>NZ_AP042390.1:0-777500 GCF_055383785.1 Sporomusa intestinalis
CAATCCGCCTGCAGGCGAGCAGCAGGTACATTAAGCCTCGCGTTCAAATTCTACTTCATGCCCGTCATTGCCAAGTGTTTGTAATGCCGCCTCAAGCTCTCTCGCTTTTATCAGAATATAATCTGTGTTGTAGGTGGAAACAGCAAAAATGCTGATACCTGCCTGGGCAAGGGCGGTGGAGATTGCCGACAGTATGCCAACTAAGCTGAAGTCCAGTATCCCGGTTATTTTCAGCGCCCGCCAGCCGCGCTCACACAAAACGTCTTCTGCAGGTATTGCCTTCTCCGGACAAATAATTGATATTTCCTCAGATGTCTTGGTAATTGAAAAGAACTCTCCCTGTTGAGCCCACGGGGGAATAGGCTGGCCGGGCTTTAACCGGCATATCCCCAGTAAAACCGGCACAACTGCAAATGTAAGCTTTTTTCCGTTCATTGTTCCTCCAACGCTAAATTGGTATAGCTAAGTTGATTGATAACCGTAAAAATATGTACTGAATATATTTTACAAGATATCCGGCAGTCATGCTACTAACGCCCAGCGGCCTTTCTCTTTAATGGCCAGTATCTTATCATGATAGGGAAAAAGGCTGCTGCGATGGCGACACTGACAATCCCGGTTGTCTTAAGCTCATTGCGGAGCATTTTATACAATCTTTTTTCGGTTGCCTCATCCAGTCCGGAAGTGGCCTCATCCAAAAACAGCCACTGCGGTTGCTGCAAAATAGCGCGGGCAAAAGCAATCCGCTGCTGTTCGCCCGTAGAAAGGATATGGGACCAATTTTCCCGGTCGTCCAGGCGTCCCACCAGTCCATTTAAACTACATTTCTTCAGAACGGCTACGATTTCTTCGTCCGGACGCAGGCCTGCCTGCGGATAAAGCAGGACCTCCCGTAAAGTTCCTTCCGGCAGATATGGCTTTTGCGGCAAAAACAAGCACTGCTGGTTATGTGGTATCCGGGTACAACCCTCACCAAAAGGCCAGATACCGGCTATCGCTTTGATCAGCATACTTTTACCGCAGCCTGATGGTCCGGTAATCAGCAAAGAATCCCCGGCTTGCAGCTGCATGGCAAAATCGTGTATCAACAACTGGCCATTTGGCAGCCGGACATTTAGACTCTCGACCGATAAAGCCATCTCCGGCGAAGCAATAACCCGGATTGCCGAATTTTCCCCAACCAGCCGCATCTGTTCCATCATATCCATAAAATTTGCCAGCCTTTTGACGATTGCTTCCAACTTTGCCAGCTCTTTATACCAACCGACAAAAAATGTCAGCGACTTTTGCACCCTGTCAAAGGCCGCAGCGATCTGCATCAGTCCGCCGAGTTGAATCTGCCCGCTGAAAAACCGCGGCACTGTTATGACATAAGGCAGCGGTTCAGCTCCCCGGTATAAACAAAAAATTAAACAATCCAGCACTTTTTGCCTGTTTATATATTTATATAGATTATCATAGACCTTTTTAAAAGAGCCTTTCAGCAAATATCGCTCCTGCTGCTCGCCTGTATATAAGGCAATGGCCTCCGCATATTCCCGCAAACGTATTAATCCAAAGCGAAAATTAGCCTCAAAACACTGCTGTTGAAAATTAAGGTGCACCAAGGGCTGTCCAATTTTGGCCACAATTACATTGACCATAATCGCATAGCCAAGCGCAATCCAAACCATATCACCGGGGATAATAATAGTCCATTCTTGCCAGGACAAAGAAAAAGACCCGGACAATTGCCAAAGAATGATCATAAAACTGCATAAAATACCCAATGTGTATAAAAACCATATAAAAATTTTTAAAAGCGATTCAATGAACAGTTTTACATCTTCACTCATGCGCTGGTCAGGATTATCGATACTGTTGTCCCTTATATGCATATAATAGTATCTGTTAGAATACAGATATTCCTGTATAAACCGGTCTGTCAGCCAGGTGCGCCATTTAAGCTCCAGGATTTGATGCAAATAACGCTGATAAACAGTCACCGCTAAAGCGGATACAGTTAGAATAAGCCAAAGAATAATAGAATCAAAAAATGCCGCTAAATCCCGGTCCTGCAGGGTATTGAAAAAAATATTGCGCCACTTGTTGAGCCATACCTGCAAATAAACATCAACAGCGGTCAGACTAATAATTGCCAGCAATAATAACCCGGCATACTTTTTTTCTTTTGATCGCCAGTAGCCATTGCCAACTTTCCAAAGCCCCCGCAGCAAAGAGAATTTTTTTACTTCCGCCAACTGATTTTCTGTCAGCTTATTTTCTACCAACATAAAATTGTCAACCCACGCTCCCTTATTAATGCCAGATTGTGAGAAATACTGTCATTTTTCTATTCGAAATCGGATACTTTTATAAAATGGAAATTAACCGACATATAGTAGATCATAGCTACCCGGTTTATTAATTTTTTTATAGTTGAATTAAAAATAATTATATATGATAATGAAAATCAATGTCAATTAAGCAAATAATTTACCGGTTTCTGTCTCGGACAGTTAGGATACGTCTGATGCCAGGCGGTTCCTGGTAGTTAAAAATAAAAGAACCATTACCGTCTTAATTGTAAGACGGTAATGATTCTTTTATTTTTATTCAATGTTATGTTCACCAGCATCCGGGATGGGGGCGCAATCAATACAGGATTAAGGCTCCCGGCCAAGTGATCTCACGGGAAACTGCAGTAGACTATATACGGACTACCTGCGCCACCAGTAATATACTGTCAGTATAAGCGGGATCGCCAGGGCCAGCGCGGATACATTATTCCATTCCGAGCCTGCCAGTGGTGCGATCAGGCCAAATAAGGTAAGCAGGATGATAGCGGCCGGTAACCGCCAGATTTGCCATAATGACTGCCGTACCGGCCGGATTGGCCTAATAACCGGCTGTCGATTGGCCGCTGCCTTGCTTGTATTGGGGCTGAATTTAACAACCCAGGCATAAATGCCGGTAATAATCATAATGCAGGTCAAGAAATCGGTAACAAACCATAACATTTTCAGCGGCAAGGTGTCATGATTACTGAAATGAACCGGACTGGCCATTGAAAATGCCTGCAGGTACCAGGGCTGCTCAGGAATGGCGGTAATCTCACCGGTCGCTGCATCGACCCAGACAGACTGATTCAAATAGGCGCCAAAACCATCTCCCTGGGTCCGGACTGTATAATGCCAGGGCATCTTTCCGCCTGCCTGCGGCAGTTCCAGGCCTGTTATCCGCCGGTCAGGCAAGGCTGTTTTGGCAACTGCCAGCGCAGAATCAAGGGAAATGCGCTGTGCAGGAGAAGGTTTACCCTCATATGCCTGCAGAAACTCCCTGCGGCTATGTTCATTCCAGGCATTGTGAGCCGGACCGGCAAAAACAAATATAAAACCGCTTATACTTAATAATACCGTCCAGGAAAGCGTGACAATGCCCAGCAGTTTATGCCAGTCCACCCAGTAACCCCGCCGGCTGGTGGCCCGCAGGGAGCCAAATGATACTGTTTTCATAAACGGGGCATACAGCCACAGGCCCGAAATCAGGGCAACCACACTTAACCCGCACATAAAGCCGAGCAACTGCCTGCCGAACGATCCAAGATACATATCCACATGCATCCTGTACATAAAATTAATAAATTGTTGAATAAACTCATACTTAACTTGTTGATTGGCGCGCTCAACAAATTGGCCTGTATTCAGGTCCAGGCGAGTATACTGATAGCCTTTGCCGGCCCCCTGCAGGGAAAAGCCGATGGTCTGGTTAACATGATCCAGGTAAATGGCCCGCAGATCGTAACCGGGATAACGGGCCACAGCCGTTTCCGCCAGCCTGCTTACAGACAGGTCGGCTGCGGCCGCCGTGGCCACAACTGAATTTGCCGGATTACTGACCTGGTTAAAGGCGGCGATCTCCCGGCCAAAAATCAACGGCAAAGCGCTGAAGCACATAATGAAAAGAAAAATAGCGCAGATCAGACTTGTCCATTTGTGAATTTTATACCAGTATTTCATAGTTGTAAAAGCTCCCCCCTGCCCGGTAGTAACGGGCAGCTATCCGGTAGTCCCGGGTATTAAGCTGACAATACTGCCTGACTTTGCCGCTTGTTTAAATAAAAATAATAATCATTATCACATAGATGCTTAAAAATTTTTCCTGCCGCTTAATTTCCAGTCCTGGGGGCGTTCAGAGCCCAATTGACTTTTACTAGTATAACAATCCCGAATTTTATCCGTCAAGAACCTGAGCTACCGTAAACGATTTGTTGCCTGCACCGGCACATCGCTGAGAATGTCAGGCCTGTCAGCAGGTAAACGGTGCTAAAATAGGCCTGTCGCGTGATAGAAAGGAGCAGAAATATATCATTTGGGATTATACGGCCGTCTTTCATCCTTTAGGGGCAGCCTGTGCAAAAACAACATCGCAGCCGGCGGCTGGGGCTACCGGCATGGGAAGAAAAGATCAATGCCAGGGAAAAAAAAGCGTCTGCCATGCTTTGGCCTGCAGACGCTTTTTTCAACGAGTGAAGTCCTGTCAATTTGCATTTACCCGTCCAGGCAAGGAATGGAAATCTTTTTGCTAAGTCGGTATTAGAATTAAAAGCCAAAGGACCTGCGGATATGCTGGGGGGAAAAACCATGCACCTTCTTAAATGCGGCGGCAAACTTACTGGCATTCCGGTAGCCTAGTGCATTGGCGATATTTTTGATGTTCTTGGCATCATCCCATAAGAGGCGCAGGGCATAATTCATTTTCTGCCGGCGAATATAATCGGCAATGGTCATGCCTGTCCAGGCTTTAAAGCAACGGTTGAGTTTAGAAACGCTCATGCCGGCAAACTGCGCCAGTTGGCTGGTCTTGGGCGAGCGGAGTATATCTTTGTCAATTTCGGCTTGCACTTGTTGAATGAATTTGCGGTTTTGGTAAGTGAGGTGGCTTTTGCGGCTGCTCTTCAAGTACCTTTGCCAGTGCCCCGGATACGTAACGTTGCGCTGGATGAGGGTTATTATCTCAAGCACTTTACTTTGGTAATAGACTAAATCCAGACCGCCATTTATAATAGAGTGCTTTAGCTGGTCAAAGACCAGTGCAAGCAGGGGGGTATTATACTGCTCGCTGTGCAACGCCAGGGCATTGGCTATAGTAAAAGGCCGGCTCTTTAAAGCCCCGGCGAGAAAAGCCCCGGCGACCGTAATGCTGGTATAAACAATCCGGTCAGGAGCGGAAAAAGTCATTTTGACAGGCTGCCCGTGCTGGACAAGCAGATGAATGCCGGGCTGCAACAGCCGGCCTTTTTTTCCCTTTTCAAGTATTGACAGTTTCCCGGAGTCAAAGGAGCAAAGCCAGAGGCAGCTGCAGGGGGGCGCATATATTTTGGTAAAAGATTCATGAGGCTTGAAATAGGCCCTGGTGACAAACAGCCCCGGAGCCGGGCAGACTTCCTTAAGCCAGCTGTTCTCTTTGTCAGCCGGCCGCAGGTATTTCACGCCTTCCTTATCCAGAGTGCTTTGATAGCCCAGTTGCAATGCCAGACTTGCAGCGCTTAACAGGTCAGGCTCTGTATGCATACGCGTCAACCTTTCTTATATGATGACTGCTTGTTTATATGATAACAGTTATCACCAGCAATGACAATTTCCCGGGCATAAATCAGCAAATCCAACCGGGGATAAAAAGGCTCCTGAATTTCATCCTCCCGGCCTTTACAGCAGCGCGCAAAGACCGTACAGACTCGCCGCGAGCCCGCTCAGCCCAGGGAAGGCAGGTTCAGGCAGCGTCAAGCGGACAATCATTGACAGGCAAAAAATGGCCTTGTTATAATGGGCTCCAAGGTACCTAAATTGATATAAGGAGGCGGTTGTGGCAACCAGAAACAAGGAGCCATAAATTTTTTATAATTAACATCGATAATGATTTTCAATATCATTTTGTCTTTTTAGCTTGACAAAAGAATACGGGAACATGGTGTGAGGGGTTGATTGCTGATTTATGAAACATATCATAGCGCGTATGAAATACAGCCTGTTGTATGCGATGGTAGGCGGAAGCCTGTTCTGGCCGCTGCCGGCAACAGGTTATGCCGCTGAGCAGATCGCCGGCGACCAGACGGTGGAAGAACAGGCTTCTAGCCAGGCTGAGGGGACAGCAAGCCCGGAGGTATTCAGTCTGGCAGGGGTGGAGGTAACCGCCGGCAGGCTAAGTGAGGACCGGGGCTATGTTGCCAAACGCAGCCGCGCCGGCACGAAAACGGACACGCCGCTGGCGGAAAGCGCCCGCTCCATCAGCGTCGTTACCCAGGAGCAGTTGCAGGCCCGGGGCGCCAACAGCCTGGTTGACGCGCTGGCCTACACCGCCGGCGTAGCCAACCTGGAAAACAAGTATTATTTACGGGCTCACATCCGGGGGTTCAGCGTTGGCGCGGGTCTTACCTATACCGATGGGCTGCGCGGCTATACCGGGGGCTGGTCCTTTCCCAATACCGATCTCTACAGCTTTGATCGGATTGAGGTGCTGCGGGGACCGGCGGGCATTCTTTACGGCGCCGGCAGCCCAGGCGGCCTGATCAATCAGGTGAGCAAGCGGCCGACGGCGGAACCGTTCCACGAAATCGAGCTGCAAACAGGCAGCAACCGTGAACGCAGCGCCGCACTGGATGTAGGCGGCCCGGCGACGGCTGACGGCAAGTTGCTATTCCGGCTGACCGCCCGCAATTATAACAAGGATTTATATCATGACTACAGCAGTGAATCCCGGCATTTTATTGCGCCTGCCCTTACGTGGCAGCCTGATGATCATACCAGCCTGACGATATTGACCCATTTCCAGAAAGAAAACAGTGACGGTGACGCCCACGGTCCTGTCCGTTATTTTCCGGGTCACAACTTTTATGGCTACTCTGACCGCTTATTGGCCGGCGAACCGGGCTATGACGGTTTTGACCGGGAGAATACCCAGATCGGTTATGTGCTGGAGCACCAAATTAACGCTACCTGGGCGGTCAGGCAAAGCTACCGGCATTCAGACCTCGGGGTCAATTACCGCTATATGACCTACGACGCTCCCGTCAACGGCATTATCAGCCGGCTTGCGCGCTATATCCTCAGTGACCTGACCGGAGATGCCCTTGACACGCATCTCCAGGCGATCTGGTCCGGGGGGGCGGTTGCGCATACCGTGCTGCTGGGGGTTGACTATCAGCGAAGCACCTTGAAATATTCCGAAAAATACGGCGGTCAGGCCTCGCCGCTGGATCTGAATAACCCGAACTACGGGCAAACTGTTGACGTTGCCGGTCTGCCTTATACTTATATTGCCGACACCACAACCAGACAGACCGGCTTTTATGCGCAGGACCAGATGAAATTCGGCCAGCGGTGGACGGCGATTGTTGGCGGACGGTATGACCGTTATGACAGTGATACCCTGAACCGTCTGTCCGAAGCCCGTACCGTCATTGACCAGAATGCATTTACCGGGCGGCTGGGTGTGATCTATGACGCGGGGCGCGGCCTGATGCCTTATTTCAGCTATGATGAGTCCTTTGAAGGCCAGTCCGGTGTCGACCGTTACGGCAACCGCTTCGACCCGACGACCGGCCGCCAGGTTGAGCTGGGCGTCCAGTACCGGCCTAAGGATGCCAATGCCCGTTTTAGCGCCGCCGTGTTTGATTTGCGCAAACAAAATGTATTGACAAGCGATCCCCTAAATCAGACTTTGGGCGGGAATTACAGCGTGCAGACCGGCGAAGAACAGGCCCGGGGCCTGGAACTGGAAGCGAATATGCAGATGGCCCAAGGCCTTAATCTGACCGCTGCCTATACCTTGCTGGACAAAAAAGTCACTAAGGACAATAATCCGGTCCGGATCGGGCTGCGTGAGGCCGGCGTTCCCCGCCACAGCGCCTCGCTGTGGCTGGATAACACCAGGCCGGATAAGCAGGCGGGCGGCTGGAGTTTCGGCGGCGGCGTACGCTATATCGGCTCCCGTTATGACAGCTCCAACGCATATAAGCAGCCGGATGTGCTTGTGGCCGACGCCATGGTGCGCTATGATGCGGACAAATGGCGTTATCAACTCAATGTACAGAATCTGTTTGACAAGCAGTATGTCGTAAGCTCCTATCGGAGCTACTACTACGATAATCTTCATCCCGGCCGGACAGTGCGGCTTACCGCCTCCTGCCGCTGGTAGGCGCGGCCAAAGACCACAACCGGCAACCGGTTGACGCCGTAATTGCGCTAGGCTGCCGCTGTTATATAAGTTGTATTATCAATCCGGAGCTTCAGTATGCGGTAGCTATAAAATACTTAAATTAAAATAAGCTGCCAAAAAACACAGGATATATAATCTGTGCTTTTTGGCAGCTATTAATCATCGGCCTGAAATTCCCTGCCTGGCTAGGATTTTTTATTGATTGGGGGCCTGTTCATTGCCGGGCTGGTTGACAGCCTCTTCTTCCGGCAGATATTTCTCCACTTTGACATTGAGCGGCAGCACAATGGAGCTGGCTATCGCCTGCTGATCGCTCGTGTAAGCCGGTGTAAACACCGATTGCTGAATGGAATCAATAACTGCCTGATCGAAGGCCGCATCGCCGGAGCTTGTTATGACCTGGATATTATTGTCCAGCGTTCCGGTCTCGGTGATTGTTGCCTTAATTCTTACCAGAATGGTTTGCTCCGAGTATTTCTCCCGCAATTCCGGCGTGAGGCCAACAGGCGCTAATGTGATAATTTTGGGAGGTGTCACAGGCTCTTTCGCCTGAGCCATAGCCGGACCGGCCACCCCCAGACCCATGATCGCAAACAACAGGACTGCAATAAACCATTGTACTTTTTGAATATATTTCATGCAACCACCCTCTCTTGACTTTTATTTATTGGTTTCGGCAAAAGGATGCAAATTCCTGCACATGAGAACTATTCTTATTTATATAAAGCAAATTATGGCAGTTCTGCCGCCGGCCAACAGCAGCACACCTTCAAGACAGCGAGTTAATTTGTTTTGGCTACTATCAAGTTTAGCGAGCTTATTGCCATGGCTAATACTCCAAAGCAACATAAGTTTGCTCCTGTTTAACAGGCACTATTGCCATTTGCCTTTTGACAAGTCAACCATATTGCCCGCTGGGGCATAGGCTACCCGCTTTGCCACCTGCGTCAGGCCGGCGCGGTGAGAGTTGACCGCCCTAGCGCCAATTGTTATAATAATCAGGTGTATTGATAATGATTACATTTATCAGCAGAATTTCTGTAAAATTCCACCACCGGTCCTATTATCAGGCTAATGGACCAGCACAGGGGGCGAGGACGATTAATATAAGGCAGACAATCCTCCGGACCGGCTTTGTTCTGCTTTGCTGCAGCCTACCGCTTCAGAGCTATGCCACGCCGGTTATACTCACACTGCCGGACAGCATCCGGTTGGCGATAACAAGCAGCCACGACATCAGGATTGCCGAGTTGGAGACAAGCAAAGCGGATTTGGAGCTAAAAAAGAATAAGGCCCGTTACCTGCCTACCATAAGTATGACACATACCCAAACCCAGGTAGCCGAAAAACCTAAACCGGAATACGGCAATTACATAACCCTCAGGCTTCCCTTATACGACGGCGGCCAGACCAGGGACCGCGTGACCCAGTCCCAAACCGCACTTTTCAGTTCAACCGACTACCTGGATTACGCCAAGCAGCAAGTGGCAATAAACGTATTTCTCGATTATTATGATGCCCTGGCAGCGCAAGAACGCAAAATTCTGACTGAGCAGGCGGTCCACCAGCTTACATATTATCTTGACGAGGCCCGGCGTCGGTCTGGCGCCGGCGCAACAGTCCAAACCGAAACTGACCTGGCCCATTTCCGGCAATATGACACACTGCTGCGCCAACAAGAAGAGCGACAGGCTTTTGACAAGCTCAGCCAATTACTGCACCTGCCGCCTGATCAGAAGCTGATCCTGACCGAAACACCGGCGCAACCGGTGCCGGCTACGCTGCATGAGGCAATCGACCAGGCCCTGAAGCATCGCCAGGACCTGGCCCAGGCCCGACGCAGTCTTCAGGTTGCCACCTTAGGGACGAAGATAGCCGCCAAAGAAGCCCGGCCTACTGTTTATCTCTATTTCGTCATGTACGACCTGGGGCTGCCGGAGCAATACTGGTACTCCAGTCTGTATGTAACCGGTGATTTGTTTGACGGTGGCCAAACAAGATTGAAAGCCCGCCAGTCTGATCTAAATGCCGCTATTGCGGCCGAACGAATTCAGCAAAAAATGGAAGTTATAAAGCTGGAAACAGCAAAAGCTTTTGAAAGCTGGCAACAGTCAGGCCAGTTACTGGCGGCCGCAGAACAGCCGGTAAACAGAGCGGAGGCAGCCTATGCCGCAGCTGCTGAGGGCTACCGGACCGGACAAGCCGATATGGCAACAGTCCTGGGCGCGCATGCGGACTTAATAACAGCCAAAACCAATCACCTCAACGCCCGTTATGACTATTATAAAAACCAAGTCCGCTTACTGCACGCCACCGGTACACTGCCGCTATTCTGACAATGGTCCAGCCCATCCAGTTGCTAATAAACAGCCGGCATAGGCTGAAGTTATTTGCCGGCTTTGTTGGCAATGTAGGACTGCTGTCTATTTTTGAAAAATAATTGCGTTCTTATATTGAAAATGATTATCAATTTCTGCTATTATAAAAAGGGGGCAACTCTTTAACTCAGATATGCTGACTGGTGCCATCCAGTATATCCAGGCAAGAGTAAAGATGGTTATTAAATGATTACATATAAAGGAGAGAATTATGGAACTTATAACACAAACTATTGATTTATTTCACAAAGGCGGGCCAGTCATGTATGTATTGCTTGTCTGCTCGTTGTTTACCGTTACCATTTTTGTCGAACGTTTTCTCTATTACCGCAGCCGGTCCGCCCAGTCGCAGGATTTCCAGCAGCAGCTGCTGCCATTGCTGGAAAAGCAAAAATTTAACGAGGCTGTCCAGGTCTGTGAACAATCAAGCCCCAATTTTCTGGCCGCTGTCGCCTTGGCCGGTCTCCAGGCCTGCCAGCGGGGCAGTCAGATTGAAAATGCCCTGGAAAGCGCGGCTGCGCTGGGTGCAGCCCGCCTCCGCGAGCGCCTTGATGACCTGAGCATGATCGTTACGATCGCGCCTTTACTCGGGTTATTAGGCACTGTTATCGGCATGATCAATTCGTTTAGTATATTCAATGTGCAGTCTGGTCAACCAATGGCCATTACCGGCGGTGTTGGCGAGGCGCTCATTGCCACAGCGACCGGCCTTAGCGTCGCCATACTGGCATTACTCCTGCACACCTACCTCTCCCGCCGGGTCAACCTTATGATAACCGACATTGAGCAAATGGCAGCCTTGATTGTCAGTTATGTACTGATCAAAAAAACAAGCAGGAGAGAATCCCATGAAATTGCGTAGTCTCCGGGTAGAAAACCAGCCGCAGCTTATGATCATCCCGCTAATTGACATTATTTTTTTCCTGCTGGTCTTCTTCATGATGAGTACGCTATACATGGTCGAGCAGCATACCATCCCGATTAACCTGCCGCAGGCAGCGGCCGTTCAGCAGGATAAGCCCAGCAGTATCAATGTCACAGTAATGGAAAATGGCAGCATTATGTTTAACCAAGAAGAAATTCCCCTGGAATTGCTGAGCAAACGTGTAAACCTGGAGATTGGCAAAAAATCTGATACTGTGTTTATTTTGCGTGGCGATAAGCAGGTAGCCTACGGACAGATTGTAACCGTTCTCGATGCACTGAAACAAGCGGGAGCCCACCGGGTATCGGTAGCGGTTGAGAAAGCGAGGTAACTATATGACCTATGCTTTTTATTGGCGTAAAGCCATCACGATATCCGTCTGCTTACATATTTTTCTGATAGTCGCAGCCGGTTACATGGTAGCCAGCCTGACAACCTTGGCAGCTATACCTGAAGAAATTGTCATGGAAATGGATCTGGTAACTGATCCCGGTGACCGGGCAAATATCGACCCGGGACCGCCGGCCCCGACAGAAACACCGCCTCCCCCCCAGCCGGTGCCACCTGAACCAGTGCCGGCCGAGCCAGTGCCAGTTAAAGCGGAAGCAAAACCGGTTGTTACTACCAACGAATTATCCGTGCCTGAGGTAGAGCGCCCGGCAGTGCCAGCCGCAGGACAGCCGCAAGCCGCTGCGAATACCGGCTCAAGTCCAGGCACGGGATCCGGCAGCGCGGGTACACAGGGATCACCTGGCGGCATTGCCGCCCCGGGTATCCTGAGCAAAGTCGACCCTTATTATCCGCCAGCCGCCAGGAAGGCCGGGCAAGAAGGCACGGTGCTCTTACGAATTCATATTCTGGCTAATGGCCGGCCCGGCGAAATTAGCATTGCCCGTTCTACCGGTTATACAACATTAGACGAAGCAGCGGCCGAGGCCGTGCGGAAATGGCGGTTTATCCCGGCCAAAGACCGCAGCAGCGGCCGGACAGTAGCCTGCACTACAACGCTGCCCGTATCCTTTCGCCTCCATAACTAAAAACGCGGGGACAAACAAAGAGCCAGGGGAAATAAAGTTCCCCTGGCTCTTTGTTTGTCCCCGCGCGAGGTGAGTATAAACGGAAAAGCGGCGCGTAGCATCAAACCTCCTTTGCAGCGGCTATCTACGACAACGGCTTGATTAAATCATAAGCAATGCAGACAGGACGGCCGGTCCGGGCCTCATTGATAACCTGGGCGTCAATCTGGAAAACATCCCGCAATACCGCGGGCACCATGACTTCTGCCGGTGCCCCGTGACAAAGCACGGCTCCGTCCCTTATAGCAATCATATAATCAGCAAAACGGGCCGCAAGATTAAGATCATGCAAAACCATCACAATTGTGCAGCCCTGGCTTTTGTTCAGTTCGGCCAGCAGCTCCAGTATTTCCAGTTGATGGGACAAGTCAAGGTATGTCGTAGGTTCATCCAGCAGGATAAGCGCCGTTTGTTGCGCCAGCGCCATGGCGATCCAAACCCGCTGACGCTGCCCGCCGGAAAGAGTATCCACAAATCGCTCCGCTAAAGCCTCCAAGCCTGTCACAGCCAGCGACCAGGCAATGGTCCGGCGATCCTCACTGGACTGGGTGCCAAAACCCCGTTGGTGAGGAAAACGCCCATAAGCCACCAGCTCTCTTACAGTCAGCCCGCCGGGCGCCAGCGGGCACTGGGGCAAAATTGCCATTTTACGGGCCACTGCCTTGGTTGAAAGGAATCTAATATCCTGACCGTTCAAGTAAACCGAACCGCTCTGCGGACGCAGAATGCGGCCTAAAGCTTTGAGGACAGTAGACAAAAACATCGATCTACCAGATGAAAAAACATAATAGCAATCCGCTCCGGCTGTTTTTCAATAAAAACCTCGTGCCCTTTGGCATCTATATAGATACGTGGGAAAGACGCCTCGTTCCCCAGTTGCTCCATATTGCCGGCCGGCTTAGCGCCAAACTCCTTATTCGTCTGCTTGCCACCCCCTGCCAATATTCCCGCAATAATTACAGGTAACAAAATAAGAAGCCATACTCGACTCACAACTTCACCTCAAGCTTCGCCACATTCCCTTTCATTGCTTGCAAAAAAAAAATCAGGAATAACTAATCTATTCCCAATTCATCCAGTATTTTTTTGCAGACACCTTTGTAATGTACTAGGGCAAACACCGGTGCGCTTTTTAAAAATCTTACTGAAGTAATAGGGATCAGCGTAACCTACATAAGCAGAAACTTTTGCCACTGAACAGCCTGTGCTGGACAGTAATTGCCGCGCGCGGCTGATCCGCTGTTCAATCAGATACTCATTCGGGCTTATGCCGGCATGTTTCTGAAACAGATAGGCGAGCTGTTTACTGTTCAAGCCATACTGCGCAGCCAGGCCGGGCATTGTCAGCGGCTCCATAAAATGGGCGTCCATATACTCCATCGCCTGCTCCACCAGCTCCCGGTTGCTTTCATTCCGCCGGTTGCCGTAACAAGTCAGCACCTCATCAATAATCGTAAAAAATAATGTTTTTGCCCGCAGGGCCTGTAAACTTCCCGGCACCATACTGCTGCGGTGAAATTTTTGCAATAAATCGCTCACGCGGGGATTATACCCCGGTTCCAGTTCATAGTGAGCGGATGAGTAAGGAAACAGGTCCCTGTCGCTGTCAGCAATTCTATAGTGCACTAGAATGAATTCCCATTCCCCGTCCCCCACGACCTCTTTATCCAGTGCCATACTGGGACCTGCATGAAAAACCTTGCCAGGCTCCATCTCATAGGTTACACCATCAAAAGCCATCCTCGCCCTGCCGCGCAGAGGAAAAACAAGCCCACAGGCCTGTGCGGTATATGTACCCATCAGCTTTCTCCCTGGTTCGATTACACTTCTATGGGCATCATGGATTTCAAGCGGTATCTGGGAAAAATATTCGGCTATTTCATCTATATCAGCTTTCAATCTGCATTCCTCCTTTTAACAGCAGCAGCAGCCGGCCTAATCATACTCAGGCTGACCTAATAATAACCACAAAAATCGGGTCACATTTACACTAACGGAGCAATGCGTTAAGCATTTCAATTTTATCTCACAGATGAAATTGATTATCATTTACATTATAATGTTTTTAGTTTATGCTTGTCAATAATAGGACCCGCAGATTGCTTTATTAGTTCGCCCGCGATTTATAATCTGGAGTGATGCGAAGCCAGCAGCAACGCCAGACTTATCGCCCTGTTCTCCGGTTTGCTACCAGGGCAGCTATTCCCATGGAGTCGCCGTTAAAAACATAAATACATCACTTTCAATTAGAATAAATATACCTATCCCAATAAAGACAACAGGCACAATTATATTTTTGTATTTTTGAATGGCGCCTTTTATTCCAGGAAAACTTGTTATTTGCTCCCCGATAAAACACCATACAGCAATTAACACTAAGAAGACAATAATGGTTACCATAAGTTCAAGTATATTTAGTCTTGTAAATAGTGGAACATAAATACCTATATTATCGGCGCCATTGGCAATCGTAACTAAAGCAACATGTAGGATCGCCGGATTAATTACCCGGCTTAATACAGCCTTTATTTTGGATTGTTCGGGCGCTGGCGCTTCAGGTCCGGTATTGGCGCCATGTACATGTAGGAGGCTATCCTTATAGGTTTCTCTTGTTTCTGCTTCTGTTTCCGCCATAATCGCCCTTGCTGACCCAGCATCAGCTTTTTTCTCTTGCCTAAATTCCAGCCATACTTTAATTCCCAGCATTATGGGCACTATTCCCAGCAATCCTGTATACTGCTGAGGGACTAAGTTCAAGCCCATTGAACCTAAAACGCTTATAAGCAGAAGTATGATTATGCCAAGATATTGACCGATAATAATATGATGTTTTTTCATTTGAGCGCCTACTTGTGAGAAAAACACCATCAGCACAAAAATATCATCAATGTTCGTACTTACAAAGGAAATAAAAGCCGTCACGATTGCGCTTATCATTTTCTTCCTCCCGGCTATTGCTAAATCTATTATAAATAGAAAAAGCCTATGCACACTGATAGTGTGTATAGGCTTACTAATCCAGTTTTAACCATGTTATCTATGGCTGACTTCAATACTTAATAAAAAGTATAAACTGCCCCCGCCCTATACGGTGATTATAATTATACCACACTGCGCACTAACGGGATCAAGCCTTTTAGCAAAATTTATTTTATTACATTCGTAAAGTATAACCCCTTCCAAATCCTTATAATTGAACAAGCTTACACCGCCGCTCTACAGCGTCTTCTGATTGAGGAAGGGCAAGCCGGAGGACAGCCCCCGGCTGCGCCGGGCCGCGTCAGTCAGTTGTATCCTGCAAATCTGTCCTCCTGCAGCAAACATCAACCTGGTCTGTCACACCCTCACAATGCTGTGGGGGCTTTTTTATTGTCGCCAGGCTGCGGCCGCAAAAAAGCTGCCGGCATCACCGGCAGCCTCCCTGCAAAAACTGGATGACCGTTCCACAACCAGCGGCGGGGCGGGTTTAACGCCGGCTGCCTGCAGGCAAAACCCTGCCGCGCCAACGGCGAAACCCTAATCCCGAATGAAGCCGTAACAGGTCACCCGTGCCTGGTAGTATTTCAAGGCAGCCCGCGTCAGCTCTACCCGTATCCATTCCGAACCGTCCCGGCTGGTCACCAGCCGGCCGCATAGCACCCTGCTGCTTTGCAGCTTCTTCCAGACCTGCTCAACCGTCAGCATCGTTACCGCCTACCGTTCCCCGGCGGGCATGGCTCCGGCAAGGGGCGGGCCTTGCTGAACAGGCTGCCCTCGTTTTCTTGCACTTCGATTGTAGCGCCGGGTAAAAAGCCAAGCTCCTACAACCATCTGCCCTGCAAGCGGATTAAGGGCCAGGTTGCGCCGTTTTGCCGGGTATAGTAGACGGTAAGAATGCGGGTACTCTTTTGCACTGTAGACATGCTATATTCCCCCTGTGCCAGCCAGCGCCGGACCGGGCCCCCGGCCAACAGGGGCCCGAGTGCCGGCAACATGGCGGTGATGGGGGAAATTAAAAAGCGCATGCAAGGGTTTTTTATCCCTACACATGCGCTTGGCTTCGTCGTGTGCTCCATTCCCGTACTCGGCAGCCGTCGCCAACCGGCTGCACCAGAGAGGCGTTCCCATCGTATGTAAGACGCCTGCCTCTCCGTTGACAGTAAGAGTAGAGGAATAGGCTCCATCGTCTGCTGCGTCAAGTCGCACACAAGCAGCACCCGCCCTGCCGGCAGCTCCTGTCATACGCTGGGCCGCGCTTGTATTCAAGCGGCGGGCATTGTATAATAGAACTGTCGCCGTGGACAGCTTGCTGTTACGTGTAGGTGTCTTCGGCACCTTGCGCGTGCCTGAAAGTGTTCCTGCACTTTCGGGCCGCGGCGGCTTTTTAATTTCCACCTAGTTCCATTATAGCGCATCTGCACCGAATTGCAAGTAAACTGGACCGGCCAACGGGGATTTTTTCCCGAATGCTTGCATATTTTTGTACCGCTGGGTATAATATAAGAAAAGGACTGACGTGCTCGACACACGCCAGCCCCCACAGGCTGTCTAACCGGAAAACGGTTAGCCCTAGTTGACGTTATTTAAGAAATAGTCGCCATCTGAGCAGGGGCGGCTATTTCTTTTTGGTTGTGACTAATACCACAAGCGTGGCAAATGCAATCGCAAATGTCAATGCTTCGTAAGTCGTCATCATACCACCCCCTTCCTGAAAAGGAAGGGGCTAACCGTCCCCCGAGCAGCCTGTACCGTCAGTATAGCATATTTTGCCAAAACTGAGAAAGAAAATTTTCCCGGCTATGCGTGCCGCCGTCACTGGATGAGGGCGGCTTTTTTTGTTTTCCCTGCCGCGGCCAGCCGCCGTCCCTGCCAGTCCGGGCGCGGGTGTTAAGGCGATATTGAAGTTATTTCGTATTAACCGTATCGTCCATGCCGACTAATCAACGCGCTCGCTACGCTAAAATCCTTCTTCTCCCATCGTTGTTCGCATACCAGCCATAATAAATGGCAAAATAGCTTCCGCCAGCTTATCGGCTGTAGTCGGCCGCCCTTCCGTAATCCAGCGATACACGGCACCGTAAATCGCCCAACTGGTCATAGTAACCGCTAATCCTTCCTGCCTGGACCTGTCAGGCAATACGCCCTGTCTGGCCAAACAGTCCGTAATGATTTGCTGCAATTGCAGTTTTATCTTGTCTTCGACTACCGGAACATTGAACTGGTAGCCGCGCTTACATTGCGCGCAGAGGCTTTCATGCAAATCACAGACAGACAAAATCAACTGCCGCAGTGTTTCCCGTGTCAACTCCGCCGGAAAGGAAAGCCGCTGGGAAACTAAAGTCCTAAAAGTGTCTGTGAGCACGGCCTCCACCAAAGCGTATTTGTCATCAAAATGGGCATAAAGTGTGGCCCGGTTCACCGTGGCTCTTGCCGCAATGTCGTGAACCGTAATCGCCGTAAAATCTTTTTCCCTCAGTAAGGAAGCCAAAGCGTCCTGTAAAAGTTTCCGCGTACGAATGACCCGTGGGTCGTTATCGTTGGGCCGTAATGCCATAAATTGCGCTCCCCTCTTTTTCACCGGCTTTGGCTTAACGAAAAACTTTCGCAACAGATTTACCGCCTGTGTTGCTTAACCAACAGACAGGACTTATTGTTGGTTGCATAAATGCCTAGGTATTGCTTATTATAATAGACAACTGTTGCTTTAACAATACCCGTTGCCTTGCAGTGTCCGAAATTTTACCCGCCTTACCAACGAAATGCAGTGCGTTGGGATTAAACACTTAAGGAGGAACGACTTATGAAAACATTGGCACTGATTGGAGCTGGTCCGGGCTTGGGCTTTTCCATTGCTAAAAAATTTGGCCAAAACGGATTTCGCATCGCCCTGATCGCCCGCAACCAACAAAGGCTTGATACCATGGCCACTCAATTGAAAACGGAATTTCACATTGAGGCCAAAGGATTTGCCGCCGATGTGATGGACCGGGACAGTTTGGTAAGCGCGTTCACCGCCATTAAGAAAGCCTATGGTTTTATTGACATTTTGGAATTCAGCCCCGCCATTCCCATGGACCGGTATCAAACTACGCTGGAAGTGACGCCGGCAAGCGCCCTGCACGAATTCGAATTTGAGGTCCTTGCCGGACTGACCGCTATTCAGCAGGTGTTACCCGCTATGCTGGAAAAGAAAACGGGCGCTTTGCTGTTTACAACGGGAATTTCATCGGTTCAGCCCTTACCCAGGCTGGCCAACGTAGGAATTGCCATATCAGGATTAAGAAATTACTTGACCAACCTTCATCATGAAGTAGCACCTAAAGGTATTTATGTGGGGCATCTCGCCATTGGCGTAATGATCCAGCCAGGCCAGGAAGGCGACCCGGATACCATTGCCGATGTCTGGTATAACATGTACGACAAGCAAGACCAGTTCGAAACTATTTTCCCCAGAAAACTATAATTCTAAGGCCAATTACAACCTGGCAATCAGTTTTCGTAACGAAAGACAGCGTGCCGCTTGACACGCTGTCTTTGCTAATATTACCTCTTAAAATCCGCACACTAAGGCCAATTTCGGGCGGCCTAGTCTCTCCGGCTGCTCCTTATTCATAGCATCGGGCAAAACTTCAAGCACGATATTCAGTATGGTGAGTAATGCCGCCCAATGCAACGCCCTTCCGCCGCTTTTTCTCCGGTAATGCCGTTGTCTCTTCCGTCTGTTCTTCCCGAATGCAGCTCTCCCAGTCCAGATTAAAAGCCTCAATCCGTTCCGCATCCGCCGGCGGCGGGCCGTACACAATTTTCAGCATCATTTTTTCGTGACCGCCATCCTTTCGACGCAACTGCACATCTTTGACCGTTTAGAAAATGCAGTTGCCGCCGCGTTGTTATACGGTTGTTGTAAAACTGCTCTGAAAACGAAAAAAAGGCTTTACGAAAATGCCCGTAAACCCCTGAAATATCTATGGCGACCCCGGCAGGATTCGAACCTGCGACCTTTTGATTCGTAGTCAAACGCTCTATCCAGCTGAGCTACGGAGTCATGTTATATTGACCAAAAGCATTTTACCATACTCGCTTAGTTAAAGTCAAGCTTGTACAAAAAAGTCCCCTGTGTATTATCCACATACCTATTATCCTACTTATCCACAATCCCAATCCTTATAGCGTCACTATTTATCTCCTGCTCCACAGATTTTTCCCACAGTCAATCACATGGTTATCCACATTTCCACGTGTTTTGGGGATAAATTTGTGGATAAGTTCGTTATTTGCCGGATAAAACGAAATAGCGTGATTTTCATCACGCTACCGGCCGGCTCCAATCAACATGAACACCGGTTTTTTCCCAGATTCGGGTAAGGGCTGTTTTAAGGTGCTCGGCACTCTCGGCAGGACGAATCGTGACATCCTTAAAATCCATAAGGCCTTCGCCAGCTACCCGGATTATATGTTCTGCCGCCAGATAGGTTTCAATGATCTGTCTGGTGGCAGCATCGTCAAATACCACTTTGACAGACTTACTCCCCTCGTCATATTCAATATATCCGCACTTATTATTATGCTGGACAGCCACTTTAAAATTCTTTTGCATAACTATCGCCTCTTTTCCAGTAAACACATACTTTGATAATATTATATTACACTGGCAGGAGATAAACTCCTGCCTTGACTTATTATTGATTACTCAGCCCGCTTATATAATGGTTTAAGGCGCTGCTCGATTGTAATGTTTTGCACCTGTACAGCCGCTTGGGCCTCAGCATAAAACTCCAGCTGGCTATTTACCATTTTTCCTCGCTTGTCAACCCGTCGGTAGGTACCATCTTTTTTCATAATGTACGCCTTTTGGTTATCGGCGAGGGAAATTTCCAGAATAGCTTTGATTCTTTCAATGTGGTTCAGGTCCTCGATCGGGAAAAACAGCTCTACCCGCTCGTTAAGATTCCGTGGCATCCAGTCGGCGCTCGATAAAAACATTCGCTCATCCCCGCCATTGCCAAAATAAAAGATGCGATGATGCTCCAGATAACGCCCGACAATACTACGAACCGTTATATGCTCACTTACGCCAGGCACACCAGGCCTAAGAACACAAATTCCCCGTATAATCAGGTCAATCTTGACTCCCTGGCAAGAGGCCTCGTACAGTTTGAGGACAATATCTTTATCCACAAGCGAGTTCATTTTGGCAATAATCCGCCCACCCCTGCCACTTTTAGCAAATTCAATCTCCCGGTCGACCAGTTCCTTAATTTTTTCCCGCAGGCCCAGGGGGGCCACAACTATCTTATTCCATACCGGCGGGTCAGAGTAGCCTGACAATACGTTAAAAAACGCAGAAGCATCAGCCCCAAATTGATCATTAGCGGTAAACAAACCCATGTCAGTGTAGAGTTTGGCAGTAGCGTCATTATAGTTGCCTGTCCCCATATGAACATAACGTTTAATTCCGTCTTGCTCCTGCCTGACCACCAATATCATTTTGGCATGGGTTTTCAGCCCTACCAGGCCATAAATGACATGACAGCCCGCTTCCTCCAGACGTTTAGCCCAGAGAATATTGTTTTCTTCATCAAACCGGGCCTTTAACTCGACAAGCACGGTAACCTGCTTGCCATTTTCCGCCGCCTGAGCCAATGATTTTACGATGGGCGAGTTGCCGCCTACCCGATATAAGGTCTGTTTAATCGCCAAAACCTTAGGGTCCCAGGCCGACTGGCGGACAAATTCCACTACCGGTTCAAAAGATTCATAGGGATGGTGCAACAGAATATCCCGTTCGCGGAGAGCTTCAAATAAATTATTGCAGCCAATCAAATCCTGCGCCAGCTGGGGAACCATCGGGCTGTAGCGAAGGTGCTCAAGTCCCGGGGTCTCACAAAACCTGAAAAAACAGGTAACATCAAGTGGCCCTGAAATTTCATAGACATCCTGCTCTTCAATATTGAGTGTATGCACTAGTAATTCTTTTAGTTGTTTATTATTGGTCTTGCCCACCTCCAGCCTCACTGCCTGGCCCCGTTTGCGCTGCCGCAGCGATTTTTCAACCTCGGCCAGAAGATCTTCCGCGTCTTCCTCATCAATGGAGAGGTCGGCATTCCTGGTTATCCGGAATGGGACGATATCTCTAATAGTGTAACCATGGAAGAGGTGTGCACAATTATGCTTAATAATCTCTTCCAAAAATACAAACTGCCGTCTACTGCCTTCGGAAGGGACTTCAATGATACGGGGCAGCACGCCGGGAACCTGAATGACGGCAGCATGGGTCTCGCCCCGTTCACGGCCCAAAAATACAGCCAGGTTAAGGCTGCGGTTGGCCAAAAAAGGAAAGGGATGGCCAGCGTCCACGGCCATAGGGGTTATGACTGGGAAAATAGTATTGTCAAAGTAATTTTCAACCCATTCAAGTCCCCGGTCATCAAGGCTGTTGATATCGGCAAAATGAATGTCAGCGGCTTCCAGTTCCTGTAGGATATTTTTTAAATACCTGTATTTTAACTTAACTAATTCATGGGTATCTTCAGCGATGCCTGCCAGTTGCTGCCTGACCGTCAGGCCGGCGGCATCGGTCTTATTGACACCACCCTCAAATTGATGTTTAAGTCCCGCCACCCGAATCATAAAGAACTCATCTAAATTTGAACTGGTAATGGCAATAAACTTAAGGCGCTCCAGCAGTGGCTTATGTTTGACATCGGCCTCGCCCAGCACACGCCGGTTAAACTTAATCCAACTTAATTCCCGGTTAAAGAAGAATTCGGGATTGTCATGGCTATCACAGTCTTTGGCATTTGACATAATCATTACCCCGCCCTTCTAATTAGTATTGCTTTTATGCCAAAAACATCTTCAAAAAAATCAGCCTTCTCGGCAAAAGTCCACCTTTCCAGCGACATATCCTCACTGCTGACTACGGTTATAGTCATTTCATCGCCACGCAGCACAACCTCAGCTTTGCTGACTTTTTGCCGATGGCTGCGATCAATGGCATCAGCAAGCCGTATAATGGCTGAAAGCTTGGAAACAGTAACTTTTTGTCCTGGTGTTAAACTGGCAAAGTTAGTATCAGAATCTGAGGGAGTGCCTTTGGAATGATAAAATGCTATATTGGCCATTATATGTCTCTCAGCCTCTGAAAAACCCATAATATCTGAAGAAATAATCAAACGGTACGAATAGAAGTAATGACGTCTTAAATTAACGTGTTTCCCAATATCGTGAAGAATAGCGGCTACTTTTAAGAGACGCCTGTGGCGTTCGCCTAGGCCATGCACACGGGCCAGTTTATCAAACAGGAGTAACGACCACTTTTCGACAGCGGCGGCATGATTAGGATCATAATAATATTTTTTGCCGATTTCCCAGCATAAACTGATCAGTTGGTCTTCAATCAGCTGCTTATGTTTATGGTCGGTCTTTTCAGCAATATGTTTAATAATAACGCCATCAATAAACTGATCGCTCGGAATTGCGATTTCTTCCGGGTTAGTGAGTGAGATAATCTTTCGGTAAAGGACAATTGTTGGCAACACAATCTCGGCTTTATTTTCGGAAAGGCCAAAATTCTTAATAATTTGCGGCAGGTTAAGTGAGCTAACCTGCTTATAGAGATCGTTAAATTCGGACAGACTGACAAAGGTAACCCGCCCTTGCTCTTTTCCCAGCATTTTTAACAACAGCCTGGTCTCAGGGCCTGATAATATCAGCCGTTTAATATTATGCTGGCTCATTTCCTTCTCTACCGGCTCAATCGTACTGCTTATATACTGGGACAAGGCTGCGTGGAAATGCACTGAATCACGCTGGCTTTTATCAAAGCTTTCTTTAATCCTCAGCGCGCCGATATGAATATTCTGCTGATAGGTAAGGCGGCCTTCTTTATATAGTGTAAAACCAAGCCCACCAGAAGAAATGTCGACAAACAGCATACCATCCTCTTGATTCAGCAAGCCTCTTTCGTTTACAGTCTTAACAAGGGAAACATATTTATAAAAAATTTCCTGCGGCATGTCAACAACTTCCACAGTAAAGCCACTCTTAACCTTTATCTGGTCAATAATGTAGGGTTGGTTTTGCGCTTCACGAATAGCAGTGGTAGCCACCAAACGATAATCACGCACCCCATATTCATTAAGTAATCGACGATAGCCCTTTAACAGTTCACAAATCTCACTGACGGAGCCAAAGCTCACACGCCCGGTTTTAAAGGTTTCCTCGCTTAACATTACCTGGCGATAGCTCTGTTCAACGATGCGAACATCATCAAGTGTGGTATATTCGACTATCTGAACACCGATCTGCTCTGAGCCAACATGAATGGCAGCGAATCGATCCGGAGCATGTCTGGCCATTGCCTGCCCCCCTATATAGTTCTTGATTTTATATAATATGCTCTAATTCGACATTAACAACCAAAAATCCTATCATTTTTGGTACTTAATACTAAATTAACAGTAAATTAATAATATTATCCTCTGCAAACAATTTTTGAAATCAGCCGGTTTTGCAGTCTAAATTAGCAGGATTTTATCAATAATAGCAATAACTATGTTATAACTAAACGGTTAGTCCAAACGTGTTAGGAGCTGAACTATTTTGACAGAACGGGTAGCAATCATCGACCTGGGTTCGAATTCAGCCCGCCTGATTGTTATGCACATCTACCACAATGGCGCTTACAATCTCGTATACAATCAAAAAGAAACCGTACGTCTGAGTGAAGGCCTGGCCGAAACCGGATTATTAGCCCGTGATTCCATGTGGCGGGCTATTGGTACGCTTAAGATTTTTGCCCACATGTGCGAATTAGTAAAAGTCGATAAAATCCTCGCTGTAGCAACAGCTGCTGTTCGAATAGCAAAAAACGGCGGCGAGTTCATTGATCTGGTACAGCAGCATACCGGCATCCCGCTGCAGGTTATCAGCGGGGAAGAGGAAGCCCATTTAGGCTTCACAGGTATCATTAATACTATTGATGTTGACAGTGCGCTGCTTTTTGATTTAGGCGGCGGCAGCACCGAGATAACACTGGTAAGAAACCGGCAACCGGTCGAGGTTTTTAGCCTGCCCTTTGGTGCTGTTAATCTTACTGAAAAGTTTGGCTGCCAGGATAAGATAAGCGATTTGCAGTTAAACGCAATGCGCGGGCATATCGTCGCCAGGATGGAACGCTTGCCCTGGCTTCGGCAGCTGGGGCTTCCGGTTGTTGGTGTCGGCGGCACGGCCCGCAACATTGCCAAGATGGACCAGAAGCGCAAGAACTACCCGTTTCCCAAAGTCCACAACTACAGGCTGGGAGCGATGGCGTTCGATGAGTTGTGGCGGACGCTTACGAAGACCACTCTGACTCAGCGCCGTAAATTCCCTGGCCTTAGTACGGAACGGGCTGATATTATTATCGCCGGAACAACCATCGTCAAATCACTGATTGACCTGTCCCAGGCGACTAATATTATTATTAGTGGCTGCGGTGTACGGGAAGGAATGTTTCTTAATTACTACTTATCCAAACAACAACAGTCTGAGATTATTCCGGACATCCTGATGCACTCAACCCATAACATGCTATTATTCTACAAAGGCAATGAAGCCCATGCATATCATGTGGCCAAGCTGGCGGAAACGATGTTTGACAGTTGGCAGCCTATTTTGCGATTAGGCAGCCGGGATAGAAAGTTATTGCGGGTTGCGGCCTTATTGCATGATATCGGCATTACCATCAACTACTATGATCATGCGCGCCACAGTGCTTACCTTGCCGAAAACGCCCGCCTCTTTGGCCTGACCCATCGCGAACAAATGCTGGTGGCAGTGGTGGCTGGCTGGCATAATGGCCCTTCAGCCAAATATGTCCGCAATAAACTATATAGTGAATTCCTTGACCAGCATGACTGGCAGACAGCCCGCAAGCTGGCACTCATAGTGGGTTTAGCGGAAAGTTTGGAAACAACCCAGTTGGGACTGGTGCATGATATTATTCCCTCGTATTCCTATAGCCAGGCTCACCTGCGCCTATTAACTGCTGAACCGGTAACAATCGAGCGGCAAGCCGTAGATCAACACCGGAAATGGTTTAAAAAAGAAATGGGACTAGAGTTAACCATCAGCTAAGCACCACCATTCCTAGTCTCATGTGGTGTATACTTCTTTCTATTTGCCAAAAGAGCAAGATAAAGATAAAATAAAAGTATCGATGCGATTTTTCTAGGAGGAAAACGCGATGCCTGCAGACTTCTTTTACCCAGCCTCAGGCCTTACACTTCTACCCAGGTTTATACACAAGGTATTCCCGCTGGTTGAACAGGAACTTTCCGTCTGGCAGCGGTATGCCGAGGAAAACGGCATGCGGGAATTAGCCGACCAAGCCTTGGCCAGTATTCGATCAAAAAAATTTCACTGTCAGGGCGGCAGTGTTTACAGCCTGTATAAAGGCGTGCCTACCCGCGATTTTGTGCGCCTGATCGTAGCGCTGCAGACCATCAGCGATTATCTTGACAATTTATGTGACCGTGCCGGTTTTGCCGATGAAGCCGCCTTTCGCCAGCTCCATCTGGCAATAACTGACGCGCTTGATCCCGCCGCACCGCTTAATGACTATTATAGCAACTACCCGTTTAAAGATGACGGCGGCTATTTAACAAAGCTGGTCAACACCTGCCGTGATGAAATTTTGAAACTTCCGGCCTATCATCTAGTCAAAACCGAACTGCTCCGGCAGGCGGTACTTTATAGTGAGCTTCAAACCTACAAACACCTTGACCTGGCCATAAGGGAAAAAAAAATGCTGGACTGGATCCATTGCCATCTGCCAAAATACCAGGGAATCAACACCTGGGAATTTGCTGCCGCTACCGGCTCAACCTTAGGTATGTTTATGTTATGTGCCGCCGCTTATAATCCAGAGCTCACAAAAAAACAGGCCGATCAGATTGCCTCCGCTTACTTTCCCTGGATTAACGGCTTACATATCCTCCTGGATTATTTTATTGACGGAGACGAAGACCGTTTGAGTGGCGATCTTAACTTCGTTGCTTATTATTCCGGTCATCAGGAAACGCTGGAACGGCTGATTTATTTTAGCAAACAAGCCCGCCGTCAGGTAGAGCTGCTGCCGGAACCGGCCTTTGGCCTCACGGTAGTTAACGGCCTGCTGGCAATGTACCTGTCCGACCCCAAAACCGACGCGCCGGCAGAACGCACGATCCGGGACAGCCTGCTGGCTGCGGCCGGGTTGTATCCCCGCTTCATGTACGGGTTATGCCGGTTGCTCAGAAGAAAAAGGATTCTTTAGAACGGCGGCCGCAACCGCCGTGCCTTAAGGTTCCTAACTAAGAGCATCGATTATTTTCAAATTCTGCTGGATAATAAAGAGGGACTGCTGCTGCTTGAGTAGCAATCCCTCTTTGCTTTTTTTATATCACTCAGACCTTGCTTTGGCCAGCGGCTTTTATGATCGCTAAAGCATAATTTCCTATATTGTAAAGATCGTCTTCTTTAATAAATTCATCAGTGGTGTGTACTTTGGACATGCCTGTACCAAGTACTGCCGTTGGCACGCCATAACTGTTGAAATAATTGGCGTCACTGCCGCCGCCGGTAGCTTTGATGACTGGTTTCAGACCGAGGTCTTCGGCCGCCCGGCGGGCTAGCAGCACAACCGGCGCCGACTCAGGCAACACATACGCATCATACTCTTTGCTAATTTTAACCTCGCAGCGCCCGCCTGAGGCTTGTACGGTTTCTTCAAAGACCCGGCGTATATGCTCGGTCTGGGCTGCCAGCTTTTCAGCGCTGCGGCTGCGGGCCTCGGCTTTGATTTGCACTATATCCGGCACAATATTAGTCGCTGTGCCGCCTTGGATACAGCCAATATTGGCTGTGGTCTCAAAATCAATACGGCCGTCTTTGGCAGTCGCCACTGCTTTGCCGGCCAGGACGATGGCATTAAGCCCCTCCTCCGGGGCAACACCGGCATGAGCCTTTTTACCATATACAGTAATATCGATTTTATTCTGTCCTGGAGCCATATTAATAATTTCACCAGGTGATCCGCTGGAATCCAGCGCATAGCCAAAATCAGCTTTTAATAAAGCCGGATCGATATTTTTGGAACCGTTAAGCCCGCCTTCCTCGGCAACGGTAAAGATCACCTGAATGCCGCCATGGGCAAGGTTCTGTTCTTTTACCATTCGCAGAGCTTCCAATATGGCCACTACGCCGGACTTGTCATCGGCCCCCAGAATCGTATCCCCGGCTGAGGTAACAATCCCGTCAGTCAATCTTGGTTTAATATTGTCGCAGGGCTCAACACAGTCCATGTGGGCGGTAAACAACAGACAGGGAGCACCGGCCACAGTACCTGGCAGATACCCCAATACATTGCCGCAGTTACCGCCGATCTTGCTGCCGGTATCATCTTCCGCCACTTCCAGATGCAGGTCAGCCAGTTTCTGTTTAATTATATCTGCCACCTGACGTTCTGCCCGGGTTGAACATCTAATTTGCACTAACTCAAAAAATTCGGTTAACATCCGCTTCCGGTTAATCACTATAGATCCCTCCTACATATTTATCAAAGCACCCAACCATATTAAAGCTATCATGTGTAGAAAGGGTGCTTATCATGACAAAAACAATCATTATGGCCAGCCATAATCCCAAATTGGTCAAAGCGCTTGCCACCTACGGCTTTCGGATTGTGGACAGCACCAAGCTGACTGCCGGCCAGAGTGCCGACGCCTATCTGTATACCGGCTACCGGCCGGATACAGACGGCTTTTTTACCGCCGGGCCCGACCCTGCGGATATCAGCATTGGTAATTACCATTATACCACATCTGATCACCCAGCCACTGTCATGTTGAATATTACCGGCTTAAACGCCAACCAGATTGCTGATATTCTGATTCACAAGCTGGCCCACCGTCCCCACCGCTAAAACACTAATAGCTTCACTGGATTAAGGCGGACAAGCTACTAGGGCTGACGCCCAAGGAATGACCCGCCCCTTGTCACTGCCCCTTCGCCAAACCGTGCTTTTAAACCATCAACCGCTTGGGCAACAGCCAGTATTTTTTCATTCCCCTGATCAAATAATGACATTTGCCCACTCGCCGTGACCAGCCCGCTTACGGTTACACCCAGCAGCCGCACGCCTTCATTCAGCGTAATATTGGCAAGTGCCTCTTGGGCAATATGAAAAATAGTTTCGTCAAGATTAGCTGCCACTACCAAAGTCTTGCTGCGGGTAATTGTCCGGAACGAGGCAAATCGCACTTTAACAGTAACAGTACGCCCGCTTAGCCCCTGCCGCCTAAGCCGCCAGCCGACCATCTCGACCAGCATCCACAACTGCGCTTTAAGCTCTTCCCTGTCCTGGATGTCTATGGCGAAGGTATTTTCTTTACCGATTGATTTAGGTTGCCGGTCCACAACTACCGGCCGCTCATCCTGGCCGTTAGCAAGCTGATGAATAATATATCCCACCTGGCCGCAATGCTTAGCTAACTTTTCCGGATCAAACCGGGCAACCTGACCAATAGTTTTAAGTCCCAGTTGGTCAAGCAGCTGAGCGGTAGACTGGCCCACACCCCATAATCGCGTCACCGGAATACCGGCTAATACCTGCAGCACCTGTTCAGGGCGGATAACCATCAAGCCGTCCGGTTTCCTCATATCTGATGCCAGCTTGGCCAGAAATTTATTAGGAGCTACGCCGGCAGAAGCCGTAAGGCCAAGCTCAGATTTGATACGTTCTTTAATTTTTATGGCGATATCGACCGGACTGCCAAACAAACCGTCCATACCAGTAACATCAAGGAATGCTTCATCTAGTGATAGCGGCTCAACCAGCGGGGAGAAAGCAGTAAATATTTTTATGATTTGCTGCGAAACCTGATTATATTTTTTATGATCAGGTGCTAAAAAAGCACCGTGAGGACAGCGCCGTTTTGCCTCAGTGGCCGGCATAGCTGACCGAATACCAAACTTACGGGCCTCATAGGAAGCGGTGGCTACTACCCCCCGCGTCCCGGTACCACCGATAATAACAGGGCGGTTACGCAGTTCGGGATTATCCCGCTGCTCAACAGCCGCATAAAAAGCATCCATATCGACATGAATAATCCAGCGTTGCATTGCGCACCTCGCACTAGCCTTTTTAGAACGCATGTTCTATTTAAAAATTATACATCAAGACTGCCGGCGAATCAACCAGGGGTAACTGCTCTTTGAATTTATTCCTCACTTATGCTAAACTTATGATTAACGAGAGGAGGAAATACATATGAAAACCGGCCTGCTATGTTTTGGCATTATCCTTTTACTGACACAGAGCGCAGCAGCGGAAATAGCGCCGATTATCTGGTCAGAATCCATTCGCACCCCACCGCCAAAACCAATCAGAGAATTGATTAACCTTGATAATTATATGATTTTAAAATCTGACCGGACCCTTGCCATCAATCTGAGTGAGCATTCACCACTAAAATCAATTGAATTACGGCCTGATGATAATGATAATCTGCACTTACAAAAGCAAGATTTTCTTTTTACTATTCAGCTTTCTGACAAAATCACCCGGATTATTGATATCCCGTTTGGTAAACATAAATTTAATTAGAAAAATCGGCTTATGCCGGTCCTTTATAGGGCGCCGGCAAAGCCTTAATTTTTTGCCTGTCAATTATAGCGGTTCGACAGGATTAGAAAAAGAAGTCCGGGCGATACTATCGTCAGGACTTCTTTGGGTTTAATGGCCAAAATACTTCAATGTCTTTTCCAAAACCTGTCGCAGCATTTCTTCACCCGGCATTTGGTTGGCATTAAAAAATTGTAAATCAAAAGTAATATTATCCAATTTGATAAAAGGCACCAGTTCATGATTAGTTTGCAAAAAAACCGGCCCGGCAAAAGAATGAACAATTGTTTCCTGCCTGTCAGCGGCACTATTTCTGTTTTTGCCATAATAATCAAACACACCCTGCACGGAATCCACACAGTTGCCGTTCTCATCATATAAAAAGGCATATTTGGGATTTGCATTCATTTGAATCATTTCGTCACCTAAGCCGGCCTGTTCTTTTGCGGCTTTAACCCAGACCGTATCCACGTTAATCCGGACATTACTGGTAACAGGCTCCCAAACATCGGCAGTCAGCGGCGCCAAAAGCTCATACAGAATAATACCGGCGTTTGCTGCCATATCTTTAACATCCTTCTTGTATACCGGCTGAGTCACAATAACACCCATAACCTGTCCCGGTATATCTCTGATAACCCGCAAGAAGGAGAACAACTCGCCCAGATTTACCTGCTCTTTAGCCTGAATAAGTATTTTATAGGTAATATCACCATCGGTAAACTCCCAATAAACATCGGCTGCATGGGTTTCTGTCCGGCCTTCAATCACAGCATTGTACTGCGCTTTTATAGTTTTTATGTCAGTTGCACCGGCAATTGCCGTATACATATCATGAACAGCCTGCTGATAAATATTTTGGGTTGTCAATATAACACCACCATACTGATTAATTGCCTATTATATATTTTACCGCCATTTACGTATAAATACAACTTTTCTGCTTATTCTCCCGCCCTTTCCTGGCTTAATCGATATATCTCCCGCCTTAAGGTAGTGCTCCGGTTAAAACCGCCTGGTAGTGCCTTATCCTCCTCCCGGATAAATTGTTCAGTTTTCGCACTTAAATTATCCAGATAATGCAGGATTTCCGCTTCCAGGATCATCGGTTCCACCGGGCTTCCCCACTCGGCCTGCCCATGATGGGAATAGATACAATGTTTAAGGATTAAACAAAGCTCTGCCTCCAGATTAAATCGCCGGCACACCTGGTCGACTATTTCCATTCCCAGATAGATATGACGCAGGAGTTTGCCCTCTTTTGTGAAACCGACCGGCAGCCCTAAAGCATCCACCTCAATCTCTCGTACCTTGCCAATATCGTGAATTAGAGCTGCAGCCAATAAAATATCCTTATTAACCCTGGGGTAACGAGCACAATAATCCAGGGCAGTGGTTGCAATCTCCACCGTATGCTGAAGCAGCCCGCCAATACAGGCATGGTGGTTCTTGACTGCACCGGGATGACGCTTAAACTTCTCGGCAAACTCTGTATCAGCAATAAATATATATTCAAGCACTTGCCTTAAAGCGGGACACTCCACACCGGCAATAGCAGCCTTCAGGGTTTCATATAACTGGCCAATATCCTGAGAAGCCATGATCCCCAGTGCGTTTAGCGCCGCATCAATTTCCTGGCGCGAGGGTATGGCAACACTGTCAATAATCAGCTGCGGAGCATCTTTGAAGTGATCAAGGGTAGCTTCAATATGCAATACAAGGTTCTGCTGTAAAATTTGTGAATACTCGCCCGATATGTCCCAAAACTTAGCCGGCACATCAAAGCTATGGTCGCTAATGAAACAATCACCATAGGTCTTGCCATTTTTTGCTGTTTTAAGCTCAAACCGCGAAACACGGTATATTCCCGTCAAACGCGCCCCTTTCGGATTCCTGACCAATTCACCAAGCTTCATCGTAATTCTCCTTCACCGTAGTCTGCTTCCTGCTTAAAAAAACAGGGAAACACTTTAAGATTCTGCTGCAGACAGACAAACTCCTGTCAGACAACAGGGTTACACCTGCAGCTAGAAGAAAATTCCGTATCATCCGGTCCCTAGTACCTTGGCAAAGTTAGATATTAGGTTAGACAGCGTAGATTTTTTCGCAATGCAAGGCGGAGGAGCCGCGCAGATCGGCAATCTGTAAGGTGACGACAACGAAGCAGTGCGGGAAAAGATGCGCTGTCTAACCTAATATTTGACTTTGTCAAGGTACTAGTACATTGACCATGTTATATTTAGTTTTAGGGCGAAACAAAATGGCAAAGGGCAAGGAAGCACCGACGAGGCATACGGGAAGGGGTTACTAGGAGGGGTTGACGCCGCCATTTGTCATTTTGGCCGTCAGCAAACTAACAAGATAGTGTGGTCAAGACACTAGTAGCGTGACAACCTTAAAACTGTAGGATAATGGCGCGGAGATTTTTTGTAAGACAAGGCGGAGGAATGAGGCATACCGGACGTATGCCGATTGACGACAACGCAGGCTTACGGAAAATATCCCGTCAGTATCCACAGGATTAGGGGTTGTCACGCTACTAGGTTGGCAGTTATGCGCATAGACAGCAAATTAAAATATGGCCGGCCACCGTATCAGCACAAATTTTTGAATAATCCACAGCTAAATTACACATTTATATATCAGGGTATTTAAAATTTTGATAATGTGATTAAGGGGGTTATGCAATGGGCGGGAGAACTCTCGATCAGTTTCGCAGCCGTCAGCGGGCTAAATCCAAAGGAGCGCAATCAACTCAACAAACGCCTAAAACTGCTGACGATTACCAACATAAGCATACTAAGCCTACCCAAAATTCGGAAGAAGACTAGCAACAACCTTATTGACAGCGTTCCGTTCTCTGTACAGGAAAATGGACCTACGCCCAGGCGTAGGTCCATTTTTCCTGCATTTCCCTTAATTGTTTATATTGCTACGGTGTCCCCCGCCCCTCCGGGGTACTCACCTTTCACCATGTAAGCTAATATAATATATCAATAAATATAAGGGGGGTATTATGTTGGCTTCCTACGATAAAATTATTAAATATATTGTAGAAAAAATCCAGCAGGCACTATATCCGTTACAGGAGATTACAAAAAATCAAGAAATTATTATTGCCCAGAATAAGCAAATAATTGATTTACTGGCCATTTTAAGCAATAATCGGGACCATGGCACTGTACAGGAAGAGGTTGTGGTCAGTGAAACAACCCTTGAACCGGATACGACCACAGAAGCTTAAAACGCAGCTTATAACTTCCTGCTAACCAGCATGTGTGGTCATTGCACCTATGTCCGGGGGATAGCCAGGATCCAGGATATACATTCCCGTTTTTTATACAATCGAGTTGTTTCTTGCTCTTTGCAAACCTGATTTGACAACAAAAATGGCTCCTGGCAGTTAATGAAAGCGCCAGAAGCCATTTTTGTTGTATTTAGGACTTCAATTAGTGCGGCAGCCCTCATTTTTTATTCCTTGCTCCAGCGAGGGACAACCAGCAGCTATTGCTAACAGTTTGTAGCCGTTCTTACTTAAAAATAGCAGAAATTGAATTACAAATCGTATAAATCGTTAGCAATGCTGTAAAAATTACGATTGGATGATTGCGGAATCGAATCAAGCTGTTAATCACCTCACATTTTTTCGTTCCTTCATACTATTCCCATATTGCCAGTATGCTAAACAAAAATTCGTGTATGACTAACAAATCATTGAGAGTTCGGCGCGCGAGGCCGTAATCACTGACCCTGTTATTTCCACGAAGCCACAAATCGGTCCCTCTGGGTAACCGTAAATCAAAAAGCCAGCGGAAATTCCGCCGGCTTTTATATTTATTTATAACGATAATTGTCATTGCCGTAAGGGTAAAAAAAATTTACCCGGGAACACTAGCTCTGAGGTGATTAATATGAAAAAAACGGTTGAAGAACAGAAACTGGACGCAAATATATCAGCCGGGTATGGCCCAAACAATCCTGAACCCCTATCCCTTAGGGAGTCTGAAACGGTAAAAGAAACACACACCCAGCAGCCAACTGCCCAATATAATACCACTCCCGATGTTAACCCCATTGCCAAGTTGGTAAATAGAACGGAACCATAACCGGGCTATCAAATGCCGGATAAGTTGCCAGCCTTTGTGCCGGACAGTTCAATATCTTTCTCTGTAAGCGCCGTTCACTCCGGACGGCGTTATTTCAGTAGTTATTGATCCTATTTTAAATCCCCTACTGTCCACCGCTCATAAAGCAGCTGTTCCCACACATACTATACCAGGGATAGTACAACTTCAGTCCAAGAACAGGAGGCGGACACTATGACAACAATAGCTATTGCCGTATTAATTGTAATCGGTATTTGTTTCTTAGCTGTCACGTACTTCGAAAAAGTATCCTATCCCTGGCAGTAGGTTTTTGCCGTTTGGAGGGCTTTTAAGCCCTCCAAAACTAATTTTTCACTATTTAAAACGCTTTATAACGCATGGCTGGGTGTTTAAACTTCGGCACTAGCGATCATTTTATGGAAATAATGAACCTCTTCCGGTGATGTATTGGAATGGGCATAATCGGATCTTACACAGTCTTTAATCAGGATCTCATTATAGCTGCTACAGTTGTACACCACACTGGCACTAATGACTTCCTGGAGTAAGGCTTTTGCCGGTTCAATAGCTGCCGGCGGTGTCGCCGGATCTTTTATAACTGTAATCAGATATTCAGCCCGCATGGCATGATGCATTTCTGCAACAATTGCCGAATCAAGAATTTTATAACCTAAACTGCGGGGATGACAGATATAAGTCCGACAACTTGCTGGCCGATCTTTGTAAACAAGGCATCTTGCCAGGCCGTCTAAATGCCGGCATTTCTTATGGCCTGCAACCAGGAATACTTCCAGTTTATTGTTCCCGATATCAACAAACAATTTGGGAACTATGCGTTCAACCTTCCCTTTGGCCAGTTTCTTAGCGCTGATACTATCCATATTGATTTTAAATCTGCCTTTACAACAATGCTGTTTGCAGGTATTGCAAGGCAATGGATTTTCTGTCAAGAACTCATCAATTGCATCAAAAAAGTCCTGCACAGTAGAGGCGGGGGTTAACCCAACAATATCCACCTCATTTTCTTTGTTAAAAATCAGCTTCAGGTTGACCATTCCTTTCTAAAACTGTATGATAATAAATTTCCCTGCACCGGATATTAATAATACTTCGGATTTATCTTCTCTTTTAAGTCGCTAATTCCTTTAAATCAAAAAACCGTCTACCCGGTTGGGAAGACGGAGAGCAAAGAGAACAGCTCTATGGTAACAGAACGATCACCGTTCTGGGTTTATATATATGATAACCGCCAAATTTTAGAATTAACTTAGAATGAATTATAGAGCATCTTACGAATTAAAGTTAGCAAATGATAGACAAAAATAAATAGCAAGAATATAATGAAAATAGAAATAATATAAAGGGGGATACGATTATGTTAAAAGATTATCCTGCCACTCAATTATTTCTTATATCGTTGGTAATCTTATTAATTCTAATTTTTATTACTCCTTTTATAAAAGAATGGCACGCTTGGTACCTACTGTTAGACAGTCTGAAATTTATACTCAAGGTGATCTGTGGATTTTTCTTACTCTGTACGATTGTGATTGACGGTGGGGCTATATTCGCAAAGATGAAATCACCCCGCTAAATAAAATTAGGGCTGCGGTAGCGCAGCCTTATTTATTATAATTATGGTAATGGAAATAACCGAAAAACTATGAGTTCTCTGCTTTAAACGCTTCTAACTCTTTAATAATTTGGGGTAATTCCTCCAATAATTCCTGTAATTCTTCTTCACTCATGTCTATGCTATTCAAGTTACTTTCGGTACCAGCTATCACCAACACCCCCAGTAAAGTTAGTTTCATCTATAAATTAAAAAATTGCCGGATTACACGTTAGGTGCAACCTGGCAATCATAGATATTATCAATCTTTAGACCCATGGCTTTGCGTCCCTTCCTTTTAGAAGGTTTGCCTGATAATATTCATTTTCCCTTTATATTTTGCATCATATCAGTAAAATCCTGCAAAAGTACTATAAAAATATTTTTTGAGTAAAATTCTGTATCTCAAATCCGGTTCCAGCAGTACTTGGGCGAAAACAGTACTGCCCAGATCATAAATAGCATCGGCAGGTAATAAAAACCACCATCCGGCTCCCCTACCAGACACTCATAACATAACCCTCTGCAAATTGCAGAGGGTTACTATTTATTTTATGTTACATAGGTTGTATCATTCATTCACAACCACATTTATGTCCGCTCCACAAATGTTTGCTCTTGCACATCCATTCCTGCACATCATTTAAGGTCTCGCCAAACCGCTGGAAATGAACGACTTCCCGCTGCCACAAAAACCGCAGAGTATCTTTGACACAGGGGTCATCCGTACAGGCAATCAGATGCTCATAGGTAGTGCGAGCTTTTTGTTCTGCTGCCATGTCCTCTGTAAGGTCTGTTATTGGGTCTCCCAAACAAGCAATATATTTTGCGGTCCAAGGCACACCATTGGCATCTGTCCAAAATAAACCATGATCATGCTGAACATATTGACCTTCCCAGCCAGCTGCCTTAAAGTCTTCGCAGGTTGCGCCATCGACAAGTTTGTATACTAATGCAGCAATCATTTCCATATGCGCTAATTCTTCGGTGCCAATATCGGTTAATAAGGCTTTAGCCTTATCAGTCGGCATGCTATAACGCTGGTTTAAATAACGCAGTGAGGCACTCAGCTCACCGTCAGGTCCCCCATACTGAGTAATAACCATTTTGGCAAATTTTACATCCGGGCAGGTGACGCGTACAGGATGTTCGAGTTTCTTTTCATATATCCACATATCCACTGCTCCCCTATCACATAATTATAGTTCCCAGGGCCATGGTCCCTGGACCCATTGCCAGGGCTCCTCCGATAAGCCGCCAAAACCAAAATTAAGGAGCGGCCCAAATTCAGCCTCATATCTTTCCTTGTATTTTTGCAGCATTTCCACTGCACAGTTAAAATCATTAATTGCATCACTGTCACAGGGATGGGTGTCAAGATAAAGATTAAGTTCAACAGCTACAAACTCCATCTCCTGAACTTTTCTGAGCATTGCCCGCTGTTTATCACAGTTCACTTGTTTTACACCTCCAGGTTTAATCTATTTGGGTATAGGGTAGGCACCCCAAAGCTCGGGAAACAGCGTGCCCTTGACAAGCGCTTCAGAGGGGCTAAACGCTCTTTCATAATACTGCCAGGGAACATACGAGTGAGCCAGCATAATACAGTCAGGCAGATCAACATCCATGTCTGATGCGCATTCACGGTCTTCCACATCACACATATCCATGTCATGATCTATATCGTCATCCAGATCATCGATCTCACACATATCGTCCATGTCCTGAAGTTCATCCTGCATTTTCATACCTTTGCTCTGTGTACGTTCTTCATCGACTTCATTCCGGGTCTTTTTTCTCACAAGGAAAGCCTCCTCTCAAATAACCTATTGTATTTTATGTGAAGCTAACAAAAAACGTCACCTTATTGCCACAAAAAAATCCGGCAGGCCCAAACCTGCCGGATTTTTACGATTATGATGTGGTCAAGTCACTAGTGACTTGACCATGTTATAATTTAGTTTTAGGGCGAGACAAAATGGCCAAGGGCAAGGAAGCACCGACGACGCATACTGGAAGGGGTCTGCTAGGAGGGGCTAACGCCGCCATTGGCCATTTTGGCCGTCATCAAACTAAAAAGATAATGTGGTCAAGTCACTCGTGGCCCGCCTACATTGAAAGCATAAAATAATTCACGGGAATTTTTTCGCAAGCCGAGGCGGAGGCGGCGCGCATAGCGGACATATCTAAGCCGACGACACCGAAGTATTGCGGAAAAAGGCCCGTGAAGTAATTATGATTAGTGTAAACGGACCACTAGGAAACAGGCATTATTAGAAATGCCAGAATGTACAAAACAATACCGGCCCCACGGTACAGAACAGACAATGCCCAGGCCAGACGGATAAGCGTAACATCTAAGCCGGTATACGCGCTAAAACCGGCGCACACTCCCAATACCATGCCGTGCTGCTGATCAAGGGTCAATTGTTGATGAATGCCGGCCGTCTCCGGTCCACCAGCCCCCTGAATAAACTGCCACACGGTCAAACCGCTGAAAAGATATGCACCTGCCCGGATTAGCCAAATCATAAGAAAAGGCCCCCTTTGCTGAAACGCCTGTTGCAAGCAGCAGCTCATTCCTGCAAGCCGCTAGATCTCATCAGACAATTTCAATTACTAAATTAATGAATAGAAAAATCATTTCATTAGTAATTATTACCGTAAAGGTAGGCCTTTAAACAATATTTAGGCACCGTTCGGATGTCTATCTTTTTTTACCAGTTTTAGTTTGGAACGGACAGGAGCAGCCGGGGTCTGCCCCGGACTAATGGCTTTGGCATTTGACTGCCGGCCGATACTAATTAATAGACCAACTGCCGCACAGTTGATAATCAGGGAAGTTCCGCCGAAGCTGATAAAGGGAAGCGGTACGCCAGTGACCGGGAAAATACCGGATACCATGGCAATATTGCCTACTGCCTGTCCTACCAGCAGGGTTGTCACACCGGCTGCCAGCATAAAACCATAGCCGTCAGGAGCACGCCGGGCAATCTGTAATCCATACCAGGCAATAGCGCCGAACAGCATTAAAACCAGGCCCGCCCCGATAAAGCCCATTTCCTGGCACAATACGGCAAAAGCAAAGTCGGTATGAGCTTCCGGCAAGTAGTGAAATTTGCTTGCACCCATTCCCAGCCCCGAACCAAACAAACCGCCGGAGCCAATCGCCAGGAGTGATTGTACGGTCTGATAGCCAGATGTCTGCTGATAGGCCCAGGGGTCAATCCAGGCCAAAATCCGCTCGGCCCGGTAAGCTGCCGCATATACTAGATAAATAGTCATGGTAGCAGCTGCAAGGCCTAAGAAAGTAAGTTCCTGCCGGGAGATACCTGCCAAGACATACAATACCAGGCCCAAGCCGACAATCACGGCAGCAGTACCCATATCAGGCTGTTTAAGCACCAGCACGCCCATAACCAATGTAACACCTAGCGGCCAGGAGTACAGGGATACCGGTAATCCCCGGTCAAGCCGAGCCCCCAGATAAGCGGCAGTAATGACGATGGTTGTAAGCTTGGCTATCTCGGAAGGCTGAAACTGAAAACTGCCAAGCTTAAGCCAGCGTCTGGCACCGTTGGCATACTCCCCGCCAAAATGAACAGCCAGCAGTAAGCCAATGGCCGCAAGTATCGCTACAATCAGCCAGCCACGGTTTAGTTTGCGGTAGTCAATTACGGCGACTATAATCATAGCCACAAAACCGATGCCAAAAGACAGCAAATGCCGGGTAACAAAAAAGTAGCCGTCCTGAAATAACTGTCCCCCCAGCACAAAGCTGGCGCTAAACACATTCACCGTGCCAACCAGGAATAATATCCCGGCAATAAAGAATATCGCTTCAGCCGGACTAACCCATAGTTTGGGAAACCTTCGAATCTTTTTTTCTCGCACCTACAGGCACTCCCTTCAAAAACACGTTAACCAAACAGCCATTACTCCATATTATATAGTAAGACTCCGCTGAATGAGGTTGCATCCGCTTAAGTCTCCTGCTAACAAGACGGGAACTGTAAGAATTCATAAAACACGGATAAAATGAGGTGATCGCATGGGGTAACACCATATAAGCTGCTGGCTGTTGATGCTAGTACCCACTCCGTAATTTTCGTGGATGGCCCCAGCGGGGAAATCCTGGCTGAACTGGCCTTTTCCCCTGAATTAAGTCCCACTGAACTTACTGTAACTGCCGATTATACAAAAGCTTACCTGCCCTGTGCCAATACCAGCGGAAAAAACGAAATATTGGCAGTTAACTTGATCAGCCGGACACTCTATAGCCTGCCAATGACAATCCCTTACCCGGCCCAGTTTATCTTAGCTGAACCCAGACAAACCTCTGCCTACCTTGCCGAAGCCTGCGGTACACTGCACCGCTTTGATCTGACAGCTATGTCCAGTCAGGCCCTCGGAGCACCGGCGGTTAAGGCAAGCTGCGTGGGCTTGGCAGCTGATGCTGAGAAAATCTATGCTGCCTGGGAACATCATGCCGGCGGCACGATTATGGAACTGGACACCGCGGGCAATATCACCTGGCAACATGACATTGCCGGCATTCCAACAAATGTTATTTTAGCCGGCAGCTACCTGATTGTACCATTTACCAACACAGCTTTTACCGGTGAAGGTGTGGCTTTGTTTAACTTAAGTAAAAAACGCCGCACACCGTTGGTAGTGACTATTCAGTGCCCCGGCTGCCCCAGCAGTCTCGCAGCCTATCCCTGCCATGCCGCCGTGGCAGCCGATAATCAGACTGCATATATTGTCAACGAAGACGGAGCGTCAATTTTTGTTATTGACCTGAGCACCGCCCGGATTATTGACCGTCTAGCTATCGGGAGATCTTTGTCCCGTTTGTACCTGCTCCCTGACACTGACCAGGCAATTGGTACCAGCAACTTATTTGCTGATCTAAGCCTGATCGATTTAGCCAGCGGACAGCTGTTGGCAGTGACAAATACGCAGCGGCAACTTATGTCAAGTATTGCTGTCCTCCCCTAATATTTCGCTACATATAGGCTAAACCCCTCCCATAGACCGGGAGGGGTTATTTTCAGTGTGTTATATCTTTAGTTTTCCTAACTGGCGCGGCCAGTTCTCTCCCCATTTATACTTGCCTTTTTTACTGCTTTTGTCCGTTTTCGGCAAATCATTGGCTTTACTCTGCTTCTCTAGCTCTAAATCCGGCAAAAATTCGGTTTTAATCTGGTGTTTAGCTTTCGTTTCACTACTGACATCTGCGGCCAGACTCACCTTTTCCTCGATCGATTTTCCAGCGGCGGCAATATGCTCACGCTCATTTTCAGGTGAATAATCCAGTTCAATATCATCGATAGTACCTTCTTCTTCAGCAGCATGATCCCGTTCTACAAACTCATTAACTTTTGGACAACCGGCTCCTTCGTTGCTTGCGCCAGTATCACTTGCCTCTTCTTCAACAAGGCTGCCAAATTTGGTATGATTCTTATATTTCACATCAGGACACTCTTTTTCTATTTTGATTACGCCTTTATCCATCATAGCCAGTATCAGGAGGAAATGATCGGTTTCGCGGCGGACATGGTCGGCTAAAACTGCCGGAATGGTACTAAGCAGCCTATTAGTAACAATCATGTCATAAGTTGCCTGCTCAAAGTCCCGTAGGCGAATAGTTGCCGAACGGCTATCTTGCAGGAAGCGATTGAACGCAGGCAATTCAGCAGACTTATGCTCAAAAAAGCTCACATAGTTCCAGCCCTGCATTGTCAAGTCGTCAAATTCGGTTTGATAGCCCCGGACAACCTCAAGCAGGCTAATCTCCGACGGGTCCAGCCTGCTGCCGATAAATTTTGTATGTTCAGCCATAATTCTCAGCCAGAAATCAGCTTCAAGCGCTCTGACAACAGCTAATTTCTTACCAGCCCGAATCTTCTCTAACAGAGCCATAAAATATTCGGCTTCGCGAATTATATGGTCAAAAAAGAGTGGCGGTAACGCGCTGCCCAGCTTATTGGTCAGTGATAAGCCAAGCAAAAGGGTTTTATACTTAATAAATTCTTTAAGCGACGCCATAGTGTCGGTAATAAGCTCAGCAAATTTTTTCTCGATCTGCGGTTTTTCAGCCCGCCCACGCAAAGCCTTAAACTCCCGTTCAAAACTACTGGCTTCTTCAATCAAATCGGGCTTATCAAAGGGCAGACCGGTCTTTATGAACAGAGCATGATCTTCCATGATATGCAGCCAAAACTTGACTTCTTCAATATCAAGTGGCGGCACTGGCTGAACATTGCCTGTACCAGACGAGCGACGCGGCATAGCAACACACTCCCAACAAAACGGATTTTAGTGTATTGTATGCCGCGTATGGCTGTAATGTGTTCAGTTAGTGTCTGTATCAGTCCTTAAAAGTAGCGATACAGCGGCAAATAGGCAGCCCGAGCAAGCTGAACCGGGCTTCGTACTCGGTCATAATATTTTCGGCAAAACCACTATTATGAAGATCATAGGTTATTTGATCAAGTGCAACCCCAAACTGGCTAAACTGCTCCAAGGAAAAATCGAACAGCGGCCTGTTATCGGTTTTAAACCATACCTGTCCGCCGGGCTTTAAGACAATACGGTATTTTTCCAAAAAACCGGCATGGGTGAGGCGGCGTTTGGCGTGACGGTTTTTGGGCCAGGGGTCGCAGAAATTAATATACAGCCGGTCAATTTCTCCTGGTGCAAAAACAGTCAGCAGATCATTCACATTAAACACCAGGAGACGTACATTCTCTAATTCTTTTTCCCGGGTCTTGCGGGCAGCATCATATAAGACATCCCTTTGCGCCTCAATACCAATAAAATTAATTATATTCTGATACCGCTCGGCCATGCCGGTAATAAAATTGCCTCTGCCGGTCCCCAGTTCGGCATGGAGCGGCAAAGAATTGCCAAACAAGGCCGCCCAGTTACCCTTAAGTCTTTCACCGGGAGTTTGCAAAACGATATCCGGGAATGCGGTTAACGCCTCGGCAACCCAGGGTTTCTTTCTCAGTCGCAAACGTGCTCCTCCTTATTCCTTATCCAAGCCGTACTTTTTTAAATAGCGATACAGTGTAACCCGGCTGACATCAAGCATATTAGCCAGCCGGCTAATATTGCCCCCGGCAGCTTTCCAGGCTTCAACAAAGGCTTCTTTATCTTCCTTCCAGGCTTTGCTTAAGCGCTGCTCGCCAGGCATGGTAATCTCATTAGCGGAAATGGTATCCCCTGTTGTCCGGAAAAAAGCCTGCTCGATTACTCCCTGCAGTTGTTTTATATTGCCAGGCCAGTCATAACCCATAATCACCTCGGCAACCTCAGGCGCCAACTGCTTGACAGGCAATCCATGCAGAGCCGCCAGCTCCTCGATAATGTGTGCGGCCAAGCCAGGTACATCATCCCGCCGCATCCTTAATGGCGGAACCCGTACGACAGACCGGGAAATAAGTTCGTATAACCCCGCAAAAAACACGCCTTTTTCGACCAAGCGTTTAAGATCAGTATCACAAGCGGCGATAACCCTGACATCAATAGGCCGCTGCACACTTTCCCCGGACCGTGATAATCTTCCTTCTTTGAGGGTCTCTGCCAGCTTGTCCTGCAAAACTGCAGAAAGCTTCTCAATCTCATCGAGAAACAGAGTGCCCCCGCTGGCCAATTCTAATTTGCCCGGACGGCCCTCAGCCTCGTTCCCGCCCCGTCCGAATAATTCCACTTCCAGGATTTCCGGCGGCATATCACCGCATTTTACAGCAATCAAAGGGCCGGCGGCCCGGGAACTGGCCTGGTGAATCCCGTGCGCTAACCGCTGCTTACCGGTCCCGGATTCACCTTGCAGTAAAAAGTGATAGTCATTTCTAGCCGTACGGCTGGCCTTATCCTTCATCGTAGTAAATACCTGGCTGTCGCCGACCATGCTGGACAAACTGTAGCGGGCCGTGTAACCGGCCGTATGGGCAACCAGGGTACGCAAATCTTCAATAGGCAAGGAAACTGCCACAATGCTCTCTACCTCACCGTCATCGCCGGCAAGTGGCACCACAGTAGTGATATCCTCATAAGTTTTGCGGGGGGTTATCCAAGTGACCTCCCGATTATAGGAAGGAACCCCCAAAAACCCTTTATAAATGGGGGTGTGCCGGTAGTTTAAAAGAACATCGCTCAGGTTTGGTCCTTCATTTTTATCTTCTGTCCCGGGTGGCACAATGCCCAGCAGCCGGCTGTTACCAAGCTTATTGGCATATGCTACCTCACCACCGGGCCAAATGTGATATACAGCAAGCGGTACCGCATCTAAAATAGTATTCTTGGCATTTAAACTGGCTACCATGGCCAAATGCTGTTCCATCGCATACTTAATGCTGAGCACCATGGCCACCATTGCGCTATACGGCAGTTCCTCCTGCTGGATAGAAACCACTGTAATAACAAATTTCACTTGATTATCTACAATGATGGGGGCAGAGCAGGCGTCGCCATTCTGGCAGTCTTTAATCCACATTTCAGGGCCAAACATGAGAAACGGAACCTTGCTGCGGAAGGCAATACCAATACTCGATGTGCCAATATCCTCTTCCTGCATGCGGGCCCCCTCAAGCTCACCGGCAGTTTTCTGATAAAATGGCATGGCATAATTTTTCAGGACGTACAGGTCCTGATCCATTAGTAACATACTTAGGTTATAGCTGGTAAAATGCTCTTTAATCTCATCATATAAGCCATCCAGGAAGTTAATGGCCGTAGTATACCGTTCACGGCGTTTGCTCAGTTCCTCTCTTGACAGCTTAATAGTAAGATGGAATACATCGCGTCCCACCCCCAGGTCTTGGCTGCGCTGCCAGGACTCCCCGATCCAGGGATGGACGTTAGGGTCGACAATACCGTCGTTAATAAATTTATTGTAATATAGTTCAAGTTTTGCTTTATTGCGACGTTCACGAATCATTATATACCTCCAATATATGGCTTATTAATGTCCAATAAAAAACTGACAATGACAAAAGTACCTTTATTATTGGACTTCATCTAAAATAATATCACATAAATGTGACATTTCCATTCTATTCTTTCCATCTTAAACCACTTAAACACATTTTTATAACAACAATCTGGGCGTAATAAACAAAACAAACGTAAGGCGGGGTTTTATCCCCGCCTGATGCCAGCTGTGGTTTACGTACGGTAAGTGTTGAGGTCTTCGCTGAAGTGCTGAATAACAGTCTTAAACTCGGTAATTTTCCCCATCATATCCTGCAGCTTTTCGTTATACACATGCACCGAGGCACTGACCTCCTCACTGGCAGCTGAGTTTTCTTCAGAAATAGCCGCCAGCGATTCAATCTTACTATATACCTGATTAAGCCCTGTCATCTCCCGTTCCAGTTTCGTGATCATATCAACAATATTAACCGCTACAGTATCAATATAGCCGACGTTTTCAGCACTGCCTGTCACAACAGCATTCAACTGCCTGCTTTCAGAAGCAAGGATATCGAATTCCGCCTCAATCATTTGCACAACGTGGTCAATAATATTCATTAACACCTTTAAATCGTTAGAGATGCTTTCAGAGTGATGGTGCGACTGTTCAGCCAACTTCCGGACTTCTTCAGCTACAACCGCAAAACCGCGCCCCTGCTCGCCAGCCCGGGCCGCCTCAATGGCGGCATTAAGCGCCAGCAGGTTTGTTTGTCCGGCAATGGCCGCCACCATGCCGGTAATTTCATTAATTTTTGTTGCTTGTGCCTGCAGGTGCTCGGCGGAGCGTTTTACTTCGGAGAACTTATCAAGGCTATGCTCTAACTTGGCTGTTGAAGCCTGCACTTCTGCAAAACCTTTATTTATTTCCTCTACCGCTGCCTCTAACTGCTCTTTATTCCGGCTTTGTTCAGTTACCACCGTACTCAGTGTTTCCAGATTGCCATTCAGAATACCTACAGCACTTGCGGTTTCCATAGCCTGATTAGTAGCAGCAGTAGCGACATCATGTACTACCCCTGATATTTCGTCTGAGGTTTCCTTCATCCGCCCGGCCAAAGAGTTAAAGTCATCGCCATACTTGTTCATTTCATCCGTAATCCCTTTAAAGCCAATAAACTCACTCTTAACCCGTTGCTTATAGCGGGCCAGCATTTGCATGATTTCTTCAAACTCATCACTGGATTCCAGTGTAAGCTCCGTAAAGTACTTTCGATCGTGAATGCCGGCTATCGCCTCCCGTACTGCTGCGAACGGTTTAAGCAGCAGCGCGGCTGCCGCACCGGCCACCGCACCGTGTACAAGGGCTGTCCATAATGGTACAGGTACATTTACTGCCGCCAATAATCCATCTGCCAGTAGTGAAAACACAGTAACAACGATCCCGATTTTAGCTGGAATACTCTTAATCATGCCAAAAGCCAGCAATTTATTAAACCGGTAAACAATAGTATGGGTGATCGGCTTGGGGAAGGTAATAACCAGTTTGAGCTGCTCGGAAGCAGACTCCATTACCTCAGTCTGGATCTCTTCTTTAAAATAATCAGCAGCTCCAGCCAGTAGGCCTTTCATATAGCCAAACATACCCCGGTGGGAACGATAACTCAAAACCGCCTCATATTCTGACACCGGAGTAATCAAAAGCTCTGGCGGCTTGGCACCGGGTATCCGTTTTACCATAACTACATGAACATCATACATGGATCGCAGGAAGGAATACAGGCTCTCCTGCCGGAAAAAAGCCGGGTAAGACTCAGCAAATGTCAGCACATTATCCTTGCCGATAGCAAGCCAGACTTCATCCTGGCTTTTACCTGTCCGCTCAGCTAGATAGGCAACAAATGCTTTCGGTTTAGCATCATCAACCTCTTCTGTCGGCATAAACATTTTATCAGGCGGCCAGCCAACATGCCTCATTGCGTCAGTGGTTAAGGCATCACCCCAGATTTTCCGGGCCGTATTGACCCAGGTGCCAACTACCGTTCCCTTCATAAATCACCACTCCGTATTATAAAAATTGCTTTTTTTGCTGATGAGAAGCATTCCATAATATTACTACTCTGTATTCTCGCTTCAGCCAAAAATCCCTCTATTATTTATCTTCTTTGCCCTTTTTTCCCTGTTGAAGCAAAAGCCAGCCACGCAGCCCATCAATGTATCAAAAACCAGGCACAGCACCCAGAGCGAAGCTGAGATCAATTCCTGGTCAATTCACCTAAATTACCAACTCTGAAATATTGCAATTATACGGAGCCTTATTACTTAAATTTAGATGCCAGCAAAAGGTAAGCCCTACCTCGATTTTTTGCAGAACTTTTATTATGCTGCCGCCTGCTTCGGGTTAAACTAACAGCACAACCTAAATAGGAGGTGATATTGTTGGCCAATAATGAAAATACCAGCATTTACAGTTTTTGGAATGGGAAAAATCTAAAAGGCACCAATGAATACTTTGACCACATCAGCAGCGGTGAAAATTGTACTGAATTCAAATGCGTGGAGGGAACGGAAACAGTCTGCGCCGATGAGCTGTAACTAAAACAAAAAATCCACGCCAACACTGGGTGGATTTTTTATTTCCAACTAACGGCCGCCAAGCAATGAGGTTGTGATAATCACCGGTTCCAGTGCCTGAAAACGTGTACTTTCCAACGCCTGCAACTCACCTGTTAATTTAATGAGCTCTTCCTTCAATACTATTTTCGTATAGCCAAACTCCTCAAGCCGATGCACTGCCGCATCCAGCTCATTAATTTTATCGACATATTCTTGATGGGCTCTAACAATTTCCAGGCCTGTTTTAATTTTCATACTGCGCATCACCATTATAATTGAATTGTAGTTATTCAGTATCCAACAAAGGTTGCCGGGCAGAATGATCACGCGAGTCAGCCCCATAGCAGGAGAATCGCTAAGCTTCTGTCTAAACATTATTGGGATACACTTATATCATGTCCCAAATAAATCCAGTTCACTCATAAACAGTAAAAACTACCAATATTTATCAGGTGCGGTTATGAGGGAGGAAAATAAAATTAGGGGCTTTGGCTTCACCTGCGTTACCTGCGCCTGCTATTTCCTGGGAAAACACTTCCTTAAAGCCAGCATCATATTGTGCTTGCTTGAGGCCACTGTCGTGGGTATCACGCTGGCTGCGGTTATTTAATTCAGAACGCTGCCCAGCTATAATTTTGGGTATCATATAACCGCCCCCTTATCTAAGTAATGCCTCTTGTCCTTGTTATCGTACCATTCATTTATATTCTTAAATTTCCGGCTTTTTTATTGGTTTTTCATCCAATTCTTACTGTGAGTTGCGCGTTTATCCCTTGGTTAAACTATCGAATGAGGAGGTGGTAAATATGTTTCACAAAAAGAAACGCAGGTCGATGCTCGGCATGGATATGGACATGGATATGGATGTAGCCTCGGTGCTTAAAGCGGTGGCTGTCGGCGCAGTTATTTACCAGGCTGCCAAATTCATGATTCACGAAATGACTGAAGACTAAAAACCCCTCCCCCCATTTTTCACAGGAGGAGGTGATATTATGTCTAAAAAACAAGAGCTGTGTAATAAAAACTGCCAAAGCAGCAAAGCTAACGTAGAGTTCGGCAAAGAAATTTGCCCGGATGCCAAAGAAAACAAAAAGCAGGAAAAAAATTGCAAATAATATAGATCAGGGTGGACCTTGCTCCACCCTGTTTTATTTTTTAAAAATTTATTTTAATGGTGGTATATTTATCCAAAATTGGGAATACTGAAATTGGAGGTGAGTGGAATGGGCTTTAAGGATCTACCAGGCGGTACAAGTGCCAAGCAGGGCCAATCCGCCGCTGATAAGACCACAGCTCAGCAAGCTCCGGCTGCTAGCGATACCCTTCAAAAACAAGAATCTCTTACCAACACCAAATCTTCCCAATAACCCCCTTTTGTAATAATAGAGCGGCTGGAGCCGCTCTATTATTATTTTACAAATCATTGTACCCGGCCAATCCTTATATATCCTGCTGCCAGTATTTCATTGAAACTGAAACTTTGGAGAAACTATAAATAAGCTTTAACCAAAGGAGGGATTGGATGAAAAAACTTATTCCGGGCATGTTTTCCAGTGTAACCGATGCCGAATTAATTTTGGCCACCACCGGCTATAGCGACGATGCACCTGAAAACGAAACAGATAAGTTTAGTGACAATGCCGGTGACAACAGTCTGTCCCGCGCCGAAATCAATTCCTCGATAAGCTCTACAGCAACTGCCAATGAAGCATCTTACCGCAAGGCCATGGAAGAAGGATTTGAGGATTCTTTACAATAATACTAGTAAAAAATCCCTGCAGGCATCAGCCCTACAGGGATTTTTTCAGCAGCAAACTTTTCCGGGAAATAATTTCTTGATAAACACTAATAATTTCCGGATTGACTTTTTCTAACTCAGCGGGAGATAATTGGGACAATTTATACCGATCCTCCATCATCGCCAGCAACTGGCTCAGCCGTTTTACATCGTCCTCAGCCAACGCCATTTGTTCCCGGTACCAATTCATTCCGCACATACCTTAGCCCCCTTTCTTTTTATTCGGGAAAACAAGCCGCGGCCGCTAAGCCGAAGCCTCAGTTTCCCGAGCCTCAGTTTTAACATCGCAACCTTCAAAAATCCGTTCACGGCACCGCAGGCAGCAATTGGTGTCGGCATGCCGCAAAGCATAAGTAATTGCGTGTTCCGTATGCACAAAAAACCGCTCTTTGCCAATTCTTTCAGCAAGTCCGGTCATCTGCAAAATTTTTTCCGGTTGCTCATTAAGACCGGAAATCAGCACCATGATCCCGCGTTTTTGCAAGCTCTCCACAATAGTACGCAGATGGTCCTCACCCGTCAGATCGATAAAAGGTACCTTACTAAGACGAAGAATAACAATGCTGGGACTATACTGAATAGTATCCATAATGCTCTGGGAGAACATCTGGGCTGCACCGAAGAAAAGCGGGCCTTCAATACTGAAAATGCTGATCTGAGGGCAATCATGGGTATCCATCCGTGACTGGGCCGCTACCTTAGTTAAATGGTTTTCCGGATTAGGCAGCACTTTAGTCACAACCAGAATATCGCTCATTCTTTTCACAAAGATCACCATAGCGAGCAATAGTCCCACCTCGACGGCTACTGTCAGATTTGCCAGCACCGTAAGCAGAAAAGTAACTACAAGCACACTGGTACTATTAGACCTGGTTTTTAAAATAGCCCAAAAAGCATGATGTTCACTCATATTATAAGCGACCAGCATCAGTACCGGCGCCATGCTGGCCAGGGGAATATTCCCGGCGTAAGGGGCCAGGACAAGGAGGATCGCCAATACGAACAAGGCCGATATTACAACCGAATAGCGGGTGACTGCCCCGCTCTTAATATTGGTGGCAGTCCGGGCAATAGCGCCGGTAGCCGGGATACCGCCAAACAGTGGTGTTACTATGTTGGCAATCCCCTGCCCAATCAACTCCCTGTTGCTATTATGACGTGTTCCGGTCATGCCGTCGGCCACAACAGCCGAAAGCAAGGATTCAATCGCCCCCAGCATTGCGATAGTAAAGGCCGGCCGGGCAAGCTGTTCCAGCCTATCAACAGTAATAGCAGGCAGCGCAAAATGCGGCAGCCCGCCCGGAATCCCCCCGAAGGCGGTCGCAATCGTAGTTACCTGCCCCGGATACATAAGCGTTGCCAGGGCCGTTGAGGCTAATAAGCCAACAAGCGAACCAGGAACTCTGGGCAGAAAGCGCGGGGTTAGTAAGATAAAAGCCAGGCAGACAATCGCCGTTACGATACTATACGGATTAAGTGTGTCAAGATGAAGCAGAATCTCCCGTATGCTGTCAATAAAGCCTTCATGGCCTTGTATCCCTGTCAAACCAAGGAAATTTGCGATTTGGCCTGTAAAAATATTAATCGCAATCCCGGCCGTAAACCCGACAGTAACCGGCCGGGGGATAAACTTTATGAGCGTACCCATTTTTAGCAGGCCCATAATAATTAAAATTATGCCTGCCAGCAGGCCGGCAAGCAATAGATTTTCGTACCCATGGACCAGTACAATAGAAAGCAATATAGGTATAAATGCGCCTGTTGGCCCTGTAACCTGATAGCGGCTCCCGCCAAACAGGGAAGCCAGTACGGCAGCAATAATTGTTGTGTAGATCCCATATTCGGGCTTTACCCCGGCAGCAATCGCAAAAGCCATTGCCAGCGGCAGCGAGATGACACCGACCGTAAGCCCCGCCATTAAATCTTTTTGAAAATGCCTGGAACAGTAGCGTTTTAGTGGTACTTTTAGAGGACGTAGCATGTAATATTCCCTTCTACAAAAGTGTAACAAATTAATTATAAACCTTTGTTTATATTATGTAAATTTCACCAGCTGTCATATTAGTAGATTGAGGTGGAATAAACCTCGTTTTCCGGTGTTAGCAGGCAATAGCCAACTCAGGCAACGAAATAAATACGCAAGGGCTATTTTTGAATGAAACTTCAAAATTACTAGCAGAATTGTTTTTAATCCCGGTTGGCAGGACTCTGGGCACTGATAAAGAATGGGTAAGTATTGGTATCGTTTAAAACCGGAAAAATGAGGAGGGGTTTTATGTTTGCACTTAATTTTATATCGCCTCATAATGAAAAATTGTTAATAGCCCGGCAAAAAAGCGCTACTATTCGTTTAGGGGATATAAGGGATATGTATTCTCAAAATTCTATTGTCTGGATTACATTTGGCAACAAATACGGCCCCAAAAGGAAATTATATGAAGCAATGATCGACAAGGCTCATACGAAAAAATTATGCGATTTAACGACCCAGGAACTGATTCATCAAAACCCGGCTATCTCGACTGTGGAGGAACTAATCCGCACCTTTGAAGAAATATACGAAAAACAGATTCATATCGACGATACTGTTACTGTAATTCACTTTACCGAAATAGTGAGAGAATAGGACGCGCATAGATTATTAGCAACCAGGTGCGGGGAATACTATACACACGGAGGTGAATACATGGGTAAAATTTCTGCTAAGACCAGCTATAAAAATATGAAGACAGCAGCAAAAAGTTCCCAGTTTTTTATTGATAAACAGGCAGTCAAGAATCTAAGAATAAAGCAACAAAACAAACGCATTAGCGACACTTAACTGCATAAAGTATCCAGACCTGCCTACGGTTCACTTAGGCAGGTTTTTCTTTGCTGGCATGAGGATAATTTAATAGTACGTTCTTATGTACACACATCCAGCGCCTTAATCATAGAATGTATCATAACCCCAAAAATATTTAAGGAGGACTATTATGGATGGATTTGGGTTTACGTCTATAAGCGGCACTCGCAGCATGGTTCATGAATTATGCAATGAAATCGGGCTCAATATGGTTATATTCTTATCTGATGGCACCACTTATTATGGCCTGCTTCAGCGTGTTGAGGACGGACGTTTTGCTAGGTTAGCCCCCGCTGGAGGACAACAGAATGTTGTTGTTATTCCCCCTAATGGTTTAGCCTATTTGGAGGACTTTACCCTAATTGACCTGTGTACTATTGTCGCTAAATCTGTGAATGCAAATACGTTTCCCTTTGGCGATATCGACATTGCGGGAGGAGGAGAAATAAATGACTGAAGAAGACCGCAGCAAAGGTTCATTTATCAGCCAGTTATGTTTCTACCAGGGGCAAGCCGGTGTAAATATTAGAACATGGGGTGGCTTTCAATTCACCTGTGGCCGACTGATGGATATTGACGACTGTTTGGCAACCCTAACAGATGTTGCTGTTGTCCTCCCTGGTTCGGAAGAATGTTTCCAATTAAACTTTGTTACAGTTAACCTTTCACTATTAACTTCCTTTGGTATTTCAGACCGCGAAAATTGCCCTGATTGCGATTACTGCTAGCTATATTTATCCTATCCATTAGCCCATTGCAAAACGACATGCGAACAAGCAGGAATCCCGCTTAAAACAACAGTTTTTAGGCGGGGTTTCCTGCTTTCCGCGCTGGAAAAACTACAGTCTGAACTCACAGCTTTACTAACCGGCAGAAAGACAGTCCTTACAAAAAAATTACCCAGAAGCATTCCGGCCCCGGGCATCAAGTTGTTTATAATAGGGATATTTTATATAAATAGAAAAGCGGTGCCTTTCTATAATTTTAATATATTTATATCTGAATTATAACTGCCTATTTTTATAATTTTATTAGAAAAGTATGGCACAGTAAAAAGACGGGAGTATGGAAGTCAGCCATGTTAAAAATTGTCACCGCCTTCCGCATAAAGCTAATTATTTCACAATATTGAAAATATTTTGGCTTAATCATAGCTGACTTTATCGGTGCCACATTTTGCAGGTGTACTCACTGAACCATTATTTTTGAATATATATATAATATAAATAATAAATTACAACTTAATGTGCAGTATCTTGCCTGAAGGGGGATTTTAATTACATGGACAATGATGAGGAAAACGTACGCTTATTTTTGCATTCTCTAAAGACACTAATAGGTATCTATGATGAGGAAAGTGGTGAATCTGTCCCAATAGAAAAGCTTAAGTCGCTCTTAGATCACTATGGGTTATATAACTAAAAAGCGGACGGATGTTTATAAATCCCATAAACGCCCTGCTCTGGCTGCAGGTTCTATTTCAGCCTGGCCAATGTCATCATAGCTGTTGCTGATCCGAAGTTGTGGAAAAATTATTTTCTTGGTTCTCGTTAAATTAGATATGGATGATCTCCTACCCGCTTAAAGCGCCGCCCATCGCTGGACGGCGCTTATTCTTATGCCAGTATCACTGTTATAACAGAATCATCTTGTGCGTCGAAAATATCTACAGCCGTATTATTAGCTACAATAGCATACCGGCCTTCAGCCACAGGATTACCATTAATCAAGATAACATCCACAGCGTCAAAGGACAACCCTTCCGGCAATGCATATACCCCTGATTCGTCAGCGCGGATTAGTTCAATTATCTTACCCATTTCATACCTCCTTGATATTATGTTACTTTATTATATGCACTTACTATTTTGCTGGTACCATATGGCTTACCTTGAATACAGTAACTTAACTCACTTACCGAGGGTGCTGACAATACTGCAAAACAGAATTAATAACCGGGCAGGCAGGAAGTTTGGCGTGCTATATACGACTGCACCTTATTAACAGGTGTGGTATAATTAGATAAAATAATTAATTAACAAGACAAAGGGGCCATTACAATGGAAAACAGATATCCCATTGCGATCCTGAACGGTGCTATTATTACTGCAGACGGAGAATATTCCTGTTATACGATCAGTTTAGAAGCAGCCAAAAAGCTGATTCAGGGCGCACCCGGTATTATTTCCGCAGTAGGACACCAAGCAACTGCAGAAATACTTACCGACCTTTTAGGCACAAATGTAGTTATGAATCGGATTAACTTCCGCCAGCAAGCCGGCCAGCAGGCACTGGTGTTTAAGCTTAACAGCCGCCCCCCTGAGGGAATCATCCTCTCCCGTGATGAAATTGAGGCATTTGGGTACCAATTTCAGCTGCTAGCAAGGCATTCCTGACCGCTACCGCCAAGGTGGCAGTTTTTTCTGCCAACTACGGACTATTTTATATATAGCAGATATTTCCGTCAAAGTATTTGCCGCCGATCTCCAGACAGTCTGTGTACTGCCACATATAGCCTTTAATACTGTCATTCCGGCCCCATTGGGCATTCCAGACGGCGCAACCAATACTACGCCAGTCAATGTAATTCTCAAGCCACCAATAGGAGGCGTAAATGCCGCAGTCAAGGCCAATATTATCAATAAATGCTTTACATATGGCTGTTATCTCCGCCGGGTCAAAAGAAAAACCATTACGCTCTTTGTATCCGTCTGCGTCCTCCATGTCGAAAAACACCGGCATTTCCAACAGTACACCGCAACTGCCAATAACTTCCCGGCAGTTGGCTGCTTCCTCAATAGCATCTTCAACACGCAGAGCATAAGAATAGTGGTAGGCCCCTACTTTCAGGCCGGCCGCTTTTGCACCGGCGGCGTTTTGAGTAAACATCTTATCTTGTGATTGCAGGCCATATGAACTGCGAACAATCGCAAACTCAATCCCGGCAGCCGCTACCCCCTGCCAGTCGATTGCACCATTATGGTAAGATACATCGATGCCTTTTATCATTGTAACCCTCCCAGCTTTGCCCGTATAACGGGTCAAGACTTTGTATCCCTCATCGCTATGAGTCTCTATTATAGTTATACGCCGGATAGGGCCATGATGCTTATAAAAATACCAGCCACCTGAAACTTGCATAGCTGCGGCAGCCGGCTTGCAGTACAGCACTAAAGGCTGTTCGCGACCCTACGCACTAATTGCCATTGCCCTAAAACCAGGGTGCGTCGTAATCAATTCAGGTGCAACTTTTTACCCACCTCCGGGGACAATTTGGGGACAAAAAGTAAAAAGGCCTTGCGGGAGATACCCTCAAGGCCTTAATTTTACTGGAGCCGATAGCAGGATTCGAACCTGTGACCCTCTCATTACGAATGAGATGCTCTACCAGCTGAGCTATACCGGCAAATTAACATTATTATTTTATCTTACTCCTGTAATAATGTCAAGATCCGGGTAAGAATCAGTTTTTATTCTGTACTGGGTGGCGACCAGCTCATCTCCCTAATTTGGTTGATCAGACTTCCCAAGCCGCTTCCGTCGCTAAACAGGTCGGCGACAATACGGCCATCAAGCTTGCGATTATCAATCATACCGCGCATAATCTTTTCAATCTCCAATACGCTAAGCGGCCCGCGATAAGGTCGGTTTTCACTTAAGGCGACAAAAACATCGGCCACACTGACCATCCTGGCACCTAATCGCAATGACTCTGCCGGTACACGAAAAGGGTAACCCGAACCATCCAACGTCTCGTGGTGAAAAGCAGCCCATTCGGCTACTATAGAAAACCCGTCAATTTGTTCAAGTATTCGATAAGTATAATAGGGGTGCTGCTTGATTATGGCGAACTCGCGCTCAGTAAGCTTCCCCGGTTTTTCCAGATACTCATTGGGTATCGATAATTTACCTAAATCATGAAACAAACCAGCGATTTTCATCAACTTAACTTCCTCGGAACTATAGCCTTTAGCCTTTGCCAGGAATGCCGATACCATGGCTACACTCCGGGAGTGCATACCCGTAAACCGGCTGGTCCGGTCAATGATCGTTGCGAAAATCTCACCAATGTTAACAATATCGTCAATATTGAATACCATACGGCCATATGCATCTATCTGCCGGAAAAAATTTTGATAATAATGGGGGTTAGTTAAATCCAGCCAAAAACTCTCCTGCCGCGCAAATTCGTGCAATGCCTTCACTAAGTTAGGGTCAAAATAACTGCCACTCAAGTCTCTAATTGCTGATAAAAGATCTGGCCGCTGCTCAAAAATGCAAATTTTGTCCCGAATCAAGATCTCTAAACGGTCTGCTAAATTAATTATCCTGCTGGTGATGGGAATGTCCTGACCGGCAAGACCATACGGACTAGAGCCATCCCACATATCATGGTGGTGGCGAATGGCTTCAGCCAGCATACTAAACTGGGGGGACTCCTTGAGCAACTGATAGCCGGCTTCAGCATGCTGATAAATATCATCGCCAACTTTAAACATATGTAGTTTCTTTTTTTCCGACCAGTTAGAGGCAGCGCCAATATCATGGAGTAACGCGGCATATACCAGTATCTGACGCTGCGAATCAGCTAAATTAATCTGCTCGGCAATACGATTGGCAATAAGTGCCGTCCGCCAATGGTGGCGAGATAAGCCATCTGTTGATAATTCCAAAGCGATAGATAAAGCACTGACTAAATTACTAGGGTGGACACTAAACAACATACTCTCCGCTCCCTATTATGAACCAAACTCAGCTACAAAACACCGGCGTCCACACAGAACCATAGTAACCGCTGCGAGTTACATATGAGCCTGCCGGTCAAACAGTTCTGCCTGCTTAGCCGCGTTAAACCGGTCTTCAGTACTCAGATAACCGGTAATACGGCGTACCCGCCTGATGGGTGAACGCTCAACCGCTTTGACAACAATCTCCTCACCCTCAACCATTAACTGTACCCCTGCCAGCACCTTGCCTTTCCGATTCCACAGCCGGATTTCTTCCTGAACAATAGACCGAATTTCTTCCTCAGTAATGCCAGCTTCGGTTATCACTTTAATTCCGTCAATAATCATTGCTATTCCTCCTAAAATAAGAATTATCTTAATAATAAACATTACCAATTAACAATCAATAAAACTTAGGCCCCTAATCAACGCCATTCCCCCTGGGGATTAACCCGGCCGAATTGCACTAAGAGCTGCAAATTATTCCATAAATACACATAAACACACGCAGATGCCCCATCAGTCAAACTGACCTTGCGGATAACCCGTTCATACAAGTTATCTTCACACCCCGGGCCATAGTAATCTTCAATCGCATCAAGCATCTGCAAGGCCCGTTCTACATCATTTAATTCAAAAACTTCGCCGATAACCTTCCCCTTGCCGTCTATTGCCCCAGGATATCCGAACGGCAAATCATATAAAATTCCCTGTAGCACGGCACCTTGAATATGGTTACAGAAGGGAAGAATCTTGGGATGATTACAAAAACCTTGTTTTAAGGTTCCATAAACAAAAATTTTATTTAGCACTTCGCTAACTCCTGTTTTAACTGCCGAAATAAAAAAACAGATCCTGTTGAATCTGATTTCCTTAGGAGTCCGACGACGCGCCCCTTAGCTTGGGCAGCTAAGGCTCTGCCGGTGAGCCGTACCCGCATGCTATAAGACTAGATTCTAGATTCTTAAATATGTTCTGTTGTATTTCAGCAGCTGACTGCAGGGAAGCTATTATTCCACCGCTAATTTATATTATAGCATACTTCTGAATGACTTTTTATTTTTCTATAATATTATTCCAGGTTAGGTTATGATAAGCTATTCACTGAGCGTGCTCGCGTTGATTTGTACTAATCGCTTTGTCACTCAGTTAAACCCTAGAATAGGTTCTGTTTTCCGCAAAAGAAAAAACTAGATAAATCTAATGATTTACCTAGTTTTAATCCCCTCGGCAGCCATTGATCCAAAGGGCTTTTCTGGAGCGGACGACGAGATTCGAACTCGCGACCCTTAGCTTGGGAAGCTAATGCTCTACCAGCTGAGCTACACCCGCACATTATCAATACTGTAGATTACAATGATAAGCTGACAATAAACTTAAGATTTGAACCTATATCATTATATCATAGCAACAATGGCAGAGCAAGAGGTATTAATTGGACCCCGGGTTCGTAATCGGAACCCGGGGTCATGCTTTTTACAACCGCACAATACCATTGGGGCCCAGACGATGATATTCTACGGCCTCTTGGTCAGTCATTTCGCTAAAATCTTTGTAGTAACTGCCAACAGACTTAAATACATCCCTTTCATCCACACAAATTACAGTAATCTTTTCCTGACGCAATCTGTTTGTTACATCATTAGGTGCAACCGGAACCGCCACCGTTACGCTGGCAGGGTTCCATTTCTGCAGCCATTTAACAGCCGCTTGCATAGTGTAGCCAGTAGCAACGCCATCATCGACAACAATAATATCCTGGCCCTTTATCTCGTGATTTTTTACAATCCTATCCTCATAAATTTTACCTCTTTGCTCAAACACCTTGCGTGCTGCGGCTACCAACTGGTCAAAACTGTCCTGCTTTACACCAATGCCACTAACATATTGATTGTCATGAATAAGGCTGCCATCAGGCATTATCGCGCCGATAGCCACCTCGGGATTAAGCGGATGACCTATTTTTTTCGCGATAAGTATCCCCAGCTTAGCCTGCAGCTTAGCAGCAATTGGCGATGCTACAGCAATGCCGCCGCGGGGGACTGCCAAAATATAGGGATTCTTCAGCTTATGGCCCGCTAATTTTTCTGCCAAAATTTGTCCGGCATGGTTACGATCATCAAACATATAGCTTACCCTCCTAGCATTCAGATATATATATAGAATTTGTGGCAGCGATAATTTTAATGCAAAAAAAGTACTATGGCTAAAAACTATTTAGCCATAGTACTTTTGGTGCCTCAGGGCAGAATCGAACTGCCGACACGAGGATTTTCAGTCCTCTGCTCTACCGACTGAGCTACCGAGGCGTATTAAATTAGCATGAGTAAATATAGGATGTTCTTCGCTACCCCTCAGAACTAAGCGCTTCACACCAATCAGCCTTCGCCTCTCGGCTCGCCTTCTTGGGTTCACTGCTTATGGCGACCCTGAACGGATTTGAACCGTCGATCTCCGCCGTGACAGGGCGGCATGTTAGACCGCTACACCACAGGGCCGCTTTCACTAACAAAAATAATTATATATTACACCCGTATATTAGTCAAGCAGCTATACATAAGTAATTGTCGATAAAGAGTATAAAATGCTCCCGCAGTGTATTCAGTAAATTCGAAAAATAATTCACAAAGTCGACTATGGGAAAAAGGGGAATCATGACCTACGACGAATACTCTTTTGTAGATTATACAGGAGGGGCCTATGACAGTTTTTACTCTGCTGGAATCAATAAGCGCTTTGTCTTTTATTGCAATGACGGCATATCTTACAGGACGCAGCCGCTTTATTATGCGTTGCACCAGGTATCCCTTCCATGCCCCGAGTCAGCTGCCGCTTATCATACTATTTTCCTTCCTGGCGATAACAGGCAGCTATAGCGCCTTGCCCTGGGGTGAGCCGCTTATAACCACCCGCTTAATTGCCTTACTGTTATCCGGTATCGCCGGCGGCCCTTTCACAGGCTTGAGTGTTGGCATTATCTGCAGTTCGTATATGCTCTTTACTGAAATGGCGGCACCGGCCTCAGCTATCTATATTATTTTTGTGGGAACACTCTCCGGGCTTTTGCGACTCCAGTCAGGGCTGCATCAGATAACGCCGCTCACAGGGGCAAGTATGGCGCTGGTTGCAGAATTATGCCAACTTGCTATATATATACTATTTGCAGCAGCCGAAGTATCACTTGCCGCTTTTATCATAGAATCGGCTATCCCTACAATGATTGTCAGTGTTGCCGGTGTATGGATTTTTTTGTTCATTGTTAACTGGATCGAAGCAGAGCAGGATATTTACGGAGCCAGGGCAGCTCAATTGTCACTAAATATCGCCAGCCGAACCCTTCCCTATCTCCGGCTTGGTTTTAATACCCATTCCGCAACAGTTACTGCCCGGATTATTTATGAACTCACCAAAGTAGATGCGGTTTCCATTACCGGCCGGTATAAGCGCCTGGCCTTCGTTGGCCAGGGCGCCGAGCACCACAAACCAGGAGAACCGATTATATCTGCAGCTGTTAAAGAAGCCATCACCAACAAAGTGATGAAAGTAATTAACGCGCCTGCGGACCGGGGCTGCCCTGTTTTGCACTGTCCTCTGCAGGCCGGGGTTGTAGTGCCTTTATTTACAGGCAGCAAGGTCGTTGGCACAATCGAGCTCGCCCGGGTTAACAACGAAACTGTCTCCGAGCTGGATATCCGCATTGCTAACGGCATTGCCAATTTATTGTCAGTGCAAATTCAGCTGGCCGAAATTGATGAACAGCGAAAAATGCGGGAAAAAGCTGAATTAAAAGTCCTTAGAGCTCAGATCAGTCCCCATTTTCTTTTTAATACAATTAATATTATAATGTCCTTCTGCCGTACCGACCCCGACAAGGCCCGTAGTTTATTAGGCAGTTTGGCAACTTTAATGCACCGTGCTTATTCCAATCAGGAGGACTTTCTTACGCTGCAGGATGAACTCACTGCTGTTAATGCCTATCTTGAAATCGCAAGATCACGTTTTGGTGACAGGTTAGATGTTGCGGTTCATGTTGAGGATGCCGCCAGCAGCGCCCTGGTACCTGCGCTTTCACTTCAACCCTTAGTGGAGAACGCCCTAAATCATGGCTTATTCCCCAAGCTAGGCCAATGCTTACTCGCAATTGAGGCTTCTATTGAAGCAGATTCGCTAATTATTACGGTCACTGATAACGGTGTTGGGATTCCCAGAGAAATACAGACCCAAATCCAGGCAGGCAATTGTGACGGCATTGGTCTGCTAAATGTTCACAAAAGACTGACAAGTCTCTACGGACCGGAGAACGGCCTAACAATAGCCTCCAATCCCCCCTTTGGCACAGAAGTCCGGCTACAGATCCCCGTCACATACCAAATGATATCTAAACAGAAAGTGAGTGGTGCCTCGTGAAGACAAAAGCTGTAATTATTGACGATGAGCAGCCTATTTGTGATGAAATTGAGTATTTGCTTAATCAGCGGGGGGATATCGAGGTATGTGCCAAATTTACAAATTGCGTTGATGCACTCATTCATATTCTGGAAAAAAAACCGGACATTGTCTTTTTAGATGTTATTATACCTGGTATGACCGGCCTGGAGATGGCGCAAAAACTTACCAGTATGACTAAGGTTCCTTATATTGTTTTTATTACCGCCCACACAGAACACGCTATTGAAGCCTTTTCCACTCCTGCTGTCGGTTATGTCACTAAGCCTATTACAGAAGAAAAATTAGCAAACGTTTTGGTGAAAATACGCAATCTCTCTGCCAAGACAGCAAGCGAGCGTGGAACTCAAATTGCCAAAGTCTGTGTATTATCAGGCGGTAAAATTGTTCCTGTAAATAAAAAAGACATCGTCTTTATTTATGTAAAAGAAAAGGATGTCTTTGTCCGCACCCGCAATATTGAGTTCTCGGCTATGCTGACCTTACAGGAGTTTGATAACCTATTGACCGAACCTAATTTTCTGCGCATACACCGCCAGTATATCATAAACCTGGATGAAATATTGGAGATCACGCCATGGTTTCACGGTTCCTATCTGCTGCGCATGAATGACCTAAATAAACAAGAAGTTCCCGTCAGCCGCACCCGGGTAAAGCATCTTAAGATTGCGCTTGGCCTCAAGTAAATAAAATACGGGAGGTTTACTAAGTCATTGAGTTTAAAAACAAGACTTACAGTATTTTTTGTTGGTGCAGCCCTGATTGTTTCCCTCGCGGTAGGCATTGTCATTATCCGCGACATGCAGCTTCAAATTGAAGTTGCAATCTCCGAGAAAGCCAGATCAGACCTGGCCACTGCACTTGAAATTGCTGATTATATGCGCCCGGGTCCATGGCATATAGAAAATGGCGAACTATACAAAGGCCGGCTGCGGATCAATGATGATAATGAATTAGTAGATAAAATTGGCCGTTTAACAGATGACACTGTCACTATCTTTTTAAATGATACCCGGGTCGCCACCAACATTATCAGGGATGGCAGCCGGGTTACAGGTACACAGGCGGCTGATTATGTTACCCAAACCGTACTGGGCGGGGGAATGTATACCGGCGAGGCCGAGGTTATTGGCCTTAAATATCAGACATGCTACGCGCCAATCAAAAATGATGCCGGCCAGGTTATCGGCATGTTTTATATCGGTGTATCAAAGAACCTTGCCGACCAGCTTAAACACAGCTTTACTGCAGTTACTGTCTTATCTACCCGCATTGCTTTGTTATTCGCCCTGGCCGCCACATGCTTCATCTCAGTCGATGCTTGGTCTACCGCCTCCGTCAACCGGACCAGCCCTCGCTGGACAACCCCGCATCAGCACAAAGAAGAGACGCCTCCTTAGCCAAGGTGGCGTCTCTTCTTTGTGAACAAAGGCGTCAAACTTACTATGCGGTTTTACTATTCTCAATTTTTTCTTTCGGAGGAGCGGCCAGTACCGGTAAAATGATTGCCACAGCCAAGGCAAGAGACGTAATAATAAGCGCCTCGCTATAATTGCCTGATGACTGCCGGATCTTTGCAAACAACATTGGGCCCATGATTCCTGCGGCGCCCCAGGCCGTTAACATCCAGCCGTAAATACGGCCAACATATTTTGTGCCGAAAACATCTGCTGCATAAGCAGGCATGGTAGCAAAGCCACCGCCATAACAGGCATAAATATAGGAACAAATAATAATAAACATAGTCATATCTTTCGTATTGGCTAAGAAATAAAAAGCCGCTGCTTGTGTGCCAAACAGGATAAGAAATACAATACGGCGGCCAATTTTGTCAGAGGCGGAAGCCCAAAACAGCCGGCCTAATCCATTAACTATTGCAAATATCCCGAGGATGGCCCCTGCCTGCATTGCTTTTTCCGCAGCGCTCATCGAGCCGGGCATAAGATCCTGAGCCATCGGTGAAGCCTGGGAAATAAGAGCAATACCAGCAGTAATATTGAGGAACAGCATCGCCCACAAAAGATAGAAATACTTGGAACTAACAGCCTCGCCCAAAGTCATACCGGCTGCGGCCGCCTTACCGGTCGGAGATATCCAGCCGGCAGGAACATAGCCTGGCGGTGGTTCAACCATAAGCTGAGCAGCGGCTGTAACCGCTACCAAAAAGATTGCACCAAAAATATAAAATGTCATAGCAGTGCCCATACTGGCTATCATTCCCGGTGACAGTACAGTAAGCATAAGCGACCCTAGACCAAAGCCCATTACAGCCAAACCGGTAATGAGTCCTCTTTTGTCCGGGAACCACTTAACCAACGTGGCAATCGGGGTAATATAGCCAAAGCCCAGACCTAGTCCACAGATAAGGCCATAGCCCAGATAGATTACCGCCAGCGATCCGATCTGGTCGCCATAGCCGGTGATAAGAGTACCAAGACCAAAGAGAACTCCACCGATAGTAGCAACAATACGTGCCCCTTTTGTATCAAGAATATAACCACCGGCAGCACTGGAGATGGCCAGGCAACCGATAGCAATCGTAAAGGTTAACGTCACATCAGCATTACTCCAGTTGTGCGCAGCCATTAACGGTTTAGTAAAGACGCTCCAGCCATATACAGTACCTAAGCAGATCTGCATTACTATTCCCGCTAATGCAATCAACCAGCGGTTAGGGTAGCTTTTTCCCTCCATGCGAGAACACTCCTTCCTATTGATGTCCTGATGTATAGTTCATGCATCAGCGGGGAGTTAATATTTACTAAATATTCCTACTATTCATCAGGCAGTCCCTCCGGCGCCAAAGGAACCTGTCTGCCCCTGTGAAATCATGAACTATATCCTCATTATAGCCTGCGGCCTCTGTCGCTTCCACAATGCTTTACTGAACCGCAAAATATACTTACCCAAATGCCATATTTAGATACTGAAGCGTCCGATTTATTATTTAATATTCTGAACCTTTCGGCCATAAGAAAACCACGGCTTGCGCCGGGCCTTTGGCGAAAACTCAAGCCGAGGTTGCCCTTATCCAGGGAAGGTTGACCTTTCTATCAGGATAAGAAAAGACTTGGCTTACGCCAAGTCCCTTAGGGTTAGCGTCGCACTTACAGCCACAGTACTTATTTATAAATCCCAGCCTGAAAAATACCATTATTCATATTTAATGGGGCCGTTGTAAGGACATAAATGTCTGGCAGAATAAAAAAAGAACCTTTGTCTGCAAAGGTTCTTTTTGGTGGGCGATGACAGGATCGAACTGCCGACATCCTGCTTGTAAGGCAGGCGCTCTCCCGGCTGAGCTAATCGCCCGTGTGTTGATTTTAGATAAAGGAGGTTCTTCGCTACCGCTCAGAACTAAGCGATTCACACCAATCAGTCTTCGCCTCACGGCTCGCCTTCTTGGGTTCTCTGCTTATCGCTACCGCTCAGAACTAAGCGACTCACACAGGTTCTCATTTCGTCTATCGACTCGTGAGAACCTGGTTCGCTGCTTATGGTGACCCGTAAGGGAATCGAACCCTTGATACCGCCGTGAAAGGGCGGTGTCTTGACCGCTTGACCAACGGGCCAAAAATGGTGATCCACCCGCGACTCGAACGCGGGACACCCTGATTAAAAGTCAGGTGCTCTACCGACTGAGCTAGTGGATCATCTTCACAAGATATGATTATACAAGATGTCGGCAGGCTTGTCAATAAAAAATCACTTTGACCTGTACAGCAGGTAACAATAAAAATAACCTGAGGCAGTACCGCAGGTTATTTTTTATCATAAACTAGAACATATTTTCAAGTATAATAGTCTGGTCACGTCCAGGGCCAACTGAAACAATCCCAATCCCGATACCGCTAGCCTCACTTAAACGCTCAATATAGCGACGGGCGTTCAGGGGCAGATCCTCATATTTGCGTAGCTCACAGGTAGACTCCTCCCACCCCGGCAATTCTTCATAGATGGGTTCCACCTGGGCCAATACTTTAAGACTAGCAGGGAATTCATTCAGGATTTCGCCATTATATTTATAGCCGGTACAAATTTTAAGCGTTTTTAAGCCGTCAAGAATATCCAGACGGGTAATTGCCATATAATCTATGCCGCTGACATAACCGGCATAGCGGACAACGCAAGCATCCAGCCAGCCGCAGCGGCGGGGGCGGCCGGTTGTCGTACCATATTCATGGCCCCGCTCGCGAATGGTTTGACCGATTTCATCCTGAAGCTCAGTTGGGAATGGCCCCTCTCCCACTCGTGTCGTATACGCTTTGACAACACCAATAACTTTATTAATTTGCGTAGGCCCCACCCCGGCGCCGATACAAGCGCCGCCCGCGATAGGGTGAGAGGAGGTCACATACGGATACGTTCCGTGATCTAAATCAAGCAGTGTCGCCTGTGCCCCTTCGAAAAGAACTTTTTCATTATTTTTTATCGCTGCGTGCAATACCGCAGCAGTGTCAGTAACATAAGGTTTAAGCTGGCGGGCATATTCCAAATATTCTTGTTTTACTTGCTCATAATCAAAGCCCTCAACACCGTATACCGCTTTAAGCAAATGATTTTTAGCCTCTAAATTATATTCAAGCTTTTCACAAAACTCTTCTTCATCCATCAAATCCACCATCCGGATGCCGGCCCGGGAATTCTTGTCCATATAGCAAGGGCCGATACCGCGTTTCGTGGTGCCAATTTTCCGGTCACCGCGGGATTCTTCCTCCACTTCGTCCAGCAACCGGTGATAGGGCATAATCACATGCGCCCGATTGGAAACTTTCAGTCCCGAAGTATCAATTCCTTTATCCTGCATGCTCTTTAACTCTTTAAGCATCACAGCCGGGTCAATCACTACCCCATTGCCAACTACGCAGGTTTTGCCAGAGTACAATATCCCTGACGGCAATAAATGCAGTTTAAACTCCGTACCGTTAACAACAACCGTATGCCCGGCATTATTACCACCTTGATAACGAACAACAACATCGGCCTGTTCCGCCAGAAAATCAACAATCTTGCCCTTACCTTCGTCACCCCATTGGGTACCAATAACAACTACAGAAGACATCTAATCAATCCTTTCATACACAACTGGAAATAACTTATTTCTTCCTATAGCCCGAAACGTGCCATAATCGTGTCGACATGCCGCAAATAATAGGAATATTCGAAACACTCCTCAATATCTGAGGCACTTAGATACTGCTTGATATCAGGGTCAGCAATTACATTGGCTTTAAAGTCTGCGCCTTCCAGCCAGCGGGCCATGGCGTTACGCTGTACCCACCGGTAAGCATCTTCCCGTACAGCCCCTTTATCCACAAGCTTTAACAATACGCGCTGACTAAAAATCAAACCACCGGTTTTTTCGATGTTGGCCTTCATCGCCTCAGGATAAACCAGCAGGCGATCGACAACATCAGTAAGAATCCGCAGCATATAGTCGACCAGAATAGTACTATCAGGTAAGATAACCCGCTCGACCGAGGAATGGGAAATATCACGTTCATGCCAAAGCGGCATATCCTCGAGAGCAGACACCGCATGGCCGCGTACTACCCTGGCCAAGCCGGTCACCCGCTCACACGTAATGGGGTTGCGTTTATGGGGCATAGCCGAAGATCCTTTTTGCCCCGGGTGAAAATACTCTTCCGCCTCCCGAATATCAGTACGTTGTAAATTTCTAATTTCAGTGGCGAATTTGTCCAGCGAACCGGCTACAATGGCCAGTGCAGTCACAAATTCCGCATGCCGGTCGCGTTGAATAACCTGGGTAGCCAGCTTGGCGGCTTTAATTCCCATTTGCTGACATACATAAGTTTCTATATACGGATCAATGTTGGCATAGGTGCCTACAGCACCGGAAATTTTGCCAATAGCCACAGTATCCCTGGCCCGTTTTACTCTTTCGAGATTGCGTTCCGTCTCATCCATCCATAAGGCAAATTTCAGGCCAAGGGTAAGCGGTTCGGCGTGAATTCCATGGGTACGGCCAATCATCACTGTATACTTATGCTCCGCTGCCCGGCGTTTCAGTATATCACGCAGTGCTACAAGATCGTCAATGATAATATCAGCAGCCTGCTTCATCATCACACCTAAAGCTGTATCTTTTACATCACTTGAAGTTAATCCCATGTGAATATATTTTGCCGGTTCACCCACGTTTTCAGCCACAGCGGTTAAAAATGCCAAAATGTCGTGACGGGTTTCCTTTTCAATTTCACGTATACGCTCTACTGAAAACTTAGCTTTCTCCTTAATAACAGGTACAGCTTCAGCCGGAATCTGCCCCAGCTTGGCCATAGCCTCACACGCTGCGATTTCAATATCAAGCATTGTTTGGAACTCATTTTCGTCAGTCCAAATACGTCCCATCTCGGGATACGTATAACGTTCAATCATGATACCACTTCGCTTTCCGAACTGTTCTGAATGGTAGCAGGCAGTCCTGTATTTTTTACACAAACAAAAGACACGGCTGATTTGCAAATAAACCTTCTCTAGTTTTTCCCCTTTTTTCCCTTGTTTATCATAGCACTAGCAGATAATGGCTGTCAATAAAAAAACGAATGATTATATAAATATTAAAATTAATGTTCGGAAAATCAGACCAGCCTGCTGTTGGCAACAGCAGGCTGGTCTGATTTTATTGCCGGGAAATATTCATTAATATGTAATTTTTGGTCCACCCTTCAAAAAGCACATTCATTAGCTGTAAGCATACAATGTAATAACTATACTTCTACAAGGAGGAGTGATTATGGATAATCAGCAGAGATTTATCAACCAGGACTTCTATTGGGATGGTTGGATTTGGATTATTATTATTATTCTCTGCTTTGTTTTTTTATGCTGCGGAAACAGGTCTGCCCTTTAGCTGTTAATACGACTTGCCCCGGCGCTCATTCTTGCTGACATAAGGCTTGCCTATTTATAGGAAGAGTTAGCGATATTGTTATTGCTAACTCTTATTGGGGATAGCCTGGAAAAAAATTCGCCTCTTTGAGCCAAGACTTACTGCTTGGTTACCATGGCAGTCAGGATTGAGTGCTGTAACATGAGCATTGATTATAGAATAATATAGAGTAGATATAACTAAGTTGGCCTAGAAGGAGGATTTTTTATGTTTTGGAATACCAACAGAGAGCTTTGGTTTATCATTCTTGTCATCAGTTTGTTTGTTTTGTTATTCCCAGGATTCTTTGATGATACCTCTTGTACCTAATAATCCAACCATAAATGTTCAAAATAGAAATTACTTATTATCCCGCCTGAAGCTCCGAAGAGGCCGCCCTGAATGCAGCGCGGCTTTTTTCACGAACTGATGGGAATGGGGAGAATATAAAAGAATACAGCCACAAAATGGCATATACTGCCAGCAAGAACAAACATATGCCAAACTGCATGATTATAGGGTAATCTGCGCCAAAGATAAAAACCGGCACCGGCTGTATACAAGAGTCCGCCTGCCAGCAGCCAGCCAATTCCCATTGTTGGCAAAATAACGATAAGCGGCTTTATGCAGATAACGATCATCCAGCCCATAGCCAGATAACATATGGTAGAAAAAATTTTAAATCTCCCGGCATAAAAAATTTTGTAAAAAATGCCGATTAAAGCCAGGCCCCAAATTACACTAAACACGGTCCAGCCCAACATACCATGCAATACAACCAGAGTAAACGGCGTATACGTACCGGCAATTAACAAATAAATCGCCGAATGATCGATTATCTTAAAAATATATTTGAGTTTTTCATCAGTAAAGCTATGATAAAGTGTTGACGCCAAATATAACAATACCAAAGAACCCCCGTATATGCTAAAGCTGACCAAATGCCAGATGGTACCATATAACTGCGCTGCAGCAATAAGCACCACAAGCCCGCCAACAGCCATTGCCGTGCCAATGCCATGTGTTACCGCATTCAATCTCTCTTCCATTTCCGCCCTCCTGTACCAGTTTTTTTATAATGGACCTACCTTCATTATATTACTCTGCCGGCATATTGGAAATATCTTAATTCTTCCCATATTCCCTAGCATTAGCTATTTGCAAAGGTTTATTCCCTGATATTTGACCACTCACTTTCGTACAAGCCAGACCGTGAGTAAGAGCTGGCTATGGCGGGCGCTAAACATTGCTTATACGAAATGCCTGGCAAAAAGCGAGGTCGCAGGGCTTTATCCGGAAAAATTCTTCCTAGATAAAACAACACGGCTTGCGCTGAGCCTTTGGCGAAAGCGGAAGCCGATGTTGCCCTTATCCGGGAAAGTTATACTTTCTATCCTGAAAAATAGCATTTTTCATTCTTTGCTGGTGCCGTTGTAACGACATGACTGCCTATCAGGATAAAAGCAGCCCGGCTGGCTGCTTTTCATGTATGCTATGCCGGCTTATCCAGGCATCTTTGATAAATCACTAAACTTAGTAAACTGCTTATGGAAAAAAAGTTGCACACTGTCAACAGGTCCGTTGCGGTGCTTAGCTACTATTATGTCGGTAATATTCTTGCGTTCAGTCTCAGGTTCATAATAATCTTCGCGATAGATGAACGCAACAATATCTGCATCCTGCTCAAGCGATCCCGATTCCCGAAGGTCACTCAGCATTGGTTTTTTTACCTGCCGGGATTCTACTCCCCGGCTCAGCTGCGATAAAGCGATTACCGGCACCTTAAGCTCCCGGGCCAGTGCTTTCAGGGAACGGGAGATCTCCGATATCTCCTGCTGGCGGTTTTCACTGCGGGAGCTGCCGGCACTGCCCTGCATCAGTTGCAGATAATCAATAATAATAAGCTTTAAATCATGTTCAATTTTTAGACGCCGCGCTTTGGAACGCATCTCCATTACCGTGATACCGGCGGTATCATCAATAAAAATCGGGGCGGCAGCCAGACGGTCGGCGGCCCGGACCAGCTTATCCCAATCATTGTTTTCTAATTCGCCAATCCGGAGACGCTGCGCATCAATCGGTGCCTCAGCACACAGCATGCGCTGCACCAATTGCTCTTTGGACATTTCCAGACTAAAAAACGCAACTGATTGTTTTTCCTTAATGGCAATGTTTTGCGCAATATTGAGAACAAATGCGGTCTTGCCCATACTGGGCCGGGCTGCTATCAGGATCAGGTCTGATGGCTGCAGGCCTGAGGTCAGTTTATCCAGGTCTTTAAAACCTGTAGACAAACCGGTAATACCGCCTTTGGAGGAATACAGCTCAGATACCTTGTCAAAAACATCAAAAATAATATTTTTAATGGAAGCAAATTCCTGCCCGGCCTTACGGCTGGATACTTCCAGAATCATTTTTTCAGCCTTATCCATGATAACCGCCACTTCTTCGTTGGCCTCATACCCCATGCCGGCTACATGGGTAGCCGTATTGATCAGATTGCGTAACAGCGCTTTCTCCTCGACAATCCGGGCATGATACATAACATTGGCGGCAGTCGGGACACTGTTGGCCAAAGCCGACACATAGGCTATGCCACCGGCAGGCTCCAGTTTTTCGTCCCGGCGCAATACTTCAACCACAGTTACCAGATCGACAGCATCGTTTTTATTAAAAAGCTCCAGCATTGCTTTATAAATAAGGCGATGGGCTTCCCGATAAAAGTCTTCCGGCCTTATAATTTCCGAAACTTTAGAGATAGCCTCGCGTTCAATCATCATGGCACCAAGCACCGACTGCTCGGCTTCTACGTTTTGGGGCGGAACGCGGTCAATCATGTACTCTTCTCCCTCACTTAAATGCCGCGCCTGCCCAGACGAAATTGTCCTGAAAGCAAAACGCGGCAATCTCTCTTACTTATTACGCGCTGGCTGCCTGAGTCTCGTCAAAAAGTATCGCCAACGCTTCTTCTACGGTAGTAACTGGACGGATATCCAATCCTAAGTGCCCTTCCGGAATATCTGTTTTGTTTTCGTAGGGAATAATCATGGTAACAATTCCCGCCTGTTTGGCACCATAGGCTTTTTCAAAGACACCGCCCACTGCTTTAACCCGGCCCTGGATGGAAATTTCACCGGTAATAGCAACATCCTGACGGATAGGTTTGCCTGTAATTGCTGAAATAATCGCCGATAATATAGCGGTACCGGCTGACGGCCCGTCAATACGGCCACCACCAATAATGTTAACATGTAAATCATAGCTGGCCAATTCGTGGCCTGTTAACTTCCTGACAACAGCAGCCGCATTAAATACAGAGTCTTTGGCCATACTGCCGGCGGTATCATTGAACCGGATACTGCCCTTGCCTTTTTCAGAGGGAAAGGCGACAGCCTCAATCTCAAGTACGGAGCCAAGATACCCGCTTACGCCAAGGCCGAATACCTTGCCTATTTCATGGGTAACTGACGCCTTACGATTAACATAGGGGGAGAGGCGGCTGACTTGCGCCACCCGGTATACATCCGCACTGCTGATGATAACCTTCTCCTGATCATTGTCAGTTCGCAGCAAAGCCATACTGTAGGCATCAGACAGGATATTCACAGCCTTGCGGCCTTCAATAGTGTAATCACTGATAAGATGCGGCACCTCGGGTTCAATGGCAACCTGCAGTTTGGCAGCCGCATTATAGACAATCTCCTCAATATGCTTAGGGGTCAGTGGTTCAAAATATATCTCAGCACAACGCGAGCGTATTGCCGGGGTAATATCACCGGCCTCACGGGTAGTTGCACCAATTAAGACAAAGTCGGCAGGTGCGCCCTCTTCAAACAGTTTTTTAATATATTTGGGCACACTGGCATCTGATGGATCATAGTAGGCGGAGTCAAAAAAGACCCGCTTATCTTCAAGAACCTTTAACAATTTATTCTGCAGCATAGGGTCCATCTCACCAATTTCATCGATAAACAATATGCCGCCGGTTGCATCTGTTGCCAAGCCGGGCTTGGGTTCAGGTACTCCGCTCTCTGCCAGATCACGGCGGGCCCCCTGGTAAATCGGGTCATGCACCGATCCTAACAGCGGATTAGTAACATCCCGCGGGTCCCAGCGGAGGGTTGTGCCATCAACCTCGACAAACGGGGCATCCTGGGCAAAGGGGGCATTTCTCAGTTTCTTGGCTTCTTCCAGCACAAGGCGGGCAGCCGTCGTTTTGCCAACTCCTGGTGGCCCATACAGAATGAGATGCTGCGGATAGGGTGAAGCCAGTTTGGCTCTGAGGGCCTCAACCGCCCGCTCCTGCCCGACAATCTCGTCGAGAGCCGCCGGGCGCAGGAGAGCCATCGCAGACCTGGTCAGTTTTCGGTTCTCCAATTTTTCCAGCAAAGCGAATTTTTTTAGCGTTTGCGGGTTTTCGGCATTTGCGTCGCTTTCTTCCTTTATAACCTGCATGCGGATTTCCTGTACATATTCCTGATGACGTTCTTCCATCTTTTCGGCAATTTTCTTTTCAATGCGTTCTTCTAACGTGCGCCGGGCGCACAGGTCAGCCAATTCTTCCTCTATCTCCCCTAAAATCCCCGGAATCTCCTGGGTTGGCGGCAACGTGTCAATTGTCGGATCTTCAAACACCAGCTTCTGTAATGCCAGTACCCGCTCAGGCAAGTCAGCGGAGCGCATAAGTTCCAGTGCTCCCAGTTTGCCGGCTTTGAGTACCACCTTTTCTGCGCCCATAACGCCGGTGTACAAACCGTACAAGGCGGCGACTTGGCGTTTAAGCTGATCTTCCTGATTGCCGAGACCGCTAACAGCGCGTTCCCGGCTGCTACTGCGTACCAGTTTGTTAAAAAAATCTTTCATTGTCTTATATACCTTTCTATTTTTCGGTTTGGAAAGCCGGGACCGGCCGAGTGTCTGGAAGGTTCTGTCCGGCCGTTACTCCGGCTGTACTATTACTTGAATCTGAGTGCCAACTTCCTGATGCAGCTTAATCGGCACAGTAAATGTTCCCAGCGACTTGAGCGCATCTTTAAGCTCAATTTTACGCTTATCAATCTCAAGTTTATGCTGGGTGGCCAAGGCATCGGCAATGTCCTTGGCCGTCACTGAGCCAAAAAGCCGGCCGCCTTCGCCCATTTTTACCGGGATGGCAACAGTTATTTTCGCCATTTGCGCGGCCAGCAGTTTGGCTTCATCCAGGATCCGCTCTTTTTTGCGCTCCTCTGATGCTTTTTGCTGCGTGGCTGTGTTGACGTTATTAACAGTAGCCGGAATGGCCAGTTTTTGCGGCAATAAATAATTACGGGCATAGCCCTCGGATACTTCTACAATTTCACCTTTTTTACCGAGTTTTTTCACTTCTTGCTGCAGAATTACTTTCATGTGTTCCACTCTCCTTTATGTAACTATCTACTATATCAATAAGGTTAGCTTTGACTTCTTCCGTTGTGGCATTTTTGACTTTGGCGCCAGCTACCGACTGATGGCCCCCGCCACCCAGCTGTTCCAGAATCACCTGAACATTAATATCGCCATGGGACCGGGCACTGATCCCAATACCCTCCTCGGTTTTAAATAGCACAAAGCTTACACGCACACCCTCAATATTGAGCAGCATATCAGCGGTTTGCGCCGCGGCCACCTGAGCATTTTTAACATCGGCCGGACAAATGGCGATAACAACACCCTCGTGCGGCATTTCGGTATTTTCAATAATAGCGGCCCGGTTTTTCATTGTTTCAAAATCGACCCGGAACAAATGCCTGACCAAAGCCGGGTCCGCCCCTGCCCGCCGCAGATAAGAAGCAGCCTCAAAGGTTCTCACGCCTGTCTGGACAGCAAAGTTTTTCGTGTCGACAACAATACCTGCATACAGCGCCGACGCCTCTAGCCGGTTTAGTTCCAGTTTATCATCAAAGTAACCCAAAAGCTCGGTTACCAGCTCGCTGGCGGAAGAAGCTGACGGTTCAAGATATACAAGCAGGGTATTGGCAATAATAGTCTCCGCCCGGCGATGATGGTCGATAATAACTGTCCGCTCGGCTCTTGCTAACACATCAGGAGCGGCAGCCAGCTCCGGCCGGTGAGTATCCACAACAAAAACCATGGTTTTGGCATTAACAAGTAATGCCGCCTGCATTGGCGATATAAACAAGTCGCGATATTCTTCGTAGTCCAGTAACAGTTCTGACAGTTTATCAACAGCCACACCCGGCTGACTTACAACAATATGAACCTGTTTCTTCATGTGACGGACCATTTTGGCAACCCCCAGGGCTGCCCCCAGACTGTCAAAGTCTTCACCGGTATGCCCCATCACCACGATACTGTCGGACTGATCTATGAGCTCCCGGATAGCCTGCGCCACAATCCGGGCTTTAACCCGGGTATTTTTTTCAACCGCTTTGGCTTTGCCGCCAAAAAACTGAACCTTGCCACTGATATTGACAGCAGCCTGGTCACCGCCACGGCTGAGAGCCAGGTCCAGGCCGGCCTGCGCCCGTTGTCCAAGCTCGGCCACCGAGTTTTCCCCCGTTGCCGCCCCCAGACTTAATGTCACCGGAATTTTATTACCGGCCTGAATGCCGCGAATCCGGTCTAAAATATCAAATTTATCCCCGGTCATCAGCCTGTCAAGAGCGCAACGGTTTAATACTGCGATATAGGTATCTTCACTGTATTTTTTAAGGTACCCGTCCAGTTCGGTAATCCATTCAGCCAGCATCCGGTTTACTTCACCTAAAATCGTCGTCCGCTGGCTCTCACTTAAACCGGTCAATGCATCATCATAATTGTCAATTTGGATATACGCCAGCACCGTCTGAACCTGGCAGCTTGCCATCTTATCGGCCTCTTGTCCGGTCACATCGGCAATATAAAGAACAGTGCGGGTCTGATCAACGGCACGGTAAATAACATCAAAATAATGGTTATCGGCCTCAAACCTGATTTGTCCATCTTTATCAGTCAATTTTTCAATAGGCAGCGCCGGCCAGATTTTAGCCAGCGACTGGCCTGGTTCGGTTGATTCTGCAACCCATTCTGACAAAAGATCGTTGCGCCATTCAATGTTCCCCTGCTGATCAATGATCACAATGGCCAGCGGCAGATTTTGAAATGCCTGGGCCGCGGCCGAATCAACACAGCGTCCAATCGTCTCCAGATAATCGCTGACAGCCTTTTGGCGGGCCGAATAGCGTTCCCGCCCATATAAATAGAGTGCATACAGCAGGACCGCCCCCAACGCGGCGGCATAGGGATTATAATAACCAATAATGATCAGCAAAATTGCTGTAACAGCCAGATAAATACGGGTGTCAAACCAAAATGATGGACCTTGAGGCATTTCAATCCCTCCTGTTACTCCAAACGCGGTGCACGCAGCTGACGATAGTCGAAAATCAAATCAAACGCGCCGCCGACAATAATGGCCTGCATGAAGATCCCGTTAGAAAAGATCAAGAATAGTATAATACCTCGTACAAGTCTTGACAAATTGTATTTATCGGCAAGGAAGTAAAAGACAGCCAATCCCTGAACAGCCAGCAGCATGGTAGCAATTACCTGCAGATTCACACCGGCATTATATAATATTTCCAATTCCCGCGACTTACCCCAGTAAAGAGCCAGTAGCGCAACCACTAAAGCATAGATGGTAATACGAGGCACTGTCCAGTGGCGAAACGGCGGGAACGGCTCAACCCGGTGACCAAGCCGGCCTAAAATAGCCTTAGCTACCTGAAAGTTAAGAAAGGTATCCACGACAGCAGCCAAAGCAAACCCGGCGGGTAAAATAATCTTCATAAGCTCAATCATCGGCCGCATTGCAGCCTCCATCTGCGCCAGATCTTCCGCCTTCATTCCCATGGTCCGGTAAAATTCCATCGCTTGCTCCAGGCCTTTAACCATCGCTTCTGTTTGCAGATTGAGCGGGTTGAAACCCATAACCGCAGCAGTAATCGCAATAACGGCAGCTTTGGACACCAGGGATGCCGCGGACCCTAAAAGCAGCGTTTTCGCCGGTGAAAAGCCCTGCCGCAGCGCAAAGCCTAGGGCAATCCCAATTAAGCCAAAACCAACAACAACGGAAACAGCGGTAAGCGGATGCATGAGCAGGGCAATGATGATGCCTGAGGCGATAACAGCCAGTATGCTCCATCTATATCCGTGCCGTACCCCAAGTAGTACGATAGGAACAGGCCACAGCAGGTTGACAAAAGCCCCGATAACAGGCACATAGGTGCTGATAAGAGCAAAAATTATAGCAACAGCGGTAAGTATCCCGCCTTCAACGATCGGTCTGACCGGAGTTTTTTGCATATTTCACCTCTTCTGGCGGAGATGGCGGCGGTATTCGCTCATATCTCCAAACCAACGTTCGACTTCGGGTTCCTGGCTTATATTGTGCCCAAGCTTAGCATTTACAACCTCATCCATTTCTGGATAATCAATCCCCAATCTCCGCCCCAGGACATAGGCTGAAATAATAACCTGAGCCAGCGCTTCACCAATGGCTTCCCGCTGATTGCGGGCCATGGCCTGATATAGTTTACCCACTTCAGCCAAAAGATCAGCCTTTAAGCCCTCAATTAGCCTAATCCTTCTCAAAATATCCGATTCTTGGGAGAACACTAAACCCCCTCCTTAGTCCATCTTATTATATTCTAAGGTGGCACTGTTATTTCCTTCTTGGCAACTAAGGAAAATCAATGCAGGCCCCGGTAGGAAAGCCGGGGCCTGTTATAAGATGAATAAATTTTAATAATTGCTAAGTTAATGTACTGTAAAAATTAAGTTGGCTTTTTATTGAACCTTACATACACAGTTGTGCCGGTTGACCCAGTGGTAACGTCGATTTGCGCATTATGCCTGCTGGCAATTCCATAACATACGGTTAAGCCCAGACCGGTGCCATTCGCTTTACTGGTTAAAAACGGGGTTCCCAACCGATTGATAATATGGCTCGGAATCCCCTCGCCTTCATCTTGTACTACCAGAACCACCTGCTCGTTCTCTTCATAGGTCTTAATCACAATAGAGCCTGTTCCCGGCATAGCTTCCAGTCCGTTCCGCACTAAATTCAGCAAAAGCTGGCGAATCTCTTTTTCATCTACGCACAGGTTATGAACAGCCCCCAGTTCCAGCACAATATGTTTACTCGCCGCCAACGCATCGGTTGTCAGTAATGGTTCAATTGCCTGGATAATGTTATTTATATTTGCTTCTCTGCAATCCGGCTGTTTGGGCTTAGCGACTGACAAAAACTCAGAAATTATCGAATTGGCGCGGTCCAGCTCGCTAATCATCAATTCGAAATATTCTTGATATTGGCGGCAGCCGTCTTTTTTCATCAACATTTGCAAAAACCCCCGCACAGTTGTCATGGGATTGCGGACTTCATGGCTGATCCCGGCTGCCAACTGGCCGACCAGACTCAGTCTGTCCAGGTGTTGTATCTCTTCCTCCATACTTTTAATCTCTGTTACGTCATACGCATTAGTCAATAGTAACTCCATAAACTCCATCGCCTGTTGGGAAAACTCAATTTGAGCGTCATTGAAGCCTACAGGCAGGTTGTCAAAGAGCAAACAGCCAACTGCATTGTTGCTGCGTATGAATAGCGGCATAACCAATGTAGAGACTTTGGCACCGAAACACGCCTCGCTGTCTGCGCCGGCAAGGCAGCCCTCGTGCTCAACTACTACCGGCTGCCGTCTAATAATCGCCTCCATTAAGGCTGGCATTATACTTCCAGGCAACTGCCCCCCAATAATATCCGGAGATTGATTATATACATACCTTATCTGCCAACTGTCTTGCTCATGCCTGCAGCCCACAGCCGCCCGACAGTCCATACCAACCGTCAGGGAGGCAATAACCACTTGCATAAAATGCTCAATATCAGTGATCCAGGCCAATGATTTTCTAATACTGCTGAAAGTCTCCGGCAATTTCCGCAAGTATCGCTGGGTCGTTACATCCTGGCAAAAAACAAGTAGTCCGCCGGAATAGGGCACGGCCCTGCTTTTTAACCATATATTATACTCGGCAACAAATGCTTCGGCTTCAACCACCTTCCCTGTTGTTACAGCCTTTTGATATTGGCACATAAGAGGATGCCCCCGCCCTGCTGCCAGCATAACATAAATATCCTGTCCAATAAGCTCTTCCCTGGTTTTTCGCAATATTTCCTGGGCTTTAACATTAGCATACGTAAATCGCCAATTAGTATCAAGAGCAAAGTATCCATCGCTGATGTTTTCCAGTAATCTAGAGGAATTGCCAGATTGCACAGATTTTCCCCTCCCCTCGGTACTCAGCCGGCCAGGCATTCTCATTACATTATGCCTGACCGGCACCAACATTTGACAGGGATATATATTCCATGGCATTTAGATATTTCCTTTTTACACAGAAAACACGGCTTGCGCCGAGTCTAGCGACAGCCAAAGCCGCTGCTGCCCTTATCCAGGCGGAAAGTTATCCTTTCCTCCTGGATAAAAAAAGAGTAAGAAGCCTTGTCGAAAAGGCTTCTTACTCTTTTTACACAATGTGCCCGCCCTTTTATTCTGCAGTAAACGGCAGCAGCGCAATATTACGAGCACGTTTAACCGCTAGCGTCATTTGACGTTGGTGTTTGGCGCAGTTGCCGGAAATGCGGCGCGGCAGGATTTTGCCCCGCTCGGTGGTGTACCGGCGCAGTTTCGGAAGATCTTTATAATCAATTGAGCTTACTTTATCAACACAAAAGCTGCAAACTTTTTTCTTTGGTTTACGGCCTCTTTCACGTTTCATAGCCATTCATTTACCCCCCTTTTTAAAACGGTATTTCCTCTTCAGGGAAGACATCTTTGCCGAACGAATTTACATCTATATTGCCAGCGTCACCACTTGACGCCTGTTTACGTTCCAGGAACTCAATGGACTGCGCTACCACTTCGGCGATGCGACGTTTCTGCCCGTCATTTGTTTCATATGAGCGGATCTGCAGACGTCCCTCGACTAATACCCGCTGGCCTTTGGTCAGATTGTTGCCGCATGTCTCGGCCAGTTTTTCCCAAGCAACAATCGGAATGAAGTCGGCATTGTTTTGCCCCTGGGCGCCACCGCCAAATCGATTGACGGCCAGGGAAAAGGATGCAACCGCTTTGCCGCTCTGAGTATATCTCACTTCCGGATCTTGCGCCAAGCGGCCGACAAGGATGACTTTATTCATATATCCTCACTCCTCCTGGCTACAAAATTAATCTTCCAAGCGGATAACCATGTGCTTAAGAATTTCATCGGTAATCTTCAGCACCCGCTCCAGTTCGAATACCGTTGCTGGCTCGGCAGTGAAGTTGATCAGGGTATAATACCCTTCCATGAAATCTTTTACTTCATAAGCCAGACGTTTTTTGCCCCAGCGGTCAACCTTGTCAATTGTACCGCCAGTGTTCTTGATAATATTTTCGAACTTGGCAATGGTTGCATTAGTAACCTCTTCGTCATTAGGCTTAATGATAATCACGACTTCGTATTTTCTCACGAAATCACCTCCTCCTTTGGACTATTGGCTCCCCTTAGGGAGCAGGGAAGGTTTTGAATAACAAAACCATGTCACACTATATAATTGCGACTAAATAATTATATCATTACTTGTCTGGCAAATGCAAGAAAAATACTTAAAATTGTTGGATATTCTGTATTTGGCTGGCATTAGGGTGCTGTGGCGGTTGAGGAATCATAAAAGCCAACAGCAGCGCCAGCCCCAGAGAGGCGAGCGACCACTGCAAGGCCCCAACAATACCAATATAATCACCCACGGCCCCGGTTATTGCCGCGCCAACGCCTCCCAGCCCAAAGGACAGCCCCAGCATCATACCGGAAGCCATCGCAGCATTGCCGGGAATAAGCTCCTGCGCCCAGACAACAGAAGTTGGTGCTGTACTCTGGAGCAAGGCGCCACCGAGGGCCAGCAGGCTGTAACTAACCAGCGATGGACTAAAATCGCGCAAAAACAAATAGATAACAGGCAAACACAACAGCAAAGACCCGATAAAACCGGCTTTACGGCCAATTTTATCCCCCAGCCAGCCACCAAACAAGGCGCCGCCGGCACCACTTAACAAAAACACGGTAAGCATGCTGGCAGCCACAGCCGGCGGCTGACCGGCTTTGGCCAAGGCTACCGGCAAAAAGGTGGGTAAAGCCACTTGCATCCAGGAACGCAGGGCATTAACAATATTCAGCATAATAAGACCGCGCGACCGATACCAGCGTTCTGCTTGGTTTTTATTCTCACCATTTGCCCGGCCTGCCGCCGGGCTGATATTAATTTTATGCAAACCCGACAGGTAAGAAGCCCCTGTTACCACCAGCCCAGGAATAATCAGCCATAACAGGCCGGCAGTACCGGCAATATTTAGTAAATACAGGATAACCGCCGGTGCCACGGCATAACCAACATTGCCACCAAATACAAAAATTGCCATGGCGGTCCCCTTCGTCTCAGCGGTTACCACCTTCCCCATGAGGCTGGCCGCCAACGGATGGAACACCGATGCTCCCAGCCCTGCCAGACCAACCAAAAGAAACAAAATCAACTGACTGTCTGCTAAACCTGCCAAACAGATGAACACGGCACTAACAGGTGTCGTAATCAGAATCAGCCAGGCTAAACCATGTCTGTCAATAATATAGCCGCTGATTGGCTGTAACACACTGGATATTATCGAATAAACCATAACCAGCATCCCGCTCATCGTCAGAGAAAGGCCCAGTTTAACCATAACAAGCGGCAGCAATGCCGGTAAAAAATTGGCGTAAAAATCACTGCAAAAATGCCCGGCCCCCAGCAAAGCAACATAAAGAAAACACGGCTTGCGCCGAGCCTTAGCGAAAGCGGAAGCCGATGTTGCCCTTATCCAGGGAAAGTTATACTTTCTATCAGGATTAAAAAAACTTGAGTTCCTCATTGCTCCATTCACACCGCTACCCCCTAAAAGAAAAAGAGCGGCAGGCATCCGCTCTATACATTAAATCTGAAATAGGTTACATCGCCGTCCTGCATAATGTATTCCTTACCCTCAAGGCGGACCCAGCCCTTTTCTTTAGCCGCGTTGTGGGAACCGGCTGTCATTAAATCAGTATAGGATACAATCTCTGCCCTGATAAAGCCACGTTCAATATCACTGTGGATCTTGCCGGCAGCCTGAGGCGCTTTTGTTCCGCGGACAATTGTCCAGGCCCGTACTTCCTGTTCCCCGGCGGTAAAAAACGTCATTAGACCCAGCAGCTTAAAACTGGCCCGGATCAATTTATCGAGCCCCGATTCAGTTAAACCAAGATCAGCTAAAAATTCACAGGCCTCCGCCGCAGGCAGCTCGGCAATTTCCGCTTCGACCTTGGCAGAAACAATAATGACCTCCGCCCCTTCCCGCGCCGCATGTTCTTTCACTTTAGCCACATGCGGGTTAGCGCTGGCATCAGCGGCTTCCTCCTCACTGACATTGGCAACAAACAGTGTTGGCTTTAACGTCAGCAAAAACAAGTCTTTGAGAGCTTCCGCCATAGCCCCGTCAGTTACAACCCGGCGGGCAGGCTGGCCGTCAGCCAGCGCCTGCTGCACCGTTTTCAAGACTTCTAATTCGGCCGGGGCTTTTTTATCACCGCTTTTAAGCATTTTTTGGACACGGTCCATGCGTTTCTCCACTGTTTCCAAATCAGCCAGGCACAACTCGGTATTGATAATATCGATATCCCGCAGCGGGTCCAGACCGCCGGCCACATGGGTGATATTATCGTCGGCAAAGCATCTGACGACCTGAGCCACGGCATCGACCTGACGGATATGAGACAAAAATTTATTGCCTAGGCCTTCCCCCTGGGCTGCGCCCTGCACCAGGCCGGCAATATCTACAAACCGCATGGCAGCTGGTAACGTCCGCTGCTTGGGTTTATACATTGCCGTCAATTTTGCCAGGCGGTCATCGGGAACATCAACAACACCCACATTAGGTTCAATTGTACAAAAAGGGTAGTTGGCAGCCTCAGCCCCGGCTTTGGTAATCGCATTAAACAGCGTGCTTTTACCAACATTCGGCAAGCCGACAATGCCAACTTCAAGATTAGTGCTCATGAATAAATACTCCACCTTTAGAGCTGATTGATTTTCAGCCAGAATGTTTAAACAAATACAGTTAACTTTTACATTGTAAGATATTGCCGGCTGAAATACAAGTACGCACTTCGCTCCTATTACTTACCTGCCGGTGGCACCGTCTGCACAACAGCCTTAACCCCTTTTTCAAATTTTGGCCGGGGAATCATTACCTGGCGGCCACATTGCAGGCATTTAAGGCCAAAATCAATGCCTGTGCGGGTAATTTCCCAGCGGTCACCACCACAAGGATGGGGCTTTTTCATTTTGACAATCTCGCCAACTTTATAGTTGTACCTTTCGTTCATGTCATCCTCCTGTCTTAACCGCTGCTCCCGGCAATGAGGAACCCGGACTTACCACCTGAGGCGCAGGGATTTTGGCGGCTGTAAAACGTTCTTTGATCAGCCGGCGTAATGTCGTTTCCACTTTCACTTGCTCCAATGGTACTGTTTTGGCTGTTATGCGGATAACCACCTCTCCCGGTTTTAGATCAACAACGCCTACAACATTCGGCCCGGCCAGCACTTCAGGCATACTTGCCCCGACAGAACTGCAGGTTTCTTCTAGGATTTTAAAAATCTCGCCAATATCAGCCTCATAAGGTACAGGCACATTAACAACCGCCTGCATATAGCCGCGCGTATAATTGCTCACCTTGAGAATCGAACCGTTAGGAACTATATGGAGAATACCGTTGCCATCCCGTAGCTTGGTAACGCGAAACCCCATTTCCTCGACTGTTCCGGTCATATCGCCGATCACTACATAATCGCCAACGCCATATTGGTCTTCCAGGATAATAAAAAAACCGGTAATAAAATCTTTAATCAGGCTCTGGGCGCCGACACCTACAGCCAAACCAATAATACCGGCCCCGGCCACAATTGAGGTCGTATCGATTTTAAACTCCTGAAGCATCAGTACGGCAACGACAAAGTAAATAACATATCTGATGATACTGTGCAGCAGGCTGCTAAGCGTCCGGGCCCGCTGTTCTTCCAGGTATATTGTCTTGGCCCCTGGCTTGGGAATAAAAACCCGTTCAATGATGATATTGGTAAATCTCAGCAGTATCATGCCGCCGATACCAATAGCCACCAGCCGGATCAGTGTCACCGCTATAGCCAGCCAATAGTCTGATGTCAGCAATTGTTCCACAGGCTAACCTCCATACTCACTTATCTTCTCATAAACATATACGTTATCACCTGTCAACGTCCGGCTAAATAATTTTGACCAGCGTACCCTGGCCGCAGCCAAGAGACTAAGGATCAGATATTCCTGCTGCGCTGCAAACAGCAGGCATTGACCACAGCTAATATCGATCTCCCGCGGCGTTGGCAGATCATAGGCCGGAATACCGCTTTGACTCAGTAGTTTTCCGGCTTTAATGGCCTGATGCACTGACGCAAAAGAAATCAGCCTGTCATAACTTTGATATGTAATAATATCACCTGCTTATAAAGTCACAGCTTTAGCTTTAGCAATGGTTTCAACAATAGTATACATATTCGTCACTTCGCCAACCGCCAATTTATCCTTGAGCTGATAATAATCAAGGCAGGTACCGCACGCCAGGACAGTAACACCCCTCTCAGCCAGCAGTTGCAGTTGCTCCAGCACCGGCGAACCCTGGATAGTCAGCCGAACGCCGCTATTAATAAACAGCAGCGCCTCCGGTTGCGGTTTGGACTCCAGTAAAGTTGTCATAAAGGCTTTCATCAAAACTGCGCCCAGTTCCGGTGCGCCATGTCCCAACGAATCCTGCGTAAGCAGGTATACCTGACCGCCGACAGCCGGGGCCGGGCCGGGCGTTGTTGCCGCAGCCGCCACTGCTTGGTGGCCTGTGCCTTTAATGACGGTAATGTAGTAGTGGCCGCTTTTTTCCTCTACAGCCGCTCCCAAACCATTGGCGCCGGCAAACTTAACGACATTAAGCTTTGCCACCTCATTGTCGACAATGATGGTAATCCGGCCTGAATCGACTGTTTCCAGGGTCTTTTTGGTCTGAATAACCGGCTGTGGGCAAACCAGCCCCCGGCAATCAATAACTTTATCTGACATAAATCTCTCCCCTTCCGTCTGTCATAACTTGTCCAATCAGACAGGCTTGTGCTAAACCTGCGTCATGCAAGGCAGCAATGAATGCTTCTGCTTGCTTTCCCGGTATGGCCAATAGCAATCCCCCTGATGTTTGGGGATCAAAGCAGATATCCCTGATGTTTTCCTGTACAGTCTCAGCAAAGGTCACTGTTTTGAGATAATTACGGTTGGCGTAAGCCCCGCCAGGCACCAGCCCCATAGCAGCGGCCTCGGCCGCGTCAGGCAGCAGCGGCAGGGCCGTGCTGTCAATCGTTATGGCAACTTTGCTGCCTGCCGCCATTTCGTATAAATGTCCTAATAAGCCAAAACCGGTGACATCTGTACACGCATGAACACGAAAGCCTGCAGCCACCTTGGCGGCAGCTGCATTGAGTGCCGCCATGCCGGCAGTTGCCGCAGCCACACCCTGCGGAAATAGATCGGCCCGCGCTGCCGACGTCAAAATACCAGTGCCCAGCGCTTTCGTCAGCACCAGATCATCGCCGGGTTGAGCCCCCGCATTGGTCCAAACCTTATCAGGGTGGGCAAGACCGGTGACTGCCAAGCCATATTTAGGTTCATCATCGGCAATGCTATGCCCGCCGATGATAACGGCCCCTGCCTCAGCGACCTTATCCTGCCCGCCTTGCAGAATAGCCAGCAGCACTTCCCCCGGCAGTTTACAATGGGGGAAAGCCACCAGATTGAGTGCCGTTAACGGCGTTGCCCCCATTGCATAAATATCGCTTAAACTATTGGCCGCGGCAATTTGTCCAAACAGATAAGGATCATCAACAATGGGGGTAAAAAAATCAACTGTCTGCACCAAGGCTGTTGAGTCATTTAATTTATATACCCCGGCATCATCTGACGTAGTAATGCCTACAAGCACATTAGGATTAACCATTACCGGCAGTTGCTTCAAAACCCCGGCCAGATCCCCTGGCCCCAGTTTGGCAGCACAACCGCCGCGTTGGCTGTACTCTGTAAGTTTTACCACAGGTATCCCCTCCCAGGCTAATATTCACTTGATTAGATTGCCTAGTAGATATATTATAACCTGCCTGGTTAAAATCCTGCTTCACTCATGCTTACAGTTTTCGCCGCATTCGGACGGACAAAAACCAAAACCGTCATTATAGTCACAAGGTTCTAAATGAATGATTACATCACAGGGAGCAAACTGAGCCTTTATAGTTATTTCGATTTCATCACAAACATTATGGGCCTGCTCAAGATACATATCTTTCTTAAGCACGATATGCATATCGATCAGGCGAAAGCTGCCGGACCGTCTGGTCCTTAGCCGGTGAAAGGCAATAACCTCCGGGTGCCGGTGAACAATGGCCCTGATTTCTTCCTCTTCTTCTGCGGGCAAAGTGACATCTGTCAATTCATAAATACTCTTCATCGTCATACTAAAACCAGCTTTAAACACGATAACGGCCACAGCAATGGCAATAATCGGGTCAAGCCAGTACAAGCCGGTCAGCTTAATAATTGCCAAGCCGACAAAGACACCGGCACTTGTCCAGATATCAGCCTTCAGATGCAGCGCATCGGCCTCCAAAGCCTGAGAACCGGTCAGGCGGGCCACATAATACAGCTTACTGGAAACCCAGTAATTAACAACGATGGATACCGCCATTACAATGAGACCGTATTCCAGATATTCCGGCATCTGGGGATTATTGATCCTGTCTATGGACTCATAAACAATCCACAGGGCTGCCAATACAATCAGCACTGCCTCAAATGCGGCTGACAGGTTTTCGATTTTGCCATGGCCGTACGCATGTTGGCTGTCAGGCGGCTTGCTGGCTTTTCTTACGGCAATGTAGGCTACCAGAGCGGCAATCAAATCGACGGCGGAATGGGCTGCTTCTGAAACAATACTAACCGCCCCTGTAAACAAGCCGACAATCAGCTTCAGCAGTACTAATAACGTGTTCGAGACAACCGATAGCCGTGCTGTTTGTTGCTTTAAATGGTTATAGTTAGTTTCCAAACCGTTCCCTCCAATTAAAATAAATAAAAAAAACCTGCGAGACGATAAGGTCCCGCAGGTTTTACCTGCTGCTTGCGCTGCCCGGCTGCACCGGCTTAGCCGGTCGCCTGTTCCTACGCTTATTATATTAGCACAGCAAACAAAATGTGTAAAATTCTTTAATAAAATTAGGATTCAGCTAACCGATCTGCACGACATGCTGCACCGGATACCCCAGCGCAGCCAAGCGGTCGGTTAGTGTTTTCACATCACCGATCTCGGCCCGGATAACCACCTCGTACTGATTATCCTCAGTAGGGAAGCTGACAAAACTGCCAATACTGACGCCCTGCTCTTTAAACACACCGGAAATATCATGAATAACACCTAAGCGGTCCGGAACGATCAGACTCAGGCGGGTTTTGCCCTGCGGTAAGCCCATGGCATCGACAAAGGCTTTAAAGATATCGGTTTCTGTCAGAATGCCGACTACAGCCTGATTATCATCAATAACAATTAAACCACCGATTTTATTGTTATACATTAAGAGCGCCGCTTCTTCCACAGTAGCATCGGCATTTATTGTTAACACCTTTCTGGTCATAATGTCTTTTACCTGCATTTTAGCCAGGAGATAGTTAAGTTCAAATACTGACAGCGATGTGGCCGGCGAAGCCGATACCTCCCGGAGATCCCGGTCAGTGACAATACCAACCAGCTTGCCATTGTCTACCACCGGTAAACGGCGGAATTTGTTGCTGCGCATAATCTGCAGCGCATCCACAATCGTCATGGCTGACGTAATAGTAGTGGGGTTGGCTGTCATTCGTTTGGATACGATCATAGCATACACTCCCCTGCATATGTATTGTTATTGAAAACGGCTTTACTATCCGGGCGGTTGGTTAACCGCCCAGATACGCCTTCCTTATCTCTTCACTTGCCGCCAGTTCTTTGGCATCGCCTGACAAGATAATGCGCCCGGTCTCCAGAACATAGGCTTTATGAGCAATCGACAATGCCATATGGGCATTTTGTTCAACCAAAAGTATGGTGGTTCCGGTTTGATTGATATCCTTAATAATTGAGAATATTTCTTTAACCAGCAACGGCGCCAAACCCATCGAGGGTTCATCCAGCAGCAGAATCCGCGGGCGGCTCATTAGGGCCCGTCCCATCGCCAGCATCTGCTGCTCACCGCCGGATAAGGTGCCGGAAAGCTGACTGCGCCGCTCACCTAACCGGGGAAACCGGGAAAACACATTATCCATATCGGCTTTAATCTCTTTGGTGTCAGAACGAAGATAGGCGCCTAATTCAAGGTTTTCAAGCACCGACATATGGGCAAAGACACGCCGGCCTTCCGGAACCTGGGATATGCCCATTTTAACAATATTTTGCGCAGCCATACCGGCAATATTTTGCCCCTCAAAAGATATTTGACCTGTTTTCGGCTTCAAAAGGCCGGAAATAGTCCGGAGCGTAGTGCTTTTACCGGCCCCGTTGGCACCAATGAGTGTAACAATTTCCCCCTGATTTACCTCAACACTAATCCCTTTGAGCGCATGAATGGCACCATAATATACATTAATATTATCAATTTTTAACATAACCATAATCTAAACCTCCTCACCGAGGTAGGCCTCGATAACCCGTGGGTTATTCTTAATTTCCTGTGGCGTTCCCTGGGCAATAATACTGCCATAATCAAGAACATAGATCCGCTCGCAAACCCCCATGACCAGGCTCATATCATGCTCGATCAACAGGATGGTAAGATTAAATTCCTTCTTTATCCAGCGAATCATTTCCATAAGCTGCTGAGTCTCCTGGGGATTCATCCCGGCAGCCGGCTCGTCTAACAATAGTAATTTAGGCTGAGCAGCCAGCGCCCGGGCAATTTCCAGACGGCGCTGTTCACCATAGGGGAGATTTTTGGCAATTTCATCTTTTTTATCTGCCAGTTGAAAAATTTCCAAAAAGCGAACAGCCTTCTCCTCAATCTCCGCTTCCTCCAAATGATAGCCGCCAATACGAAAGAAAGATGCCAGAAGGCCATACTTTACATGAAAATGATAGGCAATTTTTACATTGTCAAGAACCGTAAGATCGGAAAACAGCCTGATATTCTGGAAAGTACGAGCAATTCCCCGCTGGGTAATCTGGTATGGTTTGAGACCGACAATACTTTGGCCGTCAAACTCAATCTGGCCTTCTGTTGGCTCGTACACCCCGGTTAGGAGGTTAAATGCCGTCGTCTTGCCGGCGCCATTAGGACCAATAAGCCCCACCAGTTCACCTGGAGCAATATCAATCTCGAAATTAGAGACCGCCCTCAGACCGCCAAAAACTTTTGATAGCTTAGTTGCCTTGAGTAGAGCCATGTTTCTTACCTCCTGTCAAGCGGCCTAGCATCTTCAGGCTTAACTCTTTATTGCCAAACAGGCCCTGCGGCCGGTACAACATTAAAATAATGAGCATCAGCGAATAGATAATCATCCGCCACTCGGGGTAGCTGGCAAGCGCCGCTGACACAAAGGTCAATAATACAGCGGCTGTAATACTGCCTGATATGCTGCCAAGACCACCCAATACCACCATTGTCAAAATGTCAAACGATTTCATAAACGTAAAAGATGCCGGATGGGCAATATAAAAATAATGAGAGAACAAAGAACCGGCCACACCGGCAAAGGCTGCCCCCAGGGTGAAAGCCAGCACCTTATATTTTGTTGTGTCAACTCCCATGGCTTCGGCAGCGATTTCATTCTCGCGGATCGAAATACACGCCCGGCCATGGGTCGAGTTAATAAAATTCTTAATGACAAACACCGTAAATACGGCAAGTCCAAACACCCAGGTAAAGTCAGTATAACGGGGAATACCCATAAACCCTGACGCTCCGCCAACATAAGAAATATTGAGGATACAAATCCGGATGATTTCACCTAAGCCCAAGGTCGCAATAGCCAGATAATCCCCATTTAACCGCAAGGTTGGCAGGCCGATAGCAAAACCTAAAATCCCGGCGGCAAATGCACCGCCTACTATCGCCGCAATAAAAGGAAGCTGCAGCTTTACAGTCAATACGGCACTAAAATAGGCGCCAACAGCCATAAATCCGGCATGACCGATCGAGAATTGCCCGGTAAAGCCGTTAATCAGATTAAGGCTTACAGCCAGAATAATATTGATGCCAATCAGGATAATATTGAGCTGCCAGAAAGGTCCGATTACATCAGTAAATATCAGTCCTTGAACAACGGCATAGGCTATTATACAGGCCGCTAACCCCATAAGATCTGTTTTAGTTTTTTTTCGTAAATTCATGGCCTGTCACCTACACTTTCTCCCGGATATTTTTACCCAAGAGACCAGCCGGTCTCCACAGCAGAATAATAATCAAAATCCCAAACGCAACTGCGTCCCGGAAGGTTGAAGACCAAAAGCCGCTGACCAGCGCTTCAATAATTCCCAGAAGGGTGCCGCCAAGCATGGCGCCGGGAATGTTGCCAATGCCGCCTAAAACGGCAGCAACAAAGGCTTTAAGGCCTGGCATGATCCCCATCAACGGATCAATCGAGTTATAGTAAATGCCAACAAGCACACCGGCCGCAGCCGCCAGCGCCGAGCCAATAGCAAAAGTAAAAGAGATTACCCGGTCAACATCAATCCCCATAAGCCGGGCAGCATCGGTATCAAAAGACACAGCCCGCATCGCTTTTCCCATTTTGGTTTTGTGTACGACATAGGTCAGAATGACCATTAATAGCAGGGATACCACTAAGATAACCACTTGCTGGCTGTTTATAATCAGGCCCCCGACATTATATATCTCGGCAGTAAAAACTGCCGGGAAAGTCCGCGGCTGAGGTGACACCAGCAGCATTCCGCTATACTCTAAAAACAGGGATACGCCAATAGCCGCGATTAAAATCGCAATTTTAGGCGCACTCCGCAGAGGCCTGTAAGCTACTTTTTCAATTGTCATACCGAGAATCGCAGCAGCAGCCATTGAAAAAAGCAACGCCGGAACAAAAGAAAACTTAAATACAGATGTGGCAAAAAAACCTGCATAGGCGCCCACCATGTATATGTCTCCATGGGCGAAATTGATCAGCCTGATTATACCGTAAACCATGGTATAACCCAGCGCAATGAGCGCATAAATGCTGCCCAGGGAAATACCATTAATTAATTGCTGTCCGAATTGTACAATTAAGCTTGAGGAATCCAATGCGCTCTCCCCTCTCCATTTCAAAAAATATTATTATATATTGAAGGGCCGGTTGGTCCGGATGGCCGGGAAAATCCCGGCCACAGGGAACGCAACATCACCCTAACTTAGGGATTTACCTTCTCTTTGAAGGTTTTCTGGCCGTCTTTCATTTCAATAATTACGGCACTCTTAACCGGATCATGGGTAGCATTGAAGGTAATTAAACCGGATACGGCCTGATAATCCCTGGTTTTGGCCAATTCGTCCTTAATTTTTACAGGGTCGGCGCTGTTTGCCCGTTTTATCGCTTCGATCACCATCATAGTGGCGTCATAGGATAAGGCGGCAAAAGCATCAGGCGTCTGGTTATATTCTTTCTTATAAGCTTCGACGAAGGTTTGCACCGCCGGGCTGTTATCGTCAGGCGAATAATGATTGCTGAAGAAACTGTTGTTTAACGCCTGGGCACCGCCTATTTCCGGCAATTTAGCCGAATCCCAGCCGTCTCCTCCCAGAAAGGGAACAGTAAGGCCAAGCTCGCGGGCTTGCTTTATGATCATGCCAACTTCCTGATAATAACCGGGAACAAATACGACATCAGGATTCTGCGATTTAATTTTAGTTAGTGTTGATTTAAAGTCAGTATCTTTTGCTAAATAAGCCTCGCTGGCTACGATCTGCCCGCCATTTTTCTCAAAGGTTTCTTTGAAGAACTGGCCTAAGCCTTTAGCATAGTCGCTGGAGTTATCAATATATATAGCAGCTGTCTTGGCCGAAAGTGTTTTCTGGGCAAAAGTAGCCATAACCGAGCCCTGGAACGGATCAATAAAGGCAGCGCGGAAGTTAAACTCACGTACCTTACCGCTGTTAGGGTCAACAGTTACTTTGGGATTTGATGCAGTCGGGCTGATAGCTAATACCTTGTTGTCGGCATTGACCTGAGCCGCAGCAATCACACTGGACGAAGCAATCGGGGCAATGACAGCAACTACCTTATCCTGGGTTACCAGCTTTTGCATAGCATTGGCCGCTTCAGCCGCTTCACTTTTATTATCGGCTACAACTAAAGTAAGCTGTTTGCCGAGCACACCACCCTTGGCATTTACCTCTTTAATTGCCAGCTTCGCGGCATTAGTTGCCGACTGGCCAAAGGTAGCGTTGCCGCCGGTCATCTCCAGATTGGCACCGAGCTTGATTACGTCTGCCTGCTGACCACCGCCGCAACCGGCAACGAGACCAGCCACCATCAGCACACTCACCATTACACTTACCAACTTTGTAAATCTTGTTTTTGACATGGTTTCCCCTCCCAAATATCAAAACTGGATACTGTGGTGCAAACATTGCAGTACAGTATCGCCCCCTTGTGTTGAGACCCAGACAGCGTAAAGGCAACAGATCTCAACCGTTGTTAGTGCTCGCATGTCCACTAACAACAACTACTTGTTTCGCATACAGTGTAATTATAGGGGCCTTGTCCATCTCTGTCAATACTTCCAGCACAGTACATCTCACTATTTGTCCACGGAGGAGAGACTTTATTTGCATTACTGTTATTAAAAAGGGATAAGGCCTTTGGCCTTACCCCTTGTACTCCATCGTACACGGTCGAGCTTATTGTCGCATTATTTTTAATTATCCATAAATTAGGGATTGATCTTTTCTTTAAAAGATTGCTTACCATCTTTCATTTCAATGACGACTGCACTTTTTACCGGATTATGATTGGCATCAAGAGTAAGGATACCGGTACTTACCTGCAGGTTTTTCGTCTGTTCCAGAGCATCGCGGATTTTGGCCGGGTCAGCGCTGCCGGCCCGTTTGATTGCGTCAATGATTACCAGGCCGGAGTCATAGCCGAGAGCGGCCAGAGCACTTGGCTCCTGCCCGTATTCCTTTTTGTAGGCTTCCACGAATTTTACTATATTAGGGTCCTTATCCTGCGAGGAGTAGTGATTACTGAAAAAACCGTTGTTAAGCGCAGCGGCACCGGCAATATCCACCAGCTTGCTGTCATCCCAGCCGTCAGTCCCCAGCAGAGGAACAGTAATCCCCAGTTCACGGGCCTGCTTAACAATTTTTCCTACTTCCTCATAATAAGCCGGGATGAAAATAACATCAGGATTATTGCCTTTAATTTTAGTCAAAGTAGCTTTAAAGTCGGTATCTTTCTGCAAAAATCCTTCTTTAGCTACGATCTTGCCGCCGGCCTGCGTAAAAGCTGCTTCAAAAACCTCAGCCAGGCCTTTAGAGTAATCTGAGCTATTATCAATATAGATAGCGGCTGTTTTGGCATTTATTGTTTTGCTGGCAAAATCAGACATTACTTTCCCCTGAAAAGGATCGATGAAACAGGCGCGGAACGCATAAGGCCGCACTTTGCCATTATCAACGGTAACCTTGGGGTTAGTCGCGGTCGCCGTAAGTACCGGAATTTTATTATCCTGGGCAATTTGCAGAGTAGCCAATACATTCGAGCTGGATACAGGCCCGAGCACAGCTACGACTTTATCCTGAGTTATCAGTTTGGTGATTGCATTCGCAGCTTCAGCGGGTTCTGATTTGTTGTCAGCCACGACAAAAGTAAGCTGTTTTCCCAGCACACCGCCAGCGGCATTGGCTTCTTTAAATGCCAGCTTAATACCATTGGCTGTTTGGTTGCCAAAATTAGCAATACCGCCGGTCATTTCAAAATTACCGCCAATTTTAATATCCTTGGCATCGGCAGTTTGAGATGACGATGCACCGCCGCAGCCTGCCACCAGGCCGGCCAGCATGGTGAGCGCCACGGCTAAACTGATAAATGTCGACCACTTTTTACTCACGGTAAATCCCTCTTTTCTCCTCAATCTTCTTTTAACTATGCACAAGGGCATGGGAAACAATCTGTCTGGCTGGTGTAAGAGAGAAAAGCTTACTATATGTAATAAAACTCCAAATCAGATCCTTCCGGGGTTTACAGTTTGCATAAAACCACAAATCCTCATGTTCCCCAGTCGCAGATATTTGTGTGCATATGTCTGTGAATATTATTATATTGGCAAGTCCAGCGACCTGTCAATACGTTTTTTTCAACACTTGTAATTTTACTGTTTTTACCGAATGGATTAAAGTACACAAAACATAAAACATCTCCGCCTTTTGTCCTAGCAGCGGAGATGTTTTATGTTATCGATAAAACCGGATTGGTTCGGCGTTAGTGTCCATGCTCCAGACACCACAGGGGCAAATGCCGGCACAAATACCGCAGCCAATACATTTATCCTGGTCAGATAGGTACTCTGCTCCCGCTTGGCCGGGTATCCTTGTAATGGCATTCTCTGGACAGGACTTCAAGCACATATGGCAATCCCGGCAGGTACCACAACTGATGCAGCGGTTATAATCATCATTGGCTGCAGGCACATCACAGCTATGACATTTTTTGAAATAAGCAGTGCTCATTCTGTCAGGCGAAATCTTCAGCTTTTGGACAGCAACATAACGGCTGTTACGCAGGTAAGCATCGGCCGCCAGCGCCGCCTCGCGGCCAGCCCCGATGGCATCCACCAGCCTGCCGGGGCGAATGGTATCGCCGGCAGTGAAGATACCAGAGCCAACACTATAATCAGCAGCCGGCTTTAGGCAGCCGCGGTCAAATGCAAAGCCGTCAGGCATGAAGCCAAGATCCGGCGACTCGCCGATGGAGATGATCACTGTATCGCCTTTAATCAACTGCCCATCCTGGGTTATAATGCCTTCAGCCGTTACTTCTTTAGTAACCACCGGCCAGAGAATCTCTCCCCCCAGGGCCTGCACGTGGGCAATCTCATGTGCAAATGCCGCCGGGCGCTGAACATCAATACAGGTCACCTGTTCGGCCCCCAGACTGTAGGCGCCGACCGCAACATCCATCCCGGAGTTGCCACAGCCTATTACAATGACCTTCTTGCCGATAGCAGGACGTTCACCCCGGTTTATCGCTTTGAGGAAATCTAACCCCTTGACCAGACGTTCGTGTCCGGGCCAGGAGATCACTCGCGCAACATGAGCGCCTGTAGTTACTATTACTGCATCATAACTGTCTTTAATAGAGGAAAACTTTTCTTGGTCAACAGGTACGCCTGTTTTAATGTCGACCCCCATTTTCTCAATCCTGGCAAGTTCCTGCGCCAGTATGGCCTGTGGCAGGCGTGTGCGGGGAATAACCTGCTCCATTTTGCCGCCGGCTTTGGTATCAGCTTCAAATACCGTTACGTCATGCCCCAGCCGTGCCAACTGCCAGGCAGCGGTAAGCCCGGCCGCACCGCCGCCAATAACAGCGACCCGCTTGCCTGTCTTAACTGCAGCCCGCTCCAGGTCCACCTCGGCCGAATAACTGCCCAATTTCCCGATTTGCGCAGAAATATCAACAGCCTTCCGGGTACATTCATCCATGCATAAGTTCGGACATACCGAGCCGCATACCGAGCCGGGGAAGGGTGTATATTCAAGCACTAAGCGATAAGCTTCATCGATCTTTCCTGCCCGCAGCAGATTAAAACGCTGTTGGGAAGGAATCGAGGCTGTACAGTTAAACTCGCAGGGCGCGCTGTATTTGGCATTCTCCCACACAGGAACCCGCCGGCGGTATACACCGGTGGCGATGGCGCCGATAACCGCAAAATCATCATCACAGACATCGCCAAAGATACTGCCAGGCACCCAGGTACCGGTCCGAAAAGCATTTATATTCGTGTTCGCCTTTTTCGGGCGTTCATCATAAGAAAGAGGAACTACTTTCTGCCATTCACTCCACACAGTCAGCTGACTGCGTATTTCCTGCCGCCCGACAGCAGCCAGAAAATCATCCATTTTACCCTCAAGGTAGGCAATATCGCCGGCATTTAGCGCCAGTATCTTAGTATCCTTCGCCGATATTCCCCGGGCTCGGCCCCGGAAATAAACAATACCGCCGACCATCCCCGTACAGGCGCGGTCGCCTAAAACAGATTCAAACTGATCACTGTCGTAGCCGCACACAACGGCAATGCCGCCCCCCATGAATTCAAAGGCAAAGCTGCCCACATTTTTCAGCACCCAAAACTCAGGCGCCTCATATAAGGGGTCATGTTTCATCAGCGATCCCGAGCGGGTTCCGGCCCGGCCCCCAACATAGATACTGCCGGCAGCGGCGCAATGAGCCGTGGTATCTCCGCCGTCACCCTTAACAATAATCCGGCCGCCGGCATTAAGCCAGCCGACATCGGCCGAAGCTGAACCCTCCACAATAATTTCGGTACCAGGCAGGCACATAGAGCCCACACGCTGCCCGGCATTTCTTACCAAAAACTTAAGGGGCTTGCCTTCCGGGTGCCACAGCGGCCCGCCAATATCGTGCTGGCCTGACGCTTCAATATGAAACTCTGTTTCGCCCCCGGCTAGCGCCGCATTGACGCTCTCTAAGAGTTCTTGCGTTGACATCCGCTTATTGCCGTCAATTGTATTTATTGTTAACATGCGCATTCCCTCCTAGCATACGTATTGGATAGCCAGCTTGTCAGCAATCGCTCGGTCCGTAGTTACCAGCGCATCCGAGCGGCCAACAGGCAGCGAGCTGTTGCCGACCGGGGCCATGAGTTTTTTAAGTTCGCTGTCTAAGGCCAGCATGTAGTCAACAATGTTCTGCGCCGCTTTGTCTATATCCAGCCGTTTAACCAGCCGCGGGTTTTGCGTACAGATCCCGGCCGGGCAATTGCCGGTATTGCAGGCATTGCAGCGCCCCAGTTCATTCCCCACACAGCCGCACAGCTGGATGAGGATTTTACCCAGGAATATGCCATTGGCCCCAAGGCAGATCATTTTGAACGCATCTGCCGCCGCATTACCTGTCAGCCCAAGACCGCCCCCCGCCCACAGGGGGATCTGGCCCTGACGGCCCTGTTTAACGGCAGCCAGGTAGCATTCGCGGGTTTTGGCTACTACCGGATGGCCCGTATGGTCAAGGGATACTTCATTGGCGGCACCGGTCCCTCCCTGAATCCCGTCCAGGAAAAATCCACCGCAGATTTTATACGGGTCTCGCAGCAGGTTATTATAGACAGATACCGAAGTGGCCGAAGCTGCGCATTTAATAGCGACAGGAACGCGGAATTTGAAAGCTGCATTCATCGACATAAACATTTTCTGTACCGACTCTTCAATCGAATACAACCCCTGGTGATTAGGCGGCGATAACAGGTCGGCCTTAGGCACGCCCCTGATGGCCTGAACCGGCTTAGATACCTTAGCGGCCGGCAGCAGCCCGCCGTCACCGGGTTTTGCCCCCTGGCCGATTTTAATCAGAATACCGGCCGGATCGGCCTGCATATGCGGCATGGCCTGCACAATACGGTTCCAGCCAAAATGACCGGAAGCTATTTGTAAAATCATATATTTTAGATACTCAGACCGTAAAAGCTTAATCGGCATCCCGCCTTCGCCCGAAGACATCCTGACAGGCATGTTATGCTTCTCATTCAGATAAGCGGTTGCGATGGCCACCGCTTCCCAGGCCCGGGTGGAAAGGGCACCAATCGACATATCACTGAAGAGGACGGGGTAAATCCAGTTAACAGGCGGTGTATGCCCGCTCAGCTTAAGCTCATTGCCATCAGAGGTGAGCGGCAGCTCATTTGGCAGCAAAACACGGCCAAAGGGTGCCAGAATATCAAAAGTATGACGTTCCGAGTCCAGGGCCGGGTCAGTCATCTGCGAAATACGGCCGACAACAATTTTATCCAAAGTCCGCTCATTATTGCCAAGATTATTACGACCGCCCCGTTTTACCGTGGCCCCGCCACTGCGATTGAGATAGTTAATCCGCGAGTCAGGATTGCGCACCGGTTTAATCGCATTATTGGGACAAACCTTTTCGCACATGCCACAGCCAACACAGGCATTGGCAACAACTGCCCGCTGTTTAATTACCGGTATTGCCAGATGGCGCTGGCTGGGTTCGGGCTGATGCCCTGTAGAAACAGTCACCGACCGCCGTTCCATAGCCGCCTCAATGGCATTAAACGTACATGCGGCAACACAGCTGCCGCACATGGTACAGCGCTCACTGCTGTATTGCAGCTTCCACGGCAGATCGTTCACACTGACGTCCTGTACTTTTACTGCTTCCATCGTTCTACCTCCAAGTCCGGGGTAATAACCACAACTTCCCGTTCATTCGGATAAATATCCTGTTCCTGGTTACGTTCCGGCATGATCTGATTAAGGCCGCAAACCTCTGAGGAAATGGCAATCATCGTGCCGTCACTGCCAACCACAACAGGCCGCAATTTCTTGGAATCACAACAGGTTACCATCCGCCCGTCAGGCAGCATGGCAATAATTGTATTAGGCCCGTTAATTTCCAGATGACCTAGCGACTGGCGAATTGCGGTTAATTCACGGTGATCCGGCCGTTTGGCAATTTCATCAAAAGGCAGTGGCGTAATGACATGTTTATAATATTTAATTGGCCATTTCAGAACATTAAGTACATAATGCAAAGTATAAAGAAAGTTCTGTGAATCGGACTCAAAACCAATATAGCCGCGGTGCAGAGGTTTCTGATATTCTTTATTTTTTGTATAAAAGGTATTTTCGCCGTTTGCGCACAGGGTATAGCCCTGCAGAAAGAACGGGTGCGCGGCATAGCGTACAATTTCATAATTCGTATTCTGACGGCACTGAACGACAATATTTTTGGCCATAAGTTCGCCGGTATTATCCCACAGTTTAAAATAGACAGCGATATCGCGGGGATCACCGATTTCCTTCAGTGTCAAAACATCAGGCCAGAAAGAATACACATAGCCCTGATCTTCATTCTCCAGCAGCACCCGCAGGGCCAGCCGCGTATCTAACAGTAATTCTTCCTTGGCCTCCTGGGTGGCCGTACGATAATATTCCGGATAATCATAAACGCGGAATATATAATAAGGCATGGCTTTAATATCTAATCCGGGCTGCCGGACACCGCGGGGGATCCATTCAAAAAGCGGCGTAAAGTTATTGGTTTCCATGAAATGCTCTACCAGCGCCGCCCCTTTTTGGGTACAGGCCAGAGACAGTAATGGTTTATCCTTGTAATTGGTGAAAACCCCGGCAAGATCTTGCATAACCATGGCAAAACCGGAGTTATCGTGCCCCTCCTGCTGAGGCAGCATCAAATGCAGCGCCAGCGACGGATGAAATGCTACTTTGCTTTTTATAGCCCCTATTCTACACATCCTACTCTCCCACCCTCTTCTATCGGCTGCTGCTAACGCCCGCTTGAACATTCTCGTCAGCCATATATTTAATAAGGAATAAGAAAAGACTTGGCTTGTGCCAAGTCCCTCAGGACGCCGGCAGAAGCCTCAGTCGTTCTTACTTATGATCAGAAACCGCTATCCTTTCTGATCATACAAAAAAAAGCCCAGCGCGAAGATACCCATCCCTTGGGACCTTCCGCCGGGTCTTTTATACCCACGGTGTAGTGCGTGCCACGCTGCACCTGTGCCGCTTGGTCCAGACCGCTGTAGCAGCGCGGAACCCTAGACACACTCCCTCAAAACATATGTGCATTCCCAAAACACCGGAATGTACAATATATGTTTTGAGTTTAATTATAAAAACGAATCGTTTTGCTGTCAATATGCAAATTTAAAGTAAGTTTATTCTGATAAATCCAGAATTCTACGGCTAGGATAGCGAACATCGCCTTCTCTGATTGTATATTTATTCATATCAAGATATTCAATTAACGGCACTGCAATCTTGCGCGAAGTGTTCAGTATATCCCGTAACTCTGACACTGTGAGCGTCTTGTGACCTTGAAAATGTTTGTGAATAACCTGTACAATGTACTGAATTGTTTTGCGGTATACAAAAATATCGCCAACCTTTACAAGCACCCCGGCCCGCGTTAGGGTGTCATGAGCAGCCTTAGATTTTTCGGCCGGCAGGACTAATTTTTGGGCAAGTAACGCCGGGCTAACGTTTTCCAGCCCCATATTGTCCAAAGCTACTACCGCCTGCTCAATAAGCTCCTGCTTCCAGCCGCCATGTTTATCGGCATGACTCTTAAGCGCAAGATCGCCGCCGGAAATTACCAATATGCCCCTGCTTAGCCATACTGCCAGCAAGGTTTCAAAGCTCTTATCCGTAAGCAGCAGCTTTTGCCGGATTATTTCTTTAGATAAGCCATTTCGTTCCGGCTGAGTTTTATGATACTCTTTCAGCAGGCCGGTAATGGCCCTGGTTTGCTGATCAAATACCTCAGCCGCTATATATGTCCCGTCCAGACAATGTATTCTTTTGCGGGCCGTCAGTTTATCAATGCTTTCATCTACAGCTTTATCAGACAGATATCCGCTTTGCTGCCGGATTTCCGCCCTTGCCAGCAATACGCGGCTTTCAGCCAGGCGCTGATAAACAGCTTCAGACAGATCGGCGGCCGCCACCGCTGACGCCAGCGCCGCCCGGCTGGCGCTAAGGCGCCTTGTCGCCCGTCCCGGGGCTATCAGGGTAACGCCTCCCAGCAGATGCTGCGGTGAATACAGCCTGATAATGCCCCGGTCACCACTGCCGGCGGCCAGCGGTTGTTCTAAAATTAGCCGCATCAGGTGATGAGAGGTTCCCTTAAAAGCATAAATTCTGCCCAGAAATTCACCTGTTCCCAAATGCAGTCTGACGCGCAAACCACTCTCGACGGCCTGCAGCCAATCGGCGGCCACATCCCAGATCTGGCTGACCTCTCCCCGCTCAACCGCACTCAGGCTCATGCCCCGGGTAATCTGATCCAGCTCCAGCCCGGCTAAATTAATGGCCGCACGCTGGCCGGCCACAATTCCGTCAACCTTAGTACCATGCCACTCCAGGCCGCGCACCCGTACAAACACTCCTGCCGGATATAGCTTGAGGGTAGCACCGACCTGAGCTTGTCCGCTTAAAACGGAGCCAGTCACTACAATACCATGCCCTTTAATGGTAAAGGCCCGGTCAATCCATAGCCGGAAAGGCGCATTACAATCTCGAGCCGTTAACCGGCCTGCTGTTGCAGCCAGTTTTTCCCTAAGTTCCCCAATACCTTCGCCGGTGTGCGCCGATACCCGGCAAAAGGGGGCATCTTTAAAAAAAGTCGGCTTGATAAATTCTCTTATCTCACTCTCGATCAGTTCCAGCCATTCGTCATCAACCTTATCTATTTTATTGACAACGATAATACCCTGTTGGATTCCGTATAATGCAAGCATTGCCAAATGTTCTCTGGTTTGGGGCATAATACCTTCATCGGCGGCTATAACCACCAGCGCCAAATCAATACCGCCTGTTCCGGCCAGCATATTTTTTAGAAACCGTTCATGCCCGGGTACATCCACAATCCCCGCCACCACCTTGGCCCCCAGCGGCAAGGTGGCGAACCCCAAATCAATTGAAATTCCCCGTAGCTTTTCTTCCTTCAGCCGGTCGGTATCCATTCCCGTCAGCGCCCTGATCACAGCCGACTTGCCATGGTCAACATGGCCGGCGGTGCCAATGATAACACACTTCAAGCTACTTTCCCCCTGACTCGTACCTCAAGGTACTAAAAGCCGCAGCAATCACCGCCAGGTCCGGCTCGTCTAAACAGCGCACATCCAGAATCACCCTGTCGTCCTGTATCCGGACAACAATCGGGATATCCCTTTGCCTTAGACTGCTTTCCAAGCACCCGGCGCTTATGCCAGGCAGGCTTACTGCCACACCATAACCCGGCAGCACGGCTGCCGGCAAAGCTCCGCCTCCCGCCGGCGAGTCTAGCCCTACCACCTGGCAGTCAAGCAGCTGGTTCTGCTGAGCAAGCAAATGATAAAGACGTTCAGCCCGCTCTTTTAAGGTCTGAGGTGTTGCCGTCAGCATTGCCAGCACCGGAATATCCTGATAGGGATTACCCACTAAATAGTCCTGCAGGGTTCCTTCAAGAGCTGCTAATGACAGCTTATCAATGCGAACAGCCCGCAATAGCGGCTGCTTCTTCATTAGCTGGATATACTCTGCCTTACCGGCAATAATCCCCCCCTGCCCGCCTCCCAGCAGTTTGTCACAACTAAATGTAACCACATCAAACCCCAGGCTCAGCTGCTCGCTAACTGACGGCTCGGTCTGCCCGCCTACGGCTAATGACCTAAGCGTGCCACTGCCCAAATCCTCTATAGCAGGCAAATTGTGCTTGTGGGCCAACGCGGCGAGCCCGGCTCCGTCTGGCTGAGACGTGAAACCGACAATACAATAATTGCTGGTATGTACTTTGAGAATCGCTGCCGTATTCGGGCCGATAGCCTGTTCATAATCGGCCAAATGTGTTTTATTAGTGGTGCCAACTTCAACAAGAACGGCGCCACTTTGTTTTAAAACATCAGGAATCCGGAAAGAACCGCCAATTTCCACCAGCTCGCCCCGGCTGACAATAACCTCCCGTCCCCGGGCGACAGACGCTAAGACTAATAATACCGCCGCTGCGTTATTATTAACGATAAGTGCATCTTCCGCCCCGGCCAGCCGCCGCAGCTTTGCTGCGACATGCTCATATCTGCTGCCTCGCTCGCCAGATTGTATATTGTATTCAAGAGTGCTGTAGCCTGTCATAATGTTTGTAACATTTTCCCTAGCCCGCCGGCTAAGCGGTGCCCGTCCCAGGTTGGTATGCAGCACAACCCCCGTAGCATTAATCACTTGCCGCAAGCTGGAACGGGTCTGGCCTGCAAGTATTTGTCCGGCCGTTGCAACCAGAGCCTCAGGGCTTACCTCTGCGCGTTCTCCCCTGACTAATGCGGTCCGCACCTGGTCAGTGGCTTGGCGCAAGCTGGCGATCATTACATTGCGGGGATACTTATTCAGATCAGGGTCGACGGCAGCAACAGCAACCAGGCGGTCAATGGCAGGTATGGAACGCAGCTTCCTATTATCCACACTCATGTAGTCTATCCCCCCAACAGTTACTTGTTCGTGTTACATACCATAACACGTCTAAGCTATCCGCCAATGATTTTTTACAGGCAGTCCTTGCTCCAGAACGAAACTAGGCGATAACCTGTTGCTGGTACTTTCCTCTTTCTTAAAACCGATGAAATAGTTTGCGTAGATTTTTTCGCAAGGCAAAGCGGAGGAACCGCACATAGCGGACATAGGTAAGGCGGCGCCAACGCAGCAGGGCGGGAAAAGATGCGCAAACTATCATTAGATATAAGCATTGTTAAATTTTTCTTATTTTATTCCCCTTTTGCCGGGAAAATTCCTGCTAATGCGTATAGATTTAGCACTACTGACACATAATGGTAATATCAAATATCTTACCGGGAGCTGTGGCATGCTAAATAATATTTTAAATTTTCCAGGCCTGAATAAACTTTCGCCGATCAAACAACCCCCGCCGCCGCCTGAACCTGCGCAGGAATCGAGGTTCAATATTGCCCAGCCTAGCGCAGTATACGACTTGGCAATGTCTGTGCGTACCCTTGTCCAGGATGCCAGGAACGAAGGGCGCGACATTGTCGTCCTCTGCATCGGCACCGACCGCTCGACAGGCGATTCCTTAGGTCCGCTGACAGGAACTAAGCTTAAAAATATTAATTTATTTCCCCATATCTATGGCACGCTTGATGATCCGGTCCATGCCACTAACCTGGAGACTATGCTCAAATCCATCAACACTACTTTTACAGCCCCCTTTGTCATTGCTGTGGATGCCTGTTTAGGAAAACTGGAGAATGTAGGTTATGTTACATTGGGAAAAGGCTCGCTTAAACCAGGGGCTGCAGTGAACAAAGATCTGCCACCGGTCGGCAATGCCTATATAACCGGCATTGTCAATGTCGGCGGTTTTATGGAGCATTTGGTGCTGCAGAGTACCCGCCTGAATTTGGTCATGAAAATGGCGGATACCATCGCCCATGGTTTATCATTTGGTTTAGGCCGCCCCCAGCTTCACAAGCAGTAACGTCGGCAATAAAAGCAACAGGCCTTGCAAGCCGGTACTGCCCCTTAGCTAGTAAAAGCTAGTTTTCTAGCAGATAAAAAGGCTTGACATGTAAAAAACCAGGATACTAGAACTAGTATCCTGGTTTTTCAGGTTATTGTTATTCATCTTCACTGCCAGCCGACTCCTTCAGCATCTGGCAGGCGCCGCGGAATACCGCGCCCTCATTAATAGTTAAAATACCAACCTTAATATCCCCGTATACCTTGGCTGTGGGCAGTAATTCCAATTTATCCGATACCTCAATATTGCCGGAGATTGTGCCGGCAATAATTGCGTTACAGGCTTTTAATTGCGCTTGTAACCGGCCACTTTCACCAATTACAACATCACCAACAGTAACAAGTTCTCCCTCGTGCTGGCCGTCAATACGGATTGTCCCCTGCGAGGTAATGCTCCCCTTGAATGAGGTATCACGTCCGAGAATTGTTCCCACCTGTTCGCTCATCATGCTAGTTGCCTGTTTCTTGCTGCCAAACATGGTTGCGGCTCCTCCTTATAAGAAACTTGACGGATTAACGGCCGTCCCGTTTACACGGACTTCATAATGACAATGCGGCCCGGTGCTTATACCGGTATTGCCCATATAAGCGATAGTTTCGCCTTTTTTGACTTTTTGGCCCGGTGCAACCAGCAGTTCCGAATTATGTCCGTAAATTGTAGCAATGCCGTTGCCATGATCAATTTCAACCATTTTCCCATAGCCGCCATACCAGGTACTGTTGACAACAACGCCATCAGCAGTGGCAACAACCGGCGTACCGGTATCATTGGCAATATCAATCCCCGGATGCCAGTCGCTGCCCCACCCCCAAGGCGAACTGCGCCAGCCAAAACGGGACGTAATATCACCACTGGTCGGCCAAATAGATGGAGTGGCTGCCTGGCGCTCATTTTTCTCGACCAGGGAATTTTTTAAATCCAGCAGGCTTTGTTCCCTTTCTTGAACCGACGCTCCAAGCTCTTTCACCAGATTACTCAGTTCATGAATGCCGGGTTTGCTTTCAGGTCCCCCTTGGCCATTATGATTTCCCACCCTAACTGGCGCTGAGCGGGAAATAGCAGTCGATTCATCACTATTTACCAGGCGGCGTAAATCAGCATCCAATTGATTCAGGCGGGCCATATCCTCCTGTAGCTGAGCTGTCGTTTTCGCCAGCTCCTCTAATTGTGAATACTGTTTGCTATTTTCTTCCCGCAGCTGTGTCAGTTCCACCTTTTCCTGGTTGGCAATATGAGCCTGATAACGATAATTAAGCATCGTCCCAGACAGTATTATAAGACAAATACCCAGCGTTGCGGCTGCATATTTGACAGTTTTAATTGGTATGCGCACACTAAATACAGATTTGGCATGATGAGGCACTATCATCAGAGTATATTCACGTTTGTCAGGTTTTGGCATTTTTAGCTTCAATACTTATCACCCTCTTAAAAACATTGTCTTTTTTATGCCTAATTGGATATTATTCGCCAAAATCTGCAAAAATCCTGCCATTTTATCAACTTTTTTCCAATGCCTTATGCAATGCGCTTTTTTCTTCTTCTGTCAGGTAATATGTAGAATCGCCCTTAATTACTGGTTTTGCGTAAACCCGGGACTCATTCCGTCCATAAATACTGGACAGCACCACCCCTGTTTTATTGCCGTCAAGTAAGGCCAGGGCAAAGCTTAGGTCACTGCCAGTATCTTCAAAAGCATTAAAACGGACAACACCGACATACTGAATCGAGGCAGCAGCAATTGTGGCTAGACGGCGGCAGTCGCCCTCAAGGCGGTCAACCTTTTCTACAGCCAGCCGGACTTCTTCAACATGCTGAACCAGTAACCGCTCGATATTAACGCCATCCATACCGGCCATCATTTTTTTATACCGTCTGTTCAATCGGCTCAGCTTAGTATTAATATTGATAAAAACAATAAGAGCCAGAAAAATCAGCACCGTTAGCACCAGCAAAATATAAGGGAGATTGGGCGTAATGAATACAGTATACTGAGATAAATCCAAATTCAACATTGTATCACCTTTCCTCTAATCTGCGCAAACAAATAAAGAGATTACATAGGCGGCCAAAAATAGGCAATAATAGCAGCCGCAGGAATGGCTGGCAGCAAATTGGCCAGCCTGATTTTTTTTAGTTCCAGCATTAGTATGCTCACACCAACGATAAGAATGCCGCCAGTTGCAGTCATTTCCTTAATTACATTGTCGGACAGAACTGCACTGAAAAAACCGGCCAGCAAGGTAATCAGCCCCTGATACAGCAAAACGGATATACTGGACAACATTACACCGATACCCATACTTGAGGTAAAAACAATGGCTGTGATTCCATCTAACAATGATTTTGCATACAGCGTACTGGTGTCACCGGTCAAACCATCCTGAATTGCACCAACAACAGACATCGCCCCAATACAGTATACCAGGCTGGCAGTGACAAAACCGCGGCCGATACTGCTTTGGCCGCTGTCACCCTGGTTGCCAAGTTTCAATGACAGCCACCCGCCCAGTTTGTTAAGATAATGATCAATATTAAGGGCCTCGCCTATCACTGCGCCAATTGCCAGCCCTAAGATAACAATAAGCATATTCTCTGTTTTAAATGCCATTTGTAAACCTATGACCCCAACAGCCAATGCCATTCCCTGCATAATCGTATTTTGATATTTCGCAGGTATGCCCTGTTTTAATGCCAAACCCAGACCGGAGCCGACAAGAACGGCGGCCGCATTAACGATAGTTCCTTTCATTGCCGCAAACCTCCCTGCAGCGCCAGCGCCCTTACGGCGGCAATTACCTGTTCTATCTCCGCCTGTGTATTGAAATAACCCGGACTCAGCCGCACAGTGCCTGTTTTAATCGTACCCAATGTCTCATGGGCCCAGGGGGCGCAATGCAAGCCGGCGCGGCAGGCGATGCCATATTCTCTGTCAAGCGCATGGGCTACCAGCCCACTGTCCTTGCCTGCCAGCGTAAAGGATACCACGGCGGTACGTCCGGCAGCACTTGCAGTTCCATAAAGCTTTACCGTTGCAATATCTTTTAACCCTTCCAGCAGTAATTGCGTCAGTGCCAATTCTTTTGCCTGTATATTTATTCTGCCTGTAGCCAGAATAAAGCGAACACCGGCTTTTAAGCCGGCAATTCCAGGTGTATTGGGTGTACCGCTTTCCAGCCGGTCAGGCATAAATTCCGGCTGCTTGTCAGATTCGGACAAACTGCCGGTGCCACCAACTCTAAGCGGAGTTACGCCAACTGTTTCATTTACATATAAGCCGCCCGTACCCTGAGGTCCCAGTAAACCCTTATGCCCGCTAAATGCCAGTATATCAATGCCCATTGCCCCCACATCAATCGCTTCAACCCCGGCCGTCTGCGCGGCATCAACTACCAGAACAACCCCCAGCCGCCTGGTCATCTCTCCGACCTCGGCCACCGGCATAATTGTGCCGGTAACATTGGAAGCATGGCTCATAATGACAGCTTTGGGCTTATCGCTGATAGCGGCCCGCATTGCAGTCATATCAAGCTGGCCATCGTCAGAACAGGGGATAATTGTGACGTGTACGCCTTTGGCTTCAACAAAACGAACAGCCCTGGCGACAGCATTGTGTTCCATGGCTGTTGTAATAATCCTGTCACCAGGACGCAATAGACCAAATACAGACATGCAGATAGCATCGGTAGCATTATGGGTAAACACAATCTGGTTCGGATCCTCAATACCAAATAATTCGGCAAGCCCTTCACGCGCCTCATATAATAACAAACTGGCTTGACGGGCCATACTGTGGCCGCCCCGTCCCGGGTTCGCCCCCATCAGGCGTAAGCAATTATCGACAGCCTGATAGACAGACTCTGGCTTAGGCCAGGTTGTAGCCGCATTATCAAGATAAATCAACACACTCGCTCCTAATCATCAAGTATCATCCGGGCCAGGGGGAATGGCTCAAGTGCCCGGTGCAAAATCCCATGTACCTGAGCTATTAACAGTCCATAATTAACAATTGGTACACCCGCTTCCCTAGCCAGTGCCAGGCGATAGAGCATTTCCCGCCGATTAAGCATGCAGGCGCCGCAATGGACAATCAATTTATATTTTTTCAAATCAGGTGGATATGAACTCCCGGAAAACCATTCAAAATCCAGCTCGCCCCCGACCGACTGTCTAAGCCAGCGGGGAATCTTAACCCTGCCAATATCATCAGCCTGCCGGTGATGGGTACACCCTTCCGCAACAAGCACCTTATCGCCAGGCTGTAGTGACCCGATGGCTTTGGCGCCTGTCACCAGGGTCTCAAGATCGCCTTTATGGCGGGCCATTAAAATTGAAAATGATGTCAACATAACACCTGGCGGGGTATCGGCCCCAACCTTCATAAATTCCTGTGAGTCAGTAACAACCAACCGCGGCGGGCTTTTGAGCCCTGCCAAAGTTTCTCTTAGCTCACGTTCTTTAACAACCACAGCACAGGCATCATTATCTAAAATATCACGTATGGTTTGGACCTGAGGCAAAATCAGGCGTCCTTTGGGGGCTGCTAAATCAATAGGTACAACTAATACCACCGTATCTCCCGGTGACACTAAATCGCCAATAACCGGCGGACCCTCCCAGTTATCCGGTGCTAACTTGATAATTAATCGTTTCAGTTCTTCAATGCCCTGACCATTTTTGGCACTGATACTGCTTAACGGTAAATCCAGCAACGCGCTGAACTTAGCCATCGTTGCCGTTGTAACCGGCATAATATCGCTTTTGTTGACAACACCGGCTAAGGGCAATCCCCGCTTGCGGATATTTTGCACCAGCAGCTGCTCAAACTCAGTCACCCCTTGTTCAGGTTCAATGACGACAATGGCTAAATCTGCTTTATTGAGAACCTGCAATGTACGCTCAACCCTTAATTTCCCCAAATCACCCACATCATCAATGCCGGCGGTGTCAATAATCATTACCGGTCCAATCGGCAGTATCTCCATCGCCTTATACACAGGATCAGTCGTTGTCCCCGGCACAGCTGAGACCAGTGCAATATCCTGGCTGGTGAGGGCATTAATCAAGCTTGACTTGCCGGCATTCCGCCGGCCAAAGATCGCAATATGCAGCCGCGACCCCTTGGGGGTTTCTTGCATAGCTTCTCCCACCCTTCTATTTTTGTGATCCGGCGATTCCTGGCCGGGTCATAGCCCGGGGGTCCAGTATGCTATCAAGCTCGTTTGCAGGCAAGACAGCTAATTCCAGGGCTGCCTGACGCACACTGACACCAGACTTCATAGCCAGGCGGGCAACCTTTGCAGCCAGGTCATAGCCAATATGAGGAACCAATGCCGTAACGCTGACCTGACTGCCTGATAGTAACAACTGGCAGCGCTCGGCATCGGCCATAATTCCCTGGACACAAAACTCACTAAGAATATTTACCGCATTTGTTAGTATGAACAGGCTTTCCAACAGATGGTGCGCAATCAACGGCATAAAAGGATTAAGCTCAAGCTGCCCGGACTGGGCAGCCATAGCAATGGCAATATCAGAAGCCATGACATGAAAGGCCACTTGATTAACCGCTTCCGGAATAATCGGGTTTACCTTACCGGGCATAATCGATGACCCGGCCTGCCGTTCCGGCAGCCGTATCTCACCCAGCCCGGCCATAGGGCCGGATGAGAGCAGCCTAAGGTCATGGGCCAGCTTTCCCAGATTCACCGCCAATGCTTTCAGCAGACCCGCTACCTCGACAAAAACATCGGCATTTTGAATAACATCAATCATATTTTCTGCCCTGGCTAAACCAACGCCGGCATATTGACGAACCCGGTCATTTACCATGAAGATATATTTCCTGTCGGCATTTAGACCTGTACCAATTGCCGTGCCTCCTAGTGCGGCCTGCCGCAACCGTTCCTCAACCTTATGCAGCCGCCAGCGGTCCCGGGCAATCGCACCGGCGTAAGCACTAAACTCCTGTCCTAGCATTACCGGAACCGCATCTTGCATCTCGGTGCGGCCGACCTTTATTACCCCGGCAAACTCTTCTTCTTTGGCCTGCAATGCCGCCTGGAGTCCGGCACAACTCTCGCTTAACGGCTTAAGCAGCCATATTGCTGCAATTCTAAGCGCCGTCGGATACACATCATTCGTAGATTGATGCATATTAACATGATTTAGAGGATGGACTATATCATAGTCGCCGCGACGTCCTCCCAAGATTTCAATCGCCCTGTTAGCAAGCACCTCATTCACATTCATATTGGTCGAGGTCCCGGCTCCGCCCTGCAAGGCATCAACTACAAACTGTTCACTCCATTCGCCGTTCATTACCTCTGTAGCCGCAGCCGCTATGGCCTGGGCTTTGTTTTGGGGGAGATAACCCAATTCACTATTAACTTCTGCAGCTGACTTTTTAATTAAACAGATCGCCTTGATTAACGAAGAGGAAACCTTATAACCGGATAACGGGAAGTTCTCCATGGCCCGCAACGTATAAATTCCATAATATACATTGTCAGGAACTTCCCGCTCTCCTAACATATCTTTCTCCAGCCTCATATCCAGCTACCTCCACCCTGGTGTCTTGACCACATTATCTGTTTAGTTTGATGACGGCCAAAATGACCAATGGCGGCGTCAGCCCCTCCTAGCAGACCCCTTCCCGTATGCGTCGTCGGTGCTTCCTTGCCCTTGGCCATTTTGTCTCGCCCTAAAACTAAAATATAACAGGGCCAAGACACTTGTTCAGCATCCATAAATAATGTTTCACGTGAAACATTTTATTTATACGACCAGCTGGCCACGAAAACCAGCATTAGCAGTCTCCTGCCGGCTAGACAGCATTTCCATAATCCGTTCTAAATCTTCCGGTGAATAATACTCTATTTCAATTTTACTTTTCGTTTTACCCGGCTTAATTCGCACTTGCGTACCTAATATCATTTTCAGTCGATCCTCAAATTCATTCATGAAAAACTGTTGCGTTTCCTCCATGTTTTCCGGCTCGACATTAACTTCATTCTTCTTCGCCGGGCGGCGGGCAGCTAACCGGCGTACGAGTTCCTCCGCATCCCGCGCAGATAAATCGTCCTCAATAATTTGTTTTGCAGCTTCAAGCTGCACCGCAGGCACAGTCAGTGCTAACAGCGGTCTGGCTTGTCCGATAGATAATGTTCCACGTGAAACAAAATCCTGAACTTCACTCTGCAGGTTAAGCAAGCGCACAATATTAGCAATCATTGACCGGCTGCGCCCAATCTTTTGTGCAACCTCTTCCTGCGTCAGGCCATACTCCTCCATTAGCCGCCGGAACGCCATGGCCTCTTCAATCGGATTAAGATTCTGACGCTGAAGATTTTCAATTAAGGCGATCTCCATCATTTCCGCATCGGTATAATCGCGGATAACTGCCGGAATCTGTTTTAAGCCGGCCAGTTGTGAAGCCCGCCAGCGCCGTTCGCCAGCCACCAGTTCGTAACCGCTAAGTGTTTTTCGTACAATAACCGGCTGAATAACCCCATGTTGCCTGATAGATTGAGCCAGTTCAGCCAATGCCTCTTCATCAAAATTTTGCCTGGGTTGATGAGGGTTAGGACTAATATCGGCAAGCGCAATTTCATTGGCACACTCCGCTTCCCCCTTGCCGGGCGCCCCGAACAAAGCATCCAACCCTCGGCCCAATCCCCGTTTACTCATCACCAATCACCTCGCGTGCTAAATCAAAATATACTTCTGTACCTTTAGATTTAGGATCATATTTTATAACAGGCTGCCCATGACTGGGCGCCTCACTCAAACGGACATTACGGGGAATAATTGTTTGATATACTTTATGGCGAAAATGATTCTTTACCTCATCGACGACCTGAATGGATAAGTTGGTACGGGCATCAAACATAGTAAGCACAACCCCTTCCAACGTCAAAACAGGATTTAAGTTTTTTTGAACCAGACTCACAGTATTCATCAACTGGGTCAAGCCCTCCAATGCATAAAACTCGCATTGAATAGGAACCAGCACCGAGTTAGCAGCTGTCAATGAATTAATTGTTAATAAGCCTAAAGAAGGCGGACAATCAATCAAAACATATTCATAACTGAACTTTGCCTTATCCAGGGCTCGCTTTAGTTTTCCCTCACGGGACATCATGGAAACAAGCTCAATTTCGGCTCCGGCCAATTGAATTGTTGCCGGCAGCAGCTTAAGATTGGTGATTTCGGTCTGAACTACAATTGTTTCCAGCGGTACATCGTTTACCAGTGCATCGTAGACACAACGTTTAATTGAGCCTTTATTGAATCCCAATCCACTAGTGGAGTTACCCTGCGGGTCAATATCAATAAGCAGCACTCTTTTACCCAGTTCAGCCAGACAAGCCGACAAATTAACCGCTGTTGTCGTCTTGCCAACTCCTCCTTTTTGATTGGCGATAGCAATCACTTTTACCAAACCAGTTCACCTCAAATAGATGTATCATTAGAATCGTTTTCATCCTTTCATTCTCCCAGCTATGCATAATTTCCTGCCAAATATTTTTTAGATATGAAAAACTTGGTCATGATGCCTTACAATCGATAAAATATTTATAAATCAGCAGATATCACAGCTTTAACTAATTGGCAAAATATAATATAATGCTAGTAATACCGCACTTCATTAAGGAGGGGTCATTCCCATGCCGATATATCATCCCCGGTTAACGACTATAGACCTTGATGAAACCAAACGCTATGCAGGGTTAAGCGGTAAAACTGATTTTTCCGCACCACTCCTTTCTGAAGCATGCACGCAAGCTCAGCTTTTGGCTACGCCCAGAGGAGTGTGGCAGGTTTATGCCTATGATCAGGACGCGCATACTATTATGTCTCCTTCTTCGCCGCTGACACTTACAGCCAGCAGTATAATCAAGCATCTGGAGGGAGCAACGGAAGTAGCGGTCATGGCGGCCACCATCGGCATCATTCTTGAACAGGAAGTATCCAATCTATTTTCTAAAAATCAATATACGCTAGGACTATTATTAGATGCCGCCGGCACAGCAGCCGTAGAAATGACCTGTAATGCCGTCTGTTATGTAATAGCCGGGCAAGCTGCCCGTGCCGGGCTTACAGCCGGCCGCCGCTTTAGTCCGGGTTACGGCGGCTGGCCAATTGATGTACAGCCTGAAATTCTTGATTTAGCCGCAGGTGCTTCTATCGACCTGAGCGTTACAGATACCAAAATGCTTGTACCGCGCAAATCAGTCACAGCTATCATTGGTTTACATCCTTATCACCAAGTACTAAATATGCATCATGAGCAAGTACTGTCATGCGATAAATGCGGACAGCCGGGGTGTCATGCACGAAAGGAGAACACAACTGAATGATCCATGTTTTTGACGGGGCAATGGGAACGATGTTGCACCAAGCAGGCTTAGCACCAGGAGAATGCCCTGAAGCCTGGAATATTACCCAACCGGAAAAAATAACAGAAATTCATCGTCAATATATTGCAGCCGGAGCAACAATAATAGAAACCAATACCTTTGGTGGCAATCGCATAAAATTAGCTCATTACGGCCTTGAAAAGAAAACAGGTGCCATAAATGCCGCTGCCGTAACAGCAGCCCGCCAGGCCGCAGGCCCTCATGCCCGGATTGCCGGCTCTGTCGGGCCTACCGGCAAGTTTATTGCCCCACTGGGTGATTTATCCTTTGCTACCGCCTATGACGTATTTTTTGAGCAAATAAGCGCGTTGGACCAAGCCGGAACTGATTTTATAATTATTGAAACGATCATTGATATACAGGAAATGCGGGCAGCTCTCCTGGCTGCCAAAGCAGCAACCGACAAACCCATCATCTGTCAGCTATCCTTTGATGCTGACGGCCGCACGGTAACCGGCACCGACCCCCGCACAGCCGCCATCACCCTGGAAGCTATGGGAGCATCAATCATAGGCGCTAATTGTTCTTTAGGCCCTGCTCAGCTCTTGCCGGTAATTGAAACCTTAGCCCAGTCCAGCTCCTTAGCAATCAGTGTTCAGCCCAATGCAGGCATGCCGGAATTAATCAACGGCCATACTGTTTTCCCAATGAAAGCCGGCGAAATGGCGGCCTGGGTTCCTAAGCTGGTAGCTGCAGGAGCCACTTATATTGGCGGCTGCTGCGGCACTACCCCGGCTCATATTAAAGCAATCAGGCAAGCTGCGGATCAGCTGGCCGCGCCGGTTATTCCCAAGCCTTATACAGCCTGCACGGCCTTAACCAGCCGGACCCGCAGCGTATTCCTGGGCCCCAGATTTGCACCGGTCATTATTGGTGAACGTATCAATCCCACTGGCCGTAAAGCCTTGGCTAAGGATATTAAAGAGGGAAACTTGGTCACAGTAAAAAAAGAAGCTCTCGCCCAGATTAAAGCCGGAGCCGGTATTCTGGATGTCAACATGGGTGTCCCCGGCATTAATCAGGCTGCAATCATGAAACAGGTTATCGAAGAATTGTCGGCCTTGGTTGACGTGCCGTTAGCCATTGATACAACTGACCCGGCCGCCTTGGAAGCCGGACTCAGGGCTTATCCCGGCCGGGCTCTGATCAATTCGGTCACAGCGGAAACCGAAAGGCTGGAAAGCTTCTTACCCCTAGCGAAAAAATACGGGGCAACCGTATTATGCCTGCCGCTATCTGATGGCGGTGTTCCCACTACAGCCGCAGAACGAATAAAAGTTGCCCAACAAATCATTGACAGGGCAATCGAATATGGGCTAAAACGGCAAGACCTGTTGCTTGACGCCTTAGTCATGACAGTGGCAACAGATGCCCGGGCTGCCGCCGAAACATTACTAACACTCAAATTATACCGAGAGCATTTTGGCTGCCCTGCCGTTATGGGCCTCAGCAACGTCTCTTTCGGCCTGCCCCGGCGCGATTTAATGAATGCCTCTTTTTGCGCAATGGCACTTGCCTCAGGCCTTGATGCTCCAATCCTGAACCCCTTTGATCCGCTTATGCAGGATATCTGGTCAGCAGCCTCCGCCCTCGGCGGCCATGACAGCCAAGCGATTGCTTACAGCAAAAGGTATGTTGAACAGCCCGCCCCGGCAGTTGCCGTTAGCAATACGGAGCCTGACATATTAACGCAGATCCGGCAAACGGTTATTAATGGTGAAACCTCCGGTGTTGCCCCGCTCATCCGTCAGGCACTTGCCGAAAACTATTCACCGCTTACTATCACCGACCAGTCTTTAACAGCAGCCATGAATGAAGTGGGACAGGCTTTCGGCCAGGGGCGCTGCTTTTTACCGCAGGTCTTACTGTCAGCTGAAACCATGCGTGTTGCTTTTAATACAATTAAAGAGGTTCTCCCGGCTCATACTACCCAAAGCCTGGGAACCGTACTGTTAGCCACTGTAAAGGGAGATATTCACGACCTCGGTAAAAACATTGTTGCTGCCCTGCTGGAGAACAACGGCTTCACGGTTATCGACTTAGGAAAAGATGTTGCACCAGCAGCCATTGTAGCCGCTACCAAAGAGCACCAGCCCCATATCATCGGTCTTTGTGCGCTGATGACAACTACCCTGCCGCAAGTTGACATAACTATAAACGCTCTGAAGACGGCAGGTTTTGCAGTCAAAACAATTGTCGGCGGTGCTGTGCTTACCGAAAGCTACGCCCAGCAGGCTGGCGCCGATGCCTATGCCGCCAACGGAATAGCTGCAGTCAATATTGCCAAACAACTGCTACGCAACAACAATTAGCGCGCAGCTAAAATCCGCTGGCACGGGGCCTGCCCTGAGCTAAGTTCGCTCAAAAAAGACTGCCGGTAACTATCACGCCAGCCACTACAGCCATCACTGCCGCCAGAAACAACCAGCAACCATATAGCCCAATAAAAAAACGCGGCTTGCGCCGGGCCTGTGGAGAAAGCTCAAGCCGATGTTGCCCTTATCCAGGGAAAGTTAACCTTTCTATCAGGATAAAAAATTCCTGATACCATGTTTTATCTGGTATCAGGAATTTATAATTATAGCTATAATTATAACAGTAATTAAGAGGGCAGTTTTTATTTTACAGGCGGTTGCGGGCGACTATTTTTAACCTGAATATTAATATTAATATAATCACCATCAATATCCTGTTTGACCTTGATATCCATACCGCTTTTTTTCATTTGACTGACAACACTATTGATCGTATTGATAAAGATGCGCACATCCTTAATTATTTTTACAACCGTTTGTTTGGGGGTTGCCTGTTTCTCCTTTTCCCGGGAAATATTACGGGTATAGTTTTCAATTAAATCCTCTGTTTCTCTTACATTTAAGCCTTTTTCCAGTACCCCGCCGAGTACTTCCAACTGTACGTTAGTATCCTCAATTTTTAATAAGGCCCGGGCATGGCGTTCGGTTAACTTTTGCTCAACTACAGCCTGCCGTACTTCTGACGCAAGTTTTAACAACCGAAGTTTATTGGCAATTGTTGATTGATTCTTCCCTACCCGCCTGGCCAGTTCTTCCTGGGTAAAATTAAAGCTCGCAATCAAATGCTGATACCCTTCCGCTTCTTCCAAAAAATGCAGATCTTCACGCTGCAGATTCTCAATCATGGCCAACTCTGCCATCTCTTGGTCCTCAAGCTCCCGTATAATCACCGGGACCTCCGGCAATCCAGCCAAACGCGAAGCCCGCAATCGCCGTTCACCGGCAATCAATTCATAAACAGTCCCCCGCCTCCGGACCAACAACGGCTGAATGACCCCAAACTCACGAATGGAAGCAGCCAATTCCTGCAACGAATCATCATTAAAGGTTTTCCTTGGCTGAAAAGGATTGGGAATAATGCTGTCAGGCGCCACCTTTTGCACTGATTGCGTTTCATCAACAGACTCTGTATCTGTATTTAGAGCAGGTCTAGCTGCAACTATTTCATCAACAATAACGGCAGAACTTTTATCGGGCACAAGTTCGGGAATAGTTGGCGAAGCATCTCCAATACCAAACAGCTTGGCCAAATTTCTCATGTTTCCACCACCTACAAACAACATTTGCAACTTGCGTTTATTATATATGTATTCTGCAAAAACTGGAATTTTCCTCTAACTTAGAGTGGCTTTTTTTCCGGCGTTCCCGGCCTGCGTGGATATTCAGGCGGCGTTGCCGCAATCTTTTTAATATAAATAACGGCTCTTTTATCATCAATGCCGGGCAAACGGACAGGTTCCATACGCTCGATACGTCCACCAAGGACTGCTACAGCCCGGGCTGCTTCTGCCGCCTCCTCTTCGTATTGAGTGCCTTTCAGGGCTATAAACCAGCCGCCTGTACGAATAAAAGGCAAGCAGAGCTCACATAAGATATTTAGCCTGGCCACAGCGCGCGATACGGCAATCTGGAATTTTTCCCGGTATTGCCTGCCTTTGCCGCCCTCTTCCGCCCGGGCATGCACAAGCTCAACATCCGGCAGGCCAAGACTGTCGGTCACCGCCTGTAAAAACAGCAATCGCTTATTAAGGGAATCCATAAGGGTCAGTTTTAGGTCTGGACGGTAAATTTTAAGCGGAATACCGGGAAATCCGGCACCGGTGCCAACATCAATCATGTGGGCATTATCCTGAAAAATATCCTGCCGGTAACAGGAGAGAGAGTCAATGATATGTTTAACAGCCACATCCTGTGGCTGGGTAATAGCCGTCAGGTTTATTTTTTTATTCCATTCAATCAGTAGCTGATAATAAACTGCCATTGCTGTTAACTGACTTTCTGATAATATCAGACCATACGCAAACGACGCTTGCGCCAGCAGTTTTTTAAACTCTTCCATACCTAGCCCCCTTTATTATCCCGCCGGCTGCGTCGTTGTTCCAGATACACCATCAATATGGAAATATCGGCAGGGGATACACCCGATATTCGTGCCGCCTGCCCCACTGACAGCGGCCGAATTTTATTAAGCTTCTGCCTGGCTTCTAATGCCAGACCACTGATATGATTGTAATCAATGTCTGCCGGCAACAGCTTGGCCTCCAGTTTGGCGGAGCGTTCAACCTGTTCAACTTGTTTTTGGATATAACCTTCATATTTAACAGCTATTTCAATCTGTTCACGAACTAATGGCGGTATATCAGGCAAATCAAAATGGGGCCGTATGGCCTCATAAGTGATTTCCGTCCGCCTAAGCAAATCATACAAAGTAATGCCTGTGCGCAATTCGGCCGTACCAAGCGCAGCTAATTTACTTTGTACCTCAGCCACAGGCGTAATGTGTCTGTTTTTTAACAGGGCCAGCGTACTTTCAATTGCATTACGCTTAACAGTAAACCGCTCATACCTTTCATCACTGACCAAACCAAGCTTGCGGCCTTTTTCCGTCAGGCGAAGGTCGGCATTATCCTGCCGGAGAATTAACCGGTATTCGGCTCGCGACGTCATAATCCGGTAAGGCTCACTGGTGCCCTTAGTCACCAGATCATCAATCAACACGCCAATATAAGCATCGGCCCGCGATAAAATAAAGGGAGGCTTGGCCTGTATCAGCAGCGCGGCATTAATACCGGCTATCAGTCCCTGAGCGGCCGCTTCCTCATAGCCGGAGGTGCCGTTAGCCTGCCCGGAGGAAAACAGCCCGCTGATCTTTTTCGTTTCCAGGGTTGGCTTTAGTTCTGTCGGGTCAATACAGTCATATTCAATCGCATAGCCGACCCGCATGACTTCTGCGTTCTCCAGTCCGGGAATGGTCCGCAAAAAAGCCATCTGCACATCAACAGGCAAGCTTGTTGACATCCCCTGCACATACATCTCAGTAGTTCCCGTACCTTCCGGCTCGACAAAAACCTGGTGTGCTAATTTATCAGCAAAACGGACGACTTTATCCTCAATTGACGGGCAATAACGCGGCCCTGTCCCTTCAATTATACCCATATATAAAGGGGACCGGTGCATGTTTTCTCTGATAATAGCATGGGTCCCGGCATTTGTGTAAGTAAGCCAGCAGGGTACCTGCTTCCGGGTCATAATATCACTCATAAACGAAAAATTATGGGTAATCTCATCACCAGGCTGTATTGTCATTTTCCCTGTATCTACAGTCCGGGCATCCACTCTGGCCGGGGTTCCGGTCTTAAACCGCATGAGCGTAATACCTAAATCGCGAAGGGCCGCGGACAAAGTTATCGCCGGCCGCTGCCCGGCCGGCCCGCCAGGATAATTAATATCACCAATAATAACCCGGCCGCGCAGATAAGTACCGGTGGCTATTATCACACAGGCAGCAGTGTACAACTCCCCTAACTCCGTAACAACACCTGCGACCTGCCCGTTTTCAACAAGTATCTGCTCGATCAGTGCCTGTTTAACATCCAAACCGGGCTGCATTTCCAGTGTATGCTTCATCGTTAGCTGATACAGCTGTTTATCAGCCTGTGCCCGCAAAGCATGAACAGCAGGGCCTTTGCCGGTATTCAGCATCCGCACCTGGATACAGGTTTTATCAGTATTAATACCCATTTGGCCGCCTAGTGCGTCAATCTCCCGCACCAGATGGCCTTTAGCCGGTCCGCCTACGGCAGGATTACACGGCATCATCGCTATATTATCCAGATTAAGTGTAGTTATGAGCGTCCGGCAGCCTAACCGCGCAGCTGCCAGGGCGGCTTCACAGCCGGCGTGTCCAGCACCAACCACTATTACATCATATTTTCCTGCCTGAAACAACGGCCTTCACCTCTTAATAACAAAACTAACTCTTTTTTATATGACGGTTCACTTACCAATACAAAACTGGGAAAAAATCTGATTAATAATATCCTCACCAATCGTGTCGCCCGTAATTCCCCCTAATTTCTCCCAGGCGGCCCGCAGATCAACAACAATGCAGTCCGGCGGCATGCCGTCCTCAATTGTTGCCAGCGCCTCAGCCAAGCGTTGCTTCGTTTGCCTTAAAGCATCGGCATGACGCACATTATTCACAAAAGCGGCTTCCCCCTGGCTAACCTGCCCCTGATAAACTAAGTTGCTTATCATCTCCTCCAGTTCAGCCAGGCCATCGCCTTGCGTTAGCGAAGTTTTTACGGTCAGCCTGCTGCCAATATACTGCTTCAGTTCTGTAAAATCAAGCAAAGGGGGTAAATCATTTTTATTGACGACAATAATAGCCTGCTGCCCCGCAAGCAGCGCTAATACAGCCCGGTCTTCCGGGGCTAGCGGCTTGGAGGCATCTAAAAGCAGTAAAACGAGATCAGCCTGCTTTACTAAGGCTTTGGCCTTTTCGACACCTATTTTCTCCACAACGTCAGTGGTGTCATGAATGCCGGCCGTATCAATTATTTTAAGCGGTATCCCGCGGATGTTAACATATTCTTCAATACTATCTCTGGTCGTACCGGGAATATCGGTAACAATAGCCCTTTTCTCTTTCAGCAGGGCGTTAAGCAGGCTAGACTTGCCCACATTAGGCTTGCCAATAATTACCGTCGCCAAACCTTCCCGGAGAATCCTGCCGGTCTGCGCTGTAGCCAGCAGTTTATCGACATCAGCCTGCGCCTGAAGGATAAGCCGGGCTACATCAGCGGCTGCCGCTTCCTCAATATCCTCTTCCGGAAAGTCAATAGCCGCTTCCAGCTGGGCAATCATACTAAGAATGACATGGCGCAGCTGTTTAATCTCTGTTGACAATCGCCCGGAAAGATTGCCTACTGCCAGCTTAAGCGAAGCATCAGTTTTTGATCTGATAATATCAATAACAGCCTCAGCTTGAGCCAGGTCAAGCCGCCCATTTAAAAAAGCCCGTTTTGTAAACTCACCAGGCTCAGCCAGCCTTGAACCCTGCCCCAGCGTCAGCGCTAACATTTTCTTTAACGGCACAGGTCCACCGTGACAATGAATTTCGACAATATCCTCCCGGGTATAAGACCGGGGCGCCCGCATAAGGATTAACAGCACCTCATCAACAGTCTCGCCCGTCTCCGGGTCAATAATGTCACCATATACAACTTGATGTGAAGCAAACTGTGCTGCCTGCTTGCCGCTTTTACTGGTGAACAGCTTGTCAGCAATAGCCACAGCTTTATTGCCGCTAATTCTGACAATACCAATGCCGCCCTCGCCCACCGCCGTAGCTATAGCGCTAATTGTATCATCGTCTGTCAGCCTATTCAAAAAAACTTCACTCCTCGAGACATATACTCATCAGTTAACCGAAAATAAACCGGTAAAGGTAATATTATTCCCTATACCTTTCCCTTTTCCTGCAAGGCAATAATTAATATATTATTTACAGTAAATAAAGAAAATACACAGTAAAATTATTCTTACAGAGAAGTTACTAGCAGGTAAAAGATCTCTAAGATAGAAATAAATAGGTAATTGAAAAATGTCTATATTTGTCGTTATCGAAAAAAGAAAGAAGGGCTGGCAATGTCTGAAAAAAAAGGCATTTTACTGGAAACTGGCACAAATGAATTTGAAATAGTTGAATTCTCAATAGGCCCGGTCAGCTACGGCATTAATGTGGCTAAAGTCAGAGAAGTGATCAACCCCCTGCCTGTCACAAAAATGCCAAATGTCCATCCATGGGTAGATGGTATTTTTACCCTGCGCGGCCGGGTTATGCCGTTGATTAATCTCCCCCGCTGCCTGAACAGCCAATCTACTACAACCGCACCCAAAATTATTGTAAGTGAGCTTAACAACTACTATGTGGCCTTCCTCGTCGATGAAGTATCCCGGATTCACCGGATTTCCTGGGCAGCCATGGAACCGCCTCCCCATATTGCCAACTCAGAAATGGTTGTCGGCATTATAAAAATGGCCGATAAGATGGTGGTCCTGCTTGATTTTGAAAAAATAGTAGCCGAGATAAACCCCGAAATGAATCAAAAATTTAATGAAGTTACCGAACAGTCGGCCGATATAACGGAAATTCGTAAAAATAAAACGATTTTAGTGGCTGAGGATTCAAAACTGCTCCGGGATTTATTATTAGGCACCCTTCATAAAGCCGGTTATGCCAATATTATCCTGGCAGAAAATGGTCTGGATGCCTGGCAAAGAATTGAGCAATTAGCTGCTGCCAGTGAAGCGATTGAAAGCAAAGTTCAATTAATAATAACAGACATTGAAATGCCCCAAATGGACGGCCATCATCTCACCAAACGTATCAAAGAAAATGATAAATTAAAACATTTGCCTGTCCTGATTTTTTCCTCCCTCATTAACGAAGAGATGCGAATCAAAGGCCAGTCAATCGGGGCTAACGGGCAGGTCTCAAAACCTGAAATCAGCCAATTAATTGACCTTGTTGATAAATTCATTCTATAAAGGAACATTTGCGCACTCCGGACGCAAAGCGGTCGCCGGCCGTTCTTTCCAGATAAGAGTCATTCGTACTCATGATCAGAAACCGTATACTTTCTGATCATGTGAAAAAATCGGCTACCCCGCAGGTAGTCGATTTTTTTATCCACCCAAGCGCCTCTATTTCATTACCAAATCCCATAATTGCTTGCCAATAAGCAGGCTGGTCATGCCGATAAATAATGGGCGCACATAGGAAGTACCGCTTTTAATCGCAACCCTTGAACCGGCAATGGCCCCGCCAATCATGGCCCCGCCCATAATAAAACCATAATAAAAATTCACTGAATCAAGATATATAAATGTTATCACAGCAGCAATATTACTGGCAAAGTTCATTACTTTAGCATTGCCGGCCGCCACAACAAAATCAAAACCCAGCATTAAAAATGAAAAAATGAAAAATGAACCGGCTCCGGGACCAAAAAAGCCGTCATAAAAACCAATCCCAAACACCGCCAGGGCAATAATTGATTTTGTTTTCAGAGTAAGCCCCTGATACGTTGATTCTGCACCCCAGTCTTTTTTTAAAACAGTATAAACAGCCACAACAATTAACAGCAAAACTACCAGAGGCTTTAAAAACTCCGGTGGAATGTGACGAACCGTATAAGCGCCCAGAACAGAGCCGATAAAGGATAAAGGAAACAGCCAGGCTACCAGGCGGCAATCAATCTTGCCTGATCGCAAAAAAGAAATGGTGCTTGTCATGGAGCATAACGAGCTGGCAAGCTTATTAGTGCCTAACACCACACTCGGCGGCAGGCCGGTAAACAACAGCGCTGGCAGCGAGATTAAGCCGCCGCCGCCTACAACCGAATCAATAAAGGCAGCAATAAATCCCGCAATAAGTAAAAATAAAATAATTTCCGGACTAATTGATTCCAAATTAACATCTCCTATGTACTGAGCGCCAAAACCAATAAATTCATCATAAACCTTAACTGATTTATAAATCAAGTCTTTTTTTACTTTCTTATATTGTCAATAAATTCCCAGCAGTGTACAATATGGAGTGAAAGTGAGGTGCCTGTATGGTTTGTGAACACAAATATTATAGCCTGATCCTCAAAGGATGCTCCCGGCGGGAAAAACTGGGACAGCAGCTGGAAAGTGTCTTATTGCGCGGAAAACTAGCCATAAAAATGGCAATTGACCAGATGCCGTCTGTTATAATATATAAGGGCAAAGTTAGCAATATACTGGCGATACTGCCAATATTTACAACCGAAAAGGCCGCCATCACGATTACCCCTGGCGATGTTCCCTCACCCTTACCTTTAGAAAAAATTTATCCCGATTTTTCAGCATTAACCCCTGATTTACAGTCATTATTATCCCCTGTCCCCCCCAAGCTCTGGTTAGGTGAAACAATACATTTGATTGTGCCGGCAAAATTTTTAGATGAAAACGGGGCATTGGTCATATCCAGCCATGCTATCTATTTTGTTGATAAACCAGCAGGCGATACGGACCGCCGCTGGCTTATCATTCCCTATACTCACATTACCGGTTTCCCGGTTGTGCCGCCAGGTAATAATTTGATAATAAACTACTGCGATCCAAACGGTTGTCAGTCCAATTCCTTCGCAATCCAGGCCGAGTCCCTGCACGCTGCTGAAACAGCCATCCGTAAAGCCAAAGCAGCTAAATGCTATTTAACAAAAATTAAAACAACCTGCCCCGGTTGCGGTTTCCTGTCAGAGGATTACGCAGACACCGCTCCTCCGGAAACCCTTTGCCACTGTGGGCAGCCCTATGAGCGGACAATTATTGCTTAAAGGCATTGAAACTTTATCTACAGCTCACCCAGCAAACACCGCAATACGGCAAAATAAGCGGCAATCGCATAAACAATAAAGCCGGGGCACAGGCCCCGGCTTTATTGTTTATCTTTTTAAAGTAATAACCACTTTGCGATAGGGTTCATCGCCTTCACTATATGTAACAATCCGATTGTCACTCTGGAGAGTCATATGAATGATTTTGCGTTCCTGCGGACTCATAGGTTCAAGGACTACCCGCTCACCCCGCCGCTTAACCTTATCAGCCAGACGCATAGCCAGACGGGAAAGTGTTTCCGCCCTGCGCTTACGGTAGTCTTCCACATCAAGCACAATGCGGCTGCGCTCATCAGCGTCACGATTGGCGGCAAGATTAGTCAGGTATTGCAAAGCATCAAGCGTTTGGCCGTGCTTACCAATCAAGATGCCCAAATCTTCGCCCCTGAGATTAATGACCACATGATCCTCATTGTCCACGTTCTCCATAGTAACATTAATCTTCATCGTCTTAAATACCGAGCTTAAAAACTGCTTCGCCTCTGCCACCGGATCAATCGGACGAATAGACACTCTTACTTTAGCAAGCTTAGAACCGATAAAACCAAACAATCCCTTGTTCGGTACTTCCAGTACCTCATGGTCAACCCGGTCACGGCTTACTCCTAGCTCGGCCAGAGCCAATTCAATGGCTTCCTCAATTGTTTTACCAGTCTTTTCAGTACATGTAAGCTTACCGTTCATAAATTAACGTGCCTCCTCACGAGCAACCGGCGCATTATTACGATACATAAACCACTGCTGACCAATCTGGAACATATTGCTTACTACCCAGTAGAGTACCAAACCAGCCGGGAAAGTCAAACTGATGTAGCCAATAAATATGGGCATAAAAATCAGCATCATTTTATTTTGCTGAGTCATCTCTGTTGTTGTCTGCTTTTGCTGAATATAGGTTGTGAGGGCCGATAATACAGGTAATATATAGGTTGGATCAGGCTGAGCCAAATCCGTCATCCACAAAAAACTGGGCGGCAGCTGTGCATATTGATAATCGCGGATAGCGAAAAAAATCGCAATTAAGAACGGCATTTGCACAAGCAGCGGCAAACAACCTGCCAAAGGGTTTACCCCTGCTTCTTTATATAAATTAGCCAGTTCCTTATTAAGCTTTTCCGGATTACCTTTGTATTTTTCCTGTAACTCTTTCATTTTCGGCTGAATGTCCTGCATCGCTTTCATTGACTTTACCTGCTTGACAGTCAGCGGATACATCAGCGCTTTAATTGCGATAGTTAGTAAAATAATCGCAACCCCATAATTAGGAAAGCCAAAGCTTATTGTCAAATTATAAAAGAAAGTCAATGCAGTTTGCATAATATTGCTTAAAAAATCCAAAAAATTTCCCTCCTGCAAATAATTGGCTGTTTATTTAAACAGGATCATACCCGCCGGGATTAAACGGATGGCAACGCAAAATACGCCGGATAGCCATCAATGAACCGCGGGCAACCCCATACTTTTCAATAGCTGTTAGCGCATACTCAGAGCATGTAGGCACAAACCGGCAGCTAGGCGGTTTTAACGGCGACAAAAATAACCGGTAAAACTTTATAACACCGATAATAAAGCAGGTAATAATTTTTTTCATAATTTTTCCGTCCCCAACTTAGCTTTGGAACATAAGTCCAGAAAAGCCTTTGTCGTTTGGGCCAGTCCAGCTTTAACCAAAGGCTGGCGGGCAACAAGAATCAAATCAACTCCATTCATTAGCTCACTTTGATGAAGTCGATAAGCTTCTCTTAACAAGCGTTTTAACCGATTGCGAACAACAGCGGATCCTAAACGCTTGCCGGCAGCAAAACCAATCCGGCGTTTACCAGAACGATTTGGCAAAACATACAACACAAGAAATTTATTGGCATAGGACTTGCCAGACCGGTATACTGTCTGAAAGCTTTTATTTTGACAAAGCCTGCCGCATTTAGGCAGAGTAAACCTTTTGACCATTGTAATCATCCGGTTTCTATAATTATTTTTTGGAGATGCTCATAATTAATAGAATACTGTTATAAGCATCCCCATCTGATGGAAAAAATAGGCCACGAAAGCGGCCTACTTTATGCTGACAATTTTTTTCTGCCTCTGGCCCGTCTTCTTTTGATTACGAGCCGGCCGCCTTGGGACGACATACGCTCACGAAAACCATGAGTTCTTTTCTTCCATAGCGTATTTGGTTGGTAAGTACGTTTCATCTCTAACACCTCCTTATATCAAGCGGAGACAAACAAGATACTGAAATCCACAAAATTTCACTAGCTTAGATTATAGACCAGCGCAAGGCAACATGTCAAGAATATTGGCGCTGACAAATTAATTGTTCTGTGGATAAAATATAACTTTTTTGGCTACAGTCGAAAATATCTTGTTGATAACTGTCACGTGATTTGTTAATATAAATTATGCAGTTATCAACACCCGCTTGGGATAATGTTGATTTATATACATTTTTTATGACTTATCCACAAAAATCATGACTTATTCACAGACTTGTCCACAAAGTCTTATAACTTGATAATACACGGTTGCGGGATTATTATGTCCCGCCGTTGTATTTTTTTTTCGCCTTAAACACTAGCTGAATAAAACTTATACACAATTGTTGATATCTTTGTGGATAACTTATGTTAATTGTCCGTATATTTTGTGGAAAACATTGTAGGAAAGGACTGATTAGCTAAAATGAGCGCGGATACCGCTTATATGGCAAACATTTGGCAGCAGGCCCTGGTGCATATGAAAAAAGCTTTCATTAAGCCGCTTTTTGAAACATGGATCAAATCAACGATACCATTATCAATTAATGATACGGTTATAGAAATCGGCACTCCTAAACTATTTGTCAAGGAATGGCTGGAAAGCCGCTATCTTCCTGTTATTAAGGCTGCCTTAAAAGCTGCCGCTAATAAAGATTTTGAAATTGTCCTGATCAATATGGATATCGAAATGGAAGGCCTTGAAGACAGCCCCTTACTTACAGCCGTAGAAGAGGCTGAAAACGACATTATCAGCGATATTAACATTGAATCTATTATTGCCGCAGACATACAGGACACATACAAACCGGCATCGGAAACACCAGATGTTCACCCTGATATTCCCCAGGATGATTTCCTCAAATACCTTGACGATATCAGTGATATTCCTGAAGCAGCAGCCACGCTGCCGCCGTCCCAAATAACAGCGCCGGTCCCCTCTCCCCCGGCAGCAAGCCAACAGGACAAAAGAACTGCCCGCAATCAGCAGCTTTACAATCTTCCCCCGGCCGATGAATTTATTCTAAATCCCAAATACGTATTTTCCACCTTTGTTATCGGCAATTCCAACAGATTAGCCCATGCTGCCTCCTTAGCCGTTTCCGAAGCACCCGCCCAGGTCTACAATCCCTTCTTTATTTATGGCGGCGTGGGACTTGGCAAAACCCATCTCATGCATGCGATTGGTCATCGTATTAAAGAGAACAATCCCAACATGAAAGTTGTGTACATATCAAGCGAAAAATTTACTAATGAACTGATCAACTCTATTATCAGCGGCAATCCAGAAAACTTCCGGCAAAGATACCGAAATATCGATGTCCTGCTCGTTGACGATATTCAGTTCTTATCCAAAAAAGAACATACGCAGGAAGAATTTTTCCATACTTTTAATACCTTACACGAAGCAAATAAACAAATTATCATCTCCAGCGACCGGCCGCCGCGTGAGATTCAAACCCTGGAAGACAGGCTCAGATCCCGCTTTGAATGGGGACTGATTACAGATATTCAGACTCCCGATCTTGAGACAAGGATTGCCGTCCTGCGGAAAAAAGCAATGATGGAAAGCCTTAACGTTCCCAATGAAGTTGTTGTATATATTGCCAGCAGAATCGAAAACAATATCCGCGAGCTGGAAGGTGCCCTGATCAGGGTTATTGCCTATGCTTCGCTCAACAACCAGCCAATTGACATTGATCTGGCAACCGAAGCCCTTAAAGACATTTTTCCCAATGGACGTCCCAAACAAGTCACGGCAGAGCTTATCCAGGACATTGTTGCCAGCCATTTTAAACTTAAATTAGAGGATATGTCAGCCAAAAAACGTACCCGCAATGTGGCCTATCCCCGGCAAATTGCAATGTATCTTTGCCGTGAACTAACCGAAACATCTTTGCCTAAGATCGGCGAAATATTCGGCGGCAGGGATCATACGACAGTTATCCATGCCCATGATAAAATAAGCCGTGAAAAGAATATGGATGCCAAACTCAACAATACCCTCAAGGAATTGATTAAACGTATTGAAGCCTAGGTATAAACCTGTGTATAACCACTCGTTTATCCTGTACACAAAATGTTAATAACTTTATTCAGCAATTTACCTGTTAATATGTTGATAACCGGTATAACACTTATCGACATATTATAAACAGTATCATTTCTTATACCATCAACATTCGCCCTATTTATCAACATATCAACAGCCCCTACTACTATTACGGCTATTCTATTAATATATGCGTTAAATAATAATAATATTACAACCTAAAATAAATTTTTTACTGATCGACAATATGCAAGGAGGCCTTCCCATGAAAATAACCTGTGCTAAAGACCTGCTCAACCATGCAGTGCAAACTGTCCAAAAAGCTGTAACGGCAAAAGCGACACTCCCTATCTTATCCGGCATATATATATCAGCCCAAAACAATAAACTTGAGTTGCAAGCAACTGACTACGAAATCGGCATCAGCTGTGCTATTGATGCGCAAGTTGAAATCCCTGGTCAAATTGTCTTGTCTTGCCGCTATTTTCAGGAGCTGGTTAAAAAACTGCCAGGTGAGACGGTCGAAATAGCATCATCCGCTGAAGACCGGACAATAAAAATAACAGCAGGTACTTCTCAATTTAATCTTTTAAGTCTGCCGGCAGAAGAATTTCCGGTATTAAAACCATTATTTGACAATTCAGTCCCTGAAAATTCATTGCTCATTAAAGATAATTTATTGCGCGATTTAATCAAAAGGACAGTCTTTGCTTGTGCAACAGAAGAAAGCCGGCCGATCTTCACCGGCGCATTATTGGAAGCAACAGAATCTGATGTACGGATGGTCGCTACCAACACACACCGGCTAGCATTAAAAAAGAGTCAGCTGGAAACAACTAATAGCAGCTACAACCCTCTGAAAATTGTAATCCCCTCTAAGGTTCTTAATGAATTAGCCCGTTTGTTGTCGTCCGAGCTTCCGGTTGATGTAAATATCTGCTGGGAGAAAAACAGGGTGGCTTTTCGTTTTGAAAATGTCTATTTGGAATCAAGAATTATTGAAGGGCAATATCCGGACTATAACCGGGTCATACCTCCCCAATTTGGCACAGTAGCCTCAATCAATACAGCCTTGTTTATGGATGCTGTTGAACGTGTTTCGCTAATGGCCAAAGACGGCGAATACAATGTCATTAAATTTCAGTTTAATCCTGATCAGGTTATTATTACCTCTAATAATCCTGATGTCGGCAAAGCGTATGAAACAGTGCCTGTTACTACCGCCGGCACGGAGATAACTATCGCCTTTAATGCGAAATATGTAACTGATATTTTAAAAAATATCGGTACTCCGGAACTGCATTTTTCCTTAAATACACCGCTTAGCCCGGCTAGTATAAAACCTGTCAATGATGAAAATTATACCTATATTATCACTCCGGTACGCACAAGCTAATTGTGGAAAAAAGAGTAGCCACGGAGGAATTTTCATGGATGAAATCGAAATACATACCCCGGAAATAAATATAGATCAACTGCTGAAATGGGCAGGTATCATTGATAATGGTGCTCACATCAAACCTTTTATTGAGAACCGGATGATTACTCTTAACGGTACTATTGTCACTGAACGCCGCAAAAAAGTTCGGCCTGGGGACATCATTGCTATTAATGATATTGGCAGTTGGAGGATAGTTACAGGTGAGGTATGAGAGTAAATCGGCTTTTACTGCGTAATTTCCGTAATTATGTAAACATAAATATTGATTTTACGGCAAATGTTAATATCTTTGTCGGGAAAAATGCCCAGGGAAAAACTAATTTATTAGAGGCTTTGTATTTTTCAGCAATGGGCCGTTCTCACCGTACCAATACGGATCAGGAATTAATTCGCTGGGAACAGTCTGCCGCTGCCATTGAGGTTTTTTTTACCAGGCAGGATATGGAAAACTCTTTGAAAATAAAGCTTATAACCGCCCAAAATAAGGAGATACTATACAATAGTTACCCCTTACCGGCACGAGAGCTGGTCGGCTCACTCAATGCCATACTATTTTCGCCAGAAGATTTGTTGCTAATAAAAGGAGCGCCGGCTTTACGTCGGCGCTTTTTGGATAATGAGATTTCTCAGGCCAACCCGGCATACTATCGGCAGCTATTAAGTTATAACCGGATACTTGGTCAGCGGAATAACCTGCTAAAAAAAATCCGCGAAGGAAAAGCAAGCAGTGATATGCTCTATCCTTGGGATGAACAATTAGCCTGCGCCGCTGCCGTTATCATCAAAAAACGCTTGGAATCAGTTAAAAAGCTGACAATGCTGGCTAATCTCCATCACCGCAAAATTACTGCCAGCCGTGAAAACTTAACAGTGGCTTATTTTTTAAATGGCTCAGACCAGGATAAAACTAAAGATTTAAGCGGCTGGTATCATGAACAGCTAAGTCGTCAGCGTAAGCAGGATATTATCAGCGGGAGCACGGCTATTGGCCCCCACCGGGATGATTTGATTTTTTCAGTCAATGGCAAAAATATGCGTAACTTCGGTTCTCAGGGGCAACAACGCACAGGCGTATTAGCTCTAAAACTAGCCGAATTAGAGTTTATAAAATCAGAAACAGGAGAATATCCTATCCTATTATTGGATGATGTCATGAGCGAACTTGACGCCGGGCGCCGTTCTGAGTTACTCTTATTTATCAGGGAACGTGTTCAGACCTTTATCACTGCTGCTGATGAACAATATTTTTCTGAAGCAAAACTAGGAAAATTTTACCGGGTTGCAGGCGGTACAGTAACGGAGTGATAGCATTGTTTAGGCTTAAAGATGTATTACCGGCTACGCTTAAATCAATGGGACTGACCAAAAAATATAATGCCCAGTCGGTAATTGTCCATTGGCAGGAGATTGTGGGTGAAGAAATATCCAGCCACTCCTGGCCGATTTCGGTGGAACGGAACATACTGTTTTTGGCTGTTAATAATTCTGTATGGAGTCATCATTTAATGATGCTTAAACCGGAAATTGTGGACAAAATTAATAAATTTTTAAATGAAAAACTAATTTTTGATATTAGATTTCAGGCAGGAGATTTAAAAAAATACCAGAATCAACAAGACGATGGGGAAAATATTACTATTTTACAGCCAATAAAACTTACTACTGATGAATTAGCCGATATTTGGAAAAAAACAGATATTATTCAGGACCAAAGTCTCCGGAAAAAATGTTATTATATATTAGTCAAGCAGACCGCCATTACTAAAGCAAAACAAAAAGCAGGCTGGAAGGCTTGTAAAAACTGTAGTGTCTTATTGCCTCCAGCCCAGGATTTTTGTACAGCCTGTAGTATTGAACGTAAACAGGAAAAAAACCGGTCGCTCATTCAACTGTTAAAAGAGGCTCCCTGGCTTAGTTATCACGATACCTGCCAGTTTGTTGCCTGCAGTCCGCGGGAGTTTCATACCGCGAAAAAAGGGTTGGTGCATAAACTAATCCGGGCCTTGTTTGCACCAGGCTGGGACAAGCTGAATGAGGCTGTCTTAGTTATGTTGATGACAGGCATTACACCAGATCGGATAAATCAAAGCACAATTGATACAGTAATTGGAAAAATTAAAGTGCGACTTGCGGAAAAAGTCAGGAGGAAAAAATATGTTTCTGCACCTGGGCGCTGATACAGCTATTCCTTTACGTAATGTAATTGCTATTTTTGATTTAAAGATATCCAGCTCAACTGCGACAGAACAATATCTAAAAAAGATCAGATCTATGAATAAAGTTATTGATATATCTGATAATAGTGCAAAAAGTTTTATTATAACCGACCAAATTGTGTATCTTTCAGCTATATCATCACAAACACTTAAAAAAAGAGCTGGTCATTTACCGGTCGGAGATGAGGAATACGGGGGTTAAATATTATGGCAGATATGAATGATACAACAGTTAACGGCAATTACGGTGCTCAGCAGATTCAAGTCCTGGAAGGCCTAGAAGCCGTTCGTAAACGCCCTGGCATGTATATCGGCAGTACATCGTCCAAGGGGCTTCACCATTTGGTGTACGAGGTAGTCGATAATAGTATCGATGAAGCCTTAGCGGGATTTTGCAACAGGGTTGAGGTAACCATACATAAGGATAATAGTATTACCGTTACTGACAATGGCCGTGGTATTCCGGTTGATATGCACGAAACCGGCAGACCGGCTGTTGAAGTTGTGCTTACCATATTGCATGCCGGCGGCAAGTTCGGCGGCGAAGGCTATAAAGTTTCCGGGGGGCTCCACGGTGTTGGCGTGTCGGTAGTAAATGCACTGTCAGAGTGGATGGACGTGGAAGTAAAAAGAGATGGAAAAATCCATTTTATCCGTTTTGAACGGGGAATTACTGTACAGGACCTTACAATCATCGGTGAAACCAGCGAGACTGGTACTAAAGTTTGCTTCAAACCTGACAGGGAGATTTTTGAGGAAACCGAATATAGTTTCGAAACACTAAAAAATCGTTTACGGGAACTGGCTTTTCTTAACAGAACATTGACTATCACCCTGGCCGATGAAAGGACTGAAGTCAAGAAAGAGTTTTATTATGAGGGCGGGATCACCTCTTTCGTCGAGCATTTAAATAAAAGCCGCGATATTGTGCATAAACCAATTTACTTAAATGGCGCAAAAGACACTACCCTGGCGGAGATTGCTATTCAATACAACGACGGCTATGTTGAGAGTATCTATTCTTTTGTCAATAATATAAATACTCAGGAAGGTGGAACCCATTTAAGCGGCTTTAAAATTGCCCTGACCAGGACAATTAATGATTTTGCCCGTAAATTCAATGTTCTTAAGGATAACGACGAAAATCTCAGTGGGGAAGATGTCCGTGAGGGTTTGACAGCTGTTATCAGCGTAAAGATTCAGGAGCCGCAGTTTGAGGGACAAACCAAGACTAAGCTGGGCAATAGTGAAGTCAGAGGGATTATTGACAGTATTGTATCGGAAGGTCTCAATGAGTTTTTTGAGGAAAACCCGGCTGTGACCAAAAAAATTATTGAAAAATCGGTTACCGCTTCCCGGGCCCGTGAGGCTGCCCGGAAAGCGCGTGAATTAACCAGGCGTAAAAGTGCGCTTGAATCAAGTTCATTACCTGGAAAACTGGCTGATTGCTCAATTAAAGATCCTGATCAAACAGAGATCTATCTGGTGGAAGGTGACAGCGCCGGCGGCTCGGCCAAACAGGGACGGGACCGGCGGTTCCAGGCTATTCTGCCATTACGGGGAAAAATCCTGAATGTAGAAAAAGCACGGATGGATAAAATCCTTAACAATGAAGAAATCAGGGCGATGATTACCGCCTTTGGCAATGGCATTGGTGAAGAATTTGACATTGAAAAGCGACGCTATGGTAAAATTATTATTATGACAGACGCTGATGTTGACGGCTCACATATTCGTACTTTATTGTTGACCTTCTTCTATCGCCATATGCAGCCATTAATCCAAAGCGGGCATGTATACATTGCCCAGCCGCCACTATATCTCGTCAAAAAGGGACGGGAAAGCTGGTATCTTTACAGTGATGCCGAAATGGATAATTTGCTGGCCCGAATTGGCCGGGACGGTATTAATGTGCAGCGATACAAAGGGTTAGGTGAGATGAATCCTGAGCAATTATGGGAAACAACTATGAATCCTGAGACCAGAACTATTCTCAGAGTTGACCTTGATGATGCCATTGCTGCCGATGAAATTTTTTCAGTACTTATGGGTGATAAAGTAGAACCGCGAAGAAGATTTATTGAGGACAATGCCAGTAAAGTGAGAAATCTGGATATCTAAGGCCGTGAAAAAAGAAGCTGTACCGGTTAAGTACAGCTTCTTTTCCATCTGGCCTGTTAGTCAATTTTGCTGGCAGTACATTCATATAACAGTTTTTTAGCCTGGCGGGAGGCCCATTTGATTTCATTGGCGGTTACGGCCACATCAAGTAAAGGGTGGAGATAGTGACTGCCTGTCAGTGTTGCCTGCCACCGTTCAATTGCCTGGGTAAGCTTTTCCCAGTAATCTTCCCTTATTTCCTCCGGTACGGCTGGTTGCCTGTCAATAATGATAGATCGTAACTTGCTATTGACTCTGGTTATCGTAATACAGCCACTTGCCAGTATCTCCAGAATTTCTTGAAATTCCGGTCTAACTGGCTGCAGTCCTGATTGCAGCCGCCGGTCAAATCGTGCCGGCAGAAGTTCGTATATCCTGTCAGCCTTGCCGATCAGGGATTGATTATAATCAATAAATTTTTCGGTAACACTAAACCAGTTTGGCTGTCCCGCTTTACCGGCAGGTAATAAATCACCTTCACGGCTTAGAAATTCCAGCAAATTACGGGTTTCTTTGTTAAGTTTATGAACAAAATCTTTTTTTTCCGGGTATGGTGACGGTTTAGTATTGTCCAGTTTTACATAATCCTGAATAGCCTGGCAAAAATATAAAACAGCCTCTTTATTAGTTTGTTCCAGTTTTTCTTTAAATTGTTGTTGGTAGCGGGGCGGCCACAAAACAATATTTATAACCATAGCTACACTTAAGCCGACAAATATCACCGATGACCTGGCAAGGGCATGGGGAATAAATTGTTCGGCGCTGGAGCTTAAGACAAATAATGCGGCAATAATTCCCATAGTTATACTGCTTTGAAAGTTAAATTTAATATGTAAAGCTATTAGCAATATGGTTATGAAACCCATAACCATTGGATTGCCTCCGATCAGGTAACCAAAGATGAGGCCGGTTGTTACTCCCAGAATGTGTACCAGGATTTGATCCTGAGCTGTTTTTACCGACAGAAAAATAGAGGGCTGCATATTAATAACGGCAGAGACAGCGCCAAAAAAAGCAGGCTCAAGCTTGAGCAGTTTGCAAATATACATAGTAATTGTTACAGCAATTCCTGTTTTTATAATACGGGCGCCAATTTTCATATTACTACCTTCTTTTTCAGTTGTTTTGCCAATAACATGATTATACTGTATGTTGCCTTCAAATATAAGAATTTTTTATAACCGCAGCGAGTTTAATTTGTAAAATTTCATGGAACTGGGATAATTTTTATAGCCAGGTACTAATTCTAGGTATTATATGTTAATTTATTGTGGTATAATAATTTCACTGCTAGGTAATAGAAATAGGAAGCATGAAATGAGGAGGCCCGTTTTGTGAAAGAAATAGCTGTAGGAATTTTAGGGATAGGCTCATATGTTCCAGAAAAAATTATTACCAATTTTGATTTAGAAAAAACCATTGATACCTCAGATCAATGGATTGTCGAACGAACCGGGATACGGGAGCGCCATGTTGTGTCTGGAGGGCAGGCAACATCAGATTTAGCCACTAAGGCGGCCGAAAAGGCACTAGCAGATGCCGGGATTAGCGCCGAGGAGATTGATTTAATTATTGTTGGCACTGTTACTCCTGATATGCAGTTCCCATCGGTTGCCTGCTTAGTACAAAACAATATTAAAGCAAATCATGCTGCTGCTTTTGATCTTACGGCAGTATGCTCAGGTTTTGTGTACGGACTTGCCACAGGCAGCTCTTTTATTAAAACAGGCACTTATAAAAAGGTTTTAGTTATTGGTGCCGAAGCCTTATCGACAATTACCGACTGGTCGGACCGTAATACGGCCATCCTGTTTGGCGATGGCGCCGGGGCTGTTGTTTTAGGTGAGACAGAGCCAGGAAGCGGAATCCTTGGCATCGATTTGGGCGCAGATGGCAATGGCGGCAACCTATTGTGCGTTCCCGCTGGTGGCTCGCGTCTGCCGGCCACAGAGGAAACAATCTCCCAAAGACTCCATTATACTCAAATGGATGGTAATGAGGTTTTTAAATTTGCGATTAAAGTAATGGGGGAAACGGTAAATAAAGCGCTGAACAATGCCGGGCTTACGGCAAAAGATGTTACTTGTCTTGTACCACATCAGGCGAACATGAGAATTATCCAGTCAGCAGCCAAGCGATTAGGCTTGCCTATGGATAAGGTTATTGTCAATCTCGACAAATACGGCAATACATCGGCGGCATCCATCCCGCTTGCACTGGACGAAGGCATTAAAAGCGGCCGCATAAAGAACGGGGATGTCATCGCTTTAGTTGGTTTTGGCGGAGGGTTAACATGGGGCGCCACAATTATTAAATGGTTCAAATCCTGATACAGGCAATAAATCCCGCTGGCTTGTCCAGCGGGATTTTACTTATCTACAGCGGGATTTATTTTATATCAATAACTTTACCCTGAGTGATTGTTACTAATTGCTGGGGTGTAAGGCAAAATACAGCAAATGGCGTACCGGCAGCTGCCCAAACCTCGCTATATTGGAACAGATCCGTGTCAATAAAACAGGTAAGCCTGTTTATATGTCCGACCGGTGGAATGCCACCAATGGCAAAGCCGGTCGTTTCCTGAACATAATTGGCATCTGGGCGGGATACAGCTTCTCCCAGATATTCTTTCATCTTTTTTTCATTAATACGATTATTGCCGCTAGCAACAATCAGCACAGGCTCACCGCTGGTTTTCCCCCGGAAAATCATAGATTTAACGATTTGCCCTACTTCACAGCCAATCGTATTGGCGGCTTCAACACAGGTCCGGGTAGAATCCCGCATTGTTACTACTTTAAGTTCAAGGCCGTATTTATTGAGCTCTGCCTGAATTTTTGCCGCGCTTTTTCCTAATATTTCTGACATGATCGCTTCCTCCTGGCTGAACAATAATTAGTTTATGTATTATTATACAATATTTGTCACAGATGTGAAGTGTTTTTAGCATTTGCCTGAAAGAGGGCATATAATACAGCAACATAATGTTCCAGGAAAGGGAGCGGTAGAATGACTGACAGAAAAACAGATAAATTTCAGGGTTGTTGTCAGCTCAATTTTAATATATTGCCTGTCAATAGACCGGCCGCCGTAGATGCCGGTTTCTGGGTTCAGGCTACAGCCAGTGGTGAAATATGTGGTTATGATTGCGGCGGCAGTATTTCCATTTCGGCCGAAGGACTTATTCCCTTAGGGGTATATACTGTCTGGTTTGAGACTGACCGGGGCTTGCGCCCCGCAGCCCCCACTGATGCCGTATATACAGCTGACGGCTTTGATCCTAACAGATTGGTGGTTAATAGTGACGGAATACTTAACTATTATGTGGCACCGCTAAATTTTAATCCGTTTAGAGGTATACCTGTGCAAGGAAGCAAAAGTACGGCGATTATTTATGGGGTCGTTATTGGTTTTAACAGTTACCGGATTACCAATGGCACTGTTCCCGGCGAATTTAACGTCAATTTTTTTGAACAGCTGCGGGCCGATGTTAATTTTAGAACAGCAAGCAATCCTGCTCAGGAGAACGGTGAGCAGGATTAATAAAGAATTGTGACCGGGGTGCCGACAGAGATCATTCTTGACAGCTCTAACGCATCCTGGTTGTACATACGGATACAGCCCTTTGAGACCGCCCCGCCAATGGACGAGGGATTATTAGTGCCATGGATGCCATAATGGGGCTGATTTAACCCCATCCATATGGCGCCAAACGGACCGCCGGGATTGGAGACTTTGCTTACAATAAGAAAATTACCTGTTGGAGTAGCGGTAGATACTTTGCCGACGCCAACAGGATAGGTTTTGATTATTCTGCCATCTTTAATCAGCGTTAAGGTCCGCCGTGACAGAGAAATCTTAATTAAATTAGCCAATTAGATCACCTCCGTTACTATAATATGCCGTCATTGACAGATGTGCAGCGATAAAAAGCTACAGTACCACTACGGAGGTGCTTATGTTGTAAAGAATAAGATGTGAACTTTTTAACATGTGCAGAAGATAAATAGAAGGAATTTACTGAAATTTCTAGAATTAAAAAATTTAGATGGTATTATTTAGTAGTTAATATTTTGGAAGGGAGTGACTTATAAAAATGGCGCAATTACTAAAATGGTCACAGGGAATTAATGGCAAGCTGGCACTCTGTCTATTTTTTACAGGCATAGCTCCTTTGCTAGGAATCCTGCTGTTGATGGGAATCCTGTCTCCGGTTAAGTTTCAGGCAATTATTAATACATATATTATTGTTATGGCTGCGATTTTGTTACTATGGACACTGTTTATTACCAGATTAATAGCCAACCCAGTGCATGAATTACTGGCAAGTTTAAAAGAAATGGCCGCAGGTGGCGGGGATTTAAGCAAAAAACTATACATTCAATCCCATGACGAGATTGGTCAATTGGCCCATACGACGAATAATGTAATGGGAAAAATTTCGGATTTGGTAGGTGAAATTACTCAGGTCAGCGGCAAAGTATCAGCAGCAAGTAAATATTTATCCGAATATACGACCCAAACCACAGAAGCTATGCGGCAAACTACGGAAAATATGGGTGAAATTGCTGCCGGGGCTTGCCGTCAGGTACAGGATATAGAACAATGTAGCCAGTCTGCAACTCATGCCAGCGTACAAGTGCAGGATACAAACCGTCTGGCCGCCCAGACCGTTGAGCTGGCTAAAGCAGCAAATACGAGCGCCATAGAGGGTGTCAGCCAGGTTAAAGAAGCGATTATTACCATGACCGGGGTTAAGAATCAGATGGATATCTCTGCTAAAGCCATCCATGGGCTGGCAGAAAGGATGAATCAGATTGGACAGATTGTGGAGGTAATTACGGCGATTGCGGCTCAGACTAATCTTTTGGCGCTGAATGCCGCCATTGAAGCGGCCAGAGCAGGTGAACAAGGGCGGGGGTTTGCCGTGGTTGCCGATGAAGTAAGGAACTTGGCAGAAAGCTCACGCCAGTCAGCGGAAGAAATAACCAGCCTGGTACTGGGAGTACGCCAGGAGACTATTGATACAGTGACAGCGATTGAGGATGCTCTTAATAAGGCTAATAAGGGAGCAGAAATGGCCGGCGGTTCTGAAGCTGCCTTAAACCGTATTATCACGATTAGCCGGCAATTAAATGAACAAGTTACCTTTATGGCTGAAAATACGGCTGGAGTAGCAACTGATATTGAGAATATTGCTGTGAATATTAGTGAAGTTACGACAATTGCCCGCCAATTTTCCGGTGCCAGTCAGGAAATAAATGCTGCCAGCGAAGAGGTTTTTGCAACAATCGAGAAAATTGCGGCATCAGCGCATGAGCTTGATGGTATGGCCCAAAGTATGGAGGAAATGACAGCTCAGTTTATAGCTATTGATGAGACTACCAAAAAAAGAATTAAAGATAAAATGGACAAAGCCCGGGCATTATTAATGCAGCATGGAATTATAGCCATTAATAATAATCAAATGTCTGCCGGCAATGTAGTCATAAATAATAATGATCCGCTTGTTGACGAGATTGCGCAGAAGGTCGGCGCTTCTTTTACTGTTTTCCAGGGCAATACCCGGATCGCTACAACCGTAACGACAAAATCAGGCCGCCGGGCTACTGGGACAACCGCGGCTAAATATATTGAAAAGGCAGTACTTGAGCGGGATACCGAATATATTGGCCGGGCTACGGTAATGCGGCAGTGGTGCATCGTCAACTATGAGCCACTCAAAGACAGGCAGGGAAATATTATCGGCATGTTATTTGTGGGGGAAAAGTTAAAAAATTAGCAATAAATAAAAATAAAAAAGCAGTTGATGCAGATTTGTAAGCATTAACTGCTTTTTTTTATTAAGACAGGCCCAATTTTTTTGCGAAGGTAATAAATTAGTAAAAAGCAGGTTCTGCTCCAATATGACATAACATAGAATAAAATATTAAAATTTAGAATATTAACCTGGATTTCCATCTCATAAATACAAAAAAGGAGGCATGGAACATGGCCTATGATTTTGAAAAATTAATCAAACAAGACCGGGATGACCATAAACAATACAAATTTGAGGGCACGTTGCTGGATTATCTGACAATCCTTAAAGACAATCCCGGCGTAGCGGTACTGGCTCATCAGCGAATGTACGAATTGCTTATAAAATCAGGTGTTGCTACAATCCAAACAGAAGAGAACCCGCGGTTAAAGAGAATTTATGGTAATGATACCCTAAAGCGTTACAGTTTTTTTCAGAATAAATTCTTTGGTATTGATAAAAGCATTATGAAAATTATGCGCTATTTCCATTCGGCGGCAATGAAAGGGGAAGAATCCCGCCAGGTTTTATATCTGGTCGGCCCGGTTGGTGCCGGGAAATCGTCGATTATGGAAGCTTTAAAACAGGCGCTGGAAATGAGCCCGCCGATCTATATTCTTAAAGACTGCCCAATGCGGGAAGAGCCGCTTCATCTAATACCGAAACACCTAAGACCGCAGTTTGAAGAAATGCTGGGAATCAGAATTGAAGGGGACTTATGCCCTAGCTGCCGCTACCGGCTTAAAAATGAATATCAGGGCGAGTTTGAGAGATTCCCGGTGACGACATCTGAATTCTCTATTCGTTCGCGCAAAGGAATCGGCGTTGTGCCGCCGGTCGATCCTAATAATCAGGATACATCCGTTCTGTCCGGGTCTGTTGATATATCAAAACTTGATCTTTATCCTGAGGATGACCCGCGGGTATTGTCTCTTAACGGCGCTTTTAACGTAGGGAACAGAGGGGTTGTAGAATTTATCGAGGTATTTAAAAATGATGTGGAATACCTTCACACCATGATTACCGCTACGCAGGAAAAATCAATTCCCTCTCCCGGTAAAGGCGCAATGATCTATTTTGACGGCATTATTCTGGCCCATTCCAACGAAGCGGAATGGAACAAATTTAAATCCGATCATACCAACGAAGCGATTCTTGACCGGATTGTCAAAGTGGAAGTTCCCTATTGCCTGGAACTTGATGAAGAAGTTAAGATATACCGCAAGGTATTAAAAAATAGCAGTTTTAATGCTCATATTGCTCCGCATACGATTGAGGTCGCATCAATGTTTGCTATTCTTACCCGGCTGGCACCCTCTGCCAAGGTTGACGCGTTTACTAAATTAAAAATCTATAATGGTGATGAGATCGTTGAAAAGGGATCGACCAAAAAGATTGATATATTTGAACTGCGGGACGAGGCACCACGTGAAGGTATGTCTGGTATCTCCACCCGCTTTATCATGAAAGCTCTTGATACTACCTTGTCAGAATCAGAGTTTAATTGTATTAATCCGATTGCCGTCATTGAGACGATGGTTAAAGCCACAAAAGAACTAGCGATTGCCGATGACGAAAAGAAAAAATACCTTGGCTTTCTGCAGGACACCGTTAAAAAAGAATACAATAAAATTCTGGAAAAAGAAGTAACCAAAGCCTTTATCCATGGCTACCGGGAACAAGCGGAGAGCCTGTTCAACAATTATCTTGATCATGCCGAAGCTTATGTTAATGCAACTAAACTAAAAGATAAAAGCACCGGGGAAGAGCTTGAACCTGACGTTAAATTTTTACAATCCATAGAAGAACAGATTGGAATTACCGGCACAGCCGCCCAAGGCTTTAGACAGGATGTTACTTCCTATATGTTTTCCGTGATGCGGGGGGGCGGAAAAATTAAATATGAAAGCTATGAACCCCTGAAAGAAGCCATTGAAAAGAAGCTGACAGCTTCCGTGAAGGAACTTTCCCGCATTATTACCCAATCCAGGGTGCGGGATAAAGAGCAGGACAGCAAATTCAATGCTATGGTCGAAGCCATGCAAGACAACGGTTATTGCCCGCATTGCTGCAATGTTATCTTAAAATATGCCGCTAATAATCTGTGGAAGGACTAATGGGTAGCGGAGGTGACCTATGGCAATTTTTAAAGAAGGACGTACCGGCCAGTCAGACCGCTCTCAATATGATCGCAAGCGTCATCGGGAACTGGTGGAGGATGCTATTAAGCGGAATATGGGTGAAATTATTGCCGATGAAAGTATCATTGGCCAAAGCAAAAATAAGAAAATCAAAATACCGGTTAGAGGCATCAAAGAATACCAGTTTATCTATGGAAAAAACAATGGCGGAACAGCCACGGGCACAGGCGAAGAACAGCGTGGGCAGGTGATTGGCCGCAGTAATAACCAGCAGGAAAAAGGGATGGGGCAGGCTGGCAGTGAACAGGGTGAGGACATCTATGAGATTGAAATCACCATGGATGAAATCATTAACTACATGTTTGAGGATATTAAACTGCCTGATCTTGAGCGGAAAAAATTTGCCTTGCAGGAGTCTGAATATAAATTTAAAAAAGCAGGTTATCAGCGCAAAGGGATTCCGCCGCGTTTGGCTAAAAAGCGCACAATAGTAGAAAAACTCAAACGCCAGCAAGGCCTTATTCGGGAAAAAGTATTTATAAAATCTGATGTAGAGGATAACTCCCCGCAGCGGGCGCGAGTGCCTTTTCGTGAAGATGACTTGCGTTACTTCCGGGTTAAGGAAGATGTTCGGCGGCACTCGAATGCGGTGGTTTTTTGTATCATGGATGTTTCCGGCTCCATGGACCAGAGCAAGAAATATTTGGCCCGCAGTTTCTATTTTTTGTTGTACCAATTTTTGCGGTGGAAATATGAGCAGGTGGAAGTCGTATTCATTGCCCATACCACCGAGGCCAAAGAAGTAAACGAAAGGGAGTTTTTTCATCACGGTGAATCCGGTGGCACCATGATATCGAGTGGCTATGCAAAGGCGCTTGATATTATTGAACAGCGTTACAATCCTACCATTTGGAATATCTATTGTTTTCATTGTACAGACGGCGATAACTGGACAGAAGATAATCCAAGAACGATTGACAGAGCAAGGGAGTTGGCTGGCGTCAGTAATTTATTTGGCTATGTGGAGATACTTGCCAATTACGGTTATGGAGCAACGATTCGCCGCGAATTAGAACAAAAAGTCAAGGATGAAAATTTTATTATTGTCTCTATGGGCAGCAAAGATGATATCTGGCCGGCTTTTAAAAGGGTGCTGGAAAAGGAAACAGAAACCGGGTCAGCAACCGGAGGTGAATTGTAATGCCGGCAGAATATACAATCAGTGAGCTGCAAAACTGGAATGACCAAATTGAAAGATTGATTAAAGACAATAACCTTGATTGCTATGAGCAGCAATTTGAAATTTGCAGCTATGAGGATATGTTATGTTATGAAGCCTATGTCGGTATGCCTTCCCATTATCCCCACTGGAGTTTTGGTAAAACCTATGAACGGCAAAAAACCTTTTACAGCTATAATCTGACCGGTTTGCCTTATGAAATGGTAATTAATTCCGATCCTTGCCTTGCCTATTTAATGCGGGAAAACACGTTGCTTTTGCAGATATTGACGATTGCCCATGTATACGGGCATAATGACTTTTTTAAAAATAACCGTCTATTTAAACAAAACACCCGGGCGGAACTGACTGTTGAAATGTTCAAAAGTCATGCCGGCAGGGTACGGGACTATATTGCCGATCCCAGTATCGGACCCAAAAAAGTGGAGCGCATTCTTGATGCTGCTCATGCACTCCGATTTCAGGTTAGGAGAACAGGCGAGGGAAAACTGCCCAGCAGAACTGAGCTGGCGCAGGAGACGCCGGATAAGATTCCTGAGCGGTTAAAGTGTGATTTGCTGGGCTATTTAAGTGAACGCGGTAAACTGGCCTATTGGGAGAAGGATCTAATTAATATAGTCAGAGAGGAGACCTTCTATTTTCTGCCCCAGATGGAAACGAAAATAATGAATGAAGGCTGGGCGAGTTACTGGCATTATCTGCTGCTCAATCAAATGAAGCTGGCCCAGGGACTGCACTTTGAATTTCTACAGCGTCATAATATGGTTATCAGGCCATTTGAAGGCAGTATTAACCCCTATTTTATCGGCTTTAAAATCTTTGAATATCTTGATAAAACTGTTGGTCGGGAAAAAATATTTGAGATACGTGCGCAAGAGCGCGACCAGTCCTTTGTGCGGCGGTATTTAAACAGGCAGTTGTGCGAAGAGTTGTTTTTATTTAATTATAAGGTGCGAGGCGTTGACATTATCGTGTCTGAGATAGCTGATGAAGAGGGCTGGCAAGCGATTAGAGATGAATTAGCAAATTCAGTGGGGCTGGGCATGGTGCCGGAAATAAATCCTCAAGGTGTTGAAAATGGAGTATTGATCCTTGAGCATGTTTATGACGGGCGGGAATTAGAAATGAATTATGCTAAAGAGACGGTAAAATATATCGCTGATTTATGGGGCGGTAAGGTGGATTTAAAGACTAAGCTGAATAACCGGGATAAGGTTATCCGGTGTACTGACGATAAAATTGTATCTGTCTGGGATTTGTAAATAAAACAAACGCCCCCTTGCCAGCAGGCAATTTGCCTTAAGCAAGGGGGCATTTGTTATGATATGTATTCCCGGGCTGCTTCTTCACCGGTAAGAACCCGGTAAGCGCCTTCGGCCAGAGCCTGTAATTCATTTTCACCAGGCATAACAGTAACAGGTGCAATAAAACCGATATACTCTTTAAGCTTGTTTGTCAGCTGCTCCGAGTAGGCAATACCGCCTGTCAGAATAATATGGTCGACTTTACCACAGACCGGTACGGCCGCCGCCGCAATACTTTTGGCGATGGTATAAATCATAGCCTGATAGATAAGTGTTGCCTGCTTATCACCGGCAGCCGCGCGGTGTTCAACCTCGCGTACATCATTAGTACCCAGATAAGCTACCAGGCCGCCTTGGCCGGCTAATAACCTGGCGATAGCTTGCTGGTCCAGCTTTTCCTTAATAACTTTGGCCGCAAGTTGTCCGGCCGGCAGCGTTCCGGCCCGTTCCGGTGAAAAAGGCCCTTCGCCATCAAGGGCATTATTCACATCGAGAACTTCCCCAAACGCATGGCAGCCTACCGAAATTCCGCCGCCAAGATGGGCCACAATCAGATTGAGGCTGTCATAGGGACGATTTATGCTTTTGGCAAAACGTTTGGCAGCAGCTTTTTGGTTAAGGGCATGAAAAATACTTTTGCGGCTTATTTCAGGCCGGCCGGTAATACGGGCTACAGGTGCCAGTTCGTCAACAACCACGGGATCGACAATATAGCCGGGGCAGCCGCCCTGCCGGGCAATAAAGTCGGCCAGGATAGCACCAAGATTGCTGGCATGGGCTCCGTAACGGTTTTGTTTCAAATCCGCCAGCATACAGTCGTTAATCTGATAAGTACCGCTTACCATTGGTTTTAGCAGGCCGCCCCGGCCAACCACCGCTGCAAAATCCGCAGGACTAACATTTTGACTGGCTAAAAAAGAATTTATATTTTCCAGACGAAACTGTATCTGATCGGCAATACTGGAAAATCGGGCAATGTCTGTGGCGTTATGGCTGATATTCTGGACAAAAAATTCTTTGGTGTCATGGTATAAGCCAATCTTAGTCGAAGTTGATCCCGGATTAATTGTCAAAATTTGATACGTCATAATGACCTCCTAATCGCATCCATGTTATATCCTTATTGTAGTCTTAAAGCTATAGTTTGTTAAGCACAATAAAGGAAATAAAAATACCTGGTTAAACCAGGCGTATAATCCCCAGAATAATTAAAATTGCGCCAGGAACATAAGGAACCCGTTTTCTTAGATCATCGGAAAATAAGCGGGCGGCAGCACTAATTCCCACAGCAATCAGCAACATTTGAATAAAAGCCATGACTGCCGGAGTATAGAGGGGGAGCGGATTAATCAGGGCAGCGGCAAAAGTTGCAACCAAATTGTCAATACCCAGGGCTAAGCCGAGCAGTATAGCTTCAGCTGGGCTGATAGAACGGGAACAATCAATATCAGCGGTCTCTGGATCACTCATAATACTGATAACGATACGCCCGATACGGAGTTTTAGGGACGGAGTTTCCGTTAAGGATTTCTGCAGTGCGGTTTTTTTAGCAATATATTCCTGGAATATGTTCCAGGCGCCAATAGCAATTAAAAGCAATGATCCGCCAGTGACAGCCACTGCGGTATTAACAAATGACCCTAAGTAATAAGCAAGGGTGATGGCAGTACTGGTGAAAAGCGCAGTGATCACACCGATCACCGCCAATGATTTTGCCGGCATTTTTATTGATTTTATGCCGTAAGCTACGCCGGCGGCAAAAGCGTCGATACTGACAGCGAAGCCAAGCAGTAGTACATAAAAGATGCTCATAAAGTATATGCCTCCTGTTGTATTTTAAAAACGGTTTTCTTTTTCACGTTTAGTATATGGAATACAGGGAACAGCGGTTACAAGTCCATGGCCATGAGATACTTTTTATTGGCTGTAATGATTTTTGCAGGATTTTTTTGCATATGTGGGGAAAATATAGTAAGATGTCGAGTATTGAGGTGGTTTTGTGGAAGATGGTTTAGATTTAGGTTTAGGTAAAGTATTGCCTATCAACATTGAAGACGAAATGAAAAATTCATATATCGATTATGCGATGAGTGTAATTGTTATGAGGGCATTGCCTGATGTGCGTGATGGCCTTAAACCTGTTCACCGGCGAATACTTTATGCTATGCATGAAGCTGGTATGGCTGCTAATAAGCCATATAAAAAATCAGCGCGTATTGTCGGTGAAGTTTTGGGTAAATATCATCCTCATGGTGATTCTTCGGTATATGATGCCATTGTTAGAATGGCGCAAAATTTCTCTACCCGCTATATGCAGGTTGACGGTCATGGTAATTTTGGTTCTGTTGATGGTGATTCGGCGGCAGCCATGCGTTATACTGAGGTGCGCATGTCGCGGATTGCGGAAGAAATGCTGGCTGATATCGAAAAAGATACGGTTGATTTTGTTCCCAACTATGATGAATCATTAAAAGAGCCGTCAGTACTGCCGGCAAAAGTTCCTAACCTGTTGATTAACGGTTCATCCGGTATCGCTGTTGGCATGGCAACTAACATTCCCCCCCACAACCTGGGAGAAGTGGTTGATGGTCTGGTCATGATGATTGATAATCCGGCAGTGACTATCAATGAAATCATGATGGCGATAAAAGGTCCTGATTTTCCTACGGGAGCGTTAATCCTTGGCCGTGAAGGCATTCGCCAGGCATATACCACTGGTCGGGGCAGTGTGAAAATCCGGGCCCAGGCCAGAATTGAAAATATGTCCAGTGGTAAACAGCGTATTTTAGTCACTGAATTGCCTTATCAGGTTAACAAGGCCAGAATGATTGAAAATATTGCCGGGCTTGTTCGCGACAAGACTATAGAGGGCATTACCGATCTCCGGGATGAAAGCGACCGGAAGGGAATGCGGGTGGTCATTGAGCTGAGGCGTGACGCCAATGCAGATGTAGTTTTAAATCAGCTTTATAAACACACGCAAATGCAGGATACCTTTGGGGTTAATATGCTGGCCCTTGTTAACGGCCGCCCCAAGGTATTAAATTTGTTGGAAGTTCTCCAACATTACATTGATCATCAAAAAAATGTCATTGTGCGCAGGACAAAGTTTGAGCTGGATAAAGCCCGGGCCCGGGCTCACATTTTAGAAGGCTTAAAAATTGCATTGGATCATTTGGATGCGGTTATTAAGACGATCAGACAGTCGCAAACCCCGGAAATTGCTAAAAATGCTTTAATAGATGCGTTTGACCTCAGTGAGAAGCAGTCCCAGGCTATTTTAGATATGCGTCTCCAGCGCTTAACCGGCCTTGAACGTGAAAAAATTGAGAACGAATACAAGGATATTCTGGAGACTATCGAATGGCTGGAAGCTGTACTGGCTGACGAGGGTAAGGTAATGAATATCATTAAAGAAGAGTTGCTGGATGTCAAAAAGCGGTTTGCCGATGAACGGCGTACCGTAATTACCAGTGACGTATCTAAGATGGATATGGAAGACCTTATTGCCGAAGAGGATATTGTAATTACTCTGACTCATCAGGGGTATATAAAACGTCTGCCTGTTGATACCTACCGCAGCCAGCGGCGGGGCGGCAAGGGTGTAACCGGGATGGGAACCAAAGAAGAGGATTTTGTTGAACATCTCTTTGTGGCGACAACCCATCATAATCTCCTGTTTTTCACCACCAGAGGCCGAATGTACAGGCTTAAAGGATATGAGGTACCGGAGGCTGGGCGAACAGCTAAAGGCACTGCCATTGTTAATCTGCTACAGGTAGAAAAAGATGAAAAAATTACGGCTGTTATTCCACTTAAAGAATTCAGCGCCAAAAGATACTTATTTATGGCTACCCAAAAAGGTATTGTCAAAAAATCAGAATTAATGGAGTTTGATACTGCCCGTAAAGGTGGTTTGATCGCAATATCCCTGGATGAAGATGACGACTTAATTGGTGTCAAACTCACCAATGGTGAGCATGATATCATCATGGGTACCAGGGATGGTAAGGCTATTGTCTTCCACGAATCGGATGTACGGGTCATGGGCCGGACAGCTCATGGGGTTCGCGGTATTAACCTTGAGGCCGGTGATCAGGTCATTGGCATGGAGGTAGTGAAAAAAGACGGCGAAGTATTGACAGTAACCTCTGAAGGGTATGGTAAGCGTACAGCTATTAGTGAATATCGGATAACAGGCCGCGGTGGCAAGGGTGTTATTAATATTAAACCAAATTCGGCCGAAAAAATTGGTCATGTTATCGGCATAAAGGTGGTTAAACCCGGACAGGAACTGATGCTGATAACCAGTGACGGTATTATTATCCGGATGGAGATTGATACAATATCGGTAACTAGCCGCAGCACCCAAGGTGTTAAAGTTATGCGTACAGATAAAGATGATCAGGTTGTGGCGTTAGCAGTTGTGGAAAAAAAAGCGAATAATGATTAATTCTCAACAGGCTGGTGCTGATGCACCAGCCTGGTTTATTTGTCATTTACAATGGTTCTGATTGTGGTAGATTCTTATAAACGCTATTGACATAAACAGGCCTAGCGTGCTAATATATTTAAGTCGATTCAATTATAAGGTAATAATAACCAAGTATGAATAATGGCAGGAAAATTTAATCAAAATAACGCTGTTGACACGTTCACGTAAACGTGATAACATATAAAAGCTGTCGCATTCAGCAGTAAGCAAGACAATAATGAATGCAAGCGTATTAACATGATGCGCACGTCGGTCCCGGGCAGAGCGTATCGTCCATGATACGCCCGTGATCCTAGCGCATCCATGCGCGTCGTTCCCTGAAAACTGAACAATGTAAAGAAATGCATCATTAAAAGCCAGATGTGCGGTGTGCTGCCATGCAGCACAACCAACAACAATTTTGATTGAATTGAGCCGATAAAACGGCTTCAATATAAATGTAGTCACTATGTGATTGCAGCATTTTATTGGAGAGTTTGATCCTGGCTCAGGACGAACGCTGGCGGCGTGCCTAACACATGCAAGTCGAACGGAGTAGTTAGCAATAGCTACTTAGTGGCGAACGGGTGAGTAACGCGTAGACAACCTGCCTCTCAACTGGGGACAACACCGCGAAAGTGGTGCTAATACCGAATGTGGTATCTTCGTTGCATGACGGAGATAAGAAAGATGGCCTCTATATATAAGCTATCGTTGAGAGATGGGTCTGCGTCTGATTAGCTGGTTGGTGAGGTAACGGCTCACCAAGGCGACGATCAGTAGCCGGTCTGAGAGGATGAACGGCCACACTGGGACTGAGACACGGCCCAGACTCCTACGGGAGGCAGCAGTGGGGAATCTTCCGCAATGGACGAAAGTCTGACGGAGCAACGCCGCGTGAGTGAAGAAGGCCTTCGGGTCGTAAAGCTCTGTCGTTTGGGACGAACGTATCCTATGTAAATAATATGGGGTAATGACGGTACCAAAGGAGGAAGCCACGGCTAACTACGTGCCAGCAGCCGCGGTAATACGTAGGTGGCAAGCGTTGTCCGGAATTATTGGGCGTAAAGGGCGTGTAGGTGGCCTGATAAGTCGTGTGTCTAAGTGCGAAGCTCAACTTCGTATGGGCGCAGGAAACTGCCAGGCTTGAGTGCAGGAGAGGAAAGTGGAATTCCCAGTGTAGCGGTGAAATGCGTAGAGATTGGGAGGAACACCAGTGGCGAAGGCGACTTTCTGGACTGTGTCTGACACTGAGGCGCGAAAGCCAGGGGAGCGAACGGGATTAGATACCCCGGTAGTCCTGGCCGTAAACGATGGGTACTAGGTGTAGAGGGTATCGACCCCTTCTGTGCCGGAGTTAACGCAATAAGTACCCCGCCTGGGGAGTACGGCCGCAAGGTTGAAACTCAAAGGAATTGACGGGGGCCCGCACAAGCGGTGGAGTATGTGGTTTAATTCGACGCAACGCGAAGAACCTTACCAGGGCTTGACATTGAGCGAAAGGTCTAGAGATAGATCCCTTACCTTCGGGTAACGCGAAAACAGGTGGTGCATGGCTGTCGTCAGCTCGTGTCGTGAGATGTTGGGTTAAGTCCCGCAACGAGCGCAACCCTTATCCTTTGTTGCCAGCGCGTAAAGGCGGGAACTCAAGGGAGACTGCCGCAGAGAATGCGGAGGAAGGCGGGGATGACGTCAAGTCATCATGCCCCTAATGTCCTGGGCTACACACGTACTACAATGGGCTTAAACAAAGCGAAGCAAACCTGCGAAGGCAAGCGAAACGCAGAAACAAGCTCTCAGTTCGGATCGGAGGCTGCAACTCGCCTCCGTGAAGTCGGAATCGCTAGTAATCGCAGGTCAGCATACTGCGGTGAATACGTTCCCGGGCCTTGTACACACCGCCCGTCACACCACGAAAGTCAGTCACACCCGAAGCCGGTGGGGTAACCAGAAATGGAACTAGCCGTCGAAGGTGGGGCCGATGATTGGGGTGAAGTCGTAACAAGGTAGCCGTATCGGAAGGTGCGGCTGGATCACCTCCTTTCTAGGGATAAGCAGAGAACCAGGTTTTTAGGAGCGAAAGCGACGCGGAAACCTGAGTGAATCGCTTAGTTCTGAGCATAAGCGAAGAACATCATTAAGCGAGCTCCATTCCAGGTCGGTACATTTGGTTGATGCAGGAAATACTAGACGCACCATATGCGGTGGCTGTAGTAAATCCATTTACATTGTTTGGTTTTGAGGGAATGCTTTTGTTAGCAAAAGTTACTTGTTGAAACATACAGGCAACGATGATAACCTAGATATTCCTGAAAACAAGATATCCAGTGACGATAGCTGTGGGGTTCCACCTGTTCCCATGCCGAACACAGAAGTTAAGCCCACAAACGCCGAAGGTACTTGGCTGGAAACGGCCCGGGAGATTAGGAAGCTGCTGGTTCCGGAACAAAAGTTCCACAACCTGCCTGTTGAAATACACAAGTGGTTGTGATAACATAGATGTTCCGCTGTTCCTTGAAAACTGCACAGAAGAAAGCAAAGTAAAAGTACCTCTCATATGCAAATATGTGAAGTAACTTAACGAAGCGCAATTAGGATTTTTAAAAAATGACTTAACCTTAGTCACAAGCAAAGTTTAAGTTGAGGCGGAGACTGGCTAGAAGGTGCCATATGCTAGGCGCCCCGGAAACCCGAGCCGTGCCGCGTACTCGCGTACGCAAACAATCGGGTTGAGGAGCAACAACGCAGATGGCGGCTTATAGACAGTCGGAGCTAGAAGTCAAGTTAGTAAGGGCATACGGTGGATGCCTAGGCGCCAAGAGCCGAAGAAGGACGCGGTAAGCTGCGAAAAGTCATGGGGAGCCGCAAGCAGGCCCTGATCCATGAATATCCGAATGGGGGAACCCAGTGGTGGTCATGCACCATTACCCGGCGTAAGTCGGGAGGTAAGCCGGGGAACTGAAACATCTAAGTACCCGGAGGAAAAGTAATCAAACGAGATTCCCCAAGTAGCGGCGAGCGAACGGGGAAGAGCCCAAACCAGTGGACTTCGGTCGACTGGGGTTGAGGACCGGCAGAAGTTTCGTCAGGCCTAGCCGAACTACCTGGAAAGGTAGGCCGCAGAAGGTAACAGCCCTGTAAGCGAAAGGCAGAGCGAAATGGCCGGAATCCAGAGTACCACGGGACACGAGGAACCCTGTGGGAAGCAGGGGGGACCACCCTCCAAGGCAAAATACTCGAGGCGACCGATAGCGCATAGTACCGTGAGGGAAAGGTGAAAAGCACCCCGGGAGGGGAGTGAAAAAGAACCTGAAACCGTATGCCTACAAGCAGTCGAAGGCCCGTAGGAGGCTGACGGCGTGCCTATTGAAGAATGAACCGGCGAGTTACAATATCCAGCAAGGTTAAGTGGAAGACACGGAGCCGAAGCGAAAGCGAGTCTAAAAAGGGCGAAAGTTGGATAGTGTAGACCCGAAACCGCAGTGATCTATCCATGGCCAGGTTGAAGCGCAGGTAAAAATGCGTGGAGGACCGAACCCGTGAGCGTTGAAAAGCTTTGGGATGAGTTGTGGATAGGGGTGAAATGCCAATCGAACGCGGAGATAGCTGGTTCTCCCCGAAATAGCTTTAGGGCTAGCCTCAGGAAGTAAGTACAGGCGGTAGAGCACTGATAGGGCTAGGGGCCTAATGGGTTACTGAACCTTGTCAAACTACGAATGCCTGTAGTGGAATCCTGGGAGTCAGACTACGAGTGATAAGACCCGTGGTCAAGAGGGAAACAGCCCAGACCATCAGCTAAGGTCCCCAATGCCGTACTAAGTGGCAAAGGATGTGGAGATACAAAAACAACCAGGATGTTGGCTTAGAAGCAGCCACCATTAAAAGAGTGCGTAATAGCTCACTGGTCGAGTGTCGCTGCGCCGAAGATGTCCGGGGCTAAAGTACGGAACCGAAGCTATGGCATGTCTAACGACATGGGTAGGGGAGCGTTCTATACCCAGAGAAGGTATACCGTAAGGAGTGCTGGAGAGTATAGAAGTGAGAATGCCGGTATGAGTAGCGAAAAGACAAGTGAGAATCTTGTCCACCGAAAGCCTAAGGATTTCTGAGGAAGGATCGTCCGCTCAGAGTCAGTCGGGCCCTAAGCCGAGGCAAAAAGCGTAGGCGATGGACAACTGGTAAATATTCCAGTACCACCTAGGATCGTTTGAGCGAGGGAGTGACACAGGAGGGCAGGCAAGCGCGAGGATGGAAATTCGCGTCTAAGCTTGTAGGGTGCATCACAGGCAAATCCGTGATGCGTAAAGCCTGAGGAGTGACGGGTAGCTGTTAGAGATAATGGCGAAATTGCTGATCCCAGACTGTCAAGAAAAGCTTCTAGTGAGAGACTAGGTGCCCGTACCGTAAACCGACACAGGTAGGCGGGGAGAGAATCCTAAGGTGCGCGGGAGAACCCTCGTTAAGGAACTCGGCAAAATGTCCCCGTAACTTCGGGAAAAGGGGAGCTTGTAAACCGTGTAGACCAGAAGCGGTCGAAGCGGGAATGAGTTGCAAAAAAGAGGCCCAAGCGACTGTTTACCACAAACACAGGTGCCTGCTAAAGCGAAAGCTGACGTATAGGTGCTGACACCTGCCCGGTGCCGGAAGGTTAAGAGGAGAGCTTAGTGGAAACGCGAAGGTTTGAATTGAAGCCCCGGTAAACGGCGGCCGTAACTATAACGGTCCTAAGGTAGCGAAATTCCTTGTCGGGTAAGTTCCGACCCGCACGAAAGGTGTAACGACTTGGGCACTGTCTCAACGAGGGACCCGGTGAAATTGAAATACCTGTGAAGATGCAGGTTACCCGCGACTGGACAGAAAGACCCCATGGAGCTTTACTGCAACCTGACATTGAGTTTTGGTAAATGATGTACAGGATAGGTGGGAGACTAGGAAGATGGGACGCAAGTCTTGTTGGAGTCAATGTTGGGATACCACCCTTTATTTACTGGAGTTCTAACTCAAGGAGTAACGAAACTGAGGACAGTGTCAGGCGGGCAGTTTGACTGGGGCGGTCGCCTCCGAAAGAGTAACGGAGGCGCCCAAAGGTTCCCTCAGCGCGGATGGAAATCGCGCGAAGAGTGTAAAGGCAGAAGGGAGCTTGACTGCAAGACAGACAAGTCGAGCAGGGACGAAAGTCGGGCTTAGTGATCCGGTGGTACCGAGTGGAAGGGCCATCGCTCAACGGATAAAAGCTACCCTGGGGATAACAGGCTAATCTCTCCCAAGAGTCCATATCGACGGGGAGGTTTGGCACCTCGATGTCGGCTCATCACATCCTGGGGCTGAAGTAGGTCCCAAGGGTTGGGCTGTTCGCCCATTAAAGTGGTACGTGAGCTGGGTTCAGAACGTCGTGAGACAGTTCGGTCCCTATCCATCGCGGGCGTAAGAGACTTGAAGGGAACTGCTCCTAGTACGAGAGGACCGGAGTGGACGGACCCATGGTGTACCAGTTATCCCGCCAGGGGTAGAGCTGGGTAGCTACGTCCGGAAAGGATAAACGCTGAAAGCATCTAAGCGTGAAACCAGCCTTAAGATGAGGTCTGTCATTCGCAAGAAGTAAGGCCCCTTGGAGAAGACAAGGTTGATAGGCCAGGAGTGGAAGTGGAGTGATCCATGGAGCGGACTGGTACTAATAGGCCGAGGACTTGACTTTAAACCCTCGTTTGCATGAAGTGCAAACATCGATGATTATTGCGCAATGCTTATCTTCTGTGAAGTTTTCAGGGAATAAAGAGAGGAGAATTAGGAGGTTCCGCGCTCCGCTTGGAACTAAGCGATTCACGCAGGTTTCCGCGTCGCTATCGCTCCTAAAAACCTGGTTCTCTGCTTAAAAATCCAGTGACGATAGCTGTGGGGTTCCACCTGTTCCCATACCGAACACAGCAGTTAAGCCCACAAACGCCGAAGGTACTTGGCTGGAAACGGCCCGGGAGATTAGGAAGTTGCTGGTTGCAAAGCACCTACTGAATGTAGGTGTTTTTTATTTACCGTAAGTTTTGACTGTTTGCAAAAACTTTTTTTATTTGCCATATTATATTATAATAATTATTAGGTACAAACCGGCAATCTACACGAGGGAGGGTTAATCAAATGGCAAGCAAAATAGGCAAAGAGTTTATGGAGAAAACCAAGTACAAATTTGCCACACATTCTGATCAGGCCCGGGGCTTGCCACACCCGCCGGTGGAAATGGATATAGGTAATACCGGCTTTGTGATCGATCTGCCAGATCACAGTTCGGGGACGGCTGATATTTCCCTAACCCAGGCGATTCAGCATCGGACCAGTGTCCGTAACTATGCAGCCAAGGCATTGTCTTTATCTGAGCTTTCTTATTTGCTGTGGTGCACACAAGGGGTTAAGTCGATTGAACCGCATTTGGTCACCTTCAGAACCGTACCTTCAGCCGGGGCAAGACACGCCTTTGAGACGTATCTGCTAGTGAATCAGGTTGCTGGTTTGGAACCGGGATTATACAGGTTCTTAGCGGTTGATCACCAATTGGCCAAGCTAGAGGCCACAGGCAATATCGCCGAAATAATTACAGAAGCATGTCTGGGGCAAAAGTTTGTTAAGACAAGTGCAGTTACATTTATTTGGACGGCAGCTGCTTATCGTATGACCTACCGCTATGGCCAGCGCGGCTACCGGTATTTACACCTGGATGCCGGTCATGTCTGCCAGAACCTCTACCTGGCGGCAACCGCAGTGGATTGCGGCGTGTGCGCCATTGCCGCTTTTGATGATGATAAGCTTAATGCGGCACTGGTCATTGATGGCGATAACCAGTTTGCTGTCTATGTAGCAACTGTTGGGAAAAGAATATAACCCATGTAGTACCAGGCGATAGGGAAGAGGGAACCCACTCTTACTGACCAATAAAAATTCTTGACAGTTACATATACCTGTGTTACTATTACTCAAGAATAAAAAAAGAATACAGTATTTTTCATCAAGAGTTGGCTGAGGGACTGGCCCAATGAAGCCGCGGCAACCATCGCAAAGCGAACGGTGCCAATTCCTGCAACCTGTAAGGGTTTGGCAGATGAAGAATGCATAGTTTTTGAATTATGCCTCTTCGACTGCGAAGAGGTTTTTTATTTGTACAGCATAAAAGGGAGGCAGTTACTATGATTTCATTAACAGGATTGCAGAAGATATATAACGGCGATTCCGGCGCGGTAATCGCCCTTGATAATGTATCTTTGGCTATAAAGCAGGGCGAGATTTATGGCATTATCGGCAAAAGTGGCGCCGGTAAAAGCACGCTTATCCGCTGCATAAACCTATTGGAACGTCCTACCGCCGGCCAGGTATTTGTTGCCGGCCAGGAAATGACAGCGTTGTCGGAAGCGCAATTGCGCGATGCCCGTAAAAGCATCGGCATGATTTTTCAGCATTTTAATCTGTTGTCTTCGCGCACCGTGCTCGACAACGTAGCTTTTCCCTTGGAAATTGCCGGTATCGGTAAAGCGGAGCGGATAAAAAAAGTACTGCCGCTGTTAGAGCTTGTTGGCTTGTCTGACAAAAAAGATGTTTACCCGGCCCAGCTCAGCGGCGGGCAAAAACAACGGGTAGGCATTGCCCGGGCCCTGGCGAGTGAGCCCAAAGTGCTATTATGCGATGAGGCAACTTCAGCCCTTGACCCGCAGACGACAGAGTCAATTCTGGCTTTATTGAAAGATATTAATAGAAAGCTCGGCTTGACGATTGTTTTGATTACCCATGAAATGCATGTCATTAAGGCAATCTGTGATCAAGTGGCCGTAATTGAAGCCGGCCGGCTTGTGGAAACCGGGAAGGTGTTTGATGTATTTACCAGGCCGCAGTCAGACACCGCCCGTGAGTTTATTAAAGCCGTAGTAAATAATAAATTGCCGGAAGCCTTGGCCGAGATGGTATCAGACCAGCCGGTTGCCGGCAGCAACCTGGTTGTGCGCTTATCTTTTTTTGGGACGGCCACGAATGAACCTGTTATTGCCGGCCTAATCAGGCGTTTTGCCGTTGATGTCAATATAATCTCCGGCAATATCGACCATTTACAGGCAATACCTTATGGCACGCTGGTTATAGAGCTGTCAGGCAAACAGGAGGATATTCAAGCTGCGCTGCATTATCTGCAGGCCAGAGATTTAGGAACAGAGGTGATTGGATATGTCACAAGACATGCTTATGCTGCTGGCTGAGGCTTTTGGCGAAACAGTGTATATGGTAGCGGTTTCAGCCCTGGTCTCCGCCTTGCTGGGAATCCCGCTCGGGGTAATCCTGGTTATTACCGGCAAGGGCCATATAAAAGAGAACCTGGTTTTTAACCAGGCCTTAGGGGCAATAGTTAATGCTGCCAGGTCAACTCCGTTTATTATTTTGATGGTCGCTATTATACCTTTTACCAGGATTATTGTTGGTACATCCATCGGCACCAATGCGGCGATCGTACCTCTCACCATTGCGGCCATTCCCTTTGTCGGCCGGGTTGTAGAGTCAGCCCTCAAAGAAGTGGATGCCGGACTTGTCGAAGCAGCGCAGTCAATGGGGGCATCGCCCCGGCAAATCATCTTGAAGGTGCTTATCCCGGAAGCCCTGCCATCTATATTACTAGGGCTGACATTAATGGTAATCAGTTTGATTGGTTATTCGGCCATGGCTGGTGCAATTGGCGGCGGCGGTTTGGGAGACCTGGCGATCCGCTATGGTTATCAACGCTTTAGAGCGGATGTCATGCTGGCAACGGTTGTTATCCTGATCGCGCTGGTACAGATTGTCCAGTCCAGTGGCGACTACTTCGCCCATAAACTTAACAAACGCTAAACTATGGAAACAGAATACAGGGGGTATACGTAAGCATGGAAGCTATTATTGGCAATATTCGTGGCGGCGGTTACGCTTCAGCCAAGGCCCGGCAATTTACTGAATCAGTCATTAGAGAGATGAGCCGGATTGCGGCTGCCCATAATGCGATCAATCTTGCCCAGGGGTTCCCTGATTTTCCGGCGCCGGCAGCGATTAAACAGGCTGCTGTCAGGGCAGTTAATGACGATCATAATCAATACGCCATAACCTGGGGCACAAAAGGCCTGCGTGATGCTATTGCCGCCAAGGTGGAACGGGACTATGGCGTTGTTATCGACCCTGAACGCCAGCTTACCGTGTGTTGCGGAGCCACAGAGGGAATGATTGCCACCCTCCTGGCAATTGTTAACCCCGGCGATGAAGTCATTATATTTGAACCGTTTTATGAAAATTATGGCGCTGATGTAATCCTGTGCGGCGCGGTACCCCGGTATGTCAGCTTAACCCCGCCGGCATTTAATTTTAACCGGGAGGAGCTTATTGCCGCTTTTTCCGATAAAACCAGGGCTATCATCATTAATACGCCCAATAACCCGACAGGTAAAGTCTTTAATCGCGAGGAGCTGGAGCTCATTGCCCGCTTGTGCATTAAGCATGATGTACTGGCAATTAATGATGAAATCTACGAACATATCTTATATGACAATACTGAGCATATCCCGCTATGGACATTGCCGGGTATGGCTGACAGGACGATTGCCGTAAACAGCGTATCCAAAACCTTCAGCGTAACCGGCTGGCGCATTGGTTATGTTCAGGCCTCACCGGAGATCACGGCTTCGGTGCGTAAAGTACATGATTTTCTTACCGTAGGAGCGGCGGCACCCCTGCAGGTAGCTGCGGCCGAGGCCTTTACTTCCGGCCCGGAATACTATGCCGAATTGGCCGGTTTTTATAGCGAACGACGGGATTATTTGCTTACTGCCCTGGAGAAGGTTGGCTTTAGCTGTGTGCGGCCCCAGGGAGCCTACTATATCATGGCAGACATTACACCATTTGGCTGGGACGATGATGTGGCCTTTGCTAAATACTTGGCCAGCGAGATCGGGGTGGCTGTTGTCCCGGGCTCAAGCTTTTTCCGTCCCGAAAGCAATGCCGGCAAAACCTTGATCAGGTTTTGCTTTTGCAAAAAGTTTGAAACCCTGCAGGCCGCTGCCGACCGTTTGGCCAAGCTGACCATTAAAAAATAAGGAGTTATAAGAGGGGGAGACAAGAATGAAAAAGTATATAAAAACCGTTGGCCTGGCCACGGTTCTCATGATCGCAGTTGCCGGAATTGCCGGCTGCGGCAAACAGGCACCGGCGCCGACAGCAGATAAGATAATTAAGGTCGGGGTAACAGCCGGTCCTCATGCCGAAATCATGGATGTTGTTAAACAAGTTGCCGCTAAAGACGGCCTTAAAATTGAAGTTGTTGAGTTCAATGATTATGTTCAGCCTAATGTGGCTCTAAGCCAGGGCGATATTGACGTCAACAGTTTTCAGCATCAGCCGTACCTGGACAATATGGTCCAAGACCGCAAATATGATATAGTGTCGGTTGCGAAAACTGTTATTTACCCAATGGGCATCTATTCGAAAAAGGTTACCGCGCTTAATGAGCTTAAACCAGGCGCCACGATAGCCATCCCCAACGATCCGACCAATGGGGGCCGGGCCTTATTACTGCTGGAAAAGCAGGGCTTGATCAAGCTTAAAGCAGGCGCTGGCCTGAAAGCGGCAGCCGCTGATGTTGCTGAAAACCCCCAGGGTTATAAAATAAAAGAACTTGACGCTGCTCAGGTACCGCGTTCGCTGGAAGACGTTGATCTGGCCGCTATTAATACCAACTATGCCATGACTGCCGGCCTTGTTCCCAATAAAGATGCCCTAGCGATTGAAGACGGCAACTCGCCGTATGCAAATGTCATTGCCGTACAGGCAAAGGACAAAGATAATCCGGCAGTGGCTAAATTAATTAAGGCCTATCATTCCGAAGAGGTAAAAAAGTTTATTAACGAGCATTTTAAAGGCTCTGTAATTGCAGTCTGGTAATCGTAATATCGCATTACATAAAAAGCTACGGCTCTGGCAGCCGTGGCTTTTTAGCTCTATCGGCATTTATAAGTCTGGCGATATACATAAAAAATGACTCAAAAGAACCGTCCCCGTGAGTCCAGCCGTGTTTTTGTTTACTGTGCAGGAGATTGCCCGAAGTAAAGCGAAAACCCTTCAACAAAAGAGTACTGAGAAGTTAAAGGAGCGACTATGCGCATTTTACATACGGCCGACTGGCATTTTGGCAAAACAATTGAAGGCCGGGACAGACACCAGGAGCAGGTGGCGTTTGTGGAGGAATTAGCGGGCATTTGCGCAGATGAGCGCATTGATCTGGTGCTGGTGGCCGGAGATGTATTTCAGAGCCCTAACCCCAGTGCCGCCGCCGAGGAGCTGTTTTACTATGCCGTTGACAAGCTGGCCGATCATGGCCGGCGGGGCCTAGTCATTGTGGCCGGAAACCATGATAATCCGGACCGGTTGTGTGCCGCCGCACCGCTGGCCGGCCGTTTAGGCATTACTCTGGCCGGCATGCCTAAAGAAGAGCTTGGCCCCACCAGTCCGGCACCGGGGAAGGTGTACCGGGTTAATGGCGGCCAGGCCTGGCTGGAATTAGCGGTGCCGGGAATTGACCATACCGCAGTCATTGCGGCCCTGCCTTACCCGTCCGAAGGACGGCTTAAAGAGGTTCTGGCCGCCTCCCTGGAAGATAATGATTTGCGTCAGGGCTATAATAACAGGCTTGCCGGGTTGTTTAGCGCAATTAATACCAGATACCGGCCTGCTTCCGTCAATCTGGCGGTAAGCCATCTGTATGTCCGCGGCGGCATTGAATCAGAATCGGAGCACCAGATACAGGTAGGCGGTGCCTATGCGGTGGAGCCAACGGTATTTCCAGCTGGCGCCCAATATATTGCCCTTGGGCATTTGCATCGTCCCCAGTATGTAGGCGGGGCGACCGCTCCCTGCCGCTATGCCGGCTCGCCCCTGGCCTACAGCTTTTCCGAGACCGGTTATGCTAAGTCGGTAACTATTGTTGACGTCCGGCCCGGTCAGGCTGCCAATATCCGGGAATTACCGCTAAGTGCAGGCCGGCCGCTGGTAAGATGGCGGGCGACCGGCGGTTTGGCTCAGGTGCGGGCCTGGGTTGACGCCGGGCGCGATAAAGAGGCCTGGATTGAGGTGGAGCTGGAGATTGCCCAGGCGCTGGCGCTGGAGGAAATTCAGCAATTACGGGCCATGCATCAGGGTTTTGTTACCATCAGGCCGGTGTTTCAGATAGTAGAGGACCGTCTGTCCAAGGTTGCGGCTAGCCTGAACAGTATGCCGCTCAATGAACTGTTTATCCGGTTTTACGAACAGCAAAACGGCGGCCTTAAGCCTGATGACCGGCTGGTGGAACTATTTCTTGAATTAAGTCAGAGTATCCTGGACGAGAAAGAACAGCGTGACAGCAGCGGGGAGGCAGTGATATGAAGCCAATTCTGCTGAAAATTGCCGGACTGCACAGTTTCAGGGAAGAGCAGGAAATCCCTTTTGAGCGGCTGTCCGAGCTTGGGGTTTTTGGCATTTTCGGGCCGACAGGCAGCGGCAAATCCTCCATCTTAGATGCGATGACCCTGGCCTTGTACGGGACAGTGGTCAGAGCCGGCCGCCGCACCCAGGGCATCTTGAATCATGCGGAAAAACATGTGAAGGTTGTATTTTCGTTTTCACTGGGCCAGGCCGCTGAGCGCCGTCTGTACCGGGTAGAGCGCCGCTATGCCCGCAAAGATCAACTGGCTGTCGCTAACACTCACAGCCGGCTGATTCTGATACATGGCGGCCAGGAAGAACTGCTGGCCGATAAGGACCGCGAGGTCACCGAGCAGATAACCGGACTTTTGGGGCTGAAGGAAGAAGACTTCACCAGAGCGGTTGTACTGCCGCAGGGTAAGTTTGCCGAATTTTTGAATCTGGGCGGCAAAGAACGGCGGGAGATGCTGCAGCGCTTGTTTTCACTGGAACAGTATGGCAATGTGCTGATTAATAAAGTAAATGACAGGTTGCGAACTGCTGAAACAGGCTACATTGAGGTAGAGAGCGAGCAAAAAGGGCTGGGAGATGCTTCCCCGGCCGCTATTGCCAAGGCCCAGGCCGGGCTGAGTATTGCCGTCCGGTCGGAAGAACAGGCCCTGCAGGCGTACCGTCTGGCCGAGTCACAATATACTGAAGCGAAGACAGTATACAACCTGCAGGGTGAATTGTCCCGGAAGCAGGCGGAGCTTACTGCCCACCGGCGGCAGGAAACGGAAATACAGCAACTGGCCGCGGCTCTTGAACTGGCAGAAAAAGCGGAGCGGGCGGCCGGCGTTGTGAGCGAGTTTTTGACAAGCCAAACAAATGAGCAGGCAGCAGCTACGGTTAAGCAGCAGGCCTGCGAGCAGGCAGCCCGGCTGGCGGCGGTAAGCAAAGAGTTGCATGCCGCCTATAACACAGCCAGAGAAGCCCGGGGCAGGCGAGAGCCTGAGCTAATCGAACAGCGGACAAAGTTAGAAGCAGCCCGGCAGCTGGAAGAACAGGTAACCGGGCTGCAGGCTGCCGCCGCCGGCTTGGCAGCACAGCAACGGCAACAGCAGCTTGTGGCCGCCGGGGTCGGTGAGTCATTGGCGCAGCAGACAGCCCGCAGCCAGCAATATGAGGCAAGCTTAAAAAAGCTTGAGCAGCAGCTAACTGCTGCCGGTATTAGTGCGGTCCGGCGGGCCAAAGTGCAGGAATGCGTAACGGGTGCGCAAATTCTCCGGCAAAGCCTTATTGCTGCCGATAAAATTAAGCAGGCCGGGGTTTTACGCAAACAACAATGTGAACAGACAGCCGCTGCGGCCAGACAGGCAGAGGCAGCCCGGCAGCAGGTTGAACTGCGGTTAAATACACTGTCGGCGGCTGAGGCGAAAACGGCAGAGTTCCAGTTTCAGGCCGCAGCTGATCAGCTTGATCAGCTGCTGTCAGGTGAAAAGCAGGCCGCAGCCGTTCGGCTGGCCAGTGAACTGACGGCTGGCCGGCCTTGTCCGGTCTGTGGCTCTGACAATCATCCCTGTCCGGCAACAAACAAAGCAAATTCCGGTAATATTGATGGCTATTCGCATTTTGAGCAGGAAATTGCCGCTGCTAAACAACGTATGGCCCAGTTGACCCTAACCCTGACCGAGACAGGTAAAATGGTAGCAGCCGAGCGCCAAAGCCTGGCTGATGCGAGTGCTGCTGCGGCTGCGCTTAGCCAGCAGGCTGCGTCTGCAACTGCTGAACTTGATAAGGTCCGAACTGAATATGGCGAAGCCCGGGAGACGGCCAAGGACTTGCACCGGCAGCTATTAGAGGCCTTGCAGGCCGCAGATCTGAGCCTTGCCGGTCCGTTGTCGCCAGATGAAACACTTAGGCATGCGGAGAAACTGGCCGAATATATTAGTAATCAGGATATGCTGGCAGAAACACTGACAAAACAACTGGTTAGCCAGCGGCAGGAATACGAAGGCTGCCAGCGGGAAATTTCTATACTGCACCAGCAGGTGCAGGCGGCGGCGGCCGGTTTGGCAGCAATCACTGCCAGGGTTAACGCCGCGCAGGAACAGGTGACAGCCAAACAACAAGAGCTTATAGCCGTTACCCAGGGGATACCTGCCAGCCAGCTCTTGGCCCGAACAGCACAAGCCCTTGAAACGGTACGCAGAGAGGAAGAATTGGCGAAAAACCGGGCGGAACAGGCGGCAGAGGCCTTAATCACCGCGGAACAGGCCCGGACCCGGACGGAAACCAGCTGGCTGGAGGCGGTTAGGCGCCGGGAGCTTAGCCAGGTACAATTGGAGGCTAGACTACGGGAAGAAGGGTTTGCCGATGTCAACGCTATGACGGCCGTGCATATGCCGCCGGCCCGGCTGGAAGAAGGGCGCCGCCTGCTCAAGGTTTATGCGGAATTTGACCAGCGGCTGAACGCTCAGTGTGAACAACTGCTGGAGACTCTGCAAGGCCGGGTGGTCACTGATGCGGTCTGGGAAAAAATTCAACAAGGCCTGGCCCAAGCGGAACTGGAAAAGAATACGGCTACCCGGGAACGGGTAGAGGCGGATAAGGAATACCGGGATTTATCGGTTAAGCATCAACGCTGGTCGGAGCTGGAGGCGGTGCGGCTGAAGCTTAAAGAACAGCGGGAATGCCTGATTGCACTGCGTACATTGTTGCGGGGCAATATCTTTGTGGAATTCTTGGCTCAGGAACAGATGGAATTAGTGGCCCGGCAGGCATCGGAGCGCTTAAAACAGATAACCCGGCACCGCTATGCTCTTGAGCTTAACTCTGACGGCGGGTTTCTGATTCGTGATGATGCCAATGGCGGTGTCAGGCGGCCGGTCAGTACGCTGTCAGGAGGAGAAACCTTCCAGACCGCATTGGCCTTATCCCTGGCGTTATCGGCGCAAATTCAGCTTAAAGGCAAGTATCCGCTTGAATTTTTTTTCCTGGATGAAGGGTTTGGCTCTCTTGACCAGCAGGCCTTGGATGTGGCGATGACCACCTTGGAGAAGCTCCATATCGAACGTTTGACCATTGGCATTATCAGCCATGTATCTGAGCTAAAACAGCGTTTGCCGCGCCGGTTGGTTGTGGAACCGGCTGAACCGGCCGGGCGGGGCAGCCGCGTAAGGGTGGAGGAGGCATAATAATGGCGTTTAAGCCCGGGCGAGGCCTGATTCTTTGCTTAGTTTTACTGGCAAGTACCGTAATTGGGGCCGGTTTATTTATCACTAACTATACGGGTACCGCCAAGGCCGCTACATTTTCCTACCAGATGCTGCCGGCGGACGGGGCGGTTATCCAGAATAAGCAGCCGGAGCTCCAGGTTCAGCTTACTTTACACGGGGAAAGTCTGGAGTCTTATCAGCTGTATCTTAACGGCCAGGCTATAGCGGCGGTCTATCAGGCCGAACCGGGTTTGATTACCGGCCGTCCTCCCGGGGAACTCCAGGCTGGCAGGCATAACCTGAGCCTGACTTTCGTGCTTACCGGCTACCAGCCGGTAGAAATTAGCAGCAGCTTTACAATTGAGGATAAACGGTCCGAATACCTGCCGCCAGGCGCTGGAACGGAACAGTCCTCGTTCCTGGCGGCGGGTCTTACCGTCCTTAATCAATACCGCACCGCACTGGCGTTGCCGCCGGTAACCGAGCAGCCCCTGCTTACCCGCAGTGCCCAGGCCCATGCCGATTATCTAGCCCGCAACAAGCTATTTGGCCATTATGAGGATAAAACCCGGCCCGGTTTTACCGGGGCGACTGTAAAAGAGCGGGCCGAACTGGCCGGGTATTATCAGCCGGTGGGTGAGGGCCTGTCTACCGCAACTGTTTCTGGCGGGGTGGGAGTTGATAGTTTGATGGATGCCCCTTATCACCGCCTGGCGCATATAAACCCCAATTTTACCGAAGCCGGTATCGGCTTTACCCTGCGGCCGGATTGCACGGTGATTAACTATGGTGCGCCCCAGGGGTTCACAGATGGCAGAATCGTATTATATCCCTACCCGGGCCAGGCTGATGCCAAGATTGGCTGGAAAGCCGTCGAAAGCCCTAATCCCCTGGCCGCCTATGGCCAGGAGGAGACCTATGTCGGTTATCCGATTAGTTTAAGTGTGCATGACAGCGCCACCCGGGAACTGCAGGTTTTATCAGCCGGACTGGCAGCAGCCGGCGGACAGCCGGTCCCTTTTTACCTGGTTGATGCCAGCAAAGAGAGTTCCTGGAAGCAGCATGTATTTCTTATTCCCCGGACCGTACTGCTTCCGGGGATGACCTATACTGCGCGGATTGAAGCCCTGCGGCTGATGGCTGACGGCAGTACCGCCACCCTGCTCCAGGAGTGGACCTTTACCACCCTGCCTGACCTGCAGGCCTTGTCGGCTACGCTGGAGCAAATGAGCACCGGAGAGGATTTTGTTAATGTCAGGCTGAAAAATGGTGAACTTGCCGATTTGGCCTATACAGTTAAAAAAGGCGGTCAGCTCTGGCAGACTTATCAGGACGGGCGTTACCTGCGCTATAACCCCGGCCAGCCGCTGACCGGCACCTTTACGCTTGAGCTTACCAGCAGTTTGTTTTCCGCCCCTGTGGTGTATGAGCTTGAGATTACGGACAACAGGCAAAACAGGCAGCTTTTGCTGCATGCGACAAAAAAATGATAGAGGGAGGCTGACTGTGTATTTTAAACGAATCCTCAGTATTTTGACCCTTAGCTTTGCTCTGGCTCTGACTGCAGCTGCTGTTGGCGATGCGGCTCCGCTTGCCGGCCAACAGGCTGAGGTGCCGCCTGGGCCAGTGAACGTCAAGCTGGGCATTGACAACCTTGACAGGTATCTGCCTGTGTTCCAGGGAAAAAGGATTGGGCTTATAACCAACCCAACCGGGATGACCAGTGACTTTAACAGTACGATTGATGTGCTCAAAGCCAAGACCCGGCTTGTCGCGCTTTTTTCACCCGAACACGGCATCCGGGGCCATGTGCCGGCAGGGGCAGCAGTAGGCAGCTATGTGGATGAAAGGACCGGCATACCGGTTTACAGCCTGTATGGGCAAACTAAGAAACCGACTGCCGCCATGCTGGCTGATATTGATGTATTGGCTTTTGATATGCAGGATATCGGGGCCCGTTTCTATACTTATATGTATACGATGGCTTATGCTATGCAGAGTGCCAAAGAAAACGGCAAAACCTTTGTTGTGTTTGACAGGCCCAATCCGGTGGGCGGAACGGTGGTAGAAGGCAATATTATTCAGCCCGGCTATGAGTCATTTATCGGCCTGTATCCGATCCCGGCCCGCCATGGCCTGACAATTGGTGAACTGGCCAGGTTGATGAACCGGGAATATCAGATTGACTGCGAGCTTGTTATCATTCCCATGACCGGCTGGCAGCGCAGCATGTATTTTGCCGATACCGGTTTACCCTGGGTTATGACCTCGCCCAATATTCCGACGCCTGATACGGCGTTAGCCTACAGCGGCACCGGTATTTTTGGCGGTACTAATGTTTCTGAAGGCATCGGCACTACCCGTCCCTTTGAGCTTGTCGGCGCCCCCTGGATTAACGCCGCTGAGCTGGCCGGACATATGAATGCCGCCGGTCTGCCAGGAGTCAGGTTCCGGCCGGTGTATTTCACACCCCGCCAGCCTGAGGTTAAATATCAGGGCCGGCTGTGCGGCGGCGTGCAGCTGCATGTCACCGATAAGGAGGCATACCGGCCGGTACGCACCGGGCTTACCCTTTTGTATGCAATTAAAGAGCTAAGTAACGGCAAGTTTGCTTTTAATCAGTCGGCTACCGCCGCCACCGCCACCATTGATATCTATACCGGTGACAGCCATGTCCGCCAGGGTGCGCCGCTGGCTGAAATCCTGCGCCAGTGGGAGGGCACGGCCGGGCAGTTTAAAGAATTATCCAGGCAATACTATCTCTATCAATAGCCGGATAAGCAAAATTAGCTCCCAAGCGTACGGTCTGGCAGGTATGGCGGGAGTTATACCTGCCAGACCGTTTTTGAAACATAGCATCAATTTTAAAAAATCCCTATTACCAATGCAAGGATCCGGGACCGTGTGGTATAATCTGGGTAGCAGTATGAATTCAGCTGATGGGGGGAATTGGAATTGAGAATAAAGCATCTCAGACATGCTACTTTTCATTTGCATATGAATGGGCTGAGCCTGCTGGTAGATCCTGTTTTAGGCGCCGCCGGCAGTATGACGCCGATTGATAATTCGCCTAACCCGCGGCGGAATCCATTGGTAGAGCTGCCGGTTAGTACGGGCGAGGCAATAAGCACCGATGCTTGCCTTATTACTCATCTACATCGTGACCACTTTGACTCTGCGGCCGGCGAGTTTCTGCCCAAACACATGGCGGTGTTTTGCCAGCCGGAAGATCGGGATAAACTACAGGAACAGGGGTTTAATAACATCCAGGCGGTTAATCCGGCTGTTACCTGGCAGGGAATAACCATTACACGCACCGGCGGCCAGCATGGCACCGGGGAAATTGGCCGTAAAATGGCGCCTGTATCCGGTTATATACTGAAGAGTGAGGGTGAGCCTGTCCTTTATATCGCCGGTGACACTATCTGGTGCCCGGAGGTGGCTGCGGCCCTGGCGGAGCATAAGCCGCAGGTAATTGTGCTGAATGGGGGCGCGGCCAGGTTTAATGAGGGCGAACCAATAACCATGGGAACGCAGGATATCTATCAGGTATGCCGGCAGGCCCCCGCGGCCATAATTATTGTTGTGCATCTGGAAGCCATTAATCATTGTTTGTTGACCAGGGCTGAACTCAAGGGTTTTCTGGTTCAGCACGGTTTAGAGAGCAGGGTGATGGTTCCTGATGATGGTCAGTGGCTTATGTGTTAAACTGGCCGCAGGAGGGTAGTATATGAAGAGGTATGTGCTTATCTATAATCCCGTAGCCGGCGATGCGAAATTTAAAACCCGCTTGGATGAGGTAATCGAATACCTGCAGGCGGCAGACGGTATATTAATTCCATTCCGCACCAGGATTAAGGGGGATGTCCGGTCCTTCGTCAGTCAGATCAAGGGCTTTGCCACCGATGGCCTGCTTGTGGCCGGTGGTGACGGTACTGTCCATGAGGTTATCAACGCCATGCTGGCCGAATCTGTCGATGTACCCTTAGGGATTATCCCCAGCGGCACATGCAATGATTTTGCCAGTCACTTAAATCTGGGAAAAGATTTGACCGGCTGCCTGCGGGCCGTGACCGGCGGACAGTGGTCTACCGTTGATGTGGGCATGGTTAATGGCGAGTATTTCCTCAATGTGGCGAGTGCCGGCCTGCTGACCTCGGTGGCCCATAGTGTGGATACGGCCTTAAAAAATACCCTGGGCCGGATGGCCTACTATTTTAAAGGCCTGGGCGAGTTGCCCAGTTTCCGCTCCCTGCGGGTCAGGATAACGGCAGACGGCAGGACGATCAATGATGATATTCTGCTATTCCTGGTCATGAACAGCGGGCTGGTGGGCAGCTTTCCCACTCTCGCCCCTCAGGCCAAGATTGATGATGGCAAGCTGGATCTGCTGATTGTTAATAAATGCAGTATTCCCGAGCTTATGGGACTGTTTTTTAGTATCTTTTCCGGCCGGCATATTGCAAGCAGCCATATCCGGCACCTGCAGGCCGCCGATATCTTTATAGAGTGTGACGAACCGGTGGAAAGCGATCTGGACGGGGAATTGGGTCCATTGCTGCCGCTGGCGATTTCTACAGTAACCAATAAACTTAAGGTTTTCCGATTGACCTAAAGGAGGGCTATTATGCAGTCAACGACTTTATGCCTGCCTGTTCAGGGCCGGCCGGCGGAGCGTATCCTGCTCGGCCTGAAAAAGACCGGTTTCGGTTGCGGCAAGTACAACGGGTTTGGCGGCAAGTTTGAGGAGGGGGAGACGGCTGTTGCCGCGGCAGTGCGCGAATTGAAAGAAGAATGCGGCTTAGCCGTCCAGGAGGCTGACCTTGAATATGTGGGCGAATTGCAGTTTGTTTTCCCGGCCAGCCCGGAGCTTGACCATGATGTGCAGCTGTATGTGGTGTATACCTGGCAGGGCGAACCGCAGGAAACCCCGGAGATGAAGCCTGAATGGTTTGCTATCGCCGATATCCCCTACAAGCAAATGTGGGCCGATGATATCTATTGGCTGCCAGCCGTGCTTAAGGGTAAAAAAATCAGCGGCCGGGTAATTTTTGGTGAGAATAACGAGGATGTTGAGGATATCACCATCAGAAGCAAGTAAAAATTGTAAACGGCAAAATTAAAAATTTAATTGACAGAGAGACCTGTCTTTTGCTATACTTTGCACAAATACATATTTGCTATTATCAATGACCAGGGAAAGTACACACGGCCAGAGAGCCGCAGCGAGCCAACGGTAGTGGGAGTTTGGCGCTGCTCAGCCTGTCGAATGGGCCTGGGAGATGCAGTCCGAGCCGCAATCAGCGGGGTAGGCACTGACGGGTTGCTGCCGCCGTTATCAGGGAGCAGGTATCGGGCTGGTTTGCCCTGTACCCAGTAAGCCGGGCCGGAGTATTTCTGGCCAACCAGGGTGGCACCGCGGGTTATCCCCGTCCCTTAGTCATACAGTACCTGTATGACTAAGGGACGGGGTTTTAATTTTGGCCTGATTATACAAATGCAGCTAACTTATTAAGATAAACAAGGAGGAGATTAATGTGGAAAGCAAACAGCAACAAGAATTAATTACAGTCCAAACCGGACAGGAGGGCCGCTTCCGCTGGGTGGCGGTCACGGCTCTGCTGCTGGCTATTGGTGTTATATTAAAAATTGTTACCCCGGCGATTGCCGGTATTACTCCCAACTGGCTGATTGCCATGTATTGCATTGCCATTAATCTCACCCGGGTTGGCGTTAAACAGGCCGCCGGCATTGGTTTGGTAACAGGAGCTATCTCTATTCCCATATCCAAGGCTGCCTTGCCTTACGCCAACTTTATCAGTGAGCCGGTTGGCGCCGTTGTCTGTGCGCTTATAGTGCATACCTCACTGAGCCTGACAGTCGGCAAGATCAATCTGCGTCCGGCCATTACCGCCGGTATCAGTACTGTGGCCAGCGGGTTTACTTTTATTACCATTCTCAAAGTTGTGCTGTCATTGCCGCTGGCGGTTTATCTTTATGGCATGATGCCTGTTGTTCTGACAGTGGCCGCTATTAATATGGTCATTACCCAGCTTTTATATTTTCCCGCAAAAAAGATGTTTGGCGGCAAGGAGGCGTAATGAATGGCAGCTGTAGAATTTGAAAATTTTTCGTACGCCTATCCCAACGGCGGTGTCGTGCTTGACCAGATATCACTAACGGTTGAGAAGGGTTCATTCACTGTAATTACCGGTCCCAGCGGCGCCGGCAAGACGACGCTGGCTCTGGCTGTTGCCGGGGTTGTACCGCATTATTTCGGCGGGCGGCAGGGGGGAACGGTGCTGGTAGGCGGCCTCAATTCGTCGCAGAAAAGTATGGGTGAACTGTCTGAGCAGGTCGGAACAGTGCTGGCAGATTATGAAAGCCAGCTGGTGGCCCTGACGGTAGCGGAAGAAGTGGCGTTTGGTCTGGAGACCTCCGGTCTCAGCCGCAGTGAAATCAAACGGCAGGTGACGGCCGCGCTGGCTAAAGTAGGGCTTGCCGGGCTGGAAGAATGCCAGGTGGCCGGGTTATCGGGCGGGCAGAAGCAGCGGCTGGCCATTGCTTCGGTCCTGGTGATGTCGCCAGCCATCCTGGTGCTTGATGAGCCGGCATCAGCCCTTGATCCGGAAGGAGCAGCCGGGATTTATGAATTATTGTATGACCTCAATTGCCAGGGAACAACGGTGATTGTGGTTGAACATCAGCTGGCGCGGATTTTGCCCTATGCCAGCCAGCTTGCCGTGCTGCAGGGCGGCAGTCTCTGCTTTGCCGGTGATGTAAGCCAGACCCTGGCCTATATGTGGCAGCAGCCTGAGCTAAAGCTGGGAGTGCCGGCTTTATGGGCGATAAAGCTGACGCTGGAGCAGGAAACCGGGCTCCGCCTCGGGGCCTGGAAGAATGAGAGCGAGGCAGCCGAGGAACTCAACCGGCTTACTTGTATAAAAGGGGTGGCCAGAAGTGCCTGAATTACTCCTGAGCCTGAAAAATATTGAATTTAATTACGCAAGCGGCAAAAAAGCGCTGGATAAGGTTGATTTTACGGTAGCAGCCGGTGAATTTGTGGCGCTGGCCGGGCGCAACGGCAGCGGCAAAACAACGCTGACCCGGCTGGCCATGTCTCTCTTAAAGCCTGGTGGCGGCAGTATACACTTGCGGGGGCAAAACACGGCAGGTATGACTACGGCCGACATGGCCCGCAGTATTGGCTATGTATTCCAGAATCCCGACCGGCAGATATTCCGGGACAGTGTGCTTAAAGAAGTGGCTTATGGGCCTGAGCAGCTGGGCTTTGCCCCGGCGGCCGTCACCGAAGCGGCAGAATGGGCACTGGCTGTGACCGGCCTGACTGAATTAGCCGGCAGCTTTCCCCGCACGCTTAGCCGGGGCCATAAGCAGAAGGTGGCCATTGCCTCGGCTATTGCCATGCGCCCGCAAATGCTCATTTTGGATGAGCCGACAAGCGGCCAGGACCCCTGGGAAGCGCAAAGCCTGATGGAGCTGTTAACAGGCCTGAACCAACAGGGGATTACTATTATTCTGGTTACTCATGATATGGAGCTGATCAGCCGGTATGCTGCCCGGGCTGTTGTTTTGGAACAGGGCCGTAAAGTATTTGACGGCCCGCCGGCAGAACTGTTTGGCGGCAGTCAGGATATTGGCGCCTGGGGGCTGCTGCCGCCGTCAGCCCTGGCTCTAAACCGCCGGCTTACCGGGGTTAATGCCCAGAATGCCGATGACTTGGTGGAACTGCTGGGAGCGGCGATAAAACGAAGGAGGGAGCAGTATGCCTAGACTTGCACCGCTTACCAAACTTATCTTAACCGCGGCCGTGTCGGTATGGGCGCTGCTTGTGCCGACACTGGCCGGTCAGGCTGCCCTGGTTGGCGGCCAACTCCTGCTGTTTATGCTTTATCGCCTGTCAGGCAAGCATTTTAAGGGGGTTTTTGGCTTAGCCGTGTTTGCCGTCATGCTGGCCGGGCTTCAGTATGTATTTGGCAGTACGGTTGAGTTTGCCCTGATGACAGGGCTTAAAATGCTGGCGATGTCGCTGATTTTTATATTTTTACTGGCAACTACCCGCCTGCAGGACTTGACAGCCGCTTTAGTCAGCCAGTGCCGGATTCCGTACGAATATGCATTTATGTTTACCTCGGCGCTGCGGTTTGTACCTGATTTTCTGGCGGAAAGCCAGGCAGTCCGTGAGGCCCAGGCTTGCCGGGGCTATGTTTTTCGCGGCAATCCCCTGAAGCGGCTGCGGGACTATGTTGCGATCGTCGAACCGCTTGTTCTGCGGGCCGTGTCGCGTTCGGAAACCATGGCGATGAGTCTGGAGCTTAGGGGTTTTGGCAGCCGGGGCCGCCGGCAGTTTACGGCCGACGTAGCGCTTGGTACCGCCGATTATACGGTGCTGCTCCTGATGCTGGCCCTTACCGCCGGGCTGGCGGTTTTCCGGTAATTCGTCCAGTTGCTGCCACCAGGGTGCAAATAGGGTGGCAGCAGCATTTTTTTTGCCTGCCCATGAAGGAAAAAAAACTATATGGCAGAATATAATACCAAATATCAGTTGCTGTTCTGCTAACTGCATTGACGCTGGTATTTTGGGGAATAATTTAAAATCTGCCCGATGATTTAAACAAGAGAGGAGTTTCAACGCATGGCCGTAATTAATGAAAATTATCTAAAATTGCCTGGAAGCTATTTGTTTGCGGAAATAGCAAAGCGGGTCGCAAAATTCAAAGACGATAATCCCACTGCAAATATTATCAGACTTGGTATCGGTGATGTGACCAAACCCTTGCCTGAGGCGGTAATTAAAGGCCTGCATGCTGCTGTTGACGAAATGGCTGATGCCAGGACCTTCCGCGGCTATGGCCCGGAGCAAGGCTATGCTTTCTTGATAGAGAAAATTATTAAAACCGACTACGAGACACTGGGCGTAACCCTTGGTGTTGACGAAGTTTTCGTGAGCGACGGCTCCAAGAGCGATGTCGGCAATATTCAGGAGATTTTCGGTGTTAATAACAAAGTGGCCATTACTGACCCGGTATATCCGGTTTATCTGGACACCAATGTTATGGCCGGCCGCACCGGGCAGCTCAGCAGCGGGAAATTTGCCGGTGTAACTTATCTGACCTGCAATAGCGGGAACAATTTTATCCCCGCCCTGCCGGAAGAAAAAGTCGATATTATTTATCTCTGCTATCCTAATAATCCGACAGGCACCACCTTGTCCAAGGCCGAACTGAAAAAATGGGTCGATTATGCCAAGGCCAATGGTTCCATCATCCTTTATGACGCCGCTTACGAAGCCTATATTCAGGAACCTGGCGTGCCTCATAGCATTTATGAAATCGAGGGTGCCAAGGACGTGGCCATTGAGTTTAGGACCTTCTCCAAAAATGCCGGCTTTACCGGTACCCGCTGCGCCTTTACGGTGGTGCCGAAAAGCGTTATGGCTTATACTGCCGATGGCAGCCAATACCCCTTGAACAGCCTGTGGAACCGCCGTCAAACCACAAAATTTAACGGTGTGCCCTACATTATTCAAAAAGGGGCCGAGGCCGTATACACCCCGGAAGGGCAACAGCAGATCAAAGAGCTGATCAACTATTACATGACAAATGCCAAAACCATCCGCCAAGGCTTAAAAAGCATTGGCCTGGATGTTTTCGGCGGGGTCAATGCTCCGTATATCTGGCTTAAAACACCCCAGGGCTACGACTCGTGGTCCTTCTTTGACAAGCTCCTGACAGACGCCCACATCGTCGGCACCCCGGGCGCCGGCTTCGGTCCGGCCGGCGAGGGGTATTTCCGGCTTACCGCTTTCGGCAGCCAGGAGAGTACCAAGGAAGCGATTGAGCGGATTAAAGTCAAGTTAAGTTTGTAAGCAATAAAAGTGAGATTATCCACATCATGTGGATAATCTCACTTTTTTACGGTACAAGCCGGCGGCAATAAATTTCAGCTCCAGAGCGGTAGTGCGTCTGAGTTATGATGATTGGATTACGGTGATGGCAGCACCATCGCTGATTTCGTTTGTAGGGGCAGCTATAACCATACTTTCCGGCGGGAGGGCAGAGGTTACTTCTGTTAACTCGCCGCTTGTTTCTCCCGGTGTTATTTGCTGGCGCACCGCTTTACCGTTGACCGCGAGGTAAATAAAGCTTTGTCCCTGATCGTCCCGAACTATGGCGGAGGAGGGAACGGCAGGTACGGTGGCGGCGGCGCCTGTATCAATGCGGACCGTGACCGGCAGGCCGGGCTGGAGTACGCCGGCCGGGGGCGGGGTGAGAGCAAGGCGGGCCAGGAAGGCCGGGATTTGATTGTCTGTGATTTGGGGATAGATGCGGGCAACCTGCCCGGGCAGGGGCTGTTGCCCGGCCTCTACTGTAACCGGTGTGCCTAAATGGACCAGATACAAGTCATTCTGGTTAAGCTGAACCACAACCTCCACTTCCTGGCCACTCCCTAAAACAAGCAGCTGTTGCCCGGCCTGCACCGTTTTTCCGAGAACAGGCAGACCGGATACAATGCCGCTGACCGGGGCGTTGAGGGTGGTGTCGGCAGCCGGCCCCGTAGTTGGCGGCGCGGTTACAGCGGCTTTCGCCTGTTGGAGTTTGGCTGTGGCAAGCTCCAGCTGCCGCCTGGGGATCGCCCCGATTTCGTATAATTTCTGGTCACGGTTAAATTCTCTCAAGGCCTGTTCATAATTACTCCGGGCGTCCTGCCCGGCTGGCTGTGCCGCCGGTTCGGCCGCTGGCCGGAGCTTAAGCAGCGGCTGACCGGCTTTAACGGCCTGGCCTTCTGTTACATATAGCTCAATGAGGTAACCGGCCAGTTCGGCAGTGACCGGGACAAGAGCGGTGGTTTCGACCGTGCCGGGGCGGACGAGCTGGATTGATTTATTTATCGTACTAACAGGTACTGCTGTTAGGCTGACAGGCGGGCGGGGAGGCCGGTGCTGCTGAAAAAATGAGGCCGGCAGCAGATTGCCGCTGGCTGCCGCCAGCAGCGCCAGAGGAAATAGCAGTACACTGAATACCGTGAGCAGGCGATACTTAGGGGAAATTTTTTTCACACAGATCATCTCCAGTACTGTTTGGCTGGCACTGATACTATGTTCTCACTTTTCCCCGCCGGCGTCAAGTGTTGCCGCCAGGGTGGACTTTCCGCTATAATATAGAGAGGTTGGCCTGTAAGGAGGAGAGAACCTATGCGCGTTCGACAATTTATAAGTGCCAGTAAGCTGAAGGCCGGCAAACGGTGGATAAAACATATGGCTGTCAGGTGGCTGCTCCCGCTGGCAGTGGTATTTAGTATAGTTCTGGCAGGCCTCGCAGCCAATGATCAGCAGCCGTTAAGTGCCGCCAGTGTGCCGGCAGTGGGGCTGGAACCTGACCGGTATGGTGGCGACAGGCAGGTCGAGGCTGTTGAAAGCCTGGCGAGGAGTAATGACCCCTTAGCGAATAAGCCTACGATTTGGCCAACAAGCGGGGCCGTTACTTCCGGCTTTGGCGGCCGCAACTCGCCGGGGGGCATTGGCAGTGAAATGCATCCCGGCATTGATATTGCCAACAATGTCGGTACACCGGTTGTTGCTACCGCTGATGGCGTGGTTGCCCGCAGCGAGTGGTCTGACGGCTACGGCAATGTTGTTCAGCTTGACCATGGCGAGGGTATTTCAACCATTTACGGCCATAATTCACGCCTGGTGGTAACTGTCGGCCAAAGGGTCAGCAAGGGTCAGATTATTGCTTATCTTGGCAGTACCGGGAGAAGCACAGGGCCCCATGTTCATTACGAAGTCAGAGTAAAGGGCACGGCTGTGGACCCCCTGCGCTTTTTGGTGTTATAACTATTTTTTATTTCTTCATGGAAGTAAATAAGGATAAAAAATGACGGGCCGTTGCGGAGAGAAAGCGATTGCGGACCCAAATGAGGGCCGCTGCTGTTTCCAGGGCCGGATTAACTATTTCTTTGGTCATCAGATTGGCGCTGGGAACGAGGCTCACAGCCGAGCGCGGGACGACGGCAATGCCGATAGCGGCGGCGGCCCAGGCCAACAAGGGCAGGACATCGTCGCTTTCGCAAAGAATTTCAGGGGAAAAACCAGCCTGATGGCAGTGCTCGGTCAGCATGTTTTTGTATTTGCGGTGAATCATTAACGGTTGACCTGCCAACTCTGCCAGGTCAACCTCCGGCTTGCCGCCGCTGCCAATGCTGCTGTAGCCGGACCGGAAGGCAATAATAAGCGGCTCATTGGGCAGTTCAATTGATTCATAGACCTCTGTGTCAACAGGAACCCGTACCATGCCCAGATCAACGATACCTTTGTCAAGCAGTTCGGTAATCCGCCGGCTCTCTCCCTCCCGCAGGCGAAAGCGCACATGGGGGTAGCGGTTCCGGAAGGTGTGGATCAGATCAGGCAGAAGTGTGACCCAGGAGGAGGTAACGGCGCCAATTGACAAGGTTCCGCGCACGCCGGTGTCAAACTCCTTTAACTCCCGGACCGTATTAGTTGTCAGCTCCAGTATCTGCTCAGCCCGGTGTCTCAGCAGATTGCCGGCTTCGGTGACTTTTATCCGGCGCCGGCCCCGCTCAAACAGCTGAACGCCAAGCCGGGCTTCCAGCTGTTTCATTTGCCTGCTTAGCGGTGGCTGGGCGATATGCAGCCTTTTGGCGGCTGCAGTGATACTCCCCTCTTCAACAATAGCCAGGAAATACTGCATGTCCTGAATATTCATAACATCCTCCGGCATACCTGTACGGTATAGTTAGTGATTGTATTTAGTATTTTACGTATGGTAACGGACTTGTTACAATCATACGCAAGAACTATGCTGTCGTCAATGGTATTTTGGTCGGAGGGGTATTATGATTTTTAGCATGATGCATTTGGCGGGGTTTTTAGCCACGCTTATCATTGTTTTTGCGATTGGTATTTATTCAGCGCGCCGTGTGCAGTCGGCGGAGGCCTTTAGTCTCGGCGGGCGTTCGGCCGGACCGGCCATTGTATCGGGAACAATCGCCGGCACAATTATTGGCGGTGCCGCTACGATCGGCACGACGCAACTGGCCTATTCATCCGGTTTGTCAGCCTGGTGGTTTACCCTGGGGTCTGGCATCGGTTTTTTGGTGATGGGTTTTTTCTATGCCAGCCCCTTGCGCAATACGGGACTGGAGACGATCTCCCAATATCTTGTCCTGAACTATGGACGGCCCATCGGGCCGTTGACAAGCATCATTTCCTCGATTGGTATTTTCTTCAGCATCGTGGCCAGCAGTCTGGCGGGTATTCATTTGTTGACAACCCTTTTCGGGCTTGGATCCTGGCAGGCGGCTTTGGTTACCGTGCTGCTGGTAGCAACTTATGTTTTTTGGGGTGGAATGCAGGGAACGGGCTTATCGGGCCTAATGAAGGTCGGCATCATTTATGTCACGTTGTTTTCCGCCGGCTGGTATGCCTTGCAGTTTTTGCGGCAATTGCCAACCCTGGCAACTGTATTTCCCTCGCCGGTATGGTTCAGTCTCTTCGGGGCTGATGTCTGGGGCGGGCTTGGCAATGTAATTTCCCTGATTGTCGGTATTATCTGCACCCAGACTTATATTCAGGCAATCTTTGCCGCCCGTGATTCGCAGACGGCCCTGATCGGCACTTGTACAGCCGCGATTATCACTATTCCGGTAGGCTTGCCCTCGGTGGCAGTAGGCATGTTTATGCGCGTTAATTACCCCGATATTCTGCCGATTGATGCCTTGCCGATGTATCTGCTGCACCATATGCCCGCCTGGCTTGGCGGTATCGGTCTGGCCGGGCTGCTTATCTCGGTTGTGGGCTCGATTGCCGGCCTGCTGCTGGGCATTGCCACAATGGTGGCCCGTGATATCTTTCATGGGGTGTTGGGTGTCAGCGGCAGCCGCAGCTTGCTGTGGGTTAACCGCGGCACCATTGTGGTAATCGCAGCTTGCGCCATGCTGACGGCGCTGGCTAATCTGCAGTCCTTTGTTTTAAGCTGGAATTACCTGTCCATGGCCTTGCGGGGGGCGGGCGTGTTTTTACCGCTGACGCTGGCGGTGTTTTGGCCGGGGGTTTTAAAGCGCCAATGGGCGATTTCTTCCATGATCGTCAGTACGCTTTTCGCCATTGCCGGTTATTCCCTGTTGGCGCTGTCGGTCAATCCCTTATACACGGGATTGGCCGCAAGCTTGTCAGTCATTTTGACAGGGCGATTTTTTTTCTGGGTTTCCCAGCGGAGGCATGTACTTGAGTAGGCTCTTTTTTGCCCTGCCAGATTTAAAAATGCTGTAATGACCACGGGGTAAGAAACCGGAGCCACGGCGGCTGTGGCCGTGGCCTGAAGGCCTGGCAGAAGCCAGGGTTATCCCCGCTGCGCAGCCGGTAGGCGGCGGGCTGGTTGCAAGGCTATCACCAGCAATGATCGATATGATCATTACTGGTGATTTTTCATTATAAGAGCGGCATGCTATACTGTGTCCAGAGAAATTTTATATTTGCGCTAGCCTGAGGGAATTGCACAGCGTGACTTATAAGTAGTCAAAGAAGACACTTTCATTTTAGAAAGTGTCTTTTTTGTTTGCAGGCCGATACGGCTGCTGGGAGGAGGTGGCCCTGGGGGTGCCCAAGAAGGCCGGGCTAGGTGATTTAAGATTTTAATTATAGGAATAGGAGGAATTGGGAAGATGAGCAACATTCCATGTCAGGTGCCTGTGAGTAACAGCCAAAGGGGGTTCTTTGCCAAACTGGAGGCCAGGGTTCCCTTGTGGCAGCAAATGATAGTAGGGCTTATCATTGGGGCCATAGTGGGGAATTTCTGGCCTGATTTTGGTAAAACACTGGCCCCGGTGGGAACGGCATTTATTAAATCCATTAAAATGATTATCATTCCCCTGGTATTATCGGCCGTGACTTTGGGTATTTACCATATGGCCAGTGATATGAGGCAGTTGGGAAAGATGGCATTTGTTACCTTCTCCTGGTTTTATATTGCCACCGGCCTGGCCTCTTTGCTAGGGATTGTTCTTAATCAGATTTTTCACCCGGGGATCGGGGTGGAGATGGCTGCCACCGGTACAATTCCCAAAGATTTGGCAAAATCGATCGATTGGGTAAAATTTTTTCTGGATATGATTCCCGATAATGTGGTGGCAACTGCTGCCGCGGGCAAAATTTTGCCCTTTTTAACCTTTTGCATTGCCTTTGGGGTGGCCCTGGGGACGATGAAGGAAAAAGCCAAGCCAATTGCCGACGTTCTGGAAGCATTATTTGAAGCGACAATAAGAATTGTCAATGGTATTTTACGGGTGACGCCAGTGGCGGTGGCTTGCATTATCGCCTGGGTTTTTGCCTCCCAGGGCAAGGCAATGATTATTGCCTTATCCAAGTTAATCTTCACTTTATATGTGGGCCTGTTCGTTTTTGGCGTAATATTTATGATACTGGTTGCCTTGCTGGGCTATAATCCGATAAAAATGGTGAAAACAATAGCCGATGCCTTGTTATTGGGTTTTGCCACCTGCTCTTCCGAACCGGCCCTGCCCATCCTGTTGAAGCAACTGGAAAAGATGGGGGTTCCAACTAAAATACCGGCGTTTTGCCTGCCGCTTGGCTATACGTTTAATCTTGACGGATCGGCCTTATATCAATCGCTGGCGATCTGCTTCATTGCTGATGCTTATGGCATGGAGCTGACTCTGCCGGCCCTCGCGACCATCCTTATTACCACGCTGATTGCCAACAAAGGGACAGCTAATGTTCCTTCGGCCTCTCTTGTCGTCATGGCCGTTATCCTGACGACCATTGGCCTGCCGGCCGAAGCGATTGCCATCCTTGCCGGTGTGGACCGCCTTATGGATATGGGCCGCACGGTTGTCAATGTATTTGGCAATACCTTTGTCGCCTTGCTGCTGAACCGGTTTTTCGGCAACCCTGATGCCCCCAAGCAATTCAATTCAATGCCAGTATAGCTTTATGGGCCTGACCGCTTATACGGTGTAGGTGAGACTGGGTTGGCGCCGGCCAGTTCTATAAAAGCCCGCATAGCCGGTGTCAGCCATTTCTCACGGTGGTAGATTAATTGTGTTCTTACCTGAAATACAGGCCCGCACCAGTCCAATTCAATCAGATTATTGCGCTGGATATCGTCGGCAACCGCAATTTTAGGCAAAAATGCGATTCCTAAGCCACAAATAGTGCACTGTCTGATCGCGCCGATGCTGGATAGCTCCATAAATGCACCCGGTTTGGCCGCCTGTTCCTTAAACATGGACAGAATTAAAGGCCGGTAGCCGCAGCCGGGCAAGGTCGTGATTAGGCAGTGGCCGGCCAAAGCCCGGGGGGTGATTTTTTTCTGCCGGGCCAGGGGATGGAGGGGGCTTGCCACTGCTGTCAATTGCTCGTCATGTAATGTTTGTACTGCCATTTCCGGGGCCTTAACCGAATCGGTCAGTACTAAAGCCACATCAATAGCGCTGGCTTTGATTAATTCGAAAAAATGCTCACAGCTTTCTGTTTGTACCCGGATTTCAACCTGGGGATAGAGTCTGCGGTACTCGGTTAAAATCTGGGGCAGCCGGTATACGCAAACCGTCTCGGCGGCGCCAATATTCAAAACGCCACGGACCGCGTGCGGCAAAAATTCGCCTTTGGCCTTGGCACATAGTTCAAGAATATGTTTTACATTCTCAAAAAATTTTTTGCCGTCGTTCGTGAGCTGGATACCACGCCCCATCCGTTCGAATAACTTTACCTGCAGTTCGTCTTCCAGCTGACGGATTTGTCCGGTGATATTGGACTGGGCATAACCCAGCTTCAGGCCGGCTTTGGTGAAATTAAGTGTCTGGGCCGCTGTATAAAAAATTTGCAATTGACGTAACTCCATATTGTTCTCCTTGCTAATTATATAAATAAGTGATTGATACCATATAAAATAATCATTATTTTAATTAATAGTTACATGATATACTATTGCCGGAGATTAGTCTATATACTGCGCACTAAAGTATTTGGGCAGAGCGGAAATAATGTTACAAATTTGCTGCTTTGCCTAGTATTGCTGGCGAAGTATAAAGGAATTATAAGCCAAAAGAAAAGGGATGAGGAGCAAATGAGTAATGTGTTCTATCGGGCGCTAAATAAAGAGTACCTCGAGGTCGACTACGGGGAAGGTATTTATTTGTATGATACAGCCGGGAATAAGTATATTGATGCCTGTGCGGGCGCGGCCGTGGCCAATCTGGGGCATGCCCACCCGGGGGTGCTCGCGGCGATGGCTGAGCAGGCCCGGAAGGTCGCTTTCAGCCATTTGTCCCGCTGGACATCACAACCGATTCAGCAATTAGCCGATCTGGTAGCCGCTCTGGCACCGGCTTCGCTGAACAAGCTGTATTTGGTGTCCGGCGGTTCGGAAGCGACGGAGGCAGCACTGAAAATGGCCCGTGGCTATTTCGTGGAACGGGATGGGCAGAGCGCAAAATACCGGATTATTTCCCGGTGGAAAAGCTTTCATGGCAATACAATCGGCTCACTGTCCATGACCGGCGATAAACGCCGGAAAAAATATACCCCCTTGCTGCTCAATTTTCCCCATATTGCCCCAGCCTATTGTTATCGCTGTCCTTTTGGCAAATGCCAGGATACGTGTCAGGTGGAATGTGCCCTGGATTTGGAGCGGGCAGTGAAAATGGAGGGGGCCGAATATGTTGCCGCCTTCATTGCCGAGCCGGTAGGCGGGGCAGCCTGCGGCGCCATTGTTCCTCATAAAGAGTATTTTAAAATTATCCGCCAGATTTGCGATCATTATGATATTTTGCTGATTGATGACGAGGTAATGGCCGGTTTTGGCCGCACCGGCGCCATGTTCAGCATTGCCGACTGGGGTGTGGTGCCTGATATGATCTGCGCCGCCAAAGGGATGAGCGCCGGTTATTCTCCCCTTGGGGCCGTAATCGCAAAGCAGGAGATTTATGACACCTTTAAGCAGGGCTCTGGCGTATTTGTACATGGCCACACCTATGGCGGCAACCCCTTATCGGCCGCCGTGGCATTAGCGGTGGTTAAAACCCTGGTTGCAGACAACCTTGCAGAAAACTCCCGGACCATTGGCGCTTATTTACTGGCCCAAATGCAGGCAAAATTATTACCGTTCTCTTTTGTTGGCGACGTGCGGGGCAAAGGCTTGCTGCTCGGTGTTGAAATTGTCAGAGATAAAAAAACGAAAGAGCCCTATCCGGCAGTGCTGGGGATGGCGGAAAAGCTGACCGTCACACTGCTAAAACACGGGGTTATTGTCTATCCGGGCACAGGTAATGCGGACGGGGAAAACGGGGACCAGTTTCTCCTGGCGCCGCCGCTCATTATTACCAAAGACCAGGCAGATGAGCTGATTGCCGCGATGGTGGCCGGATTTAGGGAATTTGAAAAAAATATTGGCCCGCTTAAGTAAGAAGGGAGGATCAGATGGAAAAATTAATTATTACCATTGCTCCGACCGGCAATGTGCCGACCAAAGCTATGACACCGCACGTACCGGTAACGGCGGCAGAAATAGCCGCCGATATTATCGCCTGTTATGGACAGGGGGCGGCTGTTGCCCACATACACGCCCGGGATGAACAAGAGCAGCCTACCTGCGAGGTTGCCTGCTTTGCCGAAACGGTAAGGCTCCTTACTGCGTCCGGCTGCCCGATTATTAAACAGATTTCCACCGGGGCCAGGGGCGGGAAGGCTGGGGAAGCCAGGGCCGAGCCGCTGATGCTGAAGCCGGAGTCGGCCAGCCTGGCGACCGGGTCTTCTAATTTTCCGGCAAGCATTAACGCCAATGAGCCCAGGCTTATCGAATATATGGCAAAAGTTATGCTGGAAAAAAACATTAAACCGGAAATTGAAGTGTTTGATGTGTCGATGATTAATAATGCTGTCAACCTGCAACAGGCGGGGCTGTTAAGAGGGCCGCTGTTGTTCAACCTTGTCCTGGGAGTAAAAGGATCATTGCCGGCCACGGCTAAAAATTTATTTTTTCTGCTTGACAGCTTGCCGTCTGATGCTGTCTGGAGTGTATCCATTATTGGACCGCAGCATGTCAATTTGTCAGCGGTGGCTATCGCCTTAGGCGGCCATGTCCGGGTCGGCATCGAGGATAATGTGTATTACGCCAAAGGGGTTTTGGCAACGAATCGTGCTTTAGTCGAAAGGATGGCCACGATCGCCACAAGTATTGGCCGGGAGCTGGCAACACCGGCCGATGTTACAAGGATCTGGGGCGTTGCAGCCCTGTAGTCCGGCTGAAAAGTTAAGCCGCCAGAAGGGACAGTACGCCAAAGACAGAACAGCTTCGGCTGGCTGGCGAATGGGCAACAAACAAAAGAGAGCCTGCTGCACAAGTTGCGGCAAGCTCTCTCGTCCTTTTGGCGGCCAAGAACGTGGCTATTCAGTCTGGCTGCACCGGCGCGTTCAGGTGAGGCAGTTAATCGGCCTGCAAATATTTTTGCAGTACCGATCTTACTGCGCCGGCACCGGCTGTCATTTCTACAAAGTAATGTTCAATTTTGTCCCCTAACCCTGTTTCATACAGGTTCAGGCCAAACAAGTCCGCTCTGGCGAGAATAGGGCGCAAAGCGTGGCCGGCATTGGGGTTTTCACCTAGCCTGATACCGGCAACGGCCGCCGTTAAGCCAGCCAGCAAAGGATCAGGACTTAAACTCATGGTCCGGCCCTGGTCGTCAACTCCCAGCAGATAACGGCACCAGCCGGCAATGACAAGCGGTATGCAGGTAAGCTGCCGGGGATCTAAAGCCGGATTCCGGCTATAGGCTTTGATTGTTTCACCAAACCGCACGCCTACCTTCTGCGAGGTGTCTGTAGCAATGCGCTGCGGCGTATCAGGGATATACGGATTAGGCAATCTTACTTCAATGACCTCCCGGAGAAAGGCCTCCGGGTCCATAATCCCGGGCTTCATCACTACCGGCAGGCCTTCCTGATAGCCGATTTTTTCCACTAATTTTTTCAGTTGCGGATCTTTCATTTCATCGGCAATCAAAGTATATCCCAACAGGCAGCCAAAAATGGCTAATGCCGTATGCAAGGGGTTTAAGCACGTGCATACTTTCATTTTTTCAACAAGGTCAACGGTTTGTCTGTCGGTAAAAAATACCCCGGCCTGCTCCAAGGGCGGGCGGCCATTGGGGAATTTGTCTTCAATAACCAGATATTCAGGCTTTTCCGCATTGACAAACGGCGCAATAAAGGTGTTTTTGCCTGTGCAGATAATTTCTGTGCTGCTAAAACCCGCTTCCTGCAGGGTTTTCTGCACGCTTGCTGCCGGCCGGGGGGTGATTTTATCAATCATACTCCAGGGAAAAGCTACTATTTCCGGGTTGTTCAGATAGGTAAGGAACCCTGCTTCCGCCCGCCCGTTTTCTACCCATTTGCCGGCAATTGCCGCCATGGCGTTGTGCAGCCTGTCGCCATTGTGAGAGCAATTATCCATACTGACGAAGGCAAGCGGCAGCGCCCCGCTGCGGTAGCGTATGTAAGCCAGGGCAGTAACTTTAGCCATAACGCTTTGCGGCTGCTCCGGTCCGCTGCCCATGTCGGCCAGAACGTCTGCGGCATATGTGTCGCCACCAGCCTTCAGATTATAGCCTTTTTCCGTGATGGTAAAACTGGCGATTTGCAAGGAGGGTTGGGCAAATATGGTTTTAAGGCGCTGCCAGTCCCCTGCCGCGGCCGGATCGCCAACTAAACTTTCACTGATACTGGCAATAAGCTTTTTCTCCAGGCTGCCGTCGGCATTCATAATTGCCAGTAACCCCAGATTGTCATACGGGTCATAAATTTTTTTTATTATTTCGGTATCATAGGTTTCGACGGCAACGATTCCGGTTTGGCTTTGGCCGGCCTGCAGCAGCGTTTGCTGCAATGCGGCAATAAAACCGCGGAAGATATTGCCGGCGCCAAAATGTATCCAGGCCGGATTTTCCCGGGTTTGAGCGAGCATCCGGTCATAATCAAATGTTATACTTTCTATGCCGGCCTGGGCCCAGGCGGTGTTATTTTTTATCGAACTGCTATGTAAACTTACCATATTAAGCTTCCTCGCCTCCGTTAGTATCCGGTTTCTTGGTATTTCAGGTTCAGGCGGTGAATCGACGATCAGCGTCTGCCGGTGGGCAGATTAAGGTTTTGAACGGCCGGTTATATTTACGGAAACGGTCTTTAGCGGCAGGAAATAGTACTCATATTGCTGGCGCAGATAAGCGAGGTCAACGACGACCTTATTCAAATGTATGTCAATTGTGGCCTTTGCCAGCAGGGCATCTTTCTCTCTGATGGCCTGCAGCAGGGTTTTATGCTGCTGAATCAATTGGCCCCAGTCATAACCCACTGCTAAATTGAGCATTCTGACCCGGTTATAGTGGGCATTCATTTGCTGCAGCATAAACCAGATCCGCGCTTTTTTACAACCTTTAAAAATGGTACCATGCATGCTTTCGTCAAGCTCGAAAAATTTAAGATAATTTTTTTCATTGATACATAATTCCTGGAGGGTAACATTGGACTGCAGCTCAAACAGAGCCTCGCCGGGGAAAGACCGGCAGGCCTCCTGAATAATTTCCCGTTCCAGTGTTTCTCTGGCAAATTTTGATTCTTCGACCTGATCTGGGTCGATAAGAGAAACATAAGTTCCTTTCTGCGGTACAATATCCAGCAAGTTTTCCTGGGACAGCTTGATAAATGCCTCACGTACAGGAGTACGGCTCACCTGCAAATAGTCTGCGATCTCCTGTTCGGAAATACTTTGTCCCGGTGGCAGCGTTAAATTAACTATATTTCCTTTTAGTAATCGGTATACATACTCTCTGGCTGATTCCTGCGGAAATCGTTCAATTATGCGCAAGTTCTCACTTAACTCCTTTCTATGTTTTTCTTACATGGTATCATAGTCTTCTGAGTGCGTAAACAGAGTTATCTACATGGCCCGGCCTTGCTGCGAGTATCACACGTACAGGGCCGCTGTGTATATTTGACGTGGAGCTGTAACGCATAACTGAATTCACGGCATAATGACGTAGGCCGGCGCCGGACAGCGCTTAGTCAAAAACAAGGACAATCTTTCTCACGGCCGGGTCCTTGGCGTCAATCATGTCAAAGGCTTTTTGGGCATCTGCAAACGGGAGGGCATGAGACACCAAGCCGCCAAAGTCCAGTTGTTGGTTGCGGTAGGCGGCAATGACCTCTTCAAATTTATGGCATTGTAAACGGGAGCCGCGGATATCCAGTTCCTTGGCCGTTATTTTTAACTGGGCGACCGGCGACGGCTGATCCAGGAAGGCCATGGTGATCACCCGGCCTGCGTTACAGGTAACCTCAGCCAGCTGGGCTAAAGAGTCGGCCACACCGGCACCGTCAATTGAAACAGTAGGGCCATAACCGCCGGTCAGCCGGCGAACCGCGGCGATCATATCCTGCGTACTGGCATTGACGGCATGATGGGCACCCAGTTTGCGGGCTTCGTTCAGCCGTTCCGCCATGATGTCAGCCACAATTATTGTGGCGCCGGTCAGCTGAATTGCCTTGATTAAACTTTTTCCCAGTGCCCCGGCTCCTAAGATCAGCACTGTATCATCGGCAGTAATCTGGGCCCGTGCTTTAGCCTGAAAAGCAATGCTCAGCGGTTCAATCATAATGGCATCGGCAAACGGCAGCTCTGGCGGCAGCAGGTGCAGGGCTGCCTGATCCGCCACCATATACTCGCGGTAGCCGCCATCGACGTGGACACCGCGAACGTTAAGATGGCAGCAGACATTAGGGCGCCCGATGCTGCAGGGGTAACAATGACCGCAGTTGATGACCTGGTCAATAATGACATGGTCGCCGGTCTTTACCCGGCTGACACCGGGTCCGGTTTCTGCCACTACCCCGACCACCTCATGGCCCATAACGCGCGGGTAAGTGGCAACCGGTGAGGTTCCATGATAAATATGGACATCAGAGCCGCAGATACCGGCGGCCTTTATTTTTATCAGGACATCGCCGGGATTCTGCAGTGTCGGTTGCGGTACGTCGCACATTACAAGGGCTAATGGTTTTGTGGTTACTAATTGCTTCATGCGATTTTTCTCCTCCCGGGTGCTGTGTTTATCGTGTCAGCCAGTTCAGGGGGGCAATAACCAGCGGTGGATACAAAATCAGCAGCAGCAGCAGGACGCACTCCACAAGAAAAAAGGGAATGATGGCCTTGACAATGGCTTCCATGCTGATTTTGCCGGCCCCGCAGGCTACATTAAGCACTGTTCCCACCGGTGGTGTAAGCAGGCCGATCACATTGTTGATAACAAATATAAGCCCAAAGTAGACCGGATCGATGCCTGCCTGGCGCACAAGCGGCATTAGTACCGGTGTAAGAATAAGGATGGTAGGCGTCACATCCATGGCTGTTCCCACCAAGATCACAACAAGATTAATGATTAACATGAGCACAATCGGACTGTGCATAAACGGCTCTAAAATCTCGGCAACCAGACCGGGAATATTGCCGATTGTCATCAGCCAGGAAGAAACCATGGCCGCTGCGGCCAGAAACATAATCACACTGGTCATTTTGGCTGAAGAGGCAAGGCACTCGAATACATCCCGGAACGTAAGAGACCGGTAAACAAAGGTGCCGACAAATAAAGCATAAGCCACGGCAACCACTCCGGCTTCAGTGGGGGTGAAAATACCGCCGCGCATCCCCACCACAATCAGCACCGGCATGAGCAGTGCCCAGAGCGCCTTACTTACTGCCTGGAGCATTTCCCGGCAGCTTTTCCGGGGCAGAACCCGCACCTTGTCTTTGCGGGCAATCCAGGCCCAGGTTGCGGCCAGTGCCACGGAAATATACAAGCCGGGCATGATGCCGGAGAGGAACAGTTTGCTGATGGAAACGCCTGCGGTTACGCCAAAGATGATCATCGGCACACTCGGCGGCATAATTGGAGAAACAATATTGCCGGCTGCCACCAAGGCGGTGGAGCGGTTGCGGTCATAGCCGGCATTTACCATCATAGGTATGAGAATAGCTCCCAGGGCCGCCGTGCTGGCCACTGCAGAGCCAACCAGGCTGGCAAACATAACAATAGCTAAAATCGCAACATAGCCAAGGCCGCCGCGAATGTGGCCCACCAGGGCCAGGGCGGCGTCGACAATACGCTGGGTAAGGCCGCCGCGGTTCATTAAATCTCCGGCCATAACGAAAAAGGGTATTGCCATCATGGCGAAGCTATCGGCGCCAAGCATGAGATTTTGCGCAATAATCTGAGCATCGAACACATCAAGATAAAACATAAGACAAACGCCGCTGAACAGCAAGGAAAAGGCGATCGGCACGCCAATGGCCATGGCAGCACAGAGTGAGACTAAGAAAATGAACATGGACATTATGATTTTTCCTCCTCTGCCTGCGTTGTTTCCACCAGCATGTCTTCTTCAGACTCGTGCATTGGAAGCAGCAGCTTCAGCGCGCCGGGTATAAACAGTGCTTTATAACCGTTGCTAAGCACATTGACGGCAATGCAAAAGCTGGTTATCAACCCAATTCCATAGATCAGGGTAAGCGGAATATTGGTTGCAGAAGCCTTGCTGTCAACATTGAGCAGGGTAAGCTCCCAACTGCCCTGGAAAAGCAATATCATCAACAGCAGAATCAGCACTTGCCCGCAGAGATAGCCGGTTTTCTGGAAAACTGGCGGCAGGCGGCGGATAACGGTGTCAACACCCAGGTGAGTGTTGTCGCGCATGGCGCCGATAGCACCGATATAAATAATCCAAACGAACAAATACCGTGCCATTTCCTCTGACCAGGTAATGCTGGAATTGAAGAAATACCGCAAAATAACATTCATAAATACCAGCAGTATCATCAATCCCAGCATGGTTGCCATGAGTATTTCCACAATCTTAAACAGCTTAGCCAGAGCACGGGACATAACCATTCCTCCTAATCGCTTCCCCGGTTATCTAATTTTTTACGTCTCTGATTCTCCGCACCATATCTTCGGCCCAATCATATTTTTGATAAAGCTTTTCATAAACAGGCTGCATCAGCGTGATCAGCTGCTGACGGGTCGCGTCGTTAGGCGTGGTAATCTTAATGCCGTGCTCTTGCAGGAATTTCTTGTCATCGGTAATACTTTGGGCATAGGAATCCCAGGCCTCCTGCGAGGCTTTGAGCGCGGCCTTCTCGATCAGCTCAACCTGTTCCCGGCTTAAGGAACTGTATAATTTATTGCTGGCCAGCAGTTCAATTGTTGTGATCATATGATTGGATTCAAAAATATCGCTCTGCACCTCATACCAGCCTTCATTGCGAAAGGTGGAAAGAGGATTATCCTGGCCGTCCACAACCTTTTGCTCCAGCGCCGTAAATACCTCACCCATCGGCATGGGGGTAACATTCGCCCCCAGGAGGCTGCCAACCTGAATATGGATAGGATTATTAGGCATTCTCAGGCGTAAGCCTTTAAAATCGTCCAGGCTGGCAAGCGTGCGATTGCTGCTGAATACGCGCACTCCGTTCGGATACCATCCCAGAAAATGCACTTTTGCAATTTTCTCAACAACTGCCGCCATTTCCTCGCCGATTTTACCGGTGTAAACGGCGCGGGCGTGGTCAAGATCGCGGAACAGGAATGGCCAGTCGGGAATTGACATTTTCGCTACTTCATTCCACATGACTGTACCAACAGCGCACATTTGCAGATTGCCGTTGCGCACACTGTCATACAGTTCTTTTTCCCCGCCCAGGGTGCCGCCTTCGTAAACCTCGACTTTTAATGCTCCGTTGGACCCTTCCTCAACCAGCGGTTTAAATGTTTTGGTCAGAGCAACCGTTGCCGGATGGGTTGACGCCAGCGTGGAGCCAACCCGGATTACCACCGGATTTTTGCTGGTGGCCTCAGTGCCTTTGGGGCCCGACCCGCCGCAGCCTGTCAATAACAGCGTACCTAAAGCCCCTGCCAGCAGTATCTTGCTAAGTTGATTAAATTTTTTATTCATAAATTCTTAGCCTCCTAACCTTATAATCCCATTATCAGCGCCTGTAAGCCAGGTTCCTAGCTTGTGCACCATGCCCCCCTTTCCGCGGCATTGCCGCCTTGCGCGTTGACCCCTCCTTCCCTGCCCGGGCCGGTTGGCGCCAGGCTGTTCGTTGGGTTTTGCCTATTACTGATTAGGTATTGCCGCAGCGCTCAATGGCATCCCATAACCCCTGTAGATACAGGGCTCCCAGCGCGCGGTCGTACAAACCATAGCCGGGCCTGCCGTCTTCGCCCCAGATCATCCGCCCGTGGTCAGAGCGCAGGGGGCCGGTAAAGCCTGTATCGTACAGCGCTTTCATAATACCGTACATATCAAGTGAAGCATCGTCCGCTTTATGAGCGGTTTCGTCGAAAACACCCGGTTCGTGAATTTTAATATTGCGGACATGGGCAAAATGAAGCCGCTTGATTTTGCTGAAATGATGAAAAATCTCCACAATATCGTTTTCGCGGTTGGCTCCCAGCGAGCCGCTGCACAGCGCCAGGCCGTTAGCCGGGCTGTCAACTAAACGCAGAATGCGCTCCAGATGCGCGCGGGAAATGACGATACGGGGCAGGCCGAATACCGGCCAGGGCGGATCATCCGGGTGAATGGCCATTTTTATACCGCACGTTTCGGCGGTGGGAATAATTCCCTCTAAAAAATATTTAAGATTAGCCAGCAGCGTTTCTTCTGTTATCTTTTTATATAGTTCGAAGAGTTTTTTGACTTCAGCAAGTCTTTCTTTTTCCCAGCCGGGCAGTTCGAAGCCGTTAGCGCCCTTTTCCATTTCCCCGGCCAGAACCTCCGGTTGTAAGCCTTTGAGAATTTTTTCATCATAGGACAAAGCCGTCGAACCATCAGGCAGGACTTTAGCCAGATCAGTGCGCATCCAGTCAAAAACAGGCATAAAATTGTAGCAGACAACCTCAATCCCGGCTTTAGCCAGATTGTTAAGAGTCGTACAATAGTTTTTTATGTAGCGGTCTCTGGTTGGCAGTCCCAGTTTAATGTCCTCATGGACATTTACACTTTCCACCGTTTTAAACATAAGCCCGGCAGCTTCAATCTTGTTTTTGATAGCCAGTATGTCTTCATACGGCCACACTTCCCCTACCGGGATATGGTAGATCGCGCTAACTACATTTTTCATTCCCGGTATTTGTTTGATATAGCTAAGCGGGATCGTATCCAGCTGGCCGCCATACCAGCGAAAAGACATTAACACATGAAATTCCTCCCTGTATGCCGTTTTTCATGCCAAAACCTGACTGAATATAACATAGGTTCAGTAACAATTTTTTTGGTAAATCAGGCTTAATTGAATATTACCATACTACCATACTAGTGTAAATAGAATGCGCAAAAATTTTGAAAACAAGCAATGCAATACACAGGGCCGGCCAAGCATAGTTTATACCTGCAGCCTGATTAGCGCCGGCGGCATAACAAACAGTGCCGATGTCTGCCTGCTTTATTATAGTTCTGTCAATTGACGAGAATATCATATTGACATTCGTACGCTGGCTGAGTATAATCATGTTAATAATAAAATATCCAATATAGTGATGACGGAAAAAAGTAATTATGTCTTTTCCATACAGAGAGCTGGTGGGTGGTGTGAACCAGCTGGAGATACTTAATGAAGTTCCTTCCCGAACCGCAGGCTGAAGAGGTAGTAGGCTGGGCCGTGTTGTCTACGTTACAGACATTAAAGTAGATCTTATGATTTATAAACAGGGTGGTACCGCGGCTTTTCGCCCCTTCGGTGCTGCCTGTTTTTATTTTTAAGGATCTTAACTGGGTGGTACCACGGTAATTATCGTCCCTCTTCACAGGGGGGCGATTTTTTTCTTCTATAGCCGGCATAGAGGAAAATAACAAAGATGCTATATCACAGGAGGTTACTATGAATATTCCTTTTATCATTGTCTGTCTGTATATTGTATTACTGTTTCTGATCAGCTATTATGCTAAACGGCGGTCTACCGGCAGTGCGGCAAACTATGTGCTTGCAGGCCGGCAGCTTACCACCCCGCTTATTACTGTATCCATTGTCGGCCTGGCCGTAGGTGGCGCGTCAACGATTGGGGTTGCCGAGCAAGCTTACAAGGTCGGGCTTTCCGCCGGCTGGTATACAACCGCCTGGGGCCTGGGGGCGATTGCCATGGGGCTGCTGGTTGCCAGAAGGTATCGTGAGCTCAATATCACAACAATCCCTGAGCTGTTAGGGCGTTATTATGATAAGAAAGGCATGATTGCCGGGATTACCTGCCAGATCCTCATTCAGCTTGTTGTCATGTCGCTCCAGTATATTGCCGGCGGCAGTATTCTTTGCGCGTTAATGCCTGAGGTATTTACCCTGACCTCGGGGATGCTGACGAGCGCTGTTGTATTTATCGGCATTACCGCGATGGGCGGGATGTGGTCAGCCAGTTTATCCAATCTTTTAAATGTCAGTCTGAAATATATCGGCATCATCCTGGCCACAATTGTCGGCGTAAGCCATGCCGGCGGTATGGCCAATATCCAGGCCAACCTGCCTGCTAATGCACCGTATCTGGATTTGTTCGACGGGGTGGGCATCATTGGCATCATTAGCTGGATTGTGGTCCTGGTTACAGTCAACCTTTCGCTGCAGAGCATCATTCAGATATCATTGGGGGCCAAGGATGTAAAAACCGCGCAGCGGGGCTTTATCATCGGCGGATTGATGATGCTGCCCATTGGTTTTGTCAGCGCCTTAATGGGGGTTATTGCCAAGTCGATGTTCCCTGATGTCAGTCCCGCCCTGGCCCTGCCGATGACGATTATGTCTTTGGATCCTGTGCTGGCCGGTATTACCCTGGCCGCACTCTGGGCGGCTGATGTATCAACAGCCTGTAACCTGCTCTTGAGTTCGGCAACCTTGTTTTCCCAGGACATTTACAAGAAATTTATCAACCCCGGGGCCAGCGAGCAAAGCTTCCTTGTTACCACCAAAGTGGCGGTAGTGGCCCTTGGTTTGCTTACTCTGACCCTGGCGATGACCATCAGCGGCATTATCAGTACCCTGATGATTGGGCTCAGCCTTACCGCGGCTTTTAGCGTCATTGTCTTGTTCACCCTGTTTGCACCGGCGCTCTGCCGCCGGAATTCCGCTTTTTATACAATCCTGACCGGGGCAGTTGTGCTGGTATTGTGGCAAACAACCCCTGCCATCCGGATATTGCCCCATGTCATCTATCTGGAATGGCTTGCTTGCCTGGCTACCTTCTTCCTCACCTATTTGCTTGACCCCAAACCAATAGCCCGCACAGAGTGTGCATAAGCTCTACCGGAGTAACACAAAAGCAGACCCGGATCAAAAATCCAGGTCTGCTTTGCACGCCTGCGAGCGTTTAATTACGTCTGATCTCGGCCATTACTTCCTTAATATCCGGCAGTTCGGGAATGGGGTATATTTTTACCCACAGAACCTTCCCGGTCTCATCAATGAGAACATTGGCCCGTTCGGAGAAGCCCTCGCCGTCACGGAACAGCCCGTAGGCCTGGGCAACCTGGCCGTGGGGCCAGAAGTCGGCCGGCAGCTTGGTCCGGGTAATTGCCAGTTCTTTAGCCCAGGCATTCTTGCTGGGGTACGCATCAACGCTTAATCCTAAAGGAACGGTATTGAATTTTTCCATTTCCTCATAATTCGCTTCCAGTGATTTCATTTGTTCGGCACAGACCTTAGTCCAGGCGAGAGGATGCCAGGACAACAATACCTTTTTTCCCCGGTAGTCGGATAACTTCACATCCTGACCACGATTATCCTTAAGTACAAAGTCGGGCGCATAATCACCTGCGGCAATCTGTTTCATGGTTTTACCTCCTATGGATTAGATTAATAAACCAGCGCTTTAATCACTGCCTTATAGTATTTCCTTAACGATATGCGGGCAATCATTATATAAGCCTAAGGATGTAATTCTAGGATAACCTGAATTTTCCTGCGCAACCGGCAGATTTTTGTTGCTAAAGCCAGCCATACAGGCCGCAGTTTTCCCCGGCTGTCGGCATACCTGTATGTACCGCTTGCTTTCCGGTTAAAATATTTGCAGAAAGAGTTGACAAAATTAGCAAATAATAATATTATTTAAGTGAGAAATATTATCAATGAAAGGTGTGATGAATGTATGTCTGTTAAAGTTGGTCAAAAAGCACCCGGTTTTGCGATGACAACTACCAGTAATATGGAGACCCTTGACCAGGTTGCCAGGCTGGAGGATTTTCAGGGAAAGTGGCTGGTGTTATTTTTTTATCCGCTTGATTTTACTTTTGTTTGTCCGACCGAAATTCTGGGGTTTAACTCCAGGCTGGCTGAATTTGAAAGCCTGGGAGCTTCGGTGCTTGGCGTGAGCACTGACAGTGTATACTCACACCGGGCCTGGATCAAGGCTGGGCGGGGCGACGGCGGCCTGGGCGGCCAGCTTAACTATCCGCTGGCATCGGATATAACCAAACAGGTGGCCCGTGATTATGGTGTTCTTATTGAAGAGGAAGGGATTGCCCTCAGAGGTTTGTTTATCATTGATCCTGATGGTATACTCCGTTATCAGGTTATCAGCGATTTGAACGTGGGCCGCAGCGTGGAAGAGGTGGTGCGGGTTCTGAGTGCCCTGCAAACCGGCGGTCTATGCCCTATTGACTGGCATCCCGGCGATAAAACCCTTTAATTATATACATATTAACTGATAATTTGCAGGTCCTCTTACCGTTATTTTGCGGTTAGAGGACCTGTTTTTCGTAGCGTTTTGTCAGCTTAATGACTTCTTTCTCTGACAGGACGTAATTAATAAAACTCGTTAAATTCTTTGTCAGTTCGACCTCCAGCCATTCATCCCGGAATTTGCCCTGGGCATCGGTGATAACCGTTACTGTTGGCCGGGCCTGCAGTTTTGGCCTGGCTTCAGTGACCACGCCGATAAAGCCGCTGTCAAGCACCACAAAGGTTCCCAGCGGATATAAGGGGGCTTTGGCTAAGAATATATCGGCAATTTCCTTGTCCAGGTAGGTTCCGCTCATCGACATAATTGCCTCATAAGCCTGATGGGGCAAAAGAGCCGGAGCTTTTTGGAAATCAGAGACGATAGTGTCATAAGCGTCGGCTACGGCTGTAATGCGGGCATACTCATGCAGCTGATCACCACTGAGGCCGCGCGGATAACCTGTGCCGTCGACCTTTTCATGATGCTGGAAGATGACATGGCTGGCGACAATGGAATAATCGCGGAGTTTCCGGGCATACTCGAAGCCTTGGCGCGGATGGTCTTCCTCACTGACACTGCCATTGTCCAGCACTTTGCCAATATCATGCAATAAGGCTCCCATCACCAGTTCCTGCATTTTGGCTGAATTATATTCCAGGTCACTGGCGATAACGGCAGCCAGTGCGGCTACATTTATACAGTGGCTATACACGTAGTCGTCCGCGGTGACGGTGGTATCCAGCCGTATGAGCTGATTGCTGCTAATGGTCTCAATAATAGTTCTGGCCATAATATAAATGCTGTGCACATCGATGAGCTTACCCTCTTTGGCATTATCGAAAGCAGCTTTCAGGATTTTGATCGCTTCGGTTCGCTTATCTTCCGGCAGCGTTTCTTCATAGATTAAACCAATCCGCTCAATAATCGGATTGGTTACGAATAAGTTTAAAACGCCGAAGCTCTGAATTTTTTTGATGTAGCTTGCGGTTAGACGAATGCGGCTGCCTAACAATACCCGGCCGTCTGCGGCACATAGGCGTGTGTAGGTAGTCATTCCTTCTGCCAGATTGGTGATGGAAACTTTCTGCATATAGTGCCTCGCTTTATTTATAATGTATTTAAAGCTAGAATCTTCTTAGGCAATTATAACGGTATTTCCAAGATAAACTAAAATGGCATCAGTCTACGGACAGACTGATGCCTTAATAATAATTACAATGCAATTGCAACCTGGCAGTCATAGACATATCCTTAGACCCATAGCTTTGCGTCCTTATCTTTCGGTAAGTTTGCCATCTATTCTCTTTTTTGTAAATTGATTACTGTATATATTATTACTTTTATTCTTATTTTTGTCAAGAAATTAATTATTTCGACAAAATAAGCATATTGTTATGTTTATTTTGTCTATTGACAGATAAGATAGTGCGTACTATTATGAAATAATACTTAACTAGTTAAGTATTAGGAGTTCACACAGTCAATAGTATGTTTTTTTCAAGGAGTCAAAGCAGCGATGAAAACTAATTTGCAGCCAGTAAAGAAAGCGTTATGGACCAAAGATTTTTTAATTTTATTTTTTACCAATAGTTTGTTTTTTGCGGGATTTCAATTGTTAATTCCGGTTATACCGCTCTATGTTACCGTGTTGGGCGGCACCAGCAGCCAGGTTGGCCTGATAACCGGTGTTTTTGTGTTTTCGGCAATCTTCATTCGCCTGTTTACCGATTGGGGGATTGAGAAATTTGGCAAAAAGTATTGCCTCTTTATTGGCATTATTATTTCTTTTTTATCAGTGGCCGGTTATTATCTCTGGACTTCGGCGGGCGGACTGCTGGCAATCCGTATTGTTCACGGGCTTGGCTTTGGCATTGCCACTACTTTTTACGCTACCCTTGCTGCCGACATTATTCCTGCTTCCCGCTGCGGCGAGGGCATGGGGTATTTTGGTTTGGGCACAACCATGGCAATGGCTGTAGCACCTGCGGCCGGAATCTGGTTGATGAATAGTTACGGCTTCGGTGCTGTTTTTCTTGTGTCGGCCTTATGTCAGGTGCACGCGCTGCTGGGGGTATCCTTTTGTTCTGTGCCGGCAGTTACAGTAGCAGGTGATGTACAGACAGACATAAGCCGGCCTTTCTGGGACCGGTTTATGGTGAGCGGGACTCGCTTACCGGCGTTTCTTACCATGCTGTTTGGCATTTGTTACGGCAGTGTGCTTACTTTTATTGCGGTATTTGCGAAAGCGGTTAATATAGAAAACCCCGGCTACTTTTTTCTGCTGGGCACGTTCTGTATGTGCCTGTCCCGTACTGTGACCGGAAAGATCTTTGACCGTAAAGGGCCTGTTTGGGTCATTTTGCCGGGGGCAGTTTTATTTTTAGCAGGCCTTGCCATTCTTACCAGCGCCACCACGCTGACCGCCATCTTAGCGGCTTCTGTTTTCTATGGTTTTGGTGTAGGCGCTCTTTTCCCGGCACTGCAAACCTGGATATTGAATCTGGTTCCGGCCGGCCGGCGCAGTGCTGCCAGCGCGACCTTCTATAATGTATTGGATATTGGTGCCGGCGGAGGCGCTATCCTGCTGGGGCTGCTGGCCGGCGCTACCGGCTATGCTTCGCTATATATATATTCAACCGGGGTAATGTTTGTATTTCTGGTGTCTTACAGTTATTATTACATTAATAAACAGAACCATGCAGCAACTGCAGGGAAATGACAGGAGGGTGTATGGAAACAAGGGAAAAGATCGTTCACCAGCTCTATCAAACGACCCGGATTATTTCTACGGGCTTGAACCAACAACTGGAACCGTGGGGTATTTATAGCTCCGAGTGGGCCATTATTACCACTGTTAAAACCAAGGGGGCCATGTCGCAGACTGCTTTGGCCAACTATCTTCATATTGAACCGCCGGCCATATCTAAGAGCTTGTCCAACCTGGAACGGAAAGGTCTGATAGAACGGCGGGAAGGCTGTAACAAACGGGAAAAAACAGTGTTTCTGACTGACGTAGCCCTAAGCCGGTACCCGCAATGGAACAATATTGTCAGCCAGCAGCGGCAACAGCTATTGGCAGGGCTAAGTGAAGAGCGCCTTGACAGCTTCTATGGAATGTTAAAAGATATTTTTAAAAATGCCCAGCAGTTAAAATAACTCTGCCCGCGTAAGGCCGCAAAGAAAGCAAGAGCCTGGCAAGCCATTGGCTGCCAGACTCTTTGTTTTTCAATATGTACTGCTTATTCGAACACAACAATCGCATCTTTGCGTTTAATACGCAGTAAAATTGTCTCCAGTACCCGGAAGGCGTGGTTTAGTTTTTCTGCCCCTAAATAACCGGTAATCAAATCCTGGCCGATTACCAGGTCGAGATTTTGGGGTTCGGCGCAGACCAGCACCGCCTTATTGGCGCCAAGGACCGGGGTTTGATACAGATTGCCGTCCAGCAGGCTTTTTATCCTGTCGCTTTCCAGCAAGCCCGTATTGGCCTGGATACGCTGCAACTGCATATATAAATCAGGGCTGACTGTTAAGGCAAACTTACCGACAAAGCCCTTGGCTGTCAGGATCTCCAGCCCTTTTACAATATCATTGAAGGAGTTTTCTCCCTCTTGCCAGTCTTTTTTTGCCAGTCTGGTTGAGCCGGCGACAGTGGCAAGCCCTTCGTACCCCAGAGCCGTATTACCCTGAAAAATCAACTCATCTTCTTTTTTGGAACAGATAGCGGCGGCGCCGGCGGTACTTGCCAGATCTAACGGTAAGCCAAATTGTTTGCTGTTTTCAATATCCCGCCAGGAGATAAAGAAATCCTTATAGACCATCGGAATTTCAATAAACCGGCGGCCCTGTGTTTTTATCGGGGCTGCATCATCATCATCGCCAAAAAAACCAACCTCACCTTGGCCGGCAGTACCGAAGTCATCCACATGGATGCTTTGTGTACCTGCTCCCAGAGGACCGTATATTGTTATGAATTTTCGTCCGACTAGCGTGGCTTTGGCGGTTTTAACAACAACCTCGTCAATTTTTTCCCATTGGTCTTCAGAGAACTGAGCGTCGTCCCGTAACAAAAATTCCATACCCATACACCCCTTTATTTTTGGATTAAACTGCCTACCGTAGACTGGGCGGCAATAATTTTCTTCTGATTGGCAGTTGATTCACCGGTCAGGCCCAACTCTTCCAGCATTTCCTGGACCTCGCCCTCGCCGGCGGCAAAATGGTCGGCTTCTTCGGGGTCAAGATATTTTAACAAAGCCATCAGTTCCCCGACATGGGCCTTTTCTTCATCGCGAATATCGCCGATTACCTTTTTGGCAACAGGATCGTCCGTTGCCTGGACATGCGCATCATAAACATAAATTGCTTCCAGCTCACCGGCGATGTTTAGTCTGATTGCCTGCAGAAGCTCTTCCCGGGTTATTTTCCTGTTAACATTCCCCTGAAACGGATTTGCAAAGTTTGGCATAATGTCAATCTCCTTTCTTTATAACACAACTGTAGCTGCTAAACGGCTGGTATTTTTTTCTGCATTTACCCAAGCGGGCTAATTACCATAATTCTACCATATCCTTTAATAGTATTCAATAAATAATAATAAATATCCGCCTTAATTTCAAACTACAGCGAGGCCGGCTGGCTGGTGCTTATTTTACGCTTTCTTCGTAAAAACCATTTAGTAAGCTCGGTAGCGAAAAAAGGAATCGGCGTCAGCAGGAGAAAGAGCAGCCAGTGGTGGAGACTGGGCTCCACAGTTTTGAAAACAATGTGCAGCGGGCCGTAAACCGAGACTAACAGCAAAAGGAGGGAAACGGATACGCCGAGATTCAAATATTTGTTGCTGAAAACTCCTAGTTGAAATACTGAATAGTGCTCTGAGCGGGCGGCATAAGAACAAACCACCTGGGTGGTAATCAGGGTGATGAAGGCAAAGGTCCGGGCTATATCCAAGTCGCCATGATAGGCATGCAGGCCATAATAGAAGGCGCCTAAGACGGTAACAGCCATAGACAGGCTTTGCACGGCAATCATAATCTGGAAGTTGGTGGTCAGCAGTGGTTCAGCCGGGTCCCGCGGTTTTATATTCATGACATTGGGTTCCCGCTTTTCTACGCCCAGGGCCAGGGCGGGAAAGGCATCTGTAACCAGATTGACCCATAAAAGCTGAATGGGGAGCAGGGGAATGGGCCAGCCTAGGGCGATGGCAAAGAAGATAACCAGTATTTCCGCAGCATTACAGGATAAGAGGAAGTAGACAAATTTACGGATGTTGGCATAGATAACCCGCCCTTCCTCCACGGCGGAGACAATGGTGGCAAAATTATCGTCAGCTACTACCATATCCGCCGTTTCTTTCGTGACGTCAGTGCCTGTTATACCCATGGCAACACCAATATCGGCTTTTTTCAAAGCCGGGGCGTCATTGACACCGTCACCGGTCATGGCGACAATCTGATGATTGCTGCGCAACGCTTCGACAATTGACATCTTGTGTTCAGGCGACACCCGGGCAAATACGCTGGCCGACTGAACAAGCCCCTGCAGATCGGCCTTATTTAGAGTATCAAGCTGAGCACCGACAATCACCTGATCATCCCCGGCGGCAAGCCCCAGGTCTTTAGCGATGGCCAGGGCTGTGTCCGGGTGATCACCGGTTATCATAATGGGGCGGATGCCCGCGTCCCGGCAAATAGCGACAGCCTCGCGGACCTCCGCCCGGGGCGGGTCAATCATTCCCAGAAGGCCAATGAAAACCAGCTCAGTTTCTACTGTGGACGGGGCGGTCATAGCCGGCAGTTCCTCCCACCGGCGGTAGGCCACGGCCAAGACCCGCAGGGCCTGTGAGGCCATCTCCCGGTTGGCGGCGGCAATCTCGAGCTTGGCTTCAGGCGTTAACAGCTGAACTGTGCCATTAACAACAATATGCGTGCAGCGGCTGATTAATACATCAGGAGCCCCTTTGGTAAAGGCCAGCAATTCGCCGTCAACCTGTTGAAACGTGGTCATCATTTTTCTGACAGAATCAAAGGGCAGCTCCTGCAGGCGCGGGTACCTGGCCGTCAGTACTGGCCGAGAATAACCGCCTTTTTCCGCCGCCACTACCAGGGCGCCCTCGGTCGGATCACCGACGATGTGCCAGCTTTGCTGATCGGTGGTTTGCTTAAGCTGGGCATCATTGCAAAGTGCCGCCCCCTGCAGCAACCGGCTTAGATCCTGTTCGCCGTCAACCTTCACCGGATTTTCCTGCCGCTGAAAGCTGCCGGCCGGTGAATAGCCTTCGCCACTGACACTGTACATCTTAGCTAATGTATAGCATCTGACCACAGTCATTTGATTCTGCGTCAGTGTACCTGTTTTGTCCGAGCAGATCACAGAAATACTGCCTAATGTTTCCACGGCATGCAGTTTTTTCATGATCGCGCGTTTTTTCGCCATACGCTGCATGCCCAGGGCCAGCACGATTGTAACAACCGTAGGCAGCCCCTCCGGGATGGCAGCAACAGCCAGACTGATCGCAGTCATCAGCATCAACTGCACCTCGGCGAATTCCAGCAGGCCGTCGCTATAGCTGTTATAAATGCCCATGGCAAAAACAGCTGCGCAAACAATCAAGCAGAGATAACCGAGCATTTTTCCGAATTCAGCCAGCTTTTTCTGGAGGGGCGAGCTTTCTGTTTCGACAGTTTGCAGCATTTCGGCGATTTTACCGATTTCCGTATTCATGCCGGTGGCGACAATGATGCCTTTTCCCCGGCCATAGGTAACAACCGTGCTCATAAAGCCCATATTATGGCGATCGGCCAGAGCGGCATCAGCGGCAACCGTCTCTGTGGCTTTGTCCACCGGCACGGATTCGCCGGTGAGAGACGCCTCTTCCACTTTGAGATTAAATGATTCTATAATACGCAGATCTCCCGGAATATAATCCCCGGCCTCCAGGAGGACCATATCACCGGGGACCAGCTCTTTGGAGGGAAGTACGGCAGTCTCGCCGTCGCGCAAAACTTTTGTAGTGGGGGCAGACATTTCCTTCAGGGCAGCCAGGGCTTTTTCCGCTTTAGCCTCCTGAAACACACCCAGACAGGCGTTCAACAGTACAATCGCAATAATAACTATAGAATCTGCGATTTCGCCGACTAAAACAGAAATCAGGCTGGCGGCAATAAGAATCAGCACCAGGAAGTCTTTAAATTGATTGATGAATTTTTGCCATAGCGGTTCCGGCTCTTTTTCCTTCAGTTCGTTATAGCCATAAGTTGCCAGCCGCTCGGCTGCCGCAGCTGTGGATAGGCCTGTGGCGGCATCTGATTGCAATAAGGAAGTGGTTTCCTGTGAAGTTAATTCATGCCAGCGCTTTTTCATAAAACTCCCCCTCTGATTTATTCTTTTACCAAGAGTTTTTTCAAAAAGGAACACTCTTTTCTTCATCCAGGATCTTAAAGGCCCGGAAAGAATAGCCTAGAAAAACAAATGTGGAGATATCCGGGATAAGGCACAGGCCGGCGGCAATACTTCCCCAAACGGCTTCCAGCCACTTGCCGGTCTTCTTTTTTAAAAATGCACCCAGGGAAAGTATGGCATAGGACCAGAGAAGCCGTCCCCAGCGTACGATCTCCTCAGTTTCTTCGAGGTTCCGGTAGTCTGGTACAATAGCGGCGATAATTTGCGCTAATGCAGCAACGACGATGTGTAATAAACCGACATACCCTGTTATTCGCGCCCATTTCCAGTTCATCATCCCACCGCTTGTGTATAATAACCGGTGTCGCCTTTACTTTGTACCCTCCCCGAAAAATTCATCAGGTTTACCTTCCTTTCATCTTTTTTTATTAAGAAAAGACTTGGCTTGTGCCAAGTCCTGCAGGACGCCGGCAGAAGCCCTAGTCGTTCTTATGTCCACAGAATTTATTTATAAATTCTGGCAGACTTAGAAACTTGGCATATGCCGGATCCGTTAGGACACCGGCAAAGCCGCTATACCCTTGGGGGGTATAGGTTTTCTTATCCATTGCCTTATGCCTTCTGTACTTTTATAAATACCGAGGGGGTAATAAAAAGACCTTGCCTTAAAAAAAGGCAAGGTCTTACCAACAACATAACAGTTGCCAACAAAGCCGGGAATCGTACCGCACTGACGACTTTGCTGTAAAGGTTACTCCCCTTGGATATAATTAAATTATAATATAATTATATCCAACCAAATAAAGGAAGTCAATGGAAGCTGGTACGTTTTTGCCAAAGAGATATAGGCTGTCTGTCTCTTCCGGTTTGCTGTTTGGCGTTTGGGCCGCTTATAAAAGCCGGAGGCAGTCAAATCGACATTGACAGTTGCCTGCTAATTATAGTATATTAAAAAAAATGGCTGTGTCATAATTTAATGAATTTTTGGCTAATTGGAAAACCAAAGGCTAAGAGAAACTCCCTGTAGGGGAGCATTCTCATACCCTTTGGTTTTTTTAGTGCAATAACCCTTTAATTTGCAAGTTAATAAAGAACAGGAGGGATAAGCAAGCATTGGTGATAGAGTGGGTATTATTTTTTAGGAGGTTAGATAATGAAAAAAGTTAGTTTATGCCTGATTATTACCTTGATTTTTACGGTATTTATGGTGGGCTGCGGAACACAACCCGCAAAGGTGGCAGAGCCCCAGAAACAGACCTTGCTGGATGTTATAAAACAGCGCGGCACAATAAAGGTGGGAACGGAAGGGACCTATCCGCCGTTCACCTTTAAAAATGAAAAAGGCGAATTGGAGGGTTTTGATGTTGAGATCATCAACGAAGTGGCACAACGGCTGGGCGTTAAGGCGGAATTTGTGCCTACCGAATGGAAGGCAATGTTTGCCGGCCTTGATTCGGAGCGGTTTGATGTTATTGCTAATCAGGTAGGTATTAACGAAAAAAGGCTGGAAAAGTACGACTTTTCAATTCCCTATACTGTTTCCGGCGCTCAGGTTATCGTCAATAAGGACACTACCGATATCAATAGCATAGAAGACATCAAAGGGCGTAAAGTAGGCGTAACGCAGGGCAGTAACTGGGAAGAACTTGCCAAGAAGTCCGGGGCCAACGTTCAGTATTATAAAGGGGCCAACGAAATTTTTGCCGACCTGGGAGCTAAACGTATCGAAGCGGCCTTGAATGACCGGCTGTTTGTCTCCGAGTATCTTTTGAAAAATCCCAATCAGAATCTTAAAGTCACAGGCAAAACCTTTAATGTAGAACAGTCAGGGCTTGCATTCCGTAAAGGATCTCCCGAGCTTGTCGAAGCGGTAAATAAAGCGCTTGTGGAAATACAAGCAGATGGTACCTATCTAAAAATATCGAAAAAGTGGTTTGGGGAAGATGTTAGTAAGTAGAGAATGGGGGATTGTCATTGACTCCCTGCCTGTTTTGGGGCAGGGCGCCCTGGTCACTCTTTATTTAAGCGTGGCAGCAATGACCGGCGCAGTCTTGCTCGGACTGGTAGTCGCATTAATGAGAATATCCAAGGTTAAGGTATTCGAACAAGCCGCCAGGGTTTATATATCGTTTTTTCGCGGGACACCGCTGCTTGTGCAGCTGCTAATATTATATTTCGGTTTAACCTCGTTTCATATCGTGCTCGATCCCTTTGCTGCAGCACTTATTGGCCTGATTTTGCATTTCGGGGCTTATATCTCGGAGATTTTCCGGGCGACTATCCTGTCCATCAGCCGGGGGCAGTGGGAGGCCGCCCTGTCTCTTGGGATGACTAACGCGCAAGTACTGAGAAGAATCGTTTTGCCCCAGGCTACCCGCATATCCATTCCGCCGCTGTGGAATTGCCTTATTGATATTTTAAAATCATCATCATTAGCCTCTGTCGTTACTGTACCGGAGTTAACCCGCCAGGTAGAAGAGCAAAGCGCGGCCCAGTTTGTTTTTATGCCGTATTTTATTACCTTGGCGATGTTTTACTGGGTAATGGTTATTGTTATGGGCTGGGTTCAGGAATGGCTGGAGAGAAAGCTTGAGATACCGGGGGGCTCCGGATGATTGAGGTTGTGGACTTATACAAAAACTTTGGCGGCACAAGTGTTCTGAAAAGTGTGAGCCTGAAGGTGCGGGCGGGAGAAGTCTGTGTCATTATCGGGCCTAGCGGCTCAGGTAAAACCACGTTGCTGCGCTGCCTGAACTATTTAGAGGTTCCGGACGCCGGGCGAATCCGGGTAGGCGACTTTAGCAGTGCCGTAGATCACCTTGCCGGCAACAACCGGCTGATCCGGCAGTTGCGCCAGCGGACCGGTATGGTATTCCAGCAATTTAATCTTTTCCCCCATAGAACTGCGTTAGAAAATGTTATGGAAGGGTTGCTTACCGTCAAGAATATTCCCCGGCAGGAAGCCCAAAGGCAGGGGTTGTCCTGGTTGACGAAAATGGGACTTGAAGATAAGGCGGCAGCGTATCCAGGACAACTTTCGGGCGGACAAAAACAGCGTGTGGCAATAGCCCGGGCGATGGCGATGGAGCCAGCGGTGCTTTTACTGGATGAGCCCACGTCGGCCCTTGATCCGGAACTTGTCGGCGAAGTCCTGCTTGCTTTAAAAAGGCTGGCGCAAGAAGGGATAACCATGGTTGTGGTGACCCATGAAATGGGCTTTGCCCGGGAGGTCGCGAACAAGGTTGTGTTTATGGATGAAGGCGTAATTGTGGCGGAGGGGCCACCACCGCAAGTATTCGCGTCCGCCAACCCCAGAATAAAAGCATTTACAGCGCAACTGCTGCGGTAATGCAATTTATTCCGGGGTATAAGCATAGATTAAGAAATGCAAATCCGGCTTTTTACCCTTGAGCTAAATATCAGATCAGTTAAGAAAGTCTGATGTTGCGAAGGGCTGCCAATGCTGCTGCTGCTGTTGGATAACCATCGCCGGGTTTGAGCAGTTTACCAATGAATTCGGAAAAATCATCGGTACAAACGGGTTGGCCCGCCCTGACTGCCGGCAGGCGGCTATCCATCAGGTCAGCGGCGACCAGGCCGGCTCCAAACAGATCACTGGCCGGGGCGAAGGCCCGCCGGCGCATCATATAACTGCCGGCAGAGGCTGAGGCTTTGGCAGCAGGCGGTGCCGGCAGGGTGAGATCAGGCCAATGCTGTGGCCTGACAGCAAGCCCAAAATCAATCAGATGCAGCTTTTTTCGGTTAAGAATAAGGTTTGACAGCCGCAGATCGCGATGGAGGATTAGGGGTTTGTTCCGGCCAGGGGTGTGGAGATAGAGTAAAATTTCCAGTAATTGCTGGAGGAGGTTCTTTATTTCGGCCTCCGTAAAAACCCGGCCCCGCATAATATGCGTGCTTAAAGGCAAGCCGGGAATATATTCCTGTACCATAAACAGGATATCATTAAACGCAAATACATCTATCCATTGGGGAATCCGGGGATTGCTTATTGACCGGAGAATCTCCTGCTCATGCCAAAAGAGCTGTATTTGTTCGGTGGTCGGCGGCTGACAGTATGACGGATAGCCATGCATAAATTTCAGCGCATAATAGCAGCCCTGCTTGCTCGCCTTGACGACGCTGCCGTAACTGCCAGCGCCAAGCGGAGCCTCGATGGAATAGTTATTTACCGGCGACAGTGATTTTAGGAAAAAAAACGGTCAAGGAAGCCTTTCTTGCGGCGATGATAATTACCGGAGGAGTTACTTCTGTCATGATAGCGCGGTTTGCTGTATTGCGGCGGGGGCAAAACCGGCGAGTGGCCGGCGGGAGGGATTGGCGGAGCCTTTAGATTAGCGCCGCAGAAGGGACAATTAACCCAGTCGGCATTTACATCTTTCCGGCAATGGCTGCAGGCAGGTTTCGCCTGTGAGCCGCATACCGGACAGAAGTTGTAATGGGGATGTAATTCGTTCTGGCAGCGTTGACATTTCATAAAAACAGCCTCCTTATTAATGGTTTTCTGTTAAATAGACAATGACCTAAGGTACAAAGCCGCTTTTGCACCTTAGGTCATTTCCGTGTACGGGAATAGTTAAGACCCTTAGTACGGTGAACACCATACTAAAGGTCTGGCTTATTGGTTACCCAACGATAATACCAGGCTGTACAGCCATGCTGTTGATACTATCTGTAAAGCTACTCCCCTTCAGAGAATATTAAATTAATTCATTATAACCCGGTTTGCAGAATATGTCAAAAGGGTTGACAGGCAGTAAAAAAAAACTGATCCTTTGGCAACAAAGGATCAGGTGAGGACGCCCTGTCTATTTACCGACACAGCCAAACTGCCCGGGCTGTTGAGCTACTGCGATAATAGTAGCGTTACCGCCGCATTTTTCGCAGGTTTCCGGCTTTTTTCCTTCCGCGGCCTCAAGAATCCAGCCACACTCCACGCATTTGTAAAAAATATCGGCCATTAGTAACCCTCCTTTATATAATTTTTATTTGTTTATATTTATTCTCTATTAAATAAAATTATCCTTTTCTGGATTTATATGTATTCAATATACATGAATTGATAGGCTCATGCTCGAAAAAATCAGTTTTTTCGAAATACGCTACAGTTAAAGACGCAGCATTGGTTTGTCTGTCTCATTTATAAAAAAAGTTGACTTAGTCAATTATTTTTATTATATTATTACTAATACTTTATACTGAAGAGATTGCGAGGGGGGTTTTTATGGATGAACGCATGAGAAATATGGCCAATGTAGTCCGTGAGTTTAATCGGTTTTATACCCGTTTTATTGGACTGGTTAATAAGAATATATTAGACAGCCCCTATTCTCTGGCTGAGGCCAGGGTTTTGCTTGAGGTGGACAAGGCGGGTCAATGTACGGCAAGTGAGTTAACCAGGCTGCTGCAGATGGATCCCGGCTATCTGAGCCGCATCCTGACCCGGTTGATAGCAGAAAAATTAGTTGTCAAGTCCCGGTCGCCGGCTGACGGCCGGGCCCAGGTTTTATCATTAACAGCGCAGGGGCAGGAAACATTCAGCAAGCTGGCCGAAGCATCGACGCAGCAGATTGGCCGTATCCTGGCGGAGTTGCCGTTACCTCAGCAGCAGGAGCTGATCAACCTGTTGAGCCGGGTGCGCAAGATCCTTGCTCATGACAGTGCGCCGGCCATTACCATCCGGGCCGGGCAGCCGGGAGACTTAGGCTATATTGCCTACAGGCATTGTGTGCTTTATCACCAGGAATATAATTTAGAGCCGGCGGTATTTGAGCAGTATGTGCTGGCAAGCCTTTTACAATATGCCGAAGACCGGCAAGCCGGTGCAATCTGGGTGGCCCAGGTTAACGACAAGATTGCCGGTTTTGTCGGTCTGGTTGATTTGGGCGAGGAAACGGCTCAGTTAAGATGGTTTCTGATTGAGCCCGAATTCCGCGGCCTTGGCCTCGGACGGCGTTTGCTGCAGGCTGTCATGGACTATGCCCGGGAGAAAAAATATAAAAAAATGATATTATGGACCTTCCAAGGCCTGGAAGCAGCCTGCCATTTATATAAAAGTTTTGGCTTTACGCCTACGCAGCGGGTCGGGAATGATACGTGGAAGAATGGGCTGCAGGAGGAACGGTGGGATATAATTTTATAAAATGGCAGTTCTGGCAGTAATGGGGGTAGCCAGGATTGCTCTCGGCTCAATAATATGTTAAAATGTAAGTAATCTAGGATGAGCGTCGACTTGAATATGTCCAACCTACTTTGATAATAAGGGAATTCAATGGTGTGCGGCTGCCGGGCCATCTCTGTGTGGAAGGCAAAAACAGATCTCAGGATACCCACCTGCCGGGTGCAGGTTTGGACATATAAAGGAACGGCATTTTGGATGGAAGGACTTGCCAGATACTGGTAAGTCCTTTTGATTTTACCTCACTCTATTTTAAGCATCCTCGCAGTTTTCTTAAAAAGAGTACCGAATGCCCAAAAAGACGGGAATGCCCCAAGCGTAAGCTGAGGCATTCCCGTTTTTGGGCCGGGCTGGATTTTTTTGACGCAGTCCGGATTATTTTATATGTTGGTTATACTGCATATATACTACATGGGTTTGCAGATATTCTTCAAGGCCATGCTTACCGTCCGCACCGCCAATTCCGGATTTGCGCCAGCCAGCATGGAACCCTTGCATAGCTTCAAAGTTTTCTCTGTTAACATAGGTCTCGCCAAACTTGATTTCCCTGCAGGCCCGCATGGCCACATCAAGGCTCCTGGTATAGATGGACGAGGTCAGTCCGTATTCACAATCATTAGCTAACGCAAGCGCCTCATCCAGATCTTTAAATGTGGCAATTGGTAATACTGGACCGAAAACTTCTTTTTGCATAATCGCAGTGTGTTGTTGGCAGTGCGTAAGGACGGTAGGCTCAAAATAAAACCCTTCTTTGGCTGGCGCCCGTTTACCCCCTAGGACCAGCTGGGCTCCATCAGCCAGAGCCCGTTTGACAGCGGCTTCCACAAGTTCGAGCTGCGTTTTGCTGACCAGTGGCCCCATGTCAATATCTGGCTGAGTGAGCGGATTGCCATAGGTAGTATTTCGCATAGCGGCTGTTATCTTTTCAGTAAACTGGTCGGCCACTGATTCATGGACATATACTCTTTCGGCGCAGTTGCATACCTGGCCGCTATTAATAATACGGGAATCGCGAATGCTGGCCGCGGCCAAATCAAGATCGGCATCAGGCATTACAATCGCAGGTGCCTTGCCTCCGAGCTCCAAAGAAACCTTAGTGACATTTTCCGCTGCCGCCCGCATAATAGCAATGCCGCCGTCAACGCTGCCGGTGAAACTAACCATACCTACTTTTGGATGACCGGCAAGAGCATTGCCAACAACGGCTCCTGCTCCTGAAACCAGGTTGAACACCCCTTTTGGCAGCGCGGTTTGAGCAACAATTTTAGCAAATTCAAACGCGTTATTTGGTGTTTCGCTACTTGGTTTTACCACGATAGTATTACCTGTTACCAGGGCCGGCGCCATTTTCCGGGCAATTAGGAAAAAAGGAAAGTTCCAGGGCAGTATGCCGGCAATAACACCGATTGGCATTTTAAATAAAAAAATATTTTCATTAGGCCGGTCACTCTGTATGATCTCGCCCTCATAGCGGCGGGCAAACTCAGCCATATAATCCATATAATCGGCAGTAAAGTTGGCTTCAATCCGCGCCAGCGGCAAAATTTTACCTTGTTCCTCGGCAATAACCCTGGCGATTTCTTCCGCATTTTCACGGACTTTTTGGGCAATTTCCTTGATATACCTGGCTCTTTCAATTGCTGGTAGTTTAGCCCACGCTTTTTGTGCCTGTTCAGCCGCATGAATGGCCGCATTGACATCTTCCGGCGTACCTTCGGGAATTTCGGAAATTACCTGTTCTGTGGCGGGATTAATTACAGCAATCATCCTGCCTGAGCGGTTTTGAATAAACTCACCATTAATGAACATCTGATAGCTTTTCACGCCTATTCCCCCTCAATTGTCATTGGCCCTAAACCATAGTGCTGCTTTTCCGTGGTTGATATCAGCGCCCGGAAAATCGGCAGCCAACAGTTTAAAAAGTCTGCCTGTATATATTTGACAAAAAACAGGATAGTCCTTTAGCAAACGGCTAGGTTGACAAATAACTGCTAAGGGCTGTTTGTTTATTGCTATTATTGCGGAGGTCTTTTTGCATGCAAGTCAGCCCTACGGGAACAATACAGGGGAAGAAAAAAATCCGGAGGTGAATAACTATGAGCCGGTACTTGCGGCTTATCCGAGATCCGGAGAATCCACTGGCGGCACTTTTAGCTGGCACCATTCCCCAGGCACAGCGGGGCATTATTTTTATTGAAGAAATTAACAGGCTTGCCGATACGGCCCCGGAAGTAGCCGCTGTAGTATTACCTGCTATGGGAACCAGGCCCGGGCAAGTCCAAATGGCAGAGCCTGGCCTGCCTGGTGTAACGCTGCCGATTGCGGTAACTATCTGGGCAAAAGCCAAGCCGGCAGAGGCTGCGGGCCCGCATAGCCCGGTCGGGAAACCGCTGGCTGACAGGTTTGATTTAACTGTGGCCATGGGCCAGCCGGATAATTATCAGGCTGTAGCAGATATTCCGGCCGGAAGCAGTGCGCAACCGGTGATTGCAGCCTTGCCGGGAAAAGCGGACAATACGCTTAACGCCCGGCTGACCTCCTGCTGGGTTCTGCTGTGGGCAACTGTCAAAAGGCAATTAGCGGCCGTAATGAGAACACGGTGTCACCTGCCTGCGCCTCAAGGTGGCGGGGAGGCCGGCGCGGCAGCCCGGATAGTAGACCCGCTGGCGACGACAATTATTGCGCCGCCGAAGCCAGCCATCCCGCTTGCCAGCCTGCCTGATGACCAGCTTGTAACCAGGGATAACCGCACCCATGTCTGAGCGACTGGAAGTCAATCTTGCCGGTTTGTCTTTAGCGCGGCTGACAGAACCGGGGGCTGTTATTATCCAGGCCCTTGAGGCCGGCGAAGGGGTGCGCCTGGGGCAATGTGCTGTTCTCAGTACCAAGGTCCATGCCTTTAATGCCCGCAGCCCTGAGCATGTGCAGGTTATGGTGAATGCAGATGCCGGGCAGGTATTTTACCACCGCCGGGACAGCGGCGCAATTTGCCATCTGGATATTTTTCATCAGTGCGGAATGATTGATCATGTGCTGGCGGCCAGCTATGTATGTCAGGCAGTTGATTTCTATCATAAGCTGGCTGGTGCGAAAGCCCCAAGCAGCCCTGCCGGCTTAGTCAATCCTGATTTAATTGATATTCAGACAGCCGCAGGCGGGGGGCGGATAACCGGGACGCTTACTGGCGGGCAGAAAGAATCACTGTGCCGTGTTCACGAAAACCATGTTCATCTTGCCCTGCATTTACCTTATGACCATATCTGCTGCTTATTTTTCATCGTTGCTGCTATAGAAACCGCGATCCTTGCCTGCGGTTTCGAATTACGGTGCAATGAACAAATTACCTGTATTTATTCAGCCGATACGCAGGCCGATTTGAGTCCCTATACCGGTCAGACCGATTCGCAGCTGACCGGGCAGCAGGAAGAAGCACAAACTTGCAGTCGGGGCGGGGAAGCCGTCAATGGCAAGCAGGCGGGAACTGCCGGCGCGATAGGCTGCGGTAGTGCCCATCACCAGCGGCATTTGCCAGGCGGGTTGATTTCCGGGGCGGACCGTGCAAGGGCAATTGCCCTTGACGGTGCAGCTGCTGTCACGGCTACCGCTTGTCAGTTGGCGGAGCAACATGGCAGCCTGTTGCGAATTCGGCCTGCTGATCTGCAGTTTGCGGTATGGCGTCCCTGCTTTAGCGATAATGTTTGCCTGCTGACTGACAGCAGTGGCAGTATGGCCGGTTCAAAACCGGCGGCAGCCGAATACCTGGCGGGTGAAATCCTCCGGGGCGGGTGTAACCGGGCCAGTGTAATTACCTTTCAGGCCAACTGGGCGGAGGTGATCAAACCGTTTGCTGCCAGCCGGCAGGCTGTGTTACTTGCTTTTGACTCCATTGCCCCGTATGGCGTGGCACCTTTGGCACTGGGGCTGCGCTACTCACGGGGATACTGCCAGGAAAAACAGCTTGAACGGCCACTGCTGGTACTTATTACCGCTGGTATATCCGGCCGGAGCTATGAAGAAGCAGCCAATCCGCTGCTTGAGGCGCTGACTGCAGCCATAGAGGTTAAACAGTATTCTCACAGTTTTTTATGTATAGGGCTGGCTGATGATGCCGGTTTTCTCAAAAAGCTAGCGGTAGCGGCTGGCGGTGTATTATATCTGTTCACCGAGTTTGAGCACCAGCTTATGTTATAGCTGCAGCCTGGCGTCAATTTCAAGGGCGGCAGCCAGCTCCCGGACAGGGATAAATAGCTGCCCGTTTTGCCTATAGGGGGCGTGCGGCAGCAGCAGTGTTTCGCCGTTTACGCTCATTTGGGTATCTCCTGCCGTCAGGACGGCTTTTTTTTGACCATGGGTAAAGGTTACCGTATCGCCTTGCTGGTTAATGCCGGCGGCCAGCGCATCGGCTGTTGAGACGGCCGGCAGAAAAAGGTGCAGAGAATTTCCAGATCCGGCAATGGCAGCCGGGGCCGGCAGCAGGATTTTACGGCCGTTGACTGTAATAAAATCAGCGTTGGCTTTAACTCTTAGCTCCCGGCTTATATTAACCGCGTTAGGGGCAAAGGCGGCAAATAAGGTTTTGGCAATGGCAGTTTCGACGCCGTAAAAGGGAGCGGCATTATTTAATTTAGCCCCATTCATCAGAAACACGAAGCCTAATTTGCTGTCCGGATCGTAATAGGCATCACCTGACAGCCCGTAGGCTTCACCCGAATGGCCGATCAGGCGCCTGCCTGGCACTAAATCATCGGTAATATGAAAGTTTAGTCCTTTTTGTTTATAAAATCCGTCCATACTGTAGCCAGACCATTGCAGGCTATGCATGAGATCGGCTGTATCGGCCTTGAGGATCCGGATCCGGTTATAGGCACCGCCATTCATATGCGCTTGCATAAACTTGGCAAAGTCAGTGGCGCTGGTACGTAATCCCCCGGCCGGGGACCGGCCGAGCGCACTGCCCAGCGGGGCAGCAACGGCTGCTGGTGCGGGTTTGCTGCCGGTATACACATCTTTGGTAGGCCGGAAATGAGTAAACTGCCCGTCCGGTCTGTAGAGGGTAGCTATGCTCTGCCAGTTGTTAATGTCAGCCGGTTCAAAGCTGGCATCCATGCCGAGCGGCTTAAATAGGAAGGTGCGGCAATACTCGTCAAAGGGCAGACCGGAAATCTTCTCGACCAGCGAGCCGGCAATGCCGGTGCCGAAATTGGAATAATTAAAGCAGGTGCCGGGAGCCTGCGGCGCAAACGTGGCCGGGTTATAATACCGTCCCCCGGGGACAAGCAGGTCTTTAATATCCAGTGCCTGCAGCAGAGCAGGATCTGACTCGACAATAGCATCATAAGCCCCGCTGTCGACTATACTTGAGGTGTGATTCAGGAGTTGGCGAAAGGTGATTTTTACAGTTGGGTGGTAAGGGTTTCTTACCTGATAGCCAAGATAGCTGCCGATATCGTCATCAAGACCGAATTTACCCTGCTCGTATAACTGCATGAGTGCTGTTGCTGTTACCAGTTTGGAAAGAGACGCCACCCTGAATAAGGTAGCAGGCGTTACTGTCCGGCCTGTGTTAAGATCAGCCCAGCCGTACCCGCCGCTCCAGATTAGCTTATTGTCGCGATATACGGCAGCTGACAGGCCGACAACACGATACTCCGCCATAACCGCAAGCAGTTGGTTATCAAGGGCTGTGGGGTTGGCCGGCTGTTGATAGGCCCAAAGCGCAAAATAGCCGGGTGGGGCTGCGGTCTGGCCGGCCATAACCGATGGCGGGGTGCTGGCAGCCGCCAGGGTTATGCCTGCCAGTATTACGCACAGATATTTACATACACGGGCACAAGACATCAGTGATTCCTCCTCATAGCCTGAAAAACAGGTGATGATAATAAAGCGTCTTATTGACAATCCTGACCGGCTGCGGTCCAATTCCCAGATCACAGATCAATTTTCGTTTTTTTGTAATCCTATTCAGCCGGTATAAGGCATGATTGGCGGCGGTGCTGGTATAGTAAATATCGTTGCCGGCAGTGGCGATAAATCCGGCTTTGTCATCGGTGAGCTTCGTGCGATTTTGGCCTTCGGCGCCAATGGCATACAGCTTTTGCCCGTCATCATAATTGCTGTAATAGACAGTATTGCCGGCAACTGCCATACTGATGGCCCGGTCATCACCCACTTTACTGCGTCCGCTGCCGTCAAGCTTTACTTTATATATTCTATAATTATCGGCGGCATTGAGATAATATACCCAGTCGTTTGCCAGGCAGAGGTTTTCTGACGGGTCGTAATTTAACTGTTGCGTTACCTGGCCGTCCAATGAGGTTTTATAAATCATATTAGCCGGTGCAAGATGGCGGCTGCCCCCTTGGGTATAAACAAGCCAGTTACCGGCCAGTGTTACCTGCCGGGCAGGGGCGTCGCCGAGCCTTTTTTTGTCTGTGCCGTCAATGCTCAACCGGTAAAGGCGGTGTTCGTCAGACCAATTGCTGTAATATAAATATTTCCCGGAAATATTTAGGTTCCAGGCTTCGTCGCTGCTAAGTACAATGGGAGCGGCAGCGCCGGGGGTAAGGCGGTGAATGTTCTCCCTGCTGCCGGTGCGGGGATCAGGGGCTAACGCCAGGTAATACAGGGTCTTGCGGGCAGGTGCCAGCGCCCGGCGCTGGCCGGACGCGACTGCCGGGGCCGGTGCCGGACGGGGAAAGGGCCGCCGGTTAAAATAAACATCTGTTGCCTGAACAATCGCTTTCGCGGCCTCCAGGCGGTATACCCGCTGGGATATCATTTTTGCATCCTGCGGGTGGGGCAGCATGGAGATTTCCGCAATGACCGCCGGTACCCAGGTTGCGTTTAGTAAAACCAGCCCCGGCCGGTCCTGCAAGGGCGCTTGCGGAATCCGCAGTGCTTGGGCCACGTTGGCTGCGATCAGGGCGGCCAGGTTCTGGGCCGGCCGGGGAGCTGAGTTATTATAGAGCGCCGTGGTGCCCCGTTCCAGCTTGACGGCGGCCCTGTCTGCCGACACTGCATTATTATGAACCGAGATTAAGGCAGCAGCATCCAGAATATTGGCGGCGTCAGCCCGGTCCAGCAAGCTGGGCCGGGAATCATCCGTACGGGTCATATATACGTCATAACCGGATTGGATGAATACATCGCGGCTTAAGCGGGCAATATCAAGATTCAGCTCCTTTTCCAGGAGAAAGTTACTGGTGGTGCCTGAATCCGCTCCGCCGTGACCAGGATCTAGTACAATGGTTTTAGGCAAAGTGATGGTGCCGTTGTCTGTAAACCGTAGTACCAGATAGGTACGCAGTGTTACTGTATTGTCCGGATTGAAGCGCGCTTTGCGTTTGACTGTGGCAATCTCCAGATTGGTGACCCGGCTGTTATAGTCAACCCTTAGCTTCAGCTCATTGGCGGCGGTCGCTGTGATTGCCACCTGTTGTACCCGGGGAGAAGCCAGGGGGCTGATAAAGGTGTCCTGCTCTGCCAGTTCCGGTATTGCCGGCCGGGCAGCCAGAAATATTTCGACTGCGCTGTCTTGCTGCACTACCCGGTAGGCCGGTTCCAGGCGATCAGTACCCGCGTCCGCTGTACAGGTCTGCCTGCTTTCTACGGCGATGGCGACAGCATCTTTATAATTTAGTTGGAACAACATTAGTCCCGTGGCCGACAGGGCAGGCGGGGCCGGTAATGATACTGCCAGGCTGGCCGCTGCCGGGCCCGGACAGAATAATAAGATAATAGCCAGCAGCAGTGACAGAAGCGGGACCTGTATAGGCAAAAATTAACACCTCCTTATGGCTAATCAAGCTAAAAAAGAAGTTCGCTCTTAAAAACAAAACACCTGCAGAATTTTCCTTATTGACATTTGTATCTGTCCCTTGGTATGCTATATACAATATACGAAAAAAACATGCATCGATGACCAGGAATAGTAAACATGTGCAGGAAGCTGCAGCGAGCCAATGCCAGTGAGAGTTTGGCGCTGTCCGGTATGTTGAATGGGCCTGGGAGATACAGCCTGAGCCGCAGTGGCGGGGTAGGCGCTGTCGGGTGTTCTTCCGCCGTTACCAGGAAGCGGGTATCGGATGCTTATCCTGTACTTAGTAAGCCGGGCCATGCCTGTCATGGCCAATGAGGGTGGCACCGCGGGTTATTCCCCGTCCCTTTGCTCATGTTGACACATGAGCAAAGGGACGGGGTTTTATATTTTTTACGAGGAGGATATGCACTGATGGAAAACAAACAGACCGAAATGGTTACGGTCACAACCGGCCGGGAAGGGCAGTTCCGGTGGGCGGCGGTAACGGCCATGCTGCTGGCCATCGGGGCGATACTCAGGCTGATAAGCCCCAGTATTGCCGGGGTTTCGCCGAACTGGATCATTGCCATGTACTGTCTGGCTATTGTGTTGTTCCGGCCATCCTTTGGGCGGGCAATGAGCATTGGGCTGGTGGCCGGCGCCTTGTGCCTGGCTACGTCAAAATCAGTTTTTCCTTATGGCAATCTGATCAGTGAGCCGATTGGCGCCCTGGTTTGTGCCTGTATCGTCAGCCTGCCGGTTAATATGAAAGCAGGCCGGCTGGATTTGCGGCCGGCGCTGGGAACTGTCGGCGGGACTCTGGCCAGCGGCCTGACTTTTACGACCCTGGCCAAATTTATTCTGGGTCTGCCGCTTCCGGTCTATCTGTACGGGATGCTGCCGGTGGTGCTGACTGTGGCGGCAGCCAACACGGTTATTGCGCAGGCGCTTTATTACCCGGTGTCTGCCCTGCTGGGCGGGCTGACCGGCAAAACCAAGGAAACGGGGGTAAATCGGTAAATGACCATCTGGAATCAAGAAATGGAAACAATGCCTGTGGCCGCTATGCGGCAGTTGCAGCTGGGGCGCCTGCAGGAGCTTGTGGACAGAGTATACCGCAATGTGCCTTTTTACCGGCACAAAATGGAAGCGGCCGGCGTAAGGCCGGCTGACATCGGATCGCTGGCGGATATTACCAAATTGCCGCTGATGACTAAACAGGATATGCGGGATAATTATCCCTATGGGCTTCTGGCCGTCCCGCGCCGGCAAATCGTCAGGTTTCATTCATCCAGCGGCACCACCGGCCGGCCAACTGCTGTTGCTTATACGCAAAAGGATGTGGACATGTGGGCCGAATCTCTGGCCAGAACGCTGGTAGCCGGTGGACTGGAGCCTGATTCGGTGTTTCAGGTTGCTGTCAACTACGGTATGTTTACCGGCGGCCTGGGGATGCATTATGCGGCCGAGAAGGCGGGGGCCGCCATCGTACCGGCCTCCTCCGGCAATCCTGTCCGCCAGGCGATGCTGATGCAGGACTTTGGGGTGACGGCAATTATTATTACGCCATCTTATGCCCTGCATTTGGCCGAAGCGGTGCAGGCCAGGGGAATTGATCCCCGCAGCCTGGCTTTAAAATCAATATTTTGCGGGGCTGAAGCCTGGTCGGATGGTATGCGGCTGGAGATTGAAAAAACGTTTGGCGCCACTACCTATGATGTGTATGGTCTAAGTGAGATTATCGGCCCCGGTGTGGCCACAGACTGCCGCTTGCAGACCGGGCTTCATCTGCATGAGGATCTGTTTTACCCGGAAATCATTGACCCTGTTACCGCTGAGCCCCTCCCTGACGGCCAGGTCGGGGAGCTGGTGATCACTACATTAACTAAAGAAGGAATGCCGATGCTGCGGTACCGTACCCGCGACCTTACTTCCCTCAGCCGCAATCGGTGTGCCTGTGGCCGGACCGGTGTGACTATGCAGCGGGTTACAGGCCGCAGTGATGATATGCTGATTATTCGCGGCGTTAATGTTTTTCCGTCTCAGATTGAGAGTGTTTTGCTGGAAATGGGCGCTACCGCCCCCCATTATCAACTGATTATTGAGCGGAAAAACAATCTGGATGAGCTGACTGTGCTGGTGGAGCCCACGGAAGCCGGTTATGCAGAGTTGGGAGATACCGGGCTGCGCAGCCTGGAAAAAATAATTCAAAACCAGTTAAAAGCGGTACTGAATATCAAGGCCATCGTGCGGCTGGTGCTGCCGCACACGATTGAGCGCAGCGAAGGCAAAGCCAAACGTGTGGTGGACAACCGCAAACAGGCATAAAGCAAACAGGTCTGTTCTGAATCATTGCGTCAGAACAGACCTGTTGTTAGTGCGAGTATTTACACCGGTCCCTGCATTAGTTGGCGTTACTTAAATATTCCTGATTGATCAGGTGTTTAATAGCCACATTCCGGGTAGCGGCAAGATCAATGATTGTGCCGTCAGCTGTTTTAATTACCGGCCTGTCAAGCTTGTTGGCATTGAAGAAAATAACCTGGCCTGTGCTCTCATTGCTTAAAAGCACAGGCGAGTTTATCAGGCAATCGCGAATGTGCCGGATAAAGGGCTGGCACACACCCTGGTCAAGTTTGCCGAACATCTCCTTGGCCATGGCTTCCAAAACCGGGAAAGGATTGGCATGGACGCCGGTATAAGACCGCTGGTGGAAGAAATCGGCAACAGCAATGATTCTGGCATAGAGGTGGATCTTATCCCCGGTTGTCCCCAAGGGGCGCCCGCTGCCGTCCATGTATTCATGATGCTGCAAAACACTCAGCATGACCTCCTGGGGTATTGCAGGAACATGCTGGAGCAGTTTGCCGCCGGTTATGATATGGGAATTGGGATGAGCATCGGCCTCTTTGGCAATGACCAGCTTTCCCACATCATGCAGCAAGGCCGCCAGAATTAACACGTGGATTTGGTCGTCGGTCATTCTCAGCTTCCGCCCGATAATGCTGCTGATAAAAGCCACCATGACCGAATGGCGGGCCACTTTGTCGGCCAGATTATAATCGCTGACCAGCAGGTAATCCATAATTGCCGGTCCGGTGGAAAGCACAGCCGAGTAGATGCTGAACGAAGTATCCTTAAGTTCCTGTACCGGAATCTGATTGTTATTTCTAATAAAATCAAAAGAATGGGCAGCACCTGTCATCACACTGTCATATTCTTTAAAAAAGGCAATAAAGTCTGCCGTCAGACTGCTTGGCTGGGCAACCGGCGGCGGCGATTCCTGCGGGCTTTCCGTTTCCTGCCCGGCTGTTTCATCGATAATAATAATGCTGTGAACATCCCACATGAGCAGCAGGGAGATGATGCGGGGGTTGACAACAATGTCTTTCCCCAGTAAGGTCTTGCCGCTGGCTGACAGGACCGGTTCACCGATAACCATCCCGGAAACTAACTCATTGACGCTGATCATCCTTGTTGACATACTCCCAACCCCCTTTTCAGTAAAAATCATGGCAATATAAGTATAAAGTTGATCCTGGCGAATTACAATCAGCCTTAAGTCATGGATGCTAGTGCCGAGGTCCTAGAAAAAAAATCCCCGGCAAGCGGGGATTTTACGAACTCATTATTTTCAGCAGCAAGGGGTTAGGTACGGACTGTTATGGATAGTTTGCCGGCGGGGGCGTTTAGTTGTACTTTGCTGCCCTCCGGTACTTCGCCCCTGATGATCATTTTGCTCAATTCGGTCTCAACCAGGCGGCTGATTAAACGTTTCAGCGGTCTGGCGCCGAATTGCGGGTCATAGCCCTCTCTTGATAATAGTTCCAGGGCGCTGTTATCCCAGGTCAAAGTAATGCTCAATTGTTTTTGCAGGCGTTTGTTGAGGGTTTCCAGCATGATGGCGGCAATGGCACCGACCTGCCCGGCGGTGAGGGCATTAAAGACGATGATATCGTCAATGCGGTTTAAGAACTCAGGCCGGAAGTTGTGTTTCAGTAAATCCAGCACCCGATCTTTGGCGGTGGCAAAATCGCTGTTTAAAATTTCATGGGAACCGATATTGGAGGTCATGATGATCACCGTATTTTTAAAATCAACCGTGCGGCCCTTGCTGTCGGTAAGACGGCCATCGTCCAGAATTTGCAGCAGGACGTTAAACACATCAGGATGGGCTTTTTCAATTTCATCCAGCAGCAGGACACTGTAAGGGCGGCGGCGGACAGCTTCCGTCAATTGGCCCCCCTCATCATGACCGATATAACCGGGCGGGGCGCCAATCAGACGGGCGACGGCATGTTTCTCCATATATTCACTCATGTCTAGCCGGATCATACTGCGTTCATCATCAAACAGTACCTCGGCCAGGGTTTTAGCCAGTTCGGTCTTGCCGACCCCGGTCGGACCCAGGAAGATAAAGGAACCGATAGGCCGGCTCGGGTCTTTGATACCGGCCCGGGCTCTGATAATGGCTTCGCTGATGGCTGTGACCGCGGCTTCCTGACCGACGACCCGCTGATGGAGGATGTCTTCCAGGTTGACCAGTTTCTCCCTTTCGCCCGTCATCAGTTTGGTTACAGGTACACCTGTCCAGCGGCTGACTACCTTGGCGATGTCATCCTCATCGACCTCTTCCTTGAGCATGGTTTTATGGGTGCGGTTATGGGTGAGCTGTTCTTCTTCGGTTTTGAGCTTTTTTTCAAGCTCCGGTAAGCGTCCATATTTGAGTTCGGCCAGCCGGTTCAGATCATAGGCCCGCTCGGCGGCTTCCATCTGGGTGCGGACAGTTTCAATCTCTTCTTTTAAGTCTCTAAGCCGGATGATAGCCTGTTTTTCCAGCTGCCACTGCGCTTTTAGGGACTCGGCCTGCTCTTTGAGGGCGGCCAGCTCCTGGCCGAGGCGGCCAAGTTTGTCTTTGGAAGAAGAGTCGGTTTCTTTTTTCAGGGCCTGTTCCTCAATTTCCAGCTGCATAACCCGCCGCAAGGTCTCATCCAGCTCTGTCGGCATGGAATCGATCTCGGTACGCAGCTTGGCCGCCGCTTCGTCAATCAGGTCAATCGCCTTATCCGGCAAAAAGCGGTCGGAAATATACCGGTCGGACAGAACCGCGGCGGCGACAAGGGCGGCGTCTTTTATCTTTACGCCATGGTGGACCTCGTAACGCTCTCTTAGCCCGCGCAAAATTGAAATCGTGTCCTCGATGTTGGGCTGGTTTACCATAACCGGCTGGAAGCGCCGTTCCAGGGCCGTGTCTTTTTCAATATGCTTGCGATATTCATTCAGCGTGGTTGCGCCGATGCACCGGAGTTCGCCCCTGGCCAGCATTGGCTTGAGGATATTGCCGGCATCCATGGCTCCTTCCGCGGCCCCGGCCCCCACCACGGTATGCAGCTCATCGATAAACAATATGATTTTGCCTTCGGATTTGGAGATTTCACTTAATACTGTCTTCAGCCGTTCTTCAAATTCGCCGCGGTATTTGGCCCCGGCGAGCATGGCCCCCAGATCGAGGGAATACACGGCTTTATTCTTTAAGGTTTCCGGTATGTCGCCGGCAACAATGCGCCTGGCCAGGCCTTCAACAATTGCTGTTTTGCCAACCCCGGGCTCGCCAATCAGCACCGGATTATTTTTTGTGCGGCGGGATAAAATTTCAATAACCCGGCGGATTTCCTCGTCCCGGCCGATTACCGGGTCGAGCTTGCCTTGGCAGGCCAGTTCCGTCAGATCCCGGCCATATTTAGCCAGGGCCTGCAGGTTTTCGTCAGGGTTATCGGTGGTGATTGTTTGCCCGCGCCGGAACTCAGTGATAATCTCCTGAATCCGGTTTTTCGTCAGGCCGAAATCGCGGCATACTTTTACCAGGTCGGCATCACCGTCATCCGTGATGGCCATAAACAAATGTTCGACACTGATATAATCGTCTTTCATAGTTTGGGCATGTTTTTCGGCTAACGCCAGTACCCGCACCATGGCGGTATTCATGCGCAGTCCGCTGTCCTGCCCCCGGACCGCGGGAATGGTCTGCAGCAACTGCTCAAGTTTAACGGTAAACAGCCGGATGTCGACGGCCAGCTGTGCCAGGAGATAAGCCATAATACCCTCGGCATCCTTGACAAGAGCCAGTGCCAGGTGTTTGGCGGTTAGCTCCTGATGGTAGTGCAGGGCGGCCAGCTGCTGCGCTTCCTGCAGGGCCGCCGCAGCTTTCTGGGTATATTTTTCACTGTTCATTATATTATCCCTCCCTGAAAAAATTATTTGAAGTTACTGCAAGGATTATGTGCTAAAATAAGCTTACAGTTAAATATTAGCAGAAAAATGTTATTAATAGGAGTCGGATTAAAGGCAATGTACGTTGATTTTAGGCTTAATCGGCTGATTTTTTGCCTGTTAGTGCGAGCAGGCGCAGGGATACTCACCTTTACTGACTTTTTGACTTTATTTGACTTTTGTTATAGGCGTTATTACCTGTTTTAGCAGTGATATTAATCCAATGGAGGCTTGTCCGGTAGCTTTACAGATTGGATGGCTTGTATTTTTAGGTAAAATATGTTAAAATTTAAACAATTTTATAAGGTATGGGCTAGGGGCGCTGGAGAGGCCAGCTGAGATTAAGATCCTTTGATATCTTTGACTCTTTAACCTGATTCTGGATAATGCCAGCGTAGGGAAGCTAATTGCTGCCATCAACTGAGGGCACAGGTATTCCTGCACGGATTACCTGTGCCTATTTTTACCCCATCAGACTATGATCTAAGGGGTAAGAAGAATCTATACCCTAAAGGGCACGGGCGGCTTCTGCCGGCATCCCGGCGGACTGGCCCAAGCCAAGTTTTTCTAATTGTGAGGTGAGGATATGAAAAATGTGTTAACAATTGCCGGTTCCGATTCCAGCGGCGGGGCCGGTATCCAGGCCGACCTTAAAACTTTTGCCGCCCATGGGGTATATGGGATGAGCGTCATTACCGCGATCACTGCGCAAAATACCCAGGGGGTATTTGCGGTTCAGGATGTTACGCCAGATATTATCGCCCGGCAGCTTGAAGCAATTTTTGATGATATTGAGGTGGCGGCCGTTAAAATTGGCATGGTATCGCAAGTTGAGACCATACAAGTGATTGCAGACAAGCTAAGGGAATATAACGCTAAAAATATTGTCGTCGATCCGGTTATGATATCAAAAAGCGGCTATCATTTGCTGCAGCCGGCGGCAGAGAGTACGCTGGTTGAGCATTTGCTGCCGCTGGCGGCCATTGTGACCCCCAATATACCGGAAGCAGAGGTAATTACCGGTCGCTCCATCACAACCCTTGCCGATATGGAAGCCGCCGCCCGGGAGATCTTTGCCCTGGGACCCCAGAGTGTGCTGCTCAAGGGCGGGCACCTGAGCGGTGATGCCACAGATGTCTTACTGGCCGGCAGCCAGCCAGTGTATTTGCCGTCCCGGCGGATTAACACCAGGAATACCCATGGCACAGGTTGTACGCTTTCCTCCGCTATAGCGGCCAACATCGGCCGCGGTTTGCCTGTAGCGGCCGCGGTAAAGGCGGCCAAAGAATACATAACCCTGGCGATTGAACATTCCTTGTCTGTTGGCAAAGGTGTGGGGCCTACGCACCATTTTTACAGTCTGTATAAGCGGGCAGGCCTGCTGACGGATTAGGTGACGGTGCTGCACCTTGCTGCGCAGCCTGGCGCCAGTACTAGATGTGCTTGCGGGTTAAGGGGCTTTGGGGCCGGGGTATTGGCGGGGCAACAGGGGTGGCTTCTGTTTCCAGCTCCTGCGTTGTTTCCAGGTCGCTAAGGACATCACCAGGCGGCAGCTCCGTCTGGGCCGGCTTGGCGGGCGGTTCGGGGGTAATTCCTGTCGGCGGGGGACCAAAACAGGAGGTGGTGCGGCAGCGGTTGAACAGTGTTTGGCGAAGGGCTTCCAGCACAACGATCTGCTCGGCGGTAGCGCACTGGTCATCGGCAGCGGACGAGAGGCAATCAGTCACAAGCTTTACTATATCAATGGGCGCGCAGGTAATGCTGAGCAGTTCACTGCTGAAGGCAATTTTGCAGCATAGCAGTTCATTCAGCATATCGATCAGAGTGCCTGCCCGGTCATAACGGATTACGGACCGCTCAAAGATTTCAAACGGTACTCCGGGAGTACGCTGAATTTCCTCCGAGGCGCCGACCAGCAGCCGGTAGGAAGCAACAAGTGAGGAATAGTTGGGGATAACAGCATTGATGTCAGCTAACAGGGTATTGATTATTGAAATATTGTCGCTGGTCGTGCTGGTCGTGGTATTAGTGGTAGTAGTGGTACTGTCGGTGGTATTGGTGTCCGGATTAGTGGTGGAGCTGGTAGTGTTGCAGGTCGTATTGCAGGTGTTGGTTATAACCGCCATGGTAATCCCTCACCTCCTTTCAGAGTACAGCTTCAAAAGTGAGCACTGTACTATATGCCGTATGTTTTTGCCTAAAAAAATATGCCCTTATTAACAAAAAAACAATAAGTTATAGAAGAAACCGGTAATTTTGTATACGGTTTCTTTGTTTTTATCTATCATTTTTGACTGCTGGATATAGAGCTTTTTTTTTTCGCTAAGATCTACTATACTAAAGGTATTTTACGGAGATAATTAGGAGATACGGATAAGGGTTATAAGGAGGCTAATATGCAGCATGGTCCGGCACTCTATGGAATCTTGTTCATACTGGCGCTTTTTGGCGGGCTGACCTGGCTGGGGGTCCGAATTCTGCCTAAATGGCACCCTGTTTATGCCGGCAAGGCGGTTAGGTATGGTTACTGGCTGGCCACCATCCTATCATTCGCGATTCTTGGCAGCGGCCGCTGGCTGCGCCCTGCCGGCGAATGGGCCCGGTATGCCGCTTACGCGGCGTATGTATGGCTGTTTGGACTGTTGTTCATGCTCGGGGTACTGCTGGCCGGCTATGTTGTCAGGCTGCTGGCAAGGCGGTTTAGCCGCCGGCAAACCGGACAAACAGCGACAGAACCGGCAGCGGGAGGAGTAGCGGCCGGGGGCGGGTTAACCCGCCGGCAGTTTTTACAGGGGGCCGTGGCTGTGGTTCCGGCCCTGCCGCTGGCGGTTACTGCGTATGGCGTCGTTGGCGGGGATACAAATATTGTTGTTCACCGGTATACCCTGTCTTTCCCGCAATTGCCGCCGGCGCTTGACGGCTATTCCATAGCTCAAATCAGTGATACTCATATTGGTTCATTTTTTGGCATGGATAAGCTGGATCGGGTACTGGCCATGGTTAAGCAGGAAAAGCCGCAGCTATTGACAATTACCGGCGATTTGGTGGACGATCTGGATTTGCTGTCGCCGACAATGGCGCGGCTGACCGCTTTTCATTCTGAACTGCCGCACGGTATGTTCTACTGCCTGGGCAATCACGAATACTTCCGGGATATTGGCCGCATTCGTAAGGCTTTGTATGCCAGCCCGGTCACGGTGCTGGAAAACCGCAGCCAGGCAGTAGGCGGCGGGTTATATCTGGCTGGTGTGGATTATCCCTGGGGCAGAAACAAAGCAGAGCAGGAAGCGAAACGGCAGGATTTTTTTGCTCAGGCTGTTCGGTCCATACCGCCAGAGGCCTTTACCGTCCTGCTGGCCCACCATCCCGATTTTTTTGACAACGCTTTTGCGGCTAAGGTACCGCTGTCGTTAGCCGGCCATACCCATGGCGGTCAGGTATCGGTTTTTGGCGTTTCCCTGCTGCCGGTACAGTATCGCTACATGCGGGGGATGTTCCGGCAGCAGGGCTCCTACGGATATGTCAGCGTCGGCACCGGCCATTGGATGCCGCTGAGAATCGGCTGTCCGGCAGAGGTTAGCCTATTTACACTCAAGCGGGGAGAAGCATAGCAAATGGCGGAGGTTGTCATGCAGCAGGTTCCTGATATTATTGACTACAACCTGAACATTTTATTTATCGGCTTTAATCCCGGCCTCAGATCAGCCGCAACAGGGCATCACTTTGCCGGTTATTCAAATAAGTTCTGGAAGCTGCTAGCCGCGGCCGGCCTTACGCCCTGCCAGTTCCGGCCTGAAGAAGACCGGAATTTGCTGGCTGTAGGCCTGGGGATCACCAATATCGTAGCCCGTCCCAGCCGGGCGGCCGCCGAGATTACCAGAGCCGAATATCAGGCGGGGAAGGAAATTCTGACAGCAAAGCTCCGTAGGTACAGTCCACGGATCGCCTGCTTTGCGGGGGTGGGAGTATATAAGGCGCTTGCCGGGCGGGCAAAGATCAAATGCGGGCAGCAGCCGGTGCAGACGGTGGCAGGAGTAATCGATTTTGTTGTGCCGTCTCCCAGTGGTTTAACGCGGATTGTGTTTGCCGAGCAGTTGGCTTATTATCAGGAGCTGGCGCGGCTCCTGGCGTGTTCCACTCACTTGCCGGAATGATAATGCCCACGGTGGCAGGACGATAGTGGCAAAAATTTGGCATGAATATTAGGAAAAAGGATGAGGCAGGCGTTTATTGGAGAGAAAGCCTGCTTTTCTTATAAATTCAGTTGTTGGCGCTGCTTGGCTGCTATTTAAAAGTTAAGTATAATTATGAATAGATTATGCAGAGGAGAGGGGTACGCACATATTATGTCAAAAAAATGGCTTACATTTATTGTTCTGGCCCTGTTTGTACTGACTGTAGGCTTAGCCGGCTGCGGCGGCAGCCAGCAGGCTCAGCCGGCGGCAGCTAAAGTCCTTAAGGTTGGGGCTGAGGCGACTTTCCCGCCGTTTGAATTCCAGGACGAACAAAGCAAGGATTATGTTGGGTTTGACGTGGATCTGATGAAAGCGATTGGAAAACAGATGGGCGTGGAGGTACAGATTGTTAACACCGCGTTTGACGGTCTGATCCCTGCGCTGGAGAGCGGACAGATTGACGTTATCGCATCAGCGATGACTATTACCGCTGAACGGGCGCAAAAAGTCAGCTTCTCTAACCCTTATTACAAATCCGGTTTATCAATTGTTGTGAAAGCCGACAATAATGACATTACAGCCTTTAAAGACCTGGAAGGCAAACGGATTGCCGTGCAGATCGGCACTACCGGCGCGGAAGCAGCCAAAAAAATTACCGATGCCAAGGTCCGTGAATTCAACAGTGCCTCGGAAGCCTACCTGGAATTAAAGGCCGGCGGCGCTGATGCTGTTGTCAACGATCTGCCTGTCAATGAGTTTTATTTGGCTAAGGGCGGCAGTAAAGACGCTAAACTGGTAGGCGAGGTCCTCAGCGCCGAAGAGTATGGTGTGGCTGTTGCCAAGAAAAACACCGAACTGGCCGGTAAGATTAATAAAGCCTTAGAGGATATCAAGCAAAATGGCGAGTATGCCAAAATCTACGAAAAGTGGTTCGGCAGGAAGCCGCAATAAGCATCAATCTAGCTGTATCAGCCTAAGCCGCTGGTGCAGCTTTTTCTTTTTCTGGCAGGTATTGTTCCGTTTTTGTCCAATACCTATAAAAATAAGAAAGCTCATACTTTCCGGTATCGGCTTAGCGGATAAGGCCCCTAAGAACTGTGAGGAGGAGATAACTGCATGAAAAAGCTACTGTTGGGTGGCCAGGTCATTTTCACCGGCGCCGGTTCAATTGCCGAGTTAAAATCAGTGCAATCAGGCCGGGCTTTCATTGTAACCGGCGGCCAGGCAATGCAAAAGAGCGGTGTTATTGCCCGGATTGAAACAATTCTGGCCGCGGCCGGCTGTGCTACCTGCGTCTATGGCGGTATTGGCAAAAATCCCGACACCCAGGCTGTGCTTAGGGGGCTGGAGAAAATGCGGGCGTTCGCTCCTGACCTGTTGCTTGCCGTTGGCGGCGGTTCACCGATTGATGCCGCCAAGGTGATGGGCTTGTTTTATGAATATCCGGAATTGGACTTTGCCAAAGCTGCGGCCGGCCAATTGCCGCCTGGCCGCAAAAACCTGAAGTTTATTGCGATCCCCTCTACGTCCGGAACGGGGACGGAGGTTACCAAAGCTGCGGTGATTACCTTCCGTGAACTTCAGTTAAAGGTGGGTCTGAAGACGCCGGCATTTATTCCCGACTGGGCCATCCTTGACGCTGATATTACTATGACGATGCCTGCTAATATTGTTGCCGAGACCGGCCTGGATGCCCTTACCCATGCTGTCGAGTGTTATATGAATGCTGGTCTGGACGATTTCACGGAAGTGCTTGCCAAAGGGGCGGTGGCCGGCCTGTTTGCCTGGCTGCCTGTTTCTTATCATGCCGGTACGCTTGAGAGCCGGGAAAAAGTGCATCATTACCAGTGTATGGCCGGTTTAGCCTTTGATAATACCGGCCTGGGGATGGCCCATGGCATCTCCCATGCCCTGGGCGGCAAGTTTGACCTCGGGCACGGGCTGCTAAACGCCATTGTGCTGCCTTATGCCCTGGCGTTTAATGCCCGCAATCCTGCCGTGGCTGCCCGGTTAGGTGAATTGGCCCGGACCGTCGGCCGCATGGGCAGCAGTGGGTTTATTAACGCTGTCAGAGACCTGAATCAAGACCTGAAGATTCCTGCAGGCCTGGAGCAAGCCGGCGTCAGCCGCTGCGCTTTTGAAGCTGATTTTGAAGGCTTGGTCAGTAACTGCCTGCAAGGGTCTACCCGTGTTAACCCCGTAGCGGTCACTGCTGAACAAATGGCCAGTGTACTGAGACTAATGTATAAGGGCGGATGATTTTACAATTATAACCAGCAGGAAAGCGGTTTGACAGCGGCGAAATTATATTGCAGATTCTGTCAAGACAGGAACCTTGGGAAAGGCAGGGATGATATATGCTTGATATATACCGTCTGAACGCCTATCTAACGTCACTTCATAATACCGCGATGGCTTTAATGAACCATCTTGATATCCAGGAATTGCTGGAAAGTATGGTGAGCCGGGCTGGGGACCTTGTTGGCACCAAGAACGGTTATATTGCCCTGCTGGATGAGGCTTCGGGCCGCTTTACCCTTAAGGTCACTGCCGGTTTTTTTACCCGCTGCCTGGGCATGGGAATTACGCCCGGCGATGGCGTTATGGGGCAGGTCCTGCTGCAGGGTGAAACCTGTATTATTAATGATTATGCCACCTGGCGCCACCGCAGGCAGGAACCTGAATACAATGAGCTCAGGGCCGTAATGGGAATGCCGCTCAAGGCCGGTGGTGACCTGGTGGGCATTATTGGCCTGGCTTACACCGAACCCCGCGTATTTGGCCGGGAGGAGGCTGTTGTACTCAGCCGGTTTGCCGATCTGGCATCTATCGCTCTCACCAATGCAACCCTATATACCGCCTTGCAGCAGGAACTGGCCGGTCGCAGGAAGATTGAGAAAAAGCTAAGGTATATGAGTTATCACGATGCCCTTACGGGGTTATACAACCGGACCTTTTTTAAGCGGGAAATGGGACGGATTGAGCGTGCCGGCAATAAGCCTGTTGCCATTATTTTATGTGATGTGGACGGGCTTAAACTGATCAACGATACCTTAGGGCATGAGCAGGGCGATTTGCTGCTGGATGCCGCCGCCGACGTCATCAAAGCCAGTGTCCGGTCCGGTGATATTGTTGCCAGGATTGGCGGCGATGAATTCGCAATTTTACTACCCGATACGGACAATAAGCGGGCCGGTTCCATTTGCAGCCGGATACGCAGGGCCGTAGATGCATATAATGCCGGGCATCTGGAGCTGCCGCTCAGTATGTCGCTGGGGTTTGCCGTCAGTGATGGCAGTGCGGTGGGGACCGGTACTATGAATGAACTGTTCCGGGAAGCTGATGATAATATGTACCGGGAAAAACTGCACCGGAGCCGTAATACCCGCACGGCGATTGTGAAGGCCTTATTGAAAGCCCTGGAGATTCGCGATTTTATTACCGAGGGCCATGGTGACCGGCTGCAGGCTTGGGCGGCAGAGCTGGCTGCAGCCCTCAATTTATCCGAGCGGCGTACCAATGATATTAAACTGCTGGCTCAGTTCCATGATATCGGGAAAGTGGGGATACCGGACCGGCTCCTGTTTAAGCCAGGCCTGCTAACGCCGGAAGAGCACCTGGAGGTACAACGGCACGCCGATATCGGGTATCGGATCGCCCAGTCGATTTCCGATCTGATTCCTATTTCCGATTTTATCTTAAAACACCATGAATGGTGGAACGGCCATGGTTATCCGATTGGCTTGAAAGGCGAGGAGATTCCACTGGAATGCCGGATTTTAGCCATTGTTGATGCCTATGATGCGATGACCAGTGACAGGCCATACCGGAAAGCCCTGCCGCCTGAGGCGGCCCTTGCCGAACTCAGGCTGCAGGCCGGCAGTCAGTTTGATCCGGAGCTTACGGCAAGGTTTTGCGAGCTTATCGTAAAGCGCTTAGGGGGGAACAGCGTTTGACTCTTAAACTAATCCTGGGCCGGGCCGGCTATGGCAAGACCTGGCAGTGTTTTGACGATATTTTATCCCGGCTGGCCGAATCGCCTGATGGCCGGCCGCTTATTTTTATTGTTCCCGAGCAGGCTACCTATGAGGTCGAGCGGGCCCTGGCCTCTGCCTGCCCTGCTACCGGGTTTGTTCGTGCCCATGTTCTGGGATTTCGCCGGCTGGCCCACCGGGTGCTGAATGAGACCGGGGGCGCTGTCAGACCCCATATATCCGAACTCGGCAAGCGGATGGTCTTTCGCCGCCTGCTAATGGAGCATAAAGCCAGCCTAAGATTGCTTACCCGGGCGGCGGCCGAAAAGAGCTTTGCCGTAACTATTGAAGGCCTGGTTAAAGAATGTAAGGCTTATAAAATCAGCCCGGCCATGCTGGCGGCAGCGGCGCAGGAGCGAATGGAAAGTCCGGCGCTTGCCGCCAAGCTTCACGATGTGGCTCTCCTGTATCAGGGGTTTGAAGATTTTCTGGCCGAACGGTATATCGACCCCGAGGATGTTCTAAACCTCTTGGCTGAAAAAATTTCCGATTCGGGGCTTTTAGCCCAGGCTGAGGTCTGGATTGACGGCTTCAGCTGGTTTACGCCTCAGGAATATGCGGTCCTGGAGGCTTTGCTGCAAGCGGCGGCAAGTATTACCGTTACCCTTTGTCTGGATCAGCCGGACAATCCCTTTAACACCCGGGAGGAAGCGTTGTTTCACCGTCAATGGCAAACCTATGAAAAATTAAAAACAATGGCCGCAAAACTGAAGGTGCCTGTTTGGCAGCAGGAATTAACCAGACCGCACCGGTTTGCCAAAAGGCCGTTAGCAGCTATTGAACGGAATTCTTTTGGCGGGTATAAGGCCGTGGCAGCGGATGCCGGCGATAACGGTACCGGTTTTGTATTGGCGGAGGCCGCTAACCGGCGGATTGAGGCTGAGGCCATTGCCTGTGAAATGATCAGACTAAGCCGGGAAGAAGGCCTGCGGTGGCGGGATATGGCGGTTTTGGTCCGGGACACAGACAGTTATGTGGAATTGATGTCGACCGTGCTGGCTGATTATGACATACCGTTTTTCAGTGACGGCAGCCGGCCGGCCGTGCACCATCCCCTGGCTGAGCTTATGCGGTCAGCCATTGAGCTTGTGCTGGAAAAATGGAGCTATGAACCGGTATTCCGCTGCCTCAAAACCGATTTACTGCCCGTAACCCGGGATGAGGTTGATAGCTTGGAAAATTACTGCCTGCAGTTTGGCATTCGCGGGTCGCGCTGGACGAACCCGGAAGCCTGGACGTTTCGCCGCCGTTATTCGCTGGCAGAGGACGAATGGGCCGGCGATGAGTTAAGCGAGCCCGAGCAGGCGTATCTGGAACAGATTAATCGTATCCGCCGCCAGAGTACGGCCGAGTTGATACAGTTTGCCGGCAGGCTGATGCCGGCTGGGCGTCAGGGGGTGCCGCCAGTGGAACTGGCGCAGGCGGTTTATGAGCTGTTGACAGGCCTCCAGGTCCCTGACACGCTGGCGGCCTGGGCTGCTGCCGCCGAACAGGCCGGGGACCTGGAACAGGCCCGTGAACACCGGCAAATATGGGCCAAAGTGATCGAACTGCTTGATCAGATTGTGGATACGTTTGCGGAGCAGCCGTTAACCCTGGAGGATTTTGCGGCGATTATCGGCGAGGGGCTGGAAGGGACCCGGCTCAGTCTGATTCCACCCAGTCTTGACTATGTAACGATTGCCGCGCTGGAACGAACCAGGCGGCTTCACATCAAAGCGGCCTTTGTGCCGGGGGCAAGCGACGGCGCGCTGCCGCGCCGGCGGCGGGAGGAAGGACTCCTGACTGACAATGAACGGGCTTTGTTGACCAAGCTGGGGTTGGAGCTTGGCGGCGGTGCCGCTGCTGATACTTTTGCCGAGCAGTTCTTGGTCTATACGGCCTTAACCCGGGCCAGCAGCTGGCTGTGGGTGAGTTATTCCCTGGCCGATACGGAGGGCAAGGCCCAGGGGCCGTCACCCATTGTGCGCAGGCTTAAAGACATTACCGGCAATAAAGTCCGGACTTTGCCGGTTGAGCCGCCGCCCGGGCAGGAGGCGCAATATCTGGCCAGAGCTGACCGGGCGTTGGCGGCGCTGGCCTGCGCCCTCAGGCTGTACAAGCAGACAGGCCGGATCAGTCCTGCCTGGTGGGAGGTCTATAACTGGGCGCTGGCCAAAACCGGTCTGCGTCCCCAGTTGGCTGCCGCCCTGGGTGGTCTGTTTCATTATAATCAGATCGAGCGGCTGCCGCCCAGTCTTCCCGGCCGGCTGTACCTGAAAAATGACGTGCTGCAAGGCAGTGTCACCCGGTTTGAGGCCTTTCGGGCCTGTCCGTTTAAGCATTTTGCCCAGTATGGCCTGGGGTTAAAGGAGCGGGCTGTTTATCAGCTTAAAGCCCCTGATCTAGGCCAGTTTCTGCATGCTGTCATTAAAGCGTTTGGCGATAAACTGGCAGAAACCAGGCAGGCGTGGGGCGATGTGACCCCAAGCCAGATCAGCGAGCTGTGCACCGGTATTGTGGCCGCGCTGGCGCCTAAACTGCAAAATGAGATCCTGTTGAGCAGCAAACAGCATGCCCATTTAGTCACAAGGCTGACCCGGCGGGCTGTCCGGTCCATCAGCCGGCTGGTAGCCTGGGCCCGGGTAAGCAAATTTAAGCCGCTGGCGCTGGAACAGTCCTTCGGGCGCGGGCCGGGTGCCTTGCCGCCGTTGACCTTTCCCTTGCCGGCCGGAACGTTGGAAGTAGCCGGGCAGATTGACCGGCTGGACGAAGGCGTGCTGGAAGGGCAGCCCTATGCGCTTGTCATTGATTATAAATCCGGCGGGGCCTGGCTTAGCCTGGCAGAGGTATATTACGGCCTTAAGCTGCAGCTTTTGACCTATCTCCTGGTGGCCGTCAGCAGGAGACCGGGCGCCAACGCCTGTCTGCCGGCCGGGGTTCTGTATTATTTTTTGAAGAATCCGGTGGTGTCAGGCGCAACGCTGAAAAGCACCGAGCAAATTGAAAAAGAGATCAACGGCAAACTCAAAATGCCGGGCTGGCTGCTGGCTGATGTCAACCTGGCCGGACTGCTGGATGAGTCCTTAAATGGCTGGTCCGAGTTTTTTAAGATTGCTGTAGGCAAGAACGGTTTCTATGAAAGCTGCCTGGACAAACTCAAGACCGGGGAGGAATTTACCCTGTTACTGGCTCATGTTGAGCAGGAACTGGTGGCTGTGGCAGCGGCGATTCTGGCCGGGGAAACGGCGATAAGGCCCTACCGCCTGGCAAAAACGACCCCGTGCGGTTATTGTGCCTTCCGGCCGGTCTGCCAGTTTGACAGAAATTTGCCGGAAAATGACTATCTGCTGCTGCCGCAGCTGGATGATCAGACCATCATGAACGAACTGCGCCAGCGGCAAGGAGGCCAAAGTGATGCAATGCTCCCCTGAACAGCTCGCCGCTATTGAAACACGCGATCACAACCTGTTAGTTGCCGCCGCGGCCGGATCAGGCAAGACCTGGGTGCTGGTCGAGCGGATTATCCGGCGCATTATCGATCCGGACGAACGGTTGAGTGTGGATCGTTTACTTGTTGTTACCTTTACCAATGCTGCCGCCAGTGAGATGCGCGGCCGGGTGGGCGAAGCCTTAGGGGCCGCAATCGCCGATCCGGGCTTAACAGATCCCGAACTGAAGCGCCATCTGGAACGGCAGCTGGTATTGCTGAACTCGGCCAGTATTTCTACCCTGCATGCCTTTTGCCAGAGTCTTGTCCGCCAGTATTTTTACCTGCTGGATATCGAACCTAATTTTCGGATCGCAAACGAGACTGAGGTTACGTTAATCAAAAGTGATGTGCTTGAGGCGGTGTTTGAGGAGGGATATACGCAGGCTGAGCCTGGGTTTTTAGAACTGATTGAGCATTATGGCGATGAAGATGGCGACAACTCGCTGGCCGGGCTTGTGCTCAGGCTGTACAATTTTTCGCAGAGCCATCCCTGGCCGGAATACTGGCTGGCCGGATTGCCGGCTGCGTTTGCCCTGCCGCCGGAAACTGATTTTGATGCTACTCCCTGGTCGGCTTTGGTGCGGGACAAACTGATGCTGGACTGGGAGGAGGCCCGGCAGTTGCTGACGGCGCTTATGGCCCAGGCGGCACAGCCGGGCAACCCGGCCGCTTATGCGGCCACCTTCGCGGAAGATATTCTTATTATTGACAACCTTCTGCTCGCTGCCGGCAAGTCCTGGTCGGAGCTGGCGCCGGCTATGGCGGCGCTCAGCTTTCCGCGGATTGCGCCGGTGGGAAAGGATGTGCCCAGAGCGGTTAAGGATTATTTTCAAAGTCAGCGCAACAAGGCGAAAAAGCGGGTGACTGATGCCAAGGCTGCCTATTTTGAGCGCAGCGGCAGCGAGCTTAGCGACGATTTGCGCCAGGTTGCCCCGCTGGTTGCAGCCCTGGTCAAGCTGGTTAGCCGGTTTGCCGCCGGCTATACAGCCGCCAAACGGGGCAAAGGCGTAGTTGACTTTAATGATCTGGAACACCTGTGCCTGGCGGTGCTGCGCGATCGGGACGCCGGACCGGAGGCCTGCATCCCGTCGGCTGTGGCGAAAGGCCTGAGAGCCAGATTTAGTGAGATCATGGTTGACGAGTATCAGGATACCAATAAGGTACAGGAAGAAATTATCCGCCTTGTTGCCAGTGATGAGCGCCCCAATCTCTTTATGGTGGGGGATGTCAAGCAGAGTATTTACCGCTTCCGGCTGGCCGAACCGGAGCTGTTTATGGATAAGTACCACCGCTATCAAAGCGGCGGGGAGGCTGGCTGCCGGCGCATTGACCTCAGCCGGAACTTCCGCAGCCGGGCCGGTGTGCTGCATGCCGCCAACTTTTTGTTTTGTCAGTTGATGACGAGGCGGACGGCTGAGCTTGATTACGGTCCGGCAGAGCAGCTTAATCCCGGCCCGGAATATCCGGCGACAGACCTGCCTTGTTTGCTAGGCCCGGCCGAATTTATCATAATTGACAGTGACGGTGCTGATGATGAGGACTCGCAGGCAAACGACGGCGGCCCGGGACCGGAGGAGGAAGGCGGGCCTGAGGCTGCCGCGAGCCTGCTGGCGGAGGAGGAACTGGGGTCTTTTGAGCAGGAGGCAGTACTGATTGCCGGCCGTATCCAGCAACTGCTGACCAGCGGCTGCCACGTATTTGATAAACACAGTGGCGGTTACCGGCCGCTATGTTACCGGGATATTGTCATTTTGTTGCGCTCTGTTCAGGGTAAGGCCCAGATTTTGCAGGATATCCTGCGGCAAAACGGCATTCCCTGTTATGCCGAGCTTGCGGCCGGTTATTTTGCCGAGACCGAGATTACCATTATGCTGGCCCTGCTGCAGGTTATTGATAATCCGCACCAGGATATTCCCCTGGCGGCAGTGCTGAGATCGCCGCTGGCCGGTCTGACCGGGGCGGAGCTGGCCGGGCTGCGTCTGATCAAGCCTGAAGGCAGCCTCTGGGATGCGGTGGTAGCTGCCGGTACTGCCGGTGCAGCCTCCGACAAGGTAATACTGCTAACCGAACGAATAACTGCCTGGCGCAGCCTGGCCCGGCGCAAAGGGGTTGCCGACTTAATCTGGAGTATTTTCCGTGATACCGGTTACTATGATTATGTGGGCGGCATGCCTGGCGGGGGGCTGCGCCAGGCCAATCTGCGGGCTCTTTATGACCGCGCCCGCCAGTATGAAACAACTAATTTTCGCGGCTTGTTCCGTTTTCTGCGGTTTATTGAGCGATTAAAGGAAAAGAAGTCTGACTTATCCGTGGCGCGGGCCCTGGGGGAGAGCGAAGATGTTGTCCGGGTCATGAGTATCCATAAGAGCAAAGGGCTTGAGTTCCCGGTGGTCATTGTCGCCGATGCTGGCAAAAGTATTAATCTGCAGGATACGACAGCCCTGGTATTGTGTCACAAAGAACTGGGCGTTGGCCCGTATGTCACACTGCCGGAGCTTCGGTTCCGCTATCCGACACCGGCTCGCTGGGGGATTCAGCATAAGCTTGAGCTGGAGACAAAAGCCGAAGAGCTGAGAATTCTTTATGTTGCCCTGACGCGGGCCCGGGAAAAGCTGATCCTGGTCGGCTCGGCCAGGAAGCTTGCGCAGAAATGCGCTGCCTGGTGCCGGAATGTGGGCGAACCGGCGATTACCCTCCCGGCCAGCCAGGTCATCAAGGCCAAAAGCTATCTGGAGTGGATTGGGATGGCTGTAGCCCGGCATGCCGACGGTGCGGCGATCAGAGAGTATGCCGGCTGCCCTGAAGCACCGGCGAATGAACTGGCCCGGCACCCAGCCTGGTGGGAAGTGAAAATTTTCCGGCCTGGTGATATCAAACAGCCGGCGCAGTCGGCTGCGGCCGATGACGTACTGTTGGCGGCGGTTCGCCAATTAGCTCCGGTTGCCGGTGGGGATGGCACCGGCTGGGTTGATAAGATCCTCAACTGGGAGTACGGTTGTGCCGCCGCTGCCGGCAGACCGGCCAAGCTGGCTGTATCTGAAATCAAGCGGCGGCTGGAATTGGTTGAGCTGGAGGAAAACGAAGCCGAGCAGCTGTTTCTGCCGGCAGAGGTTCATACCCGCCCGCGGTTTCTTCAGGCTGCGTCAGGCCTGACTGCCGTGGAATACGGGGTTATGATGCACACCGTCATGCAGCATGTTTCCCTGGCGGGGCCATGTACGGCAGCTGCCATTGCTGCCCAGGTCCGGCAGCTGGAGGATTGCCAGATTTTGCTGCCCGGCCAGGCTCAGGCAGTTGATACCGCCGGGATCGCCGCTTTCTTTGCCTCCGGTTTGGGCCAGCGGCTCCTACAGTCGCCGCAGGTGTGGCGTGAACTGCCTTTTAGCCTGATGCTGCCGGCGGAAAAATTTTTTCCTGAATTAAATGGCTGCGGTGAGCAGATTTTTGTACAAGGGGTGATTGACTGCCTGTTTGCTGAGGATGACGGCCTGGTACTTGTTGATTACAAGACTGACCGGGTGGCGGCACCGGACGAGCTGGCCGCTAAATATGCCGTGCAGCTCAGCATGTACAGCACCGCTGTGGAACGGATCTTTGGGCGCCCGGTAAAGGAGCAGATCCTGTATGCCTTTGGCTTAGGCCAGGCAGTCAGTGTAACGGCCCGGGGCTAACAGGCAAAAAAAGGGTTGTGCGCATGAATTCCGCACAACCCTTTTTACCATTACTGCCGTACACAAACCATTGCTTTCTGGAGGAAGTTGCTCTGGGCGTTCGCGGCCAGTATCCGGTCCGCGTCAGCCTGGCTAATAATGATATTTACATTATGATCGCGAAGGCCAATGGCTTTGACCGTAATGGGGACGGTACCGGCGCGGGACTGGCCCAGCTCAACGGCGCGGATATCTTCCGGCGTGCACATGTAATCGACCATCCCCTGCGACACGATATATTCAGGAATAATATTGGTGTGGCCGTAGACGGCGCGGCCGTTGTCATCAAAGATTACCGGGGACATCGCCCGTTCCAGCGACAGACCGCTTACGTCGATAACTAAGCCCGTATATACCGGCAAGGCAACCGGGGCGTAGGAGGGAGAGGGTGACGGCAGGGGGACGGGGGTAACCGGTTTGGTAGCATCGACAATAACCTCGGCCAGGCTGCCGCTGCCATAGAGATTAATACGCAGCGTTACCTGGTAGGTGCCGTCAAGCAATTGTTGTTCATTGACGATTTTCGCTCCTTTGACAATGCCGGTCACCTGGGTCCTTATCGTATCATCGGTTGTTTCTAAGTTTTGCACCGTAGTTTTGGCTGTGATCCTTACCCCCTCGATACTTTCCAGCAGGTTGCGCTGGGCATCGACAATGGCTGCGCGCCTGGCCATCAGGCGGGCTTGGGCCGGGGACTTGGCGATACTCGAAGGTACGCCGGTGCCGGTCGCCTCAACAAAACCTTCAGCCCAGTTGATGGAACCGCTGACTCCCAGCTGATCAATGGCGGGGACCGATGTACTTGCGGTTGCCGCCCCGGCTGCTAGCGGTAAGCCGGCAATAAGCAGTGCGCAGAGTGTGAAGCAGATTAACGTTCTTTTAAACATGGGATATCCTCCTCTGGATTAGTATTTCATGACAGACTGAATGCCGTTCTGGTGATGCCGGTGCTATTCGGCTGAATAGCACTTACTTTCTCCAGTTTTCTGGTCAGGGGTTTAGAGGCCTATGTATAGTTGCTGTCAAAAGAATAAGTACTAAGGCGAAGGGATTCTTTGTTGACACAGATAACCAGTCCTCTCCAATTTTTCATGATTTTAGTATTTCGCGTAGCAGCACTGATTTCCTGCCCTCTGCCCGCCGATCAGCAAAAATATCCAGTAGGTCCCCTGTGGCATACAGAAAACACGGCTTGCGCCGAGCCTTAGCGACAGCGCAAGCCGATGTTGCCTTTATCCAGGGAAAACTAACCTTTCTACCTTGAAAAATAGCATTTTTCATTCTTTGATGGTGCCGTTGTACGGCATGACTGTCTATCAGGATAAAAAAGACCGGAGGTTTTCCCCCGGTCTTTACCTGCATGGTCTAATTAAAACATATCTTTTCGCCATAGGCCAAAAGCACTTAAGGCGGTGACTGCTCCGGCAAACAGCAGTGTAAATGAAAAGCCACCCGGGCTCTCGCCCAGCGGTATATCGACATTCATGCCCATAAAACTGGCCACCATGGTGGGGATTGCCAGGATAATGGTCATAGAAGCCAGGAATTTCATAACGCGGTTCAGGTTGTTGGAAATGATGGAGGTAAAGGTGTCCATCATGCCACTCATAATACGGCTGTACATCTCAACCATCTCAATGGCCTGCTTGTTTTCGATAATAACATCTTCCAACAGATCCTCGTCCTCTTCATAGATCTTAATAAGATGCTGCACCTGACTGGTGGAACGAAGTCTGAGCAGTTTTTCCAAAACAATGCCGTTAGACCGCAAGGAGGCGGCAAAATAGGTTAAGCCCTTTTGCAGTTCCAGCAGCTGAAATATTTCCTTGTTTTGCATCGAACGCCGTAAATAGCGCTCAATTTCATCGGTACGGCGGTTAATCTGTTTCAGGTATTTGAGATATAAAGCCGCCGATTTGTATAAAATTTGAAAAAGGAAACGGGTTTTTTTAAAAGTACTGAATGCCCGGGCATTTTCCGGATTAAAATCTGCCAGCACATCATTGGCTTCCAGACAGACAGTAATAATAAATTCAGGTGTCAGAACAATGCCTAATGGCAGAGCGTCGTAACTGTCATGACCACGGGTCACAGGAATATTGGTAATGACCAGCATCGAATCTTCATCAAGCTCAATCCGGGAACGTTCTTCCTCATCCAAAGCCGCTTTAAGAAAATCCAGCGGGCTGCCGGTAGCAGCCGCCACTTGCTCAAGTTCTTCCGGGGTCGGATTTATGAGTTTGAGCCAGGCACCTTTTTCCAGTGTCTGCAGTGTTAATTCAAATAGACGCGTACAGTTACTGCGATAAATTTTTAGCATGATTGCTCCCCCTTTCTTAAGTGAGGGGAATACAATTTTCGGCTGAGTTGCCAACGGGCAGGAGCTAGCAAACAGTATGATCCTGTACGCTCAGACAAACATCGGCGAAAAAAAATGGAATATTCCCCTGTATTTAATTAAAATCGTCAGAATCGGCCCGCCAGGTCGGTCTATATCCATCTATCTCACCTACTTTTACATTTGTACTGATTATCTTTCGATAACTCTATAAAGAATATAATTCTGTTTACGGTATTAGTCAACCTTTTTATGAAAAATTAATCTGATTTTTACCGTTTCTTAGCATAGGGTCAGATCTCTATATGATAGAATGTTACTAAACTCCCGGTTCTATGTATTAATGTATTAAACGGACAGGCTGAGTGTGACCGCAAGGACTGACAGGAAAGGGGGGGAGAAAATGGAGGATGCCTTGACAGATATAAAACTGACTGAAGAAGAACTGGCTGAGCTGCTGCGGGATTTGCCGCAAATCGTCCGGGAACTGGAAACTGCCTGCCGGGCAGAACATAATTAACAGAGAAATTTTACCTGCGCCTGTTTTGTTGACAAGGCAGATTGCCGTTTGTTATAATATTAAATGTGTCGGATACGGAGGGGTGTCCGAGCGGTTTATGGAGCTGGTCTTGAAAACCAGTGATCCCGCAAGGGACCGTGGGTTCGAATCCCACCCCCTCCGCCATAAGCAGAGAGTCGGGTTTTTAGGAGCGTGAGCGACGCGGAAACTTGTGCGAATCGCTTAGTTCCGAGCGGTAGTGAGGAACATCTATATAATTGACTTACTATTAGGCTTTTGCTATAATCAAACTGTTAAGTACGAGATACGGAGTGGTACTCAAGTGGCTGAAGAGGACGGTTTGCTAAATCGTTAGAGGTCGTGAGGCCTGCCAGGGTTCAAATCCCTGCCACTCCGCCATATATTAACAAAAACAGCTATCAGTTACTAACTGATAGCTGTTTTTTTATGTACAGGCTCCCAATGGAATCCTTAATAATCGTTCTAGCAAAGCCGCAGCGGCCTGTCAGGGGTATGACAGATATGGCACTTGAGTATATAAGTAAGGATTGACAAATAGAAACAGGTTTGCTATTTTAAAATTTAAATAAAGCACAGGAAGTATTTGTCAGCTATAGGGTTAACCCTTAGTTGTGATTTTTGCTAATCCAGACAGGATTAAAAATTAAGGAGGCAGGCGAGGCGCATGAAAAAGGTTGGGATTATTGGCGGAATCGGCCCGGCATCGACGCTAGACTATTATAGCGGTATTATTGAAGGGTACCGTGCCGCAAAACAGGACGGAAACTATCCGGGCCTTGTAATCGACAGCATAAATATGACAGAAATGCTGGGCTATGTTGCTGCGGAGAATTGGGATGGGTTGATTGCCATGCTGCTGGCAGCAGTAAAAAATGTGAAAAATGCGGGCGCCGACTTTGTTGCGATAGCGTCAAACACACCGCATATTGTTTTTGACCGGCTGCAGGCTCAGTCCTCCCTGCCTCTGATCAGCATTGTGGAGGCAACCTGTCAATATGTTAAGGAAAAGGGATGTACCCGGCTCATTGTAATGGGGACAAAATTCACCATGACCAATGGTCTTTATACCGAAAAATTGCCCCAATATGGGCTGCAGGCATTTGTTCCCAATGAACAGGAAAAGGAGGCTATCCATAATATTATTTTTCCTAAACTGGAAGAAGGAATCGTCGTGCCTGAGGATAAGAAAAAACTGTTGGAAATTGCAGAAAAACTTATAACGAAACATCAGGCCAACGGACTTGTTTTAGGCTGTACGGAACTCCCGCTGATGGTTCATGCCGGCGACTTGCCTATAGAAATTTTGAACACAGCCCAAATTCATGTGCGATCAATTGTCAAATATATGCTGGGTTAAGAAAACTTGTGGAAATATCTCGCTAATGCCTTAAAATACATAGCCTACTATTTTTAAGCACTTCAAAATGCTTTTTACAGACGCAATCGTGGTGTAAGTAATGCTATAGGCTGAGCGCACCTTGCAGCCTGGTAGCCGTAAAAATAATTGACAAGCTGTGACAGAAAGTGCTATTCTTGGCATGATAGCACATTGTGCAGGTTGTTAATAATTGAATAGGTTATGAAATAGGTGCCCGTAAGGGCTTAATAGGGAAGACCGGTGTAAAGCCGGCGCGGTCCCGCCACTGTAATGGGGAACAGCTTCGCAAGAAGGTCACTGAGGCATATGCTTTGGGAAGGCGCGAAGGGGTTATGATCCAGAGCCAGGAGAACTGCCTGTTTAACAATCACCGTTTACCTACGAGCGATAGGGAGGGGATTATGCTGGCGCATTGATCTGTTTTTTCGTCCTGTTACAGCTTCTGATATCCTGCCCTTCCTTACTCCGGAAGGGCTTTTTTGCTGTCTTGAAGAGGTGAAATTCCCGCAGGGATTGCCACCCGAGGCGGGATACAAACAGCAAAGGCGGCAAACGGCGGTTAGCAATAACAATTTAGTTAAAAGGGGAGTCGGAATGAAAAAAATTATTGGCCTATTACTTATTCTTGTTCTGGTAGTTGCGACAGGGTGCTCATCCTCAAAACCAACAGGAGCAGTAAAGAAGGATGAAGTGGTCATTTCGGTGGGCGTAAATATGACAGCCGGAGGCTATGACCCGGTTGCCGGTTATGGTGTTTGGGCACCGGATATTTTTCACAGCGCCCTGTTGAAGTATAATGTAAAAAGCGAGTTGGAGGCTGATTTGGCAACAGCTTACGAGGTAAGCCCCGATGGCCTGAGCTATACCTATCACTTGCGCAAGGATGTAAAATTTGCCGATGGCCGGCCGCTGACGGCCAAGGATGTGGTTTTTGCTTACCTGAAAGCCAAAGCCAGCGGCTCCCCCGCCGATCTGACCATGCTGGAAGAGGCGGCGGCAGTGGATGATTATACGGTTCGTTTCACCCTTAACAAACCCTGGTCGGTATTTACGTCAACAACCGCGACTATCGGCATTGTGCCCCAGCATGCCTATAATGAAAAATACGCGGATAACCCGGTTGGTTCCGGCCCCTGGAAAGTGGCCCAATTTCAGAAGGACCAACAGCTGATTTTAGTGCCCAATGAGCATTACTACGGAAAAAAGCCGGTTTTGCAGAAAGTAACAATATTAAAAATGGATGAAGAGGCCGCACTGGCCGCTGCGAAGTCGGGACAGTTAGATCTCGTCCTGGTAGAAACAGAATTCGCCAAAACCCAAGTGCCGGGTATGAAGCTGGCCGAGCTGGAGACCGTATCCGGACTGGTGATCAATTTGCCGATGGTGCCGGAAACGAAGACCGCGGACGGAAAGGTAATCGGGAATCATGTTACCAGTGACTTAGCTATTCGCAAGGCGTTAAACATTGGTATCGACCGGAAGGTAATTGTGCAAAACGCATTTAATGGCATCGGTGATCCGGCGTACGGCTGGTCAACAGCCCTCCCCTGGGGGAATGGGCAGGCTGCGTTTGCTGATAACCGGGTGGAAGAAGCCGAAAAAATCCTTGCCGCTGCCGGCTGGATTGATACTGACGGTGACGGGATCAGGGAGAAAAACGGGCTTAAGGCCGAATTTGTGGTTACAGGGCGGAGTAATGATCTGCAAAGGTATAATACGGTGGTTGCGGTGGCCGCGGAAGCTAAAAAACTTGGCATCAATATTATTCCCAAAGCCGCTCCCTGGAATGAATGCCGGCTTGCCCAGGCGACACCGACCTGCTGGGTATTCGGCAGCCATAATCCGATGGACGTTTACCGCTACTATCATTCCTCACAAATGGGGAAGGGCGTGATCGGCAATCCTTCCTCCTATGCCAACCCTCAGGTTGATGCGTATATTGACAAAGCACTGGCTGCCACCAGCGCGGACCAAGCGGCCGAGTACTGGCGTTTGGCCCAGTGGGACGGCAATACAGGCATGAAAGAGGATTATCCCTATCTGTGGATTGCCAATAGCCGTCTTACCTACTTTGTCAAAGACGGTCTGGATATCGGCCAGCAAAGGGTGCATGTAAGGAGTCAGGGAATTCCCGTAGTGGAAAACCTTAGTGAATGGTCGTGGCAATAGAGCGGCCCCAGACTGAGCAAAAGGAGGAACCTGATGAGTAAGGGCACCTTAACATACTGGGGGGCGGCCTTTTTCCGGATGTCTACCCTGCTGATAGCGATTAGTATGGTTAGTTTTATCCTGCTTGCTTTATCGCCGATTGACCCTGTTGATGCCTATATTGGCGAGCTAAGTGTCTCCGAGGAGCAACGCAATAATATTATTGTTTACTGGGGGCTGGATAAGTCGCCGGCAGAGCGTTACCTCCTCTGGGTCAGGCATCTGTTCGAAGGGGATATGGGCATGTCAATCACCTACCGGCAGCCGGTGGCCCAGATAATCGGCGAACGGTTTCAGGCCTCGCTGGCATTGATGGGGCTGGCCTGGGTGTTTTCCGGGATTAGCGGTTTTATTCTTGGCGTCGTTGCCGGCGTTCGCCGGGGCAGCTTGCTGGACCGGGTCATTAAAACATTCTGCCTGACCCTGACCGCTACGCCGGTTTTCTGGCTGGGGCTGCTAATTTTAATGATCTTTGCGATCGAGCTGCAGTGGTTCCCGCTGGGGCTGGCCGCACCTATCGGCAAAGTCGCCAGCGCGGTGACCTTGGGTGACAGGCTGTACCACTTAATCCTGCCGGCATTTACGCTCAGCATTACTGGGGTAGCCCCCATTGCCCTGCATACCAGGCAAAAGATTATCGATGTAATGAAGAGCGAGTACGTGCTATTTGCCAGGGCCAGGGGGGAAAAACAGTGGGGGAGTGTGGGCAGGCACGGCATCCGCAACATCCTGCTGCCGGCGATTACGCTGCAGTTTGCCTCTTTTAGCGAGCTTTTTGGCGGCTCTGTCCTGGCAGAAAAGGTATTTTCCTATCCGGGACTGGGCAATGCGGCGACGACTGCCGGTATCAAGGGCGATATGCCGCTGCTGCTGGGCGTGGCTGTATTTAGCGCGGTATTTGTTTTTGCCGGCAACTTTATGGCCAATATAATCTATGGAATTGTCGACCCGCAAATCCGGGAAGGAGGTACAAATGGCTAGGGAGTCTACGGTGCTGATTCAGCCCCGGAGCGTGTGTCTCAATAAAAGAACCCGGATGGCGCTGGTCGTGGCGGGCGCCCTGCTTTTGCTGACGGCCGTTACGGTTGCCGGCGTTTTTATAGACCCTCTTGCTTATGGCCCCGATTATTCCGCCAAGCGTCTGGCCCCTTCGGCCGAGCATGTTTTTGGCACCGATTATTTAGGCCGGGATATGTTCTACCGGACTGTCAAAGGGCTTTCGACCAGCATCCTGATCGGCTTGTTAGCGGCTTTTATCAGCTCGATTATCGCCCTGGTGCTGGGGGTGCTTTCGGCTACCTTTGGCGGTAAAACCGATCAATTTATTAACTGGCTGATCGACCTGTGCATGGGAGTGCCTCACCTCATACTGCTCATTCTGATTTCGATTATGCTTGGCGGCGGTGTCCAGGGCGTTATTATTGGGGTTGCAGTAACCCACTGGCCAAACTTAACCAGGGTGGTACGGGCCGAGGTTATGCAGATCCGGTCGGCTCACTATGTGCAGGTTGCCCGGAAATTCGGCAAAAGCAAATGGTCAATTGCCAAAGATCACATTGTGCCGCATGTTTTTCCTCAATATGTGGTGGGGTTAATTCTGCTTTTCCCTCACGCTATTCTGCATGAAGCAGGGATTACCTTTCTCGGGTATGGGCTGCCTTTGGATATGCCGGCAATAGGCATTATCCTCGCGGAATCAATGAAACATCTGGCGACAGGTATGTGGTGGCTGGCTTTTTTCCCCGGTCTGGCCTTGCTGTTGATCGTTATCTTATTTGATACAATTGGCGACTACCTGAAGATGCTGATTGACCCTTTTAGTGCGCATGAATAGGAGGCAGTAAGAATGACACAACATAAAAATGGCGACTTGCTGCTTGACGTGGCCGAGCTGTCTGTTGCTTTCCGCATGTATGATGCCGCTTTTGAGCAGCAGGAATTGCAGGTAATTTCCGATCTGAGTATTCAGGTGCACCGGGGGGAAATGCTGGCTATAGCCGGGTCCAGCGGTTCCGGTAAAAGCTTGCTGGCCCATGCTGTGCTTGGGTTGCTGCCGGAAAACTCCATAGTCACAGGCCGCATTGCTTATGACGGCGAGCTTGTGACCGGAAAAAGGCAGGCCGAGCTGCGGGGCAGCAAAATCGCGCTGGTGCCGCAGTCGATCGCCTACCTTGATCCACTGATGCGGGTCGGCGAGCAGGTACGGGGGCCGCACGGCGCAGCCTCGGCTCAGCGGGCCGCCTTTGCGCGGTATGGCCTCGGGCCTGAGGTGGACAGGCTGTATCCGTTTCAACTGTCCGGCGGCATGGCCCGGAGAGTACTGGTGTCTACTGCTGTGGTGGCCGATGCGGAACTGATTATTGCCGACGAGCCGACCCCGGGGCTCGACCTCGCCATTGCCCTGGAAACCCTTAAAAATTTCCGGGAATTTGCGGATCAGGGCAAAGGGGTTATTTTGATCACCCATGATATCGACCTGGCTTTTCATATTGCCGACAGGGTTGCCGTGTTTTATGCCGGCACAACGGTGGAGGTGGCTAAGGCCTCTGACTTTAGCGGTAACGGTGAAGCCCTGCGGCACCCCTATACCAAGGCTCTGTTTCAGGCTTTGCCCCAAAACGGTTTTCATCCCATTGCGGGCTTCCAGCCCTATCCGAAGAATCTTCCGTCAGGCTGCCTGTTTGGGCCGCGCTGCCCGCATAAAGGGAAAGCCTGCGAGGAAAAAATTCCTATGCGCAAGCTGCGGGGCGGGATTGTGAGGTGCAATCATGGCGCTTGAAGTAAACCATATTAGTTTTCGTTACCGCAACGGACCCTGGATTCTCAAAAATGTCAGTTTTCGTGTGGAAGCCGGTGAGCGGGTCGCTTTGGTGGGACCCAGCGGTTATGGGAAAAGCACGCTGTCCAAAATAATTTCCGGCTACCTGCAGCCAACCCAGGGGGAAGTCCTCTGGCAGGGAAAGCCGCTGCCGGCAACCGGCTATTGTCCGGTGCAACTGGTATATCAGCATCCGGAGAAAGCCGTTAATCCCCGCTGGAAAATGGCCGAATCCCTCAATGAAGGCTGGGCACCGGATCAGGCAATCCTTGCTGCTATGGGAATTAAACCCGAATGGCTGGGGCGCTGGCCGAACGAGCTGTCCGGCGGCGAGCTGCAGCGTTTTTGCGTTGTGCGGGCTTTGGGGCCTGAGACCCGGCTGCTTATTGCCGATGAGATGAGCACAATGCTGGATGTGATTACCCAGGCGCAAATCTGGCATTTGGTGCTCAAGGTAATTAAAGAGCGGCAGATGGGGCTGATTGCGATTACCCACAACCAGGCTCTGGCAGCAAAGATTGCCAACCGACTTATTGATTTGCCGGCAATAAATCAGCTGCAAGCACTGGCTTAGCAGAAGCAGGGAAAACAGACGGCTATCGATGGGGGAGCGGTAGCCGTTTTTGCTCTGTATACCTATGCAGGCGCAGTGCTAGTATCAGCGTCAGCCAAAGTGTTGTCTCCATACCGCAAATGAGGTATTTACAGGCTTCCCTTGTTTGGCATATTATGGGGAAAGGCGGTTCCTGGGCAGATGCTGCTGACCGCCGGCTTCTGAGGTAATCTTTAGAAATCGCGAACAATAACCCGGCGAAAGGGGAAGATGTCCATGCGGCAGTTAATCAGCCTGGCTGACTGCCCAAACAAACAGGAAAGCAGACCGGCCAATTACGACTGGCTGGAGCCCTTGCTGGCGCGCCGCCACCTTGACGGCATTGAAGTTGAGCTGGGCAGTCCAGGGGAGCTTGCGGTTTTACCAGCGCGATGGATCTGCGGCGCCCAGCTTAACCTGGGCGATTCATGGCTGGATTTCTGGCGGCAGGACCGACAGGCACTTCTGCGCCAGTTCGGCAGCGAAGCCGGAATAAAAGCACGCTATGGCACTTTGGACCGGGATGAATGGCTCGAAGGCCACCGGCAGAAGATTGGCGCCGCCCGGGCTGCAGGCGCCGGCTATCTGGTTTTTCCTGTCAGTGAGGTTAAGCCCTGGGAAACCTATACCTGGCAGTTTGGCACCACCGACGCAGAAGTGGTCAGCGCGGCGCTTGAAGTCGTTAATGAATTGCTGGCCTGGATACCGGAGGATATGGCGCTGTTGTTTGCAAACCAGTGCTGGCCGGGTTTGCGGCTGCTGGATAAAAAGATGGCAGCCAGACTGATCCACGGAGTGAAACGTCCTAATATAGGTTTTATGCTGAATACAGGGCAGGTGATGAACACCAACCAGCAGTTAAAGACTGAGGTCGAAAGTGTCGATTATATCCTGGCGGTGTTGCGCAAGCTCGGCCCGTACGGGCGGCATATGCGCGGTTTGCACTTGAACTGCTCCCTTTCCGGGGAGTATGTGCAGCGCAAACAAAAGCAGGGAAACGGGAGCGCTGCAGGCAAGGCGGATTTGCAGGCCCATTTGGTGCGCATCGATGAGCACCGGCCATTTAGGGTGCCGGCAGTCAAACGGATTATCTATGCAGTGAGACCGGAGCTGGTGGTGCATCACTTCCGGCCCGAGCCGGTCTGCGACTGGGAACGTAAAATCCGCCGGCAGCAGGAGGCCTTGCTCAGTCCGGCGGAACGCCGGCGGCAGGGGGCAGGCATTTGCCGGTAATACAGGCCGATGTGTGCAGACCGATACCCAAAATAAGAAAAAGCCAGAAAGAGACTCCAGAACATTGCCGGAGCCTCTTTTTTTGTGCAAAAAATAGTAAGTTTATTCACTGCGGCACCAAGCTAGAGCAAGGCCGCTTTTTTCAGCCAGGCCAGAATGGCTGCACCGGCCTGGGTGCTGTGACCTGATAAATGGTGGTCACCATCTTTGTACAATTGCAGTTCTTTGGGGCCTGATGCCAGTTTATAAATGGTATAAGCCTGGCTGACAGGCACAATTGTGTCGGCCGTTCCGTGGAGTATAAGCAAAGGCGTGCGGGTAAGGCGTTGGGCCGCAGCCGGCAGATCGTGATTGTGAAAATCGCGGATAAAATCAGCTGTCAGCAACAGGCTGCCGTATTCATCTGTTAAGCTGAGGCTGTCTGCGGTTAACAACTGATTATAGTGAGCACCTAAGGCCAGCTGAAAAGTGGCTGCCAGGTCACAGGGGGTTGACCAGAGGATAAGGCCTGCTATCCTCTGATCAGCTGCAGCTGCGGCCAGGGAGGCGCTGCCGCCCATGCTGCGGCCCAGCAATATCGTTTTTTCGCTGACGGCCTGGCGTGAATATTCAATAACCGCAGCCAGTTCCGAGATTTGGCAGGTTAAGCTCCGGAGCGGAGTAAAGTCGTACCGGAGTACGTGCAGGCCGGCGGCGGCCAGCGTTTCGGCAAGCCGCACAGCCCGGCCCCCGCCATCTTTAGTGCCGCGGAAACCATGCGAAATAATCAGCGTTGCGGCTGAGGGACGGGCGGACCGGTGGATTATGCCGGTTAACGTGTTATTCCCGATGGGGATCGCAATCGATTCCATGAAAATATACCTCGCAGAATGTTATTTGCCGGGCAAGTATTATACCGACTTGGATATACTGAAACTATAGCACAAAACTCAGGGAAGGAGAACCAGAGTACCTTGACAGCTCTAAAACGGTAGAATAATGGCGAGGCTATTTTTCGCAAACCAAGGCGGAGGAGGGAGGCATACCGGACGTATGCCGACTGACGACAACGATGGGTTGCGGAAAATAGACCGTCAGTATTCACTGGATTAGGGCTGTCAAGGTACTAATGTTGAGAACAGATTGTCCGGCGGCTTGCCGCCAGGGCGAAGGAGGATGAAAATGACAGGAATGATACTGGCATATTTGATCAGCAATTTTTTAATCGACAGCCAGCAGTATGCGCAATGGAGCCAATTAAGTGCAGACGATTTAAAAGCTGCTCTGGCCGCGGCGGGCATTATGACCGCCGGCGAGTTTGACAGTGTAAGCGTTCAGCTTACTGCCGGCCTGGAATTTAATGAAGCCCGGAATGAATATGGCAACGTCTGAGCGGATAGGCACCGCAGCTTTGCGGGCAGTATAAGTAGCACGCTCAGGAGATAAAAGTAAGTATATAATGGATGAAAAAAAGTGGTAATATGATTTGCATTTAATAGCAGGTAATAATAAAACTGAACCAATTATGTGAATAATAGCCTAAGCAGAAAGCGGAAAAAATCTTTTTTCTGCTTTTTTCTTGTCTAAAGGTCGGCTTATGCGGGCTTAAAACCATAAGCTTCGCCGGCTTATGTCAAGGCTTTTGCCCAGCCTGTTGCGGCAGGTGATGTCGCCTGCGAGCCGCGAGCTATATTTTCCAGGGATGTATACAATATTTTGCCGGTGAGGGGCTTGCACATTTAGTAAACCCTTGATAAAATAAATTTTATCCACACCTTTAATATCTGCTACTAAATTTGATATGGGGAGGTGGGCGTGAGGGCAGGCACTGCTGCCATTGAATCAGTAATCAAAATTTACAATAGAGGAGTGCAGTAAATGGAGTTTTTGTTAGCGCTGGCTAGCATCATGATGGTGAACATCGTGCTTAGCGGCGACAATGCAGTGGTCATTGCCATGGCCAGCCGTTGTTTGCCCCCAAAGCAGCAAAAGATGGCCGTCCTGTGGGGTAGCGCGGGGGCAATAGGGCTGCGGGTTATTTTGACACTTGTAGCGGTTGTACTCTTGCAAATACCCTATGTGCAGTTTATCGGCGGCGTACTCCTTATCTGGATTGCAGCGAAACTGCTGCTCGAGGATAAATGTGAGGAGAATGTCGAGGCCGGCGGTTCCTTTATCGCGGCAATCAAAACAATTATTGTTGCCGATCTGGTAATGAGCCTTGACAATACCCTGGCTATTGCGGCTGTGGCCAAAGGCGATTTTATTTTGCTGGGTCTGGGGCTGGCGCTCAGTATCCCGCTTATTATTTTCGGCAGCCAGCTGATTATTAAAATTATGGATAAGTACCCCCTGGTTGTTTATGCCGGTGCCGCTTTGATTGCCTGGACAGCCGGGGAGATGATGATCAGCGATCATCAAATAGGTCCTGTTATTCATGGGGTTCTGCCGGCATGGCTAATCCCCGCCCTGATTACTTTTGGTGTGCTGGGGACAAGTATCTGGCGGAAAAAAAGCCGCCGGGAGCAAGCTGCCGGCGCCGGCCAGTCTGCTCACCAATAAGCCCGGCAGAAAAATAGCAAGGCAGTAGCTTATGGACATTGCTTACAGGCGATGTCTTTTTTTCCTACCATAATTTGTAAATAAATTCTGTGGACATAAGAACGACGATACCCCAAAGGACTTGGCACAAGCCAAGTCTTTCTTATATATATCAGAATTTATAAGTTTTGAGAGGCTGAAAGTCCTTATAAATAAGGGAAACTAAGGTCAATGTCCAGCTTGAGCAGAGACGGTGCCCCCGCACCCCCGGTAACCCCCGGCCTTTCAGCTTTCGGAGGCTCTGGGCCTAGCCTTTTTGCTTACTTTTGTGGCGATGACAAAAGTAAGACACTGCCCTGGCATTCCGGATCAACTGAAGTGTGCAAAAGCCAAAGGACCGCGATAGCGGCTTTTCTTATGCAGGTAATTGCTGTGGTACAGCGAATAATTAATAGGTGAATTTTGTAATCTAAGGAAGGGTTGACTACCATGGTGACAATGCCTGCACATATTCAAAAACGTCTGGCTTTGTTTCTGCTTTTAACAATTGTGGCGCTGACCGGTTTGGCTGCCAGAATTGCCTGGATTCAGTTCGGTGACGGTCAGCGGCTTAGTGCCAAAGTGCGGGATCAGCTTAAAGAGAACCGGATTATGCAGTCGCCGCGCGGTACTATTTATGACCGCAATGGGCGGGAACTGGCTGTTAGCACTATGACAAAATCATTATATGCCAATCCACGGGAGGTAAAGGATGCCGCCGTGCTGGCCGAGCTGCTGGCTGCTGCCCTTAATATCAGTCCTGAGGGAATCAGAGAAAGACTGGCCACCGGCGCAAGCTTTATATGGATAAAAAGAACCCTTGAACCGGAGCAGGCCCAGGCTGTGACCATGCTTATCAAGGAGCATGGGCTGACAGGCCTTGGCTTTGTGGAAGAAAGTAAACGTTATTATCCCAATGACAGCTTGGCCGCTCAGGTATTGGGGTTTGTCGGCACCGATGATATCGGCCTCGAAGGCATTGAAATGACGCTTGACAAGACGATTAAAGGCCGGGAGCTCAAGCAGGTTATCGATACCGACAGTCATGGTACGCCGATTTTCAAATCAATATTTTCCTTCCTGCCTGAAAAGGAGGGAAAATCGGTTTATTTGACCATCGACAGCGCAATCCAATACATTGTTGAGCGGTCGCTTGATGAGGCCATGGCCAAGACCGGAGCCAAGGCCGCCACCGTTATTATTATGCAGCCGAAAACGGGAGAGATTCTGGCAATGGCCAGCCGGCCCACCTATAACCCTAATCAGTTTGAGCGCTACAGCCCGGAACAATGGAAAAACAGGGCGGTCTCCATAGTCTATGAGCCTGGTTCCACCTTTAAGGCCGTGATTGCCGCCGCGGCCCTTGAGGACAGAAAGGTGCGGCCGGAGGAACGGTTTGTTGATAAGGGGTTTGTTGAAATCTCCGGGCGGCGGATTAAAAACTGGAGTGGTGAAAGCTACGGGGAGGTGTCTTTTACCGATATTATCAAAAACTCGATTAATACCGGCTTTGTCGAGGTCGGTATGCGGGTGGGGGCAGCCAAGCTGACAAGCTATGTGCGCAATTTTGGCTTTGGCAAGCCATCAGATATTGAATTGCCCGGTGAAGAAGCGGGGCTGATGTTCGACCCTAAAGAGATGCGGGACAGCGATACTGCGACCATGTCCATCGGGCAGAGTATTGCCGTTACGCCTATTCAACTGACCGCGGCCATTGCCGCTATTGCCAATGACGGTGTATTGCTGAAACCGCGAATTATCAGAGAATACCGCAATCATGACGGCACAGTGGCAGACGTATTTGAGCCAATCGTTGTCCGGCAGGCCATCAGCCCGGAGACTGCGCGGGTACTTACCGGCATGCTGGAGAAGGTTGTCAGTGAAGGCGGGGGGAAGAATGCAGCGGTAAAAGGTTACCGCTTTGCCGGTAAAACGGGAACGGCTGAAAAGCTGAAACCCGAGGGCAATGGCTATTTGGCCGGCCACTATATTGCCTCCTTTGGCGGGTATGGCCCGGTTGAGGATCCACAGGTCGCCGCTCTTGTTGTTTTAGATGATCCGGCGGGATTCTATTATGGCGGTGAGATAGCGGCACCGATATTCAGTGATATTATGTCTCAGGTCATGCGGTACCTGAATATCAGGCCTTATGACGGCAACCCGCTGCTGCCGCCTGCTCCCGCGTCTACAGGTATTGAGCAGCCAGTCCCGGTCCCCGCCGCCCCAAGTCCTCCGGCGCCGCTGCCGCCCGGTCATGTGTCAATGCCGGCGTTAAGCGGCAAGACGATCAGAGAAGCAGGGGAAGAACTGCACAGCCTGGGGCTGACTTTTGTGCCTGTCGGAACAGGCACCGCCGTCAAGCAAAACATAGCTCCCGGTGAGGCCGTAAAGCCGGGGACGGAAATCATTGTTCATTTTGAACCAAAATAGGGGGGGGCTGCCTATGCGCGATAAATATGAATTGGCCCGGCTGCTGGCTGAAATTGCCCAGTTCCTGGAACTGGGCGGGGAGAATACCTTCAAAATCCGTGCTTATCAGAATGCTGCCCGTACTATGGAGCAATTTGACGGTAATCTTGCAGACCCTGATATTGAAATTAGATTGACAGGCCTTAAGGGCATTGGCCCGGCACTCCGGGAAATCATTCGCGAATACATTGCGACAGGGCGGATAAGCTATTATGAAGAGCTTAAAAGCAGTTTGCCGCCGGTACTTTTTGAACTGATGGCCCTTCCCGGCCTGGGCGCCAAGAAAGCTGGGGCACTGCATGCCCAGCTTGGTATCCAGTCACTGGGGGAGCTTGAATATGCCTGCCGGGAAAACCGGCTGGTGTCTTTGGCCGGCTTTGGCAGTAAAACCCAGGAAAGGATTTTGCAGGGTATTGAATACATGAAAAAATTTCAAGGCCAATTTATCCTTGGTGACGCGTGGCCGGTAGCCGATCTGATTGTCGAATATATTAAGCTGCAGCCGGGAGTGGAGCGCGCCGATATTGTCGGCAGCATCCGCCGAGGTCTTGAAGTTGTCAGCTCTATTGACATTGTAGTCGCCTGTTCTGCGCCGGCCGGCCTGCTTGCCGGTATAAAGAATATGCAGGGGATCGACCAGGTCATTGGTGATGAAGACGGCAAATATGTATTCCGGCTGGTAAATGGCCTTATTTGTACGCTTTATATTGTTGGTGCTGATGAATACGGGACCGCACTGGTTTATCATACCGGCAGCAGCGGGTATGTCGAGAAACTGGCAGAACAGGCACGGCAGCAAGGCTTTCTGTTCAGCGCCAGCGGCGTAAAAACTGCCGCCGGCGGCCAGATTGCCATCCAGGATGAGCAGGCGCTTTATTCCCTGCTGCATTTACAATACGCCGAACCTGAGTGCCGGGAAGAGGAGGACAGGCTTATCCCGCTCGGATCGGAAAAGCTACTGCTGGTGTCTTTGTCAGATATCCGGGGTGTATTCCATGTCCATACTTCTTATTCGGACGGGGCGGCGAGCCTTGCCGACATGGCCGGTGCGGCCAGACAGCGGGGCTGGGCATATCTGGGTATTGCCGACCATAGCCGGACTGCCGTTTATGCCCACGGCCTCAGTCTTGAAACGATTAAGGCCCAGCGGCGGGAGATTGAAAAATTGAATGCCAAGCAAGCCGGTTTTACTATTTTGGCCGGGATTGAAAGCGATATATTGCCGGACGGATCGCTCGATTATCCTGATGAAATACTGGCAGAATTTGATTTTGTAGTGGCATCTGTCCATTCCGCTTTTCGCCAGAGCGAAGCGGATATGACCCGCCGGATTGTGAAGGCTGTGCAAAACCGTTATGTTACTATGCTGGGGCATCCGACCGGGCGGCTGCTGTTAGGGCGCAAAGGCTATGCCGTTAATTTGACTGAGGTGATTCGGGCCGCTGCCCACAGTGGCACTATTCTGGAAATTAATGCCAGTCCTCATCGGCTTGATCTTGATTGGCGCTGGTGCCGGCTGGCGAAGGAGCAAGGGATACTATTTGCAATTAATCCGGATGCCCATGGTGTAAACGAATTTAACTATATGCGTTATGGCGTGGCGGTTGCCCGCAAAGCGGGGCTGACGGCAGAAGATATTGTCAATGCCCGGCCTTTGCCCGCTGTGCTGCGGCTGCTGCAGCAAAAGCGCCAATAAGCTAAGCACTGCTGAAAAGACATAAGAGATGGCTGAGCGCCATCTCTTATGTTACCAAATTAATTGCTGCTGTTAATGTCGTATTGGGAAGTCAGGGTGCCGGTAGTTGCGGTTGACGTGGTGGTAGTAGTTGTGCTTTGGCCACCAAGGGATGATTCATATTGCTCGATCATCCGGCGGACCATATGGCCGCCAACCCGGCCGCAATCGGCTGAGGTCATGGTATACCAGCCCTGGCTGCGGACTTTTTCACTGATACCCAATTCATTGGCAATTTCCATTTTCATGCGATCAAGGGCGTTTTCGGCGCCGGGATTAACTGGTTTTCTGCTTCTGGACATGTAGTAAAGCACCTCCTGAAATTTTTCTAAACCTAGTATCTGCGACTGCATGCATCATTATCCCATAAATATTATGTTAATTAAGTGAAATATTGCCAATCACTAGTTGACTTATCCTGTAGAAAAATAGTGAAGATTTTTTGGAAGGAATTTACAGAAGGAAGGAGAACATTATATGCACTGCAATGTTACGATAGAACTGCCGCCTGGCTGGGGCCGCCATGCATGAACTGGCAATCGCCCAGGGTATTTTGGAGCTGGCGCTGAACACCGCTGCCAGTCATGGCGCCGGCAAAGTAACAGGCATTCGGGTACTGACAGGTGAACTGACCGGTATTGTGCCTGAGGCACTGGAGTTTGGCTTTGCGGCTTTGGCCGAGGGGACAATAGCGGCGGGGGCGTGCCTGTCTATCAGCATTGTCCCGTTAACCGGCCGTTGTCAGGATTGCGGCGACGAACGGGGGATTGACAAATACCGCTTTGTTTGTGCAGCCTGCGGTTCATACGCGATTGAGATTGTGTCAGGCCGGGAACTTAAAGTTGAAAGTGTGGAGGTAGAGTAGCTGTGGAAATTCCTGTTATGAGCAATATTCTTCATAAGAATGATGAACATGCGGCAGAATTGAACACTATGCTGACAAACCGGGGGATTTTTACGGTTAACTTAATGGGATCACCAGGTTGTGGTAAAACCTCGTTGCTGGAGCAAACCTTAAGCTTGTTAAAAAATGAGCTTACTCTTGCCGTTATCGAAGGCGACTTATATACCTCTAAAGACGCGGACCGGATTGCCGGGGCGGGAACCCCGGTCATACAGATTAATACCGGCGGCGGCTGCCACCTTGATGCATTTATGGTTAAAGCCGCGTTAACCAGGCTTGATTTAGCGGCTGTCGATATTCTTATTATCGAAAACGTCGGCAATTTGGTATGTCCTGCTGAATTCAATGTGGGCGAGCATGCCAAGGTAGTCGTGTTAAGCGTCACCGAAGGGGAGGACAAGCCGCTGAAATATCCGCTGGTTTTCCGGCAGTCGGAGGCGGTCATATTAAATAAAATTGATCTGCTGCCGTATACGAGTTTTGATCTGGATGCTGCCATCAGCGACATAAAAGGCTTAAATCCGCAGGCAAGTTTACTGCAAACCTCATGCCGAACCGGTGACGGATTGCCGGCGTGGCTTGCATGGCTTAAAGCCGGGGCTGCGCGGATTCGCCGGCAGGCAAATATGATTCAGGGGGTTAAGTGTGACTAGTCTGGCGGAAAAAGAGCGGGAGATTGAGATAGTGCGCAGCCAGCTGCACCTGTTAGTGGAGCAAAAACAGGGTGATTTTTCTGATAAAGAGGTGGCGGCGATGAGCATATATCTTGATAAGCTGATTGTGGAATACGAACTGGCCAGTACCAGGCGGTCTAATCAGGATTAACCTGTCAGGTTAGGAGAAAACAGAGGTCTAATCCGGCTGCTGCAATTATAAATTTGTACTATGGGGTTTGATGCACACCCAATAGTACTTTTTATAGCAGCGGAGGGAATGGATTTGAGTAAAACAGGAAACAGGCAGGAACTCAAAAGAGGGCTTAAAGAGCGCCATATCCAGCTGATTGCTCTTGGCGGCTCGATTGGGGTAGGGTTGTTTCTGGGATCTTCATCAGCTATTCAGACAGCTGGTCCCGCGCTCCTGTTTGCGTATCTTATCGGCGGTATCGTCGTTTTCTGTCTCTTACGGGCGCTGGGAGAGGTGGCTGTTGCCTATCCGGTAGCAGGTTCATTCAGTACCTATGCCCGCTCCTTTCTGGGACCTCTGCCGGGATTCCTGACAGGGTGGACATATTGGTTCATGTGGGTAGTGACAGGCATGGCCGAGATTACCGCTGTCGGCGTGTATATGAACTACTGGTTCCCTGAACTGCCCCAGTGGATCCCTGCCCTGGCTGCAGTCATTATAATGACCTGTGTAAACCTTGTTGCCGTGGAAACCTATGGTGAATTCGAATTCTGGTTTGCCTTAATTAAAATTATTGCCATTCTCCTGTTGATACTGGGCGGGTTTGGCATGATCATCTTTGGTATCGGTAATAATAATGTTCCCCTGGGAATTTCCCACCTTTGGCAGCATGGCGGTTTTTTTCCCCATGGAATCAGCGGGGTGGTTATGGCTTTGGCCATGGTGCTATTTTCTTATGTAGGCATTGAGGTAATCGGGATTACGGCCGGTGAGGCCAAGGAGCCCGGGAAAACGCTGCCGGCGGCTATTGATAAAGTGTTCTGGCGGATTATTTTGTTTTATGTCGGCTCTCTGTATGTCATCATGTCTATCTATCCCTGGACGGAAATCGGCAGTGTCGGCAGTCCGTTTGTTTCGGTCTTTGAAAAGCTGGGCGTAGCCAATGCGGCCGGGATGATGAACTTTGTTGTGCTGTCGGCGGCGCTGTCCTCCTGCAACAGCGGGGTTTTTAGCACCGGCCGAATGCTGTATACTCTGGCTGAACAAGGGGAAGCCCCGGCTTTTTTGCGGAAGCTGAACAATAGTCAGGTGCCGGTTAATGGCGTGCTGGTTTCCTCGGCCTGCTTAACCGCCGGGGTAGTCCTCAACTATCTCATTCCGGCTAAAGTATTTACTTATGTCACCAGTATCGGCACCTTCTCCTGCTTATGGGTCTGGGCTACCATCGTTATTGTCCAGGCCAGATTCCGCTGCAGCCTGACCCCGGCCCAGACTGCCAGGCTGGCTTATCCAATGCCCTGGTATCCGGTATCAGGAATTTTTTGTTTGTTTATGCTGGCGCTGGTGGCGGTGGTAATGAGTCAGGACCCCGACACGCTGCTGGCTTTAATCGTCGGCCCGATATGGCTGCTGGCCTTGGTGCTGGCATACTTTTTTGGGCGCAAGTGAGAGTAAAGGGACCGGCTGTTTTATTGTCCTGCCGGAAAGGATAACTTTCCGCCTGGATAAGGGCAACAGCGGCTTGGGCCTGTGGGCAGGCTCGGCGCAAGCCGGCTTTCTTAATGTTAAAATTGGCGCGATTTTTGCATAAGTTTTGCTGCAGGATAGGGTGCAATTTAGGGGGGATATGATGTTTGAGCGTCCAGTCTGGTCAGAGATTGATTTGGCTGCTGTCAAAAAAAATGTGGAAATGATAAAAAGCAGCCTTAAGCCGCAGGTGAAATTCTGCGCTGTCGTTAAGGCCGATGCTTACGGGCATGGCGCGATACCCGTGGCCGGAGCAGTTTTGTCTGCCGGGGCCGAGCGGCTGGCAGTAGCCCTCCTGAGCGAGGCGGTTGAACTCCGGCAGGCAGGTTTTTTGGTGCCTATCCAGATTCTTGGCTATACGCCGCCGCACCAGGCCCGGACCGTTGCCGCTTATAATATTGCCCAGACCGTATATTCGCTGGATACTGCCCAGGCTTTAGCGGCGGCAGGCGTTGCGTCCGGCCGGGCGGTAAAAATCCATATAAAAATTGATACCGGCATGGGCCGGATCGGCATTTTGCCCGCCGAGGCCGGAGATTTTGCCAGTGCGGTGGCGAAGATGCCGGGGCTGGAGCTTGAGGGGGTATTCTCCCATTTCGCGACAGCCGATGCTGCTGACAAAACCTATGCTAAAGAGCAGTATGCCAGGTTTGCGGAAGCCCTTAACCGCATAAAGGCCAGAGGTATTGAAGTGCCGATCAGGCATATCGCCAACAGTGCAGCTACGCTGGAAATGCCGGAGACCCATCTGGATATGGTAAGACCAGGCATTATTTTATACGGCTTGTGGCCATCGTCCGCCTGTAAGCGCAGCCTGGCGCTGACTCCGGCTATGCAACTGAAAGCGCAGGTGGCTCAGATTAAAACGGTCGGGGCGGGAGCGAGCATCAGCTATGGCCGAACCTATACGGCCCGGTCTGAACGCCGCATTGCCACACTGCCGATCGGTTATGCCGATGGCTGGACACGGCTGTTGTCGGGAAAAACCGATGTCCTTATCCACGGCTGCCGGGCACCGTTGGTTGGCAGGATCTGCATGGATCAGTGTATGGCTGATGTCAGCGGCATACCCGCTGTTCAGGCCGGTGATACGGCCATCTTGTTTGGCGATCCCGCATTATCGGCAGATGAGGTCGCAGCGGTTATCGGAACAATAAATTATGAACTAGTATGTATGGTGAGTAAGCGGGTGCCGCGGGTATATAAAAATTCCTAGTACTTCAGCTTTCTCGGCATTACCTTTGCAAGGCAGGCCTCTGTTAGAGGGCCTGCCTTTTCTGTTACATTTTTTGGAAATATTTTTTTCCACCTGGAAACTGCAAGTACCAAAAACTGTAAATATATGTTTCCAGATCAGCGGCAAAGTCGGGAACAACCTTTAAATTTAAATAGTCGAAATCTTGGCACAGTTCATGCAATGCATACATAGTGAGAGAATGTACTTCGATTGGTGGAGGTGAAGATAAGAGCGTGGGCTTATTCTAGTTGGTAGAATGGGGGAGGAGTAAGCGTGTCTAAGAGAGATGGGATGCATGAAGAACTGCACCGCGGGTTGGAAGAGCGCCATATTCAGCTAATTGCCCTGGGCGGGGCCATTGGTGTCGGTTTGTTTTTAGGGTCGGCCTCAGCGATAAGAACAGCCGGCCCGGCGCTGATGATTACCTATCTACTGGGTGGCATCATCATATTCTATATCATGCGGGCCCTGGGCGAAGTGGCCGTGGCCTATCCGGTATCAGGCTCTTTCAGTGCCTATGCCAACCGATTTTTGGGGCCTATGGCCGGTTATCTGACCGGTTGGACCTATTGGTTCATGTGGGTTGTCACATGCATGGCCGAGATTACGGCTGTCGGCGTGTACATGCAGTTTTGGTTTCCCGAGGTGCCGCAGTGGGTTCCGGCTTTGGCGGCGCTGATATGCATGACGGTTGTCAACCTTGTTGCGGTATCGGCTTATGGCGAGTTTGAGTTTTGGTTTGCTCTTATCAAAATTATTACAATCATTATTATGATTGTGGCCGGGTTAGGCATGATTATTTTCGGTATCGGCAACAGCGGTGTACCGATCGGCATCTCCAATCTTTGGGCTTATGACGGCTTTTCGCCCAAAGGCCTGCCGGGCATGATTATGGCCTTGGTTATGGTGATGTTTGCCTATGTAGGCATTGAACTGGTCGGGGTAACGGCCGGGGAAGCCAAGAATCCGGAAAAAACGCTGCCGGCAGCAATCGACAAAGTATTCTGGCGTATTTTGATCTTCTATATTGGCGCCTTGTTTGTTATTATGTCGCTTTACCCCTGGAATCAGCTGGGGTCTATCGGCAGTCCGTTTGTATTAACCTTTGAGAAGCTGGGAATACGGTCGGCGGCAGGGATCATTAATTTTGTTGTTATGACGGCCGCGTTATCTTCCTGCAACAGCGGCATTTTCAGTACCGGACGCATGCTCTATAATTTGTCTTTGCAGGGGCGGGCACCGGAGTTTTTTGGCCGGCTGAGCAGCCGGAAAGTGCCGATGAACGGTATTTTAGTCTCGGCCGTGTTTTTGTTGATTGGCGTCGTCCTGAATTACCTGGTTCCCGGCAAGGTATTTACTTATGTAACCAGTGTCGGCACCTTCGCCGCCCTGTGGGTCTGGGCCATTATTGTTCTGGTGCAGATGAAATTCAGGCAGGAGCTGACGCCTGAACAGCAGGCCAATTTAAAATACCCCATGCCCGGTTATCCGGTGCTTAACTGGGTTTGCCTGGCTTTCTTGGCCTTTGTGGCCGTTGTTATGTGCTTTGATCCGGATACGCTGGTGGCGATGATTGTAGGGCCTATTTGGCTTGTTTTGCTTGTGGCCGGATATTATCTGTGCGGCTGGAACAAGGCGGACACTCAGGGCCGGGATATCAATAGCGCCAGGTAATTGTATACAATAAACAAAAAGATTTGGAAACTAAAATTTCCAAATGGCACAGTTTATTGCCATGTTGCTGGCAACTTAAGTTTCCGGCAGTGGATTTGCGCCCGCTTGTTTGCCGCCGGGGAAGCTGCCTTGATTCTGTTGGCTTTAGCGCCGGTTTGCCAGAAGATTCTCCCCTGGGGGAAATGCACATGTATTATTGGCATAACAATTGCATTATCAATGCCTGTGAGAGAAATGCGTTTTGGCATATCATTTATTAAGGAGGCCAAGTATATGATTATTGGTGTGGCTAAAGAGATTAAAAACAATGAAAACCGGGTGGCTCTGACTCCGGCCGGTACAGAAACGCTGAAAAAGGCCGGGCATACCGTGCTTGTCGAGCAAAGTGCCGGTAGCGGCAGCGGTTTTTCTGACGAAAGCTACGTAAAAGCCGGGGCGCAAATTATCGCTGATAAAAAAGCATTGTTTGACCAGGCGGAAATGATTATGAAGGTCAAGGAACCGCTGGCTCCGGAATATGAACTGTTTCATGAGGGGCAGATACTTTTTACCTATCTGCATCTGGCCCCTGAACCGGAATTGACTAAAGCCCTGCTGGACAAAAAGGTAGTCGGCATCGCCTATGAAACAATAGAACGTCACCACACACTGCCGCTGTTGACACCGATGAGTGAGGTTGCCGGGCGGATGTCTGTGCAAGTCGGGGCTCATTGTTTGGAAAAGCCCTTTGGCGGCAAGGGTATCCTGTTAGGTGGCGTGCCTGGCGTCGAATCGGCTCAGGTCGTAATTATCGGTGGCGGCGTTGTAGGGACAAACGCAGCTAAAATGGCTGTCGGCATGGGGGCCCGGGTTACGATTATTGATAAGTCGAATGAGCGGTTGGCCTATCTTGATGATATCTTTGGCGGCCGGGTTACTACGGTTATGTCTAACAGCTATAATATTGCCGGCTGGGTCCAAAAGGCTGATTTGCTTGTGGGCGCGGTGCTGCTGCCTGGTGCCAAAGCCCCTAAACTGGTTACCGAGGAAATGGTCAAGTCGATGGAACCCGGTTCGGTTATCGTTGATGTGGCTATCGATCAAGGCGGGTCGGTGGAAACCATTGACCGGGTAACGACACACAGCGACCCGACCTACGTGAAGTACGGCGTTGTCCATTACTCTGTCGCGAATATGCCGGGTGCTGTTGCCCGGACGTCAACCTTTGCTTTGACCAACGCAACCATCGAATATGCCCTGCAGATTGCCACTAAGGGCTGGAAGGCGGCACTCAGGGATGATCCCGGCTTAGCCAAAGGCCTCAATGTATATGATGGCAAGGTCGTATTTACAGGTGTTGCCGAGGCTCATAACCTGCCGGTTACACCGGTAGAGCAAATCTTAGCATAACCAGCTTGGAACGATTGTCGGGTCAGGTTAGGCTTGCCGTGCAGGCAAGTCTGACCTGACTTTTTTGGTCTACCAGAATTTATAAATAAACTCTGTGGACATAAGAACGACGATACCCTACAGGGCATCGTCCGCAAGGACTTGGCACAAGCCAAGTCCTTGCTTATGCTGATAGCAAGGTTAACTTTCCCTGGATAAGGGCAACATCAGCTTACGCTTGGCGCAGCCGTGTTTTCTTTTATGCTGCTGTTTACGGGCGCTGAAATAAGCAAACAAAAGAGGTAGGAAAACATCCGTGTCATGTCGAAGTTTACAATTAAGCTAAACTGTAAAATTAGATTTATCTCTATAACAGGGGGTTTCCATGAGCGACAAAGACTGGGAGCTGTTTAAACAAAAGCTTCATGTTAAATCAGGCATTAATCTTAACGACTACAAGCCGGCGCAAATGCAGCGGCGTATCGGCAACATGATGAGCCGCCATGGGGCCAACGGGTATCTGGACTTCTTTAGTAAGATTGAGGCTAATCCTAAACTGTATAAAGAGTTTATCGATTTTCTCACAATCAATGTTACCGAATTCTTCCGGACACCGGAAAAGTTTGATGAACTGGAGAAAAGAGTTATTCCCGATCTGCTAAAGCAAAGTGCAAAGCTTACTATTTGGAGTGCCGGCTGTTCCATTGGGGCAGAGCCTTATTCGCTGGCGATTATGCTTAATGAACTCACGCCCTACAGCAAACATCGCATTCTGGCGACAGATCTTGATGTGGAAATGCTGGCTAAAGCCAAGCAAGGGGTTTATACAACCAATGAGCTAAAAAATATACCGCCGGCCCGGCTAAATAAATATTTTAAGCAGGCAGACGGTGTTGCGACTATTGGCGATGATATGAAGACGCGGATTGAGTTTCAGCGTCATAACCTCTTAGTTGATAAATTTGAATCAGGGTTTGACCTTATCCTGTGCCGGAACGTTGTCATCTATTTTACCGAGGAAGCCAAAGACGGGCTGTATCGCCGCTTTTTTGCCGCCCTGAAACCGGGCGGGGTGTTGTTTGTCGGGGGGACTGAGGCGATACTGAACTTCCGGGATATTGGCTTTCAGCATTATTTGCCATTCTTCTACCGGAAACCGGTATAGCCGGCCTGTCATAATACCCCCCAGCTGGATAATCTTCTCAGGGTATCCAGCCAGTGGCGGAGCAGGATTTTGCTGATGGTGCTTTCTTCCACGGCATTGCCGGCGATGATGTCGACAGTTTTTACCGCCTTATCCTCTATATAAAAAATAATTTCGCCGATTTTCTGGCCCTGGTATACCGGGGCTTTTAATTTTTCCGGTAAATCAACTTCCGTCGTTACGGAAGGGTAATCTTCCGCACTGACTACCAGCGAGCCCGGGGCTTCCACAATGGCGTCAACCATCCCGGTCATTCCATTCTCCACCGGCAGCGAGGTAAGTATTGCTCCCTGCTCCGCGTATTCATATAAATCAAAGGAATCAAAACCATATTTTAAAAGCTGCATCGAGTCAAACCAGCGGGAACGATCATTTAATACAACGGCAATAAGCTTTTGGTTGCCGCGGGTTGCACTGGAGACCAGGCACGGTCCGGCGCGGTTTGTTGTCCCTGTCTTTACCCCATCGGCGTCTTCCAGCATCCACAGGAGCTTATTGGTGTTGCGGAGACTCCGGTCCTGACTTTTGCCTTTCCGGTCAAGCCATTCTATATTTGTTTCCTTCGTGCTCACGATCTCGGCGAATAGCGGGTTGCTCAAGGCATACCGGGTCATCCAGGCCAGATCGAAGGCTGTGGACAGGTGGCTGGGGGCCGAAAGGCCATGGGGGTTGCTGAAATGAGTATGGACTGCGCCGATGCTGGCGGCTTTCTTGTTCATAATTTCCACAAACGCATCAACAGAACCGGCAAGATGCTCAGCAATTGCCACGGCGGCATCGTTGCCGGAACGGAGCAGCAGACCGGTAACCAACTCCCGGAGCGTAATATTCTGCCCGGGATAGAGATTAAGGGAAGAGCCGCCGGTGCCGGCCGCGGCCGCGCTGATATGAACCGTTTCATCCAGACGCCCGCTTTCGATAGCAATGATTGCAGTCATAATTTTGGTTGTACTGGCAGGAGCGAGTTTTTTGTTTATATTTTTGTCATGGAGTACCTGGCCTGTTTTGAAATCCATTAAAATAGCGCCCTGGGCGGACAGCGCCGGCGGCGCGGCCAGGGCAAGGCCGGTAACCGTGCAGAGCAGCAGTAGACTTAAGGCGGCAGATCGAAAAATCAGGCAGCCCATGGAATACCCCCTTTTAATCAGCTATATTAGTATATTGCTCACTTGCGCCGGTCATACCCATTTATTGTCATATATTACAGGCTGCAGGCGTAGTATCAAGAAGAAGCTTTATCTGGAGGGGGCTCTTATGGACAGAAAGAATGGGTTGCGCCGCAGCTTTTTTAGTATTACAGTGCTTGCCGCCGGTCTAATGTGCAGTGTGTTGTATCAGGCTGTCCATGTGTTTGATGATAACAGCCGGGTGATCAGAAAAATACCAACTACCCACAAGGTTGTGGCAATTAGTATTGATGATGGACCCCATTATAAAACAACACCGGAAATATTAAAGGTGTTGAAGGAGAAGCAGGTCAAAGTGACCTTTTTTGTTTTAGGGGCCAATGCCGAGGCTCACCCGGAAATCGTTGCCCAGGCAGTGGCGGACGGGCATGAAATAGCGTCTCATGCCTACAGCCACAAACGTCTGAATCGATTAACCGCGGCCGAGGTAGCTGATGAGTTCGCACGGCTGGAAGCCGTGCTGCAGCCGGTTGCCCCCAAACCGACATTGTTTAGGCCGCCTGACGGGGCGTACAACGATGGTATTGTTGCGTTTGCGCGGGAACGGGGTTACACGACCGTGCTCTGGTCAGTTGATACCGGTGACTGGCGGCAGGGGCCGGCGGACCTCGTGGTGAAGGCAGTGCTTGATCAGGTGCAGCCTGGCTGCATTATCCTTATGCACGACGGCCAGTATCCGCTGCCCACGCCGCAGGCCATGCCTATTATTATTGACAAGCTGCAGGCCGCTGGCTACCAGCTGGTAACGGTGAGTGAATTATTGCAGTATTATGAGGTAGCCCGTTAATGGCAGTGTGTCAGAAACCACGGTTAATATTGCTTTAAATTTTGCCAGTGCGTCTTAATAAGCTGGTCATACCGGTGGATAGTCGCCGAACGCTCGTTTCTGAGAGCCTGAATTGTGCCGAGAATTTTTTGATCAAAGGCATATACTTTGAGTTTGGGGATTGTTACCGGCTTGGCGTATTCTTTGAGCTTGGTGGCAACTTTGCAATTAAGCTTTGTTTCCTTAAGGATAACAGCAGGTTCTAACAAGTCCGAACCTTCATAACGGTGAATCAGACAGTTGGGCTGTAAGCGGTCGATTACATTTTTGTTATCACCGGCTAAGATAATCTCATTGCCGCAGCCGGGACAGGCAGACAAATCGTCCGGCAGGCAATTATGGCAGCTCATACATACGACTTCGTTCATTTGACATCCCTCCGAGGGTTATTGTGTCCCGAATAGGAAAAGTTATAATCCCGGCAACCCCTTTTACACCCGGTCTGCAAAGGCGTATAATATACAGGTAGACAGTTACGAAATAGGCCGTTGTACAATTGACAAGGCATCATTTGAGGTGATCTGTTTGTTTTTCCTTGTATGGCTGTTGCTGCTGTTTCCGCAACCGGCTGCGGCGTCTCCGCTGCCGGTTGAGCTGAAAACCCCGTCTGTTGTGGATCTGTCAATTATGGGCGAACCGCTGGCGACAGAGGCGCAGTGTGTTGCCTATCTGCATAAACGGGGGTACATGCCCTTGCTGACCGTATCGGTCGAGCAGCTTGTCCGGTATTTCTATCAGGAAAGCCGCCGGGAGGGAATCAGGCCTGATGTGGCTTTGGCCCAGGCGATCCATGAGACCGGCCATTTTCGCTATGGCGGTGATGTGTTACCGCTGCAGAATAATTATTGCGGGCTCGGTACAACCGGGGGCGGGGTAAAAGGCGCCTGGTTTCCGACGGCGCAAATCGGCGTTAGGGCCCAGATCCAGCACCTGCTGGCCTATGCTTCGACCAGGCCGCCGGCGCTGGCAATCGTCGATCCGCGCTATGAGCTTGTCAAACGGACGGGAAACTTTGGCCAGGCCCGTACCTGGACCGACCTGAACGGCAAGTGGGCTGTTCCCGGAACAACCTATGGGCAGAAGATACTGCGAATCCACCAGAAAATACTAAGCGGTGATTAAGGCAACTGGCTGATTTTTAACGCCAGCGAACCGCCCCCGTGAGGCGGGGGCGGAATTAACAAATACTTAACTGCAATTTAACAAAGGGGAGCGGGATTTTAGGTATAATGGGCTTGGAAATACTGATGAGGTTATCTCTCTCCCCTATATATAGTCTGAGGCGCCGCTCTGCAGCTTGTAGAAACGGCGCCTTTGACTTATATTAATGCGCCTTATACTGGGCGGATAAAGAAAACCCGGCTTGCGCCGAGCCGTTGCGAAAGCCGAAGCCGTTGTTGCCCTTAGCCAGGGGCGGTTAACCTTTCTACCAGGAAAAAAAGTGCGCCGGCCCGGTTCTAGGCAATACCCTCCTTGCATACAGTAGTATATCTGCTATTTGGGCGACTTTTCGAGGAGGGGCATATGAGGAATAAAGAATGGATTGCCATGATACTGGCCGGGGGGCAGGGAACACGGCTGGGGGAACTGACGCGGGCGTTGGCCAAGCCTGCGGTTCCGTTCGGCGGCCAATACCGCATTATCGATTTTACTTTAAGCAATTGCCACAATTCCGGCATTGATACAGTGGGTATCCTGACCCAGTATGAGCCGCTCGCACTCCATAGCTATATCGGGAGCGGCAGCGCCTGGGACCTTGACCGGCGTGACGGCGGCGTGCATATTTTGCCGCCTTACGCCCGGGCGCAAGGCCGCCAGTGGTATGCGGGAACCGCCGATGCCGTATTTCAAAACATAGAGTTTATTGAACAGTATGAGATCGACTATGTGGCAGTGCTGTCAGGTGACCATGTATATAAAATGGATTATGCCGCCATGCTTGAATATCATAAGCTCTGCCAGGCGGATGCCACGATTGGCGTTATTGAGGTCCCCTGGAGTGAGATCAGCCGGTTTGGCATTGTGGAAACAGCAGCGGGCGGACGAATTACGGATTTTGTGGAAAAACCCCGTCAGTCCAAAAGTAATCAGGCCTCCATGGGTGTGTATATTTTTTCCTGGAAAGTGTTAAAACAATATTTGTTGTCTGATGCCGCGCAACAGGATTCGTGTCATGATTTTGGCAAGGATATCATTCCCGGCATGCTGGCTGCCAGGCTGCGCCTGCAGGCGTACCGCTTTCATGGCTATTGGAAGGATGTTGGCACAGTGGACAGTTATTGGGAAGCCAATATGGACCTGCTGGGGGATAACCCCAAAATCAGGCTGACTGGTGATGAGTGGCCTGTTTATTCGCCCAGCGTAAGCCTGCCCCCTCATTACCACGGCCCTGAGGCCAGCGTACGCTGCTCGTTAATGGCCGGCGGCGCCATTGTGCTGGGAGAGGTGGAGAACTCGGTTATTTTTCCAGGGGTTTATATTGGCCCCGGAGCCCGGGTTAAAGATTCGGTTGTGATGCCTCAGGCCAGGATTGAAAGCGGCGCGTTCGTCAACCGGGCCATTGTTACCGCCAATACGGTAGTAGGTAAAGAAATTGCCGGCAGCGACCGGGACGGAATTATTGAGGTAACCGCCAAACGGCAGCCAGAGCCCGGTGAAGCGCAAAAACAGGTAAGTCTTGCCGGGTAAATGGCAGCAGTTTAGGAAAATTACCATTAGCTAACAGGAATTTTCCATGCCGGCAGCGAACGTTATCAAAAAATGTTGCCATCATTTTACAATTAGCTGATAAAGGATGGAATTGCATGAATACGGCGTGGATGAGTGATCAGGAACTATTTTTGTTTCATGAAGGGACCAATTACCGCAGCTATCAGCTGCTGGGGGCACATGTGGCCGCAGTTGACGGTCTGTCAGGTGTCCGGTTTGCCGTATGGGCGCCTGATGCGCAGCGGGTTGGGGTTATTGGTGAATTTAACAACTGGGACGGCCGCCGCCATCTGCTGGAGAAAATCAGCACCTGCGGCATCTGGGGCTTGTTCATACCCGGGCTGAAGGCTGGTGACATCTATAAATATGAGATTGTAACCGCCGGGGGAGAGATTCTGCATAAAGCCGATCCTGTTGCTTTTGCTGCCGAAATCAGGCCGAAAACAGCCTCGATGGTGGCCAGCCTGGGCAGATATGCCTGGCAGGATGAACAGTGGCAGGCTGCGAAGGCCAAGCAGTCCGCTTATGAGCAGCCAATAAATATTTATGAGGTTGATTTAGGCTCGTGGAAACTGGGCCCTGACAGGCGGCGCCTGACCTACCGGGAGCTGGCGCCGGCTTTAGCCGGTTATGCCGTAAGCATGGGTTACACCCATATTGAGCTTTTGCCTGTGGCCGAACATCCTTTTGACGGTTCGTGGGGCTATCAGGCAACCGGTTATTATGCGGTGACCAGCCGTTATGGCTCACCGGAGGATTTTATGTATTTTGTTGACTATTGCCATCAACAGGGTATTGGCGTTATTTTAGACTGGGTGCCTGGTCATTTTTGCAAAGATGCTCATGGCCTGGCCCGTTTTGACGGCACCACTCTCTATGAATATGCCGATGAGCGCCGCAGCGAGAATCGCGGCTGGGGTACGCTTAACTTTGATCTCGGCCGGCCTGAAGTCATGAGCTTTTTGATCTCCAATGCCATATTCTGGATGGATGTTTATCATATAGACGGCCTCAGAATTGATGCTGTCGCCAATATATTATACCTGAATTATGGACGGGAGGAGGGGGAATGGTCGCCTAACCGCCAGGGCGGCACTGAGAACCTGGAGGGGATCCGGTTTCTGCGGTGCCTGCATGAGGCCGTTTTCGCCAGTTATCCGCAAGCCCTGATGATTGCCGAGGATTCCACGGCCTGGCCCCTGGTTACCAAGCCTACGTTTGCCGGCGGCCTTGGCTTTAACTTTAAATGGAATATGGGCTGGATGAACGATATGCTGCGCTACATGGAACTTGAGCCTATACACCGTCAGTTCCATCATAACCTGTTAACCTTTTCTTTCATGTACGCATTTTCGGAAAACTTTGTCCTGCCTTTGTCCCACGATGAGGTAGTACATGGCAAGCGATCCTTATTAAATAAAATGCCTGGCGATTATTGGCAGAAATTTGCCAACCTGCGCGCCTTCTACGCTTACATGATGGCCCATCCCGGCAAAAAACTGCTGTTTATGGGGGGCGAATTCGGCCAGTTTATTGAGTGGAATTACCAGGACAGCCTTGACTGGCATCTGCTGGAATATGATATGCATGGCAAACTGCATAACTATGTCCGGGACCTTAACCACTTTTATCTGGCTAATCCGGCCCTGTGGCAAAATGATTACGACTGGAACGGGTTTTCCTGGATTGACTGTGAAGACCGCCGGCAGAGCGTGCTTGTTTTTAAACGGCAAGGCAAAAAAGACGGCGACTGGGTCATTGTGGTGTTAAATTTTACGCCGGTCGTCAGGCACGGTTACCGGATCGGGGTGCCGGCGGCTGATTACTATCTTGAGGAATTCAATAGTGATAATCCCGCCTTTGGCGGATCGGGGCAGGGCAATCCCGGCAAGCTGAAGCCTGAACCCGAGCCGTGGCAGCAGCAAGCCCACTCGCTTGTCCTGACACTGCCGCCGCTGGCGGCAGTGTACCTGAAGCCGGTTGCTGCCAAACGCAAAATTCGTAGAAAAAATAAAGAGAATGATAATAGAGAGAGGGGAACACTTTGCGTAACAAAGAGTGTGTAGCGATGATTTTAGCCGGCGGCCAGGGCAGCAGACTGGGTGTGCTGACCAAAAAGCTTGCCAAGCCCGCAGTGCCTTTCGGCGGGAAATACCGGATTATTGATTTCCCCCTGAGCAATTGCTACAATTCCGGCATTGACACCGTAGGCGTGGTTACCCAATATCAGCCGCTGGCTCTTCATTCTTATATCGGTATTGGCAGTGCGTGGGATCTTGACCGCAGGAGCGGCGGCGTCTATGTCCTGCCGCCTTATGTCCGCGAAAAAGGCGGGGAATGGTATAAGGGCACCGCTGACGCCATTTACCAGAATATCAACTTTATTGAAATGTTTAATCCGGATTTTGTGCTGGTACTGTCAGGCGATCATATTTATAAAATGGATTACTCGCTGATGCTTGATTATCATAAGAACAAGCAGGCCGATGCCACTGTTGCCGTATTTAAGGTGCCCTGGGCGGAAGCCAGCCGTTTCGGCCTTATGCATACGGCGGCGGATGACCGGATTGACGAGTTTGAGGAAAAGCCCAAAAAACCGAAAAGCAATCTGGCTTCCATGGGAGTCTATGTGTTTAGCTGGCCGGCGCTGCGGGCTTATTTAACAGCAGATGCGGTCAGTGAACTGTCAAGCCATGATTTCGGCCGGAATATCATACCCCAGATGCTGGCCGGCGGCGAGCGTTTATTTGCCTACCGGTTCAGCGGCTACTGGAAGGACGTCGGCACGGTAGAGAGCTATTGGGAGGCCAATATGGACCTGCTGGGCGATGAGCCCGCCCTTGATCTGTATGATCCCGACTGGCGCATCTATTCGGTCAATCCCGCCCAGCCGCCCCATTTTGTCGCCGCCACGGCTAAAGTAGCCTGCTCAATGATTACCGAGGGCTGCAAGGTGTACGGCGAGGTGGAGAACTCCGTATTGTTTCCCGGCGTAACAATCGGCGCCGGGGCCAGGGTTAAAGATTCCATCATTATGCCCTATGCCTTTGTCGGAGCCAACAGTATTGTCTCTAAAGCTATTTTAGGCAGAAAATCAGTGGTCGAGGCCGGAGCTCAGCTTGGCTCCGAAGCCGCGGCCGGGGAGGAAGTAAGCCGCTGGTTTTCGGGTATCACCCTAATTGGTGATAACCTGACAATCAGCAGCGAAACCAAAATCAGGCGCAATGCCCTGCTGGCCCGGCCTTAGCACTTGCAATATACCAGTTAGGAGGGGAAGTTTATTGAAGAATATTATGGGGCTGATTAATTTACATGAAAGCGACGAATTGCTCCGGGAAATTACCGGCTACCGGCCGCTGGGCGCGATCCCGTTTGCCGGGCGCTATCGTCTGATTGACTTTATTTTATCCAATCTGATCAATTCCGGTATTACCAATGTCGGCATACTGGCGGTTGGCAATTCCCGTTCGCTGATGGATCACATCCGTTCCGGCAAAGAATGGGATCTGGCCCGCAAAAAGGATGGCCTGTTTATTTTGCCCTCATTGCAGACCGGTCAGGTACAGGGGGCCTTTCCCAACGATTTAGCCGACTTTTTCAATAATCTGGACTATATCAAATGCAGCCGTCAGCACTATGTTCTGCTGGCCGGCAGCCGGATGGTCTGCAATATTAATTTTGAGCCCGTATACCGGTTCCATACGGAAAAAAAAGCGGATATCACGGTATTGTACAAAGAATATGACAGCAGCGACATCAGCCGCTTAACGCAGGCAACCATGGTGGAAACAGATAGTGACGGCCGGGTTATTGACATGGAGATTTGTCCTGTCAATCCGCGCAGCAATAAGCTGTCGCTGGAAATGTACCTTATCGACCGCCAGCTGCTGATTGATCTGATTGATGCCAGCATGTCCCGGGGCGGGACTAACGTAGCCCGCGATTGTTTTATCAAAAACCTGACCAACCTCAAAATGTACGGCTACCCCTTTGGCGGCTATCTGGCTTGCGTAAACTCGGTGCAGCGGTATTTCGAACACAGCCGGGAACTGCTAAACCCGGAGGTGTGGCAGGAACTCTTTTTTGCCAACGGTTCTATCTATACTAAGGTGAAAGATGAAGCCCCGGCGAAATATCAGCAGGATGCAGCCGTGCAATATTCCTTAGTGGCCAATGGCTCCGTTATTGCCGGCAAGGTCGAAAACAGCATCCTGTTCCGGGGAGTAAAAGTGCATAAAGGGGCCCGCGTTGTTAACAGCATTATCATGCAAAAAGGGGAAATCGGGCCGGGAGCCGTGTTAGAAAACGTTATTTGTGATAAAGATGTAAAAATTACAGCAGGCAAGCGGCTCAAAGGCGAGCTGAACCACCCGGTTGTAATTGGCAAAGGAACAGTGGTTTAGTATGCTGAAGGTATTATTTGTGGCATCGGAAGCAGCGCCATTTGCTAAAACCGGCGGCCTGGGCGATGTGATCGGGTCTCTGCCCAAGGCGCTTAAAAAGCAGGCGATGGACGTCCGGGTTATCCTGCCTAAATACGGCTCGATTCCCGCAGAGTTCACGGAAAATATGACCCGGACCGCAACCCTTACGGTTCCTGTCGGCTGGCGCCGCCAGTATTGTGGCTTGTATGAACTGGAATATCAGGGGGTTACCTGGCATTTTGTCGATAATGAGTATTATTTCAAGCGGGAACAGCTGTATGGCTATTACGACGAAGCCGAACGGTTTGCCTACTTTTGCCGGGCGGTGCTCAAGGGGCTGCCCCACTTAGGCTTCCGGCCTGACATTATTCACTGCCATGACTGGCAGACCGGGCCGCTGCCGGCGATGCTGCGGCAGCAGTATCTGATGCGGAGTGCGTATGCGGGCATAAAAACCATGTTTACTATTCATAATCTTATGTATCAGGGGATTTTTCCCGCTGACATTCTGGGCGACCTGCTTGGCCTGCCTGCTACTGTGTTCACAGAAGACGGTCTGGAGTTTTACGGCCAGGTAAACTTTCTTAAAGGCGGTCTGGCCTTTAGTGATTGTATTACAACTGTCAGCAAGTCTTACGTGCAGGAGATTCAGCAGCCGTATTTCGGGGAAAAGCTCAATGGCTTTTTGGCTAAACGCCAGGCTGACCTGTATGGAATTGTCAATGGCATCGATTATGAAATATATCATCCGGCCCAGGACCCTGCCATCTATACCAACTATACCTGGCGGGGGACTGTAAAACGGCTGGAAAACAAGTGCAAGCTGCAGGCTGAGTTAGGCCTGCCTGTAGACAGACAAATCCCGCTGCTGGGGATTGTTTCCAGGCTGGTTGACTCTAAGGGCCTTGATCTTATCGCTCATGTTATGGAAGAGATTTTGAACCTGGATGTCCAGTTAGTGGTGCTGGGGACAGGTGAGGCCCGCTTTGAGCAGCTGTTTACTGATGCTGCGCGCCGCCATCCCCGGAAAGTGTCGGCCAATATTACTTTTTCGGAGGCGTTGGCTCACAGAATTTATGCCGGCTCTGATCTTTATCTTATGCCGTCCCGGTTTGAGCCCTGCGGTATCGGCCAGTTGATCGCCCTCCGGTACGGCAGTATTCCGATTGTCCGGCAGGTCGGCGGCTTAAAGGATACGATTACGCCGTTTAATCCGGCAACAGGCACCGGCAATGGCTTTGCCTTTATAAATTATAATGCCCATGAGATGCTGCAGGTCATTGAAGAGGCGGTGCGGTTATACCAAGACCGGAATCAGTGGGCTAAGCTAGTTAAAAATGCCATGCGTTCCGACAATAGCTGGCAGCACTCCGCTGGGGAATACCGGGCCCTGTACCAGTTAGTGGCGGATTGATGCCGGCCGGGGCAGGATGAGACCATCGCGGATGAGGGGAGGGGTTTACGATGTTTAAAACTAAAGAGGAATTCAAAAAAGCTTTTATTGAAAGGCTGGAAACCCTGTTCGGACAAAGCCTGGATGAATCTTCCACGACTGATAAATATGTGGCCTTCAGTGCCTTAATCCGGCAGATTATCAGCAAAAGCTGGTACCAGTCCAACAGGCAGTACCGGGCGACGAAGGAAAAGCAGGTCTATTATTTTTCTATGGAATTTTTGCTGGGACGGCTGTTAGGCAGCAACCTGTTTAATCTGGGGCTGACTAATGTCTGCGAGCAGGGGCTTAAAGAATTAGGCATTAACCTGAGCGAACTGGAGGCGGTGGAGCAGGATGCCGGCCTGGGCAACGGCGGGCTTGGGCGCCTGGCGGCCTGTTTCCTGGATTCGATGGCCTCTTTGCAATTACCCGGCCATGGCTGCGGGATACGTTATCGCCATGGGATGTTTGAGCAAAAAATTGTTGACGGCTATCAGATTGAGCTGCCTGATAACTGGCTTAAGGACGGCTATATCTGGGAAATGCGCAAGGCTGACCGGGCCGTAACCGTAAAGTTCGGCGGTCAGGTCCGGCTGGAGGCGCAAGGCGGGCGGCTGGTGGCGATCCATGAAAACTATGAGCCGGTACTGGCTGTTCCCTATGATGTACCGGTGGTGGGCGCCAACTGCAATACGGTAAACACCCTGAGATTATGGAGTGCCGAAACCAACCACTTTGATTTGTCTTCTTTTAGCAAGGGTGACTTTTTAAAGGCTGTTGAACAAAAATATTCCCTGGAAGCGACTTCGCAGATCCTGTATCCTGATGATAATTACCCGGAGGGGAAAACCCTCCGCCTCAAGCAGCAGTATTTCTTTGTATCAGCCGGCCTGCAGAGTATTGTCCGCCGCTATAAGCGGACCCACGGCAGCACCCCGGCCGACCTGGCCAGAATCCATGAGAAAATTGCCATCCACATAAATGACACCCATCCGGCCCTGGCCATTCCCGAGCTGATGCGGATTTTAATGGATGAAGAGGGCCTGGGCTGGGATGAGGCCTGGAACACCACCTGCAAGACGGTTTCTTATACCAATCATACGATTTTGCCTGAGGCTTTGGAAAAGTGGCCGGTTGACCTGGTGCAGGCCTTATTGCCGCGAATGTACATGATTATCCATGAGATTAACGAGCGGTTTTGCGCCGCCCTCTGGAAAAAATATCCCGGCCAGTGGGAACGCATCCGGGAAATGGCCATAATTGGCGACTGCCATGTCCGCATGGCGAACCTGGCGGTGGTGGGCAGCCACAGTGTCAACGGGGTGGCCGAGGTGCACAGCGAGATCCTGAAAAAAGAGGTTATGAGTAATTTTCATCAGTATTTCCCGCACCGGTTTACCAACAAGACCAATGGCGTGACCCACCGGCGCTGGCTGGCCAAAGCGAACCCCAGACTGGCGTCCTTAATTACGGAAACGATTGGTTCGGGCTGGCTGGCCCGTCCCAATGAGCTTGCCAATCTTCGGCGTTATGCCCATGATCCGGCCTTCCAGGCGTCTGTTAAGGCTGTCAAGCAGGCCAATAAGGCCAAACTGGCTGCCTATATCAAAGACAAAATGGCAATAACGGTTGATGTTAATTCCATTTTTGACGTGCAGGTAAAGCGCATTCACGCGTACAAGCGGCAGACCCTGAACGCGCTGCATATCCTGGATTTATACAACCGGCTAAAGGCTGACCCTGCAGTCGATATTGAGCCGCGCACCTTTATTTTCGGCGGCAAAGCGGCTACCGGCTACTATCTGGCCAAACGCATTATCAAGTTTATTAACACGCTGGCGCAGGTAATCAACAATGATCCGGCGATCGGCGGCCGGATCAAGGTGATTTTTCTGGAAAACTACAGTGTGTCCCTGGCAGAACTGATTATACCGGCTGCAGATGTCAGCGAGCAGATATCAACAGCCAGCCGCGAGGCGTCAGGCACCGGCAATATGAAGTTTATGATGAACGGCGCTGTTACCATTGGTACCCTGGATGGGGCCAATATCGAAATTCGCGATGAGGTGGGCGAGGATAATATCGTCATTTTTGGTCTGACAGCGGCTGAGGTGCTGAATTATTACAAAAACGGCGGCTATAACGCCCTGGAGGTATATCAGGGCAACCCTCGGCTCCGCCTGGTGGTCGACCAGCTGATGAACGGCTTTCTGCCGGTCAGCCCGGATGAGTTTCACAGTATCCATCATTCGTTGCTGCGCACAAATGACGAGTACTTTGTGCTCAAGGATTTTACCGGTTATGCGGCCGCCCAGGAAAAAGTGGCCTGCCTGTACCGCGACCCAAGCCGGTGGCAGGCCATGGCCGTTAATAATATCGCCTTTTCCGGGCGTTTTGCCAGTGACCGTACCGTAGCGGAATATGCGATTGGCATCTGGGGGATTAAGCCAGTCGTCATTCGGGAAAGTTAATGATGGAGGTGACGGCATGAATCAGTACTGGATATTGCACGACTCGCACAATCCGGAGTTTCGCAGCCCCTTTGGGGCTGTTTCTTGTCATACAGAGGTTACGTTAAGACTGCTGGTGACCATACCGCGGAACTACCGGGTGCCGCCGGTAGAGTCGGTGGTCCTCCGGCAGTGGCAGGACGGGGTCGGGGAAACGGTAACCACGATGCTTCCCGTCCCGGAACAGGGCGGTCAGCAGTTTTATCAGACCGTAATGGCCGCACCGGCTGTGCCGGGGGTTGTCTGGTATTACTTTATCGTCAGGCAAGGGGGCCAAACCTTTTATTATGGCAACAACGCGGAAGAGGCCGGCGGTGTGGGCCGGATTACCGATTCGCCGCCGCCGTCCTATCAAATCAGCATCTATAAACCGGGGGCGGTGACGCCAACATGGTTCAAGCATGCCATCGTCTATCAGATTTTTGTTGACCGCTTCCATAACGGCCTGCCTCAAGGTCAAATTCTGAATCCCCGGCCAGGCAGCCTGCTCCACGCCGACTGGCAGGACACGCCGGTATATACCCGGGATATGGATACCGGGGCGATCCTGGCCTATGATTTCTTTGGCGGCAATCTGGCCGGGGTTATTGCCAAGCTGCCCTATCTTGAGTCCCTGGGAATAACCGCCATCTATTTCAATCCTGTGTTCGCCTCGCCTTCGAATCACAAGTATGATACGGCTGATTATAAAACAATTGATCCGATGTTCGGGGATAATGCCCTGTTTGCTGAATTGTGCGCCAAGGCCAAGGCGCGGGGGATAGCCGTTATCCTTGACGGTGTGTTCAGCCATACCGGCAGCGACAGCATCTACTTTAATCAGGACAATACCTATGACAGCGTCGGTGCCTGCCAGTCCCCCGAGTCCCCTTATTATTCCTGGTATAAATTTTCCGATTATCCGGAGCAGTATGAATCCTGGTGGGGCATTGGCACCTTGCCCAATGTCAACGAAAACGATTTGTCCTATCAGAATTTTATCATTGATGCGGCCGACAGTGTGCTCCGGCAGTGGCTGGCACTGGGGATTAAGGGCTGGCGGCTGGATGTTGTTGATGAATTGCCGGCGGCTTTTTTGCAAAAATTTTATCAGACCTTAAAGGCAACCGATCCGGAGGCGGTTCTGATTGGCGAGGTGTGGGAAGATGCGTCCCATAAAGTGGCCTATGGCGAACTGCGGCAGTATTTTAACGGCGCGGAGCTGGATGCGGTAATGAATTATCCCTTTCGCAAGATCGTCCTGGACTTTATGCTCGGCTGGTGTGATGCGCAAGCGGCGCAACGGGCCCTGTTCAGCTTATTTGAGAATTATCCCCGGGAAAACTTTTATGCCAATTTGAATATTATCGGCAGTCATGATGTGCCGCGAATAGTAACCCTGCTGGCCGAGGCGCCGCCGGAGGAGTCGCAGAGCAAGCTTGCTGCTTTTAAGCACCGGCTGGAGCCGGCAGCGCGGGCGCTGGGGCTGGCCCGCCTCCGCCTGGTAATGCTGTGGCTGCTGACCTTCCCGGGCGCTCCCTGCATTTACTACGGTGATGAGGCCGGGGTTGAGGGGTATACGGACCCCTTAAACCGCCGGACCTTCCCCTGGGGCCGGGAGGACCAGGAGCTGCTGGCCTGGTGCCGGCTGCTTACAGGGCTGCGCCGTCAGTATTCGGTGCTTAGGACCGGTGAGTGGCTGCCCTTACTGGCTGAGGGTGACGTCTATGGCTATGGGCGGCGTATCCGGGGCGGTCAGGATGTATTTGGCGATCTGGAAGCGGACAATACGGCGATTATGATTTTCAATCGTAACAGCAAGGAGCCGGCTGCCATCCGTATGGATGGCGGCACCTGGTTTGCCGATCAGGCTTATGTAACTGATGTTTTGTCAGGTGAAAAGGTGTGGCTGCCTGAGCACGGCCCGCTGGAAAGGACACTGCCGCCGCTGTCCGGCTGCCTGCTGCTGGGCCAGGTGGCGCCGGCCGGCAAGGAGCTTAAGCGCCGCAGCGGTGTATTGTTGCACCCGACTTCGCTGCCGTCACCGTTCGGTATTGGCGATTTAGGGCAGGAAGCCTACCGGTTTGTCGACTTTCTGGCGGCCGCCGGGCAGCAGCTGTGGCAGTTCCTGCCCCTTAACCCGGTTGGTTTTGGCGAGTCGCCCTACCAGTGCCTGTCCGCTTTTGCCGGCAGTCCCCTGCTGATCGCCCCGGCGAAACTGGTAACCGCCGGCTGGCTGCGGGAAGCTGAGCTGCCTTATGGCGGCTTTAGACATTCTGACCCGCAGAGCATTGATTTTGCGCGGGTGAAGCTGTGGAAGGAAAAAATCTGCCGGCTGGCATTTGACCGCTTCCGGCACCAGCCCCAGTCTGCCTCCTATCAGGCCTTTCTGGACGATGCCGCTTTTTGGCTGGACGACTATGCGCTGTTTGCCGCGCTGAAAAAACATTTCTGCGGCTTAGCCTGGCCGGAGTGGGACCCTGATATCAGCCGCCGGGAAGCGGCGGCGCTGGAGTATTACCGGCAGGTGCTGGAGGAAGAGATTGCCTATCAACGGTTTTTGCAGTTTGTCTTTTGGCAGCAGTGGCAGGAGCTGAAAACCTACGCCAATGACCAGGGAATAAGCCTGTTTGGCGATTTGCCGCTGTTTGTCGCTCATGACAGTGCCGATGTCTGGGCCAATCCCCGGTTATTTCAGCTGGATGCGGGCGGCAATCCTGCCAAGGTAGCCGGTGTTCCCCCCGATTATTTCAGTGCTACCGGCCAGCTGTGGGGCAATCCGCTGTATGACTGGGAACAGATGCGCAAGGACGATTATCATTGGTGGCGGCAGCGCCTCACCGGGCTGCTCAAGGCGGTGGACCTTGTCCGGATTGACCATTTCCGGGGCTTCGAGGCTTGCTGGGAGATTCCGGCCGGTGAAACGACGGCTGTACATGGCCAATGGGTGGACGGACCGGGGCCTGAGTTTTTTGCCGTGCTGGAGCAGTACCTGGGCAAGCTGCCGCTGGTAGCCGAGGACCTGGGGGTGATCACCCCCGGCGTCAACCGGCTTAAGCACCGCTTTGGCTATCCCGGCATGAAGGTATTGCCCTTTAGCTTTGGCGGCGGCGGGGCAGCCCCGGATTTTCCCCATAATACCGGTTATCATACGGTTGCTTATACCGGCACCCATGATAATGATACGCTGCTGGGCTGGTATCAAAAGCTGGCCGGCACCGACCCCCAGCTCAGAGCGGTTGTGCTGGCCCACCTTCAACGGCTGCAGCTGGGCAGTGACTGGAGCGAGGCGGGGGTGTGTGAACAGCTTATCAGGCTGACCTATCTCAGTGCGGCCAATACGGTTATAATTCCCCTGCAGGATGTACTGGGCCTGGACAGCCGGGCGCGCATGAATACGCCGGGCACGGTGGGGGAGAACTGGGGCTGGCGGCTGGGACCGGGAATGCTTACGCCGGCGGTGGTTAAGCGTCTGGCCGGCTGGACTACGGCCGGCCGGCGGGGATAAGGAGCCAATCAGGCGCCGGCACTGCTGCCAGGTGGTGCCGGTGTACCCGGCGGCACCTGCTGCAGCGGGGGGGCCGGCAAATAAAAACAAGGTCAAGAATATATATCTATATTTTTATAGCGAATTATTTTTTAGTAATAAGATTTTTCAAATAATATCTATTGACATTATTTAGGTTTTAGCAGTACAATAAAATCAATACTATACCAGTTCAGTATTGATTTATTATGACAACTAGAAGGTGGTGCCATTGTGCAGTTGAATCAGGCCACTGACTATGCATTCCGGGTCGTTCTGTATCTGGCCGGGCTGCCGCCGGGCGAGGTGGTCAGTGGTGTTATTATTGCTGACAGGCAAAATATCCCGCACCGGTTTCTCCAGAAGATTATGCGGCTGCTTGCTGCCGCCGGCGTGGTAAAATCATTCCGCGGTGTGGTGGGGGGATTTTCCCTGGCTAAGGCGCCGGCAGAAATCACTTTATATGATGTGATTGTCGCGATGGAAGGGCCGCTGGGCATTCACCGCTGCCTGGCCGACCGCAAAGCCTGTAACCGCAATTGTGGCCAGGAGTGTCCGGTCCATCAGGCGCTGGCCGGTATTCAGGACCGGTTTGCGGCTGATTTAGCCAGTGTTACTTTTGCAGCCCTGGCTGCTAAAAGCAAATAAATCTATCAGGAGGTAGGCAAATGGAAGAACTCATTTTGTCCCGCTGGCAGTTCGGGATAACTACAATCTATCATTTTCTCTTTGTCCCGCTGACGCTGGGGCTGTCGCTGATTGTAGCTATTCTGGAAACTATCTATGTCCGCACCGGTAATGAAATGTACAAGCAGCAGACTAAGTTCTGGGGAAAACTTTTCCTGATCAACTTTGCTATGGGTGTGGTCACAGGTATTGTTCAGGAGTTCCATTTTGGTATGAACTGGTCTGAGTACGCCCGGTTTATGGGGGATATTTTTGGCGCCCCCCTGGCGATGGAGGCGCTTACGGCCTTTTATCTGGAGTCCGTATTCATTGGCCTTTGGATTTTTGGCTGGGACCGCATCCCGAAGGTATTACATGCCGTGAGCATTTGGATTGTGGCGCTGGCGACTAATTTATCGGCTTTCTGGATTTTAACAGCCAACTCGTTTATGCAGTCGCCGGTAGGGTATGTCATTAACAATGGCCGGGCCGAGATGACCGATTTTGTTGCACTTATTACTAATCCCTATGTACTTTATCAATTTCCCCATACGGTTCTGTCCGGCTTTGTGACGGCCGGTATCTTCGTGTTAGCCATTAGTGCTTATCACCTAATCCGGAAAACGCATTTGGACTTTTTCCGGGCTTCGTTTCAATTGGGACTGGTCTGGACAGTTGTCAGTCTGTTTTTGTTAATGGGCAGCGGTCATGCCCAGACCCAGTTTATGGCCAAGGCCCAGCCGATGAAGCTGGCGGCGGCCGAGGCCCTGTGGGACACTGCTAAGCCGGCACCTTTTGCCATCGCCGCCATCATTGACGAACAAAACAAGACCAACACGGCCGAACTGAAGATTCCCGGCCTGCTGTCGCTGCTGGCCAATAATAATCCCAATACGGCCGTAAAAGGGATCAAGGACATCGAGCAGGAGTATATTGCACAATACGGCCCCGGCAATTACGTGCCTGCCGTCACGCCGGTATTCTGGAGTTTTAGAATCATGGTGGCCGCCGGTTCGATTATGATGCTGGTCGTATTGGCCGCCGGTTTCTTCTGGTGGCGCGGCCAGCTGGAAGCCAGGCCCGGTCTGCTGAAAGCGGTGCTGTGGAGCCTGCCGCTCCCTTATATTGCCAATTCCACAGGCTGGTTTGTTACCGAAGGCGGGCGGCAGCCGTGGATCGTTTTCGGGCTGCAGCGGGTGGAGCAGGCTGTGTCGCCGTCAGTTGGCGCGGCCAGTATCTGGATTTCTCTTGTGGGCTTTACTCTGGTCTATGCCGTATTGGCAGCGGCGGCTGTATATCTAATCCGGAAATTTGTCCGCCTGGGACCGGGAATAACAAGTGATCAGCTCAAACAACCGGCAGTGAAGGGGGCGACATTATGGAGCTAAGTGTGCTGTGGTTTATTCTGCTTACGGTGCTGTTTATCGGCTTTTTCTTTCTGGAGGGCTTTGATTATGGGGTCGGGATCCTGCTGCCTTTCCTGGGGAAAGAGGATACCGAGCGCCGGGTGATTATCAATACGATCGGTCCGGTATGGGACGGCAATGAGGTATGGATGATTACCGCCGGCGGGGCTATGTTTGCCGCTTTTCCCCACGTATATGCAACCTTATTCAGCGGTTTTTATCTGGCCCTGTTTCTCATGCTGATGGCGCTGATTGTCCGGGGCGTTGCTTTTGAGTTTAGAAGCAAGGATGAGAACCGGACCTGGCGCAGTACCTGGGATTGGATGATATTTATCGGCAGTGCCGTACCGGCCGTCCTCTGGGGAGTAGCGGTGACCAACCTGATCCAGGGGGTGCCGATCAATGCGGATATGCAGTATGTGGGGACATTTTTTGATTTGCTGAGTCCCTACACCCTGGTAGGCGGGGTTGCGTTTTTCCTGGTATTCACCTTTCATGGCGCTTTGTACCTGACCCTCAAAACCGAGGGGGATATGGTGAAGCGGTCCCGGCAGGCCGCAATCAAGACCGGCGTTCTCGCCGCGGTGTTCTGTCTGCTGTTAGTTGGCATGACTTACAGCCGCACCGATTTGTTTGCCAGTGCAGGGGCCGGTATTGCCCTGTGGGGAGCGGTGGCTGTGTTTGTCGCAGCCCTGGGGGCGGCCTACAGGCAGCGTTTCGGCTTAGGCTTTATTTTCAGCAGTTTGACAGTCATGTTGACAACGATTGCCTTCTTCTGGGGCCTTTTCCCCCGGCTGATGGTATCAAGCCTTAATCCGGCCTGGAGCCTGACAATTACCAATTCAGCCTCTTCCCAGTACACACTGACAATCATGACGGTGGCCGCTGTGGCGTTGGTGCCGGTGGTACTTGTGTATCAGGGCTGGGTTTACTGGATGTTTCGCAAACGGGTCAGCGCGAAGGAGCTGGAATATTAAACAACCTTTGCGGGCGGTGAGAAGATGGCGCTTCGTGATGACGATAAAGAATTTTTACGGCAGCTAGCCTGGATATATCCCAGCGAATATGTGGCTGAACTCAAAGAACTGGCGGAAGCCGTTATCGCCGAACAGCTGGCTGCCGGGGAGCGCCAGAATATCCGCGATATTATCTGGCGCATTATGGCTAAAATCCGGTCAGAGGCCGACGGCAGCACCGTGTCTGAGGCGGAGAAGGCGGCCAGCGAGGCGGCTCAGGCCGAAGCGGACCGGGAAACCCGGGACCGGGTGTGGGCGGCGCTCAGCGCCGGTCAGCTGCATATTCCGGCCGGCATGGGACCGGAGGTGATTCAGCCTCTGGTGGAAGCGCTGGCCGAACCGCCACTGGCGGCCAGGGCCCGGTCTGTGCTCTGCCGGCTGACAGACGGCGGAGCGATTGATGCCTTTTGCCGCGAATGGGCTAAGAGCCGTTCACCCGAACTTGAGGAAATATTGCTGGAAGCCGGGTATTTGGCAGCACAGCCGCTCCGGCTAAGGCTGCTGACCGTGCTGAAAACGAATGCTGACAGGGTTATGCTGGCCGAGGGAACTGAACTGGTGCCGGAACTGTTAGCTGCTGTCGATGATCCCGACCGGGGCATCGCCGGGCTTGCCCGGCGCCTGCTTCTAACCCTGACGGACAGGCAGGCCATTGATACCGTATGTGAAACTGTCCTGGCCGACCCGGAGAATGAGCGGCTGCAGGCCTGGGCGGTTATGGCCTGTTACGCACCGGCCAATGACAGCCGGGCGGCTTTGTACTACGCTGTTACCGGGCAATGGGATAAATATTATGCTCTGGACTGGCAGGAAGACCGGCCGCTTCTGACCCGGGGCTATCGTGAGGCTGCGGTAACGGAACGGCGGCGATTTCTGGCCGCGGCCCGCCAAGGCGGCCAGGGTTTGCTGCTGACAGGGCTGCTCCTCACCGGCACTGGCCAGGAGGAATATGAGGAAATCACCGCTGCCGACTGGGAGGCGCTGCTGGATCTGCTTGCCGGCCAGCAGCGCTGGCCGGAATTGCACCGGCTGGTCTTCCGGGCGCCGGCCCAGTGGGCGGCCGAGATTACCCTGCTGTTGCGCAGCTCCGGCTGGCAGCCCGGGGCTTGGGCGCAGCCGGACTGGGAGAAAAGCCTTGCGGCCTGTCCCCGGGCCGGCAAAAACGCATTTGTTCCTGACGGACGGGCGCTTACCGACCTGGCGGCGGATCAGGGCGCTATTGAGGCTATGGCGTTTCATCCCAACAAGCGGCTGGCGGCCGGCGGGGGCTGTGACGGCCGGCTCAGGCTGTGGCAGTTGGGCAGTCCGCAGATATGGCGGACCGTGGATCTCCATGCCGAAGCGATTACGGCCGCTGCCTTTACCGCCGACGGCCGCTATCTGGCCACGGCCGGGCGGGAAGGCAAGGTCCATATCTGGCAGCTGCCGGCTGTGAAATGGGCCGGCAGCGTGAGCGGGCAGCCGGGGCTGGTGACGGCAATGGCCACCGGTCCGGGCGGCACCATTCTTGCTGCCGCCTGTGCCGGTGGTCTGACAGCCGCCCGGGTTTGGGAATGGGATGGGGCCTATATGACAATTCAGGGGCAGTATCCCGGCAACTGGTTTCACGCGGCGGCGGTCAGCGCTGAACACAGACTGGCAGTGGGGGGTGGCCGGGACGGTATTATCCGGCTGTATGCATTAACAGGCAGCCAACAGGACAACCGGTGCTGGGCGGCCCACACCGGGGCCGTAGAGGCTCTCAAGCTGAGCGGGGATGGGAATTACCTGGTGAGCACCGGGGCCGACGGGTTACTAAAAATCTGGCAAACAGCGAGCGGCCGGCTGCTCTGGGCCCTGCCGGCGGCCGGCCGGCTGCTGGCGATTAGCGCTGACGGCGCGTTAGCGGCCAGCGATAACCCCGGCCAGCGCAGCATTGCGATAAGGCAGCTGCGGCTGGTCAAACCGCTGGCCCAGGCCACTCATGCCGACTGGCACCATGCCGGGCGGCTGCTGGCCGCAGCGGACCTTGCGCCTGAGTCCGTCCGGGCGGTAGCGTTTTTACAGACCATCCTTGACAGCAAGTTCCGGTATGATATTAGGCTGTAGGCCGGGGAGGGGACGAGATGGCAGGCAGGCTGGCAATTGATTTTGGTCATTCCTATACCGTTGCGGCCTATTGGCGGCAAAGCAGCCGGCAGGCGGAAACCCTGTATGTGCCGGCGATTACGCGGCCAATTCGTGCCGGCCAGGGGCGTGGCGGCACAACCGTTTACGCCGCTCCCTCGCTGCTGGTGTATGAGCAGGAGCCGGCGGTCTGTCTGGTCGGACAGGAGGCGGCGGAGAAACTGAGTGGCGTGGTTGATGAGCGGCTGGTATACAGCCAGCTAAAGCTTGATGTAATTACAGGCAAACGGGTTTTTGGCCCTGCCGGCGGCCGCTGGCTTTGCCGACAGGATATGGCCAGGGACTATTTAGCAGCTGTCATCCGCCGTGCCAGTCAGGTTCTGGGGTTAGGAAGCGAGGCGGTTATCACCTTTACGGTGCCGGCCGAAGCTTGTCAGGCCGAACCCCTGTGGCAGCGGTATTGCCACTGGCTGAAGGGGACCGTGAGGCAGGCCGGGTTTAGCCGGCTGGATATGATTGAGCATCCCTGGGCCGCGGCCTGGGGGGCCGGTTTGGTTGTGAAGCCGGAGGACCGTTTTATTGTGGTTGACCTGGAGGCCGATCTGGCGGAGGTTGTGATTGCCCAGGCCGGAAAAGAGGCTGGCGGGGAGCCTGAGCGGCATCTGCGGATACTCAGCCATATTCGTGACTGGTTGATTGAACCTGAGCCTGGTCAGGATCAGGATTTGGCTATGTATACCCAGCTTGAGCAGCTCTTGCAGCAGGCGCTCCGGCAGACCGCCGGGCGGGGCTATGGCGGGGACGGGTATGCCGGTGTGGTTGTGACCGGCAGCGGCGGGCTGCCGGCTTTGGATCCAAGCGTTGTCAAGGCGTTTTTTGCCGGTATCCCTGTGTATGATCAATATTCGCTTAGCGCTGCCGCCTGCGGGGCGGCGTCACTGGCGGCCGGCACCGACGCCTGCGGCTATATCCGGCACTCCTATGGCGTGCGGTATCTGGAGCAGGGCCAATACCGCTATCAGCTGCTGGCAGCCAGCGGCACTTTTTATCCCAGCGCTGGCCCTGTGGCTGAATTGTCCATTAAAGCCAGCTATGACGGCCAGCAGGAGTACGGCTTATTTATCTACCGGCTGGAACTGGGGGCCGGCCACTGTGTAAACGGGGAAGAGCCGCTGATATTAAGGACCGGCCAGCCAGGGCGGTCCGGGCAGCCGGCGATCCGGGCCACGCTTCGCATTGACGGAACAGGCCAACTGTCGGTAACCGCCTGCGAGGCCGGCAGCGGCCAGGTTATTGCCACAAATGTACCGGTTGTTAAGCTTATCTAGAGGAGGCGCAGAAGGATGTCACATTTTACGCAGGTGGCTACTAAAATCACGAATAAGGAACTGCTGCTCAGCTGCCTTAAGGAATTAGGCTATGAGGCGGAAGAGGGCGCCGCGATCAAAGGGTACCGGGGCCAGGAAACGCCGGCGGATATTGCGGTGCGCATGCGGCAGGGGTATGATGTCGGTTTTGTTCTGGGCCCTGATGGGACCTACAGCCTGGTGGCCGACTGGTTTGGTGTGCAGGGCGTAAATGAGCAGCAGTTTACGGCCAAGGTCCAGCAGCAGTATGCACTGGCTACGGTTATGCAGCAGGTTAACCGCCAGGGCTTTAATGTTGTCGAGCAGCAGCAGGATGCCAGCGGCCAGATCCGGCTGGTTGTCAGACGCTGGGTATGAGACAGCGATGAAGGGGGCGGGAGTATATGGATAACTTTGCCGAGCAATTTGATACGTATATAAGAGCGCGGGTCACGCTGATTGTTGTCGTAACCCCGGAGGAGGAACGGGCTATTGAGCATGTTAAAACCGTGTGCGAGCAGAAAAACCGCACCTGCCTGTCCTGGGATGTTGCCGACGGCTTTGTGGTATTAACCGGCCGGACCGCGCTTGATCTAAAGTGCAGGGACCCGCTGGTGGCCCTTGATCTAATGGAAAAGACCGGCATGGACAATGCCGGGACAATCTTTGTGTGTAAGGATTTCCACGATTTTTGGACTAATCCGCCGGTGCGGCGCAAGCTGCGCAGCGTGGTCCAGCGCCTGACCCAGACCCGGACGTCAATCGTGATTACAACCCCTACCGGCCAGATTCCGGACGAACTGCAGGACGAAGCCGTGATCATCCATCTGCGCCGCCCCAGCGGGGAGGAGCTTGACGCGGTTCTGGACGGGTTGCTGAAGGGGGCCAATGTTAAGATCAATCTCACGGAGCCCGGGCGGGAAAAGGTAGTCCAGGCGGCGATGGGGATGACTGCCGGCCAGGCCCGGCGGGTATTTTCCAAAGCCATTGTTACCTGCGGCTGCCTGGACGACCGCAGCATCACCCTCATTACCGAGGAAAAGGCCCAGCTGGTCCGCCAAAGCGAGGCGCTGGAGTTCCTGAGCGCCACGGAAACCGCCGACAGCGTGGGGGGGCTGGGGGTGTTGAAAGACTGGCTGCGCCTGCGGGAAAAAGCGTTTACCAAGGATGCCCGCGACTATGGCCTGCCTGCGCCCAAGGGGATTGCCATGGTAGGGATTCCCGGGACCGGTAAAAGCCTGACGGCGAAGATGATCAGCGGCTTATGGCAGCTGCCGCTGCTCAGACTGGACGTAGGGGCTTTATTCGGGTCCTATGTGGGCGAATCGGAGGACAGAACCCGCCGGGCTCTGCATATTGCCGAGACGATCGCCCCCTGCATTTTATGGGTCGATGAAATTGAAAAGGCTTTTGCCTTTGGGTCAGGCGACGCCGGCACCAGCCAGCGGGTTTTTGCCACCCTGCTGACCTGGATGCAGGATAAAAAGGAGCCCTGTTTTGTGGTGGCCACAGCCAATAACATCGCGGCTTTACCGCCTGAACTCATGCGTAAGGGCCGGTTTGATGAAATCTTTTTCCTTGATTTGCCCCATACGGCGGAACGGCGGGAAATTTTTATCACCCATCTTAAGCGGCGGAACCGCTCACCCCGCGACTTCGACATCAACCGTCTGGTGAAGGAAGCGGACGGGTATGTGGGGGCTGAGATTGAGCAGGCCATTATTGATGCCATGTATCTGGCCTTTAGCGACCAGATGCGGGAAATTACCACCGAGGATATTGTGATATCGCTTAAGCGGCAGGTGCCGCTGTCTGTTTCCCAGCGGGAGAATATTCAATACCTCCGGCAATGGCTGCAGGAAGGCCGGGCCCAGTCGGCGTCTTATCCGGGCGAGGTTGCCGGTGAACCGGGTCCGGGCCAGGTGTTACTGGAAATCGAGACTGGCGATTAAGCGGGAAAGGGTGGTGCACGATGGAAAAAGAGGAACTGGAGATAACGATTGGCGCCGACGGCAAAGTCAATATTAAGGTGGCCGGGGCCAAAGGCGGCAAGTGCCTGGATATTACCAGGCCCCTGGAAGAAGCCCTCGGTGAGGTCAAGGTCCGGGAAATGACGCCTGAGTATTACCAGCAGCCGGATGATCTCACTAAAGTTAAGGACAGCCGGCGATGAATACCGGCGCCGGGGGTTTGCCGGGCGGCCTGATTAACATGGCCGCCTTTTTGCCGGCGTCCAGCGTTAACGGACCGGGGCTGCGCGCCGTAGTGTGGGTGCAGGGCTGCCGCCGCCGCTGCCCGGGCTGCTTTAATCCGGAGATGCTGGCGCTTAAAGAAAACCAGCTGGTGACGGCAGCGGAACTTGCCGGCCGGATTCTGGCAGCCGGCAGCATTGACGGGGTTACCTTTTCCGGCGGCGAGCCTTTTCTGCAGGCGGCGGCGCTGGCTGAGCTGGCGGCGATTATGATTAAACACGGCTTAACGGTAATGGTCTTTACCGGTTATGAATATAAGGAGCTTATACAGGCCGGTCAGCCTGACTGGCATAAGCTGCTGCAGGCAACAGACCTGCTGGTAGCCGGTCCCTATCTTGCCCACCGGCCCTCCCGCTCGTATCTGCGGGGCTCAGCCAATCAGGAACTGATTTTTCTTAGTCCCCGCCTGCGGGATCACCCCGATATAATCCGGCCGGCCGGCCAGGCGCGGGAGTTTATTATTGATGGGGCCGGCAATGTCATTATTACAGGCTTAGACGGATAAGCGTGCGGGTTATTAAAAAAAATTGCCGGCTTGCCACTGCCAGACTTTACTTTTTTCTGATAATGTTAGATAATGAGGAATACTATACTTAGTATACTTAGGCAAATAAAAATCCGCTTTTATACATATATTTGCTAAGGAAGGCGTGGTAGTGTGAGGTGTGGCTGTGTGCTTCAGGGAAAAAAAGTCTGTATGCGGACTGTACGGGAAAGTGATCTTGAATTAATTTATAGATTAATGACAGATGTATCGGAAAAGGGTATGTACTGGCTGCTCGATATTCCGGCTGAGCCGGCCTTTCGCCGGGGGTTTGCCGAAAAAGGATTCTGGTCGGAGAATTTTGGCCGGATGCTGATTACCGATAAAGAACAGGCGGGGAAGATTGTCGGCGAGATTATTTACTTCCGGAATGCCGATTACCGGGCCGGCTATGAGGTCGGCTACCAGGTTTTCCGGCGTGAGGACCGGGGGAAGGGCTATATGTCCGAGGCCCTGGCCCTGCTGTCGGCCTTTTTGTTTGAATCCAAACCCATTCCCCGCCTGCAGCTTACCCTGGTTGCCGGCAATGCAGCCAGCCGCAAGGTGGCGGAAAAGTGCGGCTACCGTTATGAGGGCACCCTGCGCAAGGCTGCTTTTCTGGCCGGCGAATATGTCGACCTTGAGATGTTCGGCCTGCTCCGGGAAGACTGCCCGCCCCTGCGGCTGTAAAGCCCGGCCGTGGCTGTCAGGCTGGGCCCGGGGCTAAGGGGAAGGGTAGTAATACATGGGGGGATGCCTGCTGGCATCCCCCTTTTTGGGATATTATCAGAATTTATAAGTTTTGCGAGGCTGAAAGTCCTTATAAAATAAGGGGAGCCAAGGTCAATGCCCAGCTTGAGCAGAGACAGTGCCCCCGCACCCCCGGTAACTTACGGGGTCAGGCCTTACTGTTTATACTAATGCTAATTCTAAATCATGCTGGGAATTCAGCAGAGTGGCCCCCGCTATTATGACCGTAAATCTGACAGCGTGGAAAACCCTGTTGGACAGCCAGCTTGCATAGCAGACTGGAAACAGCGGTAGCCTGGATACGGATGTAGAAGGGTAAGGCCTGACCCCACTCCTACTAGCGCTGCTGCAGGAAGGTCATAAACTCCTGGTGGATCTGGCTGCAGTCCCGCAAGCCCTGCTTGTAGGCGATTTCCGCCGCCTGGCCGGACTCCAGGGCGGTGAAGGACTCGTAATCCATGACCAGCTCCAGCAATTCCGGATACTGGTCCGCCAGCTCCCCGGCCAGGGCCAGCAGCCGGTCGAGGGTGGCGCCGACCTGGCTGACCGTCTTGCTGTAGTCGGCCTCGTTGGTGCCGGCCAGCTTGAGGATACTGTCCACCCGGACAAAGATATACTGATTAAAGGTCTTGGTTAAGATGCTTTGCAGCATCAGCCGGTCATCCGGCTCGGCCCCGGGCGGCTGCGGCTCCCGGTCCCGTTCCGCCGGCCGGAAGGAAGCCAGCCCCGGACAAAAAGCCGCGCCGGCTACCGTTGATTGATCAGACATAGTTATACCCCCTATATTCAGACTGCGGCCGGTATGGCCGTCAGCTTTTTTACAGGGGGAAATTAAAAAGAACGCAGGCAAAGGTTTTTATCCCCTACACATGCGTTCTGTTGCGATAGCTGTTACATACTCAACGCCAATAAGCCGGCAGACCCGGCCGAAACAACAAGGGCGGTCGCAAACCGGTCATCCTGTTTGCCCGCTGCTGCTCCTTAGCGGCTGAGGATAGTCGAATCATTTGCTGCGTCCAGTCGCACTCCCAGCCCGGCAGCGCCCCGGCAACGGCTATCAACCCCGCTCCCCCCCCCGCTTGTGCGGCGGCCGAAGTGCGGTTATAATAGAAATGTCGTCGTGGACAGCTTGGCTGTTACGTGTAGGTGTCTGTGCACCTTGCGCGGGCCTGAAAGTGTTGGCGCACTTTCAGGTCACGGCGACTTTTTAATTTCCACCTATTTCTAATTATAGCCTGTTTGCAGTAAAATGCAAGTACCGCTGACTGGCCGGCAGGGAGTTTCTGGCGGTGATGGGGGCACCTTTCATTTTGCTTGTGTGCCAAGGAAAACTTAAGCCTCAGGCTGACAACGCAAAGCTTCGATAAACCGCTTAACCAGCGCGGACAGATGACGGTCGCCATTAATGGCGACATACACCAGCCGCTTTACACCGCTAAGGGTATGGCAGCACAGACTGCCGGTATTTATCTCCCGGACGACTGCCAGCCGGGAAACTATGCTGATGCCGCCGCCCAACGCCACCACCTGTTTGATAGCTTCCAGCGAGTCGATCTCCATGCAGCTGTGAAATTCCACCCCCTGACTTTTCGCCCAGGTCTCGGTCATGTGCCGGGTATTGGACTCCGGTCCGTGAAGTACCAGCGGATATTGGGCCAATTGGCCGGCATCAGCCGGTAAGCCGGCAGACAGTTCATGGGCCGGCGCAAAGATGACAACAAGCTCATCTCTGCATAAAACCTCACTGGCCAGGGTTGCGTCCTGGCAGGTTGCCGCCGAGAACACCCCGATATCAATCGCATGCTTGTGCAGCAGTTCCTGAATGACCGGAGCCGGCTTAACCGTCAGCGACAGATTCACCTTCGGATGGGTTTGGGAAAAAGCGGTAAGCGCCTGCGGCAGGATGTAGGTCCCCGGTACATAACTGGCTCCGATTTTAAGGCTGCCGCATTCCAGCGTTTCATACTCCTTGACGACCCGGCCGGCCTCCTGCGCCAGGGAATTAATCTTAACCGCATAGTGCAGCAGTGAGTTTCCGGCCTCAGTCAATATGGTCCGGCCATAATGCGACTCAAACAACTGGATGCCGAATTCCTGCTCCATCTTTTTCATGTGGAATGTGACGGTTGGCTGTTTTAAGCCCAATACTTCGGCAACCGCCGTGACTTTTCCATGCGTTGCCATTAGTTCAATAATTCGCAGCCGGGTGATATTCATAGCAACCTCTTTATAAGCGTATTCTGTTTATAATCATAGATGATTTCTATGGAAATGAATATAGTGTATTGATTTTTTTAACCAACACTTTACCCCTGCTTAACATTAAGCCGGAGTATGCCAAGTATACTGGTACTAACAAGTTTTGTACAGGAAGGTCCGGATGGGAGCATGAATATTGAAATACGCGATATCAGCAAAGCCTTTGGTTCAATGCAAGCCTTACAAGCCACCTGTTTATCCATAAAACAGGGACAGTTCACCTCCCTCTTGGGTCCGTCCGGCTGCGGCAAAACCACCCTGCTGCAACTGGTGGCCGGTCTGGAAACGCCGGATACCGGTGAAATCTATATAGGGGATGAATGTATTTATTCCCACGCCAAACACATCAACAAGAGCGCCAGTAGCCGAAATTTCGGCATGGTCTTTCAGGACTTTTCACTCTGGCCGCATATGACCATTTATGAAAATATAGCCTTCGGCCCGAAAGCCAGAGGGCAGACCGCCAGCCTGCAGCAGCAGGTGACGGCCGCCATCGCGGTTGTTCGCCTCCAGGGCCTGGAAAGCCGGTATCCTCATCAGCTGTCCGGCGGCCAGCAGCAGCGGGTGGCTTTTGCCCGCGCCATCGCCACCAAACCCCGGCTGGTCTTATTTGATGAACCGTTAAGTGCGCTTGACGCCGTATTGCGCGACGAAATGCGCTTCGAGCTGATGAATTTGGTGGAAACCGCCGGTCTGACAGCCTTATATGTGACCCACGACCAAACAGAGGCCATGTCCATGTCCGGCAAAATTGCCGTGATGAACAACGGACAAATTTTGCAGACCGGTGAGCCGGAGACCATTTACCGGTCGCCGGCTCACCCTTTTGTGGCCCAGTTTATCGGCAAAGCCAACTGGCTGAAAGAAGGCCAGGCCGTCTTCCGGCCCGAACATATTCGCTGGAAAGCGGCCGACGGCTGTCAGGCCTATACCGGTATCGTACAACGGGTAAGCTACCTGGGAGATAAGTATGAGCTGCAATTGGCGGTGGCCGGTCATGGCATCTGGACCGCCTATCACGCCCGGCGAATGACGGTCGGTGATAACGCGGCCGTCTATGTCTCACCGGCTGACATACATTACATACCAAATTAAGGAGGAATTCCGATGAAAACAGGCAATCTTATAAAAATTTGTTCTCTCCTCGTGTGTATCGCGCTGGCCGGCTGCGGCCCGGCCAACAAGACGGAGGAGGCGGCCGCCCCGGCAGCCGGCGCCAAATTAAGCGGCAAGCTGGTGGTATACAGCGCCGGCCCCAAAGAACTGGCTGAAAAAATCCAAAAGGGCTTTGAAAGCAAAACCGGTGTAAAGGTCGAAATGTTCCAGGGAACAACAGGCAAAATCCTGTCCCGCATCCAGGCGGAAAAAGCCAATCCGGTTGTTGATGTAGTTGTGCTCGCCTCGCTGCCGGCTGCGCAGGGCCTTAAAAAGGACGGACAGACACTGGCCTACGCCAATGTCCGGAATGCGGAAAAACTGATTGCCGGCTGGTCCGATAAGGACGGGCATTTCTTTGGCTACAGCGCGTCGGCGCTAGGCATAGTGTATAATACCAAACTAGTTAAAAATCCGCCCCAGGACTGGAGCGACCTGACCAGGGAAGAATGGCGCGGCAAGGTTAACATTCCTGATCCGGCGCAGTCCGGTTCCGCGCTGGATTTCATAACCGGTTATCTGAGCGGCCAGGGTGAGGCCGGCTGGCAATTATTTGAGCAATACAAACAAAACGGCGTAGCTGTGGCCGGCGCCAATCAGGCGGCCCTGGACCCGGTTATCACCGGCGCGAAAAGCGTTGTGGCGGCGGGAGTTGACTACATGACCTATCAGGCCAAAGCCAAGGGCGAGCCGGTCGACATGGTGTATCCCAAGAGCGGCACCGTGATCAGCCCGCGGCCGGCAGCCATCATCAAGACCGGTAAAAATACCGATAATGCGAAAGCCTTTATTGACTATCTGTTATCCGATGAGGTGCAAAACATGGTGGCCGATACCTACCTGCTGCCGGGACGCAGTGATGTAAAAGCCAAAGACCGGGCCAGCGCCAGTCAAATCCCGTTGCTAAAAATCGACTGGGCCTGGATGGATGCCAACGGGGATGCCGTGGTCAAACGATTCAGCGCCCTGTTTAAATAAGAGAACAGATGCTGCCCCTGCGACTGCCTGATTATAAGCAAGCGGGGATGCTGCTGGCCCTAGTGCTGCTGGCCACCCTCACCGTCATCCCCCTGTTGTGCATCTTTGTCACCAGCTTCTATCCCGCGCAAACGTTTGACCTCTTGGCGCCGCTTAAGACCGTTGCCGCAGGCAACCTCAGCGAAGTGTTCCTGAATTCCCTCTGGCTCAGCGTTTGCGTGGTGGCGGCAACTACCCTGCTCGCCCTGCCGCTTGCCTGGATCTTAGCCAAAACCGATCTTTGCCGCCATAAGTGGCTGGACATTGTCCTGACCATTCCCTTCATGACGCCGCCCTATATCGGCTCCATGGGCTGGATTCTGTTTATGCAGCATAACGGCTATCTGGAGCAATTGCTGCCGGCCGCCGGCGCTGTCACCCCGGCGTTCTTCAGCTTCAGCGGCATGGTCGGCATTATGAGCCTGCATTTATTTCCCTTTCTCTATCTTATCCTGCGTAACACACTTACCGAGATCAGCGGCAATAAGGAGGCTGCGGCCGTTATCCACGGCGGCGGCTTCCTGTATACATTCCGCCGCATCGTCGCCCCGCTGGTCCTGTCCGGCTATGCCATGGGTGCGCTGCTTATCTTTGTTAAGACGATCTCCGAGTTTGGCACACCGGCAACCTTTGGCCGGAAAATCGGCTATTACGTGTTAACCTCGGAAATCCACCGCTACCTTTCTCACTGGCCGATCGACTTCGGCAAAGCCACCGCGCTGGCCTCTGTACTGCTCAGCGCCAGCCTGCTCTTGTGGTACTGTCAGACCCTGATCAGCCGGCGCTTTACTTATCCGTTGGTGGGAGCCAGGGATTCCTTCCGGAAGATATACCGCTTAACCGCCGGCAAGCGGCTCTTCGCCTGGCTGTATATTGCCTGTTTACTGGCCCTGTCAGTGGGCATTCCCTACTTTTCCATAGTCTCAGCCTCGCTTATGAAACTGCGGGGAGGCGGTCTTGGCTGGGATAACCTCACCTTCCAGTATTATTTCGATCTCTTAGCCTGGGGCTCCAGCAGCCTGACGGCCTTGCTGAACAGTCTGGGGCTAGCTCTCCTGGCCGCGACTTTATCCGTAATACTCGGGACCGGCTGCGCCCTGCTGATCGGAACCAGCCGCAGCTGGTGGCAGCGCCTGCTCGATTTATTCAGCCTGCTGCCCAACACCGTGCCGGGTATTGTACTGGTAGTGGGGCTGATTATTTTCTGGAATGCTCCGCACATGCCCATCCCGCTCTATAATACCTATTGGATGGTGGTCCTGACCTATGTCATCCTGTTTCTTCCCTATACAGTCCAATATGTCAAGGCCAATTTAAACCAGCTGCACGTGTCGCTGTTTCATGCCGGCCGGGTTTTTGGCGGCAGCCCGTTATACATTTTCCGGCGCATCGTTTTACCGCTGCTGCGGCCGGGCATGCTGGCCGGCTGGGTGATGACGCTGACCATCGCCATCAGGGAACTGGTCGCGTCCCTGCTGATCCTGCCCCCGTCCATGGAAACAGCCGCCACCTATATCTTTTCTCAGTTTGAGCAAGGCAACGTCGCGCTAGGCATGGCGATGGCCGTGATAGCGGTAGGTCTGACCACCGGCCTGCTCTTGCTGGTCAATCAACTCAATCCTGTCGGAAAGCAGCGTGAATAACTTCATGACCCATACAGCCCAGTTAACCGTTTGCGGCGGGGCAGGGGAGCACGGGCGCGCCTGTTTTCATTTGCAGACTAAATCACTGTCCATTTTGCTGGATTGCGGCGCAAAAAAAAGCGGCGGCGGCGAATATCCGCTGCTGCCGCCCGCTAAAATCGCCGGCTTGCACGCCGTATTTCTTTCGCATGCCCATGAAGATCATTCCATGGCCATTCCACTGCTCTACAAACTAGGCTATCAGGGCAAAGTATGGACCACCCGCGCCACCCGGCAAAAACTGCCTCAGTATTTTTCCGCCTGGGAACAATATGTCGGCGGCCATGGCAACCTCCCCTACGAGCGCCGTCATATTGACCAGATCCGGTTTGCCTGCCTGGAAGACGCCGCTTTTCCCGGCAACTGGACCGACCTTTGCCCCGGCTTATCCGTACTCTGGGGAAAAAGCGGCCACACGCCCGGCGCTGTTTGGTTCCTGCTCACTATGCAGGGCAAGCGCATTTTTTTCTCCGGCGATATGAGCACCGAGGGGCGCCTGCTGGCCGCCGACGTGCCGTTGCCGGGAACGCCGCCGGCATGGTCTGCTGCCGCAGGCAAATTTGCCTGCGATTTGGCCATAGTGGAAGCAGCCTATGGCTTGGATGAGGAAGACCAGCAGACAAAACTCGCCCGGCTAGCCCAGAGCGCCCGGTTTATTCTCGCGCAACAGGGGTGGCTGCTGCTGCCTGTTCCCTTCATTGGCCGCGGTCAGGATTTGCTGGTCTGGGCGAGTGAGAGCTTTCCCCGGACTGTTTTACTGGCGGAAGAAGACCTTGTTGCAACCCTGCGGCAAATGCTTGCCTGCCCTGAGTGGCTGCGTCCCGGTGCCGCCGCTGCCATAAGCCGGGCACTGGCCAATCCCTGCCTCACGGTTATTAAAAACGCCAGAGAAAGAAAAAAAGCCGTATCCGGCCAGCCGGGCGGCATCATCCTTGCCGGTGACGGCATGCTGCAGACCGCCGCTGCCCGCTGGTATTACCGGCAAATCCAAAATCAGGCCGACAGCGGCGTCATCTTTACCGGTCATTTAGCGGCCGGCACTCCCGGCTGGCGGTTGTGGAGCTCCCCGCCCGGCCCTGCAGGCTGCAAGGTGGACGTAACGCACTACAAAGTGCATCAGGGCCTGCAGGATGTCCGGCAATTACTCCGCCGCCTGCCCAGCCGTCACACGGTTTTCTTTCATACCGGCCAGGCGGTCGTCGACGCCCTTTGCCGCACCCTGTCACCGGAATGCGCCGGCAGCCTGCACTCCCTGCTCCCCGGCGACACCCTGGCATTTTAAAGGCGATAGGGGCACTTTTTAAAGGAATTCCCTGAAACTATGGTCCGAACCGATGAACGAGTAGCAAGATTGAGCGAGTGACCGGCCTGGCCTCTCCCGTGGCATTGGCAATATTCTAGCTTAAACAGGACGACGTGTAGGGAGCGAATTTCATTTCCTGTTCGCCGGTAACTTCGGCCAAAGATTTTAAATCTTCATGGCTAGAATCAACTTTCAACTGCAGGTGTTAATGATGTTTTTAATAAAGCGGTTGATATGTTTAAGAATACTTTCTATAATCATATTCAAAATATAGAATAGCCTTTGCAAGGTCGCATTTATTACGCGACAATGGAATATCGTTTCTAACTCAGACCGGTTTCCGTCACTTGCTTTTGACGTACTCCGTTTGTGTGGCAGCAGAATCAATCTGCTGCCACATTTTTTGTTAACGTACGAAAGTGGACAAATGGGGACATTCTCTTTTGTCTCATGCATGGTCAATATGAAAGGGAAGATTTCTGTGGAGAGAGGTAAAAATATGAGCAGACAAGCAAGGAAAATAAACACTATAGGCTTTAACGGAACTGAATTTCATGGGCCTGTTACTAAGTAGAGCTGAGCGGCTAAAACTATATCAGATAATACCAAACAGATTTTTTGTAACAGGCGGGAGGGCACCTCATGAAATAGCAGGTCAGCCTAAAGCAGAACAGGATTAATTAATTGGTCATAGCTATTTATCAAATTGGAGCGGGCAGCAGGAATATTGCACGGTGTCGAAAGAAAAAAAGTTGACAGAAAAGGAACGTCCCCTATCGTAGCTCTATCGTAGCTTCTATCGTAGCTTCTATCGTAGCTTGAGGTAATTTTCAGGATTTAATTCGACAAAAAAATACAAAATACATTTACTTTTATCAAAAATATGTCGAAATATATTATGATAGGTACTATACAGAATATCGTAAGGAAATAGGGGGATTGTTTTTGTTTCGCATGGTTACCGATTTAAAAATGGGAGTAAAAATTAGTTTAGCGTTAGTTCTTATTCTGGGGCTGCTTAGTATTATTGCCGGCACCTCCATATTCTCGTCTTATGCCCTTAAGGCGGAGATTCAGGAGATTGACGTTTCCAATCAACGGTCGATGCTGGCAGCCAAGGCCGAAAACGAATACACCGGTGCGGTCCTGGAGATCAGGCGGTTTATAGCTGACGGCGACGACCAATACAGTAAAAATTTCGCGGACAAGCTGAATCAGGTTATGGCCCTGGAAGCAGAACTGCTGGAACTGACCGGCGCCGGCCAACGGCCGGAGATTGAGAAGCTGATCCAGGATACGGTCAGTTACAAACAGGGGGTAGCGGATCAGCTTATTCCGGTTTTACGGCAGCAGTTTGCAGAAAAACAGGCGGGAAATACGGCTAAATATAACGACCTGGCGGTCCAGTCGGCAGTCATAACGCGCAGCCTGACGCCTTTTGCGCAGTCCATCCAGCAGACGTTGCATGCGGTCATGGAGGATAATGCCAGGGTGGCGGCCACTAATGTGCGTTCGGCGCAGCAGCGCAATGCCGACGCCGTAGCGACGGCGATTACGGTCGGCCTCATATCGTTAGTGGCGGCCATTGTGCTGAGCGTTGTCCTGACTAAAATGGTTATCCGGCCTGTGCAGGCAGTAACAGGCCAGCTCGACAAAATGGCGGCCGGCAATTACACCGGGCAGATTGAGGGGCAGCTGGCCGCCCGCGGCGATGAATTCGGCACTGTCGCCGCCTCGCTGGCGCACCTGCAGCAGAACATGCGGGTGCTGCTGCAGCAGGTTCAACAGGGGGCCGAGCAGCTGGCCGCCTCGTCGGAGCAGCTGACGGCCAGTGCGGACCAGTCGGCGCTGGCAACCCAGCAGGTGGCGGTAAGCATCAGTCAGGTGGCCGCCGGGGTCGAGCAGCAGGTAACAGCCATAAACGGCACGGCAACGGTTGTGGACGAGATATCCTTAAACATTGAGGCTACGGCCGCCAATACCAAGGCGGTAAGCAGCGCCGCCGAGCAGACGGCCCAGGCCGTGCAGGCCGGTACCCAGTCTATTGCCGCCGCGGTGGCGCAAATGGACAGTATAGAAAAAACCGTTGCCGGTTCGGCCGCGGTTGTGGCTAAGCTGGGCCAGCGTTCGCAGGCGATTGGGCAGATTGTGGAAACAATCGCCGGTATTGCCGGTCAAACCAATCTTTTGGCCCTCAATGCCGCCATTGAAGCGGCCCGCGCCGGCGAGCAGGGCCGGGGGTTTGCGGTGGTTGCGGAAGAGGTCCGCAAGCTGGCTGAGCAGTCCCAGGAGGCAGCCAAACAAATCGCCGGTTTAATCGGCGAGATTCAGACCGATACCGCCCAGGCTGTACAGGCGATGGCCGCTGGCACGCACGAAGTAAAGGTCGGCAGTGAGGTCGTTGGTTCAGCGGGTAAGGCCTTTGCGGATATTGCCGCGCTCATAACCGGGGTCTCGGCGCAGATAAAAGAGATTTCGGCGGCGATTCACCAGATGGCCGACGGCAGCCAGCAGATCGTGGCGGCTGTCCGGACGGTTGATGGCGTGAGCAAAGATACGGCCGGCCAAACCCAGACGGTGTCCGCCGCTACCGAGGAGCAGGCCGCCTCGATGCAGGAGATTGCCTCCTCCAGCCAGGTGTTGGCGAAAATGGCGGAAGAATTGCAGGCGGCCGTAAAAAAGTTTGCCGTATAAACCTGTCAGCCGGAGAAAATACTACTCTAAGAAGGGGTGGTATAATGAAAGCCACAAGGGCTGAGGAAATCTTAAAATCCAAAGAGATTATCGGCGTAAAATACCGCAACAATGATGTCTGGATTGAGAGTGTGGATAAAGAACGCAGTACCGCTTATGTTACTTACCTGGAGCAGCATAATACCGTTCATGTTGCTATCGGCCAGCTGGAAGAGACCGGGCCGGTGGACCCCGCGTAAGGCGCCAGGCTTTTGTCGCTGGTTAGCTTGCCTGCCAGGCAGGAATTAGCCGGTATTTGTAGTATATGTATAACAGTAAGCATAATTAAACCGCCTTTTATTGGCGGTTTTCTCTTTATAAGGCAGGTGAGCCAGGCTGATCGACAAATATCTGGGAAAACAGGCGCTGCAGCAGCGGGGGCTGCTGGTAAGGGTTGCCGGCTTAGGGGTGACCAATGGCCTGTTAGCGATTGTTCAGGCCTATTATTTAGCCGGGGTAATTGATATGGTGTTCCTGCAGGGCCAGGGGGCAGCCGCGGCTGCGCCCAGCTTATGGCTGCTGGCCGGTTTGGCTTGCTTGCGGGCCCTGCTGACCTACCGGGAGGAGGTGCTGGCCTTTACGCTGGCGGCAGCAGTAAAAACAGCCGTCAGGGAACGGCTGACGCGCCATGTGTTCCGGCTCGGGCCGGTGGCTCTTGCCAATCAGCCGGCCGGCGAACTGGTTACGATCCTAAGCGAAGGGGTAGAAAATCTGGAGGCCTACTTTGCCAAATATCTGCCGCAATTAGGTAAAGCCGTTTGTATCCCTGTACTGATTTTGGTGATTGTGTGGCCGCTGGACCGGACCACGGCCGCCATTATGCTGGTGACGGCGCCGCTGATACCGGTGTTTATGGTTCTGATCGGCAAAGCGGCTGAACGGATGAACCAGCGTCAATGGGAGACTTTAAATAGGCTGGGTGCCCACTTTCTGGATGTTCTGTCCGGGCTGACGACCCTAAAGCTATTTGGCAGGAGCCTTGAGCAGGTTAACATCATTACCCGGATCAGCCGGGAGTTCCGAGATGCCACCCTGGATGTGCTCCGGGTCGCGTTTTTATCCGCCCTGGCCCTGGAACTATTGGCCACGATCAGTACGGCCCTGGTGGCGGTAGCCCTGGGACTCAGGCTGTTGTACGGGGAGATCGCTTTTATGCAGGCTTTTTTCCTGCTGCTGCTGGCACCGGAATATTATTTGCCCCTGCGGCTGCTGGGCAGCCAGTTTCACGCCGGCATGGCCGGGAAAACGGCGGCGGCCGATATTGTCCGGATACTGTCCCTGACCGGCGGGGAGCGGATTAGCGGCCAGCAGCGGCTGCTGTCCCCCCGCCGGATTTCGCTGGCCTTTAATGAGGTACAGGCCGTGTACCGGGAGGGTAACCGGCCGGCCTTGCACGGGATTTCGTTTACCCTGGAGGCTGGCCGGCATCTGGCTATTGTCGGCCCGAGCGGAGCCGGCAAAAGCACGGTGGCAGCCCTGCTGCTGGGGTTTATCAGGCCGGCGGCCGGAACCATTCTGATTAATGACCAGGATCTCTCAACCCTGGATTCGGCTGAATGGCTGCGCCATGTCGCTTATGTTCCCCAACGGCCGCATGTATTCCAGGGTACGGTAGCGGAAAACATCCGGCTGTCCAGGCCTGATGCGCCGCTGGCGGCTGTTATGGAAGCGGCGAAAGCGGCCGGAGCCCACGAGTTTATCAGCAGCCTGCCGGCGGGCTATGATACGCTGGTGGGGGACGGGGGCCGGGGCTTAAGCGGCGGTGAAAGCCAGCGGCTGGCCATTGCCAGGGCCTTTCTGCAGGATGCGCCGCTGCTTATTCTGGATGAGGCGGCACGCGGTCTGGATGTTGCTGCCCAGGCAAGGCTGGATCAGGCCCTGGCCCGGCTGCTTCAGGGCCGGACGGCCATTATTATCGCCCACCGGCTGGCAACAGTGCGGCAGGCCGATCAAATCCTGGTGCTGGCAGAAGGCACGCTGGCCGAGAGCGGCACGCCGGCCGAGCTGATGCAGCGTCAGGGCGCGTACAGCCGGCTGCTGGCGGCCCAGGCGGGGGAGGGACAATATGCTTAAGCTGTTACTGGGCAGCCGTCGTACGTTAGGGCTGGCTGCGGCTGCCTGTATACTGGGCAGTTTCACTGTGTATGCCGGCATCGGCCTGATGGCGGCTGCAGCCTGGCTGATTGCAGCGGCTGCTCTGCAGCCGCCGCTGGCGGCTTTATCGGTAGCGATTGTCGGGGTGCGGTTCTTTGGCCTGGCCCGGGCCGTCTGCCGCTATCTGGAACGCTATCTGAGCCATCATGTTACCTTCCGGCTGCTGGCCGATATCAGGGTCTGGCTGTATACCCGGCTGGAGCCGCTGGCTCCGGCCGGCCTGCAGGCGGTTAATAAAGGCGATGTCTTTAGCCGCCTGGTCGCCGATGTGGAGACCTTGCAATATTTTTATTTACGGGCCGCATTGCCGTATCTGATTGCCCTGCTCACGGCAACGGCAACCGTACTGCTGCTGGCGTGGCTGGCCCCGGCGCTGGCGTGGCCTGCCGCGGGCGCCTATCTGGCCGCAGGCTGCCTGCTGCCGGCCCTGATCGCCCGGCTTGGCTCGCGGACCGGGCACCAGACGGTCAGGACCAGGGCGGCTCTAAACGGGGCCCTTACCGACAGTATTGAAGGGATAACCGAATTAGCCGCATCAGGCCGGGCCAAGCTGCAAACCGACAAAGTGGCAGCCTTGCACCGGGATTATATGGCAAGTCAAATGCAGGCCGGCAAGATAACCGCCCTGGCAGACGCCCTGGGGACAATGACCATGAATCTGGCCGTTGTTGCGGTGGTGGCTCTGGCTGTGCCGCTGGTCGGCAGCGGCAGCCTGAACGGGGTTTACCTGGCAGTGGTGGCCTTGGTTGTGCAGGCCGGCTTTGAAGCGGTTTTGCCGCTGCCGGCCGTCACGTATTACTGGCGCGAGTGCCAGGCCGCCCTGGCGCGCATTCGGGCCATCAGCGGCCTGCCGCCTGTTGCCGGCCCCGCCGGCAACAAAGAAGTATTGCCGGGACCGGTTGCGCTTGCGGCCCGCCACCTGACCTTTGCTTATCAGCCTGATGGGCCGCCGGTACTGGCGGATATAACGTTCAGCCTGCCGGCAGCCAAGCGCCTGGCGGTTGTGGGGGCCAGCGGGGCCGGCAAAAGTACGCTGGCCGGGATTATTTTACGGTTTTGGGACCATAACAGCGGGGTCTTGCAGCTAAACGGGTCTGACATCAGGGACTATAAACCGGCCAGCGTACGGCAGGCTTTCAGTGTAGTTAGTCAGGACACCTATCTTTTTCAGGCCACGATCAGGGATAATATCCTGATCGCCAGACCGGAGGCAACAGCGGCAGAGTTGAAAAATGCCCTGGCCGGCGCGCGCCTGGAGGATTTCCTGGCCCGGCTGCCGCAGGGGCTGGACACAATGACAGGCCAGAACGGACTGGCGTTATCAGGCGGCGAGCGGCAGCGCATTGCCTTGGCCCGGGCCTTGTTAAAAGCGGCGCCCCTCTGGCTGCTGGACGAACCGACCGCCGGGCTTGACGCCTGTGCCGAAGCGGCGGTTATGGAGAATATCCTGCAGGTGTCCTGTAACCGGTCGGTTATTCTTATTACCCATCGGCTGACAGGTCTGGAAGCGATGGATGAGATCCTCGTATTAGCAAACGGCAGGATTGTTGAACAGGGCACCTGGACTGAATTGCTGGACAAACGCGGGGTGTTTTCCCAAATGTGGGCGATTCAGCGGGATTTGCTAAATATTTCTTGAGCCCTAGGACCTGGTATGGTAAGGTATATATGGAGGCGATGAAATGGCAGAGCCAACCTACTCGGTAGAAAAAACATGTCCTATATGTCAGCAAAATTTTTATGTTACCCGGTTGCGCGGCCGGCAGGTTATGATAAAGCAGGATACCGATTTTTGCGCCTATTTTAAAGATGTAAAACCCTATTATTATACAATCTGGGTCTGTTCCCATTGCGGCTATGCGGCGGAAGACACCTGCTTTGACGAGGTGTCTGCCGCCGCCGGGGACAAGATTGGCACCTTTTTGGCAGGGCGGGATGTCAAGGTTAACCTTGGCGGGGAACGCACCCGTGCCCAGGCTGTCGCCACCTACAAACTGGCGATTTTTTTTGCCGACCTTATTGCCGCCCCTGCCAGCAGGCTGGCTGAGTTATATCTGAAACTAAGCTGGCTGTATCGGGAGGGGGAAGAGCTGGAGGAGGAGCAGCAGGCGCAGGCGAAAGCCTGCGAATACTATGAGCAGGCCCTGCTGCGGGAGCGATTGCCCATCGGCACGCTGAGTGAAGCGGCTGTTACCTATTTAATTGGTGAATTGGCGCGCCGTACGGGTCAGACGGATAAAGCGCTAGTATATTTGGCTAAGGTTGTCGGCAGTCCGGTAGCTAAGCTCGAACCACGGGTAACAAATCTGGCGCGCAGTGCCTGGCATGAAGCCAGGGCGGCCCGGGAGGAGGCTGACAGTTAGCGGCTGTTTGTTCAGCAATTTGCAACCAGGAGCGCTGGCGGAATTGACCGTCGCGCTCTTTTTTAATTATTAATGGCAACGTTTGGAAACGGTGGTAATGGCTTTCAGGTAGATATTCCTGAAAGCCATTTTAATTCAGCCCGGTTATCGGCCTGCCCGGTCCAGGACAAAACCGGACTAAATTAGCTGTTTGCATTGATTTTGACAGCACGATAGAGGGGATTGTCGAAAAATGTTTAATTAAAAATAGCGAAAACCGTAATGTATTAACATTTAAGGGTATAAATGGCAGGAGTGCTAATGAGAGAATAGGAAGAAGGGTGACTGCTTGCGTGAACGATAAATTCCGAGAATTAAAAAAAAGTTGTAAATCTGACCTGGAGAAGGGCAGCTTGTATGGCCAGCTTCAGGTCACTCAGTCGTTGTTGCATATTCTTAGCATTGCCGAATCTACACAAGAATTCTTAGATAAACTGGTTGAACTCATCCGTCAGGCCTGCCAATGCCAAGCTGCCGGTATCCGGGTGCTGCAGGGAAACGGCTATTTGCCGTATCAGGCCTATAGTGGCTACGCCTGTGAGTTTATGGCGGCGGAAAACCAGGTCCACATCAGGAGCGCCGAGTGCACCTGTACGCGGTTGGTCAGGGGTGAATTATTGCCTTGTGAGCAGGATATGACGACTCCGGCCGGCTCTTTGTGGATAAATGATACAGACCTCTTTGCCAAGCGGTTGGCCAAGAGTGAGCGAAGCATGTTCAGGGGTGCCTGCGTTAAAGCCGGCTATGGCAGTGCTGTTTTTGTGCCTATCGCCTGCCAGTCGGCCGTGCTGGGCCTGATTCAGGTGGTCGATGAACGGGCCAACCGGTTTAATCCGGCCATGACGGAGTTATTAGAGTCGATTGGCTTACTGGCAGGTAAGGTTATCCAGGAGGATAAAAAAAAGTCCTGGCAAAGCATAAGCCCGCTGAGTCCGGCCGTATGGGCCGGTGTCGCTGGCAGCAGCCTGGCCTGTGTTATTGACAGGGATACGCTTACGTTAATTTATAGCAGTAAGCAGCTGGACGAGCTGTGGGGTAAATCTATGCTTGGCCGTAGCTGCTATGAAATTCTTGGCTCCTCTTCGCCTTGTCCTGATTGCCATATCAGGCAGGCGCAGCGGCCTGAGAGCCATTTTGGCAGCTGGGAGTGGGAGCGCCACGATGCCGTCAATGACCGTTATTACCTGTTTGAGCTTAAAACGGTTACGCTGCCAAACGATAAAACAAGAGACGCCATCTTGGTGACAGATATTTCCCAGCAGAAACTGGCTGAAAAAAAGCTGTGCGACAGTGAAACCGAACGGGCCCAGATGACCAGGCAGCTGCAACGGCTTGGCAAGCTGCTGAAAGCCGAGGCTGCCGCCAGACAGACCGCTCAGGCTGAGTTATGTAAGCTGCGGCTGTTTTTTGTCCACAGCCAGGACAGTCTGTTCCTGCTTGACCCGCAAGACGGCAGGATTATGGAGGCTAATCCTGCCGCCGAATACAACTATGGTTACACGCGGGCCGAGTTAGTAACTATGAATATTGGGGCCCTGCATCTTGAACAACAGCAGGAAAGCATCACCGCCAGGCTGAGCGTAGCGGCCAAGGGCGGAATCACCTTCGACAGCATTCACCGTTGTAAGCACAATACGCTGTTTCCCGTACGGGTAAATCTGTATAGTGAAAGGATCGGCATAAAACAGGTTGTGATTGGTGTCGTCAGAAAGCTTGCGGAATTTGAACCGGAGCGGCGCCAGCTTCACCCGGCTCAGGCTGAAGCGACGTACCGGCTGGCGCATACCGCTGCGTTCAGGGGGGCGTTGGCCGCGTTCGCGGCGGCAGTTATTCAGCCTGATATTACCAGCGGCGAATTATATCAACTGGTGCTGGAACAAGCAAAATTATTAACAGGCAGCACCCAGGGCTGTATTGCCTTAGTTGATGACTCGGCCGGGGGCGGCTTTGGCCCGGGGCGGGCGGAGACCGGGGCTTTTTATACGAACAACCCTGAGCCGCAGGCGCTGATAAACGAAGTGTTCGGCAGCGCGCTGCCTGGAGAAAATGTTCTTATCGTGCCGGCAATATGTAAAGATGTTTTACTTGGCCATATCATACTCGCTGCTTCGGCCCGGGGCTATACGGCGGCCGAGCTGGAAGCAGTGCAACAACTGGGGAGAATCTTTGCCAGCGCCTTGTGGACCCGGAAGCGGGAGGGGCAGCTGCAGGCGGCCAGAAACTCGGCCGAAGCAGCAGCCCGGGCGAAAACCGAATTTCTGGCCAATATGAGTCATGAGGTGCGAACCCCGATGACCGGCATCTTGATCAGCTCGGAATTGCTGCTGGCCAAGTCTTTGCCGGCCGAAATTGCCGAGCAGGTGAGGGACATTCATGCCAGCGCCAAGTCGCTGGTAACCATACTTGACGATGTGCTTGATTTTGTCCGCTTAGAAGCGGATGTAATCCGGATTGAGGAAAAGGTATTTTCCCTGCCTGACCTGATACGGTCTACTTCCCTGCTGATCAAGGCCAAAGCCCGGGCTAAAGGCCTGGCGTTGGAAACTTCTATTGCGCCCAATTTGCCGGCCTGGGTAGTGGGTGACAGTGTCCGGATCAGACAGGTTTTAACAAATCTGCTGGATAATGCCGTTAAATTTACGGCCGCCGGTCAGGTGGTGCTGGAGGTTGCTCAGGCTGCCGGCCAAGCGGGCGGCACGCCCTTGATTACTTTTTCCGTATCAGATACAGGGCCGGGGATACGGCCGGAGAACCAGGAGCTGATTTTTGAACGCTTTTATCAGATTGACGCGGCGGCGGCAAAACATCACGGCGGCATCGGCCTGGGCTTATCGATTGTCAAGCTGCTGGTTGAAAAGATGGGCGGGAAACTATCTTGCAGCAGCAATATGGGGCAAGGGTCTACGTTTTCGTTTTCCCTGCCCTTACAGCCCGGCAGCCTCAGTAAGGACAGCGCGGCCGGCTGGTCGCTGGCCGAGGCCGTGGTTAAGGGGCTGCGGGTTTTATTAGTAGAGGATAATGAGATGAACCGCAGGGTTGTCGCGCAATTGCTGGCGCAAATGGGTGCAGACGCCGATGTGGCCGTGGACGGGCGGGACGCTTTGAGCAAGTTGAAAAATAAGAAATATGATGTTGTTTTGATGGACATTCAAATGCCGGGCTTAGATGGTTATGAAACGGTGCGGTTGCTGCGCCGGTCGCCGGCAACAGCGAATAACCGGGATGTTTATATTGTGGCTCTGACGGCAGGGGCGCTGGCTGATGAACGGGAGCGGTGCCTTAAGGCCGGTATGAATGATTATTTGGTAAAACCCTTCACCGCCTTGCAGCTTTATCAATTGCTGACAGGTACAACGGCCTGCCCGCCTGGCAATGAGATCCGGCCTGATATTGTTTTCGACCCGGCTGCCCTGCTGGCGTATGTAGGGAATGACCGTACTGCCTTTCAGGAATGCATCAGGCGCTTTCCCCAGACAATAGGCCCGCTGCTGACTGAGCTGTCCGCCGCAATCGGGGCCGGCCAGTGGCGCGAGGGAAAACGTCTGGCTCACATTATCAAAGGGGCGGCCGGCAATTTTGCCGCCCCCCGTTTGCAGCAGGCGGCGATTGGTTTGGAAAAAAGTCTGCAGACGGCAGATGGGCATTATAACGACAAATTACAGGCGGTAGTAGCGGAATATCATTATCTAATAGATAAAATCTATAAAGAGCAATGAAAAACAGAAGACTTTCATGATTTTATAAGATTGCGTAATTTATAATGAGTATGGTGATCTATGTAAAGAAGGTGTCTAATGGATGCGCATTCTGATGGCGGAGGATGATCCTTTTACCGGCGAGATGCTGGTCTTGCAGCTGACAAAAGCAGGCTGGGAGGTTGAGTGGGTTAAGGACGGTCAGGAAGCAATAAAGAAGAGCAGCAGTCATAAATATGATCTGCTGCTTCTGGACTGGATACTACCAGGCTATGATGGTATTGAGATCTGCAGTTTATTACGGCAGCAGCGAAATTACGTACCGATTATCATGCTAACTTCCCGCAACACCGTGGATGATTGTGTTACCGGCCTGAACTGCGGTGCTGATGATTATATTGCCAAGCCCTGTATATTTCCCGAACTTTTGGCCAGAATTCAAAATCTGATACGTCGTACCCACTCTATTGATGAGGCGATTGTTACCAAGTCGGCTGCAATAGAGTACCGGTATGGCGAACGGACGCTTGTTGCCGGCGAGCAGGTGGTTCACCTCTCAAAAAAGGAAGCAGCCTTATTTGAAATCTTATTGCGTTGCAAGGGACAACCGGTTTCACGGGAAAATTTGGCAGTGGCCATTTGGAAAGAGAAATCGGTGTCGCTTGCGGCTGTTGATCCGTTAGTCGCTCAACTGCGACGGCGCCTCGAACCTTTCCATTTTTGCTGCAGTATTGAGAATGAAAGAGGAAGCGGGTTCGTACTTCGCTGGGAAGATTGAATGTTGAAGGAAAAAGAAGCCATGCGAATTTTGTTGGTTGAAGATGAACCGCTCACTGCACGCATGATAAACAATGGGTTGACGACCAATGGAATTGAAGTTGATTGGAGTGAGGATAGTGAACAGGCAAGCAGTTTTTTGTCATATGATCATTATGATGCCATTATTCTTGGTCTGGCGGAGGGATTATCTGTTCTTAAAATTTTACGGCAGCAAGGTGTAAAAGCCCCCATTTTAATGCTTATTCACCGCGACACAGTACAAAACCGGTTAACCGCTCTGGAAAGCGGTGCTGATGATTTTCTGGTAAAACCATTTTCCTTTGTTGAACTGCTGGCCCGGTTAAATGCTTTAACACGGCGGGTTTCCGGAAGCTGGACAGGAAATTATGAATATAACGGGCTGTCCTATGTTCCCAAGGCACGAATGCTGTCGTTTGCAGCAAGCTGTATCCGTTTATCCAAAAAGGAGGGGCAGCTGTTAGAGCTGTTGCTTAAGCACCGGGAAAGAGCCGTGGCCAGAGAGACGATTCTCAGCCATATCTGGGGACCTGGTGAAGCGGTACCGAACAGTGCGGACGCCTTAGTCAAACAACTGCGGAAAAAAGTCGCGGTTTTATCCCCGGCGATCATGATCAGCACCGTCCGGGGCGTGGGGTACCGGCTGAATATTGCTAACCGGGAGTAGCAGCAGACCCGGCCGCGGGTGGGAGGGCCGGCCGGCGTTAAATACACCTGCGAAAATGCCAAAAATCATTTTTTGTCATGATTTTTATAGATAAAGCCTGTTATAGTAATAGTGGTGCAATATAACTTTGCAGGGAACAGAAACGCTACTTTTTATGATATGGGAAGACAATCTATTATTGAAGGAGCGCGGTGATGGGGAGCAGGCGTAGTGCAAATCAACGAGAGAATGAACTTACTGATAAGATTGAAGAAAAATTACAGCAGATCCGAGAGTGGGAAAAAGATGAAACCGCTGGTGATGTCTCTGCTCTTTATGTGGAGCTGGAGAAGCTTTTAAACGAAGTCAACAGACTGAGGGCCACAGCTAAAGCTCAGACCGCTGGCAGAAGCGGTGTTTTTTTTAAAACAGTTTAATATAAGCCCCCGATACTGATGCAGAGAGAAACGTTGGAGGAATACCGGAATGATGCCAACAGATGATAATGTGAATATGCGGGATTGTAAGGACCTTATATTATACAAAAGTGTTACAAATAAAAAGCTTACAGCGGCGTATGAAGAATTATTAGCCTCGCAGGAAGAGTTGCGCTACCGGCTGGACGAGTTGTTAGCAAAGGAAGTCATCATAAGCCGCCAAAATGCGATTTTAACCTCCCTGAATGATATTGCCGTGGGCCTGATGCATAAAATTGATCTGGACGACGTGCTGGCAATGATTGTTGACAGTGCGACTCAGCTGGTCGGTACTCACGATGGCTTTATAGCGCTGGTGGACGAAGAAGCGGGGGTATTTGACCGCAAAGCCGCCGTAGGCTCTTTTGCCGATGACGCAATCCGGCGGATTAAGGTAACCGAAGGGTTGCTGGGCCGGGTCTATCGTACCGGGAAACCGGCAATTGCCCGAGACTATAATACCTGGGAACACCGTTTGCGCCATCCGGTTTTTGATAAAACCCATTATTTTGTTATTATCCCGCTCCGGCGGGGCATAAAGGTGATTGGGGCGTTTGGGCTGGCATTCGCCGACAAGGGGAGAAGCCTGGCTGAACATGAGGTTGCTTTGCTGCAGCGATTTGGCGATCTCGCTGCCATTGCCCTGGATAATGCCACCCTCGTCAACTCCTACAAGCAGGACTTGCAGGAGCGCAGGCTGGCTATCGAGGCGCTGCGGGCTTCACAGGCCAGTAATCAGGCCTTGATTCATGCGATTCCCGATCCGCTGTTCATCCTTAAACCCGATGGTACGGTTGTTGATTACAAGGCCGGTAAAGAGCAATTATTTATGCCTCCTACCTGGTTTATTGGCAAAACGGTGTTTGAGCTATTTCCGGCTGAGATTGCTGCGAAAATGCTGCAAAGCGCCGAATTGGTCCTGGCCGGCGGCGATATCCAGAGTTTTGAGTATCAGGTTACCGTCCAGGGCAAAATCGAACATTATGAGGTGCGGATTGTCAGCAGCAGCGACGAGGAAGTGCTGGCGATTAACCGCAATATAACCGAGCGCAAGCGGATGGAGGAGCAGCTGGAGTTCCTGAGCCTGCATGATGCGTTGACAAAGGTATACAACAGGGCGTTTTTTGAGGAGCAAATCAAACGGATTCAGCTCTTACATGAGGGTGCGGCCGGGATCATCATGTGCGATGTGGATGGTTTGAAGATGGTAAACGACACGCTGGGGCATATAGCAGGTGATTCTATTTTGCAAAAGGTTGCAGATATATTGACCAGCTGCTGCCGGGCGGGCGATCTGATCGCCCGGATCGGGGGCGATGAGTTTGCTATTCTCCTGCATAGCCATTCAGTAAAAGGCATTGTAAGCTGCAGTCAGCAGATACGTGAGAAGATTGATGTCTATAATTCACAAAACCCCACTGTACCTATTAGTTTATCCATGGGGCTGGCGGTATGCGCCCAGCCCCCCCTGGACCTGCATGCGTTATTAAAACAAGCCGACGACAGCATGTCTAGGGAGAAGCTCCACCGTCATAACAGCACGCGCAGTGCGATTGTTACGGCGCTGATGAAGGCGCTGGAAGCCCGTGATTATATAACCGAGGGGCATGGCGACAGGCTGCAGGACCTGATAGAAGCCTTTGCCGGGCTTGTTGAGCTGCCGGCAACCAGTATTGCCGATCTTAGACTGTTCGCCCGCTTTCATGATATTGGCAAAGTGGGCATACCGGACAGTATATTGTTCAAGGCCGGGCATTTGACGGCGGAAGAATGGGTTACCATGCGCCAGCATTGTGAGATTGGTTATCGGATAGCGGTATCGGCGCCGGATTTAGTGCCGATTGCCGACTGGATACTTAAGCATCACGAATGGTGGGACGGCCACGGCTATCCCTTGGGACTGGCAGGGGCGGATATTCCGCTTGCCTGCCGGATGCTGGCTATTGTGGATGCCTATGATGCCATGACCAGTGACCGGCCTTATCGCCGGGCCATGAGCAAACAAGCAGCGCTGGCCGAACTGCTCAGCTGCGCCGGGAAGCAGTTTGACCCTGAGCTGGTCAGGCGGTTTTGCACGCTGATCGAGACAGGGGAAAAACGGGCCTGACGATTCCCCGGCAGGGAGCAGGGATCACTCTTTTATATACGGAATCGTCAGCGGCCCCAGCGGGAGTACGGCCACGCTGGCAGCGGGCCTGGCTTTCAGTAGTTCGTTAATGGCAGCACCGGGGCTGGTTACCGGAATCAGCTTGGCCGCTTTTACTGTCTGGGGATCAAGACGGGAATATAAATAGCAGTCGGCTTTACTCTGAATCATGGCCTGGGCCTGGACCTGCCATTGGTCGAACACGCGAAACTCAGGGTCGTTAATCATAGCCAGCAGTTCCTGGGGCGTAGCTCTCATTTTAAGAATGCTGGCGAAATTGCCATGGTCGGGTACACCATCCGAACATTCTGAGCAGGATAAAATTGCGCCGCCCTCTTTCACAACCTGGGCTGCCGCACTCATGCCCTTGATAGTTTGGTACAGATTTTGATCAAGGGGATAACCGGAATTAGTGGTAATGACAATATCAAAAGGGTGGTCCACCGGGTACATGGCATGCTGTTTCACAAAGGCGCAGCCGGCCCGGTGGGCCGCAAGCAGGTCGCCGGCAAAGACGCCGGTAATTTCTTTATTGCCGTTTAAGGTTACGTTAAGCAGGAAATCGGGCCTGGCCAGCAGGCAGTTCTGGGTGGCGGCATCCTGAACCGGATTGCCGTCGACAATACCCCAGGTACTGTTTTTACTGCCAATCATCCGGGCGTTATGAAAGTCCTGGATTGTTGTTATGCCGGCAATGCCGGGGCAGATGCCCTTCGGACCGCCGGAGAAGCCGGCGAAGAAATGAGGTTCGATAAAACCGGTGACGATCTTAAATGTACAATCCACATAGGTCTTGTTCAAATAAACAGCAGAGCCATAGCTGTTTGTGCCGACCAGCACCAGTTCTTCCGGGGCAAAGGCGTTGTGATTGACGACACGGACCGTATCGACGACCTCCTGTCCCAGCATCTGTATCAGCTCTTCCCTGGTATTGGCGCGATGGCTGCCAAGGCCGTTAATAACGACAATGTTGGCTTTCGGCACATGGTCAAGCTCTGCCAGCAGCCAGGGAACCAGTTTGTGGTTTGGCGTAGGGCGGGTCATGTCTGAAATGACAATAGCTACCGTGTCTGAAGGCTTTACCATGTCTTTGAGCGCCGGTGTTGCGGACGGCTGGCGCAGGGCTTTTTGGACAACTGCTTTTTCATTGCTTACTCCGGCTAAAGACGTGGGTTCAATAATGACTGCATGCTCAGGAACCATAATATCGAGACCGGTTTTTCCGTAAGCAAGGGACACAGGTTTCATATCACAACACTGCCTTTCGTCATTTAATTTTATTGTTAGCTTGGCGTTATAACTCTATTTTATCCGGAATGTTCAAAATCTCAATAGCATTTTTAAACCGCCTTGTTAGCCCCCGCCCTGCCGATTGACAATCGAAGAGGAAGGCCTTATACTAAATATAAATGATAATGATAATCATTACATAAGCCTTTCGATTATGTACGGCATACTATGTAAAAAGGGGTAAGGGGAAGGAGGCGGCCTTGTGCCATACAGGCAAACCGGGGAATCCTTATTACAGCTTGAGAATCAGAATAATCCCACCTATTTTTTCAAATGGCTGGTTGTTGAGCTGGCCCCAACCATTTACGGGGAAAAGCCGGCAACGTTATTAACCTTTGTTGACAGTCGCAGGTTTCACCGGCTAACTTTTTGGCGTAAGTTTGGTCCGACTTTTTTTCGGCAATCCGCTGTTGAATGGGCCATTGTCCGGGAGAGTGCCAACAGTCTTACGGTTCTGTTCTATCATCCCGACAGCCTGTCCGGCTGCTTACAGCAAACAGACCACTGCCGGTTCTTAGCGGCGTTCGGCTACCGGTCTGACTGTCCTTTGTGGGAAAACATGAATTGCCTGAAAAAGAGGTATCAGCATGGCTGCCCGCATGAAATCGGGCTGCTGCTGGGCATTCCCTTAAAAGATGTGCTGGGTTTTATGGGGCAGGGCGACGAATGTTTAAGCTGCCGGGGGCTGTGGTGCATCTACGGTGATCCGGAGCCGTCCTTAAGGGTGATGGAGAAAATCGCTGCCCACAAAACGTATGCCGCCGGGCTAATCAATTGCGGTGTCAGCCCGCGCAGCATCCTGTTAGAAAAGTACAGCAAAACTGCGTAATGATTGCAGGATTAATAACTGATTTTCCCGCGTATCCTAATAGGGTGCGCGGGTTTTATTTTTAAAAAAAATTTACTTGCACTTTGGGGCAGTTATGTTACAATCATAGAGTACTTTTGGCGAGAATATTGTTGTTAAAGGAGCGATGATAAGTGAAATATTTTAAGTTATCCCAGGCTGCTGTCAAGGCGCTGGCTGATAGCTACGGCACTCCGTTACTGGTGCTGTCTTTGGAACAAATTGAACTGAATTATAATTTGCTGGCAGAGAACATGCCTGGCGTAAAGATATATTACGCTGTCAAAGCAAATCCGGACGAGCGCATTGTCCGGAAGCTTAGCTCGCTTGGCGGCTATTTTGATGTCGCCTCTGATGGCGAGATGCGAATGCTGAATCGTTTAGGTATCAACGGCGGGCGCCTGGTTTACGCCAATCCGGTGAAAACGGGCAGCGGGCTACAGGCAGCCTGTGAAACCGGCGTAAATAAGTTTACTTTTGACAGTGAGAGCGAAATCGGCAAGATGGCGGCCGCTGTTCCCGGCGGTACCGTGTTATTGCGGATCCGGGTGGATAATCCCCGGGCCCTGGTCGATCTTAATAAAAAATTCGGGGCTCACCCGGATGAGGCGCTGGCACTGCTGGTGAAAGCCAAGGCTGCCGGTCTAGACGTTGCCGGGCTGTGCTTTCACGTAGGCAGCCAGTCAACAGGCATTGAGGCTTATCTTGAGGCCTTAGCCATCTGCCGCCGCCTTTTCGACGCTGCCAAAGAGCAGGGGCTAAACCTGCGCATCCTGGATATCGGCGGGGGGTTCCCCATTCCCACGCTAACGGAGGAACCGGATGTAGCCGCTATGGCTGCCGGCATTTACAAGGCGGTCAAAGAGTATTTTCCCCATACCGAGATCTGGGCCGAACCAGGCCGCTATATCTGCGGTACGGCCGTCAATCTGATTACCCAGGTTATTGGCACTACGGTACGCAATAATCAACAGTGGTATTTCCTTGATGACGGGCTATACGGTACGTTTTCCGGGGTTATTTTTGACCATTGGGATTTTGAGCTGGAGGCCTTTAAGAGCGGCAAGCGCATCCAGGCTACTTTCGCCGGCCCCAGCTGTGATTCGCTGGATGTCATGTTCCGGGATAAACAGACCGTACCGCTGGAGCTTGGGGACCTGATCCTTGTACCCAATTGCGGGGCCTATACTTCGGCCTCGGCCACCGTATTTAACGGTTTTGCCAAAACGCAGATTGTGGTGTGGGAGGAGCTCTACGAAGAAATTACGGCGAAGCTTGAATTGGCGACTGCCGGCTAACTTAATTTTTGTGAAACAGCTTTAGGTAGAGAAGACTCCCGTTGTGTGAACGGGAGTCTTCGGCATATAACCGCGATTACTTGCTATTCAGTTTCCGGGCAATTGTTGCCACATGTTTTCCCTGAAATGCGGCTCCGGCCAATTCGTTGGCGCTGGGCAGCCGTTCGCCCCGGCCGCCGGCAATGGTTGAGGCGCCGTAGGGGGAGCCGCCGGTCATTTCATCAATGGTGCTCTGGCCGGCAAAGGAGTAAGGCAGGCCGACAATAACCATGCCATGATGCAAAAGCGTAGTATGCATGCTGAGGATCGTCGATTCCTGGCCGCCATGCTGCGTGGCCGTACTGGTAAAAACGCTGCCGGCTTTGCCGACCAGCCTGCCCTGCTGCCATAACTGGCCGGTGGCGTCAAGAAACTGGCGCATCTGTCCGCACATATTGCCAAAGCGGGTTGGCGTGCCAAAGATAATCGCGTCGGCTGCCGCCAGTTCCTCCAGCGTGCAAACCGGAATATGGCTGAATGCTTTTTGGGCTTCGATAGCTCCCATTTTTTCCAGAATTTCCGTGGATAATGTTTCCGGGACCCGGCGCAGAACCGCCTCTGCCCCGTCCACCTCGCGGATACCGTCGGCAACCGCCTCTGCCATGCGATGGATGTGACCATACAAGGAATAATACACAACCAGAATTTTCAACTTGCTCACTCCTTTAGCAATATAAATTATTTTTGAATAACTTATTTCTCGATAAATCCTCATTTTCCTTCCTGAATATGTTAATTATTCGTAACAATGGATTCCTTTAAACAAAAAAAATAATAATTGCGAATATTGTTGAAATCAGGCAGGAAAAACAGAGTAAAATGCCGTATTTTGTATAGGGACTTGTCTAGACGTACAAACAATTGAAGCCTGCAGGCAGTATCGAAAACAATAAAGGGAGGGCCTATATTATGAATAAATTAGCAGCCGCAGTTGCCGCCGCCGAGCTGTTCCGGGATCTGAACGCGTTTGACTGTTCTGTATTGGTGGCCAATGCGGAAGGGGTTATTATTCATTACGTGGAAGGCAAAACATTCCAGGCTAATGTAAAACTGGGTGAGCCGGCACCGGGAACCTCGGTTAAAAATTGCCTTGCCACCAGACAGATTGTGAAAACACTGATTCCTGAACACTTATATGGTGTCAAGCTGCGCTCGATTGTCAGGCCCATTATTGAGGAGGACGGGACTCTTTCCGGCGTAGTCGGTATGGCCATCAGCCTGATGACAGAAGAAGCTTTACATAATGCGGCGCATACCATTGCGACCATGACTGAGGAAATCACAGCCACGACCGAGGAACTGGCCGCTTCGGCCAGCCGCCTGGCGCAGGAGCTTGTCAAGGTGAAGGGCGGCAGCGAGCGGGTGATTACGGAGATTAATAAAACCGACGAGATTTTAAAGTTTGTAAGTGATGTTGCCGCCAATTCCAATCTACTGGGGCTTAACGCCGCCATTGAAGCCGCCCGGGCCGGAGAGCAGGGCCGCGGTTTTGCCGTTGTGGCCGAGGAGATACGCAAAATGGCGGTTAATAGCTCTCAGTCGGTTAATGATATAAAAAAGATTCTGCAGAATATTGAGCATGAAGCGATTGCTGTAGTGGCAGTGATTGGCAGTACGGCGCAGTTGAGCGAGCATCAGGCGCTGGCCACCGAACAGATTGGCAAAACGATGCAGGAGCTGACGGCTACTGCCAATGAAGTAGAGAATATAGCCAATATGGTCTAGTACCTCATCTTTCTTAAAAGCGAGGGAATAGTTTGCGTAGATTTTTTCGCAATGCAAGGCGGAGGAGCCGCACATATCGGACATATGTAAGGCGACGACAACGAAGCAGTGCGGGAAAAGATGCGCAAACTATCCTTGGTTTTAAGGGAGATGAGGTACTAGTACTCCTGGTATTTGGCCATACGCGCCCCGGACGTGAACCAGCTGATAATAAATTACCCCTGCGATTAGGCCGGCAGTTAGCCGGCAGAGCGCAGGGGTAGTTTATTATGACTGGGCGATTACGTTTACCGGGAATACGCAAAGAATCCTTTGCCGCTTTTGCGCCCAAGGTAGCCGGCCTGCACCATTTTCTTAAGCAGCGGGCAGGGACGGTATTTGGGGTCGCCATAGCCGGCATAGAGGACCTCCATAATCGACAGGACGGTATCATTGCCAATCAGGTCAGACAGCGCCAGCGGCCCCATAGGATGGTTAAAGCCGAGCCGGGCCACGGTATCAATATCTTCGGCGCTGGCTACCCCTTCCATCAGGGCATAGACAGCCTCGTTGATCATGGGGATCATGACCCGGTTACCGATGAAGCCCGGGAAATCCTCGACTTTGACCGGTTCTTTGCCTAATTTGCGGGCTAAGGCCTGGATGGTGTCAAAGGTAGCCTGCGAGGTTGCCAGGCCATTGATGATTTCTACCAGCTTCATGACCGGCGCAGGGTTGAAGAAGTGCATGCCGATGACCTTGTCGGCCCGGCCGGTAGTGGCGGCGACCGCCGTGAGCGGCAGGGAGGAGGTATTTGTTGCCAGAATTGTGTCAGCAGGGCACAATTTATCCAGCAGCTGAAAGATTTCTTTTTTTATTTCCATCTTCTCTACAGCGGCTTCCACGACTAAATCGACAGCGCAGATATCGGCAGTCAGCTCCACGGCCCCGGTAATCCGGTCCATGACCGCTGTTTTTTCGTCAGGGGTCAGCTTGCCTTTGTCAACAGACCGGGCCAGGTTTTTGTCAATGGCGGTTATGCCTTTCTGCACAAACTCCTCGCTAATGTCTCTGATAATTACGGTAAGGCCGCCCTGGGCCATTACCTGAGCAATGCCGCTGCCCATTTGGCCGGCGCCAATGATTAATACTTTTTTTATGTCCATCTGCTACCCCCGCTAGTCTTTTTTCATTACTGTGGCTTTGCCGTCGGTGACCACCGTTCCTGCCTGGTTGGTGACGGTCGTTTTCAGGATTAACCGGTTTTTGGCCTCAATTTTTTCAATAACCTCAACTGTGGCGGTAACGGTGTCGCCAATTTTTACCGGCGCTTTAAAGGCCAGCTCCTGGGCAAGGTAAATGGTGTTGGCGCCAGGCAAGGCCGTACCCAGGACGGCGGAGATAAAAGCAGCCGACAGCATGCCGTGGGCAATGCGCCCTTTAAACATAGATTTTTCGGCAAACTCGGCATTGATGTGTACAGGGTTGAAGTCGCCGCTGAGGCCGGCAAAGGAATACACGTCATATTCGCTTACTGTTTTCGCCATACTGGCTTTGTCGCCGACCTTGATGTCGGCGAATTTTACGTCTTGCACCATAAACAATACCTCCCTTTGTTATCGATGTAGTGGTCAGCCGGCAGCTTTGATTTTTTTAAATTCAGCGATAAGGGCCGGGATTACTTCGAGGGCATCGCCGACAATTCCGTAGTCGGCCATCTTAAAGATCGGTGCATCCGGATCTTTGTTGATGGCGATAACGATATCGGAAGAGGACATGCCGGCCAAGTGCTGGATAGCGCCGGAAATACCACAGGCAATGTATACTTTCGGACCGACGGTTTTGCCTGTCTGGCCAACCTGGTTTAAGGCCGGTATCCAGCCGGCGTCGACCGCCGCCCGGGAAGCACCGACTGCGCCGCCCAGGACAGACGCAAGCTCTTCGATCAGCTTAAAGTTTTCCGGCTTGCAGATGCCGCGGCCGCCGGCCACGATGAATTCGGCTTCCTCCAGGTTGCAGGCGACCGTACTGCCCTGAATGACTTCAATAAGTTTGGTCCGGATATCGCCGGGCTGTACTTTGCTGGCAACCTTGATTACTTCGCCGGTGCGGGAAAAATCCTGAGCAGGGCGTTTAAATACTTTGGGACGGACAGTTCCCATCTGCGGCCGGTGGTCAGGGCACAAAATGGTTGCCATAATATTGCCGCCAAAGGCCGGCCGGGTCCAGGCAACCAGCCCGGTGGCCTCGTCAATGTCCAGATTGGTGCAGTCGGCGGTCAGCCCGGTGCCTACCCGGCAGGCAACCCGCGGGCCAAGATCCCGGCCGTCGTTGGTAGCGCCCATCAGAATGACCGAGGGCCGGTAGGTATTAATCAGATCGGCCAAGGTAATGGTGTAGCCGTCGGTGGAATAGTGCTTGAATTCAGGGCCTTCCACTACATAAATTTTATCGGCGCCGCTGGCAAAGATCTCTTTGGTCAGGCCGGATACATTCTGGCCGATCAGTACGGCTGCCAGTTCCTGTCCCATAGCCTCGGCCAGCTTGCGGCCTTCCCCTAACAGCTCGTGGCTTACATTGCGGATACTCCCGTTTACTTGTTCAATATAGACCCAAACGCCTTTATACAGGTCTTTGTCAATCGCTACGGATTTTTCTTCTGCTTCACGGATAATAGCCCCGACCGGACAAACATCCACGCAGGCGCCGCAGGCTGTACAGGCCTCGGTGATGACCGCCTTGTCGTCTTCCATGATGATAGCGCCGAAAGGGCAGGTGCCTACACAGGCGGTACAACCAATACATTGTTCAGCAATTACTTTTACTGCCATTATTTAACCCCCCTTAAACGATCTTGGCATCAGACAGTTTTTGAATTAACTGCACTGCCGCCGCCCGGGCGGTATCTGCCTGAATAATTTCCCCCTGGGTACGCTGCTTGGGGGTAAAGATTTTACGTACCTGGGTAGGTGAGCCTTTGAGGCCAATTTTCTCGGCTTCTACCGCTACATCGTTTACCGTCCAGACAGGGATTTCCCGGCGGTTGGCTTTCATTGTGCCCTTAACAGTGGGGGTGCGGGGGTCGTTGATTGATTTGACTACTGTCAGCATAACCGGTGTGGAGACCTCAATCACTTCATACCCTTCCTCCTGCTCCCGTTCTACCCGGAGCTTGTTGCCGTCGGCTTCCACTTTCGACACATAGGTGACTTGCGGAATAGCAAGATGCTCGGCAATCTCGGGTCCTACCTGGGCGGTGTCGCCGTCGATGGCCTGCTTGCCGCAGAGGATGATGTCGACATTGCCGATTTTCTTGATTCCGGCTGCCAGTGTATGGCTGGTAGCCAGCGTATCGGCGCCGCCAAAGGCCCGGTCGCTCAGCAGGACTGCGTCATCAGCCCCCATCGCCAGGCATTCTTTCAGGGCGTCCTTGGCCTGGGGCGGACCCATGGTAATGACGGTAACCTTGCCGCCATGTTTTTCCCGGAGCTGTAAAGCGGCTTCTAAGGCATTTTTGTCGAAGGGATTGACAATGCTGGGCACACCCTGGCGGATTAACGTATTGGTGGCAGGGTCAATTTTTACTTCCGTGGTATCAGGTACTTGTTTTACGCAAACTACTATTTCCATTAGACCTGTAATCCTCCTGTTAAAAAGTGGCGGTGCTTCATTTTGGGGCTGCCGGGGCGGGGGAGAACCGCTGCAGCGGTTCTCCCTGCCGGCAAGCGTATAAGCGTTATCTTACCGCAGAACAGCGCTGGAAATAACGATGCGCTGCACCTGGTTTGTTCCTTCATAAATCTGGGTGATCTTGGCATTGCGCATCAGCCGTTCCACCGGGTATTCACGGCTGTAGCCATAACCGCCAAATATCTGTACAGCATCGGTGGTTACCGCCATGGCCGCATCGGAGGCATACATCTTGGCCATGGCCGCTTCTTTGGAATAGGGGAGGCCTTTTTCTTTCAGGTAGGCGGCACGGTAGACCAGCAGGCGGGCGGCTTCCACTTTCGTGGCCATGTCGGCCAGCATAAAGGCAATCGCCTGGTTGCTGGCGATCGGTTTGCCAAACTGCACCCGTTCCTTGGAATATTTTACGGCATGGTCCAGCGCGGCCTGGGCAATGCCCAGGGCCTGGGCCGCCACACCAATGCGGCCGCCGTCGAGGGTCGCCATGGCAATTTTGAAGCCGTCGCCTTCTTTGCCCAGCAGATTTTCTTTCGGGACTTTGACATCCTGGAATACCAGTTCCATGGTAATGGAGGTGTTGATCCCCATTTTGTGCTCTTTTTTGCCAAAGGTGAAGCCTGGCATGCCTTTTTCAATAATGAAAGCGGAAATTCCTTTTACTCCCTTGGCCTTATCCGTCATGGCAAAGACTACATAGGTTTCCGCTTCACCGGCATTGGTAATGAAAATTTTGCTGCCGTTCAGCACATAGTGGTCTCCTTCTAACACGGCAATGGTTTGCTGGGCGGCGGCATCGGTGCCGGCGTTGGGTTCAGTCAAACCAAAGGCGCCCATTTTTGTGCCTTCCAGCAGGGGTCCAAGATACTTTTGTTTCTGTTCTTCGGTGCCAAAGGCATAAATCGGCCAGGCGCACAACGATACGGTCGCGGAGAGGGTGATGCCAATGCCGTCGTCCACCCGGGACAGTTCTTCTACGGCCAGAATGTAGCTGAGCACATCGCCGTCAGCGCCGCCGTACTGTTCGGGAAAGCAAATACCGGTAAAGCCCATTTCCCCCATGGCATCATACAGCTCGCGCGAGAAACTCCCGGCTTCGTCCCGTTCGGCGACACTTGGTGCAACCTGCTTTTCGGCAAACTCCCGCACCAGTTTCTGGGTCATTTTTTGATCTTCTGTCAGTTCAAAAATCATAGAGTAGACCTCCTTATCAAAGCTATATTTACCACCTCCCTTTGTGCTATAAAGGGAGGTGGCAGCTAACCAATAGAATTAGAGCCGTTCGACGATGGTGGCAACGCCCTGGCCGCCGCCGATGCAAAGGGTAGCCAGGCCAAGCTTGGCTTCTCTGGCCTGCAGGGAATGCAGCAGGGTGACTAGGATCCGGGCGCCGCTGGCCCCGATCGGATGGCCAAGGGCAATGGCGCCGCCATTGACATTTACTCTGTCTTTGGGGAAGCCGAGTTCTTTGCCTACGGCGAGAAACTGGGCGGCAAAAGCCTCATTCGCTTCAATTAATTCGATGTCGTTGATGCTGAGACCTGCTTTGGCTAGCGCTTTGCGGGTTGCCGGCACCGGACCCATACCCATGATGGAGGGGTCGACACCGCCTGCGGCGTAGGCACGGATGCGGGCCAGTGGTTTCAAGCCCAGCTCGCGGGCCTTATCGGCAGACATAAGGACAAGGGCGGCCGCACCGTCGTTAATGCCGGAGGCGTTGCCGGCAGTAATGGAACCGTCTTTTTTAAAGGCCGGTTTCAAGCCGCAGAGCGATTGGGCGGTTGTGCCTGCTTTGGGATATTCGTCCGTGTCGAACGTGGTATCGCCTTTGCGGCCTTTGATTACAACCGGGTATATTTCCTGTTTAAAAGCGCCGGACTCAATGGCTTGGAGAGCCTTGGCCTGCGATTCGTAGGCCAGCTGGTCCTGTTCTTCCCGGCTGATGCTGTATTGAGCCGAGACGTTTTCGGCCGTGATTCCCATATGGTAATCGTTGAAGGCGCACCAGAGACCATCATGAATCATGACATCGGTGAGCTTGCCATGGCCCATGCGGTAGCCCCAGCGGGCCTTGCTGTCCAGAAGATAGGGCGCCTGAGACATATTCTCCATGCCGCCGGCTACGATGATATCGGCATCGCCGGTCATAATGGCCTGGGCCGCCAGATTGACTGTTTTCAGGCCGGAGCCGCAAACCTTATTTACGGTATAAGAAGGAACCTCTACCGGCAGGCCGGCTTTTATAGCTGCCTGGCGGGCAGGATTTTGGCCCAGGCCGGCCTGGAGCACGTTGCCGAAAATGACCTCGTCAACGGCTTCTTTATTGATCCCGGCTTTGTCGATCGCCGCCTTAATGATTAAAGCGCCAAGGTCTGTGGCGGCTACAGAAGCCAGGGAGCCGTTAAAATTGCCAATAGCTGTACGCGTTGCGCTGACGATTACTACTTCTTTCATTACATGCACCATCCTTTAGTGAGTATTAGTTGGCTTCATTACTGTTTATCCAGGCCCATGGGCGTGGCGCGGAAGAGGCGTTCGTCCATGAGTTTCAGATCAGGGGCGATAATTGGCTTGAATTCCATCTGGGCCAGTATATCTTTTTCCAGATCTACCCCGGGGGCTATTTCGATCAGGGTCATACCAGCGGCCGTCAGCTCAAACACGGCCCGCTCCGTGATGTACATGACCGGCTGTTTTACTGTTTGCGCATAGTGACCGCTGAAGGTAATCTGTTCTACCTGTTCCAGAAACTTTTTGGCTTTACCCTCGTTCAGGATCGACAGTTTGCCGTCGGCAACCTGGACTTTGAGACCGCCGGCGGTAAAGGTGCCGCAAAAAAAGACCCGTTTCGCGTTTTGGGTAATGTTGATAAACCCGCCGCAGCCTGCAACCCGGCCTTTGAATTTGCTGACATTGATATTGCCTTGTCTGTCCGTTTCGGCCAGTCCCAGAAAGGCGAGGTCCAGGCCGCCGCCGTCATAAAAGTCGAATTGGTAAGGCTGGTCCAGAATGGCCTCGGCATTCGTAGCCGCGCCGAAACTCTGGCCGCCGGCAGGGACACCGCCGACAGGTCCGGCCTCGACCGTCAGGGTCAGGGTATCGCCGATGCCTTCCTCATTGGCCACCAGCGCCACTCCTTCCGGCACGCCGATCCCCAGGTTTACCTTGGCATCAGGAATCAATTCCAGTGCGGCCCGTCTGGCGATTACCTTGCGCTCGTCCAGCGGCAGAGGGGCAATGGCCGACAGGGAGACGCGAATCTCGCCCGAGTAGGCAGGATTATATTGTTCGCCGAAGGTTTGCATGTGCAAGGACGGCGATTCGGCAACCACGATATAGTCGACGCTGATGCCGGGAATTTTGACGTTCATCGGCTTAAGACTGCCGTTGGCGACAAGCCGCTCAACCTGAACAATGACAATGCCGCCGGCGCTCTTGACTGCCTGGGCAATCGACAGCTGTTCCAGGGAAACTGCCTCATGCTCAATGGTAATGTTGCCGCGTTCGTCGGCACTGGTGCCGCGGAGGAGGGCCACATCAACCGGGAAGGGCTTATACCACAGCCATTCCTCGCCGCCCAGTTCGATGACCTCTACGAGATCTTCTGTGGTGATGTCGTTGATTTTGCCGCCGTCAACCCGGGGGTCGACAAACGTATTCAGGCCAACCTTGGTGATTACCCCGGGCTTGCGGCCGGCTAAATTACGGAACCAGTGGGTAAGCGTTCCCTGGGGGAAGTTGTAGGCTTCTATTTTGTTCTCCACAGCCAGTTTGCCCAGTTTGGGGGCCAGGTTCCAATGGCCGCCGACCGCTCTTTTTACCATGCCTTCTGACCCGAAATGATTCAGGCCGCGGTCTTTGCCGTCGCCCTGGCCGGCACAGTAGATTAAGGTTAAGTTTCTAGGAGCGCTTTCGTTAAGGAAACGTTCTTCCAAGGCGGCTGTCAATGCTTCCGGATGACCGTTGCCGACAAAGCCGCTGGTTGCAACAGTTTGGCCGTTTTGTATAAGTTTGGCGGCGTCCTGTGCGCTGATTACTTTTGCCAATATACCCACTCTCCTTGTGAAATATCTCTCGAAATTATTTAATGCAAGGAACATGCCAATAGTCTGCACGTTTTTCCTGCAATCAGGGTGGAATCTTTCCGGCAGGCGGTGAACAGGCACCGGCACGGTGTTGTTTTCTGCCGGGGAAATAAGCCGGCCGTACCATAATTTGCCGGTGCCTGCCGTTGCGGCCGGTCTTTCCTGTACAGACGATTTGCGTTTATGGTATTCAGGTGTGTATTGTTCTACACACCTGTGTCTAATTTCTTGTACACTCTGCCCGCTTGCAGGGCAGCTATGGTGTTGTTAATAAAAAACCTGTGTTGTTTTTCAACACAGGTATTTGACTTGCAGTGAACAGCTTACAGGATTCCGGTCATGGTATGAATGAGAATAATGACAAATACCATGAGGGTCTTAAGTACGGTCAGGACAAAAATGTCGCCATAGGAGTCTTTGTGGGTTAGCCCGCAGACGGCCAGCAAGGTGATAACCGCGCCGTTGTGGGGCAGTGTATCCATGCCGCCTGAGGCCATGGAGGCCACGCGGTGCAGGATTTCCGGCGACATACCGATGGAGTTGGCCCAGGCCAGCCAGTCTTTGGCCATCAGGTCCAAAGCAATGGACATGCCGCCTGAGGCGGAACCGGTGACGCCGGCGAGGATATTGACGGTTACGGCTTCGGATACCAGGGGCGAACCGCCGACTTTAATGCTCATCAACGCGCTGGAGATGGATTTGAAGCCGGTAAGCGAAGCGATAACGTTGCCATAACCTACTTCCGAGGCGGTATTCATGATGGCCAGGAGCGAGCCCACGGCGCCGGCATTAAGGGATTTGGCCAGCATGCCGGTGGAACCAAGGTTTTTATAACCTAATACGATGGCCAGGCCAATACCGGTAACCAGGGCAATAATCAAAGACCAGATGCTGATAACATTGCTGACGGCAGCAGCGGTCAGCGGCAGTTTCATGGCTTTAAAAGGCTCCAGGATTGCCGGATCCCAAGTAAACATACGGGTCATGGCAAAATTAACAACCAGGACGGCGAGTAACGGCAAAATAGCCAGCTGCCAGGAGGGGAGAGCGGTGTCGGTTTTGACCTCAGGCTCGTTGAGCGTATGGTTGCCATAGCCTTCGCCGGCTGCGGCCGCACTGCGCCGGCGGTGCTCCAGCCATAAGATGCCCAGGGATAGAATCGCGATGCCGCCTATGAGGCCAAGAATGGGAGCGGCATAAATATTGGTGCCGAAAAAGTTGGTGGGTATAAGGTTTTGTATTTGGGGTGTACCGGGGATACAGTCCATGGTGGCGGTAAACGCACCCAGGGCGATCGTCGCCGGCAGCAGCCTTTTGGGGATGTCAGCTTGTTTGAATAAGGCCGATGCAAATGGATAGATGGCAAACACAACAACAAACAGGCTTACACCGCCATAGGTAAGTACGCACCCGGCCAGAACAATCGACAATATAGCCCGGTCCTTGCCTAAGCCTTTAATGATGGCCTGGGCAATGCCTTTGGCCAGCCCGGTATCTTCCATTAGCTTGCCAAAAACGGCGCCAAGCAGGAAGACGGGGAAAAAGGATTTGATATACGTAACTGCTTTGGCCATAAACAATTCGGTATAGGCCGGCATGAGGGAGAGGCCGGATAATGAGGCGGCCAGCAGGGCAAATACGGGGGCGAATAAAATTACTGAAAAACCACGGTAGGCAAAGAACATGAGCAAAAATAAACTAAGGAGAATTCCGATTACTTCCATTAAATTACCTCCTAAAAGATAGTAGCCTGTTTTTGGTAAGCGTCAGTCGTTGGTTGCTGCGATAACCTCCTTCTGTATCATAGTGCGCAATTCAGATAAATTTATAAGCAAGTATCGTGCCAATAAATTTTTTTTACCGCAGCAGGGGTAAAATCATTATTTTCTGTCTTCCGGCTATGGATTCGGCTCCGGAACGATAATGGCGGTTGTTCATTTTCATAGACAGTGTGTGTATGAATTGCGACATATATACATAATCTTTTGCGTTACAGCGGTAGCGGTGTTTATTGCATAGCGGTAAAATTCGGCAGTAATTTTTTCCACGGGGATATTGGCATGTTTTTTGCATCATACTTACATTGAACATTGCATCTACATGCATTACTTAATTACTCTAAATATTGTCTTATTAACAGGGAGGTATTTTCGATGAAGGGTTTGAAAAACAAGGTTGTCATTATTACCGGGGCTGCGGCCGGCATTGGCCGTGCCACGGCGCTGCGGTTCGCCGAAGAGGGGGCGCATATTGTTGTCGCCGATTTTGCCGACGGCTCAGCCACTGTGCAAGAAGCGGCCGCGAAGGGTGTGCAGGCCATCTATACCCAGGTTAATGTTACTGATCCGGAAAGTGTTAAGGCTATGGTGGCTAAAGCAATAGAGGTTTTTGGCAAGGTGGATGTGTTAATTAATAATGCCGGTATAACTAAAGATGCGATGATGAAAAAGATGACAAAAGATGCCTGGGACGCAGTCATCAATGTTAACCTGACCGGTGTATTCAACTGCACTTCGGCCGTGCTGCCGCAGATGCTTGAGCAGAAAGCCGGTGTAGTGCTTACGACTTCTTCCGTAGTAGGCCTGTACGGCAATCTTGGTCAAACCAACTATGCGGCCGCCAAGTGGGGGGTAATTGGCATGACTAAGTCCTGGGCCAAAGAGATGGCCCGCCATGGTCTCCGGTTTAACTGCGTGGCGCCCGGATTCATTGCCACGGAAATGGTTAAGAAGATCCCTGAACAAGTCCTCAACGAAAAAATATTGATTAAGGTCCCGGCCGGCCGGCTGGGCGAGCCGGAGGAAATTGCCGCGGCCTTTGCTTTTCTCGCATCCGATGATGCTAAGTTCATCAATGGTACAGTTCTTAGTGTTGATGGTGCTTGCACACTGTAAGCCGATTTTCCTTATCCCTGCCCGGACTTTCTGTTCTGATGGTAAAAAAGGCAGCGCGGAGTGTACGTACTCCGCGTTATCTTTTTTTTTTTCGGCAGAACCCGTTATTTTTCACCGGCTAAGGCCGGTTCTTTTTTTATTGCCGCCCTGATGGTTGTCCTCTTTTATGGCCGGGAGTGACTTTTTTTGTAGACACTAACGTACTCTCGTTTTATAATTGTTTTGACAGGCGGAAATGTTGTCAGCTAAGTTGACTGTATTCTTAGACATTATTACAGGAGGTACCGGAATGCAAAAATGTGGAGTAAGCGGTATGCTGGAAGCATTCGCGTCAACCGGTATGACGGAATTGCGGACTGTGCTTGACTCGGTCTGCAATGGCATCGTTGTGGTCAACTACCAGGGTGTTATTACCTTTTTTAATACCGCGGCCGAGAAGATTACCGGCTTACGGTCTGAAGCCGTTATCGGTCAGAAGATCGATGACGTTCTGCTCAATTCCGGGCTGATCAGGGTTATGGAAACCGGCGAGGCTGAACTTAATCAACGTCAGAATATTGGAAAATGCGAAATAATGACAAACCGTACGCCGATCATAAAAGAAAACACTGTGGTTGGGGCTGTCGCCATCTTTCAGGATATTACCGAGTTTAATGAGGTGGTTACACAGCTTGAGGATATGAAAAGGCTTAAAAGCACACTGGAATCGATTTTGGAAAGTATGCATGAAGGCGTTGTGGTTGTGGACAAAGACGGGTTGATCACGATGCTGAACAAAGCCTACAGTGAATTTCTGGCTGTTGATCCTCAGGCGGTGATAGGCAAGCATGTAGCTGAGGTCATTCCCAATACGAGGATGCACCTTGTGGTGCAGGAGGGGAAGGCGGAGGTTACCGATATCCAGAAAATCCAGACCAATACCAGTGTTGTCAGCCGTATTCCCATCGTCAAAGACGGGGAAATTATCGGTGCTGTCGGCAACATGATTTTCCGGGATGTAAAGGACCTGAAGTCTCTGGCCGGCAAAATCAGCAAGCTCGAATCAGAATTAGAGTATTATAAAGAAGAACTGTTCAAGGTGTACGGCGGCAAGTTTACGTTTGACAGTATTATCGGCAACAGCGACACGATGAAAGGTCTTAAAGAGGTGGCCGCTAAAGCGGCCAAGGGCAAATCGACTGTATTAATCCTGGGGGAAACCGGCACCGGCAAGGAATTGTTTGCCCATGCCGTGCACAACGCCAGCAGAAGGCGCCAGGGCCCGTTTATTAAGATTAATTGTGCGGCCCTGCCGGAAAACCTGCTGGAAGCGGAATTATTCGGTTATGAAGAGGGCGCGTTCACCGGTGCCCGCAAAGGCGGGAAACCGGGCAAGTTTGAATTGGCTAACGGCGGCACCATTTTTTTGGACGAGATTGGTGAAATGACTCTGGCCATGCAGGTTAAACTGCTCAGGGTGCTGCAGGAGCGGGAACTGGAACGCCTGGGGGGAACAAAGCCTGTTAAGCTCGATATCCGCGTGATTGCAGCAACTAACCGCGATTTGGAAAATATGATCCAGCAGAAGCAGTTTCGTCAGGATTTATATTACCGGTTAAATATATTTACCATCAATATTCCGCCGCTGCGGGAGCGGACGGAAGATATTCTGCCGTTGTGCCGCATGCTGTTTCAGAAAATTAATAATCAGGTCGAACACTGGGTGGAAGGCATCAGCCCGGAGGCCCTGGCCATGCTGATGCAATATAACTGGCCCGGTAATGTCCGCGAACTGGAAAATGTCCTGGAGCGGGCAATTAATCTGATGGATGATGAGATTATTATTACGCCGGAGCATTTGCCGCCGATGATTAAAAAGGGGAACGGGGCGAAAGGTGAGTCCGGGAACGGCGATCCCCCCAGCGACTTAGCCGATATAAAGGAAAACGCCGAGCGGCAGGCGCTGGTGCGGGCGCTGGCTGCAGCCGGCGGTAATAAAAGCAAAGCAGCGAAAATTTTGGGCATTCACCGTTCCGGTTTTTATCAAAAAATGCAGAAATATAATCTTATAAAATAATTAGTGGCAGTTGTAAATAATCCCTTGCATTCGGTGGTGAATAAGCAAGGGATTACCTATATATAAGGTATTGGCGGCCCGGGAGAATTATTTCCTGCACCAACAGGCTATGAATGTAGGTCTTAAGTCCTAATAATTTAAACAGTAGGTCTGATAGGTCGGCGGGAAATAGTCGGGTAAAATTAATTTAGAATGTTGGCGTAGCAGGCAAGCGGCGGAAATCACCTGCTAATCTTTGCCTGAACCATTCGATGCCTGACAGGACCGGGAGAATTTGTCCGCAAAAACCCTAGGGGGTAAGACAAATGGTTAAGAAGATTAAGGTGCTTATTGCCGATGATAGTGCGGCAACGCGGGAGAATATCTGCAAACTGATGGCGTTTGATTCCGAATTGGTGATCATTGGCCAGGCCGAATCGGGGCTGGAAGCGGTAGTAATGGCCAAGGAGCTGCAGCCTGATGTAATTTTAATGGATATAAATATGCCGGGTATGGATGGCATTACGGCCACCGGCCAGATTACGGCCGAAGTTCCTGGCTCCTCAATCATCATGATGAGCGTGCAGGGGGAGCAGGAATATCAAAGACGGGCGATAACTGCCGGTGCTGTAAGTTATCTCATAAAACCTTTTAGCGGTGAAGAATTGCTGCAGGTTATTAAAGAGAGTCTACATAGGAAAAAAACAGGCAGGGCGATAATGGCTCCTGCGAAACCGCCAGGACAGGGTAAGCTGATTACCGTGTTTAGCACCAAAGGCGGTACCGGTAAGACAACGATTGCCACCAATTTAGCGGTGGCGCTTGCGGCTAAGACCGGATTGGAAACAGGCATTGTGGACGCTGATCTTCAATTTGGCGACGTAGCGTTGTTGCTAAATCTTATGCCCCGGGTTACCATCGCGGACCTGGTGCGGGATGATGCCCAGCTTGATAAACAAAGCCTGGACAGCTATCTGGTACACTTTAACCATTCGGTAAAAGTGCTGGCAGCACCTTTGCGGCCTGAACAGGCGGAAATGATAACAACCCGGCATTTATCAGCCATTCTCAATATTATGCGGGCTAACTTTGCCTATACGGTTATTGACACAGCCTCCGTATTTTCCGAGGCGATGATGACGGTGCTTGCGGCGTCCGATATGATCCTGGTTGTGGCAGCCCTTGACCTGCCAACTATCAAGAATGTAAAATTGTGCCTGGAAATGCTGGAATCCCTTGGTTATGGCGAGGATAAAATCAAGGTAGTGCTGAATAAGACCGCTGCTGACAGCGGGATGGAGATCAGTGAGGTGGAAGAGAGTCTGAGCTATACATTTGCTGCGGCTGTGCCCGGCGATGACCAGGTGGTTGTGTCGTCTGTAAACCGCGGGGTTCCTTTTGTCAGCAGTCATCCGGAAACACCGGTTGCCAGAGGGATTGATGATCTGGTTTGCCTGGTCACTGGCGGCAGGGAGCAACCGGCCGGCCAGCCGGGCCTGGGGGTTGTGGAACGGGTTAAACGGTTATTTGGCTAAACCAGGGATTGGCTTTTATCGCCACTGGCAGCTGTGCTGATTTTGGAAGGGGGCGCAAGTTTCTGCCCTCTTTAGCTATTTTCCGGCAGCAGGATATGGGGCAGGTATGACGAAATGGCTTATAGTGTACCGATTCAATTAGAGGGATGAGGAGCCTGGCCTGCATGAAGAATCTTGATGTGAAAATCCTAGATAAGATTGTTAAAGGGACAGTTGCTGCGGTTGAAAAAAGTAAATCGCAGATTTTTGACATATATGAGGCCGCCCGGGGGGAGACCGAGAATGTGCGGCGGGATGTTGAGCGCCTTAAGCAGGAAACGGCTGAAATCATTTTCAAGGTGGATGAGCTGGAGAGAAAAGAACGCCGATCCCGGCTGAGACTGATGGAGGTTAGCCGGAATTTCCGCAACTATACCGAGGTTGATATCAAAGCTGCCTATGAGGATACCAGCAATGTTCAACTGGAATTGGCAATGGCCCGCCTGCAGGAACAGAATCTGCGGCGGCAGCGTGATGACCTGGAGATCCGGCTTAAAGTACTTAAAAACACGGTTGAGAAAGCGGAGGAACTCGTTTCGCAGGTCGGAGCGGTGCTGGGTTATTTAGGCAACCAGATGGGCACTGTGGTCACCCAGATTGAATCTTTGCAGGCCAGCCAGATTTTTGGCGCCAAAATAATCAGAGCCCAGGAAGAGGAACGGCGCCGTGTGGCCCGGGAGATTCATGACGGCCCGGCTCAGGCCATGGCCAATATTGTTTTCCGGGCGGAGGTGTGTGAACGCCTGATTGATAGCGATATTGCCAGATCCAAACATGAACTTAAAGACCTGCGTGAGCAGGTCAGGGTAGCACTTAGGGAAACCCGCAAGATTATTTTTGATCTCCGGCCGATGACGCTGGATGACCTAGGGCTGGTACCCACGGTTAGGCGGGTGCTTGATACGATGAAAGAGCGGTGCGGCATATTCCCGGAGGTTATTATAATCGGGGAGGAAAAGCGGCTGGACTCGCATATTGAGATTGGCTTGTTCCGCATTATCCAGGAGGCTCTCAATAATGTGGAGAAACATGCCCGCGCATCGGCGGTATGGGTTCGGTTTGACTTTCGCCTTAGCACGGTGGCCGCGGTTGTTGAGGATAATGGCCGGGGGTTTGCGTCGGCGGAGAATCTTGGCAGCGAGAGTTTTGGCCTGATGGGTATGCGCGAACGGATCAATCTGCTGGGCGGGGAGTTAAACATAAAATCGGAAATAGGAAAAGGCACGCGAATTTACGCTGCCGTACCGCTGAAATGATAAGCTGCCTGTTGCCGCAATATATCCGTAGCAGTGCCGGGAATCCTTTCGCCCCAGGGCAGGAGGGATTTTTTGCATTTATGAATTTAGGCAGGCCTAGGACTATCTGCCTAGGCGCTGCAGAAGATAAGACTTAGGTATGATAGTGCTCGCGGCTGCTGGCTGCTATAATTAAACTACCGGTAGTAAATCCAACTGTTTGCATATGGGGTGATAAGGTGGACATTACCCGTTATTTCAAACAACCGCGCGGGCAGGCTTCGCTTCGGACTGTCATTTTGTTGCCTGTACTGGCATTGCTGCTATTCAGTCTTTTGGAGTTCGGACAGGTGATGAATCAGTATCTGGTGCTTACCGCTGCTGCCCGGGAGGGCGCGCGCTCCGCTGCGCTCAGCAATGATTTTGCCGCCCGGTCAGCAGTGAATCAGGCTGTGGCCAGTATCGGCAATAACGACCTGCTTGTTACTATTGGCTATGCAAACGGTAAACGCGCCCAGGGCGAGGCGGTCACTGTAACCGTCAGCAAGCCCATTACGGTAATCACCCCGATCCTGAGAGACATTGTCAATCAGGCCTTTATACCAGAGCCGCTGCTACTTAGCGGCCGGTCGGTTATGAGGGTGGAAGTGCCATAAGTTAAGCTTAATATAGAGCGAAGTGTAGTTTGCCCCGGCTTACAAGCCGATAGCCTCAGGCCGAGGCAGGGCAACCCAGCCATGATCGAGCCCTGGCGCTTACTGCGTCAGGGCTCTGGGCTTTTTAAATATAAGAGCAGCAGTAGTCTATAACTGTGGCTACTTTAAGTTTAAAGCGCGATGCTGCCGGCACCTGGAAGGTGTCGCCTGGCTTATACGTTTTCCACTCTGTTTCTCCCGGCAGTAATACCGCCATTTCTCCTGCCAGGATCTCCATAATCTCGGCGGCTGCGGTGCCGAACTCATAATCTCCCGGCAGCATAATCCCAAGGGTTTTTTTGCTGTTATCGGCAAAAATTACTGTCCGGCTGGTTACCTTGCCTTCAAAATAGACATTAGCTTTTTTAACGATAGTTACCTGTTCAAACTGCTCCATATCATCATCTCTCCCTATTCGCGTTTACTGGGGATTACCATTATTACTATTTCTTTATTATAGTTTATTGCCAGGCTTTAGTAAAACATAAAAAGTCTGTGGGGACAGTTCTTTTGTCTTTAAACTTGTAGCCTGCACGGCAGTATGTTAAAATATTTACAACTTGCCTGGGTATAATATAGCAATGAATTTAAAGGTGGTGGGCCGCGTGCTCGATCAGAAGACAGTACCCTTGCTGACGGCAATGAAGGTTTATGTAAATGATAAAGTAATACCGTTCCATACCCCGGGCCATAAAATGGGCAAAGGTATGCACCCGGCGCTGGCTGATCTGGTACCGCCGCAGACGCTGGCCCTGGATTTGGCGCTCATGGAGGAGCTGGATGACCTGCATGAGCCGCATGGGCCGGTAAAAGCGGCTCAGGATCTGGCGGCTGACCTGTATGGAGCTGATCACAGCTATTTTGTGGTTAATGGCACAACCGGCGGTATTTATGCCATGATTCTGACTATCGCCGGGCCGGGGGACAAAATTATTGTGCCACGCAATGCCCACCGTTCAATTATCGGGGGCATTATTTTAAGTGGTGCAATCCCGGTGTTTATGCAGCCGGAAGTGGATAATGACCTAGGACTGGCAATGGGGGTTACGCCGGCTACTGTGGCCGGTACGTTGGCCCAGCACCCTGATGCCAAAGGCGTATTGGTGATTAATCCGACTTATTATGGGGTTGCAACCGATCTGAAGAAGATAGTAGACATTGTTCATAGTTATGATATTCCGGTGGTTGTGGATGAGGCGCATGGGCCGCATCTCAAATTCTCCGGCCGTTTGCCTGTACAGGCCCTGGATGCCGGTGCTGATATTGTCGCCCAAAGCACCCATAAGATCATCGGGGCCATGACCCAGTGCTCGCTGGTGCATTGCCGGGAAGGACGCATCCGTGTCCCCCGCCTGAAAGCCATGCTGCAATTAGTGCAGTCGACCAGCCCCAATTATATTCTCCTGGCTTCGCTGGATGTGGCGAGAATGCAGATGGCGACAGCCGGCCCGGCCCTGATTGAACGGGCTGTTGATCTGGCGAATCAGGCCAGGCAGGCAATTAATGAAATTCCCGGCTTAACCTGCTTCGGCCAGGAAAAAGTGGGTAACCCGGGTGTTCACAGCTTTGACCCGACCAAGGTAACTGTGACTGTTAAGGGGTTAGGACTGACAGGGGCGGAAGCGGAACGAATTTTGCGTCATCAATATAAAATTCAGGTGGAACTGTCTGATGTTTACAATATACTTTTTCTCATTACCTTAGGCGATTCGGAACGGGAAGTGGCGGCGCTGGTGGCGGCATTGCGGGATTTGGCCGCCACTCATCACGGCACCCGCGATTTTTCGGATATTCATCAGATCAATCTGGCAGGCAAGTACCCCCAGCCGCCGGCCCAGGTGATTTCACCACGGAATGCCTTGTTTGGCAACACCTGCATGGTTCCTTTTAAAGATGCCGATGGTATGATCTGTGCGGAAATTGTTACTTTCTACCCGCCCGGCATTCCGATGCTGTGCCCGGGGGAGCGGATTACGCAGGAAATAATTGACTATTGCCATGTTTTGCAGACTGCCGGCCTGCATATTTCCGGGCCCGAAGATTACCTGCTGAAAACGATTAAGGTAGTTGACTGAGGGAGGCTGTATGCGAGGAAAACTAATTGTTATTGAAGGGACTGACGGGAGCGGCAAGGCGACCCAGTCCGGACTGCTGGCAGAGCGTTTGCGGACCGAGGGCATTGCGGTGCGTAAAGTCGATTATCCCAACTATCAGAGTCAGTCGTCGGCCCTGGTTAAGATGTATTTGAACGGGGAGTTCGGCAATCGCCCGGAGGATCTTAATGCGTATGCCGCCTCGGCCTTTTATGCTGTTGACCGCATTGCCTCTTATAAAAAAGAGTGGGAGAATTTTTATTTACAGGGCGGTGTTGTTATTGCTGACCGCTATACTACTTCCAATATGATTCATCAGGCCGTTAAAATCAGCGACAGGACGGAGCAAAACAATTATCTTGACTGGCTATGGGATTTTGAATTTGTCAAATGCGGCCTGCCTGTTCCTGACATGGTATTTTTTTTGGCAATGCCGCCGGCCGTTAGCAAACAGCTCCTGTGCGGACGGGAAAACAAAGCCGGCAGCAGCCGGGATATCCATGAGCAGAACCATGCCTATCTCGAACTATGCTATAAAAATGCCTGCCATATTGCCGACCGATTTGGCTGGCACCGGATCGACTGCACCGGCGCGGGGCAGCTTAAAGACGTTGCAATCATACATAGTGAAATATACCGGCAGGTTGGCGAACTGATTGGCAGGGAATAGGGAATCCTAGTGTCTTGGCCATGTTATATTTTAGTTTTAGGGCGAGACAAAATGGCCAAGGGCAAGGAAGCACCGACGACGCATACTGGAAGGGGTCTGCTAGGAGGGGCTGACGCCGCCATTGGCCATTTTGGCCGTCATCAAACTAAAAAGATAATGTGGTCAAGACACTAGCACCCTGCCTTTTATATTACCGTTTTTCTGCCAAATATTTGATTATTTTACTAAAACCATTTATAATTTATAGGATAAGAAGTATGTTATCTGCCCTGTAATTTCTAGGCAGGAGGGCTATAATGCATGAGTATGAAAATAAATAAATTAGCTATGGGCAATCAACCGGTGGTCGCTGAACGTGAACAGGCCGGCAAAGCGGAGAAAACAGGCGATTATTTTGCTGCCGACTTATTGAAAACACAGGAAAAGCAATCAGCGGAGCGTCTCAAGGCGATGCTGGCCGAAATCGATGACAGTGGGCGCAGATTGTCGAATATGCCGACCTATGGCGAACTGAAAGCCTATAAGGAGCTTGTCCGTAATTTTATTGGTGAGGCTGTAGCCCGTATGTATACGCTGGAATCACGCACCGGCTGGGACCGTCATGGCCGGCAGAAAATGTATACGACCATCCAGCAGATTGATGCCAAGCTAAGTGAGATGGCCGAAGATGTGCGCCTCGGCCAGCAGCGCCAATTGTCAATTATGTCCAAGCATGACGCGGTCCGGGGCATGCTGGTGGATTTATACACGTAGATGATGAACAATTGGCACGATCTAATCGGACATGATGTTAATGTGCGCATCATCCGGGCGATGCTGCTTGCTGATACAGTGCCGCATGCGCTATTGTTTACCGGCCCGGCGGGGATTGGCAAAAGTCTGGCCGGTAATTTGCTGGCTGCCGGCATCTTATGCGGCGGTACCGGTGCCAAACCCTGCGGGGTCTGTCAGGCCTGCCGCCTGTTCGGCCGCAGCGCTCACCCCGACTTTGCGCTGGTGCGGCCTGACGGCCGGGCAATCAAGATTGATCAAATCCGCACGCTGCAGCATTTTGCCGCTTTCACTCCGGCTCTGGGTTTACGGCGGGTATGCCTGATCGAGGATGCGGAGCTGATGACGGTGCAGGCTGCTAATAGTTTGCTCAAACTGCTGGAAGAGCCCCCGGCTGGTTTTGTGTTTATCCTCGTGGCAGGGATCGCGCAGCCGTTGCTGCCGACCATTCTATCGCGCTGCCAAAAGCTTTCCTTTCAGCCGCTGGCAGCCGGTTTGCTCGCCCAGGCGCTGGCGGCCAAAGGCTATGTGCCGGAAGCGGCCAACGTAGCGGCGCGGTTAAGCGGCGGCCGCATGGGGACGGCACTCGAATTATTGGCTCCCGGCGGTCTGATTAACCGGGATAAGGCGATGGCATTATTAGACAGTCTCCAGGATAAGGGGCTGGCGGCTGTGTGGGACCAGGCGCTGGCGCTGGACAGTCTTGACACGAAAGACGTGGTAGGAATTCTGGAGTTTTTGGTGTGTTTATTGCGTGATATTGTACTTGTAGCCGGCAGGCATAGTGAGCATTTGCTGTATAATAGTGATTGTATTCCCCAGTTAACAGGCTGGGCGGAGGCTTGGCCGGAAAAACAAAATCTTTTGGCAATCAGTGCAGTGAAAGATACGCTGCGGGCGATTCGCGGCAATGCCAATACCCGGCTGGCCATCGAGGCGCTGCTCTTAAATTTGAAGGATTTAGCGGAAAAAGGAGATTAAGTATGTTGACAGTAGTGGGCATCCGCTTTAAAAAGGCGGGTAAAATATATTATTTTGATCCCGGCGGGTTGGCGATAAAGGCCGGTGAGCATGTGATTGTAGAGACTGCGCGGGGGCTGGAGTTCGGTGATGTTGTTGTGGGGCCGCGGCAGGTGGAAGACAATCAGATCGTGGCGCCTTTGAAGCCGGTGCTGCGGAAAGCTACACCGGAGGATGAGGAAAAAGTCAAGGATAATCGGAAAAAAGAGAAAGAGGCCTTTAAAATCTGCGAGCAAAAAATTCAGGCCCATGACCTGCCGATGAACCTGGTGGACGTGGAATATACTTTCGATGTCAATAAGATTATTTTTTACTTTACCGCGGAGGGGCGGATCGACTTTCGTGAACTGGTGAAAGATTTGGCCAGCGTTTTCCGTACCCGGATCGAACTCCGTCAAATCGGTGTCCGCGATGAGGCTAAGCTGATGAACGGGATCGGCTGCTGTGGCCGGTCGCTGTGCTGTGCAACCTTCCTGGGAGATTTTGAACCAGTGTCAATCCGGATGGCCAAAGACCAGCATTTATCGCTTAACCCTACGAAAATCTCCGGTATCTGCGGCCGCCTGATGTGCTGCCTGAAGTACGAAAATGACTGCTATGGCGGCTGCTGCGCCAAAAAGGTGGTGGCGCCGGCGGTTGGCAAGGAGGTTGTCACAATTGAGGGCGAAGGCAAGGTATTAACAATTAACCAGCAGAAACGGACGGCCACTATTGCCCTGCCGGAAGGAAAAACCTTAATTATTCCGTGGGACGAGGTAGTGGAGAAAGAATAATGGCAGCTGACGGGATTCGGTTAAAGCCGGGTGAGCGGGTAGATGACCTTGTTATTGATAATATGAAACTAATTCAGCATCCTGACGAGTTTTGCTTCTCGCTGGATGCTGTGTTGTTGGCGCAGTTTGCCAGCCTGGGGCCAGGCTGGCAGGTGGCAGACCTTGGGGCCGGCACCGGGGTTATCGGCCTGCTGCTGCTGGCGCGGGGCGCCGCTAAAGTCACCGGCGTGGAGCTGAATCCGGCCATGGCCGATAGGGCCGGCCGGTCGGCGGCCTGTAACGGCCTTGCCGACAGATTTGCCGTAATCCACGGGGACCTGCGGCAGGTACAGGAATTTTTGGCAGGCGGCTGTTTTGAACTGGTTGTTTCCAATCCGCCCTATCGCCCTGTGGGCGGCGGCTACATAAGCCCCAACAGCCGGGTAGCAATGGCCCGGCATGAGGTGACGGCAACGCTGGCCGATGTTGTTGCGGCCGCCAAATATCTGGTAAAGTACCGGGGCCGGTTTGCTATGGTGCACCTGCCGGAGCGGCTGGCGGAAATTACGCTGGCTATGTGTGCGGCCGGCATCGAACCAAAGCGGCTGCAGTTTGTGCATCCGGCTGCCGGTAAAAAGCCCAACATGCTGCTTATTGAGGGGGTGCGGGGGGCTAAACCGGGAATTGATGTACTGCCGCCCTTAATTGTATATACTACTGATGGGAACTATAGTGAAGATATTATGAAGTTTTATAGTCAGGACAGGTGACTGCTGTGACAACAGGTCAGGGAACTCTCTATCTATGCCCCACACCGCTCGGTAATCTGGAGGACATGACCTTCCGGGCTGTCCGCGTGTTAAAAGAGGCGGCCGCAATTGCCGCCGAAGATACCAGGCATACGCGTAAGCTTTTAAATCACTTTGCAATCCATGTGCCGCTGATCAGCTATCATGAGCACAATAAGGCGGAACGGGGGCCTGAACTTATCCGGCGCCTGTTAGACGGTGACAGCATTGCGCTGGTCAGTGACGCCGGGATGCCGGCCATCTCCGACCCCGGGGCTGACCTGGTGAGGCTGGCCGTTATGAATAACGTGCCGGTAGTGCCCCTGCCGGGCCCCAATGCGGCGTTGACGGCCCTGATTGCCTCCGGGCTTGACACCAATAGTTTTACTTTTATCGGTTTTTTGCCCAAAACGAATAAACACCGGCGGGACATGCTGGCCGGATTAGCGGGCCAGCCCTACACACTCATCTTTTACGAAGCGCCGCACCGGGTGCGGACAACTTTGCAGGAGCTAAAGCGGGCCCTGGGCAACAGGCCGGCGGCCATTGCCCGGGAATTGACGAAGAAATTCGAGGAATTTGTCCGGGGTGACCTGGACAGTATCGAACGGTACTTTACCGAAAACCAGCCCCGGGGTGAGTTTACTATCCTGGTAGCCGGCCGCCAGGCTGAGGAAAAGCCGGCGGGAGCGGCCGAGCCGGTGGCGGCTGCTGCTGTAATCCAGGCGGTTGCCGGGCTTATGAACCGGGGCATAAATAAAAAGGACGCCATCCGTGAGGTGGCGTCGCAGAAAGGTCTACCGCGAAGAGTGGTGTATCAGGCTGTTCTTGACAGCGATTTAGTCTAAGCAGGCTTAGACGGCTTTGTTACCCATTGATTCCAGGCACTCTTTGCAGACATTTTTGTTTTTGAAATTGGTAACATCGGCGGCATTGCCGCAGAATACACAGGCAGGCTCATATTTCCGCAGAATGATGCGGTCACTGTCCACATAGATCTCCAAGGCGTCTTTTTCTTCAATATCCAGAGTCCGGCGCAATTCAATCGGAATTACCACCCTACCCAGCTCGTCCACTTTACGTACTATACCAGTTGATTTCATTTTTCTTTCTCCCTTCATACGCTACTATAATTTAATAACATTCAATCAACAAGATTCGACAAAACCTGCTCAACTAAATAATACCAAATATTACAATGCTTGTCAACCTAGAATTTTCCAAATCGCAAATTATTTTTAAAATTGCGGGAAACCTATGTATAAAATTACTATACAATGTCATATAATACTACTTTATGTCGAAAAAGACAACTGTTGACAATTTTGATAACAATGTCTATAATTGGTAAAATATACGTAAAGCGCGTTATGCTAAAAGGAGGATATTATGCCGAAAAAACCTTTTTATATTACAACCCCGATTTATTATCCCAGTGACCGGCTGCATATCGGCCACGCCTATTGCACTACGGTTGCCGATACCATTGCCCGCTATAAACGGCTGGCCGGATTTGATGTGCTGTTTCTGACCGGCTCGGACGAACACGGCCAGAAAATTCAGCGCAAGGCGGCAGAGAACAATACAACGCCGCAGGCCTATGTGGATAAGATTGTGGCCTCCTTCAAACATCTGTGGGAGAAGCTTAATATCTCTAACGACGACTTTATCCGCACTACCGAGCGGCGTCATCATGAGCTGGTACAGGCCGTATTTCAAAAAATCTATGATCAGGGCGACATCTATAAAGCGGAATATGAAGGCTGGTACTGTACGCCCTGCGAGACTTTTTGGCTGGAGCGCCAGCTTAATGAGGGAAAATGCCCGGATTGCGGCCGTGCGGTTGAGATTGTGAAAGAGGAAAGTTACTTTTTCCGGATGTCCAAGTATCAGGACCGGTTGCTTGCCTATATAGAAGAAAATCCCGAGTTTATTCAACCCGTATCCCGCCGCAATGAGATGATTAACTTTATTAAAGGCGGCCTGGAGGACCTGTGTGTGTCGCGGACTACCTTTGACTGGGGCATACCTGTTCCGTTTGATACCAAGCATGTGGTATATGTGTGGTTTGATGCGCTGACTAATTATATTACGGCTGCCGGTTACCTCCATGACCGGGAAAAATTCGCCAAATACTGGCCGGCTGATATTCATCTGGTCGGCAAGGAGATAGTCCGTTTTCACAGCATCATCTGGCCGGTTATTTTAATGGCGCTGGGGGTCGATCTCCCGAAAATGGTATACGGACATGGCTGGCTGGTGGTGGAAGGCGATAAAATGTCCAAATCCAAAGGCAATGTCATTGATCCGCTGGCTTTGATTGATGAGTTCGGTCCTGATGCCATCAGGTATTTCCTGCTGCGGGAAATTACTCTGGGCCTTGACGGCAACTTCTCAAGGGACGCGCTGATTAACCGAATTAATGCTGATCTGGCTAATGATCTGGGCAATCTGCTGCATCGCAGCCTGAGTATGATTGGCCGGTTTAATGGCGGTGTTATCGAGGCTCCCGGTGAAACGGACGCGATTGACCAGGAGCTTATTGAGCTGGCCCGGGTTACTGCAGCCCAGTATGAAAAACACATGGAATACCAGGACATTAACGCGGCGCTGAAGGATGTCTGGACTCTGATCGGGCGTACCAATAAATATATTGATGAGACCGGACCGTGGGCGCTGGCCAAAGACCCGGCCAAAAAAGGCCGGCTGAATACGGTATTGTTTAATCTGGCCGAGGTGCTCAGAATTGTTGCTATCCTGATTTCGCCGTTTATGCCCGTAACCGCGCCTAAGATCTGGCGGCAGCTTGGCCTGGCTGCTGACTTCACCGGCGCAACCCTGAGCGAGGCGCAGGCCTGGGGGCGCCTGCCGGCAGGGACTGTGGCCGCGAAACCGGAACCGATTTTTCCGCGTATTGAGGAAAAGCCGGCGGAAGAGACGGAAACCAGGCCTGCGGGCAAAGCGGCAGCGGCGGCAGGTGATGAGCCGCAGGTCCCCGTCCTGCCTGAGATTACTATTGATGAGTTTGCCAAAGTGGATCTGAGAGTAGCTAAAGTCCTGGCGGCGGAAAAGGTTAAAAAAGCGGATAAGCTGCTGCTCTTAACCGTTGACCTGGGAACCGAACAGCGGACGATTATCTCCGGTATTGCCAAGCATTATGAGCCGGAACAGCTTGTCGGCCAGAATGTCGTCATGGTCGTTAACCTGAAGCCGGCCACGATCCGGGGGATTGAGTCCCGGGGCATGGTTTTGGCAGCATCGGTCGATGACAGGCTGCAGCTGGTTACTGCCGATATGCCGGCCGGCAGTAAGGTGAAATAAGATGCTTTTCGATTCGCACGCCCATCTTGACGACAAGCGGTTTGCCGACGACCGGAGTGCGGCAATCGACCGGGCGGCGGCAGCCGGCCTTGTTGGCATCATTAATGCCGGGGCCTGTATGGAATCGTCAGCCCGTTCCGTCGCGCTGGCGGCTCAGCATGATATGATTTTTGCGGCCGTCGGTATTCATCCCCATGATGCCAGAGAGGCTAAAGAAGAGGATTATGACCAGCTAGCAGCCTGGCATTCTTTGCCGAAGGTGGTAGCTATCGGCGAGATTGGCTTAGACTATTATTATGATCTGTCACCGCGCGAGCAGCAGCAGCAGGTGTTTATCCGCCAGCTTGATGTGGCCCGTCAGCTTAAGAAGCCGGTCATTATCCATGACCGCGATGCCCATGGTGATATCCTGGCCATTGTAAAGAAAGAGGCGAAAGGGCTGACCGGGGTATTTCATTGCTTTTCCGGCAGCCTGGAAATGGCGAAAGAGGTCATTAAGCTTGGCTTCTATGTATCGTTTGCCGGACCGGTAACTTTCGCTAAAGATGGGAAGCTAAAAACGGTGGCGGCCAATATACCGCTGGAGCGCCTGCTTGTCGAAACCGACTGCCCCTACCTGACCCCGCAGCCGTTCCGGGGGCGCCGCAATGAACCGGCATATGTCAAGTTTACTGCGGACGAGGTGGCCCGGGTGCGGGGGCTGGAGCCGGCCGCGCTGGCCGAGGCGGCAACGGCCAATACAAGGCGCCTGTTCGGCCTCGCCGGCGGCAATGAGCCCTGAGGCAAGATGATAGCAGGACGTAGCAGGAATAAAATGGAAGTCGGGCGAATACTCTTACAATAAGTAACAGTTTGCCCGACTTTTTGTATGTATAAATTTTCCAGACATTGGTAATACTCCCAATAGAGAGTGGATAATTATGGTTAAAAATTGGTCAAGCGTTTGACTGATTAACCATGTTATGATATAATTGTTAGGCTCGCAGAAAGGGGGGTATTCATGAGTGATGAAATGTCCGTACTGACAAAGTACAGGAACAGGAAAGCGGTAATGATTATCGCGCTGCTCCTGGCATCACTAGTGGCAACCGGATTTGTTTGGGCGTATAAAAAAGTACATATTGTAGCAGATGATCAAACGTATAGTGTCAATACGCTATACAAAAGTCCGCACAGAATATTAAACCAAGCCGGCATTACGCTTAGCCCTGAAGACGAAATCAGATTGTCGACAGCCAGTGTAAATACCGGGACCGTTATTGAGGTATTCCGGGCCATACCGGTCACAGTAACTTATCAGGGTAAAACCACCAGTATTTTTACCGGTAAGCCGACTGTCCGCGAAGTAGCCGACCAAATGGGAATTCCTCAGGACAAAATTAAATTAATTCCTGAGGACAGCACCAGGCCTGCCGCCGGCATGAGCATCCGGGCCGTCACGTTAAGTGAGCGGATTGAGGAGCAGGAAAATCCCGAATTGTATCAAATTGTCCGTCAGCCTGACTCTACCCTGGAAAAGGGTGTGGAAGAGACTGTACAGGCCGGTGAAAACGGCGTAAAGAAGGCTACCGTCCGGGTTCGCTTTGAAGATGGGGCCAAGGTGGCCGCCGATGTGCTGGCCGAAACGGTGACCGTAAGCTCGAAGCCGCAGATTATCCGGGTTGGCACCCGGGATGTTGTCGACACCTCGCGCGGCAGCATGCGCTTCAGGAACGTCCGCTACATGGAAGCCAGCGCTTATCTGCCGACAGACGGTTCGGCCCAGGGCTTAACTGCAACCGGCATTTACGCCCGCCGGGGGATTGTTGCCGTCGACCCGTCGGTCATACCGCTCGGCACCCATGTGTATGTTCCCGGTTACGGGATGGGACTGGCCGCTGATACGGGCGGCGCCATTGTGGGCGAAAAAATCGACCTGTGTATGGAGGATGCCGCTGAAGCCTGGCGCTTCGGGCGCCGGATGGTAAAGGTATATGTGTTAGACGATTAGCGGTAAACAGCCTGTAGCCCTGAAATTGGGCTTACAGGCTGTTTTGTTGTGTGCCGGGGTGAAAGTCGGGGTCAGGCCTTACTTTTACACTTTTTTTACACTAATGATAAAATATGATATAGTATGCCGCCAAAGCGAAAGGCAGGCTGTGGTCCGGCGAGGAGCTGAAACACCTGGCAAAAAAGATTAGTAACAATTTGTGTGAAGTGTAAGGCCTGACCCCGCTAGCCCGCTAGCCAAGCGGGGCTGGCTGTGATGTTTGGCCACCGGTTAGGGGGCGCGATAATTGTTGCCCTGACAGACAGCAGGAGTCAGGCCGGGAGGCAGCGAATCTAAGAAGATTATTATCAAATAGCCGAAGGGATGATGCACTTGGCTGCCTTAAACCGTAAGTTTTTACAGGCTACGTGGAGCCTGGCCCGTGAATACTGGCATTCGGAGGAGAAATGGCAGGCCCGGGGCCTGTTAGCTGTAAATGTAACCCTGAACCTGGCCTATGTTTATATTTTAGTGCTGATTAATAAGTGGTTCAACCGGTTTTATAATGCCCTCCAGAACTTTGACAAAGAGGAGGTTTTCAGCGCCCTGGTCGAGTTTTGCCTGCTGGCAGCCTGTTATATCCTTGTCGCCGTTTACCAGCTTTACCTGCAGCAGATGCTTGAGATCAAATGGCGGCGCTGGATGACCCATAAATATCTTAATCACTGGCTTACAGACCGGATGTTTTACCGGCTGCAGCTGACAGACAGTTATACGGATAACCCTGATCAGCGTATTAGCGAGGATTTAAGATTATTTACGAGTTATACCCTGGATTTGTCATTAGGCCTGCTGAAAGCGGTGGCGACTCTGGCTGCCTTTATTGCCATTTTGTGGCAGTTGTCCGGCACCCTGGTGATTCCGCTGGGCAGCGAGCAACTGGCTGTCTCCGGTTATCTGGTGTGGGTGGCTCTTATTTATTCTGTGGTTGGCACCTGGCTGGCTCATAAAATTGGCAAGCCCCTGGCCAGGCTTAATTTTGACCAGCAGCGCTATGAGGCGGATTTCCGGTTCAGCCTGGTCCGGCTGCGGGAAAATAGCGAAAGTATTGCCTTCTATGGCGGCGCGGCCCGGGAAGAGCATTCCTTTATCAGCCGCTTTGGCAAAGTGTTCAGTAATTACTGGCAGATCATGCAGCGGCGCAAGCAACTGACCTGGTTTGCCTCGGGCTATGGGCAGATCGCAATTATTTTTCCGCTCGTGGTGGCGATGCCCCGTTATTTTGCCAAAGAAATACAACTCGGCGGCTTGCTGCAGATCGCTAAGGCCTTTGACAGTGTGCACGAATCTCTTTCTTATTTTGTCAGGAGTTATGCCGTTATGGCCGAGTGGAAGGCTGTGGTTGACAGGCTTACCGGTTTTATTGACAGTATGCAGCAGGTGAGCACGCTGCCTCAGGGCAGTGCTGTCATCAAAGCGAGTCCTGAAGCGGTTCTGGCTGTCAGTGACCTGAACATTAACCTGCCTGACGGCCGGAGAATCCTTGATGGTCTCAGCCTGACCGTCCGGGCCGGGGAATCGCTGCTGGTGGCAGGCCCATCCGGCAGTGGCAAAAGCACTCTCCTGCGCACCCTGGCCGGCTTATGGCCTTATGCGGAAGGCCGGATAACGATCCCGGCCGGGCACAGCTTTTTGTTTTTGCCGCAAAGATCGTATCTGCCGCTGGGGACGCTGCGTGATACATTGTTGTACCCAGGTCTGAACCGCCAGGTAACAGATGAGGAAATTACAGCCGCCATGTCGCTGTGCAAGCTGGAGGGATTGCAGGGTCATCTTGATAAAACGGAAGACTGGTCTCATATTTTATCTTTAGGCGAGCAGCAGCGGATTGCCTTTGTCCGGGTGCTGATCCATCAGCCGGACTGGCTGTTTATGGATGAAGCCACATCGGCGCTGGATGAAACTACGGAACGACTGCTGTATGGTTTGGTGCAGGAACGTCTGGCAGGTACGACTTTGGTCAGTGTTGGCCACAGGAACACCCTAAATAGTTATCATAAAAAGAAACTGTCTCTTGATGGCCGGGGCCACTGGAGTTTGCTGGTGATATAGGCTGGCGGACAAAAGTAAGACCGCCACCGGCGGTGCATATAGGTCTTTCTTTAATCGCTAGATAGATAAAAGTCCGTCAAATGTGATATGATAATCATATTGTGCAGGTAATGGGGTAGATTAGATGATAAAAGAAGTAATCGTGGTGGAAGGCAAGCAGGACATTGCCGCTGTCAGACGGGCTGTCGCTGCGGAGTGCATTGCCACCGAGGGTTTTAACTTATTGCCGCGCTGCTTAAGCCGGATTGAGCAGGCCTATAAGAAAAGAGGGATCATTATTCTTACCGACCCTGACAGCGCCGGCGAGCGGATACGGAAATTTTTGTCTGAACGGTTTCCGGAGGCTAAGCACGCTTTTGTGCCGCGAGACCAGGCACATGCCAACAACGATATCGGTATTGAGCAGGCTTCACCTGCGTCCATCCGGGCCGCGCTGAGCAAGGTGCGCCTCCATGAGTGGGAGCCAAGCGGCGAATTCAGCTGGCCTGATATTATGGCTGCCGGTTTAAGCGGTGTGCCGGCAGCTGCCGGCCGGCGCGCCGCTGTGGGGGAACGCTTAGGCATAGGCTATGCGAATGCCAAAAGCTTTTTGTACAGACTGAATCATTATGGGGTCAGTCGTGATGAATTTATGGCGGCAATAACCGGATTGGCGGCCGCAGCCGGACAAAACAGCGGCGTGGAGGACGAATAATGGCGATAAAACCATGCATTGCGCAAAAAGACGTAACTTTACATATCTTAAAGACCTTCGGAATTCATATGAGCAAGCGGCTGGGACAGAACTTCCTGATTGACAGCCAGGTTGTTGCCGGCATTGTCGACGCTGCCCAAATAACAGCGGGAGATGCCGTGCTTGAAATCGGTCCCGGAATTGGCACCTTAACCCAGGGGCTGGCTGAAGCCGGGGCTGCCGTTACGGCGGTGGAGCTCGACCGGCGTCTGCTGGATGTGCTGGCTAAAACGCTGACTGGGTATGATAATGTCAAAGTAATTCATGGCGATATACTCCAAATCGACATTTCCCGGGAAATTAACCAGGAAAGGTACAAGGTTGTCGCTAATCTGCCTTATTATATTACGACACCAATTATTATGAAGCTCCTGGAGGACCGTCTGCCAATCGACATCCTGGTAACGATGGTCCAAAAAGAGGTAGCCCAGCGTATGGTTGCCGGGCCCGGCGGAAAAGACTACGGAGCGTTGTCGGTAGCCGTGCAATATTATACCCAGCCTGAAATCATGTTTTCGGTGCCGCCCCGGGCCTTTATTCCGGCCCCGGCCGTGGAATCGGCGGTTATCCGCTGTACTGTGCGGTCAGAGCCGCCGGTCCAGGTCGGCAGTGAAAAAATGTTTTTCCGGGTGGTGAAAGCCGCCTTTGCCCAGCGGCGGAAAACCCTGGCGAACAGCCTGAAGGCCGCCGGACTGGACAAAGAAGCGGTCATTCAGGTATTAGCCGAGGCCGGGATTGACGGCCGGCGGCGGGGCGAGCAGTTGTCGCTGGCTGAATTCGCTGCTGTCGCTAATGCCTGGACGAAGCTTATATCATAAAAACTTGAAGCCCTGCTCATTTCGAGCAGGGCTTTTCGCTTAAAAACAAGTCTAAGAGGTCAAAACGGCGCTCACTATGGTACCCTAAGTAGGTCTTTGTTTGCCATTGGCGGTTGCGGCTCTGGTCATGGAAGGCGGCAATGGCTTCTAGGCAGTCACCAACAATGGTATCGATGATTTTATTGGTATGAATTTGATTCTTTACCGATGAACCCAGACGGTAGTGGGGAATCGTTGTTGCTATATCAATTTTTAACTTATTGAGGCGGGCCAGTGCCATTGTGACCGGGGGAACAGCCAACTCGCGCAAGGAAATTGTCTCCAGGAGGCGGCGAGAGACTGCATGGGGCCCATGGGCCGGGCTGGCTAAATTGATTTTTTTGTCTAATCCCAGTTCTTTATTAAGGTTTAGCCGCCACTGGAAGGTGGGGTTATAACGCTCAATATGGCGCGGGGGGGAAGGGTAGCAGTTTGTTAGGGCCATATCCATATGTTTTAATAATACGCCGTCGACCAGCTCCATCAAGTTTTCATTAAAGGTGCCTACCATATCGCCGTCCACAAAGACGACAACGTCGCTGCCCAGAGCCAAAGCCGCTTTAGCACCTACGGCGCGGGGAGTGTCAATTCCTAAACATTCGTGAAAATAGATAATCTGCAGTTTGGGGAGACGCATCGCTAACGCTTCACGCATTGTACTGTCTTTTGAACCGTTTGCCACTAGAATGATGTGATCAATCGGTAAAGTTCCCAGATTTTGCAATACAGTAGTAATGCGGCCTCCTTCGTTTTTGGCCGGTACGACCACGCAAATCACGTCCATCACCTCGGAGTAAGCATGCGTGTGCTGTGCTATCAGATAAAGCGGTCTCCACGGGGGCTCACTATAGTATATAGTGGGGATTAGAGGTTTGCTACTGCGCCGGCAAGGATAATTTTGTGGCACTTCAGATAGACGCTACATAGTATGTAATAGTCACAGCGTTATCTAAGGGGGGGAGTACATGGACATTCAAGTCGGCGATCTGGTCGTCAGAAAGTCTCATGGCGGCGATATAGTTTTTAAAGTAACAGATGTGTTCGAAGATAATGCCCGGCATATTCATTGTGTTCTGAAAGGTCTGCACCTTAGGTTAATTGCCGATTCGCCGATAGATGATTTAATGCCAATTGAGGCCGAACATCTGCGCAATGAGATTGTGCGCATGGAAGGCATGCATAATGATACGCTAAGACGGGTGTTAATGCGCCGCAGCCGTGAACGGGAGCAAGTCGAGTTAAGGCGCGCGGAGGTAACGAAAAAGTTTACTTTTTTTGATTTGCCGGGACGGGTTTTACATCTGGACGGTGATGAAGAATACCTGAGAATGTGCTTAAAAACGTATAACCAGCTTAATATCCCGGCCGAGGGACGCTGGGTGGAAGAAAGCAAACAGGTGGAGGTTGTTGCCGCCTTGTTGGAAGAATTCAGACCGGATATTTTGGTGCTGACGGGCCATGATGCCCTGACAGGCAATGGTAAGAAAGATTTTGCCGATATTAATAATTACCGGAATTCCAAACATTTTATTGCTGCCGTAAAAAAAGCCAGATTATTTGAGCCTTCCCGCGATGATTTAGTGATTTTTGCCGGCGCCTGCCAATCTCATTTTGAAGCTATATTATCATCAGGTGCCAACTTTGCCAGTTCACCCAACCGTATTTTTATTCATGCTTACGATCCGGTTTTTATTGCTGAGAAGGTGGCGTTTACGCCTATTAATAAAACGGTGGAGGTAAGTGACGCGATTACCGCTTCCGTAACAGGTATTGACGGCGTAGGTGGTCTGGAAACAAGAGGGAAGTTTAGACTGGGCATGCCGAAAACACCAATTAAGTAATGCTGAAAATACGCCCTCACAGGCGTATTTTTTATATGTTATCCTGTTATGCCCCTGCTATCTTAAAGGAAAGCGGCAGGGTATTAGCGAATATAGAAGCAGTAGTTACTGGTACTTCATCCTTCTTAAAACCGCTGGAATAGTTTGCGTAGATTTTTTCGCAATGCAAGGCGGAGGACGCTAACTGCTTCAGTAAGAGCTGCTGTAATGAAGCCGGTAGGCGATAGGTCTGTGGCCGCGCCTATCGGACATAGGTAAGGCGACGACAACGCAGCAGGGCGGAAAAAGATGCGCAAACTATCCTTGGGTTTAGGGGAGATGGAGTACTAGTCCCGGAGGCGCTGTGGTGTTGAATGCTGAGAAATGTCAAACCGGTCGGCCGGCCTGTAAAGCGGCCGGGATTTTTTATACGCCGGAACCTATTGTCAATTATATTCTCAACCATACCCTGGCCAGGCATGATGTCGTGATTAACCCGGCCCCCCGGGTTTTGGATCCGGCCTGTGGCTCAGGCAATTTTCTGGTGGCCGCCTACGATCTATTGTGGAGAAAATTCACTGCCGCCCTTATGCTGCTCAGGCAGCGCTATGGCAGTCACCAATATACGATGAATACGGGTGACGCCGAAACAAGGCTTACGGGCAGGCAGTACTGGCAGCCGGAAAACCTCCACTATCATATTATCAGTTGCTTATATGGTGCTGATGTTGATGCTGCTGCTGTTGCTGCGGCCAGGCTCCGCCTGGGGGAAAAAGGCGGCGAAGCAGTCAAACCCGGAGGCTGCCTGCTGGTTTGCGACAGTTTGATTAAATGGGAAACGGAAGAAACGGCCGCAACCGGTCAGGGCCGGAACCGGCCGGCGGCGGCCGGCTTCTGGGGACTGGGGTTCGATTATATTGTGGGTAATCCGCCGTATATCAGTTTCGGCTTAAACCGGGTAGGCAAATTGCCGGCAGAGCAGGCCGCGTATCTAAGACGCAATTATCCGCATTCCGCCCAGTATAAGCTGAGTTATTATGCTTTGTTTCTGGAAAGAAGCATTCAGGTCTTAAAAACCGGCGGCTACCTGGGCTTTATCACGCCTGACAGCTACCTGCTCGGACGCTATTATTCGAAGATTCGGGAATATATTTTGCAGACTTGCTCCATTCAGGCCATCAGTTTGGTTAAGCGCAATGTGTTCGCCGGTGTTCTCGTAGGTACTCCGGCTATTACGATTCTGAAGAAGGGCAGCTGGAATACAGCCGAAACGGTAGCCGTCAGCAGAATTGACAGCAGCGGGGCGGGCGAAGACCCGTACCGGTATGAGCAAAGGTATTTTGCCTGGCAGGTGTATAGCCGGTTTCGCTTATTTTTTCATGCTAAGGATAAAATGCTGATCGATAAGATTGAAGCAGCCCCATACCTGTTCAAAGATTTCACCAAGATCAGGACGGGAATGCGTTCTTTAACCAGGCAGGCTGATATTAAAGGCAAAACTAAGTTAGGGCCTACATGGCGGCAGGGGTTAATCTCCTCCGGCCAGGTATTGCCGTTTTGCCTTACTTATCAGGGTGACTGGCTTGACGTAAACTCTGCTAAGCTGAACAAAGGCGGCTGGAATGCGGCGATTATGGCCGGCCCCAAGATTTTTTTGCGTCAGACCGGCGACAGCTTAATTGCCGCCATTGACAGATCCGGGTTCTATCATTTAAATAATATCCATTCACTGGTGATTTCACGGGCCGGAGTAAGCCTGGAATTCCTGGCCTGTATCCTTAATTCCAGGCTGATGAACTATTACTATCACACGATAACCCTGGAAAAAGGCCGGCCTATGGCCCAGGTGAATATTGAAACCGTCGAAAAACTGCCATTAATAACTGATCATCCTTGTAGGGAAAAATTAGAAGGGCTGGGAGTAAAGCTGGCCGAACTGTCCGGTGCTGCCTACTGTGGCAGCCTGGAACCGCAGGCTGAAACCAAGACGGCCGGCGAATTAGCAGCACTGTTCCAGGAGATGAATACTCTGATATACGCCATGTACGGCCTGGCGGACAATGAAATCAGCTATATTGAGCAGCTGAGCATTCTCCAGCCGGGAAATGGTAAAAGCAATGGTGGTAAAAAATAGAAGGACATCAGGGAGACGTCCTTTTTTACTCTGGTGGCTACTAGTATATAGACACAATTAGATATTAGCATTAAACTATACCTTAGAGAGAAAAAAGATAGAGGTATAGAAATGAACAAGAAATATGTTGTACGGTTAAGCGAAAAAGAGAAAAAATTAGTCAACGAAATACTAAATAGTAAAAAGACAGCAGCAGGATATAAGAAACGAGCCAATGTACTGCTGCTGTTAGATGAAAGCGTAGGTAAGCCCGCTACCCAAGCGGAAATAGCTGCGCGATGCGGGGTGAGTGATGTAACGGTGTACCACACGGTTCGGGATTATTGCCAACATGGCATAGAATATGCCCTCCAGTATAAGAAGTCGCAAACTCCCCCAAGGGCCGCCATAGTGACGGGCGAAAAAGAAGCACGGATCATAGCGCTTGCCTGCGGAGAACCACCGAAAGGCTATTCACGCTGGACAGTCCGCTTGCTGACAGAAAAGATTATTGAGCTTTCCATAGTCCCTACAGCCAGCCGGGAAACCGTGAGACGGACGTTAAAAAAACTGAACTTAAGCCTCACCTGAAAAAGCAGTGGTGCATTCCACCCCAGTACAACGGTGAGTTTGTTGCGCGCATGGAAGATATTTTAGAGGTATATGCCTTGCCCTACGATGAGGAAATTCCGTTGATTTGCATGGATGAACAACCGTATCAGCTGTTGGGAGAAAAACGCAAACCGCTTTCCATGAGTCCTGGAAAAGCCCACAAAGAAGATTATGAATATACGCGAGAGGGCACCTGCTGCCTATTCATATTCACCGAACCGCTGGGGGGATGGCGACAGGTTCAGGCAACCCAACGCCGGACAAAAAAAGATTGGGCATTGCAAATTCAAGAACTTTTGGAAGTTCATTATCCTCAGGCAAAACGTATTCGTTTGGTCATGGATAACCTAAATACCCACTCGCTTTCTTCTCTTTATGAAACCTTCCCGCCAGAGGTTGCGTTAAAGCTGGCCAAGCGGCTTGAAATACATTACACTCCAAAGCATGGAAGCTGGCTCAATATTGCAGAAATAGAACTTAGTGCCATGACAAAACAGTGCTTGAATCGGAGAATTTCTGATATGGGGCAATTGCAGCTACAAATCGGAGCTTGGCAAAGCCGGCGCAACGCTTCTGCAAAGAATGTTTCATGGCACTTTACAACGGATAATGCGAGAGATAAACTGAAATGGTTGTATCCTAAATTCTAATTGTGTCAATGTACTAGTAACGTGACAACCCTAATCCTGTGGATACTGACGGGATATTTTCCGTAAGCCTGCGTTGTCGTCAATCGGCATACGTCCGGTATGCCTCATTCCTCCGCCTTGTCTTACGAAAAATCTCCTCGCCATTATCCTACAGTTTTAAGGTTGACACGCTACTAGCGTTTTGGGCCGGTTGCCGCTGCTTTAGCGGCAGGTATAGCAGTGGCGGCCTTTGGGTTTGTCAGACTGTCGGTGTCTTTGCCGCCATAAGGGCCCGGTTGTGCCTGGGGCTGGCCGAAGGGACCGTGTTGTGATTTCTCATTGTTATCATAAATTTTACCCATCCTTGCATCACCTCCGGTGATAGTGTTTCCTTAACTGATTGTTTCCCGTCTGGTAATTTTTTAATTGCTGGAGCTATATGCCGCCGGCAGGCACTGCGGAATTTCGGCCAGTCAATTAAAAACCCGCGCTCAAGCGCGGGTTTTTAAGCCTGATAGAAAGTCTGACATTCCCTGGTTAAGGGCAACAGCGGCTTTTGCTTTCGCTAAAGCCCGGCGCAAGCCGTGTTTTCCTGATCAAATCGTTACATGCATTTGGGACAGCCGCCGCGATGTTCATGATAGTCGAATTCATGGCCGCAGTATGGACACAGTTTATACAGGCGGTAAGTGGAGATTCTGTACAGCTTATAATAACATTTGTAGGTTTTTACGCATTCTTTTGTTGTCTGGCATTTCATTTTGGGGGTACAGCAGGACATATCCAGGTCCTGGCAGTCATCCATATCGCACTTGTCATATTTGTCAGTACAGCCGCATTTGTCGTCGTCGCATTTCCAGTGGGGGTATTTTTTATAACTCTTCATTAAAAATATAACCTCCTTATATTTGAGAAATGTGAGTCGTTTTACCTGTAAGGCAGAACAACATCCTGCTATATACTATGAAGAAGACCGGGAGAATGTTATGTTGATTTATGCATAACATTCTTTTTGTTAGGCGCCAGTGTCTTGTCCCTGTTATATTTTAGTTTTAGGGCGAGACAAAATGGCCAAGGGCAAGGAAGCACCGACGACGCATACGGGAAGGGGTCTGCTAGGAGGGGCTGACGCCGCCATTGGTCATTTTGGCCGTCATCAAACTAAAAAGATAATGTGGCCAAGACACTAGGCCACAGCCGTTTATTTACAGTGTGGATAAATACATTTATTTAGTACTGTTTTAGCAGCTTAGCTCATAGTAATAGGTAGGATGTGCCTGCGCTGATAGCTTCTGCTAGGGGTTGCTGTCCTTTGCCGTTTTTTAGTTTTTTGTCACATAAAAATTAGAGCAGGCATATATATAACTAGAATATAAAAGGGGGGAATCTGCATGAACGATAGAGCCATTAACAACTGCACTCTTGGTGCGGAAACGCAAACTATTATCGTGCGCCAAATAATCGGGGAAAAGGAAAAACAGAAAGCTCTGGATATTCACGTGGTTGTTCCGGAAAGGAAGCCTTCGATTGAACAAATTGTTGATGTATTTGTCAAAGAAGTAGAAGTTTGCAGTGTTGATGTTATTACTGATAAAGTCATAGTTCGCGGCGAATTCGAAATCAAGGCTATTTATGTGGCCTCCTTGCCTGATCAGCCTGTTCATGCTGTGGAAATCAAACATTATAAATGGACTCTTGATATTGATATCCCCGGTGCCCGCAGGGGGATGGATGCTGAGGCCAGCGTAATTGTTGAATTTGTTGATTATGATGTGGATGATCACCATCGCGCCTACAAGTATAAGAATTTCGAACCTATCGACTGCGACGACGATGATGACGATGACGACGATGATTGCCACGACCACGACCATGACCATGACTGCCATGATCACGATGACGGCTGCGGCGGACATCACCACCATCATCATCACCATAACTGCCGGGAATTTGATGTATCCGTTATCCTGAAAGTCACAGCTAAGGTTATGACTGACCGCGAAGTAAATATTGGTACCAGCAGCCTGCCAAGCAAACCAAAAGGCTAACAGCCAGAACAAAAGCCTTAATAAGGGGGGGAAACTATGGACGATGATAAAACAAGGGTAGTATCAGCCTCGACTGATACTTTATCGACAACGACAAAATCAGTTTCAGGCGTAACAACAGTGGAAAGTTCGGAACTGGTATGCGGCTGCCCTGAGCCGGGGCCGGAAACGATTGAGGTTGAGCAGGTCCTGGGGGCGGAGATGGCCCAGCGGGTTGTGGAACTTGACATGTTTGTTCCCGAACAAAAGCCGGACATCGAACAGGTAGTTGACGTATATGTGAAAGAACTGGAAATTACTAAAATTGATGTTATCAGAGATAAGGTCATTATTCGCGGCGAACTGGAAGTAAAGGTCATGTATGTGGCCGACCTGCCGAATCAGCCGGTCCATGCTTTTGAGAGACGGCATATTCGCTGGACGCGGGATATTGAAGTCGATGGTGCTGAGCCGGAAATGAAGGCAACGGCCGATGTCGTTGTTGAGTTTGTGGATTATGATTTTCACTGCCATCATGATAGGCGCAAAGTGCATGTTACGATTGTACTTAAAGTCTGGACCCGGGTGGTCACCACCACTGAGATGGATGTATACGCACTAAGTCCTATTGATGAAGTTGGCGTGCTCTCAAGCTCCGGATCAAGCGATAAAGCCAGTGCCAGCCAGTTTGACAATGAGACCGTATCGGCCTCCGAAACCGGTGGTGGCGATATCGAGGCTTTTGGCGAGCAGAATGTAGTTGTTACCGGCCCGATCACGCCTTCGGCCGGAACGCCGATAAGTGTCAGCGGCGCAGTAACCGTAAACGGCAATAATGTCAACATCCGCTCAGGACCAGGCACTAACTTCCCTGTAATTACTCAGGTTAACAGGGGTACAACATTAAATATAAGAGAGCAGGCTTTCGGTTGGTACAGAGTTATACTGTCTGATGGATCCACAAGTGGTTGGATTGCCAGCTGGCTGGTTAATGGCGCTCCTTGATCCGGAAGACTGATGATAACGACCCAGGGATGAAGAAAATCCCTGGGTATTGTTTTAATAAGATAAGCGGAAAATCCCGGCAGCTGCCGCTGCCGGGATTTTGGAATATAAGGAGAGGAGCTGGCTGGATGTATCGGGCGATAGAATATCTGGGGCCGGTAGGGCTGGGGGCAACATCCCCCCAATTATTCCGGGCTGAAACCGACCACTGTGAGAAGAAGATTTGTGTTGTCAAACTATCCGCAAATCGTCTCGGGGCTAAGGTATTGGTAAATGAATTATTGGCAGTCCGGTTTGGGCAGTGGCTTAATCTTTGTTTTCCACCAGGGGGGCCTATCGAAATCTCTTCCGAGGTAATTGGCAGCAGCAGGCGGCTGACGGCTGCCGGGGTACTGCCGGGCTGGCATTTTGGCTGCGAGTACCTAAAAGGAGCCGGTTATGTAACCAAATATAACCTTCACCGGGCTGTAAACAAGGAGCAAATGGCCGGTGTCATGCTTTTTGATCATTTGTTTCATAATCCTGACCGCACTAAAAATCGCAAAAATCTGCTGATCAGGCGAGAAAATACCGGTTATAAGCTATATGCCATCGATAACTCCCATTTATTTCGCCGGGGAAAATGGACAACAGATATGCTTAGGGAGCTTTCTGACAATATAACTTTGAATCACCGGCGGTCTTATGGGGTCTTGCTTAAATACTATCTGAAGCCAACACACTTTTTTAAATATGTTCAGGCAGTTAAGGACATTCCTGCCGAAAAGTTCAGTGAGCTGATTGACTCTATGCCTGAGGCGTGGCTGCCTGATCCCGGCGAACGCCAGGCTTTACTGGAGTTCCTGGTGACCCGGTGCGGCAAGGTCGACTGGGTAATGCGCCAGCTGACAGCTTTAATCCCTGATATACACCGGCGTACCAATATTCACTAAGGTAAACAGCTCTTCCACATGGTTATTATGCATGCGGATACAGCCGTTTGACACCATTTTGCCGATCAGCCAGGGAGCACTGGTGCCATGTACGCCGTACGCATCATAATTAAGTCCCATCCAGCGGGTTCCTAAAATTCCCCCGGGGTTGATAATTTTAGTGGCAATCGCATAATTGCCGATCGGAGTGGGGGTTGACGGCTTGCCAATAGCAACCGGATATTGCCGCATGGGGCTATTGCCGTCAAACAGGGTTAATTGCCGCTGGGACTTGACAAGCAGGATATTGGCCCTGCCCAGAACCTTGCTGGCCCTGTCAATACGCGGTGCCAGTGTTATCTCGCTGACTTCAGCAGGCTGACTCTGGCAATAGGTGATATAGCGCTCATCTTCCGCGAGCTTGATAGTTTTTAATGATTCCGGGAGATATATAATTCTTACCTTCATCGCTGGTATAACCTCCGTTTCCCGATTTCTCTGCTTCATTATATTCAGAATACCGATATTTGGTCAGTGCAATTTAGAGTATAAAGATCTGGTATTTTTGGTAAAAATAGGAGTAAAGGCATAAAACAGGAGATATTCTGACAAAATGAATGAAAAAGAAGCAGGGATGGAACGCGAAACACCGGGCAGTTTACTTATTATCGGCGGCCATGAAGATAAAACAGGCGAGTGTGTTGTTTTGCGCAAGTTTGTGGACATGGCCGGCGGACGGGACAGCCTTATTGTAATTATCGCCACAGCTACCGATGAGCCCCGTGCTGTTGGCAGCGAATATAAAGAACTGTTTACTCTAATGGGCGCTTCATCCGTGTACGTGCTGGCCGTTGCCGGCAGGGATACAGCGAACCAAACCCAGCAGGCTGATATTATCAAAAATGCCACTGGCATATTTTTCACCGGCGGTGACCAACTGCGGCTAACAAGTATTTTAGGCGGATCGGCAGTTGACGCCGCCATTCGTGCTGCCTTCCGGCAGGGGGCTGTCATTGCCGGCACAAGTGCCGGTGCTGCCGTCATGAGCGAAACCATGATTGTAGGTGGCCATTCCAATGACTCCCCGAAGAAATCATCGCTCAGTATGGCTCAGGGCATGGGCTTTTTGCGTGAGGCAGTTGTCGATCAGCATTTTGCCCAGCGGGGCCGGATCAACCGGTTGTTGTCCGCGGTGGCCCAGAATCCTCATGTCATGGGAATTGGGATTGACGAGGATACGGCACTTATTGTCGGCCCGGACCGGGTGTGCCAGGTAGTCGGCTCGCAGACGGTAACGATTATTGACGGTAAAAATATAATCTACTCCAATATATCAGAGTCTAATCAGAATCAGCCTCTGGTTATATCCAATGTTTTACTGCATATATTGCCGGCAGGCTATGGTTTTGACTTAAACCTGCGTTTGCCGCTTCAGCTTAATCTAAACTAGGTTAGGGAGGATTAATCATGAAATTAATATATTCACGCTTTATTGGCGGGCCCAATGTATATAGCTACCGGCCTGTAATCAAAGCCCTGCTTGATATTGGCGCCTATGAGGATACCGCCAGCAATGCTATTGCCGGCTTTGTGGCGCGTTTGCTGGCCTTACTGCCCGGGCTGAATCAGCACTCCTGCTCGCGCGGATACCCTGGCGGTTTTGCCGAACGCCTGCGGGAAGGAACCTATGTAGCCCATATTTTTGAACATGTTGCCCTGGAACTGCAAACACTGGCCGGTCAGGAATACATGTCAGCCTTTGGCAAGACCAGGGGGGCCGGCCGGCCAGGCTTTTATCAGATTGTTATTGGCTGTAAATCAGGCCCTGTCGGGCTGGCGGCGATTGAAGGCGCCTACCGCCTGCTTGCCGCTGTGCTGGAGAACCGGGAATGTAGTGTCCCGGAACTGGTAGCGGGACTGAAACGGATTGGCGATGAAGCTAAGCTGGGACCCAGTACCGAGGCAATTTACGCCGCGGCCAGGCGCCGCGGTATTCCCATATTACGCCCTGATTATGATAATAATTTTCTCATCATGGGCTATGGCAGCAGGCAGGAGCGGGTATGGGCCACGGTTACAGGCCGGACAAGCTCAGTCGCTGTTGATTTAGTTGGCGATAAATATTTCACCAATAAACTGTTGCGCCAGAATGCCGTCCCTGTACCCGGCGGGCAGGTTGTTGACGGCTGCGCTGAAGCCCTGCGGGCCTTTGCGGCTATGGGCGGGCCTGTTGTTGTTAAACCGGCCGGGGGGAACCATGGAAAAGGGGTAACGCTTAATATTCGGAGTGAAGCTGAGGTTGAGCAGGCTGTTCAGTTGGCTGTGCAGTTTGATGAGCGGCTTCTGGTCGAAGAGTATATAGAAGGCCGTCAGTACCGGCTGTGCCTGGTTAACGGCCGGCTTGTCGCAGGCGCGGAAAGGATACCTGCCCATGTAGTTGGCGACGGGATCCATACCATTGCCGAACTGACGGAGATTGTGAATCTGGACCCGGCGCGCGGCTCAGGCCATAGCCGGGCTTTAACCCGGCTGGAACTGGACGCCGCGGCCAGAACCACTTTGGCCCGGCAGAAGCTGTCGCCGGAGTCGGTACCCCCGGCGGGCCAGTATGTTTTTATCCGGGATAATGCCAACTTAAGCGCCGGCGCCACCGCTGCCGACGTGACAGAGGTAATCCATCCGGATACAGTCCGGCTGGTGGAGCGGGCTGTCCGGCTGGTCGGCCTGGATGTAGCCGGTGTTGATCTGGTAATACCTGACATTACCTTGCCATTAACTCCTGGCAATGGCGCCATTATTGAGATTAATGCCGCACCCGGCTTGCGGATGCATTTGTATCCGAGTACAGGAACCGCACTGGATGTTGGGGCCGCTATTGTCGACTATTTGTTTCCCGCCGGCAGTGATGGCCGGATTCCGATTATCGCGATTACCGGTACAAACGGCAAAACAACAGTGACCAGGCTGATTTCTCATATTTTCCGCCTCGCTGGCCATAAAACCGGCATGACTACGTCTGACGGCATTTATGTGAACCACGAATGTATCGCCCACGGTGATACCACCGGGCCGGTAAGTGCCGCTATGGTATTGGCCGATCCCACGGTTGAGGTTGCCGTGCTTGAAGTGGCGCGGGGGGGCATCATCCGTGGCGGACTGGGTTATGATGCTGCCGATGTTGGGGTTATCACCAATATTACGGAAGACCACATTGGCCAGGACGGGATTGAGGATCTGGATGATTTAGCCCATATTAAATCGCTGGTTATTGAAACCGTCCGTCCCGAGGGCGCGGTACTGCTTAATGCCGACGATCTCCGGATCGTGACCCTGAAATCGCGGGTAAAGGCGGAAATCGTTTATTTCAGTGCAAAACCCGATAACATCGTCGTCAGGCGCCACCTAGGTGAAGGCGGCAGGGCCTGTTTTATTAAAAACGGGGTGATTTATCTTGCTAAGGGACAGAATGAACAGCCTGTCATTACTGTCACAGACATCCCGCTGACCTTGCAGGGGTATGCAGGACATAATGTTCAGAATGCGGTAATTGCCACGGCTGCTTGCTGGTGCCAGGGCCTTCACCCGCTGGAAATATGCCAGGGACTTGTCAGTTTCTGCGAAAACCCGGGACGGCTTATGCTGATGGATATCGGCAACTTTCGGGTTTGCGTTGACTATGCCCACAATCCGGCCGGCTGCCAGGCCTTAGTGAGTACACTGCGGCGCCTCCGGCCCAAGCGGCTTGTTGGTGTTATTGCGGCCCCCGGCGACCGGCGCGATGATATCATCGTGCGTCTTGGCCGGGAAGCAGGGCAGGGCTTTGACAGGCTATATATCAAGGAAGATGCCGACCGGCGCGGGCGGCAGCCGGGCGAGACGGCGGCACTGCTTATTCAGGGCGCGCTGGAGGCCGGTTTTGCTGCGGAAGGGATCACAACCATTCTTGATGAGCGTGAAGCGGTAATGGCGGCTCTGGGGCAGGCAGAACAGGGAGATCTGGTTGCTGTCTTTTACGAGCAGTACGGGTTGGTTATGGAAACCATAACCGGTTTTTATAAAACCGATGCCGCCTGCCACGGTGTTAAGACAGAAGTGCAGGAACTGGTCGTCGCCGGCGTACGGGTAGAAGGATAAGAAAAAAATTTTGTAGGGAAAATTGGCAGTTGCAGGCAAATACATGAGCAGGTAGAATATAATACTGTAAGATTGTATGTGGAGGTGTTCCGGGATGGAAACAAGTAGTCTAATTGTTGATCAGGAACTGCAACTGGTGGTTTTTCGTCTGGCTAGAGAAGAATACGGCTTGCCGATTACCAAAGTGCAGGAGATAAATCGCCTGGTTCCCATAACTAAACTGCCGCAGACGCCGGACTTTATGGAAGGAATTATAAATTTACGGGGACGGATTATTCCCGTGATTGACTTAAGAAAACGTTTTCAGCTAGAAATTTCCAACTATAATGATGACAGCCGGATTATTATCGTCGAGGTGGATGGGCAGACTGTAGGTATAATTGTTGATTCTGTGACTGAAGTGGTCCGTTTGGCGGCAGTAAGTGTAGAACCCCCGCCTCCGACCTTTATTCTTGACGCCAAATATATTCAAGGCGTAGGCAAGCTTGACGATCGGTTGCTTATCCTGCTGGAAATTGACCGGATTCTGACTTCGCAGGAAACAATAACCTTAAAGCAGTTAAGTGCCTAAGGTGTCTGGCATGCTGACGCTTAAAGCCTATGCAAAAATTAATCTGGCCCTTGACGTGCTCTCGAAACGGCCTGATGGCTATCACGAAGTGGCAATGATCATGCAGTCGGTCAGTCTGGCCGATACGATTGTGTTAACGGAACAGCCGGCAGGCATTGCTCTTAGTGTTACTATTCCGGGTTTACCGGCAGATGGCAGCAACCTGGCTTATCGGGCCGCCGCTCTGATGGTAGAATATGCCAAACCCGGCAAGGGAGTACATATTCACCTGGAGAAGCAAATCCCGCTGGCGGCAGGTTTGGCCGGCGGCAGCGCCGATGCCGCCGCAGTGCTCAGGGGACTTAATCAGCTGTGGCAGCTTAACCTTAGCCTGGACGAGCTTAGCAACCTGGCGGCCCAGCTGGGATCAGACGTGCCTTTTTGCCTGTATAACGGTACAATGCTGGCAACCGGCCGGGGCGAGCTGCTAAAGCCGTTGCCGCCAATGCCTGACTGTTATGTCATATTAGCTAAACCGGCTGTGGCGGTAGCAACCGCCTGGGTATATGGCCGGTTTAGGGCCAGTGAGATCAGAGTCCGGCCTGATATTCAGGCAATGTGTAAAAATCTTGCGCAGGGCAACCTTACCGGTGTGGCCGGGGGGTTGGCCAATGTCCTTGAAAGTGTAACAATCCCGGAGTATCCCCAAATTGCCGAAATAAAAAATGCTATGCTGGCTTACGGGGCCCTGGCGGCATTAATGTCAGGCAGCGGACCTACTGTATTCGGTCTTGCCGGCTGCCGGCGCCAGGCGGAAAACATTGCCGCCCGGTTACAGGCGCAGGGGGTACCCGAAATATTTGTGGCAAAAACAGTATCAAAGGTGGAATGATTGTGGAGAGGCGATTGGTACCGATAAAATTAGACAGCTATAAGCCGCTGCGGGAAGTTGTGGCGGAGACGCTCAGGGAAGCGATTGTGAACGGTATGTTGAAGCCCGGTGAGCGTCTCATGGAGATTCAACTGGCTGAAGAACTGGGCGTCAGCCGGACACCGGTCCGGGAAGCGATTAGAAAGCTGGAACTGGAAGGGTTTGTGGTGATGATTCCCCGCCGGGGAACCTATGTGGCTGATCTGTCAATCAAAGATATCAATGAGGTATTTGAAATCCGGACAGCCCTTGATGTGCTGGCCGCCGGGCTTGCCGTCGAACGCATTACCGAGGACGAGCTTGAGCAGCTCGAGCGTCTGCTGGTCGAAATTGGCGAGTTGATTGAAGAGGACGATGCCGACAAAATCGTGGAATCTGACAGCCAGTTCCATGATATTTTATACAGGGCCAGCCGGAATGACCGTTTAGTGGGGATTATCAATAATCTCAGGGAACAGTTTACCCGTTTCCGCTCCATCTCGATTCAATATCCGGGACGGATGCAAAAATCAGTAGAGGAGCACCGGCGCCTGGTAGAAGCGATTGCCAGCCGGGATACCGACCTGGCGCAGCAACTGGCCCGCGAACATATGGAAAATTCAGAGCAGACACTGCTCCAGGACCTGAACGAACGCCGTCAGACTTAATTTCTTGAAGGGGTGTACTTACCATGTATGATGCTATAATCCTGGCTGGTGGCGAAAACAATGAGCACCTGAACCGCTATACATCCCAGCCTTATGAGGCGATGATTGATATTGCCGGCAAGCCAATGGTTGAACTTGTGGCCAGTGCTCTGGCGGCCAGTGCCCAGGTATCCCGCATCTTTATTGCCGGTCCGGTGTCTGAGCTGGCTAAATGCTCCTTTCCGGACAAAGCAGTCATTGTGGCCGGTGGCCGGACAATCATGGAAACCATCAGCTTAGGGATGAAGGCATTAGGACATGAAAACCTGACCCTGGTAGTGACGGCCGATATTCCGCTGCTAACGCCGACGGCAGTCGAGGATTTTCTGTCACAGTGCGCCGGTATCCAGGCCGATTTATATTATCCGATTGTTACCCGCCGGGATCATGAATACCGTTTTCCAGGGAATAAGCGCACGTTTGTGCGCCTGCAGGAAGGGACTTTTACAGGGGGGAACATTTTTTTGGTAGACCCGAAAATCGTGCCCCAGTGTATGACGGTGGCGGAAAGAATTATTGCTAATCGCAAGAACCCCTTTAAATTGTGTTGTTTGTTAGGGTGGACCTTTGTTGTCCAGTTCCTTTTTGGCAGGCTTAAGCTTAAGGAAGTGGAGAGAAGAGTGAGCGATATTTTAGGGATTAAGGGGGCGGTTATTCAGTCCCAGTATGCTGAACTTGGCATTGATGTGGATAAACCCAGCGACTTGGAGTTAGTACGCAGTTGTTTTATACAAAGTCTTTGATAAGACGCGGATAATCCGCGTTTTTTGTTTTTTTTTGCTGCCGGGCAGGAATTGCCGTATCTATAGAGAATGTGAATAAAAAAATATATTTAGGAGAAAATATTCGGTATTTCCCTGATTGTGGAGGAAGTAAGAATGGATAAAGTACGGAAAATGGAACGGGTAGCTGCATTAACCAAGCTGATTGCCGACCGGCCCCGGCATTTGTTTTCACTCAGTCAGTTCAGCGAGCTGTTTGGTGCCGCCAAATCAACAATTTGTGAAGATATCAACACGATTAAGGAAACCTTGGGGCATTTTGGGCTGGGAACCATTGAGACAGTCGCGGGGGCAGCCGGCGGCATACGGTTTATTCCTGCCGTATCGCCCCGGGAAACCGACAGGCTGCTGAAGGACCTGGCGCAGCGGCTGGCTGAACCTGACCGGATTATCCCCGGCGGTTTTTTGTATATGTCGGATCTGCTGTTTACCCCGCACCTAATGGTCAAGGTGGGCGAGATATTTATGGAACGGCTGGCCCATTTATCGCCTGATTATATTTTGACAGTTGAGACCAAGGGGATTCCGCTGGCCTTTATGACCGCGCGGGCCTTTGACTTGCCGCTGATTACTGTGCGGCGCGGCAGCAAAGTAACTGAGGGCTCGGCGGTTAGCATCAACTATGTAACCGGATCGTATAAACGCATTCAATCCATGTCACTGCCTAAACGGGCCCTGCCGGCCGGCGCCAAAGTGCTGATTATCGATGATTTTATGAAGGCAGGCGGCACCGCCCGCGGCATGGTGGATCTGGCCCAGGAGGTAGGGGCTAGAGTGTGTGGCATTGGTGTGCTTGTGGCAACAGCCGAGCCTGAACCGAAATTAGTGGAAGACTATCTGGCGTTGCTTATTTTACATGATGTACATGAACATACTAAAGTAACAGATATCAGGCCGGTGCTTACAACCGGCTGATGTGATCTTGCGGGCTGTTAGCGTAAGCCCACTATCCTTAAAAGGGGGCAGACAGGTGTTTGGTACTAGGACCGGTGTAACACTGTCAGACATTGAGCAAGCCAGGGAGGCGCTGGCCGGCGTTATTCATCATACGCCTCTTGACCGCAGCAATACTTTTAGTGCTTTGGCCAGCAGTGAAGTGTATTTAAAATTAGAAAACCTGCAAAAAACCGGGTCTTTCAAAATCCGGGGCGCCTACAACAAGATTATGAGTTTAACCCCGGAGGAAAAACAGCGCGGGGTTATTGCTGCTTCGGCCGGCAACCATGCCCAGGGCGTCGCTTATGGGGCCAGGGCAGCCGGGATTAAAGCCACAATTGTCATGCCGGAGATTGCGCCTTTGGCTAAAATCACGGCTACACGGGGCTATGGGGCAGAGGTTGTCCTGGCTGGCGGCGTTTATGATGAAGCCTATGCCAAAGCGATCGAACTTCAGGCTGAAACAGGACAGACCTTTATCCATGCCTTTAACGATTATGCGGTGATTGCCGGGCAGGGGACAATTGGCCTGGAGATATTAGCGGATCTGGAAGATGTCGATGCCATTGTTGTGCCTATTGGCGGTGGCGGCCTGATTGCCGGTATTGCTGTCGCCGTGAAAGAACTGGCGCCGCATGTAAAGGTATACGGTGTGCAGGCTCAGGGGGCGCCGGCCATGTATATGTCCAAAAAGGCCCATGCCATTAAAACCACCAGGGACGCGGAAACCTTTGCCGACGGCATTGCCGTTAAAATTCCCGGGGATTTGACCTTTGCACTGATCGAAAGATATGTGGACGATATTGTTGTCATTGATGATGAAGCCATTGCCAGTACCATTCTGATGCTGTTAGAGCGGGCCAAACTGATGGTGGAAGGGGCCGGAGCCATTAGTCTGGCTGCTGTTTTACACGACAAAATTCCGGCTAAGGGCAAGCTTGTCAGTGTAATTTCCGGTGGTAATGTTGATGTTAATTTTATATCCCGGATTATTGAACGCGGTCTGGTGAAGGCCGGCCGGCGCGTGCGGCTCCAGACTGTTGTCGTAGACCGGCCGGGCAGTCTGCAGCGGCTGCTGGCTGTCATTGCCCGGCTCCAGGCCAATGTTCTCTATGTTTCCCACGACCGGGTTGAGCGGCATGTGCCTTTGGGGCAGGCTGTCGTTGAGATTGGGCTGGAGACAAGGGATGTTCTTCATACTGAGCATATTATGGCCTCCCTCCGTCAAGAGCAATATAAGGTAGAGATTATTTAAGCAGCGGCTGAGGCAAAAGCTGGTTTATTTGCATACCTTAGAGGAATATGAAATTTTGTGTCGAAGGGATATTACTTGTTCCAAATTGAGCAATCCTGATCGCGTCACAACCATCAGGAATGGAGGTATATCGATGTCGGATTTGATGACCATCATCCTTGCAGCCGGTAAAGGCACGCGTATGAAGTCGGCTTTGCCCAAGGTGCTGCATCAGGTTGGTGGCAAATCGATGGTTCAGCAGGTGCTTGATGCAGCCAAGTACGCCGGAGCCGTTAAGAATGTTGTTGTCATTGGTTTTGGGGCGCAAAGCGTGGCGGACGCGCTGGCCGGGCAGGCAGAATTTGCCGTACAGACAGAACAGCTTGGCACCGGCCATGCTGTGATGCAGGCCCGGCGGCACCTGGAGGGTTTTGGCGGCACCGTAATGGTGTTATGCGGTGATACGCCGCTGTTGACCGGAGAACTCCTGCAAAAGCTGTATAACGAGCATTGCCGTGCTCAGGCTGTGGCGACTGTGCTTACCGCAGTTATGCCTGATCCGGCCGGATATGGCCGGGTTATTCGCAACCCGGCGGGCCAGGTTGTCAAAATTGTTGAACATAAAGACGCTACTCCGGTGGAACTGGCAGTAAACGAGGTGAATACCGGGATCTATTGCTTCGAAGCCAAAGATCTGCTTAGCGCGCTTGATGGCCTGACCTGCAATAATGCTCAGGGTGAGTACTATCTTACCGATGTTATCGCAATTTTAAACAGCCAGCAGCATCAGCTATGGGCAGTGGCGGCCCCTGATTATCATGAAACTTTGGGCATAAACTCGCGGGTGCAGCTGGCTGAGGCCGAAGGCTTAATCAGGCGCCGCCAGTTGGAATTGCTCATGAATAATGGCGTTACCATTATGGACCCGGGCAGCACCTTTATTGACGCTCAGGTTGAGATCGGGCCTGACAGTATTATTTATCCTTTTACCTGGATAGAAGGCAATAGTAGAATCGGCGCTAACGCGGCGGTGGGTCCTAACAGCCGGATTGTGAACACGATTATCGGTGATCGCTCCACCCTTCATTTTACTTATGCCCATGACTGTGTAATTGGTGAAGATGTAACTGTAGGGCCTTATGTCCATTTACGGCCGAATACGCAGATAAAAAACGGCGTCAAAATCGGTAATTTTGTGGAAGTAAAAAATACCGTGGTTGGTGAGAAGAGTAAAATCCCGCATCTTAGTTATATCGGCGACACCGATATGGGGGCTGGTGTAAATATTGGTTCAGGCACGATTACCGTTAATTATGATGGCAAACATAAACACCGCACTACGATCGAAGATGAGGCTTTCATTGGCTGCAATACCAATCTGGTGGCACCTGTTACTGTCGGCCGCGGCTCTTATATAGCGGCAGGTTCAACAATTACCAAGAACGTTCCCCCCGGTTCCTTGGGAGTAGCGCGCTCACGCCAGAGTAATCTTGAGGGCTGGGCGGAAAAACAGCGGAGGTAAGAAAAGTGGAAGATACGAAACGGTTACGAATATTCAGCGGGAACGCCAATCCGGCGTTAGCCCAGGAAATTGCAGCCTATCTTGGTTTGGCCGTAGGCGATGCCTTTGTCGGCAGGTTTAATAATGGTGAGATTCAGGTTATGATTGACGAAAGCGTGCGCGGCACCGATGTCTTTATTGTTCAGCCCACAAGCTATCCGGTTAACGATAATATGATGGAAATGTTAATTATGATTGATGCTGTAAAACGGGCGTCAGCCAAAAACATTACTGCCGTTATTCCTTATTATGCTTATGCCCGCCAGGACAGAAAAACCCGCGGCCGGGAACCTATTTCAGCCAAGCTGATGGCTAATCTTTTAACGGTAGCAGGGGCTACCCGGGTCGTTACCATGGATCTTCATGCCGGCCAGATTCAGGGTTTTTTTGATATTCCTGTGGATAACCTGCCAGGTGTGCCTACCCTGGCTGAATATATTATGTCCTTGCAATTGGAAGACCTTGTCGTTGTATCGCCTGATCTTGGCGGTGTTTCGCGGGCCCGGCTGTTTGCCGACCGCATGCATGCGCCGATTGCCATTATCGAAAAGCGCCGGCCTGCTCCGGGCGTAGCTGAGGTAATGAACCTGATTGGCAATGTTGAGGGCAAAACAGCTGTTATTGTCGATGATATTGTTGATACAGCCGGCTCGCTGACAGAAGGGGCCAATGCCCTGGCGCGGATGGGGGCCAAAGCGGTGTACGCCTGCTGTACTCACGCCGTGTTGAGCGACCCGGCGGCAGAGCGGATACAAAAGTCGAATATTACCGAACTTATTGTTACTAATACTATTCCTATGACGCAAGCAAAAGCCAGTTCTAAGATTAAAGTATTGTCGGTTGCCCCGCTCCTGGGCGAGGCGATTATCCGGATCTTCGGTGAACTTTCTGTTAGCAAGCTGTTTGATGATTAATTAGGCGGCAAAAACTTGAGCATATTAGCGTAAAGAGAGTTTCGTTTGGGGAATAAGATATAACGGAGGTCATTTGCATAGGGCGCGACTACTCGCGCCCTATTCGTAAATAAGGACTATGGATAATTATGCGATTACCCGGGCCGGGGCGGCAGACATTCCCGCTATTGCCAGCCTGTTTACGGAAAGTTTTATGGATAGTGTTCTTCACCATTGCGGCGGGCGTCTGCCCAAACCCCAGGCGATGGAGGATGTATTCACTCTGGTGTATACGGCCGAGCCGGAAGCTGCCCTGATTGCCAAAACGCGGTCAGGGGAGCTTATCGGCTACTGCTTTGCGCCAGTCAGATTAAACCGGCTCTGGCTGCAGGCCATTACCGGCGGCCATCTTGCCAGATGGGCCTGGCGCTGGCTAAGGGGTAAGTATGGTTTTGGCCTCCAGCCTGTCAAAATAATTCTTTTAAACAAGCTCGCATTTTTACGCTCGGCGTCTACACCCGGGAAAACGGCCAATGCCCGGATCTTATCCATTGCTGTTGCTCCGGCCGCCCGCGGTTCGGGGGTGGCCAGCGCGCTGATGGCTGAAGCCCACAGGTATTTCCGGGAGCAGCGGGTAACGCGGGTACGGCTGGAAGTCCGGCCGGATAACCGGCCGGCTGTCCGGGTATATGAGAAGCTGGGCTATTATCCCGGCGGCACTACCTATGACTCGCAGGGACCCTGGTTGATCATGTTCAAAGATTTTTTGTAAGCGGGGTAAAAGACCAATGTTTGACATGCAAGTCCGGCTTATCAGCATGCTGGGGCTATTGACAATAATCGTTATTATCGGTTTGGTTCTGGACTATTTCCGCATACTGCGCCGGCCGGTCCGGGTGGGGCTGGGAATTGCAATCCTTGGAATTACGGCCGGGTTTGTGCTTACTCTCAACGCCGTGCTGCCGGAGAACCGTTTTTACGGTCCCGTATTTTCCGGGATCCAGACTAGTGAAAAACTGGTGGCCCTTACCTTTGATGACGGGCCATGCCCGCCGTATACCGGTCAAATTCTTGATATTCTGCGGGAACGGCAAATTCCGGCCACCTTCTTTGTTCTGGGGCACAATGTGGCCAAGTATCCTGATTTAACCAGGCGTATTGTCGCCGAGGGGCATCAACTGGGCAACCACACCTATAGTCATGTTGATCTGCTCAAGTTGAACCGGCAGGGTGTTGTTGAGGAGATTGAAAAGACCAACCAGGCAATTGCCGCTGCCGTAGGCTACGTGCCGCACGTTATGCGTCCGCCCCATGGTTTTAGAGATGCAATGGTTATGAATATTATGGCTGAGCACCAGCTGAAAGTCGTGGAATGGTCTGTTGCCAGCCGCGACTGGCTTAATCCGGGGACTGCGGTTATAGTGGACAGGACGCTGCGCAAAGTGAAAAACGGGTCCATCATCCTGCTGCATGATGGTGACGGCATAGCCGGCAGGTTGCCTCGCACCCAGACAGTAGAGGCTACCAGACTGATTATTGACGAACTGCTGGCCCAGGGGTACAGGTTTGTTACTGTTGATGAAATTCTTGAGAGTATGGAGGAGTAGTGTGAAAGTTATTGTCGGCCTGGGTAATCCCGGGCAGGAATATGGGGCTACCCGTCATAACATCGGCTTTATGGCTGTTGATAAATTAGCGGAAAAATGGTCAATTACCGGCTGGCGTGAGCGGTATAATGCCCTGGTGGCCGAACACCGGGCTGAGGAAACCGTGCTTCTGGTCAAGCCGCAAACCTACATGAATCTGAGCGGCAGGGCAGTAGCGCCGCTGGCTGCTTTTTATAAGGTCCAGTATCATGATATTACTGTAATCTATGATGACCTTGACTTGCCGGTCGGCCGGCTGCGCCTCCGGTTAAAGGGCGGCTCCGGCGGCCACCGTGGTATCGAGTCCATGCTGTATGAATTAGGCAATGATGACTTTACCCGGATACGCATTGGCATTGGCCGGCCGCCACAAGGCTGGGAAACGGCCGGTTACGTCCTCAACCGGTTTACGGATGAGGAAGCACCGGTTATTAGCGAAGCTGTTGATCAGGCTGTTGGTGCGGTGGAATGTATTTTGCAGGAAGGCTTTACTAAGGCCATGAATAAATTTAACAAAGGGTAATAAGATGATTACTACTCTGTATGCTGATGAAAATGGAGAAATATTTGATGCGCCCGGCTACCGGGCTGCTGCCCGCCTTGGCGCCGGCTTGCTGGCGCTGAAGCCGGAGGACCTGATCAGGCTGCCTGAGGGGGCTGAACTGATGTTTCTGCCCGAGCGGGATTGCCTGTATTTTGCCGGTAACAATGTAAAACCGCTGAAAGGCTGCAAAGCTGTGGCGGCAATGCTGCCTGTAGGCTATACCCGCACCCTGCTGCCTGCTTACGCGCGGCGGCAGGGGGCTCCTTCCCTGCCCCTCTTTGGCTATACGGCGGCAGCGCTTTATCAGGATGAAATCCATGTAGCTGCCGTAAGAACGGCCGATAATGCGAAATGGCATCCGTACCGGTATAATACCCCTGGCTTGAAGAAACGGGTTGCGCAGGTACGGCGTGAGCTGCCTGGCAACCGGCTGGTGGAGCATTTGGCCAACTGTTCCCTGGTGTGGCACTGCTGTACAGCGCAAAATCTGTTTTACCGCCGCTGGGAAGCGGGGATCCCGGTTTCGCCGGCCTGCAATGCCAATTGTCTGGGATGTATTTCGCTGCAGCCATCCGAATGCTGTCCTGCGCCCCAAAGCCGTATTTTATTTTCGCCGACCCCGGCCGAGATCGCTGCTGTCGGTAAGTATCACCTTGCCCAGGCGCCGGCGGCGATCATCAGCTTCGGCCAGGGCTGCGAGGGTGAGCCGTCACTGGCTGCCGACTCTATTGCCGCTGCTATAGGCAGCATTCGCAACGCTACGACCCGCGGGCAGATCAATATAAATACCAATGCCGGTTACACCGACGGTATCAAAGCCATTGTCGACGCCGGCCTGGATAGCATGCGGGTCAGTATCATCAGCGCCCTGCCGGCGACCTATCAGGCGTACTATCAGGCCGGTTACAGTCTCGACCAGGTGCGGCAATCCATTGCTTATGCCAAACGGCGTGGTGTCTATGTGGCATTAAATATGCTGCTTTTTCCCGGCCTTAACGACCGGCCGGAGGAGGAGGCCGCCTGGCTTGACTTCCTTGGCGAGACCGGGGTGGATATGATCCAGCTCCGGAACCTGAATTTCGATCCGGACATCTTGCTCGCGTCTATGCCTGCCGGTGGTGTTCCGGGCGGTGTCCGCAATTTCCTTGCCAGCATTACTAAAACCTATCCGGCAATCAGACTGGGGAGCTTTACCGAGCGGATTTCATGAAGGGGCAGCTTTATGCTACCGATTTTATCTATATATCAGAATTTATAAATGAAATAATAATGCCGACATACAAGCTGTAACCGTATATACCGGGCAGTCTTGTATGTTTTTTTGTTGGCGGTCAGCCTATACTTCTCGGGCAGCCCGTCAGTAAAGAAAGGGAATTAACCTGTGTGTATTGACAAAGAACAAAGTAAGTTGTATGATGTATACATGATAAAATTTTTATTTAAATTATTGTAAAGCTGTAAAGGAAAGAGGAGTGATGAGACTGTGTCCGAAAAATCACAGGGCGATTTTGAATCTCAGGGAGGTAAGGTCGCGCTGCCAGAGGAATTTAGCGAGCTGGGAAGCCTTGACCCAAATGTGGATCAGAATTTATTGCGTTTATCTGGTACTGTGTAACCGAACACCGGAATTTCAGTAATATCTGGAATTTCGGTGTTTTTTTTGCAGGATTTACCGGCGCAGATAAAGAATTATGGGGATATCCGGTTGCTGCATTTCTAAAAATAATCTACAGATATAAATCGGTATAGTGGCACCTGATCGACACTAGACCGGTATTATACTGGGGAAGACAAAAAATTTGCAGGGGGCGGAATTTTGAAAACCGGCAATTATATTAAATATTGTTTTGGCACCAATTATTGTCATGTTGATGCCGTGCATGCGGCTTCACCGAAAGCCGACCGGTTTACCGATGAAATCGTGGCCGGAATCATAGCTAAGGCTGGTTGTGCCGGTATTATTGGCACTGTTTCCAGGACTATCGCCGATCTTAACCGGCCGCCCGGACCGGATAATGACGAAGCCGTATGGGAATACCGGCATGTGATCAGCCAGTTCCTCTATAATACAGGCTTACTTGCGCCAGGCAGCCGTAGCCTGGCAAGACCCTATCTGCATATTGGCATTCATGGGATGAAAGACCAGCCCCACGGGCCATTCAGCATCGAAGTGGGGACGATTTATGGCCGCACGTGCTCGGCCCGGGTAAAGAAATGGTTTGGTGAGGCACTGAAAACCAAAGTCAGGGAGTTTTCCCCGGATATTAAGGTTATTTTTGACAAGCACTGGGTAGGGAACAAGTCTCTGGCCTCACACCGTTGGGGCGAGAGCCGGCGCTATCCCGGTTATGGTAAGAATTATAACGCTTTTCAGGTGGAAATTTCCCGGACGCTAAGGGAACATCACCGGCAGGCGATGATTGATATTTTTACTGCTGTTGTGGCAGATTTTAGTGCTATGTCTTGCAGGAGGTAATGAATTGTGGCCAAGATCAAAAAGAATCTCAGTGACAGCGAGATGTTAAAAGGCTGGCATGAACAAGTCACCTTTGAAAACGATGTCAATGAGGAACAGCCTGCCCGGCCAGTGGTTAAAACGGCTAAGAAGGACCCGGCTGAGGATATTAACAGTGCTTTTTTCACCCCGGAACTTAAGGAGTCTGTCGGCAAGGCGCTGTTAGAGCTTAAACTTAATTTATATAAAGAAGGAATTGTTGATTACCAGGTAAAGGTCTCTTGCCAAGGCCACCAAGTATTACTGACGGCAGTACCGCTAAAAGCTAAATTGTCCAGTAACCAGCCTGTACAGCAGGGCGGCAGGAGTAAAGGATAGGTTAATCGGCCTATCCTTTTTATTACCGCTTTTAGTTGTACTCCAGCGGTTCATTAGTAAGCTCAAATAATGCGGCAGTCAGTTCGGTAATATGCTCTTTTTCTTCATTCATTAAATGGCAAAATAATAGCTGAACATCTGTATTTTCGGCTGTTAGCATATAGCGCTGGTATTTATTGGTGGTAAGAAATGCATCATTTAGGGCCTTGGTTAGCAGGTTGACAGTCGGCATTTCTTTTTTGTCCGGCAGGGTTATTGGCGAATCAGGGCACAACGTTTCCTTGGCGGCTTTGGCTTTGGACGGAAACAGCGGCCGGATCATTACCAGCTGGTCAAGGCCAGCCTCGCTGAGCAGTGTGGCCTGTACCGGGTCTAAACGGGATATTGCCCGCATAATCTCCACATAATGCTCCATTTTCGTTGCGGCAATATCGAGAAATAACTGGGGCGTACAGGAGTTTCTGGCAGCATCCAGATAAAAAGCAATGGCTGTACGCTCATCTGCGGCGGCATCTCTCAAAAGTAGTAAATCAGGATCACTGGGGCATGGTTCAAGCGGGCATGCATTAGTTGTTTCGGCTAAGACCTTAGGTTTATTCTTACGGGCTCGGAACATAGCCATACATCCACCTCCGATATAATTACTTATATATTGTATGCCGCAGGAGCGTGGGTGTTAATGCTGATATTACTGCATGTGGTAGCAATAGTGCCGTAATATTTTACAAAAAGAGGCGGGCAGGATGGACGAAAAACAACAACCTGATAAGTATATTGAGGAACTTATTGCTAAGTTGGCACTGCTCGAAGCTGAAAATGATCAACTTAAAAAGACTCAGCAACGGCTGGCTGAGGTAAATAATAATTATCTGATGCTCCATTATCTGACGAACAACATTCAAGACTGCCAGACGACGCAGAGCCTCTGGGAGGCCTATTTGCACAACCTGGGCGGCTGTGGTTTTAATTATGACGCTGTTGCTGTTGTCCTGCCTGATGATAATGACAATTTTACCATTAAACTTACCCTTGCGGACGGTATGCTAAGGCAAACGGCATTTGCGCTGGAAGACGATTATAGCCGGCAGGCGGTTACTAGGAAGGCTGCTGTCACCTCAACTGATAATTTGCAGGTTGCCGCCCCCATTGTGAAAAAAACAGGTGTGGTCAGAGCGATTATTCTGGCGGAAAAAGCCAGTGGCATCTTTTTTGAAGACTTACAGCTGCTGGATGTCTATATCCGGCAGACAGCGGCTATTGTTGAAAATATTATTCTTAATGAAAGCCTCCGGCAGTTTCAGGAATTATTAGGGCGGCAGCTTGATCAGTTTGTTATGCTTCATTATGTTACGAAAGCCATCCATGATGCCGGTAATTACTACGATGTGCTGACAAATTATCTTACAACATTATGTTCACCGCTGGGATTTGGCTTTCAAGAGGGAATTCTTTATATTCTGGCTGAAAACAAGCCGCAAAAAGCCACTTTAAAGGGAGACCGGCTCTTGCTGGCTGAGCTTGATCCCTTTGAAAGCGGACTGATTGAGCGGATTATAAAGGCCAAGCATTATCAAATTTCTCCGGATCACAGCCATTTGTTAATGCCGCTTAACTCTTTCGGCAATATTACGGCGGTAATTGAAATAAACCATGATAAGGGGATTATGCCTGAACAGGTGCAAATGCTGGAGATATTTGCTATGCAGACATCTTCGGCCATTGATAATACCAGGCTTAAACTGCATCTGGAGTATTTGAGCTTCCACGATCAGTTGACAAAACTCTATAACCGGGCCTATTTTGAGACAGAGATCCAGCGGATTGAGGCGGAGAAGCTCTATCCGGCAGGGATTATAGTCTGTGACCTGGATGGACTCAAAATGGTCAACGATACTTGGGGACATGATGCCGGCGATGAATTTATTGTCGCCGCCGCCCAGCTTATCAGGGCAGCCACGCCTGACGATGCAGTGGCTGCCCGCATCGGCGGCGATGAATTCGGTATTATTATTACCGGCAGTGCGGCGCAGACAATAGACAAAGCCGGCCAGAATCTAAAGAAACTGCTTGTCAAGTACAATGCCGGCGGGCCTGATATTCCGGTTGGTATGTCGATCGGGTGGGCTGCCAGCGAGGCTCCGGTGGCAGTCATTGAGATTTTTAAACAAGCTGATGCGCAGATGTATCGGGATAAATCCCTTAATGCTCCCGCCAGCCGCAGGCATATTCTCAAGATGAACAAGCGGCGTTTGGGGACCGGGGCAGAGAAGTTCCAGTAGATAGTGGCTTGGGAGGCGCGCATGTTGCATGTAAGTTCAGTTCGCAAACCTATAAATTACTGGCTGATCGCAGCAGTTATTGTTCCACTGCTGCTGATTGCCGGAGGGGCCTGGGTTGAAGGTCGGCATAGCAGCAACCTCAGGCAGGAGATGGCTAAAATCAGGCACGAAACTGAAGCGGTCTGGATTAACCGGCAGGCCGTATATCTTAAGGCGATTGCCAGGATTTGTGGAAGCCAGGCCGGCAATCACGCGGCCATACTGCAGGATTTTAATACTTTCCTGGATGAGAAAGCAGGTCTGGCGGCATTAGCATACGTTGACCTTGACGGGAGAATTCAGGTTGCAACTGCTGAACCGCCGGGGCGTTATGTTGGCCAGCGTGAGTATTTTACCGCTGCTGCAGACGGGCAGCTGTATACAGGCGAGATACCGGCGGCAGAGTGGGGGCTGGATGAGACTGTGACGGTGGTGGCTGTACCGGTTACCGTAAATAATGAGATCACCGGCGTGGTTTATGGGGTTATGCGTAAAGACGCTGTACAGGCGATGACGACAGGCGTTATTCCTGCCGGACAGGAGGCTGACTGGCAGTTGAGCCGCTGGCTGGCTTGGCTGGGGGCAGTCTATTTAGCAGGGATAATACCCGTATTATGCATGAGTTTTTCGCGTTCCCGCCAGGCGGCGTGCCTGCGGCCGGGTTCTGACAAGCCTGAGCTGCCGGCAGTTCTGGGGGACAAACTATCGGCAGCGGTGGTCGATAAAACCCTGGCTGCCGCAGTTAAGGAACAGGCTGCCGGCAAAAAGTCCGCAGCCCGCAGCAGGGAAACGCCGCCGGCGAAACCGGAAGCCTTGGCAGCAGCGGCTTCACTGCCGGCAGGTTTGCCTGTAGCTGACGGCAGTGGCAAAACAGCCGCCGCCGGGGCAGGGCAGACAAGTCCGGGCGTTATCATTTGCCATATAGATGGCATCGGTGTTATCAATGATATTTTAGGGGCGGAGGCAGGCGCTGCCGCCGTTAAGGCCGCGACCGGGGTAATCCTATCCGCCGTTGGGGTGCAGCCAACAATGGCTCGCCGGGCGGACTGTACCGTCGTGATTGCAGGGGCCGGTACGGCGGTACTGGCGGAATATAAAAAAGACATCGAGTTTTATGTCGACCTTCATAACCTGCTTCAACCGGAGCTGCCTCTCAGTATTACTGTCGGTTTTGCAAGCGCTGCGGAGGGGGATGATCTGCCGGCAGTCTGGGAGAAGGCAAGGGCGGATATGGAGCGCGGCAAAGCCGGCCGGCAGGCAGCGGCACATAAGTTCATCCGCTGGTCAATCAACCGGTACCACCCAAGACACTAGTGGCTCATGCCTTGCCCGGATTACATCGTAATACCTAGTACCTTGTCAGCCCTAATTCAGTGAATACTGACGGTCTATTTTCCGCAACTCTGCGTTGTCGTCAGTCGGCATACGTCCGGTATGCCTCCCTCCTCCGCCTTGATTTGCGAAAAATAGCCTTGCCACTATTCTACTGTTTTAGAGCTGACAAGGTACTAGTACCTAGCTTTTTCTTCATGTTCGTATCGTAAAAGCCGTCAAACTGCAGATACTACAGATAGCTGATTACTGGAAAACCTGGGGGAGGCCGGTTATTACGGTATAATCAGTTCGATGCCGCGGGAATTTCGATCAACAAAACGTTAGGAGGAAAAGCAAATGGCATACAAAATTGACGCAGAATGCATTAAATGCGGGGCCTGTGCGGCGGTCTGCCCGGTTGAGGCTATTTCTGACGGGGATACCCAATATGTGATTGATCCCGGCCTTTGCATTGATTGCGGGGCCTGTGCGGCCGTGTGTCCGGTAGGTGCTATCAGCCCGGGAGAGTGATGGCCAGTTGTCCAGCCTGCAGGCTGGACTTTTATATATAGTTCCAGTATAGCGGGAGGAGAGGTTTGCCTGTTGGAATTTGAATATTTAAAGCATCTGCCGGTTTTTGAAGAATTAGCTCCTGCGGATTTGGCCGCCATCAGCCGGGTGACCCTTGAACGGCGCTACAAAAAAAACATGATTATCTTTATGGAAGGGGAACCGGGCGAAGGCTTTCATTATGTAAAAAGCGGTAAAGTTAAAATAATCAAGGTCAGCCAGGACGGCAGAGAACATATTATTAATATTCTCGGGCCGGGGGAGGTGTTTGCCGAGGTATTGCTCTTTAATCCTGGACCTTATCCGGCTACTGCGGTTGCCTTGGAGGATTCAGTTATCGGCATTATAAAAAACAGTGATCTGGAAAGCGTAGTAGCCGGCAATGCCCGGATTGCCCTGCACATTATTAGGGTTATGAGTAAAAAGCTGCTCCATGCCCAAATGAAAATAAAAACACTGGCATTGTCAGATACCTTTTCGCGCACCGCCCAGATCCTCATCCGCCTGTCGCAGCAATACGGGCGGGCTGTGGCCGGCGGCGTTGAGATTGATCTGGAAATGACCAGGCAGGACTTAGCCAGCCTGATCGGAACAACCCGTGAAACTGTGAGCAGAGTGCTCAACTCTATGAGGAAAGACAAGGTTCTTCAGTTTGCCGATCAGAAAATTATTATCTTAGATGAGCAGCGTTTGCATAGATATCGGGAAATGTAAAAAGCCTGGCGGTATTCTGTTCAGAAATCCGTACTGTTTGAGCGAGTTTACGGATTTTAGGAATACCGTCCGGCTTTTCCGTTTTTGGAGGCTACTAGTACCTTGACAAAGTCAAATATTAGGTTATACAGCGCATCTTTTCCCGCACTGCTTTGTTGTCGTCACCTTACAGATTGCCGAACTGCGCGGCTCCTCCGCCTTGCATTGCGAAAAAATCTACGCTGTCTAAAACTAATATCTAACTTTGCCAAGACACTAGTATATAGACACAATTAGATATTAGCATTAAACTATACCTTAGAGAGAAAAAAGATAGAGGTATAGAAATGAACAAGAAATATGTTGTACGGTTAAGCGAAAAAGAGAAAAAATTAGTCAACGAAATACTAAATAGTAAAAAGACAGCAGCAGGATATAAGAAACGAGCCAATGTACTGCTGCTGTTAGATGAAAGCGTAGGTAAGCCCGCTACCCAAGCGGAAATAGCTGCGCGATGCGGGGTGAGTGATGTAACGGTGTACCACACGGTTCGGGATTATTGCCAACATGGCATAGAATATGCCCTCCAGTATAAGAAGTCGCAAACTCCCCCAAGGGCCGCCATAGTGACGGGCGAAAAAGAAGCACGGATCATAGCGCTTGCCTGCGGAGAACCACCGAAAGGCTATTCACGCTGGACAGTCCGCTTGCTGACAGAAAAGATTATTGAGCTTTCCATAGTCCCTACAGCCAGCCGGGAAACCGTGAGACGGACGTTAAAAAAACTGAACTTAAGCCTCACCTGAAAAAGCAGTGGTGCATTCCACCCCAGTACAACGGTGAGTTTGTTGCGCGCATGGAAGATATTTTAGAGGTATATGCCTTGCCCTACGATGAGGAAATTCCGTTGATTTGCATGGATGAACAACCGTATCAGCTGTTGGGAGAAAAACGCAAACCGCTTTCCATGAGTCCTGGAAAAGCCCACAAAGAAGATTATGAATATACGCGAGAGGGCACCTGCTGCCTATTCATATTCACCGAACCGCTGGGGGGATGGCGACAGGTTCAGGCAACCCAACGCCGGACAAAAAAAGATTGGGCATTGCAAATTCAAGAACTTTTGGAAGTTCATTATCCTCAGGCAAAACGTATTCGTTTGGTCATGGATAACCTAAATACCCACTCGCTTTCTTCTCTTTATGAAACCTTCCCGCCAGAGGTTGCGTTAAAGCTGGCCAAGCGGCTTGAAATACATTACACTCCAAAGCATGGAAGCTGGCTCAATATTGCAGAAATAGAACTTAGTGCCATGACAAAACAGTGCTTGAATCGGAGAATTTCTGATATGGGGCAATTGCAGCTACAAATCGGAGCTTGGCAAAGCCGGCGCAACGCTTCTGCAAAGAATGTTTCATGGCACTTTACAACGGATAATGCGAGAGATAAACTGAAATGGTTGTATCCTAAATTCTAATTGTGTCAATGTACTAGTACCTCATCTTTTTTAAAAGCGAGGGAATAGTTTGCGCAGATTTTTCGGCCGGCTAGGCGGAGGACGCTAACTGATTCAGTAAGATCTGCTTTAATAAGGCCGGTAGGTAATAGGTCTCTTATTACTTGCGCGGGCCGCGCATATCGGGCATATGTAAGGCGACGACAACAACGCAGGGCCGGAAAAGATGCGCAAACTGTCCTTGGTTTTAAGGGAGATGAGGTACTAGGCCTTGTTACTTTTGGCTATGCCAAAAGTAAGCCCATTCCCCGGTATGCCAGGCTTAGCGATAGGCGTAAAGCCCAAAAACCGCGCTGGCGGTGCTTGAATTTTCCAAAGTGTAGATTTGACCTGATTCCGGCAAACTAGGGACAGAACGTGAGGCAGATCACTGTGATCAAAATCACAGTATATTGTGATGCCTGCCAATGAATGGCAAACGGGTATCATATTAGAATAAAAGCAGGAAATAACAACAGGAACCAAAGGCAAGGACGAGTATTTTATGAATAGCCTTCAGCGCTGCTGCCGCGGGAAGGCGCAGCCAGAATGGCAGAGGCAACAATAAGAAGAGTTAAGGAGGTGGCACCATGCTGCCAAAAGGAGCAAATCTGCAAAAAATTCGGAATGGCCAGCGTACTTATGCCATAACCCCCCATCTGCCCGGTGGCTTTATCAAGCCTGAGGTCATGCAGAAGTATGTGGATGTTACCAAAAAATATGGCGGGACAATGAAGCTGACCTCGGCGCAGCGGATTATGATTACCGGGCTTAAGGCCGAAGAGATTGAAAGCATTTGGCATGAACTGGGGATGACACCGGCGCTGGGGTTTGCCAACTGCGTCCGCAGTGTTAAAATTTGTCCGGGCAATGCCTTTTGCAAGCGGGGTAAGCAAGACAGTATCAAGCTGGGGCTGGAGCTTGACAGACGTTATATTAAGAAGGAAATGCCCAGCCGCATCAAAATGGGTGTATCTGCCTGTCCCAACTCATGCGGGGAGTCTGTCGTCAAAGATGTGGGTGTCATCGGCACGGATACCGGCTGGGATGTCTATGTGGGCGGCAGCGCCGGCTCCCATCCCCGGTTGGCCGACAAGCTGATTGAAAGCCTTGATTATGATGACACCCTGCGGCTTGTCGATATAATTATGCGCTATTACCAGCGCCATGCCGATATTGAACGCATAGGCCAGTTTATTGACAGAATCGGGTTTGAAAAGTTCAAGACCGATATTCTGGCCGAGTACTATGGCGGGAAGAGCGCGGCTACTGCACCAAAAACCGCTCAAGCCGCAGACGGGGAAAAGATTGTACCCCTTCCCGGCGGGCTTACAGAAGGGCAGCTGGTATTTGGCGACCCGATTACCGGCGACAGTGTAATCAGCGATATTATCCGGGTTTATCCGCAGACGGTTCCGGTATTCCGCTCTTTTGGCATGGGGTGCCTTGGCTGCCCGTCTTCAGCCGGTGAGCCTGTTACCCAGGCGGCTGAGATCCATGGCCTGAATATAACAGAACTGCTGGCTGCCTTGAATAAAGTCGTGCCAGCTAAAATCAAGTCTTAAACAGGGAGAGATCATCATGAGTGCTTTTTTAGCGCCGATTCATTTTTGGCTGTATAATAAAATACGCTATGTCATTGAGCGCGAGCGGCTGCTTTATCAGGCGGCCGAAAACCTGGGCGACGGTAGGGCTGAAGAAGCCCGGGCCCAGTCCTGGCAAAGCTATGGCGAGCCTTTGCCTGACACTGATTTGACAGAACACATTGACCAGGGCAACATCCATGGCTGGCTGCAACGGCAGATTAATATCGCTGAAAGCCGGGAAGCCGCTTTTATCCAGACACTTGTGGACAGCTGCGGTGCGGCGGCCGCCGATCTGGCGCAGCGGATTTTCCGGGAACATGGCGCCCGCTGCGCCCGCCATGCCGCTGCGCAGAACAAGTATGAAACCGTGTCTGCCATTGGTATCTACAAAGCGCTGAATGACTATTATTTAAATGGCATGCCCTGCGACCAGGCTGATTCAGTACAGGAAAGCACACCCGGCAGATTAGTCTGGGAAAGTGAGGTTTGCTTGCAGGCACCAAACTGGAAAAGGGCCGGGGCTGACGGGAAACTGATGAAAGCGCTTTATAGTCAATGGCTTACAGCCTTTGTCCAAAACCTCAATCCTGAATTTGCCTGTAACCAAACCACGGCTACCAAGGACGGACGGTTACTTACCAGGTATGAGATTGTCCGGGTCTAACCCTTGCCGCGGCCCAACGCTGCGGCTTTTTTCCTATTCCCAACCAGGGCAATTTGTGCTATAATCGTCGTACTGATTTTTGTCGTATAATGTCGAAAAAGTAAAGGGTGAGGCTGAAATGTTCCCAATAGTTGAGAAACGAAATTTAGCAGCGCAAATTTATCTAATGGATGTAAAAGCTTCCCGGGTAGCAAAGGCGGCCAGGCCTGGACAATTTGTCATTGTAAAGATGAATGACAAAGGGGAAAGAATACCTTTAACCATTTGCGATTATGATACCGAGCGGGAAACGGTCACCATTGTGTTTCAGACCTTAGGGCAGTCGACGACAGAGATGGCTAAATATAATGCCGGCGATTATTTTTCTGATTTTGCCGGGCCGCTGGGAAAAGCCTCAGAGTTTATTTGGGACGATATAGAGGCTTTGCGGAGACAACGGTTTGTTTTTGTGGCCGGCGGGGTAGGCGCGGCGCCGGTGTATCCACAGGTCAAGTGGCTGCAGCAGCGTGGTGTCCAGGTCGATGTAATCCTTGGCGCCCGCGCTAAGGATTTCGTCATTCTGGCAGCGGAAATGCAGGCATTGGGGGCTAAGGTGTATGTTACGACCGATGATGGGTCCTATGGCCGTAAAGGCCTCGTGACTGACGTTTTAAAAGATCTCATTGACAGTGGCACAAGGTATGACCAGGTAATAGCTATTGGGCCGATGATTATGATGAAGTTTGTGGCCAAGCTGACCAAATTGTATGATATTAAGACAACCATCAGCCTAAACCCGATCATGGTTGACGGTACCGGCATGTGTGGCGCCTGCCGGGTCACGATTGGCGATGAGACAAAGTTCGCCTGTGTCGACGGGCCTGAGTTTGATGGCCATTTAGTCGATTTTGATGAAGCCATGCGGCGCCAGGCAATGTATAAGACAGAGGAAGGCCGCTGCCGGCTTGCGGCCGAAAAAACCAGCCACACCGGCGGCTGCTGTGGAGGTGAGAATAATGGGTAAAGCAGCCAGAGTACCGGTACGTGAACAATGTGCCCGGACCCGGGTCGGCAATTTCGACGAGGTATGCTTAGGCTATTCATTGCCTGAGGCTGTTGCCGAAGCAGCCCGGTGTTTGAACTGTAAAAATGCCAAATGCGTGGGTGATTGCCCGGTAGCGATAGATATTCCGGCCTTTATCAGTTCTGTTAAAAAAGGGGACATTGCCGAAGCGGCCCAAATCATTGCCAGGTCCAGTGCCCTGCCGGCGGTGTGCGGCCGTGTCTGCCCCCAGGAAAGCCAATGTGAAGGCAAGTGCATTCTCGGCCATAAAGGGGAGGCCGTTGCGATTGGCAAACTGGAACGGTTTGTTGCCGACTGGGCCAGGGAAAACCAGGTAGATACCAGCGCGATAACGGCAAAAAACGGAAAAAAGATTGCTGTTATCGGCAGCGGCCCGGCGGGTCTGGCCTGTGCCGGTGATCTTGCCCGTAAAGGGTACTCCGTCACTATTTTTGAGGCCCTCCATGAGCCAGGCGGCGTACTTGTTTATGGTATTCCCGAGTTCCGGCTGCCGAAAGAAACGGTGGTCAAACATGAGATTGCCAATCTTAAAAAGCTGGGGGTTCGCATTGAGACCAATGTCATAATCGGCAAGACGGTAACAATTGACGAGCTGTTACAGGAAGAAGGCTTTGCCGCCGTATTTATCGGGTCAGGCGCCGGACTGCCCAAGTTTATGGGGATTGCCGGCGAAAATGCCAACGGTGTATTTTCTGCTAATGAGTTTTTAACCCGCAACAACCTGATGAAAGCCTTTAAAACAGATTATGCGACCCCGATCAAGGTCGGGAAAAAAGTCGCGGTTGTCGGCGGCGGCAATGTGGCTATGGATGCCGCCAGAACTGCCGTCCGGCTGGGAGCCCAAACCCATATTGTCTATCGCCGGTCGGAAGCGGAACTGCCGGCCCGGGCCGAGGAAGTACATCATGCCAAAGCAGAGGGCATTATTTTTGACGTGCTGACAAATCCGACCGAGATTGTGGTGGATGATACCGGCTGGGTTAGCGGCCTGCGCTGCGTCAAGATGGAATTGGGTGAGCCTGACGCCTCCGGCCGCAGAAAACCGGTTCCCGTACCCGGCTCTGAGTTTGTTATGGCGGTAGATACGGTGATCATGTCCCTGGGAACTTCGCCGAACCCGCTCATCGCTTCAACCACCCGGGGGCTTGACGTCAATAAGTGGCAGTGTATTGTTGCCGATGAAGCAACCGGTCTTACCAACCGCGAACGTGTTTATGCCGGCGGCGATGCCGTCACCGGTGCAGCCACCGTAATCTTGGCCATGGGAGCAGGTAAAAAAGCCGCCCAGGCCATTGACGGCATGCTCAGGGGCAACAACCAGTAAAGCCGCCTAGGGCTTTATTATGTGCAGGAGTGCCAATATGACCGGCTGGTGTATAAGATAGATAAGCAGCGACCTTCGGCCCAGCCAGCCTAACCAGCGGCAGGGACGGCAGCCTGCTGCGGCCGGCCACCGTGTTTGGCTGACAGGATACAATCGCTTGCCTATAGCCATACCGTAGAGGATAATACCCAGCCAGGGCAGCAGGGGGTAGTAGTCAAGGGAGGTAAAGGCTGCCGGCGTGAGACCAAAAGGTATCAGCCAGCCGGTGGTTACTGTCAGCTGAGAAAAGGCATTGCCAAGAGCAAGGCTCAATGTGCCGGCGATGCTGAGCGCCAGGGCGCTGCCCTTGTTAAGGAGCGGGGCGGCCAGCATGGCCGCGCCCAGCAGGTGCAGAATGCCGAACCGGATATAAACGGCAGGGTTGTAGCAATAGGTAATGACCGTAATGAGCAGACCGGTGCCAAATACAATCAGCCCGCGGCGCAGCGGCCGGCGGCTGAGAACATTGCTGACACCGGATACCAGCATGAATAATATGGCGGCGGATTTGCCCTGGTAGTACCAAAAGCCTGCCAAATAATTAATCGGCCAGTCATAAAAAAAAGCCAAATCAAATACAGTATGAAAAATGATCATTAACAATATTGCTATTCCCCGTACTATGTCCAGTTCAGCAAGCCTGACAGCGTTGGCCACGGTAAGCGCCTCCCTTATATGCGGCAGTAATGCATCTAGTACCTCATCTCCCTTAAAACCAAGGATAGTTTGCGCATCTTTTCCCGCACTGCTTCGTTGTCGTCGCCTTACATATGTCCGATATGCGCGGCCCGCGCAAGTAATAAGAGACCCATCACCTACCGGCCTTATGAAAGCAGATCTTACTGAATCAGTTAGCGTCCTCCGCCTTGCATTGCGAAAAAATCTACGCAAACTATTCCCTCGCTTTTAAGAAAGATAAGGTACTAGTTTAACGATAAATGACAATTTGGCCGACGTCAAGTAATGCGGCCATGACTGCCGGGTTTGGCTGCAGCCGGGAACTGAGCGCGTCTGTTGATCATGCCTTGGTAATGTCACCTTAAGGCCCTGGTCGGTAAATGGGCAAACTGTCCGGGAAGATGGATAACAGCTTGCAGGAATACCTCCGCCAAAAGGGAATATACTACCAAAGACAAGCTTTGGGTTATCAGCGCTCAACCCTGACCACAGGATGGTGTATGAGATGAAAGATATTTATATTATATTATTTTCTATTTTACTGGGGGCTGTTGGGCAAATTGCCTTTAAGTTTGGTGCTGTCCGTATTCCGGACACCGGTTCTTTGCTGGTGAAGATGATAGCCGCCTGGCCAATACTTGCCGGTTTAGGCTTGTATGGAGTGAGTACGCTGCTCTGGATTTATGCGTTGCGCACGGTTGAACTAAGTTATGCCTACCCGCTTATCAGCTTAGGGTACGTACTGGTGTTTATTGCTTCTTTTTTTCTGTTTCATGAGGCGATTGGCCTGCTTAGACTGGGCGGAATGGTCTTGATTCTGGCCGGTATTGTCCTGGTGGCTAACTCGTAGACAGTAGGCTTAAATTAACCGAATCTTAACATTTCTTTACAATTAGTTAACAAAGCCTGAGGGTATATGCTATAATCAGTTTGAATCCGACAAATTGAGGAGGCTAAGTATGGGATTTGGCTTAAAGCCCCGTGAAGAAAAATTTTATGGTTATCTTCTGGCAAATACTCAACTTATTCGGGATGCAGCCGAAGTTTTGCAGGAGGCGCTGAACAGAGACGGAGATTTGTTTGAATTAATGGCTCAAATCGACGAACTGGAGAACAAGGCTGACGAGAATACGGCTAAAATTGTTGGCTTGCTGCACAAAACATTTATTACGCCCCTTGACCGGGAAGACATCTATAGCATTGCTCATAAACTTGATGATGTTATAGACTGTATGCAGGGCACGATTGAACGTATGGAACTCTACAACGCCGGTACGGCATCAGAAGGGGCCAAAGCTCTTGCCGAACTGGTAGCTAAAAGTGCCAAACAGATTGATAAAGCGTTCAGTCATTTGCCTGAAATTAAAAAGCAAAAAGATAAGCTGGAAGAGCGCTGTGCCCGGATAATTGAATATGAGTCACAGGGAGACCGGCTATACAGGCAGGAGATGGCCAAACTGTTCAGAGAATGCAATGATCCTATTGAAATAATCAAATGGAAAGAAATCCTGCTGCATCTGGAAGAGACTCTTGATATCTGTGAAGATATCGCCAATTTATTAAAGGGAGTCATCGTAAAGTATGCCTGATATGACGCTGGTTTATATTGTGGTCTTTTTGGCGCTGGCCTTTGACTATATCAACGGCTTTCATGATACAGCCAACGCCATTGCCACTTCGGTATCGACCCGGGCTTTGGATCCTCAGTACGCTGTAATACTGGCCGCTATTCTTAATTTCGCCGGGGCGCTGTATAGTACCGGGGTAGCCAAGACAATCGGCGGCGATCTGGTTAAGTCAGCTTCGTTAGTGAGTCAGCCGGTCATTATCTCCGCCTTGTTCGGGGCTATTGTCTGGAACCTGATTACATGGTGGGTTGGCATTCCCAGCAGTTCCTCCCATGCGCTTGTTGGTGGCGTACTGGGAGCGGTTATAGTAGGCGCCGGTTTTAGCGCCATCAACCTTACGGGTGTCGAAAAAATTGTCCTTTCCCTTGTCCTGTCGCCGCTGCTTGCGATGGCTGGCGGGTATGTTATCATGATTGCTATGATGTGGATTTTCGGGCGGCAGGAGCCGGGGAAGCTAAATACCGGCTTCAAGAAAATGCAGCTTCTTTCCGCCAGTCTGATGTCTTTCTCCCATGGTTCCAACGATGCGCAAAAAGCGATGGGAATTATTACCTTGGCTCTTTTGAGTTCAGGGCAGATACCGTCACTAGAGGTCCCGCTGTGGACCAAAATTGCCTGTGCCACCGCCATGGGCCTGGGGACGGCCGCTGGCGGCTGGAAAATTATCAAGACTATGGGCGGTAAGATTTTTAAACTGGAGCCTATCAATGGCTTTGCTGCCGATATGAATTCGGCAATGGTTATTTTTGCAGCTACGAATCTGCACCTGCCAGTCAGTACTACCCATGTGGTATCTGGCTCGATTATGGGGGTTGGTTCGGCCAAACGGATTTCCGCTGTACGGTGGGGCGTAGCCCAGCAAATGCTGTTTGCCTGGATACTGACCATTCCGTTCAGTGCAGTAACAAGTGCACTTATGTATAAGTTTCTCATGTTATTCCTGTAAATTACATTTTAATCAGGCCTGCAGGGCGAGCACCGTACTTTCCCGCAGGAACAAGTTATTGTAAGCAAAGCAGCTCAAGCCTATGGCCAGGGTTGCTTTTTTGTCCAGTCTTTGCGGATTTTATTTACTGTGCTGCTGTGATCAGGTTCATGAATTTCTGGGCTGCGACCGGCAGCGGTACGGTACTGTTGGTGACCGCTCCTAAATAACGGGGCGGGATATCCTCGCTAATTGTCACAAGGAATAGCTTTTTTTGTGCGAGCTGGTCGGTCATGTATTCCTGGGGGGCAAAGGCAATACCAAGCCCGATTTGGGCCAGATCAATCAGCAAATCAATGCTGCCGAGCTCTATTTCGGGGGTTATGGATACCTGATAGCGCTTAAGCAAGGCGTCAAAGAAGCTGCGGGTAACCGTGTCTTTTTCCAGAACCAGGATGGGGTACTTAGCCAGATCTTTTATGGAGAGCTTGTGGTGACGCAGGGAATAGTAATCTTTTCCCGCCACGAAGACATCATGGATTACATTTAGTTTGGTAACAGAGAGCTTGCTGGTGAGTTCTTCCGCTGGGGGCTGCAGTTCGGGGTGCAGATTAACAAAGCTTATATCTGCCAGGCCTTTGCGGACAAGTTCAGTACATACCGGCGATGTCCTGTTGGTGATATTGATTTTGATGGCGGGGTACAACTTATTAAATTGTTTTAGGTAGGATAGTAAATAATATCTGCACAGCGTGTCACTGGCGGCAATTCTAAGCTCACCCCGGGCCAGAGAATGAACAGCCTGGATATTGCGCTCGCCTGTCCTGAGGAATTGGTAGGCTTGTTCTACGAAGGAAAATAACATGGCTCCCTCCGGGGTTAGCCGTACCTGTTTGGTCGTGCGGGAAAACAGGCGGCTGTTGAGTTTTTCTTCCAGCAAGTGAATCGACTGGCTGACGGCAGACTGGGAAATATGCAGCTGCAGGGCGGCTTCTGTAAAACTTAAGGTTGCCGCAACATGGTAGAATACCTTATACAGCTCAAAACTAATATCCATATATATAATTTCTCCTTATTAATAAAATAATTATTATTAATTTTTATTATTAATTATATTGTGTTACGATAAGAATGTAAAGATAGGAGGCGGATAATTTGGACAGGGTAAAAGAGATAATACGTCGCATATTTGTCGAGAAGAAGCCTGGCTTTCAAATTGAGGCGACAGGCATATATTCTGATCTGAAAGAGAATCTGGGGATAAAGGGCTTACAGTCGGTTAGGGTCCTGAACCGCTACGATGTGGCCGGGCTGACGGAACAGGAATTTGCCAGTGCCGTTCCTGCCATTTTTTCCGAGCCGCCTGTGGATATTGTATATTTTGAGAAGCTTGACTGTAAAGACGGTGACCATGTATTTGCGATAGAGTATTTGCCGGGCCAGTATGACCAGCGGGCCGACTGGGCGGCACAAAGCGTGCAGATCGTAACCCAGCAGGAGCCGCCGGCTGTGAATACGGCGAAGGTTCTTGTTTTGACAGGCGAAATCAGTGAGCAGGAACTATTGAAAATCAAGGGGTATTGCATTAATCCGGTTGAGGCGCGGGAAGCTTCGCTGGCCAAACCGGAATCACTAACTATGGTGTGCTGTGTTCCCGGCGATGTATTGGTGCTGCAGGGTTTTATTACAAAAACTCCCCAGGACCTGGTAGAGTTTATGAACACAGAGGGCTTGTCAATGAGCTTTGAGGATTTGGTTTATTGTCAGCAATATTTCCGGGATACGGAGCGCCGGGAGCCGACCATCACCGAGATTAAGGTCATTGATACGTATTGGTCGGATCACTGCCGGCATACGACGTTCCTGACAGAGATTCAGTCGGTTTCCATTGCCGGGGGCCGGTTTTCCCGGCCGGTGGAAACGGCTTATCAAGCGTATTTACAAGCACGGGAGTTTGTCTATAACGGCCGGGCCAAAGACGTCAGCCTCATGGATATAGCCACTTTGGCAATGAAAGAACTGAAAAAACGCGGGCAGCTTACTGATCTGGATGAATCGGAAGAAATCAATGCCTGCAGTATCATTGTGCCTGCTGATATCGAGGGCCGGACGGAAGACTGGCTGGTCATGTTTAAAAATGAAACTCATAACCACCCCACCGAGATTGAACCGTTCGGGGGAGCGGCTACCTGTCTGGGCGGCTGCATCCGTGATCCCCTGTCAGGCCGCTCTTATGCCTACCAGGCGATGCGTGTTACCGGCAGCGGTGATCCCCGTACCCCGCTGGCAGCCACGCTGCCGGGCAAGCTACCGCAGCGGAAAATAACGACAAGCGCAGCGGCCGGCTATAGCTCTTATGGGAATCAGATTGGTTTGGCAACAGGCCAGGTGTCTGAGATCTATGATGAGGGGTATATTGCGAAACGGATGGAAATTGGGGCGGTCATCGCAGCGGCGCCCAAAGAGAATGTGGTGCGCGCCATGCCGGAACCAGGCGACGTTGTCATTCTGGTAGGCGGCCGTACCGGCCGGGACGGCTGTGGCGGCGCAACCGGCTCCTCCAAGGCTCACACGGAGGAGTCGCTTATGAATTGCGGGGCCGAAGTCCAGAAAGGAAATCCGCCTACAGAGCGCAAAATCCAGCGCCTGTTTCGCCGGCGGGCAGCCAGTACCATGATCAAGCGCTGCAATGATTTTGGCGCCGGCGGCGTGTCTGTGGCCATTGGTGAACTGACCGACGGTCTGCATATTAACCTGGATGCCATTCCTAAAAAATATGAGGGTCTTACAGGCACCGAGCTGGCTATCTCGGAATCGCAGGAACGGATGGCAGTGGTGGTTGCCGCAGCCGATGCGCAGCAATTTATCCACTACGCCGATGAGGAGAATCTGGAGGCGACTATTGTTGCCACCGTTACTGACAATAAGCGTTTGCAGATGCTTTGGCGCGGCCAGGCTATTGTCAATATCAGCCGGGAGTTTTTGAATACGAATGGCATCAAACAGCATACGGCCGTAGCTGTGACTGCTCCGCCGGCCAACAGCTATTTCGAAAGCCTGCCGGCCCTGGCCGGTAAAAGCCTGTCAGACCTGAAGGCCGCTTGGCTGGGGATGCTGCAAAACCTGAATATCTGTAGCCAGAAGGGGCTTGTTGAGCGCTTTGACAGCAGTATTGGCGCCGCTACGGTGCTGATGCCTTTTGGCGGCAAATACCAGGATACGCCCGCCGAAGGCATGGCCGCCAAGCTGCCTGTGCTGGCGGGAGATACCACGACCGGGACAATCATGACCCATGGTTTTAATCCCGGACTTTCGGCCTGGAGTCCTTTCCACGGTGCGGTTTATGCCACGATTGAGGCTATTGCCAAGGTTGTCGCCTTAGGGGGCGATTTCCGCACAGTCAGGCTGACTTTGCAGGAATACTTTGAAAAGCTGGGCAAGGACAGGGTAAAGTGGGGCAAGCCCTTCAGTGCGCTGCTGGGAGCGTTTTATGCGCAAAAACAGCTGGGCATCCCGGCTATCGGCGGCAAAGACAGCATGTCAGGCACCTTTAAAGAGCTTACTGTACCGCCTACCTTGGTGGCCTTTGCGGTAACGGCAGTCGATGTGCGGCATGTTGTCTCCCAGGAGTTTAAGCTGACCGGCAGTAATGTGGTTTTGGTCCGGGCCCGGCGCGATGCAACCGAAATGCCGGATTTTGCTGCCTTAACTATAGCGTATGACCGTGTGCGTCAGCTGGCTGCAGCCGGCAAGATTCTGGCCGCTTATACGGTTAAACTGGGAGGCGTAGCCGAAGCTGTCTGCAAAATGGCATTTGGCAACCGCATTGGCATCCGGTTTACCGCCGCCGTTACGGAGACTTCCTTGTTTATTCCGGATTACGGTTCGCTGGTGCTGGAACTGCCGGCCGAGGTACAGCCGGAAAAGGAATTAACCGGTGTGGATTATGCCTTGCTTGGCAAGACAACAGCCACTCCTGTTATTCATGTTAATAACACCGAGATTGCCCTGGAAGAAGCTTTTGCCGCCTGGGAACAACCGCTGGCGAGGGTGTTTCCTGTCCGCACAGAACCGGCTGCCTGTGAGCCGGCTGGTTTTAGTTATTATCAAAACCGCCGCCGCTGCCGGCCGGCAGTCCGTATTGCCGCGCCGAAGGTGCTGATTCCGGTATTTCCCGGTACTAACTGTGAATATGATACGGCCAAAGCGTTTGCCCAGGCCGGGGCCCGGCCGGAAATCCTGGTGATCCGCAACCGGACTGCGGCTCAGATTGAAGAGTCTATCCGCGTGCTGGCCCGGCAAATAGGCACCGCTCAGATTGTGATGCTGCCAGGGGGCTTTAGTGCCGGCGACGAGCCTGACGGTTCAGGCAAGTTTATCGCCGCTATGTTTCGCAATCCCCTAGTGAAGGAGGCCGTGACCGAGCTTTTAGAGCAGCGTGATGGTTTGATGCTGGGGATTTGTAACGGGTTCCAGGCGCTTATTAAGCTGGGACTTGTTCCTTATGGTGAAATCCGTGACCTGACAGCCGCCAGCCCGACCTTAACTTTTAATACAATTGGCCGGCATATTTCGTCCATGGTCCAGACTAAGGTCGTTTCCACCTTGTCGCCCTGGCTGAGTTATACTCAACCCGGTGATGTGTTTGTTATCCCGGCATCGCACGGCGAAGGCCGGTTTTATGCCCGGGAAGAGGACATCATCGGCCTGGCGGCAAATGGACAAATTGCCACCCAGTATGTTGATTTTGACGGCCGTGCCACTTATGACGGCAAATTTAATCCGAACGGCTCTTGCCATGCCATTGAGGCGATTACCAGTCCTGACGGGCGGGTGCTGGGGAAAATGGGTCATTCGGAACGGACTGGCAGCCATGTGGCCGTTAACGTTCCCGGAACCAAAGACCAGCAGTTGTTTCAGGGCGGCGTTAAATATTTCCGTTGAATAGCAGGCAGCGGGAGCAGGAAAATAATTCTTTCATGGCTAATTAAATTACCAAGAATGAATTGTCGGATGGAGGGATATTGTGCCAACTGTGAGACGTTTTCAGACGGCAGCTTTAACAATATTCCTGCTCATAACCCTGGTCGCTGCCGGCTGTATTGACCGGGCCCCGCTTGAAATCGGTTTTGTTGCCGGTTTAACCGGCCGGCAGTCTGATCTTGGGGTTGCCGGCCGCAACGGGGTAATTCTGGCGGTTGAGGAAATAAATGCGGCCGGTGGTATTGACGGCCGTCAGGTTCAGCTTGTTGTTAAAGACGATAAGAATGATCCTGAGGTAGTCCGCCTTGTTGATGAAGAACTCATTAACGCCGGCATAAAAACGATTGTCGGGCATATGACCAGTGTGGCAGCAGCCGCTTCGCTGCCGGTAATTGCCGGCGGCCAAGCCCTGATTGTAAGTCCGACGGCGCGGGCGGACAGTCTGAGCGGCCGGGATGACTTCCTGGTCACCGTGATGCCGCCTCTTAGTGTATCGGCCCAAGCGCAGGCGGCTTATGCGGCCGATACGCTTGGGCTCAAAAAAATGGCCGTTATTTATGATATAACCAATGGGGATTTTTCTCAGGCCTGGCTACAGGCTTTTACGGCTGAATATGAGGAACTTGGCGGCACGGTTGCGATTGCCTATTCGTTTATATCAGGCAAGAGCGTGGATTTTGAGAAGCTGGTAACCACGGTAGCCGGCTACTGGCCGGAGGGCGTACTTATTATTGCCGGTGCAGTGGATGCTGCGGTTCTTAGTCAATGGCTCAAGAAGGATCATGCTGCTATGGCTGTATTTTCCAGCAGCTGGGCAATGACCGACGACTTTATTCACCACGGCGGCAGTGCGGTGGAAGGGGTTATTTTCAGCGGCCCCTTTATTCCTGATCCGCAGGGAATAGCTTACAGCCGGTTTGCCCGTGTCTACCAGGAGCGGTTTGGCAGCAGGCCCAACTATGCGGCTGCTTATGGCTACGAGGCTGCGCAATTGCTGGTGGCCGGCATTAAGCGAGCAGGCAATACCGAAGCCCGGGCTGTCAGGGATGCAATTTTAGCCCAGCGCCAGTTTCCGGGATTATGGAGTGAGATTGTTATTAATGCGACAGGGGATAGTCAGCGCCCTGAGGGACTGATTCTTGTAAAGGACGGTCAGTTTACACCCCTGATTAATTAAAGTGAGCAGATGGCATATGAGCAAGATTGCAGGCAGCCTAAAACAGGTCATGACTTTATATTTTATCGTCGCCGCCGCGTTGCCGATCCTTATTATCAGCGTGATTACAATTACGTTGTTGTCTCGCAGTATGGGTGAGCAAGTCGTTAAATATAACACGCAAATGGCCAATGACCTGGTAAAAGGAACAGAGGATTTCCTGGCGATGGCTGATGCTGTCATCAGTCAGGCCGCTATTACGCTGGAGGCAGGGGGCTTTGACAACCGCCAGACCCAGCACTATCTGGACACCCTTGTTGCCAGCCATTCCTATCTGGATGCGGTACATGTGGCTGATAAAGAGGGCCGCTCGGTCTTTGCCTCGCCTTCTGATCCCAGCTATATGACTCTTGATTTGTCAAGGCAGCCTTTTTTTCAGGCCACTAAGCAAACTGCCCGGGTGCACTGGTCAACTACCTTTATCTCGCCGCATACGGGCCAGCCGACCCTGTCGATTACCAGGCCAACCGGGAGCGGCGTGATCGTCGGTTATATCAATTTAAGCAAGCTGAATGAACTGACAGCGAAAGGCGGCAATAATCCCCATAGCTGGGCTGCTATTCTTGACAAGGAAGGCACTTATATCGGGCATAGTGACCAGGAGCAGGTGTACCAGCGCAATATCGGCGACCGGGAATTTATTGCAGCTGCCCTGGCAGGAAAGGCCGGGATCATGAATATCAGGCAGGGGCGGGACAATTATCTTGTTACTGTTGCTGTAGTTAAGCCGACAGGCTGGCCGGTCGTTGTGGCCCAACGGACCGACGTAGCCTTTGCCCCGGTGAATCATACCCGGAATATATTTATTGCCGGTTCGCTTCTGGCCTTAGTGTTAGCGGTTTTTATCGCCATGGGTAATCTGAAAAGGATTTTAATGCCCCTTGCTGTATTGGCCCGCAAAACCCAGCAGGTAGCTTTGGGCGATTATAATCTGCCGTTGGCGCGTTATGAATTTTCGGAGATCAATACAATTTCGGAGCACTTTCAATCCATGGCCGAGGCTGTACGGCTGCGTGAAGACGAGCTGCGGCGCAAGCAGCAGGAATTGGCCAAATATATGCGGACACTGGAGCGCAGCAACCGGGAGCTTGATCAGTTTGCCTATGTCGTTTCCCACGACCTGAAGGCGCCGCTGCGGGCCATCGCCAATTTGTCGCAGTGGCTGGAAGAGGATTTAGGAGGCAGCCTTGAGGCGGAAACACGGCATAAAATAGAGCTGTTGCGGGGACGGGTCCGGCGGCTGGAAAAGCTGATTGAAGGGATACTGGAATACTCACGTATTGGCAGGATTAAAGCGGCTGCCGAGCCGGTCAAGGTCAGTGAGCTGGTTGCCGAAGTGATTGAGGATCTGGCTCCGGCCAGGGAGCTGTCGATTCAATTTGCCGCTCAGATGCCTGAGATTATCGCCGTCAGGATCAGGCTCAAGCAGGTATTTGCCAATCTTATCGGCAATGCTATTCGCCATCACAACAAACCGGACGGTCAGATATGGATCACGGTTAGTGATTTAGGGAGCTGGCTGGAGTTTAGTGTGGCTGATAACGGGCCGGGCATTGCTGCCGACTATCATCACAAAATTTTTGAAATGTTTCAAACCCTGCAGCCGCGTGATACACTGGAGAGTACAGGCGTTGGCCTCGCGCTTGTGAAAAAGATAGTGGAAAGTCAGGGCGGTTCGGTGAGCGTTATTTCGGCTGAAGGTCAGGGCGCTAACTTTATTTTTACCTGGCGGAAAGTGGTAAAGGAGGAGTAGCTTTGTTGGAGGGGGCTCATGTGGGTCTGGTGGTTGCAGATGCTGATCGGTCTCTGGCATTCTATACCGGGGTGTTAGGCTGCCAGGTGGCAGACCAATACGAGGATGAACGGATTCGCCTTATCTTTATTAAGGCAGGCCGGCTGACAATCGAACTTATCCAGTATCGGGCAGACCCTGCCCCTGGCCGCAATGCCGGGCGGGTTGACCATATTGCCTTTTTTGTAAGCGACATTACAGCCGAGATTGCGAAGCTGCGACAGCACGATGTACCCTTACTGTTTGCGCAGCCACGGATAGTGGGCCGGCAAAAAATTATGTTTTTCACCGGCCCCGATGGGGAGCGCCTGGAGCTTGTACAAAAATTAGCATAACAAAAGGGACGATTTTTAGCGTGCACATAAATGCAGGTCAAAAACCGTCCCTTTGGCGCCGGTTTCCCCTGTTACCCCAGGCCTATACCGGGAGGGTGCTTGGGGGCATTTTCGGCCAACGGGCATTTTTCCAGAGGGCATTCCTCCTCAAAATCACATTCTGCTTCCTGGACATGATAGTGTGGCACTGTTTTACCCGGAATGCGGGTTTCCTGATATACGGCAATTATGCTGTGGCGCCTTTTAAGATAAGGACAATCGCCGTATAATATAACAGGGGCCCGTTTTGACATATTATCACCTCCGCCTCTGTATTGCGTGTTCGTAATGTCCGGAATATAATAAAGGGTACTACTAAATGCTTAGCTTGGGCAATAAGGCCAGTCTATATTTTAATAATTGGGGGGCTTTTTATCAATTTTCAAGAGATTACCTTAGCGCAAAAACCTTTGTTTGATCAGTATTTTGGCCAGCGGCGCTACGAAAATGCTCATTTAAACTTCACTAATTTATTTATGTGGCGCAACATATATTCTATTAAGTGGGCGGAACAGCACAACTGCCTGCTGATTAAAGCTGATTATGACGGTCAGCAGTATATGCTGCAGCCATTTGGCCCTGACGAGGCAATCGCACCGGTACTTGAAGCTATGCGCTCCTTCTTTGCCCTGCACAACCTGCCCTTTGTCATCCGGGGGGTGGAGAAATTCATGGTTGACCTGATTGAAGCCTGGCAGCCTGGGCGGTTTAATTTTACCGGGGACCGGGACAATTTCGATTATGTTTATCATAGCAAGGATTTAATTGAATTAAAAGGCCGTAAGTATCACAGTAAGAAAAACCATATTAACAGCTTTATGCGCACTTACAGAAACTACCAATATGAGCAGCTGACACCGGCGTGGGTTCCCCACTGTATTGAAAACCAGCTGGAGTGGTGCCGGAAAAAAGGCTGTGACGATGATCCGACCTTGCGCGGGGAAAACAACGCTATCATTGAAGTGCTTACCCATTGGACAGAGCTTAATTTACAGGGCGGGCTCATTACCATTGGCGGCAAGGTAGAAGGCTTTACCTTTGGCGAACAGCTAAATGACAATATGGCGGTTATTCATGTGGAAAAGGCCAATCCTGATATTCGCGGGGTATATCCGGTTATTAATCAGAAGTTTTGCGAGCATGCCTGGCAGCACCTTGAATATATCAACCGGGAAGAAGATATGGGGCTGGAAGGTTTGCGTAAAGCCAAGGAATCGTATTATCCCGTAAAAATGATTGAAAAATATATCGTTACTTTTAAATAGTAAATTAACTAACGGGCAAACTATGTAAGACCTGTAGCGACAGCTGCAGGTCCAAAAATTTTCCGTTAATTACCCTATACTTTTCGGCTTGTTGTGGTATAATTTTTAGAGGATTTTTTGTTGCTTTACAGAAATATTTGTGTTTAAATAGCAAGACCGAGACTGATCGCTGCTGCGCTTTTGGTTGTAGCCAATATTATATCTGTGAGGAGAAGACAACGCCAGATGGAAATTAAATCAATTAAGAAGCTAAAACTTTACGGATTTAATAATCTCACCAAAACGGTTAGTTTCAATATGTATGATATCTGCTACGCAAAAACGCCGCAACACCGCCAGTCGTATATAGAGTATATTGATGAGGAATACAGCGCGGAACGGCTGACCAATATCCTTACCGAAGTGGCTCATATGATTGGCGCCAATATTTTAAATATAGCCAAGCAGGATTATGACCCGCAGGGGGCCAGTGTTACCATGCTGATCTCAGAAGAATTGGTCAATCAGCCCGGAGAGCCGGTAGATAGCGAGGACTGCGGTGAGTGTGAGCTTAATGAGCCGCTGCCGGAGGCGGTGGTCTGCCATCTGGATAAGAGCCATATCACGGTCCATACGTATCCTGAAAGCCATCCGGATGAGGGGATCAGCACTTTCCGGGCTGATATCGACGTATCTACCTGTGGCCAGATTTCACCGCTTAAGGCCCTTAATTTTTTAATTAATACCTTTCGCCCCGACATTGCGGCTATTGATTACCGGGTACGCGGTTTTACCCGTGATGTGAATGGCAAAAAATTCTTTATCGATCACAAAATAAACTCGATTCAAAATTATATTTCCAGTGACAACCGTGACCACTATCAGATGATAGATGTCAATGTATATCAGGAAAATATTTTTCATACGAAAATGCTCCTGAAGGAATTTGATCTGGACAATTATCTGTTTGGTACGGCCAAAAAAGAATTGCTGGTCGGCGAAAAGAAAAAAATAAAACAACGGCTTAAGAAGGAAATGGCCGAAATTTTTTATGGGAAAAATATTCCCAAAGTCCATCTTAAATTATAAGTACATTAAAATCCCCCGTCCGGGGGATTTTATATTTATGAAACTATTATTACATCCTCTAGCTGTGCGAATTTTTCACTGGATCACCGTCTTATCTATCGCATACTTAGTGCTGACAGGGCTGTACCTGCACGATCCCACGGGCAACCTGCCTTTTGGCCTGCTGCGCAAAACCCATACCCTGGCGGGAATCATTCTGCTAATCAATCTGGTAGGGCAAATTTATTATTATGCGGTTACCGGCAAATACACGGAGATATTGTTTACCAGCCGGGATATTCCCAATTTACGCAGCTTTTTCCGCTATGCGCTTTTTATTGAGAGAAACCATCCGAATTATGGCCGTTATAATCCCGGGCAAAAAGGCTTATTTACTGCCTGGTGCCTGGCCGTTATGTTGTCAGGTCTGGCTGCCCTGCCGCACTTGGCGCCGGATTATGCCTCCTGGCTCAGCCGGCCGGTGGGAGGCCTGACGGGGAGCAGGATTGTTTTTTACGCCATTGCCATGTTTTTTGTGGCAACAATCCCCTGGCATCTATACCTGGTTTTTACCGAGGATCCGGCTAAGCTTCAAGCCATGTTTTCCGGGTATCTCCAGCGAAAGCCCAAGGGCAAGGCACCGGCAAGTGAGCGGACCGATGCCCGCTAAAACCAATCTCTCTTGGGTATGCACGGGCTGACGCATAAGCCGGCAGCGGATAAGACATACTAATGATGAGGTGGGAGCGCATGAAAAAATCAACATTACATTCCGCACTAGTTGTAGCAACAGTATTTTTATTCATTACGGGAGCTTACACACTACTCAAGCCTCCCGCCCCCAAGCCTGCACCGGCGCCTACTGAACAAGTACCGGCTCCCGCAGTGCCTGCGCCGCAGCCGATCCCGGGTGTACCGGCTTTCGATACGGCGAAATACCCGCGTGAACCCCAGATAAGGGTCTACCTGGCGGATAAGGGTTATGTTACCACTATGGCTTTGGAAACCTATATTGAAGGGGTTATTGCGCAGGAGATGCAGCCTGACTGGCCGCAGGAGGCGCTAGCTGCCCAGGCCATTGCCTCGCGGACCTTGACAATGAGCGCGATTGAGGCCGGCACAATTAAAAGGCTGCACAATGCTGATGTCAGCACCTCTAAAGAAGAGCTGCAAGCTTATGCACCGCAGAAGGTAAATGATAGAGTGCGGCAGGCTGTAAAAAGCACACGCGGCGAAATATTACTGTATGCAGGCGGTCTCGTTAATGCCATTTACAGCTCCTGTAACGGTCAGATCGGTGCGACCAGGGAAGAGAGCTTTCCCAAAGAGATCGATCATCCGACCCCCTATTTCCAGCCGGTGCCTGACAATTGTTTTAAATATGCTCCGGAAAATATAAAATCATGGACAGTTAAAATCCCCGCTTCCCAGGTTGCCAATGCGATTGGCTATACTGGCAATCCCCGTGATATCCGGATATTGGAGAAAGGCCCCTCCGGCCGTATTCTGTATATCGGCGCCGGCAATAAAAAAGTGTATGGTTCTGACTTCCGGCGCGCAGTCGGTTATGACCGGCTTAAATCAACGCTGGTTACGGAAATGACGTATGATGGCGGCAGCTTTGTCTTTAAGGGACTTGGCTGGGGCAATGGCGTCGGCTTATGCCAGTGGGGCGCCTATACCTTTGCCAAGGAAGGTAAAAAGGCCGAAGATATTATTAAGCATTATTATCCGGGGGCAGAGGTAAAAAAACTATGGCAGTAGGATGAATTTAAGTGAATTTTAATTCTAATACTGCATACATTAATTACGCGAGGTAGTATGGCGGCTACCTCCCGGGAATGCGCCGCCTGTCTGGTACGCACGGACAGGCGGCGCAGCTGTTCCTGCTGCCAGGCCTTAGGCGTAGTTCCGGCCGCCTGTCCGGCAGTCTTTAATAGATTTCATGTTAGCAGCGTGCCCTACCTTGGCGACAACTGGAGCAGCCTCCGGTTTTTGCCAGGCAAGGAGCAGGCTTATTTTTATTTTGTAAAGATTTTTTTGCCGGGAATATTGGCAGTTGCTTTGGACTACGCTATACTATTATAGTTAAGGTACTCTGAAAGGACTGAGTCTGACAGTGGCATTAAACGGCAATACTGGTATTAATCAGGTGTTAATCACTGTGACAGGCTGCCAGCGGGACGCTTTTGGTGCTGAAAACACAATGGAGCTGTTTACTTGCGGTCGTAGTTATATGAAAAACGGGGTCCACTATATCAGCTACCGGGAGACTGAGGTTACCGGCTTAGAAGGGGCCTTTACGCTGCTGAAAATATATGGGGACTATGTAATTCTGGTCCGCACAGGCCGGGTAGAACAGCACCAGGAGTTTCGAACCGGAAAAAGCTGCTCCTCCCGCTATGTTACACCCTATGGCACGATGAAATTGGGCGTACGGACAAAATACCTGGCCATCACCCGCTGTGCTGAAACCGACCTGGTACGCGGGGTAGACATTGAATACGAACTTGAAATTGACGGGCAGTGGCAAAGTTTCAATAAACTTGCCGTCATTGTACAGGGGGATAAACAAAATGGACATTAAACAACAGCTAATCAGGGCCATTGAGCAAGCTGCGGCCAGCGCAATGGCCGACGGCGTATTTAGGGCTGGGCAACTGCCTGATATAGCGCTGGAAGTGCCGCCGCAAAAGGAATTTGGCGACTATGCCACTAATTTTGCCATGCAGTCAGCCAAGGTTGCCAAAACGAATCCGCGGATCCTTGCGCAGGCAATTGTTGAGCGGCTTAATGCCTCATGGCTGGAAAAAGCAGTGATTGCCGGCCCGGGGTTTATTAATTTTTATTTAAAGCCTGACTGGTTGTATCAGGAGCTGGCAAAAATACTGGCAGCCGGGGAAAGTTTTGGCCGCACCAATGCCGGCCAGGGACAGCGTGTGCAGGTCGAGTTTGTTAGTGCTAACCCTACCGGACCACTGCATGTAGGACATGGCCGGGGGGCGGCTTTTGGCAGCGCCCTGGTTAACTTGCTGAGAGCCGCCGGCTATCAGGTGGAAGCCGAATTCTACATAAATGATGCCGGCAATCAGATTGACAACCTGGCCGCTTCCGTTAATGCCCGTTATTTGGAACTGTTGGGACAAGCTGTTGAATTTCCGGCCGACGGCTACCACGGACGGGACATTATTGATACCGCCCAAAGAATTATCAACAATCATGGCGATAAGTACCTGGCTTTGCCGGCGGCCGAGCGGCTGACAGCGTTCAAGGAACTGGCGCTTGCCGAAAAATTGGCCGGCGTAAAAGAAGATCTTGAGCAATTTGGCGTGACCTTTGATGTCTGGTACAGTGAACGCACTCTCCACCAAAATCAGGCCGTGGCCAAGACCTGTGAGCTCTTACAGGCCAATGGCAATATATATGAAAAAGACGGGGCCCTGTGGCTTAAATCAACCGCTTATGGCGATGATAAAGACCGGGTGGTTATCCGCGACAACGGTATCCCTACCTATCTGGCATCTGATATTGCTTATCACCGGCATAAATTTGGCCGTGGTTTCGAGCGTCTTATTAATATTTGGGGAGCAGACCATCATGGTTATATCAGCCGGGTCAAAGCGGCCATTGCCGCCATGGGCTATAACCCGGATAACCTGGAAGTCCTTATTTTGCAGATGGTTAGTCTGTATCAAAACGGTGAACTGGTCAAAATGTCCAAACGGACAGGCCAGGGTGTAACCTTAAGCGAATTGATTGAAGAAGTCGGCAGGGATGCGGCCCGCTTTTTCTTTATCATGCGCTCTATCGACAGCCAGCTCGATTTTGACCTTGATCTGGCGAAATCGAATTCCAATGATAATCCAGTCTATTACATTCAGTATGCTCATGCCCGTATCTGCAGTATTTTTCGGCAGGTTGCCGAGGCTGGCACGGTTGTGCCGGCAGTTCCGGACAGCCGTGTCAGTTCGCTAAGCCTATTGAATGAACCGGTGGAGATTGACCTGATTAAAAAGATGGCGATTTTTCCCGAGGAAATCGCCAGTGCGGCCCGGGAACGGGCACCACACCGCATTGCCCGTTACGCCCATGAACTGGCAGGTATGTTCCATACCTTCTATAACCAATGCCGGATTATGGGGGTTGAACCAAACCTGCAGTTGGCCCGGATAGCGCTGGTGACGGCAGTAAGATCAACGCTCAGGCAGGCATTAGCTATTTTGGGGGTAGCCGCGCCTGAAAAAATGTAGCAGGAATTTGCCTCTGCATGTGGAATATAAAGTGGGACTTGCCGCAGAGGATCCAGTCTGGCCCTATTCCTTGCGGGGTCTAACTGAACGCAGCCAGGGTTTAGCAGTTATTATAGACAATGGTGACGGCATGAGTGGCACTTGTTTTTTTGGTTAGCAGCGGATTGTTAAGGGCGGAGGTTAAGATTATGGCAAATAATACATCAAAGAATGATTTAGGGGAAGTTAGTTTAGCGTATCAAATCCTAAAGTCAGCAGGCCATCCGTTATATTATAGAGAGTTAATCGACCGGGTGGTTGCCGCTAAAGGCAGCACCATTCGCCCGCCTGCGCATATCATTGCAGAAATCCATACGCAAATTAATTTGGACAGCCGGTTTGTGCATACCGGCAAGAGTACCTGGGGCCTGACCGAATGGTCGCCGCAGCGCATAAGTCTGCGTGAAACCGAGGAAACGGCTGCCGCCCGCCAGGATGATGTACGGCGGGAAAAATTGCTTGCTGCGATCCAGCAGGATTTTGATCATGACGATGCCGGGCTTGCTGAAGAGCCGGCTGATTTGATTGAAGATGAAGCTGAAATGGAAGATGAGGAAGAAGACCTGGAAAGCAACTAACCGGTTGGGGCCATCGGATAAAAACAGCAAACAGTTGGTAAAACTAGCTTTGCAACAGCTAATTGTGGGAAGGTAGTAGGAGGATATTTTTTATGGCTAAATATATTTTTGTGACTGGCGGTGTGGTATCTTCACTAGGGAAGGGGATTACGGCCGCGTCGCTGGGACGCTTGCTTAAAAGCCGCGGCCTCAAAGTTACCATTCAGAAATTTGACCCGTACATAAACTTTGATCCAGGAACCATGAGCCCCTACCAGCACGGCGAAGTGTTCGTAACTGAGGACGGCGGTGAGACCGATCTGGATCTTGGCCATTATGAGCGGTTTATTGATATTAATCTGAGTAAAAGTTCAAATGTTACAGCCGGCAAAATATATTGGTCGGTGATCAGCAAAGAGCGTAAAGGCGACTATCTGGGCAGTACCGTCCAGGTAATTCCTCATATTACCAATGAGATTAAAGAACGCATTTACCGGGTTGGCAAGGAAGATAATGCCGATATTGTCATTACTGAAATCGGCGGCACCGTTGGGGATATCGAGAGTCTGCCGTTTCTGGAAGCGATCCGCCAGGTCAAAAAAGAAGTAGGCCGCGGCGGGGCCCTTTATATTCATGTTACGCTGGTGCCTTACATTTCGGCGGCCGGTGAGCTGAAAACGAAACCCACTCAGCATAGCGTAAAGGAACTTCGCAGTATCGGTATTCATCCAGATGTTATCGTATGCCGTACTGAACATGAGATTTCACCGGAGATGAAAGAAAAACTGGCTCTGTTTTGTGATATTGACGTCGATGCCGTCATCCAGAACAAAAATGCCGCCAGCATCTATCAGGTGCCGCTTATGCTGGAGAAAGAAGGACTGGACCGTATTGCCCTGGAGAAATTAAATATTGTGGATACCGGGGCCGACATGAGCGGCTGGCGGCAGATGGTGGATAAGATTGTCCATCCGTCCCGTAGTGTGCGCATTGCTGTTGTCGGTAAATATGTCGCGCTGCAGGATGCCTACATGAGTGTGTCTGAGGCCTTGCGGCACGGCGGTATTGCCAATGATGCGGCCATTGAAATCAAATGGATCAATGCTGAGGCTATCGAAGATGAGCAGGCCGATCTTGCGGTTTATCTGGGCGATGTCGACGGGATTCTGGTGCCGGGGGGCTTTGGTGACCGGGGGGTAGGCGGCAAGCTGAAAGCCATCCGCTATGCCCGGGAAAACAAAGTGCCATTTTTTGGGCTTTGTCTTGGCATGCAGTCGGCTGTCATCGAATTTGCCCGTAATGTCTGTGGCCTGGCTGATGCCCACAGTTCCGAGTTTAATCCGGATACGCCGCATCCGGTTATCGATCTTATGCCTGAGCAAATGGCGGTTGAAGATAAAGGCGGCACTATGCGCTTAGGTGTGTATCCCTGTAAAGTGACGGAAGACACGCTTACATATAAGGCCTATCAGGATGAGATTATTTATGAGCGCCACCGTCACCGGTTTGAGTTTAATAATGCCTATCGGGAGCAACTGGCGGCAGCCGGTCTGATTATCAGCGGCACGCTGCCTAACGGCCGGTTGGTCGAAATTGTGGAAGTAAAAGATCACCCCTGGTTCGTCGGCACCCAGTTTCACCCTGAATTCAAATCGCGGCCGACGGCGCCGCACCCTTTATTTAGGGATTTTGTCAAAGCATCGCTGGCGAATAAACAGGGTAAGCTATAACGAAGAGAAAACTGTTGGATAACCTCCAACAGTTTTCTTTTAACTATCTAAAGTATAAGGAGGCAGAATTGTGTTCAAAAGATCAGTGGTTCTTTTTCTGGCAGGAATTATCGGCATATCCATGCTTGCCGCACTTTTTATCACCCCAGGCCTCAGACAAAAGAAAATGACCGGCAATGATAAGCTGGCAGTCATTTATGTGGAAGGCATGATCATCGGCGGCCGTGGCCAGGTCGGATTATTCAGTGAGGGGGGTGGTACAGACCATCTGATCCGGCAATTGCATGCGGCCCGGGATGATGCCGCGGTAAAAGCAGTCATACTCAGGATTAATAGTCCCGGTGGCACGGTTCCGGCCTCGCAGGAGGTCGGGGAGGAGCTTAAGAAACTCCGGGTGGCAGGTAAGCCGGTTATAACCTCTATGGCCGATATGGCCGCCTCCGGCGGCTACTGGCTGGCTGCCTGCACTGACAAGATCTATGCCAACCCCTCGACAATAACGGGCAGCCTGGGAGTATATATGCCCTATTCCAACTGGGAAGAGCTATATAAGAAAATTGGCGTGCGGCAGGAAAAAATTAAAAGTGGACCGCATAAAGATATCTTATCACCGGACCGGCAGCTGACAGCAGAAGAGCGGGCGATTATCCAAACCATGGTTGATGATATGTACAATCAGTTTGTTGAGGTCATTGCCGAGGGCCGGCAGCTTGACCCGGATACAGTTCGGCAACTGGCGGACGGACGCATTTTTACCGGACGTCAGGCCAAGGAACTGGGGCTTGTCGACGAGCTTGGCAATATGTATGATGCGATTGATGGCGCTGCTGCGCTTGTGGGTATTCAGGGCAAGCCTGAAATTGTTGAATATGGAAAAATGAGTCCCCTCGAGGTTTTGTTAGGGGCTCAGACCAGATTTGCTTCAGACCAGATTATGCTTCAACGCCTGCAGGAATTGCTCTCGGCCAGTCCGGCGGCTGTGCCTCAGAGCAATTAAGGAAGGAGCAAGCTTATGGGAAGTTTTATTGAAATAATCTATGACGTACTGTTTAAGCCTAAAGCTGCCATGCAGTATATTGCCGAAAAAAGACTGGCCGGCCAGGCGGTAATTATGTTTATTATCGGCATGCTGGTGCCGGTATGGGCCGTATTCAGCAGCGTAAAAGGCACAGCAGGCATGCCGGCTCTGGGTTTCCTCTTTCTCTGTCATGTGATTGGCAGTTTTACTTTTTGGGTCCTTAGCGCCTCCCTTCTGGCCTTTATTGCTGAACTGGCCGGCGGCCGGGGGACGCCTGTCGGCCTGTTTTCCGCCTTAGGATTCTCTCATCTTCCCCGGGTTGTCGTTATGCCGTTATGGGTGGTTGCCTCGCTGCTGCCGGCCGGTATCCAGGAAGTCTGCTTCGGCCTTATCGGGGTGCTTGTCGTGGTCTGGACTCTGGCTTTACATGTCACAGCCCTGCAGGGCGCCTATGTGTTGTCAGGCGCCAAGGCCGTACTTGTGCTGATGACGCCGCTGCTTGTGAGTATGGCCGTTGTGGCGGGGATTATCATTTTTGCCGGTTCTGCCTTGCTGCACTTACCGTTTTCTGTTTAGCGGGCCTGATAGAGATAAATCTCCCATGGTGACCAGGGTTCGGTAAAGCGCTGTAAAAACTCAAGCTGGTTTTCTTTGTAATTTGTGATTTCGGCGGCCGACAGGATATACTGGCCGCCTAATTTTTTGAAGGCTTCCATATCAAGTTCCAGATGATTTAATTTTAGCTGATACGATTTCCGTATTTGAAAATATTCAAGCTCGGCGGGAAAGAGATAGCAGGTTATGCCCCAATCATCAAAATACCTTTGCCAGAACGGATTTTTGGCCAGTTCTTTGGCTATGATCTGACGGAAGGCATGTTTGTAGACAAGCGGATAAATATTGAGCCGTCCGTCCAGCGTGTAAAAACCATTGTACTGGGTGATGGCCGGATAGAGGCCGATGCTGGCTATCCGGTATTCCTGCTTGGGGCGGCCGATGTAATGATCGACTTTTTGGAGCAAACTGACCGAAAAAAACTCGCCGTAACTTACATTCTCATACAGCCAGGCGTTTTCCATAACTGAAAATCCTGTGTGCTTGTGGATAGCCAGGTTATATTCGCTGTGATTGCCAAATAGATAGCCAAGCTGCAGCACAATGAGCAACATCGCCAGCAGCCGGCCAATATACCGGATATTGGCAATAACAGACAGACACAGGGCAAAGATGATATACCAAATAAGCGGATGCAGCCAATGAAACCGCTGGAGCTGGAAGGTGTTGAAAAAGCTGATGCCGGCGACGGCGGACATAAAGAGCTCCGAATAACGCAGGCCATAGAAAATGGATAGGCAGAGCGCCAATGCCAGCAGCCAAATGATTAATTTCCACTCGCGTTTCTGCCGCCAGCCCAGGGCTAATGCCAGGGGCACGGCAAGGCATAAAATATATTTGTGCAAACTGACGGCATGATATTGCCCCATGGTGAAGTTTTCGGCAACCAAGGCCCGCACACCGGCCCAATCCCGGGCTTGGCCCAGGCTGATGCGGTTAATCTCCTCGCGGCTGGAAACAAAACCTGTACTGAAAAAGGCATTGTATATCAGCCAAGCTTCAGTAATGCAGTAGGCGCCGGCCAGGAGGGCGATTCCCCCCCAGAAGCGCGGCCGGTATTGCCGATTCCGCCAGTAATCGTAGAGAGCTGCAAGTCCGAGCGCGGCCAGAATAAACACGCCGGCAAGAGGAAGGGACGAATAGAGGGCGAATGTAATAATAATAATAGCAGAACCAATCACTTTTTTGTCATAAAACAGATTCACCATTGCATAGAATAGTAGAGGCTGTCCGGCGATAGACAGTCCATAGACTGTATAAAAGGGGATGGTGGCAAAGGCCGCCGCGCCTGCCCATGCCAACCAGCTCTGACGCTGGTCGGTAAGACAGTAGTGTCTTAATAAAAGATACATGCCAATAAAGGCGGTGCTATGTACAAGGAGCAGGTTGACGAGATAAGCGCGGAACGGCGGTAAAGCAAGATATAGCCAGGTAATAATATTAAAACCGCTTGGCAGGCAGCTGCGTGGCACTTCGCCCAGCATTTGCCCGACTGTTCCGGTCAGGCTGAATGTTTTGCCACTATTGGCCAGCACTGTCCAAGCGGTAATCCAGTCCAGATTATCATTAATGGTAAAATGAGCGTTTTGCCGCAAGATCACAAAAGGCGCTAAGTAGGCCAGCAATACAAAGCTAAAAAAAAGGGCAGCCTTGTGCCTTGGTAAGAATCGGCAAAGCTTATGCAGCAGGGCAATCATAATGGCACCTCATAAAAAATGTTTTATACAAATAGTAGCATAAACTTTTATATTTTAAAAATTTTTTGAAGATCAAGAGAAAAAAACTAAAAAATTTCTATTTTCTTCCAGAAATTAGCAGGATATTTTCATTTTATTGCGAATATGGATATATTAGGAAAAGCTAAGGAATATCTTGGGCGAATACTATGGAGAAAGCAAGGTGCAGAGTAATGAGCAGTTCCCGGGCAACGATTCTCGTGATTGATGACCAACCTGGAATTAGAAGATTGCTTACTGAAGTTCTCCAGGATGAAGGTTATAATGTAATGACAGCCTCTAACGGCTATGAGGGTATACAGGTGGCGAATGATGTTAAGCCGAATGTAATATTGATGGATATGAAGATGCCTGGTATGGACGGTATTGAGACACTAAAGGAGCTTAAACGCCATGGTCAGGGCGATCAGGTTATTATGATGACAGCTTACGGGGAATTGGATATGGTAAATGAAGCCAGAGAAGCGGGGATGCGTGATTATATTACCAAGCCCTTCGACATTATGTCCCTGTGCCGGATTATTGAAGAGCATATCGGCAGCAGTTTTGATGCACGCCGACTGTTGATCGGCTAACCCAGAGCAGATGGCATGACCCGGGGCATACAGGCCCCGGGTCATTACTTAATTGCCGGCTGGCTGCTCTTTCAGCCGGCCATGCTCTTTTTCCTGATGTTGCCAAGTTGAATAAAAGGCAGGCAGGATTTTTACTGCTGGCGGCGAAGTATATGGAGCAAGGGGGGATATCAATTGTTTATTAGCGCTGTTTCTACACTGGCGCTTTATTGTTCGCGCTGTGGCAATATTGAACTGCATAATGTCTCCCGGTTTGCGCTCAATAACTCGCGGCATCAGCTTGCCTGCAGCTGCGGGGAGGTGCAAGGTGCCATTGCCAGCGCGGGACGGCATCAATATTTACTGGATATTCCCTGTGTCGTATGTGAGACCAATCATTTGATTTTCCTTGACAGCCAGTTGTTTAGACAGCCTAAGGCTAGTAAAATATATTGTGCTCAGGCGAATCTTGAACTTGGGTTTATCGGCAGTCCGGCTGCGATTGCTGAGATTATTGCCCGGCATAAGCAGGAAGTAGCCAGTATAGCCAGTGAAATGGCAGAGCTGCCGGACGGCCAGGGAATAGAAAACTCGCAAATTTTGCTTGAGATCCTCAATAAAATTCATGATATTGCCGAGCAGGGCGGGGTATACTGCTGTTGTGGCAATGCCAATGTCGAAGCAGAGGTGTTAGTCGATGCCATTGCACTGACCTGCAGCCAATGCGACGGCCGGCTGGTTATTCCAGCCAAAGATGAGCGGGATTTGGCCCGTGTGTCCGTAATGGGTAGCATTGAACTGGTACCTCTCAGACGCACCAGCCGTAAGTGAATGCCGGAAAATAAGGTAAGACTGGCTTGGGCCAAGTCCTTCAGGACGCCGGCAGCAGTCAAGTCGTTCTTATGTCCACGGAATTTATTTTTAAATTCCGGTAGATTGAAAAGAAGCAGGTGAGCATCTGTGAAGTTTTTTCTTGATACAGCCAATATTACTGAAATAAAAGATATTCTGCCTTTGGGCGTCGTGGCCGGGGTAACAACCAATCCCACGCTCATTGCCAAAGAAAAGCAGGATATCAGAGCCGTAATCAGAGAAATTGCCGCCTTGACGCCAGGGCCGGTGAGTGCGGAGGTCATTAGCACAACATTCGAGGATATGCTGCCGGAAGCGCACGGTTTGGCGCAGCTTGGCAAGAATGTGGTCATTAAAGTACCGGTAACTGTGGATGGTTTAAAAACAGTCAGCGCTTTGGCTGCCGCTGGCATTAAAACAAATGTTACTTTGATTTTTACGGTTAATCAGGCCCTGTTGGCCGCCAGGGCCGGCGCTGCTTTTGTAAGTCCGTTTGTGGGCCGTCTTGACGATATCAGCCAGGATGGCATTGCCCTCATTAAGGATACTGCTGATGTATTTGCCAGCCATGGTATTGAAACGGAGATTATTGCCGCCAGCATTCGCCACCCCATGCATGTTACGCAGGCGGCACTGGCCGGTGCTCACATTGCTACTGTGCCGGCTAAGGTACTGGTATCACTGTTGAACCACCCTTTGACTGAGGCCGGCATACAGCGTTTCTTGTCCGACTGGCAAAAAGCCAACATGTAGACTGGTACTTCATCTCCCTTAAACCCTCGGTTTTAAGAAAGATGAAATACTGTGAGACTTGCCGGGCGGATGCCCGGCCTAATTTTTCATCAGGAATGTAAGGAGATGTAGTTCTATGGAACGTGAATTAGCACTGGAATTTGTACGGGTTACTGAGGCTGCGGCCATTGCCAGCGGCCGCTGGATGGGACGCGGTGATAAAATAGCTGCTGATCAGGCGGCAGTGGATGCCATGCGTGCTGCTTTTGATACAGTAAATATTAGCGGCTGTGTGGTAATCGGTGAAGGGGAAATGGACGAGGCACCCATGCTGTATATCGGCGAGCAGGTTGGACACGGTGGCCGGGAGGTCGACATTGCCGTTGACCCGCTCGAAGGCACCAATCTGGTAGCAAAGGGGCTGCCGGGGTCTATAGCGGTGCTGGCCATTGCGCCGCGCGGCTGCCTTTTGCATGCGCCGGATATGTATATGGATAAAATTGCTGTCGGACCGCGCGCCCGGGGCAAGATTGACATCAACGCCCCGGTGCGGGAGAACTTACAAGCAGTGGCTGCCGCTCTTGACCGCGCTGTGGAAGATCTGACTGTCGTAATTCTTGATCGCCCGCGTCATGCCGCTATTGTCAAAGAAGCCCGTGAGGCCGGAGCCAGGATCAAGCTGATTTCTGACGGCGATGTGTCGCCGGCGATTAATGCTGCTATTGAGGGTACGGCTGTTCATATGCTCTTAGGTATTGGCGGCGCCCCGGAGGGCGTATTGGCGGCCGCTGCTGTCAAATGTCTCGGTGGCGATATGCAGGGGCGGCTGTGGCCGGAAAGCGCTGCTGATATTGAAAGGGCCAAGGCCATGGGTATTGATGATATTAATAAGGTGTTTACCATTGATGATTTGGTTAAAGGCGATGAGGTTATATTTGCCGCCACCGCCATTACCCAGGGGGATCTCTTAAACGGCGTCCGCTATTTTGGCGGCGGGGCCCGTACGCATTCGATTGTTATGCGCGGTTCCACCGGTACGGTGCGGTTTGTTGACGCGATTCACAAATTTGATAAAAAACCGCTGCCAATTAAACGAACATAATATTTTGGCATGAAATTGCTCAGAATATGTATGTTTTCAGAAAAATAATCCAAGTTATGCATATTTTGCAGGCCTGTCGCTTATGCTAATACTGGGGGAGAATTTAAGTCAACAGCTGTATCGTTGGCTGAAATAGCCTAGTAAGCGAGGTGATAGTATTGAACCTGCTGAAAATGAATGCCCGGCAATGGGCTTATGTTGGCGGGGTTGCGCTGCTGGCCGGTGTATGGGCGGCTCCCGGCGGCGTACAAACTGTGCCGGAACCTGTGGTTGTACCGCCGCCAGCTGAGCAGCAAGCGGCACCGGTGCCGGCCGTTACTGCAGAGCCCAGCCGCCAAGCCTTTCAGAAACACGTTGTCGTTTCCGGTGATACCCTAAGTGGGATTGCCTACCACTACGGTATTGACCTTGAAACACTTATGGCAGCTAACCCTGGTGTAACTGAGCTGATTCACCCGGGTGACGAGTTAGTCATCCTCCCGCATAAAGGTGTTGTTTATCAAGTAGATACCGGTGACACGTTGTGGGAAATTGCCCGTGTCTACGGTGTACAGGTAGAGACCATTAAATCAGCCAATGCCAAAAGCAGTGATGATGTCGCTGTTGGTGAGAAGCTTTTTATTCCCGGTGCCCGCTGGGGCCGGGCTGAACCCGCGGTAGCAAGGGCTTATGCCAGCCGTTTCACCTGGCCGACCAAAGGGGAAATTTCTTCACCGTTCGGGTGGCGCTGGGGGCGTTTGCACGCCGGTGTTGATATTGCCAATGACATTGGTACCCATGTAATGGCTGCCCGGGCCGGGCTTGTGATTTGGGCCGGCTGGCGGGGCGGCTACGGCTACACGGTCATGATTGATCATGGTGGCGGCTATGTAAGCTTGTATGGCCACCTTAACGATTATTATGTTGAACGGGGCCAATACATCCGCGCCGGTCAGCGCATTGCCTCCATGGGGAATACGGGCAATTCCACCGGGCCCCATTTGCATTTTGAAGTGCAAAAAGATGGTCAGCCGGTTGATCCGATGGGATTACTGCCCTAAAGAGAGAATGCCGCGTCATAACGACGCGGCATTCTCTTTTTAGTCTACCAGAATTTATTTATAGATTCTGTGGATATAAGAACCCCTATCCCTACAGGGCATCGTCCTAAGGACTTGGCACAAGCCAAGTCTTTGCTTTATGTATCAGACTTGATATGCGCAAGCCAAATGAACCGCGCCAGCGGTTTTACGGGCGTTTGTTTTGATGCTGCAGCGTAGCATCGTGATAAGGCCAGGCAAAGTCGGCCAGCGCTTTATCGGCAGGGGCAATGGCTGAATAAAGGGTGGCGGTTTCTGTTTGTTTAAGCTGCCACTTCTTGCCGATTTTTTCAAAAGTGAGTTCTGTCCGGCTTAAGCTGCTGCCAAATTTGCCGGGGGCTGCCGCCGCAGTGCCGTTAATTTCCAGGCCATTATTTTTGACGATGATGATCGCATCCACTTTATTTTGCAGCTTTTTAACCGTAGCCGTAAGTGCGGCTGTCTGGTCGCTGAAGGCGAGTCCGCCATAGTTTTCGGGATTAATGGCCGTAGCGGCGGTTGTTAAGCCAATAATACCAATGCGAATTTTTTCCTTCTTTTTGTCTTTGCTTACGTCAAATTCTTTAATCGTATAGGGCTTGACGGCAGGCGAAAGCTGACCGGAACGCTGCATATTGGCGGACAAAACCGGAAATCTGGCGGTAGTGAGCGCTTTGGCCAGGAAATCGCCACCATAAGCAAACTCGCCCTCACCGAGCACAACTGCGTCATAGCCAAGATAATTATAGGCTGCCACCATCGGATTAGGCAGCTTCGACGGCTCAGTGGCAAACAGGCGGGTCAGGGGCGTACCTGTGAGCATATTGCCGCCATCGACTAAGAGGGTATAGGAATTGGCCTGTCGTTCTCTTTTTACCAGGCTGGCAATTTTGACAAGGCCAAAATCAGCAGTCTTGGGAACAGTATAATCCCAGTCAATGATATGGCCGTTGAGTCCGGCTGTTGCCAGCACCGTTATTTTAACAGGCGCTGGCGGCGGCGTAGGTTGTTTCGGCGCTGCCAGGGCAACGGACGGCAGGCTCCAGATAACGGCTAACCCCAAAGCGGCTAACCGGATTAATTGGTTCCAGTGTTTTTTCAAAGCGATCCCTCCAGTATTGTAATCTGCTATTATCCATAATTTCGCCAGATAGTTTTTTTTTTCCTGTTTTTTGTTGGCTTGAGAACGGAAAAAATACCGTAAAGCCAGCTGCCGGTATACAGGGCTGTTGGTTCGGGGAATAATAATACCATTCAATGCCCGCTGCGTGAGGATAAGTTATGGAATATGCAATCGCTGCCCTAATGGCAGGTCTGAGCTTTCTTGTCAACAGGCTGTTTATGCGGTATGTCGGGCCGGTAACAGTCATTAGTCTGGGGCCGGTTGCTGAAGAAGCGGCAAAAACCCTGCTTGCGTACTACCTGGGAGCCGCTATTATACCGGTACACGCGCTCTTTGGCATAATCGAAGCTGTCTACGATTGGATTCAGGATGAAGGCCGGCATCTTACAGCCCCGCTCCTTAGTATTATGGGGCATAGTTTCTTTGGGGCCGTGACTGCCGGTGTTCTGAGTAAGACAGGCAGTGTCTGGCTGGGATTGGCCGCAGGCTCCGCCGTGCATGTGACTTACAACGTAATTGTTGTCAGAATACTGGCGGCTAAAGCCGATAAAAACATATGAAAGAGGGGGTAGCCAATGAAAATTTTTTATACTTGCGAATATTGCGGCGAACATATCGATACATTAGAAGTAGACCAAATCGATGAAGTCAAGTTTGGCTTTGACTGCTTGACTGCTCAGGAGCGTCAAGATATAATTAAAACTGACGTGGAGCAGAATACAGTCCATGTTAAGTCATTATGCGACTTCTGCATAACTTCAATGGGAATTGATGATAATGTTGCATTTGGAATGCCGGCCATTAATAAAGGCTATATTCACTAAAATTTTCAAGCACATATAATATAGGGCTTTAGCCTAGGCTAAAGCCCTTTTGGTACTACCTGTAACTATTGAGAGGTATATATGGGAGAGAAAACAATGTTGACGCTGTTTGCTGCTTTTCAGGAGGATAAGCAGCTTCTGGCAGCGCAAGCTGCTTTCGGGGCAGCCGGTGATCAGAGTATCATTTATGGTGTGACAGGCGCGCAAAAGAGCGTACTTATGGCGGCTGCATTTCAGGCATCACCCCGGCCAACCATTGTCATTGCCGCCAGCCACGAAGCAGTTGAGCTGCTGCGAGCTGATTTTGCGACCCTGCTGCCCCAGGTGCCGGTAGTGGAATTGCCGGCGATTGATTTGATTACTTTTGCGGCAGCTGCCAAAAGCGTCGAACTCGCCTCGCGGCGCATGGACGTTCTGAGCCGGATGGTGCGAGGGGAAAAAATGATTGTCTTGGCAACTGCTGAAGCCGCGATGCAGCGGGTTTTGCCCAAACAAGAATTTTTAAACAGCCGGATTACGATCCAGAGCGGCGGGATGATCAGCCGGGAGAATCTTATTGCCTCTCTGGTCGAATTTGGCTATGAGCGGGTTGATCAGGTGGGGAGTGCCGGTCAATTCAGTATTCGCGGTGGTATTATTGATATTTTTGCTGTTAACCGGAGCCTGCCGCTCCGGTTAGAGTTGTTTGGCGATGATGTTGATTCACTGCGTGAGTTTGATCCGGTAAACCAGCGCTCGGTAACTGATCTGGGATTAGCTGATATTATGCCCCTGACTGAGCCTGAGCACAGTGGCAAACCGGCGGTATTCGTGTCTTATCTTCCCGCCGGTTCGTGCCTTGTGCTTGATGAACCGGCCCGGATCAGGGAGCAGATGACTAAAATTGTTAAAGAAAACCCGGATATAAAACGCCGGGTTTTTAGCTGGTCTGAGCTGACTGCTGCCTGCCAGGCCTATACGGTCGTTTACTTATCCTTGCTATTGCAGAAAATACCCGGTACTCAGCCGGCCGCCATTATCAGCATCACGGCTAAAGGCATCGCACCGTTCCACCGCCAGCTGGATATGCTGATTACGGAAATAAAAAGCTGGCAGGATAAAAAGCAAAATATTATTTTATTTATGCCCAGCCATGACAAGGCAGCCAATATCCAACACCATCTGACCGAAGAGGGGATTACGGCGGTCATGGCCCAGGAGGGGCACATGCCGCTGATTCCCGGTGCTGTTGTTGTGTCGACAGGCACCTTGTCAGGCGGCTTTGAATTGCCTCAGGCCCGGCTTGTTGTCCTGACGGAATTGGATATTTTCGGCCGCCAGAAGAAGAAGCGGCGCCCGCGGGTTGGCAAAGACCAGCAGATCACTTATTTCCGGGACATTAATCTTGGCGATTATGTCGTTCACGTTAATCATGGCATCGGCAAATATGTCGGTGTTGAAACCCTGGAGGTCGGCGGTGTTCATAAAGATTATCTCCATATCCGCTATGCCGGGGATGATAAGCTGTATGTGCCGACAGACCAGGTAGGCCTGCTGCAAAAATATATCGGTGCCGAGGGAGAAGTGCCCCGTCTGAGCAAAATGGGGGGCAGCGACTGGCTTAAAGTAAAGACCAGGGCGAAAGCGGCTGTGGCTGATATGGCCAAAGAGCTGATCGAACTTTACGCCCAGCGTCAACTGCAGGTCGGTCATGCTTTTGGCCCTGACACCCCCTGGCAGCGGGAGTTCGAGGATGCTTTTCCCTATGAGGAAACGCCGGATCAACTGCAGGCTATCGCTGAAGTTACTCATGATATGGAAGAGCCACGGCCCATGGACCGGCTCCTGTGTGGTGACGTTGGCTTTGGTAAAACCGAGGTGGCGATTCGTGCCGCCTTTAAAGCCGTTATGGGGGGCAAGCAGGTGGCGGTTCTGGTACCGACAACGGTTCTGGCCCAGCAGCACTATCAGACCTTTAGTGCGCGGTTTGCCGGTTTTGGCACGGTTGTTGATGTTGTCAGCCGGTTTCGCAGTGCCCGGGAACAGAAGGCTACCCTGCAGAAGCTGGCTCTGGGCCAGGTAGATGTGCTTATTGGCACTCACCGCATTCTTCAGGCCGATGTGGCATTTAAAGATCTGGGACTTCTGATTGTTGATGAAGAACAGCGGTTTGGCGTCGCCCAAAAAGAAAAAATGAAAAGGCTGCGTGCCAATCTTGATGTCCTTACCCTAAGTGCCACGCCGATCCCGCGCACTTTGCACATGTCGCTGGTAGGCGCGCGCGACATGAGTATTATTGAGACGCCGCCCGAGGACCGGTTCCCCGTGCAAAGCTATGTTGTCGAATATCATGAAGAAATCATCCGTGAGGCAATCGTGCGGGAATTGAAGCGCGGCGGCCAGGTGTATTTTGTTTACAACCGGGTACAGACTATTGATAAGGTCCGCCAGCGTTTAACCGAAATTTTGCCGGACGCTACGATAAAAACAGCCCACGGCCAGATGCCGGAGGAACTATTAGAGCAGGTAATGCTGGATTTCTATGAGAACCGGGATGAGGTGCTTATTTGCACAAGCATTATCGAAAATGGTTTGGATGTGCCTAATGCCAATACGATTATTGTCTATGATGCCGATCATTTTGGCCTGTCCCAGTTATATCAGATGCGCGGACGGGTTGGCCGTTCCCACCGTATGGCTTATGCCTACTTTACTTACCGGCGCGACAAAGTGCTTACCGAGGTGGCGGAAAAAAGGCTGCAGGCTATTAAAGAATTTGCCGAGCTGGGCTCAGGCTTTAAAATTGCCATGCGCGACCTTGAAATCAGAGGGGCCGGCAATCTGTTAGGCCGGGAACAGCACGGCCATATTGTCAGTGTCGGGTTTGAAATGTACTGTCGCCTGCTGGACGAAGCCGTGGCGGAGTTAAAGACCGGCAAGCCGGTTTTGCCGATCCCTGAGCCAACCATTGAACTCAACATCGATGCTTATCTTACCGGGGACTATATTAGCGATGCCATGCATAAGATTGAGATATACCAGCGGATTGCAGCCGTCCGTCAGGAGGAGCATTTGACTGAGCTTGTTGATGAACTGGTTGACCGGTTTGGTGAACCGCCAACACCTGTAATCAATCTTTTGGGTGTGGCCCGCATCAAGAATCTGGCCCGCTGTATCGGCGTTCGCTCCATTTCTGAACGGGAGAACCGGGTAGAAATTATTTTCAGTGATACGCCTCATGTCGCTGCCGATGGTTTAATGAACGCTAAAAATCTTTTTCCCGGTAAACTTGCTTTTATGCCCGGGCCGCCGGAGATGATGCGGCTGGCGACTTCGCGGCTGGGGCTGCCGCTCCTGGACGCTTTAACCAAGCTGTTTCTGGTATTAACAGGTATGGAAAAATGTTAACATAAACCTTCGCAGTATAAGCCAGAAAAATGAATAAAACGCACTTGCTGGATATATACTACTATCAATGAATGATTAGGTTATTGCTAGCAGTAATAGTAATGCCTGATGTATTCGCTATTCAAAAATTGACTGCAAAAAAAGTTAGTAGGTAAATCTAGCTAAGCTTGGCTAAAGCTGTAGAAAGGGGGATACTGGTGAAAGCAACCGGAATTGTACGTAGAATTGATGATTTAGGGCGAGTTGTAATACCGAAGGAAATCAGACGAACTCTCAGAATTCGTGAAGGGGATCCGCTGGAGATATATGTAGATCGTGAGGGTGAGGTAATACTCAAGAAATACTCTCCGGTAGGTGAACTGGGGGACTTTGCCAAAGAATATGCAGACTCTTTGTTTGAAGCTATAGGACATATTGTTCTGATCGCTGACCGCGACAATGTAGTGGCGGTGGCTGGTGCCTCAAAAAAGGAGTTCATGAGCAAACCGCTTGGCCCGGCTGTTGAAAAAGTGATGGAAGATCGTAAAACCGCGCTGATCAGCAATCCTGGCGAATACAAGCACTGCAAAGGTTGTGCAACGCAATGCGATGATGACGAGACCTGCAAATTTACTGCTGAAGTCATTGCCCCTATAATCGTTGAAGGCGATGCGATTGGTGCTGTTATTATCTGCTCCAAAGAGCCTGGGGCGCAAATGGCTGATATGGAGGTCAAACTAGCCGAAACAGCAGCAGGATTCCTGGCAAAACAAATGTCTCAATAACATTTTACACAGCAGAGTAAACAGCAAGTAGCGGACACTAACAATTACTGTTAAGTTCGCTACTTTTATATTACCTTTGCAAGCAATAGGGCAAGACGGACCAGTGCCACAGTGGTATTGCACCTGAGATAATGGCAATTATAGCAATTAAAATGTTCCGCCATGCATATAGTGTTTTATTGCTGGTAAGATTTTGTTATAATAGTAAAAGTGGCTGAAGCAGGCCAAATTTTGGAGAGGAATGACTCGTTTGAGTAAAGATACATTTTTAAAAGGGGCACTTATTCTGACGGTGGCCGGTATTATTGTAAAAATTATCGGATCAGTCAACCGGATTTTGTTATCCCGTCTCCTTGGCGGCGAAGGGGTAGGCCTTTATCAGATGGCTTATCCAATTTATTTATTGGCGCTCAGCGTTTCCTCAGCGGGTATCCCCGTGGCTATTTCGATTATTGTGGCCGAAAAAATTGCCCGCAGTGATTACCGCGGGGCTAATCATGTATTCCGCATTTCCTTGGGGGTTTTGGCTGCCACCGGGCTGTTTTTCACTTTTCTTTTATACTATGGTGCCGGCTGGCTGATTGAGCATAATTTTGTCCGCGACCACCGCGCCTATTATGCCATTGCCGCGCTAGCACCGGCGATCTTTTTTGTTACTGTGCTATCGAGTTACCGCGGTTATTTTCAGGGGCTGCAAATGATGACGCCAACAGCTGTTTCGCAAATATTTGAGCAGCTGATACGGGTTGTTACCATGATTGCCTTTGCCTATATATTGTTGCCGCGAGGTCTCGAATTCGCCGCCGCCGGTGCCAGTTTTGGCGCAGGTCCCGGGGCTGCGGCCGGGCTTTTGGTGCTGCTGTACTTTTATTGGCGTCATAAGCCGGGCTTTAAGCAGCAAATGGAAACCCAGCCGCAGATTAAGCAGGAGTCCAGCCTGAGTATAATCAGCCGGATCGTCAAACTGGCCTTGCCGGTATCGCTTGCTAACATTATGTTGCCTGTTGTATCTAATATCGATCTCCTGATTGTGCCGGCCCGGCTGGAAGTGGCCGGCCATACCGTCGAGCAGGCCACGGAAATGTTCGGCTATCTTACCGGTATGGCGGTCCCGCTTGTCAACCTGGCGACAATCCTGACGGCTTCGCTGGCCGCCAGCCTGGTCCCGGCGATATCGGAAGCGTACACCCTCGGCAACAAACAGAGGATTTACCAGCGGACGGCGACGGCCATGCGCATTTCCAACCTGATTACCATCCCCAGCTTTGTCGGCATGGCACTTCTGGCTACCCCTATTTCCCAGATGTTGTACGGTACGCCTAACGCCGGTGTCTCGATTGCCATTTTGTCGGTGGGCATTGTTCTCCTCGGTATGCACCAGGTAACAACCGGCGTTTTGCAGGGCCTTGGCCATACGGCGATTCCGGTAATTAACATGGCTGTTTCGGCCGTTGTCAAGATTGTTATGAGCTGGGTATTGACAGCGATACCTTCTCTCGGAATCATGGGGGCAGCCTGGGCTACCGTGGCTGATTTTGGTGTGGCCGCATTATTAAATATGTTTTTCGTTTACCGCTATGTCGGTTTCAGCCTGGATATCAAAGATACCTTTAAGGCCCTGCTCTCATCCGGGGTAATGGGTGTTGCCGTACTTCTGTCCTATGATGCGATAATGAGCCAAACACTTCACAATACACTGGCCACCATCGGCTCCATTGCCGCCGGCGGGACTGTATTCGGCATAGTTCTGCTGCTGGTAGGCGGGGTTGAGGCCCGTGATATTGAACAAATTCCCCGCATCGGTGGAAAAATTGCTGCTATTTTGACTACATTGCGATTGTTGAGGCGATAAAATGGGAATTACTATTATTGGGCTTGGGCCCGGAAGCTTTAACCAGCTGACACTGGAAGCCTGGGAACTGCTGTGTGGTGCAGAGGCGATTATGCTGCGCACGGCTAAACATCCCTGTGTGGATGCCCTAAAAAAAAGGGGTATTGTTTTTACCAGTTTTGATCATTTGTATGAGCAGGCGGACAATTTTACCGGTCTCTATCAGACAATAGCCAATGCGGTTGTCGGCCGGGCAGCGCAGGGGGAGCAGCTCGTCTACGCTGTGCCCGGCAGCCCGCTGGTGGCGGAAAAAACTGTCGAGCTTATTATTGAGCAGGCGAAAGCGGCCGGCGTCGAGCTTGCTATTGTGCCGGCCATGAGTTTTCTCGATGTGCTGTACACAAGGCTGGGGGTTGATCCGATTACGGGGCTCACCATTGTTGATGCGGCTGATTTGGCCGCCTTGCCGCCGGATTTGCCTACAGGTCTCATTGTTACCCAGGTATACAGCCGCCAGGTGGCGTCAGATGCGAAACTGGCGCTCATGCCTTACTATGGCGACGAATATCAGGTTACAGTGGTACGAAATCTCGGCCTGCCTGATGAACAAATACACAGGATTATGCTGTTTGAGCTTGACCGCTTGCCTGAAATTGATCATCTTACCAGTGTATATGTTCCGCCCCGTCCCGCCCGGAGCAAGGTATTTTCCCTGGACCCGGTTGTTGACGTTATGGCTCGTCTCCGATCGCCCGGTGGCTGTGTCTGGGATATTGAACAGACCCATCTCAGTTTACGCCGTTACCTGGTCGAAGAGGTGTATGAGGTGCTGGAAGCCATAGAGCTGGCTGATGGCGGAAAACTATGCGAAGAGCTGGGGGATTTACTGCTCCAAATAGTTTTTCACGCCCGCGTAGCGGAAGAGAGTGGCGGTTTTACCATGCAGGATGTCGTTGACCAGGTTACTGAAAAAATGCTACGCCGTCATCCTCATGTATTTGGCACGATCACGGTGCGGGATGCAGCAGAAGTGGTTGTCAACTGGGAGCAAATTAAAAAACTGGAAAAGGCAGGTGAAAGGACAGGGGTATTAGATGGTATTCCCGTGGGACTGCCAAGCTTAATGACTGCCTATAAGCTGCAGGCCAAAGCGGCCAAAGTGGGCTTTGACTGGCCTGAGATTGGTCCGGTGTGGGACAAGGTGGCCGAAGAGCTTGCTGAACTCAGGGAAGCAGCCCTCCTGCCGGCCCCGGCAGGCGATGAAAGCCGTGAGGCTGAACTGGGTGATGTATTATTTACGGTGGTCAATCTGGCCCGCTTTATGGGGATTGAGCCCGAAACGGCCCTTAACCGCACCAACAACAAATTCAGGCGGCGGTTTGGCTATATTGAGGCTTGTCGCAAAGAGCGGCAACTGGCCTGGGCAGATATGAATTTGGCCGATCTTGATGCTTTATGGGATGAAGCCAAGGCTAAAGAGGCTAAGTCATGAGTTTTTTTACCAAATTTTTTTACGGCAGCAGGAATAAAAAGTTGCGTAGCGAATAAAGCTAATCGTAATCGATTTATGTTAGGGGGAGCAAGATTGTGAATAAAACTGACCTTGTCAAAGCAGTGGCTCAAAAGGCTGATATGACTCAAAAAGATGCCGAGAAGGCTATCAATGCAGTATTTGCCTCGATTGAAGAAGCGTTAGCCAACGATGATAAAGTACAAATAATTGGCTTCGGCACCTTTGAAGTAAAAACCAGGGAAGAACGCAAAGGGCGTAATCCCCAAACCGGTAATGAAATTACCATACCCGCTTCAAAAAATCCGGTATTTAAAGCCGGCAAAGGCTTGAAAGATACCGTAAACGCCTAATTTTACAGTGGACAAGCTACCACCAAACCAGGTTAAAAACCTGGTTTTTGTTTAAAATAGGATCTGTGAGCTCCCGTCTCCAGTATGGAAAAGGCGACTGGCGGTTACGTTTGACTCTAAGGATGAATGAGGAGAGAATTTTATGGCAGGCAAAATTTTGGTTGTAGATGATGAACTAAATATTCGTGAACTCATCAAATTTAATTTGGAAAAAGCCGGTTATAAGGTTCTGGAGGCAGCCGACGGCCAGGCAGCGATAGATATAGCCAAAGGCAACCGGCCCGATCTTATTGTCCTTGATCTGATGTTGCCAGGTATTGACGGCCTTGAGGTATGCCGGATAATAAAAAATGCCCGGGAAACGTCCGCCATCCCAATTATTATGTTGACTGCCAAGAATGAAGAAATAGATAAAGTCATTGGTCTTGAACTTGGGGCCGATGATTATCTGACCAAGCCGTTTAGCTCACGGGAGCTGCTGGCACGGATTAAGGCCGTCCTGCGGCGCAGCCAGAAAGACAGCTCAGTGAGCGGAACCCTGTCTGTGGGTAAACTGACCCTGAATTTTAGCCGCTATGAAGCATACATCGGCTCACTTAAACTGGAACTGACGCCTAAAGAGTATGAAATGCTTAAACTGTTTGCCACAAATACCGGCAAAGTATTTACCCGCGAGCAGCTGCTTGAGAAAGTATGGGGTTACGAATATTTTGGCGATACCAGGACGGTTGATGTGCACGTACGTCACCTGCGGGTAAAATTATCCCAGGACAATGAGATTGCCGAAGCAATTGAAACCGTGCGCGGTGTTGGCTATCGGTTTCGCGATTTAGAATAAAGCAGGTTAAGCAAATTGCCCCGCCGCCAAGTAATGACTAGAGGATATTCTGGTTATTGCGATGCTGGCGGGCAATTTTTTCTTGGCCTTACATATAAGGCGTTTTGGCGATAAAATATAAATCTTAACAAGATGTTAACATTCGCGCTGCCGATTTTATGATATATTGCATATGAGAAACTACAGGAGGCATAGACTATTTATGAATGTTAAGGTTCAAGTAAATAAACTTGGGTTATATTATGGAGATGTCCTGGCCCTGAAAAAAATCTCTATTGATATCATAGAAAATAGCGTACTGGCCTTAATCGGGCCGTCTGGCTGCGGGAAGTCGACCTTTTTGAAAACGCTAAATCGCATGAATGATTTGATCGACAGTGTGAAAATTGAGGGTGAAGTCTTGCTGGATGGCGAGAATATCTATCATCCCAATGTGGATACAGTCATGTTGAGAAAACGGGTTGGTATGGTTTTTCAGCGGCCTAATCCCTTTCCCATGTCTATTTATGATAATATTGCCTATGGTCCGCGCATTCACGGGCAGAAGAAAAAGGCTGTGCTTGACGAAATTATTGAAAAAAGTCTTACTGGCTCCGCGCTGTGGGATGAAGTTAAAGACCGCCTGCATTCCTCGGCGATGGGGTTGTCGGGCGGCCAGCAGCAGCGGCTGTGTATCGCCAGACTGCTGGCAGTAGAGCCGGAAGTCCTGCTGATGGATGAGCCCTGCTCGGCCTTGGATCCGATATCCACCATGAAGATTGAAGAGTTGGTAACAGAGCTTAAAGCCAGCTATACGATTGTTATGGTTACCCATAATATGCAGCAGGCAGCCCGGGTATCCGACTATACCGGCTTTTTCCTCAATGGCGATCTGGTGGAACATGATAAGACAGATACAATTTTTACCCGTCCCCAGGATAAACGGACCGAAGATTATATTACCGGACGCTTCGGATAAAGGAGGAGGCAAAAGATGACAGTAAGGCATAACTACGATCAGGAATTAGAACAGCTGCGGCAGGATCTGCTGGATATGGGCACCGCTGTAGGCCGCGCCATTGATGATGCTGTGGCTTCGCTGGCCCGAGGGGATGTGGAATTGGCCCGTAAGGTCATGGAGCTTGATGATGAGATTGATCAAATGGAAGTTGATATTGAAGATAAATGCATGGTTCTAATCGCCAGACAGCAGCCAATAGCCCGCGATCTCCGGATTATTGGCACAGGTCTTAAGATAACTACCGATTTAGAGCGAATGGGGGACCATGCTTATGATATTGCCAAAATTACATTAGGTCTCGCCAATCAGCCGCTGATTAAACCGCTTGTTGATATTCCCCGCATGGCGCAAATGGCGCAAAAGATGCTTAAAGACGCGCTGGATGCCTATATCACCCTGGATATCCCGCTGGCCGAGCAGGTCTGCCTGAATGATGATGAGGTTGATGACCTTTATTATCAGGTATTCCGGGAATTGCTGACCTATATGATGGAAGACCCCACAACGATTACGCAGGCCACGCAGCTTATCTTCGTTGCCCGCTACCTGGAGCGGGTTGCCGACCATGCCACTAATATTGCGGAATGGACAATTTATTTAGTGACAGGGCAAAGACGGCGAAAAAAATAACTGGTTAAATAAAAAAGAAACCTGCTCCAGCCGGCCCGGAGCAGGTTTCTTTTTCGGCGTAGCCAAGACACGCAGGGCTTTTTTAGGTGTTGTTGCCGGCCTCATAAGCCGGCAGTGTTATTGTGAACGTCGTTCCGACATCCACCAGGCTTGCCGCCTCGATCCGGCCCCCTAACATTTCTACAATAAACTTGGCAATGGCCAGGCCAAGGCCGGTACCGCCGGCTGTGCGGGCCCGGGCGCGGTCAACTCGGTAGAAGCGGTCAAAGATCAGGGGCAGGTCTTTAGCCGGGATACCAATGCCCGAATCCTTGACTTTAATTTTTATCTGCCCCTCCTCCTGCCAGCAGGTTAATAGTATTTTACCCCCGGCCGGAGTATATTTGATACTGTTTTCCAACAGATTGACAATAACCTGCTTGAGCCAGTCCGGGTGAGCGAGGGCAGTCAGCGATTCTGTGGCGCCTGTTATCAGCAGGGTATGATTTTTTTGCTGCCAGCGCGGGGTTAAATCCTGTTTGGCGGCCTCTAATACGGGGCCCACCGGGACGGCATCCAGCTTAATTTGTTCGCGGTATTCCTGGGCGCTGAGCCGGGCCAGTTTGAGCAGGTCCTGTACCAGTCTGTGCATGCGGTCCGCTTCATCGTATATAATACGGATAAACTTTTCATTAAGCTCCGGCTGGGCAAGGGCGCCATCCAGCAGCGTCTCGGCAAAGCCCTTGATGGCAGTCAGGGGCGTGGCCAGTTCATGGGAGGCATTTGTCACAAAATCAGCCTGCCGGTCATGCATTTCCTGCAGTGTCGTTATATCATGAAATACAGTTAACACGCCGGTAACATCTTTTTCATTACCGGTAAAGGGGGCCAGAAACACCTGGAAAACCCGTTTTTTTCCATAAATATTGGTTTTAAGGTCAATACTCTTACTTTTTTTCTGCAGGATAGTCTCTTGCACCGCCTGGTCTAACAGACTGTTGCCGATTACCTGAATATTGTGCTGCCCCAGCATCTGGCTGGTTATACCGAAAATTGTCAGTGCCGTGTTATTCGCGGTGGTGACTTTGCCAAAACGGTCAAGCAGAATGACGGCGTCACCCATGTTCTGCAGAATTAGCTGCAGCTTGCGGTGCTCGGCCAGGGCATCATTAACTTTGTCCTCCAGACTGGAGGTTAAATTATTGATGGAATGAGCCAGGATCTCCAGCTCATCGCCTGTTTTGATGAATACCCGCTTATTTAACTGCCCTGTGGCGATATCGTTGGCAGTATGAATAATGTTGTCAAGAGGGCGGGTATATTTGTTGGCCAGAGCCAGGCTGAACGCGATTGCCACCAGCGATGTCAGCAGGCTGGCTGCCAGCAGCGCCGATAAAATTTTTCTATAGCCGGCGTCTACATGGTCAAGCGGCATCGCTACCCGTACTACGCCGGTGATCTCATTTTGAAAAAAGATTGGCGTGGAAACATATAGCAGTGATTTATCCTGAGTGGTGCTGGTACGAATGGTATAGCCGTTATTACCGGCAAGCGCCTCGGCTATTTCCGGCCGGTTGCTGTGGTTCTCCATCTGGACCGGACTCTGCTGCGAGTCGGCAATCACAGCGCCGGTGGCATCAATGACCGTTACCCGTAAGTCAATACGGGAGCTAAGTTCCTTTATCTTTTCATCAATCTGGGCCTTTTGGATGGGACCGGCCATGTCCCGGTAGATGAGTTCCTCAATAATTTTTCCCTGATTAAGCATGGCGGCATTGAGGCTGGCAATATTGTGCTGGTAGAAAAACCAAAGGATATAGCTGCCAAGGGCTGTTAGGGTAAAGATAATAAGCGCTAAGAACGATACAACCAGTCGGTTGCGGAGACTGCGGGCAAACATGGATCATCCCTCCCCGGAAACTAATTTGCTGGCCTTATTACTATTACAAATCATAACGTAAATTATCGTTTACCGCTACCGGTATTTTCTTAACATTCCTTTAACATTCTCTTAACACAACCGGCAGGCAAATGTCTTACAATAAAAGCAAGTTGCGTACAAACTTTGAGGAGGTCAAATCAATAATGAAATTTTCCAGAAAAATATTGGCAGGTGCCTTGGCAATGATGCTGGGCGTTAGCTTAGTAGCAGGCTGTGGCGGTCAAAAAGAGGCTGCCAAAGATGCGCCGGCAACGCAGGCGGAGTTAACCGGTACTGTTACTGCATCTGGGTCAACCGCGCTCTTGCCGTTCCTGAAACCGGCCCAGGAAGAGTTTCAGAAAAAACACGCTAAAGTTACCGTAAATATTGCCGGCGGCGGCTCTTTTACCGGCCAAAATCAGGTAGCTGCAGGCTCTGTCAATATTGGCAACTCTGACGTACCCCTGCAGGATAGCTTGAAAGACAAAGGCCTTGTCGAAACAAAACTTGTAGGCATTCCCTTTGTATTTATTGTAAATACCGATGTGGCTGTTGATAACCTGACCCAGCAGCAATATGTAGATATTTTTACCGGTAAAGTAACCAACTGGAAAGAAGTAGGCGGCAAGGATCAAAAAATTACGATCATTCATCGCGCCAAGTCATCCGGTTCCCGGGGCGCTATCTCCGAGATCGTTCTCAAGGGCGTAGCCTTTACTGATAATGCCGTTATCCAGGATTCTAACGGGGCCGTTAGAGCTGCTATCAGCAGTACACCGGGTGCAATCGGTTATGTTGATGCTGCCTATGCCGATCAGTCAGTCAAGACTCTTGCTTATAACGGTGTAAAATATAGCATTGATGAGGTAGTGAGCGGCAAATATCCGGTATTTACCTATGGCCGTATGTATACTAAAGGCGAACCGACCGGTGCGATAAAAGCTTTCATTGATTATGCAACAAGCAAAGAGTTCCAGGAAGCGTATGCTGAGAAAAACGGCTTTGTGCCTATCAATAAAATGAAACAGTAGCTAAGCTAAAAAAACTCTGACGTCCGGTCAGAGTTTTTTTATTATCGTGCATTCCCGGAGAAAAGCAGCCTGCTTCTGACATTAGCGGCTGGATTTATGTCTATAATAAAATTAACACAAATTTAACATGGGATTAACAAAACCGGCTGCCAGAATACCGTATAATGAATAAGAACTACTTTTTAGACAGGATGTGACTGCATGTCAACTACCGCTGCCGACCGGGATCACCGGCTTAAACTGGCCTATGACAGATATGTGCGCTATTTGTTTATTGCCAGCGCCTCATTAATGACAATCATTATTTTATCGATTATTGTATTTGTCGGGCAGCAGGGATTAATGACCTTTAAAGAAGTAAGTCCTATTGAATTTTTTTTATCGCCTAAATGGGATCCAACCGAAGGAAGCTATGGGGCCTTAAGCTTTATCATGGGCTCGCTTTACGTCACGGTATTGGCGGTATTGTTTGGAGCGCCGCTTGGCCTGGCCGGGGCTATCTTCATGGCTAAGATTGCGCCGGAGTGGCTGCGGGAGATTATGCGGCCGGCTACTGATCTGTATGTTGCTATTCCGTCTGTTGTTTATGGCTATGTGGGGCTGACCGTACTGGTGCCGTTTATACGCGAGTTTTTTCAGGTAAGTACCGGGTTTGGGCTGCTCACAGCTTCCGTAATCCTTGCCATTATGATTTTGCCGACAATTATCAGTATTTCTGAGGATGCTATCCGGGCTGTGCCCAAAACCCTGGAGGAGGCTTCCCTGGCGCTGGGAGCCACCCGCTGGCAGACCATTGCCAGGGTGTTGCTGCCGTCGGCCCTGCCGGGTATTCTTACCGCCATTATTCTGGCAATGGCCAGAGCCATTGGTGAGACGATGGCCGTGCAAATGGTCATTGGCAATACGCCGCAGATGGCCAGGTCGTTATTTATGCCAACCTCAACCCTGCCTAGTGAAATCGTTGTCGAGATGGGCAATACCCCGTTTGGATCAGCCTGGGGCAACTCTTTGTTTCTGATGGCACTGGTACTGTTATTGTTGTCGCTGGTCATGATCCTGATTATTAGACAGATTGCAGCAAGGAGGATGGCCTGATGCAGGCGCGGACTAAGGATAAAATCGCCACAGCGGTTATGTGGCTGGCAGGAATCATTATCTTAGCGGTACTGGTGGTATTCCTGGGCTATATGCTGTATAAAGGCCTGCCTGTTTTAAGCTGGAACTTTATTACCGGTATGTCAAGCGATATTAACGCCGGCGGCGGCGTGGGGGCGCAGTTCTTTAATTCTTTCTATATTCTGGGGTTGTCAATGGCCTTTTCTATTCCGGTGGCTGTGGGGGCGGGGATCTATTTAGCCGAGTATGCCGGCAATGACCGGCTGACGGATATGATCCGTTTAAGCACCGAGAGTCTGGCCACCGTGCCTTCGATTGTACTGGGATTATTCGGTATGATTATCTTTGTCAATCTGTTTGGCATGGGGTTCAGCATCCTCGGCGGGGCCCTTACCCTGTTGCTGCTGAACCTGCCGGTGCTGGTGCGGGTCACCGAGGAATCGGTCCGTACGGTTCCTGCTCATTACCGGGAGGCCAGCCTGGCGCTGGGAGCCACTAAATGGCAGACCATCTGGCGGGTAGTGCTGCCTAATGCCCTGCCCGGTATTATTACAGGCATTACCCTGACGTCCGGCCGGGCTTTAGGGGAAACTGCAATTTTGATTTTTACCGCCGGCACAACAGTATCCCGGACAATACCCGACTTTAATGTGATGGCGGCCGGGGAAACCCTGGCTGTGCATATGTGGTATGTAATGGCTGTCGGTCTTGTGCCTGACCGGGTAGCTGTTGCTGACGGCACCGGTGCCCTGTTGCTCATTACCATTCTGATATTTAATCTGATGTTTGCCTTACCCAGCAAATATATACAACGGAAGATGGCCGGCGGCGGCCATTAGTAGCTACTAGTGTCTTGACCACATTATCTTTTTAGTTTGATGACGGCCAAAATGGCCAATGGCGGCGTCAGCCCCTCCTAGCAGACCCCTTCCAGTATGCGTCGTCGGCGCTTCCTTGCCCTTGGCCATTTTGTCTCGCCCTAAAACTAAAATATAACCTGGCCAAGACACTAGGAAAGAAGTCCTGAGACAGCTAAATCTCAGGACTTCTTTTTGGGGGAGCAGCGGTATCGCTAAGTTTTAGTTTTTTTTGCTTTAACGCTGTTTTTTTTACCTTGTTCCAGACCTTGTGCCAGTTATTGATCGCTGTGGCTGATCTGGCCAGCTGCCAGCCAGTGATAAGACCGGCTTCGCGATGGGTCAGCCGGCTGGCTGAAGCCTTAACCAGTTCATACAGCAGTGGCGGTGTGTAGGCAACATCCTGCACATTGCCTAATATATCTTGCAGCTTTTCCAGGCGTTTGCTGAGCAAACGGGTATTATCAGGCAGAATAGGAGACAAGGAATCCAAAGTATAACGCAGGCGTTTGCCGGCGGTCCGGAGCTTCTGGACGGCATTCAGGTCGGTCAGGTCAAGCTCATCGCCGAGGCTCAGCAACTGCTGCAGCCAGTGCGTTAAGCGGGCCAGAGAAAAATCTTTACAGATTGGTGTTGCCTCTGCGGCATTTTTATCAGCCCAGGTTTCTATAAAAGCCCATAACCCTAACAGCACAGGTGTCAGCTGGCCGCTGCTGACAGCCAAATGGAGGCTGTTTCTTACGTCATGGTGTCTGGCGTCAATTAATGCTGCCAAACCTGATTTGCTTGCGGCTTGCGGGAGCATTTGCGCCAGGTAAGCAGTCATTTCCTCCCAGGCGGCGCTAAACACATCCAGATCGCGGACAGCCCCCAGTCTGTTGCCCCAGCTATTCAGCTTATCCTGCCATAACAAATACTCCTCGGTATTCAATAGCGGTTTGGTGAAATGGAGCAGCGCCCGCAGCTTGCGCGTTGCTATCCGGAAGTTATGCAGAGTTTCAGGCTGGTCGGGATGGTTTATGTAACTTTGCTGCGCTGCGATCACCTGGTGAATCGTGAAAACAATTAGTTGGCTGAGCACCTTGCCGGCCGGCAGGCCGGCACTCTGTTTTTTCAGGGGCGAGGGCTGCGGCGTATCGTGACCCAGATCATCAGCCAGACCGGCCAATAAGGTTGCCCTGTACAATTTGCTCTTTTGTTCCGGCAATAGCCCATGCTCGGCCGCTAAAGCCGCTCCCAGCCAAATTAAATCCCGTGGATGGCCTGTTTTTAATTCAAGCTCCAGCTCTAAAATTGGTTGCTGCTTGGCGCCAGCGCAAATATGGCCATTGTCCAGCGCCATTTCGATGCAACTGCCGCCTGGGGTAATGATATCCAGCTGATAGCGTTCAAAGCTAGTGCTGAATATAGGTTCTAACTGGCTGGACCCGGCTGCTGCCGCTAGGCGTTCGCCAATATCTGTGGTCAGGAATGGTTCAATGCTGGGGACTGGACCGTCGGCCGGAGAGTTGTACTCCTGGCGCTGGTGAAGTCCGCCGTCACTGGTGCCGTCCGCTTTGACGGTCGCCGTCCACTGCCCGTCGGCCCGACGCAGCCGGTAAGACAGGCGTGATTTGAGCAGACGCTGATCAGCAGTGTCGTAATAGGTGGTTTCAAGCCGCTGGGTAGTGGCCGGCTGGGCAGATAGTTCTGCCAACAGCGGTGATGCTAACAAACGCTCAAGGCAGGTTGGGTCAGCCAGGCGTAATTTCAATTCTGCTTCCGTGTTTGACACAGGCAAAATACCTCCTTTACCAATGTGATGTCCAAATAAGAATATTTTTATAGGTATTCGCCTTAGGTCAGGCAATGACCTTGTTCACTAACGGTTTTTTCGGCGCTCAGCCAGGGAGAAAAAAGTGACTCAAGAGAACCGTCCCCTTGAGTCACTTTCAATGCCGGCCAGGGTGAAAAAGCGTGCAAACAAGCCGGCTGTTGTTCGCTGGGCGAGGGGTAAGAGGTGGGTGGTTACTGTATGAAAGCGGGTATAATTCTCTTCTGTCAGCCATTCGAGGTAATCGGCCGCGGCCAGTGCATTGCTGATCAGCAACCGGTAGGGATCGTTGTTGTCAGGATATAGACCCTGGCTGTCTACCGCGAAGGCGGCATGATTGATTTTGACCCAGCTTTCATATTCTTTATGGCCGGAGAAGAGCCTGGCCCGGGCGTGATGAGGCACACACAGGTCCTGCAGCAAATGCGCAGCCGCCCCCAGCAGGAACGCGGTTTTAGCAAAATCATGCTGCCTGGCGCTGGTTAAGGCCGCTCTAAAGTAAACGGAGAAACTATCAAGGGCGGTGGCAAACTGCCATAACCCCTTACCTGTCAGTGGTTCGTAGTAATGGCTGACATTTTTCCAGCCTTTGTCCGCCCACTGCACACCGGCATTAAGTTCGGTAAGGAACCGCTGCAGGAATTTGGCGCAATGGGTAAAGCCATCATTATTCAAAATGATAATCGCTTGTCTGTTGAGAAATTCATGGGTTATACTGGGGCGGTCAAACAAGCTTTGAAAGGGACTGGCAATAGCCAGCAGCAGGTTGGCTCCTGCCAGATCTGCCTGCAGCACGGGTAATGACACTGATTTCATAGTCATCTCCTCCCAGTTCAAATCAGGCAAGACCGCCGGTTTGTTAACGCGAAACAGCCGCTCCTGCGGGAGACAGTACTTGCCAGACTGTGGTTGCAATCGTTTGGGCGGCGGCCGGCCGGCCAAGCATGGCGGCCATCTCCCGCATATAGCTTAATCGCTCCGGTGTCGTTATCAATTCATAGACAGCATTTGCCAGGGCGTGTGTGTGTTCAATCCATAGTGCGGCTCCTTTTCTGGTCAGGTAGGCTGCATTTTCCTCTTCCTGGCCGGGTATAGCCTGATAAAGGAGCATGGGCAGCTGGACGGAGAGAGCTTCGCTGATCGTAAGTGCCCCTGGTTTGGTGATAAGTAAATTGGCAGCTGCCATTAATTCCGGTATATGCCGGGTATAACCAAGGACTTTGACCGGGTGGACAAGCGTCTGGGATTGAGCGGCGAGACTGCGCCGCAGTGTGGCGTTGCGGCCGGCGACAACGATTAAGTTGAGCGGCAGCGGTAAGGCATCCAGGGTATGGACCGCCTGCTCAAGATCGCCCATTCCCAGGCCGCCGCCCATCATCAGAACAACCGGATCATTGTTGGCAAACCCGAGTTCACTGCGTATGGCCGCCTGCTCAAAGGGTTCAGGCCGGCGGCAAAATTTGGGGCCGACCGGAATGCCTGTGGCATAAATGCGGTTAGGGGCAATGCCTTGCAATGCCAGCCGGTGTTTGAGTTCAGGGGTGGCAACAAAATATAAGTCAGTTTCGTCGTAGCACCAAAGCCGGTGAATGGCAAAATCAGTAATGACACCAATCAGCGGCACGTTGACTCGCCGGGTGCGCTTCAGATAGGCGGCAGCGCCACAGGGAAACGGATGCGTACAGATAATAGCGTCAGGCCGATAGGTATTAATCAAGGTAAGCATACTGCGCTTCATGGCTATAGCCAGCAGGCTCTGCACCTTACTGCCCGGCAGCGGCATCTGCGATAACCGGTACAATAGGTCATACATATCGGGAAAGATATCAATCATTTTGAGGTAAGCATCTTTTACCAGCGTATTCAGGTACGAATTCTGACCAGCCATGAAATCAACCAGCTGCGAGACCGCCGGCTGTTGACTCTCCAGAGCCGTCTGAATCGCCTGGGCTGCCTGGGTATGGCCGGAGCCCATCGATGCTGAGACTAATAAAATTTTTGCCGACATATTGTTCACCTCGTTATTAATCTCATTTTTATTCTAGCAGATTTTACGGGCGAAACTGTTAACGACAGGTTAAGGGGGTGTTAATTCTGCTAAGCAAAAAAACGCCCGCGTTCATTGCTTACGAATGTTGCAAACAAGAGCGGCGCGTTGTCTGTTAATCTGTATGCGGCTGGGGCTGCGTAGCGGCGCTGCGGCGATCGCAAACCAGGCAGGAACCGGTCTGCTGCTTCGCCAGTTTTTTAAGCTCAGCGGCTGCCTCTATTATCTCCAGGTAATTGGTAAACTTATGTACCCGGTTAGTTACGACGGCAAGGGAGATGGTCATAATGGGAAAGCGCTCAGGCTGGCCCTTGCGATTTTTAAGCTCTAAATAACCTTTGCTCAGGTCAGCGGCATGATACTGACCTTTGATCTCCTGGTCAAATAACTTGATTATACTGGCAGCAAGGGCTGGAACATTATCGGGTTTAGTAATGAGAATAAAATCATCACCGCCAATATGGCCGAGAAAGTCATCGGTAGATCCGGACTTGCCGATGCTGCGGCTTAAAACCTGTGCGGTCAGGAGCAGCACTTTATCGCCGCGCTCAAAGCCATATTTATCATTGTACGCCTTAAAATTGTCAAGGTCAAGATACATAACTGCAAAAGGCTCGCTGGTCTCAACAAGTTCTTTTAGACGGTCTTCAATTACCCAGTTTCCCGGCAGGCCGGTAAGCGGATTGGAGTTGTGGGCCCGGCGGATTTGCAGGTTGGTAATTTTGTTAAGCAAAGACATAATCGATACGACGCCTATAAAAACTTCGTCTTTTACGACAATAATAAAGTCATAGAGATGAGAATCCTTCCGGCTCATTGCCATTTGGGAAACAGTCTCAAGCGGGAGCTCCGCCTTGACAATAAGCGGGTGTTTATCCATAACCCGCTCAACCGGGCGGCGGTAATAGAGGGAAATGCCATAATTGGTTCCTAATTGATAATACAATTTATTCTTCATTAGCAAGCCAACCGGGCGATCGCCTTCGACAATAACGATACCGCTGGTTTGCTCCCGCGTAAATATATCCTCAACCGCACTGACAACGGTGGACGGCTGAATGGCAGGGACCTGTTCGACAATTTCGCCGATGCTAACCCCAAGCCCTTTGCGGGCGCGGGATTTAGACTGCACATCCTGGAAATTGTACTCGGCAATCATTTCAAGCACCTCCGGCGATATTTCAGGGGGTGGGAAACCAGGCCGCGCCAGGAAAAAACCCTGACCGTAGTGAACCCTTTTGCTGATTAATATAGCCAGCTCGTCAGCTGTTTCAATTCCTTCGGCGATGACCTTGCTGTGAATAACGGCAGCCAGCCCGGTCATGGCATCTAACATGGCCTGTTTTAGCGGATCCTTATCGACATCATGGACAATTGAGCGGTCAAGTTTGATATAATTTGGCCTGAGTTCGGCAATGGACTGCAGGCTGGAATAGCCTGCGCCGGCGTCGTCGATAGCTATACTGTAGCCTTGGGTCCGGTAATGGTTGAGTGATTTGCTGAAGCTGTCAAAGTCGGTAATGGCTGTGCGCTCCGTAAGCTCAAACGTAACCTGCTCGGGATTAAGACCTTGTCTGATGACAATGGTTTTCGTCAGACCACCGCGGAAATCAGGGTCTTTGATAACCTCGGCATTCATATTGAGAAATAATCGCTGATTCCTGCCCAGGCCGGTTAAATGACTGACTGCCGCTTCCCGGCAAATCTGTTCCAGGACCAGCAGTTTGCCATGTTCGACAGCAACCCGGAAAAGTTCAAGCGGATAGTGGAGCGGGCTGTCTGCCGGACCCCGGCTCAAAGCTTCAAATCCCATAATTTCCCCTGTACTCAGATTAACGATAGGCTGATACACCGGGGAAATTTTTTTATTTTTAATAATCCTTATCAGCTCTTCTTTTAAATCTGCCGCTGTACCGGCCGGCAGGGGCGGTTGCGGCCCGCCAAACAAAGACAGGCTGCCGGCGGGGAGCGCGAGTGTATTGAATGCTGCAATAGTGTTATATACGGCCTTTAGCAACGGCGGCAGCTTAAGCTGCATAAAAAATACCTCCCGGGGGTAACCGAGTATTGGTTATCTCCATTATAATTCAGAAACCGGTAAAACTTTGTAATGATTGTGTTAACTTTTTGGAAATGTATGTAACCGGCTTTCATTTGCCATAATAACAAAGAAGTAAATCTTTAGTGAGGTGGATGTACAATGAACAGAAAAAGTATTGTTTTTTTAATCCTGACTGTGTTTGTGTGTCTGGTGCTTGCAGGCTGCAATAATCAGCCGCAGCAGAAACCTGAAACCCCGCCGATGCCCAATGCGGCACTCCCCGAACCGGCAGCCCCGCAGACTGAGCCGGAGATTACTGTGTTTATGCATGAAACAGGGGAAAAGAAAACCATGAAGATGGAAGAATATATTGCCGGGGTTGTGGCCGGGGAAATGAAGAACGACTGGCCGGTACAGGCGCTTGCCGCCCAGGCGATCATAGCCCGTACCTTTACCGTTGAAGCCATTGACACCAAGGGCGGGGTTCCCGAGCGGGGCACTCAGGCTTCGACTGATATTAAGGAGTTTCAGGCCTATAGTGCCAGGGATGTGAACGATAATGTGAAAAAAGCGGTGGAAATGACGCGCGGTATGGTAATTACCCATCAGGGAAAACCCATTAAAGGCTGGTTCCACGCCTCTGCGGGCGGGGTTACAGCCACTGCCAAAGAAGGGCTGAATTACCGGGAGGCTGAACCGCCCTATATCCAGTCGGTGCAGTCACCGGATGACCTGGCGCCGGCCGATGTGAAAAAATGGACAGTCGTTTTTCCGAAAGAAGCGGTTATTGCCGCGATGAAGAAGCTGGATAAACAGGTAAATGACATCAGCAGTATCCAAATTACGCAGAAAGGTCCATCCGGCAGGGCGACAATGCTTATGGTCAATAAGGCGGTTGAGGTTTCCGGACCTGAACTTAGAGTTGCCTTAGACAGCACTAAGCTAAAATCCATGCTGCTGGACAAGATTGAAGTAAGTGAAGATAGTGTAACCTTTGCCGGCAAAGGTTACGGTCATGGTGTCGGCATGTCCCAGTGGGGTGCTCATAGTATGGCGAAAGCCGGCAAAAAACCGGAAGAGATTGTCACTCATTATTTTAAAGATGTACAGGTGGAAAAACGCTGGAATTAAGGGCAGCATACACTTAGAGGCTGGGGAAAGCCGGAAGGAAGACAGCTATGGCCAGAATTGCCCGGCGCGAAAGTGCCAATATTGCCTATTATAATATTGCTGTTATTCACCGGCGTTCCCCCGGTCTGGTTGCGTGGTGGTCGGCCGCGTTTCCCGGTTTTGGCTTCATTGCTTTGGGCAGCTATGTGAAAGGCTACCTGTTGGTGATCTGGGAGTTTGTTATTAATATTAACTCGAACCTGAATTTAGCTATCATCTACGCTTTCACCGGCAGGTTTGAAATGAGCGCGGCCGTGCTGGATACCCGCTGGCTGCTCCTGTATTGTCCCATGTACATTATCGGCATCTGGTGCAGCTACCGTTTGACGATTGAATTGAATAAGGTGGCTCTTATCAGCCGTAATCAGCCGCTCAGTATCAGGCCGCAGATCATCAACGGCCTGGGGATTAACCTTTTGGACAAGCGGCTGCCGTATATGGCTATTGCCTGGTCGGCGTTGATGCCGGGGCTGGGCCATATCTATACGACCCGTCTTAGTACGGCGGTGGTATTGATTATAGCCTGGCTTGTGACCGTATTTAAGTCAGGATTTCTGCCGGCAGTTCATCTGACTGTGCTCGGCCGCTTTGGGGAGGCAACACTGGCCACTGACCCGGAATGGCTGTTGTTTCTCCCTTCCATTTACTGTTTCGCAATTTTTGATGCTTATGAGCATTGTGTGGAATATAACAAGCTGTTTAACCGGGAGCAGGCTCAATTTCTCCGCTGCGACTATCAGGACGCAGATTTTATTATGCCCCTGTAATCAAGTACTTGGCTGCAGGTTAGTGCCCCTGGCCGCTCTAAACAGCCGCGGGCCGAGGCGGGCGTTTTAGAACAGGTATTCAAGGATAAATTCCAGTTATATGGAAGGCCGGATTATGTATATTTTCGCAACCTATAATCACTCATTCTATCTGGAAGTAGCCCTGGCTCAACTGGCGGAATTAGGTTTAGGCCAGACCAGCATTGTTGCCGTACCGCTGGAGCGTCAGCAGGTAACTGCCCACATCTTCGATTCAATCAGCGATACCGACGGCACCAGCCTTCTGGGCGGCTCGCTGGCGTTTGGCACTGCAACCATGGTGTTGGCGACAATATATGGATTTATTTGGTACTGGGGACCTATTGTCTGGGGCTTGATCGGCTTGTTTGCCGGGACGGGTTTTGGCCTGGTAGTATCCCTTATTATCAGCCAGAGAAAAAGGCGGTCCCTAGCCCTGGCCGGCCGGGACAGGAATGAAAGCGGGGAGGTTGTGCTGCTGATCCGCTGCGGTGAGGCGCAGGCGCAACCTGTAAAAGAAATTTTGCGCAGCAATAAAGCCCTGGCTGTTGGCATATTAGAACGCTAAAGGGGGTTGTCTGGCAGTGGGTAAAAATAATAAGCGGTTCACTGTTGGCAAACTGTCAGATATCATGCCCGGCAATGCGCTGGATACCCTGAAAAAGCGGGTGGCTGCTTTGCGGAAACTGACTAAGGACAGTGCCGCCCTGGGCGAGGATATGTCCAGGATTGTTGCCGGCATCAGGGCTGTGCCGGCTCCGGGTGAAGACATGTTTGTGTTTACCTCTGCGCTGGCGCAAAATGTTAAGCTCCTGCAAACGGTGTTTCGTGATTGTGATGATGTCAAATTCCGTTTTTTTAAAACAGCCGGGAGGCAGGCCCTGTTAGTATCGTTAGACGGCATGACCGATACAACCACCCTGGAAGACAACATACTCAGACCGCTGATGCAGGCTGATGCCAGTCAGTTTGACCTCAGGCAGTTTATAGAAGAAAAACTTACGGCGGCGGTTGCTGTCATTGAGCTGTCGGCCGATAATGCCGTTGAGGAGGTTATGAGCGGCCGGTCCCTTGTTATGATTGAGGGGTTTGCCGAAATTTTGGCAGTCGGCGCTCCTAAATATGTCAAGCGCGGTGTCGGTGTGTCCAATGTGGAGGAAAATATTCGCGGCCCCCAGGATGCGTTCAACGAGACCCTTGTCGATAATGTTGTTCTTATTCGCCGCCGGGCTAGGGACCCTAATATAAAAATCCGTATCGTTGAGGTCGGTGAGCGCAGCAAAACCAGGGTGGCCATCGTCTATTCCGCCAGCCTGGTCAAGCCCGGGCTGAGCGAGGAAGTGGAACGGCGCATACGAAATATTAGTATTGACCAGGTAGTGGTATCCAAGGTTGTTGAAGATGCCATGGTAGAGCATCCCTGGACACCTTTTCCGCAACTGGATTCTACGGAAAGGCCGGAGAAGGTGCTGAATGCCATCTATGACGGCCGGGTTAGTGTTATTGTTGATAATACACCGGCGGTTATTATGGTGCCGGCGACTTACGCCAGCATTATGCAAGCTGTCGAAGACTATACCATGCCGGCCTCAGTGGCCAGCCTGATCCGGATTACCCGCCATATTGCCGCCTTTATCGCCATCTATACGCCGGCCCTTTATATTGCGGTTGTGTCTTATCACCCCGGTATGCTGCCCACCGGCCTGGCCATTTCCATTGCCGAACTCAGGGCCCGTACCCCGTTTCCGTCGTTCCTGGAAGCAGTCATGATGGAAGCCCTGCTGGAGTTGTTTCAGGAGGCGGTGGCGAGGCTGCCGAAGAAAATCGCCAGTGCGGCCAGTATGGTCGGGGCTTTTGTTATTGGCACGACAGTCGTTCAGGCCGGCCTTGTCAATCCCCTGCTGGTGGTGGTTACCTCGGTTACAGCCATCGCCTCCTATGTAATGCCGTATTATTCTTTTGGCCTGGCGCTGCGGTCCCTGCGTCTGCCCATGCTGTGCCTGGCGGCTGCGCTGGGATTGTACGGGGTTATGTTAGGCCTGCTGATCGTTACCGTGCATTTGTTTTCGCTGCGTAATTTTGGCGAGTCTTATATTGGCGGCATACTGGACGTTGACCTGTGGTCTGACTGGAAAGACGGGCTGGTCCGGCTGCCGCAGAAGTTCATGAAGAACAGGCCGGCTGAGTTTGGCGCCCAGGATAAGCAACGGCAAGGAGACAATAAGGGATATGGCTAATCTTGAAGCAAAAAGCAAAATGTCGGTGGCCCAGTTTGGTTTATTTATTACGGCCGTGATGTTCGGCACCCAGATTATCGGGCTGCCTGCCAAGGTGGTTCCGCAGGCGGAACAGTTTGCCTGGGTGAGTATCATCCTGAGCGGCGCGATGTATTTTGGCGCCGTCTGGATCCTGATGAAACTGGGAGAACTGTATCCCGGGCAGGATTATACCGGTTACCTGCCGCGGCTGTTGGGGAAATGGCCGGGGCTGGCGGTGGTTGGGGCCGTGCTTTGTTTGTTTTTAATCTTTGTCTGGGTGGTTTTTAACCAGTTTAGCAGGAGCCTGGCTTTTTTCATGTTTGACCGGACACCCTATGATGTTCTGATTATGGGCATGCTGGGGGTTGTTGTTTACTGTGCGCTGCAGGATCTAGGAACAATTATCAGGATTACTGAGTTTACCTTTGTTATTTCTACGCTCATGATGGGCAGTATCTGGATATTGGGGCTGTTTAATTTTCAGCCGGAAAACCTGCTGCCGCTGTGGCTAGAGAAGCCGTGGGGGATTGCCGGGGCCGCTTTCAACACCTGGGGGGTGTACGGCGGCTATGAGATTATTCTTTTGTTATTTCCGCTTATCAACAGGACCAAAGGCAACCTGACGCTGGTACTGGCATTGGCAATGGGGTTCGTAACGCTGATTAGCATTGCTGTTGTTGTGATAACAGTGGGGGTTTTGTCAGTGGAGGGGGTAAAAAATGAATCATATCCCATCTTGGTTGTGGTAAGAAGTGTTGAGCTGCCGGGAACTTTTATTGAACGCTTGGAAAACTACCTGTTGATCGCCTGGGTGCCGGCAGTTTTTAATACCATGTCCGTCCTGGTGTATGTAATCAGCCAGACCCTGAGCCGGCTGAGCGGCTTTGCCGACCACCGGCCCTGGGTACTCGCCATTACACCGGTTATTTTTGTAGGCGCGAGCCTGCTGGACGGGATGGAACTGATTAAACAGGCGGATAAGGTGGCCACCTGGCTGGGCGTAGTGCTGTCGCTGGGCATTTTGCCGCTAATCTATTTCCTGGCCTGGCGGAGTGAACGGAGGCGGACGTCAGGTGCGGGGTAGAGGACGGTTGCTTTGCTTCCTGCTGATTATAATTATGGCCCTGGCGACCAGCGGCTGCTGGGACCGGCGCGAGCTGCAGGACCGGAATTTTGTCCTGGCTGTCGCTATCGATACGGCCGAGGCCGGAGCCAAAGCCGGCCAGAGTCCGGCTGCCAAAGCAAATGAAACCTTTGTTCAGCCCCACGGGGAAAAACGGTACAGGGTTAGCCTGCAGATTTTGCGGGTGCGACCGGCCGGCGGGGGCGGGGAAGGGCAACAGGGCGGCCAGGGAGGAGGGCGGACCTATGTGCTGTCAAATACCGGGCAGTCGCTGTTTGAGATTGTGCGCGATACACTGGGCCAAAGCAGCAAACCCCTGTATTTTGAACATATCCAGACAATTGTTATCAGTGAAGCTGCTGTACAACTGGCCGGTTTAAAACCCATTGTTGATTTCTTCTTACGCGATGCCGAGATGCGTTGGCGGATAAAAGTATTTATCACCCCCGGCGAGGCCAGAAAAATCATTGAATACGTACCGCCGAACAAAGAGGCGGGCGGCATCTATCTGGCCAACATTCTCCGCAATCATGTCAAGAACATCCATGTGGCCGGTTTGCGCACTGATTTGGGCAATATCAGTGTCATGCTCGATAACAGCCGGGACCTGATTATTCCCCGTATCGACATGCGGGATAATATTGTAAAAAGCAGTGGCGTAGCCTTATTTAACAAAGACAAGTTCGCCGGTTATGCCGATGAACTGGCTGTGGCCGGCATAAAAATGATCAGGGATACGGAAAAGTCGGCGATTATCACCGTTCCCGGCGATACGCCGGATGAGGTGGTGGTATTTGAGCTGTTTATGCATGATACCAGACTGGATGCTCATGTAGACGGCGATCATATTTATTTTACCCTTGATATTAATATGCAGGGAAATTTGGGAGAATATCAGGTCCCGGGTCAGGTCAAAGGGGCGGCTGACCCGGATTTCATCCGCCGGATTGAGGTTAAAACAGCGGCCGAGGTCAAGCGGATTGTGTTATATGGCAAAGATATCTGTCAGGCGGCAGGCAGCGACGTGCTTAACTTTTCCGCCAAGCTCAAGGCCTACCATCCGCAAACCTGGGCTAAAGTAAAGGACAACTGGGATGAATTATTCCCCTATATTCCGCTGGTGGTGTCTGTTAATGTGGTTATTAATCAGATTGGTGAGCACCGATGAAGGCCGGGCTATTCTCTTGCAGCGTTTGCCGGCTGCTGGCATGCTGGCTGTTGTTAACCGCCTTGTGCCTGATACTGGCTGGCTGCTGGGACCAGCGGGAGCTGCAGGACCGGCATTTTGCCCTGGCTGTGGCTATTGATGCGGCCGCAGGCGATGAAAGCACAGGGGAAACGTTTGTCCAGCCCTATGGCGGCAAGGTGTTCCGCATGAGTGTGGAATTGCTTGACTTTGAACCCAATCAAGGCGAACGGGGCAGCCTGTCGCCGATTAAATCCTATGTGGTTACCAATGTCGGCCGGTCCTTGCTGGAAATGAACCGGGATATGATCAGCCAATTGGGCAAGCCGATATCGTGGGAACATATTCAGGTTATTGTCATCAGCGAAGCGGCCCTGGCCGCCGGCGGACTTGATCAAATACTTGACTGGTTTTTGCGGGATAACGAAATGCGGTGGTGGATGCGCCTGTATGTTACCCCGGGCGAAGCCCGGTCGGTCATTGAGTTTAAGCCGCCCAGCGGTGAGCCGGTAGGCATATTTTTGGCCAATGCGGCCCGCAACTATTTTAGGAATCCTCACATTGTCGGCATTCAGGACGTTGGCTCTACCGCCGTGAGTCTTGATAAAAAATTGCCTCTCGTTCTGCCCAAGGTTGAACTAACTGATGATATTATCAAGCTAGGGGGCGCGGCTGTTATTGATAAGACTGGTCACTTGGCAGCTTATCTTAATGAGTATGAGACAATGGCCGATAAATTTGTCGTCGGCCTGGAAAAAGGGGCTGTGATTACTAGCCCGTGTTCAGAACATCCTGATTATATTTTCGTTTATGAGTTATTCCGGCATGATACGCGCCTGCGCGCTCATCTGGATGGAGAGAATCTCTACTATACCCTGGATATTACTATGTATGGCAATATTGCCGAGATGCAGCGCTGCCCTGAACGCCATGTGCATGCCAGTGATAATCCTGCTTATGCCCGCAAGCTGGAGCGCCAGTTTGCCCAGGAGGTAAAACAGATGGTGGAGCATGGCATTAAGGTGCAGCAGGAAATGGGGGTTGATGTGCTGTTTTTTGGCCGGAAACTCAAAATCAGCTACCCCAGGAAATGGGAAGAGGTTAAAGACCGCTGGGACAAAGAGGTGTTCCCGAAAATCCCGGTAATTGTCTCGGTTAATGTCAATATCAACGGGGTGGGTGAACACAAGTAGCTGGAGAAAATCTCCGCCAACTACGCCGGGGGCTGCAGGCAAGAAGAAGTGCTAACTGAAGAAAAAGCTGCACATCCATAAAACCAAGGCAGCGGCGGCATAAAATGCCGCCGTTTTCCGTGCGAACCTGGCTTCCCGTCCCCGGGCGTTATGCTGATTCAGCACCGATCCCAGTCCCCAGGCAACGACTGATGTTGTAAAAAAGACGATCAGCAGCCATAAAGTAGTTTGGTGCACAATATGATACATGAGCTTCTGCCAGTAGTAGGCGAGGTCGGCCATTACAAAACCTCCGTAAACACTTGGATTTAACCGCGCTGTTTAATCTTTGTACTAATAATCTGTTATGGGGCATATACATAACTTGAAATAGCATTGGCCGGGAGGGTGAGTTTTATGCCAATAGATAATAAGACGCCAAAGTGGCGGCATCAGCTGACACTAGTCGATAGGGAAGATCTTAATGTTGACGGGGTCGTCAGTCTGGGGAGCTATGATGAAAAAGAAATTATTATGGAAACTGAGCAGGGGATGCTGATTATTAAGGGGGAAGGTCTTAATATTAAGCAGCTTAATCTTGAACAGGGGAATATTATTATAGAAGGAATCGTAAAAGGGATGAATTACGAGGATGAACAACGGCAGCGCAAGGGGCTGCTGGAACGGTTTTTAAAATAATATGCGTAGCCGGCTCCTGTCATTATGGCTGATTCTCCTGGTTGCACTGGCAATTCAGGCTGTGGCTTACGGTCTGGCTGCCAGTCTGGCTGACTACAGCCGCAGGGCTGTATACGAAAAATTTTCGTCAGGAGCTGCGGCTATGAAGGAAGTGAGCGGACTACCCTATGCTGACAAGATAAACCAGGCCGGCCGGGTGTACGGTGTTAATCCAGAGGTTATTGCCGCTGTTGTTAAGGCGGAAAGTTCTTTTAATCCCCGGGCTTTGTCTAAGGCCGGGGCCTACGGGTTGATGCAGGTTATCCCCGGTACCTGGCGGCTGGTAAACAGCCAGGCCGGGATCTGCCGTGGCCGGCATGAAGGCGAATGCGGCAGTGCCTGTTTTTATGATCCTGATCTTAATATCGCCGTAGGCACCTATTATTTGGGGCAGTTAATACAGCGTTATGGGGCTCACTCGGAACTTGCCGTGGCTGCCTATAATGCCGGGCCTGGCGCTGTGGACAAATACGGCGGCATTCCCCCATATACCGAGACCGCCCGGTATGTTGAGCAGGTAATCGCTAATTGGTATGAGATAAGTGGCCGCTGGCCCCCAGGGGCGCTGGCCGCTAAAAAATGGGAACAGGTTGCTTTCGTGTTATGCTTGACATTTATGTTAACTGTGACGGCACTGGTTTTTGTGGGGAAACGATTATGTTGCCGGTATAAATCGCTGCGCTGGCGGTAAAGGACAGAGCGCCTTCGTACAAAAGAGGTGAACAGGTGGAGTTTTCAACGCAATTGAATACCTTCTTGCTAATTGCCGCAACTGGAATTTTGCTGGGCATGCTTTTTGACACCTACCGGGTACTGCGGGGCTACTATCGTCCTCCCTGGCTGGTTACTTCGATTACGGATTTGTTATACTGGCTGGTGGCGGCAGGCATTGCTTTTCTAGCCCTTATTATGGGTAACTGGGGTGAGTTGAGATTCTATGTGTTTATAGCGATGTTTGCTGGTGTAGCTGCCTATTACCGGCTTGTGAGTAAACAGTTTCTCAAGTTGATTATCTTTGTTTTTAAGCTGGCCGGCCGCCTGTTGCGGACCGGGAAACGTATGCTGGTGTTTACTTTTATTAAACCGGTACGGCTGTTTGTAACAGCATTGTTTTGGCCGGTCCGCTATATTGGCAGAAAGTGTTGGGCCTGGTATAAGAAACGGCAGCCACCGCCGCCGCCGCCCGAAGAGGTGCCGCCGCCATGAAATTTCCATATAAATTACCATAAATAAAAAGGAATTGCCGTTTAAAGGGCGAATACAGTTAACATCAAATGTAGTATGGTGATGTTATGGCGCAAAAACGTAAGAAAGCAACACGGTTTAGCTGGTTCAGGCTATGTGTATTAATTATGGCCGGTTACTTTTGTTATGTATTTATTCTGCAGCAGACAGAGCTTTATAAAATCCGTCGGGAAATGGATGTGGCCAATACCCGTTTGGCTCAGGCCCAAGGGGTTAATAAAACTTTGACGGCGGAGAAGGAAAAGCTGAGTATGACCGAGTATATCGAAAAAGTAGCCCGTGAGCAGCTTGGTTTGGTAAAACCGGGGGAAGTACCGTATATTCCGGCCAGATAGGCGCCATTCCTTGACACATTTTCATTATCAAGAGTATAATATGGATTGCGGGTTCCAAAACAGGCTAGAAAAAGTACGAAAGATTTTAAGGAGGAAGTTTGATTAGTATGTCCATTGAAGTTGGCAGTGTTGTAGAAGGAGTTGTGACCGGCATAACAAACTTTGGCGCTTTTGTCGAGTTGCCGGGTGGGAAGGTAGGATTAATTCACATCTCTGAAGTTGCTGACGTATACGTCCGCGATGTCAAAGATTTTTTGAAGGAACAAGACAAGGTTAAGGTAAAGGTCTTATCTGTAGACGATCGCGGCAAAATTGGCCTTTCTATTAAGCAGCTGCAGCCTCCCGCTCCAAGAAAGCAGCATTCCAACGATTTCCGTCGCTCTAATAGAGTGAACAGCTTGACCTTTGAAGATAAGCTAAGTAAATTTTTAAAAGACAGTGATGAGCGCCTGACTGATTTAAAGCGCAACACCGATTCCAAACGTGGCGGCAATGGTGGCCGGGGTGGTGCCGGCGGCGGCGGTGGCAGTGCAGCGCGCCGGGCTGAATAAATATAAGGTATTTGTATAGTTTTATTGGATTATCGACAAAAAATGGAATAGTTTAATCGGAAAAATAGAACTAAAACCACTTGGTCATGCTGACCGGGTGGTTTTTTGCATAAAAGCATACCTTTTATGTCGGATTTTTTTTAGGGCTGGGTGACGCAAATAGACAAACATTTTCATGGAAATATCTGTAAAATCTTAGGTGCAGTGTAAGACACTTTTTACAGGGGTGAAAAATCATGCCAAAAGTATCTATTATTACCCTGCCTGAAGAAATGCTGCAGGCGCCGCCGGTGCGGCAGCCGGCAGATTCTGTGCCTGAGGATAAGCCGGGGTTTCCGTGGCGGGAATTCTTTGAGTGGATCAGGCTGAGCTTAAAGGCTCTGTTTCATCAGGACAACCTGCCGGTCAACCTCCTGGCACTCTTAATTGGGCGGGTTTCGCTTATGGGAGAGATAGCCCCGTTCGGGCTGGCTTTATTTGCCGCCATTGCCGGGCTGGCCCGGGAGCGGGCCGCCGCTGCAGGCGTGTGGGCACTGGCCGGCGTAATCAGCGCGGGCTTTTATCAGGAGGGGATTATTTACTTATTGTCAATGCTTCTCTATTGGCGCTTGTCGGACAAGCTTTCGCGCTATGAGAAAAAAGTACAGGCGATTCCGTTGTTTATGTTTGGCTGTGTGTTTTTAAGCGGGATGGCCCTTACCTCCCTGGGAGAAGCTTCGTTGTATGGCGCTATGCTGGTTGTGTTTAATGCAACATTATGCATGATATTGGTTTTTATTTTTCAATATGGAGTGCCGCTGTTCCTGAATAATAAACTGTATCAGGCCGGGGCGGAAAACCTGATTTGTGGAATGATTATGCTGGCCACCGCGGTAGCCGGGCTGGGCAGCTTGACGATATATGATTTTAGCGTGCGTAATATTGCCGGCTCGCTTATCGCCATGACCCTGGCGTTTAGCGGCGGTTCCGGGCTGGGGGCTTCAGTCGGCATTATCACCGGCCTGGCTGTTGGTTTAAGCGACGGGAACGCCGCCTCCACCATTGCCATGTATGCGTTGGCAGGCATGTTGGGCGGGTTGTTCCGGGAAATGGGCAAGGCCGCCGTATTGTTAGGTTTTATTTTAGGCAGTGCCATTGCCGTATTATATCTGGGGCAGCCTGGTGAACTGCTGCTGGCAATGGGCGAGGCGGCGGTGGCCGGGGCCGCCTTTATGCTGGTTCCTGCCGCCAGGATGAGCCAATGGCGGGAACCATGCATAGACGAGGCCGGCAGTGCCGAGGCTGTGCGGCAGACGGTCAACACAGCCGTGGATAAGCTGAATAATATTGCTGATATCTTTAAGGACTTATCGGGGGTCTTTGATTCGGGCCGTATGAATGATAATGCGGCCTATAGCGCAAAAATTAAAGACCGGCAGCTGGCGCACATGCTGTCGGCAGTGGGGGAACGCATCTGCGGACCCTGTGAATGCCGGAGCAAATGCTGGGATCGTGATTTTTACCAAACCTACCAGGCTATGCTTGATATGCTGGCGTTGGCTGAAGCCGGCAAGCTTAAAGCAGAGGCGATTCCCGCTGGTATAAGAGACACCTGCATAAACCAGCAGGAATTAGTGGCTCTAATTAGCCAGGTGGCGGACAGTAACAGGACGCACTGGTACTGGCACAAAAAACTGACAGAATGCCGTCAGGTGGCCGTTGAACAGATGAAAGCCACCGGGGTCATTATTGGCAATCTGGCACAGGAGTTAAAGAGAGGTCCCCAGACAGACGCCGAGGTTGCGGGTATGCTGGCAGAGCGGGCCTCAGTCCTGGGCTGCCCGCTAAGCAGGGTACGGGTAATTGGCGAGCGGGGCAAGGTGACTGTGGAGGCCCATAAAGCGGTGTGCGATGGGACGCGGGAGTGCGTCAATACGGTTCTGCCGCTTACAGCCAATTTATTGCAGGAAAAAATGGCACTACAGGCGGAGTGCGGCAGTAAGATACGGAATAAGACCTGTAAATTAACGATGGAACTGGGGGAACGCTATTTTGTGGAAACAGGCATGGCAACAGTGGCCAAAGAGAGCGGCGGGATTTCTGGCGATACCTGTATTGCCCAGCCTGTCGGCCGGGGCCGGACAGCACTTATCCTAAGTGACGGTATGGGGAGCGGGGAAGCAGCGGCCAGCGGGAGCGGACATGCTGTGAAATTTCTCCAGCAGCTGCTGGCGGCAGGTTTTGAAGTGGATACAGCCATTAAAACAGTTAATTCCATGTTGTTGATAAAAATGCCGGGAGATATGTTTGCTACCGTGGATATGGCCGTGGTGGACACGTTTACCGGGGAAACAGAGTTTTTGAAAGTGGGCTCGGCTCCCAGCTATATAAAACGGGTGCGGGAAGTGACGACAATTAATCCGGCCGCCCCGCCGATGGGCATATTGGAGAATGTCGAGATCGAACCGGTGCGGCGGGTATTGGCTCCAGGTGATATTATTGTGATGGTAAGTGACGGCATGATTGACGCGGCCCGCAGCTCGGAACGGGAAACCTGGGTGGCGAACTTCCTTCGCCGCACAGGGAGCGAGCGGCCGCAGGATATTGCCGAGAGATTGTTGAAACAGGCAATCGACCTGGCAGGCGGTGTGGCTAAAGATGATATGGCGGTGCTGGTAGCCAGGGTGGCTGAGCGGCCGGAGACTGTGCAGTAGCGGCTGGAGCAAACAGAGTCAGACAAAACCATGACTCCGTTTGCTCCGTTTATTTTATGCCGCTACCGGAAAGACTACCATAATGCCTAATTTATGGCAGGAAATTATTCCGACAGGCGCGAATTGACAACTAAAACAGGCAGCGGCGGGGGAAAATATGCAAATCCTGTTAGAGCAGATAATCGACATAACAATTCTGGCCGGGGAGATTATGCTGAAGAATGGGGCTGAAACCAGCCGGGTGGAGGAAACTATGTTTCATATTGCCCGGTCATTAGGGGCCGCGAAGGTGGAGAGTTTTGTCATCCCTACCGGTGTGTTTGTTACTGTCACTGATACGGCAGGGCGGACCAGCACGGTCATGCGCCGGGTGCATGACCGGACAATTAACCTTGACCGTATTGCCAAAGTAAATGAATTATCCTGGCGGCTGGCAGGCAGGCGGATCGATTATCAGCAAGCCTATGCCCATCTTGAGCGCATTGCCAGAGAACGAACCGGCTTTTCCCTTGTTCCCTCCATGCTGGCCTCCGGGACAGTGGGCGGGGCGGCAGCCATTCTCCTGAATGCCGGCGTAGCCGAGAGCCTGGCTGCTTTTTGCACCGCGCTGATTGTCCGGTATATTGCTCATGTTATTTCCCGTCTGCATGGTGTTAAGTTTACTTTTGAATTCTTCGGCGGCATGACAGCGGCGATGGTGGGGATGTTGTTCAGCCATATGTGGCCGGAGCTCCGGCCGGACAATGTGGTTGTGGGGGGAATCATGCCGCTAGTGCCGGGAGTGGCCATAACCAACGCGATCCGGGATGTTATTGCCGGTGACCTGCTAAGCGGGTTGTCCCGCGGCCTTGATGCCGCGTTGACTGCTGTGGCAGTATCCATGGGGGTTGTAATCATTTTGGCCGTCAGCACATATTGATTGGGGTGATATATGTTTATTGTTAAGGTGATTGCGGTTTTGGCGATGGGCACTGCGATTGGTGTCCTGTACCGCATTCCCCGCCAGCTTCTGGGGTATGCAAGTGCTACCGGGGTGGTGGGGTGGCTCGTTATGTATGGAGTGGTTCTGAATGGGGTAAACAGTATTATGGCCAATTTTCTTGGCAGTATGGCTGTTGGCTTGCTTGCTGAACTTTTGGCCAGAATTCTGAAAAAGCCAGCAACAATTTTTATTGTTCCCGGCTTTATTCCTTTAGTCCCGGGGCGTGAAGCCTACACGGCCATGCGTTTTATGGTCGAGGGACGGTATGACGAAGGGGTAGCCATGGGCATGCTGACCCTGTTAACGGGGGGCGCGATTGCTTTCGGTATTTTTGTAAGTTCTACTTTGTATCGGTTAACACGCTCGGGTACAGAATATCAAATAGGGAGCCGGGGATAGAGGATGCTTGATAAAATAAAGGCCTGGGCAAGCCGTCACCGGCTGTTAGCACCGGGGAGCCGGATTTTGGCGGCTTGTTCGGGCGGCCCTGACTCGCTGGCTCTTGTGCACATACTTAACCAGCTGCAGGCTGAATATGGCTTTTGCCTGGCAGTAGCCCATATAAACCATATGTTTCGCCCCGAAGCCGCGCAGGAAGCAGAGTTTGTTGCGGATTTTTCTGCCGGACTGGGGCTTACCTGTCATATAACAACAATTGATGTTCCTGCCTATCAGCAGGCCAATAAACTGTCGGCCGAGGAAGCCGGGCGGACACTCCGGTATCAATATCTGCGTCAGGTGGCTGCTGACTGGGGCGGGGCGCGGATTGCCACAGGCCATCACCGGGACGACCAGGCGGAAACGGTACTGATCAATCTGCTGCGCGGCGCCGGCAGCGGCGGACTGCGGGGCATGCGCCCGCTAAGCGGTGATATTATCAGGCCCCTGCTGTCTGTAAGCCGCCGGGAGATCGAAGAATACTGCCGCAGCCAGCATTTGACTCCCTGCCAGGACAGTTCTAATTTTACAACCGAATATTTACGGAACCGGGTTAGACTGAACCTGCTGCCGGCGCTGGAAACCGAGTATAATCCCTCCATCCGTGAGGCGTTATGGCGCCTGGCCGTGCTGGCCGGGGATGAACATGATTATATTTGTCAGGAAGCCGGCAAACTATGGGGAACAATAATTAGTGACGACCAGGGTAAGGCCAGCATTAACAGCCAGGCTTTGGCCGGTTTGCATCCGGCCCTGCAGCGCGCCTGTATCCGGCAGGTTATTGAGAAAAAACGTGGCAACCTGACAGGAATAAGCTTTATTCATGTGGAAAATTTAATTACTATGGCCTTACGGGGTGACGTCGGTTCACAGCTGACACTGCCGGGGGGGCTCTTTGCCAGGCGAACCTACACAACGCTGGAAGTAGGGACCGCCTGTCTTACGGCCGGGAAACACCGGCTGGAAGCTGCGATAGAACTCGCGATTCCTGGCATAACAAGGATAAATGGCTTGACGGTAATGGCCGAGATCGTTTCTGCGCCGTCCGCCGCCGGGCGGGCAACGGCAGTTTTTGATTTTGAACAGCTCTGTTTGCCGGTTACCCTCCGGGGCCGCCTGCCAGGTGACCGGTTCCGGCCGCGCGGGCTTAACGGCAGCAAGAAAATCAAAGATTTTTTTATTGATAGCAAGGTGCCTGCAGCGCAGCGGGACGCTATCCCCATTGTTTCTGATCAGCAGGAAATTATCTGGATAGCCGGCTATCGCCAAAGTGAACATGGCCGCATCACTGGCAATACGAAAAAAATTTTGCAGCTTACTATTACTAAACAGGAGGAAATTTGAATATGAGTAATAATATGATGGATGACGTGGAGAAAATATTGCTTAGTGAGGAAGAGCTTGCTGCCCGGATTAGGGAAATGGGCGAGGCGATCACTGCTGATTATGCAGGCAAAGAAATATTGATGATTGGAATTCTGCGGGGTGCGGTTATCTTTATGTCTGATCTGGCCCGGGCCGTCAAGCTGAGTGTGGCTATCGATTTTATGGCTGTTTCCAGTTATGGGGCCGCGACTTCCTCCAGCGGCGTTGTCAGGATTTTAAAAGACCTGGATGAAGATGTGGAAAATAAGCATATCCTGATTGTCGAGGATATTATTGATTCCGGGCTGACCTTAAACTACCTGATGGAAAACCTTTGGTCCCGTAAACCGGCCAGCATCAAAATCTGTACGTTGCTAAACAAGCCTGAGCGGCGTAAGGTGGAGGTGCCAATTGCCTACAATGGTTTTACAATTCCCGATTACTTTGTTATCGGCTATGGATTGGATTATGCCGAAAAATATCGTAATCTTCCGTTTATCGGGGTGCTTAAGCCTGAAGCCTATGCAGGATAAATGTTTTTCCGTAATTGTCAATTATTACTTAGTATGCTATAATTATGCGATATGAATGGTAACATGTTTCTAACGCCGTTTTTGTGGTCCAGCGAGAGGAGGGCTACTTGTTGAACAAGTTTTTCCGGAATGTAAGTTTTTACCTGTTGATTATCATTATCGCAATTTCGATAATCGACTATTATTCGTCACGGACGACCCCTAAGCAGGAAATCAGCTATACTCAGTTCCTGAAGCAGGTAGAGGAACAGAAGGTTGAGCGGGTGACTATTGTTGACAATACCATTCGCGGTAAGCTGAAAGACGGGCAGGAGTTTGCCACCATTGCTCCCAATGATCCCACGCTGATCAATGAACTGCGGGAAAAAGGCGTGGATATCAAGGCAGAACAGCCGCCTCAGCCCCCGTGGTGGACGACTATTTTTTCTTCTATTCTGCCAATGCTGTTGCTCATTGGTGTGTGGTTTTTCATCATGCAGCAGACCCAGGGTGGCGGCAACCGGGTAATGTCGTTCGGCAAATCACGGGCTAAGCTGCATGGGGAAGAGAAAACCAAGGTTACGTTTGCGGATGTGGCCGGCGCGGATGAATCCAAGCAGGAATTGGAGGAAGTTGTCGAATTTCTGAAGCATCCCAAAAAGTTTAATGATTTGGGGGCGCGCATCCCGAAAGGTGTGCTGTTATTCGGGCCGCCTGGCACAGGTAAAACGTTACTGGCAAGAGCGGTAGCCGGTGAAGCCGGTGTTCCTTTCTTCAGTATCAGCGGCTCTGACTTTGTGGAGATGTTTGTTGGTGTCGGGGCATCAAGGGTACGGGACCTGTTTGAACAGGCCAAGAAGAGTGCTCCCTGCATTGTATTTATTGACGAAATTGACGCTGTCGGCCGTCAGCGCGGAGCCGGTCTTGGCGGCGGCCATGATGAGCGGGAGCAGACATTAAATCAGCTGCTTGTGGAAATGGATGGCTTTGGTGTCAATGAGGGGATCATTATTATTGCTGCCACCAACCGTCCGGACATTCTTGATCCGGCTTTGCTGCGTCCCGGCCGGTTTGACCGCCAGATTGTGGTTGACCGCCCTGATGTAAAAGGCCGGCTGGAGATCTTGAAAGTACACACCAGAGGCAAACCTGTTGCCAAGGAAGTGGACCTTGATGTGCTGGCACGCCGGGCCCCGGGTTTTACCGGTGCCGATTTGAGCAATCTGGTCAACGAGGCCGCGTTGCTGGCTGCCCGGCGCAATAAACGCCGTATTGAAATGCCTGAGCTGGAAGAAGCCGTTGAGCGGGTGGTCGCAGGACCTGAGCGCAAATCCAAGGTTATCAGCGACAAAGAGAAAAAGCTCACAGCCTATCATGAAGCCGGGCATGCGCTTGTCGGCATGATGCTCACCCATACCGATCCTGTACACAAAGTATCCATTATTCCCCGCGGCCGGGCCGGCGGTTATACCCTGATGCTGCCGAAGGAAGACCGGTACTATGCTACCAGGACCGAACTGTTGGAGCAGCTTAACACACTGCTCGGCGGCCGGGTTGCCGAGGCGGTGGTGTTGGGTGAAATCAGCACCGGTGCCCAGAATGACCTGGAGCGTGCCACCGATCTGGCGCGCAAGATGATTACAGAATATGGTATGAGCGAGGCACTGGGGCCGATTACCTTTGGCCGCCGCCAGGAACAGCAGGTGTTCCTGGGCCGGGATATCTCCCGGGACCGCAACTACAGTGAAGAGGTAGCCTACTCAATTGACAAGGAAGTCCGGCGGATGATTGAAGCCGCTTACGCTAAAACTGAAGGAATGCTGAAGGACAATATTGAGAAGCTGCATCTGGTAGCTACTGCGCTGTTAGAACGGGAAACCCTGGAAGGCGAGGAGCTTGCACAGCTGTTAAACCAGGGCAAAATAAATGAAAAAGATGAAAATAGCGATGATAATCAACCCCCTGTTGACATCATGGCGCCTGTCAATGCCCAGAATGGGCCTGACGACGGCACAGGGCCTAAGGTTGTATATAGTTTTGGGTTGCCGGATTCACGCTATTAATTGGTGTACTAAACACGGCAGGAATTTATCCTGCCGTGTTTTTATTGCCTGTCAGCCGTTTTTTAGTTGAAAGAATCGCTTGGGTGGGCTAATATGGAGATAGCTAGACAGGAGGGTTAGTTTGAAAAAACTGCTATTGTTGATTCTGGTAATGTTATTGCCAACCGGTATTATGCAGGCAGCCCCGGCCCCAGCCCCGGTTGCCTATGAAAAGGGGATAGTGGTCTTTGTCGGCCCCCTGGGTCAGTCTATGCAGAAACAGTATCAGCTGGCGAAGGGCGAGCTTGTCAGTATCAGGCTGACAAGTGGACCGGAAGCCGGTAAGGTTGTTGATACGTTTAATTTTGTCTCCACCCATTCGGCGTATGAGATAAAGGTCAACCCCGGGGATAAAGTAATTGTCGCCGTTACCCATGACCTGGGGAAAACCAGCTATTATGTCAGTGATTTTGACCGTTTTGACTACGTATATGTTTTAGGCGGCTTGTTTGTTCTGGCGCTGATTGTATTCGGCGGCTTTATTGGCGCTAAGTCCGTATTTGTTATTGCCTTTTCCGTGCTGCTGATTTTTAAGTTTTTCATCGGTCAGGTGCTTGCTCATCAATACAGCCTGACCCTGCTGACCCTAGCCGTGGCGGCAGTGATTGCCATGGCTACGCAAATTGTCATCAGCGGCTTATCCAAAAAGACGCTGGCCGCTGTGCTGGGCACAATCGGCGGTGTGGCAATAGCCGGGCTGCTTTCCATGGCGTCGATAAAACTTATGCATCTGACAGGGCTTGATTCGGAGGAAGCCATGTTGCTTAAAGCATCAACCTTAGCTAATATTGATTTCCAGGGGGTGCTGTTCGCCGGTATGGTCTTTGGGGCGCTGGGAGCTGTTATGGATGTTACCATTTCCATTGCCTCCGCTGTATATGAAGTCAAGAGCGTACAGCCGGCGATCCGCTTTAAGGAGCTGGTGCGGGCGGGCATGAATGTGGGACGGGATATTATGGGGACAATGTCTAATACATTGATCCTTGCCTATGCCGGCAGCGCGCTGCCGCTGATGCTGCTGATCGCCTCGCAGCAAAATGCGCCGATGCTGAAAATCCTTAACCTAAATCTGATTGTGACTGAGTTTGCCAGGGCGCTGACCGGCAGCATCGGCCTGATTTGTGCCATACCGCTGACGGCAATGATTGCCGCTGTGCTGCTTAACCGGGAATAATGACAATCCGGGAGGCCGCTCCCGGAGTTACAGGGAGGAAAAACATATGAGCTGGATAAAACCGCACCGGGCCACCGGCATTGGGAGCCTACCCTATCAGGAGGAGGAGACTGCGCTTACGGTAATTGCCGCAGCAATGCCTTACTGGCCTCACTGGCCTCAATTGCCGGCTAAGATGCCTGAGCAGGGTTTTGTTGTGCAGTATGTACAGCCGCTGATTAAGTTGGGTGTATTATCGGTTAGCCCGCTTAAAGATCCGGTTTTTGACCGGCTGGCACCTGGCTGGGCCGATAAAGCGGCTGAGTTTTTTGAACAATATATGCAGTTTATGAATGGCAATGACGGTGCTGCCGGCAGTTTTGCCCTGACAGGGGAAGCGTTTGCCGGGCTGGATGCTTTCACCGGCCATTTTCACCGCTATTTCCCCCGGGCGGAAGGCGTAAAGGGCCATATCAGCGGGCCGCTGACAGTTGGTCTGCAGATCAAGGATGAGCGGGGACGAGCTTGTTTTTATGATGAGTCGCTGCGGGACATACTGGTCAAATGTCTGGCTGTGCAGGCAGTGCTTGAGGCCAGGCGCCTTAAGGCGCTCGGCTACCCTGTGCTGATCTTTATTGACGATCCCGGTTTATTTCTAATCGACACATCCACCCATATAACGCTAACCAGGGCAGACGCGGCAGCAGCCCTTACCGTTCTTATCAACGCCCTGCACCGGGAGGGTGTCCGGGTGGGCGTTCATACCTGCGCCGCGATCGACTGGTCAGTTCTTTTTGCCTTGCCACTGGATATGATAAGCTTTGATGCATACCATTACTTTACCGGCATGGCGCTGCAGGCCGAAGGACTCGCCGGCTATCTGCAGCAAGGGGGCAAACTGGCGTGGGGGTTGATACCAACCTCCGAGGAGGCCTGGCAGGAAACACCGGCGACAATTCTTGACCGGTTTGAAGGGCAGGCCGCTGAGTTGGCGGAACGGGGCATTGATCCGGCTGTCTTTAGGGACAATATGATATGGACACCCAGCTGTGGTACGGGGGCATTACCCTATGACCTGGCCAGGCATATTTATGAGTTAACAGCAGGTGTAGCCGCCCGGTTGGATGGCTAATAAGCAGTTGAAAAAATAAACAGCGGGAGTGCTGCAGGTGCCCGCCTGACAAAAGACTGGAGGAGAGCAGCCTTTGGCAGTGCGAACCTGTGAGCATTCCCGCTTTTATGGTTTTAGGGCTGGGGTTTATGTTTGTCCCGGCCTGTTTCCTGTTTTAGCGCTTTAAGGTCAATGCCAAGTTCGGCGGCAACATCATGCCAGGTGTTATTAACCTTTTTCAGAGCGATCACTTGAGCAATGTCCTGGTTGCTTTCCTTGGCAAGTAAGCCGGCCATCGCAATATCGCGGTGGTGATAGCCTTGGTTGAACAGGTCCTGCACGTCTTCCTGATTCAGGCTGTATTTGAGAGAGATGCGTTTGGCAGCTAATTCCTGGCGAACCGCTTTGGCTTTCTCTTTATCGATACCCAGGGTATCGGCAACATCTTTCCAGGTATTTGTTTCTGTTTTCAAAGCCAGAACCGACTCGAACGACTGGCCGCTGACTTTGGCGTAAAAGGCAGCGTGGTACAAATCTTTGCTATCCCTGCCTTCTTGTTGGTATTTGCTGATGAGAGCCTCATCGAGCCCAAAGTCTGATGACAGACGTTTAGCCGCCTCTTCGGGATCAAGTTTACGGCATTTTTGATGGTAGGCCGGCTGGTCTTTGGTTGTTTCGGCCTGGGCGATCAGGGGAATGGCAATGCCGCCAAGCATAAAAGCCCCGATAACAAAAGCGGCAATTGCTTTACGTGATACTTTGGAAAACATGTAAAATCCCTCCGCTATTTATTTTTTTCTATGTTATCAGCTGTCAAGCTGCTACATATAGGATAGCGGAAAAATATGACAAAAATATGACAAAATGATCCAATTTGGATTTTTATGGATTTTTTTATCCTGATAGACAGTCATGCCGTTACAACGGCACCAGCAAAGAATGAAAAATGCTATTTTTCAGGATAGAAAGGTTAACTTTCCCTGCATAAGGCAACATCGGCTTCCCCTTTCGCCATAGGCTCGGCGCAAGCCGTGTTTACTTTATATATATCAGAATGTATAAGTTTGAGAGGCTGAAAGTCCTTATAAAATTAGGGGAACTAAGGTCAATGCCCAGCTTGAGCAGCGACGGTGCCCCCGCACCCCCGGTAATCCCCCGGCCCTTTGCCGGAAAAAGCGTTTCGCAGGAGAAAAGCCGGGCGGTATTCGTTAAGAAATCCGTACTGTTTGAGCGGAGCGAGTTACGGATTTTAGGAATACCGCCCGGCTTTTCAGCTTTTGAAGGCTTCGGGCCTAGACTTTTTGCTTACTTTTGTGGCGATGACAAAAGTAAGACACGGCCCTTGCATTCCAGATCAACTGACGTGTGCAAAGCCAAAGGACCGCGGCAGCGGTTTTTCTTATTTTGCCGGTAAAGTAATAGTAAAAGTAGTAGTCTTGCCCGGTATACTATCAGCACTGACAGTACCGCCCATAGCTGTTACCAGTTTTTTGGTAATTGCTAATCCTAAGCCTGTGCCGCCATCGCGGCGGGAGCGGGACTTATCAACCCGGTAGAATCTTTTCCAAATAAACGGCAGATGCTCCGCCGGAATCCCCGGGCCCGTATTGCTCACAGCAATTATTGTTTGCTGGTGGTGGGTTTGGGCGGTTATGCTTATTTCGGAACCGAAATCGGCATGGCGTATGGCATTTGTCAAAAGATTGGCCAGCACCTGGCCGAGGCGGTCAGGGTCAGCAACCACCACCAGGTTGGCTCCTGTTAAGTTTGTCGTCAATATTAGCGATTTCCCTTCAAGGAAGGGGGTTAGTTTGGCGGTATGGGCAGTGATTAGTTCTGAAAGCGATACCTGCTCGCGGACAATAGTCAGTTCACCGGACTCAAGCTGCGATAAATCGAGCAAATCGCCAACAAGCCGGCCAATGCGTTTGGTTTCGCCAACAATGCTTGTAAGATAGCGTTTTCGCTGCTCCGGTGTTTTTGCCAGTCCGTCCAGCATGGTTTCCGCTAGCGCCTGGATGGAGGCAACCGGTGTTTTTAGTTCATGGGAGACATCGGACAAAAAGTCCCGGCGGTTTTGTTCTGTTTGCGCCAGTTCGGCCGCCATACTGTTAAAGGTGCGGCCAAGCTGGCCGATCTCGTCAGACTGGACCGCACTGGTCCGGCTTTGATAATCACCACCGGCAAAAGCGGCCGCTGCCCGGCTAATATCGGCAAGCGGGCGGGTTAGGCTGCGGGCCATTAGCAGTCCGATTAGGGCTGCCGCCAAAATACCGGCTCCCAGTGAATAAAGGAGCAGTTGTTCAAGTGCCAGAGCGGTACGGGTGGCACCTTTAACCGGTGAGAAGAGAAACAAGGCTGCCTGCTGGCCTGAATTCTGGGCCGGCAGCGGCAAGGCGGCAATGATGGCCGGCTCGCCGCGACGGCGGGGTTTGAGAACTTTCTGGCTGCCGGTGCCATCCTGCCAATCGGCCCGGTTCCAAAATTCGGACAGATTTTGGAGATGGCGGCTTTGCCAGCGGGCCGGCGGCTGACCGGCAATAATCTGACCGGTTTTATCCATAATCCAGATATCGCCGCCAGCCATGTCGCTCATGGCGTCAAGCAGGGCGTCCGAGGGTTTCTGCCCGTCCGTCAGCAGCGGGGTTACTATCGCCGCTGCCGCACTGCCTTTGGCCAGCAGATCGAGTCGTTTGTTTTCCACAACATGCTCCCGTACCAGGTAGGACATTAATAATCCCAGCGTCAGCATACTTACCAGGATGATTACCAGATGGGAAAGCAGCAGTTTGCCAAAAATAGAGCGCATCATTTGCTGGTTACCTCGAATTTATAGCCTACGCCCCATACGGTATGGATGTAGCTGAAATCAGGATTATCAATTTTTTGCCGCAGCCGTTTTATGGTGGCATCCACTGTGCGGTCAGCTCCGTCAAAATCATAACCCCAGACATTGATTAAGAGCTGGTCACGGGAAAACGCCATTTTGGCATGGCGGGCCAAAAATATGAGCAATTCAAATTCCTTCGGTGACAAAGCTGTGCTTTGATTGCCGGAATGCACGGCCAGGGCCCCTTGATCAATGCTTAACCCGGGGAATTCCAAGCGGGCACCGGTTTCCGTAATCAGGCCGCTGCGCCGCAGCACGGCCTTGACACGGGCCATAACCTCCCGCGGGCTAAAGGGTTTAGTAATATAATCGTCGGCGCCCAGGGAAAAGCCGGTTAATTTGTCGTTTTCCCCACTTTTGGCGGTTAAAAAGATGACAGGCACATTGCGCTCAATGGCTTCACAGATTTCCCAGCCGGACCGCTTGGGCAGCATGACATCAAGAATTAACAAATCGGGGCAATATTCTTCTTCAATAGCCATTGCTTGCTGACCATCAGCCGCAGTAAATACTTTAAAGCCCTCCTGCTCAAGATAAAGCTGCAGGACTTCGGTTATGTTAGGCTCATCATCAGCCACCAGTACCTTAATTTGTTCCATAAAGGCCACCTCACATCCTATAAAAATAGGTCATTTTTGGATCCAATACAGGTTTATGCGGGTAGAAACTATGAAGTTGTCTAATTGTTATTCTATAGAAATGCTATCATACTCCTCTTCTGGTTGTAAATGCAAGAATTCTGCTTAGTGTCTTGACCACATTATCTTTTTCGTTTGATGACGGCCAAAATGACCAATGGCGGCGTCAGCCCCTCCTAGCAGACCCTTTCCCGTATGCGTCGTCGGTGCTTACTTGCCCTTTGCCATTTTGTCTCGCCCTAAAACTAAAATATAACATGGCCAAGACACTAACGGTCAGATTGACAATCGTCAACCAGTGATTTATTATTAGGATAACAATAATGCTTTCCGAGGTGAATGATGTTGCGCTCAGCGATACTTGAGGTGCTGAAAAATAATTCCGGACAATATATATCGGGGGAAGATATTTCCCAGACCTTAGCCGTTTCGAGAACCGCAGTATGGAAACATATCCGGGCCCTTAAAGAGGATGGCTATGATATTGAGGCTCATCCACGGCTTGGTTATGCGTTGCGGCATAATACAGACAGGCTGTTGCCGGCCGAGATTAAAGCCCAGTTGACCAGCAGTATTTTGGGGCGGGAAATTTATTATTTTAGCGAGACTGATTCAACTAATAATGAGGCCAAAAAACTGGCAGCCAAGGGCTGCCCCGAGGGGACCGTGGTTGTGGCCGAGGCTCAGGCCGGCGGGCGGGGCCGCCTGGCCCGAGGCTGGTTTTCACCGTACGGCAAAGGGATTTGGCTGTCGGTTGTGCTGCGGCCGCCGTTTAGCCCGCTGGAGGCTGCCAAATGCACTTTAATGGCAGCTGTTGCCGTTAACCGGACTATTAATGCGGTGACCGGTGCCGGTTGCGGCATTAAATGGCCTAACGATATCCTGTGCAATGGCCGCAAGGTAGTGGGCATACTTACAGAAATGAGTGCGGAGATGGATGCGATTAACCATATTGTAATCGGCATGGGGATTAACGTGAATATCGAGCCCCTGGATTTTCCGGCTGAAATTGCTGCCACTGCCACTTCGCTGGCTATTGTTTCCGGGCACCAGGTTTCAAGACTTAAGCTGCTGACTGCCATTCTTGCTGAATTGGAGAGCACTTATGCTTCTGTTAAAACTTCAGGCTTTGAGTCAGTGCTGGCTGATTGGCGGAGCCAGTCAATCACGCTGGGCCAGCAGGTGGATGTCCGGGGGATTGACCGCAGCTTTACCGGTAGGGCTGTTGATATTGACGCTGATGGTGCCCTTTTAATTAAAACCGCTCAAGGGCTGGAAAGGGTCCTGGCAGGTGATGTATCGATTCGCCCGGCTGCGCCTACGGAATGATTGCTGGTTAGAAGGAGGGTAATTATGAATACTAAAAATATGGCGCTTACAAGTCTATTCGCCGCCCTGCTTGCGGTGAGTGCCCAGGTCTCGATTCCACTGGGACCGGTGCCGATTACAATGCAGGTCCTGTTTGTGCTGCTGGCGGGTATTATATTAGGTAAGCGCTTGGGGCCGGCCAGTGTTGCCGTATGGGTGCTGCTTGGCCTGTTTGGTTTACCGGTGTTTGCTCAGGGGAAAGCCGGGGCTGCAGTTTTGATTGGCCCAACCGGCGGCTATATTCTTGGCTACTTTATCTGCACGTATATTGTTGGATATGTTGCGGAACACTTTGAACTGACATATAAACACACTGCCATTGCCATTCTGGCAGGCCTGGCTGCCATTTACACAATTGGCTTGGCAGGCTTTATGCTGTCCTTTCAATATGTATTGCACAAAGCCATGCCGCTGGAAAGAGCACTTAATTTAGCCGTATGGCCCTTTTTACCGTTCGACTTAATTAAGGCTGCGATAGCTGTATATATTGGGGTACGGGTTCGCCGGGCGCTGTTAAAAAGTGGACTTGTTACAATTAAGCAGCAGCTGAGCTGACAGGAATTTCTCAATTCAGTCTTATATTTACAATTTCCCTGCTTTTAAGGTACAATAACTAGTATTGATAACCTAATACCATGTCAGCCCTAATTCAGTGAATACTGCCGGCCTATTTTCCGCAACCCATCGTTGTCGTCAGTCAGCATATGTCCCGTATGCCTCCTTTCTCCGCCTTGGTTTGCGAAAAATAACCTCGCCATTATTCTACCGTTTTAGAACGGACAAGGTATTAGAGGTCATTCAGAATTGACAGAATACGGCCTGTAGCTATAGGGGGATTTTTACTCATGTTATTAGTGGTTGATGTTGGTAACAGCAACATCGTTCTGGGGGTTTACGAAGGCCGGGAGCTTAATTATCACTGGCGTATTTCCACAGACAAGCAAAAGACCGGTGATGAGTACGGGATGCTTATTTATAACCTGTTTACCTATCGTGGTCTAAAGATGGAAGACATTGAAGCGATTATTATTTCTTCCGTAGTTCCGCCCCTGGTTGTGCCTTTGACCAGGATGTGTCAGCGGTATTTTAATGTTGAGCCGCTTGTTGTTGGGCCTGGGATCAAGACCGGTATTTGTATTAAATATGAAAATCCGCGTGAAGTCGGCGCTGACCGGATTGTAAATGCCATTGCCGCTTATGTGCAGTACGGTGGGCCCTTAATCGTTGTTGATTTCGGCACGGCAACTACATTTTGTGCACTGGCGGAAAATGGCGACTATCTAGGGGGCGCGATTGCTCCGGGTATCGGTATCTCAACCGAAGCGTTGTTTCAACGGGCGGCTAAATTACCACGGATTGAACTAATTAAACCCAAAACCGTAATCTGCCGCAACACCATAAGCAGTATGCAATCAGGTATAATCTACGGGTTTGTTGGTCAGGTAGATGAAATTGTCCGCCGTATGCGAGAGGAGATGGGACAACAGGTAACCGTCATTGCTACCGGGGGGCTGGCTAACTTAATCGCGCAGGAGTCTCGTACCATTGATAAGGTAGATACCTTTCTGACTTTGGAGGGACTAAGGCTTATCTATGAGCGCAACCGGTGATTTAGCCCGCAAGGCGGCCTGTACTAGGCCGCCTTTTGAGACTGGTGAAGGAGGTGGCACTTATGCGCATTGGTCACATTGAACTTGCCAATCCGGTGATTTTAGCCCCTATGGCCGGTGTTACCGACCTGCCGTTTCGCCTGCTGGCCAAGGAAATGGGCTGCGGTCTGGTGTATTCAGAGATGGTAAGCGATAAGGGTCTTATATATGAGAATACACATACCAAGAAACTGTTGGCGATTGAGGCGCGGGAGCGGCCGGTGGCATTGCAGATATTTGGCTCTGAACCGGAAAGTATGGCTAAAGCGGCGCGTATTGTTGCTGCCGCCGGCGCCAATATAATTGATATTAATATGGGCTGTCCAACCCCTAAAATTGTGAAAAATGGTGAGGGGGCAGCACTGATGCGAGCCCCCGGCCTGGCCTGTCGCATTATTGGGGCCGTTGTTGAGGCTGCCGGTGGTATACCGGTTACTGTCAAGTTTCGCAAAGGCTGGGATGAAACTTGTGTCAATGCCGTACAAATTGCCAGACTGGCCGAACAGGCCGGGGCAGCGGCGGTGAGTGTCCATGGCCGTACTCGCGAACAATTTTATGCCGGGCAGGCTGACTGGTCGATTATCAGAGCGGTAAAGCAGGCTGTTGCCATTCCCGTTATTGGCAATGGCGATATTCGCACCCCGCAGGATGCGGAGCGAATGTTGACTGAAACCGGCTGTGATGGCATAATGATAGGGCGGGGGGCACAGGGAAATCCCTGGATCTTCCGTCAGGTCGCCCATTATCTGGCTACCGGTCAGATTTTGCCGCTACCTACACTTGGGGAACGAATTGATATGCTGCTCAGGCATCTTGACCTGCTGGTGGGCCATAAAGGCGAATACACCGGTATCCGGGAAATGCGCAGCCATGCCGCCTGGTATACCAAGGGCCTGCCCAGCTCAGCGGAACTCAGACTCAAATTCAACCAGGCCTCCACCAGAGAAGATTTTATACAGATCATGGAAAATTATCGTGATGCTATAATTTAAATTTGTCAATATGCACAAGCCGGAAACTGCTTAGAAATGTCCAGCTGCTAGGCGCGACGAGGACGTGACCGCAGTCGTACTGGGAAGTACGTCGGAGGGAACGCCCGCAGGAGCAACAACGCAGATAGGCGTTTCTAAGCAGTTTCCGCAGGGGGTAAGGATGGATATGCTCATTATGCCCGTCGCCAACGGCATCTTGCCCAGGCCGGAGGGCGGAACAATTACAGGAATGTTTATCATGGAAAACGGCGGACAATTGCTTTTGGATGTCGGGGTAGGCCGGGAAATTTTTATTTGTCCATGGCTTATTGAGGAACAAGGCCTGTATCCGATTGGCGTAGTTGTCCGGATCGTAAATATCTGGAATGAAATTGCTGCCGATGATACCGGCAATGAAATACCTGTACTTATGGCTAAATTGGAAGGGCGGGGCCATGCCCGCTGGTATACCCTGCGCACTGCCGGCAGCTATATTTATTCCACCGATATTGAATATATCAATCTCAAAAAAATGCGTAAAGAATATCCTTCCATTTCCGGGGCCGGTTGGTCCCCTCAAGGTGGATATACCGAATTTCGTGATAAAAGTGACATTCCGGTAACTGTTTACGGCACTGATCTTGAAACCGGCCAGGAAGTGCGTGTAACAGCTAATTTAGGCGGACTGGTCGAACCGGAGCAGGCTCATACAATTGAGCACTCTATTATCAGGGCCTTAACGATGTATGGTTTATGTACAGCCCGCACGCTGGTGGAAGCCATGAGCCGGGAAACCAGCGAGCTGAAAAAATCTGTTGAATTTAGTATTAAACACACATTGCCGGAAGCGCTGGGATTGACTGCCAGTGGTGCCTGCGGCAACCCAATGACTAATTTGGCGCAATTTTATCTGGCCCAGGAGTTTGTTGGCAACATCCAGGCGGGAAAGTCCCTGGATGAATCGCTGGCTAAAGCCCGCCGGGCCACAATGTCGCAACTCACGGGCGATATGGGGATTACAATGCAGCAAGGCGTCCGTGTCCTGCAAGGCTTAAAAAAGGGCATGGCTCATGACGACACTGTATTAAAGCTTGAAACCTATAAAAAAGTGATTAGCCGCTTCCCTTTTGCGCCATGGGGGTAGCGGTAATTTTTATTACGCTATGATATGGGAAAACTTGTTAAAATACAAAAAAAATGCTAGAATATGTATGTACACAACCTTGTGCACATATATTAACTAGGAGATGAACAAGCTGTGTTGTTACGCATTGGCGACAAGATAGTCAACCGCCAGAAAATACATCAGACCGTTGATCGCATTCTGGATTTGCGCCGCGATGGTTTATCACAGCAGGAAGTTGCCGGGCGTCTGGGTGTTGATCGCACTTTTGTCTCCAGGCTTGAGACAATCGGCGAGATTCGCAAGGGCGGTCGTGTAGCACTTATTGGCTTCCCATTGCAGAACTGTCAGGAGATATATGCTGTAGCCCGGCAGGAGGGTATTGATTTCTGCCTTGTTTTATCTGAACAGGAGCGCTGGGATTTTGTTCAAACCAAAAGCGGGGTAGAACTGTTTAATACAATTATGGAGATTGTGGGAACCGTCCGGAAATATGATATAGTTATTATTATCGGTTCAAATATGAGGATTAAATTAATTGAGACTATACTGGATAAAGTGGTGATCGGGGTGCAAATTGGTGAATCTCCGATTGCTGAAGATAAATATGTCAATCCGGAGGATATTCGTGCTCTCATCAGGCAGCTTCGGTTTTAACCGGGAGGATCATAGATGAAACAAGTAGTGAGTATTAGTCTTGGTTCATCGCAACGCAACGGAACTACATCCGTTGTATTCGGCGGCCAGGAATTTTTGATAAAGAGAATAGGTACAGATGGTAACAAACAGGCAGCAGCCCAGTTGATCCGCGAACTGGATGGGCAGGTGGACGCTATCGGCCTTGGCGGTACCGATATATATATATATGCCGGCAGTAGACGGTACACATTTCGGGAAGCCGCAGCGCTGGCAGCTAACGCCAGAAAAACGCCGGTAGTCGATGGCAGTGCAATTAAGAACACGCTGGAGCGTCAGGTTGTTTCTTACCTTGAAGACCAATATGAACTGAATTTTAAGGATAAGGACGCTTTGATCGTTTGCGCTGTCGACCGGTTTGGCCTGGCTGAGGCCCTGGTGGGCGCCGGCAGCCGGACGGTTTTTGGTGATTTAATGTTTGGCTTGGGAGTGCCAATACCTATTCGTACACTTCCGGGCTTATCGCGATTGGCGACTGTTGTTGCCCCTGTTATCACCAGACTTCCGGTCAGTTTCTTTTATCCCACTGGTGACAAGCAGACCCAGGGAAGGCCCCGGTTTGCGTCTTATTTCCATAAGGCGGCAATTATTGCCGGCGACTTTCACTTTATCAGGCGTTATATGCCGGAGAATATGAACAATAAACTTGTAATTACCAATACGGTTACTAAGGATGATGAGGTGTTGTTACAGCAACGTGGTGTTAGTACACTGGTAACTACTACCCCGGAAATGGGGGGACGTTCTTTTGGTACCAATATTTTAGAGGGGGTACTGACGGCTTTATCAGGTAAACGGCCCGAGCAGCTAACCGCCGGAGATTATACCTGTCTCATTGAACAGGCCGGCATTAAACCCCGAGTCAAAACACTCAGATAAGGGAGGTGCGGTATTTGCAAAAATTTGCTTTTGTTGTTCATCCGCTGGAAGCCAAAGATTTTAGCCGCAAATTTGCTTTTGCCAAGAGTTGGCCGGACGGATTAGTGGAAGGGATTATTAAATACATACCGCCGTTTAAGGTTTCGCATATTAGCGGCATTGATTCAGGACATAATACGGCCGAAGGCTGGTTTGTCGGCTGCCCGCTCACATCCCGGCAGATGCTTGCGATGCCGGAAAAATATGTGACTCAGAAAATTATTAAGGCTGGTAAAGTGGCAGAAAAAATGGGGGCTAAAATCGTTGGCCTCGGTGCTTTTACCTCCATTGTCGGCGATGCCGGCATAACTGTGGCCAAGAACTTAAAGATTGCCGTGACTACCGGTAATAGTTATACGGTAGCTACTGCGCTGGCAGGAACCAGACAAGCTGCCAAAGTGATGGGTATAGACCTGGAGCGGGCTAATGTGTTGATTTTGGGGGCGTCTGGTGCTATTGGCGCAGCCTGCGCTCAGATTTTAGCCCGTGAGGTGCGTTACTTGACCTTGGCTGCCAGGGATGAAATTAAATTAGAAAAAATTGCCAGACAAATTTTTAAGACATCAGGATTAGCGGTGCGGGTTACGGCAAATACTAAACTTGCTATTCGCAATGCTGATGTTGTTGTTGCTGTAACCAGTGCGATTGACAGTATCATTGAGCCTGAGGATTTAAGACCAGGTGCAATAGTCTGTGACGTTGCCAGACCGCGTAATGTCTCGCGCCGGGTAGCTGAAACGCGCAATGATGTCTTGGTTATTGAGGGTGGCGTTGTCGAAATTCCCGGTGATGTTAATTTTGGCCTGAATTTTGGATTTCCACCGAAAACAGCTTATGCCTGTATGGCCGAAACTATGATCTTAGCGCTTGAAGGGCGGTATGAGAACTTTACGCTTGGCCGGGATTTAACCGTAAAGCAGGTTGAAACAATTGATAAACTGGCTGCCAAGCATGGTTTTAAGCTAGCTGGCTTTCGCAGTTTTGAACGGGCCATTACCTCTCAGGAACTGGAAGTGATTAGAAACAACGCATCTGTTCAAATCAGTCAGATGCAAAAAGGAGTACTCTAGAAAATATTGACAAATGATCTATTTATGCCTATAATAATGAAAAATAGAGGATGACCTTCCTAATCGCAGGTTGCCTCTTACCTTCCACAGTGTCAAGTTTCTACTTGACACTATTTATATTGCCTAAGCCATGTGTTTCTGTAATTTTTCCGGACAGGAGGCAATTTTTCAGGCGAAGCGAATACACTATCTACAAAGTATATTTAGAATATTTGCAAAGACGTTTGCCGAATATTTAATAATAAAGAGGAGAATGACATCATGGAAAAAGACGTTATGCTGACAATAGACGGACTGAAAAAAATTGAACATAAGCTTGATCATTTAAAATCAGTCCGCCGCCGTGAGGTTGCGGAACGTATTAAGCAAGCGATCGAATTTGGCGACATCAGCGAAAATTCAGAGTATGAAGATGCAAAAAATGAGCAAGCCTTTATTGAAGGGGAAATTCTGACGCTGGAAAAAATCCTGCGTAACGCCAAAGTCATTGATGAAGGCGAAGTTGGTACAGACATTGTGGCCCTGGGCTCTACTGTTAAACTGAAAGACCTTGAATTTGATGATGAGCTTGAATACACTATTGTCGGTTCGGCTGAAGCGGATCCTGCGGAATCTAAAATCTCCAATGAGTCGCCCGTGGGCCAGGCTATACTTGGACAGAAAGTTGGCAGCATTGTGGAAGTAAATGTTCCGGCCGGCATATTAAAATATGAAATTATGGAGATCAGGCGCCAGCATTAATTTTGATAAAAGTGAGACAGGGGAGAATGTACATGCCAGAATCAGGAGTAATACTCGATAAAGAACAAACAGCAGAAGAGCTAAATGTACTTATGAAGGTCCGGCGGGAAAAAATGGATAAAATTGCTGCGCAAGGCATTGAGCCCTTTGGCCGTAAGTATAAATTTACACACCACGCTCAGACGATTATCAATAATTATGCCGAATTAGAAGGACAAACTGTGCGAATAGCCGGCCGGCTTATGGCTGTCCGCGGGCATGGTAAAGCCAGCTTTGGCCATGTAATGGATATGTCCGGCCGGATCCAAGTTTATTTCCGTCAGGATGTTATGGGAGAAATGGCTTATGAACAGTTTCGCCTGCTCGATATCGGCGATATTGTGGGGATTGAGGGCGTAGTATTTACAACACAAAAAGGCGAAATCAGTGTTAAAGCCAATAATTTTGAGTTTTTGTCCAAATCTCTCCGGCCATTACCGGAAAAGTGGCATGGGCTTAAAGACGTGGAAATGCGCTATCGGCAGCGCTATCTGGATTTAATCGTCAGCCCTGATGTGCGCAATAACTTTGTTATACGCAGCAAGATCATCAAAGCTTTCCGTCAACTACTCGATGAACGGGATTTCCTGGAAGTAGAAACCCCGATGATGCATCCGATTGCGGGGGGGGCGGCAGCACGCCCGTTCATTACCCATCACAATGCCCTTGACATGAAATTGTTTATGCGTATTGCGCCGGAGCTATACCTCAAGCGGCTGATTGTTGGCGGTTTTGAAAAAGTATATGAGCTTGGCCGGGTCTTTAGGAATGAAGGCATTTCTATCAAACACAATCCGGAATTTACAATGGTTGAACTCTATCAGGCTTTTGCCGATTATCAGGATATAATGAAGCTGACAGAAGAAGTCGTAGCCGGTGTAGCCCAGTCTGTTCTTGGCACAACCAAAATAACCTATCAGGGGCAGGAAATTGATCTTACACCGCCGTGGAACCGGATGACAATGCCTGAGGCTGTAAAAAAATATGCCGGTGTGGATTTTAATGAAATTAAGACTTTAGCTGAGGCCCGGACGGCAGCGGATAAGCTGGGCGTCAAATATGAACAAAAACACGGTATAGGTGGTATTTTAAATAACGTGTTTGAGGAAGTGTGTGAGCAACATCTGATTCAGCCCACCTTTATTATTGGACATCCTACAGAAATATCGCCACTGGCTAAACGTAATAAAGATAATCCTGAAATCACAGATCGCTTTGAAGCGTTTATATTTGCCCGTGAAATTGCCAATGGATTTTCGGAATTAAATGATCCGATTGACCAGCATGGACGTTTTGCCGATCAATTAAAGCAGCGGCTGGCTGGTGACGATGAAGCGCATATGATGGATGAGGACTACATCAATGCGCTAGAGTATGGTTTGCCGCCAACAGGTGGTTTAGGCATTGGTATTGACCGTTTAGTTATGTTTTTAACCGATTCCTATTCAATCCGGGATGTAATCCTGTTTCCGCATATGCGGCACCGTGAATAAGGTGTTGAATACTGGCCGGATTTAATCCGGCCAGTATGTTTTTTATTGACAAGCTTAAAATAGTTGTGATGAACCGATTTCATTCATTTGCGACTTTATGAATATGGCTAAAACATATTGACAGTGAATTTGATATATGATACCATATAGAAGTCGCAAAACTTGCGGTTTAAAATTACAAAAAAATATATTGACACAACAGTATTGATGTGATAATATATAAAAGCTGTCGCATTAGCAATGACAAGCGACAACAACAGCATCCTAGCGCATCCATGCGCGTCGGTCCCGGGCAAAGCGTATCGTCCTGATACGCCTGTGATCCTAGCGCATCCATGCGCGTCGGTCCCGGGCAGAGCGTATCGTCCATGATACGCCCGTGATCCTAGCGCATCCGTGCGCGTCGTTCCCTGAAAACTGAACAATGTAAAGAAATGCATCATAAAAGCCAGATGTGCGGTGTGCTGCCATGCAGCACAACCAACAACAAATTTGATTGAATTGAGCCGATAAAACGGCTTCAATATATATAGTCGCAAGACTATGAACTTTATTGGAGAGTTTGATCCTGGCTCAGGACGAACGCTGGCGGCGTGCCTAACACATGCAAGTCGAACGGAGTAGTTAGCAATAGCTACTTAGTGGCGAACGGGTGAGTAACGCGTAGACAACCTGCCTCTGAATTGGGGACAACACCGCGAAAGTGGTGCTAATACCGAATGTGGTATCTTAGTTGCATGACTGAGATAAGAAAGGTGGCCTCTATATATAAGCTACCGTTGAGAGATGGGTCTGCGTCTGATTAGCTGGTTGGTGAGGTAACGGCTCACCAAGGCGACGATCAGTAGCCGGTCTGAGAGGATGAACGGCCACACTGGGACTGAGACACGGCCCAGACTCCTACGGGAGGCAGCAGTGGGGAATCTTCCGCAATGGACGAAAGTCTGACGGAGCAACGCCGCGTGAGTGAAGAAGGCCTTCGGGTCGTAAAGCTCTGTCGTTTGGGACGAACGTATCCTATGTAAACAATATAGGGTAATGACGGTACCAAAGGAGGAAGCCACGGCTAACTACGTGCCAGCAGCCGCGGTAATACGTAGGTGGCAAGCGTTGTCCGGAATTATTGGGCGTAAAGGGCGTGTAGGTGGCCTGGTAAGTCGTGTGTCTAAGTGCGAAGCTCAACTTCGTATGGGCGCAGGAAACTGACAGGCTTGAGTGCAGGAGAGGAAAGTGGAATTCCCAGTGTAGCGGTGAAATGCGTAGAGATTGGGAGGAACACCAGTGGCGAAGGCGACTTTCTGGACTGTGTCTGACACTGAGGCGCGAAAGCCAGGGGAGCGAACGGGATTAGATACCCCGGTAGTCCTGGCCGTAAACGATGGGTACTAGGTGTAGAGGGTATCGACCCCTTCTGTGCCGGAGTTAACGCAATAAGTACCCCGCCTGGGGAGTACGGCCGCAAGGTTGAAACTCAAAGGAATTGACGGGGGCCCGCACAAGCGGTGGAGTATGTGGTTTAATTCGACGCAACGCGAAGAACCTTACCAGGGCTTGACATTGAGCGAAAGGTCTAGAGATAGATCCCTTACCTTCGGGTAACGCGAAAACAGGTGGTGCATGGCTGTCGTCAGCTCGTGTCGTGAGATGTTGGGTTAAGTCCCGCAACGAGCGCAACCCTTATCCTTTGTTGCCAGCGCGTAAAGGCGGGAACTCAAGGGAGACTGCCGCAGAGAATGCGGAGGAAGGCGGGGATGACGTCAAGTCATCATGCCCCTAATGTCCTGGGCTACACACGTACTACAATGGGCTTAAACAAAGCGAAGCAAACCTGCGAAGGCAAGCGAAACGCAGAAACAAGCTCTCAGTTCGGATCGGAGGCTGCAACTCGCCTCCGTGAAGTCGGAATCGCTAGTAATCGCAGGTCAGCATACTGCGGTGAATACGTTCCCGGGCCTTGTACACACCGCCCGTCACACCACGAAAGTCAGTCACACCCGAAGCCGGTGGGGTAACCAGAAAAGGAACTAGCCGTCGAAGGTGGGGCCGATGATTGGGGTGAAGTCGTAACAAGGTAGCCGTATCGGAAGGTGCGGCTGGATCACCTCCTTTCTAGGGATAAGCAGAGAACCAGGTTTTTAGGAGCGAAAGCGACGCGGAAACCTGAGTGAATCGCTTAGTTCTGAGCGCAAGCGATAAGCAGAGAACCCAAGAAGGCGAGCCGCGAGGCGAAGTCTGATTGGTGTGAATCGCTTAGTTCTGAGCGCAAGCGAAGAACATCATATAACTAAGCGAGCTCTATTCCAGGTCGGTACATTTGGCAGATGCAGGAAATACTAGACGCACCATATGCGGTGGCTGTAGTAAATCCATTTACATTGTTTGGTTTTGAGGGAATGCAATATCCTCAATGGGCCTATAGCTCAGCTGGTTAGAGCGCACGCCTGATAAGCGTGAGGTCAGTGGTTCAAGTCCACTTAGGCCCACCATTTTAGATATTGGATAGTAGACTTTGGACATTGGAGTAAAAAACCTTGCTAAATCCAACATCTAACATCTGATATGGGGGCGTAGCTCAGCTGGGAGAGCACCTGCCTTGCAAGCAGGGGGTCAGCGGTTCGATCCCGCTCGTCTCCACCATAGATCCAGTGACGATAGCTGTGGGGTTCCACCTGTTCCCATACCGAACACAGCAGTTAAGCCCACAAACGCCGAAGGTACTTGGCTGGAAACGGCCCGGGAGATTAGGAAGTTGCTGGTTTTGATGAACACAGTTGTGTTCATCAGTTTAATATGTTCTTTGAAAACTGCACAGAAGAAAGCAAAGTAAAAGTACCTCTCATATGCAAATATGTGAAGTAACTTAACGAAGCGCAATTAGGATTTTTAAAAAATGACTTAACCTTAGTCACAAGCAAAGTTTAAGTTGAGGCGGAGACTGGCTAGAAGGTGCCATATGCTAGGCGCCCCGGAAACCCGAGCCGTGCCGCGTACTCGCGTACGCAAACAATCGGGTTGAGGAGCAACAACGCAGATGGCGGCTTATAGACAGTCGGAGCTAGAAGTCAAGTTAGTAAGGGCATACGGTGGATGCCTAGGCGCCAAGAGCCGAAGAAGGACGCGGTAAGCTGCGAAAAGTCATGGGGAGCCGCAAGCAGGCCCTGATCCATGAATATCCGAATGGGGGAACCCAGTGGTGGTCATGCACCATTACCCGGCGTAAGTCGGGAGGTAAGCCGGGGAACTGAAACATCTAAGTACCCGGAGGAAAAGTAATCAAACGAGATTCCCCAAGTAGCGGCGAGCGAACGGGGAAGAGCCCAAACCCGGATCGACATTCGACTTTCGACACTGGATTTTGGAAGAGTAAAACGATAGTTTTACGAATCCCTTACGAAAGTCTAAAGTCGTACGTCGAATGTCGAATGTCGACCCGGGGGTTGAGGACCGGCGGAAGTTTCGTCAGGCCTAGCCGAACTACCTGGAAAGGTAGGCCGCAGAAGGTAACAGCCCTGTAAGCGAAAGGCAGAGCGAAATGGCCGGAATCCAGAGTACCACGGGACACGAGGAACCCTGTGGGAAGCAGGGGGGACCACCCTCCAAGGCAAAATACTCGAGGCGACCGATAGCGCATAGTACCGTGAGGGAAAGGTGAAAAGCACCCCGGGAGGGGAGTGAAAAAGAACCTGAAACCGTATGCCTACAAGCAGTCGAAGGCCCGTAGGAGGCTGACGGCGTGCCTATTGAAGAATGAACCGGCGAGTTACAATATCCAGCAAGGTTAAGTGGAAGACACGGAGCCGAAGCGAAAGCGAGTCTAAAAAGGGCGAAAGTTGGATAGTGTAGACCCGAAACCGCAGTGATCTATCCATGGCCAGGTTGAAGCGCAGGTAAAAATGCGTGGAGGACCGAACCCGTGAGCGTTGAAAAGCTTTGGGATGAGTTGTGGATAGGGGTGAAATGCCAATCGAACGCGGAGATAGCTGGTTCTCCCCGAAATAGCTTTAGGGCTAGCCTCAGGAAGTAAGTACAGGCGGTAGAGCACTGATAGGGCTAGGGGCCTAATGGGTTACTGAACCTTGTCAAACTACGAATGCCTGTAGTGGAATCCTGGGAGTCAGACTACGAGTGATAAGACCCGTGGTCAAGAGGGAAACAGCCCAGACCATCAGCTAAGGTCCCCAATGCCGTACTAAGTGGCAAAGGATGTGGAGATACAAAAACAACCAGGATGTTGGCTTAGAAGCAGCCACCATTAAAAGAGTGCGTAATAGCTCACTGGTCGAGTGTCGCTGCGCCGAAGATGTCCGGGGCTAAAGTACGGAACCGAAGCTATGGCATGTCGAAGGACATGGGTAGGGGAGCGTTCTATACCCAGAGAAGGTATACCGTAAGGAGTGCTGGAGAGTATAGAAGTGAGAATGCCGGTATGAGTAGCGAAAAGACAAGTGAGAATCTTGTCCACCGAAAGCCTAAGGATTTCTGAGGAAGGATCGTCCGCTCAGAGTCAGTCGGGCCCTAAGCCGAGGCAAAAAGCGTAGGCGATGGACAACTGGTAAATATTCCAGTACCACCTAGGATCGTTTGAGCGAAGGAGTGACACAGGAGGGCAGGCAAGCGCGAGGATGGAAATTCGCGTCTAAGCTTGTAGGGTGCATCACAGGCAAATCCGTGATGCGTAAAGCCTGAGGAGTGACGGGTAGCTGTTAGAGATAATGGCGAAATTGCTGATCCCAGACTGTCAAGAAAAGCTTCTAGTGAGAGACTAGGTGCCCGTACCGTAAACCGACACAGGTAGGCGGGGAGAGAATCCTAAGGTGCGCGGGAGAACCCTCGTTAAGGAACTCGGCAAAATGTCCCCGTAACTTCGGGAAAAGGGGAGCTTGTAAACCGTGTAGACCAGAAGCGGTCGAAGCGGGAATGAGTTGCAAAAAAGAGGCCCAAGCGACTGTTTACCACAAACACAGGTGCCTGCTAAAGCGAAAGCTGACGTATAGGTGCTGACACCTGCCCGGTGCCGGAAGGTTAAGAGGAGAGCTTAGCGCAAGCGAAGGTTTGAATTGAAGCCCCGGTAAACGGCGGCCGTAACTATAACGGTCCTAAGGTAGCGAAATTCCTTGTCGGGTAAGTTCCGACCCGCACGAAAGGTGTAACGACTTGGGCACTGTCTCAACGAGGGACCCGGTGAAATTGAAATACCTGTGAAGATGCAGGTTACCCGCGACTGGACAGAAAGACCCCATGGAGCTTTACTGCAACCTGACATTGAGTTTTGGTAAATGATGTACAGGATAGGTGGGAGACTAGGAAGATGGGACGCAAGTCTCATTGGAGTCAATGTTGGGATACCACCCTTTATTTACTGGAGTTCTAACTCAAGGAGTAACGAAACTGAGGACAGTGTCAGGCGGGCAGTTTGACTGGGGCGGTCGCCTCCGAAAGAGTAACGGAGGCGCCCAAAGGTTCCCTCAGCGCGGATGGAAATCGCGCGAAGAGTGTAAAGGCAGAAGGGAGCTTGACTGCGAGACAGACAAGTCGAGCAGGGACGAAAGTCGGGCTTAGTGATCCGGTGGTACCGAGTGGAAGGGCCATCGCTCAACGGATAAAAGCTACCCTGGGGATAACAGGCTAATCTCTCCCAAGAGTCCATATCGACGGGGAGGTTTGGCACCTCGATGTCGGCTCATCACATCCTGGGGCTGAAGTAGGTCCCAAGGGTTGGGCTGTTCGCCCATTAAAGTGGTACGTGAGCTGGGTTCAGAACGTCGTGAGACAGTTCGGTCCCTATCCATCGCGGGCGTAAGAGACTTGAAGGGAACTGCTCCTAGTACGAGAGGACCGGAGTGGACGGACCCATGGTGTACCAGTTATCCCGCCAGGGGTAGAGCTGGGTAGCTACGTCCGGAAAGGATAAACGCTGAAAGCATCTAAGCGTGAAACCAGCCTTAAGATGAGGTCTGTCATTCGCAAGAAGTAAGGCCCCTTGGAGAAGACAAGGTTGATAGGCCAGGAGTGGAAGTGGAGCGATCCATGGAGCGGACTGGTACTAATAGGCCGAGGACTTGACTTTTAAGCAGCGAACCAACTTGCCGCGAGCGAGAGCGAAACGGGAAGTTGTGTGAGTCGCTTAGTTAGAGCGGAGCGATAACATCCATAATGTATGTTGTAACTCCGAGCTGGCAACCAGTAAATTACTATTGCGCAAATCTTTCTTCTGTGAAGTTTTCAGGGAACATACTCTAACGAGATGTTCACCTAAAATCCAGTGACGATAGCTGTGGGGTTCCACCTGTTCCCATACCGAACACAGAAGTTAAGCCCACAAACGCCGAAGGTACTTGGTTGGAAACGGCCCGGGAGATTAGGAAGTTGCTGGTTAGAACAAAGCACTCACTTTGTGAGTGCTTTCAGACCGTAGACAAAAAGGCACTTTACGCAAAGCGTAAGGTGCCTTTTGTCAATGAGTGGAAACAAGGAGATAAAAAAGCAAGTTTTCCGAGCCAAAAATCGGCAAACAAAGGAGCTAATAGCCCCGTTCTCCGTTTCCAGGTGGCTAGCTTCTTTAAATTCATGCAGGCAAAAATAAGGGTTACCTGCATCTTTACTTTTTGCAGACCCCGCAATTGTGTATATCTCATTGCATGTTTTTCCTTTGCATCCGCAAATACCCGCTCAATCGTTTGACTTCTCAGTTTATAGATATCTCGATAGACTGGCATATGCCGATAGTCTTCGGCTATTTCTATGTAGTTCTCCCATACATGACGTGTGACGAGTTTTTGGTGTAACTGGCTTTGGGTACATTGCGATAAATACCGACAGTCTTTACAGTACTTGGGATCACTTTTAAATTCCTGGTATCCCTCCCGGTTCGTTGTACTGTATGACAGTACCTGATTGCCAGGACACACTATGCAATCATAATATTCATCATACACATATTCGTATTTCTTAAAGAATCCTTCTTTCGTCATTGGCCGCTTATACGGCACGGCCGGAATCCTTTCACTATCTATTACCTGCTTCATGATCCACGGCGTTTTATATCCTGCATCTACAGCCACTACTTTGATCTCTGGAAATTGACCGATTAGCTTGTCATACACTCTATCAAACAGGGTGCTGTCGTGACTATTTCCGGCCCCAACCTCAAAGTCCAGAATGAAGTTATGCCGGTCACAGGCTGTGTTAGTCACATAGGCAAAGCACTTGTCATGCTCTCCTTTGTGGAATAGCCCACTTTCCGGATCGGTGCAGCTTTGCTTGCTTGCTTTCATTTCCGGAGGCTCATCGTCATCCTTTTTCAGGGGCTTTTTCCCATGATTTTGCCGGTCTTTGTTGATTTCTTCCTCTAATTGCTGCTGATACTGCTTGGCCTGGTTTTCTACCATTTCATTCCGGGCTTTCTTTTTGTTTGCACTGGCTTTGATATGCGTTGCATCCATAAACACGGCACTCGCATCGACAAAACCACTATCAACGGCTTCTTGTAAGATACGGGCAAATATCCGCTCAAACACATCCGTATCTTTAAATCGTCTCGTATAGTTCTTGCCAAAGGTCGAGAAGTGGGGGATCGGTTCTGTCATATCGTAGCCGATAAACCACCGATAGGCCATATTCACTTCTATTTCTTTGATCGTCTGACGCATACTTCGGATTCCAAACAGGTGTTGTATAAATACTATTTTAAACAGGCTTACCGGGTCGATTCCCGGTTTTCCCCACTCTATCTCGCTATATAATCCTTTTACTTCTTCGTAGATAAAACTAAAATCAATGGCTCTATCTATATCCCGTAACATATGCTGCTCGGGCACTAAATCTTCCAAACATACAAACTTGATTTGCCTTTGGCTGTCTCGATTCTTTTTTACATACATAATAAAATCACTCCCTTCTTCATTTTACCATAATGTTGGGAGTGATTCTGCTTTTGTCTACAGGCTGAAAGCACTCACTTTGTGAGTGCTTTGTTTTTCTATGTGGCGAAACAGGTTCCAATGGCAGCGGACTGAGGTTATATGCAGACGGTAAAGGGACTACTTTCCTTTAATGCAAAAAACCTGACCATAAAGGCCAGGTTTCTTTTGAGTGCTTAGCCCACGCTCCTGTAAGCTTGGGCTTTGGCACCACAGATAGGACATTTATCAGGGGCTTCCCTTTCGGCAATATGACCACATACGCTACATAGATAATATTCGTAGGATTCCTCTTGCCCGAGGTTGTCAAGCGCTTTTTGATAGAGGACGGCATGTACTTTCTCCGCTTCATTGGCCAGATTAAAAGTACGTAAAGCAGCAGTATGGTTTTCTTCCTTAGCTTCTTTAATGAAATCGGGATACATAGATTCAAATTCATAAGTCTCGCCGGCGACAGCTGTCTTAAGGTTTTCCGCTGTGGATTTAATTCCGCCTAATGTTTTTAAATGGGTGTGGGCATGAATCGTTTCGGCCTCTGCCGCCGCCCGGAAAAGTTTTGCCGCCTGTTTATGACCCTCAAGATCAGCTTGTTTGGCAAAAGCCAGGTATTTACGGTTAGCTTGCGATTCTCCGGCAAAAGCTTCGGCTAAATTTTTGTCAGTATTACTCATGTGAAAGGCCCCCTTGTTTTAATTTGTTATTATTATCTATGGAATATTATTATCTAACTTACTGGGTTTGTCAATAGTTTATCCTAAAATTTTCTAATTTATTAGAAAAACTTGGCTTGGGCTAGGACGCCGGCAGAAGCCACCTGTGCCCTTGAGGGTATAGATTTTTCTTATCCCTTAGATCATGATCTTGAAATTTTATAAATTCTGATGGGGTTAAAAAACAGTCAGCAGCGCTGACTGTTTTTTTCTATTTATTTCGCAGAAAGCGCCAAACCTTGGCACTGGTATTGCGGACACGCCGCAAAGGGGCAATGCTGACCCGGATGCGGGGTTTCATATCCTTTTGTGAACCAAAGTCGCCGCGCATGATGTGGGTTGTTTTGGTTTTTTCAGGTTTTAAGAATCTTTTTAAGACGGCAAGTGCTTTATCAGAACGGGTTTGATCTCCGCAAATAAAGACGTCAACAGCTGCGTAACCAAGATCAGGATAGGTATGAATACTAATATGGCTTTTCGTTAACAGGGCCAGCACGGTCAGGCCCTGTGGCTCAAATTTCTGGCAGGATAAATTCAGCAGGGTCATATTGGTTTGTGCTAATGCTGCCAGTATTGCATTTTTAACCAATTCAAGATTATTTAGGTTTTCGTAGCTGCAGCCATACATATCGACAGCTAAATGTTTTCCGAGTAATTTCACAATTTTTCGCCCCTTTATATCGAATTATGCGGTTAACTAAGGAAAAATGCCAAATACGGATTAAATTGCTGAAAAAAACCGATTAGCAGAAAACAATATTGAATTACGTGGGAATAATTTGATTTATACAATTTTTCATTATAGGTTAGAGTGAGCAGTATTGTAAAGAGTTATTTCATCTAAGTCAGAGAATAAAAATTAATATTTTGCTACCATTAAATTACTGACTGAAAAAAACAATAGCAGGAATTAATTGGCTTCACAGTGAAGAAACTATTTTAGATGATAAATTGGACTAACAGGGAGGGTTAACATGCAGACTAAATTGACACAACTTCTTAATATAGCGTACCCGATTCTGCAGGGCGGGATGGCTTGGATTTCCGATGCCAGGCTGGCCGCCGCGGTTTCCACGGCCGGAGGGGCCGGTATCATTGCCGCCGGCGGCCGGGACGCTGCGTATGTCCGGGAGCAGATTCGCCTGGCCAGGCAATTAACAGACAAGCCTTTTGGTGTTAATGTCCAGCTTATGGCCCCGGATAAAGAGGAAGTCATCCAAGTTGTTTGTGAAGAAAAGCCGGCTTTTGTAACCTTGGGAGCCGGCAACCCTGTGCCTTATTTTGAAAGGCTTACCAAGGCCGGTGTCAAGAAAATCCCGGTTGTCCCCAATGTTAAGCTGGCCCAGCGTGTCGAAGCCAGTGGCGCCGATGCCATTGTGATTGAAGGCATGGAGGCTGGGGGCCATATTGGTGTTCTAACCACTATGGCACTGATGACGCAGGTCATTCCTTTTATCAGCATTCCGGTCATCGCTGCCGGTGGCTTTGCTGACGGCCGCGGTCTGGCCGCAGCCCTGGTGATGGGAGCAGCGGGAGTGCAGATCGGAACAAGATTTCTAATTGCTGAGGAATGCAGTGTTCATCCTAATGTTAAACAAAGGCTGCTTACTGCTGCCGATACCGATAGTGTTGTAACCGGTTTAATGTCCGGCCATGGTGTGCGGGGCATTAGAAATTCATTTACGGAAAAATATTCGGCTATGGAAAGAAGCGGTGCACTCCAGGCTGAACTGGATAAACTGGCTACCGGAACCAACCGGCTGGCTGCTATTGAAGGTGATATTGACAATGGTGCAGTGCTTGCCGGGCAAAGCTTACTGCCGCTTAAACAGATTGAGCCGGCAGCGGTTATTGTCAGGGACCTTATAAATGAAGCCAGCCAGGTATTAGGTGCGGCGCCCAAATTGTTAAGCTGAAATTTACATAGGAGGAGTGAAGGGCAATGAATAATGTCAAAATATCTGAGAGTGTGTATTATGTCGGCGCGGTTGACTGGAATCTCCGTGATTTTCACGGGTACACAACCCCCCGGGGTGTAACCTACAATTCCTATCTTATTGTTGATGAGAAGGTATGCCTGATTGATACTGTCAAGGCCCCTTTTGCTGCGGAACTATTGGACCGGATTAGTCAGATTATTGATCCTGCTAAAATTGATTATATCATTACCAACCATATTGAACCAGACCATTCCAGTGCTTTACCGGCAGTGATGGCAAGAGCACCGCAGGCTAAAGTTTTATTAACTGAACATGGCCGTACTGGTATTATAAAGCATTACCAGCAAAATTATGATTTTCAGGTTGTAAAAGAAGGGGATGTGCTTGATCTTGGCCGTAACAAACTGCAGTTCGTGCCTGTCCCCATGCTGCACTGGCCCGATTCCATGATCAGTTATCTGACTGGTGAGCAAGTATTGTTCTCTAATGATGCCTTCGGGCAGCATATTTCAACTACGAAGCGTTTTGATGATGAAAACGACCTTCCACAGGTCTTGTTTGAGGCCGAAAAGTACTATGCCAATATTCTGCTGCCATTTGGTAAAATGGTGGTAAAGGCTGTTGATAAGCTGAAAGAACTGCCCATTCAGATTATAGCTCCCAGCCATGGGGTAGTATGGCGGAAGCATATACCTGATATTGTTGCCAAATATCAGGACTGGGGACGAGGTAAGACTACAGGGAAGGTAATTATTGCCTATGACAGCATGTGGGGCAGCACAGAACGAATGGCCAGGCAGATTCTTGAGGGTGTGGCCGCTGCCGGTGCTGCCGGCAAATTATACAAAATGTCAACAGCCGACCGGAGTGAGGTTATCAGGGATATGCTGGAAGCAGGCGGAATTTTAATAGGGTCTTCCACTCTGAACAATGGTATGCTGCCCAATATAGGGGCATTAATGACGTATATAAAAGGACTCAGGCCGGCCGGAAAAATCGGCGCCGGCTTTGGTGCTTACGGTTGGGGCGGCGGCGCCCAGAATGCGATTGAGGAAATGCTGAAAGGGGCAGGCATAGCCGTGGAGCAACCCGGCATAGCCCTAAAATGGGTTCCTGATGAGGAGGAACTGCATAAGTGCTTTGTGTTTGGCCGGGAATTTGCTAATAAAATTTTGGCAAGGCTTTAGAAGATCAGGCAGTGCTGTCAGGCGCTGCCTTTCTACATACTGTTGCTGCGGTGGTGCAAACTATGACTACAATATGAATGCGGGTAGGCGGTAGAATGCACACTTTCCATCATGGTTTCTGGATTTATTTTTTTACAAGGCATCACCCGCGGGTGTGGCAATTCGTGTTTGGTGCCATGTTGCCAGATTATATTTACGTGGCACTTCTTTGTATGTTATTGTTAAAAGGCTATATATCCTGGCCTGAGCTAGGCAGTCTGAGTCCCCGGGTGCTTATGAGCCTTGTGCCGCTTTTCCCCTGGGTTGTAAAAAGTGATTTAATAGGCCATTCGGTGCCAATTTGGTTTAGTGTTCTGCTTATTAGCTTTTGGCCAGGGTTCAGAAGAGTCCAGGCATTTATTATCGGCTGGGGAACGCACCTGCTGCTGGATGCTTTAACTCATGGTGCATTTTCCAATTTTTATCTGTATCCGTTAGCCTATTCTACTGTGGAAAGCCCGGTATCCTATTGGGAACATAATCATTGGTTCCGGGAATACGGGCTTGTTAATGCCGTTTTAATGTCGGCAGCAGCCATGTATATGGTTGGTGAATGGTGGAAAAACCGAAAACGTATGAAGAAATGAGGCATAGTTATGGAAATTAAAACAAAAGCATTTTTGCGTAAAGGTGCTCAACACCGGGTTGAGAATGGTCATCCCTGGATATTTCAGAGTGAAATTGATTATTTTGAGGGTGAGTTTGATCCCGGTGATATCGTTGATGTCTACAATGCTCGTCAGCGGTTTGTCGGGAGAGGATATATCAATCCCCGTTCGCAGATTATTATTCGAATTTTGACGCGGCAGCAGGAACCTATCAATAGAGATTTTTTTAAACGCCGTATTGAGACTGCCTGGCGGTACCGGCAGACTTTTTTGTCTGAACCGGAATACTGCCGGTTGGTATATGGGGAAGCGGATTTTCTGCCGGCGTTAATTGTTGATAAATTTGGGAAATATATAGTTATCCAGACTCTGGCGCTGGGAATCGATATGCACAAAGAGGCAATTGTATCTGTGCTGGAAGAACTGTTTTCACCGGCAGGTATTTACGAACGCAATGATGTGCCTGTACGCAAACTGGAAGGGTTGGATATGCGCAAAGGCTATATAAAAGGTAATTTTCCAACCCGGATTATCGTTAATGAAAACGGCATTCCCTTTTATGCCGATGTGGATAAAGGCCAAAAAACCGGTTTTTTCTATGATCAGCGGGAAAACCGCCGGTTTTTACAGCACATCGTGAAAGATGCCGAGGTATTGGATTGTTTTTGCCATACCGGTTCGTTTGCCGTACATAGTGCGCTGTATGGGGCCCGGAGCCTGCATTCCATTGATATTTCCGAAGAAGCTATCGAATTGGCTAAGGAAAATGCCGTGCTCAATGGGGTCAGTGAGCGGTGCAATTTTGAGGTGGCCAACGCTTTTGACGCATTACGCTCGTTAACCGACGAACACCGGCAATTTGATGTGGTTATTCTCGATCCGCCGGCCTTTACGAAAAGTCGCAACAGTATTGAGGGGGCGGCGCGGGGCTATAAGGAAATAAACCTGCGTGGCTTAAAGCTAACCCGACCAGGTGGGTTCCTGGTCACCTGCTCCTGCTCCTATCATATTGACCGCGACCTTTTCAAAGCAATTGTTGTTGATGCTGCCCGGGACGCCAGACGGGTAATCCGGGAAGTAGAATACAGGACCCAGGCCAAAGATCATCCGGTTTTGCCGGCTGCACCGGAAACCAATTACCTGAAATTTTTAGTGCTTCAGGTTGTCGAATAGCCACTGACTTGACCACATTATATTTTATGTTGCTGACGGCCAACATGGCAAATGGCGGCGTCAGCCCCTTCTAGCAGACCCTTGCCAGTATGCGCGTCAGTGCTTCCTTGCCCTGTACCATTTGGTCTCGTCCTAAAAATAACATCTAATATGGGTAAGGCACCAGTAATTTCGAGTAATATTTATTAAACTTGAGATATTTAGCGATAATTATTCTTAATTTGCTGCAAAAGGCGGATTTTGCCATACCGCGTCTATTGCAATTAACAGCAGTTTAAAATACAATAAAGTCAAAAGATCAATTAAAGTCAAAGAGGAGGTGAGGGACTTGAACAATCTGGCTGATATCATTGAGCAGTGGATTTTGCGTGAGATGTCACAGGAGCAAGATGATATCATTGTCCTGCGCCGTAATGAAATGGCGGAAGAACTTGACTGTGCGCCCTCCCAAATCAGCTATGTGCTTAGTACCCGCTTTACGATTGAGCGCGGGTTTATTGTTGAATCCCGGCGCGGTTCCGGGGGTTTTGTCCGGATTGCCCGTATCCCGGTACAAACACTTGTCTATCAGGATGCTGCCAATCAAATGCAGGACAGCATGAGCCTGGCTGATTTAAAAGCGATTGTCACTCACCTGCGCAGTCATAATCTTATGACAGGCCGTGAGGCCGCGCTTATCTATAAATGCTTTTCGATCCTGTATGATCGGCTTGACCCCCAGGAACGTATACCGTTGCTGAAGTCACTGTTACTGACCCTGGCAACACAAAATGAATAATGAGTACGGAGGCCAATAACATGTTATGTGATGAGTGCCAAAAAGTTCCAGCCTGTGTGCACATTACAAAAATTATAAATCAGCAGAAGGTGGAAAAACATTTATGTGAACAGTGTGCACATAAATCAGGTGAAATTAAAGGCAAAGGGATCAACAATTTGTTTGGCAATAAGTTTTCTGTCCATGATTTCTTAAAAGAAATGTTTAATTATACCCTGCCGGATACAACCCGCCCGGCACTTGAACCTGTTTGTGCCGACTGCGGCCTGAGCTACAGCGAATTCACCCGTAGCGGCAAATTTGGCTGCAGTGGCTGCTATCAGGCTTTTAGCGGCCAGCTGGAACCGCTATTTAAACGTATTCACGGCACTGCTGCCCATGCCGGTAAAACGCCTAAACGCGGCGGTATCCGTTTTGGCGTGGCGCAGCGTATCAGACGGTTGCGCCATGAGCTGGAACAACATGTGAATCGCGAAGAATATGAACTTGCCGCTAAACTCAGGGATGAAATCAGAGCGCTGGAAAAACAGCTTGCCGAACCTGAGGCCGGCGGAGGAGGGATCGCAGATGGCAAACCTATTGACTAACCTGCTAAAGCAGCCATTGACACCGTGGCTAAGCGGCAGCGGTCCGGAAGGCGATATTGTCCTGACCAGCAGGGTTCGCCTGGCCCGAAATCTGCGGTGCCAGCCTTTCCCAGGGCGGGCCACAACTGACAAGCTGGGCGAGATCATGGCTGAGTTCAAAGAAGTTCCAACAGCACTTATGGCTGAGGACGGACATGAATATGCATTTGTTGAACTAGAGGGTTTAGCGCCGTTAGACAGATATGTACTTGTGGAAAAACATGTGATCAGCCCTGCCCATGCCGCTGAACCCGAGAACCGGGCCCTGATTGTACGCGATGATGCCGGGGTAAGTATTATGGTTAATGAGGAGGACCATCTGCGCCTGCAGTGTTTGGAGTCCGGTCTTAATCTGATGGATGCGTTTAATAAAGCGAATGCTGTCGATGATGTGATCGAGGCCAGCCATGATGTAGCGTTTATGGAACATCTCGGTTACCTGACGGCCTGCCCGACCAATATGGGAACCGGTCTGAGAGCATCAGTAATGGTGCATTTGCCGGCTTTGGCGCTTACTAAGCAAGTGGGAAGAATTATGGCCGTCGCCACCCAGCTGGGATTGGCGGTGCGCGGTTTATATGGTGAAGGCACGGAAGCCGCCGGCAACATTTTTCAAATTTCCAACCAGATTACTCTGGGTCGGAGCGAGCAGGACATCATTAATAATCTAAGCGGTGTGGTCAAACAAGTGGTTGACAAAGAGCGCACGGCCAGAAGCCTGCTCGACAGTGATTCCCGCGAGGTGTTGGCAGACCGGGTATGGCGGGCGTACGGAGTACTCCGCTATGCTCAGCGTATTTCCTCCCAGGAGGCGCTGGCACTGTTAAGCGAGGTTCGACTGGGGATTGATCTGGGTGTAATTGATGAAGCGCCGCCAGAGGTGTTTAACGAGCTTTTAGTAACAACCCGGCCGAATTTTTTACAAAATTTAGCAGGTGAGACAGCTTTACATCAATCTGAGCGCAATGCGCTGCGTGCTAAGTTAATTCGCAGCAAACTTAAAGGGGGGTTGTAATTATGTTTAATCGTTTTACTGACCGGGCACGGAAGGTATTAATTCTGGCGCAGCAGGAGGCTGCCCGTTACGGCCATGGCTACATTGGCACAGAACATCTGCTGTTAGGGCTATTCCGGGAAGGGGAGGGCATTGCCGCCAGGGCGCTTGCTTCACTGAATTTGGACGTGGATTCTGTTCGGGCCCAGATCGAAAGCATGCTCGGCCAGGGGCAGGATCAAAGCAGCGATATTGGTTATACCCCCAGGGCCAAAAAAATCATCGAACTGGCGATGGAAGAGGCCTTGCGCCTGGGGCATAATTATGTCGGCACCGAGCATATTCTCCTCGGACTGGTGCGGGAAGGGGAAGGCATTGCTGCCCAGGTGCTGTCAGGCATGGGGGTAGATGTGAACCTTATGCGCCAGCGGGTTATCGAGATGCTGGGCGGCTATTCGATGTCAGGACAAAGTCCCCAGCCCAAAGCACCGGGTGCTGAACGGCCCGCCGGCAGCGCAACACCGCTGTTGGATGAGTTCGGCCGTGATTTGAACAAAATGTCGCAGGAGGGTAAGATTGATCCGGTGATAGGCCGGGCCGCTGAAATTGAGCGGGTGATACAAATTCTGCTGCGACGGACAAAAAATAATCCTGTTTTGATTGGCGAACCCGGTGTTGGCAAAACTGCTATTGCCGAAGGCCTGGCGAAACGTATTATTGAGGGGCAGGTACCGGAAATTCTCCGGAACAAACGTGTTATTTCCCTCAATATGGCCTCCATGGTGGCTGGCACTAAATATCGCGGCGAGTTTGAAGAGCGGCTCAAAAAGGTGATGGACGAGATCCGGGAATCAGGCAAAGTGGTCCTGTTTATTGATGAACTTCATACCTTGATTGGGGCTGGCGCGGCCGAAGGGGCCATCGACGCTGCCAATATTCTAAAACCGTCTTTAGCCCGGGGCGAATTGCAGGTAATCGGCGCAACGACCCTTAACGAATACAAAAAATATATCGAAAAGGATGCGGCCCTTGAGCGGCGCTTTCAGCCCATTACTGTCGGTGAGCCCGGCGTTGAGGATGCTGTCGATATTCTGCGGGGCATCCGCGATAAATATGAGGCCTTTCACCGCGCCCAGATTACCGACGAGGCCATTGAAGCGGCTGTAAAACTGTCTCACCGCTACATCTCTGACCGGTTTTTGCCGGATAAGGCAATTGACTTAATGGATGAGGCTGCCTCCCGCGTCCGTTTGCAGGCTTTTTCCATCCCGCCTGATGTTAAGGAGATCGAACAGCGTTTGGAACAGGCCCGCACGGAGAAAGAAGCGGCTATTGCCTCCCAGGAGTTTGAGCGGGCTGCTAAACTCAGGGATTTGGAGCAGCAAATCCGCGAAGAACTCGACAATAAGCAGAAATCCTGGAAGCAGCGCGGCAGTGAGCGTATTGTTGTCACTGCGGAAGATATTGCTCATGTTGTGTCAACCTGGACGCATATTCCCCTTAAAAAGCTGGCTGAGGAAGAGTCCGACAGGCTGCTGAGAATGGAAGATATTCTCCACAACCGGGTTATCGGCCAGCACCAGGCCGTGCAAGCGGTGGCGCGGGCAGTGCGCCGCGCCCGGGCCGGTCTGAAAGATCCCAAACGGCCGATTGGCTCTTTCCTGTTCCTGGGACCGACAGGGGTTGGTAAAACAGAATTGTCACGGGCGTTAGCAGAAGCTTTGTTTGGTGACGAAACGGCGATGATTCGGCTTGATATGTCCGAATACATGGAAAAACACACCGTATCCCGTCTGGTAGGCGCGCCTCCAGGCTATGTCGGCTATGAGGAAGGCGGCCAGCTGACTGATGCGGTGCGGCGCAAACCATTCTCGGTAATACTTTTGGACGAAATTGAAAAAGCTCATTATGATGTTTTCAATATGCTGCTGCAGGTGCTGGAAGATGGCCGGCTGACCGACAGCCAGGGCCGTACCGTCGATTTTAAGAATACGGTAATTATCATGACTTCAAATGTCGGTTCCCAGCATCTCAAGCGGGATGCCGCCGGCCTTGGCTTCCTGTCTGACGAGCGGGCGAAAGCCAATGAGGGCGAAGCAGCCAAAAACCGGGTTTTAGATGAGGTTAAACGGGTATTCCGGCCAGAGTTTTTAAACCGGATTGATGAAATTATCGTTTTCAGCAGTCTGACAGATGACGATTTGAAGCAGATTGTCGATATTATGCTGCACGAGGTCACTAAACGGCTTGCCGATACCGACCTTAATATGGAATTGACTGATGCCGCTAAGAGCGAACTGCTAAAAGAAGGCCGCGATCATGCCTTTGGTGCCCGTCCGCTCCGGCGCGCCATTCAAAAGCTGATTGAAGATGAGGTTTCGGAGATGATTATCCGGCAAGCGGTAGCCGGCGGGGACACGGTTGTGGTCGATGCTGATGAAGACGGCAAATTAAAGTTTGCCAAGAAGGCCTGATAAGCAGGAATTGAAAAGAACAAAAGCGAACAGCACTCACGGTGAGTGCTGTTTCGTATTACGGCAAGAGAAGCGGCGTAGGGTGGCCTACGGGATAGGACGGTATAAGTGAGCAAAAGAAAAAGTACAGCCTTTTTTTGTCAGGAGTGTGGTTTTGAAACCTCCAAATGGGTTGGCCGCTGTCAGGGCTGTGGGGCCTGGAACACGATGGTGGAGGAACCGGTGCACAAGGAGCCGGCTGCCAAGGCGGGCGGCTTGTCGCTCGGTCTGTCAACCGGGCAGGCGGCCATGCCTATTGGTGAGGTTGAAATCGAGGAAGCCCCCCGTTTTAGTACCGGTTCAGCGGAATTTGACCGGGTTCTCGGCTTTGGCCTGCTGCCGGGGTCGCTGACAATTATCGTTGGCGACCCCGGTGTGGGCAAGTCCAGCCTTACGCTTAAAGTATGTGCCAATATTGCCAGGCAATTTGGCAAAGTGCTGTATGTTACCGGTGAGGAGAGCCCCAAGCAGGTTAAGATGCGGGCTGACCGTCTGGGGGCAATCGCCGAGCATTTGTTTATTCTGAGTGAAACCAATCTTGATATAATTAAGCAGCAGGCGGAAAAGCTGAATCCGACCTTGCTGGTCATTGACTCCATCCAAACCGTTTTTAAGGCCGATATTCAGAGTGCCCCGGGCAGTATCAGCCAGGTGCGGGAATGTGCCGTGGAGCTGCTGCGGCTGGCCAAGACCCGGTCGACAGCGGTTATTCTGATCGGCCATGTCCTCAAGGATGGAACCCTGGCCGGACCCCGGGCTTTAGAACATATTGTTGATACGGTTATCTATTTTGAGGGCGAACGGAATGCCCAATACCGGGTATTAAGGGCCATAAAGAACCGTTTCGGGAGTACCAGTGAGATCGGGCTGTTTGAGATGCGCAATGAAGGGCTGATTGATGTGCCTGATGCTTCTAAAATATTTTTATCCGAACGGCCGCTGGATGTGCCGGGAAGTGTCGTTATTCCAACTATGGAAGGGACCAGGCCGTTGTTAGTGGAGATTCAGGCTCTTGTCAGCTCAGCGCCATTTGCCCCGCCGCGCCGCACTTCAGACAGTGTCGATATTAAACGGATTCAGCTCCTCCTGGCTGTTTTAGAAAAACGGGTCGGAATTATGATTGGCGGCAGTGATGTTTTCGTTAAGGTTGCCGGTGGTATCAAGGTGGACGAGCCGGCAATGGACCTGGCTTTGGCTGTTGCTTTGGTATCAAGCTACCGGAATTGTAAAACCAACAGTGGCACGGTTGTTATCGGCGAAGTGGGCTTAGCAGGTGAAGTGCGCGCTATTACCCAGATCGAAATGCGGATTCGGGAAGCGGAACGCATGGGGTTTGCCCGCGTTATTCTGCCCCGGGGCAATCTCAGGGGGCTGGCGATGAAGCCGTCAATCCAGCTGGCCGGTGTGGAAACTGTTGTGGAGTGCCTGGATATTGCTCTGAATTAAAATACGCTCCTGGGATTTTATCTCAGGAGCGTATTGCCGCTAAGGCTGATAAGCTAATTTTAAATAAACATTTCCTCTTGTAAATTGATGGAAAAACAATTAATATTAAAAATGTAGCACATTGTAAATGCATGTACTAATAATTGCGTCACATCTGTTGCTGGATATGGAGCCGGGAAACCTTATATTGCAATGTGAATAGTCAGTCATTGGTGGAAGGAGGTTACAGGGGTTAAGCAGTCTTGGCATACCAGTCCCAAGAATCAGTAGACAGGAGGCGTATAATTATGAAGCAGCATCAGAAACTATTGCTTGGATTTATTTTAGGGGTAGTTGGCGGATTGTTTGCCTACTATGTATTGCCGGTAAAAGCATACCCGTTTATGCAATTTATCACTGAGATCTTTACCCTGGTCGGCACGATTTTTCTCAGGTTAATCTTTATGGTTGTTATTCCCTTACTTTTTTCCGCACTAATCTTAGGTGTTTTTGAGCTGGGTGTGGGCCGGGGCTTGGGCAAAGTGGCAACGAAGTCCATTACCTATACATTACTTTTAAGTGCCATAGCGGTTATTATTGCCATTGCCCTGACAGGCTTTCTGCAGCCGGGTGCCGGCATGGAGTTTGACAAGGCTGCGCTGAATACCAATCAATCGGTTATTGCCATTCAAAAGAATGTTGAGGCAGTGCAGGGCAAACCCTGGTATCAGTTCTTTGTGGAATTGCTGCCGCAAAACCCGCTGGATTCGGCTGTAAGGGCGTTCCAGGGGGAAATCATTGCCCTGATGTTTTTTGCCCTGATATTTGGCTATGCCCTCAGTTTGACTGTTAAAGACGCAGCAACTAATCCGCTTATTCAGATTTTCAGAACAATTTTTGATGCTTCCCTGAAGGTCATCGATTTTGCCATGAAACTGGCCCCTTACGGCATTTTCGGTATTGTTTTTAATACTGCCTATAAGCTGGGAGCCGGATTCCTCCAGAATGTCGCGTTCTATGCCCTGGTGGTCGTTATCGGTCTTTTGATTCAACAATTTATTGTTTATGCTTTCTTTTTGAAAACGGTGGGGAAAACCTCGCCCTGGGAATTTTTTAAAGCTTGCAGAGAGGTTTATGTATATGCGTTCTCCACGGCTTCCTCTAATGCCACCCTGCCGGTAGCCCTGGAGGTCTCGGAAAAAGTATTGAAACTGCCGCCTAGAATATCCCGGTTTGTACTTACCATCGGCGCGTCGGCCAACCAGAACGGCACGGCGTTGTTTGAGGGGGTTACCGTTTTATTCCTGGCCCAGGTTTACGGTATTGATTTATCAATCCAAAGCCAGGTGCTGGTTGTTTTGATGTCGATTCTGGCCGGGGTTGGCACGGCCGGTGTCCCGGGCGGGTCATTGCCGCTGATTGTGGTCTTGCTGACCCAGGTAGGCATACCGCCCGAAGGGATAGGCCTGATATTGGGGGTAGACCGCTTCCTTGATATGTGCAGAACAACCTTAAATGTATCAGGTGATTTGGTTATTTCCAAATTAGTCAGTGCCAGCGTAACCGAAGCCGACCTGGATGACAGTAAACCGGCTGCCCCCGGTATCAGCAGCTGAGGGATTGGTAAATAGCTAATGACCGGCACAGAGACTGTGAGTTGCACGCGCAGTTTTCTGTGCCGGATTTTTTTCTCTATTGGCTTTTTATTGATCCGGCGCTGCCTGCCCTTAACGGCCGGTTCCGTATCATCCGGCTGCCGGGAGAAGTTCATAAGCCGGGTTGACAGTTGCTGCTGCCATTGGTAACATAAGTATGTAGAATTGGAGTATTGTAGGTGTTACAGGTTTTCCAGGATGGCCGGAAGGTGAATGAACAGGCAGCACACTGGGCACGGTGTGTTTTTGTGTTTACCGTCCATCGATAGATGTAGAAAGGTAGGATGGAGAAAATGAGTATTCAACTGGTGATTGTAGTCCTTTATATTTTTGTACTATTTGGTATCAGCCTTTATGTAAAAAAGAGGACCGAAAGCAGCAGCGGTTTTTTATTCGCCGGGCGCAAGCTAACGACTCTGCTTGTGGCGACCAACATAGCCGGAACGGCTGTAGGGGCGGCGTCAACTATCGGTGTCGCTGAAAACGCCTTTCAGTCGGGCATAGCTGCCGGCTGGTACAATGTGGCCTGGGCGGCCGGTGCCGTATTAATGGCAATGGTTGCGGCCGGGAAGTATCGGGAAATGCAATGTACAACAATACCGGAATTCTTTGAACGTTATTATGATAAAAAAGGCCGCCTGATCAGTGTCTTGGGCCTGATAACCATTCAGATGGTCATTACGTCACTACAATATCTGGCCGGTGGCGCGATCCTGTCTTCCCTGCTGCCGGATATATTTTCGTTTCAGGGCGGCATGGTGACAAGCGCGATTGTTTTTATTGGTACTACCATTATTGGCGGCTTGTGGTCTTCAGGCCTGTCTAATATCCTTAGTGTGACTCTCATTTATCTGGGGGTATTGATCAGCACGGTTACGATTGTGTCCAACCAGGGCGGGATAACCGCCATAGCGGCATCTTTACCCCCTACTGTCGACTGGTTTGGCCCCCTTGGCGGTCTGGGGCTGGCTACCATTGTGGGCTGGTTTGCGGTTATGATGACCCAGACCATTACTGCCCAGGGGCCGGTGCAGGTAGCTTGTGCGGCGGTAGACGGGGCAGCAGCCAAAAAGGGATTTTTATGGGGGGCCCTGCTTATCTTTCCGGTAGGCTTTTTATGTGCAATCATGGGGGTTGCCGCCCGGGCGGCTTATCCGGATATTCAAGCAACTATGGCCCTGCCGCAAATGATTATGGGACTGGACCCGGTTATCTCAGGGTTGACTCTTGCCGCATTATGGGCGGCCGATGTTTCTACCGCCTGTCATATTTTATTGGGGGCGGGGACTTTGTTTTCCCAGGATATATACAAACGGTTTATTAATCCGGAAATCAGCGACCGCCGTTATACCCTGGTCAATCGCTACGCCATTCTCGGCTTAGGGATTGTAACCTTATGGCTGGCCTTTAATGCGGTGGGCATTGTGAAGACGTTGCTGATTGGCCTGAGCCTCACAACGGCTTTTACATTAGTCTTTTTATTTACTATTTTTGCCCCCGGTCTTTGCCGGAAAAACTCGGCTTTTTATACTACCCTGGCCGGGATGATAACCTTGTTTGTTTGGCAGGTATATCCGCCGGCGCAGGTTTTCGCTCATCCCATCTATATGGAATGGCTGGTCTGCTTGGCAACCTTCCTCCTTGTTGCCGTAGTTGATAAAAAACGTATTGTTCTTGCTGGTTGATTTAATTCAACCGCCGGTACGGTTCAGTAAAATATGTTTTGGTTCGAGCATTAGAGCGGGCGGTGTAGTGGAATGACAAGTGTTGATGTTGGCAGGGCGGCACTGGCAATGGCTATCAGTGAAGACCGTCAGGAAGAACAGAGCCTGAAGCAGCGGTTCAGCAGCCGGGGCATCCTGGTAACAGCAGTTGATTTTGGCGGTGAGTATCTGGTATCGGTAAAAAAAATTATTGAGCGGGCCATCGTTGCCTCCCAGCGGCAGGGTCTGGTCAGTGCCAATCATGTGGGCGAAGGAGCCGTCGCCGGGGCGGCGCATGATGCCTTGGTGCAGATTACTCCCAAAGCATCAGGGCTTAATGTCGGCGGCAAGATTGGCATCGCCCGCTGCGGCGAGCATCTCTGTGTGGCCGTTTATTTTGGCGTCGGTGTTCTCCATCTTAACGAAGTGGCTATAGGCCTGGCGCATCGCTCCTTGCCTGCTGTTCATTAGCTCTTCGTCCAAATAACTCGCATGTAATCATTACATGCGAGTTATTTTTTACTAATGGCAAACTCACCTTGTATGAAATAAAAACCATGATATATAATGGTAACTGTAAAAAGATTGTTAATGGTATGATATAAGCCCTGAGCGACTGGGAATAATAAGCAATAATTAATATTTTTTTACTGGATTGCGGCTTGACCGCAAAATGTAATGGCCTGCAATTATGACAGCGGCCATGGAGGCGGTATTTTTTATGATCAAAATTCGCGAAGAGCGTTCTGACCGGCTATGGGATGCCCGTTTTATTAAAACAATAAAGACGCTTGCGCCCGGTACGACTCTCCGGGAAGGACTGGAGAATGTTCTCAGGGCTAAAATGGGAGCTCTGGTGTTGGTAGGCGACAGTCCGTCAGCGCTGGATATTGTGGACGGTGGTTTTGAACTCAACTCGGAGTTTACGCCGTCAGGTTTTTATGAGTTGGCTAAGATGGACGGGGCCATTGTATTGTCGAACGATGGTAAACACATTATGTTCGCTAATGCCCAGCTAACGCCTGACCCGGGAATTCTGACTTCTGAAACCGGGACGCGGCATCGAACGGCTGAGCGGGCGGCCAAGCAGACAGGAGCCCTAGTTGTGGCCATTTCCCAACGGCGTAACATTATTACCGTATATCTGGGCTGTCTCAAATATATGTTAAAAGACATTCCGGTGATCTTAAACAGGGCGAATCAAGCGCTGCAGACCCTGGAAAAATATAAAAAGGTGCTTGATAAGGGGCTAACCAATCTGAGTGCGCTGGAGTTTGAAGACCTGGTCACATTGTATGATGTAGCCCTGGTGCTTATCCGGGCCGAGCAGGCCAATCGCGTTGCCAGTGAAATTGAACGCAATGTCATTGAACTTGGCACCGAGGGCCGGCTTGTCAGTATGCAAATGGAAGAACTGGTATCTGATAGGGATGAGGCGGCCCTCCTCATTAAGGATTATTGCAATACCGGCGATCTTAAAGGGTATGAATCCATCCGGGAGCAGATTGCGGTTTTGCCTGAAGATAATCTTGACCCATTTACCATATGCCGGATCTTAGGTTATGGCGTCAGCGCCAATGCTATGGATATCCCGGTTGTGCCCCGGGGCTACCGGGTACTCAGACAAATATCCCGTCTGCCTCTCCTTGTAGGGGAAAAGCTGGTAGCCCATTTCAAAACCCTGCATCATATTTATAATGCCAGCATTGCCGAGTTGGACGAAGTGGAGGGAATTGGCGAGGTGCGGGCCAAGGCAATAAAAGACGGACTAAAGAGAGTCCGTGAGCAGGCTTTCCTTGACCGTCATGTGTAATGCCTATAAGCCGGCCTTATTCGCGGCTGTTATCTTTGTAAAGCTCTAGGTTCAGGTTTTCGACAAACCGGGCATAGGCCTGGTTTTCTTCAACTTTAACGATTCTATAGCGCTTGTTATCCTCGCTGATGAGCTCATCGCCGGGGCTGACCACCAGGGGGACATACATGAGGATTTCACCGGTATTCTCTTCGACAATGATGTAGTAATCATATATTTTTTGGGGAGCCTGCTCCGGTTTTTGCTGAACAGAAAAAATAGTAAGGGGAACATAATGGAGAACCCCAACTGCTACAAGTGCGAGCACGGCCAGCATGCCAACCCATTTGCCTGTATGGCTTAGTTTCAAAATGGCAGCCCCCTATTCCTTGCGCTTTTTACGGGGACTCAGGAAATTTACGAATTCATATTTAACAAATTTTTTGAGCTTCCTTTTGGCTTCCTGCCAATTGCCTGTGCTAAGGAACAGAAAGGCGATTACCCCGCCGACGACAGCAAGCACCAGACCTAATATATCATAACCGGGAGCCGCGTCAACAGGAGCATAAGAGCCGCCGCCGGTATTGTCACCGCCGGTGTCGATAGTGCCGGCAGGGCTGGCCTGAGCGACGTTGTTGCTGCTGGTTGCCGGGCCGAGGAACGAGGGAACGACATCAGCAAACAGGGCAATGCTGCGTTCAGCGGCATCACGGCTATTATACTGAGTGCCAACCTCTACTAATAAAGAGCGGGGGCTTAGATCCTGGTTGTAGTTGCCATGCGCAATGAAAATGCCGCGAATAAGCCCGCGATATTTAGCGTCGGTGGCGCTTTTGATGCTGCGGGCATAATCCAGGGTTGTTTTGCGATTCTGATTCTGGCGGCCTACTACTAAAAGCAGTTTAGTGGCCGGCTGACCGTTAATAGTAGTGCTGTAGGCTTTAAGCGGAGCACTGTCACGATGAAGATCAAAAATTGCCGTCGGCTGTGCCTGTAACAGCTTCATCGCGGTACGGCGGGAACGATGGTAGGCATTAGCATCATGCGGATCATGCAGTGTTTTGGAATGCTCGACCTGATAGCCCAGTTCAGTCAACCTTCTTTTAAAAGCATCGCCGACGCGCATGATTGAGCCTTTGCCCCGCTGCGTCGGGGTGCCATCGTTAGGGATATAGGATTCGTCGGTATGAGAGTGGTAAATGGCGATTTTGGTTTTAGGCGCGTCCGGTGCCGGAGCCTGCACAAAAACAGCGTTGTCCGGCACAAGGGCCGAGAGCTTCTCTATCGCCCGGCAGTGGGCCAGCGTGCCTTCAACTGCAGTTACCTCGTATAACATATCATCTTCACCGATATATTCATCACCCAGATGAACCTCATGGCCTGTCTGCAAAATGACAACACCCTTATCATCAATCACTGTATAATAGCCCGAAAGCAATTCACCGCCATCTGCGGCTTCGGCCAATTCAGCCGGCGCCGCCAGCGTTGGCAGCATACCAAGGCTTAATGCCAGCAGCATTAAGGCAATTCTCAATAAATAACGCATAGTTACCCCCCTTTTTCGGTATTATTCCCCTTGGCAAAATGTTTATGTAATACTGACAAAAGGGTAAAAAAAACACAGCCCGCAGGCTGTGCAGTATGTAGTATTTCAAGTAAGATGAAAAACGCCTAAGGTTTTAATATTTTTGTATTCCTGGAGCATAACTTCATGCAGAGACAGGCCTGTTAGATTGCATAAAGCAGCTAGATAGAACAGGCTGTGGCCGAGTTCATTGGCGATTACTTCCCGGCATTGGGGGCATGTTTCACCAACCAGGTGGGAGGACATGTGAGCCTTTAGTTCACTATAGGCAACGTCGTCAGGGGCTGACTGACGGACAGCGGCGACCTGAATGCAGCCGCAGCCGGTGACGGCCTTAGCGACAGCCCTGTTTACCCTGGCGGAGGTTTCCTGATATTTGGTTAATACGTCCAATATGCTGCGGTGGCGGATTAAGTAATCATCGGCAATAGACTGAAAGTCTGAGCAACAGTTATTATCATGCATGTTAGTTACACCTCGCTTTGCTTTTTATTATATAAACTGCTCTCGGCAGTGTCAATGTATAGGAAAAAAACGCTCCCAGAATAATTAAAGCAGGCTTATTGACAGGATTCTGTATACATGCTAAAATATAAAATTTTGACAAAAGCGGAACCTATATGCTATACTATAACCTACTACAGCCAAGATCTTTTTTAGACTTGACGTATTTTTTTATTCAAAGGTGGGTATAATTAAATTATATTTCCACTTTTTGGATTAAAATTAAGCTATAGAAAGGAGGTAGAAGCCGTGATTGACAAAACACTTAGAATCCTTATTACCATATTGGCGGCTGTTGGGGGCCTGATGATAACTGACAGAATCATTCCTCTCCTGGCAGTTGTGGTTAGTGAAGAATTTCTAAACATCGGCGTGTTTGGCGTTACCATGACTACTATTCTCTCATTTGTGTTTGGGGGAATTGCAGGAGGCATACTTGGTTTCCTGGTAGCACCATTTTTTGTTAAGCAAATTTGGAACTTTACTTACTGGGTGGAATTACGCTTAAACAAAATGCCGGGCTACGATGTGCTGGCAGGTGTGTTGGGTTTAGCAATTGGACTAATAATTTCTAATTTGCTGGGATCGGCTTTTTTACCTATCCCGATTGTCGGGAAGTATGTTCCCCTGTTGTTGAGTATCATTTTAGGGTATTTAGGGATTAATGTTGCCATCAAGAAACGGGAAGAACTGTTCGGCATGTTTTCCGCCTTGCCGGGGTTGCCGTGGCTTAACCGGGATAGTAAAGAGCGTACCAAAGAAAAGAATGCCAATGTATGTCCTGACAAAATACTAGATACCAGCGTTATTATTGATGGCCGCATCGCTGATATTTGCAAAAGCGGCTTTATTGAAGGGCTGCTGATCATTCCTGTGTTTGTCCTGGAGGAACTTCAGCATATTGCCGATTCGTCTGATTTGCTGAAGCGCAACCGCGGCCGGCGCGGTCTGGATATTTTAAACCGCATGCAGAAAGAACTGGAATTAAATGTTCACATTGATAATCGCGACTTCGAGGATATCGCCGAGGTAGACTCAAAGCTGATTAAACTGGGGCAAATGCTCAAAGCCAAGATCATCACCAATGATTATAATCTGAATAAGGTTGCAGAATTACAAGGGGTTTCAGTCCTGAACATCAACGAGTTGTCTAATGCTGTCAAACCGGTAGTTTTACCGGGCGAGGAAATGGTCGTGCATGTTGTTAAAGACGGCAAAGAGTTTGGTCAAGGGGTAGCTTATCTTGATGATGGAACCATGATCGTGGTTGACGGCGGCAAAAAACATATTGGCGAGACCGTAGGGGTCTTAGTTACCTCTGTATTGCAAACGGCCGCGGGCCGGATGATTTTTGCCAAACCCAAAGTAGCGATGTAATTAAAAGCCTTCAAGCCTTTCGGCTTGAAGGCTTTTTGCCCTTGATAAATTATCCGGCAAACCGGATCAACTCTTTGCCGGTTATCCGGCTGATTTTTATCTGAGAAGGAGGACTTTATGGTTTGTATCATCATTGCGGCTGCCGGGCAGGGGAAAAGAATGGGGAGCGGCATCAATAAGGTATTGCAGCCGCTTTCCGGTCAAGCCGTATTACTGCATACCATACAGGCAGCAGCTGCTGTTCGGGATGCCGGTTATATAATTATTACTGCAGCCGCTGAGGCGATGGAGGCTATACGTACCCTGCTGGCCGGGCATGATCTGCCTGTGCCCTGGCAGGTTGTTGCCGGCGGTGCTGAGCGGCAGCATTCTATTGCCAATGCCCTGGCCTTTGTGCCTGACAGTGCCGGTATCGTGGTCGTTCATGACGGTGCCCGCCCGCTGGCCGGGACAAAGCTGTTTGACCAGGTTGTCGCTGCTGCCCGGCAAAGTAATGCTGCCATTGCCGCCGTACCGGTCAAGGACACCATTAAGGCGGTCGAGACCGCCGGGTGGGTTACGGCTACTCCTGACCGGGGCAGATTGTGGGCCGTTCAGACACCACAGGCTTTTGCAGCGGATTTGCTAAAAAAAGCCTATGCGCAGGCAGCGGAGGAAGGTTATCTCGGTACAGATGACGCCGGCTTGGTGGAGCGTCTGGGAAGCGGCGTACAGGTTGTGCAGGGTGACTACCGGAATATAAAGATTACCACCCCGGAAGATATTATTTTTGCCGAAGCCATTTTAGCCAAACGACAGGAGGCCGTAAATATGACTCGTACAGGTATCGGTTATGATGTTCACCGTCTGGTTCCGGGACGCAAACTGATCCTTGGCGGTGTGGATATTCCCTACGGGCTGGGGCTTGACGGCCATTCTGATGCCGATGTTCTTTTGCATGCCATTAAGGACGCTTTGCTGGGGGCGGCTGCATTAGGCGATATCGGCCGTCATTTTCCGGATACCGATGGCCGCTATAAAGGGATCTCAAGCCTGTCATTATTGGCTGAAGTACGCAAAATTCTGGCTGGCCATGGGTATGCGGTCAATAATATCGATGCTACAATTGTGGCCCAAAGGCCCAAATTAGCTCCTTATATTACCCGGATGAACGAGCATATCGCGGCCACCTTAGGCATTGGCATTACCCAGGTTAATGTGAAAGCCACGACGACCGAGGGCTTAGGCTTTGCCGGCCGGGAACAGGGGATTGCCGCCTATGCGGCAGCGACCATTATTGGTACTCTGGTTTAATGGTCAATCTGCATAAAAGCCCAAAAAGTACACATATTATAACTAACTAACGGATATTGATAAATCTGGAGGGCTGATTATGCGGAAACCAAGTTACAGAGTGGTAATTATCCTGCTGCTGTCAATGATGATTATCCTGTATCCCACCTCCGCGCTGGCAGCTGATTTTAGTTTTAACATAAATATCATGCGCCAGGACGGAGCCACTTGCGGCGAGTTATGGCTTAACGATAAACTGGTATGGCGTCTGGCTTTGCTGGCAGACGGCGCTAAGCCGGTCGCAGGCGGCTTTAACGGGGCGAACACGACCCTGATAATTCCTGACATTGTAAATGGCATGTTTGTCGTTAAGGTGGAGTAAAGGTTGAACTGTCTACAGGACAGTTCATTTTTTTAATATATTAGAATCTATAAGTTTTGAGAGGCTGAAAGTCTTTATAAAATAAGGGAACCAAGGTCAATGCCCAGCTTGAGCAGAGACGGTGCCCCGCACCCCGGTAACCCCCCGGCCCTTTGCCGAAAAAAGCGTTCCGCAGGAGAAAAGCCGGGCGGTATTCCGTAAAGAAATTCGCACTGTTTGAGCGGAGCGAGTTTGCCGATTTTAGGAATATCGCCCGCCTTTTCAGCTTTTGGAGGCTCTGGCCTAGACTTTTTGCTTACTTTTGTGGCGATGACAAAAGTAAGACACGGCCCCTGCATTCCAGATCAACTGACGTGTGCAAAGCCAAAGGACCGCGATAGCAGTTTTTCTTAATTATTTTGCAAGCTGGCGTACAATCTGCTAGAATATACAATGATTGGCATTATGAGCAACCTTTGTTAAATCTGCAGGGAAGGGGTAAATATAAATGGGACAAGAAATCAGGGTGCGTTTTGCACCAAGCCCGACCGGACCGTTTCACATCGGGGGGGCGCGCTCGGCTTTGTTTAATTGGCTGTTCGCCCGCAAAGAAGGTGGCAAACTGATTTTGCGGATTGAAGATACCGATCTGGAGCGTTCTACCCGCGAATCGGAAGAGAACATTAAAGCCGCATTGCGCTGGCTGGGGCTTGACTGGGATGAGGGGATCGATGTGGGGGGCGATTATGGCCCGTACCGGCAGACAGAACGCCTTGACCTGTATCGCCAGTATACGGATAAACTGCTGGCAAGCGGACAAGCTTATTACTGTTACTGTACGGAGGAAGCACTTGAGGCAGAACGTCAGGCGCAGATGGACCGGGGGGAGACGCCGCGTTATACCGGCCGCTGCCGCAATTTGAGCGGGGCTGACCGTGAGCGTCTGGCTGCCGCCGGGCATAAGCCCACTGTTCGTTTCCAGGTGCCTGAGAACCAGCAGATTATATTTAAAGATATGGTGCGGGACACCGTAAGTTTTGAATCTAACGGTGTGGGTGATTTTGTTATTGTCAAATCAGACGGCATTCCTGTTTATAACTACGCAGTAGTGCTTGACGATGCCCTGATGAAAGTCACTCATGTCATTCGGGCCGAGGAGCATCTGTCAAATACCCCGCGGCAAATTTTAATATATCAGGCGCTGGGGCTGCCCTTGCCGCAGTTTGGCCATATTTCGTTGATCCTGGGAAAAGACCGGACCAAGATGAGCAAACGTCATGGTGCGACGTCTGTTGAACAATATAAGAAACTGGGCTACTTGCCGGAAGGGATTGTAAACTTCCTGGCCCTGCTTGGCTGGGCTCCGCCCGGAGAGCAGGAGCTATTCAGCGCCGACGAGCTGATTTCCCAGTTTTCCATGGACCGGGTTGCCAAAAATCCGGCGGTGTTTGATGTAGACAAATTAAATTATATTAATGCCCATTATATGAAGCAGGCCGCGCCCGAACTGGTAACAGAACTGGCCTTGCCGCATCTGCGGACTGCAGGCTATATCGGTGAGGACTTGCCGGCTGACCGGAAGGAATGGCTGGTCAAAGTGGTGGCGGAGCTGCAGGGGTATATTAGCTATGCTGCCCAAATTACCGAGCATATTGATGTATTTTTTAATGATGAGTTTGACTTTGAGAGTGAAGAAGCCCGCGCGATCATGCAGGACGCCGATGTTAAGCAAGTGATGGCGGTTTTCAAAGCCCGGCTGGAAGCCTTAGAACTGCTTGAGCCGGCGGCCGTCCAGGCCATTCTCAAAGGGATTACCAAAGAACTGAAATTGGGCGGGAAAAAAGTGTACATGCCGGTCCGGATTGCTATAACCGGCAAGATGCATGGTCCTGAACTGATCAATTTGATCCCGCTTATTGGCAAAGAGCGTACCTTGGCCAGAATGGCTTCACTGCTGGCCAAAGTATAATCAGGGATACTGTTTTTTTGCTGCTTGACATAGCCAAGCAGCCGTTAGTATAATTTATTCATAATACCGATTTACCTGCTCGGGAATGCCGCATCACCGGCTGCGCCAGAAATAATAAGTGAACAGTTACACATAAATGCAATGATCCGGGAGAAGTATACGTTCACCCTCCTTCAGAGAGGTGCCGCCACCGGCTGAAAGCGGCGCTGGGTAAGGGTCCGTAGAAATGCACCTGGTAAGCAGGATGGGTGAATTTTTAAGTAGGCCGTCACGGTTGCTGCCGTTATCAGCATAAAGCGGGGGGATATCCCCCAAGCAGAGTGGAACCGCGGGCCACCGTCTCTGTAGTGAGATGGTGGTCTTTTTATGCCTGTTCTAAATTATTTTGAGGAGGGAATACTATGCTCGAACGGATAAAACGGGATATTGAGGTAGTCTTTGACCGCGATCCTGCCGCCAAAAGCGTAATTGAAGTCTTATTGTGCTATCCTGGTCTGCATGCTATTTGGCTGTACCGCATCTCCAACTATTTATTTAAACGCGGCTGGGTGCTTGTCCCGCGTATGATCTGCTATTTCAACCGTTTATTAACCGGGGTGGATGTTCACCCCGGAGCAACCATTGGGGAGGGGCTGTTTATTGATCACGCAACCGGGGTAGTCATTGGGGAAACCTGTATTATTGGCAATAATGTTACTCTTTATCAGGGGGTTACCTTAGGCGGCACCGGCAAAGAAAAAGGCAAGCGCCATCCCACCATCGGCAATAATGTGGTTGTGGCCAGCGGCGCTAAAGTGTTAGGATCATTTACGGTTGGCGACAATTCCAAAATTGGAGCCGGTTCGGTCGTGCTGCGGGAGGTGCCGCCGAATTCCACCGTTGTTGGCATACCCGGGAGGATTGTCTGGCATGACGGAAAAAAAGTGAACCGGCCGGATATAGACGGAATAGACCTGGAACATGGCGATTTGCCAGACCCTGTGGCAGAAATGCTGCACTGTATGCAGCGAAATATGAAACGCATGGAAACACGGATTGAACAGTTGGAAAAGGAGTTGAAAAAGCATGAGCCTGAAGGTGTATAATACCCTGACAAAGCAAAAAGAAGAGTTTGTTCCGCTGACGCGGGGGAAAGTATCCATGTATGTATGCGGCGTTACTCCCTATAATCACCCCCATATCGGCAATGCCCGGCCGTTTATTACCTGGGATGTTATTCGCCGCTATCTGGAATATTCAGGGTATGAAGTTTTTCATGTTCAGAACTTTACTGATGTTGACGATAAGATTATTAATACGGCTAAAAGTGAGCAAGTGACCTGGGATGTAATTGCCAACAGGTATATAGCCTCCTATTTTGAAGTTATGGATATACTTAATATCCGGCGGGCCCAGGTTTATCCCCGGGTATCTGATCATATCCCCGAGATTATCGCGATGATTAAAACCCTGGTAGACAAAGGCTTTGCCTATCCTGTGGCCGGGGATGTATACTACAGTGTGGAACAATTTCCCCAATATGGGAAACTAAGCGGGCGAAATCTGGAAGATATGAAGGCCGGTGCCCGGATCGATGTGGATGAACGCAAGCAACATCCGATGGACTTCGCTTTATGGAAAAGCGCAAAACCAGATGAACCAGCCTGGGATAGCCCCTGGGGGCCGGGAAGGCCGGGGTGGCATATTGAGTGCTCGGTCATGTCCTATAAGTATCTTGGTGCCAGTTTTGATTTCCATGGCGGCGGCAGTGATCTGGTATTCCCCCACCATGAAAATGAGATTGCCCAGTCTGAGGCTTTTACCGGTGTTGAACCGTTTGTGCGCTTTTGGCTGCACAACGGTTTTATTACCGTAAATGAAGAAAAGATGAGCAAATCACTGGGGAATTTCTTTTTGGTGATTGACATTCTGGAACACTTCCGGCCTGAGGTGCTGCGTTTCTTTATCCTCTCAACCCATTACCGCAGTCCGCTTGATTTTAGCGATGCAAGGCTGGAAGAAGCCGGCCGGAGCCTGGAGCGATTAAAGACAGCCAGAGAGAATCTGACCCACCTGACAACCTTTGCCGCCGGTGCCGCCAGCCCTGATTCGCAGGCCCTTGTTCAGGCTGCGGCGTCATCCATGGCTGAATTTGTTGCTGCCATGGATGATGATTTCAACACCGCACTGGCGATAAGCACAATGTTTGGCTTAGCCAAAGAAATTAATATCTATCATAGTAAGGTTGCTGCCGGTAAAGTCGGTTTGGATAGCGAGGCTCTAACCCAAGTGGCTAAAACCTACAGTCAGATGGCTGATATTATCGGGATCAGGCTGGAGGGCGCCGGGTCTGCTCTGCAGGACAGCAATGCCGAACTGGTCAATGAGCTTATGCAGCTTATCATTGATATCCGGCAGGAGGCCCGGCAGAAAAAAGACTGGGCAACAGCAGATCAGATTCGTGATAAATTAGCCGCTGCAGGCATTGTCCTTGAAGATTCACCGCAGGGCGTTAGGTGGAAAAAACGGTGAAGTTTGAGCACTTTCAGAAATTAGTGGATAATTTTTTTACCTTCAATGAAGCCGGGGAACTATCCCCGGCTAAATATCGCGATATTGACGCCGGGCGGCTGCCGCCATTGGTGCTGGCGTACATCGGTGATGCCTATTTTACGCTGTATGTCCGTACCCGGCTGCTGGGGCATGAACAAAACAAGGTCAGGGTTTTGCATAATTTTGACGCCAAAATTGTATCTGCCGTCATGCAGGCTAAAGCCATTAAAGCGCTGGAAGACCAGCTGGCAGAGGAAGAGGCCGATATTGTCCGGCGGGGGCGCAACGCTAAATCGACAGTGCCTAAAAGCGCCTCGATTTCTGAATACCGGTATGCCACCGGTTTCGAGGCCTTAATGGGATATCTGTATTTGCAGAAAAAACATGACAGATTGTCGGAAATTGCCGATAAAGCTTTCGCTATTATTTCCCGGGAAATGACAGTTATTGCTAAAAAGTAGCTAAAAGGGAGGCTGCTGCCATGAAATTGAAATTAATCCAATATACACCGGAGCCTGAACGGACTGTGGCCATGTCGGCCCGCCTCTGTTATTCGGCCAGCGGGGCGGAGGAACTGGCGCAAATCATGTCCGACACCCAGGTAGGCACATTGCTCGATAAACTTTTTAGCATGGGGCATTTGTCAACCTTTGAGCATGTGAATTTTACCTTTGCCATTGAGGGGATTTCCCGGGTGCTTACCCATCAGCTTGTCCGCCATCGTATTGCTTCCTATTCACAGCAGTCGCAGCGGTATGTAAGTGAGCACGGCTTTGAATATATTTTGCCGCCATCAATTGCCGGCACCCCGGAAGCAAAAGTAAAATATGACAGGCTTATCGGTCAGATTCAGCAGACCTATGATGAGCTGGTGAGGCTGGGTGTGCCGCAGGAGGATGCCAGGTACGTACTGGCGAACGCTACTGAGACCAAGATTGTTGTTACAATGAATGCCCGCTCGTTGCTGCATTTTTTTGAAAAACGGTGTTGCCAGCGGGCCCAGTGGGAAATACGCGACCTTGCCAATGCCATGCTGGCTGAGGTTAAGACCGTTGCCCCCCGCCTGTTTGCCAAAGCCGGCCCGACTTGCGTAACCGGCGGTTATTGTACAGAAGGGGTTCTGTCATGCGGCCGGCTGGCAGGAATTAAACCGCAGAGGTAGAACTCTTATCCCAGAGGTATACATATCAACAAGTATATACAATTTTCGCTGGAGGTATCTACAATGCGGCGTGTGCTTCTGGAGGGTGTCCAGGCAGGTATGCAGTTGGCTCAGCCGGTGTACGGTCTAAACGGCCAGGTGGTTTTAAACAGTGGGGTTGAACTGACTGAATATCATGTCTCCAAATTAACAGAACTTGATATTAAGTATATTTACATTCAGGGCGAGGCGCTGCTTATCGATCCTACTGATGAAGCAGCCCAAAATGCCAGGAATGAGATCGTCCTGAGCGCTCATACGGCGCTGGCTGAAGTAAGTGTCGGCAAGTATGTGCAGATGGAGGCTGTGAAAGACCGGTTGCTGTCACTGTTAGACGAGTGTTGCATGCATAAGGAGATTCAGCCTTTGTTTACTGCTATGCAGCTGTGCAATGATTATCTGTTCAGGCATGCTGTCAATGGTTATTTCTTTGCCACCATGATGGGAATTAGTTGCGGCCTTGAGGGGCAGCGACTGCGGGATCTGGGGCTGGGGGCGCTGCTCCGGGATGTGGGCATGATCACTATTTCCCGCGATATTCTTAATAAGCCGGGCTCGCTGACGCCGGAAGAAATGGCAATCGTAAAAAAGCATACGGAGAAAGGCTATGAAATTCTGCAAGGCAACTCTGATATCAGCTTATCGGCCGCCAACTGCGCCTTGCAGCACCATGAGCGTTTTGACGGCAGCGGTTATCCCCGGGGTGCCGGCGCCAGTTCTATTCATGAGTTTGCGCAGATAGTGGCCATTGCCGACGTATATTCTTCCATGACGGCCACGACGCCCTACCGGAAAGCCTTGTCTGTCTATGATGCCTTAGCCATTATGCAAAAAGCGGGCAGCACCTATTTCAATCCGGAGTACATTCATGTGCTTGTTAAAAATGTCGCCAGCTATCCGATGGGGGCTGTAGTCCGGCTGAATAATAAAGCAACGGGAATTGTGAAAGACTATGCCGACGAAGGCAGGACTAAACCCATTGTTAGTATAACGGCAAACGCCGCCGGCGAACGGGTTAGTCAAACTGTTACTATTGATATGACAGCCAATCCCGCTTTGTATATTGCCGAGGTTTCTTAAATAGCCGATCACTGACGGCAATGGCCGGTAATACACCTGTTATGGACGCTGAAACTATTATCATATTTGTGAAGGTATGCGAATGGACAACCGGCAGGATTATATTCTGCCGTTTTTTCATAATAATAAAAGACACACAACTTTTCCTTAAGGAGCGATAGCCATGTCTGATGACGCAGAAATAATAGCTGGCCGCAATAGTGTTCTGGAAGCGCTGAAAGCCGGCCGGTCACTAAACAAAATTCTTATTGCCAAGGGGGACCGGCAGGGCTCAATCCGCGATATCATTGCTCAAGCCCGGGAACAAGGGCTGGTTATACAAGAGACGGAGATTAGCAAGCTTGATCAACTGTCGGCTGGTATCAGACATCAGGGGGTTGTTGCGCTGGCTGCACCGGTGGCTTATGTGGAGACGGAGGACATTTTATCAGCCGCCTATGGAAAAAAGGAAGCACCGTTTTTGGTTCTCCTGGATGAACTGACTGATCCGCATAATGTGGGAGCTATTTTACGCACTGCTGATGCCACTGGTGTTCATGGGGTGCTTATACCCAAACGCCGCAGCTGCCCTTTAAACCAAACCGTGGCTAAAACCTCGGCCGGCGCAGTTGAGCATGTACCGGTGGCACGAATCGGTAATATTTCTCAAACCCTTAAGGCGCTGAAAAAACAGGGCCTTTGGGTAGTAGGCGCCGATATGGACGGAACCAAAGACTATTATGACGCTGACCTTACCGGTCCTGTCGTTATTGTTGTCGGGAGTGAGGGCGAAGGCATGGGGCGGTTAACGAAAGAGGCCTGTGATTTTATTGTGCGCATCCCCATGCGGGGCAAAATTACATCTCTTAATGCATCGGTGGCCTGTTCACTGTTGCTGTACGAAGTCTTGAGACAAAGGGAGTTGAAAGCAAAATGAGACACTGGATGGGAATTATGTTGGCAGTGGCCATAATAGTAACCGGGATAGCCGTTTTTTGGCTGACCAGGCCGCTGTTTGCCCAGACAGTGTATAGCGGGGTAAGGGTGGCAAATATCGAGGTTGCCGGCAAAACCCGGGATGAAGTGGCGCAAATGTTGTCGGTATGGCAAAAAGATCAGGCAAGCCGGCCTATCTTGCTAACTCATGGCAGTGCAACTTTTCGTATTGAACCTGAGCATATTGATTATAGCATTGATGCCGACGCAACAGCCGATGCAGCGTGGCAGGTAGGGCGTGAAGGCCCCTGGTGGCTGCGTCTGAAAAAAATTAGCGACGTCGAGGCTGAAGGGTGGTCTACGCCCCTCAAGATCAGGTATAATGAGAATAAGCTGGACACAGTCCTGGAGCAACTGCAGGAAAATATCAATAAACCGCCGCGCAATGCCACGCTCAGCCTGCGTACCGGTGGTATTGTGTCTGAAGTCGAGGGGCAGGAGATTGATGTCCCCGCCCTGAAAAAAATAATGCTGTCGGCGACCAACCGTTCGGAAACCAATACCATCATCCTGCCGGTCAAACCGGTCTATCCGGAGATTACGGCAGAAGAGCTTGCGAAAAATGGCATAAAAGAACTGGTTGCCGTGTATACAACTGTATTTAACACCGAAGATGCCAACCGGACAGCTAATGTAAAATTGTCTGCCCAGAAGATAAATGGCAAACTGCTTTACCCCGGACAGGTTTTTTCCTATAATGATACCGTTGGCCCCAGAGAAAAATCACAGGGATTTAAAGAGGCCATGGAAATTATCAACGGCGAGTTTGTACCTGGAATCGGCGGCGGCGTATGTCAGGTTTCATCAACATTATATAATGCCGTACTGCTGGCCGGGCTTGACATTGTGGAACGTACCAACCATTCTAAGCCGCTTGCTTATGTTCCTCTGGGGCGGGACGCAACCGTCGCGTATAATACCCTGGATTTTAAATTTGTCAACAATAGTCCGGCACCGGTAATGATTATGGCTGAGGCAGAAGGCAACAAGCTTAATGTGGGGATATTCGGACAAGGGGCCCTTGATAAAAATATTGATATTGTGACAGTTGACCAGCAGGTGATTCAGCCGGCCACCATAAAAAAGGCCGACCCGTCACTGCCGCCAGGTGAAAACAAGATTGAGAAACCGGGCAAGCCCGGATATTCAATTACTGTCATCCGGATTATACGCGATAATAATGGCAAAGAACTAAAACGCGAGATCCTTTCGCGGGACAAATATGCGCCTGACAATACCGTAATCAAAACAGGACCAGCCCCAAAACGGGTGCAGGCCGAAATAAAGCGGACTGGGGCTGAAGACAAACCGTTTGATGCCGGCAGTATGGAATAAGATTGGAGATTTTTTGTCGATGGACTTGTTAATCGTCGATGGCTATAATGTGATCAATGCCTGGCCGGAATTAATTTTAATAAAAGATAACTTAGAATATGCCCGCGCCAAACTTGTGGACATACTTAGTGAGTATGGTGCATATAAAGGAGTTAAGACAATCATTGTCTTTGATGCCCATCTGGCTGCCGGTAAAAGTGCCAGCCAGATCCTGAATGGCGAATTGGAGGTGATTTATACCAAAGAAGGGGAAACCGCTGACAGCTGTATTGAAAAGATGGTATATTTTCTAGCCGGTCAGGGAGAACATGTTTATGTCGTCACATCTGATTCGGCCGAGCAAATGTTTGTCCTGGGGGCGGGCGCGTTCCGGATTTCGGCCCGGGAACTAAGAAATGACGTTGCCAGCACCAAAAAAGAGATTAAGGCGGCTATTTCCCAGAAGGTGTTAGCGCGGGATCGGCACGAGCTCGGCAGCCGTCTTAGACAGGATATTCTTAAACGCCTTGATGCGATGCGCAGAGATGGGCTTGACTAACTTTGCGCTTACAGGTATAATTTATTTTGATAAGACGTGAACTGATACCGTAGGCACTAATCCTCTTAGTGCACTTTTATTTTTTTCACAATGACAAATGGCCGGCTTTGTAAATAAGGAAATTGGCTTTGGCCATTAGCGACAGCAAAATAAAAACTAAGTGGGGGCGATGCGATGCGGGTTAATACTCAACGCGATCTGTATGGTTGTTTTGACAACTTAACTGATGAAGAAATAGTATTTGACGCCAAAGATAACGACAACACGGTCGCTCTGGAGTATTTGATTAATAAATATCGCAACTTTGTGCGGGCTAAAGCCAGATCGTATTTTTTAATCGGCGCTGAGCGTGAGGACATCATCCAGGAAGGCATGATTGGTTTATATAAGGCCATTCGTGATTTCCGCAATGATAAGCTGTCGTCGTTCCGGGCTTTTGCGGAATTGTGCGTAACCCGGCAAATTATTACCGCCATAAAGACCGCCACCAGACAGAAGCATATTCCCTTGAATTCGTATGTTTCTTTAAATAAGCCCATTTATGATGAGGATTCCGACCGGACGCTGCTGGACGTATTGTCCGGTTCCAAAGTCACTGATCCGGAGGAACTGGTAATCAGCCGGGAAGAATTTGTTGATATTGAAGAGAAGATGGGTGAGATTTTAAGCGATCTCGAGTGGAAGGTCCTGATGTCATATCTTGATGGCAAGTCTTATCAGGAAATTGCGGTTGAACTTGACCGCCATGTCAAATCCATTGATAATGCGTTACAGCGAGTAAAGCGTAAACTGGAGCGATATCTGGAAAATCGCGGCGAGGACAGCGATATCCGTGGTATGTACAGAGGCCTGACCGGCCTTAATAAAGATGTTTCGGCAGAATTAAACAACTATAGCAGTACCTATGATGACCAACGCAGTATAAAATGACACCACCAGGCGGTGTCATTTTTTTTACACTTCCCAATATATATAATGAGGTGATCAAGCATATGAGCGAGCCGAAAAAAGTAAAAACGGTAGCAATATTAACCGGCGGTGGTGATGCCCCGGGACTTAATGCTGTAATCCGGGCGGCTGTGAGAACGGCACTGGGGCAGGGACTTACTGTTTGGGGTATAAAAAATGGCTTTGGCGGTATGGTCGAAAACAAAATGATGCTACTGACAGATGAAAGTGTAGCCGGGATTCTGCCGCGCGGGGGGACGATGCTGGGAACCACCAACCGTGACAATCCCTTTAACTATCCCCGGACACAGGCCGGTGAGGTTATTTACACAGATATGTCGGGCCGCGCTTTGGATAACCTGCGGCAGGCAGGGGTTGAGGCGCTTATTGTTATCGGCGGCGATGGCAGCATTAAGATTGCCGCCGAGTTTTACCAAATGGGCCTGCCGGTGGTTGCCGTACCGAAAACAATTGACAATGACATACCGGTTACTGAGCGGACTTTCGGGTTTGATACCGCTGTTGGTGTGGCCACTGACGCCCTTGACCGGCTGCATACTACCGCCGAATCACATCACCGGGTTATGGTGCTTGAGGTGATGGGCAGATATGCCGGCTGGATTGCATTACACGCCGGTATGGCCGGCGGTGCCGATTGTATTCTCATTCCGGAGATCCCGTTTACTACTGACTCGGTTATTGCCAAAATTAAGGAACGCCAGCAGCGGGGCCGGCAGTTCAGTCTAATTGTTATTGCCGAAGGGGCGCATGCCCGGGGCGGAGACATATCAATAGCGCGCATTGTTGAAGGCAGTCATGAGAAAGTGCGTTTGGGCGGCATCGGTGAAAAGCTGGCCAGAGAGATTGAAGCGCTTACCGGTATGGAGTCCCGCTGCACAGTACTGGGGCATGTCCAGCGCGGCGGCACACCCACCGCCTTTGACCGGGTGCTTTCCACTCGGTACGGCGTAGCCGCCGCGCACAGTGTACTGGAAGGACATTTTGGAATTATGGTGTCTTTGCAAAAAAACCGGATTATTAGGGTGCCTATTACTGAAATTGCCGGTAAAGCCAATAATGTTGGGCCTGACGATGAACTGTTGCTTGCCGGCAGGGCAATTGGTGTTTGTTTTGGTGATTAAGAAAGCCGTTCCCGGGTTATAATAAGCCCTAAATAATGCGAGGTATTTGCAGCCGCAGTGGAGGGCTACGATGGAAACATTGGGCATTACTCTATTTAGGGTCGTTGCCGGTATGGGAGTACTGCTAATCATCATGCTGGCAATCGGCCGTCGCCAGCTGGGGGAACTTAGTTCGTTTGATTTTCTGACATCAATTACTATTGGTGCCGTAGCCGGGGCGCTTATTGTTGACCACCGGATTGAACTGGCAAGTTCGCTGATTGCCTTATTGGCCCTGGGCGGAATGCAACTGTTCTTTGGCTGGTTAAGCATTAAGATTCGCCCGGTAAACCATAAACTTAACTTTAAACCGCTGGTGATGGTGCAAAACGGTCAAATTATCAAAGAAAGCCTGCGTAAGGTGCATATGCCTGTGGAAACCCTGCTGCAGCTGCTGCGGGAAAGAGATGTTTTCGATATTACTATCGTAGAGCTTGCTGTGCTGGAGCCCCATGGCCGGCTAAGCGTGCTGAAAAAAGCGGAACATTTGCCATTGACCCCTTGTCAGGTTAATTTTAGCGTTACTCCGAACAGTGTTTTGGTGCCTGTTATCCTGGAGGGAAAACTGCAGGAGCACGTACTGGCTGATATGGGATTCTCACCCCAGCAGGTTGAAGAGTTTCGCCGTCAGCATGTAAGCAGCATTCACAATGTTTTTATTGCTTTTATGGACCAGGACAAACGGCTGCATGTGATTCATGATGATGCCCGGGAGTGCAATGTATTTTTACATTGATGCCCCGGGCGTTTTTGCGATATTAAATTTTTCTAAAATATGCAAGATAATTAGCCGAAATGTGGTAAAATAGGAACATGTCCCAGGGAGGTAATTATGAAAAATCAACGTTTTAAGTTTTGCCCTAAATGCGGCGGCCAGGTCAGTTATCGTCAGATGGGGGACCGTGAGCGCCTGGTATGTGCCGCCTGTTCCTATACGATGTACGAGAATCCGATTGTGGGGGTTGCGGCCATCGTGCGGCAAAACGGGGAAATTTTGCTGGGCCGGCGCGCTGCCAATGCCAGCTATCCCGGGTTGTGGTGCATACCCTGCGGTTATGTCGAATATGATGAGGATATCCGGGCTGCGGTTAAACGGGAGTTCCAGGAGGAAACAGGCCTGGTCATCGAACCCGGTCAGGTTTACGCGGTGTTGTCCAACTTCCATAATCCGGCTGTCCATACGGTCGGTGTCTGGTTTTTGGCCGAAGTCGTCGGCGGTACCCTTGGACCGGGCGACGACTTAGATCAGGTAGCTTATTTTCCGCTGGACCTGGTGCCTGACCTTGCTTTTCCCACCGACAGGCAGGTCATCGGTTTGCTGCAGGCAGATCACAATAATAAGAAGAAGGATGTGACCTAGTGAGTGACAATTTGATTGCAGTAATCATTGGTATTGTGGAAGGTTTGACGGAATTTTTACCGATTTCATCAACCGGACACATGATTCTTGTTGGTTCCTTATTAGGATTTGAAGGAGAAAAAGCCAGTGTATTTGAGGTATTTATCCAACTAGGGGCTATCTTATCTGTATTGATTTTATATAAGGAAAAATTTTTGGCGATGCTTAGGCCCCCGGCCCTGAACAGTTTTGGCAGCAGTCTTACGGCTGTGCATGTGTTAGCCGGCATTGTTCCGGTAATGGGGATTGCCTATCTTTTGCATGGCTTCATTAAGACCTATCTTTTTTCCCCTTATACCGTAATTATTGGCCTGGTTGTCGGTGCTCTCCTCATGCTGGCGGCAGAGAAGCTCTCGCAGCGCCCGGTAACCCATGAGGTGGATCAGATGACAATAAAACAGGCTTTTTTCGTGGGCTTATTTCAAATCTTATCTCTCTGGCCGGGGTTTTCCCGTTCCGGCTCAACCATTGCCGGTGGCTTGTTTTTAGGTATGAGCCGCAAAGCCGCCGCCGAGTTTTCTTTTATTATTGCCGTACCGCTTATGCTGGTGGCATGCCTGTACGATTTAATGAAAATCTGGGATCGGCTCAGCTTTGATGACTTTACCATGTTTGCCATTGGCTTTTTGGTTGCATTTATCACCGCCTACGTATCAATTGTCTGGTTCTTGCGGTTTCTCAATAGCTCCACCCTGGCTTCCTTTGCTTATTACCGGTTCGTTGTCGCCGGAATCTCCTATTACTATTTCTTTATGAGGTAACCGCAGCGATTTTTACTGATACACTTATGAATTTATCTGTTGGAGGTTATCGTGTTTGGACGCAAAATTAATTAATCCATTTTTAGAAGCAATAACAACCATTCTGCCGCAGCTCGGATTTAAGGAAATCAACCGGCGCGGCCTGTCGGTCAAGGAACAGGTATTGGCAAGTCAGGGGGTTACGGTATTGATCGGTATTACCAAAGGCGTTAAGGGAAACGTAGCTTATAATATGACTGCTGATACAGCAAGGAAGGTTGCCTCAACCATTATGATGGGAATGCCGGTGGCGGAAATTGATGAGATGGCCCAGAGTGCCATTTCGGAAATGGTCAATATGGTTACAGCCAATGCCGCCATAAATTTTGAAAAGCAGGGCCTGGCTGTGGATATTTCTCCTCCCAGTATTGTTGTTGGCACTGAGTATACCGTGCGGGTAAGCAATAATAAATATTTGGTGCTTAGTTTGCTGGTCGACTCCGAACCTATTGAAGTTAATGTCGGCCTTGGCGCATAGCTAACCAAAATCGGCTCAGCAGCATGCAAAAATTACTAGTAAAAAAATATTGACACAGCAGCATGGGTATTATATAATAAGTTTTGTCACTAGACAGGGACTTCAAAAAAAAGATGCTGGCGTAGCTCAATTGGTAGAGCAGCTGACTTGTAATCAGCAGGTTGGGGGTTCAATTCCTCTCGCCAGCTCCATCTAGCCTGGAGGGATTCCCGAGTGGCTAAAGGGAGCAGACTGTAAATCTGCCGTCTTTGACTTCGGTGGTTCGAATCCACCTCCCTCCACCATTTATCACATCGCGGGGTGGAGCAGTTGGTAGCTCGTCGGGCTCATAACCCGAAGGTCACAGGTTCAAGTCCTGTCCCCGCAACCAAGTAATTTACGTGCTTTATGAATTCAAGCCTGAACCCAAGCCTGAACCCAAGCCTGAATTTATAAAGCACAGCTTTATAAAGAAACGAACTCCATTACCCCCACCATCTGCGACAAGCCAACTATCTGTCACTCAGCCGCAAACGGCTTAGTAGTGTCCAGATGCGAGGCGCACCGGAAAAGCGTGCCGCGCGGCGCACTGGGAAGTGCGTAAGCAAACGCTTTGAGGAGCAACGAAGCAGATGGGCGCTAATAAGTCGTTTGCGCTATTTGCTGGTGTAGCTCAGTCGGTAGAGCGTATCCTTGGTAAGGATAAGGCCACCGGTTCAATCCCGGTCACTAGCTCCATCTTAATATGGCGGCGTAGCTCAGTTGGCTAGAGCATTCGGTTCATACCCGAAGTGTCCGGGGTTCAAATCCCTGCGCCGCCACCAGGTAAATATAAAAACCCTGCAGATATTTGCAGGGTTTTTATATTTATTGCTGGCGGCAGCAGGAATTTCGCTTATTAAATAGAATAATCTAGTTTGGTAAAATGATGTATACCGCTGATTATTTGTGTTAATACATAATATGATAAAGTTATAATTAAGGGGAGGTAACACTCGAAAATGGCTAAGAAAAAGTTTGAAAGAAACAAACCCCACGTAAACATTGGAACAATCGGTCACGTCGACCATGGTAAAACCTCGCTGACAGCCGCCATTACCATGACACTGGCCAAACACGGCGGAGCCGAGTTCATGGCCTATGATCAAATCGATAAAGCGCCGGAAGAAAGAGAACGGGGCATTACCATCAACACAGCCCATGTGGAATATGAAACACCGGCCCGCCACTACGCCCACGTTGACTGCCCGGGCCATGCCGACTATGTTAAAAACATGATCACCGGCGCAGCCCAGATGGACGGTGCCATCCTGGTCGTATCGGCCGCTGACGGCCCGATGCCGCAAACGCGTGAACACATCCTGCTGTCCCGCCAAGTGGGCGTACCGGCCATGGTAGTATTCCTGAACAAAGCAGATCTGGTTGATGATGCCGAGCTGATGGAACTGGTAGAAATGGAAGTGCGTGAGCTGCTTTCCAGCTACGAATTCCCGGGCGACGACATTCCGGTAGTCAGCGGTTCGGCTGTAAAAGTGCTTAACTGCGGCTGCGCCAAGCGCGAATGCGAATGGTGCGGCAAAATCCATGAACTGATGGACAAAGTTGACGAATATATCCCGACGCCGGAACGGGCCACAGATAAACCGTTCCTGATGCCAGTGGAGGACGTGTTCACCATTACCGGCCGTGGTACAGTAGCCACCGGCCGTGTAGAGCGCGGTGTGGTAAAAGTAAGTGATACCATCGAAATCGTTGGTATGACGGAAAAACCGAAATCAACCGTAGTAACCGGGGTGGAAATGTTCCGGAAGCTGCTGGATTCGGCCGTGGCCGGCGACAACATCGGCGCCCTGCTGCGGGGCGTGGACCGCAAAGAAATCGAACGGGGCCAGGTACTGGCTAAACCGGGCTCGATTAAGCCGCACACCAAATTCAAATCAGAAGTATATGTCCTGTCCAAAGAAGAGGGCGGCCGTCATACCCCGTTTTTTAACGGCTACCGTCCCCAGTTCTACTTCCGGACAACCGACGTAACCGGTGTTGTTACCCTGCCGGAAGGTGTGGAAATGGTAATGCCTGGCGACAACATTCAAATGGACATTGCCCTGATTACCCCGATTGCTATTGAAGAAGGCCTGCGTTTTGCTATCCGCGAAGGCGGCCGCACGGTTGGCGCCGGCGTCGTAACTGCAGTGGTTGAATAGTTAAAATATGTTATTTCATAGAAAAACTGTATATTTAAAGATTTATATGATATAATAAATAGGCAGGGAAAATTCCCTGCCTTATTTATTGACATGCCCGAGCCTGTGGGCTATTGACATGCCGATATAATTATGATAAATTGTATTAGTGACATTTAAAGAAAAACGATAAATTATAGACACACGGTGCTATATTTACTGGTAAGAGAGGTGTACAGGATGCGCAACGCGGTAACATTGGCCTGCACAGAATGCAAACAACGCAATTATCAGACCAATAAAAACAAGAAAAATGACCCGGATAGATTGGAGTTTAACAAATACTGCAAGTTTTGCAAAAAACAAACTCCACATAAAGAAACAAAATAACAGTAACAATTGCTTAAGTTGCCACTATAAGTAGTGGTGGTCGATTGGTAGAGTAGCAATCTCTCAATCCCCTGCGGGGCTTAAGCATTGTTGCCTCTATCAAAATGCACGCACAGGATGTGAGAGAATGGCCGCCCAGGAAACAGCTGTCCAGACGAATACATCGCGCTGGAAGAAATTTTTGCGGGAAGTAAAAGCTGAATTAAAAAAGGTAACGTGGCCGGGTAAATCAGAACTTATTTCCTACACGGGAATCGTGTTTGTGACGGTTATTGTTGTTGCTGCGCTGATATGGGTAATTGATGCTGCGTTTACTCAAGTGTTAAAGGCGATCATGAAGTAGACTAGGGGGGTGGGGGACGTATTACCGTCCCTTGAGGCTATGGAATCCGAAAAACTCGAAAAACACTGGTATGTCATCCATACATATTCCGGTTATGAAAACAAAGTAAAAGCCAATTTGGAGAAAAAAGTCCATTCTATGGCAATGGAAAACGAAGTCTTCCGTGTGCTTGTGCCAATGGAAGATGAAGTGGAAATAAAAGATGGCAAGAAAAAAATTGCCAAAAAGAAAGTTTTCCCCGGATATGTTCTGGTAGAAATGATTGTGACAGACCGCTCCTGGTATGTTGTGCGCAATACGCCGGGGGTTACCGGTTTTGTCGGTTCTGGAACCAAGCCGATTCCTTTGAGCGAAAGTGAAGTCAAACATATCCTCAAGTCAATGGGGATGGAAGAGGCTAAGCCCAAAATAAATGTTGAACTCAATCAGTTAGTGCGAATTACTTCTGGTGCCTTTGAAAATTGGACAGCCACGGTAATGGATATTAATCCTGATCGGGGCAAGCTTAAAGTGCTTGTCAACATGTTTGGTCGGGAAACACCTGTGGAACTTGATTTTACTCAGGTCACGAAAGTTGATTAAGGAGGTGTAATATAATGGCTAAAAAGGTTGTAAAGCTTGTAAAACTGCAAGTTCCCGCTGGTAAAGCCACCCCGGCTCCTCCCGTAGGTCCGGCACTTGGTCAGGCTGGCGTCAATATCATGGCTTTTGTTAAGGAATTTAATGAAAGAACAGCCAAGCAAGCGGGTCTTATTATTCCGGTTGAAATTACGGTATTTGAAGATAGATCATTTACCTTTATCACCAAAACCCCACCAGCTGCTATTCTTTTGAAAAAAGCCGCCGGTATTGAAACAGCTTCCGGCGAACCTAATAAAAAGAAGGTCGCGAAAGTGAAGCGGGATAAGGTGCGGGAAATTGCCGAATCCAAAATGCAAGATCTCAATGCTGCCAGCGTAGAAGCTGCTGTGCGGATGATTGAGGGGACTGCCCGCAGCATGGGCATTGACGTCGTCGATTAACAGCGGCGCCGTAAGTGGGAGGACTAAGTACTTCCGTTACTACCACGAAGGAGGTTTATTTATATGGCGAAACATGGCAAAAAGTATATTGAAGCGGCTAAGCTTGTCGACTTTGATAAATTATATGATCCTGAAGAAGCAGTAGAGCTTGTAAAAAAGACGGCAAGTGCTAAGTTTGATCAAACTGTGGAAGTTGCCGTTAAACTGGGCGTTGACCCGAAACATGCAGATCAGCAGGTGCGTGGTGCTGTTGTGCTTCCTTATGGCACCGGTAAAACCAAGCGTGTGCTGGTATTCGCCAAAGGCGAAAAAGCCAAAGAAGCTGAAACCGCCGGGGCGGATTTTGTTGGTGCTGAAGATATAGTGGAAAAAATTCAGGGTGGCTGGGCTGATTTTGACGTCGCTGTGGCTACACCTGATATGATGGGTATGGTGGGGCGCCTGGGTAAGATTCTCGGTCCCCGGGGTTTGATGCCTAATCCTAAAGTTGGTACTGTTACTCTTGATGTAACCCGTGCCATTAATGAAATTAAAGCCGGTAAGATTGAATACCGTACCGATAAAGCCGGTAATATCCATGCTCCTATCGGCAAGATTTCTTTTGACAGCGAGAAGCTGCTTAAGAATTTTCACACTCTGATTGACACCTTGATTAAGGTTAAGCCATCTGCTGCCAAAGGCCAGTATATGCGCAACATTTCCTTAAGCTCAACCATGGGCCCTGGTGTTAAAGTGAATCCGCTCAAAGCACCCGGCAAAAAAGAGTAACATAAATATAAGTTTATCAGCATGAGGCTGTAGACCGCAGGTTAAAGTAAAAGCTTGTTAGAGCTTTCCTGCCGAGGCCGGGGATTTGCAGCGTGTAACTTAAACTGGTTATAACGCGGCCTCCGGTGTGTTTACACCGGAGGCCGCTTCTGCTTTATACTTTATTAAAGGGGGTGTAATATAAATGGCTATCACACAAGAAAAACAGCAATTAGTTGCCGAACTGAAAGAAAAGCTCAGCTCGACCAAAGGTGCCGTCCTGACCAATTATCGCGGCTTAACAGTGGCTCAGGATACCAAACTTCGCCGCAAGCTGCGTGAAGCAGGTGTTGAATACCGGGTGTTTAAAAATACCCTGACTCGCATTGCTGCCAAAGAAGCTGGTATTGAAGGGCTTGATCCTTATTTAGAAGGACCGACCGCCATTGCCTTGTCTCAGACCGATCCTGTGGCTCCGGCCAAGGTTATTTCTGAGTTTGTTAAAGAACATAAACTGCAGTCTCTGGAAGTAAAAGCCGGCTTGGTGGAAGGCAAGGTAATTGACGCCAATGGCGTTAAGGCATTGTCCAACCTGCCCGCGCGCGAAGTGCTTATTGCCCAGGTTCTGGCCGGTATGCAGGCTCCTATCGCCGGGTTTGTCAACGTGCTTTCCGGCAGTATGCGCAATCTGGTGTATGCGCTTGACGCTGTTCGTCAACAAAAAGAATCCGCGTAATCCAGTCGTTTTAGAAAATAATTTTAAATGAATTTTGTGGAGGTATTTTAACATGACTAAAGAACAAATTATGGAAGCCATTGAGCAAATGACTGTGCTCGAACTTTCCGAACTGGTAAAAGCTCTGGAAGAAAAATTCGGTGTTTCTGCTGCTGCTCCTGTTGCCGCCGCTGCTCCTGCCGCTGCTGCTGCCCCGGCTGCTGAAGAACAAACTGAGTTTGATGTAATTTTGACCAACGCTGGCGCTGGCAAAATTAATGTTATTAAAGTTGTGCGCGAAGTTACCGGTCTTGGCCTCAAAGAAGCCAAAGATCTGGTTGACGGCGCACCGAAAGCCATCAAAGAAAAGATTTCCAAAGCTGATGCCGAAGCTCTTAAAACTAAACTTGTTGAAGCCGGCGCGACTGTAGAAGTTAAGTAATTTAACTTAATAAAAGGAGCACCTTTGGGGGTGCTCCTTTTAATTTCAAATTATTTCATATTATCCCTAATTTTTCTTGACGGATTAGGTAATATATGATACCATTATATATCGCCGTACATGTTTATATTTACTAGTTGTCTGCTGGAATTTTTTTACTAAAATGCTATAAAATCCGGCGTATAAATTCCGGAATGGCAGGAAATAGTAATATAATGGAGGATGAATCGGTCTTCATTGAAAAAAAGCAAGGACCTTGTTATTAATATAGAGCCTTGCTTGTTTTGTATTTTTTATCATTCATTTTACCGGCTTAGTATTTGCGGAATATCACAATCTTATGTGTGGGATATGATGATAACGCACTATGTCTGTGTAGAATGGCTAAGGGGTGGGTTAATGTTTAATCCTGTTCCGGTGGGCAAAAGGTTCAGGTATAGTTATGCCAAAATTGAAGAAGTACTGGACATGCCCAACCTTATAGAAATTCAGAAGAATTCTTACAACTGGTTTCTTAAGGAAGGCTTACAGGAGATATTCCGCGATATCTCTCCAATTCAGGACTTCACCGGCAACCTGATTCTGTCCTTTGAAAACTTTACACTGGGCGAACCTAAATATGATGTTGAAGAGTGCAAAGAGCGTGATGTCACCTTTGCCGCTCCGCTTCGCGTCAGCGTCCGGCTGTACAACAAAGAAACACAGGAGATAAAAGAGCAGGAAGTATTTATGGGCGATTTTCCGCTCATGACTGACAATGGCACATTTATTATTAATGGCGCTGAACGGGTTATTGTCAGCCAGCTCGTACGCTCACCAGGCGTATATTATGGCGAGTCAATTGATACGACTGGCAAGAAGCTTTATAATGCTACCGTTATTCCTAATCGTGGCGCATGGCTGGAACTTGAGACTGATCCCAACGATGTTGTATCCGTCAGGGTCGACCGTACCCGCAAGCTGCCAGTCACTGTTCTTATCCGGGCATTAGGTTTTGTCTCTAACGGTGTTATTTCCGAACTGTTTAATGAAGATGTACGCATCCGGGCAACACTGGAACGGGATAATACGGACTCAAGGGAAGAAGCCCTTGTCGAAATCTATAAGCGCCTGCGTCCAGGCGAGCCGCCGACGGTCGAAAATGCCGCCCAGTTGCTGGAATCGCTGTTTTTTGACTCTAAGCGTTATGATCTGGCTACGGTTGGCCGCTACAAGCTGGGGAAAAAGTTAGGCTGGCGCCGGCGCCTGCTGGGTAAGACGCTGGGTCAACCGCTTGTAGATAAAGAAACCGGTGAGATTGTAGTGGAAGAAAACACCGTGCTGGACGAGGCTGTGCTTGACCGCATTACGGCTGCCAAGGTTTTTGCGGGTGAAGGCAAACATGAGGCCTGGATCAAGCAGAAGGACGGTACGCCTGTTAAATTGGTGTTTAACTCGGTGCTGCCATTTACGCACCGGACGATCACCAGAGAAGATATTATCGCTGCAATCAGTTATCTGCTTAACTTAATGGACGGCCATGGTACCACTGATGATATTGACCACTTAGGCAACCGGCGGCTCCGTTCGGTTGGCGAACTTCTGCAGAATCAGTTCCGCATCGGCCTGGCCAGGATGGAACGGGTCGTCAAGGAACGGATGACGATTCAGGATATTGATGTAATTACGCCGCAGGCGCTCATCAACATCAGACCGGTTGTCGCTGCAATCAAAGAGTTTTTTGGCTCCAGTCAGTTGTCACAGTTTATGGATCAGACCAACCCACTGGCCGAACTTACTCATAAACGGCGCTTGAGTGCCCTGGGGCCTGGCGGACTTAGCCGGGAAAGGGCCGGTTTTGAGGTCCGGGACGTTCACCATTCCCACTATGGCCGGATGTGCCCGATTGAAACCCCGGAAGGTCCCAACATCGGTCTTATCGGCTCCCTGTCCACTTTTGGCAGAATTAATGAATTTGGTTTTATTGAAACACCGTACCGTAAGGTCAACAAGCTGGAACACCGGGTAACTGACGATGTAGTATATCTGACGGCTGATGAAGAAGATGAGATGATTATCGCGCAGGCGAATGAGGCGATTGATGAGAATGGCTGGTTTGCAGCCCCGCGCGTTATCTGTCGCTATAAGCACGACACTTTATTAGTACCGGCTGAAAAAGTCGACTATATGGACGTTTCGCCCAAGCAGGTTGTTTCGATTGCTACCGCCATGATTCCCTTCCTGGAAAACGACGACGCCAACCGGGCTCTGATGGGGGCCAACATGCAGCGGCAGGCTGTACCGCTGCTTAAAACCCAGGCGCCGCTTATTGGCACCGGTATGGAATACAAAGCAGCCCGCGATTCGGGTGTGGTAATCCTGGCGAAAAATGCGGGCGTGGTTGAGAAAGTAACAGCTACTGAGATTCATATCCGCACGGAAAAGGGCGGGCTTGATACCTATAAGCTGCTTAAGTACCTGCGTTCTAACCAAGGTACCTGCATTAATCAACGGCCGATTGTATACAAAGGGGAACAAATCGTTAAAGGGCAAGTGCTTGCTGACGGACCGTCGACAGATAAGGGTGAACTGGCATTAGGCTATAACGTGCTGGTCGCCTTCATGCCCTGGGAAGGCTACAATTACGAGGATGCCATTCTCTTGAGCCAGGACCTGGTGAAAGAAGATGTATTCACCTCTATACATATTGAAGAATATGAATGCGATGCCCGCGACACCAAACTGGGGCCCGAAGAAATTACCCGCGATATTCCCAACGTGGCCGAAGATGTGCTGCGTGACCTTGATGACCGCGGCATTATCCGTGTTGGCGCCGAAGTGCGCCCTGGCGACATACTGGTCGGCAAAGTAACGCCCAAAGGGGAAACAGAGCTGACCGCTGAAGAACGTCTCCTCCGGGCCATTTTTGGTGAAAAGGCCAGGGAGGTCCGTGATACCTCGCTCCGCGTACCCCATGGCGAAGCCGGCAAGATTGTAGACGTAAAAGTCTTTACCCGTGAAAACGGCGACGAGCTGCCGCCTGGTGTCAACCAGTTAGTGCGTTGCTATATCGCCCAGAAGCGTAAAATATCCGAAGGCGACAAAATGGCCGGACGTCACGGGAATAAAGGGGTAGTTTCCCGGATTATGCCGAAAGAAGATATGCCCTTCCTGCCTGACGGCACGCCGGTGCAAATCGTCCTCAATCCTCTGGGCGTTCCCTCCCGTATGAATATCGGCCAGGTGCTTGAGACTCACTTGGGCCGGGCTGCCGCCGCCATTGGCATGCAGGTGAAAATGGGCGATCCGACCTTAGCCGGACGTTTGCAAGAGATCAATTATGATGTGGAAAAACACGGTATGCCGCAGCCTGACCGGGCCGGCATTCACCTGGCAACACCGGTATTTGACGGGGCAACAGAAACCGAGGTCATCCGGACGCTGAAAGCAGCCGGTTTGTCCGAGGATGGCAAAACCGACCTGTATGACGGCAGGACTGGTGAACCTTTTGACAATCGTGTTACCGTGGGCTATGTATATATGCTGAAACTGGCCCATCTGGTCGATGATAAGATTCATGCCCGTTCCACCGGGCCCTACTCGCTTGTTACCCAGCAGCCGCTTGGCGGTAAAGCCCAGTTCGGTGGGCAGCGTTTCGGCGAGATGGAGGTTTGGGCCCTGGAGGCATACGGCTCCGCCTATACCCTGCAGGAACTGTTAACAGTCAAATCCGATGATGTTGTCGGCCGGGTGAAAACCTATGAAGCCATCGTTAAAGGTGAGAATGTGCCTGAACCGGGTGTGCCGGAGTCGTTTAAAGTATTGATAAAAGAACTCCAGAGCATTGGCCTTGATGTTAAGATTCTGACAGAAGATGCCCAGGAGATCATGATTCGTGAGTCAGATGAAGACATTAATGAAACGGCTAAGGAGTTAGAACTGAATATTGGCGACGATGTGCCCAAAGCTCCTGTTGAACGCAAAAAAGCGGACTTTGAGAGTGACATGGTTGATGAACTCGAAGCCAACGACGATATTGAACCGCTAGAAGAAGAACTTGACATTATTGCCGAAATCGGTGAAATGGAACCAGATATTGCTCAGCAGGCAGAGGAAGATGAATTTGATTTCCAGTCGCCGAAGAGCAGTGCGAAGAAGCTCAAAGAAAATGCTAAAAAGTCTAATTCCCGCGACTATATGGAAGATATCATGGAAGATGAGGACTTGGACTAGTTAGAAGGGAGCGATTTGCCCTTGTTGGATGTAAATAACTTTGATTCGATGCGTATTGGTCTGGCGTCACCGGAGCAGATCCGCAAGTGGTCGCATGGCGAAGTAAAAAAACCGGAAACAATTAATTACCGCACCTTGAAGCCGGAGCGCGAAGGTCTGTTTTGTGAAAAGATTTTTGGGCCAACTAGGGACTGGGAGTGTCACTGCGGTAAATATAAGCGGATTCGTTATAAAGGCATCATCTGCGATCGCTGCGGCGTAGAAGTAACCCGCTCCAAAGTCCGGCGGGACCGGATGGGTCATATCGAACTGGCAGCACCTGTCTCCCATATCTGGTATTTTAAGGGGATCCCGAGCCGGATGGGGCTTATTCTTGATATCTCCCCGCGCTCACTGGAGAAGGTATTATATTTTGCCTCCTATATCGTGCTTGACCCCGGCGACACCCCGCTCATGAAGAAACAGCTGCTGAACGAAAACGAGTATCGTGAGCACCGGGATAAATACGGCAGTGCGTTTAAGGTAGGCATGGGTGCCGAAGCCATTAAAAAGCTGTTGGAAGAGCTTGATTTGGAAAAAATGAGCCGCGAACTCCGCCAGGAATTAAAAGAAGTAAGCGGCCAGAGAAAAATACGGGCGATTCGTCGCCTGGAGGTTGCCGAGGCATTCCGTAAATCCGGCAATAACCCGGCCTGGATGATCATGGATGTTATTCCGGTTATTCCGCCGGAATTACGGCCCATGGTACAGCTTGACGGCGGCCGTTTTGCCACATCGGACTTAAACGATCTGTACCGGCGGGTAATCAACCGCAACAACCGTTTGAAGCGCCTCCTGGACTTGGGGGCGCCGGATATCATCGTCCGCAATGAAAAGCGGATGCTGCAGGAAGCTGTGGATGCGCTCATTGATAATGGCCGCCGCGGCCGTCCTGTCACCGGTCCGGGCAACCGCCCCCTGAAGTCCTTGAGCGATATGCTGAAAGGCAAGCAGGGGCGCTTCCGGCAGAATCTGTTGGGCAAACGGGTGGACTACTCCGGCCGTTCCGTTATTGTTGTTGGTCCGGAGCTTAAACTGCACCAATGCGGGTTGCCCAAAGAGATGGCGCTCGAACTGTTTAAGCCTTTTGTCATGAAAAAGCTGGTTAATGCCGGCCATGCCCATAATATAAAAAGTGCCAAGCGGATGGTTGAGCGGGTACGGCCCGAGGTATGGGACGTTCTCGAAGAGGTTATCAAAGAGCATCCGGTACTGCTGAACCGGGCACCAACCTTGCACAGACTGGGTATTCAGGCCTTTGAACCTGTACTGTCGGAGGGCCGGGCTATTAAAATCCATCCCTTAGTATGTACTGCCTACAATGCGGATTTTGACGGCGACCAAATGGCAGTTCACGTGCCCTTGTCGGCAGAGGCGCAGGCGGAAGCCCGCATGCTCATGCTCTCAGCGCACAATATTTTATCTACCAAAGACGGCCGCCCGGTAGCTACTCCCACCCAGGATATGGTATTGGGCGCTTATTACCTGACAATTGAAAAAGACCCTGCCGATGGTCAGCCTAGGACCTTTGCCAATTTGAATGAGGCTTTGCTGGCTTATCATCATAAGACATTGGGCTTGCATGAGAAAATCAAAATGCGTATTGAAGGCTATGGACTGGTCCATACCTCAGTCGGCCGGATGATCTTTAATGAAGTATTGCCACAAGAACTCCGGCATTATGAAAAACGGGGCGACGAATGGCATCTCGGCAAGCTGATGGATAAAAAGCAGTTGGGTAAGCTTGTCGCCGATTCCTACCGGATTTTTGGCAATGCCAAAACGGCAATGGTACTGGATGCGGTTAAACGCCTGGGCTTTTCCTTTGCCTGTCGTGCCGGCATCACCATTGCTATTTCCGACATTAAGATCCCGGAGGAAAAGAAAGAGATTCTGGGAACCGCCGAGGACAAGGTTAATACTATCGATAAACAGTATCGGCGTGGCTTGATTACTGATGATGAACGCTATAAAAAGACGATTGACCTGTGGACGAAAGCCACGGATGATGTTACTGCCGCCATGATGGCCACCCTGGACCGGTTTAACCCCGTCTATATGATGGCTAACTCCGGTGCCCGCGGCAACATCCAGCAGATCCGCCAGCTGGCGGGGATGCGCGGCCTGATGGCCGACCCGTCCGGACGCATTATCGACCTGCCTATTAAAGCTAATTTCCGCGAAGGCTTAACCGTACTGGAGTACTTTATTTCGACTCATGGTGCGCGTAAAGGTTTGGCTGATACGGCGCTGCGGACTGCCGACTCGGGGTATCTTACCCGGCGTCTGGTTGACGTGGCCCAGGATGTTATTGTCCGCGAGGAAGACTGTGACATCGTCGGTCTCAACCTGGTGCGGGAGCGGGCGCGGCTGGCCCAGTCCAGTGCCGGTGCCATTGATATGCTTAAAGATACGCTCCTTTCCCGGGTGCTGGCGCAGGACGTGCTTGATCCGAAAACGGCGGATATACTATTACCGCAAGGGACTGTGCTGAATGAGGATAACCTGCGCTTAATCGGCGAGTGCGGCGTGCCTGAAATTATGATTCAGGGGCAGACCGATGAAACGGAAGAAGATGTTGGCCGGGCTGCCGCCGCCGAAACCATCGTGCTTGGGGCGCCGGAAGCAAAAGTGCGTGCCGCCCTGAAAGAAGCGATGATCCGCGAAATGCTCGGTAAAAATACGACAGAAGCGATCGTAACCAGTGACGGAGAAGTATTGGTTCCCGCCGATACACCGTTTACCGAGGAACATATTGAGGCTGTACTGGCCAGCTCGGTGAAAGAGGTTAAGGTTCGCAACAATAACATCAGAGGCATTGAGGTTGAAGCCATCAAAGAAGGCTCTGGTGTTATTGAATCGCTGAAGGACCGGATTGTCGGCCGCATGTCGGCCGAGGATATTGGAAATCCGGCCACCGGCGAACCGATCGTTAAAATTAATGAGTTAATTACTGAAGACCTTGCCGACGAGATCGTCAAAGTGCGGGAGAAAGTATCCATTCGGTCAGTGCTTACCTGCCGCTCGCGGTACGGGGTATGCATTAACTGCTACGGCCGCAACCTGGGAACAAGCCATATGGTTGACGTCGGTGAGGCGGTTGGCATTATTGCCGCGCAGTCTATCGGTGAGCCAGGGACCCAGCTGACAATGAGAACTTTCCATACCGGCGGTGTGGCTGGTGACGATATTACCCAGGGCTTGCCACGGGTAGAAGAGTTATTTGAAGCCCGCAAGCCCAAACGCCAGGCCATTATTACCGAGGTGGACGGCCGGGTCGAGGTTAAGGAAATTAAAGGTATGCGGCGGGTAACTGTTTTTCCGGCCGATGCCTCCCTGGGCGAAGAACGTGTATATCAGGTACCTTACGGTGCGAGACTTATTGTCAGTGACGGGCAAAACGTGGAAGCCGGCGACCGCCTGACTGAAGGCGCGGTAAACCCTCACGATATTCTGCGGGTCAGCGGTTTAAAAGCCACGCAGCGCTATCTCGTGTATGAGGTTCAAAAAGTATATAAATCTCAGGGCGTTGAAATCAACGACAAGCATATTGAAGTTATGGTCCGTCAGATGATGCATAAGGTCAAAGTGGAGGAAGCCGGTGATACCGACGTTCTTCCCGGTGAATATATCGACCTCAATACCTTTGAAGAAGAAAACGCCAAAGCGATTGAAGCCGGTGGCGAACCGGCTATTGCCAGGCCGATTCTGCTGGGGATTACCAAGGCATCATTGGCTACCGACTCCTTCTTATCGGCAGCGTCCTTCCAGGAAACGACACGCGTCCTGACCGAAGCCGCTATTAAAGGTAAGGTCGATCCGCTTCTGGGGCTCAAAGAGAATGTCATTATCGGCAAACTTATTCCGGCAGGCACCGGTATGAGCCGCTATCGCAACGTCCGGCTCAAACAGCCGGCAGCAATACTGGAACAAGAAGAAGTAGCCGGTGAATAGGCAGCAGCTCGGATAGTTGCAAAAGACTGGGATGGTGGATCATAACCATTCCCAGTCTTTTTGTATTATAAAGGGACTGCCGAGCAGCAACAGGGCTTTCCTCACACGACAAGTCTTTCGCACTTGCGCCGCCTGACTTTGCTTCTATATATATGAGACTATTAACCTATGTAAATAAATTGCCAGGTAGTCGATATAGAAAGTAAAAGCAATGCGAAAGAGGTGGCCCGGATGTATTTTGTCTATGAATTAGCCAAACAGCAGCTTGTCGCCAAGCGTAAGCGCCGGCCGCGCTGTAAAGCCCTGTTGATTTTGCTGCTGGTATTATGGTTGGTGCTGCAGCCATTATCAGTTACGTGCGCCCTGAATACAGCCTTGCGCCTGTATTGTTTAATAAGCCAATAGCCCCGCGCCGCGGCCTGCTATACAAATCTCCGGGCGGGAACACTTTATATTTGAACCAGACAGGCCGTTAGCGGCAAAAGGAGGTATAAACCAGGGCCATGTGGGCACTAATAATTAGTGGTAAATAGTGGGTTCGATACACCCGGTTTAGTGTGTTTAAAAATATGCAGAAACTCTAATAGTTTATTGACATTTGGATTTCCAAATGTTAATATATTAGAGTGTCTTGTGAACAGTGCTATTTTTCCAAAGGAGTTGGAGATGTGAACAGTGAGGAACTTGCCGGTTTAAAGGCCGCCAATAAAGCCATTGGTGCTAAGCAAACAGCGCGGGCTCTGGAAAAAGGTCTGGCCGCAAAGGTGTACCTTGCGGTTGATGCTGATCGTCGGGTGGTAGCGCCGCTAGCGCATCTGTGCAATCAAAAGGATGTGCCGGTTGATGAAACCGCGACGATGAGCGAACTGGGGAAGGCCTGCAGCATTGCAGTAGGAGCTGCGGCTGTAGCTGTTTTAAAATAGCGGTTGACACGGACAAGTCGTTAATAACTTTTCCTGCTGACCAGGCAGGCGAGGTTTTTAATAATAAATAACGAGATTGGGGAAGGAGGTGCGCTTAAAAAATGCCAACAATTAGTCAATTAGTGCGCAAAAGCCGGGAGCAACTGATTCAAAAATCGACTGCTCCTGCACTTAAAGAATGTCCGCAAAAACGTGGCGTATGCACGAGAGTATATACAACTACTCCGAAAAAACCGAACTCTGCTCTTCGCAAAGTAGCCCGTGTACGCTTAACCAACGGCATTGAAGTAACTGCCTATATTCCGGGGATTGGCCACAATCTGCAGGAACACTCGGTTGTACTCATCCGTGGTGGCAGGGTTAAAGATTTGCCAGGCGTACGTTATCACATTGTTCGCGGTGCTCTCGATACTGCCGGTGTTGCCAAACGCAGCCAGGGCCGTTCGAAATACGGGGCCAAAAAGGCCGCCGCCAAGAAGTAGCCACCAGAACAGCCGTAGAGTTTTGAAAAAGGAGGGATACTGATGCCAAGAAAAGGTGCTGTTCCCAAACGGGATGTATTGCCGGATCCGGTATATAGCTCCAAGCTGGTAACCAGATTTATTAATAAATTGATGTATGACGGCAAAAAAGGTGTAGCCGAAAACATTGTATATGACGCATTTGAGGCTATCCGTGCCAAAACTGGTAAAGATCCAATGGAAGTTTTTGAAACAGCGTTGAAAAATGTTATGCCGGTTCTCGAAGTCCGGGCTCGCCGCGTAGGTGGAGCCAACTATCAAGTGCCGGTAGAAGTGCGGCCTGACCGTAAAATGTCGCTTGGTATTCGCTGGCTGGTTAACTACTCGCGGCTTCGCGGCGAGAAGACCATGCACGAACGCCTGGCCTCAGAACTGATGGATGCTGCCAACAATACCGGCGCATCTGTGAAAAAGCGTGAAGACACACACAAAATGGCTGAAGCCAATAAGGCTTTTGCCCATTACCGCTGGTAAAATTCGAAGTACGGAGTTCGCGGTACGGGAATTGAACATACCGGGTTGCGCAAGCAACCCGCCTTTGACTCAACCCTGACAAATAGCGGACCCCGCAATACTAAGGAGTGAAAATAGTGGCCCGAAAGTTTCCACTTGAAAAGACGCGGAACATCGGCATCATGGCGCATATCGACGCTGGCAAGACCACTACAACTGAACGCATACTGTTTTATACCGGCAGAGTACACAAAATTGGTGAAGTGCATGATGGCGCTGCGACTATGGACTGGATGGTGCAAGAACAAGAAAGAGGTATAACCATTACTTCTGCGGCCACTACAGCCCAATGGGACGGGCATCGTATAAACATCATTGACACACCAGGACACGTGGACTTTACAGTCGAAGTAGAACGTTCGCTCAGAGTGCTTGATGGCTCGGTTGCGGTATTTTGCGCTAAAGGCGGCGTAGAGCCCCAGTCCGAGACCGTATGGCGTCAAGCTGATAAATACGGCGTTCCCCGTATGGCGTATGTTAACAAAATGGACATTACCGGTGCTGATTTCTACCGGGTTGTTGATATGATGAAAAGCCGCCTGGGCGCTAATGCGGTGCCAATTCAGCTGCCAATCGGCTTTGAAGACACCTTCAAAGGCTTTGTTGATCTCATTGAAATGAAGGCTGTAATTTACACCGATGACCTGGGCAAGGTCAGTTCGGCTACTACGATTCCGGAAGACATGATGGAAAACGCCGAGTTGTATCGCCAGAATCTGCTGGATGCCGTCGCTGAAAGCGATGACGAACTCATGATGAAATATCTTGAGGGTGAAGAACTCACCATTGAGGAAATTAAAGCAGGTATCCGCAAGGCTACCATTGCTTGCAAGATGACCCCGGTACTGTGCGGCTCATCTTATAAAAACAAAGGCGTACAGCCGCTGCTGGATGCCGTTGTCGCCTTTATGCCGGCCCCGACAGACATTCCGGCGATTAAGGGCGTCAACCCTGAGACCGGTGCTGAAGATGAGCGGGCTGCCGATGACAGCCTGCCGTTCTCCGCGCTGGCGTTCAAGATTATGGCTGACCCTTATGTCGGCAAACTGGCATTCTTCCGGGTTTATTCCGGCAAACTCGGCTCCGGTTCGTATGTATACAACTCAACCAAAGGCAAACGCGAGCGCATTGGCCGGATTCTCCAGATGCATGCCAACCACCGTGAAGAGATTGAGATTGTCTATACGGGCGATATTGCCGCCGCAGTGGGGCTGAAAGACACTACTACCGGTGATACCCTGTGCGACGACAAGAACACGATTGTTCTGGAATCAATGGTGTTCCCCGATCCGGTTATCTCCATCGCCGTTGAACCTAAAACCAAGGCTGACCAGGAAAAAATGGGCGTCGCGCTGAATCGCCTGGCTGAAGAAGATCCAACCTTTAAAATGTATACTGACCAAGAAACAGGCCAGACCATCATTTCCGGTATGGGTGAGCTTCATCTGGAAATTATCGTTGACCGGATGCTGCGGGAGTTCAAGGTTGAATGCAATGTGGGCAAACCGCAGGTTGCTTACCGCGAAACGATCCGCAAGGCGGTTAAAGCGGAAGGCAAATTTGTCCGCCAGTCCGGCGGCCGCGGTCAATACGGCCACTGCTGGCTGGAAATCGAGCCGCTTGAACCGGGCCAGGGCTTTGTTTTTGAAAATAAAGTTGTCGGCGGTGCCATACCCAAAGAATATATCAATCCGATTGAGGCCGGTGTCAAAGAGGCTATGGAAACAGGCGTATCTGCCGGTTATCCGATGGTTGACATTAAGGTTACCGTATATGATGGTTCCTACCATGATGTCGACTCCTCGGAAATGGCCTTTAAAATTGCCGGTTCAATGGGCTTTAAAGCCGGTTGCGCCAAAGCTAGTCCGGTCATCCTGGAGCCCTATATGAAAGTTGAAGTTATCGTGCCTGAAGAATATATGGGTGACGTTATCGGTGATTTGAATTCCCGCCGGGGCCGCATTGAAGGTATGGAAGCCCGTTCCGGCGCACAGTCGATAAAATCGTTTGTGCCGCTTTCGGAAATGTTCGGCTATGCAACAGACCTTCGCTCCAAGACCCAGGGCCGCGGCAACTACTCTATGGAATTCGACCATTATGAAGAGGTTCCTAAGACAATCGCCGAAGTCATCGCCGCTAAGAACAAGGGCGCTTAACTTACAGTTCAACTGCTGGTCTGAAAATATTACTAACAATACAGGGAGGTAACACTCGAAAATGGCTAAGAAAAAGTTTGAAAGAAACAAACCCCACGTAAACATTGGAACAATCGGTCACGTCGACCATGGTAAAACCTCGCTGACAGCCGCCATTACCATGACACTGGCCAAACACGGCGGAGCCGAGTTCATGGCCTATGATCAAATCGATAAAGCGCCGGAAGAAAGAGAACGGGGCATTACCATCAACACAGCCCATGTGGAATATGAAACACCGGCCCGCCACTACGCCCACGTTGACTGCCCGGGCCATGCCGACTATGTTAAAAACATGATCACCGGCGCAGCCCAGATGGACGGTGCCATCCTGGTCGTATCGGCCGCTGACGGCCCGATGCCGCAAACGCGTGAACACATCCTGCTGTCCCGCCAAGTGGGCGTACCGGCCATGGTAGTATTCCTGAACAAAGCAGATCTGGTTGATGATGCCGAGCTGATGGAACTGGTAGAAATGGAAGTGCGTGAGCTGCTTTCCAGCTACGAATTCCCGGGCGACGACATTCCGGTAGTCAGCGGTTCGGCTGTAAAAGTGCTTAACTGCGGCTGCGCCAAGCGCGAATGCGAATGGTGCGGCAAAATCCATGAACTGATGGACAAAGTTGACGAATATATCCCGACGCCGGAACGGGCCACAGATAAACCGTTCCTGATGCCAGTGGAGGACGTGTTCACCATTACCGGCCGTGGTACAGTAGCCACCGGCCGTGTAGAGCGCGGTGTGGTAAAAGTAAGTGATACCATCGAAATCGTTGGTATGACGGAAAAACCGAAATCAACCGTAGTAACCGGGGTGGAAATGTTCCGGAAGCTGCTGGATTCGGCCGTGGCCGGCGACAACATCGGCGCCCTGCTGCGGGGCGTGGACCGCAAAGAAATCGAACGGGGCCAGGTACTGGCTAAACCGGGCTCGATTAAGCCGCACACCAAATTCAAATCAGAAGTATATGTCCTGTCCAAAGAAGAGGGCGGCCGTCATACCCCGTTTTTTAACGGCTACCGTCCCCAGTTCTACTTCCGGACAACCGACGTAACCGGTGTTGTTACCCTGCCGGAAGGTGTGGAAATGGTAATGCCTGGCGACAACATTCAAATGGACATTGCCCTGATTACCCCGATTGCTATTGAAGAAGGCCTGCGTTTTGCTATCCGCGAAGGCGGCCGCACGGTTGGCGCCGGCGTCGTAACTGCGGTGGTTGAATAATAAGTAAGAACATAATATCCGGTAAGGGCGGCTACAGCCGCCTTTTGCCGGGATATTGACCGGCGATGACGTGGAAGGTGGCCCGCACGCGCGGGGAAATTTCCACCGAGAATGTCCGTTCAGAGAAACTGGGCGATAAGGAGGAATAAATATATGGCTAAACAACAAAAAATCAGAATCCGCCTTAAGGCGTATGATCACAAGGCGCTTGACCAGAGTGCGGCCAAGATTGTTGAAACCGCAAAACGTACCGGTGCCATGGTTTCCGGTCCTATTCCGCTTCCTACCGAAAAAAACATCTTTACTATTCTGCGTTCACCCCATGTCAATAAAGACTCCCGCGAGCAGTTTGAAATGCGGACCCATAAGCGTCTTATTGACATCCTGGAGCCAACCCCCAAGACGGTAGATGCCTTGATGCGTCTCGACTTGCCGGCCGGTGTGGACATAGAAATCAAGCTGTAGGAGGAGGTGCGATAAATGGCTAAAGGAATTTTAGGTAAAAAACTGGGTATGACCCAAATCTTTACGGCTGAGGGTAAGGTTATTCCGGTTACTGTTATTGAAGCCGGCCCTAATGTCGTAGTACAAAACAAAACCGTTGAAAATGATGGCTACAATGCAGTGCAGCTTGGTTTTGGCGCTGTCAAAGAAAAGAAAGTCAACAAACCTTTACAGGGTCACTTTGCAAAAGCCAACGTCAAACCGGTAAAGTTTATCCGTGAACTGCGTCTGCCTGGAGCCTCTGAATATACAGTTGGTCAAGTTCTGAGCGCTGATGTCTTCAGTGAAGGTGAATTAATTGATGTAACTGGCACGTCCAAAGGGAAAGGCTTTGCCGGCGGCATTAAAAGACATAACTTTAAACGCGGACCTATGGCCCACGGTTCCAAGTCCCATCGTGAGCCTGGTACTATTGGTTCCCGGATGAGCGGTGGCGGCGGTAAAGTATTCAAAGGCAAGAAACTCCCCGGCCGCATGGGCGGACAGAAAGTAACAGTGCAACGCCTGCAGGTAGTCCGCGTAGATGTACCCCGCAACCTGTTACTGATTAAGGGGGCTGTTCCCGGACCTAAAGGCAGTCTGGTCATTGTAAAGAATACGGTAAAACCCACTAAGTAATCGCAGCTTGCTTTCTTTACGGCAACGTAAAGAGCAGGTTGCGAGCATCGAAAGGAGGATGTGCTATATGCCGAAAGTGGCAGTATATGATATGACCGGTGCAAAGACCGGTGAAATAGAACTTAATGATAGCGTATTTGGCGTAGAAATAAATGAAGCCGTTGTCCATCAGGCTGTTGTTATGCAGCTGGCAAGCCAACGTCAGGGCACGCATGCGACCAAGACCAGATCCATGGTACGCGGTGGCGGCAGAAAACCCTGGAAACAAAAAGGTACCGGCCGGGCACGGGCCGGTAGCATCAGATCCCCATTATGGGTAGGTGGCGGTGTTGCCTTCGGGCCGCATCCACGGAGCTATAAATTCAGCATGCCCCGTAAAGTGCGCCGTTTGGCAATTAAGTCGGCCTTGACTGCCAAGGTGAATGATGGCGGCTTACTGGTTGTCGAAGATATTAATTTTGCCGCACCTAAGACCAAAGATGTCGTAAAACTTCTTGGTAATTTTGAGGCCAGCGATAATAAAGCCCTTATTATCACTGCCGGGCAAAATGACAATGTCGAAAAATCATCCCGTAATATTCCTGGTGTTAAAGCCATCAATACCATGGGCCTGAATGTATTCGACCTGCTTCACCATGACAAGGTGCTGGTAACCAAAGATGCAGTCGCCAAGATCGAGGAGGTGCTGGCATAATGGCAAACCTGCGCGATGTACTCATTAAGCCGTACATTACCGAAAAAACCACCAGTATGATGGCTGACAACAAATACACTTTTATTGTGCCCTTAACCGCCAATAAAATTGAAATTCGTCAAGCTGTTGAACAAATCTTCAAAGTCAGGGTTCTTGATGTCAATACCCTCCGGGTAATGGGCAAGACCAAACGCATGGGCAAGCATGTCGGTAAACGGCCGGACTTTAAAAAGGCGATTGTTAAACTGGCTCCCGGCGAGCGCATTGAATTCTTTGAAGGTGTATAACCACAATTTCCCAAAAAGGAGGGGCACACATGCCAGTTAAAAGTTTTAAACCATACGCTCCTGGCAGAAGATTTATGACGGTAGCCGATTTTTCGGATCTTACCACAGATCGTCCCGAGCGTTCTTTGACCGAGCGTCTGCAAAAACACGCCGGCCGCAACCAGCAAGGCCGTTTGACTGTGCGCCATCAGGGCGGCGGCCATAAGCGCCTGTACCGTGTGATTGACTTCAAACGCAATAAAGACGGTATACCTGCCAAGATTGCAACCATTGAATATGATCCTAACCGCTCAGCCCGGATTGCCCTGTTGAACTATGCTGACGGTGAGAAACGTTATATTCTCGCGCCTAACGGCCTTAAAGTGGGCGATACCATCATGAGCGGTCCTGAGGCTGATATTAAGCCGGGTAATGCTCTGGCCCTCAAAAATATTCCGGTAGGTACCCAACTGCACAATATTGAACTGAAAATCGGCAAAGGCGGCCAGATGGTTCGCTCTGCCGGCGCTTCCGCCCAGCTGATGGCGAAAGAAGGCAACTATGCGCTGCTCCGGCTGCCGTCAGGCGAACTGCGCAAGGTTCATATTAACTGCCGGGCTACTATCGGCCAGGTAGGCAACCTCGAACATGAAAATATCACCATTGGTAAAGCCGGCCGTTCGCGGTGGCTCGGTATCCGGCCTGCTAACCGCGGGGTCGCAATGAACCCGATTGATCATCCCCATGGCGGTGGTGAAGGCCGTTCACCTATCGGCCGGAAACATCCGGTTACTCCGTGGGGCAAATGCGCAATGGGTGCTAAAACCCGTAAAAGCAAAGCTTCTGACAAGCTGATTATTAAGAAACGGAAGTAAATTTCGATTGATCGGTAAGTCGCGGTTCGCGTGTTCGGGGGCTCATTTTGGGGTCGCGGGCATAGGGACTTGCGAACATAGCGAAAGGAGGCTATTTAAGTGTCAAGATCAATTAAAAAAGGACCTTATGTGCATGAAAGCCTGGTCAAGAAGATTGACGAGCTCAATGCTAAAAATGATAAAAAAGTTATTAAAACCTGGTCGCGCAGCTCGACGATACTGCCAACCTTTGTCGGCCACACCCTGGCTGTCCATGACGGCCGCAAACATGTGCCGGTATATATTACCGAAGACATGGTTGGCCATAAGCTTGGCGAATTTGCGCCGACGCGGACTTATAAAGGCCACAGCGGCTCTGAACGGTCCACTGGGGTAAGATAATAACATTACGCTTTGCAAAAATCCGGGATGATAGGCCGGAAGGGGGTTAAATAATGGAAGCTAAAGCAATTGCCAGACATATTCGCATTGCACCCCGCAAAATCCGCATCGTGATTGACTTAATTCGCGGCAAAAATGTGGGCGAGGCTTTTGCGATTTTAAAATACACTCCGAAAGTCGGAGCGGAAGTTCTGGAGAAAGTGCTTAAATCAGCTGTCGCTAATGCTGAACACAATTATGACCTGAATGTTGATGCTCTCTATGTGTCACAGGCGTTTGTTGATCAGGGGCCAACCCTGAAGCGCATTCATCCGCGCTCACGCGGGCAGGCGTTCAAAATTTTAAAGCGTACCAGCCATGTAACACTGGTTGTTAAAGAAAGATAAGCTACGACGAAGGAGGGAAATTTAGTGGGTCAAAAAGTTAATCCGCATGGTCTTCGTCTTGGCATTGTGAAAACCTGGGATGCAAAATGGTATGCCGACAAAGATTATGCAAAAAATTTGCATGAAGATATTAAAATGCGTGATATGCTGAAAGAAAAACTTTATACTTCCAATGTGTCGCAGATCATTATTGAGCGTGCGGCCAACCGGGTTAAAGTTACTATCCACACGGCTAAGCCTGGCATGGTGATCGGCCGGGGCGGCAGTGGCATTGAAAACATTAAGAAGTGGCTCAAAGAACTTACCGGCAAAAATATCGAAGTAAATATTGCTGAGATTAAACAGGCCGAATTGGATGCAACTCTGGTTGCTGAAAATATTGCCGCTCAGCTTGAGAAACGTATCGCTTTCCGCCGGGCAATGAAGCAATCGGTAACCCGTACCATCCGTATGGGCGCCAAAGGTATTAAGGTAATGGTCGGCGGTCGTTTAGGCGGCGCTGAAATTGCCCGTACTGAAAGCTACCGTGAAGGCAGTATTCCCCTGCATACGCTGCGGGCCGATATTGATTACGGTACTGCCGAAGCTCATACCACCTATGGCCGGATCGGCGTAAAAGTCTGGATTTACAAGGGTGAAATCCTGCCTGAAGCTAAAAAGACTGTTGTCGCCGCTGCCGCCGTTGAAGGGGGCGAGAAATAATGCTGATTCCTAAAAGAGTGAAACACCGCAAGCAATTCCGCGGACGGATGAAAGGCAAAGCCACGAAAGGCAATATGGTCTCTCATGGTGAGTTTGGCCTGGTTGCTCTTGAACCGGCTTGGATTACCAACCGGCAGATCGAAGCGGCCCGTATTGCCATGACCCGTTACATCAAACGTGGTGGTAAAGTCTGGATTAAAATATTCCCCGATAAACCGATTACCGCCAAGCCCGCTGAAACCCGCATGGGTAGTGGTAAAGGCTCACCGGAATACTGGGTTGCTGTCGTGAAACCTGGACGTGTCATGTTTGAAATGGATGGCGTGCCGGAAGAAACAGCGCGTGAAGCAATGCGTCTTGCCGCTCACAAACTGCCTATCAAGACCAAATTCGTTACGCGGGAGGAAACCGCGCATTTGGACATGGACGCACCTGGTGTCAATGCTAAAGCAGGTGGTGAAGTAAATGAAGGCTAAAGATATCCGCGATATGAGTGCAGCCGAACTTGAGCAAAATTTTACGAAGCTGAAAGAAGAACTGTTTAACCTGCGGTTCCAACATGCTACCGGCCAACTGGATAACCCGATGCGGATTCCGGCCGTCAAGAAAACAATTGCCCGCATTAAAACAGTTCAGCGTCAGCGTGAACTTAAAGCGCAGTAAATAGGCATATGTTAGTGAGTATGAAGGGAGGCAATGCAAAGTGACCGCTGAAAGAAATGAACGTAAAGTCCGTATCGGTAAAGTAGTTAGCGATAAAATGGACAAAACTGTAGTCATTGCGGTTGAGCGTTTGGTACGTCATCCGCTGTATCATAAATCGGTTAAACAAACGGTTAAGTTTAAAGCTCATGATGAGAATAACGAAAGCCATGTCGGTGATACCGTTAAAATCATGGAAACCCGCCCGCTGTCTAAGGAAAAACGCTGGCGCGTGGTAGAAATTCTCGAAAGAGCAAGATAGTTATTCCGCGCAGTGAAGCAGGCTTCTAAAGCTCGACGCCTCTAAGCCGGCATCGAGCCACATAAGGAAGGAGGATAAGCACTATGATTCAACAACAGAGTATACTGAATGTTGCTGATAACACCGGCGCAAAGCAAATTATGTGCATCCGCGTACTGGGCGGCTCATACCGGCGCTATGCCAACATTGGCGATGTTATCGTTGCCGCTGTTAAAGACGCTACACCCGGTGGCGTTGTCAAGAAAGGCGATGTAGTTAAAGCCGTTGTTGTTCGTTCTAGTAAGGGATTACGCCGCCCGGACGGTTCGTATATCCGGTTTGACGAGAACGCTGCAGTTGTTATAAAAGAAGATAAAAGCCCGAGAGGTACACGGATATTTGGACCTGTTGCCCGCGAACTCAGGGACAAAGATTTCATGAAAATTATCTCACTGGCGCCTGAGGTTATCTAGATTAAGGAGGTGTCCGGAGTGTCCGAAGCCCAAAAATTGCATGTAAAAAAAGGCGATAAAGTGCTTGTATTGTCTGGTAAAGACAAAGGCAAACAAGGAAAGATCGTGGAAGCGTTGCCGAAAAAGGGCAAAGTTGTGGTCGAAGGTATAAATAAAGTAAAACGCCACACAAAACCCAGTCAAAAGTCGCCGCAAGGCGGTATTCTGGTGAAAGAAGCGCCGCTTGCTTCCGCCAAAGTCATGCTGGTATGTCCGGCATGCAGCAAACCTACCCGCATTAAAAAGGCCCAGACTGCCGGCGGCGCATTTGCCCGTGCCTGCAAACACTGCGGCGAATTTATCGATAAAGAAAAGTAAAACCATCTTCCCTGAAAGGAGGTTAACTTATGGCTACAAGGCTTAAAGAAAAATATATAAACGAAGTAACGAAAGCAATGATGGAAAAGTTTGGTTACCAAAACGTCATGGAGATCCCCAAAGTCGAGAAAGTAGTTATCAATATGGGAGTCGGTGAAGCAGTAGGCAACCCCAAAGTTCTCGACGCCGCTGTGGGTGATATGACACTGATCGCCGGCCAAAAACCGGTTATTACCAGAGCCAAGAAATCCATCGCTGCCTTTAAAATCCGTGAGGGTATGCCGATCGGCGCTAAAGTAACCATGCGCGGCGAGCGGATGTACCAATTCCTTGACAAACTCTTCAACATCTCGCTGCCACGGGTTCGTGACTTCCGCGGTGTAAACCCTAAATCCTTTGACGGACGCGGCAACTACACCCTGGGCATCAAAGAACAACTGATTTTCCCGGAGATTGACTACGATAAAGTAGATAAGATACGCGGCATGGATATCATCATTGTAACCACAGCCAAGACGGATGAAGAAGCCAGAGAACTGTTAAGATTGATGGGGATGCCTTTTACGGCATAAGACCGCCGTCCATGTGACGCCCACCTGCGTCGTAAGTCTCAGCGATTGTCTGAGCCGCGGCGGGGCGGCGTCTTGCGGATGAAACCTTATTTACAGTCAACAGTTTAAAAAAAGGAGGGAATTCGGTGGCCAAGAAGGCTTTAATTGAGAAATGGAAAAACGAGCCTAAATTTAAAGTGCGTAAGCACAATCGCTGCAAAATATGTGGTCGTCCACACGGATATATGCGCAAATTTGAAATGTGCCGGATTTGTTTCCGGGAACTGAGCTACAAAGGCGCCATTCCTGGAGTAACAAAGGCAAGCTGGTAAGCAGCAACATATAGGAAGGGGGTTCTAAACCATGGTAATGACCGATCCGATTGCCGATATGCTTACTCGCATTCGCAACGCCAACTCGGTTTTTCACGATAAAGTCGAGATTCCAGCATCCAACATCAAGAAAGCCGTAGCCCAAATCCTGAAAGACGAAGGGTTTATCAAAGACTACGACACACTGCAAGATGGCAAGCAGGGAATGCTGCGGGTCAGCCTTAAATACGGGCCGAACCGCGAAAAAGTAATAACCGGCATTAAACGCATTTCCAAGCCCGGTCTTCGCGTTTACGCTAAGAAAGAACAACTGCCCCGCGTGCTGGGAGGACTCGGAATTGCGATTATCTCGACCTCAAAGGGCATAATGAGCGATAAAGCCGCCCGCAAAGAAGGGCTTGGCGGCGAAGTACTGGCATACGTTTGGTAATAATCGCGAGTTCGCTGAGTCGAGGTTCGAAGGTTCGAGAAACCATACATTTGTTTTGCATCGCCAAGACAGCGTAAGCCGAATTATCGAACATGCGAACGTAGCGAGCCCACGAAAACAGGAGGTGCAATATGTCTAGAATTGGTAGGAGTCCCATCACTGTTCCTGCTGGTGTTACCGTAACCATCGGCGACAGCAACCTGATAACAGTCAAAGGCCCGAAAGGCGAGCTGAGCCGCCAACTCCATCCCGATATGATTATCGAAAGGGAAGGCGATATCATTAACGTCAAACGGCCTACAGATAATAAGCAACACCGTTCTCTCCACGGGTTAACCCGGACCCTTGTCAACAATATGGTAACAGGCGTGACTAAAGGCTTTGCGAAGACGCTGGAAATTGCCGGTGTAGGTTACCGGGCTGCTAAATCCGGTCAGAAACTGGCCCTCACCTTAGGCTTCTCGCATCCACTGGAGGTTGAGCCGCCTGCAGGTTTGACAATTGACGTTCCGGCACCTAACCGGATTGTTGTTTCTGGTATTGACAAAGAAGCTGTCGGCGCCCTGGCGGCAAAAATCCGCGGCTATCGCGAACCCGAACCGTACAAAGGCAAAGGAGTCAAGTACGAAGGGGAAGTTGTTCGCCGCAAAGTTGGTAAAGCTGGCGGTAAAGGCAAGAAATAAACTTGTCAGAGGTAATTCAAGCGAAAGGAGTGAACACCTTGCTGCGTAAACCAAGTAAAAATATCGGGCGTCAGAAGCGTCAATTAAGAGCCCGGAAGAATCTGACCGGCAGTCTCGAACGCCCTCGTCTTAACGTATTCCGTAGTTTGAAGCATATATATGCTCAGATTATCAACGATAAAAATGGCACTACGTTAGTAGCGGCCAGCACCCTGGATAAAGACTTACAGGTTGAGTACGGTGGCAATATTGATGCGGCTAAAGCGGTAGGCGAGGCAATCGCCAAGCGGGCCCTCGAAAAAGGAATCACAAAAGTAGTATTTGACCGCGCCGGCTATATCTATCACGGCCGCGTCGCTGCCCTGGCTGCTGCTGCTCGCGAAGCCGGACTTGAATTCTAAGAAAAGGAGGGAAATAAATGGCCAGAATTGATTACACCGGTCTTGACCTTAAAGAAAAAGTTGTATTCATTAACCGGGTCGCCAAGGTAGTAAAAGGCGGCAGGCGCTTTTCTTTCAGCGCTCTGGTAGTTGTCGGCGATGGCAACGGCCATGTAGGTTTCGGTTTAGGCAAAGCTGCCGAAGTGCCGGAAGCGATTCGTAAAGGCGTGGAAGACGCTAAGAAAAGCCTGATTAAAGTTCCCATTGTCGGCACCACTATTCCTCATCAAATCTTGGGTGAGTTTGGCGCCGGCAGAGTATTATTAAAGCCTGCATCCGAAGGTACAGGCGTAATTGCCGGCGGCCCGGCCCGTGCTGTGCTTGAACTTGCCGGTATTCACGATATCCTGACTAAATCGCTTGGTTCGTCTAACGCCAACAATATGGTCCGGGCTACCATTGCCGGTCTCAGCCAGCTTAAACGGGCTGAAGAAGTTGCCAGCCTGCGGGGCAAAACCGTTCAGGAACTGTTGGGTTAAGGAGGTAACACAATGGCGAAGCTTAAAATTACGTTAACTCGCAGTCTGATTGGCAGACCTAAAGACCAACGTGCAACAGTAGCTGCATTGGGCCTCAAGAAAACCAACAGCACTGTAGTCAAAGAAGACAATGCGGCAATCAAGGGTATGGTTCGCAAAGTAGAACACCTTGTTACCGTCGAAACAGTTGCGGAATAAAGCAAACGACAATAACTAATATATTAGTTCAAGGAGGTGCTGTTAATGAAATTACATGAATTAGCTCCAGCGCCTGGTTCAAAAAAGGCTCGCACCCGTATTGGCCGCGGTCTTGGCTCCGGTCTTGGCAAAACTGCCGGTAAAGGCCATAAAGGTCAGAATGCCCGTTCCGGCGGCGGCGTGCGTCCAGGTTTTGAAGGCGGCCAAAAGCCCTTGTACTTACGACTGCCGAAACGCGGCTTTACCAATATTTTCGCTAAGCAATACAGCGAAATTAACGTGGAAGTACTCAACCGCTTTGACAACGGTGCGGTTGTGGATCTGGAAGCATTGGTAGATGCCGGTGTAGTTAAAAAAGTGCTTGATGGCCTTAAGATCCTGGGCAATGGCGAGCTTACCAAGGCTTTAACCGTTAAAGCCAATGGCTTTACTAAGTCGGCCGCTGAAAAAATTCAGGCTGCCGGCGGTACAGTCGAGGTGATTTAATTGCTGTCACAGCTCTCGAACATTTTGAGGATTACTGAACTGAGGCAGAAGATTGTTTTCACCTTGGTCATGTTCTTGATATTCAGGTTGGGTACACATATCCCGGTACCGGGAGTAAACGCCGCCGTTATCGAGCAGCTGTTTACCAGCGGTAATCTGTTTGGGCTGCTAGATCTGTTTTCCGGCGGTGCTTTGAGCAAATTCTCCATATTTGCCATGAGTATTACCCCCTACATCAATGCCTCGATTATTATGCAGCTGCTCACCGTAGTTGTGCCGAAATTCGAGCAGTGGGCCAAAGAAGGCGATGAGGGCCGCAAGAAAATTACCCAAATTACCCGCTATGGTACTGTTGTTCTTGGGTTTATCCAGGCAATAGGCATGGCCTTCGGTCTGAAAGCAGCAATTATTAACCCCGGTATTGGCTCCATCTTGCTTGTAGCGCTAACGCTGACTGCAGGTACAACTTTCCTTATGTGGTTGGGTGAGCAAATCACTGAAAAAGGGATTGGTAACGGCATATCACTGATTATCTTTGCCGGTATCGTTTCCAGTCTTCCGGGCGGCCTGTATACAATGTATGAATATGTCAGCGCCGGAACCATTAATATCTTCAATGTATTTCTGTTCCTAATCATTGCTCTTGCTATGATTGTTTTCGTAATCGCGATACAGCAAGGTCAGCGCCGTATCCCCGTGCAGTACGCCAAACGGGTCGTTGGCCGGAAAATGTATGGCGGTCATTCCACGCATATACCGCTTAAAGTGAACCAAGCGGGTGTTATTCCGATAATCTTTGCGTCATCTGTGCTGATGTTCCCGGCAACTATTGCCCAGTTTATTGATGTACCCTGGGTAAAAACAGTGGCAGGGTGGTTTGCGTGGGGCACGCCGGTGCAAACAATATTGTATGCGCTGCTAATCGTGTTCTTCACGTACTTCTATACTGCGGTTACCATGAACATATCAGATATGGCAGAGAACATGAAAAAACACGGCGGGTTTATTCCGGGTATCAGGCCGGGTAAACCTACCGCCGATTATTTAGACCGGGTTATGACCAGAATTACTCTGGCCGGATCAATCTTCCTGGCCATAATCGCAATCCTGCCGAATTTTGTTGGCGCAGTAACCAACGTCCAAGGGGTATACTTTGGCGGCACTGCCCTCTTAATCGTAGTAGGTGTGGCTCTGGATACCATGAAGCAAATAGAGGCGCTGGTGCTCATGCGTCACTACCAAGGCTTCATGAAGTAGGAGGTAGTGGTCATGTTTATTCTGTTAATGGGTCCGCCTGGTGCCGGTAAAGGCACGCAGGCGGCCAAACTGGTAGAAAACTTTAAAATCCCCCACATCTCAACCGGTGATATGTTCCGGGCGGCAGTCAAAGAAGGCACTGCGCTTGGCAAACAGGCGAAAGCCTGCATGGATGGCGGACAGCTGGTGCCTGACAGTGTGACCATTGGCATAGTAAAAGAGCGGTTGGCAAAAGACGATTGCAAGCAGGGCTTTATCCTGGACGGTTTTCCCCGCACCCTTGCCCAGGCCGAGGCTCTGGACCGTACTCTGACTGAACTTATCATCAAACTTGACCGGGTTATCAATATTACTGCCCCGGGGTCTGAACTGGTCGGCCGTATGACCGGGCGGCGGATTTGCCGAAGCTGCGGCGCTACCTACCATATCGCCTTTAATGCCCCGAAAGCAAGCGGCGTGTGTGATAAGTGCGGTGGCGAACTGTATCAGCGTGATGACGACCGGGAAGATACAGTGATTAACCGTCTGGCGGTATATCAGACCCAAACCCAGCCGCTGATTGAGTATTATCAGGACAAGGGCCTGTACACCGAAATCAACGGTCTGCAGCCGATCGATGATGTCCTGCAAGACATTGTCAGTAGCCTGAGAGGCGGGCAAGTATGATCATATTAAAATCACAAAGGGAATTAAACTACCTGCGTGATGCCGGGCGGATAGTGGCAGAGACGCTTGCTGAAGTCAAAAAAGCGGTAAAACCTGATGTCACTACGCTGGAGCTTGACAGGATTGCCGAACAATATATCAAAAGCAAGAGCGCGGTGCCGGCCTTTAAAGGCTATCATGGCTTTCCCGGCAACATTTGCGCCTCGGTCAATGATGAGGTAGTTCATGGCATTCCTGGATTAAAAAGGTTAAAAAATGGAGATAATGTAAGTATTGACATCGGCGCCATCATCAACGGCTATTGCGGCGATGCTGCGATTACCGTGCCGGTAGGCGAGGTGGATGCCGAGGTCGGAAAGCTTATCGAAGTTACCGAACAGTCGCTATATAAAGGGATTGAGAAAGCTATTGCCGGCAGCCGTTTAGGCGACGTTTCGCATAGCATTCAAGCCTACGCTGAAGAACATGGTTATGGGGTAGTGCGGGACTTTGTCGGGCATGGCATCGGCAGAAATATGCACGAAGATCCGCAAATACCTAATTATGGGCTACCTGGACGCGGCCCGCGCTTAAAATCTGGTATGACATTAGCCATAGAGCCTATGATTAACGCAGGGACTCATGAGGTTAAGACCTTGAGCGACAACTGGACAGTAGTGACTGCTGACGGCAAGCGTTCGGCTCATTTTGAACACACCATTGCCATCACGGCCGATGGTCCGGAAATATTAACAAAACTATAGGAGGAGACGGCTTGTGCCGGATGGAACTATAAACCCAGGGCACATTGTGATATCATCCGCAGGACGTGATGCAGGTCACGCCTATGTGGTACTAGGGTGGTATAAGCCACAAACTCTTCTGGTAGCTGACGGACGCGTACGTAAGGTCGCAAGCCCTAAGAAAAAGAACGTTAAGCACGTAAAAAGGCATTCTATCGCTAACGATGTGGCGGAAGCTTTAACCGGCGGTTTAAAACCCACTGATGAAGAACTCCGTCAGGCCCTCGCCCACATCGGGGTGCCAGATAAGCTCTTAAAAGCGGACGAGGAGGGGATAGCTCATGTCTAAACAAGATGTAATTGAAGTAGAAGGTACGGTCATTGAGGCGCTGCCTAATGCCATGTTTCAGGTAAAACTGGAAAACGGTCATATTGTACTGGCGCATGTATCAGGTAAAATCCGTATGAATTTTATCCGGATTCTGCCAGGTGATAAAGTTACGATTGAACTTACACCATATGATTTAAAACGCGGCCGTATTACCTATAGGTTTAAATAGCAGGTGTTTGTGGGTTCGTAAGTTCGTTGGTCAATTCGATGTGCGAACACGGACTGACGGGCGACGGACACACGATAAGGAGGTTTAATTATGAAAGTAAGGCCATCGGTTAAGCCTATATGTGAAAAATGCAAAGTCATTAAACGACATGGCAGAGTAATGGTGATTTGCGAAAATCCCAAACATAAACAAAAACAAGGCTAATAAATAGACAGGGGGTGGATTAAACCATGGCACGTATTGCCGGTGTAGACTTACCGCGTGACAAACGCATTGAAATTGCTTTAACATATATATTTGGAATTGGTCTTACGCTATCCAAAGAAATTCTCGCCAAGACCGGGATCAATCCTGATACCCGTACCAGGGATTTAACTGAGGAAGAAGTTGCCAAACTGCGTGAAAGCATTGATAAAAACTATCGCGTCGAAGGTGACCTTCGCCGTGAAGAAGCTCTTAACATTAAGCGGCTCATTGAGATCGGCTCTTACCGGGGCAAACGGCACCGCATGGGTCTGCCGGTGCGCGGTCAGCGTACCAAGACCAATGCCCGTACCCGTAAAGGCCCGAAAAAGACTGTTGGCGCGAAGAAGAAGAAGTAAAGGAGGGATAACCATTGGTTGCTAAAAAAGTTGCCAGACCCAAACGCAAAGAGCGTAAAAATATAGAACATGGTGTTGCTCATATCCGTTCCACTTTCAACAACACGATCGTAACCATCACTGACACCAGAGGCAATGCGATCTCCTGGGCCAGCGCCGGTGGCCTCGGCTTCAGAGGCTCGCGTAAAAGCACCCCGTTTGCTGCGCAAATGGCTGCCGAAACGGCTGCCAAAGCGGCTATGGAACATGGTCTTAAACAAATCGAAGTATTCGTTAAAGGCCCTGGCGCCGGCCGCGAGGCTGCTATCCGTTCACTGCAGGCTGCCGGCCTGGAAGTGAATATGATTAAAGACGTAACACCCATTCCGCATAATGGATGCCGTCCGCCGAAAAGAAGAAGAGTGTAGGGAATTGGGAGGTGTTTGGTAAGAATGGCTAAATATACAGGTCCTGTTTGTAGATTATGCCGCCGGGAAGGTGCAAAACTGTACCTTAAAGGCGATAGATGCTATAGTGATAAATGCTCCTTTACAGAGCGCGGTTTTGCTCCCGGCCAGCATGGCGCCGGTCAAACCCGGAAAAAAGTTTCCGAATACGGCATTCAGCTCCGGGAAAAACAAAAAACCCGCCGTATCTACGGCGTGCTTGAGCGTCAATTCCGGAACTACTTTGAAAAAGCGGAACGCCAAAAAGGCATTACCGGCGTAAACCTGCTGGTTATGCTGGAAAGAAGACTCGATAATGTTGTTTACCGTATGGGGCTGGCTGAAAGCCGCAACCAGGCAAGACAACTGGTGCGTCATGGCTTAATCAATGTCAATGGCCGCCGGGTGGATATTCCTTCTTTCCTGGTCAAAGCCGACAGCGTTGTTGCCGTACGGGAAGAAAGCAAAGAATCACCAATTATGAAGAAAATCGCTGAATCTCTTGGTCATAAGCAAGCTCCAGCTTGGATCGAACTTACGGCTGCCGATATGAGTGGTAAAGTTACGCGCTACCCAACCCGGGAGGAAATTGATATTCCTATCCAGGAACATCTAATTGTAGAATTGTACTCGAGATAATCTGCCCTCAACCGTGGCGAAGGCGTAACTAAGAGTTTGCGCAAATGAGGAGGGTTTTTTCCGGATGATTGAAATCGAAAAACCGAAGATCGAAATAGTGGAAGTAAGTGAAGACAACCGTTACGGTAAATTCGTATGGGAACCGCTTGACAGGGGCTTTGGCATCACGCTGGGCAACAGTTTAAGAAGAGTGCTTTTATCGTCATTGCCTGGTGCGGCTGTAACTTCAGTGAAAATTGACGGTGTTCTTCACGAATTTGCTACTATTCCCGGGGTTCGGGAGGACGTCACCGACATTATTCTAAATCTAAAAGAACTGTGTCTGAAAATGCATAGTGACGAGCCCAAGGTTTTACTGGTTGAAGCGTTTGAAGAAGGCGAAGTCACTGCAGGCGATATCAGAGCCGACGCCGATATTGACATCTTGAACGAAGACCTTCACCTGGCAACAGTTGGTGCAGGCGGCAAGCTCCGCATGGAAATCATGGTGGAAAAAGGCAAAGGTTATGTACCGGCTGATAAAAACAAAAAACCCGACCATGTAATCGGGATCATTCCTATTGACTCCATCTTCTCGCCCATTGTGCGTGTCAACTATAACGTAACCGACACCCGTGTCGGCAACGTTACCAACTATGACAAGCTGACACTGGAAGTATGGACAGATGGCAGTATGCGTCCTGAAGAAGCGGTCAGTAAGGCTGCTGGCATAATGGTGTCGCACCTGAAATTGTTTCAAAATATTGCCGGAGAACCTCCTGAAGAGGATGAGGGTCAGGGTTTAGTCTCAGAAGAACCTGCAGAAGGTAAAAACAGGACCATGGAAATGACCATTGAGGACCTGGATCTTTCCGTGCGTTCCTACAATTGTTTAAAACGGGCTGGAATTAACACCGTTTCCGAGCTTGTCCAAAAAAGCGAGGAAGATATGATGAAGGTTCGCAACCTAGGCCGCAAGTCACTGGAAGAAGTGAAGAAAAAGATTGTTGAAATGGGTCTGTCACTTGCGGAACACGAAGAATAAAGGGAGGGAAGAGTTGTGGCCTACAGAAAGTTAGGACGGGATACCAGCGCTCGCAAAGCGCTGTTTCGCAGTATGTTGACTTCCTTCTTTGCCTATGAGCGTATTGAAACAACAGAAGCTAAGGCGAAAGAAATCAGCGGCCTGGCCGATAAAATGATTACTTTGGCTAAGCGGGGCGACCTGCATGCCCGCCGCCAAGTGTTATCAAGCCTCTACGACGAAGAAGTTGTAACAAAATTATTTGACGTCATTGCGCCGAAATATGCCGAACGTCAAGGCGGTTATACCCGGGTGCTAAAATTGGGACCTCGCCGGGGCGATGCTGCGCCGATGGCGATTATCGAATTAGTGTAACAGGCTCAGAGACAAGGGCGACCCGGCGGGTCGCCTTTATTCTTACCTAGTTTTGTTGTATTATTGGTAAAGGGGTGTGCAGCCTCATATGGGAGAAATTATTAAACTTGAAAACTTGCGTCATACCTACCAGGGCTATGAAGGTCAGGAGGTTAGTGCGCTTACTGATATTAGCCTGACAGTAAGTCAGGGAGAATTTGTTGCCGTGATTGGTACCAACGGCTCCGGTAAATCGACCTTGGCCAAACACCTCAATGCCCTCATCCTGCCGACCGGCGGCAAGTGTCTGGTTGGGGGGCTGGATACGGCTGATCCGGCTAAGGTTTGGGAGATACGGCAGCAAGTCGGGATGGTGTTTCAAAATCCCGACAACCAGATTGTCGCCGCAATTGTCGAAGAAGACGTAGCCTTTGGCCCGGAAAACCTGGGGGTAGCTCCGGCCGAAATCTCCCGGCGGGTAACTGAAGCCCTGGCCCTTGTCAACATGGCCGATTACCGGCACCATGGACCACACCTTTTGTCCGGCGGCCAAAAACAGCGGGTCGCTATTGCCGGTGTCCTGGCAATGCGCCCCAGGTGCCTGGTTTTGGACGAGCCCACAGCCATGCTTGATCCCCGGGGCCGCAAAGAAGTGCTTGATACCGTTTGCCGGCTGAACCGGGAAGGCATTACCGTTGTCTATATTACCCATTTCATGGAGGAAGCGGTTGCTGCCCACCGGGTAGTGGTTATGGAACAGGGCCGTATTGTCATGCAGGGAACCCCGGTTGAGATATTCAGCCAGGTGGACAGGCTGAAGTCCATGGGACTTGATGTCCCGGCGGCGGCTGAGGTGGCTGCCTGCCTGCGCCGGCAAGGCCTGGAACTGTCAACAAATATAATAAGTGATGAACAACTGGTGGTGGCTTTATGTCCATAATCTTTGATGATGTTACCTACACCTATATGCCGGATACTCCTTACCGGCGGACAGCCATACAAAATATCAGCCTGACCATCAATAAAGGTGAATTTATCGGCATTATCGGCCATACCGGTTCAGGGAAATCAACCCTTGTCCAGCATATGAACGGCCTGATTGCGCCGACCACCGGTCAGGTCACCGTAGATGGGGTCGATATCAAGGCCAAGACCGAGGCCGCCCGAAACGCCCGTCGGCGGGTAGGGATGGTTTTTCAGTATCCTGAGCATCAATTATTTGAAGAAAGCATTTATGAGGATATTGCTTTTGGTCCTAAGAATCTAGGCGTGCCGGCAGACGAAATGGAGGAGCGCGTACGGCGGGCTATGGCTTTTGTCGGACTGGATTACCAGCAGTTTAAGGATCGCTCCCCGTTTAACCTTAGCGGCGGTCAGATGCGGCGGGTGGCCATTGCCGGGGTGATTGCCCTGGAACCGGATTATCTGGCCTTGGATGAGCCTGCCGCCGGTCTGGACCCCCGGGGGCGGGATGAAATCTTTGGCCAGATTGATAAACTGCATCAGACAACCGGGACTACGGTGATCCTGGTATCTCATAATATGGAGGATATCGCCCGCTTTGCCAGCCGGGTGCTGGTCATGAACGGCGGTCAAATCAGCCTTGACGGTACACCGCGGGATATTTTCGGCAGCGGCCGTCAGGAACTGAGGGCCGCCGGTGTTGATGTACCGCCTTTGACGGCACTGATCGACAGCCTCCAGGCTAAAGGCTTACAGATTAGCAATCACGCGCTGTCGGCCGAGGCGGCGGCGGCGGACATACTGGCAGCCGTGAGGGGGCGCAAACATGTTAACTGATATCACTCTCGGTCAGTATTTTCCGGGCCGTTCCCCCATACACCTGCTCGATCCCCGCACCAAAATTTTAAGTGTTATTACCTATATTTGCACCATCTTTTTAGCCGAGAACTACCTGGCCTATGGCATACTGGCCGCTTTTGCGGCGATGATTGTCGGTATATCAGGCATTCCTGCCAAGATGGTGGTCAGGTCCCTCAAACCCTTATGGATTATTATTCTGCTGACACTTGCCATTCATATCTTTAGTACCCCGGGAACTGTCATCTATAACCTGGGTCCCTTGACTGTCACCCAAGAAGGCCTGCGTATGGGTATACTCATGTCCCTGCGGCTGGCACTCTTAATTGCGGTATCCTCCTTATTAACCTTTACTACCTCCCCTATCGCTTTGACCGATGGGATCGAACGCCTGCTTAATCCCTTCCGCCGGCTGGGAGTTCCGGCCCATGAACTGGCGATGATGATGACAATTGCCCTGCGCTTTATTCCTACCCTGCTGGAAGAAGCCGACCGGATTATGAAAGCCCAGATGGCCCGGGGGGCCGATTTTACCTCAGGCAATATTCTGCGCCGGGCCAAAAACATGGTGCCGCTGCTGGTGCCGCTCTTTATCAGTGCCTTTCGCCGGGCTGACGAACTGGCTGTCGCCATGGAGGCCAGGTGCTACCGGGGCGGGGAAAACCGCACCCGGATGAAAGAACTGCGGCTGGGCAGCCGGGACCTGGCGGCAGCGGCCGCCCTGGCCGGTTTGATTGTGGTGTTAGTGCTGGTCAGGGTATATAAGCTGGCCATATGAGAAATATTAAACTGATACTGGCTTATGACGGAACTGCCTACCATGGTTACCAGCGCCAGGCCAATACCGCAAGGACCATTCAGCAGGTGGTGGAAGAACGGCTGAGTCCGATATTTTGCCAGCCCATTAAACTTAACGGCGCCGCCCGTACCGATGCCGGAGTCCATGCCTATGGTCAGGTTGTAAACTTTACGACTACCGGGACAATACCGGCAGACCGTATTGCTATGGCGGCCAAAGCCGTGCTGCCGCCGGATATTGTTGTTATTGGCGCCAGTGAAGAGCCTAGGGACTTTCATGCCCGGCGTTCAGCCCAGAGCAAGATCTACCGGTACCGGATTTGGAATACCCGTCCCCCGAATCCATTTGAGCGCAACTATACATGGCATTGTATTGCCAAACTTGACACCGCCCTGATGCACCAGGCGGCGCAGGCTGTTGTCGGCACCCATGACTTTTCTGCTTTCCGTGCCACCGGCGGGGCGCCGGTAAGTCCTGTACGGACACTGCTAGCGGTTTCTTGCCGGGAAATGGGCAATGCCATCATTGAGTTTGAGTTTTGGGGAACAGGCTTCTTATACCATATGGTGCGCAACCTGGTGGGGACGCTGGTCAAAGTCGGGCAGCACCGGCTGACACCGGCCGGCTTTGCCGGCATACTGGCGGGCCGCGACCGCCGGGCCGCGGGAATGACCGCCCCGCCGCAAGGCTTGTTTCTGGTTGAGGTAAAATACTGATGCCAAACAAAATAATTTTACGATGACAAGGGATAACGCTTGACATCCTTTAACTAATTTATTACAATAGTTTTATGAGTTTTTTGCCATGCATTCCATTAGCCCCGGAATTCAAGGTTAAACGATCATAACTTGTCTCTCAGAATTTTATTCCTTTTAGCTTGTATGAGGAGGATAGACATGAAAACTTTTATGGCAAACCCGGCCGACATAAAGCGCAAATGGTATGTCGTGGATGCTGAGGGTCAAACCCTTGGTAGATTGGCCGTTGAAGTCGCGAAAGTGCTTCGCGGCAAAAATAAACCGATTTTTACCCCCCATGTTGATACCGGCGACCATGTAATTGTGGTTAATGCCGATAAAATTGTATTAACTGGCAAGAAGCTGGAGCAAAAGACTTATTTCCGTCATTCCGGCTATCCCGGTGGCACGACCTTTACCCCTGCCGGCAAAATGCTCGCTGACAAACCGCAGCGTGTTATTGAACTGGCTGTTAAAGGCATGCTTCCCAAAAACAGCCTTGGCCGTCAGATGTACCGTAAACTGAATGTTTACGCTGGCGCTAACCATCCGCATTCCGCGCAGCAGCCGGAAGTGCTGGAACTTAATATTAGGTAATACCGGAAAGGAGGAACATATATATGGCATTGGTTACTTACTACGGCACAGGCCGCAGAAAAACCTCGGTTGCCAGAGTTCGTCTGGTTCCGGGAGAAGGCAAGATCATCGTTAACAATCGTCAGCTTAACGAGTATTTCGGATTGAAAACCCTTGAGCTGATTGTGACTCAGCCGCTTAACATTACCGACACTGTCGGCAAATACGATGTTCTGGCAAAGGTTGAGGGCGGCGGCGTTTCCGGCCAGGCCGGCGCAGTCCGTCATGGCATTTCCCGCGCGCTCTTAAAAGTTGACGGTGAATTCCGTCCGGCGCTTAAGAAAGCAGGTCTCTTAACCCGTGACCCGCGCGAAAAAGAGCGCCGTAAATACGGCCTCAAAAAAGCCCGTAAAGCTTCCCAATTTTCAAAGCGTTAATTCCGGAAAAATTGAAACCCTTGCAAACTCTGTGTTTGCAGGGGTTTTGCTTTTTAAGAACATGTAAGTTTTACCTTTTTCTCCCTTTACGGCAACACTGTGTCTAACTTTATTGCCCGGCTGTCCGGCTCGCAACCGGAATTTACCTATGCGAAGGATTACATTGCCAGCATCACTCCCTATCAGCGGGAGTGCTAACCGTCCTGAACAACCCAAATATATTATACCAGTAAAAACCAAGCCCCACAATTCCAGATTGCTATGCTGACCGCTCTTTAAGAGCGGTTTTTCTATGCCTGAAATGAGGTGGTGATGAAATGCCTATAGAACAGTTAATGATTCATAGACTGTCTGCTATTGAGCAGGCATTTTTTTATTTCCATGCCCTAAATGACAATATATTACATGGAAATTATCATATAATTTAGTTAATTATTGTCTGAATTGTAATATTTTGCAGAACGAGGAGGTAAGCGTGTAGTGAGGAGAAGAGTAAGTGTCTTACTAGCAGTAGCAGCATTGGTTATTTCGATCATAATAGGGGGTTGTGGTGAAGAGGAAGAAGTAGCAATACCTGTTCAAAAATATCCCGAGAAGCCTATTACTGTAATTGTTCCATACAATGCTGGGGGCGGTCTGGATCTGACAGCAAGGTCGTTGGAAAAATTATCCATCAAGCATTTGGGACAACCATTGACCATTATTAATAAGCCCGGGAGTGCTGGTGCCATTGGCTGGAATGAGGTAGCGGCCGCTCCGGCTGATGGCTACACTATTGGCGCAACAGCGAGTGAATTGTTATTACTATCGCTATATGAGTCAGGTAAATATAATTATATAACCGCATTAAGCCCGCTGGCGCAGGTAACCGCCGTACCGATGCTGCTGGCGGTACAAGCCGATCAACCCTGGCAAACACTGAGCGACCTGGTTGCGTATGCCAAAAAACACCCTGGGAAGCTAAAGTTTGGGAACAATGGTAGTGGATCATTTCCGCATATACTGTGCGAGATGCTTAATCATGATGCCGGAATTCAAATTGAGCAGGTTCCCTTCTCCGGTGCGGGTGAGACAATACCCGCATTGTTAGGTGGCCACATTCAGCTTGCTTTTGTTAGTCCTGTGCCAATCAAAGAGCATGTAAAAAGTGGCAAGATAAAAATTCTGGCCGTGACTGGCAAGCAGCGTATGGATGATCCATTATTTGCGCATGTACCAACCTTAAAAGAGCTAGGCATTGACATTACTATAGACAATTGGCACGGAATCGCGGTTCCCAAAGAAACACCGGTTGCAGTTAAAAATAAGCTGGCAGAGAGGTTAAAAGCTATTATAAATGACCCGGAGTTTAAGGCGAATATGGAGAGGATCGGAAACAAGGTAGAATATTTGGGTCCCCAAGAATCAACAGATAAATGGATCGATGATAGCCAAAAGCTCCAAAAAACATTGCAAGCAAGCGGTATATTGGAGCAGATTAAATCCCAGAAAAAATAATAACTTATTGACGCTAGTCAAAAGTGCCGCCCTCTTCCTACGGATGAATAGGGCGGCTTTTAATGTCTCTGTTAATTTTTAATCCGCCAGCCGTCATGCACGAGCCGGATAGAGACATAATGAATACACATCACCTAACTTGCGTAGCATCATATAATGGTAACAAACGACTGGAAAAGGAGGATACTATGAATCGCCCCAAATATCCCGTGAACAAGGCGCCAAACGCTTATCCGGCAATCGACTATGGTCCAAAACCCTTGCTCATAAAAATTGCGCAGGCAACAAAAAAAAATAAGGCATTCCGTACCACCGTATGGACGGGCGAATACATGCAGCTAACCCTGATGTGTATCCCCGTTGGCGGTGAAATCGGGCTGGAGCTTCATCCCGATCTTGACCAGTTCATTCACATTGAAAAAGGGGTGGGGATTGTTAAAATGGGAAATCGCAAGAATGATTTATACTTCCAAAGATATGTCGGTGATGATTATGCCTTTTTTATTCCGGCAGGAACCTGGCATAACCTAATCAATACAGGGAGAAGCCCGTTGAAACTGTATTCAATCTATGCCCCGCCTCAACATCCGAAAGGAACCGTGCATCTAACCAAGGCAGAAGCCGAAGCAGATGAGCACAGCCATTGAGAAATAGCTCCGGCCTGCGATTAGTCCGTCCTGCAGGAAATAGGGAAGGGATTTTACCGCCGGCAGGGAATTATTCTGTTATCAGCCGGTTGCTAATTTACATCGCGGTAAATTTGAAGGAGTCATTGCCAATGCAGAACAAATACCTATTTTCCCGGAAGTTATTCCCCACAACCTGGATATCCTTATTTTTATCGGCCCTGCTATTTCCGCTGGGGGTATCCCTGCCCGCCTGGTGGGGGTGGGAAAACGGACCGATAGAAAACACGCAGGTAGTTATTCTTAGTGCCGGCGCGTTTTTATCCTGGCTGGCGGCACGGCGGAAGGATGAGGACAGGAAAGTTCATAACCTGTGGTTATGGATGATCCCGGTCTGGCTGGTCCTGGCCGGCCGCGAACTGAGCTGGGGACGGGTATTTTTTGACCCGGTGGCCATTGGGGCAAAGGGCCCTGCCTTTCCGGCTATTCAGGATATCTGGTATGGGCCCTATTGCTATCCGGTCCTTACTGTCATCATTATTAGCACACTCCTTGGCCTGTGGCGCAATTTTGACTGGGAGCATATCAAGCCCGGCCTGCGGGTAGCGGTGGTTGATGTCAGCCTGTTAATCCTGGCTGCCCTGGCCTCGCAGCTTGTTTTTGAAAAAAATCTGGTTGCCGCCCTCAGCGCTCATTCGCAAATGCTGGAAGAATTGTCCGAGCTGCTCGTTTACTGGTGCATGGTGAGCCTTATCGCCGTTAATGTCCCCGGCAGTCCGGGAAGGTAAGCCGCTGCTGGCACCCGAGGCTTTCCCGGTAAGAAAAGACTTGGCTTGTGCCAAGGCCGTTGGCGGATACCCTTTAAGAACTGCCTGTTCTTATGTTCACAGCGTTTATGTATATTGTGGTAGACGAAAAAAGATCTGGCCGAGCGCCAGATCTTTTTATTATGATATAGTATAGTTTCCCTGAATAAAGGCACCAGCGGCCGGCGCTTTTGCCCAAGGCTCGGCGCAAGCCGTGGTTGTCTTTATTTAGCTAACAGTATGGGGGTTAACTTGGCTTCCTGCGCCTGGGCAGGGCCGATATAGCTGTTGCGGGCCATAGCCGCAAGCACAACCGCCTGACGCTGTTTAGCGGCCGAAAAGTCAACATAGGGAGAGGTAAGAGAGGGTGCATTCGGCAATCCTGCCAGCAGGGCGCACTCGGCCAGATTCAGATGAAAAGGCGGTTTGCCGAAATAAATGGCCGCGGCCTCGCCAATCCCATAGGCGCCGGAACCGAAATAAATAGAATTAAGATACATCTCCAGAATCTCCTCTTTGGAATAACAAAGCTCGATATCAATGGCCAGGACAAACTCTTCCAGCTTGCGGCTCAGGGTGCGTTCCTGGGACAGGAATAAGTTTTTAACAAGCTGCTGGGTGATTGTGCTGCCGCCTTCAGAATAAGAGCCTGTCTGGACATTGACAAGGGTTGCCCTGACAATTCCCTCAATATCAAACCCCATATGCTGATAAAAGCGACTATCCTCAACCGCAATAATAGCCTGTTGCAAGGCCAGCGGCGTATCGTTCAGGCTGACATAGCTTTTTTTGTCCAAAGCGGCTTCAACCGCTTCTTTAAGAAATATAATCCGGTGGACCCGCTCCCACACACTGGCGGCCTCGGAAATTACAGTCCCAGCCTCTGCCGGCAGGCCCGGATTTTTAGGAATTACCGACCGCAGCATCAAATCGCCGCCGGCCCACCAAAACGTAAGGGCAAATATAATGAGCAATAGGGCTAATAACCGACCAATCCGCACACGTCTGCCGTTCACCATTTTACCTCCTGCAGCATAACCTTTACCTATATTTTAGCATTTAATCAGGCAATAGAGAATACAGTGTAAATAGCAAAGGTCATGAAAGAGGGGCAGGGGATAACATGCGTATATTGGTGGTACCACGGCGGCGATTAGTGAGTGCGGTGGTTTTCAGCATTGCCATAGTAGTGTTAAACCTCCTGACACTGCATTATCTGGTATTTGACGACATTGAAAATGCCAATATGTCCGTGCTTACAGGCAAGATCGTGGCGATTGATGCCGGCCACGGCGGCATTGATGACGGGGCCAAATGGAATGGCATTGACGAAAAAAACATAAATCTGGCGATTGCCGTGAAATTAGCCGATGTCCTGGCCGCCAACGGGGTAACGCCGGTTCTTACCCGGGACGGTGATGTTGATTATTATACAAAAGGCAAAGGCGGCAAACGCAATGATCTGCTAAAACGGGCTGAAATTATTGAAAGCTCCGGCGCCCATGTGTTTATCAGCATTCATTGCAATGCCATCCGGGGCGCCAACTGGTCCGGGGCCCAGGTCTTTTACCATCCCCAACTGGCGGAGAACAAACAACTGGCAGAGATAATGCAGCAGGCATTAAAAAATTTTCCTCCAGGCAACAAACGTCAAATCAAGCAGGATTCTGATATTATGATATTGAAATCTGTAAATATACCGGGTGTACTTGTTGAAACCGGCTTTATCAGCAATCCGGACGAGGCAGTGCGCCTTAACAGCGATGCTTATCAACAAAAACTGGCCGAGTATATGGCCAAAGCCCTGGCGTATCATTTTAGCCAAAATGTGGGAAGATAAGATCAGACTTGCTTCTACCGAGCCTGCGGGCAAGGCAGAAGCTTTAGTCGTTCTTACAAAAATGTACCACTAATTCAAGGGAGCGATTATATGGACAACCTGATTGGCTGTGCGCTCATGCCGCATCCGCCGCTCATGATCCCGGAAGTGGGAAAAGACGAATTACAGGGAATTAAAAATACTGTCGAGACAGCTAACCAGGTGGCTGAGCTGCTAAAAGAAAGCAACCCGCAGACCGTTGTCATCATCAGCCCCCATGGGCCTGTCTTTGAAGATGCGGTTACAGTCAGTATCCATCCCCGCCTGCGGGGCAATATGGCCAATTTTGGTGCTGCCGATGTAACCCTCGGCTTTGAGACCGATAATCTATTAATTAAGCATATTATCCGCAACTGTCAGCGGCTGGGTATTAACCTGCTGGAACTGACTGACGATATGGCGAAAAATTACCGCACCTCATTAGCCCTGGATCATGGCGCATTTGTGCCGCTGTACTATCTGGCCAAAGCGGGATTTAAGGGGCAGATAGTACACCTGTCGATCGGGCTGCTGGCTTATGAAGAGATGTATACCTTCGGGAAAGCAGTGCAGGCAGCGATCGGCAATATGGACAAACGGGTTGCTGTCATTGCCTCCGGTGATTTGTCTCATCGCCTGACACCGGCCGCGCCGGCCGGTTATAACCCGCGCGGGGCCGAGTTTGACCACCAGGTAGTGGCTGCTCTCAAAAATGCGGATGTCAAAGCCTTGCTCAATATGGACAGGCAGCTGATTGAAGCGGCCGGGGAATGCGGGCTCAGACCCATCTTTTTTCTGCTGGGCGTGATGGGCGGGTTTGACGTGGAAGCAACCAATCTCTCCTATGAAGGGCCGTTTGGTGTCGGTTATGCTGTTGTTCTTTATAAAATAAAAGGGAAGAAATAGAGGTGTCACTATGGTTGGCGAACATAAAGTGCCCGCTCTGGCCCGGGAAAGTCTTGCCTATTATCTGCGCACCGGCCGGCTAATGGAGAAACCGGCTGTCCTGCCCGCTGTTTTGGCAGGGCGCGCCGGAGTTTTTGTTTCCTTTAAAAAAGGCGGACAGCTGCGGGGCTGTATCGGCACCTTCGCTCCCACCCGGCCGACAATAGCGGAAGAAATTATTCAAAATGCCGTAAGCGCCGGGACGGAGGACCCCCGTTTTCCGCCCATTGACTTGTCAGAAGTGCCGGCGCTTGAGATTTCAGTCGATATCCTGGCGGCGCCGGAGCCGATTGCCGGTATCGATGCGCTTGACCCCAGGCAGTATGGGGTGATTGTGCGCCAAGGACAGCGTTCCGGTCTGCTGCTGCCTGATTTGGCCGGCGTGGATACGGCGGCCGGGCAGGTGGCGATTGCCAGGGAAAAAGCGGGGATTGGCCCGGAGGAAAAGGTCGATTTATATCGTTTTACCGTAACCAGATATAAGTAAGGCGAAGCAGGTGAAACAGGTGCGCGAGGCGCTCTACTACAGGCGGCACAACAAGGAGATTGCCTGCGGCTTGTGCCCCAAAGGCTGCATCATACCCGAGGGGCAGACCGGCTTTTGCCGGGTACGCCAAAATACGGGCGGTACTTTATACAGCCTCAATTATGCCCAGGCGACAGCCCAGGCCCTTGACCCTATCGAAAAAAAACCTCTCTATCACTTTTATCCTGGCAGCCGCATCCTGTCTCTCGGGACCTGGGGCTGTAATTTTGCCTGCCGCTTTTGCCAAAACTGGCCGATCGCCCATGGCCAGCCGCCGGTAGCCAGCCTGCCGCCCGCCGCCGCCGCGGCCCTGGCCGGCCAACTGACAGGCAGGGGGAACATCGGGGTAGCCTATACCTATTCGGAACCCAGTGTCTGGTACGAGTATATCCTGGACACCGCCGGTCTGGTACAAGCCGCCGGGCTTAACAATGTACTGGTCACCAACGGTTTTATCAACCTGCAGCCCCTACAGCAATTGCTGCCCTATATTGCGGCCATGAATATCGACGTTAAGGCCTTTAACGATCAGTTTTACCGGCAAATATGCGCCGGCCGGCTGGAGCAGGTCAAACAGACCGTCGAACTGGCGGCCCGGCACTGCCATGTAGAGGTTACCACCCTGATTGTGCCGGGGCTCAATGACGCCGCCGCCGAGATAAATGCCCTGGCCGAATGGCTGGCAGGCATTAATCCCGATATACCGCTGCATCTCTCCCGCTATTTCCCCAATTACAAGCTGGCTGCCCCGCCGACCCCTGTCAGCACCGTAGAGCAGGCCTGCACCATCGCCCGCCAGGCCCTTAATTATGTTTATCCCGGCAATACGGGCAGCCAGGGAGCGGTCACCTATTGCCCGGACTGCGGCTGTCAGGTGCTTGACCGTCTGCAGGGGCTTAGCCGGTTAAACGCAAAAAACTGCCCCCGGTGCGGGCGCAGCATACCGATTACCGGCGAAGTCAGGTTTTGAAGGCACGAGGCTACCGGCGAATATCTGGGGCCTCTTTTTTTCTTTTATAGGCAATACGCCAAGAGATCGTAATGACAGCAACCACCGCGAACAGGGTGATGGCCAGGTAGGCGGGCTCAGCGCCTAGCGACAGCAGTGCCGGCCAGTGGGGGCCCAGGAATACGCCTAACCCCACTGCCAGCGTGCACCAGACCGCAATCCCGGCGGCTGTATGCAGGGCGAAGGGAAGGAACCTCATATTCAGCAGGCCGGCGGCAATACTGATTTTGGTGCGGACAACAGGCAACTGGCGCCAGGGGACAATGAGCCGGGGGCCATAACGGACAAAAGACGCCCCGATCTTATCAATATAAACCGGTGAGAGGCGGAAAAGCCGGCAGAAGCGGTAGAGAAACGGGCGTCCGCCCTGCCTGGCCACCGCATAGATGAACAAGGAACCCAGCATACTGCCAAGCCAGCCGGAAAACACAGCCGCCGGAAAACTGAAAATACCCTGATAGACCATAAAGCCGGCAAAGCCCAGTACCAGTTCACTGGGGACAGGCAGGCACATGCCTTCCAGCAGCATGGCCACACCTACCGCTCCATAACTGTATTGTTCAATAAATCCCAGCAGGGGGCTGAAATCAATCGTCATAAATACCTCAAAAAAAATTAATGTATACAAAACACGAAAATGCTTGCATTAATATTCATTCATAATGTATTATTATAACATGCGAAGGAGTGAAAACAATGAAAATAAGCATTATAGGCGCAACCGGCTACACCGGTGCGGAGCTGTTGCGAATTCTGGCATCCCATCCGGCGGCTGAAGTACTCTATATTACCTCCGAAAGCCAGCCCGGTACTGCCATTAATGAAATATATCCCCATTTTACACGATTTTACGACAAAAAACTAGCAAGCCTGGCTGACCTGGAGCAGATAGCAAAGCAGAGCGAGGTTTTATTTATCGGTTTGCCTCATGGTCATGCCATGGAGGTTGGCCGTAAGGCTACAGCCGCCAATCAAGACATCAAGATTATTGACCTTGGCGCCGATTACCGGTTTAAGGATCATGCCGTATATGAACAATGGTATAAGGTTCCCCACACCCATAAGGAAGCGCAAGCCGTGTACGGGTTGACGGAATTAAACCGCAGCCAGGTCCGGGAAGCGTCAATTATCGGTAACCCCGGCTGCTACACAACCGCCAGTATACTGGCCCTGGCACCGCTGGTGCAGCACCGGCTGATCGACCTGACCAGCATCATTGTCGATGCCAAATCCGGGGTTTCCGGTGCCGGCCGCAGTTTGAACCTGGGATCCCATTTTACCGAAGTCTTTGAAAACGTTAAGGCGTACAATGTCGCCGGACACCGGCACACGCCGGAAATTGAGGCGGTGCTGGGCGAACTGGCAGGCGAAGCCCTTGTCATTAGCTTTACGCCTCACCTGATCCCGGTGGCCAGAGGCATTCTCAGCACTTGTTATGCTACCCTGAAACAGGGGGTTACGGCGGAGGCCGTTGACGGGGCCTACCACTCGCTGTATGGTGACGAATATTTTATCAGGCTGTTAGGCCGGGGAGGCTATCCTGCCACCAAAAATACCCGGGGCACTAATTTCTGCGACCTGGGCTGGCATATTGACAAACGAACCGGCCGGGTAGTTGCTGTTGCCGCTATCGATAACCTGGTTAAGGGGGCCGCCGGCCAGGCTGTGCAAAATATGAATGTACTGTTTAAGCTTGAGGAACGGACCGGGCTCGACAATGCGCCCCTGTATCCGTAGGAGGGAACTGTAATGTTAACGAAAATCACCGGTGGTATTACCGCGCCGCAAGGGTTTACCGCAGCGGGCGTCCACGCCGGTATAAAGAAGAATGACAAAGAAGATGTGGGCATTATCTATAGCACCGTCCCTGCCGCTGCCGCCGCCCAGTTTACCACCAACAAGATGGCCGCAGCGCCGGTGCTTGTCTCCCGCCAGGCGATTACCCGGGGCAAAGCCCGCGCCATTGTTATCAATTCCGGCTGTGCCAATGCCTGTACCGGCGATCAGGGACTGGCTGATGCCCGGGCCATGGTTCATACAACCGCCACAGCGCTCAAGCTGGACGACTGTGAGGTCTTGGTGGCTTCCACCGGGGTCATTGGTGTTAACCTGCCAATGGCGAAAGTCGCTGCCGGCATCAACCGGGCTGCCGGCAGTTTAAGTGAGGCCGGCCATGAAGCGCTGCTGGCCGCAATTATGACTACCGACACCTTTGCCAAGTCCTGTGCCTATCAGTTCACCCTTAACGGCAAAGCCTGCAAAATTGCGGGCATTGCCAAAGGGGCGGGCATGATCCATCCCAATATGGCAACAATGCTGAGCTTTATTACCACCGATGCCGCCATTGATTCCGTAATCCTGAAACAGGCGCTCAGCCAGGCGGTTGAGCTGTCCTTCAACATGATCTCGGTAGATGGCGACACCAGCACCAATGATATGGTGGCGGTAATCGCCAACGGCGAGGCCGGCAATACGCCAATTACCACAACCGACAGCCAAAGCTACCAGGATTTCTATACTGCCCTTAAAACCGTGTGTACCGAGCTGGCCCAGCTGGTCGTGCGGGACGGGGAAGGGGCGACTAAGTTTCTGGAGATTAACGTTACCGGGGCGGTGTCTTTTGCGGAAGCAAAATGTGCCGCCATGGCGATTGCCAAGTCCCCGCTGGTCAAGACCGCTTTTTTCGGCCAGGATCCCAACTGGGGGCGTATCCTGTGCGCAGCGGGTTATTCCGGCGCCCAGAGCCAGCCGGATAAAACCTCGCTGGTCATCGGCGGCTTAACCATTGTTGTCAATGGCCAGGGAGCTGCCGGCTTTGATACGGAGAAACTCAAAGCCGTTATGGCGGCCAGGGATATTGCCGTGACTCTCGACCTGGGGCTGGGGACGGCGTCGGCGACCGTATGGACCTGTGATTTTTCCTACGAATATGTCAAAATTAACGGGGAATACACCACCTGATAGTATTTGGGAGCGGTTCTTCCGCCACACAGTCTGGCTTTGAGCTGGGCCGGAGGAACCGTCCCCGTGACAACGACAGCAAGGTTAAAATGGGGAAGGGATGATGAATATGATTAATTCAGTAGAAAAAGCGGCTGTACTTATTGAAGCGCTGCCTTATCTGCAGCGGTTTGCCGGCAATACTATTGTGATTAAATACGGCGGCAACGCCATGCTCAACGAGGAACTCAAGAAAAATGTCATGCAGGACATTATCTTTCTTAAATACGCCGGTATCCGGCCGGTGGTTGTCCACGGCGGGGGACCGGAGATTACCGGCATGCTGAAAAAGCTTGGCAAGGAATCGAGCTTTGTCAGCGGCCTGCGGGTTACCGACGCCGAGACCGTAGAGATTGCGGAGATGGTGCTTGTTGGTAAAATCAACAGCGAAATCGTTAAGCTGCTGAACTTCCTTGGGGCCAAAGCAGTTGGCCTGAGCGGCAAGGACGCCGATCTGATTATTGCGTCCAAGCACCTGGCCAAGGTGCGTGACAATGGTCAAACCAAAGAAGTGGATATCGGTTTTGTCGGTGATGTACTCAAACTTAATACCGGTATTGTCGAGAAACTGCTGGACCAGGGCTATATCCCGGTTATTTCCCCGATTGGCGTCGGCAAAGACGGGGCTACCTACAATATCAACGCCGACTATGTGGCCGGTGAGCTGGCGGCGGCCCTGGGGGCGGAGAAGCTGGCCCTGATAACCGATGTGGAAGGCATCTATCGCGATTACAGTGATAAGAGCACTTTTGTTTCCACCCTGTCGCTGGCTGAAGCGCAGGAAATGATTAAAGCCGGCAGCATTGAGGGCGGGATGATCCCCAAAGTGGAGGCGTGCGTAAAAGCGCTGGCTGCCGGGGTGGCCAAAACCCATATTATCGACGGCCGCAAACCGCACTCGCTGCTGCTGGAAATCTTCACCACCGAGGGGATTGGGACCGAAGTGGTTAAATACAGGAGGTATATCAGTGGATAAGCAAACAGTAATTGAACTTGACAATGCCTGCTATATGCCGGTATTCGCCCGCTATCCCATTGTCCTCAGCCACGGCGAGGGTCCTTATGTTTATGACAACGAAGGCCATAAATACATAGATTTTCTGGCCGGCATTGCCGTCAATGTTCTGGGCCATGCCCATCCTAAGCTGGTGGCGGCGGTGGCGGAACAGGCCGGCAAACTGATTCACTGCTCTAATCTTTACTATACAGAGGCGCAGGCCACCCTGGCCCGGACACTGGTAACCGCCAGCGGTCTCGGCAAGGTATTTATCGGCAACAGCGGCGCCGAAGCCAACGAAGGGGCCATTAAGCTGGCCCGCAAATACGGCAAGAAAATTCAGTCCGATAAGGTGCAGATCATCACCGCCGAGCAATCCTTTCACGGGCGGACGCTGGCGACCCTGACCGCTACGGCTCAGCCTAAATACCAGCATGGCTACGAGCCATTGCCAGGTGGTTTTATCCATGTGCCGTTTAATGATATTGCCGCCCTGGAAGCCCTGATATCTGACAAGACCTGTGCCGTAATGCTGGAACCCATCCAGGGGGAGGGCGGGGTTAACCTGCCGGACCCGGATTACTTTAAAAAAGTGCGGACCCTGTGCGACAAGTACGGCGCGCTCCTAATCCTGGACGAAATTCAGACCGGGGTTGGCCGTACCGGCAAAATGTTTGCGTATGAGCATTTAGGTATTATTCCTGATATTGTCACCCTGGCCAAGGGATTAGCCGGCGGTGTGCCGATCGGCGCCTTTATCGCCACCGATAAGGTTGCCGCCGCTTTTGGGCCCGGCGACCATGGCTCCACCTTTGGCGGCAACCCGCTGGCCTGCGCCGCTGCCAATGCGGTTCTTGATACCATTCAGGCCGAGCAGCTGCTGGCAAATGCCCGGGCGGTAGGGGAATACCTGATGGCCCGTCTTAACCTGCTCAGGGAAAAGTATCCGGCCCTGATCAGCGAGGTCCGCGGCCAGGGGCTGATCGTTGCGGCCCAACTCACCCGGCCGGGGCGGGATATTGTTAACAGCTGCATGCAGCAGGGGGCCATTATCAACTGCACCGCCGGCGATGTACTCCGGTTTGTACCGCCGCTGATTATCAACAAAGGTCATGTGGACGAATTGACCGCCATATTAGATAAAACACTGGCGGCTGTACAACTTTAATCATGGGGGAGTGTATGAGGTATGAGCCTTAAAGGAAAAGACTTTCTGTCAGTTCATCATTTATCGGTTGATGAGATATATCAAATTTTTGATTTTACCAGGATCTTAAAAGCCAAACAAAAGGCCGGTGAACCACACCCGCTGCTAAAAGGCAAAACCCTGGGCATGATATTCCAAAAAGCATCGACCCGTACCCGGGTATCGTTTGAGGTCGGCATGTGGCAGCTTGGCGGTGCGGCGCTGTTTCTTTCCTCCAACGATATGCAGATTGGCCGGGGCGAGCCGGTCAAGGACACGGCCCGCGTATTATCCCGTTATGTTGACGGCATTATGATCAGGACCTTTTCTCACCTGGAGGTGGAAGAGCTGGCTGAATATGCCACTGTGCCTGTCATTAATGCCCTGACCGACCTGCTGCATCCCTGCCAGGCCATGGCGGATATCTTCACCGCCCTGGAACACAAAGGTGAGCTGAAGGGCCGCAAGCTGTGCTACATTGGCGACGGCAACAATATGGTCAACTCGCTGCTCCACATCTGTGCCAAGGTCGGTATGGACATCAGCGTAGCTACCCCGGCCAACTATGCCCCTGATGCCACCATTGTCGAACAGGCCGCGTTGGATGCCAAGCTGTCAGGCAGTAAAATAACCATTCTCGATGACCCGTTCGCGGCGGCCAAAGATGCGGATGTGCTCTATACCGATGTGTGGGCCAGTATGGGCAAAGAGGGCGAGCAGGCCATCCGCAAGCAGGCTTTTGCCGGCTTCCAGATCAACAGTGCCATTCTGCAGGCTGCCAAAAAGGATACCATCGTTATGCACTGCCTGCCGGCCCACCGCGGCGAGGAAATTACCGAGGATGTCATTGAAGGGCCAAACTCGGTGGTGTTTGATGAGGCGGAAAACCGCTTACACGTGCAAAAAGCCATAATGGCCCTTCTTATGGCTGATTAGCTTTAGAACTTGTGCCAAATATTTTAGAACTTGTTATAAACGCCCATCTGCTTCGTTGCTCCTCAAAACGATTGCTTGCGTACGCCAGTACGCGGCGCTGCCCGTTTTTCCGGTGCGCCTCGCATCTGGACATTTCTAACAAGTTCCGGCAGCTCGTGACTTTTTGGTTACGGGGGGAACACGAGAATGGGCGGGTGTGTTGCGGAGACGTCCCCGTGGCACATACGGTAACAACGCACTTTTCATTTCCTTTAGCATATAGACAATTTCCCCCGGTTCCTGTAAACTTTACCATAGGAAAACCCGGGAAACCATATCGACATAGGAGGCAATTTATAATGAGCGAAATCAAAAAGGTGGTTCTGGCCTACTCCGGCGGCCTGGATACCTCGGTTATTATCCCCTGGCTGAAAGAGAACTATAATTGTGAGGTCATTGCAATGTGCGCTGATGTCGGACAGGGCGATGAACTCGCCCCGGTCCGGGAAAAGGCGATTACATCCGGGGCCAGCAAGGTATATATCGAAGATCTGACGGCTGAGTTTGTGGAAGGCTATGTCTGGCCGACCCTGAAGGCCGGTGCCGTATATGAAGGCAAATACCTGCTGGGAACCTCGTTTGCCCGGCCGATTATTGCCAAGGCCCTTGTGGACATTGCCCTGAAGGAAGGCGCTGACGCCATCTGCCACGGGGCGACAGGCAAAGGCAATGACCAGGTCCGCTTCGAGTTGACCGTCAAAGCCCGGGCTCCTCATCTTAAAATTATTGCTCCCTGGCGGTTGTGGGACATCCGTTCCCGCGAAGATGCGATCGATTATGCGGAAAAGCATGGTATCCCCGTGCCGGTTTCCAAAGCCCGCCCCTACAGCATGGACCGCAACATCTGGCATCTGAGCCATGAAGGCGCTGATCTGGAAAACCCGGCCAATGAGCCGACCGATGATGTGTATCTGATTACCACCCCGCCGGAGAAAGCACCGGATAAACCCCTGTATGTGGAAGTGGGCTTTGAAAAAGGCATCCCCGTAGCGGTGGACGGCGTCAAGCTGGAGGCGGTGGCCCTCCTGACCAAACTCAATGAACTCGGTGCCGCCAACGGCATCGGCATTGCCGATATTGTGGAAAACCGGCTTGTGGGCATGAAATCCCGGGGCGTATACGAAAACCCCGGCGGAGCCATCCTATACTATGCTCACCGGGAATTAGAGTATCTGACGTTAGACCGGGCCACCATGCATTATAAGGAGCAGATTGCCATAAAATATGCCGAACTGGTCTATGACGGCATGTGGTTTGCGCCGCTCCGGGAAGCGCTTGACGCCTTTGTGGATTCGACGCAGCAGACCGTTACCGGCACTGTCCGCCTGAAACTGTACAAGGGCAACATGATGAGCGCCGGCGCCACCTCGCCTTATTCGCTTTATAACGAAAAGATCGTAACCTTTGGCGACAGCGAACAATTATACAACCATGGTGACGCCGAGGGCTTTATTAACCTTTTCGGCTTGCCGCTTAAGGTCCGGGCGATGATGAAAGCTGAGGCTAAGAAAACCAATGAGTAAATTATGGGGCGGACGTTTCGCCAAAAGCACGGATGTGATGGTGGAGGAGTTTACCTCCTCCATTTCTTTTGACAGCCGCATGTACCGGCAGGATATTGCCGGCAGTATTGCCCATGCCAGGATGCTGGCGCAATGCGGCATTATCAGCCAGGACGATGCCAAACTGATTATTGATGGTTTGCACAGTATCCTGGCCGATATTGAAGCAGGCAACTTCAGTTTTGAAGTGTCCCTTGAAGATATTCATATGAATATTGAAAAACGCCTGACCGAACGCATCGGCCCGGCCGGCGGGCGCCTGCATACCGCCCGCAGCCGCAATGACCAGGTGGCCCTTGATACCCATATGTATGTGCGGGAGCAGGTGGCCGAGATCGGCGGGCTGTTATTTGACCTGGAGCAGGCGGTTCTCGACCTTGTCCATGCATACCCGGAGACAATCATGCCCGGCTATACCCATCTGCAGCGGGCCCAGCCCATCCTGTTCGCTCATCACATGCTGGCTTATTTCTTTATGTTTGAGCGTGATTTCCGACGCCTGGGCGGCGTGTGGGAGTCGGCCGATATTATGCCCCTTGGCGCCGGCGCGCTGGCCGGCACCACCTTTCCCATCGACAGGCAGCTGGTAGCCAGGGAGCTGGGCTTTGGCCGCGTGTACGAAAATAGCATTGACGCCGTCAGTGACCGGGACTATATCCTGGAATTTTTGTCGTTTGCCTCTATCCTGATGATGCATCTGAGCCGGTTAAGCGAAGAAATCATTTTGTGGTCGTCAACCGAGTTTTCCTTTATTGAGCTGGATGACGCCCACTGTACCGGTTCGAGCATTATGCCGCAAAAGAAGAATCCCGATGTCGCCGAATTGGTGCGCGGGAAAACCGGCCGGGTTTTTGGCCATCTGATGGCCATGCTGACTGTGGCAAAAGGTCTCCCCCTCGCATACAACAAAGATTTGCAGGAGGATAAAGAGGGGCTGTTTGATACCATCGATACGGTAAAATTCAGCCTGACCGTATACGCGGCGATGCTGCGCGGCCTGAAGGTCAACTCCGGCACCATGCGGCAGGCGCTGAAAACCGACTTTTCCAATGCCACCGATATGGCCGATTATCTTGTTAAAAAAGGACTGCCGTTCCGGCAGGCCCATGAAGTTGTCGGCAAATGCGTAGCCTATTGCTTAAGCGAGCACAAAACGCTGGCTGATTTAAGCCTGGCTGAGTTTAAACAGTTTTCGCCCCTGTTTGACATGGATATTTTAGAGGCAATTACCATGGAAACCTGTGTCGCCGCCCGTAATTCTTTTGGTGGAACATCGCCCGCCCAGGTTGGACAGGCTGTGACTGTTGCCAAGTCCATTATGGAGAAACAGCAAAAACACCTTGACATGTATACAAAAATCAAACTATAATATCCATAAATATACAACCCAAGGAGGCCTGTTAACATGGCTGATATCGCTGTTACACTGGCTGATAAACGTGGCACACTCCCTGCAGATGACAAACTGGGTTTTGGCAAAATTTTTACCGATCACATGTTTGTCATGGATTATGAATCAGGCAAAGGCTGGTTTAATGCCCGCATTGTTCCGTATGGTGATTTTGACATTTCGCCGGCAGCTATGGTGCTGCATTACGGGCAAGCCATTTTTGAGGGCATGAAAGCCTTCCGTACGGAAGACAACCGCGTCGTCGTGTACCGCCCTGTTGATCATCTCAAACGTTTCAACAATTCAGCTGACATTTTAAGCATCCCCCCGATGGATGTTGATTTATTACATGCCGGTTTGAACAAACTGATTGAAATTGACAAGGACTGGGTGCCGCAATCGCTGGGAACCTCGCTGTACATTCGCCCCTTCGTTATCTCGGTCGACCCCTTTGTTGGCGTGAAAGTGGCCGACGAATACAAGCTTCTGATCATTCTCTCGCCTGTCGGCGCCTATTACGCATCCGGTTTTAAGCCTGTCAAAATCAAAGTGGAGGAGCATTTTGTGCGGGCCGTCAAGGGTGGCCTGGGCGAAGCCAAGACCCCGGCTAATTATGCTGCCAGTCTTAAGGCTTCGGAAGAAGCCAAAAAAGAGGGGTATACCCAGGTTTTATGGCTTGATGCCCTGGAACAGAAATATATTGAAGAAGTCGGTACCATGAATATCTTCTTCAAGATCGACAACGAGATTATTACCCCCGAACTAAACGGCAGTATCCTCAATGGTATTACCCGCCGTTCCGTCATTCAGGTAGCTCAGGACTGGGGGCTGAAAGTGACTGAACGCCGGATTTCGATTGACGAGGTATATGCCGCCCATGCTGCGGGCCGGCTGCAGGAGGTATTCGGCTCAGGCACGGCGGCAGTCATTTCCCCGGTGGGCGAGCTGTCCTGGAAAGGCAAGAATATTGTTATTAATAATAACCAGACCGGGGAAACGTCCCAAAAACTGTTTGATTATATCACCAGCATCCAGCAGGGACGGGTAGCCGACAAATTTGGCTGGATTGGCGAAGTAACCAAATTATAATGTATAGCCCTAATATAGTATATTAGCGGGAAGATTAGGCTTGTGCTGTGGGCACAAGCCTAATTTAGTCATAGGACTACTAGGACTTTTACTTTATTTTTTTATAATGGACAATTATCTAAAAGGTTTTCCTGATATTGGGTAGAATAGAATTATAGTTATATTGGAATTTTAACTCCTGTTTGAGGTGTTCAGAATGTTATTGCAAATACGGGGAATAATCTCTACAATTAGTTTCCTGGATATTATCGACATCGCCATTGTTGCCTACTTTTTATATAAACTCTATATTATGATCAGTGGGACCAGAGCGGTGGCCTTATTGAAAGGCCTTGTTGTCCTGCTGGTGGCTACGCTGATCAGCAAATGGCTGGAACTCAATGTGATCAACTGGCTGCTGCAGAAGACCATGACGGTTGTGCTTGTCGCCCTGCCGGTTGTATTCCAGCCGGAGCTCAGGCGCGCCCTTGAGCATCTGGGGCGGGGCCGCTTTTTCCATAACAGCGCTCAGCTGAATGCGGAAGAGAAAGCCAGCCTGTTTGATGAACTGGGCAGGACGGTCACCGACCTGTCTAAAAACAAGATCGGGGCCCTGATGGTCCTGGAGCGGGAAACAGGGCTTAATGACTATATTGAGACAGGCATAAAAGTGGATGGGTTGGTCTCAAGCGAATTTCTTATTAATATTTTTATTCCCAATACCCCCCTGCATGATGGTGCCGTCATTATCCGCGGCAACCGGGTACAGGCGGCCGGCTGCTTATTGCCGCTGTCTGATGACCGCAGCCTTAACAAGGAGCTGGGCACAAGACACCGGGCGGCCATTGGCATCAGCGAACAAACCGATGCGGTTGTTATTGTTGTCAGCGAAGAGACCGGCATCATTTCGCTGGCCCGGGGCGGCCGGCTGCACCGGTATATGGATGCCGAAAAGCTTAAGGAACAGCTTGCGCCGCTATTTATAGCGAAAAGCACTTCCCTTAGTGATCTATTCAGCTGGAGGCCGTCATAATGTTTGATAAGTTTTTTAAAAAACCGGGAGAAACAAAAAATATTACCCCCAAAATTCTGGCCGTTATCCTGGCGATTGTATTATGGCTGTATGTTATCAACGAGCAGAATCCGCCGATTGAATCCTCGTTCACCATTCCGCTGGAAGTCCGCAATGCCGCCACTTCCTACGTTGTCGTCGATGCGCCTGATTCCGTCCGGGTAAAGATACGCGGTCCCCGCAGCATTGTTGCCGGCGTGCTCAATAAGGACCTTAAGGCCTTTATTGATATCAAAGGCCTGACAGAAGGCCGCCACAATGTTAAAGTCAGCGCCGCCATCCCCTCCAGCCTGGAATTAGTCGAGATTAATCCGGACAGAGTCCAGTTCCGCCTTGACACCACCGTGAGCCGCCAGGTACCGGTTGAGGTCAGGCTGACCGGTGCCGCCGCCAGAGGGGCGGTGGTGGGCAATCCGGTGTCAGCCTATGCGCAGGTGACGATTGAAGGACCCAAAAATGCCGTGGCCATGGTGGAAAAGGTAATTGCCTCGGTTGATCTGGCCGGAAAAAATGCCGAGTTTACGGTCGGGGCGCCGCTGGTGCCGGTTACCCAGGCCGGCAAGGAAGTGGAAGGCTTAACCATTTATCCGGAAAAAACCGGGGTTACGGTGAATATAGTCGCCGGCCTTACCAAGAAAGTAATTGATGTAAAACCCGTGACTGAGGGCGAATTGCCTAAAGGTTTTGTTATAAAGGGCATAAGCACGAAACCGGACAAACTGGAATTGCGTGAGCTTACCCCCGGCAAGGGACTTGACAAGCTTGAGGCTGTATACACCGAACCGATCAGCCTTGCCGATATCGACAAAGATACCACCAGGGATGTGAAACTGATAGTGCCGGAAGGGTTGGCCGCTGCCCAGGCAACTGTCAGCGTTACCATCCAAGTCGGCCCCAGTTAAAGGAGACAGCAGCGATTGCTTAAAATCAGTAATTTTCGTATCCCCTTAACGGAAGAAAGCCCCCTTGGCCAGCTTGCGGCCAGGCGCTTGCGGCTGGCACCGGAGCAGGTGGGACAAGTGCACATTATCCGCCGGGCGATTGATGCCCGCCGGAAACATAATATTACCTTTGTCTATACCCTGGCAGTCGAGCTCCTCATTCCGCCAGGGCAGGCCTTGTCCCGGCTGGCCGGTGACAGGGATGTCGTGCTGATAACGCCGGCGGCGGCCGAGGAGATTGTGCCTGGTGTGGTACCGCTGAATAACCGGCCGGTAGTGGTGGGGGCAGGACCGGCCGGTTTGTTTGCTGCCCTGATGCTGGCCAGGCATGGCTATCGGCCGCTGCTGCTTGAGCGGGGCCGGGAGGTTGAGCGCCGGGTCCGGGATATTGCCGATTTCTGGCAGACCGGCCGGCTTGATGCCAATAGTAATGTCCAGTTTGGCGAAGGCGGGGCCGGCACATTTTCCGACGGCAAGCTGACCACCCGGGTTACTGATCCGCGGATGGCGGCCGTGCTGGATATATTGATAACAGCCGGTGCGCCGGCGGAGATAAAGTATCTTCATAAACCCCACATCGGCACGGACAAACTGCGCCAGGTTGTCAGGAATATCAGAACAGAACTGATTAAACTGGGCGGCGAGGTGGAATTTGAAGCCTGCCTTACAGATATCACCGTTACGGCCGGACAGCTCACCGGCATTACCGTAAATAACAGCCGCCATATACCTTGTGAGAACTTGTTCCTGGCTATTGGCCACAGTGCCCGGGACACCTATCAGCTGTTGCATGGGCGCCAGGTGGCCATGGAAGCCAAACCCTTTGCGATCGGTGTCCGGATCGAACATCCCCAGGAACTCATTGATACGGCCCAGTACGGGGCCGCAGCCGGCCATCCCCGGCTGGGACCGGCTGATTATGCGCTGGTGTACCAGGATAAGGCGGCAGCCCGGGCGGCTTATTCCTTTTGCATGTGCCCGGGCGGGCTGGTGGTGGCCGCCGCCTCGGAAGCCGGGGGGGTTGTGACCAACGGTATGAGCCTGTACCAACGGGACTCGGGCCTTGCCAACAGTGCCGTGGCTGTAACCGTGACCCCGGCTGATTATGGTTCCCATGTCCTCGACGGGATCGAGTTCCAGCGCCGCTATGAACGGCTGGCCTTTGCCCTGGGCGGACATAATTACCATGCACCTGTGCAAACGGTAGGCGATTTCCTGGCCGGCAGAAGCGGCAGCGCCGGCTATCTGGCCGCTCCCAGTTATCGTCCCGGCACGACGCCGGCCGATCTCAGGCAATGCCTGCCGGCGTTTGTGGCCGCTACCCTGGCTAAGGCTTTGCCTGATTTTGGCCGTAAGCTGAAAGGGTTTGATCATAAGCAGGCCGTTCTAACCGGGGTTGAAACCAGGACCTCGGCGCCTGTCCGGCTTGTACGGGGACCGGATTTTGTATCAATCAACACCGCCGGCGTATATCCTATTGGTGAAGGTGCCGGTTATGCCGGCGGCATTATGAGCGCAGCGCTGGACGGGGTAAATGCCGCTATTCGTTTTATGCAGGTCTATAAGGCCTAACCAGCGCATTCGTATTAAAGTAAACTCACAATTCGGAAGGAGCATCTTCATATATGGCAAGACTGTTTGGAACCGACGGCGTGCGGGGGTTAGCCAACGTCGAACTTACACCTGAGCTGGCTTTTAAAATGGGGCGGGCCGCCACCTATTATTTTGGTAAAGAATACAAACGGCCAATATTTTACATTGGCCGCGATACGCGGGTTTCCGGGCAAATGCTGGAAGCGGCCTTAGCGGCAGGAATCTGTTCGGCCGGCGGTGAGGCCGTACTGCTGGGGGTTGTTCCTACCCCGGCAGTGGCTTACCTGACCAGGCGGCACGGTGCGCAGGCCGGTGTCGTTATTTCCGCATCCCATAACCCCTACCCTGATAACGGGATCAAATTTTTTGCCGGTACCGGCTACAAACTGCCTGATGCTGTAGAAAACGAGCTGGAAAAACTGATCGATTCCGAGGCGGACGGGATGCCCCGGCCTACAGCCGACAGCATTGGTTTTATAACCACCAAACATGATCTGCTGACAGAATATGTGGAGTATGCTGTTAATACTGTCGACCAGTCTCTGCAGGGACTGAAGCTCGTTTTAGACTGTGCCAATGGTGCTGCCTATGAGGCGGCTCCCGCCGCTTTCCGGCAGCTGGGGGCCGACGTGATTGTCATCAATGACCGCCCTGACGGCATTAATATTAATGCCGGCTGCGGCTCAACCCACCTGGAGCAGCTGCAGGCGGCTGTAGCTCAGCATAAGGCCGATCTGGGACTGGCCCATGACGGCGATGCCGACCGTTGTCTGGCTGTTGCCGAAACCGGTGAGACGATTGACGGCGATCAGATCATGCTGATCTGTGCCCTGGATATGCTTAAGCACAATACACTAACAGACAAGACGCTGGTCGCCACAGTGATGAGCAATATCGGCTTGCATCAGGCCATAAAAAATGCCGGTGCCAAAGTTTTGGTGACGCCGGTGGGTGACCGCTATGTACTGGAAGCCATGCTGAAGCATAACCTGGTTCTGGGCGGTGAACAGTCGGGCCATATTATTTTCAGCCAATACAGCACAACCGGCGACGGGCTGATCACGGCGCTGAAGCTGGCGGCCGCGCTAAAACAAAGCGGTAAGAAAATGTCGGCTCTGGCTAAAGTAATGACAAGATTTCCCCAACTGCTGGAGAATATCCGGGTTAAGAGTAAAGACGGCTGGGAAAACAATGCGAATATCGCTGCCGCCATTCAGGCCGGTGAAGCCGAACTGGGCGATAATGGCCGGATACTTGTCCGCCCTTCCGGCACCGAGCCGCTTATCCGGATTATGGCCGAAGGCCCGTCCCTGCCCGACCTTGAGCGTATCGTCGGCAATATTGCCCGCGTTGTCAGACAGGAACAGGCTTAAACAGGAGTTATTGACCAAAACGATAAACTGTATTAAAATAAGATAGATATGGCAGGAGCACTATATAGTGCTCCTTTGCATATCTATGATTAGTAAGGAGGTGGGAATATGGCCGATACAGGATAATAACAACTATTGCCGCAGAAACTAATCAACAAAGCGCTGGTGCTTGACGTAAGTCAAGCAGACGAGGCAGAGGTTTATCGAGCAGTCAGCGGATACCTCTCGGCATCTGCAGCCGTAAGCTGGCCGACAAAGCTCCAGGGTGACCTGGGGGACAAAACGGCAGCGGCAGAAAAGCACAATGGCAAGTTGCTGACAACGTGATCAAGGGTTAAATGCTTGGCAATGCTCAGCGCGGCCGCGGCCGTAATGCAGACGAGCGTTTATTAGTAGTGTAATTTAGGAGGTTTATATATATGTGTGGTATTGTTGGCTATATAGGTCCTGATCAGGCTGCACCATTTTTGCTGGAAGGCCTGAGCAAACTGGAATACCGTGGCTACGATTCGGCAGGTGTTGCCGTGTTTGACGGCAATAAAATTCATGTGACTAAAAGCGTCGGCCGGCTGAATGTGCTGGCAAAACAGGTGGAAATCAGCCCGCTCCAGGGTAGTCTCGGCATCGGCCATACCCGGTGGGCGACCCACGGCCGTCCATCTGACGCCAATTCCCACCCCCATACCGATTGTACCGGTAAATTTGTTGTCGTCCATAACGGCATCATCGAGAACTATATGCACCTCAAGGAACAGCTGATTGCCAAAGGCCATCAGTTTACCTCGGAAACAGACACCGAGGTTGTGGCCCATCTGATTGAGGAGTGTTACGCCGGGGATTTTGAAGCGGCAGTCAAGCAGGTACTGGAACAGATTGAGGGTTCTTACGCCCTGGTGTTTATGTGCCAGGATGAGCCGGGGAAACTGATCTGCACCAAGCAGGACAACCCGCTGGTCATCGGCCTGGGCGACGGGGAAAACTTCATTGCCTCCGACATCCCGGCGATTATCAGCCGCACCCGGAAAACCTATATCTTAAGCGACGGCGAAATGGCCATTGTAACGGCTGATTCGGTATGGGTCATGAACCGGCAGGGGATCCCGGTCACGAAAAAAGTCTTTGAGGTTAACTGGGATGCGGAAGCGGCGGAAAAAGGCGGCTATGAGCATTTCATGATTAAAGAAATCTATGAACAGCCCAAAGCCGTGCGGGAAACCATGAGCAGCCGTGTGACCAAAGACAACAGCGGCATAGCCTTTGAAGAACTCAACTGGACCAGGGACGATGTGCTCCCCATTAAAAAGATCGCCATTATTGCCTGCGGCACGGCCTATCATGCCGGCATTGTCGGCAAGTACCTGATCGAGAACCTGGCCCGGATTCCGGTGGAAGTCGACGTAGCCTCAGAATTCCGTTACCGGACCCCTTTGATTGATGAGCAGACGCTGGCGATTGTCATCAGCCAGTCGGGAGAAACCCTGGATACCCTGGCGGCGCTGAAAGAAGCCAAAAATCTGGGCGCCCGCACCCTGGCAATTACCAATGTTGTCGGCTCCTCCATCGCCCGCGAATCCGATCAGGTTATCTATACCTGGGCCGGCCCGGAAATTGCCGTAGCCTCCACCAAAGCCTATACTACCCAGCTTGTTGTTATGGCGATGCTGGCCATTTATATGGGAGCAATCAAAGGCAGCCTGGCCGCGGCTAAAGTGCGGGAACTGTGCCACGGCCTGCGGGAACTGCCGGCTCAGGCTTATGAGCTGTTAGAGGATGTTGAGCCCATTAAAACCTTCGCCCAGCAATACGGCTTCAATGAGGATGTGTTTTTCATCGGCCGCTCCTTAGATTATGCCGTGGCCCTGGAGGGCTCTTTAAAACTCAAAGAAATATCCTATATTCACGCCGAGGCTTATGCGGCCGGAGAGCTTAAACACGGCACCCTGGCCCTGATCATTGAAGGCGTGCCGGTCATTGCCCTGGCTACCCAGCAGGACGTGTACGAGAAAACGCTCAGCAACATCAAGGAAGTCAAAGCCCGTGATGCTGTTGTAATTGGCATCGGGCTCAAAGGGGATCAGCAGCTGGCAAAATATGTTGATCATACGATCTTTATTCCGGCCACCAATAAATTCCTCACCCCCATTTTGTCAGTCATTCCGTTGCAGCTGCTGGCTTACTATGCGGCCGTCACCCGTGGCTGCGATGTTGATAAGCCAAGGAATCTGGCCAAGAGTGTGACCGTAGAGTAGCATCAAATAAATAAAAAATTTACAGGATGATAGAAGCGTAGCAGCAGGAAACCCCTATAACACGCTGTGGTTATAGGGGTTTCCCTACTGTGCTGTTAATTTTAGGAGAGAATGAACAATGACAGCCTGGAGTGTATTTGAAATTACAGGAATTATCGCTTTCGCCATTTCCGGCGCCCTGACCGGGATACGAAAGAAGCTTGATGTTTTTGGTGTTCTGGTACTGGCGATTACGACCGCCATTGGCGGCGGTATTCTGCGGGATGTGATCATCGGCAACACCCCGCCGCTTACCTTTCGCGACCCCACTTTTTTTATTATCAGCGCTATGGCTACAGTGGGCGTTTGTTTTACCTATCGCTGGCTGGATAAATTCAAACATACCATTCAGGTCTTTGACGCGATCGGCCTGGGGGCCTTCACGGCGACCAGCGCCAAGCTGGCGTTGCACCAAAATCTGGACTCGGTGGTTATCGTAACGACAGTGGCCGTCATCACCGGTATCGGCGGCAGCATCATGCGCGATGTATTTGTCCAAGAGATCCCCTATGTTTTCCGCCAGGAAGTATACGCCATCACGACCATTGCCGGGGCGATCAGTTTTTATTACTCGCAATTTTATTTTACCGGCAACCTTCCCCTGTATCTCTGCTTTGCCATTACCACCGGCCTGCGCCTCTGCTGCATTAAATACGGCTGGAACTTCCCGGTGATTGGCATCAGAGCGGGGAAGCAGGCCGCACCGGACAATCAGCAGCCAGGCACATAGACAACGGGTATTGCAATAGGAACCTGTGGGGGTTATTTGGTGAATCTCCCGTCATCCCTGACCGTTGCCAGCTTATGAACATTGTTCTCAAACCAGCCGTTTTTAGCGGTTGGGCGGCAATCAAACTCCGGCACATAGGGCTTAATATCCAACAGCGGCGTTCCGTCCACAATATCCACGTCCAGGACATGGAGCCTGTTGCCGTCAATTGTGACCAGGCGTACTACCGAACAGCCGATCGGATTCGGCCGGCCCGGTGCGCGGGTGGCAAAGATTCCGTGCAATGCATTGTCCAGAAACGGTTTTACCAGCAGCGAACAATCTTTTGCCAAATGAAAGTGGTAAAGCAGAATCAAATGGGAAAAACCTTCTAGATCCTGCAGGCCGGCAGCATAGGCGGGGTCCATCTCAATGACGCCGGCAACATCCAGGGCGGCTGGCGGCTGAATGGGTGTGCCTTTAGGTTCTTTAAAGGGCGAGTGAATCCTGCCAACGGGTGTGTATCTGATCATAAATGCACCTCTTTTACACTATTGTGAAGGCTATAGGTAGCATTCGCTTTCGGGCCCGTAAATTCCTGTGGTACCGGCGCTATTGCCTGCGGTGTAACTGGTGCCGTCTCGGGGGCGGTTAAAAAATCTGCATATTTGCTGCTGCCTGGCCGTACATTTATACCGGAGCAGTTTTTCCTTATGCCTGCCGCCCGCACGCGGCAAGGGAAAAAATGGCGATAAGCAAAGTTTGCATAATAAGTGACAGTAGGCTTTATATACAGTAAAATAGGGATAGATCAGGAGTAATTGGACTTTCAGCAGTTGAGGAGATGGATGTTAAATGATTACCAGACGTCGGTTTATAACAGGGGGCATAGGCGCGCTCGCTGCTCTGTTTGGCCTGTCTTTGGTTCCGGAATATAAGGTCATTGATCAGCTCGTTAACAGTATCCCGGTCCTGCTTTATCATCGCGTCGGCCCGGAGACGGACGATCTCACAATCAGCACCGCCCGGTTTGAGCAGGATATGGCAAGCCTGGCTGAAGATGGCTATCATACCCTGTCCCTTGCCCAGGTTGCCCGGCGGCTGCAGGGGCACAAGCCCCAACTGCCGGATAAACCGCTGCTGATTACCTTCGACGACGGGTATCTGGACAACTATGCCAATGCCCTGCCGATTCTGCAAAAATACTCGATGAAAGCCAGTTTCTATATCATCACCGGGATGGTGGGCAACCAGGACCGCCTGACAGGGGCCCAGATCCGGGAGATGGCCGCTGCCGGCATGGACTTTGGCTCCCATACCGTTACCCACCGGCGATTGGCCGAGCTATCGCCGCAGGAGGTTGCCGATGAACTGGAGCAGTCTAAATTTGCTTTAGAACAAACGCTGGGCAAGGCGGTGAATTTTATCGCTTATCCCTGTGGCAGCTACCGGCCCGATACGCTCCAGGCCGCCGGCCAGGCCGGCTATATCGGCGGCTTTTCCACGCAATACGGTTTTGCCATGTTTAATAATCATTTCACCATAAAAAGAATCCCCGTATTCCATTTTGACCGTTCGATTGCCTATGTTTTATTAAGAAAAGGGTTAATTCCCAGTATGCTGGGCTAAGCCGCCGGCACCAAACACAACCCCGATAACCTGCGGAACGTGGTTATCTGGGGTTCTTTGCATTTTCCGGGTGGAATAAAATTGCTGTTTTTACCGATACTACCAATATTAAAAAATGAGGTATACTCATGGTAAAAAACAAGTTTGCGCAACTATGGGAGCAGGCTAAGCAGCTAATCGATTATTCACCGCCGGCAACCCCGGACTATTTCATTTTAGATGAGGCCAGGCCCTATGATACCGCTGAGGCCCACAAGCAGCCGGAGAACCAGGCGGAGGCCGGGCTTGACCGGCTGACGGCGCTGCTGGCCTTCAGCCGGCGGCTTACCTTATATATGGACAAGGTAGCGCAGGCTGTCAGGCAAAATTCCCTGGTCAACAGGCTGGAGCTGGTAAAAGCCGAACTGGCGGCCCTGGAAGCCCAGTGGAGCAAATTGGCGCCGGCCGTCTATACCTATGAGCAGCAACAGGGGCCTGACGGCGCCAGAATCAGCACAAGCCTGGAAGAAAACCGGCAGGCCCTTGCCCGTATTTACCGTCTTCCTCTCAACCGGGACGTAGTCATCCGGGAGATTGAGGCAGGCGACCAGCCTGCGGTCTCCGGTCTGATTGTTTATATGGATGGCCTTGTTGACAGCCAAAAACTGAACCGGTTTGTGCTGGAACCGCTTATGGACAGTCACAGCCGGTTATACAGCGGGGATACTATGGGCTGGCTGATTAAACAGGTGATCCCCAATGGTCAGGTAGTACGCATAGACACCTTGGCAAGCCTGCAGGCAAGCATTAATACCGGTGATACAGTCCTTATTCTGGACGGGATTGCTGAGGCCCTTGTCATTGAAACCAAAGGCTGGGAACACCGCGGTGTGGGTTCGCCCAAGACTGAGCAGACAGTCCGTGGCTCCCTGGTGGCGTTTAGTGAAAATCTGCGCATAAATACCGGGCTGGTGCGGTCCATGCTGAGAAGCAGTGATCTTGTTACCGAGATGGTTACAGTGGGGACAAGGGGGCAGGTTAACTGTGCCGTCATGTATATCGACTCCATTGCCAACACGTCGCTGGTGAATGAGGTCCGGCGGCGGCTGAGCGGGATCGAAACCGACTATATCAGTGATTCGGCCCAACTGGTCCAGTTTATCGAGGATTCGCCGACCCTTATTTTTCCTCAGACCATGTCCACCGAGCGCCCTGACCGGGCCGCCAGCCATCTAACCGAAGGGCGGGTTGTCCTCATTCTGGAGGGCAACCCCTTTGCCCAGATTTTACCGGTGTCCTTTCTGAGCTTCTTCCATTCCGGGGAAGATTTCAGCTTAAAATCCGGTATCACCAATCTTATGCGGGTATTGCGGCTGTTCGGGGCGCTGATCGCCACTGTCCTGCCTTCACTCTATCTCGCTATAAGCTACTTTCACCCGGAAGCAATGCCAACCGAACTGCTGCTGGCGGTCGCCGGCGCCAGGGAAAACGTGCCCTTTCCGGCCTGGTTTGAGATTTTGATTATGGATATTTCGTTTGAGCTGATCCGCGAGGCGGGGATCAGGATTCCCGGCCTGCTGGGGCCCACAATCGGGATTGTCGGGGCCATCATCCTCGGTCAGGCCGCAGTCACCGCCCGGATCGTCAGCCCGATCGTCGTCGTTATCGTCGCCATCACCGGCCTGGCCTCTTTTGCCATCCCGGAATACCGCATGGCGTCGGCTGTCCGGATTGTCCGCTTCATCTTTTATATGTTTACCATCGCCATCGGCCTGGTCGGGCTGGCTATGGCCTGGATCGGCCTGGTGGTCCTGCTGTGCCGGATGAAATCTTTTGGCATGCCCTACCTGGCGCCGCTGGGACCGAAGACAATTGCCGGCTATGATGTGGTTATCAGGGGCCAGGTGTATAATCAGGAAACCAGACCGGATGAGTTGAATACCAAGGACCGCCGGCGCCAGCCGGCCGTCAGCCGGAAATGGGTCAACCAATCCCCGGATACGGGAGGCGATGAAATCAGATGAATTACCCAAACCGACGCATGGGAGTGGCGGAAGGACTAGGCTTAGTCTACGCGATCAGCTTTCCACTGCTGTTTTTATCGACTCCGGCCATTGTAGCCGAAGCTGCCGGACCTGTAAGCTGGGTAATACCCCTTAGCGGCGGCCTGGGAACCGCTATCCTGCTCTGGCTGCAGCACTATCTCCTGCAGCGCTATGGCGGCGATCTCCTGTCACTGACTGAGAGACTGCTGGGGAAAATCGGTCTGTACGGAGTCAGCTTTTTCTACCTGTTTTCCCTGTATGCCACTGCCTGCCTGTGGACGCGGCAGTTTGCCGAAAATACCCTGCTTACCGCCCTGCCTGATATTGAATTTACTAATATTGTAATTGCTTATGGTCTGATCGTTATACTGCTGGTCTATATGGGGCTTGAACCCCTGGCCCGTGCCAGCTACCTGACTCTCCCTTTTACCATCGGCGGGGTGCTGGTAGTCTTCGCCGGTCTGGGGTCGATGCTAAAGCCACTCTACCTTTTCCCTTTGCTGGGGAACGGCCTGCCTTCACTTTTCGAACCTACCCTCCACCTCATCGGGGCCGGCACCCCCCTTGTCCTGCTGCTGATCCTGACCCCGGCCTTTCAGAACCGGCAGACACTGCAGACGACTATTCTTTTCGGCATCGGCGGCAGCAGCATCATCCGGTCCCTGGCCAATGTTGTTTATATAAGCGGGCTTAGCGCGGCCATCGGCCTTGAGAAAACCCTGCCGTTTTATGAGATGGCCCGGCTGATGTATATCAACAGATATGTGCAGCGCCTGGAAGCCTTGTTCATTATCCTCTGGGTAATCATCGGCATCCTGGGGATTGCCATTTTACTATATGGAACACTGTACATTATTACCCGGCTGTTCAGGCTGCCCACGCCCAAACCCATCCTGCTGCCGGCCGGCCTGATTATGATTAATATTGCCGCCCTGCCGCCTGACGCGGGCGTAGTTGCCAGCCTGGAATTCCTGCTTTTTTCCGACATCCTGGCGCCGGGCTTTATCTTCACAACCCTGGCTTTGCTTATTGCCGCACTGCTAAGGGGCGGGAGGAAAAAATGCGATTTGTCATAATGCTTGTCCTGCTTGTGTGTGCTGTCACCGCCGGCTGCAGCAATAACGGGGCACGGGAGACAGATGAAGTCGCCTGGGCAATCTCTATCGGGATCGACAGGGCCGATGACGGAGACCTGCTGGTTACCTACCGGATCGCCGTTCCCACTGCTCAGGCCGGTGCCGAAAGCGGGGGCGCCGGCAGCAAGGAATCCTCAACCCTGGTTACGATTAAAGCCCCAACGCTGGCGGAAGCCCGGAACCTGTTAAATGCCACCATGTCCCGCGGCGTCAATTTGTCCCAGGTGACGGCTATCATAATAAGCGAAGACCTGGCCCGCCACGGGGTCGAGGAGTTAATCGGGCCGCTGTTGCGGTTTCGCGAATTCCGGGGGACAATCTTTATGATGGTCTGCTCCGGCAAGGCCATTGATATCTTCGCGGCGAATAAACCGCCGCTCGAGTCGCTGGTTTCCCGCTGGATCAATAACTCAATGCGCAACTATGATGAAACCTCCTATTTCCTGTCGCTTACCCTGCAGGAGTTTTATACCCGGCTGAAGGCCGACAGTGGCGCGCCGCTGGCTGTGGGCTACGGCCTAAACCCTTTGTCCGGTGAAGGCCAGGCTCACGGCACGCAAGCCGGTGGCAAGACCAAGACCTATCTGCCAGGGAATTTGCCGAGACAGGGCGGCAATGCCACTGAGTTTATGGGGACGGCCGTATTTAAGGCCGATAAGATGGTTGGGTTTCTGGATACCGGCGAAACCAGAGCGCTCAGTATTTTATTGAACCGGTTTTCCTTTGGCTTTTTGTCCGTTCCCGATCCCCTGGCTCCCGGCCATCAGGTAACGATGAGTATCCGCAACGGCCGCCGGCCCGAATTTACAATTGATATCAGCGGTGAAAACCCTGTTATTCATGTTGATGTCCTGATCGAGGGGGAAATCACCGGGCTTCCCAGCGGCATTGAATATGAAGCCCGGGAATATATACCCCTGCTGGAAGCGCAAATCTCCGACACGCTGCACCGCCAAATTGTTGATATGCTTATCCGTACCCAGGCCTGGGGCACCGATGTCGTCGATTTCGGTTATTACATCAGACCCAAGTTCATGACTATGGAGGAATTAAGAAGGTATAACTGGGACAGCCGGTTTGGCGGGGCTGAATTTACCGTTAAAGTGCGCACCGAACTCCGGCGTACCGGTCTGATGCGCAAGACGCAGCCCATACGAAGGGAGAATGAACCTTGACTTTTCTGATTATCCTGGCTGTGCCGGCGTCAGCCCATGCCTACAGGTTCGGCCGCTGGCTGATGCTTAATGGGAACAGGCGGGGCGGCCTGGTTGTATATTTAATAGCGCTACTATGCCTGGCCCTGCCGCTTTACCGGTATGTATCGGCCGTGTAGACGCAGACCCTGTATGCCCTGCTGTGCCGGACATATTTGGGGGTAGTGGCCAGCAATGGCGGCAACAGATCAGGAAAAAAACTGATCTGTTTTTTTTTGTAAAAAAACACTGGAAAATTTAATAAATATACAAAAGCGGTGAAGGAATTTAGCCCCCTGCTGCCGAATGGAAATCTCTTACTGTTCCGGAAAGGAGGAGAGCAAGCTTATTGGCAATTGCATAGCTGGAAGTTGTGACGGTAACATCGCGAAGACGCGGCAACATAGCACATGAAGACCCTGTGTTGCCCGCTGAAGCGCATCGATGGCGTTATGACAGGCGGTGCAAGTGGTTTAAGGGTCGGCCATTTACTTTCACTAGGAATGAATGGTTGGTTCCCCTGCGACCGTTATTGTTTAGACAACATTAACAAAAGGGAGGACGACTATGAAAAAACCATTTTACAAAATCCTGTATGTGCAGGTACTGATGGCGATTACGGCCGGGGTGCTGCTGGGGCATTTCTATCCTGCCGCCGGTGCCAGCATGAAGCCGCTGGGGGACGGGTTTATTAAACTCATTAAGATGATTATTGCCCCCATTATCTTCTGCACCGTGGTGCTGGGGATCGCCGGCATGGGCGATATGAAAAAAGTAGGCCGCGTCGGCGGCAAAGCCTTGCTCTATTTTGAGGCTGTATCCACCCTGGCGCTCATCATCGGCCTGGCGGTTGTCAATCTGGTGAAGCCCGGGGCGGGGATGAATGCCGATATCAGCACTTTGGATACCAACGCAATCGCCACTTACGCCTCTAAGGCTCAGTCCCAAAGCACCACTGATTTTCTCCTGAACATTATCCCCAACAGTGTGGTCGATGCCTTTGCCAAAGGTGACATTCTGCAGGTACTGTTGTTTTCCATCCTGTTCGGTCTTGGCCTCTCCCTTATGGGCCAGCGGGCCGGCAACATCATTAAACTGATTGATGAAGTGTCCCACGGCCTGTTCCAGGTTGTCGGGATTATCATGCGAGCTGCGCCGATCGGCGCTTTTGGGGCCATTGCCTTTACTATCGGCCAGTACGGGCTGGCCTCCCTGATCCCGCTGGCGAAACTGATGGGCAGTTTCTATCTGACCTGCCTGTTGTTTATCTTTGCCGTGCTGGGCCTGATTACCCGGATCGCCGGCTTCAGCATTTTTAAATTCATCGCTTATATTAAAGAAGAACTGCTTATTGTCCTGGGGACCTCTTCCTCTGAAAGCGTGCTGCCGCGCATGATGGATAAGATGGAAAAACTGGGGTGCTCCAAGTCGGTGGTGGGGCTGGTTATCCCCACCGGTTACTCCTTTAACCTGGACGGAACTTCTATATATCTGACAATGGCCGCGGTATTCGTGGCGCAGGCGACCAACACAGACCTGACTATGGTGCAGCAGCTGACAATGCTGGCCGTGCTGCTCATCACCTCCAAAGGGGCGGCAGGCGTTACCGGCAGCGGGTTTATTACCCTGGCTGCCACCCTGTCGGTGATCCCGACCGTGCCGGTAGCCGGTCTGGCTTTGATTTTGGGTATCGACCGGTTTATGTCCGAGGCCCGGGCGCTGACGAACCTGATTGGCAACGGGGTGGCAACAGTGGTCGTTTCACGCTGGGAAAACGAGCTGGATGCGCGGCAGCTCGCCCTCGGCCTAAATAAAGGCGATCTTGAAACCACGGGACAGATGGAAGAACAAATCGGCGGCTAGCCGCAGGCCGGAGACGCAAGCGTGTCTCCGGCCTGTTTTTTCTATTTTTCTGTAAACTGTACTTGACAGAACCATTAGATATTATTAAAATGATATTAACATTTAGATAATATTAACAGGCAAAGGGGAAGGGGCGATGAGTGAGATCAATAGGCAGGGCCTTACGGAGGAAGAATTCCTGGCAAGCTATGACGCCAGCCAGTATGACCGCCTGTCAGTTACGGTGGATATGCTGATTTTTACCGTAACCGAAAAGGAGGAAAAGAATTACCGGCGGCTGCCGGAAAAATCCTTGCGGCTGCTGCTGATCCGGCGGGGCAATCATCCCTATAAGCACCAGTGGGCGCTGCCCGGCGGTTTTGTGCAGCTGGGGGAAAGCCTGGATGAGGCGGCAAGGCGAAAGCTGAAAGAGGAAACCAATATCAGCGACATCTACATGGAGCAGCTCTATACCTGGGGCGAGGTGGACAGAGATCCCCGTACCAGGGTTATCTGCGCTTCCTATATGGCGCTTGTCGATCATGGCAGCCTGCAGATTGAAGCCAGCGGGCAGGTGGCCGGTGCAGCCTGGTTTACGGTTGACTGCAAACTGTACCAGGAACAGAAAACAGTTACAGCCACAGGCTATATCTTACAGCAGTTATTTCATCTGACGCTGTCTCATGCCGATCAGCAGCTTACCGCTACAATAAAAACAGTAAAAAAAGTAGAAACTAAAGTAACGACGGTGACAAGAGAGATTGTCGAATGCAGCGGCATTGCTTTTGACCATGCGAAAATTATTGAGTACGGCATCCAAAGACTGCGCAACAAGATTGAATATACCGATATCGCCTTTAATCTGATGCCGGAACGGTTTACGCTGACAAAACTGCAGCAGGTTTATGAAGTCATTCTGGATACGGAACTGCTGAAGGCAAATTTTAGAAGAAAAATCGCCGACATGGTGGTTGAAACAGACGAATATACCAGGGATGCCGGGCACCGGCCTTCTAAGTTATTTAAGTTTAACCCCAAATGGATGAAGATTATCGAATGAGAGGGGAAGAGGGCATGGGGGAAGCAGACGGGAAAAGAATGAACCTGACAATGCTGACTGATTTTTATGAGATTACGATGGGCAACGGGTATTTTCAAAACCGGTTGCAGGACAAAATTGCCTATTTTGATATGTTTTTCCGCCGGGTTCCCGATGGCGGCGGCTTTGCCATTATGGCCGGAGTCGAACAATTGATCCGTTATCTGCAGGAGCTGAGCTTTACTGATGCCGATATCGAGTTTCTGCGCAAGAAGAAGCTGTTCGGCGAGGAATTTCTGAACTATCTCCGCCATTTCCGGTTTAGCTGCGATGTCTGGGCCGTGCCGGAGGGCACGCCGATTTTCCCCAATGAGCCGATCGTTACGGTCCGGGGGCCGATCATTGAAGCCCAATTGGTGGAAACCATGATTTTGCTGACAATCAATCACCAGAGCCTGATAGCGACCAAGGCCAACCGGATTGTGCGCGCTGCCCAGGGCCGGGCGGTTGTGGAGTTTGGCTCACGGCGGGCCCAGGGGTATGACGGGGCCATGTTCGGGGCGCGGGCAGCCTTTATTGGCGGCTGCGCCGGCTCCGCCTGCACAATTGCCGAACGCGATTTTGCCATACCGGCGGTGGGGACTATGGCTCACAGCTGGGTGCAGACCTTTGCCAACGAAATCGACGCCTTCCGGGCTTATGCCCGGACCTATCCCGAGAACTGCCTGCTGCTGGTCGATACCTATAATGTGCTGAAGTCCGGCATCCCTAACGCCATTAAGGTATTTAACGAGGAGGTACTGCCCCGGGGCTTCCGCCCCACAGGCGTCCGGATTGACAGCGGCGATATCGCCTATCTGTCCAAGAAAACCCGGACAATGCTCGATGACGCCGGTTTTCCCGATTGTAAAATTTTGGTATCAAATTCGCTGGATGAGTATATTATCCGCGATATTCTCGTGCAGGGGGCCGAAGTGGATTCCTTCGGTGTTGGCGAACGCCTGATTACCTCTAAATCCGAGCCTGTTTTCGGCGGCGTGTACAAGCTTGTGGCGCTGGAGGAAAACGGACAGGTTATTCCGAAAATAAAACTCAGTGAGAATGTGGAGAAAATAACCCTGCCCGGCCATAAGCAATTATGGCGGCTGTTTGAACAGCGCAGCGGCAAAGCCATTGCCGATGTCATCACCCTCGCGGACGAGAGTATTGACGAGACGTATGTAATATTTGATCCCGTCCATACCTGGAAGCGCAAGACAGTCACCGATTTCTATGCGAAAAAACTGTTGGTTCAGATCTTTGATAAAGGGACCTGCGTCTATAAAAATCCTGATTTAATAACAATTCAGAAGTATTGCCGGCAGCAGATCGAGACCCTGTGGGACGAGGTGCTGCGCTTTGAGAACCCCCATAATTATTACGTCGACTTATCCCAGGCCCTATGGGATGTCCGGGAAAAGCTGCTTGTCGATTGTTCGGTCAAGTAGCAGAACCTTTCTTGCCGCAGCTACAGGCACCGGGGCAATCACAAATGAGGCCGGGAGCAAACCTCCCGGCCTCATTTATTTATTCAGCTGCTTACCATTCCGTCCGGATACTCAGATCGGCTTTTTGCTGGGCTTCCCCTATTTTGAATAACCGGTAAAAAATATACAGGGAAGCATACCAGGCCGGGGCGACATACAGGGCTACCAGATTATCATGGTCATAACCCATGCCCAGGGTTACCGCCAGCATAAACGCGCCCACCACATAATTGGCATATGGATAACAGGGCATCGGATATTTCAGCCCGGCTATCTGCTCGCTTGTCAGGTTTTTCCGCCATTTATACTGAATATACATAATCAGCGACCAGGTCCACATGCAGCCTGTTGTTGTAATCGCCGACATGTAATAAAATACATTGTCAGGCGAAACGTAGTTTAAATAAACGCCGATCAGGCAAACCGCACCGGAAAACAGAATCCCATTGGCCGGCACCTGGCTGGCTGACAGTTTTCCCAGAAAGGCCGGGGCCTCATGGCGGAGCGCCAGGCCATACAGCATCCGGCCGCAGACATAGATGCAGCTGTTAAGACAGGAGGCGGCCGAAGACAGAATAACCAGATTGATGATAGAGGCCGCATAAGGAATACCTGCTTTCTCGAAAATCATGACAAACGGGCTGACCCCCGGGGGCAGGGTGTCATAGGGGAAGATGGCTAAGATCGCCACCATCGAGCCGACATAGAAAATCAGGACCCGCCAGAACACCTTGTCAATCGCCGATTTGAGAGAGCGTTCGGGCTCTGCGGCCTCACCGGCGGTAATGCCGATTAGCTCGACCCCGGAATAGGCAAACACGACCATGACCAGGGCCATGGCCACCCCGGTCCAGCCAAAAGGCATAAACCCGCCATGGACCCACAGATTGGAGAACCCGATCGCCACGCCGCCGTTGCCAAACCCGAACAGTACCATGGCAAACCCGACTGCCAGCATAGCCAGGATCGTAACAACCTTAATCAAGGCAAACCAAAACTCAAACTCACCGTAGTATTTAACGGCAATCAGATTCACGGCCATGATCACCCCCAGGCAGACAAGGGCCGGAATCCATTGGGCCAGGTCGGGCGCCCAGTATTTCATATACATGCTGACAGCCGAGATCTCGCACATAGCCAGGACAACCCATTGGTACCAGTAATTCCAGCCGGTAATGAAAGAAACCAGGGGGCCGCAGAAAACGCGGGCGTAGCCGGCAAAGGATGAGGCTACCGGATTTTCCACCGCCACCTCGCCCAGGGCCCGCAGCACAAAGTACATGACAACCCCGCCGATCGCGTACGCCAGCGTGAGCGCCGGGCCTGCCAGCCTGCTGGCCTGGGCCGAACCCATAAACAGGGCGACACCGATTACGCCGCCGATGGCGATCAACTGGATATGCCGGTCCTTTAGCTCCTTTTTGAGATTTTCTTTTTCCAGGTGGAGCGTGTTTGCTTTCATTTGCTTTGCCTCCTTTTGTCTACGGAAAACCGGGCTAGGCCAGGTTTGGCCGGCCTGGCTAAGAAAAGACGCGGCTTGTGCCAGGCCTCTCAGGGACGCCGGCAGCAACCGCTATACGGTCCGGTCATGTAAAAAAGCGCCTGCCGGCAACCTTCTGGTTGCCGGCAAGCGCCTTTGCTTGCCCCATCAAATTTATAAAATTTCAAGACCCTAATCTAAGGGATAAGAAAAATCTTTGGCTTCTGCCGGCGTCCTGGAGGACTTGGCACAAGCCAAGTTTTTCTAACAAATTGTTGTTTAACAGGCTTCGGCTGCTGCCCGCAGGATACTTTGCTCCAGCACTGTCAGCCCCTGGTCCAGCTGTTCATCCGTCACCACCAGCGGTATCAGCAGGCGGATTACATTGCTGAAAATACCGGCGCTGATCAATATGACCCCCTGGTCTAAACAGTATTTTACCACCTTTGCCGTCAGCTCTTTGGCCGGTTCTTTGGTGCTCCTGTCCGTAACCAGCTCAATACCGATCATGGCGCCAAGGCCTCTGATGTCGCCGACGGCCGGACACCGCTCCTGCAGGCTTTTCAGCCTGGTCATTGTAATGCGCCCAATGTCCCCGGCCCGGCTGCACAACTGCCGGTCTTCAATATACCTGATTGTCTCCAGGCCGGCTACACAGGCCAGCGGGCTGCCGCCATAGGTGCCGCCAATATTGCCGGCCTCGGGGGCATCCATATACCCGGCCTTGCCGGTGACCGCACTTAAGGGAACGCCGGCGGCAATTGATTTGGCCGTAGTCATGATGTCCGGCTCGACCCCCCAGTTTTCCACCGCAAACATTTTGCCTGTCCGGCCAAAACCGGTTTGCACCTCGTCGGCCACAAACAGGATCCCCTTTTGCTCGCAAATGGCCTGCAGCCCTGGCAAAAATTCCGGCGGCGGCACGATAAAGCCGCCTTCTCCCTGGACAGGCTCGATAATCATGGCGGCAATATGCTCGGCGTCAATTTCCGCGGTGAAAAACCGTTCGAAGTTTTCCAGGCAGTGCAGGCCGCAGGCCGGGTAGGTGGAACAGTAATGACAGCGGTAGCAGTAGGCGGAGGGGACCTTGTAAATCTCCGGCGCCAAGGGACCGAAGCCGTATTTATAAGGCTTTACCTTGCTGGTAAGGCTCATGGTCATAAAGGTCCGCCCGTGAAAGGCCGCCTCAAAAGCGATAATGCCTGTTCGCCTGGTGGCGTGGCGGGCAATCTTTACCGCATTCTCAACCGCCTCCGCGCCGCTGTTGGCGAACATCGTTTTTTTGGGAGCGGCACCAGGCATCAGGCTGTTTAGTTTTTCCGCCAGGGCCACATACGGTTCATACATGGCAATGGCAAAAAAGGAATGGAGCAGCTTGTCGGCCTGCTGCTTAATGGCCCTGACCACCGGCTCGGGACAGTGGCCCACATTAAGAACCCCCACCCCGGCATAGAAATCGAGATACTCCCGGCCTTCCACGTCAGTGAGGACCACACCGCCGGCTTTTTCCACAAATACACCGGTGGAATTGGCAATACCCCGGGGCACAGCCTTGTTTTTTCTTTGTAGCAGTGCTGCTGATTTACCTTGCGTCTTACTCATCGTCATATGCCTCCCTGGCTGAATCATAAGAAAAGACTTGGCCTGTGCCAAGCCCTTCAGGCCGCCGGCAGAAGCCGCCTGCGCCCTTTAGGGAATAGGCGTTCTTTAGGTCTGCAGAATTATTTATAAATTCCGGTAGACTTAAAAACGCTGAGTATATATATCTGTGATATATACATTCAGCGCCTTTGCCAAATGAAATAATTCAGCGTTTGTTATACTCACATAGTAACAGACCGGGGAAAGGGCGTCTATGTGAGACTGTCACAAACTATTCCGGCCGGCATTGTGAGAACCTTACAGCCCGGTGGCCAGCTGCCTGCCGACAATAACGCCCAGCTGCAAGGTCAGACGGTCATAGGGATCAGACAAATTTCGTTCTGAGATTTCCTCAATTTTTTTTAGCCTGTAATCCAGGGTATTGCGGTGAATAAACAGGCGCTTCGCCGTCTTTACCGCGTTGCCGTTCTCCTCAAAATACACAAACAAAGTAGCCACCAGCTCCATCTGATGTTTGGCATCATAGGCCAGCAGCGGTTCAATGACCTCCTGGTGAAAGGCAGCCAGTTTGCCGGGTTCCATTTCAAACAGCAATTTATAGATGCCCAGCTGCTCATAGACGTGGATCTGCCTGGCGGCCGGCTGCTGGGCGGCAAAAAAACGCAGGACCTTGGCCGCCTGCAGATAGCTGCGTCTGGCAGCAGACAATTGCTCAAACCGGCCGCCGACACCGGCAATAACGGTTAATCCCGGTATTTTAGCTGCCAGCTGTGCCAGGATTGCCGACAGCAGCTCCGTATTCTGGCAGGACCCGCCGGCTTTGTCCTCACAGGGCAGCAGCAGGATAATATCATCCACCCGCAGCATGGACAGAATCTTCTGCCGGCGTATTGCCGGCATATCACGGACAATCTGCTCAAACCGGAGTTTAAGGGCCACCAGGTCCTTGTCGGCTTTGGTTTTCTGATTTTGCACAAACTCCAGCAGGCGGACAGGGCTGACAATGGCGACCTGATGGGGCTGGGTTAAATCATAGCCATAATAAGCCGCCCGCTGGGCGACAACGTCCTGGTCGGTTGCGGGCTGAAACAACAACTGCTCCAGAAAATCGCTGCTGGACCGTTCCTCGGTTTGTCTTTTGATAATATGCCGGCAGATATCGCCTGTTACCTCGACCAGCTTTACCTCCCAGGGCAGCTCAAACACCGGGAATCTGGCCTGTTCGGCCAGACTGATAACCTCGGGCGGCACCTCCTGGATATAAGGCCCGACATTGACAATCAGCCCGGCCAGCTTTTTTTTAATAATGCCCCGTACGATCACCGGCAGCTGCCGGTGATCCCCGTTGAGACCGATACCGGTGATGATCAGCAGCTCGCCTCCCTGCACCCAGGGGAGGACATCTGGCAAATCGATAAAATGCACCCACCGCAGCCGGCGGTCCAAGCCTGCTTTGCCAGCCACAAGGGTTAGTTTTTGTAGGGAAGGCAATGCAAACAGTTCCTGACAGCTGATCATAGCTGGCAGCCTCCTCCCGGTTTGACATGAGTTTAGCGGCTAAAATGTAAAGACAACCAGTTTTTCCTCGGTCATTTCTTTTACCGCATACTGGGGACCCTCCCGGCCGATACCGCTTTCCTTGATGCCGCCGTAAGGCATATTATCCGTGCGGAAGGTGGCGCCGTCATTCACGATAACCCCGCCTGTCTCCAGCTGCAGGGCACATAAACGGGCAATCTCCAGAGAACCGGTAAACACTCCGGCCTGCAAGCCGTAGACAGAAGCATTGACCATGGCAATCGCCTCTTCAATAGTATCATAAGGGATGATGGAGAACACAGGGGCAAAGGCTTCCTGACAGACAATGCTCATCGTGGCCGCCACATCAGTCAGGATCGTTGGCTCAAACCACGCCCCGCGCCGCTTGCCGCCTGTCAGCACCCGGGCTCCCCCGGCTAAGGCCGCCTGCACCCAGGCTTCCGCCCGGGCCGCCGCCTGCTCGCTGATCATGGGGCCGATGTCAGTGGCGGGAGCAAGCGGATCACCCATAACCAGCTTCCGGGTATAGGCCACCGCCTGGTCGCAGAATTCCCTGTATACACTGCGCTGCACATAGACCCGCTGGCAGGATATGCATACCTGGCCGGCATTGGCAAAGGCATATTTGGCACACAGCCCGGCCGTGGCCGCAATATCGGCATCGTTGTGCACAATATTGGCCGAATTGGAGCCTAATTCCAGGGCTACCCGCCGGAAACCGGCCTTTCTGAGCAATTCTTTGCCGACCGCCGGGCTGCCTGTAAAGCTGTAAAAGCTGATCCGTTCCTCTGCTGTCAATAGTGCTCCCAGCCTGCCGCCTGCGCCTGTCAGCAGATTCAGGTGGCCCGCCGGCAAGCCGGCCTCGGCCAGGATTTCGCACAGCAATATTGCCGATAAAGGGGTTGCCGTCGCCGGTTTGTACACGACCGTATTGCCTGCCGCTATGGCCGGGCCGAGCTTGTGGCAGGCCAGATTGAGCGGGAAATTGAAAGGCGTAATGGCGCAAACAATGCCCACCGGCTGCCGCAGGGTAAAAGCCCAGCGGTTTCCGCAGCCCGGGGCTCCGGCCAGCGGCACCATCTCGCCGGTCAGGCGTTTGGCCTCTTCCGCCGACAGAATTAGCGTCTGTTCGGCCCGGGCCACCTCGGCCAGGGCTTCCTTGATCGGCTTGCCGACCTCCTGTGTCAGCAATTCAGCCATTTCCGCCTGCTTTTGCCTGAGCAGCCGGCTGGCCTGCAGCAGTATCTCATAGCGCCGGTACGGTTCCAGCTTACCGGTTGTAAAAGCCTGTTCCGCCGCATCCACCGCCTGGGTTACCTCGGCCGCGCCGGCCGCCGCAATCCGGGCAATTTCCTCGCCTGTGGCTTTGTTGAGGACACTGATTTTATCTGCCGTTGTGCGCCAGCTGCCATTGATAAATAAACCATATTCCTGCATGGCTATGCCTCCTTCGTGATTGACTGTTATAGCAATGAAGACTGGAATGTAATGCCCGGCGGCGCATTACATTCCAGTCTTCATTGACTAAGCATTCCTAACCGGAATGGGATGACTAATTTCAGGATAACAAACTTTCTATAGTCAGTCAATACACGGGCATTGTGAGATAGTCACAATAGATTTTGGTGAAATTGTGCATTGCTTACAATCCATTTGCAATAAAAGCACTGTTGCCGTTTGACCGGCAGCGGTGCTTTTATTGCGTAAGCGAATACCATCGGACAATTGATCGTACACGGACAGCCTCTTCTAGCGCAGCCTATCCGGCAGCCAAAACCGAAAATTTCTTTTTTGCCTCTGGAAAAATTATGCTATACTATTCATACAGGATGCCTAGGAGCGGTTAGCCATTCCCTTTATAGAAAGGGGGTGGTATGATGATCACAATGTTTGAGGCAGTGTATCTGATGATTGCATTTGCAACACTCGTTGTTTTGATCATAAACAGGAAATAACCGCCCCTAGCTAAGGATGGCGGTTATTTCTTAATAACTCCTGCTTAGGCTAACCGTTCGGTTAGGCAGCCTGTAGGGGGCTGGCGTGCTACCAACACGTCAGTCCTTTGCTTATAGTATACCTATAGAATGAAGAATATGCAAGCGCTCAGAAAAAACTTGGGCCCCGGCCCAGAGCTTTTTTTTATCCCTGCCCCCGTGGTTTAGCTTGTGTTTAATTTTAAAATTGGGAGGGCTTTACAGTCGGGATGGAGAATTATGCTTAATACCAATTGGCGTTATCCCCGTTATCCGTCCGGGTATGGAAGACGGCGGTAACGGTGATATTATTGGCAGGAGAGGGTGGTAGCGAAGTTTATGTACAATCATTATCGTAATGTTACCTTAACAGACAGGTCGGACCGGTACTGGCAGTTAGGCTATGCTGGGCTATTGCTCGCAGGGCTTTTATTTTTCGTCTCCTGTGCCTTTTATAAGGAAATGTGGTTTGATGAGGCGTATACAGTGGCCATGGTCAGGCATGACTTTTTTAGAATTTGCGAAATCACAGCCCGCGATGTCCATCCGCCTTTGTATTATATGCTGGCCAAGCTGGCTTCTCTGGTCTGGGGGCAGGATATTGTGGTTTACCGGCTGGTGTCGGTAACGGGGATGCTGCTGTTCGTGCTGCTGGGTATTCATATCCGCCGGCTCTGCGGCACCCGGGCGGGCCTCTATTATACCTTTTTCGCAGTATTTTTGCCGGTAATGCTGGAGTATTCCGGCGAAGCCAGAATGTATTCGTGGGCCATGTTTTTTACGACCAGTGCCGGGATCTACGCTTATCTGGCCTACTGGCAAAATCAACGGCACCAGTGGGTATTGTTTGCGCTCTGTTCGCTGGCCGGCGCTTATACCCACAACTATGCCCTGCTTGGCGCTTTTTTTGTTAATCTTAGCCTGCTGGCGGCTGTTTTTGCCAGGAAAAGATATTTACTGAAACCCTGTCTGCTGGCAATTTTGGCCCAGGTACTGCTTTACCTTCCCTGGCTGTTTGTATTAATCAGCCAGGTAGTTGCGGTGACCAAGGAATACTGGATTGTCATCAATTATCAGCACCTGCTGCGGGATTTGCTGGTGTTTTATTTCGGCGAAAACCTGCCGGCCCCTGCCGTCAAGCTGCTGAGCTTTGGCTGGCTGGCGGTCTGCGGCTTCGGGCTGTTCACGGCCCTTACCCGGAACCGGCCCTATGCGGGCCTGGCGCTTACCAGCCTGGCCATTTATCTGGCCGTGATCGGCCTGGCCCTGTTGTTATCCCAGGTAAAGCCAATTTTTATAACCCGGTATTTGATGCCGAATTCGGGCTTTTTATTCATTGCCCTGGCCTGCGGGCTGGCGTCCGTCAGGCGCCAGGGAGCGGCTGTGGCCTTATGTGCGGCGATTTTTATTGCCTCCTCTGTTAACTTTTATTTTCATTATGATAAAATTTACAGCCCCCGGAACAATGCCTTGCGGGCTGATATTACTTACAGCCTCAACCCTGACGATATCTTTTTGTACACCGACATTCACCCGGCAGGGATCTATATGGTTGCCTTTCCCGGCCATCAGCACTATGTGTTTTTGCCAGGCGGGCAGGAAGAGTCCAAACCCAACCCCTTTCAGCCGGAGCTTAAACTGATCTATGATTTGAATGTCCTGGCCGACTACAAAGGCCGGATTTGGCTGATCGAAAGCGCCAATTCGCAGCTTTTGTACGGCCATTTGGGCAAAAGCGAACCCCTGTTTACGGTTATTGATTTTGCCCGTGTTTACGACATGCCTTATTTAAGCCACAAAGGCTTTGTGTTTGTCTCGTCGCTGCTGCAAAAAGAACCGGGGCCGGTGCCGCCATTGCCGGCGCCGGAGTAATAAGAGGCCAAGGAGGCTGACGAATGAAACCCTTAATCTCCATTGTTGCGCCTATGTACAATGAAAGCCAGAACATAGACTGTTTTTATCAAAAAATTTCTGAGGTCATGGGCGCCTTAACGGCGTATGACTATGAGATTATCTGTGTCAATGACGGCAGCACAGATAATACACTGGAAAAAATTGAACTGCTGGCAGCGCGGGACAAGCGACTTAAAGTAATTGAGCTGTCCCGCAATTTCGGCAAGGAAATCGCCCTGACCGCCGGCATCTTTGAAGCAAAGGGCGACGCCGTCATCCCCATCGATGCGGATCTGCAGGACCCGCCGGAACTCATTCCGCAGTTAATCGAAAAATGGCAGGAAGGCTATGATGTTGTCTACGCTACCAGAATGGTCCGGGAAGGGGAAAGCAGTTTGCGGAAATTGACCGCCTTCCTGTTTTACCGGGTCATGCACCGCCTGGCCAAAGTGGACATCCCGCCCGATACCGGCGATTTCCGGCTCATGACCAGGCAGGTGGTAGAGGCGGTCAACCAGTTGAGCGAATACCACCGCTTTATGAAAGGGCTGTTTAGCTGGGTCGGCTTCAGGCAGACAAGCATTCCCTACCTCCGGCACCGCCGCCACAAGGGCATAACCAGCTTCAACTACTGGAAGCTCTGGAATTTTGCATTGGAGGGGATCACCTCCTTCTCCTTTGTCCCCCTGCAGCTGGCAACCTATGTGGGGTTTCTGACCGCTTTATTTTCCGGTGTGTATATCGCCTATATTGTTGTGAAAACCTGGCTGTATGGCGATCCGGTGCCAGGGTATCCCTCCATGATGGTGGCCATCTTCTTCTTTGGCGGCACTCAGTTGATGACCCTGGGAATTATCGGCGAGTATATCGGCCGGATATATAATGAGTCCAAACGCCGGCCGCTGTATTTTATCAGAAAGAAGACCAATTTTTAGCCCGCGCTGTCCGGGCCGGCGACCTGCCGCAGGCCGGGACAAATAGCCGCCTGCCGGCAACAAAAGCAAGCAGCCTAACCGGCCGGTTAGGCTGCCTGCTTTTGTTAGTGGCTGGTCTCAGGGCAGGCGGTGGGTAATCAGCTCGTCGATCACAGCCGGCTCCGCCAGCGCCGTGATATCGCCGAGCTGCTCAAAAGTGCCGGCGGCAATTTTCCGTAAAAGCCGGCGCATGATTTTGCCGCTCCGGGTCTTGGGCAACCGGCCGGTAAACTGAATTTTGTCAGGCAGGGCAATGGCACCGATTCTAGCCCGCACATATTCTTTGATGGCCGCTTTCAGTTCCTGCGTTTCAGGGATGCCCGGCTGGAGCACAACAAAGGCATAGATGGCCTCGCCTTTTATCGCGTGCGGATAACCGACGACAGCCGTTTCGGCAATACTGTTGTGGCCGGCGATCACGCTTTCGATCTCGGCTATGCCCAGGCGGTGGCCGGAGGCATTAATCACATCATCCATTCTGCCCCGCAGCCAGTAGTAGCCGTCTTCATCCCGGCATGCCCCGTCGCCGGTAAAATAATAGTCGGCAAAGATCGACAAATAGGTGTCGAAAAAGCGATTCGGCGCCCCATGAACCCCCCGCATCAGGCCAGGCCAGGGCCGCTTTATGACCAGGCAGCCTTCCTGACCGGCGGCTGCCGGATTTCCCTGCAAATCCACAATATCAGGCTCTATCCCGAAAAACGGCAGGGCGGCGCAGCCCGGTTTGGCGGGCATAGCCCCTGGCAGAGTCGAAATCATGATGCCGCCGGTCTCGGTCTGCCAGTAGGTGTCAATCACCGGGCATTTTTCTTTGCCAATTTGCTGATAATACCAGCGCCAGGCCTCAGGGTTGATGGTTTCACCCACCGTACCCAGCAGCCGCAGGCTTGATAAATCATGCTTATTGACCCAGTCCGCGCTTTCCCGCATGAGCGACCGGAGAATGGTTGGGGCGGTATATAAGATGTTGACCTTAAACCGCTCAATAATCTGCCAGTACCGGTCCGGGGTAGGGTAGTTGTGCAAGCCCTCATAGAGTACGACTGTGGCGCCTAGCGCCAGCGGGGCATAGGTTATATACGAATGACCGGTAATCCAGCCGCTGTCGGCAGTGCACCAGAAGGTGTCGGTCTCCTTTAAATCAAAAATATATTTCATCGTGGTTGCGGCATAGACCATGTAGCCGCCGGTTGTATGCAGGACGCCTTTGGGCTTGCCGGTGCTGCCGGAGGTGTACAGGATAAATAAGGGGTCATCGGCGTCCATCAGCTCCCGCGGACAATCATTCCGGATATCAGAGGCCCTGCTCTCAATATGCCACCATTTATCACGGGGGGTTCCAAAGTCAATATCGGCGTCGGCGTGGCGCACGACGATGCAGGTGTGCACGCTCGGGCAGGAGGCCAGAGCCTGATCGACAATGGCCTTAAGCGGCACAACAGCCCCCTGCCGCCGGCCGCCGTCAGCGGTAATGACCAGGCGGGCGCCGGAATCCAGGATGCGCTCCCGCACGCTGTCGGCACCGAAGCCGGTGAAGATCACATTGTGAATCGCCCCGATTCTGGCACAGGCCAGCATGGCAATAATCAGCTCCGGGATCATGGGCAGATAGATGGCAACGCGGTCGCCTTTGCCGATCCCCCACTTTTTGAGAACATTGGCAAACCGTGAGACCTCGTGCCACAGGTCATTGTAGGTCAATACCCGGTAGTCGTCGCGCCTTTCGCCCTGCCAGATAATGGCGGCCTTGTTTTTGCGCCACGTATCGAGGTGCCGGTCAAGACAGTTGTGGGAAATATTCAGTTTGCCGCCCACAAACCACTTATGCTCGCCTGCGGCAAAATTCCCTGCATATACTTTCTTCCATCTTCTATGCCAGTCGATCAGCTCGGCCTGTTCAGCCCAAAAGCCTTCGGGATCGGTAATTGAATATTGATAAAGCTGCTGATACTCTGCAAAGCTGTTCACTGCAGCTTCCTTTTGAAAAGCTGCCGGCGGGTCATACTGCTCGGGTTCCAGACACAGGTTAATGGTTCCGGTTATACCATTACGCACAGACTTTCCTCCTTACTTCTAAACCTATGGCAGTTGCGCCAAATACATAGACTTTGGCAGTTTCAGAATACCATGCGATCCGTTGCAGCGGCATAAAAATAAAGGTTGTCCCATTAAAAAAACATAACATACTGTCGAAAAAATGGTCCTGCCGGTCTCCTGGCCATCACCAGGCCGGCAAGAGGCGGAAACAACCCCCTGTCCCCCTGTTTATTTGGCTTTGGCTCACTGGGCCTATATTTTATTGGCAGCAGGATCACTTTTTAGGATATAATAGTAATGCGATGGCCTTTGCTTTTAGCAGAAACCAATGAGCTACTGAATGCAAAAATTTTGGCAGTAATCAAGAAGGAGCGTAGGGAATATGAAAAAATCATCGTCCGAATCACGGCTGGTTATCAGTGAGGTTATGATGCCCAGCCAGGCCAATGTTGCCGGCAATATCCATGGCGGAGAGATTATGAAGCTGATGGACTCCACCGCCTACGCCGCTGCCAGACGGTTTGCCCGTTCCAATGTCGTTACCGCCCGGGTGGACGAACTGGAATTCCATCTGCCGATTTTTATCGGCGATCTGGTGATCTGCACCGGGCAGGTGGTATTTGCCGGTAAATCCTCAATGGAGGTGGCAGTCACGGTTGAGGTTGAGGATTTGGAGTGCGAAGGCCGGAAAAAGGCGCTGTCGGCATTTTTTACAATGGTATCGCTTGATAAAAAGGGAAGACCCAATATTGTCCCGGAGCTGATACTGGACACGGCGGAAGAAAAAGCCGCTTTTGAAGAGGGGAAACGCAGATATGAGGCCGGTAAAGCCAAAAAACAGGCGCCCAACGGCTAGCCTGGCCGGGTCATATCAGGCACAAACAAGCGGCGGCCTAAGCAGGCCGCCTTTATTCTATATTACCCTGTAAACCGGAACCCTCTTTTTCGCTGGCCGACTGCCGGCAGTTAAAGAGGAGCCCTCCGGCGAGCCATTTACAGAATCACCCGCTGGGGCCATTTATAATCAGGGGCCAGCGGCTGATCATATTTTCCACCCTAACATTGCAGCTGTTGTAGCCGCTATGGCCCTGGCCAGTGGGAATGGGCCCGTTTAATACATTGGTTGTTCCGGCTTTGTCAAGGCCGGTTTTTTCATCCAGTTCCAGCCAGGCACCCTGACCGAGGGCCACAACGCCCGGCATAATCCGCTCGGTAACATAAGCCGGGCGGATTACGGCGCCATGGCGGCTAGTGATTTTTACAATATGGCCTGTGGCTATGCCCAGTTTGCGGGCATCAGCCGCATTGAGCCAAAACTCCTGCGGGAAAGCCTCGCGGGGCCAGGGAACATTATCAAACGGGGAATGAGCCCGACGCTGCCGTTTTGTCTGTTTTCCGCCGTATTGCCGGTCTGAGCCCTGGAAAAGTTGATATTCAACAGGCAATTTTGCTATAATGAGTACAAATGCAAAAGACAGAATAGTTAGGCACGTTTCTCAGCTGATACTGCCGGATACATTCGTCAGGATATTTTTGCTTGAAGAAAGAGATATTTTTAGGGGGGGATTTATATGACCAAGAAGATCGCTGTAGCCGGCAAGGGCGGGGTTGGCAAAACAACATTCACTGCTTTGCTCATTAAAGAATTGATCCGGCAGGAAAAGGGCATGATTTTAGCGGTTGACGCCGACCCCAACTCGAATTTGAACGAGGCGCTGGGGCTGGAGATAAACGATTCTATCGCCAATATCCTGGAGGAAGTTAGAATCGGCGAGGATATCCCCGATGGCATGGGCAAGGATTCGTACACTGAATTCCGCTTAAGCCAGGTTATTCAGGAAGCAAAAGGCTTGGACCTGATTTTAATGGGGCTGCCCCAGCAGAACGGCTGTTACTGCTATCCCAATAATCTAATCAGGATGTATCTGGAACGGCTCCAGAAAAATTATGAATATGTGATCATTGATAACGAGGCCGGCATGGAGCATTTAAGCCGGCGGATTGTTGCCGATATTGATATGCTGTTCATCATCAGCGACACCTCGGTCCGCAGTATCCGGTCCGCGGCCAAGGTAGCCGAGCTGATCCGGGTATTAAAAATCTCAATCCCTGAAGTGCACCTGATCATAACCAAAACCGGCGCCGACGGGATTGACGGCCTCAAAGAGGAAATCGCCAAAACCGGTTTGCAGCTAATCGGTACGATTCCCTATGATGAACAGGCCGTTGCCTTTGATTCCGCCGGCAAGCCGTTAGTTGACCTGCCTGATGACTCGCTGTCTGTCAGGGCGGTTAAGGACATCCTGCAAAAAGCAGGTGTTTGACGCCTGCAACCGGTGCAATCGCTAGGGGGCAGTTTACTGAACCCCGCCCCGGTTGCGCCTTTACAAGCGGAAGCGCTGGATGGCGTTTTGCAATTCCTGCGCCATTTTGGCCAGGGCGGCGCTGGCAGCGGCGATTTCTGCCATGGAGGCCGACTGCTCTTCCGTGGCGGCTGAGACGGTCTGGGTATGGCCGGCGGCGTTTTGGCTGACTTTGTCGATGGCGCGTATCGAGTCGACGATTTGCCGGCTGCCGCCGGCCAACTGCTGGACCGCAGCCGAAATCTCCCGGATTTGCGCCGCCATGTCGTGGATACTGTTGGTGATGGCGTGGAAACTCCGGCCGGCGGTGCCGATGACTTCTGTGCCGACCTGGACCTCCTGGTTGCCGGACTCCATGGCGGTGACGGCCTGGTTGGTGTCGGCCTGAATTTCGCTGATTAGGGCCGCGATATGTTTGGCGGCCGCCTGCGATTGCTCGGCGAGTTTCCTCACCTCTTCGGCGACAACGGCGAAGCCGCGGCCCTGCTCGCCGGCGCGGGCGGCTTCAATGGCCGCATTTAAGGCCAATAGGTTGGTCTGACCGGCGAGGGAGGAGATGGTGGCAACGATTTGACCGATTTCCTGGGAGTGGTTGCCGAGCTTGGCAACGACCTGGGCCGAGCGTTCCACCGTGACTTTGATGGAGTGCATTTGCTCAATCGCGGTATCAATGGCTTGGCGGCCATTCCTGGCGGTGCCGGCGGTTTGCTCCGAACAGGCGGATACGGCATTGGCATTGGCGGCAATTTGCTGGATGCCGGCCGACATCTGCTCGACAACGGTTGCCGTTTCCTTAACGGCGTTGCGTTGCTGCTCAGCGCCCAGCGCCACCTGGGTAATGGCAGCAGCGACCTGATTCGCCGCCTGCGCCGATTGTTCCGCATTGGCAGTGAGTTCGGAGGAAGAGGCCGCGACCTGCCGGGCATTGTTCTGTACGGTTGCGACCACTTCTCGCAGATGGGCGAGCATGGTCTTAAACGCCTTTTGCAGCTCGCCGATTTCGTCATTCCGTTTAACCGCCACCTGTTGCTTGAGGTTGCCGCCGGCAATGGCCCCGGCTGTATCAACCAGGGCGGCCAGCGGGCGGGCAATGGCGCGAGCGCTGCAGAAACCGATCAGACTGCCGAGGATGATCGACAGGCAGCTGACGCCGATCGCTATGGTTTGGGCGATTTCCATGGTTTTTATCATCGTATCGAAGGCGGCGTGAATTTGTTTTTCCCGGAAGTCGATGTATTCATTGGTTTTGTTCAGCAAGGCAACGGTAACCGGCGTTAATTCCGCTACCATTACCCGTACCGCTGCTTCTTCTTGCTTGAGCTGCCGTAACGGGATGACTTTCTCGCCGGCAATGGTATCAAATTGTTCGTCCAATTCTTTTAATTCCGCTACCAGTTTCCGGTCTTCCTCCGTTTTGGCACTGGCCAGCAAGTCTTCTTCCAGCTTCGTATTCTCAATACTCAACCGCTGATAGTTGAACAGCATTTCCTGCGTTCCGGCCGTAATAAAACCGCGAACCTCAGCCGCCTGGGTAGCGGTATTGAACGCGACTTTACTGGTTGTTAACAACATCGGCAGGGCATTCTCCCGGCTTTCCTTCAACTCCTGCGCAACTTCGCTGATGTGATAGCCCGTGATTCCCAGCCCCATGGCGTTGACCAGGACAACCAACAGGAACAAGGCAATGGTTTTGGTTTGCAGCCTTATTTTCATAATTTTAATTTTTTCCTTTCCCTTACGCATTTCGCCCTACGGCCCAAGCGGCCGGGGCCGCAGCAATGCCTTAGCCGGACAGTTTGGCAGCAACCATTACGGCTTGCTCGGTTGCCGCCGGATTGGCAATACCCTGACCGGCGATATCAAAAGCCGTTCCATGGGCCGGGGTCGTAATGGCGTACGGCAAACCGGCAGCAACCGTCACGCCAAGCTCGAAGCCCCTTAGCTTCAGCGCAATCTGACCCTGGTCGTGGAACATCGTAACCACCGCATCATAATGGCCCTTAAAAGCATTAATGAAAATAGTATCTGACGGATAGGGACCCAGGGCGTTTATGCCGTCCGCCCGGGCCAGCCGGATCGCCGGGGCGATGATCTCCATTTCCTCGTGCCCGCACAATCCCGCCTCGCCCGCATGCGGGTTTACGGCGGCGACAGCAATACGCGGCTCCTGGCAGCCGGCCTTGTGCAGGGTTTGCCGGGCCAGGCGGATGGCTGTCAAAATGCTGTCAATGGTTAGACTGGCACATACCTGCGCCAGCGGAATATGGCTTGTCACCCGTGATGTCCAGAGATTGTTCAAGACATTCATTTCACCGCTCGGACCGTGCCAGTCCAGATAATGGGCAAATAGTTTTTGTTCATCCTCGAAATCATAGCCGCCATATTGCAGAGCCGCTTTATGCAGCGGGGCATAAACAAAGCCGTCCAGTTCGCCCCGGCGGAGCATTTGTATTGCCGTAACCAGCATATCGCCGGTGACTTTCCCGGACAGCTTGTTGATTTTCCCTACTGTTAAATGCGCCGGATCCAGGTTCCTCTGGTCTAATAAAGGAAGGCCATCAGCCCAGCTGGCCTGAGCTATATCATCAATTACCACTACCGGGAAGTCTGCTTTGGCAATCTTTTTTCCCAGCGCCAGCACCCGCAAATCGCCAATCAATACAGGCCGGCAATACAATGGCAGCGTAGCGGTATTGCACAGCCTGGCAACGAGCTCCGGCCCGATTCCTGTTGCATCACCTAATAAAATACCTAACAACGGTTTCATCGTTTCATCCTCCTAATACGATATTTCGCAGTAAACAACAGGGGCTGAAATCCGTGGCAGGATACCAGTCCCTGCTGTTTTTTTTTTTGCGGTTAGCTACAGGTCTTTTTTTATAAAGCAGGTTTTGCCAAATTTGAAACATGGCGGCACAACGAAGAAGAGGAAAATGGCAATTAAAAAGGCCAGCGAGATTGGCTTCTCAAGAAAAATCATCGCATTGCCGTTAGAGATGTCAAAAGCCTGCCGCAGCGAGGTTTCCAGCCGGGGCGTCAGGATAAAGGCCATGAGAAACGGCGCTACCGGGTATTTGTAGCGGTTAAAGAAGTAGCCGACAATCCCGATGGCAATCATCACCCAAATATCGAACAGACTGTTATTGACAGCGTAGGCGGACACAATACAGATGACAATGATAATCGGGGTCAGGATGGCGGGGGGGATACGCAGGGCATGGACCATCAGGGGAATGCTGAGGGCGGCGATGATCATACAGACGACGTTGCCGGTGTACATGGAGGCAATCAGGCCCCAGGCAAGGTCCGGATGGTCAGTGAACAGCAGCGGTCCCGGCGTAATGCCCCACATCATCAAACCGCCCAGCAATATGGCCGCCGTGCCCGAACTGGGAATTCCCAAAGACAGCAAGGGGGCAAACGCCCCGGCCGCCGCCGCATTATTGGCCGCTTCCGGCGCGGCGACGCCTTCCAGCGCGCCTTTGCCCATATTTTCTTTATTCTTGCCCGTACGTTTTTCGAAAACATAAGCTAAAAAAGAAGCGGTCGTTGTGCCTGCCCCCGGAATACAGCCCACAAAGGTTCCCATGAAGCTGCTGACAAGGGTTGGCCGGAAGATTTGCTTAATTTCCCGCCAGTTAAGATAGTTGCTGCGCAAAGACAGCCTTTCGGTTGTTTTCATCTGATAACCGCTTTTGTTCAGGGCCATGGTAATAATTTCGTTTACCCCCAACAGGCCGATAACCAGGGGGATGAAATCAATGCCGCTTAACAGTTCATTCACACCGAAGGAAAACCGGGGCGTCGCGACAGCCAAGTCCAGCCCCACCGTTGCCAGCAGAATTCCCGTGCAGGTGGAAAGCAGGCCCTTGCGGGGGTGGTCGCCCAGCAGCCAGGCAATTGCCATAATGGCCAGCAAAATAACCGTTGCCATTTCGGCTGGTCCAAAAGCCAGCCCCACATTGGCCAGCAGGGGACCCATAAAGGTAAGGATGACAACCCCGATAAACCCGGCGACGAAAGAAGACCAGTTGGACACGGCCAGTGCTTTGCCGGCCTTGCCCCGCAATGTCAGCTGATAGCCGTCCATAGTGGTCATTACCGCCGGCGGATCACCGGGGATGTTGATTAAGATCGCCGTAAACGATCCGGCATACATGGTTGAGTAGTACAAAGAGGCCAGCATAATAATGGCTGTGGTTGGGTCCATTTTGAAAGTCAGCGGCAGGAGCAGGGCAACCCCCATCACCGAGCCGATCCCGGGCAAAGCGCCGACAAACATACCCATAACGGCCCCGGCCAGGGCGGCCAGCAAATTATTTTCTGTCAAGGCGAGCGCAAAGCCGTTTAACAAATGCGTAAATATTGCTTCCATAATTTCGCTCCTTCTACAATAATGATTTTATCAGGCCGCCGGGAAAGGGCACTTGCAGCCAGCATTCAAAGATTCCCCAGATGAGCCCGGTCGTTATCGCGGCCAGAGAAACGGAAAAAGTACGGGAATACGAGCCCTGCGTGAGCAGCCAGATGAACATAAACAAAAATACGGTAGCCAAAAAGCCGATGATACTGACACAGCCGGCAAAAGCAATCATGGCGGCAATCGGCAGGATCGCTTTTACGTCTACCGGCTCGGCTTCTTTATCATAATGCAGGGCTTGTACGGCAGCGAGAACGCACGTTGCCATACCGATAATCACCGGGATAAACCCCGGACCGGGCCCTTTATTTACCCAAAAGCCGTAATTGAACCAGCCGGCATAGGCCCAGAATCCGCCCACAAGGCCACAAAGAATCGCAATTGCCCGATCCGCATTCATAGTAATTCTCATCATTCTTCTTCTCCTTATAAATAATTTTTACTGGGAATGAATAGGGGTGCACATTCACCTCCTTAAGGCAATCAGGCTGACTAATCAGCCGGCGGCAGCTGCCTGTTCTTCCGGCTGAAATTCCTGGTGCAGGCGCGTACGAATACGATGATAATTATTGCTTATGCATAATTTATGCCTACGGCAAAATAAAACAGAAAAACGTGAAAATACTGACTTCTTCCGTGAAATCAATCCACAAGGCAGAGCGGCTTAGCCATTTTTTTGCGTTTCAATGCAACCTTTTGTTCTGTTTGTTGCAAAGTAGCGAGAGAAACCACCAGGGAACAGCGTTATCGACAAGGATTTGCAAATTTTTTATGGAATTATAGCAATATTCAGATTGATTATGGCCGCCGCCGCAGTGGAACAGGCGCAAAACGCCGCTACCTTACAGCCGGTGGGTGGGTCGGGCCCTGGGGTACATTAGGGGGAATAAACAGATTTTTTTGATAATTTTTTATTACAATTTGACGTTTCATGTCGAAACCCTACTTGGTGTGTGGTAAAGTGCAAGTGAATGGGGTGAAAAAATGGCTAAAATCACTTTTATGGTTCCGTACTCAGACATTTTTGCGGACATTCAGGAGGTTTTTACCCAACAAAACGATTGCAACTGGACGATTGAGCTTGTGGCCATCGACGGGGTACCGCGGCGGATTGACTACAAAAAAATCAAAACAGATGTTGTTGTTGCCCGGGGGATTACGGCCTCGCTGGCCGAGCGGGTTATGGAGGATATTCCGGTGATACGCCTGCCGGTCAGTGGTTATGATGTGATCCGGGCGGTTTTGGAATGCCGGACCCGGTATCAGTCGCAGAAAGTGGCTATTGTCGGTACGGAAGACATGGTGTATGGCGCCCGCAGCATTAATGAGATCACCGGCATTGAGATTGTCACCAGCATTGTCGACAATGAGGAAGAGGCGCGCCGCAGCTTAACAGCCATCAAAAATAACGGCATCACGATCATCTGCGGCGGGGTGGTCTCAACCTGTATTGCCGATCAGATCGGTCTGCAAACCGTTTTCATAAAAACCGGGCGGGAAGCGATTTACCAGGCTCTGATTGAGGCGAAACGGACCTATTTTGTCAAAAAGCAGGAACAGGAACGCAGCGAGCGGTTCCGCACGATTCTTGATTATTCCATCGAAGGCATAGTGGCCGTAAATGAACAGGGCCAGATCAATTTAATCAATGCAGCCGCAACGGGCATAACCGGTTTAAAGGGCACAATGGAAGGGAAAGCGGCGGATAAAATTTTTCCTGAACTGCGGCTGGGCAGGGTCTTGGCGACCGGGACAGCCGAAGTCGGCGAAATTAAAACCTTGAGCGGCCGGCAGGTCATCATCAATAATGCCCCCATTACGGTAAAAGGCCAGGTCGTAGGGGCGATTGCCACATTTCAGCCGGTTGCGAGCATTCAGGAAATGGAAGGAAAAATACGGCGGAAGATTTACCCCCGGGCGCACAGCGCCAAATTTTCCTTTGCTAATATTTTTGGTAACAGCCAGGCCCTGCAGCGGGCGATTGGGATCGCCAAGGAATACAGTACGGTTGACTCGAATGTGCTGATTGTCGGCGAAACCGGCGCCGGCAAGGAAATGTTTTCGCAGAGCATCCATAGTGCCAGTGACCGGGCCGCCGGTCCCTTTGTAGCCTTTAACTGTGCGGCGCTGCCGGAAAACCTGCTTGAAAGCGAACTCTTTGGTTATGTCGAAGGCGCATTTACGGGCGCCGCCAAGGAAGGCAAGGCCGGTTTGTTTGAGCTTGCCCACCGGGGGACTATTTTCCTGGATGAAATATCAGAAATTTCCATTAAAGTCCAGGGGCGGCTGCTGCGGGTCCTGCAGGAACGGGAGATCATGCGGCTGGGGGATCGTAAGATCATTCCGATAGACGTACGGGTCATAGCGGCCACGAACCGTGATCTGGGGGAATTGATCCGGGAAAAGGCTTTTCGCTCCGACCTGTATTACCGGCTGGATGTGCTGGAACTGCATGTCCCGCCGCTGCGGGAACGGACCGGGGACGTACTGCAGCTGTTTGCCTATTTCCTAAACTCCTATTGCTCACGCTTCGGTAAACCGGACAAAACGCTGGCGCCGGAGGCGCAGCAGCTGCTGGACCGGTATTCCTGGCCGGGCAATGTCCGCGAGTTGATGAACATTGCCGAGCGCCTGGCGGTCATTGCTTGCAGTGACCTGATCAGCAAAGAGGATGTGTTAGCCGCCTTCAACCCGGAGAAGGATGCCGTGGCTGCCGGCCTGGCGGCAAAAACAAGAACCGCCGGCGGCAGCGGGAACCCGGCCTATACCGCCGGCACCAGGCCAAAACTGGATAAAGCCGTCCTGCTCGCCGCTTTGCAGGACGTGAATTATCATTATGCCAAAGCGGCTGCCAGGCTTGGCATCAGCCGGACGACGCTGTGGCGGTGGTTAAAGGAACTGGAAATGTAACATAGTGAACAGATTGAACAAAAAGTTGCGAAATGGCCCGGACATATAGTCAGTGTTTTAAGATAATTTCGTAAATTACAGCAAAGGCCAATAGAGAAGCCGGCGATTGCCGGCTTCTCTATTCATATTGGCACGGATTTTGCAATTCAGTGCGGCAGAGTCTGCAGGCTGATGACAACTGCGGCAAGCTGCAGACACGTGACTTAATTTTTATTAAAGGAGGCGAGCCATTCCAGGCAAAGCTGTGGCCAAATCAGGCGGACATTACATGATAAAGGGGCTGGTATTCATGGAAATTAACAAAGAAACCTGCGTCAACTGTGGTTTATGCATAGCAAAATGCCCGGTTGCAGCGATTGGGAGAGATGCAGCCAAGCAAGTGCAGATTGCCTTTGATGAGTGTGTGGAATGCGGGGTGTGCCGGCGTTTGCGCGTATGCCCGACCGACTCCCTATATCAGCAGGCGCTAGCCTGGCCGCGGACGATCCGGAGCATTATGAGCGATGTGCTTACTATTGCCGAGGAATCCCAGATATCCGGGCGCGGCACAGAGGAAATGAAGACCAATGATGTTACGGGACGCTTTAAACAGGGCTGGGTCGGCATCGCGATCGAACTGGGCCGCCCCGGCGTTGCCACCCGGATGTATGATGTGGAAAAAGTAGCGATGGCCGTTGCCAGGGAACAGGTCGAATTTGAAAAAGAAAACCCGATTACCAGCATGATGGCTGACCCGGCTACCGGCAAGTTTAAAGACGAGCTGCTCAATGAAAAGGTACTTTCCGCTATTATTGAATTTGGCGTGCGGGAAGAGCAGGCGCCGGTCATTTTGCAAATCCTTAAGGACGTGACGCCGGCCCTGGATACGGTGTTCAGCCTGGATATCTGTTCCAAGGTCAGCGCAGACGGCGTTGTCCCCCATGCCAAAATCGTTGCCGAGAATGGAATCTGGCTGTCGCCTAACGGCAAAGTAAATATTGGCCTTGGCCGGCCGCTAGTGAGGGAGGCGTAGTCATGACACACACACTGCACCGGGTAGGAAGCCGGGAAAGCCTGCAGGGCGACTGGGTTTTTCTCTGTATGCCCAGCAAGGATATCAATCACGAGCAGTCAGGACCCAAACTCAGAACATTTCTGGAGTTATGTCTGAAAAACAACTGTGTGACCCTGGGCGATTGCCGGAAGGGGAATGAATATCACCAGCTCAGCCGGGAAAATATGCTGAACAATGTGGAAGACCGTGCTGTTGTTACCGCCACCTTTAACAATAAAGCGGCAGTAATAGCCATGCTTGAAGACTTAAAACAGGCCGATCTGGGGCTTTCCATCGTGATTTCCGGCTTAGTGGACGAGGTGGGGGAATGTTGTGCGCAAACCGGCCTTAAGCCACATACCGTAGAACACTCGCTGGGCAGATGGGGAAAAACAGAAAAGCTGCCATCCCAGGCAATGCTGGAGATTGCCACCATGTGCGGGCACTCGATGATATCCGTGAACTTTATTCAGGAAATGATTGAAAAAGTAAAAAAGGGAAAAACAACGGCCCAGGCGGCAGCGGCTGAATTATTTAAACCCTGCATGTGTGGTATATTTAATACAGACCGTGCGGCCAAGCTTATCGCCGAAATGGCCAAACGCTAAAGCCCGGTTTTTGTAGAGATCTGTATTATAAACATTGCGAGGAGGATGGACATGAAAAAGTGGTTGGCAGTAGTACTGGCATGTCTTATGGTGGCTGGATTGGTGGCTGGTTGTGGTTCGCAGGACAAGGCGGCGGACAAGCCGGCAGCCTTTACTCCTAGTAAAAACACGGAATTTATTGTCCCCTACGCTCCCGGGGGCGGCAGTGACCTGTTCGCCCGTATCCTGGCAGATATTATCCAAAAGAACAAATTTGCCGACGAAGCGCTGATGATTGTCAACAAACCGGGTGGTGCCGGCGCGGTCGGCGATGCGTACACCTTTTCGAAAAAAGGGGATAATCATGTCATTACCGCTTACGTTTCCGGGCAGATGACCTCTAATCTGATGAATAAGACCGCGGTAAGCTACGACAAGCTGACTCCCATCGTAAACCTGGCTTTGGATGAATACCTGCTCGGCGTGTTGGCGGGCAACTATAACTCCTTCGCTGAACTGCTCGCCGCGGCCAAAGACGCTCCCAATGAAATCACCATCGGCGGTTCGGGCAAAGGGACTGAAGATGAGCTGTGTGTCGGGCTGCTTAACAGGCACACCGGGGCCCGGTTTAAATATGTTCCCTTCAATAGCTCGGGGGAGGTTATGAGCGCCATGCTGGGCGGCCACATCAAAGCCGGAATCTTCAATCCCAATGAATGCAATGCCCAGATCGCAGCGGGAAAAGTAGCCACAATCGGCGGCTTTGGCGTAAAGAGACTGGGCAGCGTCTTTAAGGATACGCCCACCTTCGGGGAGCTTGGCTATCAAGAGGTTGTCTTTCAACAGTTCCGCGGCATCGCCGGGCCGCCCGACATGTCGCCGGCAGCGGTCAAATTCTGGGTGGAAGCCTTTAGAAAAGCAACTCAGACCGAACAGTGGCAGCAAGAATATCTGGCGAAAAACAGTTTAACCGAGCATTTCCTGGAGCCGGCAGCCTTCAAACAGTTTTTGGGCGAGGAAAACCAAAAATATGCCGATATTCTTAAAGATATCGCCGCCCAATAACCAAAGCTGAGACGGCCGGTAATACAGTGGCAAATTACACAAGGAAAGGAAATAAAAATATGGCTAAAAAAACGATTTTGGATTTTCAAAGCATGGTCCGCACAGGCGAAAAAATTGTTTATCTGACCGCTTACGATTATCTGACGGCCAAGATGCAGGAAAAAGCAGGCGTGGACATGATTCTGGTCGGCGATTCCCTGGGGATGGTTTCCCTGGGCTATGATACCACTTTCCCGGTAACCATGGCGGATATGCTCCGCCATTGCCAGGCTGTCCGCCGGGGCGCTCCCCAGACGTTCCTTGTCGGCGACATGCCCTACATGTCTTATCAGGCGTCCGCTGTGGCGGCCATTGAAAATGCGGGCCGGTTTATCAAGGAGGCCGCCGCGGACTGCGTTAAACTGGAAGGCGGCGGTCCCGGGATTTTGAACCGCATCCGGGCGATAAGCGAGGCCGGGATACTCGTCATGGGGCATATCGGGCTTACGCCGCAATTTATGGGCCAGATTGGCGGCTATAAAGCCCAGGGAAAAACAGCGCAGGCGGCAATGAGCCTGATCCGCCAGGCTAAACTGATTGAGGAGGCGGGGGCCTGCAGTATTTTAGTGGAAGGCGTGCCGGCCGCTGTCGGCAAAGCCATTGCTGACAGGGCGGGAATTCCCATCCTCGGCATCGGCGCCGGCTCGTTTACCCATGGCCAATTGCTTATCTATGCCGATATGGTCGGCCTTTATGACAACTTCACCCCTAAATTCGTTAAGAAATACGCCAATGTGGGTGAGACCCTGACCACTGCTTTCCAAGCGTACGCACTGGAGGTGCGGGCAGGAACATTCCCGGTCGATACTGAGCACACCTATAAGATGGCGGAGCAGGAATTGGCCGAACTGGACAGGCTGTTAGCCCAGTAAATAAGCGGGCCTGGCTTTGAGGCCAGGCCCGGCAGCCGGTAACGGCGGCTGAATCAATCCTAATAAAAGGAGTGCAGTACATGGACTTTTTAGTAGCGCTGGCCAGTATCATGATGGTCAACATCGTGCTCAGCGGCGACAATGCGGTGGTTATTGCCATGGCCAGCCGCTGTTTGCCGCCGCGGCAACAAAAAATGGCTATCCTGTGGGGCAGCGCGGGCGCAATCGGGCTGCGGCTGATCTTAACCCTTGTGGCCGTGGTCCTGTTGCAAATACCCTATGTGCAGTTTGTCGGCGGTCTGCTGCTGGTCTGGATTGCCGCTAAATTGCTTATGGAAGAAGACAAGTGCGAAGACGTTGCCGCCGGCGCTTCTTTTGCCACGGCAATTAAAACAATCATTGCCGCCGATTTGGTTATGAGTCTTGACAATACCCTGGCCATTGCCGCGATCGCCAAGGGCGATTATGTGCTGCTGGGTTTAGGTCTGGCTTTCAGTATCCCGCTTATTATTTTTGGCAGCCAGATTATTATTAAAATTATGGATAAATATCCGGTGGTTATCTATGCCGGGGCGGCGCTGATCGCGTGGACAGCCGGTGAAATGATAATCGGCGATGCTAAAATCGGCCCTGTAATTCACACTATTCTTCCCGGCTGGTTAGTGCCGGCTGCCATCACCGCCGGTATATTGTCTGTTGGCTTGTGGCGGAATAAGTCGCAGAAGGATCAGATTCCTGACAGCCATCAAACCAAGCAGGCCGACACACCAAACTAAATCAGCCACCACGCAAAAAAGACACCGTTTGCAAAACGGTGTCTTTTTTGCGTGGTGGCACTGGCTTTGCTGTTCGCTATTGCTTAATGCTTACTGTTTTTGTTTTAGTAAAAAAATGCAGTAAAAGTCTGGACAGCTTTAGATAGATATTTGTCTTTCTCCCAGCCGAGGCCATATTTAAGACGAATGGGATCAGACAAGGGGCGGACGGTAATATTAGAGCTGCCTTTGAGTAGTGCAGCAGGAGGATTACCTTTGATCCGGAATATCCGATAACCCAACTAGATAATCAACTGAAACATTAAAATATTCAGCTATGGCCACAAGCGTTTCAACAGACGGAAGATTGGCCCCATTGGCAAACTGACTTATCGCAGGCCGGCTTACGCCAATCGCATCGCTCAAGGCCTGTTTCGTTTTGTTGTGCTGCTGCAATAGAAGGTTTAAACGCTGGGCAAACTTTTCTTTTTCCAACATAAAAAAGCTCCTTGACAGTAAGTGAGACTTACTATATAATCTAGTTAGTAAGCTATACTTACGGTAATAAAATTTTAAACCAACACACAGACATAAGTCCGTCTGAATTTGTGTCATCAAGACACCTGTTGCTCATTGTCACACAGGCCTGCGCTGTAGCAGCAACGGAAAACAGGGGGTGTGTTCCGTGCGGTTTGTTTTCATTATAGCGCGGCCGACAAGAGTATTCAATGCACTAAGGCAGTCTGTGGCTAATGGCAGCGATTTGGTTAGCCTGACAATTACGGGCCTGCTTGCTTGGCCGGGTTGTTAATTATGCTGCCGGTAGGTCATGGTCAGTAAGCCGTAAATGCGGACCTGGGCGCGGGCGACCTTTTTGCGCCTGTACTTGGGGTTGTCAGGCACCAGCTCCACAAATTGGTCATCAAGATCATACACGTATTTCAGGGTTGCATATTCCTCTTCATCACCGGCAATGCCGACGGCGCAAATCTGGCCATTGTCAAAACAGCTTTGCTTGCGGATCAGGGCTTTATCGCCGTCAAAGATGCGGGCGCCCTCCATGCTGTCGCCGATCACGCGCAAAATGAAAAAGTCCTCCGGGTGGTTGCTCAACCAGGAGCCGGGGATATCCTCGTAGCTTTCGAAGCTCTCCAGGGCCAGCGCCGGGCTGCCGGCGGGGATGCGGCCAATGACCGGCACGCGGTAAAAGGCCGGCTGGTCATCGGCGTTCAGGGGGATGGCCGGTTGTTTCCCTGTTTCCTCGACCCCGAATAAACGGTTGAGGGGGATATCGAACAGAGCCGCCAGCGTGGGGATCAGGGCCGTATCCGGCATGGCCTTGCCGGCTTCCCATTTAGCGACGGCCTGCTGGGTAACGCCGACAATTTTACTGAGTTCCTCCTGCGTAAGCCCTTTCTTTGTGCGTTCTGCTTTAATAATTGCCGCCAACATATTATCACCTACTTATCTTCATATTACAACTGACTGTTGTAAAAGAAAATAGCAACAACTAAACTTCGTGGAAACAATTGACAACAACATGAGGTTGTATTATCATGAAAGTATCATGAACAACCAGAAGTTGTCGGGGTGAGCATGTGAGAACAAAGCTTATCGAATTTCGCGACAGGCGGACCCAGGCGGAAATGGGGGCCCGGTACGGTGTGTCCCAGCAGGCCTGGAGTTATTGGGAGCGCGGCGTCAAGTGCCCTTGCCCGTTTATGATGAAAAAGCTTGCCGATGACGCAGGCGTGCCGATGGAGATTCTTTTCGACGATGTTTTTAACAAAAAAAGGTTGTAAAAATAAACGGAGCGAATGAAGCAGCAAGTAAGGGCACGGTCTACCTGGTCCGGTGTCATAAAGACACCGGTGTGTCAGCATTGGCTGCTTGCAGTACTAATCAGAGGAGGTCGACATGCGGAACAGAGGGGCTGACTTATTGGCAGCGTATACGGTGGTGGATGGAACCTATGCCACAGGGGCTGCCGGCGACATCATTTGCGGGCCGGCGGGAGTTACGGATATCAGGGCCAACAAGAATCAGGCTGCCGGCCGCCAGGTAAACGGGGACCACACTGTCCATGCATTCGCCGACACCGCCGGCGATCTCCGGCTTATTCTGGCCCCCTGCAGCCGGCCAGCCGGCGGTTCGCCCATCGCTGCCGCCATCGAGCTTTACGACCCGGCCACCAAACCCTGGTCGCACGCGGGCACTGCGCCCGCTGTCAACAGCCTGCATGGCGCGGCCGCTGCCGGCCGCTATCTTTATCTGCTTGACTATCACGGCGGGGCCATCGTCACGCTCGACCTGGCCGGCGAGGCCTTTATTGTCGCGGGCACCATGCCTTTTCCGGCCTTTTTCAACGCCGTCGAAGGCCCGGGCCGCCCGCCGCTGGCTCCGGCCGGCCAGCAGCACAACGGCGTGGCCCTGCGGCAGGTGGGCGATTCCCTGCTGGCCTTGTTTACCACCATGGACGAGTCCGGGGGCACGTTTGTCTATCAGGCCAGCACGCTTGTCCGGCTGCGCTTTGAGCCCGCGACCGGCGCCCTCCGCTACACCGCCGGCGACTACGTTAAAGTCGGCAAAAATGCCCTGGCCCTGGAGCCGTTTGCTTTTACCTTTACCAATACGGTCTGCAATAATATCTATATTCCCTGCGGCGGCGGCCCCCAGCGCTTCGGCCGCCATAACCCCGACTCCTGCCTGGATATCGTTGATCTCAACACCATGACCTGCCGCACCGCATTCCAGGCCGGGCCGGCCGACGGCGCCGGCGATCAGTTCGATTTCCGCGATATTGTCATCGGCAATCGCGGCGACACCTATATCCTGGTCGGCCACTATAACGCCGATTATGCAACCTTCCGGGGCCGGGTATACAAAACCACCGCTGCTGTTCTCCAGCTGCAGGTCCAGTCCGCTTCGCCGCCGGCCAGGCTCAGTCAGGTGGCGGAAACGGTGGACGAGATGGCGGCGGCGCCCGGTTTCTTCTGGGCACTGCTGTATGAGGATGCCCTGCCGGTAAACAATGACCGGCTCTGGTTCGTCCGCGGCAACCAAATCGACCTCTACAACCCGCCGCCGGACAGCCCTGGCGATGCGCCCTTCCGGACCCTGACCCCGGCCGCTGACTTAGGTCTTGCCCATATCCATTCCCTTACCCCCCTCTGGCCGCCGCCGCTCACCCGGAGCACACCGGGCCGGAGTCCGCGGCCGCTGGCCGCCCAGGCGCGGCTGGCCCGGCAGGCCCGGGCGGCGGCGCTAAAAGCCAGGGGGGAGCTGCGGACGGAGGCAGACAACAAATCTGTATAGGAATAATAGGTACAGGCGAGGAGGGAGTTATAAATTGTGGGCGAATCAGGTTGCTGACAAAGAAAACACGGCTCATGCAGCCAGGTAGAGGCCTGACTGCATGAGCCGTACTGTTTATTGGACTATTTGCCTGTGCAGGCGCTAATCATGGCTTGAACATTGGCCGGTTTGGCATTAGCCGGGATATCGCAGCCTGAAGCCATGATAAAACCGGCAGGGCCAATTTCAGTAATTAATTTCCTTGCATAATTATAGACGTCATCCGGCGTGCCGACAGTGAACATCGCCGCCGGCACGTCGCCGAAAATACACATATGATCGCCCAAAACCTCTTTTACTTTAAAAATGTTGGTAGAGCCGTCAGGGGCAAAAATACACTTGCCTTTGGGCAACTGACGTAAGAACTCCAGATCGCGCTCCCAATTAGAATCCAGATGCAAGATCGCAATCAGGCCGCCCTCAACCACTGCTTCGACCATCTGTTTGTAGTAAGGCCAGACAAAACGCTGCCACGTTTTGGGAGCTAAAAATTCACTGGCGCCGCGCCAGCCGCCAACCCAGGCGGCCGGCGGCTTGTGCCCGGCCGGCAGCGCAGCCAGGGCTTTAACCGCCGCTAAATTATCCTGGTGGATAATATCAAACGCGGCCTGGACCTTATCCGGCATCTTGAACAGATCCTTAATAAATTTGACCATGGTCCGGCCGCCGCAGACCATTTCCAGCGGGATCGTAAATATGGCCGGCGAAAACGGCAGGATGCCGCTGGCCAGAAAGCGATTGGCGGCAGTTGGCGCGTAGGATAAGGCAGGCAGAATTTTTTCCTCGACAATGTTATCGAGCCGGTCGCGGAAAAATTGCGCCGACCAGGCATTCCAGCCTTTCGCGATAATGGCATCATAGTCTTCCGGCTTCATCATTTCCGTTTCATCCATCTGCCAAAGCGTTCCTTCCGGCAGCTGGTAGCCGGGCAGCTTTACCCTGTTATACCAGAGTGAGCTAAGCATCGGCACATAAAAGAAGGTTTGTTGAACGCCGTCGATATCGCCAAACGAGGTAAGGGACTGGAAGATCGTTTCGCTGCCAAGCTCCACATTTATGGAAAACTCAGATAATTTTACCCCGAGATGATTGGCGCAAAAGGCGGTTGCGCAGGGGATAACGGGAGTTCTATCTGGTTTTCCCAGCGAAACGGCGGTTTGGATACGGGCCATTTTTTCCGATAGCATTTGCTCCGGGGCTTTCATTTGCGTATGACCTCCTTAAAAATAAGAGTTAGAATATATATTCATGATAATTTATAATAAAGCGGAAAGGAAATCTTTTATTGCGATACCTGTCTATCGCCAAAACCGATACTACAGCGCGCACAGGACAACATCTCTAATTTTCCATTGTCAATGGGGCTGGTTTTTATTATAATCAAGGAAAAAGAGCGAAAATTTTAAAAAATAATAAGACGCAGGAGCAAAAACATGAACATGCGTCAGCTGGAATATTTTATTTCCGTAGCGACAAATCTAAATTTTACCAAAGCCGCTAAACAACTGTATATTTCGCAGTCAACCTTAAGTGAGCAAATAGCGGAATTAGAAAAACTGATTGGGGTAAAATTATTTCTGCGCAACAGCCGTTCTGTGCAGCTTACGGCCGCGGGCTGCGCTTTTCTCAAGGAAGCCAGGGATATAATCCAGAAAATGGATGAATCAGTCCAAATAGCCCGGCAGGCCGAATCGGCCGTCACCGGCAAAATCCGGATAGGGATTTTAGATGGGTTGGAGTACCAGCTGTTATCTAAGGTCCTGAAAAGCTTTAGAAGAAAATATCCCCGGATAACCCTGCATTTTGCCATCTATGATTTATTTTCCCTTGACAGGCTGTTGTATCAGAATCATTTGGACATTGGGTTTACCATGGCTTCCCCTTTGGACAAATTCGAGGAGCTAAACTGCAAGCAGATCTATACAGATACCTTTTACCTGGCCTTGCCGGAATACAATGCGATCAGTGAAAGGCAGTTAAAGTTTTTTAATCTGGACCGGGAAACCTTTTATTTTGAATCCGGCGGGCGCAGCCGGGACCACCTTATTCGCATCTGTTCGCGCCGCTTAGGCATAACGCCAAAGATTAAAATTACCCACCGGGTGGACCTGATGCTGCTGCATGTGGAAGCCGGCAGTGGGGTGGCAATTTATCCGCGCATTATTTTAGAGAACAAAGCGAAAGAAGGACTCAGCTATATCCACCTGGCAGGGGAGGAGGATGATCCGGACAGCTACGCCAATGTAATCGCCATCTGGAAGAAAGGCAATACCAACCCCTGTATTTCCCTCTTGCTGGAGGAGGTGGAGGCGATCACTAAATGGGCGCCGCATTATTGATGACCACATGATTAAACTCGTAATCCAAAGCGAAGTTTTGCTTAATTTGCAAAAGCCCCCGTACGGGGGCTTTTCCGGCATAATATCCGGCAATGTAGGGACATTATTCACCAGCTTTTGCCGGACAGGATGCGTTGGCAGTAACATTAAGAATAGCTTCCATACGGAAGAATGCACTTATTGCCTTACTCTTTTTTTATATTTACACTATTAACCAAAAATACTGCTTGCATTTTTCGCATTTTTGTATTAATTTAATATTATCAAATAATTAAAAATATTATAATTATAGTAAGGGATTTTTCATTACTCCGTGGAGTCCGTTATATTAAATAACTTTTCCTCCGATAGGGAGGAAAAATTATTGTTCTAATATATGAACAATGTTCTTATATATGTATATAAATAACTTTGGAGGAATGACGGTATGATTTTTAAAACTATTAGTGAACGCTTAAAAGGACAACCGCAGGGGCAGATTGTTGCACGCAGTATTGCAATTACAGGTTTTGCAACACTTACAGCCATGGCAGTCCTGGAGAAAAATGTTGTTTTTGCACCCTTGTTCTTTTTGCTTTGCCTGTATTATCTTCGAAAATTATTATCAAAAAAACCGCACTTCCCCCAAGATCCTGCTATGAGCTCACGGCCAGTATCCAGCTCTGCGGAGACTAAAGAAGAACTTTTACATATGCTTGGTTACTATAGAAAGCTATTGAATAGCTGGAAATGGATAGCAGTTTTTGGGTGGGTCCTTTCCCTTTGCTTGCTCATTTATGCCCGAAGTATAGTAGTCATACTTCCCATAGGACTTGCCTGCTATTCCACATATGCACTCTTCAGATGCCACCAGGCTGTACATCTGATTGTGACATCCCCATCAATGATGGAGAGGAGAGAGGAGGGGAAAAGGCTGAGGCGTCAGCACTAAGTCATTAGTTTTAAAAAAATTGGAGGTGTAATTATGCCCGACACTAAAATTGTTATTAACCCAAGACCTGCAAATCCTGTGACTCCTGCATCAGATAATGAACCCAAAGAAGCTTTGTTTAGTTATCCTGAACCTGACAAAAGGCTATTATTAGGCTGGAAAGGGCTATTAGGATTCCTTGGGCCTGGTATTATACTTGCTTCAGCAACTGTCGGCTCGGGTGAAGTATTCTTTGCCCCCCGCGGAGCTGCAATATTTGGTTATAGCATTCTTTGGTGCCTATTATTAGGTGCTCTTTCCAAAGGCTTTATGAGTTACACCGGTACCCGTTATATTGTTTTAACAAGTGAGCATCCCATCACCCGCTGGGGCCATATTTTCCCCGGTCCCAAAAACTGGTTTCCTATCTTACTGGGTGTATTAGCGGTACTAAGTATGCCTTCCTGGGTTGGCGGAGTAGCTAATTTACTTGCCAATATGATGATGTACCTCACGAACGGGGCATTATCTGTTCCGATATGGGCAACAATCTATATCGTGGGAACTCTTGCCATCGTGGCATCAGGTACCTACCAGCATGTTGAGACAACACAGACCTACATTGTAATTGCCAAAGTGATTACATCATTTGTAGCTCTTTTTGCCGTTAACCCTGACTGGGGTCAACTTCTGCTTGGCCTTATTCCCAACATGCCGACTTATGAGCCATGGGTAGCCACCAAATACCCAGAAATCGCCAGTCGCAGCATTGGTATGGAAATGGTGGCATATGTGGGTGCCATAGGTGGTGGCACTTATGATTACATAGGTTATGTCGGGTTGTATCGTAACAAAGGCTGGGGCGCAATGGGTTTGCCTAATCAAAAAGAGATTGAAGAGAAGCTCCACATTATTGAGGGCCAGTTCCCCTTGCCTACATCCAAAGGAGAAATTGCCAAAGCCAAAACCTGGCTTAAGGCCGCACAAATTGATACTATTGTCAGTTTTGGTACATTACTCTTAATTACTGTGGTTTTCACAGCTCTCGGTTCAGCAGTGCTGCATACGCAGCAGCTCATACCTTCCGGCATGAAACTGCTTGAACATCAAAGTGCCTTCCTTACGGTTATTCACCCCGGACTTGTTTACCTGTACTGGCTGGCAGTATGGTGTGCATTATGGGGAGTTCTCTCCAGCATTTATGAGCTATACCCGTCAACCGTCTACGAAGCCTTCAGACCCGCCTCCAGCTGGGTACGAGAGAAAGGCAAGACCGGTGTCGCCAAATATGTCTGGATCTATATGAGCCTTGGTGGTTTAGCCTATAATTGGGCAGGTTTCAATGTGGTCACAATTGTAATGGTCGGCTCAATCCTTGGCGGGGCATTGTCTTGCGGGCTTTGGTGCTTAGCACAGATTTATGCTGAACGCAAAGTATTGCCGCCTGAATACAGGATGTCTTCCTGGGTTGTAGTTTGTGTAGCATTATCAGGCATCTTCCTAATTGCAATGGCTGTCTTCTCGGTTCTGGATCAATTCAAGTTAGTTTAAGCGCTGGGACAAGGGACCTGTCCCATTATTTTTAAACTGTCTGCAATTGAGCAGACAGTTTTTGTTTCCTGCCCTAAATGACAATTTATGACATGGAAATTCTTATATAATTTAGGTAATGATTGTCTGCATTGTAGTATTTTGCAGAACGGGGAGGTAAGCGCGGCGTGCGGAAAAGAGTATTGGTCTCACTGGCAGCAGCATTTTGGGTGATTTCTGGCATAGTAGGGGGTTGTGGCGAGGTGGAAAACGTAGCAATACCTGTCCAAAAATATCCCGAGAAGCCTATTACTGTAATCGTTGCCGCCAGCGCTGGCGGCGGTATGGATTTGACAGCACGGTCACTGGAAAAATTCGCGCTTAAGCATTTGGGGCAACCCTTGGTCATTACTAATAAGCCCGGTGGAGCAGGCGCAATTGGATGGAACCAATTGGCGGAATCAAACCCAGATGGATATACTATGGGGATAGTGGCCATTGATATCGTATTATCATCGCTTTATGAGTCAAGCAAGTACTATTACTTAACTGCACTAGGCCCGATAGCCCAGGTAACGTCAGTCCCCCTGTTGCTGGCAGTACAGGCCGATCAACCCTGGCATACGCTGCCGGACTTGGTTGAATCGGCCCAAAAGCAGCCGGGCCAATTAAAGTTTGGGAATGTAGGCATGGGTTCCTTTCCCCATATACTTGTGGAAATGCTTAATCGTGAGGCTGGAATTAATATTGCGCAAGTGCCTTTTTCCGGCGGGGGTGAGACGGTGCCCGCATTATTAGGCGGTCATGTTCAACTTATCTTGGTTAATCCCGTCTCCATCAAGGAGCATGTAAAAAATGGTACGGTAAGAATCTTGGCTGTAACGGGTGAACACCGCATCGCAGACCCGGTGTTTGCCCATGTGCCGACTTTTAAGGAACAAGGTTTTGACATCACTGTGAATAACTGGCATGGAATCGCCGTTCCCAAAGAGACGCCGGTTGCGATAAAAAATAAGCTGGCAGCAGGGTTAAAGGCTATCATAGATGACCCTGAATTTCAGGAGAATATGGAGCAGGTTGGCAATCAGGTCGAATATTTAGGCCCCCAGGAGTCGACAGATAAATGGATTGCCGATAGCCAGAAGCTGCAGAAAACATTGCAAGAAAGCGGGATAATAGAGCAGATTAAAGCCCAAAAAAAATAATAACTTAATGGCAATTCGTGTATTAAGCCCAAACAGGGGTTAGCGGGAAGTACAGGCCAATAAAATGTAGCGGGCAATTTTTTGCCCGCTACATTTTATTGGCGGGGTTTCCGGCGCGACGGCCTGCCGGCGCCGCTGCGCTTGATCCTATTGCTGCTGGAGATAGGCCATAAACTCCTGGCGGAGCTGGATGCTGTCCCGCAGCCCCTGTCTGTAGGCGATTTCCGCCGCCTTCCCGGACTCCAGCCCGGCCCAAGACTCGAAATCCATGACCAAACCGAGCATTTCCGGATGCTGGGCCTTCAGCCTGCGGGCCAGTGCCAGCAGCCGGTCCAGGGCGTTGCTGGCATCCTCGACGGTTTGCCTGTAGCCCTATAGTAAGGCTGCTGCCGGTCAGTCCTGCCGCGCCAGCTTTTACAGGGGAAATCAAAAGCGCATGCGAGGTTGTTACCCTACACATGCGCTTGGCGTCGATCGTTGCTAAAGCCTCAATACCCAATAAGCCGGACCGCAAAGCTGGTCAGGCCTGGCGGTCAGGCTGGCTGCCGCCGCTCATGGCTAGCGAGGAGAGAAGCAATGTGTTGCTGCGTTGAGTCGCACTCACAGCCCGGCCGGCGGCCACAGACACAGCCTTTATCGCCGCGCGCTCCCGCTTGTGCAGCGGCGAAGGCCCGGTGTATAATAGACATGTCGTCGTGGACAGCTTGGCGTTACGTGTAGGTGCTCGTTTCACCTTGCGCGGGCCTGGAAGTGTTGCCGCACTTTCAGGTCACGGCGACTTTTGAATTCCACCTATTTCTAATTATAGCTTGTCTGCGGGAATTTGCAAGTAGAGACCGGCCAGCCGACCGGGGTTTTTCCGGGAGCGGGGAGGAACGATGAGCCGTAGATATGCGAATAGTTCGGGAGTTTTTATTTTTTTGCAGGATTTGCAGGAGTAAAGTCGAAAAAAATCCAAAAATAACCACAACGCTGCTCTAAGCCCTGCCGGCCGGAAAGTTTGTCGTCGATCAGCAGTAGCGTAACAATGCCTGGCGAGCGGCGACAAAAACTTAGCGGGTAATAAAGGTTTGGCGGCCGGCAAGACCGCATATGATTTTAGAGAACTGACTATAAAAGGCCGGCTCTAGGCGGTGACGATGGGTTTTTAGGCTGCCTATAAGGAATTGAAACAAGAATTAAACTCAGAGCGTTGAAAAATCTTGGGCTAGAAGACGAGGTAAATATAATAAGAGATAATTTAAGCGAATACAGTGTAAAAAATTCCGCTGAGTTTCTTGCTGAAGCCAGATCTGAGAAAGATCTAAGACCGTTGGCCCAGGAAGTGATAAACTTACTAGAAGGAGAATGGGGGAGTATTTTTCAATGGTTAAATTTCCGGATGAATTGTATGGTTGTACTTATTGGGATCGGGCACAAGGGAAAAGAGTCTTGAAGAAAGAGGCTACTGAGGAGCAAAAACGAATTTTTGAAGAGTTTTACAGAACTTTAGAAAATGAGGATCTAAATGACCGAGTAATTGAATTTAACCCATATAACCTTAGTTAGACTGTTCGCCTGCTGCGACCAGGCCGGGATTCAGCCCCATGCTGTGGAGCACTCCCTGGGCGTTCTGGGCAAAACGGAGCAAATGCCGGAAGAGGAGATTGCCCAGATCACGACAATGTGCGGCCATGCCATGGTGGCCCAGGGCCTGGTCCGCCGGTTGATCGGCCCGGTTAAAAAGGCGAAATGACCGCAGCCGCGGCCGGCATCGAGCTGGCCAAGCCCTGCCGCTGCGGCATCTTCAACCCGGTCCGGGCAGCCGGGCTTATTGATGAATACTGCGCCTTGTTTACGGTTACGGTTAGGTAAACGGGAAGGCTCGGCAGATTCTTCGTTTTTCCAGGCAGGACTTGACGGCGAACCTGGCGAAAGCCTGATAGACAGCGGCTTGATGCCCCTTGTGTGCCCAGTTTGCATTATGACCGGCTGCGCTTGGAAAAATAGTAAGAGAACCCTTGCATAGGCCGGGTTTGTGAGATTGTGCTGTTTTGAAGAAGTCAGTATTTCCCTTGGGGCAACGAACACATGAGATGTATTGAAATATCATTACGCCGCGTTTTTTGATATCGGATACCAGGGGCAACGAACACATGAGATGTATTGAAATTTGAAAATATTCCAGCCGATTGACCTTGCATCAAAGGGCAACGAACACATTGGATGTATTTTTACCTAAATTTGGTTACGATAAATATAAGCTGTAATAAAGAGTAGTATAGGTAGAATAGTGATTTGCCGAACAGTAACCTTGCCCCATAATTCTGCCGTTTTTTGGGGAATTAAAACAGCCGCTTTGGCGGATTCTTTTATTTTAAGAACAGGTTTAGAAGGAAAAAATGTATTAAATTACGAACAATTATTTATTCTCGTAAACACCCGGGAAGGAGGTCCGGTATGATAAAAAAACCAATAAGTTTGGACATTGCCATTCAGGAAACACGTAAGCGGTTTAACCAAATTCCTCCCTCACTGCGGCCGAAAAAAAATAAACGTCCGGCCGGCAGACGTTCTGAGGAGGAAGCTACGGCTTTAGCTCGGTCAGTGTACTATTCGGTTAAAAAAGCGGAAGAAGAAGGCTATATTCAAAAAAATTCAGGAGGGTATCGAATGCTATGGACAGCCGTGCAAAAATAGTCCTGGCGGCGCAAATAGAAGATCCCTTAAAGCGGCAAATGCGCGTTGCCGCTATTATTGCTACTGAATTGGAGCAGAAAGGCACACAGGCAGTATTGGTGGGGGGCTCGGCAGTGGAGTTCTATACTGTGGCCAATTATTTAACCCGTGATATTGATTTTGTTGTGACTAAGCCTGATCATATCGGTGAGGTAATGACAGGACTAGGCTTTAAAAATGACTCCGGTACATGGTACTTACCCGAGTATCAACAGGTGGTAGTCGAATTCCCGAAAGGCCCGCTGGATGGCAGTTGGGAGCGGGTACAGAAGGTTATTGGCCCGGATGGAACAAGTGTCAATATTATCAGTGTGGAAGATATATTAATAGACCGTGCTTCAGGAATTAGGTTTTGGAACGACCCGGATGAATGGGTAAAATATATTATGGTGGGAAACTATGACCGTATTGACTGGGAATACCTTGAGCAACGCGCCCGGGATTTGCAATGTGATGCCGTGATTCAAACTAGCAAGGAATGGGCTAAAGAAAAACGAGAAATTTTTCGGCAAGATTCGGGTGATCTGCAGGCGGAGGCAGAAAAGAAATCATAGGGAATAACGGGCGGATGCCGAAATAATGGCCTAATGTAAAAAGAGTAGTTTTAGGGACTGCTCTTTTTTTATTGGTTTTTCCAGGCAGGACTTGCCGGTAAGGCCGACGAAAACCTTAATAAACAGCGGCTTAAAAAGACTTTTTTACTCTATCTGCAACATGATCGGCTGCACTTGGACAAACTAAGAAAACCCTTGCACATGCTGGATTATGGAGATATTACTGTTTTGAAGAAGCCAGTATATCTCTTGGGGCAACGAATACATTAGATGTATTAAAATTTTGCCAGTGCTTATGCACGTCAGCCATTACTTGTAGGGCAACGAACACATTATAGAGGAAGGGAAGACTCTGGTGGTATTATAAAGATATTGAAGGAGGCCGTTCTATGCGATACTCGAAAGCAGTGGCTAAGAAACTAAGGGAGCTGGCTAATCAAGCGTATGAGCGGGAATTGCAACAGGAAATGAAAAAATTGGCAGATCAATTTAAACAATGGCAGGATAAACAAATAGATGTTTGGGATTTAGAACAAGCAATTCATAAATTTCATAACGGCGCGGCCAGAGAACTTTATAAGCGCTATACTATACTAAAACCAATTGAGGTTTTGCCCTATGCCCTATTTAGAAACATTATCGCCTATGAAGAACTGCCCGGGGAAATTACTGAAGAAATGAAAATGATAGTAAGGAATTTATATAACTTTGATAAAAATAGACAGAAGTATTTTGATGAATCTGAATAACTTTGCAGTGTAAACAGGGGAACAGGGGGTTGTTTTTGGTAATTACTGCCTGCATTACAGCAGGCAATTTTTTATTTTCTTGCTGCAAATGACATTTTATTACAAATAAATTATCATATAATTTAGTTAATAATTTGCCTGCAATTGTGAAAGGCAGTCATATTTTGCAAACAAGGGGGTAAGCGTGTAGTGCGGAAAAGAGTAATGGTCTTTCTAGCCGTCTCATTTTTGATTATTGCCATCATCGCTGGCGGCTGCAGCGCGGTGGAAGAGGTAGCGATACCTGTAAAAAATCAAAAATATCCCGAGAAGCCGATTACGGTAATTGTTCCCTACAACGCCGGGGGCGGTTTGGACCTGACGGCACGGTCATTGGAGAAATACGCGGTTCAGCATTTAGGACAACCCTTAACCATTATTAATAAGCCCGGCAGTGCCGGCGCCCTTGGCTGGAATGAGGTAGCGGCCGCGCCGGCTGATGGCTACACCGCCGGTGCAACTTCAAATGAACTCTTATTGCTATCGCTTTACGGCACAGGCAAATACAATTATTCAACTGCCTTAAGCCCGATTGCGCAGATAACAGCCGTGCCGCTGCTGTTGGCGGTACAAGCCGGTCAACCCTGGCAAACGCTAAACGACCTGACTGAATATGCCCGCAAGCAGCCAGGCCAATTGAAATTTGGTAATGTAGGCACCGGTTCATTTGCTCATGTTCTATGCGAGATGCTTAATCAAGCTGCGGGTATAAAAATTGAGCAGGTTCCTTTCTCCGGTGCGGGTGAGACGATACCGGCATTATTAGGCGGTCATATTCAGCTTATTTTTGTTAGTCCGGTACCCATCAAAGAGCATGTAAAAAACGGCACGGTAAAAATTTTAGCCATAACCAGTGAACACCGCATGGCTGACCCCGTGTTTGCTGATGTGCCGACTTTTAAAGAACTGGGCATTGACATTGCTATCGATAATTGGCATGGCATCGCCGTTCCCAAAGAAACGCCGGTTGCGGTTAAGAATAAGCTGGCAGAAGGGGTAAAGGCTATTATCAATGACCCTGAGTTTAGGGCGAATATGGAGAAGGTCGGCAACAAGGTCGAATATCTGGGGCCTCAAGAGTCAGCAGCAAAATGGTTGGCTGATAGCGAGCGGCTCAAACAGACGTTAGCAGAGTCCGGGATTATAGAGCAGATCAACACGCAGAAGAAATAAATCTTGCCGCCTGTCCTCCGGGGCGGGCGGTGTTTATTTAGCCTTTCATTTTTTTCAGCTTATACCGCAGCCAGCGGCTGCAGTCTGTCCAGATGGCAGTGCCAACAAAGCCGCCGATAAAGAGCCGTTCCCAGTTAAGGCCGCTATAGCACTGATCGATAAGTATAAACACTACGAAGACAATACAGACAAAGCTGCAGGCACGCATTGGTTTTCCCTCCAGCGAAGCAGAGTGTGTAGCGTTGGCTGTTGGCGGCAGAATGAGTGCAAGCAGATGGCGCACGAACTTGTTATTCCCGATTCCCAATAACGTATGCAAAGCCGAAGCGCCGGTAATCCTCCCAAAACAGGCTGCGGTTTGCCGGCAAGGGGGCGGGTTCGCGCAGACGTTTTTGTTCGTTCAGTGTTTCTTCCTGGGGCCGCTCTTCCGTATGCAGGTCTTGCCGGCACTGCGCAAACAGGGCTGCCCCTTGCGGCGAGTTTACCAAAATCACCGACACCCCCAAGGGGTCAAACCATTCCGGGCTGTATTTCTCGATGCCGAAATAATCGGCAATCGTCAAATCGGCAGCACGGTGGATATCGGTAAACCGGCACTGCGAGCAGGAAGGGCGGGCGATAGTGCCCACGTTTATGAACAACTGGTGAAACCGGTCGTCCTCATATACTGCCGGGCTGTTGTCTGTCGTAAACAGCAACCCCTTATTGCTGTTGGCCCGGCTCCAGCCGTCTTTCTTTGAACGGAATTGCACACTTGTGAGCTTGCCGCTTTTTTCCCGTTCCAGCAACCGCTTATATTCTTCCCAGATTAACGGGCTGGGAATACTGTGGCAGATTAAATCGCAAATATACAAATTCTCCGTAAGCGGTGATGGACCCAGAAAGCCGCGCAAGCCCGCAGCCTGGCAGGGGGTGCCGGTAAAAAGCACCCTGCGCCCCTGGCGCAGGTCAGCCTTGATTTGCGCATAGGTATCGCCCAGGTCGCTCTGCACATACTTTGAGATCCGCAGCCGGTCCCGCTGCGCGGGCGTTTCCGCCCGCCGGTGCAGAACCCGGAAATCCTCGTCAAAATCGGCGCCGTAAATAACGCCCTGCTGCCGCAGAATTGCATCGGCAATAGCGGTAAAGGCCCCGCCGGACGTCGATTGCCACAACACCGCCGGGGATTTATGCCGGGCCGCGTAAAAGCGGGGTATCCCCCCGGCTTTGTAATGGCCTGCCTGCAGCAGCGGGCAGCTTTGCGTACAGCGGCCACAGTCGATACAGCGGGCCTGGTCGATTGCCGGATATAGAAACCCTTCTGCGTCCGGCTTCATGGTGATGGCCTGGCGGCCGCAGACGCTGCGGCAGGCGCTGCAGCCGCAGCAAGCCTCTTTCGTTAAGTACACTGACTTCATTTTACCTGCTCCCTTCCCGGCTTGGCGCCAGATACCGGCGGTATTCATAAGCCTCATACCCAATCATGCAAATCCAGCCTAAGGCAACGCCAACGGCAACCGCAGACAGGCCATACTTCTCCACCAGCAGATAGGCGAGATGGATCCGGACCGGAATCTGCAAAGGGTGGCATACAGCGTAATGTCCATCCTGCCCAGCCCGCGGAAAAAGCCCTGGAAGATTACCGTGGCATAGGCGGAACCGCAGACCCCTAGCCCCCAATATTTACAATAGTCCCCTGCCGGCTCAAAACAGACAACCGGCAGGGGACTTGCAACCGTTAATACGAACAGGCTGTTGTCAGCCGGCTTTCTGGCGTTTGGGCGCCCATTCCTTCAGCCTGCCGATAAACTCATTCGTCAGTTCATTCAGCGTCAGGCCGCGGGCGGCTGCGTCCTCGTGGCTGAGGGTGGTGATTTTTTGGTTTTTGTAATAGATGACAGCCCCGGCAGCGGTGTGGGTAACCGTAAAACGGCTGCTGCTAAAGCCCGGATCGGCTGCCGCCAGGTACAGGGCGCCGGCTGTAAAGTAAGCACGGTAAAGCGGCTTATACCCGTTCAGGCTGACTGTGAAGGCCGGCAGCCGCCAGCCGTTATCGACCACTTCGGCTTTTTTGCCGTCTGTGGTCACCTGCGGGGTGATTCTGGCATCCTTCATGTATTTTTGGACCAGCTTCACCCGGTCCCCGGGATCAGGATGGGAGGAGAACAGTCCGTAGGAGCCTTTATTAGGCAAATCATCGAGTTTTTCCAGGGTGAGCAGCATGCTGTAGGGGTTATAGCCCGCCAGATGGACATGCTTAAAGCCCTGCTGGTCGGCTTCCCGCTCGTCTTTGCGGCTGTACCCGGCCATGATGGCATTTTGCCCCAGGTTTTGCAATAACGCCCCGCGGTCGCCAAAGGCGACCCCGAATAACACACTGACGGCCAGGGATTTTTCAATCTGTTTTACACTGTGACGCCTGACGATATGGCCGATTTCATGGCCAATGACCCCGGCTAGTTCTTCATCGGAAGGCATATAATCCACCAGACCCTTGAATATGTAAACAAAGCCTCCCGGCGCCGCCAGTGCGTTCACGTCTTTGGAGTTAAGTACTTTAAAAGAATAGGTTAAGTCTTTACGGTCCGATACGGCAACCAGTCTGGCGCCGATTTGGGCTACCCGGGCCTGCAGGGCGGGGTCATCAACCAGCCCGTGCTTTTTTTCCAACTGCTCGGCAACCTTCGCGCCGATCGATATCTCCTGATTTGTGCTGATGATCGCGGCCGCCGCCAGCGGCAAGCCGTACATATTGATCATAATGACAAAACAGATCAGGAGGCCTGTGATCCGGCGGAGATAAAGCGTCATCACCAGTCCCCCCAGTTGTCTATCAAATTTGGTTTTAATTAGGTAGTTCGACCTTTTCGCCATAAAATCCTGTTTTTAAATTCTGGAAGGGACGGGAATTGGGGTTAAAAACACGGGGACAGGGAATTGTTTTGACTCACCGGCCGTGGTATAATTTGGCCAGAGGTGAGGGTTATGGCCAGAAAGCCAAGAGCGAAAAGCAACAGCGGCATCTATCATATTTTGTTGCGGGGGATTAACCGGCAGAGTCTGTTTGAGGACGACGCAGACCGGCTGAAATTCCTGGAAGTGCTCGTAAAATACAAGGAAATCAGCCATTGCCGGATTTTTGCCTATTGTCTGATGGATAATCACATCCATATTCTCCTGCAGGAAGGCCGGGAGCCTCTGGGGCGGATGGTCCAGCGGCTGAGTTCCAGCTATGTGATCTGGTATAACGGCCGCCATGACCGGTGCGGCCACTTATTTCAGGAACGGTTTAAGAGTGAGCCTGTAGAAACCGACAGCTATTTTCTGACGGTTTTGCGGTATATCCAGCAGAATCCGGTCCAGGCCAGCCTCGTCAGTGATGCGGCTGACTACCGCTGGAGCAGTTATCATGAGTATATTGGCGATAAGCAGTTCGTGGACCGGGAATATGCCCTGGCTATGTTTGCCGACAAGACCGCCATGGCGATTGCGCGCTTTGTGCAGTTTTCCAACACCGCCAACAGCGACAGCTGTCTTGAGCTTCCTACCAGCAAAATCAGTGTGAGTGACGATGCTGTACGCAATATGATTAGACAGCAATTCGGCCTTGAACCTAGCCAGGTCGCCCGGCAGACCAGGGAACAGCAGGCGGCAATCCTGCGGGGCCTGAAAGCGGTGAAAGGCACAAAAATCCGTCAGCTGGCCCGCATAACAGGCCTGGCGGCGACACGGGTGTGGAAAGCCTGAGCCAGGCCTGTGGCGGCACCTACTTTTTTAAGCCGCTGCCTGTTAAAGGGACGACGATTTTTAGGTTTTTATCATACCCTGTTGCAAAGTACTGGAGCATACCGGCGACGGCGACGCCGGCCGTAGGCTCGACATAGATCCCCATGGCGCCCAGCATGGCCTGGGCTGCCAGCACCTGCTCATCCCCGACGGCAACAAAATCGCCGTTGCTGTCCTGCACGGCCGCGATCATTTCGTGCAGGCGCCGGGGTTCCCGGATGGCAATGCCCTCCGCCACCGTCGGCGCGAAGTCTCCGGCCGGACGGCCATGGAAGCGGCTGGCGACCGGGGCGCAGTTCCGGCTCTGCACGGCGATAATCCGGGGCAGCCTGCCCAGCTCCTTGAAGCCGATATAGGCGCCGAGCAGCATCGTACCATTGCCGGCCGGCACAAAGATGTAATCAGGCACCCCGATCTGCTCCCAAATTTCGTAGGCCAGGGATTTCGTTCCCTCGAAAAACAGCGGATTATATACATGGGAGGCATAGTAAGCGGTCTGGGCGGCTTGCAAAATTGCCCGGGCCGTATCGTCACGGGTGCCGGGAACTTTGACAATATTGGCTTTATAGGCCGCGGCCTGTTTAATTTTTCCGGGCGAGGTGTCTGCCGGCAGGTAAATGCTGCACTTGATGCCGGCGGCGGCACAGTAGCCGGCGATAGCGGCCCCGGCGTTGCCGGAAGAGTCCTCCACCACCTCCCGGATACCGAGTTCCAGGAGTTTGTTAATCAGCGCAAAGGCGCCGCGATCCTTAAAAGAGCCGGTTGGCTGCAGATAATCCAGCTTCAGGTACACTTCCGTATGCAGCAGTTTCCTTCTCAGCACAGGGGTGGGCATTTCCCCCAAGGAAACAGTCGTCCTGACCGTTTCCCCTGCTGCTTTTTTCAGGCTGAAAAGGCCGCCGCACCGGCACTGGTAATCGAGGCCGTCCAGCGGATACTCCTGACCGCAGTCCGCACAGTAAAAGTTCATTCGGCATGCTCCTTTGTTATATTGTCCGGCACGATGGATATCGTGTTTTTTTTGTCCTTATTGTCCTGATTGTCCGTCGCTGCGGCGAATCTTTGCCGCTGGCAGGCTATGCGCCCGGCCAGCTGCCGGCGGAAGTCCTCCGGCCCCAGCACCCGGATCACCGGGCCAAAGGAAAGCAGGGTAATCAACAGTTCCATTTCATCCACTTCATAATAATAAATCTTCATATAACAGGTTTTAGTGGTTTCGTCATATTCCGAGCTGCGTTCAAAGTTGGATAATTGGGTAAAAATGCGCTCAAAGCCGTTGCGCTCATTGGTGATGGCGATCTCCACCGGCTGGGGCATGCGCAGGCTTTGGATGTGCCCGGCCAGGCCGGCCGGGGCCTGCCAGTCCATCATGGCCGCCGCGGTTATGCGGGCCAGGTTTAACTTGTAAAGACGCCGCAGTTTTTTCTGGCGGATTCTGACGCCAACCAGCCTGAACTTATCGTCCTTCAGGGAATATTCCAGCTTATAAGGGGCGAAATAGGCCGACAGGCGGTTGCCTTTGCCGCTTTCATAGGTGATCAGCAGTACCCGTCCGGCCTGGAGGGCTGCCAGGATTGTTGAAAACAGGGCCCGGTATTCCGGGCTGTCATAAGCATCGCCGTCATTGGCCATGTCAACAGGCAGGAGCTGCTCCGGCCGGTAGAGCGGTTCGACCCCGGCCAGCAGGGACCGGTATCGGTCCAGGTCTGCCGCCGTGGCAAAAAGAGTAAACCGTTTATCGACGATTATCGTCTTCAGCCAGCGTTTCTGCAGTGTTGTCAGCAGCGGCGGCAGGCTGGGGGCGACCGGCTGCCAAGAGCCATCAGGCTTGCGTTGCAGTAAGCAGTAGCCTTCCCGGCCGGTATGGAGCAGGCGCGGGGTAAGGGTCAACGGGGTTTCGGCAAAGCCGAGCGCAGCCACCAGGGCGGCAATGTCGCCGGTGGTTAGGCGGCGGACGGCGGCCGCTTGCAAGACCTGGTTGATGATGTAAAAGTAGCGGCTGTGAATTTCACTAAACAGGTCCATCGTTTCCTCCGTTCCGGTACATGTTGTCCATGCGCTGTATATCGTCGATAAACTGCTGGATAACCGGCCGGTTTGAGCCGGTCAGCGAGATAATCCGCCCGATAAACGTCCGCAGCCAGGGGACCATTTCCTGCGTGTCGGTAACCTCGATATGATAGGAAAAGGTATTGGCCGCCAGTTTTTCCACACTGCCGTGTTTGCCCTCGCGCCTCAGCCGGGTCAGAACATAAGCCTCTGTGTCTTCGTCAATAAACAGTACCATTGTCAGTTGTTCAACCTGGTTTTTCCGGCCCAGGAATACGCCCCAGGTCCGGCGCAGCCTGTGTTCCAGTTCTGCCAGCCGTTCCGGGAAGTCGGCGCAGGCTGCCAGTACTTTGATATCGCTGAGGTAGTCCAGGCGGAAGGAGAAGAAGTTGCGGGTCCGGTTGTTATAGGCCAGCAGATAGCGGCGTCCGTGCTTGACGTTAACCGCTATTTTCAGCGGTACAATTGTCTGGCGGCCGGGATGTTTCGACCGGTTGCTGCCGGTGGCAATCTGGACAGACTTTTGCTCCTGAATGGCCGCTAAGAGCTGCAGCAGCACGCCGTCATCAAGGGTGTGGAAGGTAAACAGGTGGCGGAAGGAAAAGAGCCCTGGGCTATGACCGCAGTCGCGGCGGATAAAATACCCCAGCACACCGGCCGGTGTAATATTTTCGAAAAAATGGACAGGCGTCTGCAGTCTGTGCAGCAACTCAGGCAGAGCCTGATTAAAGGGGCTGGCATTGAGGAAATAGCCGAGGGTTTTGCCGTTTTTTTGTTTCTGAAAAAAGCCTGCCGCCGCGTATTCGTTTAGTTTATTGCGGACCGTCATGGTATCAGGCATTGGATACTCGTCAAAGCAGGACAGATACTCGCGGCAGAGGGCATCGGCGGCGGCCTGGGCGGTTAGCCCCGGCTGCTTTGTCAGGATGGCAAACAGGCAGAAATGCAGCAGGCAGTCATTGGCGGTAAACGACTTTGTTTCCCATACGGAAAACAGCGGATTTTGCGACAGGTCGCCGCTGTCGGTGCTGATGAACAGATGTTTGCCGCGGGCACTGGTTTCCCAGCGAATATAACCGGCGAGATAACTTTCGATCCGGCGCCGCTCATTATCATAACTCCGGCCGCTTTTACGGGTATAGTCAGTGCGGCATTTGTAGCCGTACACTAAAAAATCCCGGGCATAATCCCTGATTTTATTGAAGTTTTTTATTAACTCTGTAAATCCGGCCATAGCATCCCCCTTGTCTGTCCTGTTTTTATCATAGCAAACCTGCACTCTTTGTCAATGCGGGCCAGTTCGCAAACTTTTTTTAATGATGGCGGCTACCTAAACTGGTAAATTATACCCAGGGAGATGATTGTATGTATGTAATTTATGATAAAGAACAGAACCGGCACCCGATAAAGGTCTGGCTGCAGGCGACCGACTGCCTGGAAGAGGGCTGTCTCCAGCAGGCGGTAAACTTGTCTAATCTGCCGTTTATCCATAAATGGGTGGCCCTTATGCCTGACACCCATATGGGCAAGGGAATGCCGATCGGCGGTGTAATTGCTGCCGACGGTGTGGTTATCCCCAACGCAGTGGGGGTCGATATCGGCTGCGGGATGGCCTATATCCAGACGAATGTGGCCGCAGACCTGCTTAAACACACCAATACGGCCAACGGCTCGATGCTGCAGGGGATTATCGGCGATATCCTGCGCAATATCCCGGTAGGCTTTAAGCATCACAAGCAGCGGCAGGCTTCCCGGGTTATTGACGAGGCTCTGGCCAATCAGGACCGTTATACTTATGCGGCCAAGCTGCTGCCGGAAATCGAGTCCGGGTATTATCAGGTCGGCACCCTTGGCGGCGGCAATCATTTTATCGAGCTGCAGGAAGACGAAAACGGCCTGACTGGCATTATGCTGCATTCCGGCAGCAGGCATCTCGGCCACCAAATCTGCCGTTTTTTCCATAATGAGGCCAAAGAGCATAACAAAAAGTGGTTTGCGTCTGTCCCGCCTGAATACCAGCTGGCGTTTTTGCCGGTGGACAGCAGGGAAGGGGCGGCGTATATCGGCTGGATGCAGCTGGCGCTGGCCTTCGCCCAGGAAAACCGGGAGCAGATGCTGGCGGCCGTGACCGCTATTGTTGATAAATGGGTCAGCCGGTTTACCGGCTCCCGGCCCGAGTATGCCAATTATATCAACTGCCACCATAACTATGCCGCGCTGGAAAACCACTACGGAAAAAATGTCTGGGTCCACCGGAAAGGGGCTATCCGGGCCAGAACCGGCGATACCGGCATTGTTCCCGGGGCCATGGGGTCCTTTAGCTACCTGGTGGAAGGCCATGGCAACGCCGAAAGCTTCCATTCCTGTTCCCACGGGGCCGGGCGGCTGATGTCGCGCACGCAGGCGAAGGGAACCTTCCCGGTCGAAGCGGTTATGACAGACCTAAAAAGCTGCGGTGTTGTTCTGGGCAAGAACAACAAGGCGGATGTGGCGGAGGAATCACGCTTTGCCTATAAGGATATTGATACCGTAATCGCCAACGAGCTTGACCTGATGACACCGGTCAAGAAGCTGCGCACTATCGGCGTGGTCAAGGGATAGTGCTGTGCAGGAACAATTAGCTTGGCCGCTTGTCCCCTCAGGTTAAGGCATCTCCAGCCTTGCGGTGCCTGGGGCTATGTCCTGAGGTATGCCGGGAGAGCGGTTTGAAGAACTGATATACGGAGGTTCGACTCCTCCACCGTAGTTACTACGGTTTGCTATGCGGTTGCAGCATCAGCTAAATGGCAATCCCTTTGGGATGGGGTTCAAATCCCCTTTTGGCCTAACGGCCTGTCCGGCAGCCTGCTTCAGGAATCCCCTGCTTACTGTGCCGCAGGCACCGTAAAGCGGCAGGCTCAGACTTTGCGGGGCTGACGATCGCCTATGAGCCGGCTGGGCCCATGGCGTTGACAGTAAGCGGTTTTTCGCCGCCGGTGCAGTCAGCAATAGGTTTAATCAGCCTCCCGTCGACCAGTCTGCGGGGGTTCCTGCAAGAGCAGGTCAGTTAAATTTACTATACGACGGAGGAACACGTCATGCTAATAACAATCAGGGACCATGAACGGGGGTTAGTGTTCAAAGCCGGCAATTACCGGGGCGTATTGAAGCCGGGCAAGCATTTTGCTATGCCTTTTTCCGAAACGGTAATCGAGATTATGGATATCACCAGACCCTTTTATGTGGACGGCTATGATCTGGACCTGTTTCTTAGTGATGCCGGGCTGTGTCAGGAGCTTACCGTTGCCGACATTGCCGACAGGCAAATCGCCTTGCATTTTGTTGATGACAAGTTTCAGGAGGTTTTGCGTACCGGCAAATATGCATTCTGGAATGCGCTCAAGAAACACACATTTACCATAGTGGATATCAGCACCCCCGAAGTGGCCGCCTCTATTGACCGCAGTCTCCTGGCCAGGCCGCAACTGCGGGAGTATGCTGCCGTTTATGATCTTGAACCCTATATGAAGGGCATCCTGTTCTTTGATAATAAAATACAGCAGGTGTTGGAGCCTGGGCGGCATTATTTCTGGCTTGGCGCGAACAAGGTGGATATTGTCAAGGTCGATATGCGCAAACGCGACATGGAGATTAACGGCCAGGAGATAATGACTGAGGACAAAGTGCCGTTGCGGTTTAACTTCGTCTGCCAGTATAAAATTACCGATGCGGTCAAGGTAGTCATGGCTGTCAAGGATTATGAACAACAGCTTTACTTATTGTTGCAGCTGGTTTTGCGTGAGTATGTGGGCACCCTTAAGCTGGACGACCTGTTGAGAATGAAACAGGAAATAGCCGCTTATGTGCTAAGGGCATTACAGGGCAAGGAACAGGACTACGGGGTTGAATTTCTGTTTGCCGGTGTTAAGGATATCATCCTGCCCGGTGAGATTAAAGATATTTTAAATACCGTACTTGTTGCCGAGAAAAAAGCCCTGGCCAACGTTATTACCCGGCGGGAGGAAACGGCGTCAACCCGCAGCCTGCTGAATACGGCAAAGCTTATGGATGAGAATCAAACCCTGTTTCGCTTAAAGGAACTGGAGTTCTTAGAAAAGATCTGCGACAAAATCGGCAGCATATCGCTCAATGGCGGCGGGTTGCTGGAACAGCTGAACTCACTGCTGGCAGCAAAGAAATGACGAAAGGAGGCGATTGCATGAGGATGGCAGAAGCGCGCATGCAAGAGACAGATTCCCGATCCGTTGTGTGAGCCGGAGCCGCTTAATTCATTCTTCGAAGCTTGCTGCCGGCGGTGTGGGGCCTGCCAGGGAAGCCGTTTACCGCTGGTCCGGGCTGGCCGGAAACGAACTGAGTACAAACTGGCGGAATTTCAGGGTGGCCGGGGAGGCATAGCGGCTCTTAATCCAGGCTAGGCCGATGGTTCGGTAGCTGGGCGGGGAAGAGATCGGCACAAAGGCCAGCCGGCTGTTGCTGAGGCCAGGCAGGCGGGGGATGACAGCCACGCCAAGTCCGGCTTCCACCAGGCCGGCGACAGTGGGAATCTCCTCCCCTTCAAAGGTGATTTCCGGCGTCAGCCGTACTTCCCGGAACAGCTGATCTGTTAAAATCCGCAGGCTGAAATTGCTTTTCAGGGTGATAATGGGTTCGGCGGCGATTTCGGCCAGGGCAATGCTTTTCCGTCCGGCCAGCCGGTGCTCAGTAGGCACAGCAACAAATAGTTCTTCTGTATACAATGGGGTCCATTCCATATCTTCCCCGCTTCCCGGCGGCGTGGACAGGCACAGGTCGATTTCGCCGGCCTCCAGTTGCGCCAGCAATAAGTAGGATGGATTCTGATAAAGCCTGAAGCGGATATTGGGGTGTACAGCGCGAAACCGGCCCAGGAGGTCAGGCACAATATGGGCGCCCTGGGAATGTAGAAAGGCCAGGGCAACGGTTCCCTGATCGGGGTGAATAATGCTTTCGATCTCCCTTTTGGCGGCACGGATTTCCTGCATGGCCTGGCTACTGTGCTGTAAAAAAATTTTGCCAAACTGATTTAACCTGATATGTTTGCCCCGCCGCTCGAATAAAGGCACTCCCAGCTCCGCCTCCAGCCTGGCAATAGAACGGCTTAAAGCCGGCTGGGAGATGGCAAGCTGCTCGGCTGCCTGCGTGAAATGCTGCAACTGAGCAACGGTTAGAAAGTATTCCAGTTGATGCCACTCCATAATGGTAACCCACCTTTGTCAACAGGCTGTTGGGTATATATGGATTATCATAACCCGCTTCCCCGGCAGCGTCAACTAACTGCCGCCGGTACCATGCCAGCCCTAATCCCGTGAATACTGCCGGTCTATTTTCCGCAGCCCATCGTTGTCGTCAGTCAGCATACGTCCGAGTTATTATGATCTAAAATGCATTGATTTTATTAAAATGATGCATTGGACAGATGGCAGCGGAGCGGTTATTATAAGAGCAGAAGTTCAGTTACTGTTGGGGAGAGCGATACTATGCAGTTCATTCAAGACAAAAAACGAATTTCCTGGCACACCATTTCCGCCCTTTTTTTCGGCAGCTTTGTGACGTTTGCCTGCCTTTACAGTACGCAGCCGCTCATTCCGCTGTTTTCCGAGCAGTTTCAGGTCAGTCCGGCGGCCGCCAGTCTGTCTGTTTCGCTGGCAACCGGCTTTATGGCGGTTTTTATGCTGGTTGCCTCCTGGCTTTCTGATGCCAAAGGGCGCAAGGTGATTATGGGCAGCTCCCTGCTGGCCACTGCGGTACTGCAGGTCTTTATCGGTTTTAGTCCCAATTTTACCTGGCTGCTGGTACTGCGGGCCGTACAGGGAATGATGGTGGCCGGTTTTCCGGCCATCGCCATGGCTTATATTGGGGAGGAGTTTGATCCTGTCACCAGCGGCCTGGTGATGGGTATTTATATCAGCGGCAATTCTGTCGGCGGGTTGACCGGCAGGATGGTTGTCGGGGCGGTGACCGATTTTTTTTCCTGGCATAGTGCCATGCTGACTCTGGGCTTTATCAGTTTGGCCGCCGGGCTGTGGTTCTGGTTTACACTGCCCGATTCGCACAATTTTTCCCCCCGGCCCAGACCGGTGCTGGCAATTCTCAGGGTAATGGGGAATACGGTCAGCAAGCCGCCGCTGCTGCTGCTTAATTTGATTGGTTTTTTGGTAATGGGCAGTTTTGTTGCCGTCTACAATTATATTGGCTACCCGCTGATGGCGCCGCCTTACAACTTGAGTCATACGGCTGTGGGTCTGATTTTTGTCATCTATCTGGTTGGCACCTTCAGCTCAACCTGGCTGGGGCGTCTGGCCCTTACTGGCGGCAGGGCCAGGGTATTATTGCTGGCTGTTTGCATTATGGCAACAGGCGGCCTGATTTCATTAGGCACTGGCCTGGCCTGGAAAATTGGCGGGGTGGCTGTGTTCACGTTTGGTTTTTTCGGCTGCTATTCTATTGTCAGCAGCTGGGTGGGACAGTGTGCCGGCAGCGATAAGGCCGCCGCTTCCTCCTTGTATTTGCTTTTCCATTATACAGGCGCCAGCATTATCGGCGCCTGGGGCGGGACGTTCCTGGACAAGTATGGCTGGAACGGCATTGTGGCCCTGACGGTGGCGGCCCTGCTGCTGGCTTTGCTGTTGCTGGCTGTATTATACCTCTATACGCGGAACAAGGCGGCTCATGTTTTTCCTCAGTAGAGATAGGGGTAAAATTTTTTAAACATTTAATTGACAATGATTATCAATTTCATGTATTATTAATTAAGGAATAATAATTGAGGGCCGGGAGCTCCTTCACTAACTAGTTTTAGAGAGGGGGCTTTTTTATTTTGGAAAAAATTGTATAAATTAAAGGAGTGTGCCAGCACCTGCGAACAGGGCTGGCTAAGCGTACTTCCTCCTTCTTGCATTAATTAAAGTCAGAACATCCGTTTAACCGAACCGGGATATTACAAAGTTTAAAACTGTCAGGAGGTATATTGTGAAAAAGAAGATGGTAGGTTATGTTCTTTCGGCAGCCATCGTTACGGGGCTTTGCGGGCCGGTGGCGCCGGCCTATGCAGAAGAAACAACGATTGAACTGCAGGATTTATATGTAAATCCAGATTACGTGGAGATTGAGCGTTTAAGGGATACTAAACAAATCATTGTCATCAAAAAAGAAGAGATCCGGGAAAAAGGCTATAAGGGGGTCTCCGATGTTTTAAAAGATGTGCCGAGCATTTCCGTCGGGGCAACGGGCTTGGGCGATATTGATATTCGCGGGCAGGGCTCAGACCAGTCGGTAAGGAATATCCAGGTTTTGCTGGATGGAGCGCCGATCACCACCTTTGTCAGTCATCCGCTAAGCACAAATTATGATGTTGTTCCGATTGAGCAGATTGAAAAAATTGAAATCATTCCCGGCGGCGGTTCGGTTCTATACGGCTCGGGCGCTGCCGGCGGCATTGTCAATATCACGACAAACCTGCGCAGCATGAATAAACCGAACAAGACGATTTCGTCAGAATGGAATACAGATGGCTATCGCCTCAATTTCAATTACGGCGAGAGAATCAATGATAAATTGACGACAGAAATTGGCTATTTCAAGCAGGACCGGGATTTATATTTTAAAGATACGTATAAGGACAGCGAGTATTTCTCCGCCGGCCTTCAGTATGACGCCGGCAGGGGGCAGCGAATAACGTTTAGAATGAGCCGTTTGGAGGAAGAAGGTCAGTATATTGCCAATATCCAGCCCTACAAAGTAGCGCAGGCAGGAAGAGACTATGTGCCTGATTATGAAACATTTACCATTGGCTTGGATGCGGACGGACACAAAATAACGACTACAAGGAGGCCCTATTTATTTGCCAACAGGTCAATGGATTCATACAACCTTGGCTATCAAAAGGAGTTAAGCAGTACGTGGAAATTCAGCAGCGATCTTTTTTACAATACCGGCGATTTCATGAACAGCAAGTATGAAGATAAAAGAATGGATCATGACACCAAAGGCGCAAGACTAAAATTTGACCATGCCTATAGTGAAAAAGGCAACCTGCTGATTGGGTTGGATATTTACGAACAAACGGCAGAGATTGGCTATAACGACTATAAGCTTGTCAGTTCGGCCCAGAAGACATACAGGGCAGTTCCTTTAACTTTTCATTATAATAAAAAAACAAACGCGGCTTATCTGTTAAATAATATATCCAGGGGTAAATATACGTTTACGCAGGGGCTGCGGCGAGAAAAAATCGATTGGAATTTTGATAAGGTTGGCAATAACATCGACGGTGCAGGGACCTCCGAGCGCTGGAATACGGCGAAAGAGCTGTCGCTGGCTTACCATTACAATGATACGGGCCGGGTTTATGCCCGGTATGAGAGAGGCTACACCACTCCGGACGGAATCCAGATTACGGACGAAATCAGGGTGAATGGCAGCAAAAAATACGTTGGCACCTCGGCTAAAGATGAAATTTTTGATCTTTATGAAATTGGCTTGCGGGATAAGCTTGGCATATCCACTGTTAATCTGACGCTGTTTCATTCGAACACGGACAATCAAATGAATCGCCTGTACCTGTTTGATGCCAATGGGTCGCTGACGATGCAGACGCTTAATATGCTGCAAACCAAGCGGAAAGGCCTGGAACTTTCCCTGCGCCAAAGCTTTGGCAAGCTGGCTGTGCAGGAAGGCTATGCTTATTTGCATGGACAAAGTGATTACACCCATTTCGGACGCAATTTCCTGGAAGAAAATAACGGGAGCATTATTGACTGGACTAAAAGCGGCCTGAAAAAGGTTCCCCGCCATAAGGGCATCCTGAAAGCCGATTATGCGTTTGACGATAAGTTTGCAGTAGGGCTTAAATACACCTATTTCGGGAAATACAACAATTTTCTTAAAGACGCCGACAAAGCCGACGGCGGAGTTATGCAGGCCCATTCGCTGGTTGATCTGGATATGAAATATAAGGTGCGCGCAGATATGGAACTATATGGCGGCGTAACTAATCTTTCCAACCGCCGGTACTATGAATATGTGGGCGATTCTTTTGGCACGATTGTTCCAGGCTCTGAGCGCACTTATTATCTCGGCCTGAAATATGCCTTTAATTAGGCAAGCGGGAGTAAGACTGGCACGGGACAATTACAGTTTCGATTGTTACTGCTATTAAGTAGGTGGTATGTTATGGTGGAATGTGGACACTGGAAGAAATCCTTTTTGTTTTCATTAGGGATACACGGTTTGGTTATTCTCTTGCTCTCCTGGCTTGGTTTTCAGTTTTCTCCGCCGAAAATGAGCAATACCGGTGAAATTAATATCCAATTTATCCATTCCGGCGAGGAAAGCATGGCAGGCACTGGCGACGTTGCGGAACAGGCACAGCCTGTTGCTGCTCCGGTCATAGGCAAGCGTGTTTTGGCACCGGCAGCGGTTCCCGGGCCGGAAACAGAAAGCAGGGAACGCTTCCGGCAGCCGGACAACGGAGCGGAGCCGGTCCGGCCGGCAGAAAAAAATGCTGGCACGGGTGAAATAACCGGCACTGGCGCAAATTCAGCCGCGGCAGCAGGCCTGCGGACCGGCAGCGAAGCGGGAACAGCCAATCAATCCCAGGGGCAAGGCGCGGGCCAGGGGATTTTTGGCAACGGCAATTTTTTGGCTAATGGCGATGGCAGTTATACGGCATTACAGGCCGCGGGAATAGCCTATACGATTATCCGCGATGCGGATGCCAAGTATCCGGAAGAGGCCCGTTCCCTTGGCTACAGTCGTGTTGTCAGTGTACAGGCGAAAATTTTAGTGGGCCTGGACGGCTATGTGGAGAATGTAGAAATATTAAATTCTGTTCCCAACCTGGGCTTTAAGGAGTCCGCATTAAAGGCCCTGCGGAACATGCAGTTTGCCCCGATTTATTACCAAAATCATAACGTAAAAATGTATTTTACTAAAAAAATATATTTTCAGCCTTAAGATCAAGCCGCCATTTTATTCTCTGGCAATCGCGCAAGCCAATTATCTGTAATAAAGGTAATCAGGAGAGCCAATCTAAGTATGTTTTATAAGCAGGGCCCCCGCCAGGACAGATAAATCCCTGGCGGGGGCCCTGCGTGGGCAATATAGGCAGTCCAAGCGGGGGAGTTGAGTCAAACCCCTGACCGTAGTTAGACCTCTGCCCCCAGCTTTTCCGCCTGCTTCAGGGCCCCGGTATGAACAATATCACCTTTGGCGGACACGGCGGGGACAGCCAGTATGCCTTTATCCTGCCATTTCATATAATCAGCAATGCCCTTATAGGTTTCGATGGCACCGGTAAAAATGCCAAGGCCCGCGTCGGCGCCGCAGATTAAAAGCAGGCTTTCTTTAATCTTAAGCGGCCGCTTACAGCCCGGCATGGTATAGGCATAAAACTTATCAATCGCCGCCTTCAAATGAGACGATACCCCAAACCAGTATAGGGGGGATGCCAGCACAAGGGTATCGGCGCTTGCCAGCAACGGCTCCAGTTCGGCAAAATCGTCCTGAATCGCACAGGCGGTGCTTTTGCTCCAACAGGCCTCGCAGGCCCGGCAGCCGCCAATCTTTTTCGCTGCCGTGGCAAATTTGGTTACCCTGTGCCCGCCGGCCTGGGCTCCTTTAATAAAAGCATCGGCCAGCATGTCGCTGTTGCCGCCTTGTCTGGGACTGCCGGTAAGCACAAGAATATGTTTGCCCATGGTAATTCGCTCCTTTTTCATGGAATTTGTTTCCTGCTGGCACTATTATAACCTTTTGTCGATATATTTTGAAGTACGCACCTTTACCTTCCGTAGAGTAAAAATAATCCATACTATCTTAAAAGATAGTATGGATTGAAATGAAAAAGATAGTCTTGCCTGTTTTCCTGGTTTGCCGGTAGTGGCGCGAGCCGGCGTGAATCAGCCGAGGTCAAATTCGTGCCCCTGCGGGAACAGGCCAAATAAACCGCCGGTGTGGATAAACAGGAGGTTATTCAACTCCCGGAACCGGCCTTTTTTTATTTCCTGCACCAGTCCGTAGAAGGCCTTGCCTGTATAGACCGGATCCAGGACGATTCCCTCCAGTTTTGCCAATTCATGAATAAACTGTCTTTCCTCCGGCCGTCCCAGGGCATAACCGCGGCCGACATAACCGTCGATAATATGAGTGTTTCCGGGGTCGAAGGGGACCGGCGCCGCCAGATAAGCGCTGCTGGCCTGCAGTATTTGCTCTACTGCGTCCCGGAAATAGGCGGCATCATTGCAGACATTGAACCCGATGATCTTATGCTCTGTTTGCAGCAGTTCCCTGGCCAGCAAAAGGCCGGCATAGGTTCCGCCTGAGCCGACGGCTACTGCTATAGCGTCAAAGGTTACCTGTTGTTCCTGTTCCTGCCGGATGATTTCCGCCAGAGCGGAATAATAGCCGAAGGCCCCCAGACCGCTTGACGCCCCCTCGGGGATGACATAGGCGTTATGTCCTTGCCGGCTTAGCTCAACTTTGATATTGTCCATAATGTTTTGCCGGCAGTCCCGGTATTCAGCCTCGGTTACCCACCGGATGTCGGCTCCCAGCAGCCGGTCCAGCAGCAGATTGCCGGCAACGTCGGCAGCGGGGCTGCCCCGTAATACCAGTATGGCCTGTAAGCCGAGCCTGGCAGCGGCGGCGGCGGTGGCCCGGCAATGGTTGGACTGAATGCCGCCGCAGGTAATCAGGGTGTCTGCCTCCTGCTGCAGCGCTTCATGGATAACGTACTCCAGCTTTCTGACCTTGTTGCCGGCAAGTTCACTGCCGGTTTGGTCATCCCGTTTCACATAGATGGTGGGACCGCCCAGTTGTGCGGATAATCTCGCCAGTTTATCAATGGGGGTAGGTAAATTGGCCAGTTTTATGCGCTCCGGAATTTTGGTCATGAGCATTCACCCCTTATGCATTATAAATTAAGCAGATTATAGTTCATTTCCACCCTGACCGTCAATCAATAATTTCCAGATTGACCGAAAAAAGGGAACCCCCTGCTGCCGTGACAGGGCAGCAGGGGGGTTGTTTGTTGTGGTATATACTTACATTGACCAGGACCATAACCAGTTGAAGGCCATGCCTTCGATGGTTTCCCAGGGTTTCCGGATGAGTTCCTCATCGCCAAGAACGCCGCCCATCTCAGCATTTTTAACCGCCCAGGGAGTAAGGACCTGCTGGTTGCCTAAGCCGGGTATCTGGCTGCTGACAGGCAGGGGCGGCAGCGGACGGGGTTTAATGCTCTTATCATACCAGCCGTATTTCATTACTGCATCCACCATGGCCCGGACGTTTTCCGGTTTGGAGTTTCCTGGCAGATAGCAGCCGCCGCCCATGATGTAGCCGCCGCCTGGGCCCAGTTTTTCGCAGAGGAGCTTGACCCGGGCATCGATTTCTTCCGGTGTTCCCAGAATGAACATCCGGCTGAGGATGCCGCCGGCAATACACATGTGATGACCGATGTCTTCTTTGGCCTTAAAGATATCCCCCTGGTCATCAATATCGCAGAGGATCGTACCTTTCGGCAGCTCTAACACATGATGCCAGTGTTTGCCCCAGTCGCCTTCCATGTACATTCTGATTTTATAGCCGGCAGCGATAATCATTTCCATGGTTTTCTTAAATGATGGCCAGTAGAAGGTGTCAAATTGTTTCGGCGACATGAAGGTAGGCTTATGGGTCGGCACAAAGATTGGGTAGCGGCGCAGCGGATCTGCCGTCGACAGCGCGAACCGGGCCATAATGGGGGCCAGAATATCGCACGCTTCCAGTACTTTGTCCGGGCAGCGGCGGATATCCCGCAGCACTCCGGTCAAACCGCGCAGCACATCACCGATCGCGTCAAAGGGAGCGAGAAATGCCCCGGTTATCGGCTGCGGCATGCCGCACTGGTTTTGCAGCTGAATGCTTCTGTTGCGCATGATCTCGGCATACATGCCCTGGGCTAAACCGGCTTTGAGGAAAGCGAAATGGGAGCGGGCCGGGTCTTTGTCCATTTCACTAAAGACCCGCGGCAAAAATTTTTCCAGCATGAACTGGCCCGGATTGGCAATTAAGGCATCATATTCGTCGGCCTGCATATATTCAGCCTCTACAAACTGGGTAGCAACATGGGGAGCCAGGTCGCGGCCGGGGAACTTGTAGGTTCTGACCCCTAGCGCATCATACATGGGGGCCCAGAAACGATTATTCCGCAAAGCGTCAAATTCGGGAAAATCCCGGACGAAGTCCAGCTCGCTCTGCAGCCATTTTTGTGGATCATAGATGACTTCCTGCAGGCTGGCCGTATAGGATTCGGCAAAATTATTACTGCCGATGGCAATGGGAATCCGGTCAACCGGCTGTAAGGCAATCGCGTTTTGATAGCGGCCAAGGCGTTCTTCATAAAGTTCTTTTACATCGTTGCTCATATATATCACTCTTTCTGTGTAAATTTTTACCGGCGCTGTTATCGGTTGTCTATGCCTGGTTTACCGGCGGCCGCAAGGGCAGGAGGGCCAGGATGCCGACTATCGGACCAGCCGCCATCATATACCAGACGGTACTGAAGTTGCCGGTTAAGTCGATGACGCCGCCAAGTACCAAAGGTCCAATCATGGAGGCCAGCTGGAAGATAAAGTTTGTTATGCCGTTGGCCGTGGCGGCCCACTCTTTGCCGGCAAACTCCGAAACCATAAGGCTTAAATGCGGATTGGCGAAATAGGAGCAGAAGCCGTAAACGAAACCGGCCATATTCAGCATGGATAAGGTGGTTTGCGAACCGAAATAGACAGTTAAAGGGGCACTGATGAGATAGGCCGCAATGACAAGATTTTTACGATTGCCCAGCCGGTCCGATACCCAGCCTGAGATGACCGGCGCAATTACACCGCCGACACTGTACCAGATGAGAACCATGCCGGCTTCTTTAACAGTAAAGCCAAGGTTTTTAATATACACATTCGCCCAGGTGGCCACCCCTAATTCCATCCACATCAGACAGAAACCGGCAACAGCTACCAGGACGATATTTCTGTTGGCAAAAAAGACTTTAAAGCCGCCGAAAAACGACTTCTCGCCTTTGGGTTCATCCGAAGTCTTGACCAGCAGGTAAATTAATACCCCCAGGAGAGCGGTGGCAATGCCGATGCCCTGAAAAGCTCCCTGCCAGGAAAAAATGGCATTGAGCGTCGGTACGATATAGTTTGCCAGCAGTAACCCGCCTGACGGCGCCGCTAACAGCAAGCCAAAGGCCGTACCTCTTTCATGCGCCGGAAACCACTCCATTAGCGCCCGTGCGCAGCAGGCCATAATGGCGCCTGCCCCCAGGCCGGTCACAACCCGTAACACGAAGCCCATATCAAAAGAGGTGATTGAGCCCATGGCCCAGGTTGAAATCCCTTCAATCACTAAACTGACACCGAGAATCGTACGTACTCCAAAGCGGTCGGCAAGCATACCGGCGGGTATTTGCGTAATTACATAGCCAATATAAAATGCCATCATGTAGGCCCCGGCCTGCGACATATTCATATTTAACACCGGAACAACCACCGGAATGAGCGGCGGCCACGCGAAACGGGCCAGGAAAGTTAAGACGAAGCTGGCAAACATTAGCATCATAATGACCCAACGATATTGACTGTACTCTTGTTGACGTTCCATACATTCCCTCCTTTTTTACTCCATAAAGAATCTTGTTTATTCGCGTATACGTCTATACAAGTTGTATTCTGCATCAGTTTTCAAGTTCCTGCCTGTTATTGCAATAATTTTGAAATAATTTTAAACTTTCTTATATTGTCTTGCGAAAATAAAGAGTACAGATCCCGGTCGTTTGATGATATCATAGAATAAGCAGCAAGCAAGCCGGCCAAGGGGCGGCACCGCCTGCCGCCTTAGGCCTGGCTGTAATTCTTCAGCAGCCGGCCGCTGCCTATAGTGTGGTCAAAATAGCCGGTGACTTATACCTATTGTATATTGGCGTAAAAACCGTTAACAGTAAACAGCAGCTTGCCGGGAATGATCGCAGGCACCATCGCTGGACAGGCGGAAGTGAGATGAGGCGGCGCTTCCCTACGGGGCGGCGGCATTGGCCCAGCTGGCCTGGGATTATCTCACCGCCGGCGGCCCTGGGGAGTAGCCGAATTAAACCGTAAAGCCGGCCGGCATGGTTGCTCATGCCGGCCTGCAGCTTTACTTATGCGGACAAATATCTTATAATAAATATAATTGGGTTGTTCCCAGCTATATATAGTTATCTGATGCCAGGGCTATGCAGCATTGTTTGGATACGGTGACGACTATCTTATTACAGGTAGTCGTTCTATCTTTTATATCTCCAGCGGCTGAATGCGCAAAAAAATAAGGAAAGGGCTGATCCGGTGTCAAAAATTATTTTTATTACCAGTGCGGATAAAGAAAAATTGCTGAAAATGATTGGTTTGGAGAAAGAATTTCATGTGGGAGACAAAGAGTATCTGCAGAACCTGGTGCGTGAACTGAAGCAGGCTGTTGTTGTGGAGCCTGAGGAAATCCCCGGTGATGTGATTACCATGCGCTCGCAGGCTGTCCTGCAGGATCTGGACAGTGACGAACAGATGACCTGGACGCTGGTTTATCCGGAGGAAGCCGATCTGGCCGAAAATAAAATCTCCGTATTAGCGCCGGTCGGGACGGCGATGTTAGGCTACCGGACCGGGGATGTGGTCAACTGGGAGGTTCCCGGCGGCCTGATTCGCCTGCAGGTAAAGGAAATATTATTCCAGCCTGAAGCCAGCGGCAATTTTGAGCTATAGACACGGTGCGGCGCCTGCTGCCGGCGGTTGAGCAAAAGACCTGATTATAGAAAATCGGGTCTTTATTTTTTTCTCTGCCGGCGTATTGTTTTTTCCTAAGAATAGTAATGGCAGGCAAATCAAAACATAATAATAACAATCGGTAATTTTATTTTCAGTGCAAGGCATAATTTGTTATAATAAGCAATGATATATACATAGGATACGCTGTCTGCAACTACCATTTTTATGAGGCCGATACAAAACTAAATTTCCGGAAGTGGAGTCGTGCAATGCGTTTTTTACATAAGTTTACACTATTATTTAGTATATTGATCATCGCCAGCAGCTTTATTCAGTTTGGTATTTTTGAGCGTTCGTTTATCGCTACTACCAATTCTTTGTTCCTGGCGACAAATGAAAAAGCGGCATTTAATGTCGGCGAACAGCTTATTGCCTATTTTAACAAGATAGAGACCTCGCTGAAGGCGGTTGCCGCCAGCAAGCAAATCAGAAATAATCAGCTGCTGCTTGATGATATTAATTCCTTTATCCCGGAATTGGATTTGATCTTTATTATCGATAAGCAGGGCCGTGTTTTGCTGGCCAGCGGGGTGGACGGAGACCGCACCGGCTGGGATGTGTCCCAGCGGGATTACTTTCAGCAGGCTATCCGGGGCGAAACCTATATCAGCGGCGTCTTTGCCGCCCAGAGCGGCCGGAAAGTGATCTCCATTGCGACGCCGATCATTGAGAACGGCGGCATTACCGGCGTGGTGTTTGGTATTGTCCGGCTCCATGGCGATACCTTGGCGTCCATGTTTGATGATAAATCATTCGGCCGGGGCGGGTTTATTGCTATTTTAGACAGGCAGGGAACTATTGTTTATCATAACGACAGGAACCGCATCGGCGAGCAGGGCCGGGATTTTGTGCAGTTGCAGGGCGTAACCGGCTCGTCCATCATGCAGTACGAATCAGGCGCAGATTATTATCTTGGCTACAGCAGGGTGCCCGGGCTGGACTGGACGGTGATTGTGAATACACCGTCGGCAGAGATGACAATGCTGCGCAATAAGATCATTTACGAAATCCTGGCGGTTTCGTCGTTAGTGATTCTTGTCATTATCGCCATCGGCAGCTACACGGTGCGCCGGTATACGAAGCCGCTGGATAAACTGGTGGAGGCCTTCAGCGCTGTCCGGAAAGGAAAATACAAGAAGATTGCCCCTTACGGCTATGCAACTGAATTTAGCGAGATGATCCAGGTCTACAATGATACAATTGAAAAGCTGGAAGAGGTGCATGCCGCCCTGGAAGGCGCGGCCGATGTAGATGAGCTGACCAAGGTGTATAACCGCCGGTCTTTTGATAAAATTCAGGGCACTATCGAGAGTGAGATTCAGGCCGGTTCGCTGGAAAGCATCGGCATTATGATTCTCGATATTGATAATTTTAAGCTGACAAACGATACGCAGGGGCATTTGGCCGGCGATGAGGTACTGAAAGAATTTGCGGCAATTATTGCGTCGGTCGTGGGCGGGCGGGCAGTATTCCGGTTCGGCGGGGATGAATTTGCGGTGATTGTGCGGAATTGTTCCTATGACCGGATTGCCGCGATGGCTGAGGAGATCCGGCGGCGGTGTGAAGAGTCCTGCCATGGTTATACGGTCAGCATTGGCACCGCCGTTTATCCTGATAATGCCGGTTCGCTCGGGGCGTTGCTGGAACGGGCCGACAAAGCCCTGTATGTCAGCAAGGAGATCAGGAACAAAGTAACGGCCTATAAAGAGGGTTATTAAAAAAGCAGCCGGGAGCCGGCTGCTTTTGCTTTGGTCTACCGGAATTTATAAAGGCATTCTGTGGCCATAAGAACGAAGATATCCTAAAGGGTATCGTCCCAAAGGACTTGGCACAAGCCTTTTCTTACGGTTAAGGGAACAGCAGTGGCGCCGAATAGACGGCCAGGGTTAAGGTAAGGCTGCTTAACAAGGTGGTCACGAGGACAACCTGGGCGGCAAATTCGGGTTCATTGTTATATTCCAGGGCCAGGGCGGCACTGTTGCGGGAGGTTGGCATGGCACTGGCAAGCCATAATGCCTGGGCAATGATCCCCTGCAGCTGGAGCTGGCTGATCAGGAAAAAGCCAATAACCGGGGCAATAATCAGCCGGATGAAGCTGCTGATTATTACGGTTGCTGTATTCTGATGCAGGCTTATGCGGGCAATCTGGGCGCCAATCGAGACCAGGGCCACCGACAGCATGCCGTTGGCAATGGTATTTACCGGTGTCCAGATAAAGCCCGGCAGCTGCAGGTGAAACAGGTTGAAACCCAGGCCGGCGGCAAAACAGAGGAATACAGGTGTTTTTAGAAACCGGACGGTTGTTTCTTTTAAACCGCTGCTGCTGGCGCTGGTGTTCAGAATGCCAAAGGTAAAGGTAACGAAAATTTCAAAGAGCACCACTACCATTTGCACCGACATAGCCAGCGGATTATGATGAAACACCAGGTCATTCACCGGGATGCCGATATTGCCGTTGTTGGAGAGGACAATGCTGTTGGTAAAGCTGGCCGTCATGGGGCCGGTCAGCCTGCGGCTGCCGGCAATGGCCCGGGCAAGTGCATACAGGATAATAAACTGCATGACCAGGAAGCCGAATACCAGCAGCAACAGGGTTGCCGATGTTTTGGCCTCGTAGATTTTCACAAAGGCCAGGGCCGGAATGTAATAATAAAAGAGGAGCTTGGAAAACGTCTTCATCTCGAAGTGGAAAGTCCGGTGCAGGATGATTCCCAGCCCGACCAGCACAATCACCGGGAGAATCACCTGATTGAGGATGTCCAGAATAACCAGCGGGGCCACCTTCATTTCTTAATTTGTCAGCTGCTTTTCCCGGATCATTTTTAGCTTGCGGGTCAGTGTTGACCTGCCGATACCAAGGTAGGCCGCTGCTTTTTCCAGCGTGTCGTGCTCGGCAACCGCCCTGAGGATCAGTTCATGCTCCAGATCCTTTACCTGCGGGCGAATCTGATGGCTGTCGTCAACCGGCGGGGGTGTCAGCGCGCTTAAAATATTGGGAGCCACCAATTGCAGATAGCTTTCGATATCCTGCTCCTGCTCAAAGGAGTCGACAAAGAAGGCAAACCGCTGGACAATGTTTTGCAGTTCGCGGACATTGCCGGGCCAGCTGTATTTTTCCAGGTAAGGCAGTGTTTTAGTGATAATCGGCAACAGCTGCTGTTTCTTGCCGGGAGGAAGAAAGTGTTCACACAGCGGCTTGATGTCCTCCCGCCGCTCCGCCAGGGTCGGAATTTCCAGCCACAGTACATTGAGCCGGTAAAACAGGTCCTCTCTGATCATATTTTTATTCAACAAGTCTTCCGGGCTTTTGTTGGAGGCGGCGATAACCCGGATATCTACAGGAATAATGGATTCGCCGCCTATTCTGAGGACCTCCCGCTCCTGCAGCACGCGCAGAAATCGTCCCTGCACCTCCAGGGGCAGGGCGTCAATCTCATCGAGAAAGATTGTGCCGCAGTGGGCCAGTTCAAACAAGCCGTATTTGCCTTTGCGGCGGGCGCCGGTAAAAGCGCCCTCTTCGTAACCGAACAGCTCGCTTTCCAGCAGGGTGGGAGGGAGGGCGCCGCAGTTAACGGCCACAAAGGGATGGGCATAGCGTTCGCTGGCATTATGGATACTCTGGGCAAACAGTTCTTTGCCGGTGCCGGAAGCGCCGTACAGCAGGATTGTCAGGTCCGACTGGGCAAAGTTCGCCGCTACTTTTTTCTTGACGGCCAGAATTTTGGATACGCCGATGATATCGGCAAAGGTGGCTTTGGCCCTGAACTGGCTGTTGCCTGTTAACTCTTTGCGGATCTTGTTCTCGGCCTGCACCACCTTGGACGATTCCTGGAAGGTGGCCACGGCCCCCACAATTTCCGGGCCGCATTTGACCGGCACCCTGTTGGTGAAGATCCGGGCGTGGCCCGTATCCTGCAGCTCGCCGATTTCGGCCTGACCTGTGCGGAGGATGAGATCCAGGCGGGAGTTGGGGACAACATCGGCGATGTTTTTGCCGATAACGCTGGCTGCATCCAGTTCCAGCGCTTTTTCCGCCGCCTGGTTAAAGATCTCCACCGCTCCGGTGGCATCAACGGCGATGATCCCGTCATACGTGGCGTCAAGTATGGCTTCCAGGCGGCGGGACTTGCGCGATTCCTCCTTGCGCAGGGTGGCCAGTTTGTCGGCATCCAGGAAAGCGGAGTGCAGGGTGGCCCGGTTTGTCCGCAGAAAAACATTAGCCAGCCCGTATTTTTTGGCATACTGCACAGCCGGCCCCCCGCCGACAACGCAATATTCGCCTGAATGGGCCAGGGACCGCACTTTTTCCTCCAGCTCTTCCAGGCTGTGAAATAAAAGCTCGGTAATAGCAATGCCAAGGACTTTTTCCATGAGGTCCAGTCCCAGCAGCGGGGTGTCAAAGGTGGTTATGGCAATGTTTTTGTTAATCTGCCTGGCCTCGTCTAACCCCTCCAGAATATCATAGGGACTGGTATTAACCCGGACAACCGGGATCGTGAAGGCATTGGCCAAATACTTGGCCGTTCCGCCCCGGCTGATGATTACATCAACCGGGGGGCCCTCCAGTTTCCGGAGGATTTCGGCGGCCTCCTCCAGCCAGCCTTCATAAAATTCCACCTCTACATCGATGCTGGCGGCGACGGATTGGGCCAGAATCGATAAATCCCGGTAAGGAGAAACAAAAACAATACGATTCACAATACCCCGCCTTTCATAAATAGTGAGTAAACAGCGCTGCGTTATGGGCTGTGGCTGTAAAAAATCGAATAGCTGCTTAGGCAGTGATATCAATATTCTTGCATTATACTAGAGTTCGTTCAGTTCTTTGGCGGCAAGATCCAAATCATTGGCCAGCGCGCAGACCTGCTGGGTCACGGCGGACAGGTCCGTCATGGCGCTGGCAATCATATTTACCGCCTGGTCGGCGGTATGCACCTCGTCTGTAATCCTGGTGCTGTTGGACTGAATCCTGCCAACGGTGTTGACGCCGCTTTTTACCGAAACCTCTCCCTGACTGGCAAGTTTTCTCATTTCGGTGGCCACGACATGAAAACCTTGCCCGAATTTTCCCGCTCTTGCGGCCTCAATGCTGGCATTCAGCCCCAACAGGCTGGTCTGGCTGACAATTTCCTTCAGGGAGAATAACAAATCTTCCGTGCTTTTAGCATATGCCTGTGACCCCTGGACTATTTGCAGTAGTGTTTTCATGACGGCGGCAATTTCTTCAGCCTGGGCAGCCACTTTTTCGCAGGTTGCGGCGATACAGTGCATCTGCCTGTTGAGTTCGGTGGACATTTCCCGGGTTTTTTCATATTTATCGACAGGCAGGGAGATGGCATAGGCGCCTACCACCTCGCCGCCGCTGTTGATAATCGGGTTCGCGCAGCCAATATAAGGCAGGCCGCGGGCCGATTTATCCACTTTCCTAAAGATTTTCCGCTGTTCCTTCATGGCTCTGTCAACTAAGCTGCCTTCCCTGATTGGCTGGCCTACCGGAATCTGCAGATTAAGGTTTTCCGGCGGCACAAATGCCAGGTATTTTTCCCGGTCTGTAATGGTTATACCGATATTATAGGGGAGAGTCTTGAGAAAAAGCGGGTAGGTGTTCAATACTGCGGCCAGGATATCTTCGTTAGTGTTGGTCTCCATTATTTCCTCCAGGTAATGTAATATTCTAATTATTAAATATTTAAATGCAATTTTAATGCCAATATGCAGGGAATAAGCCGCATGGCAATGGCCGCCAGGCCCGGAGGCGGGGGAAACGGTCGGAGCTATCGGCAAAAAATAACAGAATATTAGCGTTTTTGGCCGTTGGGGAGGTGGGAATAAAAGCTAAGGCTGCACGGAAATGCAAGCGGAAAACTTGCAGTTTTTTTTTGTCCTGAACGCGGTTATGGCGGGTTTTGGCTCATATATGAGCCTGGGCTAACGAAATTCAGGCTCACATATGAGCATCGGCCTCCGGATGTTACGCGGCTGGAGCGGCTGCTTAACCAGGAGCGGCAGTAGAGCTTTTGACCGGAGAGGTTCACCGGCGAGCCTGAAACGGAAGCCGGAGGCTCGGAAATAAGCCTGATTGCCGCCCGCAGGCCCGTGAAAATCGGCCTATATATGGAAGTTAGATGATTGGCACAATTCTTGCGATTAGTCTTGGGCGTGAACCGGGAACAGTTTGTGATGGAGGGAGGCATTATTGGCCAGTCTAAAAACACCACATACTCACCAGACGCTGTCTATAGGGTAGCTAATTATCAATATGGAGGGATTTTGCATGAGTGGTAAGACAAGTAAATATCGTTGGTTTGTTTTAGGGTTGCTTTTCATTCTCTATACGGTGGCTAATGCCGACCGGGCGAATATTGGCTTTGCACTGCCTTATCTCCGGAAAGAGTTTGCAATGTCGAATACGGAAGCCGGAGCCATCATCAGTTTGTTTTTTATTGGGTACGCGGCATTGCAAATTCCGTCCGGGTTTCTTGTCAAGAAGTTTGGCGCCAGGAAGATGTTTACCCTGGGCATGCTGATGACATCCTTGTTTACCGGCATGATTGGCACGGCCAGCTCCGTACTGGGACTCAAGGCCCTGCGGGTGGGGGTCGGCATTGCCGAAGCGCCTGTGGCCATAGCTTGTACGGCCACAATCAACAGTTGGTTCCCGGCTAAAGAGAAGGGCACGGCTTCCGGTATTTTTCTGGCCGGCTCCAAGCTCGGGCCCCTGATCGTGCCGCCGCTGTGTGCCTGGATTATCTCGGTCTGGGGCTGGCGGGAGATTTTCTACTTCTTTATGATCCCGGGAATGCTGCTGGCGATTGCCTGGTTCTTTCTGGTTGCTGACAAGCCAGCCGAAAGCCGGTTTGTTTCGGAGGCTGAGGCGCAGTATATCGCCAATGAGACCGCCGCTGAGGCTGTGAAGCAAAGCACAGGCGACAGGCGGGAGTATAAGCTCTGGTGGCTGGACAAGATTGTCCGGGCCAAAAAGATTGAACCACTTGCCAGTTCGGCCCAGGTTTTCCGGTCCTGGGATATCTTTGGGGCAGCTTGCGGTTATTTCTTTATGGTGGGGATTGTCAGTGTACTGATGTCCTGGCTGCCGACTTATCTCGTAACGGTCAAGCAGTTTGCAATTATGAAAACCGCATTTGTTTCGGCCGCGCCTTTTGCCGGGACGGTTGTCGGCAATTTCCTTGGCGGCTGGGTATCGGACAACATATTAAACAAGCGCCGTAAACCGCTGATGATGGTTACCGCCCTGTCGACAACAATCATGATGTACTCGCTGATTAATGCGCCGGCTGAGCCTTATGCCCTGGCCTTCCTGCTGTTTGTTACCGGTGTTTTGCTGGCTCTCGGCTATTCGGCATTTATGGTGTATCCGATGGGCCGTACTAATAAAGAAACCTATCCGGTTGCATTCGGTATTGTCAATACCGGTGGTCAGCTTGGCGGTGCCGGTGCCCCGCTGTTTGTGGGCATGATCCTGGACAAGTTCAACTGGGATGCGGTGTTTTTGTCTTTGGCCATTGGGTCGTTGATCTGTCTGGCTGTTGTGGCGACCATTGTTGAACCGGTGGAAGACCCGTTGGAACGGGCTTAATTATATAATCAGAATCGCTCGGAGGAGGAACAGGGATGTTAAAAAATTCAACTATGCCAGGAGCTTTGCAAGGAATTACGGTACTTGACTTAACACGGGTTTTGGCAGGCCCTTTCAGTACGATGATGCTGGCCGATATGGGGGCTAATGTCATCAAAATCGAGGAACCGAAAAAGGGCGATGACACCCGCCATTTCGGACCGTTCAGAAATGGTGAGAGTATTTATTACATTACCAATAACCGCAATAAGAAAGGCATTTCTCTGAACCTGAAAGACCCCAAGGCCAAAGAGATGTTCAAAGAGATGGTTAAGAAGGCCGATGTCATTACCGAAAACTATCGTCCGGGGACGATGGAAAAACTGGGGCTTGGCTATGACGTGCTGAAGGAGATCAACCCCCGGATCATTTATGGCTGCATCTCCGGCTTCGGGCATTACGGCCGCTACAAAGACCGGCCCGGCTACGATATTATCGCCCAGGCTATGAGCGGGCTGATGAGCACCACCGGCTGGCCTGACTCGCCTCCCACCCGTACCGGTACGGCCACCGGCGATGTGTTGGGCGGGCTGTATATGACAATTGGCGTGCTGGCGGCGCTGCAGGCCCGGCATATAACCGGACTGGGCCAGAAGGTCGATGTGGCGCTGGTCGACTCGGCCATTGCCGCCATGGGCAATGTCAATATGCTGTATCTGGCTGACGGCACTCTCCCCCGGCGCATCGGCAACCGCTATGAGTCAACCTATCCGTATGATTCCTTTGCGTGTAAAGACGGCAGTTGCGTCATTGGCGCGGCTAATGATAAATTCTGGCAGATACTGTGCGGCCTGATGGAGAAACCGGCCATTGCGGAACTGCCTGAATACCTGCGCATCCGCGACCGGATAGAAAATCATGTTGCGGTAAAACGGGAGATTGAGGAATGGTCGAAGACCAAAACCGCCAGTGAGGTTGTTGATGCCTGCCTGGGGGCAGGCATACCGGCCGCCCCGGTGTATAATGTGGCTCAGGTCGTGGCTGATCCCCATATTTCTCAGGACCGGGAGATGTTTGTTGACCAGGAGCATCCTACTGCCGGCAAGGTGACTGTTACCGGCAGCCCGTTTAAACTGTCAGGCACCCCGGCTACCGTCAGAACCCCGGCGCCGGCGCTGGGGCAGGATAATCTCGCGGTTTACCAGGAACTGCTGGGGCTGGATGAACAGCAACTGGCCGAATTAAAGGCCGCAGGCGTAATTTAAAACAATAAGCGTGGCCAAATAGTTAATGTGAAAGAGGCGATCATATGCAGCTTCCTGAAAAAGTTGAAATTATCGAGGTCTGCCCCCGGGACGGCCTCCAGAATATAAAAACACCAATCCCTACGGCGGTAAAGATAGCCATTATCGACAGATTAGTGGACTGCGGTTTTAATTGGATTGAGGCCACTTCTTTCGTCCATCCCCGGGCGATTCCGCAGATGGCGGATGCCGCTGAGGTATTGACGACGGTTAAAGCCCGCCACGGCAACAAAGTTGGTTTTATCGCCCTGGCGCCCAACCTGTTCGGGGCGAAACGGGCGATAGAAGCCGGCGCCGATGCGATTACCTTTGTTGCCTCGGCCAGTGAGAAACACAACCTGGAAAATACCCGGCAAACCATTGCCCAGTCGGTTGCCGCCTTTGCCGAGGTTTGTAAGATTAAAGCCGACCGCAAGGTGCGCTTAGCTATCGCCACCGCCTTTGACTGCCCCTTTGCCGGCCCCGTGGCGCCGGCTAAGGTGGCTGAACTGATTGAAGCCGGCCTGGCGGCCGGAGCTGACGAATTTTTGCTGGCCGATACCATTGGTACGGCCAGTCCCCGCCAGATGGAGGCCTTGCTGAGTCTGGTACGGGTGAAATACCCGCAGCTTTCGTTTATTCTGCATATTCATGATACCCAGGGTATGGGGCTGGCCAATGTGCTAACAGCCCTCAACTTCGGCGTGACGCGGTTTGAGGGTTCGGCGTTCGGGCTGGGCGGCTGCCCCTTTGCCCCCGGTGCCGCCGGCAATATTGCGACCGAGGACCTGGTCAATATGCTGCACAAGATGGGGATAGACACCGGGCTCGATTATGAAAAGGTGCTGCAGGTAGCCCGTTTTATCGAAGCTGAACTGGGCATTCTGCCTGTGGGACACATGGCCCGTGTAGCTTGCCCGCAACCGTAATTTGTATCCTCCTTCTCTTTCCCTGCTGAGGGCGGATGGACGGATCGCTGGCGTTTTTTAGAGAAAGGAGGTGCAATATGGCCAGACCTGTATTTAACGGCGAGAAATGCAAAGCTTGTGAAATGTGTGTCCAGGCTTGCCCCAAGAAGATTCTGGAGCTGGGGGAGGCTTTTAACGGCAAAGGCTACAATATCGTTCGCTGCCAGGACGAAGCAGCCTGCATCGGCTGTATGATGTGCGCTAAAATGTGCCCTGATAGCGTAATTGAAATCTATAAATAAACAGTGGGAGAGAGCAGAAGATGAGTGAAAAGATATTGATCAAGGGCAATGAGGCGATCGGGGAAGCGGCCATCCGCGCCGGCTGCCGCTACTATTTCGGCTATCCGATAACACCGCAAAGTGAGCTGCCTGAATATATGGCCAAAAAGCTGCCGGCCGTTGGCGGCGTGTTCCTGCAGGCCGAAAGTGAAGTGGCGGCCATTAATATGGTCTATGGCGCGGCCGCAGCCGGGGCGCGGGCCATGACTTCCTCCTCCAGTCCCGGATTTAGCCTCAAGCAGGAAGGCATCTCCTACATTGCCGCGGCCGAACTTCCCTGCCTGCTGGTCAATGTCCAGCGGGGCGGCCCCGGCCTTGGCACCATTCAGCCGGGGCAGGCCGATTATTTTCAGGCTACCAAGGGCGGCGGCCATGGCGATTACCGTCTGCTGGTCCTGGCTCCTAACAGTGTGCAGGAATTATTTGACCTGACCGTGGAAGGCTTTGATCTTGCCGATAAGTACCGGCTGCCGGTGCTGATTCTGGCTGACGGGGCGCTGGGGCAAATGATGGAGGCCGTTTCCCTGCAGGTTAAAACGGCGCCGCCGGTGGCGAAGCCCTGGGCGGTGACCGGGCGGCGGGGACGCAAGGAAACCAATGTGGTCAATACCCTGTCCTTTGACAAGGACGCCTCCGAGCAGACCAACCGGGACCTGAAGAAAAAATATGAGCTGATCAGCCGGCAGGAAACACGGTGTGAGGAGTTTTTCACCGCCGATGCCGATGTGGTGCTTGTCGCTTATGGCATAACCGCCCGGATTGCGAAATCGGCGATGGAAAAAGCCCGCGCCCAGGGGCTGAAGGTCGGGCTGCTGCGCCCGATCACGCTGTGGCCGTTCCCCGCAGCCGAACTGCTGCGGGTTGCCGGGACCGCCAAAGCCTTCCTGGTATCTGAACTGAGCACAGGCCAGATGATTGAAGACGTTGAACTGGCAATCCGCTGCCGGAAGCCGGTTTATTTCTATGGCCGGACAGGCGGCAACATTCCTTCAACCGAAGAATTGTATCAACAGATTGTAGAGATTGTAAACAAGGGAGGTAACTAGGATGCAGGAGAAGCTGTTTGCGATCACCCCGGGCCTCAAAGAGGCATCAACCCATTATTGTCCTGGTTGCCATCATGGTATTATTCACCGGCTGGTGGCCGAGGTCCTGGATGAGCTTGGCGTACTGGATAAAGGCATCCTGGTGGAGCCTGTCGGCTGTTCGGTGCTGGCCCATAACTATTTTGAACTGGATACCATTCAGGCCGCCCACGGGCGGGCCCCGGCGGTAGCCTCGGCTGTAAAGCGGGTGCACCCGGAGGCGGTGGTTCTCACGTACCAGGGGGATGGCGACCTGGCGGCGATTGGCTGTGCGGAAATTGTTCATGCCGCCATGCGGGGCGAAAAAATTACCACAATTTTTGTCAACAATGCGATCTATGGCATGACCGGTGGTCAGATGGCGCCCACAACCCTGGAGGGCCAGGTAACCGCCACCTCGCCGTTTGGCCGGAAAAATGCGGAAGCCGGCCGGCCGATACGGGTGGCGGAGATGCTGGCGACCCTGGACGGGCCTAAATATATTGCCCGGGTGGCCGTGAACAAACCGGCTAATGTCAACAAGGCCAAGGCGGCTATCAAGGAAGCGTTTACACGGCAAATCAGGGGTGACGGGTTTACCATGGTGGAGGTTTTGTCAACTTGCCCGACCAACTGGGGCCTGAGTCCGGTAAAAGCCAATCAATTTGTTGAAGAAAGCATGATGCCGTACTTCCCCCTGGGAGTGTATAAGGATGAGGAGGGCAAGCAATGATGACCCATGAAGTGCTGTGTGCGGGTTTTGGTGGACAAGGTGTATTGCTGATTGGCCGTCTGGTAGCCTATGCGGGCATGCTGGCAGGCAAAGAAGTATCCTGGATGCCGGCTTACGGGCCGGAGATGCGGGGCGGCACGGCAGCGTGTTCGGTTATTGTTTCGCCGGCAGCCATCGGTTCGCCGGTAATTGCCCAGCCTACCCTGTTTGTGGCGATGAATAAGCCGTCGCTTGATAAATATGAGCCGTCCGTCCGGGCCGGTGGTGTGGTCATTGTCAATCAGTCGCTGATCGGGGAGCCTGTGGCCCGTACCGATGTGGAGGCTTATTATGTGCCGTTAAATGAACTGGCGCTGGCGGCCGGCAATGCCCGGTACGCCAATATGATTGCCCTGGGGGCGCTGATTGGGGCGAGCGACATGGTCCCGCTTGATGCGGTCCGGGCGACTTTAGCCAAAAATTTCGCCAAAAAACCGGAAGTGGTTGAACCGAACATGCAGGCTGTGCTGCGCGGCCGGCAGTTTGTGCTTGATCAGAAACAATAGCCGCAAGATCAACAGCTTACTATAGTATTTGGGTTATAGCCGGGGGCAGGTGGCAGGCACCGTTACCCCGGCTGTTCTTTTGGGCTACGAACGTTAATATAAAAAATAGGCAAGGTGGTGCGGCCATGCAGGCAGGGGGTAAGCTTTTACAACAGGGGGCGCGGATCAAACTTTTCCTGGGGGAGTTTGGCAGCGGCAAGACCGAGCTGGCAATCAACTGGGCATTGCAGACAAAGCAGCTGGGCTGCAAAACGGCGATTGTCGATATGGACCTGGTTAAGCCTTTTTTTCATACCCGTGAGCACAGAGCACTGTTAACAGCCAACGGGGTCGAGGTCATTGCGGCTGATCAGCGTTTTGCCCAGGCTGAACTGCCGGTATTGCCCCATGCTCTGAGCCGGGTGCTTTACCAGCAGGACTACCGGGTAGTCATTGATGTTGGCGGTGGCGAGTCGGCCATTGTGCTGGCCCAGTTTCAGCAGCGGTTTGCCGGCAATCCGTACCAGGCGCTGCTGGTCGTCAATAGTTATCGCCCGTTTACCAATACTGTGGACGGTATTATTGCCATGCGGCAGCGGCTTGAGCGGGTGTCCGGGCTTACGATATCCGGCCTGGTAAGCAATGCCAATCTGGGAGCGGCGACAGCGGTTGAGCATGTCCGCGCCGGCATCAGCCTGGCGACTGCCGCCGCCGCCCGCCTGGAGCTGCCTATTAGCTGCGTTGTGGTGCCGGAGTGGCTGGCCGGACAGGTTGATACCTTGTACCCCGTATTTAGCCTGCGGCCTTACAACCGGTTTTCCTGGCAGGGGTAGCCATTAGGCATAACACTGCTGAAAGCAGTCTTTTTATGGTCTATGGACATAAGAACGCTATACCCTAAAGGACACAGGCAGCTTCTGCCGTCGCCCTAAAGGACTTGGCACAAGCCAAGTCTTTCTTGTATATATCAGAATTTATAAGTTTGAGAGGCTGAAAGTCCTTATAAAATAAGGGAAACTAAGGTCAATGCCCAGCTTGAGCAGAGACGGTGCCCCCGCACTTTTGTGGCGATGACAAAAGTAAGACACGGCCCTTGCATTCCAGATCAACTGACGTGTGCAAAGACAAAGGACCGCGGCAGCGGTCTTTCTTACATTTGACTGGTAAGCTTTGTCTGGCTATTGCGAGGCATCCGGGCGGGCAGGCAGGCGGAAATGGAAGACGGTTCCCTGGCCGGGACGGCTGGACACGGTTATTTGACCGTTATGCTGCTCAATGATCCATTTGACAATCGGCAGGCCCAGGCCTGAACCGGAGTCTGCTGTTCGTTTGCGGGCCGGGTCAGCCTGGTAAAATCTGTTCCAGATTTTACCGAGGTCCTCGGGAGCAATACCGATGCCGTTGTCTTCAATGCTGCCGGTTATGCTGCTGCCGGCCCGGGAGAGACGGAGTTTGATCCAGCCATTGTCCCGTCCGTAGCGGATCGAATTTTGCAGCAGGTTAAGCAACAGCCGCAGCATAGCGGTCTGATCGGCCACTATGATCAGGTCAGGTGTGATTTCGGCCCTAATGGCAATATGTTTGGCTTCGGCGAACGGTCTCATTTCTTCCAGCACCATTTCTGCCGTTTCGCTGAGATTGACCGGCTCAAAGTCAAGCTTCGCCGACTGGTGGTCGGCCCGGGCCAGGAACAGCAAGGAGGAAATCAAGGTCCCCATTTTGTGGGCCTGCCGCTGGATGACCTGCAGCGCCTCTAGCATTTCCTCCGGCTTATCCTGCTGGCTTAAGCCGTATTCCGCATGGGCCAGAATGACGGAGACCGGGGTGCGCAGTTCGTGCGAGGCATCGGCGGTAAAGCGGCACTGCGTTTTAAAGGACTGTTCCAACTGCGCGAGCATGTGGTCGAAGGTCTGGGCCAGCTCATAGATTTCATCCCTGCTGCCGGTTAGGCGGATGCGTTTGGACAGATCGCCGCCATTCTCAATTTCCATGGCTGTTCTCTGGATGAGACTGACGGGCAGGAAGGCTGTTTTGGTGATAAACCAGCCGCCACAGGCCGCCAGCAGAATTAAAAACGGGAAAAGCAACACACAGATCAGCAATATTTGCTTGCGGGTCTCATAACTGGGGCCCAGGGAGATGGCCCCCCGGAGCCATAACGGTTCAGGCCAGTTGGCTGTAAGATACAGGTCATAGAGCAGCCAGGGGGAGGCCGCGGACTGCAGGGTCTGGATTTTCCCTGCCTGCAACGGCACACCGGCGGGAAAGCCGGCGGGAAGGAGGCCGCCTACTTGCTGCTGGGCCTGGTTATATACGGAAATATAGATGCCGTCGTCAAAAAATTTGCTGCTCTGAAAATCGAAGGCGCCGTTGGTATAATGAATTTCCTCGACCGCATCGAACACCTCATCTTCCAGTTCCCGCTGCATTTCCAGGATAAGAATTTTGTCGGTCCCCAGAATCAGGGCGCCTAAAATGATACAGAGGATAAATACGATCAGGCCCGTATACCAGACGGTAATTTTGGTTTTAATGGACCAGGGTTTCATACATCCTCCCGCAGGACATAGCCGGAGCCCCGAATCGTATGCAGCAGCTTGGGCTCGAAGCCGTCGTCAATTTTTTTGCGCAGATACCGGATATATACATTTACCACATTGGAACCGCCTTCGAAATCATAGCTCCAGATGTGTTGTTCAATTTTTTCCCGGGACAGGACTACTCCTTTATTGCGGATCAGATATTCCAGCACGGCAAATTCTTTAGTAGACAGAGCAATGTTGCGTCCGCTCCGGGTCACCTGGCGCGTACTGTAATTGACGGTTAGATCGGCGATGGCGGCGATATCGGAACGAACCCCGGTATTCCGCCGCATCAGTACGCGCAAGCGCGCCAGCAACTCCTCGAAGGCAAAAGGCTTGACCAGGTAATCATCCGCACCGGCGTCCAGGCCCTCCACCCGGTTTTCCACACGGTCTTTAGCGGTCAGCAGCAGTACGGGCGGACTGTCCGGGTGGCGGCGCAGCCTCTTTAACAGCGTGATGCCGTCCAGACCGGGCAGCATCCAGTCCAGAATCACTATATCATACGCGGTGCTGTCCAGATAATCGGCAGCCGCAAGGCCGTCGGCTGTGGCGTCAACGCCGTAGCCCTCCTGATCCAATCTCTTTTTCAGCAGCAGCCGCAGATCTTTTTCATCTTCGGCAATGAGGATTCGCATCGCAGTTATGCTCCTTTCCTTCTTTAGGTTTTATTATAACATTATTTTCTGCGCGGGTTTTTTAAAAAAGCGGGTGCTTTAATCTGGGTTTAATCTTGGCCGGTTACACTATAGTCAGCAGGAAAACCTGAATAGCGCAGAAAGGAGGAGCAATATGAACAAAAAGAAAGTACTGGGGATTTTATTGGCGGCGATGACTGCCCTCGCTGTAGCGGCAGCCGCATTTGCGGCCACCGATGAGGCGACGGCGCGCCGGCTTGCGGAAAAATGGGTACCGGCATCTGCCGTGTATTTGCTGACAAAAGCGGAAAAAGATGAATATGAAGTAAAATTTCTCGACAAGGAAGCCGGTGTTGATTATGAGGTGGAGGTCAGCAAACTGACCGGCGCAGTGACTGAAGTAACAACCAAGGTAAAGACGGACCGGGGCGGCCTGAAGGTGAACCTGGGCCGGGCTGATGTGGAAAACATCGTCCGGAGCGAATTCCCGGCAGCGGCCATTCAGCAGCTGGAGCTGGAAAGCGACGACGGCTACAGGCATTATGAAGTGAAATTCACCCAGGGTGCCGTCAGGGGAACAATGGAAATCAATCCTGAAACAGGGGCAATTATGGAACGGGAACTGAAATACTGATGACAAAGAAACACAAGGGTGCTAAGCAGCCTTGTGTTTTCTTTGCCCGGTTCTGCCGGGAATCACGTTGGCCTTGCCGTCCCTGGTTACAGAAGTAAGTAAAATGCCGCGGTTTTGCTTGCAAAGTTACATAATATCAGTGTATTATAGTAACGTAGAAATGGCAAAGGCGCCTTGCGGGTTACCCGCCAGGTGTCTTTTTCCATCAGAGAGGGGTTGGAGTAGTTGGTATCAAGTAAACGGCTGCAGGCTCATCTGCGTGAATTTGCGGCAATCGGCGCCACCAGGGAGGGCGGTATTACCAGGCTGGCTTATAGTGATGCTGACTGGCAGGCCCGTTCTTTGGCAACGCGGCTTATGGAACAGGCCGGCCTGCAGGTTCGCTGTGATGCCGCCGGCAACCTGATCGGCCGGCGGGAAGGGCGCAATCCTGACGCCCCGCCGGTTATGGCCGGTTCGCATATCGACAGTGTTCCCAACGGCGGCAATTTTGACGGCGTCATCGGGGTACTGGGCGCAATTGAAGCAGTACAGGTTTTGTCTGAGGCGGGGATCCGGACCGAGCACCCCCTTGAGGTGGTGGTTTTTGCCGCCGAGGAATCCAGCCGCTTTGGGATAGCTACCGTCGGCAGCAAGGCTTTTGCCGGCACTTTGCCTGTTGCTGCTTTGCAGCTGCAGGACAAGGACGGAATTACCCTGGCCGAGGCTATGGCCAGCCGGGGGCTTGCCCCGGCCTTAATCGGGGAAGCCCGTTATGCTTCACCGATTAAGGCTTTCCTGGAGCTGCATATCGAGCAAGGCAAGGTCCTGGAGAAAGCAGGCAAAGCCATTGGCATCGTAACCGGCATTGCTGCGCCAACCCGGCTGCGGGCCATCCTTACCGGCCAGGCCGATCATTCCGGTGCCACGCCTATGAACCTGCGGCAGGACGCGCTGGCCGCCGGGGCCGAGCTTATTTTGCTGGTTGAGCAGCTGGCCTGCGCGGAGATGGCGTGGGGAACTGTCGGCACAACCGGCATTGTCAAAGCCGAACCCGGCGTTATGAACGTCATCCCCGGCAGGGTTGAGCTGGGTATAGATATCCGCAGCATTAGCCAGGACAGCAAACAGCGCGTGGTTGACAAGCTTGGCCGCGAAATTGAAAAAATTGCGGCCCGGCGGGGTGTTGCGGTTGAGCTGGAGATTGTAGGCAATGACGAGCCTGTACAACTGCCGGCGGCGATGGCAGGACGGCTGCAGGGTATCTGTGACAAGCTGCAGGTTGACTGGATGCCGATGCCAAGCGGCGCCGGCCATGATGCCATGCATCTGGCGAAACTGGCACCTACCGGCATGATCTTTATCCCGTGCCGGGGCGGGATCAGCCATAATCCGGCCGAGTGGGCCGGGATCGGCGATATTACAGCCGGGACTGAGGTTTTGCTGGCGGCGGTCAGGCAGCTGGCGGAAGCCGGGTCGCTCTAGACAAACGGTTCCTAGCCTGAAAAATAGCATTTTTCATCTTTGCTGGTGCCGTTGTAACGGCATGACTGTCTATCAGGGCAAAAAAAACCGTCCGGACCGGACGGTTTTTCTGTGGGCAGCTTATTTAGATCTTGTACTTAATTGGTGTTGTCAGCTTTGCATAGTATTCGATAATCTCCCGGCGGCGAATAATGCCGATAAAGATGCCGCTGTCATCGACTACGGGAACAAAATTCTGCACAATGGCCAGCGACAGCAAATCCTCTATTTCGGCATTAATCCGTACCGGTGTATTGGTCATCCGCTGCGGAATTTCTTTGATCATAATTCGCTCTGTGTCGGGAAAGGTTAACCCCGGGGTATTTTTCATTGTCCACAGCAGATCGCCTTCCGTAATGGTACCGGCATATTTTCCCTGGCCATCGATCAGTGGTACGGCTGTATAACGGTGGTATTCCATTTTTTCGAGAGCCTGGCGCATGGTGCAATGTACAGGCAAATAGACTACTTCCTGTTTGGGGATGAGGAAAAAAGTAATATTCATGGAATGGTCTCCTCCAGTAATCTTACTCAATCATTATATTCCACACGCAATTTATTTTCCCTTTGTTTGCGTTTGCGGTTTCAGTACTTACTGTCTGGGGTAAAACAAAACAGCTGGCTGTCCTTAAGGATAACCGGCTGTTTTTATGTGAGCAAAGATGTGAAATAGGATAGCTCTATTTGTAAACAGTATGCTGCCTTGGAATTGTTTTGACCGATTATGGTAACACAATTGATTTGTGTTACACGTTTTAACTAAACTAATATATAAAATACGCGGTTTTCACCATTTTTCCTCTTTTTTTATCAAATTTTGCTATTTTATTTACAAATTTAGGTTGATATAGATATTATCCAACTCGTCTTTGGTAATGCCTATGTAAGCCAAGGTTACGCTGGGAGCTGAATGATTAAGCAGTTTTTGAATTTTTGTTACATCGGCGCCGCTTTTATAGGCCCAGTAGCCAAATGTTTTCCTTAATGTGTGGGTGCCGATAGCTCCATGGATGCCTACGGCCCGGGCAGCGCGGTTCATGATCCGGTAGGCCTGAATGCGGGTAATCGGCTGTTCGCCTTTTTTGCTTTTAAACAGCCAGTCGTTGTCGGTGGTGATATTGGCCAGATATTCATTTATCGTCTTTTTGCAGGTATCGGAAAGGGGGAAATCCTTTTTTTTGCCTGTTTTTTTTTCGCGAATGGTCACCCGATCCTTGGTTTTTACATCACTTATTCGTAAAACCAATAAGTCCGAAATCCTTAACCCGCTGTTAATCCCTAGAACAAAAAGAAGATAGTCACGCAAATTCTGCTCTTTTAAGTAATTTTTTACTGCATCAATTTGCTGCTTATCGCGAATCGGTTCAACATATTCCATGGCGCCTCACATCCTCATCATGTTACTAACTATGTAATTATATAATAACTTACCTCCCTAAGGCCAAAAAAATGTAACACAAATCAATTGTGTTACATTACTTCTTTGAAATAGGCTAATATCGTGATAGTAAGCTCAGAGGAGGTTTTATGGCCGAGTGTTATTACTAACGACAGATAGGAAACGGGCTGCGTAGAGTAGCGGGTTTAACTGGCATTCGGGCCGATGGCCGGGTAATGTTACGAAACAAAGGAGGCGAAGACGCTTCGGGCAAGTAGCTTATCAGTCCTAATCCAATGAATACAGACGGTCTATTTTCCGCAATCCTTCGTTGTCGTCAGTCAGCATACGTCCGGTATGCTTCCCTCCTCCGCCTTGATTTGCGAAAAATAGCCTCGCCATTATTCTATCGTTTTAGAGCTGACAAGCTAGAGAAGCGGAAATTTATGAAGATGAACCTAGCAACAAAAATGGTTATTTACTTTTTATTGGTCGTAATGGTGGCCGCAGCCGGATTTATGTACACTGTATGGAGGGTGGATGATGCTGTAGAAGAGAATCTCGGACTCAAAAACACCATGCTGCCCCTGCTGCTGCAAACAAATGAAATTACTTATAACGCCACATCCCAGATGGCTTACCTGCGGGCCTGGTTTATTTACGGCGAGCGCCAGTATTATGATGCCTGGCAGCAAGCCAGTAAGACAGCGACTGCCAAAGAGGAAGAACTGATCAGAATGTCGGTTGTCTCCGAGGAAGGCCGCCGGCATGCCGAGCAAACGAAGGCTTTGGATAGTAAATATACAGAACTGGCGGAGACGAAGTTTGTCCCGCTGATGCAAGCCGGGAAGCGGGATGAGGCCCTCAAAGTCATCACTGAGGAGATGGGGCCGGTTGCTAAGGCCCTTGATGACCAGCTGGTGGAACATACCAAGTACAGGACACTGCAAATCAACAATGCCCTGGACGATGCTGTTGCCAATGCCCGGCAGGCGAAGCTGGCAGCCATTATTGCGGCTGTGCTTGCTACCATAATCGGGATTGTTATCGGCTTTTTGGCGGCCCGCAGCATATCCCGGCCGGTTAATTCCCTGGCTCTGGCCGCCGGAAAGGTTGCGGCCGGCGACCTGACTGAAACGGTAGCCGTAGAGCGGCAGGATGAGATCGGTCAGCTGGCGTCGGCTTTCAATACCATGGTTTTGCAGCTTAAGGAGCTGATCAGGCAGGTAAGTGTCAACGCCGAGCAGGTGGCCGCCTCCAGTGAGGAGCTTACCGCCAATGCCGAGCAATCGGCCCAGGCCTCCAACCAGATTGCCAGTGCGATTACCGATGTGGCGGCCGGGGCTACCGCCCAAATGGAAGCAGCCAATGATACCTCGGCTGTTGTGGAGCAGATGTCGGCGGGGATTCAGCAGATTGCCGCCAATGCCAATCAGGTATCTGACCAGTCGGCTCAGGCAGCGGATAAAGCCAGAAACGGCGACAAAGAAGTGGCAAAGGCAGTCAGCCAGATGAAACAAATTGAGGATACTGTCAATACCTCCGCCGCGGTAGTTGTCAAGCTGGGCGAGCGGTCCCGCGAGATTGGCCAGATTGTGGACACCATTTCCGGCATTGCCGGCCAGACCAATCTGCTGGCCTTAAATGCCGCCATTGAAGCGGCCCGGGCCGGCGAGCAGGGCCGGGGCTTTGCCGTGGTGGCGGAAGAGGTGCGGAAACTGGCTGAACAGTCCCAGGAAGCAGCTAAGAAAATCGCCGAACTCATCGGCGAAATCCAGGGAGATACGGAAAAAGCGGTAGTGGCTATGTCGGAAGGTACGCAGGAAGTCCGGCGGGGAACCGAGGTGGTTAATGCGGCCGGGAGCGCCTTTAAAGACATTATGACGGTAGTGGATCAGGTATCTGATCAGGTAAAGGAAATCTCGGCGGCAATTCAGCAAATGGCTACAGGCAGCCAGCAAATTGTGGCCTCAGTTAAGAAGATTGACGATCTTAGCAAAAAGTCCGCCGGCGAGTCGCAGGGAGTCTCGGCAGCTACCGAGGAACAGCTGGCTTCTATGGAGGAAATCGCCACCTCCAGTCAGGCCCTGGCCTCACTGGCGCAGGATCTGCAAACCGCAGTGGCTAAATTCCGGGTGTAATTTGTAATTCTTGACAGGAAAAAGCACCTCATAAGAGCGGCAGCGGCAGCCGGCTTTTACAAGGTGCTTTTTTCATTGCTCCAGTCGAGGTGCTGCCGGTCATTTGCCGAACAGGCCCGCCACCAGGGAGAGCATACCGGCGGCAATGAGCGGACCGACGGCAATCCCCTGGAAAAAGGATATGCCGACAATGGTCCCCAGAATGAGGGCGGTAATTGTATCAGGCGAAGCTTTGAAAAACATTACCCCCCTGCCGCCCAGCCAGGCGGCAAAAACACCGGTTATTACGGCCAGCAGGCCGACCGGACTGACGAGCGCGTCATACATATCGCGCAAGGTAATTTTGCCTGAGGCCAGCGGGGCTAAAATAGCGATGGTAAGAATGGTTATGCCGATATTTATCCCCCGGCTTTCCAGGACCGAAAACCACGAACTGAAACCAAGCAGCTTAATGATTAGCAATATGGCGGCAGCCATGGCTACCGACTGGTTTTTGGCAATCAGCGCCAGTACCAGAATAATAAGAATGGGTATATTTTCGAAAGACAACCCTGTCACTTCCTTGCTGATCAGCTAATTTTCAACTCGGAATAATTGCTGTTATTGAAATTGGCCGGCGGCCGGACTGCTTTGGCAGTGCCATCGGCAGTGACTATGTTTTCCGCTACCAGAAAATCCATGCGCCGGATGGAATCAAAGGTGTATGAGCCCACATGGGCCGTCGCGACAACATTATCCAGGTTTTCCTTAAGCAGCGGATCGTTAACCGCCGGTTCAATATCAAACACATCCAGGGCGGCGCCGGCGATTTGCTTAGTCTTGAGGGCCTTAAGCAGGGCGGCCTGATTCACAAGGCCGGACCTGGCGGTGTTGATGAGATAGGCGGTGGGTTTCATCAGGGAAAACTCCCTGGTATTGATCATTTCCCGGGTTTGTTCATGTAAGGCGGCGTGCAGCGTGATGAAATCCGCCTGGGCAACCAGCTCTTCTTTAGAACAAAGTGTTATCCCGTTAGCGCTAACATATTCCTGATCAGGATGCCCGGTGCAGGCTAGAATTTTCATGCCGAAACCCCGGGCCCGGGTAACAACGGCCTTGCCTATGCGCCCCAGGCCGAGAATACCCAGTGTTTTTCCCCAGATATCGCTGCTGACAGGGCGATACCACTTATTTTGGCGTAATTGGGCATCAATTATGTGTATTTGCCGGGCAACAGTGAGCATGAGGGCAAAAGTCAGATCAGCGACCGTTTCATAGCCTGGCATGTCAGCTGTCGTTTTTATTGGTACGCCGGCGTTTTGTGCGGCTGCGAGATCAATATTCTCCACGCCGACACCGTGCCGGGACACTACTTTTAGGCTGCGGCAATGCTCAAATACGGCACTGCTGATCTCGTCCGAACTGGAATAAACCGCGATCGCCGCCAACGGCTGCTCGGTATTTACTTTAATAATATCGGCCGCACTCATGGCCTGGTCGCCGGGGTTCCAGACAATCTGCCAGCCATTGTCTGCAAAATAGCTTATAAGCTGTTGGCGGTGCCGGCTGTCGAGCTGAGTGCCAAAGGCCTTGGAGGTGATTAAAACGTTTTTCATGTCCTTATCCTTTCCGCTAGGTATAGCCTTTATTTTTTCCTGCAACACCATTGACCACGTTCTGCGGGCGTTCCTGCGCCAGCACCCGGCCAATGTTCTCCAGCGCCTGGAGGAGCATAGCCCGGAAAGCGCCAATTGTGACCCCGGCGATATGGGGAGTAATCAGCAGCCGGTCCCGGGCGGCCGGCGAGAGCGCGAGCAGGGGATGATCCGGCGGCGGTGGCTCGGGTGCTACTACGTCCACGGCCGCGCCGCCCAGGTGGCCTGTTTCCAGCATGGCCGCCAGCGCCTGCTGATCAATGACCTCGCCCCGCGCGGTATTGACCAGGAGACTGCCGGCTGGCATCAGGCCAAGCTCATGGCGGCCGATTAATCCCCGGGTGTCTGCGGTTAACGGTACATGGACGCTCACAATATCGCTAACCGCCAGCAGTTCGTGTAAAGGCTTATAGGTTATTGCCAATCCTGCCGCCTGGGCCGCAGCGCGGCCGGAACGGCTGTAGCAGCACACCGAAGCCCCCAGAAATGTCATAATTCTGGCTACCTGACAGCCGATAGCCCCCAGGCCCACCAGGCCAATAACACTGCCGCTAATCTCGTTTAGCCCGGTTTTAAGCAGTGTCTGCCGGATGGCGGTGTAATGGCCGGCTTTGGTTTCCCGGTCGGCAATGCAGAGCTGCCGCTGCAGGGCGATGATCAGACCTACCGTAAATTCCGCCACTGCTTTTGCATTGGCTCCCGGTACGTTTGCCACCGGAATGCCAAGCGCGGCCGCGGCCATACTGTCGATGAGGTCGTAACCGGCGCCGACTGTCTGAATGAGCTTCAGGTGCGAAAGCTGGCGGAGCATGGTGGCATTGATAACGGGGAAGCTGGCCGGTACCAGCAGGCAGTCGGCCTGCCGGCAGGCAGCAATTAAGTCGGCGTCGGTGGCCGGGTTGATAAACTGACAATCCCAGTGTGGCGGCAAGTCGACGCTGGCGGCATCAAACCGCCACTTGGGCATGGCGCTAACGATAACTGCCATAGCTATTCCCCCTTTTTCAACCGTATTTTTTCTGTAAATCGTTCATAACAGCGGCAATACGCTCCAGCCCTAACCGGCAATCCTCGTAAGATACCGCATAGGAAATACGGAAATGGCCGTTGCCGCCCTCGCCAAAGGCCAGGCCATCGACCACGGCCACACCCGCATGATTCAGCAGGTAATCGGCAACCTGGGCCGAGGTGACCTGGGGCAGCGTAATCCGGGGAAAAGCATAAAAAGCGCCCTGGGGCAGTCCGGGCAATTCGAGTCCCGGTATCTGCCGGAGCATGGCCAGCACAAGCTGGCGGCGGCGGGCAAATTCCTGCATCATATCGGCCACGCAGGCCTGTGATTCCGTGAGCGCAGCCACCGCCCCGTACTGGGCAAAGGTGCACAGGGACAGCATAACATTTTGCTGGGCCCGGACAGCAGCCCCGATCACGGCGGCGGGAGCGGCAATATAGCCTACACGCCACCCTGTCATCGCAAAGGTTTTGGACAATGTGCCGCAAACGATGGTCCGTTCCTTCATGTCCGGCAGGCCGGCAGGCGATATATAGCTGCTTTCATACAGCATTTTGTCATAAGCCTCATCGGAAATAAGCACTAGATTATGGGCAGCGGCAAAATCAGCGACAGCGGCTAACTGCTCTTTTGTTAACACACTGCCGGTGGGATTGTGGGGAGAATTGACAATAATTGCCTTGGTGCGGGGCGTGACCGCCTGTTGGGCTGCGGCTAAATCGTAGGCATAGTTATGCTCAGGCTGCAGCGGCACCCTTACAGGCACGCCGCCTGCCAGGATAACGCCTAAGGCAAACGGGCCAAAGCACAGATCGGGCATAATAACCTCATCACCGGCATTGAGCAGGGCGAGAAAGGTTAGATATAAGGCTTCCTGACCGCCGGCTGTCACCATAATTTCATCGTCGGCGTCGTAAGTGAGTCCTTTATCGACCTGGAGCCGCATCGCCAGAGCTGTGCGTAATGGCGCTATGCCGTTATTGGGCGCATAGTGGACATGACCCTGGTCCAGGGCGGCTTTGGCTGCGGCTTTAATGTGCGCCGGTGTATCAAAATCGGGCCGGCCAATCTCAAAGTGAACAACTTTCCGGCCCTGGGCTTCTAGTTCATTGGCTTTTTGAAATACTTTCCGGATTCCGGCATAAGGGATATGAGCAAATTTACTGGCAATCACAGGTGCCATAGTGGAAAACCTCCTTTGATAATCCGGTTTTAACGGACAGTCGCAAATATGGAACATTCAATGCCTCATCAATGATGAGTAGCTAAATGGTGTTATCCCCCCTTTTAAACCGGTATATGTTCGAGCAGGGCTGCAACTCCGGCTTCTCATTTATAAAGGACAAAACAGAACTGCAACTGTTTGCTTGCGAGCAACAAGAAACCGACCCAGATTGGTTCTGAGTCGGCACGTCATTGTGACCGCTAGCTGAATACCTGTAAGTGTAGCTCATTAATGATGAGGAGCAATATATTATGTCTTTATTCTACACAAAAACAGTTGGCTCTGCAAGAATTATTTTTTGTATTTTAGTTAAAAAAATTTGGATTAAATTACCATAATATATTTTCTTTGTTTTTATAAATGTAAGCAGGATTTTGTCGTTTAAAGTAGAATTTAATCAGCATTCGGTCATCAATGATGAGTGGCAATGTCGCCTAATTACAGCGGCATTGCTGTTTTTATTTACTGGCAGCCACTCAGCCTTATGATGGCAAACTGAATAGTTACTCAGCGCCGAGTAGATTTGGAATTTGTTCTGAATCTACTCTTATTTTTTTAACAATACTTTAGGGGGTTCTTATTTATGAAAAAAGTGGTAATCGTTGGCGGCGGCTGGTCAGGGACGGCGGCTGCCCTTGCCGCCCGGAAAGCCGGCTGTGAGGTACATTTGTTTGAAAGGGCGGATATGCTCCTGGGTACCGGGCTTGTTGGCGGTATTATGCGCAATAACGGCCGTTTTACCGCCACCGAAGAGATGATCGCCATGGGGGGCGGCGACTTGTTCGAGCTCTGTGACGCCCATTCCCGGCACAAGAATATTGAATTCCCCGGCCATAAGCATGTCAATTTGTATGATGTCTCCACCATTGAACCGGCCGTTAAAAAAGCCCTGCTTGCTGCGGGGGTCCATATTTATTTAAAAGCCCGTGTAAAAGATATTGAACTGGTGGACGGCCGCATTGTGAAAGTTTTTGCCGATATCTTTCCCGGCAACGAAACGCTGGAACTAACCGGTGATGCCTTTGTTGATGTATCCGGTACTGCCGGCCCTCAGGGCAACTGTATGAAGTACGGCAATGGCTGCGCCATGTGCATCTATCGCTGCCCTACCTTCGGACCCCGGCTTAGTATTGCGGCCAGAGCCGGTATTAAGGAAATTATCGGCGAAAAGCCGGACGGCACATTTGGCGCTATGAGCGGGTCCTGCAAACTGCATAAGGACTCATTGTCGCCGGCAGTCAGGGAGGAGCTGAACAAAAGCGGCGTTTGTGTTATCCCTGTGCCGCCCGCTTTGCGCAAAAGTATGGACTCCCTTGGCCAGAAGGCCTGCCAGCAGTATGCGTTAAAGGAATTTGCCGAAAACATAGTCCTGCTGGATACTGGTCATGCTAAGCTAATGACTGCTTATTATCCGCTGGCGATATTGCGGCAGATTCCGGGTTGTGCCAATGCCCGCTACGAAGACCCCTATGCCGGCGATATCGGCAACTCTATGCGCTATTTTGGCATGCTGCCCCGGGATAATGCCCTGAAGGTGGCGGGGCTCATCAATGTATTCTGCGGCGGTGAAAAGGCCGGCCTGCTGGTTGGACATACGGAAGCTATTGTTACCGGCACGCTTGCCGGCCATAATGCCGCCCGTTTTGCCTTGGGGTATGAACCGGTTGAGCTTCCTGCCAGTATTGCCTGTGGGGATGCCATTGCCCATGTCCGGGAAAGGATGCAGACGAAAGAAGGGATTACCAAGAAATATACCTTCTCCGGCGCCAATTACTTTAAGCGGATGCAGGCCGAAGGTTTGTACACCACCGATATAGCGGCAATTAAAGCCCGGGTCGGGGCGGCCGGTTTGACCGGCCTGTTTGCCACACCCATCAGCGGCAAGGAGGAGGTAAAGGCATGACAGTTGAATTGACAGCTGCTCACTGGTTGTTTTTGTTCTGGGTTGGTGTTGTCATTGTGGTTATGGCGCTCAGAAAAGATCCGGTCATTCCCTGTATTTTAGGACTCTTGTCTGTAGGCTGGCTGGTAAAAAACAGTTTTATCAGCGGTGTCAGTACGGTCTTTACTGCCTTGATAGTGGCCGGCAACGAATTCTGGGGCATCATTGTCGTCATTTCGCTGGTCGTGGCTCTGTCCAAATTGCTCTGTGACACCGGCGCCGACTATTTGGTGATGCGGCCTGCGGCCCGGCTTATGATTAATCCTGATATTGCCTTTTGGACAATCGGTATTGCCATGCTGCTGACATCCTGGTTTTTCTGGCCGTCACCGGCTACAGCCCTCATTGGCGCTATTATGGTTCCGGCGGCTATCCGGGCCGGTTTGCCGGCCATGGGGGCAGCCGTGGCGATGAATCTTTTCGGTCATGGGATTGCCCTGTCAACCGACTATGTGATTCAGGGAGCGCCGACGATAACGGCTAAAGCGGCCGGTTTCGCCGACCCCTCGCCGGTTATTGCCGCCAGCGTCCCGCTGGCCATTACCATGGGGTTAGTGACCACCGTTGCGGCCTACCTTATGCTGAAGCGCAGCATGGCCCGCAATCCTGCGCAAATTATCACCGAACAGGCCGCCCTAACCGCCCGGGAGGTCGAACGGGAGCTGGACTGGGTATCCTATTTCCTGGCGATTGTCACCCCGGTCGCTTTTGCCCTGGATGTTGTGGCTATGTGGGTCCTTAAGCTCCGTGGCGGCGATGCCACCGCCCTGCTGGGAGCAACCGCTGTTTTAATTCTGACGCTGGGCACTGTGCTGAAATACCGCTGGGCAGGGTTTGAAAAGATTACCGACTATGTCCGCGACGGATTTATGTTCGGTATTAAGATTTTCGCTCCGGTCATTATTATCGGCGGCTTCTTTTTCCTGGGCAAGGGGGAGCTTGCCAAAACAATCCTTGACAGCCAGGCGGCAACCGGTTTTCTGGAGGACTTTGGGTTAGCCTTATCGCAGGCTGTGCCGCTTAATAAGGTGTTTGTGGCTATAGTCAGTTTATCGACCGGGATTGTCGTCGGTCTTGACGGTTCCGGTTTTTCCCCGCTGCCGCTAGTTGGCGCCGTTGCCGCCACTTTTGATAAAGCCATTCAGCTTGATAAGGCAACGCTGGCAGCGCTAGGGCAGATTGCCGGGGTGTGGACGGGGGGCGGGACCATCATACCCTGGGGGCTGATCCCTGTTGCCGCTATAACCGGTGTTAATCCCATAGATTTAGCGCGTCAGAACTTTATTCCTGTCGTTTTAGGCTTTATTGCCACAACCATCGTGGCGATACTCCTCCTGTAGCCCGGAAGCCAAATCTCTCATGCAGGTTGATTGCATGAGAGATTTTTTTTGGTCGGCCAGAGTTTATTAAATAAATTTTTGGGGCATAGAACGCCTATAACCTAACGGGCATCGTCCTAAGGACTTGGTCCAGGCCAGGTCTTTTCTTACAGTACGGCAGGAATCCTTTTGCCGCTGCCGGGAGAGAAGGAATTAGCTTAGGTTATCTAGAATGTAACCACCTCATAAAAGTATAATTCCTAGGGGGAAGACGCGTGGCGCTTAGTGATAAAGAAAATCTGGAGTATGATATACTCTCGATCATAAATGAGTCTAACGGGCGGCCGATGGGCTGCGGCTCGATTGCCGTCAAGCTGCAGTCGCTGGGTTATTCTTTCAGCGAGGCTACTGTCGGCAGAATATTGCGGGATATGGATATTGCCGGCTGGACGGAAAAGGCAGGGTTTCAGGGACGGAAACTGTCAGGCAGCGGGAGTGAACGGCTCGAGGATTTGGCCGGCAAAGAGCGCCGGCAAAAACAGGGTGAGGAATTGCTGGCGGCCGTGCAGGGCCATACCCGGGAGCAGCTGCTTGAGGTGCTGATCGCCCGCCGGGCTATTGAGGGTGAACTTGCTTTTCTGGCTGCTCAAAACGCTAAGCCGGACGAGATTCAGGCTTTGCATGCGGCCCTGGCTGCTGAAGATGTCGTGTTTCACAGTATCATTGTCAATATGGCCGGGAATCGTGTGCTGGCCGCGGCCATCAGCCTGATCAGGCAGGATACCCAGCTGTCGCCGGTACTGGAACATATCCGGCTTCAGGTCCATAGCCTGGTGCATGTGGATCATCAAAAAATTGCTGAAAGCATCAGCAGCGGTAATGGCGATAAAGCCCGGGCCGCCATGATTGAGCATATCAACAATCTGATCAGTGACGTGGAGAAGTACTGGCAGCCGCAGCCAGGCAGCAACTAGGCGGAAAATAGGCAGGAGGCCCGGCGATACGAGGGGGACGGTGGTTGCGTCTGACGAAGACGAAGCCGCCGTCCCTGCATTTTGGGGAACAGGTTACATAATAGAGCGATGAGCATAAGATAAACTAAAAACTGTTTAAGAAGCGATCTGATGTATTCTCAATTAATTAGTTGAACTTATCGGGATATAAATGGGCGGCGATCTTTTCAATCCCGTCAATTGTGCGAATGCCGGCATTATTGACTGTAAAAAAGGGCAGATTTATGATATTGCCCTGTTGGATGGCTGTCAGGCCGCGCAGCTCGGTAACGGCCTGCAGGCTTTTTATTGCTGCCTCATCACTTAGATCTTCAGCAAAATTATTTCTATCGACAGATACAAAGATAATAAAATCAGGATCATAAGCCAGTACTTTTTCCGCACTGACAAATGAGGTTCGGTTTTCACATAGATTAATGCCACCGGCCAGTTCAACCATGTGACTGACTAAGTGCTGGCTGTCGTAGAGGGAAAAGGTGCCGTTAAAATGGTCCTGCAGAACGAGCACTGTTTTTTTTCTGGGCACGTCCTGGAGCGTATTCCGGATGTTAGCCACCCGGGTCTTCAGTTTTTCGATATAGGGACCGGTGACCGGCTGGATGTCAAAAATCCTGCCCATATCGGCAATATTGCCGTAAACCATGGTTTCCAGCGTGGGTTTGGCTTTTACCAGTGTACTTGGCAGAATGTAGGTGCCGATATTCCGGGCCTGCCAGGTTTTTACCCGGCCCATACCGGTTGGCGAAAACTGGTGAACCCAGCCGATAATCATATCAGGCTGCAATTCCAGCAATTCTTCTTCTGTCGGCATATACGGGGTTTTCAGGATATTCAGGCGGGCATATTTTTCCGCGACCTGCGCCGCCGGCTTGCCATAGGGGGCTGTTGTCGCCAGTATCCGCGATTCCAGCCCCAGGTCCAGTAACAGTTCCGTCGCCCCGGGATGAGTGACAACAACCCGGGCCGGAGGCTGCTGATAGGTAAAGTCAATTTGGTTTTCAACATAATCGTAATTTGTTATCGTCACAGGATAGGCGGCGGAACCGGTCTGAACCGGCGGGGTTTTCGTTACCGTTTGGTTTAAGCCGCACGCTGTGGTCAGTACTGTAAAGGCAATAGCCAGGATAATGCCTGTGCCTGGCTGTCTGTTCATCTGGTCAGCTCCTTCCGTGTCCGGCGGCAAGCTGGGGCATACGAATACATTCGCTTACTGACCGCCAAAATTTAATGACTGTTTAACGAGAATATACATGAAAAAGGGAGCTCCAACCAGGGCGGTAAGAATGCCGATCGGCAATTCGCCGCTAACGAGGATAATTCGCGCCAGCACATCGGCCCAAATTAAAAAAATAGCACCGGCCAGGATTGTCGCCGGTATTAACCGCCGGTGATCGGCACCGACAACACCCCTGACAACATGGGGCACAACTAAACCGACAAACCCGAAAGTACCGCAGGCCGCAACAATTAAGCCGGTAACCAAAGCGGTAATGACAAAATAAAGGCGGCGGACCTTATCCAGATCAACGCCCAGGGAAATCGCCGCTTCTTCGCCCAGCAGCAGTGTGTTCAGCGTGCGGAACTGAGTAAGAAAAAAGATACAGCAGGCGACAACGCCGGTGGCCGGCAGCGCCAGGGTATCCCACTTGGCTGCCGCCAGCGACCCCATGGTCCAGAACGTGACGGTGCGCATGCCTTCGGCATTGCTGGCAATATAGATAATGAAATTGGCAAGAGCAATAAATAAAGCACTGGCGATCGAGCCGGCCAGCACCATTTTAACAGTAGATGGCCGGCCGCCGATACTGGCTAAGGTCATAACAAACAGCGAGGCTGCCAAAGCACCGATAAAAGCCCAGACAGCCGTACCCAGACCGAACAGTATTCCGGCTAAGCCGCCCAGCAAAATCGAGAAGGTTGCGCCAAGGGAGGCGCCGGCGGATATACCCAGAATATAGGGCTCGGCCAGCGGATTTTGGACAGTTGCCTGCAGGACTGCCCCGCAAACCGCCAGGCCGGCGCCGACAACAGCGGACATGAGCACACGGGGCAGGCGGATATCCCAGATAATATCCAAATGCGCCAAAGAGGCCTGCTCGGCGATCTGATTGATATTTAGCTGAAAGGCTTTATACAAAATGATGCGGTAGGCTTCGCCAGCTGTAATTTTAGCTGAGCCCAGACTTACCGCCAGCAAGAGGGAGAGCGCCATAATGCCCCCCAGGCATATCAGCAGCAAAACAAAATTCCGCTGTTGTTGAATGATACCGTCAGGCTGAGCTACAGAATACATTTTACCTTGTCTCATCTAATTTCTCCTGCTTCTTCTTTTTCCTAAACTATCACTTTGTAAATGAAATAGATTATCATTATCGTTATTATTGTAACTCGTAAACAGGGTTTAGCAAATACTATTTTTTTGGTTCAAAAAAGAACAGGCACTGCCCGCTAATGCCGCCGAGCAGTGCATGCCTTACCTTTCCGGACTACATCCGGTGTTCCACACCAATAAAGAAGTTGCGCCCGGCCATCGGGTAAGAACCAGGTTGGTACCAAATGTTGCCAATGAGTTCGTAGGCTTCATTGGTTAAGTTGTAAGCATTTGCATAAATACGGGTCGTTGGCGTGACCTGATAGTTAACAGTCATATCCATGGTCAGGTAGGATTTGGAGGTGAATTTTTCCAAACTGCGGTTGGTTGCCGCCCGGAGGGTAAGACCGGCGTCCCATTTATCCTGATTGTAGTTAACGCCCAGATGATAGCCGTTGGGCTGGCTGTTCTTCGGATCATTTTTATAGCCGCTGGGGCTGTCGGCCGTGGTTTTTATCTGGGCGTAGGAATAGCCGGCGGTTACATCCCACTGGGGTGACAAGGTCTTGCTTAAGGTAATGTCCAGTCCCTGTCTTTTTTCCCGGTCGATGTTTTCATAATAGCCCGGATCCGGTAACGGCCAGAATCCTTTCCATTGGATTGCATTTTTCAGGCGGCTGCTATAGACGCTTGTCTGCAGCTTAGTGCCGTCACCCAGTTCCGTGTTAATCCCCACGGTGACGGTATTGCCCTCTTCCGGTTTAAGCTGTGGATTACCGACCCAATAAATGGTATTGCTGAATAGCTGGGCAACTGTGGGGTTGCGGACATACTGCCCCCACGAGGCGTAGATATTGGTTTTGTCGTTAAGCTCGCGGTTGATGGACACGCGCGAGGTTGTATTGTCGCCGACAATACTCTGGTCATCATAGCGGGTGCCAACAGTAAGCCGCCATTTATCCGGCAACTGCCAGCTATTTTCCAGGAACACCGATCTGGTGGTAACGCCCCGGTCAATCGTGTCCTGGTCATCCAAATGCTCCTGCAGCCAGCTTACGCCGCCCACCAGGGTCTGCTTATCACTAAGTTTCCAGCTTTGCTGCCATTCCGCGCCATTGGCGTAGAGGTCATGGGTATAGGGACTGACTCCGTCTGATTTTACCAGTGAATTATACATGGTGCCGGTGGAGGTATTACGGTATGCCCGGATAAAATTTCCCGCCCCCTTGTCCTGGTTCCAGCGGTAAGTCAACGCGAGATTATTGCTCGTAAGATCCTGCCGTCCTTGCGGGTTGGCGGCGCTGCCCGCCTCCGTCACCGCGGCGCCAAAGCCTGTCTGGTCATTGGTATGCTCCCATTGGAAGGAGAGATCGCGGCCGGCGCCCAGCTCTTTATCGAGGCGCAGGGTTACCAGATCCTGATCCAGCTGGCTGGCGGCATGGGTTTTCGTTTGGCCTGTATAGGCATCCTTATATTCGAAATTATTGCGTTTCTTGTGCTCGGCGGTGAGGAAATAGCTAATGTCATCGGTTTTGCCTTCGGTAGTGAGGTTATAACGCTTAAAGCCCCAGTTGCCAAATTCCGCGCCGATGGCAGTACGGTTGCCTGCGGCCTGTCTGGTGATAATGTTAACCACCCCGCCGACCGCATCGCTGCCGTACAAGGAGGAACCCGGTCCGCGCAGGATTTCAATGCGTTCTATGTTTTTGACCGATATGCCGTCAATATTAATGACATGGTCGTTGCCGCTAAACATCAGATGGGGCCAGTTCATTTTACGCCCGTCAACGAGCACTAAAACACGGTCGTCGCCGTTCAGTACCGGGAACGAGCCAAAGCTGGTTGAACCGGTGTTAATATTGTTAGCCCGTAGAACATCCGATATCCGTGTAAAGCCGCCTTTCTCAATGGTTTCGCCGGTTATGACGGTAACGTTGGCCGCCACCTCTGTTGTTTTCACCGGCATGCGGTTGGCAGTGACCACATATTCGGCAAAATTAAACTCCTGCTCGGCCTCCTCGGCCGCAGCCAGTCCGGTCATGCTGAACAGTAAAGCACTGCTGACCAGTGAGCATACTATTTTTTTTTGTTTGCTGTTAATCATAATCCTCCCCTTCCTGCATAGTGGCGTTCTCTGTTATGCGCGGTTCCTGCGCCTTGCTGGCCGCAAATCTCGCGCAATTCATCCTATAGCTTTTTGCCAGGGCATGTATTTAGTTGGCTAGATATTGACTGATATTAGTCAGTGGATTATAAAAAAAAGAACTGTTCCTTTTTAATTGCTGGCATCGCTCCTGTCTTTTATGTATTTAACCGCTCCCTGACGGTTTATCCTCATATTGCCATCAAACTCAAATTTTGCGGATTCACAAAAAAATAAGCATAATTTCTTTAGCTGCAACCATCAATTGACTGACAACAGTCAATTGATGGTTGCAATCTTATTGAGTTTGATAATCATAATCAATAAGATTATAATCCCTGTCAATGTGCAAGTCAATACATTAATAAAAAATAAATTTCGTAATAACTGCAAAGCTGAGGTTACTTTTGACAATCGCCTGTGGCCAAATTATTTGGCTGATCATACTATATACTATCTTCCCGGTAACATACTATAAAGGAGGCCTCCTTATGGGATTTGGTGGATTTGGTGGTCGTGGAGGTTCAAGCTGGATTATCATTATATTAATTATTATCCTGCTGTTCTTCTCATTTGACAATGATCGCAGCTCAAGCTGTTTGTAAGGGGTAGAAACAGCAGTAAACACAACTATCTATAAGTGCCGCCCGCCGATAGCTCGTTGTGTCAGGCCGGCCCCGGTGGAGCCGGCTTTTTCTTTGCCTGCCGCAATTTTTTTGTTATCTGCCGGCTGCCGCGCAGACAGGGGTTGTATTTTTTCGTTTTTGTAGTTAAAATGACTACTAATGAGAATACTTTTAGAAGTGATATAATTGCATGCAAAATGCGGCAAGGAGTGACAATATCATGACGACAAAACTCTCTTTCAGCGAAGCGCTGGCTGACCCGGCGCAGCTGTCTGTAACCTGGGAACTGGTGCCGGGGCGGGGGGCACGGGAAAAAAACCAGGAGCATCTGGTGAAAATGGCTGAACTGGCAGCGCAGGATCCCCGAATCAATGCGATTACGATAACGGACAATCCTGGCGGCAAATCGGCTATTGCCGCTTATGCAATGGCGGTTGAGGCTAAACAGCGGGGGATTGACCCCCTTGTCCATTTTACCAGCAAAGATAAAAACAGGAACGCCCTGGAGAGCGAATTATACGCTCTGGGCAGGGCTGACATACAAAACCTGCTGGTCATGACCGGTGATTACCCGGGCGCAGGCTATGCCGGCAGCGCCAAGCCTGTTTTCGATTTTGATGCCGTACACGCGCTCCGGATGATTACAAAAATGAATGCCGGTGATTACTCTAAGCTCCCGGCCACAAATTTCTTTGCCGGCGCGGTTGTATCGCCTTTCAAATTAACGGAAGCGGAAACCATGGCTCAGTATTATAAGCTGCATAAGAAGGTTGACAATGGCGCCAAATTTATTATTACTCAGTTGGGCTACGATGCCAGAAAGTTTGATGAGTTAAGAAAATATGTCGACAGTTACAGGCTGGCGGTGGCGCTGGTAGGTAATATCTTTGTGCTGTCTTTGCCTGTTGCCAGGCTCATGAATCAGAATCTGATTCCCGGGTGTGTGGTTACCGATTCCCTGGTGGACAAGCTGGCGGCCGAAGCGGATAAGAGCAATAAAAAGGAGCTGCAATTGCTGCGGGCAGCCAAGCTGTACGCCGTGCTGAAAGGCCTTAAATACGATGGCATCAACATTGGCGGCCATGGGCTGGGGTATGCCGACGTTCAGTATATCATCGAAAAGGGCGAGGAGCTGAGCGCTGACTGGCAGGAGATTGCTGCGGCCGAATTTGATCATCCCCAGGCCGGGGGCTTCTATTACTTTGAAAAAGACCAGGCCACAGGCCTTAATACCTGCCAGCCTGTCGACCGCAGCCAGACCGGCTCCGCCCGTTCGTCCCTGAAACAGTCGCTGATGGACGTGGTCCATGAGGTGGCGTTTGATGCCAAAGCACCCCTGTACCCTGTGAACAAGGCCATAGCCAGGTATGTTGACAGGTCCTGGCTCAAGCAGCCGTTTACCCTGGCCGAGTATACGACCAAAACGATGACGAATGAATGCCGGTTTTGCGGCGATTGCGCCATGCATGAACTGGGCTTTATCTGCCCGATGTCCCAGTGCCCCAAGCAGCAGCGGAATGGAGCCTGCGGCGGCAGCCGTGACGGCTGGTGCGAGGTGTATCCCGGCAAGCAAAAGTGCATCTACGTTACGATGTACGAAGGTTTTAAAGGCCGGGGCAAAGAAGAACGGATGAAGTCCAAATACATGCCGCCCTGCAACTGGGATTTGCACCGGACCTCGTCCTGGTTAAACTATTTTAATGACCGGGATTACAACAGCAACAAGGACTGACCCCATGCTCCTGCCGCCCGGCGGGAGCATTTTTGCTGGGGCGAGCCAATTTTTTCTTGACGCTTTTATTGATAATCGATACAATATATTGTATCAGTGAGAATAATATATACTAAATATTGTGTTTGCGCAGGGGGTTGTTAGGAATGGTTTTGTCAGATAATGCACTTAAGGTATTGGAAAAACGCTATTTCGCCAAAGATGAAAATGGTCAGCTGCTGGAAGACGGTGCCGGGATGTTCCGCCGGGTTGCCAAAGCGGTTGCGGCCGCCGATGCCCCCCATGTTTCCGCCCCGGCTTTGCAAACGATTGAGGATGCATTTTATGAAATGATGTCAAAGCTGGAGTTTTTGCCCAATTCACCGACCCTGATGAATGCCGGCCGGCCTTTGGGGCAGTTAAGCGCTTGTTTTGTGCTGCCGATAGAAGACTCGATGGAAAACATTTTTGAAACCCTGAAAAATGCCGCTATGATTCACAAAAGCGGCGGGGGAACGGGGTTTAGCTTTTCCCGTTTGCGGCCGCAAGGTTCGGCGGTAAATTCAACCGGCGGGGTTGCCAGCGGTCCGGTTAGTTTTATGAAGGTTTTTAATGCCGCAACCGAAGCGGTAAAACAGGGCGGCACCCGCCGGGGGGCCAATATGGGCATTCTCCGGGTCGATCATCCTGATATTATGGATTTTATTACGGCCAAGCAGGATAACGCCGATATCACCAATTTTAACCTCAGTGTCGGTATTACCGAAGTGTTTATGCAAGCGGTGGCAGCGGGCGAGGAGTACGATTTGATCGATCCCCATAGCCGGACCGTAACCGGGCGTTTAAGCGCCAGGGCGGTATTTGCCGCCATTGTCGATATGGCCTGGAGCAATGGCGAGCCGGGAATCATTTTTTTAGACAGGCTGAATCAGGACAATGCGACGCCGGAGCTGGGCGACTTTGAAAGTACCAATCCCTGTGGTGAACAGCCGCTGCTGCCTTATGAATCCTGTAACCTCGGCTCGATAAATGTAAGTCTGATGGTAACCGACAAGGGCAGCGGGCCGGTTCTTGATTTTGCGCGGCTGGCTGCTGTTGTGAAAACAGCGGTTCATTTTCTGGATAATGTGATTGATATTAATAAGTATCCCTTGCCGGAAATCGAGCAGGTAACAAAAAGCACCAGAAAAATTGGGTTAGGGGTTATGGGCTGGGCTGATTTGCTATTTCGCCTCAATATCCCCTATAATTCACAGCCGGCGCTGGATCTCGCCGAGCAGCTTATGGGTTTTATCCGGGAGCAGGCCAGAAAAGCGTCGGCAGGGCTGGCTGAAAGCAAGGGCGTGTTTCCCGCGTTTGCCAAGAGCACCTATTGCCGCCAGGGGCTCAAGGTTCGCAATGCCACCACCACCACGATCGCACCAACCGGTACGTTAAGCATTCTGGCCGGCGTTTCCAGTGGGATTGAACCGTTATTTGCGCTGGCATATATCCGGAATGTTATGGATAATGACGAATTGCCGGAGACCAATCCGCATTTTAAACAAGCGGCTCTGGCCGGGGGTTTTTATACGGAAGCTCTGATGCGGGCTGTTGCGGCCCAGGGATCGATACAAGGACTGGCCGCCATTCCCGCTTCCGTGCAGGCCGTATTTGTCACTGCCCATGATATTTCCCCCGCCTGGCACGTAAAAATGCAGGCCGCCTTCCAGAAATACACCGATAACGCTGTCTCCAAAACGGTTAATCTCAGCAGCAAAGCTACCCGGGAGGATGTGGGCGCTGTATTTACCCTGGCCTACGAAACAGGCTGCAAGGGGGTAACGATTTACCGGGATGGCAGCAGGGATTTGCAGGTGCTGAATATCGGCAAGGTTAAGGGGAAGGTGCCGCCCGCGCCGGCAGAAACCGCGCCTGAACCAAAACGGGGGTTCTTTGCTCCCAGAGCCAGGCCGGATATAACCACAGGCTTTACGGAAAAGGTTAAAATCGGCTGCGGCACGATATTTATAACTGTCAATTATGATCAGCACGGCATCTGCGAGGTATTCACCAACACCGGCCGGGCCGGCGGCTGCCCGTCCCAGTCCGAGGCTACGGCGCGCCTGGTTTCTATTGCTTTGCGGTCCGGTATGGATGCTGATTCAATTATTGACCAGCTAAAAGGGATCAGATGCCATTCGACAATCAGGCAGAACGATCTGAAGGTCTTATCCTGCCCTGATGCAATCGGTAAGGTGATTGAAAAGGTAATGAAACTCCAAAACGGGGAGCGGGCGGAAGGGAATGTCCCTCTGCAGGCCGGCGAAAACCTGTGCCCCGAGTGCGGCAAGCCGGTAGAGCATGAAGGCGGCTGTGTAATTTGCCGGCACTGTGGCTTCAGCAAATGCGGCTAACTTATGCAATAAGACCTGCCAGTACCGGCAGGTCTTATTGTTTTGGTTACAGGGGGATAATTGACAGGGAAGGAGAATACGGCCGCTGTAGAGAACTTCAATTAAATTTCAAAAAGCCGGGGCTGATAGGAACCGATAGTATCCCGGCCGGAACCAGGGAGGAAATCGTTATGGAAGTGGTACGCTCGGTTTGCCCTTATGATTGTCCTGATGCCTGTGGTCTCCTTGTATCAATAGCGGCGGGGAGAGCGGTCAAGGTTCAGGGCGATCCTGATCACCCCTTCACCAGAGGCACGCTGTGCCCGAAAATGGCCCATTATGAGCGGACCGTCCACTCGCCGCAGCGGCTCACAACCCCCTTGCGGCGGCGGGGCGCCAAGGGGCGCGGCAGTTTTGCGCCGGTTTCCTGGGATGAGGCGATTGAAGAGATAACGACAAAATGGCAGGCGATTATTGAGCAGCACGGGTCGGAAGCTATTCTGCCGTATTCTTATGCCGGGACGATGGGGCTTGTTCAGCGTAATGCCGGTCATCCGTTTTTTTACAGCCTGGGGGCTTCGCAGCTGGAACGCACCATTTGTTCGCCGGCCAAGGGCTGCGGCTGGAACGCGGTTATGGGGCAGACCCTGGCGCTGCATACCCGGGAAATCCAGGCCAGCGATCTTATCATTCTCTGGGGCCTTCATGCACTGGCCACCAATATTCATATTATGCATGATATACATATCGCCCGCAGGCAGGGGGCCCGGGTTTGGCTGATTGATACCTATGAAAACCCCACTGCCAGGGCCGCCGACAGGCTGATTGCTGTCCGGCCGGGGACAGACGGCGCCCTGGCGCTGGGAATGATGCATGTTATCGCCAGGGAAAACCTGGCAGACCAGGCTTTTATCAGCCGCTATGTACAAGGCTATGAGGAATTGCAGGCAACTGTCCTGCCCGAGTATACACCTGCTGCCGTCAGCCAGATCACCGGCCTTGCCGCCGCAGACATTGAGGAACTGGCCAGACGGTATGCCGTGGCCCGTGCCCCCTATATCCAGTTAGGCAGCGGTCTGTCCCGTTATGGCAACGGGGCCATGACCGTGCGGGCTATTACCTGCCTGCCGGCGGTTGTCGGCGCCTGGGCCAAACCGGGGGGCGGCTTATTTGCCAGCACCTCCACCGGCGCTGCTTTTGACACCCGGTGCGTGACCCGTGAGGATTTTATAAAAAAACCGGCCCGGACCATTAATATGAATCAACTGGGCCAGGCGTTGCAGGCCGCAGGCAAGCCCCCGGTCATGAGCCTCTATGTGTATCACTCCAATCCTGCGGCCGTAGCGCCGGACCAGAATAAAGTGCTGCAGGGGCTGGCCCGGGAGGAGTTATTTACTGTTGTGCATGAGCGGTTTTTGACAGATACGGCTAATTATGCCGATATTGTTTTGCCGGCGACGTCGTCGCTGGAGCATAGTGACATCTACCGGTCCTACGGACATTATTGTGTACAGCGGGCCCGGGCGGTGATACCGGCGGTGGGGCAGGCCAAATCCAACTGGGAAGTATTTGGCCTGCTGGCGGCCGCCATGGGGGTTAAGCAGCCTTTCTTTGCCCAGTCGGCCGATGAGCTGATTGACGGTATGCTGGCCCGGCCGACGGCGTGGCTGGCCGGTACGCCGCTGACGGCGCTGGCGGCGGGATATCCGGTTGAATTGTCGCTGCCGGCCGGATATAAGACCGAATTCAGAACCCCATCAGGCAAAATCGAGATTTTAAATCCCTGCCAGGCTGAGCCGCTGCCTCGGTATACAAAACCTCATGGCGATAAGGCCGACTTCTGGCTGGTCAACGCACCTGATCCGCGCCTGTTGAATTCTTCCTTTAATGAGCGGGAGGACCTCACCCGGACTGACAAAATGCGGCTGAAGATGAATCCGGCCGATGCCGGCAGCCAGGGGCTGCGGGACGGGCAGCCGGTTGTTGCTTATAACGAACGGGGTGAGGTAACCTTTACCCTGGAGGTCGCACCGGGTGTACCGGCCGGGATTGTCGTCGGCGAAGGGGTTTGGTGGCTGAAGCATGTTCCCGGCAGCCGTTCTGTCAATGCCCTGACCTCACAGCGCCTCACTGACCAGGGGCAGGGCAGTACTTTTTATGATGTTAAAGTGAATGTCCGGGCCGCGGCGCTTTAGCACCGCCGGCCACCGCGGCTTTAATCCGGTCAGGGTATTAACGGCCGGACTCGGGATAAAACAGATTGGACAGGTAATCGATGGCTTCATCCACCCGGCTGGCCGGATTGACGGCGAACAATTGGTAAGGCAGCTGGTGTACCTGCTTTTGCTGCACCGCACGGAGTGTTTGCCAGGAGGGGTGCACCAGCAGTTCATTGCGGATTTTATCGCTGACTTTGGTTTCATAGCTGTGACTGATCAGGAGGATCAGATCCGGCTTGGTCTGGGCCACGAATTCCAGGTTCAGCGGCACATACTGCAGGCCCTGGCTGTTCATGGCTTCGGCTACGTTGACGGCATTCAGCCGGCGGATGAGATCACCGATAAAGCTGTTGGGCAACGCCATATAAAATTTTTCCGGTGAGCCCCAGATAATCAGCACCCGGGGTGAAGGCTTGTTTTTGCTTTTATCCTGGGCTTGCTGCAATTTACTGTCTAACCGTTCAATGACCTGGCTGGCCTGGCTGGGCTGATCTGTCAATTCGCCGTAAAAGCGCAGGGTCTGGCTGATATGCTGAAAATTGTCCAGCCGCTGCAGATAGACCGGAATACCGGCTTTTTTCAGAGTCAAGAGAATCGGCTGGCGTAAATGAATGTCTGTTGCCAGTACCAGGTCGGGTTTTAAAGCAATAATCTGCTCAATGTCCGGGCAGGGGGTCTCGCCGACCACCGGGACATCCTTGATTTTTTCCATTAAGTCCGGTGGCAGGGCTGTTGTATTGGGGCGGCCGACCAATTGTCCGCCGGCGGCGTAATATAAATCAACATTAGAGGGGTTGAGCGCAATCAGCCGCAATGACCTCCCTTTTTTGATTGTCTGCACCAAATTGCATTTGGGACATTGGATTTCCACATATTTTACCTGGCCTTTGAAGAGCAGCCTGTTGCACTTGGGACAACGGCACTCGTGCGCGTATGCCGCATTTACTCTGCTGCTGCCGTTAACTGGGGGATACATAGGATACCTCCTTTGCTTCACAGTAAACAAAAAACTCCGTGTGAAATAAGCTTTCACCCGGAGCTCAAGGCTCTCTTAATAATGATTCTCAATGTTATTATAAAAAAGCCGGAACAATCTTGTCAAGCGGGCTGGCAAAGTTGCGTCCGCCCTATGTGGCCGGCCGCCGGCAAAGCAGGCAGAACAGCCTTGGCGATAGCAGCTAAAAAAACATTTGACATTGATAATGGTTATCAATATACTATAACTATAAGAGAGCCGCTGAGAGCTCCGTGACGAGTAATACAGGCACGGGGCTTTATTGTTAGGCGCTATTTCTTTGGGACTCCACCCAACCCTGAGTTTCCCTGACTAATTATTGGAGTGATGCACATGGAGGTCAAACCCAAAAATCTGCGGCAGACAAAATCAAAATTGCCGGAAGTGCGTTGTTTTCAGTGCAATAAGCTATTGTTCCTTGGCATTGCTGAAGATGTCGAGATCAAGTGCTCCCGCTGCGGTGCTGTCCAGTGGATCGGCAGTTGCAGGCAAGAGGCGAAAGTACATATCAGCAGCTGGTAAGTTATTAACTGCCGGTGGTCATTTACATAACCTCAGAGAGCCTAGAGCTCCGCGGCCATACAGTGCCCGGAGCTTTATTTTATTTTTCTTTTTTCTTGGGCTGCGGCCGGCAGTCAGTCGCTGAGATTCGTTAAAGTGAGGTGATCGTGTGACATATCAGCCATGCTGGTACAAAGCAGTCAGCCTTTCCTGTGCTGTCCATCTGGTTTTCATTTTGCTGCTGGTAATGGTTATGGGGCATTTAGACCGGCCGTTGGCATTGCCTGACCGCTACTTTACTGTTGAACTTACTGAAATGACCGGCAGTAATTATCCGGACAGTGTACCGGCGCCGGCGGCGGCTTCGCCGGTGAGTCCTCAGGCTGATCAGCCGCGGCCCGTTGCGGCCCGCCCGGCGGCTGCGGCGGCACCGGCAGCTGTGACGGCACCGGCGGCTGCGGCGGCACCGGCGGCTGCGACGGCAGCACCGGCCGGCAGTAGTGGTGTAGGGCCGGCACCTTTGGCTGCTGCTGCGGGACCGGCCGCCCCGGCGGCCAGGCCGGCAGGCGGCAGGGAGCTTGACAGCATTATTAATGCCTTCCTGGCGCAAATTGAAAAGCAGAAGGAGTATCCCTATATTGCCCGGCGGCGGGGCCAGGAAGGGACTGTTACCGTGGCCGTGCGCCTGAATGAGGCCGGTGAACTAACCGGGGCGCAGGTATTGCGCTCCTCCGGGATAGCGGCTTTGGACGAGGCGGCTTTGCAGCTGGTACGGAAGGTTTGTCCTTTTGCGCATAACGCCGGGCGGGGTATTGCCATGAATATCCCGATCGCTTATCAGCTTGAGTAACTAGAATTTGCGGCCAACGCAGGAATGAGGTAGTGATATGAGTAAACACAGCAATAAAATAACATTCGGCCTGATTGGTTTATTACTGATGGCCAGCATCCTCTTTTTAGTAAAAGGCCAGTCCCAGCCTGCCGGCAGCCAGGCACCGGCCCGGTACCAGGTGACCGACAGTGCCGGCAGGCAAGTGGAAATACCCCGCCGGCCCCAGCGGGTGATTGTTTTAAATGCATCAAACCTCGAGCTGTTTTATGCTGCCGGCGGGACTGTGGTGGGGCGTCCCACGACAGAGGCGCTGCCCCAGGCTGTTAAGGACGCTGTGCAGCAGGTGCCTGCAGTCGGCATTACTCCCAATCCCAATATTGAACAGATTGTGGCTCTCAGTCCGGATTTAATTTTGGGAGTAAATATGCCTTTTCATCACAATCTGATCCCGGTGCTGGATAAGGCCGGCATTCCCATCCTGCTGCAGGCCCTGGAGAATTATCAGCAGATTATAGATACCCTGCGTTTTTATGGTGAATTGACAGGGCGGCCGGAACAGGCTGACGCCGTCATTGCCGGGATTGAAGCCCGCTATGAGACGATTGTCCAGAACAACAAAAATCGTCCGGCTCCTAAAGTAGTGGTCGTCTGGGGTTCGCCGGAAAGTTTTCATATGGCGACCGCCCGCAGTTTTACCGGCGATCTGGTTAAACGGCTGGGAGCGGTCAATGTGGCCGATGCGGGTGATAACAGGGGCGGGCAGATGGGCTATGTGCCGTTAAGTATGGAGTATGTGGCCAAGCAAAACCCGGATAAGATTTTCTTGATTACCCATAGCCCGGACGAAAAAACCAGCAGTAAAATCAGGAATGATCTGGTGAGCCATCCGGCCTGGCGGGGGTTAAAGGCAGTGGAAACTAACCAGGTCCACTTGCTGCCCTATAACCTGTTTGCTGTAAATCCCGGCACGCAGGTGGGGGAAGCGCTGACCGTGATGGCCGGTTTCTTGTATCCGGAGGTGAATCAACCGTGAGGGAATTAGCCACAGATCCCCGGGCCGGCTGGAGGACGGTTGTCAGTATCACCGGTGTGGCAGCGTTGGCGGCGGCGCTCTTAATCGGGATCAGGGTGGGGGCAGTGCCTGTCAGTATGGGCGATATCTGGACTGTGTTCAGCAACCCGGCCGGCAGTGAGGCTTACCAGATTATTTATAACATCCGGGTGCCGCGGGTGATTGTCGGCGCCTTGACCGGGATCAACCTGGCGCTGGCCGGCTGCATCCTGCAGGGGGTGTTGCGCAATCCGCTGGCTGATCCCGGCATTATCGGTGTATCGGCCGGTGCCGGCCTGGCTGCCATGGCGGTAATGATTTTATGGCCCGGATTAACGGCCTTGGTGCCGGTTGTTGCTTTTGCCGGCGCGCTGGTGGCTGCGGGTATCGTGTTTATGCTGTCCTGGGACCGGGGGGTGCAGCCCTTGCGGCTGATCCTGGCCGGGGTGGCTCTGGCAGCGTTTTTTGGCGGCGCCATGAGCGGGCTTATGGTTTTTCATTCCGACAAGGTACAGGGGGTCGTCAACTGGCTGGCCGGGGGCTTCCAGGGGCGCAGCTGGGATCATGTCAGTATGATCCTGCCTTACAGCTGTATCGGCATCGGGGGCGCGCTGCTGTCTTACCGGCAGCTGAATGCCCTGCAGCTAGGGGAGGAGGTGGCGAAAGGCCTGGGTATCAAGGTGGAAACCGCGCGGTTCTCCCTGGTTGCGCTGGCGGCCCTGCTCGCGGCTTCGGCTGTCAGTGTGGCTGGTCTGCTGGGCTTCGTCGGGCTGATTGTTCCTCATATAACCCGGATGCTGGTCGGCTCGGATTTTGAATACCTGCTGCCCTGTGCGGCGGTACTGGGGGCCACACTGGTGGTAGTTGCCGATACGGTGGCCCGCACGGTATTCAGCCCGGTGGAAGTACCGGTGGGAATCTTTATGGCGTTCCTGGGGGCTCCGTTTTTTATTTATTTACTGCAAAGGGGGATGCGGCGATGAAACACACGCTGGAAGCGCAGGCTGTTACACTCGGTTATGGCGGCAAGGTCATTGCCCCGTCTATCGATCTGGTGCTTGATAAACCGGAAATTATAACAATTATTGGCCCGAACGGCTCCGGCAAATCGACGCTGTTAAAAGCATTGAGCCGGTTATTGACGCCCTTGGCCGGTACTGTGCTGCTGGACGGCAAGGATATTCACCGGCTGCCGCCCCGGGAGGTGGCCCGGATTATGGCCATCCTTCCCCAGTCGGTGCAGGCGCCGGGGGATATGACTGTCGGCGATCTGGTCGCCTATGGGCGCATGCCTTATAAAAACATGTTTGAACAGCTGGCAGATACGGATGAGGCTTACATGGCGGCGGCGCTGGCTGCCACCAGCATGCAGGCCCTGCGGCAGTGCCGGCTTGACAGCCTCTCAGGCGGCGAACGGCAGCGGGCCTGGCTGGCCATGGCCCTGGCCCAGCAGCCGCGCCTGCTGCTGCTGGACGAGCCTACAACCTACCTGGATATCCATCACCAGCTGGCGTTAATGAAACTGATCCATAACCTGCACCGGGACAGGGGGATTACGATTGTTATGGTACTGCATGATTTAAATCATGCCGCCCGGTTCAGCCAGCGCATTATCGCTGTCAAGGAAGGGATGATTTTTGCCGACGGGCCGGTGCAGGAGGTCTTTACCGCTGACAACCTGCAGGCTCTGTATGGGGTTGAAACCACGGTTATGGCGGTTGAGCAAGGAGGTAGCACGCATCTTGTCTGTTTGCCCCATGACACCTGCCTGGCCCCGGGAGCCTGATGCGGCCCTGTCCCTGCATTGTCTGTGCAAAAGCTATGGCCGCCAGCAGGTTTTGCAGGATATTTCCCTGACGGTGGCGCCGGGCGAGGTTTTCGGCCTGCTGGGCCCCAACGGTGCCGGCAAGACCACGCTGATGAAGCTGATTGCCGGCCTGAGCCGCCCCGATTCCGGCCGGCTCACCATCTTTGGCCGCGATGGCGGTGGCGACCGGCAGCAAATAAAGCATACTTTGGGGCTGGTAGCCCAGGACAATAATCTGGAGCGGGAATTCACGGTGCAGGAGGCCTTGCTTACTTATGCCCGCCTGTATGGCGTTGCCAGGCCGCGGCAGCGGGTGGCCGAGGTTGTGCAGGAGTTTGACCTGGCGGCGCTGCTGGCCAAGCAGGTGTCGGTGTTATCGGGCGGCATGGCCCGGCGGGTGTTGATTGCCAGAGCCCTGCTGCCTGCCCCCCGGCTGGTGCTGCTGGATGAGCCGACAGTGGGCCTTGATCCGGATGTGCGGCAGGATATCTGGGCTGTGGTCAGACGGCTGGCGGCGGCCGGGACCACTGTATTCATGACAACCCATTATATGGAGGAGGCGGAGCAGCTTTGCCGGCGGGTGGCCCTGGTAAAAGCAGGCCGGATTGTGGCCGCCGGCACGCCGGCCGCACTAGCGTCATTGGCTGATGCCGGCGAAAATCCGACCCTGGAAGCCGCCTTTCTCCGTTTGGTGCGGGAGGCGGGGGCATGAGCGGCTGGCTGGCTGTGTACGGGCGGGAAATGCTGCTGATGCAGAAAAAAATCGGCAAGCTCGGTTATGTTTTTTCCTCAGTGATGTTTCCGGTCATTTATTTATTTGCTTTTGGTCTGGGGCTGGGCTCCCGGCTGGAGGTCAGCGGCGGCTATGTCCCCTTTCTTGCTACCGGCATTGCCAGCCTGACTGTAATGCTTAATGCCTTTCAGCAGACTTCCCTGTCCGTAAGTGCCGGGCGCCTGTATTTTCATACCTTTCAAACCGTGTTTTTAAGCCCGGTCCCGCCGCTCCAGATTGTTGCCGGTATTGCCCTGGCCGGTATCACCCGCGGGTTAATCATGGGCGGGCTGGTGTATGCGGTTGCCTGGCTGGCATTTGGTGTGCCGCCGCTGTCCGGCATCGCCGTAACCGCCCTGCTGTTGTCGGCCTTCTGTTTTTCCGCGCTGGGTATTGTTCTCGGCCTGGCTATTGCCGATCCTGATGAAATATCGCTTGTTAATAATTTTCTGATTACGCCGATGATTTTTTTCTGCGGTTCCTTTTTCCCTGCCCAGAATTTACCGGCTTCCCTGCAGGCGGTTGTGGCGATATTGCCGTTAAGTATGGCGAACAGCCTGGTGCGCCTGAACGCCTGGAACAGCCACGCTGCCGGCCAGGCCGCCGCTTTGGCGCTGCTGGGGCTGGGCCTGCTGCTGTGGGGGGCCGGCAGCCTGAAAAAATATAGTGAATAATAATTTGGCGGAGGGGTTAACAAATGAAGACATTAATTGCGTATTCCAGTTTGACTGGCAATACCCGGAAGGTGGCGGAAGCCATCCAGGCGGTATTCGGGCCGGCGGCGGATTTGTACCCGGTTGAATCGGCACCGTCACCGGCAGCCTATGATTTTGTGGTTGTTGGTTTTTGGGTTGACAAAGGCACGGCCGACAAAAAAGCCCAGGATTTTTTAAAAACAATTGAGAACAAGCCTGTCGCCTTATTTGCCACGCTGGGGGCTTATCCTGATTCAGAGCATGCCGCTGACAGCCTGAAGAACGCGGCGGCATTTCTGGGGAGCAGCAACCGGCTTGCCGGCACGTTTATCTGCCAGGGAAAAATTGATCCCCGGTTAATCGAGCAGTTCAAAAATCTGCCGGCCAACCATCCCCATGCCCTAACCCCGGAGCGGCTGTCGCGTTATCAGGCAGCTGCCAAGCATCCTGACCGCGGGGACCTGCAGGCCGCGCAGGCTGTGTTTACCGATATAAAAAAACAGTTGCGGCAAAGCGAGGTGATGGCTGCTTGCGGGAAGCTAAATTAAAGCAGATACTGGCGGCAATGGATGCGCAGCAGTATACCCTGACAGTCGGGACGACAAAGGGGGAGGCCCTGGCAGCCGCCTTTGCCAAACGCCGGGTGGTCCATGCCGGGGTCAGGGGTAAACCGCTGGGGCCGGGGGAGTGGCAGTCTGTCTGGCAGTCTTTGCTGCGGCAGCCAACACCGGCTGAACAGCGGGCGGCCTACATCCATATTCCGTTTTGCCGGCACCGCTGCCTGTATTGCGGTTTTTTTCAAAACTACTCGGATGAGGAACGGGAAACCCTGTATATTGACAGCCTGATCAAAGAACTGCAGCTGAGCCGGGACAGCCGCTATCTGGCAGGCGGGCCGGTCAACGCCGTATTCATCGGCGGCGGCACCCCCAGTACGCTGGCGCCCCATAATATTGCCAGACTGCTGGACGCTGTCCGCGATTGCCTGCCGTTAGCCAATGATTATGAGCTAACCCTGGAGGGGCGGATCAATGATCTGGAGCCGGCCCGGATGGAAGCCTGGCTGGGCCATGGGGTGAACCGCGTTTCCATCGGGGTGCAGTCCTTTGATACGGGGGTGCGGCGGTCGGTCGGCCGCCTGGATGATACGGCCACTGTCCTGGAGCGGCTGGAACTGTTGTCCGGCTATAATCAGGCCACGGTAATCATTGACTTGATTTATGGCCTGCCCAAGCAAACAACGGAAATCTGGGCCAATGACATTAAGCTGCTGCAAACCGCGGCTATTGACGGTTTGGATCTGTATCAGCTGAATATTTACCAGGGCAGTGCTTTGCAGCAGGCCATTCAGGCCGGCAAACTGCCGCCGGCGGCAACCACGGCCGAACAGGCCGGCATGTTTGCCACGGCCGGGGCCACCTTGGCGGCCCATGCCTTTTCCCGGCTCAGTATCTGCCACTGGGGGAAAACAAACCGGGAGCGCAGTATGTATAATACCCTGACCAAAGCCGGGCGCAATGTAATCCCCTTTGGCGCCGGCGCCGGCGGCAATGTTGGCGGCGTAACCATGCTGCTGAACCGTGACGTGGCGGCCTATATTAAGAGTATTGAACAAGGCCACAAACCCATTGCCGCCATGTTGCTGCAGCCTGCCGACAGTGAACTGCACAACTCTGTGGTCGGGCAGTTGGAGCGGGGATATTTACATCTTAAGGGCTTGGCAACCCTCTACGGTCCCGAAGTCCTGGAATTAGAACCGCTGCTCGCTATCTGGGAGGCCCGCGGCCTTATCGAAACCGGCCCGGCTGTTTCCAAGCTGACTGTAGCCGGTCAGTTCTGGTATATGAATATCGCGCAATCGGTATTAGAATGTCTCCACGCCCTGACCTCAGGCCGCCATTCGGTGGCCGTACAGCCAATAGCAGCCCAGGGATAACGCCCTGGCAGGCAGAGAGCCTACGAGCTCCATGACGATGTAGATCGCATGGGGTTTTATTATTTTTACACTAAATATAAATTAAGTGAGGTGTAGTGGTTATGAACAGAATACGTAAGACTCATGGCAAGCTGACCCTGCTGAGCCTGTCGGTGCTGACCGCCCTGGCGATGCCGGTCTGCGCCACTGAGGAGGTGGTCGCTACCCGGGATGTGGTAGTCACCGCCAGCAGAACAGAACAGGATATTAAAGAAACTCCGTCGGCGGTTGAGGTGATTACCCGGGAAGAGCTGGATACACTGGGGGCCAACAATCTGGCCGATGCTTTAAAACTGGCCACCAGCATCAATGTCAGCAGTCCGGCCATGGCCGGCAGCAATGTAACTGTCCGGGGCATGTCAACAAGGCATACACTGATTATGATTAATGGCCGGCGCCTGGTGTCGGAGGGCAGCTATTCCACCGCCAATTCCTATGAATTGGAGCGGATCAATATGCAAAATGTCGAGCGGATTGAGATTGTCCGGGGGCCGGTCAGCTCACTCTATGGGTCGGACGCACTGGGGGGCGTCATCAATATCATAACCCGCAAGCCCGAGCAGGAACAGTTTACATTTTCTTTAAGCCCCCAGCGCTATACCGATAAAACCAGTGTCGGCAGCGATAACTACTCGTTTCGCTATGATACGGGCCAAAGCGGTAAATGGGGCTGGGTTATCAGTGCGGACCGGACGGAGACAGATGCGTATGCCAATGCCGACAATACGACCAAAAATCAATTTGGCCGCAAAGAAAATCTGAATCTCGACGGCACCTATGATTTGGCTGACGACCGGTTTCTTGATGTTTCCGTCAATTTGCTGCGCGAGGACTTGAATGGCCGCACCACCGAAACCTCGGGGGCTCTGAGAAATGACAGATATGACAATGCCCGGGATCAGTACAGCCTGGGACTGCGGGGCAAAACGAAAAACGGTGACTACCAGATACGCACTTATTACGGGGAGCACGATAAGGTCAATAAAGCGTTCCTGGCCGCCAACAGCCAGTTAGTTGACTTTGATGTTTCCAATCGCAAAACCTGGGCTGTGGAAGGGCATGTGTCAAATCAGCTTGGCACCAATCACCTGCTGACGACAGGCGGCGAGTTCCGGACGGAAACATACCGGGGCACACGGATTGGCAGCGGCGACAAGGTTTTTGACATTACTCACGGCGGCATTACCAAGCAAGGGTCGGAAGCCGATATCGATTATTCGGCCTTTTATGTCCAGGATGAGTGGCTGGCCAATGAGCGTTTACTGGTAATTCCCTCTTTGCGCTATGATAACAGCAACCGGTTTGCCAGCAATATCAGCCCTAAGCTGGGCATGACCTATAAAATGAATGAGAACTACCGCCTGAAGGTGAATGTGGGTAAAGGGTTTAAAGCGCCCACCCTTGATGATATGTACATGGAAATGACGAAAATCATGGGCGGAATGACCGTGCATGTAACCGGCAACCCGGATCTGAAGCCGGAGAAGTCGACAAGCTATGAACTGGGTATCGAAGGGGAGCAGGGCGCTACCTTTGGCAAGTTAACCTATTTTGTTAATGATGTGACTGATTTAATATCGACTAAAACCAATGTCTCGTTTGTGCCCGGCGTGGGTATGCGGGCCGACTCCACCTATCTAAATGAGGACAAGGCTGATATTGACGGCATTGAGTTTGAAATTGGCCGGCATTTAAGTGATAAGCTCACTCTTAAGCTGAACTATACCTACCTGGACGCCACCGGCAAAACCGGACAGCGACTGGAAGGGCGGGCCAAACAGCAGGGGACGGTTCAACTGCATTATGACAACAGCCGCGAGAACGGCATCAGCGCGGTATTATGGAACGAATGGAAACGGGATTATCTCTATGCAGCCAGCAGTAATACGAATAAAACCTATGCGTTATGGAATTTGTCGGTCAATAAGCAATGGAATGATCATTTCAGCAGTTATGTTGGGGTTGAGAATATTTTCAACAAAAAAGACATGGAGCTCAACCTGCTGGGAGCCATGGTCCAGGCCGGCATGACCTTCAAATTATAAGATGAAAACAGGTATAATAATTATGGCGGTTCTAGTGCTGCTGCTGGCCGGGCCAACCGGGACCCAGGCCGGCCCGGCTGCCTGGCGGATTTATACTGCCGGCGGGCAGCCGGTAACCGGCGAGGCGCTGGCGGCATTAATTAATGACTATGATGTACTGGTGTTTGGCGAGTATCACGATGATGCGGCGCTCCACGCGCTGGAATTGGAGCTGTTAAAAAACGCCTTTGCCCAACAGCCGCAGCTGGCCGTATCGCTGGAGATGTTTGAGCGCGATGTGCAGGGCTATCTGGATGAGTATTTGTCAGGCCGGCTTAGCGAACAGGAATTTCTCGCCAGCTCCCGCCCCTGGAAGAACTATCAGGAAGCTTACCGGCCGCTGGTGGAGTTCGCCGGCGCCAACTCGCTCCCGGTTATTGCGGCCAATATTCCCCGGACGCTGGCGGCGCAGTATGCCCAAACCGGTTCACTGGCCGGCATACCGGCAGCTGCAGGCCGGTATCTGCCCCAGGTCCATCTGGCACCGGCGGGCGAATACCGGCAGCGATTTATGGCTTACATGACAGAGGCCGCCACCAGGGCCAGGATGCCGGTTGCTCCCGACAAGCTGGAAAAATACTATAAGGCCCAGTGCCTGAAAGATGACACCATGGCGGAAAGTATTGTCAACTTTCTTCAGTTGCACCCTGATTTTAAAATTATTCACTATCAGGGCGATTTTCACAGCCGGGAACGGCTGGGGGTTGTAGAAAAGCTGCAGTTATTAAAACCCGCCTTGAAGGTGGCGGTTATCACACCTGTCTATCTGGAAAATTTGGCTGAGCTGCCGGCTTTGCTTACACAGTATCAAAATAGTGGCGATATAATTGTATTTTTAAGACCGGCGATTGACAAGAAATAAGCGTAACAGGGCTGAATTCCTGTAATTTATTCTGAAGAAAGTATAGCTGTTGCCGATTTTGCCACATATACACAAGAACGGCAGGTTGTTGTCAAGAAAGTTGTCGTTGAGGAAAACGGTAAATTGACGGTAGCGGGGTTGTGGCTGAATTCACCTAAACTTCATTAATGATAGTATTACCGCAATGGCAGGGACGGGGGCGGCATCTATGCTGAAAACCACCTTGAAGCATGCGTGGGATTGGCATAGACGCAACCACCGTCCCCGCGTTCTAGAGTCAAAAAAAACAGCTTTAAACTCATGGCGGATTACTCCGGTAACGAGGTTAAGGCTGTTTTTTATTTGTAAAATGTAGTGGTAGTCATGAGTTATTGAAAGTAATCATCTTCTATCACCAAACTGAATTATATCATACCGGAAAATACTCCTGTCAAGTCAGGCAAACTTGACAGGAGTATTTTCCGGTTGTCCAAACGTTGGGAGGGTCAGTCATTAACAGCCTAGTTGTTTAGCAATAGTGATTCGCAAAATTTCTGAGGTTCCTTCCGCAATTTCCATGAGTTTGGCGTCACGCAGGTACCGCTCCTGGGGAAAGTCCGTGGTATAGGCTGCCCCGCCATGAATCTGGATAGCCTGATTAGCCGCCTGGGAGGCGATTTCGGAAGCAAATAGCTTGGCCATAGCCGATTCACGGCGATGGGGTTTATTATTATCGACAAGCCAGGCGGCTTTATAGGTCATTAAACGGGCGAGCTCAAGCTGGGTCGCCATATCAGCCAGTTTAAACCTGATGGCCTGGAATTTTGCCAATGGCTGTCCGAATTGTACACGCCGCTTAGCATAGGCCAGCGATGATTCCAAACAAACCTGCGCAATGCCAACCGACACCGCCGCCCCGAAGATGCGGTGCCGGCTCATCAGTTCGAGAAGTTGAGAATAGCCGGCGCCTCTTGTGCCAATAAGATTCTTCAGCGGCACCTGACAATCATCAAAAAATATTTCATGGTTGCTGACACCACGCATTCCCAGCTTGTTATACTTGCTCCCAATAGTAAATCCCGGTAAATCTGAAGGGACAATAAGCAGGCTCAAACGTTCCTTTGGCCGTCGTGAATCTTCTGTAATAGCCGTGATTACCGCCATTCCTGCCTGATGGGCATTGGTAACAAAGATTTTTCTGCCATTGATAATCCAGTTATCGCCTGCTTGGGTGGCATAGGTCGCACCAGCAGCTACATCGGAGCCGGCGCCGGTTTCTGTTGCTGCAAAAGCGCCGAGATATTCTCCATGTGCCATTGGAACCAGATAATCCTCTTTTTGCTGGGATGAACCAAACAAAGAAATTGCTTCCGCCGGTCCTTGGTGGCTGGCGATGACAAAGGCTGTGGAGGCGCAGACACGGGCAATCTCTTCGATGGCAATGACAAGGCCAATGTAGCCCAGCCCGCTACCACCATAAGCTTTGGGGATGGCAAGGCCAAGCAGGTTCATAGCAACGGCTTTTTCAATAACTTCCGAGGGTATTTGCCCGGTTGTATCAACGATGTGAGCAAGCGGCGCTACAACCTGATTGGCAAAATCAGTAACTCTTTCCCGCAGCCTTTCCTGCTCTTCCGTGAGGTAAAAATTCATAAGATCACTCCATTTTTTGTCTAACCGGTGTTATTATTTCTAATGTTGGGGGTTATATTTATTCTCGCAGCTTTGTCAAGGTTAGTGTTGAACATTCTCTGTTACTTTTCGACGTATCTTTGTTTGTTCCTCTTCTTCTGCGGCACAAGGAGGAAATGGATTAAGGAGTGTTGAAACTTTGAAAAGAAATCTATATTATAAGCGCAGCCGGATGCATGATATAATTTTGAAAAAAATATTCAAATTATTCGCAGTTTTCCATATACGAATGATGACAGGGGTTCAATTGCATTGAAAGATCAATCAGCACATGATGTATACGCCGTGGAATGAACATTTCATTTCAGAGACACCTTTGGCGCAATCATCATTTGTCCTTTGGTTGTCCGTCATACTGAACCTGGTCAGGGGGGTTATAATGACGTTTGGTGAAAGAAAACACCGGGAATACATCAGGACTAGCGCGCTAGACCGCTTATTGGACGCTTCGTATGATGGCATTGTAATATTTGATAGCGCCGGGGAAGTGTTTCAGCGCGGCGGCGTGTTACTTAATAAGCTTGATGAGGCATACTGGCAGGAAATGCGAAGCGTATGCCAGGAGGTGGCTCGGTCTGGCCAGAGAATTACCCATCTTCTGCAGAACCCGGATGTAAAGCAATCGTTCCTGGTGACGGTCAGTCCGGTGTTTGCCGATAAAAAACAGATTACTTATGTTGTGTGTAATATACGGGATCTTGAAGATCTGAATGAGCTTGGGCGCGAAGCAGCCATTGCGGCCCTTCAGAAAAGGAATGATTTTCTAGTGACTGAAGGGCTTGAGTATAAAAAAGAATTGAAGCAATTTATCACGCGCAGTGTTGCCATGCAAAGTGTCCTGACCACAGCAATCAGGGTGGCTCAGGTGGATTCTACCATCTTAATCATGGGGGAATCCGGTGTAGGCAAAGGCATGATCGCCCGCCTTATTCAAGGCGTCAGCAAACGAAGGCAACAACCTTTTGTAAAAATATCCTGTGGAGCGATACCTGAGCAGCTGTTAGAGTCAGAGTTGTTTGGATATGAGGCCGGTGCCTTTACCGGTGCTCATAAAAATGGCAAGCCCGGGTTATTTGAGATTGCCGGCAATGGAACTGTGTTTTTAGATGAAATTGCTGAGCTTCCCTTAAGCCTCCAGGTAAAACTTTTAAATGTTCTTCAGGATAAAACCTTTATGCGTGTAGGCTGCGTGAAAGAACTCAAGACAAATGCCCGGATCATTGCGGCAACAAATAAGAATTTAGAGCTACAGGTGAAGAATGGTGCATTCCGGGCGGATCTTTTCTATCGGCTGCATGTTATTCCTATTGTTATCCCCCCCTTGCGCGAGAGAAAGGGCGATATTTTACCGCTGGGTTTGTATTTTCTTCAAGTCTTTAATGAACGTTATGACTTTAAACATACTATAAGCCCGGCTGTACTTGATTGTTTTGTGAGGTATGATTGGCCGGGCAATGTACGTGAACTGCAGAATTTGATTGAATATCTTGTGGTGATGACACCAGATCATGTGATTGAAGTGCATAATCTGCCAATGAATGTTTTGGAAGCTTTGCAAAGAAAAGGCGTTGTACCGAATACTACCGGTAAGGTGACCTTAAAAGGGGCGCTTGAGGAGTATGAGCGTGATCTGATCGTTAACGTTCTAACCCAGCATGAGACCCTTAAGGATGCTGCTGATAGTCTTGGTATTGATATCTCGACGTTGACCAGGAAAAAACAAAAATATTGTTTATCAAGAGGATAGCCTCAAAAAGAAAACCGCGGATAGCGGTTTTTTTTTTGAGGCTATCCTTTGTTGTTCAAGCAATCTATTATGCAATAGTGCATAACTGGATTTGAAAAAAATTGATGTTTTGCACATTCTTGTGGGCGAGGGTTTCCTTATCCCGGCATTTGTCTATTGGCAATGTATTACTAAGCGGCGGATAAGACCGGGTTTGCGGGGGGGACTGATGATCATTAGCGGAAATTTACCGGCTGGCACAGTTTATGCGTTATATAAAGGCGAAATATTTAGATGATTCAAAAAGAAGGGACAGTGAAAAAAATATGAAAAGTGCAAAGCAGAAATCATTACTTACCGCTAGGGCAGGGGAGGTCCGGGGAATTTGCTGTTAGCTATTATGTTGGCGCTGTTGCCTATTATTGTGGTTTTCATTTTAATGACCGTGAAGAAGACGGCGGTGGATCATAGCGGACTTATCGGGTGGGTGCTGGCCTCCCTGATTGCCATTGTTTTTTTTAACACCGCTCCGGAAATGACGCTCCGGGCCAGTCTGGCCGGTGTTGTTGCTTCACTGGGGATATCGCTGATGATTGTTGCGTCTATCTTGCAGATTACCTTCATGGAAGCTACCGGTGCCCTGAAGCGAATCTGCGTATGCATAAAGACCCTTGCGTCTACCGACAAGGCTGTACAAATCCTGTTTATCAGTATGGGAACAGGGACATTGCTGGTTTCAGTGGGCGCTACGCCGGTATCCATTCTTCCTCCCATTATGATTGCTTTGGGCTATTCGCCCTTTGTGGCAGTCGCCTTGCCGGCAATTGGTTATGATTCACTGTGCACCTATGCGCTGTTAGGTATCTCTTTGGTGGTGTTTTCGGATATGACAGGCACCACTATTGTCCGGACAGCGCAGGCCTTCGCCGCATTTATGCCGGTAATTTCCACCGCTATCGGCTTTGGCATGCTGTGGATTGTGGGCAAAAGCAAGCTGATGAAAGCCGGCTTTATCCCCTGTATGTTAGCCGGGGCTACCAACGGCGGAGTGGCGATCGCGATCGCCTACATCCCCTTTTTAAATGGCGCTGTTTTATTGACCGGGGTTATTGCCGGTTTTTGTACAATGCTGATGCTGCTGCTGTACCTGAAAATGCAGGGAAAACCAATTATAGACAGGTCGGTGTTAAGTCAGGCAGACCTGAAAGTTGAGCAGGAAATGTCGCTGACAACGGCGCTCCTGCCCTGGATTATCCTCGTTACGACGCTGCTGGTAATCAATTTCTATAAGCCCTTATATAACCTGGTGTTTAATCAATGGGACATGGCCGTCTCGGTGCTGCCGGGCCAGGTAATTAAGACAAGACTGCTTTGGAACGGCAGCACCTGGGTGCTGATCAGCACCATTGTAGCAGCGATTTTTATGAAGACAGGTGGAGCGGTATGGAAACATACCCTGATTAAATGGGGGCAGCGTGCCCCCAGGCCGTTCATCTCCTCCACAGTGTTTTTTGCCATCAGCTTTGTGATGATGAATTCCGGACCGCATATCTTTGGCGGGGCTATCGAGGACGCCAGGCCAGTCCTTAATATGATCGGGGTATTAGCACAGGGGTCGATTTTTGCCTTTGGCGGTTTTTATCCGTTTATCAGCGCGTTCCTGGGCCTGTTTGGCGGGTTTGTCACCAGCAGTGAAACCTCGACAATCGGAATGCTCGCAAAATATCACCTGTTAACGGCGAAAGCGCTACATATTGATCCCCTGATGGTTAATGCGGCTTCTGCTGTTGGCGCCGGTTTGGCCAGCCTGATCGCCCCGACCAAGCTGCAGAACGCAGCTGCTACCATTGATGCTATGGGCATTGAGAGCCAGGTCATAAAAACCGGCTTGATTATCTCAATTTTGCTGACGGCAATGACGGGGATCATTGCCATGCTATTTTATGCGTTCTTTTATACTCCGGCTATGTAAGATTGCACAACCGTACTGGAATAAATTGATATTTTGCACAGGCACTGGCGGAAAGCCTGTTAACCAGCCTAGCGGCTTTGACGCATATTTTCCAGGCAGATCCAGGCTAAACAAGCGGTATCAGAAGCAACAGGCAGGTGTTATTTAAGCGATTTCGCGATTGGCACATTTCTTGCTTTATTCCTAAGTGGCACAATCGATCTTGATTTTTACTGTAAGGGGGGTGGTTGGCCAAAGACGCGGGTCAATTTAAAAAGAGAGGAGAGATAGTTGTTTAATAGCTGCGTACAGCGTTCCTTTGTCTTTATAACTAATTTAGGAGGCGCATTCAGTATGGACATGAATAAGGATGCCTTGATTCGTAAATTAAAACAAAACCAGATTCCTCTCTATATCATTGTTGTTGTGGCGTACATGCTTATCGCGTTTTCCCGGGGGGCCCCCGCAATTATGGGGCCTGAACTGATCAAGGATTTGCAGCTTACAGCATCCCAGTGGGGGCTGGTCGGGCTGGCATTTTTCTGGGCGTATGCGATCGGGAATGCTCCTTCCGGGGCAGTAGTGGATATTGTCGGGCCCCGGAAAACGTTGCTTGCCTGTCTCCTGTTGCTTGTTATCGGCTGCTACGTTTTTAGTGCCGCCCATTCTCTCACTATGGTCATTGTGGGGCGGATGATTGTTGCTGTCGGTACGGCAGGGCTGATGATTGCCGGCATTAAGTTGATCTCCTCCTGGTTTACTGTTAAACAATTTCCCCTGTATTACGGCGGGTATTTAGGATTTGGCGGCTTGGGAAGCTTTTTTGCCACCGCACCGCTGCAGCTTTTGATGAATGACTTCGGCTGGCGGACATCCTTCGTGATTATTGCCGCCGGTACTTTGGCGATGACGGTTGTGGCTTATTTCTTTGTCAAGGATCGTCCGGCTGATATCGGTTTGCCGACACCGGATGAACTGGCCGGGGAAGAAGTTGCTAAAGAGAAGGAAGCGGACGCACCCACTATGGGCTGGATGGAGGCGACCAAAAAGCTGCTGGCGATGCCACGCTTATGGATTATTGGTTTATTCTTTCTCGGCACTAATTCAACCGGCCAGGTAATCGCCTCCATGTGGGGTGGTATTCTTTTGGCCAATGTCTATGGTTTTGACAAGGGGACCATCTCCGGTATACTGACCGTTTCTGCTTTTGGCCTGGTGGCAGGCAGCTTAGTGGCCGGTGGAATTTGCAAAAGAATCAGCAGTACCGGTGTTATGGTCGCGACGGGGGTGCTGTTCCTTGTTACCTGGCTGTACATGCTGCTCAATCTTCGTAATCTAAGTGTACTGGAATTGCAAGTCATATATTCAATTATCGGTTTTGTCCAGATGTTTGCGGTTGTCGGCGGGATGTCTTGTGTCCGGGAGCTGGTGTCAGGGGAGATGGTTGGTACAGCAATAGGGGGAGTGAACACTTTCTCCTGGATTTTTGGCGCCGGGGTTTTCAACCAGATCTGGGGTTTGATTATTGATTCTGTTGCTAAAGGCCGGACGCCTTATCCGGTCGAGGCCTTCACCACCGCTATGTGGGTTCAAACAGGAATTTTGGTGATTACCCTGGTCTGTGCCGCCACTATGTGGAAACTTATGCGTAAGCCAAAGGTTGATAGGCTTAATGCCAATGCCTGATAATTACTAACCAAATAGAGCAATCTGCCGAATTATGTGAGCCATGGGCAGACCTGTCGCAGACGGCTTTGCGCATGAAAAAATACAAAAGGGAGCGTGAAATGTTATGCCATTGCACACCACCACTGTACTAACCCGGCCATATGATCAAATTGAAATCGGCGAGAGTGCGTCAATTACCAAAACCATTACTGAGGCCGATATTGTTAACTTTGCCGGGATTATTGGCGACTTTAATCCCATACATGTTGATGAAGAATTTGCTAAAGCAACCGTGTTCGGCAAGCGCCTTGCGCACGGCATGCTGACAGCCTCGTTCATCTCTACTCTGATGGGGCGTTGCATGCCGGGAACGAATGGTTTGTATCTTTCACAGGAAATAAAGTTTCTTAAGCCGGTATTAGTCGGCGATACCATCACTGCTTATGCCGAGGTAATCGAAAAAATCGACGCCAAAAGAAGGCTGATTATCAAAACGACAGTTGCCAACCAACGGGGAGAAATGGTAATAGACGGCAAGGCTGTTACGATGGTTAGAAAGGATGCTGAATAGTAAAAAAATGAAACAATATAACTCGATTCTGTTGGGAAAAGAGGCGGCTGTTGCCTTAATCTGTTTTAACAGGCCGGAGCAATTTAATGCGTTAAGTTATCAAATGCTGGATGAGCTGGAAGCAGTTATCCGGGACATAGCCAATGACAAGGGAATCAGGGCTGTTGTATTCACCGGCCAAGGTAAAGCCTTTTGCGCCGGGGTGGATCTCAAGGATGCGGGAGATATTGCGAAACCAATCGACTCTTATTGGTTTCTTGCCAGACTGCAAAGCCTGTTTAACAAGATGGCAAACCTGGAAATCCCTACAATCGGCGCGATTAACGGTGTGGCTCTTGGTGGTGGGTTTGAAATGTCGCTGGCCTTTGATTTTTTGATCGCCGCTGAACATGCTAAATTTGGTGTTCCTGAAATCAATGTGGGAGTTTTGCCAGGGGGCGGCGGCATGAGCAGGTTGCCCAAAAAGCTGGGGCTGTCGCTGGCTAAGCGCCTCGTTTTACTGGGGGAGAATCTAACAGCGGCAGAAGCCCACCATTTTGGCCTGGTCTATAAGGTTGTGAAGAGTGAAGACGTCGTAAATGAAGCTAAAAAAGTAGCGCTGGTTTTAGCCGGTAAGCCGCAAATCAACGTCAAACTGGCCAAAAAGGTGCTTGAAAAATCTGAACGTATGGTAACTTATGATGCGATGGATTATGAAGCCCATGCAGCAGCCCTGCTCTATGACACGGAAGACCGGAAAGAGGGTATGCAGGCTTTTTTGGAAAAACGGCAACCGGTCTTTCAAGGTAAATAAGTTATCTTATAGGAAATGGGAGGAGAAGATTATGAAGAAGTGGGAAGATGTTAAGAAAGTACCGGCACCGGCGATAGCCCCGGCCTTTGGCCCCTTGTCGGGCATGAGGGTACTTACAACCGGCGGCCATCTCGCAATGCCCTATGCAGCTACGATGATGGCTGACTTTGGCGCTGAAGTATTCTATATCGAACGTCCCGGCGGCGGCGACCCTTACCGTTTATTCAGTCCGTTTCTTACTGGTGAAAATGGACAAAAGGTGGGAGCATCCTGGATACAGGACGCCAGAAACAGGCTTAGCATAACATTAGAGACAAATTTAAAAGTAGCAGAAGCACGGGAAGTGTTTTTTGCCCTGATTAAAAACAGCGACGTTTGGATGGAAAATGTAGTTTGGACCGATAAACTCGGCATTAAGGACGAGGATTTACTGCAGGTCAATCCGGCGCTGGTTATCATTCACATCAGCGGTTACGGGAAAGCCCGGTTTGGCGGCAGCCCCGAACTCTGCGACCGGGGTTCCTTTGATGTCATTGGGCAGGCGGCCAGCGGCTGGTTAACCCTTAATGGCGATCCCGACGGTCCGCCCTCAAGAGGCAACCCAGGATTAAACGATTATGTTTCGTCAATGTTTGCCGTCTTCGGTGCGCTTTCCGGCTACATCCATGCTCAGAAAACCGGGCAAGGACAAGTCATTGATGTAGCACAGTTTGAAGCCCAGTCGAAATTCATTGCCGATTATGTCGTGTTGTGGGCCAACGAGGGAATTATGCGGAAAAGATCGGGAAACAAGCAATTCAATGTGCAGCCCTATAACATCTTTAAGGCCAAAGATAAAGAGGTTGTGGTCGGGGTAGTTGGCCCTGCGGTATACGCCCGGTTTATCAAAGCAATGGATTTAGACCCTAACGTCTATAGCTTTGAGGCCTGCAGCTCCAGTCCGGAGGCCGTCGAATCGGAAGCGGGCCGTGAGCTTGATCGTATTCTCCGGCAGTGGATATCCGAGCGCACCGCCCAGGAAGTGGAAGAGCATATGTCCAAATTCAAAGTGCCGGCACAGGTAGTGGTTGATGCTGAGGATATTGTCAACAGCAAACACTGGCTTGATCGCCAGGATATCATTGAGTATGAAGATCAGACGACCAAGAGAACAGTCAAAGCCGTCGGCATTGTTCCCAAGATGGATAAGACCCCAGGCCGGGTATGGCGTGGTGCACCGGCGCTTGGTCAGGATACAGAAGCCGTTCTTACCAGGGTCTGCGGTTATAGTGCGGCAGAGATTGCCGCTCTCCGGGAAAAAGGCATCATCTTATAGATGATAGTTACAGAATAATCTAAATAAACGATTAGAGTGGAGGTTGTGTCTTGGGATTTATTTTAGAAGAAGATCATGAATTAATGCGGAAAATGGTACGGGGGTTTGCGGAAAAAGAATTGGCTCCCCATGCCCAGGAAATGGACATTACGGGTGAATTTCCCCCGGACATCCTGAAAAAGTGCGCCGAATTGAACCTTATGGGACTTTCAGTAGCCGAAAAATACGGCGGCGCAGGTAGTGATTTGCTGACCCGGGTGATTGCCCTGGAGGAGGTAGCCAAAGCAAACGCGGCCGTAGCATTCGTTATCGGGTTACAGGGACCGGCTGAATGCTTGGAATATGCCGGTACTGAGGAACAAAAGCAAAAATATCTGGTTCCCCTGGCTACCGGTGAAAAATTAAGCGGCTTCGGGCTGACCGAGCCGGGGTCGGGCTCAGATGCCGGTGCCATGCTGACTGCCGCCGTGCGGGAGGGAGACTCCTGGGTGCTTAACGGCTCGAAATGCTTTATCAGCAACGGCGGGATTGCCGATATCTATGTTATATTTGCCAAGACCCCTCAGGAAGAGGGGGTGAGAGGTCCCAGTGCATTTATTCTGGAGAAAGGAACTCCTGGCTTTATTTTTGGCAAAAAAGAAGAAAAAATGGGCTTTAGCGCCTCTACTACCCGCGAACTGATCTTCCAGGATTGTCGGATACCTGCTGAAAATCTGTTGGGCAAAGTGGGGAAGGGAATGCATCTGGCCATGTACTCGTTTGATCAGGGGCGCATTTGTTGTGCTGCTATGGCCATTGGTCTCGCCCAGGCCAGTCTGGAGGCTGCCGTAGCCTATGCGAAACAGCGCCAGACTTTTGGTAAACCAATTGCCGAACATCAGCAGATTGCCTTTTATATCGCTGAAATGGCCACCAAGCTGGAAGCAGCCCGTTCCCTGACTTACCGCGCGGCATCCCTGTATGATGCCGGTCAGCCAGTCGGCAAAGAATCGGCTATGGCCAAGTATTATGCCACTGAAGTTGCCGTATGGTGCACTGACAGGTGCATGCGGATTCATGGCGGTTACGGTTATATGAAAGAGTATCCGATTGAGCGGTACCTGCGGGAAGCCCGTCTGCTGGTTATTGCCGATGGAACCACGGAGATTCAGAAGATCGTCGTTAGTAGGATGGTACTGGGATAGAAATAGTTTGACGGAGGCGAATAGATGGAAATCATAGTATGTGTCAAGCAGGTCCCTGACACCACCGAAGTAAAAATTGATCCGGCCACCAACACTCTCATCCGGCAGGGTGTACCAAGTATCGTCAACCCGTTTGACAAGAATGCCGTCGAAGCGGCTTTGCAGCTAAAGGAAAAGCATAGCGGCAAAGTCACCGTGCTGTCAATGGGACCGCCGCAAGCCAAGGATGCCCTGAAAGAATGCCTGGCGATGGGCGCCGATACGGCAATTCTCATTAGTGACCGGGCTTTTGGCGGCGCCGATACGCTGGCAACCAGCTACACCCTGGCAGCGGCCATTCGCCGGCTCGGTATCTATGATGTAATCATCTGTGGCAAGCAAGCTGTTGACGGCGACACTGCCCAGGTGGGGCCGGAAATTGCGGAACATCTGGGTGTAGCCCAGGTTACCTATGCCGCCAAAATCGAGATTGACGGCAACACTGCCCGGGTCGAACGCGAGCAGGAAGATGGCTATGAGGTTATCGAAGTCAAGGTGCCTGTTTTAATCTCTGTGGTCAAGTCGATCAATGAACCGCGGTATCCTTCAATGAAAGGGACGATAAAGGCCAATCGCACCGAAATTCCTGTGTGGACGGCGGCAGACCTTGACGTGAAAGCAGAGCGGCTTGGCCTTACCGGCTCGCCTACACAAGTACAGAAAATATTTACTCCGCCCCGGCGCGTTCAAGGTGTGCTCATCCAACGGGACACGGCGCGGGAAGCTGTGTCCGCGTTGCTCCAAAGTCTGTCTGACGCAAAAATTGTTTAAACCGGGGGGAACGAAAAGTGGCTGTAAAAGTAATAGCTGAGTGCATAGGCTGCGGCGCCTGTGAAGCCGGGTGCCTGTTCGGAGCCATTATTATCCAGGACGGAAAAGCCGATATCACGGAAACCTGCACCCAGTGCGGTGCCTGTATTGACAGCTGTCCAGTGGGAGCCATTGTCCGCGATGCAGAGGCTAAAGTAGTGGCTATGGGCAAAAACGAATATAAACATGTCTGGGTGTATGTTGAAGCCGGGGCAGGAAAACCGCGCAGCGTTGGCCTTGAATTGCTGGGCGAAGGCCGTAATCTGGCTGATGTCATGGGCCAAAGCCTGGCAGGAGTACTCATCGGTGGGCAGGTCGAACATTTAGCTAAAGAGGTGTTTGCCGCAGGTGCAGACCAGGTTTATGTAGTGGAAGCGCCTGAACTGGCCCATTATAACACTGACGGCTACACCGCTGTACTTACTGACCTGATCGGAACGTACAAGCCGTCGGTTATCCTGCTTGGGGCGACTAATGACGGGCGTGACCTCGGGCCGCGGGTCGCCTGCCGCGTAGGTACCGGTCTCACCGCCGACTGCACCGGCCTGGGCATTGATGCGGCAACAGGGCTGGTGGCCTGGACCCGGCCGGCTTTCGGCGGCAATATCATGGCCACCATACTGTGTCCGGAACACCGGCCGCAGATGGGTACGGTCCGGCCGTCGGTGTTCAAACGCCCGGTTCCGGATTACCGAAAAACCGGTGACATCATCCGCGTAGCCAGCAAAGTCCAGGCCGCCAGTATCCGGACTAAAATCATCGACATAGTGCGTGTTTGTACCACCGCCTGTAATCTGGAAGAAGCTGAGATCATCGTAGCCGGGGGACGTGGCCTGGGGAAAATAGAAAACTTCTGCCTGGTAGAAGACCTGGCTAACGTCCTGGGCGCCGCAGTGGGCGCATCGCGGGCGGTAGTGGATGCCGGCTGGAAACCGGCGTTGCATCAGGTTGGCCAGACTGGTAAAACGGTTGGACCGAAGATCTACTTTGCCTGCGGCATCTCTGGTGCTATTCAGCATCTGGCCGGGATGTCCTCTGCGGACATCATCATCGCCATTAACAAGGACCCTGATGCGCCGATCTTTACTATGGCCGACTTCGGCATCGTTGGTGATGTGGTGGAAGTGCTGCCGATACTGACGGAGGAATTTAAGAAAATAAAGGCTGGGTGAAGAACAGTCAGGGTGCAATAGATTAATGAGAGGATAAAAGAATATGGAATTGAATAATTTGCGGATGCATGCCGGAGATTTGGAGTGTTTGCGGGCAGTTTTTCAAATCATCAGCCATTCTTTTGCCGAGGGAGCCTGTTTCCTTACCTCAGACCTTGAGAAAGTAACCTTTAAGTTAGCGGACAGATTTGATATCCCTGGTACAGAGCCGGGAACGCCGAACAGGAAAGGCACCATCACCGACGAGACGATCCAAACCGGGAAAAACGTCATTCGCAACCTGGATGGCGGTGTATATGGCCTGGGTATCAGAATCCGGGTCCTGGGTATACCGGTCTGGGATGACAGTAATACCAAGGTAATCGGCACCTGGGGGTTGGCTGTACCCCAGCAGCATAAGATTGTTCAGGCGTTCGACTTTTTCGCGCCGGTACTGGCTGAGCAATTGTCAGAGGGCGGATTTTTGTGTGTGACCAATAAGGACTCTTGTGTCAAAAGGCAGGGGTCGAAGAAATTTGACATGGAGCAAATCCAGATAGGCACGCCAAACCGCGACGGCAGCGTTTCTGCGCAAGCTATCAAACAAAAGCAACTGGTCATTCAAGAGGTTGATTCGTCGCTCTATGGTTTCCCGGTCCTTTCTGCCGCTACTCCGCTGCTTGATGAGGCAACCGGTGAGGTGATGGGAACCTTCGTTCTGGTATTGCCACGCAAATTGGCAAATGATCTGAAAGAGTTTTCCCGGTCGCTGGAACAGGGGTTAACCGGTGTAGCTGCCTCCATGCAACAGATTGCTGCCGCAACGAATGATGTATGCAGTAATCAGAACCATCTTCATCAGGAAATTGATCTGGTAAAAGGGCAGCTGGAACAAATCAACCAGGTTATGGCGTTTATCAAAACGATTGCCGATGAAACGAAAATGCTGGGTCTGAATGCGGCAATTGAGGCGGCCCGGGTTGGGGATGCGGGCAGAGGGTTTGGCGTTGTGGCAGAAGAAATTCGCAAGCTGTCGGAAGAGTCAAAACAAACGGTTCAGCAAATCAAAGATCTGACTTTGAAAATTGAAAAATCAATGAATGAGACCGCCCATGATTCCCAGGCTACGCTCGCGGTGGTCGAAGAAACCTCGGCGGCCATCCAGGAGGTAAATGCCACTATTGAAGAGATTACCAGTCTGTCAACCCAACTGTCAAATACAGCCTCAAGTCTGTAGGGATAGGGCATTTACTACAGGCAATCCAGAATAAAGCTTGATCAGGTTTGTTGAGGCGATCTGGTAAAACTAGCTAAGAGTATTGGAGGAGAGATAAAATGGCTAAAGACACTATGACTGCGGAAGAACGAATTGTTGCATCGATCAATCTTCAGCCAGTGGACCGGGTATGTTGTGCGCCGCTGATCGAACAATACGCCGGACAATTTGTCGGTATTACTAACCGGGAATTTCTCTGGGACTGGGATAAGTGCATGGCAGCTATCGATAAAGTCAAGGAAGCCTATCCTATTTGGGACAGCAACGCCTATATGCAGCAACTGCGCTACGGTCCGGTGGCAAAGGTGGTCGGCTCCATGCGGTGCAAATACCCGGGCGTGGACCTGCCTGACAATGCCCAGTACCAGATGATTGAAATTGAGGCCTTAACCCGTGACGACTATGCATTATTGGCAGAAAAAGGATTTATGGAATATCGGCTGACTTTCCTGGAGCGGGCCCATAACAAAACCCGGGAAGAGGTTCTGGCCGGATTACAAGAACTGGCAAGACTGCGCCAGGCTGAACTGGAAGCCACCCATCGCCGTGGTCAAAGCGCAACCTGGGCCTCGTGGGCGGGTCTTACCCCCTTTGATGCTTTTTCAATGATGCGATCGATCGAAAAATTTTTTAAAGATATGTACCAAATAGGCAGTCAACTGGAGAAATTAATGTGGATCTGCAATGATGCAGCCGTTGACGCAGCGGTAAAGGGGGTGGAGGCAACCGGAATTAACCGGGTATTCTACGGCGGCGTCAGATGCAGCGGGCAGTTTATCGCCAAGAAAAATTTTGAAAGGTTTGCCTGGCCCTATCTGAAAGATATTATCAACCGGCTGGCCGAGAAAAATATTGTCCCCATACTGCATTTTGACTCCGACTGGACCGAGAATCTGGAATATTTTCTGGAATTGCCACAAGGGAAATTTGTGCTGGAGCTTGATAGTACGACCAACATATTTAAAGCGTATGAAATCCTGAGAGGTCACTGCTCGATTAAAGGGGACGTAGCCCCGGCACTGTTTACAGTAGCCTCGCCCAGTGAGATGGATGAGTATTGTAAGAAGTTGCTTACTACATTCCGCAATGGCGAAGGGCTGATTTATTCCTCTGGTTGCACGCTGCCAATGAACGCCAAACATGAGAATGTGAAAGTGTTCTTTGATGCGGTGGAAAAATATGGTCGCTATAATTAACGCTGGAAAGAGGTAATGATATGAAACAGACAAAAAAGTGGCTGCCAGTTGTTCCTTTAGCTTTAATGTCTGTCGTAATGACAGGCACACCGGTGTTGCCCGCTACCGTTTATGCGGCTGCGAGCCAATCTTTCAGTGATGTTGACGCCAGTCACTGGGCCTATGATGCTGTGGCCAAACTAGCTAAAGCCGGACTGGTCGACGGCTATACCGACAACTCTTTCCAGGGTGCCAGGACGTTAAGCCGATATGAGCTTGCCATTATTGTCGCCAAAGCAATGGATAAGTTTGATAAAGCCGATGACGCCAACAAGGAACTGATTGACAAACTGTCGATTGAATTTGCTGCCGAACTTAACCGGTTGGGTGCACGGATGGCCAAAGTGGAAAGTAAGACCAACACCTGGGTCAGTGGCGAAACAAGGCTCCGCTATTTGGGAAATGACCCCAAAGCAGGCGGAACCAAGCTGCATGGCTCAGACAGCTTTGATTTCCGGCAACGCGTCAAATTACAGGGAATTATTAATAATGAGGTTTCCTGGATGGCCCGGTTATCGGCCACCGGCAAAGCCGGCAATTACAATAATGGCAATGATGGCAGCAATGCTTCTTTTGACATCTTAGCTGTTAATGCTAATAACGTTCTCGGCCTGGATAAAGTCCGGATCGGGCGTTTTCCGTATGATAGTTTTAGTCATGGCCTGTTTAGTAAGGCCATCGGTGTGGACGGTGTTCGTGTCGATAAGAACTTGGGCGATATTTTATTTACCGGTTCAGTGAATAATGTCAGGGGGAATACCAATCAAGGCACTGGTACAGGGGACAGCGGCGATGCAAACACTGTCACCACCGCTCAGTTCTCGGGAAAAGCAGGCGATTCAGTGAGTTGGAAGGCCGGTTATTACTGGTCTGATGACCCCGGTACCGGTAATCTCAGCGGTACCGGCAACACCAACACCGGCATTTTTGGAACTGCCACTACTGCCGCGACGATATTTACGCAAGCCACCGGCTGGAATCTCGGCTTTGACGCTAAATTGGGCAAGGTCATGTTAATCGGCGATTATCTGTCTACAAGCCTTAAGCATGCGGCCGCCGGTCTTCCTGACAATCCGAAAGGCTGGGCAGTGGAGCTTACCAACGCTACTAAAATGCCGCCCGTTTTTTACGGGGGCAAGCTCCTGGTAGATGCTAAAAAAACAGGGGACTTTGGCTGGTCGGTGTCCTATCGCAGCATTGATGCCGGTGCCATTCCAGCCGGTGCCGGCGGCTTTGATGCTCAGGCAGTCAGTTATGGCGGGGATCCCTACTCAACCGTTGCCAAAGGCAGTGATAATATTAAAGGCCTGTTCGTAGCGCTGCAAAGCACAATAAGTAAGAATATCATCTGGACCATTGAGGGGCAGGACCTCAATATTAAGAATAGAAAGCTGACAAACCTGGCTTCCGGTAATCTGGGCAAAACCTACATGACGAAATTTGAATTTTTTTATTAATTTCAACGTATAAACCGGAACGGTTGCAAGGACGACCACTCAATATCTATAAATCAAAATGACTCTCCGATCAATCGGGGAGTCATTTGACTGTGAAATTGTTATTATTTTTACTTCATTCATAGCTTGAATTTTACCGGGCCATAACCCTGTAAGCGGCAGTTTGGCTTACAATAAAGTGTTTCCCGTGGTCGGCAGGGCTTTGTCTTGTTTTACAGAATAATAAATGATGGATTGATTGCCGATGAAGTTCGTTCTATTATTACAATTATCCAAGAGGCAAGGAGGGGACTTTACTATGCAGCAGCTTTGGCATAGCTGGCCGGCAGCAGTGACTTAGTTACTGTAAATGGTATTACATTGTCAAATTTGTTTTTGGGAGAACAAGAGGATGCCTGATAATCGTGCAGAATACAATGGAGACGACATGCCTGTTTTGGTGACACGCTGGGATTGTAATGGTTATATTTTGAATATTCTGTATAATGATTTGTATCTGGGCAGGCCACCAAATCAGTTCCTTGGCAAAAACCTCCGGGAATTGGGGTTAGAGAAAAGAATATATGAAAAATGTGACCATTATTTTAAGCGGGCTGTGGCAACGGCGGCTAAAGCGGTTTTTCAACTACGCAGCAGTACACGGTCTTATCATATTTCCTATCTGCCGGAAAACAACTCCCAGGGAGATGTGGCGACAATACTGGGAATTGTCCGCGACATGACGCAGGAGCGGCGGGCAAGAGATGAGCTGACCCGGGCCTGCCGGAAGTTTAGCTTGGCTCAGAATATTGCCAAACTGGGGTACTTTGAATGGGATTTTGTTACGAATGAGCTAAACTGGTCTGATCAGCAGTATAAAAATTTCGGCTTTCTGCCTCAGTCCTTTATCCCTACGATGGAGTTTTACCTGAGCCGGATTTATCCGGAGGATTTAGAAATCGTAAATATGACGAATGAGGTGGCCCGGAAGGGCTTTGTGGAATCAGAGTTCAGAATCGTTAGACCCGACCGGACGGTTGGCTGGCTGTGGGCCCGGGTCAAATCACTTGCCAATGAGCAAGGCGTCTTTACCAGCCTGTTCGGGACGACCCAGGACATTACCGAACAGAAGCAGACGGAAAACCGGATTTTACGGGTAGAGAAGGATTTGGTGTTTTCCAACCAATTGAACAGTCGCAGTGCCTATTTAAATAAGCTGCTGGTTAATGCCTACTCACCGGAATATATAACCAAGGCCCTTAACGAATTTGGCATTGAAACAAAAGCCGAACATTGCTGCTTTGTGATTCAGCTGACGCATAAGCCGGCAGGTCCTGCCGCTGATGCCAATGCTAAAACGGCAGGCAAGCAGGCCGTATTAGTCTGGCTGGCGGAAAAGGAGATGGGCTGCACCTGGAAATTTAATGATGATATCATTCTGCTGGTAACGCTGGCAGAGGCAGGCATAACCTGTAAGCAAAGGCAAATTGAGTTTGCCAGTCAGCTGATTTGCGAAATGAAGGTGCTTTTCCCTCATATCAGTGCCAAAGTCGGCATTTCCGGGGCGTCAGGGAATCCAATCCGGTTCCGGGACAGCTATGAGAAGGCGAACCGGGCCGTTGTTGTTGCCGCTTCCAATTGCGCGCAAGTGGTGCATTGTGATGATATTGGGATTTATGAAGTCGCTTTTCAGCTGCTCCATGATGAAAATACCTGCACCCTTGTGCAAAATACGATCGGACGCCTGGCCGAATATGACCAGGCGCGGGGCAGCAACCTGTTATACACGCTGGAATTGATACTGGAGGAGATAAATCTAAAGGCCGTATCGCAGAAGCTTTTCATCCATCATAATACGGTCATTTGGCGAAAAAGGCGGATTGAGGATTTTTTGGGGATGTCGCTGGATAAAATGGAGACCAAGGTATTGCTGGTTTTGTATTTGAAGATATGGAAATTACAGCGAGCGGAGACAGGTGAGCATAATTGAATTTGCCGGCACCAGGGTCATTGTTATGCGGCAACAATAGACACCGGTTTTTTTTGTACTCTACTCCAATAGTATTAACAAGGAAAGTATTGTAGAATTATGTATGAATTTGAAATAATATGCAGGATTTTAATTGCCCCCAAGAATACCATTCCACCACATAGCGGTCATAGCAGAAGAGAATCTACAATAGGCGGGTTGAAACTCACTCGGAATAATTAAGTACCTGGCTGTTGTGACTAGTTAGGTACTATTTTATTTGAACGGAGGATAAGATGTTCCCGAACCAACACTTATTACGGGTAGAAGAACTTAAGCCAGGTATGATCATAGCCCAGCCGGTTCTGGCTGATACAGGACAAGTTCTGCTGGAGCAAGGGGTATTTTTGACAGAGGACTTTATTGATAATCTCGGCAACTGGAAAATATCGTACGTCAGTATTGTGTTGCCTGATAACAGCTTATCCTCCAATTACCGGTTTTTTAGTATGTATGGGGATACGCTGAAATCAGTAGAGGAAACCTTTAAAAAAGTCCGGGCTTTTAAAGAGGTGCCGATGGCAGAGTGCGAGGAATTAGTCGAAAACTATATCGAACTGATTGTCAACATTGTCGGGGTCATAGATGATTTGCATAATGTTAAAGCCCACAATGAATATACTTTCCGGCACTCGCTTAATGTGGCAATCATCGCCGGTATTATTGGCAAATGGATGGGATTTACCGGGAAAAATCTGAAAGACATCATATTGGCAGGGCTGCTGCACGATATCGGCAAGGTGCTAATCCCTGAAGGCATACTGGACAAGCCGGGAAAGCTTACCCCGGAAGAGATGGCAGTTGTCCGGGCCCATCCTACCCACGGGTATCATTTATTGGATGACTGTCTGGAAATAAGGGAAGAGGTAAAACTGGGGATATTGCAGCATCATGAGCGGGAAGACGGCAGTGGTTATCCTTTGGGCTTATCCCGGGAGAAAATACATATCTACGCCAAGATTGTTGCCATTGCCGATATCTATGACGCAATGAGCACCGAGCGGGTGTACAGGAAGAAGGTGCCGCCTTTTACCGTGGTTGAGGTTATTCTGGATCAGATGTATGACAAGCTTAATCCTCAGATCTGCCTGATTTTTCTGGCTCATATCCGGGGTTTTCTCATCGGCAGTTCGGTGCTGCTGAATGATGGCAGCAAAGCCAAGGTAGTACTGTTAAACGGACTGTTAAAATTAAGACCGGTGGTTCAACTGGAAAGCGGGGATTTAATTGATCTTGACAGGGAAAAAAATCTTGAGGTTGTTACGATGCTGGATGAGGTAAACGCCGTATAGGCACAGCAGCTCCCAATAAAATATTGGCAAACTTACTGAAAGGTAAGGACGCAAAGCCATGGGTCTAACGAAAGTCACACATTCTATGACTGCCAGGTTGCTATTGTTCTAACGGAGTATTCGTCAGCCTTGGCAACAGGCATATGACGATTTTTTTATTTTTAGCATGTTGATCATATGTGCTGATGACAATATTACAATTCATAAGAGGGGAGCTTAAAAAATGAAAATTAAAAAGATCCAATCACGCTTGTTGCTGGTATTGCTGCCATTGGTGTTAGCCGCTTTAAGTGTATTAGCCGGAGTCAGTTATTCTCTCTCCACCAAGTCGCTGTCGACAAGTATTGATGAAACAGCTATGGCGGTGGGAACTGACTATGCCCGGCGGGTGCAGGCCGACATCAGCCTCCTGATTTCCCAGCTGGAGGGTCTGGCCAGTGTTCAGCAGGTGAGTGCCGGGGCTGATAAAATTCAGATTGCCCAGGCCCTGGCGGAATTTCAAGCCCGGATTAAAAATTTTGATGTCGTTATCTTTATTTTACCGGACGGCGCAGGTATTTCCGGTACCGGCGCTGCGGCTGACTATGGAGAACGTGAATATTTCAAAAAGGTACTGGCAACAAAGGCCACTGTTGTCTCTGATCCTCTGATATCCAAGGCCACTGGGAAGCTGGCGGTCGTTCTGGCGGTCCCGGTTACCCATGAGGGCCGGCTGACCGGGGTGCTTGTCGGCACATTTTCCATGGAAAGGCTGACAGACATGATTAAAGACCTGCATTTCCTGGACACCGGTTACGGCCAGCTTAGTGACGATTCGGGCCTTATTATCGCCCATCCCAAGCGGCCGGACCTTGCCGGTAAACTGAATATCTCCGAAAAGAAGATAAATCCGGAACTTAAGCTGCAGGATTCCGAACTGGATGACCGCCTGGTCAGCTTGTTTAAGGAGGCGGCACAGACGGGGAAGCAGGCCCGGGGGGTATATCGCTTTAATGATAATGTGGAGAGAGTCAGTGTATCCACACCGGTCGAGCTGCCGGGCGGGCAACGGTGGGTCATGATGGTGGCGGCCCCGCAGGCCGAGGCGACCAGGCCAACAGATACCCTGGCAAGGGCGATGCTGTTTATTGCCATTTTGTGTTTAGCTGTTGCCACTGCCGGCATTATTATGATCGCCAGATATATTGCCAAACCGATTTCTCTGATTCGCGATGAATGCCTGTTGCTGGCCCAGGGTGACTTGCGGGAGCGGGAGGCTAATATATCCTCCGCAGATGAAATTGGTCAACTGGCCAAAGGCTTCAGGGAAATGCGGGAAAATTTGCGTACCCTTGTCGCTAGGGTACACGCTCAGGCCGAACAGCTGGCAGCTTCCAGTGAGGAGCTGACCGCCAGTGCCGACCAATCGGCACAAGCGGCCAATCAGGTCGCGATCTCCATTACTGCTGTGGCGGCCGGAGCCGGCGACCAGCTGGCGGCGGCAAATCAAACGGCAGCGGTGGTTGAAGCCATGTCAGCCAGTATTCAGCAGGTTGCGGCAACCGCCAGTGAGGTAGCCGGGCAATCCTCTCAGGCAGCCGGTAAAGCCAACGAAGGCAGTGCTGCCGTCAATAAAGCGGTATATCAAATGACGCAAATCGAAGAAACTGTTAATAATTCGGCCAAGGTAGTAAGTGAGCTGGGGGAGCGGTCGCGCGAGATCGGCCAGATCGTAGCCACGATCTCCGGTATTGCGGGCCAGACGAATCTATTGGCTCTTAATGCGGCGATTGAGGCTGCCCGGGCTGGTGAGCAGGGACGCGGCTTTGCCGTTGTAGCCGAAGAGGTACGTAAGCTGGCCGAACAGTCCCAAGCAGCTACGGAGCAAATCGCCGCCTTGATTGGCGGCATTCAGGGGGATACGGACAAAGCGGTACAGGCGATGGATGCGGGCACCCGCGAAGTTAATCTGGGAGCCGAGGTGGTCAATGCTGCCGGCCAGGCTTTTCAGGAAATTGTCCTGCTGGTAACCCAGGTATCGGAGCGGGTGACGGAGATATCGGCTGCGATTGAGCAGATGAAACTTGGCAGTCAGCAGATTGTCGGTTCGGTAAACCGGATTGACAACCTGAGCAAAACCGCAGCCGGGGAAGCTCAGGTCGTCTCGGCGGCCACGGAGGAGCAGTCGGCAACGATGGAGGAAATCGCTGCTTCCAGCCAAAGCCTTGCTCACCTGGCAACAGACCTGCAGGAAGCTGTGAGAAAGTTCCTGGTGTAACAAAAGCCTGAGCCGCCGGCCGCAGCCTGCAAAATTTGACAGGGTACAACCGGTCTGCTAAAATGTACCTGAATTATGATAATGCTTATCGTGATTCAGGTGCTGTACAAAAGCATACCGAAATACAATGCAAGGCAGGTAATGCCAATGATGCGTTCCAAACGTAACCGGCTGTTGCGTCATACTATATGGCGTGGGCACAAAGGTGCTTTGCTGCTGAAAACTGTTGGGATCATAATTTGTCTGGTGCTATTGACCCCCTACCTGCAGTCGGCGATTTCCGAGCCCAGCACTTCCGAGGCCCATCCCGGCGAGCTTACAGGTAAAAAAATCCGTCTGGTGTGGGAGCCGATCCCGGATGCGGTTGCTTACCAAATTGTGTTTAGCAAGGAACAGGGCGAGATGAATGGAGAGAACAACCTCATTGCGGGTATCCTGGGTAAGGAAATATATACCCCCGGTGTTGAGCTGGATATAGCTCTTTTGCCTAAAGAAGAAACAATTTGGTGGCAGGTCCGGGCTTTGAATCTGGACAGAGAGCCCATTTCCGGCTTTACTGCCGCGCAGGAGTTGACGGCCGGAGAGATTGACCCGTCCGCCCCCTATATTACCGCGCATTTGGCGGCTCTGCCCAGAGTGCCTTTATATCCCGTGTATGCCTGGATTCCGGTATTGGCGGCAGAGGCCTATGAGGTACAGGTTTTTTCCGGGCCAGTCCAGTCCGGTACGCTCAAAAAGAGTTATGTGGTAAAAGGGGCGTCGGCTTTTGACTATTATGATACTGACGCATTTACCGCTGCGGGAGACTACTGGTGGCGGGTCAGAGCTCTGGACGCGAAAGGACAGCAGCTGGGGGTCTGGTCAGAGGCCCGGACCTTTACCGTACAATGGGAGGGCAATCGTGTGGCCGCACTGGGCGACAGTGTTACCCATGGCGGCGGGGCGGTCTCTAATCCGCCCAGTGATCCGGTGTATGACTGGACAAGCTATGTAGGCCTGCCGGTAAAAAATTTAGGCCGCAGCGGGGATACAACCAGTACTATTTTGGCCCGCTTTGATGAGGATGTATTGCCCTTCCGGCCGGATATACTCGTTATTATGGGCGGGATTAATGATATTCGCGCCGGCACACCGGCGGCGGAAGTGATCGGCAACTTACGCCAAATGGGGGAAAAATGCCGGGAGAATAACATCACGCCCGTGTTTCTGACACTCACGCCGGTGAATCCGGTCCTGATAAAACGGGCTTTTAACGAGGATACCAGTGACAACTGGCAGGAAGAGTGGCATAAAGTAAACGACTGGGTCAGGGAGCAAGCCTACTATGTGGATATTGCGCCTATATTCACAACCGCGACAGGGGATATGCCTGCCCACTACGCAACTGACGGCTTACATCCGGACAGCAGGGGGAAGGCGCTTATCGGCCAAGCTGTCGGCCAATGGCTGGGAGCGACATTCAGCGAAGAGCTTAACAAATCAGAAAAACAGCCCCTTTAAAGGGGCTGTTTCGCATTTATTAAGCTTCTCTCTACGGCAGGCGAGGTGCATAATGGGGCAGCCGCTGTCAGGCCATAAGCACAATATCTATTTTAGTTATACTGAATATCTAAACTATATATTTTACTTATATTTTGCCTGTTGGTAAAATAATACTCAACTACTTTCTTTGTCATTAGAAAAACTTGGCTTAGGCCAAGTCTTCAAGACGCCGGCAGCAGCCGCCTGTGCCCTTTCGGGTAGAGATTTTTCTTATCCCTTAGATCATAGCTTTGAATTTTTATACATTCTGATGGGGTAAAGAAAGCACGGCTTGCGCCGGGCCTGAGCGAAAGCGGCGGCCGATGCTGCCCCTTGCCGGGCGGAAAGCTATATTGCTTACAGGGCAAGAAAGGCGGGAATAACATGGCAGTGAAATTAAAAGCGATAGCGTGGCAATTATGCGTGCTGTCGCTGATTTCCTTTACGGGGGATAGCATCGTTCAGTGGTTTCACCTGCCGCTGCCGGGCAGTGTTCTGGGAATAGCCATTTTGTTTGCCTTATTAAGCCTGGGGATTGTCAAAGTATCGCAATTGCAAATGGTCACCGGTTTTTTACTTAAGCATATGGCATTTTTTTTCATACCCATTACGGTAGGCTTAATGAACTACTGGGATTTCTTTTATGTAAATGGTATTGGGCTGTTTGGATCAATGGCAGTCAGTCTGCTGCTGGCCTTCCTGGTTTTTAGGATAACCGGGTCCAAGGATAAAAGGGGAGATTAAGGATGGATTATCTAACTACTTTGTTACTGATTATACTGACTTTAACGGCCTATCTGTTCAGCCGGTTCCTGTTTATGCGCTACCATAATCCTTTGCTGAATGTGGTTATTGTAAGCTCGGCCTGTATTGTGGCCGTTTTGCTCACCCTGCATTTGCCTTATGCCGCTTATCGGCCGGGGAAGGAGCTTATGACTCTGCTGCTGGGGCCGGCCACTGTTGCTTTGGCAGTTCCTTTATACAACAACCGGGCTGTTGTGAAGAAAAATCTGGTGACAGTGTTTGTGGGAGTTTGTCTTGCTTCCCTGTTGACTTCGCTGACGGCAATGGGTATTACCCGGATGCTGGGGATGCCTAAAGATATCGTTGTGGCGATTGGTTCCAAATCAGTCACTGCGCCCATTGCTGCCCAGGTGGCAGCGGTTAATGGCGGTGATCCGGATATGGCGATCGCTTTTGTGGTAGTGACAGGCGCGTTAGGCGCAATTGCCGGGCCAACGCTGTTGACCTTATTGAAAATTACCAACCCCCTGATACGGGGCCTGGCCATGGGCACGACTGCCCATGGCCAGGGGACGGCAACGGCGCTAATGGAGGGGGAACAGCAGGGGATGATGGCCGGGATCGGTATGACCTTGTCGGCAATTATCACTTCCGCTTTGTTTCCTGTATTAATTTCCATATTGTGGAACGGATGACAAAAAACATCAAAATATTTGTCCCTAATGGTATATACTAATTGCCAGAAGCGAAAACAAAACGGGGTGATGGACGCTTATGATGTGGGTTTTATGTTTGCTTAACTTATTTGTAATTATTTATGTGTTTAGTATTATTGCGAAACTGAAAGCCCGGGAGGAAGGCTGAGACGGCAAATCCGTTTTCCTGTGTTGATGTGCAGCGCATTAGGCAGGGAAGCGGATTTTTGATTAGGGATATAAGGCGGCTTTATTCCCGATATTGGCAAAAGCTAGCGGTTCTGCGTGTGTAAGCAGACGGGTAATATCCCCGGCGGCTTGGGGTAGACTAAACCAGAAGCTTGCTCTGTTTTGGAATTTGTTGCGCGAAAAGTTTACAGCCATGAATATAGTTTGCAAGAAAAGGATTGCATAATCTATAATAATGTTAAGATGAAGAAAGTCGCTAGGTGAGGGAGAGTAAGCACTATGGAGTTCCCCGAGTTAGTTGATATAGCGAAATTGCAGCAACTGCTTGATTCTATGCATGCTGCAACCGGAATACCCTCGGCGATTCTGGACAATCATTCTGTGGTTTTAATTGCCAGTGGCTGGCAGGATATATGCCAGAAGTTTCATCGTGTTTGTCCTGAGACCGCAGCCAGATGCCATGACAGTGACCAGCGTATACATCAGCAGCTGCTGGCCGGGCAGTTTGCCGGTTACCGGTGTGAAAACGGCCTGATTGACTACGCCTGTCCGATTATCATTGAAGGCCGGCATTTAGCCTCGCTTTTTGTCGGTCAGTTTTTAACAGCAAAGCCGGATGAGGAGTTTTTCCGGCGGCAGGCCCGGCGTTTCGGTTTTAACGAGGACGAATATCTGGCCGCTTTATACAAGGTGCCGGTCATATCTGAGGAAAAAGTAGTCCGCATTGTCGAATTTTTTTCCCAACTCGCGTCTACCATTGCTCATCTTGGCTACCAGGTACTGCGGTCGAAAGCGGCGATGGACTTTAAGGATACCCTGATGGAGGCCATCCCCAACCCGGTTTTTTACAAAGATCACAATGGCCGCTGCCTTGGGTGTAATAAAGCTTTTTCTGACTTGACCGGGTTGCCTAAAACAGCAATTGTCGGCAAAACTGCAAAGGAAATATTACCCCTATGTCAAGGGGCGGAGTGTCAGGCCCCGGCATCTGACGGCCAGCCTCAAACCTGTGAATGTGTCATCGTGGATGCGGCCGGTGCGCCGCGGAATGTCATTTTTAATCATGCTGTGTTTACCACTGTGGACGGGTCGCAAGGTTTAGTTGGCAGTATTCTTGATATAACAGCCCGTAAACAAATGGAGGCCAAGCTTAAAGACAGTGAAGAAAACTATCATTTATTGTTCAAACATATGATCAACGGCTTTTTGTTTCTTCAGGCCATCCCCGGCGTGGACGGCGCCTGGCAGGATTTTGTTATTCTTGACGTAAACGATGGTTATGCCGAGATTACAGGCCAACCGAAAGCAGAAATCATGGATAAAAAAATAACTGATGTTGTACCCTTTACTGCCGCCGAGAATCCGGAATGGCTGCTTGTTTTAAGCCGGGCTCTGCAGCACGGTGAGGCGACTTTGCTGGAGCATTATTCCCAACCATGTTCAAAATGGCTGCGCCTCTCGATTTATAGTCCGAAACAGGGCTATCTGGCCATTGTAGTTTCTGATATAACCGGCGAAAAGCGGAGCGAGGAGCAGGTCCAGCAGTATGCTTATCATGATCATCTGACCGGGCTGCCGAACCGGCGCCTGCTGGACGACAGACTGTCGATGGCTATTGCCCAGGCGAAAAGGTTGACAGGAAAGATTGCGGTGATTTTTTTAGATCTGGATAATTTTAAGCCTGTAAACGATACCTACGGCCATGATGCCGGGGATGAGCTGCTGCAGCAGCTGGCTAAGCGGATTGTGAATCATGTCCGGGAAGGAGATACCGTTGCCCGGGTCGGCGGGGATGAGTTTGTTATTATTCTGCCGCAGGTTAACACGAAAGCGCAAGCCCGGCAGCTGGCGCTAAGACTGCTGATTGCCTGCAGGCAGCCGTTTATGATCAGAAATCATGAAGTATTCGTTTCCGCGAGTATTGGCGTCAGCATGTACCCTGATGACGGCCTGGATATTTCTGACCTGATAAGAAGTGCTGACATGGCTATGTATCATTCGAAACGGAATGGCCGGAATCAGGTCTGCTTCGTTCAGGGCTGTCCGTAACATGTTAGCAGGTACTCCAAGCTAAGGCTGCAACAGCTCACCTCTGCCCAAAACACGATGGAATAGCACTGGCGTTCCAGCGTGTTTTTATTTTTCCAGTATTTGCCAATTTGTGCATTGAACCCGGAAAGACGTATGAATGGCCGGATACCATGGAATTATATGAGGAGGAACATTTGGGCGAAAGGAGGTATATACCCTGGCACATATTCGCAAAATGTTTGTACGTACCATCTTTGTCAATTCCTTTAACCGGGATCTGATACTGCTTATTTTTATCAGTGTGGCCATCGGGGCTTTCGTGGCCAGCTTGGTATCCATGGCTGCCAATTCTTACTTTTCCGAAACCATTTCGACTCTTGTCGGTGATTATGGCGAATTTGACGTAATTATCAACGTGCGCGAAGAAATGAAAGCAGAGGGGCGGGAACAAATTGAAAAGGTGCTGGGACAGGTCTACCCTGGTTCCCAGTTAAAAGAGGGGCCGACGATAACCGGCTTAACCAGTTTTTTTGTGGGGCTGCCGGCTGAATATAAGACAAAGCAAACTTATGAGGCGCTGAATAGCACCTTTGGCAGCGTTCCCGGCCGTTCCGGCATTAGTATTATGACCGAACCGCGTGTTACTGTTAAAGGCGTGCCGGAGGGGGCCAGAAATCTTGTCATTGAACAGATCATGCGCATCGATGGGGTCTTATTTGCCTTTCGCGACGGCGGTTCAGTGACGGTCATTATTTCCACCCTTGACAAATCAGCTTATGTTAATGACGAGGTCGAGAAGTTGCTGAAGCAATATCAGCTGATTGAGATTGCCTTTCCTGTCGGCAGTGAACCGGATAACCCGATCAGGCTGGGCGAGCAAATTGCCGAGGCCGTCCGCAGCGACAAAGCGATCGGTTTTGCCGAGAGCGTATCGGCCGACGTCAAAAACAATGAAATGGTTTATTTGGTGAGCACCATGCTGGAACTGAAGCGTTTTCTCACCGCTTATACCACCCAGGTTACCCTTACACCGGCTGCGGGCCTTACATTCACTCCCGGCGATATGATCGCTTTTCAGGGGGCGGCTCCGGGCGAGCCGGCCGCCGGCGGCGCACCGGAGTCGGCCAATGTGCTGGTTCAGGTAACAGAGGTTGGCGGCGACGGTCTGGCTAAAGGGATGATTACGCAGGGTGATGGCAGCCAGATGGACAATAAACAGGGGTATGTGGTTGTCAACAATACAGTGGGGGCCCCGGCCGGTACGGCAACGATCCATAATCCCCGCCAACAGCTGGGGAATGCTCTTACCGAAACGTCCAAGCTTGTCGGGCAGATTCCCGGCTTTGCCCAGGATGCCCAGCAAATGACCACTGTCGCCGGCAGTGCCCTTGACAACTATGGCAGCAGCCTTGGCGCCATTGAGCAGACCCTGTCAGGTCTGGAGGGGGCCGGTGCCACCATCCAGGCCGCTACCAGCGGTTTGGCCAATATTAATACCAGCGGCATTCAGGCCCAGCTGGATAATTCCTCGCGGGCCCTGGGCGGGCTTGTCGGCACCTTTCAGGTAATTAAGGTGATCAGCCCGGATATCGGCACTTCCATTAATGAATTAACAAATACTCAGCAAAACCTGAATAATTTGCGGGCCGGCTTAGCCGAACTGGATAATGTAGCCGCCAATGCCCGTCAGGCGCGCACGGCGATTGACACTATTGTTGCCAATGGCCGGAATACGGTAGCCACGCTGCGGGCCTTTGATGTGGATAGCGCCCGCCAGACCCTTAGTAACGCCAGTACCCATCTGGCTCAGGTACAGCAGTTTGACACCCCCCTGATTGCCGCCCAGTTACAGGTCTTGGGAACGGCTGTGCCTAATTTGCGGGACGACGAGATCAGCCGTTCCATAAACCTCCTCGATCAGGTTATTTCCGGGCAGGTGAGTCCCAGTCAGCGCATTCAGATCCTGACGAACGGCAATGTCAGCTCCGATTTTGTTGCCCCGATTATCTACAGTGAAGTGGGGCATAATAATATTTCCTTATATAAATCTGAGCTGGGGATTGTCGAGCCTGATCCCCGGGCTGAGGTGATGACAATCTTGATGCAGGTCAAAGCCATCCTTGCCGGCATGATTGCGCTGATAGCCGCAATCTTATTCCTGGTGCTTGACCATACCGCTGTCATGTCTGTCATCCGCCGCCAGCGATCCGTGAATGCAGTACAGGCCAAAGGCTGGCGCCGGTTTTTTCACAGCTTGAAAAACTCGCTCTCAGCTCCTGAGTGCCTGTATGGCATGGCGGTCGGCGCCATCCTGCTTACCAGCATGTTTATTTTGGCTGGCGGCGGCATTCCCTACCTGCCCTGGCTGGGAGTGCCGCTGCTGGGGGCCCTGTTGGGACTGCTTGTTGCCAATAACGCAGAGAAGATCAGTCCGGTAGCGGTGGATGAGGTAACCGCAGGCGAAGCGCTGGGGCTGTCCTTTGATGAAGTGATGCGGGAGATAGTTATCCCCAATGGCCGCCCCGGCCTGCTGCAAAAACTTAACCGGCGGAAGATGAAATTTAAATAAGCGGAGCGATGGGCATGCTTGCTATTCATAATCTCTATAAACAGTTTGGCAACCTGATAGCGATTAATGATCTCAGCCTTACGGTAAACAAAGGTAAGACAGTGGTGCTTATGGGGCCTTCGGGCTGTGGAAAATCCACGACGATCCGGGCGATCAACCGTCTGGTGGAGCCTGACCGGGGTTCCATTCTTCTGAATGGCGCCGATATCCTGTTAATGGAGCCGGACGAGCTGCGCGATATTCGTAAGCGTATCGGCTTTGTATTTCAGCACTTTAATCTTATCGGCCGCTTAACAACAGCTGAGAATGTCATGCTTGGGCTGGTTATGGGCGGTATGGATAAAGAATTAGCCAGGGCCAAAGCAGTTGAGGCCCTGGGCAAGGTTGGGCTTGAGCAGCATTTGGAGCATAAGCCGAATCAGCTGTCCGGCGGGCAGCAGCAGCGGGTTGGCATTGCCAGAGCCCTGGCTTATGAGCCTGAGCTTATGCTCTGGGACGAGCCGACCGCATCCCTGGACCCTATTTTGGTGCGCGAGGTATTAATTGTTATGGAGGAGCTGGCCCGCTATCGCGCCAGTACAATGCTGGTTGTGACGCACGAGCTGCCGTTTGCCCTGCGGGTTGCCGATGAAATCGTCCTGATGGACGAAGGGGCCATTGTTGAGGTTGGCGCGCCTGCGCAGGTGTTTGTCAACCCTGTGTCGGATATTGGCAAAAAATACAAAGAACTTATCGAATATCAGATGAACACCAGTGCGCAGAGTCTGGCCGGTAAAATGGATTAACCACAATAAAAAGCACCATAGAACTGTGCATCGACAGTTCTATGGTGCTTTTATTCCCGCAAAAAACGAATGCTGCCTGGCGGTGTCCCAAAGAGCGTGGCTATTAGCCTCTCGGCAATTACCAGTTTGTTTTTAATGATGGACGGGTCCGACTCATGCCCGAATTCCAGGGGCGAGCTGGCTTCCAGCAAGGCGGCAGTAATGCCGGCAAAAAAAGCAAGGGTTTCATCCACATGGGTCACCTGAGTCACGCCCTCCTGATTGCCCTGCTCCAGGATCGCTCTAAACAGCGGCGAGGCAATCAGATGCAGCTGCCGCCAGACCTTGTTGATTAGTTCACCTTGTTTTTCCCGGTACAAAATGGCGGCAAGCAAACCCGGTTCACCAGAGTAGCACAGTTTATAAAAATGGTTGATAAGTAATTGTAATTTTTCCAGAACAGTTACGTCGGACTGAATGTGTATGACCATATTTTGGGCATAGCGGGCATAAATGGCTTCAAGGAGGGCCTCTTTGGAGGCAAAATAGTAATAAAAAGTGCCCTGGGCCACCCCAACTTTTTTGACGATATCCTGGACGGTCGTTTTTTCATAGCCGGCAGACAGGAATAACTCCAGGCCTGCATCCATTAACTCTGCCTGCCGTACCTGGGGGTCCTTGGAAATCCTGGCAATCGGAAACCACCTCACTTATACTGACTGATGTCAGTATAAATTGTAAATTAAAACAATTATGTTGTCAATGCGGCCGGCCGCAAAACTTGCTCAAATACCAGTACTGCTTACGCGGAACAATGGCCGGGGTGGTAGGCAATGCTCAAATACCCGGTGGCCGCATTTTCCTGTACTGTGCATTCGATTTCGTACACGTCGCGGATCAGCTGCGGGGTAATAATTTTGTTGGGCGGTCCGGCAGCAACAAGCCGTCCCGCTTTCATGACATACAATTTGTCACAGTACATGGCGGCCAGGCTAAGATCGTGCAAAGCGGCAAGTACGCCGATACCCAGTGACTTTACTATTGACAGCAGCTGCAGCTGATATTTGATGTCCAGATGATTTGTCGGTTCATCCAGCACCAGCAGCTGCGGCTGCTGGGCCAGAGCCCTGGCTAAGATGATGCGCTGCTTTTCCCCGCCGGAAAGGGTGGCAAAACGGCGGCCGCCATAGTTTTCCATACCGACCTTACGCATGGCCGCCAACGCAATCTCATAGTCTTCGGCTTTATCTGCCCCCAGGAAGCCTTTATGAGGTGTGCGGCCGATAATAACCATTTCCCAAACGCTGAGGTCGAAGTTCAGGGGGTTAAACTGGCTGACTACCGCCGTATTTTTGGCTGAATCGGCCAGCTTGATTTTCTTCAGGTCCCGGCCGTTAAGGAGAATGGCCCCGCAGTCAGGTTTAATAACCCGGTAGATGGTGCGCAGCAGTGTCGATTTGCCGCTGCCGTTGGGGCCGATAATGCCAATAAATTCTCCCTTTTTGGCATCAATGGAAACCTCGCTGATAATTCTTTTATTGTCTAAGGTCACACCGATGTTTTTTAGTGACAAATCCATGCTATCCCTCCTGGTTTATGTTAGTACCTCAACTTTCTTAAAATCGAGGGAATAGTTTGCGCAGATTTTTTCGCAATGCAAGGCGGAGGATCCGCGCATATCGGACATATGTAAGGCGACGACAACGAAGCAGTGCGGGAAAAGATGCGCAAACTATCCTTGGTTTTAAGGGAGATGAGGTACTAGGCTATCTGGGAGGCGCACAAGCGGGCATAGAGGCCGTTGGCTGCCAGTAATTCGTCATGACGGCCCTGCTCCACAATCCGGGCATTCTCGAGGACGATAATTTTATCGGCCCGGCGGACTGTGGACAGGCGATGAGCGATAACCACCAAGGTCCGGTTTCCGGCCAACTGCTGAATGGCCTGCTGGATTCTTGTTTCCGCTTCCAGGTCGACGGAAGCGGTTGCTTCATCGAAGATGAGGATCGGTGTGTCGCGGAGCAGGGCCCTGGCAATAGCCAGGCGTTGTTTCTGCCCGCCTGATAACAGCACGCCCCGCTCACCAATCAGTGTATCGTAGCCTTGGGGAAGTGAGCTGATAAAATCGTGAATGTAGGCCTGTTTAGCGGCCCAGATAATCTCATCCCGGGTTGCCGTCTCTTTGCCATAGGCAATATTGGCGGCGACTGAATCATTAAACAGGAAAACATCCTGAGGCACAACGCTGATCTGATCGCGCAGCGAGGCCAGCGAAATATTGCGTAAATCGGTGCCGTCCAGCGTAATCCTGCCTGCTTTCGGGTCATAGAAGCGGGTAATCAGCGCCGCCATGGTAGTCTTACCCACCCCTGTCGGGCCGACAAGCGCCACCATGGCGCCTGCCGGTATATCAAAGGTAACATTATCCAATACCGGTGTATGCTGGTCGTAACAAAAGGTTACATTATGAAAAGCCAAATGGCCTGCGGTTGTTGCCAGAGTGATGGCATTCGTCTTATCCTGAATCTCAGGCTCTGCGTCCAGCAGGGAAAAAACACGTTTGGCGCCGACCGCAGCCTGCAGGAGGTTGTCGACGGAGGCAACCAGGGTGGCGATCGGCGCATAAAAGAGGCTGAGGTACAGTAAGAATCGGACAATATCGCCTATGCTCAGCAGACCATCCAAGGCCATAATGCCGCCAAAGCCAACCACAATAACTGTGCCTATGGATAAAATGCTTTCCACTGTCGGATGATAGAGTCCTCCCAGCCAGACGACTCTCATCACCGCGTCCCGCCATTGATAGGTTTGATTGCTGAATAAGCGGGAAGCACAGTCCTGCCGGCCGAACAGCTGAATTTCCTTCAAACCGGAGAGGTTATCCTGCAATACCGCATTCATATCCCCTAACCGGGCCTGGTGGTCGCTATAGGCAGGATAAATTCTTTTAGTATAATAGAGGCTGAAGACGACCATGAGCGGAACAGGCACGAAGGTTAATAGGGCCAGCCAGGGATTAATCAGCAGCAGGAGGATGGCGACCCCGAGAATAATGAGAACGCTGCTCAGGATGTTGGGAATGGCATGGGCAATCAGCAGTTCGAACTGGGCTGTGTCATTCAGCACCTGGCTCATAATCTGGCCTGTTTGTTTATCGCTGTAAAAACGCAGCGATAAGGTTTGCAGGTGATTATATACTTTAACCCTCATTTCGGCAACAATATTCCAGGCCGCGTAATGAGCCCAGTAATCACTGGCCAGGCGGAAAACGGCCCGGATGAGATAGGTTGCCGACAGCAGGAGGGCCAGCTGCCGGACGGTAGCAATATCGCCTTGACTGAACTGGCCTGTCAGCAGATCAATAAGCTGGCTGATCAGGCCGGGGCCGATCAGGTTGATGGCTGTATAGCCGATAATGCCGATTACTGCGCCGGCCAGCTGCCAGTAATACTTTTTGGCTTCATAAAGTAAACGCACAATACATTTCATAAACATGTCTCTCCCTTTTGCGCTTGCGGGGGTGGTCTCTGTGCAGAGCAGAGAATTAAGCTCAGGTGCTTTATTATTTGACTGATGACAGTCAGTCGAATAATAAAGTTATAAATGATGAAAACAATTATCAATAAGATTATAACCGTACTGCCAATTTTGGTCAATAGCAATACGAAAATAAATGGCTGACGTTACCTTTTTGCCGGCCGGGCGTTTACTCTATATAGAATGAAGCTGAAAAGGGGATAACTATGACTATATGCAAACGCAAGACCATTACAGCAGTCGCCTTGCTGGTGCTGCTGAGTTTTCTGGCCGGCTGCGCCGGCGGTCCCGGGCCATTGCCGGAGCAGGCCCGGCAAGCTCCGGCCGAGAATGGAGACAGCCGGGAGAAGGCGGTTATGGCCGAGTTTGATAAGCTAACCCGCAAAAATAATGTCAAGGCCGAGGAAATCATTACTTTTATCAATACCAATCTACACGAGGTTTCTCCGCCCAGCCTGTCAGTGATGCTGATCGCTCTGGAAAAAAATCAGCAGCACCATCTGCTCCGACTGCAGGATCGGTTTGCCGATGAGGAAATTGTCCAGAAAACGCTGGCCAAGGATTACTCCGGTGAATTAACCGACAATTATCTGAATGCGATTGGGGAAAAACCGGTAAGAGACCTGTTAAGCGCTACTAAAAACAACGGCTATAAGATTGAAACGGCAGAAGGCTTCTTTTTTCCGGTGATCGACTATTCCCTGTATAAAAAGTACCGGCAAAAGGTAACGCCGGACATGACTGCCTATATTGATCTTATGGCTGTGGAATCAGCCCAAACTCCGATTAAGGATGCCGCTCTTGTCATCGGCTGGCAGGAAATTTTACGGCGGTCTCTCAAGCAGGAGCAGTTTATCAAGCAATATGGCAACTCTGCCAAAAGCGAGGAGGTCAGACAACTGCTGAAACGGTATCTTGTCTTTACGCTCTATGGGGCTAACAATACGCCGCTGTTTGGTTATGAAGACCGGAAAATGATGCCGGCAGCCAAAAAGGCCTATCTTGAAGCCGGGTTTGCTGCTGAAAATGGGGCGTTCTCGCAATTGATGGCCGAATATCTGGCCGTTTTAGAGAAAAATGAATATACTTTAACCCCAGAAGTAGAGGAATACAGAAAAAAGGCGGAAGCCGAGTTTCAGTAGCGTGGTCAGTAACTGCAGCTGGATCCGAATACCCGGATTCAGCTGCTTTTTATAAGGAATTGATGAACCCATGCAGGTAAATGTCGGATCATATCGAAAATTGAAAACAATGATTACAAGACTGGAGGAATGCGAATGGGACCGGGCAGCAAAGATGCCAAGCAAGCACCCAGCGAATTAGATTCCAGCAAAGAGCTGTTAAAAGAATTAGAAGCAATTATCAGATCTTCCTACGATGGTATGTTTATTACCGACGGCGAGGGGGTAGTGCTGCGCGTAAATGACGCCTATGAACGGATTACAGGCATTAAGACCAGTGAAATTATGGGCAAGAATATGAGAAGCCTGGTGGAAGCGGGATATTATGACGAATCGGTGACCCTGCATGTTATGGAAAAACGGACAACAATCACGATTAATCAGACAGTAAAGAAAGACCGTAAGATTCTAGTCACAGGCACGCCGCTGTTTGACGAGCAGGGAAAATTGTTCCGGGTTGTGACCAATGTACGTGACATTACCGAACTAGTCAAACTGCAAAACCAGCTGCTTAAAACCAAAGAGCAAACCCTGAAATACAAAACTGAATTATCCCATTTGCGGGCCATGCATATTCAGAATCATGACATGATTAGCCGGAGCCCTAAGATGGCCAGGGTTATCGAACTGTCCATGAAAATTGCCGATGTGGATTCCAATGTGCTGATTACCGGGGAGTCCGGCACCGGTAAAGAGCTGATTGCCAAGTTGATTCACAAACACGGCAAAACCACAGCCCGCCCGTTTATAAAAATAAATTGCGCCGCCATACCGGAACAACTGCTGGAGTCGGAATTGTTCGGCTATGAGGGCGGGGCGTTCACGGGGGCCAAAAAAGAAGGGAAGCCCGGTTTGTTTGAACTGGCTCACAACGGGACCCTATTTCTGGATGAGGTGGGGGATTTGCCGCTGTTATTACAGGTAAAACTGTTGCGGGCGATTCAGGAAAAAGAGATTATGCGCGTGGGCGGTACCCGGTCCATTACGGTTAATGCCCGCATTATCGCCGCCACCCACCGGGATATCGCCAAAATGGTCCAGCATGGAACCTTCCGGGAGGATTTGTATTATCGTCTGATGGTTGTACCGATCAACCTGCCGCCGCTGCGGGAACGCAAAGAGGATGTACCGTTGCTGATCATGCACTTTATCGAAAAATTCAATAAGCATTTTGGCTACAATAAGCGGATTTTGCCGGAAGTGATCGACAAGCTGGTGGAATACAGCTGGCCCGGCAATGTGCGCGAACTGGAAAACGTAATTGAGCGGATGATGGTAACAGCCGCCGGCGAGGCGCTTACCGCCGATCTTGTGCCGGAAACCATCTGGCGTAAGAACTTTCTGCCGAAAAAGGGGACAAAACTTAAGGAGGCTGTCGCCCAGACCGAGGCCTACTTGCTTACGGAATGCTACAAAGAATACCGGTCCTGGCAAAAGGTGGCCGAGGTTCTGGGGATTGACAGAACGACCGTTTTTCGCAAGGCGGTCCGATATGGTTTGGCAACAAAATAGTGTTGCAGAAATGCAATAGATGCAATGCTGCACAAAGCAGCCTGTTAAAGAAATGAATGCGATTAACAGGCTTTTTTTGTTGCGTTTTTGCAATATTGCCCGAAGATGTCGCAACAATCAAATATATAGGAAAAATGGGAATAATACTGCTTTTCGCTCTTTTGGCACGAATCCTGCAATATAAATGGGTGCTGGCATTCAAGATTCAAGGCAAAGGAGGGCGAGGCTAGGAGTACAACGTGGTGCTGACGCAGGTATATTTTTTTCTTTGTAAAATAGGTTGAGGAGGTAAGCTATGAGCTGGTTAGGTCCAAGGTATGAACGCAAATTTGGTGAGGTTCAGCCTTATATCCCGCTTGGTCCGTTTCAGTTGCGATTTCCCTTTATTCATTACCGGTTTGAAATACCGGATTTTATCCAGGGGCTGCTCATGTGCGCCGTGTGCCTGGGAATCATCCCGGTATTGCAGGAATATCTGGGGATGCCCTTTGAAATTGCCATTACTGTTGTTATTTTAAACGGATTTTTCTATTTATGGCATGCTCACCTGGGCGATCCGGTTATCCCGGGCTGGATTACCCCGGCCGTGCCCCTGCTGCTGCTGTGGCTCAAGACCTTCCCGGAGGGGGTTGCCAGGATGCATGCCCTGATTGCTTTTGAAATGGAGCTGGGTATTTTTGCCCTGTTGTTAGGCGCAACCGGGCTGGCGAAGAAGTTTGTTGATATTGTTCCTGACGCCCTGAAGGCGGGGATTTTAATCGGGGCCGGGGTGGCGGCAGTCAGGCTGGTTTTTGAAACAGGAGGACGGTTTGACGCTTATCCCTGGACAATTACCATCGCCATTGGTTTTGCTTTTTACATTTTGTTTTCCAATCATTTCAAAACCTTACGCAATAAACACATTTTCTTTAAATATCTTTCCGATTTAGGCTTAATGCCCTCACTGGTGCTGGCCATTATTATTGCGCCGCTGCTGGGAGAACTGCCCTGGCCGACGATTACCTGGGGCATTACCGTGCCGCAGTTTTATACCCTGTTCACAGAGTGGACACCGTTTGCCGCCAATATCGGCTGGCCGCCGCTCAGCCTGTACCTGAATGCGTTTCCGCTGGTGGCAGCGACCTATGTTGTCCTGTTTGGCGAGCTGATCCAGGCCGAGGCCCTGATTGACGAAGCCCGGGAGTTCCGCCACGGCGATGAAAATGTCCATTATGATGCCAATCGCAATAACATCATCTGCGGTATCCGCAATATCAGCATGTCGATGCTGGGGCCGGATTTATCGATGTGCGGCCCGCTCTGGGCGGCCATGCAGGTGGTCACCTGCGAGCGGTATAAACATGGCCGGGAAGCAATGGACAGTTTGTTCGGCGGGGTAGCGTCCTTCCGGCTGGGCACTTTCGCCAGCTACTTCCTGATGCCGATCGTTACTCTTGTTAAACCGATTCTGCCGATTTCCCTGTCGCTTACCATGCTGGTCCAGGGGTATGTGGCGATCCGGGTAGGGGTATTAAAGGCCCGCACCTTCAATGACCTGGGGGTTGCCGGGATTGTCGGCTCGGTGCTCATTTCCCGCGGTGCCGCTTACGCCTTTGGTGTTGGCGTTGTGCTGTGCCTGCTGATTTACGGCAAGGATTTCATCCGCGACTGGTCCACGTATGATACAAGCAAAGACCCGGTATTCAACAACCGGTCTGAAGCTGAATAAGGGAGTTTGGGTCACACCTATAAATAATAAATTTGGGAGGAATTTGACAATGGCTTTAAAAACAGCTGCGCAATATGAGGAAAGTTTACGGAACCTTAAGCTTAAGGTTTACCTGCAGGGTGAACTGGTCAAGAACCCCGTCGATCATCCAATTATCAGGCCATCGATGAATTCAGTGAAAATGACCTACGAACTGGCTCAGGACCCGCAGTACGAGGAACTGATGACCGCTACTTCCCACCTGACCGGCAAGAAGATTAACCGCTTCTGCCATCTGCATCAAAGCAGTGATGATCTGGTGAGAAAAGTAAAAATGCAGCGTTTGCTCGGCCAGAAAACAGCCGCCTGTTTCCAGCGCTGTGTCGGTATGGATGCGATCAACGCCGTTGACAGTGTTACGTTTGAGATGGATCAAAAATTAGGCACCAATTACCATGACCGCTTCAATCAGTTTCTGCTGAAGATGCAGGAGCAAGACTGGACTGTGGACGGCGCCATGACCGACCCGAAAGGGGACCGGAGCTTATCGCCGAGCAAACAGGTTGACCCCGACCTGTTTGTGCATATTGTGGAAAAAAGGGAAGACGGCATTGTTGTCGCCGGGGCCAAGGCCCATCAGACCGGCGCGATCAACTCGCACTGGATCCTGGTTATGCCGACAATCGCCATGGGCAAGGATGATGCCGATTATGCGGTTTCCTTCTGCGCTCCCGCCGATGCCGAAGGTATATTCTATATTTACGGGCGCCAGTCCTGCGATACCCGCAAGCTGGAAGAGGGCGATATTGATGTCGGCAATAAGCAATTCGGCGGCCATGAAGCCCTGATGGTTTTCGACCATGTCTTCATCCCCTGGGAAAATGTCTTTATGTGCGGCGAATTCGAATTCAGCGGCGCCCTGGTGGAGCGGTTCGCGGGCTATCATCGCCAGAGCTACGGCGGCTGCAAGGTCGGGGTTGGCGATGTTCTTATCGGCGCTGCCGCCCTGGCCGCCGAGTATAACGGGGCCAACAAGGCCTCCCATGTCAAGGATAAGCTGATTGAGATGATGCATCTGAATGAAACCCTGTATGCCTGCGGCATCGCCTGTTCGGCCGAAGGCCATAAAACAGCTTCCGGCAACTATATCATCGACCTGCTGCTGGCCAATGTCTGCAAGCAGAACGTAACCCGCTTCCCCTACGAGATTGCCCGCCTGGCCGAGGATATTGCCGGCGGCCTGATGGTTACCATGCCTTCGGAAAAAGACCTGCGCAGCCCGGAAATCGGCCAGGTGGTTGAGAAGTATTTCCGCGGCATTGCCGGCGTAGCTACGGAGGACCGCATGCGCATCCTGCGCCTGATTGAAAATATCACCCTTGGTACTGCCGCCGTCGGCTACCGGACAGAGTCCATGCATGGCGCCGGTTCGCCTCAGGCACAGCGGATTATGATTTCCCGCCAGGGCAATCTGGAACAGAAAAAAGAGCTGGCAAAAGCCATTGCCGGTATTAAGAAACAATAATGCACAGGCTGCAACAGGTAATCGCAGCCAAGGTCCAGCCGGTGCTTGCCGCCCATAATGGCGGTATTGAGGTGCTGGAGGTGACCGCAGACGGGTTTGTTAAGGTCAAGCTGACCGGGGCATGTGCAACCTGCCCCGGGGCGCAGCAGACCCTCGCGGCGGTTGCCGAAACCGCCCTGAAAGAGGCCTGCCCGGAAATAAAAGGGGTTATACCGGTCCGGCAGGTGAGCGATGAGCTGATCGGGCAGGCGCTCCGGCTGCTGCGGAAAGAGCAATCCCGGGCATGAAGCGCTGTGTAGGTATTGTCTTCTGCGGCGGCTGCAACCCCCGGATTGACCGGGGCAGGATTGCGGCCGGGGTCCGGGCTGCGCTGCAGGCAAAAGGGTATCAGGTGGCGATTAACTCCACCGCTGTTGATTATGTAGTTTATCTGAGCGGGTGTACTGCCAGCTGTGCTTTAAAGTACACCCGCGGCCAGGGGCCGGCTACTGTCGTTGCGGCCGCGACTATCGACGCAGCCGGGGTAGCGGAAGGAGATTTGGTCACTGAGATTGTGACGAAGGTGAGGAATTTTTATGAACAACTGGAGAAGTCTGGTCCAGAGTAAGCTTGTTGCGGCCGGACAGGCGGTACAAAATATTCAGTCAGGCGACAGGGTGGTCACCGGCCACGCCTGCGGCGAGCCGGCGGCTCTGATCGAGGCGCTGGTTGCCCGGGCACCTGAACTGACAGATGTTGAAATTGTCCATATGGTCGCTATGGGGCCGGCTAAATATGCCCAGCCCGGGCTGGCGCAGAGTTTCCGGCATAATGCCTTATTTGTCGGCGGCAGCACCAGAAAAGCAGTGGAAGAAAAGCGCGCCGATTTCACCCCCTGCTTTTTTTCCGAGATTCCCCGGCTTTTTAAAGACGGGATCCTACCGGTGGATGTTGCCCTGATCCAGGTAACACCGCCTGATGCCGACGGGTTCTGCAGCTACGGTGTATCTGCCGATTACACTAAACCGGCGGCCGAAAGCGCCCGCCTTGTTATTGCCCAGGTAAACAAGCATGTGCCGCGCACCGGCGGGGCCAGAATTCATTTGGACGCCATTAACCTGCTGGTAGAACACGATGAGCCGCTGATTGAGTTAACGCCCCCAAAAATCGGGGCGGTGGAAAAAGCGATCGGCGAGAATGTGGCCCGGCTTATCCCGGACGGCGCGACTCTGCAGCTGGGGATTGGCGCTATTCCCGATGCGGTGCTGCTGTTCCTCACAGATAAAAAAGACCTGGGCATTCATTCCGAGATGTTTTCAGACGGGGTAGTGGTTTTAGCTGAAGCCGGGGTCATCACCAACCGGAAAAAAACGATTAATACCGGTAAGTTTATGGCTACCTTTCTGATGGGAACCAGGAAATTATACGACTTTGTCGATAATAACCCGGCAGTCGAGCTGCATGCGGTGGACTATATCAACGACCCTTATATTATCGGTCAGCATGACAACATGATTTCCATTAACTCCGCCATCCAGGTGGATTTAATGGGACAGGTCAATGCCGAGATGATTGGCTCGCGCCAGTTTAGCGGTGTAGGCGGACAGGTGGATTTTATCCGGGGGGCCAGCTGTTCGCTCCATGGCAGGTCTATTATTGCCTTGCCCTCGACTGCCGCCGGCGGCAAGATTTCCCGGATTGCCTGTGAGCTTGACCGGGGAGCGGCGGTGACGACCTCACGCAATGACGTGCATTATGTCGTCACCGAATACGGTGTGGCTGAGCTGCGGGGCCGGACACTGCGGGAGCGGGCTGAGGCCCTGATTGGCATCAGCCATCCCGACTTCCGCAGCAGCCTCACGCAAGGTGCCCAGGAAAAAGGACTTATCTAAGTACCGGTAGTTAAGCAGAGGGAGGCGGCAGGCTGATGCCAGTCATTACTTTTATTAAGGATATCTTTGCAGCAGCTAAAGGCCCTTATCACCGGAATATAGGCCGGCATACCCAGCGGTTTTGCGCCAGGGCTGTCAGGGTTGCCGGCAATCAGGCCCAAAAGAAACTGTTTTTTGTTGCGGCCATCTGCGCCGATGAATTTATGGCGGCGGTGACCGGTATGGACAGCAAGGGGCAGCTTATTTTCCCCAACCGTACGGTAAATAAGAAAATAAACAAACAGCAGATGACAGCCGCGTTACGGGCCTATGTATCGGCCGTGCTGGTGCTGATCAGCGCCCATAAAGACGGGCTGCTGCTGCAGGCCGGCCTGGCGGAGCATGAACTGCTGCAGGCCTGGTGTACGGTATTTGAATACGGGCCGGCTGATATGCAGTTGTTTGACGACATACTGCTGACCGCGTACCGTCAAGGCGGCCTCAGTTCCTTGGCTGACAGCCTGGCGCAGGCTGTTTTTGCTCAGGTGATGACCGGCCGGGAGGCTGTGAGCCCGGCCGAAGCCGAGGCCCTGCAGGCCAGCTTGCTGGACGATGCGGCGGCCGTAATCAGAAGCCTGCAGCCGGGAACGGAGGCGGCATCATGAGGATCATAATCGACCGCGAGGCGGCGGAATTCATCAGCAAACAGGCGACCGCCATTATTATTGAACTCACGCTTGAGCCGGCTACCGGCGGCTGAGCCTGTACGGGAAAAAGCGTAACAGGTAGTTACGTGCCGTCAGTCGTCGTCGGTGAACCGGCGGCAGCGGTGAAAGGCCGGTACTGCCGCAGCGAGGCCGGGGCGATCAGTGTGTATTATCCGGCGGCGCTGGCGGCCAAAGCCGGTTTCTCCCGGGTGAGGATAACACTGAAAAAGTTTTTGTTTTTTAAATGGCTGGAGGTCGAAGGAGCCAAAGCCATTGCTATCTATAATTAGGGGTGTTGAAATGAAAGAAGTTGTTATTGCCAGCGCGGTCAGAACGCCAATTGGGGCCTTTAATGGCTCCCTGGCCTCATACTCTGCCGCCGATCTGGGCCGGATTGTCATTCAGGAAGCCATCAACCGGGCCGGTATCCGGCCGGATTTGATCGATGAGGTGATTATGGGCAATGTCCTGCAAGGCGGGCAGGGGCAGAATCCGGCCCGCCAGGCAGCCGTTCATGCCGGGTTGCCGGTGGCGGTTCCGGCCTATACCATTAATAAAGTATGCGGCTCAGGCATCAAGGCCGTCAATCTGGCCGCCCAGTCCATCCTTACCGGCGATGCGGAGATTGTGGTGGCCGGCGGTATGGAAAGCATGACCAATGCCGCCTACACGCTTGACAGCAAAGCCCGCTGGGGCTTCCGCATGGGCGATGCCAAGATTACCGACACCATGGTGAAGGATGGACTGTGGTGCGCCTTTAACGACTACCATATGGGGATTACCGCCGAGAATGTGGCCGCCCAGTACGGCATTACCCGGGAAGCCCAGGACGAGCTGGCCCTGGCCTCGCAGCAGAAGGCTGTCAGGGCTGTGGAAACAGGGGCCTTTGCCCAAGAGATCCTTCCTGTTGTCATCAAAAGCAAAAAAGGCGACAGTGTGTTTGCAACCGACGAATATCCCAAGGCCGGTACTACCCTGGAAAAGCTGAATGCCTTGAAACCGGCCTTCAAAAAAGACGGCACCGTCACGGCCGGCAATGCCTCCGGCATTAACGACGGGGCGGCGGCGCTTGTTGTTATGTCAGGGGCTAAAGCGCAGGCACTGGGCATCAGGCCGCTGGCCCGCATCCGTGCCTACGCCGCCGGCGGGGTTGATCCCCGGCTTATGGGGATGGGGCCTGTACCGGCCACCCGCAAGGCGTTGGCCAAAGCCGGCTTGACAATGGCCGATATCGATCTGATCGAAGCCAATGAGGCGTTTGCCGCCCAGTTCCTGGCTGTCGGCCAGGAGCTGGCCTTTGCGCAGGATAAGGTGAATATTCACGGCGGGGCGATTGCCCTCGGGCATCCCATTGGCGCCAGCGGCGCCCGGATACTGGTTACGCTGCTTCATGCCCTGGAGCAGAAGGAAGCCCGCCTGGGCCTTGCGACCTTGTGCATCGGCGGCGGGCAGGGAATCGCCATTATTGTTGAGCGCGGGTGAGAGAAACAAGGGAAAAGAAGCACGATACAGGGGATGAGGAGGCGGGATTATGCAATGTAAGCTTACGGAAGACCAGTTAATGATGCAGAAACTGGTGCGTGATTTTGCTGAGAAAGAGGTTGCGCCAGGGGCCGGCGAACGGGATGAAAAAGAAGAATTCTCCCGGCCCATTGCCGACGCCATGGGGGAAATGGGCTTTAGCGGCATCTGCTTTCCCGAAGCCTACGGCGGCGCCGGCGCCGATGTTTTGAGCTATATTCTGGCGGTGGAGGAATTGTCGCGGGTTGACGCCGGGGTCGGTATTACCCTGTCGGCGACGGTGTCTTTATGTGCCTGGCCTATTTACGCCTACGGCACAGAGGCGCAAAAGCAAAAATACCTTGTGCCTCTGGCCGAGGGAGAAAAACTGGGCGCTTTCGGCCTGACAGAGCCTAATGCCGGCACTGATGCCGCCGCCCAGCAAACAGTGGCAGTCGGTAAGGATGGCGGCTATGTGCTTAATGGCAGCAAAATCTTTATCACCAATGCCGGCGAGGCCGAAATCTATATTGTCTTTGCCATAACCGACAGAAGCAAAGGGGTTAAGGGGATTACCGCCTTTATTCTCGAAAAAGGCATGCCTGGTTTTACCTTCGGCAAGAAGGAACATAAGCTGGGCATCCATTCCTCCATAACCAACGAGCTCATCTTCCAGGATGTCAAAGTGCCCAAAGAAAATGTGCTGGGCAAAGAGGGCGAGGGCTTTAAAATTGCCATGAGCACCCTTGACGGCGGCCGGATCGGCGTAGCGGCACAGGCGCTGGGTATTGCCCAGTCGGCCCTCGAACATGCGGTTGCCTATTCCAAACAACGGGTGCAGTTTGGCAAACCGATTGCGGCCAATCAGGCCATTGCCTTTATGCTGGCCGATATGGCGACAAAAGTGGAGGCTGCCCGGCTGCTGGTTTACCGCGCCGCCTATCTGAAAGACCAGGGCCTGCCGTATGCGAAGGAAGCGGCGATGGCCAAAATGTATGCCTCCGATGTGGCGATGGCGGTTGCCACCGATGCGGTGCAAATTTTTGGCGGCTATGGGTACAGCCGCGAGTATCCGGTGGAGCGGCTGCTGCGCGATGCGAAGATTACCCAGATTTATGAAGGCACAAATCAGGTCCAGCGTATGGTTATCGCAGCCAGTGTGCTGCGGTAACGCCGCTGCCGGCTGGGCGCCAGATGACAGGGGGAGAGAGTAATGGAAATCGTTGTTTGTGTCAAGCAAGTGCCTGACACGGCCGAAGTAAAAATTGATCCGGTGACGAACACCCTTATCCGCCAGGGGGTGCCGAGTATTGTCAATCCCTTTGACAAAAACGCGGTGGAGGCGGCTATCCAGCTTAAGGAAAAATACGGCGGCCGGGTTACTGTTATTTCCATGGGGCCGCCCCAGGCGCAGGACGCGCTGAAAGAATGTATCGCCATGGGCGCCGATGAGGCCCTGCTGATCAGTGACCGGGCTTTTGGCGGCGCCGATACCCTGGCTACCAGCTATACGCTGGCTGCCGCCATCAAAAAAATCGGCAACGTCGCGATGATTCTCTGCGGCAAGCAGGCCATTGACGGGGATACCGCCCAGGTAGGGCCGGAGATGGCCGAGCATCTGGGCTGGGCGCAGGTTACCTGCGTTTCCCGGATTGAGCTTGACGGGCAGACGGTGCGGCTGGAGCGGGAGCAGGAAGAAGGCTACGAGGTGATTGAAACCAGCCTGCCGGTGCTGCTTACCGTGACGAAGTCCATCAATGAGCCGCGTTATCCCACCGTCAAGGGGACAATGAAGGCCAACCGCAGGCAGATTCCGGTCTGGACAGCAGCCGAGCTGGCGGTTGACCCGCAGCGGCTGGGGCTGAAGGGCTCGCCAACCCAGGTCAGGCGGATTTTTACTCCCCCCCGGCGGGTGCAGGGAGAACTGATCCAGGCCGATACCGCCCGGGAGGCGGCAGGTATGCTTGTTAACAAACTGGTAGAAGCCAAGCTTGTATAGGGGAAGGGGAAAAACATGGCAGTAAAAGTTAATGCGGAAGAATGTGTCGGCTGTGGGGCCTGTGTTGCTTCCTGTCCATTCGGCGCCCTGGTTATGGACGCTGACAGGGCCACCATTACCGAGGCCTGTACGGCTTGTGGCGCCTGTGTGGAAATATGCCCGGTGGGGGCTATAGCCCGGGAAGCGGAAGAAAAAACAGCACAAATGGATGTGGCTGCTTATAAAAATGTCTGGGTATTTGTGGAACAGACCGAGGGCCAGGCCAAAAACGTGGCTTATGAATTATTGGGCGAAGGCCGCAAACTGGCCGATGCCATGGGGCAGAAGCTGGCCGGTGTTCTGATCGGCGACAGCGTGCAGCCCCTGGCCCGGGAGGTATTTGCCAGTGGCGCCGATATTGTCTATGCAGTGGAAGGGCCGGAATTAAAGAACTATTCGACCGACGGTTATACCGCTGTGTTTACGGATTTGATTCAAGCCTACAAACCGGCTGTTGTGCTCATTGGTGCCACCAATGACGGGCGGGACCTGGGACCCCGGGTGGCCTGCCGGGTGGGGACAGGGTTAACCGCCGATTGCACCAATCTGGGGATTGATGAGCAAACCGGGCTTGTTGCCTGGACGCGCCCCGCCTTTGGCGGCAATATCATGGCCACGATTCTCTGTCCTGATCACCGGCCGCAGATGGGTACTGTCCGTCCTAAAGTATTCAAACGGCCGGAGCAGGATTTTTCCCGGACTGGGCAGCTTATACAGGTAGAAAACAAAGTACAGGCGCAGGATATTCGCACCCGGCTCATAGAGGTTGTCCGGGTCTGTACAGTGGCCTGCAATCTGGAAGAGGCGGAAATCATCGTTTCCGGCGGTCGCGGCCTGGGCAAGCCGGAGAACTTCAGCCTGATTGAAGAGCTGGCCAAGACACTAGGCGGGGCTGTAGGCGCGTCACGGGCCGTGGTCGACGCCGGCTGGAAGCCGCCGCCCCACCAGGTAGGACAGACCGGCAAAACGGTTGGCCCGAAAATTTATTTTGCCTGTGGTATCTCCGGTGCCATTCAGCATATGGCCGGCATGTCCTCCTCCGATATCGTGATCGCCATCAACAAAGACGCCGATGCTCCGATATTCAAGGCGGCCGATTATGGAATTGTCGGTGATGTCCTGGAGGTGCTGCCGGCGCTGATTGAGGAATTTAAAAAAATTAAGCAGGCCTGTTAACAGGCCTGTCAGGCGGGGGATGATTATGGAATTTAACAAAGTGCTGATTATTGGCGCAGGCCAGATGGGCAGCGGGATTGCCCAGGTTATGGCCCAGGGCGGCTTGACTGTGATCCTGCGTGACATTAAGGCCGAATATGTGCAAAAAGGCTTAACCGGGATTGACCGGAACCTGAGCAAGGCGGTAGAAAAAGGGAAACTGGCCGCCGGGGATAAAGAGCGCATTATGGGCCGTATCGCCGGTACGGTTGAGCTGGATGCCGCCGCCTGCAATGTGGATCTGGTCGTGGAAGCGGCTGTTGAGAATGCCGATATTAAACGCAGCATTTTTCAAACCCTGGATCAACAGTGCCCACCGCACACCATTCTCGCAACCAATACCTCGTCTTTGCCAATCACCTCGATTGGCGCATTCACCAGGCGCCCGGACAAAGTAATCGGCATGCACTTTTTTAATCCGGCGCCGGTTATGAAGCTGGTGGAGATTATTAGCGGCCTGGCTACCGGGGCCGATACCCTGGCAGCGGTAGCCGCACTGGCGGAGAAACTGGGGAAATCGCCTGTCAGAGTGGCTGATTATCCCGGCTTTGTGGGCAACCGCATTATGATGCTGATGATTAATGAAGCCGTGTTTACGCTGATGGAAGGGGTGGCGAGCGCCGCGGACATTGATCAGGTGGCTAAACTTGGCTTTAACCATCCGCTGGGGCCGCTGGCTTTGTCTGATCTCATTGGCAACGATACGGTGCTGTATATCCTGGAAGTGCTTTATAACGGGTATGGAGATCCCAAATACCGGCCATGCCCGCTGTTAAAGAAGATGGTGCAGGCCGGCTATCTGGGCCGCAAGTCAGGTAAAGGGTTCTACGATTACAAGTAAGCAAAAATTAGCAAGGGGGATAACATGACACAATATGCTAACCTTCTGTTTGCAACTGACGGTGGGATCGGGGTTATTACTTTAAACCGTCCGCAGGCATTGAATGCCCTTAATTATGCCCTGCTGCAGGAATTGGACAGCCTGCTGGACCGGATTGCCGGGGATGACACAGTCAAAACAGTGATTATTACCGGCGCTGGTGAAAAAGCCTTTGTTGCCGGCGCCGATATCACGGAAATGCTGCCCTTATCAGCGATAGAAGGGCGTAATTGGGCCAAATCCGGCCAAAAGGTTTTTAATAAACTTGAGAATCTGCCCCAACCGGTGATTGCTGCTGTCAACGGTTTTGCCCTGGGCGGGGGCTGCGAGCTGGCTATGGCCTGCGACCTGCGTATTGCCGCCGACAATGCCAGGTTCGGCCAGCCGGAGGTAACCTTAGGCATCGTGCCCGGTTTTGCCGGCACCCAGCGTTTGCCCCGCCTGGTTGGTAAAGGACGGGCTAAAGAACTGATATTCACCGGCGATATGATTGATGCCGCTGAGGCCTACCGTATCGGCCTGGTTAATAAAGTGACGGCAAGCAGTGAACTTATGGCCGCCGCCAGGGCGCTGGCCGAAAAAATCATGTCCCGGGCCGGGATTGCCGTAAGATTAAGTAAAGCCGCGGTCAATGAGGGAATGGATATGGATTTGGAGTCTGGCATTGCCTATGAGGCCGAGGTCTTTGGCTTATGTTTCGCTACCCAAGATCAAAAAGAAGGTATGACGGCTTTTGTTGAAAAGCGCAAGGCCCGCTTCACTGCTCAGTAAAGCCCAGATATCAGGCTGTTACAAACATAACCGGCAATTAACCATACTCACAAACAAGGGGCTGCCTCAGTATACTGAGGCAGCCCCTGTGCCGGTTAGGGATGATTCTTCCGGTTTTATTTCTCGGTCATGTACGGGTAGCTTACAACGGTGCGCGGTACCAGTGTTTCCTTAATTGCCCGCTGATTCATCCAGCGGTACAGGTTGATCGCGCTCCCCGCTTTGTCATTGGTGCCGGAACCGCGGCTGCCGCCGAAGGGCTGCTGGCCAACCACCGCACCGGTCGGCTTGTCGTTAATATAGAAGTTGCCGGCGGCATGATCGAGGGCTTGGGCCAGCTTGATGATGGCGGCTCTGTCCTGGGCGAAAACTGCGCCGGTCAAGGCATAGCCGGTGGCAGTATCGCAGGATTTTACGGTTGATTCCAATTGGTCATCAGGATATACATAAATGGTGATTACCGGGCCAAAAATCTCTTCCACCATGGTTTTAAAGGTCGGTGTTTGGGCGAGGATCACAGTGGGCTCGACAAAATAGCCCACGCTGTCGTCGCAGCCGCCGCCAATAAGGATTTCCGCATCGGCAGACTGCCGGGCATAGTCGAGATACCCTTTGATGTTATCGAAGGATTTCTTATCAATTACGGCGTTCATAAGATTGGTAAAGTCGCGGACATCGCCCTGCTTTATTTTGCCGATTTCCTCTGCCAGGCGTTCTTTCACCCGGCCCCACAGGCTTTCCGGGATATAGGCGCGGGAAGCGGCCGAGCATTTTTGGCCCTGGTATTCAAACGCTCCCAGGACGATGGCGCAGGTCAGCGCGTCCACGTCGGCCGACTTATGGGCAAAGATAAAGTCTTTGCCGCCTGTCTCGCCAACAAGCCGCGGATAGGTGACATAATTATTAATGTTTTGTCCGACCTGACGCCAGATCTCGTTGAATACGGCGGTGGAGCCGGTAAAATGAAAACCGGCCATACGGGGATGGGGGACTACCACTCTGCCAAAATCGCTTCCCCGGCAGGGTACAAAGTTGATAACCCCGGCCGGCAGGCCGGCCTCGATAAGGATTTGCATGAAATAATAGTTGGACAGGACAGCGGTTGAGGATGGTTTCCATAAAACAGTATTACCGCACAGCGCCGGGGCGGTGGAAAGGTTGCCGCCGATAGAGGTAAAATTAAACGGGGTGATGGCAGCGACAAAGCCGTCAAGGGCCCGGTACTCGACCCGGTTCCAGACGCCGTCGGTGCTAAGGGGCTGCTGTTTATAGATCTCCTGCACAAAATACGCATTAAACCGGAGGAAATCGGCCATTTCGCAGATCACGTCAATCTCCGACTGGAAAGGGTTCTTGCTTTGCCCCAGCATGCAAGCGGCCGACAATTTTGCCCGGTATTTGCCTGTTAATAAATCGGCGGCTTTTAAGAAAATAGTCGCCCGGTGCTCCCAGGGCATATGCTCCCATTCTTCCCGTGCCGCTTCTGCCGCCTCAATGGCCATAAGCAGTTCCTGCTCACCGGCTATATAATACTGGCCCAGTACTTTTTGATGATCATGGGGGCAGATCATATTGGCTTTGTTGGCTGTGCGAATCTCTTTGCCGGCAATAATCAGCGGTACTTCAACAGGGTTCGCTAATTGCCGCTCAAGCTCGGCTTTTAAAGCAACACTTTCCGGTGATCCCGGCAGGTAACCCTTAATAGGCTCATTAACCGGCGGTTTGACTTGGAAGTAAGCATTGTTCATTTTCCATTCCTCCTTGGTATTATTTGCTACAAGGTCCGCAATACCCCGGAGCTGTTGGTTTTGCTCCTGCTATTCGCTGACCTGCTGATGATTGAATCCTTATGCAGCATAAGCTTATTTAATATCAGCTTACATTAAAAATAAGGCTAAGTAAATTCAGATTATCTTATGGATTACTTCACTTTTTTTGAACTATAGGCCACAGGTGCCATGTTTAGAGAAAAAGCCTGGCTCTGCAGTAGGCAGAACCAGGCTGGAAATATTTTCATGTTAACACGATGCCTGTTTAGCGGCAGGACTATTATCAAAATCAAGCATATTATTTTCACGCAGCCAGGACCGGATACAATGCAGGAATTTCTTGGCGGCGGGAGATATATTTTTTAAAGACAGGGCGGCTATGCCAATAATCCGATAGTCCTGCTCCGCCAAATCCACGACATGGACGTTGTCAGGCACATTCACTAAAATCAGTTCCGGCAGGATGCTGATACCCAGGCCCTTTTGCACCATGGCCAGGATTGTCCGTTCCTCCATTAGCTCATATCTGATCTGCAGGTTTATTTTATGTTCATTCAATAGGCGTTTAATATTATCGTCACTGCCCCATTGCGGCATAATAAAAGATTCGTCTGTAAGCTGGGCATAAGCAATAGCCTGCTGATGGCGCAACGGGTGATCGGGGGGCAAAATAACAACCAGTTTATCCTTTTTCAGGGGAATTGTTTCAAACGGTTTGGAAATCGGCAGGGATACGAAGCCAAAATCGACAGTGCCGCCGGCTATCCAGTCATTCATTTCATCATAGCAGCCCAGATAGGTTTTCACCTCAATCTGGGGATGGCTTTTACTGAATTGGGCTAAAATCTCAGGCAGCCACTGCATGGAGACACTTGACAGCGTTCCCAAACGGACGGTGCCGGTGTCAAACCCTTTAATCGCCGCTGTTTCCTGCCGCAACAGCATTTCTTCATGCAGGATTCGCTGGACATGCTTCAGAATGCGTTCGCCGTTGCTTGTCAGGCTAATGCCCGAGCGATCGCGCTTAAGCAAGGCAAACCCCAGCTCGGCTTCCAGGGTGGAGACGGCGTAGCTGACTCCCGACTGAGTCAGGTTAAGCTTCTCTGCAGCCTTGGTTAAACTGCCTGCTTCCACAATTGTGCTGAATATCTCATATTTTGAAAGTGACAAGAGTATCAACCTCCCAGGCTGCAATTTTTGTATTCAGACAAGCAATGCCGGTTTACACCTTAATTTAAATATACTATATACAGGCCATACATGCTACTTAATTTTACAATTTTACTGCTCTTTTGTTCAGGAAAAATGTGAGAAGCGGCAAAAAAATCGGCTTGCATTATATTGTTAATACGTTTACAATATTGTTAATAGATTAACAATAAATTTGTGAGGTATGATAAACATTACGAAGCATAACAAGGATACGGGCCGCTATCTCTCAAACCGGGCGTTGATTGAGATGACAGCGCTGTACGACGAACTGGACGATGACCTGGCCATGCATTTTGCCCGGTATGGTTTGTCCAGGGCCAAGTTTAATGTATTAATGCAGCTGTTTATGGCCGATGATCAGGGTCTGACCCAGTCTGAACTGAGCAAAAAGATGCTGGTGTCCAGGGCCAATATTACCGGGCTTATTGGCCGGCTGGAAAAGGAAGAACTGGTAATCCGCACAGCCGATGCCGCCGACAGGCGGGCCTTCAGGCTGTGCATCACCGCCAAGGCCGCGCGGCTGATGCATTCTTTTTTACCGATTCACAATGAACATGTGCACCAGCTCATGTCCGCGCTGGAGCGGGAAGAAAAGGAGCTTTTGATTCATCTGCTGGCAAAGCTTAGGCACAGCCTGGGATAAAAACTATCTGTTAAGGAGGAAGCAGGATGAAGTGCAATAAGTGTAACAGTGAAATTCCGGCGGGAGAACAGGTCAAGCACAGGGGGCAGATTATTTGCGAAGACTGCTACGTGGAAATGATTGACCCGCCCCGTACCTGTGACGTTTCTGCCGTCCACAGCGCCAAAGTGAGCCGCAGGCTGGCCGGGCAGGAGGGGACGGACGGCCTGACGGAAATGCAAAAAAATATCTACAATTTTCTCCAGGCGGAGGGTCCGGCAACAGGCGAGGAGATTATGGCCAAATTTGGTTTATCCAAACTGCAGCTGGACAGAAACTTTGCTGTGCTGAGGCATTGCGAACTGGCCCACGGCTTTAGGGATAGCGGCCGGATACTTTTTAAAATCTGGGATCAGGATACAAAGGGTAGAATGAATATCAACGGTGAATAAGCGCGCTTATTCATGCCAGGCGCATTTATCGCCTACGCCGCTTAAGTTTGAATAAAGGGTAGCTGAGTTATCGACCGTTTGGTGTTCAGCGCTTTTTTTCCTTCCTGTCAGCAGGGTCAGCTTTTTGCCGGCTCGGTCCACTGCGGCTGGTTGCAAGCCGTATTTTCTTTATTTTCCAGCATGCAGAAGTTGACAAAAACAGGAATAGCCCCCTATAGTAGATAATAAGAGGGACAGGGAGGAGAAAATGTAATGAGCAAAAAACCGGATTTTAAAAAATATGGATTTATTCCGCAGCGCCAGCCGGGCCTGCTGCTTATGCGCCTGCGCAACCGGGCCGGCAATATTACCGCTGCCGACTTGTGTAAAGTGGCTGAACTGGCCGAACGGTTCGGGACCGGCAAGGTACATGTAACCATCCGTCAGGGGATGGAAATTCCCGGGGTAAAGGAAGAACAATTTGAAGAAGCCCGTCAGGCTATCCTGGATGCCGGCCTGCTGCCGGCGGTCTGCGGCTTGCGGATACGGCCGGTGGTTGCCTGTCCCGGCACGAACACCTGCCCGTATGGCTTAGTGAATACCGAGGCGCTGGCAGCACGGCTGGATGCAGAATTTGTCGGCCGCGATTTGCCGGCGAAAACCAAGTTTGCCGTCAGCGGCTGTGCCAATGCCTGTACAAAACCCCAGGGCCATGATATTGGCTTCAGGGGGGCTGCGGAACCGGTCGTTGACCATGAGCTTTGCGTACGATGCGGTGCCTGTGTAAAACGCTGTCCGGCGCAAGCAATGGCTATTGACAATGAAACATTAGCCATTGATTATAACCAATGTCTGGCCTGCGGCGTATGCGTGCGGCTATGCCCGAAGCAGGCGCTGAAAACAGGCCGGGTGGGCTATCACATTTTTGCCGGCGGCAAAGGGGGCCGTTATCCCATCGAGGCTCAGCTTATTGCCACTTTTGTGCCCGAGGACGAAGTTATCCCTTACCTGGAAGCAATCCTGGCGGTGTATCAGGAACTGGCCGATAAGGGACAGCGGCTAAGCATGGTTATGGCCAGACACGGAGCTGCAGCCATTGCCGCCCAGGTGGAAAAAGTGGCGGCCACAGCCGATTAAGGATTGACAGAGCCGCCATCTGTTGCTATACTTTCACTAATTAAATGATGACTGGTTGATCAGAAAGCTGAAGACCTAGTACGCCATGTTTGTGGCGTCTTAGGCTTGAGCTTTTTCTATTTTTACAAAAGCTACAGAAAGGATGAAGAACTATGCCGGATATTGTCTTGTCACCCCAGGAACAGCGGCTTCAGGCCGAGATCGCAGGCCGTCCCGTGCTGCACACGCGGCAGCGTACCTACGACATCCTCGATTCATTTGCCGCCACCAAGCCGCGTGTTGACGTGGAGCGGGCTAAGTATTTTACCGAGTCTTTTCGGCAAACAGAGGGAGAACCGCTTATTCTCCGCTGGTCGAAAGCACTGAAGCATATCGCCGAACATATCACGGTCTATATCGATGACCATCAGCAACTGGTGGGCAGAGCGGGCTCGCCCGGGCGGTATGGCATCTTATACCCTGAACTGGATGGGGATTTCCTTGGCCAGGCCATTGAGCAAATGCCCACCCGGGTGGAGTCTCCCTTTAACATCTCGGCAGCTGATGCCCGGATTGTTATTGAGGAAATTGCCCCGTACTGGCAGGGAAAAACTTTCCATGAAAACCTGGCCAAAGCCTTGCCGCAAGCAACGCTGAAATATACCTATGACCCTGCAGATCCGCTGAAATCAAGATTTATTGTCAATGAAACAGCGTCTTTCCGTTCCTCGATCCAATGGGTGCATGACTATGAAAAAGTACTGAAACGCGGTTTTAAAGGCATAAAAGAAGAGGCTCTGGCCAAGCTTGCAAGTTTAGACCCCTTAAGTCCGGTTGATACCATGGAAAAAGCCCCTTTCCTGCAGGCGGTGGTTATTGTTTGTGATGCAATCATTCTCTGGGCCAACCGGCATGCCGATCTTGCCGAAAAACTGGCTGCCAAGGAAGCCGACCGGTCACGCCAGGCTGAATTACGGCAGATTGCTGACATCTGCCGGTGGGTGCCGGAAAACCCGGCCCGTAATTTCCGGGAGGCGATGCAGGCCCAGTGGTTTACCCAAATGTTTTCCCGGATGGAACAAAAGACCGGAACTATTATATCCAACGGCCGAATGGACCAGTATCTGTATCCCTTTTATCAGCAGGATATCGAAGCCGGGGTGCTGACAGAAGCAGCTGCCTTGCAGCTGCTGGAATGCATGTGGCTGGCGATGGCGCAGTTTATTGACCTGTATATCTCGCCGACCGGCGGTGCTTTTAATGAAGGCTATGCCCATTGGGAAGCCGTGACCATCGGTGGGCAGACGCCTGAAGGCCGGGATGCCACCAACGAACTGACTTATCTGTTTTTGCAGTCTAAACGGGAATTTCCCCTGCATTATCCCGATCTTGCCGCCCGGATTCACGGGCGGGTGCCGGCACGGTATCTATACGAGGTGGCGGAAACAATCAAGGAAGGCTCAGGCTTTCCCAAACTGATTAATGATGAAGAAGTGGTCCCGTTGCTGCTGGCCAAGGGCGCAAGCTTTGAAGAGGCTTTTGATTATGCCGTGTCCGGCTGCGCCGAATGCCGTATGCCGAACCGGGATACCTATACAAGCCCCTGTGCCTATATTAATTTTCCGGCGGCGGTGGAAATGACCATCTACAACGGCAAAATGAAACTGTACGGGGACGAGCAGATTGGGCCGGAAACCGGCGACCCCCGGAATTTCGCAACCTGGGAAGAGTTCTGGCAGGCCTATTTAACCCAGCATATTAATTTCCTGAAGCATGCCTTTATTCAACAACAGGTCATAATTAACCTGCGGGCCCGGCACTTTGCCTGGCCGCTGGGATCGGCCCTGCATGATCTGTGCATGCAGCACTACAAGGATATTCATAGCCCGGTTATTGAGGGCGGCATTGATTTAGGCTATTTTGAATTTATGGGCTATGGCACCGTTGTTGATTCGCTGGCCGCCATCAAAAGGCTGGTTTACGAAGAAAAAATCATAACGATGGCCGAACTGGTTGCCGCCATGGAATGCAATTTTGCGGGGCAGGAAGTAATCCGGCAATTACTCCTTAACGCGCCCAAGTACGGCAATGATGACCCTTATGCTGATGCGATTGCCAAAGAACTGGACCGCCAGTGCCTGCAATTTACCAGAAAGTATTCGCGCGAATTAGGCGTGCATCTGGATTTGCGTCTGGTGCCGTTTACTTCCCATGTGCCTTTTGGCAAAGTGGTAAGTGCAACCCCTAACGGCAGAAAGGCGTATACGCCGCTGTCTGACGGGTCTTCTGCCTCGCAGGGGGCGGATGTGAATGGTCCCACTGCCGTACTGTTGTCAAACTACATGTCCAAAAATACCGGCTTTAGAGAACGGGCGGCCCGGCTGTTAAATGTAAAGCTGAGCCCGGCGTGTGTGGCCGGCGATGCGGGCACCGATAAGCTGGTTGCTTTTATCCGGACCTGGTGTGACTTGAAATTATGGCATCTTCAGTTTAATGTAATTAACCGGGGGACGCTGCTGGCAGCGAAAAAAGAACCGGAGAAATACCGCAATCTGATTGTCCGCATAGCCGGCTACAGTGCCTATTTTACCGATTTGTCCCCCGATTTGCAGGATGATCTGATTGCCCGCACCGAGCATACTGCTATCTGATAATAGCTGCAATAATCACGGGGAGAGACAAGATGCTAACTAATGATGCAAATGGCAGCAGCGGCTATGTCTTTAATATTCAACGTTATTCGCTGCATGACGGCTTAGGCATCCGGACCGTTGTTTTTCTTAAGGGCTGTCCGCTGCAGTGCCGCTGGTGCAGCAACCCTGAATCGCAGCGCTATACGCCGGAGCTTGCCTACAACAGCAGTAAATGTATCGGCAGTGAGGCCTGCTCCCGGTGTCAAACAGTATGCGCCTATGCGGCGGTGGCTAAGAGCCGGGATGGCACGATGGCCCTTAACCGGGATAAATGCCGGCAATGCCGCCGCTGTGCCGACACGTGCCCTTCCAAGGCCCTGCATACCTTTGGCCGGCAAATGTCTGTGGCTGACATCCTAAAAGTGGTGGAGGCAGACAGTGCTTTTTACATGCGCTCCGGCGGCGGGCTGACAATCAGCGGCGGTGAACCGCTGGTGCAGGCTGACTTTGTAATCAGTATCTTACAGGAGACAAAAAGAAGGCGCATTGACACCACTATCGAAACCTGCGGCTATGCCCCGTGGGCTGACCTCAGCCGGGTGGGGGCTTATTTAAAAACCATTATTTTTGACATAAAATCGCTGGACCCTAATAAACATCAAGAATTCACCGGACTCAATAATGACTTGATTCTCACTAACCTGGCGGCACTGCGGAATACGTATCCCCATATGCGGATTTTGGTCCGCACCCCGCTGATTCCCGGCTTTAACGATTCCGAGCGGGACATCGGTGCCATCCTGGATTTTATTAAGGGCTGGCCTAACACCAGCTATGAGCTGCTGCCATACCATCGGCTGGGCCAGCAAAAATATAACTATTTAGGCCGGGATTACCCGATGGGGGATAGCCAATTAGACAACGGCAAGCTGCAGGCGATCAATGCTTATGTAAAATCCCGGACCGGAACAGGCCTGGCCTGACCGTATGCGGGCCAAACCGCGCTTTGTACGCGGGTTTGCTAATAGCGGAGAGGGAGCTGCCCTTTAGTGGGCAGCTCCCTCTCCGCTATTATTCCGGCAGATGTTCTAAGAATGTTTGGGTTCGAAAGTGTGGCAGTTGGTTTGATCGCTTTGCCGGGCATGGGCGGCGCCGCCATCAATGTTTACCTGAATCCCGGAGGCATCACATTGCTCGCCTTGTTTCCAATACTTACAGCAAGATACAGTACATTTTACGCCTGATAATGACATCTGTATTCACCTCCTTATTTTTGACCAATGATAGTATCTCACCACCAAAAGAAATCATGTATCTTGCGATCAGAGCAATATGTGTCAATACTTTAGAAAATGCCACTTAATTATCGGGCTTCCCCAATTCAAAATGGTAGCAGGCTGTCTCAGTTGCGCTGGGAGTTTTTGCTTCAAGGCCTTAAATGACAATTTATGACATGGGAATTATCATATAATTTAGGTATTAGCTTGTCTAATTGTGGAAAGCAGTAATATTTTGCAGAACAGGGGGGGCGTATAGTGCGGAGAAGAGTTCTGGTTTTACTGTCAGTAGCATTATTGGTTATTTCTGTTGTGATAGGAGGCTGTAGCGGGGACGGAAAGGTAGCAATCCCTGTGAAAACTGAAAAATATCCCGAGCGGCCTATCACGATCATCGTTCCATTCAGTGTTGGCGGTGGTTCTGACTTAATAGCGCGTTCACTGGAAAAATATGCTTTCAAACATTTAGAGCAGCCATTAGTGGTTATTAATAAGCCAGGCGGGGCTGGAACGATTGGCTGGAATGAACTGGCTGGAGCAAATCCTGACGGTTATACCATGGGTATAACTGCCAGTGACTTGTTGCTATCGTCACTATATGGAGCAGGTAAGTACCAGTACATAACCGCACTAGATCCGCTGGCGCAGGTTACAGCGCTGCCAATGGTACTGGCGGTTCGAGGCGATCAACCCTGGCATACGCTAAATGATTTGCTTGAATATGCTAAAAATCATCCAGGTGAACTTAAATTTGGCAACGCCGGTATAGGCGGGTTTACCCATGTTCTCAGCGAGACTTTTGGCCAAACGACAGGTATTGTGATTAAGCATGTACCTTTTTCGGGAGCGAACGAGACGACTGCGGCATTACTAGGTGGCCATATCGAAGCTGCTTTTGCTAATCCTATGATAGTCAAGGAACATGTAAAAAGCGGTGCAGTCCGAATCCTGGCAGTAAACAGTGAGCAGCGTATTTTTGATCCGGTATTTAATCCGATACCAATATTTAAAGAAATGGGGATTGATATTGCTTTAAGCAATTGGTATGGAATTGCAGTTCCCAAAGAAATGCCGGCTGCGATTAGAAACAAGCTGGCAGAGGGGTTAAAGGCTATCATAAATGACCCTGAATTTAAGGAGAATATGGAGAAGATGGGCAATCAGGTCGAATATCTAGGGCCGCAAGAGTCAGCGGCTAAATGGATGGCTGACAGTCAACGGCTCAAAAAAACGTTAGAAGAGTCCGGGATTATAGAACAGATGAAGGCCCAGAAGAAATAAGCTTTAGCAGTATAAGTGATAGCCCATTAAAATTTAGTTGTTGTGGTGCCTCTATCCTCTGGGGTGGGCAGTATGACACGAAAATTATCATATAATTTGGGTAATAGCCTGTTTAATTGTTGAAAGTAGTAATATCATGTAAAACTGGAGGGGCGCGTAGTGCGGAGAAGAGTACTGGTCTTACTAGCAGTAGCGTTTTTGATTATTTCTATCACCGCAGGAGGTTGTAACGACGTGGAAAAGGTAGCAATACCTGCTCAAAAATATCCCGAGCGGCCTATTAGTATGATTATTCCTTTCAGCCCTGGCGGCGGTCTAGATCTGACAATACGTACATTGGAAAAATTCGCTTACAAACATATAGGTCAGCCTTTGGCTACTATTAATAAGCCGGGCGGCGCCGGGGCTCTTGGTTGGAATGAACTGGCCGGAGCGACTGCAGATGGCTACACCATCGGTGCGACTTCGGGTGAAATGCTGTTATTATCCCTCTACGGTTCAGGTAAATATAATTACATAACAGCATTAAGCCCGCTAGCACAAAAAGCATCAGTGCCGATGCTGCTGGCAGTCCAGGCAGACCAGCCATATCAAACACTAAACGACTTAGTTGAATATGCTAAAAAATACCCGGAGCAATTAAAGTTTGGAAATGGCGGCATGGGATCATTATCTCATGTATTGTTAGAAATGCTTAATCATGATGCGGGCATTACTATTGAGCAGGTTCCTTTTTCCGGCGGCGGTGAGACAGTACCCGCACTACTTGGCGGACATGTTCAGCTTATATTTATTAACCCTGTGCCAATCAAAGAACATGTGAAAAGTGGCAAAGTGAAAATTTTGGCCGTGACGGGCGAGCAGCGTATAGCAGATCCCGTGTTCGCCGATGTTCCCACCTTTAAGGAACAAGGCTTCGACATCACTATAAACAACTGGCAAGGGATTGCTGTCCCGAAAGAAACGCCAGCCGCAATTAAAAAGAAGCTGGCAGAAGGGTTAAAGGCGACTATAAATGATCTTGAATTTAAGGAGCATATGGAAAGGAGCGGGAACCAGGTCGAATATTTGGACCCCCAAGAGGCTGAAGCCAAATGGATTGCTGACAGCCAGAAGCTGCAAAAAACATTGCAAGAGAGCGGTATTTTAGAGCAGATTAAAGCCCAGAAAAAATAATATTGTCAATAAGAATAGGCGAACGCGCCGCTCATCCTTCAGGCAGGACAGGTTTTAGCATTTCTTCTATTTTATAGAACGTTTTATTATGTGACTAACAAAACATAATGGTCTAATAGAGCGGATTTGGAATAGAAAGCACTGTCGGGTAGCGTGATATTTTATCAAGCTAGTTTACAGAAAATTATTTTGTTGACAAATTATCCAACAGCGAGTATAATTAAAATTCCAGTGCCGGAGTGACGTAATTGGCAGACGTAGCAGACTCAAAATCTGCCGGGGGTAACTCCGTGTCGGTTCGAGTCCGACCTCCGGCACCATATAAGCAATAAGCAGAGAACCAAGTTTTTAAGAGCGGAAGCGATGCGGAAACTTGTGTGAATCGCTTAGTTCTGAGCGATAGCGAAGAACTTCCTATAACTAATCCTTTATTTCTTCGGGGCGTGGCTCAGTTTGGTAGAGTACCTGGCTTGGGACCAGGGGGTCGCAGGTTCAAATCCTGCCGCTCCGACCAGTTTGTTCACTAATTATTCAATGGGACTATAGCTCAGTTGGTTAGAGTACTACGTTGACATCGTAGGGGTCACTGGTTCGAGTCCAGTTAGTCCCACCATTTATAAGTATAGAAACCACAAGGGTTAAATGCCTTTGTGGTTTTTTGTTATTGACAAAAAGGGACGTTCCTGTGCGCCAAGAAGCGCAAAGAGTATAGCGGGTGGGAATCCCGCCTGAGAAGGCCTAGCCAGCCACTTAGTATCTAGCCTTGGGACTAAAGCGGTAACGCGAGGTCTAAGCGTAGGCAAGAAAGGTAGTAGGCCGAAAGCGAAAGTTGAAGATGTAGAGCCCCGAAATCCCCAAATGGGTAGGTCGATGCCTTAGGAACAGCAGAAGACAACACTGGATTTAGCGATAAAGGCGAGCTAAATTGAGCACCCGGGGTCAAAGGTCTTGGCATGCTACACAACATTACTCTGTGTGAACTTGGGAGACCCTGTCGCCCTCAAGAGAGAGTATGGCGGACAAGTCGAAGACGAGGAAGCCAAATAGACGGCAGGGAGTCGGAATGCGCCATACTACTGATGAATCAGGGTAACGTTCATTTTGTTTCGCACAAAACTTGGTATAAACAACGAAGCAAAATGAACGTCCCCGCGCTTCCCCAGGTTGCGAGAGCGCAAAGTCTCATAAATCCGTCTGATCGGGGCGCTGCCCCGAACCCCGGAGTATACCGCTTTGGTTTTCCAGGGCGGCAAGATAAGGAGCGGATTCTACCGAATCCGCCGCCCCGCCAAACCTCTTCCGACGCTCGGCTCGGTCTCCACCGTTGACCTATCCTCCGGATGAGTAAAAGCATTTCTAAGTATTCCCTTTTCTTGGAAGATCATTCCGTTTACACACTCTCGGGGTCACTCCCGACTAAATAAAAAAAACCTGTTAACACCTAAGCCTTTATTACCGGTGTTAACAGGGTATCTAGTCACAAAACTTCTTTTACAGCCTTAACCACATTGGCAACGGTAAAGCCATATTTTTCAAACAATATCCCGGCTGGCGCCGACGCACCAAAACTGTTCATCGTTACTGTTTTTCCGTCTAAGCCTACATATCTTTCCCAACCAAAGCCACTCAACGCTTCCACAGCCACTCTTGCCCTGACGATTTTTGGTAAAATGCTTTCTTTATAGGCTTCTCCCTGCTGTTCGTAGACATCCATACATGGCATGCTTACAACTCTAACATCGATATTTTCCTGCATAAGCCCGGCCTTGGCCCGTAATGCCAGTTCCACTTCCGAGCCGCTGGCAATAATAATGGCATCTGGAATTTCCTTGCTTGCGTCTTCGATGATATAAGCACCTTTAAGCGCGTCTCTGCTGCTACCTTGCAGCTGCGGCAGGTTTTGCCGGGTGAGGACCAGCGCTGTCGGCGTGGTTTTGCTGGTGACAGCCGCATACCATGCCGCTGCTGTTTCAGTTGCATCGGCTGGCCGGAACACATTAAAGTTCGGCATGGCTCTCCACATCGCCAGTTGCTCAATAGGTTCATGGGTCGGACCATCTTCTCCCACGCCAATACTGTCATGGGTCAGTACATATATCACCGGCAGGCCCATGAGCGAGGCCAGCCTTGCCATTGGCTTCATGTAGTCACTGAATACAAAGAAGGTGGCGACATATGGCTTAAGCCCGCCATGCAGCGCCATGCCGTTGCCAATGGCTGCCATGGCAAGCTCTCTTACACCAAAATGAACATTCCTGCCGGCATAGTTTTCCTTGCTATAATCGCCCACACCTTGCATTTCCGTTTTGGTGGAGGGTGCCAAATCAGCACTGCCGCCAATGAGATTGGGTATGATAGCTTTGATCTTGTTGAGTATAACACCGGCAAGGCTTCTGGTGGCGCTAGGCTTGTCCTCATAAGCCCAAAACGCTTTGTCCTCCCATTGGGTCACCGTTAAAGCCCCGGTATAGTATTGATCCCACAGCGTTTTCATTTCCGGAAACTTGGCTTTATAACCAGCAAAGAGTTCCTGCCATGCCGCTTCTAAATCGCCCTTCTTCTGAGCAATTTGCTTATAGTTTGCATACACTTCCTCCGGCACAAAAAACGCTTCCTGACTTGGCCAGTGTAAAGTTTCCTTAAGCGCCTTCACATTGTCAGGCCCCAGCGGCTCGCCATGAGCACTTGCCTTACCTTGTTTAGCCGGGCAGCCATAACCAATTTGAGTTTTTACAATAAGGAAGCTTGGTTTTGTTGTTTCCGCTTTTGCGGCAGCAAGCGCTTGACCAATTTCCGCTAAATTATTGCCATCTTCTACCGTGAGTACTTGAAAGTGGAAGGCTTCCATACGTTTGGCGACATTTTCGGTAAATACGCTGTCCGTACTGCCCTCGATGCAAATTTTATTGCTGTCGTAAAGCACGATGAGCTTGGAAAGTCCCAGCGTCCCCGCCAGGGAAAAGGCTTCGGACGAAATACCTTCCATCATGCAGCCATCGCCGCCTAATACATAGGTATAGTGATCGACAACCGGATAGTCTGGTTTGTTAAATACTGCCGCCAAATGGGCTTCGGCCATTGCTATGCCAACAGCCATCCCCATCCCGGCACCAAGCGGACCGGTTGTTGCTTCAACTCCTACCGTATGACCATATTCAGGATGTCCGGGAGTTAACGAGCCATCTTGCCTAAAATTCATCAAATCTTCCTTAGTAAGGCCATAACCGAACAGATGCAGCAAAGAATATAACAGCATCGAACCGTGACCGCCCGAAAGTATAAACCGGTCACGATTTTCCCAGTTAGGATTTGCAGGACTGTGGTTCATGTGTCTGGCCCAAAGTTCATAAGCCATGGCGGCGCTGCCCAACGGCAGCCCCGGGTGGCCCGAGTTGGCTTGCTGCACTGCATCAGCCGTTAAAATTCTGATGGCGTTTACAGATGCTGTTGCTATATCGCTCATTACAATCCTCCTGCCTGCTGCCCCTGCACGCGTTAAACCGTATGTATTGGTTAAACGCCAGAGCCGCTATTTTCCACATTGCTCAATATGTTCTTTCTCCAGTTCCATCATCCGTGCTACCTTCGGCGCTGAGCCGCCGCCGGAAAAATCACAGCCTAACCAAATATCCACCAGACATTTGGCTAATTCAACACCAACAACTCTTTCCCCCAGACACATAATCTGAGCATCATTGCTCTTCCTCGACCGTTCAGCTGAAAACGGGTCATGGCAGACAGCCGCCCTGACACCCGGAACCTTATTGGCGCAAATTGCCATGCCAATACCTGTTCCACAAAACAAAATGGCCCGTTCATACTTGCCTGCGGCAACTTCATCCGCAACTTTGTAGGCAACATCCGGATAAAGGATGACAGTGCCGGCATCGGCGCCAAAATCATCAATTTCAATACCTTTTTTCTGCAAATGTTGAATAATTTCCATTTTCAAGGCATATGCAGCCTCGTCACAGCCAACTGCGATTTTCATTCCATTCCCCTCCATTCATCGAAAGTAGAAGCCGAGTCAAATGTGTTTTTTGCTCATTCACCAAAAGCAGCTCTATAGTCAGCCTGAAATTTTTCGATACCTTGCTGTGTCAAAGGATGTTTCGTCATGGCAACTATTACGTTGTAAGGTACTGTTGCAATATCCGCCCCGGCCAAAGCGCATTCAATCACATGGATGGCATGGCGGACACTGGCCGATATAATTTGTGTCTTAATCTGATGAATTCTAAAAATATCGGCAATGGTCTTGACCAATTCGATGCCGGGATTTCCGATATCGTCCAGTCTGCCTAAAAACGGCGAAACATACGTCGCACCCGCTCTTGCGGCCAGCAAAGCCTGAGTTGCATTGAAAATCAGTGTTACATTTGTCTTAATGCCTTCAGCTGCAAGCACTTTTACGGCTTTCAGCCCTTCTTCCGTCATGGGAATTTTAACAACCATATTTTTGTGGATGCGGGCAATCTCCCGTCCTTCGGCAATCATTCCCGCAGCATCCATTGTAGTTGCTTTCACCTCGCCGCTGATTGGTCCGTCTACAATGGCGGCAATTTCGGCGATAACCTGCTCAAAGACGCGTCCTTCCTTGGCAATCAGCGACGGATTTGTCGTAACGCCGCAAATAACGCCCATGGCATTGGCTTTTTTGATTTCTTCCACATTGGCAGTATCAATGAAAAATCTCATATATATCCTCCTCTATTAAACCGGTCCCCCGAATCTACGCCGCACATAAGCCTCACCGGAAATTTCCACCAGCCGGGCAAAGCTATCAGCATCAAGGGCAGCACGTCCCACAAACAGGCCATCCACCTCTGGCAAAACCATCAATTCCGACGCATTTTGCAGATTAACACTGCCGCCGTAAAGAATTGGGACAGCCTTGGCCACCGCCGCATTGTATTTTTCGGCTAATAGCTGCCGCAGCATGGCATGAACAAGCGCTACATGAGAGGGAGGGGCGGCTTCTGCGACGCCAATGGCCCATCTGGGTTCATAGGCCAGAATTACACCTGTGGCTGCTGCTCCGTCAACATCCTGCAACAGGCGCGCAAGCTGCTTGCGCAGAAAAGACTCTACCTCCGGCCAGGCTTCCCGGTTTTCCTCACCCAGACAGATAATTGGCGCTAAACCATGGCGCAGGGCGGCCCGGATTTTCCAATTGGCCGTTTCATCTGTCTCACCAAACCAATGCCGCCGCTCCTGATGGTTAATTTCCACAAACTCACAGCCAATTTCCTTAAGCATCGGCACCGATACTTCGCCGGTGAATGCCCCGGCATCATCCCAATGAGCATTTTGCGAACCAAGCATAATATTGCTCTGGCTATCCCGTAAAAAGCCCTGCACCTCAGCCAAAGCCGTAAATGGAGGCAAAACAAATACCGAAACCCTACTCTGACCTGTAAGCCTTTGCTGCAGGCGCTCCAAATAGACAAGCGCTTCGCTGTTGGTTTTATTCATTTTCCAGCTCGTTCCAACCAACGGTAATCGGTATGTTTTTATCATCTTCGGTTAGCTCCTTGGGACATAATCCTTGCATACATACCGGCTACCAGAATGGATTCCTCTGTGCTTTTAGAGCTGGCAATTCCTTTACCGGCAATGTCAAAGGCAGTGCCGTGATCCACCGAGGTGCGTATAAAGGGCAGACCGACAGTAACACTGACAGTATTGGCAAGGTCATGAACCTTGGCCGCAACATGGCCTTGATCGTGATATAGCGATAGCACGGCATCACATTTATCAATATCGAACAGCCGGAAGATAGAGTCTGCAGGAATGGGGCCAAAAACATTGATATTCTTGTCTTGGGCGGCAGCCACTGCCGGCGATAACGCCGTCATCTCCTCATCGCCGCACAGTCCCTGTTCGCCGCCATGAGGGTTTAAAGCCGCCAACGCCAGCCGGGCATTAGGCATTCCCAGCTGCGTCATGGCTGCCGCACAATTTTCAATGAAGGGCAGCACATTTTCAAACGTAACATGCTGGCAAGCTTTGATGAGCGATAAGTGCCGGCTCAAGAAAAAGATCCGCATTTTATTGACATGAAACATAGTAACTGCGTTAGGGCAATTAGTCAGTCCGGTATACATCTCAGTATGGCCAATATAGGGGATACCGGCCTGGTGGACGGCCTCCTTTTGAATCGGTGCAGTGACTACCCCGTCAATTTTACCTGCCATCGCCAAATCAATGGAAGCTTTGATATAATCAAAGGCGGCCTGCCCGGCTGCGGCACAGATAACACCAAAGGGTATTTCTTCCTTTACATTGTCAATCTCCAATAAGTCAATGGTGCCATATTCATAGCAACCATCCTCGGGGGCTTTGATTGAGGAAAGCTTCAACGGGCTGTCAGTAAGTTGCCGCACCCTTTCCAATACCAGCCGGCTGCCAATAACCATTGGCCGGGTTTGTTCATATATTTGGCGATTCTTTAAAGCGCGGACCACTGTTTCCGGACCGATTCCCGCTGGATCGCCGATAGTAATTCCAATAAGCGGACGCATGTAAGCCAACTCCCTTCTAACGAAATTTATGAATAAATTTCCAGGCGGCAGACAGGCCAACCACCACAGGTCAAATGAAAGACCGCGGTACCAGCCGGTTACTAAACGCCTGTAAAGTAATTCTCTGGCAAGGGCTAATGGCTTAACATATATTTGGCACAAACCATGGCAGTCTCCGGTGTACCAATCAAACCGCCCTTGGTGACAACGGCCACTCCATGCAGCGGCCCGCCGACTAACAACCCAAAGGTGGCGTGAGGCTGCACTTCATCAATTACCTCAATGGCATCCACCTTGGCTTCCTCACAGAACGCTACTGTCATATCGCCGCCTGTAAGGTAAATCCCTTTTAATTCAGGTACCTGCAATTCCAGCGCCTTGCGGGCAATCCGAGCCAAAGCGTAGGTTATGCGCCGGGTAACATCATCGGTGGTTATGCCTCTTTGCTTAGCCTCAGTTTTAATATCCAGCACCATGTTGATATGCTCGGCAGCCCTCAGCCCGAAAATATCAGATTTTTGACTGATATTCCAGATCTCCTGAGCGATTTGACGTTCACTCGGATGCTCACCGGCCGAATCCAGAAACTCCCGGATATCCACATTGACAATCTGGGTCTTAGCTTCTCCCTGCAGGTGAGACAATTGCGACCTGGTAATATCAGATGCACTGCCAGCCACGATAAAGATCTTGCCTTTTTTCTTTTGAACACAACGCAGCTTTTCGGTATAAGCCAATTCACAGGCACTTTGGGTAAAGGGCCCCGGATCTACGGAAATCCATTCAACCTTCAAACTATGCATTGCTTCAGCAATTGTGCGGATGTCCTTAAAGGATATGGCATCAAACACCAGTATCCGGGCACCGGCCTGTATCTGCCGCCAAGCTGACTCAGCTACAGCCTGACAGCCATGCAAAACTGCGGCCAACTCAACATACCCTTGCGGCAGAGAAGTTTGCACCGCAATTTCTTCTGCTAAGCAACTGCTGCGCACCGGTTTAATGGGGTCAGAACCGGCCGCAGTTTTATGAACAGGCACGCAATTAACAAGCTGATGCCCGCCGACCACCATCCGGCCGGAGGCCGGATATACCGCCACTACACAGGCCACGGTTTCCGGCGGCAAAGCGGCCAGCATACCCTCCATCTCTGCCCCCAGATTACCTCTGATCGTGCTGTCGATCCGCTTGGAAAAATTTTTAAAGCCGCGGCTGAGCAGTTCTTCGGTACACCGCTTCACCCGTTCATGCGCATTCTGCGCATCCAATGTCCGGCTGGCAGCATTTACAACAACAGCATCATATTCCTCCATTTTAAATTTTTCAAGGTCACGATGCTGGATAGTTGTCAAGGCTCTAAAGCCATGGGTTGTCAATAAAACTCCTGCGGTATTTGCCCCTGTCAGATCATCCGCAATTACTGCCCACTCTGCCATTACTTTCTATCTCCCTTCCATTTCCACCGGTTCATCCAAAGTTAAAATCAATATAAAACCGATGAGAGCAGCAATACCAAAATAAGTGAACACCATTTCATAGCTTTTAAAAGTATCCAGGATATAGCCTGCAATCATGGGAGAAAAGAAGCCGCCTAAATTGCCGCCACTATTGACTAATGCAATAGCGATAGGATAAGTATTGCCATTGGTCAGACCCATAGGATAGGCGGTAAAGGCCGGCCAGCCAACATTCAACAGAAATCCGGTCATAAATAACGCCATAGAAACAGCGGTGGGACTTTCCGGCAAATTAATCATAATGACCATCATGACTACGGTAGATATCGCCGTCAGCAACATGGTAGGCTTACGGCGTTTATGCAGCAGCTTGTCAGAAATCCAGCCGCCTGCAAGGGCGCCGACTAATCCGCCAATCCACGGCGCCGCGGCAACAAAACCCATTTTAAAGAAGGAATAATGTTTTGCGTTGACCAGATAAGACGGAATCCAGGTCATCAAACCATATAAAACACTTACCATCATAAAGTAAGCCAGACAATCGCCCCAAATGTTCCAGGAAGTAAAGACACCCTTTCTTTCATTAATTCTGGTGACTTGTTTAACTCTGATTAAAGTATCCAGCCAGCCCATCGACACAAACGGTTCGCTGGCCTGCTGAGTTCCAGCCAGTTTCCCTTCCTGAATATAAGCAGCTTCAGCCTCATTTACGTGAGCGCATTCCTCCGGTCTAGTACGGACAAGCCAATACCATACGGCCGCCATGATAAAGCCCGGAATAGCAAAAGCGAAGAAAATGTAGCGCCAACCGAATTCTGTAGCAATCCACACACATAAAGGCGGAACAAGAATAGGCGCAAACATGGTGGAAGCAATATATACACCGACACCGGTAGCCTTCTCCTTGGGAGGAAACCAGTTATTAATCGTCGAGGTAAGCCCTACCGGCGTAGGTCCTTCAAAAACGCCCAGACCTAGACGAAACCATTTCAAACCCAAAGCCGATTGCGCCGTGCCAATCAAATAGGTAAATACCGAAAAGCCGATA
>NZ_AP042390.1:782500-3115000 GCF_055383785.1 Sporomusa intestinalis
AGAAGGTAACAGCCCTGTAAGCGAAAGGCAGAGCGAAATGGCCGGAATCCAGAGTACCACGGGACACGAGGAACCCTGTGGGAAGCAGGGGGGACCACCCTCCAAGGCAAAATACTCGAGGCGACCGATAGCGCATAGTACCGTGAGGGAAAGGTGAAAAGCACCCCGGGAGGGGAGTGAAAAAGAACCTGAAACCGTATGCCTACAAGCAGTCGAAGGCCCGTAGGAGGCTGACGGCGTGCCTATTGAAGAATGAACCGGCGAGTTACAATATCCAGCAAGGTTAAGTGGAAGACACGGAGCCGAAGCGAAAGCGAGTCTAAAAAGGGCGAAAGTTGGATAGTGTAGACCCGAAACCGCAGTGATCTATCCATGGCCAGGTTGAAGCGCAGGTAAAAATGCGTGGAGGACCGAACCCGTGAGCGTTGAAAAGCTTTGGGATGAGTTGTGGATAGGGGTGAAATGCCAATCGAACGCGGAGATAGCTGGTTCTCCCCGAAATAGCTTTAGGGCTAGCCTCAGGAAGTAAGTACAGGCGGTAGAGCACTGATAGGGCTAGGGGCCTAATGGGTTACTGAACCTTGTCAAACTACGAATGCCTGTAGTGGAATCCTGGGAGTCAGACTACGAGTGATAAGACCCGTGGTCAAGAGGGAAACAGCCCAGACCATCAGCTAAGGTCCCCAATGCCGTACTAAGTGGCAAAGGATGTGGAGATACAAAAACAACCAGGATGTTGGCTTAGAAGCAGCCACCATTAAAAGAGTGCGTAATAGCTCACTGGTCGAGTGTCGCTGCGCCGAAGATGTCCGGGGCTAAAGTACGGAACCGAAGCTATGGCTTTTCGACAGTCGACTTTTGACGTTCGACATTCGATAGGAGTGTGAATGATGTCTGGATATAAAGACTTAGCGATATATCAAAAGTCATATGATGCATCACTAAGGATTCATAGATTGACGATCACATTTCCAAAACATGAAATGTATGAACTAGGTAGCCAAATGCGTAGAGCAGCTATTTCCATACCGCTAAATATAGCAGAAGGATATGGGCGAAAAATACATCAAAATGATTTTAAATCATTTTTGATAAACGCATTAGGCTCCTGTAATGAAATGCAAGTTCTACTGGAAATGATTAGAGATCTTGGTTATATTGGCCAAGAATATGATGAATTAGAAGATATATACGATCATTTAGGTAGACAAATAACGAAGTTTATACAAGTCATGCAATAATCGAAAGTCGGAAATCGAGAGTCGACTGTCGAGAGGGGTAGGGGAGCGTTCTATACCCAGAGAAGGTATACCGTAAGGAGTGCTGGAGAGTATAGAAGTGAGAATGCCGGTATGAGTAGCGAAAAGACAAGTGAGAATCTTGTCCACCGAAAGCCTAAGGATTTCTGAGGAAGGATCGTCCGCTCAGAGTCAGTCGGGCCCTAAGCCGAGGCAAAAAGCGTAGGCGATGGACAACTGGTAAATATTCCAGTACCACCTAGGATCGTTTGAGCGAAGGAGTGACACAGGAGGGCAGGCAAGCGCGAGGATGGAAAATCGCGTCTAAGCTTGTAGGGTGTATCACAGGCAAATCCGTGATACTGGAACCTGAGGAGTGATGGGTAGCTGTTAGAGATAATGGCGAAATTGCTGATCCCAGACTGTCAAGAAAAGCTTCTAGTGAGAGACTAGGTGCCCGTACCGTAAACCGACACAGGTAGGCGGGGAGAGAATCCTAAGGTGCGCGGGAGAACCCTCGTTAAGGAACTCGGCAAAATGTCCCCGTAACTTCGGGAAAAGGGGAGCTTGTAGACCGTGTAGACCAGAAGCGGTCGAAGCGGGAATGAGTTGCAAAAAAGAGGCCCAAGCGACTGTTTACCACAAACACAGGTGCCTGCTAAAGCGAAAGCTGACGTATAGGTGCTGACACCTGCCCGGTGCCGGAAGGTTAAGAGGAGAGCTTAGCGCAAGCGAAGGTTTGAATTGAAGCCCCGGTAAACGGCGGCCGTAACTATAACGGTCCTAAGGTAGCGAAATTCCTTGTCGGGTAAGTTCCGACCCGCACGAAAGGTGTAACGACTTGGGCACTGTCTCAACGAGGGACCCGGTGAAATTGAAATACCTGTGAAGATGCAGGTTACCCGCGACTGGACAGAAAGACCCCATGGAGCTTTACTGCAACCTGACATTGAGTTTTGGTAAATGATGTACAGGATAGGTGGGAGACTGGGAAGATGGGACGCAAGTCTCATTGGAGTCAATGTTGGGATACCACCCTTTATTTACTGGAGTTCTAACTCAAGGAGTAACGAAACTGAGGACAGTGTCAGGCGGGCAGTTTGACTGGGGCGGTCGCCTCCGAAAGAGTAACGGAGGCGCCCAAAGGTTCCCTCAGCGCGGATGGAAATCGCGCGAAGAGTGTAAAGGCAGAAGGGAGCTTGACTGCAAGACAGACAAGTCGAGCAGGGACGAAAGTCGGGCTTAGTGATCCGGTGGTACCGAGTGGAAGGGCCATCGCTCAACGGATAAAAGCTACCCTGGGGATAACAGGCTAATCTCTCCCAAGAGTCCATATCGACGGGGAGGTTTGGCACCTCGATGTCGGCTCATCACATCCTGGGGCTGAAGTAGGTCCCAAGGGTTGGGCTGTTCGCCCATTAAAGTGGTACGTGAGCTGGGTTCAGAACGTCGTGAGACAGTTCGGTCCCTATCCATCGCGGGCGTAAGAGACTTGAAGGGAACTGCTCCTAGTACGAGAGGACCGGAGTGGACGGACCGCTGGTGTACCAGTTATCCCGCCAGGGGTAGAGCTGGGTAGCTACGTCCGGAAAGGATAAACGCTGAAAGCATCTAAGCGTGAAACCAGCCTTAAGATGAGGTCTGTCATTCGCAAGAAGTAAGGCCCCTTGGAGAAGACAAGGTTGATAGGCCAGGAGTGGAAGTGGAGTGATCCATGGAGCGGACTGGTACTAATAGGCCGAGGACTTGACTTACACCTCGTTTGCATGAAGTGCAAACATCGATGACTAATGCGCAAATCTTTCTTCTGTGAAGTTTTCAGGGAACATACTCTAACGAGATGTTCACCTAGTATCCAGTGACGATAGCTGTGGGGCTCCACCTGTTCCCATACCGAACACAGCAGTTAAGCCCACAAACGCCGAAGGTACTTGGCTGGAAACGGCCCGGGAGATTAGGAAGTTGCTGGTTAACAAATAGCACTCACGCCAGTGAGTGTTTTTTATTTATGGAAAGCGACAGGCTTAGACCGTTCAGAGTGCCCCAGCTGCGAGGCGGAGCGAGGACGTCGCCGTAGTCGTACTGGGAAGTACGTCGGAGGTGGTGCCCGCAGTGACAACGAAGCAGGTGGGGTGCTATGGACGGTCGTAGGAGCCGAAGGTACTTGGCTGGATGGGCCCGGGAGATTAGGAAGTTGCTGGTTAGAACAAAGCACTCACTTTTTGTGAGTGTTTTTTTTATTTACTGTGCGGCTTTGCCTGGCAGACAGATATTTTATGGCTGTTACACTTTGTCTCTGGTTTGTAGCAGCTTGCTTATTTATTATGGGACAGTATAAAACAAATACGCAACCCCGTCTGTTTTATCCTATTTAATTACATACCCTTTTGTGGGCTTTTATGTTGAATTATAGTTTTTTTACAGCAGATGTTCAGGGATTTTAGTCAAAACCTATTTTGAACCGAGCGATTTTATTATTTGATGACTTGGCACGCTACTTGCTCTGTTTAAACAGAGAAAAGGAGGACAGCAAATTACGGAGGCTTCAATGGGTGGCAGGAAGACACTATTTCAACAAGAAAGGGGTTTTTAGCATGTCGTTGCAAGGAAAGGTTGCCTTAGTTACCGGGGGCGGAACTGGTATCGGCAAAGGGGTGGTGGCGGCTTTGGCGCGGGAAGGGGCGCTAATCGCTATTGCGGCAGTGGATTTCGTCGATTCCAGCGCCAATCAATATGGAACTAAACATATTGGCGGGTATACGGCAGCCCGGAAATTGGCTGGTGAATTGCAGGCCCAAGGCGCTGAGGTTATCGTTATTGACGCCAATATCACAAAAACGGCGGACATGGAGCAGGCAGTTAAAGCTACAGTAGAACGTTTTGGCAAACTAGATATTCTGGTCAATGTTGCCGGTCTCATAACCTGTAAGCAGGTGGTAGACTTAACAGAAGACGACTGGGATTCTGTTGTTGATACCAATGCCAAAGGTACTTTTGTTACTAATAAAGCAGTGCTGCCGCAAATGAAAAAACAGGGCGGCGGCAGGATAATAAACTTTACGTCGATAGCAGGCAAAACCGGTTACCCCGGTCTGGCTCATTATTGCGCCTCCAAGTTTGCGGTAATAGGTTTTACGAACGCATTGGCAAAAGAATTGGTGAATGATAACATAACCGTTAATGCCGTTGCTCCCGGCATTGTTGCCACGGAAATGTGGGTTAATCTCCGCCAGGCATGGGCACTGCCAGGAGAAACGGAGGCAGAAAGCTATAAGCGTTGTGTAACCAGCATGATTCCTCAAGGTGTGGACCAAACCCCGGAAGACATGGCGAAAGCCGTACTGTTCTTTATTGACAACCCCTGTGTTACCGGACAGACTCTACATGTTGACGGAGGCTGCGCTTAGCATAAATCCTGTTTTTTACAGGAGCCTGAAAAAATAAATTTTACAGAGAGTTAAAAATGAGCACCGCCAAAAAGCCGGTATTCATGCTGAAATTTCTGCATGATTGCCGGCTTTTTAGCATAACAGCCTAAATAAGTCGGTATTTTCTTCTTTTGCATAACGGTAATTTTAATGTTAAACTAGGAAACATACGGAAAAATTGCTATATATTAATCCTTGCAAAGAAGAGAAGGTATATATGGATCTTAAAGTAAAATTAGCTTATTTTTTTATCGATTTATTAGTCCCCCTGGGTGTGGGCTATTGGCTGCGCATTAAACCTATATTTGGTGAAGGTTTTTTTGTCAGTATGGCCAACTATAACATGCTGCTGCTGTACCCGGCTCTTTCCGTATTGAGTTTTTGGGTTTTGCCGTTTAGCTGGGAATTAATATGGTTACCGTTATTCGGCATCATTCTTTGCATTATTCCCGGCTTGGCCGCTTATTTGATTTCAACTAACAAATATAGCAGCATGCTTGATACGGGGAGCTATATTTTGTCGGCCATATTATCCAATATTGGCACATTAGGCGGCTTGTGCGTCTATATTTTGTATGGTGAAACTGGCTTTGCCTATACACAGCTGGTAGTGTTGCTGCAAGTGGCGGTAATTTTTTTAATCTGTTATCCTTTAGCCCAGTATTATTACCGACGAGCACAGGCGGCAAGTATGGAAAAAGTATCTTTTACGAAACTGTTTTTAAACCGGAACCAAGTGCCTGTATTGGCTTTGGCAATTGGTTTTGCCTTGTATTATTTCAATATACCGCGCCCGGTCATACTAGGTCAGCTGTTTGATCCGCTGGTCCATATCGCGGCCTGGACTGCATTGATGCCAGTAGGCCATTCCCTTGATTTTTCAGCAATCCGGAAGTATTATCTGAGTACGTTTGACCTGGTCCCGATAAAATTCCTTGTTACCCCGCTGGTGGTCTATATCATCGCCAGGCTGGTATTTGATGATCCGAAAATAATCAATACGGTATTGATTCTGGCCAGCATGCCAACGGCGATCAGTGCGGTTATTGTTGTAAAGATCCATCATTTGAATATTCATATCGCCAATGCCTCTTTCATCCTGACCACGGCTTTGTTTCTCCTGGTCGTATACCCTCTGCTTTTTTGGGGCTTACAATGAGCTAGATGTGTAGTACAGGCGGAACGGCGGATAGCGCCGGGGAAAGTCGCATAAACAAGGCTCCCGGCCCAACCGGTGTTGCCGACCGGCTGGGCCAGGAGTCTTGTTGTTTGGCCGGGCAAGTGGTTTGACGTTTAGTTGACGCCAATATGGTACATTGTTTGCTAAAGTTACCAGATAAATTGAGAGGCTTGGTAAAGAGATGAATAATCAGTATAAACCTGCAGATATGGCGCTGTGGGCAGGGCGCACTGACAGCCAGGAGAATTATGATGCTTTCAGATGGCATCAGTGGATGCGGGAGCTGAACCTTAACCGTACCGGCAGCTTGCTGTTGGAGGGCAAGCTGGGGTTTGCCCTGCTGGGTTTTTGCTGTGATGAGGGTGTGAGACGCAATCATGGCCGGACAGGGGCCGCGAAGGGTCCTGAGGCTATCCGCCGGGAGCTGGCTAATCTGCCCTGTACCTTTACGCCGGAGGTTGCCCTGTTTGATGCCGGCAATATTACCTGTACCGATGGCAATCTGGAAGCAAGCCAGGCTGCCCTGGCGCGGGCGGTAACCCAAATCCGCCGGTTCGGTTTGTTTCCTTTAGTATTGGGAGGAGGCCATGAGCTGGCCTTGGGGCATTACCGCGGCCACCGGGATTATATGCTGGCGGGTGAGCAAATACCGGATATCGGTATTATTAATTTTGATGCGCATTTTGACCTCCGGCCGTTTGCCGGCGGCAGCAGTTCAGGCACAATGTTCAGGCAGATTGCCGAGGAGGCCGCCGATTCGGGCTGGCCATTCCGTTACCTATGTATAGGGATTCAACGGTTCAGCAACACGCTGGAGCTTTTTAAAACAGCCGCGCAATATGGGGTGGTTCATATACCGGCGGCAGAGGTGATTGGCCAAGGCGACCGGCATGTGATCGAAAAGCTAGATGCATTCATGAAATCAACCAAGCATATTTACTTAACCATATGTGCCGATGTTTTTTCCACAGCCTTCGCCCCCGGCGTCAGCGCCGCCCAGCCGCTGGGCCTGCATCCTGAAGCTGTTTTGCAATATCTTAAACATATCTTACGCTCGGAAAAGGTAATTGGTTTTGACATTGCCGAAGTATCACCCAGGTTTGACCATGACAGCACAACGGCCAGTCTGGCCAAAGTGCTGATCTTCTCGGTAGTAAATACCATTTGCAGTAGGAAAGGGCTTGCCCGCTAATCAGGCCGGCGGGTCTTGGCAAACAAGGGGGCATTTCCCTGTGGCCGCCAGCGGCTGCGCATAGCCGGTTCAAACTATCGCGGGTGGCCAACGGCTGGCCGCGGCGATTTTTTATCCGGCAGGAAAGCATAATTTTCCTACCGGCTGAGGCAAACATCGGTTTGTGCCTGCGTTAAGGCTCGGCGCAACTGATGTTTTTATATTTTCCCGGCCTCCAGCGGGCCAGCCCGCAGGGGGCGGCGACTGAATTTCTCTGCCGGCGGCAGGGGATGTCTCCCCGGGCGAGGCATGAACCTGCTAAAAGGACAAGATTCCTCATGGCAATGTCAAAAAATTCAGAAGGTAAAAACAGCGTTTTCAAGGAATTGCTTAGTTAAGATTAAAGAACCCCAGTCCTGGAGCTGGGTTGAGTGTGGCATCATTGCAGAATCGACAATAAACAAGAGGAGGCAGAATTTACTATGAGGAGCCATATTACCACAAGGGGATTAGAGCGGGCAACACACCGCGCCTTATATTACTCTATGGGACATTTGCCGGAAGATCTGGATAAGCCGTTGGTGGCTATTGTCAATACCCAGAATGAGACAATGCCCGGCCATATGCATTTGGACAGTATCGCCAAAGCTGTCCGGGAAGGGGTTATTGCCGCCGGCGGTACGCCGATAGAGTTTCCGACAATCGGTCTTTGCGACGGTATTGCCCAGGGGAACTATGGCATGCATTACCCCCTGGCCAGCCGGGAGTTAATTTGCGATTCAGTGGAATGTATGGTCAACGGCCATCAATATGACGCCATGGTGCTGATTACCAACTGTGATAAGATTACCCCGGGCCTGTTGATGGCTGCGGTCCGCCTGAATATTCCGGCCATCATGATCAGTGGCGGCCCTATGGCTACCGGCTGTGTTGACGGTCAGGAAATCGGCTATACAGACCTGATGGCCGCGCAGGGGGATGTGGCCAGGGGGATTATCACCCGCGAAGAATTGTCAAAGAGGGAAAGAGATGCCTTGCCGGGCTGTGGCGCCTGTAATCTGCTGGGAACAGCCAATACGATGAATTTCCTGACAGAAGCCCTGGGCATGTGTCTGCCGGGTTCCACCTGTCTGGCCGGAACCGGCCGGCGGCTGGCGCTGGCCAAGCAAACCGGGATGAAGATTATGGAACTATACAATAAATCGATTCTGCCCCGCCAGATTGTAACGAAAGAAGCCATCGAAAATACAATTACCGTTGATTTGGCTATCGGCGGCTCAACGAATACTATCTTGCACTTAACTGCTTTAGCCAAAACCGCCGATATTGATTTTGATATTAATTGCTTTGCTGAACTGGCGAAAAAGGTTCCCCATTTGGTAAAAATCAGGCCGGCCAACAATGGCCATTACCCGGCCGATGTTCATAATGCCGGCGGTATAACCGCATTAATGGGGCAGTTATGCCAGGATGGATTATTGCACAAGGATGTGTTAACCGTTACCGGCCAGACCGTCGCGGAGAATGTACGTGATGCGAAAGTAATTAATAACACGGTTATCCGGCCGCTGGACAATCCTTACTCGGCCCAGGGCGGCCTGCAATTGCTGTATGGCAATCTGGCGCCGGAGGGCTCGGTGTGCAAGAGTGCGGCGGTTGTGCCGGAGATGCATCACCACAAAGGCCCGGCGAGAATTTTTAATCAGGAAGAGCCGGCGGTGGCTGCCATCTATGGGGGGCAGATCAAACCCGGTGATGTAGTCGTAGTGCGGTACGAAGGCCCGAAAGGCGGCCCCGGCATGCGGGAAATGCTCACAGCTACCGCCGCTATTGTTGGGATGGGGCTGTCCAAAGAGGTGGCACTGGTCACTGACGGCCGTTTCTCGGGGGCTACTGCCGGTGCTGCGGTAGGCCATGTTTCGCCTGAAGCCGCAGAAGGCGGTCCTATTGCCTTGATTGAGGAAGGGGATATGATTGAGATCAATATTCCTGAAGGCAAAATTCACCTGCATGTAACCGAGGAGGAGCTGGCTCGCCGGCAAGCGGCCTGGCAGCCGGCAGCACAGGATCATGTAATTAAGGGCAGCTATCTTGACCGCTATGCGAAGATGGTGTCATCCGCTATGGCTGGTGCTGTTTTCAAATAGAAGACTAAGATAAACATCAAAAAACAGGAGGGAATATAATTAATGGCAAAAGTGAAAATTACAATCCCGGAAATTCTTGCAACCAAGCATAATGGTAAAAAGTTCAAAATGATCACAGTCTATGATTTTCCGATGGCAGGCATTGTTGACCGCTCCGATGCGGAACTGATCCTGGTTGGTGATTCTCTGGGCATGGTTATCCAGGGGCATGACGGCACAATCCCGGTAAATCTCGAAGATATATTATATCATCTCAAGCTTGTCCGCCGGGGCGCTCCCAATACCTTTGTTGTCGGTGACATGCCGTTCCTGTCCTATCAGGTCAACCGGGACGAAGCGATCCGCAATGCCGGCACCCTGCTTAAAGCCGGCGCTGACTGCGTGAAGATGGAAGGGGATATTAAGATCGCGGCCACGGTTAAAGCCGTAGTCGATGCCGGCATTCCGGTTATGGGCCATATCGGCTTAACCCCGCAAACAGCGGCGCAGATGGGCGGGTTTAAGGTCCAGGGCAAGAGTGCCGAAGCGGCTGAAAAGCTGCTGGAAGCGGCAATTGCCATTGACAATGCCGGTGTATTTGCCATGGTCTTAGAGTGCATGCCGGCTTCCTTATGCAAGCTGATCACAGAGCGCGTCAAATGCGCTACCATCAGCGTCGGCGGCGGCAAGGACTGCAACGGCCATAACCTGAATGCCTACGATCTTGTCGGTATTTTTGATAAATTCGTGCCGAAGTTTGTTAAGCAATATGCCCAAATGGGGCCGCAAATGGTCGAAGCGTTTAATACCTGGTGCAAAGAGATTGATGACGGCACCTTCCCGGAAGAGAAGCATTGCTTTACGATGAACGATGAGGACCTGAAACGTTTATACTAATCTATTTATATTAATTTACTCTAATTTATTGAAAAAAGAGGTGCTGGAAAATGGCAAGAAAAACAATTAACGATTTTGCCCAAATGGTGAGCAAAGGGGAGAAAATCGTATACCTTACCGCTTATGATTACCTTACTGCCAAGATGCAGGAAAAAGCGGGCGTCGATATGATTCTGGTCGGCGATTCGCTGGGGATGGTTACTCTGGGGTATGATACCACTTTCCCGGTTACCATGGATGATATGGTCCGCCATTGCCAGGCTGTGCGGCGCGGCGCCCCTAATACCTTTATTGTCGGCGATATGCCCTATATGTCCTATCAGACTTCCAATGAACAGGCCATTGCCAATGCCGGGCGGCTGATTAAAGAGGCTGATGTTGACGCTATCAAGCTCGAAGGCGGCGGCCCCATGATTGCCGAACGGATCAAAGCGATTCAGCAGGCCGGAATCCTGGTTATGGGTCACATTGGTCTGACCCCGCAGCTTTCGGGCCAGATCGGCGGCTACAAAGCGCAGGGCCGCAGCGCGGCGGCAGCGATGAAGATCGTTAATCAGGCTAAAGCGGTTGAGGAAGCGGGGGCCTTCAGCATTCTGGTTGAAGGTGTGCCTGCCGCTGTGGGCAAGGCCATCACCGAAAGAGCCGGTATCCCCATCCTGGGGATTGGCGCCGGTTCCTATACCCATGGCCAGCTGCTCATATATGCCGATATGGTAGGCATGTATGATAACTTTACCCCGAAATTTGTTAAGAAGTATGCCAATGTGGGCGAGGTTTTGACTAAGGCCTTTAAAGAGTATGCGGATGAAGTCCGGGCGGCTCAGTTCCCGGTGGACGCCGAGCATACGTATGGTATGAAGGAAGCCGATGTAAAAGAGTTTCTGGCTGCTCTGGACAAAGAATAGAAAGCAGGAATTCTCCTGACTGGTTGCATATTTCTCTGCCAATGGGTATAATATAAGAAACAATTTATAATCGAAGCAATTAATTTCAGCCTCCCGGCTTTGCCGGCAGGCTTTTTTTCATGGTGGGAAAATAAAGATAACCAATTGCAGCTACTATAAAATTATTTTATATTAGCCGGGTTACTTGCCCTGGCTGCTGCGTTGCCTGTACAATAATTTTATGGTGCAAGTCAATAAATTCAGCAGGAATTGAGAGATAATTTAAAAAAATAATACTAATATGAAACTTAGGAAAAGGGGTGCAGGCGCTGAACTCAGTTATGGAGTCGATTGTGGTCATTGCTGATGATTTGACTGGGGCCAATGACACGGGCTTACAATTTGCACGCACAGGTCTTCGCACCGAGGTTATTCTGGCCGGGGCCAAGCCGACCGCTTTGCCCGGCAGTGCAGTTGTTATCGATACCGGTACCAGGGCGTATCCGCCCGGAGAAGCTTACAATAAAGTACAGGCGGCAGCAAAGCTGGCTTATGCTGCCGGCTTTCAGCATTTCTATAAAAAGCTTGATTCTACCCTTAGGGGCAACATTGGCGGTGAATTAGCCGCTATTTTGGATTTGGGGCGGCACGATTTTGCGTTTGTCATGCCGGCTTACCTGAAAAGCGGCCGCTCGACCGTAGGCGGACACCACCTTGTGCAGGGAGTTCCGCTGGCCGCCACCGAGATTGCCCGGGACCCGAAATGCCCTGTACAGGAAACAATACTCCCGGTGTTATTGGCAGCCCAGGCCGGCTGCCAGGTAGGCCATATTGGCATTAAGGAGCTTTGTGAAGGCGAAGCAGCGATTGTTGTCTCGCTTCAGCGGCATTTGACGGGCGGCTGCCGGATTATCAGCTGCGACGCCTGGCTGGAAGAGCATTTTTCCCTGGCAGTACAGGCTGTCCTGCGTACAGGCAGGAAGGTTTTGTGGTCCGGTTCGGCCGGTCTGGCCGAGTATTTGCCGCCATTGCTGGGGTTGAGCCGTATTGACCGGCAGCAGCCGTCCCTGGTTGTTGCCGGCAGTGTCAGCTCGGTAACCAGGGGCCAGCTGCAACGGCTTGTGGAGCATGGCTATAGATTAATTGAGGTTGAAATAGAGCAATTTCCCTGGACAAGGGAGCAGTTTCAGCCCTGTTTGCAAGCGGCGGTTGCCGCTATAACTGAGGGGCACAATGTGATTATTGCCTCAGGCTATCGCCCGGAGGCCGTGGCGCGCACGCAGCAGGCTGGGGCTGCTTTGGGGCTGACGGCAGCGCAAACCAGCGAAGCCGTGGCAGACAGCCTGGGCTGGCTGGGCGCGGCCGTACTCAAGCGATGCGAGGTTGACAGCGTGGTTCTTACCGGCGGCGATACCGCTGCCGCTGTCTGCCAGGCGCTGGGGGTAACCGGTATCCGGATCAGCGAAGAGCTGGCGCCGGCCATACCGCTGGGAGAAATGACAACCGCCCAGGGAAAAACGCTGCGTGTTATTACCAAAGCAGGCGCATTCGGGAGTGCGGACGTATTGGTGACGGTAATGGAGCGAATGCAAAGGAGATGAAGTAATGGAACAACGTCCAATCCTGGCCATTACAATGGGGGATGCGGCCGGCTGCGGGCCGGAAATCATTGTGAAAGCCCTAGACGACAAGAATATCTATCACCTGTGCCGCCCGCTGGTTTTTGGTGATGCCGGGCGCATTCAACTGGCGGCCGACTGTGTCAAAAGTCAAATTAAAATAAATCGCGTCACTGATCCTCAAAGCGGCGGTTATCAGCCGGGAACCATAGATGTCCTCGACTTTGCCAATATCCCGGCCAATCTTCCTTTCGGCCGGGTGGATGCCCGGGCCGGCCATGGGGCTTATGTATATGTGGAGGCGGCAATAAAGCAGGCCATGGACAATACGGTTGCTGCTGTCGTTACTGCCCCGTTAAATAAAGAAGCGTTGCATCTGGGCGGGCATCATTTTCCCGGGCATACGGAGATTTTCGCCCAGCTCAGCGGTACGGAAGATTATGCGATGATGCTGGCCGGAGAAGCATTAAAGGTTATTCATGTTACTACTCATGTCTCGATGCGGGCTGCAGCCGATCTGATCACTAAAGACCGGGTTCTGCAGATCATCCGCCTTGCCGACCGTACCTTACGGCTATTGGGCCTGGAGCAGCCGCGCATCGCTGTTGCCGGTTTTAATGCCCATGCCGGGGAAAATGGCTTATTCGGCCGGGAAGACATAGATGAGATTGCACCGGCAGTCAAAGCGGCCCAAAGCCTGGGGCTTAATGCGAGCGGCCCTGTGCCGCCGGATACCGTGTTCTTTCGGGCGGTGTGCCGCAAAGAATTCGATATTGTTGTTGTAATGTATCATGATCAGGGACATATACCCATTAAGCTGCTGGGATTTGAAGATGGCATCAATGTTACGGTGGGACTGCCGTTTCTGCGGACCTCTGTGGATCACGGAACCGCCTTTGATATTGCCGGCAAAGGGATTGCCGACAGCCGCAGTATGACCGCAGCGATTGAATTTGCCGCCCGGGCCGCCGCCGGCGCCCGGCAGCAACAGGCATAGGCGCAGGTATAGTGTCTGCAGGCAGGACTTAGAAAGGATGGTAGCTTGTGCAAAATATCGCAGTTGAATTGCCTTATGGCCAGGAGACGGTCAGGGTAACGGTTCCCCCAAATAATCTGATCGGTGTATTTTCGCCGCAGGATGTAGCGGTTGTAACAGATATCAGGCAGGAGATCATGCGGGCCCTCCATAACCCGATCGGCAGCAAGAGCCTGCGGGAGCTGGTCAAGGGCGCGAAAAAGGTGGTTATTGTCGCCGACGACAATACCCGGTTAACCCCAACACAGGAAATTATTCCTCTCTTGCTTGATGAAATGAACGTTGCCGGCATTGCCGATGCGCAGATAACGATTATTATTGCGCTGGGTACGCACCGGTTTATGACAGAGGCAGAAATACTCGCTAAATTCGGTGAGGCGGTTGTGAAGCGGGTTGCAATTAAGAATCATGATTTTAAGAATCCCGCTGCGCTTGTTGACCTGGGCCGGACCCCGAACGGGACCAGTGTCTGGGTGAACCGCGAGGCTTATGAGGCTGACTTTAAAATTGGGGTTGGCAGTATCGTGCCTCACCATATTCCCGGCTTTGCCGGCGGGGCCAAAATTGTTCAGCCCGGTATTTCCGGGGAACACACTACGGCTGAAACCCATTTGCTCAGTGTCCGGGCGCCGCGCTCCTATTTGGGCGTGGAAGACAATCCGGTACGGCGGGAGTTAAATATGATAGCAGGCAAAATTGGCCTGCATACCATTTTCAATACGGTGTTAAACCGGCACGGTCAGGTAGTGGGGGCTTTTTTCGGCGATGTGGAGGAGGCTTTCCGGCAGGGCGTGGCCTTGGCCAGGGAGGTATATGCGGTAGAGATTCCGGCAGCAGCCGACATCGTGATCGCCGGCTCCCATCCCTGTGACATTGAATTCTGGCAGGCCCATAAAACGCTATATCCTTCGGATCTGGCCGTAAAGGCAGGGGGGACCATTATTCTGGTTACGCCCTGTTATGAAGGTGTGGCCGTCACCCATGGCGATATGCTGGATATTACCTGCCATACAGCTGATTGTTTAAAGAAAATGGTAACCGCTAAGCAGGTGCCAGATGAAGTGGCCGCGGCCTTAGCCATTGCCTGGGCCCAGGTGAAAGAACGGGAGGCCGTATTTATCGTTTCTGACGGTATTGTATCGGCCGATGCCAGGCGTCTTGGGTTTACCCCGTTTGCCACCGTGCAAAACGCCTTGGACGCCGCGTTCGCCAAACATGGCAAGGATGCCAGGGTAACGGTTCTAACCCATGCGCCGGACATGCTGCCGATTATTAAACCAGGATGTTGAGTACAGTAATTTGTAGAGAAAGGGTGTTTAACGGTGAGAGAATTTACTTTGAAGTACGGTACCGGAGAACTAAGCTTTTCCATCCCTAAGGAGCAGGTCGTGCATGAGATTATTGGCAAGGAATATCCGCCTGTAGCCGATATCCCCCAGGCTGTGCGGACGGCGCTGGCAGCGGCTATTGATTCACCGCCCCTGAGCGAGATTGTAAAGCCAGGCGAGAAAGTAGTGATTTCTGTCAGTGATATTACCCGCTCCTGGCAGCAAATGCCGCTGGTATTGCCTGAGATTATTGAGACGCTGAATAAAGCCGGTGTGCCTGATGATAATATTACGATTATTATTGCGGTAGGCGGCCACCGTCAAAACACCGAGGAGGAGTTTATCCAGCTGTGCGGCCAGGAAACCTGTCACCGCATCAGAGTCATCAATCATGATGCCTGGGATACGGAGAATATGGTCTATCTGGGAAAAACCAGCCGGGGAACAGAGGTTGCCATCAACAAGCTGGCCTATGAGGCCGACCGGCTTATTTTGACAGGCGGCATCGTGTATCATTACATGGCAGGCTACGGCGGCGGGCGCAAGAGTATTGTTCCCGGGATCAGTTCGATCAAGACAATCAGACAAAATCATCTCTGGGGGCTGGGGCCCGTAGAAGGGGCCGGCTCCAACCCGAATGCGGCCTCCCGGAAAACAAAAGGCAATGAATTGCATGAGGATATGATGGAGATTGCCGGTTTTGTGCAGCCGGATTTTATTATCAATATGGTGCCCACGCCGGACGGGGAGTTCGGGGGGATTTTTGCCGGCAACTGGGTATCGGCCTGGACCGAAGGCTGCAAATTGGTTGATAAGCTGTACGGCGTTGAGATTGATGAGTTAGCCGATATTGTGGTTTCCACCGCCGGCGGGTTCCCCAAAGATATTAATCTCTACCAGACCGGTAAAACCATGGACAATGCCTACTATGCCGTGAAAAGAGGCGGGGCCGTAATCATTTTAAGCGAGTGCTCGGATATTTATGAGCCGCAGGAGTTCTCCCGCTGGTTCCAGTTTGACGACAAACTGGCAATGGAGAAAGCGCTGCGCAAATCCTTCGGCATACCTGGCTGGGTGGCGTTAAAAGAGGTGGAATGCAGCAACTATGCCACATATATCCTGGTAACCAGGGCCGAAAATGCCGAGTTTCTGGCTAAAACCAGCATGATCCCGGCAACTACCATGGAAGAGGCCCTGCGGATTGCCCGGGAAAAATGCGGCACAGACAAGCCGACCTATACGGTGATGCCGCAGGGGGCGAATACCCTGCCGATTTTACGGCAAGGTTGATTGGTTACATCAAGCCAATATTGCGTGTTTACGGGCTTGGCAACATCCCGGGAAAACATAATATAGCCTAAAAGGCTGGGAGGGTGACCTCACAGCCTTTTAGGCTTCGGCCTTGCTTAATTTGTGAAAATTATTATTTGACAAATAAAGGCAGGCAAATTTTACAGAATAGTTGAAGGATTTTTACGACAGGATGAATAAGTATAGGAGTAATTATATACCCTTTTAGATAACATTCTGCGGCTGGCTGAATATTTTCAGTTTTTATACTGGCAGTAAGGTATGAGGGATTTATAATGATAACAGATGTGATGAATAAAATACGAGATTTATTTCAACTGGATATTATTGGCGACCAGTATTATGACTGGGGCGAGCAGCACTGGCTGCAATTAGACCCTGACAACCCGGAGATTCAGCCGATTGTATCAGTCGCGACCGTATATCCCGGCGAAACGCAGCTGCCTCACGTGCATTCAGGGTATATTGAAATTATCATCGGCCTGGAGGGGATGACTACCCATTGGTGCAATGACCGGGAAATTAAACTGAGCAAAGGCAAGCTGGGGTATATCAGCGAGGGGGGCAAGCACCGGCATATTAACACCTCGGATAAACCGGCCTCTTTTATCAGCATTGTCTATTCGACAATTCCCAAGACACTGAAGGAATTATCGACCGGTGCCGACATGGAGCTTATGGAAATGGCCAAGGTAATTAATCTGGATGCCATTGCCGAAAAATTCGCGCAAACTGTCAATATGACGGTTACCCTTATTGATGTGGCCGGCAATTTCCTGACAGAAAAGAAGAACCTGCCGGAGCTATGCCTGCTTTGCTTCCGGGAAAAATGCGGCAATTGTGTCCTCCATTGCGCCTCGCCGCAGTGGCCCTATGCAGAGAAAAAGGTATTTCGCTGTAAGTTCGGCGTATCGTCTATCCAAAGCCCTGTTGTTGTAAATGACCGGATATTAGGCTATCTCGGCTGTGGCTACGGGCGAATGTCGATTGTTATTCCCCAGACGGAGTTAACGGCGCTGGATAAACGCAAGGCCCAGGCCGCTTATTTGAATCTTATTTTTATGACCCGGAACCAATTGATTTCTGTGGCGGAAACGCTGTCGCTGGTTAGTGCTTCGCTTGTGCAGCTGATGGATAATTCGTTGAAAGAAAAAGAGTTAAGCAGTTACCGGGTCAGTTTGTCGCAGGAGCGGGAAATGCAGGCCCGGCTGCATAATTCCCTGAGTCAGGCCAAGCTTAAATTTTTGGAATCGCAGGTCAATCCTCATTTTTTATTCAATACTCTCAATACAATCGCCCAGCAGGCCGAGATGGACGGGGCGGGCACACTGGCGTCACTGACGTATTCCCTTTCCAATTTACTGCGTTTAAGCCTGGGGAAGGCGGAGTCGCTTGTAACCCTGGAAGAGGAATTAAGCTATATCAAAGATTATTTGTTTATTCAAAAGACCCGCTTCCCCGGCAAATTTGCGGTCGACATCGGGATGGACCCTGATACGCTGCAGCTTAAGATCCCGTTCATGACCGTCATGGTGTTAATAGAAAACTCAATTCTCCATGGCTTCCGGGATATTCGCCAGCAGGGCCGGCTGTTTGTCAGCAGTTATAAAGAGGGGCAGTCGGGGATTATTGAAGTGCGTGACAATGGTTGCGGTATCCCCGAACCCATTGCCGCGGCCGTAAAGGAATTGCCTCATACTGATTATGATCCTCCCAGCCTGAAGGGAATTGGCATCAAAAATATTTTTCTGAGATTGAAGCACTATTACGGCGACTCATTTGCGTTAACGCTCACCCGGCTGGAGACTGGAGGGACCCTGGCCCGGATTACCCTGCCGCTGTAGCTTTGTTTTCGACTCTAAGCAAGAGGGGGGAGAACAAACAATGTATAAAATGATTATTGCCGATGATGAGCCTGCCGTACGCCAATACCTCCGTTATATTGTCAAGCAGCACAATCTGCCTTTTCACATCTGCGCCGAGGCCGAGGACGGCGAGCAGGCTGTCCAGCTGACAGAAGTGCATAAGCCGGAGTTTGTCATTCTGGATATCAATATGCCGTTTCTTAACGGTCTGGAGGCGGCCAAACAGATTAGAGAAAAATACCGGGATACGGTAATCTATATCCTGACGGCTTACAGCCAATTTGAGTATGCCCATCAGGCGGTCCAGACCCAGGTAGCCGGTTATTTGCTCAAGCCGATAAAGCCGGCTGAACTGGCCGAGGCACTCAAAAAAGGTATTGCCAGTGTTCTCAGCCAGCGGCTGGCAGCCCAGCGGCTGCAGCGTATGGAGTGGCAAATAGCAAAAGACAGGCCTGTTGTTTGCAAGCAAAAATTATTTGAGCTGTTAAAAAATGATAAAGATAGTCCGGCGGCCTTACCTCTGTTGCAGGGGCTGGCTAAACAGGAAAACTTTTATCCGGCCGCCATCATTTCCGCTTCCTACTGGCCGGCCGATAATGCACCGGCCATTGACGGACTGGAAGAACGGCTTAACCGGGAGTGTGCCTGCCGGTTTGGCGATGATGCCATTGTGACCGCTTTTAGCCATGAATTAGTGATTATTTTCGGCCAGTGGGATAATGAGCAGCGCTGTGGACTGCAGACGCAGCTGGAAGAATGGGAGCAGCAGTATAACATCACCTTTTGCGCCGGGATAAGCCTGGTCGGCGAGCCGGCGCGCATCGGCCGCGATTATCGCAATGCAGCGAAAAAGCGGGAGGTGGGGCTTTTCTGGCAGCAGCAGGGCCTTTTGGTTTCTGACAGTTCTATGGCCGGACGTACTGATATCGCATGCGAGACTGTGCAAAAACAAATCCAGGATTGCCTGCTGGAACGCCGGGCTGATCAGGCGAAAGCAATTTTGCAGCAGTTTTTGAGTGCGTCAATGCAGACTGTCTGCCAGCCCGAATATATTTATGCCGCTGTTATTAAGATTGCCAATACCATGCTTGCGAAATATGCGGAATATCTTATTTCCGCCGCGGAGGCCGGCCAGTACCGACAGGATTTTATCAGCCAGTTAAATAAAACCTCTTCCGCCGCTGAACTGGAACAGTGCTTATACGAACTGATTGATAAGCTGGAAAGCAATACCTGCACAGCTGAGCAGAATCAGGCCGAACAGTCGGTAAAATGGGCCATTGAGTATATAAATAATAATTATCATAAAGACCTTACGCTGGAGCAATTTGCGGAAAAGCTGTTTATGAGCACAGGCTACTTCTGCCGGAGTTTCAAAAAATACGCCGGCGAAGGCTATGCCGCTTATCTGACTAAAATCAGACTGAAAAAGGCCAGGGAAAGATTGCTGAGCGGCAAGTATACGGTGGCTGAGGTGGCCCGGATGGTGGGCTTTCGCGATGCGAGTTATTTCAGCAGTGTTTTTAAGAAGCATTACAAACAATCACCCAGTAATCTGGCGGCGACAACGCGGCAAAGCGGCTGATGCAGCGTGCGGTCGCTGAAAAATGGATGGAGGTACGACATGTTCCGAGGAATACTATCCCCTGTTGTTACAATTTTTGATGAAAATGGCAATTTAGACCTGCCCGGCAATGCAGTGGTGATTAACCGATTGATTGACCAGGGGATTAACGGGCTGCTGTTTCTTGGCAGTATTGGCGAGTTTTTTGCTCTCTCAACGGCCGAAAAGGAGGAATTTATCCGCTTTGCGGTTAAAACAGTGGCGAAAAGGGTCCCGGTACTTGTCGGGACAGGAGGAACCGTACAGGCGGAGGTCATTGAGCTTACCCGGTTTGCCGAACAGGCCGGCGCTGACGGCGCGGTGGTTATCTCGCCTTATTATTTCAAGCTTGAGCCTGAGACTATTTACCGTTATTATGCCAGTGTGGCCCGGAGCACGGCCCTGCCGATCATGCTCTATAATTTTCCCGACCGGACGGCGGCGGATTTAGGGCCGGAGCTGGTTCGGCGTCTAGCCACAGAGTTTAAGCATATTGTCGCGATCAAAGATACGGTGGATAATATCAGCCATACCCGGCGGCTGATCCAGGCGGTCAAGGCCGAACGGCCTGATTTCTGTGTATTGTCAGGTTTTGATGAATATCTGATACCCAATTTAATGGCCGGCGGTGACGGTATTCTTGGCGGCTTGACCAATGTTGCCCCCCGGGTTTTCGCCAGCCTGATGCAAGCCTATGCGGCCGGTGATCTTACAGGGGTGGCGGCAGCGCAGAATAAAATATCGGTGTTGATGAACCTGTATGATGTGACCCAGCCCTTTGTGGCTGCAATTAAAGGCGCTGTTGCCCAGATGGGGGTGCAGATTGTTCCCAAAGTCAAGGCGCCGGCAGCTGATATCACAAGCCAGCAGCTGCAGAGGATTCAACAGCTGTTAATCCAAGCGGACGTTCTCTAACGTTCGCTGACAGGCAGCAAAGTACCATCTCTAGATTAAGTAGCTTATTTTGGCTGGCAGCAGGAAAATCCACTATCAGAGTAAGATTTTCCCAATAAATACAAACAGTGTTTGATAATATAAAACAAAGGAGCGGTGCTATGACTGGACAAGCTGGCAGTGACAGTGAGAGAATGATTCAATCCGTATTCCGGGCTGTTAAAATATTGGAATATGTTGCCGACCGCCGGGGGGTTGCCGGCCTGACTGAGATCAGCAAAGGGCTTGGCATCCATAAAAGCACCGCCCATGGTCTGATTGCCACTCTGGAGAAATGCGGCTATATGCAGCAGGACCCGAAAACCGGAAAATACGCGCTGGGGATCAGGGTCTTTGAAATGGGGCAGGCCTATATTGCCAATCTTGATTTGCGGGAAATTGCTTTAGCCTGCCTTAAAGAGCTGTCCCTGACCTATCAGGAAACAGTTCATCTGGCGATACTTTCCGCCGAAGAGATAGTCTATATCGATAAAGTGGACGGTTCCCGCTCCATCGGCATCAGGTCTCAGGTCGGCGGCCGCAACCCGGCGTATTGCACCGGCGTCGGCAAGGTACTGCTGGCAGGTCTTGACGAGCAGCGGATTAAAAAGATATATGCCGGTAAAACCTTGCGGAAATATACGCCGAATACACTCGCCGATCTGCCGGAACTGCTCTCTCAGATCCGGCAGGTGCGCGGGCAGGGATATGCGCTTGACCTGGAAGAATTTGAACTTGACCTGCGCTGTATTGCAGCCCCGGTAAAAGACAGCACAGGCGCTATTATCGCCGCGATTAGCCTTTCCGGACCGGCCCACCGCCTATTGGACACGGCTATACCTGCTATTGCCGCCAAGGTAATGGAAACTGCCGGGAAAATCTCTGTTCGTCTAGGCTATAAGCAGTAATAAGACTGGTCATGGCTCTGAAACATGCCTAGATATCAAAACACAGTTTGATAATATAGAACAAAACGAAAATGGTACGGAAGGATGATGAAAGTTGACGCAACAAAAACTACGGGCTGCCATTATTGGCCCAGGCAACATTGGTATTGACCTAATGTTGAAATTAAGGAAGAGTAACGTGCTGGAGCTAGTGCTGATGGCTGGTATCGTACCGGATTCGCAGGGCTTGAAAATGGCGGCAGCGGCGGGTATTGCCACAACTACAGCCGGGATTGACGGGGTACTGGCCTTTGGCGGTCTGGATATTGTGTTTGATGCCACCGGGGCCGCACCTCATCTGCGCCATGCCCCGCTGCTGAAGGCGGCCGGTATTTTTGCCGTGGATATGACGCCGGCGGCTGTCGGGCCGTATATCGTGCCGGCGGTGGGGATGGATGCCCAACTGCTGAAAGAAGCCAATGTCAATATGGTGACCTGCGGCGGCCAGGCGACAGTGCCGATTGTTTATGCGATTAATCAGGTTACGCCGGTGGAGTACGCAGAAATTGTGGCTACCATCAGCAGCCGCAGTGCCGGGCCCGGCACACGGCAGAATATTGACGAGTTTACCCAGACTACCCGGAATGCCTTGATTAAGGTGGGCGGGGCCCAGGCCGGCAAAGCCCTGATTATTTTAAACCCTGCCGACCCGCCGATTTTAATGCGCAACACGATTTATACCCAATGTGACTCCAGCCGGATTGAGGCAATTATCCATTCAGTCAATGATATGGTAAGCAGGCTGCAGCAATATGTTCCCGGTTACCGGCTTAAGGTTTCTCCTTATGCGGACGGAGCAAGGGTTGTGACGATGGTTGAAGTCGAAGGGGCCGGGGATTATCTGCCGAAATATTCGGGCAATCTGGATATTATCACGGCTGCGGCCGTGGCTGTGGGCGAACGTTACGCCGCATTAAAGCAGGAGGGGGCGAGCTAATGAAGTCGATCCGCATGTTAGACAGTACGTTACGGGACGGGATGCATGCCGTAAGCCATCAGTTAACGCCCGCGGAGATGGCCATAGTAGCGGCAAAGCTGGATGAAGCAGGTGTGGACAGCCTTGAGGTCGGCCATGGCGACGGCCTGGGCGGCTCGTCCTTTCAATATGGTTTTTCCCGGGCCCATGAGACTGAGTATTATCAGGCTGTTGCCCGGGTGTTGAAAAAAACCAGGCTGGCTGTTTTATTGATCCCGGGGATCGGCACGGTGGAAGATCTGGAAATGGCTATGGCCTATGGGGTAAAAACGGTGCGGGTTGCCACTCATGTCACTGAGGCTGATACGGGGGAACAGCACATCAAATTTGCCAAAGCCCATGGTCTGGAGGCAATTGGCTTTTTGATGATGTCCCATATGGCGCCGCCGGCCAAAGTGCTGGAGCAGGCCAAGCTATTTGCCGGTTATGGCGCTGATATTGTGTATGTAACTGATTCGGCCGGGGCGATGCTGCCGGCCGATGTAGCCGCCAGAATCAGTCTTGTCGCCGGGGAACTGTCAATACCGGTTGGCTTTCATGCCCATAATAATCTGGGGTTGGCGGTCGGCAATACGCTGGCCGCGATTGAGGCCGGCGCGACAATGGTTGATGCCTCGGTTTGCGGGCTGGGAGCCGGGGCCGGCAATACCCAGCTTGAGGTGCTGACAGCCGTGCTGGACAAAGCCGGGTATCAAACCGGGGTTGATTTGTACAAGGTAATGGATTTGGCCAAAGATGTTGTGGAAAAGCTGATGCACCGGCCGCAAACGGTAAATACCGATGCGCTGGCCATTGGCTATGCCGGCGCCTATGGCAGTTTCCTGCTGCACAGCCGCCGCGCCGCCGAACGCTTCGGTGTTGATTCCCGGGATATCCTGATGGAGCTGGGGCGGCGCAAAACCGTTGGCGGGCAGGAGGACTTAATTATTGATGTTGCCATTGAACTGGCCAAACAAAGAAATACTTCAGTATAATAAGTAATGAAGGGAGCAGTCACCATGGAACAACGGAGCAGTACCATTTTACGCAAGCCCGACTGGAGCTTTAACCGGAGTGTTTTCAAATCTGTGGGTTACTCTGATGATGACCTGAACCGGCCGGTTATTGGCATCGCCAACTCCTGGAACGAGCTGGTGCCCGGCCATGCCAACCTGCGGCAGGTTGCCGAGCATGTCCGCAAAGGGATCTACCGGGCCGGCGGCACGGTAGCCGAATTTGGTGTTATTGCCGCCTGCGACGGCACCGCCCAGGGGCATGCCGGTATGCACTATATCCTGCCGTCGCGGGACCTGATTGCCAACGATATTGAAGTAATGGTAGAGGCCCACCGCCTGGACGGCATTGTTCTGCTTGGCTCGTGCGACAAGATTGTGCCGGGGATGCTGATGGCGGCAGCCAGGCTGAAAATTCCGGCCATCTTCCTGCCCGGCGGGCCGATGCTGGGCGGCGTGGCCTTTGATGGCCGCAAGTCTGATTTAACGACAATGTCGGAAGCGTTAGGGATGCTCAAAAGTGATAAGATTGACGAAGCGGCTTATGAGCAGTTGGAGGAGCTTTGTGGTCCAACCTGCGGTTCCTGTGCGTTTTACGGCACTGCCAATACGATGTGCTGCATGGCGGAAGCGCTGGGGATGTCCCTGCCGGGAGCCGCGCTGGTGCCGGCGGTCTATGCCGACAGGCTGCGGCTGGGGGAAGAGACCGGCAAGGCAATTGTTGCCTTGGTAAACAGCCAGCTAAGCGCCGAAAAAATTATAACCTACCAGTCCCTGGAAAATGCCGTCCGGGTGTTAATGGCTACAGGCGGTTCAACCAATGCGGTGCTGCACCTTTCGGCGGTCGCGGCCGAGCTGGGGATAGCGGCGGAAAGAATGATGGCTGCTTACGACAGCCTCAGCCGGTCAACCCCGCAAATTGCCAAAGTAAATCCTGCCTCCCGTTACGATATGGAGGATTTTCACCGGGCGGGGGGGATTCCGCGGGTGATGCGGGAGATCAGCTCACTGCTGCACGCGGAGTGTATCACGGTGACCGGGAATACGGTCGGACAGAATATCGAGGCCTACCGGTTTAAGTACCCGCCTGATGCCAATGTCATCAGCAGCCTGGACAAGCCGTTCAGCCAGCAGAAGGGATTAGCCATCCTGCGGGGCAATCTGGCGCCCGCTACGGCAGTAACCAAGCCGGCGGCGATTGCGCCGGAGATGCATGTATTTACAGGCAGGGCCAGGGTCTTTGACTGCGAGGAGGCAGCCGAGGCGGCAATCCTCAAGGGCGATATCAAGGCAGGCGATGTTGTCGTTATCCGCTATGAAGGTCCTAAAGGCGGTCCCGGCATGCGCGAAATGTATAAGGCTATGAAATATTTGTACGGTATGGGTCTGGCGAAAAAGACGGCGCTGATTACGGACGGGCGTTTTTCCGGCACGAATAACGGCTGCTTTGTCGGACACATTTCACCGGAGGCCGCTGAGGGCGGGCCTTTGGCCGCTGTCAGGGACGGGGACCGGATTACGATCGATATTCCCGCAGGGAACCTGCAGCTGCACCTGCCAGACGAGGAGATCCGCACCAGGCTGGAAGCCTGGCAAAGACCGGCGGCGAAGTTTACCCGCGGCTATTTGGGGGTATACTCCAAACTGGCAAGCTCTGCTGCCGAAGGTGCAGTTATCAAGCTATAGCCGGACCGAATCAATTTTGCAAGCAACAATAAGGGGGGCTGACCTTGCAGGCAGATAAAATCGCATTGATTGCTCCCAATAATGATTTTACTTTACAGGCGCTGGCGTTATTCAGTGAATGGGGCGAGAAAATTCATGTGGCGCTGGCTACGAAAGAGGATGTTATCGGCATTGCCCGGCAGCTTGATGAAATCGGGGCAGATGCGCTTATTTGCTATGCCCCCTTTGCTGAAGCAGTAAAAACCACAGTCACCATGCCGACCATTCCCCTGCAGCCAGGCGCGTTGGATGTCCTGGCAGGCCTGCAGGCGGTAAAAGCCTGGCTGGCAGACAAGCAAGCCCCTGCGGCTGCCGATGGGCAGTATATCGGGGTCTGGGGCGAAGCCATCATTAATAATGCAGTGATTATTGCCGGCACACTAGGCATTAACCTTAAGGTGCTGACGGCAACCGAGGGGGCGGAACTGGCCGGGGTGGCAGCAGTGCTGGCGGAAGCACCGGCAATTGCCGGCAAGGAAGGCATTTGCCCGGTGCCGCTTCCCGGCGGGGTGCCCTGTTTTCCGGTTGCAATCGGCCGGGAAGCCCTGCTCAGAGCTGTGCAGCATGCCCGGGAACTGTTGTTTGCCGGCCGCGGCAACCGGGTGAAGCTGGAACAGTGTAAAGCCATTATGGACTTTTTGGGCGAAGGAATTGTGGCTGTCGATTGCCAGCAGCGGATTACCTATATGAATGATACGGCAGAAAAGCTGCTGAAAAAGGGGAAAGATCAGCTGGTGGGGCAGCTGGCAGCCGGGATTTTGCGGGAGGTAAATCTTGACGACACCCTGCGGTATGGGCAGACCCGCAATACCGCCATTACTGATGGAGCGGAACAGACTTTTGCCTGCCGGATTGTGCCGATGATCATCGGCGGGCAGACAATTGGCGCCGTGATAACGATCAGCGATTCTCCTTTTCCTTATAAAGACAAGACCGGCAGGACCCAGGGGGAAAGGGGCTGTAAAGCCGGCTACCATTTCGACGATTTTATTACCGTCAATCCAGCCATGCTGGCTGCTTTGGAAGCCGCAAAAAGTTACGCCGGTGTAGATTCGACCATCTTAATTCATGGTGAAACCGGGACCGGCAAGGAGATTATTGCCCAAAGCATTCATAATTACAGCCGGCGCTGCCAGGGGCCTTTTGTTGCCGTCAATTGTGCCGCCCTGCCGGAAAGCCTGCTGGAAAGCGAGCTGTTTGGCTACGAATACGGCGCTTTTACCGGGGCCCGTAAAAACGGCAAGAAAGGCTTGTTTGAACAGGCTGATCAGGGAACCATTTTTCTCGACGAGATCGGTGATATTTCCTTAGGCATGCAGGCCCGGCTGCTCAGGGTCATACAGCAGCGGGAGATTATGCGGATTGGCGGTGATAAGGTCATTCCCGTCGATGTGGGCATCATTGCCGCCACACACCGAAACTTGCCTGAACTCATAGAAAAAGGGCTGTTCCGCCGCGATCTGTATCACCGGCTGAGCATCCTGCAGCTAAAGCTGCTGCCCTTGTCCGCGAGAAAAGACGATATCCCCTGTCTGGTAGAAAGTATCGGCAAAAAAATTGCGGCAAAGCTGGGCAAAGCGCCGCTGCAATTCGGCGCACCGGCCATGAGTATCCTGTCCGGCTATCGCTGGCCGGGCAATGTAAGGGAACTGGAGGGGGTTGTTGAGCGGCTGCGGATTCTTAAAAAAGACAACACCGTAACGGCCGAGGACGTGCGGCAGGTGCTTGATATTGCGGGCGACGGGCAGAATCAGGGGATTATGCAGGTGCCGAAAGGCACAATGGAAGAAATTGAAAGAGCGATTATCCTGCAGGTTCTGCGGGAAACAGGCAATCAGGACCAAACCGCCAAGGTTTTAGGTATTAGTACAACAACGATTTGGCGCAAATTAAAAACATTGCAAAATGAAAGAACTGATTTCAATTTGCAATAGCGACATGAACTCAAATGTTTTAAGGAGAAATAGTCGGATAAAGCAGGGAAAATGCTTTATCCGGCTTTCATTTTGCAATTATTATAGTTATGTGTATAATTTAAAATAGTAAGGCTATTTGGAAAATAACCCTGCAATTACTGGCCGGATAGGGCTAAAGTCAGCTTTTTCCGCAGGTTGGCATAAAAAATGCAATATTAAGATTATAGAAAAGAGGATGGAGATTACGTTCATGGAACGGCTGGCAATCATTGCGGATAACCTGGTTGGGGCCAATGATGCGGGGGTGCAATTCCGGAAGTTTGGTTTTACAACCCAGGTAGTATTGGATCAATCGAATTTAGTGAACCAATGGGAAAGCGCAGATATAATAGCGATCAGTACTAATTCGCGGTCGATTCCGGCTGAAGCCGCCTACAGGAGTGTTTATCAGGCCGGCGAATTGTTGCGTACGCTTGGTTTTCAGCGCTTTTACAAAAAAATTGACTCAACCCTGCGGGGCAATATTGCCGAAGAGGTACAGGCAATGATGGATTCCCTGTCCCTGCCCCTGGCGGTTATAGCCCCTTCTTATCCCGCTCATGGCCGGGTTGTGGAAAATGGCTATCTGCAGCTTGTTAAAGAGTGGGGCGACAGCAGCGTGCCTGTGCCAATCTGTTATATCCCGTCAGTGGTAAAAACAGCCCCCGGCATGCCGGTAGCTGTTATCGGCCTGCATGACGTCCGGCAGGGGGAAGAAAAGCTTGCCCAGAAAATGGCTGGTCTTCATACCGCCGGTATCCGGTTAATTGCGGCAGATGCCGTAACTGATGCCGATTTGCGGGTCATTGCTGTCGCCGTCAACAAATTGCCTGTTCCCTGCCTGGCGGTAGGGTCGGCCGGCTTGGCCGGCAATCTGCCAATTGCCTGGAAGGCTGTAGACCGGGAGCATTTGGGCCTGCGGGAAGGATCAATGATTATTGCCGGCACCCTGAATCAGGTTACGGCCGAGCAGATTACGGAGGTATTGGGTAATCCCGGCACAGAGTTGATTGCTATTGCCGCCGATGTTATCTATGAAGGCCGGGTAGAGGAGGAATTTGCCAGAGTTATGGCCGCCATAGCGGCAGCGCTGGCCGGCGGCAGGATTCCGGTGGTTGTCACCGATACCCTGCTTAAGAACCGCAATGCCATGGATGCCTTAAGCCTGTCCGTCCAGGTGCATAAACACGGACCCGTCGTAACGGCACTGCTGGGCCGGATCGCCAGGGAAACAGCCGGAAAACATGGACTGCGCAATCTGGTCATAACCGGCGGCGGCACAGCAGCCAGTATTTGTCAGCTGCTGGAGGTTGCGATTATTGACCTGGAACGGGAACTGCTGCCCGGTGTGCCTGTGGGCAAAGCCATTGGCGGCAGCTGCAGCGGCTTGTATTTAATTACTAAAGCCGGCGGCTTTGGCCGGCGGGATTCCTTGCAGAAAGTACTGGAACTGCTATAAAGCAGAAATAAAAGCGAAGAGACTAGGGGGATTGCTAAATGAGTTGTGGTTGCAGTCGCAGTCAATATTTACGGACAGTTAATTATCAGGGAGACGGTCTCCGGGCCGGTATGCAATGGGATGACGCGGATCTTGGCAAGATGCAGATTCTCATTGATACCGTTCATGGTGACAGCCATCCGGGCAGCAGCCATTTAGGCGCGCTGGCGGATGAGGCCAAGATCGGGGTATATGAAGCGCAGGGCAAACCGGCAGTATATGCAGTTACCGATATCTGCGACGGTATTGCCATGGCCCATGACGGTATGAACTATTCGCTGGCAAGCCGGGAGATCATGTCCTTTATGTTTGAGATCCATGCCCTGGCATCACCTTATGACGGCAGTATCTTTATGTCCTCCTGTGATAAATCGGTGCCGGCCCAATTAATGACCATGCTGCGTCTGGACATGGCGACCCTGCATGTCTGCGGCGGTTCCATGCTCAGTGGTCCGAATTATATGTCCTCGGAGATTCTGTATGGGGCGGGGGATAAATATACCCAGGGCGAACTCAGCGAACAGGAGCTGATGTACTATTCCCGGAACTGTTGTCCCAGTGCCGGCGCCTGCCAGTTTATCGGCACAGCCAGCACCATGCAGTGTATGTCGGAGGCGCTGGGCCTGGCGTTGCCTGGCAATGCCCTGGCGGCGGCCTATACCACCCATCTGACCCGGTTTGCCCGCCGGGCGGGACGGCAGATTGCGGAAAACGTGAAAAATGCCGTGATTCCCCGGCAGTTTATCAGCAAAAAGAATTTTATCAATGCCTTGATGGTTCATGCCGCTGTGGGGGGATCAACCAATGCGCTGCTGCACTTGCCGGCGATTGCCCGGGAAGTGGGAATTACTATTGAGCAGCAGGAATTTGACGCAATCAACCGGGAAATCCCGGTGCTGGTCAGCCTGAAAACAGGCGGACACTGGCCGACCGACCTGTTCTGGTATGCCGGCGGCGTACCGGCCATCATGCGGGAACTCAAAGATTTACTGTATCTTGATGCCATGACGGTGACCGGCAGGACGGTCGGGGAAAACCTTGAGCAGCTGGAGATGGCAGGCTGGTTTGGAGAAGTGAACAGCTATCTGACGAATTATAAATTGTCGGCCGGCGATATTGTAAAAACCCGGCAAGACCCGGTGAAACCGCAGGGAAATATTAAAGTCCTCAAAGGCAACCTGGCGCCGGAAGGTGCTGTAATCAAGCTGTCCGGGGTTGACGAGGCCATCCACAACTTTACCGGCACAGCGCGCGTTTACGACTCCGAAGAAGCGGCGGTCGCCGACCTGCTGAGCGGGAAAATCGGTCCCCAAACGGCTATTTTTATCCGCTTTGAAGGACCCAAAGGCTCGGGTATGCCGGAGATGTTAAGAACAACAGAGGCCCTGTGGAATATGCCGGAGCTGTCCAACAGTGTGGCGCTGTTCACCGACGGCCGTTTTTCCGGGGCCACCCGGGGGCCGGCAGTAGGCCATATTGCGCCTGAAGGCATGGAAGGCGGCCCGATCGCTTACCTTGAAGACAACGACATAATCAAAATGGATGTGGCGGCCCGGACGCTGGATATTGTCGGCCTGAACGGCAAGCCGGCCACCCCGGCCGAGGTTGCGGCCGCACTCGAAGCCCGGAAGCAGACCAAGGTGTTCCCGGTGAAGGAGGCCACACCTTTACTCAAATTATATAAAAAACTGGCCCGTACCTGTACCGAGGGAGCAGGCCTGGATATCTAAGCAGACAGCATCATTTATATAAAAATAAAAAAGGCGGTGCTATTAGTGGCAAAAAAAACGATTAACGACTTTGCACAAATGGTGGAAAAAGGAGAAAAAATAGTCTATCTGACAGCATACGACTATCTTACAGCCAAAATGCAGGAAAAGGCCGGCGTCGACATGATTCTGGTCGGCGATTCGCTGGGCATGGTCAGTCTTGGCTATGACACCACGTTTCCGGTAACAATGGATGATATGGTCCGCCATTGCCAGGCTGTGCGGCGCGGCGCTCCCAATACCTTTATTGTTGGCGATATGCCGTATATGTCTTATCAGAAATCGGACGAGGACGCTGTCGCCAATGCGGGACGGCTGGTGAAAGAGGCCCTGGTGGACTGCATTAAGCTGGAAGGCGGCGGAGAAATGATTGCCAGCCGGGTCAAGGCAATCCAGCAGGCCGGGATCTTAGTCATGGGGCATATTGGCCTGACGCCGCAATTTATGGGTCAGATCGGCGGCTATAAAGCCCAGGGCCGCAGTGCCGCTGCGGCTATGAAAATCGTGGACCAGGCCAAGGTTATTGAAGCAGCCGGTGCTTTCAGCATCCTGGTCGAGGGTGTGCCGACGGCAGTGGGCAAGGCGATAACCGAGCGGGCCGGCATTCCTATTCTGGGGATTGGCGCCGGTTCTTATACCCATGGCCAGCTCTTGATTTACGCCGATATGGTGGGGATGTACGATAACTTTACCCCGAAATTTGTCAAAAAATATGCCAATGTCGGTGAAGTGCTGACAAACGCATTTAAAGAATATACCGAGGAGGTAAGAAAGGGCCAGTTCCCCGTTGATGCCGAGCATACCTACAAGATGAGCGAGGCAGAGGAAAAGGAGTTTTTAGCAGCGTTAGAGCAGTAAGCACGATTGTAGGCAAGCAGGCCATTGCCCGGGGGCGATGGCCCTTGCCCGGAATTTGCCCTGTCCGGAACGGCTGTGAGCTATGCTGGTCAGTTGTGGGCAATAAATTTATGATGGATGTAAATAAAATCCGGAGGTAATAAACCAAATTGCTAGAATTGATAGAATTGTTAGAAGAAATTGTAGAAGGAGGGCGATTATTAAAGAATTTTGCAGAATTATAAAAAACAGAATATTTGAAAACACACTATCTGTAAAAGTAATCGCATGTTAGGCAAATTAAATGGAGGTGTAGTTGATTGACAACCGTAAAATTTTCTGAAGAACGCGAAAATCAGCTCATGAGCAAAATACGGTGGCATCTTGTCCCCTACGTTATGCTGCTGTATATTGTGGCCATGCTAGACCGGGTTAATATCGGTTTTGCCGCCCTGCAAATGAACAAGGACCTGGGGATCAGTGCCAGTATGTTTGGTATGCTGGCAGGCATTTTCTTTATAACGTATTTCTTTTTTGAGGTTCCCAGTAATGTTATTATGCACAAAGTCGGCGCCCGGAAGTGGATTGCCAGGATTCTTGTCAGCTGGGGCCTGGTGACGGTCTTCATGGCCTGGGCCCAGAACGCAACCCATGTTGCTATCCTCCGGGGGCTGCTTGGCGCCGCGGAAGCCGGATTTTATCCTTGTATTATCCTGTATTTTACCTTCTGGTTTCCAACGAAGCATTTTGCCAAAACCATGTCGCTGTTTATGTGCGGGATGGCGCTGGCCAATATCATCGTTGGTCCCATATCGTCCTGGATCATGGAGAATATATCCTGGATGGGGATGGCCGGCTGGCGCTGGATGTTCATCCTGGAAGGACTCCCGGCAGTCATCCTGGGTTTTGTCACCCTGTTTACCATGGTGGACCGGCCTGATCAGGCCAAGTTCCTGACCGCGGAAGAAAAGCAATGGCTGCTGGCCGAGTTGGAGCGCGAGCATGTGGCCAAGCAATTGAAAGTTAAAGTTGCCAATAAGTGGGAAGTATTTAAAAACAGCCGTGTATGGCATCTGTCCTTCTGCTATCTGTGTTATGTGCTGGCCCTCTATGGCCTGGGCATGTGGATGCCGCAAATCCTGAAAAACCTGGCGCAGGCTATGAGCTTGTCAAGTATTGGCCTGATCTCCACAATCCCTTATATGTGCGCTATTGTCGCGATGGTGTATGTTGCCAGACGTTCTGATGCCACACAGGAGCGCCGGTATCATACGGCTCTGCCGATCGGACTGGCATTTTTCGGGCTAATCGGTTTGACCATGACCAGTAATCTGGTGGTGTCCATGCTGCTGTTATGTTTAAGTCAGGCTGCTATTTACTCGTTTGTCGGTACTTTCTGGTCCCTGCCGAACATGTATTTGTCGGAAGCGACGGCCGCAGTCGGCATCGCTATTATCAACTCGGTCGGCAACCTGGGTGGCTTCTTCGGCCCCTATATGGTCGGGTTCCTGAAAGACATGACTGGTTCCACGAACTTCGGTATGTACTTCTTAGCCTCTTTTGCGATTTTGGGCACTATTTCCGTGCTGTTGATTCCCAAAAAGGAAACATCGGCAGAATCTTTGAAATCGCCTGGCATAAAGGCTTAACGCGGGGAAAGGCTGTGGGAAATCTCACAGCCTTTTCACTATCAGTCAGACTACAAGGGGAGGTTGGGGAGTATGGATTTAAACCTGGCAGGGAAAGTAGCGGTCATTACAGGCGGGGCGGCAGGGATCGGTGCAGCCTGCGTCCTGGCCTTTCTGCAGGAAAATTGCAGGGTCGCGGTTTGCGGCCGCAGCCGGGACAAACTGGAACAGCTAAAAATGAATATGGCTGCCCAGGGGTACGAGATTTACATTCAGCCGGCTGATGTTTCCCGGCAGCAGGAGATCAAAGCTTTTGCGCAGGCCGTGTATGAGCATTACGGTAAAATTGACATATGGGTCAATAATGCCGGGATTGCCGCCAAGGCCAGGCTGATTGAGATGTCCGAGCAAGACTGGGATCTGGTGCTAAATACCAATCTTAAATCGGTTTTTCTTGGTTCCCAGGTGGCCGCTCAGTATATGGTTAAGGGCGGGGGCGGGGTCATTTTAAATGCTTCCTCCTATGCCGCTGTCATTCCCTCGGCCGGCAGCGGCGCCTATGGAGCCGCCAAGGCCGCTGTTTCTAATTTGACGCGGACCCTGGCCGCCGAGCTTGCACCCAGCCATATCCGGGTCAACGGCTATATACCCGGCGTAATCGACACGCAGATGAACACCAGGCGTCTGGCTGAGCAGGGCCCGGACACAATCGGCCAGATCGCCCTCCGGCGGGCGGGGGCCGCGCAAGAGGTTGCCGCCGGTATTGTTTTTCTGGCTTCTGATGCCGCCAGTTATGTTACCGGGGCAGAGCTGGAGATCAGCGGCGGGAAATTTGCCGTTCAGTTGCCTGGCGATTGCTGGGAGTGATTACTAAACGGGAGGGATGATGGTTGATGTTTGGCAATTTGCTGGCTACCCCATTTCCCCGGATGGTCACCGTGCGGCAGAAGTTTGCCGCCCTGCAGGTGCAGGATGTCCAGGCGGAGGTTGCCGGCCAGGTAAGCAGGGAGGAGATTGCCCGCTTAGTCAGGCCGGGATCGCGGATCGCCATTCTGGCCGGCAGCCGGGGCATTGCCAGGATTGATGAGATTATTGCTGCTTTGGTACAGGAACTGAAAAAGTTGGGAGCAGTGCCTTTCCTTGTTCCGGCCATGGGCAGCCATGGCGGGGCAACTGCCGCAGGGCAAGTGGAAGTATTGCATAGCCTGGGGATCACGGAAGCCACAGTGGGGGCCCCGATTATTTCCTCCATGGAAACGGTAGCTGTTGGCACAGCCTCGGCCGGATCTACGATTTATTTTGACCGCAACGCCTATTATGCCGACGGAATCATCCCGGTTGCCCGGGTAAAGCCCCATACGGCTTTTCGCTTTGCCCATGAAAGCGGCTTAATTAAGATGATGACAATCGGCGGCGGCAAACAGCAAGGGGCGGAGGCACTGCATTCTCAGTTTGTTATTGACAGGTTCGGACCGCTGCTGCTGGAATGTTTCCAGGCTATAGCCAAGAAGGCGCCGCTTTTGTTCGGGTTCGCGATTGTGGAAAATGCGTATGAACAGCCGGCGATTATTGAAGCGGTGCCGGCCGGCAGTATGATTGAGAGAGACAAAGCCCTGCTGATTAAGGCGCGGGAACTGATGCCCAAGCTCTTGTTGGACCGGTTTGATGTCCTGATTATCGACCAGATTGGCAAAAATATCAGCGGTGACGGCGCCGACCCCAATATTACCGGCCGCTATGCCACTGCCATGAAGGGGGGACCGGTCTATCAGCGGCTGGCTATACTGGATCTCACGCCGGAAACCCAGGGCAATGCGCTGGGAATCGGCATGGCCGATATTACGACCAGGCGGTTGGTGGAAAAAATTGATTATGCCAAAGGCTATATGAATGCCTTAACGTCGAAAATGGTGCTGGACTTTGTAAAAGTGCCGCTGACGCTGGCGACAGACCAGGAGGCGATTGCGGCGGCTCTCAGGACCTGCACCTGTGTGGCCGCAGGCTCCGAAAAGGTGATCCGGATAAAAACAACGTTGGAGTTGGGTCTGATTGAAATATCAGAGTCACTGCTGCCGGCGGCGTTGCTGCAACCGGCTATTGAAGTAGTTGGCGCCCCTTATCCCCTGCAATTTGATACTGACGGCAACCTCGGCCCGCTAGCCCCGCATTACCATGGCTCGGCAGCCGGCGCCCTAATTGAGAATAATGAGTAGGAAAACAAAGCACTTGCCGGGAGCAAGTGTTTTGTTTTATATTTATGTTTATTTAAGGAGATCTAAAAGTTATAATGCTTAGTAGGAATTTTTTTTGTTTTTGCCTGTGTTTCCCGGCTTAGCCGGATTAAATCTAAGGAAATTCAAAAAGAAAATGATTAGAATAATATTTGATTAAATTACTTAGGAGGCAACAATATCATGCCATGCTTTAAAAATAAGGCTGTATTACTTACCGCCGGTTTACTTTTCTTGCAGAACACATTTGTCTTCGCTGCTCCTGTGGAGCTTACTTTAGAACAAAGTGTTGATATTGCCCTGAAAAATAACCCGTCAATCCAGATCGCTGCCGAAGACAGGGCGCGTTCCGTATGGGAGGTTGATACGGCTAAAGCCGGGAAAAAGCCAAGTGTTTCCCTGGGCAGCCGCTATAGCTATCAGGGGCAGGGCCAAAGCCAGGAGCAGGATAGTTTCAGCAACAGTATAAGCATGAACTGGCAGCTCTATAGCGGCGGTCAGACAGAGGCCCAGATTGATCAGGCCAAGCTTGGCGTTATGACTGCCGATTTGGATGTGCTCAAAGCAAGACAGCAATTAAAGCAAGAGACTACAACCGGTTACTACAGTGTCCTGGAAGCGCAGAATATGGTTGCGGTCAATGAAGAAAGTGTCAGTAATCTGCAAACTCATTTAGCGATCGTTCAGGCCAAATACGAGGCCGGGGTTGTGGCCAAGTCGGAGGTGCTGCGGTCGGAAGTGGAGCTTGCCAACGCGGAACAAAATCTGATAAAAGCACAAAACCAGTATGAGTTGGCTGTGTCCAGTTTACTTAACACCATGAATATGGATGGCGATACGGAAATCCGGCTGGCGGGCGAGCTGAATTACGAGACCGATGCCCGGACTCTGGCGGAGGCAATTTCCCAGGCCAGGGAGAACCGGCCCGAGATTGCCCAGGCGAAAATAAGTGTTGACAGTGCTGCCAAGGGCATTACAATTGCCGAAAGCAATAAGCGGCCGTCTGTTTCGCTGTCGGCTTCCACCGGCTGGGATGACACGCTGCTGCCCAATGATGATCAGAACTGGTCGATCGGGGCTTCGGCCAGCTGGAATATTTTTGACGCCGGTGTGACCAAGTCGAAGATTAATCAGGCGCAGGCTGCCCTGAATAAGGCCAAGTTGCAGTCTGAGCAAACCGAGGATGCGGTTGAGCAGGAGGTGCGTCAAAGCTACCTTAGTATGAGAGAAGCGGAAAAACGTCTGCAAACCACCGAAGTGGCTGCCAATAAGGCCAAAGAGGATTTGTATATTGCCCAGGAGACCTACCGGGCCGGTGTCGGCACCAACCTGGATGTCCTTGATGCGCAGCTGGCGCTTAATCAGGCTATGACGAATCATGTCCAGGCCCTCTATGACTACAATGTAAACAAAGCCAGTCTGGATAAAGCGATAGGCTTGCAGGCCGAGTAGATAAATGGTGGAGGTAGAATAATGCAGAACCTGTGGTTGAAAGCAAATGCGAAACGCTTATGGATTGGTATTTTTGTTCTAGCTGCGGTGGGGGCCGGCGGCTATTACTTGTATAGTAAAAATACGGCAACGTCGGCCGTACCGCAGCAGTCTGTCCGGGTGGAACGGCGTGATATCAGCTCGGTTGTAGCCGCAACCGGTACAATTCAGCCAGTAAACATGGTGGATATCAGTTCGAAAATTACGGCCCAGCTCAAAGAGGTTAAGGTCAAAGAAAATGAACTGGTAACAGCCGGGCAGGTGTTGGTGATTTTAGAGGACACCGGCCTGCAGGCTCAGGTCACCCAGGCCAAGGAAAAACTGGATAATGCTGCTGTTAAGTACCAAAGAACGGCGAGACTTAACACGATTGGCGGCACGTCCAACGAAGAGCTTGATAACGCCAGCATGGATTATAATATTGCCAAGGCCAATTATACGGAAGTCATGTCTAAATTAAATGATACAGTTATCGCTGCGCCCATTGACGGCATGGTTATCGGCAAACCGCTTTCCGCCGGTGAGCTGGTGGCGCAGGGCGTCAATAATCCCACCGTCATATTAACCGTGGCCGATATGTCCACCATGCAGATTCAAGCCGATGTGGACCAAACAGATATCGGCAAGATCAAGCTGGACCAGCAGGTGGTGTTTACGGTTGACGCCTACCCTGGCAAGGAGTTTACCGGTACGGTCACTACGATTTCCCGGAAGCCTACGGTGGAACAGAATGTTACTTATTATCCGGTGACAATTGATGTTAATAATGCCGAGAACCTGCTCAACCCGGGGATGGTGGCCAGGGTAACTGTTACTATCAGCCAAAGTCAGAATGTGCTGACCCTGCCGCTTGCGGCCATACGGACAGATAAAACCGGTAAGTATGTCGTTGTTGCCGGCGCAAACGGACAAACCAGCAATGTCCCTATCACTACCGGCACTACCGGTGATGACCGCGTTGAGATTACAAGCGGGCTTAACGAGGGCGACAGAGTTATCGTTGCCCAGCCCAAAACCCAGAGCCAAACAGGCAGCTCAGGTGGTCTGGGCGGCCCGGGCGGCGGCCGCCGGATGTTCTAGGCAGGGATGTGGTGTATAAGGGGGCTAATATATGACAATAGCATTGTCTGATGTCAAAAAGATCTATCAGATGGGTGACACGCAGGTTGCGGCCTTGGCGGGAGTCACGCTGACCATCGGTGCCGGTGAATTTACCGCCATTATGGGGCCGTCGGGCTCGGGTAAGTCGACTTTAATGAACATTCTGGGCTGCCTGGACCGCCCCAGCAGTGGTTCCTACCTGCTGGACGGTCAGGAGGTGTCGACCTTAACTGACGACGAACTGGCATTAACACGCAATAAAAAAATAGGCTTCGTTTTTCAAAACTTTAATCTGCTGCCACGGATTACAGCCCTCGATAATGTAGCCCTGCCGCTTGTTTATGCCGGTGTCGAGCTAAAAGAACGCAAGCGGCGGGCCGCGGCGGCCCTGGCTGCGGTGGGGCTGGAGAACAGAATGGATCATGTGCCGAACGAATTGTCCGGCGGGCAGCGCCAGCGGGTTGCCATAGCCAGGGCGCTGGTTAACGAGCCGACGATTATTATGGCCGATGAACCGACAGGGGCCTTGGACACTAAGTCCGGCAACGAGGTAATGGAAATATTCAAGAACCTTAATCAGGCCGGCCGGACAATTATCCTCGTAACCCACGAACCGGATATTGCCGCCCATGCCAAACGGGTGATTCATGTCCGCGACGGGCTTATTGTCCGGGACACAGAAAGGGATGAGTAATGTGTTTTGGGAAAGTGTGAAAATCGCCTTAGATGCATTAGTCTCCAACAAGCTCCGGTCAATCCTTACCATGCTCGGTATTATTATCGGGGTTGGCGCGGTGATTGCCATGGTTTCCATCGGTATGGGCGTGCGGGATAAAGTGCAAACCTCGATTGCCAGTCTGGGCAGTAATCTGATCATTGTTACCCCGGGGGCGGCCTCCACTTCCGGTGTAAGGCAGGCAGCGGGGACCAATATCACCCTGACGCTGAAAGATGCCCAGGCCATGGCCCGGGAGGTAGACGGCATCGGAGCTGTGGCTCCCAGTGTGGGCAAGCAGTATCAGCTTGTTGCCGGCAATATGAACTGGACGACAAGTATACAGGGCACAACCCCTGAGTTTATGGAGGTCCGGAATTTAAGTGTGCAAAGCGGCAGCTTTATTACTGATGATGATATTGAGAGCAGAAACCGGGTTGCCGTCCTCGGCTCAACGGTAGCCGGCAACTTGTTTGACAGCAGCATAAACCCGGTGGGGCAACAGGTTCGTATTGGCAATGCTCCTTTTACTGTCATTGGTATCCTGGACAGCAAAGGCCAGTCCGCAGGCGGACAGGATCAGGATGATCTGGTGGTTGTCCCCATAACCACAGCCCAGGAGCGCATGATGGGAATTGATTATGTGCAGACAATTAGTGTGCAGGCCGCCAACTCTGAGGTCGTCAATGATGTTCAGGATGGCATCACCACTTTGCTGCGGTCACGCCATGGCATTACCGGTGACAAAGCAGATGATTTCACGGTGCGCAATCTGGCCAGTGTGATGGCGACAGCCCAGGAAACAACTGCCACCATCACCATGCTGCTTGGCAGCATCGCCGCTATTTCCCTGCTGGTTGGCGGTATCGGCATTATGAATATTATGCTTGTATCTGTGACTGAGCGGACCCGGGAGATCGGAATCCGCAAAGCCCTGGGGGCCAGGTATGCCAATATCCTGATGCAGTTCCTGATCGAAGCGGTTGTTATCGGCGTAATCGGCGGCGCCATTGGTATTGCTTTCGGTATCGGCAGCTCCTATCTGATTTCTTCTTTTGCCGGCTGGAATACCGTTATCACTCCTCTGCCCATTCTGGTTTCATTCGCCTTTTCCGTGGGTATCGGCCTGTTCTTTGGCTTGTATCCGGCGCGCAAAGCAGCGCTGCTAAATCCGATTGATGCCCTGCGATATGAATAACTCTATGAAAAGCGACTTGGCGGCATAGCTGACAAGTCGCTTTTTGGTGAGAGGACTGTAATTTCCGTGAGGATAGTCTGGAGTAATTCCATTTCACTTGCCATACTGTCACGCTCCTTTGTACAGCCTAATATTATTATACCGTATATTGGACGTTGCGGCTGCCAATAGGATAATTTCTATTGGTGGTTTATTTAGAGGAAAGCGGCAGCAGGAATCGAAATAGAGATATAATCAGGGTAAGCGGTTGCATGGCCTGGTCATAATAGGGAAAATTAAAATGCTTCCGGTATGGGTATAATGCATAACAGCCCAGCCGGGTTATTTAGAAACAGCAGGAGAAGGGTTACATGTCAGATATCGTATTTGTTTCCCCCAGCCGTGAGGCGGCGGCTTTGGCGGTAAGGATGACAGCCCAGCCGAATGATATTACGATTGTTGCCGCCCGGCTTAATGAAGGCGTTAAGGCGGCCAGGGCGGCGGTGGAAAACGGGGCGCGGGTGCTCATTAGCCGGGGGTTTACCCATCACATGATTTCGGAGAATATGCCCCACATCCCCCTGGTTGAGGTCGAGTTTAGCGGTTATGATATTCTGCGGGCTTACCTTGAGGCGCGGAAAGCCGCCCAACCGATAGCTATCGTCGATTCCCGGGCTATTATTGAGGGGGTTGCCAGCATTGAGGAGATTCTTGGTATTGCTGAGAAAAGCCTGAAAGTGATTATCGACAATTATCAGGACTATACCCTGGGGATCGAGCGGGCCGCCGCCGCCGGGGCAGTCTGTATTGTCGGCAATCAGGCCGTGGGACAGCAGGCTACTGCCCGGGGGCTGTGCGGTGTTGTTATCAGTTCAGGACAGGAGGCCCTAAACCGGGCTTTTATGACGGCCAGGCACCTGTTGGCGGTTGAACGTTTACGGGATGCCAACGTGCAGCAGATTGCAACCATTATTAATTCCGTCGATTACGGCATTTTAGCGATTAATAAAGAAGCAGGCATTACCGCCGTAAACAGTGAGGCTGAGCGGATACTCAGCCTGGCCCGGGCGGACAGTGCCGCCCGGGAGAATCTGATTGCCCGGCTGCGCCAATGTATGAATGCCGGGGACCGGCAGTTTGGCGTTATCGAAAAATTTGCCCCCGGGGTGGAGGTGGTAGCCAATTACCAATCGATTATTTCCAATGGTGAAGTTATTGGCGGTGTGGCTACCCTCCAGGAACTGCGGCATTTTCAGGCGGTGGAGCGAAAAACAAGAGAAGAGCTGGCGCGCCGGGGCCGGGTGGCCAAATACAATTTTTTTGACATTAAGTCTGCCTCGCCGGCCATGCTTACGGCCATTGCCGATGCCAAACATTTTGCCAAGTATGATGCGACGGTGCTGGTGTTAGGCGAGACCGGGGTCGGCAAAGAATATTTTGCTCATGCTATTCATCTGGCCAGCAGCCGGAAAAGCGGTCCCTTTGTGGTTGTCAACTGCGCCGCTATCCCTGAGAATATTTTGGAAAGTGAGCTGTTCGGTTATACCGAGGGTGCCTTTACCGGCGCCAAGAAAGGCGGGAAAATCGGTTTGTTTGAACAGGCTCACGGCGGCACGATATTTTTGGATGAAATCGGCGAGATGTCGGAAAATCTGCAGGCCCGGCTGCTCAGGGTATTGCAGGAGCATGAGGTCTACCGGCTGGGCGATGAGCGGGTAACGCCGATTGATATCCGCGTGATTGCAGCTACCAACCGGGATTTGCACGAGATGGTGCAGAAGGGGAAGTTTCGGGAGGACCTGTATTACCGGCTGGATGTCCTGACGGTCGAGATTCCGGCCCTGCGGGAACGCAAGGAGGATATCGAAGCTTTTGTGCAGCTGTTTATTGCTGAGTTTAACGCCAAATACCGTACCTCAGTCGAGGGGATTGCCCCGGCAGGTTTGCAGCAGCTGCAGCAGTACGACTGGCCGGGGAATATTCGCGAATTGCATAATATTATCGGCAGGCTGTCGGCCCGGGCTGCCGCTGCCACTATTTCCGAAAGCGACGTGAAAAGGGTGCTAAAATACCGCTTGCGCCAGCCGCTGCCTGGCGAAGTGAGTCCGGCCGCGCGTGCTGTTGAGGAAGCAGACATCAGAGAGGCATTAGCCAAAACCGGGGGCAACAAGCAAAAAGCGGCTGAATTGCTTGGGATCGGCAGGGCGACTCTGTGGCGCAAGCTTAAAAATATGCCCTAGTGTCATGACCACATTATCTTTTTAGTTTGATGACGGCCAAAATGGCCAATGGCGGCGTCAGCCCCTCCTAGCAGACCCCTTCCAGTATGCGTCGTCGGTGCTTCCTTGCCCTTTGCCATTTTGCCTCGCCCTAAAACTAAATATAATATGGCCAAGACACTAATGTATCAATTGGTGAAAAGGGAAACTGTTTCATTTGAAACGGTTTCCCTTTTTTGCTGTTGGCCGTTTGCCGGACCAAATAGGTGTACGTTCAGAATTTATCATAGTTTTTAGGTGCAGTAAATGGTTTTTTATACCAGGACAATAGTTGGCATGAGATTTGCGTTACAGAATAATGAAAGACTTTTCTAACTAAAACGGGAGGTAGCTGCTTTGAACAAAAGTCATATTGAGCAACTAATAAAAATTGCCGGACAGGACAGAATCTGTACCGACCAGGCTGACCTGATGTGTTATGCCTATGATTCCTCTTTGGATTCCCAGTTGCATAAGTATATGCCTGCTGCCGTTTTCACACCAAAAAACGCAGCCGATGTTTCCCCGGTGTTAAAGTATTGCAATGAGCATAATATCGCTGTTACTGCCAGAGGGGCAGGAACCGGGCAATGTGGCGGTTCGGTCACCACTGGCGGTGGCCTTGTTATTGACCTGTCGGCCCTTAACCGCATTGTTGAGATCGATACCGACAACCTGCAGGTGATTGTTGAAACCGGTGTTGTCCACGCCGAGCTCAATCAGAAGCTGGCTGCCCTTGGGTTTTCCTTTCCCCCCGATCCCGGCAGCACCAAGATGGCCACAATCGGCGGTATGATTTCCTACAATGCCAGCGGGATGCGGGCTATGAAGTATGGTACGACCCGCGAGTATGTCCTGGGGCTGGAGGTGGTGATGGCTGACGGCCAGGTGATTACTACCGGCGGCATGAATTGCCGGTCGCTCAAAACAGCCTCCGGCTATGAACTGACGAAATTGTTTGTCGGTGCAGAAGGCACCCTGGGGCTTATTACCAAGGCCCGTTTGAAAATTATGCCATTGCCGGAGAAGAAAGGGATTGCAGTGGCCTCTTTTGCTAAGCTGGGCGATGCCGGGAAGGCGGTGGTCGAGGTATTCCGCAATAAGATTGTCCCTTCGGCCATCGAAATTCTTGATAAGTCGGCAATTAAGGCCGCTACTTTATACAAACCGTCGATCAAGCTGCCGTCAGACGCCGCTGCCGTACTGTTTTTTGAGGTCGATGGCCCGCCGCCGGGAGTTACGTATCAGGCCCAGAAAATCGCCGCGGTATGTAAATCGATTGCTATCGAAGTAAACTGGACTGATGAGCCGGCGCAGGTAAAAACCCTGTGGGAAGCCCGCAGTGTTGTCGGTGCCGCCAGCGGCCGGGTGCGCCCCGGAGCTACCAGGGTATATATCGGCGAGGACATTTGTGTGCCGATAACTAATGTCGGCGCAGCGCTGGAGGGCATTCAGGAAATTGGTGAAAAATACAACACGATTATTGTAACCTATGGTCATGTGGCTGATGGTAATTTCCACTCGGCGCCGGTTATCGACCTGGACAGCCCGGAAGAAATTGAAAGGGTGAAGAAAGTCGGTGATGAAATCCATGAAATGGCTCTGCGGCTGCATGGCACAGTTACCGGCGAGCACGGAGTCGGTATTGTCAGAGCCAAGTATATGGAGAGAGAGCATGGTCCGGCCCTTGCTGTCATGCGGATAATCAAAAAGGCCCTTGACCCCAACAATATTTTAAACCCCGGTAAGATGGGACTATAAAAAGGAGGTGAAACATATGAACGCGGATGCATTACGCAAGCTTGTCAACCAATGTGTGCGCTGCGGCCAATGCCGGTCGGCGTGTCCTGTGTTCCAGGAAATCAGCGTAGAGTCGGGCGTTGCCCGGGGGAAGCTGGCACTGCTGCGGAGTTTCCTTGAGGGCAAAGAAGTGCCGGAGGAAGAACTGCAGGGGATGCTGAGCAAGTGTTTATTGTGCAAGACCTGTGGTTCCCAGTGCCCCAGCGGGGTGGCCGCCGATGAGCTGATTCTGGCCGGGCGTGAACTTATGGCCCAGAGGAAGGGGCTTTCGCCTGTTAAAAAAGCCGTGTTTTCTGTACTCAAAAACCGGCAGGTTTTCGACTTTTGCCTGAGTATGGCTTCGCTTGGTCAGGATTTTGGCATCAAGCGCCTGCCGGGAAAACGGCTTGGCGCTATTTCACGGTTTCCGATGCCGGGACTGGCCAGACGCCGGGTTATTCCGCCGTTTGCCAGTAAATCACTCCGCAAACAGTATCCTGAGGTTATTAAGGTAAATCAGCCCCAGGCAAGGGTAGCCTTTTTCACAGGCTGTATGGCTAATTATATCTATACCGGTTCAGGCAAAGCGGCAATTGATGTATTGGTTGCCAATCACATCGAGGTTGTACTGCCTAAAAAGCAGCATTGCTGCGGCTATCCGGTCTTTACCGCCGGTGACGCTGAAGACGGCCGCCTGCTGGCCAGGCATAATATTGATATCTTTTCCGAGGTAACAGTAGATGCCGTGATTACGGTCTGCGGGTCCTGCGGCAGCGCCTGGCGCCACGAGTATCAGCGCCTGTTGGCCGATGATCCGGTATATGTGAAGAAGCTGGAGGCTATAGCCAGGAAAACCTATGATATTGCCGAATATCTGACGGAAATCAGGCCGATTAATAATAAGGATTTAGGGGAAGTGAACGCCCACATTACTATCCATGATCCCTGCCATCTGGGGGCCAGAGGCATGGGGGTAACCAAACAGGTTCGCCAGTTGCTGTCAGCAATTCCCGGTGTTACAATCTCGGAGATGAAGGAACCGGGCCGCTGCTGCGGCTCAGGGGGAAGTTTTAATCTTGGCTACTATGATATATCCCGGGGAATCAATGACAATAAAGTAGCCGACATCGCCCAGACCGGCGCCGATATGGTTGTTACCGGCTGCGGTTCCTGCCGGATGCATCTCATTGACGGTCTGGTGCAAAATCAACAGGAGCAAAATGTAATGCACACGATTGAACTGCTGGCCCAGTCTTATGCCGCTAAGCAGGACGGCGGCAAAACCAAGAAAAATATTTCCTGAGGATTGTAGCAATATAAATAATGGAGGGTTAAATAGTGGATGTATCTGTATTGTCATTAGTAGCATTGCTCATTGCTATCATCGTTAGCTGCATTTCACCCAAGAACATTGGTATTATGGCCATTGGTCTGGCGTTTATTGTCGGTCATGTTATGGGCGGTATTAAGCCGGATAAGATTATTGCCGGCTTTCCGCTCGGCTTGTTTATGACGTTGGCCGGGGTGACCTATTTGTTTGGTATTGCCCAGGTCAACGGCACCATTGACAAAATTACCAAGTATGCTGTTAAAGCAGTGCGTGGAAATGTCGCCCTTCTGCCTATTGTTTTATTCTTTGTGGCCTTTGCCTTGTCGGCTATCGGTCCGGGCCATATTTCCATCATTGCTCTTATGGCGCCGGCAGCCATGCTGCTGGCTGAAGAAGTTGGCATATCGCCCTTCCTTATGGCGCTGATGGTTGGTAACGGCGGTCAGGCCGGTGCGCTGTCGCCCATTGCGCCGGCCGGTGTCATCGCCAACGGCCTGTCAGCTGACCTGGGCTTTACCGGTATCGCTTTCCCGGTATTTTTTAATACCTTCCTGGGCCATTTTGCCGTAGCTATGCTGGCTTATGTAATGTTTGGCGGTCTTAAGCTGTGGAAACAAGGGGCTGCAGGTCAGGGCAATGCCAGCGCCCTTGCTAATATCAGGGTTGACGCTTTCACCAAACAACAGCTCATGACCCTTACCGGTATTGGTGTGCTCATGGTATTGGCTTTAGGATTCAAATTTGATGTTGGTCTCACCGGGTTTACGATTGGCGCTATTTTGACAATTCTTAATGCCGGCGATGAGAATCAGGCCGTAAAAAGCATGCCCTGGAATACAATCCTGATGGTCTGCGGGGTAACCGTACTTGTCGGCCTGATGAAAAATGTTGGCGGCATGGAGTTGTTCTCCAACATTATTGCTGAGTTTTCCACCCCGAACACCGCGACGCTGGTGGTTGGTTTTGTTGCCGCCGTTATTTCGGCTTATGCCAGCACCTCCGGTGTTATTATGCCGGCTTTCATTCCCCTGGTGCCTGATCTTGTTGCTAAAATGGGCGGTGGCGATCCGCTGGCTATTATTTACAGTATCATATTGGCCGGTCACCTGGTTGATGTCAGCCCGTTGTCCACAACCGGCGCCCTGCTTATTGGCGCTGCCGGTCCGAAAGCGGATAAACAGAAACTGTTCCGCAGCATGCTCATCTGGGGTTTTGCAATGGCTGTTGTCGGTTCGATATTAAGCTGGCTGTTCTTTACGGTGCTGAAGGTCTAATTTGTGAATAACTGACGGAGGTAATATCAATGACGCTCATTATCAGTGCTGCAACCTGGGATAAGGAACTAAAATCAGGTATGCGGCAGGCAGAATTAATCCTGCTGGCCCGCGAGGCCGGCTGCGCCGGGGTTGAATTCCGCCCCTACTGGCAAAATCTTGAGGAAGAGGTGCCGTTAATCAGAGAAGTCTTACGGCAGTATGGCATGGTGTGTACCTATGCTTCGAATGAGGCCTTGCTGGCCGGAACCCAGGCCGAAACGCTGCAGGCAATCGAAGCACTGCAGTCCGCTCTGCAGCTTGCCGATCGCCTTGGCGCCAAGGTTTTGCGGTTTAATGTTGCCGGTGGCGCGTATGATGCAGGCTTTGTGCAGACCGACTGGTGGGCGGCAGCCATGAAACCGGTGCTGGCGTCGGCTCAAGCGCTGGGGATTGTGCTTGCTGTGGAAAACGGGCCTGATGCCGCCAAAGGCAACCCGCAGATCTTTAAAGAACTCTTTGCTGTATTGCCTGAACTGGCTTTAACCTATGACACTGCTAACTGGCTTTATGCCAATACCAAACCGGAAGAGGCCCTGGACTGGTTTCTGCCCCGGGTGGGTTATGTTCACCTGAAGGATATTATCTGCGAGAATGCGACCTTGAAACACGGTCACCCAGGCGCCGGCCTTGTTGATGTAAAAGGGTTGAAAGAGCGGATTCAGGCCAGTGGCTATACCGGCATTTTTGCCCTCGAATTTCCCGGTGGCGGCAAGCCTATGGAACGTATTTTTAAAACGCTGGCCTACCTGGGTTAGGGCTGAACCCCCGGCCGCCTTAGGGCGGCCGGGGGTTTATAACAAAAAAACATTGACAAAAAAGACCAGTTAAAATAAAATAATTATGAAAACCATTATTAAATGTACTGGCTTGGTGCCGGTACTTTTTTTAGAACTCAAATTGATAACCATTCTCAAAGTATCTGAAGTTTGGAGGTTATCGGGTGAAAATAACTACAAAGCTGCAATTGTTGATGACTGTGGCGGCAGAAGTGCCTGTTATAGTCATTATATTTATGGATCAGGCGGTTGCTGCCGGGGCGGGCGTAGCCGCACTTGTTGGTTTACTGGGGCCGTATGTGACTGCCCGCTGGCTGGTAACCAAGGATTTAGGCGCTATCAGGGCCTTATGCAAGCAGGTCAAGGAAGGCAAATACCGGGTTCACACTGCGCTGCCTAATGAAGCGGCAGACAACGGGGAGGAGAATGAATTCGTTTCCGTGATGCGGGATATGAACTGGATGGCCCGCGAGATTAAACTGCGGGAAGGGCAACTGAACGAGGCGATTAATGAACTGGACAGGGCTCAGCAGGAGCTGCTTGAACAGAAACAGGCGCTGGAAGAGGCCAATAAGCGCTTAAACGAGATGGCCATGACTGATTCTTTAACCGGATTGTCTAACAGGCGGCATTTTTTTGACCATCTGGACCAGGAGATCTGCCGGGCGAATCGCAGCGAGCGGCCGCTGTCCTTATTTATCCTTGATATTGATTATTTTAAACAGGTAAACGACACCTATGGACATCAGGCCGGGGATGTTGTCCTCAAAGCCATTGCCTATATTTTGCGCAACCGGTTGCGGCGCAGCGATATGGTCGCCCGGATTGGCGGCGAAGAATTTGCCGTTTTGCTCTCAGACACGAATCTGACGCAAACACTGGAACTGGCGGAACAAATTCGTCATTGTATCAAAGAGTATCTGTTTCAAACCTGCGATGGCAAGAGTATAAACATTACCTGCTCGATCGGGGCCTTCAGCGGTGACAGGCCCGATTATACCAAGGCGGAATTATTGTACAAATATGCTGATAAGGCCCTCTATGCGGCGAAGAATTCCGGACGGGACAAGGTCGCTTATTTTGACTGTGCCCAACAAGGACAGGACAATGGTGAATTGTTTGCTCAACTGGGGCCAAGAGGGGTGGCTCACTAATGGAAGCATTGCTGCAAAATGCCGGTGTGCATGAATTTGTTGAGGCTTTTACGGCTGCACTTGACGCCAAAAACACCTATACGCGGGGACATTCCGACCGGGTGGCCGAGATAGCGGCGGCCGTGGCCCGGCAGCTGGGCATGAGCCGGTCCAATCAGGATACGATTCATGTTGCCGCCCATTTGCACGATATCGGCAAAATTGGCATACCGGATCACATCCTCCTAAAGCCTGACAGGCTGACTGCCGAAGAATTTGAAGTAATTAAAAGTCATCCGCAGGTGGGTTATGATATCCTTAATAAAGTAACGATGCTGAGGCCGATTGCGAAGATGGTCCGCTACCACCATGAACGGTGGGACGGCCGGGGTTATCCGGCGGGGCTGGCAGGCACCGCCATTCCGCTAGGGGCCAGAATTATTGCCCTGGCTGATGCGTTTGATGCGATGACCAGCGAACGCTCCTACCGGCCCTGCATGTCGCAGGAGGAGGCAGTGCAGGAGGTGCTGCGCTGCCGGGGAACGCAATTTGATCCTGCGATTGCCGATGCTTTTGTCAGGCTTTGTCAGGAAGGGAAGCTGCCCGGAGACACCGAGTCGGTAAAATGGCTGAGTGAAATGCTGCCAGGCGAGCAAGGCCGGGTAACAAAAGTAACCGGCAGGGGCTCGGTGAAACAACGTCTGGTCGATATGGGCATCATCACCGGTACGCGCGTAGCCGTACAAAAATTTGCCCCCCTGGGAGATCCTATGGAGATTAAAGTGAAGGGGTTTAATTTGTCTTTACGAAAAAAAGAAGCCCGGTTAATTGAGGTGGCGTTAGGGTGACGAATTCGCAACTGACCCTTGCTCTCGCCGGCAACCCCAATTCTGGCAAGACAACCATATTTAATAACCTTACAGGTTCTAAACAGCATGTGGGCAATTATCCGGGGGTTACGGTAGAGAAGCGGGAGGGGTTCAGAAAATACCAGGACAAGGAGTTTATTGTCGTGGATTTGCCTGGCACTTATGGGTTAATGGCGCATTCAACCGATGAACTGGTAGCCCGCCGTTTTATTGTGCACGATAAACCCGATATTATTGTTAATGTTGTCGATGCGGCCAACCTGGAGCGTAACCTGTATCTGACCCTGCAGCTATTAGAGCTGCAAAGGCCGGTGGTTATTGCGCTGAATATGGTTGATGCGGCGGCCGGCAAAGGGATACAAATTGACGACAGGCGGCTGGCACAGGTTCTGCATACGCCGGTAGTGCGTTGTGTCGGCAGGCAGAATCAGGGAACTGAGGATATTCTGGCCGTGGCGGCGGCAACGGCGGAATATGGACAACCGGGGGGGTTTGTTCTTCTTTATGACGGTAAAATTGAAGAAGCAATCGACCGGATCAGTAAGGAACTGACTCAGATCAGGAGCGGAGTGCGGTTTCCCCGGCGCTGGCTGGCCTTAAAGCTTCTGGAAGGCGACAGTGAAGCAACACGGTATTTAACAGGTATTCCCGGCAGCGAACCGGCGGCTGAGGCGGCGCGGTTATGCCGGGAGGAGTTGTTTGAGCAACTGGGGGACCCGGCCCTGCTTATTGCTGAGCAACGGCACCGGTTTGTGGCCGCCATATATGCCCATGCGGTAACCATTCCGGCCAATGAGGGCTTGTCCGTCTCGGATAAACTGGATGTCATCCTGACGGGAAAGTTTTCCGGTTTGCCGATTTTTCTGGGCCTGATGTGGCTGTTGTTTAATCTGGTGTTTACCATTGGTGCCTATCCCCAGGCCTGGATCGAGGCTGGCGTCGGCAGTTTGTCGGAATTGGCCGGTGCCTATCTGGCCGACGGTGAATTGCGCTCCTTTATCATTGACGGCATTGTAGGCGGCGTCGGCAGTGTCATCGTTTTTTTACCAAACATCCTGATTTTATTTCTCGGCATTGCCTTTATGGAAGATACCGGCTATATGGCGCGGGCCGCTTTTATTATGGACAGGGTTATGCGGGCTGTCGGCCTTCACGGCAAATCCTTTATCCCGCTTTTACTGGGCTTTGGCTGCAGTGTTCCCGCTATTATGGGCGCCCGGACGCTGGAAAACCCACGGGACCGGCTTGTCACGATTTTAGTGGCCCCATTTATGAGCTGCAGTGCCAGGCTGCCGGTATATACAGTGCTGATTGCGGCTTTCTTTGCGGACAATATCGCCGGCACAGTCCTGTTTTCTATTTATTTCCTGGGTATATTGCTGGCTGTTCTGCTGGCCAGCGCGTTCCGGGCGCTGATTTTCAAAGGGGAGAGCGAGCCCTTTGTGATGGAGATGCCGCCTTACCGCTGGCCGACGCTGAAAAGCATGCTCATCCATATGTGGGAACGGAGCCTGCTTTATTTGCGCAAAGCCGGTACGATCATTCTGTCGGTTTCGATTTTAGTGTGGTTTCTGGTGAATTATCCGGCCACAGATAACATTGCGGAAAGTTATGCCGGTCAAATAGGCAAGCTGGTGGAGCCCTGGATTGCGCCGCTCGGTTTTGACTGGAAAATTGGCGTGGGGCTGGTGTCGGCCTTTACCGCCAAGGAAGTGCTTATCAGTACCCTGGGGACGATCTACCATATTGACCAGACCGGGGAGACGGCAGTTGCCCTGCAGGCGGCTATCAGCAATGATCCGGTTTTCAGCCCGCTTGTCGCTTATTCCTTGATGGTCTTTGTTTTGGTATATTCGCCCTGCCTGGCGGCAATCGCCGTCACCAAACGGGAAACCGGCTCCTGGCAGTGGGCATTGTTCAGCCCTGTTTATACAACCGGCTTAGCCTGGCTGCTGTCTTTTATCGTATTTCAGGTGGGTACTCTGCTGGGGTACTAGTACTTTTGTAAAAAACAATATGTCAGCTATAATTATTGATCGGCGACTTGACATTGGCCGCAGCTTTGTTTAATATATACTTACAAATAAATATGTGTGTTTTTTAGGAGGAGCCTGTCACCAAGGGTTCCTCCTATCTATTTTTAAAGCCGATCAATGTAAACTACAAAGGAGAATGCTCATGTTCCTATTCCTGCAGATGTTAATTATTTTGCTGACAACCAAAGTAGCCGGGGAACTAAGTATCAGATTAGGGCAGCCCGCCGTACTGGGAAAACTGATAAGCGGGATTCTGATTGGTCCGGCCGTGCTGGGCTGGATTGATAAATCAGAGACGATCATGCAAATCAGTGAAATCGGCGTATTGCTGTTAATGTTTCTGGCCGGTCTGGAAACGGATATTCAGGCTCTTAATAAAAACAGTAACTCCTGTATTGCCGTAGCCGTGGGCGGGGTTATCCTGCCGTTGACATTTGGTTATTTTGCGGGCTTAAGCATCGGGCTGGAGTCATCGCATTCGTTGTTTTTAGGTCTGATACTTTCGGCTACGTCAGTTAGTATTTCTGCCCAGACTCTCAAAGAGCTAGGCCAGTTAAAAAGCCGTGAGTGTACAACCATCTTGGGCGCAGCGGTACTTGATGATGTTTTGGTGGTAATCATACTGGCCGTCATGATGAGTTTTCTTACGGGGGCGCAAGTCAGTCTTAGCCTGCTCATTGGCCAGAAAATCCTGTTTTTTGCGGTAATTGGATTCTTAGGCTGGAAGGCTGTGCCATGGCTATTGAAAAAATTTGCGCCTTTGCGTGTTTCCGAGCCGGTAACAAGCGCAGCAGTATTGATTTGTTTCTTTTTTGCCTATCTGGCCGAATCACTGGGCGTAGCGGGAATCATTGGCGCCTTTGCCGCCGGGCTTGCTATTTCGCAAACAAAGTTTAAGCAGCAGGTGGAGCAAAAAATCGAGCCTATGGCCTATGCTTTTTTCGTACCCGTATTCTTTGTCAGTATTGGTCTTTCTGTTTCGTTTGCCGGGACCGGCAGTCAAATTGGGTTCATAGTAGGGCTTACCGTAATTGCCATATTAACCAAACTATTTGGCTCTGGGATTGGCGCCAGAATAACAGGCTGTAATAATAGATCTTCGTTGCGGATCGGGGCCGGGATGATATCACGGGGCGAAGTTGCGTTAATTATTGCGGCTATTGGACTGGAAGCAAATTTATTAAAAGCCGAGTTGTTCACGGCTGTCATTATTGTCGTGATTCTCACAACCTTAGTGACCCCGCCTCTGTTGAAAGCACTATTTGCGGGTCAAAACTGCGAGAACCAGGAGTTATAGTGTATGGAAGAACCCGCCAAAACCTTAGGCAGGTTTTGGCGGGTTCGCTAGTACCTCATCTTTCTTAAAAGCGAGGGAATAGTTTGCGTAGATTTTTTCGCAATGCAAGGCGGAGGACGCTAACTGATTCAGTAAGATCTGCTTTAATTAGGCCGGTAGGTGATGGGTCTCTTATTACTTGCGCGGGCCGCACATATCGGACATATGTAAGGCGACGACAACGAAGCAGGGCGGGAAAAGATGCGCAAACTATCCTTGGTTTTAGGGGAGATGAAGTACTAGTTGCGTTTCAGCCGGGCAGTGATGATTCTGGCGGCATGGACCCCGCTGGCGCTGGCCTGGGATAAACCGCGGGTAATGCCGGCCCCGTCGCCAATGGCAAACATGTTTTCAATCTCTGTTTCCAGTTCGCCTGTTAATTTCAGGCGTGAGCTATAAAACTTGACTTCAACCCCGTACAGCAGGGTGTCGTCATTGGTCATACCGGGAGCAATTTTATTAAGGGCGCAGATCATTTCCATGATGTTGTCAAGGTGGCGTTTGGGCAAAACCAGGCTTAAATCCCCCGGGGTCGCTTTGAGGGTTGGCTGGGTGAAGCTTTGGGCCAGGCGGTGCTCATTGGTGCGGCGGCCTTTTAACAGGTCTCCGAAGCGCTGCACCAGTACGCCGCCGCCCAGCATATTGGAAAAGGAAGCGATGCGCTTGCCGTATTGATGGGGTTCGGTGAAGGGCTCGGTAAATTTGTTGCTGACCAGGAGGGCAAAGTTGGTATTTTTGCTGTGCAGTTTTTCGTCCCGGTAGCTGTGACCGTTGACGGTGACAATACCGTCGGTATTTTCCGCAACGACGTAGCCCTTGGGGTTCATGCAGAAGGTCCGGACTAAGTCGCCATACTGTTTTGTCCGGTATACGAGCTTGGCTTCATATACTTCGTCGGTAATGTGCTGGAAAACCTCAGCCGGGATTTCCACGCGGACACCGACATCGACCTGATTATTGGTCAACGGCAAGCCCAGTTCACGGCACTGGTTGGCAAACCATTCCGAGCCGGCCCGCCCCGGCGCGGCAATCAGGTAGTCGCACTTCAGCCGGCCGTTCTGGGCTGTTGCCAAAATAAAGGTGTTATCCTGCTTTTTGATCGTGTTTACCATTACACCAAACAGCATAGTTATTTTATCTTGCAGATAATCATAGACAGACTCAAGGATTTTTAAATTGTTTTCTGTGCCCAGGTGCCGGACCCGGGCATCCAGCAGATGGAGGTCATGCTGTAATGCCACTTTGCCCAGACTGCTGTTTTGGGTGCTGAAGTATTCAACCGGAGCGCCGTATTGTATATTGATCTGGTCAACATAATCAATCAGGTCCAATACCTGCTGGTCTGGCAGATAGTCATTCAGCCAGCCGCCGAATTTGGTGGTAAAGTTATATTTGCCGTCAGAGAAAGCCCCGGCGCCGCCGAACCCGCGCATAATGGCACAGGGGCTGCATTTAATGCAGGAAGGAACTTTTTTATCCGAGATGGGGCAGCGCCGTGAATAAATGTCGTGTCCGGCCTCTATTAAAGCGATCTTGATATCCGGATTGTTGCTGACAAGCTCATAGGCGGCAAATATGCCGGCGGGGCCGCCGCCAATGATGCCGATGTCAAATTTTTCAGCCATGAGATAACCACCTCTCTCGATATGATTGTGGCACGAACCGTAACACATTATACTTTACCAAATAATGTTTGTAAATAGACAATCAATTGAAAAAGAGCGGTTAAAACTGTAAAATGACAGCTATGGAGATAGGCAAATCACTAGACAGTGTTTGTTGTATATGATAAAATTTTGTCAAAAGACTTATTTTCCCCACTTCACACCAGTATTCTTAGCCAGGCTCTCTACAGCGTGGTTTTTTCTGCTACCAGAAAAGCCATGTCACCTGACTAACATGGCGGCTATGCATAGCAGGCAGGGAAAAACGGAAGGCTGTATTGTAAAGGATGGGCATATGGCTGTGAATATCGAGGTTATGACACAGGAAGTAAATGGCGCCGCGGCGCTCACGGAACTCAGGCCCCGGATGCGGCAGCTGTTTACTGGGCTTGCCGGTAAAGACACCGGCAAGGTTGAGGTTATTTTTAACGAAGCCGTTAATAATGCCTTTCGCCAGGGGAGCAAGGTGCGGGTTAAGATTAGCCGCATCGGTGAGAAACTGGTCCTGCGGGTCAAAGATTCCGGCCATGGTTTTGCCGGTAATCTCTTGTTACACTCCTTGTGCAGCCAGGACCTGGATCAGCTGTTTGATGAGCGGTTGATTGACGAAAGGGGCCGGGGGCTGCTAATCATGAAAGCTATGGCTGATGAGGTTTGCTTCAACCATCAGGGCAATGAGATTATGCTGGTAATCAAGCTGGGGTATAATAACTAGACGTTCCCAAAAGTAAATATTTACAAAATACTAATAATGAGGTACAATAAAAAACATAGACGCATGTTGTGAAAACCTGCACTAATATTTTTTGATAATGATCGGCTTCAGATGAATGTAAAGGTATGAAACCGCACCCGGGATATAGTAGATCCCCTTTGCTGTTCATATCTTTTTTGTTTGCAAAAGAGGAAAGGAGGATAGCAGTGTTTGGAGGGCGGTTAAAGACGATCGCTTGTCACCGGGAGAACCGGTGTACTGTATTGGTTATGGGTCATCTGCCGGTAAAAGAATTAGGATGAACAAAGCGTAGGTATGAAACCGACGGTAGTTTGCCGGCGTTTCATGCCTTTTTATTTTAAGGGGGAGAGTGAACTCGTTGTGATAAAAGCCAGGGAAGAAGTATCGAAATTAACAGTCGCCAGATTGGCAGTTTATTATAGTACATTAAAAAAAATGCTGGATGAAAGCGAACAGCTCTGTTCATCGAGTCAGTTAGGTAAGAGAACAGGCATTCCTTCGTCGGTGATCCGCAGGGATTTGGCTTATTTTGGCGGTTTCGGCACTAAAGGGGTCGGGTACGAAATCGAGTATTTATTATCCTGGGTTAGTGAGATTCTGGGGTACAATGGTGTATGGAATGCGGTACTGGCCGGCAGGGGGATCCCTTTCACCGGTGTTAGTAATTATGCCGGTCTGCTGCCGCCCGGCTTTAAGATTGCCGCCGTAATCGATTGGGATAAAAGGAACCATGGTTACAAAATCCCCGGCCTGGAATTGACAGTAAATCCGCCGGGGAATCTAGCCAACTTAATAAAATCGCAGGCCATAGCCATTGGCTTAATCACCGTGCCGGTAAAGGAAGCCCAAAAAGTGGCGAACTCTATGGTTAAAGCTGGCATAAGAGGAATTGCTAACTTTTCCCCTGTATCGGTATGTGTGCCTGATGGTATTTCATTAAGTCAGATTAATGTAGCATCCTGTCTTAGCCAGCTTTCGTATAATCTGAATAACGGCTTATCGGAGAGCAGCGCTCAATCTCAGCCCATAAATCCATTTGCGTATGCTCTTGGATAATATTTGACAAAATAATTGATTGTACTTGGCAACTGCAGCTTTCTGGATTAGTGAAAGCACGATTTTAATTGGCGTATTATAAAAACATGAATTTTTAGTTATGTTGTTGAGTAGTGATTTTTTGTGTTGCCAAAGTACTGATATAATGTTATTATTTAACAAGCACAGCCAAGAAGGCTGATAATTTTGACTGTTATGTATTATAGCTGAATAATGAGACTAGGGCCATGAAGGTTATAACGGTATGAATACCCGTTACCTTTATGGCCTTTATTTTTGAGGGAGGGGTGTACCCAAAATAAGGAAAAAATTCACAAAGGGTAAAGCCATACACAGATCGTAAAGAGGTGGGAGAAAAATGGCAAACAGGAAACTGCTGGCGGCCGTCATTGCCGCCGGCATACTAATGGCCGGGATGCCGGCGGCGGCGGAGGTTCCGGTATTCAACCTGGAGGAAATAGTGATTCAGGCCGATAGTGTAAAGCAGGAGCAGGCGGACACTACCGTCAATGTCAAAACAGTCAGTCCGGGCAAGGCGTCTACCATACCGGAGCTTTTACGGAATTCGGCCGGTATTGATATTCAGCAGCGGGCCGGCGCCGGTGACAACCAGGATGGCACGGTCAAGCTGCGGGGCTTTGATGCCAGGCGGTATACGGTGCTGTTGAACGGACGGCAAATCAATGCGGCCGGGGTTATGGGCGGTCAGTATGTGGATTGGACAACCATCCCCTTAAACACAGTGGAAAAAATTCAAATCATTAAAGGCGGCAAATCAGCTGCCCATGGCAATACCCTGGGCGGGGTCATTAATATTATCACCCGGGAAAAAGGTATTGACGGGGGTGAGATTAACCTGTTGTCAGGCAGCAACGGCCGCTATGATTATTTATTTAATTATGGCGGCTCTGCAGAAAAACTAAGTTTTAACATTATCGCCAATAAAACCGGGACTGACGCATTTTTGCGGAATAACGACTATGATGCCAAGCAGTACGGGCTGCGGTTGAATTATGATATTACACCCGCGGATAACATTGCTGTTGGTGTTAATAAGACTGAAACCAGGCGTGGTTTTATTATTGCCAATACACCGGGGCCGAATTTTGATCCAAGATTTCCAATTAGTGATGGGGAGTCGCTATCTCCGGGTTTTTCGCCGACTTATCAGTTAAACCCGGGTGCCTACTGGGAAAAAAATAATACTTATTATGATTTTGCCTATAACCATAAAACGGCGAGCGGCTTTTGGAAAGTGGATTACTGGAAAAATGATGAAAAACGGCGCGAAGTCAATTATAATGCAGCCGGTACTGCCATTGAACTGGATCGTACGATTGTGAGCGATCAGTCCGATAATTTTGGTTTGGCCGGTCAGACGGAAATTAACGGCCATACCATCGGCTACGGCGGGGAATATAAACGCTTGCGGTACGGGGCCGGCTATTATGATAAGCGGGCCGGCAACACTGACGCAATATATCCTTCTCAGAAGATGGATGTATGGGGCGCCTATGTTGATGATACGTTTAAACTGGATGACCGCTGGTCGGCTTATCTGGGACTGCGCTACGATAAGCTGTCAGCCAGGCAGGATGATGCGCGGGCCACGGCTATGCGCGATTATGACGCCGATGCATTCTCACCGAAAATGAGCCTGTCTTTCCGGAATAATGAGGCCACTACTACCTTTATATCGGTCAACAGGCTGTGGCGGGCCCCGTCAATGGCCGAATATTACTGGTGGTCCCAGAAATATAATGCCAACACCGGCCAGGACATAGCTAATCCCGGTTACCACAAACAGCTTAAACCGGAGAAAGGCTACAGCTATGAAATAGGCGCCGAACACAAGGTCAGTGCTAAATACAACACCAAAGCTACGCTATACTATCAGGACATCAATGACTATATTAACTTCCAGCATGTAAACCCATTCTGGTGTTATAACATAGACAGCGTTAAAGTCTGGGGCGCTGAATGGGAGAATGTCTACAAATTTGATGACATCAATGCCGTGCTGTTTAACTATACCAGCCAGCATACCGACAAGGTCGGCACAAGCCTTACCAATGCCGGTTTGTCCGGTGAGCTTGACTACCGGCCGCGTCACAAAGCCATGCTTGCTTACCATTATGATGCGAAGCCCTGGCAGGTACGGTACAGCATACACTTTACAAGCTCCCAGAAAGCACTTTATAATAATACCACACTGCGCGAGATCGGCAGTTATACTACCCACAACCTGGCGGTTGTCCGGGAGCTTGACAAGACAAGAAATGTCAGCTTCTATGTAGATAATATTTTTGACAAGCAGTATGTGGAGCAGATTGGCTATCCGCTGACCGGGCGCTCCTATTATGTCAGCCTCACCCAAAAAATCTAAGCCAAAGTGAGGAGGCGTACCCATGACCTATACCCATAAATTATTCAGTGTGGCCATGTTTATTACCCTGGGCATAACCATGCCGATAGCCTTTCATTTCTTCGGCGGGGCCGGGCAGATGTTTCTGCCGATGCATATCCCGGTGTTGGTGGCCGGACTGCTGCTGGGCTCACAAGGGGGTCTGGCTGTGGGTCTGCTGACGCCGGTGATCAGCAGCCTTGCTACCGGCATGCCGCCGCTCATGCCGATGCTGCCGATTATGGTGATAGAATTAAGCGTTTACGGGGCTGTGACCGGGTACCTGTACCGGCAGCGCCGGCTGCCGCTGGTGTGGTCGCTGATCGGGGCCATGCTGGCCGGGCGCATAGCCGCTGCCTTGCTTATCGCCGGTATGGCGGCCATGCTGGCAGTCAATATGAAACCGCTGCCGTTTATTATTGCCTCTGTTACTACCGGCTTACCGGGGATGGCCATTCAACTATTTATTGTCCCGCTGCTGGTCAAAAGACTGGAAGCCGCTTCCGGGGCGTACAGGCAGGTGAAATCATGAGTAATGAACGGGATTTTTTTGATAAGATTGCCAGCCAGTGGGATGACACCCGGCTGGCTGATGGGGAAAAAATTACGCAGCTTATTGAGCGGATTGGTTTAGAACCGGGGTTTAACGTATTGGATGCGGGCAGCGGCACCGGCGTCTTGCTGCCATTTATTAAACAAGCGGTCGGTGCGGCCGGTGCGGTGACGGCCGTTGATTTTTCCGCTAATATGCTGGCCAAGGCGGAACTGAAATATGGAAGTCTTGGCGGTATTACTTTCACCGTTGCCGATATTATGGAGTTTGTGCCGGAACGTTTATTTGATGCCGTGCTGTGTTTTAATTTTTTTCCTCATATTAAAGATAAGCCGCTGTTTATGGCCCATATGCGCAAGCAGCTGCGGGCCGGCGGATCGCTGGTTATTATGCATGACATCTCCCGCCAGAAGGTTAATGCCGTTCATCAGGGCAGCGAAGCAGTCCGGGAGGATCGCTTGTCCCCGGCAGAAACGGTATGTGACATGCTGCGGGCAGCCGGGTATCAAATTGCCGTGGCTATTGATGCCGATGACCGCTATTTTATCAAGGCTGTGAAGGAGTAGAAACTGCTCTTTCCTTTTTTTGTTAAGCGGGCGTGTCGCTTTGCGTTTTTTAAAAACGTTTTGCGACACGCCCTTTGCATGTTGCCGGAGACGGTGTGGGATTGTGGCCGAGCGTGCCTGGAACCTCTGCGTCAATGGACTGCCTGTTCCGATGCCTCTTTTGTCACTGGCGCGGCTTGGAGTGTAGACGGTGGTATTACTGCCTGTTAAAAGTATAGCCTGTCGATAAACAGCATTTATCGACAGGCTATGCCACAAGGTGAAAAAAGATATGAATGGTGATGATTTACCGGGTCAATTTCCCTGAATTCATACTTATGGATGTTTTTGTAATAGGATAATGGTTCCCCGTCGATTAGTGTCATTTCCCGGGAAATAGTTGAACGTTTAATGACTGATAATATGGCTGAATCTGTCATAAAGTAGTTTTATACCTGCCACCACATAATCCCCACCGTAGTTTCTGCGGTATCGGCACAATAGCCGTCAACAGCGATGCTTGCTAACAGTTTACGGATGGTGCTTTCCGTGTCGGGGCCGGTTACACCCATTACGGCAAAATATTTTGTGTAATGGTCAATGAGATAGGCAAGCGGTTCCTGATTGGTTTGCCCGTAAGTAGTGAAGGTCAGGTTGGGGCGGTAACCTTCCTGATACAGAATGTTAAGCGGATAAATGATATCAAACGATGGTCCCGGTGCCGGTTCCTGTAAGAGGTTTTCCCATAATAGCCGGCGCAGAACCAGGTCATGCTTGCCGGCAAAGCCGATCAGGCAGCAGGCTCTGCGGGCCACTTTCGTCATCTTCATCAAACTGTCATAGTTATTAATGGCCGGACTTTTGGCCGCAAAGGCTATGTCATAGGCCGGCTCGGGCGCAATATCCTGCCAGTCGGCCAGCAAGGGCGTGATATTTTCCTGCACGCCGCTGCTGATTGCCTGCGTGGTCAGTGCCTCAAGCATACCACTGGCGGTGTCCAGGCCTGTCACCTTGACACCATAAGCTGCCAGGGGCAAGGCGTAGGTGCCGGGGCCGCAGCCAATGTCCACCAGGCTGTAGCCGGGCTTAATTGCGCCCTGGGTAACTAAGCCGTCAATAATTCCCTGGTGCACCTCTTTGTTTGCTTCGTTATGAGCAGCATAGCGGCTGGAGTAGTAGCTCCAGTATTCTTGCCAAAGCTTGGGGTCAGGCCGCCGCCGCCCGGCTTTTTTACTGCTGTCCTGCCAGGCCTTGTCCCAAAACTGCGCATTATACACGTTTACCATCCCCGGCTGTATTCTTCGGTACAGGCTAAACAGGCAATTTTGCCATCGCGCAAGCGGGCCCGGGCTTCCATAACTTTTTCACCACAATACGCACAGATGACAGAGTTAAAGATTTTGGCTTCCGGCGGCAGCGAAAGCTCGACATCGGTAATTTTAAACAGGTCTGCCACAGGGGTAGCCAGCAGCCGGGCGATCCGTTCCTCCTGAATTTTTTGCCAGGCAGACTCCTGCTCGGCTGTGGCCTTGCCGCTGAACACGGCGTTTTTAAGGCGGTCCTGTTCCGGGGATAATGGGCTGATCTCACCGGTCACGGCAACCCGTACGGCTTTGCCTGTCTGACGGTTGCCAATCGTATAGGCCTGCTTGCCATGATCTTTGTAAATCAGATTGCCTTTGCCGATGGTACAGCCCAGCAGGACTTGTACTGCGTCAATACCACAGCCGTCAGACTCAACAATGGCAACAAGCTCTTCGTCAGCGGCCCGGGTTCCATTAAGCCGCGCAAGGGCAGCTTTGGCGGCAAGATAACCAATGGTAAGCCCCGGGCAGCAATGGCCGTGGAATTCGATAGCCTTCTGAAAATCTGCAGGTCGGTCAGTCATTTTATCTACCTCCCAGGCAATGTCTGCAATGCAGCGTCGATTTTACTTGGAATTTACGGATTAAATTAAGGCTTCAGACCTTATTTTGAACTTGTGCAAATTACCTATATTATCAGTTATTTAAATAAAAGTGTCAAACACTAAATGCTCTTAATTTACAAATATTGCAGATATTTTGCATAATTAATTGACAGGGTTAGTGAATTTTGGTACAATTCAAGGTGTTAAAGATAGTTGAAACTATCTTTTGTCGTAGAATGCGACAGGATCTGGGATTGCTATAATCTTTATATTTACTAGGGATTTTATATAACAGCCATGAAGGCTCTGCTGGCCGCAGTTGTCTTGATGGTTGATTTATTTTTAGCAAGTATTGGCTCGCGGTCAAAACGAAAGGAATTTTCAATTTATTGCCGAATTAAACATTCAATCGTCCATTTTTGTGGAAGGTGGTAGGGTCTGTATGGTAATTGCAGTTATCGATGGTATGGGCGGGGGGCTTGGTGTGCAGCTGGTGACGCAGCTTACATCACAGCTGGGACAAAAAGCAGATATTATTGCCCTGGGGACCAATGCACTGGCGACCAATAATATGGTACGGGCCGGAGCGATGCGGGGGGCTACCGGTGAAAATGCCGTGGTTGTTTCCATACGCAAGGCGAACATTGTGGTAGGTCCGATTGGTATTATAATTCCTAATTCCTTAATGGGGGAGATCACCCCCAAGATTGCCGAAGTAATCGCCTCTTGTGACGCGCATAAGGTATTGGTGCCTGTAAATCAAAGCCATTTTGATATTGTTGGCCTTGAAAGCCGGCCGCTGGTGGTGTCTATCAAAGAAGCCATTGCTAGGGTAACCGAGCTTGTGCAAGGCAAGACCTGGTAGCCTTGTCACCGGCAGGTATTATTCCTGTAAAAAAACAACCCGGCTGAGTGCCGGGTTGTTTGCAATGGTGCCACTGCCTGCAAGTGAGTGAGGTGAGTCTGTTATTCCAGTATTGTGGCTTTGCGGTCAGCCCGCCACCACAGTACGCCGATGGTGGAGTTAATCAGTTCGGTGCAGTAATCCTCAACCGCCCGGTTCGCCAGGAATTCAGTGATCTTTACTGATGTTTCCGGCCCGTCCAGACCAAACAGCTTGAAGTAGCTGGTATAGTATTCGATCATGAAAGCCAGTGTCTCCCGGTAGCGCTGGCGGTAGCTGTAGAATTTAATATTAGGCAGATACCGGTCCTGATACAGGATATTAAACGGGTACTGGATATCAAATGCCGTCTGCTCCGGCGGAGTGCCGATCAGGTGCTCCCATAACAGTGTCCGCACTTTGATATGATATGTACCGGCAAAGCCGATCAGGCAGCAAGTGCCCCGGGACAGCTCATTCATTTTCATTAAGCTGTCATAGTCGTTAATAGCGGTGGTATTGGCGGCAAACACCACATCATAAGCGGGTTCGGCCGGCAGGTCCAGCCAGTCGGCCTGGAGGGGGGTAATCCGGTCCGAAATTCTGTCGTGATTCGCCTCAGACTGCAGGACAGACAGCATTTGCGCGGCTGTATCCAGACCGGTTACCTGTTTGGCCCTGGCGGCCAGCGGCAAGGTAAAAGTACCGGCCCCGCAGCCAATGTCAAGCACTGTGCTGGCCGGGGTTATCACGCCGTCGTCAACTAAGCCGTCAATAATTGCGTTATATATCGGCCGGCTTTGGCGGTTGCGCAGGGCATGCTGCTCGGCAAAATCATTCCAAAACTGCTGCCAGCCTTGTTTATTGCCATAACTTGGAGCCTGATGGGAACTCTCACGCGCTTCCTGCCAGGCCTCAGTCCAAAACTTGGTGTTGCACATGGTTGTCATCCTTCCTGCTATGTAAAATTTGTAAAAAGACCTGTTGGTGCAAATCTCTTGAGGATGCCCGCAAAAGCCTTGGCAGTTCCAGGCATTACCGACATGGCTGAATTTTGTGATAATGTAAAAAAAGCATGAAGTCCAAGGGTGTTTATCCTTGGGTTTCATACCGGAATAATTGAATCTTCATGATTCAAGTCATTAAGTTAAATATAAATTGTTTTGTAGTAATTGTCAATTAGCAACAGCATTGCTGTACGGCAATAAGAATAAATTAGCAGCCATTACGGCAATATACTAAGTTGTTGACACAATTTACGGGAAAGCTTATACTAAAATTAACTAATTAAATACGGCGAGTTGGGTGCCCTAACGGGGCTTAATAGGGAAGTCCGGTGAAAAACCGGCGCGGTCCCGCCACTGTAACGGGGAGCAAGCTTAAGATATACCACTGGGATATCAGTCTTGGGAAGGTTTAAGCAAGCTACGATCCGGAGCCAGGAGAACTGCCTAGCTGACAATCACCGTTTTTTTACCCACGAGGTATGGGGAGGGGATTACAGTAGACGCTGGGTTACAGGCTCGCGGCGTCGCTTGAATTCGCTCCTGGTCTACGTGTACCAGGAGCTTTAATTTGGCATACTGTTTTTACTACTCCCGGCTTAAGCAGCGGGAGTTTTTTATTTGGAAAAATAACAAGCCGCCAGCTTATTCAAAGCTGTGCTGCCTGTTTTATCAATGTACTGAAGTGGAAACATCAGGTAGGCCTTATAAATACAGCTAACCATAAAGGCGGTGTGCACGAAGATGGACTTTACCACCCAGGACAAAGGCATGTTGCAGTGCGTTTATGAAGAGTGGGGACAACGGGAGGATTTTAATTTTTATTTGTCGATCCTGTCCCATCAGTTTAATTTTGTATTTAATCATTCCGCAAGGGTGGCCTGTTATGCTGTGATGCTGGCCCGGGCAGTTGGCTGTCAGGATACTGAGATTGTAAACATCGGCGCAGCGGCTCTGCTGCATGATATTGGTAAAATAAACGTGCCGATCAAGGTCTTATACAAACAGGGTACTTATGATCCCTATGACCGCAGCGAAATGGAGCGCCATCCGGTCTATGGCAGCCAGATGCTGCTGCGGTCCCAAGAACTGCGGGCGCTTACTGCCGGGGTACTGCATCATCACGAGCGTTATGATGGCAGTGGCTATCCCCATAAGCTCAAGGCCCTGGAAATTCCCCTGGCGGCCAGAATCATTCATGTTGCTGAAGCTGTTGACGTTATGACAACAATCCAGAATTATCAGCAGCTAAGAAGCTGGGACGAAGCTATGGACGAACTGGAGCGGGGGGCTGGCAGTCAGTTTGACGGGGTCCTGGTAAATGCTTTTTCGACATTAGAACCGGAGAGCTTTGCTGCCAGCCGGACGAGTACCGGCGAGGCAGCGGGCCAGGAACAGCAGCCGCCGCTTTTATCTGCCGGCAGTGTAGGCCTTTACCTGGAGAATATAGCAAATTTAGGCGTTATTTGTTTGAATAAAAACAATACAGTGGTATTCTGCAATGCTTATGCGGAGCAGCTGCGGCAGCTGCCTGCAGGTACTTTAACAGGCAAAAACTTTTTAGACAGTTATCCCCCACACCGGCGCGCCATGCTGGCAGACAAGCTGGAACAGTTGCGGTCTGGAAAAATGAACGAATGGTATCGCCTGATGGGCCGGAACGGGCGGTTTATAGAAAACCGGTATTCCCGAGTGACTGATGGCAGCGGCAGGTTTATCGGCACTGTTCTGGTCACAATTGATGTGACTAAGCGGGAGAAAGTGGTTCGCAGCCTGCAGGCAGCCCGGGAAAGGCAGGCCGCTTTGTATCAGGCAGCCCAGATTATCACCTCAGCGTTAAGTATGGCCGAGGTTATAGAAGGTATCCTGCAGATTATAAAACAGACGATGGCTGTTAACAAGGCGGAAATTCAGTTATTAAACGAAAATAACGACAATATCCCCGCCGTGCATACGCAAGCCTACCGCCGCAGTGAACCGGCTGCCTGCCGGCAGGATTACCGTGAAGCGGCCAGCCAGGTTTATAATACTTTGCGGACCGTCATGGCTGCTGATGAAAAGAATGGGCTGGAAAAATATTATGTTCCACTTATTTACAGATGTGATCTATTGGGGATCTTATATATTGAAAGAAACACTGCAGGCGAGGATTCGCAGGAACGGCTGGAGCTGCTGGAGACCTTGGCCGGCCAGACTGCGATTGCGATCAGAAATGCCCGGCTGCTCGAGGAAGTACAATATCTGGCTGAGTATGATAATTTGACCGGCTTATTGAACCGCCATTCCTTTGACCGTTTTTATGCAGAGCAGTGCCGGCAGGCCGCAGGACAGCCGGTTACGCTGTTGATGATTGATATCAACGGCCTGAAGCTTATCAATGACAATTACGGGCATGTGGCCGGTGATATGCTGATTAAGGCTGCGGCTCAGGTTGTGAAAAACAGTATCAGCAGCGACGACCGGGCATTCCGTTATGGCGGTGATGAGATTGTTGTCCTGCTGCCAGGGGTTTCTATCCAGGAAGCACAGATTATTATTAAGCGGATCCTCCGCAATAGCAAGTGGTGGAAACCGGGCATTACAGCTAACCCTTATGCCGACCTGACCCTCAGTATCAGTATTGGTGCCGCCGGGAGCAGTGAAGTCAGTATGGACTGCCTGGTTCAGGAAGCCGATAAACGCATGTATGAAAGCAAGCGCCTTTATTATAAGTCGCTTGATATTAAGTGAGGGCTGCGTTGGGCGTGGCGGGCAGACCGATACATTGCAGGACGCAGTGGGGAAGCAATAAATTAAGAATAGAGTGATAATTCAGGGCAATCCTTTTTTAAGGATTGACAATCATTTCTTGAGATGTTATGCTAATTTCCAGAGGACAACTTCATAGGTTTGAAATAGGTGCCTAAAGGCTTAATAGGGAAGTCCGGTTCGATGCCGGCGCGGTCCCGCCACTGTAACGGGGAACAAGCTTAAGATATACCACTGAGCATTTTGTTTGGGAAGGTTTAAGTGAGTGATGATCCGGAGTCAGGAGAACTGCCTATTTGACAATCGCCGTTTGTTACCCACGAGGCATGGGGAGGGGATTACAGTAGACGCTTGTAACAATAGCGTAGCTGGCTTAGTTCGCTCCTGGTTAACACCCAGGAGTTTTTTTATAAAGCTACTGTTTATTACTCCCAACTTTAACGGTTGGGAGTTTTAATTTAATGACATTCTTCTCAACGCTCCTTTTTGAATTGCGCATTGGCGCGGGTCTCTTGCAGACCTTCCTTTTTACAGTTCTACTTTCATAATAAATAATTTTATTTCGGCGAGGAGGCTGCCTATGGGGCAATAAACAGAATTGGGGAGGATTTTCTCCAGCCATTGGCTTTGTAAAAATTTAAAGGAGTTGTTCTATTTATGAAAAAGATTTTTTCTTTGTTTACCACGATTTGCATGCTGGCTGTATTTGGCTGTGTCAGCCTGATCCCGTCGCTGGCTGCGGCTGCACCGGCCCCTGCAGGCAAGAAGGCCATTCTGGTGGTAAGTTTTGGTACAACCTACCACGACACGTTGAAAACAACTATTGAAGCGGTTGAAAACAAAATACGGGCTGAATTCCCTGATTATGAAGTGCGCCGGGCATTTAGCTCCCGGATTATTATCAAAAGATTAGCCGAACGGGACGGTATCCAGATTGATACTGAGAAACAGGCGCTTGACCGCCTCAAAGCCGAAGGTTTTACTGAGGTTATTGTCCAACCTATGCAAGTTACCGCTGGTGAGGAATATGAGCTGATTAATGGCGTGGTGGCTCATGCCAAGGCGGCTAAGGCCTTTGAGAAGATTGCAATCGGCAGACCGCTGCTTTACTATATGGGACAGGAAGACACCACTGATGATTATCTGGCCGTAGCCAAAGCATTGGAAACCCAATACCCGAAACTGAAAAAGAATGAAGCTGTTCTGCTGCTGGGTCACGGCGGACTCCATCCGGCAACGGCAACCTATCCTGCTCTGCAGCAAAAACTGCAGGATGCAGGCTACAAAAATGTATATGTTTATACGGTAGAGGCGTATCCGACTCTGGAAGGAACAATCGATAAGCTGAAAGCCAATAAAATTAAAAAAGTGACCCTGATGCCGCTGATGCTGGTAGCTGGCGACCATGCCAACAACGACATGGCCGGTGACGAAAGTGATTCGCACAAAAGTCAGCTTCTTGCCGCTGGCATTAAAGTTGACACCTATCTCCACGGTTTGGGCGAAAACGCAGAAATCCAGGCTATCTATGTTCAGCATGTAAAAGACGCGATTGATGAACTTAATAATCCTGAAGCTGAAGCACATTAAAAACAGGTAAAAATGACACATCTCCGATACTATCGGAGATGTGTTTTGTTTGAAGAACCTGAAAAAAGTATAAAATAATACTCCTGTGAGATTTTGTATTAGCAATGCAATCAAAAAAATGAGAAGATTAAGTATTATTGGAATATATGCAAAATCCCGCCAAAACTATTGACAAGCTTCTAACTGTCCGATAAACTTAAATTACACCTGTATGTAATTTAATACTGTTGAGTTGGGTGCCCGACGGGCTTAATAGGGAAGACCGGTGAGAAACCGGCGCGGTCCCGCCACTGTAACGGGGAGCAAGCTTAAGATATGCCACTGGGAAAGAATTTCCGGGAAGGTTTAAGCAAGCGATGAACCGGAGCCAGGAGAACTGCCTAGCTGACAATCGCCGTTAGAGACCCACGAGGTATGGGGAGGGGATTACAGTTAAGCGCGTATCTTCTCGGGTATACTCAAGAAGTTAGTGATCTGCTGAATTCACTCCTGGTATTAAATACCAGGAGTTTTTTATTGACATACTGTAGCTATATTTCCGTAGGTCCTGGCCATGCGGGGAGTAGGAGGGAAACGAAGTGTCACAATATGTTCCGGCTAATTGGCCGGTTGACAAACGTAATCGGTCAGTGCGGTTACGGGCCGTGAAGGGGTGTTGCCGGTTACCGGACCGTGAACCTGGTGGTAATGCTTCCATCCCGAAAACGTACGAAACCTTGACGTTAAACAGAGCGCAGAGCAAAAGTGTGCGGCTGCCCTTAGCAGCGGGTAAGGGCTGAGTCTAAGTTATAGGCTTACCGGCTTACGCCATCGAGTAGCTAAAAAATAAAAGCTTTAGAGGCAGATGCCAACCTTTCGCAGGCGGCATCTTTCTTCTTCTGGCACAGTAAAGGATGTACATATGCTACAGCTTGTAAATTTATCAAACTATACGACTGATAATGAGCTTATCAGCAATAATGGGGAATGTTTGCGGAGATTTTTGCATTTTCACCATTTAGATGGCATTGAGATGATGTTTTGCGGGCCCCTGGATGAAACTGTCCATAAAAAGGAATGGATTCACGGCGTTCATCTTCGGTTCTGGCCCTGGTGGCTTGATTTTTGGCGTGGCGATCAGCGGGCATTATTGCAACAGTTTGCGAGTGAGGCGGATATTAGGGACTGCTACGGCGGCGTAACCCAGGAAGAATGGCTGAATGTCTACCGGGAGAACATTGCCGCCGCCCGGCAGGCGGGCGCTAAATATGTTGTGTTTCATGTCAGCCATGCCCGCATCTCTGAGTTGTTCAACTGGAATTTTCATGCCACCGACCGGGAGGTAATTGAAGCAACCGTAGAGGTTATTAATGCTCTCCATAGCTCGCTGCCGGCAGACATGACCCTCTTATTCGAAAATCTGTGGTGGCCGGGGTTAACCTTGCAGAGCAAGGAACTGACAGCGTATCTGCTGGATAACGTAGCTCACCGCAATGTCGGCATCATGCTGGATACGGGCCATCTGATGAATACGAATCCGGCCTTGCGGACGCAAACGGAGGGGATCGACTACATCCTCAGAACAATATCCGGGCTGGGCAGCTATAGCCAGTATATTAAGGGGATTCATTTACATCACTCCTTATCGGGCGAATACATCAGGAGCAGCCAAAGCAGCCTGCAGCGTCAGGAGAACTATTCCATGACGGCCCTTATGCATCATGTCCTTAAGATTGATGAGCATTTGCCGTTTAGTGTGCCTGAGGCAGGGCGAATTATTGATTATGTTCAGCCTGATTACCTGGTGCATGAGTTTATGAAGAATTCAATGAGCGAGTGGATAGAAAAGATTACATGCCAACAACAGGCAATAAATAGGATGAGGTCAAGCATATGAGATATTTTCAGATGATCAAACCGGCTGCAATGTTGCTGTGCCTGCTGCTTTTTTTAGCCGCAGGCTGCGCCAATCAGCAGGCACAGCAGGCCGGGCCGCCGGCGGCCGGCTATGAGGTAACAGACGGCAAGGGCAATGTACTGAAACTGCCGCACAAACCCCAGCGGATTGTATCCTTGTCGATCAGTACGGATGAAATCCTGCTGGGCCTGGTGCCGACAACACGGATTGCCGCGCTGACCTATTTGGCGGATGACGGCGGTTTATCCAATGTTACCGAACAGGCTAAGGCCGTACCGGCGAAGATCAGGGCCAACGCGGAAGCTGTCATTGCCCTGCAGCCTGATCTCGTGATTGTGCCGGACTGGCAGCCGGTGGAGTTTGTGCAGACAGTCCGGGATGCAGGTTTTCCCGTCTATATTTATACATGGCCTAATTCTATTGAAGAAATCAAAAGCGTGATTTTGGCGATTGCCCGGGCGGTCGGCGAACCGGAGGCGGGCGCGAAGCTGGTTGCCGATATGGACAATACCCTGGCTGAGGTTGGTGCCAGGGTCAGGTCGATACCTGACAGCCAAAGGCCGGTGGTGGTCCGTTTTTCCCTGATGGGCGGCAGTGACGGTACAGGCACGACTTTTGACGATATCTGCCGGTATGCCGGCGTGAAAAACGGGGCCGCCCTGGCCGGTCTAGGGAAGAATGAGATATTGTCCAAGGAACAGCTGGTCAAGGTGAATCCTGACATCCTGTTAATGCCAACCTGGGATTACACCGGCAAAACCGATATGGCGCAATTTGCCGCCGATATCCGGAATGATCCGGCCCTGCAGTCGGTTCAGGCCATTCGCCGGCAGCAGCTTGTCTCCATACCTGAACGGTATTTGGTTTGTACATCGCAGTATATCGTTTGGGGTGTGAAGGACCTGGCCAGTTATGCCTATCCTCAATATTTCCCTGAGAATTGACGTAGTGCCGATAAGGGAAAAATGCAAGCAGCGGTGGGGGAAACAAATGGGAAACATGATATTTTTTACTAACATTGACCGCCAATACAGCATGCTGGTACAGGCAAAACGGCTGCTGACAAAAGCAGGCCGGCCAACCGGTAAGCTTGACATTGTCTTTCTTAATGAAAGTGTGGTATGGGAGCCGGACTGGCAGCAGCGCTTCCGGGGCTGCGACATTGTGCTGTTTTCCTGGATGGGGATGGGCCGGGATACGCATTTTTTGCAAAAGGCCGGTGAATTCCTGCGGCAAAAGGGGATAACCCATACCATGCTGGCGACGGAACCCCAGCCTGAGGACACTCTTTACGGCGTAACGGCGGCGGAGCGGGAACAATTGCGCCGGTATTTGGTTTATAGCGGCCTTGATAACTATTGTAATTTCTGCCTGTACCTGAGCAGCCGCTATGGCCGGAATAACTGTGAGTTTCAGCAGCCGCAGCCACTGGTATGGAACGGCATTTTCCATCCCCGGGCCGCCGGCATATATACGGATATTGACGAATACCGGCAGCAGCATTGCCAGGCTGGCCGCCCGACGATTGGCCTGTTATTTCCGCGGGATGAATGGATCTGGGCGGATCTGGCCTATCCGACAGCGCTTATTGATGAGATTGAGGCCCGGGGCATGAATGTAATTGCCGCGTTCAGCCACTGGGCGCGCAACGCTGAGTTTGGCGCCCAGGGGATTGATGACGCCGTTAAAAAATATTTTTATGACGCCGGGATACCCAGTATTGATGTGCTGATTAATACGTTTAAATTTTCGTTAACCGTAGGCCGGCCGGTGGAGCCGGATTTTTTACAACAGCTGGGGGTGCCGGTTTTGCAGGCCTATGCCCTGCTGCGCTCCCCGGCCGAGTGGGACCAGAGCAGTGAGGGCCTGACACCGATGGAGGTCTCCTGCAGTATCGCCCTGCCGGAATTTGACGGTGTTATCCATGCTGTGCCGCTAGCTGGTAAAATACCGGCTGCTGACGGAACAACCAGATTTGAAATTATTCCGGAGCGCATCAGTCAGATTGTGCGTAAAGCCGGCAAGTGGGCCAGCCTGCGCCGCAAGCATAACGGAGAGAAAAAAATCGCTATTATTTTCCATAATTACCCGGCCACCAATGCCAGTATCGGCAGTGCCCAGGGCCTGGATTCACCTGCCAGCATCCGGCTGCTGCTGGCGCGGCTGGCAGAGCAGGGCTATAAAGTCGATCATATTCCCGCCGACAGCAGGGCGCTTATGGAGGACCTGCTGGCGGTGGCCACCAATGACCGGCGCTTGCTGACGGAAAGGCAGATTGCCGGTGCGGCGGGAAAGGTAACCGCCGGTCAATACCGGGACTGGTTTCAGGGCTTAGAGCCCGGGACCCAGGCGCAGCTGACACATGATTGGGGCGAGGCTCCGGGCGATGTTTTTCATTATCAGGGGCAGCTCCTGGTCCCGGGCCTGCTTAACGGTAATATTTTTATTACCGTCCAGCCGCCGCGCGGCTTCAGTGAGGACCCGGGCAAGCTGTATCATTCGCCCGACTGTGCGCCTACTCATCACTACTTGGCGTATTACCACTGGCTGCGGGATATCTGGCAGGCCGATGCGGTTGTTCATGTCGGCACCCATGGCACCCTGGAGTGGCTGCCCGGCAAAGCGGCCGGGCTCGCGCGGACCTGTTATCCCGATCTGGCCATCGGCGACTTGCCGAATATATATCCTTTCCTCATTACTATCGTCGGGGAAGGTGTCCAGGCGAAACGGCGCGGCGCCGCCTGTCTGATTGGCCACCTGACGCCGCCGGTGAGTCAGGCCGGCGCTTATGATGAGCTGGCCGAGCTGGAGAAGCTGCTTGATGAATATTGCCACTTTCAGCAGAACCAGCCGGCCAATGCGGCAGTGGTTGCCAGCCAGATCCGGGAGAAGATTATTGCCGCCAATCTGGCAGCAGAAGTCAGTCAACAGCCGGAGGAGGCTTTCGGCGATTACAGCCAGCGCCTGCATGCCTATCTTACCGATCTCAGGAACATGCAGATCCGGGTGGGCTTGCATGTTCTGGGCTGTCCGCCCCAGGGGGATTCACTGCTGGAATACCTGCTGGCTCTTACCCGGCTGGGCAACGGGGCCATCCCGTCCTTAACGGAAACGGTCGCTGCTGTTCACGGCTATGACTATTACGAGCTGCTTGCCCACAGCGGCAAACTGCTGCCAGACGGCAGCAGAACCTACGGCGTGCTGGCAGATGAGATCTGGCAGCAGTGCCGGGACGTTGTCTGCCGCCTGTATGAGCAGAATTTTGCGCCTGCGGCGGCTGAGGCGGCAGCGAATCTTGCCTGGGCTGCCGGGGCGGGACCGGCGGACAAGGACCGGCTGCGGCAGATAGCCCGGTATATCTGCACGGTATTAATTCCTAACCTTTATAAAACAGAGCAGGAGCTTACCAACCTGCTGGCGGCCCTGGGCGATCGCTTCGTCGAGCCGGGGCCGGCCGGGGCGCCCACCAGCGGCATGGCTGATATTTTGCCGACTGGGCGCAATTTCTTCGGCGTCGACCCGCGAACCCTGCCTACGGCTGCGGCCTGGGAACTGGGCAAAACGCTGGGAGACAGTGTGATTGAGCGCTTTATTGCCGAGGAAGGCCGTTATCCGGAGAATATTGGGATGGTCTTTTGGAGTGGGGCCAATATGCGCAGCCATGGCCAGTGTATTGCCGAATTCCTGTATTTGCTGGGGGTGCGGCCGGTTTGGCAGCGCGGCAGCCGGCGGGTTGTCGGGCTGGAGGTCATTCCCCTGTCTGAGCTGAAGCGGCCGCGGCTTGACGTTACGGCCCGGATCGGCGGGTTATTCCGCGATTCCATGCCTATGGCGGTTAAATGGATGGATAAGGCGGTTACTCTGGTAGCCGGCCTGGAAGAAAGCAGCGAACTGAATTTTGTCCGTAAGCATGTATTGGCCGATGCCCGGCTGATCAGTGAACAGGGGCTTGACAGCCAGACAGCCTGGGAACAGGCCTGTTACCGGCTGTTTGGCTGTCCGCCGGGCAGTTATGGCGCCGGTGTCAGTCATTTGTTAGAGGAAAAGAACTGGGAAACTGTCGATGACCTGGCAAGGGTGTATGTACGCTGGGGCGCGCATGCTTACGGTGCTAAAGCCGGCGGCGTTTTCGTGCCGGAACTTTTCAGCCGGCGGCTGGGTTCGCTTGATGTTACAGTCAAAAATGAAGATAACCGGGAAGTCCATATGCTTAATTCCGATGATTTTAATTCTTATCATGGCGGCATGATTGCGGCTGTCCGCAGCCTGAAGGGGCAAGCGCCCCGCTCGTACTGCGGCGACAGCTCCAACCGGCAGCAGGTGAAGCTGCGCAGCCTGGATGAGGAGTTTAAGCGCCTGTTCCGCGGTGAGGTTATGAATCCCAAATATATTGAGGGTATGAAACAGCATGGCTATAAAGGGGCTGCCGATCTGGCCGGGGTTGTGGCCCATTGTTATGAATGGGATGCTACCAGTGCGGTCATGGCGGACTGGATGTATCAGGGACTGGCGCAGAAATATGCGCTTGACCCGCAGCTGCGGGCGTGGATGCATTCAGTCAATCCCTGGGCTTTGCAGCGGATTGCGGAAAAATTGCTGGAAGCGGCGCAGCGTGGTTTATGGCAGGCTGACGAACAGACAAAACAGGAGCTGCGGCAAATTTATCTGGAGATTGACGGTGAACTGGAGGAACGGGGTGACAAGTAGATTGCTATGTTAAAAATGCTGATATTAGGTTTGACCGGACAGTGCAATTTTGCCTGTACCTATTGTTACGCCCATGAACATCCGGCAGAGGCCATGACAGTTGCCACGGGTATCGCGGCTGTCGAACTGGCGGCAGCCGGCGGGCAGCCTTTTGTTCTGCAGTTCAGTGGTGGTGAGCCGCTGCTGAACTTTCCGGCCATGGAGGCGATCATCCGCCATGTGCGGGAAAAAGGGCTGCCCGCCGTCATGCAGGTTCAGACCAATGCCTCTCTTATGACCCGGGAAACGGCGGCTGTCCTTAAAGCCGGGCAGGTAGGCGTTGGTATCAGCCTGGATGGACGTCCGGACATGAATGACAGGCAGCGCTGCCTGTCTGACGGTCGGGGCACCTGCCGGCAAATAGTGAAAGGGGCCGCTGAACTGGCGGCAGTAGGGGTTGAGACCGGAATTACCTGTGTTGTAACCAATGAAAATGCCGGCAGTCTGGCCGGGGTTGTGGAAATGGCCTGCTATCTGGGCAATGTCCGGCGGATTGGTTTTGACCTGCTTCGTACCCAGGGACGGGGAGGCGCGGTTGCCCCGGCGCGGCCTGAGGCTGTGTGGCAGGGGGTGAAGGAAGCTTTCCAGCTGGCCCGGCGCTTAAGCCGGGAGACCGGCAAGCCCCTATTGTTTTCGCAGCTTGAGCGGGTCGAGTTTCTGGCCAGGGGGCATACAGAGGGGTTTGCCCACTGCCATGCCATGCAAGGGGAGGCCGCTTTTGTGGATGCCAGCGGCCGGTTGTACGCCTGCGCGTCCCTGGCCGGCCAGCCTGATTTTTATCTCGGCCATGTCAGTACCGGGATGGAAGAAGGCCGGCGGCAACAGGTTGCCGCCTTGATTCAGGCCGGAATGGCCTTTTGTCTCCGCTGTCCCTCCTTTGTCTTGTGCGGCGGTGCCTGTTTTGCCCGGTGGTACGGGGCCGACTGCGGCGACCGGGGGTATGATGCCGAGTGTGCCTTAAAACAGGTATCGATAGAATGGTATCAGGAACTTCAGGGACAGGAGAGGAAAGAAAATGCGAGTTGCTTTACTGCATGTAGATGTTAGCGGCGGTCCGGAAAGCCGTAATCTTGAAATTCTGAGCCAAGCGGTACGGCTGGCGGCTGAACAGGGGGCCCAGTGGATTATTACTCCTGAAACCGCCGTGCAGGGATATTTCTTTGCCTGCGAACGGGAGATCAAACCGGTGGTGATTCCGGTGCAGCCGGCACCGGCGATCAAACCCATCAGGCAGCTGGCGGCGGCGTATCAGGTTACGGTATTTTTAGGCTGCGCCGAACAGGATGAGCATAACGGCCGTTATTATAACAGCTGTCTGGTGATTGGCCCTGATGGCAGTATTATCGGCCGCCACCGGAAAAAACACGCCCATAGCGGCGTATCCGAGGGCTGGGCGAACCGGGGCGAACAGCTGGAGCCGGTTGTTTGCGGCGAAATTCCGGCGGGAATTCTGATTTGTGCCGATACCTGGTATGAGGAGAATGCGGTAGTTATGGCCGATAAAGGTGCCCGGATCATTATTGTGCCGGCGGCCTGGCCGCCGGGCGGCTGCGGCGGTCCGCCGGAAAATGCCTGGAAAAAAGCATCGGCCGTCAGCGGCTGTTCCCTTTGGGTCTGCAACCAGACCGGCAAACAGGAACGGCTGGATTTTACCCAGGCCCAAAGTACGATAATAGCCAGGGGGGAGATGCAGCTGACCTATAGCGGTCCCGACCCGGCGGCGCTGTTATTCGACTGGGATTTTAACCAACAGCGCGCCCTGGCCGGTGAATTTACCGTGCTGCCTTTATAGGAGCAAAAGCTAAGGTCAGGAGATACCTGAAACAGAGGCGAGAATATGAGGTTTAGAATACATTGGAGGGACCAGGCTGTGAAACTTTGTACCCTGTCTACCGGCGATCATGTCTACCGGTATTATAAAAGTATTGTCATACCCTTCGAACAGCCCCGGAAGGTGGCGAGTACCGCCATTGTCAACGGCGGCTACCGCGAGGACCTGACGGCAGTATTCAATAATGACTGTAATCCGGGGGCCGGGATGTCCAGCATTATGCGCGGGCCAACCTACCAGGAGCATATGCGGATTATTACGGAGGAGATCGGGCTTGATCCGGCGACAACAGCCGGCATGGGAACTGCCGCTTCGATGCAGAATGTGGCGATTCATACCCTGACTCATCAAACCCTGACGGTAACAGCGATTGTAACCGGCGGGGTCGAGGTTAACGGCGGCCGCGTTGGTGATCCGGCCGATTATTTCCAGCCGCTTGATAAAAATACCCTGGAAAAACCGGGGACGATTAATATCATTCTGGTCATTGACGCCGATTTACCGCCAGGGATGCTGAACCGGGCCATGGTAACCTGTACTGAAGCCAAGACAGCAGCCCTGCAGGAGCTCATGGCCGGCAGCAACTACTCCAACGGGCTGGCAACCGGTTCCGGCACAGACCAGACGATTGTGGTGGCCAATCCGGCTTCGCCGCTGTATCTGGAAAGCGCCGGCAAACACTCGAAACTCGGCGAACTGATTGGCCGGACCGTGCTGCCGGCTGTCAAGGAGGCACTATGCAAGCAGACCGGTCTTTCGCCCCGGTACCAGCATAGCCTGCTGCGGCGGCTTAAGCGGTTTGGCATTAAAGAAGAATCGATGTGGCAGGTATATGTTGCCGAGGGCGGGCAGGTAATAAAGCCTAAGTTTCTGAGTCAGTTGTATGAGATCGACGGTGACAGCCGTCTGGTAACCTATACCACGCTGTACCTCCACCTTTTGGATCAGCTCCAATGGGAGCTGCTTGCCAATGAGGAGGTGCGCGAGGCCGGTAATGAACTGCTGGCCGCCGCCGCCGCCCGGTTTGGTATAGCCGCGCCGGTTATAACAGCCGCCGGCCTGGAGGCTTGCCTGCAAGCCTGGCAGGCTCTGGTACTGGCGATTGTCAAAACGAAAATAAAGACTGCCTGCACTGCTGGCAGCGGTGATAATTAATAATAGGAGTGAACAGACCTTGAAGCATACCGCCGTATATCCCTTCACAGCAATTGTCGGTCAAAATGATATGAAGCTGGCACTTATCCTGAATGTAATTAATCCGCTGTTGGGCGGGGTCCTGATCAAGGGCGAAAAAGGCACTGCCAAATCAACGGCAGTCCGGGCCATCGCCGATTTGCTGCCGGCGATGGAGGCTGTTACAAACTGTCCTTTCCACTGTGATCCGGGTGATGAAAACCGGTTATGCGATGCTTGCCGGGACAAAACCGGGGCCGGGAAAGAGCTGCCGGTTCATTCCGTTAAAATGCGGGTCGTTGAACTGCCGGTCAGTGCCACCGAGGACCGGGTTGTGGGGACTCTTGACATCGAGCATGCCATTAAGCAGGGTGAGAAAAAATTTGACCCGGGCATTTTGGCCCAGGCCAACCGCAATATCCTGTATGTGGATGAAATCAACCTGCTGGATGATCATGTCGTTGATGTGCTGCTGGACGCGGCCGCTATGGGGGTAAACACAGTGGAGCGGGAAGGAGTTTCTTACTCTCACCCGGCCCGGTTTGTCCTGGTCGGTACTATGAACCCGGAAGAAGGGGATATCCGGCCGCAACTGCTGGACCGTTTTGGTTTATCCATTGAAGTGGTGGGGGAAAACCAGCCGGAATGGCGGGTGGAAGTGATCAAACGCCGTTTAGCCTATGAGCAGGACACCGGCGTCTTTGCTCAAATGTATCTAGCCGAGCAGGAAAAACTGGCAGAGCGTATTCTTCACGCCCGGCGCTTGCTGCCGCAGGTAGTTATTGACGACAGGCTGCTGCTGTTAGTGGCGAATGTGGCCATTGCCCTGGATGTGGACGGACACCGGGCTGATATTACCGTGATTAAGGCGGCCATGACGCTAGCGGCCTTTGAGGGGCGCGACAAGGTGGAACCCGACGATGTCCGGCGGGCTGCCAAACTGGTTTTGCCGCACCGGATGCGGCGGCGCCCCTTTGAGGACGGGACACTGGACTGGGACAAAGTCGAGGCCGTGTTTGTCGGGCTGTAAACGGCTGGAGGGAAAAAAGATGATACAACGGATGATATTTCCATTGGCAGCGATAGTTGGCCAGGAGTCTGTCAAGCAGGCCCTCTTAATTGCCGCCGTCAACCCGAAAGCCGGCGGTGTACTGGTGGCCGGGGAAAAAGGTACGGCCAAGTCAACCCTGGTGCGGTCTTTGGCAGAGGTTACCGGCAAGGTGCAAATCATAGAATTACCGCTAAATGCCACTGAGGATATGGTATTTGGCGGACTGGACCTGCAGCAGGCGGTGGGGTGCGGTGAGCGCCGGTTTTTACCGGGTATTCTGGCCAGGGCTCATCATCATATTTTGTATATTGATGAAATTAACTTGCTGCGCCGCGAGTTTGTCAGTGCCCTGCAGGAAGCGGCGCTGACCGGTGTGCATTTGGTTGAACGGGAGGGGATTTCCTGCCGTCAGGAGACGGTGTGCAGCCTGATTGGCACAATGAACCCGGAGGAAGGGGTCCTGCCACCGCCAATTATCGACCGTTTTGGTTTGTATGCTGCTGTTGACCGGGAGCGGGAGGCCGAGGCGCGGGCTGAGATTGTGCGGCGAATTCTGGCCTATGACCGGGACCCGGCAGGATTCCGGCTGCAGTATGCAGCAGCAACTGCGGCGATCAGGCACCAGGTGGCGGCCGCCAGGCAGCTGCTGCCGGCAATCGTTATACCGGAGACGATGGTGTTATTGGCTGCCCAGATGTGCGCCAAAGCTCATTCTGCCGGGCATCGGGCCGAGCTGTTTTTGCTGGAGGGGGCTCGCGCGCTTGCGGCTTTGGCTGGCCGGGATTATCTGCTGCCTGCTGATATGGAGGCGGCAGCCTGCTATGTTTTGCCGCAGCGTATGCGCCAGGAACAGCAACCGCCGCCACCGCCACCCCCGGAACAAGCGGCAGGGGAGCAAAATCAGAATCAGCCGCAGGAGCAGCCGCAAGATCAGCCGCCGTCCTGTGAACAGCCGGAGACGCAGCAGCCGGAGGCGCAGCCTGATTCCTCCGCCGCGGAGCAGCCGCCCGGTGAAGGTTATGACCAGGATAAGGTGGCTGACATTGATAGCCAGTTCCCCTTTGTCCGGATGGAGTTATCCTTGCCGCAGGACCGGCAGGAACGGCGCGGTAATGGGAAGCGCAGCCTGACGCGCACCGCTACGAAGCAGGGGCGGTACGTACGGGCCGGGATACCCTGTGGTGTGGTGACCGACCTGGCTTTTGACGCCACCTTGCGGGCGGCAGCTCCGCACCAGCGATTCCGGGATAAAGGGAATTGCTGTATTGCGATTGAACGGGAAGACCTGCGGCAAAAGATCCGGGAAAAGCGGATTGGCAATACTTTTTTATTTGTTGTTGATGCCAGCGGCTCCATGGGGGCGCGTGAGCGTATGCGGGCCGTGAAAGGTGCGGTGTGCGCGCTGCTGCAGGACGCGTACCAGCAGCGCGATCAGGTCGGATTAATTGCGTTCCGGCGCCAGACGGCGGAGGTGTTGCTGCCGGTCACCCGCAGTGTGGATTTGGCCCAAAAATGTTTGCGGCACTTGCCCACAGGGGGGAAAACCCCACTGGCGGCAGGACTGGCTGCCGCCCTGGCGGTACTGGCCGCGCGCCGGAAGAAAGAGCAGGATATGCAGCCGGTGCTGGTACTTGTTACCGATGGGCGGGCCAATACCGCGGCCGACGGCGGCAACGGCGTGGACGAGGCGCTGGCGGTGGCCGCAAAGATTAAAGGGACCGGCGTTCATAGTGTGGTTATTGATACCGAAAACGATTTTGTCAGGTTAGGACTGGCGAGGACTGTTGCCCGGGCAATGGGTGCCAGTTATTATAGCCTGGGTGAGCTTTCCGATAAAAATATTATGCATATTGTGAGGAATTTATCTTAAGTATAACCGGCATGGCCGGAAAAACGGAGGAATAGTCATGGAGTTTGTTACAGAGAGCTTTACGGTGTTTTATAAAGGCGGACCGGTTATGTATCTGATTCTGGCCTGTTCCTTGCTGGTAGCGGCCATTGGGGCCGAACGCTTCCTCTATTACAGAAAAATGAACACCGATATGGAAGGGTTTACGGCCCGGCTTACGCCATTATTGGAACGGGGCGACTGGGCGACCGCTTATGAGCTGTGCCGTGAAACCGATGGTATTGCTGCTGCCGTTGCCGGCAAAGGCATTCATTATTTACTGCGCGGCTGCGCCAATATCGAGAGTGTGCTGGAGGGGGAAGCGGCCTTAGCGGTGGCCCGTTTACGGACAAATTTAAGTCATTTGGATACGGTGGTGACAATTGCCCCCTTGCTGGGCCTGTTAGGAACGGTAATTGGCATGATTAGCTCCTTCAGCGTGATGAATATCAAAGCCGGTCAGCCGCAGGCAATTACCGGCGGCGTGGGGGAAGCGCTGATTGCTACGGCTTCCGGCCTGTGTGTAGCTACGCTGGCGATGATTATCTACAGCTATTTTAATCACCGCCTGGAGGGCTTGATTACAGATATCGAGCGTGTCTGTGTCTTATTGCTGGGGCAAATGAAGCGGGAGAGATGCCATGAAACTGCGTAGCCTGCGGCAGGACCGCCAGCCTAAACTGATGATTATTCCCCTGATTGATATCATCTTCTTTCTGCTGGTGTTTTTCATTATGAGCACTCTGTACATGGTTGATCAGCAGACGATTGCGGTAAATTTGCCTCAGGCCGCCTCGGCCCAGTCCGACAGACCCCATAGTGTGGCCGTCGCGGTCACCAGAGAGGGGCGGATTTTGTTTGAGCAGGAGGAAATACCGCTGGACCTGGTGAAAAGGCGTGTCCAGATAGAATTGGGCAAACAAAACGACGTGGTTTTTGTATTGCGGTCTGATAAACAGGCGGAATACGGGAAAGTCGTGGCGGTACTTGATGAAATGAAACTGGCCGGGGCCCACCGGGTAGCGATTGCAACAGAAAGGAAGGATAAATAATGGAATGGGCGACAGGGTTGCGCTGGCGCAAGGCGATAGTTATATCCCTGGTTTTTCACGGTATCGTCCTGCTGGGGGTCGGCTGGCTGGGGTTCAGGGCACTCCTGCCGGTGGCAGTTCCCGAGACAATAATTGAACTGGAACTAGCCAGCGAGCCTGAAGGGGCACCAATGGCGGCAGCTCCGGCCGCTGCGCCGGTACAAGCCAGCGAGCCGGTTGCCGAGCCTGTTCCCAAGCCGGTTATCCGTCAGGTGCAGCCTGAGGCGGTTGTGCCTGACGAAGTTATTCCTGAACCGGCAGTAGCAGTCAGCAATATGGCTGTTGTGGCTGCCGATACTGCCGCCGCCGGCAGCGGTGCGTCGGCAGCGACGGGTGGCACCGGCACCGGGACCGGGGCTGCCGGCAGCGGAACCGGGGGCGGGGGAAGCGGCACCGACAAAGGCATTATTCCCCCTAACGTTTTAGCCAGCCGCAAACCGCCCTATCCGGAAAGCGCCAGGCAGAGGGGGCAGCAGGGAACCGTGGTTTTGCGGGTTGAAATCAGGGAGAACGGGCGGGCCGGCGCAGTCAGCATTAAGCAGTCAAGCGGCTATGAGCTGCTGGATAAGGCGGCCGCCGCTTCTGTCCAGGGCTGGCGCTTCGTTCCGGCCAAAGTCCGCGGCACCGGCAAGACAATTCCCTGCGTTACGGAATTGCCGATCGTATTTCAGTTAAATTAATCCTAGTGTCTTGACCACATTATCTTTTTCGTTTGATGACGGCCAAAATGGCCAATGGCGGCGTCAGCCCCTCCTAGCAGACCCCTTCCAGTATGCGTCGTCGGTGCTTCCTTGCCCTTTGCCATTTTGTCTCGCCCTAAAACTAAAATATAACATGGCCAAGTCACTAGTATATAGACACAATTAGATATTAGCATTAAACTATACCTTAGAGAGAAAAAAGATAGAGGTATAGAAATGAACAAGAAATATGTTGTACGGTTAAGCGAAAAAGAGAAAAAATTAGTCAACGAAATACTAAATAGTAAAAAGACAGCAGCAGGATATAAGAAACGAGCCAATGTACTGCTGCTGTTAGATGAAAGCGTAGGTAAGCCCGCTACCCAAGCGGAAATAGCTGCGCGATGCGGGGTGAGTGATGTAACGGTGTACCACACGGTTCGGGATTATTGCCAACATGGCATAGAATATGCCCTCCAGTATAAGAAGTCGCAAACTCCCCCAAGGGCCGCCATAGTGACGGGCGAAAAAGAAGCACGGATCATAGCGCTTGCCTGCGGAGAACCACCGAAAGGCTATTCACGCTGGACAGTCCGCTTGCTGACAGAAAAGATTATTGAGCTTTCCATAGTCCCTACAGCCAGCCGGGAAACCGTGAGACGGACGTTAAAAAAACTGAACTTAAGCCTCACCTGAAAAAGCAGTGGTGCATTCCACCCCAGTACAACGGTGAGTTTGTTGCGCGCATGGAAGATATTTTAGAGGTATATGCCTTGCCCTACGATGAGGAAATTCCGTTGATTTGCATGGATGAACAACCGTATCAGCTGTTGGGAGAAAAACGCAAACCGCTTTCCATGAGTCCTGGAAAAGCCCACAAAGAAGATTATGAATATACGCGAGAGGGCACCTGCTGCCTATTCATATTCACCGAACCGCTGGGGGGATGGCGACAGGTTCAGGCAACCCAACGCCGGACAAAAAAAGATTGGGCATTGCAAATTCAAGAACTTTTGGAAGTTCATTATCCTCAGGCAAAACGTATTCGTTTGGTCATGGATAACCTAAATACCCACTCGCTTTCTTCTCTTTATGAAACCTTCCCGCCAGAGGTTGCGTTAAAGCTGGCCAAGCGGCTTGAAATACATTACACTCCAAAGCATGGAAGCTGGCTCAATATTGCAGAAATAGAACTTAGTGCCATGACAAAACAGTGCTTGAATCGGAGAATTTCTGATATGGGGCAATTGCAGCTACAAATCGGAGCTTGGCAAAGCCGGCGCAACGCTTCTGCAAAGAATGTTTCATGGCACTTTACAACGGATAATGCGAGAGATAAACTGAAATGGTTGTATCCTAAATTCTAATTGTGTCAATGTACTAGTAAGAGATGGTGGATATGACAGCATTCAATCGCAAGCACACCGGGTGCAGTGTGCGGCTAATCAACCTGAGCAAAGAATATGAAAGCCATGTCGTGCTTGATGATGTGTCCCTGAGTGTCCGTGAGGCTGAGATATTCGGGTTGCTGGGGCCTAATGGCGCCGGCAAAAGTACGCTGATGAAAATAATTGCCGGTTTGACGCGCCCCGACCGGGGCCGGGTCGAAATCTTTGGCGCCGCTGCCGGCAACCGCTCGGCGGTGCTTAAGCGGCTGGTGGGTTTGGTGCCCCAGGACAATAATATGGAACGGGACCTGACTGTGGAGGAAGTCCTACGAATTTATGCGCGCCTGTTTGGTGTAGACAGGATTGCGCAGCGGGTGGAAGCGGCCCTGGCAGAGTTTTCTCTGGGGGAATACCGTACCAAACGGATTGGCCATTTATCCGGCGGCCTGGCCCGGCGGGCCCTGATTGCCCGTGCCCTCCTGCCGGAGCCCCGCTTATTGCTATTGGATGAGCCAACAGTCGGGCTGGACCCTGATGTGCGCCGCGAGTTATGGGATATTGTGCGCCGGCTGGCCGCTGCCGGCAAAACCATAGTCATAACAACTCACTATATGGAGGAGGCGGAGCAGCTGTGCCACCGGGTGGCGATGCTTAAAGCCGGCCGGCTGGCGCTGCTTGATACGCCGCAGGGAATCAAAACCCGGTTCGGCCAGTGTGACGGTACGGCCACGGCGCTGGAAACCGCCTTTATCAAACTGGCGCGGGAGGGGAAGGGCTGATGGGATGGTATGCGGTATTTAACCGGGAAATGATTGTGCTCTGGAAACGCATCGGCCGGATGGGCTATGTCTTTTCCTCGATTTTGTTTCCGTTTATTTATCTGTTTTCGTTCGGCCTCGGGCTGGGGGGACGGCTGAATGTGGACGGCGGCTACGTCCCGTTTCTGGCCAGTGGGATTGTCGGGGTAACCATTATGTCCAATGCCTTTCAGCAGACCTCGTCCTCCGTCAGTGTCGGCCGTTTGCATTTTAAAAATTTCCAGAGTTTCGTGCTCAGCCCGGTCAGCCCGTTTGAGGTTGTTTTGGGTATTATCCTGGCCGGCGCTGTAAGGGGCGTATTGTTTGGCGGGCTGGTATTTGCGATTGCCTGGATAAGTTTCGATGTGAACAGTCTTAGCGGCATTGCTATTCTTGGCAGTATCCTCGGCGCCTGCTGCTTTGCCGGCATGGGCATGCTGGCCGGCATGCTGGTTAAGATGCCTGATGATGTTGCGCTGCTGAATAATTTTTTTATTACGCCGATGATTTTTTTTAGCGGTTCTTTTTTTCCCATGCAGAATCTGCCGGCCTGGCTGACGGTGCTGGCCCAATTATCACCGCTGGGCATTCTCAATACCCTGCTGCGGACTGTATACTGGGATGCCGCCGCCGGGATCGCTATGGCCGCCTTACTGGCGCTGACCAGCTGCTTTTTTATGGGCAATATATGGCTGTACCAGCGGTACAGCGAGTAATGCGGGAATGTTAACCAATTACATATTAAGGAGACAGGTGCCCTTTGGGGCTTAATAGGGAAGTCCGGTGCAATACCGGCGCGGTCCCGCCACTGTAATGGGGAGCGAAGCCAGGATAGACCACTGAAACGCGGGCGTTTTGGGAAGGTCTGGGGGAGCGATGAGCCAAAGCCAGAAGCACTGCCTGTCTGACGTCACCGGTTTACTCACGCGCGATGAGGAGGGGATTAGCATGCATTTTGGCTGTTTTTCCAGTCAGATAAGGCATCTTTTTGTTTGCAAAACCCTCCCTGGACATGTTCAGGGAGGGTTTTGCTTTACCGATTCCAGGCGGTCTGCAAAACCGGCCTATAAGTAGAAGTTGCCGGCAATGACGGAAATAAGAGGAATAACAATGAAACAGCTATTGTGTTTATTAATAAGTGGCCTGCTTTGTCTGCTCCTGACAGGCTGTCCCGCCAGGCCGCTTGCCGGGCAGGAAGCCGGCGCCGGTACGGGCTATACCGTAGCCGACGACACCGGCTACACCATGGTGCTGGCGAAAAAGCCGCACCGTATTGTATCGCTGGCCTATAGTGTGGACGAACTGCTGGTAGCGCTTGTGGACACAGACCGGATTCTTGCTTTCAGCCGCTGGGCTGACGATCCGGGCATTACTTTCATTACCGCCGGCCAGGCCGCCGCCGTCGGCAACAGGGCCGTCCCTTATGCGGAAGCACTGATTGCGCTCAGGCCGGACTTAATTATTACAACAGCCGGCACCCTGCGGCCGGAAGCGGTACAAACCCTGAGAGACACCGGTATTGCCGTGTTTATATCCAAAAGTCCCAAAAACCTGCCGGAGGTAAAAACGAGAATAAAAGCGGTTGCCACAGCGGTGGGCGAGGAAGAAAAAGGGCGGCTGCTGATTGCCGACATGGAGCAACGTTTGCAGCGCCTGGCAGCAATACTGGCGCCGGTGACCGCCAATAAGAGAAAATGCGGCCTGGCTTTTGACTTTACGGGGGTTATCGGCAACAGAAACAATCTCCTGGCCGATATATTCAATTATGCCCACGTGCGTAACGGGGCTGCCCGGAAAGGGGCCGGCAGCATGGAACAGGGCGATAACCGGCTGTCCAAAGAGCAGATTATTGCCGTAAATCCTGACCTGTTTTTGTTGCCTACCTGGAATTTTGACGGCCGGAGTGATGTTGACGGCTACCGGCGGCAGATTATGGCAGACCCGGCCCTGCAGCAGGTGGCTGCAGTCCGCAATAACCAGGTCGTGCTGATTCCCGACCGCTATCGCTATGTTGGTTCGCACCATGTTGTGGAAAGTATCGAAATACTGGCCAGAGCCGCTTATCCAGAACTTTTTTTCAAAGAAGGGCATCATGTTGAAGCTATGCACCCGGAATAAGAGTAAAATTCTGCTGTTGTTTGTTTTTTGCTTACTGGTGACAGGTCTGCCCCTTACGCTGGGGCAGGTTGATATTCCCTTAACCGGCGCGGCCGCGGTGCTGGCTTATCAACTGTATATACCAGGCATCAGTGCCGCTGATTTTACCTTTGAGCAGCAGGCGCTCCTGTGGCATATACGTATGCCGCGGACCCTGGTCGGCCTGCTGGTAGGGTCCGCCCTGGCCGTAGCCGGGGCTGTCCTGCAGGGGGTTTTCAGCAATCCGCTGGCCGATCCCAGCCTGCTTGGCGTTACCAGTGGCGCCGCTACCGGCGCGGTTATTGCCATCGCGGCCGGTATTGGTTTTACCCAACTGGTTTCGTTGCCGTTTTTCGCTTTCACCGGCGCGGCTGCCGCAGTCGGCCTGACGGTTCTGCTGTCTGTGCGGCAGGGAAAGCTGCCGGTTATGCCGCTCCTGCTGGCGGGGATGGCTGTCAGTATTCTGGCCGGAGCGCTGACGGCCGGCATTTTGACAGGCCTGAATGAACAGAAACTGCAGCAGTACCTGTTTTGGATGGTGGGAAGCCTTGATTTCCGGCGCTGGGAGCATGTTGTTATGGCGGCCTGGCCTATCGGCGCCGGGATTGCCGGCTTATTGTTATTAACACGGCAGCTGAATGTTCTGGCCCTGGGGGCAACCGAGGCCAGAGCTGTCGGTATGGCGATTATGCCTTTCCGGCTGCTGATCCTGTTGCTTGCTTCCCTGATTACGGCTGCGGCAGTCTGCGTCAGCGGCAGTATCGGCTTTGTCGGCCTGATCATACCCCATATCGCCCGGCTGCTGGTGGGGCCGGATTACCGTATCCTGCTTCCCTTCAGTGCCCTGGCCGGCGCCGCCTTTTTAGTGCTGTGCGATACGCTGGGGCGGGTGCTGATCTGTCCGGCTGAAATACGCGCCGGCATTATGACCGCCCTGGTGGGCGTACCTTACTTTTTATATCTGTTGAGAACAATGCCGAGACAGTAGTCACAGGCCACCTGAAGGCAGAGGAGTTGGATTATGGTACTTATATTTACGAATGTCGAGCGGCAATGGCTGATGCTGCAGCAGGCCGGGCGGTATCTTACCGAACATAACCTGCTTTGGTCGGAGCTGCGGATTTTTTTCTTCAATGACAGTGTTGCCTGGTCAGAGCAATATGCTGCGATGCTGACAAAAGCCGATGCTGTCGTTTTCCTGTGGCAGGGACCGGTTTATGAATGTGCGTTGTCGGCTAGGGCTCTTGTCTTGTTAGACAGCGAAAACAAGGGTTTATACGCCTTTATGTCGACTGCCGGCAACAATGCCGACCGGGTTCATGGTTTCAGCAGCGAGGAAATCAAGAAAATCCGCGATTATATCCTGTTTAGCGGCAGCAGTAATTATCAAAACCTTTTATTATGGCTGCAGCATAAAACCGGCCGGGATACGTGCGCCTGCAAGCCGCCGCAGGCCCTTGCCTGGCAGGGGCTCTATCATCCTTCGGCCAGGGAACCGGCGGGAGTGCTTTCAACCGCCGGGTATGTAGCCGCATTTTGCCCGCCAAACCAGCCGCTGGTGGGCATCCTGTTTTCCCGCGAATCCTGGATATGGCAGGATACGGCCTATATTGACGCCCTGATCAGCGCGTTGGCGGACCGGGGGCTTGCTGCCCTGCCGGTATTCGGGCTGTGGGAGGATAATCAGGAGCTGGCGGCAGCAGGCATCAGCAAGGCTGTAGAAAAGTTTCTTTATCGGCAGCAGCAGGTTGTCGTCTCAGCTGTGATTAACACCTTTAAGGTCAGTCTGACCAAAAGCAGGCAGAATCAGACCGGATTTTTAGCCAACCTGAATGTGCCTGTTATCCAGGCCTATAATCTATTGCGCTCCCAAACGGCGTGGCAGGCCGGTTTTGTCGGCCTGGGCCCGGTGGAGCTGTCTGTCAATGTGGTGCAGCCGGAGTTTGACGGTGTTATTCACGGCGGGGTCGTTTCCAGTAAAGAAGCCGGCAGTTATGGCGAAGCCCGGTATCTGCCGGTGCCGGAGCGGGTAACGGCGCTGGCCTGTAAGGTGGAAAAGTGGGCTAAACTGCGGCAGAAAGGCAATGCTCGGAAAAAAGTCGCTATTATTTTTCATAACTATCCCCCGACCAATGCCAATATCGGCAATGCCCAGGGGCTTGATTCCCCGGCCAGCGCAGCCCGTTTGCTGCAGGCAATGGCGGCAAACGGATATCGTGTCGATACCCTGCCGGCCAGCGGCGGCGAGCTTATGGAAGACTTAGTGGCCGGCGTTACCAATGACCGGCGGTTTCTTACCGATGAGCAAATACAGCGCGTGGCCGGCAAGGTGAGCCAGGATGATTACAAGACCTGGTTTACCGGTCTGGCGGATACGACCCGCGATGAGTTGATCCGCGAGTGGGGGCTGCCGCCCGGTGATGTGTTTGTTGCCGGCGACAGCCTGCTCGTGCCGGGACAGATCAACGGCAATATTTTGCTTACGGTGCAGCCGCCGCGGGGCTTTGGTGAGGATGCCGGCAAGATTCTGCATTCCCCGACCTGTCCGCCACCCCATCATTATTTTGCTTTTTATGCCTGGATCAGGGATGTGTGGCAGGCTGATGCGGTTATCCATGTGGGAACTCATGGCTCGCTGGAATGGCTGCCGGGGAAAAATGCCGGGCTGGCGTCTACCTGTTATCCTGAACTGGCGTTACAGTCTCTGCCGAATATTTATCCCTACTATGTTACTATTGTCGGCGAAGGAATCCAGGCCAAACGGCGGGGCGCCGCCTGTCTGATCGGCCACCTCTGTCCGCCGGTGAGCCAGGCCGGCATGTATGAAGAGTTAGCCGAATTGGAGGCCTTGCTGGATGAGTATGCCCACTACAAAACAGCCCAATCAGCCGCTACCGCCCTGGTTTGCGAACAGATTGAAGCGAAAATAACGGCCCTGCATCTGGCTGAGGATGTGCCCAGACTGGCAGGGGAGCCGCCTGACGACTATATCCTGCGTATCCATATGTATCTGGAAAGCTTAAAGCACATGCAGATCCGGGTTGGGCTCCACACGCTGGGACAGGCGCCGCAGGCCGAAAATCTTACCGAATATATTCTGGCCCTCACCAGCGTGGCCAACGGTTCCGTGCCGGCCCTCCCCCAGGTGCTGGCCCGGGCCTGGGGTTATGATTATTATCAGCTGATAGAAAAAAGTGGCGAGCTGTTGCCTGACGGCAGCTGCACTTATGCTGAACTGGCTGATGGTATCTGGCATACATGCCGGGTTATTGTTGAGTATCTGCAGGAAAATCAGTTTGCCGAAGCTGCTGTGGCTGAAGTATGTAAGCTGCAGCAGATCAGGAAACTCAGCCTTACCGGCACTGACGCCGGCGATCTCGCCGTGGTTTTGCGTTATATCTGCGAGGAGCTGTCGGTCAAACTGGCAGCCACAGGGCAGGAAATCACCAACACCCTGCGGGCTTTAAACGGCGAGTATGTCGAACCCGGTCCGGGCGGTTCGCCAACCAATGGCCGGGCCGATATCCTGCCGACCGGCCGTAATTTTTACGGGGCCGATCCCGGTAATCTGCCGACACCTGCTGCCTGGGAAGCCGGCAAAACGCTGGCCGAACAGGTCATAGGCCGCTATATTGCGGAAGAGGGAGAGTATCCGGAAAGCATTGGTATCGTAATGTGGTCTGATGCGAATATGCGGACCAACGGCCAGTGTCTGGCCGAACTGCTTTATCTGATGGGGGTAAGGCCTGTCTGGCAGAAAGGCAGCCGGCGGGTTACAGGGGTAGAGGCTATTGCGCTGCCGGAATTAAAGCGCCCGCGGATTGATGTGCTGGCCCGGGTCAGCGGCCTGTTCCGCGATACACTGTTTCATGCGATCGAGCTGATGGAAAAAGCGACGGCCCTTGTCGCCGCCCTGGATGAACCGGATGAGATGAATTTTGTCAGAAAGCATATGAAACAGGACAGCGCCGCCCTGGCGGCGCAGGGGGTTGACCAGGACCTGGCCTGGCAGCAGGCCGGCTACCGGATTTTTGGCTGTCCGCCCGGTGGTTACGGGGCCGGAGTGGCGGCACTGCTTGAGGCCAGAAACTGGGAAAATGTGCATGACCTGGCCGAGGTATATGTGCGCTGGGGCGCCCATGCCTACGGCTCGGGCCGGCAGGGGGAATTCCTGCCGCAGCTGTTCCGGCAAAGGCTGGGGACGCTTGACATTACCATAAAAAATATTGACAATCATGAGGTTCATTTACTCAGCTCTGACGATTTCAATGCCTATTGCGGCGGTATGAATGCCGCTGTGCGCAGTATACGCGGCAAGGCGCCGCGCTGTTATATCGGCGACAGCACCGATCAAAGCCATACGGAAACCAGAAGCCTGGAGGAGGAATTCAGGCGGGTACTGCGGGGTGAGTCCCTAAATCCAAAATTTATTGAAGGTATGAAAAAGCATGGCTATAAAGGCGCGGCTGATCTGGCAGCCCTGGTCGTCCACTGCTTTGGCTGGGATGCGACCAGCGAGGTTATGCGCGACTGGATGTATGAAAGCCTGGCTGCTAAACTGGCTCTTGACAACAGTATACAGCAATGGATGCAGACCGTTAATCCCTGGGCTTTGCAGCGGCTTACCGAAAAACTGCTGGAAGCTGAGCGGCGCGGGATGTGGCAGGCCGAGCCGGCAACGAAACAGGAACTGGAGCGGTTGTACCTTGCAATCGAGGGGGAACTGGAGGAACGGGCCGATCCGTAACTGCCGGTTTATGTTGAGCATAACTGCAATCATTTTGTCCCTGTAAACAGGCGAATCATTGATTACTATACATACTCGAAAATGCGAAAGGGGTTAGACAATGAACAGAAAAAACAACAGGACGACACCGGCTTTATGGGGAAAAATTGCCATAGGCCTATTAGCGGGCAATATGCTGCTAACCGGCGGGCCAGCCCTGGCGGCAGCAAAAGAGGACCCGGCCAGCTTTTCTTTGGAATCGGTAGTGGTCACGGCGCAGCGGCGGGAGGTTCAGGACCTGAATACCCCGGCGGCCGTAACGGTTATTACTGCCGAAATGCTCAAAGAAAGCGGTGCGGTCAATGTGTTTGACGCGCTGGAGCATACGATCGGCATTAACAGCATCGCCTTTGGGCCGGCAGGCACAGAATATGGCATGACGGCGGGCCGGACAATTGTCCGCGGCCTGGATAAGGGCACGCTGGTGCTGGTCAACGGCGCCCCGCTTAATTTGCTCAACTACAACAGCACTACCGGCATCCCCGTAGCTGCAGTCGAAAGAATTGAGGTTCTTAGGGGGGCGGGCTCTACGCTGTACGGTTCGGAAGCGCTAGCCGGGGTTGTTAATATTATTACTAAAAAACCGGGGGCCGGCCAGCAGACCACTCTGGGCGTCAGTGGCGGCAACTATAATAACAACTGGTCAGTAAGCACCGAATTAGGCGACAGCGCCCTTTATGTAAGCCGCGACTACATCGGCAGTATTGACAGGATGGCCAGAGCCAATCTCACAAAGGCCTCTGATAACTCGGTTGTATTGCCCTTTGGCCTGGATAAAAGCACCAAGGACAGCTTTTACTATACGGCGCAGTTGAGTGATGAGCTCAATTTCAACTGGACCTACACCGATTTGCAGACAAACCGCCCCCGGTTTAATGGGGCCGGCACCCGTTCGCTTTTGTACAAATATGATGATATCCGCAATAATGTCAATCTAATCTATGATAATAAAGGCGACCAGGTTAAATCGGTGCTGTCCTTTAACAAACGGCGCAGCTATGCCGATCAGTATAACTATTCCACCCGCTCCTGGAAGCTGAGCGAGCGGTACAATATGTACAGCATAAACTGGGACAGCCAGAAAACCTGGGACCTGCGGGACAACCTTGATACCCTGATTGCCGGAGTAACCCTGGCGAGAGAGCATTTTCACGATCCCTCCACTGATGCCGCTGCGGTCCGCAAAAATGCCATGCGCAATAGTCTGGCCGTATACGGTTCCTATACCTATGCGGCTACTCCCCGGTTTAGCACAATCCTGGGTCTGCGGGAGCATTTTATTGATGACTATGCCAAAACGGAGAATACCCTCCTGCCGCAGCTTCAGACCCTGTATAAGATCAATGCTAATACCACCTGGTACACCAATATTGGCAAGTCGTTCCAGATGCCGGCAATCAACCAGTATTTCTCCAAGCAGAATGCCGATTTCAACCGGCTGAAGCCTCAGAAGGGCTGGAGTTATGAAACCGGGCTGAAGAAGATGATTGATCCAAGCCAGTCCTTTAAGCTGGCCATGTATCATCTCGATATAAAGGATCAGTTTGTCTGGAAGAAAAATCCTGACCTAACCGATTACATGACCAATGCCGGTGATTTCCGCAATACCGGGGTGGAAGCGGAATATGTGAAAACTATTAATGACAACTGGAAATATAATGTCGGTCTGAGCTACTCCAATCCCGAGAACAATGAAAGCGGGCTTTGGGTGCAGTGCAACAGCAGAATCCAGACAACTGCCGGCGTAACTTATAACAAGGATAAATGGCTGACCAATCTGAATTTCCTCTATCTGGGGGACCGGGAAGTGAGTTCCTATAAAATCAACGGGGCCCTTGGCGATGTTGCCGACCGCATCCAGTTGAATGGAACAGTCCGGTATCAGCCGGAGCCGAATCAAACCGTTACCCTGAATCTGTATAATATGCTGGACCGGGACAATTCGCTGAACAAATATGAAACCCTGGACCTGCCTTTTAACTGGGTGCTCAGCTATAATTACACTTTTTAAAATTGACAATACTTGTCTTAGAATGCTATATTTGTATTGATATTTACAAATTGCGCCACAATTAAATATGTTGAGTCAGGTGCCAATAGGGCTTAATAGGGAAGACGGTGCAATGCCGGCGCGGTCCCGCCACTGTAATGGGAGCGAATCCAAGATATACCACTGAAGCAATTGGTTTTGGGAAGGTTTGGAGGAGCGATGAACAAAGCCAGGAGAACTGCCTGTCTGTCAATCACCGTTTTTACTCACGAGCGATGAGGAGGGGATTTTAGGACACGCCGTTTCCGGTCGCTGTTTACGTCCGGCGATATTGGCAGTTCTATATTGGCTGACAAACCTCTCCGCTCCAGGCGAAGAGGTTTTTTTACTGCTGGCGAATCAGGTGCAACCAGAATACCCGGTTCGCCAAACTTGTATACAGGTTAGGCGGTGGCCGGACTTGTGTAGTAAAGCCAGCAAAGCCGGCCGCTCCTTATTGGCTTACCTATAGAAGATAAAGGAGCTGGATGATGAAGAAATGGAGTAACCGAACCAAGTGGAGCCTGTTAGTGGCTGTTTGTATACTCACTGCTGTGGGCAGCCTCTGTTTTGGCCAGACTTTCTATTCGCCCGCCACGGTCTACTCGGCTATTGCCGCCGGCGGCACCGATTTTAGAAGCGGTGATTACACAAAGCTGGCTGAGGCCTATGCTGTGATTTGGCATATCAGGCTGCCCCGGATTATTGCCGGCTTGCTGGTTGGCGCTGCGCTGGCCGTGTCCGGGGCCGTAATGCAGGGTATTTTTTCCAATCCCCTGGCGGAGCCGGGCATTCTTGGCCTGTCCAGCGGCGCGTCTTTGGGGGCTGTTATTGCCATTGCTCTGGGGATTACCGGGGCAAGTTTATATGTCATGCCCTTTTTTGCCGTGATCGGCGCTGTCCTGGCTTTAGGCATCATTCTGCTGCTGGCCGTCCGGCAGGGCCGGATTCCGGTCATGGTTCTGCTGTTGGCCGGGGTTGCGGTCAATTCTTTTACCGGCGCCCTGACGAACGCTGTGCTGATGATTTTAAATGAGCAGCGGCTGCGGGAATATCTGTTTTGGATTGTCGGCGGGCTGGACTACCGGCGGTGGGAGCATATTACCCTTGCCGCCGGCCCCATCGTGGCGGCTGTTATTATTTTATTTCTTATGGCCCGGCATTTGAATATTCTGGCCCTGGGGGAAACCGAGGCCCGCAGTGTTGGCCTCCATGTCATCCGCTACCGCTTGATTTTTCTCGGGTTAGCGGCTACAGCCACAGCGGCGGCGGTTTGTATCAGCGGCAGTATAGGCTTTGTCGGACTGGTGATTCCCCACATGATGCGGTTTATTGTCGGACCCGACCACCGGCTGCTGCTGCCGGCGTGCCTGTTGGCCGGCGGCACTTTTCTGGTGATCTGTGATACGCTGGGGCGTAGCCTGTTCGGCGTCATCGAGATTCGCGTCGGTATTATAACCGCGCTGGTGGGAGCCCCGTATTTTCTATATTTACTGCGCCGGGCGCAGAGAAAGGAGTAAGGGGCTATGAAGCGTGTGATTATTAATGTGCAGGCCTTATGTGCGGGCTACGAGAAAAAAACCGTGCTGCAGGACATATCCTTCTCTGTTGGCCAGGGGGAGCTTATTGGTATTATTGGTGCCAATGGGGCCGGTAAAAGTACCCTGCTGCGGACCATGCGGGGGCTGCTGCCCCGCCAAGGGGGCCGGATAGAATTGTTTGGCCGGGAGGTGGGGACTATTTCCGAAAAAACACTGGCCAGGCAGGTTGCCTTTTTGCAGCAGGCAGTCGAGATTGGTTTCGGCTATACCAGCAAAGAGGTTGTTGCCGCCGGCCGCTACCCATATCTTTCCTGGTGGCAGAGCGAAAGCCCTGAGGATGAGAAAATCATTTGCGAAAGTATGGAGTATACCGATGTGCTTAACCTGGCCGATATCCCGCTGGCCAATATTTCCGGCGGGCAGAAGCAGCGGGTGCTGCTGGCTAAGGTTTTGGCTCAGCAGACCCCGATCCTGTTTCTGGACGAGCCGATGACCGGCCTGGATGTTGTATATCAGGAAGAGATATTCCGGTTTTGTCAGCGCCTTTGCCATCAGGGAAAAACCATATTGCTGGTCGTGCATGACCTGAGTGCGGCCGCCCGTTTTTGCTCGCGGCTGTTGTTGCTTGGCCGGGGCGGCTTGCTGGCTGACGGTCCGCCCACCGCTGTACTGACAAGGGAGCATTTGTCGCAGGCGTACGGACTGCCGGTACAGGTCGTCCATAACCCGGTTACCGGCAGTGTGGAGGTATTTGCCGGCCTGCGCCGGGACAAGAACGAACAGCTGCCGCGGGTGCACGTGATTGCCGGCGGCGGCGGCGGCTGTCCGGTAATCCGGCGGCTGGCGACAGCCGGTTTTCAGGTTAGTGTGGGTGTGGTCGCTGAGGGCGACAGCGATGCAGAGGCAGCCAGGATCTTTGCCGGAGAGTATGTGATCACCAAGCCTTTCGCCGACAGTGACGCGGCCGCTGCTGCTGAAAATGACAGGCTTGTGGCCCGGGCTGATGTGACGGTATTATGCAGCTTGCATGTCGGCCACAGCAATCTTGGCAATCTGGAGGCGGCTATGAAGGCGGAAAAATTAATCGTTCTCGAAGACAGCCCCATTGACGGACGCGATTATACCGGCGGCAGAGCGGCCGCGTTGTACCGGCAATTGCTGGCCAAAAAGGGTGTGAAGGTTATGTCTACTTCTGCCTTCTATCATGAAATGTACAACCTGTATGAAGCCGAAAAAACTGTTTAATCAGCAGCGCTACCTCTTGCCTGTTTACGTAAGCGGAGCGGAGGAGGCTCCTTGAAAAGGCTATATTGAGTAATATAAAGCAACGTTTACTGATTATGGGATCGGCATTACAATAGTCAGTTGATTTACATGAGGTAAAGCTGCTGCTGGAGTGAACATGTTGACAATACGAAAAATACTGGCGAATAAAAAACGGTGGTTATTGGCGGCCATTGCGCTGGCAGCCCTAATTCCTGCCGGCATTGGTCATTTTTTTTACCCGCAGCTACAGGATGCCCCGCAGTCTGCCAGGGGTGGTACGGTCAGGCCGCTGGTGACGGCGGTGACTGTTGAACCCCGTGATATGCTGACAAGGGTAGTGTTGAGCGGGCAGACGGCTGCGGCGGCGCAGGTGGATATAGGAGCAAAGTATTCGGGCCGCATTGCTCAGGTCCAGGTGGAACTGGGGCAGGCTGTTGCTGCCGGTCAGGTGTTAGCGGTTCAGGATATGCAGGATATCCTGTTAGCCATTGCCCAGACGGAAGCTGTGATCAGGCAGGCCCGGGCTGAAGGCGCCGAGGCCCGGGCCGTTTATGACGCCGGCTATCAGCAGGCTGATGCGGATTATCAGCGCAATCTGGCCCATTATCAGCGGTATGAGGAGTTGTACCGCACAGGGGCCGTTTCCCGTGAGGCGCTTGAGGGCGCCAGGCAGCAAATGATTAATGCCCGGACTGCCTTTGCCGCCTTACGGGAGCAGGTTATGGACGGCGGGCAGCCGGCGGTGCTGGCCGCAAAACAGGCCGCGCTGGCCAGGGCCGAATACAGTCTTAAACTGCTGGAACAGCAACGCGCTGATATGGTGTTGCGGGCTCCCCGGGCCGGTATTGTCGGGTACAGGCAGGTAGAGACCGGGGAATTTGTCGAAGCAGGCCAGAAACTGCTGACCATCGTTGACAACAGCACGATTTACGTTGATTGTCAGGTATCGGAGCAGTATGCAGCCCATATCCGGGCCGGCATGAAGCTGGAGTTCAGCATTGACTCGCTGGGGCGGGACTATCCCGGCACTGTTATTTATATCAGCCCGGCCAGTGACAGCACAACCCGGGTATTTACTGTCAGGTCCCTGCTGGCGCAAGCGGACGGGGCAATAAAAAGCGGCATGTTTGCCCAGGCCCGGTCAGAGATTATGCTCAGACCGCATACCCTGTTTGTGCCGAAAACCGCCGTGCTGCAGAAAAACGGCAAGCATTACCTGTTTGTTATCAAGGAGAATAACCAGGTCGAACAGCGCCTGGTGACGCCTGGCCGGCGCAATGATGATTTTGTCGAAATCCTGGCTGGAATCCGGGCCGGCGAGCGGGTCGCGGCCAGCAATATAGCCCGTCTCAAACCGGACAGCTTCGTTGAGGTGGATGCATGAATATCACCCGCTTCTCGATTCAGCGGCCTGTGGGCATCACCATGATTGTCCTGTTGTTTGTCGTTCTTGGCCTGTATAGTTTCCTGCGCATCGGCGTTGAGTTATTGCCGGCCCTGAATAATCCCTATGTTACGGTTACTGTTGACTATGCGGGCGCCAGTGTGGAAGAGATGGAGGAGAGCGTTGTCAAGCCGCTGGAACAAGGTCTTTCCTCCCTCTCCCAGCTGCGGCGGATGGTTGCCATCGCCAGGCCGGAAAAGGCTACTGTTATTCTCGAATTTGATTTAATGGCTAATGTGGATGTGGTTTCCATTGATGCTTCCAAGGCAGTCAACCGGGTGCGAAAAAACCTGCCTGATGAGATCAATGAACCGGTGGTTATCCGGCGTGATGCCAATGCCATGCCGGTTATGGAAATCGCCGTTAAAGCCAAATATGACCTGGCGGATATCTATGGCAAGGCCGATCAGGTGTTTAAAGAGCGGCTGCAGCGGGCTGACGGGGTCTCAGACGTAACTCTCGGCGGTGGCCGGGAGAAAGAGCTGGCTGTGCTGGTAGAACGGGATAAACTGGTATTGTACAAGCTGACACTGGCCCAGATCGTCAATCGTCTCAAAGAAGAGAATTTGCTTATGCCTGCGGGTCTGGTGTATACAGACAATACGGAAAGCGATGTAAGACTGGCGGCTCGTTATGCAGCGCCGGACGAGATCAAGCGGTTGTATGTTGCCAATAGCGCCGGCGCCGCTATTCCGTTAACTGAAATCGCCGAGGTGAGCGCACAGGACAGCCGGCCGACCCAGTACAGCCGGGTCAACGGCGATGAAGCTGTTGCCCTGCAGGTCTATAAAAACAGTGATGCCAATATCGTCCGGACCGTGCAGGCGGTGCAGGAGCAACTGGCCTCATTGCGCGATGAATACCCGGACTACCAGTTTATCGTTGTGGCCAATGACGCCACTTATATCGATAATTCCCTGAAAAATACGCTGACTACCCTCGGTGAGGGGATTATAACCACCGGCCTGGTTCTGTTTTTGTTTTTGCGCGGCTGGCGGTCAACGGTTGCCGTAATGGTTGCCATACCTACCTCGCTTATTGCGACATTTCTGGTTATGTACCTGGCCGGCTTCACCTTCAACATGATGTCTTTGATGGGGATGGCGCTCTGTATCGGGATATTAGTTGATGATTCGATTGTGGTGCTGGAAAACATCCATCGCCATCTGCTGATGGGGGAAACGCCCGCCCTGGCGGCTGAAAACGGGCGAAATGAAATCGGCCTGGCTGCGATTGCCATTACCCTGTGTGATGTGGTCGTATTTTTGCCGATTGCGTTTATGACCGATATTACCGGCCAGTACTTCCGGCAGTTTGCGCTCACGATTGTGTTTGCCACGCTGTTTTCTCTGTTTATATCCTTTACTTTAACCCCAATGCTGGCGGCCCGTCTGTATTCAGACCGGAAAACCCGGGGCCATGGCGCCCTGTGGCTATATATAGACCGGCTGGAACAAGCCGCGATTGCCGGCTATGAGCGGCTGCTGCGGTGGAGCCTGGCTCATGGCCGGCGAATTGTCGCCGCCATACTTATCCTGCTGGCGGCGACTGTTGCCTTAATACCTGCCGGCATTATCGGGGCCGAATATATGCCCCGGACTGACGAAAGCAGTTTCCGGGTCAATGTGGAGCTGCCGGTGGGGCAAAATCTGGAGATGACCGATGCGGTTGTGGCTGAGCTGGAAGACTATATCCTAACCATCCCGGAGGTCACCTATTGCCTGAGTTATGTGGGGGAAAGCAACAGCAATACCGCCCGGCTGACAGGTCAGCTGGTGAATAAGCGGGAGCGCAGCCGCAGTGTCTGGCAGATTACCGATCAAATCAGGGACTTCGCCCGCCGGAATCTGGGGCAGGCCTCAGTGCGTATTTCCGAGACGGAATCTTCTGTGGCCGGCGTTTCCATGGGCGGCTCGCTGGAGCATTCACCGGTACTCATCTATTTGCTGGGCTCGAATATGGAGGACCTGATTGCGGCTTCTAACAAGGCCCAGGCCCTGTTGGGCAGGATCAGCGGCCTGAAAGATATCCGCAGTAACTACCGGGTTGGCGTCCCTGAATATAAGCTGACAGTTGACCGGGAAAAGCTGAAATTTTTTCATACCTCGGTCAATGATGTCAGAGAGGCCTTCGCCGGTGCCATCAGCGGCAAAAAAGCCGGGGTACTGGCCAATGACCGTCACAACAACGGCCGGGATACGGATATTGTTGTCCGGTTGAAAGACAGCGACGGCTTTAAGGCCTCCGATCTGGGAGCCATTCCGGTGAAAACAGCAGGCAACACCGTGTTCCTGGGGGATATAGCCCGGATTGAGGAAGGGGTGGGGCCGACGGCCATTACCCGGGTCAACAAACAACGGTCAGTGCTGGTTCAGGCCAGTATCACCGACCGCCCGCTTAAGGAAGTCCTGCAGGAGATTGACCGTCAGTTTAAACACGAGCCGCTGGCCGACGGCGTTACCTACCGCTTTGGCGGCCAGGCGACCAACATGGACAGCAGCTATCGCGAGATTATGCAGGCGCTGTTATTATCCCTACTGCTTGTGTATATGCTGCTGGCTGTGTTGTATGAATCGGCTTTCACGCCGGTTATCCGGATGCTGTCACTGCCGCTGGGGCTGATCGGGGCGCTGCTGTTTCTGCTGCTTACCCATAATACCATTAATGTGTATTCGCTGATTGGATTTCTGGTCATGGACGGCCTGGTGGCGAAAAACGGCACCTTGCTGCTTGATTATACCCTGACGCTGATGAACCGGGGGCTGAGTGCCTATGATGCCCTGCTTGAGGCTGGCAAGGCCCGGTTAAAACCGATTTTCATGACCACCCTGACGATGATCGTCGGTATGCTGCCCACCGCCCTGGCCCTCAATGAAGGGGCCGAAACCCGGGTCAGCATGGCCTGGGTACTGATTGGCGGCCTGCTGTCCTCGACCGTGTTTACCCTGATTGTTATCCCGATTGTATTCCTGTTTTGCCAGCGTCATCCGGTACGGACCTGGCTGGCCGGCGCCAGTGGCTGTGTAAAGAAACTGACCCGCTGCAATTAGTAGGAGTAACTTACTGATACAGAGACGTGGTTTTATTATGGATACAGGAAATAAGCCGGGCAACCGGCTAATTAGGGGAGGAAGACAATGAAAAGTTATGTGCGACTGGGACTACTGCTTGTTGTTATTTTATGTTATAGCTTTGTTCCCTGCCTCGGCAGTGAGCGGGTGGAGCTCTATACCCTGTCAACAGGTGATCGCGTTTACCGGCAGGATACCAGTATTGTAGTTGCCTTTAATAACCCCAGGGATGTGCTGAGTACCTCCCTGCTTAATGGCGGCTACAGTAACAACCTGAAAGCGGTGTTTAATCATGACATGAAAGCCGCGACCAATGTTGACGCCGCGACCTATCTTGATTATCTGGGGAGTGTAGCCGGAACGCTGGGGTTTAATCCCGGTCAGGTCACCGGCATGGGGACGGCTGCTTCTATGACCAATGTCGCCATTCAGACCGAAAGCTACCAGAGCCTGACGGTGACAGCCATTGTCACCGGCGGGGTGGAAGGCAACGGCGGCCGGGCCGGAGATCCTGCTGACTATTTTAATCCCGGGAAAAGGACAACCCTGCATAAGCCAGGGACTATTAACATTATGCTGGTTATTGATGCTGATATTCCCCAAGGCAAAGTGGCCAGGGCGCTGGTGACCTGCACTGAGGCCAAGACAGCTGCTTTACAGGAACTCATGGCCGGCAGCAGGTATTCGACCGGATTGGCTACCGGTTCGGGGACCGATCAGACTATTGTGATCACTAATCCGGGGTCTTCACTATATCTGGAAGATACAGGCAAGCATTCCAAACTGGGAGAACTGATCGGCCGGACAGTAAAGCAGGCTGTTAAAGAAGCCTTGCTGCGGCAGACCGGACTGTCGCCGGCAAGACAGCACAGTGTGCTGCGGCGGCTAAACCGTTACGGCGTGACGGAGGATACGCTGTATCAGCACTATCAGCAGGAATACGGGCTTATTGACAAACCGCGTTTTGCAACAGCCCTGGGCCAAGTGGACAAAGACCCGGACCTGGTAACCGGCACCTCGCTGTATGTGCACCTGCTGGATCAGTTCCAGTGGCAGCTGCTGAGCGGCGAGGAACTGACCCGGGCCGGCAATGATGTATTGCGGCTGACAGCCGGCAAATATGGGGTATTATCGCCCCTGACGGCCGCCGATGAGCTGGAGCCCAGCGTCCGGGCCTGGTCCGGACTGGTGGTCAGGATTGTGGCCGACCGGATAAGCCGGTGAAAATTTTTGTTGACAGGTCCATAGGCAACATGATAGGATCATAATAGTTAGTGAAAAAAACCACGTTTTCTTAATTTCATAATGGAGTTAGGTGCCCTGCGGGGCTTAATAGGGAAGACCGGTGTAAGGCCGGCGCGGTCCCGCCACTGTAATGGGGAGTGAAGCCAAGATATGCCACTGGGAGGTTACGCCCGGGAAGGTTTGGCACGCTGTGATCCAGAGCCAGGAGAACTGCCTAGCTGACGGTTTCCGGTTTTACCCACGGGCGATGGGGAGGGAATTACAGTGCTTTCACTGAAGTTTGCTCCTGGTTATTAACCAGGAGTTTATATTTGGTATCCTGTAGAATCTCTCCCGGCGGCTAAATGGCAGCCGGGAGTTTTCTAATATATACTCCTCCTTCTTGTGATTCATAGATGTTGTGCCCTCTTGGCACGGGGTCGTTACGACCCTTTCTTTTTTTGCCGGCCGGTCCTTCCAGGCAGGTACGGCTAAGGGAAAAACAAAATTGACTAACCGGCAATATTGTGTTAGTATGTTTCCGGGTGATAATACAGCCTGACAACTTAATACTCATCTTTGAGACAGGTGCCCTACGGGGCTTAATAGGGAAGACCGGTGTAATACCGGCGCGGTCCCGCCACTGTAACGGGGAGTGAAGCCAAAATATGCCACTGGGGCGTTTAGCCCTGGGAAGGTTTGGCCGAGCCATGAGCCGGAGCCAGGAGAACTGCTTGTCTGACAGTCACCGTTTTACCCACGAGCGATGGGGAGGGGATTAATGGCGCAGTTTATTTGTTATGCCATTGTTCATAAACTACCCCTCCCGCATGTCGCTGGAGGGGTTTATTATTGTCAAGTGAATAAGATTGAGACAGGTGCCCTGCGGGGCTTAATAGGGAAGACCGGTGAAATTGCCGGCGCGGTCCCGCCACTGTAACGGGGAGTGAAGCCAAGATATGCCACTGGGACGTTAGTTCTGGGAAGGTTTGGCCGAGCCATGAGCCGGAGCCAGGAGAACTGCCTGTCTGACAATCACCGGTTTTACCCACGAGCGATGGGGAGGGGATTAATTAAGAATCATTGCCATACGGCCTTAGCCGGGGGCGTTTTTGATTGCTTTTTTAACCAGCCTCGCTGACATGCTCAGGGAGGTTTTTTGCTATCCCGAGGCAGAGACTGACTTCAGCTACGCGGTTCCCGTTCTGAGAGCTGCGGGGAGAAGGTTCAAGCCCTCAAATATATAAAGCAAGGCTTACTTAATAAGCCGGGCTTATCCAGTGAGTCAGGCTGCCCTAATTCCTATGGCAAAGCAGGGGTAGGGCGACCCATTTGCTGGAGATACAAGCTAGGAGGGGTTGAAATGATCATGCATAGTGTGGCGTCACCGGCCGCGAGTCAGGAGGAAAACCTTATCATCCCTATTTCCGCGTCATTGAGCATCGAGCCGTTTATTGCTTTGACAAAGCGGATAAAAATCCACGACAAGGCTGTGTCGGCAGGCCTTGAATGCTTACAAGAATCTATGGTCCCCACTGATTTTGCAAGATATATTGAAAGCCTGGTAGATATGCGTACCTGCAACGGTACATTGTGGCTGTTGACAGATCAGGCCATGCACAAAACGCTGCTGGAGCGTAATTTTATGCTCCAGTTGCGCAATGCGTTTACCGGATTCCGTATCAGGATTATAAGTCAGGGATAAGCACAAGGGGGACATCTGTAAATGAAAGAAAAAGAAATAAAAACAGAGCCTGCTGCCGCCGGCAGACTGTTCGGTGAATTTCCCGCACCCACATTTGAGCAGTGGCGGACAGAGGCAGAAAAGGCGCTTAAAGGCGCCAAGTTTGAAAGCAGATTAGTTACGCAGACTTATGAAGACATTGCCTTACAACCCATTTATACTCCGGACAATCTGCCGGATTCCGAATTGCCCAGCCCTCCCGGCAGCCAGCCGTTTGTCCGGGGAACCCGGGCCGGCGGCTACCTGACAGCCCCCTGGCTGATTGCCCAGATTTGTGACCAGCCTCTGGGCAGGGAAGTAAATGCGGTATTGAAAAATGAGTTAACCAGAGGGCTGCAGGCGATTTATTTACAGCTGGATAAGGCCACTCTCGCCGGCGAGGACCCCGATTGCACTGCTGCCGGCAAAATCGGCGATCAGGGTTTTTCTCTGGCCAGCCTTGCCGACTTGCTGCAGGCACTGGACGGGGTTGCTCTTAAACAATGGCCGGTCATCATGCAGTGCGGTGTCAGCCAGTTGCCGGTTATTGCCTTAGTGGCCGGTGCGGCCCAGGCCCAGGGGGTTGAACTGAAAGAGCTGACAGGGGCCATTACCGCTGATCCCTTAGGGGTATTGGTACAACAGGGGTATTTGTCCGTTGACCTGGAAGCGCTGTACGACGAAATGGCGGCGGTGACCTTCTGGGCCGACAGCCAGGCTCCACAGCTCAAAACCATACTGGCTGATGCCAGTCCGTACCATGATGCCGGCGGCAATGCCGTACAGGAACTGGCTTTTGTTTTAGCGACAGCCGTAGAGTATGTCAATAAACTGCAGGAGCGCGGACTGAATTTTTCTGTAATCTCCCGGCATTTACGGTTTTCCTTTTCGCTTGGCGCCAATATGTTTATGGAGCTGGCAAAAATCAGGGCGGCCCGTGTATTGTGGAATCAGGTTGCCCAGGCCTTTGGCGGTAAAGAGGCAGATTGCGCGGCTAATATTCACGGCCGGACATCGCGCTTCACCAAGACAATATATGATCCTTATGTTAACATGCTGCGGACAACTACCGAAGCTTTCGCCGGGGTGGCTGGCGGGCTTGACAGTTTATATGTCGGGCCATTTGATGAGGTTATCAGGCCCAGCGACGAATTTTCCCGCCGGATTGCCCGCAATACCCAGCTTATGCTGCAGCAGGAATGCTCCTTATTACAGCCTGTTGATCCGGCCGGCGGGTCCTGGTATGTAGAAGCCTTAACCGGGGAACTGGCGCAAAAAGCCTGGGACCTGTTCCGCAGAACAGAAGCTTTTGGGGGTATGCTGCAGGCCGTGAAGGCTGGATTTCCCCAGGATCAGGCGGCAGCCACCGCGCAAAAGCGGGCGTCCAATCTGTCTAAACGGCGGGATGCTATTGTTGGCACCAATGTATATGCCAACCTGACAGAAAAACCTTTGGAAAAACCGGTGACCAATCCGGAAGCCATCCGGTCGCTCCGGATCAGCGAGCTGCAGGAATTCCGCGCGGCTGCCGATATCGGGCGGCGTATGCGGTGCCTGGAGCACCTGGCTGAACAGAGAAATAATGTAACAGAAAAAACCGTGGCCGATGCTGTAGACGCAGTCAACGCCGGCTGCTCGCTGGGTGAAATGCTGGCTGCCCTGCGGAGCCCCGCTGCAGCGGCACTGACAGTTATGCCTTTGCGCCTGCACCGGGCAGCGCAGCTTTATGAAACAGTACGGCTGACGACTGAGCAGTATGTAAGTCAGGGCTGGGAAAACCTGAAAATCTTTTTGGCTAATATGGGACCCATTCCCCAGCATAAACCCAGGGCCGATTTTAGCCGCGGTTTCTTTGAAGTCGGCGGCTTTACCCTGATTGGCAATGAGGGCTTTGACACCCCGGAAACTGCAGTGGCCGCAGCTGGCAAGGCTCAGGCCGATGCTGTCGTTATTTGCTCGACTGACGCCGTTTACCCTGAGCTTGTGCCGCAACTGGCCAGGCAGTTAAAACTGGCTTTGCCGGAATGCTGGGTTATTCTGGCCGGTTTGCCGCCGGAGGAATTGCAGCCGGTTTATAAAGAGGCTGGCGTTGACGAGTTTATCCATGTCCGGGCTGATTGTCATGCCAGCCTGATACGGCTGCAGAAAAGGAAGGGGATGATTCCATGACCGCAAAACCAGACTTTGCCACAATGGCGTTTACAAACCAATTCCAGCCGTCCGCTTATGATGAATGGCGGCAAAAGATAGAGCAGGAAACAGGCAAAACAGTAGCAGAACTGGTGCATCGCACCATGGAGCAGATTGATATTCAGCCCCTTTATACAGAAAAAGATATGGCCGGGATTGAACATCTGCGTTATTTATCCGGTATTCCGCCGTTTTTGCGCGGACCTTACCCGAACATGTATGTTACTCAGCCCTGGACTGTTCGTCAATATGCCGGCTTCTCCACCGCCGAGGAAAGTAATGCCTTTTATAAACGCAACCTGGCCATGGGGCAAAAAGGACTGTCCATTGCCTTTGACCTGGCCACCCACCGGGGTTATGATTCCGATCATCCCCGTGTTGTCGGCGATGTGGGCAAAGCCGGGGTGGCTGTCGATTCTATTTTGGATATGAAGATCCTGTTTGACGGCATTCCCCTGGATAAAATGTCGGTATCCATGACCATGAACGGTGCGGTCCTGCCGGTTATGGCTTTCTACATCGTGGCGGCCGAGGAGCAGGGCGTCAAGCCGGAGGTTCTCACCGGCACGATTCAGAATGATATTCTCAAAGAGTTTATGGTCCGCAACACGTATATTTACCCACCGGAGCCCTCCATCCGGATTATTGGCGATATCTTTGCCTACACCTCGCAGCATATGCCGAAGTTCAACAGTATCAGCATCTCCGGCTATCACATGCAGGAGGCGGGGGCAACTGCCGATATCGAACTTGGTTATACCCTGGCTGACGGGCTGGAATATGTAAAAACCGGCTTGAAAGCCGGTTTGGATATTGATGCTTTTGCCCCACGCTTTGCCTTCTTCTGGGCGATCGGCAAAAACTATTTCATGGAAGTCGCCAAGATGCGGGCCGGGCGCCTGCTCTGGGCCAAACTGATTAAGCAGTTTAATCCGAAAAACCCTAAATCCATGGCCCTTCGCACTCACTCTCAAACCTCGGGCTGGAGCCTGACGGAACAGGATCCCTTCAATAATGTAGCCAGAACGTGCATTGAAGCCTTGGCCGCTTCCCTGGGACACACCCAGTCGCTGCATACCAATGCCCTGGATGAAGCCATTGCGCTGCCGACAGACTTTTCGGCCCGCATTGCCCGCAACACTCAGTTATATCTTCAGGACGAGACCTATATCTGCAAAGTAATTGATCCCTGGGGCGGCTCCTATTACGTAGAGGCCCTGACCCAGGCCCTGATCCACAAGGCCTGGGCCCATATCCAGGAGGTGGAGGCGCTGGGCGGGATGGCTAAGGCCATTGATACCGGTTTGCCGAAAATGCGGATCGAGGAAGCGGCGGCAAGACGGCAGGCCCAAATTGATTCCGGTAAGGAAACGATTGTCGGTGTTAACCGGTTCCGGCTGGATAAGGAAGATCCGCTGGAAATCCTGGAGGTGGACAATACGGTTGTCCGGGAAGCCCAGCTACGCCGGCTGGAACAGTTGCGGGCCAATCGCAACGAGGCGGCGGTGCAGTCGGCCCTGGCTGCCATTACCAAAGCGATGGCGACAGGTGAAGGCAATGTGCTGGATTTGGCTGTTAAGGCCGCCCGTGCCCGTGCCAGCCTGGGGGAAATATCGGCGGCGGTCGAGCAGGTGGTTGGCAGGCATAAGGCGATTATCCGTTCTATTTCCGGCGTGTACAGCAGTGAGTTTAATGACGAGCAGGAGATTGAGCGTGTCCGGGCCCTGACTGATGAATTTGCCGGACTGGAAGGACGGCGTCCGCGGATTCTGATCGCCAAGATGGGGCAGGACGGTCACGACCGGGGGGCTAAAGTTGTATCTACCGCCTTTGCCGATATGGGCTTTGATGTGGATATCGGTCCCCTGTTCCAGACACCGGCGGAAACAGCCCAGCAGGCGGTGGACAATGATGTGCATGTTGTCGGCATGAGTTCACTGGCGGCCGGCCATAAAACCCTGCTGCCACAGCTGATCGAAGAACTGCAAGCGCGGGGACGGGAGGACATATTAGTGGTAGCTGGCGGTGTCATCCCGGCCCAGGATTATGAATTTCTCCGCACCCATGGTGCTGCCGCCATCTTTGGTCCCGGCACCGTCATTCCGATAGCGGCGCAGCGGATTCTGGATATTCTCCTGACCCGCTCCCGGACAGCACAGTGAGCGATAAGCCCCAGAGCCGGCTGCCCGAGTGGGCGGCCGGCGGCAAGGAGCCCGGGTTCGCCAGCCGGGTTATGGATGGGGTGGCAACCAAACACGACGGTTTGCCGGGGGCGCAGCCGGCGCCGCTCCCCCCGCCGGCCGGTTTGCCGCCGCGGCTGACTGTGGACGATTATTACGAGGGAATCAGACAGGGGAACCGGGGCATACTGGCCAGGGCCATTACCCTGGTGGAAAGCAACCTGCCCCGTCACGGGGAATTGGCCCAGCAGCTGCTGCAGTCCCTGCTGCCTTATGCCGGTAATGCCATCCGGGTCGGCATTACCGGTGTACCAGGGGCCGGCAAGAGTACCTTCATTGAAGGGCTGGGCTGCCGTCTCTGCCAGCAGGGGCATAAAGTCGCAGTATTGGCGGTAGACCCCAGCAGCACGGTAACAAAAGGCAGTATCCTGGGTGATAAAACCAGAATGGAGCAGTTGAACCGCCAACCTAATGCTTTTATCCGGCCCTCCCCTTCCAGCGGCACGCTGGGAGGGGTAGCCCGGAAAAGCCGGGAAACGATGATCCTGTGCGAAGCGGCCGGCTATGATATTATCCTGGTAGAGACGGTTGGTGTGGGGCAAAGTGAGGTAACAGTACGGTCGATGGTCGATTGTTTCCTGCTGCTGGTGCTGACCGGGGCCGGCGATGAGCTGCAGGGGATGAAAAAAGGCGTTATGGAGCTGGCTGACTTTATTGTGGTCAATAAAGCCGATGGCGATAACCGGGTCAGGGCGCTGACTGTCCGGGGCGAGTATGAACAGATTCTGCACTACCTGCGCCCGGCTACCGAGGGCTGGGTAACGCAGGCCCTAACCTGCTCAGCCTTGTACGGGGACGGCATACCTGAACTCTGGGGCAATGTGGAGCAGTTTATCAAACACACCCGGTCCAGCGGGGCCTTTGACATCCGGCGGCAGCAACAGGCCCTGGCCTGGCTGCGCACCATGGTCGAGGAGCACCTGTACCGCCGGTTTTATGAGCATCCTGCGGTGCAGGCGCAGCTGCCCCGCATTGAGCAGGGCGTAGCCGGCGGTGAATTGATGGCAACTAAGGCTGTAACAGAATTGCTGGCTGTCTATGAAGGCGGCCAATAAAAGTACATATGGAAAAGAACATTGCCCAGTCCGCTTTATTTAATTGCTCAACTAACATGAGTGGCCAGCCAACCCCTATGTTTTATGATTATATCCAACAAAGGCTCTCCTCCGGCGGGGAGCCTTTGTTGTACAGTAAACAGGTTTGGCATAGTCCAGCCAGGTAAGTAAGCACCGCCGGTGTGCCCGGAAGAGCATAGAACAGGCCTGCTTTTCCTTATGCAAGGAGTATTGTGAATTAAGATAGAATATTGTCACTTTTTTTGCAATATTATCCAAAAATACCTCATCTGAGGCATTTACGCCATGCTTATCCTGAGATATCCTGGAAATAGATATTTTAATAAAAACTAAATAAATGCCTTCATCAATGCGCAGAATTGTTGGCAAATCTAACGATGAAAACTGAGGGTTAAAAATGTCAAAATACTGGGAGGTTTTTCAACAGGCTAATCAGGGTATTTGTGTTTTTAATGGCAGGCTGGAAAAAATTTATGCAAATCCAAAGGCAAAGAAGGTGTTCGCAAATATCAGCTCTGAATTAAGCAAACAGTTTAAAAGTATCTGCCGGTGTTTTATGGCCATGGTAAGAACAAAAAAAACAAGGCTGCTTAATTACAGTGGTATCTTACATTATCAAAGTGTTGTTATTAATTTTAGCTGTTGTTCAATTTATTCCGATGAACAGGCGTATATTATGGTTGTTTTTGACTACCGGATTGCTAACGACAATGATAACGTCAGGGTTATTTTTACGCGGCGGGAGAAGGATATTCTGCATGCCATTGCTACCGGCAAGACCAATAAGGAGATCAGCAAAATGCTTGGTATTGGTTTTGAAACTGTAAAATCCCATGTACGCAACCTGCTGGCCAAAACCGGGGCATGTTCCCGGACGGAACTGATCAGTAAAAATTTTCCCCTTGATTACGGTACTTTAGGGCTGCCTCAGAATATGGTGCTGGATAAAAAGTAAATAACGGGATAGGTGCCTTTCGGGGCTTAATAGGGAAGTCCGGTGTAACACCGGCACGGTCCCGCCACTGTAAACGGGGAGCAACCTCTCATAGCTGACCTGCACCGCCTCTGCATGAGGCTGGTACCGGCTTCGCCTGCGGCGTGCCGGCCGGTAAAGCGTTAGCGACGGGCGCGGGAAGCCATGATCCGCAAGTCAGAAGAACTGCCTGTCCGACAATCGCCATTTTTACCTGCGAGTGACAGGGAGGAGATTTTTGCAGCCACCAGAGTGGACATGCCGGCGGCATTCTGTAAAATACTCCCGTAAGGGATTTTTTTATTGTTATTATCCTTAACTATTATAGGGCACGCTGCATAACAGCGTTTTTCAGCCCAAGATTTATATCCCTCAAATCTACCTCACATAAGGATGGGCGCCTGAATTTACTACTTGCGGTTAGGAGTTGTTTTATTTATGAAAAACCAACAAATCGAAAAGCTGACCCAGATGCTATTGGCCTGCGGCTACCATTCCGAACAAATTAGGCTGATCATTACTGAGACGCTGGACAGCCTTCCCGCTGAGGGGAGCCATTCTCGGGAACAGTCGGTCATTGAGGCCCTGGAAGGCTATGTGGAGTTTGCCACCAAATGTAAAATGACAAGCAACAAAGCAGTACAATACTAATAGAAGGAAGGTAATTCTATTGTCGATGAAAACAAAAGCGCTGATTCTGTTAACTTTAGTTGTGTTTTTGACCGGCCTCCTGGGGCTGGCGCAGCCCGGCGAGGCCGCGCGCAAAAAAAAGCCGGCTGTCTCGCCGGTCGGTGTAGTGGATTACAGTATTTTACTCAATCAGCATCCGGATAAGCCTGAGGCCGATAACAGGCTGCAGGCTGAGCATGAGCAGGCCAAACAGGAATATGACAGCAAAGCGGCCGGTCTCAGCGATGCCGGCAAACAGGAACTGGAGCTGCAGCTGCGGCAGCGGTTGGAGCAAAAGCGGCAGGAATTGCTAACCGCCATCACAACTAAAATTGATGCGGCTATCAGGGAAGTCGCAGCTGCCGAAGGGATTACGGTGGTGGTGCAAAAAAATGCCACCATTTATGGCGGTAAGGACATTACCAGCAATGTTCTGGAAAAATTAACCAAAACTAAATGACAGGGTATAGGTGTTCGCCCAAGGATTCATTAGGGCAGGCCGGGCAAGGCCGGCACTGCAAGCTTATACTACTCGATAATATACGCACTAACAATCTCTCCGTAATAAGCGATATGAAAATCCTTGTTTGCACCGTGAAATAAGCTGTCAACATCCTGTGGGTAAAATGTTTTCCTGTTTTCTGCGGTAATTTCACGCTCATCTTGTTTTTGCTTGTATATAACCCGGCACTCAAGCGTTAAAGGAAGCTCTTTGACAGCAGGAACCGAAATATGATTAGGTTTTTCCAGCGTCAGGTTAAGCTCTTTGATTTTATCCAGTTCACGACCGGATTTTGTCCCGCAAACCCCCAATATTTTTTTATCAAAAGCACCATAGGGTATATTTATTGTGAATTCCGGATTTTGTTCAAGTTGATGTTTGGTAAAACGGTTTTCTCTAACGAAAACTGTAAAAATCGGTTTTGACCATTCAATGCCGAGAGTACCCCAACCAATAGTCATAGAGTTCACTTTGTCATCGGCCTTTGTGGTCAGCAAAACGCCTGTTTTGACCGCTTTCATAATCTCATTAGCATAATCAAATACTTCAATTTCTTTTTTCACAGTAATATCCTCCTTTAAAAATTCGTTGTCTCTATGATACACTAACCTGCAAGCAGCAGAAAGTACGTACTTTTTGGTAAGATACTAACTAAAAGGGTACTATAAAAAGCAGGAAGGGCGTACATTTTGCTTTTTTGAATTGAATATTTTATGAATTTGTTGTTAATACTGCAGTGCAGGGTGGCGGGACCGCTGAAGCCGCTGTAGCAGCAGGAAGCGGGGGGTCGGCTATTGATTATTATAATCTTTAGAAAACAAGGGCAGTAAATATTGACAAAGGAAAAGATGTCCTGTATAATATGTACCATAACAGTGAAATTGAATATTGTTTGAGTTGGGTGCCCTTCAGGGCTTAATAGGGAAGTCCGGTGCGATGCCGGCGCGGTCCCGCCACTGTAACGGGGAGCAAGCTTAAGATATGCCACTGGGATAAAGATCCTGGGAAGGTTTAAGCAAGCAACGATCCGGAGTCAGGAGAACTGCCTAGCTGACAATCACCGTTTTACCCACGAGGTATGGGGAGGAGATTACAGTAAACACTTTTGAACCTGATTTATTCAGGTTGAATGTGTCCTTTTGCTGAATTTGCTCCTGGTATATTACCAGGAGTTTTGATTTAGTCACCACTGTAGAATTTCTCCCACCTGCAATAGCAGTTGGGAGTTTTCTTATTAGTTGCCATTTTTCTAAAACTCCTTTAAGTTATGCGCCTATTGGCACGGGTCTTTATGACCCGATTTTTTTTTCCAGAAGGCTGAACTGTCAATCCGGTTAAGGTCCTAGGCTGGCGTAGGGCTGACAATATATGTAGCAGAATTTGAGCAAAAAATTTTATAAAGACGAAGATAGGTGCCCTGAGGGCTTAATCGGGAAGCCGGTGTAATCCCGGCGCGGTCCCGCCGCTGTAAAGAGGAGTATTGTTCAACTGTGTCACTGGCTTGTTCCGGGAAGACAGAACAATATGATGAATCTGAGCCAGAATACCTGCCTATCTTATTACACACTGCACTTACGAGCGATAAGGAGGTGGGTTATGCCATACATAATAAAGCTTTCCCGGTGTTTTCATGGCCTAACCTGTAGAATACCCCTTGCTGTCACTGGTGAGGGGTATTTTTTACGGGTAATGCCGGACGGTGGCCCAAATTGCCGGCTGCCATAAGGGCTAGCGCAAGCAACTAATAGCAAAGGTAGACTAAGTAAGAGGAGAAGAGAAAAATGAGAGTAAGCAAGCACAACAGAAACATTGGTTTAGCGGCACTGTTGTTTTCCACACTGGCGCTGGCTTCGCCTGCCCATGCGGAGGATATCGAAGCTACAGAGGAATATGTCTGGGACACGATTTTGGTTACGGCGCAGCGCTATGAAAAAAAGGACCTGGATATCGGGGCGGCAACTGACGTATATACCAGCGAACAGTTACAGAACACCGGCGCCCGAAACCTGCAGCAGGCATTGGCCATGGCCACCGGCGTGATTTACCAGGCCAAAGGCCCCGGCGGGGCTTCGCTGGGATCTATGACCAGTAAAATTAGTATCAGGGGTGTGGAAAAAGGAACACTGCTGCTAATCAACGGCACGCCGGCCAATTTAAGAGGGTTGTATAATCTCGAGGATATGCCTCTGGAAAACGTGGAACGCATTGAGGTGGTCAAGGGCGGCGGGTCTGTTTTATATGGCAGCGAGGCTACCGGCGGTGTTATCAATATTATCACAAAGAAGGAAATGCCGAACACCGTTACTGTCGGCGGCGGCAACAAGGGGCAGCAAAACTATGCGCTGACGACGCAGGCCGGTAAGCTGGGTTTCAGCTATACCTATGATAAGTGGGGCGATGTTGGCAAAGTTTCTTCCAACTTGGCCACTCCGGAAATGTATAATGCATTTAATGGTTCGGAGAAAAATAATATTACCCTCAATTATGTTTTTGATGAAAATGTGGACTTAATGTACAGTCATAATGAATCAGTCAGCCGCTTTACCTATACCTTTGGTAAAGGCTATGACGCTAAATATGATTATCCTTATTTTATTGATGACAAGGCGCGCTACAATCGCCGGCACGATAATACCAAGGATTTTGTGCAGCTTAATGTGAAGCAGGGCGATTTAAAAGGCAATCTATACTATAATGCCAACAGTTTGCATTCTACCGGGATGGACTATTACAGTTCAACCGGCGAGAGCGACAAATATCCGCAATGGAAAGATTCCAAGGAGAAGAATCGCACATATGGTTTCGACCTGCAAAATATCTGGCAGACGAGCGGCAGTACGCTGTTATTTGGCGCAACCTATCAAAATGAGAGCTATACGCCGGAAGTGAAAGAAAGCACCCGCTATGAGCGCAATAATTATTCCCTTTACGGCCAATGGGAAGCGCCTCTGCGGGAGGCCGATACCTTTACGCTCAGTGCCCGGAAAAGCTGGACAGGCGGGGCTGCCGAAGATAAAAATTATCACAACTTCAGCGCCCAGGGACAGTTTGTCCATAAGCTGTCGGCCGACGCCAGTGTGTATGCCAGCATTGGCCAGTCCTATGTAATGCCAACTTTTGGCCAGATGTACTCCACTGGCGGTACTATGGTGGTCGGCGACCCCAATCTTCGGCCCCAGACCGGTATTCATTATGAAGTTGGCTGGAAGAAAAATCATAATAACCACAAATGGCGGGCGGCACTATTTAATTATGAGATTGAGGATAATATCAGCTTTAGCAAACAATCTGACAAATATTACGCCGTCAATGAGGATCTGAAAAATACGGGGATCGAGTTAAGCGCCGATATTCAGGGACATAACGGCTGGTCTTACCAGTACGGGCTGACCTACAGTGATCCCAAGGGCAGGGCAAAATCCGAAAAAACCGGCGTTAAAACCTATTGGGACAGAAACTTCGGCCGGCTGCAGCTCAATGGCGGGGCTACGTACCAGATGGATAAATGGACGGCCAGCCTCTCGGCGAATTACCTGGCCAAGCGGGTGCTTACGCCAAGCAATGCGCACTCTTTTGAAACCAAGCCTTATTTATTAACAAGCTTACATGTCAATTATGCCGTTGACGCAGTCAGTGAAATTAACTTGAGTATTGATAATGTGCTGGACAGGCAGGACAATGTCAACCATACCAGTTCGGCCTATTACACAACCCCCATTAATTACATGCTGAGTTATAAATATAAGTTCTAATATTATATTATGGGCAAATACCAGCCGTTTAAAGTGCTGGTATTTGTTTTTAGCACAGGGGACGGCACGGAACAGGGATGATCCCCGCAGTCATGGGCCGGAATATTGGAATTGTATTAACCGGAAGAAATATGTTTGACAACCCTAAGCGGCAATGGTAATATTAAACATGATATTTACAGAAAATTTAATATGATCAATAGGTGCCCGTAAGGGCTTAATAGGGAAGTCCGGTGCAATACCGGCGCGGTCCCGCCACTGTAATGGGGAGTGAATCCAAGAGATGCCACTGAGACGAAGGTCTTGGGAAGGTTTGGACGAGCGATGATCCGGAGCCAGGAGAACTGCCTATTGCAAATCACCGTTTAACCTACGAGCGATGGGGAGGGGATGCGAATACTTAATGTATCTATGTTCTCCCAATAATATATTGGGAGTTTTTTATTTGGTCTTATCCTTTCGACGGTTACTGCACCCGTTCTGCAGGAATTATAAATTGTTATGGAGATGAGATGTGTGAAAACAAGAAAGTCGAACAAGCCGAACAGGCAAAGGCATGCCTGGCTGTGTGCTATGGTGGCCGGCACGCTCTTAACACAGTGGCCAGGGGTTTCCTACGCCGAAGAAGTGGATGCATATGTGCTTGATCAGGTAGTGGTTACAGCCAATCGGGTACCAACCAAGCTTTCCCAGGCAGCGGCTAATGTTTCAATCATCGATAGAGAGGAGATTGAAAACGGACATTATAAGAGCCTGGCCGATGTGTTAAAACATGCCAATGGCGTTGAAATACGACAGCAGGGTTTTCCGGGGGCGGAAGAATATGTCCGCCTCAATGGTGATGAGCGGGTGCTCATCCTGATTGATGGACGTCGGGTGAATTTAAATAAGAAACCAGGCCATGGTCAGGCGACCTACAATCTAAATGTTCTTCCCTCCCTAAGCAATATTGAGCGCATTGAGATCGTAAAAGGAGCGGCGTCAGCAATATATGGCTCAGACGCTGTAGGTGGTGTTATTAATATTATTACCCGGCAAGGCGGCGAAAGTCGTTCGACTCTTGATATCGGAGCCGGCTCCTGGGGGTATAGGCAGTATGAGCTTACCACAGCAGGCGCTGAGGAAGGCTGGAACTGGTTTATTACAGCAGGGAAAGAAGAGCAGGATCACTCTGCCTATAAAGATTTTAAATTTGGCACCGTAAAAGATATGCCGAACAGCGCGTATGATCAGAAAAACATGACAATCCGTATTGACAGGGAATTAAGCGACACGACCTCACTGACATTCAGCGCGGAGCATGCTGACGACCATAAGGGGCAGCCTTATAAGCCACTTGGTTTTATAAACCATAATCCCAGTGCGTATTTAGATACGCTTACCAATAACTGGGATTTGACATATAATATGGATAAATCATCAACAACCCCGGGATACTTGCGCTTGTACCAAAATTATCATAAGTATGAATTGCATGATACCGATGAGGATTCGATGTACAACAATAAGGAAACCGGCATTGCCTGGCAGGATGGCTGGCACCTAGATGACAAAAACCTTTTGGTCGGGGGCGTGGAATGGCGCAATACCCGGGTGCAGCACACCTCAATGGGTAATCAGGAAATTACCAATAAGGCAGCATACTTGGAAGACCGGATGCAGCTAAATGACAAATGGATTCTGACTCCAGGCATCAGGTATGACCACCATAGTACGTTCGGTTCCAAGGCAACGCCGCGGGCTTCATTGAACTACCAGATGGATGAAACCACAGACATGTACATATCGTGGGGCAAGGTTTTTAATGCGCCGCTGGTAGATGATTTATTCTGGCCGGAGGAGGGTAGTGAGTATGAGTATGGAGGGCAAATCTACCGATACAAGCTGGTCGGCAATACCAACCTAAAACCTGAAACCGGCTATACGACGACAATAGGCATCAATAAAAAATTGGATAAGCGGACATATGTTAAGGCCAGTTATTTCCAAAGCAAGCTGCACGATGCAATTGACTGGGGCTCATATACATATGATGACAGCGGTATCTCTACAACTGTATATACACCGTCCAACATCAACGAATTACGCAAAAAGGGTGTCGACATAGAATTACGGCGGGCTATTTCGCCACTCTGGACTGTTATGACAGGATATTCTTATTTAAAGGTTGAGGAAAAAACTGGTGCTGCCTATATTCAGGACCCGGAAAACTCGCAGCCAAACGGTTACCGGCTAGGGGTTAGCTATGCCGATGAAAAATGGAATATTGATATTGATGGCACGGGGGCTACCGGGCGCAGTGCAACGAGGTTTACCTCTTCACGCTACTGGATTGTGGATCTGGCTATGAATTATTCTATTGATAAGCATGCCCGCGCCTATTTCAAAGTTAATAACTTAACAAATCAAGATTATGAATTAGTGGGAGATTCCCAACTTGGCTCGTTCCCCATGCCAGCCCGCAATTATCAGTTAGGCGTGAAATATTCCTTTTGAGGTTACAGCCAAAGTGATTTGATATAAGACCCAAAAATAGTTTCTGATTATACTAAGAGGTTGTGTTTTGCCTCTACCTCTTTAATGTAAGGTTACATCAAATCAAAACCGAAGGTGTTTGACAACTCCTGTCACAAATGGTATTATTAACATGTATAATATTCAGACATTGTAATTAAATAATCATGAGTTAGGTGCCCTTATGGGCTTAATAGGGAAGCCGGTTAAACACCGGCGCGGTCCCGCCACTGTAATGGGGAGCAAAACCAAGATATGCCACTGAGACATAACTGTCTTGGGAAGGTTTGGTGGAGTGATGAGCCAGAGCCAGGAGAACTGCCTAGCTGACAGTCACCGTTTAACCCACGAGCGATGGGGAGGGGATTACAGTCGCACCGGCTTGCTGTGGCATTTACTGCCAGGTTGGCTTTGTGTTTGCTGCTGAATTCACTCCTGGTCATTGACCAGGAGTTTCTATTTAGTGTGCGCTGTAAAAATTTCCCGGCTGTCGTGGCAGCCGGGTATTTAATTTTTTATTCATTTTTACGGGAAAGGGAGATGCGAAATGATAAAAACAAGAGATGATATATCTAAGCTGACGATAACCAGGATGGCAATCTATTATAACGCCCTGAAAAAAATGCTGGATGATGGCGAGACTATGTGCCTGTCCATTCAAATCGGCCAGCGTACCGGCATAAGCTCGTCGATAATACGCAAAGACCTGTCCTCTTTCGGTGAGTTCGGCACCAAGGGTGTCGGCTACAGGATTGATTTTCTGCTGCAGTGGATTGGTGAAATTCTGGGCTACAATACGGTTTGGAACACCATTGTGGTGGGCATGGAGATGCCTCTGTTATCGATAAATTGTTACCAGAATTTCCTGCCGCCCGGCTTCCGGATCACTGCGGTTTTAGACATGGATGAGCGGAATTACGGCGTCAGGATCCCTGAACTGGGTTTAACAATTGAAGCCCTGCGGAATCTGGAGACTGTGGTGTTGAAAAAGCAGGTGAGTATCGGGTTGGTAGCGGTGCTGCCCGAACAGGCCCAACTCGTTACTGACAGGCTTGTTGCAGCCGGTGTTGCCGGTATAGCCAATTTTACCCAGACCCAGGTAACAGTGCCTGAAGGCATTGCTCTGATCCAAATCAACGCCGGCCCGATGATCAGCCAGCTTTCCTATGATTTGGCCCGCCCTGTGCCTGCTCTGCGGTCTATTATTTGATGGCGTGGCAGTTGTAAATCGCGCTGCTAAAGCGGCAGCGATTTTCCCTGCGCCGGTTATGGAAAGCGAAGCTTCTGCAGCTTTCCTTTGGACCGGGTATAATATTCACTATATTCTGTATAAAACAGGATGTGTTTGACAATAGCTGATAACGGATGCTATTATTGGTAATAAATAAGCTGTTTTTCTGAAAATTGAATAGTAGGAGCCAGGTGCCTTAAAGGGCTTAATAGGGAAGTACGGTTAAAAGCCGGCGCGGTCCCGCCACTGTAATGGGGAGTTAGCCTAAGATATGCCACTGAGACGCAACCGTCTTGGGAAGGTTTGGGTGTAACGATGAACCAGAGTCAGGAGAACTGCCTGTCTGTCAATCACCGTTTTTACTCACGAGCGATGAGGAGGGGATTTAGAATATCAATTGCGGTTAATTGTTACGGTTATCTGGATTGATTTCCTCTGAACAGAACCCTCCCGGCCTGCGCCAGCGAGGGCTTTTATTTTTGTGGTACCTATGTGGGAGATTATGGAGGAGGCAATAACTATGGAGCAAGAGCAAAACAAGTCATCAAAAAAGGCTATTGTCGTTGTTAGCTTTGGAACTTCTTATCAGGAAACCCTTAAACTAAATATTGAAACTGTCGAAAACAAAATCCGCGCTAGTTTTCCCGAATATGAGGTGCGGCGGGCTTTTACTTCGCGTACCGTCATCAAACGTTTAGCCGCTGCCGGCGTTCAGGTTGATAATGAGATCCAGGCCTTACAGCGCCTGCAGGACGAAGGCTACAAGGAAGTATACCTCCAGCCTTTGCATATCGTGGCAGGTGCCGAATATGAAAAAATCAGGGTCCTTGTTGCCCATTACGCCCATGCCAAGGAAAAAGCTTTTGATAAAATCCGTTTGGGCCGCCCTCTGCTGTATTGCATGGGTCATGAGAATCATCCCGATGACTACGAAATTGCCATTAATGCATTAAAGACGCAGCTGCCTGCCGATGATGGCGCCAGCGCTGTGGTGCTTATGGGCCATGGCGGTATGCATCCGGCTAATGCTGCTTACTCGGTGTTGCAGCTAAAACTGGCAGACGCCGGCTTAAACAATGTTTTTGTGTATACTGTCGAAGGTTTTCCGTCTTTAAGCCGTATTATTGACAAACTGAAACTGCAACAGGTGAAAAAAGTTACCCTGATGCCATTTTTGCTGGTGGCTGGTGATCATGCAACCAACGACATGGCCGGGGATGAGGAAGATTCGGCGAAGTCGCAGTTGTTGGCGGCCGGCTTCCGTGTTGATGTATATTTCCATGGTTTAGGAGAGAATACCGCCATTCAGGATATCTATGTAAACCATCTCCGCTCTGCCATCGCCCATCCACTTCATGGCCACCGCCAGGCTGGGGGCAACTGCAGTCCCGGCCACAGCCACGCCTGCGGCAAAAGCCACGGTCACCGGCACGGACAGTCATAAGCCGGAAGTTGGTTATTGGCCGCTACCGTGTGGCTGGAAGCAGCCGGACTGATTTAACAAAATACAGCTGAAACAGGTGCCCTGCGGGGCTTAATAGGGAAGTCCGGTGGAACACCGGCGCGGTCCCGCCACTGTAATGAGGAGCAACTCCAATTATGCCACTGCGACGCCACCGAAGGAGGCTAGTGCCGAACACACCAGAAGTGTGTCGACGGTGCGACGCCACCGAAGGAGGCTAGTGCCGAACACACCAAAAGTGTGTTGACGGTGCGACGCCACCGAAGGAGGCTAGTGCCGGACACACCAGAAGTGTGTCGACGATGCGACGCCACCGAAGGAGGCTAGTGCCGGACACACCAGAAGTGTGTCGACGGTGCGACGCCACCGAAGGAGGCTAGTGCCGGACACACCAGAAGTGTGTCGACGGTGCGACGCCACCGAAGGAGGCTAGTGCCGAACACACCAAAAGTGTGTTGACGGTGCGACGCCACCGAAGGAGGCTAGTGCCGAACACACCAAAAGTGTGTTGACGGTGCGACGCCACCGAAGGAGGCTAGTGCCGAACACACCAGAAGTGTGTCGACGGTGCGACGCCACCGCTGCTAGCAGGTCGTGGGAAGGTTTGGAGGAGCGATGAGTCAGAGCCAGGAGAACTGCCTGTTTGACAATCACCGGTTGACCTACGAGCGATGGGGAGGGGGATTTTGCGATAACGCTTTTATAAAGCCGCAATAAACTCCTGGGTTAAGCTCAGGAGTTTATTTTTAGTTATTGCATCAATCGCAACAGCGGGTTTTTTGCGTCTACCAGAATTTATAAAAGAAATTCCGTGACATAAGAACGATTATACCCTAAAGGGCACAGGCGGCTTCTGCCATCGTCCCCAAGGACTTGACATAAGCCGAGTCTTTTCTTACGAATTGATGGAGAGAGGAATACAAGAGAAAAAAATGAAAAAAATTGCGTTTTACGGCAAGGGCGGGATTGGAAAATCGACAACAGCAGCCAATGTAACGGCGGCCCTGGCGGAACAGGGACACGCTGTCTGCCAGATTGGCTGCGACCCGAAAAATGACTCTACCAGACTGCTGCTTGGCAGCACCTGCAAACAAACAGTGCTTGATATGGTCAGAAAATATGGCGACGATGTGACTACAAGTCATGTGGTTCATAACGGTTTCCGGGGGGTTAAATGTGTTGAGGCCGGCGGTCCGGAGCCGGGGGTAGGCTGCGCCGGCCGCGGAATTATTGTTGCTTTGGAGAAGCTTAAAGCCCTGCAGTCGATTGCGGAAGATCATATTATTTTATATGACGTACTGGGCGATGTGGTGTGCGGGGGGTTCGCCGTGCCCATCCGTGAAGGCTACGCCACTGATATCTATATTGTGTCCTCCGGTGAGCTGATGTCGCTGTATGCTGCCAATAATATCGCTAAAGGGGTAGCAAGGTTTGCCGGCCGTGGTCAGGCCCGGCTTGGCGGTATTATTGGCAACAGCCGTAACATCGTGCATGAGCAGGCTTTATTAGAAGAGTTTGCCGCCAAACTTAATACCCGTCTGGTTGCTTATATCCCCCGGGATCAGACTGTTCATCAGGCGGAAATTCGCCGGCAGACTGTTATCGAATGGAAGCCGGACTCACCCCAGGCTGCTGTTTACCGGCAACTGGCCGCTTTGATCCTGGACAACCAGGAAATGTCCGTACCAACGCCCCTGGAATTTGAAGACCTTGAGGAACTGGTGTTGCGCTATGGTCAAGAGTAAGCGGCCCGTTGTCTCCCTGAAGAGCGGCTGCAGTTGCAGTATGCCTGGCGTGTGGCGGGCTGTAGCCCACAGCGAAGGGGCTGTAGTGATTTTTCACAGCCCTAAAGCCTGTGCCCATATAACCCAGGAGATGGGACTGGGTATTCATTACCGCCAGATATCCCGGCAGGAGTTTATGCCCGGACGTTACCGGGCCCCCTTAATTAGCAGTGAACTAAATGATGAACATTCTATCTTCGGCGGAGCGGAGCAGCTGCGGGCCTGCATCCGGTCTGTAGCCGGGCGCTACCGGCCCGGTTATATTGTGATTGCCAGTTCCTGTGTGGCCGGCATCATTGGTGATGATATCGCCGAGGTGGCCGCTCTGGCTGAACAGGAATTTAATATACCGGTTATTGCTTCTCCCTGCAGCGGGTATTTGGACGGAGAATATCATGCCGGTTTTTACCATACGGCCATGGCTGTGGCCGAGCGTTTGGTTACTCCGCAGCCTGTGCTGCCGGGCACGGTTGCGCTTTTAGGTGACCGTGGCGGGCCTGACAGCGAGGACTGCCGGGAAATGAAACGATTGCTCGGCTACTTTGGCTTAAAGGTCCATGCGCATTTTCCGGGCTATACCTCGCTTAATGACATGGGTTTGGTTGCCGCGTCATCACTGAACATCCTGATTGGCGGCAGGTCCCAGTCCTATGCCTGGATTCGCAAACTGGCCGCCGGACTCGAAAAAAGGTGCGGCACGCCGTTTTTTGACCGGGACCATCCTATAGGCTGGTTAGGGACCGCGGCGTGGCTGGCTGAGCTGGGGGCCTTACTGGAACGGCCTCAGGCAGCCCGGCAGGCAATTGCCGCTGAACAGCAGCGGTTGCAGGCCGCTGCCGGGGAAAGCCGCCGGACCTTGCGCCTGGCCCGGGCTGCCTTAGTTATCGGCCGGCCGCTGCCGTATTTTGAACCAGGCTGGGTGCTGGAGCTGCTTGCCCAGGCCGAAATGGAGCTGGTGGCTATTGTCTTGCTGCAGGGGGTGACCGGCCAGCAGCAGGAATTATTGCGGCAGGCCCTGGCCGCATATACAAAGGTGCCTGTCCTGCTGCAAAGTCAGGCCGGGGAAGTATTCAGTACAACTGAGCTGGTGCTGACTACGCATGAATTAGATGATGAAACGCTGCGCCAGTTTTTTGTGCCGGTATTACCGCCTATCGGTATAAGCGGTTTCATCCAACAACTGCAAAAACTGGAACGCCTGGCCCAGCGTCCGGTCCAGCGGGGAGGAATATTATATGGCTGATCAACAGTGGCATGATGTCCAAAGCTGCTTCAATGCCTGTGCCCTGACCGGGGCGGCGGCGTTTTTTGCCGGGATTGAGGATGCGGTTATTGTCGGCAACGGCCCGTTGTGGTGCTATTTCTATGCCCTCCGCTTTCTGGAGCATGCCTGCCCTGATATTGGCAGCCGCTTTTTTTGCTCCCAGGTCGATAATGATGCAGTGATTTACGGTACTGAAGAGGCCCTGCTGGCGACTCTGCAAACCGTCAAGGAAACTACCCGCCCGGCTGTGGTATTTATTGAAAGCAGCTGCTCAGTGAGTCTGATCGGCGATGATCTTGCCGCGATTGCCCGGCAGGCCGCTATGGCCTGTCCGGTAATTTGTCTGGAAAGCGGCGGTTTGGGCGGGAGCTTTCAAGAGGGATACCGGGCCGCGGCTAAAGCCTATTTTTCCGCAATGCCGTTGCCAAAAGGCCTGCCAGGAAAGGCGGGCACGGTCAATTTATTGGGGGCCACCTGCGGCTATTATAATGCCGTCAGTGATATACAGGAAATTAAGCGCCTGCTGGGAGTGTGTGGCTACCAGGTGCTGGCCTGCCCGGGGGCCGGTTCCAGCCAGGCCGGCATCGCCGCCATGGCTCAGGCAGATCTGAATATTGTCTTACATGCTGAGCTGGGGCTGGAAACAGCTTTGTTACTGCAAGACCAGTATGGTATACCCTATGTGGCCGCGCCGCCGCCGTATGGGCTGGAAGGCTCCTGGGAATGGCTCTGTGCGCTGGGGCAGGCCGGCGGCAAGTCAAAGCAGGATTTGGCAATAGCCGGTAAGGAACGGGATTTGCTGGAGCGCCGGCTGCGCAGCGCCACCCTGGAGATGGAACGGATTTGGGGTGAACTGTGGTTTGACCAGGTGCTGGTGGCGGCCCCTGCTTCCACCGCACTGGGGATGGCCCAGGCAATACGGCGGGAGTGGGTGGACACCGCTAAGCTGACGATCCTTGCGCAGGGCGGAATTATGCAGCAGATTCCGGCAGGCTTAGGCCGGGTAATCGATGCCAAAAAAGACGGCCAGGCACTGGCAGACTGCTTAAATCAACTGACGACAGGACTGCTGCTTGCCAGCAGCAATGAACGGGTCTGGCTGTGTCGCAACCAACAGCAGGCGGTGGTGTACCAGAATATAGCCTTGCCTGTATATGATGAAATCCGGCTCAGTCATCGACCGTTTATGGGGCTGCAGGGAGCTGTTCATCTGCTGGAGAGCCTGTGGGAAAGATATATTGCTGTTTGCCAGCAATATTGAGCGGCGCTGCCTGCTCCAACCGGGAAGATGCTGCGGCTGAATTGAACAAAGAAAGGTGAGCGGGTTGTGGCCATGTTGATTGATTCGCATGAGGACATGGGTAATTTCAGCACCTATGTGCTGCTGCCTGTGTCGTTTTTATGTGCTGCTTTTTAGGTGGCCAGCCTCCGGATAATGGAAAAGGTGCGGGAGTAGAAGGAAAATTATGAAACTAACAGCATTGCTCAGTTTATATCTCATCGCTCTTTGCCTGCTGCCGCCATTAGGGGCAGGGCAAACAAATGATGATGTTACTATTTCGTTGCAAGTACCTTACTATTTAGGAAAACCGCGGGAAGGCGTCAGGCCGGGGAGTCAGCTGCAGGCCCTGTACAGCATCGAAAACCGCAGTCAGGCTGCGGTTGCCGCCACACTTTCCATTAAACTGCCCCCCGGATTTTCTCTAGTTGACAGGTCTACTGTATGGCAGGTGGAACAACACCCGGAGGGGGATATTCTGCAGCGGCACATTGACTTAGCCGGCGGCTACAGCCAGTGGTTCGACTTATTGACAATCCAGGCTGCGGCAGATGTAATACCAGGTACCTATGCCATTACCATCAGCGACGGCCGGCAGAGCCGGCAGATACCATTTACCGTAATTACAACAGGCCGGAGTCTTGGCAATCAGCCGGCAGTTATTGAGGAAATTATCCTGCCGCTGGACCGGGATGGAAAAAATGACGAGCGGTTATCACGCAATACACTGGTCATGCGTGACAAAAGCTGGGACTATTATAAAAATATTATCAATGGCAAAGGGGCCTCCAATCTGGAGGTGGAGGCGCTGCACCCGCTTACCCACATGCGGCTTATTGTCAATAATCCGTCTGAGCAGCAAAAACTGGTGGTTATTACGGCCCGGTTGCTTGATGCAAATAGCCGCGAGCCGGTGTCCGGCCTGTTTACGCCGGGAACAACCGGCGAGGATAAGGATGCCGGCTCACTGGGCGGGCACGAGGATAAGCTGGTCGCTTTTGCCGCGCTCACCGGTGAGTCCAGACAGGCTGTTCAACTGCCTGTTTATATGAACGAGCAGGCGCTGACAGGAGGGCAGTACATCCTGCGGGTGATTATGGAAGATGAGTTTGCGCCACCCATTGTGCAGGAAACAGTGCTTACTGTTGTTAAAAAGGATGTAAAAGCCCTGGCCATTATTGGCGGCGCGGCCGTTACTTTGCTGGCGGCGCTGCTGCTGGCTGTCAGTCGCGTCAGGTCTGTTCTGACAACGCTGAAAACCCGCTGGCTGGTGACGGTGGCTTTATTCGGGGCGGCGGCGTTTGCGGTTGTTACGGTGCCGTCCACCCTGCTCAGTGATTTCTTTCATATTCTGATGGGGCCTTTCGGGTTTATTGTTACCGGCTTATTTCACAGTATTATGCTGTATATGATGATCATAGCGCTGGTTATACTGATTCCCCGGCCAGGGGTTATCGCCCTGATGATTATTGTGCGTCTCCTGCTGGGAATGCTGGCCTTCGGGCAGGTATCACCGATTAGTTTATTGTCTTATGGGATTAATGCCCTGCTGCTGGAAACGCTGCTGTACAGCAGCGGTCTGTACCGCCACCTGCAGTCAGCCCATGCGGCAGCCGGCCTGAGCTGGCATAAGATTGCCTGCCTGGCCTTGATCTGCGGGGTGGCCGACAGTATTGCGACCTATGTTAGTCTCCAAGGCCTGTCGGTGTTATACCGGATGTACTATGCCGACTGGTATATTTATCTGCTGTTATTGATTAACGGCTTCTTATATACCGCCATTGGCGCGGTCTGCGGTGTGCGGCTTGGCAGCCGTTTATGCCGGGTAGGGGGGGACTGAGATGCAGTTTTTGGTGGAATGGCAGAATGTAACCTTTACGTATAAACATGCAAGTCAGCCCAGTGTCAATCAGTTCAACCTGCAGGTAGCGGCCGGCGACTTCGTACTGATTACCGGTTCGACAGGCTGTGGCAAAAGTACATTACTAAAAATGCTTAATGGACTTATTCCGGAAGAGAGCGGCGGGGTGCTGGGCGGTACTGTGCTGGTGAACGGGCAGGATACCCGCCGGCTCAGTGTCAGCCAGCTGAGCCGGACGGTGGGAATGGTGTTCCAAAGCCCGGAGGATCAGATTTTTTCCACAACAGTGTATGACGAAACGGCTTTTATTTTGGAGAATATGGGCATGGCTGCCGCCGACATTACCCGCCGGGTTGATGAGGCCCTGACGCTGGTAGGGATGCTCGATAAACGGGAAGCAAGCGTACATGCCCTGTCAGGGGGGCAAAAACAGCGCCTGGCGGCCGCCTCGGTATTGGCGGCCAGGCCGGCTATTCTAGCCCTGGATGAACCGATCAGCCAACTTGATCCTCAGGGGGCTACTGAATTGTTGGCCGTGCTGGAAAAAATCAACCGGGAGCTTGGCATTACCGTTATTCTGGTGGAACACCGCCTGCATGAGGTTATGCCGCTATGTAACCGCGTTGTCATTATGGAGGAAGGAAACCTGCTGTGGGAGGGTACCAGAGAGGCGGCGTTCGGCTGTCCGGAGTTGTTTGCCGACAATGGCCTCAGGGTGCCGCAGCCGGTGGACATATGCCGGCGGCTGGGGATTGTAGCCTCGTCGGCCGGGGTTGGAGAGGCTGTAGCCGCTATCCGGCGGCGGTACCCTGTACCGCCCATGGTCCAGACGGCATGTACGCTGGCGGCAGCCGGCAGCAGTTCGGAGCCGGCTATGGAGATTCAGAAGGTATCTTTCTGGTATGAGCGGAGCCGCCAGCCGGTTCTGGATCATATTGATCTCGTTATTCCCCGGGGGCAGTTTGTGGCGCTTATGGGCAATAACGGGGCCGGGAAATCAACCTTGCTGCAACAGATAGGCGGGCTGTTGACGCCGCAGCAGGGAGCCGTGCGGGTATTAGGCCAGCCGCTGGCCGCTGTACGTCGCCAGGTGGGGATGGTATTGCAAAATCCGGATCTGATGCTGTTTAACAGTACGGTAGCCGATGAGGTGGCCTTTGCTCCCCGGCAGCAGGGAGGAAGCGATCTCACGCCTTACTGCCGGGAACTGCTGCTGAAAATGGGGTTAAACGGCCGGGAAGAAGAGTTCCCGCTGGCTCTTAGCCGCGGCCAGCGCCTGCGGCTGGCCCTGGCGGCCGTATTGTCCTGCCGGCCGGCGGTATTGCTGCTGGACGAGCCGACAACAGGGCAGGATATCGGTCATATTGAGGACATTATTGTCTTGTTGAAAGAGTATGTGGCGCACGGAGGAACAGTGGTGTTTTGTACTCATGACACCGAGGTTGCCGCCGGTCATGCCGACCGGGTCATTGTTCTGTGCCAGGGGCGCCTGGCGGCGGACGGGCCGCCGTCTTTAGTCTTCAATCAGGATGACATGCTGCGCCGGGCGGGTTTAAAGCCGCCGGCTGCTTTGCTGGTGGCGCAGCAACTGTATGGCGGCGTGGCCATGGGGGTAGAGGAGGTGGTGCGGTATGTCCGTCAGGGATGTCTGGGAAGCAACGCCGGGTGATACCCTGGTGCATAAACTTGACGTACGGACTAAAGTAGTATTATTGGCCGGGTTTGCAGCGGCCGCGATTCTGATTGACAGTCCCCGTACCTTATATTTGTTGTTTTGCCTGACTTTGGCTATGCACATCCTGGCCCGGTCAAGCGCGCCGCGATGGCGGATACTGATTATTTTTGTCCTGCTGGGTTTATGGGGGTCGATGGTCAGCCAGGCATTGTTTTATTCCCGCGAGCCAAGAACCATTGTGGCTTGCCTCGTACCACCGTCCCTGCCGGTTCTCGGGGCTTTGACCGGCGGCGTGTTTGTCTACCGGGAGGGGCTGGAGTATGGCGCGGTCCAGGCCTTGCGCTCGGCAACTATGCTGTCGTTAGGTTTGCTGCTGAGCTGGACGTCAGATCCCCGGCAACTGCTTAAAAGTTTTGTTGCCTGGAGAATGCCGTATGAGCTGGCCTTTATGCTGATCAGCGGCCTGCGTTTTCTGCCGGTTATTTTTCAGGAAACGGCTATTGTCCTGACTGCGCAGCGGCTGCGGGGGTTTGAGCCGTTAAAGGCATTAGCGCCCCGCCGGCTGATTCAAACCGCCTTCCAGACCCTCTTTCCCATTCTGGCAAGGACGCTGAGGCGGGCAGCAACTCTGGCGGCCTCGGTTGAAAGCCGTGGCTTCGGGCGGGAAGCACGGGTGGCGGAAATAAAGCAGTGGCCGGCAGGCGAACAGCGGTTCTGTCTGGGGGTTTTGGCCGCAATTGTCCTCCTGCTGGGGTTAAAACTTCTGGATGTGCTGCAATTCAACGGTATGCTTTTCATTCCGGCCTGGCGTGACCTGTACGATGTAATGAAAGTGTGGATGTGAAATATACATGAGAAAGCTGCAAACAGCAGGGTTTATTTTTCTGTTCCTGATAACCTTAGGCCTTTTGGCAAGCCATATTTTTGATAATGCTGCTGCCGGGCCGGTGCTCTCATCCCGGCAGACCGGGACCCAAACCGGTGCTTTTGTGCAAGTGGCCGACATTTCACTGGGTAAAGTAGAAGTACATAATTTTCAGAGGATGGGTTTCACAAAAGGGTTTATTAAGTTTTCGCCAGACAGCCGGCATTTGGCCATTGGTACTGAGAACGGTGAGCTGATGCTGCTCAATCTCAAGGGACAGGTACTGTGGCGTAAAAATATGGGGCTGGGTAAGTTATCGGCCCTGGAATTTTCACCGGACAGCCGGTATTTATATATTGGCGAAATCAGTCAACAGGGATACCTGTTGTGCATAAACCGGGAAGATGGCCGGGAAATCTGGCGGCAGCCCAGTGTCAGCGAACTGGGGGTCAATATTCAGGATAAAACCTATCCTGGTATCATAGCAGTCAGGACTGATGCCAAGGGGATGGTATACGCAGTCGGGCAGCGTTATATCCGTTATGCCGACGGAAGAAATGAGTACCGGGGGCGCATTTACAAATTTAATGCCGCGGGAGTGCGGCAGGCAATGTTTCCGGCTGACCACAATCTGGATGCCTGGGTCAGCTGGGTAAGTGTCGACGCCGGCGGCAGCAGGGCTGCTTTTGGCACGGCGAATTGGGATGAGGGCTCAACTAACCGCTATACGGACAGCATGTACTGCCTGGACGGGGCTTTGCGGCAAATACTGTGGAGTGCAGAGATTCCCCCGGCTCCGCCTTATCTGAACACAACCATGCGCAGCAGCCCGGAGCTTACGCCCGGCGGCAGGCATGTTGCCGGTGTGGCCAGTGACGGCCGGTGCTTTTTGTATGATGGAGATGGCCGCGAGATATGGTTCCGTACCATCAGCCAGCCGCAGCAAGTAGGCGGGGTGTATATAAATGCTGTCGGTAATTATGTGCATCTTACGGAAGAACATGCAGTGTTTACAACCGGCAATACCTACAACCGGGCTAACTGGCAGCTGCCCACGCCGGTAGAACACCCTGGCTCGAACAGTGTATTTGTTTTTGATCTGTCAGGCAAGCTTGTCAGCCGTTACAAGCTGGGCGGCATGGTCGAGCAAATCAGCGGCACGGAGCAGACAATGGCCATTGCTATCGGCCGTAATGTCCGGACCAGGGATGTCGGGGTGCATGGGTTATATCTTTTATCCCTGCCTGACGCCCGGCTGCTTGATTATGCTGCCACTACCGGCCCGTGCGTAGGGGCGGCCATCAGCCCTGACGGCCGTTATGCTGCGGCGGTGGAAGCGCCATTGCAGCTGGATGATGGTCAGGTTATAGGTGCATATCGCTTATTATTATTAAAAAGAAATTAGTTACGCCTGGCCGGTACTGGCATGCAGGGCGCTATAAGGAGGGATTGCTATGACAATTGCCTTGGTCGATGTAGGGAAAACATATAACATTGATGGCAGTGAGGTTTTTGCCCTGGACGGGGTTAACCTGACTATTCCCGCCGGGGAATTTACCGCAATTATGGGACCTGAGGGCGCAGGTAAATCAACACTTATTAATATTTTAGGCTGCAGGGACCGGCCGACCATTGGCTCCTATACCCTTGACGGCCAGGAGATAACATGTCTGAACGATGCCGCATTAGCTGCCACCCGGAATCAGAAAATTGGTTTTGTGCACCAGTACTTTAACCTGTTGCCGCGCATGTCGGCTTTACAGAACACCACGCTGCCATTAATTTATGCCGGTGTTGATAAACAGGAACGCTACGAGCGGGCGGAACAGGCGCTGCTGACTGTAGGGCTGAGTAAGAATATGCGGCAGCGCCCAAATGAAATGACCGGCGGTCAACGGCAGCGTGTGGCCATTGCCCAGGCACTTGTTAATAATCCGTCCATTATTCTGGCTGATGAACCGACCAGTAATCTGGATACTAGAGCAGGTAATGAGATTATGGAGGTTCTTAGCCGTCTTAATCAGCAGGGCCACACCGTTGTCATCGTCACCAATGCCTCTGAGATTGCCCGGCGCACAGGCCGTGTTATTCATGTGCGCAATGGGCGTATTTTAGGGGAGGAGAGCGTGTAATGCCCCGTAAATCCAGCCATTCCCGGGGAAAACCGCCGGGCGTGGCTGGATTTACGGGATAGTTTACAATTAAAATAAATAATAAATTAAGTACTGGGAGATATTGACTAAAAGCTCGTTTCGCGTTATATTAATGATAAAGATTATCATTTTCACTGATAAAAATGCATTGTGGGGGTGAGCAAAAAGCAGCTGAACTAAAGCTTTGGCTGATATTTTTTTTGACAAGCGATTGAGAACCTATTTCAATTATGGAGGGATTAAGCATGAAAAAGCTAGCTGTTATTTATTGGAGTGGTACTGGGAATACGGAACAAATGGCTGTGGCTGTAGCGGACGGTGCTAAAAGCAATGAAGGCGTTAGTGTTGAATTAATTGCCGTAAATAATGCGAATAAAAATAATGTTGGTGAAGCGGATGCGGTTGCTTTAGGCTGCCCGTCTATGGGGGATGAAGTGCTGGAGGAAACGGAAATGGAGCCATTTGTGGCAACCTTACAGGCCGCTGAGTTAAGCGGCAAACCGCTGGCTTTATTTGGCTCCTATGGCTGGGGCGACGGACAATGGATGCGGGATTGGGAGGAAAGAATGAAGGGCCTTGGCGCCGAGTTGGTAGCGAATGGCTTGATTGTACAGGAAAGTCCTGACGACCAGGGGCTTGGCCAGTGCAAAGAGCTGGGGGCAAAATTAGCCCAGACAGCTGTAAAATAATAATCTGACAAATAGTTATTGACATATTTTGGGCTACATGCTACATTTAATTTGAAACGAAAAACAGATACATAAAACAATTGAATATTGGAGACAGGTGCCCGCAAGGGCTTAATAGGGAAGACCGGTGTAAAACCGGCGCGGTCCCGCCACTGTAATGGGGGAGCAAACCTAAGGTATACCACTGAGACTTAGTCTTGGGAAGGTTTGGGCGAGCAATGATCCAGAGCCAGGAGAACTGCCTGTCTGACAGTCACCGTTTTACCCACGGGCGATGGGAAGGGGATTATTATAAGAATCATTTAGCCAGATAGATTGCTTTTTTCAGTTCGACCCTCCCGCATTATGTAAGGGAGGGTTTCTTTATTGCCATTTTGGCCATCATCAAGCGTAAAATATAATGTGGTCAAGGCACTGTCTGAACTTGTGCGATAAATGTTTGTTCCGGGTGTAGTGTCCCAGGACAGAACTCCTGAGCCAGGCTCAGGAGTTTTATTTTCCAGACCGCAAGCTTAACATTCGCCAAAGGCCCGGCTGCCGCTTTTGCCAAACCTGCGTGAGCCGTGTTTGCTGCCAGGGGGGTTGATTGCATCAGGGTGAGCGGGTCATACTAATAAAAACATAACAGGGACGGTGAAATACAATGCAAAAAGTCGCTAGCTTACTGTCGCTTCTTGGCAAGCACGATCCCGGTACCCTCAGCCATTGCCAGAGTGTTGCCATGCAAATGTTTGAATGGGCAGCCTGTATGGATTTTTCTGAGCGGGAGATGCAAAAATCCCTGACCTGCGGCATGGTGCATGATATTGGGAAACTATGTCTGTCAAGTACAATCCTAAACAAAGTCGAACCATTGTCAGAGCATGAAGAGACGATGATTAAATTTCATCCTTTATATGGGGAAGCAATCCTTAACGCCATGGGATTAGCAGAAATCAGCCGGGTTATCCGGTATCATCGTGACCGCTATGATGGCTGGGGGTCCCCGGATGGTCTTAAAGAAGCCGAGCTTCCGTTTTTAAGCCGAATGCTTGCTGTTTGTGACGCCTTTGATGAAATGACAAACAGGCGCCAGGAAAATAGCCGGAATTTAAATACCCAGCAGGCTTTGCTGGCAATAGAGCGCTGTGCCGGCACCCGGTTTGATCCATGGCTGTGTCATCAATTTAACAGTTATATGGAAAAAATAGAAGCGAAAAAGGATGAGTATCTGATCTGAAGGATTGCTGCTGTAGGCCAGAGAAGCAGGAGAATAGGCTATGGGCGGGAAAATATAGTTAAAAGCTGTGATAAGGAAATGACATACAGGAAGGGACTGGGAGTATGAAAGAGCGCCACGGATTAATTATTGTCAATACAGGCAATGGTAAAGGCAAGACAACAGCGGCGTTGGGGCTGGGGCTGCGGGCCTGGGGACAAGGGTTTAAAGTGCTCGTCTTGCAATTTATCAAGGGAAACTGGAAATACGGTGAATTAGAGGCTGCAGCGAGGATGGGCGAGGATTTTGTCATCCGCCAGCTAGGCGAGGGGTTTGTACGGCATGCCACAGATGAGGCGTTAGCTGATCACAAAGACGCAGCTGCAGACGCACTCCTTGATGCCAGGGAAGAAATGCTCTCAGGCAAGTGGGACATGATTATTCTGGATGAGATTAATTATGCTATCAAATATGGACTGGTCCCGATAGCGGAAGTACTGGCGCTGCTGACAGCAAAACCACAGACGCTGCACCTTGTACTCACCGGCAGGGATGCACAGCCGGAAATTATTGCTAAGGCCGATTTAGTCACAGAAATGAAAGAAATTAAGCATCCCTATAAAAAGGGGGTCCCTGCTCAAAAAGGGATCGAGTTTTAACTGGAATTAGCGAATTGCAGTATAGTGCCTGCCGTCGGCTGCTGCTCAGAATAATGCCATAAACCGGTTGTCTCCAAATGTAAAATCCGCCGGTGATAAGCCTTCAGAGTATCCCGGTGACCGATGCTGATAAACGCTGTTTTCGGTAGCTGCTCTTTGAGAATCCGGTACATGGCCTGCTCCATGCCGGTATCAATACAGGAGGTTGTTTCATCCAGAAACAGCCATTCAGGCTGATGCAGTATTGCTCGGGTAATGGAAAGCCTTTGCAGTTCACCCATTGAAAGCAGTTTTGACCAGTCTGCTTCCTTTTCCAGGTGTTGCTGCAGTGAGCATAAACCACAAATTGTCAGCAGCTCCTTGATTGCCCGGTTAGGAACATCAGCCACGCTGTGCGGGTATAAAATGGCTTTGCGGAGTGAACCAATAGGTAAGTAGGGTTTTTGTGGCAGAAACAGCATCTTTTCCGCTGTCGGTAATGTGATTTTCCCGGCAAAGAACGGCCATATGCCTGACAATGTCTTTAATAAGGTTGTTTTTCCACAGCCGGACGGGCCGGTAATAAGCAGGCTTTCTCCGGGGCTTAACTCCAGTGTTAAATCATTTATTAAAACCTGGCCGGCCGGTGATAATACCGTAAGGTTTTTCATTGCTACCGTTTTATGATTGCCTGCTATTATAGCAGCCGGCCGTGGGGTGATTTCTTTATGATTGGCAGCCAGCTGCGTGTAGAACTCTCTTAAGCGGTCAGTGACTGCCTGCCACTGTGCTATCTTGCCAAAGCTGTCGATCAGGTAAGAAAGGGCAGAATGAACGTACCAGTAGGCGCCTGATATCTCAAATAACTGGCCAAGCAGTAATTCGCCGTTGAAATACCGGGGCGAGGCAATCAGGAAGGCGAAAACGATGGATAACTGGGAATAAATTGATGATATCCAGGTAATTGTTCTGGTCGTTTTAATTATAGAAAGATAAGTAGCCACAATTCTCGCCAGGTGCCGCATTAAATTAACCTTTTCCTGCTGGTCCCCTTTGTAGAGGGCAACACATTCGCCATATTCCTGCAAGCGAATCAGGCAATAGCGGAAATCAGCCTCATTGCTTTGCTGGACATTACTTTGCCGCATCAGCGGATGGCCTGCCTGCATAGTGACCCATGTCCCGAAGGCAGAATAAATGAGGGCTGATAAAACGAGATAACCGGGAAGAATAAATTCGGTGCCGGCCAAGGAGACTTTGAGCTCGCCTGACAAATGCCACAATACAGCGGCGAATACAGTGAGCGATATAATTTGACGCAAAAAGCCTGTTGCCAGCTCTAAGGAGTGAGTGACAAACAGATTAATATCTTCGCCAATTCGCTGGTCCGGATTATCAACAGTGTCAGGATGTACACTCATGCGAAAATAGGTTTGGTTATGCAGCCATAAGCTGATATATTTGTCGGTTATCCACTGCCGCCAGCGTATCTGCAGCATCATTTTAAAATGCGTCTGGCTGCCGGAAGCGGCAACCAATACCAGCGACAGAACAATAAATTGTGCCAAAGAGTTTGTAAAACCGTTATAGCTAAGCTGTTGCAGATTAGTATAAAAACCCACCTGCCAGCTGTTAAGCTGCATAGTTAATAATACGATCAGCCCTGTACAAACAATAAGGGAACAGGTTAGGAGCCAAGCCTGCAAGCCTGCTGATGACCACCAATAGGACAATAACAGTCTTATTAAGTTGCCATTGGTTTTGGCGGTATAGTTGATCATAGGTTTCCTCCTCCCCAGGCAGGACGAATGATCCTCACAAAAAGCAGGTATGGCATTTATATGCCTCTGTGGGTACAGATATGTAAGCAAATACAAGAAGAATTGCAATACTATGTATATGTTGCAGTTGAATTTTTAGGAGGCACGATATGAAGCGTCCGGCAGCTATCAGCCTGTTGATAATAGTTTTAAGCTATGCTTTTTTGCTTACTGCCGGCTGTGGCCCCAGTCCCAGGGAGCAGGCGCCAGCGCCGCCTGGCGGCTACAGCGTGACAGACAGTAAAGGGCATGTTGTTACATTCACCCATAAACCGCAGCGGCTAGTGTCTTTAACCATTGGCACGGATGAATTTTTAACAGGGCTTGTACCTGCTGAGCGGATTGCCGCCCTGACATATTTAGCTGATGACAGCAGCGTTTCCAATATTGCCGAAGCGGCTAAGCAGGTTCGGGGCAAAATCCGCGCCAATACTGAAAACGTAGTGGCAATGTCGCCCGATTTGGTTATTACGGCCGACTGGCAGGCTATTGAGCTTATTCAAAGCATAAGAGATGTCGGCATCGCTGTATATGTATATAAAACACCAAATAATATAGCCGAAGTTAAACAGGTCATTGCCGAACTTGCCCATGTTGTCGGTGAGGAGGCGGCCGGTGCCAGGATTGTAGCAGATATGGAGGCTGAGCTCCAGGCCATTGGCAGGAAAATCGAACAGGTGCCGCCTGATAAGCGGCAGGTTGTTGTTAATTATTCCTTAATGGGTGGTATGGGGGGACAGGGCAGTATGTTTGAAGATCTATGCCGGCATGCCGGTGTGGTTGATGGGGCGGCCAGCGTGGGTCTTAACAAGGATGGTACGCTATCCAAAGAACAGATTATTAAAATAAACCCTGATATTCTTCTGACTCCAGACTGGGACTATACCGGGAAAACTAATTTTAAGCAATTTAAAAGTGATTTAGAGAATGATCTGGCATTACGGCAGGTCAAAGCCATTGCTAATAAAAGGCTTATTCAGATTCCTGACCGCTATATATATTCTACATCGCAATACATAGTTTACGGAGTTTCCGGGATGGCTAAAGCCGCCTATCCGCAATACTTTAACTGAGCAGTATGTGCGGCTGATAAAGAAAAACACAGCTTACGCCGAGCCTTAGCGAAAGCGGAAGCCGATGTTGCCCTTATCCAGGGAAGTTAACCTTTCTATCCTGAAAAATAGCATTTTTCATTCTTTGCTGGTGCCGTTGTAACGGCATGACTGTCTATCAGGATAAAAAAGTTCGGGCAGATGATTGACAATACTGTATTTGTTGGATATTATATATAAGTCGCTTGCCGATAACAGGGCGTAAAAGGTTGTAATTAACAAAAAAAATACTGTTAAACATATTGACAATGACAAAATCAATATGTTAATATATAAAAGTCGTCACAAAGCGACAATATACCAAATGATACCAGGATTAATGTATCATTATGGTATGATCATGACACTAGCGCATCCATGCGCGTCGGTCCCCGGCAGAGCGTATCGTCCTGATACGCCTGTGATCCTAGCGCATCCATGCGCGTCGTTCCCTGAAAACTGAACAATGTAAAGAAATGCATCATAAAAGCCAGATGTGCGGTGTGCTGCCATGCAGCACAACCAACAACAATTTTGATTGAATTGAGCCGATAAAACGGCTTCAATATAAATGTAGTCACTATGTGATTGCAGCATTTTATTGGAGAGTTTGATCCTGGCTCAGGACGAACGCTGGCGGCGTGCCTAACACATGCAAGTCGAACGGAGTAGTTAGCAATAGCTACTTAGTGGCGAACGGGTGAGTAACGCGTAGACAACCTGCCTCTGAATTGGGGACAACACCGCGAAAGTGGTGCTAATACCGAATGTGGTATCTTGGTTGCATGACTGAGATAAGAAAGGTGGCCTCTATATATAAGCTATCGTTCAGAGATGGGTCTGCGTCTGATTAGCTGGTTGGTGAGGTAATGGCTCACCAAGGCGACGATCAGTAGCCGGTCTGAGAGGATGAACGGCCACACTGGGACTGAGACACGGCCCAGACTCCTACGGGAGGCAGCAGTGGGGAATCTTCCGCAATGGACGAAAGTCTGACGGAGCAACGCCGCGTGAGTGAAGAAGGCCTTCGGGTCGTAAAGCTCTGTCGTTTGGGACGAACGTATCCTATGTAAATAATATAGGGTAATGACGGTACCAAAGGAGGAAGCCACGGCTAACTACGTGCCAGCAGCCGCGGTAATACGTAGGTGGCAAGCGTTGTCCGGAATTATTGGGCGTAAAGGGCGTGTAGGTGGCCTGATAAGTCGTGTGTCTAAGTGCGAAGCTCAACTTCGTATGGGCGCAGGAAACTGACAGGCTTGAGTGCAGGAGAGGAAAGTGGAATTCCCAGTGTAGCGGTGAAATGCGTAGAGATTGGGAGGAACACCAGTGGCGAAGGCGACTTTCTGGACTGTGTCTGACACTGAGGCGCGAAAGCCAGGGGAGCGAACGGGATTAGATACCCCGGTAGTCCTGGCCGTAAACGATGGGTACTAGGTGTAGAGGGTATCGACCCCTTCTGTGCCGGAGTTAACGCAATAAGTACCCCGCCTGGGGAGTACGGCCGCAAGGTTGAAACTCAAAGGAATTGACGGGGGCCCGCACAAGCGGTGGAGTATGTGGTTTAATTCGACGCAACGCGAAGAACCTTACCAGGGCTTGACATTGAGTGAAAGGTCTAGAGATAGATCCCTATCTTCGGATACACAAAAACAGGTGGTGCATGGCTGTCGTCAGCTCGTGTCGTGAGATGTTGGGTTAAGTCCCGCAACGAGCGCAACCCTTATCCTTTGTTGCCAGCGCGTAAAGGCGGGAACTCAAGGGAGACTGCCGCAGAGAATGCGGAGGAAGGCGGGGATGACGTCAAGTCATCATGCCCCTAATGTCCTGGGCTACACACGTACTACAATGGGCTTAAACAAAGCGAAGCAAACCTGCGAAGGCAAGCAAAACGCAGAAACAAGCTCTCAGTTCGGATCGGAGGCTGCAACTCGCCTCCGTGAAGTCGGAATCGCTAGTAATCGCAGGTCAGCATACTGCGGTGAATACGTTCCCGGGCCTTGTACACACCGCCCGTCACACCACGAAAGTCAGTCACACCCGAAGCCGGTGGGGTAACCAGAAATGGAACTAGCCGTCGAAGGTGGGGCCGATGATTGGGGTGAAGTCGTAACAAGGTAGCCGTATCGGAAGGTGCGGCTGGATCACCTCCTTTCTAGGGATAAGCAGAGAACCAGGTTTTTAGGAGCGAAAGCGACGCGGAAACCTGAGTGAATCGCTTAGTTCTGAGCGCAAGCGAAGAACATCATTATAAGCGAGCTCTATTCCAGGTCGGTACATTTGGCAGATGCACAGATTTACATTGTTTAGTTTTGAGGGAATGCTTTTGTTACCAAAAGTTACTTGTTGAAACATACAGGCAACTATGATAACATAGATATTCCTGAAACAAAATATCTGGGGGTATAGCTCAGCTGGGAGAGCGCTTGAATGGCATTCAAGAGGTCAGCGGTTCGATCCCGCTTATCTCCACCATAGATCCAGTGACGATAGCTGTGGGGGATGAGGAAGGTACTCGCGTACCTTCGAATTGTACACTGTGTGTCCTATGTTGTAATAAGAGTCTTCGTAGAAGTCATGGGATATTAGATATCTAGTGGCAGTAAGACGTTTGACCTGTTCCCATACCGAACACAGAAGTTAAGCCCACAAACGCCGAAGGTACTTGGCTGGAAACGGCCCGGGAGATTAGGAAGCTGCTGGTTCCTCTCGATGTTCGACAGTCGACCTTCGACTTTCGAGTCGAAAATCGAGAACCTGTTCCTTGAAAACTGCACAGAAGAAAGCAAAGTAAAAGTACCTCTCATATGCAAATATGTGAAGTAGCTTAACGAAGCGCAATTAGGATTTTTAAAAAATGACTTAACCTTAGTCACAAGCAAAGTTTAAGTTGAGGCGGAGACTGGCTAGAAGGTGCCATATGCTAGGCGCCCCGGAAACCCGAGCCGTGCCGCGTACTCGCGTACGCAAACAATCGGGTTGAGGAGCAACAACGCAGATGGCGACTTATAGACAGTCGGAGCTAGAAGTCAAGTTAGTAAGGGCATACTGGTGGATGCCTAGGCGCCAAGAGCCGAAGAAGGACGCGGTAAGCTGCGAAAAGTCATGGGGAGCCGCAAGCAGGCCCTGATCCATGAATGTCCGAATGGGGGAACCCAGTGGTGGTCATGCACCATTACCCGACTCAGGTCGGGAGGTAAGCCGGGGAACTGAAACATCTAAGTACCCGGAGGAAAAGTAATCAAACGAGATTCCCCAAGTAGCGGCGAGCGAACGGGGAAGAGCCCAAACCCGGATCGACATTCGACTTTCGACACTGGATTTTGGAAGAGTAAAACGATAGTTTTACGAATCCCTTACGAAAGTCTAAAGTCGTACGTCGAATGTCGAATGTCGACCCGGGGGTTGAGGACCGGCGGAAGTTTCGTCAGGCCTAGTCGAACTACCTGGAAAGGTAGGCCGCAGAAGGTAACAGCCCTGTAAGCGAAAGGCAGAGCGAAATGGCCGGAATCCAGAGTACCACGGGACACGAGGAACCCTGTGGGAAGCAGGGGGGACCACCCTCCAAGGCAAAATACTCGAGGCGACCGATAGCGCATAGTACCGTGAGGGAAAGGTGAAAAGCACCCCGGGAGGGGAGTGAAAAAGAACCTGAAACCGTATGCCTACAAGCAGTCGAAGGCCCGTAGGAGGCTGACGGCGTGCCTATTGAAGAATGAACCGGCGAGTTACAATATCCAGCAAGGTTAAGTGGAAGACACGGAGCCGAAGCGAAAGCGAGTCTAAAAAGGGCGAAAGTTGGATAGTGTAGACCCGAAACCGCAGTGATCTATCCATGGCCAGGTTGAAGCGCAGGTAAAAATGCGTGGAGGACCGAACCCGTGAGCGTTGAAAAGCTTTGGGATGAGTTGTGGATAGGGGTGAAATGCCAATCGAACGCGGAGATAGCTGGTTCTCCCCGAAATAGCTTTAGGGCTAGCCTCAGGAAGTAAGTACAGGCGGTAGAGCACTGATAGGGCTAGGGGCCTAATGGGTTACTGAACCTTGTCAAACTACGAATGCCTGTAGTGGAATCCTGGGAGTCAGACTACGAGTGATAAGACCCGTGGTCAAGAGGGAAACAGCCCAGACCATCAGCTAAGGTCCCCAATGCCGTACTAAGTGGCAAAGGATGTGGAGATACAAAAACAACCAGGATGTTGGCTTAGAAGCAGCCACCATTAAAAGAGTGCGTAATAGCTCACTGGTCGAGTGTCGCTGCGCCGAAGATGTCCGGGGCTAAAGTACGGAACCGAAGCTATGGCAAGTCTACGGACTTGGGTAGGGGAGCGTTCTATACCCAGAGAAGGTATACCGTAAGGAGTGCTGGAGAGTATAGAAGTGAGAATGCCGGTATGAGTAGCGAAAAGACAAGTGAGAATCTTGTCCACCGAAAGCCTAAGGATTTCTGAGGAAGGATCGTCCGCTCAGAGTCAGTCGGGCCCTAAGCCGAGGCAAAAAGCGTAGGCGATGGACAACTGGTAAATATTCCAGTACCACCTAGGATCGTTTGAGCGAAGGAGTGACACAGGAGGGCAGGCAAGCGCGAGGATGGAAAATCGCGTCTAAGCTTGTAGGGTGCATCACAGGCAAATCCGTGATACGGGAACCTGAGGAGTGATGGGCAGCTGTTAGAGATAATGGCGAAATTGCTGATCCCAGACTGTCAAGAAAAGCTTCTAGTGAGAGACTAGGTGCCCGTACCGTAAACCGACACAGGTAGGCGGGGAGAGAATCCTAAGGTGCGCGGGAGAACCCTCGTTAAGGAACTCGGCAAAATGTCCCCGTAACTTCGGGAAAAGGGGAGCTTGTAAACCGTGTAGACCAGAAGCGGTCGAAGCGGGAATGAGTTGCAAAAAAGAGGCCCAAGCGACTGTTTACCACAAACACAGGTGCCTGCTAAAGCGAAAGCTGACGTATAGGTGCTGACACCTGCCCGGTGCCGGAAGGTTAAGAGGAGAGCTTAGCGCAAGCGAAGGTTTGAATTGAAGCCCCGGTAAACGGCGGCCGTAACTATAACGGTCCTAAGGTAGCGAAATTCCTTGTCGGGTAAGTTCCGACCCGCACGAAAGGTGTAACGACTTGGGCACTGTCTCAACGAGGGACCCGGTGAAATTGAAATACCTGTGAAGATGCAGGTTACCCGCGACTGGACAGAAAGACCCCATGGAGCTTTACTGCAACCTGACATTGAGTTTTGGTAAATGATGTACAGGATAGGTGGGAGACTAGGAAGATGGGACGCAAGTCTCATTGGAGTCAATGTTGGGATACCACCCTTTATTTACTGGAGTTCTAACTCAAGGAGTAACGAAACTGAGGACAGTGTCAGGCGGGCAGTTTGACTGGGGCGGTCGCCTCCGAAAGAGTAACGGAGGCGCCCAAAGGTTCCCTCAGCGCGGATGGAAATCGCGCGAAGAGTGTAAAGGCAGAAGGGAGCTTGACTGCAAGACAGACAAGTCGAGCAGGGACGAAAGTCGGGCTTAGTGATCCGGTGGTACCGAGTGGAAGGGCCATCGCTCAACGGATAAAAGCTACCCTGGGGATAACAGGCTAATCTCTCCCAAGAGTCCATATCGACGGGGAGGTTTGGCACCTCGATGTCGGCTCATCACATCCTGGGGCTGAAGTAGGTCCCAAGGGTTGGGCTGTTCGCCCATTAAAGTGGTACGTGAGCTGGGTTCAGAACGTCGTGAGACAGTTCGGTCCCTATCCATCGCGGGCGTAAGAGACTTGAAGGGAACTGCTCCTAGTACGAGAGGACCGGAGTGGACGGACCGCTGGTGTACCAGTTATCCCGCCAGGGGTAGAGCTGGGTAGCTACGTCCGGAAAGGATAAACGCTGAAAGCATCTAAGCGTGAAACCAGCCTTAAGATGAGGTCTGTCATTCGCAAGAAGTAAGGCCCCTTGGAGAAGACAAGGTTGATAGGCCAGGAGTGGAAGTGGAGTGATCCATGGAGCGGACTGGTACTAATAGGCCGAGGACTTGACTTTAAACCCTCGTTTGCATGAAGTGCAAACATTAAGCAGCGAACCAGCTTGCCGCGAGCGATAGCGAAACGGGAAGTTGTGTGAGTCGCTTAGTTCCGAACGAAAGTGAGGAACGTCCTATATATTGCGCAAATCTTTCTTCTGTGAAGTTTTGAAGGTACATTCCTTCATATGTCAGGCATATTCCTCGATAGCTCAGTTGGTAGAGCAATCGGCTGTTAACCGATCGGTCGTAGGTTCGAGTCCTACTCGAGGAGCCAATTTCATTTCAGGCTCAGACAGTTTAGAGTATTCCATATGCTAGGCGGAAGGAGGACGTGACCGTAGTCGTACTGGGAAGTACGTCGGAGGGAACGCCCGGACTGTACAACAACACCGTCGCCTATGAGACTACTTTACAATGAGTGGTTGGCGGCTATAATTTGTTGTAACAGCATCGCACAGATGGGATGCTATCAACTGTCATAACTCGGCTGTTGACCGATAGGTCGCTAGTTCGAGTCCTACTCGAGGAGCCATAGATCCAGTGACGATAGCTGTGGGGTTCCACCTGTTCCCATACCGAACACAGCAGTTAAGCCCACAAACGCCGAAGGTACTTGGCTGGAAACGGCCCGGGAGATTAGGAAGTTGCTGGTTAGAAAGAAAAGCACTCACTGTTGCAGTGAGTGTTTTTTATTAGGGAAAGCGAAAAAGCTTAGACCGTTCAGAGTGCCCCAGCTGCGAGGCGGAGCGAGGACGCCACCGTAGTCGTACTGGGAAGTACGTCGGAGGTGGCGCCCGCAGTGTACAACGATACCGTCGCCTATGAGACTATTTTACGAGGACTGGTTGGCGATCGGCTTTGTTGTAACAGCATCGCACAGATGGGGTGCTATGGACGGTCGTAGGAGCCGAAGGTGCTTGGCTGGATGGGCCCGGGAGATTAGGAAGTTGCTGGTTAAAAAATAGCACTCACGCCAGTGAGTGCTATTTGCTATGTAAAGAAATAGGCAAGATCATAATATTCAATGTAATGTTTTAAATAATTTGATCTTGTGGAGGATAAGGATAGGCAGGATTTCCTGTTATTGTGGTAAATAGGTATTGTAAAATCTTATAGACAAATAGGATAGGGGGAAAAATTTTGGACTATAAATTCCTTTTAGAATCAATATTGACGCATTTGGATGAAGGAATTTTAGTAGTAGACAACAAAGCCAATGTTACTTTCTATAATGAACCGGCAACCAATATAGCAGGTATTACCCGGGAAAAAGCTATCGGTAAAAATATATTGGAAATCTTTCCTGACCTGACGCCTGAAACTAGCACCTTTTATCGGGTGCTGCGGTTTAAGCAGCCAATCATTGACTATGTGCAGACCTACATGAATTATCAGGGCCGGCAAGTATCTACCCTGACCTCAACGATACCCTTGATAGCACAGGGGGAAGTTGTTGGCGCCCTTGAAATTTACCGAGATTTAACCCAGGTAAAAGAATTGTCGGAGAAGCTGTTGAGCCTGCAATCGGAGATGTTTAAGTCCAAACAAAGGAATCCGGTGAAACCATATACCGGAAATGGGACTGTTTATACTTTTGGTGATATTATCGGTAAAAGCCCGGTGATAAAAAAATTAAAAGAACAGGCGAAAAAAATAGCTGACAGCAATTCACCGGTGTTAGTATATGGAGAAACCGGGACTGGTAAAGAGCTTTTAGTTCAGGCTATTCATAATGAAAGTAAGGTACGGGGAAATCAGCCGTTTATTGCTCAAAACTGCGCCGCTTTGCCCAATTCTCTCCTGGACAGCATATTATTCGGAACGACATCAGGGAGTTTTACAGGTGCTAAAGATAAACCGGGATTGTTTGAGCTGGCCGACGGCGGGACCCTTTTTTTGGATGAAGTGAATTCTATGGGGACAGAATTGCAAGGAAAACTGTTGCGGGTTTTACAGGATGGTGTGGTCCGCAGGGTTGGCGGGACAAACACAGTGCAGGTCAATGTAAGAATTATGGCTAGTACCAATGAGCACCCGGCTAAAATCGTAGAGAAAAAGATTTTGCGTACAGATTTATATTACCGGTTGAATGTAATATCATTGAATATCCCTGCCCTCAGGGATAGAAAAGAGGATATCAGCCTGCTGACGGGATTTTTTATTAACATGTATAATACTCAGGCTGGCAAACAGGTTAAAAGGATTTCTCCTGAAGCTTTGAACGCTTTGCAGGTGTACCATTGGCCAGGCAATATCCGAGAATTGCGATACGCTATTGAGAGTATTATGAATTTCGTTGATGGCAATAGTATTGAGCTGCATGATATCCCTTCTCATATAACGCATTCCGTAACAGATGAGGATAATTTGGCAGATATTAAAGCTGGTCTGTCAATATCTTCGCTGGCGGACAAGCTAAATGAATATGAAAAACAATTAATCCAAGCAGCAATAAAAGAAGCCAATGGCAATGGGGCCAAAGCGGCGAGGCTATTGAACCTTCCCCGGCAAACGCTGCATAACAAGATCAAGAAATATAATATTGAATGGAAGATTACATTAAAATAATACTAATTTATAATGTCCCATAAGTAATACAATGTCAAAAAATATTGTATTACTTATGGGACATTATATTTTTCACAATATAGTAAAAGATCAGAATAAGCGGTTTAAGTGTCTTTGAATAGCAAACAAAATGTTGGCAGGATTATTGCATAGTATATTCGATAACCGGGGCAAGTGGGCGGCTGGTGTACGTTTAGCTGTTCGGTGGCCTGGGCAAAGCGGCAGGAGCTTGGAGGAGGGAATCAGTTGCGACGACAAAACAGGTAAGCTGATATGATGTTATTAAGCTGGGGAGGTTAGGCTATGAAAAAAACAAATTTTCGCTGGATATTAGGATTTCTGGGCTTTTTAATTATGTTAGTCGCATACATGGACAGGGTAAATTTGTCTGTGGCTACGCCGGCAATTATGAGTGAGTTTAATTTCAGTAAAATGGAAATAGGTATGCTGCAAACCTGTTTTTTTATTAGTTATGCGGCTATGCAGGTTCCCGGAGGAATTTTATCAGATTTTTTTAAACCCCGTTCGGTTGTAACAGGGGCCGTAACGTGGTGGTCGATTTTTACTGTGCTGACAGCTTACGCTTCGTCATTTAATGGTTTTGCGGTTATCCGTGCTATATTTGGAATAGGTGAAGCTCCGGTTCTGCCTGCTTTAACTGCCTTTGTCGGGCGCTGGTTTCCAAGCCGGGAGAAGGGATTCGCTTCCTCTATGTTGCTGGCCGGCTGCTATATAGGGCCTGCGTTTGGTACTGGTCTAACGGTAGCGATCTTGGCAACTATGGGTTGGAGAAATGTATTTATTTTATACGGTATTGTTGGTTTAATTTTTGCAATTGTGTGGCATTTATTAGCTGAGTCAGCGCCTGAGAATAGCAAATTTGTTAATCAGCAGGAGCTTGCCTATATTGAAGCCGGCAGGATAAAAGAGGAGGGTAAACAACGGGAAATCGCTCCGTGGGGCAATTTTTTGCAGTCCAGGCAATTCTGGGCGGCCGGTATTCAAGTGCTTATTGCCGACTATATTATGTATGTTTATCTCGTTTGGCTGCCTTTATATCTGATGGAAGCGCAGAATTTTTCACTGACAGAGATGGGGATTTCCGCCACTTTTCCCTGGCTGGCTTTGACCTTTTGCACACTTTTAGCCGGCTGGTGGGGTGACCGTTTAGTTGCCGCCGGCCATACCAAAAAAATAGCCCGCTCTTATTTGGGTGTAGCCGGATTTATTAGTTGCGGGCTATTTATGTATTTAGGAGCGATGGCCACCAATCCGACGCTTAATGTGATCTGGCTGACCCTGTCATTAGGTTCTTTGGGATTTTCTTTTGCATCGGCATGGGGAGCAGCTCATGATATTGGCGGCAAATATATCGGTTCAGTTACCGGCTGGATAAACCTAGGGGGGAATATGGGGGGAGTATTTGCTCCGGTTGTGACCGCCTGGCTGGTTACAAGCTTTGGCTGGCAAGTGGCTATAGCCGCTACTGCCACCTTTACGCTTGTCGGCGCTATTGCGTGCTTCCTGGTGCGGCCTGATACCCCGCTTAGACTGCAATCCATTAACACTCCTGCTACAGATACTAAACCAGCCTAGCAGGATATAGAGAGCCTGGTCCCGGCAGGTGTGCCGGCATAGGGGCAAATATCTGTTTTAATAAATAGTAAGAAGCCACGAAGCCATTATTTCATTTGCTGAAATAATGGCTTCGTGGCTTCTGTTTTGCTGCAACCGCTTAGGGGAGATAACTTGACCAGTAGTCAGTCAGTATCAAGGCTGATAATTTGATTCAGGTGCAGCAGGTAAGTGAAATTACGGCAATGTACCTTTTTAGGTACATAAAGGTTTTAAAAACTATTTAAAAATGTTGCAAAATAGTAACAGGCAATAGTATCAAAGCGGCAAAAATGCCGGTATATTTGATGTATTCTCAATTTTAAAATATTGGCATAAAAATTGCTTATATATAGTGATGTGATTTGCTCATATAAGGAATAGCCAAAGGAGTATAGCTGATTATGACGTTGAACGAGATTATTAGCTCAGCCGAATTCTTCCGGGATCTTAATGCCTTCGACTGTTCTGTCATGGTATGTGATACTCAGGGAAAAATCCTGCATTATGTACCGGCTGCCACGTTCCATGCCAATGTAAAGATAGGTGAGATTGCGCAAGGGGGGGCAATGGCGGAATGCATTAAAAGCAAACAAAAGGTCGTTAAAGAGGTGCCGAAAGAGGTATACGGTATTCCGGTAAAGGCGATTATTAAGCCGGTATTTGATGAAAATAACGAGTTTATTGGTCTTGTCGGTACTGCTATCAGCATGCATACTCATCAGGTTTTGCAAAACGTTGCTCATACCATCGCTGCAACCACGCAGCAACTGAGCGTAACATCGGAAAACCTTACGGTATCAGCCGCCAGGCTGGCAGAGGATTTAACCCAGGTGCGTATTGGCGGGGAAAGGGTATTGGCTGATATCAATAAAACAACAAACATTTTGCAATTTGTTAGTGAGATTGCCGCTAACTCCAATTTATTAGGACTTAATGCCGCCATTGAGGCGGCCAGAGCCGGCGATCATGGCCGGGGTTTTGCTGTGGTTGCTGAAGAAATCCGTAAGATGGCTGTTAATAGCAGCAATTCGGTCAAAGATATTGCCAGTATTCTCAAAACAATTCAGCATGATACAAGTTATGTTGTTGATACATTGGCAAAAACTGCTGAACTGGGCAATCTTCAGGCCGCGGCTACCAGCGAAATTTCCGTATCCATGCAGCAATTAGCCTCAACGGCCGGTGATGTGCAGAGGGTGGCGGAAACGGTTTAGGGGCTTTGTGGTTATAGGCAGTAAAAAAATTATATATAAAATCTAAATTAGGAGTGAAGTTAAATGGCTGATGTAATGACAGCAGAAGAGAGAATTGTGGCGACAATTAATCTTGAACCGGTGGACAGGGTGGTCTGTGCGCCGATTATCGAACAATATGCCGGCCAGTTTGTGGGGATGACCAACAAAGAATTTCTCTGGGACTGGGAAAAGGCCCAGGATGCTATGCAAAAAGTCTGGGAGGCTTTTCCTGTTTGGGACAGCAATGCATATATGCTGCACGGCCGGATCGGGCCGGTGGCGACTAAATGCGGCCCGGGGCGTTTTAAGATGCCAGGGGTCGAACTGGAGGATAATGCCCAGTACCAAATCCATGAATTCGAAGCGATGACCCGCGAGGACTATCCGCTGCTCAAAGAAAAGGGCTGGGCCGAATTCCGGATGTTATTTCTGGAGCGGGCCCATCAGGTCAGCCGGGAAGAAGTAGTGAAGGGTATGCAGGAAATGGCCCGGTTGCGTCAGGATGAGATTGACCGTTCCCTGGCCCGCGGGCAGAGTATGACCTGGGGGGCTATCATGGGGACGATTCCCTTTGACGCCCTGTCCATAGTCCGGTCGATGGACCGGTTTTATAAGGATATGTTCCAAATCGGCGATCAGATAGAAGAATTATTGTGGATTATCAATGATGCCGTTATTGCCGGCAGTGAAGCTGCTGTGAAAGCAACCGGTGTCAACCGGGTATTTGTCGGCGGGGTCAGGGGTTCAGGCCAATTCATCGGCAAGAAACATTTTGAACGGTTTGTCTGGCCGCAGCTTAAAGTGATGGTAAATCGTCTGGTAGAAAAGAACATTGTTCCTATCCTCCATTTTGATGCCGACTGGACAAAAAATCTGGAATACTTCCTGGATTTGCCGAAAGGTAAGTTTGTGCTTGAACTGGACAGTGCCACCGATATTTTTAGAGCTCACGAAATCCTGAAAGGTCACTGCTCCATTAAAGGGGATGTAAGTGCGTCATTATTTACGGTGGCTTCCCCGAGTGAACTGGATGAGTATGCGAAAAAACTGATTAATACCTTCCGCAATGGTGAAGGGCTGATGTATTCATCAGGCTGCAACCTGCCAATGAATGCAAAACATGACAATGTAAAAGCCTTCTTTGATGCTGTGGAAAAATACGGAAGATATAATTAGAATTATTGACTGCAAAACAGTTTCGCTCAACCGGTGAGACTGTTTTGCCTATTTTCCCCCATTGTTCAACTATTCGCAATAGCTGGATTAGAAGGAAAAATGTTAGTTTATGTCGAATGATGCGATAGAAAAAGCAGAGAGGGTGATGCGATTGCCGCGTAAATCCCGGAAAGCAGGGCATAATTATCAGTTTTCCAAGCAGAACTTGGACCGGCTTTTTGATATGTTACCAGATCCGATATTTGTAACTGACAGGCATGGCAATGTGCTGCTCTCCAATTCTACGACTGCATTGACACTCGACCTGTCGTTGGATCAACTGTTAAAATCCAATGTGCGCGACCTTGTCAGCAAAGGCTATTATACTAAATCAAATATAATGGAAGCGGCAGAACGAAAGTGTGTGATCAAAGGAGAACTGACTACCAAGCTGAATATTAAACAAATCTCAACAAGTACACCGATCCTGGATGAGGACGGAAATGTTATCCTGGTGCTTACAACCGGGAGAGCGGTTGAACCTGACAGCAAATGCAGCAGCCCGGAAAAGCGTGACTTGATTGATCGCCGCAAGCGCGAGGTGGAGTATTTGCGCAGTTATGTCCTGGACCGGGATACTGTGGTCGCCGAAAGCAAGTCTATGCGCCAGCTGTTGCTGCAGGCCCATAATGTGGCTCAGACAGACAGTACTGTTGTTCTATATGGTGAGACAGGTACCGGTAAGGAAATCCTGGCCAAGTACCTGCACCGTCACAGCAAGCGGGCCGGTGAGGCGTTTATTGCCGTTAATTGTGCTACTTTGCCTGAACATCTGGTGGAATCAGAGCTGTTTGGGTATGAAAAAGGGGCGTTCACCGGTGCCAGTGCGGACGGAAAAATAGGCTTATTCGAAGCTGCCCATCGCGGCACCCTGTTTTTGGATGAGATTGCCGAGATGCCACTGTCCCTTCAGTCTAAACTCCTGCGGGTTTTGGAGACTTACGAAGTAAGGCGTCTGGGCAGTCATGTGGACCGGAAGCTGGATTTCAGGCTGATTGCGGCAACCCATAAGGATTTGCACAAGATGACTGTTGATGGGACTTTTCGAACGGACTTGTTTTATCGTCTTAATGTTATTCCCCTGCAGCTGCCGCCGCTTCGAGACCGGCCGGAAGACATTGTTGCGCTGTCTTTTAAGTTCTTTGAAGACTTTAAAAAAAAATACGGGCCGGAAATCCAACTAACGCCTGATACGTTAAGCTCGTTGCAAAAATACAACTGGCCGGGTAATGTCCGTGAATTAAGGAATGTGGTTGAACGGCTGGTCATCAGCAGCCTGCAGAATTATCCCTCGGAACAGCTGCTGGATGACAGCAAGGTTTATGAAATGGGCTCGCAATATGATCCGTTTCGGTTAGCCGGACTGAATGGCACGCTGAAACAAGTGACGCGGGCCGTGGAAGAACGGTATATATATCAGGTGCTGAATGAGTGCGGGGGCCGGATGGGAGAAGCAGCTGAACGGCTAGGCATTTACCGGACGGTATTGTACCGGAAATTAAAGTCTTTTGAGAAAGAGAGAAACGAAAAGAATTAGCAGGCATAACTGGGTGTGCTGTTTAGGCACACCCAGTTATTTATTTTGCCTGTCAGCTGCCTGGCGGCCAGCCGGAAGCCAGGGAAACAGGGGGCAAAGGCGGCCGGGATTCATTGGATGTACCTAATTAGGTACATCCAATTTTTAAAATTTTATAAATTGTTGCAAAAAAGGTACTTAAAATCTCCCGCCAGATTGCTTCCTGACCGGAATTCCGGCTAATTCCGCCGCCATTTTGCTCCTTAGTGATATTGGCATAAAATTTGCTTATACATATTTACGACAACGGTCAAGAACAGAAAGGGGAGATTTATCGTGTCAAAAGTTATAACTGCCGATCAGGCTGCGGCTTTGATTCAGGACGGCGCAACCGTGGCTGCGACCGGGTTTGGTCTGGGCGCCTGGGCTGAAGAGGTTGCGCAGGCTATTGAAAAGAGATTTGTGGAAACCGGTCATCCCCGGAATATAACGCTGACCCATGCTTCGGCAATCGGTGACTGGAAAGAGCGGGGGACCACCCGCCTGGGAAAAGAGGGGCTTGTTAAGCGGTGGATCGGCGCCCATATTGGCTCATCGGCCGGAATGTCCAAACTGCTGGCGGAAAACAAGATGGAAGCTTACTGCCTGCCGCAGGGGGTCATTGTGCAATTGTTCCGGGAAATCGCCGCCAAGCGGCCGGGCCTTATCACGAAAGTCGGCCTGGGAACGTTTGTTGATCCCCGGGTGGATGGCGCTAAAATGAACTCGGCAACAACGGAGGATATTGTAAAAGTTGTGGAGTTTGAAGGCGAAGAGTGGCTCTTCTATAAGACTTTCCCCATTCATGTGGCCATTATCAGGGGGACGACTGTTGATGAACATGGCAACCTGACAATGGAAAAAGAGGGCGTTCTTATGGAAGCGCTGCCCTTGGCCCAGGCCACGAAAAACTCCGGCGGCATTGTTATTGTGCAGGCCGAATATCTGGCTAAGGCCGGTTCCCTGCATCCCAAACAGGTGAAAGTTCCGGGGATTCTGGTTGACCATATTGTGATAGCAAGCAAACCGGAGAGCTGCTGGCAGACCGAAGGCCTGTATTTCAATCCTGCCTTTGCCGGCGATCTCAAAGTGCCGTTAAACAGCATCCCTGAACTGCCGATGGATGAACGGAAGATTATTGCCCGCCGGGCGGCCCTGGAATTAGCGCCTAATACCATTGTGAACTTAGGTGTGGGTATTCCCAGCGATGTTGCCGCGATTGCCGCGGAAGAGAACCTGACAGAACTGCTGACTTTAACTACCGAAGCCGGCGGCATCGGCGGGGTTCCGGCCAGCATACCCCATTTCGGCCATTCTTATAATGTCGAGGCTGTAGTCGAGCACCATGCCCAATTTGACTATTACGACGGCGGCGGCATTGATGTGGCTTTCCTGGGCCTGGCGCAAACAGATAAAGACGGTAATGTGAATGTAAGCAAGTTTAAAGGCCGGCCGATGGGCTGCGGCGGTTTTATTAATATAACCCAGAGTTCCAAGAAAGTAGTGTATTGTGGTTCGTTTACCGCCGGCGGCCTGGAGGTTGCCGTCCAGGATGGCAAGCTGGCCATTCTTAAGGAAGGCAAAAATAAAAAGTTCATCGACATGGTTGAGCAGATTACCTTTAGTGGCAAATATGCGCAAAAAGTCGGGCAGCCGGTGGTTTATATCACGGAACGGGCCGTATTTACCCTGGAAAATGGGCAAATGAACCTGACTGAAATTGCCCCCGGCATTGACCTGGAAAAGGACGTCCTGGCTCTTATGGACTTTAAACCTGTCATTTCGCCGGCTTTAAAAACGATGGACAGCGGGATTTTCGCGCCGAAATGGGGACAGCTTAGACAACTTGTCGAAGCGAAAACGAAAGGGTGATAAAACATGGTTGATATGACACTTACCCCGCAGCAGCAGCAATTGCAGCAGGTGGCCCGGGAGTTTACGGCCGAGCATATTATTCCGGTCGCAGAGGAATGGGATGCCAGAGGGGAATTTCATGAATTTATTCTGGCTGAAGTTAAAAAGGCCGGCTTAAATTGTATGGCAATACCGGTAGAGTATGGTGGTCCCGGTTACGACGCCGTTACTCAGTCTGTTGTTGTTGAAGAATGGGGTTATGGCTGCGCCGCTTTTGCGACGACCCTGGGCGGTAACGGGCTGAGTTCTTATCCGCTGGCTATTGCCGGCACGGAAGAACAGAAGAAATTATATTACGGTCGGCTGGTGGCCGGCGGTATGGGCGGCTTTGCCCTCACTGAGCCGGGTGCCGGTTCCGATGCGGGTGCCTGCACAACCACTGCCAAGCTGGAAGGTAATGAGTGGGTGCTGAACGGGACAAAATGCTTTGCCACTACTTGCGGCTATGCTGATATCATGGTTATATTTGCTTCCACCGATCCCAGCAAAGGGGTTAAAGGTCTTAGTGCGTTTATTGTGGAGAAAGAGCGCGAGGGCGTTATTATCGGGGCTGTTGAACACAAGATGGGTATCCGCAGCTCCAATACGGTGGAGATTATCCTGAAGAATGTGAGGATTCCGCACAATCATCTGCTGGGTAAAGAAGGCGAAGGTATGAAGCTGGCCATGAAAACCCTGGATATGGCCAGACCGATTGTGGCTTCCATGGCGGTGGGGATTGCCCGCCGGGCTCTTGATGCGGCCATTACCTATGCTAAAGAATTCCTGGACATTAATGGCAAGCCTATCGGTACTCATCAGGCTGTTGCTTTTAAACTGGCCGATATGGCAACCCAGGTGGAGGCTGCCAGGCAGCTGGTCCGTAATGCCCTCCGGCTGAAGGATGCGGGCGTGCCCTATACCAAGGAAGCCGCCATGGCCAAGACTTACGCCACCGATACCGCGATGCGGGTGACCGCGGAAGCTGTGGAGTTGATGGGACATTATGGCTATTCCCGGGATTCCTTTGTGGAAAAGCTGATGCGTGATGCCAAGGTTACTCAGATTTATGAAGGCACTAATCAGGTTCAGCGGATTGTTATATCCGGGCTGCTGCTCAATTCCAAATAAGCGGCGGCAGAAAGAAGAGGAGGGGTACGCATGAGTTATCCATTAACAGAAGAGCAACAACTGATTCAGCAGAATGCCCGGGAATTCGCGCAAGAGTACGTGGAGCCGGCAGCCGCCGGGATTGACAGCACAGGCGTATATCCGGCGGAAATAGTGCAGAAAATGGCCGAACATGATTTTCTTGGGATTTTTCTGCCTGGTGAATATGGCGGGGCAGAGGCCGGGTATCTCAGCTATACCTTGCTGGTCGAGGAACTATCACGGGTAAGCGGTGCTGTGGCGGCTATCCTGATTAACCATGCCTCGCTGGCTGCCTACACTATTAACAAGTATGGTACGCCTGAACAGAAACAAAATTATCTGCCGTTTTTGTGCAATGGTCAGAAGCTGGGGGCGTTTGCCCTGAGTGAGCCTGGTGCGGCACCGGGAGCAGGAGCACAGCGGGTTGTGGCGGTTAAAGACGGTGACAGCTATATCCTGAATGGCCGTAAATGCTATGTTGCCAACGGCGGCGCTGCCGGTATCTATATTGTGTTTGCCCTGACCAACCCGGAAGCCGGGCCTAAAGGTATCAGCGCCTTTATTGTTGACGGCAAGACCGCCGGTCTGGCGGTAACCCGGAATATCGGCAAAATGGGGCTCCGAGGCTGCCTGTCGGCTGAACTGAGTTTCGAGAATGTCAGGGTTCCGGCCGTTAACCTGTTAGGGGCGGAAGGGGATGGGCTGGCGATTGCCCAGGCAGCCCAGTCTGTTGCCAGTGTGGCGGAAGCCGCCATGGTGCTCGGTATTGCCCAGGCAGCCATGGAGGATGCCGTCAAATACGGTAAGCAAAGAATCCAGTTCCGCCGTCCCATTGTCAGCTTCCCCGCCATTCAGACCATGCTGGCCGAGATGGCTGCCCATATTCATTTGACCCGTCTGGCTGTATATGATGCTGCCAGGCTGATTGAAAATGGGGAAGCCTTTACGACAGAAGCAGCGATGGTAAAATTATTTGCCGCCCGGATCGGACAAAGCGCATTGATTGATGTGATTCAGATTGAAGGCGGTTATGGCTACAGCCAGGAAATGGTTGTGTCCCGGCTGTACCGCGATGTGAAGGGCGCAATTATCAAAGAAAGCTCCGTCGATTTTCCTGAGAAAGCAATCGTCGAAGCTTTGCTTGCCTAAGTTTAAGTAGCCTGAAATATTGACAAGGAGAGGGTGCCGCACCCTCTCTGCCAAGAGAAAGGGGAAAATCATGCAAAAGCTTCTTGTCTGCTACAAGTGGGTATTAGACGAACAAGACATTAAAATTACCGGGGATTTATCCCTCGACATCAGCAAAGCCAAGTACAAAATCAGCGATTATGACAAAAATGCAATAGAAGCGGGCGCACTCTTGGCAGAACAGCACGGCGTCGCCGTTGAAGCCATCACTTTTGGGAATGCTGCGGTAAAGCAGTCGCTGAAGGATGCATTGTCCCGGGGCCTGGACAAAGTGTTCTGGATTGGTGATGCCGCGGCCGACCAGGCAGACGCTTTTGTGACCGCCAATGTATTGGCAGCCGCTATCAAAAAAGCCGGGCACTTTGATCTTATTCTGTGCGGGGAAGGCAGCGCCGATGCGTACAGCCAGCAGACAGCCTCCCGGCTGGCGGTTTTGCTTGGCATACCGGCCGTTACCTTTGTTCAGCAGTTAAGCATCACTGACGGCAAAGTTACGGCGATTCGCAAACTGGGGGACTGCACGGAAGAAGTGACGGTAACAGGCCCGGCCGTGATCAGTGTTTTGCCGGAAATCAACAAACCACGGATACCGGGCCTTAAACAGGTCATGGGGGCAGCCAAGAAGCCTGCGGAAGAATGGAAGCTGAATGACCTGGGGCTTGCTGCCGGCGACCTGACGCCAAAGGTGCGCAAATTGTCGGTACAAGGTTATGTTATGGACCGGAAAAAGGTCATCTTCAAGGACGCTGATCAGGCCGACAATGTTGCCAAATTAGTTGCCAGCCTTGCCCAAGAGGGCCTGTGCTAGAGGAAAGGGGTAAAAAACATGCCGGGAATTTGGATTTATTCAGAAGATAGCGCAGTTGCCAGACAACTCCTGACCGCCGGTCTCGAACTCAAAAACCAATTAAATCAGGCTGTTGGTGTACTTACGCCCAACAGTCAGGATGCCCAGACCTTCGTTGCTGCCGGCGCTGATAAAGTATATGTATTAAGGGGCACCAACCCCTGGCCTGAGAGCTATGACGTTGCTATAGCCGATATTCTGGTCCGGGAGGAGGCGGCAGTTGTTCTGGTAGGCGGAACCCTGCGGGGCAAAGATCTTGCCGCCAAAGTGGCGGCCGCTATGCAGGCCGGCCTTGTTACCGATGCTGCAACTATAACTTACGCCAATGGCAATATTGAAACAAGCCGCTTAATCTATGGTGGCCTGGCTGTCTCCACAGAAGCAGTGGCGCTGCCGGCATTTGTCACCATCCCGCCCCGGACGTTCGCGGAAGCGCCGGCTCAGGGGAACGGGGCCGGCGAGGTGGTGACTGTTGAGGCGGCTAATGAGGATGGGCGAATCTCCGTTACTAACGTCTGCCCCATTGTCCGTCAGGGGACGGATATTGCCGGCGCCAGCCGCGTGGTTTGTGTAGGACGGGGTTTAAACAAGCAAGAGGACCTGTCCCTGGCGGAAGCGCTGGCAGCGGCCGTGGGGGCTGAAATTGGCTGCACCCGCGGTATTTCCGAGGATTATCACTGGCTGCCTAATGACCGGTATATTGGCATTTCCGGTCAGAAGGTTAAACCTGAACTGTACATCGGTATGGGGATTTCCGGCCAGGTGCAGCATGTGGTAGGGATTAGGGACGCCAAGGTGATTGTGGCGATAGATACCAATGAAAAATCCCTGCTATTCGAAGCCGCTGACTATGGGATTGTGGGCGATCTGTACGAAGTGGTGCCCTTATTGACCAAAGCGCTGCAAAAATAGGGCGGCGGTGCCGTTTACCACAGGAGGCTTTATAGTATGTCAGCTGATGAAAAATTTGATGCGGTTATTATCGGCGCCGGTCCGGCCGGAGCTGCCTGCGCTTACGTATTAGCCAAAGCCGGTAAAAGTGTTTTACTGGTAGAGCGGGGTGCCAGCGCCGGCAGCAAAAATGTTACCGGCGGTCGTTTGTATACTTATGCGCTGGAACTGGTAGAGCCTGGGTTGTATCAGCAGGCGCCACTGGAACGGAAAGTGGTCAGGGAGCAAATCATGATGCTGGGGCAAACCAGTGCGGTGACCATGGATTATGTTGATTATAGCTTCGGCGAGGGGGTTCCCCAGTCTTACTCGGTGCTGCGGGCTCCTTTTGACGAATGGTTTGCCGGTCAGGCTGAAGAGCAGGGGGCCATGGTGGCGCCCGGCATTGTCGTCGATGAACTAATTGAGGCCGACGGCAAAATTGTCGGCATTAAGGCCGGTGATGATGAAATCTACGCAACCGTTGTCATTGCGGCCGACGGAGTGAATTCCTTTATTGCCCAGAAGGCCGGCTTACGGGAAGATATCGCCGGTCATAACGTAGGGGTTGGGGCGAAAGAAATTATCGAGCTGCCGGAAAAAGTGATTGAAGACAGATTCAACCTGCAGCCGGGCGAAGGTGCGGCCCGGGTACTGATCGGTTGTTCAGGCGGCGTGCTCGGTGGTGGCTTTCTCTATACCAATAAAGACAGTATTTCTTTGGGGGTGGTGCTAAACCCGGAAGACCTGGCCAGACAACACAGCAAGATTCATGAAATTTTGCAGACTTTAAAAATGCATCCCGCAATCTATCCGCTGATCAAAGACGGCACAACGGCAGAGTATGGGGCTCATCTTGTGCCGGAGGTCGGTTATCATGCCATGCCGCAGCGGCTGTACCGGGATGGACTGGTGCTGGTTGGCGATGCTGCCGGCATGGTCGTAAACAGCGGGACGATTCTGCGCGGCATTGACTTGGCGATTGTCAGCGGCGTTGCCGCGGCGCAGGCCATCCTCCGGCAGGCGGATGAGAGTCAGATTGGCCCGGCTTATGTTCAGCAGCTGGAGAAGCTATCGCTGCTGGCCACCATGAAGCTTTATGCCAATTTCCATGAGCTGATGAGCAACCGGCGGATGATATCCGTGTATCCGGCCATGGCCAATGAGATGATGAAAACATTGTTTGCTGTTGACGGCGGCGTGCCCGAGCGCATGGATAAGGCTATGTTCAAAGTATTGAAAAAACATGTAACAATGGGCCAGCTTATTGCTGACGGCTGGAAGGGGTTTAAAGCGATATGACTGTAAAAAAACTTTCGCCGGAAGAACTGCTGGGATTAAACAAATTCGTTGTCGACGAAGAAGAACCGCACATTGTTCTGGATAAGACGGTTTGTGCCCGGTGTCAGGAAAAGCCTTGCCTGTATGTTTGCCCGGCCGTGCTTTATACCCTGAAAGAGGGCGAAATGAATTTTGACTATGCAGGCTGTCTGGAATGCGGCACCTGCCGGGTTGTCTGCAAAGACAAGGGAATTATCAAATGGACTTATCCACGCGGTACCTTTGGGATTGCCTTTCGCTACGGTTAAATGAACGCTGAGCATAATTGCTGTTATGTATTTGGTCAACCATGGCCGGATACATAACAGGCAAATTATCAGAACCATAAGAAAATAGCGGCAATAGGCCCAACAATAATTTAGAGGGGATTGAGGAAATGGAAAACAAGCAACAGTTTTATGGCTGGAAACTAGTAGGGGCATTATGGTTCCTGTATCTCTTAAACATGGGTTTTCCTCTGTATGGTGGGGCAGTTATTAATACATATATGTTAAAAGAAATTACCATGGAGCGCAGTGTTTATGGCATGGGCTTTACCTTATTGAACTTTTTCGTTGGTGTACCCTCGATTCTGGTGGCTGCCGCCATTGGCAAATGGGGTGTCCGGTCAACCTTTGGCATTGGTTCGGCCTTGATTCTGGTCGGGACATTGTGGATGGCCTTTTTTGCCTCCCAGCCCTGGCATTATCTGGTCGGCTTCGGTGTCATCATTGGCTCCGGTATCGGTTTTGGTACCATTGTGCCGTTGTCGACGGCAGTTACCCGCTGGTTTAAAAGATACCGCGGCCGGGCGATGGCCATCACCTTAACCGCGTCAGGCTTTGCCGGTTTCCTGGGGGCGCCGCTGATGAACAAGGTGCTTGCCGCCAATGGCGGCGACTGGCGCCAGGCCTGGCTGATCGTTGCCGGCATTGCTATTGTGGCGGCGGTTGTTGCCTTTTTCACCGTTAAGGAAAGGCCGGAGGATCTGGGGCAGCTGGTTGACGGCCTTGAGGAACAGGCTGGTGCCCAGGCCGGGCCGGTCAATTCCCTGGCTACCAAGTTCAACTGGACCCCAAGTGAAGCCTACGGTACCCGTTCGTTTTGGATGATTGTTGTTGGCTCCTTCGCCTGCCAGTTTCCCTTCTTCTTTTTTACCGCTCACTGGATCCTGCATTTAAGGGGCCTGGGCATTAACCCGGCTGACGCCGCCTGGGCAATGGGCCTCTTTACAATGGGTGGTATTGCCGGCCGCCTGATCGGCGGCTGGCTGATGGACAAAATGCCGGCCCGCTTTGCCTTCATGATGGGCATTTGCTGCTACTTTGTGGGCTCTTTCCTGGCTATCAATGTCACCGCAGATGCATTAATGGTGGCTTTTGCGGCCGCTATCCTGTACGGAGCCGGCTTTGGCTGGACCTTTGTCTGCTTAAACACTATGGTCGGCAACTATTTCGGACCGGTTGCCTTCCCCAAGGTCAATGGCATGATGCTGCTGTTATCAGCCCTTGCCTGCTCACCGGCCGGGCTGGTCGGCGGCAAACTGTTCGATGTGTTTAAGAGCTATACCCCGGCCTTCTACCTCAATGTTGCTATCTGCATCGTGGGAATATGCGCCTTGTTCTTTGCCACTATGCCGCAGAAAAGAACTGCTGATTCAACAATCAAAGCCTAACAGCAAATAGATCCAGAGGTAAAATCACTAAAATAAAAAAAGGTGGGCGATCATTATGAGAAAAATGAAAAACGCGAAAAAATGGCTGGCAATCGTACCCTTGGCACTGCTGTCGATTACAATGGCCGGCACCCCGGCCCTGACCACTACCGTGCAGGCGGCCCCGGGGCAGTCCTTTACCGATGTGCCGGCCGGCCACTGGGCTTATACTGCGGTGGATCAACTGGCGCAAGCGGGCTTTATCGATGGTTATGGTGACAAAACTTTCCGTGGTGATAAGACTATGAGCCGGTATGAATTTGCCATTCTCGTGGCTAAAGCCATGGATAAGTTTGATAGTGCCGACGAAGCCAATAAACAACTGATCGATAAACTGTCGGCCGAGTTTGCCGGTGAGCTAAACCGTCTGGGTGTGCGCATGGCCAAGGTAGAGGCGAAAACGAATACCTGGATCGGCGGCGAAACCCGTTTCCGGGTAGTAGGCAACGATCCTACCCCGGCAGGTTCAAAGAAGTTGTCGGGATCGGACACGTTTGAATTCCGGCAGCGGATTAAATTCTGGGGCAATATCAACGATAATATGTCGTTCTTTGGCCGTATTGCCACTACCGGCGGCAATAAATTCGGCAATGCTGAATACAGCTCCGGCTCGGAAATCGCTCTCGATCAAATGAATGTTACTGCCAAGAACACACTGGGGTTTGACTCTATTCGCGCCGGCCGCAGCGCGCTGGACTTTATCACCACCGGTTTAATTGGCAAGCCGATGAATGTGGACGGCATTTTGCTTACTGACAGTTGGGATAAGCTCAGCTTTAAAGGCTGGACAGGCAATATTAAAAGCAACAGGTGGGATGCGAGTAATGCCAGATATAGCGATAATGAATCCTACCAGCTTACCACCGGGCAATTAGGCTATAAATTGTCTAGAAACTTTACGCTCTATGGCGGCTACTACTGGGCGGATGTTCCGGGCACCAGTACACCCACCGGCATGGGGACGCTCAACACCAACACCGGTTCTTTTGACAGTTCACAAGGCTGGACATCCTCGGTAGTCTACAAAATGGGCAAATATACCCTGCTGGGCGACTATGTGGGCAGCAAGCTGGACGGAGCAGCTAACTTGCCGGATAATCCCAAAGGCTGGGCTGTCCAATTTAGCAACAGCCAGGCGCCGCCCGCCATGTATCAGGCCGTCGGCTTGGTAAATCCGGCCAAAGTAGGCACAGATGGCTGGATGGTATCTTACCGCAGTGTGGATGCGGGCGCCCTCCCGTCCGGGGCCGGCGGCTTTGATACTACGGCCGTTGCCAGTCCCGGTCAGCCGTATAACGTGTTTACTCACACCACCGATAATGTCAATGCCTGGTTCCTGGCGTATCAAAATGTTGTTGCCAACAATGTTGTACTCTCGCTCGAATATCAGGATATCAAAATTAAGGATAGAAGCTTAACGTCCCTGACAGATAAAAAACTGGATAAAACTTACATGATGAAATTTGAATTCTTCTATTAAAATGTAATAACAAAACAAAAAAGCAATGGGGCCCCGACTTGTTCGGGGCCATCTTTCACACAACATGGTGCTACTCATTCCATTACTATAGAGCAGGGGAGGCAACAACTGTGAGTGAAAAAGTATTGCTGCAGCAGGCTGAGGCCGCCGAGCAGCCGACCAAACAGCGGGTAGTTGTAATCGTTGTTTTACTGGTGACATTATTAGTTGCATACCTTGACCGGGTTAACGTATCGGTGCTTGTGGCCGATGAAGCCTTTTTGGCGGCAATGGGGATCAAGGGCAATGCCGTGGCAATGGGGTCGCTGATGTCATTGTTTCTGGCAACCTATGCCATTGCCAACAGTGTTCTCGGACCGCTGGGCGATTGGTGGGGGCCGCGCAAGGTCATGGCTTTGGCTATTGTATTATGGGGCTTGTCCTGCATTTATGGCGGTCTGGTAACGACCTTTACCGGCATGCTTGTGGCCAGATGCATTCTGGGGCTGGGGGAAGGCATGCATTGGCCGATGCAGATGAAGTTTGTCCGCAACTGGTTTCCGCCCAATGAACGGGCCCGGGCCAACTCCACCTGGCTGCTGGGTTTGGCGGCCGGACCGGCGATTGCCATGCCTTTATTTGTCTGGATTGTCGGCAACTGGGGCTGGCGGTCAAGCTTTTTCGCCTTAGCAGCTATTGGCATTATACCGTTAATCCTGATTTGGTTTTTTACCACCGATTACCCGCGGGAGAGCAAAAGAATCAACCGTCTGGAACTGGAATATATTGAGAACGGGCTGCAGGCCGAAGCGGCAGCCAAACAGAAAGCGGAGCCGGTTTCCGCCTGGGAGGCGTCCAAGGGCTTCCTGTTTAATCTGGATTACTGGCTGTGTGTGTTGTTTTATATTTGCAGCTCTGCGGCTTGGTGGGGGTTGATGACCTGGATTCCGTCCTACCTGAAAGAGGCTATGGGTTTTTCCTGGAAAAGCATGGGCTTCTGGGCTAATGCCCCCTATGCGGCGGCCGTTGTGGCGCTTGTGGCTGTCGGTTATCTGACCGATAAGGTGGAACGGAAAGCTACTTTCGGCATCCTGCATATGCTGGGCGGGGCGGCGGGAATCTATTTTGCCGCTCATGCGACAGATCAGATCGAAGCAGCGCTGTGGCTTGTGGTGGCCGTATCGGCACTGGTCATCGGCCTGCCCGGTCATTGGTCGATGATTCAAAAAGTTGTGCCCGAGAAAGCCCTGGCAACAGGCAGCGGGCTCGAAAGCGGCCTGGGCAGTGCCGGCGGGGCGCTTACACCGGTCATTGTCGGGTATTTTATTGACGCGACCGGCAGTTATGCCGGCGGGCTGATGTCATTGGTCATGTTTTGCCTGATTGGGGCGGTGGCGATGATTGCCCTCTGGTTTAGGAAGGTGTAGATCGGATGTAGACATTCGCCTGCTTAATATTTTCTCAACAAAAGAATGAATGCACTGGCGGCACCCAGCGCAGCTACACCGCTAAGAAAGGCAATACCACTTTCTGCGTGACCTGTAGCACCAATTACAAAGCCAACCGCCAGCGGAGCAAAGCCTGATAATGCATTCGCAAGCCCGATAAATATTCCTGAGGCGGTACTTATGATTTTACCCGGTACAAGGTCCTGGAGCAATGTATAGGCAGCGGGGGTCCCAAAGGACATAAATCCCATACCCAGGGCGATAAATATAGCGGACATCACATTGCTGGCAGTTGCAACCGAAGTATATATGCCTGTGCCCAGACCAATCATCGCGATCAGGAGGACAGGCGCTCTGCGTCCGAAGGCATCCAGAACATAGCCGGAGATCAGTTTGGTAAAAAAGCCAGCTACTCCTGGCAGTGAGGCTAATGCTCCCATTTCGGCCCAGGAAAACCCGCGTGAATTCTTAAGATAGACTGGTAACCAAGTCATAATGCCAAAGTATACAAAGGATTGGCAGCACATGAACAAAACCAGCAGCCAAAAAGAAGTGTTTTTAGATAAAGCGGTTATGTTTTGTTTAAAGGATCCCTGCTCCAATTGCCCTTGGGCGGCTTTTTCCGCGGCCAGCCCGGATTCGATGAGATCCAGTTCCGCGTTATTAACCCTTTTATTTTGCCGGGGTGTGTCGGTTGTAAAAAACCACAGCAATACCAGCGGAATTAAACCGATTACTGCCAGTCCAAAGAAACTGAAACGCCAGCCGGCGTAATAGACCATTGCCGACACTAACGGCATGCTAATAACGGGGGCCAGGGTTATTCCCATTGACCAAACCATATTCGCCCGGCCCCGCTCTTTTATAGGAAACCAGTTTTTTACAAAAGTATTTTGCATGGGATAATGCAAGCCTTCCCCAATACCTAATAGAATTCTGGAAACAATAAGGAGCCCAAAAAAAGATGTTAGACCACCTATTACGAGTGATAGAACCCATATAAACACAGCAATGATCATGGCTTTGCGAGGGCCTAAGTAGTCGCCCAAAGGAGCCAGCAGAAAACTGCAGGCTCCATAAGCAAACAGGAAGGCAGTCATGAGCATGCCCATCTTTACTGGTTGACCCTCTAATTGCAAATCATGTAAAAAATGTGGGTCGGCTATCAGTACTGAGATATTTACCCGGTCCATAAATGCAATCAACAGTGTGATTAGTAAAATAAATGATAACAGGTGGCGTTGACGTGTTGGTTTTTGACTCATAGTTCCTTCCGGTAGTTGTTTCATTTAAAGCATCCTCTCCCATTATTGCTACACCTGTTATTGCCAGCGTCGTTCGGATACAATCATAACTGCCTATTGGCCAGACAGTTATGATTGTATCAGCAGCGATTGCAATGCATATAAAATCAGGCTGGTAATACAAGTGCTAGCTTTTACTTAATCAGTTTTTCTGTTTTTCGCATATTTTAGAGATGCAAAATACATGCCAAAAAAATGTCTTTTGTGAAGAGAAACTGTCTAAATTTGTCAAAGAATGCCTTTGTTCCATGGTAATTAGTATTTATTTTTTTGAAATTTTTTAAAAAACTGATTTTATAATAGGATAATTTATTCCGCTGATTAGCCTAAAACTGTAGAGCGACTGCTGTTTTTGTAATACAAAAATAGAAGCTTTCTCATCCTTTGGCCTATCGTAAATGAACGCAGCTGAATCCTTGTCCTATCGTGGACAGAGCATAACAAAGTCTTCTATCGAAGATGTTTCATCTTCCATGGGAGGCTTTGTTATGCTGTTTTAATGGATAGTAACTCTGTTGTTTGCCGTTCTCTTGGACTATTTCCTTTTGGCAAAATTTTATGCCAAGGCGAAGCAGTTTTACGAAGGTTATGGCAGAAAATCAGCGTTATATTGACGATAATTTGCCTGCTAATATTTCAAATTCAGATACTTGGCATAATATTTGCTAATAAAAAATGTGTATTGCTTTATTATAAAATTTCATGAAGGAGGGATAGACGCATGCCAAGCAATTTTGAAAGGATACAAGTCGCCAACTTTACGCTGAATACTGCAGGGCCATATTCAACCGTTTTCTGGCCGTTTTACGGTGCAGAGAAAATTCTCTCCGTAACTGACGGCTAGCAAGATTAAAAGCATTTATTGTAGCTGTATTTCTGCTACCTGATAAATCAGTGAACGATAATTAATATTTGAGGTGTAAGTATGCAGATTATAACATGTTTTAAAATAGTGCCGGAAGAACAGGACATTATTGTTAACGCTACTGGCGATCTCTCGTTTGACAGAGCAAAAATGACAATCAGTAATTATGATATCAATGCAATCGAGGCGGGAACCCAGCTGGTTGAAGCCCATGGCGGGGCAGTGGTGGGGATCAGTGTCGGCGCCGCCGGCATAAACGACTCTAAATTAAAGAAAAACGTTTTGGCCCGGGGGCCGGAAAGTCTGTACGTAGTGGCCGATAACAGCCTGGCTGATATGGATACACACCAGACCGCAACTGTTTTAAAAGCAGCGATTGGTAAAATAGGCCAGTTTGACCTTATTCTCTGTGGCGAAGGATCGGCCGATCTGTATGCCCAGCAGGTTGGTGTTCAGCTTGGGCAGCTGCTTAATCTGCCCACAATCAACAGTGTCAGTAAAATTTCCATTAAAGATGAACAGGCTATCGTCGAACGCATTCTGGAGGACGAGGTGGAAATACTGGAAATTCCATTGCCGGCAGTGCTTTCAGTTACCTCTGACAGCAATGTGCCGCGCATTCCCGGCATGAAGCAAATCTTAGCGGCCGGGAAGAAAACAGCTATTTCCTGGACCGCTGCCGATCTCGGCCTGGGCCGGCCGGCAAAATCCATTGAGAACCTGGAAACGAAGGCCCCTCAGCAAGCGGAACGCAAGCAGGATATCCTGGAAGGCGATGCAGAAGAAGCGGTCCGGAATTTTCTGGAAAAAATTATTAAAGAATTGAAGTAAAGGGTGGGCACAACAATGAAAATACTGGTTTTTGCAGAACGGAATAAGGCCTTGGCTGACCTGTGCAGCGGTGCACGCAGTCTGGGGGATCAGGTCGAAGCCGTCGTTATTGGCGCGCCGGGAGAACTGGCCGCCGATAAAATATGGTCCATTCCGCCCCAGGAGAATGTAATGCTGGAGGATTATACCGATTCCCTTGCGGCGCTTATGGACAGGGCCGCCGCCGATATGCTGCTGATTGAGTCCACAAAACGCGGCAAGCTGATTGCCGGCCGGCTTGCCGCTATGAAAGGTTCCAGCGCTGTCACTGATGTTATCGGGTTTACAGATAATCTTGCAAGCCGGCGCATGGTTTATGGCGGGGCGGCAGTCCGCCAGGAAAAAGTGGTGGCAGGAACAGCCATTGTTCTTATCGGTCCTGGCGTACTGCCCCCTGCAGCACCTGTGACAGGCCGGGGGGAAGTAGAGACGGTCGCCTATATTGAACCTGGCATCAAGGTCAACGTAGCAAGCCGGGTACAAAAACCAAAAATCTCTGTCGATTTGGCCAGTGCTAAAAAAATCATCGGTGTAGGCCGTGGCCTGGCCAAGCAGGAAGACCTGGCCATAATGCGGGAACTGGCTGATGCCATCGGGGCTGAACTTGGCTGCACCAGGCCTATTGCGGAGGCCGAAAAATGGCTGCCCAAAGAAACCTATATCGGTGTATCCGGCCTGATGCTGGCACCGGAGGTGTATATTGCGGCCGGCATCTCCGGCCAGATTCAGCATACGGTTGGCATCAGCCGGTCGAAGGTAATCATTGCTATTAATAAAGACAAAAATGCGCCGATTTTTAAGCAGGCCGATTACGGTATTGTCGGTGACCTGTATAAAGTGGTGCCGGCATTGATCAGTCAATTAAAATAGTCGAGCATAGGGTAGTTTTATGAGGCGACTGGAAAGGGTGTTATCATGGCTGAGGAAAAATTTGACGCCATCGTCGTCGGGGGCGGTATAGCCGGCACGGTCGCAAGCTATCTGCTTGCCCAGGCGGGCCTGGAAGTAATGCTGGTAGAACGGGGAACATTTGCCGGCAGTAAAAATGTGAGCGGAGGCAGAATCTACAGCCACAGTCTCGAAAAAATTTTTCCGGACTTTGCCCGGGAAGCACCGGTGGAGCGTAAGATTACCCGGGAAAAAATCAGTCTTATGACCGAGGATAGCAGTGTAACCTTGGATTTCTACTCCGGTTCCTTAGGCCAGCAAGGCAGTGATTCTTATTCCGTATTACGCAGCGTGTTTGACCAGTGGCTGGCAGAAAAGGCGGAGGCGGCAGGCGTCCTGATTGTCAGCGGTATCCGGGTTGATGATTTAATTGTCCGTGACGGTAACGTCTGCGGGGTGATTGCCGGTGAGGATGAAATGGAGGCTGATATTACGATTTTAGCTGATGGCGTGAATTCGCTGCTGGCGCAAAAAATCGGCTATTGCCACGAATTGCTGCCTGGCCAGGTTTCCGTGGGCGTAAAAGAGATTATCGAACTGCCCCGGGAAGTGATCAATGACCGTTTCAACTGCCGGGAGGATGAGGGAACCGCCTGGCTGTTTGCCGGGCTTCCTTCCGGCGGCAGAACAGGCGGCGGCTTTTTATATACCAATAAGTCCAGCTTATCCCTTGGTATAGTCTGCACACTGAGCGATTTAATCAAAGGCGATAAAGCGGTGCCGCAGCTGCTGGAGGATTTTAAACAGCATCCGGCCATTGAGCCGCTGGTCAGGGGTGGCAAACTTGTGGAATACTCTGGCCACCTTGTGCCGGAAGGAGGGCTGGCGATGGTGCCGAAGCTGGCTGGCAATGGTGTGCTGGTAATTGGCGATGCCGCCGGATTCTGCATTAATACCGGTTATTGCGTGCGGGGGATGGACTTGGCAGTCACCTCCGCCGAGTGTGCCGCGCAGGCTGTTTTGGCTGCCAAGGACAGGCAGGACTATAGTGAGGCGACCCTTAGCCTGTATCAGACTAAACTGAAGCAGAGTTATCTCATGCAGGATTTAAACCTGTATAAAAATCTACCGCACTTTTTGGAAACAACACCGCGCCTCTTTGACGGCTATCCCCGGCTGGCAGCCGACATGCTGACTGACCTATTTACAGTCACCGGACAGCCGGCGAAGCCGTTGATGAAAAATATGCTTAACCATGTCCGGAAAATTGGTATTACCAACATCATGCGGGACAGTTGGAAGGGGGTGCGGTCCTTGTGAGTACGGTCAATGTAGATGAGAAGCTTAGTTTAAATAAATTTTTTGTAGATGAAGACAATGCCCATATCATTCTTACAGCCGAGCCTGACAGGCAGGAACTGCGAAAGCTGGTACTGGCTTGTCCGGCCGGATTATACAAGGTTGATGAAAACGGCATCATTCATTTTGACTATGCCGGATGTATCGAATGCGGCACCTGCCGGGTGCTTTGCGGCAGTACGATTCTGGAAAAATGGGAATATCCTGTAGGAACATTAGGTATAGAGTTTCGTTGGGGATGACCTGCAGAAGAATATAATATATGATCAGGCGTGTGACAAGAAACTGTTAGAAAACCCGCTTCAAGCCTTTCATCAGGCGAAGAAGCGGGTTTTCCCATTTCTCAAGTCGTGAAGTTGTTTAATTCGTCCGCAGTCAAACAACGGGTTAGCTATCTTTGGCGTCTTGTTCCAACTTGTAACAGAGCGCGCGCCGTGACATATTGAGATAGTTCGCAGCTTCTGTTTTGTTGCCATTATTTATTTCCAGGGCTTTATAAATTACCTTATCCGTAAATTCTTTTAAATCAAATTTTTCAGCTGGCAGAATAAAGTTGTCCGGGTTGATGACCAGTGGGGAATTTTTGCTGGCTGCATCTACCGGCTGCTCATTTTTGGTGATCGCTCCCAAATGCTCCGGACGCACCTCCATGTCATCATACATAAAGGTTACCCATTCTATAACATTGCGCAGTTCACGGATATTGCCGGGCCATGAATAAGAGCGGAGTATATCGGCTGCCGCCGCTGAAACAGCAGTAAACTGCTTTCTTCTGAGCTGGGCGAACTCCTTCAGGAATACGTCGGTTAATGGCAGGATTTCATCAGACCGTTCCCGCAAGGGCGGCAGGACAATATGACCCACCTTAAGACGGTAATACAAATCTTTGCGAAAGCTGGCATTGGCAATCCTGTCGGATAAGTCTACGTTTGTAGCGCAAACAATGCGAACATCGGTAGTAAGTTTTTTGACGCCTCCTACCCGATAGTAGGTCCTTTCCTGGAGGACACGCAGCAATTTACTCTGGAGCTCCAGCGGCATCTCGCCTATTTCGTCTAAAAATAAGGTTCCGCCGGCAGCCATATCCAATTTACCTTTTTGGCCCTTGGTCAAACCGCCGGTGAAAGCTCCCGCCTCATAGCCGAACAGTTCGCTTTCAAACAAGCTGGAGGTAAAAGCAGCGCAGTTAATATCAACGAACGGGGCCGGGTGGGCATCTTTGCCGTAATGGATCATCTTGGCAATAATCTCCTTGCCGGTTCCTGTTTCGCCTTGAATCAGAACAGGTATTGAACGGTCAGTATGATATTTAAATGCCTGGTCAACGATTTGCCGCATGGAGTCGGAAAAAACGCCAACATTCCCTAAGCCTACTTGTTTGGCCATAATAGTTTTTAGTTTGGACAACTCACGTTGGGTTTCTTCCGTGGCAGCTTTTACTTCGCTGTCAAAATGATTAATCAAGCGCCGATTTTCCCGTAAGAGGTTTTGATGCTCGGCAATCCTCTCTGTCAGTACTGCCAGTTCATCCATATTGATAGGCTTCAGGAGATAGTCGTAAGCGCCAGCCCGCAAAGCGTCAATAGCCGACTCCATGTCACCATGACCGGTGAAAAGGACAATGTCAGTGTTTGGCTTGGATGGCATGGCTGAAATGGTCTTTAGCAAACTGAGGCCCGACATTCTGGGCATTTTGATATCAGACAGAATCATGCCAAAATCCATGGTTTTGAATGCTGCCAAAGCGTCTTCGCCATTATCACATTCCAGGACATGATGGCCAAGCTGGCGCAAAAACATGGCAATCCATTCCCGGCCGGTTTTATCATCATCGACAAGCAAAATATTCATTATAGCCTCCTGCGTTTACTGCGGCCAGTCATAATAGTCTCCTCGAAAGGCAGCCGCAGTCGGGGTGTATGCTCTTTACTTCGGCAAAAACACCGCTAAATCCTTGTATTTATCGACTGCTCATGCTTGTTTGGCACCCCGTATTTATAGTTGCCTCTCATTTTGCCGATAGACAGGCAATTCCGCCCGGAAGGCAGCCCCGCCCTGGTCGTTGTTTGCGGCCTCAATGGTTCCATTGTAAGAAAGAATAATCGATTTAATGATAGCCAGCCCCAGTCCCATTCCGTCACCAGAAGAATTTGTGCTGAAAAAAGGCTCAAACAGTTGAGCTTTAATATCATCTGCGATTCCGGGGCCGTTATCTGACACCTCAATGATAATACAGTCTTCAAGCCAAGTAGAGATAGTAACTGTCTTATCTTCCTGTTCCATTGACTGGAGTGCATGAAAGGCATTGAGAACTAAATTGATGACAATTTCCTCGAGCCCGGTAGGTGTTGCAAAAACCGGCGGCAGATGAGCTGTCAGTTTTTTTTGCAACCGGATATTGTGCGTGGTTAGCTGGGATTCCAATAGGCTTAACACGGTTTCAATGATGCTGTTTACGTCGCAGGGAACCCGCAGCGATGAATTTTTGCTATGAAGAAAGCCGCGGACATGCTTGATAATTTTGTCAATTTTATCGGCCTGGACGGAAATATCGCTGATTGCATGCAGCAGAGCCGGTGTTTCCGCTTGGATGCCTTTTCGCTGCCAAAATTGAATGCCATCGGCAATTACTTTAATCGTGTTTAACGGTTGGTTGATTTCATGAGAAATACTGGCCGCCATTCTGCCTAAGGAAGTTAATTTTTCCGCCTGGGCCAGGGTTTCTTTGGCTTGCAGTTTATGTAACTCCGCCTGTTTACGGTCCGTAATATCACGGATAGTGCTGAAAATAACAATTTTCCCTTCAATCGGCACACAGACGGAACTGACTTCTACCGGGAAGGTTGAGCCATCCCGCCGGTGGTGCTCTGTCTCTAACAAATAGCCGTCTTGTGCAGCCAGTATTGGCATAAGCGGATGCACAAGGGCGGGGATCTCTGGTTGTGGTTCAAAGGCAGGGCTGATTCGCATGGTAAGCAGGTGCTCGCGTGTATAGCCATACGCGGTTTCGGCCGCTGGATTTGCCTCGACGATCAGGCCGTCAGGGCGGGAGATAAGAATAATATCATTTGTCCGCTGATAAAGAAACTGGTAGCGTTGTAATACCGATTCCGCCTGTTTTCGTTGGGTAAGATCGTGAAAGCAGATAATAAAATGCGTAGTTTCCTCCAGCGTGTTTTTTACCGGCGTGACTGCAATCTCAAATGGCGCTAGTGCGCCATCCCGTTTATACAAAATAAATTCATTTATCCAGGCTGAGCCGGTTGCGGCGACAGACTGAATCTCGGTAAATATTTCCCTATCTTGATTAAACAGCTTAATTGTTGCGGGAAAATGCAATTTTACAACTGACTGATAATCGGGCAGGGTCAAATCGGCGAAAGCTGGATTATTCCATTCGATGACAAAGTTCCGGTCCGTAATAAGAGTGGCATTGGTTGTTGCCTGCAGCCCGGCGGTTATCAGCTGCAACTGCTGTTTTTTAATCGCATCATTGATAGCAAGCGCAATTTGCTCGGCAAATGATTCGATTTCACAGACGACCCTGTTGCTAAAAAAATATTTGTAATTTGAGTAGATTACCAGTGCACCCAGTGTATTGCCTTTTGTTTTCAAAGGAAATGCCGCAACAGAACGTATCTTGCGGGCAACTAATCTGTCTAACCAGGGCTGGATCTGAAAGTTGGCTTTCTCCACGTCGACAATCAAGGTCTTCCCGCCCCGGATAACTTTACCTGTTGGCCCTTGCCCTTCCAGGGTGTCATCCCAGCGGATATTAAGTTCGCGTAGGCGGATAAGCTGGTTTTGTATTCCCTCTACTGCGCTAATGCTGACAGTGCCATCATGCTCCTTTAAACCGATCCAGGCGAAATTAAACCCGTAGATGTCAACGAGTTTGTTGCAAATGTGAGAAAGAATGGTTGTTAGGGGTTTATCTTCCATTACCATGAGGGCTACTTCTTTCAAAAGATCGTTACGGGCTTCTAGTTGCTTTTCATGTGTTATATTACGCGCAATTCCGTTTATTTTAATCAAGTCACCACACTCGTTGAATGTCGGCAGATTAATATGTTCGACCCAAATCATGGAAGAGTTTTTAGGCCAAATGCGGGTGATCATCGGTTTTCCCGGAGATTCTGCCATCATGCCGGCCAAGGACGCGAAAGATTGCCTGTCATCCTGATGAATAATACGATATCCCAGCATGTGGTTTTCGTAAAACTCATTTGGCGAATAACCTGTTATCGCTTCGATGCCCGGACTAATATAGTCGAAGGTTTTGGTTGGCGACTGATGAAATGAATAGACGATAAACTCGGTCTTTTCAACAAGGGTGCGCAATAGCACATCAGCTTCAGATGACACTGCGATTTCCTGCAGATAGCTTCTGAAAATTGCAATGGCACATACCAGCTGTGCGAGACTAGCCATACGGTATATCCATAACCAGTACCAGTCCGCCTGACTGGCTTGTAAGCTGATCAGATTCAAAAATCCCCAGACAGTCAAGGCAATGATAGTTGCAAGTACTGTAAAGAGACTTTTGGTCTGCAGTACTAGCTTATTATAAGCAATCGCGCTATATACAGCCAATAAAAATGCCGATGGCAGGAGAATAGTAATATGGCTTGGTGCAAGAAAGAAAAAAATGAGTATGAAACAGATCAGACAAATAAGCGGAATGACCTGCCAGGTCTTATTGTACTTTTTGTGAATTACGAAGCCTGATAAGATAAGGTAGCAGCTGAGTAGTTTTGTGGCCAGACAAGTGAAGGTAATGGTAGTTTGGTCTGCCTGGACATAGCCAAGTTCGAGAATATCAGCAAACAGATTACATAACCAGCCTAGCAGCCAAAGTAGGTTAGGGGTATTACGGTTCATTATAAATAAAAGAAATAACAATACGAGCGAAATCATTGAGAATAAAAGCTGAATTATCGAGGAAAATGCAGGCGGAATCAATATGTCATTCAAACTCATCGTTTGCCTCCTGGGAAGAAGTTTTTGCATTAATAATTCCCAATAAAAGACCATATTCGACATTATTCGTGCAGCTATTTTGAATCTCCTTTATCGACAAATATCAAAATTTGCCAAGCTGCTGTTTGTTTCAGTGCTGGCTTATAGTACAGCGATAAGAAACCTTGTGGCCATAAGTAAAAAAAATGGGGGTAATGTACTGTTATAGTATTCGTACCTAAATTTTTATAGTTCATATTTTTTTGTATTACAATTTTGCAAACATCTACACTTTTTGCATATGAGAAATTCACTTTTGCTTTCAAAAAAACATTTGTTTAGCTGATCTTGATAGAAAAAAGGTCGGTCAGAGTACCCTGACCAGCGCTCAATCCTTGGCCAGCTTGCAGCTGTTTACCTGCCCGGCTGCATTGTGTCAGCACCTTTAAAATAGTTTGATTGGCATAGTTCTTGCAAAGATAAATATACGGCAGTGTCCGATAAATCATTATAAGGCCAGAGGAGATGAGACGAGTGATTAATCAAAAACCTTTAAGTGGATACCGCATTATTGAATTGGCGACTTTTGTTGCGGCACCGGCGTGCGCCCGGATTTTAGGAGATTGGGGCGCCGATGTTATTAAGGTCGAGAGTCCGGACGGTGATGCATGGCGTACTTACGGCCAAACCATGTCAATGCCTGCAAACGAAGAGGAGAATCCGGCCTGGGAGCTTGCCAATACAAATAAGCGGGCAATTACACTGGATTTAAAAAAACCGCAAGGGCAAAAGGTGCTTCACGATTTATTGCAGACAGCCGACGTATTTATAACCAATAACCGGCTAGAAGCGCTTAGAAAAATGCAATTGGATTACGAAAGTCTGAAAGCAAAGTATCCCCGGCTAATCTATGGTATTGTAACCGGGTTTGGCGAAAAGGGGCCGGACGTTAACCAACCGGGGTTCGATACGGTTGCTTTCTGGGGGCGCAGTGGATTCTTGACTGATTTGGTTCCTGATGGGGCATATCCGGTATATAGTCCGGCCGGTTTTGGTGATTTGGCAGTAGGATCTATATTATGCGGCGGGATAAGCGCGGCTCTTTTGCAGCGGGAGAAAACCGGCAAAGGTGAAAAAGTAAGTATCTCATTGTTCGGGGCAGCAGTATGGCTTGCCGGTCTAATGATTACTGCGACCCAATCACGCTATCAGAACAAGTACCCGAAAGAGCGGCTCGAAGGGAATCCGATGGTAATTCCCTATAGGACTAAAGACAAGGAATGGATTTTCCTGTCGGTTCTTGATTATGACCGTTACTGGCCGGCGCTATGCAAAGTGATTGAGCGGGAGGATCTCCTAACCGATAAGAGGTTCAAAACAAGGCTTGATATGTTAACTAACCGGGCGGCTCTCATTCCTGTTCTGGAGGAGGCCTTTGCGACTAAAGACATTAATGAGTGGATTGTTCGCCTGCGTAAAGCCGATATTGTTCATGTAAGGCTGCAGCATTTTAAAGAGATTGAAAATGACCAGCAGGCATGGGCTAATGATTTTCTTTATGAAAATACTTTTGCCAATGGTGCAAAAGCAGCGCTTCCGAGTTCACCGGTTCAATGGGCTGAGTCCGGTTCACTTTCTTATCAGGGGAGTCCGCTATTGGGCGAACATACTAAAGAACTTCTTGAGGAATTAGGCTATACTCCGGAACAGATTGAGGAGTTGAAAACATTACGCGCCGCCGGTATACGTTGACGCTATAGCGCTATATAAACTTATGCAGGAGGAATTTAAATTGAAAAAAGTAGTTATTGTATCGGCAGTTCGTACTGCCGTAGGCAAACACAAGGGACAATGGACCAATGTGCCACCGGAAAAATTAGCGGCGGCAGCAATTAAGGAAGCGGTTCTGCGCGCTAAAATTGATCCTGCGGAAATTGAAGATGTCGTTATGGGGAATATCCAGGGGCAACACGGCAATCTTGCCAGAATAGCCGCCATGACGGCCGGATTGCCGCTTACCACCGGGGCAACCACGGTTGACAGGCAGTGCGGCTCAGGCTCGCAGGCGGTGATTAATGCGGCCGTGAATATCATGGCCGGCTATGGAGACATCTATATTGCCTGCGGTGTTGAGCATATGACAACAGCCCCCTATCAGTTAGAAAAAACAGCCGCTTATTCTTCTAAGCCACCGGCTTTTTTACCAAACCGTTTATCCATTGACGAGCTTGGCAATCCGGATATGCCGACTACCGCCGATACCTTAGGCGCCAGGCATAATATCAGCAGGCAGGAATGCGACGAGTTTGCCTTGCTGTCACATACCAGAGCAGCCCGGGCCATTAAAGCGGGTGTATTTAAAGATCAGATCGTCCCGATCGAAGTAAAAACCAAAAAAGGTGTACAGATAATCGACACCGATGAATGCGTACGTTATGATTCTTCTTTGGAAACCATGCTTAAACTGGCACCGCTGCATCAAGGCGGACTGACTACGGCTGGCAATTCCTGCCCCCGGTCAGATGGAGCCGGCGCCTTGGTTATGATGTCGGAAGAGAAAGCTAAGTCGCTGGGGCTAACGCCGCTGGTCAGCTTTAGGTCCTTTGCCGTGGCAGGGCTGGATCCCAATATTATGGGCTACGGACCGGTGCCGGCAACGCGTAAAGTGCTGCAGCGGGCAGGCCTTACCGTAAATGACCTGGATATTATTGAACTCAATGAGGCGTTCGCCGCCCAGGCGCTGCCATGCATAAAAGATCTCGGCCTTGATCTGGCAAAGACAAATCCCAATGGCGGAGCCATTGCGTTAGGACATCCCATCGGCGGTACGGGCCCCATTCTGACAACTAAGCTGGTGCATGAAATGGTGGCGAAAAATTATAAACTCGGCTTGGTGACTATGTGCATTGGCGGTGGACAAGGGTTAGCGACAATTTTTGAACGTTATTAAGTGCCAATGGTCCTTTGGCAGATGGCAGTTAATTGTAAAGCGATGGTGCTTCCTGAAGTATAGTGCACAGGTGCGTATCCGGGATTGCGTCGGCACAAGCACACCAGGCTCCGGCTCATAGAGAGTGGCTTACGTTACATGGTCGCGAAGTACACGTTCTACATTGCAGGCTGATTGTCACTATGCGAACATAATTTGGGGAATGAAAGCGGCAGGAGAACCAATTCTCTCCGCTTACAAGCCGTTTTACTGTGCGAGGGGCTCAAAACCTGTATTATCAGCAAGCGTATATAGATAGGACTAATGGAACGAAGCGTAAAATATGATGCTGGAGTGATAGGTGTGAATTTAATCCGAAATAGCATTCAGGCAAAATTAACGGTCATGTTACTGTTGATTATTGTCGGCGCACTGTGCATGCTGGGCGGGATCAATTATTGGCAGGCGCGGCAGATTATTAGTACAAGTCTGACTCATGATATGGAAAATGTAGTGGCGAGATCTGCCAGCGAAGTGGGCGATTGGTTGCTTGCCCGCAAAAGCGAATTACTAATTGCAGCGATGGACCCTGTTATTATATCCGGAAATAAAGAGGCAATGGTCCCTTATTTAAGGTCAATTGCGAAAGCTATGCCAGGCATGGATGGTGTTGCCTATGCTGCTGCCGACGGATCATTTATCGGTAATTCAGGAATGACAGGCAATGTAGCTAAAGCAGAGTACTTCATTCAGGGGATGCAGGGACAAGCGGTCATAACGAATCCAAGAATTTCGCCGGTTAAGGGCAACTATGTCACTGTAGTTGCTGTTCCGGTTAAGTCCGGCGATACAGTTACGGGCGTCCTCTTTGCCACCGTAGATATGGAAGGCCTGACTAAAAAAGTAACCTCAACCAAAATTGGCAAATCCGGCTACGCTTATGTCGTACAGGGCGACGGAACCGTGATTATCCATCCTGACAAGAATGTTGTTTTGAAACTAAATACACTTACAGATGAGAAGATTTCGCCGGCGCTGAAAAAAATTACCGAAGAAATGGTTAATGGCGCCAACGGCATAGTGCAGTACAAGTTTTCCGGCAGAGAGCGGATTGTCGCGTACTATCCTATCGCAGGGGTGCAATGGTCGCTGGCCGTTACTGTCCCGATCGAAGAGATTACCGATAATCTGTCAATGCTGCTGAATACGACGATTATGACCATTTTGGCTGTACTGGCAGTGACTGCGTTGTTGATTGCGTGGTACGCCCGGCGTTTTGTCAAGCCGATTCTGTTACTTGAGGCTGCTGCCAACCGTATTGCCGGCGGGGATGTATCGTCAGAGCAGCTGGATATCCATTCGAATGATGAATTGGGAAGACTGGCCCGCAGCTTTGAGCTTATGTCTCACAATTTATCTACGTTAGTAAAAAAAATTCTGGGTGCTACCGAACAGGTAGCGGCTTCGGCCGAGGAGCTGAACGCCAGCTCTGAACAGTCCGCACAGGCGGCCAATACGGTTACTGCGGCTATTACCCAGATCGCGGACGGGACCAATGAACAAATGGAAGCCGCCAGTTATAGCCGCACTGTTATTGGCAAGATGACCGACAACTTACAGCAGCTTGTGGCGCGCGCCGATCAGGTCGCTCTGCGCTCGGACCAAGCAGCCGAACAGGCACAGGCGGGTGATGCGGTAGTAGGAAAGGTTGCCGCGCAAATGCAGCAAATTGAGGAAACGGTTGTCTCCTCAGCCCGGGTAGTAAGTAAGCTGGGTGAGCGTTCCCAAGAGATTGGGCAAATTGTTGACACAATTTCCGGTATTGCCGGTCAGACAAACCTGCTGGCATTGAACGCAGCGATTGAGGCCGCCCGTGCCGGCGAACAAGGCCGCGGGTTTGCCGTCGTTGCCGAGGAAGTCCGCAAACTGGCAGAGCAATCACAGGATGCGGCCAAACAAATAGCAGCATTGATTGGCGAGATACAAGACGAGACCGATAAGGCGGTAGCGGCAATGGACAACGGCACCCGGGAAGTTAAGATGGGGGCTGCGGTGGTTAATACGGCCGGGATGACTTTTCAAAAGATTGTTGAGCTTGTTGCTGCGGTCTCCAGGCAAGTCAAAGAGATCTCAGCGGCGATGGAGCAGCTTTTTACCGGCAGCAGCCAGGACATTGCCGCATCCATCCAAATGGTTGACTCGCTTGGGCGAAAATCAGCCGATGAAGCCCAGGGGGTTTCAGCTGCCGCACAAGAACAACTGGCATCGATGGAAGAAATTGCTGCCTCCAGCCAGGCCTTAGCTGCTTTAGCGCAAGATCTGCGTACCGCAGTTAATTCGTTCCGTATATAAATAGGCGGATAGACCTTGTCTGTCTGTAATGAAATAGAGGAGGATGTTGTTATGAAAATTGATGATATTAAAAAGGTTACGGTCATCGGTGGCGGGACAATGGGTAAGCAAATTGCGCTTAATGCTGCGATTCATGGTTATGAAGTTAATTTAACCGATAGTTTTCCCAGCGTATTGGCACAGGTTGACGCCTGGAGCAAGGACTATCTGAACGGCCGTGTGGCCAAAGGAAAAATGACAGCAGCTGCGGCCCAGGACACAATAAACCGTTTTCATATGGTTAGTGACTTAGCTGAAGCAGTGAAAGAGGTTGAATTGGTCATTGAGGTTATTGTAGAAAAGCTGGATATTAAGCAAGACCTTTTTGCCAAACTGGAGGCACTTACTCGTCCAGATACTATTTTAGTCAGCAATTCCAGCACTTTTGTACCATCCGTGATTTCGTCCCAGATGAAGAATCGCTCCCGGGTGGCAAATCTGCATTACTTCAATCCGGCCTTGCACATGGAATTGGTGGAAGTCGTCGTGGCGCCTCAATCCAGTGAGGAAACCATTGACACACTGATGGCGTTCGCTGCCCGAATCGGTAAAAAGGCGATCAAAGTCCAAAAGGAAATTGAAGGTTTCGTAGTTAACCGGCTGCTGGGGGCAATCAACAGTGAAGCCTGGTTCCTTTTGGACAGCGGCTATGCCACTGTTGAGGAAATTGATCTGGCTGCGGAAAAAGGTCTGGGTCATCCGATGGGGCCTTTCCGCATAATGGATTTGGCTGGCTTGGATGTAATCTATGATATCCGTAATGCCAAATACAAGGCCGGCCTGGGGGAAGCGCCCTCAAAGGTGCTGGAAGCAAAGGTGAATAATGGCCATTTCGGCAGAAAAACAGGCCAAGGGTTCTATTCCTATAAATAATTATCACCGGTCAGCCGGAAAAAAGGGCCCGCAACGGTTGCCATTTCAAGGTCAAATGGGAAGCATTTGACCGGTTTCTTGCTGACTAAAGTTTTGTGAGATTGGCTATTCTTAACTCGTTTCCCTGGGGAGAACGGAAGAGCAGCGCGCTGGCGCAAAGGCTTCCGGAACACTCAGGGAAATGTTTTTTTAGTGAAGTGATCCGGTTAACAAAAACTGCGCTACAAAATCGTAATCAACACCCAATTTTGTTGGTTGCAGTACAGTCTGGTGTTGACAGGGCAACCGGTAAAACAATGTGTTTTCTATTTTTCCTGTAATCATGAACGGCAAATCCGCCGGTTTCAGCGGTTTAAACCGCTGTAAGGGGGATAAAACGGAAAGCTGGCATATTTCTTGCTTTTACTAGGTTAGACGGCGGACAGCAAGGGATTTGCTCCTTATACAGGCGCATTGCCTATTCCCTTTGCACTGAACGCCCCCAAAGATTCTTTTGCCGGGGAAGACCAAACGGGGGAAGAGAGGAGGGTATGTAAAGAGCTCCCGGGAGTGGCTTGGACGCAGGCATGGGATACGAGCACTGTGGATTAGGACGAATTAAGATTGCAACAAACCGTTAACGCCTATTCCTAAGGCTCAACAATTTAAAACAAACCAAGGAGGAAAATACGTTGAAGAAAACTCTCGCAACTCTTCTCGCACTTATGTTTGTACTCGGTATCGCCGGGGCCGCACTGGCCGCTCCGGCCAATACCTTCGCCGATGTGCCGGCCACACACTGGGCATACGGAGCGGTGACTAAACTGGCAAAAGCCGGTATTGTTGACGGTTACGGTGACGGCAGTTTCCGCGGCGACAAAACCATGACCCGCTACGAAATGGCCCTGGTTGTTGCTAATGCCATGACTAAGTCCGACAAGGTCGACCCTGAATTTAAAGCCCTTATTGATAAGCTGGCTGCCGAATTTGCTGACGAACTGGACAACCTGGGTGTCAGGGTATCAAAACTTGAAAAATATGCCTCCAAGATTAAGCTGAGCGGCGATGCCCGCCTGCGCTGGATTCACCAGGAGGCCAGCACATCCAACCCGGCTTTTGCCGAGCGATTCCGTTTGGCTGCTCAGGTTGATGTCAACGACAAAGTCAACTTCTATGCACGCTGGCAGGTGCTCAACCACAACACGATGGGTACTTATAACGCCGCTACTGTTAATTACATTACCGACGCCAGTGTGCAAGTGAACCGGCTGTTGCCGAATATCGATCTGAAAGCCGGCCGCTACAGCCTGAGTCTTGGTGAAACTACCTACTACGCCGGTACAGTCGGCGGCTTTGATGGTGCCGAGGTTACCTGGAAACAAGGCAAAGCGGCTGTCTTTGCCGGTTATGCCGACCCCGGGAGTCAGTTTGATTATGCCGCGGCTGACCTTACCACAGATCACAATCCTTATGGTAACCTCTACTATGGCCAAATGGTCTATAAATTTACCAATAAAGTCAAGATGAGCACCTTTTATATGAAGAACCAGGACAAAGGTTCAACGGCCGCTAAACTCATCAACACCTATGGCGCCGGTTTTACCTATGGCTTTGGCAAGGACTGGAAAATTGTAGCCGACTATTGGAAAAATACGGCTGATGCTGCTCAGCTTGCCGGCGGCAGTGAGCCGGACGGCAGTGTTTACCGCCTGCAGTATGGCGCGATGAAACCTAGTGTTCCCGGCAGTTGGCAGGCATTTGTCGAATACAATAAAATAGAGAAAAACTCCAATGTTCCTACTTTCAGCGGTGCTTATACCGCTGCCTCCAATATCAAGTCCTGGGACGTCCAGTACGCCCGCACGTTAGGCAAGAATGTCACTTTAGAGGCTGTCTATCAGTTCAATATGAAAAAGGCTGATACCGGTACCGACTACTACACCGGCGATGGCACTGGTGACACCAGAACCCGTATGCAGGTTAACATTCTGTTTTAGTTTTACAACAAACCGTGCTGCGGCACGGTTTTCCTTTTTAACCGCTGTGGTGCAAGCGACAAAGCATTGCTAGTTAAATTAAAACTTGACCTTGAATATTGCCGGAATAATGGACAAATTTGCAATACAAAAATGGAATTAGGTGACGGTTTTTGATACTGGCGGTATGGACAAGGAGATTGGCAAGTTCAGGAAGCCAATGTACGATTTTCTACTTTTAGCCTGTATATACTGACACTTGTGCGGTTTCGCCCCTCTAAAACCAAAACACCCGTATATCTGGCACACTTCTTGCTTTTAATTACTGCGGAAGTACGGTGCGCTGTACATTAGCGGGTAACATTTGGCAAGCGAAGGATACGTCACAGAGGTATTTGTTAACAAAAAATTGCGCTATGACGCACAACGAACGGAGAGGACAAACTTGAAAACCAAAATTACCGAACTCTTACACATTCAGTATCCCATTATGCAGGGGGGATTACAACATCTGGGAACGCCGGAACTGGCTTCTGCCGTATCCAATGCCGGCGGCCTGGGGACTATCAATGCCACGATTTACCCGTCTATGCCTGAGTTCCGGGATGCAATCCGGAAAATGAAATCGCTAACCAGCAAACCCTTCTGTGCCAACGTGTCTATGCTGCCGACCATGATGCCGGGAGAATTGACTCAGGAATATTTCAAGGTAATTGTTGAAGAAGGCGTTGCCGTCGTAGAAACAGCAGGACGGGATCCCAAGGCATTCGTGCCCCTACTGAAGGCTGCCGGTATCAAGCTGATCCACAAAGTTGCAGCTGTGAAATATGCCAAGAAAGCTGAAGAAGCCGGTGCAGACATGGTTACCATTGTTGGGGTTGAGTGTGCCGGTCATCCGGGCATGGACGATATTACTACCATGATTTTGGGCAACAAGGTAGCCAAGACCGTGAAAATACCGGTCTTAATTGGCGGCGGTATAGCTGACGGCAAAGGGTTGGTGGCCGCACTGGCACTTGGCGGCGAAGGCATTGTGATGGGTACGCGGTTTGTTGCTACGCAGGAATGCATAATTCATCCCAATTTTAAACAGTGGATGGTTGAGGCCAGCGAAAACGATACTATTCTGATTCAACGCTCAATCAAGAACATGATTCGCGCTATGAAAAATGAAGCGGCCTTAAGATGCCTGGAAATGGAGCGGCAGGGTGCCACCTTGCAAGAACTCCTGACGGTAATCTCCGGCAAAAAAAGCAAAGCCTGCGTGATGGCCGGCGACCTGCAGGGAAGTATTTTTGCAACAGGACAGGCTATGGGCTTAATCGACGAAATCAAACCGGTAAAACAGGTTATTGAAGATGTCATGCAGGAAGCCGGACAGGTGCTGGCGCGGCTGGAAGCCATGAAGAATTAAGCTGACTTTCGTATTACCGTTTGGGAATGGCCGCCGGCACTGGGACTTGTTAGCTGAGCACGGTAGCTTAAAAAACGGTCATTCCTATTTATCTTTAATTAATGTGAATAGGTTAACATGCATAAACACGCAATTGAAAAAAAGGGTAGGTGAAGTCGGTGGAGGACATGAAGGTTATCCTCAAAAAAGAGAATGGCATAGGGGTAGTAATCCTGAACGACCCGGAACAGCGAAACATTCTTTCTGTACCAATGGTCGAGGCATTGGAGAAACGTCTGGATGAATGCCATACTGACCCTGAAATCCGGGTAGTCGTATTACGGGGTGCCGGCAAAGCATTCAGTGCCGGCGGGAATCTCAATGCAATGAAAGAAAGAGTCGATACGGGAAATGCCAAAGAATACGGAGAGGGTGTCGGTAAGCTGGGAAAAGCCGCTGTAAAGATCAGACACCTCCGGAAACCTGTTATTGCTTCTATTCACGGCGCGGCGGCCGGCGGGGGGTTGAATCTTGCCCTGGCCTGCGACTTCCGCATTGTAGCAGAAGAGACGAAACTGGTTTTTTCTTTTGCCAATATCGGGTTAATACCCGACCTGGGCGGCCCGCTGCCGCTGCTACGGTCTATCGGTGTAGCCAGGACGACTGAGCTGCTTATGACCGGGCGCCTGTTTTCCGCCGCCGAGGCTCTGGCGTGGGGCCTGATTAACGAGGCAGTGCCGTTGGCCCAGTTGGAAGCGGCAACCATGCGTCTGGCCGCTAAGCTGGCCGGGGGTGCCACTGTTTCCTATGGCTATATCAAGGCGATGATAAATCAATTAGCCTTTCACGACCTGGAAGCGGAAATTCGCAATGAGGCTGAATATCAGGCCATATGTGCGGCAACGGCCGATCATAAAGAAGGCGTATATGCCTTCCTGGAAAAAAGGACGCCTGTATTCCGGGGCAAATAGAGAAGCTGGGCCGTCAATGAAAGCTAGCATAATAAGAAACCTAATCTACTAAAGGCTGGGGGAGGCTGTTATTTATGGAGAGAATCTTACCGTTCACTGATGAACATGATGTATTTCGTACGGCATTTTGTGAATTCTTAGACCAGGAAGTGGTTCCCCATTATGGGCAATGGGAAAAGGATGGCGGTGTGCCGCGGGAAGTATTTAAAAAGTTTGGCGACCTGGGTTATCTGTGCATCTGGCTGGAGGAAAAGTACGGCGGTGTTGGCGGCGACTTGCTGTATTCGGTAATCCAGGCGGAAGAAATGCAGGCCCGCGGCTTAAACAGCCTGTATACCAGGCTGCATGGCGACGTTATCGCTCCCTATATCTATACCCACGGCAGTGAGGAACTGAAACAACGGTGGCTGCCGGCCTGCGCTGCCGGAGAAAAGATTCTCGCTGTAGCCATGTCGGAGCCCCAGGCAGGTTCAGACCTTGCCAGCCTGGCAACCAGCGCGGTTAAAGAAGGCGACAACTACATAGTAAATGGTAATAAGGCGTGGATTTCCAATGGCATGCTGGCAGACCTTGTTGTAGTTGCGGTTAGGACTGATCCCAAGGCGAAACCTTACAAGGGCATCAGCCTGCTGTTAGTGGAAACCAACACGCCGGGCTTTAGGCGGAATCGCGTCCAAAAGGTCGGCATGCATGCCCAGGATACGGCGGAATTATTTTTTGCCGATTGTAAAGTACCGCAAGCGAACCTGCTGGGGGAAGAGAACAAAGGGTTTTACTATTTAATGGAAAAGCTGCAGTGGGAAAGAATCATGGCCGCCGTATGCGCTGTTAATCAGGCACAGTACAGTCTGGCGCTGACAATTCCTTACGTAAAAGAGCGAAAAATGTTCAATCAGCCCTTAAGTTCGTTTCAAAATACACAGTTTGAACTGGCAAAAGCGGCTACGGAGATTGAGGTTGCCAAAAGTTTCGTGGATCAGTTGGTTGTTCAGCATCTGGCTGGCAAAAAGCTCAGCAAAGAAGTCGCTATGGCCAAATATTATTGCAGTGATCTGGCCTTCCGCACTGCCGATCGCTGCGTGCAATTGTTCGGGGGCTATGGGTTGTGCGAGGAATACCCTATTGCCAGACAGTTTGTTGACAGCCGGTTTTTAAAGATGCTGGGCGGCACTTCGGAGATACAGCTAGTGATCATTGCCAAAGAGCTGGGATTATAGAATCTAATATCAAGGAGGTTACAATGAATATCTTTGCAGGATTAAAAGTTGTGGATTTTACGAACAACGCTGCCGGTCCTTTTGCTACCGCCATGCTTGCCGATTTCGGCGCTGAAGTGATCAAAATTGAGAAGCCGCAGGTGGGCGATGATATGCGTTCCTTTCCGCCGGCTTTGGATGGCACCGGGGTTCCCTTCTTTTGGTTCAACCGCGGCAAAAAATCAATTGTGCTGGATATGGAGGATGGTAAGGGGCGGGAAGTGGCCAGGAAGCTGGTCGCGACGGCTGACCTTATAGTCGAAAGCTTTAAACCCGGTACGATGGAGAAGTTCGGCTTAGGCTATGCAGAGGTCAAAGAAATCAATCCGTCGGTTGTTATGTGCTCTGTTTCGGCCTTCGGACAAACGGGCCCCTACCGGCACAAACCGGGGTATGATATCGTTGCCCAGGCGCTGAGCGGAGCCATGGATCTAACAGGCGAGCCGGATGGGCCGCCAACCCGGTCCGGCCTTGTTCTGGCTGATTATGTGGCCGGGATACATGCCTATGGGGCGATAACCACCGCCCTTTATCACCGGCAGCGTACCGGGGTTGGCCAGCATATCGACATCGCCCTGCTCGATTGCATGGTCTCTTTCAATGGCCTGATTGAGCATGCCGGGTTAGGACGGAAACCGACAAGAACAGGCAATCATCATAGTGTATTGGCTCCCTTTGGCTTATTCCAGGGAACAGGCGGCAGTGTTATCATCGGCGCCCCCAATCAAAAATTCTGGAAATTGCTCTGCCGGGTCATGGGAAAGGAAGCTCTTGCTGATGACCCGCTATATTGTACCGGTGCGGACAGGATCAAGAATATTAAAAATTTGATTGCTGAACTGGAAAAATGGCTTAAGACATTTCCTAATGTTGATGAACCGCTGGCTCTAATCGACCAGGCGGGAATACCGTGCGCGAAAGTAAACACAACCAATGACCTGCTGGCCGATAGCCAATTGCAGGCCAGAGGTATGATTTGTGAGCTTGAATTGCCGGACGGCAGTTCAATTCCCGCAATCAAGTCTAGAGGGAACCCCTTTAAGTTTTCGGAAACGGCTGCGGTTATGAAAAAACCGCCTGCTTTAGGCCAGCATCTGGAGGAAGTTCTGGCAGGTCTTAGTTATGGTAAAGAGGAAATTGCTGAACTGAAAAAACGCTGGAGTACTGGCAGCAGATAACTTGCAAAATTATAGAGATTCATTAATAAATGAGTAGTACTGGAGGTAGTTGTGGTGACAGAAGCCAAGCGGATCAATTGGTCAAAAATTATTGGCGGGATTATTGGTATTATAATCGGGTTGGCTATTGCCAATACGCCTGCGCCTGAGGGGCTTTCCCCGCAGGCGATGTGGGGAATAGGAATTTTCAGTTGGGCAGTAGTTTGGTGGATCGCCGATGTGCTGTCTGACTTTGGCACAGGCCTGTTGATGTGTTGTGCCTGGGCTGTATTTAAAGTGGTTCCTTTTTCCATAGCGTTTGCCTCTTTTTCGACAAGTACAATCTGGATTATTGTCGGTGCCCTTGGTCTTGGCGTGGCTGCAACCAAAAGCGGTCTGTTGAACCGGGTAGCATTGATGACCATGAGCAAGTTTCCCTTAACCTTTGGCGGTCAGGTATTGGCTTTAGTGAGTGCCGGTCTGGTTTTGACCCCGTTCATTCCCAGCGGTACTGCCAAAGCAGCCGTGTTGGCCCCCTTTGCCCGGTCGATTTGTGAAAACATGGGTTATGAGAATAAAAGCCCGGGCGCGGCGGGCCTGTTCAATGCACTCTTCCTGACGACAGGGCTGGCTTATCCTATATTTCTCAGCGGTAATTTCCTGTGCTATGCCATTTTGGGCCTATTGCCCAAAGATGTACAGGCGCAAATAACCTGGGGAACCTGGTTCATCAATGCCTTGCCGTGGGGGCTTACAATGCTTGTTTTAAGTTACTTTGCTATCATAGTCTTATACAAGCCGAGAGAGAGTAAGCCAATGAGCTCCGGCTTTATTAAAGAAAGACTGGAGAACCTTGGTCCTCTGACCAAACACGAAATTATTACCGGCGTAGTTCTCATTATAGCGTTAATTCTGTGGATGACAGAGAGAATGCATGGAATTGAATCAGCCGTCGTAGCTTGTGTTGCAACGATTGTCCTGATCACTTTTGGCGTTTTCGACCGCAATGCCTTCCGTGCTAACATCGCCTGGGATGCCATTATATTTATTGGAGCCCTTATCAATGTATCAGGTGTTTTTAAAACACTTAAAATTGACGCCTGGATCGGTCAAGCCCTTGCTCCTTATCTGTCACCGCTGGTGTCGGGCAATATTTTTGTATTCATCATTCTGCTTTGCTTAATCATCTACGTCGTCAGGGTGGTGCTGGTATCCCAGCTTGCGACTGCTGCCATACTGATCCTCGTGCTTACACCATTCAGTATTCAAGCGGGAATTAGTCCCTGGGTTACCGCTTTTGTTATCTTTGTTGCCGTTAATGTATGGTACACATTTTATCAAAATGCCAGCTTTTTAGTTGCTTATTATGCTACCGGCGGGGACATGATTGAGCATCGGCAAACAATAAAAATGTGTGTAGTCTATATGGCCGTTTCTCTTCTTGGTTTGTTGGTCAGTGTACCGGTATGGAAGATGACAGGTCTTATCCGTTAAGCGCTTGAGACAGAGATAGTGTAGCAGTATCAAAGGACTGTCATATTAACAGTACGAAATACAAAAAACAGCAACCGGCAGTTTGCAATGCAATATACTTATATTTAGATTAAGCAATCCTGGCGGCAGGGGTCAGGTTGCCGGATCAAATCCTGCGCTAGTAACGCCAAATGAGGAAGATACCTCATTTGGCGTTTTTATTGTCACTTAAAAACTAATTTAGAGAATTTGTTAGCAGTGCCATGTTAGGCTTTGCCAGAATAATTCACGCTGGAGGAAATCAGGTATATGGCTTAGTATTATATACAGAACCAGGCTAAGTTAAATCAATGGTGGTTACAGCGCCGATTAACCTAACTATTGGAAAGGGGGAGTATGCTTGCGGGAATCTAAGTATATATCGGTTCATAATAAACAGCTGAGTAGAGAGATACTGCTTAAAATTTTAGACAATTCTTATGACGCTATTTTTGCTACAGATAGTACGGGTATAACTATTTATGCAAATAAAGCTTGTGAGCAATATTATGGAATCAGGCCAAGTGATATGATCGGCAAAGACCCATGGCAGTTTATGGAGCAAGCCGGATGTTACCCGCCTACTGCGCCGATTACGCTTCACTGCAAGGCTAGAAACACGCTGGAGCAGTCAACGCGGACAGGAGCTAAAATGGTAGTAACCAATACTCCGATTTATGATCAGAATGGTAATATTGAATTTTTGGTGCAAAATTGCCGTGATGTAAAACAATTGGCAGATATAAAACGTGATTTAGAACAAACAAAAGAATTATTAGCGCGGATGGAAAAAGAAGTTGTAGTATTAAGAAAAAAAGAACTGCAAAATGTCAAGCTTGTGGCTCACAGTGCGCAAATGAAAGAGTTAATGCAATTAGTGGAAAAAGTGGCACCTGTCGATATAAACATTTTAATTCTAGGTGAGACAGGGACTGGCAAAAGTGCCCTTGCCAAAAATATTCACAGGATTAGTTCACGCCAGAACGGGCCTTTTATCAGCATTAATTGTGCGGCTATTCCGGCAGACCTGATTGAGTCAGAATTGTTTGGCTATATGGGAGGGGCTTTTACCGGCGCGCTGCAAAAAGGCAAGACAGGTCTTATCGAACTGGCCGACGGCGGCACCTTGTTTTTGGATGAAATAGCGGAGTTGCCGCCACGTCTGCAGGGTAAGATTCTCGATGTTATTCAGGAGCGGCGCTTTATACCGATCGGCGGCCAGCAGGTCAAGACGGTGGACTGCCGGATTATTTCAGCTACCAACAGGAATATGAATGCTCTGATCGAGCGGGGACTTTTTCGTGAAGACCTCTATTACCGGCTTAATGTAATTGAATTAGAATTACGGCCTTTGCGGGAACGGCCTGAAGATACGCTGTCGTTAATCTATTATTTTTTAAACAAGTTTAATAAGAAATACAAAAAAGACCATAGCATATCGCCGGCATGCAGAGATATACTGCTTGACTATTCCTGGCCAGGCAATATCAGAGAACTGGAAAACATGATAGAACGGCTTGTTGTCGTCGTAGAGGACTCGACCGTTGAAGTATGCCATTTGCCCAAAATTTTCTCTGAAGCATTTGCCAAAAACATACAGTTTCTCGAAAAGGAGAAACCGCAAGTCAGTACTTTAGATGAAGCTGTGTATCAGTTAGAACGCAGAATGATTGTGGAAGCATTTCAGAAATATGGCAGTTCCCGTAAGGTTGCTTACGCACTACATATTAGTCAAAGTAAAGCCCATAGACTAATTGAAAAATATTGCAAACAATAATTTAATAGTAATGTCTTTCCTCATTTGCTGTGAATCATAGACGACTCAACGAGTTATTCAAATCTGAATCAAAAACAATAAAAGTATGTCAAATATTTAGGCAGGTTACTGTTTGAACTTTACTGAATATTTGAAATAAATACTGGAAAAACAAGTACTTTCCGGTATTTATTTTTTTGCGGAAAAATATTTTCGCCTATCACCAAAATGGCATGAAAGATGCATTTATAGTTTAGCGTAACAGTAGACCGCGATTATTAACCATGCCGGGAGGTGGTGCAGCAGTAAACAAAGCAACTGTACAAAAGGCTGGACTTGCAATTTTATATTACATGATAGGAGGAGCTTTAGATGAGTCATTTTAAAGAATTGGCCGAAGCAGTATTGGAAGGTGACGACGACAAGGTGCAGGCAATTACCCGGCAATTGATCAATGCCGGCGCAGCTCCATTAGCTATTGTCAACAAGGGGTTGCTGGCAGGTATGGATATTGTAGCGCCTAAATTTAAAGCCGGTGAAATGTTCATTCCAGAAGTTATGATGTCCGCTAACGCCTTGGCAGAGGGGCTGAAATTAGTTAAGCCGCTGCTTTCTACAGAAGATACAGCAGGTATGGCCACCTTCCTGATGGGGACGGTAAAAGGAGATTTGCATGATATCGGCAAGAATCTTGTTGTCATGATTTTAGAGAGCAGCGGCTTTAATGTTGTTGATTTGGGAGTGGATATATCACCGGAGCAATTCGTGGCAGCTATACAAGAGCATAAACCGCAAATTGTGGGCATGTGCGCGTTATTGACAACCACGATGATGGTGATGCAGGAAACCATAGCTGCGATTATTGCGGCCGGGTTGAGGGATAAGGTAAAGATTCTGGTGGGCGGCGCCCCGCTTTATCCTGCGTTTGCAGAAAAGATTGGTGCTGACGGCTATTGCGTAGACGCTGTGGCCTGTAAGGAAATGGCAGCGGCCCTGGTGGGAAAAATGTAAACTGGAGGATTGGTCATGGTAATTGTCGGTGAACTAATTAATACCAGCCGCAAAGCTGTCTCTGAAGCCGTAGACCGGCAGGATGCTCAATTTATTCGGCAGCTGGCCCAAGAACAGGCTGGGGCTGGCGCCAATTATATAGATGTAAACTGCGGCAACAAGGTCTTTAATGAGCTTGAGAACATGCAATGGCTGGTCAATATCATCCAGGAAGCAGTTCAGCTTCCCTTATGTATTGACAGTCCCAATCCGCAGGCGCTGGAAGCGGGCCTCAAACTGGCAAAGCATGGAACCCCCATGATCAACTCCATAACCGATGAAGGGCCGCGTTTGGCCGCAGTCCTGCCGCTTGTGCAAAAATACCAAGCCAAGATTGTGGCTTTGTGCATGGATGAACAGGGCATGCCGGACACAGCGGCAGACCGTATGCGGGTAGTAAAAAGTTTGCAGGCCAAACTGCTGGCAGCCGGCATAAAAAACGATGACATCTATTTTGATCCGCTGGTAAAACCAGTCAGCAGTGTGAGTACGGCCGGCATAGAAGTATTAGAAACAATACAGATGATAAAGGCCCAGTATCCGGCAGTCCACTTCATGTGCGGGCTAAGTAATATTTCTTATGGATTACCAAACCGCAGCTATCTGAATCGGCTGTTTGTATCACAAACCATGGCAGTTGGTATGGACGGCTATATTCTCAATCCAACAGACAAAGCAATGATGGGGCTAATTCATGCAGCAAAAACGCTGCTGGGAAAAGATGAATACTGTATGGGGTATATCAGAGCCCATCGCCGAGGCTTCTACGAAAAATAGTCTGAAAAATCGAAATTATAATAACCGGAGGAGGAGACACCAATGAAAAACATGGAGTATCTCAAAGCTAAACCGATCGCTGTATTGGGCGCAGGTGCCGTGGGCAAGGCAATAGCCGGCGATTGCGCTTTGGGCGGCGCCAGGGTCCGCCTTTGCGATTTGCCGCCTTTTGCCGAAAAGACATTGTTTGGCATTGAACAAAGAGGTATTAAATTTTTTGGCGATCAACTGAATCTATATGGCTTTGAACGGAACGGTACGGCCCGGATGGAGCTGGTTACCACTGAGGTAGCGGAGGCCGTAAAAGGGGCAGGTTTGATCGTGGTAGCGATGCCCTGCGCCGGCCATAAACCGTTCTTTGAAAAGTTGATTCCGGCCCTGGAAGATGGGATGGTTGTTCACATTTTTCCCGATAACTATGGTTCTTTGCTCTTAAGAAAGCTGATGCGGGAAGCGGGCTGCAACAAAGACGTCATTATTGGCGGCTGGTCCAGTTCGACCTATGGCAGCCGTGTGGAAATCAAGGGCGGCGTAATTTTACCGAAAATTCGGGTTTATTACCGGGCGATTACCTTACGCGGCGCGGCGTTGCCGGCCTGTGATACCAACGCTTTTCTCGCCAGCGCAAAATATCTGCCGTCAATGGACGCGGTAACCTTCGGGCAAGGCGCCGTTGCCGGTGATACGGTAATGGATACTGGTTTTAGCAATGTTAATCCGGTATTGCATTGTCCGGGCACTATTTTGGGTGTAGGTGTTATGGAAAACTTCGGGGTTATTTTTGGCGAAGATAAATATAAATACAGTATTTATTCCCATGCCTACTGCCCTTCGATTTCTGAGGTGCAATACGCTTTTTATCAAGAGGAATGCGCTTTGGCGGCAGTCATGGGAGTCGGCATTCAACCCTATAGAAAGGAACAGTTTTTCTCCCGGGAAAATGTATTAGGGGCCGAATATATGGGTGAAGATTATGTTATACCCTTTGAACAGCAAGACCCGATTCAGTTTGGTACCGGCCCGTTCACTATGGAGAATCGATACATCACCGAAGATATCCCGGTAGGTTGTCATGTGTATCATGAGCTAGGCAAAAAATTTGGTGTTAAGACACCGGTTATTGATTCGATGATTAACCTGGCCTCCGCAATTCTGGGAAGAGATTTTTACAAGCTCGGCTACACCCTGGATTATTTAGGGATTGGCCATATGAATAAAGAAGAAATGAATGCATACCTGCGCGAGGGTGCTTACAAAGCGCAGTAGCAGCTTACGTATTGGCTAGCAGCGGAAAGGGAAGTGAGACATTATGGTTATGCCGGTTAAACGGAATATTGAGTTTTCCGTCCTGAACCAGGAGAAGATCAATAAGATCCATGAAAAAAGCCTCTATATAATGGAGCATATAGGCATGAAATTCAGGGGCGAGCGGGCGATAAAGCTGTTGCAAGAAAATGGCGCTGTGATGACAGACGACGGCTTAATCCATATTCCGCCGCAGCTGGTCGACAGGGCGCTCAAAAGCGCTCCCAAAGAGCTGACCTTGTATACCCGTGATGGTCAGCCGGCGATGACCATCAACAGCGGGAAGCAAGTGTATTTTGGCACCCATTCGGACCAACTGGAATTTGTCGATCCTGTTAGCAATACGGTGCGGCAGTTTCTGAAAAAAGATATTCAAACAATGTGTAAGGTGGCCGATTATCTGCCAAATATCTCTTTTGTATTATCGGTAGGCATGACGGCCGATGTCAATCCCAAAGTACAGACCCAAAGCACCTTCATCGAAACAGTAAAGAACTTTAGCAAAACGATCAATTTTTCCAGCAATGACATTCAGTCTCTGCGTGACATAATCCATATAGCCGCTGATGTAGCCGGAGGGTTGGATAAGTTACAGGAAAAACCCTTTATCTTTAACTACTGCGAGCCTATTCCCCCGCTGACTCACCCTGAGGAAAGTACGGAAAAGGTGTACATCAGCGCGGAAAACCGGATACCTTTTGTGTATATGCCGTATTGCATGATGGGGGGAACATCGCCGATGAGCAAGGCGGCCACGTTGGCACAATGCAATGCGGAGGCTTTGGCAGGCTTGGTCCTTACCCAATTGGTCAGCGAGGGCGCGCCGTTTATCTATGGTGCCATGCCGTCTGTATTTGATATGCAGACTACGGTTGGCAGCTACGCAGCCCCTGAGTTCCATGTAAATATTGCAGCCATGGCCGACTTGGTCGCCTATTACGGGCTGCCCTTTTATGGTACTGCCGGCTGTTCCGACGCCAGGGTCATTGATGAGCAGGCCATGGCCGAAAGTACGATGCAAATATTTTCGACAATGCTAAGTAAAGCCCATATCATTCATGATGTCGGCGTAATGGATCATTGTAAGAGTGTTTCACCGGAACTGGTGGTTTTGGCTAATGAAATTATTGAAGGATTAAAACATTATGTTGCGGGCATTGATACGGCGGAAGAAGATTTTGCAATGGAAGTAATGGCAAAGGTAGGGCCGGGAGGCCATTATCTGACGCAAAAACATACCAATAAAAATTTCCGCCAGGTATGGTATCCCAGCTTGTTCAGCCGCAAGATGAATAATGAGAACTACTCGGAGATCAGCAGCAAGGTGAAGGCCAAAATCAAAGAAATTATGGAGGAATACGAGGTTCCCCGGCTGGATGCTTCGATAGTCAAAACATTAGCGGGCTGGGAACGGAAATTCGGGTTATAGGTTTTTACCAGGGGGGCGCTGTGCATTGTTTACGGCCATACCCTGGTAGCAAATTCATGATAAGAATGCTAGTGTCTTGACAACCCTAATCCTATGGATACTGACGGGAGCTTTTCCGTAAGCCTGCGTTGTTGTCAATCGGCATACGTCCGGTAAGCCTCATTCCTCCGCCTTGTCTTACGAAAACGCTCCTCGCCATTATCCTACAGTTTTAAGGTTGACACGCTACTAGAGAGCATGCTTAGGATGGGGGCATATTCACAATGATTTTTTGGCAAAACCGTGATTGGGGCATCAATTATATCAAAACACGGAAAAACCATGTGTGTTACGGAATGGGATTAGGCATTATCCTGCTTAATGATGCGTATCCCGGATTTCCCGGTGATGTTCGCAATGCCAGCGCTTTTTCCTATCCGGTACAATATGAAATTGCCGCAGGGGTAACCAATAAAACCCTGGTGTATGATAATAATCCGGCGCAATGCCGGACCGCGGTCATAGCGGCGGCAAAAAAGCTGGAGCGGCTGGGGTGTAGGGCAATTGCCGCGGAGTGTGGCTACTTTGCCTTTTTTCAGCAGGATGTGGCGGCAGTGGTGGAGGTACCGGTATTCATGTCCAGTTTGCTGCAAGTCCCTTTTATTCAGCAGGTGATTGGACCAGCTAAGAAGGTCGGCATTATTTGCGCCCAAAAGCAATTTCTCAGCCCAGAGCATTTAAAAAATGTAGGCATTACGCCGGGGAGCAACTATGTCATTGCCGGCGCCCAGGATGAATATGGCTGCACCGAATTTAATAATTTGTGGAACCCTTTACAGCGGCCGGACTGCCCGGAAGCTTATTACAGCAAGGCGGAACAACAAATGATCAACACGGGCAAGGGTCTTGTCAAAAAACATCCTGATATTGGGGCTATTATGCTGGAATGTACCGGCATGCAGCCTTTTGCGCGGGCTATGCAACGGGAAATCGACCTGCCGGTATTTAGCTGGGGAACCTTGCTGGACTACGCCTATTCGGTTGTAGCTCATCGCGACTATTATGGCCATGTCTAATATCTTTGTGTAGGCGCTACGGTTGTCAGACTGAAAGTGACAAATAATAAAATAAAATATTCTGAAAAAAGTGGTGATTAAAAATTCTTGCATCCTAATATTGCTGTTTCCAAGCATAGACGCATATTCTATGATCCTCTGTCGTAGCTGATGGCAATATGCTCCCTGAAAATATACGAGGAGGTTATGTAATGAATACAAGCAGCGTAATTAAGTATGACGATGTGCCGTTAAATAAGTTTCACTGGCGAATGACCGGAATCACCTTTGCCGCCCACTTCACCGACGGCTTTTCCCTGGGGGTTATTGGTATAGCGCTGACGGTTATTACTCCCCAGATGGGACTGTCCCCCTTTTGGCAGGGGCTTATAGGCAGTTCGGCTTTAATTGGTTTGTTTTTAGGCAGTTTGTTTCTCGGCTGGGTTTCGGATTACGTTGGCCGAAAAAAAATATTTATGCTTAATTTTGTGGTAATTGCTATTGCCACCGTCTTACAGTTTTTTGTGCAGACACCGGAGCAGTTGTTTTGCTTAAGGATCATAATTGGCATTGGCCTCGGCGGTGACTATAGTGTTGGCCATACCATGCTGGCGGAATTTTTGCCGCGGAAGCATCGTGGCGCTATCTTGGGGGCATTTAGTGTTATTTGGACCTTTGGCTATGTACTGGCAAGTTTCCTGGGGATATTTTTACAATCGGCACTTGCTGATTCCTGGCGTTGGCTGCTGATATCTGCTTTTCCGCTGGCGCTGTTTGTCATTGTTTTCCGGCTAGGCAGCCCCGAATCACCCCGGTGGTTACTACGGCAGGGGCGCCATGAGGAAGCCCAGGCCATAGTCCACAAATATTTAGGGACCAATGTTGTGCTTGACGATGAGCTACAAGTACCGGCAACAGGTAATTTTAGCGATTTATTCAGCAGAAGATTAATTACCCGTACCTTGTTTAACTGCATCTTCTTTATGTGTCTGGTAATTCCATATTTTGCTATATATACGTTTTTGCCCGATATTTTGAGAATAATGGGTTTGTCTGAAAATTTTACCACTAACATGCTGTTAAATGCCTTATTGATAGTGGGGGCTCTATGCGGTATCTGGTGGACGATAAAATTCACGCGTCGCGGCTTTCTCATTAACTCTTTTATCTTTTTATCTATAGCCCTGCTTGTTTTAGGCTTACTGCCGGAAAGCGCCAAAACCCTTATGGTTATTACCTTTGCCGCCTTTACGCTAGTAATGTCCGCCGTATCTAACTTAGTCGGGGTTTTTCCGGCGGAAAGCTTTCCCACTGATGTCCGTTCTTCCGGTGTAGGGCTGGCTACTGCCGCCAGCCGCCTTGGTGCAGCCGTTGGCACCTTTCTATTACCGATGAGTATTGCTAATTTGGGGATGAGTGTTACGCTTATCTGGCTGACAGGTACGCTGGTAGTCGGTACGATCGTCTCTGTTGCCTGGGCACCGGAAACAAAGACATTAACCCTGGGGGAGGCAAGCGCAATAGATCGGGTAGGTACGAGGCAGGAAAATATGTAAGTCTTTAGTCCTGGTGTCTTGGCCATGGTGAATTTTAGTTTTTGGGTTGACGCCGCCATTTGCTGTTTTGGCCGTCAGCAAACTAAAAATATATGTGGTCAAGGCACCCCCTGAATATAGTGGAATCCGGCGGCTGTTTTGGCAGGAGGAAGAGGAGGAATACGATGTATTTGGGTCATATGGATGCGGATTTGAGAAAAATTCATAACGCCTCTTTGCAAATTCTCAGGGAAACCGGCATGAAATTTCATGTCCCCGAAATCTTGGCATTATTGAGGGATAACGGGGTAAAAGTAAGCGGGCAAACGGCTTTATTTACAAACGAGCAAATTATGTACTGGGTGGGGAAAGCTCCGTCAAGTTTTACGCTGTTTGCGCGCAATCCGCAATATGATATTGTTGTCGGCGGGGATCAGGTGGAATGCTGTCCGGGGTCGGGTTCTCCGTCTGTTGTCGATGCTGCCGGCGCGAAGCATCCGGCTACTATCGAAGACTATGTAAATTTCATTAAATTGTACCATCAGAGTGACCTGTATAAGGTTAACGGCGGGTTCGTGGTGCAGCCTGCGGATTTAACAGGCAAAAATAGCATTGCTGTCATGTTGTATGCAACTATGCTGTGTTCGGATAAAGGGATTATAACCGGTACGGGGCCAGCGGCAGAAGTAGAAGCACTTATGGATATGCTGAGGATAGTCTTTGGCAGAGAGGAACTGGCCCGGAAGGCCCGGGCAATAACTATTGTAAATACCAATACACCGCTGCAGTTTGATAAAAACATGCTGGAGACTTTAATGGTATTCGTAAAATATGCGCAACCGGTTATCATTGCGGCAGCTTCGATGGCAGGCACTACGGCACCGGTTACCTTGGCGGGCACAATCGCTTTAACCAACGCGGAAGTGTTAGCCGGAATCGCCATCTCCCAAATGTTAAGAGCAGGAACACCGGTTGTGTATGGATCACAGACCACTACGGCGGATATGAAGACAGGCAGCATCGCTATCGGCTCGCCGGAAGGGGCCTTATGCTATGAATATGCTGCCCGGCTTGCCAAAGCCTACGGACTTCCCTGCCGCGGCGGCGGTTCCCTGACAGATGCCAAATCCCTAACCGTTCAATCCGGCTATGAAAGCATGCTAACCTGTTTGGCTACTCATAAGGCCGGTACAAATCTTATTTTCCAGAGCGCAGGTATTATGGATAGCTATTTGGCTGTATCCTACGAAAAATTTATTGTAGATCTCGAAATTATTGGCATGGTAAAGCGTTATCTGCGGGGTGTGCGGGTTGATGACGATACACTGGCAGTTGACTTAATTAATAAAGTAGGTATTGCCGGCCAATTTCTGTCTGCACAACATACCGCCAGGAATTTCCGCAAAGAAACATTTATACCAGAGGTCAGCGCCAGGGGAACTGTCAGTGGCGACCCAGGCGCCAGGCTGCTGGCAACGATAATAAATAAGAAAAGCTCAATGCTGGTCAATTACCAAAGACCAGAGCTTGCTGAGAAAATTAATAAGCAGCTGATAGATTATTTAATTGGCAGGGGTGTTTCTCCTCAGTATATTGAAGCCTTGCAAGAAATGTAACAGATACCAACTCACATAATTTTAAAAATAGGTGGTGTTTTTTATGGCCAAGAAAACAATTAACGATTTTAGCCGGATGGTGGCGGAGGGTGAGAAAATTGTCTACTTAACCGCATATGATTACCTTACTGCCAAAATGCAGGAGAAAGCCGGTGTCGATATGATCCTGGTCGGGGATTCGCTGGGCATGGTAAGCTTGGGTTATGATACTACCTTGCCGGTAACGATGGCTGACATGATCCGCCACTGCCAAGCTGTACGGCGCGGTGCTCCCAACACTTTCATCATTGGGGATATGCCGTACATGTCTTACCAGCGCTCAGATGAAGAAGCGATTGCCAATGCCGGACGTTTGGTTAAAGAGGCCGGAGCCGATGCCATTAAGCTGGAAGGCGGCGGGGCAATGGTCGCCAACCGGATTAGAGCCATTCAACAAGCCGGTATTCTGGTAATGGCGCATATTGGGCTAACACCGCAGTTCATGGGGCAAATTGGCGGCTATCGCGCGCAGGGACGCAGCAGCGAAGGTGCGTTAAAACTGGTTAACCAGGCTGACCTTGTAGCGGCGGCGGGTGCTTTCAGTATTTTGGTCGAAGGTGTTCCGACTGCCGTAGGTAAGGCAATTACGGAGAGAGCCGGTATTCCCGTTCTCGGCATTGGCGCCGGCTCGTGCACGGACGGGCAGCTTTTGATTTATGCGGATATGGTCGGTATGTATGACAACTTTACTCCGAAGTTTGTTAAAAAATATGCCAATGCCGGCGAGATTCTAATTACGGCTTTCCGGCAATATGCTGACGAAGTGCGGCAGGGCCAATTCCCTGACGATCAGGAACATTCCTATAAAATGAGTGACGATGAAATACAAGAGTTTTTAGCGGCACTCAACAAAGGATAAGCTATGCTGCTGTAATAATTTCAACAAAAAAGCGTGCCGCAAAATGCTTTCAAGAAAATGAAATGCGGCACGCTTTTTTTACATAGAGTGTGAAAAATTTGTTCTTTTAAGCGGGTTTAGCACGACAGCTTTTATATTTGAATCTTAGTGCAAGGTTTCCAATAAATGTAGAACAAATTATTCTTGCTTATTAATAAAGTCTATAGTATAATAAATATCTGTGGTAACCATAGGGGTATAGCTCAATTGGTAGAGTAGCGGTCTCCAAAACCGTTGGTTGAGGGTTCAAGTCCTTCTGCCCCTGCCATTATATTCTATTGACAGCATGCTTTGATGATGTTAATATAGTATTCCGTCGCAGATAGCGTATCGTTCTGATACGCCTGTGATCCTAGCGCAACCATGCGCGTCGTTCCCTGAAAACTGAACAATGTAAAGAAATGCATCATAAAAGCCAGATGTGCGGTGTGCTGTTATGCAGCACAACCAACAACAATTTTGATTGAATTGAGCCGATAAAACGGCTTCAATATATATAGTCGCAAGACTAAGAACTTTATTGGAGAGTTTGATCCTGGCTCAGGACGAACGCTGGCGGCGTGCCTAACACATGCAAGTCGAACGGAGTAGTTAGCAATAGCTACTTAGTGGCGAACGGGTGAGTAACGCGTAGACAACCTGCCTCTGAATTGGGGACAACACCGCGAAAGTGGTGCTAATACCGAATGTGGTATCTTAGTTGCATAACTGAGATAAGAAAGGTGGCCTCTATATATAAGCTACCGTTCAGAGATGGGTCTGCGTCTGATTAGCTGGTTGGTGAGGTAATGGCTCACCAAGGCGACGATCAGTAGCCGGTCTGAGAGGATGAACGGCCACACTGGGACTGAGACACGGCCCAGACTCCTACGGGAGGCAGCAGTGGGGAATCTTCCGCAATGGACGAAAGTCTGACGGAGCAACGCCGCGTGAGTGAAGAAGGCCTTCGGGTCGTAAAGCTCTGTCGTTTGGGACGAACGTATCCTATGTGAACAATATAGGGTAATGACGGTACCAAAGGAGGAAGCCACGGCTAACTACGTGCCAGCAGCCGCGGTAATACGTAGGTGGCAAGCGTTGTCCGGAATTATTGGGCGTAAAGGGCGTGTAGGTGGCCTGGTAAGTCGTGTGTCTAAGTGCGAAGCTCAACTTCGTATGGGCGCAGGAAACTGACAGGCTTGAGTGCAGGAGAGGAAAGTGGAATTCCCAGTGTAGCGGTGAAATGCGTAGAGATTGGGAGGAACACCAGTGGCGAAGGCGACTTTCTGGACTGTGTCTGACACTGAGGCGCGAAAGCCAGGGGAGCGAACGGGATTAGATACCCCGGTAGTCCTGGCCGTAAACGATGGGTACTAGGTGTAGAGGGTATCGACCCCTTCTGTGCCGGAGTTAACGCAATAAGTACCCCGCCTGGGGAGTACGGCCGCAAGGTTGAAACTCAAAGGAATTGACGGGGGCCCGCACAAGCGGTGGAGTATGTGGTTTAATTCGACGCAACGCGAAGAACCTTACCAGGGCTTGACATTGAGTGAAAGGTCTAGAGATAGATCCCTATCTTCGGATACACAAAAACAGGTGGTGCATGGCTGTCGTCAGCTCGTGTCGTGAGATGTTGGGTTAAGTCCCGCAACGAGCGCAACCCTTATCCTTTGTTGCCAGCGCGTAAAGGCGGGAACTCAAGGGAGACTGCCGCAGAGAATGCGGAGGAAGGCGGGGATGACGTCAAGTCATCATGCCCCTAATGTCCTGGGCTACACACGTACTACAATGGGCTTAAACAAAGCGAAGCGAACCTGCGAAGGCAAGCAAAACGCAGAAACAAGCTCTCAGTTCGGATCGGAGGCTGCAACTCGCCTCCGTGAAGTCGGAATCGCTAGTAATCGCAGGTCAGCATACTGCGGTGAATACGTTCCCGGGCCTTGTACACACCGCCCGTCACACCACGAAAGTCAGTCACACCCGAAGCCGGTGGGGTAACCAGAAAAGGAACTAGCCGTCGAAGGTGGGGCCGATGATTGGGGTGAAGTCGTAACAAGGTAGCCGTATCGGAAGGTGCGGCTGGATCACCTCCTTTCTAGGGATAAGCAGAGAACCAGGTTTTTAGGAGCGAAAGCGACGCGGAAACCTGAGTGAATCGCTTAGTTCTGAGCGCAAGCGAAGAACATCATTAAGCGAGCTCTATTCCAGGTCGGTACACCTGGCAGATGCAGACCATTTACATTGTTTGGTTTTGAGGGAATGCGGCTTGTATATCACAGAGATTTTAAGACAAATAGGGCCGGTTAAAGCAGTAGCTTTAGCTGGCCTTATCTGTTTTTGTGCGGCATAGACAAATTTAAGCCGAAAGCAGTAAATAAAAATAAAGGACTTAAGTCCTTGAAAAAAAGGAAAATAGTCTAGTGATAATGAGACTTATTATCATGTATAATGAAAAATAAATGAGCAGCCAGGCAGCGTGCCATATGGAACTGCTTTTTTTGCCCGTATAAGGCTGCAGGGCAAGCGGAGAGGAGAAAAGGCCGTGAATGTAAAGACAATTATGCTGTTCATGCTCTGCCTGACAATATGGCTGAGTCCGGGAGGTGCTGAAGCTTTTGGTTATCATGTCAATGGCGGCAATATCTATGGGCACCAAAGCCTGGATGGCGCAATTTCTTATTTTGTGACTGATGAAAGGGGCACATGGAGCCTGAAAGGGGATTATGCAAGGCTGTCGCTGCACAAAGTATTTCCAGCAAACGGCGATGAGACTTTGTATTATTTTTTTGTCGAAGTTGCTGATGCTAAGGTAAAAAAGAATCCGGTGACTGATGTCATTTTTTTTATCAACGGGAAGGCGGTGGATAGTGAGCCTTTCCCGGGAACGGCGGCAATAACCAGGGACAAAATTTTCCGTGGGTGGTATAAACTGCCGGCAGGAATAGAAAAAGCGCTGACGGAAATGGAAACCGTTGTCGTTGAATTGCAATCAAACGGCACTCTCCTTAAAACGATCAAGACCAGCGGGGATGCGCAGGCCGCATTGAAGCGCCTGCCGGCCATAAAAAAGGAACAATATGTGCGCGAGGGAAAGGTGGTGGATACGCCGCAGGAGTCAGTCAAAAGAATTCTGCAGCCACAGCTTTTTATCCCTAACGCAACCGTGGAGGATGTCCAGGCGGCACTTATTTATAAAACTACCATTACAAACAAAAAAGGCAAGGATGAATTTTTGTATTACAAAGGCTATCAAATCTGGAAGGACGCCAACCCTAATCTGATGGCGCTGGAGGGCTTTGAAAACGTTGACCGCAGTCAATATTCCTTCGTAACGATTGCCACCCGGCCCTATCAAGACGGCGTTTGGGTCAATATGAGCCTTATGCGTAAAAAATATGGAAAAAAAAGTCATTATTACTTGGATTACGATGCAGGCAGCTCCGGTCTGGTAAGCATGAGGAGTTACTGGCGTTCGAAAGCCGAGGATTGGGCGCAGCTTTTGTTGGATGTGCAGCATGAATTTTATGGGCGCTATGACTATGGAATTACCTGGAAAAAAGAAATGGACGCAGAAGCAAAGGAAGGCAGCCTTTTCCGGATACAAGCAGTGGATGCAATGGGCTTTCCCATGCTGAACGGCGTTGCGGCAGGTGATGTGCTTGTGGCGGTCAACGGTGTGGCAACCAGTTTTATGAAGCCGCTTGATTTAAATTATTTGCTTGACGCCAATGGGGACCCCGTAATATTAACAATTAAAACGAAAGACAATGAAGAGAAAACGATTGCCGTCACACCTCAGTTTAAACCGTCTCCACCCCTGGAAAAGGACTATAAAACAATGATTGGGCCTGTATCCAAGCGATTTGTAAAGGTGGAAAAGCGCGGCTTGAAATTTGCTGTTGAACCTTCTTTCCATCCGCTTGAAATGGTATGGGGTTTACCATAGGAATTGGCAGCGTTACTCGTGGGCAGGTAGTATACTGACAACAGACGAGGGTAGCCGGAGGGGCTGGTAGCTCATGAAAATGAGTTTACTCAGTTTTGAGAGGCCGCCCCGTTTTGTTGTTATCTGGGATATTTACGGGGATAATGCCGGCCTGCGGCCAAAGCCCAGCCAGTAGATCGGATAAGCAAAATGCCCGGCCGCCTGGCGGAAATGCCGATGGGCCAGTCTCAACGGCTGGACAAGCCGGTGGCGCTATGGTAGGATGGAAGTAATAGGAAAATAAAGCATGATCAGAAAGTATAGCGGTTTCTGATCATAAGTAGAACGCCTAGACCCTAAAGGGCCCAGGCGGTTTTTGCCGGCGTTCTGAGGGACTTGGCCCAGGCCGGGTCTTTTCTTAGCCTGCGGCGGCAGATCGCGCCGCAGGCCCAATTTACTGATTCAGGAAAGGAAGATGAAGACCATGAAACCAAAACTCTATGTCCTGCTGCTGGCAGCGCTGGCGGCCCTGAGCCTGAGTGTGGCAGCGGCCGAGCCGCCGGCTCCTGTGCCTGTGCCGGCTGCGGCCGCTACCAACCTGCCGGCCGAATACCCTGCGGCGCAGACTAAATTGCCGCCGCTGCCGGTGCCCCCGGCTTCTGCCAAGGATACCAAAGCCACGGCCGCCTACATTGCGGCAGTGGATGCTTATCTTAAAGCGTCGCAAAGCTATATTGACGCTGCTACCAACGACGCCAACCGGGTAATTCAGGAACGAAACACGGCGATTGAAAACGCAAACCAGGTAGTGGCAGCCTATAATGCCTTTTTCAAATTGGAAGAAAAAAAATAACGGCCGCAAAATGGTAATATACTATTTGCTTGGACCTGCAGGGCTGACGTGTATTGGGCACGCCAGCCCTTTCTTTGCGGAAAGCAACAGGGATGCCTGGGCAAAAAAGCAGGTTAACAACAAAAAAGCCGCCGCTATTTTGGCAGGCGGCGGCACAGTGGCTTTACGGAATCATCCAGGCCAGGATGTAGGCCTGTAAATAGGTCATAACGCCGACGATGACTGCCAGGGCGAGGGAATGCATGACAGTGAAGCTGAATAAGTCACCCTCTTTGCCCACAAGGCCTGTGGCCGCAGTGGCCACAGCGATGCTTTGCGGCGAAATCATTTTGCCGGTGACACCGCCGGAAGAGTTGGCGGCAACTGTCAGAATGGGGTCAACGCCCACTTGCTGGGCCGTTACCGCCTGCAGGTTGCCGAACAGGGCATTCGCCGATGTGTCTGAACCGGTAAGAAATACTCCCAGCCAGCCCAGCCAGGCCGAGAAGAAGGGGAAAAATGAGCCGGTCCCGGCCAGGAACAAGCCAAGGCTGGAACTCATGCCCGAGTAGTTCATAATATACGCAAGGCCGAGTACGGCCGGAATGGTGATTAAAGGTTTGGTCAGTTGTTTGAAGGTTTTACCGAGGATGCTAAAGAACCGGCCAGGCCCAACGCCCAGGATCATGGCGGAAACAATGCTGGCAATAAACAGGGCTGTTCCGGCTGCACTCAGCCAGTTGAGCTTGTAGGCGGCCGCCATTGCCACCGGGGTTTTGGCGATGGGGGCGACCTGGGTAACGGCATTGTGCAAGCCCGGAACATAAATGGAGAGGGTAGGGGCTTCGATAAGGGCTTTGACCGGTTTTAATCCCCAGAGAATAACCATCACAGTGAGGATAATAAAAGGGGACCAGGCAGTAATCAATTCCCTGCTTGAATAGGTTGGCAGGGTGGCAGCAGCCGTTTTGTTTCCCTGCTCACCGGGGAAACGCCAGATTGATACCGGTTTCCAGCTCTTCAGAAAAAAAGTCAGGGCCAGTATGCAAGCCAAAGAAGAAAGGATATCGGGCAGTTCCGGTCCCAGGTAGTTTGAAGACAAGAATTGGAGGACGGCAAAGGAAACGCCGGCTATCAAACAGGCAGGCAGTACTTCCATCGTTGCCTTCCAACCGGCCATTAGCATAATCAGCCAAATAGGGATAAAAACGGAGATAAAAGGTAACTGCCGGCCTACCATCTGACTGATCTTCATCGTATCAAGGCCGGTAACCTGGCCGGCCACAATAATTGGAATCCCAATACCGCCAAAGGCTACCGGGGCGGTATTGGCGATAAGGCACAAGCCGGCTGCATATAAGGGATTAAAACCGAGGCCAACAAGCATACCGGCCGAAATGGCCACAGGGGTGCCAAAGCCTGCCGCTCCCTCCAGAAAAGCGCCAAAAGCAAAGGCGATCAGCAGGGCCTGCAGGCGCCGGTCATCGGTTATGGTGGCAATGGAATTTTTAATGATTTCAAATTTACCGGTTTCGACCGTCATATTATAGATGAATATCGCGGTTATTACGATCCAGAAGATGGGGAAAATCCCATAGGCAATGCCCATAAGCGCTGCCATCAGAGTGGTGGTAAAAGGCATCTTATAAACCAGTACTGCTACCAGGAAAGCCGCTACCAGCGCTGAAATTCCGGCAATCTGTCCAGGTGCCCGGCGGATAGCCAGTAAGTAAAAAATCACGATGATGGGAATGGCAGCAGCTAAAGCAGACAGTGCCAGATTGCCTAATGGTACATATTCCTGAGTCCACATCATATTATCGTCCCTCCTGCTGTTTAACCAGACTCAAAAGTCTATTCTATTATTTCCAAGAGAGATTTAAAAAAAAACAGGATAATGCTGGATGATCTGCACAGACTATAGATGACCACTTGCCGGATAATTATACTATTTGTGGAGGTCACTTGGGAATGAAAGCATCAATATTTATTACCTGCATCTGCGACAGTATGTACCCGCAGGTGGGGGAGTCCATGGTAAGGGTACTTGAGAAGCTGGGCGTGGAACTGGATTTTCCGCCGGAGCAGACCTGTTGCGGCCAGCCGGCATTGAGCAGCGGTTATTGGGAAGACGCCAAACCGGTAGCCGAGACCATGCTCACAGCCTTCAAAAACAGCGAGTATGTTGTTGCCCCGGCGGGCTCCTGTATCACGGCTGTTAAGGAGTATTATCCTGCCCTGTTTGCGAAGAGTCCTGAGCAGTACCGGCAGGCCAAGGAACTTATCGGCAAACTTTATGAATTTAGCGAATTTGTCGTGAAGGTATTAAAAAAAGATGATGTCGGTGCCAGCTTTCCCCACCGGGTTACCTACCATTCAAGCTGTCATGCCCGCCGGTTTTTGAACACCGATGAATATATCCATGCTTTACTCAAAAATGTACAGGCGATAGACTATGTCCCCCTGCCCCATGAGGAGGCCTGCTGTGGTTTTGGCGGCACCTTTGCCGTTAAATTGCCGGAAATATCCGAGGCTATGGTGGATGAGAAGGTGCGAAATATACTAGAAACCAAGGCTGATGTGCTTATTGGCACCGATTTAAGCTGTTTAATGAATATTACCGGCCGTCTGAGAAAGCAAAAGTCCGGTATCCGGGTAATGCATATGGCTGAGTTATTAGATGAGGGGATGAGAACGTGAGTGAGAGACCGGCTCTACATCTTCGGGATCGTGCGGTTAAAGCCTTAAAAGATGACCAGATGCGCCAGGCTGTCCGCAAAGCGGTGGACCGCTTAAGCGGCAACAAGGAGAAGGCCGCCCGCGAGCTTCCCAACTGGGAGCAGTGGCGGGAGCAGACAAGACTGATTCGCCAGCACACAATTGACAATCTTGATTACTATTTAAAGCTGCTGGCAGACAATGTGCGCAAGGCTGGCGGGCAGGTTCATTTCGCGCCGACGGCGGCAGAGGCGCGCAGGATCATTACCGATCTGTGCCAGCAATATGAAGCTAAAAAGATCGTTAAGTCCAAGTCCATGGTGACCGAGGAGATACACCTTAATCCTGCCCTGGAAAAGGCCGGGCTGGAGGTCGTTGAAAGCGATTTGGCCGAATATATCCTGCAATTGGCCGGTGAGACGCCCTCGCATATCATTGTGCCGGCGATTCATAAGAACCGGTATCAGATTGCCGACCTGTTCTCGCAGGTGGCAGGCAAAAAGGTGGCACCGGATACGCCGTCTCTCACCCGGTTTGCCCGTCAAGTCCTGCGGCAGAAATTTATGGAGGCCGATGTTGGCATTACTGGCTGCAATTTTGCGGTTGCGGAAACAGGTTCGGTTACGCTGGTTACCAATGAAGGCAATGCCCGGTTGTCGACCGCTTTACCCAGGGTGGTTATCACTGTCATGGGCATGGAACGGCTGGCGCCGACGTTTGAGGACCTGGAAACCCTGTTATCCATGCTGCCCCGTAGTGCCACCGGCCAAAAGCTCACCAGTTATATCTCGGTTATCAACGGGCCCCGTCAGACGGCAGATATTGATGGCTGTGAGAAATTCCATCTGGTTATTGTCGATAATGGCCGTTCCCGTATTCTGGCTGATGAGGAATACCGCCAGTCACTGAACTGTATCCGCTGTGGGGCCTGCTTTAATGTATGCCCGGTGTACCGTCAGATCGGCGGCCATGCCTATGGGTCGGTATATGGCGGGCCGATAGGCTCGGTCATCACCCCGCTGCTGGAAAACGATTTTGCGTTCTGGGGTGAACTGCCTTATGCATCGACATTGTGCGCCGCCTGCACCAGCACCTGCCCGGCGAAGATCCCGCTGCAGGAGTTGCTGCTTAAGCTGCGGGCCCACCGGGTCGGTGCCGGGCATACCAATACCTTTGAAAAAATAGCCTTTGGCATGTGGAAACGGTTTTTCAAGCTGCCCGGCACCTATAAATTTGCGATGAAGGCTGCGTCACTGGGGCAAAAACCGTTAGTGAAAAATGGCTATATTACAGCCCAGATACCGTTATTATCTAACTGGACTAACTCGCGCTATCTCCCGGCTGCGGCGGATGAGACATTCCGTGACAGATGGAAAAAACGCAAGAAGTAGGTGAGCACATGACAGTAATCCATGGCGATGTCTCCCCGGAAACACTATTTTTGCAAACAGTGGCTAAAGCCCTGGGACGGGATAAGGCCCTCACTGTGGCGCCCGCACGCCAGGAAGCTGGGCCGCCGGCCTTTTGGCGGGAACAGCAATTTGAGAATACACAGCCGCTGGCACTGTTTAAGGCCAACCTGGAGGCTCTCACCGGCAAAGTCGTCATTGCCCGTGACGGTGCCGAGGCCACTAACCAGATAAAACTCTGGCTTAAAGTGTTAAATGCGAAGTCGGCCATCCTCTGGGATCACCCGGAACTGCGCAAGTATCTGGACCCGATGCAGCTGGGGGTTAAGACCGCCTTTTGGAATCAGGAAAGATCCCGCCAGGAATTGATAGCAATTGCCGAGCAGGCGGATGTGGGCATTACCTGGGTGGATTACGCAATTGGTTATACGGGAACCGTGGCCCTGTTTAACGGGCCTGCTACCGGCCGTTCTGTAAGCCTGCTGCCTCCCACCCATATTGCCGTAATGCGGCAATCGGATATTGTACCCACTATGTCCACAGTGATGAGAGACCTGCTGGCGCGGTGCGGCCAGGGTAATTTGCCTTCGGCCGTTGATTTCATAACCGGCCCCAGCCGGACTTCAGACATAGAAATGGATTTATCGATCGGGGTCCACGGACCGGTCCGCATCTGGACAGTTGTCATTGCCGACCAGTCTTAAGGCCATGACACAATCGATTTTGGCAGGAATTTTGCCCGGCCGAGAGATAATTAGCATATAACAGTTTACCGCAGCAAGATTTATAATAAATCTGTGGACATAAGATGACTAAGGCTTCTGCCGTTGTCCTGAAGGACTTGGCAGAAGCCTTAGTCTATATCTGATTTGGCCCAGGCAGTATGGCCGGGCATATCCTCTGTGTTGTGTATTACGTATGTCTTTTGCGCCTGAGCCTATACCGCAGCCAGCCTTCACAATCCGTCCAGACGGCGACAGCTACAAACCCGCCGATAAAGAGCCTTTCCCAGCTAAGCCCGCTGTAAAACTGGTCAATAAATAAAAATACTATGCCGATTATGCATACCAGACTGCAAGCCCGCATGACTGTTCCCTCCCGGTGTTGCTGCTTTCATTATACCGTCCGGGCCGGCGGGAAGGGAAATCGTGGTTGCCTATGGTAATGATAAAAATCTTTTATGGTTTGGTGTTAAGATAATCGGGCAAACCGCTCTGGATAGTGGCATGTTCTGCGAACAGCAACAGCAGTGACCGGATGGCTGCTGTCAATACCTTGCTCTTATGAAAGGCGACAGACATAATGAAGGTGAGTTGCGGTTTGCCGGTTAATTCCACAAGGGTACCGTCCTCTAAATAGGGTTCCACCAGTACCTGCGGCAGTATGCTTGCCCCTAACCCGTCCAGCACCGCCCTTTTAATGGCCTCGGCATCGCTGTATTCAAGCAGAGAATGAACATCCTGCTCCTGCACAACCTCTTCATATTTGCTCCGGTATACACAGCCGGGACGGAAATTAATGAATGGATAATGGCTGATGTCGTGGCAGCAGTTATGGCTGATAAACAAATCCCGTTTAGCCACCCAGACCAGCTTTTCTTTAGTCAGGTTGAACTGCAGGATTTGGTTATGGTTAATGTTATCATGGACAATGGCCAGATCAAACGTGTTATCCAGGAGCCCTTTTACGGTCAGGGGGAGATTTGCGCAGATATCGACAAGAATGGAGGCCGCCGGGCAGCGTTCCTGAAAGCCCAGTAATATTGGCGACAGGATATAGCTGGCGGCTGTGGTCGATGCCCCCAGTTTTATCGGATTAGCGGCGGCGGAATAGCGCTGCATGCCGGTATTCATATCCTGATAGGCAGTTAACAGCTTACCGGCGTGGAGGGTCAACTCCCGTCCGGCGGCAGTAATAAAAAGCTTCTTGCCAATGCGTTCGAACAAGGCTACGCCAAAATGTTCCTCCAGTGTTTGGATTTGCGCCGTGATTGTCGGCTGGGTGAAATTCAGCTGCTCTGCAGCCTGGGTGATGTTATTAAGCTTTGCCACCAGTAGAAAGGTGCGAAATAATTGAATATCCATTTGTCAGTTCCTCCAGGCTATATACCTTATTATTAACATATAGTAACTGCTTTGACAATACGTACCCCGGAACTATTGCCAGGATCAGCGGCAGGAATGTTGCAAATAATCATTGTAATCACTAATGTGATTACAATAGCGAAAGGAAGCTCGCTGGCGGAGCTTCCTTTCTTCCCTTATTGCTGGTCAGGAAAGTTTTCATTTATTATCGGCAAGAGAATTGCAACGGCGAAGAATATAAGCATTTCCATCTCCAGTCCTCCTTTAATCCGGTATGCAAGTGTGCTGGGGAGGAGTGCCAAGTCAATGAACAGAAAAAGTATTATGCCGGCAGCTGATGTTTATAAAAATTCTTGATACCGTTCTTAATAAAATTATAGGCCTTGGCCGGCTTGCCTGTGAAATTGGCAATAGTTATTGGATTCATAGGCCTTTTCTATATAGAAGGTGAAAGTAAGACTAAATACTGCCAGCGTGCCGGCAGGAGGAATATATTGTTTGCATAGCCAATTAAACAGTAGCTCACTCTTTGCAGCAATTTAGGTAAAGTCGGGTAGGTAATGATGGATACTGATCTGTGGGGCTTAAACAAGACCTTTATAGCCAATAAACACCGGCAGCTGATTAAAGAGGCTGTCAGGCGCAAGTTTGCCTTTGAAGCAATATTTGGCAATGCCGAAACGGATATGGCTGAGTTTTTGTCTGTATTTAATATCCAGCTACTCCCTACGGTGGCGATTGTCATTCAGGCTGATAATGCCGGTACAGCCTGTTTCGATCACACTATTATTAAACGGCAGCAGAAAGATATTTACAGCCGGGTACTCAAGATGCTGCAAGAGGATGTGGAGGGTATTGTCACTGTGGTTGGCCAGGACAATATCTTTGCCATTACTGTGGGCGAGCGTGATATTGCCTTGCTGCTGCCTGTTGATATAAAAGGCGGCCAGGCGGAGACCCGGATTGCGGCCAAGCGATATGGACGGCATATTAAAGCCCATTTGTCAAAGAAGATGCATTACAGTATCAGCCTGGGAATTGGCCGGGGGTACGAATTTAAAAACATCCGCCAATCCTATTTTGAAGCCTGTGCCGCCTTAAAATATAAGTTTTACCAGGGTGACGGCACCGTCATCCATTATAATGAGGTTTCCTGGGGCGACAGAGCCAGCCAGCAAATATTCATTGATTACGAGACCAAGCTGCTGGCCATTATCCGCAAGGGCGACTGGGAACAGGGGGCTGTTGTGGCCGCACACATGCTTGACACCATTGGCAGCACCATGCGTGTACACCCTGATGTACTCAAGGTGCGGGTGCTGGAGCTGCTAACGGTCATATCCCGCGGCATCATGGAGCTGGGAGGGGACCCGGACACCCTGCTGGATCTCAAGATAAGATCCGGCGAGGAAATCGACAGGGTAACTACCCTGAACGAGATGAAAGCCTGGCTGCCGGCGCTTGTGGTCGAGATGTGCGCATTATTTAAAGAGAAGCAGCAGGCGGCTATTGTGCGGGCGGTTAGTCATGCCAAGCAGTTTATTGCCGAAAACTATCACCGGGAAATATCACTGGAAGAGCTGGCCAAACGGGAGTACCTGAGTCTGTCGTATTTTAGCAGGGCTTTTAGTGAGTTGGTGGGAACGAGTTTTACCGACTACCTGAAGGCTGTACGGGTAAAACGGGCGCAGGCTTTACTGTTGACAACCGATAAAGGGGTAGCTGAGATTGCTGCCAAGGTCGGTTATCAAGATCCCAATTACTTCAGTCGCGTATTTAAGCAGGCAACAGGCAAAAGCCCGCAGCGTTACAGGCTGGGCGAATAAATAGATGAAAAACAAGCTTACACAGAATTTCCTGAGTAAGCTTTTCTTATTTTCGTCAACAGTGTGCTAATTGTGACAAAATTCTGCAGAGGTATTTTGGAAAGTGTGCTAAATAATAGATATTAACCTAATCTTAAAGGAGGAAAATACATGACCCAAAAACGTATGTTTACTCTGCTGGCACTCCTAGTTACACTGGCCCTGGTAGTAACCGGCTGTGGCGGCGGCCAAAGCACTCAGTCCGACAACAAGGGACCGGTAAAAATTGGCTTTTTTGCACCGGTAACCGGGCCGGCGGCTGCTGACGGGGAAAGCGTATTGAATGCAGCGAAACTAGCGGTGGAGGCGATTAACAAGGACGGCGGCATTAACGGCCGCAAGGTCGAGCTTGTTAATTATGACGACGCCCTGGACAGCAAGCAGGCAGTAAGTATTGCCCAAAAGCTGACAACCAAAGACGGCGTTGTGGCGGTTGTCAGCGGTTCCTACAGCGGTACCACCCGCGCTTCCGCCAAAATTTACCAGGATGCCAAAATTCCTATGATTTCCGCCTATGCGCTCCATCCTGATATTACGAAAACCGGTGACTACATGTTCCGCCAGTCCTTTGTGGGCCCTGTTCAGGGCAAAGCCGGCGCCAAAGTAGCGGTCGACATGCTCAAAGCCAAGAGGATATCCATTCTCCAGGTGGATATTGATTTCGGCAAGACCCTAGCTGCGGGATTTACAGAAAAGGCGCAGCAGCTGGGAGCAGAAATCATATCTGTTGATTCTTTCTCCACCGGGGAAAAGGAATTTACTCCGGTCCTGACCAAAATCAAACAACTTAACCCTGACCTGATTTATATCCCCGGCTACGCAGCCGAATGCTCGCAGATTGTCCGGCAGGCCAAAGAGCTGGGAATTACGGCTAAAATTCTCGGCACAGAAGGGGCTGACTCCACTGTACAGTTCCTCGGTGTTGCCAAGGACGCCGCTAATGGTGTCATTATCACCACCAACATGAACCGTGACAGTGACCGCAAGATTGTACAGGACTTTATTAAGGACTATAACCAAAAATACGGCCATAAACCGGATATGGTGGCCGCATCGACCTATGACGCCTTTATGGTGCTGGCCCATGTCATGAAAAACAAAGGCGCAGAGCCTGATAAAATTCGCCAGGGACTGGCAGAAGTAAAGGATTATGAAGCTGTAACCGGGTTGATTAAAGGCTACAATCAGCTTGGTGAGGTTAAAAAGTCTGTCCAGGTCCAAATTGTTAAAGACGCCGAATTCCATTATTTTGGCGAGATTAGTGATGACGACATTATAACCCCTCCCAGCGAGTGAGCGAATACAGGGCCGGTAACGGGGTAGGGGCATGGGCCTCTATCCCCTTACTTCCCTGGCTGCTTCTTGCCAAACGCAGAAAAGGAGTATGAAATTATGATCACGCAGCAAGTATTAAACGGCCTGGTCATCGGGGGCGTATATGCATTAACCGCGATGGGGGCGGCTATGGTGTACGGCATACTGAGAATTCTGGATCTGGCCAGTGCCGGCGCCTACGCCATCGGGGCCTACGCGGGCTTATTTCTTTATTTGGCAACCGATAATATTGTCCTTTCCTTTTTAGGCGCCATGTTGCTTACCGGTTTTTTTGGCACCGCCGTCCAGCGGCTTCTCTATATTCCCATGCTGAACCGTCCGCCGATAGTGCCGCTTATTGCCAGTATCGGCCTTTTCATTTTTATACAGGACCTCTTGCGCCTGATTGCCGGTCCCCGCATCCGGGAGTTTACTGTGCAACTGCCGTTTTCTGCCTGGAAATCGGAAAACCTGACGGTAAACCCAACCTGGATACTGATCATTCTCCTGGCGGCCGCCTTTTTACTATTGTTATGGTATATCCTTACCCGGACGCGGATTGGCCTGGCCTGGCGGGCGACGTCCCAGGACCTGGAGATAGCGAAAGCCATGGGCGTCAATATTAATAAAGTCGTGGCCCTGAACTTTTTCCTGGGGTACTCTTTTGCCGCTGCCGCCGGCATTATGGTCGGCATGCTGTATAGTTCCGTCTTTCCCACCATGGGTGATGTTCCGGCCTATAAAATGCTGGCCTTAATTGTGCTGGGCGGCCTGGGCAGTCCGGTAGGCACGGTGATTGCCGCCTTATTAATTGGTTTGATCGAAACATTGGTTGCCGGTTATATTGGGTTTTTCCTGCCGCGGGATGCCATCGCTTTCGTCGCGTTGATTATTATTCTGTTGATTAAGCCTGAAGGCCTGATAAGCAAAAAAGCCTAATACGTAAGAAAGGGTGTTGGCATGTACGAATTAGTTGTAGGCATTAATATTGGTATTTTTATTCTGCTGGCCCTCAGTCTGAATGTAATTACAGGTTATGCCGGGCAGCCGTCTATGGGACATGCCGCTTTCTTTGGCATTGGTGCCTATACCGCTGCTGTCATGACCGCAAAGCTGGGTTTCAGCTTTTGGCTGGCGCTGCCGGCGGCCGGTATTGCCGCCGGGGTTGTGGGCGTGCTGCTTGGCCTGGTAAGTTTGCGGGTACGGGATGATTTTCTGGCCGTGACTACCATCGGGGTTAACTTTGTGGCTGTGGCCGTCTTTCATTATACGCCGTATCTTGGCTCGTCCTATGGGCTGGAGGTCAAAAAGCCGGTCTTGTTCGGTACCGAGCTTGGCAATCCGGAATTTTTCGCATTAATTGTTGGCCTGATCATTCTTGTCTGCCTGTTATGTGTTAAAATTCAAAATTCCTGGCTGGGCCTGGCGTTAAGCGGCATCCGGAATAATGAGGAGGCTGCCGCGTCGCTGGGGATCGATGTCAGCCGGTTTAAGATCATTGCGTTTACCATCGGTACGGCTATTGCCGGTTCAACAGGCGCCGTATATGCCCATTATATGGGTTTCATTTATTCCAGTGATTTTGCTTTTATTACCTCGATATCCATTCTGTCAATGATTGTAATTGGCGGGATGGGGACCATTAGAGGCGCGATTACGGGGGCTATTATCCTGGGCCTGATGCCCGAAGTTTTCCGATTTATCTCAGATTACCGGATGCTGCTGTACGGCGGTCTGCTGGTCTTCATGATGAGGTTTCAGCCTGAAGGCTTGCTGGGCGAGAACAGTTTTGTCTGGCGCAAGCTCTCACCCGGCCTGAATAAAGCCGCCGCCATGCTGGGACTAAGCAGCCAGAGGAGGATAAGCGGTGATGGACAACAATAAAGAGAAAATGCTGCAGGTGTTAAACCTGAAAAAATTTTTCGGTGGCCTGAAAGCGGTTAATGATGTAAGCTTTGATGTATATAAAGGCGAAACCTTAGCGTTAATTGGGCCTAACGGAGCCGGCAAATCAACGCTTTTTAATACGGTATGCGGCGTTTATGCTCCTACTGCCGGGCAGATCCTGCTGTCAGGCCAGGAGATTCAGGGATTAAAACCGCACGAGATTGCCCGGCGGCGGGTTGCCCGTACCTTTCAAATCTCTCACCCCTGTCAGGACATGACTGTGCTGGATAATATCATCATGGCCATGGGGCTTAGCCAATATAGCTCGCTGACAGGCATCTTCGGCAACAGCCGGACCAAAAGGAATGTGGAGAAGGCGGAAAAGCTGCTGGACAAAGTGGGGATACTGGCGCAGCGGGACCGGCGGGCCGGGGATTTGAGCCTCGGTTATATGCGCAGGCTGGAGATTGCCAGAGCCTTGGCGCTTGAGCCGCTGCTGATCCTGCTGGACGAGCCCTGCGCCGGCTTAAGCAACAATGCGGAAGAGGAGTTCATTGCGATTATCAACCAGCTCAAAGCGCAGGGTACGACGATTATGCTGGTCGAACATAATATGTCCATTGCGATGACAGTAAGTGACAGGGTTGTCGTCATCAGTTACGGGGAAAAAATCGCCGAAGGGGCGCCCCAGGAGATCCAGAACAATCCCTATGTAATCGAAGCTTATCTGGGAAAGGACGATGACTGTGCTTAAATTAGAGAATATCAGTACCTTTTATGGTCATTCCCAGGCTCTCGACAACATAGCTATCAATGTACAGGCCGGTGAGTTTGTCACCATATTAGGGGCGAACGGGGCCGGGAAAAGCACCATTATGAAGACGATTATGGGGTTGGTAAAGGCCAAAACCGGCACCATAACCTTTAACGGCAGGGATATTTCCCAGTTGCCGCCGTGGGAGCGGGCCGGCATCGGCATTGGCTATGTACCCGAGGGGCGCAGGGTATTCCCCGATTTATCGGTGGAAGAGAACCTCCGGATGGGGGCCTATAGTGTCAGTGATGATAAAGTAATTGCGGCCAATATTGAAAATGCATATGAGCTTTTTCCCCGGCTTAAGGAACGAAAAAGCCAGCTGGCCAAGACCATGAGCGGCGGTGAGCAGCAAATGCTGGCCATCGCCAGGGCGCTGATGTTAAATCCTAAGCTGCTGTTGATTGATGAAATTTCAATGGGGTTAATGCCGATTCTGGTTAATCATTCGCTGAGTGTTGTAAAAAAGCTCAATGACGCCGGCCTGACCATCCTTATGGTAGAGCAAAATGCCAATAAGGCTTTGAAGGTGGCAGACCGGGGCTATATTCTGAAGACCGGGAAAATTATTATGCAGGATACCAGCGAGCGTCTGCGCAATAATGCCGAAGTGGTCAAGGCCTATCTCGGGGAATGACCTGAGGGCCAGCAGCAAGTGGAGGGGGAGCGGCCGGTTAGCAAAGCCAAATGAGGCAACATCTCATTTGGCTTTGCTTATGAGGGCCAATAAAAAAGACTTGCTAGTAAAGCAAGTCTTTTTACGCGGCTAGTTTGGCAGCCGGTGAGCCGCATGCCAGGTAGGGCCGACATATTGGTTAAGCGGAAAAGAATGCTTGAGAGCGGTGGTGATAAACTCCTTGGCTTGCCGGACCGCGGCGGGAACGGCAAAGCCTTTGGCAAGGCCGGCGGTGATTGCCGCCGCATAAGTGCAGCCGGCGCCGTGAGTGAATTTTGTATCAACCTTCGGATTTTCCAGGATGATAAACTCCGTGCCATCATAAAGAACGTCGACTGCATTGGCGGTGTTGAGCTTGGAACCGCCTTTGATCAGCACATTTTTCGGCCCCAGGGTATAAATTTTCGCTGCTGCCGCTTTCATATCAGCCACTGACGCAATTGAGCGGATACCGCTTAATTGTTCGGCTTCAAAAATATTGGGCGTAATCACGGTAGCCCGGGGCGCGAGGAATTCTTTCATGCTGATTGTTGATTCCGGATGTAAAACCTCATCGGTCCCTTTACAGACCATGACCGGATCAATCACTATATTCTTAACCTGGTACTGGTCGATTTTTTTGGCAACAAGCTCAATGACCTCGCTGGAGGCCAGCATCCCTGTTTTCAGGGCGTCGACGCCAATACCGGCCAGTACGGTTTCCAACTGGGCCTCTAACGCCGCGAGCGGCAGGGGATACACATCATGGGCCCAGTTATTATGCGGGTTTTGCGCGACAACCACTGTGAGGGCGGTCATGCCGTAAATCCCAAACTCCTGAAAAGTTTTCAGGTCGGCCTGGAGGCCGGCACCGCCGCTTGTATCTGAACCAGCCACTGTAAGTGCTTTAACTACTGTCATGATAAGTCCTCCTTTGATTCTGGTACTTCAAAATCAAGTACCGGGGTTTAAAAAAATATAATTGTAGTATAAAATATAATTGGTTATATTAAAATATACAGAATTAAGATATTTAACAGGGACAGTTTTAGGAGGATATTATGTTAGAGCTGCTGATGCTTAACCCGAACAGCAAAGAACCCTTATATATACAGCTTTACCAGCATTTCAAAAATGCCATTGAGCAAAACCGGATTGTCAAAGGGGAAAAGCTGCCGTCAATCAGGGGCTTGGCGAAAAGTCTGGCGGTAAGCAAGATTACGGTGGAGAAAGCCTACCAGCAGCTGCTGAGTGAAGGCTATATCAGCAATTTTGACCGTTCCCGGTACACGGTAAATAAATTCGAGGATATAGGCTGGGAAACGGCGGCAGTAGCCGCCGTCGCCACCTATCAGCCTCCCCCCGCGGCGGAAGCCAGGATAGTTTATGATTTTGCCAGCGGCGAGATGGATATTAACGGGTTTGATTTTTCGCTATGGAAACGGTACATCAGTAAAGTCTTTTTGAATAAGGAGCGGCTTGTTGGCTATGGCCATATTCGCGGCGAGCTGGAGCTGCGTACTCAGATCGCTAAATATATCCAGAAGTCACGCGGTGTTTATACCCAGCCGGACCAGATCATTGTCGGCGCCGGTGTCCAGAACCTCCTGAATGTTCTTTGCAGCCTGCTAAAACCTGAGCACAAAAGCATTGCTTTTGAAGAACCGGGTTTTAAGAACGGGAGACGCATCTTTACCGATCATGCCTTTTCCATTATACCGGTAAAAATGAGGCATGATGGCATTGCGATGGAGGAGCTGGTTAAAAGCGGCGCCAAGCTGGTGTACCTAAGCCCCTCCCATCAGTTCCCCACCGGGTATATTATGCCTGTTGGCAAAAGAACAAGGCTGCTGAAATGGGCCCAGGCGGTTGACGGAACGATTATTGAAGATGACTATGACAGTGAATTCCGTTATTTCGGACGGCCGATACCGGCCCTGAAAGGGCTGGATAATGCCGGCCGGGTGGTGTACCTGGGCTCGTTTTCCAAGGTGATTCCGCCGTCAATACGGATTAGCTACCTGGTGCTGCCGGAACGCTTGCTCGCTTTGTACCGCCAAAACTCATCCCTGTATAATCAGGCCGCTTCCACCATCGAGCAACTTGCTTTGGCTAAATTTATGGAGGACGGCCATTTAGAGCGGCAGATTCGCCGGCTGCGCAAGCTGTATTCGGAAAAGAACGTCCTGCTGGTGGATGCGATTAGAAATATACTGGGCGAACAGGTTGAGGTGGCGGATGCCGAATCAGGGCTGCATACCATTCTCAGTGTCAAATCAGAGCTGACGGCTAAAGTGCTGGTGGAAAAAGCCTTGGCCCATGGCTGCCGTGTGGCCCCTGTTCAGGATTACTATTTAGATTCGTCCCAGGAAAAATTCCCCCAAATCATACTCTATTTTTCGAAAATACCGGCAGCGGAGATCGCTACCGCTGTCAGGCGCCTGCGCCAGGCCTGGTTTGCCTAATTTTGCGGTGCGAAAATAGCCTGGCCGTGCTGCTAAACGGTCTTGATGATGCTATAATAGAAAAATACGCGCCGATAGGACTGCGGTTCGGCAATGGGCGGGGGCTGCGCGTGAATATTGGATGAGTGGGTGTTTATGTTGAACTGGTTGCAGAGTTTTACGCTTTCAGAACGGCTGAAAGGGGTGTTTTTGCTGGCCGTAACCGCTGTCCTGCTGAGTACCAGCGGCATCGGCATCAAGTGGATTGACTGGAATCCGCTGGCCATTGCCGGGGCGAGGAGTGGTGTTGCCGCCTTGGTTATCTGGGCCGCTTTCCGGCATTCGCCGGTCAGCTGGAACAAGGCTTCGGTTATTGGCGGGGTTGCCTACGCTGCCATGATGCTAACCTTTGTTACGGCTATCAAGCTGACCACTGCGGCTAATGCCATTTTGCTGCAATATACCTGTCCGGTCTATGTTGCCATTCTGGGCGCTGTTTTTCTGAATGAGAGGCCCGGCTGGCGGGATCTGGCGACAATTGGGGCTGTTGCCGGCGGGATGGTGCTGTTTTTCCAGGAGCAAATGTCAGCAGACGGACTGGCCGGCAATCTGCTGGCCATCCTCAGCGGGGTATCTATGGCCGTCATGACTGTTGCTATGCGCCTGCAAAAGGCAGGATCTCCATTCGGGTCCGTGCTGCTGGGCAACGGGCTGACCTTTTTATGCGGCCTGCCGTTTCTATTTTCAGGCTCACCCGGTGCCGGCGGCTGGGCTGCTATTGTTGCCCTCGGCTGTGTCCAAATTGGGTTGGCCTATGTCCTGTATTCCATCGCCATCAAATATGTAACCGCCCTTGAGGCTTCCATCATTACCATGATTGAACCAATCCTCAACCCCCTGTGGGTATTCCTGCTGCTGGGGGAAGGGCCCGGCTTTTGGTCGCTGGTCGGCGGCGGCATTATCCTGCTGGCGATTGCGGCCCGCTATATCGTCCCGGCAATCAAGCCCGGGGCCGCTGCCGGCAGTTAAGCCGCCAGGCCTGCCAGGCGGGGCTTAACTATTGGTTTGGACACTTTGGGCCAATTTGGCCTGATTACATGCCGGAACTGTATAATGGCTGCTGCTGAAAAAGACACTTGACTTGTACTTGCGAACACATTATAATGATAACAAGTTTATATCATACATGATGAGCAGGAAGCCTAATGCAAGGTGGCCAGAGAGACGGCGGTTGGTGCGAGCCGTTACACCGAACAGCATGGTTCCGCCTGGGAGTGGCTGGTGAAGAATCAGAACGGGATCCGCCCATTACAGCGGCTAAAGTTGGCCGTAAGGCAACATGGGTGGCAACGCGGGAAAGTTCTCGTCCCTATAGGGATGAGAATTTTTTTTATTTTGCCGGACCATGCATTTTTTGACCTCAGGTGAGGATATAATTGTACAATTAATAATGGAGGTAAGAACATGAAAGTATTAGTTTCTGAGCCGATAGCCCAAAAAGGACTTGAAAAACTCACGGAAGAAGGGGCCGTAGTTGATATAAAAACCAGTCTGAGCCGCCAGGAACTGCTGGAAGTTATCGGCGATTACGAGGCCCTGATTGTGCGCAGCAATACGAAAGTCAATGAAGAGCTGTATCAGAAAGCCACCCGTTTAAAGGTGGTGGGCCGGGCCGGCAACGGTGTCGACAATATTGATATGGAAGGCGCTACCAAACGGGGGATTATTGTTGTCAATACGCCCGAATCGAATGTGGTTTCGGCGGCAGAGCTTACCCTGGGTTTGCTGTTTGCCACCTGCCGCAATATCCCGCAGCTGCATAACCGGCTTAAAGACCGGATATGGGACCGTTCCGGCCTAAAGGGCATGGAGCTGCAGGGAAAAACCGCAGGTATCGTGGGTTTGGGCCGGATCGGATCGCTGGTGGCCACCCGCCTGAAATCGTTTGGTATGAATATTATCGCCTATGATCCGTATATCAGTGATTCCCGCTTTAAAAACCTGGGGGTCGAGAAAAAAGAAAAACTGGCAGACCTGATGGGCGCCTGCGATATTTTGACCGTCCACACTCCCAAAACAGAAGAGACCTATGGCATGATCGGCAGGGAGCAGTTTAAGGCGGCGAAAAAAGGGCTTACGGTAATCAACTGTGCCCGGGCGGGGATTGTAAATGAGGAAGCGCTGATGGAGGCGCTAAAAGCTAAAGTTGTCAAGCGGGCCGGTATCGATGTCCTGGAAGGGGAACCGCAGGCCACGTCCCCCCTGCTTGAATTTGACAATGTGATTGTCACACCCCATGCCGGGGCTGATACCGTCGAAGCCCAGGATAATGTCGGCATAACTGTGGCCCAGGAGGTAATCTCCGCCTTACGGGGAGAAATGGTGCCCAATGCCGTCAATCTGCCTACCCTTCATATCCAGGATATGGATACGATCAAGGCTTACCTGCGGCTGGGTGAGACCCTGGGCAAACTGTATTACCAATTGGAGAAAGAAGCAGTCGACAAGGTGGAAATCCTGTATCGGGGCGAGGCAGCGGCGCTGGAAACCTCGGTGATCTCCCTGGCGATATTGAAAGGTCTGTTCGAGCCGGTGCTCAAAGAACGGGTGAATTATGTGAATGCCAGCCTCATTGCCAAAAGCAGAGGGGTGACGGTAACCGAAAGCAAGGAATCCTCCGTCAATAATTATCTGACGCTGATTACCCTTAAGGTCGGGTCAAAAGGTAAAGTGTTTACGATCAGCGGCACAATTTTCGGCAAAGGGGAATTAAGAATCCTTGAAATCAACGGTTATGAGTTTGATGTCAATCCGATGCCCTATATGCTGATTGCCGAAAACATCGATAAGCCGGGGGTTGTCGGACAGATGGGCACCTTGTTGGGGGCCGGCAAAGTGAATATTGCCACTATGCAGCTGGGGCGGAAGACAACTGATCAGCGGGCGATGATGGTGCTGACTGTGGATTCGGAAGTGTCGAAAGAGACCCTCGATTTTCTTGGCGGCATTGAAGGGATACTGAAAGTCCGCTTTGTGAAAATATAGAGCTTATTATAAGTTAATAACCAATCGCCTAAGGCGTGGCGTAATGAGCAGCTTTAGGAACACGGCCAAACGGAGAAAAGCACTCAATAGAGTGCTTTTCTCCGTTTGCAGGCAGGATTATGGTTTTGAAGGAGGAAGTAATGTGAGCCATGCAACGTCACCCCAGTCTATTGAAGAGCTGCAGCATTTATTCCGGACCTCATCTGAGGCCGGCCGTCCCCTGTATATTTACCGACAAGCCAAGGCTGACGGTCTTACCGTTGATTTGCAAGAATTAAACCGGATTATTGAGATTGACGCCGCTAATCTTGTCGCGACTGTCCAGCCAGGGGTCAGGCTTGGGACTCTTGCCAGGCGGCTAAGGGAGCAGGGCATGCGGTTTATCCCGGCAGATACCCCGTTTTATCATGACAAGACCCTGGGGCAGCTGTTTTATGAAGGCTGCTCCAATATATCCAGTTTAAAATATGGCTTTACCAAGCATTTTCTTATGGGCTCAGAAATTGTTTTACCAACAGGCGACTTATTAAAAACCGGGGGGAAAACGGTTAAAAATGTGACTGGTTATGATTTTACCCGCTTCTTTAACGCCCCCTATACGGATTATGGCGTGACCGTAACATTCCTGCTTAAACTGCTGCCTTTGCCGGAGAGCCGCAGGGGGCTGGCCGCGGCCTTTGCCAGTTTGGAAAAGCTGTTGGCGTTTATGCGGGCGCTGCGGGAGAGCCGGCTGGTGCCCGCCTACTTATTATGGATTGATCCTGGTGTGCAAAACCTATATCAGGCCGGTGGCCAGGGGCAGCTTGTCGTCATGGAGTTTGACGGTTTAGCGGCAGAGACCGCTGAACAGGCCCAAAAGACAACGGTCCTGGCAGAAACCTATGGCGGCGCCCTGTACGACAGCCATGACCGTCTGGTCTCGCAATGGGCCCCGTTATATGGCCAGGGCGGCAATTTTGTATTAACAGATGAATATAAATTGGCATTTACCCGTCAGGAAGAATTCATAAACCAATTTTATGCAATAGCCGAAAAATTTGCTCTACAAGCAGGGCTATTTGGCCAACTGGCCGAAGGTAAGTTAAATATTGCCCTGTCCCGGCCGGAGCCGGAGTGCGGTTTTCTTGACGCGGTCCGGCAGGCTGTTATTCAGGCCGGGGGGATTGCCGCCGGCAAATATGACCGCCTGGCCGGACGGTTTGGCCGTGGCGCGCTGGCGGTGCTTGAGCAGCGGGCCAAAGCCGCCTTTGATCCCCAAATGATATTAAACCGCTGACTGCAGAGAGGTGGAGACAACATGGATAATAAGTATGCTGAGTGGCGGCAACAACTGGTCAAGTGCATCCGCTGCGGTACCTGCCGCTCAGTTTGTCCGGTTTTTCAGGCGGCCGATAATGAAAACACCACTGCCCGCGGGAAAGTTAAGCTGCTGGAGGCAGTCAGTGAAGGAAAATTGGCCCTTACTCCCGAACTTCAAACAAGAATGTCAAAATGTTTGTTATGCAAAGCCTGTGTCACCGGTTGTCCGTCAGGGGTGAAAACAGACGAACTGTTTTTAAGCGCCCGGCGGGTCTTAGCCGTTGCCAACGGCTTGCCGCTGGCGAAAAAGCTGGCTTTTACCGGGCTTACCTATCGTCGCTTGTTTGACCTGGGCCTTAGGGCCGGGGCCGTTTTTCAAAATCTCGTCTTTAAAAATGCCCCTGGCGGCGGCAAAACGGCCCGGGTTTCCCTGCCCGGGGCCGGACTCAGCCAGCGGCGGATTATTCCGCCCTTAGCGACAGTGCCGCTGAGGGACCGCCTGCCTGAAACCAGCCGGGTGGCTTCACCCCAGGCCCGGGTGGCTTTTATACAGGCTGTATGCTCAACTATATCTATCCGGCGGCCGGTGAGGCGATTGTCAAGATTCTTAAGGCCCACAATGTCGAAGTCGTCCTGCCGGCCAGGCAAAGCTGCTGCGGCACGCCGGCTTTTACCTCCGGCGACTATCGGGTTGGGCGATACCTGGCCGAAGAAAATGTGAAAATTTTGGCAGCTGGCCATTATGATGCGATCATAACCGGTTGCGCCTCCTGCGGGGCGGCTTTGCAGCATGAATATGGCCTTATTATTGAAGACCCCGCAGTTAAAAATTCCTGGCAGCAGCTGGCCGGAAAAGTGAAAGATATTACCCAGTTTATAGCTGACATCGGGATCAAGCAGGACTTGCGGGCGGTAAAGGCTAAAATTACTTACCATGATCCCTGCCATCTTGTCCGGGGCATGGGGGTGGCGAAAGAACCGCGGCAGCTGTTAGCGGCTATTCCCGGGGCGGAATTTGTGGAAATGAAAGCGGCGGCCAAGTGCTGCGGGGCCGGCGGGACTTTCAGCATGGCCTATTATGATGTCGCCCGGAAAATTAATGACTGGAAGCTGGACCATGCCGAAGCAACAGGAGCCGCTATCCTGGCCACAGGCTGTTCGGCCTGCCGGATGCATATCGCCGACGGGCTTGGACAGCGGCAAAGCCCCATGCAGGTAGTGCACACGGCGGAAATCATTGCCCGCGCTTACGGTCTGGAAGAGGGGGGAGAACCTTAGTGCAGCAAGTCATTACCGAATTAAAACGCCTGCTGGGCCGGCAATATGTTATGGATCAGCTGGAAGACCGGATCTGTTATTCCTTTGATGCCACTTTCCGGGATTTTCCGCCTGATGTGGTCGTCAAACCCGGCAGTGCCGAAGAAGTCGCTGCCATTGTCAGGCTGGCCGGGCGGTACAATATCCCGGTAACCGCCAGAGGCGCAGCCACGGGTTTATCAGGCGGTTCCGTGCCGGTAAAGGGCGGCATTAGCCTTGTGTTAACCCGCCTGAACCGGATTATCGAGATTGATGCGGCCAACCGGGTGGCCGTGGTAGAGGCCGGGGTTATTACCGAGGATTTCGTAAACGCAGTCAATCAGGCCGGCCTGTTTTATCCTCCCGATCCGGCCAGTGCCAAAACTTCAACTATCGGCGGCAACATCGCCGAGTGCGCCGGCGGGCCCCGGGGGGTTAAGTACGGCATTACCAGAGACTATGTATTAGGGCTGGAGGTTGTGCTGCCAGACGGCAGCATCATTGAAGCCGGCAACCGGTTTGACAGCGAAATGGCCGGCCCCGACTGGGGCATGCTTTTTGTCGGGTCGGAGGGGACCCTGGGGATTGTGACGAAAGCCTATCTGCGGCTTGTTGACAAACCGCAGGCTAAGCAAACCCTGCTGGCCATCTTCAGCAGCCTGGACGATGCCGCCCGCACGGTCAGCGGGATGATCGCCGCGGGGACGATTCCAACCACACTGGAGATTATGGATAATCAGACCATTTGTGCGGTAGAGGATTATCTTCAGGCCGGACTGCCGGTGCAGGCCGAGGCGATCCTTCTGATTGAGGTGGATGGCGGCGAGGTGTCGATCAGCACACAGACGGAACATGTCATGAAGGTGTGCCGGCAATGGGGCGCAACCGAGATTCAGGTAGCGGCGACGCCGGCAGACAGTGACAGGCTGTGGCAGGCCCGCAAGGCTATTTCGCCGGCTTGCGGCAAAATCAACCCGACTAAAATCTCGGAAGACGCTACGGTTCCCCGCAGCCAGATTCCGGCGATGGTGCGGCGGCTGCGGGAAATCGCGCAGAAATATGACCTGAAGATGGTGATTTTCGGTCATGCCGGTGACGGTAATCTTCATCCCAATATTCTAAGCAACAAGCACAATCACCAGGAAATGGAACGAGTCGAGCAAGCGGTAGAAGAGTTGTTTAAAGCAGCGCTGGCGCTTGGCGGTACGCTGTCCGGTGAACACGGTATCGGTTATATGAAAGCGCCGTTTCTGCAATGGGAAACAGGCGAAACCGGCTTCGCCGCGGGGCAAAAACTGAAAGCAGCGGTTGATCCGCAAGGGGTGCTAAATCCCGGCAAGTTGTTTACTGCCTGAGCCTGACTTGTTTTGAATATAAAAAGGAGTGAAAAAGATGCTGAAAACTAAGCCCCGGTTTTGTAAAGGATGTGGAATATGTATCGAATTTTGTCCCAAGAAGGTGCTGAGGCTGGACGATCTTGCCAAAATAGAGGTTGCTCAGCCTGATGACTGTGTGGCTTGCGGGCAATGTGAATTACGGTGTCCTGATTATGCTATTTTTGTCATTGCTGATAAGTAATAAGTGATAACGGAGGAATGTATTTTATGGCTAAAGCAGTACTTATGCAGGGGAACCATGCTTGTGCAGAAGGCGCGCTTGCCGCTGGCGCCAGGTTTTTTGCCGGCTATCCGATAACACCGTCCACTGAGGTTGCCGAGTTGCTGGCAAAGCGCCTGCCCCAGGTTGGCGGGACTTTTATTCAGATGGAGGACGAGATTGCCGGCATGGCTGCAACGATCGGCGCGGCTTTGACCGGCGTCAAGTCTTTGACGGCAACCAGCGGTCCCGGTTTTTCTCTTAAACAGGAATTAATCGGCTATGCATCCATGGCGGAGATTCCCTGTGTTATTGTAAATGTGCAGCGGGTTGGCCCCAGTACCGGTCAGCCGACTTCACCGGCCCAGGCCGATATTATGCAAGCCCGGTGGGGCTCCCACGGGGACCGGGGGGTTATTGCCCTGAGTCCTGCCAGTGTGCCGGAATGCTTTAGTCTGACAATAGAAGCCTTTAATCTGGCCGAACAATACCGTACACCGGTCGTATTGCTCCTTGATGAGATTATCGGCCATATGCGGGAAAAAATTGAGATTCCGTCTGCGGACAGCCTGAAAATCGTTAACCGCAAAAAACCGGTTCTGCCGCCGGGCGAGTTCCTGCCGTACAAGCCTGAGGCCGACGGGATACCGCCGATGCCTGCCTATGGCGACGGCTACCGGTTTCATGTTACCGGCTTGGCCCACGACTATACCGGTTTTCCCAGCGGCGCCAACAGCACATCCCATGAATTGATTGCCCGGCTTCATACCAAAATTACTGATCATGCTGATGAGCTTGTCACTTTTGAAGAAGTGCAGCTTGCCGATGCCGAGATTGCCGTTATTGCCTTTGGCGGTACAGCCCGCACAGCCTATGCCGCAGTGGAAATGGCGCGCCGTCAGGGAATTAAAGCCGGTTTATTCCGGCCGATTACCATCTGGCCCTCGCCGGCAAAGCAGCTTAAGGCGTTGGCGCAACAGGCCAAAACTATCATTGTGGCTGAACTGAATTATGGCCAGTATGTGCAGGAGGTTGAGCGCATCGTGGCCGGACAGGCCAAGGTCGTTTCCCTGGCCAAGTGGAATAATGATCCCATTACACCGCAGGAAATGCTGGCCGCCATTACCGGAGCCCAGGCTAATTAAGGAGGAGGGAAAGCAATGGAACAATTATTGGCAAAGTATTACCGGCCCAAGCTGCCGCATATCTGGTGTCCTGGCTGCGGGAACGGCATCGTAACCGCAGCTATTGTCAGGGCCATTGATAAACTGGGGCTTGATCAGGATAAAACAACAATCGTGTCCGGGATCGGCTGTTCGTCCCGGGCTTCGGGGTATCTGAATTTTGACACCCTCCATACCGCTCATGGCCGGGCCTTGCCGTTTGCCACCGGGATTAAGCTGGCTAAGCCTGACCACAAGGTGCTGGTAATCACCGGGGACGGTGATGCGACCGCCATTGGCGGCAATCATTTTATCCATGCCGCCAGACGCAATATTGACCTGACCGTTATTGTCTATAATAACAATATCTATGGTATGACCGGTGGTCAGTACTCACCCTTGACACCGCAAATGGCCAGAGCGACTACCGCACCTTACGGCAATATCGACCGGGCCTTTGATTTAAGCGAACTGGCTAAAGGCGCGGGCGCAACCTTTGTTGCCCGTTCCACCACTTATCATGCCAAGCAGCTTACCGAGCTTGTGGCCAAAGCGATTGCCCATGAGGGTTTTGCCGTAGTGGAAGCGCTGACCGGCTGTCCGATTTCTTACGGCCGGCAGAACAAGCTGAGCAAACCGGCCGCCCTCTTAGCCTGGCAGCGGGATCATACCGTGCCGGTTGAAGCTGCTGCCAGGCTCAAGCCGGAACAACTGGCCGGAAAAATTAAGATCGGCGTGCTTCACCAGGAAACAGCGCCTGAATATACGGCAGAATATGGTAAGGTAATCAAACAGGCAATGGGAGGGCGTGGTTAATATGATCGAGGTCAGATTAAGCGGTTCAGGGGGACAAGGGCTGATCCTTGCCGGCATTATCCTCGCCGAGGCCGCCATTGCCGACGGCCGGGAGGCAGTACAATCCCAGTCCTACGGGCCCGAAGCGCGCGGCGGTTCCAGCAAATCGGAGGTTATTATCAGCAACAACCGTATTCATTACCCCAAAGTGGCGGCGCCGGATCTGCTGCTGGCCATGACCCAGGAGGCACTTGACAAATATGGTGCCGACTTGAAAGCTGAGGGCATCCTGGTTGTTGACACCACCTTTGTCCGGGAGGTGCCGGCTGCTTACAAACAGGTCCATGCTGTTCCTATTACGCAACTAGCCAGGGAAAAATGCGGGCGCGAACTATTTGCCAACATTGTCGCCCTGGGCACGATTGCCAAACTTACCGGCTCGGTCAGTTTTCCCGCCTTGGAGGCGGCTGTGCTGGCTCGCGTACCCAAAGGCACGGAAGAAATGAATAAGCTGGCGCTGCAGATAGGCTATCAGGCTGTCTAGAACCGGCTCAGAACCAACAGCTGCTATTTCCATAATGTAATGGAGATAGCAGCTGTTGGTTCTTTCAAAGGCTAATCAGTATTAAGCCAATGGTTACGAACACCGCGCCCATAAGCTGACTGCCGGTAATCACCTCATTTAACAGGAAATAGCTTAGGCTGATCGTCACCAGGGGCGCACAGGACATAATGAGTGACACTTCATTAATATTGCCGTCTTTTAAAGCATAAAAATAGGCCAGATCGCCAAGCAAGGCCGCCAAAACGGCTTCAATTGTAATAACAATCCAGAGGAAGGGCGGAACAGCCAGCAGTTCATTAAAGCCTTTGGCACTAAGAAACCAGGCGGCGATAATAATGGCGGCAATTATTGTCCGCAAGACAAAAGCCGTAACCGGGTTGACTGTGTTCAACACCGTCTTGCCAAATAACGGGGCCAAACCCAGGCAGAAAACGCCGGCCAGAGCATATAGCAGAAACATGGTTCACTCCTCATTTCCAACAGGCCTGCTGTAAGATAAATATGCTAAGCCATGCCGAAAGATGAGTAGGCTTACGCCGGCCAGGCCGGAAAAGTTCAGCAATGCCAAACAATGCCACCCCTGTGGGTGGCATTGTTTGGCGGCAATTTATTTGGTGCGCAGCAAATTATAGGCTTTGGCGGAAATAGCGGCAATAAAATTGCTGGCATAGGGAGGCGGTCTGCGGGTTGTCGTATAGGCGCTGATCAGTATCTGGTCGCGGCCGTCGTCGACGATTCCCACATCACACTGCACTCCGGGCAGTTCACCCACTTTATGCAATACTTTGCTATTGTGCATGAAACGGGGGATTTCCTCTTTAAAGATGGTTTTGGACAACTCTTCTTTTAAGATGGACGAGAACTCTTTGCCAAGATAGGCTTCGTTATAGATAGTTTCAAAAACGACGGCCATTTCCCCGGGGGTGGTAACGCTGTGGTAACCATATTTACTGAAGGCCTCGCGGCTGTGAATCCTGGTGTGAACAAGCTTGAGGTCAGACAATACGCGGGTCAGGGCATCAGGCTTTTTCTGTTCAATATCGTCCAGAAACTCGTAAAAAGCCTCATTGTCACTGACTACCAGCATGTTCTTAATGCCAACGTCATACCGCTTTTTATCTGCGGCTGCCGCTTCTGCGTACAGATATTTATAGACAGCCAGGGCAACCACCAGCTTATGGGTTGACGCCGTAGGGAAAACAGTATTTTCATTAAAACTGAAGGTTTGGCCTGTTTTTAAATTTTTGGCAAACAGGCCTGTTTGACCGTCAAACTGCTGTAAGCTGTTGTTAAGCTGTGCCGACAGGTCCGGCTGGGCTGACGGTTGATTCACCGCCGGCTGTTTCGCGGCTTCCGGTTTGGCCTGCGGTTTATTAAGAGTACCGCAGCCAGTTACCGTAAGCACCGATAGCAGCAACAGGAGGATTAGCATTATTTTTGGCAATTATATCACCCGTATTTAGGATGACACGCAGCCGCGCAGACTATCCGCGGAGATTTTTGGGTAGCCTGTAAATCTTTATTGCGGTAAGGATCACGATGACTAAATTCTTCTTTTATGCATATTCTGTAGAAAATATAAAGCACCGGAGGGGAGCGCGATGGGGGTAGAGCTTACGGCACTGCATTATGTATATTTATTGTTTATTGTTGTGATTATGGGCGTAATGCTGCTGCGGCGTGATACTTCTTTAGTATGCATTATCGGGATTTTTGTTATCGGGTTACTTGTCAAAGGCTCGGTTTATCTGGCAATCAGCGGTATTTTCCATAGTTTTATTTATGCGATTACCGAATTGCTGGGAACTATTCTGATTATCTCCATCGTTGTCGCTATGAGCCGGATTTTGCTGGTCACAGGTATTAATGAGGTTATGGTATCGCCGATTACGGCCCTGATCTGTACACCCTTTCAGGCCTATTGGGTAACAGGCTTAGTCATGATGGTCATTTCCTGGTTCTTCTGGCCGTCACCGGCAGTGGCCCTGTTGGGCGCCGTGCTGCTGCCGGCGGCGGTAAGAGCCGGCCTGCCGGCCATAGGCGTTGCCGTGGCCATGAATCTGTTCGGCCATGGCATTGCTTTATCGAGTGATTTCGTTATTCAGGGGGCTCCAAAACTAACGGCAACGGCTGCCGGCATTCCTGTGCAAAGTGTGGTAAGTGCCAGTGTCCCTTTAGTATTTGTCATGGGTTTGGTGGCCACAGGCACCGCCTACTGGCTGCTGCGGCGGGATATAAAGGAGCAAGCGGACTGCGGCCAGCGTGAAAACACTGACCTGTCCTATACCCGTTATTCACCGCCCGGTGAAGAACAGGGAATGGACTTGCGCACTATACTGCCGGCAAAGGTGAAAAAGGTATTGGCCGCACTTGTGCCGGGCCTGTTTTTCCTGGATGTCGCAATTATGTATGCGGCAGATTTGCAAGGCGGGGACGCTACGGCGCTCATTGGCGGCACAGCCGTATTTATTCTGGTATTAATCACTTTATTGGTGTACCGGAATCAGAGTCTGGAAAAAATAACGGCATATCTCATTGACGGTTTTACTTTCGGCTTTACTATTTTTGGCCCGGTTATCCCGATTGCCGCTTTTTTTTATTTGGGTGATGCCGGCATCAATCAAATTATGGGCCAGGTGCTGCCGCCCGCTTCCCAGGGGATTGTAAATGATATTGGTCTGGCAATCGCCGGCCTGGTACCGCTTAATCCCGGGGTTGGTGCCGCTACGTTGACCATTGTGGGGGCAATAACAGGTTTGGACGGCTCAGGATTTTCCGGCATAGCCTTGGCCGGATCGATTGCCCATTTATTCGCCACGGCCATTGGTTCCGGCATTGCCACCCTGACCGCGTTAGGACAGATTGCCGCTATCTGGGTAGGCGGCGGAACGCTGGTTCCCTGGGCGCTCATTCCGGCGGCAGCGATCTGTGGTGTCAGCCCCTTTGAGCTTGCCAGGCGCAATTTGCTGCCGGTGCTGGCCGGACTGGCGGTGGCAACGGTCGTGGCCATGTTTTTGATTTAACAAGCTATGATAGAGCAGCGCAGCAGCTTGGATTTTCGGTAAACAAGAAATTTTTGGGTTATTAACATTTTCCGGCAGGCAATCGGGCGCAATTGCCGAATATATAGCATATTTTAACACTGGGGTTAAGTAAAGAAAGGCAGGGTTATTATGAACAAGATTGCAGTGATAACCAGCGGCGGCGATTGTCCGGGCATGAATGCGGCCATCAGGGCGGCAGTCCGTGTTGCCCTGGCCCGCGATACTGAGGTGTGGGGGATTAAAAACGGCTATGCCGGCATGATTGCCGGCGATATGAGAGTGCTGGATTCACGGTCGGTAGGCGATATTATTCAAAAAGGCGGTACTTTTTTGGGCACAGCCCGCAGCGAGGAATTCAAGACCCTGGCCGGCCGGCAAAAAGCAGCCGCCAATTTAAAGGATCGCGGCATCGAAGGTCTGATTGTTATTGGCGGTGACGGCTCGCTGACCGGGGCCAAGCATCTTGGTGAACTGGGCATTAAGTTTGTGGGGTTGCCCGGGACCATTGATAACGATATTTGGGGTACTGATTATACCATTGGTTTTGATACCGCAGTCAATACAGCCCTTGATGCGATCAATAAGCTGCGGGATACAGCCTCAGCCCACGGACGGGTCATGCTGGTTGAGGTAATGGGGCGTGCCTGCGGCTGGATTGCCCTTACGGCCGGACTGGCCGGCGGCGCTGAAATTATCCTTATCCCGGAAGAACCTTTTGCGGAAGAGGAGATTTGCAAACAATTATTAGAATCCAGAAGCAAAGGCAAGCAATATAGTATTGTGGTCGTGGCGGAAGGTGCCGGCAGCGCCATTGACCTGGGCAAGTCCATCCGGGCCAAAACCGGCCTGGAGACGCGGGCCTCCGTCCTTGGACACATCCAGCGGGGCGGAGCACCGACCGTATCCGACCGCTTGCTTGCCAGCCGCCTGGCGGAGACTGCAGTCCAGGCCCTGTTGAATGGCAGGACCAGTATCATGATCGGTTATCAGTGCCGCCAGTGTGTTGAAGTGCCAATTGAGGATGCTGTCGGCAAGAAAAAGACGATTGACCCTGAATTGTTCCGGTTGGCGCAGGTTTTATCCCAATAAAGGCAATCCCGCATTATTTCCTGGGAAATGATGCGGGATTTTGTCTAACTCCGGCATATTGGCAACTTTTAACCACCTGCCAGCGTACATAGTGACAAGCAATGGGGGAAGTTGATAAAAAGTGCACTCAGTGCAGATGAAAAGCGCCAATGTCCAACAAAACGCTAAATTACTTGTATTTACCCTTGCCCTGGCAATCTATTTTATAGTATATTTATTTGGAAAAATAAAGAAATGGCAATTGCAGCTCATAGACAGGAGTGGGAGTTTATGTCATTATGGTTGGGGAAAAATAAAGCGGTTGATAAGCTGAGCAAGCTGACTGCCCAATATGCAGACGGCAATATGTCTGCCAGGATTGAGCCGGCGGAATATCCGGCCCAATTACAGCCTTTGGCGAGGAATATCGCCGCCTTAGCAGACATGCTCAGGACTTTCGGACAGGAAACACAAGTGTCGGCAAGCCAGGTTTCCGCAGCAGTAAGCCAGGTTAATGCTGTCATCGGCCAGGCAGCCGGCCTCGCGGAACAGGCCTGCCAGGAGGCCGGCACAGCCGACCGCCTGACCCAGGATATAGCGGCGGCGACCAAACAGGCAGCCTGCCAAATTGATGATATTATGGCTGCAACGCAAACCATTACCGCCGTAGCCGGTAATATTTATCAGGATAGTTTAGCCTCCAAGAATATGGCGGCCCAGGGGTATGAGGCAGCAGCCAAAGTAACGCTGGCTATGGATTCTATCCGTCAGGCCTCAGCCGAAGTGGGGGAACGGATTACCGCCTTGACGCAAATGGCCAGGGATATCGACAGTTTTCTGACTGCAATCCAGGGTATAGCGGCGCAAACCAACCTGCTGGCGCTTAACGCCAGTATTGAAGCAGCCCGGGCCGGGGAGCACGGGCGTGGGTTTGCCGTAGTGGCACAGGAGATTCAAAAGCTTTCCGATGCCAGTGCCGCTGCCGCCAATTCGGCCAATAAACTGCTGGCCGAAATAGACGGCGGGGTGCTGGCAGCGGCAAAAGCAGCGGCAACCGGAACCAACGCCGTGGCCACAGGGGCGCAGGAAATGCGGGAAGCCGATGCCAGCCTGCAGGCTATTTTAGCAGCCAGCTCCCAGGTGGAGGCAAAAATGGCGGAGGCCGGCGCTGCCCGGCAAAACCAGTTTGCCGCCACCCAGAAAGCAGCCGATTTTCTTGCCCGGATTGCCAGCATGGCTGAAGAAGCGGCCAGCCGTATGACGGCAGTAACCAGCTCCATTGGTCAGCAGGATAAGCATCTGGGCGATACCCGCGGCATGGGGGAGGTTTTGGCTAAAGTAGCCGAGCAGCTTGTGGCCACTACCGGCAAGCTGACCCTTATTGATATTGACAGCCGCCGGCAGGCCGAAATTGACGCCAGAATCGCAAAACTGCGCAGCCTGCTTGAACATACCGTAAAAGATCAACAGGTGACAGGTATGGACAGGGATCGCCATAAAGAAATACTGAGCGGCCTCTTAGCCCAGAATCCTGAGCTTGAGGCCGCCTGGACAAACTTACCCGACGGACAGTTTGTTGTTTCCCTGCCTCCGGCCGGCATTGCCAATGCCGCAACCAGGGAATGGTTTAAACAAGCCAGCCAGGGGAAGGTGTACGTATCGCAGGTATATGTTTCGTCCATATCCCATCAGCCCTGTTTAACTATCTCCCTGCCAATCACTGACAGCACAGGGCAGCAGATCGGCATATTCGGGGCAGATCTAACACTGTAAATTACATAACAAGTACCAACAGCATTTTAAAGTTTTCCACCGCATCCAGGCCGTGGGGGATATCGGCCGGCATAACGACGACCTGACCGGCGGTGGCGGTGACTTTTTCACCGCCAATGGTGATCTCGGCCCGGCCGTCAAGAATATATACCAGGGCGTCGCCGGGCGCCGAGTGTGTGCTGATTGCTTCGCCCTGGGCAAAGGCAAACAGGGTCATACTGAGGGCTTGGTTTTGTGACAAAGTAAGGCTTACTACCTTGCCGGGCTGATAATCGACCAGGTTAACCAGATCGTGCGCTTTGCTGAACTCGATATTTTTTATAAATTGCTTTTTCATAATAAACCTCCTCACATTATGATTGTATCTTTAGGCTTATTTTAACAAATTAAAACAGTCTACGCTGTGACAAAAGTCACTGTTTCTAAAAAACAGGCCGGATTCGGCCTGTTTTTTAACGTACATCATCATTTAAATCCAAGGTTCCATCTTCCGCCACGCGCACATTCAGGCTAACCTTTTCTTCATGGCCCCATAACATTCTGGCGACCAGACTATTGGTTGCATGCTTATTGCCCAGTTTGAGCTCCTCGGTCCGGAGGGAATCCTCCGTGGCATCAAGCCCGCTTTCCTGATATACGGCAGCGGCATTGTCAATATCGGCCCCTTCCTGATAAGCAGGATTTGCCTGGGCCTGGGGCGTGGCCAAGTTTGTTTCGGAAGCCTGTTTGCTTTCAGCCATAATCATTTCCTCCCTGCATAAATCGGATGTGCCTGAATTTAGCGTATCCGTTGAACCCCCGTAGCATACATATTTTCTTTGCCGCCTGTGACAATTGTTCGCTAAGACGCATATCTATAAGCATGCAAATATAGTGGGCAAAGGCGCCTGCGGTACGCCGGCATAGCAACCGGGCGTTCACAGGCTATATTCTTTTATGGGAGATGATTAAAACATGTGCGGAATTACTGGTTGGATTGACTGGCAGGAAGACCTAACAGAAAGCAGCCACATCTTATCAGCTATGATTGAAACCCTGGCGGCACGCGGACCAGACGCGCAGGGAGCCTATATCACACCCCGGGCGGCACTGGGGCATCGCCGCCTTAGTGTTATTGATCCTGTGGGCGGGGCCCAGCCTATGATCCGGTTTCGCGGTGAACAGAAATTTATCATCACTTATAATGGTGAGCTGTATAATACATTGGAAATCAAGCAGCAACTGGAAGACCGGGGCTATATATTCAGTACCCGCTGCGATACGGAGGTACTGCTTGTAGCGTTTATCGAGTGGGGGCCCGCCTGTGTTGAACGGTTTAACGGCATCTATGCCTTTGCCATTTGGGACGAGGCCAATCAGAGCCTGTTTCTGGCCCGGGACCGGATTGGGGTTAAGCCTCTGTTTTATACAGAATGCGGCAGCAGTTTTATTTTTGGCTCAGAACTTAAAACCCTGCTCGCTAATCCGCTGGTGCGGCCTGAGCTTGATGGCGAAGGCTTAGCCGAGGTTTTCATGCTCGGGCCGGCCCGGACCCCCGGCCATGGTGTGTTTCGCAATGTCAAAGAACTGAAGCCGGGCCATTGCCTGACTTATAACCGTCAGGGCAAGCGGGTCAGCCAATATTGGAAACTGCAATCGCAGCCGCACCCGGACAGTTTCGACAATACCAAAGCCAAGGTACGGGAATTGCTCATCGATACGGCCGAGCGCCAGCTGGTATCCGATGTGCCCATATGCACACTGCTTTCCGGCGGGCTGGACTCCAGTGCGCTCACGGCCCTGGCCGCCATGGCGCATAAAAGATCGGGCCTAGGGAGTCTGCATACTTATTCAGTGGATTATGTTGATAATGATTTGTATTTTAAGGCCAACAGCTTTCAGCCTAATCCGGACGGGCCTTTTGTTACCCGGGTAGCAGAGTATTTTGACACAATTCACCACAATATACTCTTAGATACGCCGGAATTGGCCGCAAGCCTCAGACCGGCGGCACTTGTCCGCGATTTGCCGGGCATGGCTGATATTGATACCTCGCTCTATTTATTTTGCCGGGAGATCAAAAAAGGGGCCACTGTCGCCTTGTCCGGCGAGTGTGCCGATGAGGTTTTTGGGGGCTACCCCTGGTTTCAAAGAGAAGATATGATCAATGCCACGACCTTCCCCTGGTCGCCGCGGCCGGAAATCCGTATTCCCTGGTTAAAACCGGAAATCCAGGCCCGGATAAAGCCGGCTGAATATGTGGCCCAGCGTTACAGTGATGCCCTGGCCGAAGTGCCGCGCCTGCCGGGTGAAGACGCCCGTTCCGCCAGGATGCGTGAAATTTTTTACCTCAGTCTTACCCGGTTTATGCCAACCCTGCTTGACCGGAAGGACCGCATGAGCATGGCTTTTGGTTTGGAGGTTAGAGTACCTTTTTGTGATCACCGGCTTGTAGATTATGTCTGGAATGTGCCCTGGAGCATGAAAAATGCACACAACAGGGAAAAAGGCCTGCTGCGCTACGCTTTGGAGGGGATCTTGCCGGAAGATGTGTTATGGCGTAAAAAAAGTCCTTATCCGAAAACCCACAATCCGGCCTATACCAAGGTTGTTGTCCAGGAGGCGCTGGCCATTTTCCAGGATCCGGCATCCCCGCTGCGGGCCCTGCTGGACATTGATAAACTCCAAGAGATTGCCCGGGCTGATTTGTCTGCTGCCAATATTCCCTGGTTTGGCCAGTTGATGAGCGGACCGCAGCTGTTCGCCTATCTGATCCAGGCTGATCACTGGCTGCGCGAATATAAAGTCCGGGTGTTATAGGCGACAAAACTGGCGTGCCGCTTCAGTCCGCGGCCCGTCAGTTTTTTCTATTATACCGCTGCGGCCTGTTTTAATGGTATAAATAGTAAAGGCAATAAATACTAAAGGAAAATAATTATTTGACGAATTTTGTTATATGAATTATAATACGGTGTATGAAAAAACTGCTGATCCTATCAGCTTGCTGCGACTGTTAAGGACAAACCCGGTATAAGGCGCAGGGCTTTAGCGGCAAAAGGTCGCGGTAGTTTCCTTCTCCGGGAAAACAAAGGCATTCATTAATCATCCCCAGTTACGGTCAGGAAAAATTTACATTTAGGGGGTAATCAGAATTGAAGACAGTGAGCTTGCGTTTATTACTGGTTCTGAGTCTGCTGCTGGGGCTGGGCACTGCCGCTCCGGCGTGGGCAGCGGCTGCGGCGGCAACACCGCCGGCAGATATAAAAGTCGAAGAATGGCAAGGCCAGGTCTTTACCTTTCTTGCCTTGCCTGCTGATAAGCAGGCAGCCGGCTATGAGCTTTTTCCCGCCGCCCAGGCTGACAAAGGGTTTGGCGGCGACCGCTCGGTCCGCATTCCCTATGCCGGGCATGCTGGCAAACAGGTAATCATCACGGCAGTCGTACCGTTTGCCGCCGGCGATAATCAGCAGGAGTATATGGTTAGCATGACTGTCAGGGATACCGGCGAAAAACTGCTGGGCCGCACGATGCGCGGACAGCTGGAAGGTCTTGTTCTGGCTTCAGACCTGGAAAATGCCCGGAAGCAGTTTCTGGGAAAAACCATTTATCCGAAATTCAGAGAATTGACAGGGCTATATGTTCCTGGCGGGGATATGGTGCCAAAGTCTGTAGCCACTGATATTGGTGCCCCGGTTACCGTGGTTGATGTATATGCCGGCAATCAGTCGCAGGAACCTGTTTGGCTGATTGTTGACATTAAGGGAGAAAAAGCAGTCTTACCCATCGCCTACAGCTGGACTAATATGCCTGCTCAGGCCTGGACCGAATCCCGGCCCTGGCAGAATGGCCTGTTTATGGAAGATCCCAGGGTAAGTCTGGGCGGGTCGTACGAATTATGGGGCAAGATTCAGAACGGGAGTGTCGAAGCCGGCATGACCAAAGGCCAGGTTGAGCTTAGCTGGGGCCAACCGCTCCGTACGGAAGCCAATGATTCCGTTTGGATCTATGATACGAAAAAACTTAGTTTTGACGGTGATGTGCTGCAGTTGGTCGAAACTCTTGGCGAAATCAAATAAATGCTTTACGGCTGCGGCGATAAAATCTACAAGTCGCATATAGCGTAGCTGTGAGTCTGTTACAGAAACAGTCCGCCCACAAAAAAGTGGCGCGGACTGTTTTGGCGTTGCGGCCAAGGCGCCGGGGCCTGCTTTATCGGCCTTATTGGTAAAGAACCAGTAAAGGCTATTGACAGAATATAGCGAAAGCTATAAAATTTACATAAAAGACAAAATAATACATATTTTAACAAACTGCAATATTCCTTTTTCCACTTGGCTAAGCCAGGTCATTTTATAAATTAAAATATCGAAACGGGTGTTCCGAAATAATGAACACTTATCGGGCATATATATTCTTTTAGCAGCGGTGTTTCGCCTAAGCGAGACAAATAATAAATTTATTTTAAGGAGAGGTTTGTATAATGGGCAAGGTAAAAATGACAATTCCCCAATGCCGGGAAATGAAAGGCAAAACCAAGAAGTTTACCATGATTACGGCCTATGATGTTTTACTGGCTTCGGTAATCGAGAAAACACCGATTGAAATGATCCTGGTAGGTGATTCGCTGGGCATGACCGTGTTGGGGTATGACAGTACCGTGCCGGTCACCATGGATGATATTATTCATCACACCAAGCCGGTAGTCAGGGGGGCGCCCAATACTTTTGTTGTCGGGGATATGCCTTTTGGCTCTTACAACACAGGGGTTGAAGATGCCATCCGCAATGCCAACCGGATTATGAAAGAAGGCGGCGCCGATGCCATTAAGCTGGAAGGCGGCAAGAATGTTGCCCCCATCGTGGCCGCAATGGTCAATGGCGGCATTCCGGTAATGGGCCATATTGGTTTAACGCCGCAAACCGCCGGCCAGTTAGGCGGGTTTAAGGTCCAGGGCAAAGATGCCGAAGCGGCCAAACAACTGCTGGAAGATGCCAAAGCGCTTGAACAGGCCGGTGCGTTCGCTATCGTACTGGAGTGCATCCCTGCTCCTGTAGCCAAACTGATTACTGAACAGCTGGCCATTCCTACAATGGGTATCGGGGCCGGACCGCATTGCGATGCCCAGGTGCTGGTTACTCAGGATCTATTGGGCATGTTTGACCGTTTTGTGCCCAAAATGGTCAAGCAATACGCCCAGCTTAACAAACAGATGGTAGAGGCCCTGAACAGTTTTTATCAGGAAACACAGGACGGAGTATTTCCCGGGCCGGAACATTCTTTTGGCATGAAAGAGGAGGATTTGAAGCGTTTGTATTAATAGACAATGTAACCGCTGTTAGGGCGGACTACAGGTGCTGTAACTCTACTCCAGTTGGGTAATGAAAAACGGAGGGATCTTAAATGGCGCTGTTAGAAAAAATTGCTATGGCAATTACCAAGCTGTTTCCTTTATGGCTTATCCTGTTCTCCGGACTGGCGTTTCTGTTTCCTGATTCATTAAAAACACAGGGGTATCTGGTCACTTATTTACTTGGCACGATCATGCTGGGGATGGGGCTGTCGATGTCGGTTGAAGATTTCAAGCTGGTATTGTCCAGGCCCAAAGACGTCATCATTGGTATTGTGCTCAGATACCTCATTATGCCTTTAGTCGGCTTTGGCGTGGCTAAATTGCTGGGGTTGCCGCCGGCTTTGGCGGCCGGCTTGATCCTGGTCGGCTGCTGTCCCAGCGGCACCGCCTCCAATGTAATGAGTTTTTTGGCCAAAGCAGATACGGCCTTATCGGTTACCGTATCCAGCTTTAATACCATTCTGGCGCCGCTGCTGCTGCCCGCAACATTTTTGCTGCTGGCCGGGGCGGAGGTGCAGGTTAATGCCATGGCCATGTTTCTGGATGTCGTCAAGATTGTTTTGCTGCCGGTGATAATCGGTATGGTGCTGCGCGGGCTGTTTAATTCGTTTGTGAACCGGATAATGAAAATCGTGCCTGTTATTTCGGTCATTGCCATTATCTGGGCCATTGCCATCGTGGTTGCCTTAAGTGCCGCCAAGCTGGCTACCGTAGCGGTTATTGCCTTCATTGCCGTTGCCCTGCACAACGGGCTGGGCCTGGCCCTGGGCTATGGGGCCTCCAAGGCTCTCGGCATGGGCGAGCGGCAGGCCAGAGCGATTACTTTTGAAATTGGCATTGAAATGTCCGGGCTTGCCGTAGTATTGGCGCTAGCCCATTTAGAGCCGCTCGCTGCCGTTCCCGGGGCCATATTCAGCGTCTGGCATAATTTTACCGGCTCAATCCTGGCCGGTTATTGGGCGAATAAGCCTGGGCAAGACGGCAATACCGCCGCCTGATTCAGCGGCGGCTGACCCTGGCCGGGGATTTGGTGTGGCGCAGGGGACACAGCAATGATAAAATTGCCGGGGAGGTGCTTATTATGCAGATTGCCGTGGTTGGTTCCGGTGCAATTGGCGGTTTATTCGGGGCATTGCTGCACAAAAGCGGTGAAGAGGTAACCTTTGTTGATATTAATACAGAACACATTGCGGCTATGCAGGCTAATGGCCTGACAATTGTCCGCCAGGGCGGCGTTGAGGTGTTGCCGGTCAGAGCGGTTAACCGTATTGAGGACGCCGGCACACCGGCGCTGGTGCTGTTCGCCGTTAAGGCTTATGATAACGAACAGGCGGCGCGGGACTGCCTGAAAATTATCGGCCAGGACACAATCATACTCACTGTTCAGAATGGGGTAGGCAATGTGGAAACCATTGCCGCCATTTTGGGGGCTAACCGTATCCTGGCCGGTACGACTGCCTTTGGCTGCACGGTAGTAGGACCGGGCATCATTAAACCCAGCCCAACAGGCTCGATCTCCATCGGCGAACTGAATGGGACGCTAACCCCCCGGCTGCAGCAAGTGGTTGACACCTTTGCTAAAGCCGGCGTGGAAATGCATGTCAGCCGGAATGTTGACAGCCTGATCTGGACGAAGCTGTTAGTCAATGTGGGAATAAACGCCCTGGCCGCCATTACGATGCTGACCAATGGCCAGCTGTTGGAATATGAAGAAACAGAGCGCCTCCAGGCGGCGGTGGTACAGGAAGGTGCTGCCGTGGCCAAGGCGAAAGGGATTACCTTTATGGTGGCTGATATTTTGGAGCATGTCAGGGCCATTTGCCGTTCCACTTATGACAATAAGGCTTCTATGAGGCAGGATGTAGAGCGGGGCTTGAGGACTGAGGTGCTTGCCATCAATGGGGCGATTGTGGCCGAAGGCGCAAAACTGGGTATTTCCACCCCGGTTAATGAAACCCTGACTAACCTGGTCAGGGCAATCGAAAAGCGCGGCAAGCGGCAACCCCAGCGCTGAAGTGGGCCTTATGAGCGAAGCTGTTACCGCAGTACATTCAGTAGAAAAAGCATTGAAAATCTTAGAGACCTTAAGCCAGGCGGAAGCAATGGGGATCAGTGAATTAAGCAGAGAGCTCGGCTGGGGCAAAGGTACGGTCCATCGCATTATTACCACCCTGCGCATTCATGGCTATGTAGAGCAGACCGCCAGCGAAAAATATAAACTGAGTTTTAAGCTGTTTGAACTGGGTAACCGCATGGTGAACCATATCGGCATTCGCAAGACGGCCCGTCCCTATTTGGAGCAGCTGGCCGGGGCCACAAAAGAGACGGTAAATCTGGCGGTATTGGATTTTAATCAGGTGATCTACATTGACCGGATTGAGAGCCGTGAGCCGTTGCGGATGGGCCTGGACATCGGGACACGCTTTCCGGCTTACTGCACCGCGTTGGGGTTAGCTATTCTTGCTTATCTGGATACGGAAACCCTGAATGCCTTACTGGCTGAGTCCGGGCGGCAAGGCCAGTTTCTAAAATATACGGATAAAACGGTAGTTGATTTGTCTGTAATCAGGGACCAGCTGGCAGTGGTCAGGAACCGGGGCTATTCTATTGATGATGAATACTATCTCCCGGGCATCCGCGGTGTGGCGGCGCCGGTATTTAATCACTCCCGCGCTGTAAAAGCGGCTATCAGTGTGGCCGGTCCGTCCCTCAGGCTGTCCGATGCGGTGATGGCTGAATTTGTGCCTTTAATTAAAGCAACAGCCAACAGTATTTCCGTACAACTCGGTTATAGCGGTTGATTTTAAGCTGCGACCATAACCATTATCTACCTGACTGGAACTGTCTGCCTGTACTGATGACAGCCTGATTGCAATTGAATAGGTTTTTCCTAACCGCCAATACTAATTACAGGCTTCCTGAATTTAAACATGGAGGTGGCTGGGTATGGGCAAACTTATGTCAGAAGAAACGAAATATAAATTGGCGCATGATCTTGGTTTTGGTGAGAAAGTGGAGGATCATGACTGGAGCGACGTAACCACCGGTGAAGTCGGTTCGATGGTCAGAGAAGCGATTAAACGCGGTGAGCAGGCCATGGCGGAAGAAGCTAAAGCAAATGGCGCAGCACATCAGAATGCAGAATAAGCCGAATGCCCGGAACAGTGATGTTCCGGGCGTTATTTTAAGCCTTTATAACCATACGTTATAGGCTACAGGACGATTATAAAAATACCGAAGAATACGGCGAATTGAGCCGGTGCCGGTCAGGGCATGCAGTGAATTGGAATCAATATTTATGAAGTTTGCCTCCAACGCGGTAGTCAGATTGTTACCGCCTCACGCAATATGCTTTGGCGACAAACCGTAAGCGACAACTAAACTGCTTTTCCAGCTTCGTATGTTTTTAATAGAAGATCTTTATTATTTGCTGCGGTGCTGGAGTCGCTGCCACCCGTTAATAAAATGGTATTTACAACATTCAGGCCAAACATTAAGACCTTTAAATAGCGTTACTTATTTATGCGAAGCTTCATTTTTAAAGCATTCGTCGGGCAGGTGGTAACACACAGTCCACAACCGTAACATTTGTTTTGGTAAAAAATTACTGTTTTTTCGTCGCTTTCCTGCGCACCGAACATACAGCGTTTGACACACTCGCCACACTGAATACAGGTATCGGAGTCTACTTCTACTACGTAGTCAGCATGCGAGATTAAATCGGGCCGTTGATATTTTTTCATGAATTGAATGTCATGGCAACAGCATTCACAGCAACTACACAAGGCATAGACAAACTGATCGGGTTTATAAAAGGTAAGATGTACTAACCTGTGTTCGTTCGCTAATTTTAGCCGTTCCTTGGCTTCGGCTAAGGTAGCTCTCCGCGCTTTCCCCTCAGCAACCATCGAATCGGCAACATCATTTGTATATAGGCAAACTTCCAGTGGATGATTGCAACGCTTGTAACGCGTCCGACATAAACAGTTCGCCAAAGCAAACGATCTGGAATTTCGTAGTATCTCAAGTACCTGTTGGGTTGGCAGTACCCATTGCTGACCGGACAAAGAAGCTCGTGTGGGAATGACTTTTGACGATGTTGGTATCTTCCCTTCTCTTATCCAGCCATCGAATCGTTCCAAGCGTTCTTCCAACCATTCGTCTTTACCATCGAACTTCATAAAATAGCCTCCCTAAATTTGAATATTACAACCCGAGAGATATTAAGTGAATATATTCAAGCGTTTTCTAAACGGATGCGTACCGCCTCCACATAATCTCTTGGCAGTTCAACATCTTCCATTTTACGGATGATCTGCACCGCCGCAGTTAACCTATCCTTTTCTTTTTGGCATGCAGCGCATGTATGAAGATGCTGAGCTAACCTTTTCCTCCTTTTCTGATCTAATCCTCGTTCGATATAATGACTTAACAACAATCTAGCCCATTTGCAGTGCATACTTCCTCGCCCCTTCGCAATAACATGTATAATCTTTTACAAAGCTTATACAGCCCGACTTAAGTAAGTGATTGTAAAAATACAGTCTGCCTCTATGTAAACGGGATTTGACAGCTCCTGTGGAAATGTGCAAAATCTCGGCTATTTCTTTGTAACTATAACCATAAATATCGCGGAGAACTACGACTACTTTATGCGGTTCCGGAAGGTGATGCAGTAAAACACTGCTGAATACACCATTGCAGTTCTTTCCGAACGATAATCCTTTCAGGATCACCGACAGGACATGGTATTATACCAAGATTAATAGACTCGTGTGGTCTTTCCTTGCGTTTCGAATCGAGGAATTTATTTATGGTAATCCTGCTTAGCCATGTCCGAATATTTGCTTCACCACGAAACTGATCGTAGTTCTCTATAGCCTTTAAGAATGTATCTTGAGTTAAATCATCTGCATCTTCACTATTACTACATAAACGAAAGGCTAAATTAAAAATATATTGTTGATGATTTGCAATAATACTCTCAAATTTAAGCATCCTGGAATTATCAGACATTTTTGTTTCTCCTTTCGACCTATAAATTAGACGAATTTATTTCAAAAAAGTTTCGTATAAATTTCCAACAAAATAATTAAAAAACCTTTATTTCCTAGGTTGTGACTTCAAAAAACACTATTGTCCATATTCTTCGGATGGGAGCCCCTTAGAGAGATTTGCCAAAGGGATTTGGTCCTTGGCAGAGCGTTTATACTCGTTTTTATCTCGGCTACTATTTTCTCTACACCCAGTTCGAGTAATAGTGCCGGAAACAGGCAGGATTTCAATAGCACAAAAAGTTATTCACATTCATCTCATTGGAGCGACGTAACCACCGGTGAAGTCGGTGCGATGGTCAGCGAAGCGATTAGGCGGGGTGAGCAAGCCATGGCCGAAGACGTAAGACCAATGGCGCAGTTCATCAAAATGCGAAATAAATGAAAAGATGTCTTGGAGCTTGTATTAAGCTGCAAGACATCTTAATTTATTATAAATGGTAGTTGGAATATGCTGCTAAGGTAGTTTTTACCTTCTAATTGCTTAGCTTTGACAGTTAACTTGCCTCGCTTGCCACATTCGCAGCCTTTACAACAAGGCCTTTATCATCAAATTCTACCGTAGTACCAGCTTCATAAACCTTAATACCGCCGGCTGACAGCAGCTTGGCATTTTTGTTTAATGTGCCCTTGAGTACTTCGCCTTTCTCATTTAGAATAATTGCTTTGCCGGCCTTAAATTCAACAAGCCCCGAGCAAGCCGAGTTATCCGTATAATTTTCAGTTAAAATTTGCAGCCACCCGACCGGTCGCAGATAGGAATCACTGGCCAAATTACACGTTGCTACCATGCCGTTTTTATGAAACCTTATTTCGCCCTTAGATACAAATATTTGATTTGTTTGATTTAGGGTGATACTCTCTTTAGAACTCTTTATTGTACCATTAATAACTTCACCCTTAGCATTGAATGTAACTGTTGTGCCGCCCTTAAATGGAAGAACCCTGTTTGTTGGTTCCTTGGTTGTATAAGAGTAAATATAGAAGGGAACAGGTGGGGCCGCTGTCCCGACCGCAGCCTGAGATGTCCCGGTTTCATAGGGCAGGCTTACATCTTCGGCTAATGTGCCTTCAAAAACCTCACCATACTCGTTAACCGTAACAATGGTTCCTTTCTTAAACTTAGGGATATTAGACCAGGTTGTCACTATAACCCCAGCCGGCGTTATTCTTGTATTCTCCGTTAAAGCTCTGGTATATAGCGCCGCCTCAACACTGGCACTATAACTGAAAAGTAAAAATGCACTAAGTATAACCCCGATTAAACCCTTTAGTAAATTTTTTTGCATATAGATCCCTCCATCATTTTGTGACCATAAATTCCCTTTCTCTAAATACCCGCATTATCCCTTTCACCTTATGCTATAAAGTGAGAATTGAAAACTTCATGACGTTTTTAATGGTGCAAGTCACCCAAATGCAGAATCAATAAAAGGTGTCTCGGAGCTGTAGTGAGCTTCGGGACACCTTGTTATATAACTGGGCTGAGACCTTTATTTGTTATTTGTCAATATGTCCCCTTCCTCGTATACAGAAATAGTACGATTCCTTTCATGATAAGGATAAAAGGGATTTACGATGCCTGGCTGCTTTTGTGAAACCTCCAGCACATATTGGACTACCTCATCTCCCTGCACCGGCTGGCGGGATATCATTATATATTCCTTACCTTTATGCAGATAGATAAACATTAACGTATTTTTCTGATTCATGGTGGCAATTGACGTATCTATCCATTTCTTCGACTCTTCTTTTGGCCAGTCAGGAAATAAAACTTGCAACAGCATATAAAATAAATTCAATTTTTCCTTAGACGGCAAATTAAACTTCTTTGGTGCTTGCTCATAGTTTGGTCCGGGCAGCGCGAATTGCATATGGGCCATCTTTAAATAATCCTTATCATCTCCCGCTACCGAAAGATGAATTTCTTTTTCAATCATTTGGCCACGGAAGCTATAGGGAGATGTGAAAGCAGTATAGTTACTCCCGTTGAAGGCATTATACGTATGGACCTCATCGGGCTGATTTATTTTATAGCCTCTGGCCTCGATCAGATCAAAAAATCCCTGTTTGGTCACAGGCAGATATTTTTCATTAGGAACGGCAAGGGGCTTAATACGCATTTTTGCTATATATTCCTCGGTCTTTTTACACCATACAGCCATTAGCGTCTGATCCTTAATAGCAAAAATCTTTGTTTCCAGCGGTTGGTAGGTATTAATTAGCCTGCCATTTTGGGTATATGATGTGGAACTGCAGAGCTGGGCTGATTTTTTGCCGGCATCTATAATAAAAATTATGCGATAGATGGTGCGTTTTGCCGGCTCATACTGGTTTGTGATAATATTCAGTTCCTGCATTTCCTGCTTATTTTCAGCCAGTAACCAGGTATTATAATAGATTCGGTTGTTTTCATCTTTGGTCACCGTTAATGTTGCCGTCTCCAGATAATAATCGGTTTTGTCTGTTGCGGCCAAGGCGATAAAGCTAAAATAGTCTCTGGCTGGTTGTTGCTCTGCCTTTGTTGCCGGCGGCGGTGAATCCCCGCCCCGGAGTCTTATGATAGTGTCTCTAACGATGTCGGCAAGTGAGGGGCTGTCATCCGTTCGCGTGTACTGCCGGTAAGCAGTCATGGCTTCCTGATTGCGGCCGGAAATCTCTAAGGCAGCCCCTCTACTACCGGCGGCGTTAGCGTGGTTGGGATCTATCGCCATGATTTGGCTGCAGCCGGCGATAACTTGTTCATATGGACTTAACCGTGATGCGGCACTCACCGTGGAAGCGATAGTCAGGAACAGAAAAGTCGCAGCTAGTACAAAAAGTCTAAACGTCTTAGCTGTAAGCTCTATTCCTGAGCGCTGCGGTCTATTAAACATGGATATCCTCCTGGCAGGTATAGTTTTACTGGATTATTTCCCCTGCTTGGTTTTATTTTCCTGCTAGGTAAAAGGTATTCTGAAAAGAATTGGATAGGCTTGAGATAGTGAAGAATTTTGCTTATCCGGATAAAGGATTTTATTTCTTGGAAGGAGAATATTTTCACCTAATACCCCAATATTTACCATGTTTAGCAGTTGTTTGGGTATAAAAAAAACGCGGAGTTCATCGCCGGATTTCTTCAGGAAAATGATGGAGGTTGATAATATGACAGCGTTAAAAAGGACCGTACTGTATGACAATCACCTAAAAGCAGGGGCCAAGCTGGTGGATTTCGGCGGCTGGGAAATGCCGATCAATTATAAAGCGGGGATCATTGAGGAACACCTTTATACCAGAAAAAAGGCCGGCCTATTTGATGTGTCCCACATGGGCAGATTCGTTATCGCCGGTAGGGAAGCCGTACAATTTCTCCAGTATGTTTTAACAAATAATGTGTTGGCCCTTGACCTTAAGCAGGCGCAGTATACCATAATTGCGAACGAGAACGGCGGCGCGGTGGATGATGCGTATCTTTACCGCTTTTATGAGGATGAGTATTTGCTTGTTGTCAATGCGGCCAACGCGGCGAAGGATTGGGAACACCTGCAGCGGGAAATAGCCAATTTTGACGCAACGATTACCGATAAGTCCGGCGCGCTGGCAATGATCTCCCTGCAGGGACCGGATTCAAAGAATATTCTCAGTAACCTGACCGGCAGCATTTCGCTTATGGAACCGGTAAAGAACGCCCTGGAGATTCTAAAAATCGACAGGCAAGAAGTGCTTGTTGCCAGGACGGGTTATACCGGCGAGCCCTTAGGCTTCGAATTGTTTATTAACGCCTCTGCAGCCGCCGCTGTTTGGGAGAAGTTGCTGGCGTACGGGGCCATGCCTATCGGCCTGGGCGCCAGGGATACACTCAGGCTCGAAGCCGGGCTGCCTCTGTATGGACATGAGCTGGGCCTGGGGCCTGACGGCAGGGAAATCCCGGTCTTCGCCTGCCCCTTGGCTAAATTTGCCGTTAGCTTTGCGGCAGTCAAAGGCGATTATAGCGGCAGGGAAGCTTTGGCCAAGCAATATGAAGGTTATAAAAAAATCATGGTGAGAGATTATGCCGGCTTGGCGGCTTTGGCCAGAATTATAAAACCAATTGCTTTGCTTGAGAAAGGGGTGGCCAGGGCCGGCTGCAAGGTTTTCCGGGGGGATAAGGAAATCGGCTATATAACAAGCGCCACCATGGTGCCTTATTTAAAGACCGAAGGCTATGGGCTGGCAAGCAAAATTACCGGGGAGAAAGCAACAAGAGCCATCGGCCTGGCCCTGCTTAACGGCGATGTGGAAGTGAACGACAAGGTGGCGGTAGAGATCAGAGGCAACAGGGTGCAGGCTGTTGTTACGCCCTATCACCTCAAAAGCGATGCTCCGCCCTTGGCCAGGCCGATTATTTATGGCGTGGAGGCCGGCGGCACCTTCGCCAGTCCGGCCGACTACAAGACCAAAGCGTTGCAGCTGATCGAAAAAAGCTGCCGCAATACCCTCTGGCGGCAGCAGGCAACCATTAACCTGATTCCCTCCGAGCAGACCCCTTCGGCCGCTGTCAGACTGTTGTCGGTGCTGGACCCTGCCTGCCGGTATGCCGAGCACAAGAAAACGAAATCGTTCTATGACTATGATGTTTTCTATTATCAAGGCACCGGTTTCATTAACGAGATCGAACAGCTATTAATGGCAGAACTGAGAAAATACCTCAATTGTACAGTGGTGGAAACAAGGGTTGTCAGCGGTCAGATGGCCAACATGGCCGTGTTTAGTGCCCTTATGGATTTTAAAAACCGGGTAAACAGAAAACAGGACCCTTCCCGTCTGGGCTATGTACTGAACAATCACATCATCAGGGGCGGGCACCTGAGTGCCCAGCCGATGGGCGCTTTGCACGACTACATCGCTGTTGATCCTGTCACCGAGAAAAACGCCGTTGTCAGTTTCCCGGTAGAACAGGATAACAGTTTCAAAATCGATGTGGAGGCAACGAAAAAAGTCATCGACAAATATAAGCCGGAACTGATCATTTTCGGCAAGAGCATGGTGTTGCATAAAGAACCGGTGCGGGAAATCCGACAGTTCATCGATGACCAGAACAGCAATGCCGTAATCATGTATGACATGGCTCACGTCCTTGGCCTGGCCGGCGATTACTTCCAGAATCCCTTTGCCGAAGGCGCGGAAATTGTCACAGGTTCCACCCATAAGACCTTCTTCGGCCCCCAAAGGGGCCTTATTGCCGGCAATTACGATAAGGATGAGTATAAATTCGGCTTATGGGAAACCATCGAAACCAGGGTGTTTCCCGGCAGCGTAAGCAACCACCACCTGGGTACTATGCTGGGGCTGTTGATGGCCGCCTATGAAATGAACAGCTTCAAAGATGAATACCAGCAGCATGTAATCCAAAATGCCAAGTATTTTGCCAAATGCCTGAAGCAGGCCGGCCTGGATGTCGCCGGCGACCCTTCCCTGTCTTACACCGAGACGCATCAGGTCATTGTCAGGGTGGGCTATGGCACCGGGCCGGAAATAGCGAACAGGCTGGAGAACAACAATATCATCGTCAACTATCAGGCGGCGCCCGAAGAAGAAGGCTTCTCGGCTGCCGGCGCCATCCGCCTTGGCGTTGCCGAAATGACCAGATTCGGCTTTGGCTACAGCGAATTTGCCCAGACGGCCGAATATATAGCAGACGTCGTGCTGAAGAATAAAAACGTCAAGGAAGAGGTAGCAAAGCTCAGGGGTAATTTCACCGGCCTGAGATACTGCTTTACCGACGCGGAGATTACGAAAAACCTGGAAAAACTGCTGTCTACTTTCTAAGAGCAAGAAAAGGAACAATTTCCCCCAGGCCCTAAATGTCACTTAGAAACTCCCGGCCGGCCTCTCATCTGTACTTGCATTTTGCTGCAGACAGGCTATAATTAGAAATAGGTGGGAATTAAAAAGAGTCGCCGTGACCTGAAAGTGTTACCAGCACTTCCAGGCCCGCGCAAGGTGCCGTGACACCTACACGTAACAGCCAAGCTGTCCACGACGACATATCTATTATACACCGCGCTTCCGCCGCCGCACAAGCGGGGAGCGTCGGGTTAATAGCCGTTGCCGCCGGCGACGCCGGGCTGTGAGTGCGACCGGACGCAGCAAATGATTCGAACTATCCTCAGCCGCTAAGGAGCAGCAGCGGGGCCAACCGGGAATACCGGTTTGCGACCGCCCTTGTTGTTTCGGCCGGATCTGCCGGCTTATTAGCGTTGAGTATTTTAACAGCTATCGCAACAGAACGCATGTGTAGGGGATAAAACCTTTGCCTGCGTTCTTTTTAATTTCCCCCTGTAAAATAAGCTGACGGCCATACCGGCCGCAGCCTGAATATAGGGGGTATAACTATGTCTGATCAATCAACGGCAGCCGGCGCGGCTTTTTGTCCGGGGCTGGCTTCCTTCCTGCCGGCAGAGCGGAACCGGGCGCCGCAGCCGCCCGGGGCCGAGCCGGATGACCGGCTGATGCTGCAAAGCATCTTAACCGAGGCCTTTAATCGGTATATCTTTGTCCGGGTGGACAATATCCTCAAGCTGGCCGGCACCAACGATGCCGACTACAGCAAGACGGTCAGCCAGGTCGGCGCCACCCTGGACCGGCTGCTGGCCCTGGCCGGGGAACTGGCGGACCAGTATCCGGAATTGCTGGAGCTGGTCATGGATTACGAGTCGTTCACCGCCCTGGAGTCGGGCCAGGCGGCGGAAATCGCCTACAAGCAGGGCTTGCGGGACTGCAGCCAGATCCACCAGGAGTTTATGGCCTTCCTGCAGCAGCGCTAGGCGGAAGGGAAGCGGTGTGATTTCCTCTTAAGCAGCTAAAGTATCCATAGCGGGCAGAATAGCCCGCTATTTTCATTACTTAGATCGGGCATTCGTCTCTTAGCCAAATAGAGGGAGCTACCGGGATAGCACTCAGCGTGATAGGGGAAAAAGCTGCCAAAAAAGGAACGTCCCCAAGTGTCGTCCCTCAGTGTCATGGTGGCGTCAATTTTTTACAATACAGCGCAAGGAGTGGTTTGCTATGCTTGTACAAAGGAGGAACAAAAAGAGTGATCTGCAGACTGAATGTTAATAACCGATAGGGTAAAATTGAACCTTAATCAATGAAATTCCGGGAGGAGAACATGCATAAAACCGTAATGATTGTTAATAAGGAACTTCCGTTAGGCTTAATCGCGAATACGACCGCGGTCCTGGGAATCAGCCTGGGCCGATTGTTGCCTGATATTGTGGGGCCTGATATCCTGGATGGGGATGGGCGAATCCACAGGGGGATCACTAATAAAACCGTTCCCATCTTAAGCGGCAGTAAAGAGCAAATCAAAGCCATTCGCGACCAATTGCTTGCTAACCAGGATCGGGAAATAATTACTATTGATTTCAGCGAAATTGCCCAGAAATGCTTGGCTTATTCCGAGTATGTAAGGTATCTTGCCGCTGTGCCGGCTACTGATCTCTATTATTTGGGCATATGTTTATACGGTCCGGCCAAAAAAGTAAACAAACTGTCAGGGAATTTAGGGTTGTTACGGTAATTATTCCTTGGCTGGCCCCCAATTTATTATCGATATTTCCTGGAGCGACGTGACGGCAGGTGAAGTCAGCCCGGTGGCCAGCGCGGCAGAGGCTTAAGCAAACGGAGCGGTTCACCGGCCTGGGGGAATAATAAACTGTCCTGAAGTGGTATACTTCGGGGCAGTTTTTTAGACACCAATTAGTCTGCAAAATAGTAAGAATATAAACACAATAAACATTGACAAAAATAGGATTATTTACTATATTTGTATTAAAATATAGTAAATAATGTATTACAAAAAACGAGGAGAGGATTAAATGCATATAAAATGGGGATTCTTAACGGTTTGCATGGTAAGTATCTTGTTGATTGCCGGAGTCGCTGCGGCGGCAGCGCTCGATCTCGACTTTTTTCCTTCCAGGGTATACTTTGCCGACGATACTACGTTAGTGGTGGAAGGCAACTTCTATAACCGGGGTCCGTTTATTTCCTGGCTGTCCCAGGCAAGTGTCGAGGTCACGCTTACTACCGACAAGGGTCCGCAAACCATTACCGGGTCATTTGCCGACCTGGAGCTGATGTTAAATCAGCAGAGTGTCCGTTCCTGGCAATTTGCAATCAATGCTGCCAGTAAAGTCGATTTTAATTCCTGGAAGGTGAAAACCCGCTTTTTCTAACAGCAGTTTCTTTATACCCAAAATGGAAGCTTGGGCTTACCAAAACTCCACTTCTCTATTTTCCTGGCGGGCTATATACTCCAGTCCTTTAAAAGAAATAAATAATTGGAAAAAAGTCTCGCCGTCCTCTAAGTCTATATTAGCCAGCTCCTGAATTTTATTAATCCGGTATACGAGCGTATTCCTATGGATGCGAAGAATGTCCTTGGTTTTTAGCAATGCCTTAAGATTAATAATATAGTAGTATAAGGTCCTCATAAGCTCGGTATGATTTTTGCTGTCATAGCTTGCCAGACAAAAAACAGCGGGATGAAAATAATCGACAATTTCCGTCGCCTGGCAGCTCAATTTAAACAGGCGATAGATAGCAAGTTGCTGAAAGAGAAAAATTTTCTCTGTTTTCTTTAAGGACAACCCGATATCCAGCGCATCTACCGCTTGCATATAATGCCTCCTAATCTGGCCAAGGTCATGAAAGCACAGACTAATTCCAGCAGTCAGGTCACCGGCAGCAAGACAATGATTCAAATTTTCCCGGATGGTATCCAGTAATACCTGGTCATCGTGATTACAGTGAATTAATGATACTATATGTTCTTTATAGATGGTTGAGATGCTGTTTCTAAAGCTGTTGCCTATTTCCTGCAAGAGCGGCCTGTATTGAAAATCATCTTCTATTTGTTGTTCTAAGCGGATGACGACTATGTACATATTTTTATGCATGGTAAGACCAAGGGCCTGAATCCGGGCTTCAACAAATGATCTTCTTGCTGATAAATCCTCAAGCATATCCCGCAGAAAATGCTCAAGCAGAACGCCTTTGCTATTTCGGTAAAAATGATCATTTCTCATTTCGATGGCTATGATCTTGCAGATTTCATCAGTCAAAACAAGGTCGCTCTTATCCCAAGTGACATGGCTTGGCATTACCACCACAAACCCCACAAGCATTCCCCTGATAAAGATAGGCGCATGGATAATTATCGTTTTTTCCGGCAATATGGGCCGGTCTCTGCCTTCATAAAAACAAGAAGCCCCGCCTTTCCGCAGCAGATCCAAAACCTTGTTCTCAAAAAAAGCAATCATGGTCTGTTCAATCATGTGCTTATCCTGCGTGACTGTTTTGAGCAGTGTACAATCAGGTTGTACGTTTTGCGAAAATGCCAAAATTTTGAAGCTTAAATCATAGATAATGATTGGATTGCCCAATAATAGATAGGCCATATCGGCAATATTCTGGATACCTCCACGGCATACGGCATCTAACAGCTTTTGCGGAATATATTCATCCCCTTCGCAGGTACGGATAATATGTTGAACCTGCTCGCAAAGAGCTTTGCTATTATGCGGATAGGTCAATAAAATAAGATTAAGCCTGGTGTTTGCTGTCAAATCAGCGGGCAGTTCTTCATCAGAAATACACAAAACATTAAGCGGCCCACAACAGGGCAGCAAGTTGTTAAGAGCAGGGGTTTCTAAAATATACAAGACATCGCTGCTATATTCCGGCGTCAATTCCCTCACGGCCACAACCGCCGTTATTTTTTCATTTTCCCTGCTGTTAATAAATAATAGCGGTTTATATTCATTCAATTCGCACGCAATTCTCCGCATATTCATCGGCATGTCCCTGTCACCTCGCAGGCTTTTCTGTCTGTTGGTATGAAAGTACAAAAGGATGAGTGATTTTAATATATATTCTGTATCATGATACATTGTTTTGTCAATTTACAATATGCTACTATAAGAACAATAGTCATTAATGCAGGCAAGAAGCCGGGTTAGCAAGCCAGAACCGGCCGAAGCCGGGTTGCCGGCGTATTGTACTAAAATATGAAACATAAGGAATTACATTAAAAATGCAAAAGGCAGATGCAACAATTAATCACAGCCTACTATTAAAGCCGCAAAATTATCTGGGCTTAAAAGGATTTGTCCTGTTTATTGCCTTAATGGGGATGTTCATCCCGTTATCCATCGATTTATACCTGCCGGCTATGCCGTCTATGACCGAGTACTTTCATACAACAGTAGCGGCGGTAAATTTAACGTTAATCGCCTTTTATATTTCTTTTGCGGTAGGCATCATCGTATTTGGCCCGTTGAGTGATAAATATGGCCGCAAGCCGATCCTTATTTTCGGGTTGATTCTGTATTTAATCGGCAGCATTGCCTGCGCCCTTGCGGCCTCGGTGTATCAGTTGATTTTATTCCGGATTTTACAGGCTCTGGGGGCCGGATCTGTCATGACCATTTCGACGGCACTGGTTAAAGACTGCTTTGCCGGGGCAATGAAAACCAAAGTTCTTGCGGCAGTCCAAGTCATGGGTGTCCTTGCCCCCATGTTGGCGCCTATTGCCGGCGCAGCGATTTTACAAGTGGCCGGATGGCGGGAAACCTTCTGGGTGCTTGCTGTCATCGGTATGTTGACATTAATCGCCGCCTTGATGTTTCAAGAAACATTATCAAAGGCGGAGCGCTATCAGGGGAGCCTGGGAGGCTCTCTGATACGGCTGGCGGTTGTCGGCAAAAACGTGGGCTTCAGCAGTTTCCTCTTCATTGCCGCCACTTTGTCCGCACCGTATATGGCCTACATTGCCATGTCTTCCTATATCTATGAAAACTATTTTGTTTTGGATGCACAGACCTATAGTTACTTTTTTGCTGCGAACTCGGCCTTTGCGGTTCTTGGTCCGGTCATTTACATTCGCTCGATCGGACGGTTGACGCCCCGGCTCTTTTGCTGGTGCTGTTTTGGTGTAGCCTTGGCCAGCGGGTTGGGCGTGCTCTTGCTGGGGGATCAGTCCCCGTGGGTTTTCCTGATTGCCTATCTGCCGTTCACCTTGATTGGCGGGGCCATTCGTCCCTTTAGTACCAATATTCTGCTGGACCAGCAGAAAGAAGACATTGGCTCAGCCTCCTCCCTAATCAACGCAGTCCAAACTATTTTGGGGAGCATCGGCATGGCCTTAGGCTCTCTTGCCTGGCATAATATGATTCACGGCTTGGGCATCATCATGCTTTTATTCGTTGTCATTGGCGCTTTTGTCTGGCTAATCCTGCTGCATAGTAAAGTAACCGTAAAAGGCTTGACTTAACTGATTGCATGACCTCCTGCCCCTCCGGGTTTGGGAGGTTTTTTGCCGTTAAGCCTTGCTTTTGACAAGGCGTTGCCTGGCCACGGAACGTTTAGCGGTCTCCTGTCATAAACTAATATTACTCAGGCATGATGCCTGCAACCAGTAGCATGAGCGGTGCATGCCTGAATTTTATGGGGTTAATAGGAAAGGAGCCAGTTCTATGGCGGCAAGAGCAAAAAAAATTCCCCGCTGGCTGCTAGTCACCGGGGTTATCATCATTGGCTTGGGTCTTAGCCTGTATTATGCCGTTTCCTTAATCATTCCCTCCCAGGCGGCCCAGCGCGAGGCCATTACTGCAGGCGGCGGCAAGACGGTCAATATTGATGGGTTTGACATATGGTATACGCTGTATAATGAAAAATCCGGGGCAACGCCTATTATCGTGGTGGCCGGCGGCGGCGCACTCTCGGCCGACTATATGGAGGAATCCCTGCAGTTTCTGGCCGAGACGCATCCGGTATTATTTTTTGACAATAAAGGCTGCGGCCGTTCCCAAATCAAGCCTGGGCTTGAGCATTACAGCGTACAGATTTTTGCCGAGAGCATTGAAGCCTTAAGAGAGCATTTTTTCCCGGAGCGGGATATAATTGTTGTGGCCCATTCTTTTGGCGGTCTGATCGCTATGGACTATGCTATGAATTATGCGGAGAAGGTGGAAAAACTTATTCTCATATCCACGGTACACGCCGATTACCAACCGGCCATGACCACCGCCTACTTTAAGGCCGGTTTACCGCCCGGCAGCCAATTGGCCGCCAATGAGTGGTACGCGCAGAATATCGATATATTTCTTGGTCCCTATTTTCAAGACAGTTCAGCCAAAACCATATTTGACAAAACAATGGCTTCCTATGCCGTTATGATGCATGTGGGTAAATCAAAACTGGATTTGACACCCAAGGCCAGCAACCTTACCATGCCTGTCTTGCTGCTGGCCGGCGCTGAAAAGGAACATCCGCTTACCACCATAGAGGACGCCCGGAAACTTAAATCGCTGCTGCCCAATGCCCGGCTGGAACAGTTGATGCACAGCGGACACTTCCTGTTTGCCGAGGAAAACGCCGAATTTCAGCAACGGGTAAATCATTTTTTAATTAACTAAACCTGGCATAAGAAAGGACTTGGCTTGTGCCAAGTCCTTTAGGACAACGGTAGAGGCCGCGACAGCGGCTTATGCCAACGAAGATGTTCAGAGCAATAGCCACCTGCGGCAGCAATGCCTGCAGGTGTGTTTTTTTTATTGACATTTGTTTGGTAAAAAGTATAATAAAATTATATTAGGTTCCTAACTAATTGCCGGATAAGAATAAAGGAGGCAGCATGTAAATGGCTGATAGCAGTTCAAATGAGCTTTATAATGCCTTGAAGCGCCTGAACCGGCAGATGTATCGCTATGCCCATCAGGCAATGCCGCCGAAGGCAGGCCTGCATCGCGGCCAGATTCACCTGTTGTTTCTCATTTCACGCAATGATGGGGTCATGCAGCGGGATTTGGCAGATATTATGGATATCCGTCCCTCTTCCTTGACCGAGATGCTCGTTAAGCTGGAACAGGAGGCATTCGTTGTCCGCAAGCAGGATGAAAAGGATCAAAGGATCATGCATATCCATCTGACCGAGAAGGGAAAAGCTGCCGTTAACGGGTTTACTGAGGCCAATGCGAAACTGACGTCTGCCATGTTCAATTGCCTGACAGAAGAAGAAATTGAAAAAATGCTTGCATTGGTCCGTAAAGTAGGTAAAAATCTGGAAATTTTCGATGATCCCGCTAGCGGTACCTGTCATGTAAGCGGCAGGCCGCCTCAGGGGCATCCTCATCGCCGCCGCCATTGGGATTAACGCCTCGAATCATTACAACTGTAAGGGGAAAATAGCCAAATGGGTTATGAAATTTAAGGAAAAGAAGGAACCTTAATGGTTAAGCTGTTGAAATATTTGCAGGGCGCAACGCTGTATGCTGTGTTAGCGCCTTTGATGATGATTCTGGAAGTAGCCATGGACTTGCTGCAGCCTAAACTCATGGCCGATATCATTGACATCGGCATTAGGAATCAGAATGCCGCCTATGTTTTTTCTACAGGGATGAACATGATCCTGGCAGCCCTTCTGGGCTTGATCGGCGGCGTGGGCTGTTCCGTTTTTACCGCCATTGCTGCTATGAATATGGGAGAAACATTGCGGCAGTCTTTGTTCGATAAAATACAAACCCTGGCCTTCCTGGAGATCGATAAATTTAAGACTTCGTCGCTGATTACGCGCCTGACCAATGACGTGTCGCAAGTCCAGAATATGGTAAGTATGGTGCTGAGAACTGCTTTTAGGGCACCTCTTTTATGTTTGGGCGGAATGATTATGGTTATTAGTTTAAGTCCCGAACTGTCCCTGGTTTTTTTAGTGGCAGTGCCGGTGATTCTGATCGCCGTTGTCATCATTCTGCAGCAGTCGTTTCCTCTGTTTACTGCCGTACAGGAAAAGATAGACGGGATTAATACGGTTATGCGGGAAGGAATATTAGGGATCTATGTCATTAAAGCCTTTGCCATCGAAGCAAGGCAAGCGGCAAGGTTTGAGGAAGCAAATGCGGATTTAATGCAGGCGGGCATCACAGCGCAGAACATGAACATGATCCTTTGGCCGGTGGTCATGCTGGTAATGAATGTAAGCATCATCGCCGTGCTGTGGTTTGGGGGCAATATGGTCAACCAGAGTACCCTGCCAATCGGGAAAATTGTGGCCTTTGTAAATTATCTTGTGCAAATTATGAACGCTCTGATCATGGTGGTGATGCTTGTTTTAAACTTTTCGCGGGCCAAAGCTTCTGCGGACAGAGTCAATGATGTATTGGACGCAGTGCCCTCCATTCAGGATCAGGCTTGTTCTGTTGGCATGAACGGCTTTGACATCCAATTCAAAAATGTTTCTTTTAAATACAATGACCACAGTGAAACTGTATTGAACGATCTGTCATTCAGGATCGAGGAGGGCGAAAAGATTGGGATTATTGGCGCTACCGGTTCAGGGAAAAGCTCCCTTGTCAATTTGATTCCCAGGCTGTATGATGCCACAGAAGGACAAGTGCTTATCGGCGGCCTGGATGTCAAAAAGATAAAAGTAAAAGAGCTGAGAGAAAATATCGGCGTAATATTGCAGGACAGTATTTTGTTTTCGGGAACGATTGAAGAAAATCTAAAGTTTGGCAGTTATTCAGCGGATATGGCGGCTGTGGAGGCGGCAGCCCGTGCTGCCCAAGCCCATGATTTTATTCGGGAAAAGGAAAACGCTTATCAAAGCCTTGTGGAGCAAAGAGGAAAGAATTTCTCCGGCGGGCAAAAGCAGCGTATTTCGATTGCCCGAACTTTATTAAGGAATCCTAACATTCTGATCATGGATGATTCTACCAGCGCTCTTGATATGGCAACAGAGGCAAAATTACAAAACACGCTGCAGCAGAGAATGGCCAAAAGCACGGTACTCATGGTCGCCCAGAGAATTTCCGGCGTTATGGATGCAGATAAGATTATCGTATTGGAAAACGGTAAAATAGCCGCTATGGGCACCCATCAGGAATTATTGGGAACAAGTGAGATATACCGCAGCATCGCAGTTTCACAATTGGGCGAGGAGATGCTGGCAAATGGTTGATGGCAGAGTGGCGCCTGCGGTGAGGCCTGGAGATGGGCGGGGCAATCCGCTGGGCCGGTTCAATAAGCGGCCTGAAAAGCTTAAAAATGCCAGGGGCACCATTAAGCGGCTATTGGCGTATCTGGCCGGTAAAAAGCAGCTGATCATCCTGATATTTCTGCTGTGTTTCACCACAACGCTCATCAGCATTATCGGCACCCGGCTGAATGGATACGCCGTCGATCATTTTATCGAAACAGGAGACATGGCCGGGCTGCTTACACTTTGTATCCTGTTAGCGGCCATCTATTGCGTGAGCGTTGTTTCAACCTATTGGCAGAATCGGTTTATGGTGGACATCGCCCAGCGGACTGCCGCAAATATAAGAAGCGATCTATATCGCAATACACAAATGCTGCCTTTGCAGTATTTTGATACCCATTCCAGCGGGGATTTAATGAGCAGGCTAACCAATGATGTCGATAATATTAATATGACTTTATCGCAAAGCATCACCCAGCTTTTTTCCGGCGCTGTAAACATTGTCGGCATGCTTGCGGCCATGCTGCTTTTAAGTCCGGTGCTCACCCTCGTAGGGTTAACAACAATACCGCTGACGTTTTTGCTGACAAAGCTTATTATTAATAAGACCCAGCTATTTTTTATCAGGCAGCAAAAGGAACTGGGCAATTTAAACGGATATATCGAAGAAAGAATATCGGGGCAAAAGCTGATTATACTTTTCGGCCGGGAAGAACGAGCGAAGGAAGAGTTTGCAACCATTAACAAAAGACTTACGAAAAGTGCCATTTTGGCCCAGGCTCTTTCCGGCATTATGGGTCCTGTTAATAATGCCGTTAATAATCTTACGTATTTCATGATTACTGTCAGCGGGGCTTATATGATGTTTTCCGGAATAAATATCACTGTCGGGGTAATATTTACTTTTATCCTGTATATGAGAAACTTTACCCGTCCGCTTAGTGAGCTGTTAAATATCTTCAACACCATACAATCGGCCTTGGCCGGTGCCGAAAGGGTATTTGCAGTGATGGATGAACCAAAGGAGAAAGATGCTGAGCAAGCAAAAGAAGTTTCCCGTTTACATGGCGAAATCGTGCTGCGACAAGTCACTTTTTCCTATACAAAGGAGAAAAGAATACTTACGAATGTGAGCTTAACAGCCCATAAGGGCCAGACAATTGCGATCGTAGGACCCACAGGTTCCGGTAAAACAACCCTGATCAATTTGCTGACCAGGTTCTATGATATTGACAGCGGCGAGATCCTCATCGATGGCGAGAATATAGACAATATGAAAAGAAGCAGCCTGCGAAGATCCATTGCCATGGTTTTGCAGGATACTTATCTTTTCGCGGAAAGCGTCCGGGAGAATATTCGCTATGGACGATTAACCGCCACCGATGAAGAAGTGGAACAGGCTGCAAGGCTGGCCAATGCCCATCGATTCATAAAACAGTTGCCGGCGGGCTATGATACGGTTCTGACCGACAACGGCGGCAATCTGTCTCAGGGGCAGCGGCAGTTGCTGGCCCTGGCGCGGGCAGTAGTGGCGCAAGCGTCTATTCTGATCCTGGATGAGGCGACTTCATCAGTAGATACCAGGACGGAAGCAGCGATCCAAAAGGCAATGCTGGACCTGATGCAAGGGAAAACAGCCTTTGTTATCGCCCATAGATTAAGCACCATAAGAAATGCCGATAAGATACTGGCCGTAAAAGACGGGCAAATCATTGAGCGGGGAACACATCAGGAATTGATGGCAAAGGGGGGATTTTATGCCGGACTTTATAACAGCCAGTTTCGGGAGCTGCAGGGATAGCTTTATTTAGAAGTTCCCCCTGCTGATAACCCTTGTTTAAAACTGCATGGCTGCCGACAGCTTAACGGTGCGGGGGCTGCCTAACGTGGCCAGACTCTTGTCGGAGTAACCTGACCAGTAGTGTTTGTCAAACAGGTTTTCCACGCTGAGCCGGTAGGTGACCGGGGTTTTATTCATCACGGTCTTGTACCGCGCCCCGATGTCATAGCGCACCCAGCTCGGTATTTCGAAGGTGTTGGCATTATTGGCGTATTGGGAACTGGTATATACGGCCCGCAGCGAAAGTGATAAATCCTGATTCCACGGCGTGTCCCACTCGATCCCGGCATTCATCGTCCATTTGGGTACGCCCAACGGCGTGTTGCCGTTATTGGCGACGGTATTGGAGCGGACCAGTTCGCCATCGGTATAGGCAATGCCGCCCATCAGGCGGAGGTTCTTCGCCAGGCTGCCGAAGGTATTCCACTCAATGCCGCGGTTTTTCTGTTCGCCGTCATAGGAATAGATCTTGTTAGTCGTCATATAGCTGGGCATTTCGATTTGGAAAAAGGCCAGTGTATTGGCGAAATCGCCCTTGTCCCACTTGACGCCGACTTCGCGCTGTTTGGTTTTGTACGGCGCCAGTACTTGGCCAACATTGTCGTAGCTTGCTCCCACCACGGTTCCGGGGGAAAGCGCTTCAATATAATTGGCGTAGAGAGACACCGCTTCTCCCCACGGTTTGACAACAAGGCCGACCATCGGCGTGTTGGCGTCGGAGTCGTAGTAGGTTGTCGATTTCACCCCGCCGGTGGTATCGGTGCTGTTGTAGGTGTAGCTTGTCTGGTCCACACTTTGCCGCCGTATCCCCAGCGTTAACTGGACCTTTTCCTCGTTAAAGGAAAGCGTGTCGGCCAGGAGAAAACTGGAAAGCTCAGTGACGGCAGTTTTGTTGCCCTTGCTCACCTTCAGGCTGTTGTAAAGGTCGGCAACTGCAGCCGGGTTGTAGATATTTGTTGCCATATTTAGCGCTGTACTTTTATAAGCATTGGAAAAATCCGTATCCTGGAAGTTGGCCCCCAAAACGACCTGATGCTTTACCGCGCCGGTCTGGTAAGTGCCGCGCAGCCCTAGTTCGGAGGCAGTGGTGTCGGTCCAGAAGTATTGCTTAAAGATACCCTTGATCGTGGCCGAGCCATCTGCCTGCAGGTCCTGCACGTGATTGCCGTTGATGAAGCCGTAGGCTTTGGCGGATAGCTTGCCAATGCCGGCATAGGCGGTTACATTGTCCTGTATGTCATATTCGCCTTTAAACAGAATCCCGTTATTCCGGGTGGTGCCCGACACCCCTTTGAATACGTTGGTCGAGCCGTCGGGAGCTTTCACGTAAGAGCTTAAGTCATACATGGAGATAAGACCGCCGTCGTACTTCTCCTCGGTGCCATAGGCATCCAGGGACAAGCGCCATTTGTCCTTGCGGTAATCCAGGCCCAGGGTGCCCAGCAGCCGTTTCCGGGATTGGTCGTCGGTTGTGGTATCGCCGTCTGAGTAGAGGCCGTTGAAGCGGAGGCCCCACTCCTTATTTTCGCCGAAGCGGCGTCCTATGTCGATATGGCCGCCGAGCTGGGACGAGGAGGCATAGCTGGTGGTAAAATTGGTAATATCCTCCTCGCCGGCCCGTTTGGGCACCAGGTTGACGGCGCCGCCCACCGAGGTGCTCACGCCGCCGTAGAGAAAGGAACTGGGCCCTTTGAGCACTTCCACCCGTTCCAGAAATTCCACAGGCACACGATAGTGCGGCGCCAAACCCGCCATGCCGTTAAAATAGAGATACTGATAATTCACCTCCAGGCCGCGGACTCGGAAGTTTTCGCTGACCTGTCCGCCGGGGGTGGCAAAGCGGACCGAGGGATCATTCATAAGCACGTCAAACAGGGTTTCGGCCTGCTGGTCTTCGATGGTCTGGGCGGTGTAACTGGTGACATTGAAGGGCGTGTCCAGGAAATCCTTGTTGCCCAGTACGCCGAGTCCGGCGCCGCGGGCGACCTGGCCGCCGGCATAGGCCGGGGGCAGAGCGCGGCTGCGTCTGGCGGTCACTTCAATTCTTTCCAGGGTAAATTCAGACTGTTTGGCAGTTGCTTTGCTGGACGCAACTGGTTCTTCGGCTTCTGCGGCAGTTTGTTCGGCCACTGAGGCGGGTTCCGGCGCTTCTTCTGCATAGGCAACTACTGGCGCGTGCCAGAACAGACTGCTGCCAATCAGGGCATACAGGACTTTTTTTCTGATGCGGGACATTTTTTTCTTCTTCATACCGTTCGACTCCTTTGCACATAACTTAACTGTAGACAACAGCTCTAGGCCAGCTTCATTATAACTGCTGAAACTGGTAATGAGGATCATTCTCAGTTTATGTATTGAGTATAACAACAGCCAACATGGGAGTAAATTGACATATTTCTAAACATTGATATATTTCCAAACAGACCTGGATTTTTTCCAAACCCAATATGTCATTCGGCTTATCTGTCGCACGCAACAGGTATAAAGTGTTGACAAAGAGCATTCAAACCCGACTTTGGCCGTTGAAAAAGCAGCCGCAAAGCCCTATGAACAAAGGACTTGCGGCTGCTTTGTGTTTTTCCAAAAAACATAGGCGTAGATTGCTTTTTTAGCTATGAGTTAAAATTTTTTTTATTTCACCAAGGCTTTCGGATTTTCTTGGAAAAATTTTTAAATGATAAATCAACTTTTATTTTTCCTGAATGCCTGCAGCGTACTGGGAGACAACCCCGTTCGCTTCTTAAATAACAGGCTGAAGTAATAAGGATCGGAATAACCCACGTACTCTGCAATTTCGGCGACCGAGCAGGTTGTGGTGCAGAGCAGTTCTTTGGCCCGCCGCATGCGGTATTCAATCAGAAATTTATTCGGACTCATTCCCCTGTGTTTTTGAAACAAATAGGCAAACTGTTTGCTGCTCAGACCGTATTGCCTGGCTAATTCCGGTATGGTGAGCGGTTCCATATAGTGCTGCTTCATATATTCAGCAGCATCTGCCACCAGTTCGCGGCTGCCGTTATGCAACCGATGCTTGTTGAAAGTTAGAATTTCATCCAAAATGATGAAAAACAGGGATTTGATTTTTAGTGCCGGCCGATTACCCGATGTTGCGTAGATATGGTACATCCGGTGCAGCGTGTCGTTTATCCGGGGATTATAGCCTGGGCTGAGTTCATAATGCGACAATGCATAGGGAAACGCCCCCTGGGTATTGCCGTGCACCTGGTAATGGACAACCATAAAATCCCATTTTAACTCTCCCAGAACCTCTTTATCCAATGGCATATTCGGCCCGCCGTGGAATACTTTGCCAGGCTCCATATCATAGGGCACACCATCAAAAAACATTCTTGACCGGCCGTGCAGCGGAAAAATCATACCTGAAAAAGGCGAAGTACTTGCGCCGAAAATTTTTTTCCCCGGCTCGATAACCGCGCGTCTTATATCAACTATGCTAAAGTTTATTTTGGCAAAATAGCCGGATAGATCGTTGATATCCACCTTCATTTTTCGTATCCTCCTAAGCGATAACAAGTCTGTAAAGGCCGCTTTATTTACATAAGGTCGACTAACCTTCTACCGGGGTAAAAACTCCGCCTGAAGGTTAGTTTTTTGATAGAATAATAATGATAATGATTATCATTATTATTCTATCAAAATTACCATTAATTTTCAATTTTATTTATGGTAAATTTTGAAAAATATTAAGGATTATTGGAAAAATCTCTATTTGCCTGTGCTTTGCAGTTTGTTATACTGGTAAAAACAAACCGATGATAATGATTATCATTGGTTCAATGAAAGCTCTTCTATTTACAGTAGAAGCCATGAAGCTTTTCCGCCATTTTCAACAGCACCGGGGTCATTGTTTTGAAGTTCATCAGCTTTCTGGCTGAGACTAAGAAAATAGAACTTATTATACGAGGAGTTGGCAACATGAAGAAAAAATTGTCCTCTGTCAGAAAACGCCTGCTTTATGCCCTGATCGGCAGCAGCCTGTTCTGGCACACGCCGGCCATTGCCTCTGTCGAGGATCCGGCGGAAGCAGCTGCCACTACCGGCCAGACCGATCCCCCAGCGGCCTCTTCCGCTGCAACAACTGCCGGTCAGCGGGAATTCACCCTGGAAAAGATTGAAGTGACCGCCATGCGCAGCCGGGAACTTCCGCCGGTCTATGCCGGCGGTCAGGTGGCTAGAGGAGCGCGGCTTGGCTTGCTGGGCAACGTTGACATTATGAATGCTCCCTTCAGCATTACAAGTTATACGGCGCAAACGATTGAAGATCAGCAAGCCCGCACTATTTCCGAGGTTTTTGCCAATGATGCGTCGGTGCGTGATAGAACTTCCAACGGCCACATGATAGAAAATTTCATAATTCGCGGTTTTACCGTTAATTCCTTCGATTTGGGCTTTGACGGCCTGTTTGGCCTGGCGCCGATGAGCCATGTGCCGACAGAATTCCTTGAACGGGTGGAATTGCTAAAAGGGCCGAGCGCCTTGCTCTATGGCATGCCGCCCAACGGCTCCCTGGGCGGAACGATCAATCTTGTGCCCAAGCGCGCTGGGGAGGAGCCGCTGACCCGTTTCACAACGGATTATACATCAGACTCTCAGCTCGGCGCCCATCTGGATATCGGCCGCCGCTTCGGCCAAAACAACGAGTGGGGCATACGGGTCAACGGCGTCTACCGGGATGGCGATACCGATATCTCCGGGCAGTCAAAGAGACGCGAACTGGGCGCACTGGGGCTGGACTACCGCGGAGAACGCTGGCGCGCTTCGCTTGATGCCTATTACAGTAAAGAAACTTCCGCCGGTGGCATGTTGGCGGACTACTATTTCAACACCGGCATCACTTCCGTTCCCTCAGCCCCCGATCCCAGCACAAACTTATTTGCCGGAACCTGGGGCTGGATAGAAAACAAGGGCGTGGTGGCGCGCGGCGAATATGACATTAATGACAAGCTGACGGCCTATGCCGGTCTGGGAACCGTAAATTACGATTTTTCCGGCTATAATTCGTCGACCCATGCAAAAGGCATAGATGCGCTGGGGAATTATAGCGCCGTCACCACCTATACCCGCGGTTACGCCGACACCGTGTCAGCCGAGGCGGGGTTGCGCGGCCGTTTCCAAACAGGGGCGGTCAGTCACCAGGTAGTTTTAAGCGCGACTTCGCTTACCCTTGAAAGAGGGCAGGCTTTCAAGGAAAGCGCCGCATATCCTTCCAATATTTATAATCCGGCCACTCCCGTTTTTGCCACTGATCCGGGTTCGCCGTCCAAAGTCGCGGAGGCTGCTCTCACTGGTGTGTCGCTGACTGACACATTGTCCTTCAACCAGGATAAATACCGGCTCACGCTGGGGGTGCGCAAACAGCGGGTGGACACCAAAAACTTCAGCAGCAGCACCGGCGCGATAACTTCCCGCTACGACAAAAGCGCCGTTACCCCGGCAATTGCCTTTGTCGTCAAACCGTGGGCCGCGCCGGTGTCTTTATATGCAAACTATATTGAAGGGCTAAGTTCAGGCAGCACCGTTACCGATACGACTGCCAGCAATTATGGTCACGTCTTTGCCCCCTTCAGAACGAAACAGATTGAGACAGGTGTTAAATGGGATGCAGGCGATTATGCCCATACCCTGAGCTTGTTCCAAATTACCAGACCAAGCGTCATCAAGGACAGCAGCACTAATACTTATAACCAGGACGGAGAGCAGCGCAACCGCGGCGTCGAGTGGAACGTATTCGGCCAAATCAACCAGAATTGGCGCGTCCTGGGCGGCGTGAGCTTCCTCCGCGGTGTGACAACGCATACTGTCAACGGCACTTATGACGGCAACACAGCTTTTGGCACACCCAAATGGCAAAGTAATCTGGGCTTCGAATGGGATGCGCCAACTGTTCCCGGCCTGACGTTGTCCACCCGCGCCGTTTATACCGGCCCGCAATATAGCAATTCCGCCAATACACTGCGAATTCCAAGCTGGATCCGCTATGACGTCGGCGCCAGATATGCGACTAAAGTCAACGGCCAACCGGTCACTTTCCGGTTTACTGTAGAAAACGTGCTTGATAAAAATTATTGGTCAGGCTGCTTCTCTGACGGCTATCTCACGCTTGGCAGCGGCCGTGCCTTCAAACTGTCGACGACCTTCGAGCTTTAACAGCGTATGTCGCCGTATAACCACTTTTAGCCCTTAAACGCCCTGACTGCTGTCGCAACGGCCTGTGTGGGGATACTGATTAGGAGCTAAATGCGGGACGCTGTCCCTTGCATAATCAAATATCGTCTACTAAAAGGAGTGAATAGATGATGGTAACAGGTTGCCCTGCTTTTCCGAAAGAGTTTGCAGACCGGTACAGAGAAATGGGTTGCTGGCGCGGTGAAACCTTCGGCAACATGCTGCGGGAACGGGCGGAAAGCCAAGGGGAGCGCATTGCCGTTACAAGCGGGGAAAAAAATATCAGTTACGCCGAACTGGACAATAGGGCCGCTAGCTTAGCCGCTGGCTTTCAGCAGCTGGGGATAAGGAAGGGCGACCGCGTGGTGGTCCAGCTTCCCAATCGGATCGAGTTCTTTGAAGTTTGCTTCGCCTTATTCAGGCTGGGGGCGTTGCCTGTCTTTGCTCTTCCTTCACACCGCAGCAATGAAATCCGCTATTTTTGCGAGTTTGCCGAAGCGGTTGCCTATGTGATCCCCGATACCTACATGGAATTTGACTACCGTTCGCTGGCAAGGGAGATTCAACATACGGTTCCGGGCCTGCAGGTCATTGTGGCCGGTGACGCCGGCGAGTTCCTGGCTTTGCCGGAGTTGTATGCCGCTGCTATCGTCGACCCGCCGGCAGTGAGCCCCTCCGACGTCGCCTTTCTGCAATTGTCCGGCGGGAGCACCGGCTTATCCAAGTTAATTCCCCGCACCCATGACGACTATATCTACTGCTTGCGCCTCAACGGCGAATTTTGCCGGCTGAACCAGGATAGCGTGTACCTTGCGGTTTTGCCTGTTGCCCATAACTTTACGCTTAGCTCGCCCGGCGTACTTGGCGCGTTATACGCAGGCGCCCGGGTAGTTCTTGCCGCTGCGCCCAGTCCGGAGGATGCCTTTCCCCTGATCGAGCAGGAACGGGTCACCATTACTTCGCTGGTGCCGCCGCTTGCCCTGATATGGCTGGAAGCCGTAGCTTCCTGCCGTTACGACTTGTCCAGCCTGAAGGTGCTGCAAGTTGGCGGGGCTAAATTCAGTGAGGAGGCTGCGCGCCGGATCAAACCGGCATTTGGCTGCACGTTGCAGCAAAGCTATGGCATGGCGGAAGGTCTGGTGAATTGCACAAGGCTGGATGACCCGGAAGAAACGATTGTGAGTACGCAGGGGAAACCCGTGTCGCCCTATGATGAAATCCGGGTGGTGGACGAGGACGATATAGAGGTGGCGCCGGGGGAAGTCGGACAATTATTGACAAGGGGGCCTTGCACCATTCGCGGCTATTATAAAGCGGAGGAATATAATGAAAAGGCGTTCACTCCGGACGGTTTTTACCGGACCGGTGATCTGGTCAGCGTGAATGCAGCGGGCTATATCGTTGTGGAAGGCCGCGCGAAGGATCAAATCAATCGCGGCGGCGAAAAAATCGCAGCGGAAGAGGTTGAAAATCACCTTCTTGCGCACCCGGCCGTACTGGACGCAGCAATTGTTGCCATGCCTGACGCGTTTCTCGGCGAACGGTCATGCGCTTTTGTGATACTCCGTCACGGAAATCCTACAGTTGGTGCGCTGAAAAAATTTCTAAAGGAACGCGGCATTGCCGCTTTTAAAATTCCTGACCGGATCGAGTTTATCAACAGCTTTCCTTATACCCCGTTAGGCAAGGTAAGCAAGAAAGAGTTACGGAAAATAATTGCCGAAAAAATTAATGGAAAAAAGCTAAAGGAGTGATTTTAGTGGCTATTCAGCATTCAAATAACGAAGCGGCAGCGGCAGCCGGCTCTCAGTGCCTGACCTTGCCGTTTGTACGCCGGCAAGTCGCAGAACTTCTTGACGAAGGGCCGTCAGATATTGATGACAATGAAGACCTAATTGACAGAGGCTTGGATTCCATCAGAATTATGAGCCTTGTTCAGAAATGGCGCGGCATAGGGGTGGATGTTACTTTCATGCAGCTTGTTAAAAAGCCGACCATTTCTAATTGGTGGAGTTTGATATCTTCTTCCCAATAGGAAGTTCGGCCCAAGAATGCGACCATAAGGGAGGTTTGTAATGATTAATGGTGAAGGCCAGTATTCCGTCTGGCCTGCCTTTCTGGATGTACCCTCCGGCTGGACCGTCCGATATGGGGCGGAAAGCCGTCAGCTAGGTTTAGATTGCATCAATTCCCGCTGGACCGATATGCGGCTCAATCGTTTACAGCCGCAGGTAAAAGCACAATGAGGCTACAGCTTGACCCGAAAGCAGCGGTTCCTATTGTTTATATAACAGCCATGTTTATGACGGTGATGGACGGGACAATTGTCAATGTGGCTCTGCCTGCTATCAGTCATGAATTTCACATTCCTCCTGCGGCTGCCAGCGGTGTCAATGTGGGGTACTTAGTAAGTATTGTCGTATTCATTCCCTTGGCAGGATGGATTGGGGACCGGTTTGGGACCAAACGGACCTTTTTAATCGCTCTGGGTATATTTACCTGTGCATCAGCCTTATGCGGATTTGCCGATAATCTTCAGATGTTGCAGCTGTTCCGGGTATTTCAAGGGGCTGGCGGCGGCTTGATGACTCCTGTGGGAATGGCCATGCTGTTTAGAACCTTTTCGCCGGAAGAACGGCCGAAAGTATCCCGGTCTCTGATATTTCCCATTGCCATTGCGCCTGTTGTTGGTCCGGTCGTTGGGGGCTTTCTGGTAGAACAGTTATCTTGGCAGTGGGTGTTTTATATCAACGTCCCTTTTGGCCTTCTGGCATTGTTGTTTGGTTGGCTGTTTCTCCTTGAACATAAAGAAACTGCAGCCGGTCGCCTGGACCTGCCGGGGTTCTTACTGTCAGCTTCGGGTTTTTCGCTGTTGATGTATGCGCTCATGCAAGGTTCAGCCCAGGGGTGGCGTTCTCCGGTTATTTTGGGTACAGGTTTTTGCAGTTTTGTTCTTATTTGTTTTCTGGTTTTAATCGAGTTGCGGGTGAAAACGCCGATGCTCGATTTGCGTTTATTATCCGGACGGCTATTTCGGACGATGAGCATAATCTCTTTTTTTAATGCTGCCGGTTTAATGGGATTGCTCTTTCTCTTTCCATTAATGTATCAGAATGCACTAAACGCTTCTGCTTTAGAAAGCGGGCTTACCACTTTTCCTGAAGCATTAGGAATGATGCTTGCATCCCGGGTCATGCCTTGGTCGTACCAACGGTTTGGCGCACGGCAAGTGATTTCGGCCGGCTTACTGGGATCTATATTCATCGTTGCCCTGTTAAGTATGACTGGGCCGGCAACAACCCCTTGGTCCTTTAGAGTTTTGTTTTTTTGCTTCGGCTTTTTTTTAGGCCATGTGGGGGTCACCGTGCAGTTCCTGGCTTTTCATGATATTACTTCTGCTTCTATGGGGAGAGCAACAACATTGTTCAACGTTCAAAACCGAATCGGCGCAGCCTTGGGCGTAGTGTCACTGGCCGGTTTTCTGGAAGCATTCAGTAGCGGTTCTGCCGGTGGAAGCGGAGTTGAACAGCCGCATTTAGAAGCTTACCGGGTTGCCTTGCTCGGTTCCGCCGCTTTTTTATTTGCAGCTCTGATTTTTGCGCTGCGTATCCGGCAAGCAGATCCTGCATCAATAGCGCCAAAGCAAGAGAGTAATGCATCTTTGTAAGGTTAGTGATTGCAAGAAAAAGGGAGGGAGCAATATGAGTAACGTAAAACTATTTTGTTTTCCTTATGCAGGCGGTTCGGCAATCATGTATGCCAGATTTAAAAAATATCTGCGGCAATCAATAGCAATAGATCCTGTGGAATTGGCAGGAAGAGGCAAGCGCTTTGAAGAGCCCTTTTACGAGAGCATGGAAGAAGCGGTAAATGATGTCTATGAAATTATTGGCGATGAATTTGAACAGAGCCACTATGCTCTATTGGGCTATAGCATGGGAAGCTGGCTTGCGTATGGCTTATATAAGAAAATTGTACAAAATAATCACCGGCAGCCTGAACATCTGTTTTTGGCGGCAAAAGAACCCCCTCACGTAGCGCTTAATGTACAGATCCTTCACCTATTGGACGATGAAAACTTTATGAAAGAAATCTTTCATATGGGAGGAACCCCCGAAAAGCTGCTGGAGGATAAAGCCTTGTTAGATTCGTTCCTGCCGATTCTGAGGGCTGATTATCGGATGACTGAAAGGTATAAGGAAAGCTCGTTTAAAGAAAAAGTAAATTGTCCAGTGACAGTGTTTGCCGGCGAGAATGATGACATAAGTATAAATGATCTAAAGCGTTGGGATGAAATTGCCAACAATAATTTTTCTTTTTATACTTTTGCAGGCGGCCATCTTTTTATACAAAACAATGTGGAAGTAATTTGTGACATAATTAATGATACCTTATATTCGGGTTCTTAGCCTTATAGAGGAAACCACCCGAGGTGACGCGCCAATAAGACCCACCGCATCAAATATTATCTGTTTTGCCTTTTGGCTAAACAGGCAGTAGCTGTTTAACCTATCAAATAAATTTATCAAAGGAGAATGTTCTCGTGAAAAAGATTGCTTTGGAGGAAGCCTTTGCCGTAAAAGGTGTGGAAAAATTTACCCCCCAGTTGCTTAGTCTGCGGGAGTTCCGGCAAAACGAGGCTAAGCTCATTGACTTGGCAGACATGAGGATCCGCGCTATGGACGAGGGAGAGGTGGATATTGCGGTGGTTTCGGCGACCTCACCGTCCATTCAAGGGCTGGAGAATCATCAAATTGAGGTTGAGACCGCCCGGGCCTGGAACGACTATGTGGCAGAAGCCATCCAGCCCCGCCGGCACCGCCTGCGTGCCTTCGCCTGCCTGCCTATGCGGGAACCCGATGCTGCCATCGCAGAATTGACCCGGGCTGTCAAGGACTTGGGATTGGTAGGAGCGCTGATTAACGGGTATGACAACGCTGGCAACCTGGCCCCCATCTACTACGATGCCCCGGAATATTTAGATTTCTGGAAAGCTGCCGCAGCGCTGGACGTTCCCGTTTACATCCATCCCCGGACAGTGCCGGACGATCGGGAAACAACGTATAAACCGTATCCGGAGCTAAGGGGAGCGGCTTGGGGATTCCATGTGGAGACGGCGGAACATGTACTGCGGATGATCATCAGCGGCTTGTTTGACCAGGTGCCGAATTTGAAAATTATCTTGGGACACGCAGGAGAATTTTTGCCCTTCTGGTGCTATCGGATTGATCACCGCATCCAAAGAGAGGGCTGGGACGGCGAAGTGGCTGCTAAGAACGGGAGACCGAGAAAACTGACCGTGACAGAATATGTAAAGCGCAACACCTACGCCACAACCAGCGGGTTTTTCTACACCCCGGCCTTGGAGCACATCCTGCGGGTACTGGGGCCAGAACACGTTATGTATTCGGCGGATTACCCCTATGAAGACATGACGGAGGCCAACGAATGGTTTAAGACTCTGGATTTCGCCCCGGGTGTGTTGCAGGCTATCGCCTACGATAACGCCAAGAGAATCCTCAAGCTCTAACCTGCGGGCGGAATGGGTACTCCAACCCTAATCATAACTTTTGCCTGAAAAGAAAAAAACTACTTGCGGTGAGCTTGCAAGGTTATGGATCGATTCCCGACAGGAGGCGAAAATTGGCATTGTTTCCACTCCGCATCCGGGCGGTAGACCAGGGGCTGACGCCCGCCGTTTATTCTCTGCCACGAGGGGAATTTCATGTCTGGTTGGCTTTTGTGAAGGAGTTTACAGATAAGCGGACCCAATTAGCACGTTTTCTTGACGCTGCTGAAATCAGCCGGATGGAGCGGTTTCATTTCCTCCGGGATCGTGCGGGCTTTGCTGTAAGTCAGGGGTTATTGCGATGGCTGCTGGGGCGGTACCTGGAGATCCCGCCTCAGCAAGTGCGCTTTCAACGGGGGCCTTGGGGCAAGCCGGCACTGGCGGGGAAGCAGGCCGGTGCGGGGCTGTGCTTTAATTTGTCCCATGCCGGCGGCCTAGCTGCTTTTGCTTTTTCCCGCTGCCGGGCTGTGGGCCTTGACGTCGAGCAGGTCAGGGGAATGGTGGACATAGAGGCCATGGTCAGCGGCTGTTTTCATGAACGGGAAAAAGCACGGTTCGCTGCGCTGGCTCCGTCGCAGCGGCAAAGCCGCTTTTTTGAATGCTGGACAGAAAAGGAGGCCTTTGTGAAGGCGACGGGAGAAGGGTTTTCGCGAAGTCCGGATTCCTTTTATATGACCGGCTTCCGGGAAGGCAAGCTGAATGTTTACCGGCCGGTAGGAGCAGGCATAGACAGCCGGGAGTGGGGGATTATGGCCTTTAAGCCGGCGGCCGGTTTTGCGGGTGCACTTGCTTTTGGAACAATTAAGCCTAATGGCGTTACAGGCCTTTAAAAGAACGCCGCTGCGGGAATTCAATTCTGCACGTTAAAAATACAGAGGAGGCGATTGACATGTCTGTTTGCCTGGACGAGCGGCGCGCTTTGTCGGGCGCGCAGGCCGGCATCTGGTTTGCTCAGCAGCTGGCGCCGGACAATCCGATTTACAATACGGGCGAATATGTGGAAATCAACGGCCGGCTGGACTGCCGGCGGTTTCAAGAGGCGATCGCTCAGGCGGTGAAAGAGGCTGAGGCCCTCCATGTACAGTTCGGGGTGGCCGACAGCGGCCCGTGGCAGCGGCTTCGGCCGCCCGCCGATTTTTCGCTGCCGGTGATGGATGTTAGTGGGGAAAGCAATCCGCAGCAGGCGGCTGAGGCCTGGATGCGGGAGGATCTGGCCCGGCCGATTGATCTGAGCCGCGACCGGCTTTTTGGCCAGGCGCTGTTTCGCTTGGCATCTGATCGCTATTTCTGGTATCAGCGCATTCATCATATCGCCAGCGACGGCTTTAGTGCTTCACTGCTGACAGGACGAGTCGCCGAGATTTACACGGCACTCTTGCAAAACCGGGATTACCGGGAAGGCGCTTTTGATCCGTTTCATTTGGTTTTGGAGGAGGATGACGCTTACCGGCGCTCGAGCCGCTTCCAGCGCGACCGGCAGTTCTGGCTGGAGCGTTTTCAGGATCAGCCGGAAGCGGTGAGCCTTACGAACGGCGCGCCGGGGATGCCCCGGCGGGTGCTGAGGGAGAGCGGCTTGTTGCCGGCGGCGCTGGTGCGGCGATTGCAGGCCGAAGCGCAAAAAGCCCAGGGCAACGCCGCTGATTTGCTGGTGGCAGCGGTCGCCGCTTATGTACACCGGCTGACGGGGGCTGAGGATATCATTCTCAGCCTGCCGCTGATGGGCCGGCTGGGCTCGGCGGCCCTCAATACGCCGGGAATGGTGATGAATCTGCTGCCCCTTCGCTTGCGGGTGGAACCGGCGATGACGCTGGCAGCGCTGGTGAGGCAGACTGCGAAGGAAATCCGCGTTCTCAAACAGCATCAGTTTTATCGCCATGAGGAGTTGCGGCGCGAGTTGAAGCTGGTTGGCGACAAGCAGCGGATGACCGGCCCGCGCGTGAACGTTATGCCGTTCCAATACGAACTGGACTTTGCCGGCAGCCAGGGAATTACGCATAAGCTAACCACCGGCCCTGTCGATGATCTGGCCGTCAATCTGTATGAACAGGAGGGCGGCCAGGGGCTGCGGCTTGATTTGGAGGCCAACCCGGAAATTTACAGCCAGGAGGAACTGGCGTTTCACCAGCGCCGCTTTGCGCATTTTTTGGAAGTCTTGGCAGCGGCCGGACAAACCGGCTGCATCGGCCAACTGGACATTCTTCTGCCTGAGGAACGGGAACTGGTGCTGGCCAGGTGGAATCAGACCGCGCAAGCGTTGCCTTCGGCCAGCGTGTCCGCGTGGTTTGAGCGGCAGGCGGCCCAAAGCGCGGCGCGGACGGCCCTGGTCTGCGCCGGTCAGGAACTGAGCTACGCCGAAGCGAACCGTAGGGTCAACCGCCTGGCGCACCTGCTGCGGGCGCGGGGAGCCGGGCCTGAAAAATTTGTTGCGCTGGCCCTGCCGCGTTCACTGGATATGGTGATCGCCGTGCTGGCGGTGCTGAAAACTGGCGCGGCCTTTTTACCCATCGATCCTGATTATCCGGCCGACCGGATCGGCTTGATGCTCCAGAACGCCCGCCCGGCCTGCCTGCTTACCGTCAAGTCGGCCGCAGACAAGGCGGTGGGCCTAGGGGGGGAGCTTTCGTTGCTGCTGGACTCCGCGGAGACGGCCGCCGCGTTGGCTTCTTGCCCGGACGGCAACGACGGCCTGGCGCGGGAAGGGGAGGTCTTGCGCCAGGCCCCGGCCTATTTGCTTTTTACCTCGGGCTCGACCGGTGCGCCTAAGGGCGTGGTTATTCCCCGGGAGGCACTCTGGAATCTGCTGGCGGCCATGGAGCGCCGCTTTGCGTTGACGGAAGCGGACCGGCTGCTGGCGGTGACGACCATTTCCTTTGATATTTCGGTGGTGGAGATGCTCCTGCCGCTGATCAGCGGCGCGCGTTGCGTTATTGCCGAGAAGGAGGACATTCAGGACCCCAGGAGCTTAACCCGGCTGCTGGAGCGGCAAGGGATTACGATTATGCAGGCCACGCCGACGCTGTGGCACTCGCTGGTGACGCATTATCCGGAAAAACTGCGGGGCCTGAGGGTGATGACGGCCGGGGAGGCGCTGCCCGTTTCGCTGGCCGGCGCTCTTCAGCAACTGGACTGCGAAGTGACCAATTTGTACGGCCCTACTGAGACGACCATCTATTCGACAGCGATTGCGCTGGACCCCGTAGGGGACGGCGCGCCGTCGATCGGCTGGCCGGTGGCCAATACCCAGGCCTATGTGCTGGACGCCGGTTTGCAGCCGGTGCCGCCGGGGGTGGAGGGGGAGCTGTATCTGGCGGGCGCAGGCTTGGCCCGTGGCTATCTGGGACGCCCGGATCTGACGGCGGAGCGGTTCGTGGCCAATCCGTACGGGCCGGCAGGCAGCCGGATGTACCGGACCGGCGACTTGGTCCGCTGGCGTTCCGACGGGACCCTGGCTTATAGCGGCCGGGTGGACCATCAGGTAAAAATTCGCGGCTTCCGGATTGAGCCCGCTGAGATTGAGGCGGTGCTTGCCAGGCATGAAGAGGTTGAGCAGGCTCGGGTGATTGTTCGGGAAGACCAGCCGGGCGAGAAGCGGCTGGTGGCTTATGTTGTGCCCGCGGGGCAGGGGCGGCCGGAGGCGGCTGAACTGCGTCGGCATGCGGGCGGCTATTTGCCTGATTATATGGTGCCGTCGGCTTTTGTGCTGCTGCCGGAGCTGCCGCTGACGCCCAACGGCAAGCTCAACCGCAAGGCGCTGCCTGCGCCTTCGCTGGCGGCAGGCGCGGACGGACGCAGATCCCGAACGCCGGAGGAAGAGGTGCTGTGTCAGTTGTTCGCCGAGGTGTTCGGGCTACCGGCGGTGGGCATTGACGACAGCTTTTTTGACTTGGGCGGTCATTCGCTGCTGGCGTCCAATCTGGTGATCCGTATTCGCAACCGGCTGGGGGTTGAACTGGGCATCGGCCAGGTCTTCGATACGCCGACCGTCGCCGGTCTGGCCGGACGGCTGAAGGTCGGCAGGCAAAGCCGGCTGCCGCTGGTCAAGGCCCGGAGAAGCGGCGATGTGCCGCTTTCTTACGCTCAGCAGCGCTTGTGGTTTCTTTACCGGCTGGAAGGCCCGGGCCCGGCCTACAACATTCCGTTGGCGGCCCGTCTGGCCGGCCGGCTGAATATCGAAGCGCTGGCGGCGGCGCTGAATGATGTCATTAGCCGCCACGAAGCCCTGCGGACGATTTTCCTGGAACGGGCGGGCTCTCCTTATCAAGCGGTTTTGCCTGAGTTTCGGCTGGAGCTTGAGGTTGTGGACAGCAGCGAGGCGCAGCTGGCGGCCGCGCTGGCGGCTGCGGCGCGCTACGGGTTCGAGCTGGCTTCCGAGCCGGCGCTCAAGGCGTGGTTGTTCCGGCTGCAAGAGGACCGCTACGTGCTGCTGCTGCTGCTGCACCATATTGCAGGCGACGGTTGGTCATTTCTGCCGCTTGCCCAGGATCTGGCCGCGGCTTATGGGGCGCGCTGCCGCGGGATCGCGCCGGAGTGGATGCCCCTGCCGGTGCAGTACGCCGACTACGCGCTCTGGCAGGAAGCGTTGCTCAATCACCGCTCTGAGGGAGAATCCCTGCAGGAAAAGCAGCTTGCTTTTTGGCGGGAGGCGCTGGCCGGCCTGCCGGAAGAGCTGGAGCTGCCCTATGATTACAAACGCCCGGAGCAGACGGCCTACCGGGGCGATACGCTGGAGTTTTGGCTGGACCGCGGGGAGCACCGGCAACTGCTGGCGCTGGCCAGGGAGAGTCAGGTCAGTCTGTTCATGGTCTTGCAGGCTGGGCTTGCGGCTCTCCTGACCCGGCTGGGGGCGGGCGTGGACATTCCGCTTGGCGCCCCGGTCGCCGGCCGCAACGACGAGGCGTTGTGGAATCTGATAGGGCTGTTTGTCAACACATTGGTGCTGAGAACCAACACGGGCGGCAATCCCAGTTTCCGCGAGCTGCTGGCCCGGGTCCGGGAAGTGAATGTCCAGGCGTATGAGCATCAGGAACTGCCTTTTGAACGGCTGGTGGAGGCGCTCAATCCGGTCCGCTCCCGCTCCCGGCACCCGTTGTTCCAGATCATGCTGACGCTGCAGAATATGCAGGAGCCCAAGCTGGATCTGCCTGAGCTGGATGGTTCACTTAGCCTGCTGCGGACAGGTACGGCCAAATTTGACCTTTCGCTGGAGTTCCGGGAAACCTATACCCGTGAGGGGGAACCGGACGGACTTCAGGGTTTTCTGGAATACAGCGCCGAACTGTTTGCCGGCGGCACCGCCCGGATGCTGGCCGACCGCCTTAAGCTTTTGCTGGCGGCCGCTGCCGCCAATCCCGCCCAACCCATTGACCGCCTGCCCATTCTTACCCAGCAAGAGCGGCAACAGATTGTAAGCGAGTGGAATGCCAAGATTGAGCCGATCAGGCCAGCCAGTCTGCCGGCCTTGTTTGAGGCGCAGGTGGAAAAAACGCCTGAGCGGATCGCCGTTACCTTTGCTTCGACCGCGTGGACTTATGCGCAGTTGAACGCGCACGCCAATCAACTGGCGCATCGCCTGATCGCCAGGGGGATCGGTCCTGAACAGCTCGTGGCGGTGGCGCTGCCGCGATCACTGGCGCTGGTGGCGGGCCTGCTGGCCGTGCTCAAGGCCGGCGCGGCCTATCTGCCGCTGGATTTGCAATATCCGCGGGACCGGCTCGCTTGGATGCTGGAGGATGCCCGGCCGGCCTGCCTGCTGACAGACGCGGAGGGAGCCGCCAGCTTGGCGGGGCTGCTGGAACCGTCCCGCCAACTGGTGCTGGCGGAGGACTGGACAGAGGCGCAACTGGCCGGTCAGCCGGCCGCCGATCCGCAGGACGCCGACCGGGTGCGGCCGCTCCGGCCGTTGCACCCGGCGTATGTGATCTATACGTCGGGATCGACCGGCAGGCCGAAAGGCGTGGTGGTGGCCCACCAGAATGTAGTCCGGCTTTTTGGCGCGACCCGGCGCTGGTTCCAGTTCGGACCCGACGACGTATGGACGCTGTTTCATTCCTATGCCTTTGATTTTTCGGTATGGGAACTGTGGGGGCCGCTTTTATATGGAGGACGTTTGGTTGTCGTGCCTTATACGGTCAGCCGCTCGCCGGCCGAGTTTCTCCGTCTGTTGGCCGAGGAGCAGGTGACGGTGCTCAATCAGACCCCGTCCGCCTTTTATCAGTTGATGCAGGCCGATCGCGAGCGGCCGGAGCTGGGGCGGCGGCTGGCCCTCCGGTTCGTAATTTTTGGCGGCGAAGCCCTCGAACTTGGCCGTCTGAAGGAGTGGTATGAGCGCCATGCGGACGATGCGCCGGTGCTGATCAATATGTACGGCATTACCGAGACGACGGTGCACGTCAGTTATCTGGCTCTCAGCCAGAGCCTGGCGGCGAGAAAGGGCAACAGCCTGATTGGCTGCGGCATCCCGGATCTACAGGTCTATGTCCTGGATTCCCAGCTGCAGCCGTCGCCGCCGGGCGTGGTGGGTGAGCTTTATGTCGGCGGGGCCGGGCTGGCCCGGGGCTATCTGGGACAGCCCGGCCTGACGGCGAGCCGGTTTGTGGCCAATCCGTTTTCGGCGGCAGGCGAGCGGATGTATCGCACCGGCGATCTGGCCCGCTGGCAGGCCGCTGGCACGCTGGACTATATGGGCCGTGCCGACAAGCAGGTGAAGATCCGCGGCTTCCGGATTGAACCGGGCGAAATCGAAGCGGTGCTCGCCCGGCACGAGGCGGTGACGCAGGTGGCCGTGGTGGCGCGTGAGGACCGGCCTGGCGACAAGCGCTTAGCGGCCTATGTCGTAGCCGGGCCGGAGTTTGACGCGGCGGCTCTTCGCCGGTACGCCGCCGGTTTTCTGCCCGACTATATGGTGCCGGCCGCTTTTGTGAAGCTGGAGGCGCTGCCGCTGACGCCCAACGGCAAGCTGGACGCCAGGGCTTTGCCCGCGCCCGACCCGGGTGGGATAATGCGGGGGCGCGGGCCTCGGACGCCGCAGGAAGAGATTCTGCGCGATCTGTTTATGGAAGTGCTCGGGACGCCGCAGGTCAGCATTGATGACGGGTTCTTCGAGCTAGGCGGGCATTCGCTGCTGGCGGTTCGCTTGATGAGCCGGATTCGCGAGGCGCTGGGGGTTCAATTGGGAATTGGCCATTTATTTGAAGCGCCGACGGTCGCCGGGTTAGCCGAGCGCCTCCATATCGGCTCGGGTGAGAGCGCGCTGGGGGTGCTGCTGCCGCTGCGGCGGCAGGGCGGCCAGCTGCCCTTGTTTTGCCTGCATCCGGCCGGCGGGCTGAGCTGGTGCTATGCGGGGCTGCTGATGTCCCTGGACGCCGATACGCCTATTTACGGACTGCAGGCGCGTGGTATCGCCCGGCTGGAGGCCTTGCCGCAAACGTTGGACGAAATGGCGGCTGATTACATCGGACACATCAAGAGCGTTCAGCCGTCCGGTCCATACCGGCTGCTGGGCTGGTCGCTCGGCGGCAATATTGCTCAGGCCATGGCCAGCCAGCTGGAGGCGGCCGGCGAAACGCTGGAGCTGGTGGCGTTGCTCGACGCCTACCCCAGTCCCTTGCTGCCGATTAAAAGTACGCCGGACGAAGAAGAGGCTTTGATTGCCCTCTTGGCTTTGGGCGGCTATAATCATGAGGAAGTGGGCAGGCAGCCGCTGGACCTGGCGAGAGTCATCGACATGCTGCGCCGTGACGGCAGCGCGCTGGCCAGTCTGGAAGAAGAAACCATTTTGAAATTGAAGGAGACTTTTGCCAACTCCGCCCGGCTCTTAAGTGCGCATCAACCCCGGCCGTTTCACGGCGATATCCTGTTTTTCCGTTCGACCTTGCTGCCGGAATGGTTTGAGCCCATTGAGCCCCAAACCTGGCGTCCTTATATCAAGGGGCGGATTGAACAGCATGATATTTACTGCCGTCATAAGGACATGTGCCAACCTGGCCCGCTGGCCGAGATCGGCTGCATTCTGGCCGGAAAACTACACACGTTACATGAAAGGAGACGGGAGCATGAACAATCCCTTTGAAAATGCTAACGGTTCTTACTGCGTATTGATGAACCGGGAAGGCCAGTATTCTCTCTGGCCTTCCTTCCTGGATATACCGGGAGGCTGGTCGGTGGCCTATAAGGAAGGGGGCCGGGAGCAATGCCTGGATTATATCAATGCGCATTGGACGGACCTTGCACCTCATTCCTTAAAGGAAAAGCGGCAGGAGGAGTAACGCAAGTCCAAGGTCTTATTTATGAACCTGATGGAAGAAATGCTTGTTTCGGCCAAACGGCAGCTTTGCGACAGCAGCACGTTATACACACAAGAAAAACAGATGAACCGACACGATGTTAAAACAGCAGGTAGAAAATTTTGCAAAAATCGGCCGGGTTGTAGCTATGTCCATTCCCATATCCGCTGAGTTTTGATATACTGATAATGAATATCAACTGTATTTCAATATTGAATGAGTTTTATTAAAGAAACCTAATTCGCTGTCTTGCTCTTTAATCGGCCGGGCTTCATTGCCAGGGCTTCTCTGGTCTCACCCGATAATTGGTATGGCTTTTCATCCATGCAAATCACCGGACAGGATGCCATAGGGGCGCTGACTTCGGCCCGGAGGAGGTTCCGAGCAGGCCAGAGCAATGATCTCAGAGGTTTTTACTCCACTGGATTTAGCCGGATTAAACAAAAGGAGGGAATTACAAATTACAATGAAAAAGCTTATAAGGCTGATTGTCTCTCTCTCCTTATTGACGGCTGTACTGGCTGGCTGCGCCGGGGCACCTGCGGACAGCGGGGTGACAACCGCACTGGAAGCTGCCGGAAAAACGGCCTGGCCGCGAACCATGAAAGATGCTTTAGGCAGACAGATCACCCTGGAGAAAAAACCTGAACGGGTGGCGATTCTTGATTTTGGTTTTATGGAAAGTATGTTGGCCTTGGAGATTACTCCCATTGCGTCTACTTATGCCGAACGGTCGTTAAACGGGTTTGGAACCCTGCAGCCTTACACTGCCAGTGCACGAATCGAGGAACTGGGGGCAGGCAAGGCGCCAAACCTTGAAAAGCTGGCGGAACTGGCGCCTGACCTTATTCTCCAGACCGCTGAGGCCGATCATCTGGATATGAAGTTATACGAAAGGGCCTCTCAGATTGCTCCCGTGGCGATGTTCAACAGCCCCGACTGGAAGGAACAACTGCGGAATTTTGCCGAATGCCTCGGTGAAGAAGATAAGGCGGAGGCCTACATTGCGGATATCGAAGCGCTGATTGCGGAGTCCAGGAGCAAGCTTTCCCGCTATAGCGATAAAACTGTGGCGTTACTATTGGCGAGCAGCGGCAATAAAGGCAGCTTTTTCATAACAGGCTCTGCAGAAAACCCTGTGTGGTTCGATAAAGAGAACGGCCTTGGGCTGACGCCTCCGGATGGTTATCCTCAAAAGGGGGCAGCGGTTTCTTTAGAGGGTATAGCGGCGCTGAATCCGGATTATATCTTCTTGTTCGGCGCAATAGAGTCGAAGGCGAACGGATATAAACAACGCTATCTGTTGGAAGAAACGCAGGCTTCCTCCGTATGGCAGTCGTTAACCGCCGTAAAAAACGGGCATGTTTATTACCTGGACGGGGCGGTACGGGCCGCCGGCCCCCTGGGTATCAAGCTGGGAATTGAAACCATTGTCAAGAGCATGACCCAGTAAGGTTCTCCTCTTCTACAAGCAAAAAAAAACGGGCGCATTTTTCAGCATAGCCTGCGCCCGGTTTTTTTTCTGTTCCAGCAACAATCGGCCAACCGTCCAGTGCGTGACCGTGACATGGAGGAGAAATTATTTCCGCTGCCGGCAGCTAGATTTCCTCGATACCGCACTCAACATCAGCGCATAGGACAGAAGGGATTTTTTCATTGGCAATCAACTTTTATTTTTCCTAAATACCTGCAGCGTACTGGGAGACAGGCCTGTTCGCTTCTTGAATAACAGGCTGAAGTAATAAGGATCGGAATAACCCACGTGCTCTGCAATTTCCGCGACCGAGCAGGTTGTGGTGCAGAGCAGTTCTTTGGCCCGCCGCATTCGGTACTCAATCAGAAATTTATTCGGACTCATGCCGGTATGCTTTTGAAACAAATAGGCAAACTGTTTGCTGCTCAGACCATATTGCCTGGCTAATTCCGGTACGGTGAGCGGCTCCATATAATGATGCTTTATATATTCAGCCGCTTCTGCCACCAGTTCGCGGCTGCCGCTATGTAACCGGCAATTGGCGCAAGTTAGGATTTCATCCAAGATGATGAAAAACAAGGATTTGATTTTCAGCGCCGACAGATTACCCGGTGTTGCGTAGATATGGTACATCTGGTGCAGCGTGTCGTTGATCCCGGAATTATAGCCTGGGCTGAGTTCATAATGCGACAATGCATAGGGAAACGTCCCCTGGGTATTGCCGTGCACCTGGTAATGTATGACCATAAAATCCCATTCTGACTGTCCCAGAACCTCTTTATCCAATGGCATATTTGGCCCGCCGTGGAATACTTTGCCAGGCTCCATGTCATAGGGCACGCCGTCAAAAAACATTCTCGACCGGCCGTGCAACGGAAAAATCATACCTGAAAATGGCGAAGTAACTGTGCCGAAACGTTTTCTTCCCGGTTCGATAACCGCGCGTCTTATATCAACTACGCTAAAGTTTATTTTGGCAAAATAGCCGGATAGATCGTTGATATCCACCTTCATTTTTTGCATCCTCCTAAGCGACAACAAGTCTGTAATGGCCGCTCTTTAATGATAATAATAATCATTATCATTAATATTTTAGCAACATTTGCTTAAATTTGCATTTTAATTATAGCTATATTTCGATAAAATTTGAAAAAAATCAAGGATTTGGGAAAATCTCTATTTGCCTGTGCTTTGCGGTTTGTTATACTGGTGATACAAACAGATCAGTGATAATGATTGTCATTAACAAAACAGCAGTTCCAAAAACTTCCCGCAACAGTGGCAGTGGCCGCCGGTTCATTTCGTGGCGATAGATCGACAGGAGCGGTAAATTTTCTGGGTTGAGCGCCATAGATATATTTTATGCTATAAGCAATCTGGCAATATGTCAAGCCTATAAAAAATAACGGAGGAAATTGCAAATTACAATGAAAAAACATATAGGGCTGCTTGTCTCTCTCGTCCTATTGACAGGCGTACTGGCCGGATGCGCGGGGACACCCGCGGCTGGCGGCGCAGCAGCCACGCCGGCGGCTAACGCTGAAACCGGTGCACCAGTGGCGGCCTGGCCGCGAACAATTAAGGATGCGCTAGGCAAACAGATCGTGCTGAAGAAAAAACCCGAACGGGTGGCGATTCTTGATTTTGGTTTTATGGAAAGTATGTTGGCCTTGGAGATTTCACCCCTTGCGTCTACCTATGCCGAACGGTCGTTAAACGGGTTTGGAACCCTGCAGCCTTACGCTGCCAGTGCACAAATTGAGGAACTGGGGGAAGGCAAGGCGCCAAACCTTGAAAAACTGGCGGAGCTGGCGCCTGACCTTATTCTCCAGACGGCGGAGGCAGAGCATCTGGATAGGAAGCTATACGAGAGAGCCTCGCAGATCGCTCCTGTGGCGACATTTAACAGCCGCGACTGGAAGGAACAGTTACAGGATTTTGCCGTATGCCTCGGTGAAGAAAAAAAAGCGGCGGCCTACATTGCGGATATCGAAGCATTGATTGCTGAATCCAGAATCAAGCTTTCCAGGTATAGCGATAAAACTGTGGCGTTAATATTTGAGAGCAGCGGCAGTAAAGGCAGCTTCGTCGTAGTCGGCTCTGTAGAAACTCCTGTGTGGTTTGACAAAGAGAACGGCCTGGGGCTTAAGCCTCCGGCCGGTTATCCCGGGAAGGTGGCAGCGGTTTCTTTGGAGGGCATAGCGGCGATGAACCCGGATTATATCTTCCTGTTCGGCGCATTAGGGTCAGAAGCGAACGGGTACAAGCAACGCTATCTGTCGGAAGCAACGCAGGCTTCCTCCGTATGGCAGTCGTTAACCGCCGTAAAAAACGGGCATGTTTATCACCTGGACGGGGCGGTGCGGACAGCCGGCCCCCTGGGTATCAAGCTTGGAATTGAGACCATCGTCAAGAGCATGACCAAGTAAGGTTCTTCCTTCCGGGTGCAGCTTTCAGCCAAAGCCTGCGCCCGGCTTTTTGCTGTTCCAGCAATCATAGGCCAACGGTTCAGCGCATGACAGCGCGTGACATGGAGGAGACATAAGCAATGGATCGATCAAATGCCCCGGCCGAGCCGGTTCAAATAAAGCAAATAAAAAAGCAAAGCCGCCCCTGGGCGGCAGGGCTGATCATCGCCGGCGGCACAGGGCTGATGGCGGTGATCATGGCCTTTTCCATTACCAGGGGAGCGGCGGAAATCCCGCTGTCCTCAGTATGGAACGCCTTGTTTCACTTTAACGCGGCCGATACGCAGCACTTGATCGTGGTGGATCTGCGCCTGCCCCGTGTGCTGGCCAGCGCCCTGGTGGGCGCGTCCCTGGCAGTGGCAGGAGCCGTTATGCAGGGGGTGACCCGCAATCCGATGGCCGATTCCGGTTTAATGGGTCTCAACGCCGGGGCGGGTTTTTCCCTGGCCCTCTGCTTCGCGTTTTTTCCCGGACTGGCCTACCTGCAGGTCATCCTGTTTTCCTTTATCGGCGCAGCAATCGGCGCGGGGCTGACGTATGGCATCGCGTCCCTGCGGCGCGGCGGGGCGACCCCCATGCGGCTGGTGCTCGCGGGGGCTGCGGTCAGCGCGCTGCTGGCTGCGCTCAGCCAGGGCGTCGCCTTGTATTTCGACGTGGCGCAGAACATCATGTTCTGGACGGCGGGCGGCGTGGCCGGCTCGAACTGGGAGCAGATCAGGATTATGACCCCCTTGATTGCCGGCGCTCTCCTGGGCTCAATCGCCCTGGCCCGTTCCATTTCCCTCATGAGCCTGGGCGAAGATGTGGCAACAGGATTGGGACTGAATACCATGCTTGTCAAGCTTCTCTGCGCCGCCGTCGTGCTGCTGCTCGCCGGCGCTGCCGTGGCGGTGGTCGGCGCGGTGGGGTTTGTGGGGCTGATCGTACCGCACCTGGCGCGGTTCCTGGTCGGCATGGATTATAGCCTCATTATCCCGTCCTCGGCCGTGACGGGCAGCCTGTTGGTGGTATTGGCGGATTTGGGGGCAAGGACGCTCAACCCGCCCTTTGAAACGCCCATCGGCGCGCTCGTCGCCCTGATCGGCGTTCCCTTCTTCCTGTACCTGGCCCGCAAGGAAAGGAGGGCGCTGTGATGAACGCGCAGCAGGAGAAACTCCAAGCCTATAAACGGAAAATTGCCATCAGGAATACCGGTATTGTCCTCGCCTTTTCAGGATTGCTTATATTGTCATTCATCGTGAGCATGAACACCGGCTACGCGAAGCTCTCGCCCCTGGATACGCTGCGTACGCTGTTCGGCGGCGGCAGCGACATGGAGAACCTGATCCTCTTCGGCTTCCGGCTGCCCCGCATTGTGATTGCCATTCTGGTGGGCGCGGGGCTTGCCTTGTCCGGCTGCATTATTCAGGGCGTGTCCCGCAATGCGCTGGCGGACCCCGGCCTTTTAGGCATCAACGCCGGCGCAGGGCTGACAGTCATTTTATTTGTGCTGTTTTTTCACTCCCAGTCCATCCTGTCGGTCTTTACCCTGCCGTTCCTGGCCCTCATCGGCGCCGGGATCACGGCAATTCTGATTTATGGTCTGGCTTACAAGCGGCAGGCCGGCATTGCGCCGATTCGCTTGATTTTAACCGGTGTGGCGGTGCAGGCCGGCATTTCCGCCCTGACCACGGTGCTGGTGGTCAAGCTGGACGATACGCAGTTTGATTTTGTGGCAGCCTGGCAGGCCGGCAGCATCTGGGGCTCCAACTGGAAGTTTGTCCTGGCGCTGCTGCCCTGGCTGTTGCTGCTGATTCCCTATGTGCTGTCCAAGGCCCGTGTGCTGGACGTGCTGAGTCTGGGGGATGATATCGCCTGCGGCTTAGGGGCTGCGGTGGAAAAGGAGCGCCGGCGCCTGCTTGCTGCCGCTGTGGCGCTGGCGGCCTCCTGTGTGGCGGTCAGCGGCAGCATCAGCTTCGTGGGGCTGATTGCGCCCCATCTGGCGCGGCGGCTGGTGGGGCCGGGCCACCGGGTTTTGTTTCCCGCCTGTGCCCTGGCCGGAGCGGTACTGGTGTCGGTTGCGGATACGATCGCGCGGGTGATCGTCCAGCCCTTTGAAATTCCCACCGGCATTATGGTTGCGATCGTAGGTGCACCGTACTTTTTGTACCTGCTCACCAGGAGCAAACAGTAAACAAAGGCAGGGATAGAATATGAACAGCATTGCAACGGAAAATCTGGCCGTCGCCTATGATGACAATCTCATTGTCGATGATTTGGCGCTGCAAATTCCCCGGGGGAAAATCACCGCCATCATCGGACCGAACGGCTGCGGGAAATCCACGGTGCTCAAAGCAGTGGGGCGTATATTGAGGCCGAAAAACGGCAGGGTGTACTTGAACGGTGCGGATATCCGCAGCCTTTCCACCCGCGAAATTGCGCAGAAGATGGCGATCCTGCCCCAGTCGCCGCAGGCGCCGGCAGGGTTGACTGTGGGTGAACTGGTGGCTTATGGCCGCTTTCCCCACCAGCGGGGTTTCGGCAAGCTCAAACCGGAGGACAAGCAAATCATCGCCTGGGCACTGGCGGTCACGAAGCTTACGGAGCTTGAAACCTCGGCGGTGGATAATCTCTCGGGCGGACAAAAACAGCGGGTATGGATTGCCATGGCGCTGGCGCAGCAAACTGACCTCATTCTGCTGGATGAACCGACAACCTATCTGGACCTATCCTATCAACTGGAGGTTCTGGAGCTTTTATTCCGGCTCAACCGGGAGCAGAACTGCACGATTGTCATGGTGCTGCATGATCTGAACCTGGCGGCGCGTTTCGCCGATTATATGGTTGCCATCCGCAGCGGGGCTATCATCCGTCACGGCCCGCCGGATGAGGTCGTGACGGCTGCGGTGCTCCGTGAAGCTTTCCATATCGACGCTAACATCGTCGCAGAACCCCGAACCGGTCGTCCCGCCTGCATTTCCTACGAGCTGATCAAGGGGCAGGAAAACAAATGAAAGCAGGTGCCGGCATGAAAAAAATAGCCATTTACGGCAAGGGTGGTATTGGCAAATCCACCACAGTGTCCAACGTAGCGGCGGCGATCGCCGCCATGGGTCTGACGGTTATGCAAATCGGCTGTGATCCCAAAGCCGATTCCACCCGCAACCTGACGGGCGGCGTACCTATTCCCACAGTGCTTGACACTTTGCGGGAAAAAGGGGATGCCGAGCTTTCCGATCTTGTGGTGAAGGGAGCCGGCGGCGTTTTATGTGTGGAAGCAGGAGGCCCGGTGCCAGGGACGGGCTGCGCGGGGAGAGGCATCATCACTGCCTTCGAAAAGCTGGCGGAACTTAACGCCTATAAAATATTCAAGCCTGATGTGGTGCTGTACGACGTGTTGGGGGACGTGGTCTGTGGCGGCTTTGCCATGCCCATCCGGGGCGGCTATGCGGATGAGGTGTGCATCGTAACCTCCGGCGAAATGATGTCGCTCTATGCCGCCGCCAATATTGCCCAGGCGGTTAAAAGCTTCGGGCAACGCGGTTACGCGACGCTGCGGGGGTTGATCCTCAACGCCAAGAATTTTGCTAACGAGCAGGAATTGGTAGCCAAAGCCGCCGCGGAAATAGGAGCGCCGGTGCTGTACCGCCTGCCGCGGGATCCGCTTATCCAGCAGGCCGAGGCGTTGGGGAAAACTGTGGTGGAGGCTTTTCCCGACAGTCCCATGACTGCGCATTACCGGCAATTGGCGCGGCTTTGGGCCAAGGACCTGGACGGAGGTAAATGTGCATGCCCGCTGTAAGCCATTTAAAGCGACTCTCCGCCGTTAAATCCAATGTAGGGGTAAAATTCCTAACGCCCGCCGCCTTTCCGGGCAGCCATTGCCCCCTGCATCCGGCCTTGGCGCTGGCGGGAAATATCAAAGGCTTGTCGTCGCTGGTGGTCGGAACGCCGGAATGCACCACTTACAGCCGTATTGTCCTGCAAAATACGCAGGTCAGGCAGGGAGAGCAGCACTGGTCGTATGTACTCGACGCCAGCGAGGTGATATTTGGCTGCCGCCAGGGGCTGATGGACGCGCTGCAAAAAATGGATCAGGCCGGGGCCAAAGCCATTCTGCTGCTGGCCACCTGTGTGCCTGATCTGACTGGCGAGGATATTGAGGGCCTTGTCCGGGAAATGCAGCCTAAGCTGTCGGCCCGTTTAATCTCCGTAATGCTGGGGCATTTCAAGTGCAACAGCTTCCCCGCCGGCTCGTGGAAAACGCTGCAGGCCATCGGCACCCTGATGGCACCAAGAACGATGCGGCCGCAGGTCATCAATGTGCTGGGCCGTTCACCAGGTGAAAAACATATCCCTATGCCGCCTGTTCTGAGCGCGCTGCAGCAGCAGGGCTTTTTCCTGCGCTGTCTTTCGCCGGGGGCTTCGCTGGAGGATTTTTTAGCAGCCCCTGATGCGGTGCTGAATTTGGTGCTGTCGCCGTTTGCAGACCCCTTGGCCACAGCCCTGGAGCAGTCCTGCGGCATTCCCGCTTTTCGCCTGCACACTGTCTATGCGGCGGCAGAGATTGATGCACTCTATGCGGCAATTGCTGACAAGCTGGGGCTTCAATGGGGAAATGAATTTAACCGTCAACGCCTGGAAGCCCTGTCCCTGCAGGAGCAGGCGAGAAAACGCCTGCATGGCTGCCGTTATATTTGCGCTCCTATTGGCCCCGTGAGGACGCTGCCGCTGGCCTCCTATCTGGCGACTCTGGGCATGGAGCCGCTGCTGCTGCATCTGGAGGAATTCTGGCCGGATGATAAACAGTGGGCCGCAGCATTACATACCCTCGGGTATGACCCTTTGGTCTGCCATATGGTCAACAGCAGTGCGGACGCGCCGCTGCTGGCAAGCCTTGCTCCCGATTTATGCCTGGGGGATTTGAAGGAAGCAAAAATCGGGCTTCCCTGCGTGCCATACCTGGCCGAATTATACGGTCTGTCCGGCTATGAGCGGACCAACAGCCTGCTCCGGCAGTTATTGCACGTGCTGGAGCAGCCTTCGGTGGTCAAGGCAGGAGGTGCGCGGCATGGGCTTGCATAGATTTAAGCCGCTTCCCTCCGGCCGTATGGGAATGTTGTGGACGCTGGCTTCCATCCGTAATGCCGCTTTACTGGAATTCGGTTGCATGGGCCATATGCTCTACGGCCGGGTATTTTTGAACCAGGCCGGCGTTGTGGACGCCTGCAAACTTTATTCCACCCATCTGGACGAAACCGATGTTGCCCTTGGCGGCACCGGGCGACTAAGCCGTGCTGTTGCGGATATCGCCATCAGAGACAAACCGCGCGTCCTGTTTCTCTTGCCCTCAGCTGTGCCGGAAATTATTGGCACCGATATTCCCGCCCTTTGCCAGGAACTGCAGCCGGATTACCCGGCTATGCGCCTGCTTCCCTTTCGTAATGTTGGTTTTGATAGCGACCAGCACCGGGGGATACAGGAAACGCTGCTGCAGCTTGTCCAAGTGCTGCCTCAAAATGTGCCCAAGACGCCGTTGCCGACTTTTAATCTGATCGGTTCCTGCGCCGATTTGTTCCGCTTTCAGGCGGACGCAGGCGAGATCGCCCGTATCCTGGCGGGGACCTTCCGGCTAAAGCCGTTGTGCGTCCTGACTTCGGATACGTCGGTGGAGCAAATCGAGCAGCTGGGCGGGGCGCATGTCAACCTGGTGTTCCGGCAGGAGGGAGTGCCGGCAGCGGAGCAGCTGCAACAGCGGTTCGGCACGCCGTATTTGCTGGCCCGGCCTTACGGCATACAGGGAACGTGCGAATGGCTTGAGCAATTGGCGCAAATCACCGGTATAACGCCTGACCGCAGCTACGTGAACGGGCAGCGGAACGAAGCCCGGCGGCTGATTTCGCCGGCGCTGCCCTTATTCAGGCAGGTTAGGGAGCAGCCGGAGAACAGGTGTTTATCCGTGGGCGGCCATGCCGACGTGGTAAAAGGCATCCTTTCCTTTGCCTGCCATGAGCTTTCCCTTCCCCGGGGCAGGTGCTGGTGTGACAGCCCCGCTATGGCCACTGAGGGCATCCCTTATTTTACCGAGGAACAGTGGACGCAAGCGGTGCAAAGTCAGGGAAATGGAATGCTTATGGCCAGTGGCGAGGTTTTGCAGTGGGCCGGGCGTAATAGGGAGCTGCAAATTGCGAATCCGGATACAGGATGGCGTTTGAATCCTTATGAACCGCCTTTTGTGGGGTTTCGCGGTGCGATCCATCTGGTATCCCTCTGGATTAATGAGGCGCTGCGGCGGCAGTAGCTGGAGCAGATAAACGGTGCTATTGGCTGTTTTGATAAAATTGCTGTTGTCAGAAATTCACCATTAAGTTATGGAAGAAAAGGACGGGATGTTTGTTTGAATCTTGTAATCCACAAAAACAAATTCGCGGACCGGGATTATTTTGTCTGCCTGCCTGCGTCATACCTCCACGGCGATAAGCGTTACCCCGTTGTCTATGTGCAGGACGGCGACCGGATTCTCCCTGTTTTGGAAGGGCTGTTTGACAGTTTGAACGGCACAATAGAGGAACGTGCCCGCGAACATATTATAGTAGGCGTTATTCCCCGGAATCGCTTGGATGATTATACGCCCTGGCCTGCGCCGGCGTTGACGGCCGGTGTACCTCCGTTCGGCGGGTTGGGGGAGCAATATCTTGATTTTCTGGCCAATGATCTCAAGCCTTATATCGATGACGTTTACCGAACCTTACCCGATCCTGTAAATACCTGTATCCTGGGGGTGTCGCTCGGCGGGCTGATCTCATTGTATGCGCTATACAAACAGGTCTGCTTCGGACGTGCGGTCAGTGTATCCGGCTCCCTGTGGTATCCGCGTCTCATTGATTTCATGCAGAACCATGCGCCGTGCAGCACCGCCAGCCGCGTTCTTTTACTTTCAGGACGCAGGGAAGGAGCCTGTGAGCCTCCCCCTTTGGATCAGTCTGTTCAATGCGTGCAGCAGGCCCGGCTTATCTTGGCGCAGCAATTATTTGAGCGTGACATACCGCTAATCTGGGACGACGGCAACCACATGGACAATCTCCACTTGCGCTTAAAAAAGGCATTGCAATGGATTGGCGAAGTTAATTGAAGCTCGTTGCCGCTGTTTGCCGGAGCTGAGCCGAATGAGGTGAGTAAAACTAGTAGCGTTCAACCTTAAAACGGTAGGATAATAGCGCGGAGATTTTCGTAAGACAAGGCGGCGGAAGGAGGCATACCGTACGTATGCCGATTGACGACAACGCAGGCTTACGGAAAATCTCCCGTCAGTATCCACAGGCTTAGGGTTGTCACGCTACTGGCTTTTTCAGGTTCGTGGTGAATGCCAGTCTGTCCGAGAGAAAGCGCATAGCAAATTGTACACGGCAGGCTAAAAATCCGGGAGAGAATCGTTAACGATTCTTTCTTTTTTTTATACGATTGTGCTAAAAGTGAGTTTTGGGCAACAGTCGTCTAGACAGCGAATAAATTATCTAGGGGAGGGAACTCGTGGCTGAGGAAGGAAATAAGTAAAGTATTTTTTTATGTGATACTCAGCTTTAATATCAACAATTGATTGTTTCAGCAGTATAAAAGCAGGATTAGAGAAAAATTAAAAGAAAACTTCAACTATGCCTTATTCAGAAGTAATTTTTGCAGACCTGAAAAAGTCGGTTATAAGGATTTATAGAAGCTCTGGTATTTTTGTTTCAACATGTATAGCCTGGAAGCCAGGTGATATGGCTAGTTCATCAACTCACCACCTTATTTTATATGGTATTTTCTTGTATCTTAGCTTATCATAGAAGCAGCAAATAATAAAATTGAATAATCGAAACGTAACGTTCGGTTATATTGAAGCGGAGAAGATAATTCATGGAATTTCGTCACCTGAAAACATTCGTGACCATCGCCAAGCTGGGAAGCTTTGTGCAGGCGGCGGTTGCGCAGGGATATGCCCAGTCCAGCATAACAAACCATATTCACACGCTGGAAACCGAACTGGGAGTGAGACTGTTTGAACGGCTCGGGCACCGGGTGGTACTGACTGCCCAGGGAAAATCATTGCTGTCTTATGCCGAACAGATGCTCAGACTTTCTACTGAGGCAGCTAAATCGATAGCAAATTCCGATATCCTGCATGGTACTTTGACTATCGGGACCAATGAATCGTTAGGCGCCTACCGCTTGCCGCCCTTGCTGCAGGCCTATCGCAAGGCGTATCCGCAAGTCGAGCTGATTCTCAAGTTTGCCAACTGTGACGTGATTTGCGACGACATCCGGAAAAATACAATGGATGTCGGTGTGATCATTAATAATCAGGTTAAGGAGCATGATCTTGTTGTCGAGGAGATTTCCCGGGAACAAATGCTTTTTCTGGCTGACCCCAACCATTGGCTGGCGCAGAAAGAAGCGGTCAGGCCCTGGGACTTAGCGGAAACATGCGTAATTCTAACTGCGCCAGGTTGCAGTTACCGTTTGACGCTGGAAAAAATTTTTAAGGATTCTGGGCTAAAGCCCCAATCCATCCTGGAAGCCGGCAGTATTGAAACCATCAAGCAGCTTGTCATGATCGGGCTGGGAATAGCGATGCTGCCCCGTTTTACGGTTGAGAAAGAATTGGCTGAGGGACGAATGCATGCTATCTGCTGGGCTGGGCCTATCCCCGATTACGCCATACAGCTGGTGCATCACAAAGATAAATGGCTATCGCCGACACTCCAGGCCTTCTTTCAGGCAGTACGGCAGCATAGTTAAATATAGGCCATATTGGAATTTTCCTGTCGAATTGTATTGATTTGGCAGGAATTTTGCATTTTGTTTGAGAATGTAAAATTTAGCTTATTAATAAGACGGAGCAATGACAGACACAAAGCGGGCGACAAGGCACTGCGCGGCTGCAAAAATTCAAAAAACAGGTGGATGAATTATGTTTATCGCTGATTTTCATATACATTCGAAATACTCCCGGGCTACAAGCAAGGATTGTGTTGCCGAGGTCCTCGACTTGTGGGCGCGGCGTAAAGGGATTCACGTAGTAGGCACAGGTGATTTCACTCATCCGGCCTGGCGTGAGGAATTGAAAGAAAAACTTGTGCCCGCCGGCGAAGGGCTTTATGCCCTTAAAAAGGAGTTTTGTCAACAGGATAAAGTGGCGGGCCCCGATTTCAAGCCTCAGTTTATTGTATCCGGTGAGATCAGTTCCATCTATAAAAAAAATGGCAGGGTGCGCAAGGTCCATAACCTGGTACTCCTGCCCGGTCTGGAACAGGCAGAATTAATAGCACGCAAACTGGAGGCGATCGGTAATCTGCGGTCAGACGGCAGGCCGATACTGGGGCTTGACAGCAGGGATTTGCTGGAGATCGTGCTTGACAGCTGCCCTGAGGCTATTTTTATACCTGCCCATATCTGGACGCCTCATTTCTCCCTGTATGGCGCCTATTCCGGCTTTGATGATATCGCAGAGTGTTTTGAAGACCTCACCGGTTACATTTATGCCCTCGAAACAGGCCTGTCTTCCGATCCAGCCATGAATTGGCGCATTTCGGCGCTGGATCAGTTTACCCTTGTGTCCAATTCTGATGCCCATTCGCCGGCGAACCTGGCCAGAGAAGCCAATATTTTCAACACCGGGCTTTCCTATTCAGCTATGCTGCAGGCCTTAAAAAACCGCAGCACAAACGAGTTCTACGGTACAATTGAGTTTTTTCCCGAGGAAGGCAAATATCATTATGACGGGCACCGGGCCTGCAAGGTGTGCTGGAAACCGGCGACGACAAAAGCTGCCGGCGGCCTGTGCCCGGTATGCGGCGGCAAAATTACCGTCGGTGTGCTGCACCGGGTAGAGGCGCTTGCCGACAGGGAAGAAGGCTTCAGGCCGCCGGCGGCCAAACCTTTTGCAAGCATGGTTCCGCTTACTGAGATCATCGCTTCCGCCATCGGTTCGACCGTCAGCAGTATAAAGGTGAGGAAAAAATATGATCATCTCCTGCAGAACCTCGGCCCGGAGTTATTTATTCTCCGCGAGGCATCGCTGCCTGATATTGAGGTGGCGGCAGGTCCCTGCGTCGCGGAAGGAATTCGCAGGCTGAGAGACGGCAAGGTCGACATACAGCCCGGGTTTGACGGTGAATACGGTAAGGTTAAGGTTATAGATAAAAGTGAAATAGAACAGCTGTCAGGTCAATTATGTTTTATCAGTGATGAGCTATTGTCTGAGCTGGCTGCTTGTAGTCAAGAGGTAGCAGTGTCTGAGGAAGTACGAGTACCCGTTCAGGCCGCGGCAGCGGTGCGGGAAGTGGATGAAGCCGGCTGGCCGGGAAAAAGTGAGAATGACCTAGAGGCTGTCCCGGCAAGCTTCCCCTATGGTTTGAATAAAGAACAGTGGGAAGCCGTTGCCGCCTGTGAACCGGCGATCTCGGTTATTGCCGGGCCCGGCACCGGGAAAACCAAAACACTGGTATGCCGGATTGCCTATCTTGTTGAACAATGCGGCGTACAGCCCCATCAGATTACAGCCGTTACGTTTACCAATAAAGCGGCGCAGGAGATGCGCAGCCGCCTGGAGCAGCATTTCGGCGACAGGCGGACCGCCGGCGCTATGACCATCGGCACCTTCCACTCTATCTGCCTGCAAATGTTGTCCCAATGGCGGGGCAAAAATAATATAACAATTATTGATGAATACAATGTTCGCTCTATTGTCAGTGAAATCATAAAGACCATGAAGCTGGAACTCTCTCTCCGGGACGCCCTCAAAGGGATATCGTCGCTAAAAAACGGTGTGCCGCCGACGGAGGGGACAAAGCAAGCGGCAGACACAGCCCTGTTATTTGCTGCTTACTGCGCCCAACTCAAGCGTTATGGCGTGATGGACTATGATGACATCCTGCTCGAAGTGCTGCGGCAGTTTGCCTGTGGCGATGCCGGCGACCTGCCTGGCGGGAACCGGGAAAGCGGCTCATACCTCCTGGTGGACGAGTTTCAGGATATCAATGAGATTCAATACCGCTTAATCAGGGAATGGGGCAAAAACAGTGCGAGTATTTTTATCATCGGTGACCCTGACCAGTCAATCTATGGTTTCAGGGGTTCTGATTTCCGGTATTTTGCCAGATTTACCGAAGAGTTTCCCGGTATCCGGCCAGTCCGGCTGACGCAGAATTATCGTTCGACGCCTGAGATTATTGCCGCCGCCCAAGCGGTGATCACCAACAAGGCTGCCGGGGCGCAGGGCCGGATTCTCAACCCAACCAGGGAAAGCGGCCTGAAAGTGCGTCTGGTAGAAAGCAAGGATGAGTTTGCCGAGGCAATTTTTGTGGCCAAAGAAATAAACCGGATGGTTGGCGGTATCGATATGCTTGCTGCGCACAGCCGGCCGGCAGCTCACAAAACGGGGCGCACAGCCGGGCAGACCAGAGGTTTTGCCGATATTGCCGTATTGTACCGTACCAATCACCAGGCGGAAGTTTTGGAACAATGCTTTTTAAAAGAAGGTATTCCTTACTCGGTGACAGGGCGGGATGACTTTCTTGCCGATAAGCCGGTACGCGAGGCGCTGGCGTTTTTTAAGTTTTTGCTGAACCCCGGGGATATCCTTTCTCTTGTAGAATGCTTGCAGGCAAACGGCATGTATTCGGCGGAACTTAACCGAAAAGTTATAGAGACTTATGCTGCCGGCGGGCCAAGCGTCACGATTCTGGAAAAGCTTTTGGCAGAAACACCGTTGCCGCTCAGGCAGCCCGGCATTTTTGCGGATTTTATCGGATTGCTGGGCAAGTATAAACAGGTTATCCATAAAGAAAAGCCGGGCAAAATTATTGACTCCTGGATGAGCGACAATAATTTGGCAGGCATAAAAAGCCTGGAGCTGCTTTTGCACACGGCAATTACCCATAAGGATATGCCGTCCTTTATCCGGAACGTTATACTGGGCAAGGAAAGCGATATTGTCCGCAGCGGCAGCAAGGTTTATTCGCCTGATGCGGTGTCGTTAATGACGGTGCATGGCGCCAAAGGCCTGGAATTTCCGGTAGCGTTCATTTGCGGTGTGAATGATGGTCTGATTCCTTTGAAAAACAACGTCCTTACTTTTGACATTGATGAAGAGCGGCGGTTGTTCTATGTCGGGGTGACAAGGGCCAGGGACGAGCTTGTCCTGATAACGTCCCGGACCCCGTCGCCTTTTGTTGCCGGCCTGCCGGCCGGGCTGCTAAGCGTAGAAGCTGCATATAAGCAAAAGCCGGTACCCCACTATAAACAGGACTGTCTATTCGATTAGGATGGTATTCTCACCTTCTTATAATAAATATTTAGTTTACACAGAGGGCAGGTTCGCTGGAACCGGCCCTCTCGTATTTTCCCTCAAAATCCATGACGATGGTGACATTCTATGACGATGGGGACGTTCCTTTTTTGGCACAAAAATATTTCTGTTGCATCGTTTTAATGGAGAAAAGCGGGACGTTAATCTGCAGACCTTTGCAGGCAGTCAATGGAAAGTTAAGCTTGCTATTGTTCGGCAAAGATGAATACGAAATAAATGCTGAGCATAAAAACTGGCTGAACCAATATACCTGTGTACTTTGTCTCAGAATCGTGCAGTCGGAGCACAAACAGCGAGTGGAATATAAGTGTGCAATTGGAGGGGAAGGTATTATATGAATCAACAGAATGCTGGCAAAAAAAAGTGACAGAAAAGGAACGTCCCCTATTGTCCTATTGTCGATGGGCGCCAAGCAAGGCGATGTTGCACCATTTATAAAACTAACATTTTCGTAGCACAATAGGAGGAGCTATTACCATTTATTCGTGAGGTGGAGTTGTAAATGCAGGAGTATGTCCTCTTTTTTGATCAAATTAACCGGTCAAGTCTTGCTCTAGCGGGGGGGAAGGGCGCCAACTTGGGTGAAATGACGCAAGCCGGTTTGCCTGTGCCTGGTGGATTTTGCGTTACAACCTGGGCGTACCAGGATTTTATTGCTACTAGTGCAAAAATGGAGGATTTTTTTGCGGAATTAAACGCCCTTGACCTGTCCGCTTTACACCAGCTGCGGGAGCTGGGGCAACGTATACGTGATCATTTGCTGCAATTAAGCATCCCGCCTGCAATTACCAGGCAAATTATAAAGGCCTGGGAAAAGGCAGGGGTGGAACATTCTTATGCCGTCCGTTCCAGTGCAACCGCTGAAGATTTGCCAAACGCTTCCTTTGCCGGGCAGCAGGATACCTATCTAAACATTAGGGGGCAAGAGGAACTATTGCACCATATCCGTAAAGGCTGGGCATCCCTGTTTACGGACCGTGCCATTGCTTACCGGGTGAAAAACGGCTTTGATCACCGGGCGGTTTATTTAGCTGTTGTGGTTCAAAAAATGGTGATTGCGGACATTGCCGGGATCATGTTTACCGCTGATCCGGCAACCGGCAATCGCACCGTTGTTTCCATTGACGCAAGTTTCGGGTTAGGCGAAGCGTTAGTGTCCGGGTTAGTGTCTGCCGATCTATATAAGGTCAAGAATCTCGCTATCCTTAGCAAAAAAATATCCCAGAAGAAATTAGCCATTTATTCTGTACCTGCAGGCGGCACCATCACCCAGGAACTCCCGCTCGCACTGCAAGCGCAGCAGGTCCTAACCGACCACCAGATCATTGAACTGGCTGCTTTGGGCAAGAAAATTGAGCAGCATTATGGCCAGCCGCAGGACATAGAATTTTGTGTGATGAATAACGAATTGTTTGTAGTGCAAAGCCGGCCCATTACCACCCTATATCCTTTGCCGGCTATGCCAATGACGCCGGTGCGTGTACTCCTGTCGTTCGGGCATGTTCAAATGATGACCGATGCCATGAAGCCCTTGGGCCTGACAGCCTGGAAAAAAATCTTTTCGGACAGCTTGTTCAGAGAGGCCGGAGGCAGACTGTTTATCGACCTGTCAGATATTCTTCAGCATAAATTAGCGCGCATACTTATCCCGAAAATACTGACGATAGCCGATGAGCCCATGAGCCGTGCCCTGGATGCCATTGTCAATCGCCCTGAATTTATTAAGCGCCCCCGAGCCGCGGAGCCGGTTACTTTTGCGGCGGTTCGCAAACTGGCAGCACCCATTATCAGAAAGATGTGGGCCAATCTTCGTCATAAGAATCCGGAACTTGCCCGGGCCCAGGTGGAAGCATATATGGAGGAACGCACCAGGAAGACCCGGCAGGCTCTACGCGGAGTTCGGGGCGCTGAGCGAATAAAGGCTGTGCAACAACAGTTAGACACGCTGTTATTAGATATTGCCGACAATATCCTTCCCTATGTTGCTGCCGGCGTGATCGCCTATAACTCACTAAAAAGAATAATCCGCCGCGAATTTGGCGATGTAGAGCAGCTTAATAAATTAAACAAGTCTCTTCCCGGCAATATAACCAGCGAGATGGGATTGGCGCTGGGGGATTTAGCTGATAAGGCGCGGGATTGGCCTGAGGTGCAAGAGTATCTTAAAAAAGCCAGTGATCAAAATTTCTATCTGGAGCTTGAGCAGGTGCCGGGCGGAAAACCCTTCAGCCGGGACTTTGCAGAGTTTATTCATAAATATGGAGTGAGATGTCCCGGGGAAATTGATATAACAGCCCCCCGCTGGCAGGAAGCGCCAACACGTTTGGTGTCCGCGATTCTCAGTAATATACGCAGCCTGAAGCCCGGGGAGCACAGACAGCGATTTGCCGCGGGGGAAAAAGAAGCGGCAGCAGCGGCAGCGCAAGTGTTGCAGGCGGTAAAAGGGAGTTACAAAAGTAAGCTGGCCTCCCGCTTAATTCACGTATATCGTCATTTAGGCGGCTTGCGGGAACACCACAAGTTTCTAATCGTCACCGTTTTTGGGGCCTGTAAGCAGGCAATTATGGCTGAGGCCGACTGGCTGGTAGAAACCGGTGTTTTAGAAGCAGCGACAGATGTCTATTTTTTGCGGCTGGAAGAATTGTACCAGCTTTTGCAAGGTAGTTTTGACGGGAATGTGATTGCTTTGCTTGCCGAACGCAAGGCCCAGTACCAGCGGTACCAACAGCTAAAGCCGCCGCGGGTCATGACAAGTGAAGGTGAAATCGTTGTTATTCCTGCCAGGAAAGATTATGTGCCTGCAGGCACGCTGCCGGGCAGTCCAGTGTCGGCAGGCGTTGCCGAGGGGACGGCCCGTGTCCTGCTCCGGCCGGAAGACGCGGTGCTTAATGAAGGTGAGATCCTGGTTGCGCCCCATACTGATCCCGGCTGGACCCCTTTATTTCAATCAGCTATTGCTATTGTTACGGAAGTTGGCGGGCTGATGACCCATGGGGCCGTGGTCGCCCGTGAATACGGCATTCCGGCCGTAGTGGGAGTCGATGACGCAACAAGGCTTATTAACGATGGAGACAGAATTCGCGTCGATGGCGTGCAGGGATTTGTAGAGATTGTAGCCCGTAAGCAAAAGAAAATATAGGCGGCGGAAAAGGGACCAGAATGACGTTCGCCGCTCATTATTTTAAAGTAATGTTTTTCTATGATGCAAATAATCCAAAAACCGTTTGACGGCAGGGGCGGCATGGCGGGTATCTTTCAATACAATACCTAGCTTACGGTAGGCGGGGGTGTCCAATTCCTTCTTGACGATTTTGTAAGGTGTACGGTGCAGTACCAGCTCCGGCAATATGCTGATACCTAATCCGCTTTCGACCATTGAGATAATAGCATAATCATCCCTGGCCGTGAAGCGCACATGGGGCTGAATACGATTAGCCGCAAAAATCTCTGTTATTTCATTGTCCGAGCCCACTGCTAATAAAATAAACGGCTCATCCGCTAACTTGCTGATTGGGAAATATTCGCATCCGGCAAGCGGGTGCTGCTCCGGCAATATCACCAGCAGCCGGTCCTGTTCCAGAAAAATGCTCTCCAAATTGGCCTGTGTGGGCAGGCGGAGGAAGCCGCAGTCCGCCCGCCCTTCGATAATCCAGTTTTCAATCTCGGTATAATCGCCATGCAACAGTTCAAAATCGATTTTCGGGTATTCGTCCTGAAAGGTCTTTATCAGCTTGGGCAGCCAGTGTACAGATACACTTGTAAACGTGCCGATTCTAATGATGCCGGCTTCCAGACCATGCAATTCTTCGAGCTTGGCGATAACCTCTTGGTTGGCGTTGCAGACACTGCGGATAAGCGGCAAAAGCTGTAAGCCCCCGGAGGTAATGCAAACGCCGGAGCGGTCCCGGGTGAGCAGGGTAACACCCCACTCGCTTTCCAAAGCATTCAGCATATGACTGATCGCCGATTGCGTATAGCCAAGTACCTGCGCTGCTTTCGTAAGGCTCCCGTATTCTACTGTTTTCAGAAAGGCTTCGTACTTTTGAATATTCATCAAAACCATCCTTATTAAATAATGTCATTATAATAGATAAAAAGATGAATTTTTATAATTATTTTTTATAGTATACTACATTTTGGCAGAAGGCAAGCCGGATCGTAGCTGTCTGCAAGCTAAAGGCGGATTTGCTGCTGGCATTAGTGGTGCGGCGCCGTTTTGACAAAAATTGATTTAGATGCTAAACTAAATTTATGAAAAATAACAATAGCGATCAGGACAACCGGCAGAGCTCGCTTAGTCTTAGTATTGGCCGGTTGATTATGCAGCTCAGACGCCTTGAGCGCGTTCCGCGCCGCTTTGGTGCCGCTGGTCCTTTAACCCCTGGCGAAATTCACACTATTGCTGCCATTGGCGGTGAAGACGGTATTTTCATGAGCGAATTGGCGGCCCGTTTAGGTGTGACTAAGGGCGCGGTCACTCAGCTTGCGGGCCGTCTGGAGCAGAAGGGTTTGATCCGGCGGCGGTCCGATTCGGTTGATGCCCGGGCGACAATCATTTTTTTGACGGCAGCCGGCGTACTTGCTTATCAGGCCCATGAGGAAATGCATCTAAAGTTTTACCAAAAACTCAGTGGTCAGCTGACTGCGCAGGAAATCAAAGTATTTGTAAACTGCATTGAAAAATTATGTGATGCTTTGGCGGAATAAATTTTTTAAAAAATTAGTTTAGTATATAAACTATTGGGAAAAGGGGGCAGAAAAATGCAGGTAAAAGCGACAGTCTTATGTGAAAACACGGTGTTCAGCAACATCGGTGCGATCGCCGAGCACGGCTGGTCTGTCTTTCTGCAAACCGGACAGGGCAATTTTTTGTTTGATACCGGGCAAGGAAAGGCGCTGATAAATAATGCAAAATACTTTAAGCAGGACCTTGCCGCAATAGATGGTATTATCTTAAGCCATAACCATGTTGATCATACCGGGGGGTTATTGGCTGCTGTTACTATGGCGGCTAAAAAACCGGTCAATGTATATGCCCATCCTAATTTATTTGCTCCGGCCTATCTTAGGCGCGGGGGCGCCAGCAAATATATTGGCGTTCCGTTTGCCCGTGACGAACTGGAAAGTCATGGTGCCTGCTTTACATTCAATACCGAGTTTGCCGAAATCGCCCCGCAGATGTATTTAACCGGTGAGGTTCCCCGCGTAACGGACTTTGAGCAAGGCGACGACGATATCGTATTACAGACGGCAGCAGGCTATGTTAAAGACCCCGTTATCGATGATCAGTCCGTCATTATCAGGACAGACCAGGGGCTTTTTATTATCCTTGGCTGCTCTCACGCCGGTATTATCAATATTCTTGCCTATGCCTGTGAAAAAACCGGCGAGGAACGGATACACACGGTTATTGGCGGCACTCATCTTTGGTCTGGGAGCGAAAAACAAAAAGAAAAGACTATTCAGGCCCTGCAGCGAATGAAAATTGAACGGCTTGGAGTCTCTCACTGCACTGGCTTTGAAATCAGTATGCGCCTGGCCGGCACCTTCGGGTCAAAGTTTTTTTACTGCAACGTAGGCACTGTGATCGAAGGGTAGATTCCCGGGACTGCGGTCCTTTGATCCCGGTTTATGGCAACACTGCAAGGAACTTAGGAAAAGAGTAAAGTGGCTGGTTTGATGCTGCTTGCCAGTGGCATTGCCTCCCGCCGGCCAATAAACCTTCGCCTTTACCGGGCGAAGGTTTATTTGTTGACAGCCACTGTTCAATGTCGTTTTGAGAATTAACAACAGCGCACGTCGGGGCATGTTTCGTAAATTCCAGTCATAGAATGTACAAGCAGCCTTAACTGGCAATACATCTACTGGAGGGTTCAATTTGATGAAACAATTCCTGATCATTATCTTACTGGTTGCACTGTTAGCCAGCTGCGGCAATGGCAGTTATGAGGGGGCGGGGACTTTGGTTACTGAAACCTATGTTGTGCAGACAGGCGATACGCTATGGGCAATATCGGAGCAATTTATGCAGAAGAATACCTACGGACCGCGGGATATCCGCGAATTCTATCATGGGGTGATTGAGCTTAATTATGACACGGTATTCAAGAACCGGCAGCCGGGGGAGATTCGCCCGGGGGACCGTTTGCAGATTAATTATTGGACCAAATAAAAAAAGACCCGCAATGGCGGGCCTAAGAAAAATTTTACTTGCATCAATTCAAACGCCTTAGGAATACTCGCTTGCTTTTAAAACACTATCCGCTGCTTAAAGAGCACTGTGAAAAATCGGTTTATACGGAAAGCGACAATGCCAACGCTGATTTTGAATTTTAAGGCAAAGTATTTTGAGGGTATTGAATGATATTGTGAAATAAATGTATATTTTTCAGCCGCTCTCAATTCCTGCATGACTTACCCTATTAATGATTACTGCCGCCCTTCAGGAGCGGCTATTTTTCATAAAATATTAATATACTGCAAACGCATGTTCCGTGTTATAATAAATTAATAGCTTTTATAAAAGGCAGGGAGCAGTGTGCAAGAGCAAAAAGAATCATGGAAAGAAGTAGAACGTTTACAAGAGATACTTCATGAAACAATTAGCAAGAAGGGTGTTAGTTCGCCCGAAGCCAAACGAGCAATTGAAGCGTTTAGAAACAAGATGCAAGAATATAATAATTCGGTAAAACCTTAGCGTCCTTCGGGCGCTATTCTTATGCTAACCCAGGCGGTGAACCATGTCCCGCTTGCCAGTCGGATATTAAGGAGCACGGGAAAGCCATTGTTAAGGTTAGCGTTTAGATTATTTTAGCCCAGCTCTGACCAAATACAGAGACGAACCTTTTTTATTTTTATAACATGAGATATTTATCAGCGATGTGTGCTATAATAATTATATCACTTGATGTTGATATAAAAACTTAACAATAATGTAAGAGGTGCAATGGTTATCGAGGTGAACCAATGAAAAGAGGTAAAGAAAATGATTAATCCATCATTAGAGGTTTTGTTAGACAAAGTTGATGATAAATATACTCTGTGTGTTGTAGCGGCTAAACGCGCTCGTGAACTCTTAAGCCGTGGCGAAATTTTGGTAGATGGTAAGCCTCAAAAGCCAGTTAGTGTTGCCTTAGCGGAAATTGCTTCGGGGAAAATAACCTATCAGCGAACCAAAGTAGGAATTAAGTAGCTATAAACAAGGGTAATAATATTATATATCGCGGGGTGGAGCAGTTGGCAGCTCGTCGGGCTCATAACCCGAAGGTCACAGGTTCAAGTCCTGTCCCCGCAACCACGAAAGGTAGCCGCCTGGTAGATTTTATTTTTAGCAGGCGGCTTTTTTATTATTCCAATATGATATTTTGTATTTACGGATAATCAAAAATATGGTATAATTAAATCATAGAAGGGAGGTGCAAAGTGGACGCTAAACCATGTTTAACGTTCACAGTCAATTATGACAAAATGGGGTAAACTGACTCTGCTATCTACGGCCATACTTGCTACCGGCATGGTATTGAGAATGGCATGGAATCTGGATAACATTCTTATCCTCCTGACCGGCATTTTAATTGGCGTCTGCTTTGTTGGGGCGATGGTGTGGTGGAGGGATCGGAATTGGTAACGAAAAAGCGTGGCGGAGTGCGCCCGGGAGCTGGCCGGCCAGCAAAACAGCCAGAGGACGTTTTACAGCGTAGGCAGCGCCAGCTCCGGGCCTTTGATGATGAGTGGATAATTATAAATCAGTTTGCGGACCTGGTAAAACACTGGGATAAAGAGAAGTGTAAAGCGGCATTGGATAAGCTGATGAGCGAACGTGACCAGGGTTAAGCCGTCCGAGCAGGGCGGCTTTTACTGTTCTGAAATGGCTGGTATAATTAATGCTTATTTAACCTTTCTTATATAACATAGGAAGGGTTTTTTTATTAAATAAAAACCATGCAGATCTTTTAAACAGTTAATTTAGTAGCTCAATAGTAACAAAAAGTGCAAAACCCCCGCAATATAAGGAAAATATCTTAATCCAATTTTAATTATAATATAACAATACATTCTTGTTTATTTGTTATGATTACATTAGCAACTACATAATTGTTCACCCGCCCCGGCAAGCGGGAAAACGATATTGAACGGCGAGGTGCTAGCTGATGTCACAAGTTAGGTTTAGGGATGTTTTAATACTGCTGCTTCAGTCTTTTATTGTTAGTGGCTTGTTATTGCTATTGTTTTGGCCGAGAAATTAAATCAGGCGGAAGTTTGCAACACAATAGGCCGGCAGAAAACACTGTTGACTGATGTGAGGACATACCATGGCTTTCAGGCATTTACTATTGGAAAGCCATTTTTAAATAAATTGAGGCGAGCTAGTTGAAAAAAGAGGTGCAAAGCCGTGAGTCGGAAGGAGAGGGCTGTCTGCGACTGCCTGGTTGCTCTTGTGAAAGAATTTTTGCAAGATGTTTAACCGGGTTTTTTAGTGCCTTAATTACAATTCATATTTGACAGGAGATGCTAACAATGAAGGTTAGACGATATCCATTTATTGTGCAGTTAATCAGTATGTTTGCCGGCACCATTCTGCTTTTTCTTGCGGTATTGGGATATGCGTTATACAGCTACACAAATATTACGGCTTTGACTGTGGGGTATAGTAACAGCGTCAATCATAGCACAACTGAATTAGTAATGCTTAAAGACGGACATACGAATTTTACCCGGGCGCTTTTAAATATGCGTGGCTTTCTATTTTATCCGGATGGTGCCGTTCAATATGAACAAGGTTACCGGGACTATTTTAAAAGCAGCTATGATATGATAAAAAGCTATAATGTAAAAGCACAGCCGCCGAACCCGGAAGCTCAGCAACTGGAAGCATGGCTGGCAGAATATCAGGAAATCGGCAATAAGGTGATAGCTGCCAAAAAAAATAATGATCCGAATCTGAATCAGATCGTGAGTGCCGGGAGGCAGCTTGTCGATAAAATTGATACCCAGTTCGTTGCTGTTGCCAAAAACCAAAGCAGTGTGATCAATGCTGATAGTGAACAATTAATTGACCAGTCCCAAAAGCAAAATAAAATCATAATTATAGTTAGTATAGGCGTGACCCTTCTTGTCATGCTTCTGGCCGTGCGGTACAGCAGAAGCATTGCCATGCGCCTGAAGAACCTCAGACAGGAATTGTCGGCCATCAGTTCTTTGGACTTAACCCATAAGGATGTTCATGCGACCCGCAACGATGAAATCGGGGACATGGCGGAAGCTATAATAGCCATGAAACAATCTTTACGCGAGATCGTGAGCCGGCTAGACAATAGTGCGACCACACTGGCCACTTCCAGTGAAGAGTTGGCCGCCAGTTCCGGCCAGGCGGCGCAGGGAGCCAATCAGGTCGCTGCGTCCATTACCGAAATTTCAGCCGGGGCCGCTGCGCAATCGTCGGCAGCCAATGAAGCTGCCGCAAAAGTGGAGCAGTTGTCGGACGGAATGCAACGGGTTGCTGTTAACATCAACCAGGTGGCTGCGCAGTCGTCACAGACTGCCGACCAAGCGCAAAGCGGTGATGTCGTCATTGTCACCGCAGTCGGGCAAATGAATTCCGTGGAGGAGCTGACCCAGCTTACCGCGACCGCTATTGGCAAACTAAACGAAAAATCGAACGCAATCAGTCAAATAGTTGATACCATTGCCGGTATTGCCGGTCAGACCAATTTACTGGCTCTGAATGCCGCCATCGAAGCGGCCCGGGCCGGAGCAGCGGGGCGAGGGTTTGCCGTTGTGGCGGAGGAGGTGCGTAAACTGGCTGAACAAGCGCACGCAGCCGCCCAAAAAATTACGGACCTGATTCACGAAATCCAGGGTGACACGGCAAATGTGGTTCAGATTACGGAACAAGGCGCGCAGGAAATCCAAAAAGGAGCGGCAATGGTTGATACTGCGGGTCAGGCTTTTCGGGAAATAAGGTCTTTGATTACGGCGGTTTCCCAACAGGTACAGGAAGTCTCCCTGGAGATGCAGCAGATATCTGCCGGCAGCCAGGACATTGTTGCTTCAGTAAAGACAATGGATGAGCATAACAAAAAATCAGCGGCTGAATCACAGAACGTTTCGGCAGCAACGCAGGAGCAACTGGCCTCGATGGAGGAAATGGCGGCTGCCGGTAAGACCCTGGCTCATTTAGCGCAGGATTTACAGGTGATAGTTGGCAGTTTTCAAAAATAAAAATGCGAACATAACAAGACAACAAAGATCCGAAGCCTTTTACTGAAGGCCCCGGATTTTTTTTGCGGATGGCAAGAATACAAAATAGTATCACTTTTATAAATTGTCCTAACAATATGATAAAATATAAATAATAGAACTATTTTATAACTAAGGGTCTTGGTTCCGGAATTAAAATATGTGTAAGGGTGTGAAAATATGCAACAGTTAAAAGTAACTGACCTAAAAAAGCACTTGATGAGTAAGACGCAACCGGATTTAATGAAAGAAATACTGCATTTATGCAAAGTGTTCCCTGAGGTAACAGAATATTATACGCTAAAACTTGCGCCGGCTACGGAACCCCAAATTTTAGCAAAATATAAAAAAATAATCAAAAATGAATTTTTCCCGGTCAGGGGATTGGGCAAACTGCGGTTCTCGATTATAAATAAGGCGATCAGCAATTTTAAGAAGATTTCCGGCAATCCGGGCCATATCGCCGAATTGCTGGTGGGGTGCGTCGAGTACGGGGTTGAATTTACCAATACATACGGCAGCATAGACGAGCGGTTTTATATTAGAATGGCCGCGATGTACGAGGATGCGGCTGCTTATGTAGCAGAAAAGAATTTAGAGGCGGCATTTCAGCAGCGTTTGCGAGACTTGGTCGATGCGAGTGCGGGAACAGGCTGGGGTTTTTATGAGGAGTTGACGGAATTATATTATTCCTATTTTACAGATGAGGACGAGGCGGAAGAAGAATAGCCAGAGGAGGGTTAATCGGAATCAAATGTTAGGCCAAACTGTTCCGCTAAACCTTTGACTCCGGCTGCAGTTACCCGTACCGCCCGGCCGTCGGGCAAGTTTTCAATCCATTTAAGCTCAAATAAGCGTTTGGCAAGGGCGGCTCCTAAGCTGCCGGCCAGGTGATGGCGCCGTTCGCTCCAGTCTAAGCATTGACGGGCAAAATAACGGCGGCTCTTTGGGTTTATTGCGGTTTCCACGCCAAATTTCTGTAGCCAGGTTTTACCGGCGGCACTGACGATAAAATCCTGACCCGCTTTCTCTAATAACCCCATTGCCAGCAGCCGGTCTGTTAAGGCAACGCCGATTTTGCCGGCCAGATGGTCATAGCAGGTCCGGGCAAACTGCAAGGCGAGCAATTGATCCGACTCCCGGAGAGACCGCACCGGTTTGGCCGGGGAAATAGTCTGCAGTGCTTCCAAGGCCTGGCCAACCTCGCTGCTGGCGAGGCGGAAATACTTATGGCGCCCATACGTTTCCTGGATAAGCAGGCCGCCTTGCACCAGTTTGGCGAGATGGGCGCTGGCCGTTTGCGGCGATATCCGGGCGGCCCGGGCCAAATCGCCGGCCGGTAAAGCTTTTCCTCCCAGTAAGCTGACAAGCATAGCTGCCCGTGACTGATCCCCGATCAGCGCGGCCACCTCCGCCAGATTAGGATTTGCATGCATTGGGATCCACCTCCACACATAACAATCATACTTCGATAATAACCGAATTGTTGATATGTTACAATAGCGCAAAGAGAAAAATTTAGGTGGCGGTTGGCGCGAGGGAGAGGACAGTATGATTGAACTAGAACATTTTATTACAAAACATGGCCGGATTGAACAGCGGCAAACAGGCTTTGTCGCCGTGCGCATCCGGACTATTGCCGGTAATCTGACAAGCAGCCAGCTGCGTCAGGTAGCAGAGCTGTGCGACAGATATGGCCGGGGGCAACTCCATATTACAACCCGGCAGTCGGTGGAAATACACTGGGTGCAGGCCCACCGGCTGCCTATTCTTTTCCGGGAGATACATGATCTGGGGTTGCTGCTGGCCGTGCGGGGGCCCCGGCTGTTAACTGTTATTGGTTGTCCGGGCCGGGGGCTTTGCCGGCGGGGAATCAGCGATACCGCCCTGTTGGCTGCTCAATTGGATGAGTTAATGGTGGGCCGTGCATTGCCTGGCAAAACCAAAGTCGCCCTTAGCGGCTGCCCCAATTCGTGCGCAAAACCGCAAATCAATGATATTGGCCTTCATGGCGTTACCATCCCGGCCGTGGCTGCGGGGTGCACCGGCTGTAATGATTGTGTACAGGGGTGCAATGCGGCGGCGATTACGGTTCAGCAATGTACACCATATATTGACAGCACCAAGTGTGTCGGCTGCGGACTATGTATAAAAAATTGCCCCCGGCAGGCGGTGGTTGCCGGGCAGCAGGGATATGCGGTATATGTCGGGGGGAAAATTGGCAGGGCACCCATGGTGGGAACGAAAATTTTTCCAGCTATTCCTGAACAGGAGGCCGTTGCTTATATTCAGGTTATATTAGACGTCTATAACCGGCTGAGCCTTAAGGGCGAACGAATCGGCACGCTGATCAAGCGGATTGGGGTGGAACCCTTCCGGCAGGAAATCCTTATGCAGAGGGATATGCTTTAACAAAATGCCTGGGAACATTAATGTTCCCAGGCATTTTGCTACTCTGAGCCTGACACCGGGTTTAGATTGCGTTTGGCGTTGTCCGCAATCTGATAGATTTTAATCACCAGCCATCTGTTGAATACTGCCATCATAATATAGATGGGAAAGCCGTAATAATACTTCCATTTTAGCACCTGGTAGAACCCTCCCCAGACCAGGAGCGGCTCAAAAACAAAGCAAAATACAGTAGCCATAATTACTGTTGCCCGTACAAAACTGTTCCAGGTTTTAAAATACTGGTAAATCAGAGAATAGATGACAGGCAGACTGGCTAAGTCAACCGCTGTCAAGGGAGGGAAGATTGGGATTATGTCAACTGGATAATCCCATAAGGTTAATTCCTCGCCAAATTCATCCAGGACAAGGGTGATTATGGTGGTTAATCCCGCATAGAGGGTGATTTCGGGCAGCCGCTTTTTATCCACCAGCTTACACCAGGCCAACAAAGAACAGGCAAATACCCCCAGCTGAAAATACCATCTAAAGTCGAATAGATCTTTGTGCAGCCAGTCATCAATGCGCAGGCCTGTTAATAGCTTCTGCAGCTCCACGGCGGTCAGTACGCCTGTTTCGGGAGAAAGCAAGGGATGATACCTCCTTAATTTTGGCGTTCCTGAGCCCTGGCGGCAATGTCAAGCAGCGTAAGCACTGACCACCGGATGAATAACGCTACCGTAAAATATAACAGGAAACTATAGTAATATTGCCAGGCAAGCAATTGATAAAGATGGAACCAGGCCAAAAGGGGCTCCAGGACAAAAGCAAGCACGGCCGCAATAACTAAACTGGCACAGCAAAAACTTTTCCCGGCTGGGAAGTGTTGATACGCAATGGAAAAACAGGCAGGCAAGGCAATTAAGTTTATGGCTGTGATCACCGGAAATATGGGAAAAAGGCAGACCGGATAAGTCCATAGTGTCAACTCTATACCATATTCATCAATACCCATGGTGATAATTGTTGTCAAAACCGCATATAAAACAACCTCCGGCAACCGCTGCTTATTGAGCAGTTTCCACCAGGCAGCTACAGTCAGGCTATATAAACCCAGCAGGAACCACCATTCGAGCTGAAACAGCCCTCTCTGCAGCCACGTATCCAGGTGAGCCGCCGTAAGCAGCTGTTGCAGCCTCATTTCAGCCGCTATTCCTGACACGGTAAGTAACATCGGCATTCTCCCCCGGCAGTAAACATTTGGCATGGATTATTATGCCACAAGGCTTGTTGTAATATCCGGCATGATCCTGCCGGCCGGAGCCGATTTGATTAAAATCGCAGCCCCTGCTATTATTGAACAGGCCGATATGCCCGATATTACTATTGTGGAGCGCTAACTATTGGTTGCTGGCAGTAAAGCGGCAGCCCCTGTAGCATTAATCTAAAAAATATGTGTGGAGAGTAGACCTATGTTGCTTGATATTAAGGGTAAGCTGAAGGCAATAATAAATAACGTTAAAATTCCCAAGCGGCCTGCTGTGGTTATACCGGCCTTGGCCGGTGTCCTGGCCCGGGCAAAACTAACGGCTGCGGCCGACAAAATCCAGGCCAGGCATCTGATTTATTTAGGGTTGATTTTGCTGCCGGCTGTAGTCAGTCTGGGGGCTTATTACGGTATTATCCACAGTATGGATCAGCTGGCGGCCGCTGACCGGCCTGAGAACCGGCTTAGGCGTATGGGGGTGCATTTTACGGCCGAGGATTTTGTGAAGTATGCCGGCCGGGGGGAAAAAGAGATTACTGCGTTGTTTATTGAGGCCGGAATGGCGCCGGATACATACCGGCAAAACGACGGCTTTACGCCCCTGCATGCCGCCGCTGCCTACGGCCGGAATCCGGTTGTGCGCCTGCTGGCAAACAAAGGTGCCGACCTAAACGTACGTGATAAGGACGGCCAGACCCCGCTGATGAAAGCTGTCGGCAACAGCCAGGCAGATGTGGTTGCGGCCCTGCTGGAAAAGGGGGTGGATATTGGCGGCGCTGATTTGCAGGGTAATACGGTGGCTGCTTTGGCTAAGGCCCGCAATGACCGGAAAGTGCTTGATATATTTGTACAAGCCGGTGTGACGGCGGTTAAAGAGGATAAAGCCGCGTCTGCCGGCAACGCAACAAATAAAAATCAGGACCAAGCCAATGGGAATCAGCGGGTTCAACTGGTCAAGTCTGCGGCTGCCGCCGGCAGGCCCGGTGCCGGGGCGGCCATCGCCGCCGCAACCCCGCCGGGGGAATTTACACTGGCGGCCGGTTACGCCGGTAATATTAAGGTAGGCGATTCGGCGGAAAGCCTGTATCAACGCTTTGGCACGCAGGCTGTCCGGGCGGGCGAAGCCTATGTTGGCGGCAGAATGTATAAGGTGCTGCGGGTTTATGATCAGGACGGCGAGCTGCCGTCGCTGACAGCTTTCGTTGCCCAGGCTAATAACAAAGACGCGCCGGATCAGATCATTACGGCTATACGCCTTTTTGACAAGCGCTATAGAACCGCTGACGGTATTGGCGTGGAGGCTACGTTGGGCGACCTGAGGCAGGCTGGCGGTATCAGTTCAATCGAGTATACGGATTCGCTGTACGCGGTAGCCTATGGCAGCAGAATGCACTATGAACTCGATATCAGCCCCGAAAATTTGCCGGTAGACTGGTTAAATGGCGGCAGTACAAGCTCCCTGCCGGATAATATGAAAATCAGGAGTGTTTTTCTGTTCTAGTTCGTTTTTTATTGACAATATTGTATGCAATATGTTACTATCTTGTTACAACATTACAGGTTTCATCCAGGCTGATTAGACAGACTAAAGGCCCAGGAATTGCTCTAATAAGCAGTTCCTTGGGCTTTTTATAATGCTCAGAAACTTTTAAACATATAGGAGGTCAACAAAATGGCGTTACCTGAGAACCTGAAATTTAACACCCTGGCTGTTCACGGTGGGCAAGAACCTGATCCGGTTACCGGCTCCCGGGCGGTTCCAATCTATCAAACGACGTCCTACAATTTCCGTGATGCCGACCACGCCGCCAACCTGTTTGGTCTGAAAGAATTCGGCAATATTTATACCCGGCTGATGAATCCGACCACCGATGTATTTGAAAAAAGAATTGCCGCCCTGGAAGGCGGTGTAGGCGCACTGGCTTTTTCGTCAGGCCATGCGGCTATCAGTGCGGCTATTTTCAATATTGCCCAGGCCGGCGATGAAATTGTCAGTTCGTCCACATTGTATGGCGGAACCTATAATATGTTTGCTTATACCCTGCCGCGGCTGGGCATTAAGGTAACGTTTGTTGATCCCAGTGACCCTGAGAACTTTGCCAAGGCAATCACCCCTAAAACCAAGGCTCTTTATGCTGAGACGATTGGCAATCCCAAAATTGACGTTCTGGATATCGAAAGTGTGGCTGCGATCGCTCACAATCATGGGATACCGCTCCTTATTGACAGTACCTTTGCCACCCCGTACCTTTGCCGGCCAATCGACTTTGGCGCTGATATCGTAATTCACTCGACAACCAAATTCATTGGCGGTCATGGCACGTCGATGGGCGGCGTTGTTGTCGACAGCGGCAAATTCAACTGGGCTAACGGCAAATTCCCGCTCCTGTCCGAGCCTGACCCCAGCTATCATGATTTAAGCTATACTGCCGCCTTAGGTCCACAGGCGTATATTATTCGCCTCCGTGTTCAGGTTTTGCGGGATTTAGGCGGCTGCGCCAGTCCGTTCAATAGTTTTTCCTTCCTGCAGGGGCTGGAGACGCTGCACCTGCGCCTGGAGCGCCACAGCCAAAATGCCCAAGCCGTTGCTGAGTACCTTGCCCGGCATGAGCTTGTTGCCTGGGTCAGCTATCCCGGCCTGGAAAACCACCCTGATCATAAACTGGCGAAAAAATATCTGCCCAAAGGCGCCGGCGCTATCCTGACATTTGGCATCAAAGGCGGCTTAGAGGCGGGCCGGACATTTATTAACAGCCTTAAGTTGTTCTCTTTGTTAGCGAATGTAGGTGATTCCAAGTCGCTGGTTATTCATCCGGCCAGTACCACCCACTCGCAGCTGACGGCTGAGCAGCTGGCAGCTGCCGGTGTTACCGATGATATGGTGCGGCTGTCTGTTGGCATTGAGGATGTGCAGGATATTATCGGTGATCTTGAGCAGGCTTTTTCAGCAGTTAAATAATGATTCGTAATGGCAAGAGTCGAACTAGTTATCCATTAGCTTGTCAGTAAGTCTGAAGGCTAAGTTCGCTTCCAGAGCGTCCTTGGCCTTTTTTCTTTACAATGCCAATATAGATAATATATTGAATAATTATTGACAGGCTATATAACTAATGCTAGTATTTGTACTGACAAACACATAGCGACTGCTTATCTGTCATAATCGGGCTCCTTTCTTTATTGAAGGAGCTTTTCTGCTAACAATAATCGACATAATTTGAGGGGGTACAAATGAGCTTCGAGGCTATTAACGAGTATCGCAAAACCTTTCCGTCCAAACAGCAAGTAATGGAACAAACGCCTGACCCCGGTGTCAGGGCGATGCTTACGCATCTGGAGGAGGCCGGCATTCCCACGGCCTTTGACCGGTTTGATGCCCAAAAGCCACATTGTTCCTTTGGTTTGGCCGGCATTTGCTGCCGGATTTGTAATATGGGGCCGTGCCGGATTACTGACAAAAGTCCCAAAGGTGTGTGCGGCGCCGACGCCCATGTCATTGTGGCCCGTAATATTTTGCGCTGGGTGGCGGCCGGGGTGGCAGCCCATGGGGCGCGGGGACGGGAAGTCCTGTTAACCCTCAAAAAAGCGGCCAGCGGCGAATTGCCGATACCGCTGCTGGGGCCGGAAAAGGTCCTGGCGACAGCGAAAGCGTTCGGGATTTATCAGGAAGACAAATCAATTGCCGAGCTGGCGGAAAGCCTGGCCGACCTGCTGCTTGAAGACATGTCCCGCGCCGTGCCGGCACCGCACCGGACGATTACGGCCATGGCGCCGCCGGAACGGGTCGAGACCTGGTCCAGGCTTGATATTATCCCCATTAGTTCTTATCATGAGGTATTCGAAGCCTTGCACCGGACCGGAACAGGCACCGATGGTGACTGGGAGAACCTGATGAAACAACTGCTGCGCTGTGGACTGGCTTTTTCCTGGAACAGTGTGGTTGGACCATCCATTGCTGCCGACTGTCTTTATGGGCCGCCCAAACGCAGCCAGATTGAAACCAATTTTTCTTCTATCAAAAAAGAGTATGTCAATATTGCCTTGCACGGGCATTCGCCGGTGCTGCCGTCGGCTTTGGTACAGGCCGCCCGGGACCCGGAGCTTATTGAACTGGCCAAAGCCCAGGGGGCTGCCGGCATCCGGCTGTATGGCATTTGCTGCTCCGGCCTGTCTTCCTTGTACCGCTACGGCGAGGTCCATCCCCTGAGCAATGCGCTCGGGGCCGAGCTGATTATGGGGACAGGCGCCCTTGATGCCTGGGTAGCTGATTTGCAGGATATTTATCCGGGGATTATGGATGTAGCGGCCTGCTTTCATACCAAAGTCGTTACGACCAGTGACTCCTGCCGCCTGCCGGGGGCGATTCATATGGCTTTTGATCATCACCATGGCAATATGTCGGCGGCGCTCGGACAGGCTAAGGAAATTGTCAGACTGGCTATCGGCAATTACCCCGCCCGTCAGCAGGAGAATGTCTATATTCCTGAAGTCGGCTTAGAAGCTGAAGTCGGATTTTCGGTTGAAAACATAACGCAGGCCTTTGGCAGTCTGGATGAGCTGGCCGGACTGATTAAAAGCGGCAGGATCAAAGGCATTGTCAACCTTGTTGGCTGCAACAACCCGAAGGTTGTTTATGAACAGGCGATTCTGCAGGTGGCTGATATCCTGCTTGCCAACGATATTATTGTCCTAACTAATGGCTGTGCCTCATTTCCGCTCTTAAAAATGGGGTATTGCAGCCCCAAGGCGTTGGCGAAAGCCGGACCGGGGCTGCAGGAAGTGTTAGGGGCCAAAAGCCTGCCCCCCGTATGGCATATGGGGGAATGTCTGGATAATGCCAGGGCTTCCGGCCTGTTTAGGGCGCTGGCCGACAAGAGCGGGCAGCCGCTGACCCGTATGCCTGTTGCCTTTGCCAGCCCCGAATGGTCTAATGAGAAAGGGGTGGGTGCCGCCCTGAGCTTCCGGTTGATGGGGCTGAACTCGTACCATTGCATTCCGGCGCCGGTACAGGGCTCTGATAAAGTAGCCGGCTTTTTTGCCAGCGACACTCAGGCCCTGCTTGGTTCGGTCATGGTAGTGGTGACAGATCCTAAGGGCTTAGGCGAGAGAATTGTCGCCGATCTGGAGCAAAGACGCAAGCAAATAGGCTGGACGTCAAATATTAAGGGGGTAAACGAATGAACCGGAGAGAATTTATCAAGAAAAGTGTTTATATGGCAGTCGGCCTGGCCGGCGGCCTGAGCCTGGCCGGGTGCGGCACCAGTACCCGGACAGGTACCAGTTCAAGTCAGCCTAAGGCTAAACAAACTATAAAAGTCGGTTACCTGCCGATTACCGATCATCTGACCATGATTGCCCATGGCCAGACTGAATTCCGCCAATTTGTACTGGAGCCGGTTAAATTTTCCGGCTGGGCCGAGCTGGCTGAGGCGCTTAAAGGCGGGGCCATCCAGGGAGCGTTTGCTTTAACTCCCATTGGCATGAGCCTGCGGCAAAAGGCAGTGCCGGTTAAGGCTGTCTTTCTGGGCCACCGTAACGGCTCGGTCCTGACGGCCAAAAATGTGCCTGAGCTTACCGGAATTGAGGATTTGCGAGGTAAGACTATTGCCATTCCCAGCAAGTTCTCCACTCACAATATTCTCATCCAGAAATTGCTGACCGAAAAAGGCATTAATCCTAATAGTGACGTGAAATTTATCGATATGTCGCCGCCGGAGATGGTGAATGCCCTGGCTACCGGCAAAATTGACGCTTTTATCGTGGCCGAGCCTTTTGGCGGTCAGGCCGAGATGCAAAAAGTCGGTAAAGTCCTGGTGCTGAGCAAGGATATCTGGCATGATCATATCTGCTGCGTCCTGAATGTGCAGGAGGAGTTAATTCAGAAAAACCCTGAGGCTGTTGAGGAACTGGTCGGCGGTCTGGCCCAGGCAGCTAAGTTCATTGATGGCAACCCGCAGGAAGCGGCTAAACTGTCATTGAAATATCTGGGACAAAAGCAGGAAGTGATTGAGCATGTGCTGACAAACCCCAAAGGCCGGATTACCTTTGACAATCTGGTACCTAATCTGCAGGATTTTACCGCTACCCAGGATTATCTGCTGCAATTTGGTATTACCAAAGATAAAATTGATCTGGCTCAATATATTGATGACCGGTTTGCCAAAAAGGCTTTCGGGGCGTGACCCGCTATGCAGACTAAGACCCTGAACAGAAGTGCCGTTTTGCCGTGGCTGGCTATTGCCGCCTTCATCGGCCTCTGGCAGGCTGCCGCCGGCTTTTATACGCCTGAACAGTTGCCAGGGCCGGCGAAAGTGTGGGCCGGTTTACTGGAACTGGCTGATACCGGTGTGTTATGGGAGCACATCCAGGTCAGCTTAATCCGCTTTACCATCTCCTATAGTCTGGCCTTGCTGGTTGCCATCCCCCTGGGACTGTTCCTCGGCTGGCATACCTATTCGCTGCAGGCCCTTGGCCCGATATTGCAGATCCTGCGGCCCATTTCGCCGATCGCCTGGTTTCCGCTGGCTGTATTGTGGTTTGGTGTCGGCAATGCGCCGGCGATCTTTATCATTTTCTTATCGGCCTTTTTTCCGGTTTTATTGTCAACAATTAGTGCCGTAAGGAAAGTGGACCCTGTGTATATTAAGGTAGCCCGGAATTTTGGTGTTGGCAAAACCATGCTGTTTACCAAGATTGTTATCCCGGCGGCCTTTCCCTATATTATGATCGGGCTTAACATTGCTATTGGCGTGGCCTGGATTCATCTGGTGGCCGGTGAAATGCTGGGAGCCCAGTCCGGGCTGGGCTACCTGATCGTTGATTCCCGTAATTTTTTACGGACAGACTGGATTATGGGCGGCATGCTGGTTGTTGGTTTGCTGGGCTTGCTTATTAATACGATAATTGGTTGGGCCGAAAAAGAAATTAACCGCAAATGGGGAGTAGGCTAAAAGAGGTGATCGCTTGGCAAAGATTGAAATAAATAATTTATGTAAAAGCTATCAGGATACGCAGGGAAATTTGCTTAATGTGCTTGTTGATGTTAATCTAAAGATTGAGGCCGGTGAGTTTTTATGCCTGCTGGGTCCAAGCGGCTGCGGGAAGACGACCCTGATGAACCTGATGGCAGGCTTTGAAAAACCAACCGGCGGGACGTTGACGATTGACGGTCTGGCTGTCAGCCGGCCTGACCCCAAGCATATTACCATATTTCAGGATTACGGGCTGTTTCCCTGGCGGAATGTCCTGGGCAATGTGATGTTTGGCCTGGAAGCCAAGGGGATCAGCAAGCAAGCAGCCCAGGCCAAGGCGGAAGAGTACCTGGAACTGGTTGGTCTAGCCCAGTTCGCCAAAAGTTTTCCCGGTCAGCTTTCCGGCGGCATGAAGCAGCGGGTGGCTATTGCCAGGGCCCTGGCGGTTGAGCCTGATATTATTTTTATGGATGAGCCTTTTGCTGCGCTGGATGCGTTTACCCGCTACCGGCTGCAGGATGAGGTGCTGAGGATTTGGACGGAAAAGCAACCAACGATTATATTTGTTACCCATGATATTGATGAGGCTGTATATCTGGCCCAGCGGCTGGCGATCATGACCCCTAACCCGGGCCGGATCCAGCGGCTTATTGATATCAAGCTGCCCCGGCCGTGCAACCGGGGGGATGCGGGCCTTGTCGCCTACCGGCAGCAGGTTTTTCAGGAATTTGAGTTGGTGCATGCCGTCAGTAATGACTATAGTATTTGATTATTAGTTATACAGGAGGGGCTATGGTGCAGCTTAAAGAAAAATTGGACAATCTCACGCTAATGTTAAAAGAAATGGGTACAGTGATTGTTGCCTTTTCCGGAGGTGTTGACAGCAGCTTCCTGGCGGCGGCAGCTCAGCGGGCCCTGGGCGATAAAGCGGTGGCTGTTACCGCTTATTCCGAGACCTTACCCGAGTCCGAGCGCCAGGAGGCGATCACCATTGCCCAGCAGATCGGCATTCGCCATGTACTTTTGCATATTAGCGAGCTGGTCAGCGAGGACTTTGTGGCCAATACCCCCGACCGTTGCTATTATTGTAAGAAAGAACGGTTTGACGCCCTGCGGCAGTGGGCGGACGAGCAGGCGATCGCCTGGGTGCTGGAAGGCTCGAATGCCGATGATCAATCAGATTACCGTCCGGGAATGCGGGCGGTTGATGAACTGGCCGGTGTCCGCAGCCCTTTGCTGGAGGCCGGCCTGACCAAGGCCGATATCCGGGAATTATCCCGCGCGTGGGGTGTGCCTACCTGGAATAAGCCCAGTGCCGCCTGTCTGTCTTCACGGGTCGCTTACGGCTTGCCGATTACTGCCGAACGGCTGAAACAGATTGAGCTGGCGGAGGCATTTATAAAACAATTCTGTAGCGGGCAGATCCGGGTCAGACATCATGACAACCTGGCCCGCATTGAGGTGTCGCCTGCCGATATTCCAATATTGGCTGATCCGGAGAAAGCCACATTAATCAACGAAGAACTGCGGAAACTGGGCTTTACCTATGTTACCCTGGATTTATCCGGCTACCGTACGGGCAGCATGAATGCGGTTTTGCACTTGCGGGCCAAGCAATAAGGGGCAATTACGCAGATTGCGGCGCAGACCGCCGCTAATTTTACTATTTACCGGGCTTTCGCCGCAGGCAAGTATTGACGGCAGGCAGACCGGGTGCTAAAATTGACAGAAACGGGGCTGGCAAACCCAGCAGCACAATACTATCCAGTTACGTAATGAATAGCTGATCAGAAAGCTGAAGGCTAAGGGCGGTGTTACACCCGCGCTTAGCCTTTTTCTTTTTTAAGCCCTATTGTGAAACGAGGAGGCGGAATTTATGGCAGTAGCTACTGTTTTATCACCCCAGGAACAAAGGCTGAGTGAGGAGCGTACCGGTAAGGCGAAAGCCCATGAGCGGCCAAGGCCGTATCAGATCTTCAATTCCTTTAAAGGCGGCCAACCTAAGATTGACATCGAGCGGGCCCGGTTTTTTACCGAGTCCTTTAAAGAAACCGAGGGGCAGCCGTTAATCCTGCGCTGGGCCAAGGCGCTCAAGCATATTGCCGAGAATATCACCGTGTATATTGATGATGATCAGTTGCTGGCCGGCCGGGCCGGGTGCCCGGGCCGGTATGGCGTTATTTATCCGGAACTGGACGGCTGCTTTTTGGATAAAATCACGGACCTGGCCAGCCGCATCGAATCGCCGTTTCAAATTTCCGCGGCTGACAGCAAATATATTGCCGAGGAGCTGGCGCCTTACTGGCAGGGTAAAACCTTCTATGACAGTCTTGCCGGCTCCCTGCCGCCTGATGTGCTGCAGGTTACCTATGACCCTGCCGATTTATCCAAGTCCAGGTATATTGTGAATGAAACAGCAACCATGCGGTCGGCCTTGCAGTGGGTCCATGACTATGAGCAGGTCCTGAAAAAAGGCTTTAAGGCTATTAAGCAGGAGGCCGCAAGCCGGCTGGCGGCGCTGGACCTGTCTGACCCCAGGGATGCTCTGGAAAAGGCGCCTTTCCTGGAAGCCATTATTGTGGTTGCCGATGCTATTGTTATCTGGGCGAAGCGCCACGGCAGGCTGGCCGCCGGGCTGGCGGAACAAGCAACAGATGCAAGGCGAAAAGCCGAGCTGCGGCACATAGCCCAAATTTGCGAGTGGGTGCCGGAGCATCCGCCGCGTACCTTTTATGAAGCCGTTCAGGCCCAATGGTTTGTGCAGATGTTTTCCCGGCTGGAGCAAAAAACCGGCGCCACCATCTCTAACGGCAGAATGGATCAATATCTCTACCCGTTTTACAGCCGCGATGTAAGCCAGGGCAGGCTGGACCGCGAAGGGGCCAAGGAACTGCTGGAGTGTATGTGGGTAGGCATGGCGCAGTATATTGATCTCTATGTCAGCCCGGCCGGCGCCTGCTTTAACGAGGCTTATGCCCACTGGGAAGCGGTCACGATCGGCGGGCAGGATGAGAATGGCGACGATGCCACCAACGAACTGACCTACTTGTTCCTGGAATCAAAACGGGAATTCCCGATCAACTATCCTGATCTGGCCGCCCGGGTTCACGCCCGTTCCCCCGAGCGTTATCTCTGGGAAATCGCGGAGACGGTCAAAGAGGGCTCCGGTTTTCCGAAGCTGATCAATGATGAAGAGGTTATTCCGCTGCTTGTCGCCAAAGGCGCTGATTTCAGCGAGGCCAACACTTACGCGGTCTCAGGCTGCACCGAGGTTAGAATGCCGAACCGGGACACCTATACCAGCCCGTGCGCCTACGTTAATATCGCCGCCGCCCTGGAACTGGTGCTGAACAATGGCAAAATGAGACTGTACGGTGATGAATTGTTGACTGTGGCCACAGGCGCGCCAGAGAGTTTTGCGAGCTGGGAGGAGTTCTGGCAGGCCTATATTACCCAACAGACCTACTTGCTCAAACAGGCTTTTAAACAGCAGTATATTGTTAATAGGCTGCGGGAAAAGCATTTTGCCGCCCCGCTGGGCTCCGCGCTGCATGAGCAGTGCCTGAAAAACTACAAAGACCTTCATTCAGCAACTATTGAAGGCGGCATTGATCTGGGCTACTTTGATATTATCGGCTACGGTACGGTGGTCGATTCGCTGGCCGCGATTAAGAAGCTGGTGTATGAAGATAAGCGACTACCCCTGGCCGAGCTGCTGGCGGCCCTGGCCAATGACTTTCAGGGCTATGAGGCTACCAGGCAAATGCTGTTAAACGCCCCCCGGTACGGCAATAATGATCCTTATGCCGACTCAATAGCCAAGAGTATCGATTTAGCCGCCCTGGCGTTTACCCACAAATATTCCCGGGCTATTGGCGCCAGCCTTGATGTACGGTATGTGCCGGTTACCTCCCATGTACCCTTTGGCAAGGTGGTCGGGGCCACGGCCAACGGCAGAAAAGCCGGAGCGGCTCTTTCTGACGGCTCTTCGGCCTCCCATGGCGCCGATACCAAAGGGCCGACGGCAGTGCTGATGTCCAATGCGCGCTCCAAGAATCTGGGCTTTAAAGAACGGGCCTCAAGGCTGCTGAATATCAAATTAAGTCCGGCCTGCGTGCAGGGCGAAGCCGGCACAAGCAAAATTACGTCTTTTATCCGCAGCTGGTGCGACCTGAAGCTCTGGCATCTGCAGTTTAATATTATCAATAAGGAAACCTTGCTGGCCGCGCAAAAAGAGCCGGAGAAATACCGGAACCTGCTGGTGCGGGTTGCGGGCTACAGCGCTTATTTTACCGATCTCTCGCCTGATCTGCAGCATGATGTGATTGCCAGAACCGAGCACAGCTTGTAGGGGGGGACCGGGATGCAGCCTCAGAACAAACCGGCCGGCTATGTTTTTAATATCCAGCAATTCTCGGTACATGACGGCCCGGGAATCAGAACAACCGTGTTTCTTAAAGGCTGCCCGCTGCGGTGCCGCTGGTGCAGCAACCCCGAATCACAGCAGCGGCAGCCGGAGCTTGCTCACAACCGGAGCAAGTGCATTGGTCTTGCCGCCTGCGGGCGGTGTCTCCAGGCTTGTCCCCACAACGCGCTGCAGGCGGCAAAGGACGGTAAGCCGGTGATTGTCAGGGAGGCCTGCCAACAATGCTTTCGCTGTGCTGCCGTATGTCCCACCACGGCGATACATATTTTCGGCGAGCGAATGAGTGTGGAGGCTGTTTTAGCAGCGGTAGAACAGGATAACGCATTTTATTCCCGCTCCGGCGGGGGCTTGACAATTAGCGGCGGCGAGCCTTTACTGCAGCCTGATTTTACGGTTTCCCTCCTGCAGGAAGCCAGGCGCCGGCGGATCAATACTGCGCTGGAAACCAGCGGTTATGGTGAGTGGCCGGCGCTGGAACAGGCAAGTAATCATTTAAACACGCTTATCTATGATATAAAATGTCTGGATTCAGATCAGCACCGTGAGCAAACCGGGCTGGCCAACGCTATCATCCTGGAGAATTTCCTCAAGGTGACAGAGGCTTTTCCCAACTTGCCGATTCTTGTCAGAACTCCTGTCATTCCCGGCTTTAATGATACTGAGGCAGAGATTGCGGCCATAACAAATTTTATTAAGCGCAGGCGGGCCAATCTTAGTTATGAGTTGCTGCCTTATCACCGTTTAGGCCGGCAAAAATACGAATATCTGGAACGCAGCTATCCGCTGGGGGATATAAGCTTAACCACAGATCAGCTGGCCTGGCTGAACAGGGTTAAAAATGTTTATGATAATCCACTCACATCCTGATATTACCATTGACACTGCTGCTGCTGTATGGTAATATTAGGGCAATATTTAGCTAGGCTGATTAGAAAAAACTGAAGGCCGAAGCAGTTGGTAGTTTAGTACCGACTCTTCCGGCCTTTTTATTTTGCAACAGGTATACTAATCTATAAGGCTGTGCCTGCGTCCCTGCGGGATTGAGAGGTGTACACAGAGTGAATGTCCCAAAACAGCTTGAACTAACAATTAATCAAAAAGAACAAGTGCTGGAGCGAGAGATCGCCAAGTTTGCTAAAGAGAGAATTGGTAAAGGGCCAAGCAAAACCGAAGTGCGCATTACTGAGGGTATTCTTATTTGTGTGCAATACGGTTTCCTGACAAAAGCGGAGGAGTTAATAATTCAGTCAGGCCATTGGGATAAGGTTATTGACTATCGCCGGGTATATATCCTGCAATGTGTTAAGGATATTGAGGAGATTATTTACCGGGTACTAAAGCGGCGGATAAAGTATTTCTTCCCCAGTTGGCTTTCGGAAGAAAACTTGTCATGCTGGACAATTTATCTGGATTAAAAGCCTGATAAAGGCAAAAATCCTTTAATAAATAGTTATGCTTCTTAACAAAGAACAGATAACTACCTGTTGGTAGCTGTCTGTTCTTTTTTATATTTTGCTGCGAAGGAGGTGAGTCTGACTGCAGTGGGTAGTCTGTCAGGGGGTGAAGGAGCCAGAAAGACATTGTACTACTAAGTAATTTTTGAGGAGGGATTGTATGTTTGGGAAAAAGATGTATATGGAATGCCTGCTGATTATGTTCATTACCGTAACCCTTATAATCGCAGGGTGCTCGGGCCAAAACCAGGGCAGTACAGCAGGAAGTGCCGCCGGGACGCCGCAATCCTCAAAGGAGGTTGTGAAAATCGGAATCGGGTATCAGGCCCCAACCGCTCAAACCTGGGGCGCGTTAATTATTAAAAACAAAAAGCTCTATGAAAAGTATCTGCAGGAAAAGTATCCGGATAAGATTTTTGAGATTGAATGGTTCAATTCACCCTCCGGCCCCCCGCTGACGAATAATATGATTGCCGGTAAATTGCAGCTGGCACTCATGGGCGATATGCCGATATTAATTAATGGCGAGCAAGGACAGACATCGCGCAATTACAAATCAGTGTTCCTTGCTTTTGACGGCAAAGGTGCGGGCGGCAAGAACCAGGCCATCTTAATCCCTAAGGGCAGCAGCACTAAAGTAGCAGACCTCAAAGGCAAAACGATATCGACAATTCTTGGCTCCAGTGCGCACCGGATGCTGCTGGCCGCTCTGGATAGATATGGCTTAACTAACGATGTAACAATTGTTAATCAGGACGTAACCGTGGGCATGAGCAATATCGAACAAAACAAAATCACAGCCCATGCTACCTGGGAGCCCTACCCCAGCCTGATGCAAACGAAAGGGTTCGGTGATGTTTTGCTTGATGGCAGTGAAACCAATGTGGACTATCTGGACGGGGTTGTGGCTGACCGCACCTGGGTGGAAAATAATCAGGGCTATGCGGTTGCTTTTTTAAAGGCATTGATAGCTTCGCACAAATTCATTAGAGAGAATCCAGCGGAAGCGGCGCAAATTTTTCATGAGGAAACTCAGTATCCGCTTGCTGTAACCCAAAAAGTTGTGCAAAATATCAGATTTGATGCCGCCATCTATAAAAAAGATATAACAACGCTGGCGGGCAGCCGGGATTTCCTAAAAAAGCTGGAAAAACTCAAGCATATCGATTTGAACAAGTTTGTCGACGATCAGTATGTAAAAGCCGCTTTTAAGGAGTTAGGCTACCAGTATCCTACCGATTCTGAACTGAATAGTGATTGGATTCCGTTAAAATAGGGGTGGTGATATATGGAAGATTCGACCACTTTTCAATACAAAATGGTCAGGACAAGCAGAAGGATAATAGCTGTTACTGTTTTTATCGGCCTATGGCAGGTTCTGGTTAGCAATAATGTCATGTCGCCGCTAATGTTTGGCAATCTCCCTTCGCCGGCGGAGATTCTGGAAACCTTCATTACAGTTTCTCAGAAACCGGTTTATTATTATCATATCCTGGTGAGTTTCGGGAGAATCATCGCCGGCAGCTTGCTGGCCCTGCCGCTGGCTGTGTTTTTCGGGCTGCTGATTGGATTATCCAGGCTTGCTGAGGACGTATTGCTGTCAATCTTTGACCTGCTGCGCCCCATTCCCCAAATCTCCTGGATACCGGTGGCCATATTAGTTTTTCCTTCGGTGGAAGGCAGTATCCTCTTTATTACTTTTCTTGGTGCCTTTTTTCCCATTCTCGTCAATACAATTGCCGGTGTGGCCAGTGTCAACCCATCCTTAATCATTGCGGCCAAGAGTATGAATGCTACCAGGCTGCAGCTTTTAAGGTATATTTACTTACCGGGGATCACCCCTAATATATTCACTGGTTTCACAATCGGCATCGGCGTATCCTGGATGAGTGTAATTGCCGCCGAAATGATTTCTGGGAAATACGGAATAGGTTATTATACCTGGACTTCCTATACGCTGATGGCGTATGCGGAGACCATTATCGGGATGATTACCATAGGGGCAATGGGGACAGCCTGTTTTGCACTAACTAAAATAATTGAGAAAAGCTTGTTAAAATGGCGGGAAGAGATTGGGGGTTAGACCATAGCAGTCCTGGTACACGGTAGTAAACTCTGTCGTTACCGTTCAGTTGCCCAAACCCCGCACCAGGACAGACTATGATTTTAACAAAATCCGTGATCATGTTTTTCGGGAATTTTCACTAGTTACGGAAACTTCTTTGGAATATGCCATATAAGAAAAATGGGAGGAATAGGAATGGCAATACATTTTATCTCGGCTGACGTAAGTATTATTGGCGGTGGCAGTGCCGGCACTATGGCGGCGATCAAAGCCAAAAGTAAAAACCCTGAGGCCAAAGTCCTCATTCTCGACAAAGGCCCGCTAGAGACTTCCGGCGCGATTGGCAGGGGGATGGATGCTCTGAATATTGTAGCTGTTCCCGGCTATGGAACACCTGAAAATGTAGTGGAGGCTCTGACGAAGGTCACAGAGGGGATATTAGACCAGGAATGTGCTTATGTGCTTGGGGAAAAGAGCCTGCAGGTGATTAAGGATCTTGAGGAATATACCGAGCGCGCGCCTGGTGATTTGTTCCCGCTTGATGAAAATGGTAATTATAAAGCCAGCTTCTTACACCCCACTGAACATCCCTTGTATCTGGCCATGGATGGGGAGGATATCAAGCGGGCGTTAGCAAAACGGGTCCGGGATCTGGGGGTACAGGTACTTGACTTTACGCCTGCCGTGCGTTTGCTGACTACTGACGGCCGGGTGTCGGCCCTGATTGCCTTTAATATTCGTACCGGTGACTTTTATGTAGTTAATACACCGACAGTCATCTTGACTGCCGGTGCTGTGGGTAAGTTTGGTCTGCCACGGGATGGCTATCTCAGCGGCTTGTACGAATTCCCCGGTAATACCGGCGAGGGCTATGCCATGGCCTACCATGCCGGGGCCAATCTGGTAAATCTGGAATGCTTCCAGACCAACCTGTTGATGAAAGACTATAACGGCCCTGCATGCGGCTATGTTGTTATACCAAGAGGCGGCTATGGTGTAAATGCGCTAGGAGAGAAATACTGGACCCATGGCTACTGGTCAGGCGATATGTTCCTGGCAGTCTGGCGGGAATTCCAGGAGGGAAGAGGACCGGTTTATCTGAAAATGGATCATTTGCCTGAAGAAACGATTCAAGGCTTGGAGAAAATTCTCTGGGGGACTGAACGCACCTCACGGGGGCTGTTCCATATTCAGCGCGGCGAAAACTACCGGCGGTGGGACTCGGTTGAGCAAGGTATGGAAGAAATAACACTGTGCAGTGGCCATAGCATGTCAGGTATACAGGTAAATAAGCATACGGAGACTACCGTGCCCGGCCTGTATGCCGCCGGTGACTGCGCGGCAGTTCCGCATCAGTACCTTACAGGGGCTTTCGTTTTTGGCAGTATTGCGGGCGAGCAGGCCGCCGAATTTGCGAAAACGTACACGGCGCCACCGGTGGATATAGACGTAGAGCAGCTGATAGCAGCGATTGTACGGCCGCTGGAACTGGCGGACGGCATCCCGGTGGAGCAAGTTGAATATAAGATTCGTTCTAAGATAAGCCAATATCTAACGCCCCCTAAGAGTGACCCGCTGATGACCAAGCTGTTATGGTGGATTGAGCGAATCCGCCAGGAGGACCTGCCGCGCATAAAGGTCAATGATTATCATGATTTAATCAAAGTAACCGAGGTGCAGAGCATTATCGATTGTGCAGAAATGGCGGCAAGAGCCTCACTGTATCGGACTGAAAGCAGATGGGGGCTGGGTCATTACCGCCTGGCCTATCCCCAGCGGGATCCGGATTGGGATAATAAGTGGGTAGTATTAAATAAAGATAAAAGCTCTGGGAAAATGACGCCCTCCCAGCAAGCAGTACCCAGCCCCCGCTGGACTTTTCCGGCCAGGCTGGATTATGAATATCCGGCTTTACAGCTTAATATTGGTACCGGGTATGAGCACCCGCCTAATAAAGTCAGAGATCCGTGGATTGAGGCCAAGGTGCAAAGCGAGGGTTTGGCAATTCCGCCCCGGTTTGTTCCTGGAAGAGGAGGCGTAAACGCATGAGTTGCAAAGGAAAACAGTATCAATGGCTTGACTTTAGTGGCGAAAAATGCAGCAGCTGTGGACTGTGCATTGATTATTGCCCCCGTGACGTTTTGCGAAAGGGCGATGAGGGCGTGCCGTTTATGAAATATCGGGATGACTGCTGGTATTGTGATATTTGCGCGTTTGTTTGCCCGCAGAAAGCGATTACCCTGAAGGAGGTCCCCTATCTTATTAAATAGTGTTTTCTGATAAATTTCCTCCCTTTTTGCTGGTAATAATTCACATTGACAGGCATGAAAAGGTAATATATACTTAATCTAAATTATGGCTGATCAGAGAACTGAAGGCTAAGAATTCGCGGGAATTCTTAGCCTTCGTTTTTTTTGTCTACCAGAATTTTTAAAAAAATTCTGTGGACATAAGAACGACTCAGGCTTTTGCCGGCGTCCTGAAGGACTTGGCACAAGCCAAGTCTTTTCTTATTTTCAAAAATACAGCTTAATGAGAAAGGGGGAGGGAGCACCAATGAAAAAGTTTACTCTTTGGCTGCAAGAGAATTATCTTGCCTTAGTAGCGCCGGTAATTCTTTTGGCAGTCTGGGAAGCTGCCGGCCAATTCGGTTTGATTCGGGCCACCCTGTTGCCGCAGCCTTCCGCCATTGCCGTTATGCTGGTCGAGTTGCTGGCTTCAGGCGAACTAATCATTCATTTAGGGGTCAGCATCCTGCGGGTTGCCCAAGGCTTTATCATTGGGGCCCTGCTTGGCGTACTGGTGGGTGTGCAGGTAGCACTGGTAAAGAAACTGCGGATCGCGGTCAGCCTTATTTTTGGGGTCCTCAGGCCGATTCCGGTCATTGCCTGGATTCCGGTCCTGATTCTGTGGATGGGGATTGATGAAGGCTCTAAGATAACGGTGATTGCCATCGGCAGCTTCTGGACTGTATTGGTAAGCGTGGTCCAGGGTATTCGCAATGTTGATAAAAAATATTTAGAAGTGGCCACGATCCTGGAGAAAGATCAGGTGACCCTGTTAACCAAGGTTATTTTACCGGCAGCGCTGCCGGCGATTTTTACCGGGGTCCGGGTCGGCATCGATGTGGCGTGGCGCAGTGTGGTGGCGGCTGAGCTGATTGCCGCGTCCTCCGGGATTGGGTATATGATTATGTACGCCCGGGAATTATCGCAGATTGATGTTGTGTTGGTCGGGGTGCTTTCCATTGGCTTTACCGGCATTATTATTGACCAGCTGCTGCGATTGCTGGAGCAGCGGCTGCTGAGCTGGAATGTCAATATGCACGAATCATAGGAGGTGAGAGGTATGAGTTTATCTGAGGCAGCGCCGCAGCCGCTTACCATTGCTAATCTGAATAAAACCTTTGCTATTGCCGGTAAACAGGTGCCTGTTTTAAAAGACATTAATCTGGCAGTAAAACCGGGTGAGTTTATCAGTATTATCGGCCCCAGCGGCTGCGGAAAAAGTACGCTGCTCAGGCTGGTGGTCGGGCTGGAGCAGGGATTCTCCGGCGAAATACGCCTGGGTGAGGATTTGATTAAGGGGCCGGGCGTCAACCGGGGCATGGTGTTCCAGGAGTCCCGGCTGTATCCCTGGCTGACTGTTGAGGAAAACATCGCTTTTGGCTTGCGGCGCGGCTACAACACAGCGGAGAAAAAGCGCATTGTCCGGGAGCATCTCGAACTGGTGGGCTTAACCGGCTTTGTGAACGCCTATCCGCACCAGTTATCAGGCGGCATGCAGCAGCGGGTGAGTATCGCCCGGGCTTTGGTCAACCGTCCGCAGGTCCTGCTCCTGGATGAACCGTTTGGTGCTTTGGATGCCATGACCCGGATTAATATGCAGCAGGAGATTATCCGGATATGGCAAGCGGAAAAAACGACTATTCTGTTGGTCACCCATGATATTGATGAAGCCATCTTTCTGGGCGACAGGGTTGTGGTAATGTCTAAGCTGCCGGCGACCGCCAAATCAATCGTGCCGGTCGATTTGCCCCGGCCCCGCGACCGCAACAGCTTTGAGTTTGTGAGAATCCGCAAGGCAATCTATTCTGAATTTTTTTCCGATGTTGAAGTGCCCTTTGCTTATAGCATCTAACCACTCATTGATTTACAGGTAAGGAGGGTTAGGCTTATAGCTACATACGCGAGGCTGCAGGTCCGGGTTAGAAATGATAAGAAATAAGGAGTCGATAGTATGGGGAAGAAAAATATAATTGTTGCACTGCTAATGATATTTGTAATTGGCATCTTGGCGGCCGGGTGCGGCGGCAATGATACCAAGACGGCCGAAGTAGCGAAAAATACGGAAAAACCCCAAGAAATTCACGTTGCTTACCAAAACTCCAGCATAATCATTCTGCTGGCTAAAGCCAAAGGCCTGTATGAAGAAGAGTTTGCCAAAGACGGGATTGATGTAAAATATGATCTTTACCTGTCCGGGCCCCCTATGATTGAAGCCTTTGCCGGCGGCCGGGCCGATTTTGCCCACACCGGTGATATGCCGCCGGTATCAGCCCGGGCAGCCGGTGTGGATATCAAGGTAATCAGCCGGGCCGGCTATACACCGGGCGGGAATGCGCTTTTGACTCGCCCCGATTCCCCCGTTAAGTCTGTTACCGATTTAAAAGGCAAAAAAATCGCCGTGCAGGTTGGTTCAAGTGCCCACCATTTCCTCATTTTGCTGCTGCAAAAGAACGGACTTAGCGCGAATGATGTCAATATCGTGAACCTGCCGGCAAGTGATCACCAGGCCGCTCTGGAAACCCAAAACGTTGAGGCTGTTGCAACCTGGGAACCCTGGTCGTCTGTTTTAGAGAATGCGAAAGCCGGCAAGATCCTGGAGGATTCCTCCAGCGGGGTCAAACGGTATATTGGCGTATTCCTGGCCCGCAATGACTTTGCCAAACAGTATCCGGACTATACCGTGCGCATCCTTAGAGCGAACGAAAAAGCCGCTGCATTTATGAAAAGCAATCCCGATGAGGCCCTGGAGCTGATTGCCAAAGAGAGCAAGCTGCCGGTATCGGCGATTGCCAGAATCGTAAAAACCTCGGATTGGGATTCCAAGATTATTCCGGAAGATATTGCCGCCCTTCAGCAGGTAAAAGACTTCCTGAAGGAAACCAAGGTCCTCAAGAAAGACTTTGATATCAATGAATTGTTTGATGACCGCTACTATCAAAAGCTTAAGCAATAAATAGCAGCAGCGGGCACCGGCAAGGGCTTGTCCGGGGCAGGAGATGAAAATATATGTGCACGTTAGGGGCTATATACGGTAAATACTTGTTTAAAAACCGGGACATGGAGCCAGGCGCCGGTTTGGCTGAAGATTTGCTGCGTGGTCATGGCCGCTACCGCTATATCGGGGTGGCCGGCCACGCAAGCCCGCTGGAACGTGGGTTAAACAGCGGCATGAATCAGGCCGGGGTAGCTGTTGCTATGACCTTCGCGGATTATACGCCACTCACTGAGGCAATTAAGAACCGGACTCCGCGCGGGGTGCTTGTTGAAGACATCCTGCGCAGTGCCGGCAACCTGGCGGACGCGTTGCGGATCGCTGGCGACTGCTTGTTAACTACGCCGTTAGTGGGCGGAAATATTGTTATTATGACTCCTGACGGCGGTGCGGTAATTGAGCAGCTTTATCCTAATTATGCGGTTCAGCTTGTCACGCAGCCTGTTACTGTGCGCACCAACCATTTTCTTAACCTGGCGGTGCCGGGGAAGCTGGCGGTAAACGGAGAAAATAGCAGAATTCGTTTCGCCCGGTGTACGCGGCTGCTGACGGCAGCCGCATTACCGGCACAACCCCTGGCTGAAGGTTTTTCCGTTGGGAGCATAAGCCGGGTACTGGCTAACCATGAAGAACCGCATCCTATCTGCCGGCATGGCGGTGACGCCCAGACCGTATCCACCGCCATCTATGATCTTGACAACCGGGCAATGCATTACGTTTATGGCAATCCATGCGATCAGCCATTAGCCCATTATACCGTATAGGGGAGAGGACTATGAGTTTTGAATCCTTGGCGCAGCTGATGGAATATCGGGCTTTACATGACCGGGAGCGTCTGTTTGCATCATCGCCGGAACAACAGACTGACTTAACCTACGGTGCGTTTTACCAGTCTGCCCGCGAATTTGCGCGGTACTTAGCCCGGCAAGGCCTGCACAATGGCGGGCGCGTAGCCGTGATACTGGATAACGGGCTGGACTGGGTACTGGCGTTTTGGGGCATTCTGTTGGCGGGCGGGGTGGCCGTTCCGCTCAATCCCCGCTTCAAACCCTCGGAAAGCGCGGGCTTGCTGGGTCAGGCCGCTGCCCAATTGATTATTGCAGACAGCGAGGGGGCAAAGGCATTGCCCCCTGAACTGTTTGCCGGTCCGGTCAGTCGTTATCAGTCAGGTCATGCTGGCCGGCAGGAACTGCTGATTGTTGCCCTGACTCAGCCGCCGCAAGCTGTTGGGGCAGCGGCGGCTGGATCAGGGCCTGAGGCGGAGGCGCTCCTGCTGTTTACATCCGGATCAACCGGCGTGCCTAAGGGTGTTGTCCTAACCCACGGCAATTTACTGGCCGAGGCCGGCTTTATCCAGCAGGGGCACAGGCTGACTGCTCAGGATATCACTTTGTGCATCCTGCCGTTTTTCCATATCAACGGCTTGATTATAACGCTGCTTACGCCTGTGTTTACCGGCGGGCGGGCGATTATACCGCGCCGGTTCAGCGCCGGCAGCTTCTGGGGCTGGGTGAAGCAGTACCAGGTAACCTGGTTTAGTGCGGTGCCGACCATTTTGTCAATCCTGCTTTCCCGGACCGAAGCATGCCCTGGGCAGGCACCGAGTCTGCGGTTTGCCAGGTCGGCATCCTCCTCGCTGCCTGTGGCTATTCTGCAGGAATTTGAGAAACGGTACCAGGTGCCGGTCATCGAAGCCTATGGGCTGTCCGAAGCCGGCAGTCAGGTGGCAACCAATCCGCTGCCGCCCGCAAGCAGAAAGGCCGGTTCAGTCGGGTTGCCTGCGGGGAATGAGATGCGGGTGGTGGATGAGAACGGCCAGGACGTTGCTGCCGGGGTAGCCGGCGAGGTTATTCTCCGGGGGCCTAATGTTACGTCAGGGTATCTTAACAACCCGGCGGCAAATCAGGAAAGCTTCAAACAGGGCTGGTTCTATACCGGTGATTTGGGCTATTTTGATGAAGACGGCTATCTCTTTCTGACCGGCAGGAAAAAAGAATTAATCAACCGGGCGGGGGAAAAAATTTCACCCCGGGAGGTGGATGAGGTTCTCTACCAGTTGCCGGAGATTGAGGTGGCTGCTGCAGTCGGCGTACCTGACAGCTTGCTGGGCGAGGAGATTGTCGCGTTTGTGCAGCTGCGGCCGGGGGCCGAGTTAAGCACCGAAACCGTGCTCGCTCATTGCAAGTCGTATCTGGCCGATTTCAAAGTGCCTAAAGCTATTTTCTGTATTGATGATTTTCCCAAAGGCGCCAACGGCAAAATCCAGCGGCGCAGGTTAGCCGAGCTGCACAGCCGGCTGACTGCCGCCAGGGCCGTGGAGTGCTGATTGTATAAGCGCTAGAAAAGAAAGGAGCTGCCGGCTGTTATGGTAGCTAAATTACAAACAGGAAAATATAATGTCCAGGTTGACGGTCAAGGCTGTAAGGCTTGTGGCTATTGCCTGGAGGTTTGTCCTAAGGATGTTTTTGACCAGGCTGATTATTTTAATGCAAAAGGCTATCGTCCTGTCCGGGTGAAAGCCGCAGCGGCCTGTATCGGCTGTCGGCGCTGCTTTTTTGCGTGTCCCGATTTTGCGATTGATGTAAATAAAAAAACCGCCGAGGAGGATTGTCGTGAAAAGAATATTTGACACAGGCAATGCGGCAATTACCGAAGCAGCTATTTTTGCCGGCTGCAAGGTTTTCGCCGGCTATCCGATTACGCCGGCAACCGAAATTGCCGAGAACATGTCGCGGCGGCTGCCTCAGGTAGACGGTTATTATGTTCAGGCCGAAGACGAGTTATCAGCAATGCATATCTGTATTGGCGCCTCCCTGGGGGGGCTTAAGGCCATGACTTCGACCTCCGGCCCGGGCTATATCCTGTTCGCAGATCCCTATGGCTGGGCTTTAGGCAGCGAGATTCCGGTTGTCGTAGTCAATGCCCAGCGGGTAGGGCCGGTCAGCGGCATTACCGGAGCACCCGGGCAGGGGGAATTTTATCTCAGCCGCTATCCGACCCACGGGGGTAATTTCGAGAGTATTGTTCTGGCGCCAAACAGCGTACAGGAAGCTTTTACCCTGACGGTAGAGGCCTTTTATCTCGCGGAGCGGTTTAGGATGCCTGTTACTGTTCTGGCTGATCAAATTGTAACCGATGGCTGGGAAACACTGCTGATTCCCGAGACCCCGGCCGAGATAGAGGCAATGGGACTGCGGGTTTATCCCCGGAAAATTAATTATGGTCCGGAATTTTATCCGGCAACCGATGAGATTGACGTGCCGCCGGTTGTATTAGGGCATAACACGGGGGCTGCCTGCTCGGACTGGACGCCTACGGCCGAAGGGTTTGACACCGAAGAGGTTGAATGGCAGCATAAGCATGCCTATCGTTTGATTTATAAGGTGAGAAACCACAGGGAGCTTATTACCCGTTATGAAGAGATCGCGACAGAGGACAACCCGGATGTTATTCTAGTGGCCTATGGCAGTCCGTCGCGCGTATTAAAAAGCGCGGTAAAAGCGGCCCGGGAGCAGGGGCTAAAGGTAGGCGGCATTCGTCTGGTTTCTATCTGGCCCTTCCCGGATGAAGTGTTCAGCCGCAGCGCCAAGTACCTGTCTGTAGAACTAAACTATGACGGCCAGTTGGTCCGGGAAGTGCAGCGGGCGGCGCCGAAAGACAGTGAAATACATTTTCTGGGCCGCTGCGGTGAATTGCCCAAGGTTGCGGAATTAGTGGCTGCGGCCCGTAATTTAATCAACGGCCAGCCGCTGGAAAGCGTAAAATGGCAGCGGGAGGCTTGGTAGGATGGACTATTTGGCAACAAGATACCTAAAGGCGAAAAAAATTCCCAGCACCGCCTGCAGTGGCTGCGGTTTGGGACAAGTGCATAAAAAGGTTCTACTGGCGATTGATGAGCTGGGACTTGCTACCGGCGATATTGTATGGGGAACCGGGATCGGCTGTTCCGGCCGGCAGACGTTTAATACCTGGAAGGGGGATAATTTTGCCGGCACCCATGGGCGTGTTTACGCCATCGCCACCGGTTTGCGCCTGGCGCTTCCCCCGGAGAAAAAAATAGTGCTTACCGTGGGGGATGGCGATGCGTTCGGTATCGGCCTGCTGCACCTGCTGCACTCGGTGCGCAGAAATGTGGATATGACTGTAATTGTGGCCGACAACTTCGGCTATCAGTCTACCGGCGGCCAGTATGGGTACACAACCCCCAACGGTTCAGTGACCGACAGCAGCCCCTATGGCATGCAGGATCCCAACTGGGTACAGGACGGCCGGGATATCCTGGCTGTGTTAAGGGCAGCCGGGGCCGGGTTCTTAGCCAGACATACCAGTGTGGAAGGCCAGAATGCCGTCGAGAGTATTAAACAGGCGATTCAATTCAAAGGGTTTTCGCTGGTGCATGTAGTTTATCCCTGTATAACCAACTTTGCCGGCAAAGCCCTGGGGTCACGCAAGCCGGTGGTGGCTTACCGCTGGCTTACAGAGCGGACCAATCCGGAGCCGGCCGCGGCTATTGACGGCATTACTTTTCAGACTGGAATCTATTATCAGGCCGCAGCCGGCAGACCGGAGTTTTCCGAGCAAATGAGGAATTTTACAGCGGCTGTGCGTAAGGGAGGGGCAAAATGAAGCGAACGGAAATCTTGGTTAGCGGCTTTGGCGGCCAGGGTGTTGTCCGGCTGGGACAGATTTTCAGCACGGCGGCAGTTTATGAAGGACTGTTTACTACCATGCTGGTGAGCCACGGGACGGAAACCCGGGGCGGTTATGTCCGCAGTCAGATCGTGTTGTCCGGTTCGCCGATTGACAGCCCGGTAGTCGAGAGCCCGGATTATTTTTGCGCCATGTCCACGGCTGCCTACAGTAAATTTGGTGCTTTGGTTACGGCGGGGACAATTATTTTTGATCCCGGCTATATCGAACCTGATTCCGCATTGGCGGCCCAGCATATTGCGCTGCCGGCCAGAGAGCTGGCCGTGAAAGAACTGGGGCGGGATATTTTTGCCAATATTATTTTTCTGGGTATGCTGGGGCAGCAATTAAAAACAGCAATCAGCAAAGAGAACTTATTAAAAGCGCTGGCAGCGAGAGTGCCTAAATTTATCGAGGAGAATCAGCAGGCCTTTGAGTTTGGTTATAAGTTTGCTTAATTGCTGGTATTTATATTACCGCGAAGGTAGCGATACACTCCTTTGCGGTTTTAACTCCTTTGTTTCATTAGCAAAAAACGCTTCTAAAACTAATAGAAGCGTTTTTTGTATAATTATTTATTTTCTAGGGCAGGAATAATATATATTATATGGAAATAAAAGGTAAACAGACAAGCTGGCCAGGAAAGAGGGGGTTATAATGAATAATCAAGCGCAGCCGCTATTAGTTCCCTTTATATGTGATAAGTGCGGCAAAGTATTGGCCTGGGCATTGCCTGAAGCCACCGTTTGCTGCAAACAGTGCGGTAAATGGGTTAATCATGCCGGTGTCAAAAGTCAGGAGAAGGCAATTACCGCGTAACCCCGGCCGGAAATATAGAATTTGTATGTGTTTCCATTTGACAAAAGCCGGCTAAGTATGTATAATATCATTTGTAACGTTTTTGTTAATGGCATTTTTTATTGGGGCGTAGCCAAGCTGGTAAGGCACGGGACTCTGACTCCCGCATTCGTAGGTTCAAGTCCTGCCGCCCTAGCCATTTGACTCACTAGCTCAACTGGCAGAGCAACTGACTCTTAATCAGTAGGTTGTAGGTTCGATTCCTACGTGGGTCACCAGAAGCAACTCAGGGCTTTCCGGACTTGGTCTGGAAAGCCTTTTTGTTTTACGACAACCGTCATAACAACGGAAGCGAGAAGATCTGTGAATATCGTCTCCCAAAAGGTGACATTCACGGGCTTTTTTATTTTTGATTGCCGGTTGGTCTTGGCTCTAACTTTCGCATTTTTGCGCCAACCACAGGCTCCTTTACAATTATTCCAGTTTACCTTCGTTCATGTGCGTTTTTGCACGTTGCGTATGCTAAATTGCATATTAAATATTTTTCAATATTTCGGTTTTATTTATAAGGTTCTGGAATTTCATATGCGAAATTGCACGTGAAAATAAAATATAAAGTACACTAGAGATACTACTAACTATACGTAACGTATGCTACATAGTATTTGGCATAGATAATGCATATGTAAGATTGCATATGCATTTCTTTGGGTAGGTGAAGATCGTGAATAAAGTAATAAATAAAAGCGAAGCAATAGAGCTAATAAAGGATGGTGATACTGTTGGTATTGCTGGCTTTGTCGGCAGTGGGCATCCAGAAACGCTTTCTGCAGCCATTGAGGAATCATTCTTGACCAATAGACATCCTTGCGACTTAACTATTATATTTAGTGCTGGAATTGGTGATGGAAAAAATCGCGGTACAAACCATTTCGGCATTGAGGGCCTGATTAAGAGAGCAATTGGTGGCCACTATGGGCTAGCGCCCAAACTAGGTAAATTGATCGCTGAAAATAAGATTGAGGCTTACAATTTACCACAGGGGGTGGTTGCCCACTTATTTCGCGAAGCTGCCGGCAAAAAAGCTGGGCTACTAACAAAAGTAGGATTGGGTACGTATATTGATCCAAGACTGGAGGGGGGACGGCTAAATTCTTTAACTAAGGACGATATTGTCAGTGTTATGGAGATTGACGGGCAAGAATGGCTGTTTTATCGGACAATACCTATCAAAGTCGCATTGATAAGGGGGAGCACTGCCGACGAAGATGGGAATCTCTCTATGGAACGAGAAGCGGTTTATACCGAGGCAATTTCAATTGCGCAAGCAGCAAAGGCTAATAAAGGGATAGTAATTGCCGAAGTGGAAAGGATAGCCGCTAAAGGAACTCTTGACCCCAGATTGGTAAAAGTGCCAGGCGTGCTGGTAGATAAAGTCGTAGTTGGTGATAAGGATAAATTCTGGCAAACGTATTCCGAATTTTATAACCCTGCTTATGCCGCCGAGTTACGTATTCCCGAATACTCTATAAAAGCTATGGCTTTGAATGAACGCAAAATTATCGCGCGGCGAGCTGCAATGGAACTTAGGGCAAATAGTCTGATCAACCTGGGCATAGGTGTGCCTGCAGGCGTATCTGCTATAGCGGCTGAGGAGGGCTTAATTCATAAGATTACGTTGACTGTGGAAGGAGGGGCTATCGGTGGAATACCGGCCGGTGGGCTAAATTTCGGAGCTGCGGTCAATGTTGCAGCCTTGATTGACCATGCATACCAATTTGATTTATATGATGGCGGGAACTTGGACGTTGCGTGTCTGGGCATGGCTCAGGTCGATACTACAGGGAATGTCAACGTTAGTAAATTCGGCCCCAAGGTTGTTGGGTGCGGCGGGTTCATTAACATTTCACAAAATGCCCCAAAAGTAGTTTTTTGTGGATCATTCAATGCTAATGGGTTGGAAGTAGTTTGCCGTGAAGGTCAGTTAGTCATTCTCAAGGAAGGTTTAGAAAAGAAATTCGTAGGTAAGGTAGATCAAATTACTTTTAGCGGTAGCTATGCGAAATCAGTTAACCAGGCTGTAATTTATGTGACGGAGCGTGCCGTGTTCGAGCTGACTGATGAGGGACTCGTACTGACGGAGATAGCTCCGGGCATTGACTTACAAAAGCATATCTTGGACCAGGTGGATTGTGCGGTTAAGGTTTCACCCTGTTTAAAATGGATGGATTCCGCAATTTTTTGCATGGAACCAATGGGTATAGTATTTAGATAATAATTTGGGTATAAAATGGAGGGAAATAAATGAAATCCTTGACAAATCTGTTATTTGAAGTTAATGATGGTATAGGCGTCATCAAATTCAATCGGCCGCAAGTTCTTAACGCATTAAATGTAGAGGTATTACAGGAATTGTCCTTTCTGCTTAATTATCTGAGAGGAAAAGAAGAAGTTCAGGTTGTGATATTGACAGGCAATGGGGATAAAGCATTTGTAGCAGGGGCCGATATTCCCGCAATGCTGCCCTTGAATGTTCAGCAGGGAAAAGAATTCGCTTTTCTTGGACAAGAACTATTACATATGATTGAAGAATTTGAAAAACCAATTATTGCAGCTATAAATGGATTTGCTCTTGGCGGCGGGACTGAAATTGCAATGGCTTGTGACATTAGAATCGCTTCCGCTCGGGCAAAATTTGGACAACCGGAGGTCAAACTTGGAATTATTCCTGGTTTTGGCGGTACGCAACGCTTACCGCGGCTGGTAGGCAAAGGTATGGCAAAGATGCTGATCTTTACTGGACAAATGATTAATGCCCAGGAAGCACTACGCATCGGGCTAGTTGAAAAAGTAGTGCCTCATGATCAGCTAATGACCGAGGCTCTGGCTGTAGCTGCGGCTATAAGCGCCGTAAGCCAACCGGCTGTACGCTTGGCGAAATCCGCTATTAACCATGGCTTGGATGTGGATATAAAGAACGGCAATAAGATTGAAGCATTAGCTTTCGGTCATTGCTTTGCCTTGGAAGATCAGGTTGAGGGAATGACGGCTTTTATTGAAAAACGACAACCCATTTTCCCAAAAGATTATAGAGAAAAACCGAAACAAATCTAAGTGCCCGGACTTGTTTTTTGGTCTGCGCTCGTATGTACTATATAGCATGAATTGAATGTGAAACTTGAGTTGCTCAATCATAGTAGAAAAGGTGGTTTAAATGGGGAGTTTAACTGTTGATCAAGAGCGCTGTGTGAAGTGTGGGATATGTGCCGAGGTTTGTCCTGCAGGCATAATTCGCATTGTGAAAGGCCAACCGCAGAGTATTCTCGATAAAGCGTGTATGGCTTGCGGTCATTGTGTTGCTATTTGTCCCCGGGAAGCTCTGGATAATACTAAGACTCCTTTTGTAAATCAAATAAGTTTAGAAAGCGTTTCTAATCTGGATGAGGCAACTGCGTCTCGTTTTATTAGGGCCCGCAGATCTATTCGCTGTTACAGACCTGAATTGGTTCCAAGGGAAAAGCTTAACCAACTACTCGATCTTGCCCGGTTTGCTCCTTCGGGCAGTAATGCCCAAGGGATATCCTTTATAGTTGTCGAAAACCGGGAAATATTGAAAAAGATTGTTGCGGTGACAGTCGACTGGTTAGAGGAACAAATAAATCTGGGATTAGATTGGACTAAACGATATACCGGGGTAGCCAAGGTTTACCGTCGAACCGGTCAGGATGTTATTCTGCGGGATGCTCCACATCTTATTGTTGCAGTGGCTGCGGGGGATGATGTCTTTGGACGGGACAATGCAATTCTTGCGCTGGCTTATGCTGAATTATACGCGCCTACAATAGGTGTCGGTACTTGCTGGAGTGGTTTCATCGAGATGTGTGCCTTTGCGGAGTATTCTCCGCTAATTCAACTTTTGCAGGTTCCCGAGAGCCAAAAGGTAACAGGTGCAATTATGGCCGGTTATCCCAAATACACCTTCCGCCGATTAGTAGACAGAAATCCGTTGCACGTAACTTGGCTGTGAAACAGAAGCAGTAGCTTATTAAAAAACTATTAGGTGAACGACAATGGAAGATAGCATTTGTAATCAGGTATAGGGAGGGTAATAATGGAAAAGGATTTGATAGCGGACTCTGCTGATATGGCTGAAATATTCGACGCACTAGATGTAGGTGTTTTCGTAACAGATAAAAATTGTAAGATAGTCGCAATTAATGAATTCTTCGGGAATGTAACAACCATAGCCCGGGAAGAATTAGTCGGTTTACCTGTGCAGTACATGTTGGATAAAGGTTATATTTCCGAATCGGTGTGCCAAAAAGTTGCAAAAGACCGCAGGCCTACTACTTGTATATTGCGCTACAAAAATATTGACAGGGAAGTAATAGTCACAGGAAAACCTGTTTTTGACGATAAAGGTGAACTAAATTATATCGTTTGTACCTTGAAGGACTGGGACCTTCTGACGGAACTTTATAAAGAACTTCACAAAATTAAAAAGCAGTCCGAACACTACCGGGCCCAACTGCATAATATAGCTATTCAGCAGATGGAAGATGCGGAATATATTGCAAAAGATGAGAAAACCAAAAAAATGCTGCAGTTAGCAACACGTATTGCTAAGGGGGATTCCGCCGTCCTTATACTTGGGGAATCGGGTGTGGGTAAAGACATGTTAGCAAAATTCATTCATAGATATAGCCCACGTTATTCAGAACAAGGAAGCTTTGTACACGTTAATTGCGGCGCAATCCCTGAATCGCTATTTGAGGCGGAGTTTTTCGGATATTCCCCCGGAGCTTTCACGGGTGCGAATAAAAATGGCAAGCCTGGACTCCTTGAAATCGCCGACAAAGGAACGTTGTTTTTAGATGAAATAGCCGAACTCCCATTATTCATGCAGGCTAAGTTACTAAAGGTATTGCAGGTAAGAAGCATTACGCGGGTTGGTGATACCCGTGAGAAAAATGTTGATGTTAAAATTATCGCTGCGACCAATAAAGATTTAAAAAAGCTAGTAGACACCGGTCAGTTTCGAGAAGACCTGTATTATAGACTTAACGTATTTCAAGTTAATATCCCAAGCTTACGACAAAGAAGAGATGATATCCCACCGTTGATCTCTCACTTTCTAATTAAATTCAATGAAAAATATAAACAAAATAAGACTATAAAACCTGAAGTTGTTGATGCATTTATGAGCTATAGCTGGCCTGGTAATGTAAGGGAATTGATGCATACTATCGAACGGCTTGTAGTGTTATGTCCGGAAGATATTATCGATATCAGCCATCTGCCCGAAAGTTTTTCGGAAAACCTGCTAGTAACAGAGGCTGTTAAACTATCGAGTACCTTATCTCTAAAAAGCATTATAGAAAGGGTCGAAAAGGCCGTTATTTTAAATGCTATTACTAAAACCGAGAGGCTCCAGGATACTGCCAGTCAGTTAGGTCTTGATCTTTCAACATTGACTAGAAAAAAGCAGAAATATGGGATATTCAAAAAGGGTGCTGCGATGCACCAAAAAGATGCTGAAGCGCACATTGATGAATCGTGAAATAATAACTATTGTCAGGTAGTGTGTTTTCATATTCAGGTGCAAATCTTCACATCTGATTGAGGTATATATTTGAAGAACTGCTAAGGTTATTGATTTTTAAATGTTAAGTATATGTGCTAACAAGCCACTTGTTTATTATTTGAACAAGTGGCTGCTTGTTTGTTGGCACGAAAATTGCTTTACATTACAATGTACCTGAGAATAGGAGTGCCATGGGGACGGCAATGGCAAATTGCCCTTAGTTGGGTGTAATTATTAGTGCTTACGTTGTCAAGTGAATACAGCAAGATAGTTTACAAGCCCATTTTCCAGATTACTTTTGCTCCGGAGTCCTGCACCAGTACGTCGAAGAAATTTGGCCAGCCAGATTAAGCTCTGGATTTCTCCGTGGGTTTTCGGTGTAAGCCTCCATTGTCAGGCAGAACTGATGGTGGAGGCTTAAGTTATTATATGGGCCTAATTCAGTGTGGCCGACAATTCGGGAGAAGGTAACAAAGCTTAGACAAATGTGACTTTGACTAGGAAAACGCGGAAAGACAGGTAGTGAAGAAGGGTGCAATGATGCACGGCAGATATGCTGAAATGCATATTGAATAATTGCAGGAATATGCTATGGTCAGGTAATGAAACTACATAATTAAGTGCAAAACTGCATATTGGAGCGTAAATTTTGGCAACTGCAGAGGTTTTTTTAAACCAAAACTACCTCTGATAATTCAATTAATAGTAGCTATATAGAGCACTTGTACTTTTTGGAACAAGCGCCTCTATTGTTGGCATGGGAATTGCGTAACATTATAGCGTAACTTGAGTAAAAGGAGGAAAAAAATGAATAAGAGAAAAGCGGTTATTCCAGAATTCGGCCCACTGGCCGGGGTACGGGTAATCAGTGCCGGCTCAATCATTGCCATGCCGCACGCGGCTAATATGTTGGCTGACTTTGGGGCTGAGGTCATTCACATCGAACGGCCGGGTGTCGGCGATACCTATAGGGGGTTAGGACCATTTGCAGAATACAATGGTAAGAGAGTAAGTACCAGCTGGGCCCAAGACGCACGGAATCGCTTGAGTATGGGCCTGGAGCTCAATTTAGCCATTCCGGAAGTCAAAGAATTATTCCTGGATTTAATCAAAGAATCCGATATTTTTATGGAAAACCTGGTGTGGCTGGATAAATATGGTATATCGGATGAGCTGCTTTTGGCAACAAATCCAAAGCTTGTAATCGTTCATGTGAGCGGCTACGGGCGGCCCGAATTTGGTGGTATACCGGAGGTTTGTGATAGAGCCTCTTATGATATGATTGGCCAGGCAGCAAGCTGCTTTATGTATCTAAATGGCGATAATGATCGTCCACCTGCTATTTCCAAGCCTTGGCTGAATGACTATCAGGCTGCTCTTACTACCGTGTTTGGTGCTCTGGTTGGGTACATCAGTACGCAAAAAACAGGTAAAGGACAGTCAGTAGATGTTGCCCAATTCGAAGCCGCTGCCCGCTTGTTGGCAGATACATTTGTATCATATACCGAGGCTAATGTGACTCGGGCAAGAACACAAGCTTCAAAAGCGGATGCTTTTCAGCCTTATGGCCTGTTTAAGGACAGGAACGGAGATTATATAGTAGTGGGCGCGTTTGGTGCAGGTGTGTATAACCGTTTTATTAAAGCAATAGGTCTGGACCTTGAGTATTATAATTTCAAGGATTGCGCATCATCCGCTGCAGCAGTGTCTTCCGAAAAAGGTCAAGACTTACAACAGAAAACAGTAGAGTGGATAGCTGCGCGAACAGCGGATGAAGTAGTTGAAGTTATGGCGAAAGCAAAAGTTGGTTGTAATAAGGTTTACAACGCCGCCGATGCCGTCAAAGATCCGCATTGGCTTGATCGGGATGACTTTATCGAGTACGAAGACCAGACTCTGAAAAAGCAGATCAAGGCATTCGGTGTTGTGCCTAAATTCAGTGAAACCCCTGGCAAGGTTTGGCGTGGGGCCCCGACAGTAGGCCAAGATACAAAAGATATTTTAACAACAATTTTGGGATATTCTGAGGAAAAAATTAAAGCACTCAAAGATAAAAATTGCATTGGTTAAAAAAAATATGGCAGTGTTTCTAGATGGGCTTCGCATGTAGAATGCTGTCATGTGAACATAACTAAAATTGGCTCATGGCTCATGGCTCATGGTAGCAAAGTATGTTCTCTCTAAAACCAAGATGATTTACTAAAACAATTACGGAGGAATCTTAATGTCACATTTTTTATTATCTGAAGAACATGAATTAATGCGCAACGTTGCCCGGGACTTTGCCAAAAACGAAGTGGCTCCTGTTGCAAAACAATTGGATGCCACCGGTGAATTTCCTCACGAATGGGTTAAGAAATGCGCAGAACTTGGTTTTCTGGGCATTCCCATTCCTGAACAATACGGTGGCGTTGGGGCAGATGCTCTTTCTGAATGCCTGGTAATTGAAGAAATTGCCAGAGAAAGTGGCTCGTTGGCTCTGATTATCGATGCCCACACTTCTCTGGGCTGCATGCCGCTTCTGCTTGAAGGCACTGAGGAGCAAAAAATCAAATATTTGGTTCCCGCTGCAAAGGGGGAAAAAATAATGTCGTTCGGTCTTACTGAGCCAGGGGCTGGCTCCGATGCCGGCGGCTCTAAGACTACTGCTGTTCTCGACGGTGATGAGTGGGTCATTAATGGCTCCAAGAGCTGGATAACCAATATCGGCGTGGCCGGGACCTATATAATCACGGCTAAGACGGATCCTGACAAGGGCAATCGCGGCATTAGCGCCTTCATTGTTGAAGCTGGAACTCCCGGATTCGAGGTTGGTAAGTGGGAAAAGAAAATGGGCCTAAACAATTCGGCAACAGGTGAACTTTTTTTCCGTAACTGCAGAATACCGAAAGAAAACCTTCTCGGCACTCTTAACAAAGGATTTCCGCTGTTCCTGAAAGGTCTTGACGAAGGTCGGGTCGCTATTTCAGCGATGGCCGTCGGTATGGCCCAGGGTGCTCTTGACCGGGCAGTCGCCTATGCTAAAGAACGGGTACAGTTTGGTCGCCCGATTGCTCAGTTTCAAGCTATATCTTTTTATCTGGCAGAAATGGCAACTAAGATCGAACTGGCCCGGACGTTACTATACCGTGTAGCTAAGATGCGGGACGAGCACCTGCCCTATACTAAAGAAGCCGCCATGTTGAAACTTTTCGCATCAGAAATGTGCTGCTGGGTCTGCGACAGAGCCGTGCAGATTCACGGGGGCAACGGTTATAGCAAGGAGTTTGAAGTTGAACGGTTCATGCGCGATGCTAAACTACTGACTATTGGCGAAGGTACATCTGAGGTATGTAAAATTGTTATCGGTGGTCATGTATTGGCTTAAGTTTGTGAAGGGGGGCGAGAAACTCTCACCCCCCTCTTATATAAAATGACGAAAGGGGACTTGTTATGCCTAACATTATAGTTTCTTATAAATGGGTGCCAGATGAGCAAGACATAAAACTTAATTCATCCACTCTGGCGCTTGATTTTAGCAAGACCAAATATAAAATTAGCGAATACGATCGAAATGCCATAGAAGAGGCTGCACTGCTTACTCAAAAAAACGGTGGCAGCATAACGGCCCTCACCTTTGGGACCGCTGGGGCCAAACAGTCGCTCAAGGATGCTCTGTCGCGCGGTCCGGAAAGGGCCATCTTTGTAAACGACGAATTGGCTGCTAAATCCGACGCGTATGTTACGGCCAATGTATTAGCCGCCGCTGTCCGCAAAGCCAGTCCTTTCGATGTTATCCTTTGCGGCGAAGGTGCCGGAGACACATACGCTCAGCAAGTGGGACCACGATTGGCTGCAGTGCTTGGTATTCCGGCTATTACTTATGTCAGTGACATTAAGATAGAAGGCGACAAGGTTGTCGCTACCCGTAAGGTAGGAAATTGTACAGAAGTAGCAACCGTGGCATTCCCGGTTTTGATAAGCGTATTGCCGGAGATTAATAAACCGCGTATTCCCAGCTTGAAAGAAGTGCTCGGGGCTGCCAAGAAACCAGTGACCGAGTATAAGCTGAGTGAGCTAGAACTATCCGAGAATGAATTAATTGTCAAAAACAACGTCAAGGCTATTAAAGGCTATGTCATGAATCGCAAAAACGTGATCTATAAAGCGGGGACGGCTGCGGAAAAAGTAGCCGGTCTTGTCGAAAACCTTGCCCACGAAGGCGTATTGTAAGAAAGGGGGAAATAACATGCCAGCTATTTGGGTTTATTCAGAAGATGTTGCCATTACACAGCAGCTGCTTGCGCTAGGAAGAGCATTAGCCGATAATATGCAGACTCAATTGTGTGCTTTCACGCTGAATGGCGAAGGTGCAGCCTCCCTTATTGCGTCGGGGGCAGATAAGGTGTTTTCCTTGCAGGGGAATAGTCAGTGGCCGGAAAGCTACGCACAGCCGTTGGCAGATTTGGCAGCCCAGGAGCATCCTGAAGCTATCTTCATTGGTGCTACGCAACGCGGTAAGGATCTCGCAGCAAAGGTTGCTGCCCTAATTAAGAGCGGACTTGTGACAGAGGCTTTTGCAGTACGAATTGCTGACAGCGCGATTGAGACCGACAGAATTATGTATGGAGGCTTAGCCGTATGTACCGAAACACTTGTTGCGCCGGCTATGGTTACCATTCCGGCCAGAACATATGAAGCCCTTTTGCCTGACCCGAATCGAATTGGTGAAATAGTAACACTGGAAGTAAAAACCGATGACCGGGTGAGTGTAAGCAATGTATGTCCGATTGTAAGAGAAGGAGCCGATATTTCAGTCGCCGAAAAACTGGTGTGCGTGGGACGCGGCTTGGCTAAACAAGAAGATATGAAGCTGGTCGAAGGCCTTGCCGCTGCCCTCAGTGCGGAAATAGGTTGTACGCGTGGCATTGCTGAAGATTATCACTGGCTCCCCAGTGACCGGTATATTGGTTTATCCGGACAAAAAATAAAACCAAGTTTATATGTTGCTCTCGGGGTATCCGGTCAGGTTCAACACGTTTCCGGTATCCGGGACTCCAAAATTATTGTGGCAATTGATACAAATGAAAATGCTCCCATCTTTGAAGCCGCAGATTATGGTATTGTGGGTGACCTGTATGATGTTTCCCCGCTTTTGACCGAGGCCATAAAAAAAGCGGTCAAATAAATACGAAAAGGGGAAGGTTAAGTGAGTGCAGAGGAGCGTTTTGACGCAATTATAATTGGCGCTGGGCCGGCCGGAAGTGCCTGTGCATATGTACTCGCCAAGGCGGGGAAAAGTGTATTGCTTGTTGAACGGGGCGACACGGCGGGCAGTAAAAACGTCACAGGTGGACGCTTATATACTTACGCGCTGGAACTTGTGGAACCTGGGCTTTTCGCCCAGGCCCCCCTGGAGCGCAAAGTAGTTCGTGAGCAGATCATGATGCTGAGCAGTACGGGGGGGATAACGCTCGACTATGTAAATTATGAGTTCGGAGAAAATATACCGCAGTCCTACACTGTTTTGCGGGCTCCTTTTGATGAATGGTTCGCCGGACAGGCAGAAACCCAGGGTGCCATGTTTGCTGCCGGAATTCTGGTCGATGAACTTCTCGAAGCTGATGGAAAGATTGTAGGCATTAAAGCCGGTGACGATGAGCTGTATGCTGATGTCGTCATCGCGGCCGATGGCGTAAACTCTTTCATTGCGCAAAAAGCTGGTTTACTTCCTGATATTGCAGCCCATGCCGTGGGAGTCGGCGCCAAAGAGATCATTCAATTGCCACCGGAAGTTATTCAAAACAGATTTAACCTGGCTGAAGAAGAAGGCGCTGCCAGGGTTGTTCTGGGTGCGTCTGGCGGAGTAAGTGGCGGGGGTTTTTTCTATACCAACAAAGACAGTATTTCTCTGGGTCTTGTTTTAAATCCGGAAGAATTGGGGCGAAGCGGTAAGAAAATCCATGATTTGTTACAGGATTACAAGCTGCATCCTGCGATTTACCCGCTTATCAAAGATGGTACGACTACTGAATACGGAGCTCACTTAGTACCGGAGCTTGGATTCCATGGAGTGCCCCAAAAGTTATACCGTGATGGATTGGTAGTAATAGGCGATGCCGCCGGCTTGGTTATTAATACCGGGACAATCTTGCGCGGAATTGATTTAGCAATTGTAAGCGGCGTAGCGGCGGCCCGGGCATTGATCGAAGTAAGCGAACCAAGTAAAGTTGGACCGGCTTACCTACAACAATTAGAACAGTTGCAGTTGCTTCCCACCATGCGGCTGTATAAAGGCTTCCATGAATTGCTGTCTCTGCCGCGCATGTTTACGACCTATCCTAATCTGGCCAATGACATGATGCAGTTTATGTTTTCTGTGGATGGCAAGTTGCCGGAGCGCATGGATAAGGGCATGTTGCGTGTTTTAAAGAGCCACGTGACACTGGGACAATTAGTTGCTGATGGCTGGAAGGGGTTTAGATCACTATGACAATAAAACGGCAAAGCCCGGAAGAGTTACTGGGCCTAAATAAGTTTATGGTTGACGAAGATGAGCCGCATATTGTTCTAGATAAAACGATTTGTGCCAGTTGCACCGACAAGCCTTGCCTTGTTGTTTGTCCGGCTGTTCTTTACACATTAAAGGGTAAAGATATCAATTTTGAATACGCCGGCTGTCTCGAATGTGGTACTTGCCGGGTGATGTGCAAGAATAAAGGCATCATAAAATGGCAGTATCCCAGAGGCAGTTTTGGTGTTTCATTTCGTCACGGCTGATTTAATCTATTATAAAAAAGACTAGCCTAAGCTACCCCGACCTACAGTGGCAGGAGAAAGCTACAGGCTTTTCAATGGCGGCCTAGTGCTTCCCTGACTTATAATGCCGGGAGAAAGCTGCGGGCCGCTTTTGTTAGAATAATCATAAGGAGGGATGGACATAAAGGGGTGACTAGCGCATTAGGCATTTAAATATTTGAATATTGCGTATAAATACTGGAGGGATATGATGAGTGAATATATTGTAAAAAGGACATTTCCGGGACTGCTCACTACCGGTTTCGCGGCCACTGCTATTTGCTTTGTTGTCGCCTGTATCTACTGGCCAATATGGGGAACGGCAGTGAAAGCGATTGCGGTTTCTTTAGCAGGGCCTGGACTAAATACGGTTGACCCCAAAGTAGCTTCAAAATATTATACCGTTTTTGCCGAGGCTACTTTCTTTTGGACGGTTATTAATGCCTGGATTTGGCAAACATTGATTTTTGGTAATTATGGCAAAACATACTTCACTAAACGTCAGCCCTGGGCGGGGTTATGGTATACCTTAGTTGGATTCGGGGCTGGTATTATTGGATTTTTGATTCTTGTCGGCTTCATTGGAATTTGGTGGAAACCTTTTAACCTCGCCATCCTTTTTACCCCGCAAAACGCCGAACAAGTCACAATGGCAATTGAGGGGTTTGAAGTAAGCAACTTCTATGCCCTTGTAGTCATTACGGCGCAAATACCCTTTGTCGCTCTTTTCCATAAATGGCCCTTCGCCGGTAATATCAAAGCCCCGTTGGATGGCTTCGGTGTCATGATGATGAGTACGGTGGCTGCTTTAATCGTTTGGATTGCTAACATTATGCCTAGTCTGATGAAAATAACTCTAGGCGGACACGAAGCGACGGTTCCCCCTATGGGATCCTGGCCAACCTATCTGGCCTTTTCTGAATGCTTTATCTTCTGGTTTCTCATACCGGCCGAAGGGGGAGAACATTATCCGATGAAGCTGTTTGCCAAGAAGCAGCCTTATATGGGCCTGATGGGGTTAATTATTTCTTTGCTCGGAGGATATGTATCCATGTTAGCCCTCCGGCCGATCCTTGGGCCGATGAATCTTCTACCCGGGGCCCCCATCGATCTTATCGTGGCATCATTCGCCCTATCTCTCGTTATGGTCCAACTGCTGTGGCATCACCTCTTTGACGATTACCCCACTGCTCAAATGATGCCCAACCAGGCAAAACGCATTTTTATCCGTATCGCTATTTGGGTTGGCCTTGGCTCAGTCGTGGGTATTGCTTGGCTAAAGTCTTTCCGGATCTTACCATTTGCTGGCAACGATCTTGGCATGGGTTTCCCGGTAATGGGACTGCTTGCCGGTCAATTCGCCTTTATGTTGGTATACCTGTATATGAATACCTTCTTTGATAAGTGGCCTTTGGTTCACCAAGAACCAATCAAGCAACAAACCAATCGGGATATCAGGGCCTAATTGTTGTACGAGTCTTCTAAAATGTTCTCAAATGATAATCGCCGCCTCCGACTATTGTTGGTGGCGGCGGTTATCACTTTAGATTACGGCGGAGGATTAGATGTTCGGAAGAATAATTCCGGTGCAGGCTTGTAACTCAATACGATACTAGGAGGAGTAAATTATGAAATTATTTAAAGGTATTTTATTTAAACAATCACTATTTATTGGATTAATCATAACAGCAGTTGTTGTAATGAATACGGGAATGTGTAAAAAGTCTGATGGGAGTTGCCGTTACGATGGCTGCCGGAGATAAACGCGCAGCTACTACAGCTGTGATAGACGGAAACCGCCCGGTTGGAACAACGATTGACCCGGCCGTAGCCGAGAGAATTCTTGGGAAAGGTGAAAAATATACAGGGGCGGCAAGGATTCAAACTGTAAGCTATATTATCGAGGGCGCATAGAGAATTGCGAGACTATTTGTATAAAAAATCCGTTCCTTTGCTTTAATAATGTGTAACACATTGAGCAAATGAGAATGGATTTTTGTTTATCTGATTTCCGGTATGTTTTGCAATATTCTACTGACTTTGCTAAGAGTTTCTGGAATTTTACGACTTTGCGGTATTACTGCGTGTTTTTTTCATTGAAGCAGCCTTTACTATTCTACGAGTGTTTTAAAATTAAACAATATATCGATGGTGCCTTAATGGTGTTTTATTATAATACAGTCAACAAAGTTAATTGTATATATTTTTAACGGAATATAACTTATATTCCGTCTTTTCTTTTGTCTATTTTCAGATAATGATCAATCAATTCATAGTGTATTAATCTAATACAGTCGCTGGCGGAGATAACTGATGTTTATGGTGTGCCTTGGCGGACAGATTGCCGGTTTTCCGGGCCGCTGGACCGTCATATAGCCTGGCGTGCTTTGGCACGCAATTTGCTATTATTAATAAACAGTTTAGTGAATGATTCCCTTCATCCGTGAAAAGAGGTGAAAAAATGAGCATAATGCGCTATGACATAAACCAGGTTGATGTTTGTATTCAGCAGTTGGCGGAACGAATAACAGGCAGTACCCCGGCAGAAATAACGCAGCCCGTCTTCATCGGCGTTGATGTGGGCACTGCCAATGTAATCAGTGTTGCCGTCGATGCCAAGGGTGTGCCCCTGGCCGGAGAAATGACGCCGGCGCGCGTGGTCCGGGAGGGGATGGTGACGGATTATTTCGGGGCCATTCATATCGTCTGCGACCAGATAAATAAGTTGGAAACCCGGCTGGGTACTAAGCTGACTGTATCAGCCTCGGCAATTCCGCCCGGAACCGAACAAGGCAACGTCAAGGTTACGAAAAATATTCTGGAAGCGGCCGATCTTACGGTTACAAAAATCATTGATGAGCCTACGGCAGCGGCTCTGGTGCTGGGGATTGATGAAGGTATCGTTGTTGATGTCGGCGGCGGTACAACCGGGATTTCTATCCTGGAACGCGGCAAGGTGATCTACACAGCTGATGAGCCTACCGGCGGTTTTCAACTGGACCTGGTCATTGCCGGCCATTTTGGCATAACCCTGGAGGAAGCGGAGGGCAAAAAACGGGATCAGCAGCAACAAAAAAAGCTGTTGCCCATTGTCCGCCCGGTGTTTGAAAAGATTTCCCGGATTGTGCAGCAGCATATAGCCGGGTATAAGGCCAAAGATCTTTTTCTGGTTGGCGGCACCTGCGGCTTCCCAGGCTTTGACAAGCTTTTGGCAAGCGAGACGGGGCTCAGGACGTATCTGCCCAGGCAGCCGCTGCTGGTAACGCCGCTGGGTATTGCCTTGGCCTGCCGGGCGGAGCAGACAGTTACCAACTATTTATAGGCTATATGCAAGATATGAAGCACCCGGTTTATATCTTGTCTTATAAAAAAATGTAAAGGAGTAAATCGTTATGCAAACAACAGCAGAACAAGTAGCGGAAATTATTAATCAGGTCATGCAGCAGCTCAATACCCAGCAAGGTTCCGCGGTGGCAGCTCCATCGCCGGCGCAAGGCGGCTGCATCTTTGACGAAATGAATGATGCTGTGGCGGCTGCGGACAAAGCGCAGCAAGAACTTATGAAGCTCCCCCTGGTGAAAAGAGGTGAGATCATTCAGGCCATTCGCGCTACGGCAACCGCCAATGCCAACATGCTGGCGGAAATGGAACTGGCCGAAACCGGCTACGGCCGACTCGCGGACAAGCTCGTCAAAATTACTATGACTATTGAAAAAACCCCCGGAATTGAGGATATTACTCCCCAGGTATATTCGGGCGACCATGGTTTGGCCCTGGTCGAAAAACTACCGTTTGGTCTGGCCGGCTGCATTCTGCCGTCCACCGCGCCGGCGGCAACGGCCATCCATAACAGCATCTGTATGATTGCGGCCGGCAACAGTGCGATTATCAGCCCGCATCCCAATGCCAGCAAAACAGCATTAAAAGCGGTGGAACTGATCGGGCAGGCCATCAAGGCAGCCGGCGGGCCGGAACATTTGATTGTCAGCGTAAAAGAGGCCAGCATTGCCAAAGCCACCGAGATGATGAAACAGCCAAAGGTAAGGTTTCTCCTTGTTACCGGTGGTCCCGGCGTGGTGGCATCGGCGCTGGCGTCCGGCAAAAAGGCCATATGTGCCGGACCGGGCAATCCGCCGGTTTTGGTGGACGGCACGTCGGATATCGAACAGGCGGCGGCCGATATTATCGCCGGTAACAGCTTTGAGAACTGCATCAATTGCATTGGGGAGAAGGAAGTGTTCGTACTCGACAAGGTAGCGGAGGATTTGCTGAAAGCCATGGTCAAACATGGTGCGTACCTGATCAGGGATCAGCATACGCTTGCCAGGCTGGTCCAGCTCGTGACCGACGACAAGGGCGCGGTTAACAAGAAATATGTCGGCAAAAATGCCGGTGTGATTCTCAAAGATATCGGCATTACCGTTGATGAGAGCATCAAGACCATTGTATTCGAGGCGCCGGCAGACCATATCACGGTTATTGAGGAATATCTGATGCCGCTTTTGCCGGTGGTGCGGGTAAAGGATGTTGACGAAGGGATTGCGCTGGCCGTAAAGGCTGAGGGCGGCCGACGGCACAGTGCGATCATGCACTCGCACGATATCACGAATATAACCAAATTCGGCAAGGCAATTCAAACCACCATTCTGGTTAAGAACGGTCCGTCCTACAGCGGTGTCGGCATCGGCGGCGAGGGCTTTGTTACTATGAGCATTGCCGGTTCCACCGGTGAAGGCCTGACCTCGCCCGGGACATTTACCCGGGTGCAGCGGCGGACAATGGTTGACAAGCTCAGCAGGTATGCGTAAAGGGGTGAAGTCGCTTGGCTTGTACTAAATCGATAGGGATTGTTGAGGTTGTGGGACTGGTGCCGGCCATATGCTGTGCCGATGCAGCGGTAAAAGCCGCCAATGTGACACTAATAGGCTATGAAATTACCAAAGGCGGCGGTCAGGTCACCGTTAAATTAGGCGGCGATGTCGGGGCGGTGCAGGCAGCGGTGGCGGCCGGTGCCGCGGCGGTGGAGCAAATCGGCAGAGTGATTGGCACGCTTATCATCCCCAGACCGCATGCGGAAATAAAGCCGATCCTTTTCAATAAGGAAAATATCATTTATTCGCAGACGGCTGTAGGGGCGCAACCGGCGAACGGCGAGGAAAGCCCGGCCGGCGATGTTCCTGAACCTCTGCCTGTGGCTGGCACAGATGCTCCTCCAAACAGCGGCGGTGATGGCAGCGGCGGGGAGGAAGCGGTAATTACCACCCGGTCGCACCGGAAGGCTACCTGCAATATTTGCGGTGATCCGGAGTGCCCCCGGCATAAAGGCGACCCGCATGACAAATGTATTCACGCCGGTGACAACTCGTAAGGGGGGAGAATATGCCGGAACTTGACAAGGATTTGATTGACCGGATTGTCCGGGAAGTGCTCACGGTGCTTGGTTCTAAAAGCCGGAAAAAAGCGCTGGCTCTGATCTGCGGCGGCACCGCCGGCGGGGAGGAAGCCTTAACGGGTTTGAAAACCTTGCGTAACGCTGAATGTGATCTTACGCTTGTTTTCACGCCGGCGGGCAGGGAGCGCTACCGTGTGGCGCTGACGCAGTACGGGCTGGACGGCGTACCGGAACTGGTTGCTGGCAGCTGGGACGAAATAGCGCAGTGTGTGCGGGAAGCGGACGTCGTGCTGATTCCTGTCCTGTCTTTAAATTCGGCGGCTAAAATCGCGCATGGTATTGCCGACAATCTGGCGACCAGCCTGATTATGCAGGCTCTTATTGCCGGGAAACCAGTTGTTGCCGCCCGGGATGCCTGTACTGTCAATCAGTTGAGCGGTAATGCGAACTACCGGCAAATTTTTGCGGACAATCTTGCCTTGCTGGAAAAAATAGGAATTGCGCTGACGACAGCCCGGGAACTAAGTCGCCGTGTGACCGCCCTATTAAGCAGGGATGGCGGCACCGATACTTCCAAACACGCGGCTGGTGCCGGTGATCCGGTGACCGGGGAGGTATTTCCCGGGCGGGTACTAAGCGCCCAGGACATCAGACAATGGAACCGGCCGGTAGTAAAGGTGGGCAGCCGGACGCTGATCACGCCGGCGGCCTGGGATTTGGCCCGGGAACTGGGCATAGAGATTTGCCGGCACTAAGCGGCAGGAGGTTGGGTTATGTATATTGCAAAGGTGGTCGGAACTGTGGTTGCCACCAGAAAGAGCGAGGAGTTAGTCGGCAGGAAACTGCTTGTTGTCAGTCCGCTCGAAGGCAGAAATTATTCAGCGGACAAGTTTGAGGTGGCGGTTGATTCGGTCGGCGCCGGTGGCGGTGATGTCGTTCTGGTGGTAAGAGGCGGTCAGGCGCGCAACATTGCGGATGCCGGGAATGCGCCGATCGATGCGGCCATTATCGGTATCATTGACTCCCTGGAGTTTAGCAATACAGATAAAAAATAAATTTACGGAGGTACAAACAGATGGCACAAGAGGCATTAGGCATGATCGAAACAAGAGGCATGATCGGCGCAATTGAAGCGGCTGACGCCATGGCCAAGGCGGCTAATGTAACCATTGTTGGTTACGAAAAAATCGGGGCAGGGCTGATCACCGTTGTGGTGCGCGGCGATGTTGGCGCCGTAAAAGCGGCCACCGACGCCGGCGCGGCTGCGGCGCAAAGAGTCGGCGAAGTACTCTCGGTTCACGTGATTCCCCGCCCCCACACCGACACCGAGAAAATTATCCCGACGGTGTAGGTGTGCAGTGCACCGTTTTAAATTCAGAGGAGGAATGAACGTATGTCCACTAGCTTTAACGAAGAAACCGTCAGGCTGATTACCGAGCTGGTTACCAATGCCCTTAAGAATGAAGCCGCACCAGTAGCTGCCGGCAGTACTGACCTGCTGGCCCAGTATCCCCCTTATGACCAGACCAATCCAACCATCTTCGGCACAGGCTCTATCCGGATATTGGGAGCGAAAGCCAGAGAACTGGGGATAACCAAGGCTTTGATTGTTACCGATGAAGGCGTTGTTCAGGCCGGTGCGGTTGACAAGGCCAGACAGTCTTTGCTTGACGCCGGTATTCCGGTAGTGGTGTTTGACAAAGTCAATCCCAACCCGCTGGATATTGTTTGTGAAGCCGGGGGCGAACTGGCGGTAAAAGAAAAGGTCGACGGTGTTATCGCGGTCGGCGGCGGCAGTGTCATTGATTGTGCCAAGACCGTAAATATTCTCACTACGAATCCAGCCCCGGTAGCCAAGTACTACCGTACTTGGGGCTACAAAAAAGCGCAGCCGCTGATTTTGGTTCCCACCACCTCAGGGACAGGCAGTGAAAATACCATTTATGCCGTTATCTCCGACCATGAAACCCATGCTAAAAACGTTACTTTAGCCAAGGGCGATCTGGCGATCTGCGATCCGGAACTGACCTATACCGTTCCCCGGGATTTGACGGCGTCAACCGGCATGGATGCTTTTGCCCATGCGGCCGAATCGCTGACCGGCAATATCCGCAGCATCAAGACCGATGTGCTGGCGGTGGATGCTATCAAACGAATTGTCAAATGGCTGCCTGTTGCTTACCAGGAACCGACCAACGAGCGGGCCCGCTATGAAATGATGATCGCCAGCAACTTTGCCGGCATATCCTTCAGCGACACCCTGTGTCACTTAGGTCATGCTACGTCCCACAGTGCCGGCGTCAGACTGGGGGTTGCGCACGGCATCTCCTGTGCCTGGGCTTTGCCGGAAACACTGGCTTTTGTGGCAGATGCCGTCCCCGAACGGGTAAAAATGGTAGCCGATGCGATGGGGATTGTCTATAATCCGTACATTACCCCGGTTGAACTTGGCCGGCTGGTTGCCGATTCGATCAGAGAGTTCATGCGCAAGCTCGACATCCGGTCCATCAAAAGCTACGGTTTCAGCCGGCAGGAAGTGATGAGCGTATCCGATCTCGTTGTCCAGGATGTGTGTTTCCCCATTATACCCAAACCGATGACCGAAGCCGATGTCAAAGAGTTTCTCGGCCGGGTTTACGATAGCTATCAGTAAGTGAAAATGGGAGGAATGGAATGTGAATAAAGACCTTATTATCCAGCAGGTATTGAGCCAACTGCAGCATCAGGCCGCCCCGCCAGCGGTAGCGGCAACACAAAATCTGGTTGCCGGCTGTGGCATGACCGAGTTTGTCGGCGTGGGGCTGGGCGATACACTGGGCCTGGTTATCGCCAATCTGGATGCCAGCATTCACGACAAGCTAGGCATTGACAAAAAGTATCGCTCCCTGGGCATCATCAGCTCCCGCAGCGCCGTCGGACCGCAGGCAATGGGCGCGGATGAGGCGGTAAAATCAAGCAACAGCGAGCTGCTTATCTTCAATATGCCGCGGGATACCAAGACAGGCGGCGGTCACGGCATCTTGCTGGTTTTTGGCGCCGAAGAAGTTTCTGATGCCAGGCGGGCGGTGGAGATCACGCTCAAGTCCCTGGAATGGAGTTTTGGTGAAACTTATATGAATGAAGCCGGGCATTGCGAAATCCAGTATTCGGCCCGAGCCGGCCAGGCGCTGCAAAAGTTTTTAGGCGCCGAACTGGGGAAAGCCTGGGGAATCCTTTGCGGCTGCCCGGCGGGAGTTGGCATGCTGATGGCCGATAAAGCGGTGAAGTCAGCGGATGTAACCATTGCCATGCACGCCACGCCGGCCGTCAATACCAGCTTCAGCAATGAATTTATGATCATGGTCACCGGTGATTCCAGTGCTGTCAAGCAGGCGGTTCTGGCTGCCCGGGAAACAGGCATTCAGCTACTGAGCAAAATGGGCCCGGCGCCGGCATCGGTAGGTGGAACGCCTTATATCTACTAGGCGGCCTGGCGGGGAGGAACTCGTGGAGACAGTTGGAATTCAGGAAGAATTTATCGCGCAAATTGTTAAAGAAATCATACGCAAGCAGCAAAAAAACGATTTTTTGTCGATTCCGGTGGGCGTATCGAACCGGCATGTGCATGTATGCCGGGAGGATCTTGATATTCTGTTTGGCACAGGGTATGAACTTTCTCCCTGGCGGGAGCTATCGCAAAAGGGGTATTATGCGGCCAAGGAAACGGTGGTGGTGGCCGGACCCCAAGGCGCTTTGCCAGGGGTTAGGCTGCTGGGCCCGCTGCGGCCAGCCACGCAGATTGAACTGTTGCTTTCCGACGCCAAAACGCTGGGAATTAAGATACCCATTCGGGATTCAGGCACGATAGCCCGGTCAGAGGGTGTGACGATTATCGGCCCGCAAGGCATTGTGGTCAATAATACCGGTGTGATGGCGGCTTGGCGGCATATCCATATGAACACAGCGGAGGCGCTGGCGCTGGGCTTACAGGAAGGCGACGCCGTACAGGTCAAAACAAAGGGTGACCGGGCTCTGATTCTGGCCAATGTCAAAATCAGACTGGGTGAGAATTTTATCACTGAACTGCATGTGGATGTGGATGAAGCTTTCGCCGCCCAGCTTAAGAACGGTGATAAAGCGGAAATCCTCATAAACAGCAAGGGGGACAATCATGGATAGAGAAGAAATTATCCGGCAGGTCGTCAGCGCTTTGCAACAGCAGGGCGTTGCTACCGAAGCGGCTGCCGCTGGCAAGACGAATGCCAAACAAGCGGCAGTGCAAAGCAGCGTTGTGTATGAACGGGCCTGCGGCAGCCGCTACTATCCTTCGATGAAGGAATATGCAAGTTTATTTGCTCCCGGCCATATCGGCGGTTTGGAAGTGAAAAACCGGTTTGTCATGCCGGCCATGGGGACTAATTTCGCCAATCCGGACGGAAGCGTATCCCGGCAGATGATTGATTATTATACAGCCAGGGCCAGGGGCGGCTTTGGGTTAATCGTTATTGAGGTCACCGCCGTCGATCCTGTTGGCAGGGCCATACCGTATCAGGGCGGGCTCTGGAGTGATGACTTTATCCCCGGCTGGAAAAAGCTGATTGATTCTGTGCATCAATATGGCGCCAAAATCGCCGTTCAGCTGCATCATTGCGGCCGGCAGACCGACCGCGCTACCATCGGCGGCGCGCAGCCGGTAGCGCCTTCACCCATATCCTGTCCGGTTAAAAAGACTCTGCCACGGGAACTGACAACGGCAGAAACCTATGAGATTATTGATAAATTCGGCCAGGCTGCCGGACGGGCACTGGCTGCCGGCTTTGACGCCATTGAGTTCAACGGGGCGCACGGCTATTTGATCGCCCAGTTTATGTCGCCTTATGCCAATAAGCGAGTCGATGAATTTGGCGGCGATTTTAAATCCAGGCTGCGCTTCCCGGTTGAAATTCTGCGGCGGGTAAGGCGCGAGGTCGGCAACGGCTTTCCCCTCATTTTCCGGATGAGTGGTGAAGATAAGGTGCATGGCGGCCGCAGCCTCAGGGAGACGCAAATGATTGCCAGGGTTATCGAAGAAAATGGCGCTAACGCGCTGAGCATTTCCAATGGCACCTATGCCAGCCTCCACCATATGTCCGCTCCGGGCGCTCTGCCCCCTGGCCATAATGTCTATGCGGCGGAGGCCGTGAAACAGGTGGTTTCCCTGCCGGTCATTACGGCCGGGCGGATCAATGACCCTGATCTGGCCAAAGCGATTATCGCCGACGGCAAAGCCGATTTTGTCGCCCTGGGGCGGGTTTCCATTGCCGATCCCGAGTTTCCCAACAAGACGGCTGTCAATGCCACCGACGAGATTTCACCCTGCATTGCCTGCCTGCAAGGCTGCGTAGGCTACCTGTTCGATCCGGACCAAAAAAAGATATCCTGTCTGGTTAACCCGTTTGTTGGCCGGGAAGGCGACTGGCAGATCAGACAAACCAGCCGGCCCAAGAAAATTGTGGTTGCCGGCGGTGGCCCGGCCGGGCTGGAGGCTGCCTGGATCGCCGCCAAACGCGGCCACACAGTGGTTTGCTATGAAAAAGAACCGGTGCTCGGCGGGCAGTTCCGGCTGGCCGGCGTACCTTCCACCAAGCAAGACATCCTGACAGCCATTAAGTATTATGTCAGGATGGGTGAGAAGTATGGCGTGACCTACAAGCTGGGAACCGAATTCACGGCCAATATGCTGGCGGTCGAGAAGCCGGATGCCGTGCTGCTGACGACCGGCGGCGTGCCGCTCATTCCCCGGATCAAGGGCATTGAGAATCCGCGCTTTGTAAACGCCGTCGACGTTCTGGGCGGGAAATGCAGTGTGGGCAGTAAAGTCCTGGTGGTCGGCGGCGGACTTGTCGGTGCGGAAACCGCCGACTTTATCGGCGAGTATGGCTCAGAGGTTACCATTATTGAGTTTAAGCCCGCCGTTGCCGCTGATGTGCAGGCCTTTGTCCGCAAGTATCTGCTGGAGCGGCTGCGCGAATACGGCGTGAAACTGCTGACCGGCGCTAAGGTCATGGAGTTTCTTGACGACGGCGTGATTTACGAGAATACCGATGGCGGCGCCGGCGCCATCACGCTTCGCGGCTTTGACAGCATTGTGCTGGCCATGGGGGCAAGGTCCTATAATCCGCTCGAAGAAGAGCTAAAAGGCAAAGTGGCTGAACTGTACGTCATCGGCGATGCGCTCAAGGCGGGCAAGGCCATTACGGCCATTGAACAAGCGGCAGAGATTGGCGTGACGGTATAGGCGGGAAGGAGTAGCGATGGCTAATGGAGATCAACGAAGAACTAATCAGAAAAATTGTGGCTACGATTGTGGAGAATACTGCAACCGGACTGGCGGCAGCGTCCAAGCGCACTGACGCTGCCGGAAACTATCTAATTGCTGCGCAGGCCAGCCCGACAATTTTCGGTGAAGGCGCCCTGCAAACCGTAGGCTTGCGGGCGAAAGAACTGGGCTGTAGCCGAGTGCTGCTGGTAACCGATGCCGGCATCGTGCGCCTGGGTCTGGCCGATACCGTCAAAAATTTATTGCTGGCGGCGGGGCTGCAGGTCGTTGTATTTGACAAGGTGCGGCCGAACCCGCTTGACAGTGACTGCAACGCAGGCGGCCAGCTGGCGCTGGCGGAAAGGGTTGACGGCATTGTGGCGCTGGGCGGCGGCAGCGTCATGGATTCGGGCAAGGCAATTAAAATCCTGACAGCCAATCCTTTGCCCATTTCCCAGTATTACGGCACACTTTCTTACCGGCCGGGTGTGCCGCTCATCCTGATTCCGACCACCGCCGGCACAGGCAGTGAAGCGACCAAATATGCTGTTTTGACTGATGCCGCCACCCACGCCAAGAAGGTGGCGCTGGCGACCGGCGAGCTGGCAATCTGCGATCCGGAGGTGACTTATCAATTGCCGCCAGGGTTAACCGCCGCCACCGGGATGGATGTATTCGCCCATGCCTGCGAGTCGCTCGCCGGCAGTGTCCACAACCCGAAAGCGGATTTGCTGGCCAGGGAAGCGGTGGCCAAGATCAGCAAATGGCTGCCGGTTGCGTTTGCCGAGGGCAGCAACAAAACAGCCAGACGTGAGGTAATGCTGGCCTGCAATTTCGCCGGCATGGCCTTTAATGATACGCTGTGCCACCTTGGCCACGCGGCGGCGCACAGCATTGGCGCCACCTTCAATATTCCCCATGGCATTGCCTGCGCCTGGGTGCTGCCGGAAACCATGGTGTTTTGCGCCGAAGTGCACCCGGAACGGGTGAGAATGATTGCCGATGCTATGGGACTGGAGTATGATCCCTATAGTACTTCCCAGGAGCTGGGCAAGCTGACGGCGGCTGCTATTCGGGATATCGTACGCAAAATCGAGATTAAATCGGTTGCCGCCAGCGGCATCAGCCGGGAAGCGCTGCAAGACGTATCCGGCCTGGTCATGACTGACTTTTGTTATCCCTATATCCCCAGGGCCGTCACCGAAACGGAAGTGAAGGACTTCCTGGGGCGGGTCTATGACACCTATCAGTAACATAACATGTTGAGGAGGAATTCGTAGTGGCACAAGAAGCATTGGGATTAATTGAAACAAAAGGTTTGGTAGCAGCCATTGAGGCCAGCGATGCTATGGCCAAGTCGGCCAATATTATTATTGTCGGCTGCGAAAGAATTGGCGCCGGTTTGATAACCGTTATGGTGCGGGGCGACGTTGGGGCTGTCAAAGCAGCTACCGATGCCGGGGCGGCGGCGGCGCAAAAGGTCGGCGAGGTATTGTCCGTTCATGTCATTCCCCGCCCCCACACCGACACGGAAAAAATTCTACCCAAGCTGTAATGGTGGTTTACCCATCCGGAGAGTGAACCGACGGTTCGCTCCTTACACAATATACGGAGGCTGGATATGGATAAAATCTTAGTCATTAATCCCGGATCAACCTCGACCAAACTGGCGATTTATGAGAAGTGCCGGATGGTAGCGGAAGTCACTGTTCCGCATGAGCCGGAGTTTATTGCCGAATTTTCTTCGGTTACGGAACAACTGCATTACCGGCGAGCACTGGTCGAGGCCTGGCTGGAAGACCGGGGCGAAAGCATCGACTCGTTTGCGGCCATAGCCGCCCGGGGCGGGTTGCTGAGACCTGTGGCAAGCGGTACCTACCGGGTTAATGACAAAATGCTGGCGGATTTGCGCCAGGCGGTCTATGGCGAGCATGCCTCCAACCTGGGAGCGCAAATCGCTGCGGCCCTGACCAGGGAGAGCTCTGTTCCCTGCTATATTGCCGATCCGGTAATTGTGGATGAGCTGCAGCCGCTGGCCCGCATTTCCGGTCATCCGTTACTGGCGCGGAAAAGCGTTTTTCATGCCCTCAATCATAGGGCTGTCGCCCGCCGGGCGGCGGGCGAACTGGGAAAGACGTACGAGGAAAGCGCGCTGATTGTTGTCCATCTGGGCGGCGGCATTACCGTGGCGGCGCATCAGAACGGCAAGGTGATTGATGTGAATAACGGGTTGGACGGGGATGGGCCGTTTTCGCCGGAAAGAACCGGCGCGCTGCCGGCCGGTCAACTGGTGGCCTTGTGCTTTAGCGGCAACTATTCCCAGGCGGAGATACAGAAAATGCTTAACGGCCGGGGCGGAATGTTTGCCTATGTAAACAGCAAGGATATGCGGGCGGTGGAAGAGTCTGCTAATGAGGGGGATTCGCAAGCGGCCCTGCTGTTTGCGGCCATGGCCTATCAAATCAGCAAGGAAATCGGGGCTTACTCCACCGTGCTGTACGGCCGGGCCGACGCCATTGTCATTACCGGCGGCATTGCTCATTCTGGTAACATGATCGCCCTGATCAAAGAGCGGGTTGCCACGATTGCCCCGGTAATGGTTTATCCGGGCGAGGATGAAAATACGGCGCTGGCCGCAGCGGTGGTACGCGTTCTGAATGGCCGGGAGACCGCCAAAGAATATTAAAAGGAGGAATAATTATGTGTCGCTATTGTGTTGAATATGGCAACGGCACCAAATGGTACCTTAATCCTGACAACTATAACCCGGAGCTTTATAAAAGCGAGTTTCACAGCAAATCCTTCAATATGCTCACAGGTGTTGGCAAAAATACGTTTGAAATGGGCGCCCTGCGGGTATACGATGATTTTGTGCCCGACTATTACGGGGCCGACCCTGGTGTTGTCGGCAGCGAATCCTTGATCCGCCACCAGGGGCAGGTTGTACCGACAGAGGATATCCTGAAGGTGATTGATCTGGCTGGTGACCGGTTTGCCTTGGCCCATTGCGCCTGCCGCCGCTATAACGGTGATGATGACTTTTATTCCTGCCTGTGGTTTGAGGTCGCTGTCGACAGAATTTTAGAACAGCGTACCTGGGAGACCGATACCAAAGTGTTGACCAAGGCGGAAGCGAAGCAGTTCATCAGAGAAATGTCAGCCCTGGGCATGGTGCATACCTTGCTTGATGTGGGCACTGATACCGATGGCAAGCCCCCGGTGGTGGTCTGCAACTGCCAGATCACGGACTGCGTCGCCCTGAGGCTGAACGCGCTGTTTGGCAGCCAGCCTTTCGGCGGTTTGAAAAGCGAATATGTGGCTCAGATCCATGTAGACAAATGCGCCAAAAAATGCCAGGATTGCCAGGCGTGTCTGAAACGCTGTACCTTTGGCGCGCTTGCCTACAATCCGCTGAAAGAGAAAGTGGAAGTAATGATTTCCAAATGCTACGGCTGTGGGGCTTGCCGCAGCGTCTGTTCGAACAGGGCTATTAAGCTTGTCGACAGGAAGACATATCCTTCACTAGTGGATAACTGGTGATAAGCAACGATTTCTAACGGCAGCGGCGGTTGCCTGCAGCCACTTCTGACCCAAGATAAATATAGAATGGGGGGTTGACTATGAGTGACATGACACTCAATCCCATCGGCATTATCGCCAAAAAACCGTATTATGTTCAACGCTATAAATTGGAGATCGATTTGGAGAAATGCGGCAACGCGGTGTTGTGCCTGCAATGCGTGAAAGCCTGCAACCACCATGGGGCAAAATGTATTTCCTATGTAAACCGGGAAACTCCCGATCCGGACAATCAGCCCAAGACCCTGCGGGACATCCACCATATCGTAGGGGGCGGGCTGATGTATAACTGTGACGGCTGCGGTCTCTGTGTGGAAGCCTGTCCTAAGCAATGTATCCGGCTGATACCGCCGGAACCGCAGCTTCCCCGGGCTGTCATCCCGGCCAAGCCGGCGACGGTTCGCATCGTAAAGCTGAAGGACGGCACCAGCCATATGCCTGCTGGGGAGTAACCTTGGCCGCTGAAGCCGGACAGTTCCCTTCTTTGGCAGCTGGCGCCACCGTGGACGGCATACCCTGCTTGCTAAAGCGGGAGTCCTAAACCTGGTAAACACAAGTAACGCATATGGAACTGCCCGGTTACTCCGGGCAGTTCATTTAAATATCCTGTGCGGTTTTACCATGGCATTCAGGCCATAATGACTGCGGGCAAAGGAAGGAAACAACATGCGGAACACAAAAATCATTTCCTTTTCGGGAAAAGGCGGGACAGGCAAGACAACGGCGGCCTCACTGCTTTTATCCTCGGCCATCCGCCGGGGAAAATGCAAGGACATACTTGTAATCGACGCCGATCCTGATGCCAACCTTGCCACCACCCTTGGTGTGCAAGCGGCGCAAACGGTAGGCTCATTGGTAGACAGGCGCAAGAATGAAATGGAAAGCGGCCAGTGGGGGCCCCGGCTTCGTTTTGCCATATGGGATTTGGTTGTTCACGGGGAAAAATTCGATCTGCTGGTTATGGGCAGAACAACAGGCGAAGGCTGCTATTGTGATTTGAACAGTATGCTGACCTCCATCCTGAATGAGACCCTTCCCATGTACAATCTGGTTATTATCGATTTTGACGCAGGGCTGGAACACTTCAGCCGCAGAACTGCGAATCCCACCGACACCCTGATCGTGGTATGCGACCCGTCAGGCCTCAGCCTGGATACGGCCAAACGCATCCATGAACTGGTTGATGAATTGGGGCTGCCCTATGCGCGGGAGTATGTACTGGGCAGCCGGTTTCAAACCGGCCAGGCTGCTGATTTTGATGAGCTGGCCGGGGAAACAGGGATGGTAAGCCTGGGCTTTTTGCCTCTGGACAGGGAGATTATGAATAAAAATCTGGCGGGAGAAAGCCTCCTGACACTGGCTGAAAATAATCCGGCCCAGCAAAGGATGGATGGCATCTGGGAGCGGATTGCAGCGGCTCAGGGGCGCGGGGCGGAGTGATGCAATGGAAACAGTGAGCAAGGATACGGCCGTTTCGGCGTTCAGCCCGAAAACCCAAATCAGGAAACCGGTAACAGACAGGACCATGCTGGCGGCCTTAGCAGCTTACTTTTATGGACAGGGATATTTTGTCGATACATTTTTCCGGCCGCCCAAATGCAACGGTTACCTGGATCTGGCGGCGGTTATGCCCCGGATTCGGGAAATGAAGCCGCGGCTTACCCGGGGGTTTGCCCCGTCAGGCGTCATTTCCTACCTGCTGGACAACGCCGGCTGGGTGAGCGTCCGGCAACTTGCCCAAATGACCGGATATTCTTACGAAGTGGTAGGTAAATTGCTGGAAGAAGCCAATACCAACGGCTGGATTGAGCTGGATCTGACCCAGCCCCAACCCCTGTGCCGGCTGCTTGATTACAGGGTCCCGGCCAGCGAAATGCTGATTGCCTTTGACGGTATGCATGATCTGGCGGAAAAAGTAAGGGTATTCAAAATGCTGGCAGGTGCTTTCGACAGAGGTTATTTTGCTTTTACGGATATAGTGGACAATGAAACCATCGAGTATGTGCGCAAGACAGGTGCAGGTGTTTTGCGCTTTTATGAAAAGCACGGCATGTTTTTGGAAATCCTGCCGTCAGAGGAGTTTGCCATTATTGATGAAACGCGCCGGGCCATGCTGATTGAACGCACTGTCAGCCGGATCGTATTCCGGAAATCTTTGGACGAGCTGATTTGACAGTGATTAAAATATTTTATTAAAGAAAGGATAAAGCATGATAGAGCCTAAAACAAAAATCGTGTCATTTTCCGGGAAGGGCGGGTCCGGTAAAACCACCACAGCGACCCTGTTTCTCTATGCCGCGCTGCAATCCGGCCAATTCAAAAAAATTCTTGTTATCGATGCCGATCCTGACACCAACATGACCAATACCTTGCAGTTGTCTCCTGCCATGACCGTTGGCGAAGCCCTGGACCGGCAAAAGCGAAGCCGGGAGGAAAACGGCTCCGGTGGCGGCAAGCTGGCGGTATTGCCGGCGGAAGTGATCTGTCAGGCGAACGGGTTTGACTTTGTGGTGATGGGGCGCTCCCGGGGCGTGGGCTGCTATTGCAGCGTCACCGCTGTCCTGAATGAGCTTTTGGGAAAAACGATGGATGCTTATGAATTGGTGATTATTGATTACGATGCGGGGCTGGAGCATATCAGCAGGAAAGCCGGCGGCACGGTCGGTACGCTGATCGTGACCTGCGATCCGTCCAAGCTGAGCTTTGAGACGGCGGAACGGATAGAACGGCTTTTGCAGGAAATACAAGCCGGCTTTACCGGCAAATTTATCATTGGCTGCCGGTATTTGGAAGAGCACAAGGCTGTTTATGAAAAGCTGGCAGCCAAAACAGGTTTTGTATCACTTGGCATCGTGCCGCTGGACCGGGAAGTGGCTGCAAAAAATCTGCAGCGGGAATCCCTGCTGACATTGGCCCAGAGCAATCAAGCCGTTATGATTGTAGGAAATATGTTTCGCGATCTGCACAGAACAGACAGGGGCAGCATGCTGCCGGAGTCAGAGGAGCATCAATCACCGGTTGGGAAGATTATGGAATCCGCTGATAAAAGGTAAGATAAGGCCATAGTAGGCAAAAGTTATAATTAGATTTATTTAAATTTTCAAATATTTTTACCGGGAGGGTATTATAATGATAAAGCAATTGGTTTGTGCACTGGTTATAGTGTTTCTTACTGCTTTTAATATCCCCATATTTGCCAGCAGCCCTGCTGGTATTTTTGCCGATGTTCCCTTACATCACTGGGCCTATGCCGCAATTCAGCAATTGATTGATGAAGGTGTTCTGGCAGGCTATGATCAGGGCTATCTTCACGGGAGCCGACCGGTTACCCGTTATGAAATGGCGATCATTGCCGGCAATGCTATGACCAAAATGGACAAGGCCAACGAGCGGCAAAAAGATTTAATTCAAAGGCTGGCTGCCGAGTTTCAGCCCGAGCTGGAAAAATTTAATGGCTCTGTGGACAAAGCCGAGTCTGATCAAAAAAAATTGCAGATCAATATCGTTACTCGGATTCAATACACGCATACTTCCCTTACAGGGAACCGGCCGGGCGGCGCTCTCGGCGGCGGCACCTTCGATCATTCCGATCCGTTTTCAGAGCGGGTCCGGATTACTTTCTCCAAGCAGGTGAATGACGACTGGAACTGGGTAGGGCGCATGCATCAAGACAATTTCAACTTTCAAAACGGCAGCTACGGCAGTGGCGCCGAAATTGACCTGTTTTATCTGACAGGCAATATTCTGGGAGGAAAGGCAGAACTGGGAAGAATGTACCTGTACCCCGGCAAAGGCGGGTTCATTAACCGTGATTATAAAGCCGATCTCCTGGCTTACAGTACCTACACCGCCGATAAGAAGCTCTGGTTCAGGACAGGGACCGGCTACAGTGAAATTCCGGCTTTGGAACCGACGAAAAGCACCGATCTTAGTTTTGGCGAAGTAAAATGGCAGGTAAACAGGACTACGGACATCGGTGCGTATTATTATCAGCAGAACCGGAAAAACGGCGTCGAGGACGTTAAGGTGTACTCGGTTAATGGCGCGTATCGGTTACCCAATACCAAGCTGACGCTTGTGGGGGAGTGGGCCAGAAATGAGGCGGCCCCGTTTAAAGGGAAAACAGGCTATTGGCTTGGGTTGAATTCAGGCTATGACTTTTCCTACTGGAGCCCGGCTTTGGTTGATATGGTGAATTCGGCCAATGTGGGCTCACATGGCTGGGGGCTGACGTACCGGCATATGCCAAGCGGCGTAGCCGGTGCAAACAACTCCAACGCCTATGCGACTTGGTCTCCCTGGTGTAACGATAAGAGTGGCCAACTGATGAATGCTATTGATAATGTTAATGCCATCCGCTTTGATTATCAATGGGTACCGATGAAAGGCCTTATTGTAATGACCGGTTACGACAAAATTAAGCCAATTGACCAGCGCCAGGATTATGGTGTATTTTATTGTAATGTAAACTTCAACTTTTAGAATGGTATATGGGGGATAATAAGCCGCGTTATCGCTAAAAATAGTCTCCATTGACTCCCCACGGCTAATTTATCAATCATTTAATATGCCGCTTCAGAGACGGGACCGGAATAATGTACGAGCTAAGAGTGCGGGCAGGTTGTAGACCTCCTTCTGTGTATAATTTTGTTGGGTAGAAACATTCGGACCCATAATTAAGGGCTTCTCTTTTAGCGAAGCTCTTGATTATGTTGTTTGCCAGCAGTCAGCCAAGACCGGTTGCATTATGTTGTTAGTACACAAGCATTATAATGCTTGACCCGGTAAAATACATAGCGGTATACTAACTTTAGAAAATACCGAAAGCTACTTTTGTCCATACAAATATTTCATTCTGCGCATTGATTATCCATTCTTAATTTATTTAATTTTCGTTTTACTTAAGAATCCGGGGAGGAGAGCCAATGCAGAAAAACAAGGATACCCTAAGAGAATTATTATTTACACTTTCCTACTTTAACAAAATTGCTCAGAATGATATAGCTGTCGGTTTAACAGACTTGAAGGAATATATTGGTTATTTCAGAGCAAAAAACTTTGAATTAAATGTGCCTACTGGTACCCCTATTAAAGGGATAACGGCGATTGAAGAATGTATCCGTACAGGCAGGGAAACCTATTGTGATTTTCCTGCCGAAACCTGGGGCGTAGCGATAAGAGCCATATATGCCCCAATCTTTGATGACGACGGCAACGTAATCGGAACAATTAGCTCCGGCGTTAAATTGGCGGACAGTGCCGAAGCACTAAAAGCAGCAAAACAGCGTGACAACAGCAACATGGCTTGTTACAGTTTTGATGATCTGATATTTCACAACAAAAAAATGGCGGGATTAATCCAAAGCGCTAAGCATATTTCCTTCAAGGACACTACAATATTAATCCAGGGAGAAAGCGGTACAGGGAAAGAAATATTGGCGCAAGCAATCCATAATTATGGTAATCGCCGTAACAAAGCTTTTGTTGCGGTTAATTGTGCCGCTTTGCCAAAAGAATTGATTCAGAGTGAATTATTTGGATATGAGGAAGGAACTTTTACAGGCGCAAAGAAGGGGGGGAAGGCAGGAAAATTTGAGCTTGCCAATGGCGGTACAATTTTTTTGGATGAGATTGGGGATATGCCGCTGGCTGTTCAGGCTAATTTGCTTAGGGTTCTGCAGGAAAAAAATGTTGTTCGGGTTGGGGGCGGCCACACGATACCTCTGGATGTTAGGGTTATTGCAGCTACTAATAGAGACCTGCTGCAAGATGTAGAAGCTGGATGTTTTAGGCGAGATCTGTTTTATCGGCTGTCTGTGATTACTCTCTCTATTCCTTCTTTGAGGGAAAGAAAGGACGATTTAGAGATTTTAATACAGCATTTTATGAAAAAGCATGCAGGATTAAGTGCAGCGGACATTACCATTTCGCCTCAAGTAAAAAAATTTTTAGCGATCTATGACTGGCCGGGAAACATACGGGAACTGGAAAACACCGTAATCTATTTTTTACATTACATGAGTGGAAATACAGTTACGGTAAATCACCTTCCTGCTAGATTTCAAAACTCGGCAAAAGTTATTCCGGAGAAATTCGATATGCTAAATGAAGTCGAAAAACAAACCGTTGTCGAAGTATTTAGAAATTGCGGTTATAATATATCTCTTGCAGCGAGTGTTTTAGGAATTACGAGAGCCACTCTGTACAGGAAATTAAAAAAATTTCAAATATCTTTTTAGGGTACTACGAGTTGCCGTAAGCGGAAGGTTTTACTCCTGTGCCCTGTTTAAAGAGGACAACGCAAGAACAAATCAGCCTCAGTTTGGATGTCACTTCGCAAGTCGTTTCCAAATGAGAAAAAGACGGTTACGCTAAAACGTTGCCAAGGCGGCGGGCCGGTGGTATTATTACTGGCCATGCCAAACCCACCGGCCCGGGTCTTTAGCTGACCAACTGCTCTCAGGTTGAGGGATGATTGGGACCGGTCAGATGTTTATCGCCATGGATATTCTTATTTTTAAGGTTTTTATTCTGTTCTTTTGCCCGCTGCTGGGCTAAAGAGTCATTGGCGTTATTTTTTGCCATAATATCACCTCCTGGTTTATGGTTTGCAGGTTCCGTGATTTACATGCATATTCGCCAATGAAACGCCTGACAGGGTTTGGGGTTGGGTAAAATTTATTCAGGAGCAGGGACGATGGTGTTGGCTTGCGCTTTTAATAAGCAATGACACCGTGTCCCTGCCTTTGTTGTCTTTGCATTACTTTATGTCGCGCATTATTTTTATTATTTGGCCATTAACCCATAGCTGCTTGGCGCTGTAGATTTGCCGTGGATGTTTTGGATTGTCGGGTACTAATTCGACCCGCTTATTATAGCAAAAGACTCTTTTTAACGTGGTTTCATTGTCCAGCCGGACAGCATACACCTTGCCGTTAATGATATTGGGTGTGATATGGACTAAAACCATATCGCCGTCATATATTGTGGGTTCCATGCTGTCGCCGCTGGCAAACAGATAATAATATTCACCATTTGGTATGCCGGGGGGTAATGGCATTTCCCCTAAATGATCCGGCCGCTCTGCCAGCGGTCCGGGAATCGAAGCAAGTATCGGCGCTTTTCTACATTGGTCCCGATAATTTTGGGCCTGGATAGCAATAGTCCTGCATAAAAGGTAATCGGTTGTTACCCCGTACAGCTCGGCCAGGCTTTTTAACGTACCAGGCCCGGGGGAGCTGACACCATTTTCATAATTAGAAAGCGTTTTATTATTTATCCCTGTTATTTTTTTTACTCCAATCTGCGTTAGACCTTTGGCCAGGCGGGCATCACGAAGTTTTGCTCCCAAACTCAATAAAATCACCTCTTTATAATCTTACAACATTATCGGATTAGCGTAAAATCTTCCCATTATTTTGGAAAAATATTGACTTATAATGAAAATAATAGTAGGATGAAGGATGTAAGTCCAATTAAATGAGAATTTATGCTGGCACTGATACATTACCGTTAATCATGCAAATTAATTTAATTATTACCCATAATGATAGGAGGGTGCGTGAGATATGATTGGCAGTGTACCTCAGAAAGACGAGTCTATGACCTGTTTGGAGCTAATAGTAGAAATTCTTGCCGACCGGGCAATTAATACTTACCGGCCAGACCGGACACCAACCTGGGAGTCTGCTAATGATAATTTACGCCGCGGCATAGATTCTTTGCCTGTTGATTTCAATTCCCGAGAAGAGCTGTATACAAAACTAGATGACTTGCAGGTAACTATTGCTTCGCAAATGTATAAACACGGTTTTTCGGACGGGGTTCGCTTTATTATTGAAATCCTAAATAATAAGTAACAGGGCTTGCCGTGACTGCGGCATCCGCAATGGAAGCCGCGCAGGGAACGGCCGGTTTAATGAAAAGTTAACAGTCTCTTAACCCGGAGCCAGCATTTTTGCTGTATTATTAAGTTAACCTTTTTTTACAAAGTTTCCTCTTTTTCTACCGTTTACTCTGTAAGCGGTATTCTTTTTTTAGCAGTGCCCGGGGCTGCCGCTGTAACAGGTGATATAGAAACAACGGTTAAGGGAAACAATGAGGGATAAGACAGTGGAAAAAATATAAAGGAATATTCAGGACCTTGGCGAAGTTCCCTGTATAGAAGGAAGTAGCCATTTTAAAAGCGTAAAAGCCGGAGATGGAGGGAGAAGGGACACTAATGGAACGTAAATTAAAAGCGGCCTTGCAAAATACGATTAACGACTATAATGCAATTGGCAAAGAACTTGCTGATCCTTGCATATCTCCGGAAAGGGGCTTGCAATTAGCGGCTGCGCAAGAAGCGTTGCTTCAGGTTATCCAGCATTTTGCCAGGGCAGAATATCTGGAATGTGTCGATGGCCAGTGGCGGATCAAAGTGATTGTAATAATGGATTATGGCGATACGGGCCAGGCTTAACCAACCGGATGCAGTAAACAAAAGGCGGGTCGCTCCCTCAGGGAGCGACCCGCCTTTTGCATTTCCCGGCCAATGAGGTGTTTCCTGGTCTAATAGCCGGCTTTTTCTAAAGCCGCAGCGGCAACTGATAGCAGATAACCCAAATGCCTGGCCCAATATTTGCGCAGTAATGGCAGAAAGCTTAATAAGGTGATAAGGAATGGGTTAATTTATCTAATATGATATTAGGAGGTAGAGGCATGTTAAGTAATGCATGGGTTGCGTTTGGGCTGCTCATCACTGTGGTTATTGTTGAGCGGCTAATAGCTTCAATTGTGCTGGCTTGTGTTATAAAATATTATGACTGGGAGGATAAACATAGCAAATCACGGTGATAATGGCCGGCCCTGCAGGCTGCAGCAAAGTTCTTGCGGAATTTTGCTGCAGCCTAACGTTTTTTGGCGGCAGGGGCCGGCCGGAGTGATATTGACTGTCTGCCGTATTCACAATACAATGAAAGCAAATAAGCTGATAATAAAACAGGATAAACAGGGAGTGATGCGAATGGCTTGCACAAACGAGCCCTGGCAGGAACAGGTCAGGCAGGCTGCCCAGGGCATTAGACGCCGGGTTATGGAGCACACGATACGCAATCATGGCGGCTATCTGAGCCAGGCCTGTTCGGCGGCTGAGATTCTGGCAACTCTGTATCTACGGATTATGCATCTGGGCAAGACGGAAAAAGCGCTGGTACCGGCGCCTTTTGCCGGTGTACCCGGCCCCAATAACAACGCCGCGTCTACCGGTGCGCTGTTTAACGGGCCCCGGGGACCTGAATATGACAGGTTTATTTTATCACCCTCCCAGTATGCGCTGGTTTTATATGCCCTGCTGATTGAGACCGGCCGGATGGACCCGGCCGGCCTGGAGCAATTTAATGTGGACGGTTTTACGGTAGAGATGATCGGGGCTGAGCATTCGCCGGGGATGGAGGTCATGACCGGGTCTCTCGGACAAGGCCTGAGTCAGGCGGCCGGGATCGCCATGGCCCGCAGGCTAAAGGGCGAGCCAGGCAAGGTCTGGGTGTTTATGTCTGACGGCGAATGGCAGTCAGGCCAAAACTGGGAGGCCTTGCAGGCCATTGCCCACCACCGGCTTGACAATATCGGCATTTATGTGGATGTTAATGGCCAACAGTGTGACGGGGCAATCGGGGATGTCATGACCATCGACCCCTTTGCGGACAGGCTTGCGGCTTTCGGGGCCCGGGTGTATCAGGCGGACGGTCATGACCCGGCGGCCCTTGTCCGGCCGGTGCTGGCGCCCGCCGTTGCCGGGAAGCCTGTTATTGTGTTAGCCGCCACCAAGCCCTGGCAGGGCATCGAGATACTAAAAAAACGGCATCCTAAGCTGCATTATATTCGTTTTGCCAGTGACGATGAGCGGGCGCAGTATGACCGGGTTTTGCAGACGATGCTGTAAAGGAGGCCGAACCTATGGAAATCTTATCAAAGGTCCATGCCCGCAACCTGGTCGCCTGGGCGAAGGACAAACCGGATGTATATGTGTTGTCCGCCGATCTTACAAGCTCAACCGAGGCGGACCTGTTTCGCGATGCCTATCCGGAGCGTTTTTTGTCCATGGGCATTGCCGAGCAGAACATGATCAGTTTTGCCGGCGGCATGGCCAGGGAGGGGCTGTACCCCTTTATCCACACTTTTGCCGTCTTTATCTACCGCCGGGCGTATGATCAAATCGCTGTTTCGGTGGCTTATCCCAATCTGCCTGTGCGGATGATCGGCTTTTTGCCGGGCGTGACAACCCCGGGCGGTGCAACCCATCAGGCTATTGAAGATATTGCCGTAATGCGGGCCCTGCCGAATATGACAATTTTTGAATGCGGCGATGCCACTGATGTCGAAGGCGTGCTGGATGCAGCCCACAAGGTTGACGGGCCTGTTTACATCCGGATGCTGAGGGGGGAAATCCCCCGCCTGTTCGCCGCGGCAGAGCCCCTGCGCTTTAATCAGGCGCGGCTGATCCGGCGTGGCAGCGACCTTACCGTGTTATCGACAGGTATTTGTACCGAGGAAGCCATGCGGGCCATAGCGGTGTTGCAAAAACGCGGCCTGGCGGTACAGCATATGCATATTACCACCTTAAAACCTTTTAGTGACCCGGCGGTGCTGGCCGCCATCGCCCAGTCGCGGTATGGCGTAATTACAATGGAAAACCATTCCGTTATTGGCGGCCTGGGTTCGATTGTCGCGGAACAGATGGCTGAGGCCGGGGTTGGCAAACCGCTTGTCCGGATTGGCCTGGAAGATACTTTTGTTCATGGCGCCAGCCGGCCTTACTTGATGCGAAAATACCGGCTTGACGCGACCGCGCTGATTGAAAAAGTACAGAAGCTGACAGGCCACGACTTTGCCGTAGCAGAAGCTGAACTGGCCCAGGTGTATATTGCACCTGTGCATAGTGACGCCAAACCGGAGGCGCTGTAATGACAGGAGGAGAGCGTTTTTCCGTAGTGTACCGGTTAACAGGCAGCAGCGAACAGGAGGCCAGACAAAAGGCCTGGGATATTTGCCTGGAACAAACGGTGGAATTTCCGGAAGAGCTTATACCCGCCGGCATGATCAGGGATGAAATTGTCGGCCGCATTGAGTCCCTGGAACCAATCAGTAGCGGCAGTTATCAAACTGTCATCAGTTATGCGGTCGAGACGGCAGCCGGTGAATTTACCCAGCTGTTGAATGTTGTGTTCGGCAATATCAGTATTAAGCCGGGAATCCGGGTTGAACGGCTGGACTTGCCGCCGTCCCTGCTCAGTCAGTACCAGGGGCCACGCTTTGGCCGCGAGGGATTGCGGAAGCTGCTGGGTGTCAGCGGCAGGCCGCTCCTGTTTACGGCATTGAAGCCAATGGGCCTTACGCCGGCTAAGCTGGCGGCGATGGCCTATCAATGTGCGGTGGGCGGTATTGATATTATTAAAGACGACCACGGGCTGACAAATCAGGTTTTTGCTCCGTTCCCGGACCGGGTGGCCGCCTGTGTGGACGCAGTGGAAAAAGCCAATGCCCGGACCGGCCGGCAAACCATTTATGTCCCCAATATTACCGCACCGGCCAATGAGGTGGTGACACGGGCGAAACTGGCAAAAACACTGGGGGCAAAAGGTGTGATGCTGTCACCGGCTCTTACCGGCCTGGATGTAATGAAGTTATTAGCCGATGACGCGGAATTTGACCTGCCGGTGATCAGTCATCCGGCCTTTCAGGGCAGTTATGTGACAGCTCAGGCTAACGGCATATCTCATTTTGCGTTATTTGGCCAAATCCCCCGTCTGGCTGGGGCCGATGCTGTTATTTATCCAAACTTTGGCGGCAGATTCTCGTTCAGCCGGGAAGAGTGCCTGGACATTGTGCGGGGAACCTGTGAGGAGATGGGCCGGATCAAGCCGATTTTTCCCAGCCCGGGCGGTGGCATGAGCCTGGACCGTATTGGGGAATTGATGGCGGTATACGGCAGCGAGGTTATTTTCCTGGTTGGCGGCGGGTTATTTAAGCATGGGCCTGATTTAGAAGAAAACTGCCGCTATTTCCGTGCTATGGTCAGTAATTTTTCTAATACCGGCGGCAGCTAAAAAGGCTAAGTTCACCGGTCAGGGTGAACTTAGCCTTTTACATCCTGATAGAAAGTATCACTTTCCCTGGATAAGGGCAACATCGGCTGCCGCTTTCGCCAAAGGCTCGGCGCAAGCCGTGTTTTTCTTTAGTCTACCAGAATTTATAAAAAAATTCTGTGGACATAAGAACGACTAAGGCTTCTGCCGTCGTCCTAAAGGACTTGGCACAAGCCAAGTCTTTTCTTATCGTTATGCCAGTTTGTCGGGGTTGATTGGCCATTTGCCATAGTGACGGGCGGCGTCCATCATTGCCAGCACATTCGTGGCAGGGGTGCCTACCGGCAGGCCGCAGCCACTGGATAAAATGAACCCTTTGGGACTATCCCAGGCTTTACCCAAGCATTCTTTGACCTCGGCGGCAACCTCCTGCGGGCTCCCGCGCCAGAGCGCAAAAGGCTTGACATTGCCTGCCAGGCAGACTCGGTGGCCTACTTTAGCCTTTGCCGCCGCCAAATCAATCTGATTGTCCAAACTGAGCACAGTTGCCCCGGCATCGACTATATCATCCAAAATGTTTATGGTATCGCCGCAGATATGGACAAAGGGACCACTGCCGCAACGCTGGCTGATACGATCGGAATATTGTTTAAGGTAGGGTTTGGCAAACTCCCGGAAATGCTTATCGCTGATCAAGGTCCCCGAGGCAGAGGGTTCGGCGATGCTCGGTTTAATACCCATGGTGCACAGCACATCAATAAAGAGCAGGGCGTTATCAGTAACGTATTGCAATAACCGGTGCACCATTTCCGGGTTGCGGTACATATCCCGCAGGAATTGGTCTGTGCCCCGGACGGCGGCGGCGGTTGTAACGGGGCCGCCAAGCGAGCACCCCACGGCGGCGCGTTCCTGTACCGCGTCCTGAACAAGCTTGAGGGCTTCGAGTATGATTGGCAATCGTCCTGACCGGCAGGGATCGATCAACTCGAGTTTAGCAAGATCCTGATAGCCTGATATTGCCGGCGCACAAACAAAAGGAATGCCGTCATCAGGAAATGTCAATTTGGTGCCGATCGCCTCAGCCAGACCGAACAGACCGGGACCGGAACCGACCGAGTCTGTTTCATAGGTTTCAAACGCCTGAATCTGGGCCTGGGCCATTAAGGTGGCTGAATGGTAATACTGCGACAGCGGCCCGCCCGCCAGGCCATAGGCATGATCGGTAACTAACGGCATACAGGGTATTCGATCTAGGGGCTTGCCTGCAGCAAAAGCTGTAAGCCGCTCCTTGGGCGTCATCTCGTCCTGCCAATTGGTTTTCAAAATATCATTCCCCCAAATCCCCACCACAGTATAGTTACTGTGGTCACATATCGGTGTATTATAGTAATGATTATCTCTGGTTCAGCAGGATTCCTTCCGGCGAGGGAGGAATTGGCTGAAAAATATAGAAAAATTATATAAAATATAATGAAAATATATTGAAGAGAGGTCTGGGCGTGAAAAGACAGGAAATTTTTACTGCGCTGGCAGCTACTGTTGTCGAAATGGACGAGGACGGCGCGAAAATAGCGGCCCAAGCGGCAATTGACTCCGGGATACCGGCCTTCGAGGCAATTGCCGAGGGTTTGGTTAAAGGCATGAATATTGTTGGTGACAAGTACGCGGACCAGGAATACTTCATCCCGGAGGTGCTGCTTTGCTCTGATGCCATGCTTGCCGGTTTGGATGTGCTCCAGCCGCATCTGCCTAAGGACTATAATTGTGGCGCTGAGAAAGTAGTTATTGGCGTTGTTCAGGGTGATACCCATGATATTGGCAAAAATCTTGTAAAAATTATGCTGGAGACAGCTGGTTTTGACGTATATGATCTAGGCCGCAACGTACCGCTACGCGCGTTTGTTGATAAGGCCGAGGAGGTGGGGGCGACAATCGTTGCCATGGCCACACTGATGACTACAACTATGGATGGTATGCGCACCGTGATTGAGGAATTGGAGCAACGGGGCCTGCGCGACAAAATTACGGTTATCATAGGCGGCGGGCCTATCTCCCAGGTTTTTGCCGATGAGATAAAAGCCGACCTGTACGCGAAAGATGCCAATGTTGCAGTACGAAAGCTCAAAACCCGGACAGTGGCCGCTGCCAGCAGTAGTATGGTCTGCCAAGAATAAGGGGGAAACATGAGCCTTACAGAAAAAGAGCGCCTTACAGCCGTGCTGGCGCAAAAGCAGGTAGACCGCCCGCCGGTGATTTGCCCTGGTGGCATGATGAGCGCAGCTACTACTGCCGTCTTAGCCGGCTTTGCCCATGAGTTTCATAGTAAGCCGGCAGTAATGGCAAAAGTGGCGGAAGCGATTTGTCGGCATACCGGTTTTGAAAACCTGGGTGTTCCCTTTTGCATGACCGTGGAGGCCGAGGCTTTCGGCAGCACCGTTGATCTGGGGAATGCGGGGGTTGAGCCATGCATTACCGAATATGGAGCACAAGAATTGGCGGCGATACTGGCGGCGCCCTTGCCGGACCCTGTCAAAGACGGCAGGTCGCCGGTTGTATTAGCGGCTATTAAAGAGTTGGCGGCCCGCCATGCCGGCCTACCGGTGATCGGCAATCTAACAGGCCCTGTTAGCCTGGCAACCTCAATAATTGACCCCTTGTACTTTTTTCGGCTGATGCGCAAAACACCTGAGCAGGTTATGGACGTACTACACTATTTGACCGACTATTTAGCCGCCTTTGCCCGGGCGCAGGCAGCGGCCGGCGCTGATGTTATTGCCATCGCCGACCCCACCGCTACCGGCGAGATCCTCGGCAATGCTAATTTCCGCCGGTTTGTAATCCCGCTGCTATTACGCCTGGTCCGGGAGATCAGGCAGAGTGGGGCGGGGGGCATTGTCCATATTTGCGGCGATGCCACCGTATTGCTCAGCTCCTTGCAAGAACTTACCGGGGCGGCTCTCAGTTTCGATTCTGTTGTGAATCTGGCGAAGGCTAAAATTGCTTTGGGCGGTATACCGGTGATGGGCAATATCAATACCCAGATGCTGCATACCGGTACGCCTAACCGGATTGCACAAAATACCGGCAACTTAATCGCCCAGGGCATTGATATTATTGCGCCGGCCTGCGGTATTAGTCTGGCAACCCCCCAGTCTAACCTGGCAGCCCTTACGGATACGGTGAAAGGGTGGAGGTAGAATAAGCATTGGCCGCTCAAGTTGAAATCACATTTATGCCTGCGGACAAAAGTATAGCCGTAAATGAGGGGACAAGCCTGCTGGCGGCGGCCCGGGCCGCCGGTTTGCTGGTGGAGGCTCCCTGTGACGGACGCGGCACTTGCGGGAAATGCCAGGTTAAGGTCGCGGGGAAGCTTAATAACCCAGGCGAGCTGGAACAAAAGCAATTGGGAACCCGTCTTGAAGCGGGCGTACGGTTAGCCTGCCAGGCCAAGGTGGCGGGGGCTGCGCGGGTGGAACTATTAGCTAAGAATACTGAGGGATTTGTAGCCTTAACGGCAGCTCAAAGCACTAAGTGGCCATTTGATCCGCCTGTGCAGAGGCTTGTTTATCAGCAGCTGAAATCCGGGCAGGGTGCTTTGGCGCAAGGGTTTGACCCTCTGTTTCCGGAAAATTACTCGGGTCTGTTACAAGAACTGGCTGCTCAGCATAACCAGGGCAATGCGGCGCAAACAGCTATCGTCAGGAACGGCAGGTTATTAGATTGGCATTATCAGCCGGGACAACCCTGTTATGGCGTGGCCCTGGATATTGGCACAACCAGTGTCGTCGCTGAGGTTTTTGATCTGGCAAGCGGCAACAGTATGGGGACAGCTTCGTGTCTTAACCCGCAAACCGAGTTTGGCGGCGATGTGCTGACCAGAATATCCTTTGCTGCCAAGCAAGCCGGCGGAACCCGGCTGCTTCAGGAAAAGATCATTGCCGGGATCAACCGGCTGCTTGCGCAGGTGGCCACTGAGAATCAACTGGATAGTAAAAATATCTATGAAGTAGTTGTAGCCGGCAATACCACTATGCAGCATTTACTATTGGGGGTGGACCCCAGTTCCTTAGCCTATGCCCCCTATCAGCCGGTTTTTACGCAGCAGGTAGAAGTCAGCCCGGCCGCACTCGGGCTCGGAATATCGCCGCGCGGGGTGGTAACGATCCTCCCTTCTGCTGCCGCCTTCGTCGGCGCTGATATTCTGGCAGGGTTAGTAGCGGCTGGTCTGGCGCATGCTGCCAAAACTACGTTGTTTATCGATATTGGCACCAATGGCGAGATTGTAGTCTGTAAAGATGGTTCACTGGTGGGGACATCGTCGGCGGCAGGGCCAGCCTTGGAGGGCATGAATATCTCCTGTGGCTGCCGGGCCGAGTCAGGGGCCATTGAGGGCGTGACAATTGCCGGTGACGGCACTGTGGGGTTAAAGGTAATCGGGAATGGTTTGCCCACAGGGATTTGTGGCAGCGGTTTGATTGATCTGATCGCAGAGCTTGCAAGGTGTGGCGTCATTACCGCCAGCGGGCGGTTTGCCGCTCCGCCGAAGCTGCCTGCCGCCCTTGCGGCCCGGATGGTTGCTGTGGACGGGAAACCGGCTTTTGCAATCGCTAACGGGGAACCGCTTTTTCTGCAGCAAAAAGATGTGCGCCAGGTTCAACTGGCCAAAGGCGCCATATATACGGCCATGCACCTGTTGCTCAAAGAAATAAATCTTTGTTTTGACGATGTGGACGAGATTCTCGTGGCCGGCGCTTTTGGTTTTCACTTACAGCCGGCATCGCTGGTGGGAATTGGCTTATTACCCCCTACTTGTCAGCATAAGATCCGTTTTGCTGGTAATACGGCCAAGGAGGGAGCCAAGGCGGTTCTGCTTAATTGCCAGGCCAGTGGTGCGGTCCGACAAATTGGCCAACAAATTAAGATAATGGAGCTCTCCCTTCACCCCGAATTTCAGAGCTATTTTGTCCAGTCTTTAGCATTTCCCGCCAACAATAAGCAGTAAAGAAAAACCCAAGACTTTTTGTTGCGTCCTGCCGGACTTGACAAAAGTCTTGGGTTTTCGACAATTTTGGCGGCTGGATTTTGCCGTATAGTAAAAAATATTAGCAAAAAATGGAGAAATGGAAGGATTTTTTGGTTCGCTATAGAATAAATATTCCGGGAATAATTATTTTTTGTATATATTAGGAATGCCATAATGGAGATGCAGCTAAAGGATGGGGTCCCTTGATTGAAATAAGCAATTTGCAAAAATCATATGGTGACAGTACGGTTTTGAAGACAATTAACTTAACTATCAATGACGGCGAAATTTACGGGCTTGTTGGCAGGAGCGGCGCGGGTAAATCTACGCTTTTACGGTGCATTAACGGCTTAGAAAGCTATGACTCGGGCAGCCTGAAAATAGATGGCTTTGAGATTAAGGACCACAGTCCTCACGAAATCCGGAAGTTTAGAAAAAACATCGGTATGATATTTCAGCATTTCTCTTTGATGGAGAGAAAAACAGTATATCAAAATATCGCTTTGCCTATGGATTGCTGGGGGTACAAAAAACCGGAAATCGACAAGCGGGTGAAGGAATTAGTCAAGCTGGTTGATATTGAGGATAAGATTGATCAAAAACCAAGAGTATTAAGCGGTGGCCAAAAACAAAGGGTAGCCATCGCCCGGGCGCTTTCGTTAAAGCCGAAGATTTTACTGTGCGATGAAGCTACCTCCGCGTTAGATCCCAAAACGACAAAATCAATTTTGCTGCTGTTAAAAAGAATCAGCGAGACCTTGGGCATTGCCATCGTTTTTGTCACCCATCAAATGTCGGTTGTCAGAGAGATATGTCATAAGGTTTCTATTCTCGAAAATGGAGAAATCACCGCCAACGGCACAGTAAGCAGTATATTTCTTAATCAGCCGCAATCGCTAAAGAATCTACTGGGTGATGAGAATGAAGAATTAATACCGGAACAAGGTAAAAATATCAGAATTACTTATACGGAAAGTGGTGCAAACAGCAGGCTTTTGTCAAATATGGCTAAAGAACTGGGGGTTGGGTTCTCTATACCCTGGGCGAAAGTAGAAAAATATCGTGACGGTGTACTGGGGTCGATTGTAATTAATGTTGACCAGGACCGTGCCGCGGCGGTAGGGGAATACCTTACAGCCGCCGGTGTTCCGTGGGAGGTACTGAACTATGAATAATTCGGACATTTATATGCTTATTCATAGCATTGTTTTACCTGAACTGGTGAAGACCCTGTTTATGGTTGTTACGGCAACCGTTTTTTCGTCAATCATCGGTATTGGACTGGCTATTATTTTAATTATTACCTATAAAGATGGGTTAAGGCCACACAAATATATCTATCAAACCCTAAACACGATTATTAATATCGTTAGATCATTTCCCTTTATTATCCTGTTGGTAGCTATTATTCCTGTTACGCGGGCCATCGTTGGCACCTCAATTGGAGAAAAAGCGGCTATTGTCCCCCTAACCATTGCGGGTGCTCCCTTTATTGCCAGGATCATTGAAGGCAGTCTAAGAGAAGTGGACAAAGAGCTTATCGAGGCGGCAAAGTCGTTTGGGGCCAGCAACTTTCAAATCATCTTTAAAATCATGCTGCCAGAGGCAGTACCGTCAGTTATTTCCGGGATAACGCTGGCTATCATCTCCATCCTTGGCTGTACCGCGATGGCCGGGGCAGTCGGTGCCGGCGGCCTGGGAGCCGTATCAATCACCTATGGGTATGCCAATTTTGATAACACGGTAATGTATGGAACTGTTTTTGTTCTGATCGTATTGGTACAAGTTATCCAGGCGTTAGGCAACTATTTATATAAAGTATTAAAATAGAGGAAGCGGAGTGATGAATATGCGTATTAGCAAGAGCGTGTTGACAGCATTAATTTTAGTATTTGCCTTGGCAATGGCTGGTTGCGGGGAGACGAAACAGAGCGCGGGGGCAGCAACGGGCGGGAAAAAGGAGGTCATTGTCGGGACTTCGCCGATATTTAAAGATATTCTGGGGGCAGCGAAAGAAGAATTCGACCAAGACGGCTATACCTTAAATATAAAAGTATTTGATGACCTGGTTACTCCTAATATTGCCTTACAGGAAGGCAGTGTTGAGTTTAATGTTTATCAGCATGAGCCATACCTCAACCAGTTCAATCAAAATAAAGGGACTAATCTAGCCAAATATAACAGTGGCGTGGTTAAATATTTTATGGGTGTTTTTTCGAAAAAAATAAAAGATATTAATGAGTTAAAGGACGGGGCTACCGTATCTATTCCCAACGATCCAAGCAATCGGGCCAGAGCATTAAAAATGCTCCAGACAAACGGGTTGGTAAAACTTAAAGCAGGCGCAGATATGCCGACAAAATTAGATATAATAGAGAATAAGAAGAAGCTTAATATTGTTGAGATGGATGTAATGAAGCTTGTCAGCTCCTTAGATGATGTTGATTGTTCGGCAATCAACTCGGTTATAGCCGTCCAGGGAAATGTAGATCCTAAATCGGCGATTGCCCTTGAGGATAAGGGCGAAAGTGATAAATATTCTATTATCATTGCCGTAAAAAAAGACCAAATCAATGAGCCAATGGCAGCCAGGCTGGATAAGGCCTTAAAATCGGAAAAAGTCAGAAAGTTTCTGGAAGAAAAATACAAGGGGGCAATCGTGCCGTTATTCTAATTGCCTGCTTACATTTTATACGGCCCCAGGCCGGGGGCTGCCCGAGCCTGGAAGAGTAAATTCAGTAATTTTTTACGATTTGTTCACAGGATCTTCACAATTTGCTGCTACAATTACCTCAAAGGTATTCAGTAACAGTAACTTGAGGAGGAATTCAATTGAACATGACCCATTATATGGAGCTTCTGGCTGTGAATCAGCCCTGGAATCTCATTATCTATATGGTGATTCCGGTGGCTCTGGCCGAAGCCCTGGTGGCCACTGAATTCTTTGTGGTATTCAACAAGGACCGGGCCGGCGGGGCCCTGCGCACAATCAACAAATACATCGGCATTGTGCTCGGTTTCTATTTTCTCGGTATATTTCTGAACCTGATGATTACCGCCGTGCCGTCCATGGCCTGGCGCGGGCCGGCCGACATTCTGGCAGTCGGGGCCTATTTAAGCGGCGTGATTCCGCTTATGGGCATAGCCCTGCTGGAACTGGGGGTTATCGGCGGCGGCAAAACCGGGGACGAGAAATTAAAGCTCCATTTTATTCTGCTCACCGTGTTCCTGGTCGTTGCTCATATCGCGATGATATTCGGTATGGTCGACCCGGCAATTATGGGCTGGGATCCCCATGGCGCCCCGGCGCCCATGCAGCATAACATGCATCATAACTAACCGGCGCTTGCCTGATCCTGGGAAAACAGGATCAGGCAATTTTTGTCTGCGCCGGCGCAGCTGCCAAGCCTTGCTTCTCACCGTTAAAGGCGGTACAATGACAACAGCAAGCGACAGAAGGCGGGATATTGATGAAGGCAGTACCAATTGATGAAAAACTAATCCCTACGTCCTGTGTTCATAATTGCAGCGGCCGCTGTTTTCTCCATGCCCATGTTAAAAATGGTGTTTTGGTCAGGCTGTCACCGGGCGAGACAGGGCCGGAATCTCCTGCTTGCCCTCAGACCAAGGCCTGTTTGCGGGGGCTTGCCCAGCGGCACTGGCTGGAGCATCCGGACCGGCTGCGGTATCCCCTCAAGCGGGTTGGCCCGCGGGGGGAAGGCCGGTTTGTCAGGATCAGCTGGGAAGAGGCTTTGGCGGTGATTGCCGGCGAAATGCAGCGGATTAAAGCAACCTATGGCAATAGCGCCATCTATTTAAACTACGGCACCGGGGTTTACGGCCAAATCGGTGATGCCTATGTCACCGGCGATGGCTGGGGGGCTTTGCCGAGATTTTTAAATATGTTTGGCGGCTATCTCCGGTACTACAACTCCTACAGCGCTGCCTGCTACACGGTGGCTGCCCCTTATACGTACGGAACCGTGGAGGGCCAGTCGCCTGATGATCTGCCGAATGCCAAACTGATTGTTTTGTTTGCCGACAATCCGGCTGAAACCAGGATGGGAGGGGCCAACACCCCTTATTATTTAAGTCTGGCCAGAGATAAAGGTGCCAAAATTATTGTCATTGATCCCCGCTATAGCGATACGGCCGCCAGCCTGGCTGACGAATGGATTCCGGTAAAGCCCACAACCGATAATGCGCTGATTGCCGCCCTGGCCTATGTACTGATGGCCGAGCAGCTGGTGGACCAGTCGTTTTTGGACAGGTACTGTCTGGGCTATGACGAAGAACATATGCCGGCAGGCATTCCTGCCGGCAACTCTTTTACAAGCTATATCTTAGGGCTGGGGGAGGATAAGACGGCCAAGACGCCGGCCTGGGCGGAGGCAATTACCGGCGTGCCCCAGGCGGACATTGTCCGCCTGGCCCGGGAGATTGGTCTGACCAAGCCCTGCGCCCTGCTGCAGGGGCTGGGCTGGCAGCGGCATGCTTACGGGGAGCAGCCGGTAAGAGCGCTGCCGGTTTTGGCGGCTATGACCGGCAATATCGGGATTACAGGCGGCGGACCGGGGCTGCGTCCGGGCGGCCACAAGCTGGCGCTGGGCCGGCTGCCGGCCGGCAGCAATGCGGTAGCGGCCCAGATCCCGTGCTTCGCCTGGACCGAGGCCATCGTCAACGGCGAGCAGATGACCGCCGCCCAGGGGGTGCGGGGAGTGGACTGTTTGGGCACTAATATTAAGCTGATCTGGAATTATGCCTCCAACACCTTAATCAACCAGCATGCGGATATTAACGCCACGGCCAGAATACTGGCGGACGACAACCAATGCGAATTTATTGTGGTCCATGACCTGTTTATGACGCCCAGCGCCAGATTTGCCGATATGGTGCTGCCTGATGTCAGCCATTTTGAACGGGAGGATATTGTGACTTTTTCTTCCGGCATTGCCTACGCCATTTATCATCAAAAGGTCAGCGAGCCAAAGTTTGAGTGCCGCAGCATCTATGACATCTGCAGCTCCCTGGCCGGCCGGCTGGGTTTTGGTGCCCAATATACGGAGGGTAAAACCGAGCAGGGCTGGCTGCGGGAGTTTGTAAAAGTCGCGCAGTCACAGGACCGTAATTTTCCGGCTTTTGAGGAATTCCGCCGCCGGGGTATTTATAAAAAGCAGCCGGCCAAGCCCGTGATTGCCTACGAGCAGCAGATCCGGGAGCCGGAGGCCGCCCCGTTTGCGACCCCCTCCGGGAAAATTGAGCTTTTTTCGCCCCGGCTGTGGGCGCTGAAAACCCCGGAGATACCGGCTATTCCCCAATATGTACCGGCCTGGGAAGGTCCGGACGACCCGCTGCGCCAGCGCTACCCCCTGCAATGCATCGGCTATCACTCTAAACGCCGGGTCCATTCCACGTTTGAGAATATTGCCTTATTAGAGGCGGCAGAGCCGCATGCCCTGTGGCTTAATCCGGCCGACGCGAGCCTGCGGCAATTGGCAGCCGGCGATAAGGCGAAGGTCTTTAATGACCGGGGCGAACTCATCATTACCGTCAAGGTGACCCCGCGGATTATGCCAGGGGTTGTGGCCATTCCCCAGGGGGCCTGGTGGACGCCGGATTCCCGGGGGACCGATCGGCGGGGCGCAATCAATACCCTGACGAAATACCGGCCAACGCCCCTGGCCTTTGGCAATCCTCAGCATACGAACCTCGTGGAGGTTGTGAAACTTTGAGAAAAACGGATAAGAACGGGCAAATGCGTTTTCAGTTTCGTCAGGACCGGTGTGTTGGCTGCGCCACCTGCCAGATTGCCTGTACCGAAAAGAATCATCTGGCACCGGGGCAAGCCTTCCGCCGGGTGGAGGAATTTGCCGGCGGTGAATACCGCCAGAGCGGCCGGGGACTAAGCAATAACGTCTATGCTTATTGGCGGTCTGAGACCTGCCGGCACTGTTGCCAGCCGGCCTGTGTCCCGGCCTGCCCGGCAGGGGCGGTCCTAAAACGGGAAGACGGAGTGGTGCTGATTGAGCAGCAGCTTTGCACAGGCTGCTGCCGGTGCATTGCCGCCTGCCCCTATGGGGCTGTGCAGTATGACCGGCAGCGGCAACAGGCCCGGAAATGCGATTTTTGTGCCGACCTTTTGGCCCGGGGCGGGCCGCCGGCCTGTGTTGCCGCCTGTCCGATGCGGGCGTTAACTGTTGCCGTTGTCCCCTGCCAGCATGGTTAGATTATAAGTTGCACATACTATATTAGTAGTCTGCCAACCCTATTCCTGGGGATACTGACGGCGTATTTTCCCCAAGCCGCGCCGGCAAGCGGCATGCCCTCCATTCCGCCTTGTTTTTTTGCAAATCTCTTTCCTTCTGTCTGCAGTTTTACGGTTGGCACTATATTGTTTGCTGGTTTATAGGAGGGCTATAATTTTCCTGATTTTAGCAGGAATATGACTGAATTTCTCGAATTATAGCCTTAAGAAAAGAATAACATACTCCCGAAGGAGGTTGGCAAATGTCTAAGCAAATCTGTGAACTGGCTTTTCAAGGCGCTTCAACTGCTGTAGGTCTTGCAGAAAAACTCCTTAATGAAGCTATCGAAAAACATGGTGCTGAAGCACCGGTAAAGTATCCGGATACGGCATATAAACTGCCGGTGGTTACCGCTTTAAGCGGCGAGGATATAACCACGTTAGGGGAGCTTGTCCCTGTTTTACAGCGCATCAAGTCCAACAACCTGCGGCCTGAGCCTGAACTGGGCAATGCCCTGCTGTCAGGGGAAGCAACATTATACGCCGGCGAGGTAATTGAAGCCTTACGTTATCTCGGCGGGGCCAAACCTGACGAACCACCGTATACCGGGTTTTTGTCCGACCCTATGCTGCGGAAGTTCGGGGTGCCGCTGGTTGACGGCACGATTCCCGGCATTGCTGTTATTACCGGCAAGGCCAAAGATGCCAAAGCCGGTGCCAGGCTGATTAAAGACCTGCAGTCGAAGGGCATCATGATCATGCTGGTTAATGACATCATTGAACAGTGTATCGGGGAAAACATTAAAGTCGGCGCTGATTATATGACCTTCCCGCTGGGCAAGTTTACCCAGATTATACATGCCGTCAATTTTGCCGCCCGGGCCGGTTTGGCCTTTGGCGGTGTTCCCAAGGGCGCCCGGGAGCAAATGCTGGACTATCAAAAACGGCGTGTACCGGCCTTTGTCATTGCTTTGGGCGAACTTGACGCCGTTACCATTGCCATAGGTGCCGGGGCTTTGTTTATGGGTTTCCCGATTGTTACCGATCAGGATTTGCCGGCTGAACTGCAGATTCCCGAGCTTTTGGAAGCGCAGCCGGATTATGATAAAATTGTTAAACTGGCCCTGGAATTACGGAGCATAAAACTTAAGATTGTTGACATTCCGGTTCCCATCACCGTCGGCCCGGCCTTTGAAGGCGAAACCATCCGGAAAAAAGAGGCTTGGGTCGAATTTGGCGGCGGCCGCTCCCCGGGATTTGAGCTTGTGCAAATGGGCGATGCCGATCAGGTGGAAGACGGCAAAATTGAGGTGGTTGGCCCGGAAATTGACGAAATGCCGGAGGGCAGCGTTTTCCCGCTGGGGATTATTGTTAAAATCTTTGGCCGCAAAATGCAGGAGGATTTTGAAAGTGTGCTGGAACGGCGCATTCACTATTTTATCAACTACGGTGAAGGCCTGTGGCATGTGGCCCAGCGCGATCTGTGCTGGCTGCGGATCAGCAAAGGCGCCAAGGAGGCCGGCTTCAAGATCCGTCATTTCGGCGAACTGCTCATTGCCAAATTCAAGTCCGATTACCCCGCTATTGTCGATCGGGTGGAAGTAACCCTGCTTACCGATTTGGCAGCTGTCGAGGATAAGATTAAAGTAGCCCGCGAAAAATACCAGGCCCGTGACGCCCGCCTGAAAGGCCTGACCGACGAAACGGTTGACACCTTCTATTCTTGTACCCTGTGTCAGTCCTTTGCGCCTAATCATGTCTGCATTGTTTCCCCCGAGCGGGTCGGCCTGTGCGGGGCCGTTAGCTGGCTTGACGCCAAGGCCTCCAACGAAATCACCCCCACCGGTCCCAATCAGCCGATTGGCAAAGGTGAATGCCTTGATGAGGAAAAGGGCATGTGGCAAAATCTTAATGATTTTCTCCATACAGCCTCCAACCGGACATTGGAAGAGGTTAACCTGTATACCTTAATGGATAAGCCAATGACGTCCTGCGGCTGTTTTGAAGCCATCATGGCCATTTTGCCGCTGACCAACGGCATTATGATTACAACCCGCGAGCACGCCGGCGATACCCCCTGCGGCATGACGTTTTCGACGCTGGCCGGGACCTGCGGCGGTGGTGTACAGACTCCGGGTTTTATGGGGATTGGCCGCCGCTATATTGTCAGTGCCAAATTTATTCCGGCCGATGGCGGGCTGGGCCGCATTGTCTGGATGCCGAAAGAGCTTAAAGAGTATTTGCAGGATGAACTGACTGAGCGGGCGGTTGCCCTTGGCCTGGGCGCCGATTTCATCGACAAAATTGCCGATGAGACTGTGGGTACCACGGAGGAAGAAATTATGCCGTTCCTGGAGGAAAGAAAACATCCGGCGCTGACGATGCCGCCGTTAATGTAAGCCTGTATCTATATGAAATGTTAAAAACCTGCGCAAATAACTTTATTTGCGCAGGTTTTTAAGTTTTTGGGATAGGCTGTTGCCAATTTTTATCTTGTAGGAAGTATAACTTTCCGCCGCGATAAGGGGCAGATCGGCTTGTTGCTTTCACCAAACGGTCCGGCGCGCCGCTGTGCTTTCTTTACATTATGCGGAAAAACTGGTAGCATATACAATAAACACAGAAAAATATCCATAAATTAACTTATCTTATATCCGGAGGCTTTACCTACTTGCGAAATTATGTTACAAATTGGCTTGCGCCAGACAGGAAAAACTTAAAATATATTGAAAATTCCAATATATTAGAATAAAAATGTTCTTGGTTTGTTGGTTGAAAAATTTTTGCAAAATGTAACGATATAACGCTGTAGTAATTCTTGTATTTTTCACGCTATCTACTTAGTAATAAGGCTATGTCTATTAATATGAATCTCCAAGAATAAAAGGAGGTAATATTTTGAACAGGGATGGCCAACACATAGTTAACCTGAAGTCAATTCAGGATTATATCCAACGGGTAGCAGATGCATTTGCAGCCGTACTTGACTACGAGGTTGCTATTGTAGGTGAGTACCTGGAGGTCTTAGCGGGGACTGGAAAATATAAAGATCAAATTGGGATTGTTTATGGTTCAGGATCAATAAATTATCAATTGCGCTGCAAACAGAAGAGTTTTTTAGTATTCGATCCGCCAAACGGCAAACTCTGTCAAAATTGTAATCTTAGAGCCAACTGCAAGGTAGCGGCGGGTTTGCTATATCCGATCAAACTGGAAGATAAATTGATAGGCTCAATCTCATTATATGCCTTCAATGAAACACAAAAGGAGAATATGTTAAAGGACGTCGCTAAGCTTGAAGTGTTTCTACAGCACTTAGTCGAATTGATTTCCGGTAAACTTAATGAAAGGGCACTGTATAAGCAGTCAAAGAGGCTGGCTGCACAATTCAACACCTTGATTAATTCTGTACGTGAAGGAATTGTGGCGGTAGATTATCAGGGAAAAATTACTCATGTTAATCGATCGGCCACCGATCTTCTGATGGTACCGGCTGATCTGCTCAATGGCCGCATGCTGGAAGCAGTCTTCTCAGGAATTTCTATGGCGAGACTCCTAAAAATGACTAAACCATATATAGAGCAAGATATATTTTATAAATATGGTCAGCAAACATTGCATTTCATGAGTACCATCACAGAAGTGAAGTATGGAGAAGATATTAACGGCTTGGTTCTTTCTATTCGTTCGATCGGGGAAATGCGTAAGCTGGCTGGACGTTTTATCCGGGAAGAACGCAAGTATACTTTTGACGGTATCCTTGGTCAAAGCGAGGCAATCGCCAATATTAAAAAGAAAATGTGCAGGGTGGCGGCAACGGATTCAACGGTTCTTATCACCGGTGAAAGCGGCACAGGCAAGGAGCTTTTTGCCCATGCGATTCATCATGAAAGTTTACGGAAAACCGCCTCTTTTATTGCCGTAAATTGCGGAGCTATTCCTGAAAACCTGCTTGAGAGCGAGTTGTTCGGTTATGAAGAAGGCGCATTCACCGGGGCGCGCCGTACTGGCAAACCAGGAAAATTTGAATTAGCCAATGGCGGGACAATATTCCTTGACGAGATCGGCGATATCCCTTTGCACTTACAAGTCAAACTATTAAGGGTATTGCAAGAGCGCATGATTGAACGCGTAGGCGGGACTAAACCGCTAAATACAGATGTTCGAATTATCGCTGCCACCAATAAGAATTTGGAAGAAATGATAAAGGCTAACCAGTTCCGCAGCGATTTGTATTATCGCTTGAGTGTTATTCCTTTCCACATCCCCCCGCTGCGGGAAAGAATGGAAGACTTGGAACTGCTCATTCACTGTTTTATAGAAAAGTACAATTTGATTCTGGGAAAAAATATCAAAGGCTATAAACGGGATGCTCTGGCAAAATTGTTTGCATACCCTTGGCCGGGGAATGTGCGGGAGTTGGAGAATGCCGTTGAGTACTCCGCTAACGTTTGCCCTGATTCATTTATAGATGCCAGCTATCTGCCGGATCGAATTATCAAGCATATTTTGGCGTTGCAATCGTCCCACCCCCTGGAGCGTGTGCAATCAATTGCGGATTTAGAGAAAAATGCTATAGTAGAGGCGCTAAAAAGATTTGGTACAAGTAACCATGCCAAAGAAAATATAGCGAAATCCTTGGGGATGAGTCGTTCGACTCTTTATCGAAAAATTAAAGAGTTGGGCATAAAAGAGATAGGTATAAATGCAGAGCAATAAAATGAGTCTATGATTCATGCACCAATTACAAATAATGAATAAATGAACTTACCGATTGGAGGTAGGTTCTTATTTTTTTAATAAAGAAAAAGAGCAAATTAAAAACTTCCAACCGTTAAGGCTGGAAGTAATAAACAGCAAACTAAATATAAACTCCTGGTTTAATGCCAGGAGTGAATTAGCCAATGCGCTTAACAAGCGCCTGCTGTAATCCCCTCCCCATGCCTCGTGGGTAACAAAACGGTGATTGTCAGCTAGGCAGTTCTCCTGGCTCCGGATTATAGCTTGCTTAACCCTTCCCGGACTCTTCAGCCCAGTGGTATGTCTTAAGCTCGCTCCCCGTTACAGTGGCGGGACCGCGCCGGCTTTTAACCGGACTTCCCTATTAAGCCCCGTAGGGCACCTAACTCGAATATTTAATTTGTAATTTTACGATAACATATCTGGGAATAGTTGTCAATACGTTTTTTTAGCCTAAATGACCCAGCCGGAAGGCTTTTTAGTAAATACGGGGACAGCAATTGGCATAATTCTTGCATTTCGTTAAGATAGGTCAATTTTATAAAGGAGTGATTGAGAATGTTTATAGTCGGAGAATTAATTAATGCAAGTCGTAAGCCTATACGGGCTGCAATTGGAGAACAAGACGCGGTAGTGATTCAAAAAGTGGCTGCAGATCAATTTGAGGCGGGTGCCAATTATATTGATGTCAATGCCGGAATTTTCGTCCATAAAGAAGGCGAGTACTTAAAATGGCTTGTGGAAGTTGTCCAAGAGGCTGCCGGTGCTCCCTGCTGTATCGACAGTCCGGATCCAAAAGCTATTGAACAAGCGCTGGCTGTGCACCGCGGAGTCGCCATGATAAACTCCATCTCTTTAGAGAAAGAACGCTACGAAGGCATCCTACCTTTGCTTGCCGGTACAGAACACAAGGTAGTAGCTTTGTGCATGAGTGATGAAGGGATGCCTGAATCCTCAGATGCCAGGCTCGCCGTAGCAGATAAGCTTATCAATGGTTTAGTACAGAATAATATCCCTATTGGCAATATTTATGTTGATCCGCTGGTACAGCCAGTGTCTACGAAAGATGATTTTGGTATTGAGTTTTTAGCAGCGGTTGAGAAAATTATGGCGACCTATAAAGGGGTTCATACGATATGCGGTTTGTCGAATATCTCTTATGGTTTACCGGTCCGGAAGCTCTTGAACCAGTCGTTTGCCGTAATGGCGATTGATCGAGGCTTGGACGGCTTAATCATAAATCCTTTAGACAGGCAGATGATGGCTAATATAATAGCCGCTGAGACTATTGCCGGACGCGATAGCTATTGTGCTAATTATTTAAGTGCGTTTCGGGGCGGCAAGCTCGGAGACAATTAAAGAATCCTATAGTCAGAAACGCTGCGCGGGCAAGTATTTTTAACAAATGTCCTAAAATGAGATATTTATTTATACTTAAAAAAGGCGAATATGTTCTTGATTTCTATACTGAATCGTGGACTAAGACACTCCACAAAAGCAGTAACTTCCAAAATTAGTCTCAAAATAAGACGTGATATCTATCAATATCAGCAGGCCGGAATAACCTATTTCCCTCCCTGCCGTGAAAAGTTCCGTCTGAAAATGAGACGAAAACTTCAGGCTGTAAAACATAAGTTCACATACAGGCCAAGATCCATACCCCCGCTGGACTTGGCACAATACTTGCAATGAAGCTAATTTAAAAGAGTAATGCTATTGCTGTTTAAAATCATAAAGTGGCAGGTGAAATAATGGGTAAAAACTATCAGGTTAGACGCCGTGTTGCCAGCGGGGCGGGCGCCCCGGCAGCAGCCGTGGAGGCAAAAATAACAGAATATTGTGTAATGTTAAAATTGCCGGCCGGGTCGAAAGCTGAATTCGCCACTGCCAGGAAAGCCGGTGGGGATGAGGTAGTCAAAGCCCTGCGTGTCCATGCCTTGCCAATCAAACAAGACGATGAGAAAGGGGCAAGATCCCCCCCCTAATGACGCTGCCATGCCAGGCGAAAAAAGGGAGAAGGCTATTGCATTCCCAGTATGGAAAAGAAATTGATTTCTTAGGTGCCTTAGCTACAGCAATTACCGGGCCAGTTTAATTTGCGTAAGAAAATACTTATAAGAAAATCGGCCATTTTATGTCCGGTTTCAAGAAAAAGCTACAGCGAAAGCTGGAAATGAATTGGAAAGGGGTTTCAAAAGAATGGCAAACTTGGAAGAATTATCGAAAAGCGTAATCAGCGGCAATCTCGCCAAAGTTAAAAAGATAACACAGGCTCTGCTCGATGAAGGAGCTTCCCCGTTGGATATCATTAATCAGGGGCTGATCGCGGGTATGAGCGTGGTGGGGGCCCGGTTTAAGAACGGGGAAATGTATGTGCCGGAAGTGCTGGTCGCGGCCCGCTCCATGACGGCCGGCATTGAACTGGTAAAACCGTTGATTGCAGATCAAAACATGCCGTCGGCAGGCAAGGTTTTGTTGGGAACGGTAAAAGGGGACCTGCACGATATCGGTAAGAATTTGGTGGGAATGATGCTGGAAAGCAGGGGTTATACCGTTATCAATGCCGGCATGGATATTTCCCCGGAAAAATTTGTCGAGGAGATTAGAGTGCACAAACCGGATGTGTTAGGGATGTGCGCCTTGCTTACCACCACGATGCTGCATATGAAAGACACGATCGAACTTTTGAAAGAAGAGGGCATCAGAGAGCAAGTGAAAGTAATCGTAGGCGGGGCGCCGCTGTCCCAGGATTTTGCGGATGAAGCGGGTGCGGACGGATATGCGCAGGACGCGGCCTCGGCGGTAGATCTGTGTAATCGGCTCTTGGCATAAACATAGCGGATTGGAAAGGAGAGAGGAGTAAGTGAAGACAAAAAGTCGTTATACGCGGGCAAATTATGCGGTCAACCAGACCACCGTCTGGGAAATGCTGAGTGAGGATCAATGTGAGGAACTCTTCATGACAACGCTTGAGGTGCTGGAACGTACCGGCGCGGAAATCCTGAACGAAGAAGCGCGGGCCATCTTTGAAAAAGCAGGCTGCTGGGTAGATGGCAACCGGGTCAGAATCCCTTCCGCCTTAGCGGAATGGGCGGTAAGAAGCGCGCCTTCCCGTGTAACCGTATGCAGCCGCAATGGCAACAGGGCATTAAAATTGGAGACGACAAATGCGTACTATGGACCCGGCCAGGGGAATACCTATGTGCTTGACCCCCTGACAGCCGAGCGGAGAAAGCCGGTAAAGGCGGATGTCGTTAAAACCGGTGTTGTTTGCGACGGATTAAAGAATATTGATTTTGTTATGAGTAACGGCCTGCCCACCGACGTCAAAGAAAACACGGCGGAAGTTCATGCCTTTGAAGCCTTGGTAACCAATACGGCCAAGCCCATTGTCCAATCCGTCCGGGGAATAGAGCAAGCCCAGGCAATACTGGATATCGCCGCTGCCGTGGCCGGAAGTCTCAGGGAATTTCAAAAGAATCCGTTTGCCGTTTTGCTGATTGAAACGGAAGGAACGCTTGTTCACTCGGCTGAGACGCTGGCCAAGGTTTTATTTGCCGCCCGGAGCGGGATTCCCTATATTTATGCGACCAGGCTCATTGCCGGTGAAACAGCGCCGGCTACGCCGGCCGGCGCCATTGTCGTAGCCTTGGCGGATACGTTAGTTGGTCTAGTGCTGGGCCAATTAGTCCGCCAGGGAGCGCCTGTGATTGCCGGCGGTTTCTTCACCATTAAAAATCAAGAGACCGGTATCTTGCCTTACGGTGCGCCGGAAATCAGTTTGCTGGGAACCGGCATGGCCAATGTCCTGCGTTTTCTTAAGGTGCCGAGCTTTGGCTTTGCCGGTGCGACCGACGCCAAAACAAGCGATGCCCAAATGGGACTGGAAGCAGCCTTTTCGATACTGCATGCCGGACTGAGCGGAACAAGTCTGATCCATGGCTGCGGGCAATTGGAGTATGGCCTGACCGGTTCACTGGAATTACTGGTCATGGGTGATGAAGTCATGGGGATGACGCGCAGAATGATGCAGGGTGTCGAGGTCAACGAAGAGCGGTTGGCACGGGGTGTAATTGATGCGGTACAGCCGGGTGGCCATTACCTGGGAGAAGAGCATACCTTAAAATATTTCCGCGCGGAATTCTGGTGGCCGACGCTGATGAACAGAACCAGGATTGCTGAATGGGAAGCCAATGGGTCGAAAAGCCTGGGACAGCGGGTTAAAGAAAAGACCCAAAGCCTAATCAAAACCCATCAGCCGGAGAAATTACCGGAAGCAGTCCTGAGCAAAATCCAGGCAATCCTAGACAAAGCGGATGGCAGATAGAATGGAATGAGTTTTGAAAGGAGCGGTTGAAGTTGACAACCAGAACTAACATTAAGGCGAATGCAAGTACGAAGATGAATATATTGTCCGAAGCCCAGTGCTATGAATTGCTTATGGCCGCAGAAGAAGCCATGTGGCGAACCGGGACGGATTTTCATGACAAAGAGTCGCTGGAAATTCTAAGAAAAGCAGGCTGCTGGGTTGAGGGCAAAAGAGTCCGGATTCCGGCCAACATTACGGAACGGTGCTTAAGAAGCTGCCAGAAACACGTTGTGCTATGCAATAGCCGGACGGGAGCCCGGGAACTGTTTGTAGAAGGCAACAATGCTTATTTTGGTTCAGGCCCCTGCACTCCGTTTACCCGCAACCCCTTTACGAACGAAAGACATCGGGCCACCAGACAGTCGGTAGGCTGGGCAACCAAGGTTCTGGATGCCTTGCCCAATATCGATTATGCGATGTCGCTGGGTATTGTCCAGGATGTGCCCCTGTTGGTCTCGGACCGCCATGAGTTTGAGCAGCAGATTTTGCATACCGACAAACCCATCATTACAGTCTGTGTCGATCAATGGGGCCAGGAAGACGTCATTAAGATGGCGGAGATAGTGGCCGGCGGCGAGGAGGAGCTGAGAAGGAACCCGTTCATCTGCCTCTATGCTGAACCGATTTCACCGGGCGTGCATTGCAATGAAGCCGCGCAAAAGCTGGTCTTGGGGGCTAAGAAAGGCCTGCCGACTATTTATACCCCTTGTATTATGGCGGGAGGCACGGCGCCGGCGACGATGGCCGGGGTAATGGTTCAGGGATTGTGCGAAAGCTTGAGCGGTATGGTTCTGAGTCAGTGCACCCGGGAAGGCGCTCCCTTTATCATGGGCGGCGTATACACCGTACTCGATATGGGTACGACCATCTTTTCCTACGGGGCACCGGAGTTGCACCTGCTCTTAGCCAGCCTGGCTGATGTGGCCCATTATCTCAATATCCCGATGTTTGGCACGGCAGGCTGCACAGACGCCTGCATTATCGATGAACAGGCCGGCATCGAGGCGGCTTTGTCGATCGCTATGACCAATATGTCAGGGGCCAACCTGAATCATGATACCGGTTATTCAGAATACGGGACGACTTCAAACCTCGACCTTGTTGTGATAGCCGATGAAGTTATGGGCATGGCCAGAAGAGTAACCGGGGGCATACGGGTAGATCAGGACACGTTAGCGCTGGAGACAATTGAAAGGGTTGGCCCGGGCGGCAATTTTGCCGATGCAGACCATACGGAAGAGCATGCGGCGGAGAACTATACATCGCGTCTGGTCAATCGCGCCGCCCGCAGTATCTGGGAAAGTGCAGGCGGGAAAACCCTGACCCAGGCAGCCAATGAAAAAGTCCGCGATATTATCAATTATCATGAGCCTGCTCCCCTGCCGCGGGATATTGCCGCCAAGATCAGAGATATTGTGGAAAACGCTGTCGGACATATGCCGGGCGAAGACGATTAAAAATTGAGCTTGCCTGCTTTTGCTTTCGTTAAGGAGGAACGGAAATGTCACTGGTATTGGGAATCGATACTGGCGGAACGTATACCGATGGCGTAGTTGTGGAGCTTAAAAGCAAACAGATATTGAAGAAGGCCAAAGCATTGACGACCCGTGAAGATCTGTCCATTGGCATTCGCAATTGCATTACCAATTTATATTTTACAGATTTTAACAATATCCGTGCGGTTTCGCTGTCAACCACACTAGCAACCAATGCAATCGTAGAAGGTCGCGGCTGCGAGGTAGGTCTTTTAATGATTGGCTGTAACCCAATCGATTCCCTCCCGGTAAAGCATTACTATGTTTTGCCGGGAGGACACAATCTCAAAGGGCGTCCCAATGCAGAACTGGATCTGGAGAAAACCCGCCAGGCTATTTACGGGCTGAAGGGTAAAGTGGATGCCATAGCTATTTCGGGCTATCTGAGCATAAGGAATCCGGAACACGAAATCGCTGTAATGAGAATGGTAAGTGAAATTTTGGATCTTCCAGTGGTATGTGCCCATCAGCTAACGACTTCTTTGGGCTTCCAGGAAAGAACCGTTACGGCAGTTCTCAACGCTCGTTTAATTCCAATCATTGCCGAACTAATCGAATCCGTAAAAAAGGTGCTTGACGAAAAAGGGATAGAAGCGCCCATCATGGTTGTTAAGGGAGACGGGTGTATGATGGGCGAAGCGTTAGCGCGCGAAAAACCGATTGAGACGATTCTCTCGGGACCGGCTTCCAGTATCATAGGTGGAACGTTCCTTACCAAAGCAGCCGATGCCCTGGTACTCGACATGGGGGGAACTACGACTGATATTGCCATTCTGAAAAACGGCGTGCCTAGAATTAACCAGGAAGGGGCAACCGTAGGTGGCTGGCTCACACGGGTCCAGGCCGCACAAATATATACCTATGGTCTAGGGGGCGACAGCTATATCCAGATTAGCCGGGATGGTGAAATTCAGGTAGGTCCCCAAAGGGTATGGCCGTTATGCGTGGTTGCGAACCAGCATCCTTATTTGGTCGATGAACTGAAAATGAATTTTGCAATGACCTACGATCTTATGTTTGCGCAAGCAACAGATTGTTATATGTTCCTTAAGCAAGCCGCCTTTGCATTGAATGACCAAGAAAAACAAGTAGTGGAAATTCTGCAAACCGGGCCAAGAAGCCTGTATTACCTAACCCAAAGGATGAATCTGGATCCTAACCTGCTGAATTTACAACATCTTGTCAGTTTAGGAGTGCTAGGCAGAATATCCCTTACGCCCACTGATATCCTGCATGCCAAAGGGATCTATCAGCAATGGCGGCGGGACGCAGCGGAAATAGGGGTAGAAGTCCTGGCAAGCCGGATGAAAAAAAGCCCGCAAGAGTTTATACGGCTGGCATCAGAAAAAATAATCAATGAGCTTTGCCTTACCTGTATTCAGAGTCTTGTCGGCTGTGATGAGCAAAACATCAAGATAAAACACATCCCCGCTGTCATGTATTTCATGCAAAAAGCCTTATCACCCCAACAAGATCAGGGATTTAACTGTTTTTTAAAAATCAATATGCCCATTGTTGGCATCGGCGCTCCGGTCCGGGCCTGGTTGCCGGCTATGGCGGAAAAACTGAATACCAATTTGATTGTGCCGGAGCATGCTGAAGTAGCCAATGCTGTGGGGGCGGCAACCGGTAAGATCATGGAAACTGTCAAAGTATTGATTAAGCCCGGAGAAAAAGACGGGACCTATTTGTTGCATGCCCCCTGGGAATGCAGGTTGTTTGATGACCTGGCAACGGCAGTGTCTTATGCGCTGGACAAAGCCAAAGAGCAGGCTGCGCTGGCTGCAAATAAAGCCGGGGCCAAAGAGGTTGAGTTGGTAGTAACCCATCAGGATAAATATGCGCAGGCCGGAATGATAGAAAACGATCTTTATATTGAATCACTTATCGAAATAACCGCCGTAGAACGGCCGGAGTGGGAAAGGGAAGAAATTAAAGAGAAATTTTTTGTGGACATGGAAGATTCATGCAATCGCTGGGCATCGATACAACCTGCTTCAAACTGAGGCAGAGAAAACGCTGCCCCAGCCAGTAGCTTCGACCCTGCAGCGTTTGCGAAAAGTGGCGGTATCAGGGCGGATCAGGTCTCTGGCCGGGGTATGGATATTCATTATTCCGGATGCCAAAAAGCTTCTGTATCTGTTCGTAATCATTGATTGCTGCAAAAGTGAGTTATTTGAATAAATTTGAACAACGCTGGAGGGGGCAGCCCCCTCTGGCCTTGTGAGAAATGGAAGTGTTTGTTAACGCTGACAATGATGATAAAAAGGAGTTAGATGATGGAACAAGACGAAAAAGTGTTGCAGGTATTGAATGAATTAAACATTTCCTACCAGCTTCATCAACATCCGCCTGTGTACACCATAGAGGAATGGCATCAATATATTGGCGGCAAAGATGGCATTATGTGTAAATGTCTTTTTCTGCGGAACCAGAAAGGGGATAGGCATTTCCTGGTAGTTGCCGATCATTCAACTACTACTGACCTGAAAATTTTGGCGAAACATTTGGCTGAAAAACAGTTAAGTTTTGCTTCTGAAAAGCGGCTTGAACAATATCTGGGGTTAACGCGAGGGGCGGTCTCTCCTTTCGGATTGTTAAACGATGAAAATAAAGCAGTCATTGTTGTGCTCGACGCAAGCCTAAAGCGATATAGCAATATTCAAGTTCATCCTAATATAAACACTGAAACGGTTACTATTTCCTATAGCGATTTGAAAAAGTTTATTCAATGGCGTGGCAATAAATTGCTGGACATTAATCTGTAGCCAACCGGCCCAGAAGGTAAATGAAGACCAATAGCGATGCAATCCATTCGCGCTCAGTACTGCATGTTTAGGAAGGGGAAGGAAAAAAATATGTCCAATAGCCAAGATTCACAAAACCGCTCTGTTTTATACGTTTCGGCGACGATAGCCTTACTGTTTGTAGCATTTAGTATGTTCCTGCCCGCTCAAATGGGAAAAGCACTGGGCATGCTCACCTCGGGCGGGGACATGAACCCCAGTAAGAAACTGCGCGGTTTCTGGGGTATCGCGCAGGGTGCCGTCACTATCATGTTGATTTTGGTTGGCGGCACCGCGGCCCTGAAAACCCTGCAGACGGCATCCATTGCCGCCGCTTTCCCCTTCATGCTGGTTATGCTGGTCATGTGTTACAGCATATATAAGGCCCTTTCTGAAGAATCGGTTTAGGGCCAGCACGGCTTGCGCTTAGAGACTTGGCGCAAGCCGTGTTTTCTTATGGTCAGAAAACAGATATTTTAGCAATCCTAAAATGAGATACTTAAAAAAGTTAAATTGTTATTGATTTTTAGGCTCAATCGCCGGTAATATGCCCCACACAACAGCAGTAACTTCCCCAATTAGTCTTAAAATAAGATGTGATATCTATAGCAAGATTAGCAGCTAGAATGACCGATTTCCCTCCTTGGCCGGAAAAATTTCATCCGAAAATGAGACGAAAACTTCAGGCTTGGAATCAGCAGTGTGAAGACAGGCCAATATTCATACCCCCGCTGGACTTGGCACAGTACTTGCAATGGATCTAATTAAAAAAAATAATTGCCAATTTTTAGAAAAATGTACAATGGGAGGTGAAATAATGGATAAGAACCTTATTAGAACGGCAATCACGGCGATCTTTGCGGAAATGGTTCAAATTTTAGAGACCGGTACTATTGCTAACAGGTTGAGCGGCGGCCTAACAGCCTTGGGCCGTAATTACAGACCTGCGGAACTTATGCGAGGAGCGGAACTGGCAAAAGCCTGTCGGGAAAAAGCCAAACCAAGCGGATATGACCCGGGAGGAGGGGAGGCTTACTATCAGGTTAGACGCCGTGTTGCCAGCGGGGCGGGCGCCCCGGCAGCAGCCGTGGAGGCAAAAATAACAGAATATTGTGTAATGTTAAAATTGCCGGCCGGGTCGAAAGCCGGATTCGCCAAGAGCAGCGGTGGGGATGAGGTAGTCAAAGCCATGCGTGTCCATGCCCTGCCAATCAAACAAGACGATGAGAAAGGGGCAAGATCCCCCCCTAATGACGCAGCCATGCCAAGAAATTAATTTCTTAGGTGCCTTAGCTACAGCAATTACCGGGCCAGTTTAATTGGAGTAAGAAAACACTTACATAAAGAAAATCGGCAATCCCATGTCCGGTTTTCGTAGAAAAAGCTACAGCGAAAGCTGGAAATGAATTGGAAAGGGGTTTCAAAAGAATGGCAAACTTTGAAGAATTATCGAAAAGCGTAATCGGCGGCAATCTCGCCAAAGTTAAAAAGATAACACAGGCTCTGCTCGATGAAGGAGCTTCCCCGTTGGATATCATTAATCAGGGGCTGATCGCGGGTATGAGCGTGGTGGGGGCCCGGTTTAAGAACGGGGAAATGTATGTGCCGGAAGTGCTGGTCGCGGCCCGCTCCATGACGGCCGGCATTGAACTGGTAAAACCGTTGATTGCAGATCAAAACATGCCGTCGGCAGGCAAGGTTTTGTTGGGAACGGTAAAAGGGGACCTGCACGATATCGGTAAGAATTTGGTGGGAATGATGCTGGAAAGCAGGGGTTATACCGTTATCAATGCCGGCATGGATATTTCCCCGGAAAAATTTGTCGAGGAGATTAGAGTGCACAAACCGGATGTGTTAGGGATGTGCGCCTTGCTTACCACCACGATGCTGCATATGAAAGACACGATCGAACTTTTGAAAGAAGAGGGCATCAGAGAGCAAGTGAAAGTAATCGTAGGCGGGGCGCCGCTGTCCCAGGATTTTGCGGATGAAGCGGGTGCGGACGGATATGCGCAGGACGCGGCCTCGGCGGTAGATCTGTGTAATCGGCTCTTGGCATAAACATAGCGGATTGGAAAGGAGAGAGGAGTAAGTGAAGACAAAAAGTCGTTATACGCGGGCAAATTATGCGGTCAACCAGACCACCGTCTGGGAAATGCTGAGTGAGGATCAATGTGAAGAACTCTTCATGACAACGCTTGAGGTGCTGGAACGTACCGGCGCGGAAATCCTGAACGAAGAAGCGCGGGCCATCTTTGAAAAAGCAGGCTGCTGGGTAGATGGCAACCGGGTCAGAATCCCTTCCGCCTTAGCGGAATGGGCGGTAAGAAGCGCGCCTTCCCGTGTAACCGTATGCGGCCGCAATGGCAAAAGGGCATTAAAATTGGAGACGACAAATGCGTACTATGGACCCGGCCAGGGGAATACCTATGTGCTTGACCCCCTGACAGCCGAGCGGAGAAAGCCGGTAAAGGCGGATGTCGTTAAAACCGGTGTTGTTTGCGACGGATTAAAGAATATTGATTTTGTTATGAGCAACGGCCTGCCCACCGACGTCAAAGAAAACACGGCGGAAGTTCATGCCTTTGAAGCCTTGGTAACCAATACGGCCAAGCCCATTGTCCAATCTGTCCGGGGAATAGAGCAAGCCCAGGCAATACTGGATATCGCCGCTGCCGTGGCCGGAAGTCTCAGGGAATTTCAAAAGAATCCGTTTGCCGTTTTGCTGATTGAAACGGAAGGAACGCTTGTTCACTCGGCTGAGACGCTGGCCAAGGTTTTATTTGCCGCCCGGAGCGGGATTCCCTATATTTATGCGACCAGGCTCATTGCCGGTGAAACAGCGCCGGCTACGCCGGCCGGAGCCATTGTCGTAGCCTTGGCGGATACGTTAGTCGGTCTAGTGCTGGGCCAATTAGTCCGCCAGGGAGCGCCTGTGATTGCCGGCGGTTTCTTCACCATTAAAAATCAAGAGACCGGTATCTTGCCTTACGGTGCGCCGGAAATCAGTTTGCTGGGAACCGGCATGGCCAATGTCCTGCGTTTTCTTAAGGTGCCGAGCTTTGGCTTTGCCGGTGCGACCGATGCCAAAACAAGCGATGCCCAAATGGGACTGGAAGCAGCCTTTTCGATACTGCATGCCGGACTGAGCGGAACAAGTCTGATCCATGGCTGCGGGCAATTGGAGTATGGCCTAACCGGTTCACTGGAATTACTGGTCATGGGCGATGAAGTCATGGGGATGACGCGCAGAATGATGCAGGGTGTCGAGGTCAACGAAGAGCGGTTGGCACGGGGTGTAATTGATGCGGTACAGCCGGGTGGCCATTACCTGGGAGAAGAGCATACCTTAAAATATTTCCGCGCGGAATTCTGGTGGCCGACGCTGATGAACAGAACCAGGATCGCTGAATGGGAAGCCAATGGGTCGAAAAGCCTGGGACAGCGGGTTAAAGAAAAGACCCAAAGCCTAATCAAAACCCATCAGCCGGAGAAATTACCGGAAGCAGTCCTGAGCAAAATCCAGGCAATCCTAGACAAAGCGGATGGCAGATAGAATGGAATGAGTTTTGAAAGGAGCGGTTGAAGTTGACAACCAGAACTAACATTAAGGCGAATGCAAGTACGAAGATGAATATATTGTCCGAAGCCCAGTGCTATGAATTGCTTATGGCTGCAGAAGAAGCCATGTGGCGAACCGGGACGGATTTTCATGACAAAGAGTCGCTGGAAATTCTAAGAAAAGCAGGCTGCTGGGTTGAGGGCAAAAGAGTCCGGATTCCGGCCAACATTACGGAACGGTGCTTAAGAAGCTGCCAGAAACACGTTGTGCTATGCAATAGCCGGACGGGAGCCCGGGAACTGTTTGTAGAAGGCAACAATGCTTATTTTGGTTCAGGCTCCGGCACTCCGTTTACCCGCAACCCCTTCACAAATGAGAGACAGCGTTCTAACAGGCAGACTATAGGCTGGGCAACCAAGGTTCTGGATGCCTTGCCCAATATCGATTTTGCGATGTCGCTGGGGCTTGTCCAGGATGTGCCTCTGTTAATATCGGACCGCCATGAGTTTGAGCAGCAGATTTTGCATACCGACAAACCCATCATTACCGTTTGCAATGACCAATGGGGCCAGGAAGACGTCATTAAGATGGCGGAGATAGTGGCCGGCGGCGAGGAGGAGCTGAGAAGGAACCCGTTCATCTGCCTCTATGTTGAACCGATTTCACCAGGCGTGCACTGCAAAGAAGCCTGCCAAAAGGTGGTTCTGGGGGCTAAGAAAGGCCTGCCGACCATTTTTACCCCTTGTATTATGGCGGGAGGCACGGCGCCGGCGACGATGGCCGGGGTAATGGTTCAGGGATTGTGCGAAAGCTTGAGCGGTATGGTTCTGAGTCAGTGCACCCGGGAAGGCGCCCCTTATATCATGGGCGGCGTATACACCGTACTGGATATGGGTTCAACCATTTTCTCCTATGGAGCGCCGGAGCTGCACCTGCTCTTAGCCAGCCTGGCTGACATGGCCCATTATCTGAATCTGCCGATGTTTGGCACGGCAGGCTGCACAGACGCCTGCATTATCGATGAACAGGCCGGCATCGAGGCGGCCCTGTCCATTGCGATGACTAATATGGCGGGGCCCAACCTGAATCATGATACCGGTTACTGCGAATACGGGACAACGTCAAGCCTTGAGCTTGTTGTGATAGCCGATCAAGTTATGGGCATGGCCAGAAGATTAACCGGCGGCATACGGGTAGATCAGGACACGTTAGCGCTGGAGACAATTGAAAGGGTTGGCCCGGGCGGCAATTTTGCCGATGCAGACCATACGGAAGAGCATGCGGCGGAGAACTATACATCGCGTCTGGTCAATCGCGCCGCCCGCAGTATCTGGGAAAGTGCAGGCGGGAAAACCCTGACCCAGGCAGCCAATGAAAAAGTCCGCGATATTATCAATTATCATGAGCCTGCTCCCCTGCCGCGGGATATTGCCGCCAAGATCAGAGATATTGTGGAAAACGCTGTCGGACATATGCCGGGCGAAGACGATTAAGAACATCAGTGCGGTTTCGCGGCCAGACACATTAGCAGCCCACTGAAATGTAGAAGGTCGCGGCTGTGAGGCAAGTCTTTTGATGATCGGTCATAATCTAATCGATGCCCTCCCGGTAAAACGTTACTATGTTTTGCCGGGAGGGCACAATCTTAAAGAGCGACTCACTGCAAACCGGATATGGAGAAAACCCGCCAGGCTATTTGCGGGGCTGAAGGGATGTAACACTCGACCCACTAGCATTAAAGGGAGTGAGAAGTAATGTCTAAGTCCAATCTTGTGATTGAAGAGAGTCCGTTAACCCCATTTCTGAAGAGACTTACTGTTTATTGCGCCGGTGGCCCCTTCTTAGATGGCTATATTTTAGTCATAATCGGTGCGGCGCTTGTCCAGTTGAATCCCCACCTTCAGCTTGATGCTCACTGGGCGGGGATGATTGGAGCCGCTTCGCTTGCTGGACTGTTTGTAGGCGGATTTTTGGGGTATTTAACTGACATCGTCGGGCGAAAGGTGATGTACACGATTGATTTGCTTGTATTAGCCATCGGCTCAATTCTCCAAATATTTATTACTACTCCGATGGAACTGGTTGTTCTACGTTTCATAATTGGCATTGCCGTAGGGATCGATTATCCGATAGCCACTACGCTGTTGGCGGAATTTGCTCCGAGGAAGCACCGTGGCCAGATGCTGGGACTCTTGATGCTGGCATGGTATATTGGGGCGGCTGCCGCTAATATATTTGGATATTTTTTATTAGATACGCCAGGCGGCTGGAAATGGATGCTGGGCAGTTCGGCAATTCCCGCTATATTGCTTGTCATTGGGCGGTGGGGTACGCCGGAATCACCGCGTTGGCTATTAAGCAAGAATCGGGTGGATGAAGCCCGGGCTTCGCTGCGGCAAGTATATGGGCCTGATGTTGACGTTGACGCTATTGATCAAAGAGTAGTAGAGACTCGCTTAAGCAAGCTTATCGAACCAATGTATCTTAAAAGAAATATTTTAGTTTGCGGTTTTTGGATGTGCCAGATAGTGCCGTTATTTGCCATTTTTACATTTGGGCCGGTACTCCTGGAAATGTTCAATCTGGCTGAGGGCAAACAAGCTATGCTGGGAGATGTAGGTATTAGCATGTTTTTTGTCCTCGGCATAATCCAGGCATTAATGTTTATCAACAAAATAGGTCGGCGGCCGATGATTATCTGGAGTTTTGTGTTTATGACTGCAGGCATGTTAATTTTAGGACTGTTCCCGAATTCCTCAAGCTGGGTGATTATGGCAGGCTTTGCTATCTATGCGATAGCCTCAGGCGGGCCCAACATTCTGGAATGGCTGTATCCCAATGAACTATTTCCGACAGAGATAAGGGCAACCGCGGTAGGCATCGGCACGGCTATAAGCCGGGTCGGGGCATGCGTGGGTACGTATTTACTGCCTCAGTGGTTACTGACTTATGGGCTGGGGACAACCATGCTCATTATGGCCGGTATTACTTTTGTGGGATTGGTAATCTGCATATTCCTGGCAGAGGAAACGAAGGACTTAACGCTGGCGCAGGCGGCAGGTTCTGACGACAGTACGGCGGGTTCGGCCGGATCCCATATGTAAACAGGTAAATTTCGTTTTCCTGTGCAGCATAGGGATCGCTATAAGTCGTATTGACGTGTGTGCCGGTATGTATCTTTTGCCTAACTGGCCGCAAACTTATGGACTCGGCCCGACTATGCTTATTATACCGGGAATTACTTTGGCGGGGCTTATTATTTGTATAGCCTTGGCTGAGGAGACCAATGGTTTAACTTTGGCTCAGGCCGGCTGCGTTGGAAAGCGTGTTAACCGATAGTTATAAAGGATATTCGTTGGAAGAGAAGGCTAAAATAAAAGCTATTTGCACAGTGCCAGAGGGGGAGCAGCCCCCTCTCGTGCCGTGTGTCACATAAAATTTCAACTTTATCAACAATCCACCTGTATACACGGCAGAGCAATGGCAGCAATATACTGGCGGCAAAGAGGGCGTTATGGTTAGAAGTCTTTTCTGCGGACCAGAAAGGGGCTAGCATTTCTGGTGGTTGCCGATCATTCAACTTTATTTGGGAGGGTTGACCATGAACAATATAAAGATTTTCGCCTGCCGGACGCTGGAAGAAGAAGTCATGGCAGTGTTGCCTGGGAATGTAGACTATGAGTTTTTGGAGTATGGGCTGCATAGAACTCCTGATAAGTTGCGTGAAGAACTGCAGAAAAGTATTAATCTATCCCCGGAATACACAATATTGCTTTTTGGCTACGGCTTGTGTTCCAATAGTCTGCTCGGGCTTAAGGCTCCGCAACAAACAATAGTAATTCCCCGGGTCCATGATTGTATCAGTCTGCTGCTTGGTTCCAGAAGCCAGTATGATAAGGAGTTTAAACAGTATCCCGCGACCTACTACCTGAGCAATGGCTGGATTAAACAACAAGGAGATCCTCTAGCCAGTTTCTATCGGTACTGTAAACAATACGACGAAGAAACTGCCCGGTGGGTAATTGATGAAGAATATAAAAATTATCAGCGGCTAGTATTTATTCACACAGTAGGTGATAGTACCGAGGCGGTTAAATACAGCCGGAAGGTTGCAGAATTTTTGCAGGTAGAATTCTCTGAAGCGACAGGGTCCCTACGATATTTTCAGGAATTGGTTAAAGGCGATTGGAGCCAGGAATTTTTAGTCATTCCCCCCGGCGAAAATGCATCGTTATACGACTTCCTGTAAAAAGAAATATACGAGAATAAATATCCTCCCCCAAAAAATAGGAGAAATATTATAAAGTTGGTTGGAGGAAGACCTTATTCCAGCCGTAACTATGCATAGTTGTTAAATTTGCTGTCGTTGACAAAATTGTCTAAATAATATTATAATATAAAAATAATTTAAACAAACGACCAAACAACCAAACATGGAAGCGGAGAAGTACTGGCTGCCCAGGTATTCAAAACCGGGTGTCAAACAGAAAGAAATCAGATGCGGATGCCAGAGAATTCATAAGTATATCTAACGATAGCGGCATCGCCGCAACCGTGTAAAATAAATTATGGGGAGAGGAGGTAATTAATGCAATTAAAAGACAGAAAATTCGTTACTATCAGGAATGACGGCAGCTCCGGTCCTGCAGCGCACTGTGTGCGGAAACCCGGGTATAGACGTAGTATCTCAGCGGCAGAATGCTTTGTCTGCATTGCTGCGGGCTATGGACCTGGAAAACCGGAAGCGGGTTAAGGCGTTTACGGAGGATTCGGCGCAGTCGAGGGTGAGGCGACGCAGGACTGGCAGCCGAACTGTAACTGCCGGCAATCCTGCCTTTGCGGGTCTTTTGGCGGAGTCCGGTGGGACTGAGAGTATGCCATATATGTGAGCTGGAAGTGAAGGCCGATGCAATCCCCAGGTGTACGAAGAACAAATCAGTATGATGGAAATGGTGTTGGACGTAGACAGAGCTGAAATCCATTCGCGATCAGTACTGGATGTTGTAGGAAGGGGAAAAATAATTTATGTCAAATAGTCAAAGCTCACAAAACCGCTCTGTTTTATACATTTCGGCAACGGTATCCTTACTGTTTGTGGCATTAAGTATAGTTCTGCCTGTGCAAATGGACAAGGCAGCTAATGTCGTATTAAGATTTTTGACTACCAATTTTGGCTGGCTGTATCTGCTATCCGTGTTTATTTTTACCTTGACAGCCTATAGTGTTGCCTTTAGTCGCTTTGGCAGAATCAAGCTTGGCCAAGATGACGACAAGCCGGAATTTACCAATTTCCAATGGTTTACCATGCTCTTCGGCAGTGGTATGGGGATAGGCATGGTTTTTTGGTCGATTGCTGAACCGATGATGCATTACATGTCTCCCCCCGTTGGTCAGGGCGGGACCGTAGAGGCTATGCAGTTAGCTATGCGGCTTGTATTTAATGATTTCGGTATTCATGTCTGGATTATTTATACGATTTGCGGTTTAGCCCTGGCCTACTTCCAGTTCCGGAAAGGTCTGCCGTGTATGATCAGTTCGGCTTTTTACCCGCTCCTGGGTGATCGCATTTACGGTCCTAGCGGTAAGGCTATTGATGTTTTGGCGGTCTTTGCCACCATATTTGGCGTGGCTACCAGCTTGGGACTTGGTTCCAACCAAATTGCCACCGGTTTGCACTATATCTGGGGGATTGAGTCCTCACCGGGAATGATTGCCGTCATTATAGCGGTAATGACGGCAAGTTTCACCCTGGCCACTGTCTCCGGCCTGCATAAGGCTATGCAGGCTGTTGCTGATACCAAGGTCTGGCTATCGATTGTTTTTATGGTTTTTATCTTCCTGTTCGGCGGTTCGGTCTTCCAATTGAATATGTTTACTCACACTCTGGGCGAGTATCTGCAGAACTTTATCAGCCAGAGTCTGTGGATGGGGAATGTCGAGTGGGCTCAAGCGTGGCCGGTGTTCTATCGGGCCTGGTATATTGCCTGGGCGGCGTTTGTAGGCCAATTCATAGCCCGGGTCTCCAGGGGCCGTACCATTCGCGAATTTATTCTCGCAGCAACCCTGCTCCCCTCCGGTTTTTGCTTCATCTGGCTGGCGATATACGGCGGGGCCGCCTTCCATCTGGATGCGCTGTCCAATGGTGCCATCCAGGCCGCTGTGCAAGCGGATTATACAACAGCCCTGTTTGTCACGCTTAAACAAATGCCGTTGTATGCTCTTACCGCCCCCCTGTCGCTTGCCCTGATTGTGGCATCTTTTGTCGGCGCAGCCAACTCCGCCACTTATGTACTGGGCATGCTGACCTCCGGCGGGGACATGAACCCCAGTGCAAAATCGCGCGGTTTCTGGGGTATTGCCCAGGGAGCTGTCACCATTATGCTGATTCTGGTTGGTGGTACTGCCGCCATAAAGACCCTGCAGACGGCTTCTATCGCCGCCGCTTTCCCCTTTATGCTGATTATGCTGGTCATGTGCTACAGCATATATAAAGCTCTTTCTGAGGAACAGGTTTAAGGTAAAACGATAACAAACACTATATAACAAATTGCTGTATCTGCACTCCGCCGGGACCTCAATACCGGCGGAGTGCGTAATATACCGGCAAAATAAGTCATGCGAAAGAGTGGTGTAAATTTGGTATTAACTCGCAAAAACCAGTCGACTATTCTGAGCCATATATAGACCATCGTGGAAAAAGCCGCGTGAACGGTTCTGTACAGCGCGGATATAGTGCGGTATAATCAATATGTAAATCTGATGGAAAGATGGTGAACCTGTGGTAGCCTTATGCCGCATACGAGAAAAAAGCCTGATCGCTGTTCGTGCTTCTAATGTGAAAATACGTTAACTATCCCTCCAATCCGCGAATTTGGAGGGTTCTTTATATACATATACATATACATTTACATTCAGGGCGCTAGCCGGTGGAGCGCTAGTAAATACGAACCCTGCCGGCCAAAGAATAAGCAGCGGCTACAGGCCGCCGGCATGTGCCAACAACTTTTAAAGGGGGATTATTACCTGAAGACAACCAACAAGGTTCAGTCGGCCTGGCTGTTAATGCTCAGTGCGGCGGCCATATTAATGATTACAATGGGAGCCAGGCAGTCGGTCGGCCTTTTTGTCAACCCGCTGGATGCAGCTACCGGCCTGGGCATTGTATCTATTAGCTTTGCCCTGGCCATCGGCCAGTTTGTGTGGGGCCTGGCCCAGCCAATATTCGGGGCCGTCGCCGATAAAAAAGGGTCTTATTCTGTGCTTGTTTTTGGCACTCTGCTGCTGGCGGCCGGGCTGGCGCTAACCCCGCTGGTGCAGTCCGAATGGTCGCTGATCCTGACCATGGGCATATTAAGTGCCGCCGGGGCGGGGGCGGGCAGCTTCTCGGTGCTGATTGGCGCGACTTCCGGGCAGCTGCCTGCGGACAAACGCGCTTTTGCCGGCGGCTTTATTAACGCCGGCGGCTCGCTGGGCCAGTTTGTATTTGCCCCGCTGCTGCAGGCCATTATCAGTATGTTTGGCTGGGTAGCGGCTATCCTGACGATGGCGGCCACAACCCTGCTGTCAATTCCCCTGGCCTCGGTGCTGTGCCGTGGCTCGGCGGCGGCCGTGCAGGCCGCGGCCGCTCAGGCACCGGCGGTGGGCTTATATCAGCAAGTCTGCCAGGCCATGCGCAACCCCAGCTATTTATGCCTGCATGCCGGCTTTTTCACCTGTGGCTTCCATGTGGCTTTTTTGGTGACCCATTTGCCGGGAGAGGTTGCTTTATGCGGCCATACCGCCAGCGTCTCCGCCGCTTCGCTGGCGCTTATCGGCCTGTTTAATATAGCCGGCAGCCTCCTGGCCGGGGCGCTGGGCACCCGGTATCGCATGAAGTATATCCTTGCGGTCATGTATGCCAGCCGGGCGGTAATGATTGTCATGTATCTGCTGGCGCCGAAGACCCCGCTTACCTTTTATATATTTGCCGCCGGGCTGGGCTTCACCTGGCTGGCTACCGTGCCGCCGACAGCCGGGCTGGTGGGCAAACTTTTTGGTACCCGCTACCTGGCCACTTTATTTGGCCTGACGCTCCTGACCCATCAAATCGGCGGCTTCCTCGGCGCCTGGCTGGGAGGGCTGGCTATGGCCCATGCTGGCAACTACCAGTGGATGTGGTACGCCGATATGGTGCTCGCCGTTTTGGCTGCGGCCGTTAATCTGCCAATTAAGGAAGCCAAGCTGGGGGCTAAAGAGGCTATCGCGTAAAGATACAGTAAGAGCCATATAACTGTTAGTAAACAAATAGAAACATGATCATTTCCCGGTGCTTGGGAAAGGTCATGTTTCTATTTGTTTTGCGAAGAGATTACTGTTGTTGGTATTGAGGTTCCTGATTTTCCACATATTTTTGTCTGCTTTTTAAGGTTTCGACCGCATTATCCAGGGTTGTCGCCAATTGCTCGAAGGTTTGTTTGGCCTGCTGGTCCTGCGTTTCCAATGAGAAGGTTTTCATTGACGCCGCCGCGCTTTGCACGGTGGCGATAGCCTGCGTCATTTGTGTGCCTACTGTCATTTCTTCACCTCCTTTAAAGGCTCTCCCGCTATCCTTTCGGCTTGCAGAGCAACGCTGCTAAAAAGCCGAAAATGATCGCCGCCGAAATACCGGCGCTGGTAATTTTAAAAATACCTGTCAATACGCCGACAAGGCCGCTTTTCTCCGCCTCCTGGAGGGCTCCTTTGACTAATTGATTGCCAAAGCTGCTGATGGGGACAGAAGCTCCGGCGCCGGCAAATTTAACTAGGTCGTCATAGAGACCGAAACCGCCTAAAACGGCGCCGGTTATTACCAGGGTTACCATGGTATGGGCCGGCGTCAACTTCAGCCCGTCCATCAGGAGCTGGCCCAGCACACAGATGGCGCCGCCAACAATAAATGCCAGAATAAACTTCTCCAAACGTAAGCCTCCTAGGTTACATTTCTATTGCTACTGCATAGGCAATGCAGGGTATGGACTCTTTTTGCTGGTAAGACATCGGCGAGAGCAAAGCACCGGTCGCTATCACTAAAATCCGGTTCAGTTCACCGCGGCGCAGCCTGTTTAAAAAATGGCCGAAGGTTGTTGTGGCAACACAGGCGCAACCGCTGCCGCCGGCGAGAACAGGCTGCTTTTCTTTATACATCAAAAGACCGCAGTCAGTTAATTTTTCCACCGGAATGGCCAGGCCATGTTTTGTGAGCAAATCGCCGGCGATGCGGTGACCTACCCGGCCCAGGTCGCCGGTCGCAATGAGGTCGTAGTGATCCGGGGTCAAGTTCATATCCCGGAAATGAGCCTCGATTGTATCCACTGCTGCCGGCGCCATGGCTGCTCCCATGTTAAAGGGGTCGGACAGCCCCATATCAATCACCCGTCCAATCGTTGCCGCGACCACCCGGGGGCCGGTGCCCTGACCGGCAACAACGGCGGCGCCGGCGCCGGTAACGGTCCACTGGGCAGTGGGCGGTTTCTGGGCGCCATACTCAGTAGGATAGCGGTACTGCTTTTCACAGGCGGCGTTATGGCTGGACGTCCCCACCAGGGCGGTCTTGGCGAAGCCGCTGTCAATCATCAGCGAGGCTAAGGAAAGACCTTCCATCGAACTGGAGCAGGCCCCATAGATACCCAGGTAAGGAACGGCCAGGGTACGGGCAGTAAAGCTGCTGGGCATAATCTGGTTAATCAGATCACCGCTGAGGAAAAACTGGATATCCTCTTTTTTGAGTCCGGCTTTTTTAATTGCCGTCTCACAGGCTTGTTCCAAAAATTTTTTCTCTGCTTGTTCATAACTGTCCTGTTCAAGCCAGATATCGCCGTGAAGCAGGTCGAAATCGTCCGCTAAATTGCCTGCGGCTTCAAACGGCCCGCCGATAGCGGCTGAGCCAATGATTACCGGTTTTGTGGTAAAAACCCATGTTTGATGACCTTGCAGCATTCACATTCCACCTAACTCCGTGATGAGTACTTTAATAATTGCGACAATGAAAGCGGAAAAGACGCCAAAAACAATAACCGGGCCGGCGATTTTAAACATATTGCCGCCGACGCCTAATACCAGCCCTTCGCTTTTGTGGTCAAGCGCGGCCGATGCGATCGTATTGGCAAAGCCGGTAACCGGAACGGCAGTGCCGGCACCGGCCCATTGGGCAATGTGATCGTATACGCCAAGCGCGGTAAGCAGCACTGCGATCAAAATAAGAACCGCAACGGTTGGATCACCGGCTGTCTTTTCATCAAAGTTAAAATAGGTCATGAAAAACCACTGTATTCCCTGACCGAGCGTACAGACAAGGCCGCCGGCGACAAACGCCCGGAGGCAGTTTGCCAGTAGCGGACGCTGTGGCTCCCTGGCCCGGGCAAAGTCCTGATACTGCTGCTGGGCGGGGGTTAGATTCTTCCTTTTACTGCTTGACAATATAATCCACCTCCTTAACGCAATAAATAGGGCTTCAGTTTTTCCATAAGCTGCTCCAGCCGGCCGGCATGGTTGGCGTACATTTTCTGAGCCGCTTCATCCTGGGTCGCCAAGGCGAAGGTTGTGAGGTCAGCCTGGGATTTTTCAAGATTCGCGTAGAGCATTTCTCTGACCTCGGGCTGAGGGAGCTGGATAGAATCATCAAACAGATCCAGGTATAAATCGCCGGCAGCATCGACCTGACCGATAAACACATTATCCAGTGATACGCCCCTTGTCTCCAACTGGGTGCCAAGCCACTCCCGGTTAAGGCCCAAAGCAAACAGGGATTCATTTAATATGGTGCCGTCAAGGACCACGGTCTGCGGCTCGGCCAGCGGAGCTGTTTTTATCCCTACAGCGGCAGCCGCTACCGGCTGTTTCCCGGCTTTCAGCAGGACATTAATTTCGCCGGTGTCTTCCATGACCGCAAATTCCACATCGGCCAGATTATAGGCATTTTTAGAACGCAGCTCCCGCAGCAGCTCTTCCCCGGTTAACCTTGCCTGCAGCAGATTTTCTTCCAGTATTTTTCCCTGCTTGATCAACACCGTCTCTTGCCCGTTAATAAGATCATGCAGCCATTTGCTTTTTACAGACAAATACTCCAGGGCGACGGGAAAGAAAACCCAAACGCCGAGCGCAATCAGGCCAAAGGCCGGGTTGGGGATTGCATTTAATGACAGTAAGGCGGCAATTACCGCGATTACGATATAGCTTACAAACCGAAACGGTGTTAGGCGGGCGATATTCCGTTTGCCCATGACTCTGATTAAGAAGAGGGACAGCAAGAATACGGAAATTGAGCTGAATAGAACCTGTAGCCATGCCTGCATATTGTTATCTCCTACTAATTGCCTTTATATTGTGGCTCCTGATACTCCAACGTCTGCAGTCTTTTCTCCAGATCATGGATAACGGCATCCAGAGCATCTACCGCTTCATGATAGGCAGACATGGTTTCCTCATTGCCCGCCTGGAGGGCATACAGTCTTAACGTACCCTGGCTGCCTTTCAGACTGGCTAGTGTTTGTTTGACCTGCGAAGCAACTGTCATGGCATTACCTCCATTTACCAATCTATTATTTCAGTTAGCGGGGAATTTAATGCAATTCATTCATTTCTAATTTTTGGGAATGATAAAAGCGCGAGCTATGTGAAAGCTATACAGATAGAGTAGGCAAAGGAGGAAGATAATTATGGAATGGCAGGAGTATATCCGTGATACCTGGCAAACTACGCTGGTATTCTTAAGCCTGCTGGTTTTTACCCGGTTTCTTGGCAAAACGCAGGTCGGGCAGCTAACCTTCTATGAGTATGTAAGCGGAATAACAATCGGTTCCCTGGCCGCCAATATTGCCGCCGCCGATGTGGATAAGGTGTGGAACCATTATTATGATATGGTCCTGTTTGTCGTCTTAACCTATGTACTGTCACTTATTACCATCAAAAGCCGTCCGCTCCGGAAACTAATTGACGGCTCGCCGACGATTGTGATTGAGAATGGACGTATTATTGAAGAAAACATGCGGACTCTGCGGTATGATATTGACGAGCTGAGTGGACATCTGCGCCAACAAGGCGTTTTTGATCCCGCCGAAGTACAATACGCGATTCTGGAAATTACCGGTGATTTAAGTGTTATCAAAAAAGCGGACTATCAGCCTGTGACCAAAAGCGATGTCAGCCTGCATCTGCCTGACCCCTCGTTCCCGGTGGAACTAATCATGGACGGAGCAGTCATTGAACAGAATTTACATAAGCACAACTACTCTCAGGCCTGGCTGGAACAACAATTAGCGGCCAGGAACATCAGCGATCTGTCCGAGGTAACCTATGCCGGCATCGACTCGAAGGGACAGCTGTTTATTAACCGCAAAACCAGCTCCAGTTATCCTAATAAAAGCAGTAGTGAAGAATAACTTGGAATGAACCTCGTTTAGTAGACACGTAGAAGTTAAAATGGACTAAATTTGCTGGTCAAACTGCCTTGGGGATAGGTACCCCAAGGCAGTTTGTTTTCTCTGCCTGTTGTCAAATATCTTGATGTAATTTTAAAGACGGATTTTTTAGCTACTTCCCTACTTGTAAAGATTCCGCTGTTTCGTACTAATTCCGTCTTTAAGGTTTTCATGGAATGACTCTGCTACAGCATCATCATAAGGATTTCGAACATTAAGGGGTAATTTAAATAGCCTTTCGTTACTAAAATAGTACTTTTTTCCGATTTATTATAACCGATAATAAGCGTACTATTATAATTGTAAATTTATTATAATCCTGATAACCATAGTGTGTGGCTTGATTTGTGTTAAGAGTAATTTTGCTGGAGCAATGCAAACAGCGGCCTGCTATAATACAACGCAAGCGGTATGGAGGAGGAGGTTAAGTGAACGAACGATCTATAGGAATTTTAGGCGTAGGTTCATATTTGCCGGACAAAATTGTTACCAACCAGCAGTTGGAGGTAATGTTTGATACGTCAGATAAATGGATTGTTGAGCGCACTGGTATCCATGAGCGACGTATTGCACAGCAAAGCGAGGCTACATCCGAACTAGCCACAAAAGCCGCTGCCAGGGCACTCTTGGATGCTGGAGTCCACGCCGCAGAGATTGATCTTATTATTGTTGGGACTGTTACACCAGATCTGCTTTTTCCGTCTGTCGCCTGCCTAGTGCAAGCGAATCTTCAAGCGATTAATGCGGTTGCTTTTGATCTCACCGCAGTATGTTCAGGTTTTATATATGGCCTTATTACCGGCAGTACATTTATAAAAGCAGGCACTTATAAAAAAGTACTCGTAATTGGTGCAGAAACCCTATCTACAATTACTGACTGGGAGGATCGGAATACCGCTATCTTATTTGGTGATGGAGCAGGTGCTGTCGTACTAGGCGAAACAAAGTCAGGTTATGGAATTCTCGGTATGGACTTGGGCGCGGACGGTGGCGGTGGCGACCTTCTGCTAGTGCCTGCAGGTGGAACACGTCAGCCTGCATCCGCGGAAACCGTGGCAAACAGGCTGCACTTTATTCATATGGATGGTAATGAAGTCTTTAAATTTGCAGTAAAAATAATGGGTGAAACCCTAAATAAAGCTCTTACTAATGCCAGGCTATCTCCGACAGACGTCACCTATCTTGTGCCCCACCAGGCTAACCTGAGAATTATCCAATCGGCTGCTAAACGTTTAGGCCTGCCAATGGATAAGGTAATCGTTAATGTTGATAAATATGGCAATACTTCGGCTGCGTCGATTCCAATCGCTTTAGATGAAGGCGTTAAAGATGGTAGAATACAAAATGGCGATATAATCGCATTAGCGGGCTTTGGGGGTGGGCTTACCTGGGGGGCAACTATTATTAAGTGGTTAAAGTAATAACTACTTCTACTGTCCAGTAAATAGAGCTCAGTTTGTATTTTGATAATAAATATAAAATTATGCCATAAAAATAAAACAAAATCAATAGGAAAATAGTATTCATTATATTACAAAAAATCATTAGTTTTATTGAACCCCATGGTAATTGATAGTCAAAAACTATAAAGATAAAATTGAAGCAAATGTTGAGGTTTTTTAAAGCTACATACATTGAACGATTAATTGAAGTTTATAGGAGGATTCGAAGATGTATAATGTTCAGATGCCCAAATTTGGCATGACCATGGAGTCTGGGGAAATTAGTGAATGGTATGTAAAGGAAGGGGACAAAGTGACTAAAGGCCAGGCACTATGCGAAATATCTTCAGAGAAAATAACCAATATGCTGGAATGTTACACTGATGGCACGATAGATAAGATTCTAGTTGAAGAAGGTGATGAGGCTCCAATCGGTACTGTAATTGCAACGATCATAGAAGACTAAATGACTTTTGGAGGTTAATAAATATGGAATCTTTAACTCCTGGTACAATTACCGAGGATGGGAAGGAGATATGGCAAACACTGCCTATCACGGGGGCACGTAAAGCAATTAAAGTGAATTTAACAGAAAGCCTGCAGACAACAGCGCAAGCTAGTTCCTTTATAAAACCGGATCTTACCAAGCTTGTGGAATATAAAGAAAAATTAAAGGCAGCAGGCCATAAAATTAGTTATACGGCTTTATTTGCCAAACTGGTATCAGTGATACTGCAGAAAGATCCTACATTGAATTGCACCTCTACAGATAAAAAGATTATTATGTATAAATCAATCAACATCGGAATCGGAACAGGGGGGCCAAAGGACTTACTATATGTGCCTGTAATTAAAAATGTTGAAAACAAAGGCATCTCTCAAATTGCGGATGAATTGAAAACTTTGAGCCAGAAGGTAGCAGCAGGAACCTTTACAAAAGAGGATATGTCGGGCTGTACATTTACGTTATCCAGCCTGGGCATGTATGAGGTTGGGGCATTTACTCCCATTTTGAATCTCCCGGCGATGGCTATTATGGGAGTCGGCAATATCTTTTATGAGCCAGCCTGTAATGAGAATAAGGAGATTATTGTAAGGCCGACAGCGTATTTCTCCTTAACAATTGATCATGCCCTTATTCAAGGCGTTCCGGTAGGAAGATTTTGGAACGAGTTTATTGCTATATTAAAAGACCCAGAACAATATCTGCCTTTGTAATCAAGCGCAAGTTTGGTCAAATTAACAAATTTTTTAAAAATAAGGAGGGGAATATTCATGGAGTATTCAAAGCAGGAATATTTAAAAACCTATGAATTTATGACCTATTCAAGGTTGTTTGAAGAAATCTGTGAAGAGTATGTAATGAAAGGCATTGCAGGAGGCTTCCATCATCTTGGCACCGGCGATGAAGCAGTAGGAGTAGGTGTTTTTGAATCGTTAGGCCCCAATGACTGGATTGTACCTGAACATAGGAGCCGCCCCATGCTTGCCAGATATTTTGGCCAGCATGCATTTATTTCTGAAATGCTTGCCAAGCCAAATGGTTTTAACGGTGGTATGGCGGGCGATACCCATTACTGTGTACCTGCAAAAAAAGCAGGCCCGTATTCTGCTTTACTGGGTCAGTCGCAGGCCATGGGTGCAGGTATTGCCCTTAATTATAAGCTTGACAAAATAGATGGCTGCGTAGTTATCGGCTGCGGCGACGGATCACTGAACGAAGGCGTTATTGCGGAAGCATTGACGATGATTGCCGCTTGGAAATTGCCTGTTGTATGGTATGTTCAAAATAATAGCTGGGGCATGTCTATGCCGAGCAAAAAAATCAACGCTCTCAGTAGTTTGGCGAAAAGAGGAGAAGGCTTTGGCTTAGCGTCTGCTTCGTATGACGGCAATGACGTTTTCCTGGTAAAAGCAGTTATGCAGGAGGCCATGGACAAGGCTCGCAAGGGAGAACCTCAATTTATCGAATTTAAAACTGTTAGATGGGCCGGGCATTTTGTCGGCGATCCGCAATTGTATCGTGATCTGGCTGAAGTACAAGATGCCAGGATGAATACCGATTGCCTCAAATGGTGCAGAAATCATTTGCTGAACCGTAAAATTGCAACTGCAGAAGAATTAGATGCTATTGATGAAGCACAAAGAAAGCTCTTGTATGATGGTTTTAACGCAGCTTTGGCTGAACCAGACAAGACTGCCGCAGATATACTTGAGCCTAATAAAATTTTCGCGGAAATTTACGCAAAGTAATTTGGAGGTGAGATCATGAGTAAAAAATCTATATCACAGGCTATTAATGCAGCTCTCTGTGAAGAAATGACAAGAGATAAAGACGTTTATTTACTGGGTGAAGATATTGGCTTGTGCGCCGGATGCTTTGGCGTAACGAAAGGCATTATTGAAGAATTTGGCGAAGAACGGGTTATTGAAACCCCAATAGCTGAGGCTGGTTTTTGCGCTATGGCAGTTGGATCCGCCGTGGCCGGCAAAAGACCGGTAGTGGAATTAATGTTCGCCGATTTTTGCAGCCTTGCGTTCAATGCTATTGTTATGGAAGCTGCAAAAATACGCTATGTATCCGGCGGGACGGCAAAAGTGCCGGTCGTTTTCCGGGCTGCGCAAGGTGCTGGCGGGCACTTTGGCTTGCAACATTCCAATTGTGTTGAAGGCTGGATGATGAATGCTCCGGGACTGACTATTGTTAGCCCGTCGACACCTGCCGATTACAAAGGCCTGCTGAAGTCTGCCATTCGCAGCGACAATCCGGTTTTATTCCTGGAACATAAGGTGATGTACGGCAAAAAAGGCGAAGTGCCGGAAGGCGATTACACCATTCCGCTGGGAAAAGCGGATGTAGTAAAAGCAGGCAAAGATGTAACGATAATTGCCGGCCAGTTGATGAGAACTTATACAGAAGCGGCAATTAAAGAAGTCGAAAAAGACGGCATCAGTGTTGAACTGATCGACCCGAGAACTATATTGCCATTCGATCTTGAAACTTTCGTGGCATCGGCCAGGAAAACCGGCAGAGTCATTGTCGTTCATGAGCATCCTTTAACAGGCGGCATCGGCGGCGAGTATGCTTCAGCAATCACGGAGCAATGCTTTGCCGACCTGAAAAAGCCGGTTAAACGGGTTGCCGGAGCTGATATCAGTGTGGGCATGGGCGATGTGGAACCGCATATCTTCCCGACCATTGCTTCCATAACTGCTGCAATCAGAGATATCGTAAAATAGGCCATCTAAAGGAGAAGAACAATGAAAGCAGTCGTTTTAGAAGGTACCCACAAACTGGCAGTACATACTGTTGAAGCACCAAAGCCAGATGGCTATCATGTTTTGATCCAAGTCGAAAAAACAGCGATCTGCGGCAGTGAAACGCACTTCTGGTATGATATCGGTGATACGATGCAAGGCACAATACTAGGTCATGAATATTGTGGCACAGTATTGGATCCTGGTGCTAATGAGGATTTAAAAGCCGGCGACAGAGTTACCTCTGAAGCAATGGGGTGCGGGAAATGTGATCTATGCCAGGCAGGCCACCGCAATGTATGCTTCAACACACCGTTATTAATGGGGGGATTTGGGGAGGTTGCTATTTGCGTACCGGCGGCAGCAATCAAAGTGCCTGACCATGTTAGTTCGGTAGAAGCTGCCATGGTAGAACCAATTGCAACCTCCCTTCATGCCGTTAATACCGCCAATATTAAAATCGGCGATAAAGTTTGTATTATCGGTGGCGGAATTTTAGGCTTAGGATCGGCAAATTATGCCAGATTGGCTGGAGCTTCCAAAGTCATATTGGTCGAAGCAAATATGGAAAAAGCTAAAAAAGCACTCGCTATGGGCGATGTTGACGCTATTTTTGATGCAAAAGAAGATTGTGTGGAAAAATTAATGGAATATACAGGCGGGGCAGGATTCGATAGGGTATTTGAATGCTCCGGGGCGGCGCCTGCTGTAACAACTGCGCTTAAAGTTGTCAAAAGGAAAGGGAAAGTCATCCTTGTCGGCGGTTCTCCTACTGATACGAACGTACCCTTGTCAATCGCTTTATTTGGTGAAGTACAAATACTGCCGATATATGCTTACACCAGAACCGATTTCTTAAGAGCAATGGAAACTATTGCCGAAGGCCGGATTAATGTTAAAAAATATGCTACAAGGTTTGTAACATTAGATGAAGTTCCGCAAGTTTTTGAGGATATTAACAACCGCAAAATCAATGATGTAAAAGTAATTATCGATGTAGCCCAAAAATAGTTCAGCCACAGATATTTATGCTATTGAGACAATAGATGTCTTAATATATTTTAAGGAGGTAGGTATTTTGGATTACATAGTCAAATTTGCCGATTACATTGATGAGGCGTTTCAAACACCGTGGGCTCTGCCCAATAAGCCGGATGCACCCTTTGTAAGGATTCTTCGCCGGCTTATGAATGATGAAGATGCCAAGATTGCACTGGCTTTGACGCCGGTGGAAACTACTGCCGAGGAACTTGCTGCTAAATTAGGAAAGAAAGCCGAAGCAATAATACCCGTTTTGGATAAATTGGTAGACGGTGGCGTTATCTTTGATATTATTAGAGACGGTAAACGTACCTTCAAGCTAGTTCCTATCGCTCCTGGCATTCTGGAATTCCAAATGAATAAAAGGACCCTTGATAAAGAAATGGTCGACTTACTAGAAGAATATTACTATGATCTGGCTGAAGGTCAGTATCCTAACCTGTCTGTTGGCACCATGCGTATTGTTCCGGTACAGGAATCCATCGAAGCTGACAGCAAAAGCGCTTCCTATGAAGAACTGATGACCTTTATCAACGCTACTGACAAATATGCTGTTGCTCCATGTCTGTGCCGGTCAATGAAAAGGCAGATGGGCGAAGGATGCGGCCACATGCTGGAAACTTGTATGCTGTTTGGTGACTATGCCGATTACTATGTAAGAACCGGACGCGGTCGTAGCGTCACCAAGGAAGAGTTATTAAAGATCGTCAAACAGGTCGAAGAAGAAGGACTTGTTCACCATGTTTTCTCCTTTGATAAAGGGTTTTCTGAATATGTCTGCAATTGCTGCGGCTGCTGCTGCCTGACGACACGTGGCGTCACCCAGCAGAAGTTACATGACGGCGGCGGTACTACCAGAACCAATTACTGTGCTGAAGTTGATCCTGAAAAGTGCGTAGGCTGCGGTGAATGTGCGGAAGCTTGTATCTGGCAGGCCGTAAAGCTTGGTACCAGCCTGACCGATCCTGCAACCCAATGGACTCCTCGCGATCCGAATGCTGATGATCCAGCTGATACAACCTGGTTAAGAGACCGGTGGGATCCCAACTATCGCAATCGTCCCCTTGTTGCTGAAGGTGGTACGAGCCCATGTAAAACAGCATGCCCTGCTCACATTTCCGTACAGGGATATATCAAAATGGCATCTGAAGGAAAATACAGCGAGGCACTGAAGCTCATTAAGCAGGATAACCCATTCGCTGCAGTCTGTGGTCGGATATGCCCTGCTCCTTGTGAAAAAGAATGTACCCGTAACAAGGTTGACCAACCGGTAGCTATTGATGCGATCAAACGTTTCATCGCCGATCAGGAACTTGAGAGCGGAGCTCGTTTTGTACCTGAGATCAAGGCAAGTCCTGAGACTGTTGGTATGAAAGTGGCTGTAGTCGGCTCTGGCCCTGCAGGCCTGTCTGCTGCTTACTACCTGGCTATTCAGGGGTTACAGGTTACCGTATATGAAAAAGAAGAGGTTCTGGGTGGCATGCTCACACTGGGAATTCCTAGCTTCCGTCTGGATAAAGATACGATCAATGCTGAGATTGCAGTTCTTGCAGATTTAGGTGTTAAGTTCGTAACCGGAGTCGAAGTAGGTAAATACCTCACCCTCGATCAGTTGCGTGCTGACGGGTTCAAGGCTTTCTACTTCGCAGTTGGTGCACAAAAGAGCAGAAAACTTGGTCTTGCAGGCGAAGAGCTCGCAGGCGTTATTCCTGGCGTAGATTACCTCAAAAATGTCAATTATGGTAGACCCGGTTGCAACCTGAGCGGAAATGTTATTGTAATCGGCGGCGGTAACGTGGCTATTGACGTAGCCAGAGCTGCAATCCGGTCTGGTGCTAAATCTGTGAATATGTTTAGCCTGGAGTGCCGTGAAGAGATGCCTGCATGGGAAGATGAACTGGCTGAAGCTCTTGAAGAAGGCGTTGTTCTCAATCCATCCTGGGGTCCCAAAGCCATCCTCCAGCAGGACGGCAAAGTCACTGGTATAGAGTTTAAAAAATGTATATCCTGTGTCGATGAAGAAGGCAGATTCAGTCCGGCATTTGACGAGAACGACACCCAGACAGTGGCAGCAACAACCATTCTTGTTGCGATCGGACAAACTATTGATTGGGCCGGCTTAACTGCCGGTACTGCCTGCAAAGTGACCCCGCGCAATACGATGCAAGTTGCAGAGTTAAGCTATCAGACAGATCAACCGGACATCTTCGCCGGCGGCGATGCCGTAACCGGACCGCAGCTTGCTATTAATGCGATAGCTGCCGGCAAGCAAGCCGCTATCTCTATTCAGCGTTATTTACGCGGCGACAATTTGACCCTTGGCCGTGATGCCAAATTCGTATCCATTAACAAAGACAAAGTGGATGTCGGTGGTTATGACCGCCTGCCACGGCAGAAGTCAGGCAAAGCGGTAGGAGCAGCCAGAGCCCGCACCTTCGAGGATTTGACGGCAACCTTTACGGCAGCACAACTTCGTAAGGAAACTCAAAGATGCCTTAACTGCGGTCAAGCTGTTGTCAATCCCGAATTATGCATGGGTTGCGGTATCTGCACAGTTCACTGTGACTTTGACGCCATTCATATGGTGAAGGTAAGAGATATTCCTGCACCAGATAGCGCTATGGAGTATATCATGGATTCAGTCAAATACAGAGCGGAAAGAGCAGCGCGCATAGAAGCTAAAAAGAAAACAGGGTAAATCCTAATCCATACGACCTATAAAGAAACAGGGGCTGTGGGGACACTTAGAGATAAGTTATCCATAGCCCCTTATACATAATTTCTATTAAATAGGTTGCGCTGCTTTCGTGGGTAATACGAACCAGCGCCAATATGAGTTTCTGACAGGAGATGAAGCACATGAAAGTATATGAGGTTCTATATCAAATTATGTTAATAAGCGGCGACACTGAATTGAAACGGATAACACTAGAATCTGTTAGTCCGAAAAATGCCAAAAGGTGTGCATACAATATTATTTCCCAAGTAAAACCTACTGCATCCAAGACTAAGTTTATGTATGTACGTGAAACAAAAAAACTCAGACAGGTACACATTAAATAGTTTTTAAATGTCTTCAGGCGGCTGTTTGCCGGAAAAGCTAGTAGGCGCTGTAACCCTGAAAAGAGAAAAAAGTATGATTTTATTTATATAAAAGGGTAGCCCTAGACAACACATTAAGGCGATTTAAAAGAAAAACTGAATAGTTTAAAATTTTATATGTAAAGTATAATTGCTTTTGAAAAAAAATTAGGAGGAAACTATAACATGTGCAAAAATGCAGTACAACACCGTGAAGTTGTTGTGGTAGGTATGGCAAGAACGGCAATAGGTAATTTTTTAGGAAGCTTATCTAGTTTGACTGCGGTTGAACTTGCGAAGATAGTTGGTCAAGAGGCCATAAAACGCGCTAATGTTTCACCCCAGGTAATTGATGAAGTACTGGTAGGCATGGTTTACAAACAGGGACTAAAAGGAAATCCGGCCAGACAGGTACAAATCGGACTTGGAATCCCTGCCGCAGGTGGCGCGGCCACAATCGAACAGCAATGCGCTTCCGGTATGCGAGCATTGGAAATTGCAACTCAGCAGATTATTTTGGGAAAAACAAAAGCTGCTTTGGTTTGTGGCTGTGAAAGCATGTCTAATGTTCCTTTCCTGCAAATGCAAATGAGAAAAGGCGTACGGATGGGTGCCTGCACACTGGAAGACGGCTTAATGCATGATGCGTTGATTGATGCATTCAACGGCCAGCATATTGCGATAACTGCTGAAAACGTAGCCGAGAAGTATAACATTACCCGCCAGGAACAGGATGAATGCGCCCTCCTCAGTCAGCAGCGTGCATCTGATGCGATTGCCGTCGGCAATTTTAAAGACGAGATCGTTCCCGTAGAAATTAAAAGCAAAAAGGGCACTGTAGTTGTTGATACTGATGAGCATCCCCGGGCCACAACTATGGAAGCACTTGCTAAGTTGCCCGCGGCTTTCAAAAAGGACGGAACAGTTACCCCCGGTAATGCTTCCGGTTTAAACGACGGGGCCACAGCATTTGTAGTTATGTCCATGGGAATGGCAGTGGAGCTGGGATTAAAACCGCTGTTCAAGATCAAATCCACAACTACGGTAGGCGTTGACCCAAGTATTATGGGTATTGGCCCTGTTTATGCAATTCCTAAGGCAATAGACCAGGCAGGACTGAAGAGGGACGATGTCACTTACTATGAGATCAACGAAGCTTTTGCTGCCCAGGCAGTGGCTTGCTGCCGAGAGCTTAAGCTGGATATGAATAATGTAAATGCCAACGGCTCCGGGATTGCTTTGGGCCACCCTGTAGGCAGCACCGGTTTACGGCTTGTTATGGCCACTTATTCTGAATTGAAGCGGCGAGGCCAGAAATATGGTTGCGGTTCTTTATGTGCTGGCGGCGGACCTGCAATGGCGGTCGTAATTGAAGCACTGTAGTATAAGGAGGATGAAAAAATGCCAAATAGTAAAGTGCTGTTAAAAATTGAAAACAAAATAGCCACCGTTATATTGAATAATCCTCCCGTCAATTCAATAGATCAACAGGCCTTAAACGAACTTGAGAATACATTTGACGGATTGCAAAATGAAGACATCCGGGCCGTAATCATCGCCAGCGAAAACCCCAAAGCCTTTATTGCCGGTGGGGATATCAATCAGTTTGCCGCTTGGGACAGGAAGGGTGGAGTACAAGCTACACAAAGGGGCAATGATGTATTTTTAAAAATCGATCACTTTCCCCGCCCTGTTATTTGCGCCATAAACGGATTTGTCTTTGGCGGCGGGATGGAACTGGCTTTAGCCTGTGATATAAGGGTCATGGCTGTAAATGTTACATTAGGGTTTCCCGAGACAACCCTGGGCATATACCCGGGCTATGGGGGAACGCAACGGCTGCCGCGTTTAATCGGGACGGGAATGGCCAAAAAATTAATATTCAGCGGCGAAAGAATCAACGCGGAAGAAGCCTATCGCATTGGAATTTGCGAACAGCTAGCGGCAGAGGGCAAAGCACTTGAAGATGCGATGAAGATCGCACTGAAGATTGCCCAGGCGGGTCCTGTCGCAGTAAGAGCAGCAAAAGAGATTATCAACCAGGGAATAAATATGAATCTAAAAGATGCCATTGCGCTGGAAACTGCTAATTTTGGCGACATATGCGAGTCCTATGACAAAACAGAAGGGGCTAGAGCTTTTCTGGAAAAGCGGAAACCGGTATTCAAAGGGGAATAGCAGGAAGGATATAGCATGAACAATAAGATTTTTCGTGTATTGGCTATAAATCCCGGAGCAACTTCAACCAAGAACGGCATTTTTGAGAATGAAAAGTGTATTGCCGAAAGCACCATCCGTCATGATTATCAGGAATTGGCAGCATGCGGCTCTATAAAGAATCAAAAAAAGTTGCGTACTGAATTAGTTTTAAAGTTTGTTAAGGAAGCAGGCAGCGAATTGTCGTCATTGGCTGCCGTGATAGGCCGTGGCGGCATTATCAAGCCACTGGAATCAGGCATCTATGCGATTAACGATAAAATGATTGAAGATCTTAGCAAGGAGCCAGCCACCATTCATGCTTCCTCGCTGGCTGGTATTATCGCCCGGGAGATCGGTGACAGTCTGGGGATCCCTTCCTTCATTGCTGATCCTGTTACTGTGGATGAATTGTGCCCGCAAGCCAGGCTGACAGGTATTAAAGGTATTGAGCGGCAACCCATATTCCATGCTCTTAACTCCAAAGCTGTTGCGAGGCGTGTATGTAAAGAATTTGGTAAGAGATATGAGGAAAGCCGTTTGATCGTTGCCCACATGGGCGGAGGTATCTCGGTGGGAGCTCACCTTGATGGCAGAGTTGTTGATGTAAACTCTGCTGCCGCTGGCGAGGGGCCGTTTACTCCGGAAAGGTCAGGCGGGGTACCTTTATTTCCTATCATAGAAATGTGTTATTCGGGGTCTTACAGCAAAATAGAAATCATGGACTTGATTGTGAAAAAAAGCGGCATGCAAATGCATATTGGCACAAGTGATCTGCGTAAGGCCGAAGCAATGATCGCCGCCGGCGATTCCTACGCTGCCCTGGTTGTAGAGACCATGGCCTACATGGTTGCCAAAGAGATCGGAGCCATGTTCGCCGTACTTAGTGGCCGGGCGGATGGCATTATTCTAACTGGCGGGCTTGCTTACAGTACGTTATTTACGAATTACATTAAAGACCGGGTCGAACAACTGGCAACGGTGTATATGTGTCCAGGCGAAGACGAACTCTTGGCCTTGGTGGAAGGTGCACTGGCAGTATTGCGCAGGGAGACAGCCGTCAAACAATATTGATTTTTAAGGACTATAGTTATAAAAAGGTGAAATGAGGGAATTAAGAATGATAACAGATATTAAAAAAGTCGCAGTTATTGGCGCCGGGCTGATGGGCAGCGGAATTGTCCAGGTTGCTGCAACCGCTGGTTATCCTGTCGTTCTTTATGATGTTACCACAGAAATAGCGGAAAAAGGCAAAAAAAATATTCAAGCATTGCAGGACAAGGCTATTGCCAAGGGTAAACAAACCCAGGAGAATGCCGATGCAATTCTTGCCCGGATTACGACTACTGCGAATAAAACCGATTTAGCTGATGTGGATATGCTATTTGAAGCAATCATAGAAAAAACAAGCGTAAAAAATGCACTTTTCTCTGAACTCAACAAAATCTGCAAGCCTAACTGCATTTTTGCTTCCAATACCTCTGGGTTGAGTATTACTGAGATTGGAACTGCTACCGGACGCAGCGATAAATTTGTCGGCATGCATTTTTTTAATCCAGTGCCTGTTATGAAATTAGTAGAGGTTATTCGTGGTTATGACACTTCTGACGAGACTTTTACGACGGCTTTAGAAATGGGTAAAAAAATTGGCAAGGAAGCCATTGCCGTCCAGGAATCCCCGTTATTCTGTGTCAACCGTATCCTTGTTCCCATGCTTAACGAAGCTATATTTGTGTTAAGCGAGGGAATTGCTACGGCTGAAGATATTGACAAGGGCATGGTCTTGGGTTGCAACATGCCTATTGGTCCGCTTGCCTTGGCCGACATGGTGGGACTGGATACCTTGCTGCTGGTAGCGCAAACTCTCTTCCATGAAACCGGTGACAGTAAATATCGTCCCTCCCCGTTGTTGGTTAAGATGGTAAGAGCAGGCCATTACGGCAGAAAGAATGGCCGCGGATTCTATAACTATAACTAAGAATAGGTAATTGATTTGAAAACAGAGAAGGGTTTCTTACCAGAGACCCCTCTCTTAGTTTACATATAGCGAATACAGCAGCAACATGGCTTTAAGGAGTGTTGGAATCATGTTTGAGAAAATCATCGCAGCTGCACAGCAGTCTCCCAAGAAAGTTGCAGTTGCAGCAGCACAGGACAAACCGGTTCTGGAAGCGGTTCTGGCTGCACTGGAGCAGGGCATTGCCATACCCCTGCTTATTGGTGATGAGGCAAAAATAAGGATGCTGGCAAGCGAAATGAGTATGGATTTGTCTAACATTACGGTGCTCAATGAGAAGGAACCAGCGAAGGCAGCGCTGCGTGCAAGCCGATTGGTGCGGGATGGGCAGGCTGACTTTTTGATGAAAGGTCTTTTGCAGACGGCTGACCTGCTAAAAGCCGTGCTTGATAAGGAATATGGCCTGCGAAGCGGATCCATGCTCAGCCATGTTACAATTATCCAAGCAACCAGCTATGGCCGGTTGTTGTTCTTAACTGACGCCGCAATGGTGATGTACCCTGATCTGCGGCAAAAGACCGGGTTGATCCAAAATGCTGTCACAGTTGCCCGGGCAATGGGTGTTATGATGCCAAAGGTTGCTGGTATAGCGGCAGTGGAACTCGTTAACCCGGATATGCCTCCGACCTTGGACGCTGCTCTGCTAACACAGATGAACAGACGCGGGCAGATCAGGGACTGTTTGGTAGACGGACCTCTCCAGCTTGACACGGCGATAAGCGCTGAATCTGCTCAGCATAAAGGGATAAAAGGCAGCGAAGTAGCCGGACACGCCGATATTCTCCTGGCGCCCAATATCGAAGTAGGTAATGCCATATATAAGACGGTTAACCAGATGACTTCCTGCCAGATTGGCGGCCTTATTGTTGGAGCCAGCGCACCGATTGTCTTGACAAGCCGGGCTGATTCTGCCAGGACAAAGTTGCTTTCCATAGCCTGTGCGTCGCGGTTGGCTTTATACCTCAAGTCTTGAATGAAAAAATAGAGGGAGAGAATAAAACATGTCTAAGAGAGTTGATAACAAAGTAGCTATTATTACGGGCGGCGGCAGTGGAATGGGGCAGTCTGCCGTGAGAATTTTCTCCGCCGAAGGAGCCAAAATTGTTATTGCCGAAATCAATGAAAAAAATGGCCAGGCGATGGAGGCTGAAATTCGCGCCGCCGGAGGCGAAGCCCTATTTGTGAAAACAGATGTTTCGTCAGAAGCATCCACGGCTGCTATGGCTAAGGCTGCCATCGAAAAATACGGCAGAATTGACATTCTGTGTCACTTTGCCGGCGCCGGCGGTTCCATGCATTCCGACCAATTCATGGTTTATGGAAAACTATGGGAATTCCCGTTGGAAAGCTGGGAAAAGATGATTCGCATCAACCTAACCGGTACTTTTTTAGTAACTAAGGCGATCGTGCCTCATATGCTTGCCCAGCAGTCAGGAGCGATTGTTTATTGTTCTTCAGAAAATGGAATCAAGGCTGTGCAGAATGCCGATGCCTACACAGCTACCAAGGGGGGCATTGTTGCCCTGACCAGAGTGATGGCAGCAAACGTAGGACCAGACAACATCCGTGTTAACTGCATTTGCCCAGGGGGGGTTGCAACTCCCATGCATGGTGAAGGCTGGGAGAAAATGATTGGCAAAGCTCTTAATGAAATCGGTTTACAAGGTAATCTTCCTATCAATCGTTTAGGGACTCCGGATGAGCAGGCCTATGCGGCGCTGTTTCTCGCCTCTGATGAAGCTAGTTATATTACTGGTCATATTATGCCTGTAGATGGCGGCTGGTATGCGGTCTAATAGTACTAGCGGCCTTTACTGGTATTTAATATTGCAATAGGTTACTGTTGGCGTATTAAACGATAAAGTGGGCTGGCCGCTGCTGGAAGCAATTTATATGATATACTAATTGCGGGCGCTGTGACTGATTAAGAGAAGGAGGAGATACTATGCATGAAACCGGAGTCATGATGGAGATTGTACACCTTGCAGAAAAGCACGCCAAGAAAAGCGGTGCGACAAAGGTGATTAGACTCGTTCTACAGATTGGGCAGTTGAGCGCTGTTATTCCTGACGCCGCCAAGATGTGCTATCCTTTTGTGATTAATGGCACTATGCTGGAACAGTGCAAACTGGTGATCGAGGTGGTACCGGCCATCGGCGTTTGCAAGCAGTGTGATACCACATACAATGTGGTCGAGAAGGAGTTTACATGTCCGAGTTGTTCGAGTGGTCAACAGGAGATCCTCTCAGGCCGCGAGCTTAAAATTAAAGAGCTCATAGCAATGTAAGAAGTTTCCAGCAGCAGATTATAAGGAGGCGTAATAGATATGGAACAGTCAAGAATCATACAAGTGACCGAAAGTATCTTCAGCGAAAATGAACGCATAGCTAAGGTACTTCGGCAAAAATTTGCCGATAGCGGTGTTCTCGTATTAAATCTTGTGAGTTCCCCGGGATCTGGCAAGACCACGATTTTGGAGCGGACGGGAATAGATTTGAAGTCCGAATTTAACATGGCCGTTATCGAGGGGGATCAGCAAACTTCCAATGATGCTGATCGTATTGCCCGGACCGGTGTTGCTGCCGTGCAAATCAATACCATGGCTGGTTGCCATCTGGATGCACCGATGGTAGAGAAAGCGCTGGAAAGTTTTGATCTGGACAAATTGGACATACTGTTCATCGAGAATGTTGGAAACTTGGTTTGTCCCGCTGAATTTGATCTTGGTGAAGATTTTAGGGTGTTGGCGCTTAGTGTCACCGAGGGGGAGGACAAGCCCATTAAGTACCCGGTGATGTTCATGAGTGCTCAGGTTATCCTGATCAATAAAATAGACCTTGTTCCCATTCTTGGCTTTAAAATGGATGAATGCAACGGCTACCTCAAACGCGTCAACTCGCAAGCCACGATTTTCGATTTGTCGGCCCGTTCCGGCGAAGGGCTGGAGAATTGGTATCAATGGCTGAGGCAGGCTGTGCAGATAAAAAAAGCAGGCAAGTAATCGCACCGCCTAGCCAATTCATTCGCTCACAAGAAGTATCAGAGTGTTTAAAAAAACAAGTGAAGTGGCAAAAGTGAACTCCGGTACGTTATCTGTATCGTACCGGAGTTTTCGTCATCCTATTTAGTGTTTTGTGCCACAACAGTTTCCATGGCAAGTGCATTAAGTCCTCAAGTTCTGGTATACCCCAAGGTATACTACAGGGATTCGTTTTCCGCTTTATTGGATGCACATGTTAGTTTGTGTAAAAGCGACACTCTACCTGAAATATTCAGTTTTCTATATATATTTGTAAAGTGTGACTTTACAGTGTGCTTGCTGATAAATAATTTTTGGCTAATCTCAGTTGAACTGCACCCTTCTTTGACCAGGTGTATGATGGAGAGCTCCTGGGTAGTTAAGTTATACAGTTGGGCAAATTTTTCAAGATTGTCTCGATCGGAATTAATTTGTTTGGATATATATATATAATAAAGAGTTTCGCGGTTGTTGTGTATATTGTGGATAATACAGGGAGTAATAGTACATACATAATTTGCACAGTAGGTTTTGAAAACCGTTTGGGCATTATTTTTAATGGAGATGAGGTTGTCAGTGACGATATTGACAACCTGCTGTTGGGCTTGATATTTACTATTTCTAGATACTTTATAGATAATTTTGTCTTGCGTGCTGGTTTGAAATTCTAATATTTCCGAACAGTACTCAGAAGCTGCCTTGTTTGACTCTACCACATTAAATTGGCTGTCTGATAAGATGATACCAATAGATATATTGAAATTACATTTATTCAAGATATCAAGTTTTTGAACAAGTGCTTTCCGGTTCAAAAAGTGGGAATAACGATAGGAAATATGTTTGGCGATAGCAGACATTATCTGTAAGTCTCTTTTTTGGAAGTTGCCGGTTTCCTTTGAATTAGCCAATACAATTCTTCCTAAACAGGAATTATTCGCATCCAGCAGATAAGTTACTAAAAAAAATTGCAAGGATAAACTCTCTAAGTACTGTTTATAATTGATATTAATGACATTGCGGGGCAATTGCGAGGAAAGTATAATATTTTGATTACTCAGTTTTGGCGGGATCTTATCAAAAGTCATAAAATCCATTGAGTAATAGAAGTTGTTATATTGCTGCAACAGTGAAGCTGAATCCTTGATGGCATAAGTACTTTCTAAAACATTTTTGAAATTTTGTTTTTTCTCCTGTGGCTCATTAGCGTTAAAAATATCAAAGATATCGATTTCTCTGCAATTTAAAAAGGCAATCTTTTCAAAGCCAAAGTATTTGTTAAGCAATATAAGCACATGCGGTACAAAGTCAGCGGGGGAAGAATCTAATTCATATAAGAATTCTAGAATGGTATCCTGTTTAGCCAATGAATTTTTCATATATACCTCCTACTATGCAAAAAAAAACGAAAATTCGAATATTTTTTTGCATTTTTAATCCTTCCAAGATAAAAAGGGTACCTCAAAGGTCAGTTTTTTATGAATGCGTTACATTTGCTTGTATTGAAACAGGAGACTGCTTGCACTAGAAGCACGTGTGTAAGCGATCAGGTAAAATAACCCGAAAACGATCATTCTGGCAAATAAAACACGCAGAGATATGAGGCTAAACGTTTAGTCCTCCAAGCTAGATTTTCTGTTTTCAGCTGATAGTCATCACCTGCCATGCTTTACGTGATGGATACACGTAATGTACATCTGGATTGGTATAATATTCTTTTTGAAGCTGATAAAATGATATTATTTTCTGTATTATTAGTATATTATGTCTGTATATTTTTATTAATCGGACATATAGTGTATTCTAATTAATACAAAAGTACTATAAAATAACTTGAAATAAAATTGATAAGTAATAATCACCTGTCTATTTCGTGAAAGAAAAATAAAAATTAAAATAAATTACAGTATGGTCGCATAAACTTATTTTCTGTATTTTCGATATAATTCGACAATATAAGATAAAGTCCCTGCCTGTGAATAAAAGAACTTAAAAAGCTAATTTAAAAAGTGTTTGTAGCTTTACTTTTCTGTAACTGAGCATTCTCAGGGAGGAAGCCCGACTTTTACAAGCTGCCGAATTTTTTTGCGGGAAAGCTGGATTTTAAAATCCAGCTTTCCCGTTTTCTTGCGGCGTGCAGGTTAATTTATCTTTTTACACTTTTATAAATATATTGGCCAATTTTATTATTTCCACAACCGATTTTCGGGGTATTTATAGTGCTTCACACTCAGTCCAAATAGTACCTTTTTCCGATTTATCAATAACTGAAAAGTATATATACTTATAAACATAGACGTGGCGGCCTGTTTGAAAACTTTCAAAGTAAACAGTAAATTAAGGTCTAGACACCAAGAGGTTTGGAGGACATATGAAAAGCGACGAAAAATTAATTCTTGAATCCAATCTGCCCAATCCAGCCGTTCAGTTCTGGAAGAAACAGGGCAAGAAGGTTATAGGAACTATCTGCTGTCACGTACCGGAGGAAATAATCCATGCTGCCGGTTTACTCCCGTATCGTATAAGAGCAACAGGCTGTACTGACAACAGTCGGGGCGAGAGCTGGATGACCAGCTTTAGCTGCAGTTTTGCGAGTTCTTGTCTGGAATTATTATTTAATGGAACCTATGATTTTCTTGACGGAGTGGTAACTTCCAATGGTTGCATGCATTCTCAGCGCTTGTATGATAACTGGAGGCTAAATGATTCGCGGCCTTATCTGCAATCACTGACGGTTCCGCGGAAGGTCAGTGATTCGGCTATTTCCTATTATCGAGAGGAACTGAACCAATTAAAAGCAGGGCTGGAGAAGTTCACCGGTGTTGCCATCACCGACGAAAAATTAAAAAATTCCGTAAAAGTTTACAATGAAACCCGGAGACTGATCAGGAAACTGTATGATCTGCGGCGAAACGGATCGCCAGTTCTAACCGGAGCCCAGAGCCAAAAAATGCTCTTAGCTGCCATGTCTATGCCGAAAGAACAATACAATGAACTTTTGAGTGCTTACCTGGAAGAGGCGCAGGGTAAGGAGCCCTTGACCACTTACGGTGCCAGACTGATGATTATCGGCAGTGCGCTTGACGATCCGGAATTTATCAAGATCATTGAGGCTAACGGGGGGATGGTCGTCACTGATGTTCAGTGTTTTGGCAGCAGATACCTTTGGGAACCGGTAGTGCTGGAAGGAGATGGGATGACATCTCTGGCAACATCCTATCTCAAACGGCCGACCTGCCACCGAATGGTGGATCAGCATCAGGCTTTGTTCGATTTTACTATCGATATGGTGAAAAGCCACAATGTTGAGGGGATTATCTTTGCGAAGATGAAGAACTGTGACGTGTGGGGTGGCGAAAACTTATTTTTGAAAGAAAGATTCAAAAAGGAAAATATTGCCGTACTTGCTCTGGAACGGGAAGAGATCATGACGAATTCGCTGCAAGTTGGCGTCCGGGTCGAAGCCTTTATAGAAATGCTTCAGGGGGTGGGGAGCTAAGTGAGCGAACAAAAGAACCTTTTTAAAGAGTTGTCTGAACAATCAGAAAGTATAGTAGAGCATGCACGAAAAAAATATCCTGACAGGCTGTGGATGTTTGAGGTACAGAAAGTATACTGGCAGAGCGTTTATCAGGCTCACGAGAAAGGGCTTAAATTGATATTGCATGGACCGAATATGCCACCCGAGCTAATTTATGCTTTTGGAGCGGTGCCTTTCCTGTTGGATTGTATACCCACGCGGATTGCTTCTTCGAAGGAAGGGGTTGCCAGGTATGTGGATATCGCTGAAAAGTATGTGCCTAGCAGTCTGTGCGGCCTCGATAAAACCGATATTGGGGCCGTTCTCTCTGGCGATATGGAGAAACCGGATGCCATAATCTATGCATCGGCACCCTGCGACTCGACGAGGACCGCTTATCCGGCCATGGCTGATTACTTAGGCGTTCCTTCTTATTGTATTGATACGCCCTATAAAAAAGACGAACGGGGCTTTGCTTATATCGCCCAAGAAATGAGAGGGGCGGTTGCCTTTCTGGAAAAGGTGACCGGGAATAAACTGGATTGGAACCGGATGGCCGAAGTTATCGAATACTCAAACAAGGCTTATGAACTGCTCGGTAAAATTGCCGAGTTAAGACAACACATCCCTTGTCCGCTGCCGGGAAGGCTGCTGGTTTTAAACGAATTATTCGGCGCGATGGTTGGCAGTCCGGAAATCATCGGTTTCTTGGCGGCTCAGTATAAAACCGGTAAAGCCAAGGCCGATAAAAAAGAAGGCTGTCTTGAGGGTGAGGAAAAGTTTAGAATCATGTGGCTGCAGAACATGATCTGGTCTAATGTGGGTATTTTAGACTGGCTGGAGAAAGAGTATGGCGCTGTTGTGATAATGGATGCCTTTGGCTATCAGGCATCATACCTGATCGGAGATCCTTGGAATGAGGAGGAGGTATATACCGGACTCGCCAAGAGAATGTTGGGAGCGCCAATGACACATGGAGCTTCCGGCCCTGTAGAACCGTGGATGGAGCTTGTTGAAACAGCTATTACTGATTATAAATGCAATGCGGCTTTCTTTGCCGGCCATGTGGGGTGCAAACATACCTGGGCTGCGGGCAAGCTGATTAAAGATATGGTCTATAATAAATTCGACATGCCGACGCTGACCTTTGAGCTGGATGCTGTAGACCGCAGGTATAAGCCGGAAGAGGCCATTAAAGAAACAATAAAAGAATATATGGACACCCTTATCGAAAGTAAGGGTGCGAAATAAATACTGAGAAGCTGAACTGTAAATAAAGTTACCGCGGTCCACTAAGTTAGAAACGGTGGATCGCGATTCCGGGAAAGCGAGGCGGATTCTGTTGAATGAGATAAAATCTATTGCTGTTACCGGCAAAGGCGGAACCGGCAAAACCATGTTGGCCACCCTAATGATTAAAGTACTGACAGAGCGTTTACAAGGCCGGGTATTGGCAATTGATGCCGATTCGGCCATGAGCCTCCCGTATACGCTGGGAATGAAAATCGAGAAAACTGTGAGCGAGATGCGCAAGGACATCATCGGCAGTAAACAGATGAAACGCGAGATGGAAGATCAGCCCATGCGGACAGTGATGAAAAGCCTTCTGACACCGGGAAGCGGCTTTAATTTATTGGCCATGGGGCGCCCCGAAGAGCCGGGTTGCTTTTGTGCAGTCAATGACCTGCTAAGATACGGGATTGACACGCTCATTCAGGATTATGACATCACAATCATTGACGGTGAGGCCGGGCCTGAACAGCTTAACCGCAGAGTGCTCAAGAGTATCGATGTTTTATTGGTTGTTGCCGACATGTCGGCCCGGAGTCTGGAAACAGCGAACTCCATCATGAAAGTGGCTATGGCTCCGGACAATATCCAGGTGAAGCGGGCTGGTTTGATCCTGAACCGATTCCGTGACGATAACAAATCACTACAGGAAATCAGCGACAAAATAGGTTTGGAAATTTTCGGCTGTATTCCGGAAGACAAGACTGTAAACGACTACGACCGTGCCGGCAGATCTTTGCTGGAACTTCCGGCCGCTTCACCCTGTCTGATGGCTGTCCGGCAGATAGTAAAACAGACTGTACCTGACTTTGAGTAGGCCCAAGGAAAGAGGAGGATTAGAGGAATGAACTATGATGTTATAGTGATCGGCGGCGGTATTGGCGGTTTAGCCTTTAGTGCGGTAGCAAGTGCCCGCTTGGGCAAAAAGGTTTTGCTGCTCGAAAAAAACAGCGTCGTGGGCGGAAGGCTTTCTTCCTTCCAGCGCGATGGTTTCACCCTTGATATCGGGGCCCATGTTATTTCGCAAAGCGAGAAAGGTCCCTTGGGTGCTGTTTTGCGCACATTAGGTAAGGAAAACGATATCAGTTGGGAACATGTCCGTCCCATGACGAGTTATAAAGGTGAGATTTTTGCCTTTCCTAAAGGTCTTGCGGGACGTATCTCTGATGAGCAATATGCGGCAGTCCTGTCTGCTATAAAAGAAATTCGCAACTTGAGTGATGCCGACTCTCACAAGTTGGACCACGTGGATTTGTGCACTTACCTGAACCAGCAGGGAATTCATGATCCGCTAGCCCTGGAGTGTTTCAACAACATCGTTAAGATTTATGTTTGCGTTCCGCATCACCAGGCCAGTGCCGGCGAGTTCATCCGCTGCTTCTGTCATGAGGCGCAGTCGCGGGCCAGCGGCTATCCGGTGGGCGGATGCGGGGTCATCGCGCAGGCCCTCGCCGATGGGATTACGGAAAACGGCGCTGTGCTCCGGACCAGCAGCCAAGTGAAAGAAATCATCGTCGAAAACGGCCAGGCAGTGGGTGTCCGTACGGAGGATGCAGAGTACCGTGCCCCTGTTATTGTTTCCAATGCCGATGGCCGCCGGACCCTTCTCGATTTATTGCCAACGGGGATACTTTCCGCGAAGGAGTACTCACGGGTTCAAAACATGACTTATTCTTACAGTATGCTCATTGTCCGCATGGCTTTGAAGCATTCGGTGACCGATTTACGACTCATTACTCATATCGTAGAGGGGCTCGATTCTAAACGTTTCGAGGAGGATCTTTTGGCTGGCAGATTCCCTGATGAAGTGCCTCTTTTTATGCCTGTGCCATCTAATTTTTCTTCCGAATGCGCGCCCGCGGGCCATCAACTTATAACAGCCGGTGCGATTATTCCCTATGAGACCCCCGATATTGACAGACTCGAAGAGATCATCGTCAACACGGCGATGAAAATACTTCCTGGTTTAAAGGAGGCTCTCATGTGGCGCCATGTGACGTCACCGGCTGGTCTGCATGCTGCTGTCGTGGAAAACGGCGCCATTATCGGTTTGGGCCAGACTGTCGGTCAAGTTGGAAAATCGCGTCTTGGCGTAGAGACGGCCGTTCCCGGTCTTTATCTTTGTGGGGCTGAGGCCGGCGGCTCAGGTGTTGGGATTGAGCTAGCGATAAACTCTGCCTTTGAACTGCTTGCCAAACTGGGTGAGAAAGAAGCAGCTTGGCAAGAGGCAAATAACGCATAATCAGGACTTGTTACTGCTGCTCTTAACTCCCGCGGGCAGAAGATGGGAGTTAAGAGCAGGTTAGTTATAGGATAAAAATTGTGGTCTTAAATATGGTGTTCAAGTTTTAAGCAATACTCCTTTAAATGGGGGAGGAAAGGCAAATGCTTACAGTGGGAATTGACAGTGGAAGCCGGAACACGAAAGCGGTCGTCTTAAACAATGGAAAAATCATGGCTAAGGCAATGGCCTTGACCGATTTTGACACTAATGGTTCGGCAGTAAAAGTATATGAAACGGTTCTGGCCGGTGCCGGCGTGCAAACCGACGAAGTAGCAGCCGTAGTAGCCACCGGCGTGGGACGCAATGGAGTAAAATTCGCCAAAGATAATATAAGTGAAATTAGTTCGGCTGCGCGGGGAATTCGCTTTGTTAAACCGGACGTAAACACAATCATCGACCTGGGGGCGGAGGGCAGCCGGGTTATTATATTGAAACCTGACGGTAAGATTGCCAGTTTTGCGGGTAATGATAAATGCGCTGCTGGCGCCGGCGCTTTCATAGAAACCATGGCACGGATTTTGCAGGTTACACCGGAAGAAATGGGCGCGCTCGCCCTGAAACACGCCCAGGAAGTACCGATGAATACTCAATGTGTTGTGTTTGCGGAATCAGAAGTGATATCCCTGATTCACCAAAAAACGGCTAAAGCAGACATCGCCCATGCCATTCATAAAGGAATAGCAATCCGGATCGCCTCCATGGTACGCGGGGCAGGCATTGTGGAGGGTATCGCTTTGATCGGTGGACCTGGTAACAATGTCGGGTTAGTCCAAGCGGTAAAAGATGTGCTGGCCAAAGACGTTGTCATACCGGAAGATCCTGATTATATGAGCGCATTAGGGGCAGCTCTCTACGCTGCTGAGACTGTGTAAGCAAATTTAAAGTGAAGAGTCCCTGCTGGTTGGATAAAGAACGGAGGGGGATGGAAGATGAATGAGCGAACGAGAAAAGCGAGAGTATTGGCGATGGAAAGAATACAACTGGAAAAACCCCGAGATTTCAGATTGGCATGGCAGCCTGGTGACCGCCGGCGTGGATGTCGGCTCCGCCAGCTCACAAGCAGTTATTATGACAGACGGTCAACTGTATGCTTTCTCCAGCATCCGGACTGGAGCGGACAGCCCTGGTTCAGCCTGTGATGCAATGGCCAGGGCTATGGAGGGAACCGGCCTGACCATACAGGATATAAACTTCACCGTTGGTACAGGTTACGGACGGGTCAACGTACCCTTTGCCAATAAAACTGTCACCGAGATCACTTGTCATGCCCGGGGGGCTAATTTCATCTATGGTCCGACCGTACGCACCCTGCTCGATATGGGCGGTCAGGACTGCAAAGCCATTCACTGTGATGAAACAGGTAAAGTGACCTCCTTTTTGATGAATGACAAATGCGCAGCCGGTACCGGCCGCGGTATAGAAGCATTCGCCGATCTGCTGGCCGTACCCATCGAAAATATCGGGGAAATGTCCTTCGCCATTGAGGAAGAGCCGGAGCCGGTATCCAGCACTTGCGTAGTCTTTGCGAAGACAGAAGCCATGGGTTTACTGCGGGCCGGATGGTCTAAAGAGAAAGTGCTGGCCGCCTATTGTGCGGCCATGGCTATCCGGGTGGTTAGATTATTAGAACGCAACGGCATAGAGGCGGACTTCGCCATCACCGGTGGCATCGCCAAGAACTCAGGTGTGGTACGCAGAATTGAGAAACTGTTAGGCCTGGAAGCATTGAAACCAAAATTTGACACCCAGATTGCCGGTGCTTTGGGCGGCGCATTGCTTGCCAAGGCTTTAGTGGAGAAAAAGTAAAAGTAACAGGACAGCAAATTTTAACAGAAAGAAGGATGAACATGGAGTACACTGCATTATTGTATCAAGTGGAAAACCGGATTGCCAAAGTAACACTGAATGTTCCGGAAAAAATGAATGCTCTGGATAAAACAATATCCATGGAGCTTGCGGCGGCATTAGAGGAAACAAAAAATGACGATAATGTAAAAGTGGTTGTCATTACAGGAACAGGCAAAGCGTTTTGTGCCGGCGGCGATATCAGCTTTTTCCGGACACTTGACCTGGAAGGAAGCATTGAGTTCGTCAAAGGTGCCCAGAAAATGGTAGGTGCTTTTGTTAATTTGCCTAAACCAGTTATTGCTGCTGTTAATGGCTATGCACTGGGAGCGGGCCTGTCTTTGGCATTGCTGAGCGATATTGTTATTTCCTCAGATAGGGCCAAGTTTGGCGCGGCCTTTGTTAATGTCGGCCTGGTGCCTGATCTTGGCGGTCTGTATTTTCTCTCACGGCTGACCGGGTTGCAGAAAGCTAAGGAACTTGTTTTTACCGGCAGAAACTTTGATGCTGAGGAAGCCTGCAGACTCGGAATTGTTAATACAGTGGTTGAGCACGAAAAATTAACAGCTGCTGTCAGTGAACTGAGCGGACAGTTGGCAGGAAAGCCGGCAATTGCCATGGCAGCGGCCAAAAGACTACTGAATATGGGTATGGATTTAGGCATTGATGAGCTTTTGGAAATAGAAGCGTTTGCCCAGAGCCGATGTATGCAAACAGAAGATTGCCAAGAAGCGGTTGATGCCTTTTTGAACAAAAGAAAACCTGTTTTTAAATAAGAGAGGTTTAAAAAATGTTAAAAATAACAGAGAGGACCAATATTCGCATAGCGAGTATAAAGATTAAATTAATTTTTGGCATTTGCTTAGTATTAGCGTCATCCGCCGGCGTTTTGGGCTTTTATAATTTACAAAGCAGTCAAAGGGCTTTAAGCGTAAAAGTTGAAGAAAATATGATCGCAAATGCTGAAGTTGCCGCCGAGGCAATCGGTAAGGACGTGGCAGCGATGAAAGCAATCGTGGAGTTAATAGCTTTAGAAGATAAGCTTAAGTCAGGTAACGCCGGGCTAATATCTGCAAGAATTACCGAGCTGAAAAAAGCTATGCCCGCTATGGAAGATTTAATGTTTGTTGAACCGAATGGGAATTATGTAGGGGCTCACGGAAGCGCGGGATCGGTTGCCGGAATCGAATATTTTAAGGAAGTTTTACAAAAAAATGAGACGGTAGTAGCCGGAGATCCGGTAATTTCACCAATATCTCACAAACTTTCGGCTGTAGTAATAACTCCGGTCACAGGCGAGCAAGGCCAGATTAGGGGCTATGTCGCAGCGCCTATTATGATAGATAGCATTTCTGACTATGTTATAAACCATAAAATCGGCCAGAACGGTTACACTTCGACTTTCGGAAAGTCAGGTCTCATTTTCATAAATCCTAAACAAGAAGTTGTTATGAAACTGAATCTTTTGCATGATGCTGGTCCGATACTTTCTGAATTAACTCAGGCGGCGCTTAACGGAGAGAAGGCTGCAAAAATGTATGAGTATGCCGGCACTGCAGAATATGCCGCCTGTGTACCTGTTCCGGGGACCTCTTGGGGAGTCGGTACGGCATTACCTAAGGAAGAGGCTCTGGCAAGCATTAATGATATAAGAAACCAGGCTATTATTGCCGGCATTATTGTCATAATGCTAGGAGCAATCATTGCCTATTTTATTGCCGCTAACATGGCCAATCCCATTATTCAGTTGGTCGGGGCGGCAAACACGCTGGCTGGCGGCGACCTCACTCAGACTGTAAATGTTTCCTCAGACGATGAGGTTGGACAGCTAGCGGCTGCCTTTAATGAAATGAGGTCAAATTTGAAGACCTTGATCCAGCAAGTACAGAAAAATGCGGAACAGGTTGCCGCCTCGTCTGAAGAATTAACGGCAAGTGCCGAGCAATCGGCAACTGCCGTCAGCCAGGTAGCTGTCGCAATCAATAGCGTAGCACTGGGGTCGACTAATCAGGCTAAAGCTGTTGATTCAACATCGGCAGTGGTAGAACAAATGTCGGCAGATATTCAGCAAATTGCCGTCAATGCAAATATAATGTCTGATATGTCCGCTAATACCGCCAGTGCGGCCCAAGCAGGGAAAAATACGGTAACTACAGCTATTCGTCAGATGGTAAGTATTGAAAAATCAGTTGCTAGCTCCGCCGATGTTGTAACCAGGCTAGGGGAACATTCCAAGAAGATTGGGCTGATAGTAGACACAATCGCCGGTATTGCCGGTCAGACCAATTTGCTTGCTTTGAATGCAGCTATTGAGGCTGCGCGCGCAGGCGAGCAAGGCAGAGGTTTTGCCGTTGTTGCTGAAGAAGTGCGTAAATTGGCCGAACAGTCGCAGGAAGCGGCAAAGGAGATCGCAGTGTTGATTAATGAGATTCAGAACAATACGGAAAGTGCGGTTATTGTGATGAATGATGCGACAAATGAAGTTAAACAAGGCACTGAAGTTGTGAATAATGCCGGACAATCATTTGCAGAAATTTTTGCACATATTAATCACATGTCTTCCAAGACCAGGGAAACCTCGGCAGCCATTCAGCAAATGGCTACCGGCAGCTATCAGATCGTTGCCTCCATTCGGGAAATTGACGGAATTAGTAAAGACATTTCGGCGCAAACACAGAACGTGTCGGCTTCGTCCGCAGAACAAGCCGCAGCTATGCAGGAAATCGCCGCATCCAGTCAGGCATTGTCCAAGCTTGCCGAAGAACTGCAGACATCTGTACAAAGATTTAGGGGTTAATGAACCAAAGATGCTGGTTTGGAGATTGATCGCCATGGTTTGCTCTGGTTGAAAAATTCTGTTTATTCACATTTATTGGACAAAAAATAGTGGGAGGGGTCAGTAATGAAAAATCAAGTACAAAAAACCTTTGAGCAACTAAGAAAAGTACTCAAAGGTGAACCTTCGGGCGTTGAAGCATTTCCTCACTATGCCAATGATCCAAAGTATGCAGAGCTTTATGAGAAGCTGCGGCAGAGAATGCATCTGATTGCAACCGGTTTCCCAAAATCTTCTGAAGTAGGCGGGACGGAAAATTCCGATTACAATTTACTGAAGCTTTTATTTTTACCTGAGCAAGCCGAAGTTGCTTTGGGGATACCGATAGACGACTTTGCCGATGCTGAAGAAATCGCGGCGAATTTACAGCGTAATGATGTGAAAGCAGTAGCAGACATTTTACAGGCAACGACAGAAAGAGGATCCATATTCCATCGAAAAGAAAATGGCAAGGACTTTTACCGGCTGATAGGATATACCCCTGGTCTCCTGGAGTTTCAAGCTGCACGTTTATCAACCGAAGGTGCTCCGTTTTTCAGTCAGTATCTTGGAGAAGCGGTAATGCCTGCTGTGTTCGATCAGAATATTCCCAGCTGGAGATATTTGCCTGTAAATCAGGAGGTTACTGTCGACAACAAAATACTGCCTTATGAGGATGTAACCGAAATTATTAAATCCAAGCAGAGAATTGCCGTTGCTCCCTGCATGTGCAAGTCACTTAAGCCGGAGCCCTGTAAGGTTATAGACGAACCTTATGATTGCTGTATTCAATATGATGAGTGGGCGGATCTTTATGTAAATGATCTGAAAGTGTCCAGATATATTACCCAGGAGGAAGCCTTAGCGCTAATAAAGCATAATCAAGAAAACAACCTTGTAATGATGGCGGCTGGTTCCATGGAATCAGAAATCATGTGTTCCTGTTGTGAATGCTGCTGCGATCTTTTAGCCTCGCTTAAGGCCTTTAGAGGAAAAGCTTCTACAATGGTTACCAATTACTACGTCGATATTGACGAGGATAAATGCATGGAGTGCGGGAAATGTGCCGAGGTTTGCTTTACCCATGAAGGAATTCTTATGAACGACGGAAAATGGGCGTACCATATGGATAAATGTGTTGGTTGCGGAGTATGCGTGAATAATTGCCCGACCAAGGCACTGATTCTAAAAAGAAAACCGGAAAATAAGCAATATGTTCCGCCGAAGACTATGTTTGATACTTTTGCCATACAGGCGGAAGGAAGACTTGGGAAAAAATAAGGATCATTTAGCTCGCCATTATATTACGAAAGGCACCTGAGAATGCAGGTGCCTTTCGCAATATCTTCTGTAATTGTATTAAAATTCAATTTGTTCCAACTCATGCGTTAAAATTGTGCAAGCTGGCAGAGTACTACCGTAGCGTGTAATGGTTTTATTAGCTATCCTATGATAATCTGCATTTTCTTCACGAAAAGGAAGATGATACATAATCGCCTTGCCGGGATTTATGGTATTAATAAACTCCCGGCCGGCTTTTTTATTAAAGTGCAGGATGTTAAAAAAACCAGCATCGATTTTCAGATTGTTTACAATATTTTTGTGGTATTCTGCCGAATAATCAGTATCTCCTGCTATGTAAAAATTTTTTTCATCAACACTGATTATAAAGCTGTAGTGAGGAACATTGGTGTATTGAGAAGAAAGGTGAATGGTTTTGAAGTAAGATATTTTCATGTCGTTGATAGCAATTGTTTGTTTGACACCCAGAGGAGTAGCCATAAGCATCACATTAGTTTCATAATCCTGACAAAGCGGCATTGTGACACTAAAGTTACCTCTTTCATTATCATTAGGCAGAACAAGATGATTAACCTTGTTCTGCCTAATGCATTCTCCCACGAGGCCACTATGATAATGATCGGCGTGACAATGGGTAAACAATAGGCAGTCTATAGGGGTAAAGCCTGTATTGCCGTTAATAATACTATGCTGTAATGTATCAGACATCGGTTCGAAAGGCCATGATTCGTTGCAAGGGTCAGGTGTCTCTCTTCCTCCAAATAAGCCGTCAACAAGTAGTGTGGTTTGGGGCGATTTAAAAACCAGACCTGCGTTAGAGAGACATTTTATTGCTATATTCAATGTCTTTTGTACACCGCCTTTGTAAAATGCGTTACGTATAATCCAGGTTTATTTATATTGCATCCTACATTATAAATGATCGGGGATATCTGATAAATAGGATAAAAGGCTATATAAATCCCCCCTAAAGAACCATTAAACCTATCTTAAAAAGAGATTACAAATAGTGTGTTTAGCTAATTTCTTAGATAAAGTAGTAAGTGCTAATATGAACTATACAATAAAATACAAAATTAAAAATTACTGTTTTGGGAAAGGGGTTATAGAGTGATGAAGAGCGTTGTAATCATTGGTGGGGGTCCAGGCGGCTACGGAGCTGCCCTGTATAGTGCACACTTGGGTATGGCTGTTACTTTGATAGAAAAGAACCACTTGGGCGGAACCTGCTTGAATGTAGGCTGCATACCTACGAAAGCATTTGTACAAGCGTCTAAAGTGTATGCCCAAACGTTAAATGGCGGAGTTTACGGCATATCTGTAGACGGACCAGTGACTATTGATTTTGAGAAAACTTCACACTTCAAGAAAAAAATTGTAACTCAGTTGCGAAATGGGGTCGGATATTTATTAAAAAAGGCCAAGGTAAATGTAATTAATGGCACAGGGAAGATTTTAGATCCCCATACAGTGCAGGTAACTAGTAAAGAGGGTGTGCAAGCACTCCGGGCCGATGAGATTATCATTGCTACCGGCAGCAGCGAGATTGTTATTTCTGGTTTGGAGCCGGACGGAATCCGGATATTAAGCAGCACTCAACTGCTGGATATCGAAAAGCTGCCGGAGAGCCTTGCGATTATAGGCGGCGGCGTTATTGGTGTGGAGTTTGCTTCAATATTTAAGAAATTTGGCAAAAAAGTGACAATTATAGAACTCAGCCCATCTTTAATTCCAACAGAGGATGCACAAATTGGGGAGTCATTAAAAAAGAGTCTGGTTGCTCAGGGGATCAACGTTCTAACCGGTTCTCAAGCCCAAAAAGTAATAAATAAAACAGCAGATAATATTACGCTGGAAATTCAAGCCGGTGATGGTTCCAGCCAACAACTTACAGTTGAACAAGTACTTGTATGTGTAGGAAGAAAGGCTAACTTATCTGATATCGGTTTAGAGGAGCTTGGCATTGTTTACAATAAAAAATTTATTGAAACAAATGAAAAAATGCAGACAAATATTTCTAATGTCTATGCAATAGGAGATGTGACAAAATCACCACAACTGGCCCACGTAGCGTATTATGAAGCCAAAGTAGCAGCTTTGAATATTGCCGGGAAAGAGGCAAAGGCTCAGTATCATGCGATACCTGGCTGCATATTCTCTCATCCGGAAGTAGCCAGAGTGGGTATGACTGAAAAAGAAGCCCGGGAGCAAATAACTAATTTAAGTATAAAAATTGAAAGCTTTGCCGGCAATGGCAAAGCAATGATTGAAAAGGAAAATGAAGGTTATATAAAAATGCTGTTCGATAAGGATAACGGCAGGATAGTAGGAGTTTCAATTATCGGACCTAAAGCGACTGAGCTGATCGCAGAGCCGACTTTGGCTGTTACGTTGAATTTGCCTGTTGAGGAACTGGCCAATACTATCAATGCTCATCCGTCATTGTCAGAAATAATCGGCGAAACAGCAGGTGCTGCTATTGGATTAGGCCTGCATTCATAAAAATTTTGCGACTGCGGCGGGGGCAGTGATGTTGTTGTAGCAAGCGGCATAAACGATCGCTGAGCCCCTGTAGCCCTTAGCATCAGGTTGCAAACTGGTAGCGCAAGGATGAAATTTGAAATAAACGAGGTGATATTGTGGCTAATCAAAGACCAAAATGGTTGAGTGCAAAATATAACAAACATGATGTTGATAAACTGAATCTGATGCTTGAGAAATTATCATTAAATACAGTATGTAATGAAGCAAACTGTCCTAATATTGGGGAATGCTATCAAAAAAACACCGCTACTTTTTTGATTATGGGGAATAACTGTACGCGGCATTGTAAATTTTGTGCTGTTGCCCAAGAAGCAGCTCTTCCTTTAAACCCGGAAGAACCTGACAATGTAGCAATTGCTTCGAAAAGCTTGGGGTTAAAGCATATTGTAATCACATCGGTAACCCGCGATGATTTGGCGGACGGTGGAGCTTCGCATTATGTACAAACCATTTTTGCTGTAAAAAAAGCGTTGCCCGGATCGACAATAGAAGTGCTGATACCTGACTTGAACGGCAAGGAGCGGAACTTAGACAAAATTATAGCGGCCAAACCGGACGTAATCAACCATAATATCGAAACCGTGCCATCCCTTTATGCCGAGGTGAGGCCGGAGGCCGATTATCAAAGATCTTTAGGTGTTATAAAATATGTTAAAGCTAAAGATCCGGGGATTATTACTAAAACAGGCATTATGCTCGGATTAGGGGAAACCGAAGAAGAAGTCTTAAAAGTAGTGGATGATTTGGTTGATATAGAATGTGATATTTTTACGATTGGTCAGTATTTACGACCATCCAAAATCCATATTCCTGTAAAAGAATTTATTAGTCCGGAAAAATTTGCTGAATATAAAAGAATTGGTGAAAAGAAAGGGTTAAGATATATAGCGAGTTCTCCCTTGGTAAGAAGTTCATATAATGCGCTGGACGCAATTGAGATAATAAAAAACGAGGGCATACGCCAATGATGTATGTGGAAAATAACTCACAGGATCCTTATTTTTGCTTTGCGCTTGAGTACTACCTAATGAAAGAAATTGATTTAAAACAGGACTTTTTTCTTTTTTGGCGGACGACACCTACCATAATGATTGGAAAACATCAAAATACTTTAGTGGAAATAAATCAAGACTATGTGAAAGAAAAGCAGATCCAGGTCGTCCGGCGCATCACTGGCGGCGGGACAATATACACTGATCCGGCTACCTGGCAGTTCAGCTTTATTATTAAAAATAAGCTCGGCAATAATATTAATTTTGCAATTTATACAGATCCCGTCATGAAAGCGTTGTTGAAGCTGGGGATACATGCGGATTGCAGCAATCGAAATGACATACTGATCAAGGGTAGGAAAGTTTCCGGAAATGCGCAGTATATTGACTCAAATTGCACTCTGCATCACGGTTCGATCTTGTTTGACACGAAATTAGATGAACTTGCCAACGCCTTAACAGTCTCCGAGGAGAAAATTATTTCAAAAGGAATAAAATCTGTACGTGAAAGAGTGACCACTATAACAGAGCATTTACAGGAAAAAATTGATATGTTAGCGTTTAAAGAATTGATGCTGCATGATCTGCTGCAAAGTACAGATGGTAGTTACGAGTTAACCCCCAAAGATATAAAAAGAGTGAACGAAATAGCTGACGATAAATTTAGGCAGTGGGAGTGGAATTATGGAAGATCCCCGAAGTTTAACATGATAAGAAGCAAAAGATTCGCAGGCGGCAAGGTTGAATTTAATATTTATGTAAATAAAGGTGTTATTGAGCAATGTAAAATATATGGCGATTTCTTTAGCCAGGGTGATATTGAAATTGTTTCCCGCTCCTTACTAGGATGTCTCTATAAAGAAGAGAATATTAGCGGCGCACTTGAGGATATCCATGCAGCAAAATATTTTTATTTGATTAGTAACGAGGACTTGGTTCGCTGCATTATCTAACAATCAGACTTGGACGTTACATCGGTGAACTGGTTAGGCCGCCAACTGACCGGACTGGGCAAGTAGGAAAAAAGGCTGATATATAGGAGGAAGAAAGGGTGAATAAATGGTAAATCGGGGCGATTTCTTTAGCTAGCAATCTTTAGTACATTTATAATAGTAAGAATATTGAAAATAGAATGAACGGTTATTTTAATACAACCTTCATTCAACAAGACTGCCGGCAAGAAGGGAGGCAAAATCTTAGTAACTTGTTGTGACCTACTGGAGGTGATAGATTCAGGCTTGCCAGTTCTGGATGATTTTTAAGAAACCTAGGAGCTAGGAAACTAGGAAACTAGGACCTAGGAAAACGAAAAGCACTTATCTCTGGTTTTAACACATTGGATTAACATAGGAAATTGTGGTAAAAAAGGCATTAAAGAGGAGAGAAAACCGTGAAAAAAATTGCGACCACCCTGTTAGCATTCGTGTTTATTATGGGAGTATGCTGTATGCCGGCAGCCGCAAATCTCGAACTGTTTTCAGATGTTGCGCCTGGTCACTGGTCCTATAACGCAATCAGTCAGTTAAAGCAGGCCGGCCTCATTACCGGCTATGGTGATGGCACCTTTCGGGGCGATAGGAATATAACTCGCTATGAAATGGCTGTATTGGTGGCTGGAGCCATGAATAAGATGGACAAAGCCAGTCCTGAAGATAAGGCGCTTATTGAAAAGCTTGGAGCTGAGTACGCTAGCGAATTGGAGCAACTAGGTATTCGCCTGACAAAAGTGGAGGATCAAGTAAATAAATTCACTATTGATGGTAATGTTCGCATATCCTTTGGACATGCTAAAAACACTGTCGAAAACAATGCCCAAAAAGTGGAGGGTTCTATTTGGTCGAGCCGGATTCTTCTTAATTTTAATAATAGAATCGACGAAGCTACAACAGCTTATGCGCGTTTTGTCGCGCGTGATTGCTGGGGAGTTGACGAGTTATCCACTACTTCGTCTTGGGGACCTGAGATTCCATATGCACACGTTGACCAATACGGTATTAAGTACACGAAAAACGGGTGGAAGTATATCTTGGGTAAGCAGAGTCTCACTCTTGGCCAAGGCCTGTTGATCAGTACTGGTTACGATGCTGAGTGGAATAACCAATTTGTAGGTTTGACCGCTAGAGGAAAAATTGGCGATGTTAACACGACTCTTGTTGCCGGCAATACAACTGACGCTGGCCACCTTGAAGGCTATGGCAATTCCCGGGCAACCTGGTTTGGCGTGGATTTGAACAGTAAAGTCGGTAATAATGTAATATTAGGCGGAACATATGTCTCACACAAAGCTCAGAAACCGGATATACCTAATACCAACTGGGCACAATCTTTGAGAGCTAAGGACTTTTGGGCTGTGAATTCTACAATCAACCTTTCGCCTACACTGGCACTCATTGGTGAATATGCTGAATCCAGCTATAAAGAGGATAATCAGGCTTATAGCGCTGGTGCAAGATATATAAAGGGTAAAGATACATTTGTGGTTCAATATATTGATATAGAAAGAAATGCAATAGACCCTTTCAACAGTTCAATGTCTGCGATGGATACATTATCGGGAGGAGAAGGCTTCTTCCATACCAAGTGGTGGACAGAGACCATGATGAGCAATTTTGATGGCTGGAGATATTATTATGCACATCAGGTGAATAAGAATATTTATGTTGATATCTTTGCGGTCGATTTGAAGGTTCCACACTCAGATGGCCACGAATTTAATGCATATGCCGGGATAAATTACAATTTTTAATTGTTCCCCGTAACATACCGGGGGCGTCTGCATCTGAAAAATGTCGTGTGCAAGCTGCTTTAAACTAAATAACTCGGTTCAAAGCCTCTGATTACTCAAGCTGATAAAGGCATAGGCTGCTTATAACGGCGTCTGAAGGAACTTGACATAAGCCAGGTTTTTCTAATCAGGATATTGTCACGACTTTTACATTCGCCAATATAATATAACAGGAGATATGTTAAGGAGACAGGAGGTTTATGCAGATGGCAAATCAAGCCTTGCGGCGCTATGTTCCCCCGGGAAAACACAAGCTGCCGCCCTTGCCCTATCCATACAATGCACTGGAACCGGTTATTGGCGCCGAAACCATCAGGATACACCACAACCATCATCACAAAGCGTATGTGGAGGGCTTGAATAAAGCCGAATTAGCGCTGGTGGAGGCGCGGCGGCGCAATGATTTCACATATGTGAAGTATTGGGAAAATGAGCTGGCTTTTAATGGTTCCGGCCATATCCTGCACAGCATTTATTGGACGATTATGGCTCCCGTGGGCTGCGGCGGCGAGCCCGGCCCGCGTACGCTGAAAGAAATTAATAAATATTTCGGGAGCTTTGACAGCTTTATTGAGCAGTTTGCCCTCGCCACCACCAGAGTGGAGGCCTCCGGCTGGGGAATACTTGTCTGGAATCCGGCCTGGAATCACCTGGAGATCCTGACCGCCGAGAAACATCAAAACCTCACCCAGTGGGGCGCGATCCCGCTGCTTGTTCTGGATGTGTGGGAGCATGCCTATTATCTTGATTATCAGTATAACCGCGAAGCCTACGTCCGGGACTGGCTAAAGCTGATCAACTGGAATGAAGTCGAAAACCGGCTTATTCTCGCCCAGCAGGGTCAGCTGCCCTTATTAATAACAGAATAAAGGCCATAATAAAACGGCAGTCTGCTTCGCTGGGAAGCAGACTGCCGTTTTAGTTAGGGGGCCCCTATTTGCGCCAGCGCAGCAGGTAGCCGGTAACCCGCGTATACAGCGTCATTAAGGCCAGAACCACCACGCCGATGACAATAATGCCGGCGACTACCCGCGGGTAGTCGGCAAAGTCCGAGAAATACTTTACATACCAGCCCAGGCCGCTGGTGGCCCCGATCATTTCGGCTGCGGTCAACAGGATAAAAGCCAACACCAGGCTGATGACGCCGCCGCTGACAATATGCGGCATCGCCCCCGGCAGCAGGATATGGATCAGCATGGAGGTGCGGTTTACACCAATGGTCCGGGCCGAGTCGACAATTCCTTTCTCCAGCGCTTCCACGCCGGCGACGGTATTGATGAACAGCGGCCAAAAAGCGCCGATAAAGATGACAAAGATCGAGGACAGGGTAAAGGTTGGCAGGATGGCAATAGCATAGGGGATATAAACAATCGGCGGGATGGGCCCCAGGATGTTGGTAGCCGGTGCGATCGCCAGTTTCAGGCGGCGGTTCCAGCCGACCACAAGGCCCAGCGGCACCGCCAGGACAACAGCCAGCAGGTAGCCCCAAAATAATAAAGAAAACGAGCTGACCAGGCTTTTGGCAAATACCTGCCAGTCTTCGGCCAGCAGGCCAAGTACCTGCAGGGGCGGGGGAAAAAGATGAGGGTCGAGCAGCTGCAGCCAGGCGGTGCTTGTTTGCCACAGCAGCAGCAGGGCTGTTCCCAGCATAAGCCGGTCACGGCTGACCTGATTCATATGCCGGCACCTGCTTCCACCTGCTGCAGCTCTTCCAGGATTTCTTTTTGCAAGAGAGAAAGAATCTCGTTGCGCAGGGCGATGTAGTGCGGGTCCTGGACCAGAAAGAAACGGCGCCGGGGCCGGGGAAAGGGCACCTCGACCGTTTTCAGTATCCGGCCGGGGCCGGGAGTAAATACGGCAATCCGGTCAGCCAGGTATAAAGCCTCATCAATGTCATGAGTGACCAGAAAAATTGTTTTTTTAGTGCCGTTTCCTGCCCAGAGTTTGAGCAGCAGTTCCTGCAGGCTTACCCGGTTTCTGGCGTCAACAGCCCCAAAGGGCTCGTCCATGAGATAGACCGGGGCATCAAGCGCAAACGCCCGGGCAATCGCTACCCGCTGGCGCATGCCGCCTGACAGTTCAGCCGGATATTTATGACTGTAGCTGCTAAGCCCCACCAGGGCCAGCAGTTCCTGGGCCGCCAGGGTGGCGGCCCGGCCTGTGCTCCGGCCTGATTCTTTCAGGGCAAAGCGAATATTGTCCAGGGCTGTCATCCAGGGGAACAGGGAGTAATCCTGAAAAACCACCGCCCGGTCAGGGCCGGGAGCGGTAATCGCGCTCCCTTTGAGCGTAAGCCGGCCGCTTGTGGCTGGCGTCAATCCGGCCATGAGCCCGATCGTTGAGCTCTTACCGCAACCGCTGGGACCGACTGCCGCCCAGAATTCACCCTGATTAATAGCTAAGGTCAGATTGGTCAGGGCAGGCACTTCATCGCCCGGATAGGTTAGCGATACCGAGTCGAGATTTAGTAAAGCCACAAGTATCCTCCTTTCGGGCTTACAGGTTGTTGGCGGTAAAGTCCCTGTCAAGCTGCTGGTACGTGGTATTCTGCGGTTCCCGCTGTTTTAACTGATCGAGGGCGGTTTTATAGATATCACTGTTGATATGTTTGGTGATATCGATATCACTTTGAATATAGCCGGCTGTTTTCATTGCCTCCCAAAAAGCCACAAACCGTTTTTTGTCAGGGTCCGGAATGCTGTGGATATGGCCGCTGTAGGTGGCTTTTCTGAGCAGTTCCTTATCCAGCTTGACATATTTATTGAGAATATCCAGGGTTTCATCCTGGTGGTTGATGTAGAAGTCATAGGCGCGGATATTGGCGCGGCTAAAGCGGATGTAAGCCTCCTTGTTGGTTTGCAGTTTATCGTCAAGGGCTACTACCCGGCAGCAGACATGGCCATCCATATGTTCGGCCGACCAGGATACCAGCGTCAGGCCCTGTTTTTCAGCCATCTCCGAGAAAGGAACCCAGACCAGGCCGGCATCAGCCGCTCCCTTTTTGACGGCTTCCAGTACGGCGGCCGGTGAATCGAGCTCCTGAATGGTTACCTGGGTTTTCCAGTCAATGCCGGCTTGGGACATGGCCGCCCGCCAGACCGCGTCACCTGTTGCCAGGCGGACCGTGGCCACCTTTTTGCCGACAAATCCCTGCAGGCTGGAAAATTGCTGGGCATTTTCCGGTTTGGCCACAACGGCGTGGCCTTCGCTTTGCATGCCGCCAATATTCACAAACGGGATGCCTTTGGCGATAAAGACCTGCGGGGCCGAGGTGCCAAACGAGCCGGCATCCAGCTTGCCGGCCTTAATGGCATTTAAGCCTTCGCCGGAATTAGTAAACTGGAATAGCTCGACATCCAGCCCTTCCTGGTCGTAGAAGCCTTTTTCCTTGGCGACAAAATAGAGTACATGGCCAACCGCCGGCAGATACCCGATATTAAATTTGATTTTGTCGGCCGGGGCGGCGGACTGGGAAGCTGCCGGGGCTGCCGGCTGCGCCTTTTGCTGACCGCAGCCGGCAAGCAGGCCGAGCAGCAAGGATACGGTGAGGCCTGCAATGATCAGGCGGTGTTTAATCACTGTCAATCACTCCTTTTCTTCCTGTAACAACCGTTTGTAATAAAAACCACTGGTATAAAGCGCTGCCGCCGGGTTATGGCCCAGTACCCGGTCTTTGGTAATCAGGGTCGTAACCGGGGCCGACGAGTGCTTAATAAACAGGGAATCATGGCCGACACAGAGTCCCACGATAATATTCAGATCAGTGCCGGCCTGATTCAGCAGCCGGGCCTGGAGGACCGGATTGCATAACGCTTCATGACAGCCCTGCTGCACCTTATATTCCGGCGGTACGCCGATGGCCGTCTTGTCGAGGGAACCGACTTTGCACAGCACACTGTAGCTGTCAAGGCCTTTGGCCGCCAGGACCCGGACAAAGACCCGCGTTTCCTCAATCAAGCCGATGCAGGTGGCGATGCCAAGCTTCCTGGCGCCGATTTTTTTGGCAAAAGCGATGATTTCCTCAACCCTTGTCAGCTTGCCATAATATAAGCCTTCAATCTCGGCTGCCGCCAGGGCCATGCTGCGGTCGGCCCCTTCCGCCAGGTAGTGCTGCCTGACTTTTTCTATTTCGTCGTCAATATCGGCCTCACCCCGCGAGGTCACACTCAGGCAGAAGTCGGGAAAGCGTTTGTCGCGGCGATAACAGTTTAGCTGATGGCAATTGGCACAGCTCAGATGGCCGTGCGCGGCTGGGTCACTCATGCGGGTATACCTCCTCAAAATGTAAGCACCTGATAAAGGTCTTGTCAAAGTCGTTATAGGTGGCCAGTTCAACAACCGCCACCTGCTTGCTTAAGGCCGCCAGGGCCTGCCGGGAGCTCTGCTGCAGGAGCAGGGCCTGCCCCCCTGTTTTGGCGGTATTGCCAAGGAAACTGATTTTGCCGCTGAACTGGGGGGGCAGCATGCCGATATGGATCAGGCTGGCGGCAGTAAGGTGGAAGCCAAAGGAACCGGCGATAAAAACGCGGTCAACAGCGTCTGCGTCCAGGCCATTGGCGGCAAGCAGGCATTCTATCCCCGCCCGGATAGCGCCTTTGGCCAGCTGGACCTGGCGAATGTCTTTCTGCGACAGATAGACTGGCGGGTGCAGGATAAACACTGTTTTCCCGTTTTCTTGGTGCAGGTTTTGTTGGAGCCGGGGCCAGCGCTGGTTATCCGGTCTGCTGAATTTTCCGGTTGTGTTGATGACGCCGGTTCTGACAAGCTCACCCACAATATCGAGCAGGCCGCTGCCGCAAATACCGGTAGCAGGAACGCCGCCAATGGTTTGTAAGGCTGTGGCGCCCTCGGCCTCTACGGTGAATTTTTCAATCGCCCCGGGGGCGGCTCTCATGCCGCAGGCGATATTCATCCCCTCAAAAGCCGGACCGGCGGCGGTTGAGGTTACCGACAGGCGGCCGTTGACCGCCAGCGCCATTTCCCCGTTAGTGCCGATATCGACAAATAAGGTGGTGCCTGTGAGCTGGGGCAGGTCGGCCGCTAAAATGCCGGCCGTAATATCTGCGCCCACATAGGCCGACATAACCGGCGGCAGGTAAATGCGGGCGCACGGGGCGCCCCTAAGCCCTATTGCCGCCGCCGGATGATAACTGTCACCCCACAGCAGCGGGGTATAGGGATACCGGCCCAATGCGGCCGGGTCGGCAGCCAGGGCCAGATGCAGCATGCAGGTATTGCCGCTGAAGACAACTTCGTAAATCGTGTCGGTGCTGATTGCGGCCATGTGGGCGAGTTGACCGGTCAGGTCATTGATAGCGCCGATGATCGCGGTATGGAGCATGGCCAGTCCGTCGGCTGTTGATCCCAGCTTGATCCGGGACAGGACATCCTGGGCATGATGACTTTGCGGATTGAGGGCCGATACGGAGGCCAATTCGGCACCGGTGGTCAGGTCGAACAAGGCGGCAACCAGGGTAGTGGTACCGATATCAACGACCACGCCATGGACGGCGGCGGTGGTATTGCCAGGCTCTGTTCCGAGCACCGCTGATCCGGCTAAGATTTCAGTCTCATTGGCACCGGCCGCATACCGCTTGTGGATGAAGGGGTCAAGCGTAATGGCCAGCTGCTTGCCCTGGCTTACGATTTGCAACCTGGCTGTGTCCTGGTGGCCAATGAGGAAAATGTCGACAGGGGGATGATTGCCGGCGGCACCCGGCCGGGCCCGAATCCCGGTCATGCAGCCGAGGAAGATGCCCTGGCTTATTTCCTCGGCTGTCAGGCGATGGCGGCAAGTTTCCTCCAGGCTGTAGAGTGCAGGCCGGGACGGGGCGGGAATGCTTACTTTGCATTTACCGCAGGTGCCGGCCCCGTTGCACGGCGATTCCAGCAGGACGCCGGCGGCCCTGGCTGCCGCCAGGACAGTCGTGCCGCCCTCCAGTACCACTTCCACCGGGCTGGAATCCACCGGGCCGGTGGCAGGCCAAAAGCGTACGGTGGTCATTGCTTCATATCCTCCCGGCCGCTGCGGCGTTCCTGACAGTATCCGTAATCGCCCGGATATTGGGCAAGGCGGTTGAGGTGCTGAGACCGCAGGCCGGAGCGATGATATCAATCCCCTGGGCCACTAAGTTGCTGGTTTGCCGGGCCACTTTTTCCGGCTGGCTGAATTCCAGCAGGTAGGTGCTGACATTACCCATTGTCGTTAGCTGCGGGAATTCAGCCTTAAGCTGCTGCAAGCTGACTACGGCGTCGGTGCTGATGGCATTGGCGCGCAGGCTGGGGATCAGGGGCTTTACACTGTTCAGATTACCGCAAATATGGACAATTACCGGGACATTGCGTTGCTGCACGGCGGCTGTCAATTTATTGATATAGGTAACGGCATACTCGCCAAACATTTTAGGGCCGAGAATTTCGCCGGTTGCCGTGGGATCACCAATGGCAATGACGGCGGCGCCATGGTTAATGAGCCGGTGCGCGAAGCCGATTAACAGGTCGGTCACATATTCAAACACCTGGTGGGAGGCTGCTGGGTTTTTCCGCAGGTCTTTCAAAAACCGGAGGGGATCAATAATGGAGGCGGCTGTGCTTACCGGTCCGGTCAGACTGCCGATGACCGGGATATCCGGATGGCGGGCGGACAGACTGGCGGCCGCCTGGCAGACGACGGGAATGCGGCCGGTGGCCAGGATGGCGCTGATATCCTTGTATTCCACCTGGGCGGCTGACGCAAATACCTCCTTGCTTATTTTCGGCTCGCACTCCAGGGTGCCTAAATCAATTTCACTGCCTAACAATTCGGCCTCGACGGTCATGCAAAAAGGCAGGCCAAGGTTCTCAAACCCGGTGAGATTATGAACCGCAGCGGCCAGACCGGCCATTAGGTCCGGGGCGGTATGGGCGGCAGGCAGGGTATGCTGGCTGCTGTTCATAACCTCAACAATGGCGGCGTTCATCATCCCGCCGGGGCAGATAACCGGCGGGCGGTCAACCGGTTGTTTGTTTAATACGGCCAGTAGCCGCTGCTTCTCAGTCAGCATTGTCAGTTTGACCACCTCTGTTCCAGATAAGTAAGTTTTTCAGCTGTGATAGGATAGCCGATTTCGCGTACGGCGGCAAGCATGGCATCTATGTTGGCGAACGGGGTTTCGGTCGGCAGGCTGCAGCCGGAGGCGACAATATAGCCTTTGGGGTTATCATAGGCGTCGCGAACGCCGCTGAGAACAGCCCGGCGCACATCGGCCGGGGAGCCTTGCAGCATCACCTCTGACGGCTGGACATTACCCATCAGGCGCAGCCGGTCGCCAACCTTAGCCTTGGCTTCTGCCAGGCTGGCGGCATTATCGATGCTGATACAGTCGGCGCCGGCACTGGCCATGAGTTCCCATATTTTTGCGGTTTTACCGCAGATATGCAGGGTAACCGTTTTGCCCCGGCTGTGAATATAGTCAATCAGCTGTTTAAGATAGGGGAAAGAAAATTCTTCAAATTTTTTGGGACTGATGATCGTGGCTGAGGACATCGGGTCTGTCAGGCTGGGGGTGCAGCCGGCATCAATGATCGCTTGGGCATACTGTAAAGAGGTTTCCAGCGAAAGGCGGCACAAGCGGTGCACGGCCTCGGGGTTTTTGGCGACAAGCCGGGTCAGGTTTTCCGCGCCAATGAGAAAGGACGCATTGGTGAAGGGGCCGGTGAGCGCGCCGGTAACAACGACCTCCTTACCGACTTCCTCCACAGCAATTTTCATGGCTTCCAGCTGGTGGGGCAGGTTGCCGTCCCGATAGGGGTTGGCTGGTGTTAAACGGTCAATCTCGCTGATAGCGGTGAGGGCCGGCTGATCCAGATAGGCGGTTTCATCCTGGGGATAGCGAATGACAGCGCCCATGGCTTCCGCCTGACCATACAGGTCGGTAAAGATGCGGATAATGTCATAGCCAAAGCGGCGATAAGCACTAATCTGCGCTTGCGCCAGCAGTTGCCCGTTGGCCGGCAGCTGGCTGACTTTGACACCGATTACACGCGCGGCTGTGTTGCCGACGATGGGAACACAAGGCAGACGGTCAATCGGCTGTCCCTGGCTGTAGGCTGACAACCGTTCAATTGGCGTCATTTGGTCTTTTGGCATTTTTGCGGTGCCTCCTTTATGGCATTGGTGTAATTGCCCTATACTGGCTGCAGGCTGTAACCCCAAGCTGGTACTGACAACAGGCTGATTGCGCCAAGTAGTTCTGGCTTGGTATGGGAAAGGGAAAATGCCTGCCGGCAACGCAAAAAAGGCCAAAAGAAATGGTGCCATTTCTTTTGGCCTTCAGTTTGTCTGATCAGCCCCGGGTATATGCAGCTATTGTGGCAATTATATGCCAAGAAGTTAAAAAGTGCAAGGCATTTTTATAAAAATATATTCATCTGCCCGGGGCGGGGGTTGACAGCGGTTTGGACTCTGTGCTACCATGAGCCTAATCAATCTACGTGCTTTTACTGACCGGAATACCGGAGGTGATCGTCGGCTGGAGCCAGCCGCGGTTGCCTTTTTTTGTTCTGCTAGTACCTTGTCAGCATAGCTTTTTCTCAATTTTTTGGCGGTTGTGAAGCCGGCAATGGATTCTGCTGACGCTGCTTCTGCATACACTGTAATGAACCATAGAGCAATTACTGACTGGAAGTAACCAGAGGTAACCAGCCTGCCGTTGTGACACGGCAGGTTCCGGTTGCCTCTTTTTCATAGTGATAATAAAAGGGGGATGAGGTTATGACGGCCATGGTCATAGGCGCTGATTATTTAGGAACAATTGAAAAGAAAATGCGTGAGCTGGGTGTCACTGAAATCGCCCATTTCACAGGGAGAAACCCCGGGGAAATCCGCCGGGTTTCCATCCCTAAATCGGTGGCATTTGTCCTGGTGTTTACCGATTATGTCAATCACAATATTGCCAAAGCAGTAAAAAGCCATGCGAAAGCACAGGCTGTGCCCCTGGTTTACGCCAAACGCTCGTGGTGTGCTGTCGAGCACAAGCTTGCCAGCCTCGGCTTGCGGTAAGCCAAGGGGGGAACCCTTACTATTCTTTGGGGGTGGTCGTAATGAGCCAGGGCAAGGGGGAGAACATCATGTCGAAGCATCCTTGCTTTAGCGCTGAAGCCCAGGGGAAATGCGGACGCATCCACTTGCCGGTCAGCCCGGTATGCAATATTCAGTGCCGGTTTTGCCGGCGTGATTTTAATAAGAATGAAGACCGGCCTGGTACGGGCCGGGTGCTGTTAACCCCGGCCCAGGCGCTTGAGGTACTGGACAGGGCGGTAAAGCTCTGCCCTGAACTGACGGTTGTGGGCATCGCCGGGCCTGGCGATACCCTGGCCGGCGATTATGCCCTGGAAACGTTCCGGCTTGTCCATGAGCGTTATCCCCGCCTGATCAAGTGCCTGAGCACAAACGGTTTATTGCTGAAAGAAAAAATTGATGGTTTGGTAAAGGCCGGCGTACGGGCTATTACCGTGACGGTCAACGCCATTGAGGTTAAAACCCTGGTTAAGATCTGCTCGCACATCATGCATAACGGTCAATACATAACCGGTGAAATGGCGGCCCGCTGGCTGGTGCTGGCGCAATTGGCCGGTATGGAAAAGGCCGTAAGCCTGGGGGTGGCGGTAAAGGTCAATACTGTCCTCATTCCCGGTATTAACGACCGGCACATTGGCGATATTGCCAGGACCGCAGCCCAGGCCGGAGCCGCGTGCATTAACATCCTGCCGCTGGTTCCCGACCACGAATTCCGCAACCGCCGCCCTCCTGACTGCCGGGAGCTTACCGCTGCCCGTAAGGCCGCCGGCAAGTATCTGCCGGTTATTAACCATTGCCAGCAGTGCCGGACTGACGCCTGCGCCCTGCCTGGCACTGCGGCCGATCTGGCCGGGATGCTCTGTAATAAGGGCGGTATATTGGCTGCCAGCCATTAAAGGAGGATGAGAACAAGTGAGTTATTTCAAGCAGAAAGAGCCGCCGCGCCGGGAAGACAGGCTGCAGGCCTGCATTGCGCACGGAGCGGCACTGGGCGAACTGGCAACCCGGCGGCTGCAGTGCTGCCAGCCTGACAGTCAACGGCGGTTTACCCAAAATTCAATCTGTCTGTTGCTGCCGGCCTTAGGAACAATGAACAGCATACCCAACAGCGTTGTCCTGATGCACGGCGGCCTGGGCTGCGGTTCATCCTGCCACGGCGGCAATGCCGGCGTACGGTCCGGCAATAACCACCGCTGGGGCGTAGTGAAGGACGGCACCTGGCTGTCCACCGGTTTAACCGAAGCCGATGTAATCAGCGGCGGTGAGCCGAAGCTGGCGGCGGCGATTATTGCCGCTGACAGGCGCTACCAGCCTGCCGTTATTTTTGTGGTTGCCAGTTGTGTACCCGGTATAATCGGGGACGATGTGGACGGGGTAGTCGAGCAGGTGCAGCCTGAGGTCCGGGCGAAGTTATTGCCGGTCCACTGTGAGGGTTTTAAAACTAAAATCTGGGCGACTGCCTATGATGCGGTTTATCATGCCATCGGCCGCACCTTGCTGCCTGAGCCCGGCTTGGCTGTCAAGAAGTCTGGCAATACGGTCAACCTGATGAATATGTCGTCCATGGGGCGGGTGGATGAGGTTGAACTGGAGCGGCTGCTGGCGGGTCTGGGCCTGGCAGTGAATATCTTTCCGGTTTTCTCTGAGCCGGGTGCCATGCAGCGTATGGCGGCAGCTGATTTGTCGATTAGTACCTGTCCAACCCATGACGATTATATGCTCAACCATCTGCGGGAAACCTATCAGGTTCCGTTTATTATCAGGCATATGCCGATTGGTATTGACAACACAGGCAAATGGCTGCAGGATGTGGCTGCATTTTTCGGGCTTAGCGACAAGGCGTCAACAATCATTGCCCGGGAGGAAGCTGAACTGGCGGCGGCGCTGGCGCCGCTGAGCCAATGTTTGCAGGCAAAAAGGCGTTTGTCAGCGCCGGTGAGTTCCGGGCGCTCTCCACCGCCATCCTGCTGGCCGAGCTGGGGTTTGAGGTAGTAGGCGTCAGGGCTTTTCATCATGATGAGTTTGCTGAGGTTGAATATGAAAAATTACTGCGGCTGACCGGAACCGATTATCCGCTTAATATTGCCAATTGCCAGCCCTTTGAAGAAGCCAATCTATTGCGCAGAATACGGCCTGATGTTTTTTTAGGCCATATGAATGGCAACAGCACAGCGGCCAAACTGGGTATTGCCACCCATGTGATTTATAATACCGGTTTGCATTATGTAGGCTACCGCGGTGCATATGAACTGGCGAGGCGCCTGTACCGCCAGTTGAAAAATCCCCGCTTTAACAGCAATATCAGCAGATTTGTCCAATTGCCGTATCAGCAGTCCTGGTATCAGCAGGACCCGTTTACCTATATTGCCGCTGCCGGCGGTGACTTGGAATGAGCAATTATACTTTTGTTGAGAGACCGCGTTATACCTGTGCCTTGGGAGGGGCTATCGCCACCGTCAGCGCCTTGCCGCAGGCAGTGCCGATTCTCCATGCGCCGCCGGGCTGTGCCGGTAATTTTACCTGGACCCAGGCCGGCGGCTGTGGCTTGCAGGTCGGCGGCTATTGCGGCGGCCTGAGCATGCCCGGTTCCAACATCCAGGAGCGGGAGGTCGTCTTTGGCGGGGCCGAGCGGCTGGAGGAGGAAGTCAGGCATACACTGGCGGTTATGCAGGGTGATCTCTATATTGTGCTAACAAGCTGCGTGACCGAGGTCATTGGCGATGATGTCGGTTCGGTGGTAAAGCCGCTGCAGGCGCAGGGGATCCCTATTCTCTTTGCCGAAACCGGCGGCTTCCGCGGTAACTCCTATCAGGGTTATGACTTGGTACTGCAAAGCTTATTTAAAAACTTTGTGGACAAAACACCGGCTAAACAGCCGGGGTTAGTTAACCTATGGGGAATTACCCCTTCTATGGATATCTTTTGGCGTGGCAATCTAACCGGTATACGCCGTTTGCTCGAAAAGCTTGGTCTGATAGTAAACAGCTTTTTTACAATTGATGACAGCATCGCCGGCATCAGGAACGCTGGCGGCGCGGCTGTAAATATTGTCTTATCTGACGTCTTTGGGGTAGGGGCGGCTCAACTCGCGCAGGAAATCCACGGCACCCCCTTTATAGCCACCACGCTGCCGATAGGTCCGTCTGCTACCAGTGCATTTTTGCGTTCAGTCGGGGCAGCACTTAATCTGGATCAGGCACTGGTCGATAACCTTGTTCACGAGGAAACCAAACGTTATTACCACTTGCTGGAGCCGCTGATTGACTGTTTTAATGATATTGATTTGCAGCGGTATGCCGTTATTATCGGCGACAGCAATTATGTTACCGGCCTGACCCGGTTTTTAGCCGATGACCTGGGCTGGCTGCCGGAGGTTTTGGGCATTACCGATATCCTGGATGAGGAGCAAGCGGCCGGTATAAGCGGCCGTTTAACCAATCTGGCCAGCGGTTTATACCCTAAGGTCGTATTTGACACCGATGGCAGCGTCATTGCTGCTGCCGTACGGGAACACTGGGAAAAAAGCCAGTTTCAGGCCGGAAAATATGCCAATCCCCTCAACCCGGCCTTTGTTATTGGCAGTTCGCTGGATCGTGAGCTGGCTAAGGAGCTGGGGGCCGGCCATTTAAGCGTCAGTTTTCCGGTAGCCAACCGGGCTGTGATTGACAGAGGCTATGCCGGTTACAGCGGCGGGCTGACACTGATCGAGGATTTACTGAGTGTAATCATTGCCGGCAGGTAATGGAGTGAGGGGGGAATGGACATATGTTGCCCAAGGACAGGATTCTCCAGGCATTACATGCTAAAAACACCACCCGGTCTGAGCGCAGCCCGGTTCCGGCTGCGCTGCTGTCCGGCGGAACCTGGGCCTTCAGGCAGAAAGGGTTAACACTGCTTGAGATTCTGGAAAAGCCGGAATTGGGGGCGCCGGTTATTGTCGAGGTTAACCAATGGATTCAGTCTGCTATTGTTTGGCCGGGGTCAGGTTATCATAATCTGCTTGTGCATATTCTGGGAGGCGAGATTAAATTCCGGCCGCAGGGAAATATTGATGTAGTGCAACCGGCTTTGGTCAAAGCGGCGGCAGCTGACCGGCTTGACCTGGGGAAAATTGACCAGCATGAATGGGTCAGGGCTATCCGCCTGATCATCAGGCAGGTGCAATTGCAAACAGGCCACAGGGTAATGGTGGGAACCTCCGGCTGGGGACCTTTTACCCTGGCCGGACAGTTTTATGGGGTCGAGAAGCTGATGCGGGGCATGTATAAAGACAAACAGGCAATCCATGCCCTGATGGCGGTAATGACCGAGGTATGCCTTGCCTACCTGGTGCCGGCGATTGCCGCAGGGGCTGAAATCATATCTGTCGCCGAACCGACTGCCTCCGGCGACCTGGTTTCCCGCAGGCACTTTGAAGAATTTGTTGCCCCCTATATTGGGCAGGTTGCGCAGCAATTACAGCAGCACGGAGCTTTCGCCACCCTTCATATATGCGGCAATATTAAAGATCGTTTAGAACTTGTTCCCGCTATGCATATTGATCTGTTATCCCTGGATTATAAAGTGGATTTAGGCTTAGCCCAGCAGGTGCTGCAGGGCAGAGTGGCGGTAGCCGGCAATGTGAACCCGGTATTGCTCAAGGACGCAGCGCCGGCGGCGATAATCCAGGCTGCGGAGCAATGCATCCGGCAGGCCGGCCAGGCTGCAAACTATATTCTCATGCCGGGGTGCGATATCCCGCCCGGTGTGCCGCTGAACAATGTGCAGGCCTTTCTGCAGGCCGGGCGGGAATTTGTTTAGCATTTCTCCGTTTGAACCGGCTCAGGCGAAGCGACTCGGAACAGACACCAATGAATTTGAATTTATAGGAGGCTTACTATGTCGGTAAATAAGGAAGAATTGTTCAAAAAGCTTTCAGATGCTGTTGTGGATATGGATGAAGAGGAAACGATAAACCTGGCGCAGGCGATTGTAGCGGCAAACATTGATGCCTATGAAGCGGTCGAGAAGGGCCTGTCGGATGGCATGGACCGCGCCGGCAAATTGTTTGAAGAGGAAGAGTATTTTATCCCCGAGCTGCTGCTCTGCTCTGACGCCATGTATGCCGGGCTCGATATATTAAAAGGGCATATAAAAACCGCCGAACAAGGGGAAAAACAAAAAGTAGTCATCGGGGTTGTCGAAGGCGACACCCATGATATCGGCAAGAACCTGGTGAAAATTATGCTGGAAACCTCGGGTTTTGATGTAATCGATCTGGGGCGGGACATTCCCCCCCTGACTTTCGTGGAGAAGGCCAAAGAGGTTCAGGCTGATATCATAGCCGTAGCTACGTTAATGACCACCACCATGGACGGAATGGCCGAGGTTGTACGTATTTTGCAGGCCCAGGAAATTAAAGACCGCTATAAGGTGATTGTTGGCGGCGGGCCGATTTCGCAAAGCTTTGCCGATAAAATCGGGGCTGACGGTTATGCTGTGAATGCGGCCGAGGCCGTCCGGCTCTCCCGGCGGCTGCTGGCCTAGATTACTAAAGCTGCAATTTTATAAATGCTAACAGGAAAAACCGCGGGCCTTCGCGGTTTTTTTATTACTATCAGAAATTATAAGTTTTGAGAGACTGAAAGTCCTTATAAAATTAGGGGAACCAAGGTCAATGCCCAGCTTGAGCAGAAACGGTGCCCCCGGTAACCCCCCGGCCCTTTGCCGGAAAAAGCGTTCCGCAGGAGAAAAGGCGGGCGGTATTCCGTAAAGAAAGCCGCACTGTTTGAGCGGAGCGAGTTTGCGGATTTTAGGAATATCGCCCGCCTTTTCAGCTTTTGGAGGCTCTGGGCCTAGACTTTTTGCTTACTTTTGTGGCGATGACAAAAGTAAGACACGGCCCTTGCATTCCAGATCAACTGACGTGTGCAAAGCCAAAGGACCGCGCTAGCGGTTTTTTTTATTGAGTAATTTCGGGCTGCGCCGGCCAAGAAAGCCAATAATATTAATACAAACATATATTGTTGATAGTATACAGATGGATACTAAACTACATTTTAGTGCGTACTTGCCAAAACACAGTATGATTACTATTATGGATATAGATGCTGTCAGAAAAAATAAATTTTGAAGCGTCCCGGTTATGATGGAAATATTTATTAAGGAACGGGGGAATTGGCCAATGATTATGAGTAGCCAGGAAATTGAGGAACGTGCGGTATTGCAGGCTGCCGATTTGATGTGTGTGGCGGCAAGAACGGCCCCGAAAGCAAGAGGCGTGGATAATCTCGTAACGCTTATTGTGAATGGGCGGGAAAAAGACCAGCTGGCCGCTGAAATGCGGCGCATTGCCAGGGAAGCGGGTATGCAATTTTTCGAACGGGACGCCAACTGTATTGATAAGGCCCCGGTGGTGGTAATATTGGGGCAGAAGGTAAAGCCGCTGGGCGTCAGCCCCTGCGGTTATTGCGGCTATGCCGATTGCGGGGAATGTGCCCAAGGCACCGGGATATGTGCCATCAGCACCGGCGACCTGGGGATTGCCGTGGGATCGGCAGTGAATGCCGCCGCTTTGCACCATGCGGATAACCGGGTCATGTTCAGTGCCGGCAAAGCCGCCATTCAGATCGGTCTTACCGGCCAGGAAGTTAACATTGCCTATGCAATTCCGCTTAGCGTAACCGGTAAGAGTCCATTTTTTGACAGGTAAGGGCGAAAAAAGCGCTATTTGTCCGGTAAGCGGACAATAGCGCTTTTTTCCGCAGAGGAATCTCCCCGGAACCGGGGGATATATATTGCAGGATTGGATAAAAAATGGTATGATCAAATTGGTTACAGGTTGATCAGAAGGACTGAAGGCCAAATGGTAGCAATACCTTTGTCTTCGGTTTTTTTATTTTGCCATGCAGGGCGTGGCTTACAGGGTAGGCAGCAAGAAGAGCCTATTTGGCTATAGATTAACAAAAACGGGAAAGAGGGTTTATTCATGGCTGACAAGAAAAAATTCAGGTTTCAAACACAGTGCGTCCATACGGGCAATGGGATTGACAAAGAAACCGGCGCTATAAGACGGCCGCTCACGATGGCCAACAGTTACCGCCTGCCTGAGGATGCATCAGCCCTAAACTGGAGTGATCCGAATCAGTTGGTTTATACCAGAAATACATCGGCAAACCAGATCTATCTGCAGGAAAAACTGGCGGCCCTGGAGGGCGGGGAGGACTGTGTGGTATTAGGCAGCGGGGTGGCGGCCCTGGCCGGTGTCTTCTTTACTTTTCTGGAACAAGGTGCGCATATCATTTGTTCCAATGTTTCGTATATTGCCGTATACAGACTGCTCAAAGAATATTTTCCGGACAAATACGGGATCGAAACAAGCCTGGTAGACACCGCCGATTTACAGGCGATCCAACAGGCCCTGCGTCCTAATACCAAAATCATTCACATTGAGACACCGGGCAACCCGACTACCCGGGTCAGCGATATAGCCGAAATTGCCAGGCTGGCCAGGTCGGCCGGCGCTTTGCTTACCGTTGACAGTACGTTTGCCTCGCCGTTTCTGCAGCAGCCGCTTGCCCTGGGAGCCGATTTAGTCATCCATAGCCTGACAAAATATATTAACGGTCATGGCGATGCCATGGGCGGAGCGGTCATTGGCCGCCACGAGCTGATCGATCAGATTAAACGGCAGGCCATGGTCAATCTGGGCGGGGCAATCAGCCCGTTTAATGCCTGGTTAATTATGCGCGGTGTGGTTACGCTGCCCCTGCGCATGAAGCAGCACAGTGAGAGCGCCTTGCAGGTCGCCCGGTTTCTCGAAGCCCACCGGGCCGTTGCCTTTATTGCCTATCCGGGCCTCAGCAGCCATCCGCAGCATGAAATAGCCAGGAAGCAGATGACCATGTACTCCGGGGTTATGGCTTTTGGCTTACAGGCCGATGTGGCTACCCATAACAAGTTTATTAATTCACTGGCCGTGATTGTTCCGGCTGTTTCTATCGGGCATGATGAGAGCCTGATCGTTTATACCGGTCCGAACGATGAACGGAATCATTTCTATCCGCCTGCGTTTCAAAACGGGCATTTCCGGTTTAGTGTGGGGCTTGAAGCGCCTGAAGACATCATCTATGACCTGCAGCAAGCCTTTGACCACTGCGGTCTGTAGGCAGTTAAGCAGGGGGGGAGTCGGCGGCCGGGGCTTCCAGTTTCCGCAACAGAACCCGGGTAACCCTTCTATTATCCGCCTCTTCAATAATAAACTCATAGCCGTCGGCGCAGATCTTCCGGCCGACCTGCGGCGGCATCTCCACCTGCAGCGACATCCAGCCCCCTAAGGTATCGACGTCTTCGGCATCCAGGTTCAAACCGAAAATTTCGTTGACCTGTCCCAGCAGCAGCCGGGCATCAACAGAGTGCATATTATTTTTCCGGATTTCGACAAACGGCCGTTCTTCATCAAATTCATCCTGAATTTCGCCCACAATTTCCTCCAGGATGTCTTCCGCCGTTACCAAGCCGGCCGTACCGCCATATTCATCAATTACAATTGCAATTTGGGCCTTGTTCTTTTGCATCAGTTTTAACAGATCGCTGATCGCCATTGAGGCCGGCACCGCCATAATATCCCGCACGATTTCCTTAAGTGCCGGTGTTTCGTCTTTAGCCAGCGCGGAAAACAAATCTTTAAGATGGACAAAGCCAATAATGTTGTCTTTATCAGGATCGCACACCGGGTAACGGGTAAGCTGCTCGGTTAACGCTTTTTCAAGATTGACGGCAAACGGGTCCTCGGCATATAAGCAGACCATATCGGTACGGGGAATCATCACTTCGTAGACATGCCTTTCGGCAAAATCAAAAATGTTATCAACATACGTGAGTTCCGCCTTATTGATATAGCCCTGCTTATGGCTTTCTTCCATGAGAATCCGGATTTCTTCTTCTGTATGGGCCGCCTCATGTTCGCCTACCACCTGGATGCCGACCAGCCGCAGCAGCCAGTTGGCCACACTGTTTAATACCCAGATAACCGGGAACATCAGCTTATAAAAGGCAATAAGCGGCACCGACGTCCAGAGGGTTACACTGTCGGCCTGCTGAATCGCCAGTGACTTTGGCGCCAGCTCACCCAGGACAATATGCAGGGCCGTGATGATGGAAAAGGCAATGGCAAAGGCAACGGTATGAATCATCGCTCCCGACAGGCCCAGGTCGGTCAGCACCGGCTCCAGCAGGCGGGCAATGGCCGGTTCACCGATCCAGCCCAGACCCAGCGAAGCCAGAGTGATCCCAAGCTGGCAGGCTGATAAATAAGCATCGAGATTGTCGACCAGACGTTTTGCATATTTAGCCCGCATATTTCCTTCCTGCAGGAGGGTATCAATCCGTGTACTGCGCACTTTGACCATGGCGAATTCGGCAGCGACAAAAAAACCATTTAACAGCACTAAAAACATAACTAAGAATATGTTCCAGATAATCGTTGCTGGGTCCAATAAAATCCGACCTTCCCCCAAGCCGGGGAAAATCGGTCCACCTCCTCTTTTATGAAAAACCGGGTCCTATGACAAGTTTATCCCTTGTGCCGCTAAATTACACAGTATATTATGATAAAGAGGGTTGCCCGGCAGCCCTCTTTATTGTTAACGGCCCCGCCGCTAAGCCGGTCCTGGCATTGGCAGGACTGGCGGTTTTCGCGGCCACGACAGCAGGAATCATCATCATTCCCGCCGGATTTTAGGCCGGTTCCTCAGCTGCATCAGCGCCTGCGGACAATTCAAAAACAGTCTCAAAAATTTTGCGGGCAATCGGCGCTGCCGCGTCGGAGCCGTAGCCCCCTTGTTCCACAATAACCGCTATGGCTACTGTGGGATTATCATAAGGCCCGTAGGCTACAAACCAGCCATGGTCATCGCCATGCGGGTTTTCCACCGTACTGGTTTTACCGGCGATGGGTACGGGAAAATCGGTAAAAACATAACCGGCGCTGCCGCTTGGCGTAACAACATCCCGCAGCGCCTGCCGGATTGCTGTCAAAGTCGCCGGCGACAGCGGTACGCTGCCCAGTTTTTCCGGACCAAAGGTTTTTACTATTTCCCCATCAGGGGCTAAAATTTTACTGACAAGATAGGGGCGGTAAAACTGACCGCCATTGGCAATCTGGCTGATCATGGCCGCCAGTTGCAGCGGTGTTGCCAATTGAAAGCCTTGGCCGATTGCCGCATCAAATGTTTCCGACAAATACCACTCTTCGTCAAATACCTGCTGCTTGTAGGCCCGGTTAGCAACCAGTCCCTCATTTTCATGGGGCAGATTGATGCCGGTTGGCGCTCCCAGGCCAAACCGGTAGGCCCACTTTTCCAGTTCATCAATGCCTAAACGGTTGCCCAGCTCATAAAAATACACATTGTCAGACTTGGCTAAGGCGACATGAAAATCAATCCAGCCTAATGCGGCCCCATGGGCATTGCCCTTCGGCACCAGCCAGTGCCTGCCGGTATCCAGGATCTTTTCCGTGGTGGTTATCTTGCCTGTTTCCAGTGCCGCCGCTCCGGTTACAATCTTGAAAGCCGACCCTGGCGGGTATTCGGCGTTAATTACCCGATTGAGCATGGGATTAAAAGGATTGGTGTTAATTTCCTCCCAGGCCCTGGGCGAGATACCGCCATTAAACACATTAGGATTGAAGGCCGGCCGGCTTGCCATGGCCAGAACTTCGCCGGTTTGAGGATTCATGACCACCGCGGCGGCCGCCTTGGCATTGATATTGCCTAATCTCGTCTGCAGGTATTGCAGCCGGTCATCCAGTGCTTTTTCCGTAGTTTTCTGAATGCGGGCATCAATGGTCAGCACCAGATTATTACCGGGAATTGGCTCCTTTTTGCCCAAGAGCTGCACAAATTCGCCAGCCACATCGACTTCCAGCTGCTTGCCGCCGTTTATTCCCCGCAGCTCCTGGTCATAGACCTGCTCCAGTCCCGCCTTGCCGACAATGTCGCCGGCCCGATACCCCAGGTCCCTTTTTTGCTTAAGCTCTGGATCACTGATTTCGCCCACATAACCAAACAGGTGGGCGGCCAGCTCCTGATAAAGATAATGCCTTACTGCTTTAACCTCAATCGTTACACCGGGAAACTCGCGCCGCCGTTCTTCTATCTGGGTAATCACCTCATTGCTTACATTATCTTTGATGCGGATAAATTGGAGTGATCTGTTTTGCCGCTGTTCAATCTTCAGGCGGATTTCCCGGGGGTCCATTGCCAGAATCACAGCCAGCCGGTCGAGTACAGCCTCGGGCACCGGGCCGGCTACAGGCGAGATGGCAACCGCAAACCCCGGCTCATTTGACACCAGCGTCTCACCGTTGCGGTCGTAAATCAATCCTCGTGGCGCCATTATCGGCATAATCCGGATCCGGTTGCCATCGGCCAGGGCCTGATAGGCGGTGCCGTTAATTAGCTGTAAATAGCCAAACCGGGCCACCAAGGCAATAAAGAGCAGTATGATAGCGAATAAAAAAATATTGAGCCGGTTTGATCGTTTAGCTAGCATTCTGCTCATCCTTTCCTAATCTTTAGCCTCAATGTTACCGCTCTTCGGTAGGGGATTGTTGTCGTTGGCGCCGCCGCCACCATACCCGGTAATAGATGAGGAAAGCGAGCCCAATGACAACAGACAGCCGCAGCAGGTTTTGTTCGTAGTTGACCAGATCATAGCCAACCATAACTTCCAGCGCTGTAGCCGGAAATTTGCCCAGCAGCGTGGCCAGCGCATGGTCACGGAACCTAATCCGGCTCACGGCTCCCGCGGCTGTAATCAGCCCGGCCGGCAAGACCGGCAGTGACCGGGCCGCCAGCATCATGGTAAAGCCGTTGGCGCCGCTGAACTCATCCAGTTTACCTAGATATTTGCTCTTTACAATTAAGCGCTCTGCCGTATGACGGAAAAAGCGGCGGATGAGCACAAAGCTGATGATTGCGCCAAGGCACTCGGCCAGCCAGGAAATAAATATGCCGGGTATTAGCCCGAATACCACACCATTGGCGGCAGAGATAAATATGGAAGGCAAAAAGCCCAGCATATTAATCGCAATATTAAACAAGATGCTGATAATGATTGCCCACAACCCATAAGCACGCAGTACGTCGGCAAGGGCCTGGATATCGCCGCTGGTGAGCAGATACCAAAGCGTTGCGTACAAAGCCGGGTTGTACCAGTGCACCAAAAGGGCCCCCCCTATCAGAAAAACAACCAGCCCGCCTTTCAGCCAAGCCTCGGCTGCCAACCCGGACAGCCTGGCGGCCAGTTTTTTAACATAATGCATCGAGGGCCTTGCTCCTTCCTTTACCTGGAGTGATATAAATATATGCCGGGGGAATCGGCAACAGCACGAATAGGGACACAAGAATTGCATTCACAATACCGGCTTACACTATAACTACCTAACCCTCCTTAATATTAGCAGACAAGTACAGGGTAAGTATAGCCGCTCAACATTATACCGCCGTTAGAATCAGATTAGAATTGGATTAAAATTGGTGCTCAGGGCCGAAAAACTGCTTTATCTATAGTACAATAACGATATAAACAGCTTTTGCAAGGGAGGTAGCGGATGTACCCCGAAACCGAAACAATACTGATTGTCGAAGACGAATGGAAAATTGCCCGTTTTATGCAAATGGAACTGACCCACGAAGGGTACCATGCAAGCATCGAAACCAATGGCCGCCGCGCCCTGGACCGCATTATGCAGGAAGAGTTCAGTTTAGTGCTCCTGGATGTCATGCTGCCGGAGATGGACGGCCTGGAAGTATGCCGGCGGGTGCGTGCGGTTTCGACAGTCCCGATTATAATGGTTACTGCTAAGGACGATATTGAAGATAAAGTCCGGGGCCTTGATACCGGCGCCGACGACTATCTGACCAAGCCTTTTGCTATTCAGGAGCTGCTGGCCCGTACCCGCGCCGCCCTCCGCAAACATAAACAGGCCCGGCAGCCGGAAAGCGACAATGAGCTGCGCCTGAAAAACATCGTATTGTTTCCCGCCCGGTATGAAGTGCAGGTTGGCGGCCAGACGGTCGAACTGACAAAAAAAGAATATGACCTCCTTGCCTATCTGATTCGCAATAAGCATGTTGTGCTTGACCGCGAGAATATCCTCCAGGAGGTCTGGGGCTACGACTATGCCGGCGATACCAATATCGTTGATGTCTATATCCGGTATTTGCGCAGCAAACTGGATGAGCCCTTCAGCCAGAAATACATTCACACTGTCAGGGGTTTTGGCTATGTGGTCAAAGATTAAACAAGTCTCCATATCGGTAAAGCTTACCGTTTTATATGCTGCCATGTTGTTTTGCATCCTATTCCTCACCAGTGTGCTGACTGTTTCGGCCCTCTATCATGTTCTCTATACCCAGGCCAAGACCGATCTTGACATCAGTGCCGCCAGTCTAACGCAGCATTTGTCATCAGGTAACCCGATTGATCAGCATATACTCAAAAACAATCTGCTCGTTCCCGGTGTTATCCTCAAAGTATTGGATCAGCAGGGCGATCTGATACTGGATAGCGCCCAGTACCTGCCAGGCAATCCTGAAACCCTGGAAGAAGCGGTCGCGGACCAGGACCCCTTAGAAATTGTTCTGCTCAAAAAAAATACGCTCCGCATCATCAACATGGATCATACCTATTACTACTATGTCACCCACTCTGTGCAGCAGGGCGGACAAACCTATCAACTGCAGCTCTTAAAGGCCCTGACAGAACAGATCCATTTTTTGCAGACCCTGACCAAAATCCTGGCCGCGGCCAACCTGCTCGGTTTACTGATTGCTGTTTTCTCCGGGATTTTTATCAGCCGCAGAATTCTGCGGCCCCTGCGCAGCATCACGGCCACCGCCCGGGAGATACAGGTCAATGACCTGGGAAAACGCATCCCCGGCGGCCGCAGCGGTGACGAACTGGATGAATTGGCCGAAACCTTCAATCACATGCTTACCCGGCTGCAAACAGGATTTGAACAACAGCAGCGCTTTGTTGCTGATGCCTCGCACGAGCTCAGGACCCCTATCACCGTCATCAGCGGCTATACCAATATGCTGGACCGCTGGGGCAAGCAAGAGCAGTCGGCTCTGGAGGAAGGTCTGGCGGCCATAAAATCGGAAGCCGCCAATATGAATAACCTGATTGAAAAACTGCTGTTTCTGGCCAGGGCGGACCAGGGCAAGCAGGTTCTGCGCAAAACCCGGCTGGAAATGGCTCCCCTGATGGAAACGATTGTTCAGGAAACCCGCATGATCGCCCCTGACCATCATATCGTACTGGAGCATAATGATCTGGCTGTCATCGAGGCGGATGAAGCCGCTATCAAACAGATGGTACGTATTTTCATTGAGAATAGTATCAAATATACACCCGGGGGCGGCACCATTCGTGTTGCCTCCCGGCACAGCGGCGAGTATCTTGAAATTACTATTGCCGATACGGGCATCGGCATTCCCGCCGCCGATCAGGCCAAAGTATTTGACCGTTTTTACCGTGTCGATCAATCCCGGTCCAAAAGCACCGGCGGCGCCGGGCTGGGACTGGCCATTGCCCGCTGGATTGCCCGGGAGCATGGCAGCAGCATTCACCTGGCCAGCAGCGACGGCGCGGGGACGACGGTTACGTTACGGCTGACGGTCAAAGCGCCGGCAGAAATTACCGATTGATATTGACAAATATTGTATAATCGGTTAATCTGTCTACAAGTAATATTGTTGGCTTGTTTAAAAAAACTGGAGGCTATGTCCCTGGTGGGTACGGGATATAGTGTCTTGACCACATTATCTTTTTAGTTTGATGACGGCCAAAATGGCCAAAGGCGGCGTCAGTCCCTCCTAGCAGACCCCTTCCAGTATGCGTTGTCGGCGCTTCCTTGCCCTTGGCCATTTTGTCTCGCCCTAAAACTAAAATATAACATGGCCAAGACACAGCCTTTTCTGTTAAAGAACGAGGAGGTTAGCTATGGCGGTTCATCTTACCCTTGATAACGGGACACTTGCAGATACTTATGAAGCGATCAGCGATACCCAGTTTACTAAAGGCTGCAGTCTGGTAGCTATGCTTGCCATCAAGCCTGCGGCCACGGTTTTGGATATCGGCTGCGGCACCGGCAGACTGGCAAGGCACGTCCTAGCGCTGCTTAGCCCGGCCGGGCGTTTGGTCGGCATTGATCCCTTGCCGGACCGGGTTAACATTGCCAAGGAAAAAAACGAATACACCAATGCCGTCTTTCAGGCCGGCAATGCCGAGGATCTCAGTCCGTATGGCGGCAGCAGCTTTGATATCGTCTATTTAAATTCAGTGTTCCACTGGGTATTGAATAAGGAATTAGCTTTACGGGAAATATTCCGGGTGCTGAAACCGGGAGGAGCCGTGGGTATTACTACCGGCGCCACAGAACTGAACACGGTTACGGGGCTGCAGGTGATTACCGATGCCGTGCTCCGGCGGGAGCCGTACCGGCAGAGAGTAAATAAGGAAGAGTGTGCGCACATCCAGCATGGGCTGACAACGACCAGGTTGCTGCAATTGCTGACAGGGGCCGGCTTCAGGGTGGATGACGTTCACATTCAAAGCAGTGTCCAGGTCTACCAAAACGCCCGGGAGGTGACATTGTTTCAGGAGGCCAGTTGTTTCGGCAACTACCTGAACCATGTGCCGCCCGCCCTGCGGGCTCAGGCCAAGGCGGATATAGAGGTGGAACTGGAGAAGAGCCGCACAGATCAGGGAATTCAGTTCAGTCATTATACGATATTTGCCGTTGCGGCTAAAGCGGAATAAATGACAGCCATAAAAACCTTATTGACAAATAATGTATATAGGTGTATAGTGACTGTAAATACAAAGTTACATAGGCAGCGCTGACTGGTCAGAAACTGGAGGCTGTATCCATTTTTATTGGATACAGCCTTTTTGCATGGTTTAGCGGCCAGTATTACCTGCATGCACAACCGTCGCAGAGAATGTCCCTCTACGGGGGCTGATCAGTTATTAACTGAAGGCCACAGAAATAGCCGGCTATTTCTGTGGCCTATATTTTTTCCGGGGTGATGAAATGGCGCAATATATTGAACAGGTAAGACATGTATGCTCGTTAGGGGCTTTGCAGTCAGTGCTGGCCATTGAACGGGCAGTACCTATCCTGCATGCCGGACCCGGCTGCGGCCAGAAGCTATGGGGGGCGCTGGGCCTGCAAAATGGCTGTCAAGGCTCCGGTTATGTTGGCGGCCACTCGGTGCCGTGCACGAATATCGGGGAGAAAGAGGTTATTTTTGGCGGCAATGAACGACTCAGAGACATCATTGCCAATTCCCTGAAAGTCATTGATGCCGACTTATTCGTTGTGGTTACCGGCTGCGTCGCCGATATTGTCGGTGATGATGTGGGGGAAGCGGCCCGGCGGTTTCAGGAGCAGGGTCAACCGGTTGTATATGCCGAAACCGGCGGTTTTAAGGGGACTAATCTTTTGGGTCATGAGCTGGTCATTGATGCCATCATTGACCAGTATTTGCCACCGGCGGCGAACGTTAAGCCGGGGCTTGTCAATATTTGGTCGGTAGTACCTTTTCATGACGCCTTCTGGCTGGGGAACTTGCAAGAACTGGAGCGCCTTGTCGCGGCGCTTGGTCTGACGCCAAATGTTATATTTGGTCCGGGAAAAGGCCTGGCAGCACTGCATAAAGTGCCGCAGGCGCATTGCAACCTGCTGGTTTCACCCTGGGTTGGCCTGAAAAACGTGCGGCATTTGGCAGAGAAATATAATACCCCTTACCTGCATTACCCGGTATTGCCGATCGGCCCGACCGAAACCGCGAATTTTCTGCGTACGGTTGGCGAGTATACAGGCGTGGCGGGAAAACAGGTGGAGCGGGTGATCAGCCGGCATGAGGCGGAGTATTACTACTACATTGAGCGTTCCGCCGATGTACTGCTCGAAACCAGGTTGCTGCCCCGGCGCTTCGTAACGATTGCCGACAGTTTTTATTCCTTGGGTGTTTCCCGGTTCCTGGTCAATGATCTGGGGCTGCTGCCGGAGACGCAATACATTACTGACGGTGTTCTGGAAGAGCATCAGGACAATATAACGGCCGGGTTCCAGCACTTTACGGACGGCATTACCGCCAAGGTTATTTTTACCAATGACGGCGGCGCCGCCCATGCCGATATCAGGCAGATCAAGTTCCGGGGCCGCCCCCTGATCATAGGCAGCGCGTGGGATAAGGTGCTGGCGGAGGAACTTAACGGTTATCAGCTTTCTGTATCCATGCCGGTTAGCGACAGATTGGCCTTAGACCGGGCCTATGTGGGCTATCAGGGCGGTTTGCGGCTGGCGGAGGATATCTACTCCTTGGTGCTGGCCGATTTTCAGTAGACGGGGAGGGTGCTGGCGAGCGGATAGGCTGAGGAAGCAAAAAGACAGAGGGGGATACTAAGCTATGGCAATCAATCTGAATCACCCCGAGGTGCCAACAAGAGAGAATCGCCTGGGGTCCATTACCGGCTACCAGGGCACGATCAAGGATTTGGTGGAGCAGGCGGCCTGCGGGGCGCTGCGCAATAAAGAACGGTGCTTCAGCCAGGCCAGTGCCTGCAGTTCAGGTTGCGCCCAGGGGCAGCTTTCGCGCATTGTCGACGCGGCGGTGGTCAATCATGGCCCGGTAGGCTGCGCTGCGGATACGGTAGGCGGCAATGCTGTCAATAAGTGGGGTCAGCATATCCGCGGCTGGGAGCACAAAAATATCCGCCTGATTAATACCAATATGGTGGAGGAAGATACTGTTTTCGGTGCGGTGGCTAAATTGCGCACAGCTGTTCAAGAAGCATATCGACGTTTTCATCCCAAAGCGATTTTTATTACCACTTCCTGTGTTTCAGGCATTATCGGCGAAGATATTCAGAGTGTAATTGAGGAATTGCAGGAAGAAATTCCCATCCCGATTGGTTCGGTAAACTGTGAGGGTTTTCGTTCTAAAATATGGGCTACGGGCTTTGATGCCGCCTTTCACGCTGTTTTGACGACCCTGGTCAAGCCGCCGGCGGGCCGGTCCAATACTGTAAATGTAGTCAATTTTAATGGCAGCGCCCGCAGACAGATTACGGAAATGCTGGCTCATTTTGCTTTGGAACCGGTATTTTTACTGCCGTACAGTTCGGTGGAGCAATTGACACGTTTGTCTGAAGCTGTGGCGACGGTTAGCATTTGCGGTACCTTGGGCAGTTACATTGGCAATGCGCTCGAACAGGCATATGGCGTTCCCTATGTCAAGACATTACAGCCCCATGGTATTGCCGGGATGAACAGCTGGCTGCGCGGTTTAGGCGCGGTTATTGGCAAGGAAGCGGACGTAGAGGCGTATATTCAGCAGCAGGAAGAACGTATTGCCCCGGAACTGGCGGCAATACGGCAGCGGTTGGCAGGCTATAAGGCGGTGGTCGGCATGGGGCCAAGTTTTGGGCAAAATTACATCCGGACTTTGCGGGAGTTAGGGCTTGATGTGATCTGGGGGGCTACCTGGCATTTTGATCCCCAGCATGATAACGGCACTTGCCCGGCATCTGCCCAGTATTTAGTTGCCGGCAAGGATAATATTCCTGTAAGTGTGGCCGATCAGCAGAATTTTGAAGTAATTAATCTGCTGAACCGCCTGCAGCCTGACCTGTACGTGGCCCGTCACGGCGGTACCACAGTGTGGGCTACCAAGTTAGGCATCCCGTCAATTATGATCAATGATGAGTACACAGCCTACGGGTATCAGGGGCTGATCGACTTCGGCCACCGGATTGTCGATGCCTTGACCAATCGCAGCCTGGCAAAGAATTTAGCGACCAGAGTCAAGCTCCCTTACACTGATTGGTGGCTGCAGCAGAACAGCTTTGCTTTTCTGGAGGAAGCTGCTCTCTGACAGCCTGCCGGAGCAAACTGTGGCCAGTGTACGGCATAGGTTAGGGGGAAAGAAAAATGACAAAAACCGGTTATGCTGATGAAATGACTCCTAAAGAACGGATCGAGGCTGTATTAACGGGTAAGCCCTTTGACCGCATCCCCTGCAGCGTCAACCCCGGCTATCAGGCGGCAAAATTGACAGGCGTCAAGTATGGGGAATACTATTTTTCCGCAGAAAAAATAGTCGAGGTGCAGCTGGCTTCGCGCCGGATATTTAGTGTGGAAGCCGTGACTACCGGCCCGGGTTTGCATGGCATTGCCGAGGCTGCAGGCAGTACGGTTGTCTACCCGCAAGCTGAAAACTCCCCGTACATCAGTGAATTTGCCCTCCAGGCTGAAGACGGCTTGGAACGCCTTGTTATTCCTGATCCCTGGACGCAAGGCCGCCTGCCGCTTCATTTGACGGCCCTGCAAATCCTGATGGAACGGGTGGGGGCAGAAGTGCCGGTCACGACTAATGTGGCCGGGCCCTTCACAGTGGCTGCCAACCTCAGAGGCACAGAACCGTTTCTACGGGATTTGTACCAGCAGCCTGCATTTGCCCACCGCTTGCTCCAGTATGCCCTGGCCAGCACGCTCGCCTATGTGCGGGCGGCAGCAAAAATAGGCGTAAAAGTCAGTATTGCTGATCCTACCGCATCAACCAGTTTAATCAGTCCCCGCCACTTTTTGGAATTTGCTTTTCCTTATCTGCGGGACTTGATTGATCATATCAAAAGACTTACCGGTAGCGCCCCGTCCCTTCATATCTGCGGAAATACGAAAAAAATCTGGCACCATATGGCGAATACCGGCGCCGGAATATTGAGTCTGGACGATACGGTCGATTTAGCGGCAGCAAAGGCTGCTGTGGGCAATCGCACCGCCTTATCCGGGAATGTTAAACCAACGGCAACGATGTTTTTAGGAACGCCGGCGGATGTCCGCCGGGAGGCTAAAGAATGCCTGCGCAAGGCCTATGACAATCCTCAAGGTTATATTCTGGCATTGGGATGCGGTCTGCCAATGAAAGCACCGGCAGAGAATATTCATGCCTTGTTTCAGGCGGCGCGGGAATACGGCCGGTATCCGGTTGATCCGGACAGACTGAATTAGCATTTGTTGGGAACAATAGTCAATTATTGCCCAGGAAATCAATTACCATTGACACATATAGCTTGCTATGTTATCATAATGCAAAATATGGAATTGCAGCCTGCATCCATTATAACCATTTGTGCCGATTAGATAACAAGCTGAAGGCCGGTTCGCATAGGAACCTGGCCTTTTATTCATTTTTGAGCAGGGTATTTAAGGAGGTGGATTGGCAGAGTCAGGGGACCGGGTGCGTTAGGAAAGTTTTCCTTTGGGGGAGAAGAAAGAAGATAAAGGAGATGAGGTTATGTCTATTTCTAAAGATTTGAGCATCAGGGAGGTTGTCAGTAAATATCCGGATACCATTGCCGTGTTCCGCAAGTATGGGATGGGCTGCTTTGGCTGCGCGGCGGCTAGCTTTGAGAATATTGAAGAGGGCGCCCGGGCGCATGAAATCGATATTGAACTTTTAATCAACGACCTAAATAAAGCAATCCAGGAAAATGCGAGTTGAACTGACAGCTATGAAGTTGAAAAAATAATCTTGCCTTTTCAACCGGCCGGTTGAAGAGCTGACAGTCTGGCTGATCAGTGTAACGTACTGAAGGCAAAGCAGATTTTCCCCAGGGAATGCTGCTTTGCCTGTTTATTTTGCCGGCTGTTTGCACTAATTGGGCAGAGGATAGCTATGAGGAAAAGAGGGAGAGCAGTACATGAGCGAACAGCCAGCAAGACAACATGGCTTTGATACCTTAGCTTTGCACGCCGGTCAAGTACCTGATCCAGCTACCGGTGCGAGGGTTGTGCCGATTTATCAGAGTACGTCATTTGTGCTTGGCGATAGCAAGCGGGCGGCCCGGCTGTTTTCACTGGAGGAATTAGGCAGTGTATATACCCGGATGATTAACCCCACCCAAACCGTTTTCGAAGAGCGGGTAGCCGCGCTGGAGGGGGGAGTGGGGGCACTGGCGGTTGCTTCCGGCCAGGCGGCCGTTACCTATTCGATTTTGACAATTGCCCAGGCCGGCGATGAGATTGTAGCTTCGGCCGCGTTATATGGCGGCACCTATAATTTGTTCCATTATACGCTGCCTAAACTTGGCATTAAGGTGCATTTTGTCAATCCGGATGAGCCTGAAAATTTTCGTAAAGCGATAACGCCGGCCACCAAGGCCGTTTATGCCGAAATCATCGGCAACCCGAAGCTTGATGTACTGGATGTGGAAAGGGTGGCACAGATTGCTCATGCCAATAAGATCCCGCTCATTATTGACAGTACGTTTGCAACCCCTTATTTGCACCGGCCATTCGAGTGGGGGGCCGATATTGTTGTGCATTCGGCAACCAAATTTATTGGCGGCCATGGGACTTCTATCGGTGGTATTATCGTCGACTCCGGCAAGTTTAACTGGAATAATGGCAAATTTTCCGGTTTGATAGAACCTGATCCCAGCTATCACGGACTTTCTTATAGCGAGAAATTCGGTAATGCCGCCTATATTTTTAAAGCAAGGGTCACGATTTTACGCGATACCGGTGCGGCCTTAAGCCCGTTTAACGCCTTCTTATTCCTCCAGGGCTTGGAAACACTCTCCCTGCGTCTTGACCGGCACGTGTCTAACGCGCAGAAGGTGGCAGAGTTCTTAGCGGGACACCGGTTTGTTACCTGGGTTAATTATCCGGGGCTGGCAAGCAGTACCTCCTATGAGAAAGGGCAAAAGTATCTGCCGAAGGGGGCAGGGGCAATCCTTGCCTTTGGCATTAAAGGCGGTCTGGATGCCGCCGTTAAATTCATTGACAATGTAAGCTTATTTTCCCATCTGGCGAATGTGGGCGATGCTAAATCGCTGGTTATTCATCCTGCCAGCACAACCCACCAGCAGCTAACTGCCGCTGAGCAATTAGCCAGTGGCGTAACCGCAGACCTTATCCGGCTGTCCATCGGCCTTGAGGATATTAATGACCTGCTGTATTATCTGGAGGAGGCACTGGTTGTTAGCCAGCGATAGGGCAGAGGCGTTTGTATTCCGCGGTGCCCGCCGGGACCTGGCGCAAGCCAGGTCTTTTCTACCCCCATCAGAATTCAAAATACCTCAGCTGAGGTATTTACATGAGGCCGCGACTGCGGTATTATGTAAGAAAGATGAGTATCCCTGCGGTAGAGGGAGGTTTTTTATTTTCTTTGTGTCTTTAAGACACTGGGAGGGCGGATAAGCAGCCGCAGCGAAGGGGGGCGCCGATGTTGATTGTTGGCAGTGAAGTCATAGTGAAACCGGCAAAAGGGAACGCTTTATGAAACAGTTAATCAGCCTGCCCGAATGCCCGGGCCGGCTGGAAGCCGGCTGTTCCCGCCGGGAATGGCTGCAGCAGCTGCTGGCGCGCCGCGGGCTTGACGGCTGCGAAATACAGCTTGGCACCGCCTGGCAGGCCGGGTTATTGCCACCCCCATGGGTTTACGGCGCCGCCCTTTCCCCGGGGGAATGCTGGCTGGACTTTTGGCGGCAGGATCAGCAGGCGCTGCTGGCCCGGTTGGGCAGCGAAGAGGCAATCAAAGCCTGTTACGGCGGTTTGACCCGTGATGCCTGGCTGGAAGGCTGCCGGCAGCAAATTACCGCCGCCCGGGCGGCAGGCGCCAGGTATCTGGTTTTCCCGGTCGGTGAAATTAAGCCCTGGGAGGCTTTTACCTGGCAGTTCGGCGCCACCGACGAGGAGGTTGTTACCGCGGCCGTTGAGGTTATCAATGAACTTGTGGCCGCCATCCCGGACCATATGGCGCTTTTATTTGAAAACCAGTGGTTTTCGGGTCTGCGGCTGCAGGACAAACCCACAGTGCTTAAACTCATACGGGGGGTGCGCCACCCCAATACCGGCCTTATGCTGAACACCGGCCACCTCTTGAATACCAATCACCGCCTGCAGACGGAAGTCGAGGGCGTAGAGTACATCCTGGCGGTGCTGCGCAAGCTGCGGCTGTACAGGGGGGACATCCGGGGCCTGCGCTTAAACTGCTCATTGTCAGGGGAATATGTGCTGCGCGGGCAAAGGGAGGCGGCCAGGGGAATTTTGCCGGTGGACGAAGGGCGGGAACGCCGGCTGCGTATCGACGAGCAGCAGCCGTTCCGGGTGCCGGCGGCTAAGCGGATTGTCTACGAAGTGAGGCCGGAGGTGCTGGTGCATCATCTTCGCTCAGAGCTGTTCAACGACAACTGGGAACGGAAAATCCGGCGCCAGCAGGAAGCCTTGCTGCGGCCGGCGGAGCGGCGCCAATGTAATACGGCCGGCAGGCGCGGGCAGAAGCAGCCAAAGCAGTAAGGGCAAAGGGGCATAGAGTAGTCGCCGGCCGGGCGGAAAAATGGCGCTTTACATTTGCGTAAAGCGCCATTTCTGACGGTGTCTGTACTGCCTGTTACTATAGTTTGCCACCTTCGACAACAATATCTTCCGGGTTGATCGAATCGCCATAAACCGGTTTCAAGGTTGCATCATAAGCCTGGTGGATGAAGTTTTCCTTACCAAGGGTTTCCAGCTCCTGATTAATCCAGTCCAGTAATTCTTTGTTGCCTTGTTTAACTGCCGGGGCAATGGTGTCAAGACTGCCCAACGTGGTGATGCCCACCGTAAAGCCGGCATTTTCTTTGGCCCAGGCAAACAGCAGGGTATTATCCTGGGAGAGAGCCGCGCCGCGTTTGTCTTTTAACGCCTCAAAGGCCTGCGTGATCTGGTCGAACTTCAACAATTCAACCTCAGGATGATTTTTGGTAAAATAGGTTTCCGCCGTTGTCCCCTTGATAATAATCAGCTTTTTGCCTTTTAACTGATCAACAGAGGTAATCGGGGCAGCCTGGGGGGAAACAACCCCGATCGCAACCTTCATATAGGGGTTGGCGAAATCAACTTTTTGCTTTCTTTCTTCGGTGACAGTAAAGTTAGCCAAAACAATGTCCACTTTGTTTGTTTGCAGATATTCGACGCGGCTGGCCGGCTCAAGCAGGACAAAATCTATTTTGGATTCATCGCCTAACAGGTCTTTGGCCAGTCTTTTGGCGATATACACATCAAATCCCTGGTTCTTGCCATTGGCGTCAATAAAGCCGAACGGCGGCTTGTCGCCGAAGATGCCTATTCTGACTGTGCCGCGTTTTTTTATCTCTTCAATAGCACTTTTGGCAGCCCCAGCTTGTTTCCCGTCTGCTTTGGTGGTTGCGGTTGAGCCGCAGCCGGCCAGCACTCCTACTAAGAATAGAGCACTGAAAATCAACACCAGAATTTTTTTGCTATTCATAATCTCTCATCCTTTCGCTTAGCCAATTTAGTATTGGAATATATTTAAAAATTGCTGAGCCCGCTCTGTCCTGGGGTTGGAAAAAAACTCAGCCGGTGTGGCTGTTTCGCAGATCCTGCCGGCATCGATAAAGACGATGCGGTCGGCAACAGCCCTGGCGAACCCCATTTCATGGGTCACAATTACCATTGTCATCCCCTGTCTGGCCAGACCCAGGATAACATCAAGCACCTCCCGCACCATTTCCGGGTCAAGCGCGGCGGTAACCTCGTCAAACAGCATAATCTCCGGGTTCATACATAGAGCACGGACAATCGCGATGCGCTGCTTTTGTCCGCCGGACAACTGGCGGGGATAGGCCTGCTGGCGGTCAAGCAGACCGACCCTGGCCAGCAGCTGTTCAGCCTGTGCGGCAGCCTCTTTTTTGTCCCGGCCTTGCACTTTCAGGGGACCGAGCAGAATGTTCTCCATAACTGTCATATGGGGAAACAGGTCATAGTTCTGAAAAACCATCCCTACTTGCTGGCGGATTCTCTGCCAATCCCCGTTTTTACCGGTAATATTCTGGCCTGATAAGGCAATTTCACCTCCCTGAATCGCTTCCAGACCGTTCAGGCATCTGAGCAATGTACTTTTTCCACAGCCTGACGGACCGAGGATTACAACTACTTCGCCTTTATGAATGGTAAGGTCAATATTGCCCAATACCGTTTTCCCGTCAAATTCCTTGTGCAATGCTTTTATTTCCAGTAATACCTGGCTAGTTGCGGTAATGATGATGACCCCTCCCTAACTTTCCCATTTGGTTTCTAATTTCTTCGACAGCTTCGACAGCGGATAACAAATGATGAAATATAAAAAGAATATCAGGCCATAGACCCAAAAGGAGGCGGTCGGTTCTTTCAACAGGGACCGTTCAATGATCTGCTGGCCAACCTTCACTACATCAATAACACCGATTAAAACGACCAGCGAGGTGGTTTTGATCATCCTGGTGGCAAGATTCATAGCCCCTGGCAACAGCCGTCTTATGGCCTGGGGGATCAGGACATAGCGGTACAGGCCCCAAAAACTAAGGCCCAGTGCTTTGCCTGATTCCATTTGATGTTTTGGCAGTGATACCAGGGCCCCGCGGACGATATCGCTCATTTCCGCCGCTCCCCACAGGCTAAAGACAAGAACAGCCACAAGTTCACCTTCTAAATGGATATTAAACAGACCGGGCACACCAAAGTAGACGATGAACAACCAAACCAGTATGGGAATAATGCGGAAAAACTCCAGGTACAGGCGGCAGAGCAAGCGGATGATCCGGGATTTGGAGGTGTTGATCAAACCCAGAACAATACCCAGCACTGAGCCAATAAAAATTGCCAGGAAGGCAATGCGCGCCGTGACCAATAAACCTCCCAGCAACCGCTGCAGGTTAATGCCTTCCGTAAGCACGTTAATTCCCGAATTCAGCATACCGCACCTTCCTTTCCAGCCAGCTCAAAAACAATGACAGGGGCAACAGCATCAGCAGATAAGCAATGACCAGCATCAACAATGATTCAAAGGTTTGATAGTACATACCAATTAAGTCCTGGGTAACATGCATCAGTTCCGGAATGGCGATAGCGCCGACAATGGAGGTTTCTTTCAGCAAGAAGATGCAATTTGCCCCCAGGGACGGCAAGGTTACCGACAAGGCCTGCGGCAGAACCACATAGCGGACCAGCTGGCGGTTGGACAGCCCGATACTAAGGCCTGATTCAATCTGTGATTTACTGACAGACTGAATGCCGGCCCGGAAGGCCTCAGCCATATAGCTGCCGCCCAAAAAGGCCAGGCCGATGATGGCGCAGGCATGTTCGCTGAGCGTTAAACCTAATTTGGTCAAACCATAATACAAAAAAAATAGCTGAATCAGGAGCGGCGTATTGCGGGAAAGCTCGATATAGGCGTGGACCAGGCGGTTCAGACCGGCTGTCTTATGGTATAAAACAAGGCTGCATAGGAGCCCGATGAGTAAGGAGGCCCCTATACCCAGTACGGCAAGCTTTAGCGTCAGCCAGGCTGCTTTTTCGTATAAGGGTAAGGCCGTCATAATAAATTCCCAGTTAATAGTCACAAATGTACCCACTCTTTTCTGACAACTGAATTGGCAAACAAAAAAAGGCCAAGTCTCTTTTAGGGAGAAACTTTGGCCTTCAGTTTTCTGATCAGCACGCATATGTAATTCTATTTGAGTATACATGAATAAAAAGTACGTGTCAAGAGGATTAAAGAGCAGTTTGTTGTGCAGATGAATAACTAAATATTTGACATTATTTAGCAATGTGTGATAATATATGTTGTGTCGATAGGTTCTCTATCTGCCTGATCGACTTTTTTTATACAACAACTGGATAAAGCCAAGGCTCATCAGAAAACTGAAGGCTAAAGTCATCGCTAAGATGCTTTGGCCTTTTTTTTACCCTGATAGACAGTCAGGTCGTTACAACGGCACCATCAAAGAATGAAAAATGCTATTTTTCAGGATAGAAAGCTTAACTTTCCCTGGATAAGGGCAACAGCGGCTTCCGCTTTCGCCACAGGCTCGGCGCAAGCCGTGTTTTTTCTTTATCCCGGATGTGCGGACTGGGATTAACCGGCTATAGGCGCCAGGCTGCCTGTACCCGGCGGCAGAACACCTGTTTTCACTAAGCCGGAATTGAACATTTGTACAGAAAAGCGGTATAATATTACCTGTTGGCAGCATAATCCCCCTATATATTGAAAACGTTATTGGCGGAGAAGGAGTGTACGAATTATGTATATGACTCACCTGGAATGTCCCAAATGCGACGCTAAACATACCCCCCACAAACTTACCCAGTTATGTCCCGAGTGTGGGGCGCCGTTGTTAGTCAGGTATGATTTAGCGAAAGTAAAAGCTAACTTTAGCAAAGAAGACCTGATAAGCCGTAAACCCGATTTATGGCGTTACCGTGAATTACTGCCGCTTATTGATGAAACAAACAAAATCAGCCTGGGCGAAGGCCTGACGCCGCTGCTGACACTGTCCAAGCTGGGCCGGCAGCTGAATATTGAGCTGTATTTAAAGGATGAGGGCATTATTCCCGGCGGCACCTTTAAAGCCCGGGGGGCGGCCGTGGGGGTTTCCCGCGCTAAAGAGCTGGGCGTAACCTCCCTGGCAATGCCGACAAACGGCAATGCCGGCGCCGCCTGGGCTATCTATGCTGCTAAAGCGGGTATTGACGCCTATATTGTCATGCCTGTTGACGCCCCGGCCATTACCCGGAATGAATGCGCCATTGCCGGTGCCAAGCTGTTCCTGGTCAAGGGCCTGATCAGCGACGCCGGTAAAATTGTCGGCCGGGCGGTCGCCAAGCTAGGCTGCATGGACGCCTCCACGCTCAAAGAACCTTACCGGATTGAGGGAAAAAAGACCATGGGCCTGGAAATTGCCGAACAGCTGAACTGGGAAGTGCCTGACGTAATCTTGTACCCTACCGGCGGCGGCGTTGGCCTGATCGGTATTTATAAGGCTTTCCGCGAACTCCAGGCAATCGGCTGGATTGGGGACAAGCTGCCCCGGCTGGTCGCTGTCCAGGCTGCAGGCTGCGCCCCGATTGTTAAAGCCTGGGAAGAGAAGAAAGCGGCATCTGAGTTCTGGGAACAGGCCTCCACGGTAGCTTTCGGCATCACCGTCCCCAAGGCCCTGGGCGATTTCCTTGTGCTTGACGCCATTTATCAAACCAACGGCTGCGCCGTCGCTGTTACGGATGAGGAAATACTCAACGATCAGGCCGAACTGGCGTCGGTGGAAGGGACCTTTGTCTGCCCCGAGGGGGCGGCAAACTATACCGCGGCCAAGAAGCTGTGCGCGAGCGGCTGGATTAAGCCTCAGGAAAAGGTGGTCATGCTGAATACCGGCGCCGGGCTGAAGTACCCGGACACGGTACGGGTCATTGTCCCTGTTCTCCAGCCGGACGAGGATATCCCCGTATAGCCTTTTAGATGACCGGGGAGGGTTCCAGGCGCAAGTAACTTATACTTAGAATATCTATCTTAGCCTAAATATAAGAAAACCTCGCACTTTACATTGCGAGGTTTTTTCTATTATATTAAATTTACTTAACGGCCTTTAATTTATCTACTTCAACTTCCTGCCGGAAGAGCCGGTCATTTAGTACCCGGAACTGAGCCGACAGATCGGCCACATCTTCTTTGGTAGCCGCTTTGCCAGTCAGTACGGCCAGGTTGTGCCCAAGATGATGCAGCTGGGCATTGACCTCTTCCGAGTTATGCCGGAGAGCATGGACAATGCTGCTGATCTCTATTTGCTGACGCTCACTGGCCATATCGCCCTTCATGGTGCTAAGCTCAGCCTGTAATTGCTGGTGGCCGTTTTCCACGCGGTCAAGACGCTGAATAATCTGCTGCTGGCCGTTTTCCACGCGGTCAAGACGCTGGGTAATCTGCTGCTGGCCGTCTTCTACGCGGTCAAGACGCTGGGTAATCTGCTGCTGGCCGGAGTTTAAATTTTGCATTCCATCTTTTAAGTGTTTAATTTCGCCAAGTATCTGTTTTAACAATTCCGCTTCCATAACGACACCTGCCTTTAGGGTTATTATACTTGTAGGATCCAGGGCTGACAAGCAGAAATATTATTTCCGGGAGCAGCAGTGGGGACGTCATCCTATCTCTGCTGCAGAAAGGTCATAAACTCCTGGTGGATCTGGCTGCAGTCCCGCAAGCCCTGCTTGTAGGCGATTTCCGCCGACTGGCCCGACTCCAGGGCGGTGAAGGACTCGTAATCCATGACCAGCTCCAGCAATTCCGGATACTGGTCCGCCAGTTCCCCGGCCAGGGCCAGCAGCCGGTCGAGGGTGGCGCCGACCTGGCTGACCGTCTTGCTGTAGTCGGCATCGTTGGTGCCGGCCAGCTTGAGGATATTGTCCACCCGGACAAAGATATACTGATTAAAGGCCTCGGTTAAGATGCTTTGCAGCATCAGCCGGTCATCCGGCTCGGCCCCCGGCGGCTGCGGCGCCCGGGGCCGCTCTGCCGGCAGGAAGGAAGCCAGCCCCGGGCAAAAAGCCGCGCCGGCTGCCGTTGATTGCTCAGACATAGTTATACCCCCTATATTCAGGCTGCGGCCGGTATGGCCGTCAGCTTATTTTACAGGGGGAAATTAAAAAGAACGCAGGCAAAGGTTTTATCCCCTACACATGCGTTCTGTTGCGATAGCTGTTAAAATACTCAACGCTAACAAGCCGGCAGATCCGGCCGAAACAACAAGGGCGGTCGCAAACCGGTATTCCCGGTTGGCCCCGCTGCTGCTCCTTAGCGGCTGAGGATAGAGCGAATCATTTGCTGCGTCCAGTCGCACTCCCAGCCCGGCGTCGCCGGCGGCAACGGCTATTAACCCCGCGCTCCCCCCGCTTGTGCGGCGGCCGAAGTGCGGTTATAATAGAAATGTCGTCGTGGACAGCTTGGCTGTTACGTGTAGGTGCCTTGTACACCTTGCGCGGGCCTGAAAGTGCTGCGAACACTTTCAGGTCACGGCGACTCTTTTTAAATTCCCACCTATTTCTAATTATAGCTCTTTTCAAGCCAATTGCAAGTAAAGCGGGACAGGTAAACCAGGATTTTTTATGGATTGATTGCATATTTTACAATCTATGGGTATAATATAAGCAAAGGACTGACGTGTTGCAAGCACGCCAGCCCGGCAGGTTGTCTAACCGGGAAACCGGTTAGCCCAAATGTGTTATTGAAATAATCGCCGCTATTTGGGGACAGGGGCGATTATTTCTTTTGGTTTATGACCAGTACCATGAGCGTGGCAAATGCGACAGCAAATGTCAATGCTTCATAAACAGTCATCCTACCACCCCCTTCCTGAAAAAGGAAGGGGCTAACCGTCCCCCGCGCAACCTGTTACGCCTATTATAGCATATTCTTCCATAAAAGTGAGTATTTTACCTGATGCATTGCACCTGGCCTGTGCTGAAACTGGTAAGGCAGATGTGTTTTTAACCGTTGACGATGGACTCCTGAGTAAAGTGAGACGTAACGTAGGGATTGTCGCGGTAAGTGTGATGAATCCCGTAACTTGGTTTATGGAAAGGATGTGGTGCGGAGATGCAAGCGATGACACAGCGTGAAATTAGAGAAGCTGGTTTGGCTGCTTTAATTCAATCTTTAGGTCCGGTCGGCATGGTACGCTTCCTGCAACAGTATGATAGCGGCGAAGGAGACTATACCCAGGAAAAAAAACAGCGACCAGTCAAAACGATTGATGATATTTTGATCGAACGGCAAAAATACAATACACCTAAAGAATGATGCGTAAAAGAGCAGTCTTGAGTGGACTGCTCTTTTTTAGTCCATTGTGAGGATAATGAGGGCAGACCTCATTGCCTTTGAGGAAGCACGGGGACGTACATTTTGCTTCTTTGATTGCAGAAGCCAGTAGCCGTGCAGACATAGAACTAGGGCCGCAATGTAGATCGGTGACAGGTTAGGCCTGTCCGGCCAATTGCATAATAAGCTGCCAATGGCTTTCCGCGACAGGCATGACGGAGAGGCGGGACTGGCGCACCAGTTCCCAGTCGGCAAAGGCGGAATTGGCTTTGATTTCGCGCAGGCTGACAGGCTGCGGCAGGCGATAGCGGGGAATGACGTCAATCGTATAAAAACGGGGATCGGCAGACGTAGGGTCAGGATACGGTGCGGAGACAGCCTCGGCCACGCCGACAATCGCTTTTTCCTTGCCGGAGTGATAAATCAGGATCAGGTCGCCGGGCTGCATGGCCTTGATATGTTTGGCGGCGGTAAAATTGCGGACACCGTCCCACATATCTTTGGTTAGACGCTCAAGATCGGAGTAGCTAAAGGTTTCAGGCTCCGTTTTAGCCAGCCAATAAGACATTACTTTACACCTCTTTGTTTCGTTTAGTCTATTTTATAATATTTGCCGGTTAATAGCAAAAAGAGACCTTTTGTTTTCACGTTGACAGGGATGATGCAATATGATATTATAATTAGCATTACAGATAAGATAAGTAATTCATTTACTTACTATTACAATGCTGTGCTGATCAGTTAACAGACTGAAGGCCAAGGTTCATGCTGATGAACCTTGGCCTTTTATATTTTACTAAGGAGGCGGAAGAATAAACGACATATATCCAACACTGTTTTACCGGTGTAGTAACTCAAGATAGCGGGAAATTGTAATGGGTTGACCGGCCAATAAGCTGGAGACGCAAGGTGGGCGTTTCCGGCTTTTTGTTGTTTTCCGGTTTTGTATAGCAGTAAATTTATTTAAGGAGGTGCGGTATGGATGATTGAACACGTAATTAATAATTTTCGCCGGGGTTACCAGAATAAGCAGACGGTCGCGGCTGAGCCAAAATGGCTGCTGAATCGCTTGCTGACGCCTGTTGTAAGCATTCTGGAAAGAGTATTGGGCATTGTGCTGGTACTGCTCGTATGGGAACTGGCCCCACGCCTGGAACTGATCGATTCCTTTCTTCTGCCACCCTTCAGCGAGGTCATACAGAGTTTGTTTAAAATAACTGCTTCCGGCGAAATTTTTAAGCATTTTTCCGTCAGCATCAGCCGTTCGGTAACCGGTTTTTTCATCGGCATTGCCATTGCCATTCCCCTGGGGATTTTTATGGGCTGGTACAGCAAGCTGGAAGAAGTGGTGGATCCTTTGGTGCAAGCCTGCCGGAATTCTTCGGTGCTGGCTTTGTATCCGGTGTTCCTGTTGTTTTTCGGTTTGGGTGAGACTTCCAAAATGGCCATTATCATCTGGGGGACCATTTGGCCCTCGCTGCTCAACACGATTTCCGGGGTTAAGAATACGGACCCGCTGCTGATTAAGGCGGCCCGCTCTATGGGGGTATCGAAGCTGACCCTGCTGTATAAGGTCATTGCGCCGTCCGCGCTGCCTTCTATATTAACCGGTGTCCGCCTGAGCGCCGCCAGTTCCATCCTGGTATTGGTGGCGGCCGAGATGATTGGGGCCAATGCCGGCCTGGGCTTCATGATTTTTTACTTTCAGGAACGGTATGCGGTACCGGAGATGTACGCCGGCATTATTACTATGTCGCTGCTCGGCGTTACCGTCAATTACCTGCTTGTCGCCCTGGAAAAACGCCTGACCGGCTGGAAAGAAAAGTTTGTGGGCGACTGACTTGCAGTGTGACCGCACAACTGCCGGGGAAGTTTCTTGGCTAGGCTGTTGTGCGCAGATAAGGGAGGTTCAAGTATGAGCTTATTGGAAGATAAAACAGTGCCAGGCCGTGAGAGCAGGCTGGAGGCCTGCATCGCTTACGGCGGTACAGCCTGCAGCCTGAAAGGAGAGAATAAAGGCTGTCTGAAAAACCAGGAACGGGCCTTTTCCCAGTCCGGGCTGTGTCAATTGCTGCCGACAATGGGGATGCTGCTGACTTTACCGGATACGGCGGTTGTCGTTCACGGCGCCATCGGCTGTGCGGCCAATGGTGTCAGCACTGTCATCGGCATCCGGCTGCGGAATGTGCAGAAAGGGAATCCCCAGGCCAGAGACGGTATCTGGGTATCGACCAACCTGACCGAAAGCGATGTTGTCCATGGCGGCGAGGAAAAGCTGGAGAATGCAATTCTGGAGACCTATGAACGGTATTCCCCCAAGTCCATCGTGGTATTCCAGACCTGCACGCCTTCCATTATCGGCGACGATGTCGCCAGTGTCATTGACCGGGTCAGGAATAAACTGCCTATACCGGTGCTTGTTGCCTATTGTGAAGGGTTTAAGACCAAGGTCTGGGCAACAGGCTATGATGTGGCCTTTCACGCTATTGTCCATGGCTTTATTGAGAGTGACAAGGAAGGCCGGCCGCCGCGGCGGCAGCCGGGCGACAAACGGCAGCGGCCTCTGGTTAATGTGATCAATCTGGCTTCCGTGGGGAAGCCGGATGAGGATGAAATTACCCGGCTGCTGAATGCGATTGGCATTGACGTTACCATCGGCCCCAATTTTGCCACCCGGGAGGCCATCCGTAATATGACGCAGGCCGATCTGACCATCAGTGTCTGTCCCACCCATGATGATTATTTTATTGACTATCTGCACAAAGAGTACGGTGTCCCCTATGTCCTGAAGGATATGCCGATCGGGCTGGAAAACACCCGGACCTGGCTGCTTGATATTGCCGGCCATTTTGGCCTGGAAAAGCAGGCCGCCGCCGTGATTGCCGCCGAAGAGCGGAGAGTCTGGCAGGCAGTTGCCAAATATCAGCCTGTGTTGCACGGCAAAACAGTATTTCTAAGTGCCGGTGAGTTCCGGGCGCTGGTAACGGGCGCCCTGTTTCAGGAACTGGGCATGGAGGTTGTCGGGGTGCGCTCCTACCATCACGACCATTTTGGCAAGGACTATTATGAGAAGCTGGTGCAAAACCAAAATGGCAAAAACTTTGCTGTCGATATTGCTAATTTCCAGCCCTTTGAACTGACCAACCTGCTGCAGAAAACGCAGCCGGATTTATTTATCGGCCATATTACGGATAATATCTGGGCGGCGAAGCAGGGCTTGCCGACAGTAACTATTTTTAGAATTTTTGACAGTTATATTGGTTATCAGGGCTTCTACGCGGTGGCCAAAAAAGCCGCCCGGGTCCTGAGAAATTACTCGTTTAACCGCAATCTGGCGCAAAATACGCGCAATCCCTATAAGCCGGTCTGGTATGAACAAAACCCATTCGCTTTTATTAAGGTGCAGGCAGCTTCTCCGGCCTGGGAACAGGAATCGGCGGCAACGCAGACGGCAAAAGAGGTGGCAGGACGATGAGCAGCAATTTTATTGAAAAACCGCGTTATCAATGTGCTTTGGGCGGTGCCCTGGTAACAGTGAATGCAATCAACCGGGCGGTGGCCATTGTGCATTCGGCCCCCGGCTGCGCCTCGGCCGCCGACGGTGCGGCCAAATCCGGCAGCGGCTACTGGGGAACGAGCTATTGCAACGGGCGGGCCACACCCAGTACCAATATCCTGGAGAAAGAGGTAATCTTCGGGGGCGAAAGCCGTCTGGCCGAACAGATTGACAGTACGCTGGCGATTATTGATGCCGATCTGTATGCGGTCATTACCGGCTGCATGACAGATATTATCGGCGATGACGTCCGGTCGGTCGCCGGCCGGTTCCAGGCTGAGGGCAAACCGTTGGTAGTGGCTGAAACCGGCGGGTTTAAAGGCAATTCTGCCAGTGGCTATGATCTGATTCTTGCGGCCCTGATTGAGCAGGTGGTAGAAAAGGGGCTTGCCAAGGTTGCCAATCAGATCAACCTGGTGGGGGTTATTCCCACACAGGATGTTTTCTGGCGGGGCAATCTGCTGGAATTAAAACGGCTGCTGACTGCTGTGGGTTTGCAGGTGAATACTTTTTTCAGTCCCTTTGATGAGTTGTCGTCGCTGAAAACCTCGTCCCAGGCGGCCCTGACGGTTGTGTTGTCCGATGTGCATGGGCTGGGGGCCGCCCAGGCCTTCCAAGAAATCCATGGCATACCGTTTGTGAACCTGCCGCTGCCGATTGGGCCTACCGCTACCCGCGCGTTTTTAACAGAGCTTGCCGGTTATATTGCCATCGAGCCGGCGGTCCTGGCCGCCGTAGTGCAACGGGAAACAGCGTGGTATTATGCCTATGTCGAACATGTCGCCGAGCTGTATAATGATCTGGATTTGCAGCGTTTTGCCATTGTGGTGGGCGATGCCAATTACAGCTATGGGCTTACCCGCTTTCTGGCCGAGGATTTTGGCTGGATTCCCTATCTGGTGGCTGTGACCGATATCCTGGATGATGCCGGCAAAGCCAGGGTAGCTGAACGGTTCCAATCCCTGCCGGCCCCATTGCAGCCGAAACTGATTTTTGAAACAGATACCAGCCGGATTGAGACCGCCTTGCGGCAGGAACTGGCGAGCGAAGCGGATGAGTACGGCTCGCCCATCAGCCCCGCTTTTGTGCTGGGCAGTACCTGGGACCGGCCGCTGGCCCAGGAATTTAAAGCCGGCTTTCTCAGTGTTACCTATCCGGTGAGCAACCGGGTAGTGACTGACCAGGCGTATGCCGGCTACCGGGGCGGCCTGCATTTGGCTACCGATATTCTGAGTACCTTAATCAGCAACAGATAAGTAATTGGATACAGGGGTGGTGAGATTGTGCTAAACACATATTGGGATACGGGCTGGAAAGTGTTAAAAAGAGTTGTTGCCATCGGGGTAGTCATTATAATCTGGGAGATTCTTCCTGCAGCCGGTATAATTGATTCCCGCAGCTTACCCTCCTTTAGTGACGTAATGCAGGGCTTGCTAGGCCTGATCATGTCCGGTGAATTGGCAAAGCACGCTATGGCCAGCTTTCACCGGACGCTGCTGGGGTTTCTTATTGCCGTGGCAATTGCGATTCCGCTGGGGATTTTTATGGGGTGGTTTAAGCGCCTGGAAAAAATCGTCGACCCGCTGATGCAGATATGCCGGAATACAGCGACACTGGCGCTGTATCCCGTATTTATCCTGGTATTTGGGCTGGGGGAATTGTCTAAAGTCGGCATTATTTTCTGGGGTTCGATCTGGCCGATTTTGATTAACACCATTGAAGGCGTCAAGACGGTTGATCCGCTGCTGATTAAAGCGGCCCGGTCCATGGCAATGTCCCGGTTAGGTTTATTTATTCATGTTATATTACCGGCTGCCGTGCCCGCTATTATTACGGGGCTCAGGATCAGCGCCACCCGCTCGATTATAATCCTGGTGGCGGCGGAAATGCTGGGCGCCAGCGCCGGGCTGGGTTTCCTGATTTTTGATGCCCAGCATAAATATGAGATTGAAAAAATGTATGCCGGCATCGTGGTGCTGATTATGCTGGGAATGTCGGTCAATTATTTGATTGTCAGGCTCGAACAGCACCTCACCCGCTGGAAAGGAAGTACAGGCGCGGCCTAAGTCAGCCTGACGAATGCCTGGCCTGCTTACTATAAATAATTAGCAAAATGAAGGAGTGACCCGGAATGAGAAAAATAGTTGATGTCATTGATAAAAAACTGACAGGTACGCTTACGAACGACACGGTGATTGGTATTGATATCGGTTCCCGGACCGGCAAGGCTGTCCTGTTAACAGAAGGCAAGCTGTATACCGCGATCACGCCTACGGCCGTGTTTACCCAGCAGACCGCCGATAAGCTGTTTGACAAACTGCTGCAGCAGACCGGTTTGCAGCAAGCCGATATTCAATATATTGTTGGTACCGGCTATGGCCGGATATCGCTTAATTTTGGTGATATCCCCAATAAAATTGTTACCGAAATCTCCTGCCATGCCATGGGCGCCCATGTACTTAATGCCAACGTCCGCTCGATTGTCGATATCGGCGGCCAGGACTCAAAAGCAATCCGGGTAGATCCGAAGACCGGCAAAGTGGTGGAATTCATTATGAATGACAAGTGTGCCGCCGGTACGGGCCGGTTTCTGGAAAAAGTGGCGCAATTGCTGGATCTGACTACGGAAGAACTGGGCCAGGAAGCGCTCAAGGCCACTAAACCCTCGGATATTAGCAGCCAGTGCGTAGTCTTTGCCGAATCGGAGGTGATCTCCCTGAAAGCAAAAGGCGAAAAACGGGCTGACATTGCCGCCGGCATTCATATTGCGACCGCGCGCCGGATTCGCAACCTGTTTAACCGGATTGGCCTGGAGCCGGACTTAGTATTCACCGGCGGCGTAGCCAACAATGCCGGTATGAAAAAAGCTGTGGCAGAGGTACTCGGCCATGCCATCAGCGAGGTTAAGCTTGATACCATTTATGCCGGGGCCCTGGGCGGCGCGGTGATTGCGCAAAGGACCCTGGCCGCAAGTTCCGAGCAGGGCGGGGTAGCCGCTTCGGCCAGTTAGCGGCCCCGGGCTGTCTTGGGGTTCCCGCAGCCTCTGCTACAACCGCACTGGACCCATTCTTCCTGCTACCAAATATTAACGATACGGAGGCAATACAATGAGAACTGCATTTAGTAATCAGCGTCGAACAATCATTCTGGGCCTGCTTGTAATTTCGGTGTTATCCCTGCTGCTGTTTGGCTGCGGCAAGAACCAGGAAGCGCAAAAGACCGCCGCTGAGAGTCAGGCCAAACAGCCGGATATTATCAGGGTTCCTACTCCCGGTGATGTAACCCGGCCTGATATTTATATGGTTGCCGATGAATTAGGCTATTTTGCCGAAGAAGGCATCAAACTGGAATATGTGGGTGTTGTCCCGTCGCCCCAGCTGGTCGCTTCCGTGGTGGCCGGGAAAATTGATGTTGGTGCCGCCCATATTAACAGAACCATTGCCGGCATTTCGGCCGGCGCCAAGATCAAAGCCGTAGTGGCCGGTACGGAAACAACCAAGGAAATACCCCACATGGTCTATGTGACCTTGGACAACAGTCCGATAAAAAGTGCGGCCGATATGGTCGGTAAGAAGGTGGGCATACCCACAATCGGCGGCTGCAACGAATACACCCCGTATGCCTATCTGAAGAAAAACGGCATCGAGTCGCCCAAAGGCAAGCTTGAGGTGATTGTCATGCCCGAGGCCAACCTGGAACAGGCCTTGCGGCAAGGGAATATTGATGTAGCCGGCTTTCATAAAAACCCCAACTTCCTGGTGGCCCGGGGCGGCCTTACCGTATTGTTTACCGATTATGATGTGTTTGGGACGATCGGCGGCGGGACTCCCTTCTATTTTTCAGAAAAATTTATTCAGGAAAAACCCGATGTGGTCAGACGCTTTGTCAAAGCCATTGCCAAAGCCAACGACTGGGCTGACGCCAATCAGCAGCAGGCCATCGATATTACCGTTAAGCGGGCGAAGGTTGATCCCAAGCTGCTGCGGACCGGTTATTTCGCCCCGCAGGGTATTATTCAGCCCGAAACGGCAACAGTCTGGATTGATTTGCTGAAAGAATTCGGGGAAATAAAAAATGATGTTAAACCGGAACAGATATTTACCAATGAATTTAATCCTAACGTTAAGCGTTAGTAAAATAGCGGCATGGTAGAAAGTGAGGCACCAGGTGTATGGACATTGAAGATATTCAGAGTCCGCGCGACTATCTGATCTACAGTAAAACTCAGGTTCACCCGTATTCCCCGGCGATCGGCAAGTTACTGGACCTGTCCACATCTTATGTTCAGGATGCGGAAACAGCATATGCCCAGGGACAGATTAATGCTGTCTGGTCGCGGGCCACCGGCTGGGAAATACCGCTGGCTTACGCTTCCGGCATTATTCCGGTGGCTTACAGCGAGATGGGGCGCCTAAGTGACATGGAAGCGGTTACGATTGCCGAGGATTATTACCAGTTTCCCCAGGAGACCTGCTCGATGGTCAAATGCACGGTCGGCCAGTGGCATAAGCGCCGCGGGGCCGGCATCAGGCGGATCATCGGCGCCAGCGTGGCCTGCGAGCCTTATAATCTGGCCTGGGAGCTGATGAAAAAAGAAGGCTATGATGTTCATGCCATTGATGTGGTTTACCGGGCACCCGGCGTAAAAGGCGAGCGGCTGGAACAACTGGTACAGTTTCTTATTGAACAGATTTACGAAACGGCAGAGTGGCTGACCGGCAGCAGGGAGATCAATGAAGAAAAGCTCAGAACCGAGATTCAGCGCAAAAACCGGCTGATCGTCAAGGTCAGGAAAATCCTGGAGCTGCGGATTAAAAACCCTTACTATATGCGCAGCCTGCCCTCTATTTATCTCCTGACAGGGCTGAACACCTATTTCGGCAAGCCGGCCGCATATGAAGCTGTGCTGGATGAGCTGATCGCTGAACTGGAAACAGCGCCTGTCAGCAAAAGCGATCTGGCCAAAGTGATTCCCCTGGTTTGGGTTGGCAGCGCCGGCCAGGAATTCGGCATCTACGAGGCGATTGATCAGGCCGGGGGCGCTCTCCTTGGGTTCCGCGGCTACCCTTTCAATAATTATGATGAAACCCTGCCGCCGGTGGAGGCCTTAGCCCGCCATGTCCTGGGCAATCAGGAAGCCGGCGCCTCCATTTACGTACAAAAAGTGATCGAACAGGAACTGAAAAAGGTCAAAGCCCGGGGGTTGGTGCTTTATGGTTATCTGGGCTGCTCTTACGGCAGCGTGGCGCGGGAGATGTGGCGGGAGTATTTTCATAAGAAGGGTTTTCCCAGCATCAACCTGGAAGGCACCTTTCAGGTCGGCCCGCCCACAGGCCAGATCCTGACGCGGATCAGGGCGTTTGTTGAGATGCTGGCCTAGTAGCGTGACAACCAAGATTTTGAGGGATAAAGGAGCGAAAAAATATGAAAATTGCAGACATCATTGACCCCAGCCTTATTGCCGGCATCACCGGCGCAACGGTTGTGGGGATTGATATTGGTTCCAGAACAGGGAAAGCGGTACTCCTAACCGGCGATGAGCTGTATACTGTCCAAACCCCTACCGGGATTGACATGCAGGAAACGTCTGACGAGCTGCTGGCCGAACTGCTGGCCCAATCGGGCCTGAAACGATCGGATATTGCCTATATTGTCGGCACCGGTTACGGCCGGGTGGCAATGAGCTTTAATGAAATACCCCACCAGATTGTGACCGAGATCTCCTGCCATGCCATGGGAGCCCACTACCTGAATGCCGCGATCCAAACGATCATTGACATTGGCGGCCAGGACTCGAAAGGCATTAAAGTCGATCCCGAGACCGGCCGGGTCGTGGAATTTGTCATGAACGACAAATGTGCGGCCGGCACCGGCCGGTTTTTGGAAAAAGTGGCGCAATTGCTGGATCTGGATTTAGGTGAACTGGGAAAAGTGGCGCTGGCGGCCACTAAACCGTCGGAAATCAGCAGCCAGTGCGTTGTCTTTGCCGAATCGGAAGTGATTTCGCTGCGGGCCAGAGGCGCAACCCAGGAGGATATTGCCGCCGGCATTCATCTGGCTACAGCCCGCCGGGTGCGGAACCTGTTAAGCCGGATTGGCCTTGAACCGGGTTTGGCCTTCTCCGGTGGTGTTTCCAACAATATCGGTATGAAAAAAGCCATTGAAGACCTGCTCGAACACCCGATCAGCGAGTTTAAACTGGATGCGATCTACGCCGGTGCCCTGGGCGCAGCCGTACACGCGCTCAACTACCAGGCCGCCGGTGTGCGCGGCGAGCAGGCGGCGGAGAACGGCTTCCGCCTGGATTTGAGCGAGCTGGAAAGCCGGATTGCCAAACAGCAGGAGGCTATCATCACTGCCGGCGAGGGGAAAAAGAGTGTCGGTTATCTCTGCACCTATACCCCGCTGGAGCTGATTAATGCTGCCGGCGTCAATCAACTGCGGCTGTTTAAAATGGGTAATACCGAGGTGGTTGCCAGCGGCGAGCAGATCACCCAGAGTGTATTTTGCGATTTTACCAAGAGCATTCTGGGCGCCTTCAAGGAAGGCGACCCTTTATATAAGGCCCTGGATAAAGTGTATACCTTCTATACCTGCGACTGCATTAAAAAAGTCGGGGAAGCGATTGGCGACTTTTTCTCCCCTACCGACATTTATACCCTGCCCCGCCTGCGGGAGAAGGCCTCCTCACGCAATTACTACCGGACAGAAATCGTAAACTTCAAAGAAGACCTGGAAAGCTTGTCAGGCAATACGGTTAGCGAAGAAGCCGTGCGGGAGCAAATCAAACTCTATAACCAGGTGCGGGGGATATTAAAGAAAATCTCCGACCTGCGCAAACGGGAGAACCCGCCGATCAAAGGCAAGGATTTCCTTGATCTCATTAAGGGCTATTACTATCTGCCGCCGGCCGAATTGCTGGTTTTATACCAGCAAATCTATGACACTCTGGCGGCAGTGCCCGAGCAGGGCCGCAAACCGATCCGGCTGATGATGGCCGGCGGCATTGTGGCCGACGGCGACCGGCGGCTGCTGGAGCTTATTGAGGATACCGTAGGCGCACGGGTAGTTATTGAGGACCACTGCACCGGGTCGCGCAATGTCAGCTTCCAGATCAGTGAGGAAGGGGATCCTTACCAGGCTTTGGCCGAAGGCTATCTGGACCAGTCGCCGTGCACCCGGATGAAGCCTTTGCAGGAGCGGGTTGCCATTTCCGGCGATCTGGCGCAGGAATACAAGGTTGACGGCATTTTGTACGTGTATCTGAAATTCTGCCCTTGCTACGGCCAGATCAAGCACGAGTTTTTCCGGCACTATCAAAAGCTCGGCATACCCGTATTAGAGGTGCCTGTCGATTACTCCGCCAGCGACCAGGGACAGCTGAAAACCAGGCTGGAAGCTTTCATTGAGGTGCTGGGCGAAAGAGGGGGCATTGTTGATGCAAATCGAGGAAGTTCAAAATCAGCGTGACTACCTGATTTACAGCAAGGAGGTTCATGCTTACTCCCCGGCTGTCGGCCGGTTGCTGGATCTCTCGGCGTCATATATTTATGACGCCGAGAAGGCCTACCAAGCGGGAAAAAACGCAATCTGGTGCCGGGCCAGCGCCTGGGAGGTTCCCTTATTGTATTCCCTTGATACGATTCCTGCTGTTTTTAGCGAAATGGGGCGGCTCAGTGACCGGGAAGCCATGGTGCTGGCCGAGGATTATTACCAGTTCCCGGTGGAAACCTGCTCGATGGTAAAATGTACTGTCGGCCAATGGCATAAACGCCGCGGGACCGGCATTAACCGCATCCTCGGCACCAGCTCGGCCTGCGAGCCGTACAATATGGCTTATGAAATTATGAAAACCCAGGGCTATGATGTCTATTGCATTGAGAGTATTTACCGGGCTCCCGGCGTGGACGGCAAAAGATTAGCGCAGCTGAAAGAGTTTTTTGTCGAACAAATCTATGGTGTAACCGAATGGCTGACAGGCAGCCGGCACATTGATGGGGAAAAACTGAAAACGGAGATACTGCGCAAAAACAGGCTGATTGATAAGATTAAGAAAATCCTGGACCTGCGGCTCCGGAACCCTTTTTATATCCGCAGTTTGCCGACTATCCTGCTGCTTAATATCGGCTTATCCACTTATTTTGGCAAACCGGAAGAATTTGAGGAAACCGTCGACCTCTTAATCACCGAGCTGGAAACAGCACCGGTGAGCCCGGACGATTTGCAAAGGGTCATCCCGTTAGTCTGGGGGTACGGCACCGGCCAGGAATTCGGCATTTATGACGCGGTAGACCAGGCCGGGGGTGCCCTGCTCGGCCTGCGGGGCGTACCTCTGAAAAAATACCGGGAGGATGTTGCGCCGGTAGAGGCCCTTGTTCATTATATTTATGACAACCATGCCGCCGGTGCGGGAACGTACATGCGGGAGATTATTGAACAGCAGATTGATAAGATCAAGGCCCGCGGCTTACTGTTATATGGCTATATCGGCTGCTCGTTCTCCAGTGTCGACAAGGAGTTGTTCCGGGAACATTTTCATAATAAAGGAATCCCCAGCATCAGCCTGGAGGGGTCGTATCAGGTCGGACCGCCTACCGGTCAGGTTCTGACCCGGATCAAGGCCTTTATTGAAATGTTGTCTTAGCAAATATTGGCTGATCCTAAGCAGATTGAGGAGGATGTTTGTGGAAATAGAGGATATTCAAAGTCAGCGTGATTATGTTGATTATTGCAAAAAGGTTCACAGTTATTCCCCGGCAATCAACAAAATACTGGATCTTTCCGAAGCCTATGTTCCCGATGCCGAGAAAGCGTACCAAGAAGGCCGGAAGCAAGCGGTCTGGAGTAATGCCTATGGCTGGGAAGTGCCGGTTATTTATGCGTGTGACACCATCCCGGTGGCTTTTAGTGAGATGGGGCGCTTAAGCGACCGGGAGGTTATGTTGATTGCCGAAGATTACTACCAGTTTCCGGTAGAGACCTGCTCGATGGTTAAATGTACGGTGGGGCAGTGGCATTTGCGCCGCAACACCAATACCATCAACCGCATTCTCGGCAACAGCTCGGCCTGCGAGCCCTATAATCTGGCCTGGGAGATTATGAAGCGGGAAGGGTATGATGTGTATAATAATGATGTGGTATACCGCGGCCCTACCGTGGCCGGCAAGCGCCTGGAAGAGCTTATCGGTTTTTTTGTGGAGCAGATTCATGATGTGGCCGAGTGGCTTACCGGCAAACGGCAGATTGATGAAGATAAGCTGCGCGTTGAAATCAGGCGCAAAAACCGGCTGCTGACCAAACTGCGGACGGTGCTGGACTTAAGACGCAAGCATCCTTTTTATGTGCGCAGTTTAGCCACAATCCTGATGCTGAATATTGGTTTGAACAATTATTTCGGCAAACCGGAGGAATATGAGGCCGCCATTGATTTATTGATTACAGAACTGGAGAATAAGCCGGTTGACGAAGAAGATTTGAAGAAGGTTATTCCCCTGGTCTGGGCCGGCGGCACCGGCCAGGAATTCGGGATCTATGAAGCGATCGACCAGGCCGGCGGGGCCTTGCTGGGCTTGCGCAGCGTGCCGTTCAAGCTGTACCGGGAGGATGTGCCGCCGGTTGAATCCCTGGCCAGATGGGTGTATGACAATGCCGGTGCCGGCGCCGGTGTGTATGCCCGTAATGTGCTGGAGCATGAAGTGGATAAGCTGAAGGCCCGGGGAATTATTCTCTATGGGTACATCGGCTGCTCTTTCGCCAGTGTTGACCGGGAGATGTGGCGCAAGTATTTCCATGAGAAGGGGATACCCAGTATCAATCTGGAAGGATCATTTCAGACCGGAGCGCCGAGCGGCCAGGTATTGACGCGGGTAAAAGCCTTTGTGGAAATGCTGGCTTAGCTGCAAGTACATACGTTCATGGGGACAGCGGGTTGACTGGATACAGACTAGAGACGCGATGAGTGTCTTTAGTTTGTTTTTTTTTAGACTAACAGGGGAAGTGAGGAATTTACGGATGGATATTGAGGAGGTTTATAGTCAGCGCGATTATATCGAACACTGCAAACAGGTTCACCGTTATTCACCGGCGATCCAAAAGATATTGGATCTGTCGGAAGCCTATATTCCGGATATTGAAAAAGCCTATCAGGCAGGCCAAAAAGATGCGGTCTGGTGCAATGCCGCCGGCTGGCAGGTACCGCTGATTTATTCCTTTGGCATTATTCCGGTCTCCTATAGTGAGATGGGGCGTCTCAGCGATAAGGAGGCCATGCAGATTGCCGAGGATTATTACCAGTTTCCGGTGGAAACCTGCTCCATGGTCAAATGCACGGTAGGGCAGTGGCACCGGCGCCGGCATACCAGCACTATCAAGCGGATTATCGGCAACAGCTCGGCCTGCGAGCCTTACAATCTGGCCTGGGAGATTATGAAGCGGGAAGGCTATGATGTATATAATAATGACGTTGTATACCGGGGGCCGGCCGTGGCCGGCAAGCGGCTGGAAGAACTGGTGGGCTTTTTTGTTGAGCAGGTCTATGATATCGCCGAATGGCTTACCGGCAGCAGGCAGATTGATGAAGACAAACTCAGGGTGGAAATCCAGCGCAAAAACCGGTTGCTGCGCAAGCTGAGAACGGTGCTGGAATTACGGCGGCAGCACCCGTTTTATGTACGCAGCCTGGCAACGATTCTGATGCTGAATATTGGCTTGAACAATTACTTTGGCAAACCGGCAGAGTATGAAGCGGCGATCGATTTATTGATTGCAGAGCTGGAACAGGCACCGGTCAGCGCAGCCGATGTGAAACATGTAATTCCCCTGGTCTGGGCTGGCGGCACCGGTCAGGAGTTTGGCATTTATGAAGCGATCGACCAGGCCGGCGGCTCGCTGCTGGGACTGCGCAGCGTTCCTTTTAAACTGTACCGCGAAGACATTCCCCCGGTAGAAGCGCTGGCCCGGTGGGTGTACGACAATGCCGGCGCCGGCGCCGGCGTGTATGCGCGCAACGTCCTGGAACACGAGGTAAACAAGCTGCAGGCCCGCGGGATTATTCTCTATGGCTACATCGGCTGCTCTTTCGCCAGCGTTGACCGGGAGATGTGGCGCAAATACTTCCATGAAAAGGGAATTCCCAGCATTAACCTGGAGGGGTCGTTTCAGACCGGGGCTCCCAGCGGCCAGGTGCTCACACGGGTAAAAGCCTTTGTGGAAATGCTGGCTTAAAGCCGGTTTGTCCTATTTGTAAAAAGGGGGAGTTCGGTGAAAACAAATAGCCATGGGAAATATGCAGTGCTGATAACCATTTTAGTATTTACCGCATTGGCTGCATTCGGCTGCGCAAATAATCAACCCCCACAGACCGCCGCCGTCAGTCAAGAAAAGCAGCCCGACAGCATCCGGGTTGCCACACCTGTCGAAACCACGAGCCCGTCCATCTATTACATTGGGGAAGAGTTAGGCTTTTTTGCTGACGAGGGGATTAAGCTGGACTATGTGGGCGTTGTTCCCTCCACCCAGTTGGTTGCTTCCGTTGTCGCCGGCAAAATTGATGTAGGCGGTGCGCATGTGAACCGGACTATTGCCGGGATCTCCGCCGGCGCCAAAATCAAGGCTGTGGCCGCGGCCAGTGAAACAACTCAGGCTATGCCGCATATGACCTATGTCACGCTGGACAACAGTCTGATCAAAAACGCTCACGATATGGTAGGCAAAAAAGTTGGACTGCGCACAGTCGGCGGCTGCAATGAATATACCCCGTACGCCTATCTGAGAAAAGCCGGCATCAGTGATCCCAAAAATAAGATTCAGATTATCACCATGCCCGATTCGCAGCTGGAGCAAGCCCTGCGGCAGGGAGACATTGATATAGCCGGCCTGCACCAGACCCCGGACTTTATTGCCGAGCGGCAGGGCCTGAAGGTGTTGTTTACTGATTATGATGTTTGGGGGACTATCGGCGGGGCAACACCGCTGTATTTTTCGACTAAGTTTATTGCCGAAAAGCCGGCTGTTGTCAAACGCTTTACCAGGGCTGTGGCCAAAACCAACAACTGGATCAACGCCAATCCGCAGCAGGCGGTCGAGATTACCGCCAAGAGGGCTGAACGGAATATTAAATTAGTCAAAAAAGGCTACTATGCCCCTGATGCCATGATTAAAGAAGAGACCGTAACCGTGTGGATTGAACTGTTAAAGGAGTTTGGCGAAATAAAAGGAGATATTAAGCCGGAACAAGTGTACACAAATGAATTCAATGCCAGTGCCCGTTAGTTTGTTTCATTATTGCAGTTAAAGGATGTGCTGAATTTGCGAGGAAAAATCAGGGGAAAGCTGACTATAATCACGGCTACAATCGTTGTACTCATGCTGTTTGTTACCGGGTGCGCAAAAAATCAGCCGGCAACGGCTGGCAAGGAAGGTTCGGCCCAACAACCGGATATTATCAGGGTAGCGACCCCCGGCGCCCCGACCAGCCCGTCAATCTATTACGTGGGGGATGAGCTTGGCTTTTTCGCCGAACAGGGGATAAAGCTTGAGTATGCCGGGGTCGTGCCATCTACCCAGCTGGTGGCATCAGTAGTGGCAGGGAAACTGGATGTGGGCGGCGCCCACATTAACAGAACCATAGCCGGCATTTCCGCCGGCGCCAAAATCAAGGCGGTATCTGCCAATACCGAGACCAGTCAGGCTATTCCGCATATGGTGGGCGTGACTACTAAAAACAGCCCGATAAAAAGTGCCCAGGACCTGGTTGGCAAAAAAATCGGCATACCGCTGATCGGCGGCTGCAATGAATACACCCCTTATGCGTATATGAAGAAAAATGGGATTGACGATCCCAAAAGCAAGGTGCAGATCATCGTTATGCCTGAACCGCAGCTCGACCAGGCCTTGCGCCAGGGCGATATTGATCTGGCCATGCTGCATAAAACCACTGATTTTATCAATGAACGCGGTGAATTCCGGGTAGTGTTCAGCGATTACGATGTCTGGGGCACGATTGGCGGCGCTACGCCGGCCTATTTTTCGGAAAAATTTATTCAGGAAAAACCGGATGTAGTTAAACGTTTCGTGACAGCTGTCGCCAAGACCAACAACTGGGCCAACGCCAATCCGGAGAAAGCCCTGGAGATTACCGCCAAACGGGCCAATGTCGACCCTAAGACCATCAAACCCGGTCATTATGCCAAAGATGCGCTGATTTTAGAGGATACGGTTACTGTCTGGATTGATTTGCTTACCGATTTTAATGAGATCAAAGGCGGTATCAAACCGGAGCAAATCTATACCAATGAATTTAATCCCCAGGCCAAGAAATAATTTGCGCAAATTTGTTATAGTATAGCCGCTGACTGGTTTAAAAACTAGAGGCTGTAGCCCGCAAGGGCTGCAGCCTCTATCTGTTTACCCGCGGGCTGTTGGTAATAAGTGGTGCTGATTAGCTACCAAGCTAAAGGCAGAAAGATTTTCTTTCTGCCTTTAGTTTATTTGCTAATAAATACGTGGAGGAGGAATGGATATGAACAACAAGATCATCGCTTTGCTGCTGTTATTATGTTTGGGGTTATCCCTTGCCGGCTGTGCCGGCCGTTCCGGTGGCAGTCAAACTGTCCAGACCGGGACCATGGGGGCGGACGGGAAAAAACTGTTTCCTATCAGGGTAGCCGGTGACGGGACCGCTAACGGTGAGGTTATGATTGGCAATGAGGCTGGCTTTTTCCGGGAGGAAGGGATCGAGATTATTTTTACCGGCGCGCTTAAAGGCGGAGCCACAGAACTGCAAACTATAGCGCAGGGGATTAACGACGCCTTTATCGGTGGACATCCGCACAGTGTGGCCCAGGCGATTATGGCCGGCATCAAAGTCAAGGCCGTTGCCCCCGGCATGATCGATCATCCGGACTTCCCCCATGTCAGGTATTTGGTCAGGGAAGACAGCCCCATCAAAACACTGAACGATATAGTCGGTAAAAAAGTCTCCCAGACCAGCGCCACTTCGGCCTGCCAGGACGGTTATTTAAAACTGTATCTGCAGCAAAACAATCTGCCGCTGGACGTGGAGTGGGTGAAATTGCCTAATCCGGGCCAACAGGAGCAGGCGTTAAAGCAGGGGTTGGTAGATATGACAACCTCTCATCCGCCCTATGCCGGGATAACAGTTAAACAGCCCGGTATCCGCCAGGTCGCCACCAGCTACGATATCGTGAAAACGCCGGGGGCCGGCCTGTCGGTTCGCGGTTTCAGCGAAAAATTCATTGCCGACCATCCTGATGTCGTCAGGGCGTTCTGCCGGGCCTTGCAGAAGTCCCACAAATGGATTAATGCCAATCAGCAGGCAGCGGCAGCCATTGTTGCCCGCAAAATGAAGGTAGATCCCGAACATGTCAGTGTATTCTGGTATGAGGAGCGCGGGTACATAGAGCCGGCTTATATGGAAATATGGGTTAAGTTATCGGAGGATATCGGCTTGTGGCCGGCAGGGGCCATTCAGGCTGAGGCAATATACACCAACGACTTTGCCCCTGCAGAGTAAAGCCGCCCCTTCGTCCAGGGTTTTAAAATTACTGTGTTTTCATAGTAGCGATAAAAAAAGTAAAGGTGGAATTTGCAGGTGATTGCTTGGCTTAGAAGTTTGTTTACAGGGCTATACAGGATATCTTCGGTTTTAATGTTTTTATTGCTCTGGGAGAGTGCGCCCCGCCTAGGGATCGTTGATCCCATCTTTCTTCCCCCTTTCTCCAAAGTAGCAGTTGCTTTTTGGAACCTCATTATTACCGGTGAATTATTTACCCATATCAGCATCAGCCTGCTCCGGTCCCTGCTGGGATTCACTCTGGGGCTGAGCGTGGCAATCCCGCTGGGGCTGCTGATTGGCTGGTTTAAAGGCTTTGAACGTTTTATTGATCCCTTGGTACAGACTTTCCGGCAAACCTCGACCCTGGCTTTGTTTCCCGTATTTATCCTGTTGTTTGGTATTGGCGAACTTTCCAAAGTGGCCGTAATCTTTTGGGGGGTTCAGTGGGCTGTTCTTCTGAATACTATTTCCGGCGTGAAAAATGTGGACCCCCTGCTGATAAAGGCCGCTAAATCCCTGGGTATTTCCAGATTTTACCTGTTTATCAAGGTCATTCTGCCGGCCTCTCTGCCGTCAATTTTGACAGGCGTGAGACTGAGCGCGACCCATTCTATTTTGGTATTGATTGCGGCCGAGATGCTGGGCGCCAATGCCGGTCTGGGTTATCTGCTGTTTTTTGCCGAGGCCAATTTCCTGATTCCCAAAATGTATGCCGCGATTATCACCATGTCACTTATGGGCTTAATTGTTAATTACTCCCTGGTGTCACTGGAAAAATGGCTTCTTAAATGGAAAGAAGAACTGCCGTCGGGAACCTAACAAGTGGAATGGGGATATTCAACAATAACATGAACATGTAATTGCAGTGCAATTAATGGGGGAGGTATTTTTATTATGAAAAAGTGGTTCAGACTAAGGCCGATCATTATGGCTACTCTCATTACCTTTGCTTTAATGGCTGCGGCTGGCTGTGCAGATGGTACCGGCAAGCAAACGGCTGCCGGCGTTGCCGCCGGCCAAAGATATGATGAAATCAAGGTACCTACTCCGGCTGAGCCTACGGCAACCGTACTGTATTGGGTGGGCGAAGAACTGGGTTTTTTTGAGGAGCAGGGGATAAAACTGAATTATGTAGGTCTGGTTCCCAGCGGGCAGCTGGTTGCTTCGGTGGTGGCCGGCAAGATTGATGTGGGCGGCGCCCATGTCAACCGGACTATCGCCGGCATTTCCGCCGGCGCCAAAATCAAGGCGGTTGTGGCCCAGTCCGAAACTACCGCCGAAATTCCCCACCACACTTATATAACGCGAAAAAACAGCCCCATAAAGGGTCCGCAGGATCTTGCCGGCAAAAAGGTGGGGATAAGCGCCTATGGCGGCTGCAATGAATACATACCTTACGGCTATATGCGCACCGGCGGCATCAAGGACCCCCGGGGCCAGTTTGAGATCATCATTATGCCGGAGACCATGATGGAGCAGGCTTTGCGCCAGGGGGATGTCGATATTGCCGGCTTCAACAGGCTGCCGGCTGAGCTTAAGGTGAACCCCGAATTTGATTATCTGTTCAGCGACTATGAACCCTGGGGCACAGTGGCCGGCGCGACTCCGCTGTATTTTACCGAGAAGTTTATTAAGGAAAAACCGGAGGTGGTCAGACGCTTTGTGACCGCCATGGCTAAGACGATCGACTGGCAGAATGAACATAAGCAGGAGGCTGCGGCAATCACTGCCAAACGCGCCAATATTGATCCCGGTAAAGTAAAAATACGGTACTTTGCTCCCAACGGTATGATTACAGATGAAACTGTGCAGATCTGGATTGATCTGTTAACCGAGTTTGGCGAGATTAAGCCTGGTATAAAACCTGGCCAAATTTATACCAATGAGTTCAATCCCTACTACAAACAGTAGCTTATGGCAGGCCCGGACAAAGAACGAAAAGTTGCTGATAAATGATCTTTACAATACAGGCGAGATACTTTATAATACTATCATAGATTTATGCACAAAATAGCATCCTGTTATTCCTGCGCGGAATGCTGTGTCAGGGGCTGACTGGTTATTACATCAGAGGCCGAGGACCTGTTTTTTTTCTGAGAAAAAAACAGCCTCGGCCTTTTTGTTTTTTAAGGAAGTGATAAGTATTGAAACAGCACAGACATTAGACTGAAGGCAGCGCCGGTTTTCAATTATCAGGAAGGAAGGTCAATCCTAATGCCCAAACCAGTAATATGGCTGTCGGTCGTAGCGCTCGTGTTCGCCATTGCCGTAGATGTCTTTATGGATAATGCCGGCAGGCATATGCCTGTAAAGCATCCCTATTTTCTTTATCTGCTGGCGGTTTTTCTCGTAATTTTTACAACCATTACCCTGGCAGCCTATTTTAATAACAGAGCCAAAGCCTGGCTTGAGGAAAGAAATCTGTTTGTTGCGGTAACGTTTTTATTTTTAACTATATTGAATATCATCACCAAAAAGCTGGGTTTGCTGCCGGTTATCTATTTTCCGTCTCTTGACAGGATACTTAGTGTGATTGTGGAAGACCGGGATTTCCTGGCCCTGTGCCTGGCTTCTTCCGGCAAGCTGCTGTTTACGGGTTATTTCTTTGGGGCCATCGCCGGTTTTGCCACCGGGATTGCCGTGGGTTTCAGCAAAGGAGCGGCCTACTGGATTAATCCGTTAATCCGCGTCCTGGGGCCTATTCCGGCCACAGCCTGGATTCCCCTGGTGCTGATCAGTTTTCCCACTACATTTTCCGCCAGTTCTTTTTTAATTGCCCTTGCGGTCTGGTTTCCGACAACGGTTATGACCAGCAGCGGCATTCTGAACGTGCAGAATGCTTATTTTGAGGTATCCAGCACCCTGGGAGCCGGTAAATACTATCAGATCTTTAAAGTCGGTGTGCCGGCCTCAATGCCGCATATGTTTATCGGTTTGTTCAACGGCACGTGCGCCTCTTTTATCACCCTGATGACAGCAGAAATGCTGGGGGTTAAAAACGGGATCGGCTGGTACATCAACTGGCAGAAAGAAATGATGGCTTATGCCAATGTCTATGCGGGGCTGATTATCATTGCCGTGACTTTTTCCATTCTCATTACCCTGCTGTTTAAGGTCCGCGATCAGGTACTGGTTTGGCAGAAGGGAGTCATAAAATGGTAGGAGCAATAAAGATTGAAGGGGTTGTAAAGCGGTTTGCCCAGCAGGATGCGGAGGAGGTTGTGGCCCTCAGCGGTATTGACCTGACAATTGAGGCCGGCGAATTTGTTTCGCTCATTGGCCCCTCCGGTTGCGGGAAATCCACGCTGCTCCGCCTGATTGCCGGTTTGAACGGCGCTGATGCCGGCAAGCTGTATATTGACGGGGAAGAAATACGCGAGCCCACTTATGAACGGGGCCTGGTGTTTCAAAACCCGATGCTGTTTCCCTGGCTTAATGTGCATGATAATGTGGCTTTTGGGCTCAGGGCGCGCAAGGTATATAAGCAAAACAAAGCCGAGGTGGATAAATTTGTTGAGCTGGTCGGTTTAAGGAGTTTCCATAAGTCTTATCCCCACCAGCTTTCCGGCGGCATGGCCCAACGGGCCTCCCTGGCCCGGGCCCTGGTCAATCATCCGAAGGTGCTGCTTTTGGATGAGCCGCTGGGGGCGCTGGATGCGTTTACCCGGATGAATATGCAGGATGAATTGATCCGTATCTGGCAGGAGCGGCAAACCACCATGGTCATGGTGACCCACGATGTGGATGAGGCCATCTATCTCTCGGACCGCATTATCGTAATGACGCCAAGGCCGGGTAAGATTGAAAGCTGTATTGACGTCAGGCTTTCCCGGCCCCGGGCCCGCAGCAACCCGGAATTCCTCAACCTGCGTTCCCGCATCCTGGGGATCCTGGATTTTGCCGGTAATGTAAAAGAACCGAGTTATTATTTATAAGAGGTGACAGCATGAAGATGAGAAAAAAAATGACGATGATCGTCCTGACCGTGATCCTGTCCTTATTAGTGTCAGCCTGCGGCCAAAAGCCGGTAACCAAGGCTGACGACCTTGTTCTGAAAATCGGTTACAGCGGCAGCCTGTGTGAAGCCCCTGTGCATATGGCTGTGGAAAAGGGCTACTTTGCCGAGGAAGGCCTGAAGGTAGAGCTGATTAAGCTGGCGCCGGGAACAACCTTTGAAGCCATTACGGCCGGTAAAATCGATGCCGCCTTTGGTTTGCTGGCGAGCCTGATGCAGCCCTTATCCAACGGCTTGCCGATTAAGATTACCACAGGCCTGCATACCGGCTGCGATAAAGTGCTTGTACCCGCTGACTCCGGCATAAAAACCATTGCCGATCTGAAAGGCAAGCGGATTGGTGTGCCCAGCATGACCAGCAGCCCGATCATTTTTGCCAAACGGGCCCTGGCAGAGGCCGGAGTCGGTGTCAGTGAAAAGAATATGGAGGTCGAATTTGCTGTTTTCAGCGCCAGCGATCTGCCCATAGCCCTTAAAAATGGTTCAATTGATGCCCTGGCCATGAATGACCCGACAGCGGCCGTGGCCCAAAAAGAGTTTTCTCTGGTTACTTTGGCTGATTCGGCCATAACTGAACCGTACAATACACAATATTGCTGCTCTGCTTATGTAAGTGAGACTATTGCGAAGGATCATCCGGAGATTGCGGCAAAATATACCCGGGCGATGCAGAAGGCCAGTGCCTGGATTCAGAAAAACCAGGATGAAACCGCAAAAATTCAGGTCGAACAGAAATGGGTTGCCGGTGACGCCGCTTTTAATGCCTCTGTGTTGAAAACCTACAACTATATCCCGTCGGTCAAAGGGGCTTATGATGCCTTTGGCATAACGGCCAAACAACTGCAAAAAGTCGGGATGTTAAATGAAAGTGTCGATGTGGAGGCCCTGCATAAGAACAGCTTTATCTTTTTTAAGGATGTACAGGATACCGTACAATAGCCCCGGCCCGGGAGATTCGCAGTGCGTATCCGTGATTTAAACAGACGATGAATACGAAACATTAGCTGATCAGTAATACACAGAAGGCTAAGGTCTGCTTAACAGCGCCTTAGCCTTTTGTTTTCCCGGCCGTTTTTGGCAAATGTCTCATAGAGTGGCTATACCGATTGTAAAACATTGAATCTTAGGAGGTTATTACATGGGTACTTTTATTGAACGCGCCAAATCCACATGCGCTTTGGGGGGCGCCATTGTTACGATATCCTCACTGCCGCGGGCGATCCCTATCGTTCATGCCTCAGGCGGATGTGCAACGATGCTGGCCGGTACCTACAGCCAGGCCAGCGGTTACAAGGGGTCCGGGTATTGCAGCGGTCATATGACGCCCACTTCCAATGTTGTGGAAAAGGATATCGTTTTTGGCGGCGAAGAAAGGCTGGAAGAGCAGATTACCCACACGATCAAAATCATTGACGGTGATCTGTATTTTGTAGTCACAGGCTGCCAGGTGGAAATCATCGGCGATGATGCCATCGGTGTAACCCGCCGGTTCAAGGATGGCAAGTACCCTGTGCTGGCCGCCAATACCCCCGGCTTTATCGGCAACGGCTTTAAAGGCTATGACGTGGTGCTAAGCACCCTGGCCGCCGAGTTTATTGAGCCTAAGGCCGTAAAGAACGAACAGACTGTTAATATTTTGGGGATTATGCCAGGCCAGGATGTTTTTTTCCGGGGCAACATTAAGGGTATTCAAAGACTGTTGCAAAAACTGGGCATAAAAGCCAATACATTTTTTGGTGATGGGGAGACCATTGAAAAAATAAGAAATTACGGCGATGCCGCCCTGACCATCGTTTTCTCGGACAAATACGGCATTGACACCGCTAAAGTATTTGAGGAAAAGCATAATATTCCTTATATCACGACAGATCTTCCCATCGGCGATACCAGGACCGAGGCTTTCTTACACAAAATCGGCAAGCAGCTGGGGCTGGAGCCGGCGGCGGTTAACGCGCTGATTGCTGAGGAAAAACGCGAATATTACAGCTATCTGGAGCGGTTTCTGGATATCTACAGTGACATAGATCTGCAGCGTTATGCGATTGTTTCCGCCGATATCAATTACGCATTTTCGCTGACCAGTTTTCTTGCCGAGGATTTAGGGTGGGTGCCCCACCTTGTTGTTATTAATGAAGAACTGGATGATATCAGCAAAAAAAAATATGAGCTGAAATTCAACCAGTTAACCTCGGAGGCCAAACCGAAAGTAATCTTTGAACAGCATGCCGGGCAGCTCTTGCGCCATATCAGGAAGAGCTGGAAACAGAACACCAATGAGAAATACTATGATGCGCTCAGTCCTGCTTTTCTGGTCGGCAGCAGCCTGGAGGGCTCAACGGCGCAAAAAATCGGGGCCGCATTCCTGCCTGTTTCTTTTCCGGTCACAAACCGGGCCGTTTTAAATAAAGGCTATACCGGGTATCAGGGTGGATTATCACTGGCCGAAGATCTGTTCTCGGCCCTTGTCAGCAATCGATAGGAGGGGGTATAACAATGTCCAAATTAACGCAAGACCTTACGTATGACTATTTATCAGCCGAGGCTGCACCTACCAGGGAGGAACGGATTGAGGCGACCTATGCCTTTGGCGGTTCCTGCACAGGGCTGAAGCAGGGCATGGGACAGGGATGCACCAAGTATAACAGCAGGAAGTTCGCTCAGGGCGGCGGCTGCCAGTTAAGCCTGGCCCTGGGGATTGTGAGATCATTTCAGAATGTGGTTGTTGTCATCCATGGGCCGCTGGGCTGCGCCTCCAATAATCTGGGGGTTGCCGGGTATAGTAAAACCTTCCGGGTGCTGAAGCATAAACCGGTGACTGACAATATCTGGCTGCATACCAACCTTGATGAAAATGACGTGATTGCCGGCGGCATCGATAAACTGCGGGAAGCGATATTGTATGCCGAGAGAGAATACCGCCCGGATGCGATTATCGTTGGCAATAGCTGCGTGCCGGGAATTATCGGTGATGATATTGACTCTTTAATCGATGAGCTTGACGGGCAGCTGTCGGCCCGGGTAGTGCCTGTTCACTGCGAGGGCTTCAAAAGCAAGTTTGTGGCCACAGGCTATGACTCGGCCTATCATGGGGTATTAAAGAAGCTGGTTGATCCGATAAAAAAATACGACCGGGCGGCGCCGGAGGATGTTGACGGGGTCACTGCCGATGCGGCCGAAAGGTATCTGCACAGCAAAACGGTAAATCTCTTAAATGTTGGTTCCACCAGCTACGGGGATGAAGTAGAGCTGTCCAGGCTGCTTAAGGCGCTGGGCCTGAATGTGCGGGTCATGCCGCTGTATGCCAGTATTGAAGAGATTTCGCGCATCGGTGAAGCGGCGCTTAACATTAGCATCTGCGCCACCCACGATGACTATCTTATCGGTCATCTTAAAGAGCGTTTCGGCACCGAATATGTCATTGACACCCTGCCTATCGGCATCAAGAATACCAATCAATGGCTGCAGGTGATTGCCAAATTCTTTAAACTGGAAGACGAGGTCGAAAAACTGATTGCGATTGAAAATGAACAGCTGGAAGCGGCGCTGGAACCATTTAAAAAGGTGCTAAAAGGCAAGACGGTGTTTGTCGGCGGCGGGGAAACCCGGATATTTACCACCGCTGAATTTTATCAGTCGCTGGGGATGAAGGTCTTAGGCTTAAAGCCACATAATTTCGACCGCTTTGCCGTGCCGATGATTGATGATATTGATGATCAGGAGGCTGTCATTGATGTTGCTCCCGGCCAGCCGGCCGAAGAACTGGTCGTACTCAACCGTCTCCGGCCTGATCTTTATGTTGGTCATACCGGCGCCAATGCCTGGGTAACGAAACTGGGGATACCAACAACGCCGCTGTTTGGCCAGTCGTTTAACTATATGGGGTATTCCGGAGCCTTTGAACTGGCAAGAAAAGCGGCAAGAAGGCTGCAAAATACCGCCTTTACGAAAAAGATCGGGGCCAATGTGGCCTTGCCGTTCCGGCCGGAATGGTATGAAAGCAATCCCTTTGACAATATCAAAGAGGCACAACAAGGGTGAGCGTGAGTAACACTAACTAGAGGAGGAATAAGAATGCCTGTTATTGTGGATAATCTGACAGAGCTTATTGGCAATACGCCGCTGCTGCGGCCCAATTCTTTTGCCAAGCTGGCCGGACTAAAGGCTGACCTGCTGCTTAAGCTCGAATATTATAACCCGCTGGGGAGTGTAAAAGACCGGATCGCCAATTCCATGGTGGCGGACGCTGAAAAAACAGGCGTGCTCAAACCCGGGGCGGTGATTATTGAGCCTACCAGCGGCAATACCGGTGTTGGCCTGGCTTTTGTGGCCGCAGCCAGAGGCTATCGTATCATTCTTACCATGCCGGATACCATGAGCCTGGAGCGCCGGGCGTTGTTAAAGGCCCTGGGGGCCGAGCTGGTGCTGACGCCGGGCGCTGACGGGATGAAGGGGGCTATCCGCAAAGCGGAGGAGCTGTCGGTGCGGATTCCGGACTCTGTCATTTTGCAGCAGTTCAATAATCCCGCCAATCCGGCCATTCACCGGGAGACAACAGCCGAGGAAATCTGGCGTGATACGGAGGGCAAGGTCGACATATTTGTTGCCGGTGTCGGCACCGGCGGCACCGTTACCGGCGTGGGTGAGGTGCTTAAGGCCCGTAAGCCCGGTGTCCGGATTGTTGCCGTTGAGCCCAATGATTCTGCTGTTTTGTCTGGCGGTAATCCTGCCCCGCATCAGATTCAGGGAATTGGGGCTGGCTTTGTCCCCAAGGTGTTTAAATTTGAGGCTGTCGATGAAATCTACAAGGTGAAAAATGACGAGGCGATTGATACGGCCCGGGTGCTGGCCAGGGTGGAGGGACTGCTTGTCGGCATTTCCTCCGGCGCGGCGGCCTTTGCTGCCGCGCAGATAGCCCGGCGGCCCGAAAATGCCGGCAAAACCGTGGTTGCCCTGCTGCCGGATACGGGGGAACGGTATTTATCAACAGTCCTTTTTAAAGACCTGACCGACGAAGGCAGCCTGTACTGGCGTTAACCGGCGCAACTATGGTATAGTTATAAGTAAATAGGTGAGAATGGCACCAGTAAAGTAGAGCAGGAGGGATTTTCGTGAGTATTTTCAGTTTGGTAAAACAGCGATATTCTGTGCGCAAATATGAAGACAGGCCGGTGGAGGCCGAAAAGCTGCAGCAGCTCTTGGCAGCTGGCCGCGTTGCCCCTTCAGCCCATAACAATCAGCCCAGCCGGTTGCTTGTTGTACAGGAGCAGGCCGGCCTGGAAAAGCTCAGGCAAGGGGCTAATGTGTATGGCGCACCGCTGGCCATCATTGTTGCCGGTGATCATGAGACGGCCTGGGTACGGCCTTACGACAAGAAAAAAAGTGTGGATATTGATGCCAGTATTGTTACCGACCATATCATTCTGGCGGCAACTGAACTGGGCCTGGGAACACTGTGGGTGTGCTACTTTGATCCGGTCGTAATTCGCCGGGAATTTAATATTCCCGATCACCTGGAACCCATTAATATAATCGGCATCGGCTACGCTGCCGGGGAAGCCAAATCACCGGACCGGCATGATGCAGCGCGGAAGCCGTTAGCAGAGCTTGTGGTCTGGGAAAGCTTCTGATAAGCATGTATTCATCGCAAAACAAAATAGCTGGTGCTGATTAGTTGAAAAGGCTAAAGGCCGGTAAACATTGGGAAATGTTGTACCGGCCTTTCTGTTTTCCAGCAAATAAACATAAAGGAGCATAGTTATGACCATTAACCTACAGGTTACTTCAGCCGGTACGCGCGAAAGCCGGCTAGGATCAATCACCGGCTATTCCGGGGATCTGCACGACCTGGTGCGGCAGAGTAAATGCGGAACGCTGCAGGAAAGGGAACGCTGCTTCAGTCAGTCCAGCTCTTGTGATGCCGGCTGCGCGTTAAACCAGCTGGCCAGCATCAGCGACGTTGCCGTGATCAATCACGCACCCTCAGGCTGCACGGCAGGATCTTCTACGACCATTGTCCATTATACTCAGCTTGCGGCCAAGCGGGGCATCGAATACAATACCGTTTTCCTGGGAACCGATATGGATGAAGCGGATACCATTTTTGGAGCGACAGAGGGTCTTCGGCAAATTATCATCGAGACCTACAGCCGCTACCAACCCAAGGCAATTTTTGTGGGAACCTCCTGCGTGTCGGGGATTATCGGCGAAGATGTTGACAGTGTCATTGCTGAGCTGCAGGCTGAATTGCCGGTTCCGCTGGCGCCGGTTCATTGCGAAGGCTTTAAATCGAGGGTATGGGCCTCCGGTTTTGACGCGGCCGACCATGCTGTGCTTACCAGCCTCGTCAAGCCGCCGCAAAAAAAGAGCAATATAATCAACTTCAAAAACTTTAACGAAAGCGCCAGAAAAGAAATCATCGAAATTTTTGCCAATTTTGGGGTTGAGCCCTTTTTCTTTTATGCCAATTCGACGGTAGAGGAGCTTTCCCGTTTGGCAGAAGCCCAGGCGACCGTGTCCATCTGCGGCACGTTGGGAACCTATCTGGGCAATGGTCTGGAGCAGGAATACGGAGTGCCCTATATCAAGACCATCAACCCCTTAGGGATAGCCGGCTTTGAGACCTGGCTCCGGGAGATCGGACGGGTAATCGGGCAAGACGCGGCCGTGGCGGCTTATATTGAACGGGAACGGGCATTCTATCTGCCTAAAATTGAGGCTGTAAAACAGCAGCTTACAGGCTTGCGGGCCGTACTCGGAATGGGAGCGAGCTTTGCCTTTCAGGTGTCCCGTGTGCTGCAGGAGCTTGGCATCGAGGTCGTATGGGTGGCCTCATGGCATTTTGATGCGAAATATGACAACGGGGAGGCTCCTCCTTACCTGGAGCAGCTGGTCGCAGACAATCCCGATAATTTTAAAGTAAGTGTAAGTGATCAGCAGAATTTTGAAATTCTTAATATATTAAATACCTATAAGCCGGATATTTATCTGGCCAGGCACCCGGGCACGACTGTCTGGGCGATTAAGCAAGGGATCGCGGCCCTGTTCCTTGGTGATGAATATAAGACGTTTGGCTACCGGGGGACACTGGATTTTGCCAATACCATACTTGACACCATCAGGAACCGGAGCTTCGAGAAAAATCTTGCTGCCCGGATTACACTGCCTTATTCCGATTGGTGGTATCAGCAGGATACCGCAGCCTTCCTGAAAGAGGATGTGAAATAGATGCCGAAAATACTGGATCAGCCAAGGTATAAATGCGCCATGGCCGCCATGCAGACCGTGCAGGGAATCACGAAGGCCCTGCCGATACTGCACTCGGGGCCTGGCTGTGCGGATAAACTGCAGGGGGGGAATTACGGCGGTTCCGGGCATTTTGCGCCGCGGGTTTTTCCCTGCACCAATCTTAATGAAAAAGATGTTGTTTTTGGCGGGGCGGAACGGCTACGGGAAACCATTGAGAATGCCCGCAAAGTAGTCAATGCCGACCTGTATGTTGTATTAAGCAGCTGCGCATCCGAGATTATCGGCGATGATATGGAAGAGGTCGTCCGCTCCTGCCAGGATGGGGGAAAACCTGTCATTTTTGCTTCCACAGCAGGTTTTAAGGGGAATAATTTGCTGGGCCATGAATGGGTAGTCCAGGCGATTATTGAACAATACTTGCGGCCGGCGGCCCAAAAGATCACAGGGCTTGTGAATATCTGGGCCAGTGTTCCCCAGTACGATCCCTTTTGGTACGGCAATTTATTCGAACTGGAAAACCTTGTTGCCCAGCTTGGACTCATCCCCAATACCATTTTCGGGTATGACCGGGGCATTAAGAATATCGACAAAATACCGGCCGCGGAACTTAACCTGCTGGCGTCGCCCTGGGTTGGCCTGAGCAATGTAAAACTCCTGCAGGAGAAATTCGGGACACCTTACCTGCACCTGCCCACACTGCCGATCGGCTCTTTTGAAACCAGTAAGTTCTTACGGGCAGTGGCCGACTTTGCCGGGATCGACAAGCAAAAGGTTGAGGACATTATAACGGAGAAGGAAAGAAAATACTATTATTTTATTGAACGGTTCGCCGACGTGTTTTTGGAGACCAGGGTGATGTCCAAACGGTTTGTTGTCGTTGCCGATGCGCAATATTCCTTAGCCATTACCAAATTTCTCGTGAATGATGTTGGTTTGTTTCCCTCTAAGCAATATATTACCGACAATACGCCACCTGAGTATCAGGAACAGATCCGGGCGGAATTCAAACAATTGAACTATGGGATCACCGCCGAGGTGAGCTTTCTTGCCGACGGCTGTCTGATTCAGGATGAAATTAAAGATACCTATTTTACCGGCTATCCCCTCATTATCGGCAGCTCCTGGGAAAAGAAGGTGGCCCAAAAAACACAGGCCCATTATTTGTCAGTCTCCTGGCCGCTAAAAGAAAGACTGGTTATCAACAGCTCCTATGTGGGCTATGGCGGCGGGCTTAAACTGCTGGAGGACATCTATTCGGTTGTGCTTACCCGGTTCAATTAGGGAAAGAAAAACAACACCGATTTGGAGTAATCAGCGTGTTAACAAGACCAAGCAGGCAATAAGGCCAAAGAAGCTATCCGCCATGCAAGCTCTTTGGCCTTATTGCTATATAATTAATTGAAGGGGAGGCAGGCTGCAGGATGTAAAAAAACAAAGGCCAGGGTATATCTGAGATATACCTTAGCCTTCGGTGTTTACCAATCAGCCTTGTAATTTAAGATTATAGTACTACAACAGGATAGCGGTGTCAATGGGGCAGGGCATTTTTTGCTTTTTTTGCCTGCCGGGCAAAGATCGCCGACCCCAGGAGGCAGCAAACACCACAGACAAAAATGGTGGGGCCGGCCCCCCAGTCGTTGGCAAAAACTCCAGCCAGCAGGTTACCAAAAGGGGTTATGCCCATATTAGCCATGGTATAAAAACTCATGATCCGGCCGCGTTTGTTGTCGGCAACCACCGTTTGCAGCAGCGTATTGCTGCAAACAGAGTGCAGCATCAGGCCGAAGCCAACACTGATAATCACCGCAAAGGACAGCCAAAACTGCGTGGACAAAGAAAACAAAATCAGGCCCAAGCCCAGGAGCGAAGAGGCAAAAATAAGCAGATAGGCCATTTTAATTGTACCGGCGTGGGTAGTGAGGAAGGCCGAGGCGATTAAGGAACCGGCACCGTTCGCGAACATCAGGTAGCCCAGCGTATCCGGCCCGCCCTGCAAAATTGTCCCGGCAAAGACGGGCATTAAGGCTATATAGGGCATACCGGCCAGGCTTACCAGTGCAACCAGCATGAGTACCGAACGGATGGTTGGGGAAGATGCGGCATACTGAAATCCTTCCCGCAATGCAAACCATATTTTTTTCTGGGGCGCAACAGCCGGCTGTACCGGCAGCCGCATGGACAGCAGGGCCAGGATAACGGCGATATAACTGAGTCCATTTAACAGGAAGCACATTCCTTCCCCCAGCAGCAGGATGAGCATGCCGGCAATGGAAGGCCCCATGATTTTTCCGCCGTTGACCAGGGAAGAGTTCAAAGCGATGGCATTGCCTAAGTCGGCTTTTGATTCCAGCATTTCAATGATAAAGGACTGTCTTACAGGCATATCAAAAGCATTAATGATTCCGAGGCAAGAGCCCAGGACCAGGATATGCCAGATTTGAGCCTGCTCTGAGAGGACGAGGCCTGCCAGCACCAAGGCCTGCAGCATGGACAGGATCTGGGTGACCAGTAACAGCCGGTGCTTATTCAGGCGATCGGCCAGCACGCCGGCCAAGGGCGCTAACAGGAGGGTCGGGATTTGCGTGGCAAAGCTGACCGTGCCCAGCATTAAGGCCGATCCGGTCAGCCGGTATACTAACCAGCCGATCGTGATGCGCTGCATCCAGGTGCCGATTAATGAGATACCCTGGCCAAAGAAAAATAACGCATAATTGCGGTGTTGCAGGGCCCGGAAAGGCTGCGTGCTGGACAATGATTTTACAATCCGCATAGGCTGGAGACTCCTCTGGCAGTACTTTACCTACCAAACTATCACAAAATAGTTGCGCGGTCAACTATTTTGTGATAGTTTGGTAGTAGCAGAGGCAAGTCTTACTATGAGCAAATACGTAAATGGCAGGTGGCATATGCAGGAAAGACCGTACATGGGCAAGTGGATATCCATCTTATACCGCACCGGGCAGGCTTATTTTGATAAAAGCTTTGCCGACTATGGCATTGGCGACAAGCATTACCGGTATTTATTATTCTTGTACCGCCAGGAGGGCGTAACGCAGGATATAATGAGCAAATATTTTTATGTGGATAAGGCGACAACGGCCCGGGCAATTCTGGCGTTAGAGGAGCTGGGGTATGTATATAGGGAGGTTGATGCGAGCGACAGACGGGCCAATAAGGTGTTCCTGACAGAGAAAGGGCGGGCAATGGAACCAGTCATCCGTTCCGTACTTAATGATTGGGCCGAGATCATGACAAGTGACCTGACGGCAGCGGAACGGAGTACGGTCTATGGCCTGCTGCAGAAAATGGCCTGTAAGGCGGCGGAGCGGAAGGAACGGGATTTCGGGAAAACAGGGTTTGAGAATAATCGCTGATGTAAAAAAATTAAGCTGAGAACAGAAAATACTCTTGCCTTTTTACAGTAGTTTACGTTATAATTTAATCCATAGCTAAATGCTGTGGATTAAGACTGATTGGAAAAAAGCCGAAGGTCAGAATGCCGTTTCTGGGGAAACGCTGTTCTGGCCTTATTTTATTGAACAGGGGCGATGCTGCTTACACACCGGTGACCGGTGCTTGTCTATGTAAAAAGCCATTATTTGGACAACTGGCTGGCTAAAAGCTGGAGGCTGTTTCCCAATTAACCTGGGACACAGCCTTTTTATTCTACCAGAATTTATAAATAAATTCTGTGGGCATAAGAAGGACTATACCCTAAAGGGCACAAGAGGCTTCTGCCATCGTACTAACGTACTCGGCCCAAGCCAAGTCTTATCTTATTAATATAAAAGGAAGCCGCCCTCCCCGACCAAGAGTGGAGCGACTTCCTCCCCAACACACCTCACGAGTGAGGTCTGCCTTGCTATAAATATAGCATTGTTTGACCTCCTCCTGCAAGGTGCAAATTTTGAAGGAGGTTTTGTTATGTGTAACAATTGCCGGTAATTTCCCTTGACCATCTCAATTATACAAGGAGGCAAAGTCTGAAATGAAAAAATCAATGATACTGTTAATCGCGATTGTGTTAGTCCTGAGTATGGCCGGTACGGCTGTGGCCGCAAATGAATTTACCGACGTTGCCGCCAGCCACTGGGCTTATGACGCTGTCAGGCAGTTGCAGCAAGCCGGTTTGGTTGACGGCTATAGTGATGGCGCCTTTCGCGGCGATAAGGCATTGACCCGTTATGAATTTGCTGTTGTCATAGGCCGCAGCCTGGAGAATTACACCAGGGCCAACACTCAGCAGCAGGGATTATTGGATAAACTCGCGGCAGAATTTGCTGCCGAACTGAATACTATTGGCGTCCGCCTGAACAAGCTGGAGAAAAATCAGCCTAATCTTAAGTTTAGCGGCATTGCCGAAGTCCGTTATACCTCACAGGACAATAACGGCACAGTTGCTTCCAGTGTCGGTGGGGCCTACCGCGTCAGACTGAATGGGGTGGCTAAAGTCGATGATAAAAGCAGTCTGGGGTTGCGGCTGGCATCAGGCACGGCCAAAGCGGGTACGAAATATAAGTATTCCAGTGCAACTTTTACCAGCTTTGGGTCCAACGCAGCCGCCGATGATAACAAAAATAACATTACGCTTGACCGGATTTTTCTGACTAGTACTATTGGCGCCGTGAAAACTACAGTTGGCGCCCAGGAGCTGAAGCTGGGGACAACCGGTTTCATCGTGGACAACGGCGCTATCAGCTTTGACGGTATAAAATTCGCAACGGCAGCCGGCGCAGTTAATCTTGTCGGCAACTGGGGCCGCCAGCAAAAGAACGGGTCGGCCGGCACAACGATTGACGTTGCCTCGCTGGAGGCGGCCGCCCAGCAGGGCAAACTCAATTATGGCGCCGGGTACGCCACCCTCAAAGACCGGGGGACTGTACATACAACCCTGGCAGAATACCTGTACGGCAATGCTAAATATCGATTTGATGACGGTTTTTCGCTGGGAGGCGAGTATGTTTATAACCAGCAAGCCGATGCAGATAAGACGGCCTGGGCAGCTGTAGCCACAATCGGTAATCAGGAGATTGTGGCCAGAGGCCAGAACAATATAGTTGTAAAATACTACCATGTTGATAAAAACTCGATCAGCAGACTAACCTCCTATAGCCTGCAAAGCAAGGCTGGAGCAGGTGTTACTGAAGCATTTTCCGATGTGAGAAATTTAAAAGGCTTAAACGTTGCTTATAATTACGGGTTCAGTAAAAGCCTAAGAGCCTATGTGGCTTATCAAAAGCTGACTGACAAAGAGGCTGCTGCTGGTGACGACCGCGGTTATCAATATTACCGGGCGGCGGTTGTAGCCAATTTTTGAGTTATAACACCGGCCGGCAGCGGGCAAACATCATAAAAGAAAAATAGAGTCAGAGACTGGTCTCTGACTCTATTTTTCAAATTCGCTGTTAATCCAGGGCCTGGGCCAAATCGGCAATGATGTCCTCAACATCCTCAATGCCCACCGACAAGCGCAGCAGACAGTCGCTGATGCCTAACCGCTGCCGGATGTCTGCCGGGATATCGGCATGGGTTTGGACGGCGGGGAAGGTAATCAGGGATTCGACACCGCCTAAGCTCTCGGCAAACTGGAGAACTTTTATTTTACGCAGCACCTGCGCCGGCAGGCGGGGATGGTCCACGACAAAAGAAAGCATGCCGCCATACCCTGCTGCTTGCCCATCCTGTATTTCCTTGCCGGGATGATCCGGCAGCCCCGGATAATACACTTTGGTAACACTGGGGTGCGTGACCAGCCATTTGGCGACAATAAGGGCGTTTTCCTCATGCTGGCGCAGCCGGATGGCCAGGGTTTTTAAGCCGCGCAGCAGCAGCCAGCTGTCCTGCGGTCCGAGGATAGCGCCGGCCGCATTTTGGATGAAGCCGATTTTTTCACAGAGGGCAGGGTCTTTGGCTACTACCAGGCCGCAGACAACATCATTGTGGCCTGACAGATACTTGGAGCCGCTATGGACAACGATGTCGGCGCCAAGGGTTAGCGGCCGTTGCAGATAGGGGGATAAAAAGGTGTTGTCGACAATGACATGGATAGGCTTCCCGCTGCTGCGGGCAAGACCAACGATGGCTTTTATATCGGCGATTTTCATCAACGGGTTTGTCGGTGTTTCCAGCAAGATGGCTTTGGTGGCCGGCTGCAGCGCCTGTTGTACCTGGATCAGATCGCTGGTGTCCACGAAAGTGGCAGTGAGGCCAAATTCATTAAATAATTTGTCGACAATGCGGTAGGTGCCGCCATAACAGTCTTCGGTTAGGACAATATGATCACCGGGCCGGTACAGCATGAGTAGCGATGTAATGGCTGCCATGCCTGAGCCAAAGGCGAAGCCGGCATGGCCTTCCTCCAGGGCTGCCACTGCCTCTTCCACGGCTTTGCGGGTTGGATTCTGCGTGCGCGAATAGTCGAAGCCGGTACTGCGGCCAAGCTCGGGATGACGGAAGGTGGCTGTCTGATAGATGGGTGTACTGATAGCACCGGTAGTTTTGTCACTGACCAGTCCGGCTTGAACAACTTTGGTAGCAAATTTCATAGCGATCATCTCCTGTTTTAATAATGGTAAGAAAAAACAGCTCTTCCGCAAGAAGAGCCGCCTATATACGCTGATAACTCATCTTCCGGATTGCTCCGCTGGATTTAGCACCTTGCATAAATGCCGGTTGCCGGGTGTCATAGGGCCAGTCCCTCGACCACTCTTGATAAGTTGCTATTCAATTATTGGTTATTATTTTGTCATAGTTATTACCATTTGTCAATAGACATTTGTTAACTGGACGATGTTCTTTTTATTGACGGCAGTTCAAAAACCAGATATCATAATTGCAAAAGGGTACAGCTGTTTTGGGAATACAGGGGGAGGCACTGAGCGTATGACGGACGTAGGCGATATCCGGGCATTAATTACAAAGGCCGAAATAACCCATGAACTTACAAAGTGCGAAATGGTTGCGCTGTTGACAGATAATCAATATACAGCAGAATTTTTTGCTGCTGCCGACCGGGTGCGTCGGAAGTATGTGGGGGACGAGGTTCACCTGCGCGGTCTTATCGAATTTTCCAATATTTGCAAACAAAACTGTCTGTATTGCGGTCTGAGGCGTGACAATAACAAGGTAGACCGTTACCGGCTGGATATCGACACAATTATTGATTTTGCCGGCAAGGCAAAATCATACGGCTACCGCACCGTGGTATTGCAGTCAGGGGAAGACGAATGTTTTGATGTTGCTACGATGGTTACCATCATTAAGAAAATTAAGCAGCTTGGTTTGGCAATCACAGTCAGCGTGGGTGAAAAGCCCCGGGCCGTGTACCAAGCCTACCGGGAAGCCGGGGCCGACCGCTATCTGCTCCGGATTGAGACAACAGACAAAGCACTGTACGAGCAACTGGACCCGGGGATGAGCTGGGATAACCGGGTGCGATGTCTGCAGGATATAAAGGAACTGGGCTTTGAACTGGGCACCGGCTGTTTGGTTGGGCTTCCGGGCCAGACATTAGAGTCGCTGGCTGACGATATTCTTTTCTTTAAAAAGCTGGACGCCGATATGATCGGGGTAGGGCCGTTTATTCCTAACCCGGATACCCCGCTGGCCGCTGCGGCCGGTGGCACCTTCGAACTGAGCACCAAAGTCATGGCCATGACCCGCCTGCTGTTGCCTGATATTAACATTCCGGCGACGACGGCAATGGAGTCACTTCATCCCCAGGGGCGCGTACTGGCCCTGCAGCGTGGCGCCAATGTGGTTATGCCCAATGTTACCGAAGGGGAATACCGGCAAATGTACCTGCTATATCCGGGAAAAATCTGTATCAATGATACACCGGCCCATTGCCGGGGCTGTATTACCGGTAAAATACAGGGTATTGGCCGGCAAGTGTCTGAGACGTATGGATTCAGGCAAAAACATGCCTAGTAGAGCCAAATGGAGGAAATATCAATGACTAAACAGGACCTTATGAGTACAGGCAGGCATTTTTCCGATGCCGGCCTTGAGCTTATTGAGCATGCGGTGCGGGATATTAGTTTTGGTTCGCTTACTTTAGTAGTCCAGGATTCAAAGGTAATTCAGATTGAAAAGCTGGAGAAAATCCGGATCTGTGAGCAGCAGCCGAAAGCCAGCGGCAAAACTACAGTGAAGGCAGCAGACGGCGCTGCTTTGCGGACGCGGATTTTACAATCTGTCAGTGGCATGGAGTATGGGAAGGTTGCCATCCAAATTCAGGCAGGGCAAATTATTCAGGTGGAGCGGACAGAAAAATACCGGGTAGGCAAATTTACCGGACTCCACGGCGAAGGAATTTAAGCGTTGACACCTATAAAGTAATATGCTATCATAACTTACAAATATGGTACTCAGCAGTCTGAGGCCATTACAAGCGATTATGTGCTGATCAGAAATATACTGAAGGCCAAGGTCCGCTAAGCGGAACCCTGGTCTTTTATTTTCCTACAGCCTTTCTACAATCGCTGAGGGAGGGGTATGGATGACGGCACCCGGCTCGGCCCGTATTGTTTGCAGAAATTGCGCCAACCTTCTTGCCCGGTGGTGCTATCAGCGGTACTGGTGGTTCCGGCTGGTACGGGAACCGCTGCTGCTGGGGATGCGCCTTATGGCCTGGTGGCATGGAATTGATGCCCGGGGGCCTGCGGTCGGCAACCGGGAGTGCAACGGCTGCATCCGGTTTATGAAGAATGAGCTGGAGGAGAAGTCCGCTGCTTTCCGGTTTCTTAATAACAGTATCGGCAAACGCGTTAGCAGGCTGCGGGATGCAATGCTTACCCAGCAGGACCTGGATGAGGCCAAACGGTATGCCCGGGAAGCAAACCTGCATGAATAATTTTAGCGCATGATACATAGCCTTGACAGCCAATCATGCTACAATAAATTTTTATAGTGAGAGAATACTTGGTTGATCAGAAAACTGAAGGCCGGGGATGTGCAGAACATCTTCGGCCTCTTTTATTTGCACACAGACAACGAATAGTGGGGGAATGGAGCATGAGTACCAAACAAGACTTACAACAGCTGAGCTGCACGGATTGCAGTGTGTATAACTGCCGGTCCAGAAGCCGGCAGTTTCCGGGCTTTTGCCTAACCACAAAAGATAATGGCGGCCATTCGATTGCCGGCGATATTGAGGAAATTAAAAGTTACCTGCAGGGAGATCATCAGGATGCCGTTGTAGCCCGGGCGTCGGCGCAGGTCGAGGGACTTTTTTACGGCAAAAAGACCAGGGTGGAAGAGATTATTGAGTTTGCCAACCGGATCGGGGCAAAGAAAATTGGTATTGCGACCTGCGCCGGGTTGATCGAAGAAGCCAAGATATTTGCCGGCATCCTGGCGGCCAAAGGCTTAGACTATTACAGCGCCATCTGCAAGGTGGGGTCTGTTGATAAAGCCGATATTGGCGTGCTGGAAGAGCACAAGCTCAGGCCGGGCAATCATGAGGCCATGTGCAATCCGCTTTTGCAGGCCCGCATCCTGAATTATCAAAAAACCGACTTGAATGTTGTTGTCGGGCTGTGTGTGGGTCATGATTCCTTATTTACCAAATACTCGGACGCCCTGGTTACTACCCTGGTAGTTAAAGACAGGGTAACAGGCCATAATCCGGTGGCGGCTTTATATACGGCTCATTCCTATCACAAGCGGCTGCTGCAGCAAGAAAAGTAAGTAAATAAAAAACGGGGGGATTTATTTATGAAAAAAGCGAAATTGATTGCTCTGGCCCTGGCTGTGGTTACACTGCTGGCCCTGGCGCTGGCCGGCTGCCAGTCTGCAGCACCGGCAACGGCCGCCAAAAAGAAAATTGTCATCGGTACCGGCAATGCCTATAAACCGTACTGCTTCTTAGATGAAAAGGGCAATCTCACCGGCTTCGAGATTGAGGTTCTCAAAAAAATCAATGAAAAGCTGCCCCAGTATGAATTCGAGTTTAAAACATTTGATTTTAACGCCATCCTGGTCAGTCTGGAAACAGGCAAGATCGATCTGGCCGCCCATCAGTTCGAGGTGAATCCGGAACGGAAAAATAAATTTTTGTTTGGTGACGAGGGTGTAACCGTATATGACCTGAAACTGGTGGTCAAAGAAGACCGGAATGATATAACAACCCTGGATGATCTGGCAAAAATAAACGGCACAATTGAAGTCGGCAAGGCTTCTACCAATAAAACCTATGTTGTTGATAAATGGAACAAGGAACACGGCAATAAGCTGAATTTGGTATTTGCCGCCTCCGACACGACGATAACCCTGCAGAACCTGGAATCCGGCAAGACCGATGCGTTTGTCAATATCCAGCGCAATGTGGATGATTATCGCGCTACCTATAAAGCCAAAATTAAGACTGTAGGCGAGCCGATCAGCTTTTCCAATTCCTATTATCTCTACCGCAAGGACGATCCCACCGGGGCGCAGCTGAAAAAGGATATTGATGCTGTTCTCAAAACCATGAAAGAGGATGGCACACTGGTGAAGCTGTCGCAGCAATGGCTGGGAGGAGACTATATTCCAAAACAATAAGGAAGGGCTAAACCAGGATGGAAAATATATTTCTTTTTAGTTTATTTCTTGACAGTTTTCCGTATTTACTGTCCCGGCTGCATATCACCGTCGCCATTGTGGCGGTGGCGCTGTTTTTTGGTCTGATCCTGGGAACAGTCCTGGCGGTGGTCCGGCTGTATAAAATACCAATTGTGTCTCAACTGGCTACTGCCTATATTTCCTTTATCAGAGGGATTCCCATCCTGGTGCTGCTGTTTATTGTGTATATCGGTGCGCCCCTGGTCGCCGGGGCGTTCGGCGCCAATATCAACCGCTGGGATACCCTGATATTTGTCATGCTTACTTATATCATGAATTCGGCCGCGTTCTTATCTGAGATTGTCAGGTCTGCCGTTACCGGCGTGGAGAAAGGACAAATGGAAGCCGCTTTCTCTGTGGGAATGACCCGCTGGCAGGCTTTTCACCGTATTGTCGCCCCCCAGGCCTTGCAGATTGCCATTCCTGCCCTGGGCAATACGGTGGTGTCGCTGCTTAAAGATACCTCTTTGGCTTATACGCTGGGGGTCATTGATGTCATCGGCATTATCCAGGCCATCAGCAGCAGCACGCATCGTTCGCTGGAGGCCTACACCGCTGCGGCTGTCATCTTCTTTGTATTGAGTTTTGGCCTGGAACGTTTTTTTAAATGGCTGGAGAGAAGAATCGGTATCAACAATACGATTCCCGGTACCCAAGGGGCGGTAAATAACAAAATTGCTGTAGTGGGCAGGTGAGAGCGTGGGGTTTCAGTTTGATGTCTCTTTCTTACTGTTTGAAATCGGGATAGCGATAAAATATATTCCTGTTGTGCTGCTGTTGTCGGTCCTGCCTCTAATCATTGGCCTATTGCTGGGCACAGGCATTGCTTTAACCAGGTTATTCAAAGTACATCCCGTCGATAAAATACTGACTGTAGTTGTAATATTCCTGCGGGGGGTGCCGCTTGTTCTCCAACTGACCATCCTTTATCTGGCAGTAAGTTTGAGTATTGATTCGTTTGCCCAAACCTTGGGCCTGCGCCTGTCGTCCAAGGACCTGTCCTACACGCTGATTGCTGTAGTCGGATTATCGATTAATGCCACTGTGTATCTGTCCGAGGTCATGCGCACGGCGCTGCAGTCCGTGCCTGCCGGCCAGTATGAGGCTGCTTATTCGGTCGGGATGACCTCCGGCCAGATGCTGCGGCGAATTATTATCCCCCAGGCCCTGCCTGTGGCGATCCCCCTAATCGGCAGTAATTTCATCGGCCTGATTAAGGGGTCGGCGATCGCCTCGCTCATTTCCGTGGTCGAGATTATTAATGGCACACTCTATGAGGCCAGCGGCAATTATAAGTTCCTGGAGGCCTATGTGGCGGCGGCTATTATTTACTGGTGCTTGTGCCTGCTGGTTGAGCGCCTGGTGGCCTTTCTGGAAGGCCGGGTCGGAGTATATGGCAAGGGTGGGGTAGTATGATTGAGCTTAAGGGCTTGCATAAAGCGTTTGGCAAGCAGGAAGTATTAAAAGGCATCGATCTGAAGGTCGAAAAGGGTGAGGTTGTTGTTATCCTTGGCCCCAGCGGCTCAGGCAAGACAACCCTGCTCAGGTGCCTGAATTTTTTGGAGCAGCCTGACGACGGGGAGATTGCCATCGGCAGCACCCGGGTTCATTGCAATCACGTCTCCCGGCAGGAGATCCTGGCAATCAGAAGAAGTACGGCGATGGTCTTTCAACTGTATAATCTGTTTAAGAATAAAACCGCTCTGGAAAATATTATGGAAGGACTGGTGATCGCCCGGAAGGTTCCCCGGGAACAGGCAGAAGCAACCAGCCGCCAGCTGCTGGCCAAGGTTGGCCTGGCCGATAAAGGGGACGCCTATCCCAGCCAGCTGTCAGGCGGACAGCAGCAGCGGGTGGGAATTGCCAGAGCCCTGGCTCTGAATCCGGAAGTCATTCTTTTTGATGAGCCGACCTCGGCCTTAGACCCTGAGCTGGTAGGCGAGGTGCTGGGGGTGATGAAAAAAGTAGCCCAGGAAGGCCTGACGATGATTGTCGTAACCCATGAAATATCCTTTGCCCGTGATATTGCCGACCGGGTGATTTTTATTGATGGCGGGATAATTGTTGAACAGGGACCGCCGGCGGACATTCTTTTTCATCCGCGGGAAGAAAGAACCAAACAGTTCCTGAAAAGAATTTTGCCTGTTGAGGATTATGCGATCTAGTAGATGAAGTACTAGCTGCTATTTTGCACCTAAATTATGTATAATTAGCATATATAATTAAAATCAAGTGAGGAATTCAGGATGGCAAATAATAAAACAGTCTTTGATTTTGATACGATTATTCCCCGCCAGGGAACCGGCAGCAGTAAATGGGATGCGGTGGAAAAAGTGTTTGGCAGCCGGGACGTGCTGCCCCTGTGGGTTGCCGACATGGATTTTGCCGCTCCCGCCGCCGTGACAGCCAGGCTGGTGGAGCGGGCCCGGCACCCGATCTATGCCTACAATACCCAGGAGGCGCCCTTATATCAGTCCTTTATTGACTGGGTTAAGCACCGGCATCACTGGGAGCTTGAAAAGGAGTGGATTCTTCTGGCTCCGGGCGTTGTGCCGTCAATTATCCTGTCCATTTTAGCCCTGTCGGCGCCAGGTGACGGCGTCATTATCCAGCCGCCGGTCTATCCGCCGTTTTTCGCCGCCATCAAGGATAATGACCGGCGAATCGTGGAAAACCCATTGCTTGTTAAAGAGGGCTATTATGAGGTTGATTTTGCCGATCTGGAGCAAAAGCTGGCCGATCCCCGGAATAAAATACTATTATTTTGCAGTCCCCACAATCCGGTGGGACGGGTATGGCGCAGGGCCGAACTGGAAAAAATATATGAACTCTGCCAGAAGTACCAGGTCGATATCCTGGCCGATGAAATCCACAATGATCTGATTTATAGCGGGCAGCGCCATACTGTGTTTGCCTCCCTCGGCCCGGCGGTGGCGAAAGAGACGGTTACTTTTATGGCTGCCAGCAAAACCTTCAATATCGCGGGGCTTAATTTCTCCTTTATCGTCGTCCCCTGCAAGCGCCGGCGGGCCCTGCTCAGCTCCTGGTTTGCCAAACTGCATATTAACCGCAACAATCTTTTTGGGGCTGTTGCCACGGAAACGGCCTACCGGGAGGGCGAGGCCTGGCTGGATTCCCTGCTGCCCTATCTTGAGGGCAATGCCGATACGTTGATCGAGTTTGCCCGGGACCGTCTGCCTGGCGTCAAGGTAGTGAAACCGGAGGGGACTTTTTTGGCCTGGCTGGATTTTCGCGCCTATTTTACCAATGCCAGAGAACTGGAAGCCTTCCTGGTGCATAAAGCCCGCGTGGGGCTAAATCCCGGCAGAAACTTCGGCAGTCAGGGCGAAGGCTTTGCCCGGCTGAACTTTGCAACCCAGCGCAGTGTGCTGCTGGAGGGACTAACCCGGATAGAAACGGCCCTGCAGGCGATTAAACCGCTAACCGGAAAGTATCCTAGTTGATACTAGGGCACAAATTAGTGCGTACTTGCGAATAGAAAGCCGAAAGGATAAGATAAATACAGGAATTTATTTCCATTCGTATCAAGAAGAATGAGGGAGGTTTCTCGATGCCCTATTTACTGGAACCGTTGCAGGTCGGAACGTTAACCTTGGCCAACCGTTTGGTTATGCCGCCGATGGCTACCGCGAAGGCGGCAGCGGATGGGAAGGTCAGCCAGGCTATTCTTGCTTATTATAACGAAAAAACAGCCGGTGGTTATCTCTCCCTGGTCATTGTAGAACACAGTTTTGTGCAGCAGGCCGGGAAAGCCAGCGAGAATCAGCTGTCTGTCGCCGACGACAGTGTTGTTGACGGGTTGAAGGAACTGGCAGGTGTTATCCAGCGCAATGGGGCTAAAGCTGTTGTGCAGATCAACCACGCCGGGAGCGCGGCCGACCCGGCGGTAACCGGTGTTGCGCCGGTCGGGCCCTCGGCGGTGCAGAACCCCCGCAAGGGCAGTATACCGCAGGCACTTACCCGGGCAGAGATCGGTGAGGTTGTTGCCGCCTTCGGGGCCGCCGCGCGGCGGGTCAAAGCTGCCGGCTTTGACGGGGTGGAAATTCATTCCGCCCATGGCTATTTTCTCAATCAGTTTTTTTCGCCGCTGACGAATAAGCGCACTGATGAATATGGCGGTGATGTGCCAGGGAGAATTAAGATTCACCTGGAGGTGATTGCCGCCGTGCGGGAAGCGGTGGGGGATGACTTCCCCGTTTTCATCAGGCTGGGAGCAGCGGACTATGTAGAGGGCGGGACTACTGCCGCCGACAGTCAGCTTGCCGCCAGGGCGTTTGCCGGGGCCGGCGTCAATGTCATCGATATCTCCGGCGGTTTTTCGGGCTACATCGTCCCGGGCAATAATGAACAGGGCTATTTTGCGCCCCTTAGTGCCGCGGTTAAGGAAGTAGTTGCCATTCCGGTCATCCTTACCGGCGGCATTACTGAAGTGCAGGCGGCCGAACAGTTGCTGGCGGCAGGCAAAGCAGACCTTATCGGCGTCGGCCGGGCCGTTTTCCAGGATTCCTTATGGGCGCAAAAAGCGGTTACCAGTATCAAGCAGGCTTAGCTGCAGGCGGGGTGAAGGCTGTAAAGCAGTCAACAGCTAAAAAAGATAAACAGGAGGTAGTCCAGATGGCAGTAAATGAGGTTTTAGCAACAATCAAAAAGCGTAGAAGTGTGCGCAGCTTCCAAGCGGACCAAATCGCCGGGGCAGAACTGCAGAGTGTCCTGGAGGCCGGGCTTTATGCCCCCAGTGCCGGCAATCAGCAGCTCTGGCATTTCACAGTCATCCAGGACAAACAGGTGCTGGAGCAGCTGAACACGAAGGCCAAAGCAGGCGCGGCCCAGATTGATAACGAGCATATTCAGCTGATGGCTAACAATGAAAAGTTTAATATCTTTTACGGTGCGCCAACCGTGGTGCTGGTCTCCGGCAAGGAGGACGGCCTGATGATCGAGTCCGACTGCGCGGCTGCCACCCAAAATATATTATTGGCCGCTGAAGCCATTGGGCTTGGCTCCTGCTGGGTCGATCTTGCCTTATTTGCGTTTGGCGGCGAACAGGATGAGGAGTACAAACAGCAGCTGGGCATCCCGGCCGGGTATAAGCCATTTTCCTCAGTGGCGCTGGGCTATAAGAAAAGCGAGGTGGTAAACGCCCCCGCACGCAAAGAAAACGTGATTAATTACATCAAATAGGGAGTTTATCACACTCTGGAACAGAAACTGCCGTGAGGCGCGTCGGAACAGCAGTTGGTTGATCAGTAAGCAAGCTGAAGGCCGGGCAGCGGTAAGCTGCGCCGGCCTCGTTTACATTGGCGTAGGCCGCCGCCGGTTAAAGATTTAGCCATGCCGTACTTAGGTGCTGCTGCGGGGCCTTGTATTTGCCAGACAGGGAGGGGCGCTGTGACAATAAAAGCTTTGTATATATCAGATTTAGACGGGACCTTGCTCAACAGCCAGAAAGAGATCAGCGAAACCACTAAAAAAACACTCAATGCCCTTGTTGCCAGTGGGGGATATTTTTCTGTGGCAACCGCCCGGACCGCCGTATCCTCACAAAAGATACTGGCCGGCGTTCCAATGAATACCCCTGTGGTCTTGATGAACGGGGCAGCAATCTATGATCTGGCGGACAGTACATACCTAAAAACAGAAACAATACCGCCGGCAGCGGCTTATTCTATTATTGAAGTTATCAAAAAACACAACATTACCGGCTTCATGTATTCAGTTGTTGCTAATCAGCTGCAGATATATTATGAGAGTTTAAATACAACGGCACTAACCGCTTATCATGACGAACGGGTGATGAAATATGCCAAATCCTTTGAACAGGTTGCCTGTTTTTCTAATAAGATCAGGGATGATAAGGTAATCTATTTTGCCTTTATGGGGCCAAAAGCGCGATTGTCGGCATTATTGCCTGATCTGAAAAAGCTGGCAGGCATCGGCATGGTGCTTTCCCATGATGTTTACACCGAGAATCTGTGGTACCTGGAGGTATACAGCGCCAGCGCTTCCAAGTACAACGCAGTCAACTTTATCCGCAGCTATTGTGCTTTTGACCGGGTCATAGGCTTTGGCGACAATGTTAATGATATCCCGCTATTAAAAGCATGTGATGAGTTTTATGCGGTAGCAAATGGAGTGTACGAGTTAAAAGAGCAGGCAACCGGGATAATTGCGGATAATAATTCAGACGGGGTTGCCCGGTTTATTGCTGCCAGAACCAAGTGCTAATCCAGCTTGTAGCGATAGCTGACTTAAAAAATAAGAGGCTAGCAGCAGTTTATGGCTGTTGGCCTCTTTAGCTTAACAGATCTTTAGGTTCGTAGAATATGCTTAGGAGTGAATGATATGTCCAAACAACGCTATTTTTTCACATCAGAGTCGGTTACGGAAGGTCATCCCGATAAGCTGGCTGATCAAATCTCCGATGGCGTGGTTGACGCCATCCTGGCGCAGGATTCTCAAGCCAGGGTAGCCTGCGAAACAAGCGTTAATACCGGGCTGGTATTGTTGACGGGCGAGGTTTCTACAAAAGCGAATGTTAACTTTAGCCAGGTTGCCAGAGATACGATTGCCAGGGTGGGTTACACCAAAGCGGAATATGGCTTGGATGCCGCTACTGCGGCTGTTCTGGTATCGATTGACCAGCAATCACCGGATATTGCCCAGGGGGTAAATCAGGCTATCGAAAGCCGTAGTGGCAGCAGTGACGAAAGGTGGGACAAAATTGGCGCAGGGGATCAGGGGATTGTATTTGGCTATGCCTCAAATGAAACCGACGAATACCTGCCGGCGCCGATTGCCTTTGCCCATCGGCTGGCCAAACGGCTGGCTGCTGTCCGCAAAGCAGGGCTGTTGCCCTATTTACGGCCTGATGGTAAGACACAGGTCACGATTGAATACGAAGATTTTCTGCCGGTGCGGGCTGAAGCCATACTGATTTCGGCCCAGCATGCGCCTGAAACCGAAACGGAACAAATTGCGGCAGACTTAAAGAGACTGGTTATTGATGAAATTTTTCCTCCCCAGCTATTAGATGCAAAAACTAAGTTTCTGGTAAATCCAACCGGGCGATTTGTCATTGGCGGGCCGCAGGGAGATGCCGGTTTGACCGGCCGCAAAATTATTGTGGATACTTATGGCGGCTATTCGCGGCATGGCGGCGGGGCCTTCTCCGGCAAAGATCCGACCAAGGTCGACCGTTCCGGGGCCTATGCGGCAAGATATGTTGCCAAGAATATTGTTGCCGCCGGTCTGGCGAAACGGGCGGAAATTCAGATTGCCTATGCGATTGGGGTTGCCAGACCGATATCTATTTTCGTAGATACTTTTGGTACCGGGCGATTGAGCAATAGTGAACTACTGGCTGCTATCAATAAGAATTTCGACTTAAGGCCGGCAGCAATTATAGAGCAGTTGGATCTCAGGCGGCCGATTTACCAGCAGGTTGCCGCCTATGGGCATTTTGGCCGTACCGATATCGATGTTCCCTGGGAACGGACGGATAAAGCATTTGAGTTATTGCAAGGCACCCGTACACACCGGCGAATTAGTGGTGAATACTGAGCGCAGATAAGTTGGCGGTTGTATTCCCTGACTCGGGAGCGCAGCCTTTTGGCGTACAGCTTGGTTGATATATTATCTTTTGGCTGGTGTGTGTAGGAGAATAATGCTGCAATAGTGCAGATGTTTTTTGAAGGGGGTCCCAATATGGACTTAAGATTAAAATTTAACGAGGTTCCTTCTGTATATGATAAATGGCGTCCCACATATGTTCCAGAGCTATATACTGATATAAATAATTATTCAGGTATAAATCCAGACAGTTACTTGCTTGAGGTAGGTATTGGAACAGGTCAAGCCACTCTGCCATTCTTGCATATGAATTGTCATATTACAGCGGTTGAATTGGGTGATGATTTAGCATCTTATACGAAAGAAAAATTCAACAAGTACAAAAATTTTGAAATCAAGAACATGGCTTTTGAAAACTTCGAATGCCCTGACAACTCGTTGGATATGATTTATTCTGCTTCCGCTTTTCATTGGATTCCGGAAGAAATAGGCTATCCCAAAGTTTATAGATTACTAAAAAGCGGTGGCACCTTTGCACGCTTTGCAAATCATCCCCATAAAGATAAGAGCAATGAACCGCTTCATATTGCGATACAGAAGGTATATGCAGTGTATATGCCTGATTCTGCTTTAGGTCAGGAATATAGTGAAGAAATGGCCTCAGGCAGAGCGGACGTCATTAGCGGATACGGTTTTATTGATATAAGTTACAAGCTGTATCACCGAATAAGAACGTTTGATGCAGAAAATTATGTAACACTTATTAGCACTTACAGCGATCATAGGGCATTAGGTGAGGAAAAGCTGACATTAATGCAAAACGAAATTAAAGATGTAATTAACAGTTTTGGCGGTAAAATAAATATTTATGACACCATAGATTTGCAACTTGCAAGAAAGCCTTAACCCTTCAGCTTCCGGGAAAAGGAGCATTGGGCTTTTCGCGATATTTTCAGCCACCCATGAAGTGTATTTTCATTGATCCCTAATTCGGCTGCCACCTTGGATACCGGCCCGCCGGTCGCTTCTACTCTTTTCACCGCAGCGCTATATACATCAGCATTCGGTGAGAGCGGGCTAGTGAATAAATTAGAATCATGCAATAGACGTATAGGCGCCAACCGCACGAAAGCGGTTCATGGGAAAAACCGAGCGCGATACCATGCTAAGAAAACTAAAAGTAAAGGATCATCGATTCACCCGATTGAGAGAGTGACTGACATAGAGAACTGCCTCCTCTGGAAAAATATGTTTAATTTAGTGAAGACTGCTATTGACAGGATATTCCAAGTATAATAGAATTTAAATTAGAGTTACGGGCAACTGACTAGTTAATCATCTAGAGGCTGCATTCCAAGGTTTTGGAATGCAGCCTCTAAATTTCATCTGTTTCATACCTAAGGCAATTTCGCCAAATGTCAGGGCAAACTCATAAAAAATCACTACAATTTTTTTTATCTAGCTGGTTGATTGGTAAGCGAGGCTGAAGGCCAGAAACTACTCCGGTTGTGGAGTAGTGTTCCGGCCTTTTTCTTTTTGGTCAAAGTACCTGGAAAGAGGATTATTGACCTGAAGCAGTTTAAGACATGAAGAAAGGATATGATCGAAATGAACACGGATATTTTATGGAAGAGCCAATATTCACGGCGCAGATTTTTGAAGCTGGGCGCGGCTGCTTGCGGTTTTACTGCGGCAAGCGGGTTGTTTGAACTGGATAATTTTGTGTCCCTGGCAAGCGCGCAGGAACCGGTGGCCCGGGACAGGATTGTCCGCACATCGGGATCGCACAATTGCGGCGGCCGGTGCATACTGCAGGCCCATGTCCGGGACAACCGGGTTGTGCGGATCACAACAGAGGACGATATTCCTGATACCGATAAGACGCCGCAGCTGCGCGGTTGTTTGCGCTGCCGTTCCTACCGGGACCGCCTTTATCACCCCGAGCGTCTGAAATATCCGATGAAACGGGTGGGCAAGCGCGGCGAAGGCAAGTTTGAGCGGATCACATGGGATGAAGCGCTGGACACTATTGCCAGCCAGACCAAACGGATTATGGCCCAATACGGGCCGGATGCTGTCTATATGCAATATGCCCCCGGCAATGCCGGCAGAGTCTCCGAGCGGGTATGGATGAGCCGGCTGTTAGGTCTCTATGGCGGGTTTCTCTCCTATTATGGAAGCTACAGCACGGCGGCAACGCAGATGGCCACGCCGTACACCTTTGGCACGACAGCCACCGGCAGCAGCCGGGACAATTGGGCCCATTCGAAGCTGATTATTTTGCTGGGCTGGAATCCCGGCGAGACAATTCACGGCACGAATACCGCCTATTATCTGAAAAAAGCTAAACAAGCCGGCGCCAGGATTGTCAGTATTGACCCGATCTATTCGAATACCTCGGTCGCGCTGGCCGATCAGTGGATTCCCATCCGGCCGACGACCGACAGTGCGCTCTTAGATGCTATGGCATATGTTATCATCACAGAGAACCTGCAGGACCAGGCTTTTTTGGACAAATATTGTGTAGGCTTTGATGAAGCGCATCTGCCTCCCGGCATTCCGGCCGGCCAGTCGTTTACAAGCTATATATTGGGTGATAGTGAGGATAAAACGCCGAAAACCCCGGCCTGGGCCGCGGCTGTTACCGGGATACCGCGTGAAACTATTGTGAAATTAGCGCGGGAATATGCGACATTGCGTCCCGGGGCGTTGATTCAGGGCTATGGGCCGCAGCGTCATGCCTACGGGGAACAGGTGGTGCGCAGCGGCACGGTGCTGGCCGCCCTAACCGGCAATATCGGCGTGAAAGGCGGCTGGGCATCGGGAACCGGCTATCAGGCGCGTTCCCATTTTGTTGCCGCGATTCCTGTCCCTAATCCCAGCAAGGCAAAAATTTCGGTATTTTGCTGGCCGGACGCCATCAAGCGGGGGGCAGGCATGGGGCCGGAGGCAAGCGTAAAAGGTGTAGAGCAGCTGTCCGCCAATCTCAAGCTGATGTTTAACCTGGGCGGGAATTGTCTGGTAAACCAGCATGCGGACAACAATGGAACGGCCCGGTTATTGCAGGATGAAAATCTGCTGGAGTTTCTTGTCGTCAGCGAGCAGTTCCTCACCGCCAGTGCCAAATTCGCGGATATTCTTCTGCCCGCAGACAATATGTATGAGCGGGATGATATCGTCACGCCCTGGGGCTATGGCGATTATGTCCTGTTTATGAATAAAGCGGTGGATACCGTATTCGAATGCCGCAACGGGTATGACTGGATCAGTGACCTGGCGGACCGGCTGGGTCTTAAAGACGAGTTCACTGAAGGCCGAACACTCGACCAGTGGCTGCGGTATCTTGTGGAGGAAACGGCCAAAAAAAATCCGGGCTTCTACTCGTATGAAGAGTTTAAAGAAAAAAGCGTGTACCGCTGGCAGTATTCGGAATCCTCCATCGCCTTTCAGAAACAAATCGAAGATCCCGGGAACAACCCTTTTCCCACACCGTCCGGCAAGATTGAAATATTTTCGCAGCGCTTGTGGGATATGAACCAACGGCAGGAGATTCCCGCTATCCCTAAATATGTAAAAGCCTGGGAGGGACCGGAAGATCCCCTGCGTGAAAAATATCCGCTGCAATGCATCGGGCATCACTACAAGCGGCGCGTACACTCTATTTTCGATAATACCGGCTGGATGGAAGAAGCCGGCGCGCAGGAAGTCTGGGTCAGCCCCGTGGACGCCGGACAGCGGAATTTGCAAAACGGTGAATTGGTCACGGTATATAATGACCGGGGTGTAATCTCCCTGCCGGTCAAAATTACGCCGCGGATTATGCCGGGAGTAGTCTCGGTGCCGCAGGGGGCCTGGTGGACCCCGGATGAACAGGGGGTTGACAGGCGCGGCTGCATAAACACGCTGACCAAATATCACCCAACCCCGTTGGCTTTCGGTAATGCCACCCATACCAATCTGGTGCAGATTAGCAAGGGATAAAGGAGGGAGAATACAGCCATGGCAAAGCAATTAGCCTTTTATGTGGAACAGAAGTACTGTGTTGGGTGCAAGACCTGTCAGGTGGCCTGCAAGGATAAACATGACCTGAAAGTGGGGCAATTATACCGGCGGGTGTTGGAGACGGCAGGCGGAGGCTTTCGGATAAAGGGGGCAACGGTTATCCCGGCTGTGTATGCTTTCTGGACATCAATCAGCTGCAACCACTGCCGGAAGCCGGTATGCCTTACCAATTGTCCGGTTGGCGCCATTCGGAAACAGGCAGAAGACGGAATTGTTTATATTGATCAGGAAAAGTGTGTGGGTTGCCGCAAGTGCGAAAAAAGCTGCCCGTATGGTGCGCCGCAGTATGACCGGGAAACCAGAAAGACGGGGAAATGCGACTTTTGCCGGGATGAGCTGGCAGCGGGCAGGCCGCCGGTTTGCGTAGCCTCCTGCCCGCTGCGCGCGCTTGATTTCGGCCCGCTGGATGGGCTGCAGCGCAAATATGGCAAGGCCAATGAGACAAAGGGACTGCCTGCTGCCGGGCAGACTCAGCCTGCCCTGGTCATTGAGCCGCATCGCGACGCCCTGTAGACGACGGTAAGTAGCCGGGGCAGATCAAGCGGTGGTCTAGCCATTACACGGTTAAGCGGTGCGCAATATTTTCAATATCGGCCGTATCGGCTTTTAGCCACTGCGCTGTTAGCAGGGCCAATCCGCGGAAAAATTCTGATTCAGCTGCTTTTCCTATATCGTCGCATAAAGCGGGAACCCATTCCAGTAAATGTTCGGACAGAAAGCGTGCTTGCCCGGACAGATAAAGCTTTATTTGTTCCGGACTGATAGCAGGTCTTGCCGCTTGTTTGCACAGCCAAGCCATAAATTCCAGTTCTAAGCTAAGATGGTCGTCAGGTTCACTGCGCCCTTTTTTGGTTTCCAGGCCAAAGCTGCGGTAGAATTCACGCACAGCCAGCGTCGGCTCGCCGAATAGCAGCCGTTCCCTGGAACGGTACACCGATTCCCACGGGGGCGCTGCCAAATGTCCGGGGCCGGCAAACAGGCGGTTAAAATCAGATTGCAGCTTTTCCTGATAGTTAGCGGGATTGTCAAGACCAAGGTCCAATTCGCCCTGCAGGCGTTGCGCGGCTGAGTATACTTCTCCTTGCCGATCCTCCATTGGCGCACAACCCTCAACCAGGCTAGTCAACAGGCCGTTTGCCGACAGGGTTGCCAGCAGCTCCATGGCGGGGCTGGCCTGGTACAGCCTGGCAAATAAACAATAAATAAATTCGCGCCCGTGCAGCCATGAGGCCAATTGTTCTTTATTCATCCATATCCTCCCCCGAAATTAATACATGACAGCAGGTCCGGTGTGAAATGCCCTGCCCTTAGGATGCGGTTTTTTTATAAGAAAAAGGCTAGGATTACCTCAGTGTAATCTTAGCCTTCATCCGGTTATTCTGACCAGCTAATTTAGAGACTGTGTTGCCAAAAGCCGGCGCTGTCGCGCTGCTTCGTCTTTATCGCATATAAAATTGTTTTAATCGTAACACGGCAGGCAAAATATTGTCAATTCCGCCAGCCTTCTTTGCCTTTGACAAAACTTATTGTTAATCATGGAGTGTACACTATGCTGCAGGCAAAGATTATTCTTGTATATCGAAAGAAACTATAACAGGCAATCCTATAAATCCGGATAATCTAAATGAGCAAATAGGTTTTGTTAGTTCTATTGAGGCCGGGGGCCTCGCATGGATAGCAGAGCAAAAATTAATGGCGCTATTAACGGTAATAATATTGGCGCAATTTCCTTACATGAATAATTAGCTAGGTGGAACAAAATATTCCCTGCTTGAGCAGCCACGCCATTTTTGTGCCCCAAGAACTGACTCAAGAGAACCGTCCCCTTGAGTCAGCTTGTTTGTTGTTAATGAAAAAATTGACAAATTTTATAGTATGTGCTATATTGAACACTACAGGTAAATATACTGTATATTTGCGCCAGCAATGGTTGATTAGTAAACTAAAGGCCAGAAATTTTCCTATTGGATAGTTTCTTGTCTTTTTTATTTGATAAGAAGGGATGTGGCAACAGACCTTTCAACCCCGGTAAATGCGGCGCCAAATACCAGATGAAATCGGTGGGGTCCCTGCTTCCAGGCTTGTATAAACTGCTAATATGTGCCGAGTACAAGGCGGTGGAGTCACAGGCTGTGGTTCCACCGCTTTTTTTAAAAAAAGTAAGAATAAGGCACTAAGCCGCAAATCAGAGACGCTATGTGCCTAATCATCAATGCCGCAAAAAGGAGATGTTTTTATGGGGAAGAGCCTTAATCTCAAAATCAAAATGCTGATCTTTATTTTATTACCTGTCATTGTTGCCTTTATTCTGTTCGGATATTTATCCTATGTTAACTCCACGCAGATAATTAGCGCCCAGACGCATGAACTGCTTGAGGAAAAAGTAAGCAGTACCACTAACGCAGTGCAGGTCTGGATGGAATCCAAAGAAGCCCTGGCCAACAACACGGCTCTTGTTTTTGCTGCCAGCCAGCCGGCTGATGCCGATATTGTCAGGATGCTGCAGAATTTGCGTTCAGCCAACACCGGGGTGGACGATATATATATTGCCTGGGAAGACGGCAGACTCTTGCTGGGAACAGAGCGGGTGCTGCCTGCCGGTTTCGACCCGCGCACCCGGCCGTGGTATAAAAAAGCCCTTGCTGCCAATGACCTTGAATATTCAGATGTGTATCAGGATGTCAGCACTAACCAATTACTGGTGACAGTGACGCGCAAAGTGGAACGGGATGGACAGGTAATCGGTGTTGTCGGCGTGGACCTTAACCTGGCCGATTTAAAGAAAATTGCAGCAACTGCTCAAATAGGGAACAACGGCTATGCCTTTATTCTTGATCCACAAGGCCATTATATTTATCATCCTGCCTATTCTGTCGATGAAACCATATTAACCATTGCCGACGGTCTGTATAAAGCGGCAGGCACAGCCTTTATCAGCGGCAATAACGCGATCCGGGAGGTTAACGATGGCGGGAGCGTGCAATTACTGGCGGCAAAACCGGTTGGCAATCGTTCCGGCTGGACTGTGGTGGTGACTGTTCCTGCAGCCGAAGCTTTTGCCAGATTGGTGTCCCATGGACAGCAGGCTGTACTGCTGGGGATAATGGCTGCCGTTATTATTGGCGGGCTCATTTTTGTTGTTGCCGTAAGAATTTCCCAGCCGCTGCGCAAGGTAGTGAGTGTAGTGGAAGCGGTAGCCAGGGGCGATCTGGCAATTCCCCCCATTATGGTTACCGCGAACGATGAAGTGGGAAAACTGGGGGCTGCCATGAATCAGATGGTTGGCAACTGGCGAAACCTGGTCAGGCAGGCTGCCGATACCTCAGGCCAGGTGGCCGCCGCTGCGGAAGAGCTGACGGCAAGTGCCGGCCAGACGGCTCTGGCGGCCAATCAGGTAGCCGGCGCCATTTCGGTAATCGCCGGTGGCGCTGAGGAGCAACAACTGGCAATCGGGTCTACTTCCCAGGTGGTGGAAACCATGTCGGCCCGGATCCAGCAATTCGCTGCCAGCACCATAGACATCGCCAGACAGTCAGGCCTGGCCTCTGACAAGGCAAGCCAAGGCAACCTTGCTGTGGATAAAGCGATTCAGCAGATGAACCACATTGAGCAGACTGTTACCGCATCGGCGGCAATCGTAGCTAAGCTGGGGGAGAGATCCCAAGAAATTGGCCAGATTGTCGACACGATTGCCGGTATTGCCGGACAAACCAACCTGCTGGCATTGAATGCTGCAATTGAGGCGGCCCGGGCCGGTGAACAGGGACGCGGGTTTGCTGTGGTCGCTGAGGAAGTACGAAGACTGGCCGAACAATCGGAGACAGCCGCCAAACAAATAGCAACTCTGATCAGGGAGATTCAGAGTGATACCTCACAGTCGGTAGCGGCCATGGCAGCGGGGACCAAAGAAGCTGCACTGGGGGCCGATGTCGTCAGAGACTCCGGTCAGGCCTTCCGGGAAATTTCTGATTTGATTGTGCAAGTGACGCAGCAGATTCAGGCCGCCTCAGCCATGCTTGAGCAACTGTCGGCCGGCAGTCAGCAAATTGTCAGTTCGGTGGAACAAATTAATGCTTTAAGCCACAAGACAGCTCAGGAGACCCAGACGGTTTCGGCGGCTACGCAAGAGCAATCGGCCTCAATGGAGGAGATTGCCGCCTCCAGTCAGAGCCTTGCCCAACAGGCCCATACTCTGCAAACGGAAATTAGTAAATTTCAACTATAATTCTTGACACCTAGTGCAAGACATGGTAATATATTTCCAAATTTAAATATCTCACAAACTTTCATGTATAGGTATCGCCAGCTTGCGCCAACTTAATAGGTCCTGAACAATATAGCTGATCAGTAAGTGCGCTGAAGGCTGGGCAGAGGAAATATCTGCACCAGCCTTCTTTTTATATTGACTCAAGGGTGACTCAAGGGGACGGTTCTCTTGCGTCAGTTTTTAGAAAAACTGATAGAAAGCCTAACAAAATTTAGTGCAAATTTAAAGCCAATTTTAACCATTTGCTATTATGAAAATGATATAATTAGGCATGAGGATAGAGGCAAGCCAGTTGCGTGTTCTGTCTTTACAGGCAAGCAAAGGTAAATGTAGAGGGTGAGGAATTGAGTCATACTACTTTGCATTTCAAAATGCTCACATTGGAGCACAATCCTGTGGGGGCCGCTGTTGCCATACACCCCACCTTGTTGTGGGATGATAACGGCGCCACTCTCGTTGATGTCGGTTATCCGGGGCAATTACCAGAACTGACTGCGGCAGTGGCAGAGGCCGGTGTTGCCTTTAAGCACATTAAACGCATCATTTTTACCCATCAGGACTGGGATCATGTCGGCAATATAACGGACGTACAGCGCGCTTTGGGCAACAAGGCGGAAATATACGCGCATGTCAATGAGCGCGATTATATCGAGGGCGCCATCCCTTATATCAAGCTGACCCCGGAACGGGTGCAGGCCAGGCTCCAGTCGCTGCCGGAAAATGTCCGTGAACAGGCCGCTGCTTTGTTTGCAACCATTCCTACCGTTCATGTACATAAGACGCTGGCGGATCGAGACGCACTGTCATTTCACGATAAGGTGCAAGTGATCCATACACCAGGTCATACGCCCGGCCATATTTGCCTGTATTTGCAACAGCACCGCCTGCTTATCGCCGGGGATCAATTGCGGATTCAAAACGGAATTCTGGTAGGGCCGGCCCCGGAACATACGGCTGATATGAGGACAGCGCTGCAAGCACTGCGCAATTTGCCGGCAGATGATATTGATTATGTCATCTGCTATCACGGCGGCTTATATGGGCCCCAGGCCTCGACCCGTATTGCCGAGCTTATTGCCGAATGCCAGCAAGCACGAAGTAGGGGAGAATAACTGCTTGGGTATTGGGCCTGCAAGCGTAATAACAGGCAGCGGCCAGGGATACAAAAGTGTAAATGGGGGAGGGTTATTGATGTTTAAGGATATTGTAAAAGCAAACCGCAGTTACCGGCGTTTTTTTGAGCAGGAGGCAGTTACGAGGGAAACCTTGCTTACGCTGGTGGATTATGCCAGGCTGGTTCCCTCCGGTGCCAATAAACAGGCGCTTAAATATTATATCGCTTATGAGCAACCGCTTAACGGGCAGATCTTTGCCACCCTGGGCTGGGCCGGCTATTTAAAAGAGTGGCCCGGTCCGGCTGAAGGAGAAAGGCCGGCTGCTTATATTGTCATCATTCAGGATAAAGGCTATAAAATGGGAACCGGCTTCGATGCCGGGATTGCTGCCCAGACCATTTTGCTCGGGGCAACAGAAATCGGACTGGGCGGGTGTATGCTTGGCAATATTCGGCACGCCCCATTGCAGGCGGCATTAAACCTGGCAGACAATTATGAAATATTGCTGGTGATTGCCCTGGGAAAACCGAAAGAAGAGGTCGTGATTGAGGAAATCGAGGCCGATGGCGATATCAAATACTGGCGGGATGAAAACCAGGTGCATCATGTGCCAAAACGAAAACTGAAAGATATACTTATATAGTGCCGGAGGCTGACTAGTCGCTAACTAGAGGCTGTATTCCATGAGCTTGGAGTGCAGTCTTTTTATTTTGGCTGCCCATAATTGGACAAAGGCCTTTTCAGACCAATTGCGAGTTTAACCCCTCGTAGCCAGATTTGCATTTACTTAGCATCGGGCTGAAGGGTTTTTAATACGTTTGGCAAAATAATACAATAAAGGAGTGTTCCTTATGGCCGTTCATTTGACACTGGATAATGAGAAGCTGGCAAGTACCTATGACGAGGTAAGCAATACCCAATTCAATAACGGTTCTATATTGCTCCAGAAACTGGCGGTAAAACCGGGCGATGCGGTCCTGGATATCGGCAGCGGCACCGGCCGGCTGGGCCGGCATGTAATTTCCCTCATTGGTCAGTCCGGCAGTTTTGTCGGTATCGACCCTTTGGGAGAGCGCATTAAGATTGCCAATGAAAAAAACGAATATGCTAACGCCCTATTCCGGATTGGCAATGCTGAAGATCTCAGTTCTATACCAGATAATAGCTTCGATGTAGTGTACCTGAATGCGGTATTTCATTGGGTGCTTAATAAGGCAGTCGCTTTGCGGGAGATATTCAGAGTTCTTAAACCGGGAGGTAAGGTCGGTATTACAACAGGTGCCAAGGAACTTAGCAGTTTTACAGGCGTAAGATTAATTACAGATAACGTCCTGAAACGGGAGCCGTACAATAAGCTGGTCCGGCTGGAGGATAGTACCCAGAATCAGCATGGTTTGACTACCACTGAGCTAATTCAATTGCTGGCAGGGGCCGGTTTGACGGTTAACAATGTCGAGATCAGGGAGATCAAGCGGAGTTATCCAAGCGCCAGGGCTGTTATCAGATTCAGTGAGGCCAGCTCCTTTGGCAATTTCCTGAACCATGTTCCCGAATCGTTACGGGATCAGGCCAAAGCGGATATTGAGAACGAGCTTGAAAAGCAGCGGGATAAAGAGGGCATAACATTTAGCGGCTACACGATATTTGCAGTGGCTGAGAAAAAGTAAAAAGTTTGTAAGAGCCTGCTTCTCTACTGCCAACGACGCAGTAAGAATAAAGTAATTGTAAATAGGGAGATGATGGATTTGTATTGGAAATCGGCAGGAGCTGTTCATACAGCGCAAACAGTGGAATTAGCAGTGCGCAAAGCGGAAGAGTATGGCATTACCTCCATAGTAGTGGCCTCCAACAGCGGCAAAACAGCCGAATTGTTTGCCGGCAAGGTTGAAAATGTGGTATGCGTTACCCATGCCAATGGTTATAAGGAACCGGGGGTTAATGAACTGACGCCGGAACAGCGCGGGATACTGGCAGAAAAAAATATAAAAATACTGACAACCACTCATGTGTTATCCGGGGCCGAGCGGGGAATCAGCCGAAAATTCGGCGGGATCTATCCTGTAGAGCTCATCGCGAATACGCTTAAAATTTTCGGCCAGGGAGTTAAGGTTACTGTCGAGATTGCCGTCATGGCCCTGGATGCCGGGCTAATCCCCTATGGGGAAGATATCATTGCCATTGGCGGCACAGGCAAGGGCGCTGATACCGCTGTGGTAATACGACCGGCTCATGGGGCCAATATTTTAGATACTTATATTGCTGAAATCATTTGCAAACCGTAAGGGGAACAACGGTTAAGCAGTGCCGTGTTTTATTATAATCAAATTTAATAAATCCCTGGAGGTTTAGCTGATCAGTAAGTGCGCTGAAGGCTGGGTAGAGTTAAAATCTGTCCCAGCCTTCTTTTGCTGTTTATATACAGGCATTACGTGTTTGATTTGACGACAATTTCTTTTTATGGAGGGTACAATGAGAAAAAGAATAGTTTTTTCATTATTATTGTTGTTTATTGCGATTACCTTTACCGGGTGTGGCAGCAGCAACCATAGCGGCGGTCATGCTGAACAGGCAGCCGCGGCAGCGGGCGATGGTAAGAAGCTTTTTCCCATTAGGGTGGCAGGCGACGGGACCGCGAACGGCGAAGTAGTAATCGGCAATGAAGTCGGAATTTTCCGGGAGGAAGGTATCGAGATTGTCTTTACCGGCGCGCTGAAAGGCGGCGCCACAGAGATGCAAACCATCGCCCAGGGGATTAACGACGCCTTTATCAATGCGCATCCATTTGTTGTAGCCCAGGCAATCATGGCCGGGGTTAAGGTAAAAGCCGTTGCCCCCGGTATGATTGACGACCCGGAATTCCCCCATGTCCGGTATCTGGTCAGGGAGGACAGTCCGATCAAGACCCTGGATGATATTGTCGGCAAAAAAGTATCCCAAAGCAGTGCTTCTTCCGTTTGTCAGGACGGCTATTTAAAGCTGTACCTGCAACAACATAATCTGCCGCTGCATGTGGAGTGGGTGAAGTTGCCTAATCCGGGCCAGCAGGAACAGGCTTTAAGACAGGGACTGGTGGACATGACGACCTCACATCCGCCCTTTTCCGGCATCACGGTAAAACAGCCGGGCATCCGCCAGGTGGCCACCAGTTACGATATTGTGAAAACTCCGGGTGCCGGCCTGTCGGTCCGCGGGTTTAGCGAAAAGTTTATTGCCGAGCATCCGGATATTGTCAGCGCCTTCTGCCGGGCATTGCAAAAATCGCACAAATGGATTAATGCCAACCAACAGGAAGCCACTGCCATTATGGCCAAAAAGCTGAAAGTTGACAATCAGGAGCATGTAAGTGTTTTCCGGTATGAGGAACGCGGCAGTATTGACCCTGCTTACATGGATTTGTGGATCAAAATGTCGGAGGATATCGGCCTCTGGCAGCCGGGAGCAATAAAAGCGACTGATATTTACACAAATGCGTTCGCGCCTAAGGATTGACCATTACTGGCTTGTATTGTGATACAGCCTGGATGTGTAATGGCATAATTGCCGGTTGACGGCAATTGGATAAGCAAGTTGTAAATTTAATGATAATGGAGCGTGAAACAATGAGCGATGTTCGGCAATGGAAAGTCGGAATATTACTTTTTGATGAAGTCGAAGTGCTTGATTTTGCAGGACCCTTTGAAGTATTTTCCGTGACTGCGTACTCTGAAACTGCTCGCAAACCTTTTATTGTCGAGACGATTTCTGAAACCGGAAATCTAATTGTTGCCCGCAATGGCTTAAAGGTTCAGCCTGATTACAGCTTTGAAAACGCGCCATATTTTGATATCCTGGTGATCCCGGGTGGTCCTGGCGCCCGCAATCAGCAAATCAATAACCAGGCAGTCCTAGAGTGGATTAAGGAACGGTCAGCAGCAGTCCATTTGCTGACTTCCGTCTGCACCGGGGCCCTTTTGTTGGCGAAAGCCGGTTTGCTGCAAGGCAAAAGGGCTACAACCCATTGGGCCAGTTATGACCGGTTAGAAAATGAATTCCCCGGGGTAATCGTTAAAAGAAACATAAAGTATGTTGATGAAGGGGACATCATTACATCAGGCGGTATTTCCGCAGGGATTAATATGGCGTTTCACATTGTCCGGCGGCTTTTAAGCCCGGAAATTGCGCAGATAACGGCAAGACGTATGGAATACGATATTGCTATTGATGATAATAGTCCTTGCCAATTAAATGGTGATAAGCAAGGGGAACGGTGATAAAATTCAATCAAAAACCCATTAAATGCTTGATCTGACGACAATTTTCTGTTGTTGTAAGCAGCTCCAGCAGCTTAAAGGCAACATCCAGGGCTGTTGCCGGTGAAGAAGAAGTTATGATATTACCATCAACGACTAGCGGCTGATTGACAACCTGAACACCAAAAGCAGCTAATTGCTGCTGGCGGCGGCCATTGTTTAAATGGTATGTTGTTCCCTGCCGCCCGCATAAAACCCCGCTTTTTCCCAGGGGTAAGGCCCCGACACAAATGGCGGCGATGATTTTTTCCGCCAGGTTAAATTTTTGAATAATAGACAAAAATTCGTCGCTGTACGCATCTTCATAAAAGCCGGCTGATTCAAATCCTCCCGGAATAGCCAATGCATCGAATTCATTTACATTGACTTCCGAGGTCAATAGTTCAGGCATAACAGTTAAACGTCCGGTACAAATCAGTTTCCTGCGCAGGCCGCAAGTTACCAGTTTGGTGGATCTGTCGCCTTCTACCATATTCCAATCCAATACATCGGTAAAAACACTCGCTTCGTAGGCTTCAAAACCGCCAGCTAATAATAATAGAATCTGTTTCATAGCCTTGCACCCCCCCATATTTTTACTATAATTTATATTATCACCAAACCATTATTTGGTAAATGATTTTGACGAATCGCAGGGCGGGTGGCAAGCTAACTGTGAATATTCGCCAGGACAGTATCTGTCAACCTTTACCTGCCGGAACTCAAAATATATTGAGGAGGTGAATTGGGGTTTGGAACGGAAATTGGAAAGAATGGACCGTTTTTTTGATACCAGAGCGGGGTCCTATGACCATCATATGCTTCAGGAACTTAAGCTTGAAGTCTTTTATGCTGAATTTCAACGTTGTATTAATGCCTGCGGTGATCCTGTTTCCTTTTTGGATTTAGGCTGTGGAACAGGCTTGGAAATTGAAAGGGTTTTTCGTGCCTGTCCCAATGCTAAGGTCACAGGCATTGATTTATCGCAAGGAATGCTTGACGTGCTACAGGAAAAATTAAAAGATTATTCCGATAGATTGCATCTGATTTGTTCTTCCTATTTTGATGTCGATTTTGGCCAAAACACTTTCGATTATGTAATTTCAACCTATTCGCTCCATCACTTTAGCCCAGAAGAGAAACATTCCCTGTATAAACGAATTGTTGCAGCTTTAAAGCCTGACGGCCAATATATCGAGGGTGATTATACGGTTCAAAATGTTGAGGAACAGGAGTTCTATAAACTGAAAAATGAACGCTTGCGAAATGAAGACAGAATAACTGCTGGTCTGTTTCACTATGACACGCCGCTAGCCGTAGATACACAAATGGGGTTATTCCGCCAAGCGGGATTTCAGTTTGTCGACGTCAAAAAGCAGTGGGCCAAAACAAGCCTGTTTATTTGCCGGAAGTAAATAACCGGCGGCATGACAAGTATATATTTGGTAAATAGCTTTGGCGGATAGCAAGGAGGGGAATTCATGCATAAAATCAGTATTTTTTCGTGGTTTGGCTTCCCAATTTCTATGGAAGAACGCTTTAAACTGATAAAGGCTGCCGGCTTTGACGGAGTATTTTTGTGGTGGGGCGACGAGTATGCTGATGTGGACGGAGATAAAGCTTTGGCAGCAGCTCAAATACTATGCCGGTGCTAGAAAAGATCCACATTCTGGGGGCTTCAGGCTCAGGCACCACTACCTTGGGGCAGGCTCTTGCCGTTCAGTTGGGATATTCGCATTTTGACACAGATCATTATTTTTGGCTTCCTAGCAAACCACCATTTCAAGTAAAGCGGGATTTGCAAGCCCGGCAGCAATTGTTAGCTAAAGATGTAGACCGTGCACCCCGGTGGATATTATCAGGTTCCCTGTGCGGCTGGGGTGATATATTCATTCCGGAATTTGAGATGGTGGTCTATTTGTGGATTCCGCAAGCTTTGCGTATGGAAAGGCTGCGTACACGCGAAATACAGCGGTATGGGGCGGCGGCAGTCAAACCGGACGGCGAGCGGCATTCGGCTTCCAATGCTTTCCTGGCATGGGCTGCCGGTTATGATGAGGGCGGCCTGAATATGCGCAGTAAAATGCTGCATGAACGATGGCTGGCGGCGCTGCCTTGCAAAGTATTGCGTCTGGAAGGTGATTTGTCTGTGGCAGAGCGGGCGGCGGCTGTAAAGGCGCACATTTACGGCTAGCCGCCTCCGTAATTTTTTCTGCCAGGAGCAATTTATCAGTCTGGTGCAGATGATTGGCTGTAGAACTGGTACAATAATAGTTGCGTGATCAACTAATTGACATTATATTACTCATATGATAACATTAAAAATATGAGTTTTACCAATTTGATTATCCCGCTGCTGATCAGGAATAGACTGAAGGCTTAGGAATATTGTCCTAAGCCTTTTTATTTTTGCTGTGCATAGAGGAAGAGGATTGTAGGGGCCGCTGCCAGCTGCGGCCCCTGACTAGTCGGTGGAAGGGGTGCCGGAATAAGCTTGGACAAAATAGCTATCAATGTGAAGTTTATGCTGAGAGCCTTGCGTTATCGTAATTATCGTTTGTTTTTCAGCGGGCAAGCTGTTTCTACAATTGGTACCTGGATGCAAACGATTGCCATGAACTGGCTGGTGTATAGGCTGACTGATTCCGCGTTCATGCTGGGCACCTTCAATTTTTTTAATTCTGCGCCAGGTTTGCTGTTGGGGCCTGTGGCCGGTGTAGTCGCCGACCGTTTTAACAGGCACAAAATCATTATCATAACCCAGTCGTTAGCGATGCTGCAGGCAGTATTGCTGGCGGCTTTAGTGATAACCGGCAAGATAGAGGTTTGGCATTTATTAGGGTTAGGTTTCCTATTAGGCTGTATTAATGGCTTTGATTTGACTGCCAGACAGGCATTTGTTGTCGACTTGGTTGAAGACAAGGATGATTTGCCCAACGCCATTGCCTTGAACTCTATTATTCTCAGTGTTTCCAAATTGGCCGGACCATCGCTAGCCGGCGTATTGATTGCCCTAGTGGGTGAGGGAGTATGTTTTCTGCTAAATGCGGCCAGTTTCATTCCTGTGCTGGCGGCTTTGCTGTCTATGCGCGTTCAGGCACCAGTTGTACGGGAAAAAGAAAAAAATTCGCCGCTGCGGCAGATGCATGAAGGCTACCTGTATGCCTATCATTTTCCCCCGATTTGTTATACGGTGCTGCTCCTGGGGGTGGTCAATCTGGCAGGTACGGTATATGTTACGCTAATGCCGATTTTTGCCCGCGACGTATTTGCCGGCGACTCGTACATATTGGGGCTTCTGCTGGGGGCTACAGGCTTGGGCGCGGTTTGCGGAGCGACCTTCCTGGCCTCCCGGCCTAATCCGCAGGGCCTGGAGAGAGTGATTCCGTGGGCGGTTGTTCTGCTGGGAATTACATTGATCGTGTTTTCGCAGACAAACTGGTTGTTGCTCGGGCTGGTAATGCTCTTTTTTATTGGCCTGGGGTCGATTGTTCATATGGCAGCATCCAGTACATTAATGCAATCCCTGGTGGATGAAGATAAACGCGGCCGCGTTATGAGCCTGTATTCCATGTCGTTTGGGATGACTCCCTTTGGCAATTTGCTGGCCGGCATCATGGCGACCTACATCGGTGCAGCGGCAACCGTTAGTATTGGCGGGCTGGTTTGTGTGGCCGGGGCAATATTGTTTTTTTGCCGGCTGCAGGATATTGAAAAACATACCAAACATGATGACAGAATCGATGAACAACGTGTGGTTGTCCATCCGGCCTGTAAAAGGGTTTCGGGCGACTCAGGGGGACGGTTCTCTTGAGTCAGTTTTCCGAACTGATAAGGTGTGAACTGGCATAGTCCCCTACGGCTTTTCAGCTACAATTATGTTCATCGCATGCCTGTGGGCAAGGCCGGAAGAGTTACAGTCAAAGATTATTTCCTCACATTCTTTGATCAGCCAGTTGCTGTAAAGGGAAAAAAGTTCGCCTGACAGCCAGCTGTGGGCATTCGGTTCCTGTTCCGGGGCGGGGGGAATAAACGGTTTGGTCACAAAGGCCGATAAAACATGAAGGCCCTGCGGGGAGGTATGCTGCTGGTAGTTGTGAAATATCTCCTGCCGGAGTTCCGGTTTCAGATAATGGAGAACACCATTGGAATACAGGATATCGTAATTGGATTCCAGCCTGAAATCCAGGATATCGGCTTTAAAGACATTTACATAGACACCAATTTTATCGGCCAGCCTTTTGGTTTTTTCGATACCGGCATCGGCTATATCAAAGGCGGTTACCTGATAGCCGTTTCTGGCAAAGAATACGGCGTCTTTGCCTTCACCACAGCCAATGTCCAATAGTTTTAGGGGTTTAGTCGGCGGCAGCATGGCTAATATTTTATAACACATTTTTGCTGGTGCAAGACCCCAGTAATAATCAGCCTGGGCATATTCCTCCTCATAAATGGTCCGCTTCTGTTCCTGATGCGAGGTATAGCCCATGAGTCTATCAATGCTGACCTCCAATATACTGGCTAGATGCGGTAACAGGGTGATATCCGGATAGGTCTGGCCGGTTTCCCATTTTGACACTGCCTGAAATGTAATATTAAGCTGGGTAGCTAATTCTTCCTGCGTAATGTTTTTGAGTTTACGGTATCTACTGATGTTTTTTCCCAGACTGCTTTTCATACAGCAAGACCTCATTTCCCCTTATTTTTTCTTTCATTATAGCGGTGCAGCAGTAGCAGAACAATAACCGAGTGCTTGAATGCTTGCCGGACTCAAATGACAGTTGAGTGAATAAAATCGTATTTAATTGACAAAATTTACCGTTGGTGATAGAATAAAAATATAATTACATATAAATTGATTTGATAGTAGTTGGTTGATTGGTAAAAGCTAAAGGCCAAGGAGCTTTCCGGCAGGAGGGTTTCTTGCCTTTTTATTTAATTTTAAAGGAGTGTGACAACATGCCGGTTATTACTATTGAGGCAGGAAAGCTGGATAAAGAGCAGAAGGTGCTGCTGGTAGAGCGGTTTACCAAAACCGCGAGCGAAATACTGAAGATTCCGGAACAGTCTTTTATTGTCCAGCTTAAAGAGAATGAAAGTGACAACATCGGCGTTGGCGGTAAGCTGTTAACCCAGGTGCTGGCGGAGCGCAATAGCAAATGAGCCGTCCTGTTGTCGTGAGTCAGCCGGCATACGTCCGGTATGCCTCCTTCCTCCGCCTTGCTTTGCGAAAAATGGCCTCGCCATTATTCTACCGTTAAGGCTGACAAGCTGCTAGTCAACGAACAGCGGGGTCATAAACTATGATTCTGCTGTTTTTTTCTTAAGAAGAAAATAACTGCTGGCTGTTGGCAGTCCTGCCAACAAATTGGTGCACGGAAAGTTGCGCCTGTTTATAGAGCGTCTGTTATACTGGCGATAAAGAGAGGATAGTATAATGGACTGGATCGACAGAATGAATGGTGCGATGAGTTATATTGAAGACAATCTGGCGGCAGAAATTGATTTTAAAACCGCAGCGGCGATAGCCTGCTGCTCGGTATACCATTTTCAGCGGATGTTTTCTTTTATTACCGAGATTCCCTTATCGGAATACATACGACGTAGAAGGCTAACCTTAGCCGCCGCTGATCTGCAGAATACTGATATTAAAGTCATCCATTTAGCCCTCAGGTATGGCTATGATTCGCCTGTTTCCTTCACCCGCGCTTTTCAAAAAATGCACGGTGTCACGCCCACGGCGGCGCGCGAGACAGGAGCCCGGTTAAAAGCTTATCCCCGGCTGTCCTTTCATATATCATTGAGAGGAGATAAGGAAATGAATTACAAAATCGTTAAGAAGGACGGGTTTGAGGTTGTTGGCAAATCGATGCGGGTATCTACGGTCAATCAAGCACAGCTGAAGTTAATTCCCCGGTTTTGGGCTGAGGCTTGCCGGGAGGGAACTGTCGGCAAACTTGCTGATATTGCGGCGAACGGCGCGGCTGGCCAAACTAACCGCAAGCTGCTGGGGATTTGCACCGATTTTCGTGACAATAATGAGTTTTCTTATGTTATTGCCGTCGAATATACGGTTAAAGAAGAATGCGCAGGGTTTGAGGTTTTTCATATTCCTCCTGCCGACTGGGGCGTATTTGAGGCAACCGGCCCAATGCCGGGGGCCATCCAGGCGCTGTGCAAACGCATATATACTGAATTCTTTCCTGCCGGCGGCTACGAGCGGGCTGAGGGGCCTGATCTGGAAATCTATTATGAGGGTGACAGTACCAGTCCGGACTACCGGTCTGAGATATGGATACCGGTGGTTAAACGCCCTCTGTCTGCTACCAGGGAATAGCAGGAAGTGGCATGGATAAGCAACAGGGCGATAATTTAGTCCAATAATGGCAAAAGGCAATGTAGGCCGACAGGCTGGTTATGAGCAATAACCGTCAGCTATATTTTTGGTAAAAGCATTGGCAATTAGACAGAAAGGGTTGAGGTGTACGTTTTTTGACTAACGTACATCTCAACCCTGGTTAGCCGTTATTTGATTATTGTTACCGTTCCTTCCCGGCGTGGCGGCGCGGCCGGTGGTTCGCCCGCATTATAGCCGAAGGCCCCTGAGCCGATGATCGTGTAGCCGGCGGGAATGCCTAACTCCTGCTTCAGTGCCCGCCCTGCTTCTGTGTCAAACAGCTGGCGCAGGGAATGAATCCAGCAAGAGCCTATGCCTAAAACATGGGCTGCCAGGAACAGGTTGCCGAGGGCCAGGCTGCCGTTGGCCTGGGGGGCAATGGCTTTTTCATCACCAGAGACGATAATCAATGTGGGGGCATGGTAGAAGGGGCTGAAGTTTTCCGCTTTGGCCCGTTCGATTAACCCGGGATTGCCTGAATTGAGAAAAACAGTCTGCAGCACATGATTGATTTTACTCCAGTTCGGCATAGGACAAAGCAAACTTCAGCTTTAAGAAGGGTAAGGCGGCATAAAAAGCACCGGGAGACATATCAACAACCCCATGCGCGAGGGCTAACAGCCATATTGACTTGGGTACTGCTTTAAATGAACGGAACAGTTCAATCACTTCTTCCCTTTGCTGTGCAAAATACTGAAGGCTAAGGTATATCAAGCAGATATACCTTAGCCTTCAGTACGTACCGATCAGCTGTTGCCAACATCATATAATGCCAATTAGTTAATACAACCGTGATGTAATTGATTTTTTACAGTTATATAGTACTACAGGGGTTGGATGGTGTCAATATAAACCAGCAGTCTGTACTGCGTGGCGGAACTATACAGAATGAGCATAGCCGTTAGGCGACACCGCAGCGCTGCCTGAATTTTACATTACCCAGCAGGATATTTACTTGAACAGTAGTATATTAACATTGAACAGGTGACTGCTGCATTACATACCAGGTAGTCACGTTAACAGGAGGCGGGCATCTATGTACAATGACACCGTGCTTGATCATTTCTCCAATCCGCGGAATATCGGTGAAATAGCCGATGCCGACGGGATTGGTACTGTGGGCAACCCGATAGACGGTGATCTAATAACGCTTTATATAAAAATAGACGATAATGTCCTGACTGATGTCAAAGTCAAAACCTTTGGCTGTGCCGCGGCGATAGCGGCCAGCAGCATGGTTACGGTTATGGCTTATGGCAAGACGGTGCCAGAGGCCCTGGCGATAACCAACGAAGCTGTGGCCGCAGCCCTGGACGGGCTGCCTCCCAAAAAAATAAGGTGTTCCAATATTGCCGCCGATGCGCTTCACAATGCGATTGCCGATTATTACGCCAAAGCCGGCGGACAGGAAGGTGAGCAGGATGATACTTGCCAGGGTGCAGATCAATAGATATTTGCGGCATATTATTATGCCGGAGATTAGCGGTCCGGGCCAGAAAAAACTATTGGAGTCGGCAGTATTTGTTTGTGGGGAAAGCACAGAAGACGCAGCTCCTGCCATCTATTACCTGGCGGCGGCCGGTATCGGCCGCATAGACTGCCGGCTGGAAACGGCAACCGGGTTTGACCGGCTGGCGGCCGATATCCGGGACTTGAACAGTGATGTAGCGCTGGCGCTGGCGGACGGAGCGGACAGCCAATTACGGATTTTCTCAGGCAGTCCGGCCTTTATTGTCAGACAGAGAGAAAATATAGTCCAGGCTTTTTTGCCAGTCCTAATAGCTCCCCACCAGGGCTGGCAAGGAGGCATTCAGGTATGCAAAGAACCGGCAACAGCAGAAACTTTGCTGGCGGCCTTAGCGGCCGGGCAGCAACCGGCCAACCCTGGTGTCAAAGATTATTTGCTGGCGAATGGGGTATTTTCCCGTTGCCTCTCAGGCGCATTATGCGCTATGGAAACTGTCAAGCTAATCCTTGCTATTGGCGAGACAGCAGATAACCTGCTCTGTTTTGACCTGCTGTCCATGGATTTTAGAAAATCCAGCGGCCAGGATATTGACAAGCTGGCAGCCGAACTGTGGGCGGTAAAACCCGAAGACTGCCGGGAAACGAGACTGGAGCACGGCAAGGCGCTGATTGTCGGTACCGGCGGGCTGGGTTCGCCGGCTGCCTATGCCCTGGCCGCCGCCGGTATCGGCACCATTGGCCTGGTGGATTATGATGTTGTGGAGATCAGCAATCTGAACCGTCAGATACTGCATGGCGCTTCCCGGATTGGCAGGCCGAAAGTGGAATCAGCGGCAGTTTTCCTGAAGAAATTAAACCCGCAGCTTACAGTTAATGTTTACAATACCAGCCTGACCAAGGAAAACGTGTATGATATTCTTGCCGGTTATGATGTTGTCATTGTCGCAGTCGACAATTTTCCGGCCCGGTTTTTACTGAATGATGCCTGCTTTTTTGCCGGCAAACCGATGATTGATGCCGGCGTGCTCAGATTTGACGGCAGTTCTATGACCATTATCACGCCTGCAGGCCCCTGTTATCGCTGTACGCTGCCGGAGATTCCCGCAGCCGGCAGTGTGCCGTCCTGTTCTGAGACCGGCGTATTGGGGGCTTTGCCGGGAATTATGGGCTTTATCCAGTCCGCAGAGGCGGCAAAATTATTATCCGGCCAAGGCCAGCTTTTGCAAGGCCGGGTTGTTTACCTGGACGGATTATTCAGCCGTTTTTTAACCCTCCGGTTGAACAAAGCCGACAACTGCGCCCTGTGCGGGCCTAAACCTACGATTCACGAACTGCAGGAGTATGAGTTTGTGTGTGCCGATGCAGCTGAGACGGCGGCGCCGTGATGCTGTCTGCCAGTCAGAAACCGGTACAGATTACTAGGGAACAGGCCCGGCATTTCGTGCTGGCCCATCAGGGCTTGTGGCCGCCCGGCCGGTGGGCAGGCAAGCAGGGGATTCTAGCCTATATCCGGCGTGTGGGCTGTATCCAGTTTGATCCCCTGAGCATTGTGGGCTATAATCAGGAATTAGTGCTGCAGGCCCGGGTGGCCGGGTTTCGTCCCCCTTTGCTGCAGGAACTGCTGTATCAGGAGCGCAGTCTGATCGACGGCTGGGATAAGAATATGTCTATTTATTGTACAGCGGACTGGCCTTATTTTGCCCGCAACAGAGAAAAAGCCTGTCATAGCCTGCGCAATAGCTCCGAACTGGAGTGCTTTTTGCCTCAGGTTCTCAAAGAGATAGAAAAGCGGGGGCCTTTGTCCTCGCGGGACCTTAGCTATGATCAGCTCATTGACTGGTCCTGGGCTCCAACCCGGATTGCCAGGGCAGCACTGGAAACACTGTACTTTCGGGGAGAGTTGGTTATCCATCATAAGGCTCGCACCCGTAAAGTCTATGATTTGGCCAGCCGCCAGCTTCCCCCGGCCCTGCTGCAGGCACCGGACCCCAATCAGACCGAACAGCAGTATCATGACTGGTATATTCTCCGCCGGATCGGCAGCATTGGGTTGCTGTGGAGCAAGGCCGGTGATGCGTGGCTGGGGATGGCGGGCATAAAGAGCGGCGAGCGGAGTGCAGCGCTGCAGCGGCTGCTTAGGCAGGGCAAAGTTATTGAGGTAGCAGTAGCAGGAATACAGCCGCCGCTGTACATGCGGAACGAGGATAAAGTTTGCCTGGCCAGCGTCCTGCAACAGTCTGCGCAGGAATGTCAGGCCTCCATACTGGCTCCTTTGGATAATCTGCTCTGGGAACGGCAGCTGGCTAAAGCGATGTTTAATTTCGATTACCGCTGGGAAGTTTACAAACCGGCTGATAAGCGGGTATATGGCTACTATGTATTGCCGGTCTTGTATGGTGACCAGTTTGTAGCCAGGTTTGAGCCGTCAATTGCTAAACAGAGCAGGACACTGGTAATTAAGAACTGGTGGTGGGAGCCTGGCGTATCTCAATCAGAACAAATGCGGGCTGAAATTCAACGGTGCCTGCTGCGATTTGCCAACTATCTGGAGGCTGACTTTATTCCCGGCCATAACGAACCTTATAAGTAAGCAGCGGCATGATGAGACCCCCGGAATTATTCCAGGGGTCTCATCGTTTACGCAGTGAAAGTGCTTAAGGCCAGTGGGTGGTTTTATTGCGGCAGGCCTCTTTTTTCCAATTCCTGTTCGGCACTGGTCAGTTGAATGCAGAGTGTAAATAACTCCATGGCTTGTTTCAATTCCGCCAGCGGCGGGAAGGTGGGGGCAAGCCGGATGTTGCTGTCCTCAGGGTCCCTGCCATAGGGGAAGGTGGCCCCGGCCGGGGTCAGGACAACGCCGGCCGCTGCCGTCTTGGCCACTATTTTTTTAGCACAGCCGGGCAGGGTAGCGACACTAATGAAGTAACCGCCCTGCGGTTTACTCCAGGAGGCCAGGTTTTTGCCGCCTAACTCAGCTTCCATAATGGCTATGGCCAGATCAAATTTTGGCTTGATGATCGCCGCATGTTTGCGCATATGGGCTTCAATCCCGGCCCGGTCTTGGAAGAACCGGACATGCCGCAACTGATTCAGTTTATCTGGACCGATGGTTTGGATGCTAAGGTGTTTTTTAAACCATTTGATATTGGTTTCGCTGGCGGCGAGGGCGGCAATACCGGCGCCAGCCAGGCTGACCTTGGAGGTGGAAGTGAAGACAAAGACCCGGTCAGGCTGACCGGCCTGTTTACATTCGGCCAGCATGTTTAATAGCCGGGGCGGGGTATCGGTCAGATGGTGCACGGTGTAGGCATTATCCCAGAAAATCCGGAAATCGGGGGCTTTGGCCGGCAGGGCTGCCAGTCGTTTTACCACGGCGTCAGAATAAGTAATGCCAGTGGGGTTGCTGTGTTTGGGCACACACCAGATTCCTTTAATTGACCCATCGGCAGCTGCCAGTTGTTCTACCTGTGCCATATCCGGGCCATCATGCTGATAGTTAATCGGTATCAGTTCCATGCCAAGATGCTCGCAGATGGCAAAATGCCGGTCATAGCCGGGGCTGGGACAGAGAAATTTTACCTGTGGCTGTTTTACCCACGGGGTTTCACTGCCTGGCAGACCATGCAGCATCGCCCGGACCAGCAGATCGTTCATCAGGTTCAGGCTGGAATTGCCGCCAATGATGACCTCCTCCGGCTTGGCCTCCAATAGCTGGGCGAAAAGTTCCTTGGCCTCCGGGAGACCGTCCACGCCGCCGTAGTTCCGGCAGTCGGTGCCATCGGCCGCTTGATAATCTGTCTGATTGAGGCAATCTAAAAGCCCGTTGGCCAGGTCGAGCTGATCAGGGCCCGGTATGCCGCGCGACATGTTTAATTTTAGTTTCCGGGCCTGGAATTGGTCATAGCGGCGGCATAACTCTGTATAGCATTGCTGTAAGGCCTGGTTATCCATTGTTTCTAATTCCGTCATGGTTGCATCGCTCCTTTGCACTCTTTATATTATACAGGATTTGCTAATTTGCCGGCAATAAATTTATCAGTAGGTACCTGCCCGCGGCCGGGTAAAAATAGGCTCAGGTCTTGACAATTACAGGAAATGATACTACTATATTAAATAAATAACTTACCTGGTGAGTTGGCTGATCAAAAAAGAATGAAGGCCAAGAGGTTGTTGCCACAACTTCTTTGGCCTTTTGTGTTTTTACCATATTGTTAGCGGGAAAATGGGGGGAATGTATCATGTCTTTAGTTGCTGTTGCCAGTTCGGACGGAATCGCGATCAATGAACATTTTGGCCGGTCGAAGGCATTCTGGATTTATGAAGTGGCGGAAACCGGTGAATACCGGTTTGTTGAACGCCGGGAAAACCAGGGCCAGGGCCACACGGCCGCAGCCCGGCTGCTTACTGATGTGGAGGTCGTGCTGGCAACACAGATTGGCCCCCGGGCCGAGCAGGAATTGCAAAGCCAGGGCGTGCTGGCCTTGCCGGTGTCCGGCCCTGTTGACAAAGCGTTAAAGACTTATGGCCAAAGGCGCAGGTTGATCAAAAACCATATCCCCGGCGCAGGGGCCGCAAGCCGGCCGGGCGGCTGCGGCGGCTGCCCGGGGGGCTGCAGATAGAGCAACGATTACTGACAAACAATATTGACAATTGATTTTACTCAGAGGTATAATGACTTAAGCGTACATGCAAAGTAGCATTGCTGACTGGTTAACAAATCAGAGGCTGTGTTCCATTATTATGGGATACAGCCTCTTTCATTTTTTACAGCCTGCTCTTTTTTTCTCTCCCGGCCGCCCCTGCTGTCTGCTTGGATTCTATAGAGCCGGATATAATGCAAAGTTGACCAGACATACTGGAGGCTTGGGTTTACGCCTGTTGTTGAGACAGGGGTAAAACCAAGCTTTTATTATTATATTTCTTTCAGTCAAGCGAGGTGAAAATTATCATCACGGTAACAGATGTAAGCAAGACCTATATTACACCCCACGCCCGCATAACTGCCCTGCGCAGCGTAAACCTGCAGATTGAAAAAGGTGATATTTTTGGCATTATAGGCTTTAGCGGGGCCGGCAAATCAACCCTCATCCGGTGTTTAAACAGGCTGGAGGAACCTGACTCCGGCTCTATTGTTATTGAAGGCCGGCCGATTACCGGTATGGACAAAAAGCACCTGCGGCAGGCCAGAAGGAAAATCGGCATGATTTTTCAGCAGTTTAATCTATTTGATGCGAAAACGGTTTTTGAGAATGTGGCTTTCCCGCTGGAGGTTGCCGGCCATCGCCGGGAATTTATCAATCATAAGGTGAAACAGCTGTTGGCGCTGGTTGGTTTGGCCGATAAGGAGCAGGCTTACCCCCTGCAGTTGAGCGGCGGTCAGAAGCAGCGTGTAGGCATTGCCCGGGCTCTCTCCAACGAGCCGAGCGTCCTCCTCAGCGATGAGGCGACTTCGGCCCTTGACCCGCAGACAACCCTGTCGATTCTGGAATTATTGCAGGATATCAATAAGAAACTGGGGCTGACGATCGTGCTGATCACCCATGAACTGGATGTGCTGCGCCATATCTGCCATAATATGGCGGTAATCGAACAGGGTGAAATTGTCGAAACCGGGCCTGTCGATAAATTTTTTCTAAACCCGGAAAGTGATACGGCCAAACGGTTTATTTCCACTCTGCAGGGGTTCCGGGCCAAACGGATATACCGGGAGGGAGAAGGCATTTGAGTGAGGATTTGCTGGATTTATTATTCACTGGTTTTTATGAAACCATCTATATGGTGGTTCTCTCTACACTGGCCGCCTTAGTGCTTGGTTTTCCCCTGGGGGTCATTCTGGTAGCAACTGAAAAGGGGCATGTGCTGGAATCGCCCAGAATCAATAAGGTCCTGGCTACAACTATCAATGTTGTCCGTTCTTTTCCGTTCATTATTTTAATTGTCGTCTTATTGCCTTTAGCAAGATTTATCGTGGGCACCACCCTCGGGGCCACAGCCGCGGTAGTGCCGCTGGCGATTGGGTCGGCGCCGTTTCTGGCCAGGATCATTGAGAACTGCCTGAAGGAGGTCGGTTACGGCAAGGTCGAAGCGGCAATGGCTATTGGCGCCAGTCCGCTCACCATCATTACCAGAGTCATGATTCCCGAGGCGCTGCCCTCGCTGGTCAGAGGCATAACCCTTGCTATTATTGCCATAACCGGCTTTACCGCCGTGGCCGGGGCCATTGGCGCCGGCGGGCTGGGCAGCCTGGCCATCCGGTTTGGGTATATGCGCTTCCGGGATGATATTATGATTGCCACTGTTGTCGTGCTGATTCTATTGGTCCAGGGGGTACAATGGGGAGGTGACAGTCTGGCCAAGTATATTAATAGAAAAAGGTATAAGTTTGACTAACAATTTATAATAAGGGGATGATTGTGTGTTAAAAAGAAACCTGGTCTTTAAGGCTCTATTAGCTGTCGTCAGTGTTGTTTTTGCCGGCAGTGTATTGGCAGGCTGCTCAGCCGGCAATAAACAGAGCGCCCAGCCGGCGGCGCAGCCGGCTGCAAACCAGGAGGTGACTGTCAAAGTCGGGGCGGCAGTAGTGCCTCATGCCGAGATATTAAATTTTATTAAACCCAAACTGAAACAAGAGGGGATTAACCTGGAGGTAGTGGTGCTGGATGATGAGGCGCAATTAAATCCGGCCCTGCACAGCAAGCAGATTGATGCCAACTATTTTCAGCATGTTCCATATTATGAGTCGGTAGCCAAAGAAAAAGGGTACAATTTTACTGTAGCCGCCAAGGTGCATGTGGAGCCGATCGGCTTTTATTCACAGAAGATCAAAGCTAAGGATGAGCTAAAAGACGGCGCCACAATCGCTATTCCGAACAATCCCTCCAACGAATTCAGGGCGCTGGTGTTATTGCAGGCCAATGGACTAATTAAACTGAAAGACGGTGTAGCCAACTTCTCCGCCACACCGCGTGATATTGCCGATAATCCGAAAAAGCTGAAATTCGTTGAAGTCGATTCGGCGCAGCTTACCCGGTCGCTGCCTGATGTTGATGGCGCTATTATTAATACTAACTTTGTTCTGGAAGCGAAAATAGATCCTAAATCGGCATTATTCAGAGAAGATGCCAACTCACCCTATGCCAATGACCTGTTTGTCAGAACAGGCGATGAAAACAGGCCTGAGATCAAAAAAATTGCTGAGATCCTAACCTCGCCTGAGGTAAAGAAGTTCATTCAGGATAAATACGGTGTTGCTGTAGTGCCTGCGTTCTAGCCAACTCAACATATTTTTCAGAACGATAGGGGGTTGAGCATGAAGCCTGTTAACCTTACCGAGGCGGAGGTTCCCGTGCGGGAAATCCGTCTCGGGTCTATCACCGGTTTCGAGGGAACGGCCGGAGAACTGGTGCGTTGCGCCCGGGCCGGCAGCCTTACCGAAAGTACCCGCAGTTTCAGTCAATGTATGGGCTGCAGTTCGAATAATGCTTTTTGTCAGCTGGCGATGATTCAGGATGCTGCCGTTGTCAACCATGCGCCGGTGGGGTGCGCCGGTGATTTCTTTACCTTCAACTTTGTCTACCGGGTAGGCCAGATGGAGAGAAAGCTGCCGGCGGTGATGGGCCGTTATTTTAATACCAACATTGAAGAGCAGGATACCATTTTCGGCGCGACGCAAAAACTGGCAGACACCATCCGGGCGGCTTATCAGCGCGTACAGCCTAAGGCCATATTTATTACTACCTCCTGCGCCTCCGGCATCATCGGTGATGATGTGGAGGGGGTGGCCAATGAATTGAGCGGGGAATTGGGCATTCCGGTTGTCGCCTGTTTTTGTGAAGGGTTTAAGTCGAAAATCTGGACGACAGGCTTTGATTCCGCCTATCATTCGATTGTCAGAAAGATCGTAAAGCCGCCGGCCAGGAAAGCCAATAAAATTAATATTGTGAATTTCTGGGGCAGCCATATCTTTGATCAATTATTGCAGCGCTTAGGGTATGAAGCCCGTTATATTGTCCCCTTTTCCACGGTCGCCGAGCTGGAGCAGATTGCCGAGGCGGCTGCCACCATTCAGATTTGCCCCACACTGGGCACCTATATCGGCGCGGCGCTGGAGCAGGTGTATGGCGTGCCGGAAATCAAAGCCCCGCCGGCTTACGGCATTGCCGGCACCGATCAATGGCTGCGGGAGCTGGGAAAAGTCCTGGCCCGGGAGCAGGAGATCGAGACAATTATTGCCGAGGAGCATGCGCGGGTACTGCCTGCGCTTAGCGCCTGCCGTGACAAGCTGCGGGGGAAAACCGCGTACCTTACGGCCGGGGCGGCCCACGGCCATGCCTTGATTGCGGTGCTGAGAGAATTGGGCATGGCTGTGCAGGGGGCTGCTATTTTCCATCATGACCCTATTTATGACAACGGCGATATAACCGCTGACGCTCTGGCCCATGACGTGGCTACTTACGGCGATATCCCTAATTATAATGTCTGCAATAAACAGGCCTATGAACTGGTTAATATTCTGAACAGGGTAAGGCCGGACATTATGATTGCCAGACACGGCGGTATGACCCTGTGGGGAGCAAAGCTGGGCATTCCCACGCTGCTGATCGGGGATGAGCAGTTCGGCTTTGGTTATCAGGGCGTCCTCAATTATGGGGAACGCATTTTAGAGACCCTGGATAACCGGGAATTTGTCACCAATCTTGCCAGACACAGCACAATGCCTTATACCAAGTGGTGGCTGGAACAAAACCCATTCTCATTTCTCAGGGGTGACTTGGATGTCAAAGTTTATTGAACAGCCGCGATACTCTTGCGCCTTAGGCGCACAGCAGTCGGTCATTGCAATCAAAAGGGCTGTTCCTATCCTTCATGCGGGACCCGGCTGCGGCGATAAAGTCAGCCGGCTGCTGGGGCAGGGAGAGGGTTATGCGGGGGGCAATACCGTGCCCTGCACTAACGCCAGCGAGGCGGAGATTGTCTTTGGCGGTGAGGGCAAACTGGACCGTGTGATTGAGGGGGCGTTCCAGGTTATTGATGCTGATCTCTATGTAGTGCTGACCGGCTGTACTGCCGATATTATCGGCGATGATGTCGGGCAGGTCGCAGGCCGGTACCAGTCTGAGGATAAACCGCTTGTGTATGTGGAGACAGGCGGCTTTAAAAGTAATAACTATGTAAGCCATGAAACTGTGGTTAAAGCCATTATTGACCAGTATGTCGACAAATTCAAGACAGGCACGGCGCCAATTAAGGGGCTTGTCAATGTGTTTGCCTCCATTCCCTACCAGGATCCCTTCTGGAACGGCAATCTGGAGGAGCTGAAGCGGATGCTGGCAGGAATCGGGCTGACGGTAAATATTCTGTTTGGCGCCGCGTCCGGCGGCGTAGCCGAATGGAAAACCATTCCCCAGGCCGAGTTTAATATTGTTGTAAGCGCCTGGCCTGGCCTTGGCATTGCCAGGCATCTGCACGGTAAATACGGAACTCCCTTTCTGCAGTTTCCCTATTTGCCAATTGGTGGTGTCGAGTCAACGAAGTTTTTGTGGCAGGTTATTGATTTTGCCGGTCTGGATAAAGCGCAAGCCGGTGCTTTTATCAAAGCCGAAGAAGAGCGCTTCTATCTGCATATTGAGCGGACAGCCGATTTTATGCTGGAATTCAGATATGGTCTTCCCCGCAGATTATATACGATATTAGATGCTTCCTATGCGCTCGGTTTTGCCAAATATCTGCTAAATGAGCTGGGGATTATTCCGGCCAGGCAGTTTATTACTGACGACACGCCGGCCGAGTTTCAGGCGGCGATCTGCGAACAATTTCAGCATATTTCGGAATTGCGTTCAGCCCTGGTGAGTTTCTCAACCGATGGCGGCGCGATTCAGGCAGAAATCAGAAATGATAACCATAAAAGCAGAGCCTTGCTTATCGGCAGTGGCTGGGAACGGGATCTGGCCAGGGAAATCGGAGCCGACCTGTTGATTGTCAGCGTGCCTGTGGCTTACAGGCTTGTCCTGCATTGCGGCTATGCCGGCTATAACGGCGGCCTGCGTGTAATCGAAGATATTTATGACCGGGTGCTTGCTACCTATCGGTAGTATTGACGATTGTTATTTCCAGGCTGATTAGAATGACTGAAGGCCGGGGTGCAGTGCATTCCTGGCCTTTGGGCATTTTTTCATATAAAAGGTTTTGAGGAGGGAAAGTCATGACAGTGCACAAGTTTCTGGTGATCTCCTTGGTGGTATTCCTCGTGGGGCTGGCCGTCCTTTATACCGGGGGCAACCGGGTGCCGTTCCGGCAGCAGGGCGGCACCCATGAAAAGCACCAGTCCTACCTGCCGGGGCCGGTCGAACCCCTGGCGGCAGGTATAACAGGCAACAAGCCTGAGTCCGGGCCTATCATTGCTAAAAGGAGTTGAACCATAGTGACAGCCTATAAATTGTTAGCGTGGAGTGCCATTCTGCTTAGTGCCCTGCTGCTCATCCTGCCCCGGCTGATCCCTATCTGCACCGGACTGATGAAAAATGGCAGCCCGATGGCCTGCCATTATACCTATCAGGCGGAGTTTATTGTTGGGCTGATCGCGCTCATTCTTGCCGGTGCCCTGCTGGTGCTGCGTACGGACGAGGCCCGTCTGCTCAGCGGTTTTGTCATTTTGCTGTTAGGCATTACGGTTGCTATCCTGCCTCAGGCCTGGGCCCTTGGTATTTGTGAGGCCGGCGGGTGCCAGAAAACAGCTTTTTTCAGTACGGCTGGCGGCGTTTTGCTGGCTTTGTCAGGGGCTGGGATAGTAGGGCTGACCTGGCGCAGCAACCAATTGCATGAATAAGGCTGGGGAGAAGGAGACTAGAGACTATGATCGTTCTTATTTGGAAAAGCCTGCTGCACCGCCGGCTCCAGAGCCTGGCCATTATTGCTTCCATTGCTGTTGGCGCCGCTATAGTCTTCAGTGTTGCCGCCATATATAACGGGGTAGCCGCAGGCATGGAGCTTTCCAAACAGCGAATGGGGGCTGATATTGTCATTGTGCCGTACGGCGTGACGCTGGAGCCAAGCCTGCTCTTATTCGGCGGGGCAACAGCAAACTCGTATATGCCCCAGGAGTATACCGAGGGGGTACGGGGGGTTGCGGGGGTTCGTACGGTTACACCGCAGTTTTACACCCATTCCCTAACGGCCGATTGTCATGACATTGGCAGCCAGAACCGGATGATTGGTTATGATCCGGCCAGTGACTGGATCATTGCCCCCTGGCTGAAAAAGGTCCATAAAACCGAACTCAGTGATGACGAGGTGATTCTGGGCGCGAAGGTGCCGATCTGGACCCAGGATAAAATATCCATATTGGGCAAGTGGTATAACATCGTGACCATTGCCGAGGAAACAGGAACAACTCTGGACTATTCCCTGCTGGTCAGCATGAATGAGGCCAGACGGGTGGTTGCCAGGGATACCTCGCTCAAGCAGGTATGGCAGGAGCAGGGGCCGCCGGCGGGACTGATTTCGACCCTGCTGGTCCAGGTTGAGGAAGGCGCCGATATCAGCAAGGTAGTCGCTGATATCCAGACCGTGGGGTTCATGAAGCCAATTGTGGCGGCAGAAGTTAAAAAACGGATCGCCGATCAGTTTACCGTATTTGGCTTCCTGCTGGGCGGCATTGGCTTACTGGCAGTGCTGACCTCGCTGCTGCAGCTGTTTGCGCGGTTTTATACACTGACCTGGGAGCGGCAGGCCGAATGGGGCCTGTACCTGGCCTTTGGCGCTTCCCGGCGGCATATTGGCGCCATTATTGCCGGCGAGGCAGTGACGGTTTCGCTGGCCGGGTCGATAGCCGGGCTGGTGCTGGGCGGCGGATTGTATACAGCCGGACTGCACCTTTTGGCCAGCTATCAGTCCTTTCCTTTTGTGCAGCCGACCTGGCTCTTTTTTGCCGGTATCGCCGCACTGACTACTGTGGTATTTACCGGGTTAGGGGCTTTGGCTGCCTGGCTGCCGGCCTACCGGGGCAGCCGTATCGACCCCAGTGTCATCATGACCAGGGGCGAGTTTGACTAAAAGGAGAAGGATAATATGAGCAACCTGATTGAACTGAGGGGTGTTGGCAAACAGTACGGGGAGGATGTCATTCTGGCGCAGGTTTCCTTTACTTTGGCCAGGGGCACGGCGGTGGCGATTACCGGCCATTCCGGCGGCGGCAAGACTACCCTGCTGTCGATTATGGGACTGCTGCAAAAGGCAACCACCGGTACGGTGCTGGTAGCCGGTAAGGATATTGGCAGCTTGGATGCTTCCCGGCTGGCTGCCTTGCGGGGGGAATATGTGGGTTTTGTTTTCCAGAGGGCCCGCCTGATCCATTCGCTGACCGCGCTGGAGAATGTAATCGCCCCGGCCTGGTTTATCAGGAAGGGGATAAACGTGGAACAGGAGGCGAAGGCCTTGCTGGCAAATTTCGGGCTGTCCCACCGTCTGCACCATAAGCCGCAGGAGCTTAGCCTTGGTCAGCTGCGGCGGATTGCCCTGGCCCGGGCTCTGCTGCTTAAACCGCCGGTATTACTGGCTGATGAGCCGACTAATGACCTTGATCCGGCTTTGGCGGACGAGGTTGCCGAATGCCTGCTGGCCGCCCGCACAAACGGTACCGGTGTGGTCATTGTTACCCATGATGCCGGCCTGGCCGCCCGCACCGATCAAACCTTCCAACTGGCGGAAAAAACGCTGCGTCCGGCCTAAGCGGTTAGAAAGCGATGGGCGCAAGCAACAAAATAAAAATAAAGTGAGCTGCCTGATTTTGCTTCAGGTAAGCTCACCTTTATTAAATCTGTCAATCAATGGCCTTTGCATACGGTGCAAGGACTATTTTTCTGCATGGTTAACCACCGGGTCACCAGGTCTGTCAGCTCTTCATGGCGGCCTGTAAACACATGGTCGGCCTCCAGCCGGATCATCTCTTTCCGGCCCCGGTAGTAGTCATAGATAACCTCAGAGCCTGCCGGCGGCACGACAACATCCTGCGTCCCGTGGATAATAAGCAGGGGCGAGCATTGCCGGCCAAGCTGCGGCAGCAGCTCATAGCGGTTTTCCAGGAGATCCTGCACAAAATTGGGGCTGAGACGGAAGCCCTTGCCTAAAAAATTGGCGACTGTCTGACCCTGCAAAGCACGCTGCCAAAGGTCCGGGCCCAGGATAATGTCCCGGAAGTTTTCCACAGGCTGGGTCACCGGCGCTAACACCACCCGGCCGGCAATGCCGGCATCTTCGTGCCTAAGGACAATCAGGCCGCCCAGGCTGTGGCCCGCCAGATACACCGGCAATCCTTCAAACTCCGGCACGTTCTTCACCCAGTTGACCACACTCCGCAGATCTTCCTGCCAGTTCTTGATGGTGGTATCTGCCGCGAAATCACCCTCGCTTTCCCCGGAGCCGGTAAAGTCAAAGCGGACGGCAATCATGCCGGCCGCGGCAATGGCATTGGCCAGCTGCAGATTTAATTGATTAGAGCCGATTTTATCGCTGGTAAAGCCATGGCAGCAGATCACAACCGGTGTCTGGGTTACCGTGAAGCTGTGGGCATGAATCATGGCCGACAGTTTACGGTTTTGGCTTACTATCCATTCATGCTGTTTCATTTGCAGTCATCCCCCTTAAAATAAAAGAGACCAGAAAACGACTCGCGTCGTTTTTGGCCTTTAGTTTTTCTAATCAGCTGTTTAGTATTAATTTTATTAAATTATAGCAGGGGTTGCGAGATTCGTCAATATAGCGAAAATAATCATAACGCGAAAATAATCAGGAAAACATTTTATAAATGCCTTGTGTTTTTTTGGTGTGTTCAGTATAATAAGTTACAAGTCAATTTTATACCAATACGAGACTGATTGGTAAAATCAACCAAAGGTCAGAATAACAGTTCTGGGGAATTGTTGTTCTGACCTTTTTTTGATCCGGAGCGAAAGCTTTGCTTTCGTACAGATGAAGTGTTAACTGATGTTAACACTTCATCTGATGACAAAACCTGGGAGGGGTACACATGAGTAAAAAGATTAAACAAATTGCCATCTACGGCAAAGGCGGCATTGGTAAATCAACCACAACGTCCAACATCAGCGCTTCGTTATCGAAGCTGGGGTATAAAGTGATGCAATTTGGTTGTGATCCCAAAGCCGATTCCACCAACACGCTGCGCGGCGGCACATATATCCCCACCGTTCTTGATACCTTGCGGGAAAAAAATAAGGTACAGGCGGAAGATGTGATTTATAAAGGGTTTAATGGCGTGTATTGCGTGGAAGCAGGCGGACCGGCCCCGGGTGTGGGCTGCGCCGGCCGGGGGATTATTACGGCTGTGCAGCTGCTGAAGCAGTTAAAAGTCTATGATGAACTGGATTTGGATGTCGTTATTTATGATGTGCTCGGCGATGTGGTGTGCGGCGGCTTTGCCGTTCCTATCCGTGAGGGCATTGCCGAACATGTATTTACTGTCTCGTCCGCCGATTTTATGGCCATTTATGCGGCCAACAACCTGTTCAAAGGCATTCAGAAGTATTCGAATTCCGGCGGGGCGCTCTTAGGCGGCCTGATTGCCAACTCGATCAACCTCCCCTATGCCAAAGAGATTGTTGATGATTTTGTGCACCGGACACAAACACAGGTTGTCGAGTACATTCCCCGGTCGGTGACTGTAACTCAGGCTGAACTCCAAGGGAAAACAACCGTCGAGGCGGCACCTGACTCAGAACAGGCGAAAATCTACAGCCGTCTGGCGCAGCGGGTGGTAGAAACGGTAGAATCCAAAGTGCCGTCGCCGCTGGAAACAGCTGAATTGCGCGAGTGGGCGGCTAAATGGGCCGATCATTTGCTGGCCTTGGAAACAGGTGAAGTCCGCAGTGCTGCTGCCGGGATCTGACACGTCTTGGCTGAGGGGGACTGTAACTGCGCGGATTGAAAAAAGCGAGGTGAAAACATATGGCATGCATATGCTCCGGCCCTCTAAGCGGGGATCTTTTGGAGAAAACCAGCAAACATCCCTGCTACTCTGCCGATGCCCATCATAAATACGCCCGTATACATTTGCCGGTGGCTCCCCGGTGCAACATCCAATGTAATTACTGCAACCGGAAGTTTGATTGCGTCAATGAGAGCAGGCCCGGTGTTACCAGCGAGGTGCTGACACCCGCGCTTGCCTGCGATAAATTCGTCTGGGTAAAAGAAAAAATTGCGAACCTGAGTGTAGTCGGCATTGCCGGGCCGGGCGATGCCCTGGCGGACTGGCCGTTAACCAGGCAGACAATCGCCGCCATCAAAGCCCTCAATGAGGATGTTGCTTTCTGCTTATCGACGAACGGACTGCTGCTGCCGGAATACGCCCCGGAGATTGTGGCCTTAGGTATCCGGCATGTTACGGTAACGGTTAATGCCCTGGACCCTGTTATCAGCGCCAGAATTTATGCATTTATTACTTATCAGGGAAAGACCTATACGGGCACCGCGGGCGCCGAATTATTGCTGGCTAATCAGTTAGCCGGCATAGCCTATCTGGTGGCGCAGGGGGTGCTTGTTAAAATCAATATTGTTATGATTAAAGGCCTTAATGACACGCATATACCGGCTGTAGTCAAAAAGATGAAAGAGCTGGGTGTGTTTGTTACCAATATTATGCCGCTGATTCCGGCGCCGGGGAGTGCTTTTCAGCATCTGCCCCAAACCAGCACGAAAGAAGTTAATGCCCTGCGGGATATCTGTCAGCTTGATATTCAGCAGATGCGGCACTGCCAGCAATGCCGGGCCGATGCGGTCGGCTTATTGCATGAAGACCGTTCCCAGGAGTTCCGGCTGGCCAACCGCAGCCAGGACAGCGGGACGGCGCCCCAAAATGAAGCCGGGAAATCATACCGGATTGCCGTTACGTCAAAACATGGCAAACTGGTTGACCAGCATTTCGGCCATGCAACCCGTTTTTTCATTTATCAGGGAGACGGACAGGAGTTCCAGCTGCGGGAAACCCGGGCTGCAGCCCAGTACTGCGCAGGCATGGCAGAATGTGATACAACCGGCTTAGACAGCCGGCGGGAGCAGCTCATTGACTTATTGCAGGACTGCGATGCGGTGCTGACGATGCGAATCGGCTATCATGCCAAAGAGAAACTGCAGAACAGCGGCGTGTACATCAGCGAATACTGTGACACCGTTGAAACCGGTCTGCGTTATACAGTAAGCCAGCTTGAGGCTTTGCCCCTTAAGCAGGCCAGCGGCTTTAAGTGAGCTGGAAAAAGTGATTGACAAATACTTACTAATCAGTATAATTGTAGTTAATTATACAGGGAGATTATTGGCTGATCAGAAGGACTGAAGGCTGAGGTATTATCTGCGGATGTGCCTTAGCCTTTTTATTTGCCGGCTAATCCGACGGTGCAATACTGAGGGTTGGCAATGCGGCGGCGGCAGTTTCATAACAGATTTGACTGATCAGTAGAGCAGCTGAAGGCAAAGATTATTCTCACCAGAATTCATCTTTGCTTTTTTGCTTATTATCTGTTTTTCGCAGGTGAGCAAGGTTAATTCCCCGATTGAGAAAATGTTAAGGAGGAGCATACTATGTCGAAAATTGCCGGCAGTATTACTGCTTTAATCGGCGGGACCCCGCTTATCAGGCTTAATAAAGTAACTGCAGGAGCGCAGGCTGAGGTAGTCGCCAAGCTGGAGTCCTTTAATCCCGGCGGCAGTATTAAGGACCGCATTGGCTTCAGCATGATCAAAGACGCCGAAGATAAGGGAATCATCAATCAAAATACGGTCATTATTGAACCAACCAGCGGTAACACAGGCATTGCCCTGGCCTTTATTGCTGCCGCCAAAGGCTATCGCTTGATCCTGACAATGCCCGAAACCATGAGTCTGGAGCGGCGCAGCCTGCTAAAAGCCTATGGGGCCGAGCTGGTTCTGACTCCCGGCCCGGCCGGCATGAAAGGGGCGGTGCTGAAAGCGGAGGAGCTGGCGGCGGCAACACCGAACTCCTTTATTCCCCAGCAGTTTAACAACCCTGCCAATCCGGAGATTCACCGGGCTATTACCGCCGAGGAAATATGGCAGGATACAGACGGCAAGGTCGATATTATTGTGGGGGGAGTAGGTACAGGCGGCACTATTACCGGTGTCGGCGAGGTGCTCAAAAAGCGGAATCCCGCTATCCAAGTGGTAGCAGTTGAACCCTTTGACTCGCCCGTGCTGTCCGGGGGCCAGCCTGGTCCCCACAAGATTCAGGGAATCGGCGCCGGGTTTGTTCCCAATGTGCTGAATCAGGATGTGATTGATGAGATATACAAAGTGAAAAATGACGAGGCCCTGACCATTGCCCGCCGGCTGGCCAAAGAAGAAGGAATCCTTGTCGGCATTTCTTCCGGCGCGGCCGCTTTTGCTGCCCTGCAGGTGGCTAAACGTCAGGAAAACAGCGGGAAAACCATTGTGGTCATCCTGCCGGATACGGGCGAGCGCTATTTGAGTACTGTGCTTTTTGCCGAGGAGTAATTCTCATTAGGACTGCCTAATTCCTATTTGCAAAATAACGATAAAGGGGGAACCATTATGACTGACAGTCAGGTGGCGGCAGCAGAAAGTGCCGGCACAGAAGCTAAAATTATTGCCCGGAATATCCGGCGCGTCTACTGGGTCAAAAGGCAACCAAACGAAGCCGCAACTGAATTTGAAGCAATTAAACATCTTGATCTCACGGTCAAGCAGGGAGAGTTTCTGGCCATTGTCGGACCAAGCGGCTGCGGCAAGTCCACCTTTTTGGATATGGTTGCCGGGCTGGCCTTTCCCAGTTCCGGCGAGATCACCATTGACGGCAAAATAATAACTGGCCCGGCCCTGGACCGGGGGATTGTCATGCAGGGTTATGCCCTGTTTCCCTGGCGCACGGTGAGAAAAAATGTGGAATTCGGGCTGGAAATAAAAAAAGTTCCGAAAAAAGACCGCAAGGAAATCAGTCAGCGGTACATTGAAATGGTTGGCCTGACAAACTTTGAAGAGCGGTATCCCCACGAACTGTCCGGCGGGATGAAACAGCGGGTGGCCATTGCCCGGGCTTTGGCCTATGATCCGGAAGTACTGCTGATGGATGAGCCGTTTGCCGCCGTCGATGCTCAGACCAGGGAAGTGCTGCAGGAAGAGTTGCTGCGCATCTGGGAAAAGACGAAAAAGACAATTATTTTTGTTACCCATGGCATTGACGAAGCAGTCTTTTTGGCCGACCGGGTAGCTGTAATGTCCGCCCATCCCGGGACGATAAAGGAAATTGTCAATATAAACCTGCCGCGGCCCCGCGACGGCATCCGGTCATCGGCCGATTTCGGCTGGGTCAGGCATAAAATCTGGGAACTGCTCCAGAATGAGCATTTTACAGGCGGCAAGAAGCCGGCGGCAGAGCAAAGTGTTGCGGAATCAATATCCTCCTCGGCCGCCCTGTAGGCAGGGTCTGCAGTTGAATAACGGGATTAGCTGATCAGACATACTGAAGGCTAAGGGGCTTGTTGCTTGGCAAATCCGTCCCTTAGCTTTTTTTATTTACATCACAGCTTGTTTCGGTTATTGCTCAAAAAATGGGAGGTGTTACGGGTGGAGAAATTAACGCCTAAGAAGCTGTTGCTACCTCAAGTTATGGAATTGATTCGGCATTCTCTTCATACTGTCCAGTACGGACACTTGATTTTAACAATTCAAGACGGGTGTGTCATTAAGATGGAGAGAACAGAAAGGTTCATTTTCTCCTCAAAAAATAGAAAAGGCTATGTAATCCGTGATGTACCTGAGGGCCAGCATTCTTTACAGTCCAAAATTATTGCCCAATTGCAGGGGTTGATGTATGGGCAGCTGATCATCCGGATTGAAGACGGCAGGGTTGAACAGATCGAAAAAACGGAAAAACGGCGCATTAATGAATATGAGGGAATACACGGCGATGGCATCTAAAGCAGCGGTTAAAGCGATGACAATTACCTACAAGCTGGGGACGGCCTTATATATTAACATAACCAACCGCTGTACCAACCGCTGTGTTTTTTGCGTACGAACCACAGCGGCCGGTGTTGCTGACGGCCTTAATCTCTGGCTGGAGCGGGAACCCACCGTGTCCGAGGTGCTCAGGGACATTCAGCAATGGGATACCGCGGAAATAAGTGAGTTTGTTTTTTGCGGTTATGGCGAACCGCTGGCCCGGGCAGACGCCATTATCGACATCTGCCGGGAACTGAAGAAAAGCTATGCTGTACCCATCCGGGTTAATACCAACGGCCAGGCCAATTTGCTGTATGAGCAGGATATTACGCCTTTGCTGGCCGGGCTGGTAGATGCCGTTTCTATCAGTATGAATGCGAAAAATGCCAAAGAGTATCAGGCGATTTGCCTATCGGAATTTGGCGAAAGGGCCTATGCGTCGATGCTGGAATTTGCCGCTAAATGTAAACAATATATCCCGACCGTCGTATTGACAGTCGTCGATATTATGACGCCGGCAGATATCAGGGCTTGCCGGGAGATTGCCAGGCAAATCGGCGTGGACTTCAAAGTACGGAAACTTGTTGGCTAATTAACAGCGGGCGATGAACTGACAACAGTTTATCGCCCTTTTTTAGTCGCCCGGAATTTATAAATTAATTTTGTCGCCATAAGAACGTCGATACCTTAAAGGACTTGTTGCCAGCCAAGTTTTTTCTTTATTTCGATAACTACAACCTGTTTGTTTAGTGGCAGAATACATATGTTTTAATATAAAAGAATAGGGATAATGTATTGACAATAAAGGTGTAAAGGTGTATAGTGTGGTTTGAGTACAAAATACATAAATTCCTCGACACAAATACATTCTGTTAACAAAGCGCCCAAGCTGCACTTGCGGCAGGGATAATCGGTCCGGGGAACAAGAAGGGCAGGAGCAAAGATGCGAAAAAAATTAGTTGCGGCAGCGATGAGTACGCTGCTTATGGCCGGTGTACTGGCCGGTTGTGGCGGCGGTGCCAAAGAAGAAGCCAATGTTATCAAACTCGGCGGTAATTTTGAATTGACAGGCAGTGTTGCCAACTACGGCAATCAGGCGGTAAACGGCATTAAACTGGCAATCAAACAGGCCAATGCTGCCGGCGGTATTATGGGTAAGCAGATTACCCTGGTCCTGGCCGACAATAAGTCAGAAGCGGCCGAAGCAACTAATGCTGCCACTAAACTGATCACCCAGGACAAGGTTGTGGCTATTTTCGGACCGGCGACCAGCTCCAACACCCTGGCTACCGTGCAGGTGTCCCAGGACAATAAGGTGCCGGTGCTTACTCCGACAGGCACTAATGAAAAGATTACCGTGGATAATGGCAAAACCCGGCCGTATGCTTTCCGGTCCTGTTTCATTGATCCGCTGCAGGGTACCATTATGGCCAATTTTGCCAGCAACACGCTAAAAGCCAAAACGGCCGTCATCTATATTGACAACAGTTCCGACTACTCAAAGGGGCTTGCCCAGTCTTTTGAAACCCTGTTTACGCAAAATGGCGGCCAGGTGCTGGGTAAAGAGGCTTTTCTCCAGAAAGACCAGGATTTTAAATCTACCCTGACTAAAATTAAAGCCCTTAATCCGGATGTTGTTTTCCTGCCGGCTTACTATGAAGAGGTAGGCAAGATTCTTAAGCAGGCCCGGGAGATGGGCATGAACATGCCGTTTCTGGGCACTGATGGCTGGGATGATGCCAAAGTGGTGGAAATCGCCGGCGCGGCGCCGCTCAATAATTCATTCTTCAGCAGCCATTTTTCCTCCCAGGACACCGACCCGCATGTGGTAAAATTCATTGCCGACTACAAACAGGAGTACGGCCAGGATCCCAGTGTCTTTTCCGCTCTGGGCTATGATGCAGGCTTACTGATGATTGATGCCATCAAGCGGGCCAACAGCACGGATCCGGTTAAAATTCGCGAGGCACTGGAGCAAACCAAAAATTTGCAGTTAAGTACAGGCCTGGTGACGATTGATGCCAATCACAACCCGATCAAAAGCGCCGTTGTTATTGAAATGAAAGACGGCAAACAGGTATTTAAAGAAAAAGTGACGCCTAAACTGTAAGTGCGGTTGTGGGGCACTGACGGATAATTTGCCCAAAAATGGTTGACAGTTTTGTGCACATATGCTACCATATAGATAAGAGATATAGTTCTTGCTGACCGGAAAACCGGAGGCAATCGATGGCTGAGTCAGCTTCGATTGCCTCTTTTAGTTTTACGGTACTCCATCAGTACTTATTTTTTAGTAAAACAGGTTAAAATAATATTAATGATATGAGAGGATGGGATATTATGGCTAAAATTTATGGGAATTTGACTGAACTAATTGGTAACACCCCCCTTGTTGAACTGAAAAACTATGCGGCAAAAAGAGAACTTGGCGGTAAAGTACTGGCCAAACTTGAATACTTCAATCCGCTGGGCAGTGTCAAGGACCGTATTGGCCTGGCAATGATTCAGGATGCAGAAGAAAAGGGGCTTATTAATAAGGATACCGTTATTGTCGAGCCTACCAGCGGCAATACCGGCGTTGGCCTGGCCTTCGTCGCCGCCGCCCGCGGCTATAAGCTGATTTTGACCATGCCGGAAACCATGAGCATTGAACGGCGCAAGCTCGTCAAGGCCCTGGGGGCGCAAATAGAGCTGACACCAGGCGCCAAAGGGATGAAAGGCGCTATTGCCCGGGCCGAAGAGATTGTTGCCACTACCCCCGATGCCTGGATACCGCAGCAGTTCAAAAATCCGGCTAATCCTGCCATCCACCGCAAAACAACGGCTGAAGAAATCTGGCAAGACACTGACGGCGCCGTTGACATTGTCGTTGGCGGCGTAGGTACAGGCGGCACAATTACCGGTATCGCCGAAGTCCTGAAAGACCGCAAGCCAGGCTTGAAAATCGTTGCTGTTGAGCCCGCAGACTCGCCGGTACTCTCCGGCGGCAACCCCGGCCCTCATAAAATCCAGGGTATTGGCGCCGGCTTCGTTCCTGATGTGTTTAAACCCGGACTGATTGACGAAATCATTACCGTCCAAACAGATGAAGCCTATCAAACGGCAAGAGATGCGGCTGCCAGCGAGGGTCTGCTTGTCGGCATATCCAGCGGCGCAGCCCTCCATGCAGCGTCCGAACTGGCTAAACGGCCGGAGAATAAAGGCAAAACCATTGTTGTTATTCTGCCTGATACCGGTGAACGGTACCTGTCAACCCCGCTGTTTGGCGAGGAATAAATATAACAAAAGCGCTCTGCAGTGTGCACGCTGCAGAGCATTATTTTTTTACCCCATCATAATTTATCAGGCCATGCTCTAAGGGATACAAAAAATCTTTATCCTACCCCTAAAGGCCACAGGCGCCGCCGGCTTCCCTTAGGACACCTAAAGCAGGAAGAGTGGCATTTAGGGCTGGTGGGCGCTGCTTAACTAACAATCAGGCCATTTTTATAAGCAAAGGCAATTAACTGCATCCGGTTCTGCACATGTAGCTTATCCAGGATATTACGCAGGTGGTTTTTTACCGTGCTTTCACTGAGATATAATTTTTCACTGATCTCCTTATTGCCAAGCCCCTGGCTGATCAACTGCAGGACCTCGTGCTCCCGTTCGGTAAGCCTGTGATCCTGGACCGCCTGTTTTTGTCCGGCGAACTCCTGCAGGATTTTGGTCGCCAGCACCCGGGAGATCGGTGCCTCCCCCTGGACGATGCTGATAATATAGTCCAGCCAGTACTCGGGTTCCATATTTTTGAGCAAATAACCCTGAGCCCCCATTTTAATAGCTTCAAAAAAGTCCTGGACATCGTCGGATACACTGAGAATAATGATTTTTATATGGGGCATGGCGGCTTTGATCCTACCGGTAGCTTCCAGGCCACCGCCGTCGGGCATGCGAATGTCCATAAGAATGAGATCCGGCATTAACTGTTTCGCTGTTGCCAGGGCTTCTGTTCCGTTGGTTGCCTCGCCGATAATAGTGAACAGGGAGTTGGCGGCGAGAATGCTGGCGATGCCTTTGCGGGACAAAAGATGGTCGTCAACGATTAACACTTTAATGGTCACAACGATAGCCCCTTTGTTTATTTTTGGTAACCGTTACGGTGGTTCCGGCACCGGGAAAACTGGTAAGGCTGAGACCGGCGCCAATGGAGCGGATATCCTGTTCCAGCATTTTATAACCGAAAGATTTCTTTTGCCCGCAGTTTGCCGCAGCTACAAATCCCTTGCCGTTGTCGGCGATGGTCATAGTGAAAGCTTTGTCGCTTTCGCTTAAGCTGACACTCACCTGCGTGGCCGCGGCATGCTTGCGGATATTAAATAATAATTCCTGAAAAATATGAAATAACTGTTTACGCTCATAGGCATTAAAGGGAATTTCGTTGTCACAACTGATAATGAATTCTGTTTTGGCACCGGTCTGGGCCTCATACTGGCGCAAATGCTTTTGGATGGCGGTGATGAGATTGATATTATCCTCCAGGGCGACTGTTTGCAGCGCAAAAATATGCTGCCGCAGTTCCGTATCGGAAAACCGGATGGCTTCCCGCAGCTCCTTGATTGCTGACAAGGGCTTCTGGTTGTTTTTCCAGGCAGTTTCAATCTCCATTATTTTCACATTCATATAAAATAATGACTGGGCGATACTATCATGCAAATTGCGGGCAATCCGGTACCGTTCCTGCAGTACGGCAGTTTCCTGTTTTTCCTGCTGCAGCTTGCCGTACAGGTTTTCCATTAAGGCGAAAATGCCGTGAGAAAACACAATAAAGATGACACCTGTCAATACCGCGACCAAAACATTGCCCCAATCCATGGAAATAACATGCAGGAATTTATGCCTGGCAAATTCAAACAGGCCAATGCAGATCGCCGGTACAATGGCCGCAATCCATTTCATTTTAGTAATATGCATGCGATCCTCCCCGGATAAGCGTGATAACGTAACATTATTTCAGTTCGGCCAGGCCGCCGGCGCGTAAGGTGATACTATGGGCTGCCTGTAAATCGAGCTGCTGCCACTTCAATTGTTCGCCACAACAGGTAATTCCCATAATATCCCACTGCAAAACGGCGGGATCATAATTGGGAAAGTGAGTACGTATACTTTCGCCGCTTAGTAATTCTCTCCCTTGCAAGGTGTTTGGTCCCAAGGCGGCACTGTTTGCGGGCCTAATCGACAAGTCATACAGGTCGGAATCGCTGGCATTAATAATGATGAATTCCTGGCTGGCGGCAAAAGCGGCAGCGGGAAAGGCAGCCAGGAGTAAAGCGATAAGCAGTACGGTCAGGCAATAGGTTTTCAATTTGCTAAGCCTCCGTCTTATAGTTGTAACCATAACTGTCAGATCAATTTCCGGGGTTATGGCAGCCCGGACAATGCATAAAGGGATGGCCGTACGGCCATCCTTTAGCGGTATTAACGCCTGTCAATGCTGGTTTTTATGAGCTTCTGCCAACAGGCAGCCCTGTGCCGTTTCGCCGCTTTTGGCCAGCCAGCCGTCTATGCCATGCAAGCGTAAGACAAAGACGGCATAGGCTCCGTCCACTGCAGAGTCGCCAATGACCAAGACGCGCCTGTCGCGGGGTAATTCCCGCAAATAGTCATGCAAAGCAGTGAGCGGCACATGCAGGGCCTCTTTGCCCGGCGATTTCCGGAAGCTTTCGGCAGCGCGCACATCCAGCAGGAGATCACTAGCCGTTTTACTTTCCAGACTGACAATAAAGGAATGATTGGCCGGCACCGATTTTAACAATTCGTCAATTTTCTGATGGATCGATACATTGCCGTCGGCGCCGCCAGATGCATGGCCGGCCGCGTTCCCGGCCAGCGCGTAGGCCGGAGTTAACGTGAAAGATAAAATCAGTGTTAATACCAATAGCAAACGATTTTTCATACTAACACCTCCTCGTTGTAAAATGTACTGTAACTGCCGTTAACGGCAACAGTTTCAGAAGCGGGCTTTCACCGGCGTTACTGTTAGGCCGGAAAAGCGGCAAAGGCTACAAAGGTCGCAGGACCTTTGTAGCCTTCAGCTTGTTTGCTAATCAACTATGTATATATGATAAACCATTTTTTTGCAATAGTCTACCGTTCGAAAGTACTATTGATACTACCCAAAAGTACTATTTAGCCGGCTGCTGGCTGTTTGGGGAAAGGCCCGGGCAGAACAACCAGTATAAACAACAGGTTAATTGCTCATTTTGGTACTTGCAGGTAATAGGATAGTACTTGGGGCTAGTATTCCGCTGCCAAGTAAAGGCGTATAATTAATATCACTGACAGGAAAAGTGAATATTGGCTGATTGGTAAAAACTGAAGGCCGGGATGTTCTCAGGAACACCTGGCTTTTGGCGTTTTCAGGCCGCCCTATTCTTCGGCCGGGGAAGCAGGAAAGGAGGCCTGTTACAAGCCGCAGCCAACGGGCCGATTTACCTGCACATATAAACTGATTAGTAAAGTAAGCGGGTTTATGCTAACAAGATTGCAAAATGATAAAGGATGATGAGCTGATGAAAAAAGTACGGACCCTTGTTATTTCTACCGTATTGCTGTTGGCAGCGAATACTCAGCCACCGTTGACAGCGGAAGCGGCACAGCCAACATTTACGCTGGCAGAAATTGTTGTCACCGCGCCGGCGGTCAGTAAGCCTTTGCTGGTGGAAACCGATCCCCAGTCGCCGCGGCAGCCCGTACCGGCTGCTGACGGAGGCGGTTATTTGAAAAATGTTCCCGGATTTTCCCTGTCCCGGCAGGGAGGAACCGGCGGCGATCCGGTTTTCCGGGGATTAGGGGGAACACGGCTGAATATCCTGCTGGATGACACGTATCAGTTTGGGGGGTGTCCAGGCCGGATGGACCCGACCACTGCTTATATTTTTCCTGAATCATACAGCAAAATTACCATTCTGAAGGGGCCGGAAACCGTTAAATACGGCGGCGGCAATATTGCCGGCACGGTACATTTTGCCAGGAATACGGAAAGGTTTGACAAGGCCGGCATCAGGGTCAGCAGCAGCGTGCTTATCGGCAGCGCCGGCCGCGATGATGAATTGCTGGATATTACAGCCGGCGATGCAGCTGGTTATGTGCGCTTCATAAGGACCAGGGCAAATTCCAATGACTACGAAGACGGTAAGGGCAATAAAGTCCATTCTTTTTATACCCGTAACAGCGTGACCGGGATTTTTGGCTGGACGCCGGATGGGGATACGGTCTATGAGTTTACGGCCGATACGAGTTACGCCCACGCTGCCTATGCCGGTAAAGGTATGGATGGTCCTAAATTTGACCGCAATGACTACAGCGTCAGGTTTGTCAAAAAAAATATTTCGCCGGTTGTTGCCGGCCTGGAATTTAAAGCATTTCATAATTATATCGATCATGTGATGGATAACTACTCATTACGGCCCCGGCCGGGGATGATGGCAATGGCGATGGAAGTAGACCGGGCAACAAACGGCGGGCGTTTAACGGCCGACTTGATTTTAGGGGAAGCAACCACGGCAGCAGTGGGGCTGGATTATCAGCGAAATGCTCACCGCGGCCGCAGCAACATGGGTATGGGCTATGGAAAGTGGACCCGGGACCTGACGTTTACTAATTATGGCCTGTTTGGCGAAGTTAAGCGGCAGTTGAATCCACAGGACCGTTTTTTAGGCGGATTGCGAACCGACAGCCTTGCTGCAAGGCAGGAAACAGCGGGAGCAGAGGCGCACGACCGGACATACGGGGCTTTTCTGCGCTATGAGCATGATTATAAGAAGGCTCCGGCTACCTCCTACATCGGTCTTGGCCACGCCCAGAGACCGGCTGATTATTGGGAAAGAAAAGTAAAATTTTTTCTTAAGCCAGAAAAGAATACCCAGCTTGACACCGGTCTCATCTATCGCTCCGGTAAATTAAACACCAGCCTGTCTTTGTTTTATGCGGATATCCACGATTTCATCCTGTTTAAAAATAAAAAGGCAGCAGTGGAAAATATAGACGCGGCATTATATGGCGGTGAAGTCGATTTTGCCTATGCCCTGAGCCGGCGCTGGACGGCAACGGCTTCGCTTGCTTATGTACGCGGCAATAATGACACCGATCATAAGCCACTGGCCCAAATTCCACCGCTGGAAGGAACGCTGGGGCTGAAGTATAGCGATGCTAGAGTGGCAGGCGGTTTGTTGTGGCGGGGCGTTCAGTCGCAAACCCGGTATGATTTGAACAACGGCAGCGAGATCGGCCATGATCTTGGTGCAAGCAGCGGTTTCGGTATTCTTGCCGCCAATATTGCTTATAAAGCCAGTAAACAACTTAGTTTCGCCGCCGGTATTGATAATATATTTGACAAGGATTACGCTGAATTCATTAGCCGGTCAGGCGTGCCGATTCCCGCCCTGGGCATAGATTCTTCCTTCCGAGTGAATGAGCCTGGCCGCACAGTCTGGGTAAAAGCCAGCTATAATTATTAATTAATTCCAGCTATTCCGGCAATGAGGCCTCAAGTTTCCAGTAAAACGGATATCCGGGCTTCGCAATAGAACGGTTCTACAGAGGTGGCAATGTCGTCGAGGGTGTTTTCAATATAGCCGTGGCCGGTAAAGGTAAGCCTGTGGACGGCTGCATAGTCTGCCAGCTGCTGAAAGGCCTGCTGTATCTGCGGCCAGTCCCCCTTGTAATAGCCTACCAGGTAACGACCGCCAGGCTTATGGCCACAATGTATGGCTTGTGCTTTTTTTTCATCGACCGTGTAAAAACAATGGGTAATCTGATGGAAAGCGTTGGCACTGGAATTTCCCTGTTGCAAATGCTCTGACGCCAGCATATAACCGCCCGGATAGCCGCTGTAGCTGTGGGCATGATAGCAGTCATACATAAAATCAGTGAGTACTTTCATCGCTTTTTCAACCGCCATGCCGGCAATCGATTCGCTGACCACTATGGCCTGGGGGGGAAGTTCTAAAATCTCAATTTTGGCGGGATCAATCGTCAGTTTGGCCTCCATAGTGCCGATTTTATTCTGCACCACCTTTTGCAGCCACAGCAGCTCGGAAATTTCCTCTGTCAGCCGTTGATTCTGTTTATGGAGGAATTCCAGTAAAGACTGCGGGGTATAGTGGGTCAATTGTTTTTTTATTTCTGCCAAAGGCACCCGGAGTTTACGCAGTAACTGAATCGCATCAAATAATGTAGTTTGCGCAATTGTGTAATAACGGTAGCCGTTTTCTGTTACCACAGCGGGCTTAAATAAACCGATGCTGTCGTAATACATCAGGGTTCGTTTGTTAATGCCGTACATAGCGGCAAATTGTCCGGTAGTAAACTGTTTTTGCAAAAACTCATTCATCCTGCACCCTCTCCTCTTGACTATTCAGTTACTGTATACTTTATAATAACTCAATAAAGTAAAAATGGTCAATTCTGGGAGACCGTAAGCTGGCAGAGCGGCACAAAAAGGCTGCTCTTCCTTTAGTTAAGCAAATGGGGAGGTTAAAGCCGTGTTTTCAGTAAATAGGAGGAGAGGCTGCTGGGCAGGGATCAGCGCGTTAATGCTGATGTTAATTATTGCCGGCTGCGGCGGCCGGCCAGAGACTGCGCAGGTGACAGCAGTGCCGGTTAAAGCCGTAAAGGTTATCCAGCAGGATATTCAGTTAACCAATGAGTATGCGGGGCAGGTGCAGGCCAAAAATGAAGTCAAAATTCAGGCGCGCGTGTCAGGCAGTATTGTTGAAAAATTGATTGACGGCGGCGATATCGTTACCGCCGGGCAGCCCTTGTTTCGTATCGACAGCATTCAATATGAAAGCACACTGCTTTCCGCCCAGGCGCAGCTGGCACAAGCCGAGGCTAATTGGGAAAATGCCAGGATTGACACGGAGCGCTATCAAAGCTTGCTAGATGCGGCCGCGATTCCGGAGCAGCGCCTGACTACCCAGAAAGCGACCGAGCGGCAGCAGGAAGCGGTCGTGGCTTCCTATCGGGCCCTCGTAAAAAAAGCGCAGGATGATGTAAACAGCACCCTGGTTGTTTCCCCGGTCAACGGGCGTGTTGATGTAAACGCTGTCGCTGTGGGCACTTATGTGCAGGCCGGGAGTACGACGTTAGTTACGGTGAGCGACTTGGACCCGGTGTTTGTAGAATTTAATATGAGCGAAAACGAATACCTTACCTTGCGGCAGGTTGCGCAAAACGATGTTGCCAGCAGCGGCTGGGGCGACAACGTGACAATTACCTTAAGCAATGGGGCCGTGTATCCGTTGAGCGGGAAAGTCACGCAGGCGGACCGGGGCTTGACCAACAACAGCGGCACCCTGACGTTAAAAGCCGCTTTTGCCAATCCTGAGGGAATTCTGATTCCAGGTATGTTCGCCAGGGTTAAAATTGCCGGCCTGCCGATAAAGGCGGCGGTGCTGGTTCCCCAGCGGGCTGTGCAGCAGATATTGGATCAATCGCTGGTCATGGTTGTCAATGCCGAAAATCAGGCAGAGCCCCGGCCGGTCAGCCTCGGGGAAAAGGTGGGCAGCTACTATCTTGTCAGGGAAGGGCTGACAGTGAATGACACGGTTGTTGTGGAAGGGCTGACAAAGGTGCGGGAAGGAGCGGCGCTTGCCGTGACTGTCGTCACTCCGGCCGAGCTGGCGTTATCGATTAACCCGTAGGAGGTGACCATTGTGGCAAGATTTTTTATCGAACGGCCAATTTTTGCCATTGTTATTTCTATAATGATTGTCGTAGCAGGAACGATTGCCGGGCTGAATCTCCCCATCGCCCAGTACCCGCAGATTCAGCCGCCGACGGTATCGGTTTCGGCAGCGTACATCGGAGCGAACGCCGAGGTGGTCAACCAGACGGTAGCCCAGGTTTTGGAAGAGCAGATTAATGGCGTACAGGGCATGAACTATATGAGTTCAAACTCCGATGACTCGGGCGCCTACAGCCTGGAGGTTGTCTTCGATTTGGGAGTCGATGGCGATATTGCTGCCGTTAAGGTGCAGAACAGTGTCGCCCAGGCTAACGCCTCCTTGCCGGCCGAGGTGACTGAGGCCGGCATCACCACCAGAAAAGCGTCTTCCGACATGGCGATGATGCTGAGCATCTATTCGCCCAAGGGTACTTACGACAGTACGTTTTTGACTAATTATTTCAATGTCTATTTGAAGGATGTAATTAAACGGGTTAACGGTGTCGGCGATGTTATGGTGCTGGGAGCCGATTTTTCCCGGCGCATCTGGATTAATCCCGACCGCATGGCCGAGCTGGGGTTAACGGTGAACGATGTGGTTGAGGCTGTCCGCGAACAGAATGTTCAGGCGCCGGCCGGCACCATCGGTGCCATGCCTGCACCCCAAACGCAGGAATTTCAATATACGGCGAAAGTGCAGGGGCGTTTAGTCAGTATCGCCGATTTTGAAAACATTATTGTCAAGGCCCAGCCCAATGGCTCTTTTGTTTATCTGCGGGATATTGCGCGCATTGAGAATGCCGGCAAAGAATTAAATTATTCGGCCAGACAGGATGGCGCCAATACGGTAGCGGTGGGCATTCAGCTGACCAGTGACGCCAACACAATGAATACCATTCAAGGGGTAAATCAGGCTATGGCGGCGGCAGCGGGCGATTTTCCGCCAGATATGCAATACGGGGCTATCTTTGATACTACCGAGTATATTGCGGAATCCATGTCCGAGGTGGTCAAAACCTTTCTGGAAGCCATGGCCCTGGTTATGATCATTGTCTTTATTTTTCTGCAAAGCTGGCGGGCAACCCTGATCCCGATGCTGGCCGTGCCCGTATCGTTGATCGGCACCTTTGGCGCTTTCATACTGCTTGATTTTTCGATCAATACCCTGACTCTGTTTGCAATGGTGCTGGCCATCGGCCTGGTTGTCGATGATGCCATTGTCGTTATTGAAGCGGTCGAGCATCACATCCGCTACAATAAACTGACCCCGCTGGAAGCCACGAAACGGGCCATGGACGAAGTGTCGGGGCCGGTAATTGCCATAGCCTTCGTGCTGGCTGCCGTATTTGTTCCGGTTGCGTTCATCGGCGGCATGGTGGGTGTTCTGTACCGTCAGTTCGCCCTGACCATTGCGGTGTCGATGGCGTTATCCGCTTTTGTCGCCTTATCGCTGACCCCGGCGCTGTGCGCCATGTTGCTGAAACCCCATGCGGAACAGGCCCAGGCGGGGATTATGGGCAGATTATTCGGCCGGTTTAATGACTGGTTTGACCGGACTACCAGCGCGTATAGTGAAACGGTAAAATCATTAATCGCCAAAGCCAAGTATTGCTGCATCTTTCTGTTGATCATCCTGGTGGGAACGGTGTACTTGTACAAAATTGTGCCGACCACGTTTATACCGGATGAAGATCAGGGATTTTTTGCGGCGGTTGTCAATCTGCCGGAGGGGGCCAGCATGAACAGGACCCAAGCGGTAACCGACCGGCTGGCTGCAGAAATCAGACAACTGCCGGGGGTTGAGAAGGTCATTTGGGTTGTCGGCTTTGACCTGTTGTCAAACGGGGCCAAAGCCAATGCGGCAACCCTGTTTGCCGGGCTGGAGCCGTGGAGCCAGCGCAGGGACCCGGCCACCCAGATCGATGCTCTCGTTAATCAGGTGATGGCCGGCGGGGAACAAGTGCCGGAAGCTTCAATTATGGCCTTTAATATTCCCTCTTTGCCGGGTCTGGGCATGGTAGGCGGGTTTACGCTGGTACTGCAGGATATGTCCGGCCACAGCAAGGAAGAACTGGATACGATTACAAGGGACTTTGTCCTGGCTGCCAATCAGCTGCCGGAGGTAACGGCGGTATATTCCACCTATAAAAGTGATTCTCCCGGTTATGAATTCGTAGTGGACCGGGAAAAGGTGAAAAATATGGGGATTGCCCTAAATGATGTGTTTACGGCTTTGCAGGTCAATTTCGGCGGTACCCAGGTAAATGACTTCAATATGTTTAACCGTACCTATAAAGTGGTTATGCAGGCCGATACGATGTTCCGCAATGAAGCGGACATGACGCGGTTTATTAATGTCCGGTCAGCCAATGGCACCATGGTTCCGCTAGATACTCTGCTGACACCGAAGCTGACTACCGGACCGTCCATTATTTCCCGGTTCAATGCCGCCCGCAGCATTCCGATCAATGGCTCCGTAGGCGAAGGCTACAGCTCAGGCCAGGCCCTGGCTGCCATGGAGAGACTGGCTAAGGAAACGCTGCCGGCCGGCTTTAATGTGGAATGGTCGGGACAAAGCCGGGAGGAAAAGAAGGCCGGCAGCACGACTATGCAGATTCTGGCCCTAGCCTTGGTATTTGTCTTTTTATGCCTGGCAGCGCTGTATGAGAGCTGGAGCATTCCGTATGCGGTCATGCTTTCGGTGCCGACCGGCATTTTTGGGGCTTTGTTGTCCCAATATGTTATGAATCTGCAAAACAGCGTCTATATGCAGATCGGGGTAATTATGCTCATCGGCTTAGCCGCTAAAAATGCAATTTTGATCGTCGAATTTGCGAAAGTCAGGGTAGATAAAGGAATGGAACCGGTTAAGGCCGCGGTCGAGGCCGCCTCCCTGCGGCTGCGGCCGATTCTGATGACCTCCTTTGCCTTTATTATCGGCTGCCTGCCGCTTGCGCTGGCCAGCGGCGCCGGGGCCGGCGCCAGGCAGGCAATGGGCACTGCGGTTGTCGGCGGCATGACGATTGCCACGGCTTTGGGCATTTTTCTCATCCCCGTATTATTTGTGGTTGTGGAATGGGTTGCAGCTAAATTGACCGGAAGGAAAAAGCAAGCGGCCGACCGCTCCGGTTGATATATTGTTAACTAAAAATCAACTCACCTGGCAAAAGTCAGGTGAGTTGATTTTATATTCCTAGCTGCGCACATCCGGAAAGCTTAATCTGAACAGCCGGGATAACCATAATGATAAAATATTTAAAAAAGTCTATCAGTTCAGCAGGAGTTTTTAGTATCATGTTGAATAGTATCTGTGAAAAGGTTTGCAGAAACGTTTTCAAAAATATTATTCAACACATATCAGGAGTTTGTTATGAGTGATATCAGAGATGTTGCCAAGCTTGCGGGTGTTTCGCCCAGCACTGTGTCGCGGGTTGTAAGCGGAAAGATTCCGGTTACTCCGGCTACCAGGGAAAGAGTGCTGGCGGCGATTAAAGAATTGAATTACCAGCCTAATGCTATGGCTCAGGTTTTAAAAGGGGCCCGGATTAAGACGATTGGCTTATTTCTGCCGAATGTCAGGGACCTGGTATTTCCTGCGGTTATTCAGGGTATCGAAGATACGGCGGCAAAAAATGGTTATCTTGTGGTAGTTTGCAATACCAACGAAGATGTGGAAAAAGAAAAGTTTTATATCGAAAACTTGAGACGGCGATTAATTGACGGCTTTATTTTCTGTACTGCGCGGGCCGGGACGAATCACTTGCTTACTCTGCAAAAAGAAGGCTTTCCCCACATTTTTTTAATAAGGAAGCCGGAGCAGCTGTCCAATGCCGTTGTCCTCGATAATTTTGCCGGCGCCTTTGCCGCAACCGAATTTTTATTGGCAAAAGGATTCCGCCGTATCGCTTTCATCAATGGCCCGCGTGATATTTTATTATATCAGGAGCGCTTCCGCGGCTACCGGGAAGCGTTAGCGAAAGCGGGCGCCGCGCTGGAGGAAAATCTGATTATTCATGATATATCCGGCCGGGAGGACAGCGGCCAGGCTGTCAAAAAACTGCTGACCTGTCAGGAGCAGCCGGAGGCTGTATTTGCCGCCAGTGACCCTAAGGCTATCGGCGCTATTCAGGCGATTGTCGGTGCCGGTTTCTCCGTGCCGGGCGATATTTCAGTAATTGGCTTTGATGATTCTGCTCCGGCCCGCATGGTAATTCCGCTGCTGACTACGGTGGCGCAGCCGTTTTATGAAATGGGGCAGAGAGCCTGCCAGCGGCTTATTCAACATATTGACGGCAATGGCGAGCTTCCGCCCAAAATGGATGTTTTTCCGGCTGAACTTGTCATTCGGCATACCGTCAAATGCTAAACAACACCGTCCGGAAAGAGGGGATTTAGTACTTAAAAATTTGTAGTTATTTTTTTAATCCATTCTGCAAACGTTTTCATAGCTAATTTTTCGAGAAGGACAAGGAATTGGGAGGATGAAAATGAGCTCAAGCCAAACGCCGGTTGCACATTCTATGAAATTCGGTGAAGCCTTCAAAGTTCATGGGGTAACTTTGATTACCCTGCTGGGAGCCTATATCTTTGATGCTATGGATGCCACTATCTATGCGTACGTCATTCCTTCGATTACCCAGGATCTGCATATTACTTTTGCTGAAGCTTTTAGTGTTGTTTCTGTTTTTTTAATTGCCACAGCCATTGGCGGGCTTATTATCTCCAATGTTGGTGACAAGATTGGCCGTAAACCTACTATATTACTATGCATAGGGCTGTACGGACTGTTTAACTTACTATGCGGAACGGCAAACTCACTTAATGAATTATATGTGTACCGCGCTTTGGTTGGTTTTGCCGTCGGCGGATTCTGGCCGGCCGCCGTTGCCCTGGTATCGGAAACATGGCCGGCCGCATCCAGAGGCAACGCAATTGGCGTTTTGGCCTCAGGCTGGAGTCTGGGTCTGTTTTGCTCAGCCCTGTTTGCTTTTAACATTATTCCTCATTATGGGTGGCGGGCTATGTTTTACGCCACGGCGATACCCTCAGTGATAGTATTTGTCAGCGTACTGTTATTCTTGAAAGAATCACCGGTTTGGCTGGAAAATCGGAGAAAGAAAAAAGAACAGGCGCAGGTTGTTGCCGCCAATGACAGTATTCCGCTTGTAAAGATTTTTCGGAAAGAGCATTTTAAAATAGCGATGCTGGGATTAGGGGTATCCATTTTTGGGCAATTCGGCTGGTGGACAGTATTTACTTTTATCCCGACTTACATGGATAAAACTCTGGGTTTAGGCATAACCAAGGGGGCCGAATTTATGTTATGGAATAGTTTCGGTGCTTTGTTCGGCTATATTGTTTATGGCTACTGGTCTGACAGATATGGCCGCAGACGGTTATTCGCCATTTTTACAACGGCAATGGGCATTATGCTCCCTGTCTATATTTTCGCCGTAACCCATGGTGGAGTGGCCTACTTGCCTGTAATTGGCATAGTGCTCGGCTTTTTCACCGGTTATTACGGCGGCTACGGGGCTTTGTTCGCGGAATTGTTCCCGACAGATATAAGGAGCACGGCCGCTGCTTTTTGTTATAACCTGGGGCGGGCCTCGGTCTTTATTGGTCCCCTGATTATTCCGGTTCTTATCCCCAAAATCGGGTTTGATATGGCGATGGGCGTAGCGGCATTGGCTTATTTTGTAGCCGCCGGCCTGGTTATGCTGCTGCCGGAAACAAAAGGGATCGAAATTACCGCCAGGGATTAAAGATAAAGATCATTGTTGGGCCCAAAACTTAGCATAAATCTAAAGGAGGCGCCGCTTTGCCGCAGATACTTACTCTTGGCGAAAGTATGGTCATGCTGGTAGCCGACCAAAATGACTCGTTGCAGTTTGTTACCAGTTATACCCGCAAAATCGCCGGGGCCGAGTCCAACGTAGCGATTGGCCTGGCCCGGTTAGGCCATGACGTTGGCTGGATCAGCGCGATTGGCGATGACCCTTTTGGCACCTATATCCGCAATACGATTCGCGGCGAGGGCGTCGATACCTCCGGCGTGAAGATACTGCCGCAGTATCCTACAGGACTGCTTGTCAAAGAACGCAATGAAATCGGTGACCCTAAGGTCTTTTATTACCGTCAGGGTTCTGCGGCTAGTCATATAGCTCCTGCTATGGTGGCAGACAAGGATTTTGCCGGTACTCGGCTATTGCACGTTACCGGAATTTTTCCGGCCCTTGGTGAAAGCTGCCGGCAAACCTTGCTAAAAGCAGTAGCCATTGCCAAGAAAAAAAGGGCGTTGGTTACATTTGACCCTAATATCAGATTAAAACTGTGGAGTAAAGCCGAGGCCAGAGACGTCCTGCTTAAGCTGGCCGGACTCTCAGACCTGATTATGCCGGGGCGAAACGAGGCGGAAATCCTGCTCGGGACAGGCGAATGGGAGCAGGTAAAGGCGTATCTGCATCAGGCCGGCAACCGCTATGTGATTATGAAAGATGGCCCGGACGGCGCCTTTTACTCTCAGCGTGAAGGCAATCACATTGTCAATGAGGGTTATGTCAAAGGCTTTCCTGCCAGGCGGGTGGTAGATACGGTAGGGGCCGGCGATGGCTTTGCTGTTGGTGTGCTGTCAGGGCTTACGGAAGGATTAAGCCTGCAGCAGTCGGTTGCCCGCGGTAATGCCATTGGCTCCCTGGCTGTCACTGTTCATGGCGATGCCGAAGGCTATCCCACCAGGCGGCAGCTGGAAGAGTATCTGCAAGCAGCTGGGGGCCAAGACTCATTAATGTGAGGAAAGTAAGGAGATGACCATATGTCTGACAACATGCAAAACTTATATGAAGCAAGATTGGGCCGTTACCAGGCTGCTATAGCGTTAGAACCTACCGACCGGATACCGCTCTCGTCCGGCAGCAACTACTTTGCCGAAGTCTATTCGGGCAATACCAAGCAGGAATTTATATATGATACCGATAAGTGGCTTCAGTCCGAAGCGGTATTTGCCAGCGATTTTCCCGCAACCGATACTCTCCGCACCGGGCGTATTTTTGCCCCCATCCATGACATCTTAGGGGTTAAAACATATAATCTCCCCGGCCGGGAGCTGGGTAAAAATGTTCAGTTCCAATTCGTTGAAAAGATAAATATGGAAGCTGACGAATACAACTTGTTGATTAACGACCCGAATCAATTTTTATTTCAACGCTTTCTCCCGCGGATTTTTAGTGAAATGAATAAAGGTCCGGAACGGGCGTATACGGCATTTTTCAAAGCCGGGATGGCCCAGGCGGCCTTCGGGACTTTTATGCGCGGCAAAGCTGTGCATATGCAGACCCATTACGGTATGCCGGCCCCTATCATGGGCGGATTTCTGGCCCCGTTTGACGCGTTGGCAGACGCCTTGCGCGGTATCAAGGAAGCCTTGCTGGATGCACGCCGCATGCCGGATAAAGTATTGGCAGCCTGTGATTCACTTGCCTATATTATGGCCAATATGGCAATTGCCTCCGGTGATCCGCTAAAACGTTATCCGGTTCTTGTACCCACCCATAAACCAATGTTTATGTCTCCTAAACAGTTTGATGCCATTTATTGGCCGTCCTTTAAAAAGACCTGTGAGATCATTATTAAAGCCGGATACAAGATCCGTGCCTACCTTGAAGGCGATTGGAGCAAGCACTGGCATCATATGCTGGAGTTACCGAAGGGCAGTGTATTGTGTGATATTGACAGTCAAGGGGATATCTTTAAGGCCAAAGCCGAGATTGGCCATCATCAGTGCATTGCCGGTGGTTTGCCCGATTCACTGCTGTGCTTCGGCTCCCCCCGGGAAATTAAAGCCAAGGTCAGGGAATTGTGTGAAAAACTGGGGCCCGGCGGCGGCTATATCATGAATGGCGCCTGCTCGATTCCCTATAATACGCGGCCGGAAAACTATCAAGCCGTATGCGACGCCGTCATGGAATACGGCTGGTATGATAAGTCGGTTACAGCGCCGGTTAAAACCGGCCCACAAGCGGCATTGCCGGTGCCGGAACGCAAACCGCAGGGTATGGTAACCCCCTGGGAGCTAAAAAAACAGGAACTGGGCGAAATCAAAGGCGATGCGGAACTTATCCGCAGGCAATGGGAATTATATGAAACCATGACATACAACTGGCTATGGACCTGGGTTTACTAGTTTTATTATAAAGGTGGTTCACAGCATAGGAAAAACGAATCCGGTATAATGGGGGGAGCGAGATTGAATGATTGAAGCAAAGGTTGCGGTAGTTACCGGGTCATCCAAAGGGATCGGCAAGGGGATTGCCAGTGAATTGGCCAAAAACGGATACGCCGTAGTGATGAATTCCCGGCAGCCCCGGACAGAGGTCAGGGAAGCGGTGGCTGAGGTAGGCGGCTATGGCAATCCGGTTTTATATATTCAGGGCGACATTTCTCGGGCACAGGACAGGCAAATGATTGTTGAGCGGATTATGGATGAATTCGGACGCATTGACCTGTTGGTTAATAATGCCGGTGTAGGCCCCAAGGTAAGAGGGGATCTGCTGGCTGTAACCGAGGAGAGTATGGATTTCGTATTCGGAATCAATATTTACGGTACCTTTTTCCTTACACAATTGGTAGCTAAGGAAATGATTAAAACTAAGCAAAAATATCAAGGGCTTTCACCGGTCATTATCAATATTTCATCGATGTCGGCCTATACATCCTCCACCAGCCGCGGTGAATATTGCATATCCAAGGCCGGTGTAAGCATGATGACCAAATTATTTGCCGACCGCCTAGCCGGGGAAAATATTTTGGTTTATGAAATCAGACCCGGGATTATTGACACGGATATGACCGCAAATGTGCATACTAAATATTCGGCTTTAATTGACAATGGGATTACTCCTATCAGACGGTGGGGGAAACCGGAGGATATAGCCCGGGCGGTTATGGTCTTAGGCAGTGGGGGGCTGGCCTACTCTACCGGCGAGGTAATCAATGTTGACGGCGGTTATCATATTCAAAGATTATAACAGCGGCTGATAAGCAATTTTTTCACATAATTGCCCAAAAATCCATGATAAATGAGGCGATAATATGGCGGCACATAAAAGATTTAATTATAAAACATTAGCGGCGTTAATGGCCGATATCCATGAGCTTAATGTGGATATTCCCGTTGCGGATGATACCAGCGTATTGGTGCAGCCGTTGGTAATCGGCCCAAGGAAGCTTCCCAACCGAATGGCGGTTAATCCGATGGAAGGTTGCGACGGCAAAGAGAATGGTGAGCCCGCTGAGCTTACAACCCGCCGCTATGCCCGCTTTGCCCAGGGCGGCTCGGGCCTGTTGTGGGTTGAAGCCACAGCAGTAGTGCCGGAAGGCCGGGCCAATCCGCGGCAGCTAAGTATAAACGGCAATACGCTGGCAGCATTTACGTCCCTGCTTAGCAATACCCTGTCTCAAGCCCGGGCAGCTTTTAACGAGGATTTCCGTCCATATACGGTGCTGCAGCTTACCCATTCTGGCCGTTACAGTAAGCCTGTAGCCGGTCCGGCTCCCATTATTGCCTGTAAGAATCCTCACCTGGACCGCTTTTTGCCTGAGCAATACAGTATTATTACCGATGCGCAGCTGGCAGCTTTGGAAGACCGGTATGTTGAGGCCGCTGTCCTGGCGGCTGAGGCTGGTTTTGACGCGGTTGATGTCAAGGCGTGCCACGGCTACCTTATCAATGAGTTATTGGGTTCCCATACCCGGGAAGGCATTTATGGCGGCGCATTTGCAAACCGTACGCGGTTTATCTGCAATATTGTTGATAAAATCCGGGCAGCGGCAGGCGGCCGGATTACGATCGCCTCCAGACTGAATGTGTATGATGCGGTTCCCTATCCGTACGGCTGGGGGGTTGACCGCCGGGATTTTCATATACCTGATTTCAGCGAGCCTGTCCGGTTGGCGCAATTATTGTATGAGAAAGGTCTTACACTGCTCAATGTGACCTGCGGCAATCCGTATTACAATCCCCATGTTAACAGACCTTATGATCTTGGAACTTATATACCACCCTGCCATCAGCTCGAAAATACAGCCGTCTTGCTGGCTGCTGCGCGGACCATTAAGCAAGCGGTGCCTGAACTCAAAATTGTTGGCAGTGGCTTGAGCTGGCTGCGGCAGTTCGGGGCGAATGTGGCTGCCGGCTGCATTGAACAGGGCTGGTTTGATGTAGCCGGCTTCGGCCGTCAGTCGTTTGCTTATCCTGATTATGCCGCAGATATCATGAAGACAGGCGGGATGAACGCGCAAAAAGTTTGCCTGGCCTGCAGCAAGTGCACCTTTATGATGCGCGATGGCGGCAAAACCGGGTGTGTGCTCCGTGACAGCAAGGTGTATCTGCCCCTGTACCGGGAGGGGCGTCAAGGCAAGCCGGCCGTTGAATCAGACCGTCCTGGCGAACATGTTTGATGCGGATAATTTATTTCATTCATTAACTGCCGCCAGGGAAACAACAGGTCTTAATAAATTAAAGGAGGCTGGCGATGCGATTGGAACAGCTTACCGTAAATAATGTGGCAATTGATGTCTGGAGCTTAAACACGGTAGTCGTCGGAACCGGCGCGGCCGGACTTAATGCGGCCGATCATGTTTACAGTCTCGGTCAGGAAGACGTGGCCATTGTTACTGAGGGAATGAATATGGGAACTTCCCGGAATACCGGTTCCGACAAACAGACCTACTACAAGCTGACCTTGGCCGGGGCCACGGCCGATTCGGTCGCAGAAATGGCCAAAACCCTCTACCGCGGGGGCGGACGGCATGGCGACGTGGCGCTTGTGGAAGCGGCTTTGTCTACCCGGTGTTTTTATAAACTTATTGATATCGGTGTGGATTTCCCCCATAACCGCTATGGCGAATATGTTGGTTACAAGACCGACCATGATCCCCGCCAGCGGGCCACTTCGCTCGGGCCTTATACCTCCAGGGTTATGACAGAAAAGTTAGAGCGCCAGGTGCGGCGGAAAGGGATTCGGATATTTGACCAGTGCCTGGTGATTGGGATTTTGACTGACCAGGCAGCCGCCGTGGGACTCATAGCGCTTGATATGTCTAAACTGCACGAGCCCGGCCGGGGAATCACGCTTTTTAACTGCACAAACATTATTTATGCTACCGGCGGCCCGGCTGGGATCTATGCAGCTTCAGTGTATCCTGAAAGCCAGACCGGCGCTGTAGGCATTGGCTTAGAAGCCGGTGTTAAGGGCGTGAATTTGACGGAGTCCCAGTATGGGCTGGCCTCGATCAAATTTCGCTGGAATGTATCCGGCAGCTATCAGCAAGTCATTCCCCGTTACATCTCGACTGAGCAGGATGGCAGCAATGCTGCTGAATTCTTAGATGCATACTTCCCTGATAAGGCAAGCATGCTTACCGCTATTTTTCTAAAAGGCTATGAATGGCCTTTTGATCCGCGGAAGCTGGATAATTACGGATCATCCCTGATTGATCTGCTGGTCTACAATGAAACCTGCAAAGGGCGCAGAGTTTTTCTTGATTACCGGTATAACCCTTCCGCGGCGATGCAGGGCGGCCGGTTTGATTTTTCTCTGCTGTCTGATGAAGCGTTTGCCTATATAAGCAAATCGGAAATTCTTCTGGGGACGCCTATTGAACGGCTGCGTAAACTGAACATGCCGGCGATCGAATTGTACCGTGAGCACGGTATAGATTTGGCAGAGGAACCTTTGGAAATTGCAGTCTGCGCCCAGCACAGCAATGGCGGGCTGCTGGGCAACATTTGGTGGGAAAGCAATCTGGCCCATTTCTTCCCTGTCGGCGAAGTAAACGGCTCTTTTGGCGTATATCGCCCGGGCGGCTCGGCCTTGAACGCCACCCAGGTAGGAGGCGTCCGCGCTGCCGAATATATAACCCGGAACTACCGGCAGGCACCGCCTGCTGCCGATCAGTTCATTCAGTTGGTTGCCGGCCAGGTTGAAGCTAAATGGCAGCTTGTCCAAGGCTTGCTGCCATCAACCCGGGTCAGGAGCAATCTTAAAGACAATATAGTCCGGCTGCAAACCAGGATGACGCAAGCCGGGGCTCAGGTACGCTGCCTGGCCGAGGTGGAGGCTGCCGTCAGCGAATGCCGTAATGAGCTGCTGGCTTTCCCGCGAGGGCTGCATATTTCATCCCCTTATGAACTTCCCGGCGCATTCCGTTACTACGATATGCTGGTGACACAGTTTGCGTATCTAGGGGCCATCCGGGAGTATATACACAGGGGCGGGCAGAGCCGCGGGTCTTATATTATTTCCGCGCCGGCGGGAAATTTGCCGGCGGCAGGACTGCCGGAGCAACAGCGGTATGTGATGGATGATGGCCGGTTAATGAATATGATTTGTGAAGTGCAGGTACAAGCAAAACCCGATTGGCAATGCTTGTTTTCCTGGCTTCCTGTCCGGCCGGTCCCGCAGGAAGACGACTGGTTTGAAACCGTTTGGGCCTCCTACCGGCAAGGCGAGGTGTGGCAGTAGCCGGGCCGTCTGCGTAATCGCCCTGCCAGCGGCCGCACAACAGACCGGGGGCGGAGGGGAAAGCTGCCGGTCGATGCTTGACGGCTCAGACCGGTTGTTTTAACCGGCTGAGGTAAATACGGAGTCGCACCGGTTTTGCTGAAGATATGGCGGTGGTAATGTTAACCACCGCCATATTTGTTTTGTCAAATCATAAAGACCAGCTAACGGCCCCCATTGCAAAAATTCATTATATATTTAACTAAATATTTACAATTCTGATCGACCGTAGTATAATTGTAAATAGTAATATTATTATTTAAGAGGTAACGTATATGGAAAAATGGATTGCTGCCCTGCGGGCACAAGGGTATAAGGTTACACCACAACGCCGGGTCGTGATTGAGGCTTTGCAAGCAGGGGGCAAGTTTATTACCGCCCAGCAGGTGCTGGAGGCGGTACGGCAGAAATTTCCCGAGATGAGTCTGGATACGGTTTATCGCAATTTGAGCCTGCTCGTTGATATCGGCCTGGTGCATGAGGTGCGGACCAAAGGGCGGGAAGGCAATGTCTTTGAGATTGCCGTAACCGGTCATCACCACCACACGGTATGCCTGCAATGTGGCAAGGCCGAGTGCCTGGATTTTTGCCCTATCCATGAACAGGATCTGGCAAGGGCTGAGGGAGGCGGTTTCAAAATTACCGCTCATTCCCTGGAATTCTATGGCTATTGTGCCGATTGCCGCAAGACCGGCTGATGCGGTCACATATATAAGGGGGTTACTTATGAAACGTATTGTAAAAATTGGCCTGATGTGCCTGTTGGGGGCGACTGTGCTGCTGGCAGGCTGCGGCGGCAAAACAAAATCCACCCAGTCGTCGCCTGATAAGATTAAGGTTTTCGCGACCGTGTATCCTGTATATGATTTTGCCAAACAGGTGGGCGGCGATAAAATTGAGCTGGCCATGCTGATGCCGCCAGGGGCCGAACCCCATGACTGGGAGCCAACGCCCCAGGATATTATCAAGCTTAAGTCGGCGAAGCTGGTGCTTTATCATGGCGCCGGGCTTGAACCTGTCGATAAACTGCTGAGTAAAGACGTACTGGCGACCGTCAAAGCTGTCGAGGTGAGTAAAGGCATCACCCTGCTTGCCAACCAGGAAGAGCATGAGCAGGAAGACGAAGCTGACGACCATCATCACGATCAGGATGAAAAGGCAGAGCACCATGCGCATGATTCAGAGACAGATCCCCATGTCTGGCTTGACCCGGTCAATGCCCAGCAGGAGGTAAAGACCATTGCCGCGGCCCTGAGTGAGGCAGACCCTGCCAATGCCGACTATTACCAAAAGAATGCGGAACGGTTTATTCAGGAATTAGCCCAACTTGACAATGACTATCAAACCACGCTGGCCAAGGCGACCCGGCGCGATATTATTACCAGCCACATTGCTTTCGGTTACCTGGCCAAGCGGTACAACCTGGAACAGATTGGCATTATGGGGTTAGCGCCGGACAGCGAGCCTACGCCTGACAAAATGGCCAAGGTCGTTGACTTTTGCCGCACCCACCAGGTCAAATACATATTCTTTGAAACCCTGGTCAGCCCCAAGCTGGCTGAAACCATTGCCAAAGAAACAGGAGCAGGCCTGCTGGTGCTCAATCCGCTGGAGAACCTGACCGCCGAGGAAATGAAACAGGGGAAAGACTATCTATCGGTTATGCGGGAGAATCTGGCCAATTTGGCTAAGGCCTTACAGTAATAAACAACAAATCATTTTTTGTCTGGAGAGCAAGACTTCCCGGCCGCCCGGCCGGGAAGTCTTTTTGCATGAGCCGAAAGTAAGCGGTTTCTGCTCATAAGCCCTGTCAGCTTAGGCGCTGCCAGGAACTAGACAGGAAAAATCCTGCTGTTGCCAGCAGGATTTGCAAACCGGTATTAATCTTTTAACTGGGCAACCAATGCCTGCGGAGCCGCTGCGGACTGGGCCAATGCGGCAATACCTGTCTGCTGCGCTGTCTGTGAGCGAATCAGGGGAGCGGCCTCGGCGGCGGCAATGGCAGCCAGCCCTGCCGATTCGCTGTCCGGTTGCGGGCTCGATAATGTATTTTTGCTGCCGCTTAATTCTACTACATAGGCGGGGCCGATCCGCGCGTTTAAATCGTCGGTCCTGTCATCAGCGCCTGTTTCCCAACCTGACGCAATTGGCGTTGCCTGTGTTTTGTCTGTTGCTGATTTTATAAACTGATAATCAGTATTTGCAATAGCAAGATTCACCGACGACATACCCTGCACCTCCTGCGATTTTCTCTTTATTTCTACTATGCTACTATACCTGGGAAATGTCAAGGAAAATTATGTAATTTTTTGTATAGTTATGGATTGGCTCAGACGGCGGCTTGCACTCTAGCCGGATAGCAACCGGGGGTTTTTTAGCTGCCGCTATATTTTTATAAATTCTTAACAAAAAGATAAATTTCATTGCCGGCTGATAGTGTAAGATTGTAATGCAGGTTCCGTTTACAAGGAAGACCGCAATGAGGCCACTTTTGTATCACCAGGATCAATGGAAAAGAGGAGGCACGATGATGAACCCTTTGCAAAGTATAAAAGCTATTTTTATTATTGGTATGCTGGTAATCATTGCTCTTGTTATGAGTATTCAGGCCGGGATCAGTTTATATTCTTTTAAAAGCACCATGGAAACCAAGGTTTATGAAAACCTTAATCAGCAGGCGGGACAGATTGAACATAAGCTTAGCGGCCGCTTTGATCAGATTGGGAAATACAGCGAGCTGATGGCTTATAATATTGGCGCAATGCCTCATTATGATGCGGACATGCTGCTGGGTGTTATAGAAAAGTATATAGTCTCCGACCCGCTGATCCTGGGGGCGGGTTTTTGGTTTGAACCCGATGCGTTTCAACCTGGCCGTAAATATTATGGACCCTATAAATACAAGGATGATAAAGGCCAGGTTGTTCTCACCTGGGAATACAGTAACGCTGCATATGACTATTTTCAATACGACTGGTATAAGGCTGGTCTGGCGGCGAAAGCAAAGGTTGTCTGGAGCGCCCCGTATGAGGATGCTGTTTCTAAAATGCCCATGATTACTTCCAGCAGCCCGATCCTCAAAGGGGATAAGGTAGTTGGTGTTACCACCACTGATATTGGCCTTAATGAGTTTTCCAATTATATAAGGGATATAAGAATCGGCCAGGCCGGCTATGCGTTTATTGTCGGCAAAGATGGCACCTTCCTGGCGCACAGGCAGACGGAAAAGAACCTGCAAGAAAAAATCACCGACGACCAGGACCCTAAAGTAAGCCGGCTTGGCACGGAAATTATCAATAACAACAGTCAGACGGTGACTGTGCGCAGAGACCGTCTTTTTGGCGCCGACAATTTTGTCGCTTATGTGCCTGTTGGCAATACGGGTTTGCAGCTGGTTGCTGTCTACCCGGCCGCGGAAGCCTATCAGGAGCTGAATAAAGTGATTGTTCTCAATATTGCCGTCTTTGTGGCCGCTGTCGTTATCTTGGTCCTGGTCCTGGCCTGGTTATTTAATAGGAAAATCAGCCGGCCAATCCAGGTTTTGATGGCGGGGGCCGAAAAAATTGCCACAGGCGACCTGTCTGTGCGCTTTGCGGTGTGTTCCGCCGATGAGCTGGGGCGCCTGGCGGGCAGCTTAAATGGCATGGCAGACAACCTGCGGGCCATTATTGCCAAGGTAACGCAATCAGCAGAACACATTGCAGCTGCAGGCGAACAGCTCACTGCCAGCGCCGAGCAGTCCGCACAGGCTGCCAGTCAGGTCGCAGGCTCTATTACCGGCATAGCGCTGGGGGCAGGGCAGCAGATGAATTCTGTCAATGAAACAGCCGGTGTGGTGGCTGAACTGGCAACAAGCCTGCAGCAGGTTGCCGCCAACAGTTCCCAGGTAGCGGGACAAGCTGCGCAGGCTGCCGCAACGGCGCAGGCCGGCGGCAAAACAGTCGATCAAGCGGTTAGTCAAATGACGATGGTCGAAAACACGGTTAATAATTCGGCGCAGGTCGTCGCCAGACTTGGCGAACGGTCCAAAGAAATTGGCCAGATTGTGGAGACGATAGCCGGTATAGCCGGCCAAACCAATCTTCTGGCCCTTAATGCTGCCATTGAAGCTGCCAGAGCCGGTGAGCAGGGGCGGGGTTTTGCCGTTGTCGCCGATGAAGTCCGCAAACTTGCCGAACAATCCCAGGAGGCCGCCAAGCAGATCGCCGTGTTGATCAGCGGCATACAAAAGGATACCGATGAGGCTGTAATTGCTATGAGTGAGGGCACACGGGAGGTTAAGCTCGGCGCAGCGGTTGTGCATACGGCTGGTCGGGCATTTAGTGATATTGCCGATCTGATCATGCAGGTATCCGGCCAGGTACAGGAGATGTCGGGGAAAATTCAGCTTATGGAACAGGGCAGCCAAAAGATTGTAACGGCAGTCCAAGACATTGATACGCTGAGCAAAAATGCCGCCGGCGAAGCGCAGACCGTATCCGCCGCCACGGAAGAACAGGCAGCGGCGCTGGCGGAGATGGCTTCAGCCAGCCAAAGTCTTTCGCACCTGGCCCAGGAGCTGCAAAATCTGATTCAAAAGTTTCGCGTCAGTCAGCAGCCACATACCGAGCACGATTAGTAATCCCCCCAGCCAGTGGTTCCAGTTTACTTGCTCATTGAGCAGTACTGCTGATAAAATAAGTGCCGTCAAAGGCATTAGGCCGGAGAAGGCCGCTGCCACGGCCACGTCGCAGCGTTTGATCCCCTGATACCAGCAAATGAAGGCCAGCGCGGTAACAAAGAGACCATACCAGGCTAACGCTGCCCAGCCGCTTGGCGGCAGGGACAAAAGCGCAGCGGCCTGGCTCTCGGCTATTGCCAAACCAAAGCAAAGCAAAAAGGCCGCACCTACTACCAGGGTGGTCCAGACAGCGGGATGGCCAAGCCGTGTTTGGCCGGCGGCATTTTTGCTGCTGCTGCGGGATAACAGGTTAAACAGGGATTCGCTCAGGGCGGCGCAGAGCACCAGTAAATTACCTGTCAGGTGGTTGCCGGCCAAGACAACACCGGCAGACCATACCCCCTGGAGTGTTAAAATGCCGGCTACCGTGCAGCCAATGCCCAGGCAGCGCGCCGGACTTAAGGATTCCTGCAGAAAAAAACGACCCAGCAAGGCCGTAAAGGCCGGGGCAGCGCCAGTGAGCAACCCCGCCTCGCCCGCACTGGTATGGCGCAGTCCCACCAGTAAAAACAGCCGGAATAAAAAAATACCCAGTAATGCCTGCAGCAAAAGTCTTTGCCAGTCATTCCGGGTCATTTGCCCCAGACTGGCGACAACACCGTGCCCGTAGAAGGGCAGCAAGCCCAGCAGGGCAAAAAACAGGCTGACGGCGGTAATGGTAAAAGGCCCTAATATCTCGCACACCAGACGGCCGGCGATGATGGAAGTGCCGGCCAGGCTAAAGGCCGCGGCCAAAAACAGGGCGCCGGCAACTGACTGCATGCTAATTTCTCCTCTCTGGCTGATTATTTTTTCGGTATGATATAATAGTAACAAATTGACTGGTATTAGCCAGAGCCAGTAGAAGGCAAAATTCAGGGTGCCAGTCAGGAGGGCTTATGTGGGGAATTGTGTTGCAGCGTCACAGTGAGGTGGCGTTGGCCCGGCAGCTTTATCAAATACTGCGTGAAAAGATGACCGCAGGGCAGCTTAGCCCGGGGGAGGCCCTGCCCTCCACCCGGGAACTGGCCAACCAGCTGGCTTTATCCCGCAACACAGTCTGCGAGGCCTACGATATGCTGGCGGCAGAAGGGTACATCATCAGCCGGCAGGGGGCTAAAACCAGGGTTGCTGCCGGGCTGCAGCTGGAGAAGCCGGCGCCGGCGGACACAGAAAATACCCCGCCGGCGTCACCGGCGCTTGTTGCTGATTTCCAGACAGGCCGCCCGGATATCCGGCAGTTTCCCCGGCATCTCTGGCTGCAATTGCTGCTTAAGGCGACAAACGAACTTCCCCCTCGTCTGTGGGGTTATTCAGGCCCTGCCGGTTTGGCGGCCCTGCGCCGGGAGATTGCTGCCTGGCTGTACAGAAGCCGGGGGCTTGTTGTCGGCCCGCAGGATATTTTCATTACCGCCGGCGCCACCCAGGGGCTGAAGCTGCTGGCCGAGCTGCTGGCCGGCGCCGGGCAGGAGATAATTCTGGAGGACCCCTGCCATAGCGGCCTGCTGCAGGTATTGCGAACCCAGGGTCTTTCCATTTATCCGGCACCGGTAGACAGGCAGGGGCTGCAAACCGGTACTCTGAACAGAAAAGGCGCGTGCGCAGTCTATGTGACCCCGTCCCACCAGTTTCCCCTGGGCGGGATCCTGCCGGCCAGCCGCCGCGCCGAGCTTGTCCGTTATGCCCGGGAGAACGGGCTGTATTTGCTCGAAGACGATTATGACAGCGAGTTCCGCTATGGGGGACCACCGGTGGCCCCGCTTTATTCCCTGGACCCGCAGCAGGTAATTTACATCGGTACGTTCAGTAAAATCCTGTTTCCGGCCTTGCGTATCGGGTATGTGATCCTGCCGCGCCGGCTGCAGGAACGGTGGCGGCAGCTGCGCATCTGTGCCGATGTCCAGAACCCGCCTTTTGCACAGGCCGCCCTGGCTGAATTCCTGCAGACCCGCAAGCTGGACCGGCATATCCAAAATATGCGCAGGCTGTACGGACACCGGCGCAACATCCTGCTGCAGACTTTGACGGCCGTATTTGGTTCCGGCTGGTCGGTCTGGGGAGATACTGCCGGCCTGCATCTGGCAGTGGAATTTCCCGGTATGTGTTTTGATGATAGGTTTGTCCGGGACTGCCAAAGTAAGGGGCTGCGGCTGGCGCCGGTTGAAACTCACTGCATCCGTAAGGGGGCGCATCAGGACAAACTGCTGCTGGGATATGGACACCTGGAACCAGCGGAAATTAAACAAGGCCTGGCCCTATTGCGGACTGTTTTCCCGCCTTGATAAAAAGGGGAAAAGATAAAGAAAAAAACACTGCCGGCGCATCAGTTCGCACTGACGCCGGCAGTGTTGTATTTAGGTTGGGGTTACCCGGTTGCTGGTCCTGACCGGTTCCGGTTAGAACGTATAGTTGAGACCGAAGCCGACACCATCAGCGGTGTCTGTATCGTCTTCCTTGTAGGATTTATAACCAAGGTGCAGCGCAGTCTGGTCAGTCAACTGGTAGTTCAGGCCGGTTTGCCACTCGGTGGCAATGCTGCTGGTGGTTACCGATGCATAGCCGTCAAGCCGCGGGCCTAAATTGGTGCTGGCGCCGATGCCGTAAAATACCTTGGAACCTTCGTCGTAGTCACGGTTGCCAAGCATCAGCCGGAAATTCGGGTCAAGCTTGTAATGAGCGTAAACGTCGGTTGTCTTGGTGGAAAAGTCGGAGTAAGAATAGGAGTTTCTTTCCACGCCGAGAATGAATTTATCGGATATGCCATGTTCCAGATAAAAGCTGTCGTCATTAAGGTCTTCCCCGTATACGGACAGGTTATAGTGGTTATAGCCAATGGTTGAATCCCCTTGCTGCAGATCAGTCAGCGGCGCGGCGAAGCCAACGCTGGCCGTAAGCATGGTGCCGGTGAGAATAGTCAGGATTTTTTTATTCATAATATATATTCCTCCTCGAATCAAGCGTATTATATGAGGTTCTATCCAAAGATTACCGCAAATCTGTGACAAAAGTATGACAACAGGCAGGTCATAGCGGCTGATTGCGAAGTTGTTTTAAGAACCTGCGTCATTTCTCCGATATATATAATATAACAAGTTAAGCACAGCGCCAAGGGAGGTGAATGAAAGTGCACAGTATATCCTTAGATGAAATACAACCGGGGATGCTCCTGGCAAAACCCCTTATTCTGGCAGATGGCACCGTTTTACTCCATGAGGGCACCGAGGTAAAGGAACGTTATATCAATTATCTGCGTGCCAAAGGCTTTACCTCCCTGTTTATCGGCGAAGCAACAAGCCATGCTACCCTTGAAGACGTGGCTGACTGCTATGATTCCACGCATAAGCAGGCGGCGATGGCGGCAGCCCATGAAATAGTGAATCAGTTTCGCGTCGGCAAAGGCATTCAGCTTGACCGGGTAAAGATGATTGTCAGTGATTTAATTGACCAGCTGGGGCAAAAACCGGAAAACATGATTCATCTTCTCGATCTGCGCCGTAAAGAGGAGTATATGTTTTCTCATGCCGTCAACACGTGCATTTTGTCGGTTATGACCGGCCTGGCCATGGGATATGAGGCCAAGCAGCTAAGTGACCTGGGCCTGGCGGCCATGCTGCATGATATCGGCAAAATTAAGTTTTCCCCGCAGTTAGCCCTGCAATTTCCCCATTATTTAACCAAACAGGACAAGGAAGAATACCGGCGGCATTCTTTCTATTCGTTGGAGATCCTGCGCGAGAACACTACCTTGTCAACGGCGGTGATTAATGCCTGCTTCCAGCATCACGAGCGCTGGAATGGCAGCGGCTATCCGATGGGGCTCAAGGGGGATGCCATTTCCGAATATGCCCAGATTATCAGCATTGCCGATGTCTATGACCGGTTGCTTGTGGGGATGCCGCACCGTCTGCCGACACCGATCTATTATGCTGTTGCCATTTTGAATAAAGCCGCCGGGCAGTATTTCAACCCGGCGATTGTCGAGCGCTTCAACCAGAATGTGGCTGTTTATCCCATGGGAAAAACGGTAAAGCTCAGCAACCGGCAAAGCGGTCTTATTCTGGGGGTCGGCCTCAAGAGTAAAACAATTCCTGTCATTCGCCTCACCGGCGGCCAGGACGGTGATGACACCACTGACATCAACCGTATTGTCGAGCTGGATCTGGCCAAGAATCCCGACCTTTTTATCCTGGATATTGAAGAGTTATATTCCAGCTATGCCCAGGCCTATGCTGACCGGGCGCTTGTGTATCATACAAAAACAGAGCAGGTGTAATTGCTTTGGGCGCAAATAAACAAGGCTGCCGCTGGCAGCCTTGTTTATTGACGATTTTTATTGGACGTTATACAGGCCTTTACTGCTCAGGTAATTGAAGATCCCTTCGCCATGCTGCTGTTCTTCTTTCTGGATATGGTTCAAAGCCTGGCGCACATTGGCGTTGGTAAATTCAAAAATAGCCGTGTCATAGGCGCCCGAAACATATTTCTCCGTCATCAGCATATCTTTACACAGCATGGCGTCCGCGTTATTGGCACCGGCTGCGCCGGACTGGGCCGTCAGCGTGGCTGCCTGACCTGACTGAGCTTGAGACTGGGCCGAAGACTGAGCGGATTGCTGCCCTTGCTGCTGTCCCTGTTGCTGTCCCTGTTGCTGTCCTTGCTGCTGGCCTTGTTGCTGGCCTTGTTGCTGGCCTTGTTGCTGACCCTGATTCATATTGGGAACCTGCCCGCTCATAATGGAGGTTATGGTGTTCAGGTGCTGCTGCTCCTGCTCCGCATAAGACTGGAATAACTGTTTAAGCTGAGGGTCGCTGGCCTGGGCGGCATATTTCTGATACTTTTCAATACATACTTTTTCATGGGTTTCCTGGTCTTTCAGCAATGTGGTTTCTTTCTGGGTAAGTTGTAATGCCATATGGTTAGCCTCCCTTATTTTTTTATCCTGTAGAAAGCATAGCTTTCCCCCTGGATAAGGGCAACAGCGGCCTGGGCCTTCGCTAAGGTCCGGCGCAAGCCGTGTTTTCTGTATAGCTTTCCCGCCGTCTGTGGCTGTCATTCGGGCACCGGTCATATTTTTTGCCCGGCCGGAATGATTTTATAGTTACCAAATAGATACCAGGAAACAAAAAAGTGCGTACTTGTCAAAAAACCTATTATTGTCTATCATTACATCAGATTATAAAAATTGGGAAACGTAGTAATAAAGGAGGGGAAGTATGAAAAAATCAATTGGTGCCAAGACTTTTGCCATGCCTACGCCGGTATGGGTGGTAGGAACCTACGGGGCGGGCGGCGAGCCGAACATTATGACCGCTGCCTGGGGCGGCATTTGCTGCTCAACGCCGCCGTGCGTGGCCGTGTCATTGCAAAAGGTCCGGGCTTCCTACGACAATATTATGCAACGCCAGGCCTTTACAGTCAGCATACCGTCGCAAAAGTTTATTAGTGAAGCTGATTTTGCCGGTATGGTCAGCGGCAAAGCCGCGGATAAATTTGCGGCTGCCGGTTTGACCGCAGTTAAGAGTGAACTGGTGGATGCCCCGTATGTGCAGGAGTTTCCCCTGATTTTGGAATGCAAATTATTGCATACTATTGAAATCGGGCTCCATACCCAGTTTATCGGCGAAATCGTTGATGTAAAAGCAGAGGAAGCCGTGTTGGGCGACAATGGTTTGCCGGTTCTGGGGAAAGTAGACCCCTTTTCCTACAGCCCGCCCGAAAGGTTGTATTACGGAGTGGGCCAGAGCGTAGGGCCGGCCTATTCCCTGGGGGCAAAATTTAAAAAGTAAAGGTAAATGAGCGGAGGCTGTCTATGATTGTTTTAGTAGCAACAATGAAGGCAAAACCAGGCAAGGAAACCGAGCTTGAGAGTACGCTTACAGCAGTAATACCTCAGGTAGAACAGGAACCGGGCACCCTGCAATATGTGCTGCACCGTTCGCAGCAGGAGGCCGGGAAGTTTCTTTTTTACGAGAAGTATGTGGATAAAGCAGCCCTCGACTTCCATGGATCCACCCCTTATCTAAAAGAGCTGTTTAAAGCCATCGCCGGCCTGCTGGCGGAAAAACCGGTTATCGAGATCTATGAAGAGGTTGCAGGGATCAATAAATAAACCGCAATGGCAAGACCTTTATTTCAGCCTGGGTCAGGCTGAAATAAAGGTCTTTTTCCTGCTTCAATCATACTGCTGCTGCTGTCCCTGAGCCCCTGACTGTAGGCAAGCTCCGCAAAAAATCTTTAGGAAATCTTTAAGCTTATTTATGCCTGGCGTAGTATAATTTAATTTAGTAACAACAACCAGGCAAGGAGGATATGCATAGATCCTATTTTAGGACAAATTCAGCTATTTTCATTTAAGTGGAATATGGTAGGGTGGATGCCTTGTGAGGGACAACTGCTGCCTATAATGCAAAACCAAGCCCTATTTGCCATTCTAGGCACTACCTATGGCGGTGATGGACGTACTACGTTTGCAATACCCAATCTCAAGGGGGCTGAGCCGCATCCTGCAATGCGGTATTATATAGCGACTCAAGGTATATTCCCACAAAGAGATTAAGGAATAAGCCGCCTGCCGGATAATTGTGGCAGGCGGCTTATTTATCGTTTTAACGGAAAAGGCAACTGCTTTTTAGGCTAGCTTGCAGCTAAGACCGTAGGATGGGGCTGTTTGCATTCCTTAACCAATTATTTAATTTTGTCCTGCACAATTTATTGATTAAGCGTAATTACATGTCGAAATATTAATTTTATGGTATAATTTTAGCAGATATCAGAATATGGATGTGATTCATTCTGAAATGGCTAATTGGTTGTATCCTAGCAGGAATACTGGCTTTAGCGGGCGGCGCGGTTGTATTGACTTCGGAAGTAGGGGACAACTCTGCGAATAGTTTTCTGTTTACCCTGTTGATGTTTCTGGTTAGCATATGGTTTTATATGAAGTACGAGAATTCCAAATGATAATGTAGTCAGTAAGGGACGGTCCTTTTTGTCCCAGTTTAGTAAGATCTAAATCACCTTGCCGGCCGCAGGCTTGACTTGCAAGGCGGTAGATTTTGCGCTGTGCTGCCGCGGGAGGCGATTATAGGATCGTTCCTGTGGCTTTACTCTTATACTGCGGTGAGATCAACAAAAGTGACAAAAGGGAGTGATATTAAAATTAGAGTGAAAAGCATTTGAATATTTTATAAAAGTGGGTATTATTAATAAAGAGACTGACATGCGCTAAACTGCCAGCCGCGCAGGCTGTCTAACCAGAACGGTTAGCCGCAGGAAAAACTATTTAGAAATAGCCGTAACCTTGGCCAGGACGGCTTTTTCTGTTTTATGATCAATACGACTAGGGTTGCAAATGCAATAGCAAAAGACAACGACTCATATGTAGTCATAAGCATCACCCCTATCAACGGGAGTGCCAACCGTCCTGAACAACCCAAGTTTATTATAGCAGTAAATTTCCAGCATCAACAATATATGGAACATTTGAGGACGACAGGCTGTGCGAAAACAGCCTGTCGTCCTCAAATGTTCCATGCCGGTATTTCGCCACGCGGCTTCCTTTACAAGCTAGGCAGGAATACACTCAGGGACAGCGAATACGAATATAGAATATTTTTATAATTTCCCGTTGCTTAATCTATAACAAAGTGAGACAGGTGGTTTATGGAAGCTAAAATAGTTGCCGGCATTGATGCCGGTTCTTCGGCAATCAAGCTGACGTTGTATGATGGCAAGACCATGGCCAATAGCCTTTGTCCGGCCGGCTGGACACCGCAGGAGCAGGCCGCCGGTCTGCTGGCGGCGGCATTGGCCGGCAAAAGCCCGGCTCAGGCGGCCTATATTGTGGGGACCGGTTACGGCCGGCTCAGCCTGCCGTTTGTAAATAAGGCCATGACGGAAATAACCTGCCATGCCAGAGGGGCAGGTTATTTATTGCCGGCAGCGAGGACGGTTATCGATATTGGCGGTCAGGATGCCAAGGCCATCAGGATCGATGAGGCCGGCAAGGTTGAGGATTTTGTCATGAATGATAAGTGCGCGGCCGGCACCGGCCGGTTTCTGCAGGTTATGGCGCAGGCCCTGGGGCTTACGATTGCCGATATCGGCGCTATCGAGGCCGACCCGCAAGGCCCGGTATGCAAGATAAACTCAATGTGCACTGTATTCGCCGAATCTGAGGTGATTGGCCTTGTCAACCGGGGCGTTCCCCGGGAAGCAATTATTGCCGCTTTGTATACCTCAATTGCCAACAGGGTGGCAGTTATGGCGGCCGCCATTCAGCCGCTGCCGCCGGTGGCATTTACCGGCGGTGTGTCACAGAACCAGGCCCTCCGGCGTCAGCTTGCGCTGCGGCTGGGGCTGCCTGTTATTACTACCGGGCAGGCAATATTCGCCGGCTCAATCGGGGCGGCGCTGTATGCCTGGGAGGCTGCCGGGCGGCTTTAAACTAGTGTTACATTTTAGTTTCAGGGCGAGACAAAATTGCAAAGGGCAAGGCAGCGCCGCCGACGCATACTGGAAAGGGTCTGCTGGGAGGGGCTGACGCCGCCATTGGCCATTTTGGCCGTCATCAAACTAAAAAGATAATGTAGTCAAGACACTTGGATAAATGGAGGAACAGATTATGGCAGATGCGTTTACGATGCTTAAGGATGTTAAAGCAGCAGGCAAAAAGGTTATCGGTTTTTACTGTGTTTACGCACCGCAGGAGCTTGTGCTGGCCGGCGGTGCCCTGGGGTTTTCCCTGTGCGCGACCAAAGAGGAGGGGATACCCGACGGGGAAAAGGCATTGCCCCGTAATTTCTGTCCGTTGATTAAATCTTCCTATGGTCTGGCGGTGACGGACAAGTGCCCTTATTTTCTGTATGCCGATCTTATTATTGGCGAAACAACCTGTGACGGCAAGAAAAAAATGTTTGAGCTTATGAAAGGCTTTAAACCGGTACATGTCATGAAAATGCCGCAGAGTTATCTGGCAGAAAGCGATAAGGCTTATTGGCTGCATGAGGTGGAGGTATTAAAGGCACAGCTGGAGGCTGAGCTTGCTGCCGAGATTACTGATGAAAAACTTAAGGACGCCATTCAGGTACTGAATGAAGAGCGCCGGCTGATGCAGCAACTGGCCGGATATATGAAGCATGATCCGGTACCCATGACCGGTCAGGACTTCCTGCAGCTGCTCTGGGGCCGGAATTTTGTGATTGACCGGGCCGAGTTTGCCGAGCAAATCAGGGCTGTTATCAGTGATATCGAAGAAAGTATTGCCAAAGGGGAAGCGGCCAGGCCTAAGGGTGCAAAACGGATCTTGGTTACCGGTGTACCGACCGGTGTCGGCGCCGACAAGGTGATTAAGATTATTGAAGACTGCGGCGCCGCTGTCGTCTATATTGAAAACTGTTCGGGGATGAAGCAGTATGTTACGCTTGTGGATGAAACCAAGCCGCCGCTGGCCGCTATAGCGGAAAAATATCTGGCGATTCCCTGTTCCTGCATGAGCCCGAATCCTACCCGGCTGGAGCAGCTTGTTCAACTGGTCGCGGAATATCGCGTTGACGGTGTTGTCGATATCACCTGGCAGGGCTGCCATACCTATAATGTCGAGAGCCGGGTGGTAAAAGAGTGTTTAAAACAGAACGGCAATACCCCGTTTTTGCAGATCGAGACCGATTATTCCCAGGGGGATGTTGAGCAAATCAAAACCAGGGTACAGGCTTTTTTGGAGATGATGGGGTAACTTATTATTCTGGTGTTTTTTGTCTCTACATTAATATTAGTGCCTGTTTTAATATCTAAGTGGTAAATGAATTTTATTATGGGGAATTATTTCGCACAGCTTGACGTCCCCTCTGGCCCCTTAGCTTTTTTTATACATCGCTTAGCAGGTGCTTATACGCAAAAAAGGACAAACGTTTGACACGGTTGTCCTCTTTTGCTTTCTAGCCATTTTTGTGTAAAGGGTTTTGTCCTGACGCTACTTTGCCTTGAACGACTGTGTTCCCTTTTTTACCACGACTCCGTCAACTGCGGTATAGATTACATCGTCTTTAACCCAGCTTTCGATGGTATGGCCACCTACTACCTGTTTGGTGTACCCGGTAGGATTATGGTCAATCACGGCATATTGCGGGCCGTTTTTTTTGCTGCCTTCTCTCACTTTGACCATTTCGAGGTCTTTATTAATTTTGTACGCCTTACTAGTAACTCCGTCAATGGCAGTGTAGGCTACACCGTCTTTTAGCCAACTCTCCGTGACGCGCCCGGCAACTACTTTCTTGGTATAACCCGTAGGATTGCGGTCAATCACTGCGTACAGAGGACCGTTCTTACTACTGCCATCCCTTAGCTTGACGGTTTCTATATCCTTATTGATGCGATGCTCCTTAGTGGTAACTCCGTCAATAGCGGTATATGCCACCCCGTCCTTGATCCAGCCCTCAATGATGTGTCCGCCTACTTCCTGCTTGTTATAGCCGGTAGGATTATGGTCGATCACAACATAATAGGGACCGTTTTTCGTACTGCTTTGCCGAGTCTTAACCGTTTCGACATCGGATTTAATTTTATTGGTTTCCGGGAAAAACTCGTTGGCTGAAGCTATACCCGTTGCCATCAGGCTTACCAGTAATGATGCGGTTATAAACGTCTTTACCATGTTCATTCCCCCTCCTTGATTTTTATCCATATTATACCTAGGTAATATGAATATCCCGTGAAGGAATTATGAATAACCTGTGCTATTTTTCCAGCATTACACCACAGGTTGTTACCAATAAAGATCAACAAAAGTTGCCAAAAAAGGAACGTCAGACTGTGCGAAAACGGGTAACTTATCACAAACAGAACGCCATGAAAACCAAAAAATGATATAATAAAAGTAAGAAAAAATGGTTTGAGGTGTGCATGATGACGCGCTATGTCTCCCGTGGTACAGACCGGTATCAACTTAGCCTATTGCCGATGAGCTTGGATGAAATGGTTAGCGAAGACAACCCGGTACGAGTGATTGACATGCTGGTGGAAAGCTTAAACGTAAAGGCCTTAGGATTTAAATACGCAACAACCAAGGAAACGGGCCGCAAACCCTACAACCCGAGCGACCTGCTGAAACTTTACCTATATGGCTATTTCAACGGCATTCGAACCTCCCGCAAGCTGGAAAGAGAATGCACAAGAAATATTGAGCTGATGTGGCTACTGAAAGAAATAAAGCCGGACTATCGTACCATTGCTGACTTTAGAAAAGACCATATCGCACAGCTAAAAGATATCTTCCAACAGTTTTCTTTATTATGCAGTGAGCTCGGTTTACTGGGAAAAGAAATCGTAGCCATTGATGGCAGCAAGTTTAGGGCTAACAATGCCCGTAAAAAAAACATAACTAAGAACAAAGTGGCTAAAATGTTAGCCTACTTTGAACAAGCAGCCGAACGCTACCTGGAACTATTATCACACAGCGACGAGAGCGAAGGCGATACAGCTGTCGTAGTCAGCAAAGAAGAACTGCAGACCAAACTGGCCAGAGCAACCAAGCGTATAGAAGAACTAAGGCAGCTCAAACACCAAATCGAAGAAACCGGCGAAGTCTCTTTGACCGATAAAGAGGCACGGCTCATGAGCGCCAACAACATGGGAATGGAAGTAGCCTATAACATGCAGACGGCCGTAGATGATAAACACCACCTGATCGTAGCGGTTGATATCACCAATAACCCGGCAGACCAAAGCCAACTTTATGAAATGGCATCCCAAGCAAAACAACAGCTGGGAGTCGATACCCTGACCGTGCTTGCCGACAAAGGCTATTACAACGGAGAAGACCTGGAAAAGTGTGAACAAGATCAGATCACAGCCCTAATACCGAAACAAAACCCCCCTTCCGTCACCGGTAATCCGGCCTATACCCTAGATCAATTCAAATATGACCCAGACAAAGACAGTTACCTGTGCCCGCAAGGTCAAATACTGAACCAGGTAAGCAAAGAAGATGCCAAGAAAAAACTCTATCGGAGTAAAGCCTGCAAAACGTGTCCCGAAAAAGATAATTGCACCAAAAACAAGCGGGGCCGGCAAATTATCCATGGAGACTACCAGGAAGTCATGGCACGTACCGATGAGCGGATGGCCAAACAGCCCGAGCTGTATAAACAACGCCAAATGATCGTCGAGCACCCCTTTGGCACAATCAAGCGGAGCTTTGGCTATACATACTTTTTGCTGCGCGGCATCGAAAACGTGAGAGGGGAAGCGGTTATGCACTGCTTGGTGTATAACCTTAAACGCGTGCTCTCCATTTTGGGAACCGAAGAAATGATAGCGGCAATCCGAAGAAAGGCTACTGGCTTTTCTTTTGATTTTGCCGCTATTCTTCTTAACATTCGCTTTTGGGGGCACTTAGCATACTGAAGTGTTCCTCTTTTCGCACAGTCTGACGTCCCCGTGTCTTGACATCCCCTTTGTCCGCTTTTTTCCCTTTGTCGAAATAAACAAAAAAATATGACAAAAGAAAAATCTTATGTTACGATATTGTTGAATAAGAAAATCAAATAGTTTTGGTGCAGGTGCCCTTGAAGGGCCTAACAGAAAAGCCGGTTGAAAGCCGGCGCGGTCCCGCCACTGTAATGGGGAGCAAAGCCATGATTTGCCACTAGGAACAAAGGTTCCTGGGAAGGTTTGGTGGAGCGATGAGCCAGAGCCAGGAGAACTGCCTGCGCTATGAGTGCCTTAATCCTACGAGTGATAGGGAGGGGTGTTGTTGGTGTTTGCTTGTGAAGATAACGCCATTCTTTCCTGACTGCCTGGAAAGAATGGCGTTTTTTGCTGCGGCAGAGTACATGCTTTCTAAACCGGGTGTTTGGGAGCGATATTTACAGGCAGAGAGGATGGTATCCATGAAACTAAAAGCAAAAACCCTATTGGCACGGCAAATTCTTGTGGCAATCGTAACCGCCGGGACAATTTTGGGCGGACAAGCCGCGGTCTTTGCGGCTGCAGGCGATGCGCCGGATTTTACGTTGGAAAACATGATTGTAACCGCCCAAGGTTATGAAAAGCGTGATGTTGATGTAGCGGCCTCTACAGAAATCCTAACAGAACAGGACCTGCAAAATACCGGCGCCAGCAATTTGTATGACGCGCTGAAGTTCTCCACCGGCATTGAGCTGCAGCAGTATGGCACGGCCGGATCATCCATGGGCAACATGACCAGCAAGGTTGTTATGCGGGGAAACTCCGGCGGCACCCTGGTCCTGGTAAACGGCATCCCGCTAAATATTCGCGGTACCTATGACTTGAACGATATACCGGTGGAAAATATCGAGCGGGTCGAGATTGTCAGAGGCGGCGGTTCTGTTTTGTACGGCAGTGAGGCAACCGGCGGTGTTATCAATATTATTACTAAGAAGACGCGCGCCAATTACTTTAAAACCGGCTGGGGCAATTACGGTCAGCAGGAGTATACTCTTGGCCTGCAAGCGGGCAGGCTTGGCATTGGCTATCAATATTCCGACTGGGGTACCCGCGATCATGTTGCCAGCGACGGCAGGAAATGGCGAGGACCGGATAACAATAATGTAAGCCTGAACTATATGGTTAACGATAATTGGGATCTGTCATTCAACCATGTTGAATCAAATTATCATTACATCACAAGTACAAAAGACACCGAGCAGGATGTAAAACGGAATAATGTGCAGTTAGCTTATCATGATGATCATTTCCAGTCCACGTTTTATTACCTAGACCGGGTACGGGAGAAGGATGAGTTGACTTTTAAATCAGGCGAACATGCCACCGACGAAGAGAAGAACCGAAACTTCGGACTTGAAGCGCAAAAGGATTGGGATATAGGCAATGCCAAATGGCTGCTGGGCGGTTCCTATAAGCGGGAAGAATATACTCCGGATTCCAGCCCGAAGCAGACCAGGAACAATTTTTCCGCTTATACGCAGTACGAAAAACCGGTCAGCGCATTGAACACATTAATTTTGAGCGCGCGCGAATCCTGGACGACGGGCGCGCCTAATGATTATAACGAAACAAACTTTAGCGGCCAGGCGCAGTTTATCCATAAATTAGCTGAGGCGGAAAATGTGTACGCCAGTGTGGGACAATCCTATAAAATGCCGGATTTGCACCAAATATGGAAAACAGAGGCCGGCGCGGCTTTGCAGGCCCAAACCGGCACGCATTATGAACTGGGCTGGAAAAAGGATGTCGGTGCTCATAAGTGGCGGGCTGCGTTGTTCCATTATGAGATTGATGATAATATTACCGCTACCTATAATTCCACGCGGGAAGAATTCACCTATAAAAATGAGAACTTGAAAAATACCGGCATTGAGCTGGAATGCGTTATTACAAGCGACAGCCCGTTTGGTTACCGCTACGCCGTTAGCTATGGCAATCCGAAAACAAAAACTATAGACAATGGCGTTTCCGCCGGGTGGCAGCGCGATTACTCACGGTGGCAGCTTAACAGCGGCGTAACCTACCAGCAAGAGAGATGGAATGCCGCATTAAATGCAGCCTACATGGCGAAGCGGGTATTGAGCGGCAAAGACACCAAGCCGTATTTAGCTGTCAATTTAAATGTTAATTATGCCACGACAGAGAACAGCAGTGTATTTCTGACAGTTAACAATCTGCTTGACAGGGATGATATTTCCTATCGCTCCTCCTCTACCGCCTATTATTTTACTCCCTGTAATTACATGCTGGGATATAAGATGACCTTCTGATTTGTCGGGAGAAGGACTTTCCTGGTGCCCAACCCGCTTAGCAATGCTCTTTAAGCGGGTTGGGCGACTTTTAGCCAGAGCCCCCTTTGTCCGGCGGGTAACTCACATGCGCTGCCGGCAGCTACCGGCAACAGGGCAGCCCGCGCAGGCAGGCTGCTTTTTGCAGTGCCGCTTGGCATGCTGCACAATCAGGCCGTGAAATTCCCCGTACAGGTATACGTCCCGGGGCAGGTTCGCTTCCAGTTGCCGCCGCAAGCCGTCATAAGTGGGCGGGAGGTCATAACCAAACCGGTGCAACAGGCGTTTGGTATAGGTGTCTATCACAAAAAAGGGTTTGTTCAGGGCGTATAACAAGATGGCATCAGCTGTTTCCCGGCCGATGCCGTTTACGGCCAGCAGTTCAGCCCGGAGCGCATCGCCGTCGCCGGCGGCCGCTTTTTCAATAGTATACCCGTACTTTTCATACCATTGGGTCAGGGCTTTAAGTTTCAGCGCCTTTTGATTATAATAGCCGCTGGAACGGATGAGCTGGGCCAGTTCCCCGGTCCCGACCCCGGCAATAAAGGCTGGCGATAACCGGTCGCCTATATTGGCCAGCGCCTTTTCCACATTGGTCCAGGTGGTGTTCTGGGTCAGAATGGCGCCGACCATCATTTCAAAAGGGGTTTTGGCAGGCCACCAGTTTTGACGGCCATAGGCAGTCAGCAGGGTATTGTATAACTCCAATAATCTATGCATCGTATTGCTCCTTCTGATTATAGCCGGGCGGCGTATATTGGCAGAGATAAGTCATGTGTCTATTATAATTGGTTTTATGGTTAAATGCTTCCTTATATTGCAGAAAAAAGCAGAGGATATACTTGACAAATGTTCTCAGCTTCGCTATCATTTTATACATCACAACCCATTAATTTCATATTAACTCTTATCCAGAGAGGTCGAGGGACTGGCCCGATGACACCCGGCAACCGGCGTATTACGCAGAGGTGCTAATTCCAGCAGGAATCAGATATTCCTGGGAGATGAGAGGGATTAGGTATATGTCAATATGCCCCCTCTGAGAGGGGGTTTTTAATTTTTATATATAATTTATACAGGATTAAAAAAGGGGGCTAAGTTCATGGTTGTTACCTTTTTTCCCGGTTTTAAATGGCGGTCGCAGCTCAAGCTGGCCCGGATTGCCAGCCCGGAAAATCCGTTTACCCTGGTACAGGGCGGTTGTTTAACGGAGATTACGGTGGCGTATGAAACCTATGGCACACTGTCTGCGGCCGGCGACAATGTCGTCCTGGTGGCGCACGCGCTGACCGGCGACAGTCATCCGGCCGCCCACGGGCCGTATGATGAGCGAGGCTGGTGGGAACCGTTAATCGGTCCCGGGCGGACGCTGGACACCGACCGGTTTTACATTATTTGCGCGAATGTGCTTGGCGGCTGTCAGGGGACGACAGGTCCCGCCTCGCCTGACCCGGCTACTGGCAAACCCTATGGCATGCGTTTTCCGGAGATAACCATTAAAGATATGGTAAAGGTCCAGAAGCGGCTGCTGGAGGTGCTGGGGATTCAGCACCTGGCCCTGGTGATCGGCGGTTCGATGGGCGGGATGCAGGTTCTGGAATGGGCGGTAAGCTATCCGGGCTTTATTGATGCCGTTGCTGTCATTGCCGCCCCAGGCTATGCCTCGCCCCAGGCCATTGCCTATAACCGGGTGGGACGGCAGGCAGTCATGCTTGATCCCGCCTGGAACAACGGGGAGTATTATGGCGGGCCCGGTCCGGAGAAAGGCCTGGCGGCGGCCCGGGCCCTGGGCATGATTACCTATCAGAGCGAGCTGTCTATGGCGTATAAGTTTGGCCGGCGCACACGGAGCGGGCAGTTTGAGGTTGAAAACTATTTAGATTACCAGGGAGCGAATATCGTTAGACGCTTTGATGCCAATTCCTATCTTTATCTGCTGCGGGCGCTGGATCTTTTCGACATCAGCGACGGTTACGCCACGCAGGAGGAGGCTTTGGCCCGTATCGATGCCCGGGTGCTTATTGTCGGGGTCAGTTCCGATATCCTGTATCCGCCGCATCAGCAGGAAGAATTGGCGGAAACCTTGCGCCGGGTGGGCGTCCGGACCGAGTTGGCGGTGCTTGACAGCCCCCACGGCCATGACGGATTTCTGATCGATTTTCAATTGCTCAGGCCAATACTTACCCGGTTTATAGATGCCGCCCTGCCGGCGCCTGTTGCTGTGCCGATCAGGCAATGGTTCCGGTTCCGGGCGTCCAGCCTGGCCTATCTCGGCGCCCGCCTGCTGCCGGCGGAGGTATAAACGCAGCTTTTTCCCCTTGTATAACCGCAGGTAATTATAACTATGCATAATAGATATTTTACTTAATTGGCCGCTGCCTTTACAATCAATGTAAAGGTACCAGTCATTCAGGTAAAGGGGAGAAAGTACATGCAAGGGTTACTGACATGGATATTCGGCTATAAGCTGCCGTCAAATGATAATGCAACAGCACAACAAGGCGCGCTTGTTGATAAACGGGAAAAAATCGTACCCATTCCCGTTACGCGGGATATAACGCAGACCAAGGAATTTTGGGACCGGGCCGTACCTTCATAACCGGGGAATAAGCAAAATACGCTTGACAGTTATTGGTAAGGCCAGCCATAGTATAAGGTATATAGTTCTTTTTTGAACTATATACCTTATTTTTGGTAGAGGAGTATTGGCGTGGACATTCTGCATCTAACCTATTTTATTGAAGTGGCAAAACAGGGCAGCTTTACCAGAGCAGCCCATACCCTGCATGTTTCTCAGCCGTCAATCAGCAAGATGGTGCGCAATCTGGAAAATGAACTCGGGGTTGTTCTGATCGACAGGGCAGGCCGGAAGCTTAAACTGACTGATGCCGGACAGGCGCTGTATGAACACGGGATTAAGATCGTGGCTTCGCTCGACAATGCCGCGGCCGATCTGGACGCGCTGATAGGCTGCCGCAAAGGGCAGATCCGGATCGGGATTCCGCCAATGGTGGAGACCAGCTTCTTTGCTATTGCTATTGGCGAATTTAAGAAAAAATACCCTGACATTATCATTGATTTAATCGAGGTTGGTTCCAAAGCGGTTGAAACGATGGTGGCAGAAGGTCAGCTGGAGATCGGGGTCGTAGTGTTACCTGTTAAAAATAAAGCCAATTTTTCGCTGTTTGCTTTTGTGAAAGATCCAATCCAGCTCATTGTGCATCCGGAGCACCGGCTGGCGGCCCGGGATATAGCCCATATTACCGACTTAGCCGATGAACTGGTGGTTATGTACCGCAAGGACTTTGCTTTGCATGACCATATTACGGAGAAGTGCCGGGAGTATGGTTTTACGCCCCGGGTTTTATGTGAAAGCTCGCAGTGGGATTTTATGGTAGAAATTGTGGCCGCCAAGCTGGGTGTGGCCCTGCTGCCCAAAAGGGTATGTGACAAGCTGGCCGGTAATGCAGTTAAGGCCCTGCCCCTGGCGGAGGAGATCAGACCCTGGCATTTGGCGGTAATCTGGAAAAAAGATACTTATTTGTCCTATGCCGCCCGCGAATGGCTGCGGTACACCGCCTGTTTGTTTGGCGTGGATGTAAGGCTGGAATAATAAGTAGCATACTGACAATTGACTGAATTTTCAAACCGGTTAAGGCGTCAGGGAATAAAAAAAAAGCCTTAGACACCTGGTCTTTCGGCTCATGACGTGGCATATTTACTGCCTATGTGTAGTTTACACTTCGCCGTGCTAAAGGTAAAATACATAAAACGAATAGCTCTCATTCTTCAAAGTTATAGGAATTAATTGTATTTTGCCTAGTACCTCATCTTTCTTAAAAGCGAGGGAATAGTTTGCGTAGATTTTCTCGCACTGCAAGGCGGAGGACGCTAACTGATTCAGTAAGATCTGCTTTAATAAGGCCGGTAGGTAATAGGTCTCTTATTACTTGCGCGGGCCGCGCATATCGGGAATATGTAAGGCGACGACAACGAAGCAGTGCGGGAAAAGATACGCAAACTATCATTGGTTTTGAGGGAGATGAAGTACTATTAGCGGGTTTACAGGAGAATGTCTTATATACCGCGAATAGTAACATACTGAAAAAAAGAGACGTGAAGGGTTGGAGACAAGTTGCGATTTGAGGATATTTGCACCGTATTTTGGCGGGACTGGGTCGTTTTAAACAGGCGTCTGGTAAAGTTTGTTTTATCGCGGATGATTAGTCCGGTCCTGTATCTGGTGGCGTTTGGCTGGGGGATCGGGCGCAGTCTGCCGGTAAATGGCGGCAGTTATCTCGATTTTATCCTGCCGGGCATTATGGCGCTGAATGCCATGAATATTAGTTTTAGTGCGGTAGGTTCGCCGCTGAATATGAGCCGGCTGTATCACAAAACCCTGGAGGAGTACCTGATAGCTCCTGTCGGCCCCGGTTCTTTTGTGGCCGGCAAGGTACTGGCCGGAGCCCTCCGGGGTCTGATCTCCTGTATAATTATTTTTGTGCTGGCCTTTTTATTTGGCGCTCAATTTACTGTAACTGCAGGTTTTCTGCTGACACTGGCGCTTACCTGCCTGCTGTTTGCCGCCATGGGGCTGGTGGCGGCCATGCTAATCAATTCTCATGAGGATATGGCCAGTTTCAATACGTATGTACTGTTGCCCATGTCTTTTCTCTGTGCAACCTTTTTTTCGCCGGACAGGCTGCCGCTGGCGGTACGCTGGTTTATTGACCTGCTGCCGCTAACCCACGCTACTTATGCCTTACGGGCCATTGCCAGTGGGGTGGAGACACCCTGGGGATCTGTCGGCGTATTGGTGTTGTATACGGTACTGCTGCTGGCTGCGGGGGTCTGGACCATGGTCCGGGTAAGGGACTAAATCAGGGACAGGTAGGAATGGTAAAACAGGCAGGGTGTGATATGCACCCTGCCTGTTTGCTATAAGGTCATGACTACTTTTCCCAGTACATGGCTGACCGGGACTGGGCCGATATAGCGGCTGTCACTGGAGTTGTTGCGATTATCGCCTAATACATACACCTGGTTTGGCGGGATCGTAACCTTTTTCGGAGCGGCGGCCCGCATGGCTTCCTTAATATAAGGCTCGTCAAGCTCGGTGCCGTTGCGGTATACTTTTCCGTCCGTGATTTCAATGGTATCGCCCGGCTTGCCGACAACCCGCTTAATCCAGATATGATTGTCGACCTCGGCCAGTTTGGCAACACTGAGGTACGTGGAGACCGGGTCGGCAAGGTCGTCTTTTACGCTGCGCTCCCGGAATACGCGGCTGTCAATAATAACAATGTCGCCATAGTCAGGCGCATTGGCAAAGGTGTGGGACCACTTCGACACAAATACATAATCATTGTTATGCAGGTTGGGCTCCATGGAACTTCCTATCACCCGGGTGGGCTGAAAGACAAAGGCGTTAATCACAATGGCCAGGGCTAAGGCCACAGCCAGGCTGTAGGCCCAGTCGGCAATCTCTTTTATGAGTTTCATTATTGAATTCCCCCTACTATTTAAAATTTTAACAGATACTGTTACCGGGGGCAAGGCTTATTGCGAATAAGGACCATGGAATTATTGGCAGGCCTGTATATAAAAATGCCTTTTTGGTAATAAACTAACATCAGAAATCTAAGGGGAGGTACAGGAACTGTATGGCTAATGAGACTCTAATCAAAAGTGATGATACGACCAGCCGCGGTGATGTGGAATCAGTGCCTAATAAAGGTGACGCCAGCAGCACGAACCATCCGGACGGGCATTTTGACGTGCATAATAATGCCAGGAAATATTACGATATTGAAAAAGCCCCGGCCTCCATGCCGGAAGTACATAAGTGGCAGCGGGAACATATCAAGGTGCATGATCAGACCAAGGACGGTTTTCCGCTCAATGTCATCCTCGATCCGGCCATGCGCGAGATGTACCAGCATGTTCATGCGCAAGGCCTGACCAATGTGTTTGACCGCTTTGAGCAACAGGAGAAGATTCGCTGCAGTTTCTGTTCCTCCGGTCTGTCCTGTCAGTTGTGCGCCAACGGCCCTTGCCGGATCAGCCCCAAAGCCCCCCGCGGCAACTGCGGCGTGGATGCCGATGTCATGGTAGCCAGGAATTTTGTGTACCGCCATGTAACGATTGGCGTCTCGGCCAATATTTTTCATGCCCAGCAGGCGGCCCGGGCCCTGAAAGCCGCGGCTGAAAAGCCTGACAGCGGCCTTAAGATACGGGACAGCCAAAAACTGTTGAAATACGCGGAAATGGCCGGCCTGAACAGCCATGAGGATGTAAATAAAGTTGCGGTTGATTTTGCCGACTGGGTGCTGGCCGACATGGGCAAACCCTACTGGGAAGAAGCGGCGCTGGTGAAAACATTTGCCCCGCCCAAACGCCAGGAACTGTGGCGTAAGCTGAATATCTTCCCCGGCGGCGGCTTCAGCGAAGTTGGCTTTGCGCAAACAAAATGTATGACTAACCTCAATGCCGATGCGGTCGACTTTCTGTTAACCTCGGTCCGGCTGGGCATCATTAATGAATACCAGGGCCTGTTCGCTCTTGACATATTGCAGGAAATCCTTATGGGCACCCAGAAAATCCGGGCGGCCAAGCAGAATATGGGGCTGCTCCAAAAAGACAAGGTCAATATTATTACCAACGGCCATATGCCGCTTACTGCCCATGTGGTTATTGAGCTGGCTTCCACGCCTGAGTGGCAGGAGAAGGCCCGGCAGGCCGGAGCCAGCGGCCTGCAGGTGCTGGGCCATGTCTGCGAGGGGCAGCAGCTGCTCAACTACGGTGATACCGGGGTCATGAGCGCTTATGCCGGCCAGGAGGGCGAGTGGCTCTCAGAGGAGTATCTCCTGGCGACCGGGGCCGTAGACCTGTTTATGTTTGATTATAATTGCACCATTCCCACCCTGCCGCTTTATGCCAAACGGTTCGGCACAGCAATGGTAAGCACCCATGAAGTCATCCGCATGCCTGGCACTGAGGTCGTTGAATTCAAGCCGGCGGAGATGAAGCAGCAGGCGGCAAAAATTCTCGATATGGCCATCAGCGCTTTTGGCAAACGGAAAGCGGAAAATCGCGAGGTCTATATTCCCCCCCACGTTTCCGAGGACTGCATAATCGGTTTCAGCACCGAGTCGGTCAAAGAAGCGCTTGGCGGCTCGTGGAAACCGCTGATTGATGCCATTGCTGCCGGCAAAATCCGGGGCATTGCCACCATCGTCGGCTGCACCACCGCCCGCTATGGCCAGGGAGGCAGCAATATTTTCCGCATCACCAAAGGCCTGATTGAAAAGGACATCCTGATTCTGTCCGGCGGCTGTACGTCTTCAGTAATGGAATACACCGGCTTAACCAATCCCCAGGCCGCTGAGGAATGCGGACCCGGCCTGAAGGAGGTGTGCAAAGCCCTGGGCATTCCGCCGGTGCTTTCTTATGGCGCCTGTGTCGATATCGGCAAAATGACGCAAACGGCCAAGGAGATTGCCGATGCGCTGGATGTGGATACCAATAAGCTGCCGCTTGTTATCGGCGCTCCCGAATACCTGGAGCAGAAGGCGGTAGCCGATGCCTGTACCGCCATTGCTTTAGGCTGGCTGGTGCATGTTGCCCCGGTACCGTCGGTTACCGGCAGCGATCTGGTGGTTAAGACGCTGACCGAAACCACCGAAACCCTGGGGCTTGGCAAACTCACGGTCGAAACCAGCGCCGACAAGACGGTGCAGATCTATGTGGACCATATTGAAAAGAAACGCAAAGAGCTGGGTCTGAATTAGCTGGACCGGCTAACCCAAAAAAGATTGCCACGGTATCGCTTTAGCGGAGCCGGGGCAATCTTTTTTTGCTTGATCAGCCTCAGCAAAAAAATAATGCGCACACAATTATTGCGCTTGAAACATTTTAATGCATGGGCAGGGGGGAAGAGCCTGGTATTGCCGGCTGCGCAAGGATGGTATGAAATATGCAATAGTAATTTGAAATATATAATTCAGGGAGGCTTAGGAATGTTGTCTTGTCAGATTTGTTCTATCTGCCATGGTAATGACCTCCCTCACTTCTGCTTACCTTCAGTATAATGCGAAAGAATTCCCGGCACTGTGAGCCGCGTCACATATGCCGTATAATTATGGAAAAGATTCGCTTACCTGGCGGAGATAAGCTATAATATAACTGTTATAGCGTTTAGTTAACCGGTTGGTTGGATATTGAGTGAGGAGGAGGGGTTTTCATGCAAGACCATGAGCATAAAATAGATATGCAGGCGGTGTTAGAGGCCTTTAACCTGCTGGCGCCCTATCTCAAGCAGCTATTTGAGGATGATGTTACCCTGTCGGTGACAGATAAGCAAAAATACCTGACAATCCTGCACAGCCCCAACATCAGGGTTAATGTTAAAGACGGCGATCCCCTGCCGGCAGGCTCAGCTTCCTGCAAGGCGATCGAGCAGGCAGCGGCCATGTCGATGGTAATACCCAAGGAAGTAGTGGGGATTGATGTGCGATCAATTGATGTACCGGTGAAAGACCGCCAGGGCCAGGTAATCGGGACCATTGGCATTGCGAAAAGTCTTAACCGGCAGCGGGAGGTTTATAATCTGGCCAACAATCTCTCGGCCTCGCTCCGGCAGATTACCGACGGGATCAGCCATGTAGCCGCCGGGATTCAGGATTTGGTTACTTCTAATCGGGAACTGCTGCAGTATACGGAGGAAGCTAAAAGCGATACTAAGAATACAGATGAGGTGGTAGCTTTTATCAAAAATGTCGCCGGCCAAACCAATCTCTTAGGTCTGAATGCCGCGATTGAGGCGGCCCGGGCCGGTGAACTGGGGCGGGGGTTCAGTGTGGTGGCCGAGGAAATCAGGAAACTCTCAAGCTCCAGTAATGACAGCATCAGCCAGATCAATGCCATTTTGCAGCGGGTTCAATCCCAGGTCAGTTTGATTGGCCAGGGCATTCATAAGGCGAATACGGTTGTCGAGGAGCAGGCTGCAGCTATCCAGGAGATAACGGCTTCCATTCAGGAACTTAATGCCGCTGCCGGCATTCTGGAAAACATGGCAGAGAAGCTGTGAGCGGCAGTTGTAACCAGCGGACGGACAAACAATAACGGGACAAACTCAGTGCTTTGTGTGCTGAGTTTTCTGTTGTGAAGCAAGAGGAAACTGCCTGTAAAAAGTAAGGTATTCCGGATTTTTTTACAGTATGGTAGAATCCTATTAGGGGTAAAATGAATGTAGTAATAATTGGAGGGAGTATGCGAAATAAGTTTAATCAATACTTTTGGGTAGCTGTCGGCTGTATTATCGCCAGCATTTCCATTAATGGGTTTTTGGTCCCCCATCACCTGCTTAGCGGCGGGATTTCCGGTCTGGCTATCATTTTTTATTTTTTGTTTGGCCTGCCGATCGGTATACAGATCTTTGTGATGAATATCCCGTTGCTTTATGCTGCCTACCGGCTGCTGGGAAAAGACTATACGATCAACACCATATTTGGCACCATCTTTTTTTCTGTGGCCGTCGATGGCACTCGGTTTTTTTCGCAGTACAACCTTATTGATGACCCGATCATCTCCGCCCTGACCGGCGGGGTGATTTCCGGGATTGGCAGCGGCCTTATTTTCCGGGTCAATGGCAATGCCGGCGGCCTCGATATCGTTGCTGCCATTGTCAAAAAATACTATTCGCTTAATTTTGGGGTCGTTGGTTTTGCCATTAACTGTGTTATTATGGTGGTTGCCGCCCTGTTATTCGGGCTTAAGCTGGCCATGCTGACCCTATTTGCCATGTTCGTCACCGCTAACCTGACCGATAAGGTAGTAGAGGGCTTTAACCGCAGGAAAACGGTCTTTATCGTTTCCTACAATACGGACAGTATTGTTTCGTCCATCCTAAAAGAGGTTGGGCGGGGGGTTACTATCCTTAACGGCGAAGGCGCTTTTACTCATCAAAGCAAACAGGTGCTGTTTGTCGTCGTCAGCCTTACCCAGATTGCGAAGATTAAACAGCTTGTCCACGAGTCTGACCCGCAGGCGTTTATGATTGTTCAGGACGCGGCTGAAGTTATGGGACGGGGCTTTACGCTGCCCAACTCCCGCCAACTATGATGAGCGCAAATTTTGCACAATATTTTCTCAGCTTTTTATTGCTGTCAGGCATTATTTGCGGTACAATACTGATATACGGCCAACCAACCAGAATAACTTCCTGGCGTGACTAGGAGGACCGGGCTTTTCGAGTTAAAGAAAGGTTCGATAATGCTAGCAACCGATTATGCCCTGGGAAGCTCCTTCTAACCGGATGTCCGCCTTCAAATAAACGGAGGTGCATTCGTATGAGCGGACAGGAGCTTATGTTGTTAATCCTGGTGGGGGTCGGCTGGACTGCGGCCTTGTATTATAAATCATGCAAGCTGCTTGGCAGTAAGTCCAAAAAACAATAAGACCGGCACAATTCACAAAATCACCATTTGGCTGTGTAAATGGTGATTTTTTACGCACTTTTATTGTAATTTTTACTGAATATATGATCTTAATAAAGATTGACAGTTTATCGGTATCTATTTTAAAATAATAATACGAGAAGTAATTTTTTTAATATTCTAACTAATAAGAACGCAGGGCAATTAAAGGCCGGTAGTCTGCCGGAGCAGAAACAAAAGGAGGTGAAAGCAGTAGCTGAAAAAGTATCTGCAGTACATAACAGCCAGTGAATAGCAATCACTAAATATATGCAAGCGGCTAAGTGAGTATGTGGCCCGGGTGAGGAACGGATGCGAGCGACACCGGGTTAAGGAAAGCGGACAGTGGAGAGAGGGGTTGAAGGGATAATGGGAAAGAATTTAGGGATATACAAATGTCCGGCCTGCGGTTATACGCTGGAGGTCGTGGAAATGGGAAAAAAACAATTGGTGTGTACCGGTCATTCTTATGCAAGCACCTGCTCAATTGCCGATGCTCAAGTGGCTTGCTGCGGCAAAGCGATGGAATTATTGGAACCCAATACCGTAGAGGCTTCAACCGAAAAACATCTGCCTGAGGCTGCATTTACTGAAGACGGCAAACTGACAGTCCGGGTCGGGAGTATACCGCACCCCATGACCGCCGAGCATTTTATCGAGTGGGTGACTGTGGTTGCCGGTAACACGAGCCAAAGGGTAAAATTGGCAGCAGGCCAGCCTGCGGCATCAGTTTTCTGTGTTGGTGATGCGGCCGCGGCGGATATCTATGCGTATTGCAATCTCCATGGCTTATGGAAAGCAAATATTAAAAAGCAGAAGGACTGATGTTTTCCGCTCCGGAAAACAGAGGTGTAAAAGGATGCCCTGACGGCATCCTTTTTGTCGTTCAGTCCCATTTAGAAAGTACCTCCGCCGGTAGCAGGGGGCAGTTCTCTTGACAGGCTAAAAATTATATGTAAAGATAAATTATGGGAATCATTAAGGTGAAAAGTCAAATACGCGACTGTTATATTGCGGCAATTATTGTTAAACATAGAATAGACTCTGCTGATATAAAATAAACAACGGAATGCTTGGGGTGATTTGAGGTGTGGCAGCAGGTTTTTGTCCAGGCAAACAGGCTTTTCGCTGCGGCAAGAGGCAAGCGGCTGAAATAGTGTAACCGGGAGAACGAGGGCGCTTGTTAGGTTCAAGTAACCGTCCCCCGTGACAGAAGGAGATGCAGCAATGATTAAAGAATTTGAAGGAATCGCACCAACTCTTGATGAAAAGATTTTTATTGCCGATGGCGCCCGGGTGATTGGGGCCGTGACAATGCGGGAATTCAGCAGCCTGTGGTTTAATGTTGTTGCCAGGGGCGATGTAAACCGGATTGAGATTGGCCGGTATACTAATATCCAGGACAATAGTGTTGTTCATGTTGCTGATGCGCATCCGGCCCTGATTGGCGATTATGTTACCGTTGGCCACAACGCCATTATTCATGGCTGCACAATTGAAGAACATTGTTTAATCGGCATGGGGGCAGTTGTGCTTAACGGTGCCGTTATCGGCAAGGGCAGTATTGTCGCCGCCGGCGCCGTGGTGAGAGAGAACCAGGTAATTCCCCCGCACTCGCTGGTAGCCGGGGTGCCGGCGAAAATTGTTAAATCAGTGCCGGCAGAGTGGGACAGTATTCATGCGCAGGCGATAAAATACAAAACGTTGTGGTCTGAGCGCTACAAGGTGTTGCCGGAGGCCGGCGGCGAGAGCTATCATGGTGAAAAAATAGTGTAGGGAGGCAAGTTGCAATGAGTTTTGATTTTATTTATACACGCCACAGTGTACGGAAATTTACCGATGAACAAATACCTGAGGAAACCATTAAAGAGCTGATTAAAGCCGCTGTCCAGGCTCCTTCCGGCAAAAATCAGCAGAACTGGCATTTTGTTGTTGTAACCAATAAAGACAAAATTGCCGAGATTGCCCGGCTGGTTGAAGTCAAGAATGCCGAGCTGAGCACGTATTTAAAGGATGAGGCCAAAATCAAGGGATTTCGGGGTACTGTCGGCTATCATACCGTTTTCAAGGGGGCGCCGGTGTTGATTCTGGTGTATGCCGGTCCTTATGAAACCATTGCTGATATGCTGCTGGCCGACGGCATGATGCCTGAAAGCGAGACCCGACAATACGCCCGGGCCAATCCGGGGATCCAGAATATTGCCGCCGCCATGGAGAATTTGCTGCTGGCTGCCGCCAACAGCGGTTATGGTACTTGCTGGATGACCGGTCCAACCTATGCGGCGGAGGAAATATCCAGGTATGTCGGCTTTGTCAAAGACGGCTACCATTTGGCCGCCATGACCCCGCTGGGGGTTCCGGCCGGTGACAAGGTTACCGCCACGCCGCGCAAGCCGCTGGAAGATGTGCTGACAATTTTACGGTAACGCCATAAGCATACAAACAGGCAGGCTGCTTATCAAATGAGCAGCCTGCCTGTTTTGTTATCCAGTAAGAAGTATCATTTTCCGCCTGCTAAGGGCAACAGCGGCTGCCGCCGGCGCTAAGGCTCGGCGCACGCCGTGTTTTCATTTAATGCCGGATAGAAATCCTGTAACCGGGTTTTACGGCCGGGGTTAAGCACGATGAACTCTTCATCCCATGGGCCTGTCAGCAGTTTTTGCAATAACCGCAGGGAGCCGGGAACCACCCCGTATTCCATATTCAGCCTGGCGGCGAATGTTTGGACGTTACTTACCATCGCGTCGATATCATAGGAACCGGTATCGACTATGAGAAACCGGGTGTAATGGTGCAGCATCTTTTTTACCAGCCGCAGGGCCTTTTGCTCGCCGTACTGCTCAACCCAGTCTTTATAGGACCACATAATATTGCCGTCCGGGTCAAGCCAGCCTTTGGTCAGGAAATAAGTGCGGATTTCATCGTGGATGCTTTTACGGGCGTTGGTCGATCCCAGCAGTAAGGTGATGCAGTCATCAATGCGGGGAATGACAAGGGTGGCCCGGGCGGCGCTGATGCCGGTCAGGCCATTGCCGCAGCAGCCAAAGGCCATGAGGATGACTGACACGCTGCCCAGTCCGTTGATTTGTTCCTGGACTTGCCGGCGCAGCTCGTCCGGGTAGTTATGCAGGCCGGATTCAAAATAAAATACAGGATAACTGATACCTGACTGCTCCATAGCCAGTTCAACCTCCGCCTTCATTGTCTGGCAGGCCAGTAACATTGTGTGCATTCGCACCACCCCATTCCGGCTTTGCTGGTATAAACGGCCGATTTTTTACCAAAAGGCGTTAAGGGTAAATCTTCGATGACAGGCCAGTGGGTAGTTTTCGACATTTTTCAGCCCTCCTTGGGTACAGATCATATTATTAAAATATAGCAAATATTATGCCAACTAAGGCGCTGAAAAAGGGAGGCTGAAAAATAAATACTGTTACGCCTGGAAGCCGCTTAGTTATTTTGTCAACTCTGTTTGTAGGTTGAGGATTTGATGCCCAGCTTACGGAGGCGGTAATGCAGGTCCTGGCGGGAAATGCCCAGTTGCCTGGCACTGTCGCTTACATTGCCGTTAGTTAGTTTCAGTGTTTTGTGTATTACATCCGCTTCACACTGCCGGAGGTATTCGGCCAGCGGTTTGACGCCTATGTCGGCTGACGACAGGTCCGCGGGATTTTTTTCTGCTAAATTATTCAGCATGCGTTTTACTAAAAATGATGGCAAATCTTCCAGGACGACCTCGGTGGCCGTATTCTCAACAATACTCATGGCACTTTCAATGACATGCTCCAACTCCCGCACATTGCCCGGCCATTTATACAGGGACAACAGCTCTAACAGGTCGGGGGAGATCTGGTGAATTGCTAAATGCAGCTGCTCGTTAAAGCGGGCAATAAATTCCCGGGCGAGTACGGGAATATCCTCCCGGCGCTGTCTGAGCGGCGGGATTTGTAAAACAACAGGGGTTAAACGGTAGAGAAGGTCATCACGGAAGGAGCCGTTGCCGGCCGCTTCATATAGATTCTGGTTGGTTGCGCTGATAATGCGGCAGTTGATTTTACGCTCGGTTTTGTCGCCGAGCCGCCGTACCTTTTTATCCTGCAGTAAGCGCAGCAGCTTGGCCTGCAACGGAATACTCAGTGAGTTGATCTCATCCAGAAACAAGGTGCCGTTTTCGGCCTGCTCACAGAGTCCGGGGGCATCAATGGCGCCGGAGAAAGCCCCTTTTACCGTACCCATCAGCAGGCTCTCCATCAGGGTCTCCGGGATTGCGGCACAGTTGACGGCGATGAAGGGGCGTGAACTATAAGCACTGGCATTATGGATTCCCTGGGCAAAGAGCTCTTTACCGGTACCGGTTTCCCCATAAATCATTACTGTCGAGGCGGTCGCGGCTATCCGGCGGGCCTGTTTGACCGCCTGCCTGATTAAAGGGCTGATGCCGACAATGTCATCCAGTGTATAACTGGTGCCGTTAGGCCGGTTTTTTGATTTGCTCTGATCAAAACAGTTGATAACCTTGGTTAACAGCTCGTTGATAGACGGAATATCCCGGTTAATGGAATATACCGCCGTGAGTTCGCCATTTTCGAAAAAGGGGTAGGAATTGTAAACAATATCCACCTTTTTACCGGTATATAAATGATAGGTCATGTACTGCTCCAGGAGCGGTTTTTTACTTTGCAGCACGGCCAGGCGCTGCAGGTTTGGCAAGGGCAGCGAATAGACGTCAACATCCTTCCGGCCTAACATATTCGATCTTTTGGTAGCCTCGATTTTTTCAAAGGCCTGGTTATAAATCATGATCGTTCCGTCTTTATTGGCCGCATATACACCTTCCGATATCGCGTCGATGATTTCGTGCAGCAGCCTGTTTTCCCGGCTTAATTCCTCCCAGCTTTTTTCTTTACATTCAAGCATATGAAGATCACCCCTTCACTATATACAGCTGGCTTTAGAGAAAAAAATTTTTTCGGTGAAAAAATTTTTTTCATTTACGTAAATCCCTGATAAATATTCTGTTTATTCGGAATAAGTGAAAAATAATTCTTCACTGGCTAGGCACACTACGGTTTAAAAAAGATAAAAATCTTTGCCGGCAATATGACAATTTTTCATAAAAGTCAAACTATTCCGGGGTCTGTTCAAGCCTTGTTGCCATTATGGCATGATAATTGCAATACTTAAATGGTGAAATCATACACAGAAGAGGAGGGGATTAAGGCAGACAGTACAATCGGAGCCATGTAAATTGTAGTCAGGAGGGGCGTGCAATGAGTACAGAAGAAAAAAAGATTGATCAAATGTTGTTTTGGCCGCCGTTATTATTAGTTGCCGTGATCTGCGGGGCAATTATTACTAATCCTGAGGCCTCAACCAATGCCGTTAACACCGTATTCTCCTTTTTGACCGGCCAGATGGGCTGGGCCTATGAAGTCTTTGTTCTGGCCAACCTGGGGGTAGTGTTCTACTTTATATTTGGGAAATTTGCCAATAAGAGATTTGGCGGCGAAAAACCGGAGTTTAGCACCTTAAGCTGGCTGGGAATGCTGTTCTCCGCCGGTACTTCGGCTGCAATCCTGTACTGGAGCCCGATTGAATTTTACTTTTACCTGACGGCGCCGCCTTTTGGTTTGGAACCGCTCTCACCGCAGGCTACCGCTATGGCGACCGCCTACCCCCTGTTTCACTGGGGACCCAGCAGTTATGCCCTTTATGTCGGTGTAGGCGTTGTATTCGGCTACCTGTTTTTCGTGCAGGGTAAAGAGGTATTCCGCCCCAGCACGGCCTGTGAACCCATGCTTGGCCGCTATGCCGGCGGCTATGTGGGTAAAGCCATTGACATCTTTTATATGGTGGGGATCATAGCCGGGATCAGCACTTCAGTCGGCCTGGGGACGCCGCTGTTGAGCGAGGTTATTACCGAGATTACCGGCATCCCCCATACGCTGGGCCTGGATGGCGCCATCCTCGTTATTTGGACGGTCATTATCGGCATCAGTGTGTACGGGGGGCTGGACAAAGGCATCCGGCAATTAAGCGATTTCAGAAACTATCTGGGCTTTGCCCTGCTGGCGTTTGTCCTGATCGCAGGCCCGACGGCATTTATGTTCAACAATTTTTTTGACAGCCTGGGCGTCATGTTCAATAACTACTTTAGAATGAGCCTGTACACTGACCCTGTGCAGAAATCCGGCTTCCCCCAGGGGTGGACCATATTTTATTTTGCCTGGTTTACGGCCTTTGCTTTGAGTACCGGCATCTATCTGGCGCGAATCTCCCGGGGCAGAACCGTACGGGAGTTTACCTTGGGGGCCACCTTCTCCGGTATTACCTGTGTTTATACCTATTTTATGGTCTTTGGCAACTATACCATGGATTTGCAGGCCCGGGGCGTGTTAAACCTTGCTGAAACTATAAAAAATGAAGGCGTACCACGGGCGATTGTGGAAATATTTGCGACTCTGCCCTTTGCCCCGGTCATTCTGCCGATTATTCTGGTGTTATTGTTTATCTCGACAGCAACGGTTATTAATAGTATAGCATATACTCTCGCCATGGTAACTACTGAAAAATTAAAAGCCGGTGAAGAACCTGCCAAATGGAACCGGGTATTCTGGGCGCTGGTGTTGGGCGGCCTGTCGCTCACGCTCATATTCCTGGGCGGCATGAAACCATTGCAGGCAGCCTCTGTTGCCGGGTCCTTCCCAACCATGTTTATTATGGCGATTATTCTGATCGGCTTTATTAAAACAGCAGGCCGTGACTGGGATGTTGCGGAGGCGGCCAAGCCTGAGGGTCTGCCGGCTGCAGGGGACAGTAAGGAGACTGGCCGGCCAGTTAAGCCGGACAATGAAAATATCAAAGCGTAGACAAAAACCGGATAGGAGTGTGAACCGATGTTCAGATTTACTGCAGAACAACATGTGTATGATATTAATGGTGTAAAGATCGGGGGCCAGCCGGGAGAGTTCCCGACAGTCCTGATCGGCAGCATATTTTATAGGGGCCATAAGATTGTCGAGGACGCAGCCAAAGGCCTTTTTAATGAGACCGAGGCCAAAGCATTGCTGGATCAGGAGGCTGAGCTGAGCGCCGAGACTGGTAATCCCCGGATTGTGGATGTGTTGGGTGATACGCCGGAGGCGCTGGCCCGCCATGCCGAATTCATCCTCCGCCATACTTCTTCCCCGTTTCTGCTGGACAGCGTTAGTCCCGAGATCCGGACCGGGGCTTTGAAATTGCTGGGGAAAGACCCGGCTATTACGGAGCGGCTGATCTATAATTCGATTGAAGAAAACTATACAGAAGAGGAACTGCAGGTTATTAAGGAGTTCGGCATCAAGACCGCAGTCGTGCTGGCCTTCAGTAAAAAACACCTGAAACCAACCAGCCGCCTGAAGTTGTTGAAGGGCGACGGCAAGAGCGAGGGCTTGATAGCGGCGGCCAAACGAGCCGGTGTTGAGCAGCTGCTGGTAGACCCGGGGGTGCTGGATGTGGCCAGCAACAGCTGGACAACCAAGGCTATTTACGATGTAAAAGAGGAACTAGGCTATCCGGGCGGCTGCGCCCCGTCTAATGCCTTATATCTGTGGAAAAAGATGCGGTCTAAAGGGTCGCCGTATTTTGAGGCGGCAGGAACAGCGGTCTTTACCTATCCTGTCACCCAGGGCGCCGATTTTCTCCTGTACGGTCCGATTATGAATGCCCCCTGGGTATACCGGGGCATTGCGACAACCGATGCCATGATGGGTTATACCACCAAGCTTACCGGTACCAAGCTGGGGACAACGGAGCATCCGTTATTAAAGCTGTTTTAAGCGGGAAGCCCTGCTCTCCGGTGGAGATATAACATGAAAGAGAGAGGTGTTGGCAAATGATTCCGAAATTTAATGTATTAACACCCGCACAGGTTGATCAGGTTCATGAGCAAACGATGAGAATTTTGAGTGAGATCGGTGTGGAGTTTTCCTATCAGCCGGCGCTGGAAGTGCTGAAGGCGCATGGCCAAAGAGTGGAAGGACAGCGGGTATATTTTTCCCGGCAATTTGTCGAGGAGCAGGTGGCTAAAGCGCCGGCCGAGTTTTCGCTCCATGCGCGCAACCCGCAGCATAACCTGGTGGTCGGCGGGGAAAACATTATCTTTATGCCCGGCTACGGCGCACCGTTTATTCATGAAGCCGACGGCAGCCGGCGCAACTCGAATATGACAGACTATGATAATTTCATAAAACTGGCGCACCTGAGCCCCCCGATGCACATGACCGGCGGCAACGCTGCCGAGCCGAACGATGTGCCTGATTCGATCAGGCATTTGAAAATGACCTACAGCTCTATCATCCATTCGGACAAATGCTTTATGGGCAGCGCCTCCGGTTACGATAAAGCGCAGGATAATATCGAAATGACCGCAATCCTGTTTGGCGGCCGGGAGGTCATCAAGGAAAAACCGGCTTTGATCTGCCTTGTCAACTCGGTTACCCCCCTGAAATATGACGACCGGATGCTGGGCGCCCTGATGGCGTATGCCGAGGCCGGTCAGGCCGTAGTTATCGCTTCCCTGGTTATGGCCGGGTCCACAGGCCCGGCAACAATGGCCGGCGCGTTAGCCCTGCAGAATGCCGAGGTGCTGGCCGGCATCACCCTGGCCCAGAGCATTAACCCGGGTACACCGGTAGTGTACGGCTCAACCTCAGCGATTACCGATATGCAGACCGGTTCCCTGTCCATCGGCAATCCGGAAGGGGCAATGTTTACCTCGGCCAGCGCGCAACTGGCAAGGTTTTACCGGGTCCCGAGCCGGGGCGGCGGCGGTTTGAGCGATGCCAAGATTGTGGATGCCCAGGCCGGCTATGAATCAATGCTGACACTAATGGCCGCCAGTGTGGCCGGGATTAACTTTGTCCTGCACACCGCCGGTATCCTGCAATACTTTATGGCCATGTCTTATGAGAAATTTATTGTCGATAATGAGATTGCCGGGATGATCCTGCGGTATCTGCGCGGTATCGAATTCTCTGAGGATAAGTTTGCCTTTGATGTCATTGCCAAGGTCGGACCGGGCGGGCATTTCCTGACCCAGAAGCATACCCGGCAGAATCATGCCAAAGAACTGAGGGCGGCAACACTCAGTGACCGCCTGTCCTATGACGGCTGGGGGAAAGAACGGCTGGACACGAACCGGCGGGCTGAGCGGAAATGGAAGGCCATGCTGCTGGCCGAATACCAGGCACCGGCGCTGGATAGCAGCATCGATCAGGCCTTGCAGGCCTTCATAAAGAGAAGAACGGCTGAGTTATAAAGCCGGCCTGGTTTTCCCAGGAGCATACGAAAATAGAGAAAAATAAAAAAACAAACAATGACGGAGGTATATGAAAATGGCAGATATTTTTGAAAACCTTAAACAGGCTGTGCTTGAAGGTGATGAAGACCTGGTGAACGAGTATGTCCAGCAGGTAATTGATGAAAAGGTTGATCCGGTCAAAGCGATTGAAAACGGCCTTATCAAGGGGATTGAAGAGCTGGGGGCCAAGTGGAAAGCAGGTGAGGCCTTTTTGCCTGACGTCATGATGGCCGCCGATGCCCTGAAACTCGGTCTTGATCTGCTGGAGCCGGTTATTGCCGAATCCGGAGCCACCGGTGGCGATGCTAAGGGGAAGATTATTCTCGGTCAGGTTGCCGGTGATATTCACGATATCGGCAAAAATATCGTCGGCGCCATGATGACGGCTGCCGGCTACAAGGTGTATGATATTGGTATCGACCAGCCGGCCGAGAACTTCCTGGCCAAAGCGGAAGAGGTTGGCGCCAGCGTGATTGCCGCCGGGGCCTTGTTAACCACCACAATGGCGGCGCAAAAGAATATTATCGAATATCTTAAAGGCCAAAACGTGCGGGATAAATATAAGGTGATGATTGGCGGCGGTCCCACCAGTCAGGCCTTTGCCGATGAGATCGGCGCCGATGCCTGGGCTGAGACGGCTGACGAAGCCGTAACGCTGTGCGATAAACTGATTGCCGGCTAAACTGAATATACAAACCGGCCTGCCTGTTGCAACTGCAACAGGCAGGCCGGTTTTTTTCCTCGCGCCATAGTTATATAGCGGCCTAACCGGCAATACTAATGGTATTGCGTATAACCTTTGCCAGGATAGGGGAGGCATATGATATTCCATGCCTATAGAACTGACGGTGCCGGCGGTTTTTAACAGCATAGGTGCTCACAGCTATGCCGTACTGCTGGGAGCCATGCTGGCGGCCGGTATTGGCGTACCCTTGCCGGGCGAACTGACACTGGGGTTTACCGGCTATTTAGTATACACCGGTCAGGTGGAGCTGGTGCGGGCGATTGCCGCCACTACGGCCGGTGATTTGCTGGGGGCTGTGCTCTGTTACGGTGTCGGTTATTTTGCCCGTACCCGGATTGTGGCCCGATACTTATATTTTCTCCTGCCGGCCGAGGACAAGCTGGCTAGGCTTACCTACTGGCTTAATCGCTACGGCATTGCCGCCTTAATGATCGGCCGGCTGCTGCCTGTTATCCGGGGGGTGATCCCCCTGACTGCCGGCTTTGCCCGGATGAAGACCAGGCCGTATATGACCGGCAGCCTGATCAGCTCCGCCGTCTGGTGCAGTGCTATTATTTCTTTAGGCCTGGGCCTGGGCCATAACTGGCAGCAACTGTCCGGTTTGGCGACAAACGCCGGCTTGGCCGCTGCCGGCCTGATTATTATTATTATCTTTGCCGGCGGTTATGTGCTGCGCCGGTTATAAATAGTATGTTACTATAAAGATAATATAATAGCAGGTAGTAGGGCGGCGGCACTGCTACCGCGGGGGTGAATATGCCGACTGTGAGTATGGTTAAGGCTAAAGCCGGTATACAGATATTCGATGCCGAGGCTCATCGCGGCGGCCGTGATGCCAGGCCGGAAAATACGCTGTTTGCCTTTGCTTATGCCCTGGAACTGGGGGTAACCACCCTGGAAATGGATATGCAAATGACTAAAGACGGCCGCATTGTTATCAGTCACGATCCCTTTATGAACCCTAGTCTGGCTAAAGGTCCGGACGGCCGGTATGTCAAAGCCGGGAAACATGATATCAGAACAATGACCCTGGCCGAGATCAGGCAGTTTGATCTTGGCGAAATGAATCCGGCCGCCGGTGATTATTATGAAGATCACGGCAAAACCCAGCTAGCCTGTCCGGGCGCGAAAATGCCTACCCTGGAAGAGGTATTTGCCTTGGCCAGGGACTATGGCGATGATAAAGTCCTGTTTAACCTTGAGACGAAGACATACCCTGATCCAACTTTGCCGGCGGCTAAGAATAGCCCTGACCCGGCTGTATTTGTAAATAAGGCTTATAAAATTATAAAAAAATACAGGCTGGAGGAGCGGGTTATGCTCCAGTCTTTTGACTGGCGGACGCTGCAGGTGATGAAAAAACTGGATCCGGCCATTACCCTGATTGCCCTTGCCTGTGACCAGACTGCCCGGGGGTGTGGCCGCCTGCGCGGTCGGCCGGGTGCGTCCGGCGCCTCGCCCTGGCTGGCCGGTCTGGATATTGACACCTTCAAAGGCAATTATGTACCAGCGGCCAAAGCGGCTGGGGCCGATGCCGTATCGCCGTACTGGGAAGAATTGTCGCATAAATTGGTTTGTGAAGCCCATGCGCTGGGCATGAAGGTTGTGCCCTGGACTGTAAATCAGCGCGACAAGATGAGTATGCTGATTGATATGGGGGTAGACGGGCTTATCACTGATAAACCATGGCTGCTGCGGGAACTGCTGCTCCATAGGGGAATGGCCGTAGCCGCGCCAACGGTCAATGCCGGCAGCCCTTATCATACCGGTACCGGTTTAGCGGCCGGCGCTGCCAAATAGCATGACGGCAACCGCTTTCTACTCAGACAACCGCGAAGGGGCAGTTTTTTTGCGCAAGAAATTCAAATAACCCGGCACTTATTTATGGTTACGATGACAGGTATTTACCGATAATTTAGGGAAAGAAAGCTTGAATGCGGGTGCAAGGAGGAAATGCCGGTGAAGGCTTATGAAAAGATTCATAAACTGAATGAACTGATTGAAACAAAAACAGTGGCTGCTTTGCCAGGCCCTTATCAGGTGGGCGTTGACCTGGGAACGGCTGATGTTGTGCTGGTGGTCACCGACAGGGCCGGCAATCCGGTCGCAGGCAATATGCGCTGGGCTTCCGTGGTCAAGGATGGCCTTGTTGTTGATTTCCGCGGCGCAATGGTCATTGTTGAAGAGTTAAAGGCCGAGGTGGAAGCCTTAATGGGGGTTGAGCTGACTAAAGGGGCCACGGCTATTCCGCCCGGTACGGTGGGGCGGAATGCCATGGCCTGCGGCCATGTGATTGCCGGTGCCGGCTTAGAGCCGGTCTGTCAGGTTGATGAGCCGGTGGCAGCCGCAAAGGCCCTGGGGATTGATCATGGCATTGTTGTCGATATTGGCGGCGGGACTACCGGCATTGCCGTTTTAAGGAAGGGCGAGCTGGTGTTTACGGCCGATGAACCGACCGGGGGCACTCATATATCCCTGGTTTTAGCCGGGGCGTATAAAATCACCTTTGAGGAGGCCGAACTGCTGAAGCGGGATGCAGACCAGCACCGCCGGATTATGCCGGTTGTATTGCCGGTGGTTGAGAAAATGGCGACAGTGGTAAAAAATATGCTGGCCGGCCAGGCCGAGTTTGACGATTATCCGGTGTATGTGGTTGGCGGCACCGCATACCTGCAGGGCTTTGAGGCCGAATTCGGCAAGGCTTTCGGTCGGGAGGTGCATGTGCCGCCCCATCCTCTGCTGGTTACACCACTCGGTATTGCAATGTTTGGTTAAAAAAATATATGCCCTGCAGATAATTTTGATCTGCAGGGCATATATTTATCTATATCTACAAAATAGAACGGTATATTGCCTCTATATCCTCCCGGGTGCCCTGGCGGGGATTTGTCAGGCAGCAGACGTCCTGCAAGGCATTTTCCGCCAGCTGGGGAATATCTTCCGCCTGAAAGCCCCGCAGCTCCCGGAGTTGTGCCGGCAGGCCCAAATCCCGGTTGAGTTGTTTGACAAGGGCAATAAACGCCTTGGCGCTTGCTTCGGCGGAGCAACTGCCGGATTCCAACCCGGCGGCGCGGGCCAGATCGGCATACCTGGTTACGGCTGCCGGCAGGTTGAATTCCATAACTGCCGGCAACAGGATGGCATTGCAGAGCCCGTGGGGCAGATTATAAAAGCCGCCAAGCTGGTGGGCCAGCGCATGCACATAGCCGAGGCTGGCGTTATTGAAGGCAATGCCGGCCAGGTATTCGGCATACACCATGGCTTCCCGGGAGGGTAAATCAGTGCCGTCGCGATAGGCCGTCCGTAAGCTGCCGACAATCAGTTCCACCGCTTTTACGGCTTTGCAGTCTGTTACCGGGCTGGCATTTGTTGACACATACGCTTCAATGGCATGGGTTAAGGCGTCCATGCCGGTTGCCGCCGTCAGCCCCGGCGGCATCCCGATCATTAAGGCCGCATCACTGACGGCGATAATCGGCGTAACATGCCAGTCATTAATCGTCATTTTTATGTGGCGATCTTCATCGGTAATGACGCAAAAGCGGGTAAGCTCACTGCCGGTGCCGGCGGTTGTGTTGATGGCAATCAGCGGCATCGCCGGCTTTTTGGATTTGTTCAATCCCTCGTACTGGCCGATTTCGCCGCCGTTGGCAGCCAGCAGGGCAATGGCCTTGGCACAGTCATGGGGGGAACCGCCGCCAAAAGAAATCAGGAAATCGCAGCCGTTATCCCGCAGCAGTTTTAAACCGTAATTTACCTGGGCGACGGTGGGATTAGGAGCAACATCCTTATACACTATATAAAATACTCCCGCAGAGTCGAGCAAGTTAAGAAGTTTGTCAATCAGCCCGGTGTCAACCAATACTTTGTCGCTGACAATCAGGGCTTTTCTAAACAGCATCGGTTTAATATACCCGGCAATTCGTTCCATACAGTCGGTGCCGAGGATGCTAATCGGTGTCATAAAATATTCATTGACTTTTTTCATTTACTCAGCCTCCTTGTACATAAGTTCTTAAAACAATAGCATTGTTTGGTAGTTTGTGCAAGACTCGTGCCGGCAAATAGCCGGATGTTAGCAAAAAAATGATACAATCCGGCTACTGGCAACTATTTTTGCTGTTACAGACAAAAATAGCTTATATTTGTTCGCCAGCGGCGGCGTCATTTATTGCCGCCTGGCGCCATAGTACTTTTTTGATCAAATGCTTTAACATCTTGCGAACACCGTTTGCGGCAACAGGATAATGGTTGTATCTGTAGAATGTGCTAAACAAACAACTAAATATACTCCACCATACAGGTGCCCCTCTGTTTAGAGGGGAGAATAGGGAAGCTCGGAAGGATTGCTGACAATCCTTAAACGACGCGGTCGCGCCACTGTAATCGGGGAGGAATGCCCAGTCCAAGCCACCGCTCGCGGGAAGGCAAGGGTGTTCCGGTGAACCGTAAGCCAGGAGACCTGCCTGTTACGGCTGTTATTTACCTCCGCGCCAGGGGTAGTACCAGAAGGACTGGATTTTATGCAAATAGAACCCTGGCCCTTTTGGGCCAGGTGTTTTTATTGTATTCTCAAGCGGGAAAATAAAAAAGCAGGGGGAGTTAGTATGGATTATCAATTAGCGGTTGACGATTTGATCGATGGTATGGCCAAACCACCCAACAGCCTGGGGCTGCTGGAAAAAATTTTTAAGAAGATGTTGTTGGCCTGGGGCACCCTGCAGCCGGAGATCAAGCCTTACCATCTGATTTTTGCCGCCGATAATGGGGTGGTGGAAGAAGGGGTGGTTAATTTCCCGGCGGAAATCACCTATCTCCAGGCGCAGAATATGGTGGACGGACGGGCTACAATCAGTTGTTTCTGTAAGGCTAATCAGGTCCCCTACACCGTCGTTGATATCGGCATCAATAACCCGCAGACGGCTGGCGTGAACCGCCGGGTTGCCTGGGGAACGCAGAACTTTATGAAAGCCGAGGCTATGACCCCGGCCGAATTTAACCAGGCCTGGCAGGTCGGCGAGGAAATGGCTGAGCAGGCCATTACCACCCACGGCGCCAACCTGGTGTCTTTCGGGGAAATGGGAATTGGCAATACCACGACCTCTTCGGCTGTCCTGCACGCGATGACCGGGATTTTGCCGGAGTTTGTCGTGGGCTATGGTGCCGGTCTCCCCAACAGTGAGCTGTTGAAGCGAAAATGTGTGGTTGTGGCCAAAGGCGTTGAACGCCATAAAGAAAGCTTTACCAGGATCGAGGATATTCTGCGCTGCGTCGGCGGCCTGGATATTGTTGCGATTTGTGCCGGAATGAGCGCCTGTGCCAGGCGCAAAACCCCGTTTGTTATTGACGGGTTTATTACGGCCGTTGCTTTTGCCTGCGCCGCCAGGATCAACAAAGAGGTTGAGCATTACGGGCTGCCTTCGCATATGTCGAAGGAGCCGGGAATGGCCTATGCCATGCTGCTGGGCAATATTCTGGCCGATGATGTGCCAATCCGGGCCGGCATGGCGCTGGGAGAGGGGACTGGCGCCATTTTAATGATTTCTCTGCTGAGGACCATGGCCTTTGCTGTGTATAATACGGCCAGATTAGCGGATTTTGCGCTGACGCCCCCTGATTCTCAACAATTGGCAGCCATATAACAGTTGTTCTTCGAGGATTATTTACCGGCTGCGGCAGGAAATGACCAGTCCTATAGCAAAACTATTCTCCATAAATAAGTAGCAATACAGGGAGAAGCTTTTGTGGAAAATGTTAGCCGCTTTGTGTTGGCAGAGATCGTTAATACCCAGATATTACAGGAGATTCAGGACAAATTTTCCGAAACTACGGGGATTGCGGCCGTTGTGGTTGATGCTGACGGCAAACCGGTGACGAAACCGAGTAAATTTACCGATTTTTGTTCCTACGTTCGTTCTTTTCCCGCCGGGCTGAGCCGGTGCATGGCCTGTGACGACAGCGGCGGCCGCAAAGCGATGGAGCAGCAGCGCCCGTTTGTTTATCATTGCCATGGCGGGCTTACTGATTTTGCCGCCCCCATTATTGTCCAGGAGCAATATGTCGGGGCTCTGCTGGCCGGGCAGGTCGTGCTGGCCGGCAGTGATTTCGATGCCAGACAGGCGATGTTTACCCGGTTGGCCGCGGCGGGGATGCAGCCCGGAATCCTGGACGGCCTGTTCGACCGGGTTGAGGTGATACCGGAGAACCGGGTTAAAGCCGCTGCCGACTTGTTGTATATTATGGCCAATTACATCGTGGAAATGGGTGTTACCAATATTGTCCAAACCCGGCTGATGGCCGAACTGAAAGCAAAGGCCGAGCTGGAGAATTTGCTCCGGGCGGCGGAGATGAAAGCCCTTCAGTCCCAGATTAATCCGCATTTTCTCTTTAATACCCTTAACACCATCGCCCGGCTTTCTTTATTGGAGGGCGCCCAGCAGACCCAGGAGGTTGTGCATGCCCTGGCCGATCTGTTGCGGACTAATTTGCGGGACGTGGCCGGGCTGCGCACCGTGGAAGAAGAAATTAAATCCATTGATGATTATTTAATCATCCAGGGCGTACGCTTTGGCGACCGGATTCAGGCTCTGATCGATATTGAACCGGCGCTGCTGAGGATGCCGGTTCCGGCCCTGAGTTTGCAGCCGCTGGTCGAGAATGCCATTATTCATGGCCTGGAGCCGAAAAAAGAGGGTGGCTGTATCCGGATTACCGGCTATATCGAAAGCAACAGGGCCGCCATTGTCATATCCGATACGGGGGTGGGGATTGCGCCTGAGCGAATCAGTGCCATCTTAAACGGCGAAAAGCGGGGCCGCAAGAGCCGAAGCACCGGACTGGGCGTACTCAATGTTCACAAACGTATCCAGCATCATTTCGGGGAGCAGTTTGGTTTAAGTATCGAAAGCAAGGTTGGCGAGGGGACGGAGGTCGTTATCCGCCTGCCTGCCTGTTCTTAACCTGTACAACATTAGAGGAGAAGTAGTTTATGTATACACTTATGATTGCCGATGATGAGCAGCTGGAACGGCAGGCATTGCGGTTTATTATTGAAAAAGACTGCCCGGACATTGACATCATCTGTGAGACCGGCGATGGCAAGAGTGCGGTAACGCTGGCCGCTGACCAAAAACCGGATATTGTTTTGATGGACATCCGCATGCCGGAGTTAAATGGCCTGGAGGCGGCCCGGATCATTAGAACAGAGCTGCCAAACACCGCTATTGTTATGCTGACAGCCTTTGATGAATTTAACTATGCCAAAGAAGCTCTCTCCCTTGGGGCGGTGGAATATTTATTAAAGCCCCTGCGCCCCAAGGATTTATTGGCGACATTGCACTCGGTCGCCGCCAAAATCAGCCAGAGAAAACGCAAAGAGCAGGAAGAGGCAGACCTTAGAAAAAACCTGGCTGAGGCTATGCCCTTTATCAAGAACTCCTTTATTTATGATGTGGTGTCGGGCAAGATTACTGATTTGGACAACTTCCGGGAGCGGGCGGCTTTTCTTGGCCTGCAAGCCGATGCCGGCGTGATCCTTGTCGCCAATATTGACCATTTCCAGCAAATTACCCGCGGCGCGTCCGAGCTGGAACGGCAGGTAGTCAAACAGCGCGTGTATCAGCAGATTTGTAAAATTGCCGGCCAGGAGGTGATGGTGATTCCCTTTGGCGGGGACGAGGTCATTATCCTGATGGGGTATGCGGACAAGCCCGGCCGGGAATTTGTTGAAACCCGGGCCCGGGAGACGGCAGTCCGCATCAGGAATGGCATTACTGCCCTGGGCATAAGTCTCACAATCGGCATCGGCCACTACTTTGACAGCCCGCTGCATATTCATAAGTCGTATCTGGCGGCGGTAAGCGCCGAGCAGCAAAAATTTTATATGGGCGATAATCAGATTATCCATATTGACGATTTGCCTCATCTCAGTGCCGTGCCCTTCCGGTACCCCTTCAATTATGAGCGCAGCCTGCTCGACCGGGTGCGCTGCGGTGAGCGGCAGCAGGCCAAGGAGGCGCTGCATCACCTCCTGCACGAGATTTTTACCGCCAAGGCCAGTATCGAGACGGTGAAAGCCTGTGTCCTGGAACTGCTGATTGTATTATCAAGAGCGGCCGTGGAAGGCGGGGCCAATCTCGAACAGCTGACCTTGCTCAACTTTAACTGCATCAATCATTTAACAGGCTGTGCCGACCGGGAAGCGGTGCGCCGCTGGATTCTGGATGCCCTGGATCAGTTTATGGACAATATGCTGGAACACCGTACAAGTATGAATGCGCGGCTGATTAACAAAGCCTGCGCCTATATAACGGAAAACTTCCATAAAAGTATATCCCTGGATGAGGTTGCCCAGACCGTCCATTTGAGCCCTTATTATTTCAGCCGCATTTTCAAGGCCGAACAGGGCTGCAATTTTGTTGATTTTCTGACCAAAGTAAGAATTGATAAGGCCAAAAAACTGTTGCAGGACCCGGAACTGACGGTCGTGCGGGTTGCCGGGGAGACCGGTTATCAGGATGCCAGTTATTTTTGCCGCGTATTCCGGCAGGAGGTCGGCGCCACTCCCAACCAGTACCGGACCCGGTTCAGAAACAACAATAAACCGGTGTAGGGATTACAGGCGGCCGGCAATAACTTTCTCTAATCCAACAATAAAATGCAATTGACCAGTGGGATGCGCCCCCCAGGGTAGTCCGGCTATGGAAAAAGACTGTGAAAAACAGTCTTTTTTTGTTTTGGCCCGCAAAAAAAACACAAGCGGCCGCAAGATATCATGATGCCGGCCGGCAGGAAAATTTTACCCGCATAGTGTCCGGCGGCAGTGCGCAAATATGTCCTGTGATCCGGCGATTTCATCTCAAGGTGATTAAGCGAAAAAAGCAAATTATTATGGCGAAAGCGATTATTCAGTCAACAAGTAGCAATGATTGCGAGGTATGGTATGAATCAGGAAAAGCCAAGAGTTGTACAGGAATATGTGCCCGGTAAACAAGTAACGCTGGCTCACCTTATAGCCAATCCCAAAAAAGAACTATGCGGAAAACTGGGGATTGTGGATAGCGGCGCCATCGGCATCTTGACCATTACCCCGTGCGAGGCGGCAATTATTGCTGCCGATGCGGCCACAAAAACAGCCGCTGTTCAGATTGGCTTTATGGACCGGTTTACCGGTTCGGTGGTTATTACCGGCAATGTCTCCGCCGTTGAGGCCGCCTTGCGGCAGGTTATTCATCTGCTGGCTGACGGACTGGGTTTTTCCGCCGCCAGGCTCACAAGGTCGTGATTGGGCCGTGATTATGTTGGTAGGTCCCGTGGGTGCCGGTAAGACCTCGCTTATCCATGCGCTGAGCCAAAACAGCCGGCAGGCGGAAAAAACGTCCACCATCAGTTTTAGCGACGGGGCAATCGACACACCGGGCGAATATGCGCAAATGCCCCGTTTTTATTCGGCCCTGGCGGTAACCGCCACCTCAGCCTCCGTTGTCCTGATGGTGCAGGCTGCCACCGATTTGCGGATAACCCTCCCGCCGGGTTTTGCGGCCATGTTTCCCCGGCCGGTAGTGGGAGTGGTCACCAAAATAGATGCCCCCGGCGCTGAGCAGGAGGAAGCCAAGCTCCGCCTGCTCCAGGCGGGCATTCAAGAGCCCTTTTTCTGTGTTTCCGCCTATACCGGGGCCGGTTTGACCGAATTAACAGAGTATCTGCTGCGAAAGGAGGTGTAGACAGTGAGTGAAGCGTTAGGTTTGATTGAAACCAAAGGCCTGGTAGGGGCCATTGAGGCGGCCGATGCCATGGTAAAGGCCGCCAATGTTGTGCTGGTAGGATATGAAAAGATTGGTTCCGGGCTGGTTACTGTTATGGTGCGGGGCGATGTTGGCGCTGTCAAGGCGGCGGCCGATGCGGGGGCGGCGGCTGCCGGCCATGTTGGTGAAGTTGTGTCCATCCATGTGATTCCCCGTCCCCATACGGATGTTGAAAAAATCCTTCCTAAGGTTAAACAGGCATAATTTTGGAGGTGTATGATATGCAAGACCAATTGATTGAAAAAGTAATGGATGAAATCAAGAAACGCATGGAAACCGCGGCGCCGGCAGCGGCTGCCGGCGAGGCGGGCAAGGCGGCCATAAACCCGGGGATAACCGAGTTTGTCGGTACGGCCATCGGCGACACCATCGGCCTGGTCATTGCCAATGTTGACCCGGTGCTGCATGAAAAAATGAAAATAGATCCCAAATACCGGTCGATTGGCATCCTGGGTGCCCGGACCGGCGCCGGTCCGCACATCATGGCGGCCGATGAAGCCGTCAAGGCTACGAATACCGAAATTGTGGCCATTGAACTGGCCCGGGATACGAAAGGCGGTGCCGGCCACGGTTCGCTGATCATTTTTGGGGCGGAAGAGGTTTCAGATGCCCGCCGGGCCATTGAAGTGGCGTTGAAAGAGCTTAACCGGACCTTTGGCGATGTATATGCCAATGATGCCGGCCATCTTGAACTGCAATACACAGCCCGGGCCAGCTATGCGATCAATAAAGCCTTTGGCGCCCCTGTCGGCAAAGCCTTCGGCTTAATCGTGGGCGCCCCGGCCGCCATTGGCGTATTAATGGCAGATACGGCAGTAAAAACAGCCAGTGTCGAGGTTGTCGGCTATGCCAGCCCGGCCGGCGGCACCAGTTATTCCAATGAGGTCATTCTTATGGTGACCGGCGATTCCGGGGCCGTGCGGCAATCGGTCATCTCCGCCAAAGAAGTGGGCAAAAAATTGCTGGAGGCTATGGCCGGTCCGGCGCCGTCGGCAACAACGCCATATATCTAAGAACAGGGGGGAATTGAAATGAAGAGATCAAAACGTTTTGAAATGTTGGCAGCCCGCCCTGTGAATCAGGATGGTTTCGTAGTTGAGTGGCCGGAAGTCGGCCTCATGGCCATGGGCAGCCCCAACGATCCCAAACCCAGCATTAAGATCGAAAACGGCAGGATTGTGGAGATGGATGGGATTCCCCGTTCCCAGTTTGATTTTATTGATCAGTTTATTGCCGATTATGCTATTGATACCTCGGTCGCCGAACAGGCCATGGCCATGTCCGATACGGAGATTGCCAAAATGCTTGTTGATATCAATGTAGCGCGGGAGGAACTGATTAAACTGGTCCGCGGCCTGACGGCGGCTAAAATTGTGGCCGTACTCAACACCATGAATGTCGTGGAAATGATGATGGCTATGCAAAAGATGCGGGCCCGGAAGGTCCCCTCCAATCAATGCCATGTGACCAATCCTCAGGACAATCCGGTATTGATTGCCGCCGATGCGGCCGAAGCCGCGATGCGCGGCTTTGATGAAATGGAAACAACCGTAGCGGTTGTCCGCTATGCGCCGTTTAATGCGCTGGCCCTGCAGATCGGCGGCCAGGTGGGACGGGGCGGTGTCCTGATTCAGTGCGCGCTGGAGGAAGCCACCGAGTTGCTGCTGGGGATGCGGGGCATTACCGCTTATGCCGAAACCATCTCGGTCTATGGTACGGAGAATGTGTTTGTCGACGGGGATGACACACCCTGGTCCAAGGCCTTCCTGGCCTCGGCTTATGCCTCCCGCGGCCTTAAAATGCGCTTTACCTCCGGTACCGGCTCGGAAGTGCAAATGGGTTATGCCGAAGGCAAGTCCATGCTGTACCTTGAGGTGCGCTGCATCATGCTGACCCGCGGCGCCGGTGTGCAGGGGCTCCAGAACGGTTCGGTAAGCTGTGTGGGTGTACCGGCCGCCGTTCCGTCCGGCATTCGCGCCATCCTCGGTGAAAACCTCACCGCCGCCATGCTTGACCTGGAGGTTGCCTCCAGTAATGACCAGACCTTTACCCATTCGGATATTCGCCGGACGGCCCGGACCCTGATGCAAATGCTGCCGGGAACCGACTTCATCTGCTCAGGCTATAGCGCCAGTCCGAATTATGATAATATGTTTGCCGGTTCCAACTGGGATGTGGACGATTACGACGACTGGAATATTATCCAGCGGGACCTGATGGTGGACGGCGGTCTGAAACCGGTAACCGAAGAAGCGGTGATTGCGGTCCGGAATAAAGCGGCCAAAGCCATCCAAGCAGTGTTTAAGGAGTTTGGCTTCCCGGCCATTACCGACGAGGAAGTGGAAGCGGCCACCTATGCCCATGGCACCAAAGAGATTATTAAGCGCAATGTAGTGGAAGATCTGAAGGGGGCGGAAGAGATGATGAAGCGCGGCCTTACCGGCGTGGATATCGTGAAGGCCCTTGCCAAAAGCGGCTTTACTGATGTTGCCGAGAATGTGCTGGGGACTCTTAAACAACGGATTTCCGGCGACTATCTCCACACGGCCGCCATCCTTGACAAACAGCTCAATGTGATCAGCGCCGTAAACTGCAAGAATGACTATCGCGGTCCCGGCACCGGCTATCGCCTCAGCAAAGAGCGCTGGGATGAGATTAAGGATATACGCCAGGCGGTCAAAGCGTCTGATTTTGATGTGTGAGTGTAGGGAGAGGTGAGTGTAAAATGCAAATTAACGAACAACTGATTCGCGAGATCATTGGGCAGGTCCTGGCCGGCATGGCCCAGCCCGGGGCAGCGCCGAAGCCGGCAGGCGGCCGTTCTATGACGCTGGTGGAAAAAGGGGAGGCCCGCACCGGCAGCCGGTCTGACGAAGTCATTATCGCCCTGGCGCCGGCTTTCGGCAAATTCCAGAATAAAACGATTGTCAATGTGCCCCACAGCGATGTGCTGCGGGAAATGATTGCCGGCATTGAGGAGGAAGGCGTACAGGCAAGAGTTGTCCGCGTTCTCCGGACCTCGGACGTGGCCTTTGCCGCCCACGACTGCACGAAACTCAGCGGCTCGGGCATTGCCATCGGCATCCAGTCCCGCGGTACCACCGTCATTCATCAGAAGGACCTGCCGCCGCTCAGCAATCTGGAGCTGTTTTCGCAGGCGCCGCTGCTGGACCTGGAGGCCTACCGCCACATCGGCAAAAATGCGGCGAAATATGCCAAAGGCGAGTCGCCAACCCCGGTGCCGACCAAAAATGATCAGATGGCCCGGCCCAAATACCAGGCCAAAGCGGCCGTATTGCATATTAAAGAAACCGAACACGTCGTTCCCGGTGCCAAACCGGTTGAACTGGACGTACAGTTTTAACTAACTAGGCGGAGGTGAAATACATGTCTGAGAATAAAATGTTGGAAGACCTGGTGCGCGAAGTATTGAAATCAATGGCGGGAGCGGCCCAGCCGGCGGCAGTGAAAACGACGGTCCAGCCGCAGACGGCGGCGCTTTGCCCGGACCGCGATTATCCGCTGGCCAGCAAACGGCCTGAGCTGTTAAAGACCCCTACGGGCAAAACCCTGGCTGAGATTACGCTGGAGAAGGTTATGAACGGTGAGGTTAACGCCGAGGATGTCCGGATCACACCCCAGACCCTCAGGCTGCAGGCCGAAATCGCCGATGGCGTCGGCCGCTATCAATTTGCCAATAACCTGCGGCGTGCGGCCGAACTGGTAGCTATTCCCGATGCCCGCGTACTGGAGATTTATAATGCCATGCGCCCTTATCGCTCCACCAAACAGGAATTGCTGGCAATTGCCGAGGAAATGGAAGCAAAATACAATGCGAAAATTAACGCCGCTTTCGTGAGAGAGGCCGCCGAGGTTTACGAGCGCCGGAACCGTCTCCGGGCGGACTAAGGTGGGAACCTCATGCCGATTATTGCAGGCGTGGATATTGGCAACTCCACAACGGAAGTATGTCTGGCCCGGCTTGAACAGGGGCAGATAGCAGAATACCTGGCAAGCGGTATTATTAAGACCACCGGGATAAAAGGGACCCTGGCCAATGTGCCCGGTATTGCCATTGCTTTGCAGGCGGCTTTGCGGCAGGCGGGGCTGACCTTGTCCCAGCTTGAGGAAATACGGTTGAATGAAGCTACTCCGGTCATCGGGGATCTGGCGATGGAAACCATTACGGAAACCATTATTACCGAGTCAACCATGATCGGCCATAATCCTTCCACCCCCGGCGGCCTGGGGCTGGGCGTCGGCCTGACGGTAACGTTAAGCGAGCTGGACCGCCTGGCTGCCGGTGAAAAAGTTATCTGCCTGATTCCCGGGGGGATCGATTTTGCCGATGCAGCCCGGGCGATCAACACGGCTGCCGACCGCGGCGTGCTGATCCAGGGGGCGATAGCCCGGCAGGATGATGCTGTCCTGATTGTCAACAGGCTTAACCAGAAAATACCGGTTGTTGATGAAGTCACGCTGCTCGAAAAAGTCCCGGTCGGCATGCTGGCTGCGGTCGAGGTGGCGGAAGCCGGCCAAACCATTGCAACCCTCTCCAACCCCTATGGCATTGCCACGGTTTTTGACCTGACGGCAGAGGAAACCAAAATGGTTGTGCCCATAGCCCGGGCTTTGATCGGCAACCGTTCGGCGGTTGTTGTCCGCACCCCGGCCGGGGATGTCAAGGCCCGTTCGATCCCGGCCGGTTTTATTACCGTTGTCGGGCAGAAAGGCAGGGCCGATGTCGACGTAGAGGCGGGGGCAGCCGCGATTATGGCGGCGGTGGAGCGGGTCCAGCCGGTGCTTGATGTCCAGGGAGAGGCAGGAACAAATGTCAACGGCATGCTGGAACGGGTCCGCCAGGTGATGGCTGAGCTTACAGCCCAGGCGGCCGGCGCCATGAAGATCCAGGATGTGCTGGCTGTTGATACCTTTGTGCCGCAAAGGGTGCAGGGCGGTCTGGCCGGTGAGTTTGCCCTGGAAAGCGCAGTCGCCCTGGCGGCTATGGTCAAAACCAGCCGGCTGCCGATGCAGCAAATCGCCGATAAGCTTACAGAAGAGCTGCATGTACGGGTCGAGATTGCCGGCGTCGAGGCGAATATGGCGGTTCGCGGCGCTTTAACGACCCCGGGTACTGACAAGCCCTTAGCCATTCTGGATATGGGCGGCGGTTCCACCGATGCCGCGATTATTACCAGGGACGGACAGGTCCAGGCCATCCATCTGGGCGGTGCCGGCGATATGGTGACAATGCTGATTAACTCGGAGCTGGGGCTCAATGATTTTGACCTGGCCGAGGATATTAAAAAATACCCTTTGGCCAAGGTGGAGAGCCTGTACCATATCCGGCTGGAGGACGGCACAGTCAAATTTTATGACAGTCATTTGCCGCCCCATGTTTTTGCCCGGGTGGTTATCTTAAAAGACGGCGGCATGGTGCCAATCCCGTTTGACCATGCCCTGGACCGCATCAGGCATGTCCGGCGGGAAGCAAAAAAACGGGTGTTTGTTACCAATGCGCTGCGCTCGCTGGCCCGGGTTGCCCCAACCGGCAATATCAGGCATATTGAATTTGTCGTGTTAGTAGGCGGGTCAGCCCTGGATTTTGAAGTAGCCGATATGGTGACAGATGCCCTGGCTGAATATGGCATTGTCTGCGGGCGGGGGAATATCCGCGGCAGCCAGGGTCCCCGCAATGCCGTAGCCACAGGCCTGGTATTGTCTTATCTTGATAGCGGGGCGTGAGCGATATGCAGCCAGAGCAAACAAGTAACAGACCCAGTATTGTAATTCATATTTTTCCCCATGCCGGTGAGGCGGCGAAGCTGCGGGAAATTCAGGCCGGCATGGAAGAAGAAGGTGTGCCGTATTCCCTGCGAACCGGCACCGACACGGATGCCGTCGCCCTTGGCCATCAGGGCGCTTATCAGTCGGCGCTGGGGGTAGGCGTGGGCATCAGCCCTGACGGACTGTGCATCCATTATCGCAAATTGCCTGCAGGGGAGCCGCTGTTTGTTTTAACAGGCAAGCAGGACGCGGCCGAGTGGCGGCGGTTTGGCTATAATGCCGCCCGCTTGGTCAAGGGTTTGCCTTTTAAGGACCGCCAGGCGGCGGAAGCTGCTGCTGACGAACCTGACGGGCTATATGCGCGGGTCCGCGAGATCGTTCTTAAAATATTGCCGGAATTGGCTCAGGGCCATGGGGAGGTGAATACATGGTCAAAAACGCCTTAGGTTTAATTGAAGTAGTAGGGCTGGCGGCCGGGCTGGAAGCGGCCGACGCCGCCATGAAGGCTGCCAATGTGCAATTGCTTGGTTATGAGCTGACGAAAGGCGGCGGTATGGTTGTCATCAAGCTGAGCGGCGACGTGGGGGCGGTCAAGGCTGCCGTTGACGCGGCCGCGGCCGGGGCAGCCAGGGTAAACAAGGTTTATGCCACACACGTAATACCACGGCCCCAGCGGGAACTGGGCGGTATTATCATCACTAAAGATACGGTCGGGCAACAACCGGCTGCACCGGCTCCGGCTGAACAGGCCCCGGCGGCTGCAACACCGGCTTCGGCCGAAGCGGCTGCAGACAGCAGCCCGGTGCCAGCCGCAGACAGCCTGGAAACGGTTACGGCCATACCGCCGGCCGAGATCTGCAATCTGTGCGGCGATCCGGCCTGCTTACGGAAAAAGGGTGATCCCAGGGTAACTTGCATTCATTATGACAATAACAAGGAGGATGAATAATATGCGTGGAGAGGCATTAGGAATGGTGGAAACCAAAGGGTTAGTGGGGGCTATTGAGGCTGCCGACGCCATGGTAAAAGCGGCTAATGTGGTATTAGTCGGTTATGAGAAGATTGGTTCAGGGTTGGTTACGGTGATGGTGCGCGGTGATGTCGGTGCCGTAAAAGCAGCTACCGACAGCGGTGCTGCCGCCGCCCAGCGGGTGGGCGAGCTAGTGTCGGTGCACGTGATTCCCCGTCCTCATACCGATATTGAAAAAATACTTCCCAAGGTAGAATAAACCGTAATTATGAAGCCAACTAACGGGGTGAGATGATGGAGCAGAAATTACTTGAACAGATTGTAAGCCGGGTATTGGCGGCAATGCCTGATTTGGGGCAGGCCGGGCAGGTTGAAGCAGGTATACCGGTAGGTGTATCCAATCGCCACATCCACCTTTCTGCCGGGCATGTGGAAACCTTGTTTGGCAGCGGTTATACCCTTACCAGGCATAAAGACCTGAAACAGGTAGGAGAATTTGCCGCCCAGGAGACAGTTACCCTGGTAGGGCCGAAAGGGATTATGCGCGGGGTACGGGTTTTAGGCCCGGCCCGTGCTTTTACCCAGCTGGAAATTGCCCGTACCGACGGCTTTAGCCTGGGGGTCATTCCCCCGCTCCGGGATTCGGGCAATATCCAGGGCTCACCCGGCATTGTCATTGTTGGCCCCAAAGGGGCGGTAACCCTGACCGAGGGGGTAATCTGCGCTGCGCGGCATATTCACATGCAGGCCGAGGACGCCCGGCGGCTTAAGGTCGCTGACGGCGACCGGGTCACCGTTAAGGTGAGCGGCCCCCGGGGCGGGACTTTTGACCAGGTGCTGGTCCGGGTAAAACCGGACTTCCGTCTGGAATTCCACATTGATACCGATGAGGCCAATGCGGCGGAACTTAAAACCGGCGATATTGTCACTTTGGTAAAGGCAGGAGAGAGCGCCTGTGGATAGGGAAAAGCTTGTAGCGTTAGTGACGGCCGAGGTCCTGCGCCAGCTCGAACACAGCACCGATTTGGGGGCAGTGCCGCCTGCCGGCGCCGGACATACGGCGCTGATTATCCTCACCGGCGGAACCATCGGTCTGGAGGCAGGACTGGCAGAGCTGAGCAAACTGCAGGCCGCGCACACCGAGCTGACCATTGTTCTTTCCGCCGCTGCCGAAACCATCATCGGCAGCGACCGGATCAGAGAAAAACTGGGTAGCCATGTCAATATCATTACTGCCCGGTCGGCTTATCCCGGTGAGGCGCTGCGGGCGGCCGAGGTTGTACTGGTGCCTGTCCTTACCCAAAATACCGCGGCTAAGCTGGCCAGGACTTTCGCCGATACGATGGCCTCCACCCTGATTCTTCAGGCCTTGATGCTGGGCAAGCCGGTGATTGCCGCCTGCAATGCCGCTGATCCCCAGGACGAATGGCGGCTTAGAAACAATATGTCCCAAGCCGTGCCGGCCTTTAGAGAGGCCCTGCAGGGCAACCTGAAGCAACTCGCACTCTATGGCATTCAGCTTGTGCCTGTGGACACCCTGGCGGCAGCGGCCCAAACCACAGTCTACAGGGAAGAACAACAGCCGCCGCTGCCCGGTCCGGGACAAAAAACTGCCAAAAGGCAGGTGCTTGATGCCGCCATGGTCAGGCGGGCCGCCCAGACCGGTGCGAAGCATATCAGGGTTGCCCGGGGGACGGTTATTACCCCTCTGGCCCGTGATGTGGCCGGCGAATGCGGTGTTGAACTTGTTTACAGTTAGACAAAGAGGGTGAAAAGATGTGGGTAGGAAAGATAATCGGCACACTTGTGGCTACACCCAAGGATGACAGCCTGAGAGGCAGTAAGCTTCTCATTGTGCAGCCCGTAAAGTTCGGCAGCCGTTCGGCCGGCAGCCCGGTTGTGGCCGTAGATACCATCGGCGCCGGCACCGGCGAAACGGTCCTTGTTGTTGACGGCAGCTCCGCCCGCCATGTGACAGGCAACCCGCAGGCGGCGGTGGATGCGGCCATTATCGGTATTATTGACAGTATCGAGATCAAGCAAAGCTTACTTGAGGAGTAGTGGGCTATGAAGGTATATACCAAGACCGGTGATGCCGGAACAACCAGCCTGCTGAGCAAAGAGCGGGTATTTAAAGACAGTCTCCGGGTCCATGCCTACGGCACTGTCGATGAGGCCAATGCAGCCATGGGCCTGGGCAAGTCGTTAAGCGGCAAACACTGGGTCATAGATATTATTCATGGCATTCAGGCGGAGTTAATCCAGCTGAATGCCGATTTGGCAACCAACACGCCGGCGGACAGCAGCGGTTATCGTATTACCGACACCCATGTGGAGCGTCTGGAGAGTATTATTGACACGTTGGAGCAGCGGCGGATCCCGCAGCCGTATTTTGTCACCCCGGGCGGAACGACAGCCAGCGCGGCGTTGGACTTGGCCCGCACCATTGTCCGGCGGGCCGAACGGTGTATTGTCAGGCTCAGGCGCACCGAAACCGTGCCGGCCCCGGTCGCGCTGTATCTAAACAGGCTGTCGGACCTGCTCTATGTGCTGGCAAGGTGTGTTGAACAGGAAGAGCTGGTTGACAGGGTAACCGCTGCTGTGCTGCAGGTTCTGCAAAACCGGCAGCAAATCGACGGGGGGAAGGACGTTATGCTGGAAAAAGCCAAAAAAATGGTGGCCGCCGCTGAAAAAAAGGCAGTGGCAATCGGGGTGCCGATGGTTATCGCTGTTGTCGATAACGGCGGTCATCTTATTATCCAGGAACGCATGGATCAGGCCTTATTGGCCAGTATATCGATTGCCCTGAACAAAGCCTATACCGCCGTTGCTCTTAAAATGCCGACCGAGCAGGCGGCCGCTGTGGCTCAGCCCGGTCAAATGCTTTACGGCCTGAATACAACCGACGGCTGCCGGCTTGTCGTTTTCGGCGGCGGCATACCGATTTGGGACAATGGCACTCTGGTCGGCGCCATTGGCGTAAGCGGCGGCTCAGTTGATGAAGATATAACCGTAGCCAAAGCCGGTCTGGCTGCCTGGTAATGCGGGCGGCCCGGAGCGGAAGGAGGAAGATAAGTGACTATTGACCAAAGCTTAATTGCTAAAATTACAGCGGAAGTGATCGCCAGGGTACAGGGGCAGAACCAGGAAGCTGCCGGTATCGACGGTATTTTTGCAACCATTGACGAGGCCGTGGCAGCAGCGCGTACGGCGCAGCAGCAGCTAAAAAAATTAACGCTGGAAAAGCGGGAGTTATTAATTGAGGCTATGCGGCAGGCGGCGGCTGACAATGCCGCCCTGCTGGCGGAGATGGCAGTCAATGAATCCGGCATGGGCCGGGTGGAGGACAAGATTCTGAAAAACCGGCTGGCGGCTGCCAAAACGCCGGGCACGGAAGACCTGAAAAGCGAGGCCTGGAGCGGTGACTGCGGGTTGACGCTGATCGAGATGGGGCCGTATGGCGTCATTGGCTCCATTACCCCGACAACCAATCCCTCGGAGACCGTAATTTGCAACGGTATCGGGATGATTGCCGCCGGCAATGCCGTTGTTTTCAGCCCCCATCCCACGGCCAAAAACACCTCGCTGACAACTATCAAGCTGCTGAATGCAGCCATTATCAAAGCCGGCGGGCCGGCTAACCTGTTAACGGCCGTGGCTGAGCCGTCGCTGGCCGCCACCAATGCCATGATGCAGCACCCGGGGATTAACATGCTTGTTGCTACCGGCGGTCCGGCCGTAGTCAAGGCTGTCATGTCGGCCGGCAAAAAGGCGATTGGCGCCGGCGCCGGCAACCCGCCGGCGGTTGTCGACGAGACAGCCGATATTGAAAAAGCGGCCCGGGACATCATTGCCGGCTGCTCTTTCGACAATAACCTCCCCTGCATTGCCGAAAAGGAGGTTATCGCTGTCGGCAGTATTGCCGATAAGCTGATGGCCTATATGCAGCGCTATGGCGCGTATTTAATCTCCGGCCAGGACATTGACCGGCTGGCAGCCGTTATTCTGACCGAAAAAGAGGAACAGGCCGCTGCCGGCTGCACGGAGAAACCCAAGCGGGTCTATGGGGTCAATAAGAATTTTGTCGGCAAGGATGCCAAGTATATTTTGCGCCAGATCGGCATCAGTGTTCCGGACAGCATTCGGGCGATTATTTGTGAAACCGGCGCCGATCATCCGTTTGTCGTGGAAGAGCTGATGATGCCGGTACTCCCGGTTGTGCAGGTAAAGGATATTGACGCTGCCATTGCATTAGCCGTCAGGGTTGAACATGGCAACAGGCATACGGCCATTATGCACTCCAAGAATGTGGATCATTTGACCCGGCTGGCCAAAGCCATTGAGACCACCATATTCGTAAAAAATGCGCCTTCCTTTGCCGGGATCGGTGTCGGCGGCGAGGGGTTTACCACCTTTACAATCGCCGGACCAACCGGCGAGGGCCTTACCTCGCCCCGCAGCTTTACCCGCCAGCGCCGCTGCGTTCTTGTTGATGCTTTGTCAATCGTGTAAATTGCTGAACTGCCAAAGGAAGTGGGTGCCAGTATGCGGGAAGAGATTATCGCCGCCGTCAGGGCGGCAGGAGTAGTGGGAGCCGGCGGCGCCGGCTTTCCTACTCATATAAAGATTAATGCCGCTGTGGATACGGTTATCGTCAACGGGGCGGAATGCGAACCGCTCCTTAGGGCCCATCAGTTGATTATGGCCAGTGAAAGCGAGCCGCTTATCATCGGCCTGCGGGCGGTCATGGTGGCGACCGGCGCCGGCCGCGGGGTTATCGGCCTCAAGCGCAAATATGAAGAAGCGGTAACAAAGCTGCAGGCGGCATTAATCAAACTGAATGCCCAGGATATTGAACTGTTTTTTCTGCCGGACATTTATCCGGCCGGCGACGAGCAGGTACTGCTCCATGAAGTAACAGGCCGGATTGTGCCTGAAGGCGGTATTCCGCTGCAGGTGGGGGTTGTTGTGGCCAATGTCGAGACGCTGGTCAACGTGGCCGCGGCCCTTGCCGGCAAACCGGTTATCGATAAATATGTGACCGTAACCGGCGCTGTCAGGCAGCCTGCCACCTTTAAAGTTCCTATCGGCATGGCTATTCATGAACTGATCGGGCTGGCCGGCGGGCCAACCGTTAGCCCTTATGCCGTTATTGACGGCGGCCCGATGATGGGGAAGCTGACCACCACCGATCAGCCTGTCACCAAAACAACCGGCGGCATCATTGTCCTGCCCGGACAGCATTCGCTGATAATGGAAAAAAGCACACCCTGGGCGGCGATTGCCAACCGGGCCAAGGCGGTCTGCTGCAACTGCCGGGCCTGCACCGATGTCTGCCCGCGCCATCTCCTGGGCCATAGCCTGGAGCCGCATCGCATCATGCAGGCTGTTGGCAGAGGCCGGTATCCTGAGGCCGATATTGTGACCAAGGCCCTGTTGTGCTCGGAATGCGGGGCCTGCGATTCTTTCGGCTGTAGTATGGGATTGTCGCCGCGCCGGGTTAACGCTGAACTCAAACGGCAATTTAACCAGGCCCGTTTTAAAAATCCCCATACTGCCGGCCCCCGGGCGTCCCGCCCGCAGCGGGAGCATCGCCTGATTCCCACCAAACGCCTGCTCTACCGGCTGGGGCTGGGGGAATACGATGTCAAAGCGCCGCTGCGGCCAGAGCCGGTCACAACCGGCCAGGTCCGAATATTGCTCTCACAGCATATCGGGGCTCCGGCCCAGCCGGTGGTGCAGAGTGGCGATGTCGTCCGCCAGGGCGATATCATTGCTGTCATACCGGAAGGCGCGGCCATCGGCACAAACTTGCATGCCAGCATTACGGGGCAAGTACAGGCTGGGGACCGCTGGATCGACATCCGGTCAATGTAATCTGTCGGGAGGAAAATAAAAATGAAACGTGCCATCGGCTTGCTGGAGATCAAAAATATTACCAAAGGTATCCTGGTCGCCGATATTATGCTGAAGGCGGCTAATATTGAACTGATTATGTCGCAGCCCCTGTGCCCGGGCAAATATGTGGTGATGGTAGGCGGTGACGTGGGGGCTGTGCAAAGTGCCGTCCGCAGCGGCAAGGGGGTTGGCACAGAAAACATTGTGGATGAGTTTGTGCTTCCCAATATCCATCCCGATGTGTTTCAGGCGCTGTCAGGCTGTACGGAGGTCAAACAGATCAAGGCGCTGGGGGTGATTGAAAGCTACTCGGCGGCCTCAGCCATTGTCGCTGCCGACACGGCGGCCAAAGCGGCCAATGTACAGCTGGTGGAAGTGCGGCTGGCGCGCGGCATGGGCGGTAAGGCGGTTGTGTCTCTTAGCGGCGAGGTCGGGGCCGTAACGGCGGCAGTCCGGGCCGGCAGCAATGCCATTCAGGATAGCGGATTTCTCGTTGATCAGCTGGTTATTGCCGCCCCGCACCAGGGACTGCATCAGGCCTTGTTCTAGTGCCTCATCTTTCTTAAAATCGAGGGAATAGTTTGCGCAGATTTTTTCGGCCGGCTAGGCGGAGGAGCCGCGCATATCGGACATATGTAAGGCGACGACAACAACGCAGGGCGGGAAAAGATGCGCAAACTATCCTTGGTTTTAAGGGAGATGAGGTACTAGTGCCTTGACGGTAAATTTCTGAAAGGTGGGAAAAATGAATGTTTTCTTTCGTTGAAATTGCCGCTGCCTTTGGCGGCGGTCTGCTGGGCGCAGCGATAGGCGCCTTGCCTGCGTTTATCATGGCCGGTATTTTGGTTTTAGCCAATATGCCCGATATGGCATTTGGCCCCTACTTTGGTCCTCATATTTCTTTTGCCGGGGGCGTAGCGGCGGCCGCATTCGCAGCTAAGCGGGGCCTGGAATCGGGCAAAGATATTTTGACGCCATTGGCCAAACTGAACGACGGCTATGTTCTTATCGTTGGCGGCCTGTTTGGCGCGGCCGGGCTTGCAGTGCAAAAACTGCTGGCCGGTTTTGCCACACCTACAGACACCATTGCCCTGACGGTTGCTATTTCCGGCATTGCGGCCCAGCTTATGTTTGGCAGTCGCCAGGTATTTCACCGCTATTCCCTGCCTGACGGCAAAACGGCTTTGTATTTAATTGCTTTGGGGTTAGGCGTAGGGTTAATCTCAGGCTATGCCGCCATAGTTACCAAGAATGTTGTGCTGGGGTTTGGCGTGGCTGCGACAACCCTGATTCTCATACAGTTTATGGGCGCAGGCCCTGTCACCCACCATCTGGCCCTGCCCGGCGCCCTGGCGGCGGCAGCCACCGGCAATATCTGGGCAGGAGCTCTGTTTGGCATACTGGGAGCTTTACTGGGAGACTTTTTTGGCAAGACTATGAATAGCGGTGATACTCATGTTGATCCGCCGGCCCTGACCATTGCCGTGCTGACTTTAGTTGTCGTGCTCTTTCTGCAGTAGAGCAAAAGCTGACGCCTGCCAGACCGGCTGCTTATATTTGAACTTGACGAAATTGATCGAATAATGTAGAATTAAGGCAGAGTGTTATAGAGGGAATGAGCATGAATAATCATAAGCCGCCATTTATGGTGGACAGTATCAAGAGTGTTGGGACCGCAGCGATGCTGCTGGCATTAACCCGGACGATGGCCGACGAGGATACGGTAAAGGCGATGCTTGCCGGACAGGGCTATAAAGTCGTGGTGACGGAAGTAGGCGGGAATTCGGCGGTGTCTGAATTCCAGGGCAAGGTGACGAAAGCGGTGCTGGGAGCCGCGCTGAATACCGGCATCATCACTAAGACCTCAACTAATTACCATGCATTGCTGCATGCGACCGATGAAGCCAAACGGGGCATCCTGGTCAATGTGGCCAGCAGTGCCAGTATTGCCGTCAAAATAGCCATTGTGAGGGATAGTCAGTGGGTTGCTGTTGCCTTATTCGGGGAATCGGCGATTCATCCGCTGACTAACCACGAGCGGGCCGGTCTGGGGATTATGCATTTAGGTATATAAAACAAATAGCGAGCGAATGAGGGACAGAGTGGAATTGTATTCCAAGCTGTCCTTTTTGTGTTTACCCCTCTACATCACGCACCTATCGGTAAAAGAAAAGGAGTGATTGTTGTGAAAGCACTTGCAGGGATAAGAGTACTGGATTTAAGCCGGGTTTTGGCAGGGCCGTACTGCACCATGATGCTGGCCGATTTTGGCGCAGATATTATCAAGATTGAACCACCTGATGTTGGCGACGACTCCCGGGCTTTTGGCCCTTTTATCGGTAAAGAAAGCGCCTATTTTATGAGCCTCAACCGGAACAAGCGCTCAATGACCCTGAATTTCAAACGCCAGGCCGAATGCGACCTGTTTAAAGAAATGGTAAAACAGGCTGATGTGGTTGTAGAGAACTACCGGCCGGGCACCATGGAGAAATTTGGACTTGGCTACGATGTCTTGCAGCAGATTAACCCGCGGCTGATTTATGCTGCCTGCTCCGGTTTTGGCCATACCGGCCCCTACCGGGATAAACCCGCTTACGATATTATTGTCCAGGCTATGGGCGGCATTATGAGCATTACCGGGGCTGAGAACGGGGAGCCAACCCGGATTGGCGCTTCTATTGGTGATGTAATTGCCGGCATGTTTACCGCCTATGGCGTTATGCTGGCCATGTACCACCGGGAGCGGACCGGGGCGGGGCAAAAAGTCGATGTCGGCATGCTGGACTGCCAGCTGGCGATCCTGGAAAATGCGATCGCCCGCTATGTGACTTCCGGCGTAGTTCCCGGGCCGTTAGGCAACCGTCATCCCTCGATTACACCGTTTTCGTCTTACACGGCCAGTGATGGCTATATTATTGTCGGGGCTGGCAATGACCGCCTGTGGGAACGCCTGTGCAATATCCTGGACCGCCCGGACCTGATAAACGATCCACGCTTTGCTAATAATGGCAATCGTACCGCTAACGCCAAGGAACTGGGTGAGATCTTAAATGCAATTTTTACGGCCAGGACAATCAATGAATGGCTCGACATTCTTGAGGCGGCAGGATTGCCGTGCGCGCCAATCAATACCATCGATAAGATTGTCAATGACCCTCATATTAAGGCCCGCGAGATGATTGTGGAGGTGGAGCACCCGGCAGCCGGCAACCTAAAAATGCCCGGTGTGCCTGTAAAGATGTCGGCAACTCCCGGCGCTGTCGAAACCCATGCCCCGCTGCTGGGGCAGCATACGGGGGAAATATTAAAAGAAATTCTCGGCTGGGACGAGGAACAAGTTACCGCGTTTTTTCAGAATAGAGACTAAATGGCAACAGACAGCCCACAAAAAATTGTGGGCTGTCTAAGATAAAAAACCATATAAATAATTTGAATAATAACACTTGCCAAAATAATTAGGATATGTTATCATCTAAATAAGCACCATCCTTATAGCGCCTTAGATTCAAGTCCAGTGCAGTAGGTAGGAAACTTTCCGTTTTCCGTTTGTTGCAAAGTGGTTGTTAATCTGGCCGGATAGTGTTTTTCGTTTATCAAAAAACAGTTTAAATCGCGTTTGACCCATTTAGTGTAAGTAAAGTGAAGGTGTAAAATCAATTAGTTTGTTTCAATTAGCAGCTTGTGTAAGCTTGGTAAGCAGTGTGTACAGTAAATGCTATAGGGATGGGCGCTCCAGGTAAGGAGGAAGGTGTAGGCCTTCCTCCTATTATGTTGGTGAGGTTGCCCGAGGCCCGGACGGAGCGCGGGGGGATAAAGCTATGCATATATTTTTTTGGGATATTGACGGGACGCTGATCAGAACGTCCAAAGCGGGTTTAGTCGCCTTTAGCCAGGCAACGGAAGAACTGTGGCACCGGTCAGTGGATTTTGCCAGTATCAAGGCCGCCGGCATGACCGATAATTTTATTGCCAGGCAGATTATCCGGTCTGTGTTCGGGCGGGAGGCGGAGCCGGCAGAAATGGAACTGCTGTGCCGCCGGTACGAGTCGCTCCTGCCGGCCCAGCTTGCTGCCAGGCAGGGCCTGGTTTTGCCCGGTGTCCGGGAGATCTTGTCAAGGCTGGCCGGACAGGAGGACTGCAAGCTGCTGTTACTGACAGGCAACAGTTCCGGCGGGGCCCGGATAAAACTCAGGCACTTCGGACTTGACGGTTTTTTTGATTTTTCCCGCAGCGCTTTTGCCGGGCAGTGTGAGCTGCGGGTGGATATCGCCCGCAGTGCGCTGGCCACCGTCCACGCCAACTGGGGTATTGCCGACAGGCAGGCAATATACGTAATCGGCGATACGCCCCATGACATCGAATGCGGCAAGGCCATTGGGGCCTGCACCATCAGCGTGGCCACCGGCACCTATTCTGCTGAACAACTGGCAGCCTGCTCGCCGTGGTGGAATATGGATACCCTGCCGGCACCGGAACATTTTATCGCCAAGACAGCAGCCAGAAGGTGTTAGCCTTGTGGCTGCTGTTCTGTTACCCCGTTAAAATATATAAAGATGCTGCACCTGTTGTTAATAACCCAGTTCTTCGCCTGCCACCCAGACATGGATATCAGAGGCCGGCGGACATTTATGCATGACTGTATCTACATTACATAACCGTGACGGCGCCTGGCAGTCAACACAGTGGCCTGTTTTCACACACGGGTTCGGCCGGTTTAACCGCTTGTTGTTTGCCGGTGCGGCTGTGGTCCGGATACGCTCCCGCGCTGCTTCCAGGGACGCAACAATCTTATTGATGCCTGTTAGCACAATAACCTTTTTCGGGCCAAAGATCATGGCTGCGACCCTATTGCCGGTGGCGTCGGTGTTCACCAGCCGGCCGTCTTCCGTGAGGGCATTGGTGCTTGTCAAAAAAACATCACACGTTAATTGCCGGCGCCGGATATCCAGTATCTGCTCCGGGCTTAGACCTGGTTTGTGATGACATAAAACGGTATTGCCCCGTGCTTCCAGCTTCTCCACTAATTCCAGCTGGATCAGTGTCCAGGAACCGCCGATCCCTACGGTTGCAGCCGGCGGGATTACGGACAGCAGTTGGTCTACCGCTGCAGCCGCGGTGGGAAAGTAGGCGGCGGTAAATCTGTTTTTTTGCAGGGCTGCCACCGTCTGCAAGGCCTGTGTTTCAGTATGCACCATTATTCCTCCCAATTAGTTAGTACGATAGTTAACTTACACTTTATTGCTATAATAAACGGTATTATGCTACGATATGTATGTAATTTTAAGAAGGCTGCTGGTTTGGCGGCCTGTGAATCGCTTGCAGCGATACCCCGGGAGCTTTATACCGCCTGAAATATTTGGTATGGGACAAGGCCGCCAGCATGGCGGCAACAGGCTTAAGGCGCAAAAGATGGTGCAGCAGCCAGCAGACAAACGCCACACTGCCAAGGGTATAAAAATATTGGATCATAGAAATCATAATGCCCGGAGCAATCGACATTACTTCATAGCCAAGCTTTCCGGTCAGCCAGAACGTAACCGGCAGGGTAACGATATAGGCAAAGAGGAAGACGGTCAGGGGACTCACCTGGATGGATTGCTGCGGGCAAAAATTCATACAGGCCATACAGCTGTCACACGTGTAGGTCCAGTGCGGTTTGCTGCCAGACATGACAATTGAGTTTTTGGGGCAGATGCGCTGACATAAGCCACAGCCGGTACAGGTATTGGACGCAAAGAATAACTTAGCCAGGACCAACTGGCCAATAATTAAATACATAAGCGATATCCGGGCTAATAACAGGCCGATGCCGAGCGGCAGGAGGCCGCGATAGACAGTCTGCCCGGCAGTTATTGTCCGGGCCAGCTTCGCTACCTTTACCGCGGCTTTATCAACTATGATTTTTACATTCTGCTCATTCAGCCCCCAGTGCACGGCAGTCCAGTTAGAAGGCATATCAACTGCCGCTACGCCCCTGGGTTTATAGCCTTTGAACCACAGGAGCAAGGCGATCAGGTAGCCGGCAGTCCCCTCCATACCGGGCAGGGTCAGGCCAAACATTCTCGTACCTGCCCGTGTCGGCAGGAGTACAGCGTGAACACCGTTGCTCTGAGGCAGGCGGAATATATATTTTATCATTAACCAGGGGGCTGTAAAGCCATGGGTAGGATAGCTGAAAACCAGTAAATCCTGAGCTCCGATGTTGATATCGGCTTGTTTTGTTTCTTTAACCTGAAACAATTCGGCGGGGATTTGTTGGACAGACTCTATAAACCACTTAGCCACCTGGTATGAGTTTCCTGTGCCGGTCATAAAGAAGCCTGTTATTTTAGTGTACATGCAATCACCTCATCCCTATTATATAATTAATAATTAAATTTGTATTGTTATATTATTAATCAAGAATGGAAGGCCGGTGTGCCGATATGGAGGAAGCGCCGCGTAATTGTCGAATTTATTTGTATTAGCGTAAAGCTACCGCAGTCCAGTAATACGTGAAGCAGGAAGAACCGGAAAATGGAGAGGCAAGGATTATTTCTTAACCTGAAAAGAAAAGAGGAGTCAATGTGAAAAGGTCTATTGGAATTCTGGTTATCTCAATGCTGCTGGTTTTTCTCGCCGGGTGCAGCAGCGACAAAAAGGAAGGGGCGTCGCCGCAACAGGCCCAATTACAGACAATTACGCTGGGGCTAATGCCTGATGTCGATTCTATTCCTTTTATTATCGCCGAGGAAAAGGGTTTTTTTAAAGAAGAGGGTTTAACAGTAACGCTGAAGCATTTCAAAAGTGCCATGGAGCGGGACAGTGCCCTGCAAAGCGGTAATCTTGACGGCGCTGTTTCGGATATGCTGGCCGAGGCTTTCGCCAAGGCTGGGGGCTTTGATACCGTGATTACCTCACTGACGACCGGCAGCTATAAGCTGGTTGTCAATAAAGATATTGCCGCCGCTTCCATCCAGGACTTGCAAGGCAAGGATGTGGCTATTTCCAAGAACACAATTATCGACTATGTGACAGACCGGGTAATCGCCGAGGGCGGGCTGACCGCAGAGGCTGTTAACAAAGTGGTTATCCCGCAAATCCCGGCCCGGCTGGAGATGCTGCAAAACGGTAAGATTGCAGCGGCGACATTACCGGACCCGTTGGCGACTGTGGCTGTTAAAAATGGCGCCAAAGTAATAAAAACGTCCGAACAGCTGGGGTTAAATCCGGGGGTGCTGCTATTCACGACCAAGGCGGTGAATCAAAAAGAAAAAGAAATTCAGGCTATGTACCGGGCCTATGGCAAGGCCGTTGATTATTTAGCGCGGGAGCCGATGGAAAACTATATCGATCTGTTGATTGCGAAAGGCGGCTTTCCCCAGGATGTAAAGGGGGTACTCACCCTGCCGCAGTACAAACGGGCGGCTGCCCCGGCCCAAAAAGACATTGATGATGTTATCGCCTGGATGCAGGCCAGGCAGCTTATCAAGCAGAAATACCAGTATTCAGATCTAGTTGATACCCGGTTTGTCAGATAGTGCCATGATTCGAATTCAAGATCTGACAATGAGCTACGAAAGCAGCGGCACCCGCTATGACGCTCTCAGAGCCATTAACCTGGAGCTGGCGCCGGGAGAGACCTGCGCGATCATAGGCCCTTCCGGCTGCGGTAAATCAACTTTGTTAAAAATTCTGGCCGGAATTATTACTGACTTTGCCGGAACGGTTGAAATCAATGAGCAGCCGGTCAGGCCCAAACAGCAGATTATCGGCTTTATTCCCCAAAATTACGGCCTGCTGCCCTGGAAAAATGTTTATGAAAATATTTGCCTTGGTTTTAAAATTAAGCATAAAAAACATGCCGAATACGAAACAGATCTGCATTCGCTGGTTCAACTGCTGGGGCTGAGCGGCCTGGAAAACAGGTATCCGGGAGAATTGAGCGGAGGGCAGCAGCAGCGGGTGGCTTTGGCGCGGGCCTTTTTGTTAAAGCCTGACTTGCTGCTGATGGATGAGCCATTCTCCGCCCTCGATGCTATGACCAGGGAAGAGATTCAGAATGTGTTCCTGAATGTCTGGCGAAAACACTCGGTGTCCACCGTCCTGGTTACCCATCATATGGAGGAAGCCGTGTACTTAGGCCGCAAGATAGTCATTATGGCGGCCGCACCCGGCACGGTCAGCCAAATTGTGGATAACCCTCTATTCGGGGTCGATGGTGTGCGGGACAATAAGGAGTTTTTTCAACTGTGTGTTGAACTGCGAAAGATGATAAAAGAGGATTGGTCAAAGTGAAAGATAAAGGCCCGGGGATTTGGTATCTTTATGGCGTATTTATTTTCTTAGCTACGTGGCAGGTTATCTCGATGGCGGTACAATTGCCGATTATTCCAGCGCCGGGGCAGGTGGCGGAGAATTTAGCCGCCATTTTTATGTCTCAGATTGCTATTCACGGTTTTTACAGCTTATGGCGGATTTTGGCCGGAGTTTTGCTGGCAGTGATTATCGGCATCCCTTTAGGGCTGTGTATGGGCTACTTCCCGGGCTGGGACCGGCTGCTGTCGCCAATCGTCTATCTTACTTATCCGGTTCCCAAAATCGCCCTTTTGCCGGTCATGATGCTGTTGTTCGGCTTAGGGGAGCTTTCAAAAATACTGATGATTTTTCTGATTGTTGTTTTTCAGGTCATTATTGCTGTCCGGGATGGGGTTAAGGGCATTCCCAAAGAAACGTATTATCCCTTATATTCCCTGGGGGCCGGTTTTTTTGATGTATTCCGGGAAATTCTGATTCCGGCTTCCATGCCCAAATTTTTGACAGCACTGCGGGTAGCGATGGCTACAGCGGTTTCTGTATTGTTTTTTACCGAGACATTTGGCACCAAATATGGAATGGGCTTTTTTATCATGGATGCGTGGCTGCGGGTCAATTATTTGGAAATGTATTCAGGTATTGTAATATTAAGCGGTATTGGCCTTGTTTTATTTGGTACAATTGATTACTTGGAAAGAAAAAATTGCAGCTGGCAATATAAATAATAAGAAATATTATCCATATTTATTGAGGAAAAATAAATAGTATTGTATAATGTTGGTTAATATTGATGTTTAAATATTATGACTGAACAACCTCTGTGGGGGGATTCGGTCTTTTATTTTATTTATAAATTATAAAGGGGGAGAAATATGTCGATTAGAACTAAAACCATTGCACTGCTCGTAGTTTCCCTGTTGGTTGTAGGTATGATTATTGCCGGCTCAGGCATGTATGTTTTATACCAGCAGACGCTGAACAGCACGGAGGTTGCTATGCGTAACCAGGCAGTGCAGCTTGCCGGGCAGGTGACTGATCTGTTTAATTCCTTTGCCAAAAGCGGCAAGGTTTATCAGCAGGACAATGACTTGCAAGGCGGCGACCCGGTGCGTATCCAAGCGAAAATCAACACCTATTTCGGTGTGGCCTGGGGAATTGACCGGTTGAATTTTTTGGATGTTGACGGAAAAAGGACAGCTATTGCCCCTTATGATGCCAAAGTTATCGGGGATAATCTTTCAGACCGGAAATTTTACAAAGATACTATGGCGGATAAAAAATCGCATATTAGCGATATCATTATCAACAGGGTTACCGGCGTCCCCTCGGTAGTTGTCACCCAGCCGGTCGCCGGCGCCAATGGTCAATTGGCGGGGATGGTGCTGCAGGCGGTCAATCTGAAAACACTGCAGGACTATCTGGCTCAGGTCAGGGTTGGCTCAACCGGGGAATCAGCCATTGTCGCCCCTGACGGCACACTGATCGCCCATTCCAATCAAGAAATGATCAAAGAACAGAAAAAAATCTCCGAGGAAGTGATGGCCCGGTTTAGCAGCAGCCCCGGGCGGCTGCTAAAGTATACAGACTTGTCCGGGCGTGATTCGGTAGGGTTATTTGTCCCGGTCCAGGGTACAGACTGGTTTGCTATCGTATCGCTGCCGGCCAGTGAGTTCACGGCCGGATTTTTCAGCAGTTTACGGTGGATGGTGACTGCATTGGGCATTGGTCTTATTCTTGTGGGCTTTATTGGCTGGCGGTATCTGCTGAAAACACTGCGCCCGATCGAAAGCCTGGTGCAGGAAGCCACCCGCATCGCCGCCGGCGACCTTACCCTTACCAAGCTGAAGCTGGATTCTAATGATGAAATCGGCCGGCTGGCCCGCAGCTTTGAGCAGATGACAAAAAATCTGCGGACCCTGATGCTTCAGGTGGCCGAAGCGACTGAACAGGTAAGCGCTTCTTCGGAACAATTGAATGCCAGCGCCGAACAGTCCGCCCAAGCCGCGAACCAGGTTGCCGGCGCTATTGCCAAAACCGGTGCCGGGGTTGAACAGCAAACGGCAGGCGTGGCCAACGTGCTGTCGTTGATTGAGGACATTGCCAGTGGCTCGCAGGAAGGGGCCGAGGCCACTAAACTCGCCGCAGATATAACCGGCCAGGCTGTAGTTGCCACTAATGAGGGCAGCCAGGCGGTAGAGAATGCCATTGTCCAGATGAACCAAATTCACAAGACTGTCAGTGATTCGGCCGCTGTTGTGGCCGAATTAGGTGCCCGGTCCAAGGAGATTGGTGTAATTGTCGAAACCATCGCCGGCATTGCGGGCCAAACTAATCTACTGGCGTTAAATGCCGCGATCGAAGCGGCACGGGCCGGTGAACAGGGCCGGGGCTTTGCCGTGGTTGCGGAAGAGGTGCGCAAGCTTGCCGAGCAATCACAGGAGGCTGCCAAGCAAATTTCAGAGCTAATTGGCGAGATTCAGGGGAAGACCGGGCAGGCGGTTGCGGCTATGGCCGCCGGTACGGAAGAGGTGCAAAAAGGAACCACTGTTGTTGATAAAGCCGGCCTAACCTTTAAAGAGATTGAACGCCATGTCAAAGAGGTGGCTCAAATCAGCAAGGGCATAGCAGCCGGGTTAAATGAAGCGGTAGATGCCAGCAATCAGGTGCTTACGGCCATTAAGGCTGTTGATGCCGTCAGTAAGGAGATTGCGGGCCAGTCCCAGAATATATCGGCCGCAACCGAGGAACAGTCGGCATCCATGCAGGAAATTGCGGCTTCCAGCCAGTCCCTAGCCCAGTTGGCGGAAGAACTCCAGCAGGCTGTCCGGCAGTTTAAAATCTAGCTATAATTGATTGTTGAAGCCTGGAATAGCACTTACGCTATTGCAGGCTTCCTTTGTTTACTGGCCGCTCATTCTCCCGAATCCCAATAGCCCCTGTAGCTGGTCAGGCTAAAAGATTCGGCCGGTAAGCCGGAGACAAGTGTATGAACATAACAGGCGCCATAAGAGAAATTTAGTTTGCGGGGCCGGCCGGCAGGATTGTTTAAATAGATACAGAATCTGTAAGGATAGAAAATAATCATTAGGAGGTGTATGCTAATTGACAAAAATACTGGCACTGCAGGGAAGTCCGAAGCCAAATGGCACCAACAGCCTGCTTATTGATGAAGTGCTGCGTGGAGCAGCCGCCGCCGGCGACGTGGAGGTGCAAAAAATTCTCATTAATAAACTTAAGGTTGCCCCCTGTCAGTCCTGCGATTACTGTATGCACACCGGCCGTTGCCGCTTACAGGATGATATGGTGTCTGTCTATGAAAAAATTGTGGCTATGGATGCTTTCATTTTTGCCGCCCCGGTGTACTTTAACGGTATGAGCGCCCAGGCAAAAGCGGTGGTTGACCGCTGTCAGCCTTTTTGGTCGGCCAAATATATTGTAAAAAGAGATGTGTTTGGCGGACGCAAGCGGCCGGGTGTATTTATTGCCACCGGTGGACAACCCCTTTATAATGAACAGTTTGTTGGCTCGCTGCATGTCATAAACTTATATTTTAAGATGATTAGCGTAAAAAATACCGGCAACCTGACTCTGGCGGACCTTGATGCCAGACCGTTAGCCAGCCGCCCTGACGATCTGGCTCAGGCCTTTGCGCTGGGCAGGAATTTAATCGGCGGCGGCAATCCTAATGCAAGCTGACTGCCGGGCGTTAGCGCTGCGACAGTGATTTCATCGATTAATCAACTCATCAAAAAAGCCGGTACGCCGGTTGCATGGCGAAAGGATAGTTAGCTGTGGAACTAGTCTTTTTTCTAAAAGGGATTGTTTTAGGATTTTCAATAGCGGCACCGGTAGGGCCTATGGGCCTGCTTTGTATTCGCCGTACCTTAGCGCAAGGTTTGATCAGCGGTTTAGTTTCCGGTTTAGGAACCGCTACCGCCGATGCCCTTTATGGCTGTATAGCTGCTTTTAGTCTAACGGCCATAGCCACCGTCCTCCTGGAGCAGCAATTTTACTTACGCTTGTTTGGCGGCCTGTTTTTACTGTATTTAGGCTATACCACCTTTACCGCCTTACCGGCAGCAGCAACCGCCAATTGTGGCGATAAAAAACATTTGACCACCTATATATCCGCTTTTGGCTTAACTTTGGCCAATCCGCTTACCATCATGGCATTTGCGGCTGTGTTCGCGGCTTTGGGCATCGGTGAGGCGGCAGGCAGTTACCAGGCGGCAGGCGCGCTGGTCCTCGGCCTGTTTATCGGGTCAATGCTGTGGTGGCTGACCTTAAGCAGTCTGGTGGTGCTGCTTCGCTCCCGCTTTGATCCTAAGCGGCTGGCCTGGATTAACCGCCTATCCGGTGTGATCATTGCCGGTTTCGGTATCGTGAGCCTTATTGCCAGCCTTTCCTGAAACCGGGAGGGAGGAAGCCCTGTCCTATTCCCGGGATGACAGCTGTTTGTCAGTCCGGCAGGTCGCTGTCTGGCCGGACGGCTCAACCTCATTTACATAATTTTGGCCCCATTCACAGAGCGAGGCCAAAATGGGCAGGAGGCTTTTGCCGGCAGGGGTCAGGGAATATTCGACCTTGGGCGGTATCTGCGTATAGATGTAACGGTTTACCAAACCACTTTGCTCCAGTTCTCTGAGCTGCTGGGTCAGCATTTTTTGTGTAACCTTCGGCAGGGCTCGTTTCAGTTCACTAAACCGCAGGGTGTTTTCACCCAGATACCATAAAATAAGCGATTTCCACTTGCCGCCGATAAGCTCTAAGGTTAATTCCATGGAACATTGATATTCAGAATTTTTAAAATAAATCACAATATCATCCTTTCGGTATCTAAATAGGTACTAGGAAACAAATAAGTGCGTACTTGTTGTGCTGTATACCAATAATTATAATTATAGCAAAGGATTCAGCCTGAGAAAATAAAAAAAGTATAAGAAAAGACTTGGCTGTGTCAAGTCCTTCAGGACACCGGCAGAAGCCGCCTGTGCCCTTGCGGGTATAGGCGTTCTTATGTCCACAGAATTTATTTATAAATTCTGGTAACTAAAATAGGGGGGATATGGAATGAAAGTAGTGGCTTTTAACGGCAGCCCGCGGGCGAATGGCAATACTGCGCAGGGGATTCACATTGTGCTTGCGGAATTAAAAAAGGCAGGCATCGAAACCGAGATGATCCAGCTGGGAGGGCGCAAGGTTTTTGGCTGCCTGGCCTGCGGTAAATGCTGGGAAACCAGGAATAACCGCTGTATTCGGCAGGATGATGAGATGAATGCATTCATTGAAAAAATTCAGGCGGCTGACGGCATTATTATCGGGTCGCCCACTTATTTTAGCAATGTTTCGCCTGAGGTAAAGGCACTGATTGACCGTTGCGGCTTTGTTGCCAAGGCCAATGGCGGGGACCTGCTCCGGGGAAAAGCCGGTGCTGCCGTGGTTTCCGTCCGGCGGGCCGGTTCCACCTTTACCTATGCGGCCATAAATTTCTTTTTTGGCATTGCCGAAATGGTTATTCCCAGTTCCAGCTACTGGAATATGACTTTAGCCCTGGAGCCGGGCGACATTCAAAAAGATGATGAGGGAATACAAACCTTTCAGACCCTAGGCCGGAATATGGCCGGTGTGCTGAAGAAACTCAATAGTTAAGCAAGAGGCGCTAGCCGGCCTGGTCCGGCAATGTAAAAAACCGCGGCAATTCGCGGTTTTTTACATTCCGGGTTCTGTTATGTTTAGCCGCCAGGAGCTGCTGCCATGCGGGCCGGCCCGCGGCTGGCTCCGGCGTATAACGGTTATCACCCCGGCGCATACTTTAAAAAATAGGGTAGAAGTGAGGGGATGGATATGAAGGAGTTTTGTTCTACCGTGGTGGCTATCACCCAGGACAATCGTGTTGAAACGGCAAGCGCCGTGCAGGATATTTTGACCAGCTACGGCTGCCATATACGGGTTAGATTGGGGCTGCATGATGCGGACCGTGACCAGTGTACAAACAGCGGGATTATTTTATTGCAAATGTGTGCCGAACAAAAGGTAATAGCGGCATTTGAGCAGGACCTTAACCGGGTTCCCCATGTCAAAACCCAATATATGACCCTGCATTGATCCTGCTCTCCGCAATCAGCCGCAGGCCAATTCAGCCAGGATAATTCTTTGCAGTTTACAGGCCCGGTCGGCCCAGGAATTTTCCCGGGCGTACTGAATCCCGGCAGCTCGTTTTTTTTCATCTGCCGCCGGTAAAACAACCGGCAGCATAGCCTCAGTGAGGAAAGTAACATAGGCCGGCGGAATTTCCGGCAAAGGCGCGCTCAAAACCGGGATGCCGCCGGCAAGATATTCCCAGAACTTTACCGGATTGACCCCTTTCGTCATTTCCGTCAGCCTGAACGGAATCAAACCGTAACTAAAATTACTCAGATAACGGGGCAGGTCAGCATAATCCTGATGGTGCAGATAATGCATATTACGGTGGGGAAAGGCTATCGACTGCCGGCATAATAATGAGCCAATAAACACGAACTCATAATCAGGCAGGCATCTGGCCAGGGAATTGACCAGATTCATGTCCAGCCAGGGAGCAATAGCGCCCATGTAGCCGATAATCGGCTTACTGCCGGCAAAGGGCGGGCTTGCGACTGGGTGGCGCGTTTGCGCCGCTTGGAAATGATCGTAATCACAGCCATTGGGAATAAAATAGACCTTCTCCGGGGCTATCGCCCGGGCCCGGCTGACAAGGGAACAGGCCGTGGCTGTGACCACATTCGCCTGTTGTACCGCCCGGGCATAAGCCGGGAGCCAGGAAATGAATTCGCCGGCCGGTTCATCCACAGAATCAAAGATAATCAGGTCAGGCTTGGCAGACCGGATTGGGGTGATATGGGCCGGATAGGTGAAATAAGCCGTCAGCGGGCGGCCGGGGTAATTACTCCTGGCCCACCCGGCGGTTGTGGTGAAATCCCAGCCATTGGCCAGCAGCAGGTTTTCTTTTAGCTGCATAAGACCGTCAGGATGACGTTTATGCAAATTGACATTGCAAAAGATACAGGTGCAGTCCAGCCTCGCCAGGGCCTTTAGTAGCTGTTGCGGCCGCTGGTGCAGATAATCCCAGTCAATTGTCGGGGGATAGATAATAACAGGCTGCATGATATCACCTCCCTGTCATTATATTCCCGGGCAGGGGTAGTATTGCCGGTTTACTAAAGTAAAGCTCGTGCACTTAACTAAGTCGCACGAACTTTACTTGCCAGCGGTCTGGGTTAGGAAGACTCAATCATTTCATCGTTCCGTTTGTCAATGTAGAGTTCCCCTTCCGGTGTAAGCAAGGCCAGGGTTACGTTATCCAGATTGCTAATGCCGTTGCTGTTTAACTGTTGCAGCAGCTGTTCAACGGTTAACCCGCTTTGTAGCAAGCCTTGCTTACTTATTTTGCCATCGATAATAAGCTCAGTGCCTGGCAAATTTTGTCCGGCCGTTTGGTTGTCAGCCTGAGGTTGCAAGTCCTTAATCAATGGCGTTTGATATTCCCGTTTCTTTAAGACGCTGAGCTGGCCATCAGTCTCAATTAGTGCCAACGCTATCTGCTGGGGATCAAAGGTACCCTGCTTCCGCAGCATTTCGAGTAGGTCATTAACATTATAGTAGCGTTTTTGCAGGTTTTCCTCTAATATCTTCCCGTTGTGGATGACAATCAACGGCTCTGCTTCCAGCAGTTTCCGGGCCGGCAGCGATAGTTGGCATAACTTATCAATCGCCAGCACCCAGAAGGAGGCCGCTGTTATGGCAACTACGCCGTTGCTGACACTAAAGCCGTCATCAGTGATGACCGAACCGCCAATTTCGCCAATAATCAAGCCGACCACATAGTCATAGAAGGTTAATTCTGACAATGTCCGCCTGCCCAGCAGCCGGGAAATAAGCAGCAGAAAAAATAATATTACTACTGTACGGATACCAATAGCGAGTGCTTCAGTCATTAGCTATTTACCTCCTGGCAGCCTGTTCTTTGCAAGTTTTTTATTCCGCCATCAAGCGCTTCAATAAATCACAGTTGAAGATATATAGTATACGCGTTAACGCCATAATTATGACAGCGGCCTTAATGGATATTGGCGGCAGGAACGGTTAGCCTTTTTGGCAGCAGGAAATTACTTGTGAAAATACAGGAAGATTTTTTAGCGGCTTTCATGTAAAATGTAATAAGAGCAAGCAGCGCCTGCCGGCGGCGGGCAGGTGCCCGGATAAGAGGCGATGGCTGATGGCGAAGGCAGGCGGTATTCCTGACAGCGTTAAATGGCAGGCCGTGATGGCGTGCGATAAGAGGTGGGACGGTTTATTTTTTTATGGGGTAAAGACGACAGGTGTTTTTTGCCGGCCGGCCTGCCGGGCCAAAGCCCCCCGGCGCGAAAATGTTGTTTTTTTTCATAATGCCGAAGCAGCTCTTGCCGCTGGTTTTCGTCCCTGTAAGAAATGCCGGCCTGACCTGCTGAGTTTTGCCCCGGATATGGAGCTGGTGAGCCAGGCGGCCGCGCTATTTGCTCAGCAATATAACCAGCCGATCACTGCCGGCGCCGTTTCCAGGCTGCTTGGCGTAAGCGCACCGCATTTAACCAGATTATTTAAACACCATCAGGGCTGTACGCCGAGGCAGTATCTGACAAAAGTAAGAGTGGCCATGGCGGCGAAGCTGCTGCGGCAGAGTGATGCAGCCATACTTGAGATTGCTTATGCGGTTGGGTTTGTAAGCCTGTCTAATTTTTACAGGTGTTTTCAGGCCCACACCGGCGAAACGCCCAGCCGGTTTAGAAAAAAACAGGGGTGATTTTAATGGCTTTATATTTTTATCAAACAGATATTGGACAAATTGGTATTCGCGAACAGGATGGCAGCATTACCCATCTTTATTTTGCCGGCGACCAGCTACCGGCAGACCACACGCTATGTGAGACTCCGGTTCTCAAAGAGGCGGGCCGGCAGTTAGCCGGTTATCTCGCCGGAACGCTTACCGGGTTTACGCTGCCGCTGGCGCCGGCCGGCACTGCTTTTATGCAGGCGGTCTGGACCCGGCTTTGTGAGATACCGTACAGTAAAACTGCTTCTTATCAGGATATTGCTGCCAAAGTCGGCAACCCGAAAGCGGCCCGGGCGGTTGGGCTGGCCAATAACCGTAATCCGATCCCGATTTTTATTCCCTGCCACCGTGTGATCGGCGCCAATGGCTCCCTGACAGGCTACCGGGGCGGACTTGCCCTTAAGCAAAAACTGCTGATGCTGGAGCAGGGCGGGGATTGCCGAAAGGCGTGACTGTATCTGTAAAGGTAGCCTGCGATAGATAAGCGGCTTCTCTGTGGCCAAGTCGCTAATGGTGAAAAAAATAGCCGGGGAGTTGAGTAGTTTGCTCGACTCCCTGGCTATTTTAAATTATTTAATTTATTTACGTTGATTCTTGATTTTTTCGAGAATGCCGGTATCTTTTAAGGTTGATGTGATTTTTTGACTATCGGCCAGCCATTTGTCTTGTGTTTCCTGCGGCCCTAAATATTGAACAGGAAGTCCGATATTGTTCATATTTTTGATAAATTCGGGATCGGCAATAATCGCTTTAAACCCTTCTGCCAATTTGTTTTTTATTGCCGGCGGCGTTTCCTTAGGTATCGCTATGCCATACCAGTTAGTTAGCGTAATATCTAAGCCCTGCTCTTTAAAGGTAGGTGCCTGCGACAACACCGCATCTTCTATTCGTTGCTCCCCTGTTACAGCTAGGATTTTAACAGTGCCGTTTTTGGCATGTTCTCTTATTACCATCGGATTTACGAAGCTTAGGTGCACATGTCCCCCTAATAAAGCAGCGGTAGCTTCACTTGCGCCGGAAAAGGGAACTTGTTCAATATTAATCTTGGCCGTTTGGGCAAACATCTCACCGAGCAGATGCGGGAATGAGCCAATACCACCATGGCCAAATTTTAGTTCTCCTGGATTCTGCTTGGCATAGTCTACTAATTCAGCCAGTGTTTGCCAGGGTTTGTTCGTTTGGACTGCCAGGACCATTGGTGTTGCTGCAACTTGTACAATGGGCGATAATGCAATTGGATAATTGTATTTATCAGAGCCATATAGTGGCAGCAACAGCATATCAATACCAGTTACACCGAGGGTATAACCATCCGTATTTGCTCCGGCCAACTCATTCCATCCGATAGTACCTGCTCCGCCCGGGCGATTAACGATTGTCAGAGGTTGTCCCAAATATTGGGGTGCAAATTTTTCTAATGAGCGGGCTGTTAAATCCAGACCTCCGCCTACGCCGAACGGCACAATGACAGTAATCGGTTTTTCGGGAAATTTAGCAGTTTTGCTGACAGGGATAGTTTGTGTTTGTATATCACTACAACCTCCCAAGATTAGTGAAATGGAGATAGCGGCAATTGACAATAGTTTTACGCATTGCATTTTTATCGCCCCCTCTTTATTGAAGACACAGCTTGCTCACGAAGAATGAAGAATAGTGAACAAGTAAATTTTTCTGTAAGCATATTTGGTACCCATTGCTGTTCTGGTTTATTGATTTTAACAGCTTTCCTCCTTTCGTCGCTTATTGGTTTTAATAACCCACCTTGTTAGATTATAGAGAATGACCAAGGCACCTATTGTCAGCAGAATGCTGGAAATCGGGCGGGTAATCATGGCCCAGAGATCCCCGTCGCAGATAATTAAGCCGCGTACCAAGCCCTGTTCCAGGCTTGGACCCAAAATTACACCGATTAGCAGGGGGCCTGGCTCAAAGCCTGTCCGCCGCAGGAAGAACCCGATTATGCCGCAGATTACAATTAAGACCAGATCGGACATACTGTTATTGATGGAATACGCCCCGGTGAGCGTCAATAAGGCAATAAGCGGCATGAGGATATTAAGCGGCGTTTTGAGCATCTGGACAAAAACGCCAATGAGCGGCAGGTTAATAATCAAAAGCAGTATATTGCCGATGTACATACTGGCAATCAGCCCCCAAAACATGCCAGGCTGTTCGGTTATTAAGGCCGGACCAGGGGTAATGCCATGAATCATAAAGCCGCTGAGCAAGATAGCGGTAGCGCCGGAGAACGGCAGTCCCAGCGACAATAAGGGGATCATGGTGGCTGAAACAGCAGAGTTATTGGCGGCTTCCGGTCCGGCGACCCCCTCAATCGCACCCTGGCCAAATTCAGCCGGATTTTTGCTGAGGCGTTTTTCCATGGCGTACGAGGCGAAGCTGGAGATGGTTGCCGCCGGACCGGGCAATAAACCAACCAGAAACCCGACGACACCGCCGCGAAACATAGGGGGTACGGAACGCCGCCATTCCTCTTTGGTCGGGTAGAGGTCCTGCAGCCGTATGTTGGGCAGGGTGGGCGGTGTGGTGGGTTTGGTCATGACAGTAAGAATTTCACCGATGCCAAATATCCCCATGGCCAGAATGGATAATTCAAAGCCCCGGTCAAGCTCAGGCACTCCCATGGTAAGGCGGCTGATGCCGGACAGGCTGTCCAGGCCGACAGTGCCGAGCATAATGCCGGTGCTGACCATCATCATCGACTTGAGGGTGGAAGTGCCTGTAAGGTTGGTTAAAATGATTATGCCAACAAGGGCCAGGGCGAAGTATTCCGGCGGTCCAAAGGCTAATGCCGCCTGTGCTAACGGCGGGGCAAAAAGGGTTAAGCCAATCACACCGATCGTACTGGCAATAAAAGAGCCAATTGCCGACACAGAAAGCGCCGCCCCTGCCCGCCCCTTCTGGGCCATGGGATAGCCGTCAAGGCAGGTGACTACTGATGCCGCTTCGCCGGGAACATTGAGCAGAATAGAGGTTGTTGACCCGCCATACTTTGAGCCATAATAGATGCCGGCAAACATGATTAAGGCCGCAGTGCTGCCCATGGTATAGCTAAAAGGCAGCAGCAGGGCAATGGTGCTGATGGTATCAATTCCCGGCAATACCCCGATTAGCGTCCCGATAATAACCCCAATCGCACAGGCCAGCAAATTGGCGGGAATGAGGCTGACAGATAAGCCTTGCAGCAACGAGTCCAAAATTTCCATGCTTAAATTCCCCCCAGGGCTATGGCAGCGTAACTGCTAAATAGTAGCCGAATACAAGATAGAATATAAGGGAGCAAATGCCGGCCATGGCAATAGGCACCAGCCAGCCGCCGGTATCGGCCACCTTAAACAGATAGAGCAGAAAAATGAACGCCGCCGCAAGATAGCCGATAATATTTAAAACTGTGATATAAACGATCAGGCCAATAATTACAAAGATGAATTTAGTCCAGTCAACCATATCCTGTTTAGCCGGCTTTTTCAGGCATCGCCGGTTTATGACAAGCAGGACCACCGACAGCGTAATTCCGGCTAAGCCTGCCAGATTCGGGAGAAAGCCGGATTTGGGGGAATCAATCGTACCAAAGGTCAGTTGTTGAGCACCAAACAGATAAATGCTGCTTCCCAGCAAAAAGAACAAGGTTACCATTCGTTCAGCCATTCTACTATCACCTCGGTTAAGCGCATTTTCTACTACTGCGATTATTTAGAAAAACTCAGGACTGTTTGAAGCCGACTGTAAAGGTTGTTCCTTGCCCCGGGCTGCTTTCAATACTCAATGTGGCCGCATGACGCTGGATAATCTGGTAGCAAATCGCCAGGCCCAAGCCGGTTCCCTGTTCTTTGGTCGTAAAGAAGGGGGTTCCCAGCTTGTCCCTGATTTCAGGCGGAATACCGATGCCACAGTCCTGGATGGATAATAATACCTTGGATTCTACTGCTTCCGTATAAATAGTAATAATACCGCTTTTCGGCATTGCATCAAGTCCGTTGCGTACGAGGTTTAAAATAAGCTGGCGGATGCTGCTTTGGTCTGCAGACACATTGGGTATATCCCCCAAAATGACTTTAATCTCACAATTGTTCCGCATGGCATCAGCCTGCAGGAGCGGATAAATATCATGGATAATCGTATTCAGGTTTATGTCGCTGAACTCCATGTTCTTATTTTTGGCAAGTGACAAAAATTCAGTAATAATACTGTTGGCGCGATCCAGCTCATCGATCATCAGGTCAAAGTTTTCTTTTTGTTTTATGAATTCTTTTTTGATGCTGAGAAACTGTAAAAACCCCCGTACGGTTGTCATGGGGTTGCGGATTTCATGGGCAATCCCTGCGGCCATTTCCCCAATGATATTCAGTCTGTCCAGTTTAGTCATTTTTTCTGTTTGTTCACTGATGTATTTTAGAAGCGGTGTGAATTCCTCAATTTCACTTTTATAATCATAAGTACGGCTGTCAAGGATCGATTCCGCAAATGTGCGCAAGTCTTTTTTCAATTTTACAAACAACTCGCGAAACACGGCGACACAGACCAGCAGCATAAGAAATGCGCCTAGAAAAGTACTGATTGTCCGGCGCCAGAGTAGCGAATAAACGGCATCCTGGTTAAGGGCGGCAAACGCATGACCAATCACATTCCCGTTTTCGCTAATGGGTTTAACATAGATGAGCGCGTTGGCACCGTGCCAGACGATGGAGTTCTTTCTTCTTATCAGCTGTTCCGTATTGCTTTCATAAATCCGATTGATCCTGCAGGGCTCAATACCAATAAGTAAGGAGGTGTCTAATTGTGGTCCTATGGCAACAATACGGTCATGCTGGCGGGAGTAATAACCAAATTTAATACTATTTAAGGGTACAAATATTTCGTTCAGAATCGGATGGAGCTGCCTGTTAATTGCCAACACCTGCTCCGGCAACGGCTGCAGGGGGCCGGCCTGGCGAGCGGCAATATCGGCGAAGGTCCCTGCCGGTTTTTTCTGCACAAGAAACTCGGTAACAGACATCAGCAAAGCGATATTTTTATCGTTTTCCTCTTGTACGTAGAGCCAATGATTATACGCGGTCACAGTGAGCATTAACAACAAAACAACAAAAACTATCTTAAAGTTTAGTTTTGTTGTTAGATTGATTCTTTTCATCGTTTCCGGCTCCTCAAAATTGTCGCACCTCTTGCTTTTTTAGTTTACTTAAGTCATCGCCGTCATGATAACATAATTCATGATATTTTTTCCTTATCATACAAAATTTACCTGGCAATATATTATAGTTGTTCGCTAATAAATACCAATTTCCTTCTAAAGTTGATATAAATTTGCGAATTGTTTGATTATGAAACGTAGAAAAACGTAAACAACTAAACTTTCGTTTCGTCAATATTGACATCCTACCGCAGAAGGGGTATAGTAAATCAATAATATATGTGTATATACACATTGGGCTTGCAGAGCAAGATTCTGTTTTTTATTCAACAAGGAGGCATACTGTGAAGATCTGTATTCTGGCGTGCAGCATCTATCAGCCGGAGTTGGAAGCAGTCCTGGCGCAGATTAGGCGAGACAGACTGGTGGCTTATGATGTAGTGGTTACTTATCTACCCTTAAAACTGCATTCTAATTTGGCACACTTAAAGGAAGCTGTCATTAACGCCCTTGCTGAGACCGTTGCAGATCGTATTATCCTGCTGTATGGCTCTAAATGCCATCCGGAATTCGACGAATTTTTACGAAGTTATCGGTTAGTCCGGTTCGCTCAGGCTAATTGTATCGAACTGATACTGGGGGCGAGGAGTAAGCCGGCGGCTGATCATGGCAAGACCTTTTTTTTAACTCCCGGATGGTTAACTAAGTGGCGGGAGCTATTTGATACGGGGACAGGCATTGATGAGGTGGCGCTCAGGCAGAGTTTTGGTTTTTTTGACCGGGTATTATTCTATGATACCGGCGTGAGTGAAATTACGGATGAGATGATCCTGGAATTTTTTGATTATACCCGAGTTCCGATTGCGGTTGAGCAGGGAAACCTGGCAGCGTTTAGAACGAATATACTGGCAGCAATCCAGGCAGCAGTTCTAGCATCCGAGCAGCCTGAACAGAGCCGGGAATGATTCAATTTTTAACAAACGACCAACCACTGGGCGGCAATAAAAAACAGCACAAACCTGTGCTGTTTTTTATTGCCGGCGTGAAAATATAATTTGGTCCTGTAATCGGAGAATAAAAAAATCTTTCGCTGCCGCGGCTGGCATAAACCGGCGAATGCAGGAAAATATGACCCAGGGCCTAACTCTATTAATAATTGGCAGTACTGCCGCCAATGCGCGAATATTGCCCGGAAATACCGGGTCTGGTATTTTATTCTAAGGGGGAGTAAGAGTGAGAATTGGTATTTTGACATGTTCTGCAGCTACCCAGGATTCAGGCTGTTCATCGGTAAGCTGCCTGCGTGACTTAAGGAAGCGGAAAGGTGCATTTGCCCAATATGACAGTAAGCAGGAGTTAGAATTGATTGGAATTATCAACTGTGCTGGCTGTCCAACCTTAGCCGGTCCGGAGAAATTACTCAGCCGGATCCGGGCGTTGGCCGAATTCCGGGTGGATGCTATCCATCTGTCCTATTGCGTTGATGCGTTATGTCCTTATAAGGTCAAGTATCAGGCCTTAATTAAAGAGCATTTCCCAGAGATTGGCGTTGTCATTGGCACTCATGAAGCCCATATAACCCACGAACAATTCAGAGACAGGGTGAAAGGACTATTCTGTCAGCCCCGGCGGACCATGGTCGATGTGATAAAAGGAAAGTGACAGCGCGCCGCTATTCTTCCGGTGAAAGCTTGGGCGGGAGCTTGGCTGGGCCGCCGCCCATACGGGCTACCAGGTAGATCAGCAGCAAGAGGATGGCGAGGCTGCCGGTGACTGTTGCCGGGGTTAAGTACTGGCCGGGCAGATATTCATACAGGCCAAAGAGGCCAAAGCCGATGAAGACAATGGCGGCAAACCACTTTACTGCCCGTTCGGGAATTCTTTTCCCGAGAACAATGCCAATGATAATCCCAATACCGTCTGCAACCATCATGCCGGTGGTTGTCCCCAGCCATACCGGAATAAGCGCATTAAACTGAGCGGCTAATGCCACTGTGGCCAACTGTGTTTTATCTCCCATTTCAGCAATGAAGAAGGCAATTGCTACCGTCCAAAAGGGAGTGCGTTTACAGGCTTTGTCTTCGCCATTGAGTTCATCACCACGGATTGTCCACAGGCCGAAGAGGATAAAAGAGGCAGCGGCTGCAAGCTGAATGTAATTCATAGGGATAAAGTAGGTCAGGTAGCTGCCGACAACCACGGCAAACAAATGATTAAGAATGGTTGCGGCAAATACGCCCCACATGACTGTCCGCCAGCAGTAACGGGTGGCAAAGGCCATGGCGAGAAGCTGGGTTTTGTCACCCATCTCTGCCAGTACTACAAAGACAAGAGAAGTTAAAAAAGCTGTCATAACAAACCTCCATAATCGGTGTTATATATATAGAAAAAACGGCTTGCGCCGAGCCTTTGGCGAAAGCGGAAGCCGATGTTGCCCTTATCCAGGGAAAGTTAACCTTTCTATCCTGAAAAATAGCATTTTTCATCTTTGATGGTGCCGTTGTAACGGCATGACTGTCTATCAGGATAAAAAACGAGACCTTTAGTATGACAATGTTAGTCATACTAAAGGTCTCGCTAATTGACAACTGTCAACAACAGAGCCAGATGATTTCTCACCAGTATGTTGACTCTGTTCTAGAGCTACTCCCCTTTAGGAGTGTTATGTTTCTTTCATTTTACACTATCAGGCAGGGATTGTCAAACAAAGTAAAGGATTTACTGCGGGGGAGAGAGCACCGGTATTTTCTGTGTAATCAGACCACTTGTTGCCGGCACCAGAAACAGATAAAAGGCGTACAGGATAAAGCCGGCATCGGCGGCAAGCGCGGCCGCCGGCACGGCGCCGGCAATATTCCAGGGGATTAGGGCCGAGATTAAGACAACGGTGTTTTCCAAATCGGTTGCCAGCCTGTAGTTGCTCAGGCGATTTTTCTCATATATTTTACCGGCCAATTGCTGAGTCAGCATGATTGCCAGGGTTTGATTGCAGCTAAAGGCGGCAGTGGCGGTGCTGGTAAGGATCAGGGATGGATAAACACTGATTTTTTTACTTACTTCTGTAAAAAAATGTTCAATCTCCGTGAGTAAGCCGGTGCCGGCGAAAATGCCGGCATAAGCAGAGGAGAGCAGCACGATAAGCGAGACATTCACCATGGAATATAAGCCGCCTCCCTGGATTATAGCCGCAAAAAAGCCGCCGTTGTCCATGGTATACCCGGCAACTATGTAATGCAGGAGCTGCCAAGGCGGTATCTGCTGAACCCCAAGCGCAATACCTGTTCCCGCCAGGATGCTGACCATCATCGCCACCTTAACATCCACTCTGCAGGCGGCCAGGAGAAGGATGATAACAGCAGGCAATAATACAATCAGGCCGATATCGAAGGCCGAGGCTATAGCCTGCGTAATTTGCTGGTCAGCGAAGGTCAGCTGGTTTCCCAGTGATAAATAAATATAGCCTGTTACCGACAAGAGGAAGGGCAGGACCGAGGTTCTGGCCATGTTTCTTATATTTATATGGAGCTGGGTATTGGTTAAGGCCGCTACCAGGTTGGCACTGGAGGACAGGGGTGAGCATCTGTCGCCGAAATAGGCGCCGGCTATGATTGCGCCTGCGGCCATATTGATATCGACATGGCCGCCTTTGGCCATAACCATCAGCACTACACCGACAGTACCCACTGTACCAAAAGCGGTGCCAAGCAGAAAAGATACCAGGCAGCAAAGCAAAAAGGCGGAAAGGATAAAATACTTCGCACTGATCAAGGCAATGCCGTAATAGACTATAAAGGAAATAGTTCCACAGGCCCTCCAGACGGCGGTAATTACACCAATCAGCACGAAAATGTTAATTACAATCAGTGACCTCCGGCAGCCGCTTAACACCATTGCCAACAGACTGTTCAGGGCGTAGCCGCGGCGGAGCGATACGAGAATAAAGCCGATAAGACCGGCAAGAAGCGGGTACAGTATAGATACGCCGTTATAAATACTAAAAAGCAGGCCAATAAAGAACAGGCTGAATACCAGCAGCGTGTCCAAAAAATCATCTCACTTTCCGAACGGATACGTTTTACGTGGCTGAGCGTATTGTAAAAAATACATGGCAGCACAAGGGGTTTGTTGGGGTAATATCGAAAATAATTTAAGAGAGTATTATCGCGCAAATAGGGAAGAGATGAGGTATTTGGTTGCAAGCTTTGGTATTATGGCTGGACAAAACCCTGAGCAGAATTTTACTTGCACTGCTGATATTTGTGGCAGGCTTATTATTAGCGGTCGGATTTATTACAAAAAAATTTGAAGTGAATATCTATGATTACCGGCGGCAAGAGCTTAAACGTATTAGTGAGGTCGCCCGCAATTCGATCGAACCGGTTATCGTACAGTACCGAACCGGGGAATTATCCCGGCAGGCAGCGTTACATAATGTCCGTGACCGTGTCCGGACCATGACTTACAGCGATATCTTTGGGGCAAACTACGTATTTATGAGCTCTTACCAGGGAGTAATGCTCGTACAACCGTTTGAGTCCGGGCTGGAAGGCAGTGACCAAAGTCGGCTTACCGATGCGCAGGGGTACCCCATTATCTTGGCGCTTATTGAACAGGCCCGCCAGGGAGCAGGGTATGTTACCTATGTTTATCACCCGCCTGGCCGTTCGCAGCCGCAGCAGAAGGTATCGTACGTAATCGGGATACCTGAGCTCGAAGCCTATATCGGCACAGGCATGTATGTCGAGGATATTCAAACAAGCTACCAGGAATTTCTTACACAGCTTCAGGGCGTATTCCTGTTTTTCTTTTTTCTGGTCATGGGCGCCCAGTATACGCTGCTGCAGCCGCTGTTCAGCAGCTATCAGCTCTTGATCCAGGCTTTTGACCGGTTTAGGCGAAATTCAGAGGAAGCACCCCTGCTATCGGCGGCAACCTATCGCCAGGGTTCAGAAGCCGAAAGGCTGGTTACCGGTTTCAATGCCATGCTGGCAGACATGTGGGCCAAAAACGCCGCCATGCAGCAGGCCCATGAGGAACTTACCCAAAGCCATGAAGAATTAACGGCCGGTAATGAGGAGCTTATTGCCTTATACACCGAACTGACAGCCGCCAACGAATTGCTCCGGACCAGCGAAGAACGATATCGCCTGGCTATGGAAGGCGTCAATGACGTTATTTATGACTGGGACCTGCGGACTAATAAGATCGCGTTGTCAGAACGCTGGAACGACATCCTGGGCCTGGCGGCCGCTGAGGGGGTTGACATCCAAAGCGACTGGGAAACGAGAATCCATCCAGAGGACAAAGGAGTCAGGGAGCAGGCGATGTCTGAGCATTTTACGGGAAAAACTCCGTTTTATGCGGCCGAATACCGGGTGATGAATAAAAACGGCGAATACTTTTGGGTATTATCACGGGGGAAGGCGTTGCTCGACGGGAACGGCAATGTCATTCGCCTGGCAGGCTCGTTTACCGATATTAATGAGAATAAACGGCGGGAAGCCGAAATCTGGCGCCTGGCATACCGGGACCCGTTAACCGGACTTGCCAACCGGCGGCTGCTGACGGAGCGTCTGCGCAGCGAGCTGCTGTTGGCCCAGAACGGTCAGGGCAGCGGTTCCATGCTATATCTGGATCTCGATAATTTTAAGCTTGTTAACGATTCCTGCGGGCATATGCAGGGTGATCAGCTGCTGATTGAAGTTGCCGGCACCCTTGTAAAGCTGGTTGAGGAAGAGCATCTGGTAGCCCGTTTGGGTGGCGACGAATTTGTGGTACTGCTGACCAATGTAAGTGAGCCGGCCGTGGTTGCCCAGTATGCCGCCACCCTCATCAAAGCATTGTCCAAAGAAGTCAACCTCTGCGCCCATCCTTTTTTTCTGTCTGTTAGCATCGGTATCGCCTGTTATCCCCGTAACGGCACGGAGGTTGATGAAATACTTAAAAATGCCGATACAGCCCTATATGCGGCTAAAAATGCCGGCAAGAACGATTACCGTTTTTTTGAAAATTCGATGCAGGAAACCCTGATTCAAAAGCTTAAAATGGAGCGCAGCTTGCGGACTGCGCTCAGCAATGAAGAGTTTCTGCTGTATTTTCAGCCAATCATGCAGTTAGCCGGAGGCCGGGTTGTCGGTTTCGAGGCCTTGTTGCGCTGGCGCAATCCCCACCGGGGGCTGATTTTCCCCGACCAGTTCATCCCGCTGGTGGAAGAGTCAGGGCTTATTGTCCCTATCGGCAAATGGGTTATTCAAACGGCCTGTGCGTTTGCCCGCCGGCTGGCTGACAAGAATGCTGCCCAGCCTGTGTATGTTGCGGTTAATGTTTCAGTGAAACAACTGGCCTGTGATGATTTTGTCCAGGTGGTTAAGGCCGCCCTGCAGGCAGCGGCGTTGCCTGCCAATATGCTGGAGATTGAGATTACGGAAACAATCCTGATGAATTCCGATTGTTTAGATTCGAATATCGCCAAACTCAGGGAGTTAAAAGATATGGGGGTTCGTATTGCCCTTGACGATTTTGGCACAGGCTATTCTTCGTTGACCTATCTAAAGCAATTGCCTATTGATGTCGTCAAGATTGATAAAGGCTTTGTCGATGATCTGGCCACAAGCGGGAAAAACGTGCCCCTGATTGGTTCTATCATTGCTTTGGCCCACAACCTGGGTCTTGAGGTTGTGGCTGAAGGGGTGGAAACAAAAGAGCAATGTGAGTTGCTGCGTGTTTGGCACTGCGACTCGGTCCAGGGGTATCTGATCAGCCGGCCTGTGCCGGAGGCAGAGGCGCTGAGGCTGCTAAGCCAATGCTTTTGAGTATAAATTAGAGAACCAGGGTCATATCATACCATTGGGAACCGCCGTGTGTGGACTGGGAGATTCCGTTACTTACATAACCAAATGATTCATAATAAGGGACTAGCTGCTCTTTGCAGGTCAGAATGATGCTGCTGCGGCCGGCATTTCTGGCAGTCTGAATAAAATGCCGCATGAGCCGGGCGGCGATCCCCTGCCTGCGGTAGGCGGGAAGTACATCCAGCCCAAAAACCGCCAGATTTTTACCGCCTGGCCGGTGATGGCCAGTGCTGTGAAACAGCTCATCATAAATAACGGCGCTGTCGGTGGCACAGCCGTTGATAAACCCAATCAGCATTCCAGCTGCTTCCGCGACCAGGAAAGATTCCGGAAAGGCAGCGATACGCTCCTGGAAAGCTTCACGCGGTGCGGCTTCGGCCGGCGGGAAACAGACTGCCTCTATTGCGGTCACCGGGTCCAAATCTTCCGGGCCAACACTTCTAATGGTTACTTCTGTCATGGAAGTCCTCCTCTAATTTGTCAGTAAGAGTAGCTCAACACTAACATTTATTATATCATTTTTTACCATTCGCTGCCGTTCCATCTTCTGTTTTATCGTCTATATCAACCATAAAGCAACCAGTAAGGCTTTGCGGCAGGCTGTTAGCAACAGCGCGCCGGCGGCAAACTGAATCTTCAAAGGAAGGACTTGGCTATGGCCTATAAATTAGTCTGTATTGATGTTGACGGGACGCTGTTAAATAGCAAGCATAGAATTACAGACAGGACAAAAGCAGTATTGCAGCAGGCCCACCGGCAAGGGGTCCATATTGTAATCAGCACAGGCAGGATGTACACTGATGCCGAATATTATTCCAATCTTATTGGGGTCAAATCACCGGTGATTGCATCAAACGGGGCTTTTATCAAAGACAAAGATACAAATAAGGTTATTTATCAGGATGTTCTGGGCGAAAGTTTGTCCTTAGAAGTATTGGCGCTATTTCGCAAACACCGCATAAAACCATATTTCTGCACTCCCCATAAATTTTATTATGGTAATGTTATGTTTAAATTTTTTTATGTTGCCTCTACACTGTTGGGCACAAGGAATAACAAACTGGACATGGAATATATTTTCTCCTGGCAGCAATGGCAAAAAATATTGCAGAAAGAGAAAAACAATATTGTAAAATGTGAGATTATATACCGAAATACAGAATTGATCAGGGAATTACGCAATGAGATACAGAATATCAAACAGTTGGAAATCGTTGATTCTTCCCGATACAATATTGAAATTACCCGTAAAGGGGTTTCCAAAGGCAATGCGGTTGCCATGCTGGCCGCCTTTTATGGTCTCAGGCGTGAGGAAGTATTAACAATAGGTGACAGTGAAAACGATTTGTCAATGATCGAATATGCCGGTCTGGGTATTGCTATGGAAAACGCTTTGGACAGGGTGAAGCAAAAAGCTGATTTTGTCACAAGTTCTAATGACAATGACGGTGTTGCCAAGGCGATAAACCGATTTATTCTGGAAAACCCGCAGTAGAGAAAGACTATGTAGCTTAAGACAAAGAGGCCATTTGTGTATGTCACAAAGGCCTCTTTGTCTGTGGGACCAATAGGCTATCCCGCTATTAACGCGCGCGCATAGTCAGGCTGAGGAACGAATAGTAAGCCTACTTGCTGATAAACTCCTGCACTACATATACCTGTCCACTGGCGTTGCGTACTACGCCTACGCCGACATCAGTGTAAGTGGAGTTAAGAATGTTGGCACGGTGGCCCGAACTGTTCATAAATGCCTTTTCAGCATTGGCCACACTGGAATTGATGGCTAAGTTTTCACCGGCAGTTTTATAGCTAATGCCGGCTGCGGTCATGCGGTCGAACGGGGATTGCCCTTCCGGGTTGTAATGGGAAAAATAGTTGCGGTCAATCATGTCTTTGGCATAGTTGCGGGCCAGAGTCGTTAACTGCGAGTTGGATTTTAAGGCCGACAGACCGTTCTCGGCGCGGTCCTGGTTCAGCAGGGTCAGGGCCTGCTGCTCATCAGTTGCCGAAGTGCTGGTTGAACCGCTGGAGCCTGTGCTGCCAGAGCTGGAGGAGTCGCTATTATTTTTGTCGGAAGACTTGCTGCCATGATTGGTAAGGGCCGAAATCAGGCCGATGGCTACGATTCCAGTCAGAATGTTTTTCGTGGTTTTATTTTCTTTTAGTGTCTCTTCGACAGTAGTTTCGGTATCTAACGCTTCGTTGGCCGGAACTTCGTTGACAGCAGCCTCGCTGGCGGCGGTTTCACCGGCTAACGCTTCGTTGGCAGCTTCTGCTGCATATGCGGAGGTCACAAGTGTACCCCCAAAAGATGTGGTCAATAGCGAAACGGCAATAATGCCTGAAAGCACTTTCTTTCTAACCTTGAGGTTCACATGCATCCACCTTTCATTGTTTATATTGGGAACTAGGTAATAATGATTCGACGTTGTTGCGCAATATCCTGTTTACATAACAATGTAGATATTGTTAGCTTTGGGTATATCTGAGACCTCTTAAAGATTTTGGCAGCGGCGGCGGAAAATATAGTAAATGAATAAACATACGGCATATGGTATAATAGTACAGATTACCGCCCGCTGCTGCCGGCAACCAGGTTTTCAAACAAAATAACTATAATCAAAAAGGAGATAATTGGTGGAACTAGTTGCAATCCTACTCAGTCTTATCCTGCTAATGTATTTTGCCTTCCGTGGTTACTCCATCATCTTATTTGCGCCATTATTCGCCGTTCTGGCGGCAACGGCCAGCCATTTCAGCCTTATGCCTGTATATACGGAAATCTTTATGACGAAAGCCGCCGAATACTTTAAGATGTATTTCTCCATTTTTCTGCTGGGGGCTGTTTTTGCGAAGGTAATGGAAGACGGCGGCCTGGCCCGCGCCATTGCCGGGGCCATTGCCGGTAAGCTGGGTAAAGAGAATGCCCTGCTGGCTGTGCTGTTTGGCTGTGGCCTGCTGACTTACGGCGGCATTAGCGTCTTTGTTGTTGTGTTTGTCATGTATCCCTTTGCGGCCGCGTTGTTCCGGGAGGCAGACATTCCGAAACGGCTGATACCTGCCGCTTTATGGCTCGGTACATATACTTTCAGTATGGGGGCCTTGCCGGGATCGCCGCAAATTCAAAATATTATTCCCACCGCTTTTTTCGGTACAACAACATGGGCCGAGCCCTGGCTTGGCGTCATCAGCGGGGTCAGCATCTTTGCCACGGGCTGGGCCTGGCTGCTGTACAGACAGCGTCAGGCGGCGGCGCAGGGCGACGGCTATGGGCTGCATACGCTGAATGAACCGGTAAAGTCGGCGGAGGAGCAGCTGCCTGCTCAATGGCTGGCGGTTTTGCCGCTGGCTGTTGTCCTGCTGGCCAACTTATATCTCAGCAACCCTTTTGCCTGGTCCTGGGCTTATCAGTGGCCTGAAGATATGCTGCTGCCCTTTAAAGCCCTGCAGCTGTCGCTGTTAAGCAGCGGTATTGATAAGGTACGGGCAATCTGGTCTTTGAATATAGCTTTGATTCTGGGCATCCTGCTGGCACTTATCATTGGCCGCCAGCAATTGCGGCAAAAAGGCGGGGCTGCCGCTGCTCTCAACAGCGGCGCGATCAGCTCCCTGGTTGCGGTTCTTAACACGGCCTCAGGCTATGGGTATGGCAGTGTGGTGGCCAGTCTGGCCGGTTTCCAGGTGATTAAGTCTTTTTTAATGGATATTAAGATTGGCAGCAGCCCGCTGGTGTCGGAAGCGATTACCGTCAATATTATGGCGGCTATTACCGGCTCGGCCTCTGGCGGCATGACCATTGCCCTTGGTATGCTGGGCGCCGATTATCTGGCCTGGGCCCAGGCGGCCGGTATTTCGCCGGACACCCTGCACCGTGTTGCGGCCCTGGCCTCCAGCGGACTTGATTCCATGCCCCACAACGGCGGGCTTATTACCGTTATGGCTGTGTGCGGGTTAACACACAAAGAATCCTATTATGACCTCTTTGTTATTACGATGATGAAAACCTTGCTGGTCTTTATCTTTATTGGCCTGTATCTGGCCTTTTGACAGGGGCGGTATAGTGCCGTAACCGGCTGTCAGCGCATTATTAATCCCAGGTGAATACACTACCAGTAAAGAGAGTTTTACATTGGAGTGGTTGGCATGGGATACTATATTAAGGTAGAAAAAAATATTAAGATTTTTGTTGAGGATCTTAACCCCGAAGGCTGCAAGACCATTGTGTTTATTCATGGCTGGCCGGCAAGCCATAAGATGTTTGAATATCAGTTTGATCAGCTGCCGCGGCTGGGTTACCGCTGTATCGGCATTGATCTCAGAGGGTTTGGCAATTCCGACAAGCCCTGGGACGGCTATCATTATGATCAATTGGCAGATGATATCCGCTGCGTGGTCGAAGCCCTTGGACTCCGGGGTTTTATTCTGGGAGGACACTCTACCGGCGGGTCTATTGTTATCCGTTACATGGCCCGGCATAACGGCTATGGGGTAGAGAAGCTGGCCCTGTTTGCGGCAGCGGCCCCCAGCCTTATCCAGCGGCCCTGCTTCCCTTACGGTTTAGAGAGAGCAGCGGTGGAAAAAATCATTGAGGACACCTACAATGACCGTCCCAATATGCTGCAGGGCTTTGGCGATATGTTTTTCTTTCAGCATGTCACCGGGGCTTTCTCCCAATGGTTTTTCCAACTAGGGTTAGAGGCGGCAGGCTGGTCAACCGCTGCGATTGCCAAAGCCTGGCTGGACGAAGAAGGCCTGTTTTCCGATCTGGGGACAATCCGTGTGCCGACGTTAATCCTGCATGGCATTCATGACAAGGTTTGCCTGTTTCCCCTGGCTATTGCCCAGCATAAAGGCATAAAAAATTCCCGGCTGGTACCCTTTAAATATAGTGGCCACGGCTTGTTTTATGATCAGCGCGATAAATTTAACAAGGAATTAGCAGCATTTATCGAGGAATAAATGCCGGCAATCGTTGCCCGGATGCCCTTCTTTGCCAGCAAAGAGCACCTGACGGGTGCTCTTTTTTCGTTGGTGCCCATAGTGGGTCTGTATAGAAAATATTTGACAAAAAAATTTTTTCAGCATATGATTGGCTTGCATTTCCAATGTATTTCGGATCATGCCAGCTACAAAGGAGAAATGGGTATGAATTATTTAGAGGAAATAACTCATGAATTGTTTACTTTTTTTAATGCTTTTTCCTCCTGGGAGAATTCCGTAATCAAAACCAGTGATTTAGCGGTTTCCGAGGCCCATGCCATCGAAATCCTGGGGAAGTTTGGCCAGATGAATATGAAGAGCCTGGCTCAGCATCTGGGGGTCACTACCGGCACGACTACCGTTACGGTTGACCGCCTGGAAAAAAAACATTATGCTACGAGGGAATCGGTAAAAGAAGACCGCCGTGTGCATTTGATTACTTTAACAGAAAAGGGCCGGCAGGCTTTTGCCGAACATCATCAGTATCATTATGATTTAACAGAGCAAATCCTTTCGGTTCTGACGGAAGAGGAAAATGAACAGTTGCTCGCCCTGTTAAAAAAAATTAACAGAGAGGCATTTTAGCAACTATTGACTATAAATTTATTAATAGCTATAATCGAGATAACTTACTGATAAAGAGTTTCATTATCGATAAGGCGGACTTTGGGACAGGTTTGGGGAAAGGGGTTTGCTATGGTGAGAAAATGGGTCGCCATTAGCGCTGTTGGCGCTCTTCTTTTGCTTTTGTATATGTATGTGGGAAGCGTTTCCGCGCCTGATGCTCAATCCACTCAGCAGCAGGCAAGACCACAATTGCAGCCTGGTATTTATAAAGTAGAATATGACAAACCCGATTCCCGGGGCTGGAAGGCATTTTTCAGCATGGAAGTGGACAACAACGGTGAAATTGGGAACAGCAACTTTGATTATGTCAATCCTTCCGGCCAGTTGAAAACCCGTGACGTTGCCTATAACGCCAACATGAAGAGAAAAAGCGGACTGGGACCCAGTGAATATTGCCCGCGGTTTACCAAGAACCTGCAGGTCTATCAGGACCCTGAACAAATCGACGGTATCACCGGCGCCACCACATCCTCGCGGGATTTCAAAACCTTCGCTCAGGCCGCCTTTCATGCTGCTAAAACAGGCAATCATGCCACAATCTATATCCCGCAGCCGGATGCCTCGGCTCCGGATAAATAAGGCAGGATAAAGGAGAAGCTATGCTGACGTTCTTTTTAAACCTGAGGATGAGTGTGAAACTGCTGCTCAGTTTTTCGGTGATTACTGCAGTATGCATGGTTGTCGGTGGTGTGGGGATTTTGAATATTTACCAGTTACAGAAGCTGGATCATGATTTATACGCATTTCAAACCCGGCCGCTGCTTGAGCTGCGGATTATCAACGGCGGTTTTGAGCAGAACCGGGCTTATATGCGCGATATGATTGCCGAGGAAAACCCGCGGCAAATTGAAGAATATGTTAAGGCTATGGAGGCCAATACCGAGAAGATCAATCAGGCTATGCATATCTTCGCGCAGAATTTACTTACAGAAACCGAACGCAAAGATTTTGCGTATTTTTCTAATGTCCTGGAGAATTTCAATTATCACAAAGAGCAAGTGGTGACCTTATGTAAGGCCGGCAACCAAAAATATGCGGCTACCGTTTTGCGCAATGATGGTCCTAAGCTGTCACTGAACTTTAATAGAGCGATAGAAAAATTAGCAGCAACGAAGGCCGAGGCGGGCAGGCAAAAAGCCGAGTTTAATGCAGAACGGGCTCAGAAGGCTGTTTGGGTTATGGGCATACTGGTCTTTGTCTCCCTGCTGCTGGCAGCCGGGTTAAGCCTGTTAATCGCCAGAATGATCAGCAGGCCGATTGAATCTATGGCTGTTGCCGCCAATCGCATTGCCAAAGGTGATTTGTCGGTCGAGATTCCGCCGCGATACCTGGGTTTGCAGGACGAAATAGGCAAGCTTGGTCTGGCTTTCAAAGTAATGACGGAAAATCTGCAGTCTATTGTCAAACAGGTGTATCGTTCCTCCGAACAGGTCGCTGCCGCTTCCGAGGCTCTGACAGCCAGTTCCGGCGAATCGGCCCAGGCCTCCGGCCAAATTGCCGGCGCGGTTGTTGATATTGCCAAAGCCGCGGACATGCAACAGCACACGGTGAGCACAACGATGGCTGTAGTCGGACAGATGTCAGCCGGTGTCCAGAAAATTAGTACAAACAGTGTAACGGCAGTGCGTACTGCCGATAAGACGCTGAGTGCTGCCGCTGAAGGCGGCGAATCTATCAGTTTGGTCGTTGGAAAAATGGGCGATATTGAACAGATTGTCAATCATTCAGCCGCTGTGATTGGCGAGCTGGAAAAAAGGTCCAAGGAAATTGGCGAGATTGTTGCTACTATTGCCGGGATAGCCAGCCAGACCAATCTGTTGGCCTTAAACGCCGCTATTGAGGCGGCAAGAGCCGGTGAGCAGGGTCGTGGTTTTGCCGTTGTGGCCGAGGAGGTCCGGAAGCTGGCGGAACAGTCGCAGGCGGCGGCCAAAGAGATTGCTTACATTATTCATAAAACGCAGGCCGATACAGGCAATGCGGCGGCAGTAATGGGGCAGGGAACCCAGGAGGTAAAAGCCGGCTCACAGCTTGTCAGCCGGGCCGGAACCGCATTTAACACCATTATTGACATGGTGCAGCAGGTTTCAAGCGACAGTAAGGAAATTTCGGCCGCTATTACCCAGATTATGGAGGGAAATCAATTGGTGCTTGCATCCATCCGGGATCTGGACGAAATCAGCCGGGGGACTTCGGCCGAGACGCAGCTTGTTTCGGCGGCAGCGCAGGAGCAATCTGCCACTATGAAAGACATTGTTTTGTCCAGCGAAACATTGGCCCGGCTGGCAGAAGAACTGAAACAGGCAGTCACGCAGTTTAAAATCTGAGTAAATACAGCCCGGGACAGCTGTTATAAAGATTTTCCTGTTTTTTTACATTGACTACACAGTCGGTTGCGGTATAATCAGATTATAGTAGAAATACTAAAATTTGATATGGAGGGCGTTAACATGCAGAAAAAAAAGGTTGTCATTGGTGTGTTACTGGTTTCCATGCTGATGATTACTGCCGTTCCTGTTTCCCAGGCTTTGGGTTTAGGTGATATTCTTAAGGTCGGTGGCATGTCAATCCTTATCGACAGATTTGCAACACCTCTTAATAATTTCATCAATCAGCTGACTTTTAAACATAATGCGGGAACGGAATATGCGACAAAAGTGGTCCCGATTCTGTCTGTCGGTAATCACGGGTACATAGGAGCAGCGCAGATAACCGGTTCGCAGGAATTGGTGGATAAGACCAAGGCTGTTATGCAGGTGGAAGGCAACTTTAACAATAACCAGTTCAGGGTAAAGGCATTGATTCCGGTTGACAGCACGAATCCTACCAACTTCACCCGTGTGCAGGGGGTTGGGCTATCCGCTATCATTGACATTAAAATCTAACACAATGCAAGAAAGCATGGCTTGTGCCTTAGAGAAGACGCAAGCCATGCTGCTTACAGGAAAAAACCTCTTGCGGTAAATAAAGTTTACGGCAAGAGGCTTTTTTACCCCATCAGATTTATAAAAAATCAAGGCTGTGATCCCAGGGATAAGAAAAATCTTTGGCTTCTGCCGGCGTCCTGGAGGACTTGGCACAAGCCAAGTTTTCCTAAGCAGGCGACGCAACGGGGCAGCTACCGTGCGGTTGGCGCTATCAGCTTATCTACTTTTAGAATATGATCGACAAGCCATTCGATGACAAAGTTAAGGATTTCTTTTAAATAGGCATTTTGCTCATTATCGATCTTGGCCAGGTCAATAGCGCTCATTTTCTCGATAAACTCATTATGCAGCACTTTATGTGACAAAAACTTGGGATATTTATTGGCCAGCATATAGGCCTCTTCGGTTGCGAAATGTTCTGTTGTATAATCCCGGAGTTCCTCGATAATAGCTACAATATGATCATATTTGTCAGTCACTAATTCGTTGTTCAATAATTTGTCGATCGCATTGGCGATCTCAAATAATTTTTGGTGCTGCTCGTCAATGGCAGGGATACCGAGATCATAATCATGTTTCCAAATTACCACGGCACTAACCACCTTTATTATTTAATAATAATAACAATTTCTACATATTTGGGACAAATCCTGTTTCACATTAATTAATCAAATAAAAAAGTGCAGGCCGGAGGAATTTTTCCTCCTGCCTGCGCCATTACCGGTTAGAATTTGATTGTTTTTGCATTGCCCTTCATATCCTGGATGGTTGCCTCTGCGTTTTCAATATAAAACAGCTCAAAAATGGAATCATCCACACTGTACAGATTAGCGAGCGTTGGCATCTTATCAAGCGCCGCCTGCTTGCTTTGCTTACTTGTGTTGAAAACGGCGTTTCCTTTTAAGCGTATCCACTCCCCGGTTTTGGCGGTTGTGGATATCTCAAAACTGGGATTGGCCTTTAGCTGCCGGTATACAGGCTTTTGGTTGCTTGTACAAAAGTGCAGCTTGCCTTCAAAATTCATGATAAAACCGAAAGGCCGGACCTTGGGGGTATTACCGTCTACGGTGGCCAGGTAAAAAATTGGATTTTCCGTGAGAAATTTAAGCACTTCTTCCATGACAAATCTCCTTTACTGTTATATTTTTTTATGATTCGATTATACGATAAAGGGATAAAAAAACAAAGTATGCAGTTATTTCTTACATAGTCAGTATTATGTGAGTATTGGAGAAAAATTATGAATCATCAACAAACAGTGCCGGCCGAATGTCCGGTAATATATGCCCTTAGCCTGATTGGGGGGAAATGGCACCTGCCGGTGATCTGGACTCTCAGCCGCCATAAGCTGCTAAGATATAATGAATTAAAAAGAAATATCTGCGGCATAACGAATATGATGTTGTCCCAGGCGCTGAAAGACCTGGAAAGCAATGGCTTAATTAACCGGGTTCAGTATAACGAGATTCCCCCCCGGGTCGAATACTCGCTGACCGAAGCCGGTCTGAGCTTATTGCCCGCACTGGATGAGCTAGCCAAGTGGGGGGTTAAGCAAAGAGGAAAAATATAGTGCCTGCCTTGCCTGCGATCCATTGCCTGTAAAACCGGAGGGGATATAAGTGAAAAAACAACCGGTACTTTTAGTTTTTATAGTGGGTTTAATCCTTTTGCTTGGCTGGGCAGCAGCACATTATTTTATTGCCGGCACACCTCCCCCCGAGCCGGAGCGCGGCAAGCCGGCAAAGGTTCGGGTGCCGCCGCTTACAGAGCAAGACCCCGGCGACCTGCAGCCAGTTACTGCTGAGCCCGAGCCGGCAAAACCGAAAGAAGAGCAGCTTGGGTCTCAACAGCTTAGTCCTGACAACCACATTGGAGCTTCAAATAATGTGAATAATACACGCCTTAATCTGTCTGACCATACATATACAATAGAGAAAGAAGAGAAAAGAAGTTTTGAGATTATGCCGGGTGTTAATCTAAAAAGCAGGCGCGTTCATGTTGAAATTGATGAGGAGGATAAAGAATGGATTGAAATTGAGCGGAACCCGTCAAATTCCAGTAGTGATTATCAAATACTGCTCAAAAGGAAGTTTTAGACGGTTGCATTAAAGAAGGATTAAACCTGATGATAATGTATATTTATGGTAATTTTATCGGCTCTCTTAGAGGAAAATATGCAATTCGGGGAGAAGTATCCATCACTGCACCTGTCGCAAGGCACTGCGTAATGGGTATTGTTCATTTACAATGAATACCGTGTTGATAATACCTAAAAGGAGTAATTGCATGAATAATCAGGATAGGCCTACCATGGGACCGGCAGCTAAGTATAGAATGAAACAGCATCTTGTGAAGAATGTTTATCGTGAATTTCAGGAACAACAGACCTATGGGCAGCGAATTGCTGATTCTGTAGCCCGGGTAGTTGGCAGCTGGCCGTTCATTATTGGCCAAAGTATCATTATTACGATCTGGATGGGCGCAAATGCTTTTTTGGTCTATATGAAGGTAATGGACCCCGGGTATTTTGATGCCTGGGACCCGTATCCGTTTATTTTGCTTAATCTGGTGTTAAGCTTCCAGGCGGCTTATACCGGTCCGGTAGTCATGATGAGCCAAAACAGGCAGGCCGAGAAGGATCGCCTGATGGCCGAGCAGGACTATCAGATTAATAAAAAATCTGCAGAAGAAATCGAGGTTATTATGGCTCATTTGGTCTATCAGGATGAATTTATGCATAAACTGATGTCCCGTTTAGAGGAGCGGACAACAACGATAGAAAAGGGATAAGGATAATTAACTCAACTCCTGCAGGAAGAAGGAAGCATGCGGCAGACCGGAGAATATCATTAAGATGCTACGTGCATGACTGGGCTGAATCAGCCAGTTGGATTTCCAGGAAGAGGAATATTACAGTAATAGAGGGGGATTCATATGACGACAAAGAGAATTGGGGTTTTGGTTGGCAGCCTGCGTAAAGAATCCTTTTGCCGAAAGGTTGCAAAAGCCTTGCAGGAATTAACGCCGGCAGGTTTTACGCTGGAGGAAGTTGAAATAGGAGACCTGGCAATCTACAATCAGGATTTTGACGATGAGGGCAACCCGCCTGCTGCCTGGATTGCTTTTCGTGAACGCGCAAGAAACTATGATGCCTTCCTTTTTGTTACACCGGAGTATAACCGCTCCGTTCCCGCGGTGCTGAAAAATGCCCTTGATGTTGGTTCACGGCCATTCGGCCAAAATGTGCTTGACGGCAAACCCGGGGCAGTAATGAGCGTCTCGCCGGGAGGGATAAGCGGGTTTGGCGCCAATCACCATCTGCGCCAATCCCTTGTTTGCCTGAATGTTCCCACTATGCAGCAGCCTGAGGCCTATATCGGCAATGCCGCCATGCTTTTTGACACCAAGGGGGTGCTTATTAATGAGAATACGCGCGAGTTTTTCCGCAGGTTTATGACCGCTTTTACAACATGGGTTACGACGATTACAGAGAACAAACAGTAATTGATATGGCCCATAAATTCCCAGGTATTGATATATGAAATCGGACGATACTATGAGTGTAAAGGGTCTGTAATGGTTGAGCCAAGATTGGTGCCGGGTTTGCAAGAGCTCGGTATTAGTCGGCCAAAGATTGGCGTCGGGTCCTAGGGTTCGGCGTTAGTCGGCGGGAAGACTGGCATGGGTCTTGAAAGGCTGTGCGGTAGCCCAACTGTTGCCGTATGGTCCCAAGGGATGTATGTTGGTCGAGCTAAGATTGCTATGGGTTGTGAACAATACGGGTCGTTTGCAGTCGGGAGATTGCAGGCGGTTCAGTAGCTATCTGTGGTAGTCGAGCAAAGGTTTGCATCGGTTGTGTAATGCTTGTGGGTAGGCGAAAGTCTGCGTATAGGTATGTAATGATCGGTGTAGGCTGTAGCGTAGATCATTGCAGGCTCTTTACCTTATAAAAATAGTAAAGCCACTCCGGCGGGAGTGGCTTTTTGGTCTGCAATTAAGAGCAGGTACCGCAAGGTACCTGCTCAACCGGTAGGCCTATTTGCTGCGAGTGGCTGCCAGACGGCGGCTGGCGGCATTGATTGCGTCTGTAATTTCCCGGGTATAGCCGGTACTGCCGCTGATAATATCAAGCAATGTTTTCTGTTTGAACCGGACAAGATCAAGGGTAGACTGCAGGCCTATAGCCTCTGTCATCATCAGGTATTCATCGGAAATATCGGTGGGAATACCGATGCTGGCCGCGTAAGCCCGCAGCTTGCCGGTTTCTTTTAAAACGGTTTTGCTTTCCATATTGTGCAGGGAAGAGCCGGGATCATCCCAAAACTCAACCGGTTTATAAATGGAATATTCATATTCCATGAACCGCTGGGTAAAGGTTGCTGCCCCTTCAGAGAAGCTAAAGCCAAATCTTGCGGCGTCAGTATACCATTTTGTTCCGGGAAAAGGTCCGGGCGGATTAACTATTACCGTATCCGGCAGCGCTTCATCAATTAGACGCACATTCGCCTGGAAGACTTCTGTCAAAGGGATCCCCGGCGGCAGCGGGCAGGGGTAAATAAGGGACAGGCCGACCCGGCACGGCAAGCCGGCGGCGTCAGAGGCCAGACGGATAATCCCGATTGTATCGATAATATCCTTTCGCTTCACCCCTTTGTTCATAATCTCCCGGTTAACATCGTCATGCCCGGTTTCCCCGCCCATAAACACAGCCCGGAGACCAGCCTGGATCAGGAGGCGGTAGGTTGCCAGGGTTTCTGCATTCACACTGGCAGCCCGGACAAACATGGAAAATCGGACTGTAAGGCCATGGGCTAAAATCGCTTCCGCAATTTTTCGGCCATGAGCCAGCGGTGTTTCGGAACTGCTAAACCGGAAAAAAGCTATACCATGCCCCAGCATTGCTTTAATTTCGGTAATAATGTCTTCGACCGGCCGGGGGGTAAAGGGAACCAGGCAGCGGGTATGGGAGCAAAAGTTGCAGTGATTCCAACTGCAGCCAACACCGTCGACAATGGTGTGGAAAAGAATTTTGTCGTTAAGGTCGGCAGCGTAATAGTTGGGAATTGTTTGCGCGGCCAGTCCCCGGGCCACCTCCTGCTGATCGCCGGCAAAGCCGCCTGTTTTTAACAACGGTCCGCCCCATTGTTCGCGGACTTGTTGCAGGAAAACGCTTTTTGAGGCTGTCCGCCGGCGCAACATAATAAGTTTTTCCAGAATTTCCTCGCCCGGTCCCATGATAGCAAGGTCAAAGTCTGTGTGCAACAGTACGATATCACCATACACTTTAACCTGAGGACCGCCGGCGATTATCAGTGTGTCCGGACTAAGCCGCCTGATTTCGGCTGCGAGTTCCCGGCACCAGGTATAGGCTTCGCCATACCATAGCTTCAGGCCGACGACAGGAATCTGCCGGGCCTGTACATCGGCAGCGATCTGACGCAGCCTGGCGCGCAGATACTCCCGCCGGCAGTGAAGAGCATAGGCCTGCAGGGGCCAAGCGGCAAATAGCAGACCGGCGGCTGCCGGTTTTACGCGGTAGGCTTTCATTAGCAATCGTGTCATTGTTTTCAGCAACCGCAGGCACCACCGGGGTACGCCTTTCTCTAAATCAGTTACCCTTTGGTCATCGATAATTTCAGCCTGCATGCCTTTGTGCTCCAGATAAGTACGCAAGATCACCAGGCTATTTTCGAGGGCCGCGTCTGAAACCACCCGTTGCCGTGGGGCATAACTGTTAATTAGCAAGATGTCTGGTGCAGTTTTCATTTTTGTTCCTCCCTGTCCAGGCTCAGGCGCAGCTTGGCGCCCAGCTCAGGATAAGAACGCTGAAGTTTTTCAAAGGAAATCCGGGATATTGCCAATATCTCGCAATCTGCAGCGGCAGTGGCATCCACCTGATGGTGAGTCTGGCCAAACAGACCTACCGCACCGAGAATATCGCCGCACTTAGCCACGGAAATCTCTCCGGCCTGGGTGGCAATGGTCATAGTTCCGGTCAGCAGTAAATTGAGCTCGTTGCACACATCGCCCCGGCGGATAAATTCGCTTCCCTGGCGGCACTCGACCGGGGTTGCAAGGTGCAGCAGTTTTTTTACTTCGTGTTCCTGTAAAGAATTCAATACAGTTAAAGTCGTCAACGGATCGCTGACCCGCTCCGTAACGAAGCTCCACCGCTGCTGCTCAGTGGTAAATAAACTCACAGGATAGCGGGAGGCCTCCGGGAAATTAGCCAGATACCATTCTCTGGCGGCAGTTGAATTAGTATATTTTTTGGCAATACGTAAATATGGTGAACGGATGGTGGCCAGATGTTCTACATCTTCCGGCATAAGTAAAATTGGCACCACAAATCCATAGCCAGGGTCCTGAAAGCCTGGCGCAAAAGACTGATATCCCAATTGTTCATACATCGGGAGAAGATACGGATTGCAGCCGCTTAAGTTGAACTGTATCTTATGTTCGCGCAGGAATTTATAGCAGTGTATTAAAAGATGAAAGAATACCGGCGTTTTTCGGTATTGCGGGTCGACCATCATTTTAGTCCCGAAACAAATATTTTTACTATTAGGACTAAATTTCTGGAAACGTTCAAGTTGAAAGGGGTGGGCAAGTTCAGTTGGAAAGTCACTAGCATTGCCAAAAGTTGCCCGGACAGCACCAACAATACGGCCATCAGCTAATTTTACATAAGCATGCTGACTCCGCGAATCGAGTTCATCCATTATAACTTGTCGATAGTGGTCAGTATTGGGGATAAGGCGTTGCATTTCACTAATCTGGATTTGATAACGAAAATGGTAGATAGCTTCTTTTTCTTCCGTTGTATGGGCATCATGAACTTTAATACTTTCCCCTTCTGGTTTGATAGCAGCTTCGAGTTTTTGTTTTTTGGTTTGCATTGTTGTCACTCCTTGATGTTAGTCACATAATAATTTTAAGTGGCCTATAACTCCCACTCACATAACACCACCTCCTAAAAGATTTTTTGCACTGTCTATCTGGTGTTACCATGACAGACAGGCGAAAAAAAAAGGCCTTTCGGCCTTCTTCATCAATTATTGTTTTTAAACCTTATGTTAATTGTCGTTCCGGCCGGTCCAGTATCAATGTCCAGTTTGGCATTATGCCTGTGCGCGATGCGATAGCAGATGGCCATACCCAGGCCAGTACCGGTTGCTTTAGTAGTGAAAAATGGTTTACCCAGGTTTTCAAGAACTTGTTGAGGAATGCCTGTTCCTTGATCGGCAACACTCAATATAGTTTCTTTGCTGTCATTAGTGGTTGTAATAGTTAGTTTTCCGCCTAACGGCATAGATTCAATCGCGTTGCGAGTAAAGTTAAGTATAAGCTGTTTGATCTCTTTATCATCAAGATGAAGATTGGGGATGTTACCAAGTTCAAGAACGGTTTCAATATTAAAGGATACGGCATCAGCCTGGATCAAGGGATGGATTGTTAATATAATTTCATTAAGATTGCATTTTTTCATATCCAGACTTTTATTTTTGCTTAGAGCGAGGTATTCGGTAATAATCTGGTTGGTCCGGTCAAGCTCATCAAGTAATAGGGTGAATTGTTCTTTATAACGTTGAAATTCATTTTTATTGCCAAATAGCTGTAAATAGCCGCGCACGGTGGTAAGGGGATTGCGAACTTCATGAGCCAGGTTGGCAGCCATCTGCCCAACAATGTTTAGCCGGTCAAGGCGCGCCACATCCTGCTCCAGCAGGACGCGCTTGGTAATATCACGCATAATTCCTTCAACTGCAAGAAGTTGACCATTTGAGTCAGTAATAACAGTTTGTTTTGGTTCTACCCATAGAATATCACCGTTTTTATGTACCACCCGGAGTATGCCAAAATCATTGAGACTGATTGGTGATTTAATTAATTTTTTAAAATTTTTCCGATCTGCCGGATAAATGATACGCATGATATCACGAAGTGTTTTTATTTCAGTAGAGCCATATCCAGTTAATATTTTAATAGATGGACTGATATATTCGAACCCAACAGGACGAATTAATTGATAACGGTAAATAACATCAGTAGCATTATCTGCTAATAGACGATAGTATTTTTCTTTTTCGGCAAGTTCGACCCGTGTTTTTTCAAAGTAAATCAATACAATACCAATTGCAACAGTAGAACGTAATAAGGCATCCAGTAGGTAACCCCAAGGAGCAAACCAGTCAAGTTGGAACAGGAATGGCATATCGAAAGCGTGGATGCCGAGCAGGAAAAAACCTCCAGCAGTAAGCCTGATTCCTAGACCCTTGATATTAATTTGACTTACAACTCTTCCGGCATTGGCATAAGCAAATGCAATATAAATTGCGCCAGGCAGCAGATAGGCTACGGTAGGTAAGCCAATTAACTTCCCTATTACAGAAAAAATTAAGACCAGGATACAACCAGCTAGCCAAATGGCGGACAATTTTTTTCCTGCCAACTCCATTGTGCCGGCTGTAAGAAGCAGACAATGAGCAAAAACCAGCACCCCATACATCATTCCTAAAAACACGGAAGATTGATTGATAAAAGCATTTTCAAGAAAAATAATTCTGACTTCATGTATGATCCATGCAGCTAGCCATTTTGCCAGATAACTATGTTTATATTGGATGTAAAAATAAGTATAGGTCAAAACCATTAATGTACTCGCGACGATATTCGTGGTTAAAGCGGCGTCCATAGACATGGAATGACCTCCTGATAACCTCTTATATTTCGATATTGACTTTAAAAGAGTTTGTATAGTGATGGGCTAAGAATATACTCTATTTTTCTAGGTAATTACTTAAAATCCTCTATATATTTCCAAAACTTCCAGTGGTAATCGACAAATGTTGCAGGTCTGATAGGAGGTGCATCGATAATTTTATTAGGGGATCGGTTATATGAAATGGGAGAAAGAGTAGAGATGAAATCTATTAACTGTTTTTGGGAAAAGTGATAATAGGGTATAGCTCAATGAGGTCAAAATTTTGTTAACAACAAAAGGCAACAAGCCGGAAAATATTCTGGTTTCCGGCTCGTTGCCAATCAATCTAGGGGTTAAATCATGCTATTATTCAATGGTAATCCCGGCGCTGGCATAACCTAACATCATGTTTGTGAGGTTGGTGCCTGTAGCGGATGCGGAAAAGAAGAGTAGCAGGCGGGAGCCGGCAGTTACCGGGACCGTGAGGCCGGTTGCGAGGACGCTGCTGCTAGTACCTATGGGGAGATCGCCTGTAAACGGTGGCACTAAGTCTACGGCGGAACCAGTTAAGGGGGTAAAAATGTTATCTCCCGTAAGAGATTGATAAAGCTGTACTGTCACGGTTAGCGTTGTGTCGACAAGGGTTACCGGATCAGCCAGGCTAAAAAACCCGGCAATTGCAGAAAGTATTCCGTTACGGGAAACCGAAAAGGCATAGTTTAGTGGCAAACCATTACTTGTAAGATCAATTGTCGGTCCAAGCGGAGCAGGACCGCCATCAGCACTGCCAAGGCCGATGAAGTAGGGGAAGCCTGGTGAACCATCTGCTAGAGTATCCAGGAGGATGGGGAAGCCTGATGCAAATGGAATCATTGCCCCCGCCCCGGTAGCGCCAGTAGCCCCGGTTTCGCCAGTAGCCCCGGTAGCGCCAGTAGCCCCGGTATCGCCAGTGGCCCCGGTGTCGCCAGTGGCTCCGGTATCTCCGGTAGCCCCGGTATCGCCAGTAGCTCCGGTGTCACCAGTGGCTCCGGTAGCGCCAGTGGCTCCGGTGTCGCCAGTGGCTCCAGTATCACCCGTAGCTCCGGTGTCACCAGTGGCCCCGGTGTCACCCGTAGCGCCGGTAGCGCCAGTGGCGCCAGTTTCGCCAGTGGCGCCAGTTTCGCCAGTGGCTCCGGTAGCGCCAGTGGCCCCGGTGTCGCCAGTGGCCCCAGTCTCACCAGTGGCCCCGGTGTCACCTGTAGCTCCCGTGTCACCAGTGGCGCCAGTCTCACCAGTAGCGCCGGTGTCGCCAGTAGCGCCGGTGTTACCAGTGGCGCCGGTCTCACCAGTAGCTCCGGTGTCACCCGTAGCTCCGGTGTCACCAGTGGCCCCAGTCTCACCAGTAGCGCCGGTGTTACCAGTGGCCCCGGTGTCGCCAGTGGCCCCAGTCTCACCAGTGGCGCCGGTTTCACCAGTAGCTCCGGTTTCACCAGTAGCTCCGGTGTCACCAGTGGCGCCGGTCTCACCCGTGGCGCCGGTCTCACCCGTAGCGCCAGTTTCGCCAGTGGCCCCGGTGTCACCCGTAGCTCCGGTGTCACCAGTGGCCCCGGTATCACCAGTGGCCCCGGTATCACCAGTGGCCCCGGTATCACCAGTGGCTCCGGTAGCGCCAGTGGCGCCTGTGTCACCCGGGGCGCCGGTATCACCAGTGGCCCCGGTGCCACCAGTGGGTCCAGTGTCGCCGGTAGCCCCAGTGACACTGGTTTCTTCCGCTATTTCTCCTAATACTAAAGAGGCTGTAGTTGATACCAGCGGCGAATAGGTTACATTGTTTGAGGCCCTGCTTACTAGTTGTATGGTTATGGGCACGAGGTTAACTTGTAAGAGGGCAAAACCAGTTACTTCTCCGGATTTTATGGGTGAATCGCCCGGGAGTTCATCTCCCTGCGAAGTTGAAATAGCAAAAGATATTCCTGATGATCCCAACATGGATTGGGTTGCTACCCACCAGTTGATGAAATATCTGCCAGGTTTATTGATAGTGATTTCTCCTGTCAGGGGATTATACAGTACAGAGCCAAAACTGCTTATTATATTGTCAAATAGTACGTTGGTGTTTGGTGCGACTGTGCCAGCCAGTTGTCTCTGAAGTTGAAGACCTATAGTATCCACGCTCTAACCTCCGTTAATTATTTGCATGTATTAATAATCGATAAGATTGCCTGAACAATTGTCAGCTTCCCTTTTATAGACCGAAAATAATTACATAATATAATATGAAGGTTTTAATAAAACCGTGAGTATTCCGCCCGGAAGATTCCTGGTCTGTTTTTTAGCGGCAAACTAAATATTTTACTTATTACCCTGCTTGCGATAAAATTAAAAATAAAACAAGCTTAAACTAAGGGGAGGTAATCGCTGATGGAAACGAAAAAGTTTGGCTCAAAAATTCTTGTTAGATGTGACAGGGCAGAGGAAATAGTAGAGTCGATTAAGCAAGTCTGTAATGACAACCAGATAAAGCTGGCCAGTGTGACCGGTATTGGTGCCGTAAATAAAGCGGTTATCGGGCTCTTTGAGCCAAACACCAAAGAGTACCATTCAACGCAAATTAATAAAGACATGGAGATTACTGCCCTTACCGGCAATGTTACCCGCATGAACGGCGAAGTGTATTTACATACTCATATTACCCTCACAGATGCCTCCTATCATGCGTTTGGCGGACATTTGACCTCTGCCTGGGTAAGCTGTACTGCCGAGATCATTATTGATATCATTGACGGCGAGGTCGACCGGGCCTTTAGTAATGAGATTGGTCTCAATTTGCTAAAAATGTCATAACAATAAAAGGACCAAACCGACCTGGTTTGGTCCTTTTATTGTTATGGCACGAAGCCGTTCCCTTACTTGCGGCTAAAATAATTGCAGCCCCAGCGATAGAAGGCGATAAATGCCCGGGACATTAAAAAGGTAATTGTTAATGTATAAAAAGTAGTAAACCAACGCCATTGTAAATACTCTATAAGCCTGGTATACCGTTCAATGGGGTATTCAATCATCGTTATACCCGCACTAAACAATAAGGCATAACCAATGATAGGCAACAGGCTTTTGTCTTTTGTAACCTGGTTGTACCACACGCACAGGATGGGAAATACCCACAATTCAAACAGGATGCAGGTATTATAATAATGAGGCAGCAGCCGGACCGGATAATCAATAAGTTTGAGGTTAACAACCGGGCTGCCCCAGATAAAGTCAATATTCATTTTGAACAGTAACACTACAATCCAGTCGCGAAAATATCGCCAGTCTATCAGAAAGACCAGTATGAGTAAAGCAAGCACAACGGCAAGTATGCTGATTATTCCTTCCAGGCTAAAAATCATGGTGTGAATACCTCTCCCATAGTCTTTTCACCAACTTATTCAGCTAAAATAGTAGGTCCCTTCTGAATTTATAACGACTTTATAACGACGCCTGCACGACTGATTATAGATTTCCCTGCTTCCGAAAAAATTAAAACGTAGTCGGCTTTAGTTTATACTGTAAGAATTTGGTATTAAATGGTTAGCTATGGTAAATCACTTAGAAAAGATAAAACGGCCTCCTCCTGTGTGGCCCAGGAGGTGACGAGACGGATGGCGGAATGTTCGTCATCGACATTCGCCCAAACGTAGAAGGCGTACTTTTCCTGGAGTTTTTTTATCAGCCGGTTGGGCAGGATCGGGAATAGCTGATTGGTGGCCGAGGGGGTCAGGAAGGGATAGCCCTTATTGCTGATGCCGTTTTTCAGGATACTGGCCATTTGATTCGCATGTTGGGCCAGCTCGAAGTACAGATTGTCCCGGAACAGCTCCTGGAACTGTAGGCCGAGAATATTGCCTTTAGCCAGCAGTGCCCCTTTCTGTTTCATCTGAAAACGGAAATCTTCCTTAAGGGAATCGCGACAGATAACAAGGGCTTCTCCCAGCAGCGCGCCGTTTTTTGTGCCGCCAATGTAGAATGCATCTGACAGGGTTGCCAGATCAGATAACTGCAGGTCATTTTCCTCGGAACAAAGGGCCGATCCCAAGCGGGCCCCGTCAATATAGAGATACAGGTTTGCTGCTTGGCAAAACCCGCTTAGCTGCGCCAGTTCGGCTTTGGTGTAAATTGAGCCGATTTCAGTCGGGTTGGAAATATAAACAAGCTTTGGTTTTACCATATGCTCATCGGTATGTTCAGCAAGAACGGCCTGGATATGGAGCGGGCTGATTTTTCCGTCTGCTACCTCAATCGCGAGGATTTTGTGGCCGGTAGCCTCGATCGCTCCGGTCTCATGCACCAGAATGTGCCCCGTATTGGGCGCAACAATTGCTTCATGGGGCCTGAGAAAGGCGGAAAGAGCGGTCAGATTCGTCTGCGTCCCGCCGACGAATAGATGAATGTCAATATTGTCAAGCCCGATTCTTTGTTTTAACAGCTTAATGGCTTTTTGGGTATATTGATCCTGGCCATACCCTTCATTTTGCTCAAGGTTTACCTGCAGTAACGCTTCCAAGATTCGCGGATGTGCACCTTCACTGTAGTCATTTTTAAAGCTATACATTGTCTACTCCTCCTCCAAACCGGTTGCCAGCTTGTATTTGTGCGCTATAATATACACAATCAGCAAGCTATTGTCAATGGCTGGAGGAATGTTTTGCCGTTTTTTTGCCTAACCCAAGCCAGTTCTTCCTAGAGCGAAACCGCCTATACCCTACAACAGGGCACAGACGGTTCTAACGGCAACCTAAAAATTAGTGCAGCTTGCACAGGAACTATTCCCCAACAGGCGCTGCGAATGGCGATCCGCATAAATAACAGCACAGCCGGCAAACTAATGGTATCATTTAGCAGTTAATTGTTACATGCTGCCTGAAAACTAGGAGGTGCTTGTTATGCAGCAGAACCAAGACAAATCGGCCGCCCCGGGGATTGATAAAAAAATGCGGCAGATGGAGGAATTCAGCACAGACCATAAAGGCCGGAAGCTGACAACAAATCTGGGGGTAAAGCTCACCAACACCGATGATTCGCTCAAGGCCGGAGTACGGGGCCCTACCTTAATGGAGGATTTCCATTTCCGGGAGAAAATTACCCATTTTGACCATGAGCGCATCCCGGAGCGGGTAGTTCACGCCCGGGGATTTGGCGCCTATGGTTTTTTTCAGGTTTATGAACCGCTGGCTGAATATACCAAAGCTAAATTTCTCCAGGACCCGGCTGTGAAGACCCCGGTTTTTGTCCGGTTTTCCACTGTCGCCGGCTCACGGGGCTCGGCCGACACGGTGCGTGATGTGCGCGGCTTTGCCGTGAAATTTTATACAGAGGATGGCAATTACGACCTTGTCGGCAACAATATTCCGGTGTTTTTCATCCAGGATGCCATCAAATTTCCTGATGTTATTCACGCCGTTAAGCCTGAACCGCATAATGAAATCCCGCAGGCGACAACGGCGCACGATACATTCTGGGATTTTGTCGTCAACACGCCGGAAACTGCCCATATGGTGATGTGGGTAATGTCAGACAGGGCCATTCCCCGCAGTTTCCGGATGATGGAAGGCTTTGGCGTTAATACCTACCGGTTTGTCAATGCCCAGGGCCAGGCCTGTTTTGTAAAATTCCATTGGAAGCCGCTGCTGGGTGTGCATTCGCTGGTGCGTGACGAAGCCCAGAAGCTGTCCGGCAAGGACCCCGATTTCCACAGACGGGACTTATGGGATGCTATTGAGCAGGGAAATTATCCTGAATATGAATTTGGTGTGCAAATCCTGGCTGAGGAACAGGAATTTGATTTTGACTTTGATATTCTTGATCCGACCAAGTTTTGGCCGGAGGAGTTAGTGCCGGTCAAGATTATAGGGAAAATGACTTTGAACCGCAATGTGGAAAACTTTTTTGCTGAAACGGAACAGGTGGCTTTTTGTCCTGGCAACGTTGTGCCGGGAATTGATTTCAGCAATGATCCCCTGCTGCAGGGGCGGTTATTCTCCTATCAGGATACGCAGCTCATCCGCCTGGGAGGCCCTAATTTCCATCAGATCCCGGTTAACAGGCCTGTTGTTCCCGTTCATAACAATCAGCGCGATGGTTATCACCGGCTGACTGTGGATAAAGGAACAGTCAGCTATTCCCCCAATGGGCTGCAGCAGAATTCTCCGGCTCCTGTTGCGGAAGAAGAGGGCTATGTTCACTATGCGGAAAGGGTTGATGCCCGTAAAATCCGGGGGCGCAGCGACAGCTTCCGTGACTTTTTCAGCCAGGCCACTCTGTTTTGGAATAGTATGTCAGACCCGGAAAAGGAACACATCATTGATGCCTTTCATTTTGAAGTAGGCAGTGTTAAGGATAAAGCATTAAAGCAGCAGGTTGTGGATATGTTTAACCAGGTAGCACCCGAGCTGGCCGGGAAGATTGCCAGCGGTATCGGGGCAAACCCGCCGGCAGAGCCCGGGGGAACCGGGGTGACCGCCGCTTCGGCTGCTGTGAGTCAGGCCAATACAATCAAGTTGCCGCTGACCAGAAAGGTTGCGGTGCTGGCTGCGGACGGTTTTTGCTACCAGGGGCTTAATCAGGTTGTTGATTTATTATTAAATGCCGGGGTCACCGCCGATATCGTCAGCAGCCGTTTGGGCATGCTTGCTGCTAAGGACGGCAAGCAAATGGAAGCGGTCAAGGATTTTACGACGGCGAACGCTGTTTTGTACGATGCCGTCTATGTCCCGGGCGGGGCTGAGAGTATCCGGAGTTTGCTAACAACGCCCGATGCCCGTGACTTCATCAATGAGGCCTATAAACATGCCAAACCGATTGCTGCCGCCGATGAAGGCGTAGACCTGCTCCAGGCTTCTGATGCCGCCCGGGCCCGGCTTGCGCCGCCGGACAGTGCCGGGCAGCTGCATGCCGGCCAGGGGGTGGTAACCGTGCGCGCGGCTTCTGACTGGCGCAGTTTCGGCGAAGAGTTTGTGCAGGCGATCGCTATGCACCGGCACTGGGAGCGAGCTTAGGCAAAAAGGAAAGCAGCGATATGCTAAGTAGGAAACTGGAGTTGAAATCTAAATTCAACTCCAGTTTCCTATGTTCGGCGGCAGGGATATTATACTAAAACCAGTAAGGAAACTAACCGGGTCTTGCTGGCGGCAGAAAATTATTTATTTGGATATTTTTGCACTGTTTGTTTAATAATAATCTCGTATTCTGTCAGAAAGGAGTGGATCTATATGACGCAGTTAAGCCAACTGGAGCTTCAGCATTTACGGCATATGATCGGCGGCCATGAGACTGTGGCCAACAAACTCGAAACTTATGCCCAGCAGTGCAGCGATGCCCAGCTCAAGCAAATGTTTCAGCAAGATGCAGTTGCCGCCAGGAATGCCAAACAAAAACTAATGTCATTTCTTCAATAGCAAAAGGAGGTATAACGGTGAACGATAAAGACATGCTAAATGACTATCTGGCATCGATAAAAGGGAGCTTATCCACGTATGCCAGTGTCATAGCCGAAACGAATAATGCCCAGCTGCGTTCGACCTTTCAGCAAATGCGGGATCAGGATGAGCAGCGCCAGTATCAGCTTGCTCAGACGGCCATGCAAAAGGGGTATTACAAACCGGCTGCCCTTGCTCAGCAGAGCGAAGTTCAGCAATTAAAAACCGAATTAATGAGCGCCTCGGCTCAATAATTTAAATAGTAAGCCAAGAAAAGTCGCGATTGCAAGCAACCAGGCGACTTTTCGTTTTTTCGGTATTGAGGTCTTTTGGTGCAGGGCTAACCCAAGGAAGGAGAACGCGGATTGTGGCTGCCGAAAATCAACGTACTACACTGGTCGCAGGCCTGTTGCTGGCCATGTTTTTTTCTTCGCTGAACCAGACTGTGGTTGGGACCGCTATGCCAAGGATTATTGGTGAACTAGGCGGGCTAAGTATTATGACCTGGGTTACGACTGCCTATATGCTGACCTCAACAACCGTGGTGCCGATAGCGGGCAAGCTTGCTGACCTTTATGGGCGGCGCGTGGTATACATTACCGGCATCACCGTATTCATGCTGGGCTCTGCCCTGTGCGGGACCAGCAGCAATATGCTGCAATTGATAATTCACCGGGCGGTGCAGGGGCTTGGCGGCGGTATCATGATGCCTCTGGCGATGACGATTGTGGGCGATATTTTTGCGCCGGAGGAACGGGGGAAATGGCAGGGAATTATGGGGGCGGTCTTTGGGCTGGCCTCTGTTATTGGTCCTACTATTGGCGGCTGGATTGTTGATTATTCCTCCTGGCAGTGGGTCTTCTACATAAATCTGCCGATTGGTTTTTTAGCAACAATTACAATTTACCTGGGCTTAAGGAATGAACAGCTACTGATTGAGAAAGTGGTTATTGATTATGCCGGCGCCATTACCCTGATTACCGGAACGGTAGGTTTGTTGTTAGGGTTAAACCTCGGCGGAACGGAGTATGCCTGGTTATCGTGGCAGATCTTTGGTTTACTGGGAATATCGCTGCTGTCGTGGATATTATTTATTCATTTTGAGAATAAGGCTGTTGAGCCGGTGTTGAGCCTGGAATTATTTAAAAACAGGATTTTTACGGTTTCTAATATTGTCGGTTTTTTAATGGGTTTAGGCATGTTTGGCTCAACTATGTTTTTACCCTTGTTTTTCCAGGGAGTGCTGGGGATCAGCGCAACCAGCTCCGGTAATACCATGTTGCCGATGATGCTTGCCATGATGCTCACCAGTGTTGTTGTTGGCCGTTTGGCAACCAGGATTGCTTTCCGGTCCTTGTATATAGCCGGGATGGCGTTCATGTCGCTGGCATTTTTATTAATGAGTACAATGACCGTACATACCGCACAGCTTACGGCTATCGTATACATTGTTATTCTGGGGGCGGGAATTGGCGTTGTAACCCCTGTTATCACCCTTGCCGTGCAAAGCGCTTTTGGCGCGGCGCAGCGGGGGGTGGCGACCTCTGCCACGCAGTTTTTTCGCAGTATTGGCGGTACTATCGGGATTACTGTCCTGGGGGCCGTCTTTAACGGTTATTCGGTCAATGTCATGCGGCAGGAATTTTTTCCGGTTATCGAAAATATACCGCTGGCGGCGACAGGAGCTATAGCCGAGATGCTGGTTAAAGCTCAAACCGATCCCCGGAGTTTGTTTAATATTCTGCTTAGCCCGGAGACCCTGCACAGGATGACTGCCAATATGCAGCAGCTGTTGCTGCCGGCCCTGAAGACGGCCCTGGCCGATTCTCTTCACATCGTCTTCTGGGTGGCCATGGTCGTCTCCCTTGCGGGGATTCTTGTCAGCCTGTTGATGGGAGGCACAAGGCTTAATAACAAGGCGGAGCGGCCGGATGCCGAACAAGCCGGCGTAACCTTATATGCTGACGGTCTGGCTGCCGAAATTGAATTGGCTGCTGATCTCGTTCCCGATCTTATTGATGGGGACAGGACCGCCGGAAAACGTGACTAAAAAGCATGTTAATCTGATTCTTTATTATACAGCATCAGCACAACAAGGGAGGGCAATATGGATAAAAAACAACGGAATTTTTCCACCTGGTATCTTGTCATAGCCCTTATGGCGACCTGGATTTTTAACGATTTTGTGTATAAGCCGTTTATTATTCGCGAAACAGAAGTCAGTTACAATGTTTTTTTGCAGAATTTGAATGAGAATAAGATTGATACCGTTATTTTAAACGGGGACCGTATTGTCTTTACTTTAAAAGCAACAGACACGCAGAAAGAATCAGTTGCCAATGTTGTGGCCGTCAGTGATCCTGAACTGATTAAGCGCCTGGTAGCCGCCGGGGTTGAGTTTTCAGCCCAGGCGCCAACGCAAAGCTTGTTTTCAACCCTGTTAGGCTGGATTCTGCCTTTATTGCCGCTGCTCTTAATCTGGTATTTTATTTTTAGCCGGATGGGTGGGGGCGGCAATGCCATGTCGCTGGGGAAAAGCAAGGCCCATGAGATTCAGGGCGAAATGGTTGGGATTAAATTCAGCGATGTCGGCGGGGTTGGTGAAGCGGAAATTGAACTGCGGGAAATTATTGAGTATCTGAAAAAACCGGAGAAGTTTGGCCGCATGGGTGCCAGGCTGCCGAAGGGAGTTCTGCTGGCCGGCCCGCCCGGCACCGGCAAAACACTGCTGGCCAAAGCGACTGCCGGCGAGGCGGGAGTTCCCTTTTTCTTCCTAACAGGTTCCAGTTTTGTGGAAATGTTCGTCGGTGTGGGCGCAGCCAGGGTACGCGACCTGTTTGAGCAGGCCCAAAAAAAAGCCCCCTGTATTATCTTTATTGATGAGATTGATGGCATTGGCCAGGCCCGCACCAGCATGGGGCGGATCGGCGGCAACAGCGAACAGGAAAACACGCTGAATCAGCTGTTGGCGGAAATGGACGGATTTCAGGCCAATTCGGGGGTTATCATTATGGCGGCCACCAACCGTCCGGAAATTCTGGACCCGGCCCTCATCCGGCCGGGCCGGTTTGACCGGCAAATTCAGGTAAACTTGCCGACTGAGCCGGGCCGGATGGAGATTCTTAAGATCCACACCCGTAATATGCCGCTTGGCAGTGATGTAAATCTTGCGCGCCTGGCCAAAATAACCGCCGGCTTTTCCGGGGCCGAGCTGGCCAATATTGCGAATGAGGCCTCTTTGCTGGCGATCCGGCAGCAAGCGGCAACCATTTCCATGGCTGATTTTGATTTGGCGATTGAACGGGTTGTCGCCGGATTGCAGCGGAAAACGCCCCTCTCCGACGATATCCGGGCCAAGGTTGCCTACCATGAGGTCGGCCACGCCCTGACAGCCTATTATCTGCCCGGGACTGATCCGGTTCACAAGATCAGTATTATTCCCACCGCTAAAGGGGCCTTAGGGTATACTATGCAGATGCCGGAAGAAGACCGGTATCTGATCGGTGAAACCGAGCTTAAGGCCCGTATGGCCGTTATGCTTGGCGGCCGGGCGGCCGAACTGATTATTTTTCATGAAAGCTCCACCGGTGCGGCAAATGACCTGGAACGGGCTACAGAAATGGCGCGGCGCATGGTGACTGAGTTCGGGATGTCCGCCAAGCTGGGGCCGGTTCGCTATGCGAATGCCGCCGGAGCTTATCTACGAGGCGGGGTTGCAGGCCGAGAGGATTTGAGCCCTGTTACCAGTGAACATATTGATGGGGAAATTCAACGGTTGCTGACGGAAGCACACAATACGGCCAAGCAGATTTTAGCCGAACACCTGGCTGTTATGGAGGAGGTTGCCAAGTTTTTGCAGGAAAAGGAAGTCATTTCCGGTGATGAGCTTACTCAGATTGTAAGGACGATGTCCTAACTGCATGATCTCCAGGCCTGTTAGGCGAAAGCAGACAACAACCCCCTCAGCTTAAGATGGATCAAGCTGAGGGGGTTGTTTGTGTTTGCCTGCAGTCTGTTGTTAGCTATCTGCAGCGCTGTTGAGCGTGTTTACTTTATTTGCAGCCCGGCAATACAGTTTGTCAGGGCCCGGCGAAAAGCCGTGTAGGTGTCAGCCGGACTTAATAGGGGCTGATAGCCCATATCCACCGTCGCTTTATCCCAGTTAAGGTGCCAGGTTTCATTCAGAAATGCCGGACCACTCCAGTCTGTTGCCGCCACTAGCTGCAGTGGCGATACGGATTGCGTTAATTCGATAATCGTCTGACCGATTTTTTCCCAGGCTAGAAACAGACTGCCAATATTGTAAGTGTTGCCGGCCGTCTCCTCCCGGGCGGCGGCAAGCTCGACCGCTGCCCCTAAATCATTCATGCTGACAAAGGTGCCGCCGGCTCCTGCCACCATTGACAGGGGCTGGCCCGCAAGGGCTATTTTCACTAATTCCCGCAGGTGTTTCCCGCCAATCGTATTGCCAAAAGCCCACCAGAAACGCAATACTGTCACCGGCAGATTCTGCTGCCGGCCAAGGGCCAGCGCTAACTGCTCGGCGCAAAGCTTGGCAATTGCATACAACGGTTTACGGGCCCGTTCCGGCCGGCAAGGATCTGCTTCGTTAACCGGACCGGCGGGAGGCGTGCCATAAACGCCGGCCGTGCTTGTATAGACAAACCGTTTCACTCCGGCCGCAGCACAGGCGTGCAGTAAATTAACCTGCCCCAGCAGATCGCTGGTAAACACAACCTTCGGTTCGTCGCTGAAACTCCAGGCCAAATTCACAGCCACATCCATACCGGCCACAATATCCTTAAGCGCTGCCGGGTCCGTAAGATCGGCCGTACAGGCAGTCACATTGCCTGTAGTCTGGGCCAACGGGGCAGCTTTTTTATCAAGAATCACTACTGTATGGCCCTGCCGGCCCAGATAGGCAGCCAGGTTGCTGCCCACATCGCCGGCTCCGCCTGCCAACAGAATTCTCATTGTCCGCTCTCCTCTTTATGATTGATAAGCCACTGCTTATCATCACTGTACCACTATCCGGCTGTTTCAGGGAGCATATTGTAGATTAAATAAATAAAAATAATAATGTTCTTACCCTTCGGCCGGGGCGGGCTTGCTTTTGACCGTCGAGCTTAGGCGGGCCGCACCTAAAACCGCGGCGGTCAGTGTGCCGCTGAGCAGCCATTTGCCGGTGGCAGACAGGTCAACGTATTTCATTGTCAGCGGATCGCCGGCAATCATACCGCCCGCTGTCCAGGCGAGTACCGCTCCGCCCAGATAAATCACAACCGGGAACCGGTCTACGAGTTTAATGAAAGTGGTGCTGCCCCAGATAATGACAGGAATGGTGATCAGTATACCAACAGTAACCAGCAACATATCGCCATGGGCTACACCGGCTACGGCCATTACGTTGTCAATGCCCATCACCCCGTCAGCGATTATGATCGTGCGCACGGCGGTCAGCAAATCGGAGTGCGCGCTGATGTCCTTATCCTTTTGGTCGGTCAGCAGCTTATAGGCGATCCAGATGAGCAGCAGACCGCCGGTGATCATCAGAGCCGGCAGCTTCAACAGCCATACAACTGCCACTGTCGACAGGAAGCGGATAAAAATTGCTCCCGCTGTTCCCCAGAATATCGCCTTTTTTTGCTTGTCGGCCGGCAGACGGCGCGCCGCCATGCCGATTACGATCGCATTATCGCCTGCCAGCACAAGGTCGATAAAAATGATCGCCAGTAGGCCCCACAAAAATTCAGTTGTTAAAAAATCCATTGCAACTACCCCCTAAATATTTTCTGATTGGCTCTTAACACTTTCCAAGGCGGTTGGTTATTAAGAAGATCAAGAAAAGCAAGGATATCTCCGGAAAGGATTTGTGAAAACAAAAAACCTTACCCGGTTATCAGGTAAGGTCCTGTGTGGGAAAATAATAAAAAGACCTTACCTGAATAGGCAAGGTCTTACCAGCAATAATCAGATTGCCAGCAAAGCCGGGCTTGCGCCGCAATGACGACTTTGCTTGTCGGTTACTCCCCTTGTAAATCATATGCTTTTGTAAGTAGTATATATTATTTCCCTGCCAAAGTCAATCAGTGATTAGCGCTGACCTTGGGGACAAGAAAATGCAGGGAATGGCATGGCAGGATATATGCCGCCAATGGCAATATTAATGCCGCTAGCGGCATTAATATTGCCATTGGCGGCATTTGCCCTCAAAAAATACGGTTCGGGGATTCGATTAATAGAATAGTCAGAAAATAATGCTTGCTACGGAAAGATCATTCAAAGTAAAATTAAGATATCCTTTGTGTTAGGAGCGTATACATATGCGGGTAGTGCGATGGCTGGTTACGACGACAGACCGGATTGGGATGATCCAGGATGTGGTGCAGGTGTTTTCCCGCGAAGGGGTAAGTATAAGTTCCATGGAGGTTTTTCCCGGGCAAATTTTCCTTAAGTTTCAGGTAATGCCCGGGGGCAGACTTGCTGAAATTCTGCAACAGGAATTATTATGTCATAGTGATATTATTGCCATTACCGATACTGCCTTACAACCTCACGAACAACGGGAAAAAGAACTGCAAGCCGTTTTGGAGTCCGTCAATGAGGGCATTATCGGTCTGGACATTCAGGGAACGATCCGCTATATCAATTCAGCGGCAGCAAGCCTGCTTTATATTGAGCAAGAGACGGCAGTAGGCCGGACGATTACACAGCTAACCGGTGCCGATACGCAACTGCTGGCACTTTTATCAGGTCACAGCTTTGATAATCAGCAGATGCTGACAAATACCCCTCGCGGTATCCTTCACTACTTGTGTTCGGGACGGCCAATCAGAAATGAGAACAACCAGATAATTGGGGCCGTGGCCACCCTGAAAAGCATGAAAGCGGCGCAAAAATTAGTCCATTCGATGATTAAAAGCCCGGGTGTCGGGTTCAATACCATTATTCGCGCCAGTTCCGCTATGGAACACTGTATTGACTTTGCCCAGAGAGTGGCTGTCAGCGACTGCACGGTTCTCCTCCGCGGTGAGAGCGGAACAGGCAAAGAACTGTTTGCCCGGGCTATACATGAGTCCAGTAACCGCAGTCGGCAGCCTTTTGTACCTCTTAACTGCGCTGCCTTGCCTGAGGCTTTGCTGGAAAGTGAATTATTCGGCTATGAAGAAGGGGCTTTCAGCGGTGCCAAAAAAGGGGGGAAGCTTGGGCTCTTTGAAGCGGCGCAGCAGGGGACCTTGTTTCTGGACGAAATAGGTGAGCTATCCCTTGTTTTACAGGGAAAGCTGCTTAGAGCGATACAGGAAGGGGCTATCAGGCGGGTGGGCAGCAACAGCCATATTCCCGTTGATGTCCGGATTATTGCCGCGACCAACCGGAATCTGGAAGAAATGGTGGAGGCAAAGCAGTTCCGGCAGGATTTATATTACCGGATTAATGTCATCCCTATCCAGATTCCGCCGCTGCGGGAGCGGCCGGAGGACGTTCCCCTCCTCATAAAATACTTTCACACGAAATATTGTCTGGAATTAAATAAAAATGTGCATTTTTCGCAAACGGCATACAGCCTGTTGACCGGTTACGAATGGCCGGGGAATGTGCGGGAACTGCAAAATGTCGTTTTGCGGGCCATCCATCTGGCTTGTGATGGCGATATCGCAAGCGCCGACTTGCTGCTGGCAGGTGAACATAGCCCGGAGTACGGCAAAAAACGGGACCGGCAGGGCAACAGCCTTAAAGTGGCCATCAATCAAACGGAAAAGGCAATGTTGGAAAAGGCGCTGCAAAAGCATGGCAGCGCCCGGGGGGCCGCCCGTGAGGTTGGCCTGTCGCACACTGCAGTTTTAAATAAGATCAGGCGGTATAATCTGGAGCATTTGCTCCCGTCCGCACGCAAAGAAGGGCGGTAGCAAACCGCAGCCTGCTTGTTTGTTTTCAATATAGCGGCTGGCATAAAAGTTGCATTACAGTTTGGCTATAGAGAAGCGAGGAGGTATTGGTTTTATGAACAGGCAGCAACAGGTTGGCTATAATACAGCCATCATTCACGCCGGCCAGTCGCCAGATCCAATAACGGGGGCTTTATCGACCCCCATTTATCAGACCTCAACTTTTGTTTTTGCGACGGCTGAGCAGGGAGCCGCCAGGTTTGCCTTGGAAGAAGAAGGCTTTATCTATACCCGGCTGGGAAATCCAACCCAGCAGGTATTGGAGCTAAAGCTGGCAGCCTTGGAAAAAGCCGAGGCTGCCCTCGCGGTTGCTTCTGGCATGACTGCGATTGCCGGCTCGCTGTTAACGCTTTGCCGCCAGGGGGACCATATTGTTGCTGCCGTTACCTTGTATGGGTGCACACATGCGCTTTTGGCCCACAGCCTGCCCCGGTTTGGCATTGCCGTTACCTTTGTGGACGCAACTGATCCGGCGAATATCCGCACGGCGATGCAGCCCAATACCAAAGCGGTTTATATTGAGACGCCTGCGAATCCAACCCTGGCAATTATCGACATTGCCGCAACGGCTAAGGTGGCCCATGCCTACAATGCCCAGCTTATTGTCGACAATACTTTTATGTCGCCGTACTGTCAGCGGCCGTTGGCGCTGGGGGCCGATATTGTTGTCCATAGCGCCACTAAATATATTAACGGCCATGGCGATGTTGTTGCCGGTGTGGTGTTAGGGAAACAGGATTTTATCAATCAGGTGCGCTTTGTCGGGGTAAAAGATATTACTGGCGGCTGTATCAGCCCATTTAACGCCTGGCTGACTTTGCGGGGGGTGAAAACTCTGGGTGTACGTATGGAGCGGCATTGTGCAAATGCCATGCAGGTTGCCCGGTATCTGGAAAAGCATAACAAAGTGCAGCAGGTATATTATCCAGGCCTGAAGAATCATCCCCAGCACGAGCTGGCTTTAGCCCAGATGACTGGTTTTGGCGCTATGATTAGCTTTGAGGTAACCGGCGGCATCGCGGCCGGGCGTTTAATCATGAATCATGTTACCCTGTGTGCACTGGCTGTCAGCCTGGGCGATACGGAAACCCTGATTCAGCATCCGGCGTCTATGACCCATTCACCGCTGGCCCGGGAAGAGCGTGTTAAAGCCGGCATAAGCGATGGCCTTATCAGACTGTCGGTCGGGTTGGAGGATCCGGAAGATATTATCAGCGATCTGGAACAGGCGCTGGCATGGCTGTAAGCTGATGGCAGGACCTTAATCCCATGCGTATGCGGGGTTAAGGTTCTTTATTTTGGTATGCGGGATCTTCTAGATATAAGGCTGATATTGAATTAAAAAATGTCATGTTAAAGATTTGAAAAATGCGTTTTTATAATTCTTTTCCTCATAGTATACTTATTGCAGCAGCGCAGCACCGGACCAGCCCGAATCAGTAACAGAAATTATTGCTGCTGCACGGAGGAAAACATGACAGCAAGGAAAGCGGATTTACTTATTGCCACGGTTTCTATCGCCTGGGGGACCTCTTATCTGTTAATGAAGTTCGGACTTAATGGGGTTGAGCCGTTTAATTTGATAACACTGCGGTTCGGGATTGCCTTTGCTACAACATTTATTATCTTTTTTCCGCGTGTAATTAAAGCGGATGTAAAAGCAATGGGGTATAGCGCCCTGCTTGGTCTGATTCTTTTTGGTGTTTTCACTGCCCTCCTGTTTGGCTTGTCAACAACAACGGTCTCATCAGCCGGATTTCTAACAAGTACTACCGTAATTTTTGTCCCGATCCTGCAATCCCTGCTTACGCGCACAATTCCTAAACCGCCGATTGTGGCTGGGGTTTTAGTCATTGTGGCCGGGATCGGACTGTTGACAATTGGCGACACCTTTGAAATTAAAAGCGGCTCAATGCTGTGTTTACTTGGCGCAATTCTCTATGCCGTCCATATTATAGTCACAAATTATTGTGCTCATAAAACCGATACCCTGCAGCTTGGCATCCTCCAACTGGGATTTGCGGCATTCTATGGACTGATTTTTTCCTTTATCTTTGAAACGCCAACGCTGCCTGTGACCACCACGGAATGGATAGCTGTACTGGGGCTGGCGCTTGTGTGCAGCGCCTTTGGGTTTGTTGTGCAGCCGATCGCCCAGCAGTTTACAACGCCTGAACGCACCGGTGTGCTGTTTGCGCTGGAACCGGTATTTTCGGCCTTGTTCGGGTTTATCTTTTTGCAGGAAATTCTTCAACTCCAGGGATATATTGGGGCGCTGCTTGTTTTAGCCGGTGTATTTATCGCCGGCCTAAAAACAAGCCAGGCCTAAGGAGACGATGGCAGTGTCTGTTTGTCCGCCACTGCCATCGTCCTTTTGCCTTAGCCGCTGACCTACATGGCTTAAAATTTTAGAAGGGGCTGTTTTTTTTTGCAGGAAAAATATGGAATGGAGCGAATACCCTCATAGAATAATCACGCAAAGAAGCCTATTCAGCAGTCTGATAGGCGCAGGAAGGAGTTGGCCGCATGCAGGTTGTCGAAGCTATTAATGGCAGAAGGAGTGTTCGGTCTTTTACTTCGCAGGCGATCCCGGCAGATATCATCAATCAATTGATTGCATTAGGCACGAAGGCTGCCACCGGTTCGGGGCAGCAAGCGTGGGGGTTCGTTGTTATAACCGATAAAAACGACATGAAGCGCTTGTCTGATGAAACCAAAAAATACCTGACAGAAAATCTTGAAACGTATCCGTATTTCCGGCAATATAAAAGTTGGCTTGAGGATGAAAACTATAATATTTTTTATAATGCCCCTTGCTTACTGATCATCTATGGCAACTCTGATTCCCATTGGCATACCTATGACTGTACTTTGGCAGCCGGCAACATTATGCTTGCCGCCGGCGACTACGGGGTGGGAACCTGTTGGATCGGCTTTGCTGAATACATATGTGATACTGCCGCTTTCCGGTCAAAATACAATATTCCCTCCGGTTACAAGGTGGTTTGCCCCATGGTTATAGGTTATCCGGCCGCACCGCAGTCCCCTCCCAGCCGGAAGCCAGTCCTGATTTTTTATAGGGATTAACAGGGGCGGCAGGAACAAGCGAATTAGTGAAGTGAGCCATAGCTAAGCTTGGGTTAGTAATGGCTCATTTTGTTAGGTAAAGATAGATGACCAACAGGAGAAAGCCGATTTGCATTTTATGCAGCAGGCGGATTGAAGTAAACTAAAAAGGTAGTTCCTTCAGAACCGGTATAAATTTTGATAGTAGCATTATGTCTGCGGGCTATCTGGTAACATATGGGGATCCCTAAACCTGAGCCTGTCTTTTTGGTAGTAATAAAAGGGGTGCCTAAGTTATCCAGTATATGAACAGGAATACCCGGCCCCTGGTCGCTGACAGATAAGACCGCTTTGCCAGCCTCAAAGGCTGTTTTTATGGCCAGGCTGCCACCTGCCGGCATGGCTTCCATACTATTATGCACTAGATTTAACAACAACTGGCGAATTTCATTTTCATCTAAAAGAAGTTCGGGAACGGTATTAAGGTCAAGGGTTACAGATACCGCTGCCCCAGTGGCATCAGTCTGAATCAGAGGATATAACGCTTCAATAATCGCATTTAAGGAGCATATTCCGAAGTTCGAAAATTTTTCCTGTGATAAAGACAGGTATTTGCTAATAAAAGAATTGGCTTGATCGATTTCCTCAATCATTAAGTCAAACTTCTTTTTATCAGTTTGGTATTTTTCTTTGCTTCCCATATGCTGTAAGTAACCACGCACCGTGGTCATGGGGTTGCGGATTTCATGAGCAACTGTTGCGGCCATGCTTCCTACCATAGTTATTTGATCCAGCATGGAGGCCATTCGAGGTGTAACATCACGGATAATACCTTGCAATGCCGTAATTTTATTATGTTTATCATAAATCGGTGCACATTTCTGCTCAATCCATAGGGTTGTTTTATCTTTTCGCACCAGCCGTAATGTTAGCGGTGATTCAAGCGAGCGGGGGAAGTCCCGGATACAATCCTCGACCAGGCTGCGGTCATCGGCATGTAGCAAATCAAAAACCAAATTGTTATTTTTATAGAATTCTTCAGGTGTGTAACCAGTGAGCAGGCGAACGGTCGGATTAATATACTGGAGTTTGGCTGTGGGATAGATTTGATAGAAATAGATTGTATCGGCAGCATTTTCCGCAAGCAAGCGATACTGAGTTTCTTTATTTATTAAATCGATTCTCGTGTTTTCTAAATAGACCATTAGTGTGCCTAGAGCTATTAATAAGCGGAATATGCCGCCGAGGGCGTGCGCCCAGGGGAGAAACCATGTGCCGCATAGCGTAATGGGGGCGGCTAGATTGAGGAGGCTCCAAGCGATGTAGGCATAGCCGGTAATCAGGTGGCCGATTCCTTTTAGTTGGGAATTGCGGATGAAAACTACTCCAATCCATATACAGACAAAGCACCCAAAATAGATGGGAGGCATTAGCATATAAATCAACGGCAAGTTCAGAATGTTCGTTGTTAAACTTATGATAGCAATAGCACCAGTTCCGTATAACCACCACTTGTTAAATGGTTTATTCATATAAAGATAAGTGGCCCACACAAACAGGAACACACTGATTATAATCATCATTTGATATGCAGTCATACCTATGGCGGACTGTTTCCAGGGCAGCAGCCCTAGATCAAACATTATATACCGAGCTAGCAGGATAAGCCAGCCGACGGCCCAGATGCCCATATAATGCTGGCCATACAGTGCATACAGATATAAATAAATAAGAACTATGGAAGCCGTGCCAATTGATGAGCCAATTACTGCTAACTGAACATAATCCATGACTGCTCCTAATAACCAAATTTTAAAATTAAATTAGCTCCCGCAAATTGATGTGTATCCGCAAATTACACAGCTTAAGAAAAAAACCATCTATTTAGATGGCCTTTGCTAATATTCGCAAATTAGTTAAATGATTGTAAAAATATAAATATTTCATTGTACTCTATGAAATTAATTATATAGAATTAAAAATATACACGTCAATGTCTAATTTTGTCGTTATTTAAGAAAGCTGTAAGTAGCAGATACTGTTAATAAAGGAAAGATATTTACCCGCTTTCGTTGCTGTCCTGCCTTTCTCAAGTACCTGTTTTACAATTTGAATTTTAAATTTTTTGTTAAACTGCGCCCTTGCCATATAAAAACCCCTTAGTAACAAGTTGTACGTTTTAATCATACGTTCTGTCTACTAAAGGGGTAGCATACCAGTCTGCCAATTTTCTGTCTGAGTACACAAAAGAGGGGCGCCGCAGTGCGTTTTTTATAAAAACGTTTTGCGACAGCCCCATTTTAAGATAAAGAAGTTACCTATTGACTGACAAATTTTACATCATCAATACCTCTTATCCATTGCTTTTTGGTGGTTGCTTCAATGATACAAACTGCAGTTGCGAATAGTGATAACAACAAATAAAACTAAATATTTAAGCAGAAGTAAGATATTACACAGGAGAACCGGCTTAGCATGCTATACAACGTAATATCTTTATATCTTTAGCGGATCTAACTTACTCGTATAATTGTTAATCCGGCGCCTGCACCGCCGCTTACCAAGGTAGCAGTGCCAATGAGTCCATATAGCTGAAGGCTGATGGTGGAATTTGCTGTTAGAGTTACGATCATGTCATTATTGAGCGATTGAGAAGAAATCGTAGGAGGTATTGTTGAAGCAGTGTTGGCACTACTGTTGATTATTAATCGGGATCCTAGTAACAAGGAAGACGTGAAATTAAGCTGATATGAAATATAATATCTACCTGCAGGGGCGACTGTGAAGATTGTGTTACCACCGCTTGCTGTAATATCGGCTGACAAATTTTGAGTGGGCAGTGGGACTAAAGTACCGAGTAGAACTACAGTGATACCTGCCCCAGTAGTATTGACGGCGTATCCTGAGGTCGCCGTGGGATTATCGCCAGTAGCCCCGGTTGCACCGGTGGCTCCGGTTTCGCCAGTGGCTCCCGTCTCGCCGATAGCCCCGGTTTCGCCAGTAGTTCCAGCTTCGCCAGTAGCGCCAGTAGCCCCAGTCTCACCGGTGGCTCCAGTCTCGCCGGTAGCCCCGGTTTCGCCAGTGGCCCCAGTTTCACCAGTAGCTCCGGTCTCACCAGTAGCCCCGGTTACTCCAGTAGCTCCAGTTTCACCAGTAGCTCCGGTATCGCCAGTGGCCCCAGTCTCACCAGTAGCTCCGGTTATGCCAGTAGCTCCAGTTCCGCCAGTAGCGCCAGTTTCGCCGGTGGCGCCTGTTACGCCGGTAGCGCCGGTTTCACCAGTGGCTCCGATTTCACCGGTAGCGCCAATCTCACCCATAGCGCCAATCTCACCAGCAGCTCCAGTAGCTCCAGTGACACCGGTAGCGCCTGTTACGCCAGTAGCGCCAGTTTCACCAGTAGCTCCGGTTACACCAGTGGCCCCGGTTTCACCGGTGGCTCCAGTTTCCCCAGTAGCTCCAGTATCACCAGTGGCCCCGGCTTCACCGGTAGCTCCGGTAGCCCCAGTCTCGCCAGTAGCCCCAGTCTCACCAGTAGCGCCAGTCTCACCAGTAGCTCCGGTCTCGCCAGTAGCCCCAGTCTCACCGGTGGCTCCAGTCTCGCCGGTAGCTCCGGTTTCGCCAGTGGCCCCAGTTTCACCAGTAGCTCCGGTCTCACCAGTAGCCCCGGTTACTCCAGTAGCTCCAGTTTCACCAGTAGCTCCGGTATCGCCAGTGGCCCCAGTCTCACCAGTAGCTCCGGTTATGCCAGTAGCTCCAGTTCCGCCAGTAGCGCCAGTTTCGCCGGTGGCGCCTGTTACGCCGGTAGCGCCGGTTTCACCAGTGGCTCCGATTTCACCGGTAGCGCCAATCTCACCCATAGCGCCAATCTCACCAGCAGCTCCAGTAGCTCCAGTGACACCGGTAGCGCCTGTTACGCCAGTAGCGCCAGTTTCACCAGTAGCTCCGGTTACACCAGTGGCCCCAGTTTCACCAGTAGCTCCAGTTTCACCGGTGGCTCCGGTATCGCCAGTGGCTCCGGTATCGCCAGTGGCTCCGGTTTCCCCAGTAGCTCCGGTTTCACCGGTAGCGCCGGTATCACCAGTGGCTCCGGTTTCCCCGGTGGCCCCGGTTTCACCGGTGGCTCCAGTTTCCCCAGTAGCTCCAGTATCACCAGTGGCCCCGGCTTCACCGGTAGCTCCGGTAGCGCCAGTTTCACCAGTGGCTCCAGTGACACCAGTAGCTCCGGTTTCACCGGTAGTCCCGGTTACTCCAGTGGCACCAGTCTCGCCAGTGGCTCCGGTTTCGCCGATGGCTCCGGTTACGCCAGTGGCCCCAGTTACACCGGTGGCGCCGATCTCGCCAGTAGCCCCGGTTACACCCGTAACCCCGGTTACACCAGTGGCCCCAGTCTCACCAGTGGCCCCAGTCTCACCAGTGGCCCCGGTTTCACCAGTGGCCCCGGTCTCACCAGTAGCGCCAGCCTCACCAGTAGCTCCGGTTACACCCGTGGCACCAGTTTCGCCAGTAGCTCCGATTTCGCCAGTGGCGCCGGTTACACCAGTGGCCCCAGTTTCCCCGGTAGCCCCGGTTTCACCAGTGGCTCCGGTTTCGCCGATGGCTCCGGTTTCGCCAGTAGCCCCGGTATCACCAGTGGCTCCAGTTACGCCAGTAGCCCCGGTTTCACCCGTAGCCCCGGTTTCACCCGTAGTCCCGGTTTCACCCGTAGCACCAGTCTCACCCGTAGCACCAGTCTCACCCGTGGCTCCAATCTCACCAGTGGCGCCAATCTCACCAGTGGCGCCAGTTTCACCAGTAGCGCCAGTTTCACCAGTAGCGCCAGTTTCACCAGTAGCTCCGGTTTCTCCAGTAGCTCCGGTTTCTCCAGTAGCTCCAGTTTCACCCGTGGCCCCGGTATCACCAGCGGCTCCAGTTACGCCAGTGGCTCCGGTTTCACCGGTGGCTCCGGTTTCCCCGGTGGCCCCGGTATCACCCGTGGCCCCGGTATCACCAGCGGCTCCAGTTACGCCAGTGGCTCCGGTTTCACCGGTGGTGCCAGTTTCACCAGTAGCTCCAGTTACGCCAGTGGCCCCGATCTCACCAGTGGCTCCAGTTTCGCCGGTAGTCCCAGTTTCACCCGTAGCGCCAGTGTCACCCGTAGCCCCGATCTCACCAGTGGCTCCGGTATCCCCGGTGGCCCCGGTCTCACCAATGGCTCCGGTTACACCGATAGCGCCAGTATCGCCAATGGCGCCAGTGACACCGGTAGCCCCGGTCTCACCAGTAGCGCCGGTCTCGCCGATAGCCCCGGTCTCACCCGTGGCTCCACTCTCACCCGTGGCTCCAGTCTCGCCGGTAGCGCCGGTTACGCCAGTGGCCCCAGTTACACCAGTGGCCCCAGTCTCACCCGTGGCCCCAGTCTCACCAGTCACCCCGGTTACACCGGTAGCTCCGGTTGCACCCGTAGCCCCAGTTTCCCCAGTAGCTCCGGTTTCGCCAGTAGCACCGGTCTCGCCAGTAGTTCCAGTCTCACCCGTGGCCCCAGTCTCACCAGTGGGCCCAGTTTCCCCAGTGGCTCCGGTTACACCAGTGGACCCAGTTTCCCCAGTAGCTCCAGTTTCACCAGTGGCTCCAGTGACACCAGTAGCTCCGGCTTCACCGGTAGCCCCGGTTACTCCAGTGGCACCAGTCTCGCCAGTAGTTCCAGTCTCACCCGTGGCCCCAGTCTCACCAGTGGGCCCAGTTTCCCCAGTGGCTCCGGTTACACCAGTGGACCCAGTTTCCCCAGTAGCTCCAGTTTCACCAGTGGCTCCAGTGACACCAGTAGCTCCGGCTTCACCGGTAGCCCCGGTTACTCCAGTGGCACCAGTCTCGCCAGTGGCTCCGGTTTCACCAGTAGCCCCGGTATCACCAGTGGCCCCAGTTACACCGGTGGCGCCGATCTCGCCAGTGGCCCCGGTTTCACCAGTGGCCCCGGTTACACCAGTGGCCCCGGTTACACCCGTAGCCCCGGTTACACCAGTGGCCCCAGTCTCACCAGTGGCCCCGGTTACACCAGTGGCCCCAGTTTCACCAGCAGCCCCGGTTTCGCCAGTGGCCCCAGTTTCACCAGCAGCCCCGGTTTCACCAGTAACTCCAGTTTCCCCAGTAGCCCCGGTTACTCCAGTGGCGCCAGTTTCGCCAGTAGCCCCGGTATCACCAGTGGCCCCGGTTACACCCGTAGCGCCAGTTTCGCCAGTGGCACCAGTCTCACCAGTTACCCCGGTTACACCAGTAGCTCCGATTTCCCCAGTAGCCCCGGTATCACCAGTAGCCCCAGTTTCGCCAGTGGCACCAGTCTCACCGGTAGCTCCGGTATCCCCGGTAGCGCCAGTTTCACCAGTAGCTCCGATTTCACCCGTAGCGCCAGTCTCGCCAGTAGCTCCGGTTTCACCAGTAGCCCCGGTTATTCCAGTGGCTCCGGTTTCCCCGGTGGCTCCGGTTTCACCAGTAGCGCCGGTTTCACCGGTAGCCCCGGTTACACCAGTGGCGCCAGTTACGCCAGTGGCTCCGGTTTCACCGGTAGCCCCAGTTTCGCCAGTGGCACCAGTCTCACCAGTGGCACCAGTTTCGCCGGTAGCTCCGGTATCACCGGTGGCTCCAGTTACGCCAGTAGCCCCGGTTTCACCCGTAGCACCAGTCTCACCCGTGGCTCCAATCTCACCAGTGGCGCCAGTTTCGCCGATGGCTCCAGTCTCGCCAGTAGCTCCAGTTTCACCGGTGGCTCCGGTTTCTCCAGTAGCTCCGGTTTCCCCGGTGGCCCCGGTATCACCCGTGGCCCCGGTATCACCCGTGGCCCCGGTATCACCAGCGGCTCCAGTTACGCCAGTGGCTCCGGTTTCCCCGGTGGCGCCAGTTTCTCCAGTAGCTCCAGTTACGCCAGTGGCCCCGATCTCACCAGTGGCTCCAGTTTCGCCGGTAGTCCCAGTGTCACCCGTTGCCCCAGTCTCACCCGTAGCGCCAGTGTCACCCGTGGCGCCGGTCTCGCCAGTAGCACCAGTCTCGCCAGTAGCTCCGGTTTCGCCGGTAGCACCGATTTCACCAGTGGCCCCGGTTACACCAGTGGCTCCGGTTACACCAGTGGCTCCGGTTACCCCGGTAGCCCCAGTTACACCAGCGGCTCCGGTATCCCCGGTGGCCCCGGTTTCACCAGTAGCGCCAGTCTCGCCCGTAGCGCCGGTCTCACCAGTGGCTCCGGTTTCCCCGGTGGCCCCGGTCTCACCAGTAGCTCCGGTTTCGCCCGTAGCGCCGGTCTCACCAGTGGCTCCGGTTTCCCCGGTGGCCCCGGTCTCACCAATGGCTCCGGTTACACCGGTAGCGCCAGTATCGCCAATGGCGCCGGTCTCACCAGTGACTCCAGTTTCACCCGTAGCCCCGGTTTCACCCGTAGCCCCGGTTTCACCCGTGGCTCCAGTTTCGCCCGTAGCGCCGGTCTCGCCAGTAGCGCCAGTGACACCCGTAGCGCCGGTCTCACCCGTGGCTCCAGTTACGCCGGTAGCTCCGGTATCACCAGTGGCCCCGGTTTCACCAGTAGCCCCGGCTTCACCAGTAGCCCCAGTTACACCAGTGGCTCCAGTTTCGCCCGTAGCGCCGGTCTCGCCCGTAGCGCCAGTCTCACCAGTTGTGCCAGTTACACCAGTTGCTCCGGTTTCACCGGTAGCCCCGGTTACACCAGTGGCACCAGTCTCGCCGGTTTCGCCGGTGGCCCCAGTTACACCCGTAGCGCCAGTCTCGCCAGTAGCTCCGGTATCACCGGTGGCTCCACTCTCACCAGTGGCTCCACTCTCACCAGTGGCTCCAGTCTCGCCGGCGGCTCCAGTCTCGCCGGTAGCGCCGGTTTCGCCAGTGGCTCCAGTTTCGCCAGTAGCCCCAGTTACACCAGTGGCCCCAGTTACACCAGTGGCTCCAGTTTCGCCAGTAGCGCCGATCTCGCCAGTAGCCCCGGTTACTCCAGTAGCTCCAGTTTCACCAGTGGCACCAGTTTCACCGGTAGCGCCGATCTCGCCAGTAGCCCCGGTTACTCCAGTAGCCCCAGTCTCACCAGTGGCTCCAGTCTCACCAGTCACCCCGGTTACACCGGTAGCTCCGGTTGCACCCGTAGCCCCAGTTTCGCCAGTAGCTCCGGTTTCGCCAGTAGCTCCGGTTTCGCCAGTAGCTCCGGTTTCGCCAGTAGCTCCGGTTTCGCCAGTAGCTCCGGTTTCGCCAGTAGCACCGGTCTCGCCAGTAGCCCCAGTCTCGCCAGTAGCCCCAGTCTCGCCAGTAGCGCCGGTTTCCCCAGTAGCGCCGGTCTCACCAGTAGCGCCGGTCTCGCCAGTAGCCCCAGTCTCGCCAGTAGCGCCGGTTTCCCCAGTAGCGCCGGTCTCACCAGTAGCGCCGGTCTCGCCAGTAGCCCCAGTCTCGCCAGTAGCCCCAGTCTCACCAGTAGCTCCAGTTTCCCCAGTAGCCCCGGTCTCACCAGTGACCCCGGTCTCACCCGTAGCGCCAGTTTCGCCAATAGCCCCAGTTACACCGGTAGCACCAGTTTCCCCAGTAGCGCCAGTTTCACCCGTAGCGCCAGTTTCACCAGTGGCTCCAGTGACACCAGTAGCTCCGGTTTCACCGGTAGTCCCGGTTACTCCAGTGGCACCAGTCTCGCCAGTGGCTCCGGTTTCGCCGATGGCTCCGGTTACGCCAGTGGCCCCAGTTACACCGGTGGCGCCGATCTCACCAGTAGCCCCGGTTACACCAGTAGCCCCGGTTACACCAGTGGCCCCAGTCTCACCAGTAGCCCCGGTTACTCCAGTGGCCCCGGTTTCACCAGTAGCCCCGGTTACTCCAGTGGCCCCGGTTTCACCAGTGGCCCCGGTATCACCAGTGGCCCCGGTCTCACCAGTGGCTCCGGTATCACCAGTGGCCCCGGTTACACCAGTGGCCCCGGTTTCACCAGTGGCCCCGGTTTCACCAGTGGCCCCGGTTTCACCAGTGGCCCCGGTTTCACCAGTGGCCCCGGTTTCACCAGTGGCCCCGGTTTCACCAGTGGCCCCGGTTTCACCAGTGGCCCCGGTTTCACCAGTGGCCCCGGTTTCACCAGTGGCCCCGGTTTCACCAGTGGCCCCGGTTTCACCAGTGGCCCCGGTTTCACCAGTGGCCCCGGTTTCACCAGTGGCCCCGGTTTCACCAGTGGCCCCGGTTTCACCAGTGGCCCCGGTTTCACCAGTGGCCCCGGTTTCACCAGTGGCCCCGGTTTCACCAGTGGCCCCGGTTTCACCAGTGGCCCCGGTTACACCAGTAGCTCCGATTTCACCAGTGGCGCCAGTTTCGCCAGTAGCCCCGGTCTCACCAGTGGCCCCGGTTACACCCGTAGCGCCAGTTTCGCCAGTAGCACCGGTTTCGCCAGTGGCACCAGTCTCACCAGTTACCCCGGTTACACCAGTAGCTCCGATTTCACCAGTAGCCCCGGTATCACCAGTAGCCCCAGTTTCGCCAGTGGCACCAGTCTCACCGGTAGCTCCGGTATCCCCGGTAGCGCCAGTTTCACCAGTAGCTCCGATTTCACCCGTAGCGCCAGTCTCGCCAGTAGCTCCGGTTTCACCAGTAGCCCCGGTTATTCCAGTGGCTCCGGTTTCCCCGGTGGCTCCGGTTTCCCCAGTAACCCCGGTTATTCCAGTGGCTCCGGTTTCCCCGGTGGCTCCGGTTACACCCGTGGCACCAGTTTCGCCGGTAGCTCCGATTTCGCCAGTGGCGCCGGTTACACCCGTGGCCCCAGTTTCACCGGTAGCCCCGGTTACACCAGTGGCTCCGGTTTCGCCGATGGCTCCGGTTTCGCCAGTAGCCCCGGTATCACCAGTGGCGCCAGTTACACCAGTGGCTCCGGTTTCGCCGATGGCTCCGGTTTCGCCAGTAGCCCCGGTATCACCAGTGGCGCCAGTTACACCAGTGGCTCCGGTTTCGCCGATGGCTCCGGTTTCGCCAGTAGCCCCGGTATCACCAGTGGCGCCAGTTACGCCAGTCGCTCCGGTTTCACCGGTAGCCCCAGTTTCGCCAGTGGCACCAGTCTCACCAGTCTCACCAGTGGCACCAGTTTCGCCGGTAGCTCCGGTATCACCGGTGGCTCCAGTTACGCCAGTAGCCCCGGTTACACCCGTAGCACCAGTCTCACCCGTGGCTCCAATCTCACCAGTGGCGCCAGTTTCGCCGATGGCACCAGTCTCGCCAGTAGCTCCAGTTTCCCCGGTGGCTCCGGTTTCACCAGTGGCCCCGGTCTCACCAGTGGCACCAGTTTCGCCGGTAGCTCCGGTATCACCGGTGGCTCCAGTTACGCCAGTAGCCCCGGTTACACCCGTAGCACCAGTCTCACCCGTGGCTCCAATCTCACCAGTGGCGCCAGTTTCGCCGATGGCACCAGTCTCGCCAGTAGCTCCAGTTTCACCGGTGGCTCCGGTTTCACCAGTGGCCCCGGTCTCACCAGTGGCACCAGTTTCGCCGGTAGCTCCGGTATCACCGGTGGCTCCAGTTACGCCAGTAGCCCCGGTTACACCCGTAGCACCAGTCTCACCCGTGGCTCCAATCTCACCAGTGGCGCCAGTTTCGCCGATGGCTCCAGTCTCGCCAGTAGCTCCAGTTTCACCGGTGGCTCCGGTTTCACCAGTGGCCCCGGTATCACCAGTGGCCCCGGTTTCACCAGTGGCCCCGGTTTCACCAGTGGCCCCGGTTTCACCAGTGGCCCCGGTTTCACCAGTAGCGCCAGTCTCACCAGTAGCGCCAGCCTCACCAGTAGCGCCGGTTACGCCAGTGGCCCCGGTATCGCCAGTGGCTCCAGTGGCGCCAGTTTCTCCAGGAGCGCCGGTCTCACCCGTAGCCCCAGTCTCACCGGTAGCTCCGGTTTCCCCGGTAGCGCCAGTTTCACCAGTAGCTCCGATTTCACCCGTAGCCCCGGTTATTCCAGTGGCTCCGGTTTCACCGGTGGCTCCGGTTTCACCAGTAGCGCCGGTTTCACCGGTAGCCCCGGTTACACCAGTGGCTCCAGTTTCGCCGGTAGCTCCGATTTCCCCAGTAGCCCCAGTTTCGCCGGTAGCTCCGGTTACACCAGTGGCCCCAGTTTCACCAGTAGCTCCGGTTACACCAGTGGCCCCAGTTTCACCAGTAGCGCCGGTTATACCAGTGGCTCCGGTTTCGCCAGTCGCTCCAGTTTCACCAGTGGCCCCAGTCTCACCAGTGGCTCCGGTTTCGCCAGTAGATCCAGTCTCACCAGTCACCCCGGTTACTCCGGTAGCTCCGGTTGCACCCGTAGCCCCAGTTTCCCCAGTAGCTCCGGTCTCACCAGTGGCTCCGGTTTCGCCGGTAGCCCCGGTTATACCAGTAGCGCCGGTTATACCAGTAGCGCCGATCTCACCAGTAGCTCCAGTTTCACCAGTGGCTCCAGTTTCGCCAGTAGCTCCGGTTTCACCGGTAGCTCCGGTTTCGCCGGTAGCTCCAGTTTCACCGGTGGCTCCAGTTTCGCCAGTGGCACCGGTTTCACCAACAGCCCCGGTTTCACCGGTGGCGCCAGTTTCACCAGTAGCTCCAGTTTCGCCGGTAGCCCCGGTCTCACCAGTAGCGCCAGTGTCACCAGTGGCTCCGGTCTCACCAGTAGCTCCGGTCTCGCCAGTAGCTCCAGTCTCACCAGTGGCTCCGGTTTCGCCGGTAGCCCCGGTTATACCAGTAGCGCCGATCTCACCAGTAGCTCCAGTTTCACCAGTAGCTCCAGTTACGCCCGTAGCCCCCGTTACACCCGTAGCGCCAGTCTCGCCAGTAGCGCCGGTATCACCGGTGGCTCCACTCTCACCAGTGGCTCCAGTCTCGCCGGTAGCGCCGGTTTCGCCAGTGGCCCCAGTTACACCAGTGGCCCCAGTTACACCAGTGGCCCCAGTTACACCAGTGGCTCCAGTTTCGCCAGTAGCGCCGATCTCGCCAGTAGCCCCGGTTACTCCAGTAGCTCCAGTTTCACCAGTGGCACCAGTTTCACCGGTAGCGCCGGTATCACCGGTGGCCCCAGTCTCACCAGTGGCTCCGGTTTCGCCAGTAGATCCAGTCTCACCAGTCACCCCGGTTACTCCGGTGGCTCCGGTTGCACCCGTAGCCCCAGTTTCCCCAGTAGCTCCGGTTTCGCCAGTAGCACCGGTCTCGCCAGTAGTTCCAGTCTCACCCGTGGCCCCAGTCTCACCAGTGGGCCCAGTTTCCCCAGTAGCTCCAGTTTCCCCAGTGGCTCCAGTTTCCCCAGTAGCTCCAGTTTCCCCAGTGGCTCCAGTTTCCCCAGTAGCTCCGGTCTCACCAGTGGCTCCGGTTTCGCCGGTAGCCCCGGTTATACCAGTAGCGCCGGTTATACCAGTAGCGCCGATCTCACCAGTAGCTCCAGTTTCACCAGTAGCTCCAGTTACGCCAGTGGCCCCGATCTCACCAGTGGCTCCAGTTACGCCGGTAGCCCCGGTCTCACCAGTAGCGCCAGTGTCACCAGTGGCTCCGGTTTCACCAGTAGCTCCGGTCTCGCCAGTAGCTCCAGTCTCACCAGTGGCTCCGGTTTCGCCGGTAGCCCCGGTATCACCGGTAGCGCCGGTATCACCGGTGGCTCCAGTTTCCCCAGTGGCTCCGATTTCACCCGTAGCGCCAGTTTCGCCAGTAGCTCCGGTCTCACCCGTAGAGCCGGTCTCGCCAGTAGCTCCAGTCTCACCAGTGGCCCCAGTTTCCCCAGTGGCGCCAGTTTCCCCAGTAGCTCCGGTTTCACCAGTAGCCCCGGTTATTCCAGTGGCTCCGGTTTCCCCGGTGGCTCCGGTTTCACCAGTAGCGCCGGTTTCACCGGTAGCTCCGGTTACACCCGTGGCGCCAGTTACGCCAGTAGCCCCGGTTTCACCCGTAGCCCCGGTTTCACCCGTAGCCCCGGTTTCACCCGTAGCCCCAGTTACACCAGTTTCGCCAGTGGCTCCGGTTATACCAGTAGCCCCGGTTTCGCCCGTAGCCCCAGTCTCACCAGTGGCTCCAATCTCACCAGTGGCGCCAGTTTCGCCGATGGCTCCAGTTACGCCAGTAGCCCCGGTTTCACCGGTGGCACCAGTCTCACCCGTGGCTCCAGTTTCGCCGGTGGCCCCAGTTACACCGGTAGCGCCGATCTCACCAGTAGCCCCAGTTACACCAGTAGCGCCAGTTTCGCCGGTAGCTCCGGTTACACCAGTAGCGCCAGTTTCGCCGGTAGCTCCAGTTACACCAGTAGCGCCAGTTTCGCCGGTAGCTCCGGTTGCACCAGTAGCCCCAGTTTCGCCAGTAGCTCCGATTTCCCCAGTAGCCCCGGTATCACCAGTAGCTCCGATTTCCCCAGTAGCCCCAGTTTCGCCAGTTACACCAGTTACGCCCGTAGCTCCAGTTTCCCCGGCGGCCCCAGTCTCACCGGTAGCGCCGGTTTCGCCAGTGGCCCCAGTCTCACCAATGGCTCCGGTTACACCGGTAGCGCCAGCATCGCCAATGGCGCCAGTTACACCGGTAGCCCCGGTCTCGCCAGTGGCCCCAGTTACGCCAGTGGCCCCGGTTACACCAGTGGGTCCGGTATCACCGGTGGGTCCGGTTTCACCAGTAGCCCCGGTTACACCAGTGGCTCCAGTTTCGCCGGTAGCTCCGATTTCACCAGTAGCCCCAGTTACCCCAGTTACCCCAGTAGCGCCAGTAGCCCCAGTTTCCCCAGTAGTCCCAGTTACGCCAGTTTCCCCAGTGACACCAGTGGCACCGGTTTCACCAACAGCCCCGGTTACACCAGTGGCTCCGGTCTCACCGGTAGCTCCGGTTTCGCCGGTAGCTCCGGTTACCCCAGTGGCTCCGGTTACCCCAGTAGCTCCAGTTTCACCGGTGGCTCCGGTTACCCCGGTGGCCCCGGTCTCACCAGCGGCTCCAGTTTCGCCAGTGGCACCGGTTTCACCAACAGCCCCGGTTTCACCGGTGGCGCCAGTTACACCAGTAGCTCCAGTTACGCCAGTAGCGCCGGTTATACCAATAGCGCCGATCTCCCCAGTAGCTCCAGTTACACCAGTAGCTCCAGTTACACCAGTAGCTCCAGTTACACCAGTAGCTCCAGTTACACCAGTAGCTCCAGTTACGCCAGTAGCCCCGGTATCACCAGTGGCACCAGTCTCGCCGGTGGCCCCGGTTACACCAGTTACACCAGTAGCCCCGGTTTCGCCAGTGGCCCCAGTATCCCCAGTGGCGCCGGTCTCCCCAGTGGCTCCAGTGACACCAGTAGCTCCGGCTTCACCGGTAGCCCCGGTTACTCCAGTGGCGCCAGTCTCCCCAGTGGCTCCGATTTCACCAGTAGCGCCAGTTTCGCCAATAGCTCCGGTATCACCGGTAGCCCCGGTTACTCCAGTGGCTCCGGTATCACCGGTGGCACCAGTTTCACCGGTAGCTCCGGTATCACCGGTGGCTCCAGTCTCACCAGTAGCTCCGGTCTCGCCAGTAGCCCCGGTTACACCAGTGGCCCCAGTTTCACCAGTGGCCCCAGTTACTCCAGTGGCTCCGGTTTCACCGGTGGCGCCAGTTTCGCCAGTGGCCCCGGTCTCACCGGTGGCCCCGGTTACACCAGTAGCTCCAGTCTCACCAGTAACGCCAGTGACACCAGTAGCTCCGGCTTCACCGGTAGCCCCGGTTACACCAGTGGCACCAGTCTCGCCAGTGGCCCCAGTTACACCGGTGGCGCCGATCTCGCCAGTAGCCCCGGTTACACCAGTGGCACCAGTCTCACCAATGGCTCCGGTTACACCGGTAGCGCCAGTATCGCCAATGGCGCCAGTGACACCGGTAGCTCCGGTCTCCCCAGTGGCTCCGGTTTCCCCGGTGGCCCCGGTCTCACCCGTAGCGCCAGTCTCCCCAGTGGCTCCGATTTCACCAGTAGCGCCAGTTTCGCCAATAGCTCCGGTATCACCGGTAGCCCCGGTTACTCCAGTGGCTCCGGTATCACCGGTGGCACCAGTTTCACCGGTAGCTCCGGTATCACCGGTGGCTCCGGTCTCGCCAGTAGCTCCGGTCTCGCCAGTAGCTCCGGTCTCGCCAATAGCTCCGGTCTCGCCAGTAGCTCCGGTTACACCAGTAGCGCCAGTCTCACCCGTAGCTCCGGTTGCACCGGTAGCCCCAATTTCGCCAGTAGCTCCGGTTATACCAGTGGCCCCAGTCTCACCAGTAGCGCCAGTTTCGCCGGTAGCGCCGGTTACACCAGTGGCCCCGGTTTCACCAGTGGCCCCGGTTTCACCAGTAACTCCAGTCTCACCAGTTACCCCGGTTACACCAGTAGCTCCGATTTCCCCAGTAGCCCCGGTATCACCAGTAGCCCCAGTTTCCCCAGTGGCTCCAGTGACACCAGTAGCTCCGGTCTCGCCAGTAGCGCCAGTGACCCCGGTAGCGCCAGTCTCGCCAGTAGCGCCAGTGACCCCGGTAGCGCCAGTCTCGCCAGTAGCTCCAGTCACGCCGGTGGCCCCAGTTTCGCCAGTAGCCCCGGTATCACCAGTAGCCCCAGTTTCGCCAGTGGCCCCAGTCTCACCGGTAGCTCCGGTTTCCCCGGTTTCGCCAGTAGCGCCAGTCTCGCCAGTAGCTCCAGTTTCGCCGGTAACGCCGGTTTCCCCAGTGGCGCCGGTATCACCAGTAGCCCCGGTTACGCCAGTAGCCCCAGTCTCACCGGTAGCTCCGGTTTCCCCGGTTTCGCCAGTAGCGCCAGTCTCGCCAGTAGCTCCAGTTTCGCCGGTAACGCCGGTTTCCCCAGTGGCGCCGGTATCACCAGTAGCCCCGGTTTCTCCGGTGGTGCCAGTTTCACCAGTGGCCCCGGTCTCACCAGTAGCGCCAGTTTCCCCAGTAGCTCCAGTGACACCAGTAGCTCCAGTGACACCAGTAGCTCCAGTTGCACCGGTAGCCCCAGTTTCGCCAGTAGCTCCGGTTATACCAGTAGCCCCAGTTTCGCCAGTGGCTCCGGTATCACCAGTAGATCCAGTTTCACCGGTGGCCCCGGTTTCACCAGTAGATCCCGTTACTCCAGTAGCTCCGGTTTCACCAGTAGCCCCAGTCTCACCGGTAGCGCCGGTAACGCCTGTTTCTCCAGTGGTTCCGGTATCACCAGTAGCGCCAGTTTCGCCAGTAACTCCGGTCTCCCCCGTAGCGCCAGTCTCGCCAGTCTCACCAGTAGCCCCAGTTACCCCAGTAGTCCCAGTTTCGCCAGTGGCTCCAGTTTCGCCAGTGGCTCCAGTGACACCAGTAGCTCCGGCTTCACCGGTAGCCCCGGTTACTCCAGTGGCTCCAGTCTCACCGGTAGCGCCGGTTACACCGGTGGCTCCTGTTTCCCCAGTGGCTCCGGTATCACCAGTAGCTCCGATTTCACCAGTAGCCCCGGTTTCACCCGTAGCGCCAGTCTCCCCAGTGGCTCCAGTTTCACCGGTAGCCCCAGTTTCGCCAGCAAATCCGGTCTCACCCGTAGTTCCAGTAGCGCCGGTTATACCAGTAGCACCAGTTTCACCAGTAGCGCCGGTCTCGCCAGTAGCCCCGGTTTCACCAGTGGCCCCAGTTTCACCAGTGGGGCCAGTCTCACCAGTGGCGCCGGTTTCACCAGTAGCGCCGGTTACGCCGGTAGCCCCGGTTACCCCAGTGGCCCCGGTTACGCCGGTAGCCCCAGTTATACCGGTGGCGCCGGTTACGCCTGTAGCGCCGGTTACGCCAGTAGCCCCAGCTAGGCCGGTAGCCCCGGTTATGCCAGTGGCGCCAGTTACACCGGTAGTGCCGGTTACGCCAGTAGCCCCAGTTAGGCCGGTAGCCCCGGTTATGCCAGTGGCGCCAGTTACACCGGTAGCGCCGGTTACGCCAGTAGCCCCGGTTACGCCGGTGGCGCCGGTTACCCCGGTAGTTCCAGTTATACCAGTAGCGCCGGTTACGCCAGTAGCTCCGGTTACCCCAGTGGCTCCGGTTTCACCGGTAATTCCCTCTTCTTCAGGTACTTCAGTTAGCACTAATGCTGCTCTAACAGTAACTGTAGTCGGGAGATTTACAGGATTTGCTGATTGATTTACTAAGCTTAATATTATTGGTGCTGTATTAACTTGAATAACTGTGAAACCAACGACTTCACTGGGTTTTATTGGTGATTCTCCGGAAAAATTATCACCCTGAGATGTTACAATTGAAAAAGAAACCGCACTTCCGCCTCCACCTAGACCTGTGATTACCCACCAATTGATCAGATATCGTCCTGTTTTGGATATTGTTACTTCACCGGTTGAGATATCATAACTTACAGACCCAAAGCTGCTTACTATATTATCAAAAATAACATTGGCATTTGCAGCAACTGAGGTACCTGTAAGTTTTTGTAGTTGAAGACCTATAGTACTCAGAATGTTTCCCTCCTTAATTTTATCGTGGAAGAAGCTCAGGTTAATTTTTGGGGGTAATATAGTTTTGAATTTTACAATTAATTAATGTTAAACATTTCAATTGCAGTAGCATAAACCTGCTGAATTATTGGTCCATTTGCAACTGAAAATACTTTAACCTGAAGGAATATATTGGTATACTTAATAATATATTCAATGTGATTTATATTTGCTATTATGTAAAATGAGACTGTTTTGCAATAAATCAGCCTCATAAAAACCGGTAATATGTATGATATGCTCCCCTTTATGGTAGACAGGCAACAAATGGAGAGTGATTTCCTAAAAAAGTTAGAGGAGATAGCCGGCAACGGGTTCTGATGAGAAGCCGCCGCCGGCAGGTTTGTTTTTCTGCGTTTCCCTGCCTGTTCACACAAAAAAAGGGCGCCGCAAAACATTTTTCAAAAATGTTTTGCGACAGTCCCTCTATGATTTACGGGGTGGAAATTGTCTGTTTGGTCCAGTATTTACTCTGGCGGCAGATTAGATTACCGTTAAATGTGATTTGTATTGATTTGCACACGCAATTGTAAAACCTCGGTAAAGAATTCGACCGGCACCAAGGTTTTTCCCCGGACGATTTCCGGCGGGTAGGCCAATTCAAGCTCTGTTTTTTGATTTTTGTATAAAGTGCTGCCAATGGCCAGTGACGCCACGGTCTGGTCGTTAGCCTGGAGCTCAATGCTGGCATCCTCATCAGACCAGATAACCCTATAGCCGAGGTGTTCGGCAACAATCCGCAGCGGCAGCATGACAGTGTGTTCGTCAATGCGGATGGTATCATCACTGTGTAAAGGCAGTTCCTGGTCCTGGATCACAATGACACCGGCCAGGGTGTGAACCCGGATATCATACTTGGGTTGCAGCGCCACCACCTTGGTTGCCCCGGCCTGTCCCGGCATACTCATTGTCATAACATCATACCATACCAGCAGTTCAGAGCCTTCCTTTATCTCGGCAATTGCGCCAAATACGTCAGGCCGGATAGTGATAAGGTGGTCCCGATTGCTGGAAAGCACCCGGACACTACCGTCATTGCCTGCTTCCACGCTGGCGACCTGCAGATACTTGCCGCTGCTGCTGTCACCGGTAATCAATGCCAGGGCGTAGCCCTGGGGCGGCAGGCTTTTCATCAGCCTGGGCCCATAGTAGGCAGTAACCTTGTCACCTTTTTTTAGTTCAGAAACTGGAATTTTTCTACCATTCACTCCATCCCGGATGTAGGTGTCAGGTTGAATATGGAGGACAATCTCTTCCTGGGAGCCTTTACCGGCAATCGTGACTCTGTTTTCCCAAATTGCGGTAATTTCCCCCGCGGTTGTCAATACGTTGCGCTCGGGTTGAGGCAAGGCCGGCGCGGCAGTGCCAGGCGCTGCCTGTATGATTAGGGTTAGGCTCATTAATAGGGCGATCAATAAATTTTTCATAGTTCCTCCTTTAGCCGTATCTAATATAATTAACGCCGGCACCGCTGAAAAGTAACTCTTTATTTCCGGGTCTTGCAGGAGTTTTTTCCTTGATTTTGAAATAGTAGAATAGCCAATAGTTAACTGTTTTGCCAGTTGCGAGTGTCTTGGCCATGTTATATTTTAGTTTTAGAGCGAGGCCAAATGGCAAAGGGCAAGAAAACACCGACGACGCATACTGGCAGGGGACTGCTAGGAGGGGCTAACGCCGCCATTGGCCATTTTCGCCGTCATCAAACGAAAAAGATAATGTGGTTATGACACTAGTATAAAGTGAAAGGCAGTATGAACAATGAAAAAACACATGAACTTATTTTTTCCCCAATGGCAAGGCGGCGGACAAGACCTGTCTACCTATGAGGGGGCTTTGGAATTAAAGCATAATTATTGCCAGGGAATTCAGCTGGCCGAAGTGCCAGTCGGCACTGACGCGGTTAGTGCAGCCAGGCATAACATTGTCGGGTATGACGAGATTTTTCAGCAGCTGGTACAGGCAAAAGCGTTGATTAGGCAAACCCGGCCGGCAACCATATTTACGGTCGGCGGAGGGTGTGATGCCGATGTCGCACCCATTGCGTATTTAAATGACAGGCTGAAGGGCGACCTGACAGTCTTATGGTTTGATGCCCATGGTGATATGAATACACCGGCATCTTCTGCCAGCAGGTACTTTTATGGGATGCCTTTACGGGCTCTGCTGGGGGAGGGGGAAGCAGCAATTGTAAAATTAACGCAGCCCCATTTACTGCCGGCGCAACTCGTTCTGCTGGGAGCTCGGGCTCTAGATGCCGCCGAAGAGGAATATATTACCGATCAGAATATCCGTATGTTTGGCGTGCAAGATATTGAGCAAAAGGCGGATTCGGTAATTGAGGCAGTTAAAATGAAGGGGTCTGCTAATATTTATATTCATATTGATCTGGATGTACTTGATTTCGTTGATTTCCCCCATGTTCCAGTGCCTGCGCCAGCAGGGCTGAAGAGTAATACCCTTAAAAAACTTTTACAGAAGCTTGATCAAGAATTTAAACTGGTCGGTTTGGGTCTGTTTGAATACCAGAATTCCGGGATCGAACGAATTGACTTGTTGGCGGACATTATTAAAATCGGGGCAGGGTTATAGGCGGCGACCCGGGCCGCACGCGGCCTTGTTTTGCCATGCTTCGTTGTTGTCAGCTTACATATGTCCGATATGTGCGGCCCGCGCAAGTAAGAAGAGACCCATTCCTACCGGCCTTATTAAAGCAGATCTTACTGAAGCAGTTAGTGTCCTCCGCCTCGTCTGGCGAGAGAATTCCCACGAATTCTTTTACGCTTTCAATGTAGTCGGGCCACTAGTAACGCCACTTAGTTGACAATTCAACTAAGTGGCGTTACAATATGATTAGTTGAAATATCAACTAGTTGTGCGGGGGTTTTACATGACTAAATTAACAAATGAAATTCTGCGGGAAGTGGGCATGCTGTCCCGGTGTATTCAGTCAATTAGCGATATTAAATTCCGGGAATTCAAATTACAGCGGGGCCAGTTTATTTTTTTAACCCGCATTTGTGAAAACCCGGGCATTAATTTAATTGATCTTTCCAATATCCTCAAGGTGGATAAGGCAACAACAACTAAGGCCGTACAGAAGCTGCTGGCCGAAGATTATGTATTGCGGACAAGGGACAGCTTGGACAAGCGGATGTGGCATCTGTTTCCTTCCTCAAAAGCGCAAAGAATTTACTCTTATCTTATTCAGGAAGAGAACCGGAATCTTGAAATTTGTTTACAAAGCTTTACTCAGGCAGAAAGAGACCTTGTCCAGCGATTGCTAAAAAAAATGCGTGAAAATATTGAGTTGGATTGGAAAGCGTTAAAATCTTACAATGAAGATTACGATTAATAGTATGTTAACAAGGAGGCATAATCCATTGCCAAACATTAGTATTCGCCAGTTCTCGCCGGAATTTGAGGAGGAAGTCGTTAAGTTAATCCTCCATATTCAGCAAAATGAATTCAATATTCCCATAGGCAAAGAAGATCAGCCGGATTTAAATGATATTCCCCATTTTTATCAGTCAGGCGGTGGCAATTTCTGGCTGGCCAGTTGCGGTACCGAGCTTGTAGGCACGATTGCCCTGATCGATATTGGCAATCAGCAGGGGGCGCTGAGGAAAATGTTTGTGAAAACCGCTTATAGAGGCAAGGTTTATAATACAGCAGCATTGTTGCTCGGCGAATTACTGGTCTGGGCCCGTGAACAGGAGATGCGGGAAATTTACCTGGGAACGACGGAGAAATTTTTAGCGGCCCACCGGTTTTATGAAAAAAACCGCTTTGTGCAAATCCCGCAGGAGTCATTACCCGGCCGATTTCCTGTAATGAAGGTGGATACCAGGTTTTATAAGTTTGTTGTGTAATGAAAAAGTGCAGCCTGAAAATCTTAAGGCCGATTTCAGTTTAGGCTGATGTGGTATTGAAGTAAACTAAAAAGGTAGTTCCTTCAGCACCGGTATTAATTTTAATAAGAGCATTATGCCTATGGGCTATCTGGTAACATATAGGAATACCCAGACCGGCGCCGGTATTTTTGCTAGTAATAAAAGGGGTGCCTAATTTATCAAGTATATAAGCAGGAATACCTGGCCCCTGGTCACTGACAGATAAAATAACCTGACCGGTCTCATGGGTGGTTTTAATAACCAGATTGCCTCCTGCCGGCATAGCCTCAATACTATTACGCGCCAGGTTCAACAGCAACTGGTGAATTTCATTTTCATCTACAAGCAGGTCGGGGATGGCATTAAGATCAGATATTACAGACACAGCAGCCGCAGCGGCATCGGCCTCAATCTGGGGCAATAACGCCTCAATGACCGTATTTAGGGAGCATAGCTCAAAGTTTGCAAATTTGTCCTGTGATAAAGCCAGGTATTCATTAATAATGGAATTAGCCTGGTCGATTTCCTCAAGCATTAGCTCAAACTTATTTTTATCAGGCTGATATTTTTCCTTGTTTCCCATAAGCTGTAAGTAGCCGCGCACGGTGGTCATGGGATTGCGGATTTCATGCGCGACCGTTGCGGCCATATTTCCTACCATTGTCATTCGATCTGATGCTAAATCCTTGCGGGGGGTAATATCACGGACAATACCCTGTAATGCAGCAATTTTACCATGACTATCATAAATAGCTGTGCATTTTTGCTCGATCCACAGGATTGCCTTATCTTTTCTCACCAACCGTAATGTTAGTGTTGTCTCAATCGTTTTGGGAAAATCATAGATAAAATTTTCGAGCAAGCGCCGGTCATCAGCATGTATTAAAGTAAAAACCAGCCTGTTATTATTATAATATTCTTCAGGCGTATAGCCGGTAAGCAGGTGAACCGCCGGATTAACATACTGGAGCCTGGCTGTAGGCTGGATTTGATAGAAATAGATGGTATCGGCTGCGTTTTCCGCAAGCAACCGGTATTGCGTTTCCTTAGTGATTAAATCCAGCCGGCTTTTTTCTAAAAATACTATTACCGTACTAATGGCAATTATCAGTCTCAGAATGCCGCTGGTGATAGTTATTGCGAGCGGAAAGGCTTGAATAAAAAATGGCATAGCTATAGTGAGAAGGCTCCAGAGGGTGAAGGCGACACCGGTTATGATTCGTCCCAGTCCGGTTACCTCCACCTCCCGGAGGAAAACGGCGGCTATCCAGGCCAGCACTATGCCGGCGAACCAGGTGGGCAGGATTAGGGTATAAGTAATCGGGGCCAATAATAAAAAGCATACCATACTCAATGAAGAGGCGCTGATCGCTCCATATAGCCAGAATTTGTTAAAGGTTCTGCCAATAAAGAGATAAGTGCCCCAGACAAAGGTCAGGCTACAGCCAATAAACAATAGCTGATAGAGTAAAAAATATACTATGGATTGTTTCCAGTCAAATATTCCGGAATCAAAAAATATATTGCGCATTAACAACAGGAGCCAGGCAATTGCCCAGAGGCCAATATGGCGTTCACGGTACATAAAATATAAATGAATATATATAAATATCATTGATAGTGTGCCGGCTATTGCGCTAATTATCGTTATGTAGAAAAGATCCATAAATTCTCCTGCTAATACAATTATTTACATTTTAATATACCACAAAAGTATGATTTCTCCTTTTTTTAATAAATTATAACCTGTACAATTATATAATATGGGGTATACTGCGGTATGATAAATATCTGTCACGCCTTGCAGCCGCCAATGATTATTTGCGGCGCAAAACAGACAAAGAGGTGAAATATTATGGAGATTGATAGCGACTCTGTTTCACTGGCTGCATATGAGAGCATGGCTGAATACTACTTTCACTGTGTTGATAACAAAAGCTATAATGCTTACTATGAAAGACCGGCTACCTTGTCCCTGCTGCCCGTGGTTGCAGGCAAAAAGGTAGTCGATGCAGGCTGTGCGGCCGGTTGGTACACCCAGTGGCTACTGGCAAGAGGCGCGGCCGTCACGGCCCTGGATTTCAGCCCCCGAATGATTGAGATGACCAGAAAAAGGGTCGGCGACCGGGCGGAGATCGTTCAGGCCGATTTAAACAAACCGCTTGACTTTATCGGGGATCAATCCCAGGATATCATAATTTCTTCACTGACGCTGCATTACTTAAAAGACTGGACCGGTGTAATGAGTGAATTTCACAGAATCCTGGTAAAGGAAGGAATTCTCATATTTTCTGTTCATCATCCGTTTATGGATTTTGCCGTATTTAACAAAGAAAACTATTTTCTCACTGAATTGCTGACTGACGAATGGCAAACGCCTAACGGCAGTGTGACGGTCAATTTCTACAGGCGGCCGTTAAGTGCCATTATCGCCTTTGTCCTTGAGGCAGGTTTTATAATTGAGCAACTGCAGGAGCCTCTGCCAACGGAAAAGTTTAAAGAGGAACAGCCTAAGGAGTATGAAAGGCTGCTCAAGAAACCGCACTTTTTATTTGTAAGAGCCAGGAAGCCATGAGTTGTTGTAGAATGTTGTATCCGGTTTTTGCGAGATCGCTGCTGAGTCTGGTTTGAGAGAGTGTACTACTTAACAATTTCCTGAAAAATACGATATTTAATTAAGAGAGTATTTTTTCGCGGGAGATGATTAGTAGCATGCATGGTAACGGTGTTTCGGCAGTGCCAAAAAATCAGTCCATCTACAGGCAATTGGACAATCAGACCGCCGGGGATACGGGCGGCAGCGCGAATGGCTGGAAGTATCTTACTGTTCGGGAAGGCGGTAAGATATACACTTATATAGTTATCGGTAAAAACATGCGGATTCTAATTGGCGAGAGCACGGAAAAAAAGACGGAAGCTAAGGACAAAAAAACGGCGGACGGCCAGAAGGCCGGGGGACCGGACCAAATGGAAGGGAACGGCAATAATGGTGCGTTGGCCAGCCCGGCTCAGCCGGTAGCGGCCAATGACAGCGACGAGAGTACAAGGGAGTCCGTCAAAACCAGCTTTTTAACAGATACCACCATGTTGGCCCTTACAGGTTACTATCAGAAAAAAATGCGGGAAACGATAAAAAACCTGGGAGAAAATCTGGGCAACGCAAAAGTTGCTGAGATTGGAACAGCCGCATATGGCGGCAAAAAGACAAATGAATAGCGGCCAAACCTAGTTCTTCGGAGAGCTGCCCCAAACAGATGCCGGGCAGTTCTTTTTTTGCATAAAAAGGCTGTCGTTGTCCCTGTTTTTAGGCGGCACCAGTTATGAATTTTGGATGTTGCTTTGTTTTTATCGGATAGACAACCTGCCTAAGTGTAGTTATGATTAAAATGTTAGAAAACTTTTAATTCGATTTATGTAAATTAAGGAGGAGAAGTGTGTGAAGGGTTTCAAAAAGGCAGTACCGGTTTTGCTTGCTATGTCTTTGCTGGGGTCGATCCTTACTGGCTGTGGCTCAAATACAGCGGAAAAATCAAAATCATCAGCCGCACCGGAAGAAAAGGTCTTAACTGTTTATACTGCCCGCAGTGAAAGTCTCAACAATCTTGTAATTCCCAACTTCGAAAAGGACACCGGCATTAAGGTGCAGGTGATTGTGGCCGGTACAGGCCCGCTGGTAAAACGGGTTGCTTCAGAAAAAAACAACCCCCAGGGCGATATTTTGTGGGCTGCCGACCAAACAATGCTGGAGTCCCAGAAGGATTTATTTATGCAGTATGTTTCCCCGGAAGATGCTAATATGATGGAGGCGTTTAAAAATAAATCCGGTTATTTTTCAGCCGCTTTTGCCGACCCCACAGTGTTTATCGTTAATACCAACTTGGCAGGCGATGTCAAGATTGATAGCTTTGCCGACCTTCTCAATCCGGCGTTGAGAGGAAAAATCGCCTTTGGTGATCCAGCTAATTCCAGTTCCGCTTTCCAATCATTGATGGCGATGCTGTACGGCATGGGTAAAGATGGCGATCCGATGTCAGACGAGGCCTGGGCTTTTGTCGATAAATTCATTGCCAACCTGAATGGCAAGATGCTTAACAGCTCCGGCGGCGTGCATAAAGGGGTTGCCGACGGCGAATATACCGTAGGCTTAACCTGGGAAGACCCGGCGGCGAATTATGTGAAAAACGGAGCGCCCGTTAAGGTTGTATTCCCGCGGGAAGGGGCTATTTTCCCCGGTGAATCGGTGCAAATCATCAAGGGCTGCAAACATCCAGAGAACGCCAAGAAATTTGTAGACTATATGCTGTCACAAAAGGTTCAGGAACAGGCCGGCAAAGAACTGACTGTTCGCCCGCTGCGCAAGAATGTGGAACTTGCCGGCTATATGACGCCGATGGCGTCCATCAAGCTTTTCAGTAATTATGACGAAGCTTGGGTTGCTAACAATAAGAACGCCATTACCGCGAAATGGAATCAACATCTCGAAAAAACTATAAAGTAATCGCCTTCTTAGTCATGATAAAGTATAAGCGCTAATACGAAGGGCCATTGCGACTAACGTTTAAGGCAATGGCCTTTTTTCCATAACCTGAAGCGGCAGTGACCACAACCTGAAGCCGGTGCAGGATTTTTAAAGGAGGATCAGGATGAGCGTTTCGATAGATATTGAGAATGTAGTTAAGAAATATGGCAACGATACGATCATTAACGGGTTATCGCTGAATATCCAGCCAGGCGAGTTTTTTACCCTTTTGGGGCCTTCCGGCTGTGGGAAGACCACGCTGTTGCGGATGATTATCGGCTTTAATTCGATAGAGGGCGGGCTGATAAAAGTCGGCGGCCGGATCGTTAACGACATCCCCCCCAACAAGCGCAATATGGGTATGGTTTTCCAAAACTATGCGATTTTTCCGCACATGTCGGTAAAGGATAATGTCGCTTTTGGGTTGAGAATGCGGGCGCTTCCGGAGCCGAATATTGAAAAGCAGGTTGATGAGATCTTAAAAATTGTTAAGATCGATCATCTCAAGGAACGCATGCCGGCAAAGCTTTCCGGCGGCCAGCAGCAGCGCGTGGCCTTGGCAAGGGCAATTGTCATCCATCCGGAGGTTTTGTTAATGGATGAGCCACTGTCCAATCTGGATGCCAAATTGCGGGTAGAGATGCGTAATGCCATCAAAAACATTCAGCGTCAGATTAACATTACAACCGTGTATGTCACCCATGATCAGGAAGAGGCGCTTGCGATTTCCGATAGAATAGCGGTTATGCATAACGGCGTTATTCAGCAGATTGACAGACCGAAAAATATTTATCAGCGCCCGGCCAATATTTTCGTATCTTCCTTTATCGGTCTCTCCAATATCCTTGAGGCCAGGCTTGTCCGGCCTAAGGACGGCAGCGTTCTGGTTGCATTTAATAATGATTACCAGGTCGTGATGGAGAATATCAGCGAGGCGGTAGCTGACGGGCAGACGGTTTTGGTGTCGGTGCGGCCGGAAGAATTCCGGATCAATACAAACGGCGAAGGCTTGCCGGCTATTATTAAAAGCAGCGTATTTCTGGGCCTGAATACCCATTACTTCGTCAAAATGGCAAATGGCCGGGAATATGAAGTCATTGAGGACCAGGGAGGCCAGGAGATAATTGCCGACGGCACCACCGTTTTCCTCACGGTAAAGCGGCAGAAGATCAACGTATTTGACAATGAAAGTAAAAACACATTGATTAAGGGTGGGAAGCAATGAAATACGCCAGTGAAAAACGCTTTTCCCTGTGGACTTCTTTCAGCCTGATCATTCTGGCCGTATTTCTGCTCTTTATTATTTATCCCCTCGTCTTAGTGCTGTGCAAGAGCGTCATTGACCCCCTTTCGGGGAGCTTTACCCTCGAGTATTTAACCAAGTTCTTTACCAAAAAGTTTTACTGGAGCACAATGGTAAACAGCCTCAAGGTAACAGCCTGTGCCACTTTGCTGGCCGCGCTGCTCGGCCTGCCCATGGCCTATGTGATGCGCAGTGTAAAAATCAGGGGGAGCGGCCTATTGGATATTCTGATTGTAATTTCCTATCTGTCGCCGCCCTTCATTGGCGCTTATGCCTGGATTCAGCTGCTTGGCCGCAACGGTATGGTGACAAATCTGCTTAATGAGCTTTTCGGCCTTACCTTTGACGGTATTTATGGCTTTACTGGCATTGTTCTTGTATTTACGCTCCAGTCTTTTCCGCTTGTGTACATGTACGTTTCCGGAGCACTGAAAAGCCTGGATAATTCTCTGAACGAAGCGGCTGAAAGCCTTGGCTGCGGCCGGTTTGCGCGGCTTGCCAGGATTATTGTCCCTCTCATCATGCCCACTTTGCTGGCTAGTTCCCTGCTTGTTTTTATGCGTGTTTTTGCTGATTTTGGGACACCGATGCTGATTGGCGAAGGCTTTAAGACCATGCCGGTACTCATTTACACGCAATTTATGAGTGAAGTCGGGGGCGATGACGGTTTTGCCGCCGCCTTATGTGTAATCATCATTATGATGACCCTGCTGCTGTTTTTTGTGCAGCGTTTTTGGGCGAACCGCAATACTTATGCGATGACGGCGCTCAAACCATTAATGGCCGAGCCGCTTACCGGGGTGAAAAATGTGCTGTCCCATGCCTTTGTCTACCTGGTGGTGGGCCTGGCTATTTTACCGCAGGTAGTGGTTATCTATACTTCGTTCCTAAGAAGCAATGGCGGGCAGGTATTTACCGGCGGCTTTGGCTGGCAAAGCTATGAGGCGACCTTATTGGCCAAAGATAATGATGTCATCTGGAATACCTATATCCTTGGCATTATCAGTATCACGATCATCGTCCTGTTCGGAATTCTGATTTCCTATCTGACGGTACGCAAGAAAAACCTGTTAAACAGTACGCTGGACACGATTACTATGTTTCCTTATATCGTGCCCGGCTCCGTGCTGGGAATCGCCTTCCTGTTCGCCTTTAATAATCCGCCTGTTCTCCTGAGCGGGACGGCACTGATTATGATCATTGCCTTTGCCATCCGCCGGCTGCCGTATACAGTACGGTCCAGCACCGCCATTATCGGCCAGATCAGCCCCAGTGTGGAAGAAGCGGCCATTTCGCTGGGTGCCTCGGAACTGAAAACCTTCACCAAAGTGACTGTGCCGATGATGCTGCCTGGTGTTTTCGCCGGGGCGATTATGAGCTGGGTAACGATTATCAGCGAGCTGAGCTCCTCCATTATTTTGTATACCAACAGCACCCAGACACTCACCATTGCCATCTACACGGAGGTTATCCGCGGTAACTACGGCAATGCATCAGCTTATTCCACGATTCTTACCATTACCTCGATTCTTTCCTTGCTCATATTTTACAGGCTGACCGGCAAACGGGACATTAGTCTGTAAAATACTTGACTACCGACAGGGTTTCAGTAGTGGAACCCTGTTTTACATGTTCAGGAGTACCGGGTTTCCGGTCATGTGTAAGAATGCCTAGATCCTAAAAGGCACAGAGTATCTGCCGGCGGCCGGCGGGGCTTGGCATAAGTCCCGTCTTTTCTTATAATGAGAGCAGGACTGGCTGACTGATTACTAAGTACAGGAAGATGGGAAAAGCATGGGAAAAGCCGTAACTTTCAAAGAATATATGAAGAGCGTATTTGTCCGCTATACAGTTGTCCTGATTGGCGTGATGTTCACCCTGTTCATTGCTGTTATGCTGCTGAATTACCGTCTGTTTGTCGTGAAAGCAAACGCTGATTGCAATCAGCAGGTAAGCAGCCTGTTGGCTGAGCAGTGGTCTGCCTATCAAAATGGCATCAGGGCTTTAGCGGACGATGCAGCACTAAAAAGAGCTCTTTTGACACAGGATAATCTGCGTGAGGTCAATCAGCTATTATACGGGTTTTCCCTGGGCCAGAAACTTAAGGCCAATTTTGTATTGCTAAATCCGGCAGGCGGCATTGTTGCCACCAATCTCTATAAGCCCAATCAATTGCTTTTTTCGGCGAACAGAACAGTACAGGCAACGTTAGGCCGGTTGGCTGCTGATACCGGGATGACCTATAGCGGCGTGATCCCGCTGCCCTTTGCGCATGGTCAGAAATCTGCCTTAACTTTCATACAAGCGGTGCGAGATCAGGATAAGCTTGCAGGTTATCTGGCCTTTAGCCTGCAGGAAGATAGTCTTGGCATTTTTATGCGCAACCGGGATGCCGATATTATTGTCGTAACCGATGCTTTTAATAATGTCATTTTTTCTACTAACAGCCTGATGATCGATTCGTTTGGCAAGTATATGGAAGGCCCGGAGCGTGAATCTGCCATTGTTATTGATGAAAAGCCGTATGATGTCACGACGTCTACTTTGCCGGCGAGCAATATGCGGGTCATTACTATGATTTCTGTTGCCAAGCAGCAACAGATTGTTCTGTTTGGCGGCTTGTTCCTTTTTGGTATCAGCGGAATACTGTTGCTGCTGCTGCGTTTTTTGGCGGAGAAGGTAACGGCCAGACATCTCGGTTCTATTGACGAATTGCTTTATGCTGTTAATGAATGCCGGCAAGGCAATATCAATTACCGGATTAAGTCCCAGACCTTTGAGGAGTTTCAGATGCTGTATGACAATTATAACGGCATGATGGTCAGGGTTCAGCAGTTGCTGCAGAGCAATAACGAAATGGCTGAACGGAAGCGCCTGATGGAGGTAAAACACCTGAAGGAACAGTTTAATCCCCACTTTGCCTTTAATGTTATGGAGGCGCTGCGTTATGAAATTCTGATCAACCCGGACCAGGCCGCCAAAATGGTAGTTGCCTTTGCTAATCTTATGCGGTACAGTATTAATTTAGGCAGTACCCACGTATCACTAAAAACCGATATCGGCTATGTGCAGGATTATCTTCTGCTACAAAAAATGCGGCATAATCAGCGCTTAGAATATAGTATTGACATGGAAGACTTCATCCTGGCCTGTAAGGTGCCCAAACTGCTCATCCAACCCATAGTGGAAAACAGTATTGTTCATGGATTGGAAAAGGCCAAAAAAATTACCATTGCCATTACCGGCCGTATGTTCAATAGTCAGCTCGTGCTCTGCGTCGAAGACGACGGCCCCGGTCTTGACCAGGAACAGCTTGTCAGGCTGCAGGCTGTGCTTAATGATGATAACGCGACCCCCCGGCGCATCGGTTTGTATAATGTTCACCGGGTAGTACAGTTGTTGTACGGGCCAGCATTCGGCCTCACCTTAGAGTCCGCCGGCCAGGGGATGAAGGTGCTGCTTAAGCTGCCGCTTATACTGGAGAATGACAATGTATAGGGTTTTGGTTGTAGAAGATGAGGACATCATCCGGAAAGGTCTTATTTTTATGGTCGACTGGCTGAAAGTAAACTGCATTGTTGCCGGCGAAGCGACAGATGGTGAAGAGGGGCTGGCGAAGATAAAGGAAATCCGCCCGGATATTGTAATCACTGATGTAAAAATGCCAGGCAAAGACGGTTTGAAAATGCTGGAGGAAAGCATTGGCGAATACCAGTATGAGGCAATTATTATATCAGGTTATAGCGAATTCGAATATGCAAAAAAGGCGATCACGCTGCATGTCACCGAATATCTGCTTAAACCGGTCGATTTTGAACACCTTTACAAGACGATCGAGAAATTGACTAATAAAATTGAAAACAACAGAAAAGTACGAAATTACCTGCAGGAGCTTGACCGGATATCTGCGGATAAAAGCATGGATATCCATATCTCTTATACCGATAAGAGCAAATATACCGTCAAAATGCTTGAGTATATTAAATTATATTATTCTCAGAAAATATCAATCAACGATCTCAGCGAGAGGCATGGTATTTCCAGCACCTATCTAAATACCAAGTTTAAAAAAGAAACCAATTATACCTTTAACGACTTTTTGAACCGATACCGTGTCCTGCAGGCAGTAGAACTCCTTAAGCAGAATAGATTGAAGATATATGAAATTGCTGAAAACGTAGGTTTTCAGGATTATAAGTACTTCATCCTGGTTTTCAAAAAATATATTGGCTGCTCGCCCCGCCGGTTTAGGGAGGCCATGGGGGCAAACTGGGATTATGAAAACAGTGATCAATAGAAGAATAGATGCCAAGATATCATCACCGGTCCTTCGGCTTATGGGCAAAGACGAGGGGCCGGTGATGATTTAATTATTGATATTTTTTGTTACTTAATTTTTATTCGGTTTATTTGTTATTCTTCTGCATAGTTGGCTGCCCAGTATTTGTTTCTTTCAGCCATTTTAAAAAAACAAATTGTTAACAATTCACATAATAAATCATATGATATTGTAATTAAGTCTACTAAACTTGAGTGATACTTCATTTATTATTGTGATGGAGGGATAATGTGGATACCATAGGTTTACAGCTCACGCGACAGTTGGGCGGAGTGGTCAACACGAATGCCAATGTAATTTTTGATACTATATTGGATAGTTTCGGGCTGGTAAGTTATGATCCAGCTACAGGTACTATAACTATTAACAAAGAGGGGCGGTATCTTGTCAATTGGTGGGTGGCAACCCAGTCCACGCTGGGAAGCATTGGTATAAGCTTTGCTATTGTTACCTCGCAGGGAGATGAAATTTCAGGGGAAACCCCCTTGAAAACAGGTGAAGTTGTCGGTTTTGCATTGCTACAGGTTGAAAGCGTACCAATCACATTAAGCTTGGTTAACAGAACTGTCAATTCTGTGTCTTACTCGACATTAGTAACCAATAAAGCATATTTGACAATAGTTGAAGTTCCGGAAGAAACAGGCGTCACTGGCGCTACCGGTGATACCGGAGCTACCGGGGCAACCGGTGACACTGGAGCTACAGGCGCTACTGGGGCAACAGGCGACACCGGGGCAACAGGTGACACCGGCGCTACAGGCGCTACCGGGGCCACAGGTGATACCGGGGCAACAGGTGATACCGGAGCCACAGGTGATACCGGAACCACAGGTACTACCGGGGCCACAGGCGACACAGGAGCCACAGGTGATACCGGGGCCACAGGTGATACCGGAGCAACAGGCGTTACCGGGGCCACAGGCGACACTGGAGCAACAGGAGCTACCGGGGCCACAGGCGACACTGGAGCAACAGGAGCTACCGGGGCCACAGGCGACACTGGAGCAACAGGCGTTACCGGGGCCACAGGCGATACCGGAGCCACAGGCGTTACCGGGGCCACAGGCGATACCGGAGTCACAGGTGACACCGGAGCAACAGGCGATACGGGGGCTACCGGTGATATCGGAGCTACCGGGGCTACAGGACCTACCGGGGCCACGGGTGACACAGGACCTACCGGGGCCACGGGTGACACAGGCGTTACCGGGGCCACAGGTGATACGGGACCTACCGGGGCCACGGGTGACACAGGACCTACCGGGGCCACAGGTGACACAGGACCTACCGGGGCCACGGGTGATACGGGACCTACCGGGGCCACGGGCGCTACAGGGGACACTGGGCCTGCCGGGGCCGGTTTAGGCGGGGCTGTAGAATTTGATTTAGCCACTTCGCCAACCTATCCTGAAAATCAAGTAGTAACCTATAATGGCAGTACCTTTATGGTAACAACGGCTTCGCCGTCAGGGACACCGGATGCCTCGCCGGACTATATGCTGCTGGCCGGGGCGGGAGCCACCGGCGAAACAGGTGTTGCCGGGGCTACCGGAGTGGGTATGGAAGGGGTTGTGGAATTTGACCCCGTCACGTCACCCACCTATCCTGTAGGTCAGGTGGTAACGTACAATGGCAGTACCTTTATGGTAATAACGGCCCCGCCGTCAGGCACGCCTGATACCTCGCCGGACTATATACTGCTGGCCGGAGCAGGAGCCACCGGTGATATCGGAGCTACAGGCGCTACCGGAGCCACAGGTGTAACCGGCCCCAATGTAGCTGAAGAAGGATTTTCCGCGTTCCTTCCTGCAATTGCGCTTTCTGGAAGCTCGCAACTAGGTGCTTGGACTGTCACTTCGCCTTATTTTGATAGCGTTAACTTTGACGAAACGACAGGAACCTACACAGTTCCGGCTACCGGAGTTTACTCTATTCAAGCAACCATAAACTATTCTACCACGGCCGCGATTGGCGTTTCTCTTGGGGCAGGTATTAACCCCTCCTTTGTAGTTCGGAGAACTAGTCCGACAACAACAGATTTAATTAGTGGATTGTTTCCCTTATTAAATGTTAATATAGCGCTGGTATTAACATTGAGAACAATACTAGGTAATGGTACAGTTACAATAGCCGGAGAAGTTGAATTGAACGCAGGTGATGTTATCGGTCTGTTCTATGTTTCAGATGGCTTGACCATTTCTATTGACATCGGCGGCGCTACGACAGGGACTGTATGGTCTGTCTATAGATTGACTTAACGCCGTTACGAGCTGAGAACCACCCAACAACGGCAATCGCTTTGCTCCGTTTTGGCTCACCGCCTGCCGGGGCAGGAGATATCAGATGCGCCTGGCTGCCGATTACGGCTTAGCCAGGCGCACTGTATTATCCATGCGGTCTGCATTGCTATAATAAGACTTCTGTCGTCCTAGGGAAATGGCAGGAGTTTCTTATCCTTACATTGAAATTTGAAGAGAGTGTGTTTGTAACCACAGGCGATTCTATGCATAAGTTTTTTACACAGAAGACCGGGACGGAGGCATAATTTTATGGCGGATATTTTCCGGGACTATAGAGGCATTCAGTGTTTATCAATATAGTTCTGTAACTGGACATGCCACTGCACGGTATCATATATTTGCGGCTCAGTTGTTTCTTTCAGCAGGAGATCAAGCAAATAGCGCGGTGTTTTGCCACCAATATACATTGCTTTGATACAGGAAATACAGTAAACGCAAACGGCCTCGCAAGGCATTGAAACTGCTCGGGCTTGCATTTTTTTATGAACCTTGTCCACTGGCAGCGCCGGATAAAAATTGTCGCCACAGCATATGGACTGAGTACCGTAACACTTTGTTTCCACAACATCAATATTCATTTTTTTTAACAGATTTCGAACAGCCTGATGTACTTGCGGTTTTTCCCGTACAGGACAGGCATCGTGTACCGACACCTGCAAACCTTGGTAGTCTGGATATTGAAATGCATCCAAGCCATCAAGCACTTCCCATAAAGAGATTGTGGATATGCCGTCATATAAGCTTCTGAAACGCCTGTCACAGCCGGCACATACATTAATAATCAACGAGCCTGCCTCTAGCTGTGGTTCATGGCGGCAGCATATCTTATGCAGTGCAGTCAGCCCGTAGTTTTCATTTAAAAACTTTACTATTTTATTCTCGATTTCAGGCTTATAAATGCTTAAGGCGCAACCTGGATTAAAATATGTTTTTTTCTTTATTGTCATATTCAGAGCTCCCTCAATTTATAGCTTAATTATAACGGTGGAAAGACGAAAAATCTTCCCGATTTTGGAGTTTTAATTTCAGTACACTCTCAAGGCTGAGAATTAGAAAGTTTAATAAATCTTAACAGGTTGCTTTGAGTGGATTCTGATTATGTTTTAAATAAAAATAGACAGCGGTCAATTTTTCGGGGCTAATGCTTTAGGTAGCCTGTACTATGTAGGAAAAGGAGAGACGTAATGGCCAAGCGTTTTTATGCTGTAAAAATTGGTCGTGTCCCGGGCATTTACCGGACATGGGAAGAGTGCAAGGCACAGGTTGATGGATATCCGGGAGCTGGTTTTAAAGGCTTTGCGACTGAAGCGGAGGCCAGGGGCTTTCTTGCCGGACCTTCGCAGACCAGTGCGATTCTTGCTGAAAAGTCAAAAAAACGTAAAGTTGATAAGGCGATTCCGCCACCGGCTCCAGCTCAGCCGCAAAAAGAATATGACGAAGGTAAAATGATTATTTACACAGACGGTTCCTGCTTACAGAATCCGGGTGGTCCTGGCGGGTATGCTGCGGTTATCCAGGTGGGTAAATCTGTTAAGGAATTGGTTGGTGCGGAGTTATCAACTACTAACAACCGCATGGAAATGCAGGCTGCTATTGAGGCCCTGCGATTCTTTGACCAGCCGGCTGACATCATTTTGCATACTGACAGTCAATATTTACGCAAAGGGTTTGCCGAAGGCTGGGTCGAAAAGTGGAAAAGGACGGGCTGGATCACGAAAGCGGGTACACCGGTGCTTAATAAAGAACTGTGGCAGGAGCTTGACCGGTTAAACAGTATTCACAGGGTAGTGTGGAGATGGGTAAAAGGACATCATGGCAACCCCATGAATGAACGCTGTGACGAGTTGGCAGTCGGCGCGGCGATGAACGAAGCTGAAAAAAACGGCTGGCAGGGTAAGAAGCGGGGCTAAATACAGAGAATCCCCCCTGCCTGATATTTAGCCTTGCCCACAAAAAACAGTACGGCTTCAGATAATAAAGCCGTACTGTTAGCAAAATATTTTATTTGCCCTGTTAGCCTTACCAACGGCGGGTGGCGGTCAGCAAGACGGCCCGCCTTTCACCGGCAACGCCATACGTGCTGTAGGCATAGGTTTGATACTGTTTGTCGAATACATTGCGGACATTGAGCGCATAGCGCCAGCCGTCCGTTGCGTACCGGAGCTGGGCATCGGCCACGACCGCGCCGCCCAGTCGGACCGTGTTGGCGGAAAAGTAGGTCGGACCAATATACCGCACGCCGGCTCCGATTCCCAGGCCGTTAAGCTTTGCTCCCGGCACGGCATAGTCGGCCCATAATGCGGCGCTCTGGCGGGGCACGCCGGTGGTGCGCAGGCCTATTTCCGCAGCCGTATTGCTTTTGGTGGTTTTGGCGTTGAGCAACGTGTAGGAAGCTGTGAGATTCAGGTTTTTCAAGGCTACATTGGCTTCCAGTTCCAGGCCTTTGGCAGTGACTTCACCGGTTTGTACATTATAAGACTCAGTTTCAGTATTTAACGGGTCTGCGGTCAAAACATGCTGCCTGCGCAAATCGAAGACCGCCGCCGTAAAGCGGGCATTCCTATTTTGCGGTTCATACTGTACGCCCACTTCATATTGCCGGCCTGTAGTCGGTTTAAAAGGATTTTTATTCCGGTCGGTGCCTGACTGGGGCTGAAAGGATTCGGAATAGCTGATATAGGGCGACAGCTCGCTGGTGGCATGATAGACCAGGCCGGCCCGGCCGGTAAAGGCATCCTGGTCAATAATGGTTTTATCTCCGGTCTGGGGATTGACGCCGTTCAACTGATACCAGTCCTGGCGGCCGCTTACGGTCGCCACCCACTTGCCGCCGAATTTCATCTGATCCTGCAGATAAACCCCCGTTTGTTTGGCCTTGGCTTTATAGACAACCGGCGCATACACCGCAGTAACCGAACCGGTGTAATTTAAATCGTAAATGTCCAGATCGGTGATCGCCCATTCGACATAGCGATTGGTCCAGTCGGCATGACGGTAATCAACCCCCGCCAGCGTAATATGCTCTACTGCTCCGCCCGCCCATTTGGCCTCGCCGTAAGTGTCAAACGTATAGGCAGCCAGCGTTTCATCATAAATGTAAGCACTGCGTTTCAGCGTCCGTCTGTCTGCCTGCAGCGTACTCCCCGTCATATTGTACCGCATGTCCACCTCGCCATAGCGGAAATTCTGATGCAGTGTCCAGACATTATTGACCTTGTGGTCCAGCAGATAACCGAAATAGTATTGCTCCCGTTCGTAACCGCCCCAACCAGGTTCATCCAGATTTAGCTTTTCCGAAAATCCGTACAGGCTGTGGTTCGGGTAATATACCCTAAGCGCCTGACCGCTGCCGGCCAGCCGATCCTTTAAATAATGGGCCTGCAAGGTGATATTAGTGTCCTTATCCGGTTGCCAGCCGAGGGAAGGCGCAATAAACGTCCGTTTCAACCGGCTGTCGTCAGCCGGCAAATCCCGGTCCCTGGCGAGAGCGGTCAGCCGGAAGGTGAACTTTTCCTGCCCGTCAGCCTGGCCGCCAATATCAATGGCGGCACTTTTAAAGCTATCGGTGCCGCCCTGAAGCCGGACTTCCCTGATCGTTTGGGAGGTCGGCCGCTTGGTCGCCATATTGAACAGCCCGCCGGGAGAACTGCCGCCATAGGTGACAGAGGCCGGTCCCTTGACAATACCCACCTGCTCCATCCCGTAGGTTTCAAAGTCCCACACCCCGAAATTGCCGTTGCCAAACAGCTGCAGGCCATCGACAGTAGTGTTGCTGTTGCCGACACGGAAGCCCCGGACATAACTCCAGTTCCAGCGAGTGTCATTGCCGTAAATATTGGCGTGGACCCCGGCGCTGTATTCCACGGCCTGGGCCAGGTCAAGGACGCCGCGTGTATCCAGCTGCTCGCGGGTGACAAGGCTGATCGACTGGGGCGTATCCCTCAGTGCCGTATCGGTTTTGGTGCCGGCGCTGCTGCGCCTGGCTACCCAGGCCTCACGTTCACTCTCTTTCCTGGCGGTAACCTCCACGCCCTCCAGCTTGAATTCCCGCTGCCCGCCGGCATCGGCCTGCTCCTCCGCCTGGTTTTGCTCTGCCACCGGCGCTTCTGCCCCATAAACCGCAGCCGGCCACTGCCACAACAGGCTGCCGCTCAACAGGGCGTAGGCCAGCCGTTTCCTCTGCGGTGAAATTCGCTGCTTCATTTGTCAATTCCTTCCTTTATCTGGTTCATGTATCAGGAAAACATAAGTGCAACAATGTTGATAATGGAATTCATTATCAATAAAAATATAATTTCAGACCTTCAACTTCTTTTTTCCTGGCTGACTAATACGGAGCATCCGTCTTTTACTTAGTGTTACAGGTACCTTGTGGCTCATTATAGCAACGATTTTTTAGCAGCGTCAATTGTCCCCCGTGGTTATTCACTGGCGGTTAAGACAGTCCAAAATCAATGATAATTGATAATGTTTATCATGTGTTGACGGTAATTAACCAAGTGATTATTTCGTAAAAACGGAGGTTTTTTAGATGAATGTGGATTGTTTTAGCTATTGTATACCTGGCGGCCTATCCCTATAATTAGTAATTAAAGAGTGAAAAAAAGCGGCAGCCGGCTGCTATACCAAAAAGGATGCGGACAGCAATGAGCATAAACCAAACGCAATTAAACAGCGCCGGTCTGGCGGCCAGGCTGGGGTACCATCAGGCAAATGCCAGTGGTGGTTTGATCTATTCTCTCTCCACACAACACCCCGGGATATACAGCTGGCTCAGGGATATGACTCCCGCCGCCGGTTTGCTGGCCACCACAACCTATGCCCAGCTAGCGGAAACCATTACCCTGATTTACACACTGCCGCAGCCCTGGCTGTATTTGCTTTCCCTCGACAGCGGCGCTATAACCATCCATGAAAATGGCAAAAAAGCCCGGCGCCTGCAGCGGGGCATTCACTTGCTTGTCTATAGGGAAAAAGCTGTTAGGATGATGTTTCAGCCTGCTGAGCGGCTGATATATACAGCGATCGCGGTTAGCGGGGAGTTTCTTGCCACCTATTTCAACAGCCATCCGCTGGAGCGCCCATTTACAGTACAAGATGCCGCCGCCCGCTGGGAAAAATGGCATTATGATGCGCCTGATATTCAACTGGTTTTCCAACAGCTGAAAGCGGCGGTACGCAACGGCAAGCTTTCCCCCATGTATTATGAAAGTAAGATTATTGAAATCCTGGCCTTGATCCGGCGTAATGTCCAGGACGATTACTCCTGGAAAAGGCATCAGAAAAGCGAACGCAAAAGCCATGTCACTTATCAAAACTTTATCTATCTGGAACGCGTCAAAGCTGAGCTTGATAAAAATATCCTCCAGGTGCCCACCCTCGATCAGCTGGCGCTTGTCGCCGGTATGAGCGTACCCAAGCTTTACCGTTGTTTTAAGGAGCAGTATAAGATGACTATCGCCGGTTATGTACGCCGGGAAAAAATGAAATATGCCATGAGCCTGTTATGGCATGATGAGCTGAGCATCCAAAACATCGCCGTCAAGGTAGGCTATGAAAACTCCAGCAAATTTTCCGCCGCTTTTAAACGGGTTCACGGCTTTCCGCCGCGGCATTTCCGCCAATCATTCGGGTTGTAAGACTGTGTGATGTTATCAGAGCTCTTTTAACAAAAGCTTAATATGAGCATAACACTTTTTAACAGCAACTATGTCATGATAGATTCGAAATATATAGTAACGAAATAATCCTATTGCCAGTGCTGCCCCTCTTGAGGAGCAGCACTGGCAATAGGCGAAATATGTCTAGACGTCTATAACGCTATTGTGAAGCCTTTATTTGGCGTTACCGGACTGTGAGAGGAAGGTTACTATGATCGATAAGGAAAGTGGCATACCTTATTACCGGCAATTGATGGATTTCGTGCAAAAACAGATTGATTCCGGTTTATTGCAAGAAGGGCAGCAGCTGCCCGCAGAGACGGAAATGAGCGAGACATTTCAGGTTAACCGACATACGATAAGACAGGCAGTCAATGAGCTTTGCCTCGTAGGGGTGCTTTATAAGCTACGGGGGAAAGGTACTTTTGTGGCTAAAGCGCCACTTGACAGTATCGAATATCAACTGAGCGCTAAAAACCGTTTCGCAGAAAACATTACCAAACTGGGAGGCGTACCGGACACTAGAATTCTGCATCCGGTAGAAATGCCTGCGCCTGAGAAGGTTAGGGAATTACTAAAACTCAATTTCGATGATACGGTTTATTGTTATTATATACAGCGGTTTGTCAACAATCGTCCTTTTCTGGTGGGGCAATCGTTTCTTCCTGCCAAGTACTTCCCCCATGCGCTGGAATATTTGCAGACAATTCAATCCATGTCATGCTTCTATGAAAAATATAACATAACGTACAAGCGGGTGAAGTCTACAGTACGGGCGACTTTTCCCAGCCAAGAGGAAGCCATGCTGCTTGGAATTCCGAATAATATGCCGGTATTAAAGGTTGAAAGCCTGTTAAAATCCCAGGATGATGTCCTAATTGATTATGGCGTTTCCTGTTACCGCGGCGACCTGGCAAAACTCAGCTTAGCCTGGTAACAATTCCCTTCCCTCTGTTTTTTAACAAAGTCATAACATGTTCATAACATGTTATTCCCGTAACTGTGTCATAATGAATAACAGATACAGTCCTGCCAATATTTATTAATTGAATAGAGCCACATTAAGTGCCGTTCTCTGATGAGAACGGCACTTGCAATATAGAGATACCGTCTAGACGTCTAGAAGTCGCTTGCGGCTTGTGAACTTTACAGAAAGAAGAAAATTCCAGGATGCATCCTGATTGAATAAAATGTCGTTTATTACCGCGGTTGCCTGAAAAAAATTAAAATATCTAGCAAAACGCTGTAAGGAGATGAAAGGCCATGAAAAACAAAAAGGACGGCTTTCTGCTTGGGGTCAGTGTATTATTAGCGGCGATGCTCTGGCTTGGCGGCTGCTCAACCGGTACGCAGAATGCCGCACAACCGGCACAGGCAGTAAAAGTGCTGCGGGTTGGAGCGATTCCATCTGAAGATTCACAGAAAACGCGCGAGGCATATAATCTGTTTATCAGTTATCTGGAGAAAAAGACGGGGATGACGGTTGAATTATTTGTGGCTACCGATTATTCGGGCGTAGTCGAAGCAATGCGCTCCGGCAAACTGGACATTGCGTATTTTGGCCCATTTTCGTATGTGCTGGCTGCCGATAAAGCCAATGCGGAAGCTTTTGCCCAGGAAAAACGCGCAGGGGCCGGTACGTCGTATAAAAGCCTCATCGTGGCCAATCCGGAAGCGGGAATTAACAGCCTTGCCGACTTAAAAGGACATAGCTTTGCTTTTGTTGACCCGGCTTCCACTTCCGGCAACTTAGTCCCCCGGTCGATTATGAAAAGCCAAGGAATAAGTCCGGAACAGGACTTTAAGAGCATCATCTATGCCGGTGGGCATGACGCGGCGGTATTAGCTCTGAAGAATCGCAAGGTGGATGCCGTTGCTGTTGGTGATGACGTCTATGACAGAATGAAAGCAACCGGTCTTATTTCCGGCAAAGACGCGAAAATTATCTGGACGTCAGATCCCATTCCCAATTCACCTTGGTCGTGGCGTAAAGATCTGCCGTCAGAGCTAAAGGCGAAAATCAAAACTGCTTTTCTGAATGTGGACAAGGAAGATCCGGGGGCTCTGAGCGCTCTGAGCGCCCTCAGCAAAAAGGTGGAAAGTTTTGTTGAAACCAATGATGCCAATTATAACATTATCCGGGATACGGCTAAAATTCTTGACCTGGATTTATCCAAACAATAGGGGGTACAGGAGCCGCAACTTTATGTGGCGGCTCCTTTCCCGCCGGATTTTATTAAGGAGGCTGACGATGATCATAATTAAAGGCTTGCATAAGGAATATGGCAAAGGGACAAAAGCGCTTACTGCTATTGAGCTTGAAATCCCACAGGGGCAGTTTGTTGTACTGCTCGGTCCGAGCGGCGCCGGCAAATCCACGCTGCTGCGCTGCATCAACGGGTTGGTAAAACCTACTGCCGGTGAAATTTTTGTACAGGGAGAGCCGGTACATGATTTGCGGAAACTGGAAAGCATCCGTCGTAAAGTCGGTATGGTTTTTCAGCAGTTCAACTTGGTGAAACGCCTGACTGTCATCGAAAATGTGCTTTGCGGCCGATTGGCGCACACCAATGTCTGGGCAAGCTGCCTGAAGCTTTTCCCGGAGCAGGATATTGCTTTGGCTTTGCATTGCCTCGAACGGGTAGGGCTGGAGCACAGAGCTTATCAACGGGCCGATCAGCTAAGCGGCGGCCAGCAGCAGCGGGTGGGCATCGCGCGGGCATTGGCTCAGTGCCCGAATATTATCTTAGCTGATGAGCCGGTGGCCAGTCTTGATCCCCAATCTGCGGAACGGGTGATGACGGCATTACAGTCTATCAGGGAGCAGGATCATATCACTGTTGTCGTCAGCCTGCATAATGTCGAACTGGCAACCCGCTATGCTGAAAGGCTTATCGGCATTAAGGACGGCGTCGTCGTTATCGATAAGCCGGCCAAGATGCTGACAGCCGGCGACATTGAACGTATCTATGGTCCTGCGAGTGATGCTGTGGCAGAAGAGTTTGATTGTACATGTAAGCAGGTGACTTATGCCCACGCGTAAACCGACCTGCTTTTCTATCAGGCCGCCGGTGCCGTGGAGTTCTGATGTCAGGGTAACCCTGAAACGATTGGCGCTGCTGGTTTTTCTTGCCATTGTTTATGTCTGGAGCGCTGACGGTACCAACCTTAGTATTGCGGAGCTGGTTACAGGGTTGCCGCAATTGGCTGACATTATTGGGCGAATGCTGCCACCGAATTTTGAAATTTTACCACGGCTGGTCAAGCCGACGATCGAGACCCTTCAGATTTCGATTTGGGGTACAACCCTGGCCATAGTTTTTACCATTCCTTTTGGGTTGCTTGCGGCCCGAAACATTTCACCGAATCCTTACCTGTATAATTTTGGCCGCTTTGTTCTTAATGCTGCGCGGTCAATATCAGAGCTGATTTTTGCCCTCGTTTTTGTGGCCGCGGTTGGTCTTGGACCCTTTCCCGGGGTATTGGCCCTGGCTTTTCATTCCGTAGGCATGCTGGGTAAGTTTTTAGCGGATTCAATCGAAAACATTGATTCCGGTCCGGTCGAGGCGCTGCTTGCCACCGGCGCCAACAAATGGCAGGTCATTGCCTATGCCATAGTGCCGCAGGTGTTACCTGAGTTTATCACACTTTGTCTCTACCGGTGGGAGCTTAATTTCCGGTCGGCCACCATCCTGGGAATCGTGGGGGCAGGCGGCATTGGTTTTGAACTGGTAACCAGTATGCGGCTCTTTATGTACCCGGATATGACAATGATCCTGATTGTTGTGTTGGCAATGGTAACTGCCGTTGATTATATATCTTCCTATGTTCGATCGAGAATACTGTGATTCGGGGTGGAAAAATGGAGTTTAGAGAGGTACTGGCGGAAGGGGCTCTTGCTGTGTGGGAAGATTTGGCCGAAATGATTGCCGCCAGATATGAAGTAAAAGTATTACAGGAGCCGGAAACCTGTATGACGATGATGCAGGCCATTGACAGTGTCGGACATACGCCTTTTTATGTGGGAGAAGTCCTCATGACCGAGGCTGTTGTCAGCATTAACGGCGCCGCAGGGTTCGGGTTTGTCCTCGAAGACGAGCCGGTGCGGGCGCTGTGTATGGCGATTATTGACGCCGCGTTAACGGCGCATATCGCGGAAGAAGCCGAAATTAGACGCGTGATTGCTGCCGAAAGACAAAGTGCCGTCGAACGTCAGCGCCGGGAGAAGGCGCTGGTTGCGGCAACCCGGGTGCGTTTCGCTATTATGGAGGGATAACAGTGATGGCGGTTGGTTTTGATAAAGTGTTTGATACGCAGCGCATTTACCGGCTGACGCTTGATGCGATGGCCAGACCCGGAAAAGTGAATGCTTTGCCGGCGCTCAGGTTAAACCCGCCGGCCGGTCTCAGTCAGGCCGCTGCTGCAGTCGCTTTGACGCTGCTTGACAGCGAAACCGGTTTCTGCGTACTGCCGTCCGACCAGGCCGTAAAGGATTATCTTATGATCCATACCGGGGCGGCTTTTTATCCGCTACATTCCGCCGAGTTTATCGTTATCAGCGGCAGGGAGAGCAACCCGCAGCTTGGCGAGGTGTGTTGCGGCACGCTGCTAGCGCCGGAAAAAGGGGCGACGCTGATTATGATGGTGGATAGCCTTGCCGGCACTGCTGGCGGTACGAAACTACGGCTCAGCGGCCCCGGAATCAAGGAGAGCTCCCTGCTGAATATCAGCGGGCTGGATCAGGAAAATCTTAAGATCATTGCGGAAATGAATCAGGAATATCCACTGGGCATTGATGTCATTTATGCCGACAATTCAGGCAATGTGGCTTGTGTTCCCAGATCCAGTTCACTGCGATGGGAGGTAGTGTCTTAATGGGTTATGTAGCCGTCTCCGGCGGTACGGAGGCAATCATAAATGCAGAAAAATTATCGGCCTATTTCCGGCTAAAAGGTAAATCACAGCCGCTGGCCGTGGAACAGATCCGTGACCAAATGCGGCTTGCAGTGGACAAAGTAATGGGCGAGGGGTCGCTGTACGCTCCCACTATCGCAGCGTTAGCGCTGAAGCAGGCGGAAGGGGATACTCTCGAGGCGTCATTTATCTTGCGGGCTTACCGGGCGACCCAGCCGCGGCGCTATGTTTCGCTGGCGGTGGACATTGCCGGCATGCAGGTGATCCGGAGAATATCGGGAGCTTTTCAGGATATTCCCGGCGGTCAGATTTTAGGACCGACGCGGGATTATACGCAGCGGTTGGTAGATTTTTCCCTGCTGACCGAAAAACAGGAAGAAATGGAGAAGCTTCTTGGCAGCATCGGTATCCAGACCATGCCGGAACAGCTGCCCGACACATTTCCCAAGGTCGTTGATTTGCTGCGCCGGGAAGGGCTGCTTGCCGCAGCGGAACCGAGCCAGGAAGTTTGTGATATTACCCGTCAGTCTTTACATTTTCCCAGTTGCCGTTCCGCCAAACTGCAGTCGCTGTGCCGCGGCGAAACGGGAGCCATGATGGCGCTGGCCTATAGCTGTGTCAGAGGCTTTGGTGATATTCATCCCTGTCTTGGTGAACTGCGGGTGGGCTATGTACCGCTGTTCATCAACCATCCCGGTTGTACGCAGCCGGTATATACCGGACGCGTGCTGGTAACGGAAGCGGAAATTATTGCCCAGTATAGTGAGGGGGATAAAAAAAATAAACCCCAGTTAACCTTAGGTTATGGCTTGTGCTTTGGCCATAATGAGTTGAAGGCTATGTCGATGGGGATATTGGACCGGTCTACCCGCAGCAAGGCGCCGGTGAAAGCGCCGGCGGAGGACGAGGAGTTCGTACTGTATCATATTGACGGGATTGAAGCCGCTGGTTTTGTGAATCACTGGAAATTGCCCCATTATGTTACCTTTCAGTCCACGCTTGACCGCTTACGCCGGTCGCAGGTGTTAAAGGAGGAAGCGGCAGATGCTGAACATCAGGCAGATTAACAAGCATTCCGGCTATAATTTTGCTTTTCTTGACGAGAATACCAAACGGGAAATTCGCCGTAAGACATTAAAGGCGGTAGCTATTCCCGGCTACCAGGTGCCTTTCGCCTCGCCCGAGCTCCCCATTGCCCGGGGCTGGGGCACAGGCGGTTTGCAGGTTACGATGTCAATCATCGGCAAAGATGACATATTGAAAGTCATTGATCAAGGCTGTGATGGTGGTGTCAACGCTGTCAACATCCGCAATCTGCTCACGAAAACCACCGGTGTCCAAACTACTTTTGACACCCGGGCGGCGACCATTGTCCAGACCCGTCACCGTGTTCCGGAAGAGCCACTGCGGGAGGATCAGATTCTGGTGCTCCAGGTACCTATCCCTGAGCCGTTGCGTTATGTGGAAGCAAGTACGGCCAAAGCGCAGGAAATGCACGCCGAAATGGACTACAGCCGGATGTGGGTGTTTCTCTACGAAAACATTGTTAAATGGGGCGAAATCACCATTGGCGCCCGTTACCCGTCGCTGGTCAATGGCCGCTATCTCATTGATCCCTCGCCGATTCCCCGTTGGGATGTGCCAAAATTGAATATGGCGGATACTCTGTTCCTGTTTGGCGCCGGCCGGGAAAAACGGATTTATGCCGTACCGCCGCATACCCGCGTCGAACCTATGGAATTCGAAGACCATCGCTTCCGTGTCGAAGATTTTACCGGCAGAGCTTGCCTGCGCTGCGGCTCTACCGCTACCTACATGAATGAGATACATGATGACGGCAGCGGCAAAAAACTGTATGTCTGCTCGGACAGCAGCTACTGTGATAAAGTCCGTGGCCGGAAGGAGGGGGCTTTGTATGGAGGCAGGTAAACAAATGGCTCTGACTGTCCGCGGCTTAGATAAGATCTATGGCGCCGGTTGTCCGCGGTGCTTTGATTTGACGGGACCGGCGTATGAAAGCAATATTTGTCCCGAATGCGGCACTCTTGTTGCCTGCCATGATATTTCGCTTGAACTTGAGCACGGAGAAATCCTCGGTGTCGTGGGCGAAAGCGGTTCGGGCAAGAGTACCCTGGTACGCTGCCTGTATTTTGATGAAGAAGCCTCTGGCGGTGAAAGCTACCTGGCTGCTTACCAGGACGGCCAGGTCAACCTGTTCACTGAGACCGCCCAGCGTAAACGGCACATTCGGAATCAGCTGATGGGTATGGTTTATCAGAATCCGCTGCTTGGCATTAAGCCGCACTTTACGGCAGGCGGCAATGTGGCTGAAAAATTACTGACTGCCGGCTTTAATAATTTTGCGGATATTCGCAGCCGGGCCGGAGCGCTTTTGTCCCACACCGAAGTGCCGCTGGCCAGGATGGATGATTTTCCGGCCCATTTTAGCGGCGGCATGCAGCAGCGGGTGCAAATTGCCAAAGCACTGGCCAACAATCCGCCGCTGTTATTTCTGGACGAAATCACCACCGGTCTGGATTTATCGGTGCAGGCCAGGGTGCTTGATCTAGTGAAAGAAATCCAGCGGGAACTGGATATTGCGATGCTGGTTGTCTCCCATGATTTAGGGGTTATCCGTATGCTGGCCGATCGTACGGCAGTGATGAAAAATGGCCGGATGGTGGAAATTGGGTTAACCGACCAGATTTTGGAGGACCCGCAACACCAGTATACTCAGCTTTTGGTTCATTCCATGCTATAAGGAGACGTGATGATGGGTGATACAATCCTGACGGTCAATGGACTGTCAAAAAATTTTATTCTGCACATGCTGAGAGGAGAAGTGCTCTACGGCTGCGGCAACATCAGCTTCAGCCTCAAAGCCGGTGAATTTATGGGCATTGCCGGACCCAGCGGGGCGGGAAAGTCGACAATTATAAAATGCATCTACCGTACCTACCTGCCTTCCGCGGGGCAGGTCATCTACCGCACGCAGGCAGGCGGGGAGACCGATCTGGCAGCCGCAGGTGAACGTGAAATCCTGCGCCTGCGCCACAGCGAAATTAGTTATGTCAGTCAGTTTCTCAAAGTTATTCCGCGGGTTTCCTCCGTCAATATTCTGGCGGAAGAACTGCGGCAGCGGGGGTGGAGCCCGGAAAAAGCCAGGGAACGTGCCTGCGAGTTTTTAGAGCGAATGAAGATTGCCCCGGAATTATGGGATGCTTTTCCTTCCACCTTCAGCGGCGGCCAGCAGCAGCGGATCAACCTGGCCCGGGCATTAATCACCGAGCCGCGGCTGTTATTGCTTGACGAGCCGACCGCTTCGCTTGATAGCGAGACGAAAAAAACAGTAGTGCAGGCGCTAATGGCGCTGAAGCAAAAAGGAACCAGTATCATCGGCATCTTCCACGATCTTGAGAGTATGAACCGTCTGGTAGACCGAGTGTTTACCATGCGGGCGGGACAGTGCAAATCGATTAAACGGATGCGGGAGGTAGTATGAGTACGGTATTGATAACGAATGGGCGATTGGTCATGCCGGACCGGGTCATTGCGAAGGGTGAACTGCTGCTTGAACAAGGAAAAATAAAATACGCCGGGCGGTGCAGCCATCATTACGGGCAGCCGGCGCCTTGCGTCATAGATGCTTGTGGCGGCTATATATTGCCGGGCTTTATTGATACGCACAGTGATGCCATCGAAAAGGAACTGGAGCCACGGCCGGGAGCCTATTTTTCTACCGAACTGGCATTTTGTGAACTGGAGAAAAAATTAGCCGGTCAGGGAATCACTACGATGTATCACTCTTTTTCCTTTGCCGGAGCAAAGCTGGGCGTGCGCCGGGATCAGGAAGCTGCCGACTGCATACGCCGCATTACGGCTATGGCTGCCGACTGTTCTCTTATTCGCAACAAAATTCATTTGCGTTGTGAGATTACTAACTTTAAGGTGGTAGATCTGATTCAGGAGCTTATGGGCGAGGGCGTTGTCGATTTATTGTCGTTTATGGATCATACCCCCGGACAGGGTCAATACCCTACTGTTGAAGATTATCGCCGTTATGCCGAGAAAACATATCATCTTAAAGGGGCGGATTTGGATGAAATTATCGCAGACAGGAAAGCAGGACAATTACAGGCCGATGCATGCGTAAAAAGGCTTAGTCCGGCAGCTTTGGCGGCTGGAGTGCCTTTGGCTTCGCATGATGATGATTCGGTTGAGAAAATTGCGTATTATTACGGGCAAGGGGTTACATTAAGCGAATTCCCGATCAATCTGGAGACCGCGGCAGCTGCCCGTCGGCGCGGTATGCATGTTAGTGTCGGCGCTCCTAACATTGTGCGGGGCGGTTCAACCGGCAAAGGAATGAGAGCCCTTGATGCGGTAGCTGCCGGGTATGCCAATATTCTTTGTTCCGACTATTATCCGCCAGCCATCTTACATGCGGTATTCCTCCTGGCTGAACGCACGGTAACCCTGGCGGAAGCGGTAGCCATGGCTACTGTTTTCCCGGCAAGAGCTTTAAAACTGGAGCATCTCGGCAGTCTGGAAGAAGGTAAAGCCGGTGACGTCATTGTCATTAAAAAACGCAATGAAACACCGGTTGTTACGAATACCGTGGTTAGCGGCGTGCCGGTTTATGGCATGAATTACCGTGGTGTTTTACCCGTCAATGACACCGAAGAACCGGCTTGTTAAGGAGGGAGACCGCTTTATGAATGTTCAGGGGATAGCGATTAATGCGGATGCTGCGGTTATTGACGGCAGTCTGGCGGTATTGCGCCGGGAGCTTGACTATTACCGTGAGCTGGGTTTTACGCACGTGGAAATGGCACCCCATGGCGTGGGCGCCGTTTATTGCGGACGCCTGGATAAAAACAGAGTCAAAGCAGTGCAGGAGCTGCTGGCTCAATACCCCTTCCGTTATACTGTACACGGGTCTAATCCGCTGAATTTGATGTCAGGTGATGCAGTGAACCGGCAAGGTTTTATTGCCAGTATGGAGTTTACCGCCGCCATTGGCGCTGAAATTATGGTCTATCATGCCGGCCGTTATCTGGCGGAAGAAAATTTTTTATTTACAGCTCAGACCAATCCAACTCCGTTTGAGAAGGCAGCGTTGTGGGAACAAGAATGCACCGGCCTGCAGGCAATGGGAGATATTGCCGCACAATACGGAATCATGGTGGCGGTGGAAAACGCCCGTCCGTATCTGAACGCTCCGAATTATTGCTATGCTGAATCACTGGAAGAATTGGGACAAATGGTTACAGCCGTAAATCGCAGTCAGGTGGGAATTACTCTTGATACCGGGCATGCGTACCTCGCTGCCTGCCATTATGGTTATGACCTTTTGGCAGGCATCTCACTGATTGCCCCTTATGTTCGCCATATCCATCTGCATGACAATTTTGGACGCTGCTGTGCGTCCTGGGAGAAGAAGCAATATGAACTGGCAGCTATGGGGCGTGGCGATATGCACATGCCGATCGGCTGGGGTACTGTACCTGCCGGCGAAATATTGGCCCGGTTGCCGCAGTATAACGGCAATATCACACTGGAAATGCGTCCGCGCTACCGCGAGCATTATCGTGAGGCGCTGGCCAACGCGCAGGCACTGGTTGAACTTTACACACAGAATGAATGCATAGCTGCTTCGGCAGAGCCTGTATGATGCTGGAACTCTAATTCGGTACCAAAAATTCTACTCATATTTCAACGCATCAATCGGATGTAAGCAAGAAGCCTTATACGCAGGATAATAGCCAAACCCGATGCCAACACTTGCCGAGAAGACAAAGGCTAGAATAATGGAGGTAGCGGTAAATAGCGGCGGGGCTTCGGTAAAGCTGGCCAACATATAGCCTGCAAATACTCCCAGCATAATTCCCAATATACCGCCAAGCATGGACAAGACAAATGCCTCCAGCAAAAACTGCAGTCGAATGTCTTTCGCTTTGGCCCCGGCAGCCATCCGGATTCCGATCTCCCGGGTACGCTCCGATACAGATACCAGCATGATATTCATAATGCCGATCCCACCCACCACCAGCGATATAAACGCGATCGAGCCGAGCAGCGTGGACATGATGGTCGTCGTCTTACGCCGCGCCTCCAGGAACTGGCTGATATTTCTTACGGCAAAATCATCGGCTTCTCCGGCTTTTATCCTATGCCGCTCGCGCAGCAAGGACTCTGTTTCATGCTGAATAAACCGCAGGGAGTTCATCGAAACGCCTTTAATGAAAATCATGCCGATACGCCCGGGTGTATTCCAGCGAACCAGCCTGCTTTGCGCCGCGGTTACAGGTACTAAGACAAAATCGTCCTGGTCCCGGCCCGTCGTGGTTTGTCCCTTGGCGGCAAACACGCCGACAACCGTAAACGGCACTTTATTGATTCGTATTGATTTGCCTAGCGGCTCTTCATTAAAAAAGAGCTTGTCGGCGATAGTCTGACCAACAATTACCACCTTGGCCGCCTGCCGTATATCACTGTCATTTAAGTCCCGGCCTTTGGCGACTGTCCGGTCCTGAACATTTGCGTAAGAGGCATTGCTGCCGATTACCGTCGTGCCCCAATTGGTATTGCCATAAATTAGTCTTACGGAAGTTTCGATAACAGGCGCAACTGCATCGATTCCTGATACTTCCCGTTCGATTGCTTCCGCATCAGCCAGCGTAAGATAGGGTATTCTTTCCAGCGAAGACATGGCAGAGCGATCAGGAAATACAATAATAAAATTACTGCCAAAAGAAGCGATCTGTTCGTCTATGCTTTTATTTGCGCCCTGGCCGACAGCGAATGCCGCGATCACAGCCGCCACCCCAATGATGATACCAAGTGCCGTCAGCATAGACCGCAGCTTGTTTCTATATAGAGCCCGTATGGCGATGCGGACTATCTCCCATGTGGAAATCATGACTGGCTCGACCTTTCATCGTTAATAATTCTGCCATCCTTGAAATGAATAATTCGCTTGGCATAAGCCGCCACATCCAGCTCATGGGTAACCAGAATGATGGTAATGCCCATTTCCCTGTTCAATTTTACAAATAGGGCCATGATTTCATCACTGGTTTTGGAATCGAGATTTCCCGTAGGCTCGTCCGCCATCAGTATCGGCGCTTTATTTACAATACCGCGGGCAATCGCGACCCGTTGCTGCTGACCGCCTGACAACTGTGCCGGCTCATGCTGCAGACGTTCAGATAATCCCACCAGTTCAAGCGCTTCTATCGCTCTTTTACGCCGTTCATTTTGCGGTATGCCCGCATATAAAAGTGGCAGTTCCACATTTTCCAGCGCGCTGGTTTTAGGCAGCAGATTAAAGCCCTGAAACACAAAGCCGATCTTCTGATTACGGATACTGGCCAGTGCATCAGAGTCAAGGCTGCTTGTGTTCTGCCCATCAAGCCAGTACTCGCCCGCAGTCGGTTTATCAAGGCACCCCAACACATTCATGGTGGTGGACTTGCCTGAGCCTGACGGACCCATCATCGCCAGAAACTCACCTTTGTCAACAGACAGGTTGATGCCATGCAGGATTTCCAGTTCTTCCTCATCCAGTTTAAAACTCTTACGGATATCTTTCAGCATAACGAACGGCATATCAGTTACCTTCTTTTTCCACAATGATTCCAGTAATCACCGCCTCACCTTCGTTCAGACCTGACAGGATTTCCGTATTCTGTCCGTCGGTAATCCCTTTTTCGACTTCCTTCTTAACAATCGTTTGCTTTTCCAGTGTATAAAGGGCAGGAATAGCCATGGCCGCTACCGGCGCCTGGCGGAACGAGCGCTGGTCAACTACCTCCGCATCAAGATCAACCGGTTTAAACCGGAACGCTGAATTTGGCACCGTCAGAATATTATCTTTCTGCTGCACAATCAAAGCTACATTGGCAGTCATACCGGGAAGCAATATTCCGTCATCATTAGACACGCCAACAATCACTGAATAGGTAACCACATTATTTTCCGTTTTAGGTGAAAGACGGATTTGTGTGACCGCACCGAAGAATTTTTTATCCCCATAGGCATCCACCGTAAATTCAGCCTGCTGCCCCTGGCTAATTCCGCCGATATCGGCTTCATCCACATTGACTTCAACCTGCATCTGCTTTAAATCTCTGGCGATTTTTGCAATGCTGGGAGTTGCATAGCTGGCTGCAACCGTCTGTCCCTGCTCGACCGTCTTCGACACAACAACACCGTCTACAGGCGAATAAATGTTGGTATATCCCAGATTGATTTTTGCCCGCATAAGCGCAGCCTCATATTGCTGAATTCGCGCTTCACCAGACGCCACCTGCGCTTTTGCGATGAGATAGGAGCTTTCGTCAGCATCGACTTCTGCTTTGGCAATCAGGTTCTTAGCTGCCAGCAGTTTTGTCCGGTCAAAATCTTTCCTGGCTTTGACAAGAAGGGCTTTATAATTCATCAGATCGGCTTTAGCGGCAAGCAAATTGGCTTCCGCCTGGGCAACCTCGGTTTGTTGCGTGGAAGAGTCGATCTGGGCAATAAGCTGGCCCTGTTTTACACTGCTATTATAATCAATGTATATTTTCGTTACCGTACCCGAGATTTGCGTTCCTACATCAACAGTTTCAACCGCGTCAAGCAAGCCTGTTGCCTGGATGACAGAACGGATGCTGCCCCGGGAGGCGTTTACCGTTTTATATTGTATCTCTTCGCCACTGAACCTTGCTGTCATATAATAGCCGCCGCCCAGTAAGACTAAAACTAAGCCGAATATCGCTTTTTTATATGGCAATATTCTTCTAACATTAAAATTCATTCATCGGCCTCCCCGTTGCCTCTCCGTTCAAGTTGTAAACCTGTATATTTCTACCAGGCGGAAACCGGTTTTTCGCTTGTACAGTTGCAAAATTCCCGACCAGCAGCGATTTCCAGATAATTACCAACGTATTAAGTTATTATAACAAACTGATTTTAAAGACGTCAACTGCCGGGGAAGAGGACTGGAGCAGGTTTAAGAGCAGGTTGAGGACCCGGCAAATGGTGTTATTCCTATCTAATTAACCCTCATACACAATTTTTTCTTGTTAACTTGGAGTATATAATTAAATCATTTAGGAGCAGTATTCATCAGGGTGCTTGTAACAAGGCAAGGAATGGAAAAGGCTGTTACACCGCTTTGGTGAGAAATCTAAATTTCTTACAGAAGCTCGTCTACCGGGCGTGGGGAAATTGTGTAAATAAGTCGATGCGAAAAAACGTAAGGTAACACAATTCGTGTGTTACCTTACGGCCTTATATAGTACTCTAATTATTGACAATTATTATGAAGCTTGTGCTACCAGCTGTGGGTGGCGGTCAGCCGGACGATTCTGCCCGGGTCGAGTCCGTCGGCTGTATTGCCGGGAGACATGTTATAGTGTTTATCGAACAGATTCTGGGCATTGAGGGCGTAACGCCAGGCGCCCTGGTCATAGCGGATCATGGCATCAGCCAAAACGGCGTCACCGGCTTTTCTGGTATTGGCACTGTTATAACGGGAGCCGATATACCGCAGGCCGGCCCCGTAACTCCAGCCTTGCCGGTCTTTGGCGGCAGGGGCGGTGTCAAGCCAGAGGGAAGCGCTGTGGCGGGGGATATTGGCCGTGCGGCGGCCAATTTTAGCGGGATCATTGTCTTTGGTAATTTCATGGTCCGGCATATACGTATAGGCGGTGGTAATGTTCAGGCCTTTCGCCGCCTCCACTGTTGCTTCCAGTTCCAGTCCTTTGGCGGTAGTCTCGCCGGTTTGCACGCTAAAGCTGCCGCCTAGGGTTTCATTCAAAGGGTCGCTCGTTAGGGTGTTTTGCTGGCGCAGGTCGAAGATAGCGGCGGTAAAGCGGGCTTTGCTGTTTTCCGGGACATATTGCAGCCCTAGTTCGTACTGCCGGCCTGTCGTTGGGTCAAAGGCCCTGCCGTAACGGTCGGAGCCGGACAAGCCTTCAAAGGACTCGTCATAGCTGATGTAGGGAAATAGTCCGTTGCCGGCGTCATAGACCAGACCCAGACGGCCGGTAAAAGCGTTTTGATCAATGACGGTACGCGAGCCATTCAGGCGGTTCAGGGTGGTGCTGTCGTAGCGGTCATAGCGGCCGCCGGCAATAGCCGTCCACCGCTGGCCGAATTTGAGCTGATCCTGCAGATACCAGCCGGTTTGCTTTATTTTTGTATCAGTCAGATAAGAAAGTGTTGCTGGCTCGGCCACCGCCTGGCCATAATTTAACGTATTAAGGTTTAAGGAAGGCGCGGAGCCGGTGAGCCAGGCATAGTCATAACGGTAATTATAATAATCAAAGCCCACCAGGGTGGTGTGCTGTACGCCGCCGCCCGCCCATTTGGCGGTGAAATGCGTATCAATGAGGTCGGCAGTCAGATCGCTTTTATAGTAATCAGCCCTGCGTTCGGCTATGCCGTCGGCCACCCTGGTTACAGTCAGCGCCTTCATGCCGCAAAAAACATCGGAATGACGGGCGCTCTGGGTGACGGACCAGGTATCGCTAAACCGGTGTTCCAGAATATAGCCGATTTGCTCGTCCTCCCGGATAAACCGGTCAAAATCCGGTTCACCGAGAAACATGGTTCCGGATTTGTAACCATACAACACATGCCCGGGGTTATAGCGGGAAATCGAACTGTACGAGTCGCCTTTGATATCATCCTTCTGGAAGTGTGTCAGCAAGGTCAGGCTGGTATCGGCATCCGGCTGCCAGGTGAGCGCCGGCGCAACCAGGTGGCGTTTGCCGCTGCTGTGATCGACTACCAGGTCTTCATCACTGGTGAGCGCGGTCAGCCGGAACAATAATTTGCCGTCGTCATTGGCCGGTCCGCTGATATCCAGGGCACCGCTCACCTGGCTGTCGCTGCCGGCCTGCAACCGGAGTTCCCGCAGCGGCTCGGCCGTAGGACGCTTGGATACCTGGTTTACAATTCCGCCCGGACTTGTGGTTCCATAGAGGATTCCCGCCGGGCCGCGCAGCACTTCCACTCGTTCAAAGCTGTAGGGATCAAAGTTTGAAACGGCAAAGCCGCCGCTGGCGCTGCGCAGCCCGTCGATAAAGGAGGTGCCGGTAAAGCCGCGGAGGTTGTAATAACCATAACGGTTGCTGCGGTTGTTATAGCCCATATCGCTAAAGCCCGGTGTATAGCTTAAAATGCTGAACATGTCAGTGACGCCGCGGGCGTCCATCTGCTCTCTAGTAATGATGCTGATCGACCGGGCCGTCTCTGCCAGCGGCGTATCGGTCTTAGTGGCGGCGCGGCTGCGTTTGGCTACATAGCCGCTGTCCTGGCGGGCGGCTGTTACTTCCACCCCTTCCAGGGTAAATTGGCGTCCTGTGGCGGCTTCGTCAGCGGCGAAACCGGGGGCCGGCAGGTGCCAGAACAGACTGCTGCCGATGAGGGCATAGAGCAGGCCTTTGCCGGTACGGGATATTTTTTTCACGCTATCAGCTCCTGTATTTCTTATCATGATAAAAATAATAATCATTCTCAATCCGGATTTGTCTCAGTATAGCAAGGCTGTTTTATTGACGTCAACTGCCGGCCCCACTGTCCGGCATGAGGTATGATTCAGGTGGGAAACAGCGGGAAATTAGACATTATGTGCTCTTTCAGATTTTGGCAAGCGGTTTGTCTTGCCGGAAAAGAAAAAAAACGAGTTGTTTTGGGCAATTAGTTTGGTTGCGCCCATGTTATAATTAAGAAAAGACTTGGCTTGTGCAAGTCCTTTAGGACGACGGCAGAAGCCGCCTGTGCCCTTCAGGATATAGTCGTTCTTATGTCCACAGACTTTATTTATAAATTCTGGTAGACTAAAAAAGTAAGTTACAGTCTATGGCCGTGCGGGAGGAAAGATCATTGTGGCAACAAACGAAGACAAGTTAGGCAGCGCCGGGCTGGCTGAGCATTTGGGATGCAGGGAATCCCATGACGGCGATGCCCATATTTATTGCCTGCCGCCCGCTTATACCGACTACTATACAGACAGCCGCAGCGGCGGCTATCTGCTTGATACCCACCCGTCACCGGGGCTGGTGGCCGGTTATGCCCGGTTTATGGTCAAGGAAGCGGTAACTTACAGTTACCCGGCTGCGCCGCGGGGCGTATGGCTTTGTTCAGTGGAGCGCGGTGAGATTACGCTGCTTGAGCCGGGGAAAAAGGGCAGAAAGCTGAGGCGGGGCATTCATCTTCTTGTTCACCGGGGGCAGACGGTCAAGCTGAGTTTCGGGGCGAATGAGCCGGTCTGGTGGACTTATGTACTGCTGCTTGATGAATTTGTGGCAGCTTATGTGCGGGGCAGTTGCAGTGACGGTCCTTTTCAGCTTGACGGGGCTTTGCACTGGCAAAGTCAGCATTATAACACGCCCGATCTGGTGGTGGCGTTCGAGCAGTTAAAGTACGCCCTGCGGGGGGCGGCGCGGATACCGCATTTGTATTACGAGGGGAAGATGCTGGAGATATTGGCGATTATCCTGCGCAATGTACAGTATCAGAAAAATTTTTCCGCCGAAGGGATCTGGAACCGGTTTGCGGCCTGGCGGGAAGGCGCCAATATCTGGCTGGTAAAAGACGTGCTGGATAAAGAGTTTCAGCATCCGCCCGCAGTTGAGCAGCTGGCTGTCATTGCCAAAATGGGCGTTACCAAGCTGCGCAAATGCTTTAAGGCCTGCTTCGGACTTTCGATTGGCAAGTATGTGCAGCAGGAAAAGATGAAACAGGGGCGCGGTTAATGTCCCACGGCATGACAATACAGGAAATTGCCGCTGCCGTGGGCTACGAAAGCGCCGGCAAGTTTGCGGTGGCGTTTAAAAAAACCTATGGGATGACACCGCGGCAATTCAAAAAGTCTTTGTTTTAGCCGGCGGAACGTATCCGGGAACTGGCGGCAGGAGCCGGTCTGGCCTGACTGTTAACTGCCGGCCGCAGTGGTGGCAAGGCAGCGGAAAAGAACCGGCAACCACGGTACAAGCCGCGGTTGCCGGTTCTTTCTTTCTAAACATATACGGTGTTTTTCTTATAGTCTAAGTATCTACCAACGCCGGGTGGCGGTGAGCTGAACGGTGCGGCCTTCATCGACAGTATAGTAAGTGTCGTACGAGGAGAAGTCGCCAATGATATAATGCTTGTCGAAAACGTTATGAATATTGAGTGCGTAACGCCAATTGCCGGTATCATAGCGGACAAGGGCATCGGTCAGCCATACGCCGCCTGCTTTATTAATGTTGTCATAATCATGGCGGGAACCGATATAACGCAGTCCGGCGCCAACGCTCCAGCCTTGCTTTTTCTCCTCAGCGGGAGCCAAGGTGTCCAGCCAGACCGAGGCACTGTGGCGGGGAACGCCTTCGGTGCGCAGACCGATCCGCGCCGGGTCGGTGTCTTTGGTTACTTTGCTGCTGAGCAGGGTATAGGAGGCCGTCAGGTTCACACCCTTGAAAGCGGCGACATTCGCCTCCAGCTCCAGCCCTTTGGCGGCTATCTCACCGGTCTGGATACTGAAATCGTTGTCTACGGGATCGGTGACCAGCACATTTTGCTTGCGCAGATCAAAAATAGCGGCGGCAAACCGGGCGCTGCTGTTGGCCGGCTGATATTGAACGCCCAGCTCGACCTGGCGGCCGGTGGTGGGATCGAAGGCCCTGTCGAACCGGTCGGTGCCTGGCTGCGGCTGGAAGGATTCATTATAGCTGAGGTACGGCGACACACCGCCGCCGGCATCATATACGACGCCCAGACGGCCGGTGAAGGCGTTTTGCTTAAGCCGGGTATTCAGGCCGGTTACGCGATTGTAGATATCGCTGTTGTAACGGTCATAGCGCCCGCCGGCCAGGGCTGTCCAGCGGTCGCCAAACTTCATCTGATCCTGCATATACCAGCCGGTCTGTCTGGTTGCCGTATCGGTTAGGCGCGAAAACGCAGGCAGCGTAATGCCTTGGTGATAGTCCGGGCTCAGCAGGTCAAGCGAAGGCAGCGATCCGTTTCCCCAGCGGTAGTCAAAATCACTGCGGGCGAAATCAAAACCGAGCAGTGTAACATGGGCAATCTTACCTGCCGACCAGTTGGCCTGAAGGTGGGTATCGACAGCATCGGCGTCAAACTCGGCCGCTATATAGCGGCCGACGCGGGTAAGCGTGCGCCCGTCGCCGGCCAGCGCATCGGGATATGTTATTTTGGAGCGAAAGGACAGATCCAAATGCCGGGCGGTTTGCGTTACCGACCAGGTGTCGTTAAAGCGGTGCTCCAAAATATAGCCGAGCTGGCTTACGTCGCGGGTATAACGGTCATAGCTCGCATCACCGATAAACAGCTTGCCGGAAAAACCGTATAAGGGGTGGCCCGGCAGATACACATTGCGCGTATACTCAAAATTGCCTTTAATGTCGTCTTTTTGGAAATGGGTCAGCAGGGTGAGGCTGGTGTCTTCAGTGGGACGCCAGGTGAGCGCCGGCGCCAGGAAATGGCTGTCGCTGCTGCTGCTGTCAACATACAAATCCTCCCCGGTGGTCCGGCCGGTCAGCCTGAACAGCAATTTGCCGTCTGCTCCCACCGGACCGCCAAGGTCGATGGCGGCGCTGCGCTGCTTGCCGCTGCCGGCCTGCAGCTGGATTTCCCGCAGCTCGCTCTCGGTTGGCCGCTTGGAGACCTGATTGATCAGACCGCCGGGATTGGCGGAGCCGTATAGCACCGAAGCGGGGCCGCGCAGTATTTCGATGCGTTCAAAGCTGTACAGGTCGGGATTGGCAGCCGACCAGCCGGAAGTCAGCATATTCAGACCATCGGTGGAGGTAGTCGCATTGACAGAAAAACCACGGATGTTGGTAGAGAAATAACGGCTGTCCCGGTTATAGGTCACGTCGCTGATGCCGGGCGTATAGCCCAGGGCATCAAACAAATCGGTTGCGCCGCGGCTGTCCAGCTGTTCTCTGGTGATTACGCTGATGGACTGGGCGGCCTCGTTGAGGGGGGTATCGGTTTTGGTGGCGAAGCTGCTGCGTTTGGCGACATAGCCTGTGTCCGGTACCTTGTCTTTTATTCTGGCGCCGGTTACCTCAACGCCCTCGAGCACGAAATTTTGCTGGGTGGAAGAGGCTGCGTCCGCTGTGGCCGCTGCTGCTTCCGTTGATTTTTCCGCCTGGGCAGCGAGTGGCGCGTGCCAGAGCAGGCTGCTGCCGATAAAAGCATACAGCAGCCGTTTCCCGGTACGCGAGATTGTTCGTTTCATGTAAGCCATCGACTCCCTTATGTTAGTTCAGGCGCTATAAAGAGTTTTGCAGGATCGTTAACAGCCGGGCCGTCAAGCAGCGCTTTTAATGGACTGCAAGTGCCGGCTGGCTGTCACCAGTGGCCACTGATGGTTAACTTGAAGCTATTATAACAAGGGAAAATAGGCTGAACAAGCGGGTGAAAAGCGGATAAGTTGATGTTTATAAATAGCTGTTTATTAATTTTTATGAGAATTGTTATCATCTCGTGACTTATAAATCCATCTGTTTTTGTGACAGAAATCGACAGGTTTTTGTCAATAAAGGGCATTGGTTGTGCCGCGTATTATGGTATGATGATAGTAGGGGCGCTGAGGCTATCAAGGATGAAAGGGATGAGCCAAAGACATGGAAGACTTTGCTTTAGGGCATAGTGAGCTGGTTTTGCGGGCGGGAGGAGAGAAAACCGATTATGGCAATTACAGCCGGTATATCATTCTGCCCCCAGGTCAGGGCAACAGCTGGATTATCGATTTGCATCCCCAACCGGATTTAGTGGTTAGCAGCGCTTATTTTACGCTGCCGTATCCGGATACTTTTCAGTACAATACGCTGCAGCCCTTTCTGTGGTTATGCTTCTTTGAAAGTGGTGATACCACCATTATTGAAAAAGGGAGAAAACCTAAAAAACTGCAGCCGGGCAGAATTTATGTCTTTGTCAGTCAGGGCCGCCCGTTTAAAATGGTCTTTAAGCATACCGAGAGGATTCTGTATACCAGTATATTGATCACCGCCGATCGCATTGCCAGCTATTTTCAGGATAGCGCAAAGGAGGAGCCGTTTGCCGCAACCGACGCGTTGCAGTGGCACAGTACGCAGTATAATACCCCTGAACTGGCCCTGGCCTTTGAACAACTGAAATATGGCGTTCGATGGGCACTTGCTCCGGCCATGTACTTTGAAGGCAAAGTGCTGGAAATTTTGGGACTGATCCGGTGCAACGCCAAGCATGAAGCATATTGCCAGAAACACACCGAAAAGAAAATGCGTACCAGGCTGACCTATCAGAATAAAAAGTATATCTGGAAGGTCAAGGCGGCTCTGGATGAAAATATTTTGAATCCGCCGAGCCTTGAACAGTTGGCGGTTATCGCCGAAATGGGAACAACCAGACTGCGTCAGCGTTTTAAGAATTTTTATCAAATAACCATTGCCGAATATGTACGGCGGGGAAAAATGAAATATGCCCTGCAGCTACTAGGCGATGACGCTCTGAGCATCAACAATATTGCCACAACGCTGGGCTATAAAAGCGCCAGTCAGTTCACCGCTGCTTTCAGGAGGATTCATGGTGTGACGCCAAGTCAGTTTAGAAAAACTCTGGGGTTATAGACGGACTGTTTTAGGAATAACGGGGGTGGCAAAGCACGGTAGAAGCCCAGCCGGCATTCCAGCCAAAGGGCGTCTCCCGGCAGATAAAAACCTGCCGGGAGACGCCCTTTAACGGCTATTTATTGTCTATGGAAAATACACGTACCAGGCTTATCTGCGCGGGTTACCAGCGGCGGGTGGCGGTTAAGAGGACGGCCCGACCTTCACCGGCGAAATTGCCGCTGACATTATAAAACTTATCAAATAGATTACGCACATTCAGGGCTAGCCGCCATTCGGCAAGGTCATAGCGCAACATGGCATCAGCCAGCAATATCCCCGGATATTTCTCAGTATTCATATTATTATAACGCGAGCCAATATAGCGCACTCCACCACCAAAGCCCAGCCCTTTCAGCCGGCCCTCCGGGACGGTGTAGTTGGCCCAGAGAGCGGCGGAATGTCTGGAAACGCCGGCACCGCGTCTGCCGATGGCTGCCGGATCGCTACTCTTGGTTGTTTTATGATCCAGCAGCGTATAGGCGGCGAGCAGATTGACGCCTTTGGCGGTGGTCAGATTGGCTTCCAGTTCCAGGCCTTTCGAGGCGATTTCACCGATCTGCACACTGAACCATTCACTGGCAGAATTGAGCGGGTCGTCGGTAAGCGCATTTTGTTGGCGCAGATCAAAAATGGCGGCGGAAAACCGGGCGTTGGCCCCGGCCGGTTCATATTGAATGCCCAGTTCATACTGACGGCCGGTGGTGGGCACGAAGGCCTTGCCGTGGCGATCGGCGCCGGACTGTGGTTCGAAGGACTCCGCATAACTAAAATAAGGGGATAGTTCATTCGTGGCATGGTAGACCAGACCGGCGCGCCCGGTATTGGCTGCTTGTTTGATACTGTTCAGATCGTCTTCAAACCAATCCCGGCGGCCGCCCGCCATAAACACCCACCGGTCGCCGAACTTGGCTTGCTCCTGTAGATACAAGCCACGCTGGCGCATGTGCGACATTTGATTAGGAACAGTTTCCGGCGTTGTCACTGCCTGGCCGTAATTCAGCGTAATCAGATCGAGACTAGGGGCGGAACCTGAGCCCCAGCGATTATCAAAGTCGCTCCGCAGATAATCAAAGCCCAGCAAGGTCGTATGGGTCCAGGACCCAGCCGACCATTTAGCCTGAAAATGGGTATCGACGGCATCGGCCCGCAGTGTTTCTGTTATATGGTTGGCATAACGGCTTAACGTCCGTCCGTCAGTACCGGAGTATTCGTCTATGCCCAGGTATTTACTTAACAGATCAATATCAGAATGGCGGGCGGTTTGGGTCACTGACCATACATCATTAAACTGATGTTCAAAAATATAACCGATCTCTTTCAGTTCCTGTTCGAAACGGTCATAATCTGGCTCCCCGGTAAACAGTGTGCCGCGATAGCCGTGCAGGGTATGCTCGGAATCATAAATCCGCCGGTTGCCGAAATAATTGCCTTTGATTTTATTTTTTTGGTAATTAGCCAAAATGGTCAGTTTTGTGGCGTCATCCGGCTGCCAGGTTAGCGCCGGGGCAATAAAGGTGCGTTTGCCACTGGAGTAGTCCTGTTCAAAATCCTGCTCCTGGGCGCGGGCTGTGAAGCGAAACAGCAGTTTACCATCTTCATGGACTGGTCCGCCGATATCCAGGATGCACCTTTATTGGCGTGGTTACCAGCTTGGAGTTGGATTTCATGTATTGGATGTTCGGTTGGCCGCTTGGTAACCTGATTGATGAGGCCGCCGGGATTGCTGAAGCCATAGAGAACGGAAGCAGGCCCCCGCAGGATCTCAATCCGTTCAAACGCGTAAGTGTCGGTATTGGCGGCGGACCACGAGCCATACGGAGCACGCAGGCCGTCCGTGAATGTCGAACGTACACCACTGCCAAAGCCGCGAATTTTGATCGTACTGTTGCCGCGGCCATCCTTTCCCCAGATGCCGGCGCTGACACCTGGCGTATAGGCTAAGGCTTCATCCAGGGATTGCACGCCTCGGGCTTCCATTTGTTCTCTGGTGATTACACTGATTGACTGAGCGGTTTCGCTGAGCGGCGTATCCGTCTTGGTGCCGATGGTGCTGTTTTTGGCGACATAACCGTCGGTTAAACGGGTGGCGGTAATAAAAAGGCCTTCCAGGGTAAACTCCCGCTGCAGGTCGACTGTTTGCTCCGCCGGCGGTGCACTTTCCTCGGCTGCATAACCTGTCAGGGGCCAGAACAGGCTGCCGCCGATCAGAGTGCAGAGCAGGCCGGTTTTTCGCAGATAATGTCTCTTCATAACGTCACCCTTTGCTGTGTTAGTGTGGTCGGTCATAATTAATAATAAATGATAATGAGTTTTATTCGCGATTAGCAAGCTTGCGGGTTCATTATAGCAATACCGTTTTGCTCAGTCAACGCTTTACCAAGGTCTTAACGGGGGGGAGCGGTAATGGTAGCGTAGGGTCTATAAGGTTAGAATATTACTCGACTCGGAGGTGGTCAGTAATCGCGTTTATGCCAGGATTCGGATTATCTTTGCATTAGTTTGGAGCCTTGTGCTTCGGCCAAAGGGATTGCTTTGAAAAGATGCATTTGTTATTCTAATCATAGTGGATCAAGGGGAGGGAATGCTTATGGATCGGAATGTATACCGGACAGGCAGCCGCGAACTGAGTGAACAATTTGGCGCACAGCCGGAAGTTTTTCGCAGCGGGATAAGATATAATTTGCCGTCGCCCCACGGCGACAACTGGCTGATGGATGTTTGCCCCGCCCCGGGTCTCATATTGACAGATACGCATTTTTCTCTGGCGGCGCCTGTTGTCCGGGAATATGCCGTCGCTGAGTCCGGACTGTGGCTATGCTCGTTTAGTAGCGGCGACATGACTATTGTCGAAACCGGCAAAAAGGCCCGGCAACTCAGGCCGGGCATCCATTTACTTGTCAACCGGGGTCAGCCGTTCAAAATCATTTACGGGGCGGGAAAGTGGCAATGCTATACCGGTATGTGGCTGTTCAGCGATTACATCGCCGCCCAACTGGACGGATGGCTGCCGGGCCGGAGTTTTACCCTGGCCGACGCGCTGGCCTGGCAAAGTCCGCAATACAATACGCCGGAGCTGCTGCTGGTCTTTGAACAGCTTAAAGCCAATGTCCGTCATGCCTCCGCCCCGCTGCCGTACTACGAACACAAAGCCTGTGAAGTGCTGATGCTCATCCTGCGCAATATTCACTACGAAGATTGCTGGCGGAAGCACTGGAAAACACGGCGGAAAAATTATTTAACGTATTATGACCGCACCTATATCCTAAAAGTGAAAGAAGAGCTGGACAGGAATATTCTGGCTCCGCCGTCTGTCAGCCAACTGGCTGTAATGGTTCAGATGAGCATCAGCAAGTTGCAGCATTGCTTTAAACTCTGGTACGGAATATCCATTGCCGGATATATTCGCGAGGAAAGACTGAAGTATGCCCTGCGGCTGTTGTGGGACGACGGGCTTAGTATCAAAAATATCGCCGCGATGGCCGGCTACGAAAATGCCAGTAAATTTACCGCCGCATTTAAAAGGATACATGGTTATTCCCCTTCGTACATCCGCAAATCATTCGGGTTGTAATGTAAGGCAGGCAAAAGCAGCCTGTCTGATCTCCGTTGCCGGGAACAGACAGGCTGCTTGGCTGTAGTGCAAGTGGCTGGATGCAAGCGTTCTACCAGCGGCGGGTGGCGGTCAGCCGGAAGGTGCGGCCGGGGTTGACGTACTCATAGCCTTCGGCGGGAAAGGTGCCGATAACATATTCCCGGTCAAACAGATTGTGCACGTTGAGGGCGTAGCGCCAGCCACCGCTGTCATAACGGACCATGGCATCGGTCAGGACTACGCCGCCCAATTTTACGGTATTGGTATAGTCATAGCGTGAGCCGATGTAGCGCAGGCCGGCGCCAAAGCCCCAGCCCTGTGCAAGTATGCCTTGCTCCTGCGCCGGAGCAGCTGTGTCCAGCCAGAAAGAGGCGCTGTGTTTGGATACATTGGCTGTTTTGCGGCCAATATTGGCCGCAACGGTATCTTTGGTGATCTCATGTTTGGGCATGTAGGTATAGGCGGCGGTAAGATTGAATCCTTTTAGCGCCGCAATATTGGCTTCCAGCTCCAACCCCCGGGCAGAGGTTTCGCCGGTCTGAACCTGATAACGAGTCTGGCCGGCCTGATTTGACGGATCGTCCGTCAGCATATTTTGCTTGCGCAGATCGAAGATTGCGGCCGTATAACGGATGCTGCTGTTTTCGGGTGCGTATTGCACGCCCAATTCATATTGGCGGCCGGTGGTAGGGTCAAAAGCATTCCCGTAGCGGTCGGCTCCCTGCTGGCCCTCAAATGATTCATCATAGCTGATATAGGGAAACAGCCCGTTGCCGGCGTCATAGACCAGGCCCAGGCGGCCGGTGAAAGCGCTCTGGTCGATGCGGGTATAGGTGTTGGTCAGGCGTTCCAGCCGGTTACTGTCATAGCGGTCATAACGCCCGCCTGCCGTTGCCGTCCAGCGGCCGAATTTGAGCTGGTCCTGCAAATACCAGCCGGTTTGTTTTACTTTGTATTTCCACATATACGTAAAAGCAGGATCGGTAATTTTCTGGCCATAGTTCATGGCCGTGAGGTCAAGATCGGGGACGCTGCCCCAGGCATAGTTGTAGTCATAACCGGTGTTCTGATAATCAAAACCCAGCAGGGTAACATGCTTAACGGCGCCGCTGGACCAGTCGGCCTGAAAGTAGGTATCAATAATATTGGCACTCAGGTCGGTATCCAGATACTCGGCTGAGCGGCTGGCGACGCCATTGGCTGCGCTGTCAACATAAATCACCCTGGATTTCTCATCTATGCTTGAATGCCGGGTACTTTGGGTTACCGTCCAGGTATCGTTAAAGCGGTGTTTAAGAATATACCCCAGTTCCTTATCGTTTTTGATAAACCGGTCATAATCGTACTCGCCATAGAACCCGGTGCCGGAATAGCCGTATAAGCCGTGATTGGGCAGGTAGCGGTATGGATTGATGTCCGGCGCGCCTTTGATATCATCCTTTTGAAAATGCGTCAGGATGGTCAGGCTGGTATTATCGCGGGGCCGCCAGGTAAGGGCAGGGGCGATAAAATGCCTCTCGGCTTTGCCATAGTCCATGGAGGTATTCTCATCAGAGGAGCGAGCCGTCAGCCGGAACTCTACATTGTCCTGGGCATTGACAGTCCCGCCCAGGTCAATGGCCCCGCTGAACAGGTTATTGCTGCCGGTCTGGAGTTGAATTTCCCGTATGGGTTGACTGGTCGGCTGCTTGGACACCTGATTGACGACACCGCCGGGATTGCCGGCGCCATAGAGGATGCCGGCCGGGCCGCGCAGCACCTCAATCCGTTCAAAGCTATAGGTGTCATAGTTGGGGTTGGCCACACCAACGCCCTGAAGCATGCGCAGGCCATCGGTATGGGTGACAAAGTTGTTGGTGAAGCCGCGGATCTGAGCCAGAAAGTGGCGGGAGTCCCGGTTAGCAGTGGCATCGCTGAAGCCGGGCGTATAGCTTAAGGCGTCAAACAAATCGGTGACACCGCGGGCTGCCATTTGTTCGCCGGTCACTACGCTGAGCGAGCGGGCGGTTTCTTCCAGCGGCGTATCGGTTTTGGTAGCGGCGCTGCTGCGTTTGGCCATGTAACCGTCATCCGGGGCACTGTCTCTGACGGCGGTTATTTCTACTTCGTCCAGGGAAAACTCCGGCGACTGCGGCGGTTGTTTTGCAGTCTGGCCAGTTGCGCTGTTTTCTGTCGCATCCGGTCCATTTGCCGCAGCGGCCGGCAGGGGCCAGAACAGGCTGATGCCAAGTAAGGCATAAAGCAGGCGCTTGGCCGTTGGCGGGGAAATTGATTGTTGCATGCGCTTTTTGCTCCTTCAGATAAACTCACACAGCGATTGACAATGAATTTCATTATCAACAAGAACGAAAAAATACTGTTAGTTCTGGTGTGCCGGCACGGACTAACTTGTGGCTAATTATATCAAAGCAATTTTAGCCCGGTCAATGGGCGGGCAGGGGACCTGTTTGCAGGTGACTACAGGCGGAAAACGGAATCAACCGATAATTTTTCTCAGTTGAGAGGCAACACACGGTCTTGGTTTGCGTTTTTACGGTATAGTCCTCTGTCAGCAGGGAACGAAAAGGCATGGCGTTTACCTTTTCTAGCATGATATGATAATAGGCAAAAGCGGGGCAGGCAGTTCCGGGGGAATCAATTAGCCGGTGCTGCCGGTCGGAAAGGAAGCAGGCGTGAGCACCAATGAATATGCCGGCGGCAGCCGGGAATTGGCGGAGCAGTTAGGCTGCACGGCAAAAAAGTACAGGAGCAAAGGCGTCAAATACAGCCTGACGCCCGAAAATGGCGACAGCTGGCTGATTGATGTACAGCCTGAACCGGGCTGGTGTGTTACCGATGCCTATTTTAGTCTGCAGCAGCCGGTTACCAGGGGCTATGAGATTGCCCAGCCCGGTTTGTGGCTGTGCTCTCTGGCAGCCGGTGATATGACGATCATTGAGCAGGGCAAAAAAAGCAGGAAGCTGGGGCGGGGCATTCATCTGCTGGTCAACCGGGGCAAGCCGTTTAAAATCCGGTTTGGCAGTCCGTCTAAGCTCTGTTATACCAGCGCCTGGCTTTTTGCCGATTTTATTGCGGATTATTTTCAGGAACGGGGCCGGGGCGAGTGGCTGACGGTCGAGGATGCGTTAACCTGGCCGGAGCATTATTATAATACACCGGAGATTCTGATGGCTTTTGAACAGCTCAAGTATACCATCCGGATATCCATTGCGCCGTTTATGTATTACGAAAGCAAAATGATTGAAATTCTTTCGCTGATATTGTGCGGTGTGCAAAACAGGGGCTATGCGGAGATGTTTACCAGGCTCAGGCGCCCCAGCCATTTGACTTATGAAAACATAAAACTTCTCTGGCGGGCCAAAGAAGAACTGGACAATAATATTTTAGCGCCGCCGGACGTCGCGCAACTGGCACGCCTGGCAGGGATGGGGACGACCAAGCTGCGCCAGTCATTTAAGGCGTATTATAATATGACGGTTGCCGAGTATATCCGCCAGGAAAAAATGAGCTATGCCCTGCGGCTGTTATCCAATGACGAGATGAGTGTGCAAAATATCAGTACTCTGCTGGGCTACCAAAGCCCCAGCAAGTTTACTGTTGCCTTTAAACGGGTTCACGGCTTTACGCCGCGGGCGGCCAGGAAAGCCTTTAATATTTAGCAACAGGTGAGCAGGACACTGGGGATGGTCCTTGTTTGTATCTGCCGATGTGTCATTCATTGTTCTCAGAGCCAGCAATAAAGCCTACACTGTTTTTTGTCTGGACGAGTAGCCTTGCTGTGCCCGTGATTAATCATTACTTCATCAAACTCCTCACCGTCACATATGTCATAGTCGCCATACATTACGATATTCGAGGCATCGCTATGGAGACGGAATAGATCCAAGTCATATTTAGCTTGATGAAAACATTGAAGAAGGAAGCTATTGAAGTCATTTCTAAGCTGCCGGAAACAGCCAATCTTGAAGAGATCATGTATCGGCTATATATCATTGACAAAGTAAAAAAAGGAGTGGCAGCAACCCAAACGAGACGAAAGCCATATGAGCCTATTACCATATCGAAAAGTGTAACCCTGATAATATGAGAAAAAAACTCAAAAAAGCAGGTATAAATTTTATTATTATAGAACATAACTCTAAATAATGAGACTTTTTTGTAATGGAGTGAAGCCAGCATGCTGTGTCAGTTCACATTTAAAAATTTTAAAAGTTTTCGGGATGAGGCTGTTCTGGATATGCAGGCTGTGGCCATTTCCGAGCATGAAAACACTCTTCTTGTCGATTCCGACGGGCAAAGATTTTTGCCGCTTGCTGCGCTTTATGGTCCTAATGGCAGTGGCAAGAGTACGGTGCTAGAGGCCTTTGTCGTTTTGGTCAGCATCATAATGAGGCCTATCTACGTTCTTAAAAATGCGAACGAAGTTAAAAATAAGAACACCAATCTGACTACGCCCTTCAAGTTTGATCCGGAAACAATAGAAGCGCCAACCGAATTTACCTTGTTTTTCCGGACTACTGGCGTAGAATACCGGTATAATTTGCACATTAAAAAACAAGTTATTATCTATGAAAGCCTCTATAAACAGAACATTAACGGAAAAAGAGCCAGTAAAATCTTTGTCCGCAATCATAATGCAGAAAAAATTGACACAGGTCCATTACTCAAATCTATGGAGAACATTGGAGTTGCAGATACCATTCCTTTCTTAGCGTATCTGAAAATTTTAAAAGACATTGACACAATTAATGAAATTATTGCTTGGTTTGAAAGATGTGAATTTGTTAATTTCGGTAATCCATTTTATGAATCAAGAATATTCTTATTTGAAAATGACAAAATCCAAAATATTATGTTTAAAATAATTCAGGAAATGGATAGCGACATTTCCAGTTTTCGTTATAAAAAGGGTGATAAAGAGGACGAATATGAAATTTTCACTAAACATGTTGTGCAAGAACAAGAATATGAATTAGAACTTCAGGAAGAGTCTAGTGGCACGATTAAGTTGTTTGCCTGTCTGCCTTTTGTTATTCAGGCGTTAATGCGGGGCGGTGTAATCGTTATTGATGAAATGGATGCCAAGTTACATCCAAAACTGATCCGCTATATTATCGAGCTGTTTAGTAATCCCTGCTCAAATCCCCATAAGGCGCAACTGATATTTACTTCCCATGATCTATCGACCATGAAAAAAGAAGTTTTCCGCCGCGATGAAATATGGTTTGTTGCCAAAGATAGCAGGCAAAGTTCTAAGTTGTATTCATTAGTGGAATTTAAAGATCAGGCTGGCAATGGTGTGCGGAAAGACGCTATTTTTGATAAGCAGTATCTGGAAGGAAGATATGGCGCAGACCCTTATCTGCGGTGCTGCCTCAACTGGGAGGCAGAGTTATGAGTAAAAAAGCGGTCAACGCTTTAGGGCGGGAAAAACGCCGGATGCATATTATTGAGCCGCTTACCTATTATTTAATTATTTGCGAGGGAACGAAGACAGAGCCGGAATATTTTAAAGAGATTAGAAGTCTGATTAATGCTCAATATGATCACCGGGTTGAAGTAAGGCAAGTTGAAATCCAGATTGAGGGCGAAGCTACAAATACGATTTTCTTATTGGAACGGGCCAAAAAATATGTTGCTGAGTTAAAAGGGCAAGTAAATCAGGTCTGGTTGGTATATGACCAAGATGATTTTTCGCCGGAGAGATTTGATAATACCAGTTATGCGGCCAATAAATTATCTAAAACAGGTGAGATTCAGTATAAAACTGCTTGGTCGAACCAATGCATAGAGTATTGGTTTCTACTCCATTTTGAGAATTTGCAGGCAGATATTGACCGGGAACAATATAAGAAGAAATTAAGTCAACATTTGCGCAGACATGGATTAGGCGAATATCGGAAAAACCTTACTAATCTGTTTAGCTTGCTCAAACGATATGGTAATCTGGAGTTAGCCATTCGCTTTGCAGAAAACAGACTAAAAGAATTTGGTAAGCAGAAGCCATCAATGCAAAGGCCAGCTACCAAGGTGCATGAATTAGTGGTGGACCTACTGAAATATATACCGAAGTAATTTGATTGCAAATCCGCCGGGACATGATATTATAATATTTAGTTTTAGTCATGCTTTATAAAGCATGTGGATTGAAATATTTATATAGCTGTCCATATTATTATTCTGGATATCGTTTGGCGCGCCCATCACGGGCGCGCAATTTTTTATATAAATTAATATTCATTTATATAGTTGTCAAATTATATTCTATAGATATTTTAAATATTTCCTATATCTAACTAATATGCATAAAACAAAAAAAATAGAATATAGTTTACTAAAATAATTGCAAGGTTTTGGGGGAGCGTTTAAATGAATGGCCTTAAAACAAAAATTAATGTTGAAATACATAACAAAACTCGAATCTTGCTAATTCAGCAAAAACAAAAAAAAAATGAAGCAATATTCGATAGATATTTGAATAAAACTATTACAATAATAATGTTGTTTCGACAAAAAATGAAAAAATATTTTGATTAGCAATATCTTTTTAAGGATTGCGCAGGAAAAATATCAAAATAAAGGGAAATATATACATTTAGAGAGGTGAGTGAACTGCGACAGATAGGCTACGTGTTATGTTAGGTTGTAACAGGAAAAAGCATGTTGAATGTCGGGAAGTAAAATTATTTATGGTTCATGGAGACCTCTGGTCTGTGATGCGAACCTTTAGTGTACATTAATTTGCCAGGACATTCGCACCTTTTGTGTTTGAAGGCTTAGGTGTGTTTAAGGGCTTTGTGTTTAGGGTTAAGAATAGCAAAGATTGCTAGATTCGCAAAATCAAGTGTTTGCATGCTTGATTTTTATAATGTTCTAAAGGGAGCAGTCACGCCCCGTAAGGGCGTGTGGATTGAAACGACACCCATATGGGCAAGGGAATGCCGATCGGCGGTCACGCCCCGTAAGGGCGTGTGGATTGAAACATTCCAACGACGATGGCCAGAAACTAGATCATGTCACGCCCCGTAAGGGCGTGTGGATTGAAACATCCAACTGCCCCTTGCTAACCGCTTGATTTGCCGTCACGCCCCGTAAGGGCGTGTGGATTGAAACGTGAGTTGGTTAACACTCGCGGCGGAAACATTGGTCACGCCCCGTAAGGGCGTGTGGATTGAAACGGCTCGTAGATTGTTTTTACTTTGTAATTTGCGGTGTCACGCCCCGTAAGGGCGTGTGGATTGAAACTACTGCGCCACTTAAGAAGCAAAAACCTGTATCGTCACGCCCCGTAAGGGCGTGTGGATTGAAACCCCGGTCAGGTTGTCTACCTCTGTCTGTTCGGCGTCACGCCCCGTAAGGGCGTGTGGATTGAAACATTAAACCAGTCAATAAGCTTTTGCCATATGGGCGTCACGCCCCGTAAGGGCGTGTGGATTGAAACGCCTACGGACCAGTAATGGCCGGCGTATGGCAGCGTCACGCCCCGTAAGGGCGTGTGGATTGAAGCGTATTTCGGACTAACTTATGGCTTGTTACACCTCATACGGGCGTTGCATCTAGGTAGGGGATTCAAACATCACAAGCATACGTGTCACCAATGTTTCTGGCACAATTATATAACCTGAGGAGGGGGAAGCGGTGCAATACTATGGACATACCAAGGAAGATCCCCGGACAAAAGCTGTGTTGCCTCAACCCGAGTGGCAGTTGCTCAAGGACCATTTAAAAAACGTAGCTTATCTGGCGAAAGAACGGGCCGAAAAATTTGGGGCGGGCAAGTTGGGGGAAATCCTTGGCCTGGCGCATGATCTGGGCAAGTATTCCCGGTTGTTTCAGCAAAGGCTGGCCGGGGCGGTCGCCAAGGTGGACCATGCTACTGCCGGAGCGCAGGAAGTATACCGGCGATTTGGCCAAGTCGGCAATGTGCTAGCCTTTGCCATTGCCGGTCATCACAGCGGTCTGCCGGATGGCCATAAAGGAGAGGGTAAAAACCTGCCGGACAGGCTGCAAAAAGCTGTCCCGGACTACCAGGCATTTATGCAGGAAATAGAGATTCCGCCGTTGGCGCAGGAGGATTTAAAGACGTTGCCTGTTGCCCGGTCACCGGAAATGGGGGCGTTTAGTCTTGCTTTTGCCACCCGGATGCTGTATTCATGCCTGGTTGATGCCGACTATTTGGATACCGAGCGGTTTATGAACCAAGACAAGTTTCAAGCGCGGCCAGAGGAGATATCATTAGCGTTGCTGTGCAGCCGACTGGACAAGCGGCTGGCTCAACTGGCGGAACAGAGCCGTCAGAACCCGTCTTACATTAACGATGCCCGCAGCCAGATCCTGGCCAGATGTTTGGCCATGGCCGGACATAAACCGGGGCTGTTCACACTGACTGTTCCTACCGGCGGCGGCAAGACCTATTCGTCTTTGGCCTTCGGGCTGAAGCATGCCGTCGAATATCAGAAGGAACGGTTGATTTATGTTATCCCCTATACTAGCATCATTGAGCAAAATGCCGATGTATTCCGGGCGGCGCTGGAGGATTCGGCCGCAAATGAGAATGTCGTACTTGAACATCACAGCAATTTTGAATACCCCGAAGAAGCTTTCGAAGAATGGAATCCCCGGGAAAAAGCCCACCGGCTGGCAGCGGAAAACTGGGACATGCCGGTGGTCGTCACTACGGCTGTGCAATTTTTTGAGTCATTATACGCCAGCAAAGGGTCCCGCTGTCGGAAGCTGCATAATTTGGTCAACAGCGTCATCATTCTGGATGAAGCGCAGATGATGCCTGTCGAATATTTGAAACCATGCCTGTGGGCGCTGGCTGAGCTGGTGTTGAATTATCAGGCAACGGTGGTCTTGTGTACGGCCACGCAGCCGGCAGTAAATGCCCTTATTCCGGGCAAGCTGCAACCGGTGGAGATTATGGAAGACCCCGGTGAGCTGCAAAGGATTTTTAAACGGGTTACCGTCCGGTATGTCGGCGAAATGGTGGATGAAGCACTGGCGACAGCTATGGCCGCTCAGTCTCAGGTACTGACCATTGTTAATACCCGGCGGCATGCGCGCCTGCTGTTTGACCGACTTCGGGAACAGACGATGGCAGGGGTGTATCATCTGTCGGCTAGGATGTGCCCGGCTCACCGGAAAATAATACTGACTGAAATCAGGCAGGAGCTTAAGTTGGGCCACCCTTGCCGGGTAGTGGCCACGCAACTGATTGAGGCCGGTGTGGATGTGGATTTTCCGGTGGTATACCGTGCGGCGGCCGGCATTGATTCCATTGCCCAGGCCGCAGGCCGCTGCAACCGGGAGGGGCGGCGGACAGCGGGACAGGTTTTTGTGTTTGTGCCCGAAGCCCATGGGATGCCCAGTAAAGGAAAATTCTCTGAGGTTGCCGGTATCGCCCGCGACGTAATGCGTCAGGTAGACAAGCGGAGGGGCGAGATATTGTCATTGGAAGCCATTGAGGATTACTTCCGGCAGATATTTGAAGTCGAGAAAAACAACCTGGATGCGCAGGGAATTCTTAAAAAGATTAAAGAAGGGAGCAATGGACTCGCCTTTCCGTTTGCCACAATTAGTCATGACTTTCAGCTCATTGACAGCGCCACTGTCCCGGTGGTGGTTCCCTGGGATGAGACTGCCGAGCGGCTGATGGCCGAGGCTGAATACCATCCCTATCCGGTCAGCAAGGCCCGGCAACTGCAGCCATATGTTGTCCAGATATACCAATTTGAATTAGCGGCCCTGCAAAAAGAAAAGGTTATCAAAACCATCGGCGGCTTCATGCATTTTGTCACTGACAGAAGTTTTTACGATGCCAGGTTCGGCCTGCGGGACGCAAAGGAAGTAACAGCGCCGCCGGATGTGTTGCTATTCTAGGTTTAGGTGCACATATAGCGTAACCATAAAATTCATAGAGAAAGGAGAAGTCTATGGGCTATGGAGTAAACCTTAGGATTTGGGGCGACTACGCCTGCTTCACCCGGCCGGAAATGAAAGCCGAGCGGGTCAGTTATGACGTGATGACCCCTTCGGCTGCCAGAGGGATTTTAGAAGCCATTCACTGGAAGCCGGCCATTAGCTGGGTGATTGACCGTATTCACGTCATGAAACCCATTCGCTTTGAAGCCATTCGCCGCAATGAGGTTGCCGGCAAGATATCCGAGCGCAATGTAAAAACGGCTATTAAAGGAGGCAATATTGACCTGCACCAGTACGCCGCCGAGGACCGCCAGCAGCGGGCGGCCCTGGTGTTGCGGGATGTGGAGTACATTGTGGAAGCCCATTTTGATCTGACCGGCAAAGCCGGCGAAAGCGACAACCCCGGCAAGCACTGCGATATTTTCAGACGGCGGGCCCGGGCCGGTCAGTGCCATATGCGGCCTTATTTTGGCTGCCGTGAGTTTCCGGTGCATTTTGCCCTGGTTGAGGGCGAGGTTGCGCCGTCTCCCTTGACCGGGGAACAGGACCTGGGCTGGATGTTATGGGACATTGATTTTGCCAATGCTATGCAGCCCATTTTCTTCCGGCCGGTCATGAAAAACGGTATTGTGGATACCCGCCTTACCAAGGGGGGAGAAGGTTGATTTTACAGGCTCTTGCCGAACATTATTACCGCTTGCTGGCTGAGCCCGATTCCGGGGTTTCGCCGTTGGGCTACAGTCCGGCCAAGGTGTCGCATGCGTTGATTATTGACGAACAGGGCGCACTGGTCGATATTTTGCCGCTGGCCGATATTAAGAGCAAAAAGACTGTGCCTAAAGTATTATTGGTGCCTGAGCAGCCTACCCGGACATCGGGTATTGCTGCCAATATACTTTGCGACAGCGCGGCCTATGTGCTGGGGCTGGAGCGGAGCAAGCAAGGCGACATCAATGTTTCGGCCAATAAATTTCATGATTTCAAAAATAAAAATGAACTGTTTCTGCGAGAGGTTCAGAGTGGGGAAGCAGCGGCTGTCCGCAGCTTTTTAGCGAAGTGGAATCCCCCAAGCGCTATGGCCGACAGCAAGCTTATGACAAAACTGGCTGAGGTTATAGGCGCTTATCATATTGTCTTCAAGCTGGACGGTGCGCTGGGCTATATTCATGAGACTGACGCAATTAAAGCAGCCTGGGAGGCCAGGACACAAGAACAAGAGGCCGAGGTAGTCGGGCAATGCCTCATAACCGGTGAACACGCAGCCCTGGCCCGGATTCATCCGTTGGTCAAAGGTGTGGTGGGAGCGCAAACCAGCGGCGCGTCTGTGGTCTCCTTTAATGCTGATGCCTTCACTTCCTATAGCAAATCACAAAGCTTTAACGCCCCGGTTAGTAAACAGGCGGCTTTTGCCTACGCTACCGCCCTAAATTATTTGATTTCCAGCGACCTTAATCGGGTGCGGCTGGCCGACACCACCATGGTCTTTTGGGCCGACAAAAAAGGCGGTAAAAAGGCTGAAGCAGTAATCGCCTGGAGCTTGGACCCGGTTATGAGTGATACAGAAGATACCGGGGAAGAGTCAGTGAACCGGAGAATTGATTATAGTACGGCCAGACAGGCGAAAACCATCCTGGAACGGATCAAGGCCGGTCTGCCTGCCGGTGATAGTAATATTGCCGCCGATGCCCGGTGCTATTTACTGGGGCTGGCCCCCAATGCCGCTCGGCTGTCCGTACGTTTTTGGCGGGTTAGCAGCTTTGGCGAGGTTTTGACAAAAATTGCCCGCCATTATCAGGATATGGAGATTGTCGGCATAGAACGGCTAGGCGAGCTGGTGCCGCCCTGGCGGGTTTTGAAAGCACTGGCCGTGCAGGAAGAGGCCAAAAATATTCCGCCCCTGTTGGCCGGGCAGTTTTTGCAGGCCATTTTATCCGGTCAAGCCTATCCGCAAACACTTTATAATTTAGCGTTAAGCCGCTGTCGGACCGGCGGTGAGCATGGCGGCGTCAACAGCATCCAGGGAACCATCCGGGCCGCGGTGATTAAAGCGTTTTTAATGCGGCAATATAGGCTGCGGGATCAAAACGAAAAGGAGGCAATGCTTACCATGGGGTTAAATGAGGACAATAACAATACCGGGTACCAATTAGGCAGATTGTTTTCCTTGCTGGAAAAGGTACAAAAGGATGCGTTGGGCAATCAAATCAATGCCACCATCCGGGACCGTTATTTCGGGGCGGCTTCGGCGGCGCCGGCGTCGGTGTTTCCGCTGCTGCTGCGGTTATCCCGCCATCATATTGCCAAAGCCGAATACGGCAATATTTTGGACCGAAAAATTCAGTCGGTGGTCAACCGTTTAAGTGCCTTCCCCAATTATCTGAGTCTGGAGGACCAGGGACAGTTTATTCTGGGATATTACCACCAGAATCAGGCCAATTACACGAAAAATGAGAATAAACAAGATGCGGGAAAGGGTGATAACAATGAATAAGGTGCTTGATAAGCGGTATGAATTTGTCCTTTTTTTCGAGGTGGAAAACGGCAACCCCAACGGCGACCCTGATGCCGGCAATATGCCGCGCATTGATCCGGAAACCAGCCACGGCCTGGTAACCGACGTATGCCTGAAGAGGAAAGTCCGCAACTATATTGATCTGGTGCAGGATGACAAAGACCATTTTGATATCTATGTCCGGGAAAACGCTGTGCTCAACCGGGTCAACGAAGAGGCCTACAAAGACCAGGGAATTAAGCCGGAAGCCAAAAAACTGCCGAAAGAGGCCAGCCAGGCTGAGGCTATTGTCGGCTATATGTGCCGCCGGTTTTATGATATCCGCGCTTTTGGCGCGGTGATGACGACCGAGGTCAATTGCGGGCAGGTGCGCGGCCCCGTTCAGTTCTCCTTTGCCAAAAGCTTAAGCCCGATTGTGCCGCAGGAAGTCACCATCACCCGAATGGCGGTAACCAATGAAAAGGATGCTGATAAAGAGCGTACTATGGGCCGGAAACATATTGTGCCCTACGCCTTGTATCGGGCCGAAGGGTACATTTCGGCCCCGTTGGCTCGAAAAACCGGCTTTTCTGCAGACGACCTGGAGCTTTTCTGGAATGCGCTGTTAAACATGTTCGAGCATGACCATTCGGCCGCCAGAGGGAAAATGGCTGCCAGACAACTGGTGATTTTTGAACATGAAACCCCGTTGGGCAATGCGCCGGCGCACAGACTGTTTGATTTGGTAACAGGCGATTTGAAGGATAAAACTAAGCCGCCCCGGGCCTTTAGCGACTACACAATTAGTATTGATTATGCCGCCAAACCGGATGGCGTGACCATTATGGTACGATGATAGGCTCGCTTCAGGAAGACGATTTTCTCCTGCTTTCCGGTATTCAGCACATGGCTTTTTGCGAACGTCAGTGGGCGCTAATCCATATTGAGCAGGTTTGGGCCGAGAATGTCCGGACCATCGAAGGCAAGCATTTACATGAGCGGGTGGATGATCCTTTTGCCGACGAGAGCCGCAAAGACGTGCGGATTGTCCGGAGTATGCCACTGGTAAGCCGTACCCTTGGACTGCGGGGTGTGGCCGATGTTGTGGAGTTTCACCGGAGTGAGCAGGGTAGTGCCGGTGTGAATTGCCGGCTGAAAGACCGTGCGGGCTGGTGGCGCCCGGTGCCGGTAGAGTATAAGCGGGGCAAGCCTAAAATGGACGACCGGGATGCCGTCCAGCTGTGTGCTCAGGCTATGGCCTTAGAAGAAATGATGCAGGTGAATGTGGAGTCCGCCTATCTGTTCTACGGCGAAACCAGGCACCGGCAAGAAATTGCCATTGACAAACGGCTCAGGCAGTATACCGAGGAGCTTGCCGGCAGGATGCATCAGTTTGTGCGGGAGGGAAAAACCCCTAAGGCGCAAAAGGGAAAACGTTGTTCCCAGTGTTCACTGATTGAGGAGTGTCAGCCCCATTGGATGCTGCGCCACCGTCCGGTGGACAAGTATCTGGCGCGTATGTGCCGTGTGGAGGAGGAACAAGCATGAGGCGGCTGCTCAATACGCTGTATGTGACTATGCCGGACGCATACCTGGCCTGTGACGGGGAAAACGTGCTTGTTAAGGCTCAGGATGAGATTAAATTCCGGGTGCCTATTCATAATTTGGAAGGCATTATTTGTTTTGGTTTTGCCGGAGCTAGTCCCAAACTGATGTATCTTTGCTGTGAGCGCGGCGTAGCCCTGTCTTTTCTGACAGAATACGGGAAGTTTATGGGGCGGGTGACAGGCGGGATTTCGGGAAATGTCTTATTACGGCGTACCCAATACCGCTGGGCCGATGATCCTGATATCTCGGCCCGTTTATCCCGAAGATTTATTGCTGCTAAAATACTGAACAGCCGGGCATTATTACACCGTGCCTTACGGGATCATAAAGAAGTCGTGGAATATGACTCTTTGCAGCAAGCCATCCAGTGGCTGGCAGGAACGGTAGCCAGGCTGGAAAAAGCTCGGGAGGGGAATGCCATCCGGGGCATCGAAGGGGAAGCGGCCCGCGTGTATTTCGCCAACTTTAATCAGCTTCTCTTAGCTCAAAAAAACGAGTTCCGCATGGAAAACCGTAACCGGCGTCCGCCAACAGATACGATCAATGCGTTGCTGTCATTCCTCTATACGTTACTGACTCACGAAGCAGCTGCTGCCTTAGAAAGTGTGGGACTGGACCCGCAGGTCGGCTTTCTGCACCGGGAACGGTCAGGGCGGCCGAGCCTGGCACTGGATGTGATGGAGGAGTTGCGGCCACATTTTGCCGACCGGCTGGCCGTGACCTTGATTAACCGGAAACAGATTACCGCTGATGGATTTACTGTCAAGGAGAACGGGGCGGTCATCATGGATGATGAAACCCGCAAGGAGGTTCTGACCGCCTGGCAAAAAAGAAAGCAGGAAGAGATTACTCACCCTTATCTTGAAGAGAAGATACCCTTAGGGCTTGTCCCTTATGTCCAGGCTCTGTTGCTGGCAAGGCACCTGCGGGGTGATCTGGAGGATTATCCGCCATTTATCTGGAAATGAGGAGGTTAAGATGTTAGTCCTGATTACTTATGACGTGAATGTTACGACAGATGCGGGCAAAAGACGCCTTCGCAGAGTGGCAAAACAATGTGTAAATTATGGTCAGCGCGTACAGAATTCAGTCTTTGAATGTTTACTTGACCCCACCCAGTTTGCCGAACTGCGTCACCGCTTAGAAACAATTATTGATGCGGAAACAGATAGTTTGCGTTATTATTTTCTAGGTTCCAACTGGAAAAAACGCGTTGAACATGTTGGCAGTAAAGTTACCTATGACCCGGAAGGAATCCTTATGGTCTAATGCGAACCCTAAGTGTACATCAATTTCCTGGGGTATTCGCACCTCTTGCATTTTAAGGCTTAGACGGATTTTGCAAGTTTTAAATTAGGGTTAACATGATAAAGATTGTTAGGTTCGCAAAATCAAGTGTTTGAATGCTTGATTTTTATAATGTGCTAAGGGAGACAGTCACGCCCCCTGCGGGCGTGTGGATTGAAACCCTGCTAGAAGAAAGGGTACTGCGGGAGCAGAGTCACGCCCCCTGCGGGCGTGTGGATTGAAACATAAAGCCGCACACCGTCAATAACCACGTATTGGTCACGCCCCCTGCGGGCGTGTGGATTGAAACTACTGTATAGCCGGTGTCGGCCTGTGTAATTATGTCACGCCCCCTGCGGGCGTGTGGATTGAAACATGCTGTCGGCTAAGTATTGCCAGGCATTAACCCGTCACGCCCCCTGCGGGCGTGTGGATTGAAACTCTTCAATTTGCCGCGTAATATCCATAACCTTAGTCACGCCCCCTGCGGGCGTGTGGATTGAAACTACGAAAAAATAATAGAAGTCGGCCATTTGGATGTCACGCCCCCTGCGGGCGTGTGGATTGAAACTCATGCCCCAGGTAGGACACGCGGACATCCTGGTCACGCCCCCTGCGGGCGTGTGGATTGAAACACCACACTCCCCGCAGAGACCGTTTTTAATACGTCACGCCCCCTGCGGGCGTGTGGATTGAAACATTTAAAGCATTTCCCGGTGTAACAACCTTTAATGTCACGCCCCCTGCGGGCGTGTGGATTGAAACTTCAAGCTGCAAATCATCTATCCAAAAAGTTGTTGTCACGCCCCCTGCGGGCGTGTGGATTGAAACCATCAGTTAAAATAGAGGCTACCGAACCATAACGTCACGCCCCCTGCGGGCGTGTGGATTGAAACGCCTGGGCCGCCACACCAATGCGGCCGCCGTCGAGTCACGCCCCCTGCGGGCGTGTGGATTGAAACTACCGAGAAATGGTGTTTAAACGGGAAAGCATGTCACGCCCCCTGCGGGCGTGTGGATTGAAACTTTAACAAAGCTGGCTTACGATATGTCCAGTTTGTCACGCCCCCTGCGGGCGTGTGGATTGAAACATCCTCACCGGCGGCCTATGAAGAGGAGGTGGGTCACGCCCCCTGCGGGCGTGTGGATTGAAACTGGGTGAGCTGATCGGGCGCCGGCGAATTTTAGGTCACGCCCCCTGCGGGCGTGTGGATTGAAACGCGTCCATTGGTTGTGCTACGGGCCGAACAGCGTCACGCCCCCTGCGGGCGTGTGGATTGAAACTCGGATTTGACCTCTTTGGCGTACGCTTCCAAGTCACGCCCCCTGCGGGCGTGTGGATTGAAACGTTAAATGTTCATGAGTCTGTCTTGCATGAGTTGTCACGCCCCCTGCGGGCGTGTGGATTGAAACTAACCGATGCCTATTACGGTGCCGGTGGATTTAAGTCACGCCCCCTGCGGGCGTGTGGATTGAAACAGAGACGCGCTTAAAGGTGCTTATATCATCGAAGTCACGCCCCCTGCGGGCGTGTGGATTGAAACTTCCTGCAAGGGCAGACGATTTTGTTACAGGGTGTCACGCCCCCTGCGGGCGTGTGGATTGAAACCTGGTTCCATTCTTTTGTTTTCTCTACTAGTATGTCACGCCCCCTGCGGGCGTGTGGATTGAAACCCAGCGAATGAGGCACTTCCAGATTCCTTTAGGTCACGCCCCCTGCGGGCGTGTGGATTGAAACTAAATTGTCATAAATAGGTTACAATCTTCGACATGTCACGCCCCCTGCGGGCGTGTGGATTGAAGCATACGCCGGACTTTCCGGTGTAATCTCGTAATGTCACGCCCCCTGCGGGCGTGTGGATTGAAACTACGACCGCAAAAACACAGTAGACGTGCAAATGTCACGCCCCCTGCGGGCGTGTGGATTGAAACCTCTCAAGCCGCTTTCTATAGCACACTTGGCATGTCACGCCCCCTGCGGGCGTGTGGATTGAAACATTCAAGGATTCAAATTCGCAAAAAAGACACAAGTCACGCCCCCTGCGGGCGTGTGGATTGAAACTACATATATGGGCATGAACAAAATGAATATACGTCACGCCCCCTGCGGGCGTGTGGATTGAAACCCATAACGGCGAAGGAATCATCCCCAATGGCCAGGTCACGCCCCCTGCGGGCGTGTGGATTGAAACCTTTATTTCCAGTCCATATTTCCAGGCCATTCGTCACGCCCCTTGCGGGCGTGTGGATTGAAACTTCTTCGGTTGCTTCCCGCCGCAACATGACTTTGTCACGCCCCTTGCAGGCGTGTGGATTGAAACGTAATCGCTGATAAGGATATACGGGAACGATTGGTCACGCCCCTTGCGGGCGTGTGGATTGAAACGCCATAGAAGTAGCGACACAGGCGAACTATATAGTCCCGCCCCTTGCGGGCGTGTGGATTCCGGAACCTGGAATAAGCCTATCTCATCTCCTATGCAGGAAATGGATAGGCTTATTGCCGTAGGTTTATTTTACAAGCTGGGAGAAACAGGGGGACAGGGGTATGTTTCGAGATGAGAGGTATTGAACCTTTCTAGTGATGAATGATATGGCGCCCCCAAACATCTGTCGGCAGGTTTACCCAGCGAGGCAGCTCGAGCTATGTCAGGTCACCATACAGCAGAGTGCGAGAACAACCGGGTAAACGTCCACCGGTTTGGAAAACCTGAAACGAATAGAAAAGAAGCCGCTTCCGGCTTTGAGGCGGAAGCGGCTTTAGGTATTACCAGCGGCGGGTGGCGGTTAAGAGCACCTTGCGGCCGGTGTCCACAGAGTCGTAATAAGCCCAGTAGTCCTGGCTGGTGACGACGTACTGCTTGTCGAAGACATTGGTGACATTAAGGGCGTAGCGCCAGCTGCCGGTATCATAGCGGACCATGGCGTCGGTTAGGACCGAACCGCCGAATTTGCGGGTGTTGTAGTAGTTGTAGCGGGAGCCGATATAGCGCAGGCCGGTCCCGAAGCTCCAGCCCTCCGCTGTGTCGCCGGGTTTGACGGTGTCCAGCCACAGCGAGGCGCTGTGCCTGGGCACGTCCTGGGTTCGCCGCCCGATTCTGGCAGTATCGTTGTCCTTGGTGACTTTATTATCCAGCAGGGTATAGGCCATTGTCAGATTAACACCATTGAACGCCTGCAGGTTGGCTTCCAGTTCCAGGCCTTTGGAGGTCACTTCGCCGGTCTGGACCTGAAAGAGAGTATTCACAGGGTCGGTGGTGGTGACATTTTGCTTGCGCAGGTCGAAGACGGCGGCGGTAAAACGGGCGTTCATGTTACGTGGTTCAAATTGCACACCGGCCTCATACTGCCGGCCGGTGGTGGGCTTAAAGGCCTTGCCGTGCCGGTCGGCGCCGCCCTGGCCCTCGAAGGATTCGCTGTAGCTGACATAGGGCTTGACGCCGCTGCCGGCGTCATAGACAATACCGGCCCGGCCGGTGAAAGCGTTTTGATCGGTAATAGTAGCTGTACCGGCAGACCAGTTGCGGAACGTTTGGTCATAGCGGTCATAGCGCCCGCCCAGCACGGCTGTCCATCTGTCGCCGAACTTCAACTGATCCTGCAGGTAAAAGCCGCTTTGCTTGGTATGGCCGCCGACACGGTAGGAGTAGGCGGGCGTGGTGATGGCCTGTCCGTAGTTCATCGTGGCTAGATCGAGATCAGGCGCTGTTCCGCCGCCCCACAGCCAATGATAGTTGCCTTTCTGGTAATCAAAGCCCAGCAGGGTAGTATGGCTCACGGCGCCGCCGGACCACTTGGCCTGAAAGTAGGTATCAAGGGAATCGGAACTGCCATAGCGGCTGGTGGCGTTAGCCTTCCGGCCGACAGTTCCGTCGGCATTCAGGGCAGACAGGGTGACACCCTGCTGGTGCATCGAAAAATGAAAATGATTGGCATTTTGGGTAACTGACCAGATATCATTGATTTTATGTTCCAGAATATAACCGGTTTGGCTCTGGTTGCTTTCATTGCGGTCGTAACCTGGTTCGCCATAATAGGTTTTATTGGCGATGCCGGTGCCATAGTAGGGGCTATCCGGCAAATAGACGGTGCGGAGTCTGTCGGTAGTCCCTTTGAGGTCATTTTTCTGGAAATACCCGAGTAAGGTCAGGGTGGTGCTTTCTGTAGGCTGCCAGGTCAAGGCCGGAGCAAGAAAGGAGTGGTCTTTAGTACTGGAATCGGTATAAAAGTCCTCTTTGGATTTTAGTGCGGTCAGGCGGAACAGCACTTTTCCGTCCTTGGTTGCCCGGTCGCTGACATCTAAAGCGCCGCGGTTCCAGCCGCTGCTGCCGGTTTGCAGCTGAATTTCGCGCAAAGGTTCGTTTGTGGGGCGTTTGGCCACATAGTTGACGATGCCGCCGGGACTGCCGGCGCCATACAGTATGGAAGCCGGGCCGCGCAGCACTTCCACCCGCTCCATGGCGTACAGGTCAAAATCACTGCCGTAATTGCTGCCCAGATGGCGGGAGCCGTTGTTATGGGCAGTGGCTACGCTAAAGCCGCGCAGGTTCAAAGCTGGTCCACTTTCTTCACTGTACTGCAAAGCAGTAACCCCCGGCGTATACCCCAGGGCCTCGGCAAAGTTGGTAACGCCGCGGTTATCCAGCTGTTCCCGGGTGATCACGCTGATCGACTGGGCGGTTTCGCTGAGCGGCGTATCGGTCTTCGTGCCGACGCGGCTGCGTTTGGCGACATAGCCGTCGGTTACGCGGCTGGCGGTGATCTCAACGCCTGCCAGCGTAAACTCACGCGGCAAGGCGGCTGCCGTGGCGGCAGTGTTATCGCCGGCGGCCTGTTCTGCCGGCGAAGCGGCTTCCCCGGCTGCATAAGCAGCCAGAGGCCAGACCAGGCTGCCGCTGAGTAAGGCGCAAAGCAGGCCCCGTTTGCTTAGATAATTGCTTTTCATAATTTCACCCTTTGTTGTGTTGGTGTAGCAGGAGGTTGGCAATGGTGTTGATAACGATAATTAATATCATTGATGAAGTTGCAAGCTTGCGGATTCATTATAGCAATACCGTTTTTGCCCAGTCAACGCTCCCGGAACGCCTACAATAGAGGTAGGGAAAAGACAGGCAGGCCTGATTAAATGATAGTGTTTCTCAGTTTGCGGGGGCTTAAAGTATTGGTCAGCTTCAGAATTTGGATTGGCCTTACTCCATTTTGGAGCATTGTTAGTCTGCATAATGGGTTGTTTTCAACAAAGGCATTTGTTATCATAATAGATAATCGATCTCATTTGGAGGATGGTATGGACACTAATGTATACTTGGCCGGTAATTGCGAACTGGCTGAACAGTTTGGCGCCCAACCGGAGGCCTTCCGCAGCGGGACTGCGTATCGTTTGCCTTCGCCCCACGGCGACAATTGGCTGGTCGATATTTATCCCGCCCCCGGCCTCATTTTGACGGATACGCATTTTTCCCTGCCGGAACCTGTTGTCCGGGAATATACCATTGCCGAGGCGGGGCTGTGGCTGTGCTCGTTTAATGGCGGTGACATGACCATTGTGGAAAAGGGCAAAAAAGCCCGACAGTTGCGGCCAGGCATTCATTTGCTGGTTAACCGGGGACAGCCGTTTAAAATGATTTATGGTGCGGGCAAATGGCAATGTTATACCGGCATGTGGCTGTTCGGTGATTATATCGCAACCCAGCTGACCGGACGGATGTCAGACCGGAGTTTTACTCCGGACGAGGCGTTGACCTGGCAAAGTCCGCAGTATGATACGCCCGAGCTATTGCTGGTATTTGAACAGCTGAAAGCCAATGTCCGCAATGCTGCCGCCCCACTGCCGTATTACGAACACAAAGCCTGCGAAGTACTGCTGCTCATCCTGCGCAATATACAGGATGAGCATTGGTGGAAGAGGCATCAAAAATCACAGCGTAAAAATTATTTATCTTATCATGACCGGAAATATATCATAAAAATTAAAGAGGAACTGGACAGGGATATTCTGTCCCCGCCGCCGGTGGAGCAGCTGGCCGTAATAGTCCAGATGAACATCAGCAAGCTGCAGCGCTGTTTTAAACTGTGGTACGGGGTATCCATTGCCGAGTATATTCGCGCGGGAAAGATGAAATATGCCATGCGGCTGTTGTGGAATGATGATCTTAGCATAAAAAATATTGCCGCCATGGCAGGCTATGAAAACGCCAGCAAATTTGCCGCCGCCTTTAAGAAAGTGCATGGTTTTTCCCCGCAATATATCCGTAAATCATTTGGATTATAGAAAATAGTAATCCTGACTGCGGGAGAGGAGGGCCGGTGTGTGCAGGGCAGACGTATTGCCAGAGAGAAAGTCACAATTGAAAAAATGATTCTGCTATATTGCCAGGCAAAGCATCGGACAGGCGGCGGATTGTGCGGCGATTGCCAAAGGCTGGCCGAGTATGCCCGGCAGCGGCTCAGCCATTGCCTGTTTGGCGAGCGCAAGCCGGTATGCGCAAAATGCACGGTCCATTGCTACCGCCCGGCCCTGCGGGCGCAGATCATTGAGGTGATGCGGTTCGCGGGACCACGGATGCTGTTTAAGCATCCGCAGTTAGCGGTGCTGCATGTACTGGACTCGCTGGCGAAACCGCCCCGGTGATAAAACAGCGGTCCATGCGAGGAAAAAAACTGCCGCAGCCATCTGGGATGGTATGCGGCAGTTCTTGTGGTTGCCGGTGTCAGCAAGTAAAGAATAATAAGATACCTGTTTTGGCGTTTTATAGATCCACTGTTGCGGAAAGCGTCAGCGTTCGTGGCGCACCGATGGAGAAGCCGCCGGAATGCCCTTGCCAGTAGCGCTTGTTCAGGGCATTGGTCACGGTGGCCCGGAGGGTAAGGGGAACGCCGTTGTGCTGCAAGGTATAGCGGGCGCCGACATCCAGCCGGGTCCAGGGAGCGATTTTTTGCGTATTGGCGTTGTCTATATATTGCGAGCCGTTATAAATGGCGCGGGCGGTTAAGGTCAGATCCGGCTGAAACGGGGTGTCCCATTCGACGCCCAGCGTGGCTGTCCAGCGCGATGCGCCTGCCGCCGTGTTGCCGTCATTAGAGCCATTGGCCGTACGGACCAGTTTGCCGTCCAGCAGCATGACACCGCCCAGCAGGCGGGTGCCTTTTACGGGCTCGCCAAACACATTCAGCTCCAGGCCGCGGTTGCGCTGCTCACCATCGAGGCCATAAATCCGGGTAACAGGATCAGTTTGACCGCTGGGCTGTTCAATTTGAAAGGCGCTCAGCGTTGTGGCATACAGGCCGCTGTCCAGTTTGACGCCTACTTCGTATTGCTTGGCTTTGTAGGGAGCAAAGACTTCGCCCGCATTGACGGCGCTGCTGGCGGCGGTTGGCCCCTGCTGCAAAGCTTGGACGTAATTGCCGTAAACAGACAGGTTATCTTTGGCTTTCAGGACAATACCCAGGCCGGGGGTGACGGCGCTTTTATCGTAGCCTGAGGTTTTAACGCCGGTTTGGGAATTGAATCTATCGACTTTAATTTGCTGGTGCCGGGCGCCCACTATGAGCTGCAGCCGTCCGTCCCGGGTGGAGAGCGTGTCGGTCAGGGCCAGGCCGGATAAGGTGGTAGTGGAGTTTTTCGGGATACTGCCCCAAGCAGAAAACACCGGTTGGGAAATACCGGGGTGATAAAGACTGGACGGAAATTCGGTAAGCTTCTCCGACAAACTGTACGAGTCTATCTGGCTGCGGGTACCGCTAAGTGTCAAGTGATGCTGCAGGGAGCCGGTGGCAAAGCGGCCGCGGATGCCAAGTTCTCGGGTATGAGCGTTGTTCTTCATGGGAAAGTTGTATACTTCTGTAATAAAATCGCCCTGATTGCTGGTAAAGGTACCGTTTGCATACAAGTAATCAGCGGTGCTCCGTCTGCCGCCGGCAGAGGCAAATACCGTCCAGTCTTGGTTTAAGTCAAATTCACTGTGCAGGACACCGAAGATACTCTCAATGTCGGCATAAGTCCAGGCAGGGCTGATATTCATGGTGTTCTTTGGCGGTGTTTTGGGGAGGGAAAAGCTGGTGGGTCCAATGAATTCAGTGGTTGGGGCGTCAATTTTCCTGTTCTGATAGCCCAGGTCAAAGGATGTGCGCCAGCGGTCGCTGCGCCAGTCCAGGCCGAGGGAGGCAGTGCCGGCCGTTAGCGATTCATTGTCAAAGGCGGTGTCGCCGCTGCGGTAGGAGCCGTTGAAGCGGAGGCCGAATTGCTGGTTTGCCCCGAACCGGCGGCCAATGTCAATATGGCCGCCTACCTGACTGTCACCACTATAGGAGGCAGTGAATTTGGTCAGGGGTTCCTCGCCCGCCCGCTTGGGGACAAGGTTAATGGCGCCGCCGATATTGCCGCTGGCTGTGGCCACGCCGTTCAGGAGTGCGCTGGGACCTGTCAGCACTTCGACCCGTTCGACAAAATCTGAACCGCTAAGCCAATGGGGGCTGACATTGTATAAGCCGTTAAAGCTTACGGCGGTTACTGAAAAGCCCCGGATGTTCCAGAATTGATTATAGCTGCCACTGGAAGTTACCCGTACGGAAGGATTGTTGGCAGTTACCTCGGCGATGGTGGCGGCCTGCTGGTTTTCCATCAATTCGGCGGTATAGCTGGTGAAATTGAAGGGCGTGTCCATAAAATCCCTGTTGCCCAGCACGCCCAGCCGGCCGCCGCGGGCCACCTGGCCGCCTGCATAGGCCGGCGGCAATGGATCCTCATTGGCGCGTTTGGCGGTTACCTCCACACCCTCTAACGTAAATTCCTGCCGGGCCGCTGCGGTATCAGCCTGGGCGAAAGACAGCGGGACAGGCCAGGCTAAACTGCCGCCCAGCAGGAGGCAAAGCAGGCGTTTCGGCATGTTTATTATTCTTTTATTCATCCTATTGGCTCCTTTGGGATTATTAGACTATAATAACAATCATTATCGATAATGGGACATTTGCCGGCTTGTGTATCAGTATAGCAAGGAAATTTTTAGTGCGTCAATTCCGTTGCCGGGGCGGAAAAGGGTTAAAGCAAAAGGCCTGCTTTGCCGGCTGAAGTGAGAATGAATCGCAGTTGAGGGCTTGTTTCCGTACGGCGTGGGGCGTTGCTTTGGTGCACCTTTTTGTTGCTGCGGGGCAGTTGACTGGGGCTTGCGCGGCAATAAGTTATGTTATGATAAAGGCAACAGCAGCTATCTGCCGGCTGCCGCAGTTTGTTAACGGTCAACATTACCCTAAGGCCAATTTATTTAATTATGAGGTGAAACATGGAGACTCGGATGGGCCATGCGCTGCTGGCTGCCGGCTTAGGCTGTGAAACTGTGAAGTTTGATATGGCGGTAAGGCATAAGTTCCCGCCCGGTCACGGCGACAGCTGGATACTTGATGTGTATCCGGCGCCCGGCCTGTGCGTCAGCAATGCCTATTTTACTTTGCATCAGCCCTGTGCCTTTTCCCTAACCCGGAGCGGGCTGGGGCTGTGTTCGCTCGACAAAGGCGATGCGGTTATTCGGGAAAAGGGCCGGCGCAAACGGAGTCTGCAGCGGGGCGTTCACGTGCTTGTCAATCAGGGCAACCCGGTTGATATTGTTTTGGGAGGCGGCGAATACCGGTACACCTGCATCTGGATTTGCCCCGAATTTATCGAAAACTATCTGCATTACCGGACCTTCAAGCAGCCCTTTGCCATTGCCGACGCGTTAACATGGCAAAGCCCGAACTATAATACGCCGGACCAACTACTGGTCTGGGAGCAGCTTAAGTTCGGCATCCGCAATGCCGTGGCGCCGCTGATGTATTTTGAGAGCAAAGTGCTGGAACTGCTGGCGCTGATTATGCTCCACACCAATTGCCGCTGGTATGGCAAAAGATATGTCAAAAAGGAACGCCCCCGCCACCTGACCCATCTTACCCGTCCCTATCTGCAGCAGGTGAAGGCAGCACTGGACAATAACATTGCCGACCCGCCGGATATCAGGCAGTTGTCGCGGCTGGCCGGAATGGGCGTAACCAAGCTGCGGATGGTATTCAAAAATAGTTACGGAATGCCTATTGCCGCCTATATCCGGCAGGAGAAAATGAAGTATGCCATGAGGCTGTTGTCAGGCGAGATGAGCATACAAAATATCGGGAAATTTGTAGGCTATGAAAGCGCCAGCAAGTTTGCCGCCGCCTTCAAAACAGTGCATGGCTTCACGCCCAGCCAGTTTAGAAAATCCTTTGGGCTGTATAGCCGCTAACAATAGCGGCGGGCAAGCCTGATCCGTCGGACCGTTGCCCGCTGCCGGATGTAACCGGCAACTGCCGTCCGGCAATGGCAGTATTCTGCACCCGCCGCCGGTAAAGGAACTGGCCGGCATTGCCGGCATGGCATAACCAAGCTGTGCATCCTGTTCAAGTCGTCTTATGGCCTGAGCATCACCGACTATGGGCGGCGGGAAAAGATGAACTATACGCTGCGGTTGTTATGGCACGATGAGATGCTATCCAGAATAGCAGTTCCCTGTTGGGGATATGTACGGCCGGATAAGTTTGCCAAGGCGTTTCAAAAGGACAGGGCGTAACGGCCCGGCAGGTGAGAAGTCGTTTAATTTATAATAAAGTGCGGGCAGCGCTGAAAACAGGCGCAAGCAAGGAACGGTCGCCAAAGCATCATGCTTTGGCGACCGTTCCTTTTGTGCTTCGCAGCATTCGCTCGCGTTTGCACAGCATGGCCGGTTATGTTAGGTGCTGCCAGTTGGATACTATTGTTCTTGCCCTGAAAGTAAAATGGTTGTTGCGTTTTTTTTTGTTTGTAACAGAATGCTATTGAACTTGTAACCAAGTTGTAATAATCATCCGGCATAATGTAAAAGGAAAATATCGGCAGCAAAAGAAGGAGGCGTTAGAAATGAAAAACACTGCGAGATTAATGCTAATGGTATTTGTACTGATTTGTTTTTCCGGACCTGCTTTAGCCGCTCATTCACCCAACCTGGACGGACCGCCGGCGGCGTTTATAGCGGGTGAAACTACAGGCTATTTCATGTGGCAGGATAAAGAAGGGTTGCATCTTCGAACTACCACTTCCGGGGCGAACCATGTTTTTACCGGCGTAATCCGGACAAATGGCAAATTTGGCGATATTTTGGGAAAAACGGTCGGGACAGATGATTATGTCCGTATTGATCGCAGCCGCAGTGAAATAAATTTTCGGTTTAATATTGCGGGAGGAGATGCCGGCATTGATTTATCTGTTAAGGGGGGAACCTGCATTACCTTTGCTTTGTCGATGGACGGGGAAGGGGTCGATCCTGCCAATATAGTTATTGGCCGTGATGGGTGGCAGCCGGCGGATTCTAAGTTTACGCTTCGCAATGACAGCGATAAAGCTTGTGACCACGATGACCGGGCTGTCCTCATTATTGAGAGCGGCTTTTGGTGGGAATGGGCTTGGCCGCAGCCGCACCGGCATTCTACCAGGCCTATGGCTAACCCCGGATGGGCCAAGATGAGGCCGGCTTGGAAACATTAGCAGGAAGCATTAACAAGAATTAATTGATTAGGAGCTTGAAAATGAACAAGAAAACGGCTAAATTCCTCTTAATGGCAGCTGTCGTTATGATCACAGGCCCGATGTCTTTTGTCCATGCCGAAGATTTCACGGGGAAAACAATCGCAGGTATCCGTATCAGCGGGAGCGAAGCGATAGGGGAAGACAAAATAGCCTCCGTGCTTACCGTTAAAGCTGGCGATACCGTTGACGCTGAGGCTATCAAACAGGATATGAAAGCCATCTTTGACCTGAATTACTTTTATGACGTACAAGCCAACCTTGTCAAAGTACCGGCAGGCATTGAGGTAGTTTATTCTGTTGTTGAAAAAAAAACAATTAAAGATATCGTTTTTACCGGCAATACCAAAGTTGAGGCCGAGGTTTTGCTGAAACAGGTTTCGTTGGTCAAAGGCAGTATCATCGAACACAATAGTGCCAGTGATATCTCGCATGCGATTGAACAGTATTATCATGACCAAGGCTATATACTCGCAAAAGTCACCAATATAGAAATAAGTCCGGCAGGAATAGTCAATATTACCATCAATGAAGGCCTGGTGGAAGAAATCGTGATCAAAGGCAATATAAAAACCAAAACACCGGTTATTTATCGTGAATTAAACATAAAGCCACAAGAACCGTTTAACGCCAAAGCGGCCAGGCGAAGTCTCCAGAAGGTACATAATCTCGGTTTTTTTGAGGATGTCAATGTGAAGTTGAATCCCGGCCGGGAACCGAATGCGGTTGTTGTGCAAATTGATGTTGTGGAAAAAAAGACAGGCACATTTTCTATTGGCGGGGGCTATAGTAAAAGTTATGGGTTTTCCTCGCTGGTTGGCCTGGGAGACACCAACTATAAAGGCACCGGGAACAGTTTGGATGTGGAGCTGCAGCACAGTTTTTACAAAACCCTGGGGACAAGCTGGAAAGTCAATTTTACCAACCCCCATATGGATGATAAAAAAACGTCCTTTAGTATTAGTCTATTCAACACAACCGGCGAATATAGCGATTACGGGCTCGATGGCGACAATACGGCATTGCGCTCAACTTATTACCGGCGTTCCCGGGGCTTTAGCGTTACGCTAGGCCGCCCGCAGGGGGAATATACCCGCAACTACATAACCCTGACCAAGCGGAAAGATATTTATTTAGATTATGTTTCCGGATCGGTTAACTATTTGGCAAGCGAAGACGATGACAACTATAATGCCGCTTATAACGCGGAGTATCTCAGTAATAATTTTGGCGACGTGCATAGCATCACGCTGGCCAGAGTATATGACAACCGGGACAACATTTTTAATCCAACTGCAGGCAAGCGGATTTCTATCGCAAGCGAGTTCGCCGGCAGGGCGCTTGGCGGTCAGTTTGATTTCGACAAATACACCGCTGACTACCGCCAATACGTTAAAGCCGGCAGTAAGCAGGTTGTCGCTTTTCGTCTTGCCAGCGGCGTGGCTACAGGCGACGTAGCGGACGCAAGTCTGTTTACTGTTGGCGGTATTGATACCCTACGCGGCTATGAAGATGATCTGTTCAAAGGTAAAAAAATGCTTGCCGCCTCAGTCGAATACCGTTTCCCTATTGCCAATAAAATACAGGGTCTTGTCTTTGCCGATGCAGGTAATGCCTGGAATGGCAGCTATAAGATAAGTGATTTGCATTGCAGCGCCGGCAGCGGGCTGCGTGTGGAATCGCCGCTGGGACCGATACGGCTTGAATATGGCCATGGCAGTGAAGGCGGTAAGTTCCACTTTAGCTTTGGGACTCAGTTTTAAGGCTCAGGCAGTTCGTCCGCAAGGCGGAACTGCCTGGTTTAAGAAGGAATGTAGAACTCAACCAATACAAAGCGGCAATACAGCGAACCGCTGCTTACCAGTTGCCGGTGGCGGTCAACAGGAAGGTCCGCCCCTCGCCCTGGTAAGTGGTTGTGCTGTTATAGCCGGCAATTTCATGAAAGGTATCAAATACATTGCGGATATTGAGCTTATATTGCCAGTCGCCGGCCTTATAGCCAACCGCGGCGTCAGCCAGCCAGACGTTATCAAGTCTGATGGTATGGCCGTTATTAGCGCGGGCGCCGATGTAGCGTACGCCAAAGCCGCCGTTCCACCCCGGCCGGTCTTGCGTTGCTTTGTCAGTGTCCAGCCACAGGGCGGCGGTATGCTTGGCCACACCGGCGGTGCGTGTGCCGATGTTGGCCGCGTTAGTGTCTTTGGTTACCTTGTTGTTGAGCAGGGTAAAGGAGGCGGTCAGATTCAGGCTGCGGAACGCCGCCATATTCGCTTCCAGCTCCAGCCCTTTGGCGGCAATTTCGCCGGTCTGGATGCTGAAGTTGGTATTGACCGGATCGGGGGTCAGCACATTTTGCTGACGAAGGTCGAACAGGGAGGCGGTAAAGCGGGCGTTTAGGTTGTGGGGCTCATAGTGGAAGCCCAACTCATATTGCCGGCCGGTGGCTTGTAGCCGCCCGGCAGCGGCGCAGCTTAATTAAAAAGAATGACCCTTTGGCGTATGGTTAAAGCCAAATCGCCCGGTCATGCTGTACTGCGGCTGATAGGCGTGAAAAAGGTAACAACCCCAAGCGCCTGTCAGTGAGAAGGAACAAAAGAAGCCGTTCGGGTGACATAATCACCTGAACGGCTTTATCTAATTGGCTCGGCCAAGACGTCGCTTTATATAGCCGTATTATTTGCTTTTATATCAATGGTTTCCAGTACTTTGAGGAACAGCGGGATTGCCGGGTTATTGCGGCTTTTTTTCCATTCAGCCACAATACTGCTGCAGGCGTCTTCGCCCTCCATAGCAACACAAGCCAGATTCGAGGAGACATGACGAAGTACTGCCTGCTCTTTGCCGGTAATGGAAATACCCATACCAGCTTCTACCAGCAAGTAGGCACTTTCCAGCCGTGTTGTTTTGCTGGAAAAAATCGGAGTAAAGCCCCGGCTTGCACAAAAATTTGTGAACCAGTTAAAGCCCTCTGCTGATTCTGCCTCCGACAGTATGATAAAAGGCATATTAGCAAAAGCGGCAATATCAATCGAAGATAAGCTGGCATACGGATGGTTTCTAGGCATCAGAAAACATAATGGCGTTCTATGGATTAAACGCCGCATGAATTTGGCTGAGTTATAATTCTTGCCAAGTATCGGAATAAAGCCGATATCTAATTCTTCAGACTCCAATGATTCTTCGATCATTCTGATGGAAAGCATGTGAATATCAATACTGATTTGGGGATAGATGGAATGGAATCTTCTCAAGGCGTGAGGCAGAAAGGCTTCTTCAACCCCAAAACCGCCAATTTTTATGTTCCCGCGTATTCCGAGTTTCGCTTGTCGGGTTTTTTCAATTGTTTCCGAAACTTTGTCTATAAGGGCTGTGCCTTCTCTTAATAAAGTCTTGCCTGATGGCGTTAGTTCAAGCGGCCGGTAACGGTGGCGAATAAATAGCTCGACCCCCAACTCCTCCTCCAGTTCGGCAATTTGCTTACTTAGCGCTGACTGGCCCAGATATAATTGTTTGGCTGCCTCGGTAAAACTTAGACATTGTGCCGCGGTTAGGAAGGAACGTAAATATCGGATATCCATTAATATCCCCCTAATTTTAAATGCTCTAATTATTTCATAATATATTTCCCCCTATTTGTCAAGCAAGGCCACGCTTATCTGTTTCAGTTTGATACTGCGCAGCACTTGAAATAGCTTGAAAATGGCAGGTTGCAGTGACTAACAAGATGTATATATGTATATATATGAATTGTAAGAATACAATTCAGAATTATAGGAATTGGCAAAAAAATATGCCTTGTATTATATTTAATTAAAGATTATGTTAAACGTTTTAAAGCAAAGAACATAATCTGTACGGAAGTAAAAGGAGGTATGCAGAGGTATGCATTAGTACCGTATCGTGGGCCGAGTTTATTTCTAAAAAATAAAAGGTGGGAAAACAATGAAAAAATTGTTCATGACTCTCGTTGTACTGCTAAGCTTTTGCATTTCCAATCTGGCATTTGCCGCAGGCAGCACCTTTAGTGACCTTCCGGCGCAACACTGGGCTTATGACGCTGTGAGAAGGCTGGCTGACGCCGGTATTGTCGACGGGTATGGCGATGGCACCTTCCGCGGCGACAGAACCATGACCCGGTACGAGATGGCGCTGGTTGTTGCCAATGCCTTGACCAAAGAAGATAAGGCCAATGCCGAGGACAAGGCGTTACTGGACAAATTGTCGGCTGAGTTTTCTCAAGAATTGTCGGGTCTGGGGATCCGTGTCAAAGCACTGGAGGACAAGGATGATAAACGCTTAAAATTTTCCGGCGTCGCGCGCATCCGGCATGAATGGACCGAGAATCCGCGCCCGCTTGTGCCTGACGCCGCTCTTGGGGGGGATCCGTATTACACTGGCCAACCAAAGGATAAATCGGAAATCCGCACAGCTTACTACTTGTTTATAGACAAAAAGTTTGACAGCAACAATTACATTCACGCTACCCTCGGCAATGATTCCATAGCCGGTGATACGAGAACCGACAGCTCGATTCAGTTTGAGGAAGCCTATTATGCCAGTAGGAATCGTAATTTTGAGTGGTCGGCAGGAAGATTTATTGCCACAGTCGGCAAAGGGCTGCTGTTTAGCGCCCCCTACTTGGATGGCGGCAAAGTGAGTTTTGGCAATGCTGTAAAGACGACTGTGTACTCTGGTAAAAAAACAGATTATTCCTGGCTGCTGGCCGATACGCAGTTTAGATTAAATAAGAATACCAATATATCACTTGCTTACGTTTCCAATGGTGAAGATGCCGACAAAGGTCTCGATTTTTATGATTCGAAGGCCGTGGGCGTAGAATACACCGGTATATCTAACATCAACCTGCAGGGTGAGTATGGCGTAAATACGGCAGCCAATGCCAAGGCTTATAATGATGGAAAATCGGCAAAGGGAATGTATCTTAAAGCCAAATATAAAGGGGCAAATCCGTTCACAGTAGGAACAAGCGGTGCCTGGGTAGGGTATAGAAAAGCTGACAATGGCTTTGATCGATTACAATATACCGGCGCATTAAATGCACCCAATAACTGGACGTATCCTGCGCAAGGCAGCAGTATCAACAATGTTAAAGGGTTTGAGTATGGCGTGGAAGTAACGGTTGCGCCGCAGGCTATACTTTCCGTCATATATGGTGATTTGGAAGCTGACAAAATAGGCGATATCGGTTTAGCAGATAAGAGTCAGAAATTCCTGATTAGTCAGTTAACCTGGATTTTTTAATTTAGATTATGACAAAATTTACATAATTTATTAGACCTATGGCAACTACTGCGAGAAAGGTAAACCGTTAGGAGGTTATACAGATGAGTGGTAAATCTCGTGAGTACGGAATTGCAGCGACTGCTATCTGCTTTTTGGCCATGGGGGTTATAATGCTGGATCGGCTGTCCATCAATTTCCTTATGCCTATTTTAGTGCCACAACTAGGCCTCACAAATACGGATATTGGTATACTCAATGCAGTTTTTTCCATTGCCTGGGCGGTTTCAGCATTTCTCGTTGCCGGCTGGTCCGACAAACTGGGCTATAGAAAACGCCTCCTGGTGCCAGGGCTAATTGGCACCGGCGTATTCATGGCCGCGGGCGCGCTTTGCAGCACAGTTACGGAACTAATCATTGTCCGGACAATATGCGGCATTTTCGCCGGACCGTTAGGTGCCCTGATCTATGCCATTGTTGCCGACGCCTCCATCGAGGGCACCTTCGGCCGTAATGTCGGCATTGTAAATGCCGGTATCGGCGCTATCGGGGCAACCATTGGTCCCATTTTCATTACCCAGCTTGCCGCCCAGTATTCCTGGCAAAATACTTTCCTGGTGGCCAGTATTCCCACTTTTGTTATCCTGGCTGCCGTCATCTTATGGATAAAAGAAATCGAACCACAGGCAGCAGACGCTGCCGTAGAACAAAAGGGCGGCAATGTGTATAAAGAGGTAATGCAATTTAGAAACGTTTCCCTTTGTGTCATCATGAATGTATTGGCTGTTATCGGCTATATGACACTAATGATTTTTGCTCCCGTATATCTGGTGAATGTGGCTAAACTTTCCGTGCAAGACATGGGCTGGGTAACTTCAGCCATGGGCGTACTGTATGTTGTCCTGGGCATAGCGGCCACAAAGTTGTCAGATAACTTCGGCCGGAAACCGGTAATGTTTGTATGCATAGTTTTAAGCCTGCTGGGGCCGTTAACTATGTATCTGGCCCCGGGCAGCGCGTCGGCTACCTGGATGTATGTGCTGTTCGGCGGGTTTGTGCCGGCTGTTGTTCCCTTTGTTATGACCATTATCCCCATGGAAACGGTACCAGTCCGTTTAATAGCGACTTCCATGGTGGTTGCTCAGGCCTCGGGCGATCTCATCAGCGGTGCTGTCTGGCCAATTATCGCCGGCAGGATTGCCGATGCCGCTGGACTTCCTTTTATGATGCTGGTTGTAGCGGTTTTAATGGCATTTAGCCTTGTTTTTGGATACTTTCTGGATGAATCCAATCCAAAGTTTCGTAAGCCTGCGAAATCTATCGCCGGTTAAAAAGTTATTATGCTTGCTTTAGCCCAAAGGTCAATTTTGTCAGACGATAACCACGTATAGATAATGATAATTATGGGGGAATGGTAATCATGAAAACAACACAAGAATTGCTCCGGGAACGTACAGAACGGGTAATGAAAGCAATTGCCTTGGAAAAGACCGACAGAACACCGGTAATCCAGTTATTTGACGCTTTTGCCGCCCCTCATATGGGTGTAACCATGAAAGAATATTGTTCAAGCTTTAAACGAGCGAATGAGCTCATGCTCGATTCTTTACAAGCTTTTGGCGATTTGGATGGAACAAATGTTTCTTTTGGGGCGGGTCAGCTGTTTCCGCTAATTTATATGTCTAAAGTTAAAATGCCCGGGCGCGAGTTACCGGATGACGCCGTCTGGCAAGTGGATGAACAGGAACAAATGACCAGGGACGACTATGACACCATTTTGAATAAAGGCTGGACGCCGTTTATGGTCGATTATTTAGGAAACAGACTGGGTATTGATCTGGAAAATCTTTTCGGTCAGTTGGCAGATGCTCCGCAATTAGCCAAAAATATTGAAGCTGCCGGCTATATGGTTTATACCCCGGTCTTGACCTCAGTAGTTACTGAATTTCTTAGCGGCGGACGTTCGATGACAAGCTTTATCAAGGATTTATACAAAATGCCGGATAAGGTGGAGGCTGTCCTGGATATTATCCAAAAGGAGACGGGTGATTCAGTGCGGGCACAAATACGGGCTACCGGGGCTAAGGCTGTATTTGTATCGCCGGCGCGCGGAGCAAGTGAGTTTTGGTCACGAAAATTATGGGAACGCTTTGTCTGGAAATATATCAAAGCGATGGCCGCTGTAGTCATTGAAGAAGGTGCTGTGATCAGCTTGCACCTGGATGGAAATTGGGAACGGGACCTTGCGTATTTCCGCGAGCTGCCAAAAGGGAAAGCTGTGTTTGAAACGGACGGCGCCACTAATATTTATAAAATTAAAGAAGTACTCGGCGATCATCTGTGCATTAAAGGCGATGTACCGGCTGCCAAACTGACCCTGGGTACTCCGGACGAGGTTTACGAATACAGTACCCGTTTAATCAAAGATATGGGAACAGGCTTTATCCTTTCTTCCGGTTGTACCGTACCACCGAACGCGAAGGTTGAAAATGTTAAAGCGATGGTGGCTGCCGCTACCGGGAAATAACCTGGATTGTATATAGTAACCATTTTTGAGGAGCTAGCTAGATAGTTTGCTAGCTCTTTTGTTTAGACGAGTATTTTTTATATTTGCTATCATTATTTTTCTTTATTGTATGAAATAGATTGTCTGATTAAGGAGTTCACTACATTGTACTTTACCTACCTATTGATCTGCCCGCGAAAATCTGTATTACTCTAGACTAACGGAAGGCTTTACAGAAGATTTACAGAAGATTAAAGTATATAATCTTACTGGGTTTAGCTAAGTTAATAACAGTGTTTCGTTGACATAGGAGGACGGTGAGTACGATGGGCGAAAACTACTCAATCGCATTAAATGGACTACATTTTGTAACTAAAGCGCGATGGGACGCAATGACACAAAACAAGGAACGTTTTATAAAAAATGAACTGGAAAATCCATATGATTTTCCTCATATGAATCAGGCGATTGCCGAATCCTGGATAAGATCCCGTAATTTCGGGGTGAATCCGCTTGAACCGCTAAGCTGCCAATACTTAGATCATGCAGAACTTGAATTTGTACTGCAAACAAATAAGATTCTTATCGATATTACCCAAAATCTGTTCAATTCATTCAAAGAACTGGTAGATTCTTCTGGTTACTTACTATACTTATTCGATAAGGACGGCATATTATTGCTGGTTAATGGCGATTTATTTCAAAGCAAAGCGTATCATTGGCTTGCAGGTAATCGCGGCAGAATTTGTAACGAAGGCACAATGGGGACTTGTTCCCATGTATTAAGTATGCGTTATAAAAGGCCAATACAGATAATCGGGCCGGAACAATATTGCGTTGACTTAAAAAATATGATTGGATCATCGGCTCCTATACTAGATGAGAAAGGCGAGACAATTGCTGCTTTGGTATTGAATCAGGAGTTGGTTAATCCGATTTTGGACAGTAATTATCAAAATTTGTGTGTTCATACTCTGGGGCTAATTAAAGCGATGGCAGAAGCAATTAAAGGTCAGATTGAACTGAAAGAAAATAATCAGTACATCTGTTCTGTAAATAATGATTTAAGACTTGCGTATGATACACTGGAAGCCACTCTGGATTGTATTGATGACGGTATCGTTAACGTAAATCAAAAGGGGCAAATAATTCGGATGAATCAGCAAGGTTTGCGGATTTTCAATTTCGAGCCAAACCAAAATATCAATAAAAATATTAGGGCATATATGCATGAAAATTCCAATCTTATGAAATGGATAGCCAGCGGGAAAAAAATCAGTATAGAAGAAACTATTCGCACAAACCACGAAGAGCAACCTTATATTATAGATATTCATCCGGTTTTAAATCAAGATACCCGTGAGCTAACGGGGGCGATACTCAGGTTCAACCATGTTAAAAAAATTAACGCGATGGTAAACAGCCGGTACGGGGCCAGGGCGAGCTATCGCTTCGCCGATATAATCGGTGAGAGCCAGGCCATAAAAAAAGCGGTTGGACTGGGAACCCGCTTTGCCGGTTTGCAGGAAACCATCTTATTATCAGGAGAGAGTGGCACAGGCAAAGAACTGTTTGCACAAGCAATTCATAATATGTCCTGTCCACAAGGCCCGTTTATAGCAGTTAACTGCTCGGCGCTGCCGCGAGACCTGATTGAAAGCGAATTGTTTGGCTATGAAGGCGGCAGTTTTACAGGTGCTGATCGCAATGGTCGACCGGGGAAAATTGAACTGGCTAATGGCGGTACGCTGTTTCTTGATGAAATTGGCGATATGCCGCTGGAGCTCCAATCGGTTTTATTAAGAGTTATTGAAAATAAGCAGGTTATGCGCATTGGCGGACGAGCCTATACAAAAGTTGATTTTAAAATAATTGCGGCTACCAATAAAAATTTGGAAAAACTAATGGAAAGGGGGGAGTTTCGCGGGGATCTTTATTTTCGCCTGTCGGTTTTAACCATTAAGCTGCCAACTCTATTGGCCAGAGAAAACGATATCGAGATACTCAGTAATTATTTTATTGAGAAATATTGCCAAAAAACTGGCCGCCAGGTTCCCAACATAAATGCAGATGTCAAGCAGAAAATAGTAAGCTATAGTTGGCCGGGAAACGTCCGTCAATTAGAAAACGCGATGATCTATGCGATAAATGTCAGCCAAGATAATACGATTACGCTGGAATGTCTGCCTGATGCGATCTTGGGAGAGCGGTTAGGCGTGCTTGATGGAAAATGTACCGATGCAGGGGCAAGCCACCTGATTTCGATGGCGAGTTGGGAACGGGAGGGGATAAAGACGGCGCTAATGCGAACAAATAATAATATTCCCAGGGCAGCTGAATTACTGAAAATTTCTAAACCCACGTTATATAAAAAGATTAAAGACTTTAATATAAAGATTAGAGATTTGGTACTTTAAATGTCCTGGTATACTAAAAAGGTTTTGTTGGAAATTGCAGACTCAGACTATTTGCTAAAACCACTTCCGGCTTAGGTTAGCTGGCAGTGGTTTTTTGTATTCGAATTAAAATTTTTAAAAAATGTTAAATTTTTTTACGGAAAGAGCTGGAGAGAATCCGGAAAAGCCTTGTGATATCAGGCTTTCCGGGTGCGAAGTGATTGGCATCAAACTTGCAAATATATGAATTGAGGGAGAAAAGAGGGCTTCTTATTTGGTTGCAGCGCAACATTAGGCTAGACATAGTGAAACAAGTAAACGGCCACAGGTTAGCTGAAACACAGGAGTCTGAGCCGCGGGAAGTAGCCAATCTGTGAAGGAGGTGGGTAATTTAGAATATGTATGTACGATTCGCCTGATTATTCAGCTGTAGAGGAGCGAAAAAATGAAACAACTAGTACTTACGAGAAGAGAGTTTCTCAAAGCAACTGCCATAACCGGGATTGCGGCAGCCGTTGGCAGCTCGCTACATACGGGATTCACGCAGGGTCAAGCCACGGAGAGCGCGCCAGCATCTGCGACAAAGATTGTTAAGACGAATTGCCGGGCATGTATTGCCAACTGCGGTGTTCTTGCGCATGTCAGAAATGGCCGCGTAGTCAAACTTGAAGGTAATCCCGAATATCCCATGAGCAAGGGCGCGATGTGTGCCAAAGGGCTTGCTGGCATACAAGCGCTTTATCACCCCAATCGTAATAAGTACCCAATGATTCGAGTCGGTAACCGCGGTGAGAATAAATGGAAGCGCATTTCCTGGGATGAGGCGATTGATACAGTCGCTAAGAAACTGATGGAGACTCGCGAGAAATATGGGGCGGAAACTGTCTTTTGCTCCACCGGCGGCGGTGGGAACCCGGAATTTTGGAGTATACCGCGCTTTTGCAATGCCTTTGACACACCCAACTGGTTTGAGCCTGGCTGTGCGCAGTGCTATCTGCCACGCACCTTGGCCTTTGCGTTGATGTACGGGGGTCCTGATACCAGCATCGCTGACTCCAATTGTCTAGAGCTTTACGACCCTGACGACACGCCGATTAAAACACTGGTTATGTGGGGAACGGCTCCTTCCTACTCCTGCCCTGCAGGCGGAGGCGCTGCCGTGGCGGAGCTTCGCGCCCGGGGAATGCATACTGTCGTTGTCGATCCCCGCCTGACGCCGGATGCAGCTAAGGCTGACGTTTGGTTGCCCATCCGGCCGGGAACCGATGTGGCGCTCATGCTTGCCTGGACTCGGTACATAATTGAGAACAAAATCTATGACCAAGATTTTGTTATGAGGTGGACCAATCTGCCGTATCTTGTCGATGTCAAAACACAAATGCTGCTGCGTGCCAATGAGAATCAGGCCGAAGGAACTCCGGATACCTTTATGGTGTGGGACACGACGACCAATTCGGCCCAGCCCCTGGCCTATCCGTGGAATGACAACCTGGCACCGGCTCTTGAAGGCACCTTCCTGGTAAACGGCGTGGAGTGCAAGACCGGTTTTCAATTACTCAAGGAGCGTTCCGAACCATATACGCTTGCGCAGGCGGCGGAGATATGCTGGCTTGATGCAACCAAGATCGAAGAAGCCATTAAGCTCTACGCGCTAAACTCGCCTGGCGGTATCAGCTTGGGCGTGGCGACCGACCAAAATCCCAATTCCGTGCAGGCGGCCATGGGCGCAGCTACGCTCAATGTGCTGATGGGCAACGTGGAAAAGCCAGGCGCGCTGATGCAGCGGTTTAAAACCAGTGGCATTGCGCCGATTTCCACTTATATCGTTCCACCGGCGTTAAAACTTCTTTCTGAAGAACAACTAAAAAAGCGTCTGGGAGGAATAGAGTACAAGGGTCTTCTCCAATGGTGGGCCGCCCAACCTTCAGCAATCCTTGAGGCGATTCTTACGGGCAACCCTTACAAACCGCGTGTATGGATTGAGCGGTCCGGTAATAAGTTTGGCGTGCTTGCTGACAGTTCCTCCTGGGTGCCGGCAATTGAGCAGCTTGACTTCATCGTTCACATGTTTATGTATCCTACATCGTTCTCGACTTACGCGGATATTCTGCTCCCCACCGCGGAGTGGCTGGAGACGAATATGCCGGTTGAGTCCATGAATAAGGTTTTCGCTCGCCAGGCTGTGACCCATCTTTGGGAAACCATGGATGAAACGTTGATCTGGTCTAAGTTAGCCAAACGTTGCGCGGATCTGGGACATGAGAACTGCAAAAAGGCCTTTGATCCCGAATTTATGGGTAAAGATCTCCCGTACTGGCACAGTATGGAAGATCTTCTTGATAATTTTACGAAATCTGCAGTTAATATGGACTGGAAAGAGTTCACCCAAAAGGCACCTATAGAATATATGCCGATGAAGGAATTCAAAGAGTATTATGTTTATAAGAAGCTTGATCCCCTGACAGGGCAGCCTGCAGGCTTTAATACGCCTTCCAAAAAGCTCGAAGTTTATATGGAAAACATGATCATTTTAGGAAGAACCGGAATGCCGTTTAGCACGTATCCTCTGCCTCCCGCATCGCAAGATTATAATCCGCTGCCATATTATCTGGAACCGTATGAAAGTCCGCTTCAAGGCAGTGCGCTTGCCAAGGAGTTTCCGCTGGTCATGACCAACGGCAGACTGCCGTTTTACCACCACGGGACATTACGGAATATTCCCTGGATAAGAGAAATTTACCCTGTGCCTGAAATCTGGATTAACCCGCAGGCGGCAGTTAAATATGGTGTGTCCCATGGAGACTGGGTATTTGTCGAGTCGCAGCGAGGCAAAATTCGGGCAAAGGCTAATGTAACCGCAGGGATTAATCCGGGAGTCGTCTATATGGAGAGATTCTGGAATCCGGAGACACTGGACACTGAAACTCGCGGCTGGCGTGAAATGAATGTTAACGTACTTTCAAAGAAGGATGCTCCGTTTAATGATGTTGTGGGTACCTACACATTACGAGGCTATTTGGTCAGAGTATCCAAGGCCGATGGTCCACCTAAAGGCGTTTGGCTTAAGCCGGAAGAGTTCAGGCAATGGCTCCCCGGGCCGTCCGATCCTACAAAAGAGGTTGAGGTGTAATAATTATGTCACAAAGAACGATGGTGGTTGACTTGGATCGCTGCATCGGCTGTAAATCCTGTGAAGTGGCGTGTAAACAGGAGAACGGGGTAATCCTTGGGTGTGTATGGAACAAAGTGTTGACGGTAGGACCTACAGGTACGTTTCCCAAAGTGGAGATGTACTTTTTGCCAGCGATGTGCCAGCAGTGCAAAGACGCGCCCTGTGTTAGAGTATGCCCGACCGGGGCGTCTTATAAGGCTGAGGATGGTGTTATCCTCGTCAATAAAGAAACGTGCATCGGTTGCCAATATTGTATGATGGCCTGTCCTTATGGAGTCCGGTCCTTCAACCAAGAAACGAAGGTGGTAGAGAAGTGTACGCTATGCACGCAGCTGCAGGCCGTTGGCGAGCAGCCGGCCTGTGTCAAGAATTGTCCGGCTAAGTGCCGGTTTGTCGGCGATATCGACGATCCGAACAGTGAAGTAGCCAAAGTAATTAGTAAGGCTGGCAGCGACAGTGTGCATGTGCTACCGGACGTGGGAAATCATCCTTCCGCTCGGTACGTTCTCCATAGTGAAACCGCTGAATGGAAGGAGTGATAATATGAGCATCCAATGGCCATTAGTGTTGTTTACGCTATTTATCGGGCTGGGGTGCGGAACCTTTGCCGGCTCAGTCGTCATGACCGAATGGTACGGCAAGGCAAGGCAGATCAGAACAATAAGTTCCATTGTTACCATTGCAGCTTTAGGCATCGGCGGCCTGTCAAGCACTATGCACTTAGGTCATCCTGAGCGGATATTCGGTGCGCTGAGTAATCCAAACTCCGGCATCTTTATGGAGTCAACGCTGAGCGGTCTGTTAGGTCTGGCCATTCTGGGTTATCTGCTTGCCCTGCGGAGAAATGCTTCTAATTACACCTGTAAAGTTATCGCTACCGCCGGGGCAGTACTCGCAATTGCGCTGGCCTTTATCAATGGTGATGCATATGTGATGGCTGCCAGACCTGCATGGAACACCTTGATTTTGCCGGTACTTTATGTGGTCTCGGCCGCTGTTATGGGGTGCTTCAGTCTCAATCTGTTGTTTCTGCGTGCAGAAAACTATGGCAAAGCGGCCCTGCCAACCGTAACATCAACAGAAACGGCAGCCACAACGGAAACGGCGGCGACGGCAGTAATGATAAACCGTGCGACACTGGCAGCGCTCGGAGTGCAAGCGGTACTGATTGTCGCGTATTTGATTCACATAGGCGTTGCACCTTATCCTGATGTGACCCGGTCGGTAACGAGGATTTTGACCGGCGATCTGGCACTGCTTTTCTGGGGCGGAATGGTGCTGCTTGGATTAGTGCTTCCTGCGGCCCTAGCGCTGCCGCTTTATGGGAAAAAGGCTAAGCGCATTTCGCCCTTGGCAACGGTAATGCTCGGGCTGGCTTCTGTCCTGGTTGCGGGTATTGCCTTTCGGGCATTGATGTTCCTGGTTGGCAGCAGCATAAAGCAATTTTTCTAAAAATATAAGTATAGGCAAGTGGGGGATGCGATGGGGTGTTTCTTCCCCGCTTTGGCAATAAACAATGGAGGAATATAGTGGATACAGCAGCAGAGCGTTTAGCACTTATTTCAAACCGGGAAAATTTGTACCGGTTACTGGGGCGTATCTATAAGGTGGAAGCAGAGCAAGAATTATTGGAGCAGATGCAAGGTATGCGCTTCCCCGCTGAGTGTGGAGACGATGAACTTGGCGAAGGATACCGGCTGCTTGAAGCCTATCTTCGCAGCCCTGGCAGTGATCCATTAACCGCTTTGGCTATAGATTACGCGAGGGTATTCCTTGGTGCCGGGATAGCCAAAGATGCGGCAGCGTACCCGTACGAGTCGGTTTATACAAGTCCCAAGCGGCTGGTCATGCAAGCTGCGCGCGATCAAGTGATGGCAGTTTATAGTGCCAAAGGCTTGTATAAGGCAGAAGAACTGGCGTTTCCGGAAGATCATCTAGCCCTCGAACTTGACTTTATGGCCTATTTGTGCCACGAGACACAGGCCGCTTTGGCTCAACAGGACTGGCCGGCGGTTTCGGCCTCTTTAAAGGAGCAGCTAGACTTTCTTACGCAGCATTTGTTGAACTGGGTCCCTGCTTTTTGCGCCGATATAGAAAAGTTTGCAGAGACAGGGTTCTACAAAGCGATTGCCAAAGTCACCAATAGCTATTTACGTTTGGAACGTATCATTCTTAAAGAGCTGATTGCCGAAATTGCGTTGGATGCTGCCGATAAAGGCTAGTGGCATGAGTCAATATAAATTAGAAACAAATACCTCGCGGCGCACCTTTCTTAAAATCACTGGCGGAGCCGCTATCCTTCTGCTTGGGCTTGGCGGAATTGGCAAGAGTCTCCCCCGCAAAGCGCTCCTTCGTCCGCCCGGGGGGCAGAATGAGGCAGCCTTTATCGCAAGATGCCTCAGATGTGACCGCTGCAGAAGTGTGTGCCCTACTTCCGTAATCGGTCTGGCGAGCTTAGCGGACAGTATTCTGGATGCCCGTACGCCGGTGATGAAGTTTCATCTCGGGTACTGCAATTTTTGCAGTAAATGTGTCGAGGTCTGCCCTACCCAGGCATTAAAACCTTTCGACAGTAATACTGTGAAAATTGGACGTGCGGCAGTGAGGGAGGAGATCTGCATTGCCTGGGATTCAGGCGGTTGTATAGTGTGCGTGGCGGCGTGCCCTTATCATGCGATTACGCTTGACGAACTGCGCCGCCCGGTGGTGGATTCCGATAAGTGCAATGGCTGTGGTATCTGTGAAAAAGTGTGTCCCGCGCTGGTGCTAAGGGCATACGTTGGTGGCAACATACGCGGTATTATAGTTACGCCAATTGCGCAGCGGCAGAGGTAGAAGGAAGCGTATGAACAAGAGTAAAACACGCGCACTAAGAATAGCAACGATGGCGGTTGTAGCTCTCACTGTCACTATGGGTGCGGTCAAGAATGCCGGTACAGGGTCGATTTCTGCTTTCGGCGTGGAGAATATCTCCGTGATTTGCCCTTTGGGTTACCTGGAAACGGTATTTGCCAGCGGAGAAATTATGTCGCATCTGCTGCTTTCTTTTCTGGTGATCGCCGGACTGACCATCATATTGGGGCGTGTCTTTTGCGGCTGGATCTGCCCCGTTCCCTTAGTGCGTAAATTGTTAATCAACGAAATTGACGAAGGCCAGAAGGCTTTTAAGAATAATATCCCCGATAATGGTGCGGGGCTGCCGGTGCTGAAGGTAGAGGAAAAAGCAAAGGCTTCCGTTCCGCCGGAGAAGTCGGCTAGCGAGAAGAATTCCTCCTCGGGTCTGCTTGTTTTAAGCACAACGCTGGTATCTTCTGCTAGCTTCGGGTTTCCCGTATTTTGCCTCATCTGTCCGCTTGGATTGGTCTTCGCGACTTTATTTGCACTGATCCGCCTCATTCATTTCAATGAGCCGACGCTCGATCTTATTATTTTTCCCGTTATAATTATTGTTGAACTTGTACTTTTGAAAAAGTGGTGCAGCAAGTTATGTCCCATCGGAGCATTGCTGAGCATCTTTAGCAAATTCAACCGGCGTCTTGTGCCTGCCGTAGACCGTTCCCTTTGTCTGGAGGAAAGCCGTGGTATCGGGTGTAGGCGCTGTCATAGTGCTTGCAGCTTTGGTGTGGATATTAAGAACGGCAATGGAACTGGTGACATCAGCGACTGTACTAAGTGTAAAGAATGTGCAGATAACTGCCCGGTTCAGGCCATACGATTTCCCTGGAGGCGATGATTACATGTTGTCTAAACTCGAACTATTTACGGAAGCCTGTGCCAGGCTTGACAAGCGGAGGATCGTCATGCAGGAAAAGAGATGCCTGCGCAAGCGGCATTTTCATAGTTCCTGTCTGCGCTGCTCTTTGGTGTGTCCGAATGGTGCTATTACCTGCCTGGAAGGTCTTGTCTTTGCGGTTGAAAAATGTACCGGATGTGGTGCCTGCGCTTCTGTCTGCCCCAGTGGTGCGCTTTCCGCCGAGCTGCCTTCAAACAAGGAGTTGCGTTCTCTTGTAGCCCGCCATATAAAAAGTTCAGGAGCAGTCGCTTTCGCATGCGAAGTCTATCTGAAAGCTCAGCCAGCAGAGCGTCATCGCACCATCGCTGTTCCCTGTATCGCTCGGTGTGATGAATCTATTCTTGTCGATGCGGTTCTTCAAGGTGCAATCAAGGTAGCCATTATTAACGCTGCTTGTACAGACTGCCAGCAGCACAAGATTTGTGATCTTGTTCAGACAATGGCCGATACGGCAAACCGTTTACTGGGATGCTGGAATTATCCTGCCGTGATTGCGCTTACCCGGAAAATCCCGGAGATAATTAAACCTTTGTCTATTACGGAAGGTGAGGCGGCTGGTATATCCCGCCGTGCCTTTCTCACCGAGTTCAGGAAAAAAAGCACGAGCCTCTTTACGCAAGTGCTTCCAGAAGTCATGCTCGGTGCGGATGATAAGCGTTCGGAAACTAACGGACTGACGAATGCCATCAAGGAAGCAAAGAATTTGCCGGAGAAGTGGCGCTTGTTGGTAAACTCGCTAAATTCCCTCCAGACTACGGCGGCTACTGCGGGCTTCTCCAGCAAGCTCTGGGGGAACATTAGCATTGCTGACAGCTGCAATGGCTGTGGCGTCTGTGCTGACTCCTGCCCGACTTCAGCTATCGTTGTTAACCGGCAGAATGGCCTTTGGAGCCTCTCATTCGATGCAGCGAGCTGCACTCAGTGCGGTTTGTGTCAAGACATATGCTGCCATAAAAGTATCAAAATTACTTCCACAGTAGACTTGGGCGAGATGCTTGCTCCGGCTTCGCGGATACTTATTGTCAAGCGGCAAGAAGAAATTGATACTCTATTGGAGCCTATCGACCAGCGTATGGCGCGTTTGCTGGGGTGCATGGTTAAAAATTGAGGTAAGAAGCAGCTGCACACTTGGTAAAAACGAGAGACTAATTAGATTAATGTGCAGATAGAAAGGGGATATGAAAGCTATGCTCAATTTCAGTATGGCCGAATTAGGGTTAATACTACAATTGCCCTTATGGTATTCGGACCGGGTAAGTTGCCTGAGGTCGGTAAGGCAATTGGCAAAGGGATTGGTGAGCTTAGGCGGGCCGTATCTGCTGAACCGTCTAACCATGATATTATAACTATGGAAGGTAAGCCAACGGAAAACAAAGCGGGAACAGCAAAATAGGGAGAAATCATGGGTAAACAAGACAGGGAAGCAGGCTGTATTCGCAGCAGACGGCGCCACCGATATTTAAAAAATAGGGTTGTCTCAATCAATATTTTGAGACAACCCCTTCTATTTTTTACAGTTATAGATGCGCTCATATCAATTTGTCTACAATGCAAATCATATGCGTGAAGATGAGCGTGCTTACCAGCGGTGTGTGGCCGTCAGCCGGACTGTGCGGCCGGGGCTGACTGTTTCATAGCTGCTGTCTGTCCAGGAGCCGATGACATATTCTTTGTCAAACAGATTATGCACATTCAGCGCGTAACGCCAGCCGCCAGCATCATAGCGGGCCATGGCATCGGTCAGGACAACGCCGCCCATTTTCACGGTATTGGCATAGTCCTGGCGTGAGCCGATATAGCGCAGGCCGGCGCCGAAGCCCCAGCCTGCGGCCTGTTTATCCGCGCGCGCCGCCGGGGCGGCGGTGTCAAGCCAGAGGGAGGCGCTGTGCCGCGGCACGTTTTCCGTACGTTTGCCAAGGCGGGAGGCAATATTGCTTTTGGTTACCTCATGCTTAGGCATGTAGGTATAGGCGGCCGTAATATTCAGACCTTTTACGGCGGCCATATTGGCTTCCAGCTCCAGGCCCCGGGCGGCGGTCTCGCCCGTCTGAACCTGGAAGCTCTCGCTGCCGGTGTTGAGGGGGTCGGTGGTCAGCACATTTTGCTGGCGCAGATCAAAAATAGCGGCGCTGTAGCGGATGCTGCCGTTGGCGGGCGCATATTGGACGCCGAGCTCGTACTGCCGGCCGGTGGTCGGGTCGAAGGGGCTGCCATAGCGGTCTGTGCCGGCCTGGCCTTCGAAGGATTCGTCATAACTGAGATAGGGAAACAGGCCGCTGCCGGCGTCGTAAACCAGCCCCAGACGGCCGGTAAAGGCGTTCTGGTCAATGCGGGTGCGCGTGCCGGTTTTGAGATTGCGCGTATCCTGGTCAAACCTATCGTAACGGCCGGCGGCAAGCGCCGTCCAGCGGCCCCATTTTAATTGATCCTGCAGGTAAAATCCGGCCTGCTTCATTTTGACAGCCGGCGAGGTATAGGGCGACAAGGTGGTGGGGACCGTAACCTGCTGGCCGTAGTTCAGGCGGCTGAGGTCAAGAGCGGGCGCCTCGCCGGCGAGCCAGACATTTTTATATTCAGTATTTTGATAATCAAAGCCCAGTAAAGTGGTATGGTCAACGGCCCCGCCGGACCATTTCGCCTGGAAATGGGTATCAATGACATCAGAAGAGAGATCGGTCTGCGAATAGTAGGCAGTACGCTTGGCAATGCCGTCTGTTACGCTATCTACCGCCAGGTATTTGAAATCCGCGGCCATGTCGGCGTGACGGGCGCTTTGGGTTACCGACCAGATAGCATTGAAGCGGTGTTCAAAAATATAACCGATCTGCTTGTCATCCCGGATAAACCGGTCATAACCGGGTTCGCCGTAAAACAGAGTGCCGGGGTAGCCGTATAGCTTGTGTCCCTTCAGGTAACGGTAGGGATTGGTGTCAAAGCTGCCCTTGATATCATCCTTTTGATAATGGGCCAGGATAGTCAGGCTCGTAGCCTCAGCCGGCTTCCAGGTTAGGGCGGGAGCAAGCATTTGGCGTTTGGCGGAGCTGTAGTCGGCCGGCAGGTCTTCAGCGGCAGTCAGGGCGGTCAGACGGAAAAGGACGCTGCCCTGTTCGTTGACTGTTCCGCCCAAATCGATAGCGGCGCTGCGCATACTATCATTCCCCCCCTGGAGGCGGATTTCCCGGAAATCCTCGCTGGTGGGCCGCTTAGAGACCTGGTTGATGACGCCGCCGGGATTATTGGCGCCATAGAGAATGCCGGCCGGGCCGCGCAGCACCTCAATCCGTTCGAAGCTATACGGATCATAGGCGGAGATGGCGAAGCCCCCGCTGGCCAGGCGCAGGCCGTCAGTAAACAGCGCCTCGCTGCTCACAAACCCCCGGAGGCTGCCGCGGAAAAACCGCGAATCCCGGTTGTAGCTGGCGTCGCTGAAGCCTGGCGTATAGCCGAGGACGTCAAACAGGTCAGTGACGCCGCGGGCGTCGAGCTGCGCCCGGGTGATTACACTGAGGGAGCGGGCGGTTTCTGCCAGCGGCGTGTCGGTTTTAGTACCGGCCCGGCTGCGATTGGCGACATAGCCGTTGTCGGCTGCGGCCGCTCTATTCGCCGTGACCTCGATGCCTTCCAGGTTAAATTCGCGCTGGCCGTCAGCTTTTTCAGCTTGTTCGGCTGCCGCATGGGTTGCGGGTGGTGCCGTATCCCTTGTTTCATCGGCTGCGCCGACCGGCGCAGGCAGGTGCCAGAGCAGGCTGCTGCCAAGCAGGGTATAGAGCAAGCGCTTTTGCGCGGTCCGGGACATTTTTTTATTCATGTTTTCTGGCTCCCTTTACGATAAGATATGCTGTAAATTTGGCGCCAATTAACAACAATAATCATTATCAGTAATATGATTTATTTAGCTCTAAGTTAGTTTTTGCAAGCCGGCTCACCTAACTTGGGTTCAGTATAACAAGGTGATTTTCGATTCGTCAATGAGAGGCAGGCAGGGTTGCTGCCTGGTTGGAAACATGTATAATTTGTTTCTTAGTGATAATAGTTCTCAGGTTTGAGGTGATTGTCTGGTGTTATTTTGGTGCAGTTTACTGTAATTTTGGCATAGAATCCGGCCGGGGACACTGTTTTGTTTAGCAGCACAACATGGTATCATAAAAGTGGCAGAGCATTATCCAGTAAACGTAGGCCTGACGGAGGCGATGGAAAAGGTGAAAAAATGGGGACAGATGAGTATTTTAACGGCAATGCCGGCTTAGCAGCGCAGTTTGGCTGCACCGCCAGCAATTGGGGCAAAGGTATACGCTACGGCCTGCCGCCGGAAAACGGCAACAGCTGGCTGGTGGATATCAGACCTGTACCCGGTCTGGTTCTTACCAATGCTTATTTTACGCTGCGCCAGCCTGTTACCCGTGTGTACGAGATTGAGCAGCCCGGTCTGTGGCTGTGCTCCCTGGCTTACGGCGATATTACGATTGGGGAGCGGGGCAAAAAGCCCAGACGGCTGGAGCGTGGTATTCATTTACTGGTTAATCAGGGGCAGCCGTTTAAAATGATTTACGGCTGTGAAGCGGACCATCGCTATACCTGCGCCTGGATTTTCGCCGACTTTCTGGCGGGGTATCTGCAGGACCGGCGCTGGACAGAACCGCTTACTATCGCCGATGCGTTGACCTGGCCAAGCAGTTATTACAACAGGCCGGAAATAACACTGGCCTTTGAACAGCTCAAACTTACTATCCGGGATGGAGTGGCGCCGTGGATATACCTGGAGAGCAAAGTTATTGAAATTCTTGGTCTTATCCTGCATAGTGTAGAGTTGAAGGGTTATGCGGAAAGGTACCAGAAAACAAGACGGGTTAATTATATTACCTATCAGAACAAGAAATTTCTCTGGCAGGTTAAGGCTGAACTGGATAAGGATATCCTGAACCCGCCAACCGTTCAGCAGCTGGCCGCGCTGGCCGGGATGGGCACCACCAGGCTGCGCCAGCTGTTCAAGTCCTGCTACAAGATGACGATTAGTGAATATGTACGGCGGGGAAAAATGGATTATGCTCTGCGGCTCTTATCCCATGATGAGATGAGCATTCAGAATATCGGCACTCTGTTGGGGTATGAAAGCCATAGCAAATTTACGCATGCATTTAAAAAAATTCACGGCTTTACGCCACGGCATTTTAGAAAAGCACTTTATTTGTAAGCAGCAAGAGCCTACCGCTCTTGCTTACGGTATCGGCCGGAGAGAAAGAAGGTATTTTTATGTCTATTGATTTGCACAGCCTGGTATTATTCATCATAGCATCCCTGGTCTTGGTCTTGATGCCGGGGCCGAACACCCTGTATGTTATGATGCGGGGGATAACGCAAGGCCGGAAGGCTGCTTTGATTTCAGCGTTTGGCGCCAGTGCGGGAGACCTGCTGTATGCATTATTGGCCGCACTGGGGTTGGTTGTTATCCTGCAGCAATCGGCCGCGTTATATGGCATTATAAAAATTTGCGGGGCCTTATATATGCTGTTTCTGGGTGTGCAGACATGGAGAAGTAAAGCCCTGGCCGCGGCGGATATTGTGGTACGGAAAGCAGAGCCTGCGGCAAAATTGTTTGTAAAGGGCTTTTTTACTTCGGCATTAAATCCGAAAACAGCAATATTTTTTATCAGCTTTTTTCCCCAGTTTATTGATGGCAACAGCGAGTCTGCCGCTTTTACCATGCTGCTATACGGGCTTATATTCTTTGTGCTTGGTTTGCTGGTGCTTATTCTTTACGCCCAAGCGTCGGCTTGCGTGGGGAATTGGCTTGTGGCCAAACGCGAGCTGGAGCAATATTGCCGCTGGGCAGCGGGAACCATATTTGCCGGTTTAGGGCTTAAATTAATGCTGTCAGATAACAAATAGTAACCTAGCTGACTTCGGCAGGAGCGCCCTTATGGGAGCAGGAGCCGGTGCCGCCCCTGGCCAGCGGCAGAACAGGCTGTGAGGATGCTAACTAAGAACATAGGTTTTAGTTAGCATTATTAGAGGTCTGTTGTAATGCTGTTATCCCTGGCGCTGTAAGGGCAGGAAAAGCGGATAAAAGTATGTATTCAATAAAGTTATTTGGGACTCTATTGAAGGGTATTGACCTTTATCAGCGATTAGTGTATATTTAAATTACTAAATAATAACAAATGTTAATTGCTGAAACAATGGAAAATTGCAAGTTGACTCCTGGTAATTTTTATATAAACATTTCTAATTATTATGATTCGGAAGGTATTATTAGGTAGTGCTAATAATATATATCTTTACAGTAGTGAAAGGAGTGGGGCCGGTGTATAACGAAGAGGATAAACCCAAAGTTGAGGAAGTTTTGGTTTGTGAAGAATCGCGTTGTGACAGTGAAGACACCAGTTGCTCGGAAAGCTGTGAATTAGTTGAGAAAACTGCTCCTTGAGAAAGATATTTTACCGTAAACTGCCTTTGCAATAGAAGGCAGTTTTTTACTTTCAGCGACCAAAAATGCCATAAAAAAGAGCCCCTTGTCGGGGCTGACCGGAAAGATTATGCAGTTGGGCGGCTTTTTCAGTAGTCTTGGGACTGAGCTTGTAGCCTCGCTATGCGTATCAAGTCAGAGGCTTTACGGGGCTTCTTTACTATGGATAACGATAACTGCCTGTGCAGCATTAGGCATCCCCGGAATAAGCGGCAGGCAAACTGTCAGAAAAGATAGCTGACTGCACCGGGCGCAAGGAGGTGCAGCAGTATCAGGATGGCGGACAGCAGGGCCGCACGTTTGTGAAAGGTAAAGCAGACGGGTTTGCGGGTCAAAAAGAACAGCGTTCCTAAAATGGCCGTGAGGATGAGCATGGTCGCCGCCAGGCTGCCGGTGTGAAGTCGCAATGCACCCAGGACAAGATAGCCGTGAACCGGCGGGACTATCATCAGCATAATGCCAAGCGGCTTGTGGAGCGGCCGCAGCAGTTTCGTCCAGTGATTGAGCGTTTCTCTTGTGAGTACAGGGACAAATTGGTTGCATCGCCGCAGCCAATAGGGAGCTGTGACGGTTAAAAACAGGACGGCACTCGTCCACCCCAGCACCTGATACATTTTTTCACCTCGTTATCTTATTTGGCTACAGACCCAACTATCGGCACTTTCGACAGCTTGCTTATACCATGGGGAGATTTGTTTTTAATTATATCCGTGAGATCCTGTCCAGCCTGGTAGCCGTTATGCTCGCCATTTTTCCAGGCAGGAAGATTGGTTACGTCGTAGATCACACCGTCAACAGCCACATAGGCCGGGTTGCCGTTTTTACCATTGTAGGCGGCGAGCTCCTCCAGTGTCAGCAGCAGTTTTGCCGCTGGCGGTGGCGTGGCCGTATTGTTGTCCGACTGCTCCTGCCGGGTGCAGCCTGCAGATAGGATAAGAAGGGCGGCGATAAGAGCCATAAAGATAATAACTGGCTTTCTCATTTACTTCACCTCCTTCGCAACAGTTTTTCTAAAAATAAATTTTATTTCCTTATTATAGCAATTCGTTATTTACAATACAATCCCCTTTATCCGCCGCCCTTGCTGTTAATCAGCTGCAAATAAAATTCTGGTAGTACGCCAGGGATTCTCTCAAGCAAAGGATGTTGGGACACCCTGTTGCCTTAGCTCATAAAAGGTGGCATAATGTAATCGCCGGAGCATCTGGAAAGTGCGGGCTTTTTTGGGAGGTTAATGCCATGAGACAATTTGGCAATTATATAATTACGTTTCTGGTTTTCGGAGCCTTTATGTACTACGTGCTGCCCTTGCTACGCAAAGGCCTGACGGCTCAGCAACGGCTGCTCAAGACAATCTGGGGAGCGCTGGTGTTTACTCTGATGAAAGTGATACTTGATTTTCTCCCGCCATTTTAGGGAAATGCATTTTCCGGAAATATTATCTCGTTGTCATTGCATTTTAAATTCGGACAGGTGATGTTGTGGATACAGTGGACATATTACGCGCTTTTTTCGAGGCCGAGAATAAGCGTGACTGGGAAAAATACCGGCGCTTTCTTTCTCCAGATGTAGTATGGGTTTTACATTCTAAACAAGCAACAATCGTTTATAATAACGCGGAAGCATATGTAGCGGCCATGATGGCCGCGTATAAGGACAGTAATAACACTTTTGTTTGTGAAGCCCTGTATACAAGCTCTGATGGACAAAGAATTACTGCTATTTTGAAAAACAGCCTTGGGGAACGATCCTGTGATATATTTTATTTCCGAGATGGTCTTATTGTTGAGGAGCATGAATTTATATTAGGATAATGACGTTATCAGAATATGCAAAGTAATTTTGTGGAGCCGTAGACAAATCGTCAGATAGTGAGAATTTGCCTGGTGTAATCCCAAACAATCTCCCTGTCCCCGTGTTTTTGAATTGATAGTAGCCGGCAGGCAATAGAGTAAATTAACTTAGAAAATGTGATGATGTAAAAGATTATTTATATGTTAGGGGGAGGAAAATGAGTTATAAAATACTTTTATTTGATTTAGATGATACCTTGTTAGATTTCGGTGCTAATGAAATCGATTCGTTAAACAAATTGTTTCAGCAACAGGGGTATACCTTTTCGGATGAACTGTTTCGGGTATATCATGCTGTCAACAAACAACTGTGGACTGATTATGAAAATGGAAATATTGCACTAACGGATGTGTTAAACTCACGATTTGCCAAGACTATGTTAAAACTGGGAAAAGCTGTGGATGGCATTGAATGGGAAAATATGTATAGAGAGCTTTTGGGCAATGGCTGTCAGCATATGGAAGGTGCATTGGAAGTGTGCCAGAGCTTATCTGTATCGCATAGACTGTTTGTTATTACTAATGGTATCACCAAAACTCAGATAAAACGCTTGCAGCAGTCCGGCTTATATGAATTTTTTGAAGACATTTTTGACTCGCAAAGCATTGGGTCTCAAAAGCCATCACAAGAATTTTTCAATTACGTGATGAAGCATATTAAAGATTTTGATAGAAAGGAGGCACTTATCATCGGCGACTCATTACATACCGATATCAAAGGCGGCCTCCTGTCAGGCATTGATACCTGCTGGATTAACAGAAAGTCACAAACATGTTCTGCTGAGATTCAAAGTACATACACAGTCACAAGCTTAGTGGAATTATACGATATTTGCGCCCCGAAAAAATGCGGATAATGGGTGGGGCGTCCCTCCTGTGAATGGTTGCTTCGAGATTCTCTCATATTGCAGAACAAAAATCATCGCTGTATACAAGTGCCAAAAGTTAACTGTATTTACATTGTTTTGTTTCGCACATTCTGACGTCCCCTAGAGTCTATTAAAGGAACAATCTTGCTAATGGGCCATGGTGAATGAAAAATTTACCCTGAAAATTATAATAGTGAACTTGCAATTTTACTTGGCCTATGTTATTATTTTATCAAGCACCATCCCTTATAGTGAGCTGGAAATCAAAGCCCAAGTATTTCAGAGTTAGAGTTTTCTGAAGTGGTCAAGTGGTTTAAATTCTGGATTAGGATAGTGTTTTTTGTTTACCGTTAATCGATTTTTATCCTCTCATCAAAAGTATTGGTAAGGACTGTTTGAAACAAGTTTTTTCAGCTAGTAGTGATCCATCTGGAGATTGTTCAGGCGAATCAAATTTCATTGAGTTAGGAATAGGTTGTTTGAGATTGTCGTGTATCAAATGCTATAGGGATGGTGCGAAAATAGGTAGGGGGTTTAACTTCCTATCTATTTTTATTTAGAACATTATTTAGTGTGTTGACTAAATTACGATTAATATTTTAAGGCATGTTATGAAAGACAATACAAAGGTATAAAAGTTAGAATTTATCTAGGTTTACAGGACAATCGATAACGGCATGTGATAGAAAAAATGGAATTTAGATAGGGGTCTAATCCAATTTAACGCAGGAGTGAGCCATGGCTATTCTTTTATAGTAGCTGTGGCTTTTAAATTTGCGCAGATTGACAGAACAGTGTTAGGAGAGGAATGTTTGTGTAAAAAATGGTATAGCGAAGCAAGGAGCTTAAAATTAGACATTAATGTCTAAAAATATTGAAATAAAATACAAAAATTTACAAGGGGAATTCAACGGATATAATGAATTAACAATTAGTGTAATTTATTGATGTATTTTGGCGCAATATACAACCTACTCAATACGAGGAGGGAAGTAATTTTGGATTTATTTAATGACATAACAACTCCAATTAGTAATATGTGTGTCATCATGGTTATAGCTTATGTGTTGAGTCATAGGCGGTATTACTGCGAAATACTTGAAGGAAAACTCACGTTTAAAAACAAGGCTTTATTGATACTAACTTTTGGATTATTTTCGCTATATGCTGCTGCTGCCGGTGGCATGGCTAATGTTAGGATTTTAGGACCAATGCTAGCCGGTTTATTGGGAGGGCCAATAGTGGGAATGGGGGCAGCCTTGTTTGGCATTGCCTATCGAATAGTTGATATGTATAGATATGCTTGGGCAGCCCAAGTTGTTGGCTCGGCCGTGTTAGCAACACTGCTTGCCGGATTAAGCGGCGGTCTCGTACATAAATGGAAAAAGGGACAATTGCCGCGAACGCTTCATGCGGCAATATTCGCTGCTGGCTTTGAAGTTTTTCATATGACTTTGACTCTAGTCATGGGACAATGGCAGGATACAGTAGTCGAGCTTGTCAAGCGGTTTGCTATACCTATGATTATCGCTCATGCGATGGGGGCCGCGTGTTTCATTTTTGTTACAAACAATGTTATCAATACCCGCAAAAATCAATTGGAAAAAGGAATCGCCCAAAGAGAACTGCAAAAAAGCGAAGAGCGATTTGCAACAGCCTTTCATTTTAACCCAAGTCCCATGATTCTTAAAATGATAGAAGACGGACGCTATATTGATGTTAATGATAGTTTCTTAAGCATGTTCGGCTATTCCCGGGCAGAAGTAGTTGGCAAAAAAATCAATGAAATGCCAGTTTTTAACGAAGGACACTATCATATAGCACATGTGTTACAGGCAGAGAAAACAGTTCGCAATTTGGAGGTAACAATTTGTACTAAAGCAGGAGAAAGACGGGCGGGATTGCTTTTTAGCGAAATAGTCAATATTGACGATAAGCCGCATGTATTATCCGTTTTTATTGATATTACTGATAGGAAGAGGCTAGAGAAAGAAAGACTGAGTTTAGCCGGTCAGATGGCGACAGGAATTGCCCACGAGATTCGCAATCCGCTGACTTCTGTTCGTGGCTTTCTACAGTTTTTAAGCAGGAAGAAGGATTTGGCAGGCTACCAGGAGTACATACTCTTAACTATTGGCGAACTAGATCAAATTAATTCGTTAATTAGTGAAATGGTAATATTAGCGGAAAATAAAGCGATAGAGCTGAGACCAACCAATCTTAACTCGATTTTGACGGCGCTGCACCCGGCAATTAAGGCAGAGGGCTTGCTTAGTGAAAAAGAAATTAATATAAGGATGCAAGATATTCCCGATCTGCCATTAGATGAAAGAGAAATGCGGCATCTGATTGTGAATTTGGCGAAAAATGGGTTTGAAGCAATGACTGGTAAAGGAAAGGTGACTATCAGCACATATCTCTTTAACAACGAGGTGGTATTACAGGTGCAAGATCAAGGGACAGGAATAGAGCAGGAGGTATTAAAAAGGATTGGGACTCCATTTTTTACTACGAAAGATAGTGGGACAGGCTTGGGTTTAGCTGTTTGTTATAGCATAGCCGAAAGGCATAAAGCTGTTATAACCATAGAAAGCAGTCCAGCAGGAACAAGCATTCTGGTAAAATTCCCCATGCCGGATACCCAACTGGGAAGTGATGACGTAGCAAGTAAGATAGGATAATGGTGAGACCTAGTATGATATTGACAATGGAGATGTCAGGCTGTGCGAAAACTCCAGGTTTTGTTGAGATAATACCGCATCCGTTTTGTTTTGTCGGTGGGTAAAATGAGATGCTGCTGTGGGTGCCCATGTCATATAAGTGAACCTTTTATGAAAGCGTAATTTTTCCCTATAATTATTAGCTGGCTAATAATTATCTAGCTATTTAGATTGCGCGGCATGAAAGGATTTCGGGTAAGTGTCTTTGTATTAACTAATAATTTTTAATCAGGAGGGATATGGAGTGTATTCATGTATTAAGGTTGAACAAGCAGAACTTGGTATTGGCGTAATCACACTAAACCGTCCAAACAAGCAAAACGCAATATCCATTCAAATGAGGAGAGAAATAACCGATTGTCTCGGCCAATGGAAAGAACTTGATAATATTAAAGTCGGCATCGTAACAGGGGCGGGTACTAGTTTCAGTTCTGGTTTTGATTTAGCCGAATTTGCGCAACAGGAAAAATTTCAGGACTTATATGATTCGTCAGCAAGATATCACAGGGATTTATGGAATTTTTCGAAACCGCTTATCGCTGCAGTGAATGGTCCTGCTTTAGGAGGGGGTTTTGACCTGGCTCTCTTGTGCGACATTAGAGTTTGCGCCGATAGTGCATCGTTTGGGCATCCGGAAATCAGATTTGGGGCCCCTCCTTTTATAACGCCTTTACGGTCCATCGTAGGAGAAGGTATTGCCCGGGATATCTGTTTAACGGGCCGGACGATTGACTCCCAGGAGGCGTACAGGATTGGTTTAGTCAGTCATGTAATCTCTGGCAATGCCCTAAAAAGAGCTATTGAAATTGCTCAAAGTATCCTATTAGCCCCGTTAGACACTCTGGTTTTCACAAAAAACTATCTAATCTCCAATTATGGTAAAAGCTTTGAAGAATCTATCGCCTATGAACATGATAAAGCATTTCAAGAGGTCATACTAAAGAAAGCGTTATCTGGGCAGTTAACACATAGAAAAAAGTGATAAGAAGAGATATGGAGTACAGCTCTGACACAGGGACGTTCCTTTTCTGTCATAAATATAGTAGAATAAAAGTGAGGTGATAAAATGGGCAGACAGGCCAGAAAGATGAGTGCTACAGGCTTTTACCATATAATTTTTCGGGGAATTAACCAGCAGCACTTATTCAAAAACGAATTGACGAATTTAAGGCTTTGTGGTTAAGTGCCATTGATTCAAGTGAACAGAATCAGCATTTAAACTGTATTGATCGGATTGTTTTATGAGCGTGAAGATAATGATTTAAGATTAGAGTTTCATATAAGATAATTAAATGATGTCAAAAGAGAATCTCTTGCTAAATTTGTATTAATTTGGCAGGAGTTTTGTTTTCTGTAGCCAATATCTTGACAATAGGGAAAGTGTATGTATTGTACTTGATGAAATCTGCTCAAACCAGGAAGACTCAGCAGCATCGGTGCAAACTACTAGAAGAGGGGGATATAGATGAAAAAGATTATGGCGATGATAGGCGTCTTTATGTTGTGCTGCCTGCTGAGCAGCGGTGCATTAGCCGCGGAACCAGCTGACTTTTGGCAGTATGAAAAAAATATTGAACAGGTGGCGGAACCGTTAACAGAGCAAATGATGCAGGCGTTTAACGACGAAGATTATGGCCGTTTTCAAAGTCGCCTAAGCGAAAAGATGAAAGCGGCGATTTCTGAAAGTGCGTTTAAGAAAATGGCGAGTGACTTTAAAGAGAAATTCGGTAGCTACAAAACGAAAGAAGTAATGAGCATTGAATTGCGCGAAGGTTATATGGTGGTTAACTACAAAGGCGTTTTTTCGCAAACGGCAGAGCCAGTGCTGATCCGTACGGTACTGGTGCAAGAAAACGGGCAAACCTGCATTGGGGGTGTATGGCTGAATCCGCTGAAGCTGGTTGGTCATACTGATACTAACCATAATAATTAAAGGAACGATGACCGAGACCCAGGATTGGCAATGGGGACGTTTAGAAGTATACCGTAAGATAAAGCTATGCATGGGCGGCCGTGAGCCTCATGAAATGGCAGGGTTACCAAACTAGCCCGCAATACTGCTATATGGCAGTTAAAAGAAAGAGCAGGATGGTCTATTCGCAAATAGAGCGAACTACAGGGATAGCCGAGGCTTAGAGTAGCGAAAAAAAGTTGACAAAAGGGGAGCGTCCCCGAGTGTCAAAGGTGTCCATTGATCGCTGTGGAGTGCGAGTCCATCAGCGGTCATTTTTTTTTTTTGACAGCAACCTTAATAGTGCCAGTTACCAGATTGCAGTTTGCGACGTTGCAATTCGATATCCGGCTATAAAGCCGTCAGCTAAAGAGCGAGCTACAGGAATTTCCGAGGACTAGTGTAACGAAAAAGTTGCCAAAAAAGACCGTTCCCCAAATGTGCTAGCCCAATATGGTTCAAATCGCTTTAAGTACATTGAGACTTTGATGGTGTATGTAATGAGCTAGCTCATTAGAAATTGTTTTATCTTTTTTTCTGTATCTGACCCGGGAATAGCGGTGAGTACAGACAGTTTTAAATTAGAATCAGATATAACCATATAACTGGTAAACTCAAACTTCAATTGACCTAATACCGGGTGGTTGATAGTCTTTAATAACCCCGCATCTTTTTTGACGTCGTGCATGGACCACCACGTATTGAATTCTTTGCTTTCGCTCCTGAGTTCATTTATAAAATCCTCAACCCATGGATCGCCGACGAGTTTTGCATAGACTGTACGAAAGCTGGCAATCATCTCTTGCGCTGCGAACTCCCAGCCAGCAATTGTCTTTTTATATTCGTCATTTGTAAACATGATTCGCAGCAGGTTACGTTTAGAGGCATTAATCTTACCGTAATCGAACAAAATTCTGGCAGCGGCTCTATTCCACGAAATAACATTAAAGCGGACATCAAGAATGATTGCCGGAGAAAATGCTAAGTTGTCCAGCACATGCTGCAGCATGGGATTAACCGTGTCAGTGCCAAGAGGAAAACCGGCCGGTGGCGTATGCTGAGCAAGAGTGTAAAGATGGTTGATTTCATATCTATCAAGCATCAAGGTTCTGGCTAAACTTTCAAGTACTTGTGAGGATATCTGTATAGGACGTCCCTGTTCAATCCACGTATACCATGTTAAACCGATTCCTGAAAGTAGAGCCACCTCCTCTCTTCTAAGACCGGGAGTTCTACGGCGCATTCCTGCAGGCAGGCCAACCTGTGCCGGTAAAATTTTTGCCCGGCGTGATTTTAAAAAATCTCCTAATTCTTTATGTCGTTGCTTTTCATTATCCATAAACCTTTCCTTCCTCTATCCTAGCAATTATACTACTAGTATAAATACATATCTATTACTATGATAAACCAAGTGGTAGTATAAATACAATGCTGATTAAAGAGGGGAGGCATTGTATCTATGAAAAAATGTTATTGTAAACGGCAGACCACATAAGAACAGAAAATACTACGGCACGGGTAACTGAAGTGTCAAAGTCAATGCAGGATAAAGAAATTTTTGATGGAGGTTACAGCATGAAAAAAGTGGTTGCTTTTATAGGGAGTCCAAGAAAAAAAGGCAATACGGCCACCCTTGTTAAAGAAGTTATTCGCGGGGCACAAGCTGCCGGTGCCGAAACAACTATTTTTAATCTTTATGATATGAATATCAAACCCTGTCAAGGCTGTCTTGTCTGTCGCAAGACCGGACACTGCGTCATGCAAGACGATTTCCAGATCATGTTTAACCATATTGTCGATGCGGATGTTGTGGTTTTCGGCTCGCCGGTATACATTTGCCAGGTTACAGCGCAAATGAAGCTGTTATGGGATAGACTCTGCGGCTTGTTTGATGAAACCTTTAAGCCGCGGTATGCTGCTAAAAGCCTGATCATGGTTTATTCGCAAGGAGATCCAAACGCGCAGTCTTTTCAGGCAGCCTTTCAAATCAATGAAGCTTTGCTTAAGATGTTTAACTTACATGTGGTTGATACCATTTTAGTAACAGGCGGCGGAGACCCCAACACCGCGGCTAATAATCAACAACTTTTATCACAAGCTTATGCAGCAGGAAAAGCAAACCGATAGGCAACGGTACGCTTGGCGAAGTAACCAAGAGAGCCTTTTTACCAGGGATTGTCTTTGTAGAAACTTCCTGCCGCCGGCTCATCTGTACTTGCATTTTACCGCAAACAGGCTATAATTAGAAATAGGTGGAAATTAAAAAGTCGACGTGACCTGAAAGTGTTAGCGCACTTCCAGGCCCGCGCAAGGTGCACACACACCTACACGTAACAGCCAAGCTGTCCACGACGACATTTCTATTATACACCGCTCTTCTACTGCGGCACAAGCGGGGGAGCGCGGGAGGAATAGCTGTTGCCGCAGACGCGTCGGGCTGTGAGTGCGACTGGACGCAGCAAATGATTTGGACTAGCCTCATCAGCTACTGAGCAGCAGGCAGACCAGACCAGGACCTACGGGTTTGTGGCCGCCTGGTTGTTTGGCCGGGTATACCGGCTTATTAGCGTTGAGTATGTAACAGACATCGAAACAGGACGCATGTGTAGGGTAAACCCTTTGCATGCGTTCTTTTTAATTTCCCCCTGTAAAAAAGCTGACGGCAATAATGGCCGCAGTCTAAATATAGGGGGTATATGTATGTCTGATGAAATAACGGGTTCCGGTTCAGCCGCGGGTCCCCAGCCAACATCTGTTTTGCCGGCAGCGCCGGACCGGGAGCCACCGCCGCCCGGCGCAGAACCGGACGACCGTCTTATGCTGCAAAACATCTTAAATGAGGCCTTTAATCAGTATATCTTTACCAGGGTGGACAATATCCTCAAACTGGCCGAAACCAATGATGCCGACTACCGTAAGACGGTTCATGAGGTCAGCGGCCTCCTGCACCGTCTGCTGAAGCTGGCCGGAAAACTGCAGGACCAGTATCCGGAATTGATTGACCTGGTCATGGAATTGGAGTCATTTACAGCCCTGGAATCAGGCCAGGCGGCGGACATCGCCTACAAGCAGGGGTTGCGGGACAGCGGCTATATCCACCAGGAGTTTGTAACCTTCCTGCAGCAGCGGTAGGATTAAAGTGCAGTGGTGGTTACTTTCTCCTACCAAGCATTTGAAATGCCCACAGCAGGCAAACGAGTCCATTTTTCTCATTAATTGCTTCCTATTTAAGGCTAGAAAGACGAGTGCCGCTGGCATTCGTCTATTCGCCATAAAGAGAGCTACATAGATATTTGGAGGGTCAAATTATATGCGATATGAATTTTCATCACAAGTTTCTGTAAAAGATATTTCCAAACTCAGAAAATCTGTTGGTTGGAACAGTATGGAAGATTGTTATAAAACTTCTTTAAAGCGATCATATTTCTATATTTGCTGCTATGAAGAAAGTAAACTTATTGGATTTTTAGATGTTGTAAGTAATGGTACTACAGATGCTTATATTCAAGATGTTATGGTAAACCCTGAATATCAAGGGAAAGGAGTCGGAACAAGTCTTATGAATAAGGCAATAAAAAAATTGAAAGAAGATAATATATATATGATCTCAGTTATATTTACAGAAGCATTATTGCCTTTTTATAAGAAATTTGGATTTTATATAATGCTTTCGGGACAATTAGAAACACACCAAATTATATAAATGATATCTATCCCATGTAAACTTATAGATCTTTATAATTAGCAAGCGTTACAGAAATAACAAAAAGGGTAATAGATAGAGTATAGACGCAGACGAAGGGGACAATGAACCTGTCCCTGTGTCCCTCTCCTGTGTCCCTCTGGGCTAAAAGACGAATTAGGAGGCGATGGCATGAAAGAAATGAGTGTAGAAGAATTGTGGCAGCTTTATCCTATTATTCTTAAAGACCATAACCCCAATTATCAATCGTGGTACGCCGAGGAAAAGCAGCGGCTACTGCACATCCTGCATGACTACGATATTTGTCGTATCAATCATATCGGCAGCACGTCTGTCGAAGGGCTTATTGCGAAACCAACCATTGATATTCTATTGGAATTACCTAAAGACGGTGCTGTGAATGACATTGCTCAGCTGTTGCAGAACGATGACTGGATTCTAATGCAGAAAGCTGATAAACAAAGAACGCTTGATCTGGGGAAAGGATATTTGCCCAACGGCTTTGCCGAAAAGGTATACCATCTTCATGTGAAGCCGTTGGGAGATTGGAACGAACTTTATTTTCGAGACTATCTGCGACAATACTCTAATGTTGTACGGCAATATGAGGCGTTGAAGCTGGGTCTTAAAGAGCGGTTTGAACATGACCGTGATGCCTATACCTATGGAAAGTCGGATTTTGTCATGGAACAATCGCAAAAGGCTAAATTGGAATTTGCAGGACGTTATTTGCCGCCTGAGCACTAATTCGCCTTCAAGCAGTAGAAGCCCTAATCCTAAGAAGCCGCCACCTCTTAGGTGGTAGTATGTCACATAATTCACATGAAGAGGAAGACTTATGAAGAATGTAATTTGTAAAAAGATATACCTTGAATTGAGAACGCCGGGTAACGGAGATTTTGTGGCCGATATTGACAGAATCCGTCAGGCTTTAAAACCGGAGTATGGAGAGGTTCAGATTTCTATTGAAACCATTAAATTGTCCTATAAGCTGCTGCGGGATTTTGACTGGAAGCTCACAGTCACCTTAGTACAAAAGGGTTTTGCCTGGGAAATTGTAAACCTTGAGCGGGGAAATACTTCAGCTAAGAATTTTGCTTATGCCGCTGATCTTGGGAGCACAACGGTTATTATGCAGCTGATCGATCTGAATACTGGAAATATTTTGTGTGAAGAAAGCGGGGTCAATCATCAAGTCCGTTTTGGTGAGGACATCCTTAGCCGCATCGTTTACGTTAAGGATAATGATGCCCATTTAAGGGAAATCCAGCAATGTACACTGCTGAATTTTATTGAACTCATGGATAAAATTCAAACTGCCACAGGCATTTCTCCGGACAAATGCGGCACATTTATTATCGGCGGCAACACTACCATGATTCATTTTCTGTTGGGGATTGACCCTTGGTTTGTTTTCTATACTCCCTATACGCCAGCTTTTAACCGGACCGGTTTCTTTGCTGGCCGTGAAATCGGCTTACCCTTTAATGGCTTAGTATACTGTTTCCCTTCTACAGCTAATTATTTAGGCGGCGATATTATCAGCGGGCTGTTGGCGTCCAAGATGTATGAACAAAGTGAACTGGCTCTCTATATGGATATTGGCACAAACGGCGAAATGCTTTTGGGCAACAAGGAATTTCTGTTTTCAGCTGCGGGCGCGGCAGGACCTGCCTTGGAAGGCGGTATCAGCAAGCAGGGAATGCGGGCAAAAGCAGGGGCGGTAGATTCGGTGCAGATTGTTCAAAATCAGTTGCAGATTACTACCATAGAGAAGGCAAAGCCAGTGGGTATATGCGGTTCAGGGATTGTTGACCTTCTTGCTGAAATGTTGCTGGCAGGCTGGATTGATTACTCGGGTCGGTTTATTCCCGGCAGATCAGAGCGAATCCTTAGGCGGGACGGAGAATATGTCATTGTTTACGCATGGGAGCACGAATCAGCCTTACATGAAGACTTAATATTCAGTCAGGCTGACATTTTAAGATTTATGGATACAAAAGCGGCAGCGAACACCATGGTAGCGTTTTTAGTAGAGGCATTGAATATTACACCGGATAAGATTCAACGGGTATATCTGGCCGGAGCTTTTGGAACCTACATAAATATTGAGTCAGGAATTACCATTGGGTTATATCCCGACCTGCCCCGAGAGAGGTTTGTTCAAATGGGAAATGGCTCTATAAAAGGAGCCTGCAAGTTGTTACAAGATGCAGATCAATTGTTGGTTGTAGAAGATCTAATTAGCAGTATAATCTATCTTTCCTTAGCTGAGGCGCCGGATTTCCTGAATAAAATGTCAGCGGCCAAATTTTTGCCCCACACGGATTTTTCATTATATCCCACGGTCATTGAAAAGATCAAGAGCCGTAAACACTTGGAAAGTAGTCCCCGTTAATCGTCTGTCCAGCGATTGGACAATTCCTAACTGGCAACCTATCTTGGTGCAGGAAAAATAAGTAAAATATCGAACTAGAGCCATAGCTATAAATAAAGCTATGGCTTTTTTATGGTTTCAGGAGGAGGGGCGTTAATGAATATTTTATATAAACCCAGCCCAGAATGGTATAAAAAAATATGGTCACTTGATATTCAAGATATGTCTTGGGTTGAACATACTAAAGATGAAATCAATTTTATTGTTGATATTATGGAGTTATCAGGAACCGAAAGAATCTTGGATTTAGCATGTGGTTTTGGTAGACATGCAATAGAACTCGCAAAAAGAGGTTTTTCAGTAGTTGGTGTTGACATTACACCTGAGTATATAAAAGAAGCTAGAAGAATTTCTTCTTTGGAAAAATTGAATACGGAATTTATCTGTGCTGATTTAAGGGATATTTCTTTTGAAAATGAGTTCGACGTTGTTTTAAATATGGCAGATGGTGCAATTGGATATCTTGAAAACGATGAAGAGAATCTTAAGATATTTGATTTAATTGCAAATTCACTTAAAAAGAATGGAAAGCACTTTATGAATATATGTAATGCAGAACATGCTGAAATGCATTTTCCAAAGCGAAATTGGGATATTGGAGAGAAAGAGCTTTCGCTTCCAGAGTTTCATTGGGACAAAAAAAATCGACGGATGCTATATGGAGGATGGAGCATAAAATTTGGAGAGATAGCTAAAAAACCAAGAATTGATGAATTGGCAGCAGATTCAAGTATTCGATTATATTCAATAGATGAAGTGAAAGATATTTTTAAAGCAAGGGAAATAGTGGTTAAAGACACATTTGGTAAGTTTGATAAACATATACCGGCGTCACACAAGGAAATGCAATTGCTAGTCTACTCACAAAAAAATAACCTTTAAGGGACAAAGGGAACAGGTACATTGTCCCAAGAATAAATAGATGTTACTAGTTTGGAGATGATTTAATGCCAAGAGAAGCTAAAATAATGACAGTGGGGACGTTCCTTTTTGTCATAAATACAGTAGAATAAAAGTGAGTGATAAAATAGGCAGACAGGACTAGAAAGATGAGTGATACAGGCTTTTACCATATAATCTTTTGGGAATTAACCGTCAGCACTTATTTAAAGAAAAATTAATTTTACCTTTTTTCTTGAGAGATTAAAGCAATTGAAGATCCGTCTGAGGAAGAAATTTACCGCAAGATAAAGCTATGCATAGGCGGCCGTGAACCTCATGCAATAGCGGGGGTTACTCACTGGTTCGCAATGCAGCTATAAGACAGTTAAAAGGAAGAGCAGGATTGTCTATTGGCTAAATAGAGTGAGCTACAGGTATATCCCGAGGGATGATAATAAAAAAAGTTGACAAAAAGGAACGTCCCCAAGTGTCCTAATAGATAACAAAATATATATTACTAACGGAGTTGAAGGAATTTTCAAACTTAATAGCGAAGAAAATGAATACAGACTTGTAAATTAATTCAAGCTGCAACTTGTTCGTCGCAGATTTACACACAAAAAAAGTGCTAGGAGGAAAACTGATGTCTAAGATGAAAAAGATCACTGCCGGTTTAGCTCTGTCTGTAGGATTATTGGTTTTGAGCGGATGTTCAAGTTCACAACCGGCCCAGTCCGCCCAGTCTCAATCTGCCACAGAGATGAAAGTATTCCAGGGTGTAGGTCAATCCTCCATATTCCGTGTCGGACCGGGAAAAGACGAAAATGGCGGCACTATCTACAGCCTGAACTATGTCATCTGCAGTGCGCTGTTTGACAAGGACGGGAAAATTATCGCTGTTTACTTTGACGGTCTGGAGTTGCTCTCGCCAAACGATGTCGAACATCAGGGTTCTCCCAAATTCTCGGGTTGGCCCGGACAGACCGGCTTTGCAGGAACAGAAGCCAACACGGTCGATGCTGCAGCAAAGCAAGTCGCTGCCTGGAAATCGAAGCGTGAACGAGGCGATAAAGAATATGGCATGAACTGGTCAGAGCAGGTAGCAGTTTACCAGGAATTTTTCAAAGGAAAGACCGTAGCTGAAATTGAGCAGTGGTTTGCAAAAAATTCATCTGATCTAAATGGAAGACCACTGACCGCCAAAATGACCAACCCCCAGGACAAGGAAAAGTACGACAAACTGACTGATGCTGAGAAACAGGCTCTTGTCGATGTGACTTCGGGCGCGACGATCAGCCTAAAAGACCCCCATGGTGATTTTATAAACGCTCTGCAGAAAGCCTACGCGAACAAAACCGAAGTCTCTATTACCGGTAAATAGATTCTGAATAAAAAGTGGGGGTATTCCCTAGAGGATTTATTATCCTTGGAGATACCCCTTTGTTTTACCTGCTGGATTTAGTATCAAGGTCGATAAATGGGGCAGTTTAGCGGTGCTGAGCTCACTTTTGTTGCTTATAGTAGTTTTACGCTCGAACTGGGTTATTGGATATTGATGATACTGGATATAGACTAAGAAAGGTGGGTTCGACAGTGTTTAGTAAGTTTGGTGACCGCATCAGTCGCCGGGATGCCTTAAAGCTCGGTATTTTAGCCGCTGCTACCTTAGGAATGGGTTTGCCATTAAGCGCGCTGACAAAGTCCGCGATTGCCCAGGATTTGGGTTCGGAGCAATTGGGTTTCCTGTTCAACCAGGAATTGTGCATTAACTGTAAAGCTTGTGAGAGAGCCTGCCGGTCGGCAAACCAGGAAGCACGGGATGAACAGGTGAATTGGCGACGCGTTTTGGACAATGGCGGCGATGAAGATGAAGGGCATTTCCTTTCCATCAGCTGCAACCATTGTGCCGAACCAGCTTGCCTGACCGTATGCCCGGTTACAGCCTACACCAAACGGAAGGACGGTATCGTCCTTCATAATGCAGAGAAGTGCGTAGGCTGCGGCTATTGCATGTATGCCTGTCCCTATCATAGTCCTCAGTATAGCCAAAAGACCAAACGGGTCACCAAGTGCCATTTCTGTTACAGCCGTCAGGACCAAGGGCAGCAGCCTGCCTGTGTGGAAGTTTGCCCGAAGAAAGCTCTGCTCTCCGGCAAACTGTCCGAGCTGAAAAAGATCCCAGGCGGGGTTGCAACCCTCGAAGGCCTTCCGTCGCCCACGATCACCAACCCATCCTGGGTCATCATACCGAAAGTGTAGGAGGTTACGGATATGGAACAGCATTGGCAATGGCTTGTCGTTATATATTTATTCCTGGGCGGCTTGGGAGCCGGAGCGTACATCACCTCTTTTCTGGCGGAAAAAGGTTTTTTGGGCATAGCGCCGAGTCTGACCCGGGCAGGATATTTCATTGCGGCTCCTGCCGTAGCCATCGGCACTCTGCTGCTGGTTTTTGATCTCGGGCAAGGGCTCAGGAAACCTTGGCTCATCTTCGGCCTTGTTAGCAACTCTACATCGATGATGACCTGGGGAACCTATATCTTGTCAGCCTTTATTTTTGTGGGACTTATCAAGCTCTATTTTGTGCTCAAAAACAAAAAGGCCCCCGATGTGTTAACCTGGGCCGGAACCTTGCTGGCGCTTTGTACGGCTGCCTATACCGGATTCCTTTTGTTGGCTGTCAAGGCTATTCCTTTTTGGAATTCCAACATAATACCCGTTCTCTTTGTTGTATCAGCTCTGTCAACCGGCCTGTCGGCCACTTCGCTGCTGGCGCCAGTGCTGGAAAAAGGAGTTTTTCAAGAGGGGCGGGCCAGTCAGTTCCATCTGTTTTTGGTTGTGCTGGAGATCATCATAGCGGTGTCCTTCATTATGATGATGCTAAACGGGTTTAATGGTCCTACTGGCACCAAATCGGCGAAACTCCTGATCTCAGGAAAGTATCAGATCGCCTTTTGGGGCGTGTTCCTTGTGGTGGGCCTCGTACTGCCGGCTATTATTTATATACAGGAAATTTTGAGCCGGAGAAAAAAGCCCGGGGATACCGAGAACGCTGTCCTGATGGAAGTTGTAGCCGATAGCAAAATCCACGGAGCTCATTCCCCGCTGGTTATTATTGGCGAGCTGGGTGTGATCATTGGCGGCCTGACCCTCAGAATGCTGATTGTCTTTGCGGCTCTGCCGGTATGGGATGGATTTAGCATATACTAAAGGCGAAACAGGCTGATACATCATTATATCTCAGGCCTTTACAAAGGGGTGTTGAACGCTGGGCTGAATCCAGGCTAGATTGAGTGGATTTGCGAGGTCACGGATCGCCTCCCTAATTCGATGACCTATCCACCTTTGATACAATTAAGATAAATTGTGTCAGAGGTGGATATTTTATTTTTATGAATAAAAGGAACAACAGACTGTGCGAAAAGAGGAACACTTCAGTATGCTAAGTGCCCCCAAAAGCGAATGTTAAGAAGAATAGCGGCAAAATCAAAAGAAAAGCCAGTAGCCTTTCTTCGGATTGCCGCTATCATTTCTTCGGTTCCCAAAATTGAGAGCACACGTTTAAGGTTATACACCAAGCAGTGCATAACCGCTTCCCCTCTCACGTTTTCGATGCCGCGCAGCAAAAAGTATGTATAGCCAAAACCCCGCTTGATTGTGCCAAAAGGGTGCTCGACGATCATTTGGCGTTGTTTATACAGCAAAAGAGTTTTTAGATTATTATTCTCAAGTTGTTGATGGATCTTCAGTATCCTGTATTCCAGATAAGGATATAAACGAATACTTTCTGAGACTAGTTAACTATAAACTAAAATTACTAACAAAGACTAATAATTTAATGGAAGAACGTGAAATGTCTGTAATATCGAGTCATATCGATAATATTAATAATCAAATCAAGATATTATTAAATTCAATTGGAGCTACTCTTAGTCTCATTACTGCAAAGAATTTATTATCATTGTTTTTGCAACAATACGAAATCATCTTACAAAGCTCCAACTACTTACGAAAATATTAAAAAACTTGGTATTATCAGAGAACATATTATTAAGTTATTGACTGAAACAGAACAGTTTGTCAAAGAATATGCCAATGTAATTAACGAAAAACGAATTTCTCTAAGTTTATTTGGTGATACAGCATCTCTTATGACTAAAGTTATATATGAAATTAATCAAGTGTTAATGACAGTGGGGACGTCAGACTGTGCGAAAAGAGGAACACTTCAGTATGCTAAGTGCCCCCAAAATCGAATGTTAAGAAGAATAGCGGCAAAATCAAAAGAAAAGCCAATAGCCTTTCTTCGGATTGCCGCTATCATTTCTTCGGTTCCCAAAATTGAGAGCACACGTTTAAGGTTATACACCAAGCAGTGCATAACCGCTTCCCCTCTCACGTTTTCGATGCCGCGCAGCAAAAAGTATGTATAGCCAAAGCCCCGCTTGATTGTGCCAAAGGGGTGCTCGACGATCATTTGGCGTTGTTTATACAGCTCGGGCTGTTTGGCCATCCGCTCATCGGTACGCGCCATGACTTCCTGGTAGTCTCCATGGATAATTTGCCGGCCCCGCTTGTTTTTGGTGCAATTATCCTTTTCGGGACACGTTTTGCAGGCTTTACTCCGATAGAGTTTTTTCTTGGCATCTTCTTTGCTTACCTGGTTCAGTATTTGACCTTGCGGGCACAGGTAACTGTCTTTGTCTGGGTCATATTTGAATTGATCTAGGGTATAGGCCGGATTACCGGTGGCGGAAGGGGGGGTTTGTTTCGGTATTAGGGCTGTGATCTGATCTTGTTCACACTTTTCCAGGTCTTCTCCGTTGTAATAGCCTTTGTCGGCAAGCACGGTCAGGGTATCGACTCCCAGCTGTTGTTTTGCTTGGGATGCCATTTCATAAAGTTGGCTTTGGTCTGCCGGGTTATTGGTGATATCAACCGCTACGATCAGGTGGTGTTTATCATCTACGGCCGTCTGCATGTTATAGGCTACTTCCATTCCCATGTTGTTGGCGCTCATGAGCCGTGCCTCTTTATCGGTCAAAGAGACTTCGCCGGTTTCTTCGATTTGGTGTTTGAGCTGCCTTAGTTCTTCTATACGCTTGGTTGCTCTGGCCAGTTTGGTCTGCAGTTTCTTCTTTGCTGACTACGACAGCTGTATCGCCTTCGCTCTCGTCGCTGTGCGCTAATAGTTCCAGGTAGCGTTCGGCTGCTTGTTCAAAGTAGGCTAACATTTTAGCCACTTTGTTCTTAGTTATGTTTTTTTTACGGGCATTGTTAGCCCTAAACTTGCTGCCATCAATGGCTACGATTTCTTTTCCTAGTAAACCGAGCTCACTGCATAATAAAGAAAACTGTTGGAAGATATCTTTTAGCTGTGCGATATGGTCTTTTCTAAAGTCAGCAATGGTACGATAGTCCGGCTTTATTTCTTTCAGTAGCCACATCAGCTCAATATTTCTTGTGCATTCTCTTTCCAGCTTGCGGGAGGTTCGAATGCCGTTGAAATAGCCATATAGGTAAAGTTTCAGCAGGTCGCTCGGGTTGTAGGGTTTGCGGCCCGTTTCCTTGGTGGTTGCGTATTTAAATCCTAAGGCCTTTACGTTTAAGCTTTCCACCAGCATGTCAATCACTCGTACCGGGTTGTCTTCGCTAACCATTTCATCCAAGCTCATCGGCAATAGGCTAAGTTGATACCGGTCTGTACCACGGGAGACATAGCGCGTCATCATGCACACCTCAAACCATTTTTTCTTACTTTTATTATATCATTTTTTGGTTTTCATGGCGTTCTGTTTGTGATAAGTTACCCGTTTTCGCACAGTCTGACGTCCCCAAGTGTCCTCCGAAATGGTTCAGAAGCGGATTGATGAGTTTAAGGCATTGTGGACTACTGCTATTAATCCCAATGAACAGAATCGAGCATTTAAGCTGTTGGTTGATCGGATTGTATATGATCGTGAAGATAATGATTTAAGGCTAGAATTTTGTATAAATAGAAAAGAAACTGAGAAACTCCTGCTAAACTTGTATTAATTTGGCAGGAGTTTTGTACTTTTATAGGAATATAAAATTAATAATACCGCATAAGAAAAAAACATGTATGTGTTTGCACTTACCCAATAGCAAGATATAATGGAATTTTCACATGATACTATGAACTTTCATCATTAAAAATTTATCTGCCCTGTTTTTAAAAAATAGAAAGAAGGTGCAATATGGCAAAATATATGCAACTTAGTAAGAAACTACAGGATAGAATTCAAAACGATATCGCTGAAAGAAATAAACCCGATATGTCGTTTGGAAACGATAAGGTTATACGCAGAGACAACAATAAGGATAAAAGTACGGTATGGCGTCCGGCGTTTGCAAGAGATATTGATAAAATTATGCATAGTGCTTATTACAATAGATATGCAGATAAAACTCAAGTTTTTTCATTTTATAAAAATGACGATATCACTCGCAGAGCATTACATGTTCAATTAGTGTCAAGAATTGCAAGAAATATTGGGCAGGTTTTAGGACTTAATTTAGATTTAATTGAAGCAATTGCTCTAGGACATGATCTAGGACATACACCTTTTGGGCATGCAGGTGAAGACTTTTTAAAAGAATTATACTTGAGTGAAACAGGAAGATACTTTAATCATAATGTACATAGTGTACGTGTGCTTGATGGTATCTTCCCGTATAATATTAGCCTTCAGACGCTAGATGGTATCCTATGCCATAATGGAGAATTTGAACTAAAAGAGTATTACCCCAGTGAATTAAATACTTTTACACAATTTGATGAAATAGTGGAACTGGCATATCTTGAACAGGCATCAATTAAAAAAATGATACCGGCGACATTAGAGGGATGTGTTGTAAGAATTTGTGACATGATAGCATATATAGGTAAGGATAGACAAGATGCATTTAAGGCAAAGATTATTTCTTCAGATGATGGATTTGATAAAGGACCTTTAGGAAACAGAAATGCTGAGATCATTAATAACTTGATTGTAAATATTATTGAAAATAGCTATGGGAAAAACTACATAAAATTAGATGAAGAGTATTATAATCATCTTAAGTTGTCTAAAAATCAGAATTATGAGTATATATATAAGAATCCTGAGGTTAGAGAAACATATAATACTATTCAACCAATGTTTGAACAAATCTATAAGAAACTACTTGATGATTTAAAGAACAACATAAAGAACTCAGTTATTTTCAAACACCATATCAATTTTATTGAGAGTATAAGAATAGGATTCAAATGTGTAGTGCCGTATCGTGAAGAAGAACCAAATCAAATAGTTGTTGACTATATAGCAAGCATGACAGATGACTATTTTATCGATCTATATGATTACTTATTTCCGCACAGCCAATATAAAGTTAATTATGTATCATATTTTAGCAATCTTTAAGCCACTATATAGAAACAAAAATCTCAAAATTGGGGCGATATTTCATGAAAACATTTAATTGCTATGATGCCATGATATTTTCGGCTGGGGAAATTTATTAAAATTTATTTGAGGTATCGTATGGAGAACAGGATTATAGCTGACTTAAAAAACAGTTATGGGTTAACTTACAATCAAATTACTCCTGTAACAGGAGGATTGCTCAATAAGAAATGGAAAGTTTCTACAGATAAAGGGGAATTACTGATCAAGCAATATAGCACAAAGCGCTTTGACAGAAAGAATTTGAAATTAATCGAATCTCGACTTCAACGGCAGATTTTTCTTCAAAAAAAAGGCTTTTCTTGTCCGCTTATATGGCAGAGTGGAGGACAAGTAATCCGCTGGTTAAACGAAGAAACGGTATATATGGTAATGGAATTTTGCAAAGGAGACATTAAAAATTCCGACTCAATATCAATAAATCAAATGTATAGTCTAGGAGGCACTTGTGCTTTAATGCATAGAGCACTTTCACAATTACCACAGCCGTTAGTGAAGAGTTTACCTCATTTTGGAGGCTATACACTGGATTCTCTGTGGAAAAAGTTTAGATCTAGATTAAATAAATGCTCATCGGAGGATCATAGTGGATACCGGCAAACCTTACTTGCTTTAGAGCCCATTTTGAAACGGTTAAGTCCCGAATTTTTTGACAAGTTTTCCAAAGGATATGCTCATGAAGATTTTCATTCAGGTAACATTCTGTTTAATATGGATTGTGTATCTGCTGTCGTCGATTTTGATCGCAATTGCTGGAGTTATATTTTACATGATATCGGAAGAGCGATACTGTCTTTTGCACTGGAAGAAGATAAAATGAACATTAAAAAGATATACGCTTTTCAAAAGGGTTATTCACAATATTTAGCGATCACATTATCTGATATTGCAAATGCTTTGCGACTCTCTTGGTGCATTGAAATAGTGTGGTGGATACAACCAGAATTTTTTGAGGAATGTGACAAAACTCCAAAACGTTTTAGAGATGAAATGTTATGGTTGACAAAACACTGGTTTGAAATGGATTCTATATTATATTCATATTAGTTGGAGTGTGTTATGCTGGTATGTTCAATTTTTATAAACTTTACATTGACTTACCACAACATACCAATTACAATAAAAACAACACCTAACGAATAATAACTATCCATTATATAACGTATGTAAAACCCAACCTAAGCAAATCCTAAATGGTAGCTATGAAAACGAGGTGATTTAAGTGACGGTTAAGCACGTTAACCACCTGGCCAATGAAAAGAGTCCATACCTATTACAGCATGCACACAATCCAATAGACTGGTATCCGTGGGGTGAAGCAGCTTTCGCGAAGGCGCGGGAAGAAGACAAGCCGGTATTTTTTAGTTGTGGCTATAGTACGTGCCACTGGTGCCATGTTATGGAGCGGGAATCGTTTGAGGATGAAACCGTTGCCGCGCTGTTGAATAATTATTTTGTGGCGGTTAAGGTGGACCGGGAGGAACGGCCTGATGTGGATCATATCTATATGGCGGTTTGCCAGGCGGTGACCGGACAGGGCGGCTGGCCGCTGACGATTGTGATGACGCCGGATAAAAAGCCGTTTTTTGCCGGTACATATCTGCCGAAGCATGCGATGTATGGGCGGCCGGGGCTGCTGGAAGTCTTGTCAATGCTGAAGGAACAGTGGGACCAGAACCGGGACAAGATTGAGGAGATTGGCGAAAAGCTGGCTCATTCTTTACAGCACCGGCCGGCCCAGGTGGAGCCGGGACAGTTGTCGGTAGAGACGCTGGAGCAGGCTGTGGCCCAGCTGTTAAGTGATTTTGACCCGAATTATGGCGGCTTTGGGCCGGCGCCTAAATTTCCCACCCCTCATAATCTCCTGTTTCTGATGCGCCACTGGCGGCGGACAGGGGATAAAAAAGCCATTGCCATGGTGGTCAAAACCCTGGATGCCATGAGCCGGGGCGGGATTTATGACCATCTGGGCTATGGCTTTGCCCGCTATTCCACCGACAACAAGTGGCTGGCGCCGCATTTTGAGAAAATGCTGTACGACAACGCGCTGCTGTGTTATGCCTATGTTGAGGCCTATCAGTGCACCGGCGACCCGGACTTTGCCCGGATTGCCGAGGAGATTATCACCTATGTAATGCGGGATATGACCAGCCCGGGCGGCGCATTTTATTCGGCCGAGGATGCCGACTCGGAAGGGGTGGAAGGCAAGTTTTATGTCTGGAAGCTGGCGGAGATTACGGCGGTGCTGGGACCAGAGCTGGGCCAGCTGTTTGCGGATGTCTACGATGTTACCGCGGCCGGCAATTTTGAGGGCGAAAATATTCTGAACCTGATTGAGCAGGATTTATATGACTATGCGGCCCGGCACAGCCTTGATATTAATGAGCTTGAAGCCAAGCTGGCTGACGCCAGGGCCAGGCTGTACCAGGAACGGGAGCAGCGGGTCCATCCCTTTAAGGATGATAAGATCCTGACCGCCTGGAACGGGCTGATGATTGCCGCTCTGGCCAAAGCCGGGCGGGTGCTGCAAAGAGAAGAGTATGCCAAGGCGGCGGAGCGAGCCATTAACTTTATTTTTGCCAAGCTGACGGCGGAAGACGGCAAACGCCTGCTGGCCCGCTACCGGGAGGGCAATGCGGCCTATCTGGGGTATGTCGATGATTATGCATTTATGTTATGGGGACTGCTTGAGGTGTACGAAACCACCTTCAACCCTAAATATCTGCGTCAGGCCATTGCGCTGAGCGCCGATCTGAAAGAATTGTTCTGGGACCAGGAAAACGGAGGTTTTTATTTCACCGGCAACGATGGCGAGGAATTGCTGATGCGCCAAAAAGAGATTTATGACGGCGCCATGCCTTCCGGCAATTCGGTGGCGGCGCTGGCCCTGCTGCGGTTAGGACGTTTGACGGAGAATGCCGAGTATATCGGCATGGCGGAAAAGCTGTTCAGCTGTTTCAGCAGTGAGATCTCCCGCTATCCCCGGGCCTATACCTATTTCTTGCTGGCCCTTGATTATTATCTGACCCCGCCGAGTCATATCGTGATTGCCGGGGCGAAGCAGGATCCCAATGTCCAGGCCATGCTGGCGCTGGCCGGGCAGAGTTTTATGCCGGCGACGACGGTTGTCTACAATGACCCGGACTATCAGGCCGACAACTGGGAGCTCGTGCCTGTGGCTGCCGGCCAGGGGGCAGTCAACGGCCAGGCAACCGGCTATATCTGCGAGAACTTTGCCTGCCGGAAGCCTGTCCATACGGTTGAGGAATTTAAACAGGTGTTGCCCAGGGCCAAGCTTGAGGAATAAGCCGTAGGGCTCACGGCCGGGCCGACAAAAGGCTTGTCTGAATTTCGTAAAATTAGTAAAATATAGTTGAATGGAATAGGAAGGGGGCGCAACACATTGATTACTGCCAAATTGCAAGACGCTATCAACAGCCAGATCCAGGCGGAAATGTATTCAGCTAATCTCTATCTGGCCATGTCGGGGTACTGTATGTCGAAAAACCTGAAGGGGTTTGCCAACTGGCTCCGGGTGCAGTATCAGGAAGAAATGATGCATGCCTTAAAGTTTGTTGATTATATCCTTGAGCGCGGCGGCCAGCTGGAGTTACAGGCGCTGGCGGCGCCGCCGGCCGAGTTCGGCAAACCGGTTGAGGTATTTGAGAAAATATTGGCCCATGAAGAGCATGTTACTAGTCTGATTAATCAGCTCTATGCAGTTGCTGTTGAGGAAAAGGACGTGGCAACCCAGATTTTCCTGCAGTGGTTTGTAACCGAGCAGGTGGAGGAAGAGGCTTCGGCCAGTGAGGTGCTCGAACAGTTAAGAATGGTTGGCGACAGTGCCGGTTTGTTCTATCTGGATAAAGAACTGGCGGCCAGAGTCTATCAGCCGCCGGCTGCACCTGCTCAGTAGCAATAAGAGACCCCGGGGACGGGGTCTTTTGTTTAAACAAACCCCCGCCGGGGGCAGGAGGAGTGTTTATGAACAGAATCGTCATCATTGGGGCGGTGGCGGCCGGGCTTAAGTCGGCCGCGAAGATCCGCCGGGAAGACCCGGAAGCGGAGATTATTGTGTTGGAAAAAGGCTCGCTCATTTCTTATGGCGCTTGCGGGATGCCCTTTTATGTAGGCGGCATGATTGCCGATATCAGTGATTTTGTAAAAACCTCGGCCGGGGCAGTGCGCAATCCGGAATTTTTCAAACAGGACAAGGATGTGGATGTACGCATCCGTACGCTGGTTACGGCTATTGACCGGGAAGCGAAAACGGTCGCGGCCAGAAATCTGGACACCGGTGCCGAGATGGTTTTCCCTTATGACAAGCTGGTCATTGCCACCGGCGCCAGCCCTGTCAGGCCGCCGCTGCCGGGGATTGAGCTGGGGGGAATCCATCAGTTCTGGCACCCCGATGATGCGGCTGCGGTCCGGGCCGGAATCGATAACGGCCGGATCAAGCAGGCGGTGATTATTGGCGCCGGGCTTGTGGGCATGGAAATGGCCGAGGCTTTTACGTCCCGGGGCGTTGCGGTAACGGTGATTGAGATGCAGGACCAGGTATTTGCCGCTTTCCTGGATACCGAGGCGGCGGCCGCCGTGGCCGATTATGCCCGGGCTGCCGGCATCACGCTGCGGCTGGGCGAGAAGGTGGCGCGGTTTGACGGTGAAAACGGTGCGGTTAAGGCGGTGGTAACCGATAAACGGGTTATTCCGGCTGATATTGTGATACTGGCGATTGGCGTCCGGCCCAATACGGAACTGGCCAAGGCCGCCGGTCTGGCTATCGGTCCCTCCGGGGCGATCGCGGTAAATGAATATTTGCAGACAAGTGACCCCGCTATTTACGCCGGCGGCGATTGTGCCGAGAATACCAATATTATTTCCGGCAAAAAGGTGTTTGCGCCCATGGGTTCCACCGCCAACAAGCATGGCCGGGTGATCGGCGAGAATATCGGCGGCAACCGCGTTGCCTTTCGCGGGGTGCTGAATACGGTTGCTGTCCGGCTGCTCGAGTTTCATGTCGGCAAGACAGGCCTGACCGAGCGGGAAGCGAAAGCCCTGGGTTATCACTATGTAACCGCGACGGCAGCCGCCCCGGATAAGCCTCACTATATGCCGGACTCTAAGCTGATAACGGTAAAGCTGATCGTTGAGGCAGCCAGCCGCAAGGTCCTCGGCGCTCAAATTTTTGGCAGGGGTGATGTGTCAAAACGGGTTGATGTTGTGGCGGCAGCGATTACTATGGGCGCAACGATTGATGACCTGTTTGATATCGACCTGGCCTATGCGCCGCCGTACAGCAGCCCGATTGACAATGTGGCTATTGCCGCCAATGTCGCGATGAATAAGCTGCAGGCCAAGTAAAGGGAATACCGGCCCAGGCTGGCGAGGAAAAATAAATGAAACCGGTTGGGTAAAATTCATGACGGCGGTTCACACTACTAGTGAGGTGAACTGCCGTCATGAATGTGTTTGTACCCAAACGCGCTTTTTTTGAACCTAAAGCCCTCGATTATCCCCTGGGCAAGGAAATATATGAAAAGCTGCAGGACCTGGCTGTGCCGGTCCAGTTTACCGGCTCTCATAACCGGGTGACCGGGATTCCCGGCAGCACGGCCCGCGAATCGTTCCGCGAGGCTAAGCGCACCTTGGTCGTCGGGGTCAGAAAAGGGACTCAGTTTGCCAGCTGCAAGCCTTCGGCCCATTATCAGCTGCCGCTCAACACCAGTTGTCCGAGTATGTGTGAATACTGTTATCTGGCGACTACCCTGGGCAAAAAGCCCTATCTCCGGGTATATGTAAATATTGAGGATATCTTTGCCCAGGCCGAAGCCTATATCGGCGAGCGGGCGCCCTCTATTACCTGGTTTGAGGGAGCGGCCACCTCCGACCCGATCCCGACGGAATATCTGACAGGCCTGTTGTTTAAAACCATTGAATTCTTCGGCCGCCAGGAGCTGGGGCGGTTCCGTTTTGTTACCAAGCATGACAAGGTGGACAGCCTGCTGTCGGCCCGGCATAATGGCCATACCCGTTTCCGCTTCAGTCTGAATGCGGCCCCGGTGATAGAGAAGTATGAGCATGTGACACCGTCGATGCTGGAACGGGTGGCGGCTGCCGGCAAGGTTGCCGGGGCCGGTTATCCGCTAGGTTTTATTATTGCGCCGATTTTCTATTTCCCCGGCTGGCAGCAGGAGTATGACCGGCTGGTAACGGCCCTTGACGCCCAATTACCGGCTGCGGCCAGAACGGATCTGACTTTCGAACTGATTTCCCACCGCTTTACCAAACGGGCCAAAAATAATATTTTGGACTTGTTTCCCGAGACGGATTTACCGATGGAGGAGAAGGAGCGGAAATTTAAATACGGTCAGTTTGGCTACGGCAAGTATATTTATCAGCCGGAGGTTTTGCAGGAGATCAAAGAGTTTATGACAGGCCGTTTGACCGCTGTTTTTCCTCAGGCGAAAATCGAGTATTTTGTCTGAATTTGCCTTGTCTTGCGAAATTTTCACGAATTCTTTTGCGCTTGCTCAAGTAGACAGACCACTAGGCGTTTCCTGTCGTTATTTGGCAGGACTTTTTTTTTGTTTCGAGAATCCCTTAACTATTGTCCCAAAAATTACGATATACAATTATGTGATGATGTTGTTGCTTATATGTTATTGGGAGGGCTTTCATTGGAGAAGTCAACAGTTATCGGAATCTTCCTGGGGATTTTTGCTATTATTACCGGCATGGCGCTAAAAGGCGCAAGTCCTGCTGCACTTATAAATCCGGCAGCATTTATAATTATTTTGGTGGGAACCGCAGCCAGCCTGTTTAATGCATTCCCTATGGAACATCTCAAAAATTTCCCTGTATTGCTTAAAAAGCTGTTTAACCAGGAAGAACGTATCCCCAAAGAGCAGCTGCTCCGACTATTTGTCGATTTGTCGCAGGTTGCGCGCCGGGAAGGGATTCTGGCGCTGGAAAGCAAGCTTGAGGATATTAAGGACCCGTTCTTAAAGAATGGGATGGGCATGGTCATTGACGGGATGGATGTGGATTTTGTCCGGGATGTGCTGGACGCTGACATTGAAGCGATGGAAGAACGCCATCGCAATGGGGCCCTGATTTTTTCCCAGGCCGGCATGTATGCGCCGACACTGGGCGTTTTAGGGGCGGTAATTGGCTTGATTGCGGCTCTGGGCAGCCTTGATGATATTGAAATGCTGGGCCATTCCATTGCCGCGGCGTTTGTGGCCACTTTGCTGGGGATATTTACCGGTTATGTGATTTGGCATCCGTTTGCCACTAAGCTCAAACTGATTTCCAAGGAAGAGGTAGAAGTCAAACGGATGATGGTCGAAGGGATTTTGTCGCTGCAGGCCGGTGATTCACCAATGGCTATTGAATCCAAATTGCTGGTGTTCATTCCGCAAAGGGTCCGGGAGCTGCTAAAGCCAAAACCGGAGGATAAATAGATGAGCAGAAAGAAAAAAGAACACCATGAGGAGCATGCCGATGAGACCTGGCTGATTCCTTATGCCGACCTCCTGACTTTGCTGCTGGCCCTGTTTATTGTCTTATTTGCCTCAGCCCAGCTGGATCAGAAAAAGTTTGATCAGATCGCAGCCTCTTTTAATGTGGCTTTTAACGGCAGTCCGGCTTTGCTGGAGAGCCCTAAGCCGCCGCAGCCTGAAACCAGCCAGGCCAATCCGGCTGTGCCGCAGATACCTGCTGTAATGAACGCGATGAACGGGATTAATGAAAAGGCGTACATGCAGGAAACGGCGCAATTGATCGAGTTGAAAAAGATGCTTGATAAATATATAGGTGACAATGGCCTGAGCGGTGACTTGTCGACAGCGCTGACTGATGACGGGCTGATGATCCGCATTCAGGATACGGCCCTGTTTCCGTCAGGCAGTGCCGAGCTGCGGGCCGAGTCCCGCCGTTTTGGCACACAGATTGCCCAGTTATTGTCGCCGCTGACGCAAAAAGTTACTGTATCCGGCCACACCGATACGGTGCCCATCAACACCAGGCAGTTTCCCTCCAACTGGGAGCTTAGCTCGCAGCGGGCCGTAAATTTTATGAGATTCCTGATGGTTCAGGAACCGGGGCTCAGGCCGGAGCGGTTTAGCGCCACCGGTTATGGCGAATACCGGCCGGTGGCCAGCAACGATACGGCCGAGGGCCGGTCTGCCAACCGGCGGGTTGAGGTATTCATTCAGCGCAATTATCGCCCCTGAGGCCAGGATATACATTGGGTTTTGTTTGTTTGAACGAGGCAATGGGGCCTCGTTTTTTTATTCCCTGGCAGGAAGCGGCAGCGGCTTGGGCGGATGCATTTTTTTCCAAAGCAAAAAGTTAATATAATTTACCGGCATTTGCCCAATACTATACCGGATGAACAGGAGCGGCACGTTTCGCCCCTGGTGGTGTAAAGGCGGCAGGCAGGGGAGGATGCAGTGTATGCAGCTTGTAATTATTCCGACCTTTAATGAGCGGAGTAATATTGCCCGGTTATTATATTTAATTTACAGGGCTGTGCCCGGTATTCATATTCTGGTTGTGGATGATGCCTCCCCGGACGGGACCGGGGAACTGATTGAGCAATTGCAGGCGGAAACATACGGGGGCAGGCTCTTTCTGCTCAAACGGCCAGGCAAGCTTGGTCTGGGCACGGCTTATATTGCCGGCTTTAAGTGGGCCCTGGCGCGGGGGTATGAGCTTATCTTGGAGATGGATGCCGATTTCTCCCATAATCCCAAGTATTTACCGCACTTTATAGCGGCCAGCGCCCAGTATGATGTGGTGCTGGGGAGCCGGTATGTGGCCGGGGGCGGGGTAACCAACTGGAAGCCTCTGCGCCGGTTGATCAGCATGGGCGGCAGTATCTATTCCCGCCTTATTCTTAATATTCCCTTTCATGACCTGACCGGCGGCTTTAAATGTTTTCGCCGCCAGGTGCTAGAGGCTGTTGACCTTGATAAAATCCAGTCGACCGGCTATTGTTTTCAGATTGAGATGACCTACCGCGCTTACTTGCTGGGGTTTAGGATTAAGGAAGTGCCTATTGTGTTTGAAGAGCGGCTGGGGGGAGAATCCAAAATGTCTCCTTCTATTTTCCGGGAAGCGCTGTTGATGGTTCTAAAGCTGCGGGCCCGGCAAAAATTTTTGCGGCAAAGCCTGGTTATGGGGCCCAATAATCTGAGTTAAGCGCTTTTATGGGGCTTGTATGGGCAATTTTATTGTAGCTAGGTGAAAAAACCTAGTTTTTTTATTGTCTGTTTTAGGTTATAATTAACGTTGAAGTCTTGTCTGTAAATTTATGGAAGGTGACATATGATTATTGGTATTGGCACTGATATTGTGGAGATAGACAGAATTAAGGCGGCTGTGGAGCAGGAGGCGTTCGTCCGGCGGGTGTTTACGGCCGGTGAGGCGGCCTATTGCCGCGGCCGGGGCGTTCAGCAGGCAGCCTCCTTCGCTGCCCGGTTTGCTGCCAAAGAGGCTGTGGCTAAGGCGTTTGGCAGTGGCTTTGCCGGCGGAAAGGTGAAAGACATTGAGGTTGTAACTGCCGCCAACGGTAAACCGGCTATTGTGCTGCACGGCGGCTTTGCCGAGCTGGCCGGTGAACTTGGGGTTACTGCCATCCATATTTCCCTGACGCATGCCCGGCAATACGCGGCAGCGCAGGCAGTCTTAGAGGGGGACGGAAAGTGATGAAAGCGGCAACAGCGGAAGTAATGCGGACGATTGACCGGATTGCTATCAACGAGTACGGTATTCCGGGGGCAGTATTGATGGAAAACGCCGGGGTGGCGGTGGTGCGGCATTTGGAAACAATGCTGGAGCCGCTGTCGGAACGGAAGTTTTGTATTTTGGCCGGCAAAGGCAATAATGGCGGCGATGGCTATGTGATTGCCAGGCATCTGGCCAACCAGGGCGCTAAGGTTAAAGTATTTCTGCTGGGGGAAAAAGCGGCTGTGGGCGGTGATGCTAGACTCAACCTTGATATCATTGATTTAATGGGCATTGACATTATTGAGATTAACCATGAGCGGGTGTGGGACAAGGTAAAAGTTGCCGTGACCTTTGCCGATTGTCTGGTGGATGCCCTGGCCGGCACCGGGTTTTGCGGTGAACCCAGCGGTGATATGGCCCAGCTGATTGAACTGATTAATGCCGCCGGCAAACCGGTCGTGGCGGTGGATATCCCCTCCGGTGTGGATGCTGATACGGGCCGGGTTTACGGCCGGGCGGTGCAGGCCAGCCATACGGTTACCCTGGGGCTGCCGAAGCCGGGCCTCTTCTTATATCCCGGGGCGGAATGCGCCGGCCAGCTCACGGTGGCTGATATTGGTATCCCGGCGGCGATTGTGACCGGGCAGGAAATTAAGCAAAATATCATTATGGCCGATATGATCGGGGCAATACTGCCCCGGCGCAGCCCGGCCGCCCATAAGGGCGAGAACGGACGGCTGGCGGTGGTGGCCGGTTCGCGCGGGCTGAGCGGGGCTGCGGCGATGACCGCCGAAGGCGCCCTGCGGGCCGGGGCCGGTCTGATTACCCTGGCCGCGCCCGCCAGCCTGCAGGCCGTATTGGCAGTCAAGCTGACCGAGGTAATGACAAGGCCGCTGGCGGAAACCGCTGCCGGTACTGTTGCCCAGGCTGCGGTACAGACGATTATCGACCTGGCGTCGGCCAGTGACGTGCTGGCTATTGGGCCGGGGCTCGGCCGGCAGGAAGAAACCGGGGCGATGGTCCGGGCGGTGATCGCGGCGGCCGGCTGCCCGCTGGTGATTGATGCCGATGCATTAAATGCCCTGGCCGGCTATACCGCTATTCTTGCTGACTGCAGCGCGTTGCCGGTGTTGACGCCACACCCCGGTGAGATGGCAAGGCTGACCGGTCTCTCTGTTCAGGCGGTAAACGCTGACCGGGTAACAGTGGCCCGGCAGGCGGCCGGCGAATGGGGCAGCATTGTTGTGCTTAAAGGGGCCCGTACAGTTGTTGCTTTTCCCGATGGAGAAGTATATATTAATACCAGCGGCAATGCAGGCATGGCCACCGGCGGCACCGGTGATGCCCTTACCGGGATTATTGCCGGCCTGATCGCCCAGGGGCTTTCCAGCCATGATGCGGCGGTGGCCGGGGTGTATGTTCACGGCCTGGCCGGTGATGTGGCGGCAGCTGCCGGCATGGTCGGCCTGACGGCGACAGATCTGATAAAAGCGGTGCCGGCAGCATTGTACGGAATAAAAGGCTATTAAAGTATATAAAAAAGTTGACAGTGGTATATAATTGCTTATATAATAATATTATCTTTTAATATGCTCCATACTGGCGGGGGTGAAGGTGTGGCAGAGTTACGGCGGATCATGATAAGTATTCCGAATGCCTTGTTGCAGGAAGTAGACGGCATAATAGCTATGGACAAATTGAGCAGAAGTCAGTTTGTCAGAGAAGCCATGCGTCTTTATATAGAAGAACGCAAGCGAAAAGCGGTACGGGATATGATGAAAAAGGGGTATCAGGAAATGGCGGTCATAAATCTGGCATTGGCCGAGGAAGGCCTGCTGGCTGATATTGACACATTTGAACTGATGCCCGGCCTGCTGGCGGAGCGTGAATAGCGATGATTGTCAAGCGCGGAGATATTTATTACGCTAATTTGAGTCCTGTGGTTGGCTCGGAGCAGGGAGGCCACAGGCCGGTTTTGGTCATTCAAAATGATGTTGGCAACAAATACAGCCCCACGGTTATTGTCGCGGCGATCACGTCACAGATATCCAAGGCCAAACTGCCCACACATGTTGAAGTAAATGCCAGTCAGTATAATCTTGAGAAAGATTCGGTGGTGCTGCTGGAGCAGCTCCGGACTATTGACAAGCGGCGTCTCAGGGAAAAAGTCACACATTTAAGTGAAGAGATTATGACCAGGGTGGACGAAGCGATACGGATCAGTATTGGCTTGGTTCAATTGTAGGGCTAGGTGTAGGCGGGAAACTGCCTATTTTTAGTTTGTCCTGCTGATTTTGCATGCTGCCGGTTTGGGCAGAGCTACATAGGGGAGAGAAAATGTAATGAAGTTAACACGCACTTGGTCATGGCTGGTTATAGCCGTGGCATTGTTTGCCGTTATTATTGCGACTGGCTGCGGCGGTGCCGGGACAACCGCCCAGCCTGGTGGCAAAGTGCCGGCTGCGGCTGCCGCCGGCGCGCCGCTGACTGTGCAGGTGCTTGATGTGGGCCAGGGCGATGCCATTCTGATCCGTACCAATGAACAGGTGGCGCTAATCGACACCGGCGATGTCCCGGCCAGGGATAAGCTGGTCAGGATGCTGAAAAGCCAGGGGATTACCACGGTGGATAAACTGATTATCACCCATCCGCACGCCGATCATATCGGGGGCGCTGCCGCTGTGTTGGCCAATTTTACTGTCCGGCAGGTATATGACAGCGGCCAGAAGACCACCACCAACCTGTACCGGCAATATTTAACCCAGATTAGCAAGAAAAAAATTCCCTTTACTGTGGTTGCGGCCGGAACAACCATCGAATTGGGTAATGAAGCAGTGCTCCGTGTCCTGGCGCCGGAGCAGCCGTTTATCGGCGGTTCGGAACCGGATTTGAACAATAATTCGATTGTGGCCAAGCTAGTATACGGGGATTTCTCCATGCTGATGACCGGGGATGCGGAAAAGGAAGCGGAGGAGCGGCTGCTTAAAAAAGGTGCGGCCGGCCTGAAGAGCACCTTGCTGAAAAGCGGCCACCACGGCAGCAAGACCTCTTCGACCCTGCCTTTTCTGAAAGCGGTGAAGGCCGAGGCTGCGCTTATCTCGCTGGGAGCCGGCAATGAGTACGGACATCCCCATAAAGTGGTCCTGAAGAGATACAGTGACAGAAAAATGCGGGTATACCGCACCGACACGGAGGGAACGCTGACTGTTACGAGCGATGGCAAGACCTATGCGATTATGAAGGAGCGATAAGCCTTTATGAAAGTAAAAGCAGTTATTGACCGGTTTGAGGGCAATAAGGCGGTATTATTGGTGGGGGAGCAGGAGGTGGGGGTCAATTGGCCCCGGGGGCTGCTGCCGGCAAGCAAGGAAGGCGATATTCTGGCCATCGAGATCACTGTCGATGCCGCAGCCACCAAACAGGCCCTGGCGGAGGCGGACGCCCTGCTGGAGCAGATTATTCGACAACAGGGGAATGAAAAATAACCGGCTGGGCGCCGGCTGTAACCCATTCAGGACAAATGTTGTAATTTTTTAGTAAATACGAGTCAAGTCCTGCAGGATTTTTGACAAAGATCACGAATATTATCAGGACACTTCGCGGTTTGGAGGTGCCTTGAGTGCGAAAGATAGCGTTTCTGTTTTTGCTTGTCCTGCTTATGCTTTCCTGGACAGGTGTATATGCCGCTCCGGATACAGCTCCCGCTGCCAAGCCTGCTATCGGCCTGCCGAAAGTAAGTGCCGGCAAAACTGTTGAGCCGCGCGGGTCCGGCCGTCAGTTGGAGTTGAGTCAGGTCAGGTGGGCCAATCATACCGAGGCCTTAACCGGTTCGGCCATGCTGCGGCTGGTCATGGATGTATCCGGCCCTGTGGAAGCAAGTGGTGTTGTTATTGCCGGTCCTACGCCGCAGTTAAGTGTAACCATAAAAGGGACAACCCCGGCCAAAACGATTAAAAATGTTACTTTTGACGGCAAAGTGCTGGAGAAAGTCAGCTTTGCCGTCAGCGGCAAGGATACCAAGGTGATTTTTGACCTGCCGAGCACGGTCGACGATTTGGACTACCGGGTATTTACCCTGCCCAGTGATCCCCAGGCCAAGAGGCCTTTCCGGGTTGTTGTCGATATCAACAAGCCTGTGCCTCTGCCTGATTATTCCTTTGCACCCGGTCTGAAAAACAAGGTCATTGTCCTTGATCCCGGCCATGGCGGCAGTGATCCCGGGGCAATCGGCCCCAGTAATTATATGGAGAAAACCGCAACGCTGGCGGTGGCCAAGCGGGTTCAGGCCTTGCTCGAGAAGGCCGGGGCCAAGGTCATTATGACCCGCGAGGACGACCGTGATGTTTTTGGCCCCAAGGCGTCAGCGGTGGAAGAGCTTAGCGCCCGGTCGGGGCTTGCGAACAGCCGGAAGGCGGATGTGTTTTTAAGTATCCATATAAATGCCTTTACCGACCCGTCTGTAGGCGGCACGTCCACGTATTACTACCAGAAAACAAAATATGATTTGATGTTGGCCCAGGCCTTGCAAACAAGTCTGGTGGAGGCGGGGAAACTGCAGGACCGCCGGGTGAATCCCGCCAACTTTTATGTGATTAAGCGGACCCGGATGCCGGCGGCGCTGATTGAGCTGGCGTTTATTTCGAACCCTGATGAGGAAAAACTCCTCAGCCTGCCCGATTTTCAACAGAAAATGTCTCTAGGAATAGTTCGGGGGCTGGAACGGTTTTTTGACCAGGCTGCCAAGCTAAACTAAAGAGGTGGGTATTATGAAAAATAATTTGAGATTGCTAATAATGGCCTTCCTGCTGACAGTAATGGTTTTGGCTGCCGGCTGCGACAGTTCGGCGCCTGTTAATCAGCCGGCAGCGGGAACGGAGGAGACGACCCCGGTACAATCGCCGCAACCCGGCACGGCTGCCAGTCCGGAACGGACGATGCAGCTTGTTGTTTACCATGCGACGAAAGACGCTATGCTGCTTGTGCCTGAGGTTCATAAAGTGCCTGTCAACAGCCAGCCGGCCCGCACTGCGATTGAATTGCTGCTAACCGGGACGAAAGACCCGGCCCTTGTCAGTGTTATGCCGGCCGGGACGAAACTGAAAAACCTGAAAGTTAAAGACCATATAGCCTATGTGGATTTTGACGATAAAATCATCAAAAAGAATGTGGGCGGCTCGACCAGCGAAACCTTGCTGGTCGGCGCTATTGTCAATACCCTTACCGAGTTCCCCGATATTCACCAGGTGCAGATTTTGGTTGAAGGCAAAAAGATTAACACGATTACAGGCCACATGGATATCAGTGAACCCTTGAGCCGGTCAGACAAGATTATTAAAAAACAGTAAAAAAACAGCAGTTCTTCTGAAGAACTGCTGTTTTTTAAGTTCAGTTCCGTTTTAATGTCAGCCCGTATTTGTGCAGTTTTTTGAGCACTGCTGTATGGGATAAGCCTAAAACGGTTCCTAACTGCCGGGAGGTTGTGTGCTTGGCCATCGCTTTTATGAGGACCTCCTGCTCAACCTCTCTGACAATTTCTTCTAATGTCCGGTTGCAGGCCTGGGGGAGGGCTGGTGTCACCGGTGAATAATCCTGATCGAAGATAATATGTTCGGCCTGGATGATGTTGCCGATAACGATGGTGACGGCGCGTTCAATCACATTCTCCAGCTCGCGGATATTGCCGGGCCAGTGGTAGCTGGTCAGCTTTGCCAGCGCCTGCTGGCTGATGGTGTCGGTCTCTTTCTGGAGACGGGCGGCACAGCGCTTGAGAAAAAGCTGGATCAAGAGGGGGATATCGTCTTTGCGCTCACGGAGCGGCGGGATGAATAAGGGGATTACATTTAGCCGGTAATACAGATCTTCCCGAAAACTGCCTTTCATAATCATACTTTCCAGATTCCGGTTGGTTGCTGCCAGGACCCGGACATTTACGGGAATTTCACGGCTGCTGCCGATCCGCCTGACTTTGCCCTCCTGCAGCACCCGCAGCAGTTTAGCCTGCAGGTGGGCAGGGATTTCGCCGATTTCATCCAGAAAAATAGTGCCGTTGTTGGCGAATTCAAACAAGCCCGGTTTGCCGCCTTTGGCGGCGCCGGTAAAGGCTCCGTCCTCATAGCCGAACAGCTCGCTCTCCAGCAGGGCATCGGGGATGGCGGCGCAGTTCAGCGGCACAAAGATTTTTTTACCGCGCGGTGAGGCGGCATGCAGCGCCCTGGCGATCAGTTCCTTGCCTGTACCGGTTTCCCCCCGGATAAGTACGGTCGACTCCCCTCTGGCAATGGATTTGGCAAAGGTAACGACCCGTTGCATGGACTGACTGGTAAATAGGATCTCATCAAAAGTTACTTTTAACTGGCTGGTCATAGTTAAGACCAGTTCACGGACGGCGCTGATGTCTTTAATAATGGCTACAGCGCCAATGATACGTCCGGTTTTATCAATGATCGGCCGCCCGCTTGACAAATAATGGCTTTTGGTTTTTTCCAGCATAACCTCGCGGTTGTTATAGCGGGTCCCGACATGCAAGGCCTCCAGCAGCGGACTGTTGGCGGGAAAGACAGCAGTAAATGCCTGCCCCAGCACCTCGCTCGCCGGTAGCTGGATAATTTTCTCGGCCGCCGGATTGTATTGGGTAATGCGGCCGTCAAGGTCAATCCCGATTATGCCGTCACTAACCGAGGTCAGCACGGCGTTAAGCTGTTCTGCCCGCTCCTGATGCGGCATGAGGGTAATCTCGTTTACTGCTGTTACCTGCTCAATCCTGCACAGCTCGTGGATAAGCGCTTGTTTCCCGATATCATCCAGCGGCTCGATTTCAATATAAATTGTGTTAAGTTCGAGCTCCATGGAGATAATATTGATTTCTCTGGCCGCAAGCACCCGTGAGATATCAAGGACAAGGCCGAGCCTGTCAATATTGGATATTTTTAATCGCAGCTTATCCATTTTGAGGCCTCCTGACGTTTGTGTCCACTACCTATGGAATAAATTTGCTGTTTTGACAGGAATTCCTTTGTTGCGTACAACTTTTTTTTGGTTTGTGGTATACTACCCTTGCAGGAAATGCCTGCCTAAAAGAGAAGTAATGGTAGAAACATTACGCAGCCATGAAGGTGGTGTGTTTTCCTTTGGATGAGCTTAGCGAATTAGGTGAATTTGGCCTGATTGATTTAATCAAACAGGATACGATCAATGATCCCAGCCGGGTAATTGTTGGCATTGGTGATGATGCTGCGGTGGTTTTGCCTGCGCCCCGTCAGCTGCAGCTGCTGACGGCCGACATGCTTGTGGAAAAAATTCACTTTGATCTGACGACAACAACACCCTGGCAGCTTGGCTATAAAGCGATTGCGGTTAATCTGAGTGATATTGCGGCTATGGGGGGAGCTCCGAGGCATGCGGTTGTGTCCGTGGCTTTGCCCCCGTCTATCCCGGTGGAATTTGTTGTCAATCTATATAAAGGCATGAAAGAAATATGCCGCGAGTTTGGCGTCAACATTGTCGGCGGCGATACCGTTGCCAGCCTGCAGGGGCTGGTCATTAACGTGACCGTAACCGGCGAGGTGGAACCGGCTAAGCTGGTGCGCCGTTCCGGCGCCAGGCCCGGTGACCTGGTGGCTGTTACCGGCACACTGGGCAATTCGGCCGCCGGCTTAGCCCTGCTGCAGGCCGGCAAATGGGAGGATGAGGACTTTGCCTGGCCGTTGGTTACGGCCCATCTGACGCCCCGGCCCCAGGTCAGAACCGGCCAGCTGCTGGCAGCGCTTGGCGCTACCAGTATGGACGATATCAGTGACGGGCTGGCGAGCGAGGCCCATGAAATAGCTAAGGCCAGTCAGGTAGGGATCAGACTGTTTGCCGGCCAAATCCCGCTGGCGCCGGAACTGGCTGCGGCCGCTGCCAGGTTTAGCAAACCGGCTATTGACTATGCCCTGTTCGGCGGTGAGGATTTTCAGCTCGTGTTTACAATGGAGCCGGAAAAATTCGCAACGCTGGTGACCCGGCACCCGGAGCTGGCAGTAGCGAGGGTGGGCGAGGTGGTTGCTGCCGGCGAGGGTGTGACCCTGGTCGATGCAGCAGGCTGCGGGCAAGAACTGAAACCCCGGGGGTTTAATCATTTCCGCCAGGAGGAGTAATACCTTATGCTAGTTATTAAGACTCACTCGCCTGATGAAACGTATGCCTTTGGCAAAAAGGTGGCTAGGTTATTGAAATCAGGCGATGTTTTATGTTTGTCCGGTGACTTGGGCGCCGGCAAAACCCTGTTAAGTCAGGGCATTGCCGCCGGTTTGGCTGTGGCGGCGAGTGTCACCAGCCCAACTTTCACTGTCCTTAATGTATATGAGGGAATAACCGGCAGTGGTCAGGAACTGCCGGTATATCATTTTGATCTTTACCGGCTGCAGCATCCGGCTGAACTTGCCGATATTGGCTTTGATTATTATCTGGGGGCTCACGGCATTGCTATTATTGAATGGCCGGACAAATTCCCGGAATTTTTGCCGGACGAACGTCTGTGGCTGACAATCAAGGCCGGTGGCGGCCCCGGTGAGCGGACTCTTTGTCTTACTGCCGCCGGGACAAGATATGTAGAGCTTTGTGAGGAGTTGAAACAGATTGCCGATTCTTGCCATTGATACAGCCACCCTTGTGTCCAGTGTTGCGATTGCCACACCGGCGGCGCTGGTGGCTGAACTTACAGTTCAGACACGCAAGACCCATTCCGAACGGTTAATGCCTCATATTGCCAGTCTGCTTACTATGGCCGAGATTTCGCAAACCAGCCTTAAAGCCATTGCTGTAAGCAATGGCCCCGGCTCTTTTACCGGGCTCAGAATTGGTCTGGCTACCGCCAAAGCCCTGGCCTATGCGCTTAATATCCCCTTAATCGGGGTGCCGACTTTAGCCGCAATGGCTTTTGCCTGCCCGGCGCCGGGAGTATTGCTGGCACCGATGCTTGATGCCCAGAAAGGCAATGTGTATTTGGGTTTATATGAATGGTGCCAGGGAGTTATGACGGAAGTGGAACCGCCGCGGGTGGTGCCTTTTGCCGAGGCCAAGGCGGAGCTGGCGGCTAAGGGCAAGCCTGCCCTGCTGCTGGGGGAGGCGGCTGTTATGTATAAGGACGAGATTGAGCAGCCGGCGCCGCCCCATGTTGTTATGCCCCGGGCCGGCAGTGTGGCAGTGCTGGCCCAGCAGCTGTATGACCAGGGGGTAAGACATGATGTAGCCACACTGGAACCACTATATATCAGGCGTTCCGAGGCTGAAGAGCTGTGGGAACGGCGGCATTCGCAGGAGTGTCGCTGAAATGCCGGAATGTACCGTGCGGCGCATGCAGAAGGGCGATATTGATGAAGTGCTGATTATTGAACAGGCAGCCTTTGCCACGCCCTGGTCACGGGCTGCTTTTGAAGAAGAAATCGGCAATAATGACCTGGCCCATTACCTGGTTATGAGTGACGGCCGCCGCATTGTGGGCTATGGCGGTTTCTGGCTGATTATGGATGAAGCCCATGTAACCAACATTGCACTGCTGCCGTCCTATCACGGCCGCGGTCTGGGCCTGCTCTTGCTGGAACATATGATTCTTGCTGCCAAAGTCAAAGGCGCAGCCAGTATGACGCTGGAGGTCCGTCCGTCCAACACCGCAGCCCGCAAGCTGTACTCACGGCGCGGCTTTATCGAGCGTGGCATTCGTCCCAATTATTATGCCGAAATCGGCGAAGACGCGCTTATTATGTGGCTTGATAACCTATAGGCATAAAAAGAGGAGCCACGCTAGATTGTGGCCCCAGGGTGATTGTGTAAGATAACATATGCGGGTCCCGGTAAAAAGGTGACAAAATGGAACAGGGCGGCCATAGCCGCCCTGTGCTTTACCATCTATCGGAGAGTAGATTCATACTGTTCGATCATTTTACGAACCATGTGACCGCCTACGCGACCGCAGTCAGCGGAAGTCATAGTGTACCAGCCTTGGCTGCGAACGCGCTCAGCTATACCTAACTCATTAGCTACTTCCATTTTCATTTTGTCCAGAGCGTTTTCTGCACCAGGACTAACGGGCTTGTTTGAGCGTGCCATATTATTCGCACCTCCTTTCCGGGACTGTATGTTGTTGTCCTTGGTTTTAATTTGGCTTACTTTCGGGATTCTAATACATCATTTGCACCATGTAATAATTAGCAGACACTGATGGAGGTCTTTCAATGAAACAAAGCTTAACATTGGCGCTGGAAACAAGCTGTGATGAAACCTCGGCGGCTGTGGTTGCCAACGGACGTACTGTATTGGCCAATATTATTTCCTCGCAAATACCGACACATCAGAAATTTGGCGGGGTTGTGCCGGAGATTGCCTCCCGCAAGCATATTGAAAACGTTATCCCGGTTATCGATCAGGCTCTGACCGCGGCGGGGACAACCCTGGCGGCAGTTGACGCGATTGGTGTTACCTATGGCCCCGGTTTGGTCGGCGCCCTGCTGGTCGGGGTGGCGACAGCCAAGGCGCTGGCCTTCTCTTTGCATAAGCCGCTCATTGGCGTGAACCATCTGGAAGGGCATATCTTTGCCAATTTCCTGGCCCATCCTGAACTGGAGCCGCCCTTTGTGGCCCTGGTAGTATCCGGCGGCCATACGTCGCTGATTTATCTGAAAAATTACAATGAGCTTGAACTGCTGGGACAGACCCGTGACGATGCAGCCGGTGAGGCGTTTGATAAAATTGCCCGGGTCATGAACTTTCCGTATCCGGGCGGTCCGTATATTGATCAGGCCGCTAAACAGGGCAATCCGGCCGCTATTGCCTTTCCCCGGGCTTTTACCGCCAAAAACGGGGAAAATAAATTCGCTTTTAGCTTCAGCGGTTTAAAATCAGCGGTGTTGAACTACCTGAACAGTGCGGCCCAGCGGGGGGAGACGGTCAGCATTCCTGATGTGGCTGCCAGCTTTCAGGCCGCTGTGGTTGATGTGCTGGTTATGAAAACGCTGGCGGCTGCCGACCAGGCCGGTGTTGATAACATTGTTCTGGCCGGCGGGGTGGCGGCTAATTCAGCCCTGCAGGCTGAGTTAACTGTACAAGCTAAAAGCCGGGGCCTTGCCGTTTTTTATCCGCCGCCGGTGCTGTGTACAGATAATGCGGCAATGATTGCCTGCCGGGCTCATTATCAGTACTTAGCCGGTGATTTCTCCGACCTTAATCTGAATGCGGTGCCTTCACTGACATTGGGGGCCCGGTAATGTGGACAACTATCTGTAAAATAATTGTGGATAATGTGGGTAAGATTATAAAAATAGCATATTTTCCTGTAATAAAGGGCCATATTGCTGTGCATAACCCTGTGGATATTGTGGATAACCCGGGGATAACCCTGGGGATTTTGTCAAAAGCGGCAGTAGAGTGTAACTTTGTAAATTTAGTACCAGCTAACAAGGAATTTTGAAAGTTGCAGTTGAATACATACAAGATTAAGCAGGTCTGTGTCTTGGCCATGTTATATTTTAGTTTTAGGGCGAGACAAAATGGCAAAGGGCAAGGAAGCACCGACGACGCATACTGGAAGGGGTCTGCTAGGAGGGGCTGACGCCGCCATTGGCCATTTTGGCCGTCATCAAACTAAAAAGATAATGTGGTCAAGACACTAGGTCTTGTTTCAGGGAACGGGGGAAAAGTTTATGGGGGTAGCGGCAGATATTTGCCGGAAGATAACGAGTTTAACGCCAAGCCAGACTCAATTTATTGATAAAGTATCAAGCGTTCTGGGGCTGGCTGCCGACCTCGCGCATGCTCAGGTTACCCTGTATGCTGCGGCCCGCAATGAAAACTTTTTGGCTATTGTCGCGCAGGCTAAACCCAATACCAGTTATATCGATTTTAAAACCAATATTTTGGGCAGTACCGTGCAGTCGAGTGAAGAGCCTTTGGTATGGCGGACGCTGGTTTCCGGTGCCAATATCGCCGGCCAGCGGGAATGGGCCCTTGGCATGGATGCACTGGAGATGAGGGTTTTCCCCATCAAAGACCCGGACGGCCAGATTATTGCCGCCGCCAGCTTTGAGACCAATAGCCAGGAGGCCAGCGCCAATGGTCACGGCATGCTGGTGGAAACGGCTTATATGCTGTTGACGATGGCTGCGGACGGCGGTTCGCTGGGCCGAAAAATTTACCGGCCTCTGGCAACCCGTGACGGTATTGTGATCATTGATGAGCGGGGGCATATTGTATTTGCCAATTCCGCCGCCGATGCCATTTACAAAGTGCTGGGCATCAACCATATTATCGGCCGGCGGGTATCGGACCGGCAGGTTAATATGAAACTCGCCCAGCAGGCCCTGTCGACAGGGCTGCCGGTGGAAAAAGAAGCCGAAGCCGGCAACATGATCCTGGTACAGCGGGCTATTCCGATCTTTGTCGGCGGCCTGGTGGTGCGTACTGTCTTTATTGTGGCCGATGTTACCGAACTCAGGAAAAAAGAAAAAGAACTGCTGGTCAAGTCAGCGGTCATTCAGGAGATACACCACCGGGTCAAGAATAATCTCCAGACGATTGCCAGCTTACTCAGATTACAGGCCAGGCGTACTACCACGCCGGAAGTGAAGGCCGCGCTGCGGGAAAGCGTCAACCGGATATTGAGCATATCGGTTGTGCATGAATTTTTGTCGCAACAGGACCGGGAATATATTGATGTGGCGGAAGTCACGAAAAATATATTGGATTTGGTTATTCAAAATATGCTTGAGCCTGATTTTAATATTGAAACAGTGCTTAACGGCCAGACGGTAATTTTGCCGTCTGAGCAGGCCAGCAGTCTGGCCCTGGTAATCAACGAGCTAATACAAAATTCGATTGAGCACGGCTTTGTCGGACGTAAAGAGGGATTAATTGGTGTGGATATCGCGACAACACCGGATAGTTATCAAATAGATATCTATGACAACGGTATCGGTCTTCCTGCGGAGTTTTGCCTGCAAAGTACCAATAGTCTGGGCCTCCAAATTGTCAGAACACTGATAGAAAACGACCTTGGCGGGCACTTCCGCCTGTTCTCCAGTGCCGGAACCCATGCTTTTATTACCATTCCCCGGCTGACAGAAGGGGCTAAAGAGGCGAAGGAGGAATAATATGGACGCTTTGCGGATAGTAATTGCCGATAATGAGTCAATTATCAGGATGGACCTAAAAGAATTACTGGAAGAAGCGGGACATACTGTGGTCGGCGAAGCGGCAGACGGAGCCAAAGCCGTTGAGCTGGCTCGCAAGCACCGCCCTGATCTTGTTGTTATGGATATTAAAATGCCGGAAATGGATGGCATTACCGCTGCTAAAATTATTTCTAATGAAAAACTGTCGCCTGTGCTCCTCTTAACTGCTTTCAGTCAGAAGGAAATAGTAGAAAAGGCTAAGGACTCGGGCGTATTAGCCTATCTGGTCAAGCCTGTTAAAGAAGCGAACCTGTTTCCGGCCATGGAGATTGCTTTATCCCGGTTCCAGGAGTTTGCTGAGCTGGAACGGGAACTGGAGGAGGTTAAAAACTCACTGGAAACCAGGAAGGTTCTTGACCGGGCCAAGGGAATCCTGATGGATGCGTATAGTTTAACCGAAAGCGAGGCTTATCGCCGCATTCAGCAGTACAGTATGAGCAAACGCAAATCAATCCGGGATGTGGCGGCGGCTATTGTGGAGTCAGCCACCCGCAAACGTTAAGAGCATATTTGCTGCCGGGCAGGGGTTTTAACAGTCCCTGCCCTCAGTTTTGATATTTTTTTTTATTTTTTATGCATTTTTTACTGAAATGGACTTGATTTTTTCGAGCGAATTCTATATTATAAATTATGGAATTAGCACTCAACTTAAGTGAGTGCTAACAACAAACAGTTAATTTTAACACACTATAAAGGGAGGTTCTTTACATGATTAAGCCATTAGGCGACAGAGTTGTAATTGAAGCTTTGGCAAAGGAGGAAATGACCAAGAGTGGTATCGTTCTTCCTGACACAGTCAAGGAGAAGCCGCAAGAGGGTAAAATTGTGGCTGTTGGTACAGGAAAAACTCTGGAAAACGGCCAAAAGGTTGCCTTGGATGTTAAAGTTGGCGACAAAATTATTTTCTCTAAATATGCCGGCACTGAAGTCAAGGTTGAAGGCAAAGAATATCTCATCATCAGTGAGCGCGATATCCTGGCTATTATTGAATAATCAGCTAATTATCATAAAATGAAAGGTAGGTAATACATAAATGGCTAAACAAATTTTGTTTGATGAAGAAGCACGCCGTGCACTGGAGCGGGGCGTAAATGCCCTGGCTAATGCTGTTAAGGTTACTTTAGGACCTAAAGGCCGCAATGTAGTGCTTGACAAGAAATTCGGTGCTCCAGCCATCACGAATGACGGTGTAACCATTGCCCGTGACATTGATCTGGAAGATCCGTTTGAGAATATGGGGGCCCAGCTTGTTAAAGAAGTTGCCACCAAAACAAATGATGTAGCCGGTGACGGTACAACTACCGCTACTCTGTTAGCTCAGGCCATGATTCGCGAAGGCATGAGAAATGTGGCGGCCGGCGCTAATCCGATGATCCTGAAAAAAGGCATTCAGCAGGCAGTCAACGTGCTTGTTGACGAAATCAAAAAAAGCGCCAAGAAAGTGGAAACCAAGGACGCTATCGCTCAGGTTGCCTCCATTTCCGCCGGCGATGAAGAAATCGGTTCCCTGATTGCCGAAGCGATGGAAAAAGTCGGCAAAGACGGTGTTATCACTGTGGAAGAATCCAAAACCATGGGCACCGACCTTGATGTTGTGGAAGGCATGCAGTTTGACCGTGGTTATATCTCCCCGTACATGATTACTGATCCGGACAAAATGGAAGCTGTTTTAAGCGATCCCTATGTCCTCATTACCGACCGTAAGATCGGCGCAATTGCCGACCTGCTGCCGGTCCTGGAAAAAGTCGTTCAACAGGGCAAAGAACTGCTGATCATTGCCGAAGATGTGGAAGGCGAAGCCCTGGCCACTTTGGTTGTTAACAAACTTCGCGGCACCTTCCGCGCTGTCGCTGTGAAAGCTCCCGGTTTTGGCGACCGCAGAAAAGCTATGCTGGAAGACATCGCTATCATAACCGGCGGGGCTGTGATCACCGAAGAACTGGGACGCAAGCTTGACAGCGTAACCCTTGAAGATCTTGGCCGCGCCCGTCAGATCCGCGTGTCCAAGGAAGAAACCACGATTGTTGACGGCAGCGGTCAAAATGACGAAATCAAAAAACGCGTGAATCAGATTCGTGCGCAAATCGAAGAAACCACTTCTGATTTCGATAAGGAAAAGCTGCAGGAGCGTTTGGCCAAACTGGCTGGCGGCGTAGCTGTTATCCAGGTAGGCGCTGCTACCGAGGTTGAACTGAAAGAAAAAAAACTCCGTATTGAAGACGCTCTGAACGCAACCCGCGCTGCGGTGGAGGAAGGCATTGTTGCCGGCGGCGGTACTACCTTCATCGACATTCAGGATAGCCTGGCTAACCTGAAACTGATCGGCGATGAAAAAACCGGTGTTGAAATCGTGAAACGCGCGATTGAGGAACCGGTACGTCAAATCGCCAACAACGCCGGCCTGGAAGGCTCCGTTGTTGTTGAGAATGTTAAGAAAACCGGTAAGGGTATTGGCTTTAATGCCCTGACCGAAGAATATGTTGACATGATTGCCGCCGGCATTGTTGACCCGGCGAAGGTTACCCGCTCCGCCCTGCAAAACGCGGCCAGCATTTCCTCGATGGTTCTTACCACCGAAACCCTTGTTGCCGATAAGCCGGAAAAAGACGCAGCAGCTCCTGCCGGCATGGGCGGCATGGGTGGTATGGGCGGCATGGGCGGCATGGGCGGCATGATGTAATCAGCCCCTGGAACCCCAGTAAAATCGGGATTCTAAGTGTTGCCTAACGTTTAACGCAACTATTTTGTTGCCGCAAGTAGCATAAAAAATTAGAGGTTGTCCATGAGTTGTGATCGAACTTATGGACAGCCTCTTTTTCATTTTATATCTTTAATTAAGACAAATATGGCTGGCAGTAAATTACTTCCCCGGCCGGTCTGCCGGGTCTTCGTCAAGCGGTTTGCCGGCGGCAGGCTGCAGATCCGGTACTGCTGCGCGTACTGGTTCACTTTCCTGCCAGCGCTGGTAGCCATAGATAAAGACAGACAGCGTTGTAGTAATTAGTAATATTTGAAAATAGGATATGTAAGACACCCACACGCCCCGCCGGACAAACCAATCAATCAGGAAAAAGATTAACAGATAATCCAGCACAATATTTGTGGTCAGATACAGCCAAAAGCGTCCGTACGTGTATTTGAGTATCCAGACCGGGGCAAGCAGATACGGGCCGTAAACGAAAGCGGGAATATTGACAAGCGGGTAGGACGGTTCGGTAACTGCCCACAGGCGCAAGGAAATTCCTGTTTCAAAAATAAAGATAAATGCAAGCGAACAAAATAAAGCAGCAGGCATATACCGTTTTATATCTGCTTGCCTGAGAAACACCGTGGATAGCCAGGCTAAGGCCACACTTGACCATAAAAGCATTTGATTGCTCAAAGCGATCAGCTCCATTCTTGCTATTACTATCAGTATTGCTTTGTCAGTGGTAATTATGTATGCGGCCGGCCTTCATTTTACTGGGAGCGGAAACGACTGTCATACTTTTGTCACATTTCCATATTATGATGGAAGTAGTAAATACAGGGAGGAAATGCTTATGAACAGCCTCGTTAAGAAAACCGTGGTTTATTCCCTGGTCGGGATTCTGCAATCTGGCCTGTTTGCAACCGTAGCCGAGGCTTCAGCATTATATAATTCCAATTCGCAGCAAATCGTTCAGCTTGGCCGGCATGACCGGCATGACCGGGATCGGCATGACCGCGAGCGCTATGAACGGGAGCGGCGGCGGGAGCACAAAGAGCGGTTGCGCCGGGAAAATGAACGGCATGAACGGGAAATGAGACGCCGTAAGCACGAAAGTGAACGGGCCTGGCGGGAGCGCCAAAGGCATGAAAAAGAACGCCATGACCGCCACTTGCGTGAAATTGCCGCTTTATTGATTGGTATTGCCATCGGCAGCTCGTCCAAGGATTAAACGTGTAGCCTGTCTAATAGCCATACCCTGAGGGTATGGCTATTTTAGTTTTCCACCAATATTTTCTAAAGAAATTCAAAGGAACGGATGATATAGTAAAAGTATAATAAGAAAAAGGAAGTGTATCGATATGAAAATAGCAATGAAAAAACTAGTCGTTTATTCTATGCTTGGCCTGCTGCAGGTGGGGATGTTTTCTTCCGTAGCGGCAGCGGCACCAGGCCCCTTACATAATAACGGTTCACAACGCATAGCCCATCTTGACCGTAATGATCATGACCATAAGCGGGAGCAGGAGCGGCGGCGCGAGCATGACGAACGTAAACGCCAGGAAAATGAACGCCATGAACGGGAGATGAAGCGGCGGCCGCATGAAAGCCACCGGGAATGGAAGGAACGCCAGGAACGGGAAAAAGAACGCCATGACAAGGCATTACGTGAAATCGCCGCTTTATTGATTGGTATTGCTATTGGCTCCGCTTCAAATAATTAGCTATGATGGAAGCTGTTCGCCCGCAGGGGTGAGCGGCTTCTTTTTTCTACTGGCGGCAGGCGGAGATGATCCTCAATTTTTGTTTGCCGATTGCCGATTTTATTATGTCTGATAATAGTCTGTAGAAAACTGGGGACTATATGTTATAATCGATGATTCCAGTACTTCCTGTCAGGGAGGCTATTTGTTTTGGCATATTAGAATTTAATTTGAGGGTACATACAGAGATGTTGATCTTCTTTTTTAGAGTGCTTCTGCTTTCTTCATTCCTGGTTGCGGCAATTAAATTAGGAGATTGGAAAAACTGGCAAAGATATTATCCGACTGTTCTCTTTGTTATGGTTGTTAATTTGGCTGCAAGTTTCATAACCTATCATCACATTTTGTGGAACTATAATCCGGATATATTCGTACAGACCCAAACAACTATAGAACTTATTAATGCGTTTGTACTGCTGCCGGCCGTGGTATTTATATATTTGTCCCTGTTTCCGTTTGACAGCAGCAAAGTGTATCAAGCCGGCTATATTGCATTCTGGATCCTGCTTTTCAGTTGCATAGAGTTGTTCGCCCATTATATAGTCGGCAGTCTCTCTTATAAAAATGATTGGTCATGGCTTGATTCTTTTGTTTTTGATATCGCGATGTTTTCTATTACCCGTCTGCATTATTCGCGACCTGTCTGGGCCTGGGGGATCAGTCTGATCATTACGGCCATCATTTATACTTGTTTTGGCCTTAGCGGCGGTGAGTTTAAATAGAATGAAATAAGTGGCGGACTACCCCTTCCCTGAGAAGGGGTTTCCTTATATACTAATAGTATTAAAAACTTTCAGTCGATGGAGGTAAACCGGTGGAATACAAATACATAGAGCAAAGTCGATTGCCAGCCTGTACCTTTGATGAAGCATTATTTTTCAAGCTGTGGGAGATATTTGGCCAGGATGGAGAATTCCTCTGGCATGCTGTGGTTGGCACCGGTGATGACATCCTGGGCAAGCGAGAAGAACGCTCGACTCAGACGGTTCAAAGCCAGGACGAGCTGATTGCTCTGACTAAATCGTTGTCTCATATTGATCAGTTTTCCCTTACCATTGAAGTGCCGGAAAAAGGCACCATGGCTTTGGCTTTTAAAAATTTTGTTCCTGTCAGTGGCAGAATCATCATCACCGGCCAGGAGGAAAAATGGGTACAGGATCGTTTTGATGCCTGTATAGCCCTGTTCAATGCCAGAAAAAAGGATTTAAACACATTAATTTATACCCGGCTGGGCTTTGGCGTTATTCAAACAGTCATACCGCTGGGCAGTATGTTTGTCGTTGTTATGCTGGCGGCCGGCTTGCTGATTCCCTCGGAAATCAGGCATAGTGAATGGCTGTGGTGGATAACGGCTGCAACCGTTGTTATCACTTTGCGCCTGGCCTATACGGTATCAGATAAGCTTATTTTGTATTGTATGACAAACTACCCTTATATAAAGTGGCAAGAGCGCTAGTAACTAAACTATCAGCCACGCCATTATTCTGCTGTCTTAGAGCTGACAGGCTCCTAGCATAAACGCCCTGCCTGCCGCATACATACTATTGTAGCTGCGGGAGGAGGGAGAAAGATGATTATTAACTTGCGCCGCCTGTTTTATCACCGGAATATCTTTTACAGCATCATTGGCTTGTTTGCGATATCGGCTATGTATGTACAGGTGACAGATGTAATTGCCGGCGGTCCAATGGCTATTGCCGGCACGCGTACCGACCAAAAGGTAATAGCACTTACATTTGACCATTCGTGGGGCAATAAGTTTACACCGTCGATATTAGATACATTACAGAAAAACAATATTAAATCGACATTTTTTATTATGGGGCCATGGGCTACGAAATTTCCGGAAGTAGCCCAGCGTATTGCCAAAGACGGGCATGAAGTGGCAAGCCATGGCTACCGGCATGAAAACTACGGCGACATGTCGCCGGAGTGGGTCAAAGAGGATATCTCAAAAGCTCATGCCCAGATTAAAGAGGTCACCGGTGTTGAGCCACGGCTGCTGCGGCCGCCGAATGGCCACTACAGTCAAAAGTCATTAAAAGTTACCGATGAACTTGGCTACAAAACGATTATCTGGAATGTGGATTCCCTGGACTGGAAAAATCCCGGGCGGGATGTCATTATCGAGCGGGTCATGAAAAGACTTAAACCGGGCGCAATTGTGCTCATGCATGCGTCCGATACGCCTGTACAAACAGCCGAGGCATTGCCGATTTTGATTGAGCGGATTAAGGCCGAGGGGTACACGTTTGTAACTGTCGGCGAACTGCTGGAAAAGTATAGTGATAAAGGGATACAGAGACACTAATATGGCTGAATTCAGAGTGAATTTTCCCCGCGCTTGTGCAATGCCGGCAAAGAGCCGGACATTGCCAGGCGCTGGCGTGATTTCACTCTTTTATTTTTATTCTGGCCGGTCTGCAGGAATTTGGCGATATGTAGCGAAACTGATATGATTGCATAAAGTACCTGGGTTATGCCGATAACTAAAATTACTGGCAGTTCCTGAGTATTTTCTATACATTGCAAGGTATGTGCCTTATATACGACTGCTAACATGTCAGTTGGCACAGACCGGCAGGCCGTACTGGTTACTGCTTGCCAGCCAGCCTATGGCTATGCCTTTTGAGCATGTACCCGGCCGGAATTTGGCCGGTGTGGGTGTATGAGGCCTTAATCCAAATAGCGCTAATTAGAGGAGGATTCCACGTGACGACAGGAAATCAGGAAATGATTTTAGTTATGGATTTTGGCGGCCAATACAGCCAGCTAATTGCCAGACGAATCCGCGAATGCGGGGTTTATTGCGAAATAGTTCCTTTTAATACCAGTATTGAAAAAATCCGTCAGCTGGCACCCAAAGGCATTGTTTTTTCGGGTGGTCCGTCAAGTGTATACGGCGACGATGCGCCTAAATGTGACCCGCAGGTATTTGAGATTAACCTACCGGTGCTGGGAATTTGTTATGGTATGCAGTTGACGGCCCATACGCTAGGCGGCAAAGTGGCCCATGCCACCTCCCGGGAATACGGCAATACCCGCCTGCATGTCGATAAAAATGAGGGCATATTTGCGGATATCAAACCTGAGACACAAGTGTGGATGAGCCACGGTGATTATATTGCCGAACCGCCGCCCGGATTTTCGGTTACGGCTCACACCGGCAGCACCCCGGTAGCGGCTATGGAAAACAGCAGCAGGGGGATTTACGGCGTGCAGTTTCACCCGGAGGTAGTCCATACTCCGGAAGGAATGAGAATGCTCAAAAACTTTTTATTCAATATTTGCCGCTGTGCCGGTAACTGGAATATGGGTTCTTTTGTTGATCAGGCAATTGCCAGGATTAAGGCCCAGGTTGGCAATAAACGGGTATTGTGCGCCTTAAGCGGCGGGGTGGATTCCTCCGTTGCGGCCGTTTTGGTGCACCGGGCGATCGGCGATCAGCTGACCTGCGTATTTGTTAATCACGGCTTTTTGCGCAAAGGCGAGGCCGAGCAGGTTGTTAGAACCTTCCGGGACGGCTTTAAAATGAATTTGGTGTATGTAGACGCTGTTGACCGCTTTATGGCGCGTCTGCACGGCATCACCGAACCGGAGGAAAAACGCAAGCTCATTGGTGAGGAATTTATCCGGGTGTTTGAGGCCGAAGCCGCTAAATTAGGCGAGATCGACTATCTGGTGCAGGGGACGTTATATCCGGATGTTATTGAAAGCGGCACAGCCACAGCCGCTGTCATCAAGAGCCATCATAATGTGGGCGGTTTGCCTGAAGATATGAAGTTTGAGCTGATTGAGCCGCTGCGGGATTTATTTAAGGATGAAGTGCGGGCTTTAGGCCTGGAAATCAATCTGACAGAAGACATTGTTTATCGTCAACCCTTTCCGGGGCCTGGCCTGGCAATCCGGATTATTGGCGAAATCACGGAAGAGCGGCTGGAGATTCTGCGTGAAGCCGATGCCATTGTTTATCAGGAAATTAAACAGGCCGGTCTCTACCGCAAAGTCTGGCAGTCATTCGCTGTCCTGCCGGCGATGAAAAGTGTCGGGGTTATGGGCGATGAACGGACTTATGCCTATACGGTTGGCCTGAGAATTGTGGAAAGCGAAGACGGCATGACGGCTGACTGGGTGCGTCTGCCCTATGAAGTCCTTGATGCGATCTCGCGGCGCATTGTCAATGAAGTCAAAGGGGTAAACCGGATTGTTTATGATATTACCTCCAAACCACCGTCTACAATCGAGTGGGAATAAGATAAGAAAAACCCGTAAGGCTAGCTGCTCCGCTTTTGGGGCAGCTTTCCGTTTGCTGAGAGCAAGGTAAAGGCAAGGTAAAGCTGGCCGGCAGACCGGGCGGTGTTGATAAAGGAGGCAAGAAATGAGTAAAACTGCAAAATGTATGAAGTGTGGAACCGTATTTGATGCTGAGGTAACCGTATTGAGACCAATAGGTGACGGTGGCTATCTGGCATGTTGTCCTAAATGCGGTAGTACGAATGTTTATTATCTGGATGACTTCCCCAGCGACGAGGAGAACTCCTGGCGAGGATTTTGAGAAGGCAATGAATTGTTCCGTTGTGGATGAAAGTAGCGCATGGTGTAAGTTGTTTATATGCTTAGTAATAATTTAAATCGCATGGGAAAAAGTAAACAGGTAAAAAATATGGCTGGCTGATAGCCAGCCATATTTTTTTTTAGGCAGGAAGGAGAAAAAACAATGTGTGTAGAATAAAATGAATTAGAATATGCTAATTAAAATTATGAGCTTAATTAGCATATGTTATTTTTGAAAACGCTGTTATAGAACCGGCAATTTACCTAGATCTGGTATCGAAACCTTAGGGTGATAAAGTATTTATGGGAAAGGGTAGTGAGGTATGGCTAAGTTTGTATATCTATTCAAAGAAGGAAAAGCAGAGATGAAAGCCCTTCTGGGTGGTAAAGGGGCCAACCTGGCTGAGATGACCAACATTGGTCTGCCTGTACCGCCGGGAATGACCATTACCACTGAAGCTTGCACTGAGTATTATCGTCTGGAGCGCAGATTGCCTGAGGGACTGATGGCAGAGGTTAAGCATAACTTACAAATTATTGAGGAACAGGCCGGCAAGAAGTTTGGCGATATTGCCGATCCATTGTTGGTATCGGTACGTTCAGGGGCGATGTTCTCCATGCCGGGAATGATGGATACTATCCTGAATCTGGGCCTTAATGATGTAACCGTACAGTCGGTGGCCAGAAATACCGGCAATGCCCGCTTTGCTTATGATGCCTACCGGCGTTTTATCCAAATGTTCAGCGACGTTGTGCTGGAGATTCCGAAATATGATTTTGAAGATTTACTGCATAATCAAAAAGAAGTTCAGGGTGTTCAATACGACCAGGAGCTTACTGCCGAATCGTTGCAAATCATTATTGACAACTATAAGAAATTAGTATTGGACCGGACCGGCCGCCCCTTCCCGGAGGATCCGATGGAACAGCTGACTTTGTCGGTGGAGGCGGTGTTCCGCTCCTGGAACAACGACCGGGCGATTATCTACCGCAACCTGAATAAGATTGACCATGACCTGGGAACTGCGGTTAACATTCAATCAATGGTATTTGGCAATATGGGCAACGACTCAGGTACCGGCGTTGCTTTTACCCGTAATCCCTCAACTGGTGAAAATGTACTATATGGTGAATTTTTGACAAATGCCCAGGGCGAGGACGTAGTTGCCGGCATTCGCACCCCCCGGCCGATTGCACAGCTGCAAGATGAGATGCCGGAGCTGTACAACGAGTTTGTCCGGATTGCCCGCTTGTTAGAGAGCCACTATAAGAATATGCAGGACATTGAATTTACCATTGAACGGGGCCGCCTGTATATACTCCAGACCCGCAATGGCAAACGGACAGCCCAGGCCAGTGTCCGCATTGCTTATGAATTAGCCAGCGAAGGCTTAATAACCAAACAAGAGGCCCTGTTACTGGTTGATCCGGGCCAGCTTGACCAATTACTCCACAGGCAGATTGACAGTCAGGCAGAACTTAATGTGATTGCCAAAGGATTGCCGGCATCGCCGGGAGCCGCTTCCGGGCAGGTCGTATTTGACTCCGATGAGGCTGAACGTTTGGCTAAAACCGGTAAGAAAGTGCTGCTGGTGCGTACGGAAACGACTCCTGATGATATTCATGGCATTGTTGCTGCCCAGGGTATCCTGACAAGCCGCGGCGGCATGACCAGCCATGCCGCTGTGGTCGCCCGGGGCATGGGCAAACCTTGTGTCTGCGGTTGTGAAGCCATCCGGATTGATTATATTAAAGAAGAATTCAGTGTTGGCGCTGTTGTTATTAAGAAGGGGGAGCTTGTCTCTATCGACGGGGCAACGGGCAGAGTAATTCTAGGTCAGGTACCGATGAAAGACCCGGAAATTTCAACTGAATATACGACCCTGCTGACCTGGGCGGATGAAGTGAAGTACCTTGGGATCCGGGCCAACGCCGATACCCCGGAGGATGCCAGAAAAGCGCGGCAGTTTGGCGCGACAGGCATTGGTTTGGTCAGAACAGAGCATATGTTTATGGGTCAGGACCGGCTGCCTTATGTGCAGCAAATGATTTTGGCTGAGACCCTGGAAGCAAGACAGGAGGCTTTGACTTATCTGTTGCCAATGCAAGAGGGGGATTTTTACGGTATTCTGCAGGCAATGACTGGCTTTCCGGTAACTATTCGCCTGTTGGATCCGCCATTGCATGAATTTCTCCCCAGTCTTGAGGATTTGCTGATAGAAACCACTGAACTGAGAGTAACCGGAGAAAATCCGGCTCTGCTGGAAGAAAAATTGCAATTGCTGAAAAAAGTGCGCAGCCTGCACGAGTTCAACCCGATGTTAGGACATCGGGGCTGCCGGTTGGGAATCACCTTCCCTGAAGTTTATGAGATGCAAATCCAGGCTATTTTTAATGCGGCAGCCCGCTTAACACAAGAAGGCCTGAAAGTTTTGCCGGAGGTTGAAATTCCACTGACCATTGACGTCAGCGAAATGAAATTCTTTAAAACCAGAATAGACAATATTGCGGCAGCTACGATGGCAGGTTATCATGTCAAATTCCACTACTCTGTGGGCACAATGATTGAACTGCCACGGGCCTGCGTTATCGCCGGCGAGCTGGCCGAGTACTGTGATTTCTTCAGCTTTGGTACAAACGATCTAACGCAAACAACCTTTGGCTTTAGCCGCGACGATGCGGAGGGAAAATTCTTACCCCACTATCTTGAAAGAAAAATCCTGAAAGAGAATCCTTTTATCTCCATTGATCAAAAAGGTGTCGGCAGCCTGATGGATATGGCCGTTCAGGGCGGCCGCAGGACCAAACCTGATTTGGAAATCGGCATTTGCGGCGAACATGGCGGCGAACCGACTTCGATTGCTTTTTGTCATAAGGTTGGGCTAAACTATGTCAGTTGCTCACCGTATCGCGTGCCTATTGCCAGACTGGCTGCCGCGCAAGCCGCAATCAGTGAAGGGGAAATCATCGGCACAAGGTAATTAGAGTATAAAGAGGATCGCTCTAAAAAATATACCTCCAGGTGCGAAGCGGTGCACCTGGAGGTATATTAATGCCAGTAAATACAAATAGTAAACTTATTGACATAGTAATGAACTATGTGCTACTATAAGTAGGTCACTATTGAGAACGACAAAATATTCCAAAATACCTGCTTATATTTTTATTATGGAATAGTGAATTTGAAAAGATATATTGACACGGTGATTTGCACGTGATAATATATAAAAGCTGTCGCATTCCAGCGGCAGGCAAAACACATTAGCGCATCCATGCGCGTCGGTCCCGGGCAGAGCGTATCGTCCATGATACGCCCGTGACACTAGCGCATCCATGCGCGTCGTTCCCTGAAAACTGAACAATGTAAAGAAATGCATCATAAAAGCCAGATGTGCGGTGTGCTGCCATGCAGCACAACCAACAACAATTTTGATTGAATTGAGCCGATAAAACGGCTTCAATATATATAGTCGCAAGACTATGAACTTTATTGGAGAGTTTGATCCTGGCTCAGGACGAACGCTGGCGGCGTGCCTAACACATGCAAGTCGAACGGAGTAGTTAGCAATAGCTACTTAGTGGCGAACGGGTGAGTAACGCGTAGACAACCTGCCTCTCAACTGGGGACAACACCGCGAAAGTGGTGCTAATACCGAATGTGGTATCTTGGTTGCATGACTGAGATAAGAAAGGTGGCCTCTCAAAGAAGCTACCGTTGAGAGATGGGTCTGCGTCTGATTAGCTGGTTGGTGAGGTAACGGCTCACCAAGGCGACGATCAGTAGCCGGTCTGAGAGGATGAACGGCCACACTGGGACTGAGACACGGCCCAGACTCCTACGGGAGGCAGCAGTGGGGAATCTTCCGCAATGGACGAAAGTCTGACGGAGCAACGCCGCGTGAGTGAAGAAGGCCTTCGGGTCGTAAAGCTCTGTCGTTTGGGACGAACGTATCCTATGTAAATAATATGGGGTAATGACGGTACCAAAGGAGGAAGCCACGGCTAACTACGTGCCAGCAGCCGCGGTAATACGTAGGTGGCAAGCGTTGTCCGGAATTATTGGGCGTAAAGGGCGTGTAGGTGGCCTGGTAAGTCGTGTGTCTAAGTGCGAAGCTCAACTTCGTATGGGCGCAGGAAACTGCCAGGCTTGAGTGCAGGAGAGGAAAGTGGAATTCCCAGTGTAGCGGTGAAATGCGTAGAGATTGGGAGGAACACCAGTGGCGAAGGCGACTTTCTGGACTGTGTCTGACACTGAGGCGCGAAAGCCAGGGGAGCGAACGGGATTAGATACCCCGGTAGTCCTGGCCGTAAACGATGGGTACTAGGTGTAGAGGGTATCGACCCCTTCTGTGCCGGAGTTAACGCAATAAGTACCCCGCCTGGGGAGTACGGCCGCAAGGTTGAAACTCAAAGGAATTGACGGGGGCCCGCACAAGCGGTGGAGTATGTGGTTTAATTCGACGCAACGCGAAGAACCTTACCAGGGCTTGACATTGAGCGAAAGGTCTAGAGATAGATCCCTTACCTTCGGGTAACGCGAAAACAGGTGGTGCATGGCTGTCGTCAGCTCGTGTCGTGAGATGTTGGGTTAAGTCCCGCAACGAGCGCAACCCTTATCCTTTGTTGCCAGCGCGTAAAGGCGGGAACTCAAGGGAGACTGCCGCAGAGAATGCGGAGGAAGGCGGGGATGACGTCAAGTCATCATGCCCCTAATGTCCTGGGCTACACACGTACTACAATGGGCTTAAACAAAGCGAAGCAAACCTGCGAAGGCAAGCAAAACGCAGAAACAAGCTCTCAGTTCGGATCGGAGGCTGCAACTCGCCTCCGTGAAGTCGGAATCGCTAGTAATCGCAGGTCAGCATACTGCGGTGAATACGTTCCCGGGCCTTGTACACACCGCCCGTCACACCACGAAAGTCAGTCACACCCGAAGCCGGTGGGGTAACCAGAAAAGGAACTAGCCGTCGAAGGTGGGGCCGATGATTGGGGTGAAGTCGTAACAAGGTAGCCGTATCGGAAGGTGCGGCTGGATCACCTCCTTTCTAGGGATAAGCAGAGAACCAGGTTTTTAGGAGCGAAAGCGACGCGGAAACCTGAGTGAATCGCTTAGTTCTGAGCGCAAGCGAAGAACATCATTAAGCGAGCTCTATTCCAGGTCGGTACATTTGGCAGATGCAGGAAATACTAGACGCACCATATGCGGTGGCTGTAGTAAATCCATTTACATTGTTTGGTTTTGAGGGAATGCTTTTGTTAGCAAAAGTTACTTGTTGAAACATACAGGCAACGATGATAACCTAGATATTCCTGAAAACAAGATATCCAGTGACGATAGCTGTGGGGTTCCACCTGTTCCCATACCGAACACAGAAGTTAAGCCCACAAACGCCGAAGGTACTTGGCTGGAAACGGCCCGGGAGATTAGGAAGTTGCTGGTTTTGATGAACACAGTTGTGTTCATCAGTTTAACATGTTCTTTGAAAACTGCACAGAAGAAAGCAAAGTAAAAGTACCTCTCATATGCAAATATGTGAAGTAACTTAACGAAGCGCAATTAGGATTTATTTTAACAAAACTTAAAACTGAGCGCAAGCTAAGTTTAAGTTGAGGCGGAGACTGGCTAGAAGGTGCCATATGCTAGGCGCCCCGGAAACCCGAGCCGTGCCGCGTACTCGCGTACGCAAACAATCGGGTTGAGGAGCAACAACGCAGATGGCGGCTTATAGACAGTCGGAGCTAGAAGTCAAGTTAGTAAGGGCATACGGTGGATGCCTAGGCGCCAAGAGCCGAAGAAGGACGCGGTAAGCTGCGAAAAGTCATGGAGAGCCGCAAGCAGGCCCTGATCCATGAATATCCGAATGGGGGAACCCAGTGGTGGTCATGCACCATTACCCGGCGTAAGTCGGGAGGTAAGCCGGGGAACTGAAACATCTAAGTACCCGGAGGAAAAGTAATCAAACGAGATTCCCCAAGTAGCGGCGAGCGAACGGGGAAGAGCCCAAACCGGTTGAGAGGTGAGAGGCGGGAAGTTGGAAGTGAGATTTAAATGAGAGAATTTGCAGAGCAAATTCCAACAAGAACTCACCTCTAGCATCTAACTTCTCACATCTCAATCGGGGTTGAGGACCGGCGGAAGTTTCGTCAGGCCTAGCCGAACTACCTGGAAAGGTAGGCCGCAGAAGGTAACAGCCCTGTAAGCGAAAGGCAGAGCGAAATGGCCGGAATCCAGAGTACCACGGGACACGAGGAACCCTGTGGGAAGCAGGGGGGACCACCCTCCAAGGCAAAATACTCGAGGCGACCGATAGCGCATAGTACCGTGAGGGAAAGGTGAAAAGCACCCCGGGAGGGGAGTGAAAAAGAACCTGAAACCGTATGCCTACAAGCAGTCGAAGGCCCGTAGGAGGCTGACGGCGTGCCTATTGAAGAATGAACCGGCGAGTTACAATATCCAGCAAGGTTAAGTGGAAGACACGGAGCCGAAGCGAAAGCGAGTCTAAAAAGGGCGAAAGTTGGATAGTGTAGACCCGAAACCGCAGTGATCTATCCATGGCCAGGTTGAAGCGCAGGTAAAAATGCGTGGAGGACCGAACCCGTGAGCGTTGAAAAGCTTTGGGATGAGTTGTGGATAGGGGTGAAATGCCAATCGAACGCGGAGATAGCTGGTTCTCCCCGAAATAGCTTTAGGGCTAGCCTCAGGAAGTAAGTACAGGCGGTAGAGCACTGATAGGGCTAGGGGCCTAATGGGTTACTGAACCTTGTCAAACTACGAATGCCTGTAGTGGAATCCTGGGAGTCAGACTACGAGTGATAAGACCCGTGGTCAAGAGGGAAACAGCCCAGACCATCAGCTAAGGTCCCCAATGCCGTACTAAGTGGCAAAGGATGTGGAGATACAAAAACAACCAGGATGTTGGCTTAGAAGCAGCCACCATTAAAAGAGTGCGTAATAGCTCACTGGTCGAGTGTCGCTGCGCCGAAGATGTCCGGGGCTAAAGTACGGAACCGAAGCTATGGCATGTCGAAGGACATGGGTAGGGGAGCGTTCTATACCCAGAGAAGGTATACCGTAAGGAGTGCTGGAGAGTATAGAAGTGAGAATGCCGGTATGAGTAGCGAAAAGACAAGTGAGAATCTTGTCCACCGAAAGCCTAAGGATTTCTGAGGAAGGATCGTCCGCTCAGAGTCAGTCGGGCCCTAAGCCGAGGCAAAAAGCGTAGGCGATGGACAACTGGTAAATATTCCAGTACCACCTAGGATCGTTTGAGCGAAGGAGTGACACAGGAGGGCAGGCAAGCGCGAGGATGGAAAATCGCGTCTAAGCTTGTAGGGTGCATCACAGGCAAATCCGTGATGCTGGAACCTGAGGAGTGATGGGTAGCTGTTAGAGATAATGGCGAAATTGCTGATCCCAGACTGTCAAGAAAAGCTTCTAGTGAGAGACTAGGTGCCCGTACCGTAAACCGACACAGGTAGGCGGGGAGAGAATCCTAAGGTGCGCGGGAGAACCCTCGTTAAGGAACTCGGCAAAATGTCCCCGTAACTTCGGGAAAAGGGGAGCTTGTAAACCGTGTAGACCAGAAGCGGTCGAAGCGGGAATGAGTTGCAAAAAAGAGGCCCAAGCGACTGTTTACCACAAACACAGGTGCCTGCTAAAGCGAAAGCTGACGTATAGGTGCTGACACCTGCCCGGTGCCGGAAGGTTAAGAGGAGAGCTTAGCGCAAGCGAAGGTTTGAATTGAAGCCCCGGTAAACGGCGGCCGTAACTATAACGGTCCTAAGGTAGCGAAATTCCTTGTCGGGTAAGTTCCGACCCGCACGAAAGGTGTAACGACTTGGGCACTGTCTCAACGAGGGACCCGGTGAAATTGAAATACCTGTGAAGATGCAGGTTACCCGCGACTGGACAGAAAGACCCCATGGAGCTTTACTGCAACCTGACATTGAGTTTTGGTAAATGATGTACAGGATAGGTGGGAGACTAGGAAGATAGGACGCAAGTCTTGTTGGAGTCAATGTTGGGATACCACCCTTTATTTACTGGAGTTCTAACTCAAGGAGTAACGAAACTGAGGACAGTGTCAGGCGGGCAGTTTGACTGGGGCGGTCGCCTCCGAAAGAGTAACGGAGGCGCCCAAAGGTTCCCTCAGCGCGGATGGAAATCGCGCGAAGAGTGTAAAGGCAGAAGGGAGCTTGACTGCAAGACAGACAAGTCGAGCAGGGACGAAAGTCGGGCTTAGTGATCCGGTGGTACCGAGTGGAAGGGCCATCGCTCAACGGATAAAAGCTACCCTGGGGATAACAGGCTAATCTCTCCCAAGAGTCCATATCGACGGGGAGGTTTGGCACCTCGATGTCGGCTCATCACATCCTGGGGCTGAAGTAGGTCCCAAGGGTTGGGCTGTTCGCCCATTAAAGTGGTACGTGAGCTGGGTTCAGAACGTCGTGAGACAGTTCGGTCCCTATCCATCGCGGGCGTAAGAGACTTGAAGGGAACTGCTCCTAGTACGAGAGGACCGGAGTGGACGGACCGCTGGTGTACCAGTTATCCCGCCAGGGGTAGAGCTGGGTAGCTACGTCCGGAAAGGATAAACGCTGAAAGCATCTAAGCGTGAAACCAGCCTTAAGATGAGGTCTGTCATTCGTAAGAAGTAAGGCCCCTTGGAGAAGACAAGGTTGATAGGCCAGGAGTGGAAGTGGAGTGATCCATGGAGCGGACTGGTACTAATAGGCCGAGGACTTGACTTTAAGCAGCGAACCAACTTGCCGCGAGCGAGAGCGAAACGGGAAGTTGTGTGAGTCGCTTAGTTAGAGCGGAGCGATAACATCCTTATGGAATGTTGTAACTCCGAACTGGCAACCAGTATCATTGATAATCCTAATTGTAGTGGGAACGAGAGTAATAAGGAAGTTCCGCGCTCCGCTTGGAACTAAGCGATTCACGCAGGTTCCAGCGTCGCTAACGCTCCTAATAACCTGGTTCTCTGCTTATCTTCTGTGAAGTTTTTAGGGAACATACTCTTACGAGATGTTCACCTATTAACAGGGGCGTCGCCAAGTCGGTAAGGCAACGGACTTTGACTCCGTCATGCGTTGGTTCGAGTCCAGCCGCCCCTGCCATCCAACTCTACCGTAATATTGTAGAGTGGCAGATATTGTATATCGTATTATCAATTGACCTACTAGCTCAGTCGGTAGAGCACCTGACTTTTAATCAGGGTGTCCCGCGTTCGAGTCGCGGGTGGGTCACCAGAATTCAAGCCTCTCCGGGCATAGTTTCCGGGAGGCTTTCTTTTTGCAACCTTGAATGCCTGAAATCGATTGTAAAAACCAGGATATTCCACATTTTTGCGCCTACTTCTGGGCCCCGGAGGAGCACTGGAAAAATGGATTGACTCAGCTGTAACAATATGCTACCATAAACATGATTTAAGTAAACCAACACTGCCTTCGACAATTACATGTATGGAAACAGGTGCCCTTTAAGGGGGCTTAATAGGGAAGACCGGTGCAATGCCGGCGCGGTCCCGCCACTGTAATGAGGAGTGACCCTGCATAAATACCACTGGGACGAGAGTTCTGGGAAGGTGCGGGCGAACGATGATTCAAAGCCAGGAGAACTGCCTGTTTGACAGTCACCGTAGTGCCGTTATTCTATGCGGCATTTACCCACGCGCGATGGGGAGGGGATTATGAAAGCATTTCGGCTATCTAACCTTCCTGGCATTTTTGCCGGGAATTTTTATTTAGTGGAATATCGCTGTAAAATTGACCTTTCCGGCAGGGAGAGGTCAATTTTTTTGTTGCCCCCATTCCTCATTTTGGCTGCTATGTATAACACTGCTGATGGCAGCGGGCTCCGGTCGTTTTCATTGTTCTTGTATTCTGGCAGCGCCTTGTCGCCATACGGGCGGACAGGCTGTGTTATGGATAAATAAAAGCAAAGGAGTGACAATTTGAAAAGACAGATTGACGTGGTTTTTTCCGCAACCGGGCCGCCGCGGGGCAGGATGTTTGGCGTTGACGGGAAGTTCGCCGTATCGTGATGGGCGCGGCTAAAGGAGCGAGGGGTATATGAGGAGCCAACCAGAGAAATATAGGCGCTATGCGGTTTTTTTGCTATTGTTATTGTTACTTGTGAATATCACCGGCTGCGGGCCGAAAGCGGCGGCGCCGGCGTCTGCCGTCTACCTGACCGTGACGGACGATGCCGGACGGGTTGTCACTTTACCTAAGCGGCCGCAGCGGATCGTGCCGTTGGCCGCGAGTGCTCTTGACCTGCTCTATGCGGTCGGCGGCGAGGCTGTGGGCAAGCCCAGCTCCAAGACCGGCGATACGCCGCCAATGGCGCAAGCCCTGCCGGAGGTGGGGCATATCTCGAATATTAACGCCGAGCAGCTGCTGGGGTTGCAACCCGATCTCGTTATCGGCTTTCACGGCATGCACGAAAAGCTGATTCCGATTCTGGAAAGCAGTAATATCCCGGTTATTATTGTAAAAATGAAAACAGAACAGGACGTGGCAGACAAGATCAAACTGTTCGGTGAACTGGCCGGTACACAGCAGCAGGCCGCAAAGGTAGCGGACGCCATGCAGTCACGCATCAACGCGATTGCCAGCCGTGTGCCGCCGACGGCGAAGTCGGTCGCGATTCTGCATGCTACGGCCAGCAGTGTGACTGTGCAGCTTGACAACAGCATCGCCGGCGATATTGCCCGCATCCTGCGGCTGAAGAATATTGCCGCCAGTGTTGACGGCAGCCTGGAAGCGGCGCCGTACAGCATGGAAAAGCTGGTGGAGGGAGATCCCGATATTGTTTTGATTACCTACATGGGCTCTATGGCTGATATCGAAAAGCGGCTGCGGGACGATGTCAAAGCCAATCCTGCCTGGAATGGTCTGCGGGCTGTGAAAAATGAGCAGGTCTTTTTCCTGCCAATGGAATTATTTTTATTAAATCCGGGCATTCGCTTTGACGAGGCTGTAACCTATATGGCCAAGGTCGTCTATCCGGAGGTATTTGGTGCAAATAAATAATGGGTAAATCAAGGGGGATTTTGGCATGAAAAAAGGCTCCATGATCAGAAAACAAACCACGGCGGCAGTCCTGGCCGCCTGTTGGACGCTCAGCCCGCTGGCGACAGCGGCTGAGCAAGCTGAGAAAACCGAGTTTAACCTGCCGGAAACCATTGTTACGGCAACTCGTACGGAACAGACGGTTAAGGAGACTCCGTCCACCGTTCAGGTTATCACCAGGGACCAGATCGAGGCGATGCAAAGTCAGACCCTGGCCGACGTATTGCAGCAGGCCACCGGCATTGTCATGTTCAATGACTTCCAGAGCCGCGCCAATGTAAGCATCCGCGGCTCGGAATCGCGCCATGTATTGATCATGGTCGACGGGCGGCGGTTGAGCGGCGAGCTTTCTTATAATTCCGCGAACGCCTATGATATCAGCCGCATCCGTATGGACAACGTGGAGCGGATCGAGATTGTCCGCGGTTCGGCCGGCGCTGTGTACGGCAGCGACGCCATGGGTGGCGTCATTAATATTATCACCAAAAAGCCCGCGCAGAACGAAGGCCGGTTGTCCTACGAATACGGTTTTTGGGACGGCCGGGAAAAAGCCAATCAGAATATGCAGTTTTATTATCAGGGCGTCAATGAGGACGGCAACTTTACCTGGAACCTCAGCGTCGGCCAGCATAAGCCGCAGCCCTTTACGGCTATGGCGAGGGGAACGACAACGACCATGAGCGGCATGCCTCCCAAACCGGTAGTGACGCCATACAGCCTGCCGTATACCGTGAATTATTACGGCGAGGAAACGCCGCTGGCGCTGAGCGGAACCTGGCAACTGGATAATGGCAGTCATGTGCGGCTGGATTACAGCAAATTGTGGGAAAAAACATATAAAAACACTGTATCAACAATGGGCAGTGTTAAAACCGAGTTAGTCAAGAACGATAATACCAGAACCGACTGGTCCCTGGAGTACGGCGGCGCCGACCCCGGCGGGGAATGGCTGATCAGAGCCTATCAGTCCGCCTATGACAAGGATTATAGCGGCTATGACAATGGCGCCCTTAAACGGTTTGATTTGGTTGACCGGAAGATAACCACCCTGGAAGGACGCAATTCCTGGCAGGCAGATGCCCGAAACCGGATTAGTGCCGGCTGGGAATGGCGTAAAGACCAGTCGGAAGGGACCCGGATTGATAAACCGGGGAGTGCCGGCAAACCGGTTAATTATGGTTCTCTAACCGGTATTTCTGATAAAGCGTCTTTGGAATATCGTGCTTTATACATACAGGATGAATATAAAGCAGACGATAAATTGCTGTTCATTTCCTCACTGCGTTACGATTGGAGTGATAAATTCAGTTCAGAAGTTACACCGCGGCTTGGCATCACCTATAAGGCGCAGGATGATTTGCGGATTAAAGCGGTTGTCGGCAAAGGCTATAAAACACCGACCGTTAATGAACTCTATCATAACTGGGAAATGTTCCAGGGCGGGGGCCCGACCTTTGGTCAATATTTCACCGGCGCGCCTGATATCCAGCCGGAAAGTTCCACCGATTATGAACTTTCGCTGGAAAAGGACTGGGACAAGTCTGCGGCCCGGATCAGCGTATTTCGCAGCAATGTCAAGGATTTGATCGACAGTTATTTTACCGGTACATACATGAATAGGGATGACGGTTCGACAACAACGACTAAGCCGAGCGGCATGGTAGGGGCGGATTGGAATCAGATCATGTCTTATACCAATATCGATAAAGCGACTATCCAGGGCTTTGAGACAGAACTGTCCCGCCAATTGTCAGACTCCGTCAAAGTCCGGGCCGGCTATGTCTATCTCGACGCCAAGGATAAAGAAACCAATGCCCGCCTTGCCCAGCGCGCCCGTCATCAGCTTACGCTCGGCGTCAGCTACATGCCGCCGCAGTCGACCTGGAACATGAATCTCAATGTGGTGACACTGAAGGATTATCTAACCAACGAAGGCAGTGCTATTAGCAGCCCCCTTACCAATCAATCGTACAGCGTTGTTAATCTCATGGTGCAGAACCATATCAGCAGCGACAAGATGCTATATCTGGGCATAGACAACCTCACCGACCATACCGACTACGTCCACGGCAATCCCGGCCGCGTCTACCGCACCGGCGTGCAGTACAAGTTCTAAATTAAGTAAACAGGCGGAACAGGAACGGACAGATGGCATTATGCCTGGCGGGTAGCCGGAGCCGTTTCTTTCCGTCCCCTTTGAAATATTATTTTCTCTGACAGAAAGGGTGTCAACATGAAACTGGTTGTTTTGTCCGTAGCCAATAGCGGCCTGGCCGACCTGGCCTACGCCTGGCGGGAACTGTCGGCTGACGCCCCCGGCCAGCTTCGGTTGCAGCTATTTTATGCGGCCAAGCCGCTGGACCGGCAAGGGGCCGAACAGATCCAACAGGCGGTTGCGGCGGCTGATTTTTTGCTGCTGGACCTGATGGGAGCCGCCCGCGAGTATGAAGAGCTTGTGCTGCGGGCGGCCTCCGCCTGCCGTGGCCAGATTGCGCCACTGGGCGGCGATAATGACGACATCCGCGCTTTGCTGCGGCTGGGCGGCTTTACCGGCAGGGATATGGGTTCGGGGAAAAGCGAGGGTTCGATTTCCCCCGATTCGCTGCAGAAGATGATGTCGATGGCGGAAAAGCTGGGAACGCTGCTGCCGGTCGGCAAGCTGAAGGATATGAAAAACTATGTGCAACTGGTGAAATACTGGAAGAACGCCAGCGAGGAAAACTGCCGCAGCCTGCTTTGCCTGATCGGCCGCGACTATGGCGGCCTTTCCCTGCCGAAACCGCGCGCGCCGATGGACATGGCGGATACGGGCATCCTCGATCCCGCCATGTCCTGTTGCTATGCCGGCGTGGCCGAGTACCGGCGCGCCGCCGGCTTTGACGCTGCCAAGCCGACAGTTGCCGTTCTGTTCTACGGCCACAGCTACCCGGTCAGGACCAGAGGCTGTGTCGCCGCTTTTATTGATAAGCTGAAACCGTTTGCCAATGTGCTGCCGGTCGCGTTTGCCCGCGCTACCAGCCGCGACCTTGCCAGGCTCCGGGAACTGCTGGCAGTGGAAAGCGGCGGCCTTGACCTGATTGTCAGCTTTCTCTCCTTCCGTCTCGGCGCCGGGCCGATGGGCGGTGATGCCGAGACGGCGGTCCGCCTGCTGCGGGAACTGGATGTACCGGTTTTGCACCCGTTCTTTATGACCCGGCGGCAGATCAGCGAGTGGCAGGCCTCGCCGCAGGGCATTAATCCGGCGGAATTTCTCGTGCAGATTATGCTGCCTGAACTGGACGGCTGTATCGAGACCGTGCCGGTCGGCGGCCTGGACGCGACCGCTTTCGACGATGAACTGGCGCTTGAAATTCAGGAACTGCGGCTGATCGAAGAGCGCGCCGATAAAGCCGTCCGCCGCATCGAGCGATGGCTGAACCTCCGGCGTAAGCCAAACGCGGCAAAAAAGATTGCCGTTATTTGCTATAATTATCCTCCCGGCGAAGACAACGTCTTTGGTGGCGCTTTTTTAGACACCCTGGCATCGCTGGCGGCTATTTTGGCCAAACTGGCCGACGCCGGCTATACGCTGGAGGCGGTTAATGCAGAAAAATTGCGCGAGATATTTATGGACGGCAAATTGGTGAATTCCGGCCGCTGGGCCGGCGACACGCGGCAAATCCCCTTTATTCGCTACAGCGGCGAAACCTACCGGCGGCGTTTGGCGCAGCCGCCGTGGCTGGACGCACTGCGGCGGCTGTGGGGCGAGGCCCCGGGCGAGATCATGAGTGAAGAGCAGAATTTACTTATCCCCGGTGCCGTCTTCGGCAATGTCTTTGTCGGTTTACAGCCGTCACGCGGCATCCATGAACAGCCGGACAAGTTTTACCACGATCAGTCGCTGCCGCCGCATCATCAATACATCGCTTTTTATCAGTGGCTGCGCCATGAATTTCAGGCGGACGCGATTATTCATGTCGGCACCCATGGTACGCTGGAATTCCTGCCAGGCAAGGAATGCGGCCTGTCGGGCGACTGCCTGCCGGATTATCTGGTGGGCGACATGCCGCATATTTATTTGTATTATGCCGGCAATCCGGCGGAGGCGATGATTGCCAAACGGCGGTCCCACGCCCTGCTGGTCAGTTATCAGGCGCCTGCTTTTTGCGAAAGTGAACTGTACGGCAAACTGGCTGAACTGGATAATCTGCTGCAGGCGCGGGCAGAGGCCGCCCGTATCGATCCCCAGCGCCTGCCTGCTTTAGCGGCGCGCATCGGCGCCATGGCCGCCAGTCTCAACCTGCCTGCCGATGAAGATGAGCTGGAACAGGAATTGTACCGGCTGCGGCGTTCGCTGATTCCGCATGGCCTGCATATCTTCGGCCAAGGGTATAATGCGGCGGAAGCCGCCGCCTATATGCGGTTTATCCTGCGCTACGGACGGGCGGAGGCTCCCGCTTTGCAGCGGATTGTGGCCGAGGACCGCGGGCTTGATTATGATGAGCTGCTGGCCGGTCAGGCAGTAACTGAACTGGCTGCTCTCGATCAGGCCGCCGCCGCCATCGCCGCCGCCTATGCAACCGACGGCGCGCTTCCGTCCGGCCTGCTGCATCAGGAGCGGCTGCGCCCGCTTTGCGAGCAGGTGCTGGCATTTGGCTACAACGCCTGTCAGGCCAGCCGCAGCAACAATGAGCTGGTCGGGCTGGCTGCCGCGCTTGACGGACGCTATCTGCCGGCGCGGCTGGCCGGCGACATGATCCGCAATCCGGCAGTATTGCCGTCCGGTTACAACCTTTATCAATTCGATCCCCGTCAGGTGCCTGCGCCGGCGGCGATGGAGAAGGGGGCAGTCATCGGCCATAATACCCTTGAGCAATACCGCGCCGCCCACGGCTGCTATCCGCGCAGCATGGCGGTGGTGCTCTGGGGACTGGAGACGTCCCGCACCCAGGGTGAGACTGTCGGTCAAATCCTCTACTATCTTGGTGTGCGGACCGTCAATAAAAAAAATCAGTTCTTTCCCACCTTTGCAATAATCCCCCAGGCTGAACTGGGGCGGCCGCGCGTTGATGTCGTTGTCACTATCTGTGGCTTTTTCCGCGATTTGTTCCCGCTGCTGATTGACGCCTTGCACGCTGTGTTTCAGCAACTGGCAGAGCTGGACGAGCCGGCTGCGGTCAACTATCTGAAAGCCCATACGGCTGACATCCACAGGCGGCTGCTGGCGGAAGGCTACCCGCCGGAAGCGGCGGCCGAACTGGCGGCGGCGCGCATTTTCGGACCGGCCCAAGCCGAATACGGCAGCAAGGTGTCGAAGCTGATTGAACTGAAAACCTGGAGCGAGGAACAGGAACTGGCCGCAACCTATGTCGCGAGTTTGCAGCATGTTTACAGCCGCCGTTTTCGCGGTCAAACAGTCAGCGGCTTGTTGACAGCGCATTTGGCGGCAGTGGATGTCGTCTCGCAGATCCGCAGCAACCATGAATATGAACTGGTTGATCTTGATCACTATTACGAATACGTCGGCGGGCTGGCCAAGTCGGTGGAGGCAGCGAAAGGCCGCAAGGCGGCAGTGTATGTCAGCGACACTACCGCCGAAACTGTGACGACAGAGCCGGTTGGCCGCTCGATCGCCCGCGGCGTGCGCACGCGGCTGTTAAATCCCAAATGGATCAACGCCATGCTGGAACATTCCTATCATGGCGTGCAGAAGATCAACGACCGGTTTGAAAATGTGCTGGGGCTGGCCGCTACGACTAATTCGGTCGAGAATTGGATTTTTAGCGGCCTGCATCAAACCTATGTCGCCGATACGGACCTGCGGCGGCGACTGACGGCAAATAACCGCTGGGCCTACTACGGCATGCTCGAACGGCTGCTGGAATGCCATAAACGCGGTTATTGGCAGCCGTCCGCTGCCGAACTGGCTGAGCTGCGCCAGGCTTTCCTGCAGCTTGAGGGCGACATCGAGGATGAGTAAGCCCCGCAGGTGATTACGTTGGCTGGCGGCAGGCAAATCCTGTTGTGCATAAACCGCTGCGAGATTTAACAAAGTGGTAATGTTGTTGGCAGAAGTGAAACGGGGAATTTTTTGATGAGATCACATAGCGGGGTATATGGCGATGCAAAATAACGAAATCAGGCTGCCGGCGGGCAGCGGCAAAACGATCCGGCGGCTGGCTTTGGTGCTGCTGTTTGGCCTGCTGGCCGCAGCCGGCTGTATCATCAGCCTGGCTAAAGGAGCGGTGAACATATCGCCCGGGGATATTGCGGCTGTTTTGGCAGCCGACAATAGTAGCAATGCCCAGTCGCAGGTTATCTGGAATATCCGTCTGCCACGGACGCTGGTCGCCGCGCTGGTCGGCGCCAATCTGGCGCTGGCCGGCGGCATTTTGCAGGGAGTCATGAAAAACCCGCTGGCAGACCCCCATATTATCGGTATCTCCTCCGGTGCGGGCCTGGCGGGGGTGACGGTGCTGATCCTGTTCCCGGAAAGGGAGGTCTGGCTTGTGCCGGCCGCTTTTCTGGGCGCGATGACTGCCGCCGTGCTGATTTACATTCTCGCCTGGAAGGGCGGCATCAAACCGATGCGGATTGTATTGGCAGGCGTGGCGGTATCGGCGTTTTTCGGTGCCGCCATTTCCGGGTTGCTGGTGTTTTATAGCGACCGGGTGCATGGGGCGCTGATGTGGATGGTGGGCGGGCTGTCGGCGCGCAGCTGGCCGCATTTTGCCATTGTCGCCCCCTATAGCCTGGCTGCCGGCTGTCTGGCGCTTTTATGCGGCCGGCGTTTGAATATCCTGACGCTGGGCGACGATATGGCCAGAGGTCTTGGCCTCAATGTCGAACTTACCCGTCTGCTGCTGACAGCGGTGGCGGCGCTGCTGGCAGCCAGCGCGGTCAGCGTTGTCGGTTTGCTGGGCTTTGTGGGTTTGATTGTACCCCATACCGCCAGGCTGTTGATCGGTTCCGATTTCCGTTATTTGCTGCCGGCTTCCGCGCTGCTGGGCGCGGCGGTGGTCACTGTAAGCGATACGTTGGCCCGAACCCTGTTTGCGCCTGTTGAAATACCGGTGGGCATCATTATGGCTTTTTTGGGCGCACCATACTTTCTATACCTGCTGAGGAGGGACTAACATGCCTGTCTTGAAAACAGAAGCCCTCTCGCTGGGGTTTGGCAGCCGTGTTATCATCGACACAATGGACCTGGAGGTTGAAAAAGGCGAGATCATCAGCATTCTTGGCCCCAACGGCTCCGGCAAAAGCACTTTGCTCAAGGGGATTGCCCGCAATCTGAAACCGCTGGGCGGGGCCGTTTATCTGAACGGACACGATATCCGCACACTGTCGGCGAAAGCAGTTGCCCGGACGCTGGCCGTGTTGCCGCAAAAACATGAGACGGCAGGCGATGTCAGTGTCCGGGAACTCGTCGAATATGGCCGTTTTCCTCATCAGAAATGGTGGCAGGGGACGAAAAGCGAAGACGCTGCGATTGTCGGGCAGGCCATGCGTCAGACCGGGGTTGCAGGTTTTGCCGGCCGCGCCGTGTCAACGCTTTCCGGCGGTGAACTGCAGCGCGCCTGGATTGCGATGGCTCTGGCACAAAAACCCCGGATACTGCTCTTGGACGAGCCGACCACGTACCTTGATATTTGCCACCAACTGGAAATTATGGAGTTAGTGCGCCAGTTGAATCAAGGACAGGGACTGACCGTGGTCATGGTGCTGCATGACATTAATCACGCCGCCAAATACTCCTCCCGCATTCTGGTGCTTAATCAGGGACGGCTGTACGCGGCCGGCAGCCCGGAGCAGGTTATTACCCGGGAAATGCTGGGCGCCGTCTTCGGCGTAGAGGCCGAGATCCTGACCGACAGCGACGGCTCGCCGGTGATGATCCCCCGTGGCTTGTCCCGCCGGCCCCGCGGCCATCAATCCTTGCTTTAAACGAATGACCTGGCGCTTACTACTACCTAAACTCGACAGCTGGATGAGCAGCGATTACTTTGCAGATAACCGGGAACCTAGGTGAACTGTTTGTCTGACATTAGATCATATACCTCATTGTGCATAGTGACATTTGCTCAGAATAATTATGGGATGCCATTATCACAGACTAACTGCAATTTAGATAAAAAGTATTGCCAAATGCAGTTAAATACGATATAATACCATTCGTGGCGCCAGGCAGGTGGGCTGACAAACACGGCCTTTTGTTAGAACGGTCTCAATATGCTCGCACGTGCAGGCAGGTGAGGGTTTGCCGAACAACCCTGCCGGAGCATGGTTGTTCGTAACAAGCTACAACAATGTGGTGAAAACAGGCCGGTGACAGTTTTGGCAATAAAATGCAGATTTTTCAGTATTTACAGCGTTTTGGCAAGAAAAAATGTATAAAAGTATTGCATAACATTATGTTATCTGGTATACTAAGTAAGTCACATAAATTTGGCCCGTTGGTCAAGCGGTTAAGACACCGCCCTTTCACGGCGGTAACAAGGGTTCGATTCCCTTACGGGTCACCATAAGCAGCGAACCAGGTTCTCACGAGTCGATAGACGAAATGCGAACCTGTGTGATAAGCAGAGAGCCAGATTTTTAGGAGCGTAGCGACGCGGAAATCTGTGCGAATCGCTTAGTTCTGAGCGTAGCGAAGAACCTCCTTTCTCAATATCAAAATTAATACGGGCGATTAGCTCAGCCGGGAGAGCGCCTGCCTTACAAGCAGGATGTCGGCGGTTCGATCCCGTCATCGCCCACCATAAGCAGAGAACCCAAGAAGGCGAGCCGTGAGGCGAAGACTGATTGGTGTGAATCGCTTAGTTCTGAGCGACAGCGAAGAACCTCCTTATCCTGTTATCAACTTTTTGGCCCTGTGGTGTAGCGGTCTAACATGCCGCCCTGTCACGGCGGAGATCGACGGTTCAAATCCGTTCAGGGTCGCCATCTTTCCTTAGTTTCCCGCGGGTGGCTAGAAATGTCCATATGCTAGGCGCGACGAGAACCGTAGCGGAGGCGTACACGGAGTACGTTGAGCAACGGATCGCAGGAGCAACAACGCAGATGGGCGTTTATAGACAGCTGCACACGCCTCGGTAGCTCAGTCGGTAGAGCAGAGGACTGAAAATCCTCGTGTCGGCAGTTCGATTCTGCCCTGAGGCACCATTTATGCGGAAGTAGCTCAGTGGTAGAGCATCGCCTTGCCAAGGCGAGGGTCGCGAGTTCGAATCTCGTTTTCCGCTCCATTGTGCCGGCGACATAGCCAAGTGGTAAGGCAGAGGTCTGCAAAACCTCTATTCCCCAGTTCGAATCTGGGTGTCGCCTCCAAGTTTTATGCCGGGGTGGCGGAACTGGCAGACGCAACGGACTTAAAATCCGTCGGAAAGAAATTTCCGTACCGGTTCGATTCCGGTCCTCGGCACCAATAATTTAAAGACTTCGCAAGCAATGCGAAGTCTTTTTTATTTTCAAAATGAATCCCAAAAATATACATTGTTTACATTTAGCAGGATTATATTGTCAATGTACAGAAATTATATATATAGGATGTTTCATGCTAAGCAACAGGCAGTGCTATAGGAAGGAGATGAATAATGAAAAACAGTAAAATTCATCAAGAGAGTCAGCCGCATTGGTATAAGGATGCTATCATATACCAATTGCATGTCAAGGCCTTTTATGACAGCAATGGCGACGGTATTGGTGATTTCCGGGGATTGATTGAAAAACTGGATTATCTCGCTGACCTGGGTGTAACCACGCTCTGGTTGCTGCCATTTTATCCATCGCCCTTACGGGACGACGGGTATGATATTTCTGATTATTTGAAAATTAATTCCTTGTATGGAAATATGAATGATTTTCGTGTTTTTCTCCAGGAGGCTCATGCACGGGGGATTCGCTTGATTACTGATTTGGTGCTGAACCATACGTCTGATCAGCATCCGTGGTTTCAGCGGGCCAGGACATCTCCTCCCGGCAGCCGCTGGCGTAATTACTATGTATGGAGTGATACAACCGACAAGTTCAATGGCGCCAGGGTTATCTTCAATGATTTTGCGTCATCAAACTGGACATGGGATTCTGTGGCCCAGGCGTATTACTGGCATCGCTTTTATCCTCATCAGCCGGATTTAAATTATGACAGTCCGGATGTGCGCCGGGAAATTTTAAAGACGGTCGATTTTTGGCTGCGCCTTGGTGTTGACGGTTTCAGGCTGGATGCTGTCGGCTATTTATATGAGCGGGAAGGGACAAGTTGCGATAATCTGCCGGAGACGCACGCATTTTTAAAATATCTCCGCAAATATATCGACGAAAAATATCCCAACAGGATGCTGCTGGCTGAGGTCAATCAATGGCCGGAAAATGTAATTCCCTATTTTAATGAGGGCAATGAATGCCATATGGTATACCATTTTCCGATCATGCCGCGCTTGTTTATGTCACTGGGAATGGAAGACAGCTTTCCCCTTATTGAAATAATCCGGCGCACGCCACCCATACCGGATACCTGCCAGTGGGCTATGTTTTTGCGGAATCATGATGAATTGACCCTGGAAATGGTCACTGATGAGGACCGGGATTATATGTACCGGATGTATGCCAAGGATTCCCGGGCCAGGATTAATTTAGGCATTCGCCGGCGCCTCGCGCCTTTGTTAGGCGATAACCGGCGCCGCATAGAGCTGATGAACGGGTTGCTGTTTTCCCTGCCGGGGTCACCGATTATTTATTATGGTGATGAAATTGGCATGGGTGATAATATTTACCTTGGCGACCGGGATGGAGTACGTACACCTATGCAATGGAGTGCCGACCGCAATGCCGGTTTTTCCTGGACCAGCTCGCAACGCTTGTATTTACCGGTGGTGGCAGACGCTGAATATCATTATGCGGCCGTGAACGTTGAGTCTCAACAAAACGAACCAAGCTCTCTGCTCTGGTGGATGAGGCGCCTTATCGCCTTGCGTAAGCGCTATAAGGCTTTTGGCCGGGGCACCATGGAATTTATTGATTCGGATAATCGCAAAGTACTGGCTTTTGTCCGCCGCTATGAGAATGAAACCATCCTGGTTGTTGCCAATTTATCACGGTTTGTAACGTATGCGCAGCTTGATCTGGCAAACTACCAGGGCTTGGTGCCTGTTGAAATGATCGGCAGGACGCCATTTCCGGCTATCAATGAGGACCTTTATTTTATGTCGTTAGGTCCGCACACCTTCTTTTGGTTTACGCTGGAGGAGCCACGCAGTCTGCAGCTGCGGCCCTTAAGCACCGGTTCGATTGAATCATCACCGGTAATAACGGTGAAGGACTGGTGTGAATTATTTGGGCGAGCCGCGCAGCATGAACTGACAGAGGCTTTTTCCGCTTATTTACATAGCTGCAGCTGGTTTGGCGGTAAAGGCCAGACAATTAAGGCGGTAACAGCCCGGGAATTTATTCCGCTGCTTGATACGGGTGTCCAGATGGTATTTATTAGCGTGGAATATCTGGAGGGTAGTCCGGAGGTATATTTGCTTAATCTGATGATGAAAGCGGCAGAGGAATTGAGCGGGAGACCGACTGGCTGCAGTGTCATCCTCCGTGTTCGCAAGGCCGATGAAGAACGTTTGCTATGCGAGGTCAGTGATGAGAAAAAATTTCATCAGGCGCTGTGGGCGGTGATTGACAAGCGGCGCAGATTAAAGGGCCAGTCAGGAGAAATGGTTTCCAAGCACAGCAAATTTTTTAGGGGGCTGGTGAAGGCCAACCGGACAATTCCCGATTCGCAAACTCTGGCTAATGAGCATAATAACAGCTCTATTTTATTTAAGCCTTTGTTTGTGCTTAAAGCATACAGGAAAATAGACACCGGCATTAATCCGGATCTGGAGATATTGCGGCATTTTTCCGAGATCGGATTTGGCTATGTTCCCAAAGTGCACGGGTCCATGGAATATGTCAATGACCGCGGTGAAGTGACTACAATTGCTGTCCTGCAGCAATTTGTGCCGCATCGGGGCACTGCCTGGGAGTGTGTGCTGGATCATCTGGGGGATTTTTATGAGCGGATTTTAAGCAGCCGCAAGCCGGCTTTATTGCCAGTCTCATTTTGGACGGCAATAAAAAAAGAAGTTCCTGAGAGTGTAAGCCAAATGACGGGCTCGTATCTGGAATCGCTGGTGCAGTTAGGTTTACGGACAGGAGAAATGCATATTGCTCTGGCGGGCGGGGGCGAACAACTGGATTTTACGCCAGAGCCCTTCAATGATTTTCACCGGCAAGCGCTGTATCACGGGGTGGCCCAGGAGCTAAGCGGCGTAAAATGGTTATTGAAAAAACAGCTGTTCTCTCTCTCTTCGGAGGACCAGCTGTTGGCGGCCAGGATTTTTGAATATGAGCAGGAAGTCATGCGCCGGATAGAAGCGATGAAAGTCATGGAATTTAGTGCCGCCCGTATCAGATGCCACGGAGATTACCGGCTGGAGCAGCTGTTATATACCGGCAATGACTATATGATTATTGATTTTGAAGGCAACCCGGACCGGCCGTTCAGTGAACGGCGCCTGAAACGTTCACCGCTTTTAGATGTGGCAAGTATGCTGCATTCTTTGTACTATGCCTCGCAGGCTATTCATCTGGGGGTGGTTCCGGGCATAGAGGTTTCGGCAGAAAACCAGGAGCTGCTTCAACCCTGGAGTCATTCCTGGTACAATTGGGCTGCCGCCTCATTTTTAAAGGGCTATATACATTCTGTCAAAGATACCGGCCTGCTGCCGGCTGACCGGCAGCAACTGGAGATATTGCTGGATGTTTTTCTGCTGCAGCGGGGTCTCTATCAAGTGGTTGCCGAACTGAAAAAAGACCGTCCGCCCTGGATCAACATTGTCCTGCGCGGCTTATTATGGTCCATTGAGTTTGATAAGCCAAGGCTGCCTGTAACCGCAAACTATGGAGGTGAAGAAAATGGGAAATAAATCCGATATTAAGCGTCTGTTGGTAGTATCCAACCGTCTGCCGGTGACGGTTGATAAAAAGCAGGAGGAGTACATTTTCAAAGAAAGTGTAGGCGGGCTTGTTTCCGGTTTCAGCGCCTATTTTAATTCTTTGCAGGATACCACCTTTTCTGAGAAAGACTCGGTTTGGATAGGCTGGCCTGGCATATCGGTTGCGCTGGAGGACCAACAGGCGATTAGCGAGCGCCTGGCCCGGGATTTTAGTGCCAGTCCGGTGTTTTTGGATGAAGTCACTATGGATAAATTTTATCTCGGGTTTTGCAACAAGACAATCTGGCCCCTGTTTCATTATTTTTTTAGCCTGACGACATTTGAGGATGATCTCTGGGAGCAATATGTGGCGGTGAATAAGGCTTTTTGTGAAGCCGTCTGCCGGATTGCCCGCCCTGGTGATGTGATCTGGATCCATGACTATCATCTCATGCTGCTGCCGGCCATGCTGCGGGAGCGAATGCCTGACGCGCCGATCGGTTTTTTTCTGCATATTCCGTTTCCGGACTATGAAATTTTCCGGCAGCTGCCCCGCCGCTGGGGGGCGGCTATCGTGGAAGGCTTGCTGGGCGCTGATCTTATCGGCTTCCATACCATTGACTATACCCAATATTTTTTGAATTGTGTAACCCGTATCCTGGGCCTTAGCCATACGCTTGGCCGGGTTGGGGTTAATGAAAGAACCGTGCGGGTTGACACGTTTCCGATGGGGATTGACTTTACCAAATATAATAATACAGCGAAGCACCCCCGGGTTGTGCGCGAGTCTGAGCGGCTGCGGCGGCTGCTTGGCGACCGGAAAATTGTCCTTTCCGTAGACCGGCTGGATTATACCAAAGGCATCGCCAACCGCCTGGAGGCGTTTGCCTTATTTCTGGAACAGCAGCCTCAGTGGCAGGAAAAGGTGACACTGGCCCTGATTGTGGTTCCCTCCAGAGTGGGCGTGGATCAGTACCAATCCATGAAGAGGAATATTGATGAGACCGTCGGCAGGATCAATGGCCGGTTTGGTACGCTGCGCTGGGTGCCAATTGTGTACCAATACCGCTATTTGCCATTATCGCCGCTTGTCGCCTTATATAGTGCCAGTGATGTTGCTTTGATTACCCCCCTGCGAGACGGCATGAACCTGGTGGCTAAGGAATATGTGGCTTCTAAGGCCAGCCAACAGGGCGTATTGATTTTGAGCGAAATGGCCGGCGCTGCTAAAGAACTGGACCAGGCCATTATGATTAATCCTAACAGTATTGAAGAAATTGCCGACACAATTAAGGAAGCGCTGGAGATGCCGGCAGAGGAACAACAACGGCGGAACCAGAGCATGCAGGTATTGCTGGCCAAATATGATGTGATCCGCTGGGCTGATCTATTTATTAAAAAGTTGCTTGGCATACGGGAATCAGAGAGAAATGCGGCGGCAAAATTTGTGGGCCGGCCATTACGCGATTCCATTGGCAACGAGTATAAAGCAGCGCGGAAACGTCTGATTTTGCTTGATTATGACGGAACGCTGGTGCCCTTTGCCAATGAACCGCTGCTGGCTGTTCCCGGTGACTGCCTGCTTGAGACTTTGCAGAGGCTTGCCGATAATGAACAAAATGATGTGGTTATTGTCAGCGGCCGCGGCAAGGATACTCTGCAGGAATGGCTGGGGCATATTCCCCTGCACATGATTGCTGAGCACGGTGCCTGGCGGAAGAAAAAATCAGGCGGCTGGGAAAAGATCATTCATATGCCTGCAGACTGGCGTACCCAGGTCTTGCCTATTTTTCAGTTTTACGTTGATTTATTGCCAGGTTCATTTATTGAAGAAAAAGACTGTTCTATTGTTTGGCATTACCGAAAAGTTGAAAAAGAGATTGCTGAGTTTCGCGCTAACGAATTGAAATGGGAATTGATTAATTTCACCTTGCATACTGACTTACAGGTATTGGAAGGCAACCGGGTGCTGGAAATCAGGCATAAACTGAGCAATAAGGGGGCGGCCATAAAATCCTGGCTTGATCAGGCCGAGTATGATTTTATTCTGGCCGCTGGTGATGATAGAACCGATGAGGATTTGTTTGCAATCCTGCCGGCCGAGGCTTGTTCAATTAAGATTGGCATGGGGGAAACAAAAGCCAAATATATTGTGCACAGCCAGGAAGATTTCTGCGGGTTATTGGCAGATCTGGCCGGTAATAAAAAATAGCAGGGCCTAATAAGACTGCGCAGATCATGCGCAGTCTTATTATATTGGAGTAGGCCGGCAGAAGTCTGGCTATGTATCCTTAGGCCATTTATAAGTAGGGCATAAAAAAAGAAAAGCCGGCAGCGGCTTTTCCTCTAGCTAGATGTTACCCATTAACTGACCGGTTTTGGATAAGTCATAACCACCCATACCGGCCACTTCATTGCGGAATGCATCGGAACGGATTACTGTCAGCAGCGCCTGAAAATGAGGCTTATCGGCATCTTCCTTGCGGAAGACAATATCATAACGTTCTTTCTTTTGTAATATAAAGTCAATGCCGTTAACCTGCAGGGCCGCTTTTTCAATACCAATGCCAACATCGGCTTCGCCCCGGGCAACGCAGCTGGCGACTGCCAGATGGCTGGTTTCTTCATTGGCATAGCCTTTGATCTGCTGGTAATCAATCGCCAGCACGTGCAGCATTTCGTCCAGTAGAACCCTTGCGCCGGAACCGCGCTCCCGGTTGATGAGCGTTACATCAGCGCGGGTCAGGTCATGCCAGTTGCTAATGTTTTTGGGATTGCCCTTGGCGACGTAAAAACCGGCATTGCGGTAGGCAAGGTTGTAGACCAGTGTCCGGTGTCCGGGTAAAAATCTGCGGATGTAAGGGGTATTATAGGTATCGGTGTCGCTGTCCCATAAATGAGTGGTCACGACATTGGCCGTCCCCCGGTAAAGGGCCAATAACCCGTCAATGCTGCCGGAATGGTTGCGGAAGCAGCGGATGCCGGGCATAAGTCTTTCCAGGTGCCGGGTCAGGATATCAAGGATAATATCCTGGCCGCAGATAATGAGGCTGTCCGGTTCGACGGCAGGCTGCTCGGCCGGAGACGGGGCCGCCTGCTGCTGGAGGGGACTGTTTTTTTTGGAATTCTGGATATATAGCTCTAAATCCGGGGCTTCAACCCGGACCTTCCGGCCAATGCGGTAAGCGGGAAAGTCACCCCTCTTGATCATTTCATAAACGGTGAAACGGGATATTTTCAGGATTTTGGCAATCTCATCCGGTGTATACGAAGTTGTATCGCTCATACTGCACCTCTATAAAAAAATTGTATTAAATACAGACAGGCTCTTGCAATTATCATACAACAAATATTATAATAACACCATAGAGATTATGTTTGTTTTTGTTAGTTTATATTTGAACAAATTGAACGCTATAGTCTTTCATATTACTATTGATAGCAATTTCAGTTGTGATAATCAGCTGAATTGATACATAGATGTATCAACTAACTTAGTTACAGTTTAATTATGTTAGTTGATTTTTGCTTTAAAGAGGGGGAGAATACTGCGGACAGAACGAATCGCAAAGGGGAGAAGAGGATGAAAATGATGAACAAAAGGGTCTTTCTTATTCTGGCTTTAATCGTAGCCATGGTCTTCAGCTTGGCTGGCTGTGGCGGGGAAAAGCAAGCACCGCCTGCGGCCCAGCAGGCGCAGCCTGTAGAACTAAATATTTCGGCAGCAGTGAGTCTTAAGGATGCCCTTGCTGAAATTCAAAAGAATTATCAGACCAAGAATCCGAATGTCAAGCTTGTTTTTAACCTGGGCGCATCGGGGGCGCTGCAAAAGCAAATTGAGCAGGGTGCTCCTGCCGATATCTTCATCTCAGCTGCTCCCAAGCAGATGAATGAACTGGAAGCGAAAAACCTGGTTAATAAAGCCACCCGCAAAAATCTGGTTGAGAATAAGCTGGTAGTTGTTGTGCCCAAAGAAACTAAACTCAACATAACCAAATATGAAGATCTAACCCAGAATGGCGTGCAAAAGATCGCTTTGGGTGAGACCGCCACAGTGCCTGCCGGCCAATATGCCCAGGAAGTATTACAGAAACTCGCCCTGTGGGATAAGCTGCAAGACCGGATTGTGTTTGCCAAAGATGTCCGTACGGTATTGGCGTACACCGAAACAGGCAATGTCGAAGCCGGGATTGTCTATAAGACAGATGCTGTCGCCAGCGATAAAGTAAAGATTGCTGCTATTGCTCCCGAAGGCAGTCATCAGCCGATTGTCTATCCAATTGCTGTAACCACCGGCACCAAGCAGCAAACAGCGGCAGAGGCTTTCAGTGAATATCTGTTTAGTCCCGAGAGCAAGGCGGTATTTGAAAAAAATGGCTTTGTTATGGGGCAATAGGCGCTGGCGCTGATGTTTAAAATACGGCTTTAGTTGAACGGTGTAAGCCATGAAGCAGGTGACAGTATGATAGAATGGCAACCGGTCTTTTTATCGGTCAAGGTTGCGCTTGCCGCTTTAATTTTTGTATTTATCTTCGGGGTATCTGCTGCTTATGTGATGCGCAGCTTTGAGTTTCCCGGTAAAAGCATAGTCGAGGCGTTTTTTGCCTTGCCGTTAGTATTGCCGCCTGTTGTAACCGGTTTTTTGCTGCTGGTGCTTGTTGGCAAACAGGGACCTATTGGACGATTCTTATCAGAAAGCTTACATACCCAGATTATTTTTACCCCTTATGCCGCTATTCTGGCGGCAACCGTTGTGGCTTTTCCGTTAATGTATCAAAGCACCAAAGCTGCCTTTCTGGGGGTGGACCACAAGCTGGAGGATGCTGCCCGGACGCTTGGCGCCGGCAGCTGGCGGGTTTTCTGGACAATAACCATTCCCCTGGCCTGGCCGGGACTGATAGCCGGGCTGGTATTATCTTTTGCGCGGGCCCTGGGTGAGTTTGGGGCCACCATTATGATTGCCGGCAATATTCCCGGTAAAACCCAGACTATTCCGCTGGCGATCTATTTTGCGGCCGAAGCCAATGATTTGTCACTGGCCGGCGCTTATGTACTGCTGATTAGCGGCATCACCTTCTTGCTGATTTTTTGGTTAAATGTCTGGTCTAAAAAACGGGGCGGCGAATCGTCTGTAAGGGGGTTGTTCTGAATGTTGCAAGTAACCGTAAAGAAAAAGCTCGCTGATTTTACGCTGGACATCCAGTTTTCTGTGGCCAACAAAATCCTGGTTTTGTTAGGTCCTTCGGGCGCGGGCAAAACAACGATCCTTCGCGCGATTGCCGGACTTTTGCGGCCGGATGAAGGAACGATTGCTCATGGTGAACGTATTTTGTTCTCGTCGGCGGCAAAAACGTTTGTACCACCCCAGCTGCGGCGGGTGAGTTATATGTTTCAGGAGTTTGCCCTGTTTCCGCATATGGATGTGAAAACAAATATTTGGTATGGTGTCAAAAAGAATAATAAGGCAGCAAATGAACTGTATGAGCGGCTGATTGAACTGCTGCATATTGAACACCTGACAACACGCTATATTGCCAACCTGTCAGGCGGGGAGAAACAACGCGTGGCTCTGGCCCGGGCGTTGATGGCCGAACCGGAAATTCTCCTGCTTGACGAACCTTTATCGGCCCTTGACAGCGATACCCGTCTGGAACTGCAGGAAGAGCTGAAAAGAATTCAGGGGCTGTGGAATATTCCCTTTGTTCTTGTCACCCATGACCGGGCGGAAGCGAAAGCATTAGGGGACAAATTTCTCTTTATGGAAAAAGGCAGGCAAACAGATCGTCAGCCCTTATGGCAGGATGTGCTGCTCCAATGTTAATGTAAGACAGGCTGCGGACCCCGCCGGGGATGGGCAGACCCAGGGGCTGCAAAACCAAAATGAGCAATCAACGGTAAAACTTCTTATCCTGTTTAATAGCGGGATAAGAAGTTTTTTTGTTCCCCTGCAGCGGCTGTGGTTTATTAGGCGGTGCAAAGAGGGGTTTGCACCTTCCTTTTTGTAAATAAGATTCACAAAACAGCGGCAGGGGAACTATGGTAAATAACGAATATTCCAACATATGGAATTATTTAATATTGGAGGCGGACATATATGTACCGGTTATCTGATTTTAAAACCGCGACAAAGATTTATGGGTTAATTATGTTTATGGTGCTTTGTTTATTGGGGGTGGGGGTGGCTGGTTTATTTGCGGTACAAATTCTGAGTCATGAGTTGACCCTGATGTACCATGAACGGCTGGTGCCTGTCCAGATGCTGGGCGAGGTCCGCTTGCTCAGTAAAGATTCCGAATCTAAGCTGCTTGAACTCATGCTGACGCCAGATGGGAATAAACATAAACAAATTATTCATAATATTGTGAATAATACTGAGCGAATTAATAAATTGCAGACAGACTATAAACAGCTTGCGCTTGATTCCTATCAAAAAAGCAAGCTGATTGAATTGGAAAAGGAACTGGCAGCTTACCGGCAGGCACGCCAGGATATTATTCAGCTGGCCACAAGCGGTCAGCAAGCTGCGGCTTTTGCCTTATATACCCAAAGTATGCCGATATTTATGAAAGCAACAGAGCTAAGGCGGGAATTAATCGGCTATAATAAAGATACAGCGGCAGCTGCTAACCGGCAGGGGCTTGCTGATGCAGCCCGGGTAACAAAGGGTATAGCTGCGGTTACAGGTTGTATGATTCTGCTGGCCTGTATTGGCGGTTGGCTGATCGTAAGGTTCATTGCCGACCCGTTAAAGCTGTTGACGAAAGCCGTGGCCGCCGTGGCCGGCGGCGATTTGTCCCAGCGGGCCGGACTTACGTCCCGGGATGAAATCGGCCGGTTGGGAACTGCTGTTAACAGTATGACCGCAGACCTGGGACATTTAATTGGCCGGGTAATTGATACAACCGGACAGGTCGCGGCATCTTCCCAGCAATTGACGGCCAGTGCTGACCAAGCGGCCCTAGCTGCCAGCCAGGTTGCCACAGCCATCACAACGGTCGCCCAGGCCTCTCAGGCGCAGTTCCTTTCCCTGGAGCAGACCCTGGGGTCTGTGGAGAATATGGCGGCACGCATCCGGTACATGGCGGCAAATGCCGGCGCGGTTGCCCTGGACGCAGATAAGGCGGCTAGTGCGGCCCGGGGGGGCAACCAGGCGATTGAAACTGCTATTAATCAAATGAGCCGTATTGAAAAGACGGTAATGGAATCAGCTGCGGTGATTACCGGTTTAGAGGCCCGCTCCGCCGCGATTGGGGAAATCGTGAATGTAATATCAGGCATTGCCGGTCAAACCAATCTCCTGGCTCTGAATGCAGCGATTGAGGCCGCCCGGGCCGGTGAACAGGGGCGGGGGTTTGCGGTAGTTGCTGATGAAGTCCGCGAACTGGCAGAGCAATCGCAAGCGGCGGCCAAGAAAATCGCCGCCTTGCTTGGGGAGATCCATAAAGATACCGATAAAGCGGCTGTGGCAATGCGGGCCGGCACCCAGGAGGTTATAACCGGCACGGAGGTAGTCCATTCGTCCGGGGCGACGTTCCGGGAGATTGCCGGTTTAATTGAGAATGTCTCGGTTCAGGTCAAAGTCATATCTACAGAGATTCTGGCGGTGGCGGAGAATAGCAGGCAGATTGTGACAGCAGTACAAGCTGTTGAGGAAACAGGCAAGGCTATCCTGGGACAAACAGAGACAGTTTCGGCCGCCACGGAGGAGCAATCAGCGGCCATGGCGGAGATTGCCGCTGCCAGCCAGGCTTTGGCCAGAATGGCCGAGAGACTGAGTACAGCGACCCACCGGTTCCGGATTTAGAACCGACAATAATCAACCGTATGGGCAGGACGGAAAAAAAGGCTTGTGCCGGCATCTCTACGGGACCCGGCAAAGCCTAATATTTAAATGTTTAAAAATTCCAAATTTTGTAATACTAAGTATTATTGGCAAAGGAGTGATACTTAGTGGACAAATGCGGCCATAACGGTGAACGGAATGAGTCGAAACTGCTGTGTGTTAGATGCAATACAACCCAGTTTGAGGTGGTCGATAAACTGGGGACAGATGAGGTGGTGGCCCGCTGTGGCTCGTGCGGGCAGGAAACCGACCTGGGAGTGATCGTCGGCACCCGCTATAGCGGAGCCGTGGAGGTCATTGCCGCACTCCGGACCTTATATGCTGTCAGCCATTATAAAGCCCGGAAAAATCAGGATGAGCTGGGCGTGCTCAGATATTGCAAAAAACATGATCAGCTGCAAGCGATTATTACCGGAACCATGTATCATAATCCCCTGGATATGGCGGCTGACTTATATAAGCTGATTGAGAATAGGCCGATTAATATTGTTGAAGCCAAACAAATCATCGCGAATATGGTTAAGAAAGGCAGTCATGAGTGATTACCGGTGTAATCCATGTCTACGTTGCCATCATAGATATTATGAATGGCGCCAATAATCTGGAGACCTTTGGCAGGGATTGCTTTTCTGAGGACAGGGCTGGCTGACTTTAATTTGTCAATGTTAAAGTCGATGTTAGCCCTGATTGCATTTGGGAGCAGTTCACCTGTACAGTGTTTGGCGTTTTCAACGGCCGGGACAATCGCCTGCAGGATTGAGCAAAGATGCAGGGGCGCCTCGGCCCCGGACAGGGCAGCCTTCACTGCGCCGCAGTCCTGATGCCCCAGGACGAGGATCAGCCGCACTGCCAGGTGTTCAACGGCATATTCCAGGCTGCCTAAAACAACAGTGTCCACAACCTGGCCGGCAGTTCTGACGACAAACAAATCTCCCAGTCCCTGATCGAAGATGATCTCAGGGGGGATGCGTGAATCGGCGCAGCCCAGGATGGCGGCAAATGGCTGCTGCCCTCGGATCAGCTCCAGCCGTTTTTTATAACCAATGTCAGGCTTGGCATACCTTTCGGTTACATAGCGCTTGTTGCCGGCGATTAGTTTCTCCAGGGCTTGATAAGCATCCATAAAAACACCCCTTCTGATAATTAATTTTGGCGTCAGATAATAAAAGTGGTACTGTTACAAGTAATAAATGCTTAATTACTTGCCAACAGTACCACTAAGAGCTTACAGTGCAGATGATCTGCGGCCTGAGCGGGCATGAGAAGTTGCTTGGCGAATAGTTGTTTGCGGTTTTGCCGGCAGAATAGAGACTAAGTTGCCGATATCTTTTAAAATCGTAAACAGCAAGAGGGGGTTTATCAATTCGGCCGTATACCCGTAGGTCGTGATATAATGCTGGCCGCGGTAACTTGTCAGGGCAAGGCGGCCGCTTTCCGCCAGAATGGTTTGCTGGCGGAGTAAGCTTGCCTGCATGCTATCCAACAAGTCAAAGGCGCGGGCGAGATCGGCCTGGCAATTCTGTTGGCATACCTGGCGGTAGACTTTGCCAAGAGGCTGATTTATTGTTTCAGCCTGTAATCCCGGCTGGTCTGGGGTTAAGCTCGCCAGCAGGCTGCCAATACAGTCAAAGGCTGGTTGGAAAATGATGAAGGTGATGATCCAGCGGAAATTTTGCTGGTGCCGATGAGCGCCCGGGCGACAGCAGGTAAGGTTCTGAAGCATTTTTTTAAAAAACTGACTGCGCCCATCATCGACACCGAACTTGTCACATGCCAACAATAGTTTCGAGCGATAGAAATCGACTAATTCCTGCAATAGTGCCGGTTCCGAAACAGATGTCATGGGTGTGTCCATGTTAGGCGATGCTCAGATCTTCCCCATTGAGGATTTTTTTCATATTTTTCATGGGGCACATTTTACCACACATCGTACAGGTATCTTCACACTCCGGTTGCGACTCCGCCCGGTATCTGCCGGCTTTTTCCGGATCAATAGCCAGTTCAATCATCCGGGGAAAGTCCACATCAGCCCGGGCTGCGCTCATCTGGTTATCCCAGGCGCGGGCCCCGGGAATTCCTTTAGCGATATCGGCCGCGTGAGCCGCTATGCGGGAGGCAATAATCCCTTCCTTCATGTCATCCAGGTTGGGCAGGCGCAGGTGCTCGGCCGGTGTCACATAGCAAAGGAAATCGGCGCCATTGGCCGCGGCGATGGCACCGCCGATCGCACTGGTGATATGATCGTAACCAGGCGCAATATCAGTGACCAGCGGGCCTAAAACGTAAAAGGGGGCGCCGTGGCAAAGCCTTTTTTCCAGCAGCATGTTGGCGGCAATTTCATTAATAGCCATATGCCCCGGGCCTTCAATCATCACCTGCACATTCCGCTCCCAGGCCCGTTTGGTTAATTCACCCAGGGTAATAAGCTCCTCAATCTGGGCAGCATCGGTGGCATCCTGAATAGAACCGGGACGGCAGGCATCGCCCAGGCTCAAAGTGACATCATATTGCTCGCAGATAGCCAGCAGCCGGTCATAATACTCATAGAAGGGGTTCTCCCGGTTGTTAAGCTCCATCCAGGCAAACAGCAAGGAGCCGCCGCGGGAAACTATATTGGTCAGCCGTTTGTTCTGCTTCACCCGTTCGGCTGTTTTCCGGTTCATACCACAGTGGATGGTCATAAAATCCACGCCGTCTTCAGCATGGCGTTCGACAACGGAAAAGAATTCATCGACAGAGATGTCTTTTAAATCCTTGTCAAGCATGCCGACCGCGTCATACATCGGCACTGTGCCAATCATAACCGGCGAGGTCTCTATCAGCCGGCGCCGGAATTCGCGGGTTTTGCCATAGCAGCTTAGGTCCATGATGGCTTCGGCCTTTAACTCAATGGCTTTTTGCGCTTTTTGCAATTCAAGCTCAATATCATAACAGTCTTTGGAAACACCGAGATTGACATTAATTTTGGTGCGGAGTTTTTCGCCGACTCCCATGGGATGAAGGCGGGTATGATGACGGTTTGCAGGGATAACCACCCTGCCGCTTGCCACTAATGTACGCAGCAGCTCAGGCTCAAGCTGTTCCTCCCGGGCTACAATTCGCATCTGGTCGGTAAGGATGCCCCGCTTCGCGGCATCCATTTGAGTTGTGTACATAATCTTTTTCCCCTTCCTCTGTAATTATATTTAGCTATAGGCAAAGGTGAGGGTAGGCAAGCTTCTGTTCTGGCAATGTAAAAGCTTTCCTACGGTGGTACTAACCACATCAGGTTCGAGGGTTGGAGTTTTAGTCCTCTCAGCCGTTGGGCACCCCTAGCTATAACTAAGCAACAATAATCATGCTGTCTTATCAGACAGTACTAGGCAGTTATGCTTTCACAGTTTTCAGCAGTTCAATCAGCAGGTCGCCTGTTTCCACAGGGTCCTGGGGTTTAACATACAGTTCCTTGATAAGGCCGTCAAAAGGAGCCTGAATCGTTGTTTCCATTTTCATAGCTTCGGTAACGACCAAGGGATCTCCTTTTTTTACATGATCTCCTTTTTCGACCATTACTTTAACCGCTTTCCCGGTCATGGAGGCGCCAAGATGGTTAGGATTGTCTTTTTCCGCTTTAATACGGGAAATGACAACTGTTTTAATATTCTTATCCTTGACAATAACCTCCCGGGGTAAGCCATTGAGTTCAAAATTAACTACCCGCGTGCCGTCAGGCAGTGGTTCCTCGACGGAAATAAACTTAACGACAAGAGTTTTTCCTTCCTCAATGTCGACTCTGATTTCCTCTCTGGGTTTTAAACCATGGAAAAAGGTTGGCGTATCGAGCATGGCTACTTCGCCGTAGGTATTGATAAAGCCGGCCCAGTCGGAGAATACTTTCGGGTACAGGGAGTAAGCCAGCACATCGGCGGTCGTAACCGGGCGCTGCAGGATACCTGCCAGGGTATCGCGGATTTCAGTAAAATTGGCCGGTTCCAGCAATTCACCCGGGCGTTTGGTCAACGGTTTCTTACCCTTAAGGATGATGCGCTGCAGTTCCTTGGGGAAGCCCTGGTAAGGCTGACCGATTTGGCCGGCGAAGAATTCTACCACCGAGTTAGGGAAGTCCAGGGTGTCGCCTGTTTCATAAATTGCATCCTCTGTCAGGTTGTTTTCCACCATAAACAAGGCCATATCACCGACGATTTTCGAGGAGGGGGTTACTTTGACAATATCCCCAAACATATCGTTCACCTGACGGTAGACCTCTTTAACCTTATCCCACTGGCTTTCCAATCCCAGCGATTTGGCCTGCTGCCGCAGGTTGCTATACTGGCCGCCGGGCATTTCGTGCTGGTACACCTCAGGATTGGGAAAGAAGAGACTGCTTTCAAACTCTTTGTAATAGGCGCGGACATCCTCCCAGTAATGGGACAATTCATTCATTTTCCGGATATCGGCAACAGGCTGCCGCGGATGTCCCTGTAAAGCGTAATACAGGCTGTTGCCGCTTGGCTGTGACGACATGCCGGACAAGGAGGAGATGGCCGTGTCGACAATATCTACACCGGCGTCAATGGCCCGGGCATAGGCATAAATGGCGTTGCCGCTGGTATCGTGCATATGCAGGTGAATCGGGATTTCCACCGTATCTTTCAGGGCCGAAACCAGGCGGTAGGCCGCCTCCGGTTTCAGCAAGCCGGCCATATCTTTGATGCACAGCATATGCGCGCCGGCCTGTTCGATATCTTTGGCCATATTTACATAGTATTTTAAATCGTATTTGGGACGGGCCGGGTCCAGGATGTCGCCGGCATAGCAGATCGCCACCTCGGCCACCTTGCCGGACTGCCGCACGGCGTCAATGGAAGTTGTCATACCGGCAAGCCAGTTCAGACTGTCAAAAATCCGGAACACGTCGATACCGGCCGTGGCGGCGTGAGCCACGAAAGCGCGAATGACATTGTCGGGGTAACTGGTATAACCCACCGCGTTCGAGCCGCGCAGCAGCATTTGAAATAATATATTCGGCGTGCGTTTTCTCAGTGCTGCCAGACGCTGCCAGGGGTCTTCCTTGAGAAACCTGTAAGCCACGTCAAAGGTTGCTCCCCCCCACATTTCCAGTGAGAACAGATTGGGCAGCATATGGGCAGTAGGCGAGATAACATTCAGCATGTCATAGGTGCGCATCCGGGTCGCAAGCAGCGACTGGTGGGCGTCGCGCAGGGTGGTATCGGTTAATAATACCGCCTTTTGTTCTTTAACCCAGGCCATTAATCCCTCCGGTCCGCGCTCGTCCAGAATTTGCTTGGTGCCATCAGGCAGCGGGCCCGGGGGCGTTTGGGGAAGCCTAAGCGGCGGGAAGCTGGGCTTGGCGCGTTTCGGCAGTCCCTCAAAGCCGTTAACCGTTGTTTCGGCCAGGTATTTGAGCAGTTTGGTTCCCCGGTCCTGCGGGATAGGAAAAACAAAAAGCTCCGGGGTGGTATCAATAAATGTAGTGTAATAATGACCGCTCAGAAAATCAGGATGATTGACTACATTATAGAGAAAAGGGATGTTGGATTTGATGCCGCGGATGCGGAATTCATGGAGGCAGCGTTTCATTTTCGCGATTGCGCTTTTATGGGTGAGACCGGAGGTGGAAACCTTGACCAGCAGCGAATCGTAATAAGGGGTGATAACAGAACCGGCATAGGCGTTGCCGGCATCAAGGCGCACCCCAAAGCCGCCGCCGCTGCGGTAGGCTGTTATTTTACCGGTGTCGGGCATAAACTGGTTCGCCGGATCTTCTGTCGTTACCCGGCACTGAATGGCATGGCCGTTACAGGTTATAGAAGCCTGACCGGGGATGCCGATAACGTCGTCGCTCAAACGGGCGCCGTCCGCAATATACAGCTGGGACTGGACGATGTCGATGCCTGTGATCATCTCGGTAATCGTATGTTCTACCTGGATACGGGGATTAACCTCGATAAAATAAAATTGCTCGTCCGGCGTAACCAAAAACTCAACCGTGCCGGCACTGACATAATTAACCGCTTTCATCAGCTTGACGGCCGCATTGCAGATAGCATGGCGCAGTTCGTCGGCGAGGGAGATGCTGGGCGCGATCTCAATCACTTTCTGATGGCGCCGCTGGACGGAACAGTCCCGTTCGTACAGGTGAATGATATTGCCGTGCCGGTCGCCCAGGATCTGAACCTCAATATGTTTGGGGAACTCCAGCAGGCGTTCAAGGTAGATCTGGTCATCGCCAAAGGAGGCCTTGGCTTCCGATTTGGCGCGCATATAGGACTCCTCAAGCGCAGCAGCCGTCCGGACAATCCTCATTCCCCGGCCGCCGCCGCCTAAAATTGCCTTAATGATGAACGGATACCCATATTGCCGGGCGAAGGCCCGTACATCCTCGATCCTGTTTACCGGGCCGTTGCTGCCGGGGATGACCGGCAGGCCGGCGGCTACTGCCTGGGCCCGGGCATTAATTTTATCCCCAAACATGGCTAAATGTTCTATCTCCGGGCCAATAAAGAGGATGCTTTCTTCTTTACAGCGTTTGGCCAGATTAATGTTTTCCGCCAGAAAGCCGTAACCGGGATGAATGGCATCTGCACCGCGGGTTTTGGCAATACGCAGTATGCTTTCGATATCCAGGTAGGCATCAACCGGGCTTTTATCCTCGCCGATTAAATAGGCTTCGTCGGCTTTATAGCGGTGCAAGGAGAAGATATCTTCTTTGGAATAGACTGCGATTGTGCGTATTCCTAACTCATTACAGGCGCGTATAACCCTAATGGCAATTTCGCCGCGATTGGCAACAAGTACTGTCTGAATATTTTTCATCTAATTCCCTCCCAAAGCAAGCAATAGTGCATGATAAAAATACAACTGTCATTGGTAATTTACCACCGATTTACAAAAAACACAAGCTAATATTGCGAAAAATATTAGCGTTATCATAACAAATCATACGGAGGGTCCGGCAAGCTATAAATCTACATTTTTCGCATACTCCACATAACTTTTTACCAGCTCTTTTAATTCTTTGCTTACTGTCTGTTTAATAGAGTCTGACGCTAGTGCATTTTCCGGGACTGCTGCCTCAGATACAGCAGTTTCCGGGGGCGTTTCAACAGGCAGGGAACTTTCCGGTACAGGCTCCTTCTGGCTCACTTGTGGTCCCTCCAGTCGTTATAGTTTGATAAATCAGAAAATTACTGTGGAAAATAATGTAATATAGTTATATAATAAGTAATAGTAAGTAGTCTAGTCAATTAAAGCACAAAAAAAACAAATAAAAAAACAAAAAAACATGAAGTCAGGTGGTAACAAATGGGGTGGCTGGTGCGGATACTTGAATCGATTAAACAGGAGATCATTACCGGTACGGTTTGCGGCCTTAATATGGAGGGCGAGCCGGCTTCCTATGTCAGAATACCAAGGGATCATTTTACGGCCGAGCTTAATCAGCTGACCGAAGCCCTCATCGAATCGGTTCAGAGTAATACGTTTGCCCCGCTCAAGGTGTATATCAGCTGGATGTGTAAGCTGCGGCTGGAGCAGGGGGTCAGGTTGTCTGATATTATGGCTTTTTTTGATTTATATGAAACCGCTGTTAAAGACGCCATGTCGATTTATCTGAAAGAGGATTTGGTCAGCCTGAACCGGTACCGCCGGGAAATTGATTCTTTGCTGGACCGGGTCCGGGTTTTTGTTTCCGAGTATTTTTTTACACTCTATGAGGAAACGGTGTATGAGCAGTTTGAACAGTTAAGGACAATCAACGAAATTACGGCTTACCTCACATCTTCCCTTGACCTGAATGAGGTCCTGGACTTTATTGCCGTCAGCTCCATCCGTTTATTCAAGGCTGACTGCGGCAGCATTTTGCTTATTGATAAAAACGGCACCCTCCACGCGCCGGTTACGGCCGGCTGGAATGATGCCGGCTCGTCCGCCGTTATTGCCGACACCATTGCTTATTCAACAGGGGTTATGGAATGGAATTATGAAGACTTATTGTCAGAGCATATGCACAATACCTTTAAAAACGAGAGTCTCTCCAAGGTAAAGGCCATCAAGCTTTATCTGCAGGACCTGACAATTGGCGTTTTGATTATTGGGTACCGGTCAAACCGGCACACGACACCGGTTGATCAAAAACTGCTGGAGACCTTTGCCAATCATGCGGCTATCGCTGTGCATAACGCGCAATTATACGGGGATGCTGATTTTAAATTACGGCAGCGGATTCAGGAAGTCACAGTCATTCTGGAGCAAAAACGGGCCATTATGCATTGTATGCGGGAAGGCGTGGTCGCCATCAATGCCGACGGCTATATTGATCTGGTCAATCATGAAGCCAAGCGCCTGCTCGGCCGGGAAGACAATATTATCGGCAGGCATATCCGTGATATTATTCCCAATTCGCGCCTGCCGATTGTACTGAAAAACCGGCAGGCAGAGTATGACCAGGAGCAGGATATCGGCACCAAGGTTATTATTACCAACAGGGTGCCGCTGCTGGTGGACGGGGCGGTCATCGGTGCGATTGCCACCTTCCGGGACAAGCAGGATGTCAAAATACTGGCCGAGGAGCTGGTAGGGCTAAAAAGCCTGCTCGAATCCATGCGGGCCCAGTCCCACGAGTTTGCCAACAAGCTGCACGCCATATCCGGCCTGATTCAGATGAAACAGTATGATAAGGTGGTTGAGCTGATCACGCTGATGTATAAAAGTCAGCAGGATTTGGTCAGCTCGATCGTCAAGCGCATCAAGGATCAGGCAACAGCCGGGCTACTTATCGGCAAAATCAGTCAGTCCAGTGAACAGGGGATTTCACTCCGGCTTAATCCCCGCAGTAAACTGGGGGATTTACCGCCTGCTTTCAGCAGCCTGTCGATGGTGACCGTGCTGGGAAACTTAATCAGCAATGCGATGGAGGCGGTGGCGCAACTGCCAGTTGAACGGCGGGTAATTGACGTATATGTCTTTGAAGGCAAACAGTCCCTGAATATCAAGGTAAGCGATCTGGGCAAAGGGATACCTGAACCGTATAAGCGAAAAATATATCAGCGTGGTTTTTCCACAAAGCAGGGCAACCGGGGGGTTGGCCTGGCGCTGGTCAAGCAGGAGGTAAAAATTTGCGGCGGCAAGATTAGTGTTAATTCACGGGAAAATGAAGGTACCACATTCTGGATAAGAATACCGGTAAAGATAAACAATGGAGCCTAAACAGTAGGGAGGGGCCGGAATATGGGAATCGATATTGTTATCATAGAGGATGACCCGATGGTGCTCGAACTGCACCGGCAATACATCAGCCAGGTGAAAGGATTTAGGTTAGTGGGACAAGCTGCCAATGCTGCGGACGGCTACAGCATTATCAGGAAGGTGAGTCCCCAGTTGGTGATACTGGATGTTTACATGCCCGGCGACAGCGGTATTGAGCTGCTGCGCCGGGTGAGGGCCGAGGGGATTAATATTGACGTGATTCTGGTTACGGCGGCTCACCGTTCTGAAACTATTCAGCAGGGGATGCAGTGTGGTGTTGTGGACTATATTATCAAGCCCTTTACCTTTCAGCGTTTTAAAAAAGCCCTGCGAGGTTACCAGCAGTATATTGACAGGATAAGAAACAGCCAGCAGCTGTGCCAGAAGGATATCGACTGTTTGAAGGGTACGTCCGTCAAGGATAGTACCCCAAACAGTCTTGAAGATCTGAAAGAGAATATCCCTAAGGGGCTGGATAAAGCAACCCTGGAACTGGTATTAAGGAGTATTAATATGCAGGCCGGATACTTTACGGCCAGTGAAATATCCCGGCTGGTGGGGATTTCTCGGGTAACGGTCCGCCGCTATCTCAACTATCTGTACAGCTGTGGCTGGCTGAAGGGAATTCTCTCCTATGGCCCTGTCGGCAGGCCGTTGCATAAATATATTAAGGATGATCCGTTTTCAATATAAAACACGGTAGGCTTTATATAGGCAAGGATGGTAGACGACTCGGACATACGAGTTGTTTTACCATCTTTCTTATGTTTTTTGAGGCAAGCTTATGAATTATATTTACAAAATTATCCTTATTTACCATACGGTTTCCAAGCAGGAAGGTTTACTTTATAATTACAACTGTAAGATGATGTCAGGATAGACCAGCTTCTAGAGGAGGATAAGCAGACGATGGAAAAAATCCTATCCTTCAGAGTAGCAGATGCTATGCCGGAAGATGTCGGCCAGGGTTATATCCGGATTGATAATGCGGACATGGATGAGCTTGAAGTCATAATTGGTGATATTGTTGAAATTCAGGGCCGGAAAACAACGGTGGCCAAAATAGTCCCTTGTTTCAGCCAGTTTAAAAATCAAAACCTGGCGCAGATTGAATCCATCATCAGAGAGAATGCCGGTGTTGGGATTGACGAACGGATAACCATAAGAAAGGCTGTCCGTCAACCGGCGCAGACAGTAATTTTGAGCCCGCTGGATGTTACCATAGATTTTAGTGACGCCCAGGATCTTAAGCACTTGGAACGGGTGTTAAACGGGCTGCCGATTATCACCGGCGACCGGCTCAAGGTAAATCTGGCCGGGGCAAGAAGCCAGTTTTTCACGGTTATCGGCACAGCGCCCAAGGGGCCGGTCGTTGTCAATGCCGGCACAAAACTTAAAGTAACCCAAGCCGATGGCGGGGAGGACCGGAGTTTCCGGGCGTCCTATGAAGACGTGGGCGGTCTGGACAAAGAGCTGCAGCGGGTTCGCGAGATGGTAGAGCTGCCGCTTAAATATCCGGAGATTTTCCGACAGTTAGGGGTGGATGCTCCTCGGGGTGTTCTGCTCTACGGCCCGCCGGGGACGGGGAAAACACTGATGGCCAGGGCGGTAGCCAGTGAGACCAACGCCGCCTTTATGCATATCAACGGTCCCGAAATTATTAATAAGTTTTATGGGGAAAGTGAGGCGCGGATCCGGGAGATTTTCGAGACTGCGCAAAGGCGGGCGCCGGCCATCATTTTCATTGACGAGATTGATGCCATTGCTCCCCGGCGGACCGACGTAATCGGTGATGTGGAAAAGCGGGTTGTCGCCCAACTGCTGGCCCTCATGGACGGATTGAAAAACCGGGGTCAGGTTATCGTAATCGGCGCTACCAATGTGCCGGATATGGTTGACCCGGCACTCCGGCGTCCCGGCCGATTTGACCGCGAATTATCCATCAATCCGCCTGATAGAGTCGGAAGATTAAGAATATTAAAAATTCATACCCGTTCCATGCGGGTCGACACCTCCGTCAACCTGGAAAAACTCTCGCAAATGACACACGGGTTTGTCGGCGCCGATATCGCTATCCTGTGCAAAGAGGCCGGCATGAACGCCGTCCGGCGGTTATTGCCGCACCTTGACTTTACCGCCGGGATCAGTGAAGCGGACTTAGAAAAATTCAATATAACCATGGATGATTTTTATACCGCTTTCAGGGAGGTTGAGCCTACGGCGACCAGGGAATTTTTCTCCGACCGGCCCAACCTGAAGTGGGAGCAGGTCGGCGGCATGGCTGCTATTAAAGAGAACCTGAAGACTATGATTGAGCTGCCGCTGCGGCACCCGGAACTATTTACCGAGACGCAGAGCAATATGCCTAAAGGCTTTATGCTGACAGGGCCGCCGGGAACCGGCAAAACCCTGCTGGTTAAGGCTCTGGCCGGGTCCAGTGAAGCCCACTTCATCAAGGTTGACGCGGCAACTCTCAACTCCCGCTGGTTTGGCGAAGCCGAGAAAGGCCTGCGGCTGATTTTTAAACGGGCCAAACAGATTGCTCCCTGTATTCTGTTCTTTGATGAGATTGATGCCCTGGCACCTGTCCGGGCGGTAACAGACCGTACCGGCACAGACCGGCTGGTGAGCCAGCTGCTCCTTGAACTGGATAGTTTGATGGACAGCGCCCATGTGATAGTAATTGCGGCAACCAACCGGCCGGATATGGTGGACCCGGCGCTGATGCGTCCCGGACGCTTCGACTTTATCGTCGAGCTGCCTCTGCCCGGCCAAGACGAGCGGCTGGAGATATTCAAAATTCATACCGCGCGAATGAATCTGGCCGCTGACATTGATCTCGATAGCCTGACACAAGCCACCGAAGGAGCAGCCGGCTCTGATATTGAGGCCATCTGCAAGCATGCCTCGTTAGCGGCCCTGAAACGCTATGTTAGCCAATCGCAGAGTTTAGCCGCATTGTCCGGTGCCTACAAGGTACTGGGCGAGGATTTCAGCTTTGCTCTGCGGCAAGTATTAAAAAAATAAGCTGGCAATATTGCCAACGGAGGTGAGTATCAAATCTAGAGTAAAAGGTTTTGACGGTCACCTGTTGCCAAATCTCAAAGTAGGAAAAAGGGGGAGAAAAAATGACGCTGGCAGTTGCTGTTGACGCCAAGATGCAGGAAGTTACTGTATGGACCAGGGGGGTCACCCTGGCCAAAGAAGCCCGCGACACGGCTACCCTGCTCGCCAAAGCAGGCAGCCTCGAAGGAAAGTATAATCAGTCTTTCGACAACTACGTTGACTTGCCTGACCGGATCAATGTACCGGTGAAGAGTTATGCCCGCATTAGTCCTGAGCCGATTGAAACCTATTACGAGTATGAGAACTATCGTCCTGATGTTGTTGTGCTGGCTGAAGAAACACTTGTAAAAGGCAATCATGTTTTAAAAGGCTGTAAGGATGGCACCGTTGTTATTATCAATACCAAGCGGGATGTTAACAAATTGGTCAAATATCTGTCACCCCAGGAAAACCTGAGTAAGGTAAAAGTGGTCGCCGCGATTGACGCTGATGCCTTAGGAGCCGGTGTTTTCCATACCTTTGATGGTACTGAGGGCTGTATTGACGACACCAAAATTGGTGCCGGTGTTGGTGCGGCCATGGCTGCTGCTGTGGCCAAAGCGAGCGGTATCGTTAAATTAGAGTCGCTGCTCAAAACCGCTGAAAACAAAACAGCTGTTCAGCAAGGCTGGGATAAAGTAGTCATATTACCGCTGTGCAACGGCGAAGCCGGTTGCCCTGTAAATCCGAGCAAGCTGGAGTTGGAGTGGAAATAACCGGTTTGATGCTGATAGGGTAAATTTCAAGGAGGTGTAACCATGGCAAAAGTTTATAAACAAGTGCCATTTGCGGCTATTGTTCCTTCCCCTCAAACAGAAAATGAGGGTATGATTACCGGTAACTGGCGATTCCTTCGCCCAGTAGTGGATAAAGAACAATGTACAGAATGCAAAACCTGTTATATTTATTGTCCTGATGCCTGCGTGAATTTTGCTAAGGATGATGGCGTCAGCTTTAATCTGAAGTATTGCAAGGGTTGTGGTATTTGCAGCAACGTTTGTCCGGTAGGGGCAATAAGTCGAGTGCCTGAACTTGATTTTGATGAATAAGGAGTGAATAAGATGCCAATTAAGAAAAAAGGTACAGGTTTAACTGCGGTTGCAGATGCCTGGCAGCTTGCGGATATTGATGTTTCGGCGTCCTATCCTATTCGCCCGTACACTGCAGTTATGGCTGAATTGGCCAAACGGATTGCCAACGGGACTATGAAGTGTGAAATGGTCCATGGCGAAGGGGAACATGCCCAGTTTTCTATCGCCCACGGCGCTTCGATGGCCGGTGCCCGGGCCACAACCGGATCTTCCGGTGTCGGTGTCACTTATGCATTTGAAACCTATTCCCCAATTGCCGGCAGCCGTTGCCCGATTCAGGCGCTTGTTGGCGACCGCACCCTTGATCCCCCCGGTGATTTTGGGTCCGAGCATACTGATTGCCTGACGCTGCGCGATAATGGCTGGATTTATGGCTGGGCCCAGGACGCGCAGGAATCGCTGGATAACAGCCTGATGTACTTTAGGATCGGGGAAGATCCTGACATCATGCTGCCGCAGATTGTGGCCATGGACGGTTATTTTGTGACCCATATCGCTCAGGACTATATTATGCCTGATCAGGATCAGGTTGACAGATTCCTGCCTAAATTCAATCCGAAATTCCGCCTCGACGTAAACAACCCTGTTATCATGGGGCCGCAGATCGAGCCGGAAATGGGACCGCCCCTGGAATGGGACCGTCACATTGTCATGAATAGAGTCCGGGAAAAGATTGTTCAGGTTACGGAAGAATTTGCCCAGGTTTTCGGCCGTAAATATGCTCCCTTTGTGGAAGAGTATATGACCGAAGATGCCGACATGGTATTTGTCCTAATGGGGGCTCACGCCGTTACCTGCCGCAGCGCGATTAAATATCTCCGGGAAGCAGGCTACAAGATTGGTTTATGCAGACTTCGTTGGTTCCGGCCGTTCCCGGATACCGCCCTTGCTCAAATCCTGCCTAAGTTTAAAGTTGCCGGCGTTATTGATACAGGAACATCCTATGGCGCACCCTGTAGCGGCGGTGTACTGTCAACAGAGGTTAAAGCTGCTATGTCTGAAGTTGCGGGCAAGCCGATCATTCAAAGCTTTACCTCCGGGTTGGGCGGCGAGACCATTACCCATGAAGAGTTTTTTGCTATGGCGGAAATGATGAAGCAAACCCTGAAAGCCGGCAAGCTGATTCAAAGCGGCACCTGGGTTAACTTCAATGATTATCATGAAGGCGCTTCTCAGATCAATGCTGCGAAAACTGAAGCTGCCCCCAGTAAATAATAAGGAGGAGTAAATGATGGCAGTTGCTGAGTTAATTAAGTCAATTGCACATACGACTGATTTGCGGGACACTTATGTTCCCGGTCACCGTACCTGTGCTGGTTGCGGTCCGGCGCTTGCGTATCGCCTGGTAGCCAAGGCTGCCGGTAAAAATACAATCTTTATTGGTCCAACCGGCTGTATGTATGTTGCCAACACCAGTTATGCCTGTGGTCCCTGGGCAGTACCCTGGACGCATGCGCAGATCACCAACGGCGGCGCTGTAGCTTCCGGTATTGCCGAAGCTTTCCGCATGATGATCAAAAAAGGGAAAATCCAGGATGAATTCCCCAATGTAATTGTCATGGCCGGTGACGGTGGCTGTTCCGATATTGGCCTCCAGGCCATGTCGGCGATGTTCTATCGCGGGCATAAGGTGCTTTGCGTAATGTATGACAATGAGTCCTATGCCAATACGGGCATTCAGGTTTCCCCATCCACCCCGTATGGTGCCACCACTATGTTTACCCCGGCCGGTCCGGCTATTCCCGAAGCCAAGAAACACCACATGAAAGACCCGATGCCGATATTCCTGGCCGGCGGTCATCCTTATCTCAAATATGGGGCAACAGCCTCCATCGGCTATCCCATTGACCTTATGAACAAGATCCGCAAAGGTCTTGCCCAAGACGGTCCGGCGTTTGTTCACCTTCATTCTCCATGCCCGAAAGGCTGGTCTTTCCCGGCCGACCGGACGATTGAGATTGCCAAACTTGCGGTTGAGACCGGTATGTGGAATCTTTACGAAATTGAAAACGGTGACTGGGCTCACAAGAAGTTCAGTGTTGTGCCGAAAAAACTTAAACCTGTTGACGAGTATCTTCAGACCCAGGCCCGTTTCTGCCATCTGCAGCCCGAGCATGTGGCTGAAATCCAAAACTTTGTCAACAACCGGGCCAAAGCGCTTGGTATGGAAGTTCCCCTGCCGCCTGCTCAGTAAGGCTGCATAAAATTCTACAGGCATTACGCCGTAAGTCCCTGGTTTCTTGTGAACAAAAGGAACCAGGGGCTTACTAATGTGAACATGCTTTGTTTAAAATAAACAAAGTGTTGGAGGAGGCACGGTTGTATGGATAAGGGTGTTGCCTTAACCTTTACGAACTGGATACTGGCTTTCCTACCTATCTTAGTTTTGTTATCTACCATTTTACTATTTAAATGGGGCGCGCCGAAATCCGGCGCAGTATCCTGGTTTACAGCGGTTATCATTGGTTTGTTTGTTTTTGGCGGCGATCCGCGGTTACTCGCGTTAGCCAATAGCAAAGGTATGGCCATGTCGCTTTATGTATTGCTTATTATCTGGGGTGCCGTTTTTCTCTATAACCTGGTTGAGAAAATTGGCGCGATCAAAGTAATTGGGGACACCATGATCAAAATAACGGAGGAGAAGCTGCTGCAATGCCTGCTGATGTCCTGGTGTTTCGCCAGCTTTATGCAGGGGATTGCCGGCTTCGGCGTACCTGTTGCCGTTGTCGCGCCGATTATGCTGGTCATGGGTTTCCCGCCGGCGATTGCGGCCGCTACCTGTCTGGTAGGGCACTCGTGGTCCATCAGTTTTGGATCCATGGGCTCTTCCTATTATACAATTCAGTTGGTTACTAAAATCCCCGGCGAGATTATCGGTCCCTGGATGGCACTTTTGTTTGCTATACCTATCTACGCAACCGGTGTTGCCGTATGTCATATTTACGGTGGCTTTGCCGCAGTCAAAAGAGGTTTGCCTGCTGTTCTGATTACCGGTACGGTTATGGCTTTTATGTGCTGGTTCATGAACAAGCTCGGCGCTGCTCAGCTGGCTACGCTGATTCCGGCGCTGTTTGGCTGTGGAACGATGGCTGTTCTGGCCAAGACAATCTACCGGCATGAGGCCGAAGCGGAGGCGCAGCAGCAGCAAGCACCGCTGATGGGCTTTAATATGGCGTTTTCGCCGTATTACATCCTGATCGCGCTCTGTATTATGACCCAGATTAAAGGGATTGCCAGCATTTTTGCTCCTTATACCTGGGGGCTTAATTATCCCGCAGTGACAACGGCGGCAGGTTTTGCCGTCAAGGCCGAAACCATGTATTCTAAAATCAATATCTTTTCCCATCCGGCCCCCCTGCTGGTTGCAGCTGCAATTTGCGGCTATGTTATTTTTAAAATAGCCGGCAAATGGAAGGCGGGAGCGGCCTCCGAGGCCCTTAAGTCCACCTTCTCCCAGTGTGTGCCTACCAGTATCGGCATAACAACCATGGTCATGATGGCATTAATTATGAACGATACCGGGATGACCAACATGCTGGCGCAGGGGATCGCAAATTCCACCGGTATTCTCTTCCCCATCTTTTCACCGTTTATCGGTGTGCTGGGAGCATTCCTCACCGGCAGTAACACAAACTCGAATGTAATGTTTGGCGCATTACAATACGAGACCGCCAAGGTGCTGGGAATTAGTACGGTCATTATGTCGGCCGTTCAGTCTGTCGGCGGTTCGGTCGGCTGCTCAATCGCTCCCTCCAAGGTGCTCATTGGTTCGGCCACCGTTGGTCTGGATGGCCGTGAAAGTGAGGTTCTGAACCGGACGATACCTTACTGTATCATCATTTCGCTGCTGGTGGGCATCAACGCCTGGATTTTTGCCTACATGCTGTTCAAGGATCTGCCTTAGGGCAACCAACCATGCGGAATAATAAAAGGAGGTATCAGGATGTCGACAAATCCCACACCTGGTGTTAACCAAAATCAGAATGTTGTTCTCAAGCCGGTTCCCTGGGGCAAGAAATATCGTGCACCGTTAATGAATGCTGCGTTTTGGGCATTCTGGGCAGGCTTTGCGCTGGCGCACCAGGGCGGTGTAAACAATGACAGCTTGCTGATTAATCTGTCCTATCTGGTATTTGCGCTGGCCTGTCTGGTGCCCTTGGTTACAAAAAAATAAGGATTGCAGGAAATGCCGTTTTTTACGGCATTTCCTGTTTCCATTGTCAGTACTATAAAATTTTGCTCAAATAGATAGAGGTGAAGGAGGAGCATTAATGTCAAACGGCGTACCGCAACAAAAACCCCGGGTTTCGTCCGCAGCCTGGGCGGAGCACATCGTTCCGTCAGGGCGTGAATATTGCCACAAGATAGCCACAGTGGGAAAATGCAGCGTCGCCTCACCGCCGGCATCAGAATGTTTCTGGGCTTTTGTCGGATCCTTTGCCGGTATTGCCTGTGTTACCTATCTGACTTTTCTGCAAGGCATTCCTGTTCTGGTTGCCTCGCTGGGGGCGTCGGCCTGCCTGATTTACGGGGCGCCGACAGCGCCGTTTGCGCAGCCGCGGAATGCGATTGCCGGTCATGTATTGTCAGCCCTAATCGGGGTTATGATTTATCAGCTGGCCGGGGCCTACTGGTATACGGCCGCTCTCAGCGTCGGCCTGGCAGTAGCCGCTATGGTAGGAACAAGAACTATTCATCCGCCGGCCGGGGCTACGGCCCTGATTGCTGTAATTACCGGGCAGGGCTGGCTGTTTCCCCTGCTGCCGGTAGGTGTGGGTATTTGTATTTTAGTGCTTGTGGGCATAGTGATTAATAATCTGGCTGCCAAACGGCAATATCCGTGTTATTGGTGGTAGACAACAATGCTTAAGGAAAAACGGCTTTGGTTTGACGAGAGCCGGTTAGCCCAGCGCTACTCAATTATGTATGTTGTGAAATGGGGTTTGCTGGGGATCACAACCGGGGGCATTGCCGGGATAGGTGTAACTGTTTTTTTGCAGCTGCTGACCTGGGCGATCGGCGTCTGGACGCAGCTGCCGCACTATTACTTTTTTATCGCTGTCCTATTACTGTTTAACAGCTGGCTGGTGACCCGGCTGGCCCCGCAGGCAGCAGGCGGCAGTGACAAGGTAATTGCCGCTATTCATCAACAGAACGGCTTGCCGCGCCTGGCGGCCGTGCCGGTAAAAATTCTGGCGACAGTGATAACTATTGCCGCCGGCGGGTCGGCCGGTAAGGAGGGACCTGCCGCCCAGATCGGTGCTACTCTTGCCTCGTCCTGGGCAAGCTTTTTACGGGTCAGTCAGGAAGATTGCCGCAAAATAGCCATTTGCGGCTTAAGCGCCGGTTTTGCCGGCGTGTTTGGTACGCCGGCGGCCGGGGCAATGTTTGGGGTAGAGGTATTATTTGTCGGCAGAATTTTGTATGATACCTTATATCCGGCCTTTGTAGCCGGTTTGACAGGCTATTATGTCTGCCGGCTGGCCGGCGTTTCGTATTTTTATCTTCCGGTTAGCGTACGGCCGGAGTTTCATCTCCTTATCCAGGCTGTTATACTGGGTTTGATATGCGGGCTGATGGCCATATTTTTTATTAAAATGATTTTTTGGCAGCAGCGCCTGTTTAATGGCTTACGGGGAGGCTGGCCGGTGAAAGCGCTGGCCGGCGGCATACTGCTCACCCTGATCGGCTATTATGTCAGCCCGTCGTATCTGGGGCTGAGTCTGGGATTGCTGGAAACAAGTCTCGGAGGCCAGGTAATTGCCTGGGACGCTTTTTTCTGGAAAACGGTGGCTACCGGCATCACCCTGGCCTGTGGCGGTACAGGCGGGATTATTACGCCCATACTGGTAGTGGGAGCCGTTACCGGCAATCTGTTTGCCCAGCTTGCCGGGGTTATGGATATATCCTTTTACGCGGCCACCGCCATGGCGGCGTTGCTGGCCGGGGCGGTAAACACCCCGGTGACGGCAGTCTTCCTGGCGGCTGAATTATTTGGCAGTGACCTTATTCCTTATGCCGCGGTAAGCTGCCTGGTGAGCTACCTGGTTTCAGGGCATCGCAGTGTTTACCCGAGCCAGATTATCGCCACAGGCAAGCGGCCGTATTTGTGGGCTGATGAAGGCAAGTGTGTCGGCTCTGCCAAGCAGGAGCAAGGTGCAAGTTTTATTGCGGCCGGGCGAAGGAAGTCGCAGCCTAAGAGCGAATAGTTACAAGAACAGCGATAGCAGGCCCACTGCGAGGCAGCACGGAGGTATTGGCTGATGTATATATTAGACAGCATTGTTGACAGTCTGCGCTTAGTCCGGGAAAAACGCCCGCTCATTCATCATATGACAAACTATGTCAGCATGAATGACTGTGCCAATGTAACACTGGGGCTTGGCGCCTCGCCGGTTATGGCCGAAGACAGCAGCGAGGCCGGGGAAATGGTTGCTTATGCCGCGGCGCTGGTAATAAATATTGGTATGCTGAATCCGCGCAAGCTGGAAGCAATGCTTATTGCCGGCCAGCAGGCAGCGCACAAGGGGATTCCGATTATTTTTGACCCTGTTGGCGTCGGCGCGACCACGCTGCGCAGGGAGGCGGCTCACAGAATTATTACCGAACTGCCGGTAACGGTCATTCGCGGCAATCAGGCGGAGATCAAAGCGCTGCTCGGTTTAAGCCGCAGCCACCATGGCGTTGACTGTCTGGCAACAGAGGAGGATAACCGGGAAATTGCCCGGCGGCTTTCGGAAAAACTGGCCTGTGTTGTGGCGATAACCGGCAGGACTGATGTAGTTGCCGCCGGCCGCCGTATCTGCCGTATCCATAATGGCCATCCCCTGTTAGCCGGAATCACCGGGACCGGTTGCATGACCGGCTCCCTGATTGCCTGCTGCTGCAGTGTGGCCAATGATCCTTTTTGCGGGGCCGTTGCCGGCCTTGCCGTTATGGGGATCGCCGGCGAGCTGGCGGAACAGAGTCTGGCGGCGGCAGAGGGACCGGGGACTTTCCGGGTGCGGCTGCTTGATGCGATCGCGGCGCTGCAGCCGGAAACGCTGCTGCAGCTGATTAAGCTCAGTTAATCTCGCAATGAGGGGTAGGCGCCTATGCAAACCAGAAAACTAGCGTATACCGGTATTTTTATGGCTGTTGGTGTTCTTTCAGCCCACCTTGTTTATATTCCTGTGGGTATTGCAAAATGTTTTCCAATACAGCATGTCATCAATATATTGCTGGCGGTGCTGCTGGGGACACGGTATTCTGTGAGTGCCGCTTTTGGCATATCACTGTTGCGCAATATGCTGGGAACAGGGTCTTTGCTGGCTTTTCCCGGCAGTATGGCCGGAGCGGCTTTGGCCGGAATCTTATACAAAAAGACCAATAGTATTGGGGGAGCTATCATCGGTGAGCTTATCGGCACCGGGGTTATTGGCGCCTTACTGGCCTATCCTGTTGCTCATTATTTTATTGGTTCCCCAGCAGGGGCCTTCTTCTTCATTGTCCCTTTCCTTATCAGCAGCGCCGGTGGCAGTATGTTAGCCTACGGCCTGCATAAGACCCCTATTCCTGCCTTGCTGCAGGAAAAAATCAAAGCCGGCGGCAGCGGTTCAGCATAAATACATAAGAAATTTTTAGGAAGCCTGTCAACAGGGCTTTCTTTTATTTAATTGTGGAAATACTATAGCGATGACATGCCTGACGGAGGTAAAAAATGGTCAGCTCATTACTTGAGATTGATTTAGATAAAATCAGGTACAATACGGCGCAGGTAAAAAGAATATGCGGCCGGCAGGGCATCAAGGTGCTGGGGGTGACGAAGGGCTTCAGCGCCATTCCCCAAATCGTGGCGGCTATGGTGGCAGGCGGCGTCGATGGTCTTGCCGATGCCAGAATGGAAAACATAATCGAACTAAGAAACTGCGGTTTTGACGAGGAGATTACCCTGCTGCGAATACCGCGGCTCAGCAATGTTGAAAACGTTGTACAATATACCAATGTCAGTGTCAACTCTGAGCTTGCCGTTATCAAGGCCCTGGCGCAGGCGGCGGAAAAGCTGCACTGCCAGCATCAAATCGTACTAATGATTGATGTTGGCGATCTCCGTGAAGGCGTAATGGTCGAGAATGTACTGGCGATGGCGAGGCAGATCTTACGGTTACAGGGGGTCCGGCTCATTGGCATAGGCACTAACATGGGCTGCTTTGGCGGCGTTCTGCCGAGCATGAAGAATTTAGGCTTACTTGTGGAACTGGGAACCAGTATTGAAAGGCAGCTAGGCCTGCAGCTTGAGATTATATCAGGCGGGGGGACCTCAACCTTATCCCTGGTTGAGACCAATACAGTCCCGGCCGGTGTCAATCAGCTGCGAATCGGGGAAGGCATATTATTAGGGACAGACAGTACGAATAACAGAAAGATTCCCTGGCTTTGTGACGATGCTTTCCTGCTGCGGGCCGAGGTGATTGAGTTTAAGGCCAAGCCCTCGGTCCCGATCGGCGATATCGGCCGGGACGCTTTTGGGAACATACCACAGTTTGAAGACGAAGGCATCAGAAAGAGGGCCATTCTGGCTTTGGGAAAACAGGATGTAAATATTGAAGGCATTACACCGCTTGATGAAAACCTGAAAATTCTGGGGGCAAGCAGTGATCATCTTATTGTCGATGCCACCGATGCGACGGAGAAAATCCAGGTGGGCGATGCCATCTGCTTCCGGCTGAATTATTCGGGGATTTTATCAGCCAGTCAATCGAGATACATCGGCAAAAAATTTTACGGAGGCTAATATGATTGAGCTGATTACCACCTTTGACAGGGAAACCATCCGCCGCTTAGTCGAACTGGAAGCAGCTGCTTTTGGAGCCGGCGGGATGAATGAGTGGCAGTTAGTCCCCCTGATCCGGCACGGCCACGTTTATGTCACCCGCAAGGAGGGAAAAGTGATCGGCGCGGTGCAATATATGCGGGACTGGCACAATCCCCAAAAAGCCTACATGATCGGCGTGTCCATCGCCCAGGAACAGCGGGGCCGGGGGGCAGGCACCGGTTTTATTAAAGAGACATTTAATTTATTAGCGGCCGAGGGCATCAAAGAAGTCGAATTGACCGTAGCGCCTGCCAATGCAGCGGCCATCAAGGTGTATGAGGGCAAACTGGGGTTCACGGTTACAGAATTCAGGCGGAACGAATATGGCCCAGGCGAAGACCGGCTGGTAATGAAGCTGCTGCTGAATAATGGCAATTCGTTCGCAGGACATGAAGCTTGACTGTTTTAAGATTTTAGTATATAATAATTTTTGCTCCCTGCGGGAAGCAATTATGAGTAATTTATTGCCGGCGATATAGCCAAGTGGTAAGGCAGAGGCCTGCAAAACCTCTATCCCCTAGTTCGAATCTGGGTGTCGCCTCCAAACAATTTTTCATATGCCTATATGAAAACCTAAGACTACCTGTGGGTAGTCTTTTTTTTGCAATTTGCGGCTTGACAAGCGGGAGACAATAGCATATCATTACATATGAACATATAATCATATATTAAGAGGTGTGCTATGAAAGATTCGGAACGTGATATTTGTGAGCAATACTGTATTCATCCCCAGATCATAGAACGGCTGAAAACAGCTATACTGGACGATAGCACCGTGCTGGATCTGGCGGAGATGTTTAAGATACTGGGTGATCCTACCCGGATTCGAATTTTACATGCCTTATCACAGCAGGAATTATGTGTGTGCGATATTGCGGAAACGCTGGGGATGAACCAGTCGGCCGTTTCTCATCAGCTGCGGACCCTGCGCGGGGCCCGTCTGGTAAAATATCGCAAAGAAGGCAAAGAAGCATGGTATTCACTCGATGATGATCATGTAATCACATTAATGTGTCAGGGCCTTGAGCATATTTCTCATAAACGCTAGGAGGTAGAATAAGATGCATAACCAGGAAGAACAGCATTGCGGCTGCGGCTGCTGCGGTGAAATGGCCGTGACGGCTACTGCCGGGACGCTGGCGCTTGACAAGGCCCAGCTGCTGAATATTACCTTTCAGGTTGACGGCCTTGATTGCGCCGACTGTGCAGCGAAGGTCGAAAAAGCGGTAGGCCGTATGCAGGGGGTTGCTGAGGCGCGGATGAATTTTGCCGCCGCTAACATGAAGGTGAGCTATGACAGCACTGTTATGGGGGCCGAAGAAATTGTGCAGGTGATTACCGGGTTTGGCTATGGGGCCAGAGCCGTCAGTGACGTACCGGGGTCCCGGAAGACTGTTTTTCGTTTAACAGGCCTTGATTGCGCCGACTGTGCAGCCAAACTGGAAAAGCGGGTTGCAGCCCTTGACGGTGTGCAGGCCGTGGCCGTAAATTTCGGTGCCGGCAAAATGACAGTGGAACATACGGTTACTGATCAGGATATTATTGAGACTGTAGAGCAGGCCGGTTATCAGGCGGCACTTGACCAGGCAGCAGGCAGCAAGGCTGCTGCAAAGCAGGTTTGGTGGCAAAAACCGCGAATGCTGGCAACCATTGTGTCCGGTCTGCTGCTGGCCGCCGCCCTTGTCATGGACTGGACCGGGACGGGTGAGCAGCTGCTGATACCTCTTTATGTTCTGACTATGATTATTGGTGGCTATCATGTAGCCAAGAGCGGTTTATACGGCCTGAAAAGTATGACGCTGGACACCAATTTCCTGATGGTCATCGCTGTGGCCGGGGCGGCGGCGATCGGTGAGTGGAGCGAGGGGGCAACGGTAGTTTTTCTCTTTTCCTTTGGCAATGCCCTGCAGGCTTATACGCTGGATAAAACCCGCAGTTCTATCCGGGCGCTGATGGAGCTGGCCCCGCCGGAAGCCCTGATTAGGCGCAATGGCGAAGAGGTGCGCCTGCGGGTCGAGGAAATTGCTGTTGGCGACATCATGCTTGTTAAACCCGGTGAACGGCTGGCGATGGACGGTGTGGTGGCAAATGGCAGTTCCACTGTCAATCAGGCGGCCATTACCGGTGAATCCATGCCTGTGGAAAAACAGGCCGGGGATACGGTGTATGCCGGCACGGTTAATGAACAGGGGGCTCTGGAAATCAGAGTGACTAAACTGGCTGAAGACTCTACCCTGGCCAAAATCATGCATCTCGTGGAGGAAGCCCAGGCGGAAAAAGCGCCAATGCAGCAGTTTGTTGATGTTTTTGCCAAATATTATACCCCGGCCGTCATCGTGGCCGCTGTGGGCCTGACCATTATTCCCCCGCTCGTTTTCAATGCCTCCTTTGACTTATGGTTTTACCGGGCGCTGGTCCTGCTGGTCATTTCCTGTCCGTGCGCGCTGGTCATTTCGACGCCGGTATCCATTGTTTCGGCGATTGGCAATGCCTCGCGCCATGGTGTGCTTATCAAAGGCGGGGCTTATCTGGAACAAATGGGCAAGGTCCGGGCCGTTGCGTTTGACAAGACCGGTACTTTAACCGTTGGCAAGCCAATGGTAACTGATGTGATCCCGCTAACCGGCAGCCTCGATAAACAACAAGTGCTGTCCCTGGCCGCTGCTGTTGAAAAATGGTCGGAGCATCCGCTGGCTGAAGCCATTGTTGCCTGTCACGGCAATCAGGCCTTACCGCCGGTAGCTCATTTCAAGGCCCTTGTTGGCCGGGGGGCACAGGCCGATCTGGATGGTCAGACCGTCTATGTAGGCAATCAAAAGCTGTTTGAGGAATTAGGTTGTTCCCTTGCGGCGCAGGAGAGCAGCTTATCAGCCCTGGAACAGCAGGGAAAAACCGTTATGCTGGTAGGCAACAGCCGAGAATTATATGGTATTGTTGCCGTTGCCGATACCCTGCGCGCTAACAGTCCGCAAGCGGTGGCTGCCATTAAAGCGGCCGGGGTTGAACATGTTTCCATGCTGACCGGTGATAACGGCCGGGTCGCACAGGCTGTTGCCGGCAAACTGGGGCTTGATGCCTTCTACAGTGAACTGTTGCCGGCCGATAAAGCAGCAGCCCTCAAGCAGCTGGCCGGCCAATACGGCCGTGTAGCCATGGTCGGCGACGGCGTAAATGACGCCCCGGCGCTGGCGACTGCCGATGTAGGCATTGCCATGGGGGTTGCCGGTTCGGACACCGCCCTGGAAACAGCCGACATTGCGCTTATGTCCGACGATTTGAGCAAACTGGCCTATGTAATGCAACTCAGCCGGAAAACAGTAGCGATCATCAAGCAGAATATTACTTTCTCGCTGGTCGTGAAACTGCTGTTTGTCGTTGGCACCTTTGCCGGTTTTGCCAATCTCTGGCTGGCTGTGCTGGCCGACACCGGCGCCGCCCTGCTGGTGACCGTGAACGGGATGCGGCTGGCCCGGGAACTCCGGTAGCAATGTCAGATTAATTAGTAAGTAGCGAATCTTTTTACAATAATATATTGCAGTGATCTTCAGAATACGTTATAATTTTAACAAATACCGATCTGAAGGTCGGAACAGTTACTTTTTTTGCCATCTGTAAAAAGCCAAAGCACGGAAGCATATCCACGAAGGGTACGCAGGACGCTGATTGTCGTCCTGCCCCTTCGTGGTTTTGTTTTTTCTGACCAAAAGACCGTCTTGCTGCGCTATTGGCTTTACAGGGAGCTGCCACAGTTTATTTAATTAAATCGGAGGAGAGAACAGGATGCTGGAACAACGGATTGAAACTTACTGGGATGGTCGTGCCGACAGCTATAACGCGCATGTGCAGAAAGAAATGGCCTGCCGGAAGAAACAGGCCTGGGAAGCCTTATTGCGAAAGTACGCCGGCGATCAAGCAAACCTCCGGGTACTGGATGTGGGAACCGGGCCGGGATTTTTTGCGGTTTTGCTGGCCGGGCTTAATTATTCGGTGACCGCGATTGATAAATGCGGGGAGATGCTGAAGCAAGCCCGGAAGAATGCCCTGGCTGACGGCAAAACCATTACGTTTATGAAAGCCGATGCTCATGCCGTCGCGCTGCCTGATGAAAGCCTCGACCTGATTGTGTCCAGAAATGTTACCTGGCTGCTGCCTGATCCGTTAGCGGCTTACCGGGAATGGCACCGGCTGTTGAAACCGGCCGGCAAGGTACTGGTTTTTGATGCCAACTGGCATTTGCACCTGAGCGATCCGGCCCTGGCGCTTGAACAGGAGAAATATCTGCAGCTGGCCATCGCCAAAGGGTATCAGCAGAATACCTCACCGGCCCAGCAGGCAGAAAATGCGGCCATTGCCCGGAAACTGCCCTTAACTTACGAGCGGCGGCCGCTGTGGGATGAACAGGCTTTCCGCCAGTGCGGTTTTACCCAGGTTGAGATTGATGAGAATATCAGCCGCCTGGTCCATGATGAATTAGAACAGCTCTTGTATACAACGACGCCGATGTTTGCTGTTTGTGCCGCCAAATAATACATGCCATTAGCCGTTGGCCCTGCTAAGTCGTTGTATCACAAAAGCAAGCACTGGCGCGGCTGGGAAAGGCAGGGGTTATGCCGTTACATTTCTTTGTCCATCGCGGTATTTCGTTTATTATCTTACTGTTTGGCATTTCTTTGGTCGCTTTTGGATTAATGGCGCTCGTCCCGGGTGATGCTCCGGCCATGATCCTCATTTCCATCGGGGTGGAGGCGCCGCCGGCGGCAGTTGAAGCTCTGCGCGGCCAGCTGCAGCTGCATGATCCGGTCTATGCGCAATACGGCCGCTGGCTGTACCGGGCGCTGCACCTGGACTTAGGTGTATCCTACCGGTCCGGTCTGCCGGTTGTGGAGGAATTAGGCAGCAGGCTGGGGGCTACAGTCCAGCTGACTCTGGCTTCACTGGTTTTTTCCCTGCTATTTGCGGTGCCGTTAGGCCTTCTCTCGGCCCTGTATCCCCAATCAAGGCTTGATTTTATCGGCCGGGTCACTGTGCTGGCCGGTGCTTCCATTCCCAGTTTCTGGCTGGCTTTGCTGCTGGCCTATCTGTTCAGTGTGCGGCTGCAATGGCTGCCAATCGCCGGCTCCGGCAGTTTTGAGGGCCTGATTCTGCCGGCAGCAACCCTGGGGTTTGGCATGGCAGCCGCGTATACCCGGCTGCTCCGGGGCAGTATGATTGATGCTTTGTCCCAGGGGTTTATCCGGGTTGCCAGGGCCAAGGGCCTTAAAGAGCGATGGCTTATCAGCCGGCACGCTCTCCGGTACGCCCTGCTGCCGGTGCTGACCTGGTTTGGCATTAGTGTTGGTCATCTGTTAGGCGGCAGCGTTGTGGTGGAAACGATATTCTCCTGGCCGGGGCTGGGCCGGTTTGCCGTGGAGAGCATTCAGGGGCGGGACTACCCGGTAATACAAGGGTATGTTCTCTTCTCCGCCCTGATTGTTGTTAGCATAAATTTGGTGATTGACTGCATTTATTCCTATCTTGATCCCCGGATCCGGCTGGGAGGTGGCCAGGAGCAGTGACGCTAACTGTCTGGAGGCTGTACTGGCAACGCATAAAAAAAGATAAAGCTGGCCTGGGGGGCTTGATTACCCTCCTGATTTTCGGCATGATTGCACTGGCGGCTCCCTCGTTAGCTTTGCATGACCCTCAGGCCGTACAACTGGGCGACCGGTTGCAGGGGCCTAGCGGGCACTATCCTTTTGGTACTGATCATTTGGGCCGGTGTATTTTTAGCCGGGTGGTGCATGGTTCTCAGGTTTCATTACTGGCAGCAGGCATTGTCCTGACCAGCGTAATTTTAATCAGCCTGCCTGTGGGGATGCTGGCCGGCTATGCCGGGGGCATGGTGGACCAGGTTTTTATGCGGATTGTTGACACGATCCTGGCTTTTCCCATGTTGATTTTAGCTTTGGCGATTGCCGGCTTTCTCGGTTCCGGCCTGACTAATGTCATGCTGGCTCTGGCTGCGGTGTGGTGGGTCAGCTACGCCCGGATTGTCCGCGGCCTGACACTGGCCGTCAAAGAAAAAGAGTTTGTGCTGGCGGCGAAGGCCTCAGGCACCAAAACCCTGCCGATTTTGTACCAGCATATTTTGCCCCATGTTTTCTCAACCGTCATCGTACTGGCTACCCTGGACATGGGCAAGCTGATTATGGCTGTAGCCGGCCTTTCTTTTCTGGGTCTGGGGGCTCAGCCGCCCACACCGGAATGGGGCAGCATGCTGAATGACGGCAGGCCGTATTTTCAGGCAGCACCTCATGTTATGCTGTTTCCCGGCCTGGCGATTGTTGTTGTTGTACTGGCCTGCAATCTTTTTGGTGATGCGCTCAGGGACGCACTTAATCCGCAGGGAACGTCACTTGGTGAAGAACAGGGGAGAGGATAAGCAATGGCACTGATTGTTGAGGACTTACACACCTGCTTTTTTCAGGACAATCAGGTCGTGCAGGCCGTTAACGGGGTGAGCTTTACGGTGCTGCCGGGCAAAACCCTGTGCTTAGTTGGCGAAAGTGGCTGCGGGAAATCGGCGGCTGCCTTGTCGGTACTTGGCCTGATTGAAGCGCCGGGGAAAATCGTAAGCGGCCGGGTCAGCCTGGACGGGCGTGATCTTTTACATATGCCGCAAGGGGAACTGCGGCAGCTACGGGGCCAGGAAATTGCCATTGTTTTTCAGAATTCGCGCTATTCCTTACATCCCTCGCTGACTGTCGGCGTTCAGCTTGTGGAGACCGTTTTGTCCCACCGCGACAGCAGTGCTGCAACTGCCAGGGACATCGCCGTGGACATGCTCCGGCGGGTTCGCCTGCCGGAGGCGAACAAAACTTTTAACCGGTATCCGTTTGAATTAAGCGGTGGTATGCGGCAGCGGGTGATGATTGCCATGGCGCTTTTACTGAAGCCCCGGTATCTGATTGCCGATGAACCGACCTCCTCCCTGGATATCACTACTCAGTCCCATATTCTGGACGAGTTGATGGAGCTAACAGAACAATATGGCGCAGGTATGCTGTTCATTACCCATGATTTGGCCGTCGTTGCCGAAGTTGCCGATGAAGTTGCCGTTATGAACCAGGGGCGGATTGTTGAATATGGTTCCGTTTATGAAGTGTTTCAGAACCCGGTCCAGCCTTATACGCAGCAGCTATTGCGCTCATTTTAGATTTTGGGGGGTGGAGTATGAGCCAGCCATTGTTACAGGTGAAAAACCTGAGAAAGCATTATCAGCTGCGTGGTTCTTTCTTTGCCAGGAAAAAAATCCTGACAGCGGTGGAGAATGTTTCTCTCCAGGTGGGTCATAAGGAAACGCTGGGAATTGTGGGCGAGAGCGGCTGCGGCAAAAGCACTTTGGCCCGTTGCCTTATGGGCCTGGAGAAATGTACCAGCGGCCAAATCCGGTTTAACGGCGTCGAAATGACTACCGCAAAACCACCGCAGCTATGGCAGCTGCGGCGCAAGCTCCAGATCGTGTTTCAGGACCCTTATGCTGCCCTCAATCCCTTCCGGACAATCGGGGCCAGCATCGCCGAGCCGTTGGTAAACTATAGCCTGGGGAACCGTGGACAACAGCAAGACAAGGTGGAGTTTCTGTTAACTGTGGTAGGGCTTAAACCGGAATATAAGACCCGTTATCCGCACCAGTTCAGCGGCGGGCAGTTGCAGCGGATTAATATAGCCCGGGCTTTGGCCGTCAATCCGGCGATGGTGGTGTGCGATGAGGCGGTATCCAATCTGGATGGTATTGTTAAGGGGCAGATTATCGATTTATTTATTCAGCTGCAAGCCGAATTTAACATGTCCTATATTTTTATTACTCATGATTTACATGCCGTGAGGCGGATTGCCGACCGGGTGGCGGTAATGCTGGCAGGCAAGATCGTTGAGATACTGCCGGCCGGCGACCTGGCCGGCGCAATTCACCCGTACAGCCGTTATTTGCTGGCCGCCACTCTTTCCGGTGATCCGGGCCGGCGCCGGCAGCGGGGGCGGGGGAGTCACCTCGGCGAGGCCGGGTATAACCGGTCTGATTCCGGCGGATGCGCCTTGCAGCACCGGTGTCCGGAATTTTGTGAGCAGTGCCGGCTTGAGGAGCCTTTGTTAAAAAAGATTGGTGCTATACATCAGGTTGCCTGTCATGCGATTGGATAAAGGGAGGATGTACTGTGTGTAAGAGATCAGGAATATGTTTATTATTGCTGCTTGTTTTTGTGGCAACGGCGCTGTCCGGCTGCGGCAGCAAGCAGGCAACTGCACCTGCCGGCACAACCCTTAAGGTCGGCTGGGATTTTGAGATGCCGATTGCCGACCCGGTTAAGTCAGGCTATTTTTTTGTGCGGAGCGGTATTATGGAAACCTTGGTTGATGTGGATTTTGACGGTAAGCTTGTGCCCGGACTGGCTGTTGAGTGGCAGTCCGTAGACCCTGTTACCTGGCGGTTTACACTGCGGCCTGACGTAAAGTTTCACGACGGCACGGCGATGACCGGCAAGAGTGTCAAGCTGGCGATCGAGCGTTTTGCTGAAACTGCCAAAACAATTCCGCTGCAGAGTATCGAGCTGGTTTCTGACAATGAACTCCTGATTAAAACCAAGACACCGGTGGTGGCGCTGCCAGCCTATCTGGCTACCCCGGAATCGGCTATCTATGGGGAAAAAGCCCTTGTTGACGGTAAGTTCACCCAGGTAATCGGGACAGGGCCTTATAAGCTGGTGCAGGTGGCGCCTGACAAAAGCATTATCACAGAAGGGTTTGCTGATTACTGGCAAGGCGCTCCCCGGTTTAAGCAGGTTATTAACCGCCATTATCCTGACGCGCAAACCCGTTTTATGGCCCTGCAGGCCGGAGAGATTGATTTTATGCGCAATATTGCCCCGGCTAACGCTAAATCACTGCAGGGCAATGCCGGCTATACGGTTGCCGTTCAGCCTGTGGGCCGGGTCCGGGTTCTCTATTTCAATACCGCGGCCGGCGGTCTGGCCGACCTGAATGTCAGGCAGGCCATCAACTATGCCCTGGACCGGGAAGGCATTATCAACAACGTTCTGGAGGGATATGGCCAACCGGCCACCGGGCTGTTCCCGGCCAATCTGCCCTGGGGCAATCCGGCGATTAAAGGGTACGAGTATTCTGTGGCCAAAGCCAAAAACCTGCTGGATAAAGCCGGGTGGGTGGATAACGGCAGCGGCATCCGGGAAAAGCACGGCCAAAAGCTGGACATTACGCTGATTACTTACAGCAGCCGCCCGGAACTGCCCAGTGTGGCCCAAGTGATTCAGGCCCAGCTGGCGGCAGTCGGCATTAAAGTTAACATTCAGGTTGCCGACATGGGCGGGGTTGAAAAAGCCCTGGTTGAAAAAAAATTTGATTTGGTTCTCGTAGCCCGCGGACTGGCCTTTACCCCGGATCCGTCGATAATCTTTGAGGATTTCCGCTCAACCAGCCAATCAAAATACCGCCCCAACTATGTGAACAAGGAGATGGATGCCTTGCTGGCCGGGGCCCTGACCGAGACCGACCAGGCTAAACGGCAGGCGGCGTATTACCGGGTGCAGGAGATTATTGAACAGGACGTTCCGGCCACCTTTTTGAACTATTATGTCCAGATAGACGCCTATAAGAAAACATTGCAGAATTACCGCATTCATCCGACGGAGGCTCATGTATTGACAGGAGACCTGCAGTTTCAGTAAAGTATACTGGAAGATATATAATATGGAGGAGAAACATGATGCAGCAAGACAGGTTATATGACGTGTGGTGGCAAAACCGCGCTGAAGGGGAGCAGCAGATGGAGGAGCGGCATCAGCGGGGCTGGCGGGAGGTTATTCAGCTTATTCAGGAACAGGACCTTTCGCAAATGACGGTGCTTGATTTCGGCTGCAACCAGGGAGGTTTTTTACGGCACCTGTATCAGGCCAGGCCTTTTAAAGAGGGTTTTGGCATTGATCTGGCCCAGGCGTCGATAGAGGTTGCCAATGCCCGCAAAGGGGATCTGCCGCTGACCTATGTGGCCACAACCACCCCGGAGCAGTTTGCCGGCAGATTCGAGCTGGTCATCAGCCAGGCAGTTATTTATTTGATCAAGGACCTGAAAACGCACGCCTGGAAGGTTAAGCAGCTATTAAAGCCAGGCGGGGTTTATTATGCTACCTACACCGACTTAAACGCCAATTCCAGCCGCGAACATTTTACCAAATGGATCAACGGCAACAGCCTGGTGGAGTCAAATGCCCATACGCTGGATTTTATTGCCGAAACCTTTGCCGCCGAAGGCTTCGGGGTGGAGCTTCAGCGGCGGCGGCCCCAGGGATTTATTGATATTTCCCGGGACGAGGATGGCTTTTTGAGTATTGCCGACAGGATGAAGGCAACTTATGAACAGGCGTACATATTCCGGTTTGTGCTGGCGGGGAAATAAGGGTACCTATGAATATATCCTTAGTTCTGGGGGATGTCTGGGCGATGTGGAAAATAGCGCTGCCGGCCATGTTTTTAGGCTGTTATTGCGGTATTGTCCTGAGAACCGGCAAGTTTTTCATCTTTTTCAGCAAAGCTCTGCGCCCCATGACAGCCCTGGGCAGATTGCCGGCGGCCCTGGGACCGTTTTTTATCCTGTGCCTCTTAAACAGGTATGCGGCGAATGCGATGTTAGCCGACTTCGGCCGCAGCGGTGCTGTCAGCAAAACAACGCTCCTGGCCGTGTATTTAATGGGGTCGCTGCCGACAGGCATTTATTTTACTATCTTCTATTTTACCCCGCCGCTGGTGGCCGGTCTGGGGTGGGACCTGGGACTGTCATTTATTGCAATCAATATCGGGATGAGCACCCTTGTGACCATTATCGGCTTTGTATGGAACCGGCTCATGTATAAAGCCGGGCCGGCAGGCCGGCTGCGGGAACTGCCGGCAGACAGCCGGCCCCGGGCAGATAAGACCGATCTAATTGCGGCCGGAAAAAAAGCCTGGCAGCAGTTTGGGGACATTGCCGTAGTATTTATGCCGGTTACCCTGGCTTTTACCTTTATCATCCATACGGAATTCACCCGGGAGGCCATTGCCGGCCTTGATTCCTTTTTACGCTGGTTTAACCTTACGGCCGCCGGGGTATTGGTTATTATTGCCGGTATTCCAACTCTGATTGCGGCCATCGGCGTCGCCGCCACGCTGCTGCAAAGCGGCGCCCTGGCGCCGCAGGAGATTATCTTTGTCCTGCTGCTGGCATCCTTTTTTCATAATATTTATGATGGCCTCTCCCGGGTTCTGCCTGCCAATCTTGCGGTATTTGGCGCCAGGCAGGGCCTGACTGTCACCGCCGTAGGCACCGGCCTTTATCTGCTGATTGTGGCCGCCGGGGCGGCTATCGCCTTATATTTGCGCACTGTATAAAATTGGGGGTAGTAACAGCGATAGCGATAGCATAGCGCCGTGCGGGCAAACAAAAAAGACTGCCGGAAAGCAGTCGGCGGAGTGCTGCAGCATTCCCGGTCCCTCAGCCTCAATTAATGGCAACCGGCGCCTGGTATTGGACATATTGAAATTGTCAGTAGCTGGATGCTGATTGAAACCATGAAGGTATTGTCTTGAAAGCAGACTTTATTTTTTGTGGTTTTTTTTCTGCCTTTTGAATATTAAAGTTGGGGTGAAGCCTGATGTTGTTCTTTTTAAGGATGTTTACTCTGCTGCAGGGGGTTTACCGGCATGTTGCCGGCAAAACACTTTTGGGAATTAGTATTACGGCTCTGTATGTAGCCCAGGCGTTTGCTGTAGCCAAGGGCCTTAACAGCGTTTTTATCAACAACAGCCTCCAGGGACTGGGGGCCATCCTGTTATTCATTGGGGCCATGGTGGCCTTGCGCGGCGTTTTGCACTGGCTTGATGAAATTTACGCTAAAAAAATCGCCTTTCTCGTCAAGAGCAGACTGAGAGAGCGGTTGTTTGAACATATACTGCACCTGGGGCCGGCTTATCAGGAACGTTACCGGAGCGGCGGCCTGCAGGCAGTGCTTACCGAAGGCGTAGAGTCGCTGGAGCCGTTTCTGACTTCCTATATCCCGCAATTGCTGATTGCCTTGTTCGGTTCCGGCCTGATTGCCATATATATCTGGCATTTGGACTGGCTGGTAGGGGCAGTGGCCTTAAGCGGGGTGGTGATTGCTGCTTTTTTCCCGCTGCTGATGAGCCCGCTGGTCGGGAAGATCCTGCTTGATTACTGGCGTTCTTACGCCAGGCTGAATGCCCAGTATATTGACGCGATGCAGGGGCTGCCGACCCTAAAGGTGTTTAATGCCAGCCAGCGCAAAGGGCTGGAGCTGGATGAGGAAGGCTGGCGGCATTATCATCATTCGATGAAAGGCTTGGGGACCGCTTTGTCTGACACGGCAATGGTAAAATGGGCCGGCGCCGCCGGCACAACCCTGGCTGCGGGCCTGGGGGCCTGGCGGGTGGCTGACGGTGTGCTGCCGCTGGCCGATTTATTTGTTATTCTGTTTTTAGCAATCGAGTGTTTCCGGCCGCTCAACGACCTGGTTATGTTCTGGCACCGCAGCTTCCTGGGGCTGGCGGCCGGCCGGGAGATTTTCGCCGTGCTGGACTCAGCCGCAACGGTGGACGACCGGCCGGCTGCCGCCGGCAATTATGTATCGGCCCAGCCGGCGGTAGAGTTTGAAAACATTTCTTTTGCCTATGAAACAGGCAAAAGACCGGCACTGAAAAATGTTTCCTTCCGGATCAATCCGGGTGAAACTGTCGCTGTGGTTGGCAAGTCCGGTTCCGGTAAATCGACGCTGGTTAATCTGCTGCTGCGCTTTTACGAGCCCCGGCAGGGCCGCATTTTGCTTGATGGCCGGGATGTCAGGGACTATTCACCGGCAGAACTGCGCCGGCAGATCGCGGTCGTTTTTCAGGATACCTATCTGTTCTACGGGACGGTGGCTGACAATCTGCGGATTGCCAAGCCGGAGGCGACGGAAGCGGAGCTTGTCCGGGCCGCCGAACTAGCTCAGGCCCATCGTTTTATCACCGAACTGCCGGCAGGATATCAGACCCATATCGGTGAGCGGGGGTTACGGCTCTCCGGCGGGCAGAAGCAGCGGCTGTCGCTGGCCCGGGCGATCCTGAAAGACGCGCCGGTCCTGGTACTTGATGAAGCAACTTCGAATGTGGATGGGGTGAGTGAGGACCTGATCCAGCAGGCCCTGGAAGGGGTGACAAAGCTGAGGACCACACTGATAATTGCTCACCGGCTGTCGACGATCCAGGGGGCTGACCGGATCGTGGTGCTTGATGACTGTGAGGTGAAAGAAACAGGCACTCATCAGCAATTACTGTCAGCAGGAGAATTTTATGCGCAACTGGTGAGAGCCCAGCGTGCCTAAGGAGGGATTGGCGTTGTCCAGAATACTGAATAAATTACATCTGACAGGCTGCATCAGGCTGATACCGTATTTACGCCCCTATCGCCTGGGCCTGGCGGTCACCGTGCTATGCGGGATATCCCATCATCTGCTGGCCATTGCCGGGTCCTCCCTGGCTGCTTATATGGTAGGCCTGGCCGCCGCCGGCCGGGGCACAGCGGAAATTGTCAAGCTGCTGCCGCCCCTGGCGGTTGTGGTTACCCTGCGGGTCGTTATGCACTTTGCCGATATATGGGTAGCCCATGCTGTCGCTTTCAAAATATTAAAGGATTTCCGCGGCCAGCTGTACCGGGCAGTGGAAAGGGTAACCCCCGCTTACTTGCTGAATATGCGTTCCGGCGATCTGGCTTCCACCCTGATGTCTGACACGGAGGTGCTGGAATGGTTTTTTGCCCATACGGCCGGTACGTTTTTAGTGGCGGTAGTGGCAGCCACCGTAACCCTGGCGGCTATGGGCTGGATTCACTGGCTGCTGCCGCTGGCGGTTATTCCCTGGATGCTCTTATTGTTCAGTGTGCCGCTGTGGCTGCGAAAAAAGGCCGACAGGCAGGGGCAGGACGTCCGGGCCAGAATGTCCGGGATTACGGCTGAGACGGTTGATGGCGTACAGGGGCTGCGGGAGATTGTCGCTTATAATTTTGCCGGCGGTTTTTTGCAAAGATTAAGACGCCAGTCTGAAGGCCTGGACCGCAGTCTGATGGTTTATGGGCAAAGGCTGGGGCTGGAAGGGGCTTTGCTTAACACCTTTACGGCGCTGGCTCTCATAGCGATGCTTGGCACCGCCGCTTATCTGATTGTATCAGGCCGGATGGCTTTTTACTGGCTGCCGGTGACGGTTATTATGGCTGCCAATATCTTTGTCCCCGTCCTGGAAATCACCGGCATGGGCAGGAATTTCGGGCTGATTCTGGCGGCGGCCAACCGGGTATTTGCCGTTTTAGAGGCCAGGGAAACGGTGCAGTTTATCAATGACGGCAGTAACGCCGGTATTGCGGCAGCCGACATTCAGTTTGAACGGGTCTCCTTTACATACGGCCGTGATCTGCCCTATGTTCTGGACGGGGTGAATTTCTCAGTGGCCGACGGCGAATCGGTGGCGCTTATCGGCCAATCAGGCGCCGGTAAAACAACCTGTCTTAATCTCTTACAACGGTTTTGGGATGTACAGCAGGGACGGATTACAGTTGGCGGGAGAGACCTGAGAGATTTATCGGTTGACGATTTGCGCGGCCTGATTACGATTGTGCCCCAGGATGTCTACTTATTTAACACCAGTATTTTAGAGAATATTAGACTCGGCCGGCCTGATGCTCCCTTAGAAGCGGTTTATGATGCCGCCCGGGCTGCTCATATCCATGAGTTTATCGCCGGCCTGCCGGACGGCTATGACACCAATGTCGGTGAACGGGGGCTGCGGATGTCCGGCGGCCAGAAGCAGCGGGTGGCGATTGCCCGTGCCTTGCTGACAAATGCCCCGATTCTGATTATGGATGAGGCGCTAGCCAGCCTGGATACTGAAAATGAGCGGCTGCTGCAGGAATCAATCAAAAATCTGCGCCGGGGCCGGACGACCCTGATTGTGGCTCACCGTTTGTCGACCTTCCGGGAAGCGGATAAGCTTGTAGTGCTTGACCAGGGGAAGGTTGTGCAAACAGGATCGCATGCAGTCCTTAGCCAACAACCGGGCTTTTATCGCGATTTTGTTTCCTCCCAGGTTGCGGCCGGTTAACCCCAGCGGTAAGAATAGGGAAGAAGGGTGTTTCACTCTGCATCAACTGGATATGGCCGCCTGCTATGCCGATGAAATCGTCGTTTTAGCTGAGGGGGAGGTGTATGCAGCCGGCCAACCGGCAGCAGTGCTGACGCCGGACATGCTTGGGACTGTCTATCAGGTACAGGCCGTTGTTCATCAGGCCAGTGGCGGTGTTCCTTATGTAATGGCAATGAACTCGATAAAATGATACCGACAAAACACTCCATGAACAAGCCGTTTACTTGCCGTTAACCTATCTGAGCAATAGTGCGGTTATTATAAAAACCTGACCGGGGTAACATCTCCCGGGTGCGGGAGGATGATCTTTGGGCTCATATAGACTAAAGATATTACATAGTAAAGCTCCTGTTCAACTGAACCAATAGTTTTTCCGTATCCCGGCTGCGGATGTAATCCCAGCCAATCCAGGTTAATGACGCTGCTGCCGGCAATTTGTACTCTGCCTGCGGATGAAGGGAGGGGAACCAGGCACCGGCACAAATACGGCCCAGCTCAGGTCCGGACAAATAGGCCAGTAAATCGACCAGTTCGGCCGCCTTTGCTGTTTTTACCAGATATGACAGCGGGGTTAGCGGCGTGCCATCCCGCGGCCAGATGATGCTGGCATCAACTGAAGGCGGGAGAGTATTGGCAAAGAAGCAGGGCATTATATAGATCGGCGGCCGGCCGGGCTGATTGCCGGCCATGGTTTTGATCATTTGCGAGGGATGCATGCCGGTCCGGACTGACCGGCTTAAGGCGGCAATACCGGCATCGCCATATTGTTTATAAATGTTCAGCAATACGATATCATCGAAATCACCGCTGGCGCCGTTCAAAACGATCAGCTGTTCATATTCGGGCTGTAACAGATCGGCCCAGGCAGCCGGCACCGGCAGGCTGCCCAGCTGTTTATGATCAACGACCACTACGACGGGGTTGACGGCAATTACCTGATACCAGCCCTGCGGATCAGGCAGGCCCAGGCCGTTCAGCATAGCGTGCACAGGCTGGAGCTGTAAAGCGGTATACAAGCCGGTGTCGATGAACCGGCTGGCAAAATGTTTGTTAAACAGATTGTAGTCAGTGGTCAGGATCAAATCGGGGGCGGCATCAATGTCCCGGACCTGGCGGAGATAATCAGCGAAAGCAAGGATATCGTTACTGCATGACCAGATATAGTAATTTAGCCGCAGATTTTTTTCTGACTGCAGTAGCTGCAGCCGGTCACGCAAGGCATACGCAAGCGGTAGGTGCAGGGCACAGGGCAGCTGGGCCACGAAATTAAAGAGCCCCGGCTTATTCATTCCCACCGGGGACAGCCGCCGATGGTATGCCGTCTCTTCAATCCTGTCAGCCAGCAAGCGGGTAAAGGTGGCCTTATTTATTTTTTTAAGCTGCAGCAATGTCCGCAGCCGTAAGATAGCCCCGGTTCCATTGCTTATAGCGTCGCTGGTAAAAATATTGAACCCGCTGAAAATGTCCCCTGTTTCAGGATATTGACTGACAATTTCCTGGACAGTACAGTCAAGCAGATTGGTCTTTGTCACCCTGTTTCCCTCCCGCGCCCGGCAAAAATTCAGTTTGTTACTATTATCATAACATATCTGCAGCCAACCGTAAGGCCAGTGCATAGCAACACTAATTTTTTCAAAAAAGATAAAGCAAATAATAGGATAAATTAGGATAATTAAAGAATATATGTAGTAATAAACAGGAGGTGAATTTGCATGAGTCGTCGATTCTATGTCCGGTTGCTTATCGGTGTAGCCGGGAGTCTGATTTGCTTTTCCTTAATCATGCCCGGGGCAATGGCCCAAACCAGGACATTGTCCAAAGATACCAAACTTCATCCCCAGGGCTGGAGTGTTGGTGATTTCATCAAATTTAAAAAAAATACTGTGGTTAGTATGAATGAAATGGGAGAAGTGGTCTCCGGGACGCTTGATAAGGATACCTTGCTGCCACCGCGGGGCTGGGACCGGGTGATTAACGATTATTACGCGACAACCGTTCACGCCGATATCAGCCCGTATTTTCACCGGTTTTACTACCGGCCGTTTATTGGCCGGGACTATAAGGTGGTTATTCCCGGTTATGGTCATTTGCTGTATAAAGGCGGTACTGTTGTCACTTTTAGCGAGCAGGGGGACATTATTTCCGGGACAATTGCCGATAAGGCAACCATTCGCTTAATCGCCGGCAAATATGGCTTTGTAACCTTTAAAAGCGATACGGTTCTGACTTTTTTTGCTTCCGGTGCCGTCCAGTCCGGTGTTTTGGATGAGGACACCCATCTACGGCCTGTTGGCTGGAAAAAGCGGGTTACCGGTGACGATACGGCCGGTTATATTAAATTCAGCAAGGACAAAACCATTACTTTTAATGAAGCGGGCGAGGTAGTTGCCGGAACCATAAAAGAGGCGGTGACTCTGCCGTCTGCCAGGGGGACGGATCAGGAATTTCCTGCCGGTTCGCTGGTCGAGTTTGATGATCTGGGGGCAAGCGCCAGCCGTGATAAATATGAGCAAAGCATGTCAAATAACTAAAATAAGGGACAGTTCCGGGGGGCGATACCCCGGAACTGTCCCTTATTTATATGAAGAGGAGGATACGCTGCGTTAGTCAACAGCTATGACTTTAAAGCCATAAGTCTCAATGGCCCGGGCCAGCTCCCGTTCGGTATATTTGTGGTGGTTGAAGGACAGGGACAGAACATTATCGGTAACCGTTACAGCACTGACTGTTTCCATTGCTTCCAGGGATTGTTTCACCTGATTCAGATCACCGGCACTGTCAAGGGTAAATTTAGCGTTAACCTGACACATGATTTAGCACCTCCTTTAATAAATTACAGAAAAAATAAAACCATGAAAAAGCTGGTCATTCTTGACCAATCCCTTCATGGTTGCGAAAACAGTAGAATTAATTCCCTTACTGATCCTGAAGTTGTGGCCTTCATTGCCACCTGTACTCAGTATAAACCATAGCGGCCGGAAATACAATACGATTTACGAAAAGAAAGATAATTTTTTCACTATTTACAAAAAGGTGACACCATTGTACAATATTAAGGAATAAGGAGTTTGAAAACTCCAGCAAATTATGATATTTACCGCTAAAAATATAAAAACGATAATTTGGCATGAAGCCGTTGCGGACGTGAAGTCCCCTTTGGTTTTTATGCCTTTTTTTATCCTGATAGAAAGTTATAACTTTCCCTGGATAAGGGCAACATCGGCTTCCGCTTTCGCCAAAGGCTCGGCGCAAGCCGTGTTTTCTTTATGAAAAAAACTGAAAGGCTGTCAGATTTCTGGAATGAGGATGTTTTGCGGAAACAAGTGGAAAAAGGAGAGAGAGATAACTATGTCAGAAACGACAAAAGCGCTTAAAAAATGGAAAAGGATTGCAGCCGTACTCATTGCCTGTATGCTCCTGGTGAGCCTGGTGGCCGGCTGCGGATCTAAGTCAGGCCAGGCGCCGGCTACAGAGAAGGTTCTGAATTTTTCCTGGGCGAAGGATATTGGCGCCTTAAATCCCCACATGTATAATCCCAATCAGATGTTTGCCCAGGCTTTGGTATATGAATCTCTGGTTCAGTACAGCGACACAGGCAAGATTGTTCCCTGGCTGGCCGCAAGCTGGACCATATCGCCTGATGGCAAAGAGTACATATTTACACTGCGCAAGGATGTAAAATTCTCAGACGGCTCCGCTTTTAACGCGGCCGCTGTCAAGAAAAATTTTGATGCCGTACTGGCGAACGGCAAGCGGCATGACTGGCTGGCCTTTATCCGGCAAATCAAAGAAACCCAGGTCATTGACGACTATACATTCAAGCTGGTGCTTAAAGATGCGTACTATCCTGTACTGCAGGAACTGGCGCTGATCCGGCCGCTCCGCTTCCTGGCCCCGGCCGCTTTTCCTGACAGCGGCAATACCGGGGAGGGGATTAAAAAGCCGGTGGGAACAGGCCCCTGGGTGCTGAGTGAGTATAAACAGGGCGAAGTGGCCGTATTTGTCCGTAATGAACATTACTGGGGCCCTAAACCCAAGGTGGATAAACTGGTAATAAAAATAATTCCTGACAGTGAGTCCCGGGTGGTTGCCTTTGAAAAGCAAGAGCTAAACCTGCTTTATGGCAATGGCAGTATTAGTCTGGATGCCTTTAAGCAGCTCCAGGCTACCGGCAAATATGAAACCAAGCTGTCAGAACCACTGGCTACCCGGGTGCTGGCAATCAACTCCAATAAAGGGGCAACGAAAGAGCTCAAGGTCCGGCAGGCTTTGCAGCATGCAGTCAATAAAGATGCTTTTGTCAAAGGGGTTCTGTTCGGGACTGAACATAAGGCCGATACCCTGCTGGCCACAAATTTCCCCTACTGCAATCTGGGTTTAACGCCTTATGAATACAGTGAAGACAAAGCCCGGTCCCTGCTGGATGAAGCCGGCTGGAAGGTGATTCCCGGCAAGGAATTCCGGGAGAAGGACGGCCAAACGCTGGAACTGGAATTTTGTTATGAAAGTACGAATGCCATCCAAAAATCGGTGGGCGAGGTTTTGCAGGGCGACCTGAAAAAGGTCGGGATCAAGGTCAAGCTCACCGGTGAGGAGCAGGGGTCGATTGATCAGCGCCAAAAAGACGGCAACTTTAATATCATTTACGGCGATACCTGGGGCGCCCCTTATGACCCTCATTCCCTGGTAGGCTCGATGCGGGAGCCGGCCCATGCCGACTATCAGGCCCAACTCGGCCTGCCAATGAAAGCCGAGCTTGATAAGATGGCGTCCGCCGTATTAGTCAGCACCGATGAACCCAAGCGGCAGGAGCTATACAGGCAGATATTTACTACCCTCCATGAGCAGGCCGTATATCTGCCGCTGTCCTATCTGGCAAATTTGGCGGTATATCCTAAGAACCTGAGCGGAGTTACCTTTATGGGCAGTCAATATGAAATTCCTTTCGGAACGATTGATATTCAGTAATTTATGGGGGAATTGAGGTGGCAGTATGTTGGCTTATGTTGTCAAACGCCTGCTTAGCCTGATCCCTGTACTGGTAGGTATCTCCATGATTACCTTTCTCATACTGCGCCTCACGCCGGGAGACCCGGCGGAGGCGTATCTGAGACTTTCCCAGATACCGCCGACAGAGGCAGCCGTAGCGGCAGTCAGGGAGGAACTTGGCCTTGACCGCCCGCTCCTTGTCCAGTATGGGGATTGGCTGGTAAAGGCACTCACGCTTGATTTTGGCAAATCCTATGCCACCCACCGGCCGGTGTGGGATGAAATGATGTTTCTGCTGCCGGCGACAGCTCAACTGGCCGGGGTATCGCTGATTTTTACGCTGGTTCTCAGCATACCAATGGGTATTTTTTCTGCCTTGTATAAAGATGGCTGGTTTGATAATTTTTGCCGGTTTATCGCCTTTACCAGTGCCGCTATGCCTAATTTCTGGCTTGGTTTTATGCTAATGTATTTCTTTGCCCTTAAGCTTGATCTGTTGCCCACACTGGGGCGGTGGTCGTGGGCGCATTTTATTCTGCCGGCCCTAACGCTTTCCTTTAGTTATATTGCCACCTATATCAGGCTGCTGAGAACCAGTATGCTGGAAAACCTGGATCAGCCGTTTGTGTTGTATGCCAGGGCCAGGGGCTTGCAGGAAAGCCTGGTTATAGGCCGGCATGTCCTGAAAAATGCGATGCTGCCGCTTGTTACCGCTCTGGGGATGAGTATCGGCCATCTGCTGTCAGGCTCGGTGATTGTCGAAAGTGTATTTTCCTGGCCGGGTATTGGCCGGTTTTGTGTATCTGCTATTTTAAACAGGGACTATCCGGTGGTCCAGTGCTTTGTCCTGATGATGGCCGGTGTTTTTGTTATTGCGAACCTGTTTGTTGATATTGCCTACGCGTGGCTTGACCCGCGGATCCGCCTGAAAGGGGAGTCCTCATGAGGCTGGAGAGTACCTTGACAGGACTGGCGCTGCTGATTATTCTGCTAACTGTGTTCATGGCGATTTTCGCACCGGTCATAGCGCCTCATGATCCGAATGATGTTGCTTTGGAAAGAAAATTGATGCTGCCTGATCATAGTTATCTGTTAGGGACCGATCATTTAGGCCGCTGTATTTTATCCCGCCTCATTTACGGGGCCCGGGTTTCTCTGGGAGCGGCGTTTGCCGTGATGTCCGCGACTTTGGCCATCAGCACCGTGGTGGGAGCCGTGTCCGGTTATGCCGGCGGCAGGGTTGATGCTGTTATCATGCGGATATGTGATGTGTTTTTGGCATTTCCCAGTCTTATTCTGGCTTTGGCTTTAGTCGGTGTGATGGGGCCGGGCTTGCCCAATGTCGTGCTGGCGCTGGCTCTTTCCCAGTGGGCCTGGTATGCCAGAATGATCCGGGGCATGGTGCTTAGCCTGAAAGAAAGGAACTACGTTCTGGCTGCCAGGGTGGCCGGGACGCCACGGCCCACCATTATTGCCAGGCATATTTTGCCGAATATCCTGCCGCAGATTGCGGTGTTGGCCACTCTGGATGTAGGGTGGGTTATCCTGCATATTGCCGGCATGTCATTTTTAGGGTTAGGGATTCAGCCGCCCACACCGGAGTGGGGGGCGATGATTAACGACGGGCGTCAGTTTTTACGGGGCTATCCCTGGCTGATGGCTTATCCCGGTCTGATGATTCTCAGTGTGGTTATGGCTTTTAATCTCCTGGGTGATGCTTTGCGGGACATGAGTGATCCGATGATCAAGAAAACGTAGAATCAGGCCGGGGCTGATGCCGGTTGCATGCTTTACAGGGTAAAAAAGATAGGAAAGGACGGTAACGCGTATGGGAAAGCAGCCGCTGCTGACAGTAGAAGGTTTGCAGGTGGTTATTAAACGCCAGGATAAAACTGTGCCTGTCGTGCACCAGCTCAGTCTGCAAATCGAGCCGGGAGAGATTTTTGGGCTGGTGGGCGAAAGCGGCTGTGGTAAAACACTGACCTGTCTGTCCATATTAAACCTCCTGCCTGCCGGTATTGTCCGGACCGGCGGGCTGATTCAACTGGCCGGGAAAAGCCTTAACGGTCTGACCGCAGCCCAATGGCGGCAGCTCCGGGGGAACCGGATTGCGTTGATTATGCAGAATCCGATGAGTGCTTTTGATGCCATCCGCACGATTGGCGATCATTTTATCGAAACACTGCTGGCTCATGGGAAAACCGACCGCCGGGCAGCCACAGCAACGGCGATTGAATATCTGACAAAAGTGGGCCTGCCGGAGCCGGGGCTGCTGCTGCGGCAATACCCTTTCGAACTGAGCGGCGGTATGCTGCAGCGGGTAATTATCGCTATTGCCCTGGCTCAGCAGCCGGATCTCATTATTGCTGATGAACCGACTACTGCTTTGGATGCTACCTCTCAGGTCCAGATTCTTGATCTTTTGGCGGCAGTGAGGCGGGAATTTGGCACAAGTATGCTGTTGATCTCGCATGATCTTGGTGTCATTGCCCGGCTGGCGGATTCGGTAGCTGTAATGTATCGCGGCCAGATTGTTGAACAAGCCGCAGTCGCCGAACTGTTTGACCAGCCTCTTCATCCTTATACCCAGTCGCTGCTGAACGCCCGCCACAGTATTGGGCTGCCCCGCCGCCAACGCCTGTCCTTCCTGACGGCAGATGAGACCGGCTGTTCGCCTGCCGGCTGCGGGTTTTCCGGACGCTGTCCGCGGGTTAGTCCTGCCTGCCGTGCCTCACTTCCCGGGAAAGTGGCGGCTAATGCCGGCGGCCACTGGGTACGCTGCCTGGATATAGGCGCAGCCCAGATGGGGGTTGGCTGATGGCTGTTAGCGCGCCCTTGCTTGAAGTACGGGGAGTCAGCAAGCACTTTCACGGCGGCGGCATCTTCAAGCAGGGGCGCAGGGTGCAGGCGAATAAAGAAATCAGCCTTTCACTGGCGGCCGGGGAGTGCCTTGGCCTTGTTGGTGAAAGCGGTTCGGGCAAGAGTACTCTGGGCCGTATTATTCTCGGTATTGAGAAGCCCGAAAGCGGGACGGTGTTCTTTCAGGGCGTTAATTTGTATGGGCCGGACAAAGCCGCCATCAGGGCGGTGCGGCGGGACCTGCAGGTCGTGTTTCAGGACTGCTTTAGCTCGGTCAATCCGCGCCGCACCGCCGGGGAGAGCATTGCTGAACCGCTGCAAAATTTCGCCTGCCCCGGAGCCCGGGCTGTGCTCCTGGCCGTGGGGGAATTACTAGAGCTTGTGGGGCTTACCGCCGGGGACGCCGCCAAGTACCCCCATCAGTTCAGCGGCGGCCAGCTGCAGCGGGTATGTATTGCCAGGGCTATTTCCCTGCGGCCTAAGCTGATTGTTCTGGATGAGGCGGTCAGCAGCCTGGACGTACTGGTGCAAGCCCAGATTCTTGATTTACTGTCTGATTTGCGGGCAGAACTGGGGATGTCCTATGTATTCATTTCCCATGACCTGGCGGCGGTAGCCCATCTGTCCGACCGGCTGGCTGTGATGTGTGCCGGTGAGATTGTGGAAAGGCTGGACAATATGGAAAATCTCAACTGTCTTACCCATCCGGTGTCCCAGGCACTGTTAGCAGCTATACTGCCTGCCCGGCCTCTGAACAGGGATACTCGCAAACCGTACTGATATATAGTAAATTAACACGAAACGAGGTTGCCTATGGACTTGAACAATAACAACAGCGACTGGTGCATTCGCCGGATTACCGCGGCTGATGTCGGGCCGGTACTCGACTTTATCCTGCCAATGCTGCAGGAAGTATATCCCAATATACCGGGCGTTGCTGACCGCTGGGATTTGGCCCAGCTGGAGGAAGCCTATGTTTTACCGGTGAATGCCGCTTTATTTGCCGCTTTTGCCGGCAACGGCCAGGTTGTCGGCACAGTTGCGGTAAATCCCTATGATGACAGGCTGCCCGCAGTCGCCGGTTGCTATGATTGTGCCATTACCGCTGAACTGTCACGGTGTTATGTGAAAACATCACTGCGCCGTCAGGGCATTGCCTGCCGGCTGGTAGCCGCTATTGAGGAATATTGCCGGACCCATGGCTACAGGCGCATCTGCCTGCACACCCACAAATTTTTGCCGGGCGGCTTTCCGTTTTGGCTCAGTCAGGGGTATCTGATCCGCCGGGAGAACACAGATGCGCTGGAGACCGTATATATGGATAAAGATATCTGCGCTACAGATTAGCTGTAGCGTTTTTCCATTTATGGAAATTATTCTAACGCCAAGCAGGATTTTGGTTTTTTATAGAGAATGCTATATTTGTAATAAATTGAATATTTAGTCACTCCGACTCTGTTTACCTAATAGAAGTTAGGATAACCAGATCGAGGTTTTACCCGGCAACCGGTAGACCTTCCGATGCGAAAGGAGTATAGAATACCTACTATTAAGGGACAGGGTGCTCGCTGCTTTTGGCGTACTCTGTTTTTTTCTTGCAATAGGTTTGCTTGCCATGCACGTCAAAAAAAATAATCAGAATATTGAGAATAGGCAGGTGGGTATATGAGTTTTTATGCTGAAACCAGTAGTAACTGTATTTCTGAAGCCTGGCACCAATTTACCGCCACTCTCCCCCATACCAGTCGCGGCTATGATTTTCCTGTCCGGTCTGAGGTCCTGGATTCATGGACGCGTTGCCGCGATGCCGGGGTTAATCCCAATGATGCCTGTATCCATCCCCAGCTTGACAGTATCAGCCTGCGGGTGATGCTTAGAGAAAACCGGGAGCTTATCAATATTGCCAAACCGTTTATGACTAATTTGTACAAGGTTGTCGAAGGCTCGGGTTTTGTTGTGGTGTTAACAGACCGGCGCGGTTATATCATGGAGCTGTTTGGTGATGAGGATGCAATGACCAATCCGATGACGGTTAGCTTTTTTCGCGGCGCCAGCTGGTGTGAATCCCAGGTGGGCACAAACGCAATCGGCACAGCACTGGTTATAAAAAAACCGATTCAGGTATCCGGTTCTGAACATTACTGTTTTGACCACCACTCTCTGACCTGCTCGGCGGCGCCTATTCTTGACGGCCAGGGGAATGTACTGGGGATACTGGACGTTTCCGGCGCGGCGACAGCCGCCCATCTCCATACGCTGGGCATGGTTGTGGCCGCAGCGGAGGCAATCATGGCGCAAATCAGCATTCAGAAAAAGAACAATGAATTGAGTGTAATGAATAACCGGCTTACTAATATTTTCAATACTATGTCGGATGGCGTAATTTTAGTTGACAAACAGGGGGTCATCAGCGAATTAAACCCGGTCGCGAAACAAATTCTCGGCTCTGGTTTAAACAGGGTTGAGGTGAAACCGGGAATTCAGGTGGAAAGCATTTTGGGAACGAGAAATCCGCTGCTGGAAAAGATATTAAAGCGCAAGGAAGCCTGTACGGAAATGGAGCTGATGCTGGAGACCGGCAACGGGCTGAGCCACTGCGTGGCCTCCGGCGAAACGGTGACCGATGCCCAGGGACAAGTAACCGGCGGAGTTATCATTCTCCGCCCGATCAAACAGATTCAAAGCCTGGTAAACAGATTCAGCGGTCATTACGGGACGCTGCAGTTCAGTGACATCATCGGCGGCAGCAAAGCCTTGCTGGAAGCCGTCAGGGTGGCGTCTCTGGCTGCCGCCTCCATGTCCAACGTCCTGCTCCAGGGGGAAAGCGGCACAGGCAAGGAAATTTTTGCCCAGGCCATTCACAACCGGAGCAACCGGCAAGCCGGGCCTTTTATTGCCGTAAACTGCGGGGCGATACCACGCGAGCTTATCGGCAGCGAATTGTTCGGTTATGCCGAAGGGGCCTTCACCGGGGCGAAACGGGGCGGCAAACCGGGAAAATTCGAACTGGCCTGCGGCGGTACGCTGTTCCTGGATGAGATCGGCGATATGCCGCTTGAACAGCAGGTGTCCCTGTTGCGGGTATTGCAGGAGCGCCGGGTGATGCGGATTGGCTGCGATAAGGTCATTCCGATTGATGTCCGGGTGATCTGCGCCACCAATAAATGCCTGATGAGGGAAGTCGAAAAAGGCACTTTTCGCAAAGACCTCTATTACCGGCTTGACGTTATCTCTATTACCATCCCGCCGCTGCGGGAGCGGTCGGAAGATATCGTCGCCCTGTTTAACTATTTTCTTGACAAACAGGATAAGCACAGCCGGCGCTTTGTTGTCAGCCCGGAGGTTATTGAGCGGATTGTTCGCTATGACTGGCCCGGCAATGTGCGGGAACTGCAAAATGTAGTGGAGCGGATCGTCAGTCTTACGGAAGGTCAGGTTGTAACCCTGGCCAACCTGCCGCAGGAGATCTGCAACTGTAAGGCCGCCCCCGCTCACTCCGGCCGCGAGCGGCTGCATTTTCCGACTTCTAATATTGTGGAGACCTTTTGCCGCCGGGAGCAGCGCCGACGGGTTCTTGATGAGAATGAAAAACAGGAAATTCTGGAGTTGCTGTACAATCATGGCGGCAATGTCAGTATGACCGCCAGGGATATGGGGGTTTCCCGGAATACGCTCTACCGGAAAATGAAACAGCATTCTATTTACAAAGAATTAAAATGTAAAGTTGAACAAGTGTCACTTTAAAGTGACACTTGTTCCGGCAAATGTAGCATGATGCAATACTAAACAATGAGGAATCAACAGCCAGCAGGCGGTTGGTTCCTTATTTATTTGCAAGAAAGGTTAACTTTTCGCCCGGATTAGGGGAACTGCGGCCGTTGTTTGGCTGGGGGCTTACCGCCGTGTTTTTTTTGGCATAAATCTTGCATTTATATTTGATATAACGCTTAAGCAAGTGATCAGCGTAGCAATTAAGCAGCAAAGCAGGGAGGGTGGTTAATGAGAGTAGTTCCCGTCTATCAGGCGGAAGGCATGGTTCTTTGCCACGATGTGACTGAAATTGTTCCTGGCAAGTGTAAAGAAAGAGCGTTTAAGAAAGGACATATCATCAAAAAAGAGGACATTCCCAGATTGCTTACGATTGGTAAGGAACATATCTATGTCTGGGAGGTCAATGAACAAAAGCTGCATGAGAATGACGCGGCGGCAAGACTGGCCAGGGCCGTGGCCGGTCCGGGCCTGCAACTGGCAGAGGCTGCCGAGGGCAAAGTGGAATTAAAAGCAGGGATTACCGGTTTATTAAAAGTAAATGCGGCGGCCCTGGACAGGATTAATGCTAGCGATCAGCTGGCTGTGGCAACCTTACATTCGAACCAGATGGTAGCGGTTGACCGTAAGGTCGCCGGCTGCAAAATTATTCCCCTGGTAATTGCTGCAAATAAGCTGCAAAGGATTGAGCAGATCTGCGCTGCGTATTATCCGGTAGTGGAAGTCAAGCAACTGCAGGCCTGCAAGGTGGGGGTGATTACTACCGGCAGCGAGGTGTACTATGGCCGGATCAAGGATTGTTTCGGACCGGTGCTGACAGAAAAGTTTCAGTGTCTGGGCAGTTCGGTCTTAGAGCAGATTTTTGTGCCTGACGATATCACGATGATTGCCGAGGCTATCCACCGCCTGCTGCAGGCCGGTGCTGATCTGATTGTCACCACCGGCGGCATGTCGGTTGATCCGGATGATGTAACCCCGGCCGGTATCCGGGCCGCCGGCGGCCGGATTATTACCTATGGCGCACCGACATTGCCCGGGGCCATGTTTATGCTGGCTTATTTCGGGTCAGTGCCTGTTCTCGGTTTGCCCGGCTGTGTCATGTACCACCGGAGTACAATCTTTGACTTGGTTGTACCCCGCCTGCTGGCAGGCGAAGAACTGACACGAAAGGATATTACCAGACTTGGCCATGGCGGTTTGTGCCTGTCCTGCGAGGAATGCCGTTATCCGGAATGCGGCTTTGGCAAAGGCCGGTAAGATAGCGCAGTGCGTATTTCGGGGAGTTACAGTCCTCTGAGATATAGGTTATTAATAAAGGAGAGAAGAGACAGTGCAAAAAAAAGTGTTGAATATCAATGGGTTGCCCAGAACATTAATTGTTGACACCGAAGCCAGTCTGGCCAGTGTGCTCAGGGAACAATTGCTGCTGACCGGCTGCAAAGTCGGCTGTAATCAGGGCCAATGCGGTACATGCTCCATTATTCTCGACGGCAGGGTAGTAAGATCCTGTGTCGTGAAAATGAAAAGAGTGCCTGATGAAGCCAATGTAACAACAATCGAAGGCCTGGCAACTCCTAATAATCTCCATCCGCTGCAGGTTGCCTGGATGGCTTATGGTTGTGCTCAATGTGGTTTCTGCAGCCCTGGTTTTATATTGTCGGCGAAGGTTCTGCTTGATGAAAACGCCAATCCGACCAGAGAAGAAGTCCGCAACTGGTTCCAGAAAAACCGCAATGCCTGCCGCTGCACCGGGTACAAGCCGCTGGTGGATGCCGTAATGGCGGCTGCTAAAGTAATCCGCGGCGAAGTGCGCAAGGAAGAGCTGATGTATCAGCCTGTTGGCAATAAAATCTACGGTACTACCTACCACCGGCCGTCTGCCCTGCAGAAGGTTACCGGTACCTGGGATTTTGGGGCCGATGTCGCCTTGCAGATGCCGCCGGGAACACTGCGGCTGGCGCTGGTGCAGGCGGAAGTTTCCCACGCCAATATCAATGGCATTGATACTTCGGTCGCGGAAAAAATGCCGGGCGTATACAAAGTCATCACCCATAAGGATGTCAAGGGCAAGAACCGGATTAGCGGCCTGATTACGTTCCCGGCGAACAAGGGTGACGGCTGGGATCGCCCCATCCTCTGCGACGAGAAGATATTCCAATTTGGCGACGCGGTTGCAATCGTTGCCGCCGATACCGAAGAACACGCCCAAGCGGCGGCCAAAGCCGTTAAACTCGACTTGGAAATTCTGCCGTCCTACATGAGCGCGCCGGCCGCTATGGAGCCCGACGCCATTGAAATACACCCCGGCACTCCCAATGTGTATTATGAGCAAGGCGTTGTAAAGGGTGAGGACACCAAGCCGATTATGAATGATCCCGATGTTGTCGTCGCTGAAGCGGAAACCTATTGCAGCCGGCAGCCGCACCTGCCGCTGGAACCTGACTGCGGCTCAGCGTACATTGATGAAGCAGGCCGCCTGACGATTCACTCCAAGAGTATCGCCCTGCACCTGCATCATGCCATGATCGTCGCCGGTATCGGCATTGAGCCGGAAAAATGCCGTCTGGTCGCCAACCCGACAGGCGGAACTTTCGGCTACAAATTCAGCCCGACGAACGAGGCGTTGCTGGGTGTTGCCTGCCTGGCCTGCGACGGTAAGCCGGTTTCGCTTAATTTCAACATGTACCAGCAAATCACCTATACTGGCAAGCGTTCGCCCGCGCTCGTAAAAACCAGGCTGGCCGCTGACAAAACCGGCAAACTGCTCGCCATGGAAACCAACTGGTGGCTCGATCACGGTCCCTACAGCGAATTTGGCGACTTAAACTTGATGCGCCAGGGGCAGTTTATCGGTGCCGGCTACAATATTCCGAATATTCGCGGCAAAGGCCAATGTGTATGCACCAACCATGCCTGGGGCTCCGCCTTCCGTGCTTACGGCTCGCCGAAAGCATTCCTGTCGTCGGAAATCTGCGTTGACATTCTGGCGGAAAAGCTAGGGATGGATCCGCTGGAATTCCGTTATAAAAACATCTACCGCCCCGGCGCCACCACTCCGACCGGCCAGGTACCGGAAGTATTCTGCTTTGAAAATATGTTTAATACGCTGCGGCCCCTGTGGAAAGAGGCAAAACAACGCTGCCAGGAATTGTCCACGCCTGAGAAAAAACGCGGGGTAGGCTTGGCGCTGGGGATTTATGGCTGCGGCCTTGATGGTCCGGACAGCTCGCACGCCTGGGCGGAACTGACCAAAGACGGCGTAGCTATCGGCAGCTCCTGGCAGGATCACGGCCAGGGCGCTGATCTTGCTTTCCTGACTCACGCCCATGAAACCCTCCGGCACGCGGGCATCACACCGGAACAGATCAAACTGGTCATGAATGATATGGCCTTTACGCCGGCCAGCGGGCCATCGGGCGGCAGCCGCCAGAACGTCATGACCGGCAACGCCACCCGCGTCGCCTGCGAAATGCTGATAAACGCCATGCGTAAGCCTGACGGCACGTTCCGTACTTATGAAGAAATGGTGGCGGAAAACATTCCTCTACATTATGACGGTTCCTGGGCAGCCTCCATGTGCACCGATTGCAGCCCCGACACCTGCCAGGGCAACCCGTTCTGCATCTACATGTACGCCGTTTTTATGCCGGAAGTGGAAGTCGATATGAAGACCGGCAAAGCCACCGTGGTCAAGTTCACGACCGTACAGGACATCGGCACGCTCACCAACAAGACGACCTGTGACGGCCAGATATACGGCGGCCTGGCGCAGGGCATCGGCCTGGCTCTCACCGAGGATTTCGAGGACCTGAAAAAGCACACCAACCTTATCGCCTGCGGTTTGCCCTTCATTAAGGATATCCCGGATGATATGGAGATTATCTACAATATCAGTCCGCGCGAGCAAGGGCCTTACGGTGCCGCCGGCGTGGGCGAAAGTCCGCTGACCGCACCGCATCCCGCTATTCTCAATGCGATTTACAACGCCTGCGGCGTCCGCATTCTCGCAGTGCCGGCGTTGCCGGAAAAAATAAAAGCGGGCTTAGAGGCGCTGGCCGCTAAAGAACAAGCCGCCGGCGGCAAATAAGCCGGGATAATGGACGACTAAGCTTCAGCCGGGCTTTTGCCGGCTGAAGCTTAGTCAAAATTATCCTTAGGCTTAAACTGATGTTTGCCGCGCCGGGAGAGGGGGAACGCCATGAATCAAAAACTACTGCGTCAGCGGGAAGCGAAGTGTGTGCAGGAAAATCCGCCTGGCTGTACGGCCGCCTGCCCTGTTCATGTCGATGTCCGGGGAATCGTTAACGCTGTGCGTAAGGGGGACTATACGGCTGGATTTGCCTTGTTGCACAGGATAATCCCCTTTCCGGGGATTATCAGCCGGATTTGTGAACAGCCCTGTCAGCAGGCCTGTAAGCGGAATGAGGTGGATGAGCCTGTTTTTGTCCGGGCGATGGAAAAGATATGTGTTGATAATAATACAAATATGCCGAAGCTTATGCTGCCGCTGCCCAAACAACAGAAAGTAGCGATTATTGGCGCCGGCCTGAGTGGTTTGACCGCGGCCGTGGAACTGACCCGCAAAGGGTACCGGGTGACTGTTTTTGAGGCGGCAGACCGGCTGGGCGGCAATATCCGGGCATTTCCGGGAAATATATTACCCCTGCCGGTCATTGAGGCTGATTTCGCCCTGCTGCAGAAACTGCCTTTGACGATCAATACGGCTATGCCGGTTACGGGGTTAGACAGCCTGTATCCGGATTTCGACGCCATCTATCTGGCGACCGGCACCCAGGCCGCTTACCTGCGGCTGGATTTGCAACAGGACGCCGGGGGGGCGATTGTCGTTGATCCCCTGTCGCTGGCAACAAGCAACAGCAAGGTTTTTGCCGGTGGCAGTCTCCGCCGTGGGGCCGGCGGTTATTCGGCGATTTTTTCCATTGCCGACGGCAAGGCAGCAGCCATTTCGATTGACCGTTTATTTCAGAACGCCTCCCTGACCGCCAACCGGAATACGGAAGGACCGTTCAGGAGTACGCTTTATACCAATATAACGGCTGTAAAGCCTGAGCCTATGGTACGGGCGGCTGCGGCTGATACGGGCTACACCAGGGAGGAAGCCGGTGCGGAAGCCGAACGCTGCCTGTTGTGCCAGTGTCTGGAATGTGTTAAGGTTTGTGAATATCTGGCCCATTACCGGGCTTATCCCAAGCGGTATGTGCGCGAAATATATAATAATTTATCTATTGTAATGGGCATCCATCATGCCAACAAAATGATAAATTCCTGCAGCCTGTGCGGCCTGTGCGAGCAAGTCTGCCCGGGCAATTTAAATATGGGCGAGGTGTGCCAGCAGGCGCGGCAGATGATGGTGGACAAAGGGAAAATGCCGCCGTCAACCCATGAATTTGCCCTGCAGGATATGGATTTCAGCAATAGTGACCGCTGTGCCCTGGCCCGGCATCAACCCGGTTTTGCCACAAGCGCGGTTGTGTTTTACCCCGGCTGCCAGCTGGCGGCGTCATCGCCGCAGTATGTAAGCGGGGCCTACCGGTTTTTGCGTGAACAAATCGCCGGCGGGGTTGGACTGATGCTGGGGTGCTGCGGTGCTCCGGCCAAATGGGCGGGACAGGAGCAGAAATACCAGGAAACGCTCCGCCAGATTGATCAGAACTGGCGGGCTTTAGGGAGTCCCAGGGTAATTACTGCCTGTCCCAGCTGCTACAGCCTGTTCAGGCACCATGTTCCGGCTATGGCGGTTGAGAGCCTGTGGACAGTGCTGGACCGCATTGGCTTGCCTGCCGGCGCGGGCGGGGCCGGTATTGACCAAAAACTGGCGATCCATGATAGCTGTACGACCAGGCATGAGGCCGAACTGCAGAACAGTGTGCGCCGTATTATGGCGAAGCTCGGGCTGCAGACGGAGGAACTGCCGCTTAGCCGGGATACTACTGTCTGCTGTGGTTATGGCGGTCTAATGATCTATGCCAATCAAGAGGTGGCCCATAAGGTAATCCGGCGGCGGATCCAGGAAAGTGAAGCAGACTACCTGACGTACTGTGTGATGTGCCGCGACAATTTTGCCAGCCAGGGCAAACGGGTGGTATATCTGCTGGATGCCATCTTTGGCCACGATATCAATTACCTTGCAGCCCAGCCGGGCCCGGGCTATTCAGCCCGTCAGGAGAACCGGGCCCGGCTGAAAGCAACGCTGCTGCAGGCGGTTTGGAGGGAAGCGGGTGTGGAGGCACAGGCAAAGTTTACCGTGATTATTCCTGACGATGTATTGCGGATTATGGAGGACCGAAGGATTCTTGTCGATGATGTGACCCGGGTGATTGAACAGGGGGAAACCAGCGGCAACAAGCTTAAGGACCCTGCCAGCGGCCATTATATCGCTTATTTTCAACCGGCCAATGTGACCTACTGGGTCGAATACCTGCCGCAGGGTGACGGTTTTGTCGTGCGGAATGCCTATTGCCACAGACTTGTTATTACCAGCTAGTGGAGGAGACAGCCGATGAGCGCTTACAAGGTTCAGCAGCAGCAAATGGTTATTGTTTGTGTTAAGTGTGGTATTCAGCTGACATTGGGGCAAGTGACGCTATCCTATCTGGAGAGCAGCTTTCCGGTCGAGCTGTATAAATGTTCTGCCTGTGGCTTAGTGTACATACCGGAGGAACTGGCCAATGGCAAAATGAAGCAGGTGGAAGCCGCCCTGGAGGATAAGTGATGATTCATCAGCATCCCGGCGGGCTGCGGCTGACTAAACGGGCTGTTGAGTGGGCGGCCTTTGGTCGGGGAGCCCGGGTTGTGGATATTGGCTGCGGCACCGGTCAGACGGTGGAATACCTATGTAATACCTGCGGCTTACAGGCCGTGGGAATCGATGTGGCTGAGTCACGGCTGGAGCAAGGGCAGGCACGGGTGCCCGGTTTGCCCCTGATCCGGGCGACCGGAGAAGCGTTACCCTTTGCCGCGGCCTCAATGGACGGGGCACTGGCTGAGTGCAGCCTGTCGGTTATGGCCGACAGGGGCAAGGTTCTGGCAGAAATACACAGGATCCTTGTTGACAAGGGAAAACTAGTGATTACTGATCTGTATGTGCGCAAGCCGGCGGCTGCTTGTCCGGCCAGTGCCGCCGCTGGCAGCGAATGGCAACAGCAGCTGGCGGCTGCTGGCTTTCGCGTCCTGGTATGGGAAGATCAGACAGCTTATTTACGTGAATTTGTGGCCTGCTTTCTTATGCAGTCCGGTTCAATGGAAGAGCTTTGGCAATGCACTGCGAATGGTAAGATGAACAAACAAATGGGATATTTTTTGCTGATGGCTGAAAAATGCCAGACGAAAGGGTGAATGTTATGACTGATCAATCATGTCCGCGCTGTCAGACCCCGATAAACAGCGTGCCTTTGTATCAATGCTGCCGGTGCTTTACGATCTATTGCAGTAACTGCCGGGACACGCAGGCGGGGCGGGCCTGTCCGAAATGTGGCATGGGTTCGCGGTTAATACTGGCACAGGGAAAATAAAAGTTTTCTTGGGGGTGAGAGGATGAAAGAGCAAGAGCGGCAGGTTTCAGCAGATAAAATTGAGGCTGACTCTATTATTGTGGAGGTTACCGATAAAACCACCGGCAAAACATTCCGGCGCAGCCTGCCGGTGCGGTACCTGGAAAACGATAACGGCATCATTTTATACGGGGAAACAATGGATGCTGTCCCGACCCAGATTAGTCTCCTGTCGGAAACGGCGCTGGCAAAACTCAGTGGTTTGTTTGGCCGGGGGCCGGATCAGCCACGGTGCAACTAGGAGGGGCGACGATGACAGAAAGGTTCTTTCAGCTGATGGAATTATCGCAGGCCGGGTTTTACTGCAGCCAGATCCTGCTTATTATCGGCCTCGAGGCCCAGGGCAAGGAAAATCCGGATTTGGTGCGGGCCATGGCGGGGTTAACCGGCGGCCTGGGCTTTTGCGGCAAAACCTGCGGTGCTTTGACCGGCGGTGCCTGCCTTATCGGCCTCTATGCCGGCAAGGGAACAGCTGAGGAAATGGAAGACAGCCGTCTCAACGATATGATCAGAGAGCTTGTGGAATGGTTCGAACAAGAGAATCTGCCCCGGTTTGGCAGTATTAACTGCCAGGAAATTTTAGAGGGCAATCCTGCCAACCGGATGTCACGCTGTCCCCAGCTGGTGATGCAGACCCTGGATAAGGTCAGAGACATTCTGGCAGCTGGCGGCTACAGCCTATAGACGGGGCTGATCCGGCCTCAGATGGAGCGTGGGGTGTGTATGAACGATTCATTCAGGTCAGGGCCGGGCGGGAAAATGGGTACAGGCAAGATCGTCGGCCTGGTGGTAGCGGCAGGCTATTCCGCCCGCATGGGCGATTTTAAACCACTATTGCCCTTGGGGGAAAAAACAGTCATTGAAACGGCTGTGACCAGCCTGCGCCAGGGCGGAATCAGTGATATCCGGGTTGTGGCCGGGCACCGGGCCGCCGAACTCCGGCCTGTGTTAGCACAGCACAAGGTAGGTATGGTCGAGAATCACAACTATGCACAAGGCATGTTTTCCTCTGTTGCGGCCGGAGTAAAAACACTTGCCGGTGAGGCTGATGCCTTTTTGCTGCTGCCAGGCGATACGCCGCTGATCAGAAGACACACCATCAGGCAGCTGGTTCAGACCTACCGGAAGCTGGCGCCAGCCGTTGTTTATCCGGTCTTTAACGGGCTGCGGGGCCATCCGCCGCTGATTAGCGGCCGCTGCTGCGATGCTATTCTTACTGATCCCGGTGCTGACGGACTGCGGGGGATACTGGAGCGGTTTGCTGCTGACGCCGTAGAGGTCAACGTGGCCGATCAGGGGGTGGCCCTTGATATTGATACACCTGAGGATTATAAAAAGCTGCAGGCTTTTTACGCCCGGCAGGAAATACCCACTGTTGAAGAATGTCTGGCCATGCTGCACCGATATCAGGCTGATGCCCGGGTAATGCGCCACGGGCAGGCAGTGGCCGAGGTCGGCCGGCGTATCACCGGGCTGCTCAACCAGGCGGGACTTACTCTGAATGAGGAACTGGTGGTGGCCGGCGGGCTTGTTCACGATCTGGCCAAAGGCAAACCCAATCATTCCCGGCGGGGGGGACGGCTGATTACCTGTATGGGATTTCCGGCGTTGTCAGGCATTGTCGCAGCCCATATGGAACTGGAATTTACCCCGGATTGTGTGCTTGATGAGGCGGCGGTGGTATTCCTGGCCGACAAATTCGTTCAGGGCGACAGGATCGTACCTCTTAACGAGCGGTTCAGGCCGGCTTTGACCCGTTTTGCCGACAGCCCGGAAATTATCAGTTCAGTTTTGCAAAGGCAACGTACTGCCGAAGCCATCAGGGACCGGATCGGCAGTCTGTTAGGAGTCAGTAGTTTTGAGGCAATAGTCGTTAATTAGGGAGGAGAGCTTGATGAAGCCTGTCTACTTAAACAATGCGGCGACTGCATGGCCCAAGGCACCACAGGTGGATGAAGCGGTGGCGGCAAGTATAGAACGGCTGCCATTCCATGCCGGGCGTGCCGGCTTTAGCGGGCCCGATGTGCCGGGTGAGTGCCGCCGGTTATTGGCGCGTTTGCTGCAGATACAGGAACCGAGCCGCATCGTTTTTTGCCCTAATGCCACGCATGCCCTGAATATTGCCCTGCAGGGCATGCGCTGGCAGCCGGGGGCGGCAGTTGTGACTACTGCCGCTGAACATAATTCTGTCCTGCGCCCGCTATATTATCTGGCCAAGACCAGGGGAATTAATGTCCATTTTATCCCAGTGGATAAAATGGGCCGGGTTAGTACGGCGGCATGGGCGGCGGCTATGCGGCAGATTAAACCGCAATTGGCTGTTTTTACCCATGCCTCCAACGTCACCGGTGCGGTTAACGATGCCGCGCTGCTGGCCCGGCTGGCCAGGGAAGCCGGGGCGGTTACGCTGCTGGATGCCTCGCAAAGCCTGGGAATTATCCCGGTGCTGCCCGCAGCCTGGGCGATTGATATGGTGGCTTTTACCGGCCACAAGTACCTGCTGGGGCCTGCAGGCACCGGGGGACTATACATAGCCCCGGCCACAGAGCTTGAACCTGTATGGGTGGGCGGGACCGGAATTCACAGTGACCTGGAAGAGATGCCGCCGGTTATGCCGGCCCGCTTCGAGGCCGGTACACCCAATGACCCGGCTTTTGCCGGCCTGGCGGCGGCTGTGGCCTGGGCAAGCCAGTGCCAGGCCGATGCAGCGGCGCTGCTGGCAAGGACTGAGCGGTTAGCCAGCGGTCTGGCAGCAGCCGGCGCCAGGGTCATAACCGTGGATGCACCGCGGACGCCGGTCATTTCTTTTACCCTGCCCCACTGGGAGGTGGAAGATGCCGGCGATGTCCTCCATAAGAGTTTTGGCATTGTCTGCCGCACCGGTCTGCACTGTGCGCCCCGGATTCATTCCTGCCTCGGGACGGCGCCGGCAGGCACGATACGGTTCAGCCTGTCACGGTTTACCACCGAGGTGGAAATCAATTATTGCCTGGAAGCCATAGGCACAATGCTGGCATGAAACCGTACGAATGGAAGAAAGCGGAAAACTGCTTCGGCGGGGCTAATATATATGAATACCGCCTGGCGGTCAAAACCGATGAGGCGCTGATAACAGACCTGGGCACAGCCGGTACGGTCAAATATCACCGGAACTTTCCCCGGCCTTTCTTTCAGGCCAATCTTAGTGATGGCACACTGGTAAAAGGGGTAATTGCCGATTTGGTAATAAAAGTAAGTTTTCCCCAGGCTGACTGGGAAAGCAGCAAAGAACAGTTTGAAAGTTTCCTGGCCGAACTGATTAGCCGGCATCCGGGAAAGGAGCGATAAGCTAGCTATGAATGCAACAAGCCACAGGCAAGAAGAGATTGTGCTGTCTGAGACCCAGAGTGTTTGTCCGGAATGTTTGCAACGTATTCCGGCCCGGCGGGTGGCCGACGGGGACCGTGTGTTTCTGCGGAAGTCCTGTCCTGAGCACGGGGAATATCAGGTATGTGTATGGCAGGGAGAACCTGATTATACCAGCTGGAATAATGTCCAGACGCCTGCTTGGCCCCAGACCGATACAGCCACAGGCAGCCGCGGCTGTCCGTTTGACTGCGGTTTATGCCCGGAGCATCGTCAACAAACCTGTTGTGTACTGCTGGAAGTGACTGACAAGTGTAACCTGCATTGCCCTGTTTGTTTTGCCTCAGCCTCACCCGGCAGCGGGGCTGAACCGGATCTGAAGGTCATAGAGGGCTGGTACCGGCTGCTTATGGACAAAGGAGGCCCGTACAATATCCAGCTGTCAGGCGGTGAGCCGACCGTCAGGGACGATCTGCCGGCGATCATTACCCTGGGCCGCAAACTGGGGTTTGAGTTCTTTCAAGTCAATACCAATGGTCTGCGGCTGGCGGCAGATGACAGTTATGCGGCCCGGTTGAAGGCCGCCGGTTTAAATTGTGTATTTCTGCAGTTTGACGGGCTGGATGACGACGTGTACGCCAAATTGCGCGGCCGGCCGCTGCTTGCTGTAAAAAAACGGGTAATTGAGGTCTGCGCCGCCCAGGATATCGGGGTTGTGCTTGTGCCGACCCTGATGCCGGGGGTTAACGACAGCCAGATAGGAGCTATCCTGAATTTTGCCGTCAGTAAGATGCCGGTAGTAAGAGGGGTCCATTTTCAGCCGGTCAGCTACTTCGGCCGCTGTCCGGAAAACCCCGGCGATACAGACCGGATGACCATTCCCTTGATTATCCGGGAGATTGAACGGCAGACCGGCGGACAAATGAAAGCCAGGCATTTTTTCCCTCCCGGCGGTGAACATGCCTATTGCTCTTTTCATGGCAATTTTGTACTGATGCCTGACGGCAGTTTGCAGCCTTTGTCGCAGGCTAACAGCAATTCCGGCTGTTGCCAGGCGCGGGCAACCCAGGGCTCCCGGCGGGCCCGTCAGTTTGTTGCCAGGCAATGGTCGGCAGCCGGCAGCAGGAAAACCGGCAAGCAGGAACAAAGCCCGGCCGAACAGCTGGCCGGCGATGTAACCAGCCTGGATCATTTCCTGGAACGTATCAATACCTATAAGCTGGCTGTATCGGGTATGGCTTTTCAGGATGCCTGGACCCTGGACTTAGAGCGGCTGAAACACTGTTTTATCCATGTGGTCGGAGCCGATAACCGGTTGATTCCTTTTTGCGCCTATAACCTGACCGACCGGCACGGGCGGTCTCTGTACCGGGGGAGACCATGACAGGGAAAATACCGGTAACACCGTTAGAGGCCTGGCTTGCAGGCAAAATCAGAGCTGCCGCGGGTTGTACAATCCAGGCGGCGCTTACCGGCTGGCAACTGGCCCGGCTTAACGAAACCTTGGCCCGGGTGCGGGCCTCCAGCCCGTTTTATCAGCGCCATTTGGCAGCGGTGCCGCCGCCGGCGCTCGTACAACCCGAGCAGCTTGCCGCGTATCCTTTGACGACACCGGCTGATGTAGAGGAACAGGGCCTGCGGATGGTAGGCGTATCCCAGGGGGAAATCAGCCGGGTGGTGACACTGAATACCTCAGGCACTACAGGCAGCCCTAAACGCCTGTATTTTACAGCGGCGGACCAGGAACTGACGACAGACTTTTTCCGTTATGCCATGTCAACCTTTGTGCAGCGGGGCGACCGGGTCCTGATCCTGCTGCCGGGAGAACGTCCGGGCAGTATTGGCGACCTGTTGGGGCAGGGGTTAGGCCGCAGCGGTATCGGTGCGGCTGCTTTTGGCTTTGTTACGGATTTAGCGGCGGCTGTTGCCGCCATGGGCCGGGAGCAGGCAACCTGTCTGGTGGGCGTTCCTGTGCAGGTGCTGGCCATGGCCCGCTACTGGGAGCAGGTTCGGCCCCATGACTGGTCACCGCGTTATGTATTGTTAAGCACCGACTATGTCCCCGAGGCGCTGGTACGGGAATTGGAACGGATTTGGCAATGTGAGGTGTACGAGCACTATGGCATGACCGAGATGGGGTTTGGGGGCGGGATCGAATGCGCCGCCCACCGGGGGTATCACCTGCGGGAAAACGACCTGTATTTCGAGATTATTGACCCTGTTTCAGCGCAGCCGCTGCCGGACGGCGAGTATGGCGAGCTTGTCTTTACTACCCTGACGCGGCAGGGAATGCCCCTTATCCGCTACCGGACCGGCGATATCTCCCGCTTTATCCCCGGGCAGTGCCCGTGCGGCAGCCAGTTGCGGCGGCTGGAGCGCATACAAAGCAGGGTAACAGGCCGGGTCTCCCTGGACGACGGGCTGTGGCTGACAATGGCTGAGCTTGACGAAGTACTGTTTACAGTGCCTGGCATTGTTAATTTTCAGGCTGTGTTATGTTACGGAGATTCCCCGGCCAGATTAATGCTCACGGCGGCGGCGGTGGGAGTAATCCCGGAACCTGCCAGGCTTACCGAGGCCTTACGGAACATCGCAAGCATCAGGGCAGCGGAAGCGGCGGGGCGGCTGGCGATTCAGGTCACGGCAGAAAACTACGGGGTCGGTTTTGCCACAACCCCTGGGAAAAGGATGATTCATATTGCCGGCAGGGCCGGGAGTGGTGGCGGGCTATGAGCGGCAGGAATATATATATAATCCGTCATGGCGAAATCTCAGTCCGGGATCAGATTCGCCGGTATATAGGCCAGCTTGATGTCCCTTTATCGGCTGAGGGGATTCGTCAGGCCGGGCTGTTAGGCAAAACATTAGCCGGCAAAAGTATCACCACTATTTTCTGCAGTGATCTGCTGCGGTCAGTGGACACGGCCGGGATCATCTCCCGGCAGATTCATATACAACCGGTAGTCAGGGCTGATATCCGGGAGATTGCCATGGGCGAATGGGAGGGCAAAGCTTTTTCGGAAATTCAGCAGACCTACCCGGAAGAGTATCTGCGCCGGGGGCAGAATCTCGCCGATTACCGGGTGCCGGGCGGGGAGAGTTTCCGCGAGGGCCAGGCCCGGGTGGTTGCCGCTTTTGCCGATATCTTGGCCGCCAGTGAAGGGAATATTCTGATAGTGGGGCATGCCGGCATTAACCGCCTGCTGTTTTGCTTTGTTCTGGGGATCCCGATTGCCAACAGTTTTCTGATCGGCCAGGATTATGGCTGTTTAAACAGGCTGGTGCAAAGCGGCGGGGGCTATTGTGTACAGGCATTGAATATGTCTGTGTATAGTCAGCCTTAAAATCGTACAAATTACCTGGAGACACTCTGCAGTTTCACTGGAGGTACCGGTCGTTTGCCACACGGAAATATACGGGCTCATTCTTTTTCCAGGGCGGTTAGCCCTGCCGGCGGCAGCGATGCTGCCGCCTTACGAATAGTTATCCTAACCTATGGTCTTCACACCCTGTTAGTATTAACCGCGCTGCTGTTCACCGACCTGGTACCCGGCCGGGAAGCAGCCGGTTTTCTTAACCCCGGTGCCGGGCAAACACTGCCGTTCATCGGAAACTTTATTAAGTGGGATGCTCATTGGTATACCTATATTGCCGAGCATGGGTACAATATTCAAAATATTGTTTTCTTTCCGTTCACCAGCCTGCTGATCAAAGCCGTGGCCGGCATCGGTCTCGGTTATGTGACGGCCGGCTTTGTTGTGTGCAACCTGTTTACATTGATCAGTTACTTTGTGATGGCTAAATTATTTTTACTCGATTTTACGGCCAGGGAAACCCAGCGGGCACTGCTGGCCTATGCCACCTTGCCAACTTCTTTTTTCTTAAACAGTGTTTATACCGAACCGGTATTTATTGTTTGCTCCCTGGCCTGTTTGTACTGCCTGCGGACCAACAGGTGGTGGCGGGCCGGTTTATTTGCCGCGCTGGCGGCCCTGACCCGTAATCTGGGGGTATTGCTGGCTGGTGTTTTAGTATATGAATTCGTCAAGCATTATTATATTAAACGCAAATGGGAACCGTCGATGCTGTCGGCCTGTTTGCCGGTGGTGGCATTCGGGGCTTTTTGCGCCTATAATAACAGGCTGTTCGGCAATCCGCTGGCTTTTATCCATTCCCAGCAAGCCTGGGGGCGGCAGTTTGGCTTTCCCTGGGATAGTTTTTGGAATAATTTTGCCTTGATCCAGGCCGGCGTTCCCCTGGTCGAGGCCGGCATTTATCTTGATGCGGTATTGACCGCGCTGACTTGTATGGCCCTGGTATTTGCGACAGCCGTGCCTGGATACAGGCTGCCCGCAAAGTACGTACTTACAGGATGGCTGTGGTTTTTACCGCCTTTGTTCTCCACCTCGCCGATTTATCCGCTGTACAGCATGGCCCGTTTTGTGCTTGTCATATTTCCCCTTTATTTATTTTTGGCCAGGCTGCCAACCAGGTGGTTTTTTGGCTTGCTCTGGCTGCAGTCCGCCGGCCTGGTCCTCTGTACGGCGCTGTTTATTAACTGGTGCTGGCTGGGCTGATGTATTGACAGTTGCTATTTTCTCATGGTAAAATTGTCTGGAATTCAATAGGGCTCTTATCTAGAGTGGTCGAGGGACTGGCCCGATGACGCCCGGCAACCGGCAGTTTCTGCAGTGGTGCTAATTCCAACAGGAGTTATCCTGGCAGATAGGAGGAAAGTGTGTAAACAGTTGCCCCTTTCCTCGGAAAGGGGTTTTTTATGATTAACACACTTAAACAGCTTGGTCTCTGCCACCGCTACGGCTTAGAAACTGATACTGATATTGCCGGGGAAGACCGGGACATTAGCTTTACCTATGACAAGTCTGTGGTTTTTATACGGATTAGCAGTTTAAACCAGGCCGGTGCCACCGCTGTTTTTTCCGCTTTGGAAGCGGCCGGCATCGCTGTCGATATGGTCTCAGTACAGCCCTGTCAGCTTAGTTTTGCTGTAAAGACCGGACTGGCGCCTGTAGCAGCAGCAGCGCTTGCTGGCATCACCGTGCCGCCTGATTTGGTTACTGACTGCGTAAAACTGTCGGTGCGGGGCCGGTGCGGGCAGCCCTTGCTGAACACCATTATCACGGTGACGGACATACTGGCCCGGGCTAATGTCCCTCTGTTGCGGCTGGCTGAGTCGTATGGCTTAATTGAAGGTTTAATTGCCCCCAGGCACCTAAGTGCCGCCTGCAAGGCCTTAGCCAGACAGTTTACCTGCTACGGGCAGGGGAAAAGACAAAGCTGTGCCGTTTGCCGGCAACAGGCCTGACTGGCTTACCTGACACAACATAGGTGTTGCGCTACTATTACAAATATCACTTATATAAATGCCTTATTGGCTGATCAAAGGCTAAAGAACTTCCCTGGCAGGAGCTTCTTTAGCCTTTTTTATTTAGATAAACAATGATGGGCAATTATATTGATCTAAGCGGCAGCCTTGCCGGCACATTGCTTTTTTAGCGGTGCAGCCAAATATGACAGTGCTGGCAATTATATTCCCGGCTGGCCAGGCGGGGTGGCAGGGTAAATAGCCAGCAGGGAAAAACAGGGTTTTATAGAATATATAACCATATTGCGAAATAAGGAGGTTATACAATGGCTAAAAAAATTCTGTTACTTACCGGGGATTGTGCTGAGGATTATGAGGTAAAAGTACCGCAGCAGGCGCTGCAGATGCTGGGTTACCACGTTGATGTCGCCGTACCCAACAAAAAGGCCGGCGATATGGTGCAGCTTGTTGTTCATGATTTTACCGGCTTAGACACCTATATTGAACTAACCGGCCATCGCATCGCTGTGGACATCGCCGCTAAAGATGCCAGGGCAGACGACTATGCCGGCCTGGTCGTTCCCGGCGGACGTGCGCCCGAATACATCCGGCTGTATGACGAAGCTGTCAAACTGGTACAGGACTTTTTTGCTGCCGGCAAGCCGGTAGCCGCTATTTGCCATGGTACGCAGCTTTTGGCTCCGGCCAATGTGCTGGCAGGCCAGACTGTAACCTCTTATCCGGCCTGCGCCGCTGAGTGCCGGCTGGCTGGCGCCGAATGGAAAAATGAGCCGGTTGTTGTCAGCGGCAAGCTGGTAACTGCTCAGGCCTGGCCGGACCATCCAGCCTGGTTAAGAGCCTTTGTTGAACTGCTCGGGGCAAAAATCAGTATTTAGCATGTAGGATAAGTAGGCCTGACTATACCCGGTCAGGCCTATTTTTATTGGTTTGACAGATAAACAGTTGTTAAATTTGTCCCTGTAAAAGGAAATTTAGGCCTGTTGCTGCCTGTGGCAGTCTGGTATAATGGATTTTGTTAAGGCCGCAACGTGAACTTGCCTGTTTGCCGTGGCTGAAAGGTTTTATGCAAGCGGTAAAGCGCTGGAAGATAAGACTGGCCGGTGTCCTGCCTGGTGGCCTCGACATAAGCCAGTCTTATCTTTGGTGACAATTTTAATTAACCGCAGGTTAAGGTATACTAGTAGCGGGCGGCGGCTGTGGAAAATGAGACGGCAAAGTCCTTTTGCTGCTGCTGCATTTTTGTTTATTTATTCGTTGGAGGGGTGCATGCCTTGTTTGTTCATAATCTTATTTTTCAGGGTGTAAAAGACAATACCGCATTTACCGGCAGCGACAGTGTGTCCTATGGCCGGTTGCAGGAGCAGGTAGAGCTATACCGGAATGTTTTTTATGCCAGAGGTATCCGGCCCGGAGAGAATGTTGGCTTGTTCGCCCGCAATTCACCGGAATTTGTCTATTGTTATATGGCTATTGTCAGTCTGGGCGCCGTTGTTGTTCCGCTTAATTTTCAGCTGGCTGCCCGGGAAATTGCTTTTATTGTTAAAGATGCCCGGATGAAAACACTGGTTACAATGGAACAGCTGGATATTGACAATGAACTTAGCCGGCAAAATTACGGGCAGACGGTTACCCAGCTTGTCATACCGGCCTTGAAACGGCAGCTGGCCTGTGAACACTGGCCGGCGGCTCCGGTTGCAGACCGCGGCCTGAATGCAGACAGCCCCTGTGCCATTATCTATACCTCCGGCACGACAGGACGCCCCAAAGGGGCTGTTTTGAGCCATAATAATCTGATTGCCAATGCCAGGGCGCTCCGGGAGCGGCTGCCGGTTACCGCCGCCGATAATGTGCTGTGTGTGTTGCCCATGTATCACTGTTTTGCCTGGACCTGCGCCGTTCTCAACCCTTTGCTCTGCGGTGCTGCCATTACTATACTGGAGGCTTTTGCGCCGAAAGAAACCATTGCCGCCATTAAGGCGTACAAGGTAACGGTTGCTTATGGTGTGCCGCCGATGTATAATCTCCTTACCAGAATTGGTGAACCGGGCGGTTTTGCCGGTGTTAAATATTTAATTTCCGGCGGTGCTTCGCTGCCGGAGAAAGTAGCCAGGCAGTTTACGGATAAATATGGTATACAGATTCTGGAAGGCTATGGCCTGTCTGAGGCTTCGCCGGTGGTCGCTCTTAACCCTGTCGATCAGCCAAAATACTGTTCTATTGGCAAGGCGCTCCCCGGTCTAAAGGTTAAAGTGGTCGATGGTGACGGGCAGGAGCTGCCGCCAGGCGAGGTTGGCGAGATTATTGTCAAAGGGCCCAGTGTTATGCTGGGATATTTCAATCTGCCGGCCGAGAGTGCAGCTGCGCTGAAAGACGGCTGGCTTTATACCGGTGATCTTGCTTACCGGGATAACGAAGGCTATATATTTGTTGTTGACAGATTGAAGGACCTTATTATTGCCAATGGTGAAAATATATATCCGCGCGAAATTGAGGAACTGCTGTATTCTTTCCCTGGTATTGCGGAGGCAAGTGTGATTGGTGCTGCTGATGAATTGCGCGGTCAGGTGGCACTGGCTTATGTAGTCATTCAGGCAGGCTGCGATTTTGATAAAAAAGCGGTAAGGGAATATCTGCAGGCAAATATTGCCGCCTATAAAATACCACGGGATTTTATTATTGTTGACGAACTGCCGAAAAATCAGACAGGTAAGATCTTAAAGCGCGTGTTGCGCGAACAACTGGAACCGTAAGCTTGCACAAGCAATGAAACTTACCATTATTCTGGCTGCAGGGGAAGGCGGATCATGTGCTCAGGTTGTTGACAGGCGGTGATATTGCCGCGGTCCGGTCGTATTTGGAACGAAATTATCTGGAATCGGTGGTGCTCGATGGCAATATTACCCGCTACGGGCTTGATAATAACCGGATCGACCGCCGTTGCGGGGATTACTACGGCTATTTTCAAGCAGGACTGTTACAGGGCATAGTGGCTTTTTATAATCTGGGCAGCGTTATCCCTCACTTCGAGTCGCCGGGTGCTGTACCAGCCTTTGGGGAAATCCTGCGCCAGCGCCGGTTTGAGGTGCTGGCTGGAATGAAGCGGGTGGTAGAACCGCTTAATCTGGTTCTGCGCGGCTATAAACGGGTTCTAGATTATGAAGACAGCGATTTTCTTCTTAACAGGGAGAATAAGCTGCCTGCTGCTTTGGCCCCGCTCGAGCTTGCCCATGCGGGAGAAATTGAGCGGCCTGCCGCCCTGCGGTTTGTTGTCGAAGCATACCGGCAGGGCTTCAGACGGCGCTTTAATTATGAGTTGGCGGCAAAACTCATTGCTGAACGGGGCCCGGAGGAAGATTTCATTTTTTTGCTTGAGGACGGTGCACCGAAAGCCCAGGCCATGATCCAGGTAACCACAAACCGGGTTAGCCAGATTGGCGGCGTATATACCAGCGCAAGCAGCCGGCAGCAGGGTTTTTGCAAAATCCTTGTCGCCGAACTATGCCGCCGTATTCAGAAAGCCGGCAAAATACCGGTGCTTACGGTGCGAAAGGATAACAGCCCCGCCGGCAAGGCTTACCAAGCTATCGGCTTTGCTCATTATGATGATTATTTAGTCATAAAATACGGTGTTTGAACAGGAGGAGTCTGTATGCGCTTGGCTGTTGGTGTTACCGGCGCCAGCGGCGCCATTTATGGCTGTACCTTAATAAAAGTCTTGTCAGAGCTGGGGATTGAGGTGCATGCCGTTTATACCGATATGGGCCGTAAGGTGCTTGCCTATGAGTGTGGGCTTACCATGGCAGACCTCAGGCCGTATGCGGTAATTTACGACAATGAAGATTTGTTTGCGCCAGTGGCCAGCGGCTCCTTCAAAACAGGCGGCATGGTTGTGGTACCCTGTTCGATGCATACTTTAGGGGCCCTGGCAACGGCCAGCGGCCGGGACCTGCTCACAAGGGCGGCCGATGTTACCCTCAAAGAAGGACGGCGGCTGATCGTAGTACCGCGTGAGACACCGGTGACAGCCATTCATTTAACCAATATGCTGGCCTTGGCTCAAGCCGGGGCGGTAGTAATGCCTGCGGCTCCCGCCTTTACCCATAAACCGGGTACTGTAGATGAGCTGGTAAACGGTATGCTTGGCAAGATACTTGATGGCTTTGGCCTGGAGCACTCACTATACAGGACCGGAGGGAGTTTCAGCAGGGCGGATTGAGCTCCGTTTAGTAGTGAAGTGAGACCGGGGTAAGGTAACAGCCCAGACGCGTTTGAAAAATACCACATAGAAATTGCCAGGATTGTGGCGTGTCCCCGAAAAGTTAGACAAATAGCCTAAGCAGCTTTTTTGGAATGAGTTCTGTATTTTACCGGACTCATTCCTTTTCATTTTGCTTTTATGCAGCGATGATTATAGTCATCAATACACCTAGTACCTCATCTCCCTTAAACCCAAGGATAGTTTGCGCATCTTTTCCGCACTGCTTCGTTGTCGTCGCCAGGCTAAGAACAGCTTCGTTCAAGGGCGAGTTTACTCCCCCTGAACTGACGCCGCGGTAGCGGCGAAAGTCTGATGGCTGCTGCGGATAAACGAATAAAAACTGCCAGAGCGTATGGCAGTTCTTTTGATGTAAACATGGCCCGGCTAATTGCCAGCCTGATCAGGAGCCCTGAACGGATATTTCTTGATAATTTAAAGGAGGTAAGTCCTTTCTGAAGAATATTTTATATATTCAGTTATTTTGCGGCAATAATCATCATTTCGTCCGGCAAGTTATCGCCGATATAATCCTGCGCATTGGTGAATGAGTCGCATAACAAGAGTTCTCACTATGTTACCTTTGTTGTTCCGCTTTAGCACGCAAGCTGGTATTACATCTTTGGGGGGGGACGATATTTGGCAGAACTCAGCCTCATTAGTCAGGAAGTCCAGCAAATTGCCGAGGCCATCAGTTTGGCGGTTGGCTGCGATGTCGAGGTTATAGACGATACGAGAACCCGGATGGCCGCAACCGGGACGATAAAACATACCCAAGGGCAAAAACTGAGCCATGGCCATGTTTATCAATATGCGATGCAAAATAAGCAGACCGTCATTGTCGATTATCCCGGCAGGCATTTTCTCTGTTCAGGCTGCACCATAGCGCAGGAATGCTATTACTTGTTAACTATTGCGGCGCCGATCCTTGTTGATGGTTCACCGGCCGGAGTCCTGGCAGTAATCGCTTTTGACACGGAGACTGCCAAGCAAATCCGGCAAAAGATGGTGAACCTGACCGATTTTGTGGAACGGATGGCCAGTCTTATGGCCGCCAAGATTAAAGAGTATCGCTTGCTCAAATCGCTCGACCTGGCGATGGCCGAATTAACAGGAATATTGAATAAAGTAGAAAAAGGCCTGGTGGCATTTTCTGCTGACGGCAATGTACTGCACTTTAATAAAACTGCCGTCGATTTGCTGGGGCTGCGCAATCATCCGGAGATCGCCAGGGGTATTCAGGCGGCCGTGGGGCATTTTATCGGCATGGATTCCCAAAACAGGCCAAGCGTAGTTACCCTCGGCCTTAAAACTCTTTTGCTTGATGTGGAGACGATTGCGATTTCAGGCGACGCGCAAAGTGAAACCCTTACCCTGGTCAGTTTTCGTGATTACTCTGCTGTCAAGAAGACCGCCAGCTGCATGACAATCGCCGCCCGCCCCATCACGTTCGCGGATATCCTGACACAGAATGCCGGCATGCAAAAGTTAATCAACTTTGCCAAGAAAATTGCCAAATCGTCCTCAACGGTTTTACTTCGCGGCGAAAGTGGCACCGGCAAGGAATTATTCGCCAGAGCCATTCATTATGAAAGTGGCCGCAGCGGGCCGTTTATTCCAATAAATTGTGGAGCAATTCCCGAGACTTTGCTGGAAAGCGAGTTTTTTGGCTATGACTCGGGGGCGTTCACCGGGGCAAGACGCGAGGGGAAACCGGGAAAATTTGAATTAGCCGAGGGCGGTACGCTTTTTCTGGATGAATTGGGGACAATGCCAATCCATCTGCAGTCAAAGCTGCTGCGAGTGCTGGAGGAGCGCAGGGTGGAACGGCTGGGGGGAAAACAATCTTTCGCGGTAGACGTTCGCATTGTCGCTGCGACGAATGAGAACCTGGAAGAACTGGTACAGGCCGGCAGATTTCGCGAAGATCTCTTTTTCCGGGTAAACGTGATTCCAATCTATCTTTTGCCGCTGCGGGAAAGGTTAGAGGATATTCCTCTGTTAGCGTCATATTATCTTAAGCATTATTTCGAAAAGATGGGCAAAAAAATCGATCGCCTCGCCGTTGCGGCAGAAGCAGCCATGATGAAATACGAATGGCCTGGTAACATTCGTGAGTTTGCCAATGTGCTTGAATATGCTGTTAATGTGGAAGAAAGCAATGTGCTGACACTTAGCAGCCTGCCTTCACAATTGGCCAAGGCACCGGCCAAGGCCAGCAACCCGCAATATCAAACGAAAAGGCAGGAGTTGCGAAACCTATTGCATGAACACGGCTGGGGTAAGGCAGGAAAACAGCGGGCCGCAGCAAGCTTGGGAGTTAGCCTGGCAACCATATATCGATGGGTCAATGCCTTTAACCTGAAACCCCAATAGACAAACACCTGTCGAAGGAAGGTAATTTCTTAGCTGGAGAAGCGAGAATGTTTTGAGAATATTTTGAGAATATTTTGATAACCCTGGCAAAATTAATGCTTGGTCGATTAAGAACCCTTGTAAAATAAGGGTTCTTAATTTATCGCCGCCTGGATCGTCTTGGCATGCTTATTGCAATGTAGTATAGTCACTCGGTTGTAAGTAGCGAACAAGGCGGCGCTTTATTACTCTCTTAAAATACGAGGGTAAATAATTTTGGCGAAGGAGGTTATTTAGGAGACCGGCTATAAGCAACAATGCCTCATTTGCTGCAGAAACAGTCGAGAAATCAGCGGGGAAGCCATGGGAACCGGATTAATCCCCAATATGGAATTAAGCTTAGATTATCCCGAATTTGAGGTAAGTTATTAATTGCCAAGGAAAGGTGGGGGAATTATGCCATTCGGACCATACACCATGCTGCTGGATTTTTGTATCGTGGCTGGTTTGCTGTTTGTTGGTCAACTTCTCAGAGCAAAACTTCGGATAATTCAAAACTTGTATTTGCCGGCATCCGTTATTGCCGGGGTGTTAGGAATTTTACTGGGGTCACAATTTCTCAATATTTTGCCCTTTTCCAATAATATAGGCACATATCCGTATATGCTGGTTGTCGTGCTGTTTGCCACCTTATTTCTCGGCAATGAGAAAATGGATTCGCCGAAAAAAGTTGTTTCCGAGGTTGGCGACACTTTTTCTTATAGTATGATAGCGGAAATCGGTCAGTTCGGTATAGCGCTGCTGTTTGGCATACTGGTTTTCAAGCAGTTTTTTCCCGACTTACACCATGCTTTTGCCTTAATGCTGCCGGCCGGCTGGGCCGGAGGTTATGGTTATGCAACTGCTATCGGCGGGGTCTTGCAAAACTATGGGTTTAAGGATGCGTTGACGGTGGGGTTCACAATGGCTACCGCCGGGATGCTGTCAGGCATATTCGGCGGTTTGCTGTTCATTAATATTGCCACAAGACTGGGCATAACCCGGTTTGTAAAGGCAATGGCCAAGCTGCCTGAAAGCATGAAAACCGGTCTGATCCCGCCGGAGGAACGCAAATCTATCGGGATGGGAACGGTAAGCTCGGGCTGCATTGACCCGTTAGCCTGGCATCTGGTGCTTGTGTTGATTGCTGCAGCCTGCGGCTATTATTCCAACCAGTATTTTAAGGTTATTATGCCTAAATACGATGTTCCCATGATGTGTTTGTCAATGCTGGCCGGCGTGCTTTTACAGCTGCTTTTGAACCGGATGAATTTAGGTCAGTATGTTGACAAGCAGGTTACGACGAGAATTGGCAGTTGCGTAACCGATTTCATGGTTTGTTTTGGCATAGCCTCAATCAAGCTTGCCATAGTCGCCCAATACGCAGTACCGTTAATTTTGCTCTCCATTCTGGGATTTGTCTGGTGCGGCGGCTTCTTATGGTTCTTAGGACCCAGAATGTTCCATAATTATTGGTTTGAGCGCGCGCTGTTCTGCTGGGGCTGGGCGACGGGCGTAGTGGCAACAGGGGTTACTTTGCTGAGAATCATTGATCCGGAATTCCGCAGCAAGGCGCTGCAAGACTACGGGTTGGCTTATATTTTTATTGCCATGGTTGAAATATTCCTGGTTTCACTTACGCCGGTGTTTGTCGGTTTCGGCTATGTGGGAGAAACCGCGGCTGTGCTGATTGGGGTATCTTTACTAATTTTTGTGCTGTCGATTAAGGCCGGCTACTGGTATAATCCCAGTCAGACGGAACTGCGGCCGGGCGAAGAAAAAATAGGTATGTAACATTTCTATTGTCTCTGTCGGCAGGCAGAGGCTTTTTTTCCTGGCCAAGAAAGGCTGCCGCTGACAATGTCCAACATATAAAAATATTTGACGCAAAACAGAACGTATATAATTCACTTTGTACGGCTAAACCCTTATAGGAGGAGAATATATGGTTAATTTGACGGAGTTTGAACAGAAAATGCTTACTGGCCAACTGGGAGAGTTTAAGCAAAAAGCCTTGCAATTTATTGTAAGCTATGCAAATGTGCTGGGAGCCAAAGAATTATGTGAAATCAGCCGGGCAACTCTGTTTATTGGTGCACAACATTATCTAGAAGGCTTTACAACCGATGATTATAATGAAATTTTTTCGAAATTTTACCTAAATAGTGATCAGACTATCCCTATCGGTCAATTTGATGAAACCTGTGCCGTACAGACCTGTGTGGCTGCCTGTGTTACCAGAAATTTTGCAACCGTCCATTTGCGCAAGGAGTTTTTTGATAAGAACAATAAGTTTTATGCTATTACCAGGGAGGCAGGAGCTTCAGAAGTACATACCTGCACACCGTATTTTTCCGGCTGGATTCCTTTGCCAGGCGAGCACTTTGTCACCACAGAATCCAGCAATGTCTTACTATGCAACTCAGTCTTTGGCGCGTGTGGCAATGCCGATGGCATTGAAGCCGCGGTTTGTTCGGCGATTTGCGGCAGGACACCCCGGTGGGGGTTGCATATTAAAGAAGAAAGATACGGTAACGTTGTGTTTACTATACAGTGTCCTTCCGCAACCTCTTTCGACTGGGACGTTATTGGCTATACTATCGGCAGGTTTTTGCCCCGGGCAGGCAAACCGGTCATTACCGGCAATTTCAAGCGACCGGACATTAAAAAGCTGAGACAATGTTTTTCCTCGCTGGCAACAGCCTCTAATGCGGAAATTTGCCATGTTGTCGGCATTACACCCGAGGCCAGGACCGTGGACGATGCCCTGGGCGGCAAAAAGCCAGCCGCTTATTTCGCTATTACGCAACAAGATTATGATGACACTTGCCGGCTGGTGTGCGACCCGGGCAGCGGACCTGTGGATTTTGTCAGTATCGGCTGCCCGCACCTGGCTATTGAGGAAATTAGGGATATTGCCAGCTATTTGCGAGGGAAAAAAGTAAAACAAGGTGTTGAACTGTGGATTTGGACGACAAAATCCAATCAGGCCTTAGCCGATTATAACGGTTTTACCAAAATAATTGAAGAAAGCGGTGCCCATTTGCTGGACAGCACCTGCCCGATATGCATGAAGCATGAATCCCATAAACATGCGAAAGCCATGGTGCTCAGCGGAATTAAGCAGGCAAAAGGCCTCAGAGCGCAAACTGCCGCCACCGTATATTGCGGAGAAACGCTAACCTGTATTGATGCCGCAATTGAGGGAAGATGGGAGGCGCCGGCATGAAAACAATCATTCTCAAAGGCCGGCCGGCCTTTGGCGGTACGGCCGAGGGCGAGGCGCTGGTATGTCCGGACAGCATTGCCGGCAATACCGGCAGCCTGGGTGAAACCGACGGGATAATCTACGAACACGGCAATCCCAACAGCGGCAAATGCATTAAGGATACTATTTTAGTTCTTCCCTGCGCCAAAGGTTCGTGTGGCTGGTCCTGTCACTTTAAAGCCGCAAAAATCAACGGCAACGCGCCGGCCGGCTGGGTAGTAACGAAAATCGATTCCCGCATAGGGGTTGCCATTGCGTCGTTAGAAAAACCGGCTGTTTGTGATTTTGCGGAAGCTGACCCGGTAAAAATTATTAAGACCGGGGACTGGGTTAAAATTGACGGCAGTACAGGTATTGTGGAAATTACCCCTAAATAATGTACAGTAATTCTCTGTGCCAGCAGGCAGAGATTTTTTCTAAGCCCGCCACACCTGCAAAACAGGTGTACGGATGGGCCGCGTGCGAAATATATCTACTTTTTTTCCTGTCTCTGCTATAATTTAGGGTAAATAATAATTTGACGAAAAATTCAATATTTTTAAGAACTTTTTGAGAATAGTTTAAGAACAATTTGAGAATAGCTTGAACCTTGTTGCGATTCGTCTGAAAGGCCGGTTACAAACCCTTGGCAATTGGAGGGTTTCTTGGTTTCAGCCCCCTTTTATCTTTTTGGCACGGTTATTGCGATAACAATAAAATAACCTCGGTTATAGGTAACGAACAAAAGAAGGTACCATTTTTTTGTTCGTTACGAGGGTAAATATTGTTGGAGGGATGATCAATTATGCCTGGCAAGAAGACAACTTTTTTGTATCTGTCCGAGCAAGACATGGTAAAAGCGGGAGTTCTCGACGGTAAGCAGTGTGTGGATACCATTGATGATATGTTTAAGGTGGTCGGCGAGGGCGACTACCTTATGGGCGGAGTCAGTGAGAACGAACATGGGCAGCGGATTTACTTCCCGGAAGAAAAGCGGTTTCCCAATATGCCGGTGGCCGGACCTGACCGCCGGTTCTTATCAATGATTACCTATCTGGGCGGCAGGTTTAACCTGTGTGCCTGCAAATGGTACGGCTCAAATATTGAAAATACAAAACGCGGGCTCCCCCGGTCGGTGTTAATGGTAACACTGAACCATGTGGAAACCGGCGAACCCTTTGCCTATATGTCCGGCAATCTGCTCAGCGCCATGCGGACAGGTTCGATCCCGGCTGTCGGAGCCAGGTATCTCGCCAGCAGGGATGCCAGGGTAGCGGCCATTATTGGCGCCGGGGTAATGGGGCGGGCGACCATTACCTGCCTGAAGGCGGCCCTGCCGCGCCTGGCCAAAGCTGTGGTCTACGACTTAGTGCCAGCGAAAGCCGCAGCGTTCTGCGCGCAAATGAGCAGTGAGCTTGGATTTCCCTTCGAATCGGCAGAATCCATGGAAGCAGCCGTTCGAGCAGGGGACGTGATTAGCATCGCCACTGCCGGCAGTGCCAAGCCCCTCGTCCAGAAAGAATGGGTTAAGCCGAATGCTTTGCTTGCCACACAAGGGACGGCAGACATTCCGGATGACTTGTTTACTTCTTCCCGGATCGTGTTTGATGAGATAAAAATGCATCAGGCCTGGAAAGAGGAGGAAGAGAAAATTCCATCGGCAAAACGCCTGGGCTTTCCGGGGGCAAGCGTATTCCGCCTGTGTGAACAAGGCAAAATTAATCAAACCGACCTGGTCAGCCTCAGTGAAATCGCCTGCGGCAAAAAACTTGGCAGGGCGAACGAAGCCGAACGCTTTATCTTGATCATTGGCGGCATGCCGGTGGAAGATGCGGCCTGGGGACATACGCTGTACCATAATGCCCGCAAAATGGGCATTGGTCAAGAGCTTGTCCTGTGGGAAGAGCCACACTGGCTGTAATCATATACGACAAATAGGAGCTGAGAGAAAATGGCAAGACAACCAAGACGCCCTATTAATTATTTCCCGGGAGGACTGGTTGGGGGCATTTATCAGCCTCTGACCCAGGCTGGAATCGAGAGAATTCACGCCGCCACCATGCAAGTGTATGAGCGCTCCGGCATCCAGGTCAACTCGGAAAGAGCCTTGCGCGCTTTCCATGCGGCCGGTGCAGACGTCGATTTTCAGCGGCATCTTGTCAAGGCCGATGAAAACTGGATCAAGGACAAGCTTAAAACAGCTCCGGCCCAAATTACCCTGTATGGCCGGGAAGAACGCCACAATTTGGAGCTTGACGGATTCAAGGTGTATATCGGGACCGGCGGCACGGCGGTTAATGTGCTGGACATCGATACCGGCGCCAGACGGCCTTCGACCCTTACTGATGTCCAGATGGCGGCAAGGCTTGTGGATGCGTTGGCTAATATCCACTTCTATGTAATCTCCTGCCTGCCCACTGAACTGGCCAAGAACGACATTGATGTAAACCGCTTTTATGCGGCTATCCGTAATACGGGCAAACACGTTATGGGTGGTGTGTATTCCACAGAAGGCGTCAAAAATGTAGCCAAGTATGCGGCCATGATCGCCGGCAGCCGGGAAGCATTATTGAAGAAACCCTTTATTTCTTTTATTACCTGCATAATGAGCCCGTTAGTCATGGATAAGGATTATACTGAACTAATGATCGCCGCCATAGAGACTGGATTGCCGCTGGCGACCCCGACGGCCCCCATGGCCGGCAGCACTGCCCCCGGCACTCTGGCCGGAACGCTGGTGCAGATGAATGCCGAAGCATTAAGCGGCGTGCTGCTTACGCAAATACTAAATCCCGGTCATCCGGTACTGTACAGTTGTGTTCCCACTACTACCGATTTACGGACAGGCGCTTTCTGTTTCGGCTCGGTGGAGATGGGGCTTATGAATGCAGCTTGCGCCCAACTGTCCCGCTTCTACCATCTGCCTAACTATACGACGGCCGGCGTGACCGAAGCGAAAATACCAGATGCCCAGTCCGGGTACGAGAGTATGGCCAACATTATGCTGGCGGCGCTGGCAGGGTCCAATTATATCCATGATGCGGCAGGCCTGATTGAATCCGGCTTGAGTATCGCGTTCGAACAGTATGTTATGGATGACGATATTATCGGTATGGCAATGCGCGCGGTAAAGGGGATTGAGGTAAACGACGACACACTGGCCGTGGCTGTAATTAATGAAGTCGGCCCTGCCGGCAATTATTTGGCCAATGATCACACCACCAGGCACATGAAGCCGGAATTTTTCTATAACAAGGCCGCAGACCGCAACTCAAGAGCAAGGTGGGAAATGAACGGCTCCCTTGATGCCAGGGAGCGGGCGCGGCGTATGGCCAAGGAGATGCTGGCAACCCATAAGCCGTTAGGTATAGAGAATAAAGTCGAAAAGGAAATACTGGCGACCGTGCCGGGAATGCAGCAAAACTGGCTTGACTAGCTAAAATCGGCTTTCCCGGTTGTGAGTTCTGAATCAGCAGAAATAAATTATGCAACTGCGCTACAGGTGAATAGCAATAAAATTTGGGGGGCATGTGCAAATGATTAATTTTCAGGATATTGAAGATGCCGTTGTTGACGGGCAACATAAGGAAATCCCCAAGCTGATTGCCCAGATGCTTGAACAGGGTGCGGCGCCCATCGATATAATCAAAAACGGGTTGCTGGCGGGAATGGGCGTTGTAAGTCCCCTGTTCAAAAGCGGCGAAATGTTTATGCCGGAAGTCATGCTGAGTGCCAAAACCATGAATGCAGGCCTGGACCTATTAAAACCGCTCCTTGTGGAGGGTGACATGGCGATTGCCGGTAAGGCAGTTTTGGGTACGGTTGAGAGTGATTTACATGACATTGGGAAGAATCTGGTAAAAATGCTGCTGGAAAGTTCCGGCTTTCAGGTGATTGATCTGGGCATTGACGTACCGGCAGAGAAATTTGCCGCAGCCGTTGCCGAGCATAAACCGGATGTGCTGGGCCTGGCGGCCCTGCTGACCACTACCATGCCCAACATGAGAAAAACCATTCAGTTATTAGAAGAAAAAGGTTTGCGCACCAGCGTCAGAGTGCTTGTCGGCGGCGCGCCGGTGTCAGAAGATTTTGCCCAGGCGATTGGTGCCGATGGCTATGCGGCCGATGGGGCAGCAGCGGTTGATTTTTGCCGTCAGCAGCAATAGTTTTAGAACCACCGGGGGGAGTGATGGATTTTGTTAATAGTCGGCGAACTGATAAATGCCAGCCGCATATGTGTGCAAACTGCGATTAAAGAAGCTGACAGCCCTTACATCCAGCAGGTTGCCACCGAGCAAGTTGCCGCCGGGGCCCATTATATTGACGTCAATGCCGGTGTTTTTGTTGAGGACGAAGCGCGGCATCTGAAATGGCTGATTACCCAGGTGCAGCAGGCCGTGGCTGTCCCTTGCTGCATTGACAGCCCGGATCCCAAGGCGATTGAAGCTGCATTGTCGGCTCATAAGGGTATACCGATGCTGAACTCTATATCCCTGGAGAAGGAGCGCTTTGATGTGTTTTTGCCCCTGGTTGCGGGAACTGATTGCAAAGTTGTCGCCTTATGCATGAGTGATGAAGGTATGCCGGAAACAGCGGCGGCCAGGCTTAACATTGCCGACAAGCTGATTAATGAGCTGGTGAAAAACGGCATTGCACCGGCGAATATTTATGTTGATCCGCTGGTGCAGCCGCTGTCGACCAGCGATACCTACGGCCGGGAGTTCTTACAGGCCATCGAAGCAATCATGACTGCCTATCCGGGTGTCCATACGATTTGCGGTCTCTCCAATATCTCCTATGGTTTGCCTGAGCGCAGGCTTTTAAACCGAACTTTTGGCATTATGGCGGTTGACCGGGGACTTGACGGTATGATTACCAACCCGCTGGACAAAGAATTCATGGCCGGCATAATTGCCGCCGAGGCATTACGGGGTAAGGACGAATATTGCCGCCAGTATCTGTCGGCCTATCGCAAAAAAAAGTTTGCGTTTTAAATTTGCCTGTTTATCTCTGTCAGCCCTGACAGAGATATTTTTTAGGGTGTGCTGTGAAAAAGCGCCTTGTCCTAACAATAAAACATTTGAGAACATTTTGCGAATGTTTTATAGGCGCTGACAAAGGCGGATGGGTAGTTTAACACCATTGACAAGCAAGGGGGGAATATTTGGCAGGCACTGAAGATACTGGCATAGTTATTGCAATAATTTAGTTTATGCTCTGTTCTGAGTCTGGATTTTAGCTTAACTGCTGCCACACCGTATTGGCATAAGTAATATGAAAAGGGGGCTCACAAATGTATGCAAAGCTGCGGCTCTTTACCCTGTGCCTGGCGTTAGCAGGTACGATTACCCTGATTTTAGCGGGGACCATGACTAATACCGTAGCCGCGAAAAGCAGTGATAACAAATTACAGCCCTTCAGGGTTGCTGCCGTTCAGTTTAATCCCAGCCTGAACGAGCGGGATAAAAATATTGACGAGTTATTACATGTAATCGAACAGGCGTTTAAAAACGGTGCTAAACTGGTGGTAGCCCCGGAGATGTCGACTACCGGGTATTACTACCGGGACCGGGAGGCGATACGTCCTTTTGTTGATACCATTCCCGGCACAGCAACCAAGCGGGTAGCACAGCTAACCAGGAAATATAATGGCTATGCCGTTTTTGGCATGGCGGAAAAAGATGCCCGGACCGACCTGTTTTATAATGCGGCAGCGCTGGTTGGGCCTGAGGGATATATCGGCAAGTACAGAAAAACCCATCAGTGGGAGACAGAGGAGCATTGGGCTGCGTGGGGGGATTTGGGAGTTCCCGTATTTACTACCGGTATCGGCAGGATTGCGATTAATATTTGTATGGATGCCGCTTATTTTGAATCCGCCAGGTTAGCAGCGCTGGGCGGGGCGGATATCCTGGCTTTTCCGACTAACTCTTCCGCCCAGGCTATTGCCGCTTTGCCGGCAAGGGCGCAGCAAAATGGGCTGTATATTGTCAGCGCCAACCGCTCCAACACGGAAAATGGATTTCATATGATCGGGGCCAGTGCAATCTGGTCACCAACAGGGGTGAAACTGGCGGAAGCGCCGTTAGCAGCGGATAAAAGCCAAGCCGTTGATGAACCATTGATTCTTTACGGAATAATCGATCCCCAAGCGTACAAAAACAAGAATAAACAGCGATTGGCAGCCCGGCGGCCGGAACTGTATAAGGATTTAATGCTCTATATTGCACCGTGGGACTACACCAAGAATACCACCCCCCATGAACTCAGGGCAGGCCTTGTCCAGTACGAGCCGGTGGTCGGCGATAAAACGGCCAATAAAGCCAAGGTGGCCCGGCTCATTTCCGCAGCGGTAGAGCAGGCCCGCCAGGAGAATAACAGCCTGGATATTATCGTTTTGCCGGAACTCTCTTTGACCGGCCCGGTGGAAGATCAGAGTATTGCAGCCGTAAAATCCCTTGCCGAACCGGCAGATGGCGGCATAGCCGCGTTTATGGCTGAACTCGCCCAAGCCAGCCAGGCAGCGATAGTATATGGCCTGATTGAGCAAGAGGGAGATAAACTGTATAACGCCGCGATTGTTGTTGACAAAAGGGGCAGCGAGATTGGCAAATACCGCAAGACCCATCTCAGCGACAGTGATAAAAGATGGGCCACTGCCGGCGGCAGACTGGCAGTATTCAGCGCTCCGGAACTGGGCAAGTTCGGCATAGTAATTGGTGAAGATGCGCTCTATCCGGAAGCGGCCGGGGTTTTGGCCGTTAAGCGGGCTGATTTTATTGCCATACCGTCGGCCTGGCATGGCCAGTACGGTTCTTATATGACAATGCATCCGGCTATGTCGGCCAATAAGTATCCCGCAGGCTCGATGATTACCTGGGATGCCGCCGCCATGGGCGCGCAGGCGTATACTTTGGTTGCTAATTTTGTAGGAACCAAAGCGGGCTATTCAGGTCATAGCAGTCTGTACACCCTGGATCCGCTGTATGGTCTTGATCAGCCGGCTGTGGCAGCCGGCGACCAAGAAGAAGTTCTGGTGGTTACCTTTAAGACCATTCAGCCGCAATGGTGGTTTAACCAGGAGAAGCTGCTGCTGTCAAGGCGGACGCCCTATTATGTTCCCCTTGTACAATAGCCGCCCTTTTGCAAAAAAACAGACAAACTCCACAACCCCTTGGCCTTAGGCCAACGGGTTTTTTTTTGCGCTGCCAATATTGAATACCACAATCAGGGCGAGGCAGGCAGCGGGGATAGGGGGGCAGTAAGCTTGTGCATCGGGATGTACTGTTTGGCGTTATCCGTATGGCAAAAAAAATGAAGGATTTGCCAGAATTTTGCCGAAGAATATTGACAAGCTAATTATAACCAACTGGCAGAGTCCCATCTGCAGCCTGCTGTAAAGCCTGTCGCCGCATGCCGGCAATCGCAGGCGTGGCTTGTTTCGTTTTCCCGGCCGCGGTAGCTTGGCGCCGGTAGATTATAATACAACATTGGAGGAGTATATGTGATTTTCGGACACATTTCAACCCTGGCAAAGGATGCACCATTACTGCCCCGGGCCCTTGTCAAGGGGCTTGCATATCTTACAACAGCAAACCTGTCTGCGCTGCCGGCCGGCAAGCATGAGATTGAAGGCCGGGACATGTATGTGGCGATTAATGAATATGAGACCCAGCCCCGGGAAATGCGCAGGGCCGAGGCGCATGTGGAGTATCTGGATATCCAGTATATGATTGCCGGCGAAGAACTGATTGCTTACAGCTTGCTGGCCGATGACAATGAGGTATTGTCAGACGAGCTGGCAGCCAGGGATGTCATTTTCTATAACACTGCACGGCCCGAAACCGATCTGGTGATGACTGCCGGCATGTATGCCGTATTTTTTCCCTGGGACGTGCATCGTCCGAACTGTGCATGGCAGCAAGCGCAGCCGGTCAAAAAGGCGGTTGTCAAGATCAGGATGTCCCTGCTGAAATGAGCGCTGCCGGTGGTTTCCGAACAATAATTCCAAAATGATTATTAAAGTTCGATTTTTTCATTGACATATTTTGTCCACTCCTGGTACAATACAAGTAAATCAATATACTCGTATATATTTGAGGATATGGCTCAAAAGTCTCTACCTGGCGACCGTAAATCGCCCGACTACGAGTGAAAGTGCGCCTAGGGTTCCGCAGAGCTTCTATGCTGTGGTCTGTGACCAAGTGGCGCAGGTGTTGCTTGTTGACACTACACCGATGGGATAAAAACCCTGGCGGGGAAGTTTCGCTCTATAGTTCATGCGAAAATTCCCTGTCAGGGGTTTTTTGCGTTTTCGGATAAACTGTAGCGTTTGCGGCAACACTCCAACTATATTGCCGAAGGGGAGAAAAAAAGAAATGTTGGAAAAACTTTTTAAGCTCAGTTCCCGCAAGACCGATGTCAGAACTGAGGTAATTGCAGGCAGTACCACCTTTATGACTATGGCTTACATATTGTTTGTAAACCCTAGCATTCTGGGGGCAGCGGGCATGGACAAGAATGCGGTGCTCCTGGCTACCGCAATCGGCGCCGGCCTGGTATCGATTATGATGGGCGTTTTTGTCAATTATCCGATTGCCCTGGCACCGGGCATGGGGCTTAATGCTTTTTATGCTTTTACGGTTGTTATTGGCATGGGGGTTCCCTGGCAGGTTGCGCTGGGTGCCGTATTTATTTCCGGTCTTATTTTTATTTTGCTTACTGTAACTCAGGTGCGGCAATTGCTGGTCGAGGGTATGCCCACTTCGTTAAAACATGCCATTACCGTGGGGATCGGCCTTTTTATCACTGTTATCGGTCTAAAGCTGTCAGGCATTATGAGTATCCGCCTGTCGCTGATCCCGCCTACGCTGGAGAAACTTGTTGCCGCTAAAGGCAATGGCACGCCTCTTAGCTTTGAAACTATTATTGAGATGGGGCAGCTGGCCCGGCCGGAAGTCTTATTGGCCGTGTTTGGCTTTATCTTTATTGGCGTGCTGATGGCCCGTCAGGTAAAGGGTTCCATGCTCATCGGCATTTTTATTACCACCGTTGTGGGCATCATCATGGGTATTGTAAAAATTCCCGCCGGTTTTTCGCCTGTTGCCATGCCCGACTTCAGCAATAATGCCTTTTTGGCCCTGGATATCATGGGGGCTTTGAATATGGGCCTGCTGGCGATTATCTTTACCTTCACTTTTGTTGAATTGTTTGACACCATGGGGACCCTGGTGGGCACTGCTTCCAAGGCCGGCCTGATGGATAAGAAAGGGAAATTCCCCGGTATTGGCAAAGCCATGCTGGTTGACGCCACCGGTGTCAGTCTGGGGGCTATGCTGGGAACCAGCACCATTACCGCCTATGTTGAGAGTGCGGCCGGTGTGGGGGCGGGCGGCCGTACCGGACTGACTGCAGTTGTCTGTGGTGTGCTTTTTTTTCTGGCCCTGTTCTTTACACCCCTGGCCGGGCTTATTCCTGATGCGGCCACGGCGCCGGCCCTGATCATTGTCGGGGCATTAATGATCGAGTCGATCCGGCATATTGACTTTGGTGACCTGACAGAAGGGCTGCCGGCGTTTCTGACCATTGTAATGATGCCGTTTACCTACAGTATCGCTAACGGCATTTCCGCCGGCCTGGTCATGTATCCGCTGCTGAAACTGGTTACCGGCCGGGGGCGCGAGGTACACTGGATCGTCTATGTTCTGGCGGTGCTTGTTGTATGCCGGTTCGTATTCCTGGCTGAATAGCGGGGAGACTAAACCCAGATATTTAATCAAAATATCTGGGTTTACTTACAGAGCTAACACGGTTCATCATGACTATATATTTTCCACAACACGGCGGCAGGCTGCGTAAAGGAGAGGATGAGGATATGAAGGTAGCAATTATTATGGGCAGTGATTCCGACTGGCCTGTACTGGAACCGGCTGTTGCCCAGCTGAATGAATTTGACATTGAGACAGAATTACTGGTGGCATCGGCCCACCGCACACCCGCTAAGGTGCACCAATTTGTGGCCGGGGCCAGGGACCGCGGTGTCCGGGTCATTATTGCCGCGGCCGGAGCAGCGGCTCACCTGCCGGGGGTGATTGCCAGTTTTACCACCCTGCCGGTCATCGGTATTCCCGTTAATGCCACTCCGCTCGGGGGCATGGACGCGCTGCTAAGCATCGTCCAAATGCCGGCAGGCATTCCGGTGGCGACGATGGCGATTAATGGTGCCAAAAATGCGGCCCTGTTTGCGGCCCAGATATTAGCGGTTCAGCAGGAGGGCCTTGCCGCTAAGCTGACTGCTCACCGTGAACAGATGGCCGCCGAAGTAGAAAAAAAAGATGCCCGCCTGGCTGAGAAGCTTGCCGGGCGTGGTTAATACTTGAATTCTTAAGCATTGAATATTTTAGGAGGCAGAAAATGATGACGCAAAAACCGATGTATGAGGGAAAGGCAAAACAAGTATTTGCCACAGAGAACCCGGATGAATTGCTGGTGTACTTTAAGGACGATGCCACCGCCTTTAATGGTGAAAAGCGCGGCACCATTGGCAACAAAGGGGTATTTAACAATAAAATCTCGACCTTTTTCTTTAATCTGCTGGGCCAGGAAGGCATTCCCCATCATTTTATCAAAATGCGCAGTGAGCGGGAAATGCTGGTAAAAAAGCTGGCTATTCTGCCGGTCGAGGTTGTTGTCCGCAATATTGCCGCCGGCAGTCTGGCGAAGCGCATTGGCTGGGAAGAAGGGCGCAAACTGCCGTCCACCGTTATCGAGCTTTATTATAAGGATGACGCACTGGGAGACCCGCTGATCAATGACTATCATATCAAGGCCCTTGGTCTGGCAACACCGGCCCAGGTGGAAACGATGGAAAAATATGCCCTGAAAATTAATGAAATTCTGGCCGCTTTCCTGAAGGATAAAAAAGTGGAGCTAATCGACTTTAAGCTGGAATTTGGCGTGCATAAGGGCGAGGTGCTGCTCGGGGATGAGATCTCGCCTGATACCTGCCGGTTCTGGGACAGTGAAACCGGACAAAAGCTGGATAAGGACCGTTTCCGCCGGGATTTAGGCAATGTTGAGGAAGCCTACCGGGAAGTGCTGAAAAGACTGACAGGTGAGAATTCCTAATGCTTTACGATAGACAAAGCGATAAATGGCGGGAAGAGTGCGGCGTATTCGGTATCTTTGCCAGTCAGGAGAATGTGGCGCTGTCCACTTATTGGGGCCTGTATGCACTGCAGCACCGGGGGCAGGAGAGCGCTGGCATTGCCGTTACTGACGGTCAGGTCATGGATGTACAGCGGGGCATGGGGCTGGTGAACGAGGTGTTCCGGCATAACCTGCCTGAGCTGCCGGCGCGTATTGCCATCGGCCATGTTCGCTACTCGACCACCGGTTCCAGCCTCTTGCGCAACACCCAGCCGCTGTTGGTCAATTATTCCGGCGGCCAGATCAGCCTGGCCCACAATGGCAATCTGACCAATGCTCATGAAATACGGGAGGAGCTGGAAAGAAAAGGCAGTGTATTCCAAACCTCCATCGACAGTGAAGTGCTGGTAAATCTCATTGCCCGTTCCGGCAAGACGGCGGTTGAGGACAAGATTATCGACAGCCTGGCTAATGTTCATGGTGCCTATTGCCTGGTTATTATGACCGAAACCAAGCTGATTGGCGTGCGCGACCCGCACGGGTTCCGGCCGCTGTGCCTGGGACGTCTGGGCGATGGCTGGGTACTGGCCTCCGAATCCTGTGCGCTGGATACGGTCGGTGCCGAATTTGTCCGCGACATTGAACCAGGCGAGATGGTCATTATCGACGACAGCGGCGTGGTGTCGCGGCGCTTTGCCGAGGCTGACCGGCGGGCCGGCTGTGTTTTTGAGTATATCTACTTTGCCCGGCCGGACAGCGTCATTGACGGCCAGAGTGTATACCAGGCCCGCTTCAGCATGGGCCGCACCCTGGCGCGCGAGAGCGGCTTTAAGGCCGATATCGTCATCTCGGTGCCCGACTCGGGGACAACCGCTGCTTTGGGGTACAGCCATGAATCGGGCATTCCCTTTGCCGAAGGCCTGATGAAGAACCGTTATATCGGCCGGACCTTCATCCAGCCGGAGCAGAAAAAGCGGGATATGGGTGTCCGGATTAAGCTGAACGCCGTCGGCTCAGTGGTGAAAGGCAAATCGGTGATCATGGTGGATGACTCCATTGTGCGGGGCACCACCAGCGGCAAGATTGTCCGCATGCTGAAGGAGGCCGGTGCCACAGCCGTGCATATGTGCGTAAGCTCGCCGCCCATCGGCTTTCCCTGTTATTACGGCATTGATACCTCGGCCCGCAAGGAGCTGATTGCCTCCTATAAAAAAGTAGAGGAGATCAGGCAGTTTATCGGTGCCGATTCGCTGCATTATCTGAGCCTGGCAGGCCTGCATGCGTCGATTGACAAAATTCCGCAAAAAACCCTGTGCAATGCCTGTTTTAACTGTGATTACCCGGCCCGGACCCCCGGCGAGGGTGATTGTGCGAATAATAAATTTCTGTTTGAACCAACAGCAAGTAAATGCTAGAGCAGGAGGTCGAAAAATGACCGATAAGCAAAAGACAAATGTTGAACTTACCTACCGGGATGCCGGGGTGGATATTGATGCCGGCAACAAGGCCGTGGAATTAATGAAGCGCCATGTGCGCTCCACCTACCGCCCCGAGGTCCTGGGGGACATCGGCGGTTTTGGCGGTTTGTTCGCCCTGAATGCCGGTAAATACCGCCAGCCTGTGCTGGTAAGCGGCACCGACGGTGTGGGCACCAAGCTGAAAATTGCCTTTATGGCCGACAGGCATGATACCATCGGCCAGGACGGCGTGGCCATGTGTGTCAATGATATCCTGGTACAGGGAGCTGAACCGCTCTTCTTCCTGGATTACCTGGCTGTCGGCAAGCTCGAACCGGAAAAGGTGGCGGCGATTGTCAGCGGGGTGGCGATGGCCTGCCGTGAGTCCGGCTGTGCCCTTATTGGCGGTGAAACCGCCGAGATGGCCGGTTTTTATCCGGATGGTGAATATGATATTGCCGGCTTTGCCGTAGGTGTTGTTGACCGGGAGAAGATTATAACCGGCGAAAAGATCGCGCCCGGCGATGTGCTGATTGGCCTGCCTGCCAGCGGTATTCACTCCAACGGCTATTCCCTGGTGCGCAAGATCTGTTTTGATGTAAAAAAACTGAGTGTTGACGACTTTATTCCCGAACTCGGGCGCACGCTGGGCCAGGAACTGCTGGAACCAACCCGCTTGTACCCCAAAACCTGCCTGCCGCTGATTGCGGAATTTGATATCCATGGCATGGTGCATATTACCGGCGGGGGCTTTTATGATAACATTCCGCGGATATTGCCGGCCGGCTGCGCGGTTGAGGTAGATTCCCGCGCCTGGCCTCAGCCGGTGATCTTTAGCCTGCTGCAGCAATGGGGCGGCGTTGCCAAAGCCGAGATGTTCCGGACCTTTAACATGGGGATTGGCATGATTTTGATCGTTCCTGCCGGGCAAGTGCCGGCTATCCAGGCCAATCTTGCCGACCGCGAGGAAAAATCCTATATTATCGGCAGGGTGATTGCCGGTGAGGGCCAGGTGGAACTCAAATAGGAGGCTGTGCTATGAAAAAAACGGTAATCGGTGTATTGGCATCAGGCCGGGGCAGCAATCTGCAGGCGATCGTCGACGCCATTCAGGCCGGCCGGCTTGATGCCAAAATTGGTGTGGTTATCAGTGATAACCCGGAGGCGAATGTGCTCAAACGGATGGCAGGGCTGGATTTTCAGGCTTTGTGCATTGACCGGCGTTTATTTGCCGGTCGCCGGGAATTTGAGGCCGCTGTTGCCGAAGAACTTGCCCTTCACCATGTTGAACTGGTGGTATTGGCCGGTTTTATGCGGATTTTAAGCCCCGATTTTATTGACCGTTTTGCCGGAAAGATCATGAACATCCACCCTGCGCTGCTGCCGTCCTTTCCCGGCGAAAACGCGCAGGCCCAGGCCCTGGCTTATGGGGTGAAGGTTGCCGGTTGTACAGTACACTTTGTTGACGCCGGGATGGACACCGGCCCGATTATTCTGCAGGAAGCCGTACCGGTCCTGGAAACGGACACTGTTGAGACCCTGGCGGAACGGATTTTGCACGCCGAACATATTCTCTACCCCCGTGCTCTCGCTTTATACTGCGAGGGGCGACTGACTTTGACCGGCCGGCATGTACATATACTAAACAAAGAGTAAGTGATAGCGAGGGATACTGATGAAAATAAAGCGCGCACTCTTAAGTGTGTCGGATAAAACCGGGATTGTTGAGTTTGCTACTGCTTTACATAATCTTGGAGTGGAGATTATCTCAACCGGGGGGACGATGCAAGCCATTAAAAACGCCGGCATACCTGTCACCTATGTTAGTGAAGTTACCGGTTTTCCGGAGATTATGGACGGCAGGGTAAAAACGCTAAATCCCTATATCCACGGCGGCATACTGGCGATTCGCGATAATCCCGCTCACCTGGCGGCGATGGACGAGCACCATATCGCCGGGATTGATCTGGTGGCTGTTAACCTGTACCCCTTCCGTCAAACGATTGCCAAAGCGGCGGTGACGCTGGCAGAGGCTGTGGAAAACATCGATATCGGCGGTCCGGCTATGATCCGGGCCGCGGCCAAGAATTTTCACTATGTGACAGTGATTGTCAACCCGGTGCGGTACGGGGAGGTTATTGCCCAGCTGACGGCCGGCGGGGAGATTGACTGCACAAGCCGGATGGCCCTGGCGCAGGAAGCCTTTAGCCACACGGCCGGCTATGATGCCTGTATCGCCCGTTATTTGAGCGGCCGGCTCGGGCAGGGGCTGTTCCCGGCAACACTGCAGCTGGTGTATGAAAAGGCTCAGGATCTGCGTTACGGGGAGAACCCCCATCAGGCGGCCGGTTTTTATCGTGAACAGCATTACGCCGGGCCGGGGGTGGCCAATGCCAAACAATTGAACGGCAAAGAATTGTCTTTCAACAACATTGTTGATGTTGAAGCGGCTTATGCGCTGGCCGCTGAATTTGAACAACCGGCAGCAGCCATTATTAAACATACCAATCCTTGCGGCACCGGCACGGGGGCGACCTTGGCCGAAGCGTACCAGAAGGCGTATCAGTCTGATCCTGTTTCGGCCTATGGCGGCATAATCGGTGTAAACCGGGAAGTGGATCAGGAAACGGCCCAACTGATCAGCGGGCTGTTTGCCGAGGCTGTCATCGCCCCGGCTTTCAGCCAGCCGGCTCTTGACATTCTGACAAAAAAGAAGAATGTCCGTTTGCTGGCTGCCGGCCTGCCGCAGCCTGACAGCACCCGGCTTGATATCAAGGCAGTGGCTGGCGGGGTGCTGGTGCAGCAAACCGATATGACGACTGCCAGCCGGGACGATATGAAAATCGTTACCAGGCGCCAGCCGGCGGCCGCAGACTGGGAGCAGCTGCTGTTTGCCTGGAAGGTTGTCAAGCATGTTAAATCCAATGCGATTGTCATTGCCAATCACAATCAGACGCTGGGCGTTGGCGCCGGCCAGATGAACCGGGTCGGGGCGGCCGGCATCGCTTTGGCCCAGGCCGGCGACCAGGCCCAAGGGGCTGTTTTGGCCTCGGACGCATTTTTCCCCTTTGCCGACACGGTGCAGGCGGCGGCGGCGGCCGGGATTAAAGCGATTATTCAGCCTGGCGGCTCAGTGCATGATGCAGATTCAATCAAAGCCGCTGATGAACATGATATGATTATGATATTTACCGGTATGCGGCATTTTAAACACTAGTGACTTGGCCATGTTATATTTTAGTTTTAGGGCGAGACAAAATGGCCAAGGGCAAGGAAGCGCCGACGACGCATACTGGAAGGGGTCTGCTAGGAGGGGCTGACGCCGCCATTGGTCATTTTGGCCGTCATCAAACGAAAAAATAATGTGGTCAAGACACTTAGATAAGCAAAGGGTCAGGCACCGGGCCTGACCCTTTTGTTCATTGCGCTATGGTCTTATTCCAGTTCTACCACTATCTGGGCATTGGCGGAAAGCATCACCAGCCCGGCTGAAACCGGGGTGGCATCGGCCATCAGGCTTTTGCTGTACACACGGCCGGCCAGTTCCGGCGATTGCAGATTGATGCCGGTTTCGGTAACACTTTTAACCCGGACAATCCGTTTATTTAAGGTTGCGGCAACCGCTTCGGCTTTGCTCATCGCGTCGCGGACGGCCTGGGCCAGGGCGGCGTTTTTAATCTCGGACTCGTCTTTTTTGCCAAAACGGATGTTGTTGACCTGATTGGCGCCGGCTGTAAGCGCCGTATCAATAATTTCACCGGCCTGTTCCGGCGCAGCGGTTACGGTAATGCTGTTGGTAATTTGATAGCCGATAATGCTGGGCAGGCGGCGGCCATTGTCATCATTTTTGTAGAGCGGCGTTACCGTATAGTGCGCCGTTTTTATGTATTCAGGCTTAATTCCCAGGTCAGCCAGCTGGCGGCGCAGGTTGGCCGAGATCTCAGCATTCTTGGTCTGGGCAGCGGTCACCGTAGCCGCTTCCGTCAGAGTCCCCAGATTGATATAGGCGATATCGGGCGCCATTTCCGCCTGGTGGCTGCCGCCTACCTGAACTTCGGTAATGTTGGGATTTTTCTCGGCCGCCAGCGCCGCCGGCAGCGCAACTGTCATAATTAGCAGCGCCATGGTTAAAACTTTAATGAATTTATACATGTGTGATCAACTCCCTTTGCCTATATAAACGCAGGCGCAGAGGGAAAGTAACGCCCGGTAACGGAAATATTGGAAAAAAACCAGGAGGCATTGTTATGGCGCAACTTTCGCCGCGCTGGCAGGCTCTGGCCGGCAGCTTAGGCGTGAATAACCAGGCAGGGGCCGGGGTCCTCCGGTTATTGCTGGACAGTTATCAGCAATATTTCCGGCACTATCATGGCCTTGCTCATCTTAGCGATTGTTTCCGGCAGCTGGATAAGATTAAGCCCCGGTTGCTGCAGCCGGAACTGGTGGAGTATAGTTTATGGTTTCATGATATTGTCTGTGTACCCGGGGCCGCAGGCAATGAATTTTTAAGCGCTGCCGCGGCCCGGCAGGCGGCGGCTGAGCTTGGTCTGCCGGCCCGGTTCGGCCGCCAGGCGGTTCGTCTCATTCTGCCGACAGATCACCGGCAGGCTGCCGGCAGCCGCGACGGAGCATATCTGGCCGATATTGACCTGGCGGTGCTCGGGCGGGCCGAGGCGGGTTTTTTTGCTTACGAGCGGCAGATCAGGACTGAATACGGCTATTTGTCTGACGCTGACTATTGCCAGGGGCGTCAGCAGGTTATTCAACAGTTGCTTAAGCGGGAGGCAATCTATCAAACCCCGTTTTTCCGGGAACGGTACGAACAGGCCGCGCGCAGGAATCTATTGGCGCTCAGCGAACAGCTCAGGCTTAATAACCGATAGCGGCACCGTCACCGCGCGGATCAGAACCGCCGTGTTTTACGTTGGTAACAGGGTGAATCAGGATCGCCCCGGCATGGCCCATAATATCATCAAAATCCCCGACAGTTTGGACCGGATGACCCCGGGCGGCAAGCTGACCGGCTACTGCCGGCGGCACCCGTCTTTCCAGCCTGACATTATTGGCCGCCGCGCCCCAGCTGCGGCCATAGAGCCAGCGGGGGGCAGCGATTGCCGCCTGGACAGCAAAGCCGAAATCGATAATTCTTGTCACCAGGGCGGCCTGGGTTTGCGGTTGGCCTTCGCCGCCCATCGTTCCATACACCAGGTAGGGCTTATGATCTTTTAGCAGCATGGCCGGATTGAGGGTGTGGAAGGTCCGCTTGCCCGGGGCCAGACAGTTTACATGCGCCGGATTCAGGGAAAAATAGCTGCCCCTGTTTTGCAATAATACGCCTGTTCCCCGGGGGATAATGCCTGAGCCGAAATCATAATAAATACTTTGAATAAGCGAAACGGCATTGCCGCCGTTATCCACCACCCCCAGCCAGACCGTATCACCGCCCGGGTCTAGGGCGGTAATCCCGCCGGCGGCGCGGCTCATATCAATACGGGCGGCCAAATCGCAGCCATGCTGCCGGGAAAGCAGCGGGCCTAGCGGTATGTTGGCGAAATCAGGGTCTGTCAGCCACCTGTCCCTGTCGGCAAAGGCCTGCTTGGTGGCTTCAATGAGCAGGTGATAATAAGCGGCTGTTCCCTCGCCGAGGGCGGAAATGTCAAAATTATTGAGGATGTTCAGCAGGGATAGTGAGGCCAGGCCCTGGGTATTAGGCGGCAGGTTATAGGCCTGATAGCCCCGGTAGTCTACACTGAGGGGCGGCACCCAGTCGGCCGTGTGGCGCTTAAAATCGTCAAGGGCCAGTACGCCTCCGTGGGCCTGCAATTCCGATACCAGCCGGGCTGCGATTGTCCCCTGATAGAATTCGCCGGCCCCTTTGGCCGCTATCAGCTTCAGCGTGGCGGCAAGGTCCTGCTGGCGGAATAATTCGCCGGTTTGATAGGGGCTGCCGTCTGCTTTCAGGAATAGGCGCCGGAACTCGGCATAGCAGCTCTGGCTGCCAAACCGGGTATTCGCCGGCGCCAGCGCCGCCAGTGTCCATTTTGCCTGGCCGGGGGTAACCGGGAAGCCGTTGTGGGCATAATCAATGGCTGCCGCCAGCAGGTCCGGCCAGGGACAGCGGCCGGCCAGGTGCTGCCGGGAATACTCATAGGCCTGCTGCCAGCCGGAAATGATGCCCGGCACCGTATTGGCCGCCAGATAACCGCGGGTGGGGATTGTCCCATAGCCCTGCGAACGATAGTAGTCAATTGTGGCATAGCTGCCGGCCCGGCCGCTGGCATTCAGGCCTTTCACCTCCGCGGCGCCGGCATTATAGATAAGCCAGAAGTTGTCGCCGCCGATCGAATTCATATGAGGGTAGACAACACTAAGGGTAGCGGCGGCGGTAATTGCCGCTTCTACCGCGTTACCCCCCTGCTTGAGCATAGTCAAAGCTGCCTGGGAGGCAAGCGAGTGGGGCGTGGTTACCATACCGTGGGGCGCCATTGCAGTTGTCATACTGTAACCTCCTCCTACTGTTACTAGATTAGATAAGGGGAGTTACCGCCGGCCGCGGCTGGCTGCCGGTATTGCTGCCGGCGAGGACCTGGAGCGCCGCGCTCAGGCGTCTGATGCCTTCCAGCAGGCGTTCTTCCGGATGGGTGGCAAAGCACAGGCGCAGCTCGCCGGTGCCGGCAGCGTCGGCATAAAAGGCCTCACCGGGAACGAAAGATACCCCCGTTTTGCCTGCTTCATGCAAGAGCTGCCTGGTCAGGAACCCCTGGCTCAGGGTGCACCAGAAGTAAAAGCCGCCTGCCGGCAGGGTGAAAGCGAGGTGCGGGCTGCAGTATTGCTCCAGGGCGCCGGCCATTAAGTCCCGGCGCTTTGTGTATTCCGCGCGGACTGTGTGCAAATGGTCCTCAAGCAGGCCGGCGGCCAGATAATCAAAGAGCAGCTTTTGGGACAGATTGCTGCTGTGCAGGTCTATGTATTGCTTTTCCAGGGCAAACCGGTTAATTACGGTCTCCGGCGCCGCCACCCAGCCTGTGCGCAAACCGGGAAAAAGAATCTTGGAGAAAGTGCCGAGGGCGATGACGCCGCCAAATGGATCAAGGGCTTTAAGCGAAGGCGGGGGCTGTCTGTCGTAATATAATTCGCCGTAGGGATCATCCTCAACAATGACCAGACGGTGTTTGGCCGCAATTTCTAATAGTCTACGCCGTTCCGCCAGTCCCATAACCCGGCCGGTGGGATTTTGAAAGGTCGGCATAACATAGAACAGTTTGGGCCGGTAACGGACAAGATAGTCTTCCAGCAGTTCAAAGGGCAGGCTGTTTGCCGCCGGCAGGCTGAGCAAACGGGCCCCGGCGGCGCTGAATACCTGGATGGCGCCAAGATAGGTGGGAGCCTCAACAATTACATAGTCTCCCGGTTCCAGAAAAACTTTAGTAATTAAGTACAGGCCCTGTTGGGAACCGCTTACGATCATAGTATTTTCCGCCGTTATGTCATAGCCCTTTGTTAGCAGCCTGTCTGCCAGCATACGGCGGAGCGGCATGTAGCCCTCGGTTGGGATATGTCCCAGTTCGGCGGCGCTGAGGAGGGAGGACTGCCGGCCAAACAGCCGGTGAAAGTGCCCAAGCGGATAGAGGGCCGGATCAGGCATACCGGCTGCCAGGGAAATGCTGTCGTCTGTGTAGGCTGATGCTATCAGTTCCCGTAAAATGGAGGACAGCTGCGTATTGGGACTGGGGGTAAATAACTGTGACCAGGGAATAGACGGGGGGGACGGCGGCGATGGCAGCAAATCGGCCACATAAGTACCGCTGCCCACTTTGGTGATAATGAGGCCCTGTTCCTCCAACAGCCGGTAAGCGTTGATTGCTGTTGTCCGGCTAACCTGCAAAAGAGCAGCCAGTTCCCGTTCCGGCGGCAGTTTACTGCCAGGCGGCAGCAGGCGGCTGTTGATTTTTTCTGCCAGCAGGCCGGCAATCTGCTTATAGAGCGGTGTTTTCGTTCCAACGGTAAGCAACCGGTTAGCAAAAATCCTGGATATATCCATTTTTAAAAATAACTCCCTAATATCCAATTATCTGTATCTGAATTAAGAATTGGATATTTACAATGTTTTTCCTGCCAGGTAATATAAAATAAATTACAAAAGGTGGTGTGGTTATGGAAGAGTACAGGCAAGGGGTGCGGGACAGCCTGCCGGTTATGCTGGGGGTCGTGCCTTTTGGCATTACCTGCGGGATAATGGGCCTTGCTGCAGGCCTTACGCCTGTGGAAACAGTCCTGATGTCATTGCTGGTATTTGCCGGTGCAGCCCAATTTATTGGCATTACTATGTTAGGCGCAGGGGTTACCGGCTGGGGACTTATTGTATTTACTACCTTGTTGATCAATCTGCGGCATTTGCTGATGGGGATGTCTTTGGCGCCATATCTGTTGAAGCTGCCGCTCGCCCGGCAGTTGCTGCTGACTTTTTCCCTGACAGACGAAGCCTACGCCGTTACCATGAGCCGTACGGACCGGGAAGGGTATAATGCCAATTACCAGATGGGAAGCAGCTGGGCTTTTTATTTTATTTGGGCGGCATCGACAACGGCCGGCGTGCTGGTAGGGCGCCATATACCTGACCCGCTGGCCTGGGGACTTGATTTTGCCATGCCGGCCACTTTTTTGGCTATGCTGGTGCCGCGGCTGACTAACTATGTCAGCCTCGCGGTCTGTTCAGTGGCTGCGGTTGTGGCCGTAGCGGGAGCCGTATACCTGCCCGGGAAATGGTATATCATAGCCGCCTGTTTGGCAGCAAGCATAACAGGCGGCTTATTGGAAAAGGAGGACAAGCATGCGGTCTGAAATTATACTGATTATCCTGGGGATGGCGGCTGTTACCTTCTTGACAAGGTTTGGGGCGGTTGCCTTATTAAAACGAACCGGTCTGCCATCCTGGTTTGAACGCTGGTTTAAGCATCTGCCGACTGCGGTTTTAACGGCGTTGATTGTGCCGGGGGTAGTTTTACCGCAAGGCTGGATTGATCTGTCAGTGCATAATCATTATCTCCTTGCCGGAATCGTGACGGCATTGGCGGCTTATCTGTGCCGGAATGCCATACTTACAATGGGGCTGGGGTTGATCTCGATACTGTCGCTGCGGTGGCTGGGTATATAGAGACTGTATTGCGGCCGGCATTTTTAGCGTATTGCAGCGCCTGTTCAACCTGGGTAATGAGCTGCTGCACCAATATGGGCTCACCCGTATAGGTGCTGATGCCGATGCTGACCGTGAGCTTATGGCCGGGCTGATGTTCTTCATCAGGAAAGGGAAGTTTTTCAATGCTGGCCCGCAGTCTGTCAGCAGCGGCCATTGCCTGGGGCTTGTTAACATCAGGCAGGATAATAATAAACTCTTCGCCGCCAAACCGTCCGGCCAAATCGCTACTGCGTATATAGGTTTTCAGTAAGGTGGAGATGGTTACCAGCACTTCATCGCCCCGGGTAAAGCCGGAGCGGTCATTGTAATGCCGGAAATGGTCAATATCCAGCATCAACACGCTGAGCGAGCCGCCATTGGCAGCTACCCTGGCCATGGCTTCATCCAGCAGCCTGATCGACTGGCTGGTGTTGCACAGACCGGTTTTACAGTCAATAAGGGCCGCCTGTTCCAGGATATTTTGCACATGGGCAAGTTCAGCGGCTTTATTTTTCAGTTTGGCGGTCATCAGATCCAGGTCTTTTTCCGTCTCACTGATGATGCCGACAGGCAGACGGTACAGCAGGGTATTGGTTAACAGGCCCAGGCCGACAAAGATACCAACTAAGAGTATGGTAGACATAATAACAGGAGCCGCTGTGACTGTCAGCTCAACGTAGCCGTAGGCTGTACCGTGGACAATGATATCTGCGCGTTTCGTTATATCGAATATTGATGGGGAAGAAGCCGGGGCTGAGTTTTCACCGGCCAGCCGGTTGACAGCAATCGTAAGCTGCTTGATATTAGGCTGGTGCTGGTAGGCCGAGGCCAGCTTGTTAAGCTGCTGCTGGTTGTGCTGCTGCCCGTAAGGGGGGCTGCTGATGATGGCCTGCGCTTCCCGGGCAATTTGCTGCGTGAGGGCTGCAGTTTCGGACTGTTTGGCTTTCCAGGCCCAGCCGAGATAAGTCAGCGGCGTGCACAAAGAAATTAAAAGGCCGGTAATTAAGGCCAGGACAAACATGCGGGTTGCCAGTGGTTTACCGATTTTTTTTTCTTTCGGCATAGGTCCCTCCATATAAGAACTTGACTACTTGTTACTATACTATATGCTTCCCTAATTTAAGTTGACACATCTTTGTAATATGTAAACTTAAATAATAGTGGCGATTGCCCGGCAGACTGCATAGGATATGGTGTAGGAAATCTTTTTTTTGGAGGTGCGACAACCTATGCCGATTAGTGAAGAAGAACGTAAATCTAAACATCACCACCACAATAAACCCCGGCCCAATATGCCGCATGTGCATACTTATCTTACTGAAGTTGATGTCGCTGATGATCATCAGCATATTATTCTGGGCGTGAGCGGTCCGGCCCGGGAACGGGGCAGGTGCCATGTTCACCGAATCCATGGCCGGACTTCATTTATCGTCGAGGAAGGCGTATGCGGCCACTGGCATACGGAAGATGTCATGACAGGCCCGGCTATTGAAATGCCTGACTGTAGTCATGTTCATTATTTCGATGGCACGACCAGTGAAGAGGATAAGCATTGCCATAGCTTTACCGGTGCCACCGGTCTTGGGCCATCTGACCGCGACACTGATGAAGATGACTGTTGTGACCATGACGACGATGACTGCTGTGATGACGATGATGATTGCTGCGACGATCATGACGACTGCTGCGATGATGACGATGACTGCTGTGATCTGCCTAAATATAAATACAAATACAAGTATGGCAAGCGGCCGGAAGAAGAATAACAGCTTGCGAAAACAGCCTTCAGCACTAGTGCAGAAGGCTGTTTTTTCGGCTGTAAACGTGTGCGTTGGCTATTGACCGGTACCGCCGCAGGCGCTAAACTAGAAACTAAGCAGGCCGGTAAAAGATTACAGCACTTTGCGGTATTGGCGATGTATTTACTATGGCTTTATAATAAATGGTCTGAACAAATTATGTGAATTAGGGGAAGCTATAAGAGTTAAAATAAATAAGGAGGATTAATTAATGGAGTTATGGTTTACGGAATATCAAACTGAAAATTTGGGTCTTACCGCGCGGATTAAGGAAACCCTGTATGCCGGCAGGTCGGAATATCAGGAGGTTGCGGTAGTTGACTCGCTGGAGTTTGGGCGGATGCTGGTGCTGGACGGCGTATTCCAGACTTCGGTTTTTGATGAGTTTATCTATCATGAAATGATTGCCCATGTACCGTTGTTTGTGCATCCTGATCCCAAAACGGTTCTGGTCATCGGCGGGGGCGACGGCGGGACCGTCCGCGAAGTCGTTAAGCATCTGTCGGTTGAAGTGGTGGAGATGGTGGAAATTGACGGCCTGGTTGTGGACGTCAGCAAAAAATACCTGCCAGAGATCAGCGTGGCTTTAAATGACAACCATCCTAAGCTGCGGCTGAAAATTGGGGACGGGATAAAGCATATACAGGAAGTGGAAAACAAATATGATGTGATTATCGTAGACTGCTCTGATCCCATCGGACCGGGGGAAGGGCTGTTTACCCGCGCCTTTTATCAGAATGTACATAAGGCTCTCAAGCCTGACGGCTTGTTCGTACAGCAGACAGAATCACCTTTTTTTCATCAGGACCTGATTAAACGGCTTAAGGCTGACATCTCGTCCCTGTTCCCCGTTACCCGCCTGTATTTGGCGAATATCCCGCTCTATCCAAGCGGGCTGCATTGCTTTACCATCGGCTCCAAACAATATGATCCCAGCCAGGCCGAGCTGAACCGAATTCCGGAAAACCTGGGCACCCGCTATCACAACCGGGAGATTCAAAAAAGTTGTTTCGCTTTACCAACCTTTGTGCAGGCTTTATTAAAATAAGTGCAGTAAAAAAGCGAGCCGGCCGGCTCGCTTTTGACATTACTGCAGGTTTTCAGGATTCAAGCCTGCCAGCTCAGGCAGGGTAAAACGCCCGTCCTTGCGAATCAGCTTGTCATCAAACCGGATTTCGCCACCGCCGAAGGCCGGGTTCTGGATGCAGACCAGGTCCCAGTGAATCGCTGATTTATTGCCATTGAAGGCGACATCGTAGGCGTTGCCGGGGGTGAAATGGAAACTGCCTTTAATTTTTTCGTCAAATAAAGTATCTTTCATCGGGTTATCAATGTAAGGATTGACACCTAAGGCAAATTCGCCGATAAAGCGGGCACCTTCATCGGTATCGAATATCTTGTTGATTTTCTCCGTGGCGTTGGCTGTGGCTTTGACAATTTTCCCGGCTTTAAATTCGAGGCGGATGTTTTCATAAGTGAATCCCTGGTATACAGCCGGCGTATTATAGGTAATAACACCATTCACAGAATCCCTGACAGGCGCAGTATATACCTCGCCGTCGGGGATATTTCTGAGGCCGGAGCATTTTACCGCCGGAATTCCCTTGATGGAAAAGGTAAGCTCGGTTCCGGGGCCGGTAATACTCACTTTGTCAGTTTGTTCCATGAGGCTGACCAGCGGGTCCATAGCTTTCGCCATTTTGCCATAATCCAGGTTGCACACATTGAAATAAAAGTCCTCAAATGCTTCGGTGCTGGTGCCGGCCGACTGTGCCATGGAGGCATTGGGCCAGCGCAGGATGCACCATTTGGTTTGGGGGACGCGAATATCAAGATGCACCGGCTTTACCCAGTCCTGCTGGTAACGCTGCAGCTGGGCGGCGGGAACATCGGCCATTTCTGTGATATTAAAGCTGGCTCTGATCGCAATATAGGCATCCATCTCGCGCATCCGGGCCTCTTCCCAGGTCGCTGCCAGCCGGAGTTGCTCACTGGTCGCATGCAGCAGCAAGGCCCGCTGCAACTGGCTGTTCTTAAGCTCCAGAAAGGGGATGCCGCCCACTGCATAAGCCTCATCTACCAGGGCCTTAGCCAGCGGCAGGGCATCGTCAAACATCTCGATTAATATTTTTTCACCCCGTGCAAGGCCGGTTGAGTAACCAATCAGGTTTTTGGCAAGTGTTTTTATCCGTGGGTCCAAGGGGTTACCTCCTTATATGATTTTTGTTGATATATATCAGTATTTGATGTTTTAACAAAAATATCCTTTTATTTATCAAGGATTTCCGCTAGGCGGCAATTGACAATAAAAATATAAACGACTACTTGCATTTTTAATTTACCTAGTATATAATTCATTATGTTATAAGATTCCTCGATAGCTCAGTTGGTAGAGCAATCGGCTGTTAACCGATCGGTCGTAGGTTCGAGTCCTACTCGAGGAGCCATCTGGCCCGTTGGTCAAGCGGTTAAGACACCGCCCTTTCACGGCGGTAACAAGGGTTCGATTCCCTTACGGGTCACCATCTTCGTTGATTCGAGGTTCGATAGATCGCGAGTTCGAAAGGAACGAACTGACGAACGAAGCGAACCCACGAATACGGGCGATTAGCTCAGCCGGGAGAGCGCCTGCCTTACAAGCAGGATGTCGGCAGTTCGATCCTGTCATCGCCCACCATACAAAGAGAAGCTTGCAGTTTAGGCGCAAGCTTCTCTTTGTGTTTATTTGTGAAAAATTCGGCAATCTCTGCTTACTTTGCAGGAAAAGTCTGAATTTTGGCGAATTGTGTCAAAAAAAGGTGGTGACAAGTCTTGCTTTCCGGACGTAAGAATAAAATGGTGTCAGGGCTGGTTGGCACCATTCTGATAACGATAATCGGCGGCTTGATTGTTAATTATTTTAATTATCAATATCGGCTGGTAATGGCTGACGAGCGGGAGCGTCTGGCGGTGGCGGCCAATTACCTTGATATGTATTTTGATACCAGACTGGCGGGAATCAAGATGTTAGCTGCCTGTCCGGGGGTTAAAAGCCTTGAGCCTGATCTGGTACAAGGCGATTTATTGACCGCAATGGATGTGCTCGGCCTGGCTAATCTGGCTGTATATGACCGGAGCAGCCGCCTGGTTGCCGGCAGGGGGCGGATTGCAGACGCCGGCGGGTTATTGCCCCGGCAAGAGCATAATGCGGATTTTAAGGCTGTCCTGGCGGGAAAGGTTGTGGTCTCCGACCGGATGGTTTACGGAAATCTGGAGAATGCTTATATCAGCATATTAGTTCCCATTACCGACGACCGTGACCAGGTAACCGGAATCCTGTCAGCGCAGGTGCCTGTCCGGGAAGTAAGTGTGTCAGTCCTGCAGGAACAGATGCCGGAAAACCAGTATATTTTTGTTATCGACAGCAGTGCCCAGGTAGTCCATCACCCCCGGCTGGCAGATCTTTATCCTGAAAACGCTTCCTACAGAGAGCAGTTTGCCCGCATGCTGAACGAGCCGGCAGGGACAATGGAGTTCAATTCGTTTTTGGATGGCATGGATAAAGTATTCATATATACAGACCTGAACAATGCCGACTGGCGAATCATTATGGTTATGCCGCTTAATACCCTGCATGCCAGAGTTCTGAGCAAATCGCTGGAAGATGCGGCTAGCTTCTTTTTTCTAGCTATTTGCTTTGGACTTTTATACGGTGTCTGGCGTCAGGCCAAGCGGCATGAGCGGGAGCGGGAACAGCTGCGGCTGGAGCGGATGGTCTGTGTTAATCAGTTAGCCGCCGGTATTGCCCATGAAATCAGAAATCCGCTTACGGCAATAAAAGGCTTTATTCAGCTGATGGCGCGGCGCAATGACCGGCCGCCGCGAGCAGAGCACCTGGATATTATCGTTGATGAAATCGGCCGAATAGACAGTTTGATTAGTGAATTCCAAATGCTGGCGAGACCGCCGAAAGAACCATTGTTTGAAAAGGTGAACATTTGTAAGCTGCTGCAGGATGTTACCCTGTTGATGGAGGGACAGCTGCATAGTAAAAATGCGGTTGTCACGGTAAAACTGCCGCCGTTAGGCTGTGTTACCGTCGGCGATATCTGCCAGCTTAAACAGGTATTTATTAATTTATTGAAAAATGCTGTGGAAGCGGTGCCTTATGCGGGGCGGGTCATTGTATCCATGGGCCGGCAGCAGGGAATGATGGCGATAACAATAGAAGATAACGGCAACGGCATCCCCCGGGAAATTGTTGAGAAACTGGGAACTCCCTTTTTTACGACGAAGGAATATGGCACAGGGCTTGGTTTATCCGTATGCTACAGTATTGTGCAGAACCATGGCGGCAGGATTATCGTTGACAGTCAGGTGGGCCAAGGCACTGTCTTTACTGTCCTATTGCCGGCGGCAGGGGATGAAAGCGTGGTGCTGACCGTAGATAAGCAATGCAATTTTGGTGTATGAGATTTGAGCATTATCCGCACTTCTTTAGCCTGTAAGAAAGTATGACTTTCCGCCTGGATAAGGGCGACATCGGCTTCCGCTGCCGCTAAGGCTCGGCGCAAGCCGTGTTTCTTTATCATTTAGATAGGTGGACTTCGAGATTAAATATAAGCAGAGCCCCTGATCCGGACTTCACAACTGTCCAACATCAGGGGCTCGGTTCATATAGGCCTTCACTTTTTCTTCCTATGACAAGATCGGCAGAGCGGGTTTGCGAAAGGCTGTGTTTTAATCAGGCAAAGTTAACGCTTAAACAGCCTGCCGGGCAAAAATGAGGCCAGGGCCAGACCGACAAGCGGCAATACTGACAATACGGTAAATACGCTGGGGACGCCGAAATGGTCGGCGATATAGCCTAAAATAGTAGCCCCGATGCCGCCCAGACCGATGCTGAAACCAATCGTCAGGCCTGAAGCCATGCCGACATAGCCGGGCATCATTTCCTGGGCGAGAACTACTGTTGTGGCAAAGGAGGATATGAGGGCCAGGCCGGTTAAGGCCAGTATGAGCAAGGTCGCAAAACCGCTGGAGTATTGAAATAAACTGATTAGCGGCAAGGTGGCGAGTATAGAACCCATAATAACTGTCTTGCGGCCAAAACGGTCGCTCAACGCCGCGCCGGCATAGGTGCCGACAACCCCGGCGAAAAGGAAAACGGCTAAAAGATAGCTGGCATATACCGGGCTGCCTGATAAAAATTCAATATAGTACATTGGTATATAGGTAGTCAGGCCGGTATGAATGCTGGATCTTACAAATATAAAGCCCAGGAGGACGGCGAGCAGGCTGTAGTTTAGCGGCCGGCTTGCGACTGCCGCCGGCTGGGAAGCAGCGGCTGACTGCACGACCGGTTGCTGCGGGGAAAGGGCCTGAAGGTTGGTATACAGCAAGAATGACATGATTAACCCCGGGATGATGAAATATAAGGTGTTTGTTAATACGCCCGGGGCATTAAGCGCTATTGACATTGCGATGGAGCCGAGGGCCAGCCCCAGATTGCCGCCCACTGAAAATAGGCCCATGCTGCGGCCCTTGGTTGCCGCATTGCTAATAAGGTGGGTGGACTTCGAGGCCTGCGGGTGAAAGCAGGCAATTCCCAAACCACCAATAATTACTGCCAGCAGTAAGGTAGAGTACGAAGGCATGAGGCCGATGACCGCTAAGCCGATGCCGGCAACCAGCACACTGGCGGGGATTAACCACGGTAGTGAAACCCGATCGGTAAGGTAGCCAAATACCGGCTGTATTACGGAGGAGGTTAGATTCTGGACGAGGACAATGACGCCAACCTGGGTATAACTTAGGTTAAAGGCCGTTTTTAGGAAGGGCAGCAATACAGGCAATGCCCCCTGACCGAAGTCGGTAATTAAATGTCCTAATGTTAAAAGAATCAGCGGCTTCGTAAAAAGCTGTTCTTTCTGCTGGTCTTGCGGCATATAACTTCTCCTTTGTATTGCAAAATACTATTTACTAATAATAGGCTCATAAGGTAAAAATATCAAACCCGATAAAAGGCTGTTTTCGGCTGTATGCTGGTATCTGGCGCAATTGTGCCTGCTTTTGGCGCGATTTAAAAAATAGTTGCCATTTTGATACAGGACAGGCTATAATACTGATGACCACAGCGCTGCAGGCCAGAGTGGCCCGATACGCCTCAAGCCTGGGGAGTTTAGGCCTTGGTGCGCAAGCCAGGTTTCTTTACCTGCTTGGATAAGGTATGGTATAATAATGCTGCTGGGAGGCGGTTGCTTATGATGACGACTTTTGGGCTATTGATTGCTGCGCTGGCCGCGTATTGGGTCTATAATGACGCCAAAGGGCGGGGCCAGGAGACCGGAACCGCATTATTGTGGGCTGTGGGAACTCTGGCCGCGCTGGTTGTGTTTTTGCCGTTATATCTGCTGCTTGGACGCAAACAGCCTATGAAACCGCGGCGCAACGACGATATTATCGATATTGAGGCCATACCGGTGGAAGAGACCGTGAAATGCCCGATGTGCGCGAGCCAGGTTAAAGACGATTTTAAGGCCTGCCCTTATTGCGGTTTTGCCCTGAAACCTGCCTGCACTGCCTGCGGCAAGGAGCTGAAGCGTGAATGGCGCCTGTGTCCATATTGCCAGACACCAACTGATGCCAAGTAGGGTTTTTGCCTTGTCTCATAAAAACCTAAAAAAAATAATGATTTTTATTGGACATGATCGATTTGGTATGTTATAATCTTATTCGTGGCTAAGACAACATAACGCGCCCGTAGCTCAGGGGATAGAGCACCGGTCTCCGGAGAATACATTATGGTTAACTGCCGCTGATCTTAGGAAATACCTAAGGTTGGCGGCTTTTGTGTTTTTCTACAGCATAACTCAAGGGTTTACACGCAAAACATTAGTTGTTTCAATTGATTTCGTTCGTTTGGACTATGCTCTTAGTCTCCTACATTATGTAATATAGGGGGATTATAAGGTATGGACATTAGTGAAGCTAAAAAAATATTTTTAGTAGCCAAAAAAGGCGAAAATGTTACCGGGAGAACACTTGGGACATATGAAGAAACTTTTAAAAAATTCAGCATATACCTCTATGAGCAAAATCTATATGATATCTCTATGGTTAACACAGAGCATATCCGGGAATTTATCGTTGGGCTTAAAGAAGGACGTAGGGGGATAACCCTACATAAACACTTTAGAGCACTTAGGACATTCTTTCTATTCTTATTTCAAGAGGATTACATTGATTACAATCCAATGAAAACGATAAAGCCTCCTAAAGTTGAAAAAAAGGTCATGCGCACGTTTACGGCAGCAGAAATATCGAAGCTACTAAATGCTTTCGATAGAACTACATATTTTGGTATGAGAAACTATGTAATTATGGCGATGTTCTTCTCTACGGGGATGCGCAAAAGAGAACTTATAAACCTAACATTAGCTGACCTAAATATAACCAGTGACCTCATAAGAATTGATGGAAAAGGTCAAAAAGAACGTCTTGCTCCTGTCAGTAGAACACTACGGAGAGCATTAAAGCAATACATAAGAATGCGTAGTGAGTTTCTTAAGGATGAAACTTGTGATTGGCTTTTTATAACTCCTAGAGCAGAACGAAAGATGACCGATAGTTGTTTAAATATGTTGTTTGCGAAACTTAAGAAGGAACTTAAGCTTGTTGGTGAGAAAATCTCTAGTCATACGTGGAGACATACATTCGCAAAGAACTATCTGCTGAATGGTGGAGATATTTTTAGTCTACAGGAGATCCTTGGTCATGCGGATATAGAGACTACAAAGATTTATCTAAATCTTAATGAGAAGGAGATCAAGATGCAACATGCTAAGTATAACCCCTTGGATAATAAGGATTGGTTGTACTAAAGATAAAACAGTGGTGATAAGCCACTGTTTTTTTGTTTGGAGGGAGCGATATAGCCAGTCATTCCAAAGTCTCACCATGAGGCTTAAACCCGCGATATACGTTATACATACCCTGGGTGTGTTGCGCTGTACCGAAAGCCACTTCTCCTATAAGGTACGGGTCGTATTGTGTGTCCTTGGTGTAATTCTATATTTTATTCAATGAAATCAGCGATAATATTTGGGGGTAATACAAACATACCAGGGGATAAACTTATTGTTCAAAACCATTGTTTAATATATAGAATTTGAGCATAGAAGTGATATTTTAGCGTGACGGGACGTTATATCCCGGCGTTTTTATCCTGGTATTTATACAGGGGTGAAGTCCCTCATATTTGCGGTATTGAACCCTTGATTTTCCTAGGTTTATCAGGTAGTAAAATTAAGGTATGGGCTATTCTATCACAACCTTAATTCTACGCAAAATACCCTTAAAAACTATATAAAATATAATGGTTTTGTCATAGTCTTTTTTCGCTGTTGATGAAACTGCCTGTAAATCCTTCCGCTATCGCTACAGGATAAGCGAACTGCGCTTAAAGGATTTAATCAAATTAAGTAAACGATCCAAGTAAAAAAATATTAAATAAGGGCCGCAGCCCATTGACTCCGCAGAGTCAATTACCCCTACTTAAGTATGAACTATAGTATGGGGTTACGGATTGCTTCGCAAACTTTGTTTCGCTTCGCTGCACAAAGTATATTGTTGGCTAAATAAATATTGGATTACAATCCCATAGATAACTTAAGTTATGCTGTCGTTTATCTTTAGTATTCATAAGTAATACTTAAGTACCTATCTTAACTAAAAAGCTTAAAACGCTCTCTTATGCGTTCTCATTTTTTTATCACATGCCTCAAACCCGCGTAAATACTGATGTCCATCAAAACCCCGTTCCCATTTTTATTTGTGTTTATGGAATGGACATTAAGCGGTTAAGATAGAGAGGGAGTCAAGGCATGTTTTTTGCGATTTGCCTAGAAAGGCGAATTAGGTTCTCTAGTGAAATCAACATAAGGTCTTTAGCTTCTTGGGTCATTTGGTTTCCATAAAAATACAAACCTTTATCGCCTTTTAACATAGATATAATTATTTCTAAATCTTGGGCAATATCGTGATTATCTTCAATGGCCTGAACAGAATCATCTGAAATTAAAAGACTATCAATAGAAACACCTAGTCCCTGTGCTAATTTGTTGAGATTATCTAAGCTGGGGTTCCGTCTACCGTTTTCAATGTCAGAAATGAAGGATATTGAAAGTTTTGTATTCTTTGCAAGTTCTTTCAAAGTAAGGTTCCTTTCAACACGCAATGATTTTAACCTTTGTCCAATTTTCATTTTGCACCTCTAATTCCACATTTACTCCTAATGTATAAATACAGTATAATATTTTACTCTGTTAGTGTAAAAGTTCGCTTTGTGCGTAAAAAACAGAAATATTACAATAAATAGAGATTATCTCTGCTATTCTACTTAAATCAGCGTATATGATAAAATTTGGCATAATTTCTAAGTTTATTTTACGCTATAAGAGTAATATAATATACTCAATAAGAGTAAAGGGAGATTGGTAAACACATGGGGACTGAAAGTTGGATTCAAATTATTTGCAATGCTGACTTAAGAGCAATAGTGCCAGAGATTGCGGAGACATTGAAAGATGTGACTGTGGGGACAGCCGTGGAGGATTACGAACAAGGGCTAAACAGGGGTTATTTTTATTAAAACAACACAGGAGGGACAACAAATGAAATTATTTATTAAAAGCCAAAGCGAAACCACCGGAGGAACCCTAATGACCACCACTGATACCTTTGAATCAATCAGCGAAGCGCAGGAAGCCTTAAAAGAAATTATCTTTGATTTAGGCTGCACCGTTATTGATCCAGTAATTACCGATGAAACCGGCAAGCGGTACCATATAACTATTGCAATCAGCGGGGCAGTATAGGGTCATAGGAACAAACAAAAGGGGCTGACGCAGGTCAGCCCTTAGTTATTTTAAGAATTTCTGCATGGCTTGTCGAGCTTTTAACTGTTGATATTGGACATAAGCCTCGGCCAAAAAAGGTAAGCAATCTTTATCATGTAACATCTTCTTTATTTCGCTAGGAATATGATCCATATTATAGGGATTGGTTGTAAGGTAGTCTACAGAACTACCATAGAGTCTAGCGAACTGTTCTAAGTGTTCTTGCTTTGGCCTCTTGATTATATCAGTCTCATACCTGGCTATAACGGCCTGGCTTACCCCTAGTTGGTCTGCAACATAGTCTTGAGTCATTCCTTTTTCTTCGCGAAGGTCTTTTAAGCGTCCACCTAGGGTTTTAGCTATAGATTGCATTAATCATCATCCGTCCTTTAATATCCATTAATAATATTATACTGATTTTTAAAATTAAAATCAATATTTTTTAAAATTTATTCACCTAAGACCTTGATTATGCGCATGAAAGATGATATTATTCGCATAAAGGCAATAAACAAAAGAAAGGAGCTAACCAAATGCTACCAGAGGTCAAGACCGAAGTACCAACCTTCGACTACTCAACCGTCAACCCCGATACCGCAGAGTTTCTTAAGAAAAAAGAATGCACTATCGAAGGTATATTCCACAAAGCTCGTTTTGAAGTCGGCAGGGAACTTAAGGAGGCTCAAGAGTTACTTGCGAAAAATAGGTATGGTTGTTTTATTGAGTGGGCAGAGTCAATTGGGTTTAAAAAACAAACGACATATAACTTAATTAACTACCACAACTTAATCGTCCAACAGTTGGACAGTAAAGATATCATTGAAGAATTACCAAAAAGACTCGCTTATGACATATCATCCCCCTCTGCTCCACCTGAGTTAAAACAAGCGGTACTCAATGGTGACATTACGACTCATAAGGAATATCAAGAGCTTAAGAGACAACTTGAGTTGGAACAGGCCGCTAAAGCCGATGCGGAACAGCGCGTGAACAATCTTGCGAACCAACTGTCGTCAACAACCGAAGAAAACCAAAGACTCCGCGAAGAGAACCTTGAGTTAGCGAATAAGCCTCCGGAAGTAGAAGTGCAAAAGATTATGAAGGGAGTAGAGATATAGGGGTGTGGTTAGATAGAGAGCCTAACTTATGGACTGATGAAAAAGTAGATAAATGTGATTTTGAATATGAAGCTAGAATAATGAAAAGGGCTGCTAGGGAAGCATTTAAAAAATGGAAACCAGCTAATGCAATAATACCGCCTGAAGAACCGATTATTAATCCCAACAATGTTCCTTATCATATTTGGCAAGATAAGAATATTAACGAAATGTCAAATCAGGATATAGAATCTGAAATTATTTCTGATAGTGAGTTGATGAATTTTATATTACAGGACTTGACTCCTATCGAAAAGAAAATCATACTTCTACATAATGTCGAAGTTACTATTAAACGTGGTCGCAAAGGTATGATCGGAAAAAAAATAGACTTTAGGCAAATTGCAAAAATGCTTAATATGCCTAAATCAACAGTATCGGACTATCATAATTATGCTAAAGAAAAAATCAAGAAAAAATTTAAGGAATTCAAATTAGATAACCGATATGATAGACCCAATATATATGAATTTCTAGTAACTAATATTAAAGCACATTCTGAGTGCAATACTAAATTAGAACCTGTTTACCTTTTTGAAATGAGAAAGGGCAATAAGCATTGCACAAGAATAAAAAGATTACATGCTGCCTTTAATGACCTTTATACAGTATGTCCTGGAAATTACTGCAGTAAATTTGGTGAAATTACATGTAGTAGGACTGGAGATAAGTCATTAGATAAACAATTAACTTATTTTAGCTATACTGATAAGGTTAAAGGCAAACAAATAGTAATTAATAAATATTACTATAACGAAATTCTTGCGATTTATCCCAATGGGCCAGATAAACATAAGGGCTGTGAGCAACAGGTGTTTGATAAAAGATCAGTCAAAATAGATGAACGGCGACAGCTAGAATTGAAATACTTAAATGCACGAGATAAATGGTTAGACGCAAAACCCAATGGAAAAAATTATAGAGATTATTACCTTGAAATGGAGAAATACAAAAAAATAATTGACAATGGTAGTTAATTCATGTTATAATAAATTTTCGGACAAAATGCAATTTTCCCGACATATATTATTGAAAGGTAAAAACTCTGTTGCGATAGCGGCAGGGTTTTTTGTTTTACTTATCACTTAACATTCGACAAATAAAGGAGGTGATTCGTATTAACAAGCGTATTGGGCTTATGATCGCCAGGACACGCAAAGGATTGTCTATTACTAAACTTGCAAAGCTTGCAGGTATTACTAGAACATACTGCAGTTTAATCGAAAACGGACATTATGAGCCGTTACCTGATGTTTGGGTAAGATTTGCAAAGGCACTCAATGTAAGCGTGAAGGAATTAAGGAGTTGATTTACAATAATCCGGGAAATTAAGTTCAAGCCATATGATGAGGATGTAATAATATTGGCTGATCTATTAACGGAGGACGGCTTATTAATCAAAGATCTTAAGATTATCAAAGGTAATGCTAATTTAACAACAATTCCCAAAGTCAGTACTAAACTATTTCATGAGATTATCCAAAACTACAAACAACACATGATTCAAAAATATGGAGGATGATAAAGCAAATGGAAAACATTGAAAACACTATGATGGAACTACTAAAGGTCAATCCGCTTTTAACTATAGAGCTTTGCAGATTAATAATTTCTGTAAGCCTTTTAGTTGCACTACCCAAAGAAATAACATTAGATCAGACTGGCCGACAGTATCAATATATGGAACTAAGGAACACAATGAAGAAGCTAGAGGACATGTGCCTGTCTCATGTATTACAAAAGGAAAACCAATAAATAAAGAATATAGGTAAAATACACTCAAAATTAATTAATAAACTGGAGGTTGGTTAATAATGAGTAACATTATTAAATCAAAGGATTGGTGCAATAGATATGACCAAAGAAGAATTATATTCAAAAGGCGTTCGCGCCGACTCTGAACAGGGGAATCATTACTTTGTATGTGAAACCTGTGGTCAGGAATGGCGTAGTAAACTCTGGAATAACTACAGTTGTGCATGTGGATCACAGGCAGAATATCATTACATAGAACATATAGAAGAAACTGTAAATCCAGCCAAAGATAAACCAAAGGTTAAACTAGAGATTTGCACAGATGATCCGGTGTTAAAGCAAGCTAGGACGGAGGCCAAAGCAAAGGTAACTAAGCTGCAAAGACATTTGTTTCAATGTTCGTCTTGTAGTAAAACCACGATACAACATGATTATGTACAGTCGCTTAAGTGTGCTTGTGGTGACTTGATGGTTATTAAGTATACTTACATAGGAAACCGAGAGTATTACGCTTACGGGCCAACAGTAGGCCAACAGATTGAACCAGGAAACCTCATTAAACAAGTAAGGAAGTCTCTTCGGTTATCACAGGTTGAACTAGCCAAAGAATTAGACTGTAATCAACAGTTTATTTCAGGTATGGAGTCCGGTTCAAAACCAGTACCACAGTACATTATTGATAAACTAACGCAATTATATTTTATATAGTTTTTAAGGGTTTCAGGTAGTAAAAACGAAAGGTTGATACAAACACCTTACCTGCTATTTTTACTACCTGAAAAACCTAGGAAAATCAAGGGTTAAATACATTGATTTTGACAAAGGAGTGGTCACAATAGCCAAGACAAAGAAAGTCCTGCAGGAGGAACCAAAGGTTAAACCTACAGTGTATTATCAAGAATCAGACTTAGCATATTCAAAGTGGGCATTATCTTTATCTGGTGTTTATTTTGTACGTCCCAGGCTTGTACCTGAGTTTACAGCTTTTATGTATGCTGCGGGTTATACTGCTGTAGAATCTAGAATTACCTTCAGTGTAGACAATAGATAATTCAAAGGAGTATATAAACTTATGAACAAGAGAAGTCCTTAATAGAACTTGAACAAGCGGGAGATTGGAGAAAGCTTGAATATACAAAAGAATACTTAGAAGCAATGAAAAATGAATATGACTGCCTATCATCCAATGATGAAGAACTAAAGATTTATTTAAGTCAGACAGGTGATGTTGTAACAGACGTTAGTAACTAAAGAGGAGTGAGCGGTAATAGGTAAATTAATTAAAAAAAATAAAGGTAGTGTAATTCTCAGAAAGGTATGGGAGGTGTAGCGAAGCGATGCAATTACTTCCTATAAAAGTAGCAGAAGAGAAAGAAAAGGATAATCCTTTTTTTATTCCTATGATTCAACTATACCTAAAACATGTAACTGTATACCTTGCGCTATGCGATATCGACATCACTTTCAGCGATCAGCTTTATACTGCAGTACCTATTAAAATTGGAGTAACTAAGAAAACTGTGGATAACAAAGGAGATAAAACAGAAGTAACAATCAGCAATGTTGACGATAGTTTTTCTGCAGCTATATTCGGTGGTTATGACTTTCGGGATTGCAAGATTATTATTTTCGATATCCCATATCCTGCGGCTCTTACAGACGCTAGTCAATATAGGATAAGATTCATAGGTTTCTTAGACGCTCCTGAGTTAGACTTGGGAAAAGCTACATTTAAAGCTGATGTACGGCCTATGATGCCTAATGACTTTACTTCAGGCAGAACATTAATGTTAAGCTGTAACAATGAGTTTGCAGATCAAGTATCATGTTTTGCTAATAAGGATTTATCTACAGGTATCGTCCAAAGTGGCAGCACAAGTAATCATATATATATCCAACAGACAAAACCAGATGGTTACTGGAGGAATGGAATTATTACAATCGATCACCAGTTGAGAGTTATTAAAGATTCCGTAGGTAAACGCATAGATGTTGAGGTGGGATTCATAGGAACGGTTGAAGGTTCTTATACTGTTGAACGGCATTGTACGAAAGTATATAGTAATTGCGAAACTTTTGAACAACAAACGAATTTTACGGGATTCTTAGGAATTCCAGCGCAATATATAGTTAAGACGTAAGACCAACAGTGATAAGCAACATAAGCATTTTAACAAAATACAAAGAAATAGTAGGCGGGTAGAAGTTTGTTAACTTCTCTTGCCTATTTATTACAATCAAATAAATGTGAGGTATACACATGGGAGATATTAAAATAATCGATAGTATCATGGGAATCGGCAAGACTTCCTATGCTATTCAAATGATTAATGACAATCCAAACAAAAAGTACATATACATTACGCCTTATCTTGATGAATTTAAGCGGGTGATAGAGGACTGTATTAACTTTGTAGAACCGTCCAAATATAATCAAGATGGTGAAGTATGCACTAAAATGAACAACTTCCATGAATTACTAGAGAACGGAAACAACATTGTATCAACACATGAATTATTTAAGAGAAGTACTCATGTTACATTGGAGTTACTTAAGAAACAGAATTACATATTAATTATTGATGAGGTTATGGACATTGTAAATTCTGAAGAAATAGCAACGGCAGACTTGCAAATGGTTATAAAGGAAGGATATTGTTCAGTTGATGAGGATAACCGTCTAATATGGAATGATGAAAAAGTATATGACGGTCGGTGGGCAAGGAAGTTAAAAACACTATGCAAGAACAAGTCAATCTATGTTGTCAATGGAAAGTCACTTGTTTGGACGTTTCCACCGGAAATCTTTAATTGTTTTGATGAAGTGTATGTACTAACGTATTTATTCGATTGTCAGATAATGAGATTTTACTTTGACATCTGCAATTTGACATGGGAAAAGTATAAAGTTATTAACAAGCCTAATTATGAATTAATTAAGCATAATAATGAACCTGATGACGTGTCATGGATAAAAGAGTTGATTTTATTTTATGAAACCAAAGCAGCAAAAGAAATAGGGCAAAGTAATACAGCGTTATGTAGCACCTGGTATAAGAATAAAGCTAAAAAAGAACACTTTGATAAACTTAAGATTAACCTTGAGAACTTCTTCAAAAACTTCTGTAATACAAAACAAGAATATAATCTATGGACTACATTTAAAGACTTTGAGGAAAGACTAACGATAAAGAGAGCAGGTGATTTCTTATCACATAACATCCGTGCTACCAATAAATACCGGCATAAAACTTCAATAGCTTACTTAATTAATAAATACATGGATGAATCTGTAAGACATTTCTTTCTTGAGAAGAACATTACATTAGTTAATACTACAGCTATCAAAGATCAGTATGCTTTATCTGAAATGATACAATTTATATTCAGGTCAGCCATTAGAGACAACAATCAGATAAGACTATATGTTCCTAGCAGTCGTATGAGGGGAATACTTAAAAGATATTTAGGCATACCAAAGTCAGTCTAATGAAAAAAAAGCAAATATTTTGCTTTTTTCTTTTGAAAAACCCAGGAAAATCAAGGGTTCCAAGGGGGTCATCATTAGAAAGAAACAGGGGGATAATATCATAAAGATAAATCTATTATATTTGATTAAACAATAAGCGCGATAGCGCATACCTGTAGCGTCAGCGAAAGGTATACCGTAACACCATACTATAGTTTATACCTAAGTAGGAGTAATTGACTCTGCGGAGTCAATGGCCTTACGGCCTGATTAAATCAATCCAAGATAAAAACATAATACGATAATCACTTTTATATTTGGTCAAGAAATATACTTTAGCGCGTAGCGATAAAGTTTGCGAAGCAATCCGTAACCAATACATAACTATAAACTATAGTAAGGGGTTTTATCCTTCCGCTAACGCTACAGGATAAGCGAACTGCGCTTATTGTTTGGATTGATTTACTTATGATCTTACACCTTGAATTGGTCTTAATGTGTATTAGGTGAACCAAGATAAGAACCATGTAAAATATGCAGAAATCATACATAAACCCTCAGTTTCAATCAGATAATCATATAAAGCAAACACTAGAGAAATCAATAGATACCAATGTTTTACTAATGTTAGTTACTTGGCATAGTTATACAATTTTATATGTTAATTCCTAGTATAATAGTATGAATTGAAAAACCTTAGTATCTATAAGGAATCTTCCAGCGTTTTTCTAGTGTTAAACCTTACTCTTTTCGTAAGGTTATTTTTTATGTCATTAAAGGTCGCTCCTGATTTTTCAGGAACAAATGTTTTACCTACACAATACATAATAGGAGTGTGTTATATGAGCGAAAACCGCAAGATAGAATTCGATCTAATAGCTACAGGAATCAATAAACTAAAGGCTGATATCAAAAGTATTCAAGAGGAGTTTTCCAAGGTCGGACAAAGGAAAGCTACTAATACTAAGATATCAGATCAACTTCAAAAAGAACTATTAGATGCAAAAAAAATCGTTAATCAACAAGGGCAGGCAATCAATGAATCATTAGGTAAAATTGGAGGTACTAATAATTCAGGAATACTCAAGTTTGTTGATGGATATAAAAAGGGTATTGCAGACCTAACCCTCCAGGCCGAGAAGTATCATAGATTATTTCAGGAAACAGGTAATCAGGACTATCTTAAAAAATATCAAGGGTTGGTTCCTGTGATTCAACAGCTAGACCGCGAACATAAAGCCTTTAGTAATACTCTAGGGCTGGCTAATAAGAATGCGGGATTACTTGAGAGAACCTTGGGCAGTATGAAACACCACACAGGTTATATGTTATCAGGTGCTTTACTAGGAACTGCTATAGGTGTTCCTTATGCTTCAATTAAGACGCTTGCGGACTTAGAACAACAGTATAATCAGCTAATGACAGTGCTACCTCAGATGCATGAAAATCAGTATGCTTATAATCAAATAGTCAAAGAATCACTTGCTGTAGCTCAGAAGTACGGTTTAGAAATTAATTCTATAACTGAATCCTTGCGCTTAGTTGGTCGGGTTTATAAAGATACAGGAACAGCGATGAAGCTTACTGATATTGCTGCCAAGCTATCTATAGCCGATAATTTTAATCCTGCGATAGCAAACAAATATATTGAATCAACTATTTCAGCGTTCCAACAACAGGGGAACGCTATTAATTTTGCTACTCATGCCATGGATGCTGCAACAGCAGTTAGCCACAATGCCCAAGTATCTGCACAGGACTTAGCAGAAGCCCATATGCGCAGTGCTTCTGCCGCTCATGCTACTGGAATATCTTTTGATGAACTGAACGCACTCATAGGGACAATTGTAAAAAATTCAGGTCAAAGCGGGGCTTTGGTTGGCAACGGCATTAAGGCCATAGCGAACAGCCTGCATAGCAGCAAAGCTATTGCAGAGTTTGAAAAGCTGGGTATTAGCGTTTACAAAGTTGGTGAGAACGGGGAAAAATCCTTCAAGAAACTTACAGACCTTTTACTTGAGACTATGATTAAAGTTCCTGCTGTTAAGACGAACCTTGAAGAAGCCTTTAGAGATTGGGCCGGGGGAAAATATCAGGTTTCCCGCTTGGCAGGGCTTATGTCGGACCCTAACGAGTACATAAGGCTATTAGGTGTTAGTATTAACTCAGCAGGATTCACAGATCAACAGATTGTTTACCAAATGGATACTATCATACGCAAGGCAGAACAATTAAAAGTATCTTTGCAATCATTGGTAATGACAGGTGGTCAGTCAGGAGCAGCCTCTTATATTAAGACCTGGCTAGATGATGCTACAAACTTTGTAAAAGGACTACAGCAAATACCTACTCAAGTTTATTCTGTAGTTGGCTCAATGGTTAAGTGGACGATTATACTGTATGGAGTTAAAACGGCAATCACATTCCTTGAAGGGTCAATGGTAAGCTTAAATGCTCTTAAGGCCGCTAATGTGGCAACTACTACAGCAGAAACCGTGGCCTTGACTGCAGAAGCAGGAGCAGCAACAAGAGCAGCCGGAGCAATGGGGACACTTGGAACAGCAACAGCAGCCGCAACAGGTGGCTTTAGTTTATTATTGGCTGGAATCATTGCAGCAGGTACTGCCACAGCAATCTATGCCGCAAATGTTGGCGAATCTGTAAGTAAAACAGAACAACTTGAGCAAAAAGCTAAAGATATGATTAGTGTGAAGCAACAGGAATTAGACATGAATAAACGTCAAGTAGAACATATAGGGACTTTGGGCAGTGCTTATATTCAACTTAAAGATCAGGTAGCTAAAGTTGGAGATAATGAACAGGCTCGAATCAAACTTCTGAAGATCATAGAAACTACTGAAGAAGAATTAGGAAAAGTTGTTGGTGAATCAGGTTTAGAACGCATTAAAGCTTCAGATGATATTCAATCAGCAATAACTCAGGAACAAAAAACACATTCGCAAAAGGCATTAGCAATACAAACTTCATTGGATGAGCTAAGAACTACACAAAGGAAACTTGCTGATGATACTATTACTTACTGTAATGAGCGTGTTAACGCTATTAACAATGAAGCGATTGCATTCGACAAAGCTGCAGACGCTATAGGAGAGGCGTTAGGTAAAATAGATAGATTTATGTTTGAGTATTACCGCAACAAAACAAATTACCTTAACAGCCTTGCAGATGGTCAAATACAAGACGAATGGAAAATCGCCGGTATAGTAGTACCCGAAGGGCAGGACATAGCTGCTGTAACTGACCAAATTAAAAAAGAAGCTGAAGAAGCTAATGCCAAGGCAGAAGAAATAAAGAACAAAGCTGTATCTTTCTATGCAAACAAAGGTAGTACTGCAGCGTCTTTAGGTGGTCTTTATGTTCCTGGTGCCACTGGCTTAAAGGTAGGAGGGGATGAAGTTCCGGAACAGGACGGAAGTAAGAAAAAGAATACTGCAGGTAATAACTTAAAAGAACCTGCAGATAAATCAGCCGAACTATTCAGACTTCAGAAAGGCCGGGAAGTTGATGCATTATTTAAAGATTTAAAGCGTTCTACAGATGATTATCAAGCTGCTTTAGATAGATTAAACACAAAGCAAGATATATTTGGAGTATCAGCAGATATTACAGATCACAAGTTATCATTAATGAATAATCATATTTTAGATTTAATGGCTAGAGCTATGGAGATGGAAAGTCTAGCAGATGATTATACACAGCAAGCCAATGATATTGTAGCCAATAATGAAACTTTGGTTAATGCATTGAAGGAACGTAAAGAAACTTGGAAAAGTTTATCCACACAAGAGCGAAAGGAATTGTTATTGTCATACCGGGACTATGTTCAGGATGAGAAAACATTATTAAAACTTATTGACCTGGCAGACGAACTAAAAACTAAAGTATCTGATTTAAAGAAAGATGCAACGAAAGGCGCTAATGATACCGCAAAGACTGCTATAAGTGATGCGGTTGCTCTTTATGATTCACAAATGAGAAACTTAGGATATAACAAAGAATATGAATTAATCGGATTAGGGCGGTTCTCTACTGAAAATCAACAAAGGATAATCAACCAAAGGTATGCTGTAGAAGAGTTGGCATTTGCTGAAAAACGCCTTAAGGAAATTCAAGATAGTCCACATTCTGAAGAAGATTTGTTAAAACAAAGGAATCACGTAGAATCTCTTAAACAGTCGCTTGATGAACTAGGAGATAAATTCTATAGTATTCGCTCAGAGTATGCCAGTATGGCCTCTGATATATTGATTCAAAATCAGTCTTTAAGTCAAGTTTGGGGCAAACAATGGAATGATTTAGCCAATGATGCTATTAAAGCCTTGTTTAGAATTCAGAATAGCACTCCGAGTTTACTAGGTTCTTTGTTTAATCTCTTTGGTGGTTCTAAATTACCTACTTTCAACCTTGCTCCTGTAACTGTTGCCGCTAACGCTAAGGGTTCCATAGGTAGCCAGCAACAGCTTTCCTGGATACGTGAAGGTAACAAGCGTGAGGCTATAATCCCTCTTGAAGATCATAAGGAAAGAGGTAGGCAGCTCTGGTTACAATCAGGGAAAGAATTAGGGATGATTAACACTCCTTATGTCCCTTATTTAAAGAATCCTGAACTGCCACAACAGGTAGCTGCAGCTTCACAACAGAATCAAAACCGAATGACGGAGCTACAATTAGAACGTCAGACGGCCTTAATGGAACAACAGAATAAACTTATATTGGCACTATTAAATAAACCTGATAGCGGTGGTGGGACATCTGTAGCTCAACCTATAATGATACAACAGCAAATGACTATGGATGAATTTAATGAAATGTTAGCGAAATCACAGGCATTCGGCTATAGGCGTTAAAAAGAGGAGCTATTGAAGCTCCTCTTGATATTTAGAAAGGATTGATCCTATGTATAACCAATATTTAATTGACAGACACATGAACAAACATCAAATTTACCCAATGCTACTTAAAGATGCCAGAGAAGCAACTAAAGGAATAACTAAAGTAATTGATATGTTAATGTTGGGCGGGACTATGTTTGAAAGATTTAGGACTGTTGAAGAATACACATTAATAGAACAAAAGGAAGAACTACAGAAACTACTAAAGTACGCAACTAAAGAAGGGACTAATGTTGATACCTTCGATATACATATGGCAAAAGTAGCGTTCATTAATTTAATAGGATTTGGAAGGATGGATAATAGTATGAAAGAAGTCAAAAGTGGAACTATAGTTAATGATAGAAACGGAAACCAACATACTGCATATAGTTACTTAATTACCGACTTTGTAAAGGCAATGGAGTTACTACAGAGGATTGATACAGTAAATATAATTAATAATTGTATTGATGAAGATTCTAAAGAAGCAATGTTAGATATAGTTTATCTTGCCTTGGACGGTAGAGAAGAACGAGAGGATATTGTAAAGTATCTTGACAGTGAATTCGCAAGTCAGGTCATAAGGATATATTTTGACTTACCTGTGATGGAATAAAAGAAGTTAAAGGGGGTGTCTCAAACGAGGCATCCCTTATTTTAATTGGAGGAATGATTAGATGAACGAACAAGATATTTATAAATTAGCCATGAGTGTTATTTACCAATGTTCAGAAGGTATAGTTAGAAGAGTACAAAACAGATATAACGGATTTTCTTTAGAGGGTAAAGCAGAGATTGACTTTGCTACTGTATTAACATTGGATACTATTATATCTAAGATCGAAGCAAGTGGCATGAAAGCTTACATTCTTGAGTATGGCAAAGGTTCACTAATGGATAAAAACAATCCTTATCTGAGTGAATACATGCAGTCGGGACTATGGAATCCAGATAGGAGAGGCTATGATGTCTCAGGACGTGCTAGAGGTTGGTATAAGAATGCTGATGGTGAACTAGCCTATTCTGACGGTAGAGCCAAAGGTCGCTCATTGGAGCGCATGAGAAAGCCTGAGTTTATGCCGCAGGAGGCCATGCACATAATTGAGGAGGAAATAAATTTTTCTATCCATGGGATTGAGGAGGCTATTGCTGATGTGATGGCCGAAGGGATAGCTGATATGATTGCAGGTGAACTTAAGTCGATACGGGTAGAGATATGAAAGTGAAAGGTAGATTACTTTTTTCTGGTGTTGTTAATTAATTTGGGGAAAAGTTACCATAAAACACTTGTTCTGGAATACTATATATAGTACAATAGGGTGTATGAAAATACATTATATTGTGTTTTGGGGAGGTGAAACTAGTGAATAAAAAACAGACCAGTCCTAAAGTGGCAACCACTGCATCTAAGATTCTACGCGATAATCGTTTTAGTGAAAAATCTAAATCTGTTGCAGGGACTGCATTAGCTCAAACTAAAAAAGGCAAATAGGATTCAAAACATATGACTGCAAGCGATTTTTAAGGTTGATAAATCATTCAAAGGAACAAGGGGGGGGATTGACTCTCTTGTTCCTCTTTTTTTGTGCTGCTTGCGCTATTCGTCTTTGTTAAATAATTGCCATTTATGATCGGCAACAATTGAAAGTTGTTTGAAAATTAAAAACGCATATTCTCCCAAACAGCAAAGCGCAAATTTAGCATGTTCTAAATCTAATTCAATTCCATAAGTATTTTCTTTTAATTTGCCTGGGAAATGTACCTCAAGGATTTTTCTTTTTTGGCTGTTCCAGCCTTTAACACTTTTTATGTTAGAGTTTGAATGCACGATGGCATGTCTCATGTTGGAAATTACCCAATACCATTCATTTAGGTCTAAATTCCGATTATTATTTTTCTCGAAAAACGCTAACTGAGGGGCAATTCTCCGAATGAATTTAAAGATATCTTTATTATTGCGATATTTTTTATTGGTGCAAATATAGTTTCTCCATTCTTCTTGGGTTGTCGGTAATGGTTCGTTAGGGTCTTGTATTCTAGAATTATCGCAGAATGCCAGATATGCCGAAATAATATCATAAAGGAATGTTTCAAACGCTTCATATCCTTGTGCCACTGACCAAGCACAGTGGCGTTGAACAATTACAGTAATAGTTTTAAGTATTTCTTCTCCTTTTGCACTGAAGCTGCCAGATGTAAAATGTTCGCGCCAGCCATGACCGGGAGATTCTGTTAAATCGCTAATAACTAATGATGAGCCAATGAATGACTTATTTAGTTTAATTTTCGTTTCATATACATTCTTGCTTTTATCTAGATGTATTGTAGTTTGATAAAGTATTCCGTTTAGTGTATTCAAGGTTGAATACACGTTAGCTAATGCAGGATATAGCGGATTAGTAATATTCATTAATTGCTCTCTACTTTCTTACAATATTATAGACTGTAATTTAAATTTTATTTTGGAATATCCTCCTAGATTTATTACAAATATTTTCTAGTAAAAAGCATATATCAAAATTATCTTCATAAGTTTCTTAATAATTATGTTGAATATTACTAACGTTCATTGACATTATGCCTCTTATTTGGTATTATTTAGGTAGAATATAACTTCCGATAATATAAAGTTATAGGAAGTTAGAAATGCGAAATCGGAGGTAAATCTAATGGCTGATTTGGTAGAGGTTGTTAAAGGAATTTCAACAGAGGTACTTTCTGAGCAAGCTAGAAAGTATATTGCACAGTCCAAGGCTGATAACACAGTCAAGTCGTATAGATTTGACTGGGCTGATTTTACGGCCTACTGTGCAATGACTAATGTATCCCCTCTACCTGCAGACGTAAGAACTATCATTAGTTATATTACCGGATTAGCACAGGATAAGAAGGTATCAACTATCAATAGAAGAATTTCAGCAATTAGCCAAGCTCATCAAGCGGCAGGTTATGAGACACCTACACAAGCATTTGCAGTAAAGGCATTGCTTAAGGGTATCAAAAGAGAAAAAGGGACTATGGCTGATAAGAAGCAAGCTGCCGTTATTAATGATGTTAAGTTAATGATTGAAACATTAGGCGATAGGTTGATAGATATCAGGGATAGAGCATTGATACTTATTGGATTTGCTGGCGCGTTTAGAAGATCAGAACTTGTAAGCCTAATTGTAGAAGATATTAACTTTGACAGAAATGGCCTAACGGTAACATTAAGGCACAGCAAGACAGACCAGGAAGGACAGGGGACTAAGAAAGGTATACCTTATGGCAGCAATCCTGATACATGTCCAGTAAGAGCATTACTTGATTGGATGAATGTCTCAGGTATAACCGAAGGTGCAATCTTTAGAGGTATCAACAGACATAGCCAGGTACAACCTAATGCAATGACCGATAAGGCTGTCGCTTTAATCGTGAAGAAGCTGGCAGAGCAAGCAGGGTTAGACGCTAGTAAATACGCAGGTCATAGCTTAAGATCAGGATTCATCACTACTGCTGCTGATTGTGGTATAGATGAAAGAAACATCATGAGACAGTCAGGGCATAAGTCCACAACGGTCATGAGAGGCTATATTCAAGAAGCTACACTATTTAAAAATAATGCAGCGGCTAATGTAGGGCTATAGTTAAGCGGTAGAGCGGGGGTGTAAACCTCTGCTTTTTCTTTTTGTTGCTGCAGGCATACCCTTGGTGTCTTGCGTTATTCCAAAGACTGGTTTTTCTGCAAAGGTACGGACGTATTATGAACGCCCAGTTTATGTACTAAAATTTGCTTGAAATCTGATAATAGCTTTAGGTCGTTTTGGGAAATAACAAAATTCGACATAATGACAACCATATAATAAAACTAAAGCAATGATATGAGAGGATTGATGATTAATGGAACTATTTATCTACGCTGCGTTATTAGGACTCATTCCAGCATTTATTGCAAAGTCTAAGGGCAGAGACTTTATCTTGTGGTGGATTTATGGAGCAGCATTATTCATTGTAGCATTAATTCATTCATTTGTTATTAAACCAACAGAGGATCAGCTAATAAGTGAAGGAATGAAAAAATGTCCCTTTTGCGCTGAGTTGATTAAACCAGACGCTAAAGTCTGCAGATATTGCGGAAGGGATTTGCCGATAGTGGAGCAAGTTAAAGAAAACTTATCGCCATATCAAAGGGCCGCTATTGACAACAAGAGTATAGAACCCAGGCAGAAATAACAAGGAAAGTTATTATGAATTTAAAGAAAAATGGGGAGGGTCGCACGCTTTTACTCTTACTCAGTATAGGGCAGCGCAGAGGTACGCCCCTGAGCGGGGTATGAGGTTAGGCGAGGAGGCAATACATAAAAAATACTTATTTTACTCTCTTGCGTTAATATCTTATGTATGCTATAATTCTTCAAGTGAGGATAGAGCATAGGACTACGGGAGGAATTCAAGGGGTTACACGCTATACATTAGCGAGACAATTGAGAGCCTAAGATCACGTATAATCTTATTCGTGGCTAAGACAACATAACGCGCCCGTAGCTCAGGGGATAGAGCACCGGTCTCCGGAACCGGGTGCGCAGGTTCGATTCCTGCCGGGCGCACCAGAGGAAAACCAAGCCTTCTCAGTTTTATTGAGAAGGCTTTTTTATGCTTTGGACAATATCCGCAAACGCTTTTCTTGCCAGCGTTTTTGTGGTAAAATGCTGATGAAGCATAAAAATTAATGTTAAGGAGATACAGGTTTATGTTTAAATATGGTATAGCGGAGATTGTAGCAAGCCGGGAGGTTTGTGTAAATTAGACGATACAAAAACCTCCCATAAGTTATAACTATAACTTTCAGGAGGATAAAAAATTGCATAAAATAGATATGAAAAAATTAGGGTTCACCGATAGGTTTGCGGCTGAATCTACTTTATTTAATGGTCTTTATGTTGGGCGTGTTTTTTCGCAATCGAAAGATTTATATAAGGTAATGTGCGAAAACGGTGAAATGATGGCCGCGGTGTCCGGTAAATTTCGTTTTGGGGCGAAAACGCTATCTGATTTTCCGGCGGTAGGCGATTTTGTCATGCTTGACCGGGAGGTAAGCGCAAACGGGAATGCCATTATTCATCATGTGCTTTCAAGAAAAAGCGTCTTTATCAGAAAGGCGGCAGGAACAGCAAACGACGAGCAGGTTGTGGCGAGTAATATCGACACGGTTTTCATATGTATGTCGCTGAATAACGACTTTAATCTGCGTAGGTTGGAGCGCTATCTGTCCATCGCCTGGGATAGTGGAGCAGTTCCCGTTATCGTTTTGACTAAATCGGATTTATCTGACGATGTGGAACAAAAACTCCATGAAGTGGATACTGTCGCCGTTGGCGCCGCTGTGCTTGTTACCACGGCCATGCGTGAGGACGGCTATTTCCAGATAATGCGGTATATTAAAGAAGGCCAAACAATCGCGTTTATCGGTTCATCAGGCGTTGGCAAGTCTACTCTTATCAATCGCTTAATTGGAGAAGATAAGCTGGATACCAAAGGACTTAGAAATGACGATAAAGGGAAGCACACGACCACAAGGCGCGAGCTTATTCTGCTGAAAAATGGCGGCATAGTCATTGACACGCCGGGAATGAGAGCGCTTGGCCTGGAAAGTGCTAATCTGTCTAAAACCTTTGCCGATATTGACGAACTGGCGTTTATGTGTAAATTCCATGATTGTACGCACGCCAGCGAACCGGGTTGTGCGGTGCAAAAAGCGATTGGCCACGGTACTCTTTCCGGCGAAAGGCTGTTAAGCTATCAAAAACTAAAGAAAGAGGCAAAATACGAGGGGCTTAATTTCAAGCAAATTGAAACTACGAAGCTGAATGAAATGTTTAGCAGTGTAGGTGGTATGAAGAAGGCCCGCAGGTTTGCAAAAGGTAAAAATCGGGAGAGGTAAAATCAAGAAAGGAAATTGGCTTATCATCCTATATTATTTGGAGTCGGTGTTATGCGGAGCAAAGGCTTATCGCATAACAAACATGCTGTGAGATAGCCTTGCTCCATCCTAAAACTACAATTTAGGAGGAGCATAATGGGCTAAGGTGAGAGCGACACGGTGATTTTGCCGTGTCGTTTTTTTGTTTCCGAATTACCTTGTAGGGTGCATTGTAATAATCTAACTACTATAATTGATTTATAGCAGCAAGATAAAGGATTAACGGAGCGAGGAGCAGAGGAACTAGCGTCATGCTGAACGTCAATGAGAATATGCGTGTATTAAAGGCTATTAGTAGTATGCCAATAGATATCCGTACCAAGCAACCGGATTCTGGCCTTGGAAAAAAAGACTTGACTGTATGACCGGTATATAGTTTACGCTTATAAACCAGAGTAAGTGGTGCATGTTGACAGATAGATTCCAAAAGGCAACTATACTTGTCATATTTTGCCCCAAATAATAGGATGAGGTGGATAATGAGTTAAGTGGTTTACCTTAATATGAATTACATATCGCTAAGTCAGGTGCCCGTTTAGGGCTTAATAGGGAAGTCCGGTGCAATACCGACGCGGTCCCGCCACTGTAATGGGGAGCAAACCCGAAGATATGCCACTGGGACAAGAGTCTTGGGAAGGTGCGGGAGAGCTATGAGCCAGAGCCAGGAGCACTGCCTGTCTGATGATCGCCGTTTTACCTACGAGTGATGGGTGGAGATTGCATTTGGCGTTTGCTTGCTTGGGAATGTTCCTACGTGAGTCTGCGCAGCTTGTCCATTTACTCCTGGTCCTAGACCAGGAGTTTTTATTTGGATCAATGCTGTAGAATCCCTCCCCCGGCTGCCATAACCGGGAGTTTCCCATTTTTACTTCTCCTTTCTTCTGGCATCAAATGGCCTTAATTTATTCGGTTATAGTCACTAGATATTTTTTTATCTTGAAAGGAAGAATGCTGATGAAAAAGAAAACAGTTCTGAAAAGCCGTATGCTGCTGACGGCCATTGTTGCCGGTTTATGTTGTGGGGGCGGCACAGCCGTTTTTGCTGCTGAAACAGTAGAGGATTTTACACTTGATTCGATAGTAGTAACGGCTACCCGTTATGAGAAAGCAGATGTTGATGTTCCTGCATCCACTACCATTTTGACGAATCAAGATTTAAAAAATACTGGTGCTGAGAATATACACATGGCTTTGCAAAAAGTCGCCGGCCTTGCTTATACTACATATGGCCCTAACGGGAATCCCTATTCCACTATGTCAAATTCAATTACTATCCGCGGAGTAAGCAATGGCACCTTGGTATTAATAAATGGAATCCCGATTAATATGTCTGGTAAATATTATTTGGATTCTATTCCGGTCGAGAATGTGGAACGGGTGGAAATAGTAAAAGGTGGCGGCGCTGTTTTATATGGCAGCGAAGCCATGGGCGGCGTTGTAAATATTATTATGAAAAAGCAATTTGAAAATACCGTGTCGGCAGGTATTGGTAATTTCGGACAGCGCAATTATAATGCAACATTTAATTTAGGTAAATTAAATGTTGGCTATAGTAAAGACAAATGGGGCAAACTGGATAAGATTCAAACCAATAAAGATGCTGCCGGGGATAGGGACAGCACCTTTAAGGGTTCTGATAAAAACAGTGTGTTTTTAGAATATAATTTCGCTGATAATTTCGCGTTTTTATATAATTACATGGATAATGAAAACGGCTATCAAACATGGTTTGGCGACAATTGGAAAAACAGCAATGCTGCTCAGGCCGGCGATTTGCAAAATGATAAAACCTATACCAACAAGTACCATATAGCGCAGCTTAAATATAGTGAGGAAAATTGGCAGGCCAGTTTGTATTATAATCAAAACGAGCCTATTACAAGAGGGTTTACCAATTATTCCAGTAAAGGAGTCCTGAGCCCATCGCTTGATGCGACTGATCAAAAGGACAGGACTTACGGGCTTGATGCCCAGAAGCATTGGCAGATAAATGATAGGACCAATACTGTTTTTGGCTTTAATTATAAAAATGAATATTTTAAGCAAGCTAATGCGACTACCTATATGCAACAGGAAAGAAAAGTTTTTGGTGTGTATGGACAATGGGAACAAAAGCTGAATGCTGTAAATTCGTTTATTTTAAGTGCCCGTGAAACCTGGACTGCCGGTGCTGACAAGGATGCAGATTATAGTAATTTTAGCGCATCTGGACAATTTATTCATAAATTAGGTGAAAAGGACAGGGTATATGCCAGTATTGGCCAGTCGTTCATTTTACCTACCTTTAACCAAATGTACGGCAGCACCTATAATCTTTTGCCGGCGCCGGAATTAAAGCCCCAAACCGGCACCAATTATGAAGTTGGCTGGAAAAAAGCTGATGACAGTCATCGCTGGAAGGCTGCGGTATATCATATTGATATTAAAGATAATATTAGTGCAACATGGGAGCCGTCAACTGGTATATCAAAATATAAGAATGAAACTTTTAAAAACACCGGTGTTGAGTTAACCTGTGATATAAGCGGGGAAAACGGGTGGTCGTATAGCTGGGGAATTAATTATGGAAATCCTAAAGTAAAAGCCGAAGGTCATAACCTTGCTGCCAAAGAGTATTGGGACAGAAAATATGGACGCTGGCAGTTGACTGGCGGAGTAAGTTATCAAAAAGATAAATGGAGTACAAGCTTAAACGGGACCTATTTAACAGAACGTGTCGGCACGCCCTCGGCTGCGCCTTCTATGAAAATAAAGCCATATTTTCTGACCAGCCTAAGCTCCACCTACAGCATGGACAAAGATAACGAAGTTTCCCTAGCTATAGATAATCTGTTGGATAGAAATGATATTGTAAGCCATACAGGCACTAATTATTATGCAACCCCCTGTAACTACTTATTAAGTTATAAACATAGGTATTAATTTAAAGCAATAAAAAAGACCGCACACGTTCGCTTCCGGTCGGGTGCACCATAAGAAATTCAAGCTTCCGGCAATTTGGCGGGAAGGCTTTGTGATGAACAGTATGACAATGGGGGACGTCAGGCTATTTTCGCCAGTCTGGACGTCCCCCATTGTCTGCGTAGAAAAAAGGAGGGGTTCCCCCTCCTTTTATCAACTGGCATATTAAACTCAGAATTTATAGGTAACGCTAACGCCCAAGCCTTTGCTTTTGGCATCGAATTCATAACCGGAGTTTTTAAACTCAAGGTTGTCGAATTTTTTATAACGATAGAACAAATTCAGGTCTGTGTTTGCCGCGAGACCATACCCAAGACCTAACTCGTAAGAATAATTGTCATCGCCTAACGCAATGGTCCCCCAGCCGTTAAGCTTGTCCGACAGTTTGGTAACTCCCGTAACGCCAATTTGCGCAACCGTCGTAGAATCAATGTCGGCAGACCCTGATCCCGATATAGTTAAATCGCCGCTTAACCGTTGTATGCCTAGAAAGGCGTAAGCATGGGGATCTAATTTATATAGCAGATTGAGTTCATGCACTTTGCCGTCCACTTTGCCGGTATAACCGTACAAATAGGTGCTACTGGAATCTAAGTTTTGGTATTTATACTGCAGGGCAAATTTGTCACTGAGACCTGTTGTGACGCCAAAATCCAAGTTGGTCTTTTTGTCCCAGTCAATTGAACCACCGCCATCGGATGTTTTTAGCTCAGAGCGAATTATGCCGATTTCGGCGGACGAGGTGCCTCTTTCAAAATCGGTATAAGGGGATGCGGACGCGACAGCACATGACAGTAGCATTGACATCGCGATGACTAATAATATTTTTTTCACGGTAAACAGCTCCTTTGTAAGTTTTAGCCAGTTGATATTCTAATTATATACGTACGGGGGGGCGTGAACAAGGAATAGATAAATAAAATTCAAACTATTCTGAGCAAAGATAAGTAAATAAGGAAGGCGTTTGCCGCCTGATAAAAAGTATTATTCCCCGGCTAAGGGCAATTTTTCTCAGAAAGCTGCGGGACCTGACACCGATATACGCCGCTTAAAGAAAGTCTAATACCCCCGGCTATTGTGCCGGTTATTTTTTTGCCTTGAGGCGGCCCTTGTATTCTATAAAACAAACATTAATTGCGAGCGGTGTGAACTTAACTGAATTTTCCATACCATATCGCGGCGAAAAGGAAAAAAACGGCCAGAGCAGAATTATAAAATATAATATAACTGCGACAAGTTTGCTGTAGCATACAAAAAGAACGAGCCTTTAAAAAGCCCGCACAGGTTGATTTAATCCTTATGCTTATTTAAAAACTCCAGAAATTCCGTCAGGTCCTCGCCTGTATTTTTCGCCACATCCTTAATTCTGGCAAATTGGGCCACAGTGCGGAACACTAGCGGATTATTCAAATTGGAAAATTTGGGCGAACGCTTAAGCAACTGCTCTTTCAGACCCGGATATTGCTTCAGCACGTCGGCAATTTTATCCTCTGCGGTAATCATCGCCGGGTCACGTCCTTTTCATTTTATATAGGCCTAACCGGTCTGGGGAGGGAACGCTGCCAGTCCGAGCCTAGCTGTTTCTATTGTAATTGATAATGAATATTTTTTCCAGCCAGACATCAAAATAAACATAGCGGGGGAGGTATTCGATGAGTGAGTTAATCAACAACCGTGAATATCGTAAGCAGGTCATTAAGGAAATTCTGCTGGATTTACACCGGGGAAAATCGGTGGCAGAAGTTAAGCCCCGTTTCGATGCCATAGCTGCGGATATGGTGCCGGCGGAACTTTCGCTGATTGAGCAAAGCCTGATTGATGAAGGTATTGAAGTTAGCGAAATTCAAAACCTGTGCGATGTGCACGCCGCAGTATTCAAAGAAGCCCTCAGCGGCAAGCCGGATGAGGCAGTTCCCCCGGGCCACCCGCTGGATATTTACCGGGATGAGAATCAGGCGCTGGAGAAGTTGATTGAAGAAGAGATCCGTCCCCTGCTGGAAGAATTCAAGGCCGCCCCTCCCGGGGACTCTGCCGCCCAGGTTTCCCGTCTGGCGGAAAAACTGAACCTGCTGTGGGATGTGGACAAGCATTACAGCCGCAAGGAGAACTTGATTTTTCCTTTCCTGGAAAACTACGGCATAACCGCTCCCCCGAAAGTTATGTGGGGGGTAGACGATGAAATCAGGGCCCAGCTAAAAGAAGCCAAACGCCTCGCCTTGCACTACCGGCCTGCAGATCAGGCACAGCTGAGTGCCAAAATCGAAAACGCGATCGAGCAAGTGCAGGAAATGATTTTTAAGGAAAATAAAATTTTATTCCCGATGCTGCTGGAAACACTGAGCGATAATGACTGGCTGGCGATTCAGGAAGACAGCGATCAAATTGGCTATTGTCTGATTGAACCGCAGATCAGCTGGCAGCCGGCTGGGCAAAGCCAGGCGGAGGTTCCGGCCGCCCTGACTTCCCGCAATGCCGGCAAATACATAAAGTTCGCCACCGGCGTGCTGACCCCCAAGGAAATCGAGCATATCTTCAGCCATCTGCCTGTTGATGTTACTTTTGTGGACAAGGACGGAATAGTGAAGTTTTTTTCCGCTTCTAAAGAAAGAATCTTTCACCGGACAAAAACCATTATCGGCCGCAAGGTGGAGAACTGCCATCCACCAGCCAGCGTCCACATTGTTGAGCAAATTGCCGCCGATTTAAAAAGCGGTAAGAAGGACCAGGAAGCCTTTTGGATAAAAATGGGAGAAAAATTTGTCTATATTCAATATTTTGCCGTCCGGGATGGCGAGGGCGAATTTCTGGGCGTCCTTGAGGCCACGCAGGATATCCAGCCGCTCCGGCAGCTTACGGGCGAGAAGCGGATTATGGACTAGTGTCTTGACCACATTATCTTTTTAGTTTGATGACGGCCAAAATGGCCAATGGCGGCGTCAGCCCCTCCTAGCAGACCCCTTCCAGTATGAGTCGTCGGCGCTTCCTTGCTCTTGGCCATTTTGTCTCGCCCTAAAACTAAAATATAACATGGCCAAGACACTAATGGTCTGACTACATTTTACTAAAGGATAAATAGTTTGTGCGTGTGATTGGCTGTTATCAGAGCAAGGGCGCATTCCATTATTTGCTGAAAACGATGGAATGCGCCCTTTGGCGCCGAATGTTGCGTCAGCCTGCAGGATATCGACATTTACAAAGCGAACAGCACAAACAGCGGAACCATCTTGCAATCAGCCGGTTCGCAACTGAGATGCCGGCCTGTCTAGACGATAAGGGGGAAAGTGTAAATGGGACTACCTTTTAAGCTCAAGTCCAAAGAAGAAAAGTATTGCCGGCACCTGCGGGAAAATACAAAGGAAATAAAAAATGCCACAGCTATCCTGTATGAGGCCCTGGATAACCCGCTGGCTGTTGCGGACATGATGAGCCGCATGGATGCAGTGGAAGAGCAGGCCGATAAAGTGACCGGCCGTATTGTGGCATTACTGGAAAAAGCATTTATCACTCCCTTTGATCGCGAGGACATTTACACCCTGGCGCAAAAGCTGGATGACATCGTTGACCAGATCAAGGAAACGGTGGAATGTCTGGCCTTGTACAACGTCGGCCCGGCGCCGGCCGGTGCCATGGAACTGGCGGTTTTAATTGCCAAGGCCGGCCGGCAGCTGGATAAGGTGATGGGGCAACTGCCCAAACTGAAGCAGCAGCGCGACAAAATTGAAGCAAGATGCAGGCGGATTGCCGGCATGGAAGAGCAGGGCGACAAAATCTACCGGCAGGAAATGGTGAGACTGTTTGGTCAGGTCCAAGATCCGATTGAACTGATAAAGTGGAAAGAAATTTTATTACATCTGGAAGATACCCTTGATCTCTGCGAGACAGCAAGCAAGCTGATTCAAGGTATCGTCCTGAAATATGCCTGAGCCGGCAACTGGCAATCCCGGTTATTTCCTTCTGTTTTGTTGACAGTAGACGGGGGGAGATATAACTGCCGGGGATAGGCGCGCAGGCCGCGGCTAGCTATTGGCAGCTGTAGAGCTGTTAAACAAATACCGCTGAAAGAAAAATCCCAGACCCAGCCCAAAAAATGCTGAGCCGGCCACATGGAGGTAGTAGTCGCCGAGTGGTCTTAGTTCGATAAATTTACCTTCAATTACTGCCGAAAACAGCATTTCGGCCAGCGCTGAGGCCAGCAGCCCCAAAAAAATTCCTTTTACAATTAAATTTGTTTGTCCTATGGCCTTAATTGTATAATAAAACAGAATCCCGATCAGTCCGCCGATTACGAAATTTACATAGAGGCCCAGCAGGAAATTTGGCCTGTTCATAGTTAATATCATGCTATCAAGCTGATAAATGCTATACCGGCCAACACCCCAATACAGCATGATGCGGGAAACGATTTCAGCGAGCAAAGTTGACAATGCGCCGATTATGGCGGCGAGCAGTGGTTTATCATTATTCAAAATACTTCCTCCTTTTACCTTTGTGTTATTGTTCGCAGAAGCGAAGCCAGAAATACTTGCGATAAAAATCAAAGTTGACTGGTGATGAAACTCGGGTCAGGAACCTTCCGTATTTTTCGCCGGTTCTACTTTGGGCAGGGACCGGTAGCGGCACTAGTCGATTGCCGCTGTCTCAGAACCGTAAGGGGGTGTCCCGTATCCCTTTTCTGATGGAGCATATGCATACAGGCTGGCCGGGCCTGATTTTGCTTGGCTATCTTATCGGCGTCATCACAGGCTTGTTTGGCATTGGCGGCGGCTTTTTATTAACCCCGTCTTTGAAAGTAATATTTCATGTGTCCTATCCTGTGGCTATTGGCAGCAGCTTGCTGCAGATTTTTTGCACAGCGCTGTTTTCTGCCTACCAACACTGGCAGCATAAGATGCTGGATACCAAAATGGGAGCCATCACGGCGGCAGCCAGTCTGGTCGGAGCTGAAGGCGGTGTCCGGCTGCTGCAGTTTTTTTCTGCCCAGCAAATGGTTGAGCTTGGCGGACGTCCTGTTCCCCTGACAGATGTAATAGTCAGTCTGGGGTTTCTTACGCTGTTGCTTCCCACCGCTGTATTTATGTACCGGGAGGCCTGCGCCAGCCGGCAGCGGGGCACTGATGAACCGGAGACCAGGCTGGGGAACCGGATTGCGAGCTGCCAATGGCCGCCGGTAGTGGCATTTGAGCAGTCCCAGATACTGCGTTTAAGTATTTGGATGCCGGTGCTGCTCAGCCTGCTGGTAGGGCTGTTTACGGGCCTGCTTGGTATTGGCGGCGGGTTTGTCAGTTTCCCCTTATTAGTCTATTGTCTGGGAATGCCGACCAAAACTGCCGTCGGCACAAGTACTCTCCAGGTCCTGGCAGCAAGCGGCTACGGTGCTGTGCGTTATATACAGGCAGGCAATGTCGATTTCCTGCTGGTTATGTTTATGCTGCTTGGTTCAATGCTGGGAGCCCGTACCGGCATAAGGCTGTCCCGGCGCATCAACGCCTGTGATACCCGTAGCTATTTTTCCGGGCTATTGGTAGTGGCTGTTTTGTTGATTGTGTATGATCTGCTTAAACAATTTGCCCTATAATGGGTTTGAATAAAAAATATTAGTAAAAATTACAAGTTTGATGATAGGTTTTTTCATGTAATAAAACTTGAAAACTAGCGGGTAATGATGATAAAATACTACTACAATAGGGTTGAGGATAATTCGCTGTAATTTAATATATTCTTATGCAAACTTATTGAAAGATAAGGACGCAAAGCTATGGGTCTACGTACTTTGTATATGACTGCCAGGTTGCATTGCAACCTGGCAGTCCTTTTATTTGCTTTTTGGATAAGTAATATTATTTAATATTATTATTTTATTAAAGGTTGGTATCTTGAAGCGCAACACCATAATCTCTGCGTGCGGCGGCGAGGAAATGAGGTAAGGCAGATTGGCAAAATCATGGATCAGGGCGGTGAATAACCTGTGAAAAAATTAATAGGCCTCCTGGTGGCAATAACAGCGTTAACCGGTATTTTTACAGAAAACCCGTTCGGTAGTACCCCGGCAGGACGGGTTTATGCCGCCAGTGCCGGTACTGACCAACAGCAGTTTCCCGCAGCCGGCTATATTGCGCCGGAAATTTATGCCGGCCTGCTTGATGAACTCATGCAGGTGGGCCAGCGGCGCAACCATCCTGACAGCAAGGTGAAATTTAACGGTGAAATCCGCTTGCATTATGCGCAAAACAGCGGCCCCGGGCGCTGGGAGCGGGATGCAGCCGGAATACGCACCCGCCTGGGCTTTCATGCCGATATATACCGGGACTGGCAGGCCTATGGCATGCTGGACGGGCAAAAGAGCTTGCACAATTATAATAACAGCTTGCGCCTTTCCCGCCTGTATGTTACGGGAACTATCGGCGCAACCGCCCTGAGAGCGGGTTCCTTCGGCTATCTGATGGCCGAAGGCAATGTGTATGACAGCCGCTTTAACGGTATCCGCCTTGACTTTGGCGGGCCTGTGGAATATACGCTGAGTTATGGGGAGACTAACGATACAAGCAAAACCTCTGTGGCAACTGCGCGGTATTCTGATTTTGATTATAATCTGGAAGCCGGCCTGTACCACTATGAGACCGGTGACAATTTGCACAGGCCAACAACGATCCGCACACTGAGCGGAAACTATCAGTTCAGTAATTTTGGCCTGGGGGCGATGGTGCTGGCTTCCAATGTGAAAGATAACCGGGGGGAGAGTACCGGCTATGTACTCAGCTTTGATTATGGTGAGTTGAAAACCTGGCGGCCGGGAACTTACGGAATATTTGCCAGATATTATAACCAGCCCCAGGGCACTTATATTGCCCATGGAATGAACGGCAGGGGCAGTGCCATGCAGGGCTTTAAGGGCTATGGCGCAGGCCTTAATTATACCCTGGCCGAAAATTTTGTCGGTGGTATTGAATATTACGATCTGGCTGACAAAATAAGCGGGGAAAAGGGCAAAACCTGGTGGAGCCACATCACACATTATTTTTAACTAGTAAGCAGGTGAATCGCGGCAATGAGAAGCATAGAGGGCATTCTTGCCCGCAAAGACTATCTGGCTGTTGTCGGCCTTGGCTATGTTGGCCTGCCGCTGGCGGTTGCTTTTGCCGACAAGGTCAAAACGCTGGGCTTTGACAATAATCAGGAAAAAATTAAGGTTTATCAACAGGGGATCGATCCTACCCGGGAGATTGGTGATGAAAAAATCAGCAGCACGGCCCTGGAATTTACCACAGACCCGGCCAGGCTGAAAGCGGCCCGGGTGATTATTGTGGCTGTGCCGACCCCGGTAAATGGCGATAAGACCCCCAATCTGGCGCCTGTCATCAATGCCAGCAAAGTAGTTGGCCAAAATTTATCGCCAGGCAGTATTGTTATTTTTGAGTCCACTGTATACCCGGGGGTTACCGAGGATATTTGCGTGCCGGTGCTGGAAAGAGAGTCCGGCCTGGCATGCGGCCGGGATTTTAAGGTGGGTTATTCACCGGAACGGATCAATCCGGGCGACCGGGTGCACAAGCTGGCAAGCATTTGCAAAATTGTGGCCGGTATCGATGCCGAGACCGTCGAGGCCATTGCGGCTGTCTATGAGCTGATTATTCAGGCCGGGGTCTATAAAGCCCCGAGTATTAAAGTGGCTGAAGCGGCCAAACTGGCTGAAAACGCCCAGCGGGATATTAATATTGCTTTTATGAATGAACTGGCAATGGCCTTTGACCGCATGGAAATCAACACAACCGACGTAATTGCGGCGATGAACACCAAATGGAATGCGTTAGGGTTTTATCCTGGCCTGGTTGGCGGACACTGTATCGGCGTCGATCCGTATTACTTTATTTATCAGGCCGAAATGCTGGGCTATCACTCGCAGATTATTGCCGCCGGCAGAAGGATTAATGACAATATGGCCAATTTTGTTACGGAAAATATCATTAAAAAAATGATCCAGGCTGATAAGGATGTCAAAAAAGCCAACATCTATCTTATGGGCCTAACCTTTAAAGAGAATTGTCCGGACATGCGCAATTCGAAGGCTGTCGATGTCTGCAAGCAGCTGGCGGCCTATGGGATTAAGGCCAAGGTTGTTGATCCGTTTGTCGATCAAACAGAATGCAAGCAGGAGCTTGAGCTGGACCCGGTAGCGCTAAACGAGGTCCGGGATGCCGATTGCCTGGTGTTCTTAGTGGCCCATCAGCCCTTCCGGGAACTGCAGCCGGCAGACCTGGCCGGCATGTATAAACAGCCGGAACAGCAGAGCCGGCATGTCCTTATTGATGTGAAAAGTATATTTAATCAGCAAACTATGGAAAAAAACGGCTATTGCTACTGGAGCCTGTAAGCATAAGGGGGTGCACTCGACGTGAGGAATAAAAAGATAGCCCTATTACTGGTGATGCTTGGTTTTTGCCTGCTGGCGGGGGGGATTTTCCTCAAGGGCTTGTTTACGGCGCCGACTGGCGGCCAATACCGGAATAGTACCGGGCTGGCAAGTGCCTACCAGGCGGAGGCTGAGATTGCCCGGGCGTGGGAACAACTGCAGCAGAGCCGGGAGAAAGCGACCGTTATCAGCCGGGGCAGCAGTAAGCAGCGGCAGCTGGCCCTTACCTTCGACGGACTGGCGGACCCGATTACTATGCAGCGGATATTAGACTTACTGCAGCAATATCAGGTTAAGGCCACCTTTTTTGTGGGGGGGCTGCAGGCGGCCGAAGATCCGCAAATGGTTGTCAATATGAAAACTGCCGGCCACAGAGTGGAAAATTATAGCCTGTACGGTATGGCAAACATGGAAACGCTGCCGGAGGAGCGGCTGATTAAAGATTTTAGCCAGGCCGGGAAAATTCTCAGCGTTGTGACCGGCCAGGGGCCGAATCTTTTAAAATGCAATGATACAAAATATACCGACCAGGTGCTGCAGGCAGCCAGAGCCGCCGGGTTTAAAGGCGTAGTCAGCAGTGACGTTTTGTTTAACGCCGGCCATATACCCTCGGTGGCAGCCGCCGAGGAGTTTGTCGGCCAGCTGCGGCCGGGGAGTATCATTGCCGTTAAGCTGCAGCGTAATGTGGAGCCGGTTAGCAAGGAACAGGGGCGGACGACCGGAACCCCGGCCATAGACAAACAACCGGGCCTGAAAGCACTGCCGGCATTAGCAGACCAACAGGAAACAGGGCTTGTCGATGCCGTGGCGAGGCTGCTCCTGGCCCTGCATACGGCAGATTACACTCCCGTATATGTGGAAGACTTTTATCAGCAGCAGGGTGCCGGCTCGGCCAATATAGCGTCAGCGGTTTCCGTCCCGGCCAAAATAGCTGCTTTCGTGCGGGGCCAGGCCGCAAGTCTGTTCGGCGTCCGGACCGCTTATGCGGCCGCCGCGGCCGAGGATAACCGGGCCCAGGAAATTAAGACAATATTCACCACTGAGCCGGCGGTCGCGTATACCTTCGGCGGCCTGGCCAATGAAACCGCTGTGGCCGATGTACTGGGGAGACTAAGGGAGCTTGGCATTACAGCGACTTTTTTTGTAGCCGAACCGGAAATAAAAAAATACCCTGCCGTGCTGCGGCAGATTATTGACGGCGGTCACGAAATCGGGCTGGCGATCAGGCCCAAAGAGGGGGAAACGGCAGCGGAAACCCGCAGCGTGATTATTGAAAACCGCAAAATCCTGCAAGAGCAGTTTGGAGTGGAAACCAACCTGATTAAACAGCCCTGGGGGGCCATAACCGATGCCACCCGCGAGGCCGTCGCCAGCCTGGACTGCAGACTGATCGGCCAGGCGGTCAACGTTGTGCAAAGCAAGCATCAGGATTATAGCTCGGCCGAGCAGGTAATGGCCGAGATTTTCGGCAAAGCGGTATTTTCTCTGGCCCGCGGCCAGATTGTACACTTTAGGATGGATTATTATACAAATGACAGGCTGATTGGCGACTTGGCGGTACTGATCAAGCAACGGAAAATTGACAACATTGCCTATGCCACCTCCTACGATAACCCGGCCATTAATCCTGCCAATGACTCACAGTACAGGATCAAGCCTGTAGGTGAGATGCTTAGCCATACCCGGCTGCTGTACCAGTATCCGGTGGACCCGGCCGCCGTCCCTGTCCAGGTAAGAGCCGACAGGCCGGGGCTGCAGGTGGGGCAGGATACGATGCTGCCGGAGATTGCCAAGCGCTATATTGGCAACAAAGACATCGTTTATGGCAAAAGCACGCGCGGTTTTTCGAAAATGGAAGCCCGGCGCCTGGACAACAGTGGCTTAGTCCACACCGAGGATAATGTTATTTTCCTGACCTTCGACGACTGGGGAACTGATGCCGCCATTAATAAAATACTCTATGTCCTGCGCAAGCATAACGCCACAGCGACGTTTTTTATTCTGACCAACAATGTGCTGCATAACCCCAATCTATTGCGGGCGATTGCCGCGGAAGGCCATAATATCGGCAATCACTCTGACCAGCATAAGCCGATGGCTGTCCGGGACCCGAAAGCGGCCGGCCAGGTGATCGTGGAGGATCAGCAGGAATATGGCCGGGAACTGGCTTTAGCCTATAAAAAACTGCATGATGTCACCGGCGATATGACCCTCAATGGCCAGCCGCTGCTGACCCGGTTTTTCCGGCCGCCAACCCTGGCGATCAGCAAGGCGGGGGTTGAGGCCGTGCTCGGAGCCGGCTCGGACTACATTGTTTCCGGTTCGTGCAGTACCAATGACTATCGGGCGGAAAGTGTGCCTCAGCTGGTAAATGTCATTAAGGACGGAATTTATACCAACAGCGGTGAAGTGAAAAAAGGCTCGGTTGTGATCATGCATATGACCGACAGTGCCGCCTATACGGCAATGGCGCTGGATATACTGCTGACTGCCAATGCAGCCAAAGCGGATTCTGATCCTTCCAAGTTTAAGGTCGGCCGGCTGGCCGATTATCTAACTGCGGGTTATTCACAGACAGACCGCAGGCAGACGCTGAATGTAACAGCTCAGGCCAGGCGGAATTTTTAATCCATGGCCACCGGACAGCAGGGGATGATCAGGTGCTGCTCAGGGCGGCAGCATAGAAATGGCGGTGAAGTTGAATGTGATTACGTTAGATCAGCAAGCAAGCAAAGCCGAACAGGATATTTTACTTGTTGCTAAACCGGACCGCAGGCGGCTGGCCAAGGTGCCTGACAAGGCGGGCCGGCGCAGCCATATTGACAGGCGCCGGGTACAGGGCAAGCAGGAGCAGGCTGAGCTTGATATGGCCCGCAGCATCGACAATGAAAACAAGGGCAAACGGTATCTGGTTGATTATGCCGTTGCCATCGAATACAGTGTGGCCGGCAAAAAATTCACCTGTACCGGTAAAGGGGCCGATATCTCGACAAGCGGTATGCTGCTGGCAGTGCCGGCCGATGTGGCCCAGGCCTTAAGCCAGTCAACCGCAATCAGGCTGAAGTTTGTTATAACCCCGGGGTCGATGCCGGAAGGTTATGAGATGAAAGTCAACATTGCCGCCCGCTATATCCGCCGCAGCCAGGCCGCAGACGGAACAGCCCTGTGTGGTGTGGAGTTTATCGAATCACTGGCCCAGTACGCTAACCGGAAGAAAAACTGGTATATGCTTGCGGCCGCCTCGCTGCTGCTGTTCTTGATTACGGCCTGTATCCTGCTGCTGCGGGCCGAAAGCGTGCTTTATTTTAAATTTAACAAGCTGGTGTATATGTATAGTATTATTGCCGCTGGTTTTTTGCTTACCAGATACCTGTTCGGCTCATTTTACCGTCCGGTTCCCGTTGATAAGAGCTATACGCCGGGAGTGACGATTGTAATCCCCTGCTTCAATGAAGAGCAATGGATACAAAGAACGATTTTGGGCTGTGTTAATCAGGACTATCCGGTCGACAAACTGGAGGTTATTGTTGTCGATGACTGCTCGAACGACGACTCGTTTGCCCGGATCGAAGAAATAGTGGCAGAGCTGAAAGCCACCGAACACCGCTATGCGGTTGACACAAGACTGCATTATATCCGGCAGGAAAAAAACCTGGGCAAACGGGAGGCTTTGGCCAAAGGGACCCTGATGGCAGCCCATGAACTGGTTGTGTTTGTGGATTCAGACAGCTTTCTCGATCCCTTTGCCATCCGGAATATTGTCCAGCCGTTCAAAGATGCCAAAATGGGTGGTGTTTCCGGCCGCACCGATGTTGCCAACACCTATACCAATGCCCTCACGAAGATGCAGGCTGTCAGGTACTATATCGCCTTCCGGATCATGAAAGCGGCGGAAAGCTATTTTGATGCCGTTACCTGTCTGTCCGGACCCCTCTCGTGCTATCGCAAGGAACTGGTTGTAAAATATCTGGATGCCTGGCTGAATCAACAGTTCTGCGGTGAGAAAGCCACCTTTGGCGATGACCGCAGTATGACCAATTTTATCTTAAAAGAGAACCGTACCGGTTATCAGGATACGGCCATCTGCAATACGATTGTGCCGAACACCTACCGTGTTTTTTTGCGACAACAAATGCGCTGGAAACGGTCCTGGCTCCGGGAGTCGCTGATTGCCGCCACGTTTATGTGGAAAAAGGAACCGTTTATGGCCCTGTCCTTTTATATGGGGCTGCTGGTGCCGCTGTTATCGCCGCTGATTGTTATTTATAACCTGCTGTATATTCCTGTAACCCACCGGGTATTGCCGCTGACCTTTTTGCTTGGCCTGTGTTTAATGGCCCTGATGATGAGTATGGCCCAGCTGCTGCTGAGAAAAAGTTCAACCTGGGTTTACGGATTATGGTTTTGCCTGTATTATGAGGCTGTGCTTTTGTGGCAGATGCCGGTTGCCTGGGTTACGTTCTGGAAAACTACCTGGGGAACACGCATGACACCGGCCGATCTGGCCGAACTGGCGAAAAAGAACCGCCGCAAGCAGCAGGGAATAAGCCTATGACCCGAGAAAATGAACAATTCACCACCCGTAAAGACCGGAAAAAAATGTTCCGGACCGGACTGCAGGTGCTGATTATCCTGGCCGTAGTTGCCGGTTGTCTGGCTGCTTTAAATACCTTTAAGACATATACGCCTTATTCGCAGCAAGGGATCACTCCGGCCGGGGATAAAGGCTTTATTGCCCTGGCCTATTTTGGCGTGGAAAGAACAGGCAGCCAGAACCTGATCGGCGCCGGGCGCTTGCGCGAGCATTTACAGGCCCTGCAGGCTTGCGGGTATGTAACAGTTACCCAGCAGGATATTGTGAACTACTATCAGTCAGGGCAGGACCTGCCGGAAAAGGCCTTGTTCCTACTGTTTGAAGACGGGCGGCGGGATACGGCTATTTTTGCCCAGAAGATCCTGGAAGACCTGAATTTTAAAGCAACCATGCTGACTTATCCGGAGAATTTTAATAAGAAAGATACAAAATTCCTGCTGCCGGCCGACCTGGCCGAGCTGGAAAAAACAACCTTCTGGGAAATGGGCACAAATGGCTACCGGCTCGCCTTTATCAATGTATTTGACCGTTATGACAACTACCTGGGAGAACTTTCCCCCCTGGAGCACGCTGCGGTGGCACCCTATTTAGGGCGCAGCTACAATCATTATTTAATGGACTATATCCGGAACGAATATGGGATTCCCCAGGAGAGCTACAACCGGATGAAAGCCCGGCTGGCGTTCGATTATGAAGCCCTGCGCGACAGTTATACCAAGTCCCTTGGCTATGTGCCGGGAACCTATGTATTAATGCACTCCAATACCGGCAGTTTCGGCAATAACGACCAGGTAAGCGCCGTGAATGAGTACTGGATGAAAGCGCTGTTTGCCATGAACTTTAACCGGGAAGGGTTCAGCTTTAACCAGAGAAACAGCAGCATCTATGACTTAACGCGGATGCAGCCCCAGGCGTACTGGCACACCAATCATTTACTGATGCGTATTAAGTATGACACGAATCAGGAAATGACATTTGTTACCGGCGATGCCGCCAAGCATAAAGCCTGGGAAACGCGGCAGGGTGCGCTTGAGATTCAGGAGGAAGCAATCATTTTGACATCCCTGCCGCAAGCTAACGGGCTGCTGCGTTTGCAGAACAGCGATGATTTTAAAGATCTGAAGCTTTCCGTAAAACTCCGGGGCAATAAACTGGGACTGCAAAAGATCTATCTCCGGGCTGATGATAACCTGAACAGATTTTTAGCTGTATACCTGCTGAACAATATTCTTTATGTTACGGAAAAAAATAACGGGGCCGAACAGGAATTATTCCGGTTAGACCTGGATACACACGATGGCAAAGAGGTCTTGTCCATGCCGGAAGATAAGAAGGCGGCCGAGCTGCGGGAACTGGAGACGTTGCTAAAATATGCCGGTTCGGCGGCCGAGGTAAAGCTGTATACAGAGCGCTTACGGGCGAAAAAGCTGGAAGCGGTCCCCGGCGTGGCGGCGGGAGCGGCAGCCTACAAGCCTGACCTCAGTGTCCATGCCCGGGGCGACCGGCTGTTGTCCCTGTCACTTAAGGGTGACAGGCTTAGTATCCAGATTGATGATAAAGACGCGGTGCAGGCACTGACGGTAGCCGTAACCGGGGCGGGCGCCGTGTATCTTGAGGCGGCCTGGGGCGGTTATGGCTGGAGTCAGAGAAATCTGGCCGATGATGTGTATGACGGCGTTTTTGAGCAGCTCACAATTACCGGGAATACCGGGGCTGACAGGGAAAAAATTTTGTTTGACAGCAGGCTGCAGGGAGTGGCGGCGGTTAAGCTGGCAGTCAGACAACTGTGGACCGGCCTGATAAACTGGTTTATTGTAAACTTATAGGCAAAGGGGAAGTGTGTAAATGAACGGCAATGGTTGGACAATCGGCAAGGCCATGGTACTGGCAGCCGTCTTTGTTTCCCTGATTGGCTGTAATGGCCAGTCGGCCGGCAACCAAACCCTGACAGAATCAGCCAGGCGCTCGGCCTGGCTAACCTACTGGGATTTGGCGGCAGGCGCAAAAGACCTGGCGAGAATCGGCAAAAAGCTGGACCAGCTCTCTTATTTTGGAGCCTACTTTGCTGAAGACGATACGCTGTTCCTGCCCCCGGCGCTGAGGGACCAAAAAAATGAGCTGGCAGCGAAACAACCGGGCTATGAAACCTATCTTACTTTTGTCAATGACAAGCAAAACGCCGATGGATCGATGGTGATGAAAGACACGGAGGTTCTCCGCCGGGTGCTGGCCGACGAGGCCGCGATGGAAAAACATATTGCTGAGATTGTCGCCCTGACCTTGCAGGCCGGCTTTGACGGCATTGAGATTGATTATGAAAGAATATGGAAAGAGGAAGAAGTCGGCCGGTTATTTTTAACCTTTGCCGATAAACTATATGCCAAAGCCCGGCAAAATGACTTGAAGCTGAGGCTGGTGCTGGAGCCGGGGACACCGTTTGCCGCCGCCGCTTTTCCCCCGGGGCCCGAATATGTGGTTATGGCTTATAATCTTTATGGCGTGCACAGCGGACCAGGGCCAAAGGCCGATAAGGCGTTTATCCAAAAGACAGCGGCCCGCATGCAGGCTTTACCTGGGGAAAAATCGCTGGCCTTGTCCACCGGCGGCTGCCTGTGGAGCGATAACGGGGAAAAGCGCTTTCTGACGGAAGCAGAGGCCAAAACCCTGGCCGCGGTTTACGAGGCGGAGCCCGTTAGGGACGGCGAAAGCCAGTGCCTGGTGTATTCTTATCAGGATAACGGCATTGCCTACCAGGTATGGTATGCTGATGTGAAAACATTAAATTACTGGCTTGCCGTTGCCCGGGAACAGGGGATAAATAATATCAGCCTGTGGCGTTTGGGGGGGAATGTGGCGGTTAATAAACTTAAATAAAACCCTGCGGCGGCGCAAAAGGCCTGCCGGCGATTTGGCCGGCAGGCCTTTTGGTCAGTAACCAGGCTAAAAAGCCGCCGGTTGGATTCCGGCAGCTGGCTTACGACGGATAAGCAACCTGAAAAGAGATTTGGTTGATATAGGCGTTTGTATCCTGGGTCAGCCAATGATTCTGCAGGGGGAGCAGATAGATATTGCTCATAATTGTCAGTCGGTTAAGCGCAATGAATTCCATAATTTTTTTATATACGGTTGGCGCCTCTTGATAATAGGTCCCCCGGAAGCGCATTGTCAGATATAAGCCGGCCGGGCGGACGAAGCAGTGCTTTTTGGCGGCATTATGGGCAACCGGTGTGAAATACTGGATGGTTTTATTAAATTTCCCGGCCAGAAACTCATCTTTAGCAATAATCCAGCCGGTGGTAAATTCTTTGAAGTGCTTTTTGGAGACGGCGGTTTGATTGTGCCTTGACAGAATTCTGATCCGTTCCCGCACAGCCATTCCTTCTGTTAACAATTCGCTGACAAATAAGGTTTTTTCCGGCTGATAGTTCAGTTGAATTTGATCAAACAGGGTTTTGCGGATTTTCGCTATTGTTTTCAATGACAACTGTAAACTGCTTTTAATCTTGGCCGTTTCTTCGATCAGCTTATCGCATTCTTTTTCTTTGTCCAGCAGCAACTGCTCGAAATTTTCCAGGCTGCGATGCTGGAGATAATTTTTGATAGCCTGGATAGGAATATTTAGCTTACGCATATTGAGAATAATTTCCAGTATGAGGTATTGCGAAACAGAATAATAGCGATAGCCGTGCTGGTTTACAAAGGCCGGGGCCAGTAATTCATTTTTGTCATAATACAATAATGTTTGCTTGGGAATACCGTAGAGCGCAGCCAGCTCGCCGGCGGTGATGTAATTCTCTTTGTCATTTGCCATATTCCCTTTTCTCCTATCTCAATAATGGAACGCCTGACTTAGTGCGCGGCAAAAGCGGTACAGCCAATTAATATTGTAATCATTATTATTGATAAATCAGGGCCTGTCAAGTGTATAAAAGGCTTGACTATACAACCGGTATATAGTTTACCTTAGAAGTTAAAATACGCTGCTATGCAGATTAATTAAATAATGGGAAGACAGGTGCCGAAAGGCTTAATAGATAAATCGGTGCAACGCCGATGCGGTCCCGCCACTGTAACGGGGAGCGATGCCACAACATGTCACTGAAGGTCAGTTTGGGAAGACGTGGCTGAGCAATGAACCGGAGCCAGGAGAACTGCCTGTTTTTATTACCGCAGCCTACGAGTGATAGGACGGGTAAAGATACTGACAAGTGGTTATTTGCCATGTCTTTTGTGTGCGCAAATCAGACCGGCGCAGTGCTTAAAAACCTTTCCCCCGCGCGGGGGAAAGGTTTTTTTATATAGATAACATGAGCAGAGTAAGGGGTTTTGTTGATGAAAAAAAATGTGTCCCGGAAAAAAGCGATGAGTCTGGCAATTATTTCGGCCCTGACACTTGCGGCCGGCCTGGGGCCTGGCACGGCCCAGGCCGAAGCGGTGAAAACCTATTTTCTCGATGAGGTAGTTATTACAGCGACGCGGACACCGGTAAAGGAGTTTGATGCCAATGCCAATATTACGGTAATCACGAGCAAAGAGATTGCAAGAAATCATTATGCCAATCTGTCGGAGGCCTTGCGGGAAGTACCTGGCGTTATTATCAACAACTACAGCTTAGCCGGGTATTATGGCAGTAATGGCATGAAAATTAACGGTGCCGACGAGGTTGTGGTGTTAATTGACGGCGTTAAAGTGAATTCAGCCGGGGCCAAGTTTTCGCCATCGATGTTTGCCAACCTGGATACTATTGACCGTATTGAGGTGCTGAAGGGTTCTGCTTCTACTTTGTACGGATCTGACGCCAAAGGCGGGGTTATCAATATCATCACCAAAAAAATTGAGGGCAACAGCTCGCAAGTAAAGCTGGAAAGCGGCAGCTACAAGGGCGAGAATTATTCGTTTATGCACGAAGAACGGCAGGGGGACTGGGGCTGGCGGGTGATTTCCAAGAAATCGCTGCTCGGCGATTTTAAAGATGGCCGCGGCCTTACGGTACCGGCCGCTTTGAATGCCGATATGACAGGCATCAAACTCACCAAAGAATTCGGCGGGAAATCGGATCTGATCTTTTCTTATGATACCTATAAGGCCGATTACAAATTTCAATCCCTGTGGGACAGCCGGTTTAAAACAGGGACAACCGATAATTACAATGGCCGGGTGATTTATAATACCCGGTTGGACGAGAACACGACCAATCAATTCGCAGTCGGCATAAATAGGTACGATGATTTGTATCAACTGGACAGCGGCGATTTTTACGCAACCAAGGTTAAGACCGTAAGGATTTCCGATCAGGTTACCAAAAACTTTGCCGACACGCATCTGGTGACGACCGGTTTTGAATTTGCCGAAGATAAGGTAATTTCCTTTAACGGGATAAAATTAACGAACCGGGCCCTGTATCTGCAGGATGAATGGAATATTACCGGCCAGTGGAAATTAACCGGCGGCGTCCGTTATGACAATAACTCCGGCTTTGGCAGCCATACTACCCCCAGTATCAATCTGGGCTATAAATTCAGCGATAAAACCAATATGTACCTGGGCCGCAGCGAATACTTTATTCCGCCGTCGCCGTCGCATTTATACAATACCACCTACGGCAATCCCAACATTAAGCCGGAAACAGGCCATACGTCCGAAATCGGCATTAACCACCGCCTTGATGATACCTTTGTGGCCTCGGCCCATATTTTTAAACGGAATTCTAAAGACCGGATCGGCTATGTTTATCCCCGGTATGCCAATGTCGGCGATGAGAAGGCCGACGGCTGGGATATTCAGCTGCGCAAGCAATTTTCCAGCGCCATGAGTGCTTTTGTCGGCTATACCCATACCAATGTGGACGCAACCCAACAAAGAGCGGCCAATGTGGACGGCTATGTTCCTAAAGGTGCCTGGAATGTCGGCACTGATTACAGTGCCGGCAAATTAGACATTTCGCTTGTCGGCAAAGGCATTATCGACAGGCCAGGTCCCCAAACCGCTGACGCCGTGGATGATTTTTTCCCGGCCAACACCTACTGGGTCTGGGATATCGGGGTCAATTACCAGGCCAGCAAAGCCGTCAAAGCCTTCGTAAAAGTGAATAATATCTTTGATAGATTTTATGCAGAGCACTCCAATGCCCGTTATAACTGGAGCGCAACCCCGGCTGGACAATGGTGGAGCGCCCCGGGGCGGAATATCCGCGTCGGTATGGAGTATACATTCTAAGCTATTGACTGTATGACCGCTATATAGAGTAGAATGGAAAAAAACTACATTTGAAATGAGGTAAAGACATGCTTACTGAAAAAAAACATCCTGCTTATGAGCTGCCCTCTGATCCCCATGCACAATCACGCTATGAAAGTGCAAAGAAACACGCTCAGTGGGCGAAAGCCGCAGGGAAACCGTCCGGGGAAATTCATGCGATTTTTCGTAAGGTAATGGACTTCGACCCCAAAAACTTGCCAGACATTCCTGCTGACGCGGCCCACAAGAAATATCGCTCTGCCCTGATACAGGCCCAAAAAGCGATAGAGGACGGCAAGACGGCGCAAGAGGCGCATAACCTCTTCCGCAATATTGTCAATGCGCAGGCCGGCGGTCAGGGGCATTAGCGGCAATGACCGAAAAAACCACCCGGGTACGGGTGGTTTTTTCGGTTCTAGCTGGTAAAAGTGGGGAGGCTGAAAAATGGGTAACATTTTATTTTTAACAAACATTGACCGCCAACTTTATTTATGGCGCCAGGCCGAGAAAATGCTGGCGCAGCAACGGCCGGCGGTCCCGGGCAGCAGTAAAATGATTCAGGAGTCGACACCCTGGGGCGACGAATGGCAAAGCCGGCTGGCGGCTGCCGCTATCGTTATCTGCCGCTGGATGGGAACCGGTCTGGATTGCCGGTTTTTGCAAAATGCAGCGGCATTTATGCGGCAAAATAAGATCAGGCACCTTTTTTTAGTGGAAGATGCCGGTGATGACATAATTCAATATGGCATTACCCCAAGGCAGGAATTGCTGCTGCGCCGCTATTTTGCCTATGGTGGCGTTGACAATCTTTATCACTGCCTGCTGTGGCTGAACTGTGAATTTTTCGGAGCCGCCTATCCTTGCCAGGAGCCCTGTTTATTGCCCTGGCATGGTATTTATCATCCGCAGGCCCAGGCAGTATATCAGGATTTCCAGCAATATAAACAGGACTTTTGCCAGGCGGGGCGGCCGACTATTGGCCTGGTTTTTTACCGGGATGAATGGATTTTAGGTGATTTGGCCTATCACAAGGCAATCATTCAGGCAATAGAAAAAAGCAACATGAATGCAGTCCTTGTCTTCACCAACGGCCAGCCTAATCCGGAAGTCAATGCCCCCGGTGCCCAGGCGGCGTTCGAGAAATATTTTTATGAAGACGGCCGGGTTGTGATCGATGTATTAATAAACTGTATAAAGTTTTCTTTGACTACGACCCAGGCTTTAGAGCTGGCGGCGATCCAACGGTTAAATGTGCCGCTGCTACAGGCTTATACCCTGTTTAGCTCTTATCAGGACTGGGAGCGAAGCAGCGAAGGCATGACGCCGGTGGAGATTTCGGTAAGCGTGAGTTTGCCGGAATTTGACGGCATTATTCATTCCGTACCAATTGCGACCAAAGAACAGAATGAGCGGGGCCTTGCTGCCTATGTACCCATGCCCGAGCGAATCTCGCTGCTGGTACGGAAGGCGGAAAAATGGGCCCGTTTACGGTCTAAACCGAATGCGGAAAAAAAGGTCGCCATCGTATTTCACAATTATCCGCCGTTAAACGCCAATATTGGCAGCGCGGCCGGCCTGGATTCGCCGGAAAGTGTGCGCCTCTTACTGGCCGCAATGGCAGGTCAGGGCTATGTGATTGATCACATTCCGGCCGACAGTAAAAGCTTTATGGAAGAGTTAACTGCCCATGCCACCAATGACCGCCGGTTTATCACCGCCAAACAGATCCGAGAAGCCAAAGGTCAGTTAACCACTGCGCAGTATCTGCAATTTTTTAAACCCCTGGCCCCAACAACGCAGGCCCAGCTGGAACAGGACTGGGGTCCAGCACCTGGTACTGTATTTAACTATGATGGACAGTTATTAATACCCGGAACCTTAAAAGGAAATATCTTTGTTACGGTCCAGCCGCCAAGAGGGTTTGGCGAAGACTCGTCCAAACTGCTCCATTCTCCCGATTGTGCGCCCACCCATCATTATATCGGCTTTTATCACTGGCTGCGGGATATATGGGGGGCCGATGCGCTGGTCCATGTCGGTACCCATGGGTCGTTGGAATGGCTGCCGGGAAAAGGGGCGGGGCTGTCCAGACAATGCTACCCTGATATTGCGATTGCCGATATGCCGAATATTTACCCGTATTGGATAACGATTGTGGGAGAAGGGGTGCAGGCCAAACGGCGCAGTGCCGCCTGCCTCATCAGCTACCTAACGCCACCTATGAGTCAATCAGGGACCTATGATGAACTGGAAGAGTTAGAAAAGATAATGGATGAATATTGTCACTTTAAAACAACACAGCCTGATAACGTGGAAGCGGTCAAAGCCTTGATCCGGGAGAAAGTTGCGGCTGCTAACCTGACCGGGGATATACCGGAGAAGGCCGGAGAAAGTTTTGCTGAATACATCGGCAAGGTACATGCCTATGTGACTGATATTAAGAATATGCAAATCCGGACCGGACTCCATATTCTGGGGTGCCCGCCCGAGGCTGATGATATGATTGAGTATTTGTTGGCCCTGACACGCCTGGAAAACGGAGAAATTCCTTCCTTACGGCAAACGTTGGCGGCGAGCGCGGGCTTTGCGTATTATGAGCTGCTGGAAAACAGCAGTACAATGCTGACTGACGGTACAAAAACATATGGTGCCGTTATTGATGAAATACAAATAAAAAGCAAAGAAATCATTTTGATCCTGGCAGCAGAGCAGTTTAAGGCCGAGGCGGTACATAAAATTAATCAGCTATCCTGGGTCCGGGATTTATCTCAGGACCATTTAGCTAACATACTGGTAGTCGCAGAGTATATCTGTAATAAGATTGTACCGGCTTTGTTGAAAACCAGGCAGGAAATTACTAATTTAATGGCAGCTCTGGACGGGGAGTATATCGAGCCAAGCGCCGCCGGTGCGCCTACCAGCGGCGGGGCCGACCTGCTGCCGACAGGGCGGAATTTTTACGGCCTTGATCCCCGGGTCCTGCCCACCCCTGTGGCCTGGGAAATCGGCAGGAAAATGGGGGACGAGGTCATCGCCCGGTATATCGCCGAAGAGGGGCGTTATCCGGAATGCGTGGGCATCGTATTGTGGGCCGGCGCCAATATGCGCAGCCACGGCCAATGTATCGCTGAATTTTTATATCTGATGGGGTTAAGACCGGTCTGGCAGCGGGGCAGTATGAAAGTGATTGATGTGGAAATTATTCCGATTCAGGAATTAAAGCGGCCGCGGATTGATGTAACAGGCCGGATTAGCGGCATGTTCCGCGATAGCCTGCCGGCCGCCATTGCCTGGCTGGATAAAGCGGTGGCTATGGTAGCCGACCTGGAGGAAAGCCCGGATATAAACTATGTGCGCAAACATGTCCTGGAAGATGCCGCCGCGTTGGCAGCACAGGGCATGGATAAAGCAACAGCCTGGGAACAGGCCTCTTACCGCATATTCGGTGATCCTCCCGGTGCCTATGGGGCCGGGGTCGGCGAACTGCTGGAATCGAAAAACTGGACAACCATTGATGATCTGGCCAATGTCTATATCCGGTTTTCCGGCCATGCTTATGGCGCCAAAGGCCAGGGGGCCTATCTGCCGGAGCTGTTTAAGAAACGGATGGCAGGCCTGGATATAACCATCAAAAATGAAGACAACCGGGAATGCCATATGTTAAGCTCGGATGATTTCAACGCCTATCACGGCGGGATGATTGCCACCGTCCGGTCTCTGCGCGGGACAGCGCCGCGTTCTTACTGCGGTGACAGCAGTGACCGGCACAAGGTGCTCATGCGCAGTTTGCAGGAAGAAGTAAAGCGATTGTTCCGCGGTGAGGCCATCAATCCCAAATTTATTCAGGGGATGAAAAAACATGGCTATAAGGGGGCCCAGGATCTGGCCAATTATGTGGCCCACAGCTATCAGTGGGATGCAACCAGCGGGGTCCTCGAGGATTGGATGTACGAAAAATTTGCCGAAAAATATGCCTTTGACCCAGCTATGCAGGCCTGGATGCAAGAAGTGAATCCCTGGGCCTTACAGCGTCTGACCGAGGTGTTGCTGGAAGCGGAGCAACGGGGCTTATGGCAGGCCAGGCCTGAAACCAAACAGGAGCTGCAGCAATTATATTTGTCGTTGGAGGGCGAACTGGAAGACCGCAGTGATAGAGACTGATAGCTGGCGGCCGGTTTTTATGTAAGCTGCTGAATACTAAACAGAATTCAAATAATTATTAATTATAATAGATAAAACTATAGTTAATATATTTGAACAGGAGGAGCATAATTTGGCAGCAACGGTCATTCCCTTTCCCGCCAAAAAAGGGCAGGATCTGTCGCAGGTGGAGTCACTGCTCCGGAAGTGGCTGAGTAAACTATCCCATAATCATGATATGACTGAGCATATCGTAGAGCGGATGCTGATTTATGTTGAGCAATATGGCAGCAGGCTGTTTGAGCCGGCTTTTAATCTGCCGGTGCCGCCCAGCTTCTCGCAAGCGGAGGCCGAAGCTTTATTAGGCTCCATTGAGAAGGGGGTCGACGATATTGCCGTGCAGGTCCAGGAAATGGTCAGCCGGATCATTATCGAACGGTTTTTCCTCGAAATCGAGCTGTATGAAAACAGGCAGGGCGGAAAAAACCACATAAAATAGCCATACAGTTCGCACTGTATGGCTATTTTTTAGCTTGCCCGCGGCTTACAGCGGCGGCTGGGCCTGACCGGGGCCACACTCCGGTCTGGCCGGCGGGTGCGGTGGGCGAAGCGCAGCGGCTACTGCTTTGGCCTGGTCTGCGGACAGCCCGGCCGTTTGCTGCAAATCACGGATAAAATTCTCTTTTTCCTGCTGCCGTTTTTCCATTTCCTGCCGGCGCGCCTCTGCCTTTTGTTTGAAAAAATCAAGCAGCTTGTCAGCCTGTTTCTGGGAAATGGTTTCATCCTTTACGAGTTGAGCAAGGGCTTTCTCCAGCTGGCGTTCCCGCCCGGCCGGATCCGGCGGCTGCCCTGGCCCGGCCAGGGGATAAGCCTGCGGCGGTTGATCTTGCGGGGCATTTTTGGCCAGCGCGGCTGTTCCGAGCGAGAGCAGCAGGCACCCTGCCACTAGGGTGCTGACAATTCTTTTTGTTATCCTGATGTTCATAACAACTACCTCCTGTAACTACCGATTTACTATTATTATGGCGGCGGTTTGTTACAGCTTTGTCACAGGATTATATAAATATGTTATATTTTTCCGGCCTTGTCAAGCTCAAACCAAAAAACAACCCCCCCGGCCGTATTCTCCACACCATAGCCGTTGCCGTGCTGCTGCTGAATGGCCCGGACAATCGACAGGCCCAGGCCGTACCGGCCATGTTCCCGGGTACGGGCTTTATCTATTTTGTAGAAACTGGTCCAGAGCTTGTCCAGGCTTTCCTCCGGTATCGGCCGGCCGGAGTTAAAGACCGAGACTTTGAGTTTATTGCCGGTATCCATTACCCCTATTTTGATGACTTTGGCAAAATCGGCATGATAGATGGCATTGGTAAACAGATTGAGCAAAACCTGCTCGACCCGCAAGCTGTCCCCATGGGCGTAACAGCCGGCCGTACTGTCTACGGTCAGTGTAATCTCTTTGTTGGCCAGAATGGTCTGGTATTTTTTTATCATGTCGCTTATCAGGGCCAGGAGATCAAAATCCGATCTGTTCAACTGAAACAGGCCTGACTCGATTTGCGATAAATTAAGCAGGTCCTTGACTAATTTATCCATCTTCTCCGCTTCGTCAATAATGATGGAACAATAATAGTTCCGGCCTGCCTCGTCGCCGGCTACATTTTCCCTTAACCCTTCGGCATAGCCCTGAATCAGGGCCAACGGTGTTTTTAGCTCATGGGACACACTGGAAACAAAGCTTTTGCGCATGCCGTCCAGGGCCCGCTCTCTTTCCACATCGGCCATTAACTGCTGATTTTTCCGGCTAAGCTCGATGATGGCACTGTCCAGCTGTTCTGAGAGATGATTGATGCTCCGGCCGAGTTCACCCAGTTCGTCGCTGCGGGTTACGGTACATTTAAGGGAAAAATTGAGGCAGGCCATATTCTGGGCGATCCGGTTCAGCTCCAGGATCGGCTCGGTAAACTTCCTGGCAACGAGGAAAGCCCAGGTACCGCCTGACAACAATACGAGCAGGCCGGTAAAGGCCATAAACTGGGCGGCGACAACGGCGCTTTCCGACACCGGTGCCAAAGGCTGCCTGATGATCAGGCTATCGTTATTGGCCAACTGCCGTTCCAGGGCCATGAATTCAATCCGCAGGCTCAAATCGTGCTGCATCTCTAAGACTGTCCGGCTGTCGATGGTTTCCTTGCTTTTAAGCTCATACCGGGGGATTGGGGGCGGCTGAAAAGGCGGAGCCGGCGGGGCTGGTCCGTCCGGGGGCGGCAGCGCCGGCGCCGGGGAAACATCTGCCAGTTTCTGATTGCTGATCCGGTTAAATGAACTGTACTTGATATGACCATCCTGGGTATAGATGATAACGCCGGCCCCCAGGGTATGGGCGATCCGTTCCAGCTCCAGGGCTATTTCCTCCGGCTGTCCCTGGTACAGTTCATCAATCAGCTTGCTGTTGGCCAGCAGGATATCCTGCTTCTGCCAGATGTAGTATTTTTCCAGGCCAAGGCGGATCAGCCCCCAGGAGAGTATTACAAAAAACAGCAGCAGCCCGCTGAGGACAACAAATAGTTTGGTGCGGATGGATAGTGTCATTTTCCCGCCTCGAAGCGGTAGCCATAGCCCCGGATGGTCTGGATCAGGCTGCTTTTGCCGCCTAATTTGCTGCGCAGCCGGTTGATGTGTGTGTCAACAGTCCTCAGGTCGCCGAAATAGTCGTAGGTCCAGACCTGGTCCAGAATCTGCTGGCGGCTCAGGGCAGTGCCCATATTATCTGTAAAGTAAATAAGGAGCTCATACTCTTTGGGGCTCAGATCAATCAGCTGTTGGTCAATATACACCTGCCGGGCGGCCGGATCAATTGTCAGCCCGTCGCAGACGGCCGGCTTATCCGCTTCCAGGCGCCGGAACAGGGCATTAACCCGCGCTGTCAGGATTTTCGGGCTGAACGGTTTCGTAATATATTCATCGGCCCCGATTTCAAAAGCAAATAACTGGTCCACCTCTTCGCCTCTGGCAGTCAGCATAATTACCGGAACATTGCTGTTTTTCCGGATTTTCCGGCACACTGTCCAGCCGTCAGGCTCAGGCATCATGACGTCCAGAATGACAAGATCGATCTTATGGCCTGAGAGGATAGCCAGAGCGGCATGGCCGCTGTCCGCTTCCAGCAGGTTATAACCTTCCCGCCTGAGAAAGTCAGCCACCAGCTTGCGCATACGCAGTTCATCATCCACAATCAGTATTGTTTTGTTCATACCGGGTCTCCTTGTTGCTTTATGTATAACCATAGCATAAGGAGTAACAGACGGGAAGTCAATCGCTTTATGCGCTAAACATCCCCGGGGCCTGGGGTGAAATATAACAATTTAGCGGCGTTGTAACAAAACTGTAACAATCTGCCGTCATACTTATAGATATACCAAAAACCAGGCGGAACAGCCGTGGCGGCCAAGGCTTACAATCCGGCGAGGCCCGGCTCAGCAGGGCCATGGAGATGGCAGTATACTAGAAATGAGGGTAAGTTATGCAAATAATTTGGCAGAAAGTCAAGCACTATAAACGGTGGCTGGCTGTGAGCGCGGCGGTGCTGCTGGCTGGGGCCGGGGGTGTCATGTATTACGGGCAAAGCAGCCCGCCTGCTGCCGCTGAAGCCACCGTGGCTGTGGAACGCGGTACCATTCAGGCAACCGTAGCCGCCACAGGCACAATCTCTGCTGTCAATACAGTGGAGATCAGTTCCCGGGTCACCGGGTTGATTACGGAAGTACATGTGAATGAAAACGATGTTGTGAAAGCCGGACAGGTCTTAGTGGTACTGGATGATTCCAGTGTCAAAGCCCAGGTTGCCCAATATAGCGCCCAGCTGGAAAACTACGCCGGCATCTATGAACGCAGCCAGCGGCTGACCGCTATCGGCGGTCAGTCGGTGCAGCAGCTGGAGGCCGACCGGACCAATTACCTTGTTGCCCGGTCAAATTATGACAATTATGCCACACAGCTGGCTTATTATGTGATTAAAGCCCCGATTGACGGAGTTGTTATCGGCAAGCCGACACCGGCCGGCCAGACTGTTGCCCAGGGGATTTCCACGCCCCAGGTGATTATGACCATTGCCGATATGTCGAAAATGCAGATTAAGGTACTTGTCGATGAAACCGATATCGGCCGGGTAAAAGACGGGCAAACCGTGGCTTTTACCGTGGATACATACACCGATAAGACCTTTACCGGCCGAGTGACCAAAATATCCCGGGAAGCGACCACCTCATCCAATGTTGTCTATTATCCCGTATATGTGGATGTTGATTTGCCGGAGGGATTATTGTATCCCACCATGACGGCCAGGGTAACGATTCAGGTGGGCGAAAGCCGGGATGTGCTGGTAGTGCCGCTGTCAGCGATCAAAGAAGAGCAGGGACAAAAATATGTACAGGTTATGGCTGCCGGTGAAAGCCGGAAAACCGCAGTTAAAACAGGCTTGAGCGATGACGCGCGGATCGAGATCGCCGGCAGCCTGCAGGCGGGCGACCTTGTTGTCGTGCCTGCAGCCAAGGCAAAAACCAATACCAATGCCAATGCCAATCAGGGGCCGCCTCCGCCGATCTAAAGGCTGCAGCAAGCGGAAGATCAGCCGGGGAGGGGCGCAACATGAGTATTGTTTTAACAGACATAAGAAAAATTTATTATATGGGCGATACGGCTGTGCAGGCTTTGGCCGGGGTGACATTAACGATTAAGGACGGTGAATTCGCGGCCATTATCGGCCCGTCCGGATCAGGCAAATCGACGCTGATGAATATTATCGGCTGCCTGGACCGGCCCACCAGCGGTTCATACCGGCTGGCAGCCGTGGAAGCAGCCGCCATGACAGAGGTTGAGCTGGCTGCGGCCCGTAATCGGCAAATCGGGTTTGTCTTCCAGAATTTCAATCTCCTGTCCCGGATCTCGGCCTTGCATAATGTGGCGCTGCCCTTGATCTATGCCGGGACCGACAGGCATACCCGGCTGGCGCGGGCCGAGCAGAATCTGAAAAGAGTCGGTTTGGGCGAGCGCATCCATCACCGGCCGAATGAGCTTTCCGGCGGTCAGCGGCAGCGCGTGGCCATTGCCCGGGCCCTGATCAATGACCCGCCCATCCTGATAGCCGATGAACCCACAGGCAACCTTGACTCCAAAGCCAGCAATGAGATCATGGAGATTTTCTGCCGCCTTAACCAGCAGGGCCGCACCGTGATTATGGTTACCCATGAGCCGGAGATTGCTGCTTACGCCCGGCGGGTTATTCAGGTACGGGACGGTAAAATTCTTACAGATGAAGTCAAACAGGAGGTGGGAGCATGTTTTGGGAAAGCGTCCTCATTGCGTTAGCGGGGCTCAGGACCAATAAGCTGCGCACCGTGCTTACCATGCTGGGCATTATCATCGGGGTCGGGGCGGTGATTGCGATGGTGTCGGTCGGTTTGGGGGTGCAGCAGAAGGTGGAAAATTCCATTGCCGGCCTGGGCAGCAACCTGCTGATTGTTATGCCTGGCGCCAATTCTCCCTCCGGCGGCGTACGTCTGGCGGCCGGGTCGAATATTACGCTGACAAAACAGGACGCCCAGGCCATTGCCCGGGAAATTGCCGGTGTTAATTATGTGGTGCCGTCGGTCAGCCAGCAATTTCAAATCATTTACGGCAATCAGAACTGGAATAGCACTGTCCAGGGAACGACCCAGGATTTTTTGCAGATCCGGAATTATACCCTGGCCGCCGGTTCTTTTTTCACGGCCAGTGATGAAAACACGCGGGCCCGGGTAGCCGTGCTCGGCCAGACGGTGGCCACGAATTTATTCGGCGGCGCCAGTCCTATCGGTCAGACACTGCGGATTGGCACGGCTCCGTTCCGGGTGATCGGCGTGCTGGCCGGCAAAGGCCAGTCGTCGATGGGGCAGGACCAGGACGACATCGTAGTGGTGCCTTTGCCCACTGCCCAGGACCGGCTGCTTGGCCAGGCCTATCTCAATAATATCAGCATTCAGGTCGAAAACGACAAAATAATGGATAAGGTGCAGGACGATATTACCGCCTTATTAAGAGCGCGGCACCGTCTGGCGGCAAACGTCGAGAATGATTTTTCCGTGCGCAATCTGACAGCCCTGATGACCACCATGCAGGAAACTACCGGTACAATTACGCTGTTCCTCGGCGCTGTGGCCGCCATTTCGCTGCTGGTGGGCGGCATTGGGATTATGAATATTATGCTGGTTTCCGTAACCGAGCGGACCCGGGAAATCGGCATCAGAAAAGCATTAGGGGCAACCTATGGCAACATTCTTTTGCAGTTTATCATTGAGGCCATCGTTATTGGCGTTACCGGCGGCCTGATCGGCATCCTCCTGGGCGTGGCCGGTGCCCGGCTGATATCGCTGGTAGCCGGCTGGAGCACTGTCGTTTCGGGGGCGGCCATCGTGGCGGCTTTTGGCGTTTCCGTGTTGATCGGCCTGTTTTTCGGCATTTACCCGGCCCGCAAAGCGGCCTTGCTTGACCCGATTGACGCCCTCAGGTATGAATAGCAGTAAGGCCGCAGCGAAGCTTTATTTTTAGCGGAAAAGGAGAAACCAGACTGTACATTCCCATAAAAATTATGGAAAAATACTTACCCTGGCAGTTGGAACATAACTGGCAGGGAATTTTTTTTGCTGTTGCCGGACTAAACAAAATCTAAACATTTTTTTGCGAGAATATTGCTGGAACAAGAATTCTTAATACCGGGAAACCAGGCAATGTTAAAGGAGGAAAAAAATATGAGTACAAGTTCAGTTTCAAGCTATTGGAAAACGCCGACTGTCACCGCTGCCGACACCAGCAGCACTACCGGGACAAGCTCCCTCGATTTTCAGGACTTTGTGGAGTTATTGGCAACAGAACTCAAATACCAGGACCCGCAGGACCCGGTAAGCAGTACCGAATATGTGGCCCAGCTGGCTCAATTTGGCACCTTAGACAAGCTTAACACCATCGGCAACAGCGTGGATGCCTACCAGGCCTACGAATTAATCGGCAAGTCTGTTACCTATGCGGCAACCGATGCCACCGGCGCGACGGCAAGCGCCACCGGGACCGTGGATTCGGTTACGCTCAAAAGTGGCGTCGCCTATCTGAATATTGGCAGCACCCAAGTCGCGCTTAGCTCGGTTTCGCAGGTAGCGGAAGCAAGCAGTTAAGCCTCCTTGCGGGCAACAAAGGAATAATCAGCTGGACTCCGCGCGCGGGAGGCTGACATCTATTTCGGAATGACTGATGAAATAGAATTTTGGGAGGCAATTTACGATGATGAGTTCAATTTATTCGGGGGTTTCCGGTCTTAAAGCGCAGCAGACGAAGCTGGACGTGATCGGCAACAATATCTCGAATGTAAGCACAATCGGTTACAAATCGCAAACAGTAAGCTTTGCCGACTTATTGAGCCAGACAATCAGCGGTTCCACCGCCGCCAATGCCGCCACCGGCGCCAGCGGCACCAATGCCAAGCAGATCGGCACCGGGGTAGCTGTCGCCTCGACCTCAACCAATATAACCACAGGCAGTACCCAGTCAACAGGCAACTCCAGCGATGTTTCCATCAGCGGCAGCGGCTATTTTATCGTCCAGGGCGGCAGCAGCGGCGAGTATCAGTTTACCCGGGCCGGTAATTTCGGCGTAGACGCCAGCGGCAATCTTACGGTAAACGGGTATACCGTCTGCGGCTGGCTGGATTATAGCGAAAATGCCGACGGCACTTATACTTACAATACCCAGACCAGTGTGGAACCGATCAACATATTTTCGGACAGCTATACCGGCAATAAAAAGATCAGCGCCCCGGCCGCTACCGCCACGGCCACTGTCAGCGGCAGCGTAAACTCCGGGGCCGATGCCCAGGCGGCGGCGGCAACCATCGGCAGTTCCGCCAATGCCACCCTTAACGCCACCGGGCTGACAGCGGTAACTGATGATGCCGGCAGCACCTTTGCCGGCACGATTACGGTAAACGGCACCAGTGTCACCATTGCTGCCGGCGATACGGTGCAAACCATCATTGACAACATTAATGCCGCAGGGGCCGGCGTCACTGCGGCCTGGAACAGCGGCGACGGCGCCAACGGCTATATCCAGCTGACCTCCACCGCTGCCGGCAGCACGGCCGCTGTGGAATTAGGCGGCACCAATGACACCCTGGCCAAGCTGTTCGGGGCCATAGACGGCACTACCGACACAACCAGCACCAGTGTAGCGGCAGCAGGCACCGACTATGACAGCAGCAGTCCTGACGCAACGACAACACTGCAGGTCTATGATTCCCTGGGCAATAGCTATGACGTGCTGGTGAATTTATATAAATCGCAGGTGGCCACAGCGGACGGCCAATCGGTAACAACCTGGTACTGGGAAGCGGCAACTGCCGATACGGGGCTGAGTCTAAGCAATAACAGCGGTACGATTGCCTTTGATGGCAATGGCAAAATTGTGGACAATGATACCTATGATACGTCATTTACCCTGAATCTGACGCCCGCCAACGGGGCTGCGGCCGCCGCCGTTACCCTGGATTTATCCTTAGTAAGTTCCTATGCCACCAGCAGCAGCGACAGCCTGACTAATACTACCGACGGGTATGCCTCAGGCACCCTGGAGGACTTTGCTATCGGCACCGACGGCATCATCTACGGGACCTACAGCAATGGCCAGACCGAGCCGCTGGGTATGATTGCCCTGGCTACCTTTACCAATCCGGCCGGTTTGGAGAAGATTGGCAACAGTTTATATGTCACCAGCAATAATTCAGGCAATTTTACCGGCGGGGTGGTGGCGGGGACCAACGGCACCGGGGCCTTGAGCGCCGGGACGCTGGAGATGTCCAATGTGGATTTGTCAGAGCAATTCAGTGAAATGATGATTACCCAGCGGGCCTATCAGGCCAGCAGTAAAATAATCAGCGCAGCCGATGAGTGCCTGAAAGCTGCCATTAATATGGTCGGTTAGCCATGGGATCAACATTTGGCGGATATAGCATAGCCCTTACGGGTATGAGAGTGAACCAGACAGCATTAACAGTTACCAGCCATAATATAGCCAATGTGGATACGACCGGTTATTCCCGGCAGACAATAGCCCTGACAGAGACTGTCAATGACCCGGGCAGCAGCAGTTCGACCGGTACCGGGGCGACTGTGGCCGAGATAAAACGGGCCCGCAGCCAGTTGCTTGACAACACCTACCGCCAGCAGAATACCGCAGTTGAGTATTGGGCAAGCAAAAGCGGCATGTTGGACTATCTCCAGGAAATACTGGCTGAGTTCGCTGCCGATGACGGTTCGGCTGACGACGGCCTGCAGCAGACGATCCAGAATTTTTTTGACAGCTGGGATAATCTGGCTTCAGACCCCAGCAGTGTCACCACCCGGCAGTCCGTAGTGGAGAATGCCGCTTCCCTGCTGGATACGCTCAGCCAGATTGACGAGCAACTGCAGTCCCTGCAGGCCGACGCGTGTACGGCAGCAGGCGATATTGTTGATGAAATTAATGCAATTGCCAGCCAGGTTTCAGTCTTAAATGTGCTGATTGCCAAAGCCGAAGCCAACAGCGGCGAAGCCAGCGATCTCAGAGATCAACGCGATGACCTCTTAGATCAGTTATCGGCTTATACAAATTGCAGTACGCAGGAAGCCAGTAGCGGCATGGTGTCGGTGTTTATCGGCGGCGTGGCCCTGGTAAGCGGAGCGAAGGCCAATAGTTTAAGCATCAGCGGCGACGGTTCGGCCGACAATCCCTTGCAGGTGACCTGGACAAGCACGCAAACTACCGCAAAAATTAGCGGCGGCTCTCTGCTGGCCTGCCTTGAGGACGCCGATCAAAGCGGCTTTGAAGCGATCAGCGATACGGATAATTACAACTTTACCGCCACGGCAACCAGTTCGATCAGTACGCTGCGGCAAGGGTTAAATGACCTGATTACCACGCTTGCCGACAAAATTAACGCCCTCCACAGTACCGGGACGGACCTTGCCGGCGATGCCGGCCTCGATTTCTTCGTCGTGGTGGATGACAGCGAGCCTTTGAGTATCAGCAACATCCAGATAAACCCGGAAATCACGGCCGATGTGAATAAACTGGTGGCCGGTGCCAATGGTGAGGCCGGTGACAATACCGTTGCCAACGCCATCAGCAGCCTGCTTGATGAAAAGCTTTTTCAATTCAATGGCTTATCGCAGGATCTTACCGGTTTCTATCAAGCGATTATTGCCTGGGTGGCAACCGCAGGGAGTAATGCCACAAGCGCCTATGAGGTATATTCCACCCTGGCCACCCAGGCTGATAACCAAAGGCTGTCCATTTCATCGACTTCACTTGATGAGGAAATGGCTAATATGATTAAGTATCAAACAGCCTATAGCGCCGCCTCGCGGGTATTAAGCACGATTGATAACCTGATAGGCGGGATGATTGAAGAATTAGGATGACAGGGGGTGGGTGAATGGCTTCCACATTTGCCGGTTTGAGTATTTCCACCCGGGGGCTGCTGACCAGTGCAGCGGCTTTGGCGGTTACCAACAATAATATCAGTAATGCCAATACTACGGGTTATTCCCGCCAGATAGTCAATCAGCAGGCCGTGGGGCCTGCTGCCGTCTATAACGGTAACTATGTCGGCGCCGGTTCCGAGGTTACCTCGGTTACGCAGATCCGCAACTTCCGGCTTGACCAGAAATACTGGCGGGAAAACGGGCAGCTGGGCGAGCTGCAGACCAAATCCGACATGCTGAGCCAGGTTGAAGCGGTTATGGGGGACACGGACGACAACTCGCTCAGTGCGGTTATGGAGGATTTTTATGCGGCCATGGAGGATTTGGCCTCAGACCCGACCAGTTCGGCAACCCGGGCGGCCATGAAAGAGGCCGGGGTGGCGGTCTGCGAGTATCTGAATACCGTATCGGCCCAGTTATCGCAGCTTAAGGCGGATGCCAATGCAGAGATCAAGACAGCAGTTGATCAGATAAACGCTTATGCTACCCAAATAGCCGAGTTGAATGCGAAAATCCGCATAGCAACCGCAGCCGGTTCCTCGACCAATGAACTGGAAGATCAACGGGCACTGCTTATTGATCAGTTGTCCGGCTTAGCGGACGTTGAGGTTACCAAGACTGTTGTTGGCACATTGCCGAATGGTGCGGATGATGTCAAAATATCTGTTTCCCTAAGCGGCAAAACACTGGTCAGCAATGACCAGGCCAAGCAACTGGAATGCTATGAGAACGAAGAAGGGGTGTACAGCATCCGCTGGCAGGATACCGGCGCCGATTTTGAACCGGCAGGCGGCCAGCTAAAAGCCTATTTTGATTTACGGGATGGCGATGGCACCGGCTCCCAGTATAAAGGGATCAGCTATTACAGCAATCTGCTGGATCAATTTGCCGCTACCTTCGCTGAGGCGTTCAATACTGTCCATAGCGGCGGCTATGGCCTGGATGGTTCAACCGGGGTTGCTTTCTTCGCCGCCAGTGATGCCGCCGCCGGTATTACGGCCGCTAACATCTCCATAGCGGCGGCGGTGCTTGCGGATACGGATAAAATTGCCGCTGCTTCCGCGGCTGACGGCGGCACCGATAATAATGAAAACATGAACGCCCTGATCGAATTATGTGAAGAAGGCAAAATGTTTGGCAGCAGTACGGCCGGAGATTTTATCAATTCCATCGTTTCGACCCTGGCAACCGCCAGCGAGCATGCCCAGACCATGACCAGCAAACAGAGTTCTTTTGTTACTAATATTGACACCCGCCGGCAATCGGTGTCAGGTGTTTCCATCAACGAGGAGACGGCCAATCTGACTAAGTATGAAGCGGCGTATAACGCCTCGGCCCAGATGATCAGTGTTTGGCAGGCGATTTATCAAACGACTATCAATATGGTCAATACCGAATAAAGGGAGGGATATGGTGCGTATTACGAACAGTATGATGACAAATGCCTCTGTCCGGAACATTAATAAGAATATGGAACGGCTGAGCAAGGCGCAGACGCAGGTATCGACCCAGTCCAAGATCCAGCAGCCGTCCGATGACCCGGTGGTGGCGTCACGGGCTATCCGCTATCGCAGTTATGTTGCCAGGGTCACCCAGTACCAAAAAAATGTAGACTATGTCACCTCCTGGCAGAAAGTGACTGACAGCGCAATGAGTGACCTGAGCGACATTATGCAGCAAGTCAAGGAATTAGTAGTCAAGGCGTCTTCGACGGGAACGCTTAGCAGCAATGATCTGTCAGCCATTAAGGAGGAGGTTGTCCAGTTGCAGCAGTCGGCGATTGATGCGCTCAATACAACCTATGGCGGGCGGTATGTTTTTGGCGGTTATGCCACCGCTGTGGCCCCTTATTCGCTGGATAGCGATGGCAATGTACTGTTTAAGGGCCAACTTGTCGGTGATTTTACCGACAATGGCGAAGCACAGGCCATCCAGGCCAACATTGGTTACGGCGCCAGTGTCGCTGTCAACATGGAAGGGCAGAATGTAACCGGTACGGGTGAGGACAACCTGTTTGCCACCTTTGCCAATGTCCTTGCCGGGCTGGACAGTGGCGACGCGGAGGAGCTGACAGGCTGCCTGGATGATATTGAGGCTAATTTTGATACCATTCTGGCCGCCCAGGCCGACCTGGGGGCGCGTATGAATTATGTAAATATGGTGGGCAACCGGCTTGATAACGACTATACAACCTATAAAAAACTAATGAGCGATAATGAGGATGCTGATGTAGCCGAGGCCAGTGCTGAATCGGCCACAGCTCAGGTTGTGTATGAAGCATCCTTGTCGGTCGGTGTCAAGGTAATGAGTAAATCGCTGCTGGATTATCTGGCATAAACCGGGCAGCAACAAAGGAGGGAGCTTCATGGCCAGTTCCAGCGGGACTGTCACGACAACCACGGTTAATGGCACAACAAGGCTTACGGGGTTGTCGTCCGGTATTGACGTAGATTCTATTGTTGAGCAGCTTATGACGGCTGAGAAAAGTAAACTAAACCGGCTTAATCAGCAGGCGCAGCTGCTGGAATGGAAACAAGAGGCCTATCGTGAGGTAATCAGTGATATCCAGACTTTCGCCAATACCTATTTTAATGTAACCTCTGCCAGCAGCATTATGCGCAAGAGCACCTTTCAGGCCTTTTCCGTTACCAGCAGCAGCAGTGCCGTTACCGCCGCTTACAGCAGTGACGCGGTTGCCGGTTCGCACTCGGTAACCGTCAGCCAGCTGGCTACGGCGGCGACCAAGCAGACCAGCGGCCGGCTGTCAAAAGACATTGAGGGAACGGCGGCCGCCGATTATACGGCAGCGGCCGGAAAAAGTTTTGTTATGACGGTTGACGGCACAGAGTACACGATTGACCTGGCGGCAACGGCAACGGATGCTGACGGGCTGCAGGCCGCCGTTGATACCGCTGTCGGCACCGGCAAGGTAACGGTCACAGCTGATGCTGACGGCATCCTGACAATCGCTGCGGCTGACAATAGCGGCGTCCAGTCAATCGTTGTCAGTGATGCGGACAGTAACAGCGCTTTAAGTGACCTGGGCCTGACCAGCGGGGCGGCAAACCGGGTTGATACCGCCAGCACGCTGGCGGAGCTGGCCGCCACGATGGCCGGCAGTTTTGCCTTTGACAGTGATGGCCAGGTGGCCTTATCGATTAACGGGGTTAGTTTTACTTTTGATCAGGATGTGACGCTGGCGGAGATGATGACAGAAATCAATGACAGTGATGCCGGCGTAACCATGAAATATGATGAGCTTGCCGATCAACTGGTGCTGACGGCCGATAAGACGGGGGCCGGCAATACCCTGGTAGTGACTGAGACCGGCAGCAGCTTTCTTACTGCTGCTTTGGGCCAGGAAACCGTGGCCGGGGTGGACGCCAAGCTGACGGTGGATGGGGTCAGCCTGACCCGCAGTTCCAATACGGTTACGGTTGACGGCATTACCTATACCCTGAACAAGGTAACGACTGAGGCGGAAGTAGCCACTGTCAATGTGACCCAGGACGTCGATGCGGTTTACAATAACATTACCAGTTTTGTTGATGCCTATAATGAGTTGATCAGCTCGTTAAACAGCCTGCTGTCAGAAACCTATGATTCTGACTATCCGCCGCTGACCGACGACCAAAAGGCGGAAATGTCGGAGGACGAAATAGAAAGCTGGGAGAAAAAGGCCAAGGTAGGATTGCTGGCCGGGGACACAACCATGCGCAGTTTTTTGAGCAATATGCGCAATGCGATCATTAACTCTGTTGCCGGGCTTTCCACCAGTATCACCAGCATTGGCATCACCACCGGCACCTATGATGAGAAGGGTAAGCTGTATGTTGACGAAGACACGCTAAAAAACGCTATTCAGAGTGAGCCGGAGAGTGTAATGACCTTGTTTACGCAAACCTCTGCCAGCTATCCCGGCACCACATCGGTGCGCAAGCTCAATGCCAGTGCCAGGGCGATACGCACCAGTGAAGAAGGGATTGCTTACCGCATCTATGACATCCTCCAGGATAGTATCTCCACAATCAGCGACAGTCGCGGCAATAAAGGGCTGCTGCTGGAGAAAGCGGGCATTGAAAACGACTCCTCCAATAGTGACAATATGCTTACCGAACAGCTGGAAGCGCTGCAGAAGCGGATTACTAAAGAAGAAAACAGACTGGACGATAAGGAAGACCAGCTTTATGCGCAGTATACCACCCTGGAGACCTATATCAACACCATGAATGCTCAGCTGTCGGCTTTGTCTTCCTATCTCTCGTCTTAACAGGAGGCGGACCGGATGCTTTACAAAGACAGCAAAGAGCTATTAGGCAGGAAACTGGCAATTATCAAGAAGCTGAATATCAACGCCGAAACGCAAGGCCGTTTTGTCCGCAGGCGGGAACTGCGGGGGCTGAACCGCCTGCTCAGAGAACGGGCGGTGTTGATTGACGAACTGGTCGCTGTCAGCGACAAGCTGCAAGGCAATAACCACTGGCAGTACTCGGCCGAACTGCAAGCAATGGCGGCGGCTATAGAAACGGAGCAAAAAGCGGCCCTGACTGTTTGTGACCAGGTGCTGAGGGAAGCGCTGGTCGAGCATCGGCAGATTGCGGCTGAACTTAATAATCTCAAGGTACTCCGGCAGGCTAAAGGCCGCTATCTGCATCAGTGGACCGTAATGGCGGCAGGGGCCAATTTTAATGCCAAGGGCTGAACAAAAATCTCACTTCCGCGCGAAGTGAGATTTTTTGTCCGGCCTTTATTTATCTGCCGCAACGGAAAAACTCCCCGCTTCTAAAGAAGGGGGAGTTTCGTGCTGTTACTGTTTATTTCAGGAGCGACAATACTTGCTGGGGCAGCTGATTGGCCTGAGCCAGCATGGCGGTGGCGGCCTGGTTCAGGGTGCTCAGCTTGGTGTACTCGGCCATCTCGGAGGCCATATCCACATCGCGAATGCGGGATTCGGCCGAGGTCAGGTTTTCACTGGAGGTTGTCAGATTGTTGATGGTGTGCTCAAGGCGGTTCTGCACGGCGCCCAGCTTGGAACGCTCAGCCGAAACGGCGCTGGTAGCGGCATCGATAACGCTGATTGCCGCTGTCGCTTTGTCGGCGCTGGAAACGTCAAGGGCATATTCGGTATTGGTATCTGAGGTTCCGTCAGTTACTTCCGATACGGCTTTATATGTGGCGATTACATCATTACCATCATTGTCCTTAACCGTAACCGTGCCGCCGGAGGTGGTCGAAGACACCAGCAGGGCCTGGGAACGCATGTCGTTAATGCTGAGGGACATGGTTTGTCCGGTATTGGCGCCGATCTGGAAGGTTGCTTTGAAGGCTTCCTGCACGCCGCCGTCTTTGACGGTAATGCTGTTGCCGGCTTCCCCCTTATAGTCGCTGCCGGCGGTAATGACCAGGGTGTCGGTGGCAGTAGTGTCCTGACTGAGGACAACACCGTCAATCTCGGTGCCGATCTGGGCGACGATATTTTTGACAAGCTCGTCGGCTTTGTCCGTATACGTGCCGGCGGCCAGGGCTGTGCTGATATTGACGCCGATGGCGCTGCCGGTGTAGGCGCCGTCATCGGCATTGTAGAACTCAATCTGCGTGCCGTTGATGGTCATGCCTGTCCCAACCAGGGCTTTGATGTTGGCATCGGTTGTAGCTGCATCAGTCTCTTCCAGAGAAGAAAAATCAATTGTTTTCGTTGCCTGGGTGTAGGTGGTGGTGCCGACACTGGCGGTGGCACCAGTCAAAGCAATACTACCGGTTGCAGTGGCGGCGGCAATATTGCCTTTGGCGCCGTCCAACGTGCCGCCATCATCAGTTTTCACTGCAGTAATGGTTACAGCATCGCCTGTAACTGAGACGGTGTAATTGCCTTTCAGCGTGCTGTTGGCGTTAATCATTTCCTGTAGAGCGCTGCCTAAACCGGTTGCGGTAGTATCCGCATCGGGCGAAGCATCAATAGCCACACTGGCGCTGTTGGCAGTCACGTCATAGCCGGTATTGTCGGCAGTGCTGGAGCCGCTGGCTGTAAAGGTAACTGTCAATGCCTGGCCGTTGATGGTAAATGTGGCGGTGTCGCCGGCAGCGGCAGCGGTTCCAACTGTAGCTGTCTGGGTTGCCTGCGTATAGACGGTTTCCCCTGCAGTGTTACCGGTTCCCACTCCCAAGGTTCCGTCCGTAACCAGCTTTGTTGACGTCAGATTTGTCTGGCCGTCCCCTTTTAACAGGTTTTTCGTATTAAATTCAGTCGTATTGCCAATGCGGTTCAGTTCTGAGGTTAACTGGGTCATTTCATCCTGCACGGCAGTGCGGTCATCATCGGTTAAGGTGTCAGTCGAAGCCTGGACGGCCAGCTCGCGCATCCGCTGCAGGATACTGGTGGATTCGTCCAGGGCGCCTTCCGCTGTCTGCACTAAGGAGATGGCATCCTGGGCATTGGCGCTGGCCTGATCGAGACCGCGGATCTGGCCGCGCATTTTTTCGGAGATGGCCAGGCCGGCGGCATCATCGGCGGCGCTGTTGATGCGGTAGCCCGAGGACAGTTTCTCCAGGGACGAGTTCATGAGGCTGTTGTTTTTGTTTAACTGATTGTAGGTGTTCAGAGCGGACATGTTGGTGTTGATAACCATTCCCATAATAAAATTCCTCCTTGAATTTTGTGTGTTAGCATCCGTGCCGGTTTAGCAACGGGGGAAAGCGGTGATTCACTCCTTTCGTATTTGTCTGCTATTTACATCGCCCCCGTTTGTTTGGCAAATGTTTATTAATATATTAAAAAAATGTTGGAAAACCGAAAAAGCAGCTTGAGGAAAAAGAAAAAGCCACCGGCGCGGGGCCGGTGGCCTGGAATGATGGTTGGCAGTCAGGGCTGGGGCGTTAATTGGCGGTGCCGGCCGCTTTGTCTTTGGCATATAAGGAATAACCGACACCCCAGATTGTTTTCAGATTAGGCAGGTTAAGCTTTTTGCGCAGATAATGAATATAGAGATTTACGGTGGTAAACTCCGCCTCCGAATAATAGCCCCATACCTTCTGAATAATCTGTTCTTTGGTCACTACCCGATCATAATTGCGGATTAAGAGCTCCAGCAGCTGCGATTCCTTCAGGGTGAGCTGAATCACCTCGCCGGCCTTTACTACCTGGCAGCGCATCGGGTTGAGCACCAGATCGTCGGCAGCCAGCACATTTTCCGTCAGTTCTTTGCCGCGGCGGCGGGAGAGGGCCTGCAGCCTGGCCAGCAGTTCAACCGAAAAAAACGGTTTGATTAAGTAATCGTCGGCGCCGGCATTCAGGCCTTCGGCCCGGTCGTCGGGAGAATCCTTGGCCGTTAGAAAAAGTACCGGCGTATCGTGGCCCAGACTGCGGAACTCTCTCAGGACAGTCAGGCCGTCCTGATAAGGCAGCATCCGGTCCAGGATAATAATGTCATACACCCCCGTGCAGGCCATATCAATCCCTGTCTGGCCGTCCAAAGCCGCATCGACCACATAACCGTTTCTTTTCAATAAATGGGATAACGAGTCTACTAATCTACTCTCATCCTCTACTAACAGCAGTTTCATCCAAAACATCCTTTTCATGCCACAACCTTGTGAATGATTCTCCGTCCCTGGATGTTTTTACTTATTTTGTTACCGGGAAACAGGGCTTTTATTATGCATCAGCAGCAAGCTCATGTAAGACAACTTCCTTTACGGCCACAACCTTGTGAAAGATTTTCCTTCCCTGGATACTCTTGCTAATCCTATTCTCGCAGATATTTATTGGAAATTTGTTTGGTTTCATAAAATATCTCTGTTAAAATAAATAAACAGTTAATATTTATGCCTTTACGGCGGCCGGAAGGAAAAGAAAAAATAAGCGTCTATCCCCGGGGGATAAACGCTTATCACTGACAAGCCATAAAAATATCAACGAATTAATTAAACATTGGCTGCTTACAGACGGCTTGCAAAGGGCAAGACCGCCTACAGTTCATTACGTTGTTGGCCATGCTATTTCACCATATAAGGTTGAATTTTTTCCTGCAGATGGCTCCAGGAGCGTTTGGAGAAGACAACCGGCAAGGAAGCCTCTTTCGCTTTGCGTTTAATTAATTCGGCGATATTATGGGATATGTAATCTGTTATAACCAAGACCAGATCCGTATTTGCCGGTATCTGAATATCCTCAGAAATCCGTTTGCGGCCTTTAAAATGCAGCAGCGTCTTGACACCTGCTTTGGAGAGATTGGAAGGTATATTGCCTAATACATCGGCACCTACGATAAACACTGACATAATATCACTCCTATCAATTGAAAATTATTCTCATTCTCAATTACATTATAGTGGACTTAGAGCCTCACGTCAATAGGACAATAGTGCTATATTAAAAAAATTTAGTCATAGATTTTAGGCAGGGCAGCGGCTGCTGTTGGCTGTTGCGGATTGTCGCTTGTTTGTTCGACGGCCACCAGTTTTACATCTGTCTGATAGGTAAGCGGCAGGACGCTGGCAACTTCAAAATAGGCGTCGGCATAATTGGCGGCAATGACCGGTTCACCGGTTTCCCGGCCGTCGATGATAACGCGGTAGATTGGCATCTGTTTTTTCACCTCCCTTAGTAGTTTGCCCCGTTTAATGGCTAATCCGCCATTGACAAAAATGTCCAAGAAAAGTACAATGAATACGTAAATTCTTCTACCAGCATGCTGATAGCGTGCTTTTTTTCTTATCAATTAATATAGGAACGGGATAACTAATGATTACAGTACGGGAAAAGGTCAGATTTGTTGAAACCGACATGATGGGAGTGGTGCACCATGCCAACTACTTTCGCTGGTTTGAGATGGCGCGGGTGGAGTATTTGCGGCAGGCCGGGGTATTGCTTAACGATCTAATGGCTGAGGATATCGTTTTTCCCATTACCGATGTGGAGTGCAAATATCGCCTGTCAGCCAGGTTTGACGATTATATACTTATTGAAGCGGTACTGGACGAGGTTTCCAAAGTAAAAATGGTGTTTACCTACCGGGTGCTGCGCGAGCATGACGGCGCCCTGCTGGCTACAGGACGCACGCAAAATGCCTTTACCAACAGGCAGGGGAAGATTGTCCGCCTGCCGGACCGCTATTTTAAAAAAATAAGCAGCCTGCTGCCAGCTAAGGGTTGATGATAAGGATGCATCAATCCCCGTCTTTTGCATATTATATATGGCGCCAAGGGAGACTAACTTGATAGGAGGTGGCGTCATGGGCGATAATGCGCCAATCGGGATTTATGATTCCGGGCTAGGCGGGCTGACGGTGGTCAGAGAGGTGCTCAGCCTGCTGCCTGGAGAAGATATAATATATTTTGGCGATACTGCCCGTACCCCTTATGGCTCACGGCCGGCAGCAGAAATTTTGGGGTTTATGCAGGAGATTCTGGCTTTTTTTTCGGCGCAAAAGATCAAAATAGCCATAACGGCCTGTAACACGATGACGGCCCTTGGTCTGGAGCAAGCCCAAAAGAAGTATCCGTTTTTGCTGATCGGAGTGAACAATGGCGCAGCGGCCGCTGTGGCAGCCAGCCGGAACCAGCATATCGGGGTCATTGCCACCGAGGCGACCATCAATAGCGGCAAACATGCCCGGGCCATTAAGGCCGCCGCGCCGGCGGCCCGGGTGGTGGCCCAGTCCTGTCCGCGCTTTGTTCCCCTTATCGAGCAGGAGAAACTATCCGGACCGGAGATAGAAACCGCAGCCCGTACGTATCTTAAGCCCCTTACCGACAGCGGGATTGATGCGCTGATCCTCGGTTGTACCCATTATCCGTTTATCAGCCCACTGATCCGGGAGATTATGGGACCTGGGGTTGTCCTTATCGATCCGGCCCGGGAAACGGCAGCCGAGGCGCGCACTCTGCTGGCCCATAACGACAAGCTCGCTACCCGGGCGCGGGGACGGCTGCGGTTGTGCTTTTCAGCCGACCTGCCGCGGGCGGAACGGGTAGCGGCCTGCGCTATCGGTTTTCCCCGGGCTCCTGGCCAGGTTCCGGATTTTGAACTGGTTCATTTGCAGGATTATTATTCAAAAGTTTAAAATACAAGGGTTTCCTTGCCGATACCCGATGCGGAGGCACTAGTATGGAAGTTTTAGCTGTTTTACTGATTCTTGTGGTAGGTGCAATTGTTGCTATATGGCTGTATATTGCCAAGCAGGGGGATGCTCATTTCCAATTTATTGTTGATCAGCGTACTGATTTTACTCTTACGGAAATTACTCAGGCGGCCGCAACCTTTAAGGCCACGGTGCCATTTGTTAATAATGGCACGCAGGATGGTACATTAATGGATGTTTTTCCCCGTCATTTTTTGCCGTGCGAGCAATTTGACGCCGTCGATACGGATGTCCGGCTGACGCTGGACAGTGCTAACCGCAGTGACGGGTACTGGGAAGCTTACATTGTTCCTTACAATACCGGCGGGGCCGTTATTGTAACCGTAACCTTCACTGCCAAGGACGGCAACATCCGGGAGGCCCTTACGGATATGGTGGATATGCCGATTGATATTATTTTTCAGGTAGTCGCCCGCAGCCCCTGGTATATGGATAAAAACCGGCTGGTTATGACCGCGGCTGAAATTCACAAGGCTCTGGCCGCCGGGCAGCAGGCTGCAGTCAGATAGGGGGAATAGATATGACAGAGCAGGCACTAGAGCTAAGACCGGTGCCAACCCGGATTCTTACAGACAAGGATGATATTGTTGATATAATCGAGCACTATGCACAAGCCGATATTGGCCCCAATGACGTTGTATCGGTGGCGGAAAGTGTTGTGGCGATTACGCAGGGACGGGTTGTGCGGCCGGAAGATATTAAGCCGTCGCTATTAGCCCGGATACTTTGCCGCTTTGTGCCGCAGAAAGGCAGTTTGTCTTCCGTATATGGCATGCAGTCGGCGATGAATGCCGAAGGCAGCTTCCGGGTTGCCTGGGCTATGTTCCTGGGTATGCTGGGCAAACTGGTAGGCAGGCACGGCCTCTTTTATGAGCTGGCCGGGGAGCAGGCGGCCCTGATTGATGATGTGACCGGTACGATGCCGCCCTTTGATAAGCATTTAGTATATGGTCCGGCTGACCCTGACGGTGTGGCTGAAGCCATCAAACAACGTCTGGGCTGTTACGGGGCGGTTGTAGCCGATGTCAATGATCTCAAGCGGGCGGCCGTACTGGGGGCTACCCGGGGACTTGAACCCAAGGAGATTGCCAGGATACTTATCGATAATCCGTTCGGTAATGCCAGTCAAAAGACACCGATTGTGATTATCAAAAACTACGGCTTAGCCGCCCAACAGGCAACAGGACAATAATTTTGGTTTTGACAGTAAACAGAGGGTAGGCAGACTATCCTCTGTTTTAAATATCTGTATGCCAGGCCGGTGCTGGTCCTTGTCACCGGTGGCGCCAACATACCAATAGGAGATGTGATTGTTATGGCCCGCATCGGCATTACGACTACTGTGCCGGTCGAGATTATTCTGGCCGCAGGGCATACCCCGGTTGACTTAAACAATATATTCATTACCAGCCCCGAGGCCGGGCGGATGGTGGAAACAGCCGAAGAGGCCGGTTACCCCCGGAATATTTGCGGCTGGATAAAGGGATTATATGCTGTTGTGGTTAATAAGGAACTAAATGCCGGTTTTGGCGGCATTGACAAGGTGATTGCCGTTACGCAGGGGGACTGCAGCAATACCCATGCGCTGATGGAGACCTATGAACTGGCCGGGGTCGAGACGATTCCCTTTGCCTATCCCTTTGACCGTGATTACGACCTGTTAAAGCTGCAAATGGAGAAACTTATGGCCGTCCTGGGGACAGACTGGGCGGCGGTTAACGCGGTTAAAAAGCAGTTGGATCAGCTCAGGCTGAAGGTGGCAGAGATTGACCGGCTGACCTGGCAGGCCAATACGGTCAGCGGCTTGCATAATCACCTGTATCAGGTGAGCTGCAGTGATTTTAACAGTGATGCCGGCGCTTTTGAACAGGATGTGGACAGGTTTCTGGCTGTGACCGGCAATGCGAGTGAATATGCGGACGAGCTGCGGCTGGGATATATCGGCGTGCCGCCAATTTTTACCGACTTATACCCTTATCTGGAAACGATGGGGGCCCGGGTGGTCTATAATGAGGTGCAGCGGCAGTTTGCCATGCCGTTTGCCGCCGCCGATATTGTGGAGCAATACCGGCTGTACACCTACCCCTATGGTGTATTTGGGCGGATTAAGGATATAGAGGCCGAGATCGAGCGCCGCAACCTGGACGGCATCATTCATTATGTGCAGAGTTTTTGTTTCCGGCAAATTGAGGATATGATCCTGCGGGAGAAACTGGCGGTGCCGATTCTAACAATTGAAGGCGATAAACCGGGGCGGCTTGACGCCCGGACCAGACTCCGGCTTGACAGCTTTCTGGAAATGCTGCGGTAAGCAGGTAAAGGAGGAATAGTATGCGGTGCGGCATAGATTTAGGCAGCCGCAGTGTTAAAGTGGTGGTTATGGCCGACGGCGCGCGGGAACCGGCCGCTGCCACTGTGTATGAGACGGCTGCATTCTACCGTGAGTACGGTCACCGGACGGCCAGCGGTTTGGCGGTGGATTTTGCCGCCCTTGGCCTGCCGGCGGTAACCCGGCTGACGGCCACCGGTTATGGCCGCAATACCATCAATATTGTGGGCGCGACAGTCATTCCGGAGTTGAAAGCGCATATGCTGGGCGCCATTGCCCAAACCGGCCTGAATGATTTTACTTTGCTGGATTTAGGCGGTCAGGACAGCAAGGTGATCAAGGTGCGCAACAGCCGGATGGTGGATTTCCAGACTAACGACAAGTGTGCGGCCAGTACCGGACGCTATCTGGAAAACATGGCGGCGGTGCTGGGGATTGGCCTGGAAGAGCTGGCCGGCTATAGCGAGCAGCCGGTCGAACTCAGCGCCACCTGCGCCATCTTTGGCGAATCCGAGCTGATTGGCCGGATCGTGGAGGGGTTTAGTGTGGCTGAGCTGGCGGCCGGCGTCAATTATACGATCTACAAGCGGATAAAACCGATGCTGAGCGCCCTGAAAAGCGATACCGTCGTTTTTACCGGCGGCGTGGCCTTAGGCGGGGCAATCAAGCGGTTTATTACCCGGGAAATGGGAGTGGAGGTTATCGTGCCGGTCTATCCCCAGCTTAATGGGGCAATTGGCTGTGCTGTGTATAAATAGCCGGCCGCAACGGTTGGGAGGCGAACATTGTGCTGTTGGGAATTGATGTGGGAGGAACCTTTACCGATGCCGTAATTATTGCCGGCGGCCAGATCATGGCGTCAGGCAAAACGCCGACAACGCACCCGGATTTGTTAAGCGGCGTTGTGACTGCTATTGATAAGGTGCTGGCTGGCCTTGGCGGGAGCCGGATCGAACGGGTGGCATTATCGACAACGATTGTGACCAATGCCCTGATCGAGGGGACAACCGACAAAGCGGCCTTGCTGCTTATGGCCGGGCCGGGGCTTAATCTCACCGGTCTGGTGCCGGCAGCGCCTTATTTTCTGTCAGGCTATACCGATCATCGCGGCCGGGAGCAGGCGGCACCTGACCGGGCCGAGGTCGCTGCCGCCTGCCGGGAGTTAAGCGGGACTGCCGCAGCGGCCGTGGCCGGCAAGTTTGCGGTGCGCAACCCGGCGCAGGAACAGCTGGTAGCCGGCTGGGTGGCGGAAGAGCTGAACCCGGCCTGTATATCACTGGGGGCTGAGGTCTCAGGCTCGTTAAATTATCTGCGGCGAATTAATTCGGCTTATTATAATTCAGCCGTATGGCGAATCTTTTCCCGTTTTGCTGCCGCCATTGAAACGGCGCTGGCTGAGCGGGGCGTTACCGCGCCTGTGTACATCCTCAAGGCGGATGGCGGCACGCTGCCGCTGGCGGCTGCCAAAGCCAGGCCGGTCGAGGCTATTTTTACCGGCCCGGCAGCCAGCGTGCTGGGCATTATGGCCCTGGCGGCGCCGGCCGGCCCTGTCCTGTCGCTGGACATCGGCGGCACAACCACCGATATCGCGTTATGGCAGCACGGCGTCCCGCTGCTGGCGCCAGGCGGAGCGGCTGTGAACGGCTATCCCACGGCAGTACGCTCGTTTTGGCTGCGGTCGGTGGGGATTGGCGGCGACAGTTATGTCCGCCGCGAACAGGGCAGCCTGGCGGTCGGACCGATGCGCTGCGGGCCGGCGATGAGCAACGGCGGTCCGGAACCGGCTGTCGCCGATGCATTGCGGGTGGCCGGCCTGATTGACTATGGCGACCCGGCGCTGGCCCGGCAGGCGATGATCCGGGTGGCGGCAGACGGCCAGACACCGGCAGACGCTGCCTGGGAAACACTGCGGGCGGCCACAGGCATTGTGTGCCGGACAATACGGGCGCTGTTGGCTGAACAGGCGGCCAAACCGGTCTATAAAGTGGAGGATATTATGGCCGGCGAAAGCTATCGGCCGGAGCTGGTTATCGGCGTGGGCGGCGCCGCCCTGGGGCTGGCGCCGCTGGTGGCCGAGCAGCTGGAACTGCCGTGGCAGGTGCCGCCGGGATATATGGTGGCTAATGCCGTGGGGGCGGCGGCAGCCCGGTCAACGACGGAAATTACCCTGCGGGCGGATACGGCCCAGGGCTTTTATACTGTGCCCGAGCTGGGCATCAAGCGGCCGGTTGATAAGAGGAATTTTACATTGCAGGCGGCCTGGGCGGCGGCGGCAGTCCATCTGGGCGAACGGGCGGCAGCCGGCGGCATGGCTGAGGCGGCGGTTCACAGTGAGCGGATCTACGAGGAAGAGTTTAATGTGATCCGCGGGTTCGCCACCATTGGCAAGATTATGACCTGCAGGCTGCAGGCAGCACCCGGTGTCTTGATGCCGGTGCGGGCGCGGGAGGCGGGATTATGAGCGGAAAATCGTTAGGACTGGTTTTTTTTCCGGCTTTTGACTGGGCGATAACCCCGGCTCATCCGGAACGGGAAGAGCGCCTGTTGTATACCCGGGACCAGATTGTCGAGGAAGGGCTGCTGGATTTGCCCAATATTAAGGAATTCCGGCCGCAGCTGGCCCGCTTGCAGGATGCCGAGCGGGTCCACATTGGTGTGCCGGGGCTTGCTCAGCTGATTACCGACGCTCACCTGGTGTCGGCCGGTGGGGCCATAACCGCCGCCGAGGCGGTTATGCAGCGGGAAGTAACCAGCGCCTTTGCCCTGGTGCGGCCGCCGGGGCATCACGCCATGCGGGTGGTCCATGGCACACGGGGTTTCTGCACTATCAATATAGAAGCCGTTATGGTAGAATATCTCCGACGCCACTATGGCCTCAACCGAGTGGCGATTGTCGATACTGACGTTCATCACGGTGACGGCACCCAGGATATTTTTTACCATGATCCGGACACACTGTTTATATCCCTGCATCAGGATGGCCGCACGCTGTATCCCGGGACCGGGGCCATGGCTGAGCTTGGCAGCCCCGGCGCCTTCGGCGCCACCGTTAACATCCCGCTGCCGCCGGGCACCACGGACCAGGGGCTGCATGTTGTGCTGGATCAGCTCGTGCTGCCGATGCTGGAAGATTTTAAGCCGGACATAATTATCAACTCAGCCGGTCAGGATAATCATTACAGCGACCCGCTGGCCAATATGGCGATTACCGCCCAGGGTTACGCGCGGCTGACGGAAAAGCTGCACGCCGATATTGCCGTGCTGGAGGGCGGCTATGCCATCGAAGATGCCCTGCCTTATGTAAATACCGGTATTATCCTGGCCATGGCCGGCCTGGACTACAGCCGGGTGGTGGAGCCGGACATTGCCCGCTGCCCGCGCCAGCCGGAAACCAATACCCGGTATATTGCCAAGTTGGTGGACGAATGGCGGGAAATCTGGCAGCGGCGGGCCGAACTGAAGCGTGAGGCTGTTGCCGGCGCCGGAGAATGTTGGCAGCGCCGGCGGAATATCTACTATGACGACAGCGGCATTCAGGAGCAGCAGCTGGAAACCGTACGGCAGTGTCCATTCTGCCAGGGCTATCAGACTGTGGCTACTCAGGCTGCCAGCCGGACCGGCAGCAGGTCGGCTTTTGCCGCCATTATTCCCCGCCACAGCTGCGGCGCCTGCCGGCGCCAGGCTCAGGCCGCCGTCCATAATGCGAAAAAAGACGGCCGGCACGACCACTACTACCTTCAGGATAAAGAGCAGGATACACTGGCAGAAATCTGATAAAATATCTATTCTTTGAGGAGGTCATTATGACCAGAACAGACGGACGGGCAGTGAACGAACTGCGGCAAGTCAACATTACCCGCAATTATTTAAAATATGCCGAAGGCTCGGTGCTGGTGGAGTTTGGTGATACCAAGGTCATCTGTGCCGCAACGATTGAGGATAAAGTGCCGCCCTTTTTAAAGGGATCAGGCGAGGGTTGGGTGAGTGCTGAATATGCGCTTATGCCGCGCTCTACCCAAAGCCGTAATGTGCGGGAGGCCGCCAGGGGCAAGCTGACCGGCCGCACTCATGAAATCCAGCGGTTAATCGGCCGGGCCCTGCGGAGTGTCATTGATCTTAAGGCCCTGGGGGAAAAAACCATATGGCTGGACTGCGATGTTGTGCAGGCCGACGGCGGCACCCGGACAGCAGCTATTACCGGTTCCTTTGTGGCGCTGGTTGACGCTGTCAACAGCATTTGGGGCGAGAGTACCAAGCCTTTTCCGGTGAAGGACTTTTTGGCGGCCGTCAGTGTCGGCATTCTGCCGGCCGGCGTTTATCTGGATTTGTGCTACAGTGAAGACTCCACCGCAATCGTGGACATGAACCTGGTTATGACCGGCAGCGGCCAGTTTGTCGAAGTCCAGGGAACCGGTGAAAAAGGAACCTTTACGCAGGCCCAGTTAAACGAGCTGCTGGCTGTCGGCGGTCAGGGCATCGAGCAACTGTTGGATATCCAGAAGGAAACACTGGGCAAGCTGGCCTGGAAAGTGGGGCGGGAGGGATAACAAATGCCGCAGGCAATCAAAGAAATTGTTGTTGCCAGTAAAAACGTCGGCAAAGTGGCTGAATTTAAGGTGGCGTTAAGCAGCCTGCCCTACCGGGTGATAGCCTTGGCCGAGTTAGGCAGTTTTCCCGAGGCGCCGGAAAACGGTCTGACCTTTGCGGAAAACGCCTGTGCCAAAGCGCAGTTTTACGCCCGGTTGACAGGTAAACTGTGCCTGGCTGACGACTCGGGCTTGGAGGTCGATTACCTAAGGGGGGACCCGGGCGTTTATTCAGCCCGGTATGCCGGCGATCATGCCGGGGATAAGGCTAACAATAACAAGCTGCTTGCCAATCTGGCCGGCGTGCCGGCGGCAAACCGCAGCGGCCGCTTCCGCTGCGTGCTGGCTCTCGCTGATGCCGACAAAGTGATTCTCACCAGCGAAGGGGCAGTGGAAGGCGTTATTCTCGCTGCTCCCCGCGGCACCCAAGGCTTCGGTTACGACCCGCTGTTTTGGCTGCCCGCATATGACCGGACGCTGGCGGAGATGAGCCATGATGAAAAAAATGCCATCAGCCACCGGGGCCGGGCCATCAGAGAATTGGTTAAACAACTGGCGGCGCCGGCAAAATGAGAATCGGCGTTGTCAGTGACAGTCATGGCGACGCCGGGGTGCTGCACCGGGTGATTGGCAGCGCCGGCACGGTTGCGTTTTGGCTGCACGCCGGCGATTACTACCGGGACGGGCAGCGGCTGGCTGAGCTGTCCGGCCTGCCGGTGACCGGGGTGGCGGGTAATTGTGACCGGACCGCTGCCGTACCTGCCGATGAATATATTGAAGCGGCCGGCAAGAAAATCTGGCTGACCCACGGCCACCGGCATGATGTAAAATATGGTGTCGATGAGCTGGTCTGGTGGGGCCGGCAATACGGTGCCGATATCGTGGTTTTTGGCCATACCCATATTCCGTACAATCACCGCCATCGCGACATCCTGCTCTTTAATCCCGGCAGTCCGGGAGCGCCGCGGGGCGGGTCGCCGCCAAGCTACGGCATCTTAGAGATTCATACTGATGGTAGTGTTGAGGGAGTTATCAAAGAATTATAGCCTTGCCGGCCGGCAGGGTTTTCTTTTTGCACTTACCCGACCGCCGCTGCATATAGTAGTACACAGCGGTGCCATAAGTATGGGAGGTGAACGGAGATGGAAGGAGCTGGTGTTGGCATTCGGGCCTTGTCCACCATTGTCGACGGGATTTTGCTGGCGGTGATCGGCGGGGCCGTCGCCGCGGCCCTCGGGGGAGCGCACTATCTATGGTCATTAGTTATCGGCTTTTGTTACTACACCTATTTTGAAAGCAGTTATGGGGCAACTCCCGGCAAAATGCTGTGCGGCCTTAAAGTTGTGAAAGCGGACGGGTCGGCCTGCGATCTGCGGTCGGCAGCTGTCCGTACTGCCTGCAGGCTTATTGACGGTCTGTTTTTCTATTTTATCGGTGCGGTGCTGATCTGGACCTCGGTGAATAATCAGCGTCTGGGGGACCGGCTGGCCGCTACGCTGGTGATTAGAGTACTGTAAATTATCCGCTAAGCCGGCAGCGATAACACGCGAATATATAAGGCATAATAAAGGGCAGAGCGAGTTCTGCCTTTTTATTATGCGTTCTCCCGGTGGCTGCCGCCCGGAGGCGCCGTGACCATGGCAGAAGAATTGGCAGAGAAGAGAGAAAAATACGAATTTTTTCTCTGTGTGATGGATTTTTTGCTAGAATGTTCTTGATTTTTGACACATGCTATGGGATAATAAGAGTGTAAAAGAAAATTGGATTAATCCATTAATCCAATTAATTAGGGATGATGGCTGTGATTGTACAAAAACTTGGCGTACCGATTTACCTGCAAGTGAAAGCGCACATTCTGGACAAAATAAAGACAGGCTGCTACAAACCCGGCGACAAGCTGCCAACAGAACGCCGGTTGTCGGAGCAGCTTGGCATTAGCCGGAATACGGTCAGCGCCGCTTACAAAGAACTGCTGCTGGAGGGGGTGCTTGAGGCCCGGCAGGGGCGGGGAACTTTTGTACGCGAGCAGGCGGCCGATCCCATGACGGCCGGTGCCGATATCGCCGGCAGCAGGCTCGAGCGGGCGCTCAAGGTGATTGATGCGGCTATGGTGCAGGCAGTGGAATTTGGTTTCACGGTGGAGCAGTTTGCGGCGCTTGTCGCTATCCGGGCCAAAGAAAGGGAGTTTGCCGTCAGAGAACTCAGGGTCGCCGTTATCGACTGCACCCTTGAATATGTGGAGCGGTTTGTGGCGCAGCTGGGGCAAGTGGCCAAGGTTCGCTTGGAAGCGCTTACGCTGGCAGAGGTACTGACAGGAGCTGTGAAGCCGGAGTTTCTTGCCGCCTGCGATTTGATCGTGACGACAATGGAGCATCAGGCGGCGGTGGCTGAACGCCTCGGCGGCAGCAATAAACTGATGGCTGTGGCTACTACGCCGAACCTTGAGGCCGTAATCAAGCTGGCCCGTCTACCGGCAGGCACAACCGTGGCTGTTGTTGCCAAAACCCCGGAATTTGTCACCGCCTTAAACCGGCTGCTGGTCAAAATCGGCTGCAGCGGTATTACGCTGAACTCGTGCGTTGGCCGGGTCGGGGAGCAGGTAAAGCAGTGTATTGCGGATCACAGCGTGGTTGTCGCCGCTGACTCGATGCAATCTAGCGTGCGCCAGGCAGCAGGTGCGGCACAGGACATCATCACCTTTTATTATGAAATCGACCAGGGATCACTCCAACAGGTTGTTAGCCGGTTGGTTACTGAGTCCGATAAAGCAAAGGAGTAGTGGAAATGACAAACAAGGTGAAGGTTATATTAGGTGTGATTGGTGCCGACTGTCATGCAGTGGGCAATAAAATCCTCAATCATGCGCTTACCGCTGCCGGATATGAGGTAATTAACCTGGGTGTGCTGGTTCCGCAGGAGGAATTTGTTAACGCCGCCATTGAAACCGACGCAAAAGCCATTCTGGTTGCTTCCCTGTATGGTCATGGCGAGATTGACTGCCGGGGGCTGCGCGACCGCTGCCGGGAAGCCGGCATTGAAGATATCCTGCTTTATGTTGGCGGCAACCTGGTCGTCGGCAAAACAGACTTTAAAGAAGTGGAAAAAAAGTTCCTTGCTATGGGGTATGACAAGGTTTATGAGCCGGGAACACTGCCTGATGTGGTTCTGGCCGACCTGCAAGCGGATTTAACATAAAAAGGGGTCTTGTATTTTGAATAATGTATTGCTCATCGATTTCGGCAGTACTTATACCAAAATCACAGCGGTAGATGTTGAACAAGAACAGGTACTAGGTACTGCCCGGGGGATTACTACTGTTACCACCGATATCATGGACGGTCTTAATCAGGCCCTGGACGCTTTGTTTGCCCGGACCGGCAAACTTGATTTCAGTCAGGTGCTGGGTTGTTCAAGCGCGGCCGGCGGGCTGAAAATGATCGCTGTCGGCTTAGTGCCGGAGATGACGGCCGAGGCTGCCAAGCGGGCGGCATTGGGGGCCGGCGCCAAAGTGCTGAAGGTGTTCAGTCATGAACTAAGTGAATATGAAATTGAAGAAATCGCCGGCTTAAAGCCTGATATCATTCTTCTGGCCGGCGGCACCGACGGCGGCAATCAAAAGGTCATTGTCCATAATGCCAGAATGCTGGCCGGACTGGACCTGGATGTACCGGTGGTGGTAGCCGGCAATAAGTCGGTAACGCCTACGGTTGTAGATATCCTGGCGGCGAAAATGACGGAGGTCCGGCCCACCGAAAACGTAATGCCCAGGCTGGATGAACTTAATATTGAACCGGCCCGGGTTGTTATCCGCGATATATTCCTGAAACGCATTACTGAGGCCAAGGGATTAAACCGGGCCAATAAAATGGTAGACCGGCTGGTTATGCCGACACCGGCCGCCGTGCTGAAAGCCGCCGAGCTGTTAAGCAAGGGCGGGGGCAACGAAAAAGGCCTCGGTGATTTAATGGTAATGGACATCGGCGGGGCCACCACGGATGTGTATTCCATCGCTAAAGGCGATCCCACCGTGGGCGGGGTTTCGTTAAAGGGACTGGCTGAGCCGTTCGGCAAACGCACCGTGGAAGGCGACCTGGGCATGCGCTATAGTGCCGGCGCCCTGTTGAAAGCAGCCGGGGCGGAGCTGATCGCCGGCTATGCCGGTGTGACGCCGGCCGCAGCCGCTGCCTATGTTGCCAAAGTGGAGGCCGATATTGATTATCTGCCGGCGACTGAGGCCGAAGCGGCCATTGAGATTGCGATGGGCAAAGCCTGTGTAAAGCTTAGTGCCGACAGGCATGTGGGGCATCTGGTTATTTACTACACGCCCTTTGGCATCAGCCATGTCCAGAATGGCAAGGATCTGACCAAGGTGGCCACGGTGATCGGCACCGGCGGGGTAATTGTCAACAACCCCAGGCCGGAGGAGATTTTGCAGGGGATATTATTTGACGAAAATAGCCCGGAAGTTCTCAAACCACAGCAACCGGAGTTTTTTATCGACCAGGATTACATTATGGCGTCGATGGGCCTGCTGGGCGAAGAATATCCTGCTACAGCGGTGCGAATGATGAAAAAATACATTATCAAGCAATAGATGAGATAAGAGGAGGCTTTTGTTCACATGGAACTTAAGAATAAAAAGTGGACCCATGACGAGTTTTATGCCATCCGCCAGGAAGTCCTTACCCACTGGCCGACAGGCAAAGAGGTTGATTTTGAAGCAGCGGTTAAATATCATGAAAATATCCCGGCCAAACGTCATTTCGCCAAACGCCTGGTAAAAGCCAAGAAAAACGGTGAAACCCTGACCCAGCCGCGCGCCGGGGTTGCTCTTATTGATGAACATATAAATTTGCTTAATTTCCTCAAGACAGAAGGCGAAGCCGACCTCCTGCCAAGCACTATTGACAGCTATACCCGGCAAAACCAGTACAAAGAGGCCCAGAACGGCATCGAAGAAAGCCTGAAGGCCGGGCGCTCCCTGTTAAACGGCTTCCCGGCCGTCAATCATGGCGTGGCCGGTGTACGCCGGGTGGTGGAGAGTGTGGAAGCGCCGCTGCAGGTCCGCCATGGGACCCCGGATGCCCGCCTACTGGGAGAGATTACGATTGCCGCCGGCTACACCTCTTACGAGGGCGGTGGTATTTCCTACAACATTCCCTATGCGAAAAGCGTGTCGCTGGAAAAAACGATCTACGACTGGCAGTATTGCGACCGGATGATTGGTATTTATGCCGAACACGGTATTGAGATCAACCGGGAACCGTTTGGTCCGCTGACAGGAACCCTGGTGCCGCCCAGTGTATCGCATGCAGTAGCGATTATCGAGGGAATTCTGGCGGCCGAACAGGGTGTAAAAAATATCACCCTTGGCTACGGCCAGTGCGGTAATCTGATTCAGGATATTGCCGCCATTCGCGCCCTGGAGCAGCTTGCCGACGAATATATGAACAAGCATGGCTACAATGACTGCGTACTTACCACGGTGTTCCATCAATGGATGGGGGGCTTCCCGCAGGATGAGGCCAAAGCCTTCGGGGTTATTTCCTGGGGCGCGGCAACGGCAGCCCTGGCTAAAGCCACCAAGGTGATTGTCAAGACCCCCCATGAGGCCTTAGGCATTCCGACCAAGGAAGCCAATGCCCAGGGGCTGCGCACCACCAAACAAATGATTAATATGCTGAAGGACCAGGCATTCCCGATGACCAGTGAGCTGGAGCTGGAAATCAATATTATTAAAGCCGAAACCCGCTGCATCCTTGACAAGGTATTCGCGCTGGGCGGCAGTGATTATGCCGTTGGCGCGGTGCGGGCCTTCGAGGCCGGTGTGCTTGATGTGCCGTTCGCGCCCAGCAAGTTCAGCCTGAACAAAATTCTTCCGGCCCGTGACAACAACGGGGCTGTGCGCCTGTTTGATGTCGGCAACCTGCCGTTCACGCCGGACCTTGTCGCTTTCCATCAGGACAAGATGGCTGAGCGGGCCAAAGCCGAAGGCCGTTCCCCCAGCTTCCAAATGGTTATTGACGATATCTATGCTATCTCTAAAGGCAACCTGGTAGGGCGCCCGCGCTAAGCCGGCCGGCTGCTGAACCGGATGCGGACGGCAGGCGGGTGATCAGCCTGACGCCCGCTTGCCGCTTGCTGTTGTTAATATGAATATTAAGGAGCGATACCATGAAAATAGTTGATGTAGTTTGCGCCAAAGGCCGTACCGGTTTTTACTTTGATGATCAGCGGGCCATTAAGGCCGGGGCCGCTCATGACGGTTTTACTTATATCGGCCAGCCTGTCACTGATGGCTTCAAGGCTGTCCGGCAGGCGGGCGAAGCCGTATCGGTTATGATTATTCTGGAAGACGGCCAGATTGCTTATGGCGACTGCGCGGCTGTGCAATACAGCGGGGCCGGTGGACGGGACCCCTTATTCCTGGCCGAGGATTTTATTCCGGTTATTGAGAAAATGATTAAACCCCGGCTGGTGGGCCGGGAACTGGCCTCTTTCAAACAGCTGGCCGAAGAGATCGACAACCTGAATTACGACAATGGCAAACGGATTCACACGGCTTTGCGTTATGGCGTTACCCAGGCGATTTTGGCTGCGGTGGCCAAAGCGAAAAAGCAGCTGATGTGCGAGGTTATTGCCGACGAATATAACACGCAGGTGAGCGAGCGGGAAATTGCTATCTTTACCCAGTCAGGCGATGACCGGTATAATAATGTTGACAAAATGATTATTAAGCATGCCGAGGTATTACCCCATGGCCTGATCAACAATGTGAAGGAAAAGCTGGGGGAAAACGGCGAACTGCTGCTGGAGTATGTGGGCTGGCTGCGCGACCGTGTGGCCCAGCTCAAGACCACGGCCGACTATGCGCCGGTACTGCATATTGACGTGTATGGCACAATTGGCCTGGCCTTCCACAACAATGTTGACCGGATGGTGGAATTTTTCCGCCAGCTTGAACAGGCGGCAGCGCCGCTGAAGCTCCGCATTGAAGGCCCGGTGGATGTTGAGGACCGGGAAAAGCAGATTGAGGTACTGGCCGAGATCACTTCCCGCCTGCAGGCCGAGCATATTCAGGTTGAGATTGTTGCCGACGAGTGGTGCAATACCTTCGAGGACATTAAGGATTTTGCCGATAAAGGCGCCGGTGATATGCTGCAGATCAAAACCCCGGACCTGGGAGGCATCAATAATATTATCGAAGCTGTCCTGTACTGCAAGCAGAAAGGCGTTGGCGCCTATCAGGGCGGCACCTGCAATGAGACCAACCGCTCGGCCGAGGTATGCGTCCATATCGCGATGGCAACCCAGCCTGTACAAATGCTGGCGAAACCGGGAATGGGCGTAGACGAGGGCTATATGATTGTATATAATGAAATGCAGCGCATTCTTGCAGTGCGCCGGAGTCGTAAACACTAAGAAACTGCTAGAGGGTTCCGGGTGCCGGGCAAAACCAGGACGCTGACAGGGGGTTAGCAGTTCAGAGGGGGACCTGTTATGAAATCCACCAGCACATTAGGTCTTGGCGACCAGCTTATGTATTCCAGCTATTTTGCTCCCCGCGGCCGCAACCGCATGTACATTCTGGGGCAGCAGCTGAGTGAACGCTATTTGTCGCCGCTTGACCGCCTTATCGGGATTATCGGCGATGCCGGCGCCGGCAAATCATCACTGGTCAAGGGAATGTTTCCCGGGCTGGAGCTTACTAACGATGACGACGGTGTCAATATCAGGCCGCTGCCATTGCTTAAGAATATCGACAGGGGATTTTTCTCCAGCCATACTTATCATATCGACATGCGGTTTGAGCTGGCATTTACGCAGATTCATGTCTTGGCGGAGGCTGTCCGGCAGGCCCTGGATCATGATAAACGGGTCATTGTCGAGCACTTTGATCTTCTGTATCCCTTGCTCAAAACCAATGCCGATGTCCTCATCGGCGTTGGCGGCGAGGTCATTGTTGTCAGACCAACCGTGTTTGGTCCTGTACCGCAGGAAATCAGGGATGTTGTTGTAAAAACCCTTCAATACCGGAAAATGGCGCATACCGCCGAAGACCTTACCACCAGTATCCTGGTTAACGACTACGGGGCTATCCTGGAGTTTCGCCATCGCGATGTTCATCACGGCTTTGTGCTGGAATACCCGCTGGAGTTGTCGGCCGCCCTGCCGGACGTGGAACGGAAGGTAAAAAAGCTGATTGATGAAGAGATAAATATCAGTTATTGCGATGAGGGCCATATTAAAATCGGCGATATGACCTGGTCCTGCTCCGGGCCGCGCACGCATGTGCGCAATACGGAAGAGATTGAAAACTTCCGTCTGATGCCGGAATATAAATTTGACCCCAAAACCCGGACCTATCTTATTATCGGCCTTGTCGGTCCCATGTCTGATACGCTTGATGGGTTTACCCTGTTAAACACTGTCAATTGTTAAAGGCTGATTACCTGCTGAGGCTGATCAGCCTTGTTTTTCTTGCACTGGAATTTATCCGATGACTAACCTTCAGATGGGGTTAAAACCCCTCTGAAGCTAAGTCTGCTTTATAAAAAATCTTTACCCTCAGGGGCCACGGCGGTTTTGCCGGCGCCCTGAGGGACTTGGCATAAGCCGGGTTTTCTAAAGGAGGGTTAGTATGAACGAGCTTAAGCCGGCGCAAGCCGGAACCTTGGAATCCAACGATATTATGATAACAGTGGCGCCCGGTGCCCAGGGCAGCGGCATAAGCATTGAACTGGAAAGCATAGTTTTTGCTCAATACGGCCAGGCTATCCAGAAGACAATTCGGGCCGTCATTGTAGAGCAGGACGTCATTGATGTATATATTAAGGCGGTGGACCGGGGGGCGCTGGACTGCACGATCCGGGCCCGGACGCTGACCGCCCTCACCCGGGCCGGCGTTGTGCCGGCAAAGGAGCTGATATAATGGATTTGCGCCGGACGATGTTATTTATGCCGGGCAATAACCCAGGCATGCTGCAAAACGGCGGTATCTTCGGGGCTGATGCCATTATCCTTGATCTGGAAGACGCAGTGGCGCCGCAGGAAAAGGACGCCGCCCGGCTGCTGGTTGCCGAAGCCCTGAGAACAATAGATTACCGGACAAGTGAGAAGGTCGTGCGGATTAATCCGCTGGACACATTTGCCCGGCAGGACATTAAGGCCATTGTGCCTTGCGGCCCTGATGCCATTTTAGTGCCGAAAGTGGAGTGCCCGGACGATATCCGGCAGGCCGCTCAACTGGTGGCTGCTGCCGAAACGCCGGGGCAGGCGCCGGTTAAACTGATTGCCCTGCTGGAAACCCCCAGTGGCATTGCCGAGGCCTATCCCATTGCCAGAGCGGATAAGCGGGTGGCCGGGCTGGCTTTTGGCGCCGAGGATTATACGGCGGCCCTGGGGGCTAAGCGGACTAAAGAAGGCACTGAGATATTCAGCGCCCGGACCATGGTGGTGAACAGCGCCGCCGCTGCCGGCATCCAGTCCATTGACACCCCGTTTACCGATGTCAATGACCGGGAGGGTCTGCTCGCTGATGCTGCTTTGGCCAAACAGCTGGGGTTTAAAGGCAAACTGGCCATTAACCCCCGCCAAATTGATGATATTCACCGCGTATTTGATCCAACCGCCCAGGAGATTGACTGGGCCCGGCGGGTCATAAAAGCGATCCGTAAAGCAGGGGCCGAAGGCTCAGGCGTGGCTTCGCTTGACGGCAAAATGGTCGATGCCCCGATTGTCGCCAGGGCTGAGCGGATTCTGCAGCTGGCCCGTTTACTGGGGCTGGCAGAGGGAGGCTTAGTATGAACCACATAACAAATGTAATCGGCCGCAGCCTGCCGGCCTATGTTGACGGCTACGGGCCGGTACAGCCCTTTGCCGGGGCCTTTGCCACCGTCCCTGATATGCGGCGGCAGGCGCCTAAGGTAAAACGGATTCTGCCGGGCGAGCAAAAGCTGACCGCAGACCTGACCGCAGTGTTCAAGCGTATCCCGGTTACCGACGGGATGACGCTGTCCTTTCATCATCACCTGCGCAACGGCGACGGGGTTGTCAATATGGTGTTGGCCGTGGCGGCCCGGCTGGGACTCAAAAACCTGACTGTTGCCCTGAGCTCGGTTTTTCCCGTCCATGCCCCCCTGGTTGAGCATGTTAAAAATGGCGTGGTAACAGGTCTTGATACCAATTACCTGTCCGGGCCGGTGGCCCAGGCGGTATCGGGCGGTGTGTTCCCCCGGCCGGTGGTGCTGAGAACGCACGGCGGGCGGGCCCGGGCGATTGAGTGCGGCCAACTGAAAATTGACGTTGCCTTTATTGCCGCCCCGGCGGCAGATGAGTATGGCAACCTCAACGGGGTCGAAGGCCCGGCAGCCTGCGGCTCTCTCGGCTATGCGGTTCCCGATGCTCAGTATGCCGACCATGTTGTGGCCATCACCGACCACCTGCGGCCTTTTCCGCTGTCACCGATATCGATTCCGCAAACGCGGGTAGACTATGTTGTGAAGGTGGAATGTATTGGCGACCCGAAAGGGATTGTTTCCGGCACCACCCAGATAACCAGGGATCCGGTCGGTCTGAAAATTGCCGAAACAACCGCCAAAGTAATTAAAGCCACCGGTCTAATCAAAGACGGATTTTCCTTCCAGACCGGCGCCGGCGGTGCGTCACTGGCAGCTGCCTACTACGTCCGGCAGATGATGGAGGAAGCCGGCGTAACCGGTAGTTTTGCCCTGGGGGGAATCACCGGTTACATGGTGGAAATGCTGGAAAGCGGGTTATTTAGCAAACTGATCGATGTTCAGGGGTTTGATCTTGAGGCGGTGCGTTCCTTAGCGGCCAACCCCAACCATCTGGAGGTGGGCGCCGATTTTTATGCCAGCCCGTTTAATCTGGGCGCCGCTGTCAATAACCTGGATGTGGTGGTTCTGGGCGCGACTGAGATTGATACCGGGTTTAATATTAATGTGGTAACAGGCTCGGACGGCGTGGTTATGGGTGGTTCCGGCGGCCACAGTGATGCGGCGGCAGGGGCGAAAGTGACGATTGTTGTTGCCAACCTGCTGCGCGGCCGTCTGCCCATTATTATGGACAAGGTGCTGACAGCGACCACACCGGGGGAGACAGTGGACGTACTGGTCACCGAGCGTGGTGTTGCCGTTAACCCGCGCCGCCGCGATTTATATGAAAAACTGCAGGCCGCAGGCCTGCCGCTGAAAACGGTAACCGAGCTAAAGGCCCTGGCTGAGGAAATTGCCGGCGTGCCTGAGGCTGTGACCACGCAGGCTAAGGTTGTTGCCATTGTTGAGTACCGTGACGGGACCGTAATTGATGTGGTCAGACAGGTCAAATAGATAACAGTAAAAATCGACGCAGCACTACTGTTGCAACCGGCTAGCGATGATCAAGGCGAAGAACTTTCAGCCGGCGGTCATCGCTAGTGCGGCTGAACGGGGAGGTATCGTATGTGGGCTGACTATGAGACAAGAGAGATTAACCTTGACAATAGCAGGGAAGTTGAGGCTGTCCGCACTTTTTTGACCGGTTTTGATCTGACCTATGACGGCAGTGTCGACTATACTGTTGCCTTTTATCAGCAGGAAGAGATGATCGCTACCGGTTCCCTGGCCGGCGAGGTATTGCGCAATATCGCCGTTTCCCCTAAGCTGCAGGGGGAGGGACTGACTGCCAGGGTCGTCAGCCAGCTTATGCAGCAGGCCGGGCAGCGCGGGCTTTACCACTATTTTATCTATACCAAACCTGCTGCCGCGCCGCTGTTTACGGCCTTAGGCTTTAAAGAAGTGGCTCGCTGTGAACCCTTTGCTGTTTTATTGGAGTCCGGACTGGGTTCCATTGAAAGTTACTGCCGGCAGGCGGCAGCTCAGGCCGCCGGCCTGCCGGCCGGAACCAGAGCCGCCCTTGTCGTTAACTGCAATCCCTTTACCTTAGGCCATAAAGCGCTAGTCTCCCGGGCGGCAAGTGAGAATCAGGGGGTTGTTGTCCTGGTTGTCAGTGAAGAAAAATCGCTGTTTCCCTTTGCGGTGCGCCAGCAGTTAGTCCGGGAGGGACTGGCGGAATACCCGAACGTTTTAGTATTGCCGGCCGGAAAATATATTGTTTCCGCAGCGACATTTCCCGGCTATTTTACCCGGGGGGCAGACACCGGGCAGGCACAGACCTGTCTTGATGCCACCATCTTTGCCCGGCATATCGGGCCGGCGCTTGGTGTGACCAGGCGTTATGTGGGCGATGAGCCTTATTGTGCAACCACCAATAGCTATAATCAGGCGTTAGCGGCGATACTGCCCCGGCACGGCATTGAGCTAATCATGATGCCCCGCATCACGGCCGGGGACGAGGCCATCAGCGCCTCGCGGGTGCGGGAGCTGATCCGCCGTCAGGACTGGGCTGCTGTTAAACAACTGGTGCCGGCAACAACCTACCGGTATCTGCTGTCGCCGGCAGCGCAGCCTGTCATTGACCGTATCCAGGCCAGCCGTTCGCGGCATTAACCGGGCGGCCGTTTCAGCACAGCCGCACAGGCTTTCCGGCATCTGTTTACGACCGCCGTTAGTGCCGGCCAATCAACTGGTACTGTCAGTCAAATCCAAATATGTTGAGGGGGGATTTATATGGACGTACGCGAAGCTGCTTTACAACTGCACCGGGCACATCAGGGCAAGCTGGCGGTTGCTCCCAAAGTGCCGCTTTCCACGCGCTATGATCTCAGCCTGGCCTATACTCCCGGCGTTGCCGAGCCCTGCAAAGATATCAAAGACAATAAGGATCTGTCCTTCGCACTCACCTGCCGGGGCAATATGATTGCCGTTGTTTCCGACGGGACGCGGGTGCTGGGGCTTGGCGACATTGGCCCGGAAGCGGCGCTGCCGGTTATGGAAGGCAAAGCGGTATTGTTTAAGGTATTTGGTGATGTGGATGCCGTGCCTATTTGTCTCGGCACCAAAGATCCGGACAAAATTATTGAGACGGTTACCTACCTGCAGCCTACTTTTGCCGGCATTAATCTGGAGGACTTTTCGTCACCCAAGTGTTATGACATAGAGGATCTGCTAAAAGAGAAAATGGATATACCGGTGTTTCATGACGACCAGCACGGCACCGCGATTGCCGGCGTGGCGGCTCTGATCAGTGCTTTGCGCTTTGTAAACAAAGACCTGGCTGCCGCCAAAATTGTCGTTAATGGCGCCGGGGCGGCCGGTACGGCCATTGGCCGTCTGCTTGTCAATGCCGGAGCGAAAAATGTAATCATAGTGGATGTCCACGGTGCCCTCTATCAAGGGATGCCTGGCCTGAACCGGGTTCAGGCCGAGCTTGCCAGAGTTACTAACCTGACAAAGCTGGAAGGTAAGCTCGAAGCTGTGGCCAGCAATGCGGATGCCCTGATCGGGGTGTCGGCGCCAGGTGCCTTTACCCAAGCAATTATTAAACAGATGAATACGGATGCGATTGTTATTGCCATGGCCAATCCTGTGCCGGAGATAAGCTATGCAGACGCAAAAGCTGCCGGGGCCAGAGTTGCCGGCACCGGCCGGTCCGATGCGCCTAACCAGGTAAATAATGTGACTGTGTTCCCCGGCGTATTCCGGGGCGCAATTGATGTAAGGGCCCGTCAAATCAATGAAGCGATGAAACTTGCCGCTGTGTATGCGCTGGCTGACCTGATTCCCCCGTCCGAACTGCGGGAGGATTATATTGTGCCTGATGTCTTTGACCCGCGAGTTGCCCCGGCGGTGGCGGCCGCCGTCGCCAGGGCCGCCATGGAGACCGGGGTGGCCAGGATTCAGGTTGATCCGGAAGACATCCGGAAAAAAACAGCAGCGCGCATTAAGCAGAACCGCTAAGTAAGGAGGAAAGCATGCGTACAATCGACGCCGCACAAATTACAGCCGCTGTCGCCAAACTGGCTGTTGACGCCAACTATTATTTGTCTGACGATATTCGCACAGCCTTAGAGTCAGGCCGCGAACGGGAGGAATCCCCATTAGGCAAAGCGATTCTCGGGCAACTGGTGGAAAACGCCTGTATAGCCCGGGACGAGCAAATGCCTATCTGTCAGGATACCGGTATGGCCGTGATCTTTATGGAGATTGGCCAGGATGTGCACATTGCCGGCGGCAGTCTGGCTGAGGCCGTCAATGCCGGTGTAGCCCGGGGGTATACGGAAGGCTATCTGCGCAAATCCGTTGTCGCCGAACCATTATTTAATCGCAAAAATACCGGCGACAATACGCCGGCTGTGCTGCATACCACCATTGTCGCCGGTGACAAAATAAAAATCATTTTAGCCCCCAAAGGCTTTGGCAGCGAAAACATGAGTACCCTTAAAATGTTCAAGCCGGCAGATGGCTTGCCGGCCATCAGGAAATTCCTTGTTGATACTATTTTTAACGCCGGATCCAATCCCTGCCCGCCCATCGTTGTCGGCATGGGTATTGGCGGCACGATGGAAAAAGCAGCCATTATTGCCAAGCAAGCCCTGCTGCGCCCGATTAATCAGCGTAATCCCCAGCCCGAGTATGCGCAGCTTGAACAGGAATTTTTAGAATTAGTCAATAAGACCGGTGTGGGCCCGCAAGGCCTTGGCGGCCGGGTGACAGCCCTGGCTGTCAATATAGAGTATTATCCTACCCACATTGCCGGGCTGCCTGTGGCGATTAACATCAACTGTCATGCCACCCGCCATGCCGAAGTGGAATTATAAGGGGGACTGGAAGATGGAAGAGGCAATTAAGCTTGTCACCCCGCTGTCGGCTGCCCAAGCGCGTCAGCTTAAAGCCGGAGACTTGGTATTGATTAGCGGTACGATTTATACTGCCCGCGATGCCGCTCACAAACGGATGGTGGAAGCATTGGCTGCCGGCGAACAACTGCCGGTGGATTTTACAGATCAAATTATATACTATGTCGGCCCGGCGCCGGCTAAGCCCGGCCAGGCGATAGGCTCGGCCGGCCCCACTACCAGCGGCCGCATGGATGCCTATACCCCATGCATGCTGGACCAGGGGCTGCGCGGCATGATTGGCAAGGGCTACCGCTCGCCTGAGGTAGTGGCAGCGATGCAGCAGCATGGCGCCGTCTACTTCGCCGCCACCGGCGGGGCTGCCGCCCTGATCGCCAAAACCATTAAGAAATACGAAATCGTAGCCTATGAGGACCTTGGCCCGGAGGCCTTGTCCCGCCTGACGGTCGAAGATTTCCCGGCCATTGTCGTGATCGACAGCGAAGGGCGTAATTATTATACAGAAGGCCAGTCCAAGTACCGCGACCTGTAAAACTGCCGTTGGTGCCGGCCCCTGACAGGGCCGGCACCGGCTTAACACAGAAGGGCAAAAATGGCCAAAATCCTCGCTTGACAAACATTCTAATAATAAGTATAATATATTTTGTGACTACGGGGCGTGGCTCAGTTTGGTAGAGTACCTGGCTTGGGACCAGGGGGCCGCAGGTTCGAATCCTGCCGCTCCGACCACTTAATTTTGCGGGTGTAGCTCAATGGTAGAGCACTAGCCTTCCAAGCTAGCTACGAGGGTTCGATTCCCTTCACCCGCTCCATTTTATTTTCAACAATATAAAAAATGCGCCTGTAGCTCAGAGGATAGAGCAACCGCCTTCTAAGCGGTTGGCCGTAGGTTCGATTCCTACCAGGCGTGCCAGAGAAATTGAGGCTTCCGGGGAATCGGGAGCCTTTTGTTATGTAAAGACGGCCTTATATTGGGCGACAGATGACACTAGAATTTGCGCGTGAATGCCCTTTGCCGGCGCGACCTTGCTGCTTATGAAATTTTTTTTGCAAACTGATAATGGTGTATATTTTTTTCCCGAATCTAATTACTGCCAATGGCGAACCTTCGCCGATAGCCCGAGCATGACCGTCTCAAGAATTTTGCCCGGTATGGTATAATAAGAAAAGCAAAACACTTAGCAGCAAGGAGACTTAGCCATGACCTTAAGGCAGATCCATCTCGTTTTTGACACTGAGATTGGCGGCACCAAACCAGTGACCGTTGTTGATAACGGCCATAAATGCCCCTTTTGCTGCCGTGACGAACTTGAGGCCATCATAGCCGAAGACGGGCCGATACTCCTTATCGCCAATAAATACCCGGTGCTCCGGGACACTTTCCCGACTGTCCTCATCGAAACCGATGACTGCGCAGCCGAACTGTCGTTATATCCAAAGGACCACCTTCACCGGCTCATCCGTTTTGGCAGCAAGAATTGGCTAGACATGATCGCCGGCGGCGAATTCGCTTCGGTCCTGTTCTTTAAAAACCACGGCCCCTGCTCGGGCGGCAGTATTCGCCACCCCCACATGCAGATCATCGGCCTCCGCCACCTCGACTACACCATCAACATCCCCCCGGCCAGCCTCGAAGGAATTATCATCAACCGCGATGGCGGCGTTGAACTTGCCATCGCCGACAAGCCGCTGGTCGGCTTCGTTGAGCTCAACATCAAGCTCGCTGACCTCGAGCAAATTGACCGCCTGGCTGACTACCTGCAAATTTGCGCCCACTACTTCCTCAACCACTTCAACCGCCACTGTAATAGCTACAATATTTTCTTCTACCATATAGGCGGCCAGATAACTGCCAAGATTATGCCCCGGTTCGTTACCTCGCCCATCTACATAGGCTACGCCATCCCCCAGCTGTCCACCCGTATTCCCGACGTCGCTGCTGACCTCAAGCGAATATACGGATTATAATTTCAGTCGCAGTGAGCGCAGCCCCGGGCGGGGCTGTATCGCCTGTTTATTTAAATTAGATGGTGCGGTAGCTGAAATGGCTAATGGTTATATCCTAATCAGAAATACTGTCTTTAGCGGGAGCGCAATTGTGTTGACTTCTGAGGTAGGGGAAAACTCTGCAGATGGTTTTTTGTTTAGCCTGTTGGTGTTGCTGGTGGGAATATGGCTTTATCTGAAGATGAAAACCCCTGTGTATAGATAGACTGTCTGCAAGTGAGCAGGCAGTTTTTTTGTTGCCATGCTCTAAATGACAATTTGTGACATGGAAATTGTCATATAATTTAGTTAATAATTGTCTGAATTGTAATATTTTGCAGAACGAGGAGGCAAGCGAGAAGTGCAAAAAAGAGTACTGGTCTTACTAGCAGTAGCATTCTTGGTAATTTCTATCATAATAGGGGGTTGTGGCGAGGTGGAAAACCTGGCAATACCTGTTCAAAAATATCCCGAGAAGCCTATTACTGTGATTGTTCCCTACAGTCCTGGCGGTGGTCTGGATCTGACGGTACGTTCATTAGAAAAATTCGCTATTAAATATTTAGGACAACCTTTAGTCATTGTTAATAAACCCGGAAGCGCCGGCGCCATTGGCTGGAATGAAGCAGTAGTCGCACCGGCTGATGGCTACACCACGGGCGCAACTGCAATTGATATGCTATTATTGTCACTATACGACACTGGTAAATATAATTACGTAACAGCATTAAGCCCAATTGCCCAAGTCACAGCAGTGCCGATGCTGCTGGCAGTTCAGTCTGGTCAGCTCTATCAAACAACTAATGAGCTAGTTGAATATGTAAAACAACACCCAGGTCAAATAAAATTTGGTAATGCAGGCACCGGCTCATTTGCGCATGTTTTATGCGAGATGCTTAATCATGAGGCCGGAATTAACATTGAGCAAGTTCCTTTTTCTGGCGGGGGTGAGACAATACCTGCCTTATTAGGTGGTCATGTTCAGCTTATATTTATTAATCCCGTATCCATCAAAGAGCATGTAAAAAATGGCACAGTAAGAATTTTGGCCGTAACTGGTGAACACCGGATGACTGACCCGGTATTGGCCCATGTGCCAACTTTAAAAGAACAGGGCTTTGACATCACTATAGACAATTGGCAGGGAATCGCAGTTCCCAAAGAAACGCCGGCTGCAGTTAAAAATAAGCTGTCAGAAGGAATAAAGGCTATTATCAATGACCCTGAATTTAAAGCAAATATGGAGAAAGTCGGGAATCAGGTTGAATATCTAGGACCCGAAGCGTCTGCAGACAAATGGTTTGCTAACAGCCAACGGCTCAAACAAACTCTAGAAGAGTCCGGAATATTAGAGCAGATTAAAACCCAGAAAAAATAATAACTTAGCGACACTAGTCGAATACTCCGCCCTATTAATGATTTGTCTGAGTGGTAGTATTTTGCAGAACGAGGAGGCAAGCGTGTAGTGTGGAAAAGAGTACTGGTCTTACTAGCAGTAGCATCCTTGGTGGTTGCTATCATCATAGGTGGTTGTGGCGAGGTGGAAAAAGTAGCGATACCAGTTCCCCATGAAAACTATCCCGAGAAGCCCATTACTGTTATTGTTCCATTCAGTCCTGGCGGAGGTTTGGACTTGACGGCACGTTCATTAGAAAAATTAGCTATTAAGCATTTAGGACAACCATTGGCCATTATTAATAAGCCCGGTAGTGCTGGAGCACTTGGGTGGAACGAACTAGCAGGATCACCTTCAGATGGATATACCATAGGTGCAACTGCGGGAGAAATGCTATTATTGTCTCATTATGATTCAGGTAAATACAATTACATAACTGCATTAAGCCCGCTGGCGCAAATAACAACAGTGCCGATGCTGCTGGCGGTCAAGGCAGATCAGTCTTATCAAACACTGAATGACTTAGTTGAGTATGCGAAAAAGCATCCAGGGCAACTAAAGTTTGGCAACCATGGCATTGGATCATTTCCACATGTACTATGCGAAATGCTTAATCGTGATGCCGGGATTGATATTACACAAGTCCCTTTTTCCGGCGGGGGTGAGTCAGTACCGGCGTTATTAGGTGGTCATGTTCAACTAATATTTATTAATCCCGTATCTATCAAAGAGCATGTAAAAAATGGTACGGTAAAAATTTTAGCCGTAACCGGTGAACAACGTATGAATGATCCGGTGTTTTCTCAAGTTCCAACTTTTAGCGAACAAGGCTTTGACATTACTTTAACCGGCTGGCATGGAATCGCAGTCCCCAAAGAAACGCCGGTTGCGATAAAAAATAAGCTGGCCGCAGGGATCAAGGCTCTCATAAATGACCCGGAATTTAAGGAGAATATGGAGAGGGTCGGCAATCAGGTCGAATATTTAGGCCCTCAAGAGTCAATCGATAAATGGATTGCTGATAGCAAAAAGCTGCAGAAAATATTACAGGAAAGCGGTATCTTGGAGCAGATTAAAGCCCAGAAAAAATAATATTGTTCTTAGGAACAGCCGAGCGCACCGCTCTCATCCCTTCAGAGAGGGTGGACAGAACGAATGTTTCGTGTTGTACTTAAACGAAATGTATGTTCTGGCGGGGGTGGAAAATGGCAACGCGCTAGAGAGCTTAAGGCAAAAGGGTTTGCAACATGGGAACCGACCAAAGGCCGGACTATTTAATTGGTTAGTCTACGCTAAAAATGCTATTGCAGGATAGAATTTATAATATATCTTGCGGACACTGAGACCGTTGATACCCTGAAGGGCTTTGGCGCAAACCAAGTTCTTTCTTATGTTATCTAGCGTACAACATCCGGTTATGAAGAGCCTCTTAAATTTTGCAACGACATATACTGATTTTTTCAGAAACAAGTGTACTGTTTTCCGGAATTGCCTGCCTTATAAATAGTAAGTGAGGTTGAGACTCGGAACATTTTATGTATACATTATATTGACATCATTAAAACGGTATTATATAGTATATATAGTTATTTATAATCTATATTTTAACTGCTTAGCAAAAGCTTAAGGTTAAAATGATATGAATAGCGTACAGCTATACCTGGTTTGGGCAATTTAATAGTTAATGAATGAATTTAGTTGGTCAGTAGAAAACTGAAGGCTAAAGATGCTTTTTTTGTGCATCTTTAGCCTTTTTTATTTGTCCCTGCAATACAGCAGCGCTATAAAGTACATAGTCAACATAGACAAGCATGTGCCTTACTGTGCGGCAGGACCATGCTGCTGTTTTTATTACCGCTACGGACCGCACCGCATGGTGTGTTTGTAAAAAATATTAAAGGAGATGAGAGGTTTGGCTGAAAAAAAATTAAGAGTAGTAGTATTGTTGGTTGTTATGGTGATTTTTGGCACGCTAATCGCTGGCTGCTCCAATAGCAGTAAGAATACAGCAACTCAAGGTCAGCAGCAGACGGCTGAGAAAAAAGTGGTGGAATTCAATTACCCTGAACTGGTGTATTATGATTATATTTACCTGGCCGATGAATTGGGTTACTTTAAAGACGCCGGCGTACGCCCCAAATATGTGGGGAAAATTGCGACCGGGCAGGTTATTCCATCATTGGTAAGCGGTTCAATTGACGTGGCAACCCGCCATACGCCTGTAGTTATCGCCGCCATTGCCAGCGGTGCAGATATTAAGATTATTGCCGCCGGCAGTAAATCGACGCAACAGTGGCCCCATATGAAATATTTCGTCCGTGCTGATTCTGAAATTAAATCGGTTAATGAATTTGCTGACAAAACAATTGGTTTGAATAGTTTCGGGGCATGTTCTGAATATGTGACAAAAAAATACCTGAAAGACAACGGGGTTGATCCCAGCACGCTTAAATTCAAAACAGCACCGGAAGATCAGCAGGAAATACCTCTGTCCAGAGGCGATACCGATATTGCCATCATCCATCCACCCACTTCGGGACGTACAGCTGAAAGTCCTAATTTTAAAATGTTGTTTAGCGACTGGGATATTGATGGCGGCTTAAGCGGCATGTGCCCCTATTCAGTAAATGGCAAATTCCTTACAGAGCATCCAGAAGCAGTCAAGGAATTAATGGAGATTCTTATCAAGACTTCAAAATGGAATAATGAGCATCCGGAAGAAGCAAGGGCAATTATGGCTAAGCGTTTTAATATCAAGCCAAGTCAGGCAGAAATGTATGAGTTTTATGAAGATCAGCTTGTTCCGGAAAAAGAAGTACAGTATTGGATAGATAGATTAGTTGAAGAAAACAAGTTAAGTCCCGGGCAAGTAAAGCTTGAGCAGATTTATACAAATGAATACAATCCTAACTATGCAAAAGCCAAATAAATAGATGGGAGAGCGAAGTTATAATGATTAAAATACAGGCCAGCCAAGTTCAGCGCGAATTCCAAGTGAAAAACACCTCCGGAAAACAGGAAAAGCTGGTAGTTCTGGATAATTTCAACTTGCAGGTTCGTGAGGGAGAGTTCCTGTCGATATTGGGGCCAAGCGGCTGCGGGAAATCAACCTTTTTAAATATCTTGGCCGGCTTGGATAAGCATGATAATGGGCAGATTTTGGTGGACAATGAGCCGATAAAAGATAGAAGTTTTGATCGCGGCATGGTTTTTCAGGGATATGCCCTGTTGCCCTGGCGCACGGTGTTGGAAAATCTGGAAATAGGGCTTGAAATACGGGGTGTGGGCAAAAAAGAACGTAAGGCCCAGGCACAATACTACTTATCACTGGTAGGTTTATCACCGTTTGCCAATCAGTATCCACATCAATTATCGGGTGGGATGAAGCAGCGTGTTGCTATAGCACGCGTGCTTGCCTACCGGCCCGATCTTTTACTAATGGATGAACCGTTTGCTGCCTTAGATGCTCAAACACGGGAAACGCTGCAAATCGAATTAATCAGAATCTGGGAAGCCGACAAAAAGACCATTGTGTTTATAACCCATAGTATTGATGAGGCTATTTTGTTATCGGACCGTGTAGCGGTAATGACCGCCAGGCCAGGACATATAAAAGAAATTATCGATATTGATCTGCCGCGGCCCCGGACTGAGGAAATTCGTAATTCGTCTGAGTTTGTAAAAATCAGGCAATATGCCTGGAACCTGATCAAAGATGAGGTTACCAAAGCTCAGAAATTACAGCAAAGTACCGAAGTGGCTGTTCCTTTACCGCCAAAAGAGGATATAAACATTGCTTTGCAAAGGACAGGTGAGCGTAGTGAAAAAGTTGGCTGATTTTTTTAGTAACTCATTTGAAAAAACGATTGGCCTTATCCTTTTCATTGCGTTATGGGAGCTGGCGCCGCGCGTGGGTTGGGTAGATTCCACTTATCTCAGTCCGCCTTCAGCCGTATTGAAAGCACTGGCTGCGCTTTTTAAAACAGGGGCTTTGAGTAAACATCTATTGATAAGCCTGCAACGGGCCCTAATCGGTATGCTGGTTGCGGTCGCTTTTGGTACAATATTTGGCTTATTTATCGGATATTTCAAGCGCATAGAAAGCTTTTTGGATGCTTTGTTTCAGTCTTTCAGGCAAATGTCAGCTTTTGCATTGTTCCCTGTTTTTATTTTGTTGTTTGGTGTTGGTGAACTTTCCAAAACCATCATCATTTTTTGGGCATCCCTTTGGCCGATCCTGCTAAATACAATTAGCGGGGTTAAAAATGTAGATAAATTAGTAGTTCAGTCAGTGAAATCCATGGGAGCATCGCAAGGATTCATCTTCCTGAAAGTAATATTGCCTGCTGCTGCACCTGATATTTTTACCGGCATCAGGCTGGGAGGGTCCTACTGTGTAATGGCGCTGGTGGCCGCAGAAATGATTGGAGCCACAGCCGGCCTGGGATATTTAATCATGTACTCCCAGGAAACATTTAATATTGCGGAAATGTACGCAGGTATTGTGGGCTTGGCCGTCATGGGCTTGGGAATTAACTATGTGTTAAGGCTCATTGAAGGGGCGTTTACCACTTGGAAGCAGGGGACTTCGGTCGGAGAGTAAACAGAAAGAAGGAAGACGATGGCTATTAGTAAGAAAGTGCTGGAAGTCTTGCAGGAAAGAGAATCTGCGCATCATAATAAATACGCTGCCAAGCGGCAGGGAATATTCACAGACAGGGAGATAAAAAAGGCGCCGACACCCCGGACTAAAAAGCTGCTGGAGTTATATTACGCCACATTATCTTCTATTGATACTGAATTCTCCTACTGGTACACGCGGAAATGGGATGAACTTGACGGTGATATCCCTACTATAAAAAGGGCGGAGGCATTAAAAAGCGCCTTTTCGCATCTAACCCCTAACATTATTCCGGGAGAAAAACTGGTTATGCAAAAGACTAGTTTTTACCGGGGATCTTTTCCAATGCCCTGGGTTGCGGGCAGCTTTTTGCTGGAGGATGAGACGAAACCGGCAAATGCCAGTGCTGTCAGCAGTGGTGACAAGGTTATGGGTACCGGTGGCGGCAATGTGGTCAGCAATTTTGGCAAAGTCGTGTCGATTGCCGGTAAATTCGGTCTTAGGGAAGAAGAAGTACCGAGTCTGAAAAAGCTTGCCCGGACTTGGGTGGGTAAGTCGGTTGAGGCTTTGGGGCACAAGTATGAAGCCCTCATTCCTGATTATGAACTGAAACAAAAATTATTGAGTACAAAAATTTCGTTTGATGATAATGGTTATACACTGGTGCAGGGCAGAGAAACCATGAATTTTTACTTTCCTCTGCAATACGGCTTGGAAGGGGTTAAGCAATTAGCCATTGAGAGCAAGAATGCGGTAGCTGGCAAGGCCGATGGCGACGGTGTACTCGGGATGGACCGCTTTTACTATTATGAAGCGGTACGGCTGGTGATTGAAGGACTGCAAGCCTGGATATTGAATCATGCCAAACTGGCCAGAAAGCTGGCAGGCCGGACCGAATCGCCCGAACAAAAGCAGGAATATGCTGAAATTGCCGAATGCCTTGAGTGGATTGCCTATAATAAACCCAGGACGTTTAGGGAAGCATTTCAATTGATTCACACCTTGCATATTGGTGCCTCAAATGAAGATCCGATCTGTGGTGCGGCACCCGGCCGCATCGGCCAGGTGCTTTATCCTTGGTTTGAGCAGGATATTGAGGCTGGCCGTACAAATGAAGCGGAAGTTCTTGAACTTCTCCAATTGCACCGGGTTAAGGTGACTTGTATGGATATCTTTGCTTCGCCTAACATTGTTGGGGGCGCTAATTCCGGCAATACCTATAATAATGTTGCCGTTGGCGGCTTGAAAAAAGATGGGGGCTCGGCAGTCAATCGTCTGGAGCATCTTATTGTGGAAGCCGGTATCACCTGCAATACACCGCAGCCTACCTTGACCTGCTTATATGATGAAAAGCTGCCGGAAGATTTTCTGCTGCAATGCGTAGCTTGTAATAAAACCGGCGTAGGATATCCGGCATGGATAAATAACCGCAATTCGATAGATATATTGCTTAAACAGTTTGCTGAGGAAGGCATGACTGTGGATGATGCGCGGGCGATAGCCATTGGCGGCTGCCTGGCGATTGCACCAGGAGGCTTCCAGGAAGTAGAACTGAATGGAAAGAAATATGATATAACCGGCGGTGCAGGACTGACATCTCTAGGGGGAGTGGCTTCATTAGCCAATCCCAAGATTTTGGAATTGGTTTTAAACAACGGATTTGACCATAAAGCAGGAATTCAGGTATATGAACCGCACAATAAAAAATTGGCAACATATGAACAATTATTTGCCCAGTTTCAGGAATACTTCGATAAGACCTGCTCTGTGCTGGTGCGTTTCAACAATATTCATCATGATATTGCCAGAAAAAATAATATGTCCATCCTCAATTCCTTTATGAAACCTGACTGCCTCACCCTAGGGCGGCATAACGGACAGGCCGGCTACCGTTATAATGGCACCATGATGGTGGTGAACTGCGGTACAGGTACGTTAATCAATTCGCTGGCAGCCATCAAAAAGCTGGTGTATGATGAACAAAAATATACGCTGCAGCAATTGACAGCAGCACTTGTAAATAATTTCGGCTTTAAAACCGCCGAGGAGATCGGCAGTTTTTCGCTGACAGAACAACAAAAGCGTGCTGGTGTCGACCAGTATGACGTAATTTACCAGGATTGCCTGAAAGCACCTAAATATGGCAACGATGACTGGTATGTGGATCAAATCTTGGCTGATTATGAAAAATGGCTATGCAAGGCAGTACACAATTATGAGTCGCTGTATGGCCGGAAATTGCAGGCGGGACAGTTTATTACCGCCCATCATGGCCCGCAGGGGATGTAACGCTGGCCACTGCAGACGGCAGGTTGTCAGGAACCACTTATTCTGATGCCTCCATGTCGGCTTATCCTGGCACAGACAAAAATGGTCCTTATGCCCTGTTTAGCTCAGCCACTGTCTGGGACCATAGTGACTCGCAGAGCTCGCAAATGAATTTGAAGCTTCATCCTGCCGCGGTGGCGGGACAGGAAGGTTCCCGCAAACTGCTGGAGCTGACCCGGGCTTATATGCGCAAGGGTGGACAGCATATCCAGTATAATGTAGTTGATTCAGATGTGCTTAAGGATGCACAGCAGCAGCCCGAGAAATACCGGGACTTACTGGTGCGCGTAGCAGGCTTTACCCAGTACTGGTGTGAACTTAGCAAGCCCATTCAGGATGAAGTGGTCGCCAGAACCGAATATGAAGGAGTATCATAGTATGGCAGCGTTATTAGAAAAGCATAATGACTGTGAAAATTTTGCCCCGGTAGACGTTACCAAAGGTATTTGCCGCTTAACAAATGAGTTGGTGCTGATTGATTCCCCGGTTTGCGTAAAGTTTGCGGCCATCCCCAGATGCCGCGGCTGCAGCTTTTTTCGGCATCCTGATAAGGAAGGCATTGGCACCTGCACCGGGCTGCAAAAAGAATATTGGACGGCAGCGAATTATAGTGCAGCCTTATGCCAAGGCTATGTCGGGAAATAGTGCCGCCCGTCTCGTCGTCAGCTCTCGTGGCTAGCCAGGCAGGGTTGGTCTTTGCTATTCAAAGTTATTCGGTGCATGACGGCCCGGGGTGCCGGACTACGGTTTTTCTTGCCGGCTGTTTTTTGCAATGCCCATGGTGCGCAAATCCGGAAAGCTGGGATCTGCAAGAAAAAATAATGTTCGCTAAGTCCAAGTGCCAGTGTCAAAAGGGCTGCAGGCGATGTGCAACGGCTTGTGAAAAACGGGGAATAAGTGCCGCTGAGGCAGGTTATCCAGCAGTAGATTGGCAAAAGTGCCGGCAGTGCACAGATTTTGGATGCGCCGCTGCCTGCCCTGTGGAAGCGTTAAAAGTCTGTGGCAAGCGATATACGCCTAATGAGCTGATGCGCATTATTAATCGGGATAGAAATTTCTGGGGGCCGGCAGGCGGTGTTACTTTTAGCGGCGGCGAACCCTTTTACCAACAGGATTTTTTGGCTGAAATGGTGACAAGGTGCCACGAAGCAAATATCCATACTGCCATTGAAACAACGGCTCATGTGCAGACCGCAGTGTTTCTGAACATAATGAGTTATATTGATTTTGCTTTTATCGATGTTAAAAATATGGATTCGGACCGGCACCGCGAACAGACGGGAGTTGGCAATGGGCTGATCCGGCGCAATATTGCCGCGTTGGTGAAAAATGACTGGCCGGGAAGGCTGGTGCTTAGAATGCCGATCATTCAGGGATTTAACGACAGCATAGGCAACATTACCGCAACTGCCGCGTTCATGGATGAGCTGGGCTTATACGAAATAAACATTTTGCCTTTTCACCGTTTGGGTAATTCTAAATGGGAGCAGTTGGGCAAGCATTACGCCTACAAAGATTATGCGGCTACGCCGCAACAAAAGCTGGAAGAATTGCAAAGTATCTTCTTGAACCGGAAAATTGTTTGTTATATCGGCAGTGATACTGCTTTTTAGGCTATTTATGTATGAAAAAGGGTTAGGATTGCAGGCCGGCACGCTTAATCCCTTTAGCTATACACACGCCAGGCTGCTGTTAAATTTGTAGTATTTATTGTTAGGAAGGTGTTATGATGCAGATTAGCAAACAACAGATTGCCAAATATGCTAAACGTTTGGGAGCTAGTTTGGTTGGTTTCGCTCCGGCATCGCGGTGGGATGAATATAATGAAGTGGAAGAAAATTACCGTCCGGCGTCTATTTGGCCTGAGACAAACACTGTGATTGTTTTGGGTGTGCCTGTGCTGTTGCCGATTATTGAGACGACACCGTCCATCAATTACGTGGAATTATACAGTACCAGTAATATTTTACTTGACCAAATTGCTTATCGCCTGTCAGTTTATTTAACTGAAAAAGGCCATGGATCCATTTTTTTGCCCCGTGATGCTTATGGTGATATTCAGATATTGCTAAAAAAACCAGTAGCAGCTTTTAGTCATGTGTTTGCGGGTAAATACGCCGGCCTGGGTACGATTGGCTATAGTCATGTACTGTTGAATAAACAATATGGACCCCGCGTGCGTTATGTTTCAGTTTTTACAAACTTAGAGCTTAAACCGGACGACGTGCTGGAAAAGGACGTGTGCACTAAATGCCGTGTATGTCAGAAACTTTGTCCGACGCAGGCCTTTACAACTTGCGAAGACCGGATTATTGCTATAATGAATAAGGATGCTTGCGCGCAGCATCATGCGCAGCTGCGGGCGGAACACCGCTACCCCTGTGGCGTATGTGTCAAAGTCTGTCCGGTAGGGGAAGACCGAAAAGTGTTTAACAGCACTGACATCAGTCTGTATTTGCAAGAGAAAGAGGCTATTAGTAACAATCCGGAGCATCCGGACTATAGAAGATGGGTACATATCCGTCAGCATGGTTCGGATGGCGAGCGGATAGTTTGAACAATTCAAAATATGACCTCAGCCTTGCGATATTCCGAGGCTGAGGTCATTATTTTTACCGTGCTGGCCCGCAAGCGGTGATATAACCTGAGTTTTGCAACATAGCAAATTAGCGCAAAGAAAACAATATGCTGCCTCTCTCCGGGAGCATATGGCCGTTTGTTGTCGTTGTCAGCAGCCTGTTTCACGGTCTGCAGGTAGTTCTTAGTAACCTGAATTAATAGGTTTCCATACTCTAAATGACAATTTATTACACGGGAATTAGTATATAATTTGGTTAATGGCTGTCTGAATTGTAGTATTCTGCAGAACGAGGAGGTAAGCGTGGCGTGCGGAAAAGAGTACTGGTCTTACTGGCAGTAGCATCCTTGGTGGTTTCTATCATCATAGGTGGTTGTGGCGAGGTGGAAAAAGTAGCGATACCAGTTCCCCAGGAAAAATATCCCGAGAAGCCCATTACGGTAATTGTTCCATTCAGTCCTGGCGGAGGTTTGGACCTGACGGCACGTTCATTAGAAAAATTAGCTATTAAGCATTTAGGACAACCTCTAGCCATTATTAATAAACCAGGGGCTGCTGGCGCGCTTGGCTGGAACGGACTGGCAGAATCACCGGCAGATGGCTATACCGCAGGTTCGACTTCGGGTGAAATGCTATTATTGTCCCTTTACGGTTCAGGCAAATATAATTATGTAACCGCCTTGAGCCCGATTGCGCAAATATCATCAGTACCTATGCTGCTGGCAGTCCCGGCAGACCAGCCTTATCAAACGCTGGATGACTTAATAGAGTATGCCAAAAAACACCCGAACAAACTAAAGTTTGGCAATGCAGGTACAGGTTCATTTGCGCATATTTTATGCGAGATGCTTAATTATGAGGCCGGAATTAGCATTGAGCAAGTTCCTTTTTCCGGCGGGGGTGAGATGATATCTGCACTGCTAGGCGGCCATGTTCAAATTACATTTATTAATCCTGTATCCATCAAGGAGCATGTAAAAAAAGGCACAGTAAAAATCCTTGCCGTAACGAGTGCACACCGCCTGGCTGATCCGGTATTTGCCCCTGTGCCAACTTTTAAAGAGCTAGGCATTGACATTACTATAGATAACTGGCATGGAATCGCAGTCCCCAAAGAAACGCCGGTTGCGATAAAAAATAAGCTGGCCGCAGGGATCAAGGCTCTCATAAATGACCCGGAATTTAAGGAGAATATGGAGAGGGTCGGCAATCAGGTCGAATATTTAGGCCCCCAAGAGTCAACCGATAAATGGATTGCTGATAGCCAGAAGTTAGAGAAAACATTGCAAGAAAGCGGTATATTGGAGCAGATTAAAGCTCAGAAAAAATAATAGCCTATGGACACTACTCGGATACGCCGCCCTCATCCTTCCGGGTAGGGTGGCTTTTTAATTATACCTTTAATAGGTTTCAGGCCTGCTCAGGCCTGAAATAAAAAACGCCGCCCTGCGATTCGCAGCTTAAAGCCAGCGCCGCAGCGGTAGAAAGCTTAATCCGGCCGCTTAGCAAATTGTAGCTTCGGAAAACCGAGGCTTTTTTATTTTCAAGGCATCAAAAAAGCTCTTTCGTCATAGACTGTAATATTCTTTGTTTTGGAGGGGTAGTATGCTTTTACATTTTGTATATGCCATGATGGCTGTCGGGGTTATTACTTTAGGTTCTTTGATTTATATGTATTATAAGCTGCCTTGAGTTAGCCCCCGGGAACCCGAGGGCTTTTCAAGTAGGGATTTATTCAGGAAAAATTTCTTCAGTGCATATAATTTAGTGAAGCAGGGAATGCCTTGCCATCATTGGCGTGTTGATTATATTTCAGACTTTATTTCCAAAGCCTCAAATATTTTTTTAGTCACTAGACCAGTAGCCTCAAGCCCTTTATCAGCCTGAAATTGCTTTACCGCTTTATCCGTATTGGCTCCAAACAAACCATCAGCCCGGTCGGTTAAATATCCAAGCTCTTTTAGCCTAAGCTGAAGGAGAACCACATCCTGGCCTGCCATATTCTGCTTAAGTGTCCGGGAAAAATTAATCTTGGCCCCCTCAATTTTTACCGTTGTATTGATGGGAACCCATTCAAACAACTCTTCCACATCTTTATTGCGCATCCGAATGCAGCCATGACTGGCAAAAGAGCCGATTGACCAGGGCTTATTGGTCCCATGAATACCATAAGTACCCCAAGGGACATTTAAGCCCATCCAGCGTGAGCCAAATCCTGTTCCCCAGTTATAATCCTTCCAGACAATAGTCCATTCACCGATGGGCGTTGGCGTCTCTTTTTTACCCACAGCCACTCGATATACTTTATACACAGAACCATCATTATATAATTCTAGCATCCGGGAGGCTACATTAATTTTCATGCTGACATTGCCGTTGGGAGGTATTGTCGGCTGATTAGGTAGTGCAGCCAGATCCAATTCATCTATATAATCAAGCACCCAAAAACTGGCCAGCAGAGCTACAAAGATCAGTGAGCTGACTCCCAGGTAAAAGTGTTTTTTCCGTAGAAATAAAGAAATATTCCACACACATACCACACCCCTAGTAATTGATTGAGATATTTTAACTATATGGTAGCAAGTATTAAAACATGTCTATAATGTTACCGCCGGGTTATATCCGAACAAGAGGTAAATAACTCTGAATTTAAGGAAAATAGCGGAAATCAAGCAGAATATTTAGGTTTTCAGTCCGCGGCCAAATGGATTGCTGACAGACAAAAGCTACAGCCAACATTGCCGGCAAGCGACAGGTTAGAACAGATTAAGCCCGGAAAAAATAACTTATCGGCACTAGGCGAATACGCTGCCCTCGTCCTCGCCGGATAGGGTGGCTTTTTCAAAAAAAAAGTAAAAGTGACTCAAAAGAACCGTCCCCGTGAGTCAGCCGGCATATTTTATGTGTTGACTTAGCCTAAGTTATATGATAAGTTTTAGTCATAGATTTAGTAAAATTCTTGAAAGCTTGTCAATAATGTCTAGTGAGGCATAAGCAATGAGGCTGTAATTATTGCTTGTGCTTTTTGTTTTTGGCAAAGGTTGCGGCAGGGAATTCAATGATTTGTCTCGAAAGGAGCGAAGCATATGCAACAAATGGAACGGCCTCTGCTTTATTTTGCTTACGGTATTAACCTCAATTCGCAGCAGCTGCAGCGGAAGTGCTCGTATTTTCAAAAGGTAGCCAATTCTCGGCTGCCAGGCTACAGAATGGATTTTTTTGAGTATTCCCCTGTATGGGACGGCGCTATGGCGACGCTTGTTCCTGATTCGCAGTCAGAGGTATGGGGCGTTCTTTACCGGCTGACCGACTACAGCTGGGATGAACTGGACAATTGTGAGGATGCCCGGCTGGATGGTACGGGCGCCTATTTCCGCTATCCGGTTGAAGTCCTTAGTAATGATGGTATTACCAGGCTGTCGATGCTTTATCTCAAGAGCCGGTTGGGAAAAGCCACACTCGCCAGTGCCGAGTATATGGCGCTGGTGCTGCAAGGGGCAGCGGAGCAGGGCTTGCCCGCTTCGTACCTTGAAAAACTGCAGGCAATCCCGACAAAACCTGCTTCGTATCCGGTGCCAAGGCGGCCCGCTTATGAGCGCAGCGGTTGCAGCCCGACAGGGTGCGAGGCTTGCGGGGCCGGTTGTGACGGCAGTCCTGCCTGATATAGATACAGCCATTGCCGGTCAAGCCGGCCATTTCCTGCAGAACGGGATGGTCGGCTGACGATTGTCAGAGCAGGCGCCGGCAAGTGGCCGTAAATATCTGCGGCGGGCTGCAAGCTGCCCTTCTTCAGGCCAGGCATGGTAAGCCAGTGTAAAAGCGCCTGGTGCACCGGTGTAACCGCTCAGCCGGCTTTTTTTACAAATGGTAAGGAAGTGAATGTATGCAACAATGGATAAGTACGCTTATTAAAGACTATGTAAGTGCGTATTCACGGCAAAACGGCTGCAAAAGCGAGTGGCAGGAGCCGCTGGTCGGGTTCGTCAGTGCTGCTGATGAGCGGTTTGCCGGCCTGAAAGAAAGTGTCAGCCCCACGCATGCATTGCCGGGCGACCTTCTGTCTGATGCCCGCACGGTGATTGTCTATTTTTTACCTTTTGTTGAGCCTATAGTGGCCAGCAATATTCAGGGGACGGCATGTTCCTACGAATGGGCGGCGGCGTACATAGAAACCAACAAGCTCATTTTTGATCTTAACACCTATTTGCACAGGCAGCTGAGCCAGCAAGGCCATGCAAGCTGTATTATTCCGGCCACCCATAATTTTGACAAAGAAAAACTGATCAGCGACTGGTCCCATCGGCATATTGCCAATTTGGCCGGTTTGGGCACATTTGGCCTGAATAATATGCTGATAACGGAAAAAGGCTGCTGCGGACGGGTTGGCAGTCTGATTACCAACGCCGTCGTGGAACCTACGCAGCCGTTTGGCCAGGAAAACTGTCTGTACAAACACGGGGGCCTGTGCCAAAAATGTATCAACCAGTGCCCGGAGCAGGCACTGACCTTAGCCGGGTTTGACCGTCATAAATGTTATTCGGCCAAATGCCTTGAAAATGCTAAAATTTACAGCGAACTGGGTATGGCCGATGCCTGTGGCAAATGCCTGGTTAATGTTCCCTGCTCTAAACGTAATCCGGCCCGGAGACTGTCTAGTATTATTTAATTCATATCAGTTGGACATGTCTGTCGATAGTTTAATTGCCGACCCTTGATACACGGCAACAGATTGGTTATACTGGAATTACAAAGGGGGGATGGCTGGAAGTGGATGGTATTCGCTGTAAATGTCCTACTTTCATCATTGAATATGCAATGGCTTAAAAAGCTCCTGTGGTCTGACTTCACGATGGTTATAGTGGCCGCGCTGTATTTCCTTACCCGCACACCGAGAGAGAGTCAATTGCAGGTTATAGCAGATACGGTAATCGTTGCCGCGTTGCTTGTTATCGGTATAAAATGGGCGCTAAAGAAGGGGCGGCCGTGAATTACTGTTTTTATGACCAAGACGCTCTGCCGGCGTTTAGCGGGAATGGAAATAAGTGGCCCACAAGAACCGGCCCCCTGAGTCTGGAAGATTGACAGCTTAAGCAGTTGGTGCTAATATATTTTTAATAAAAAGCTGATTGGAAAACCAAAGGCTCGATTTTTTTCCCTTGGAAAAAATCGAGCCTTTCTATTTTTAAATCAGCTAAATTTAATTCTATTGCTATTTAAATTAAAGGAGCTGGAGAAAATGACGAGGATTCTAACAAGCGAACAACAGTATTTTTTGGAAAAAGCATTGGCAAAAGGGGCTGAGCATGCTGTCATCTTTGATATCAATGATATTGAATTTGATTCCCGTACGTTTCTGAAATGTCGCTATGGCTGTGCCAAATATGGACATGGTCATTTGTGCCCTTCAGCGGAAAACTTTTTAAAGCCCTGGGAATACGAGCAGATATTCAGAAGGTACAAATGGGGGGTGATTATTCATTCACCTGTGGACAAGATTGCTCAGGATGTTTCCTATGAACTTGAACTGGAAGCCTTTTTCCGGGGCTACCATCTTGCTTTTTCGCTGAGTAATTGTGCTCTTTGTGCCGAATGTCTCGGCTTTCAGAAAAAACCATGTGCCAATACTGTCAAGACCCGGCCGGAATTCCATTCTGTCGGCATTGATGTGTATAAAACCGTGCACAAATTTGGCCTGCCGCTGCAGCCATTGAAAACAACGGCGGAAAAGCCTGATTGGTATTCGGCTGTTTTTGTGGAATAGTACAAAAATCGGGCTGTGCCTGTACCAAGCCTGTTCGGCTGGGCCCAGGCACAGTTGTTTTTTCATGAGTAATTAGCTCCTGCCCGCACTTTCTGAAACTAAGACAATATTCAGGACAACGCACGGCAAGAAGTGACTCAAGAGAACCGTCCCCGTGAGTCACCCGTGAGTCATGCAGGGCAGCACCGTCGCCAACTTTTTTTCAGGGGGAAATCAAAAAGCACATGCGCGATTTTTTATCCTACACATGTGCTTGGCTTGATGGGCTAAATCCCGCTTGTTTCCGGGGATTTGCAAGGAAGCTCAGGGGCTATTTCGTTTGCTTGATATCAATGAACGGGGTTGCTCCCCCTGTGACGGAAGGCATTTTGCCATCCCATTTCTCAATGGCCCGCATTTGTGTTTCTATTCTTCTTAATTCAATCAATTCCTGCGTAACCTCTTGTTTTTGCAGGCGCAGGGATTCAGCCTCCGCTTTGGCCCGTTCAATTGTTTGCTGGGACTCAACTTCGATCCGCTGCAGGTCAAGTTTCGCTTTTAAGGCGTTTTGTTCGGCGATCTGTTTTTGCTCAATGGCATTATTGTATTCTGCACTAAACTTGAACTCGGTAATGTTGATTTCGTCAAGTGCGATATAGTAGGTTGACAGCTTGGCGGCCAGGGTTTCCTTGACCTTGGCGCTGACCTCGGACCGTTTGGAAATCAGTTCTTCCGCGGTGTACTGGGCGGCAACGGCTTTAACGGCTTCGCCGATAGCCGGGGCCACGATGCGGTCTTCATAGGCCAACCCGACATTTTGGTAAAGCTTGTTGACCTCGTCCGGCACCAGGTGAAAGTTTACGGCAATCGTGGTGGTCACAGTTTGCAGGTCCCGGGAAGCGGCAGTCTGATCTGACTGGGCCTTGCCAACCCGCACGTCAACGGGAATCACTTTTTGGACGAACGGCATTTTAAAATGGAGTCCTTCATTCAAGACCAGCGGCTGCACTGCCCCCAGCTGGAGTACGATACCGCGGGTACCGGCTTGGACAATAACAACCGCGTTGAAAGCCAGGAACAGGAGAATAATTCCCGCTAACGCCAGCGGAATTAATACCTTAGTCACCTTTTCGCCAGGTTTGAGATTCATTTTTATTACATTATCTTTGTCCATTATTCAGCCTCCTTAATAAATTTTGTTTCCCCAATTATAACAGCATTATGCAGAATATGCAAAAAGTTCTGCTGTTTTATGCAAAAATTATTCTTGAACACCAATAAGGCAGGCTAAAAATGCATAAACGAGGCTAGCGGCTGTGTTAGGGCCATGCTAAAATAACAATTTTTTACAGTGGGATTGTCCTGTAATGTACATTAGCAGCAGTAGCATTGTGGAAAGTTGGTAAAATATTGCCGAACAGGGGGAGGAAAGATCATGCGGCCGTTTCAGCTGTCACGGTGGGGGCGGTTTTGGCTTATAATCGCCCTTTTCTGCCGGCAACTGCCTTTTAATGCTATAATTAGGGTAAATAAAAGAAATTCTCAATTGGAGGCAGTTATGGAATTATTAAAATCAATGGGGTATTTTGTTCTTGCCGGCTTATTTGAAATTGGCGGCGGCTATTTGATCTGGCTCTGGCTGCGGGAGGGAAAAGGGATTACCTATGCCATTGCGGGGGCGGTGATACTGATTATGTATGGCGTGATTCCCACCCTCCAGCCGGCCAATTTTGGCCGGGTTTACGCCGCCTATGGCGGTGTGTTCGTCGTCCTGTCCATTTTATGGGGCTGGGGTATAGATAAGGTTGCCCCGGATAAATTTGATCTGATCGGCGGCTTTATTTCGTTAATTGGGGTATTGATTATCATGTACTGGCCCCGATAAGTCCGGACAAAAGCTAAGCGGCGATAAGTGAACGCCTGTAAGGAAAATAAAGTCTTTCCAGTAAATCTTTAACAAACCTTTACGTTGCGCCAGCCCGGCTTTGCTATAATTAGTATGACAAATCAATCTGGCAAAGTATTGTTAATATCAAAAATGTCCAAGGCTTAAAGGACGCCGTCGTTTCTGCCTTACGCAATGCAGGCGCCAAAGGAAATTTGGCCTCATACAGTAATTCAGACCGGGATTTATTAGGATAATTAATCCCCCCGGGCCTTCGCCCGGGGGGATTAAGAGGTTAGTCGCGGTCATGGTGCCAGCGATGCATCGTTTTGAACCCGACATACATCAGGGCGCCTACGGCCATGACTTTTAATAATGAGGAGCCTCCCATGTCGCAGCGATGACGGCGTGAATGCTTGTGACAGGACATTATTAACCACCTCCTACGCTAGTTTGCCAATTATCGTGAGAATTTATTGCTGGATGAGCCTGGTTGAAGCTGCAAATGGCAGGCGGCAGCAATTTTATAACCATCATGCCTGGTACTGCATACATTGCAATAAAAAGCAGTCGGTACTGGGAGGGTGACATTATGGCCAGGCTTGTTGACAACGTGTATATTGCAGTGGTAATTGGCGTAATTTCCTACTGTGCGTACGGTTTGGCACAGATGATAAGCGTCTGTGGCGGCTGAGGGCTGCCGGGCAGCAGGGGCGGCCTGGAAAAAAAGTTTTTCTGGTGATTAGAAAGCTGTTTTTTATCGGCAAAATATAGTATAATAGTATTGTTGCAACGGAGTGATGGGGGGCCTGCAAGGTTGTGGAAGGCTTTGCAGGCTGGGTGGAGCTCCGTTGCTCGGATGATAGGCAGGCCTTCGCTTCGGCGGGGGCTTTTTTACATGATCAGAAGTATATCGGTTTCTGATCATAAGTAAGAACGACTAAGGCTTCTGCCGGCGTCCTGCGGGACTTGGCACAAGCCAAGTCTTTTCTTATATTGCCTGCTTTACAAGCCAAAATGACACGGGAGTCATAGTATATATAACTCATCAATAAGCAAGGGGCTGGTTATATGGCGTTCCTTTTTGACAAGTGTAAGGGGGCATTCCCCTGCGATTTCGGCGATTGCCGCTGCCGGTGCCGTCACAATAACGGCCGGACGATTATTATCATTATTGTTGTTGTTTTACTGTTCCGTTGTTTGGAGGACACCTGCAGTCCGGTATGTTAAAAAAAAAAAAACAGGGCTGTGACAAATCAATCCATTATTTCTAAATTTATTCTAAAAATAGAGGGGTATGATTAAGTCAGTTGCTACCGCTATCCAGATAACGGCAAAAAGGAAGGATTATAATGAAGAGTATTGCAAAAAAAATAATTGTTTTTTCCATGGTAGGGCTTATGCAAGTCGGCTTATTTGCCACTGTGGCTGAGGCGGCAAGCCCCAGACAGCCTGAGCGGCCACGTTATGAGCAGCGCCATGATCACCAGCGGCAGGAGCGGGAAAAAGAAAAACAGCGCAAAATCAAGCAGGAAAATGAGCGTCATGAAAAAGAAATGAAGCGGCGCCCGTTTGAATCGCAGAGGAAATGGAAGGAACGTCAAAGAATTGAGATTGAACGCCATAAGCGCGCGATCCATGAAATAATGAAGATGGGCCACAGGTAGCTTACTTTTGTACATAAATCAGCCCCTGGCCAACGCCAGGGGCTGATTGCAGCCTGAGTTTTTGTAAAGATGTGTTTGTAAAAAAAAATTGGATAAAAATAGAAATTTTAATGTAATTTTAAGAAAATAATGGTATAATAATATTAGTTATTTAAGAATTAATGGCAATTAATATAAAAAATATGTTCAGGGGGTGAGAAAAATGCCGTATAATGGTAAAGTGCCGGAGAAGAATTCGTGGCCGGTAAAAGGCAGTATCGCTGTGTTTGCCAGTATATTGTATTTTGTCCTGCTGCTGGTATAATAAGCATGCCGCCGTTGGGGACAAGCCTTAAAAATACTCAGCCGCTCTTTGTGAACAAGAGCGGCTTTTTTTGCTGCTTATGCCTGCGCCGGTTTGCTTATCAATTTTTAAATGCAAAAACAAAGGGACTAAGTGGGATAAGCAATTTATTTACCGCCGGCTTTGGGAGTGCCGCCAATGCGGATGCCCATGTCGACCAGGCGGCATACTCGGGCCGTTGCCGCCTGAATCAGCTCCGCCGCCGCCGCGATACACTCATTGAGGGACATTGGACCGGGAACTATGCTCATCAGGCCTGTGACTCCCTGCTCGAGCACTTGCTCGGCCCCCTGCCCCAGGCCCCCGGACAGACAGACGGTGGGAATGTTATAGCGGCAGGCCACTTTAGCCACCCCGACCGGCGCTTTGCCGCAGGCGGTCTGGAAGTCTGTGGCACCCTCGCCGGTAATCACAAAATCGGCCTGCTGCACAATAGCGGCAAACCCGGTAGCGTCAAGGACAATCTCTACACCCGGCTTTAGCTCCGCCTTGGTAAAGAAAAGCAGGCCTGCCCCCAGTCCGCCTGCTGCGCCTGCCCCTGGCAGCAGGGCCACATCTTTGCCTGTTGCCGTTTTGGCGACAGCAGCAAATTGCGCAAGGGCCTGGTCCAATTCAAGGACCATCGCCGGGGTGGCGCCTTTCTGGGGACCATAAACGGCCGAGGCTCCCTGCGGGCCGCAGAGCGGATTGTCGACATCGCAGGCTACCAGGATGGAAGCCTCAGCCAGACGGCAGTCCAGGCCGGTCAGGTCAATGCTCGCCAGTCCGGCCAGGGCAGCCCCTCCGGGTCCGAGCAGGCTGCCGCCGCTGTCGAGGAAGCGGACGCCTAAGGCCTGGGCCATGCCGGCCCCCCCGTCATTTGTTGCACTGCCGCCAATCCCGATAATGAGCTTGCGGATACCCCGGTCCAGGGCGGCTTGGATGAGCTGGCCGGTGCCATAGGTCGTTGTCGTCCGGGGATCGCGTTTATCTTTGGCTAGTAACGTCAGGCCTGAAGCGGCGGCCATTTCGATTACAGCTGTTTTGCCATCGCCCAATATTCCCCAGCAGGCTTCGACATTGGTGCCCAATGGACCTGTTACCTGCTGTCTGATAATTTGTCCGTTTGTGGCTGTGACTAAGGCCTCCACCGTTCCTTCGCCGCCGTCGGCAATTGGTACTTTAGACACTTTGGCTCCGGGGTAAACAGTAAGAATGCCCTGCTCCATGGCTGCTGCCACGGCAACAGCCGTCAGGCTGCCTTTATAGGAGTCCGGCGCTACGACGATATGCACTTGACCACATCCTTCTTTGGGTTATTAATAATCTACACTCATTGTACTCATTACTGCGTTTTTTTTCAATTAGCTAATTACAGGGCTGGTTTAAGTCAGGCTGAGACTGAACAGCGGATAAAAGAAATATCCCCGGGACGGATACTCGCCGGGGATTGCAAAGGAGAGAGAGAATAGATGTTACCTTACCAGTATGCCCGCCTGCAGACAAAATTAACCTTAGAATATTAAATATTTATAAATAATTAATATTGACAAACTCTAGTAATTGAGGTAGTATTTAGTCAAGAAAGCAAATGCCGCTTTCTCCTCTCCTTCTGAACATACATATTTAAGTTAAACCCTTTGCTGCCTGCAGAGGGTTTCTTTTTGTGCCGGCGACGGCCCAGCACCGCCTGTTAATTAATAGCAAGCCCGGGTAGCAAAATTCCGTACTCCATCATACTATACAATATCTCCCCCTACTATACAGTAAAGGAGGTCTACCTATGGGATTTGGATTTGGTGGCGGTTGTGGTGGCCGCGGTGGTGGCAGTTGGATTATCATTATCATTATCATTATTCTGCTGTTCTGCTGCTTTGAGGATGATTGCAGTCCAACCTGCTGATAAGTGTTCTGTCCGCGTTAAACACGACTAATCTGTAAGTACCGCCCGCGTAGTTATTTAGTTGTGTCAAAAGCCGTCTGCCTGCAGGCAGACGGCTTTTTGCGGCGGCGGCCCGGTTTTCCGGTTTCCTGTTATCCCGGATATGACCAGTGGCAAAATACCGCAGTAGTTCATACTATACAATATCTCATCCTACTACATAATAAAGGAGGGTATATCTATGGGCTTCGGATTTGGTGGCGGTGGCGGCGGCCGTGGTGGCAGCAGCTGGATCATCATCATAATTATTATTATCCTGCTATTTTGCTCATTTGACAATGATTGCAGCCCGACTTGCTAATAAGATAAAGGATTAGCAGACTAATCACGCTGGCCGTCTACCTTGGGTAGGCGGCTTCTGATTTTCCGGCCGGTTCTTAGGCAAAGGGGGCAGATTAGATAGAAATATAGGGCCTGAGGAAATTTGGCAGGATAAATCGGAACAGACAGCCAATACGTATATGAGCATATTCTAATAAATACACCCTGGTCAATGGAGCTGGAAATGGAAAACAATGTACCGGGCCGCCTTTTATCTTGAAAAGCATGCCTGGCACAAGTTGCTGACCGTATATCCTGAAACAAAATAGCTGTTACGGCGCTAAAATGCCGTGAACTGCCGGGAATCTTGAGAATTGCAGGTGGAGTCAGATGAATTTTGTGGTGCATGTCAGTACGCTCATCGAACGCAACGGTAAGATTCTGTTTGTGCGGGAAAAAAAGCCCCAGGCCTATGGCAAATATAATTTGCCAGGCGGGCATCTGGAACTGGGGGAGGAGATCATCGCCGGCGCCAAACGGGAGGTTATGGAAGAGGTTGGCTTTGCGGTCGAGCCGGCCGGTTTTCTGGGGGTTTTTGAGGGGGCCAGTGACAATCATTATATTAACTTTGTCTTTTATGCCCGGGCCCAAGCCGGTGATACGCCACGGCCCCAGGCTGATGAAATTCTCGATTGCCACTGGTTATCGGCTGCCGCCATCGAAGCCATGGCCGATACGGAGTTCCGGAATGCGAGGCGAATAAGGCTGATTGTCCGGGAGTTTCAGCAGGGCAGGATCTATCCTCTGCCGCTACTTCACCGAATTTGATAAGTCCGTACCAGGGATATTTTCCCTGGTACTTTTTTATATAATGTATTCAGAAAATTCAATATATGTAATATAATAAATAAAGAAAGTTTTTTTCACCGACAGGAGGGGCGGATATGCAACTGGAGCAGATCAGGGAAAAAGCCTGCCAATATGCCCGGGAATACTGGGGGCTGGATTTTGATGCCGTCATTGTTGTGAACCCGCAATTCTCACGTATTCTCGGCCAGGTATCGCTGTCCGACCAAGGGTACCGGATAGAATTCTGCCCGGGGTTTATCAACGGAATCTACTCTGAACTGGCTATTGACAAAATTGTTAAGCATGAACTATGTCATTGGGCTTTGATGAAAAAGGGTCTCCCTTATTATGATGGAAATCCGATCTTTGAAGCCGAGCTGGAAAGAATCGGGGCCGGCAGCTGGACCAACCCCCTTAGTGCCAATTGTATCCGGAATTTTATATATGCCTGACGCTTGCACCATATTTTTTTATTAACACACCGGCCGGATAAGATAAAAAGATAAATCTGTTCGGTTTTTATTTACAGAAAGGTCGAAACCATTGTATAATTTCAATGTTAACTGTTTTTTTTGAAAGAGTTAACGAATAGGTAAATGGTTAACTGATTTTTATAATTAGGTTAACAATTTGATTTTGCAAGCTATGCCGGACTGGGTTGGGGTAGGCCGGGCAATAGTTGGGCAAGAGAGGGGACACCGATGCAGAAAAAGGTTGCCTGGATCACAGAAGCCGGTCTGCTGGCTGCTTTTATCACAATTACCGGGACATTTAAATTGCCGGGACTAATACCGGGAACGGAGTTTCAGCTGTCAGCCCCGCTGGCTGTCGCGATTTGCGCGGTGTTCGGGTTTGGCAAATATATGGCGGCCGGGCTGCTGGCCAGCACGGCCGGTCTGATTCTTGGCACTCAGTCATTACTGAATGTGTTTATTGCGATGGTATTCCGGGTGACTGTCGGCTTGATCGTAACACTCTGCGGGCGCTCCTGGCCGGTACTGGCTCTGGCCGGCCCGGCCGGTTCGGCAGTTGCCAGGCTGGCGCTGGGCGGAGTGCTTGGCAAGGCTGCGATACCGCTCCTGCTGGCGGCTGTGCCGGGAATGATTTACACAGCCCTGCTGGCCTGGCCTCTGACAGCCGTGCTCCGCCGGGTGAGAGAACAGAAAGGTAAGGTCACACGTTATGTTGTACAGCGTTAGAATGCGCGCCGCCCAAGGGGGGCCCCATGAACGGGGCGGCAAACATATTTCGGGGGCTGAACGGCTGGTAAGGCCGGCCCTGCTGGCTGCCACAGCGGCAGCCCTGCTGGAGCGGGCCTTGTCACACAGCCGGGGAACTGCCGATTTTGTCAACCTTGTTGTGGAAGCGATCCCGGCCGCGGGTATCCAGGCGGTAAACTGCCTGCCTGTTACTTCGGTGGCCGCCGCCGATGTAAAGGCCGGCCGGGCGCTGGCGCTGGCGGCGCTGCTTAAGGCCGGGGTTACGCCGGCGGCAGCGGCAGCCGGTCTGCAAATATTGCAGACTATGGATACTCTGCGGGGGGCAATGCTGGCCGATGCCTGCACAGGCCGCCGGCTTGATACGAGCGGCGAACGCGGTGTTCGCGTATCACGGATGGACAGTGCCGATCAAGCGGCCTATTGGCGGTGGCTGGAGCGGCAGGGGTATACCAATGCCCACATCCGGGAAGCCCTTATTCTGGCCTCCAAGGTTATGGCGGCACCGGGGATGGTGGCGGAACTGTGCTGGTCGGACGACCCCGAATATACGGCCGGCTATGTGGCCACACCAGCCGGGTACACCCGGTTTACCAAGTTAAAGCCCTACGGCAGTGAGCGGGGCGGCCGGATTTTTTTTGTAAAACAAGATGCCAATGTGGCTGAGCTTATCCGGTACCTGCGGTTGCAGCCGGTACTTGTCAGGGTTCCGGCAAAGGAGGGGGCAGATGCAGTTTCTCGCTGATTATTTGGAGCAGGCAAAAGCAGCCGGGTTATATCGTCAGACCGTAGCCTGCACGCCGGTCAGCGCTGTCCATGCCCGGCTTGACGGACAGACCTGCCTGGTGCTGGCCTCTAACAACTACCTGGGCTTAACCCATAACCCGGCAGTGCAGCAGGCTGCTGCCGACGCCATCAAACTGTATGGCACCGGAGCGGGTGGCGCCAGGCTGACAACCGGGACTTTTCCGCTATATGAACAACTGGAACAGGAACTGGCGGCTTTTAAGGGGGCCGAAGCGGCGCTGGTGTTTAACTCCGGTTATATGGCCAATATCGGTATTATCAGTGCGCTGGCGGGGCCGGCTGATGTTATCTTCAGTGATGAGCTTAATCATGCCAGTTTAATTGACGGGTGCCGGCTGGCCAGGGCCCGGGTCGTTATCTACCGGCATGCGGACATGGACCATCTGGCCTGCTTGCTGCAAATGACAGCCTGTACCGGCAAGCGGCTGATTGTCACCGACGGCGTTTTCAGTATGGATGGCGATATAGCGCCGCTGGCGGCAATTGCCGGCATTGCGGCGCGGCACAAGGCTCTGCTTGTTGTCGATGATGCCCATGCAACCGGCGTGCTTGGCCCGGGCGGCCGGGGTACGGCCGCCTATTGGGGCGTGGCCGATAAAGTACATGTCCAGATTGGCACTCTGAGCAAGGCCCTTGGCGCTGAAGGCGGTTTTGTCACAGGCAGCGGGGAGTTGATCGCTTATCTGAAAAATAAAGCCCGCAGCTTTATTTTCTCAACCGCCCTGGCGCCGGCGACGATAGCGGCGGCGCTGGCGGCGCTGCGGGAGCTGGCAGCCAGGCCGGAGCTTGTCGCTAAATTAAATGAAAATGTGCTGTATGTCCGCACCCTGCTGCAGGCGGCAAAGCTGGCGGTGCCGGCGGGAATAACGCCGATCATCCCGGTAATCGTGGGCGATAGCGGCGCCGCTGTACGGATAACCGCCGCACTACAGCAGCAAGGCCTGATTATTAGCGCGATCAGGCCGCCGACAGTACCGGCAGGCACCAGCCGCCTGCGGCTGACGGTAACCGCTGCCCACACGCGGGAGGAACTGGCGGCTGCTGTTGCTGCTATCAGCCGGACGCTCGCCCAGTTCGGGAACGGAGGTGAGTAAGCTGGAAACAGGTTTATTTATTACGGCCACAGATACAGATACGGGAAAAACCTTTATTACCGGCGCTATTGCGGCGGCATTGAAGGCACGGGGCCTCCGGGTCGGCGTTGTCAAACCGGTGGCGTCAGGCGGCATAACCGATAGCAACGGCAGGCTGGTATCGGCGGATGCCACATTCCTGATGGGGGCAGCCGGTATTGGGGAAGAGCGGCGGCAAGAGGTTAATCCTGTCTGCCTGGCACCGGCCCTGACCCCGGCGGCGGCCGCGGTGGAGAGCGGGGTAACGCTTGATGTTGCTCAGCTTATCGGCATTTCCCGGGCAATGCTGGCCCGCTCGGCCGTTACCCTGATCGAAGGGGCCGGCGGGCTTGCCGCGCCACTCTGGCAGGACTATCTGGTTGCCGATATGATGCTTGAACTCAGGCTGCCGGGGCTGCTTGTCACCAGGCCCGGCCTGGGAACTATTAACCATACCGTGCTGACTGCCGAATATGCCAGCAAGCGGGGGATACCGCTGGCCGGTCTGATTGTCAATTTCTGGCCGGAAGCAGCGGTTACTGTGCTGGAACGGAGCAACCTGGCGTACATGGAACGCCTGACCGGCCTGCCGGTATTGGCCAGATTTCCTGTGGTGCCGGGGGTTATTGACGGCCAGGCGGCAATGGGCCGGCTGGCGGCAATGGCGGAAAAGTATTTGCCGATTGATTATTTAATAAAATTGATGACAGGAGGGGGCAGGCCTGCAGACCGCAATACGGAAAGATAACCAATATGTCTGGCATCCCTTTACGCAGATGCAGGATTGGGTGTCAAGACCGCAAACCATGATTGCCGCTGCCAACGGCATAAAACTTATTGATACGGAAGGCAACGAGTTTTTTGACGGGGTATCGTCGCTCTGGGTCAATCTGCACGGCCATCGCAAAGCCGAGATTGATGAGGCCATAGTCAGGCAGCTTGGTCAGGTAGCGCATACGACCATGCTGGGATTAGCCAATCAGCCGGCTTACGAATTGGCTGAGCAACTGGTCGGCATTACGCCGGCTGGTTTAAATAAAGTGTTTTATTCAGATGATGGTTCAACCGCGGTGGAAGTCGCCCTCAAAATGGCCTTTCAGTACTGGCAGCACCGGGGTAAGCCGGCTAAGCAAAAGTTTATCTCGCTGGAACAGGCTTATCATGGCGACACGGTGGGGACAGTCAGTGTCGGTGGCATTGATTTATTTCACCGGGTGTTCAAGCCGCTGTTGTTTACACCGGTTCACATTCCGGCTCCATCCTGTTATCACTGCCGGCTGGCGGCCGGACCGGCCGGGTGCGGTTTACAATGTGCAGCCCTGCTGGAGCAGGTACTGGCAGAACAGCATGAGGAGATTGCCGGCCTGGTTATCGAACCCCTGGTCCAGGCGGCTGCCGGCATGCTGATGTCGCCGCCGGGCTATCTGGCTGCAGTGCGTGAAATTACCCGCAAATACGATGTTCTACTGATTGCTGATGAAGTGGCGACAGGTTTCGGCCGTACAGGCCGGATGTTTGCCTGCGAGCACGAAGCCGTGGCGCCGGACCTGATGGCCTTGTCCAAAGGCATCACCGGCGGCTATATGCCCTTGGCAGCAACGCTGACTACCGATGAAATCTACAATGCCTTTTTAGGTGATTATGCGGCTAAGAAGACGTTTTATCATGGCCACTCCTATACCGGCAATCCGCTGGCCTGTGCGGCAGCGCTGGCCAATCTGCGGATATTCCGGGAAGAAAATGTTATCGCCGGGCTGGGCCCGAAGATTGCCGCCGCCGCGGAGAGGCTGGCCGGGATTGCCAGCCTGCCCCATGTGGGTGAAGTGCGCCAATGCGGTCTGATCGTCGGTATTGAGTTAATGCAGGATAAAGGCCGCAAGGTTCCTTACCCCTGGGAACAGGCCGCAGGCGCCAGTGTCTGTCTGCAGGCCCGCAAGCACGGACTCATTATCCGGCCGATCGGCGATGTTGTTGTTTTTATGCCGCCGCTGGCCAGCACGGTGGCTGAGATTGATACGATGCTGGCTATTATCAAACAGTCTGTCACTGCGGTTACTGCCGCCGGCTGGGCTGACGGGGGGATTCAGCCTACTGATTTATAGAGCCGTAGGTAAGCAGGGAATTTTGGATAAGCAATTGACAAAGTCAGCAGCGTTTACTATACTGGAGTAAATGAACCTTTAAGACGGTCCAGAGAGGCCGGCAAGGTACGCAATGACAGTCTCTTTATGCGACTTTGCAGCCTCTCGCCTATGCGAGAGGCTTTTGTATTGTGTACCGGGGTGAGAAAAAGGAGGAATTCCCATGTCCAGGCGCATTATTCAGGTTGAAGACAAGCTGCCCCTGCTCCAGTCCATTCCCCTGAGCTTACAGCACTTATTTGCCATGTTTGGCGCCACTGTTTTAGTTCCGTTTTTATTCCAGGTTAATCCTGCTACCTCGCTGCTCATGAATGGTATTGGCACCCTGATTTATCTGTTTGTGTGCAAGGGGCGGATTCCGGCTTATCTTGGCTCCAGCTTTGCTTTTATTTCGCCGGTGTTTCTGATTATGTCACAATATGGCTATGCGGCGGCCCAAAGCGGCTTTATTATGTTTGGCATCTTCTTTATGCTCATGGGCCTGCTTGTGAAAAAAGTAGGCGTCAAATGGATTGACGTCGTCTTTCCGCCTGCCGCCATGGGAGCCATTGTGGCCACGATTGGCCTGGAACTGGCGCCAACTGCCGCCGGGATGGCCGGACTGACCGGCGATTTAATGCAGCAATTAAATATACCTGCCGATAAGGCGGTGATGGTATCGGTCTTTACGCTGGCAGTTACGATCCTGGGGTCGGTTCTGTTTCGCGGCTTCCTGGCCGTTATACCGGTACTGATCGGGGTTCTGGCCGGATATACTTTATCCCTTATCCTTGGCATAGTTGATCTTAACAGCGTTATGAACGCGCCCTGGTTTGAGGTCCCCACCCTCTATACGCCTGAATTCAATCTCCAGGCGATCATTATTATCCTGCCGGCGATGCTGGTGGTACTGGCCGAGCACATCAGCCACCTTGTTGTTACCGGCAATATTGTAGAGCGGGATCTGATAAAGCAGCCCGGCCTTCACCGGTCGTTGTTCGCCGACGGGGTGTCCAATGTCCTGTCAGGGTTTGTCGGTGCCACCCCCAATACCACCTATGGCGAGAATATTGGCGTCATGGCCATTACGCGCGTCTACAGCGTCTGGGTTATTGGCGGCGCTGCCGCCTTTGCGATTGGCCTGTCCTTTGTCGGCAAGCTGGCGGCCCTGATCCGCAGCATCCCGGTGCCGGTCATGGGGGGCGTATGTCTGCTCCTGTTTGGGGTAATCGCCGCAGCCGGCATCCGCATGCTGGTAGAGAAAAAAGTCGATTACACCCAGGCGAAAAACCTGATTCTGACCTCAGTCGTGCTGGTTCTGGGGCTGAGCGGCGCCGCCGTTAAGCTGGGCGCCGTTGAATTGAAAGGCATGGCGCTGGGGACGGTGGTTGCCGTACTGGTCAGCCTGGCCTTTGAACTGTTTGACAAGCTGGGACTCCTGACCGATCAAAGCAAGGCTGGTGCTGGGGACGCTGTTCAGAAAGCCAAAGCCTGATAACAATTCGGCCAACCGGCTTGTGCCGGTTTTTCCGGGATTAAAAAGTGCCGCTGTAACAAGCGGCACTTTTGGTGCTGGCGGGAAAATGGTTTCAGAGTGATACACTGGCGTCAAAGGCTTGGAGAGCCCGGGTAAAATCGGCAGGCAGCGGGGCTTGGACCGTCATCTGCCGGTTATCTTCCAGCCGTTCAAACGTGACCGCAGCGGCATGCAGGGCCTGCCTGGGCATAAGCGGCGAGCGGACCCCGTACATGCGGTCGCCGATAACGGGGTGCCCGAGGTGGGCCAGATGCACACGGATTTGATGGGTCCGGCCGGTATCCAGCATTAGTTCCAGTAAAGCCGCCCCGGAAAAAGAGCGGAGTGTCCGGTAATGTGTCACCGCCGTTTCCCCGGTTGGACTGACTGTCCGGCGATTGGCTAAACCGGGGTGGGGGCCAAGGGGAGCGTTGATTATGCCGGCCGGGGGCGCAATGCTGCCTGTAACCAAGGCCCAATAGGTGCGTTTTAATACCCGGGCCTGCAGTTGTTGTTCAAGCAGGAACTGGCTGCGGGCATCCTTGGCGCAGATGATACAGCCCGATGTATCCCGGTCCAGGCGGTGGACGGCGCGTATGGTGCTGACGATGCCGCGGCCGGCTAAATGGCAGGCCAGATAGTTGGCCAGGGTGCCGCTTGTGGTCCGGCCTGCCGGATGCACAAGTTGGTAAGGGGGCTTGTTTAAGACCAGCAGGTAGTCGTCCTCATACAGAATTTCAATCTGTCCCGGTTCAGGCTGAACGCCGTAAGCCGAGTCTTCTATAACCAGAACCCGCAATGTGTCCTGCGGCTTAAGCGGCTTTTGCAGAAAAGCCGCTTTGCCGTTTAGGTAAATGCCTTTTTGACGGGTTAATTTCTGGATCTTGCGTCCCGAATAATGCAGGACCTGTTTCAGATAGTTTTCGATAGTGAGGCCGCTGTGATCCGGCGTAATTTTATGGGTCTGAAATGATTTCATGAGCTGCCTTCTTTCCTGAGGAGTACAAACTGAGCCTTAAGCAGCGTGCCCGTTGCCTGTTAAAGGCTAATTCCGGGGACGTGCTTTTTCTTGCTAAACTTAATATAGAGGAAAAAGACACAAATGGCAAATTCATTTGCCTTTTATAGTTTGCACAAAATTAATTTAAAGTTAAATTTTGAAAAGAACAGTAATTTGTTGGTGCTGATTATTGACTTTTAAAAGGTAAAATGGTAATATTTTCACAAACACCTAATGTGCTGCCGGGGCTGCTGGTTCAGGGGCAACAGGCCAACTTAATCCAATATATGCAGAGCTTGCCTGCAGGAGGCTTTTTTCGTCTGCCAGAATTATAGATAAATTCAGCGGACATAAGAACGACTATACCCTTAAAGGACACAGGCGGCTTGTGCCGTCGTCCAAAAGGACTTGGCACAAGCCAAGCCTTTTCTTATTTTGACAGGGTTAGCCGGAAAAGGAAGGGAATTTTATGTCATTTAAAGTGTTGTTTAACAGTTTGCAGGGTAAAATGACGGCTGTATGTGTGCTGATGGCGCTTGTGCCGGCGATTATTATCGGGCTTGTTGCCAGCCAGAAGGCGAATGCGTTATTGGACACTTCCGGCAGAATGACCCAGGCCAGCAAGGCGACCCGGGTAGCAGACCGTTTAGACCAGTATTTGCTGGATGGCCAGGCTAATATCAGTGCCCTGGCCAAAACCCCGTTTATCGCCGCCATGGGTTCGGCCGAGCAGGCAAAAACATTGCGGGCTTTTTACGAGGGCAACGGCATGTTTGAATTGCTGTTCTGTGTTGATCCCCAGGGAGTGATCCAGGGAACCTGGCCGCACGCCGACTTTGGCGGCAAGAAGGATTTTTCCGACAGGCAATGGTATAAGGATGTTGTCAATGGTAAGAAAACTATTATTTCCGATACCTATGTGTCGGCCTTTACCCAGCAGGCGACGGCGCCGATTGTGGCCCCAGTTTTTGATGAGCAGGGCCAGCTGCTTGGCTATGTTGGCGGCAATATCAGGCTTGACAATGTAGCAACACTGGCTAAAGAGCTCAACGAGGGCGATACAGGCAAAGCCATTGTCCTTGATAAAAAGTTCTTTTATCTTACCGACAGCCGTGATGAGGACAAAGCGAAAGCCCATGAGTTGTTTCAAAATGAGCAAATTCTGCCGCTCGTGGCCAGCGGCACCGGCCAGGTCACGGTGGTTGGCAATGAGCTGGTCAGTTATGCCCCCATCGGCCAGACCGGCTGGTCGGTGCTAAAGCTGCAGGACACAGCTGAAGCAATGGCCAGTGCCGGCGATTTGCAGAGGTTTATTATCGTGGTGCTGCTGATTTCCGGTTTAGGCATCGGTCTGGCCGGTTTCTACCTGGTAAAACGAATTAGCAGGCCGATTACCGCCATTGCCGCCACGGCCGAACAGATTGCCGCCGGCCGGATTGTTAAGGCCGCTATTGACTATCAGGGCGAGGATGAGTTAAAGCGTCTGATCGACTCTTTCGGCACCATGACGGAAAACCTCCAGTCCTTATTGCAGCAAACAAGCCGGTCGACTGTACTGGTGACTAATGCCACCGGGTTTCTGGCTGCCAATGCCGAGCAGTCGGCCCAGGCTTCCAGCCAGATTGCGGTAGCAATCAGTGAGGTGGCGGCCGGTTCGGAAAAACAGATTTACGCGGTACAGAACACGGTGGATGTTGTGGATGCCATGGCCCAGGGGCTGAACGGGGTGGTTGCCAGCATGAATGAAGTGGCTGCCGCTTCCCGGCAAACGGCTCTGGCGGCTAATGCCGGCAATAAAGAAATTGTTTCGGCCGTCACGCAGATGCAGCATATTGAACATACGGTAACCAATCTCGCCCAGGTCATTGCCAAACTTGGCGAACAGTCCCAGGAAATCGGCCAGATCATCAATACCATTTCCGGTATTGCCAGCCAGACCAACCTGCTGGCCCTTAACGCCGCTATTGAGGCGGCCCGGGCCGGTGAACAGGGGCGGGGGTTTGCCGTTGTTGCCGAAGAGGTGCGCAAGCTGGCAGAACAAGCGGAGGACGCGGCCAAACAAATCGCCACTCTAATCAGGGATGTCCAGCTTGATACGGACAGGGCCGTTGCGGCCATGAGCGACGGCAGTCAGCAGGTGCAGGTCGGCTCAGCGATGGTTAACGCGGCCGGGCAGGTTTTTAATGAGATCGAAACCTTAATTGAAGCGGCTACCGGCAAGATTCATACAGTTGCTGACGAGGCGCGGCAAATGGCCGCCCAGGGCGGTCAGATTGTGGCGTCCGTAAGGGAAATCGAGGCGATCAGCAAGGAGAATGCGATGCATACCCAGTCTGTGTCGGCGGCCACCGAAGAGCAGACGGCGGCTATGGAGGAGGTTGCCTCATCCAGCCAGGGGCTGGAAAACATGGTGCAGGAGCTCAATGCCGTAGTGAAGCGCTTTGAAATCTAGAGCGGTGTCAGCGGGAAGGATAATGGTCAAAGCAGGTATAGCCCGGTCCGGGCTGTACCTGCTTTTGTGCAGCGGCTCTTTTATCTGCTGCTGCAAGTATGGTATGATAAATAAAAGACTTTTGATTTTAGTAGATAATTATTTTCTGAAACAGGGAAAGGAAGAAGAAAATGACGTTGGCGGCCCAATTATTGGCCTGGTATTACAAGCAGGGCCGAGACCTGCCCTGGCGCCGGGACAAGGATGCCTATAAGATCTGGGTTTCCGAGATTATGCTGCAGCAAACGCGGGTAGAGGCTGTAAAAGGCTATTATGCGCGGTGGCTGGACCGGTTTCCGACGCCGGCGGCGCTGGCGTCGGCCTCTGAGCAGGAGGTTCTTACCTATTGGCAGGGGTTGGGCTATTACAGCCGGGCCCGGCATTTACTGGCCGGCGTGCGGGAGGTTTGCGCCGAATATGGCGGCAGGGTGCCTGATGACCCTGCTCTGATTCAACAGCTGCCGGGGGTTGGAGGGTATACGGCCGGGGCGATTGCCAGCATTGCCTATAATCAGGTGGCCCCGGCTGTTGACGGTAATGTGCTGCGAATCTTCAGCCGGCTGTTCTGCCTGGAGGGCGATATTGCCAAGGCGGCCACCAAGCGGGAGGTGGAGCGCCTGGTTATGCAGCATATCCCCAGGCAATGGCCGGGTGATTTTAATCAGGCCCTGATGGATCTGGGCGCCATGGTCTGTATTCCCCGGCGGCCGCGCTGCGAGGTGTGCCCGTTAGCCGCGCTGTGTGAGGCGTACCGGCGGGAGGTCCAGGATATGCTGCCGGTGCGGGCGCCGAAGAAGGCGCCGCAGCGGGTTACCCTGGCGGCGGGGGTTGTGCAGCGGGCCGGGGCTTTCCTGGTGCAGCAGCGGCCGGCAACCGGCCTGTTGGCCGGGATGTGGGAGTTTCCGGCGACAGAAATTGCGGCTGGCGATATGGCGGCTGAGCAGTTGAGGGAAAAATTCCGCAGTGAACTGTTTCAGACTGTGAGTATCGGCGAAAAAATATTTCATTGCCAGCATACGTTCAGCCATCGCCACTGGGATATTGCGTTTTACCGGTGCCGCTGGCTGGCTGGCGCTGAACCCGGGAATCAGGCCTGCTGGCTAAGCAAGACCGCATTGCTCTCTGTACCCTGGGCAGGTCCTCATCATAAAATGGCGCTGGCGCTAGGTGAAAGCCCAGCTAATCAGTAAAAGCTACTCCCTGGTCTGTGATCAGGGAGTAGCTTTTACTAGTACCTTGGGGGTCTGCTAGAAGGGGCTGACGCCGCCATTGGCCATTTTGGCCGTCATCAAACTAACAAGATAATGTGGTCAAGATACCAGGGGAAGGACCGGCTTTGTCCCGGCCCGCAAGCCCCAAGCCGGCGCATTCCTGCCGGGCTGCGCAAAGAATGGCGGCCCCGGAAAAAATAATAGCCGCTGTGTAACCGATAAAGCAGCCCGGTCATAGCATATAGCAGATGGCCTGATTGTTAGCTGAGGCTAAAAGCTATATTGGCCTGTTAGCTGTAGCTAACTTATATTTTTTGTCCATCTGTTAGCTAAGGTTAAGTTGGGGAGGTTTGAATATGGATACACAGCCTATGTCAACAATTGCTCTGTCTGAATTAGCGGTGGGGGCATCCTGCTATGTGGCCAGTGTGGAGTTGGAAGGGTTATTGCGGCGGCGGATCCTGGATTTAGGCATGGTGCCGGGAACAACTGTCCGCTGCGTACGGAAAAGTCCGGCCGGTGATCCGATTGCGTATGCGGTCCGGGGCAGCACAATTGCATTGCGGAATGACGATGCCCGGCTCATCCGGGCGTATGTGGCAGCTACTACCAAGCGGGACGGGAGGGATTAAGCTGTGGCTCAGGCGGCAGATTCGTCTAAACGGGTGTTGCGGGAACATTTCGGGATTTATGCCCAGCCCGGCCAATTCGTTATCGCCCTGGCCGGCAATCCCAATGTTGGTAAAAGCACGGTGTTTAATGCCCTGACCGGCCTGCGCCAGCATACCGGCAACTGGCCGGGAAAAACAGTTGACAATGCGCAGGGAACCTTCACGTATCATAATAAATCATTTTTGCTGGTGGATTTGCCAGGTACTTATTCGATATTGGCCCATACTGTGGAAGAGCAGATTGCCCGGGATTTTATCTGCTTTGGCCGCCCTGATGTTACCTTGGTGGTGGTAGATGCGACCTCGCTGGAAAGAAACCTGAATCTGGCGCTGCAGGTCATGGAAATGACGCCGCAGGTTGTTGTTTGTGTCAATCTGATTGATGAGGCCAGAAAGAAAGGGATTGAAGTCAACACCGGCGCTTTGGCAAAAGAACTTGGCGTGCCGGTGGTAGCAACAGCGGCACGCCAGAATGAAGGCCTTGATCACCTTTTATACACATTGCATCGTGTAGCCACAGGTGAATGCAAGACCAAACCAAGCCAGTTAAAGTATTCACCGGAAGTCGAGCAGGCAGTGCAATTGCTGCTGCCAGGTGTCGAGCGTCTGATCGGTTCCAGGCTTAATTCGCGGTGGGTGGCCCTCCGTCTGCTGGATGGCGACAGAGCGTTTATAGAGCGCATCGGCATGCATGTAAACCTTACGGATATAAGCGCTGTCAGGGAGGCCGCAAGCAGATGAAAGACAATGTAAAACCAATGAGTACGCTGGCCCAGTTGTGTGCGGAGGCTGATTCCATCCGTCTCCGCCATAACAACACATTAGGCGATAAAATAGTCGAGGATATTTACGCCAATGCCGAAAGCATCGCCCGGAAAACGGTTACATCACCGGCTGCAGACAAGTCGCAGTGGGATAACAAGCTGGACGATATTCTAACATCCCGCATTTTTGGTTATCCGATTATGCTTATGCTGCTGGGACTGGTTTTCTGGATTACGATTGAAGGGGCCAATGTCCCTTCGGGCCTGCTGGCCGACATGTTTTTTAGTTTCCAGGAGCAGTTAACTGTATGGTTTCAGGCCGCAGGTGCTCCGGACTGGCTGCATGGTGTTCTGGTCCTTGGCCTGTATCGGGCCCTGGCCTGGGTTATTTCCGTTATGCTGCCGCCAATGGCGATATTCTTTCCTTTATTTACCCTGCTGGAGGATTTGGGGTATTTGCCCCGGGTGGCCTTTAATCTGGATAACATGTTTAAGAAATGCAAGGCTTGCGGCAAACAGATTTTAACGATGTGCATGGGGTTCGGCTGCAATGCCGCCGGGGTGGTGTCCTGCCGGATTATCGATTCGCCCCGGGAGCGGATGATTGCTATCCTGACCAATAGTTTTGTTCCCTGCAACGGGAGGTTTCCGACCCTGATCGCGATTGCGACCATCTTTGTGGGCGGGGCTTTGGCACCGCAATACGAAACCGCGGCTGTCACCCTTTTCATGATCGGCCTGGTGATACTCGGGGTAGGGTTTACCTTTGCCATGTCCTGGCTGCTGTCGCATACTGTCCTCAAAGGCGAGGCTTCCTCTATGGTGCTGGAACTGCCTCCCTACCGCAAGCCGCAGATCGGGGCCGTAATTTACCGGTCAATGATTGACCGCACCCTGTTTGTGCTGAAGCGCGCGGTGATTATGGCAGCTCCGGCCGGTGTGATTACCTGGGTGTGTGCCAATGTGTACATAGGTGATACCAGTATTTTGCTGCATCTGGTCGGCTGGCTCCAGCCGGTTGCTTATGCCATCGGCCTTGACGGCTATATCCTGCTGGCCTTTATCTTAGGACTGCCGGCGAATGAGATTGTTGTGCCGATTCTGCTGATGAGCTATCTGTCCACCGGCTATATGATTGAACTTGATGAGTTGTCGCAGCTGCACCAAATATTTATCAGCCATGGCTGGACCTGGCTGACGGCATTGAATATGATGCTGTTCTGCCTGCTGCACTGGCCCTGCACTACGACCTTGCTGTCAGCCTACAAGGAATCAGGCAGCGTCAAGTGGATGCTGCTGGCTTTCTTACTGCCGACGGCAGCAGGTTTTGCCGTGTGCTTTGCGGTTGCCCAGACGGTTCGTTTTTTCGGTTTGGTATAATATTTTCGGCAGGGGGCAGGCCCCCCTGCCTTGTTATTTGGAATCCAGCAGCTGACAGCTGTCAAGAAATGCGTAGAATTGCTGGTACACATCGGGATTTTTCCGCATAAACACCACCAGGGCCTGAAATGACCCGATAGTCGATTTTGACAAGTAGTGCTCAATCGCTTCTGCTTCGGCGGCAATATTGCAGTTTGCCCGCAGCATTAGCAAGAATTCCTGAATGATCTGGTTGCGCCGGACAAGAAATTTGCCGGTTTCGCTGCCGGTTGCCGTCAGGCCGATATGGCCGTATTTCTGGTAGGTGATGTAGTTGAGGGCTTTGAGTTTGCGCAGCGCTTTGGTGACGGAAGGCAAAGAAACATTGAGTTTATGGCTGATATCTGTCACTCTTACAACACCGAGACTGGTGTGAAAACGGTATATTTCCTCAAGATAGTCTTCCAGGCTTGGTGAAAGCAGCATCCACACCCCCTCCGCATGTTCACTGAAGACCGTAACAGTCAGCAGGACTATTTTGACAACTACTATATACTATGATGGACGGTGCAATTATAAACCGCCTGTTTTATTCTGCATATATCATTTTTTTGGTAATACCGCCGTCAATGACAAAGACCTGACCGGTGATAAAGGCCGCCTCCGGCGACAGTAAAAAAGCGGTGGCATGGGCGATGTCATCAGGGCGGCCGACCCGGCCGACCAGATGCTGGGCATGGTCTTCCGGGCGCAGGGCCGCCGGCGGCAGGCTGACGTCAATCCAGCCCGGGCAGATAGCATTGACCCGGACCCTGGGGGCCAGAGAATTAGCCAGGGCATGGGTAAGTCCCAGCAGGCCGGCTTTCGCGGCAGCGTAACCCTCATTATGCGGTTCGCTCATGAGCGCCCGGGTGGAGGAAATGTTGACAATAGCCGCCTGCCGCGACCGGTTGAGCAAGGGCAGGCCAAACTTGGCAAACAGGAAAGCCGCTCTGAGGTTGACCGCCAGGATCCGGTCAAATTCTTCTATCTTTATCTTCTCAATCGGTTGGAACCAGGAGACGCCGGCATTGTTGACAAGCCAGTCCAGGCGCCCGTAGCGGCTGGCGGTCAGGCTGATCACCTTCTCAACATCAGCCACAACACCAACATCGGCTTTGATAAATTCCCCAGTCAGGCCTGCGGCCCGCAGGCTGTCGGCACATTCCATACCGCCGGCCTCATTCCGGTCGACGGCGATAATCCGCGCGCCCTGCCCGGCCAGCTTGCGGGCAATAGCCCGGCCAATGCCCTGGGCGGCACCGGTTACGATTACGACAGGGTTGTCTTGATTGTTCATTCTGCATTCCTCCCGGCTGTATAAGCACTTCGGCTGATATAACTGATCTTACATTACCTTGCAGCGCCAGTCAAAATACATCCGTCCAACCTGGCCAAGCGGTTCAGGGCCGCAGCAAAGAAAATGTGTGGGTTTTGATTAATTCGACATAAATCGACTGTGTATTCAAAATAATTTATGCATTTATCATAAAAATTTGATAGGCAAGCAGGATTAAGGGTGGTCTGACCAGAAGATATAAAAACACAAGAATTTTTAACTGTAAAAGCTTCAAAAACAGGGTTCTTGTTTTTTTTCCGCAGCGGGAGTTAATTAGCGTTACGGGACTGCCACAGCCCGGCCCAGACGCTGATTCCAATATAATTTTTAAAAAGGAAGGGATCCCGATGGCAAAAATGAAGACTATGGATGGCAACACGGCAGCGGCTCATGTAGCCTATGCGTTTACAGAAGTTGCAGCAATTTATCCCATCACACCCTCATCCAACATGGCAGAATCTGTTGACAGTTGGGCAGCGGAAGGCCGCAAAAATATTTTTGGGCAAACCGTACGGGTTGTAGAAATGCAGTCTGAAGCCGGTGCAGCCGGCGCTGTGCACGGTTCACTGCAGGCAGGGGCATTGACGACTACTTTTACAGCCTCCCAGGGTTTATTGCTGATGATTCCCAATATGTACAAGATTGCAGGGGAACTGCTGCCAGGGGTATTGCATGTAAGCGCCCGGGCGGTGGCCGCTTCGGCCCTGAATATTTTTGGCGATCATCAGGATGTTATGGCAGCGCGTCAGACCGGTTTTGCCCTGCTGGCCGAGAGCAGTGTGCAGCAGGTAATGGATTTGGCTGCGGTTGCCCATCTGGCGGCGATTGAGAGCCGTGTTCCGTTTCTAAGCTTCTTTGACGGCTTCCGGACTTCCCATGAGATTCAAAAGGTTGAAACCTGGGATTATGACGATCTGGGCAAGCTTGTTAATCAGGATGCTTTGGCTGCTTTCCGCCAACGGGCGCTCAATCCCGACCATCCGGTAACAAGAGGCACCGCCCAAAACCCTGATATTTATTTCCAGGGACGCGAGGCGGCCAATGAATACTATCTGGCCCTGCCGGACATTGTGGAAAAGTATATGGAAAAGGTCAAAGCGGTTACCGGCAGGGAGTATCACCTGTTTACTTATTACGGCGCACCGGATGCCGACCGCCTGATTGTGGCCATGGGTTCTGTCTGTGAAACCATCGAGGAAACCATTGATTATCTGAATGCCAACGGGGAAAAGGTCGGTTTGCTTACCGTCCATCTCTACCGGCCGTTTTCCATTGAGCACTTCTTTAAATATATCCCGAAAACAGTTACTAAAATTGCGGTGCTTGACCGTACCAAAGAACCGGGCAGCGCCGGCGAACCTTTATATCTTGATGTCCGGAACGCCTTTTACCGTCAGGCCTGGCAGCCCCTTATTGTCGGCGGCCGCTACGGACTGGGCTCAAAAGATGTGGTGCCGGCCCAGATTATTGCCGTTTATGAAAACCTCAAAGCCGATGAACCGAAAGACGGTTTTACTATCGGGATTGTCGATGATGTTACCAATACCTCCCTGCCGCCCGGCGCAGATATCGATACCACCCCGGTCGGCACACGGGCCTGTAAGTTCTGGGGCCTGGGATCTGACGGCACGGTCGGCGCCAACAAGATGGCCATCAAGATTATTGGTGATAAAACCGACCTGTTTGCCCAGGGCTATTTTGCCTATGACTCGAAAAAGTCAGGCGGCATAACGGTATCCCACCTGCGTTTCGGCAAGAAACCGATCAAGTCTCCGTATCTGATCAATAAAGCGGACTTTATTGCCTGCCACAACCAATCCTATGTCGCCAAATATGATGTGCTGGCAGGATTAAAGCCCGGCGGCACCTTCCTGCTCAACTGCATCTGGGATGCGCAGGAACTGGAGGAAAACCTGCCGGCCGGCCTGAAGCGCTTTATTGCCAACAACGATATTAAGTTTTACACCATTAATGCGGTACAAATGGCCAGAGATGTAGGTCTCGGCGGCCGCATCAATATGATCATGCAGTCGGCCTTCTTCAAACTGGCTGACATCATTCCGGTGGAAGAGGCGATGAAGTACCTGAAGGATTCGGTTGTTGACGAATATGGCCTTAAAGGTGAAAAAATCGTCAACATGAACTTTGCCGCTATCGACCAGGGTGTCAGCGCCATGGTGCGGATTACTGTTCCTGCCGCCTGGAAAGAGGCGCAGGATGTCGCCGTGGCTGAAAAAGAAGTGCCTGAGTTCATTAAAAAGGTTGTCATTCCCATGAACCGTACGGAAGGCGACAAGCTGCCCCTGAGTGTGCTTAAAGAAATGGGCATAACCGACGGTACCTTCCCGATGGGCACCGCCGCTTATGAAAAACGCGGCATTGCCGTGGATGTTCCCGCCTGGGAAGTGGATAAATGTATTCAATGCAATCAGTGCTCCTTTGTCTGCCCCCATGCGGCTATCCGGCCTGTGCTGGTAAACGAGGCGGAAGTCAAAAACGCGCCGGACGGCTTTGTGACCAAGAAGGCGCTGGGAGCCGAGGGGCTGCAGTTCCGGATTGCCGTATCCCCCTATGACTGCACCGGCTGCGGCAATTGCGTCCAGGTGTGCCCGGCCAAGGAAAAGGCCATCACGATGCAGCCGATCGGCAGCCAATTGGCGGAGGCCGATCTGTGGGACTATGCGATGACCGTCTCGCCTAAGCCGAATCCGGTCAAAAAAGAAACTGTCAAAGGCAGCCAGTTCGAGACTCCCTATCTTGAGTTCTCCGGTGCCTGCGCAGGCTGCCTGGAAACAGCTTATGCCAAGCTGGTCACCCAATTGTTCGGTGACCGGATGATGATAGCCAATGCCACCGGCTGCTCCTCCATCTGGGGCGCCTCGGCCCCGGCAACTCCTTACTGCACAGATAAGCTCGGCCGCGGTCCGGCCTGGGCCAACTCGCTCTTTGAGGACAACGCCGAGTTCGGTTTTGGCATGCAGGTTGGCGTAAAGCAAATCCGTGAGCGGCTGGCGGCGAAAGCCGGCGAGGCGCTTGCCGCAGCTGACGGTGAGGTCAAAGCGGCCCTGGCCGAGTGGCTCGATAAAAAGGATGTTGGCGCCGGTTCCCGGGACCGCGCTGATAAGCTCAGCGCCGCGCTTGAGGCTGTTAAAGGCTCGAATGCCCTCCTGGACGAGGTTTACAGTTATAAGGATTTCTTTGTTAAACGCTCACAATGGATCTTCGGCGGCGACGGCTGGGCCTATGATATCGGCTTTGGCGGCCTGGACCACGTCCTGGCTTCCGGCGAAGACGTTAATGTGTTTGTTTTTGATACCGAGGTCTATTCCAATACCGGCGGCCAGTCTTCAAAAGCCACGCCCAGCGCGGCCATTGCCCAATTCGCAGCCAGCGGCAAACAGACTAAGAAAAAAGATCTTGGCATGATGGCGATGAGCTATGGTTATGTTTATGTTGCTCAGGTCTGCATGGGATCTGATAAAGCCCAGACGCTGAAGGCTATTGCTGAAGCCGAGGCTTATCCCGGACCTTCGCTTATTATTGCCTACTCGCCTTGCATCAACCATGGCTTGAAACTGGGCATGGGCAACAGCCAGCTGGAGTGCAAACGGGCTGTTGAGGCCGGTTACTGGGCAATGTACCGCTATAACCCGGCGCTCAGAGAAGTGGGCAAAAACCCGTTCAGCCTGGATTCCAAGGCGCCTACCGCCGACTTTAAGGAATTCCTGATGGGCGAAGTCCGTTACTCTTCCCTCAAAAAGCTGTTCCCGGAACAAGCCGAGGCGCTGTTTGACAAAACGGCTAAGGATGCCGCCGAACGCCTGGACGGCTACCGGCGTTTGGCCAAGATGTATGATGAAGCGGTAGCTGAAGCTGCTGCCGCCAAGGAATAAATGCCACAGGCGTAAGATAACACAGAAGCACCATTTGCCGATGAATTGGCAAATGGTGCTTCTCTTTTTGGTCTACAGAATTTATTTATAAATTCTGTAGACATAAGACGCCTATACCCTAAAGGGCACAGGCGCAAGGTTTGCTAATAGTTAATCGTGGCTTTGATAAGCTGAGCCTGGGTGCTGCCGGCATTGAAGATGGTTACAGGCAGCGGCGGGGCATCGCCGGGGGTGCTGAGCAGCAGCAAGTCGCCGGGCTGTAATTCGTACAGTGCCCGGCTGTCGACGGCAATGCGCACCCCGCCGGCAACACAATACAGGGCTGAAGTCTGGTGGGAGAAATCGGTGCCGGCCGGTTGATGGGCGGCCTGTTCCCGGCTGTTTTCCTGCAGGCTGATTGCCGTTAATTCACCGGCGCAGCCTGCCGCCAGCATCAGGTTGAAATCACGCACTTTGCCATAGCTTGTGGTTGTCCAGCCGCCGCTGAAACTATCCTGCTCAAATGGACGCAAATGGACAGTGTGATGGCCGGCATGGGTAAGCTCCAGCTCGCCTTCAATGACCATAATCAGCCGCCAGAAGCCGGGCAGGGGGGTAAAAGCCGTTTCCTCCTGTTCAACGCGGGCTGAACTGAGGCGCCAGAGAAAGTTTCTGTCGCTGTAGCTTGCAGCCGGCGGGTAGATGGCAATCTGCGTTGTTGTGCCGCCCGACCAGTTGCTGGTAGTTTGCTCGGTTTGTCTGATGAGCTTGACTGTATATGCCATGTTTTCTCCTCCCGATTAACCAATATACAGCTTGATTGTACCAATATTTCAATAACTTGGCTATTAGTAAATCAGTAAATAACAAGGAGTTGCCTCTGTTTTTGTCGAAAAGTCTGTACAAATGCAGTAAGAACGCGGAGGGGTACGAGGTTGATAAGATGAATGAGTTGTCTGCGGTTTTGTTGGGAAGCCCTGAGGTTTATTGGAACGGAAAGCGGGTATTTTTCCCGTTTGCGAAGATGGAAGCGTTATTGTATTATTTGCTGGTTAAAAGGAATTCCAGCCGCGAAGAGCTGGCGGCTTTGCTGTGGCAGGATATGACGGACGGGGCGGCCAGAAAAAATCTGCGCAATACACTTTATTTGCTGAAAAAGCTGACGGCAGAAAACCTAATACTGACCCCTTCGCGCGCTAATGTGTTACTGAATACGGAAGCGGTCAGCATCACCACCGATTTGCAGGAATTCAGCGAGGTCTCCCCGGCGGAATCGCTGGTATTATACCGGGGGGAGTTTCTGGAGGGGTTTGCCTGCAAGGATGCCGAGGCCTTTGAAAACTGGGTAAACCGCCGGCGGGAGAGCTGCAAAGAGGACATGGTCGCCCGGCTGACCAAGGTGGTTGTTGACCGGCTTAATGATAAAGATTACAGTGCGGCCGAACATTACCTTAAGCAGCTTATCGGGCTGGACGAATATAATGAGAGTGCGTACAGAGCCCTGATGAAGGTGTACGAGCGGGCCGGGGCTTTAAATAAATCGATTGCCGTCTATGAGGGCTTACAGGCAAAGCTTAGCAGCGAACTGGGCGTCGGCCCCCAGGAAAAAACCCGGGAAGCGTATGAACGTGTCAGGGCGAAGCTGGGCAACCAGCTGATAGTGCCGCCCGAGCAGGCGGCAGAGAACTTTTTTGGGCGCCAGCGCGAGTTGCTCTGGCTGCAGCGGCTTGTGGCCGGCTTTTGTGCCGGCAGCTCACCCTACGTATGGGCCATTATCAGCGGCGAGCAGGGAGTGGGAAAAACGGAAATTGTCCAGCGGCTGGAGGAAACGCTGGCCGACGGCTGTGTAACTGTTTTGCGGACCCAGTGTTATCAGGCTGAACAGGATTATCCCTATAAAGCCTGGAATCAGATTTTTTGTCAGATAATGGAGCTGCTGGCGCAGCGCGGTGTGGCATTGCCTGCTCTCTGGTATCAGGTTATTGCCTATGTGTTTCCGGCAGTTCTCGGCAATCAGGCCGTTGCCTGCCAGAGTCAGGCCGCCAGCGGCTACAATATTCATTCCGGCATGATTGAAGATGTTATGGGCAGTATTTTAGACAAGGCTGCCGCCGCCAGAAAAATACTCTTGCTTATTGACGATGTGCAATGGCTGGATATGCAGGGCTGGTCAGTATTGCGCCAACTGCTGCGTTCAGGGCGGCAGCGGCTGTTATGCATAACAACCTGCCGCAGTGAATATCAGGAACAAATAGAGTTGTTTACCGGCAATGCCGGGCGGGAAGGGCTTGTTGAAACCCTGGTGCTCGAAAATTTCAGCAGAGAAGAGGTTGTCCGGTTTTCGGAGCTGATGCTCCCGGCGGATAAGCTTACTGCCGATTTGCAGCAAAAACTGTATGAGTATACGGACGGCAACGCCCTGTTTTTAGTGGAAAGTTTTAAGTTAATCAAGCAGGGCCAAAATGTGAACTGCCTGTCGCCGCGCCTGCGGAGCGTGCTGCAGGAGCGGGTCAGCACGCTGGCGGACAATGCCCGGAAAGTGCTTGATGTCATGTCGGCATTTTTTAATAACGTTGGCTATAACGAGTTGCTGGCTGTTTGCGGGATGAATGAGTTTGAAGTTGTGGAAGCCATTGAGGAACTGCAGCATAGGCGGCTCATTCAGGCAGTGGCGGGAGCAGCCCCGGGGCTAAGGGGGCCTGTATACAAATACAGCCATATCCGGATCAGGAGCTATGTTTATGCCGAATTGTCTTCCTCCAGAAAACAGTTGATCCACAGGCGGGCCGGCCGCCATCTGGAGGAGCTGATGGATAAAGACGCCTGGGGGCGGGACCTATATTCAGAAATCCTGTACCATTATTCGCAGATTGACGAAAAAATAAAGATGCTGGAATATACAATTAAGCTTGCCGAAAGATTTTGCTGCCCCCAATATGAGTTGTTTCCTGAATTTAATGATATGCAGCGAAGAAACGGCTTTATTCTGGAAAACAAACTCCAGATTATGAATTATTTGGATAAGATCAAAGAGCTGCTGGCCGCTGTGGAGGCGGAACAGGTGCCGCAGGCGAATTTAAGCCGGTTCCGGGCCGCCTATCTGGAAATGCTGGGGCGCTATTATATCTGGCGCGGCGAGCATTTGCCCGGTCTGCGGGCCATCCATCAGCTGCTGCGCCTGTCGGCAAAAAAAAGCTTTCTTGATTATACAATCAAAGGGTATCAGCAAATTATATATTGTGGCATCCAGATCCGTAAGCCCCGGCTTATCGAGCTCTTTGCCAATAAGCTGTCACAGACGGCTCAGGCCGCGAAGCTGGGGGAAAAGCAGGCCGTGATCCAGCGGTTCCTGGGGATCGCTTATGCCCTGCGCCGGCAAACAAGCCGGGCCGAGCAATGCTACCGCCAGTCCATTGCCCATTATAAGCGTTTGGGGGAACGGCCGGGGGAATTCAATCTGCATGTCGCGGCCGGCTACAACTATATCGGGGATTTACGGCGGCTGGAGGGCAACCTGGCTGAGGCCCTTTATTATTATGACCAGGCCATCAGGCTTGCCGGGCGCAACCAGAGCAGCGCCGGTGTTGTTATTTTTCTGGTTAATGCCGGTCATGCCGCCTATGACCTGGAGGAATACGGCAAGGCTTTTGCCTATTTGTCAGAGGCTTTGGCCCTGGAGGCGCAGTTTGGCGAGTATCAGGGCTACTGGTGCCTGCGCAGCTACTGCACGCTGCATTGCCTGCTGGCCTTGCTGTCGGTCAGAGACAACGACCTGCAGCAGGGGCGCAGCTATCTGGCGCAAGCCGATGCATTCCGGCAGCGGTATCATGATTTGTATCAGGCCGGGCTTATTGCCAGGACCAAGCTGGAGATCCGGGTCAGGATGCAGCAGGATATCCGGCTGCAGGCGGTTTTTGCCGGTGATTTGCCGCTAGCGGCGGGGGAATACTACCGTCAGGGCCAGGGGTTCTTTAATAAAACGGGAAATTCACTGGAACAAAAAATCCTGGATAAACTGTATGCTGCCGCAGCCGCTGGCGGGCCAGGGCCTATTTGACGTTTCGTTGACGCAAAGGTGATACAGTAATGGTAAAGTAAGGTATACTAGAGGAGACACATGGAGGGATAATTATGGTTCGCAATTGTGAGATTGGCAGTGCCATGACAGTTAAATTGGACAATGTGCTGCCTGAACTGCCGGTGTTTGCACCCGGCATTCGCCGCGCACCCAACCGGGGGTTCCGCCTGACCCAGGAACAGACAAAGGTAGCTTTGAAAAATGCGCTGCGCTATGTGCCGGAAGAGCTGCATGACGTGCTGGCGCCTGAATTTATGGAGGAACTGCGCACGCGCGGCCGGATTTACGCGTACCGCTATATGCCGCAAGAGAAGCTGGCCGGCAAGCCGATTGATGCCTATCAAGGCAACTGTGTGGAGGGCAAGGCCTTTCAGGTAATGATTGACAATAATCTGGACCCGGCTGTTGCGCTTTACCCGTATGAGCTTGTTACTTACGGGGAAACCGGCAGTGTGTGCCAAAACTGGCTGCAGTACCAGCTTATTAAAAAGTACCTGGAGGTCATGACAGACCGGCAGACCCTGGTAGTCGAATCAGGCCATCCGCTGGGGTTATTTCCGTCCAAGCCGGAGGCGCCCCGCGTAATTATTACGAATGCGCTCATGATTGGCATGTTTGACAACCAGGATGACTGGGAAATTGCCGAGCAGATGGGCGTGGCCAACTACGGCCAGATGACAGCCGGGGGCTGGATGTATATCGGGCCGCAGGGCATTGTGCACGGCACGTTTAACACCCTGCTTACTGCCGGCCGCAAACGGCTGGGCGTGGCGGCAGACGGCGACCTGCGCGGGCATTTGTTCGTTTCCTCCGGCCTGGGCGGCATGAGCGGCGCCCAGCCGAAAGCGATTGAAATCGCCGGCGGGGTCGGGATTATCGCCGAGGTGGATTATTCCCGGATTAAAACCCGTTATGACCAGGGCTGGGTCAGCAAAATCTCGGCCGACTTGGACGAGATATTTCAGCTGGCAGAAGAATATCAGCTGAAGAAACAGCCGATTTCTATTGCCTATCATGGCAATGTTGTGGATTTGCTGGAGTATGCCGTCAAAAACAACAAGCATATTCCGCTGCTTTCCGACCAGACTTCCTGCCATGTTGCCTATGATGGCGGCTACTGCCCGCAGGGGCTGAGTTTTGAAGAGCGGACAAACCTGCTGGCAGCCGACCGGCAGCAGTTCCGCCACCTGGTTGACAAAAGCCTGCAGCGCCATTTTGCGTTGATTAAAATACTGGCCGAACGGGGCACCTATTTCTTTGATTACGGCAACGCCTTCCTGAAGGCTGTGTATGATGCCGGGGTTAAAGAGGTTGCCAGGAATGGCTATGACGAGCGGGACGGCTTTATTTTCCCTTCTTATGTTGAGGATATTATGGGGCCCGAATTGTTTGACTACGGGTACGGACCCTTCCGCTGGGTTTGCCTGAGCGGTGATCCGGCGGACCTGCGCAAAACCGACCAGGCGGCCATGGCGTGTATTGATCCCAACCGGCGCGGCCAGGACCGGGATAATTACATATGGATCCGGGATGCCGAGCAAAACAAACTGGTCGTAGGGACGCAGGCGCGGATTCTGTATCAGGACGCGGAAGGACGCCTCCGGATTGCCCTGAAGTTTAATGAAATGGTGCGCAAGCAGGAAATCGGGCCGGTCATGCTGGGCCGGGACCATCATGACGTCAGCGGCACGGACTCACCGTTCCGGGAGACTGCCAACATTAAGGACGGCAGCAATATTATGGCCGATATGGCCGTACAGTGCTTTGCCGGCAATGCGGCCAGAGGTATGAGCCTGGTTGCTTTGCACAACGGCGGCGGTGTCGGGATCGGCAAATCGATCAACGGCGGCTTTGGCATGGTGCTGGACGGCAGCGAACGGGTTGATGAGATTTTGCGCCAGGCGATGTTATGGGATGTTATTGGCGGGGTAGCCCGCCGGGCCTGGGCCAGAAATGAGCATTCGATCGAAACGATTGTGGAATTCAACCAGCAATACGCCGGCAAAGGCCAGGCGACACTGCCTTATATTCCTGCGGACAGCCTGATTGACAGCATTGTCGCCAAAGTGTTTGCAAAGTAGGAAAGACGGGAAGGAGCAAAAAGATGGCAGGTAAAAAATTGCTGATTAAACATGCGGCAGAATTGATTACTTGTGCCGGACCGGCCCCCAAGCAGGGGCCGGCGATGGGGGATATCGGGATTATCCCCGACGGGGCGCTGCTGGCTGAGGACGGCCGGATCAGCTGGGTAGGACCGACGGCGGACCTGCCGGCCCTTGATGAAAGCCAGTGGGAGGTCATTGATGCCGCCGGGCAGTGCGTGCTGCCGGGGTTTGTTGATTCGCACACCCACATGGTATTTGGCGGCTACCGGGCGGAGGAGTTTTTCTGGCGCTTGAGCGGCACCCCCTACCTGGAAATTCTGGAACGGGGCGGCGGCATCCTGAACACCGTTGAGGCGACCCGGGCGGCCAGTCTGGCGGAGCTGAAGGAATTGGCCGGGCGGCGGTTGCGCAGTATGCTGGCGATGGGTGTCACTACGGTGGAAGGCAAAAGCGGCTATGGGCTGGATAAGGAGACCGAGTTGCGGCAGCTCGCCGTGATGGCCGAACTTAACCGGGAGCAGCCGGTGGAGATTGTACCGACTTTTATGGGCGCCCATGCCGTCCCGCCCGAATATAAAGGACGTGCCGACGCCTATGTGGATTATCTGATTGCCGAGGTATTGCCGGCCGTGTCCGCCCAAGGAATCGCCGAGTTTTGTGATGTGTTCTGCGAACAGGGGGTTTTCTCGCTGGCCCAGTCGCGGCGGCTGCTAACCGCGGCCAAAGGCCTGGGGCTGAAAGCCAAGCTCCATGCCGATGAAATTGTTGCCCTGGGCGGGGCTGAGCTGGCGGCGGAGCTTGATGCCTGTTCGGCTGACCATCTGCTGCAGGCCTCTGATGCCGGCATTGCAGCCTTGGGCAAAAAACGCACCGTGGCTACGCTGCTGCCCATGACCGCTTTTTGCCTGCGCGAGCCCTATGCCCGGGCCCGGGACATGATCGACAGCGGGGCGGCGGTAGCCCTGGCAACAGATTACAACCCCGGCAGCTGCTTTAGTCATTCTATTCCGCTGGTGGCAGCTTTGGCCGCGATTCAACTAAGGATGAAACCGGCCGAGGTTGTTACAGCCCTGACCATTAATGGCGCCGCCGCGGTTGACCGGGCCGACCGGGTAGGCAGCCTGGAAGCGGGCAAGCAGGCCGATGTGGTCATACTGGAGTATCCGTCCCATCTGTATCTGGTCTACCATGCCGGTATGAATATTGTCGACAAGGTGATTAAACAGGGACAGCTTAGCTGGAGTAAAGCCGATAATATACATAGAGAAGGGAAGTTATAACTGTGGCAAAACTAGTGGAATGCGTACCTAATTTCAGTGAAGGCCGGCGGCCGGAGGTCATTGCGGCGATTGTCAATGAAGTAAAGAGTATTGCCGGCGTGTCCTTGCTTAATGTCAATTCAGACGCCAGTCATAACCGGACGGTGGTGACTTTTGTCGGTGAGCCCCAGGCGGCGAAGGCGGCTGCCTTTAAAGCCTGCGCCAAGGCGGCCGAGCTGATCGACATGGAACAGCATCAGGGGGAACATCCCCGTGTCGGCGCGACAGATGTGATTCCATTTATTCCGGTAAGTGAGGTCACGATGGAAGAATGCGTGGCGCTGGCGAACGAGCTGGGCCGGGAAATCGGGGAAAAGCTTGATATCCCCGTATATTTGTACGAAGCGGCTGCCAAGCAGGCGGCGCGGGTCAAACTGCCGGATGTCCGCAAAGGCGAATACGAAGGCCTGAAGACCGCGATTGCCACCCCGGAACGCCGGCCTGATTACGGCCCGGCCCGGATGCATCCGGCGGCGGGGGCCACCGTTGTCGGCGCCAGGCAGTTTTTAATCGCCTATAACATCAATCTGAGCACAAGTGACGTCAATATTGCGAAAAAGATTGCGTCGGCCATCCGGGAGGCAAAGGGCGGCTATAAATTCTGCCGGGCGATGGGGGTTATGATTGAAGAGCGGAATATGGCGCAGGTAACGATCAATATGGTCGACTATACGGGCACCCCGCTGCACCGGGTATTTGAAACGGTTAAGTCAGAAGCGGCCCGATATGGCGTACATGTCATCGGCAGCGAGATTGTGGGCATGGTGCCGCTGCAGGCGCTGATCGACACGGCCGATTTCTATCTGCGCCTGGAGGGGTTTGAGCGTAAGCAGGTATTGGAAGAAAACCTTTAATAAGGGGCTTGATGATATGTTAATTGAAATGAAAATTACCGAGTTTCTTGAGGAACTCGGGTCAAACTCACCGGCGCCGGGCGGCGGCAGTATTTCGGCTCTGGCCGGGGCGCTCGGCGGCGCGTTGACGGCTATGGTCTGCCGTCTGACTGCCGGCAACAGCAAATATGCCGAAGTGGAAAAGGAAGTAACGGACCTGCTGGCGGAAGCTGATCAATTGTCAGGTGCACTGACCCGCTATGTTGATGCCGATACGGAGGCCTTTAACAAAGTCATGGCTGCCTACAAGCTCCCGAAAGCAACGGAGGCCGAGAAGCTGGAACGCAGTGCGGCTATTCAGCAGGCAATGATGTTTGCCACCAACCTGCCGCTGGAGGTTGCCTCCTGCTGCCTGCAGGTATTGACAATGGCGGTGCGGATTCTGGCCATTGGCAACAGCAACGCGGCCAGTGATGCCGCTGTGGCCGGACTTATGGCCCATGCCGGCCTGCATGGCGCCCTGTATAATGTAAAGATTAATTTAGGCAGTATAAAAGACCCGGGCTTCCAACAGGATGTGCAAACGAAAATGGCCCATATCGTAAAAGAGGACGAGCGCCTGCACAGCGAGCTTATCGCCGTTGCCGGCAGGGTGATCGGCTAATATTTTACAGCAAACAGGACTGGTCCCGGCGACGGGACCAGTCCTGTTTTGGCGTGCGGGCAAGACCGGCACAGGCAGTGCCGGTTCATTGCTGCCAAGGTCTGCTGTGCCTGCTGGCTGTGTTTTACCGGCAAAGAGAGCAGCAAGTACAGGATTTAAACTCAGGCATGCCGAAAATAACAGATATCTAGATTGCGGAGGCCGTGGGATGTACAGAATATGGCTGGTTGTATTGCTGGTGAGCAGTGTTGTCTGCGGGGGCGCTGCCCAGGCGGCGGACGGTCGGGAACACCGGCTGTTAATCGTGGCCGGGGACGAAAACTTTCCTCCCTACGAATTTGTTGATACGATTGACGGGGCCGAAGTTTACCGGGGATTTAATGTTGATTTACTAAAAGCAGTTGCCCTCAGCACCGGCTATGAGATTCAATTCCGTCCCCTGCCGTGGGCTGATGCTGTTAAAGCGCTTGAACGCGGCGAGGTTCATGCCGTAGGCGGGATGAAGTACAACTCAGAACGGGAAAAGTTATACGATTTTTCGGAGGCATATATGGTAAATTCGTTAGCTATATTTGTCTTAAAAGATATGCAGGCGATTGCCTCCATTGCCGACCTGGCAGGACACAAGGTTGCCGTACAGAAAGACGCGATCGGCAATTACAGTCTTAAAAATCAGCCCGTGAAACTGGTGCCCACCACCAATCAGGAAGAGGCCCTGGCGCTGCTCCTCAACGGGAAAGTGGATGCTGCCCTTGGCAATAGTCTCACAGGCCAGTATATCCTGCAGCGTACCAAACAGCATGAATATATAAAAATTGTAGGCGGGGCGATTGATCCGGAGGGCTACTGTGTAGCTGTACAGAATGGTAATCCGCTGCTGGCGGTGTTTAATACCGGGCTGAAGGATATTAAAAAAAATGGCACCTATGATAAGATATATGCAAAATGGTTTGGTGAGCCGCTTGATTATCCGGCCCAGTATTATAAACGTAATTTTGGTATTGCTGTTACTGTAGTTGTGATTTTAATTGTGTTTGGGGTAGTGACGCTGCTGATCAATTTTTATTTACAGCAGGAGGTCAAGAAACGTACCCGGGAAATTGAAACAATCAATGAAGAACTGCAGCGCAAGGATAAACTGGAGGCCTTAGGCAAGCTGGTTGCCTGCCTCGCCCACGAAATCCGCACACCGCTAACGTCAATTAAGACCTTTACCGAATTGCTGCCCTCAAAGTACGATAATCCCCGCTTCAGAGAGCAGATAAGCCATTTCGTGCCGCAGGAGATTGAACGTCTCAATCATATTGTCAACGACCTGTTAACCTATGCCAGTCCGCGAAAAGTGGAGCGGGAATCTGTTCCTTTGAAGCGGCTTATCGACAATAGTCTGGTGTTTTTTGCCGATAATATGGCAAAGCAGAGCGTTAATTTACAGATGGATATTAGAGAAGATTTAATGGTATATGTCGACATTCAACAAATAAAGCAGGTAATGATTAATATCTTGCTAAATGCCCTCCAGGCGCTGGAGGGGCAGAGCAAGCCGGTGCTTGCCATTGCCAGCGAGCTGCGGGAAGGGGTCCCCTGCCTGGTGATCTCAGATAATGGCGCCGGGATCGAACCAGATAACCTGAAATTCGTATTTGAACCGTTTTTCTCGACGAAAGCAGGTGGGACCGGCCTGGGGTTGTTTGTCAGCTATCAGCTGTCCCGGCAAAGTGGGATAGACATAAGTATTGACAGCCAGGCAGGTGCAGGCACTACTGTGACTTTAAAGTTTAATTTTGAGGAGAAACAGGATGCATAAGCTACTCATTGTTGATGATGAACCGGCCATCTGCACCTCGCTGGCCTTTGCCCTGGAGGACAGATATGCTGTCGTAACGGCGGGCTCCGCCCAGGAAGCCATGGCCGCTGTTTCCCGGCAGGAATTTGATATTGTGTTGCTTGATCTGAAACTGGGCAATGCCGACGGCATCGATGTGCTCCGGCAGATTAAAGCGGTTGATGGCAGTATAATAATTATTATTATGACTGCTTACGCCAGTATAAAGTCGTCTGTGACGGCGATTAAAGCCGGGGCATTTTACTATCTGACCAAGCCGATAAACATGGATGAACTGGAAATGCTGCTGGCCAACGCCACCGACTATATTGGGATGAGGACTAAAGTCGAGTACCTGAACGGCAAACTGACAGAACGCCAGGAAATTGCAGGCATGATTGGCACTTCCGCGCCGATGCGGCAAATCCTGCATGATATCGACCGAATAAAAGACGGCGAGTTTAATGTTCTCATCCGGGGCGAGAGCGGTACCGGCAAAGAGCTTGTTGCCAAGGCCCTGCATTACTTAAGTGTACGCAGGCAGGAACCGTTTGAGGTGGTAAATTGTGCCGCCATTCCTGCCGAATTGCTGGAGAGTGAGCTGTTTGGCCATGAGAAGGGAGCCTTTACCGGCGCTGTACAGAGGAAAAAGGGGATTTTCGAGCTGGCTGATAAAGGCACACTGTTTCTGGATGAGATTGGCGAGATGGATGTCAGACTGCAGGCTAAGCTGCTGCGGGTTGTTCAGGAAAAAGAGATAACGCCTGTAGGCGCCGGCGGCAGGAGAAAAATTTCGGTACGGATCATTTGTGCCACCAACCGTAATTTAAAACAGCTGGTGGCCGAAGGAAAGTTCCGGGAGGATCTGTATTTCCGGCTCAATGTGGTGTCTGTTATACTGCCGCCCCTTAGGCAGCGCCGTGAAGACATTCCCTTGCTGGCCGAGCATTTTGTTGCCAAATATAATAAAAAAATGGCCAAGCAGATCAGGGAGATTGAGCCCGGTTTTTTGGCAAAGCTGCAGGGCTATGAATTTAAGGGCAATGTCCGGGAACTGGAGAATATTATTGAGCGGGCCATGGTGTTTGCCGACGACGGGGTATTGCGGGCCGGCAATTTGCCTGGCGATAATCAGCCTCCGGGCCCTGAGGCCCTCAGTCAGGCCGGCACACCTGCCCTGATTCCTGTCTATATCGGTGAGGACCTGGATTTGATCGAACGCAAAGTCATTACCGGAACCCTGCAGTATTATGGCGGTGATAAAGCCAAAACAGCGCAGATACTTAAGATCAGCGAACGGAAGCTATGGTATAAAATCAAAGAATATCAGTTGCGTTAACGTGCAACTTTTACGGTTACTGCAAATTTTTCAGGAAAAATTTGCAGTAACCGCTTTTTTTATTGCTGCCATTGACGATATTCCGGCAGTTATAAGCCTTTCTAACCTGGCACAGTATTTGCGTTAGCTTGAAGCGAAATAGAAAGCCTGGCTTTACTAGAAGGGAGGCAGTTTTACCAGCAGGCAAGGGCTTATCAACAAAAACAGCAGGAGGGAAAGTTGTGAGTTTTGAACTGGTCAATCAGGTTATGGTTATGAAGCTGGATATTGTGGCAACAGTTGCTATTGCCGTATTACTCTTAATGTTTGGCGCGTGGGTACGGCGGATATTCCCGGTTATTGCCCGTTTTTGCATTCCTTCAGCGGTTATCGGCGGTTTTACTTTTTCTATTCTGGCCTGGCTACTTAAAGCGGCCAATATGCTAACGTTTAACATGGATACTACTTTGCAAATGCCTTTTATGATTGCATTTTTTACTACTGTTGGCTTAGGCGGCAGCTTTGGCCTTATTAAAAAAGGCGGCAAATCGCTGATTGTATATCTTGTAGGCTGCTGGCTTTTAGCCATTATGCAAAATGTTGTCGGCGCGGGAACGGCTATATTAACCGGCATCCACCCGGTCCTGGGGGTTATGGCCGGTGCGGTTTCGCTGGAAGGCGGCATGGGAGCGGCCTCGGCCTTCGGCCCTACGGCCGAGCAACTGGGAGTTCAGGGGGCGTTTGTGGTCGCAGTAGCGGCGGCTACCTACGGTTTAATCGCCGGTGGCTTAGTAGGGGGCCCGCTGGCGAAATGGCTTATTGAGCGCTATAAGCTCCCCATTGAAACCAGTCAGGAGCAATTTGACGCCTTGAATAAAGCGACAGCCGCTGAACAGGACCGGATTGTCACAAGTGATAATGTTATGTCGATGCTGGCGGTGATTCTTGTTGCTATGGTCCTGGGGGCAATGGGGTCTGCTCACATTAGAAACGTTACCGGCTTTGTTTTGCCGGGGTATGTGGGGGCAATGTTTGTTGCTGTACTGATAAGGAATCTTAATGATGTTAAACCACTGGTTAAAATGCAGGAAAAGACTATTGATCTGATTGCTGATGTCAGTCTGGGCATCTTCCTGACAATGGCAATGATGTCCTTGAAAATCTGGGAGATATCCAACCTGGCAGGGCCGCTGTTAATTATACTGGCTGTCCAAACCGTCTTTATGTTTGTATTTTGTATTTACTTTTTGTTTCCTCTTTTGGGAAGAAATTACGATGCGGCGGTCATGTGTGCCGGTATGATCGGCCATGGGCTGGGGGCCACGCCTAATGCCATCGCCAATATGGGGGCCGTTACTGAACGCTATGGGGTAATATCCCGCAAGGCTTTTCTGATAGTGCCGCTCTGTGGTGCCGTCCTTATTGATATTGTTGCCATACCTAACATTGTATGGTTTATAAACTACTTTACAAAATAATATAACGGAAGGAGAAGGGCAATGAGTAGACTTGTAGGGGGTTGAGCGTAAGCCGGTATTGGAAGCAAACCGTTAATAAGGGGTACTTACAGCAAAACAGGACTGATCTCGCAGCTGAGACTCAGTCCTGTTTTGTTTATGGCAGGGAGGAAACCGGCATGTGCTTATGATCCGGCCGCAAAACACACATTTTTAGTGATTTTTAATTTTTTTATACGGACCTGCAGGTTCTGCCGGTGTATGCCAAGGGCCAGGGCGGTTTTGGTGATGTTGCCGTTATTCCGGGTAAGGGCGTCGATAATCAGGCGGCGTTCCACCTCGGCCAGTCTTTGGGGCAGGGGCTGGGCCGGCAGCGGGGCGGCAGCGGCGGGGCCGTGAACGGCAGTATATTGTTTGTGAAAATAATCGGGCAGGCAGCCGGCTGTTATTATTGTTTCATTCTCAGAGAAGCTGATGGCGGTTTCCAGTACATGGCATAACTCCCGGACATTGCCTGGCCATTTATGCTGGCGGAAAATGCTTTCCACATCGGCTGCGAGCTTTGTCATCTGCTTGCCATACACCTTGTTAAAGCGGTTGATAAAATGCCCGGCCAGCAGCAGAATATCTTCGCGCCTGTTCCGTAAGGGCGGAATTGTCAGGTTAACCACGGCGACACGGTAATAAAAGTCCTCGCGCAGCTTGTTTTCTGCCAGCAGCCGGTGGCAGTCAAGATTGGTTGAGCTGATGATCCGGCAGTGAACGGGCTCTTCCACGCTGCTGCCAAGGCGGCGAAATTTTTTCTCTTCGAGTATGCGCAGCATTTTGGCCTGCAGCACCAGGCTCATGCTGTTTATTTCATCCAGGAACAAAGTGCCTTTACCGGCCTGTTCCAATAATCCCGGCGTGTTTTCCGCGCCGGTAAAAGCCCCCCTGACTGTGCCGAAAATCATACTTTCCAGCAAAGTCTCCGGTATGGCCGCACAATTGACGGCAACGAACGGGTGGGCTGCGGCCGGCCCGTAATTGTGGATGCTTTGGGCAAAAATCTCCTTGCCGGTACCGGTTTCGCCTGTTAACAATAGCGGGGCCGCGGTAAGGGCCGATTTTTTTGCTTTGTTAATGACCTGAAGAAATTGAGGATCTTGGCCGACCAGGCAGGCAAAATGATAACTTGTGCCATTCTCCAGCTTATTATTGCTGTGACGGTAGGTTTGCAGCTGTTCCTGCAGCTTGTAGACGCGGTTGAGCAAAGTGGCCATTTCGGTAATATTTTTGTTAATCGAGCAGACGGCAACAATTTCGCCGTCCCGTTCCACCGGCACTACGGTCGAGAGCATATGTACCTCCCGGTGATCCAGGGTGCGATATTTATTGTACTGATCAAAGGAAGGCTTGCCGGTAAGAAATACGCGGCGCAGCTCCTGGAGCATCGCCTGGCGCTGCGACGGCTCAAAGCGTTCAATTTTATTGTTGTAAAACAGTTCATCGCCGTGTTTGTTGATCACATATACTGCATCCTGGATAAAATTGGCTATCGTTTCCAGATATAATGTTTTGTCTATAGCAGTCATTTTTTCACTCACCATCTGCCGAATGTTAACAATATTTTAACTAATAATCAGGCTGGTGTAAAGATGTAACCTGCAATAAAATATTGCGCAAAAGATTAATGCAGTTGCTGTTTATACACCTGCGGCCGGATGAGAAGGAGTTTCGGCGGCAGCAGAAAAAGCCTGCTGGCCGCGGAAAAACGACCGCTGTGGAAGCAGGCGGCAGTTGGCATGTTTTTTGCAATCAATATAAATATAAGAACCGATGCGTTATAATATAGAGCGCAAAGCGACAACAGTCAGGGAGGGGCAGGATTTTGGGCAAGCATGTAATTGAACTAACCGGCAGCAGCCTTACCATCGCCGACGTGGCCAAAGTAGCGCTCAAGGGTGCGCCGGTTGTTATCGCGCCGGCGGCGCTGGCCAAAGTGGCAGAATCGAGAGCGTTTGTCTATAAACTTGTTGACGGCAATGTTCCCGTCTATGGTTTTAACACCGGGGTCGGCGCCAATAAAGATACCAGGGTTGAGGCAGAACGGTACAATCAATTTAATGTCAATATGGTCAGATCCCATTGTGTGGCCGTCGGCCCGGAGGCTTCGCCGGCAGAGGTACGGGCAATGATGGTGATCAGGCTGAATACGCTGCTGCTGGGACATACGGGCATGAGCCCCGGGATTGCCGGCATGTACCGCGATCTGCTTAACAACCAGATTACGCCGGTTGTGCCGGAACGCGGTTCCATCGGCGAAGCCGATATCGCCTGTCTGTCGCACATTGCCCTGGCTATGATTGGCGAAGGCGACGCCTATTGTCAGGGCAAAAGGATGCCGGCCGGGGCGGCGCTGGCGCAGGCCGGCCTGAAACCGCTGGTCCTGGGGCCGAAGGACGGGCTGGCGCTGGTCAGTTCCAACGCCCTGGCAGCCGGCCAGGGGGCGCTGGTTTTGCATGAACTCCGGCAACTGATTAGGCTTGCCGATATGATTTACAGTTTTAGCCTGGAGGCCTTTAAGGGCAATGTCAGTCCCCTCAATGCGGAGATCAACCGGGTACGCCGGTTTAGGGGCCAAAATGAGAGCGCCGCCCATGTCCGGCACCTGCTCCGGGGCAGTTATCTGTGGCGGCCCGGTATTGCCAATGCCCTGCAGGACCCGCTGTGTTTCCGGTGCGCCTGCCATATTCACGGGGCTGTCCGGGACTCGCTGGCTTATCTGGAAGAACTCATGGACCTGCAGATAAATTCTTCTGATGACAACCCCTGCGTGTCTATGGAGCAGGAGGCGATCCTGTCCTGCGGAAATTTTGAGGTTGTCAACTGGGCGGTAGCCTTTGAGATGCTGGGAATAGCCCTCAGCCACCTGTCAAGAGCAGCCTGTTTCCGCACTATCAAGCTGAGTACCGGTCACTTTACCGGCTTACCGCGGTTTTTGACGCCTGACCCGGAAAATGTCATTGCTTTTGGCACCATGCAAAAACCATTTACCGCTCTGGATGCTGAAATCAGACATCTGGCCAATCCGGTGAGTATGGATTTTTACGCTGTTGCCGGTGATATAGAAGACCATTGCAGCAACACCCCGTATGTTGTGCAAAAGACCCGGAAAATCGTGGATAACCTCTATTACATCCTGGGGATTGAGGCCATGCATGCCGCCCAGGCCTGCGACCTGCGGCCGGAAGAACAATTTCAGCTTGGCGCGGCCGGGCGTGTTGTACATCAGAAAATCCGCGAGGTTATCCCTTTTCTGGCCCAGGACCGCAATCTTACCGCCGATATTGCCACAGCCTATGAACTGTTAAAATCCGGTGTCCTGTTAACGGCCGTCAGCGACTAAATACTCAGCAGCGACTGGCAGGGAGGAGGCGATGGGGGCCACACTTCCAGACGGCTGGAAGATTCTTTCCGTAGCAAATAAGGAGGTACATTTGTGATTGTTGCAAACAAGAAAAAAATCCGCTGGGAAATTTTTGGGCCGATGACGGCCATTATTGCCGCCTGCGTCCTGGCCGCCATCACAATTCCCCAGCAGTTTTACAATGCGGAGAATGCCCTGGTTGAAAGCGCGATTGCCAACCTTGGCTGGTTGTTTAACCTGTTTGGCATGGGAGCGGTATTGTTTTGTTTTTATCTAATGTTTTCCCGCTATGGCGATGTGCGGCTGGGGGGGCCTGAGGCCAAACCGGAATACACCACCTGGAGCTGGTTTGTGCTGACCTTAAAATGCGGCATTGCCATCGGTATATTATTCTGGGGCATTGCCGAGCCGCTGTATCACTTTTGTACGCCGCCCCAGGTTCTGGGGATTGAGCCTTACAGTGAAAAGGCAGCCATTTTCTCTTTATCGACTGCCACCCTGCACTGGACACTGACGCCTTATGCCATGTACACGCTGGCCGGCTTGGCCGTTGGCCTGGTCCATTATAATCTCCGACTGCCCTATACCCAGGGGGCGACGCTATACCCCATTTTCAAAAACCGTTCTTTCGGGTTTGTCGGTACGGTGCTTGACAATCTGTGCCTGTTCGCCATTGTTGGCGGCGTGGCCGCCGTAATGGGCGTCCTGGCCATGCAAATCGGCAGCGGCCTGCACATTCTGGCGGGGATTGAAACCGGGCCTCATATTTGGGCTGTTGTTATTATTATCGCCACAATCGCTGCCGTTGGGTTAAGTATCAGCGGTATTAAACGCGGCATCAGCATCATGGCGAAGATCAATACCAACATCTTTATTTTCCTGTTGCTGTTTGTTCTTGTGTTTGGGCCGACGGCCTTTATTCTGAAGCTGGGAACAGCCTCGCTGGGAGACTATCTGCAAAATTTCTTTACCAAATCGCTGTTTTTAAGCCCGATTGACCAGTCGGACTGGCCGCGCTGGTGGACTGTTTATTACTGGGCAATCTGGCTGGCCTATGCGCCGATGAGCGGCATGTTTTTTGCCCGGGTGGCCTATGGCCGGACAATCCGTGAATTTATCCTGTGCAATCTTGTTGCCACCTCGATTTTCGGTATGATATGGTTCTGGATTTTCGGCGGTTCGGCCGTGTTCTTTGAATGGCAGACCAAAGGTCTCTGGACAATTATTTCCTCGCCCCAGGGCGGTCTGGAAGCATCCCTGTTTGCCTATCTGCAAAATCTGCCGCTTTCCACGGTGCTTAGCTGGGTCATGCTGGGCACTATTATTACCTCGTTCAGCACCATGGCCGACTCGATGACTACTACGGTCGCGGCTATGAACACGACCGGCAACACGAAGGACGACCCTGAGCCTCCTTCGTATATGAAAATTGTCTGGGGTGTGCTGATGGGCGGGATGGCGCTCATTACTCTGACTGTTGGCTCAGGCGGTAAAATTTCCGGGATTGATGCAACCAAAATGATTGCCACTGTAGCCGGAATACCAATCCTGTTTTATGCCATTGCCCAGGGCTACTCCATTTTTACGATCTTGTTCAACCATAAGAAATATGACATAACTTATTATCCCGAGACGGCTGAGAAGATTGTTGTGCCTGCTCACCTGCGGGAGGGGGAGCAGGACATGGATAACCCTGCCGGCAAGAGTGTCGGTACCTGATTCATATCCGGCATACCCGGCAATCAGACTGGCTTTTGATTGCCGGGTTGTTTTTACCCGGAGCATTTATTCTATTCCAGGCCGCGGCTGCAGAGAAAACATCTGGCCTGAGGCCGGCTTGGGGCGACACATTCAAGTCAGATGTAGATAAAGAAGGTGATTGGATGCTTATCGACCTTACTGTAAATGGCAAGCGCCATGTTTTACTGGATGCCGCACCACAGGAGCGGCTGATTGACCTGCTGCGGGTCAGGCTGAAGCTCACGGGGGTCAAGGAAGGCTGCAGTGAAGGCGAATGCGGCGCCTGTACCGTCATTATGGATGGCAAGGCCGTTAACTCCTGCCTCGTGCTGGCCTATCAGGCCCGGAATGCGGACATTACCACAATTGAAGGGCTGGCTGCCGGTGGCGGCACTGATCCTATCCAGCAGGCCTTTGTCGAGCAGGGGGCTGTCCAGTGCGGTTATTGCACCCCCGGCATGATTATGAGCACCAAAGCCCTGCTGCTGCATAATCCCCGGCCGTCAGAAGCCGAGATCCGGGAGGCGCTGGCGGGGAATCTTTGCCGCTGCACCGGGTATGTGAATATTATAAAAGCAGTGCAGGCGGCTGCCGGCCTGGTGAATGGGGGACAGGACAAATGACCGGCTATGAGATTGTGGGTTTTACCAGGCTGGATGACGTATTGCAGCAGTTGCGGAATACCGGCGCCAGGACGGCATTTCTCAGCGGGGGCACCGATTTTATCAACAACCGCGGGGGGGAAGCGGCGGAACTGGTCATTGATCTTTCCCAGGTTGCGGATTTAAACTATATTGCCGATCACGGTGCCGCGGTGAGGATCGGAGCGGGCACAACCTTTAGCACGATTGCGGCCAGCCCGGTTATTAAGGCTAAAGTACCGGCCCTGGCGCAAGCGGCACGCCAGGTGGGGTCGGTACAAATCCGCAACCGGGCCACGATTGGCGGCAATATTGCAAGTGCCTCGCCGGCCGGCGACAGCCTGCCCGTACTTGCTGCCTATGGTGCCGGCGTAAGCACTGCCGGCAGTGCCGGGCCCCGGCTTTTGACTCTGGCAGAAGCCTTGCAGGGGCTGCGGGCTAAGGAATTAATAACAGAGGTTGTTGTGCCCACGCCGGGCGCAAGCCGCAGCGGGTTTGTAAAAATCGGCAGCCGGTCCCAGGTGACTATTGCCAGGCTCAGTCTGGCGGTGATGATTCGTTACAACCGTGAGCGCCGGTTGATTATTAATGGGAAAGCAGCGCTGGGAGCCCTGGGAAAAATGCCGGTATGTCCGGCCAGTGTCCAGAAATTTTTCACGCAGCGGCCTGTTAACCGGGACTTTGCCGATACTTTGGGCAGGCTGCTGGCTGCGACTGTGGATGAAGCTATACCCGGCCGGGCCTCCCAGCCTTATAAACGGGAAATTGTGCGAGGGCTGGCCCATGATTTGAGCGGACAATTGTTTGGCGCTGGCAGCAAATAAAGCAAGCAAAGGGGGCGGGAGGGATGACAATGGAGGCTAAGCCGCAACGGGCTTTTAAATATGTAGGCCGGTCCATCCCTATCGAGGATGGAGCCGCCAAAGCAGGCGGGCAGATCAAATATACCGGCGATATGGTGCTGGACGGGATGGTTTATGCCCAACTGGTATTTAGCCAGGTGCCGCACGGGCGGATAAAAAACATTGACATTTCTGAGGCCATGGCTGTGCCTGGCGTTATCAAAATATATACACATGCTAATACACCCAAAATAAAATTCAATTCCCAAATGTGGTTTGCCGGGCAGAATACAATCGAGGACCAGCAGCTTTTTCCGGCGGTGGTACGGTATATTGGCGACGCCATCGCCGCCGTGGTCGCTGATAATAAGGCGGCGGCGGCCCGGGCGGCGGCCCTGGTTAAAGCCGAATACGACCTGCTGCCGGCAGTGATTGATCCGGAAGCGGCGCTCAGCGGCCAGGTGCCGGTCCATGACAGCGGCAATCCCTTCTTTACAATGGAAGCAGGCTGTGGTGATGCCGCGGCGGTTTTTGCCAGCGGTGAGGGGCTGATGGTGGAGGACCGGGTGGTTACGCCCAAGATCCATCATGCGGCCATGGAACCCCATGCCTGCATTGCCGCCAGCGACCACCGGGGGCGGATTACGGTATACAGCCCCTGTCAGATTGTATATTCGGTGCGCCTCATTGTCGCCAAGATTCTGAGCCTGCCTTATCATAAAGTGCGGATTATCAAGACACCCAGCGGCGGCTCCTTTGGCGGTAAGCAGGAGATAATCCTGGAGCCTTATTGCGCTTTTTTTGCCAAAGAGCTCAACCGGCCGGTGAAAATAGAGTTTGACCGCCAGGCCTGTATTCTTGCTACCAGGACCAGGACCCAGACAATTGGCTATGTGAAAACAATGGTAAGCCCGGAAGGCCGGATTCTGGCCCGCTCCATGCGGCAGATTGTCGATACCGGCGCCTATACCTCCAATGGCCGTGTTATCTGCTATGCCATGGCCAAGAAGCTGTTCAGGCTGTACCGTATTGCCAACCAGCACTACCAGGCGGTGGCCGTCCATACCAATACGGCCATCGCCGGCGCTGCCCGCGGTTATGGTTCGCCGCAGGTGCAAACCATTGCGGAAATCAATCTGGAGAATGCCGCCCGCCGTTTGCAAATGGATCCGGTCGAATTTCGCCTGCGGAATTTAGTCCACCCCTATGATGCCGACCCCAGCGGCGGGCCCGGTTTAGGCAATGCCCGGATTATCGATTGTGTTCGCCAGGGGGCGGCCGCTTTCGGCTGGAGTAAAAAATGGAATCAGCCCAAGCGGGCGGGACGCTGGCAAACCGGGGTCGGCATGGCCTGCGCTACTCATGTCAACGGTTACTACGGCGCCTACCAGGAGTTTGGCACAATGACGATCCGGATGCTGGAAGACGGCAGTATTATGCTGAATGCCGGTTTACACGATCTGGGCAATGGCACAGTAACCGCCATGAAGCAGATTGTGGCTGAGGTTCTGGATATCCCGCCGGCGATGATTGAGGCGCCTGAGGCTGACACCGATGTCAGCCCTTATGATATTGGCTGCCAGGCCAGCCGGGTTATCCATGTTTGCGGCGCCAATGCGCTGCAGGCGGCCGAGGAGCTGCGCCGTATGTTTATCCAGCAGGCCGCCAGGGTTTTCCAGTGCGATGAGGAAGACGTGGCAGTTGCCGGCAGCGAGGTATGGAATCACTGCGAACCTGACCGGAAATGGAGTTTGGGGCAGATGGCGGCAGTAATTCAACAAAAAAATCAGGTTGAGTTGATCCGTACCATTACCTATCAAGCGCCGGCTAATCCCGGTTCCTATGGGGTGAATTTTGTGGAAGTGGCTGTGGATACCTATACCGGCCTGGTTAAGGTGCTTGATGTTGTGGCGGTCCATGATATTGGCCAGGCCATTAACCGGGGGTTTGTTGAAGGCCAGATACATGGCGGTGTGCAAATGGGATTGGGGATGGCCATTGCCGAGGACCTTGCTTATGATGACAAGTCCGGGGTGGCCCGCAACAGCAGGTTTAGCAAATACCATCTTATCAATGCGCCGGATATGCCGCCGGTCCGGGTAATTCTGATTGAAGAAGGCGACGACTATGGGCCGTACGGGGCGAAAAGCATCGGTGAGATTGCGACAATTCCCAGCACGGCAGCTACTGTGAATGCCATCAATGATGCCCTTGCCGCCAATTTTACCGTTTTGCCTGTTACCCCGGATAAAATTATGGCAATGCTTACAGCAAGGCAGGCTGAGCCAAATGAGGAAACACCAGGCCGGTAAAGCGCCTCCCTGCCGGGAGGCGTTTTTTAATATATTAGTATTTATAAGTTTTGAGAGGCTGAAAGTCTTTATAAAATAAGGGGAACCAAGGTCAATGTCCAGCTTGAGCAGAGACGGTTCCCCGCACCCCGGTAACCCCCCGGCCCTTTGCCGGAAAAAGCGTTCCGCAGGAGAAAAGCCGGGCGGTATTCCGTAAAGAAATCCGCACTGTTTGAGCGGAGCGAGTTTGCGGATTTTAGGAATAGCGCCCGGCTTTTCAGCTTTTGGAGGCTCTGGGCCTAGACTTTTTGCTTACTTTTGTGGCGATGACAAAAGTAAGACACGGCCCTTGCATTCTAGATCAACTGACGTATGCAAAGCCAAAGGACTGCGCTAGCGGTTTTTCTAACCCCGGCAGATTAGCCGGATGAGATCCCAGGGATAAAAAAATCTATACCCTAAAGGGCACAGGTGGCTTCTGCCGGCGTCCTACCGGACTTGGCACAAGCCAAGTTTTTCTAACCCCATCAAGATTTGTAAGCTTCAAAGCTGTGACCCCAGGGATAAGAAAAATCTATGGCTTCTGCCGGCGTCCTACCGGACTTGGCACAAGCCAAGTTTTTCTAACCAGTTTACTTTTCCCTGCAGGCCGGCAGGATAATATTCCCTGGCGGCGAATGTACTACTAAGGCAATATTGCGATGATTTATAAGCGTTCTGTAACATATGCAGAACGTATGATTTTTTGCGGAGAACAACAAGTGTGCGGGGGGTGAATGAGTTGGCGGAAGTCCAGGTGTTTGGTGAAAAATGTAAGAGCTGTGGTCTCTGTGTGGCAGTGTGCCCGCGGCAGGTGCTGGCGATAGGCGATAAAGCGAATTCCCGGGGCTATTATCCGGTCGTTGCTGCCGACCAGGAAAACTGTGTGGGCTGTGCCCTATGCGGTCTGATGTGTCCTGATATTGCGTTAGAGGTGTATAAGGAAGGAGCAGGAGTGTATGAAGAAAAAATTGATAAAAGGAAATGAGGCCATTGCCGAGGCCGCCATAAAGGCAGGCTGTAAGCTGTTTTTTGGTTATCCGATTACCCCCTCTACCGAGATCGTGGAATATTTGTCAAAACACTTGCCGAAAGCCGGCGGCACCCTGCTGCAGGGCGAAGATGAGATTGCCTCCATTAATATGTGCTACGGCGCAGCCTGTACAGGGGCCCGGGTTATGACCGCCTCCTCCAGCCCCGGCTACAGTCTGAAGCAGGAGGGCTTATCTTATCTGGCCGCAGCTGAACTGCCTGTGGTTGTCGTCAATATCAACAGGACGGGCCCCGGGCTTGGCGGGCTTGGACCCTGCCAGTCCGATTATTTCCAATGTACCAAAGGCGGTGGCCATGGCGACTATCGCCTGCTGGTGCTGGCTCCGTCCAAGGGCCAGGAAATGTATGATTATACGCTGGCGGCTTTTGATCTTGCCGATAAGTACCGGAACCCGGTATTGATCCTGGCCGACGGCTTTTTAGGGCAGATGATGGAGCCAATTGAGCTTAAAGACCGGCCTGCGGCCGAACTGCCGGTCAAGGACTGGGTGACGGACGGCTGTCTGGGCCGGGCTAAGCGCAAGATTGCCAGCTATTCTTTGACCAACGAGATCGGGGAACAAAATAATCTTTATTGGGAAAAAAAATATCAGCTGATCAGAGAACAGGAACAGCGCTGGGAAGAATTCCACACTGACGACGCCGATTATCTGATCGCTGCCTACGGCACCTGCGCCAGAATTGCCAAAACGGTCGTGTTGAAAGCCCGGGCCAGGGGGATCAAGCTGGGTCTTGTCAGACCCATTACGCTGTGGCCGTTTCCGGAGAAAGCCTTTGCGCCTTACAAGGGGAAAGTCAAAGGTGTTCTTACGGTCGAACTGAATACAGGCCAAATGATTGAGGATGTGAGACTGGCGCTGGCCTGCAGTGTCCCGGTCAGTCTGCACCGGCGTTTGGGCGGTATGCTGCCCCATGAGGATGAGGTTCTGGCGGCGCTTATCGGGCAATTCAATATTCCCCTGGACCGGGAGGTGTAGTTATGGAGAAGATATTCGGCAAAACCACAGGCCTGACTGATATACCCTTTCACTATTGCCCTGGCTGTACCCATGGCATCATCCACCGCCTCATCGGTGAAGTTCTGGAAGAGCTTGATATTATTGGCAAAACCATCGGTGTGGCCCCGGTGGGCTGTGCCGGTTTTTCCCTCGATTTTTTCAGCTGCGACTTTGTCGGTGCGGCCCATGGCCGGGCTCAGGCTGTAGGCACAGGCATTAAACGGGCGCAGCCTGACAAGCTTGTGTTCACCTATCAGGGTGATGGCGATATTGCTGCCATTGGGACTGCCCATGCCATTCATGTGGCTGCCAGGGGCGAAAAGATCACCTCGATTATGGTTAATAATGCGGTTTTTGGCATGACCGGCGGCCAGATGGCACCTACCACCGTGACCGGCCAGGTAACGACAACAAGCCCTTATGGCCGTGACCCGGGCTTAGTGGGGACACCCATAGACCTGCCGAAAACCATTGCCACGCTGCCTGGCGCCGTGTACGTGGCGGCCGTTGCGGTAGACTCTCCCAAGAACATTATGCAAGCCAAAAAAGCGCTTAAGCGTGCCTTCCAGGTACAGCAGCTGGGGCTGGGGTTTGCTTTTGTCAGCATCTTATCCACCTGCCCGACGAACTGGGGCCTGTCGCCGGTCGACAGCCTTACCTGGCTGCGGGAAAACATGCTGCCTATTTATCAAATGGGAGAGCTTAAAGTGCCGGAGGAGGTAAAAGGGCTATGATTGACAAAATACTCTTGGCTGGTTTTGGGGGCCAGGGCGTCATGTTTATCGGCAAGGTTCTGGCCTATTCGGGCCTGGCGGGGGGACGCGAGGTCTGCTGGATTCCCTCCTATGGGCCGGAGATGCGGGGCGGAACGGCCAATTGCTCGGTACTCATTGCCGACGCAGAAATTCATTCACCGGTTATAAATCAGGCTGATGCCGGGATTGTCTTAAATCAGCCGTCCTATGACCGGTTTCTGGCGCGGATCAAGCCGGGCGGCACCCTGGTGGTCAACAGCTCGATTGTGGAGTTAACCCCTAAGCGGGAGGATATTACGGTCATTGCTGTGGGAGCCACGGAACTGGCGAATGAAATTGGCAATTCCAGTCTCGCCAATATGGTGTGTCTGGGGGCTTTGCTGCCGGCGCTTTCGCTTGTCAGCCTCGATAATGTGCAAAAAGCTATGGATGAGGTGATTGGCAAGAAAAAGCCGGCGTTATATGATTTGAACGTCGCCGCCATCAGCAAAGGCATGAACAGGTAAACGCAAGACACCCAGGGCTTGCCCAGGCAACGGGTTTTACCGAACAAGGGCTGAACTCCCAACCGGAGCTCGGCCCTTTTCTGCATGAATGGAATACTGTAAATGTACAGGTAATAATACTTGTGGAGGCTTTTGCATCTGTGATAAGATTAAAAAATATAGATATTTCGCGATCAGGGAGCTGGTGAGATGATAAAAAGAATCATCTTTTTATTATGGGGCCTATTTTTATTTGCCCTGGGCATTGTTTTGACGGTGCAAAGTAATCTGGGAGCCTCTCCCTGGGATGTTCTGCACCTGGGGCTGATTAACTATTTCCCGGTAACCCTGGGCGAGGTGTCCCAAATAACGGGGCTGATTGTTATCCTGCTGAGCTGGCTGCTGGGAGTCAAGCCAGGCTGGGGCAGTATTGCCAACATGTATTTTATCGGGCTGTATATTGATATTATCGTCGGCAGCGGCTGGATTGCCGGCCAACACCAATGGCCCGCCCAACTGGCCATGCTGCTGGCCGGCGTGGGGCTGATCGGCTGGGCCAGCTATTTTTATCTGACAGCGGCTTTTGGCGCCGGTCCCCGTGACAGCTTTATGGTTGGAGCAGTGCAAAAAACAGGCTGGCCGGTTTGGCAGGTGAGGACGATACTGGAGTCCGGGGTGGCTGCAATCGGCTATTGCCTGGGCGGGCCTGTCGGCTTGGGCACGATTGTTATTGCCGTTACGCTGGGTCCCTCTATCCAAGGGGCGTTTGCCATTATGGGCCGGCGGCCGCAGGATATTGAACATGAGCCGTTTGTGCTGCGGCGGCCCCGGGCTGTTGCCGGCCGGGAACAGGCGGGGGCGGCTAGGGATTTTACGGAAAAAGGCGGAGAAGCAAGTGGCAGAGAATGCAAAACAACACAGTGAACACGTTACCGGCGTAGTGTCAGCCGCCGGAGCTTATTTATTATGGGGCATACTCCCGGTTTACTGGAAGCAGCTGGCTTATGTGCCGGCTTATGAAATCCTGGCCCATCGTGTGATCTGGTCGTGTGTTTTTATGTTTGCGATTTTGCTGGCAACACGGGGTCTCCAGCAGTTTGCAGAGGAAACACGGGCAATTATGCACAACCGGAAAAAGCGTTTAGGCTTGCTTGCCGCGTCGCTGCTGATCAGTGTCAACTGGCTTATTTATATTTGGGCCGTCAATGCGAACCGTGTTGTGGAAACAAGCCTCGGTTATTATATTAATCCGCTGGTCAGTGTGCTGTTAGGCATTCTGGTCCTTAAGGAGAGCCTGTCCTTGTGGCAAAGCATCTCGTTTGTGCTGGCCGCCGCCGGGGTGGCCACCCTGGCGATAAGCTACGGGTCCCTGCCCTGGGTATCCGTGTCGCTGGCCTTGTCGTTTGCCTTTTACGGCATGGGCAAAAAAATGCTGGGAATTGGCGCTATCACCGCCACTACCCTGGAGACGCTGCTTGTCGCCCCTATTGCCCTGGGGTATTTGCTGTATATAGCAGGCCGGGGCGGCGGCGCTTTTCACCCGGACTCCTTGCTTACGGACGCCCTGTTAATGGGGGCCGGGGCGGTGACAGCCGTCCCCCTGCTGCTGTTTGCCAGCGGTGCGAACCGCCTTTCGCTCAGCCTGCTGGGGTTTATTCAGTATATGTCGCCCACAATTGCCCTGGCCTTAGGCGTACTTTTATATCATGAGCCGTTTACCAGTGCCCACCTTGTGGCCTTCAGCCTGATCTGGGCGGCGCTGGCCGTGTTTTCGCTGGCCAAGACCCGGTTTTTCACCACGGCGGAAGGCTGGCTGAAGAAAGCAGCCTCTTGACACTGGCAATAACTTTACTTATAATGAAAACAATCAAATTTATGTTGTGACGCAGAAGTCGCTTCCCATGGGCACCATGGGAGGCGGCTTATTATTTTTATTAAAAAAGGGGGATTTTTATGAACAAGCCTAAGCGTCATATTTTTGTCTGTACCAGCTCCCGGCCCAATGGCCAGCAAAAAGGTCATTGCCACACGAAAAACGGGGTCGAGATTGTCATGAAATTTATGGAGGAGATTGAGGAAAGGGAGCTGGGCGGCGAGGTATTTGTGACCAATACCGGCTGTTTCGGTATTTGCGAAAAAGGCCCGGTTGTAGTGGTCTATCCTGATAATGTGTGGTATGGGCCTGTATCACCGGCCGATGTCGAGGAAATTATGGAAAATCATATCGAAGGCGGCATATCTGTGAAAAGATTAGAGATTTAAAAAAACAGCGGGATTTTGCCAAAAGGCCTGTTAATAGTTGACAATAGTTGAAAACTTATGTTAAATTTAAAAAAATGCAGGTGTAACAATGTAATCTTTCTGTAAATATGAGCCTATTTAGATTATGTCTAAATAGGCTTTATTTAAGGCCTGAATTGATTGAAAGGAGGCAAAAATCAGACTATAATGGTGAGTATTGAAAGTAATTACTAAAGGGAGGATTTTTTGTGAAAATGAGATGGTTAGCCCTGGTTATGCTGGCGATTTTTGCGGCAGTGGCTGCCGGCTGCGGTGCGGCCGGCGATGCCGATGTTATTAAGATCGGCAATGCCGTAGCCCTGACCGGCGACAATTCGACCTGGGGGCAGGCGGAAAAAAACGCCCTGGAAATGGAGATTGAAAAGATTAATGCCAAAGGCGGCGTATTAGGCAAAAAACTGCAATTGGTGGCTTATGATACCCGGGCCGATGCCACCGAAGGGGTCAATGTAACCAAAAGATTAATCAGTGATAAAGTGGCAGGCATTATCGGACCGGGACAGAGCGGTGTGGCTATTGCCATGAGTTCGGTTGCCGAACCGGCCAAAGTGCCTTTTATTGCCACTTCGGCGACCAACCCCAAAGTGACGGTTGACGATAAGACCAACAAAGTCCGTAAATATGCATTCCGCACCTGTTTCATCGATCCTTTCCAGGGAACGGTGGCGGCCCAGTTTGCGACCACGGAACTGAAGGCTGCCACGGCCGCCATTGTTTATGACGTCGGCTCCGACTATTCCGCCTGGCTTGGCAAATATTTTATCGCTGAGTTTGAGAAGCAAGGGGGAAAAATTGTCGCCAATGAGGCATTCCGCTCCGGCGAACTTGATTACCGCGCTATATTAGGTAAAATCAAAGGCACAAACCCTGAGGTCATTTTTATTCCTACGATGCAGAAAGAGGCGGCTCTGGTGATGAAGCAGGCGGCCGACCTTGGCATTAAAACCAAGTTTGTAGGCGGTGACGGCTGGGGCAGCCCTGATTTGCTCACCCTCGGCGGCTCGGCCGTAGAAGGCTCTTATTTTGTAAATCTGGCCAGTATGGATGATCCTGATATTCAGAACTTTATCAAAGAGTACCGGGAAAAGTATAAAGCCGACCCGATCATGCCCAACCCGGTTATGGCGATTGATGCCCTGTATGCGCTGATTGACGCTATGAATAAAACCAATAGCACCGAGCCGGCGAAAATAGCGGAACAACTGGAGAAAACCAAAGACCTCCCGGTACTGAGCGGTAAGCTGACAATCGACCCGAATACCCATGATCCGTTGAATAAGCCAGCCATCATCCAGGAAGTTAAAGATGGCAAATTCATCTTTAAATCCAAATTTGTTACCCAGTAATTTGGCGTGCAGGACGGCGCGGGACTCACTCCCACGCCGTCTTTACATACTTAAGGAGATGGCATAATGTTTATTCAAACACTGGTTACAGGCCTCGCTATCGGCGGCATATACGCACTTATGGCAGTTGGCTACTCCCTGGTATTCAGCATCCTTAATTTCAGTAATTTCGCCTATGGCTCAATTATTATGCTGGGGGCATATATTGGTTACTTTCTGCTAATGGAAATGGGGGTGCCTGTATATCTGGCAATTATCGGCTCGATAGCCGGTGCGGCGCTGTTATGTTTAGCAAATGAACGGTTAGCCTATAGTACACTCCGAAAACGTAATGCGCCTGCGCTGTATTTCATGATCAGCGCTATGGGGACCTCTATTTTTTTAGAGAACTTTGTATACGCGACAATCGGTTCAAGATTCTATGCCTTTCCGGAGGTTCTAACCCAGCAGAATTTTAGTTTTGGCGGGGTCTCGATCGGCATGCTGGATGTTTTTGCCATTGTTTTCTCTTTTGCAGCAATCTATGGACTGCATTATTTTTTACAGAACAGCAGAACCGGTATCGCTATCAGGGCGGCTTCTTATGACATGCAGGTCAGTCAGCTAAACGGCGTCAATATTACGAAAACGATTGGCTGGGTATTTCTGCTGGCCGGGGCCCTGGCCGGGATTTCCGGCATGTTTTTGGGGATGAAATATATGGTCTATCCCACCATGGGCTGGATTACCAATAAAGCCTATATTGCCGCCGTCATTGGCGGACTGGGCAGTTTGCCGGGGGCCGTGGTCGGCGGACTGCTGCTGGGTGTCCTGGAAACCTTTGTCTCGGCCTATGTATCATCGGTTGTCCGCGATGTATTCAGCTTTTCGCTGCTGGTCGTGCTGTTATTGGTGCTGCCAACAGGTCTTTTCGGCAAATTCCATGAGGAAAAGGTATAGCAGAGATGGCAGAATATATTAGCGGGGTTATAACTTTTAGCCTGATTTACGTCATTGCCACCGTTGGCCTGGCTGTTTTTACCGGCTTTACCGGTCTTTTTTCCTTAGGGCATGCCGCTTTTTTTGCTGTTGGCGCCTATACGGCCAGTATTCTTACATATTTTTATGATGTCAATTACTATCTGGCCCTGATAGCCGGTATGGCGATGGCCGCCCTGGTGGGCACCCTTATCGGCTATCCCACGCTGCGGGCCAAGCTGCGCAGCGATTACTTCGCCATTGCCACGCTGGGGTTTGGCGAAGCTGTCCGCGTGCTGCTGGAAAATCTGGAAATTACCCAGGGCGCGCGCGGCCTGCCCGGCATTGCCAATGAAACCACACTGCCGGTTGTAACCGTGGCGGCGGTTCTGGTGATCTGGGTTGCCCGGAACTTCGTCTATTCCCGGTATGGGCGGGCCGCCATTGCGGTGCGGGAAGACTTTGTTGCCGCTGAAATGATGGGGATTAATCTGTTTCAGGTACGGATGCGCTCCCTGTTGTTCAGTGCGATGACTGCCGGGTTGGCCGGCGGCTTGTTTGCCCATTATGTTTCGTTTATTCAGCCAGGCATGTTTACCGCCTACTTGTCGACCCAATTGACGGCAAGTGTTGTGGCCGGCGGTATGGGCAGCATCACCGGGCCGGTTGTCGCCGCCATCCTGTTCGTTGCTATCCCCGAGGCTCTCCGGGTGGCAAGTATGTGGCGGCTGGTGGCCTATGGCTTTCTGCTGGTGGCAATTATGGTATTCAGGCCACAGGGGTTATTTGGTTATAAAGAGATCTCCCTGCACAGTGTTCGTCGCTTGTTCAGAAAAGAGGTGGCCTGATGAATCTGCTCGAATTAAAGGGAGTAAGCAAGGCGTTTGGCGGGATTATGGCCTGCCGGGATGTCAGTTTTGTCACTAAACAGGGACAAATCATGGGTTTGATCGGACCCAACGGGGCCGGAAAAACCACGATGTTCAACCTGATTACCGGCGTGTACGCTCCTACTGGCGGCAGTATTTTGTTTCAGGGACAGGAGCTTGCCGGTATGGGGCCGGACCGCGTTGTGCGCCGGGGGATTGCCCGGACCTTTCAGAATATCCGTTTATTCCGTAATCTGTCCGTGCTGGACAATGTATGTATTGCCGTCGATCAACATGTCAAGTATTCGTTCGTAACGTCCCTGCTCAGACTGCCGTATATACTGCAGCGGGAACAGGATATACGGAATCAGGCCCTGGGGTATTTAGCCGAGGTGGGACTTGCGGACAAAGCCGGGGCCCAGGCGGACAGCCTGCCGTATGGCCTGCAGCGGAAGCTGGAGATTGCCCGGGCCCTGGCCCTGCGGCCGAAGCTCTTGCTGCTGGACGAGCCGGCGGCCGGCATGAATCCGGAAGAATCTCTGGATTTGGCCAAACTCATCCGCCGGCTTCATCAGCGGCACAACCTGACAATATTATTGATAGAGCACCATATGGATGTTGTTATGGAACTGTGTGACTCTATTTTTGTGCTTAATTTTGGCCTGAAGCTGGCAGAGGGAACAGCGCAGGCGATCCAAACCAATCCTGACGTACTCAAGGCTTATCTCGGGGAGGGGTATAAACGTGTTAGAAGTTAACGGCTTGAACGTGAAGTATGGGCAAATCCACGCTCTCCGCGATGTGACCCTGACCGTGCCGGCCGGCCGGATTGTGGCTGTGATCGGCGCCAACGGCGCCGGCAAATCCACGCTGATGATGACCCTGGCCGGTCTTTTGCAGCCGGCGAGCGGAACGATTAGGTATGAAGGCCGTCCCTTAGCCCGCAAAGCCTATGAGGTTGTCGGCCAGGGATTGTGCCTGGTGCCGGAACGGCGGCGCCTCTATGCCAACCTTACTGTTAAAGAGAATTTGCTGATGGGAGCTTTTTTGCGCCAGGACAAAGCGGGAATTCAGGCTGATCTGGAAAAGATGTACCAGCTTTTCCCGATCATGCGGGAACGGCTCAAGCAATATGCCGGAACGTTAAGCGGCGGTGAGCAGCAGATGGTGGCGATCGCCAGGGGCCTGATGTCCCGCCCGCGGTTACTGCTCCTGGATGAGCCGTCACTGGGACTGGCGCCGCTGATGGTTGCCAATATGTTTGCGGTTATCCGCGGCATCCGGGCCCAGGGAACGACGATACTGCTGGCCGAGCAGAATGCCTTTGAGGCGCTGGAGATGGCGGACGAGGCGTTTGTTCTGGAAACAGGGCGGGTCATTCTGGCGGGGCCGGGTAAGGCTTTGCTTGATGACCCGCTGGTGCAAAAAGCCTATTTGGGAATAACTCACTAATTTTGCTTCCCGGCTGCTGCTGGGGGAAACCCCTGAGCCTGCGGCTGGACAGACAAGCCCGCCAAGCCGGGATACTGGCGGCCTGGAACCGGAACCGGCGTCTGGCCGCCTGCCGGCCGGCACCCTGCAGACCCGGCCGCTATGATCGCTGCTTGTGAACAGGCTATGAGCCGGTAAAATCAGTGCAGACTGCCAGCGCAAATGCCTGGCGGTTTTTTTATCCTGACAGCAAGGTTAACTTTCCCTGAATAAGGGCGGCACCGGCTGCCGCTTTCGCCCAAGGGCCGGCGCCAGCCGTGTTTTTTTATTTGCTTTAAAAACTGCCGGTTTGCGGGTATAATAATAGCTGTATTATTTTTAGTATGTTTAGTGAGGTCGCAGATGAGTAAAATTGTGGTATTAGCGGAAAAACCGTCAGTGGGACGGGATTTAGCCAGGGTTCTCCAGTGCAACAGCAAAGGCAATGGCTATCTGGAAGGACCCAAATACATTGTAACCTGGGCGCTGGGGCATCTGGTAACCCTGGCCGACCCCGAAGCTTATGACGAAAAATATAAAGCCTGGCGGCTGGAGGACCTGCCCATGCTGCCCCCGGAGCTGAAGCTTGTGGTTATCAAGCAGACAGGGAAACAATTTAGTGCGGTGAAAGAACAACTGGGCCGCAAGGATGTCAGTGAGATTGTCATTGCCACTGATGCCGGGCGCGAAGGGGAGCTTGTAGCCAGATGGATACTGGAAAAAGCCCATATTAATAAACCGGTTAAGCGTCTCTGGATTTCCTCCGTGACCGATAAAGCCATCCGGGACGGTTTTAACAATCTGAAACCAGGCCGGGAATACGAAAATCTGTATGCCTCGGCGGTGGCCCGGTCGGAGTCGGACTGGCTTGTGGGCATCAATGCCACCAGGGCCTTGACTACTAAGTACAATGCCCAACTATCCTGCGGGCGTGTTCAAACTCCGACACTGGCTATTATTGCCGCCAGAGAGGCAGAGATAAAAAACTTTCAGCCCCGTACCTATTATGGGATTACAGCAACTGCCGGGCAGATGAAGCTGACCTGGCAGGAGGCTAAATCCAGAGAAAGCAGAACCTTTGAAAAAGCGGTTTGTGACAAAATCATTGCCGCGATAACCGGGAAACAGGCAGAGGTGCTTGAGGTACATAAGGTGAGCAAGAAAGCGTTTTCCCCGGCCTTGTATGATCTCACCGAGCTGCAGCGTGATGCTAATAAAATGTATGGCTTTTCGGCCAAAGAAACATTGTCAATTATGCAGAAACTATATGAAACCCATAAAGCGTTGACCTATCCCCGTACCGACTCGCGCTATCTATCGACAGATATTGTTGAGACCCTGAAGGAGCGGGTGAAAGCCTGTGATACAGGCCTGTACGCCCGACAAATTCTTAAAATCTTAAAAGCTCCCATCAAGGCCGGCAGCCATTTTGTTGACAATAGCAGAGTGTCGGATCACCATGCGATTATCCCTACTGAGCAAGCGGTTGTACTTAACTCTTTACCAGACAAAGAAAAAAAGATTTATGAGCTTGTTGTCAGGCGCTTCCTGGCGGTGCTTTGCCCGCCTTGCGAATATGAAGAGACGACAGTCAAAGCCCAAATTGGCAATGAGCTTTTTAGCGCAAAAGGCAAAACCGTAAGCTCCCTTGGCTGGCGAGAGCTATATAACAATAATCTGGATGAGGAGGAAGCGGCTGATGACCATGGTGTGGAGCAAACGCTTCCCCGCGTAAATAAAGGTGATGTCTTGCCGATAAACGCAATTGCCTTGACTAAAGGCGAGACTAAGCCGCCGGCATTTTTTACCGAAGCCAGCCTATTATCGGCAATGGAGAATCCGGCGAAATATATGTCAGGCGAAAGTCAGGCGCTTAAACAGATCATCGGGCAAACAGGCGGGTTGGGCACGGTAGCGACCAGGGCCGATATTATCGAAAAACTTTTTAGCAGTTTTGTCATTGAAAAAAAAGGCAAGGATATTTTTATCACCTCTAAAGGCCGGCAATTGCTGGAGCTGGCGCCTGCCGACCTGAAATCACCGGCGTTAACGGCGCAGTGGGAACAAAAGCTCAGCGCCATTGCCAAGGGACAATTAAAGAAGCAGGCCTTTATTGCTGAGATAAGAGAATATACCCGGGCAATTATCCGCGAGATAAAAAACAGCCAGGAACAGTTTAAGCATGATAATGTAACCCGTACGCGCTGCCCCGAATGCGGCAAGTATCTGCTGGCGGTAAACGGTAAGAAGGGCAAATCGCTGGTTTGTCAGGACCGGGAATGCGGCTACCGGAAAAATGTGGCCCAGGCAACTAATGCCAGATGTCCCAACTGCCACAAGAAACTGGAATTGCGGGGCGAGGGTGAAGCCCGCGTGTTTGCCTGCGGCTGCGGCTACCGGGAAAAGCTGGCCGCCTTTACGGAGCGGAAACAGAAAGAGGGCGATACCCGGGTCTCGAAAAAGGATGTTTCCCGTTATTTGCAAGAGCAAACAGACAAACCAATTAATAATGCACTGGCAGAAGCACTGGCTAAGCTTAAGCTGCACTAAGTAGGCGGTGGCATTTTGAACAAGGAAATACTGATTATAAGGCTTAGCTCGATCGGCGATGTGATTCATTGCTCACCGGTAGCCGGGGCACTTAAGGCTGCCTGGCCTGATTGCAAAATCACCTGGCTGGTGGGAGAAGTTTGTGCTGATTTGATAAGATATAATCCCTTCGTTGACGAGGTGATTGTCTGGTCCCGCGAGCGCTTTGAAAAACACCTGCGGGCCGGGGAGTTAAAGCAGGCTTTGTCCCTCTGGCGCAGCTTGCAGGCTTGTTTGCGGTCCCGGGTGTTTTATGCGGCCCTGGATATTCACGGGCTGCTCCTTACGGGGCTGATCGCCAGGCAGGTACATGCCGGCCGGCGTATCGGCCTGCGCGGGGCCAGGGAGTGTAATCCGCTGTTTATGACCGAAACGGCCGGGCCGCTGGGGCCGCATATTACGGAAAAATATCTTGGTGTATTGACGGCGCTGGGGATTATTCCCCACAGCCGGCAGATGACCCTGGCAATATCACCGGCGGCCGCGGATTTTGCCGATCAATTTATAACAGGGGCCGGCATTACCCGGCAGGACCGGATCGCCGTTCTGGTCCCGGGAACTACCTGGCCGGCGAAGAACTGGCCGCCTGAACTCTTTGCCCGCACGGCGGCGCTTTTGGCCCGGGATTTTACAATTGTCCTGTGCGGGGGAAAAAACGAAGTGGCTATGGGACAGGAGATCGAGGCTAAGGCAGGCAGCCCTGTCATCAATGCCATCGGCAAAACGTCATTGCTGGAGATGGCCGGCATTCTTGCCCGGGCGGCCGTCGTGGTGGCGGGCGACACCGGACCGCTGTATATGGCCGCTGCCCTGGCAACGCCGACAGTGGCCGTATTCGGTCCAACCAACCCGGAGACCTATGCGCCGCCCGGCCCGCATCACCGGGTTGTGGTGAATAAGCAGACCTGTTCTTTTTGCCATAAAATGAAGTGCCGCTATGGGCGAAACGACTGCATGAGCAGTATTACACCGGCGGCAGTAGCGGAGCAGGTATACCAGGCGCTGGCCCCGGCCGTGCCGCCCCTTACAGAGGGCTGAAGCCAGAAAAACAGTGTGTTGCCGGCAACACACTGTTTTTTTGCGCTGTTTTTGCAGGGGCGGCCCCAGCCGGATTTCAAGTTAGGCTAGTGTCTTGGCCATGTTATTTAGGGCGAGACAAAATGGCCAAGGGCAAGGAAGCGCCGACGACGCACACGGGAAGGGGTCTGCAAGGAGGGGCTGACGCCGCCATTGGCCATTTTGGCCGTCAGCAAACGAAAAAGATAATGTGGTCAAGACACTACACTAATGGCAGCGTAACTGTAAACGTAGCGCCCGCTCCCGGGGCGCTGTTTACCTTAATTGTTCCGTTATGGCTTTCTACAATGAGTTTTGCGATCGATAAGCCCAGACCGGAACCGCCGTCGGTGCGGGCCGGGTTGGCCTGGTAAAAACGGTTGAAAATTTTTGGCAAATGCTCGGCCGCGATGCCTTCCCCGGTGTCACGGACAATGAGGATAACCGAATCTCTGGTCTGCTGCAGGCTTATTGTTATCATGCCGCCGGCAGGCGTATTGCGGATCGCATTGTCGGTTAGGATGGCGACTACCTGGCATAGCTTGCCTTCATCACCAAAATAGGTGACTGGTGCAGTGGAAATGCACAACCTGACCGCTTTGCGCTCGGCGGCGGGGATAAACGGGGCTCCGGCCGCGCAGACCGCCTGGCTAAAATCGAAGTTGCTTTTGTTGAGAATTTGCTGGTGCGAATCAGCACGGGCCAGCAACAGCAGGGAATCGACCAGTTTTGTCATGCACGAAACCTCTGTCTGAATATTTTCCAGCCAGTGGTCCTGGTCTTTAACCATATCCTCCGGGGCAGAGCGCACGACCTCCAGATTGGTCTGAATGACGGCCAGCGGGGTTCGGAGCTCATGGGAGGCATCGGCCAGAAAATCCCTTTGCTGCTGCCAGGCCTGCTGAATGGGAATCATGGCTTTGTTGGCCAGATAGCGGCTGCCAAAAAAGGAGAGAAAAATACAAATCAGCCCAATGAGAATAAGGGCTGTAATGACAATCCGCAAGGCGTTTTTTTCCCGGGAGAAATCCTGAAACAGGAGATAATAGTCGGTTTGACCGGGTATTTGGGCTTTTAAATAATTGTAATCTACCTGGGCAAAGGTGAGTGTGCCCTGGTCTGAATGTAAACGGCGTGTTTCCGCCAGCAAGAGGGCTAAGTCCTCGGCCGCTAAAGACAGATTGGATGAATTGGCGGTTATTTCACCCTGCTCGTTTACCCGGACAAAAAAAACGGACGGACCGGGTCCAAAGCCCGGACCGAGAATAGGAGCCGGACCTGGTCGGGGGCCGGGGGCAGGCTCCGGCTCCCGATTCATACGCTCTTCCGGATTCGGGCGCGGCGGCAGGTCGTTAAGTTTGCCGCTGATTAAATCGGTGGCGACTCTTTTTAATAAGAACGCCGCGCCTGTGGTCAGCCGGTCCTGCGCAAATAAGTAGCTGCCGGTTGTCAGAATCAGAAAGAGGAGGGCCATTATGGCCATGTTTACCAGGGTTAACCGGCGGCGTAATTTACGAAACATGATCTTCACCCCTTAAATAATAGCCAATGCCTCTGACTGTTCTAATAAAGGATGTATTGAGCTTACGGCGCAGATAATGAATATAAAGATCAACATTGGCAATATCAATGTTGGCCTGAAAGCCCCAGACTTTTTCCCAGATCCGCTCTTTGCTGACAACCAGGCCGTAGTTGCGCATTAATAGCTCCAGCAGCAGCGTTTCCTTGGCTGTCAGCTTGATAATCCCGTTATCTTTGGTTACTTCACACCGGAGCGGATCCAAGATCCAGCCGGCAGCTTCCACCGTTTCGCTTGTTAGCAGCTTGGTCTGCCTGCGGGCCAGGGCCCGCAGACGGGCCATCAGCTCTTCTGACGAAAAGGGTTTTACCAGATAATCGTCGGCGCCGGCGTCCAGGCCTTCCACCCGGTCTTTGGTCGAGTCTTTCGCCGTCAAAAAAATCACGGGGGTCTCAAAACCCAGGCCGCGGAATTCCTTTAAGACGGAAACACCGTCCCGGACCGGCAGCATCCGGTCTACAATGAGAATATCATAGACACCGGTGGCCGCCATATCCAGGCCAGACTCGCCGTCTAAGGCCGTATCGACGGCGTAGCCGTGCTTGCGCAGGATATGGGATAACGCTTCGGCCAGCCGGCGTTCGTCTTCAATTAAAAGCAGTTTCACAATAGGACTCCTTTAAAACAATGTAGACATAGCCCACAGCAGCACAATAGCTTGCTACTTATGATTGTAAAGGAACAACCTTGGAAAATCATTTGTTTTCAAAGAAAAATCAAAGGAATTTCCAAGAAATTTTTGGTAAGCCTGAGCTTGCCGGAGAAGCGGGCCTGGCAAAAAAAAAACGGCTGATCAGCCGGTTGATTAATAGGGTGGCTTCAGTCAGGGGGTTGATCGAATTATTATCTTTATATTGGAATATTAGAGGAATTGGGAAAATTTTGTCTAATTTTATGGTTATAAATAAGTCCGGAGGATATTATGAAAAAAATTTCAGCAATCGTAGCGGCAGCGATGACCATAACATCTGTGTCATTTGCTTCACCCCTGGCAGACTATACCAAGGGAAAGGCGGCCATCGACTTAAATCCCAACATCAACAGTGACAGCACCAAAGACAATATCAGCGGTGGTATCACTTATGGCATCGGCAACAAATTTGCACTTCAGTATAAGTATGCGGATAATAAAAACAACAACTATTTAAAATTGCCGCCGCCAAGTAATGCTCATGCTCAGCTTAGCGCCTATGAAATGAATGTTTTGTATCAAATAAGACCGAATGTATCTGCCTATGCCGGTTGGGCAAGAGAAGCTGCAAAAATTAATTTAATGTATTATGCAGGTCCGGACTTAGGCAATATCATTTATCGTGAAAGAGAATCTCAAAGCAGCTTTCATCTAGGGCTAACCGGACAAACCAAAATTACTGAGAATCTGACAGGCTGGGCCTCGGCCGGTGCCGGCAGCAATATAATCGGCTATGAAGTCGGGTTAGGCTATCAGATCGCCAAAAATGCAGAATGCAATGTAATTTATCGTTATAATAAATATCAGGGCTTTGCTTTTAGCGGCGGCGATATTGACGTCAAAATCGAGGGTGTTGGTGCCGGCATTACTCTTACCTTCTAATAGTATCGATCTCCCGGCGGCTGGGGCGGCCGGGTTATGATTTTTCCGTCAGCCGAAAAAAGTTTATCTTGGTTTTCAGGATAAGAAGTGATATAATAATTTACATATTATGGAAAAGAGAGGCGGAAAAAGCTATGATGTTTGAGGAATTGGTGCTGCATATCAAAAATCAGTTAACTGCCAACGGGATTCGTTATGCCGTTCAAGACGGCGAAATCCGGTTTATGAATGCCGGTGATAAGGCCAGGGGCGAAGAAATTATGTTTGAATGCCTTCGCCATCTGCTTGACGAAAAAGCGACAATCTGTAACTAATAGCTTGAGTGGGCAGAAAAATACCGCTAAGGGGCGGCAGGCTATAAAAGCAGCAAGGGGTCACTTACCTGAACTGATTACAAGCTACACTTTAAAATCGACATGATCGCCAACCCCTGTCACCGGGGCTGTTTGCTGCTGCTTTGGTTCAGCGTGCTTTCGTTTTTTAACGCGGAACTTTTTCGGGGGTTTGGACTGGTCCTCGGCCTGGAAATCAAAGTAGTTAGCAACTACTTTGCGGACAGGCACAGTTCTTTTTATCGCTTGTACTGGTTCAACACGGTCCACAATACCACCTCCGCTTTACATTCTTTAGCCGTTGCCTGTTTCATTGGCCTTTTAAAGATATTATAACATTCGGCGTAGTATGCCCCAAGACTTTGCTGTCAGCAAGCTTGGTTTTTTTTTGTTTTGCCGGCAGCAAAACAGAGGAACCGCTTACTGCATTTTTGTGCAGAGACGGGGGTGATTGTACGTTGCGCTGTACCCTGCGGGCCGTTCCATAGGCGGTTTTTCTCTTCGCTGCTGTGCCGGCGATTGCCTCACCAAAGCCACTTGGTTTGCATATAATGAGATTATAGTAATTGCGTGATGCGAACAGTGAGGAGCGACATACATGCTGGCCTATGAAAAGTTTTCGCAGATTAAGCAGGCGATCGCCGCTGCCACAACCGGCACAACAATCACCTTAAGCAATGTGCTGAAAGCGGCAAAAAGCCTGGAACAATTTAAGATCGAGGCATTTCCGGCCGCTAGTATCGGCGGCGATATCGCCGGCGGGGTACCAAACAAGGCCATTGTGGATAAGTTTTTTGCATCAGGCCAACGCCTGCAACTGATATTTATTGAGAGACTGGGTATCGGCACCTATCACAAACAAAGAACAATTGCCTTACTGGATTTGACTGTCGAGCAGATAGATTCTGCTGAAATATACCTGATACCGGAATTGGCGATTGCTATCAGTGAATGGCGATATGAGGCTAAGGGGCAATGGTTTGTTGAGCGGCCCCTGTGACAATTTATCAGCGTTGACATAGTATATAATAAAGCAGGTAAAGGGGGGATTGTTATGGATCGTTGCCCAACTTGTGGGACTAGACTGTCACGCCAACTGATTATCGGTGTGGGAAAAGCCAGCTGGGGTGGCAATAAGTGGGGTACTTGGCATAAGCCTGGCTGGGGCGGCAACTGGGGTTGGCCTGGCTGGAACTGGAATAAATATGGCTGGGGTTATCCCGGCTGGGGCAAACCCTGGTACTGGCTACATGGCTGGAGATCTAACGAGTCTTATGAGCCGGACGATGATTAGTGTTTTTTTCAGGCTGTTGATCCCTAAGGGGTTGGCAGCTTATCTTTATGCCCGGTAATTTGCTTTGCTAAACATGGCAATACAACGGAGGGGGCCGCTTGTACCTTGCGGGGAGAGGGAAAGTATTTGTTTTTTCAAAGAGATTTCCAAGACTGTCCACCGATAATGAAAGCAGGAACAGTAATTTTAGGGGAAAAGGAGCAAATTAATATGGCGATAACATCTGTTGGACAGACCGGCAGCGGGCAAGTAAGTCAAAGCAGCAGCTACGATGAGGCGAAAAGCCTGGAACAAAAGAAGCAGGCCCTGCAAAAAGAAATTAATACAATCAATCAGGACCAAAAGACCACTGAAACCGATAAGCAAAAGAAGACCCAGGTAATTGAGGCCCAAATTCAAACAATTGAGGCCCAAATCCAGCAACTGAAGCAGAAAAAGACGGAAGCTCAAACCTCTGATTCGGGACAAAGCAGTACTGCTAGTAAACAGGAGCTTGTTCGTCAGCGCGTAGATATAGAGATATAATAGCATCTCTGAAAACATCCGGATTGTACATATAACCAATCCGGATGTTTTTCTGAGTTTATCCGGATGTACAATTACAAAATATGACTACAGATAAGCAAATTTTTTTTTTGCGGGCACAGGTGAATTTGGCCTGCACTAAAGGACTTGGCCTACGCCAAGTTTTCTAACAAGGAGGAGCCGGCGCCGGTATCCAAAAAAATCTGTGACTAGCCGCACAAATTTTGTTAAAATGAGAATAGTTGGTAATAAAGAAACAGGAGCCGGAGCAATGAACAGGAGGTCGCCGGTATGCTGGAAAAGGTGGATTTGCGGAAGAAGATTGCCAAGGCCGAATACAAGGAAATGATTGACCGGTTATGTGAGCGGCTGGGCGAATTGCAGCGCCAGGCCCGGGATTTGGGGGTTCCGGTTTTAATTCTGTTTGAAGGCTGGGACGCAGCCGGCAAAGGAACCCTGATTAATGAACTGATCTTATCGCTTGATCCCCGGGGCTTTAATGTCTATTCGATTGGCGAGCCCAATGAAGATGCTGCCAAGAGGCCTTATTTCTGGCGGTTCTGGAATAAAATCCCCCAGCGGGGGCGGTTTGTCATACTGGACAGAAGCTGGTATGCGCAAATTCTGGCTGACAGGGTGGCTAAAGGTTCTGCTGATTATGACGTGCAAGAGGCCTATCATGACAGCCAGGCTTTTGAACGGCAGCTGGCCGATGACGGGACATTAATTATTAAGCTGTTTTTGCATATTAGCGAACGGGAACAGCATAAGCGCCTGGTGCGGCTGGAACAAGACCCGGCTACTGCCTGGCGGGTTACCGCGACTGACTGGGAGCATCACCGGCAGTATCATGATTTTTTGCTGGCGACGGAAGAAATGATCCAGCGGACTGATGCGGACTGTGCCGCCTGGACAATTGTTGAAGCCCATGACCGGCGGTATGCAACCTTAAAGATTATTGGCACTGTCAGCGGGGCTTTGGAAAAACGGCTGGCAATGCTGGCAGCGGCGGCGACTGAACAGAAGGACAGACCACCGGGGCTGCCGCATTCTGCTTTGGTTTTGCCCAAAATATTTACCTCATCTATTCTTGACGGGGTTGATCTGACTAAAACCCTGAAGGACGGGGAATATGAAAGCTCTATGAAATTGTACCAAAGCCGGGTGCGGGAACTGGAACATATTATCTACAGCAAACGCCGGCCGGTGATTATTGTCTTTGAAGGCTGGGATGCTGCCGGCAAAGGCGGCGCTATCCGCCGCCTTACCCAAAATATGGATCCCCGCGGTTATACGGTTATTCCCACCAGTGCGCCAACGGCTGAAGAAAAAGCGCATCATTATTTGTGGCGCTTCTGGCGCAATGTTCCTAAAGCCGGCCATATTGCGATTTTTGACCGCAGTTGGTATGGGCGGGTTCTGGTTGAGCGGGTGGAAGGCTACTGCCTGGATAAAGAATGGCGGCGGGCTTACCGGGAGATTAATGAAATGGAGGCGCAATGGGTCGGTTTTGGTGCCGTCATGATAAAATTCTGGCTGCATATTGACAAAGACGAACAGCAGCGCCGCTTTGAAGACCGCCTGGCCAATCCGGGCAAGCAATGGAAAATCACCGGCGAGGACTGGCGCAACCGGGAAAAGTGGGAGCTATACGAGCAGGCTGTTGACGAAATGTTTTTCCGTACAAGTACTACCTATGCCCCCTGGACGCTGGTAGAAGCCAACTCCAAAGAATATGCCCGGAAAAAGGTTATGCAGACAGTAATAGAGGCTATTGAGAGCAAGCTCTAAGAAAAAGAAGACCGGGATGCAATCTGCATCCCGGCTACTGTCAGCGGCGCTGTTTATTATCACGGTTCTTGAACTTGTCCCATAAAAAGCGTCCGGCCATAAATACTGCGGCTAACAGGATAACGTTGAAAACCATCCCCATAAGGGCGGCAAACATGCCTGATTCACCAAAGCCAAACATGCCGCCCAGCATGCTGCCTAAGAGCATACCGCCGCCAAAAAGACCGGCGCTGCGGAGGAAGCCGCCGCCGGCTTGTTGTTGGGCCGACTGCGTATTGGGTTTGGCTGCTGCCGCCGGTGCTTTATCGCCATAACTCTGAGCCGGAGCCGAGGGCTTGTAGCCGCTGTTCGTATCAGTGGCCGGCGCCGCCTGCTTAGTTGCCGGTCTGGGGGCCGGTGCCGACCTTTTAGAGCCGCCGATGGCGGCAAAACTTACAGTAGTGAAAGCAAACATAAATAAAATGGTTAAGGCTAATAATTTTTTCATATTCAGTATTATTCCTCCCTATGGGTTTTAATATCTTCCGGAAAAGTGAAGATTTCAGCTAAGTTAGGCAGTTCACCGGCTAGATACCGGTCAATGTCATGGACATCAATATAAAATGTACAGGCTACTTCCAGATAGCCTTGTTCTCTGGCTTGGCTGAGGTCTCTGATGGCAATCAGACGTTCACGGAGCGCTGTGCAGTCCTGGGCTGACGCTGTTACGTTCAGGGTTGCCACGGGGATGCCGTACTCCCGGAGAACATCTTGCAAGCTCATTCTTTCTGACATTAATTAATCACGCACCTTGTTATATTTTGTCTTTGGAAGAGAGGGCTCGACACAATCAATGTAATATGAAACTGGAAAAAAGTCAAGATAAATCAAACTTTTTTCGCTCATAATTGCAGGATGACGGGCCGCAATAATCCTTGTATAATAAAGAAAAAAACTTAATTTTAGAGTTAGTGAGGTAAAGAATTTGCGTAAATTTGTTAAGGTTAATGAAACGGTCATCACCCCCCTTGAACAGCGGCGGGTCGATATACTGGGCAGCGAATGCCTGATTGATGTCCGCTTTATTGAGAATCATAGCGGCACAGGCCGCTGGCTTTATGAATATGAGGTAAGCGGTGAAGTCGGTAAAGTTGAGCGGTTCCTCAGCCGCTTAAGAGAGCTGGAAAGAAAACAGGATGAATAAAGGATCAGCAGTCTGTAGGCCGCGTTTACACGCAAAGGAGAAATACGGCAAACCCGGACGCACAGGCTTTGGTGCAGTTTAAAGACAAGGCATGTATAGTATTGTTTGATTTTTCGCTATTTATGAGGAAAACGAGGAAAACGGTAAAACTGCCACGGCTGCTTCCTGTTACCGCCGGCCTGGTCTGGCGAGGCCATAATGCTGTAGATCGTTTCTTATATACCGGATAAAACTGAACTTGCAATTGCTGTTGCGGACAAACCATTATAGAATAGACATAGGCAATTTCTATTTTGGGAAAAGTATGCTAAAATTGGGGAGAGAATCTCAGAGGAGGATGGGAGCAGGCCTTGAATCAAGTAACTTTAGAGGCTGTTCTGGCTGCTAAAGAACAACTGGCTTTCCTTCAGACAGAACTACGTTGCCGCTATCAAAGCCCGGTGGTAAGTGTTACCCTTAATATACCAGGAGCTGCCAAAACCACAGCGACGCTGGAAGAACTGCTGCGGACGGCGGTTGGCCGTTTCCGGGAGCTTGCCCGGGCCGGTGATTTTTCTATTGCGGAAGAGCGTTTTATTTATCCCCTGACCGGGCCGGCGGCTGTTCTGGCTGTCGGCGGGGCAGCAGATAAGATTAAACAGGCCTGTGTCGCCATTGAGGAAGCCGGTTTTCACGCAAGGCTATTGGATATGGATGTGTTTGACGCCGCCGGGGGGCTGATTACCCGCCGCAGTCTGGGCTACGGGGAACGCACTTGTTTTTTGTGCAATCAGCCAGCTGCGTTATGCCGGCGGTCAGGGCGGCATACCAGCCGGGAAATCGGTGAGCATGTTGCCCGGCGCTTACTGGCATTTACCGCTGCTGCTACCGATCCCTGGCCGGCAATTGTCTGGAACAGCGGGCGCTGGGCGGTGGAAGCCATGCTGATGGAAGCCGCCTGCACACCGGCTCCGGGGCTGGTGGACCGTGATAACGCCGGTGCTCACCGGGACATGGATTTTTTTAGTTTCCTCATGAGCAGCAGCGCGTTGGCCGGCAGTATGTTCCGGTGCGCAGCAGCCGGCTACCGGCACCGGGGAACGGCGGCAGAATTATTGCCTGTGCTGCGGCTGATCGGCCAGGAGGGCGAGCGGCAAATGCTGCAGGCCACCGGTGGGGTCAATACGCAAAAAGGACTGCTGTTTTTGCTTGGTATCCTTACGGCTGCCACTGCTTATCGCTCGCGGCAGTCCGCTGTTACTGCCGCTGAGCAGATTTTGGACACGGCAGCCGCGATAACGAGCGGGATTGTGGCCCGCGAACTGGTACCGCTGAAAACCGGACGAGCAGGGGCCAGCCTCACGGCCGGTGAAAAACTATATGTTACCTACGGCGTTACCGGCATTCGCGGGGAAATGGAAGCAGGCATGCCCAGTATCAGAACACAGGGCCTGCCGGTATTAAAGGCGGCATTAGGCCAGGGACTGTCAGTGAATGATGCTTTGGTACATACCCTGTTGAGTTTAATGTCAGTTGTCGAGGACACCACTATTTTACACCGCCATGACCCGGCGGTGTTAGGCGAGGTACAGCAGCAGGCCAGGTTGATTATCAAGAATGGCGGTATGCTGACAGCGCGCGGCCGAGCACAGACTGCCGCCCTTGATATGACATTTATTGAACGGAACGTCAGCCCCGGCGGTGGGGCCGATCTGCTGGCGGCTACCTATTTTCTGTATTTGGTTGAGAGCAATGTGGATAGATAGAGGGAAGGGAGCTAAAAAAATGAATAATAAGCCTGTAAAAATCGTGGAGACTGTACTGCGGGACGGCCATCAATCCCTGGCAGCCACCCGTATGCGGATTACCGACATGATTCCTATGCTGGAGCAGCTTGACGAGGCGGGTTTTCATGCGCTGGAGGCCTGGGGCGGGGCAACTTTTGACAGCTGTTTGCGTTTCCTGGGGGAAGACCCGTGGGAACGGCTCCGCACCCTGCGGCAATACCTGAAAAAGACGCCCATTCAAATGCTGCTGCGCGGGCAAAATGTTCTCGGCTATAACCATTATGCCGACGATGTTGTGCGGGAATTTGTCAATCGCGCCGTGGATAATGGCGTGCGGATTATCCGGAACTTCGACGCATTAAATGACGTTCGTAATCTGGAAGTGGCTATGCAGGCCTCTAAGGCCGCCGGTGCCCATGTGCAGGGCGCTTTTGTGTATACGATCAGCCCCTATCACAATCAGGAAAGCTTCATAAAAGTGGCGAAAGACCTGGTTGAGCTTGGCGCCGACTCTATCTGTATTAAAGATATGTCAGGCCTGCTGGCGCCCTATGCGGCCTATGAGCTGGTGAAAGCGCTTAAAGCCGAGATCACCATTCCCATACAACTGCATACCCACTATACCAGCGGTATGGCCTCCATGACCTATCTGAAGGCGATTGAGGCCGGGGTTGATATTATTGACTGTGCCTTGTCTCCCTTTGCCCTGGGCACTTCGCAGCCGGCTACGGAGGCGATTGTTGCCGCCTTGGAAGGTACTGCGCGCGATACGGGCATTAAGAAGGAAAACCTCTATCCCATTGCCGACCATTTCCGGGCTGTAAAAAAGGCGTTGTCCGGGGATTTTAATCTGAATACGGCTATAGATATCGATACCAAGGTGTTATCCTTCCAGATACCCGGCGGTATGCTGTCCAATCTTCTGAATCAGATGAAAGAACAGGGCATGGCTGATAAATATCCGGCATTGCTGGAAGAGATGCCCAAAGTACGGGCCGAGCTTGGCTACCCGCCGCTGGTTACGCCGACCAGCCAGATTACAGGCTCGATGTCGGCCTTCAATGTAATGCTGGGGCGTTATAAGGTCATTCCCAGGGAGGTTAAGGACCTTGTCCGGGGCAAGTACGGACGTACGCCGGCGCCGATAGACCCTGAATTCAGAAAAATGATCGTTGGCGATGAGCCTGTTATTACTTACCGCCCGGCTGATGACATTGCGCCGCAGATGGATGCCCTCCGGCAGGAACTGGCAGCGAAAGGGTACCCGAACGCAGCGACGGAAGATGTATTGTCTTACGCCCTGTTCCCGGAAGTCGCGCTGGATTATTTCAGCAAGCACCGGTAAAATCATAAGCGCAAGCCCGATAGGCAAATAGGGTTTAGCCGACTGATGCCGGGCTATACATGGATATTGAGGACTAAGCTTACCCTCTGGCGGGCTTAGTCTTTCTTTTTGGGCAATAATATGGTACAATTACACTTCGTAAGTAATATTTAGGAAAGATAGGTAATTAACGATGATTAGTACGAATAAGCTGACACTGCAATTTGGCAAGCGCGTTCTGTTTAAGGATGTCAATATAAAGTTTACCCCCGGCAACTGCTATGGTCTTATCGGCGCCAACGGCACCGGTAAATCGACTTTGCTCAAGGTATTGTCCGGTGAAATTGAGCCGACCACCGGCGAGGTCGCTATTACCCCGGGCGAACGGCTGGCAGTGCTTAAACAAAATCACTATGAATTTGATGAGTTCGAGGTTTTAAAAACCGTTATTATGGGGCATGGCCGTCTGTATGCCATTATGGAAGAAAAGGACAGCCTGTATGCCAAACCGGACTTTTCCGATGCAGACGGCATCCGGGTATCGGAACTGGAGTGCGAGTTCGCTGAATTGAACGGCTGGGATGCGGAAACCGAAGCCGCCAAGCTGTTAAACGGCCTGGGGATTACCGAAGACCTCCATCAGCTAAAAATGGGGGAAATCAGCGGCAACGAAAAAGTCAGGGTGCTGTTAGCGCAGGCGCTGTTTGGCAATCCTGACATTTTGCTGCTGGACGAACCGACAAACCACCTGGACATTGAGTCGATTGCCTGGCTGGAGGATTTTCTGGCTGATTTCCCGAACACTGTCATTGTTGTATCCCATGACCGGCATTTTTTAAACCAGGTATGCACCCATATTGCCGATATTGATTTCCAGAACATTCAACTCTATGTGGGCAATTATGATTTCTGGCTGGAATCCAGTCAGCTGGCCCTGCAGCTGGCCAAGGAAGCCAATAAGAAAAAAGAGGAAAAGATTAAAGACCTGCAAAATTTTATCCAGCGTTTCAGTGCTAATGCGTCTAAATCCAAACAGGCGACTTCCCGTAAAAAACTGCTGGAAAAAATTACGCTTGATGATATCAGGCCTTCCTCCCGCAAATATCCGTATGTGGCTTTTAAGCCTGACCGCGAGGCCGGGGCGCAATTGCTGACTGTCGAAAACATCAGCAAAAAAGTGGAAGGTGAACAGGTATTACATGATATCAGTTTCCTCGTAAACAAAGGGGATAAAATTGCCTTTGTCGGTCCGGCCGGGGCGGCTAAGACCTTGCTGTTCAAAATTTTAATGGGAGAAGTGGAGGCTGACAGCGGTTCTTTTAAATGGGGTGTCACAACAAGCCAGGCCTATTTCCCCAAGGACAACTCCCAGTATTTTGACGGTGTTGATCTGAATCTTGTCGACTGGCTGCGCCAGTTTTCCCGTGACCAGGAAGAATCCTTTATCCGGGGTTTTTTGGGGAGAATGCTGTTTTCCGGCGAGGAAAGCCAGAAAGAAGCCAGCGTCCTGTCCGGCGGGGAAAGAGTCCGGTGCATGTTGGCCAGAATGATGTTAAGCGGCGCTAATGTCTTGCTGCTGGATGAGCCGACAAATCACCTGGATTTAGAGTCAATCACCTCATTGAACAACGGGCTGACAAACTATGAGGGCACGCTGTTGTTTGTATCCCATGACCATCAGTTCATTCAGACCATTGCCAACCGTATCATTGAAATTACGCCTAACGGTATAGTTGACCGCACGATGACTTATGATGAGTATCTGGCAAATGCCGAGGTCAAGAAACTCCTGGCGGCCTTGTATGGCAAGTAACAGGCAGCGGCTGCCGGCATAATTGCGCCTCAGCCCCGGAATGAGGCGGTGTGGGAAAAAGAGGAAGGGGCTGTTGCGGCGATTCAGGAAGTCCCCGACGTATGGGGCGGCAAGGTTAAGAACAAGGCGATACATTAATAGTGGAAAAAGAGATTGTCCTACTATGGCTTGTGATGCGGAGTCAATGCTCATCCAAGCGGCAGTAAGCAGTCTCTTTTTTTTGCAGTCTTTTTTTTCCAGGCTCAGAACAGGATTTGCGGCCCGCGGGCTAGAATGCTGTAATAATAATAGAATCCTTAGAGGATACTATATAGTTGAATAAACTAATACAGGAGAATAGGACATGTCTGCTAACACCTTCGAGCATATGACAATTGAAAAGGTACAGCGACCGGATTTGGAGCAACTGGAACAATTATTTGCCAGTGCTTTTGGCGATGAGATTGATACCGGGCAGATTAGACGCCGCATTCACCGTACCAGGCAGTTTTACTATATTCTGCACCCCTTGAGCAAATTCTCAACCTGGATTAAAAATCATTTTAATATCTATGTGATAAAAACAGCAGGCCAGGTTATCGGGTTTATTCAGCTTTCCAGCCTTAACCCCACCCAGTTGCATGTCGACTATATCGCCTTCAGCAAACAGTACCGGGGGCTGGGGCTGGGCACCTGGGTGCTTACCAAGCTGCTGAAAGATGTGGCTGATGTCAATGATTACGATGTTGTGCTTGAAGTCCGGGTTGATAACCCAGCTTACCGCTTTTACCGGCGGCTGGGGTTTAACCAAATCACGCAAATTCTGCATTATGAAAAAGCATTGCGTCCCGACGGCCCTGAGCTGGAGGCTATCAGCGGTTTGCGCGAACTCCGGGCCAGGGACAGGGCCAAACTCTACCGTTTATATCTGGAATCAGTTCCCTTGACACTGCGGCGGGTGATTAAACGGACTTATGGTGAATTCAATCCAAGTTTGATGGTTAGAAACCTGGAATGGGTTAAGAATAAGCTGATGCGCAAGCGGCAAAAAGACTATGTGGTGGAGCAGCAGGGTAACATTGTGGCCCTGCTGACAATTAACAGTTATTTTAAAGCCGACAGCCATGTTTTCAGCCTTATCCTTCATCCGGCGCATGAACAGCTGCGGCGGGGCATCATCGAGAAAGCCGGCAGTATTCTCATCGCCGATGGCTGCCGGGGGGTTATCAGCACCACTATCTACAATGATGATCCGGCAAAACAGGTCGCCTTGGCGGATCTGGGGTTTACCAGTGATCTGGCGTATTATTTGATGTTCCGGCCTTCGGCGCTAAGGCAAAAGGATCTAAGCCGGGTCTTAATCCCGGCCGGTCAGCCGACGTTGACCGGCCGCAACCCGGCGGGAAACCAAAATTAGGGAAGGGATATTTTATGCCTGAAATTCCTGAGATTGAAACTGTCAGGGCTCATCTTGAACATAAGGTACAGGGGCAGGCCATTGAAAAAGTGATTGTCAACCGGGAAAAAGCTCTTAATGTGCCTGGTGCGGAATTTATTGCCCTAATAACCGGCCAACAGATCACCGCTATCGGCAGGCGGGCGAAGCAGATCATCATTAGCCTGGCGAACGGGCACTCCCTGCTTGTGCACTTTATGTTGGAAGGTTTTGTGCAGTTGTTTTATCCTGGCGAAGAGCCGGCCGGGAAGCCAAGCGTGATGCTGGAGCTAAATTCAGGCCAGCGTTTAGCTTTTTTTAAGCTTAATCTGGGCTATCTGCATCTGGTGCCTACCGTAAATCCAGCAGCTATGCCGGAACTGGCCGGGCTGGGGCCGGAACCGCTGGCGGCGGATTTTACCCTGGAGAAGTTTCTGGAATTGCTCGCACCGCGCAAGGGGATGATCAAGCCGCTGCTGCTTGATCAGGAGTTTATTGCCGGCATTGGCAACGTATATTCCAATGAGGCGCTGTTTTGCAGCCGGATTAGGCCGGAACGCAAGGCCTCACAGCTGACCGCCGCCGAACGGCGGCAGCTATACCACTGCATCCGGGACATTTTAGCCAGGGCGATAGCCTTAGGCGGGGTGTATGAGGAGAAGTTTGCTTCCGACGACAATGTTACCGGCGGCTTCGAACCGTACCTCCAGGTCGCTTACCGGACAGGCCAGCCCTGCTTAGTCTGCAGCCAGCCGATTGAGACAAAACGAGTGGGCGGCAGAAACGCTTTTTATTGCCCTGTCTGTCAGAAATAATTTCTTCAGTATGGGATTAACGGGAGAGTGAGGCTTTGGACGAGCAGGCAATTAAACAGCAAATATGCCTGATTGGCAAGCGCATGTATGACAGTGGCTTTGTTGCCGCCAATGATGGCAATATTACAGTAAAATTGAACGAGCGTGAGCTTATTACCACGCCGACCGGAGTGAGCAAGGGGTTTATGACGCCGGCCATGATGATCAAGGTTGATCTGGCAGGCAATGTGACTATGGCCCACGCTGACTGGCAGCCTTCCTCCGAACTGAAAATGCATCTGCAGGTTTATAAAGACCGGCCGGATGTGCGGGCTGTTGTGCATGCTCATCCGCCGTATGCCACTACGTTCGCTATTGCCCGTATGCCGCTCAATCAGCCGTTGGTTGCCGAGGCCATTGTTGCGCTGGGCTGTGTGCCGGTAGCCGGGTACGGGACCCCCTCTACCAATGAAATACCGGCGGCTGTGGCCCCTTACCTGAAAAATTTTGACGCCGTGCTGTTGGCGAATCATGGGGCATTGGCCTGGGGCGCTGATTTGATTACGGCCTATCATAAACTGGAATCGGTGGAGTTTTATGCCAAGCTTACTTTTTTATCCAGGCAATTAGGCTGCGCACAGGAATTGACCGCCGGTCAGATCGAAAAACTGTATGCACTGAAAAAGCAGCCGGCTCCGTCCGGCTGTCGGCCGGCAAATCTTTGCGGCGTACAGTGCCCATTACAGTGCAGCCGGAATAATATAAAAAAACAGGAGAAAATGTAACAAAAGGCTCTTGACATTACGCTCTGACTCTGGGATAATGTATACAAAGTTTAGTTGAAATGCAATCATGTATTTGAAGTGAGGACAAAATAAATAGTGTACTCAGAACAGTGATGACTGGGAGCGGAATACCCGCAAAGTCCGTTACAGAGAGCCGGTGGTTGGTGCGAACCGGTGCGGCGCGGCTATTCTAAATCACCCATGAACTCCCCGCCCAACGTGATCCGCAGCTCAGTTGCGGAGCATTCTAAGCCGGGGCGCAGGCTCTACGTTAACAGAGCAGCCGGTGATAGCCGGTGGATGAGTGTAAAAAACAGGGTGGTACCGCGGATATTTCCGCCCCTGTTGTATAGGTTTATACCTATACAACAGGGGCGGTTTTACATTTGAAAGGGGCGTTGGCGTATTATGAAACAGGGGATTTCAATTATACTGAAAAGGCAGGGAGATTCACTTGTGCGGCTGACAGGGCTTTTATACCGGCGCGGTTATGTCATTGAAAGTCTTTCGGTGGAACCTGACAGCTGTCAGGGGCAGGTTCAGGTTACGGCGGTGGTTACTAGCCAGGCAGCGCCCCGGCAATTATTGAGTCATGTTGCCAAGCTGGTTGATGTGGTCAAGGTTGAGGATCGCTGTATGGGAGGCTAACTAGTAATGAAACTTACAGGCAGCAGGATAATTGTTGATAGTTTGCTCCGTCTGGGGGTTGATACGGTGTTCGGCTATCCCGGCGGGGCGATCATGCCCTTATATGATGCGTTGTATGATGCGCCGCTACGGCATATTCTGCCGGTACATGAGCAGGGGGCAGCCCATGCTGCTGACGGCTATGCCCGGGCTACAGGCCGCGTGGGCGTCTGTATTGCCACATCCGGCCCGGGGGCGACTAATTTGGTTACAGGTCTGGCCACCGCATTTATGGATTCTTCGCCGGTGGTGGCCATTACCGGGCAGGTAGCCACTTCTTTGCTGGGCAGAGACGCTTTTCAGGAGATTGATATTACCGGGATTACAATGCCGGTCACTAAACATAACTTTCTTGTCAGGGATATCAATAGGCTGGCAGAGACGCTCCAGCAGGCATTTGCTATTGCCGCCGGCGGGCGTCCCGGTCCGGTGCTTGTCGATGTTCCCCGCGATATTCTGTTAGGCTCAACTGATTATTGCCCGGAAATAGCTGCTGACCACTGGCAGGCACCGGCGGCGGTCAGCCCGCCGGCGGAACAGGTGCAGGCCGCCGGCAGGGTTTTGGCGGCGGCCCGGCAGCCGGTCCTGATTATCGGCGGCGGTGTTAAAGCCGCTCAGGCTGAGCAGCAGGTCCTGCAGCTTGCGGCCTGCAGCGGTATGCCGGTAGTCAGCACGCTGATGGGCCTGGGGGTTATTCCCCCCGCCCATCCCCAGCTGCTGGGGCTGACAGGGATGCACGGGCATAAAACCGCTAACCTGGCCGTAACCCATGCTGATGTTATTGTGGCGGTGGGGACCCGCTTTAGTGACCGGGTAACCGGTGATCCCAAGCAGTATGCGACAGGCAAGACTGTCATTCATTTTGATATTGATATGGCCGAGTTTGATAAGAATATAACGGCTGATATTACGATTGCCGGCGACCTGGGGCCGGCGCTGGCACAACTGGCTGCTTGCCTGCCAACGAACAAGCAGCACCTGCTTCCCTGGCAGGAGCAGATTGCTCACTGGCAGCAGCAGTTTCCGCCCTTTGCTGGCGGCCAGGAGCTGACCCCGCCTTGGATTATGCGCCATATGTCGGCAGCAACAGCCGAGCTGCCGGTTGCCTGGGTTACTGATGTCGGCCAGAATCAGATGTGGGCGGCCCAGCACCTTACCATCCAGGGCGCGCGCAACTGGATAACCTCCGGCGGCCTGGGGACGATGGGGTTTGGTTTGCCGGCGGCAATGGGGGCCCAGGCCGGCTGTCCTGATAAAAAAATAGTGGTGATTGCCGGTGACGGTGCTTTTAAGATGACAGGGATGGAGCTGCATACTGTCGTCAATCAACAGCTGCCGTTAACCTGTGTGCTGCTGAATAACCGCTCTCTGGGGATGGTACGGCAATGGCAGCAATTGTTTTTTGATAAGCGTTATTCCTCCACCCTCCTGCCGGAATTTGATTTCGCCGGGTTTGTCAGGGCCTGCGGGGCAGTGGCTTTGTCAGCGTCTACACAGGCGCAATTTACAGCCGCTTTTCGTCAAGCGCTGGCGTCGGCAGTGCCAACTGTAATTATTGTTGATATTGAAACAGACCTGATTGTTAAACCGATGGTTTATCCCGGCCAGCCGATTGACCGGTTTATCGAGTAAGATACTTTGCCATTACGGGAGGCGTTATTGTGACAGAAGGCGGCGGCAAACTGGAGAATCTGCTGATTTACCGGAACATACTGAATGATACTATTGTAAAGGGGCTTTGGTCGCCCGGCAGCCAGGGGCCAGCCGGCAGCCAGTATGCCATTGGTGCCCGTTTAATTGAATGGGCGGAAATAAACCAGGTGGCAGGCAATATCCCGGAAAACTATCTGTTAGCATTAATCGGGGCTGATGAGAATATCTTCAGCCGCGTTGCCGGCAAGGACGGGGTCCGGGCCGGGACCAGCCTGGCGCAGGCTGCTGCCCATGATGTTGTTATTTTCAAAGAGGCCTTTAAGGCCGGCATGGCCAGGGGGTTAGGGGCTGAAGTCGATGCCGTTGTTGCCGACTACCGGCCTGTAAGCGGGGTACAGGGCAGCAGGCCGGCGGGACTTCCGCATCTTAATTTGCTCAGGACGATATTTCTGGACGTTGCGGCAAGCCAGACACCGGCGGCTGTCGTTAAGGCCCTCAGCGAGTATTACAACCGTTACGGCTGCGGCCGGTTAGCCGGCTATCATGCCTTTAAATGGGATGGGGAACAACGGGCGCTTGCCGGTATCGGTCATACCGATCCTGTCCGGTTAAGCGATATCATTGGCTATGAATATCAAAAGGCCGAACTTGTCCGCAATACGGAGGCTTTTATAAACGGTAAGCCGGCTAATAATGTGCTGCTGGTCGGCGCCCGGGGGACCGGCAAGTCGTCTTCGGTAAAAGCAGTGGTCAACCGTTATGCCAGTCAGGGGCTCAGGATTATTGAAATAGCCAAAGCTGATTTTAAACAAATCCCCGAGATTATGAAAATTTTGCGGCAGTGGGGCAAAAAATTCATCGTTTTTATTGATGATTTATCCTTTGAAGAGCATGAGGCTGAATATAAGGTGTTAAAATCCCTTATTGACGGCGGGGTCGAGGTGAGGCCGGATAATGTCTTGATTTATGCGACTTCTAACAGGCGGAATCTGATTAAAGAGACCTGGGACGACCGGGAAGGCAGTGAGCTGCACCGGCAGGATACGGTTAATGAAAAAATTTCGCTTGCCGACCGTTTTGGCATCACCCTGTTTTATACATTGCCTAATCAGGAACAGTATTTCAGCATGGTGGAAGAGATTGCCAGGAGGAACCGGATTGAACTGCCCCGTGAGGAGCTGCGGTCAGCGGCCTTGCGCTGGGAAATGTCGCACTCCGGGCGTTCGGGCCGGCTTGCCAAGCAATTTATTGACTATCTGGCAGGCACTAGTGCCGATTAATTAACTGACATGCTATATAAATTGGGGCTTGGTTTGAACCAAGTCCTTTTTGCTGTTGCAATTTCAGGTAAAAAGGACTTTTAGCAGTGATGCTGAATACTATACAGGCGACTAAATAAAATATATCTAATAAAGTTCTTTGTAGTGAGTGGAAGGCGAAGTAGGGCGGAGCTCTTCACTATTTTTGATTTGGGGGCATTAGCATGCGTGTTTTGGTAACCGGCGGCGCCGGCTATATTGGTTCACATACCGTACGGCTGCTGGAAAAGGCCGGCAGTGAGGTTGTCGTATATGATAATCTGGTTACAGGCCACCGGGATGCAGTAAAAAACAGTATCTTTGTCGAAGGCGACATTTTTGACAGCAGCCTGCTTGCCGCTACCATTAAGCAGTATGGAATCAGCTCGGTTGTCCACTTTGCGGCCTATAGCCTTGTCGGTGTTTCCCTGCTCCGGCCACGGGACTATTATCATAATAATGTTGCCGGCACGTTAAACCTGCTGGATGTTATGCTGGCAACCGGCGTAAATAAACTGGTATTCTCATCGACCGCGGCCGTGTATGGCGAGCCGGAAACCTCACCTATCACGGAAACCGCCGGCAAAAATCCCACAAATGTCTATGGCCGGACAAAGCTAATCATGGAAAACGCGATGGCTGATTATTCCCGGGCGTATGGTCTCAACTATATTGCCCTGCGCTACTTTAATGCCTGCGGGGCCGACGAGGCCGGCGACATTGGCGAAGACCACCAGCCGGAGACCCATTTGGTGCCGCTGGTGCTCCGGGCCTGCCTGGACCGCCAAGACAAGCTTAAGATTTTTGGTGATGATTATCCCACTAAAGACGGTACGTGCGTGCGGGATTATATTCATGTAAACGATTTGGGGCAGGCGCATGTCCTGGCCCTCAAAGCCCTCCATAACGGGCATGCATCGGATATATACAATCTTGGCAATGGCAATGGCTTCACTGTCAAGGAGATCATCGAGAACGCAGAGGCGGTAACAGGCTGTGAAATACCTACGGCGGTGGCCGGCCGCCGCACCGGTGATCCGGCGGTGTTGGTCGCCAGCGCGGAGAAAATTCGCCAGGCTTTGGGATGGCAGCCCGGGTATACGGATATCCGCAAGATCATTGCCACCGCCTGGCAGTGGCATAAGGGCAGGCCTGCCGGCTTTGCCCGGTAGAGCAGTTATGCCTGCGGTGAAGTAAGGGAACGCATTTCTCCAAATCAGGCGCTGACTGTGTAGTCTCCGATTTACATCTGGCTTTTTTGTGGTATCATATAGGAGTGGGTATAAGAACCAGCTAATATATCCAGCTTTTAAAAGTCAGAGGGGGAAGAATGTTCTTGAAAAAAATCATAGCAGCAACAGTGGGCCTCATTTTCGCAGGCACAGCGGCATTGGCATCGCCGTCGGTTGATTATACTCCGGGGGCACTAACCGTTGAGTTTGGCAGCACATTAAACTCAACTTTTAATGGCAAAGGGGCAATCGACGATTCGGTTGATGGCAAATCCGGCTTTAAGTACGGGGTTGCTGCCGGTTTGGGCGACAATTTTGCGCTGCAGTACAAAGGCGGGCATTTTGTATCAGAAGACTTTTCGGCGCTCGGCCGCACGCTTCACGGCGTTTCGGATTTACAGGAAGTTAACCTGCTGTACAGGCTGAGTCCCGAACTCTCCCTTGTTACCGGCTGGGTGCAGAATAAGGTATCTTATAATAGCCTGATCAGTGATGCCAAAGTCTCAGGTCTGCATTTTGGCTTAACAGGGTCCAAGCAGCTTGACGATAAGTACTCCCTGTTTGCCGCCTACATTGCCGGCAGCGACACGTTATTCTGGGAAGCCGGGGTCAGCCGCAAGCTGGGAAACGCTACCTATTTGAATGTTTCCTATGCTGTGCGGGAGTTCAGGGAGGTTGATCTGTATGTGCCGGCTATTAATCAGGGGAGCAAAGAGGATTATACGCTCAAAGGTATCAGTTGTGTAGTTGCGACTAAACTTTAATCAGCGAGTAAACCGTGCAGCCGCAAAAGTGGTTTGTACGGTTTCATTTTTCCGCTATAATAATAAATAACAGTACTTGTTCCTATTTATGAGGTGACAAATGAACCGGCTTCCTATTGATGATATAATGCCTGATCTTAAATCAGCCCTTACTGTCCGGGCCAACGCTGTGCTGGTGGCGCCGCCGGGCTCAGGCAAGACGACCCGCATTCCCCTGGCCCTTAGGAACGAAGCCTGGCTTAGGGGCCAGCGCATCCTGATGCTTGAGCCGCGGCGGCTGGCAGCGCGGGCGGCTGCCCGCTATATGGCGCAAATGCTGGACGAGCAAGTGGGGGAAACGGTGGGGTACCGGGTCCGGCTGGACAGCTGCGCCGGACCGGCTACGCGCATTGAGGTGATTACGGAAGGGATACTTACCCGCATGCTCCAGGCTGACCAAGCCTTGGCCGGGGTAGGATTAATTATATTTGATGAATTTCATGAGCGCAGCCTGCAGGCTGATCTGGGGCTGGCGCTGGCACTGGAGGCCCAAGCGGTTTTGCGGGAGGACCTGCGGTTGCTGATCATGTCGGCAACCCTGGGGACTGAAGCGGAGGCCGTGGCCGCGCTGCTGGGCGGCGCCCCGGTAATCTGCGGCAGCGGCCAGGCTCATCCGGTTGCGACTCATTACTGGGAGCGCCGGCCGGAAGACCGGCTTGAAGCTGCGGTGGTGAAGGCCGTAGGCAGCGCTCTTGCTGCCGGTCCGGGCGATGTATTGGTATTTTTGCCCGGTGCCGGGGAAATCCGGCGTGTTCAGGCCGGACTGCTGCAGGCGGGACTTGGCAACCATGTGCAGCTTGCCCCCCTGTATGGCGGTTTATCGCTGGCTGCCCAGGATTTGGCTATCCTACCGAGTGCGCAGGGGGAGCGTAAGATTGTTCTGGCCACCTCTATTGCCGAAACAAGCCTTACCGTAGAAGGGGTCCGTATTGTTATCGACAGCGGTTTAATGCGTGTGCCGCGTTTTTCAGCCCGTACCGGCTTGACGCGCCTGGAAACCGTGCGGGTATCGCGGTCATCTGCCGACCAGCGGCGCGGCCGGGCCGGACGGCTGGGACCGGGTATCTGTTTCCGGCTCTGGACCCGGCAGGAAGATTTATATTTAGAGCCGGCCGCTACGCCGGAGATTCTGGCCGCCGATCTGACCGCGCTGGCGCTGGAACTGGCAGCCTGGGGCGTTACTGATCCCGGGCAGCTGCAATGGCTGGATGCACCGCCGGCCGCCGCCTTTGCCAAGGCCTGCGAACTGCTTGTCCGCTTGGGCGCAATGGCCAATGGCACTATCACCGGCCATGGGCGTCAAATCGTCCGCAGTGGGTTGCAGCCGCGCCTGGCGCATATGATTCTTAGGGCCGCAGCGCTTGGTTTTGGCGGCCTGGCCTGTGAGCTGGCGGCAATTCTCAGTGAACGGGATTTTTTCAGTGGGGCTGATATCGATTTGCGCCTGCGGGTCGATGCGCTCCGTAAGCTGGAAACCAATAAAAACAACCCGGCCTGGCCGGACAGGCAAGCTGTCGATGCCGCTTTGGGCCGGCGGATTATCCAGGCAAGCAGGCTGCTTAAGCAGCAATTCGGGCTTGCTGCCAACGACCGCGAGGATATTGAGGCCTGCGGCCTGGTCACGGCTTTGGCCTATCCGGACAGAATCGGGCAGCAGCGGGGCACTGGCAAATTTCTGTTGGAGAACGGGCGTGGCGCCATGTTAGCGGCGACGCAGCCGCTGGCCCACAATGCCTATATCGTGGCTGCCGATCTTGACGGACAAGGCAGCGACAGCCGGATTTTTCTGGCCGCGCCTGTCACTTTGGAACAACTGCGGGGGGGCCTGGCTCAGCAAATTGTCAGTGGAACAACCGTGGTTTGGGATGAAGCGGTGCAGGCAGTGCGGGCCAGGGCCTGGGAGCGGTTGGGGACGCTGATTCTAAAAGAAAATCCTGATCCCGCTCCTGATCAGGCCGCTGTTTTAGCCGCCCTGTTAGGCGGGATCGCCGGCGAGGGCCTGACTATCCTGCCCTGGTCCAAGGAGGCGCGGCAACTGCGGCAGCGACTGCTGTTTATTCACCGGCACGAACCGGGCTGGCCGGATGTTTCCGACGAGAGGCTGCTGGCCGAGCTCGCAAACTGGCTGGGGCCATACGTGTATGGCCTGACCAGTCGGGCGCAGCTGGCGCAGTTAAACCTTGCGTCTATAGTAGCAGCCCTGCTTACCCGGGAGCAGCTGCGGCGGCTTAATGCCTGCGCGCCGGCGCAGCTGACCGTGCCCAGCGGGCAAAGAATTGCTATAGATTACAGCAATCCCGCTCAGCCGGTGCTGGCGGTTAAGATTCAGGAACTGTTCGGACTTGGCGAAACACCGCGCATTGCCGGCGGCAAGGTCTGCTTAACCCTGCATTTGCTGTCACCGGCCCGGCGGATTGTGCAGGTGACGCAGGATTTGGCTAATTTCTGGTCTAAAACCTATTATGAGGTAAAACGGGATTTGATGGGAAGGTACCCGAAACATCCCTGGCCTGATGACCCAATGCAGGCTGCCCCGACAAGCCGGGCCAAGTCTAAACAGCGTTAAAAGCACAGGGCGGTTGACCGGCGTAAACACAGGGGCCGGGGCAGTTAACTATTGCCCAGACCGGGGCTTGTTTTTTATCGCCAGGGTGCTTGACATAATGATTTTGGCATGATAGAATAAGTTCTGTCGCTAAGCGATGTTTACATGGTGGCTATGGTGAAGTGGTTAACACGGCGGATTGTGGCTCCGTTATTCGAGGGTTCGAACCCCTCTAGTCACCCCAAGTTTTTCTTACCTGTAGGGGCGTCGCCAAGTCGGTAAGGCAACGGACTTTGACTCCGTCATGCGTTGGTTCGAGTCCAGCCGCCCCTGCCAATGAACTCTATTTATAAGGCAGCTGCGAGCGTGGCTTGGCATTTTCTCCTGTTGCCGCTGGATTCAATGGGAGGATGCCTCCCTCTTGTAGAGTTGCACTATGCCGCTTGCCGGCATGTATACGTCGACCCACTAGCTCAGTCGGTAGAGCACCTGACTTTTAATCAGGGTGTCCCGCGTTCGAGTCGCGGGTGGGTCACCAATGATATCAACATAGCAGTATTGCTGCTAGATTGATATAAACTTTTTGCGGCAAAGCTGCAAAGCCAATGCGGGAGTGGCGGAACTGGCAGACGCACTAGACTTAGGATCTAGCGCCGTGAGGCGTGCAGGTTCAATTCCTGTCTCCCGCACCAAATTAACAAAAACAAAGGCTTGCAGGATTGGTCCTGCAGGCCTTTGTTTTGTTATTTCTGCAACGGCACAATAATAAAGATTACTTTAAAATGGTTTTCTATTTGTGAACAAAGACCGGGGCACAGCCGATGTAAGAAACCGCAGTGTGAGCTTCGATGCTGGCTTTGCCCCCATATGCCAGTAAATAAACCCCTGTGGTCAACAACAGGGGTTTATTTACAGAAGGTTAAAGCAGTCAGCTGCGCTGAAACGCGTTAGTCGGGATTTTTGACTTGCCGTGGAAGGCAGACAATAAAATATCTTACCTGTCAAGCGCTCCCGCCAGTTCATCTGTACTTGCATTTTACCGCAAACAGGCTATAATTAGAAATAGGTGGAAATTAAAAAGTCGCCGTGACCTGAAAGTGTTAGCGCACTTTCAGGCCCGCGCAAGGTGAACAGGCACCTACACGTAACAGCCAAGCTGTCCACGACGACATTTCTATTATACACCGCCCTTCTACTGCGGCACAAGCGGGGGAGCGCGGGGTTAATAGCCGTTGCCGCCGGCGACGCCGGGCTGGGAGTGCGACTGGACGCAGCAAATGATTCTAGCCTCAGCCGCTGCTGAGCAGCACCAGGGCCAGCCGAACCCTGCGGTTCGTGGCTGCGCCTTATTGTTCAGGCCGGGTATGCCGGCTTATTGGCGCTGAGTATGTAACAGACATCGAACCAGGACGCATGTGTAGGGTAAACCCTTTGCATGCGTCTTTTTAATTTCCCCTATAAAAAAGCTGACGGCCCTACCGGCCGCAGTCTGAATATAGGGGGTATATACATGTCTGAAATAACGGGTTCCGGTTCAGCCGCTTGTCCCCGGCCGACATCCGCCCTGCCGGCAGCGCCGGCGCGGGAACTGCCGCCGCCCGGGGCGGAGCAGGCGGACCGGCTGATGCTGCAAAGCATCTTACACGAGACCTTTAATCAGTATCTCTTTACCAGGGTGGACAAGATCCTCAAACTGGCCGAAACCAACGATGCCGGCTACAGCAAGACGGTCCATGAGGTCAACGTCCACCTGAACCGGCTGCTGAAACTGGCCGGGAAACTGAAGGACCAGTACCCGGAATTGCTTGACCTGGTCATGGCCCTGGAGTCGTTCACCGCCCTGGAGTCGGGCCAGTCGGCGGAAATCGCCTACAAGCAGGGCTTGCGGGACAGCGGCTATATTCACCAGGAATTTATGGCCTTCCTGCAGCAGCGATAGGCCCCATATATCCGGAACAACCCTGTAACTGTGAGCTATGCCCGCCTGCGCTGCAGCGAATAAAACCCGGTGGGAGCAGTATGCTATAATTAAAGGCTGTTAGGGCGAGGTTTTTATTATGGAACGATTACCTAACCTGCTATCCGGTTTGCGCATTGTCTTGGCTTTAGTGCTGCCGCCGCTTGCAGAATCACCTGGTTTATTTGCCGCAACTTATGTTTTGTGCGGCATTACCGACATTGCCGATGGCTATATAGCGCGCAAGTACAACGCCGCAACAACGTTAGGTGCTAAGCTGGACAGCCTGGCGGATGTGATTTTTTGGGCTATTGTTCTGGCCATTCTTTTCTTGCGCACCGGTATTCTTTCCGATAGGCTGGTCCTGACAGGTGCCCTGGTTGTAATCCTAGTGCGGGCAGCCAATTTCTTGATAACAAAAATTAAGTTTAAGCAATGGGGCATGCTGCATTCTTATGGGAACAAGGCGTCAGGGTTGGCTCTCTATCTTGCTTTGCCTGGTTGTGTATTCTTGGGCTACATGCCGCTGTATCTTGTGATCCCCGTATTTACTATGGCCCTGTTATCCGCCCTGGAAGAAACGGCGATATTAGTTACTGCCAATAAATACAACCCTAATAAAAAGAGTCTTGCGACTAAAGACTGAACCGGATAGTACCACTAAAAATAGCTGACGCAGTCTTCGCGCAGCTATTTTTAGTTTGTGATCGCCGGAGTTCGGTGCAGTGGCTGCCGGGCTCAGCGAGGGCTGCCAGCCGGCGTCTACGGGCACAGGCGATTGCCCAGGGGGTGTCCGGCAGCCTGGCAAGGTTATTAGGCCGCGGCCGCCGGCTGCGGGTGAACGCAAACTATTTAACAACCAAAACCGGGCAAGTGGAATGATGGAGAACGTAAGTGCTGACGCTTCCCAGGAGCAAGCCGGAAATTGCGCCTAAGCCCCGCTTGCCGATGACGATAATATCATAGCCGTTGTGCGCGGCGAAGTCGGTAATGGCAGTACGTGGTTCGCCCAGCTCGTTGTAAGTTTCCACGAAAACGCCTTCCGGGACTTGCTTGACCGCTTCGAGCAGGATTGTTTTGGCAAAGTCTGCAGGATCGGTAGATGGGTTGGGCGGGATTTTGGCTCCCTTGACCTGGTCGTACAAAGGGACTTGCTGCGCTAGAACCGATACGTAAAGAATGGTGATTTCCGCAGTCCAGGCCCGGGCCAGCGCCGCTGCATGCGACAATGCCCTGAGCGAATGGCTGGAACCGTCCACCGGAACTAAAATTTTCTTATACGGGACGCCCATGATGAATCAACTCCTTGTACAATGTAATATATGGGTATTTAACCCCAAAGCTTCCTTACCATCGGATAAATCAAACAGACTGGTTGGTTGTGCTGGTATTGGCAGAACTTTGCCGGGCGGTGGCGGGCTGGGCTTTATACCAGGCGGCATACATGACCGGCAGTACCAGTAATGTTAAGACCGTAGCGCCAGCCAGGCCAAAGGCAATTGCCACAGCCATAGATCCCCAGATAACACTGGAAATCAACGGGATCATAGCTAGAATCGCTGCGGCGGCAGTCAGCATAATCGGCCGGAACCGCATTACCGTAGCATGGATAATGGCATCCCAGAGAGAGTCGCCGGCTTCAAGCTGCTGATCGATTTGATCCATCAGGATAACGCTGTTGCGCATAATGATTCCCGCCAAGGCCAATATGCCTAACTGGACGACAAAGCCCATTGGCCTGCCTGTCAAAAGCAGGCCGACCGCAACGCCAATGAGTCCAAGCGGCGCGGTAAGCAAAGTTAATATCATTTTCGGTATGCTTTGCAACTGTATCATCAGCAGGATCATGATGACAATGAGCATGGCCGGCACCGGCTCCATAAGGAATTTAGTACCTTTTAGACTCTCTTCCATAGGACCGTCGAATTCGATCGTATAACCGAAAGGCAGACTGTCGCGAACGGGCTTCAGATCATGATACACCTGTTGCACGACATCGTTGCCGGTGAAGCCTGGCTTAATTTCCGCCTGTACTAAAATTTCCGGTTTTAGGCCATAACGGTAAACCAACCCATTTTCCGCACTATAGCTAATATTAGCAATTTGCTCTAAGGGTACATAACTGCCACTGGCAGTACGTATGTTTAAATTTTTGATCAGCGATGGATCCGTGCGTTCCCGGTCTTCAAAGCGGAGCAGCATAGTAACTGTTTTGTCGCCTTCGCGGAACTGGGTAACCGGCTGGCCGGACAGCTGGGTTTGTAGAGCGGAAGCCAGGTCCTGGCTGGTGACACCTAAGGTACGCGCTTTGTCCTGATCGATTGCCAGGTGAATGACTTTACTCTTTTCATCCCAGCTGAGCACAACCTTGCTTACTGCCGGATGAGCCTGCATGACCTTATCCATTTGGGCGGCAATCTCATGGACCTTATCATAGTCGTAACCTCTGACCCGCAGCATAACCGGGTATTCAGACGGGGGACCGTTAGCGAGGACTTTCGTATGGACTCTGGCTCCGCCAAGCTTTTCATTGGCCAGCTGATTCACCTTAACGCCCAGCCTGTCGCGGGCCTCCCGGTCTTTGGCCACAATGACGAATTCGGCAAAGTTCGTTTTGTAAAATACCGGCTCATAAGCCAGTACAAACCGGGGCGCGCCTTCACCGACATGATAGGTGAAGAAATCAATATCGGAATCGCCGTCAAGCAGGGCGGCCAGCTTATTGGCAGCTTCTTCGGTGCTTTTTAAAGAGGCCCCCTCCTGTAAATGAATCTGGGCGATCAGTTCCGGCCGTTTCGTGGCAGCAAAGAATTCTTGCTGGACCAGGCCAAAGAGCATAATTGCGCCGGCAAAGCAGGCGGCAGTGCCCGCTAATACCTGCTTGCGGTGGGTCAGGAACCAGATCAGGACCTGCTTAAATAGGCGATAAAATTTCGTATCATAGAGCGCGTGGATATCCTGCGTTTCTTCGCCTTCCTGTTTCACCTTGATAAATTGGGCGCCAAGCAGCGGTGTTACCGCCCCGGCTACTATCCAGGAAATTATCAGCGCTGCCGTGATGACTTCAAAAATTGAGCCGACTGCCTCGGAGGCACTGCCCCGGGAGAAGCCGATAGGGATAAAACCGGCGCAGGTGATCAGGGCGCCGGTCAGCCGGGGATAGGCAGTGGATGTGTAGGCAAAGCAGGCAGCGTTGAACCGGCTCCAGCCCTGCTCCAGCTTGACAGACATCATCTCGATGGTGATGATGGCATCATCAACCAGCAAACCCAAAGCGATGATAAGGGCCCCCAGCGAAATATTTTGCAGGGCAATCCCATACATATACATAAAAGTAAATACGGCGGCAATTACCAGCGGAATGCACAGCGCGACGATGATCCCCGAGTGCATGCCCAGACTGAAAAAACTGACAATCAGAACAATAATGACGGCTTCCGCCAGCGAGCGGACAAATTCGTTAATGGAGGTTTCCACAACCTTGGGCTGATTGACAACCTGGTTTAGCTCCAGTCCTGCCGGCAGTTCTTTTTTTACCTGGACAATGGTTTTTTCCAAATCCGCTCCCAGGGTTAGGATATTTCCGCCAGGCTCCATTGCCAGCGCTATCCCCAGCGCCGGTTGTCCGTTATAGTACATCTTTGGATCCATTGGCTCAGAATAGCTGCGCGCGACTTTGGCTATGTCCCCCAAACGGAAGCTGCGGCTATTCGCTATGATGGGGGTATCGCGAATGGCCTCGACGTTTTCAAACATACCGGTGACTCGCAAATAGAGATTGTCGGAATTCGTTTCAACCATACCGGACGATGTCGTGGCATTCTGGGCCTGCAGGGTCTGGCTGATGGTATTGGGGTCGATCCCTAATTGGGCCAGTTTGCTGTTGTCCAGTTCAATATAAATTTTTTCTGTTTGTATGCCTATCAGCTTAACTTTGCGCACGCTGGGCACATCAAGCAGCAGGCGGCGGATTCTTTCCGCTTTCTCCCGCATTTCCTCATAGGTATAGCCATCACTTGTCAGGGTATACATGACCCCGTACACCTCATCAAACCGGTCATTAAAAGTGGGTTCTTGCACGCCATTGGGCAGAGTACTTTTCATATCCTGGACTAAATTACGGGTTTCCAGCCATAATGGCCGGATTTCATTTTTGGGGACGGTATCTTTTACATGGACGTGGATGACTGACTGGCCCGGCAGAGAATAGCTTTCCAAATAGTCAAGCCCGGGTAAGTCCTGAATTTTTTTTTCAATTTTGTCGGTAACCTGTTCTTCTATTTCCCGCGCTGTGGCGCCCGGCCAACTGACGCCGATGATCATTTCCTTGATGGTGAAGTCAGGATCTTCCATACGGCCGAGGTTATTATAAGAAAATGTACCGGCAGCAAAAAAGAGCACTATAAAGAAATAAATAAACTGTTTATGATGCAGTGCCCATTCGGTGAGATTAAAACTTTTCATAAGGATTCACCACCAACTTGAACCTGCTGGCCTTCCTTCAATCTATGTACACCTTTGGCAACATATTGGTCGCCCTTTTTCAAGCCTTCAAGAACCTCCACCAGTTCATTGCCGAATTTACCCAGCTTAACCGGGCGCAGGGTGACAATATTGTCTGATATTACCCAAACTGCCGGTGTATCTCCGGTTTGATAAACCGCCGTAGTGGGAATATATACGGTTTGTTGCGGGGAGCTGCTGGCCACGGATACGGTGGCAGTCATGCCCAGTTTCATTTCGGGCGGTGGGTCGCTTAAGCTAATGCGTACTTTAAAAGTCCGCGTAACCGGATCCGCCATGGGGGCAATTTCCCGCACTTGGCCGTTGGCCACGAGATTGGACAGCGCCCAAAAGGTTACCTTGAGATCTCTGGCTGAGCGTAGTTCTTCTATGCGGTTTTCCGGCACACTTATCTCCACTTCGCGTTCACCGTCCTGCACTACGGTGACGATGGTTTGTCCGGCACTGACCACCTGGCCTGTTTCGGCAGCAATGCTGGCTACAATCCCCGGTTTATCAGCTTTCAACAAGGTATAATCCAGCTGGTTGGCACTTTGCTCATATTGCGCGGCGGCTTGGCGAACCCCGGCAACGGCTACCTGATAAGCGTTGGCCTGCTGGTCATACTGGGACTGGCTGATAGCGCCGCCTGCCAGTAGTTCCCGGTACCGTTTGAGGTTGCTCTCCGCTAATTGCAGCTGCGACTCGGCCGAATATACCTGAGCGGAATAGCTGTTTACCGTTTGCACAACGTCCTTGGCGTCAATTTGCAGGAGTACGTCGCCGGCCTGGACCGTACTGCCCAATTGCACGTTTCTTCTGACGATTTTGCCGTTTACCTGGAAAGCGAGCTGGCTTTCGTAACGGCCGCGCACTTCGCCGGCGTACATATACCGCTGGGCAGCACCGGCGCTGCCGATAACGGCGGTGCGTACCACCGGCATGTCGCTGACAATTACCTGCGGAGACTGTTGTCCCTGCCAGAGCATACCGCCGAGCAGGCATAAGCCGGCGATGGCTGCTAACGCACAATACAATTTTTTTTTGGAAATATTGGTTGGCCAAGATGGTAATTGCATGATTTCACTCCCTTGTTTTTTTGGTATTGTATAAGGCCAATTATTTAAACGTATTTAAATAATTGGCCTGAAAAAACCGCTCCAGCCCAATCTCTTGGGAAAGCGGGAATTTCAGCTAATGCAACTATGGCTGTCTTGCAGGCTTACGGCGAGATATGGATATTTCCCTCCTGCAGGCCTACCGTTTTTTCGATGAGAGATTCCGCCATTCGCAGCCGCAAAACCAAGAGTTCTTCAGGTAGTTTTTCATAGAAGGAATTAATTAAAAAATCCATGACAAGCAGGATAAAGCTCAAGGCAGTCTGCGGGTGGGGGACGGTAAAGTCCTGACGGTTTCTGCCTTCTTCGATGATGTTCAGCCCCAAAGGCGTGAGCATGATCTTGACGCTGTGAATCAGTTTATTTTTAATATGCACATTCTCCTCATGATAGAGCGTGTTAAGCAGTTCCTCGCCATGGGCGCGAACATTTTTTATTACGATACTGATCATAAATCCCAGCTTTTCCGCCGGGGCGGCACCGGAACGAGTCATGTCGGCAATCTCGGACAGGAAACAAGCTACCTGGCGGTTAAGCAGCGCTTCCAGAATTTCCTCTTTGGACTTGAAATAGTAATAAAACATTCCCTGGGTAACGCCCATTTCTTTCGCAATGTCACTAACCGTTGTTCCGAAATAACCTTTAACTGTAAATAAATATTCCGCTGTATCTAAAATCTCGGTAATGCGGATTTGCGGATCTTGCGGCGGCCTGGCCATAATACACCTCATTCTTTAAATATATTTAAATTATAAATTCTGCTATAAATTTTTTCAAGAAGTATTTTCCATATGATATTGTAAAAGCCATATTTGTCAGTTTATTCATAATCTATTCCTTTGCTATGCTGGCGCGCGCGCCGGAGGGAGAATTTGGCGAAAGGTCTGTTTAAAGGCCGGAAAGCGGAACATGTTAGCTGACGATATTTAGTTGCTTCCAATAAATACAACGCTAAAAAAGCCTTGCCGCTAAACCTGAATGCCGGTAAAAAACCAAAATAGCGGCCGCAATGGTTGCGGCCGCTATTTTGGTTTTTACTTCAAGCTGATAATGCCCATACTGGCCGGCCAATTTTGGACTCTGGCCGGCAGGCTGCACCACTCGGCGGCGGTAAGAATCACCTGACCGGGTTCTAATACGTGAGCCGGTATCCGGAAGTTTTCCGCACTGCCTAAACCGGTGCCGGATAAATCACCGCCATAGGCCGAGATGGCGATACGGTCAATTTTTTTATGGGGAGAGTCTGACTTAGAAAAAAGTCTTTGCTGACAATTGCTCTCATAACACTGGCCTCGCGGGAAATGGGCTGTTCGTAGCTGTTACTATTTAATTTTATCATACCATATACTTCCCCGGCTGCGGAAGAGGCTGCCGGCATTAATCCTGTCAACAGAGCCTGCTGATTATAGTTCGCCAAACTGGATAATAATAAGATCAGGGAGGTGTCTTGTTGACAGACCACAAAAAGCTTCTTTATTTCCTCACAGGCCTGTTTCTCTTGGCCATGACTGCCATTATCGTTGCCCTGGCAGTAGAGGAACGGTATGAGTTTGCGCAAAACATAACGGTGAAAACCTGCTTGCTGACGGTGTTTACCTGGCTGGAGATGAAATATACTGTAAAAATTCCTCATACCATACGCACACTGGTGTTAATAACAGTTCTTAGTGATAGCTTCTTTGGGCTCTATATGAACTTATACACTACGTCAGCAGTTTTTGATAAGTTTCAGCATGTTTTCGGCAGCTATACATTTTCATTATTCTTTTATAATCTGATTTGTCAGCTTACCCGACCGGCAATAAGCCGTACATTTAGTTTTATTTTTGTTATATCACTGGGGTTAAGCATCGGTGTTTTCTATGAGCTTGGTGAATTTATCGGCGATTTGACCGTGAAGCCCAGTGTTCCCAGCCAACCCAGTTTAGTAGACACAAATCTTGATTTAGTTGCCGATCTCATCGGCGCGTTTATTGCTGCCGTACATATGATCATTGTTTTTCAGATCAATGATAAGCCGCCTGGCCAGAGGTAGCCGGAGATTGGAGAGCGGCCGGCGGCGGCTGTTGCCCCGCTACGGTCCCGCCAGGGCTGCCTTATTTACAGGGGATTGCAGGGACGATTTGTTTTGCATTTACGGGGCGAGCAAGAGCGTGGTGAACAGGAATTCGGCTGGCAGGGAGACCAGGAAGGCCGGCAGCCGACGGACTGATTCGGCTGGCAGGGAGACCAGGAGGGCCGGCAGCCGACGGACTGATTCGGCTGGCAGGGAGACCAGGAGGGCCGGCAGCCGACGGACTGATTCGGCTGGCAGGGAGACCAGGAGGGCCGGCAGCCGACGGACTGATTCGGCCGGCAGGGGGACCAGGAGGGCCGGCAGCCTATATTATTAACCCGCTCATCAAATTCGTCGTCATCGAATTCGCCCTCAGCAAAATCCTCACTCCACTCCTCGATATCAGGGACCTCCCATTTGGGCTTTTTGTATTTTTCATCAGACATTATTTATCGTCCTCCCATTTTCCGGTGTAAGGGTTATAAAGACAGTCGGCAGGTGCCGCCTGCCATGACTTTTGCGGATCCGAACCTTGCGCCAGCGGCCGGCAGTCATAACAGGCATAACGATACTCGCAGGCTTTGCATTTATCTATGCAATCTTTCGTTGTGCACCAGCACTCTGCCAGCAATTGCCCGTTAAGGATGTCAGCCAGCGAACTAGCCAATATATTCCCACAGACTTGAGTGCGGGCAAATATGCAGGGGATAACGTCGCCGTTGGCGGCAATGGCGGCCCGGCCGGCCAGGCAGCTGTGAAACTTCTGGACTTTGGCAAACGTTGCCGCATCAGCAAAAAACGGCGGTTTAATCATTGGTTTGCTGTAGGCAAGCGGCAGCAGGGCCTGATCATCGCCCCGCCCTGTGGGGCGAACTACATCCGGCAGGGCCGGTTCGAGCCCGAGCCGGGCGTATACATTCATAATATTTTCCACTTCATGCTCATTGGCTTTCATAATAATAGATGCAAGCCGCAAAGGTATACCGCTGGCCAGGATTTTTTGAATCGCCGCCATGGTTTTTTCAAAGCTGCCGGCATGAAGGGTCACGCGGTCATGTACCGCAGCATTGTCGGCATAGAGGGTCGTAGCAATGCTGACATTATGCTGTTTGAAAAAATCAATACAGTCATCAGTGATAAGCGTGGCATTCGTGAAAATTTCAATTAGTTCGTAGTTTTCCTGGCGGGCTTTAACCACCAGTTCCTGCCAGTTGGGATACAGCAAGGGTTCGCCGCCAATGAGCTGGATGCTGTCCGCCCCTAGCCGCCGGGCCTCGCTGATAAGGTCAAGCCAGCGGTTATGCGGCACCGAGCCCGCAGGCGTTTGCGGGCTGCTGGCTGAATAGCAGTGCAGGCAGCGATTGTTGCAGCTGGTAGTAAGCTCCAGCCAAATAAATTCCAGTTTGGGCTGATAAGCTGGCAGCTGCCGCTGCAGGTCGGGCGGAGAATCCGAGTAGCCGGCTCCTAATCCGAGCGCTGTCAGTTTATCAAGAAATGATAAGTAGATTTTGTTATCAGCTAAGGTAAGGTCCATTATGTCTTCCAGGGCTGCTTGCCGACAGGCCTGCAATAATTTTACGGCTCCCTGATTAATTGAATATACCCGGCCTGTGGTTAAGGCATAAATAGCTCCCCGGGCCTGGCCTTCTACTAGCACGCAGTTTTTGTTCAGCCGGTAATGCAACTGGCCAGCCTCCTTCAGGATATTGCTTTGTTGTCTATCCCTGATACATAATATGCAGGCTGGCAGGCAGGTGTTAGCTGCTGGTTTAAATTAGTATAAATTTAAAGTTGACAAATGATTGATTATGGTATATGATAAGTAATGTTCTTGACGAGGCTGCGCGGAAGTAGCTCAGTGGTAGAGCATCGCCTTGCCAAGGCGAGGGTCGCGAGTTCGAATCTCGTTTTCCGCTCCATAGTACCCATAACCCAGCACATATCTGCTGGGTTTTTTGCTCATATCTTGTCTTTGTTATTTACTTGTGTTATGATATTATTCATGACATTGCTACAAATTATGGACACTGGCCCGAAAAAAATATATTGGTTAATCCAGGATCCCCATAAAATTTATGTCAATAATGGGAATACTATTACGGGAGAACTATGTTGACAATTAATAAGCCGTGTCAGCAGTTAATTTAATAAGGAGGAAATACATAAATGAAGGTAACAGCGGAAAGAATAGACAATCATAAAACGGTGCTTAGTCTTGAGGTACCCCAGACTGAGGTGGTTAAGGCTGTTGAAAAAGCATATCGCAAGCTGGCTAATCAGGTCAACATACCCGGCTTCCGTAAAGGTAAAGCTCCCCGTAAAGTAGTGGAAATGCGTATTGGCAAAGAAGCGCTGCTCGACGAGGCTTTCGAGATTCTGGCTCCCCAGGCCTACGCCAAAGCGTTGGCGGAACAGTCGATCGATCCTGTGGGCCGTCCGGAAATTGAGGTTGTTACGTTGGCGGAAGACCAACCGTTAGTGTTTAAAGCGACTGTTGTTAAAAAACCTGAAGTTACTTTGGGTCAATATAAAGGTCTGGTAATAGAAAAGAAGGCTGCCGAGGTTACTGATGCCGACGTGGACAGTGAACTGGAAAAAAACCGCAGCCGCAACGCCAAAATGGTAGTAGTTGAGGACGCTGAGCTTAAACAGGGTGACCTGGCCATTATCGACTTTAAAGGCTTTGTGGACGGTGCTCCTTTTGATGGCGGCGAAGGTAAGAGTTATCCGCTCGAAATCGGCTCAGGCAGCTTTATTCCCGGCTTTGAAGAGCAGTTGATTGGCGCTAAGTCCGGGGATGAGCGGGAAGTAAGCGTTTCCTTCCCCGCGGATTATTTTGTAGCTGAATTGGCCGGTAAAGCGGCTACCTTTACGGTTAATATCCACGACATCAAACGCAAGGAAATGCCTGAACTTGATGATGAGTTTGCTAAAGAAACCGGGGAATTTGATACGCTGGCGGAATTAAAAAGCGATATTAAGAATAAGTTAGAACAGACTGCTGCCGATAAAGCCGAACGTGAGTTCCGGACCGCTGCTATCAAAGCTGTTGTTGACGGGGCTGAACTTGACGTGCCGGACGTAATGGTTGAGAATCAAATTGATAACATGATTCAGGACCTGGATGTAAATTTACAGCAGCGCGGCATGCAACTTGCAAAGTATCTTGAATATACTAAAATGGATATGGCGGCCCTGCGGGAAAACTACCGGGCAGCGGCTTTATATAATGTAAAAACCGACCTGGTGCTTGAAGCCATTGTTAAAGCAGAGGGCTTTACTGCTGCACCGGAAGACCTGCAGCGGGAGATTGAAACTATGGCGCAAAACTATCAGACAACAGTGGAAGAGATTGTGAAGGTAATTAAGGAAACCAATCGTTTCCAGGCGCTTAACGACTCAGTCCTGCGTAAGAAAGCTGCACAATTTGTAATTGATAATGTTGCAGCACAATAAATGCAGATAATAAAATTTAGATATTGAGGTGATTTTTATGCCCTATGTGCCAATTGTAGTAGAGCAGTCTAACCGTGGTGAGCGAGCTTATGATATTTACTCACGGCTATTAAAGGACCGTATTGTATTTATCGGCGGACCGATTGACGACAATGTGGCAAATTTGTTTATTGCTCAGTTGCTATTTTTGGAGTCGGAGGACCCGGAGAAAGATATTCATGTATATATTAACAGTCCGGGGGGAGTGGTAACGGCGGCGATGGCAATGTATGACACCATGCAGTATGTTAAGCCCGATGTGACCACTACCTGCATGGGGCAGGCCGCCAGTGCCGGTGCATTGCTGCTTGCCGCCGGCGCAAAAGGTAAACGCTATGCCCTGCCTAATTCACGCATTATGATTCATCAGCCTCTTGGCGGTACGCAAGGGCAAGCTACCGATATTGAAATTCATGCTCGGGAAATTCTCCGTATGCGGGAACATTTAAATGGCATCCTTGTCCATCATACCGGTCAGCCGTTAGAAAAAATTCAGCGTGACACGGAGCGTGATTTTTTCATGTCCAGTGAGCAGGCGAAGGAGTACGGCCTCATTGACGCAGTTGTGGCGCGGGGTGATAAACACAAGGAGACTCCCAAGTAGAGAGGTGGTAATATGTTGAAATTCGGTGATGACAGGGGTCAACTAAAGTGTTCGTTTTGCGGTAAACTGCAAGAGCAGGTAAAGAAGCTTGTTGCCGGACCAGGAGTTTATATTTGTGATGAATGTATAGAACTTTGCAATGAGATTATTGAAGAAGAACTGAGCGAGGATATGGATGTTGAGCTCAGGGATGTTCCGAAACCCAAAGAGATCAAAGACATTCTTGACCAGTATGTCATTGGCCAGGAGGAAGCTAAGAAATCTCTGGCTGTAGCTGTGTACAATCATTACAAGCGAATTAATCTGGGTGCTAAAATGGATGATGTTGAGCTGCAAAAATCCAACATCATTATGCTTGGTCCGACTGGCAGTGGTAAAACGTTGTTAGCACAAACGCTGGCTAAAATTCTCAATGTTCCCTTTGCAGTAGCCGATGCCACCTCGTTAACTGAAGCCGGTTATGTAGGTGAGGATGTAGAGAATATTCTCTTAAAATTAATACAGGCTGCTGATTACGATGTGGAAAAAGCGGAAAAAGGTATTGTGTACATTGATGAAATTGATAAAATTGCCCGTAAGTCGGAAAACCCCTCAATCACCCGCGATGTCTCCGGTGAAGGCGTACAGCAGGCCTTGCTTAAGATACTGGAGGGTACGGTAGCCAGTGTGCCGCCGCAGGGTGGTCGTAAGCACCCCCACCAGGAGTTTATTCAAATTGATACCACAAATATTCTGTTTATCTGCGGCGGTGCTTTTGACGGCATTGACAAGCTGATCAGCGCCAGAACCGGCAAGAAATCCATGGGTTTTGGGGCTGAAGTCCGCAGTAAGGAGAAGAAGCTTCTGGGTGAGATTTTGAGAAATATTCTCCCTGAGGATTTGCTTAAATTTGGGCTGATTCCCGAGTTTGTCGGGCGTTTGCCTGTTATTGTCACCCTGGACGCACTGGATGAAGAGTCCCTGGTGCGGATTTTAATCGAACCCAAGAATGCTTTGGTAAAACAGTATCAAAAGTTCCTGGAAATCGACAATGTCCAGCTTGAATTCAAAGATGAGGCCTTGAAAGCGATTGCGGCTGAGGCCTTGAAGCGCAATACCGGTGCCCGGGGCCTGCGGGCGATTATCGAAGGCATCATGCGGAACGTAATGTATGATATCCCCTCAAGGACGGATGTCGCCAAATGCATTGTCACCAAAGAGGTTATTGCTAATAAAGAGGAACCGGTACTGGTGACTGCGGAACGCAAAACAAAGAAAAAAGAAGAATCCGCTTAAGCAAAAGGAGCCGTCCGGCTCCTTTATTTTTTGCCGTTCGCCTGCCGGGTTTTGCCAGGATAAAATCATGCTCATTGCCTATACTAGACACATGGTAAACAAAAACACGCAAATCTTTTGCCCGGGAAAGGAGGTTCATTGAATTTTGGATTATGCTGTAAATATCATCAGTGTGATTCAGTTGTTTTTTGCCGTGGTTATCGGGCTCTATTTCTGGAACCTGTTAAAGTCGCAGCAAGGCAACAAGATGGCGGTGGAGCGCGAATCCAGAAAAGAAATGGACAAACTGCAGAAAATGCGAGAGATATCCTTAACTGAACCGCTGGCTGAAAAGACAAGGCCCACCGACTTTTCCGAAATCGTCGGTCAGGAAGAAGGCCTTAAAGCGCTCCGGGCCGCTCTGTGCGGTCCCAACCCGCAGCATGTTCTTATTTACGGACCCCCCGGGGTAGGCAAAACTGCGGCAGCGCGCCTGGTACTTAATGAAGCCCGACGCAATGGCTACTCGCCTTTTCGGATTGCGGCCAAATTTATGGAATTGGATGCCACAACCGCCAGATTCGATGAGCGTGGCATCGCCGACCCGCTGATCGGCACGGTCCATGATCCTATTTATCAGGGGGCCGGCCAAATGGGGATGGCCGGTATTCCTCAGCCCAAACCGGGAGCTGTGACCAAAGCCCATGGCGGCGTGCTGTTTATTGATGAAATTGGGGAACTTCATCATATCCAGATGAATAAACTATTAAAGGTGCTGGAAGACCGGAAAGTGTTTTTGGACAGTTCCTATTATAATAGTGAAGATACCAACATTCCCCAGCATATTCACGACATATTTCAAAATGGCCTGCCGGCTGATTTCAGGCTTATTGGGGCGACTACGCGGATGCCTCAGGATATTCCCCCGGCCATCCGCTCCCGGTGTGTGGAAATATTTTTCCGGCCGCTGCTGGCAGACGAGATTGCCAAGGTAGCCCTCAACGCTGCCAAAAAAATCAACTATACCATTGATGACGGCGCGGTGGAGGTCATTAAGCGTTATGCAACAAACGGGCGGGAGGCTGTGAACATCATCCAGATTGCGGCCGGCATTGCCCAAAGCAGCTGTAAAAATGACAATCTCCTTACCCAGGCTGATGTCGAGTGGGTCATTAATTTTGGTCAGTATAGCCCCAGGCCCGAGAAAACGATACCGGCGAAACCCCAGATAGGTGTAGTAAACGGGCTGGCTGTGTATGGGGCCAATATCGGGATGCTGATGGAGCTGGAAGTAACGGCGGTGCCCAACGCATACGGTACAGGGAAAATGACGGTTACCGGGGTTGTTGATGAAGAGGAGATAGGCTCGCCGGGGCGTACCATGCGCCGCAAGAGTATGGCCAAAGGTTCGCTTGACAATGTACTTACCGTTTTGGCCAAAGAATTTGGTATTGAATATACCAAATATGACATACATGTTAACTTCCCTGGCGGCGTGCCTGTTGACGGACCGTCAGCCGGCGTGACGGTGGCAACGGCGATTTACTCGGCGATTTACAATCTGCCAATTGATAATACCGTGGCCATGACCGGTGAAATCTCGATTCGCGGCCTGGTAAAACCTGTTGGCGGTGTCAGTGCCAAGGTAACTGCCGCCAAGCAGGCCGGAGCACGCCGGGTCATTATCCCCCAAGAAAACTGGCAAGAGTTGTATGCGGGTATGGATATTGAGGTTATACCGGTGGAAACTCTGCAGGAAGTGTTGAAACATGCGATGGTTAAAAGCAGCGAGGTTTTGCGGAAGGATATACCGGTGGCCAGGCCGGAGGTGCTTGCTGCCGCCGGGATAGATAAAGGTTGATTGATTTTAGCCGGGTTTACTTAACCCGGCTGTTATTATTGGCAAATAAAAGGATTTTTTGCTAATCACTCAGAATATTTTACATAGCGGTGTTGAAACTATTAATAACTACTGATACCGCGGGTTACCGAAGGGAGGAAATAATTTTGGCGGAAAAACGGCGTACAATACCACTCTTGCCGCTCAGAGGCATATTAGTTTTCCCATATATGATTATTCATCTGGATGTTGGCCGGGAAAAGTCAATCAGCGCCTTAGAAGAAGCCATGGTTCAAGACCGGCTGATCATGCTGGCTACACAAAAAGATGCCCAAAATGACACACCTCAGCCTGAAGATATTTTTTCAGTGGGCACTGTCGCTGAAATTAAACAGTTATTGAAGCTGCCAGGCGGCACGATCCGGGTGCTGGTGGAAGGCCTGCACCGGGGGGAGATTGAAGAATTTATCAGTTTTGATCCCTATTATCAGGTGCAGATTCGCGAGTTTGCCGACGTGGAGCCAAAAACACCGGAAACGGAAGCGCTTACCCGGACGGCAATCAATCAGTTCGAACAATGGGTCAAACTAAGCAAGAAAATTCCTCCGGAAACCCTGGTTTCGGTGGTGGTAGTGGAAGAGCCCGGACGTTTGACCGATCTTATCGCCAGTCATCTATCCCTGAAAATTGAAGATAAACAGATATTGCTGGAGGCTGTCGGCGTTAATGAGCGGCTGGAACGGCTGTGTGAAATTTTAGGACGGGAAATGGAGATTCTTGAACTGGAGAAGAAGATTCACGTCCGGGTTCGCAAGCAGATGGAAAAAACACAAAAAGAATATTATCTGCGGGAACAGCTCAAAGCCATCCAAAAGGAATTAGGCGAGAAAGACGAGCGGACGGCTGAGGTAGAAGAATACCGCCAGCGGGTCAAAGAACAAAACCTGCCCAAGGACGTAGAGGAAAAAATTAATAAAGAAATTGACCGTTTGGAAAAAATGCCGCCCATGGTGGCTGAAAGCGGTGTAATCCGTACCTATCTGGACTGGCTGCTGACATTGCCGTGGACGGTGGAGACCGAAGACCGCCTGGATATTACTGTGGCCGAGGGGATATTGGATGAAGATCATTACGGACTGGAAAAAGTAAAGGAGCGTATTCTGGAATACCTCTCTATCCGTAAATTGACGGAAAAAATGAAAGGTCCGATTTTATGCCTTGTCGGTCCGCCCGGTGTTGGCAAAACCTCGCTGGCCCGTTCTATTGCCCGGGCTATGGAACGAAAATTTGTTCGTGTTTCCTTGGGAGGTGTCAGAGATGAAGCCGAAATCAGAGGCCACCGGCGGACGTATGTCGGCGCATTGCCAGGCCGGATTATCCAGGGGATGCGTACGGTTGGCTCCAAAAACCCCGTATTTCTCTTAGATGAAATCGATAAGATGAGTGCCGATTTTCGGGGTGATCCTTCGTCGGCCCTGCTGGAAGTGCTTGACCCTGAACAAAACAATTCTTTCAGTGATCATTATGTGGAATTGCCGTTTGACTTATCCCGGGTGCTGTGGGTGGTTACGGCCAATGTGATGCATAATATTCCCCGGCCGCTGCTGGATCGTATGGAAATTATCACAATTGCCGGTTATACCGAGGAGGAAAAGGTCGAAATTGCCAAGCGGTATCTTATCCCCAAGCAGACAACCGACCATGGTTTGTCTGCCAAGCAGATCTCTTTTTCTGAAGGCACAATCCAAAAAGTTATCCGCGAATATACCCGGGAAGCGGGCGTCAGAAATCTGGAGCGCAATATAGCCAATCTTTGCCGCAAGGCGGCCCGGAAAATCGTGCAAGACCAGGGGCCGGTAGTTAAAATTACGGCTCAGAATCTGCATACCTTTCTGGGGGCGAAAAAATACCGTCATGCCCAGGCCGAAGAAACCAGTCAGGTCGGGGTAGCTACCGGCCTGGCCTGGACTGAAGTGGGCGGCGATGTACTGGCTGTTGAGATTTCCACGATGAGAGGCAAAGGCAAATTAACCCTGACCGGACAATTGGGCGATGTTATGCAGGAATCGGCGCAGGCCGGGTTCAGCTACATCCGCTCCCGGGCTAAGGATCTGGGCATTGAAGAAGATTTTCATGAAAAACTGGATATTCACATTCATTTACCGGAGGGTGCCATCCCGAAGGACGGACCCTCTGCCGGCATTACCATGGCTACAGCCGTAGCCTCAGCCCTGACCGGCAAGCCGGTCAGAAGCGACATTGCCATGACGGGAGAGATCACTTTGCGTGGCCGGGTATTGCCGGTTGGCGGGATAAAAGAGAAAGTCCTGGCTGCTCACCGCGCCGGCATCCGCAAGGTTATGCTGCCCAAAGAGAACAAGCGCGACCTTGATGAAATACCGGCTAATGTTAAGCGCAGTCTGGAATTTGCGCTTGTCGAACATATGGATGAAGTGCTTAAAACCGCATTGGTGGCCACCGAATGACCACTGCTGCCGCATTTAATATTGTCAAAGCCAGTTATGTCGCTACGGCTGTGAATGCCGGGCAGTACCCGGAGAGCGATTTAGCCGAGATTGCTTTTATCGGCCGCTCTAATGTCGGCAAGTCTTCCCTGATTAACTCCCTGTGCCGCCGCCATGGGTTGGCCCGCACCAGCGGGACGCCGGGCAAGACGCAGACGATTAATTTTTTTAGTCTTACCGGTAAACTGCCTGATGAGTCGCGCTTGGATTTTATGCTTGTGGATCTTCCCGGTTACGGCTATGCTAAACGGGCCCAGACGGCGCGGGCAACCTGGTCTAATTTTATCGAGGAGTACTGGCTGAAATCAACCCGGCTGCAGCTGGTGTGCCAATTAATTGATATCCGCCATCCGCCGATGGAGAGTGATATCAATGTTTATCGATGGCTGGTGGAGCATGGCCTTACCGTGCAGGTAGTGGCTACTAAAGGCGACAAAATTCCCAAAGGCCGTATGCAGCAGCAGGTAAAGGCAATCAGCACAGGCATTAATATGCCGATGCTGGCTCCCGGCAGCCGCATCATTCCTTATTCAGCCGTTACCGGTGCCGGCCGGGATGAACTCCTTGACGTGATCAGGAATATTTTGCTAAAATGATAGTGCTACACTGAGGGGACAGTCGGCAGGCTGTCCCCTTGCTTGCCTGACCGGAAGGCAAGGCCAATTTTCGACGATAAGCAAGAACCACGACAGGCTTCTGCCGGCATCCTAAAGGACTTGGCACAAGCCAAGTCTTTTCTTAATTACCAATCAATTAGGAGGCATGCATGCTAAGTACCTTTGATAAAGAACTGCTTAATATAATCCAGACAAGACTGCCCCTTGAGCCGCGGCCTTTCGCCAAGGTGGCTGCCTGTCTGGCGGTTGATGAGGCTACGGTGCTACAGCGGCTGGCCTGGCTTAAAGAGCATAACTACGTACGGCGGATAGGTGCTTTTTTTGACTCAACTTATTTGGGGTATGTCAGCACCCTGGCGGCAGTTAAAGTGCGTGACGGCTACATAGAGGCCGTTGCCGAGGCCATTAACGCTTATCCTGGCGTTACCCATAATTATGAGCGGGAGGGCGAATATAATCTTTGGTTTACGCTCCTTACCGCCGGCCAGGACGAGCAGGAGAAAACACTGGCAGCTATAGCACGGTTAGCCGGGGTTGACAGCCTGATCAGCCTGCCGGCCACTGAAAAATACAAAGTCAGCGTCGAGTTTACCCTGTAAGGAAATATATAAGCTGCTTTCTAAAAACGATAATGAGCGGTTGGCGAGGTGTCTTATGTTAGATAGCCTGGATAAAAAAATAATCGCCGTCATGCAGGGCGAGTTTCCGCTGGTGGCGGAACCATATAAAGAGCTGGCGCAGCAGATCGGCATCGCCGAGGAGGAACTGCTGGCAAGGCTCAACAAATACCGGCTGTCGGGGCAGCTGCGCAAGATGGGAGCCGTATTACGGCACCGGGAGGTCGGCTATGCGGCCAATGCGCTATGCGCCTGGGTAGTTCCGGCAGCGCAGCTGGATACAGTCGGCCGGACAATGTCCGGCTGTATCGCGGTTACTCATTGTTATGCCCGGATTCCCCAGCCCGGCTGGCCTTATAATTTTTATACCATGCTGCATGCCCATACCCGGGAAGAATGCCGCCGGTTAGCCGCAGAACTGGCCAAGGCAGCAGGGCTTGAAACCTACACCCTGTTATTTAGCACCAGGGAGTGGAAAAAGACCAGCATGAGCTATTTTCCTGAATACGCGAAAGGAGAGGAACCTGTTGACTGACAAGCTGCTTACGAGTTTTGATGATGTGCTGACGGCGGTGCAGAATAAGCCCCCTAAGCGGGTAGCTGTGGCCGCCGCCCAGGATGATGCCGTGCTTGAGGCTGTGCAGGGGGCACAGGCCCAAAAACTGGCGGAGTTTATTCTGGTAGGTGATAGGGATAAGATTAAGGCTGTCGCCGGCAAAACTGGTGTTACGCTTGACGCTGTCACGATAATCAATGAACCTGACGACCGCAAAGCCGCCTACCGGGCGGTAGCGCTTGTTTCCGGCGGCGAAGCCGACGTGCTGATGAAAGGCATAATTAATACTGCCGATTTTCTTAGAGCCGTGCTGGATAAGGAAATCGGCTTACGGACAGGCAGGGTGCTCAGCCATACGGCAGTCTACGATCTCCCGGGCTTTAACCGGCTGCTTATGATTACCGACGGGGGGATGAACATTGCGCCGTCGGTACAGCAAAAGGCCGACATTATTCAAAATAGCGTGCAATTAGCTAACGTACTGGGAATCAGACCTGCCAAAATAGCCATTTTGGCGGCTGTGGAAGTGGTTAATCCCGATATGCCGGTGACAATGGAAGCGGCCGCCTTGGCCAAAATGGCGGACCGGGGCCAGATTAAAGGGGCTATTGTTGACGGTCCGCTGGCGCTTGACAATGCCATCAATCCGGAGGCGGCAAAACATAAGGGCATTATCAGCCCTGTGGCCGGTATGGCCGATATCCTGGTTACCCCTGATATCGAAGCCGGCAATATCCTTGGCAAATCCCTGGTCTATATTGCCAACGGTAAAATGGCCGGCCTGGTGCTAGGGGCCGCTAAGCCTGTTATAGTAACCTCGCGGGCCGATACTTATGAAGCAAAAATGATGTCAATCGCCTTGGGGGCATTGCTTGGTTAGCCAGAGGGGCAGCGTTTGGCAGGCTGCCTCTTTGGCTTTTTTTTCACATAATAGCAAGCTGCCAAAAAGATAAAAAGTTATAAATATTTGGATTTTACAAGCAGGAATTTGTTAGTACAAGTAGAATAACATCAGAGGTAAGATGGTCAGACCACCAGTCCTCTAGGGCGGCAGTTTTGCTTATATCTGCGGTGTCCGGGGCGGACAATTTAGGCAAAAGGTTTTACTCTTGTAATGTTACTTGAAAGCGGGGTGTGTGAGCAGCGTTTTAACTTGCAGACTATTCAAACAAATTAATTTAGAGAGAAAGCGTTAATGCTAAAAAAGAGGGGTGTAAAATTTCATGACGTGGACACAAATATATGACCCAATGGGAAATTTAGCTTTATCGGCATTTATGGCAGCAATTCCGATGATTATTATTTTTTATCTGCTTGCCATCCGCCGGACACCTGGCCAAATTGCCGGCGCAGCCGCTGTAACCTCGGCGGTGCTTGTGGCTATACTGGTATATAAGATGCCTGTTGCCACAGCGCTTACTGCCACCGGTATGGGGGCAATGTATGGTGTATTCCCCATCTTTTGGATCGTTATTACCGCAATTTTCATTTACAATATGACCGTTGAGACCGGTCAGTTCGAAATTATCAAAAACTCAATCGCTTCTATTACCGATGACCGCCGCCTGCAGGCGCTGCTGATTGCGTTCGCCTTCGGCGCCTTCCTGGAAGGCGCTGCCGGCTTTGGTACACCTGTTGCTATATCGGCAGGCATGCTGGTAGGCCTGGGCTTTAATCCACTTTATGCAGCCGGTCTTTGTCTGATCGCTAACACGGCGCCTGTTGCTTTCGGCGGGATTGGTATTCCCATTATCGTAGCTGGTCAGGTAACCGGTATAGAAACGATGAAGATCAGCCAAATGGTAGGGCGCCAACTGCCATTCCTCTCGGTAATTATTCCGATTTGGCTCGTTGTCCTGATGTCAGGCTGGAAGTCGGCAATGGAAGTGCTGCCTGCGTGCCTGGTAGCCGGTATATCCTTCGCTTCGATCCAGTATTTCTCATCTAACTTTATTGGCCCGGAACTGCCTGACATTCTTTCGGCCCTGGCCACGATTGTTGCCTTAACCATTTTCCTCAGGACGTGGCGGCCGGCTAAAATATGGCGGTTTGCGGATGAAAAGGCTGCGGCTACGGCCACAAAAATTCCCGTGTATTCATTCGGTACAATTGTTAAGGCCTGGTCACCCTTTATTGTTCTTACGGTTATGGTTATTCTGTGGGGTCTGAAGCCGGTCCAGGCTATAATTGACGCTGTGTCACTCAAGATACTGGTGCCTGGTCTGGACAAAGTGGTTATGCAGGTTGCGCCGATTGCGAAGCAGTCAACAGCAATGGCGGCCTTGTACAAGGTTAACTGGCTGAGTGCCGCCGGTACGGCCCTGTTTATTGCCAGCATGATTTCCGCCGTTATTTTAGGCATTGGCCCCAGCCGTTTCTGTAATATCTTTGCCCGGACTTTTAAACAGCTGACTAAGCCGCTAATCACGATTCCTTGTGTGCTGGGTCTTGCTTATGTTATGAATTATTCCGGCATGAGTTCCACGTTAGGCTTGTTCCTGGCAGGAACAGGCAGCTTTTTCCCCTTTTTCTCAGCCTTCCTGGGCTGGCTGGGGGTATTTCTGACCGGTTCGGATACTTCTGCCAACGCGTTGTTTGGCAATTTGCAGGCTGTTACTGCTCAGCAAGTGGGGATGGACCCGGTTCTGGCTGTTGCCGCGAACTCCTCCGGCGGTGTAACCGGTAAAATGATTTCACCGCAGAGTATTGCCGTGGCTACTGCTGCTACCGGCCTGGTCGGTAAAGAGGGGGATCTTTTTAACTTTACCGTATTGCATTCCCTCACCCTGGCGGTTATGGTCGGGCTTATGACCTATGCCCAGGCCTATATTCTGACCTGGATGATTCCTTAGTTTAATTGGCATTACTTGCCAGTAGGCGCCAGCTAAAGGCGCTGCATATAGAACTGTTAGCTGCTGGGTATGATATGAGGAGGGGAAATATCCCCGCCTCATATTATTATCTGTATATAGGCCAACCATTTTTTGAAAACTACTAAATATCTGATTAATCTATAGCTTGACCAGTGCCCGGGACGAATCCGCCGCAGGCTCTGGTCAGGCTATAGCCTGAGTAATGCCCGGCCGCAAGGCTGATCGTAAGCAAGGCTATATATTTTCAGGAGGTGCTCTTATGGCCGAAGTTTCACTGAAAGGTGAACAAAGAGTATTCATGACAGGCAACGAGGTGTGTGCCTGGGCCGCAGTGGCGGCTAAAGCCGACATTATGTACGGCTACCCGATCACACCGCAAAATGAGATTATGCACTATTGGACAAGGCTGGCGCCGAAATACGGAAAACGTTTTCTGCAGACAGAAGATGAGATTTCTGCCGGCTTTACCACTCTCGGCGGCGTAATTTCCGGCCGCAAGGCCTTCACGGCGACGGCCGGGCCCGGCAATGTTTTGATGCAGGAATCTGCCGGCATGGCCGAGATGATGAGACTGCCGATTGTGTACATCATTCAACAGCGGGGCGGCCCTTCGACAGCCACCGTTATCTATGCCCAGCAGGAAACGACCCTGACCACCTTCGGCGGCAACGGTGAGGGCCATCGCATCGTATATTCCACTGCCACTCACCAAGAATTATTTGATTATACGATTAAAGCCTTCAATTCTGCCTGGACTTACCGTTTCCCGGCTTTTGTGCTGGGCGACGGCTATCAGGCGAAAATGCGCGAACCGCTTACTGTTTATGACCCGGAAGAAAAAGGAATGAAACTGGTTAAGCCCGCACCGATCCTGGGGGATACGGAAAAACCGGACCGCCAGATTAAGCATATCCGCAATACCTACAATACGGAAGATGAATTATATGAAGTCGTGATGAGTCATCAGCGCGACTGGGACAAGATGGCGGCTGAGATCGTGGAATGGGACGCCAAGGGCTGTGAAGATGCCGAGGTGATTCTTGTTACCCATGGCATTGTGTCCCGTGCTGCTCTGACCGCTTACAACCAGCTGCGGGCTGACGGCCGAAAAGTGGGCTATTTCCGGCCCATAACCCTGCGCCCTTTCCCGGGCAGCCAGCTTATAGCCGCCAGCAAAGGCGCCAAGAAGCTGCTTGTGGCTGAATCGGCCTATGGCCAGCTGCTCAAACTTGTACAACAGGAGATCTTCGGCAGCACAATTGAAATTGTGCCCATGCTCCGTCCGGGGGGCGGGATTACGACCGAAGAAATTATTGAAGAATATAACAAACTGTAAAACAGGAGGGAGGACTAACATGCAGGATCTGAAACAAAACAATGTGTTGCAGCCGGCCATGCCTGCCAGCTGGAACCAGGATACCAAGGCGCATAAGTTCTGTCCGGGCTGCGGCCACGGCATTATCCTGAAATGTCTGGGTGAGGCGATTGATGAGCTTGGCATCAAAGACAAGATGGTGTTCGGCTGCGATATCGGCTGTTCGCTTTTAGCCTGGGATTTCTTTAACGTTGACACAGTGCAAACCCATCACGGCCGCACTACGCCGGTCATAACAGGCATGAAGCGGGCCAATACCGACATTATCGGCGTTGCCTACATGGGGGATGGCGGCGGTTATGCCATTGGTTCCCAGCATCTGTTCAATGCCGCTGTCCGGGGGGAAAAAATTACAATCTTCCTGTGCAATAACTGTAATTATGGTATGACAGGCGGACAGATGGCACCGACCACGCTGCCGGGAATGAAAACAGAAACCACCCCTTACGGGCGTGATGTGGAGCAGGCAGGATATCCCACAAAAGGACCGGAAATGGTTGCGGCAGTAGCCCCGGAAGGCGCGTATGTTGCCCGGGGTACTGTGGCTAATCCCCGGCAGTTGAAAGGATTTATTAAAAAAGCCCTGCAGAACCAAATCGACGGCAATGGTAGCTCCTTTGTGGAATGTCTGGCCGGCTGCCCGACCAACTGGCGTACCAACGCCAAACAAACCTGGCAGTTTATTGAAAAAGATATGGCTCAATACTTTAAAGTCGGCGAGCTCCGCACGCCGCAAGCGAAGGAGGGCTAAACCAGTGGCCAAAGTCATTAAAATAGCGATTGCCGGCGAAGGCGGTCAAGGCGTTCAGTCCATTGCCGAGATTTTAGCTGAAGCGGCTAACGAAGAAGGCAAAAATGCCTTGTATATTCCGAACTTCGGGGTCGAGCAGCGGGGCGGTGTGTCCATTGCTTTTGTTCAGGTTAGCGATGGTGCCATTGGGGCGCCGAAATTCCAGAAAGCCGACATTCTTATTCCCGTAAGCCCCCGCGCTGTTGACCGGACCCAGATGTATGCCGGGAAAGAGACTGTATACATATATGACAATTCGCTGATTCAGGAAGGGGAAGTTAACGACAGCATTATTGGCCTGCAGTACTTTGACGTAACCCCGCCCTGTCCGACCGCCGAGCATCCCAATGCCGACCTGCCGCAGGACCTGATTGCCGGTGAGCCCAAGACCTGCTCGTTTACTAAACCCGGACCGGGGGTAGACCCGGCAGCTATTCCTGAAGTTAAGAAAGTCGTAGCCATTCCGGCCAATGACATTGCGAAAAACGAGCTGCACCCGCGGGTGTTCAACATCATCATTTTGGGTGCCGTCATTGCCGCAACTGAGGTTTTGCCAATTGACAGCATAAAAAAGGCGCTGGAGACTAAGCTGGGCGACAAGTTTAAAGCAAATCCCGCACTCCGAGACATGAACTTTAAAGCTCTCGAACGCGGCTATCAACTCATTAAGAGTGCAATGTAAGGAGGGGCTGCAATGGCTAAAGTGAACTGGGAATCTGTAAAATATGACGGCGAAAAAGGCTTTTGGGCTGTTTTTCCTAATCTGTGCAAAGGCTGCGGCTTATGTATAGAAAAATGTCCGGTAAAGTGCATTACCTGGTCGGAGGACCTGGGTGTATATGGCACACCCCGCGTTGAGTCCGATATGGAAAAATGTATCGTGTGCGGTATTTGCCAGATGGTTTGTCCGGATTGTGCTGTCCGTGTGGAAAAAAATAAGTAAAGGCCTGCCAATATTGTAGACTACTGCCGGTATATGGTGTATTATAGAAACAGATTTTGTCTTGTAGGTGATTATTGAGTGAGCAAATTTCCAAACAACATTTTTGGCATAGTTCAAGATGATCTGGCTGCTGTGGAAAAAGAACTGTATTCTATTATACAATCTCCGGTTGATTTGGTTAACGATATTAGCGTACACCTGGTACAGGCGGGCGGTAAGCGTTTACGGCCCGCTTTGTATCTGCTATGCGCCCGGGGCGCTACGCCCAATCAGTCTGAACTTTTACCCCTGGCAGTAGCCATAGAATTAATCCATATGGCTACCCTGGTGCATGATGATGTAATCGATAATGCGGCAACCCGGCGCGGGCGCCCCACTGCGAATGCCCGCTGGGGGAATCATAGTTCGGTTTTGACGGGGGATTATTTGTTTGCCAAGGCGTTTTCCACAGTAACTGCCGCTGCTGATAAAAACATGCTGAAGATTTTGACTGATGTTATCAGCACCATGTGTGAAGGGGAAATCGTTCAATTGCAAGAAGCTTTTAACCCTGAGCAGAATGAAGCCGATTACCGGCTGCGGGTGGCGCAGAAGACAGCGGAATTTATCGCGGCAAGCTGTGAACTGGGGGCATTGTCCGGGCGGATGGAACACAGCGAGGTGGCGCAGTTGCGGGAGTACGGCTATTCGATCGGCATGGCTTTTCAGATCACTGACGATATTCTGGATTTTACAGCCTCGGCCGAACAGATTGGCAAACCGGTGGGAAATGATTTGCGGCAGGGTATCGTTACTTTGCCGGTTATCTATGCGCTAAAAAACAGCCCCGATCGTGCTGAACTCAGACGCATTATTGTTAACCAGGCGATGGCGGACGACGACGTTAAACGGGGCCTGGCAATAGTTCAGGCGACTGACGCCATAGAATACAGTTATGCTCAGGTCCATAAATACCTGCAACATGCTCGTAATAGTTTGCCAGCAACGCTTAACGGCCCTGTCAGACAAGCCTTATTGTCTGTGGCCGACTTCGTAGGTCTGCGTAAGTACTGACTGGCATTACTTGGGAGGTGCTATGTTTAAGCCGGTTAAAACGAAAAAAGTGTATGAAGAGATTATTGGACAAATAAAAAAACTCATTATTGACGGTAAGTTGCATCCCGGCGACAAGCTGCTGTCTGAGCGGGAGTTGGCCGACACCTTAAACGTCAGCCGCGCGTCGGTGCGGGAGGCGTTCAGTGCGCTTGAAATTATGGGGATTATCACCATTCGCCCGGGAGAGGGAAGTTTTGTCAGGCAGGTTTCTTATGAAGGCATGATGGAGCCCTTATCTTTTCTTTTACAGATCGAAATTGACGATATTGTGCAGTTGCTGGAAGTGAGAAAAATTTTGGAGATTGAAGCAGCCGCGCTTGCTGCCGCCCGTTCCAGTCCGGAGGATCTGGAGAATATAAAACACGCCCTTGTCAGCATGCTTGAGGAGGTAAACGCCGGCGGTATCGGGGAAATTGGCGATGCGGCTTTTCATTTTTCCATTGCCAAGGCAGCCCATAACCCCATACTGATCAAATTAATGAATGCCATTTCAGACCTGCTGACAAATACATTCCGTACATCCCGGCAAAAGCTGTTTTTAATCGATAATATGCCGACCTTATTACATCAATCCCATTATGAAATATATGAGGCGATAGCGGCCCGTAATCCGCGTTTGGCCAGACGGAAGATGCAGGAGCATCTCAACCTGGTGGAGGATGTGCTCATTAAGATTAAAGCAGGCAAAGTTCATACTCTGAATAAACGCAAAAGCAAAGAGCTACTGCAAATTCCCAACGAAGATTACGGCTTTCCTTCGTAGTGTGTCCTGGCAGGACATAACAGGGTCAGCCGTATTTTGCTATTCGTTTTGATGGATTGTAATTTGCCGGACAGGCAGGTATAATATAGCTGTATCAATATGCAGAAAAGGGGATGGTTTTGATGTTTAGTTTCAGCATGCCGGAATTGGTGTTAATATTAATTATTGCCCTTGTCGTTTTTGGTCCGGGCAAACTGCCGGAGGTTGGCAAGGCGATCGGCAAGGGGATTCAGGAGTTCCGCCGGGCAAGCAGCGATATTGCCAATAAGGATGAACCGTCAAAAGTTGAAGCCACACCCGATAACAAACAGAATGATGAGAAAAAGAAGGATATTTAATGCCAGATCGCACGCGCAATGAACCGAATCAGCCGGCAGTGACGCCAACAACGGAAAATAGTGTAATATACAGTGACAAAGTGGTCAGAGATGAGCCGTACCCGGCAGAGAACGACGCCGTTGCTGCTGAAGATCAGCCGCAGGGGGGGATGTCCTTAATCGGTCATCTGGAAGAGCTGCGCCGCAGAATCATTATTATGATTGTTGCCATTGCGGCCGGCAGCTTAATTTGCTATTTTTACGCCACCGAGATTACGGGCCTGATTACCGCCCCGGCGGGAAAGCTATATTATATGAATCCGGCTGAGGCCTTTTTTACCTATCTGAAAGTTTCTGTTTTTGCCGGCTTTTTGCTGGCACTGCCTGTTGTTATGTATCAGCTATGGGCGTTTGTTATGCCGGCATTGACCAATAATGAACGGACGGCAGGGGTCTTTTTGGTGCCTGCCTCAATTATTTTATTTTTTATTGGCCTGTTTTTTTCTTATTATCTGGTTTTGCCGGCCGGGATTAAGTTTTTTATGGGCTTCGCCAATGATAGCCTGCAGCCCATGTTTTCCATCAGTCAATACATCTCATTCGTAATTTCTTTTTTATTGCCCTTTGGCTTTATTTTCGAATTACCGCTGTTTATTCTGGTTATGGCCAGAGTAGGCCTGATTAGTTCGACTTTTTTGACAGCAAAACGAAAAATAGTTTTGGTTATGTCTTTTGTTATTGGCGCTCTCATTTCACCAACACCCGACGTTTTTTCCCAGACGATGGTGGCTGTGCCCATGATTTTGTTATATGAGGTCAGCCTCCTGATTGTAAAATATATATTGCGCAAATAGCGGTTTTTCTTTGGAAAGGAGCATTAAGCTTTGGCCTATAACGATCTGCGGGAATTTATTGCGGCGCTGGAGTCGCGGGGCTGGCTTAAGCGGATCAGCCAGCCTGTGGAATGCGAACTGGAAATTACTGAGATTACCGACCGGGTTTCAAAAATGCAAGGCGCCAAAAATGTTGCTTTGCTGTTTGAGAATGTTACAGGGTATGATATGCCTGTGCTGATGAATGCTTTTGGCAGCATGGACCGTATGGCCCTGGCCCTGGGGGTTGAACATATTGATGATATAGCCCGGGAAATAAGACAAATTCTGAAGCTTCCCTATATCTCACTGCAGAATAAGATGGATTTGGTCAGAATTATCCCCGCGGCCAAGCGGGCGATTAATTTTCCCAAATATGTAAAGCACGCCCCCTGCAAGGAGGTAATTATCAAGGACCAGCCGTCACTGGCGAAGTTCCCTGTTTTAAAATGCTGGCCCGGCGATGCGGGGCGGTTTATTACCCTGCCGCTGGTCTTTACCAAAAATCCGCTTACAGGCAAACGCAATGTCGGCATGTACCGCTTGCAGGTGTTTGACAACCAGACAACAGGCATGCACTGGCATATTCATAAAAACGGGGCCGAGAACTACCGTGCGCACCGGGAACTGGGCAAAGACAGAATTGAGGTTGCCGTTGCCATTGGCGGCGATCCGGCGATAACCTATGCGGCAACAGCCCCGCTGCCCCGTGATATTGATGAAATGGTTTTTGCCGGTTTTTTACGCAAGAAAGCAGTGGAAATGGTTAAATGCGAAACTGTTGACATTGAAGTTCCGGCCGGCGCGGAGATTGTGCTTGAGGGCTTTGTGAAAATGGATGAACTCCGGGTGGAGGGACCTTTTGGCGATCATACCGGTTATTATTCGTTAGCCGACAACTATCCTGTTTTTCATATCACCTGTATTACCCATCGCCGCAACCCTGTATACCCGGCAACCATTGTCGGCAAACCGCCAATGGAAGACTGTTATTTGGCCAAAGCCACGGAGCGGATTTTTTTGCCGGTATTACAGCTCCAGTTACCGGAGATTGTTGATATAAACCTGCCCCTGGAGGGGGTATTTCATAATTGTGCAGTGGTGGCAATCAAAAAAAGCTACCCCCAGCAGGCGAAGAAGGTAATGCATGCCATCTGGGGAATGGGGCAGATGATGTTTACAAAAATGATTATTGTTGTCGATGAGCATGTCAATGTCCAGGATATGAACGAGGTTTGGTGGCGGGTGTTTAATAACATTGATGCCCGGCGGGACATAACCATGGTCGATGGTCCGCTTGATGTCCTTGATCATTCCTCGCCCATGCCCAACTGGGGAACCAAAGTCGGCATTGATGCGACCAAGACCTGGCGGGAAGAAGGCCAGGTCCGGGAATGGCCTGATGAAATTATTATGTCGGCAGCTATAAAACAAATGGTTGATGCCAAATGGAAGGAATTAGGCCTTGAGTAAGCTGAAAGCCCATATGGATAATATTGCTCTGTCCCACTCCGTTTTTGCCTTGCCGTTCGCCTATATGGGGGCTTTTCTGGCGGCCGGCGGCCTTCCCCGCGGACATGACCTCCTGTGGATCACGGTCGCGATGGTCGGTGCCCGCAGTGCCGCGCTGGCGCTCAATAACCTTATTGATTTAAAGTATGACCGGCTGCATCCCCGTTTCACCCAGCGGCCAATGGTTACAGGTCTGGTTAAACCCTGGGAGGCGGCGGCTTTAATTGCCGGCAGCCTGTTGCTGTTTCTGCTGGCTGCCGCCCGGCTGCAGCCGCTGTGTTTGCAGCTGTGGCCGCTGGCGCTGGCGCCGCTGGTGGCATATCCGTATATGAAGCGTTTTTCCTGGACCTGCCACCTGGTCTTAGGGGTGGCGTTAGCAGCTGCGCCTGTCGGGGCCTGGATTGCTGTCCGGGGCGACATATCACCTGTTGTCCTGGTGCTGGGGCTGGCAGTAGCGGTATGGATTGCGGCCTTTGATATCATTTATGGCTGTCAGGATGTGGAATTTGATAAAGCCCATGGTTTGCATTCGATGCCTGTGCGGTTTGGCGTCGAGGGGGCGCTGCGGTTAGCCAGAGGTATGCATTTTGTTAGCATTGCCGGTTTTGTTATTGTCGGGATTTGTTTAAAATTGGCCGGCATTTATTACGTCGGTGTGGCCTTGGCAGCCGCTGTGCTCATATATCAGCACGCGATTGTAAGTCCGTCGGATTTGAGCAAGGTTACCCAGAAATATTTTATGCGCAATGGTCTCGTAGGGATGGCGATGCTCTTGTTTACTGCCTTCGCCCTGCTCTGCCGGTAAAGATATGTAGTCACGGTTGTTCGGTGTTTACTAGGCAAGGCCATTGATAATAACTAGCTTATGCTGTCTGCAAGAAGGGTAAGTTAGTTATTTTTATATATGCAATTCGACATTATAAGACAATAAAATTTTTTTTGAATAATTAAAAACTAGCAGGAATTTCGGAATAAAAAGCGAATTTTTTCCATTGGAATGTATGTGAAATAACAAACTAGTTTATGCACGAAGGCAAGGCGTGTTATTTTACAACTGAATGGTACAGCAAATAACGAAGCTGATGGGAGGAGAAAACAGTAATGAGTATGCTGGATAAGTCCTGTACGGATTTTCTGGATGTACTGGCCTCAAAGGCCCCGGTACCGGGCGGCGGCGGGGCCGCAGCTCTGGGCGGTGCGATTGGCATGGCTCTTTCCAACATGGTAGGTAATCTTACCGTTGGTAAAAAGAAATATGCTGAAGTTGAGGATGAGGTTAAAGAGCTGATTGTTAAAGGGGAAAAGGTGATTGCCGAATTAAAAGCTTTAGTGGATGAGGACGCTGCGGTTTTTGAACCCCTGTCCAAGGCTTATGGCCTGCCTAAAGATACGCCGGAACAGATTGCCTATAAAGCAGAAGTTATGGAAAAATGTTCGAAAGATGCCTGTGAAGGTCCTATGCAAATTATGCGTAAGTGCTATGAGGGTATCAAGATTCATGAGCGTATGGGCCAGATAGGAACAAATCTGGCTATTTCTGATGTCGGCTGCGGGGTCGTATTCCTGAAATCGGCGCTGATCAGCGGGATGCTTAATGTTGTCATTAATCTTAATACCATCAAAGATCAGGAATATGTCAGCAAAAACCGGGCGGAGATGGAACAGCTTCTGGCTGACGGTTCCCAGATTGCCGATGCGACTTTGGCATTGGTTTTAAATAAGATAAAAAAATAGAAGGGGAATGGTGGATAATGGCTGAAAGATTAGCTGGTAAAGCAGTTGCCGATGCCATGAAGGAGGAACTTTCCCAAAAGGTGGCAGCAATTAAAACCAAAGGCATTACGCCAAAATTAGGAATTATCCGGGTCGGCGCCCGGCCGGACGATCTGTTCTATGAGGGCGGCGCCAAGAAAACCTGTGATTCCATCGGTATGGCTTATCAGATTTTTGAATATCCGGCCGATATTGACCAGGCTGCTTTTGAACAGGCAGTGACGGCTGTTGGCGCCAATAAAGAAATAAACGGTATCTTGATGTTTGCCCCGCTCCCCAAGCAACTGGATGAGAAGAAGATTCGCAATCTGATTCCGGTGGAAAAGGATGTTGACTGTATGACCATTGGCAGCGCTGCCAAAGTATATACGGATGATCCCACCGGCTTCCCGCCCTGTACCCCTACGGCCTGTATGGATATACTCAAATTTTATAATATCCCGCTGAAAGGCAAAAAAGCAGTTGTGCTGGGCCGTTCCCAGGTGGTCGGCAAACCTGTTGCGATGTTGTTGCTCAGAGAACATGCCACCGTTACTATTTGTCATTCCCGTACAGATAATTTGCCGGCCGTGTGTGCTGAGGCGGATGTCCTGATTGCTGCCGTTGGCCGTGCTAAAATGGTCAAGGCCAATTATGTCAAACCAGGTCAGGTTGTCATTGATGTGGGTATCAATGAAGATCCCGCCAATCCCGGTAAATACTGCGGTGATGTGGATTATGCCGAGGTTGAGCCCATCGTCGGCAAAATTACACCAGTACCCGGCGGTGTCGGCTCTGTAACCACAGTGGTTCTCTGCAAGCAGACCATTCAGGCCTGTGAACTGCAAAACGGACTGGCGTAGTTTTCTGAATAATCATTAGTTTCACTTATCGCGCTAGGAGGCACACCTGATGCAAACTGGTAACATTATTCCGCAGCATCTGCAGAACGGCTATTTGTTAGCATATGAAAAAGCCTGTACAGACCTGTCTGCTCAAAATCCGGCAGAAATAGCCGCCAGCAGTGGTGCCGGATTTGATAGTGCCAACAAGCTTTTTACCCTTAAATATCTTAATGAAGTATATACTGTCGCTTATCCTGCAGGGACAGTAAGTTATGCCGGCCGCCAGGATCAGGTGCCGGTGGCGGCCAAGGTGGTAATCCTGCATTATTTGCTGACAGGCAGCGGTCAGCCGTTAAGCGGGCAATTGATATCCTTTAAAGAAATACCGGGCGGCATGATTTACCTGCAGCCTTTTAACGGCCGGGTCCTCGGCGGCTTTAAAGCCCTATTTGGCAAGAACGCCGCCCTCCTGGTTAAAGCCGGGGAAAAACTGGGCGGCCGGATTGTGAAGTATGGTGATGCTGCTGTTACTATGGATGTCCTGCCCCGGGTGCCTGTTACCTATGTAATCTGGGAAGGCGACGAAGAATTTCCGGCCAACGCCACGGCGCTGTTTGACGCTACGGCCGCTTGTTACCTGCCGACGGAGGATCTGGTTGTAGCCGCCGCCGCCGGTGCCAGCCTGCTGGGGAAGACGGCCCGTGCACTGGCCTGATCAGGAGCAAGCCTGCCTGAATTTGGCAGATAATTTAGTCAATATTAATTAATCAATAAATAATAATTATTTACCGGTTCATTTGGTAAAGGAGGTGAAATTTTGAAAATCGCAGTCTCCGGCAAAGGCGGCGTCGGTAAAACGTCTGTCTCTGCCAGTTTAGCCAAATTATTTGCCCGTGACGGCCGCCGCGTTTATGCAGTGGATGCTGACCCGGATGCCAGTTTAGGTCTTGCCCTGGGGATTCCTGATGATATCTTGGCTAAAGTAATTCCGTTAATCGACATGGAAGAAGTGATTAAGAAAAAAAGTGCCGGTGGCGGCCTGTTCTACTCGCTTAATCCGGATGTCGACGACATTTTAGACGAGTATTCCATTAGCGTGGGTAACATCAGATTTTTAAGAATGGGTGCTGTTAAACCCGGGGGTTCGGCCTGTTACTGCCGCGAAAATGCTTTTTTGTTTTCCGTTGTGGATTCCTTGATTCTTGATAAAGACGATGTTGTTATTCTTGACATGGGTGCCGGCATTGAGCACTTAACGCGGGGAACATCGAAAGGTGTAGACCTGATGATTGTGGTAACAGAACCAAGCAAAACCAGTGTGCAAACCGCAAGGGTGGTCATGCAGCTGGCAAAGGATTTGGGCATTGAAGTTGCAAAAGTCATTGCTAACAAAATACGTTCTCCAAAAGAAGAAGCATTTATCCAGGAACAGTTTGCTGCTCATGAACTGTTGGGCGTCATTCGTTTTGATGATGAACTGCTGGATGTTGCTCTCGGAAACGGAGGGGACATACTTACCGGAGCCTTCAAAACAACAATGGAGGAAATTTATGCGCGGCTGGCCGCCAACTCCAAACCCTAGTACCTTGACAAATTAAAACACCCGGCCAAGGCACCAGGTTTTAAAGGCAAAAGCTCAAAAATATTAGGAGGTAAGTCTAATGTCTTTTAAAAGTGACGTAGAAATCGCCCAAGAGGCGAAAATGGCCAAGATTGTTGATGTTGCAAACGAACTCGCGATCCCTGCAGAAGAGCTTGAGCTCTATGGTAGTTACAAAGCTAAGGTTTCCCTGAAAACCTGGGAGCGCATTAAAGCGCGGCCGGACGCTAAGCTGATCCTTGTAACCGCTATTAATCCGACCCCGGCCGGTGAAGGCAAAACCACCACTACGGTTGGACTTGGCGATGCTCTGCGGAAAAAAGGCAAAAAGGTTGTTATCGCTCTGCGTGAACCTTCCCTTGGGCCCTGTTTCGGCGTTAAAGGCGGTGCTGCCGGCGGCGGCTATGCCCAGGTAGTGCCGATGGAAGATATTAACCTTCATTTTACCGGTGATTTCCATGCGATTACCACCGCCCATAACCTCCTGGCAGCAATTATTGACAATCACCTGCATCACGGCAACGCGCTTGGCATTGATCCCCGCCGCGTAACCTGGCGCCGGGTGCTGGATCTTAACGAGCGGGCCCTGCGTTTCATCGTTTGCGGCCTTGGCGGCAAAGCCAACGGCGTGCCGCGGGAAAATGGCTTTGATATTACGGTCGCTTCGGAAATGATGGCGATTTTATGCCTGGCCAAAGATCTGGATGATATGAAAGCCCGTATTGGCAAGATTATTGTTGCGTATACGCTGGATGGCAAACCGGTAACCCCGAACGACCTGAAAGTCACCGGTGCGCTGACCCTGCTCTTCAAAGACGCCATTAAGCCGAATCTTGTGCAAACACTGGAAAACACGCCGGCTTTTGTACATGGCGGCCCGTTTGCTAACATTGCCCACGGCTGTAACAGCGTATCGGCAACCAGGTATGCCATGAAGCTTGCTGATGTTGTTGTAACGGAAGCCGGTTTCGGCGCCGACCTGGGGGCGGAGAAATTCCTTGATATTAAGTGCCGTTTTGCCGGCTTTAAGCCTGCCGCCGTCGTGATTGTCGCCACCGTCCGGGCTCTCAAAATGCATGGCGGCGTACCTAAAACCGAGCTGGTTGGCGAAAATATGGCTGCACTGGAGAAAGGGCTTGCCAATCTTACCAAACACATCGAAAATATGCAGAAATTCGGGTTGCCCACGGTTGTCGCGATTAATGCTTTCCCGACAGATACGGCCAATGAACTCAAGTTTGTTGAGGAAAAATGCAATGCCATGGGGGCGGAAGTTGCCTTATCTGAGGTCTGGGCCAAGGGCGGCGAGGGCGGCCTTGCGCTCGCCGATAAAGTTCTGGCAGCTTGTGAAAAACCCAACAACTTCAAATTTATTTATGACGAAAAAGCGGCCATCAAGGACAAAATCGCTGCTATCGCCACCGAAATCTATGGCGCTGACGGCGTAAATTATACCCCGGCAGTGGAAAAGACCATTCAGGAGCTGACTGCTCTTGGTTATGATAAAACACCGATTTGTATGGCAAAAACCCAATACTCCCTGAGTGACGACATGTCTAAACTGGGTCGTCCGTCCGGGTTTAAAATCACAGTCCGGGAACTGCGGGTTGCCGCCGGTGCCGGCTTCCTGGTGGCAATCACCGGCGAAATTATGACAATGCCCGGTCTGCCGAAAGCTCCGGCCGCAGAAAGAATGGATATTGACAATACCGGCAAAATTGTTGGTTTATTCTAATTCTACAAAAAATCCTAATATATCGAAAATTTTTTGCAATCTTTGCAGGTATTCGCCCAATCCAGGGCGAATACCTGAATATAGAGTTTGTGAAAAAAACCTCATATCAGTAACCCTGAATAGCCTGCTCCTTGTAAGTGGACTCACTTGAAAAACAACTATGATGAACATAGGGAGGAAAAGAAGAATGTCCGACAAAAGAACAATCGACGTGGCAGCCACCCCAATGCTGGAAAAAGCCAAAGAAATCGGCTTTTTAACAACATTTGACCGGGCCAAAGCCCAGGAGCCTCGCTGCACCTTTGGGAACACAGGTATTTGCTGCCGTATCTGCCTGCAGGGCCCCTGCCGTATTCTGCCTAAGAAACCGGGTGGCAACAAAGGCATCTGCGGTGCCATGGACTACACCATTGTTGCCCGTAACATTGTCCGCTATATCGCCGGCGGCTCAGCTGCTCACTCTGACCATGGCCGTCACATTGCGGAAACCGTTCTTCATGTCGCCGAAGGCAAACTGAAGGATTATCAGATCACAGATACTGCGAAATTAATGGCTGTTGCCAAAAAGATTGGCGTGGAAACAGAAGGCCGCGATGTAATGGCTGTTGCCAAGGATGTCGCCACCGCAGCCCTGAATGAGTTTGGCCGCGTTAATGAGGACGACATTACCTGGATTACTGCCAACAGCAACGAAAGCACACTGGAAGTCCTCCGCAAAACCAACATCCTGCCCAGCGGCATTAATCTGAGCCTGGCCCAATTGTTGCACCAGACCCATGCCGGCAACGACGCCGATCCTGTTAATATTATTTTCGGTGGTCTGAAGGCCGCTCTGTGCGACTATGACGGTATGGCGCTTGCTACCGATCTTTCCGATATTCTGTTTGGTACCGGTGTACCTGTAGTGACTGAGGCCAACCTTGGCGCAATCAAAGCCGACAAGGTTAACATCGCTCTTCATGGCCATAATCCGCTGCTCTCGCAAATAGTAGTTAAAGCTGCCAAGGAGATGCAGGAAGAAGCTAAAGCTGCCGGCGCTGCAGGCATAAACCTGGTTGGTATCTGCTGTACTGGTAATGAAGTCTTGACTCGTGAAGGTGTTGCTATTGCCACTAACTTTGCTACTCAAGAATTGGCTATCCTTACAGGAGCTATGGACGCAATGGTTGTTGACGTACAATGCATTATGCCGAGCTTGCGCAGCCTGGCTGAGTGCTACCATACCAAAATTATTACTACCATGCCGATTATGAAAATTCCCGGATCTTATCACCTGGCCTTTGATGAGCACAATGCCCTGAACAGCGCTAAGGAGATTATCCGTCTGGCTATCGATGCTTACAAGGTTCGCGATAATGAAAAGGTATGCATCCCGGATGTCAGAAACACGGTTGTTGCCGGTTTCACGCTGGAATCAATGCTCAACATCTTTAAGAAGATCAATGCCGATGCCCCCATCCGGGTTTTGACCGATGCCATTGAGGCTGGTGAAATTAAGGGGGTTGCCCTGTTTGCCGGTTGCAACAACCTTAAAGGCACGCATGATGAAAACCATTTCACGATCGCTACCGAGCTGGCTAAAAATGATGTGTTTATTGTCGCTACCGGTTGCGCCGCCCAGGCATTCGGCAAAGAAGGCCTGCTGAACGGCGACGGTGTGAAAAAATATGCCGGTGAAGGACTGAAAAAATTCATTGGCCGCCTCAATGCCGCCGCCGGCTTAACAGCTGAACTGCCGCTTATATTCCATATGGGCTCCTGCGTTGACAACAGCCGCGCCCAGGATCTTGCCAACCTGATGGCTAAGGAAATGGGCCTGGATAACCGGGATGTGCCTTATGTTGCCTCCGCTCCGGAAGCCATGTCGGAAAAAGCGGTTGCCATCGGCTCCTGGAATGTCGCCCTTGGCAATCCGGTCCATGTTGGGGTTGTTGCTCCTACTGTTGGCAGCACCCTTGTCAATGATGTTGTTACCAAGGTTGCGGAAGACGTGTTTGGCGGCTTCTTCTTCTGGGAGACTGATCCTGTCAAGGCCGCCGGCAGACTGGTAGATATCCTTGAAGAGCGCAACTGGAAGAATGCTATGCGTAAGAAAGCCAATCAGGCAAGAGAAGAAGCTAACTAAGTAACTTTTAATAGATATTGCCACCTTTTGTTATTGAGAAATTGACTCTATGAAGGAGGACGAAAAATAATATGTCTATGGAGCTTTTTAAAGGCGCCTATGAAGGTGCTGTTACAGCTACCAGCTATGCGGAAATTCTTCTGGCCAAAGCCATCAAGGAACATGGTGCCGACTGCCCGGTAAAATATCCTGATACTGCTTACAGACTGCCGGTAATTACAGCCCTGAGCGGTGAAGAGGTTAATACCATCGGTGATCTGGCCCCTATTTTGAACCGGGTCCGGACAACCAACATCAAAGAAGCGCTGAATTTTGAAAATGCAAAACTGAACGGCGAGGCCACCCTTTATGCCGCTGAAGTGATCGAGGCTTTACGGTATCTTAAAGGGGCTAAACCTGACAAATATCCTTACTGCGGCTTCATCTCCGACCCGATCCTGCGTAAATTCGGCGTACCCCTGGTTGACCAGACGATCCCCGGCGTTGCCGTTATCGTCGGCAAGGGCAAAGACAGCAAGTCAACCGCCAAACTGGTAAAAGACCTCCAGTCCAAAGGCATAATGATCTTCCTGTGCAATGAGGTCATTGAGCAATGTATTGAGGAAAACGTTAAAATCGGCGCCGATTTCATTACTTTCCCTCTGGGTAACTTTACTCAGGTTATCCATGCCGTTAACTTTGCTTTCCGTGCCGGTCTGGCCTTCGGCGGCATTCCTGCCGGTCAGCGTGAACGGGCCATTGAATACCAGGCTAAGCGCGTACTGGCCTTCGTCATTCAGCTTGGACCCAATGATATTGTTAAATTTGCCGCCGAATTCGGCGCCATCTTTATGGGCTTCCCCATTGTTACCGACCAGCCGGTGGCCGAGGAAATTCCCGACTGGTACCAATCGGAACCGGATTATGAAAAAATCGGCAAGCTTGGTCTGGAAATGCGCGGCATTAAAATCAAGATTGTTGATATCCCTGTGCCGATTACCATCGGGCCTGCTTTCGAAGGCGAAACCATCCGTAAAAAAGACGCCTGGGTTGAGTTCGGCGGCGGCCGCTCCACCAGCTTCGAGCTTGTCCGGATGTGCGAGGCCGACGAGGTGGAAGACGGCAAAATTCAGGTTATCGGGCCGGAAATTGATGAAATGCCCGAAGGCAGCATCTTCCCGCTCGGCCTTATGATTGATGTCTATGGCCGGAAAATGCAGGAGGACTTTGAAGGTGTGCTGGAGCGTCGCGTCCACTACTTCATCAACTATGGTGAAGGCTTGTGGCATGTAGCCCAACGGAATATGATGTGGGTGCGTATCGGCAAGAACGCTCAGGCTGCCGGTTTCAAGATCAAGGACATTGGCGAGATTCTTATTGCCAAATATAAATCCGATTATCCCGCGATTATTGACCGGGTTCAGGTCACGATCATTACCGATAAAGATGTCATTGAAGAAAAAATCAAACTGGCAACCACCAAATACGCTGCCCGTGACGCCCGTCTCAAAGGCCTCACTGACGAAGCAGTCGAAACCTGGTACACCTGCACACTCTGCCAGTCCTTTGCGCCTAACCATGTGTGTATTGTAACGCCGGAACACGTAGGCTTATGCGGTGCTGTTAGCTGGCTGGATGCCAAAGCCTCCAATGAAATTACCCCAACCGGCCCCAATCAGCCGGTTACAAAAGGCGATTGCATAGATCCGGTAAAGGGTCAGTGGCAAAACCTTAATGACTTCTTCTATACAGGCTCCAACCGGACGATAGACAGGGTTAATTTTTATACCATGATGGAAGATCCGATGACTTCCTGCGGATGTTTTGAAGCTATTATGGCGATACTACCGCTGTGTAATGGTGTCATGGTTACCACTCGTGAACACACTGGTGACACCCCTTGCGGCATGACCTTCTCGGCTTTGGCCGGTACTTGCGGCGGCGGTGTTCAAACCCCTGGCTTCATGGGACTGGGCCGTCGTTACCTCTGCAGCGCTAAGTTTATTCCGGCAGATGGTGGTTTGGCACGTGTTGTCTGGATGCCGAAAGAACTTAAAGAATTCCTGGGCCAGGATTTGGTTGATGCGGCTGTAGCAGCCGGTCTGGGCGCTGACTTCGTCGATAAGATTGCCGACGAAACCGTAGGTGAAACCGAAGAGGAAATCCTGCCGTTCCTGGAAGAAAAACAACATCCGGCCCTGACAATGGATCCGATGATGTAATAAAACAGCTCTTGGTTATTTAATTTAAGGAAGAATGAGTGACACATCTTGGTACTGGGAATTATATAAGGATCAGGATGTGTCACAATTCTCATATTTATTTAAAGTGCTTATAATCGAAAGGAGAAGAGAAAATGGCATTAACAGGTTTGGATATCTTTAAACAACTACCAAAGACAAACTGTAAAGACTGTGGTTCACCTACCTGCCTGGCTTTTGCAATGGCAATGGCTAACGGCAAAGCATCCCTCGATATGTGCCCGCACGCAACGGAGGCTGCGAAAGAAACCCTGGGAGCGGCTACTGCACCGCCGGTACGCACTGTAAAAGTTGGCGTAGGGGAGCAAGAGGTTGTAATGGGGGATGAAACTGTCCTGTTCCGTCATGACAAAACCTTCTATCATCCCAGTGCTTTCGCAATTCAGATTTCTGACACCCTGACCGGTGCCGAATTGGATGCTAAAATTGAAAAAATCAACGGCCTGGTCATGGACCGGGTAGGCCAAAAAATAGCCATTGATCTGGTTGCTGTCACCAACTGCTCCGGCAATGCGGCTACTTTTAAAGCTGCCGTTGAGGCTGTGGCTGCCAAAGCCCAATTTGCTCTCCTGCTGGTAGCCAATCTGGAAGGCCTGGAAGCGGCTGTTCCTGCAGTAGCTGCCAAGAAACCGCTGCTGCATGCGGCAACTGCTGAAAACTGGGAGAAAGTCGTAGCTCTGGCCAAAGCCAATAACTGCCCGGTAGTAGTAAAAGGTGACGGCCTTGACGACACTGCCGCCCTGGTTGAAAAAGTGGCCGCCCAATATAAAGAGCTGGTTATTGACTTCGGCAATAAGCAGCAAGCGAAAACGCTGGCTGAAATGGTTAACGCCCGGCGGCTGGCCATCAAGAAAAAATTCCGGCCTTTTGGCTATCCGATGATTGCCTTCACGGTAGCCACCGATTCAAAAGAAGAAATTGTCGAAGCGGCTACTTATGTCGCCAAATATGCCAGCATTGTCTGCATGAAGGTTGATGAAAAAGCTCAATTGCTGCCTTTGATGGCCTGGCGCATGAACATCTACACAGATCCGCAGAAACCAATGGCTGTTGAGGCTAAGGTTTATGAAATCGGTGCTGTTAGCCCTGACGCTCCGGTATATGTGTGCACAAACTTTGCCCTGACCTATTTTGCTGTTGAAGGTGAAGTTGTCGGCAGCAAGATTCCCGGCTATATTGTAGCTGTTGATACCGACGGTGCTTCGGTTCTTACTGCCTGGGCCGCAGGCAAGTTTGTTGCTGAGCCTATTGCTGACTGCATCAAAGCATTTGGTATAATGGATAAAGTAAATCATAACAGCATTGTTATTCCTGGCTATGTTGCCATTATTAGTGGTAAACTGAAAGAGAAATCCGGTTTAGACGTAATCGTTGGGCCACAGGAAGCTGCTGGCATTCCGGCTTTTGCCAAAGCACGTTACCCGCACCTTATGAAATAACACCCCTGTAACTGTTGGCTGAATGCTAATAGCAGCCTTGCTCAACCAATCAGGAGGGTATTTTGAAGATGAACAAACGGTTCGTAACATTTCTTCCCGCAGGAGTCAAAGTTGAGGTAGATGCAGGCACCGACCTGCTTACGGCCGCAGGTAAAGCCAATATTGAGATCAAGGCACCTTGCGGCGGTGACGGTACTTGCGGTAAATGTACCGTAACTATTAAGCGTGGTGCTGTAAAAGCGAAACGGGACAGCCATTTGGCAGCTAAGATTGCTGAGAAAGGATTCAATTTAGCCTGTCAGACTTTAGTTCAGGACGAGGATTTGGTGGTGGAGATCCCGAAAACCTCGATCATGAGCAAAAATCAGGTGCTTGTTGATGACAATCAGATGCATAGTGGCATGTCCGAGGCCCTGAGCAACTATTTGCTGCATGTATGGCAGCTTAAAGAACTGTTGCTGGAGAAACAGGAAAGCCCTCTGCACGGCTATCCGCTCAATCCGCTCTGCCGGCGTATCAGGCTTACCCTGCCTGCCGCCAACCTGCAGGATAACCGTGATGATCTTAATCGTTTGACTTTGGCTCTTAAGAAAGAAACTAAATGTACGGATATTAATATAGCCCTCCCGATCATTCGCAATTTGGGAGAAACCCTCAGGGCTGCCCAGTTTAAAGTGACTGTACTGTTATCCGAGGTTGGTGGCAAGGCGGAAGTCATTGCTGTTGAGCCAGGCCATGGTCATCAGCCTCTGTATGGTATTGCTGTCGACATTGGCACTACTACCGTAGTAGCTTATCTCCTTGACCTGGAAAAAGGCAGGGTTGTGGAAACAGCAGGTACTCATAACCGTCAGGCCCGTTTTGGCGATGATGTCATCAGCCGTATCGTTTATGCAGTAGATGAGCCTGATGGCCTGAAGACTGTTTATCAATCGATTATCGATACGATAAACACGTTGGTGGCCGACTTGCTGATCAAGCAGAAACAGGTTAAAGAAACGGATATCCGGGTCATGATGACAGCCGGCAATACGACGATGGCCCATTTGTTTCTGGGCATTAACCCCAAGTTCATCCGCCTGGAGCCTTATATTCCGACGGCAAACTTTTTTCCTGTGGTTAAGGCGCAGGAATTAGGGCTGCGAGTGAACCCTGACGCGCTGGTATTCAGCTATCCGTCTGTGGCCAGCTATGTCGGCGGTGATATTGTGTCAGGCACTTTGTTTACCGGCATGGGCAATGAGGATGCGCCAATATCCCTGCTGATCGATATCGGGACAAACGGCGAGATGGTGCTAGGTTCCGGCGACTGGCTGGTAACCTGCTCCTGTTCAGCCGGTCCGGCATTCGAAGGCTCAGGGATAACTTTTGGTATGCGGGCTATGTATGGCGCCATTGAACGCCTGGAAATAGACCCTCAAACCTATGAGGTATCTTACACGACAATCAATAACGGCAAACCAGTCGGCATCTGCGGTTCAGGGCTGATTGACTGCCTGGCTAAGCTAAGGCGCACCGGCGTTATTGACCGGGCCGGAAAATTTCAGACCAGTCTGCCGACTGAGCGCATGCGCGTTGGTGAAACCGGGCCGGAATATGTCCTGGTTTGGCAGGACGAGACAGATATTGACCGGGATATTGTCCTTAGTGAAGCCGATGTCAAAAACCTGCTGCGGGCCAAAGGAGCAGTTTTTGCCGGTATCCGCACCCTGCTGAGTGTAGTGGGTTTTGAGCTGGAAAGCATTGAAACCATCTATGTGGCCGGCGGCTTCGGCAACTATCTTAATATACCTGATGCCATCGCTATTGGCCTGCTGCCTGACATACCTATAGAAAAGTATAAGTATGTGGGCAATACCTCGGCCAAGGGCGCCTGTATGGCCCTGCTGTCGCAGGCAGCCTGGGCTGAAGCCAATAGTCTCGCCGGCAAAATGACATATATTGAATTATCGGTCGGCAACCTGTTTATGGATGAATTTGTCTCATCATTGTTTATTCCACATACTGATTTGACCTTATTCCCCAATATCAGCCTTTAACTTCGGAAGCTGTGAGCCGGGCGTATTGAAAGGAGTTTCAAGACATGGCAAAGCATATTGCAGTGGCAGGAAAGGGCGGTACCGGAAAAACTACCTTTACGGCATTACTGATTCGGTATCTTGTTAAAAACAATAAAGGCTCCATTTTGGCAGTTGACGCCGATGCCAACGCTAACTTGAATGAAGCGCTGGGGATGGACGTTGAACAAACAATATCGGAAATGATAACAAGTACCAAAAATCCCAAGACCATTCCTGCCGGTATGACCCAGGAAACGTATATCGAATATAAACTCCAAGCCTCATTAGTTGAATCAGACAATGTTGATATGCTGGTGATGGGGGGACCTGAAGGCCCTGGCTGCTATTGTTTTCCTAATAATCTTCTTAAAGGCTTCATGGATAAGCTTGGCAAAAACTACAGTTATGTAATAATGGATAACGAGGCCGGTTTGGAGCATATCAGCCGCCGCGTAACCCAGGACATTGACTACATGTTTGTTGTAAGTGATGCCTCAGCCCGCAGTATCCGTTCGGCCGGACGGGTGCGGCAGCTTGTTGACACCCTGAAAGCCGACGTAAAAAAAATCTATTTAATTGTAACCAAAACCCAAAATGATGAGGATCTTATTTCCCTGCAAGGGGAGATTGACAAAACCGGTCTGGAGTTAATCGGCGTAATCCCCAATGACCCTTTGGTAGCCAAATATGATTTGTTGAGTCAGCCGCTGTATGATTTACCAGACAGTTCAGTGGCTGTACAGGCGGTAAACGCCATTTGTAAAAAAGTAGAAATCTAAAAGCTTGGAAGGAGCGTAACTATGGCAACTAATATATTGAAAGAAAGATATTCCGGTAAAATCAACACTGTTACCCTCGGTGCAACCAAAGAAGAGGGTGGCACCCGTACCAGCACCGTAACTGTTGGCGGCGAAACGACAATGCCGTTCCTTCATTTTGAAGGCGATATGCCGTTAAAGCCTGTAGTTGCAATGGAAATTCAGGACATTAATCCTGGCTGGCATCCAATTTTGCATGAGGTTTATGCCGATGTCATCGACAATCCTGTTGCCTGGGCCAAGAAATGCGTCGAAGCCGGCGCTGACCTGATTTATCTGAAACTGGCCGGTGCTCATCCTGACAATGGCGATAAAAGCCCTGAAGACTGCGCCAAGGTCGTTAAGGACGTGCTGGCCGCAGTGGGTGTGCCGCTTATTGTTGTAGGCTGCGGCGAGGATGAGAAGGATAATGCTGTGCTGCCTGTTGTTGCTGAAGCCGCCGCCGGCGAAAACCTGCTTATCGGTTTGGCTGAACAGGACAACTATAAATCAGTGGCCGCTGCCGCTATGGTCCATAAGCACAAAGTGCTGGCCCAAAGCCCGCTTGATATCAACATCTGCAAACAGCTGAACATCCTTATCTCCGAGCTGGGCCTGTCGGCTGAAAATGTTCTGATTGATCCCAGTACGGCAGCTCTTGGTTATGGTATCGAGTATACTTACTCTATCCTTGAACGTGGCCGCCTGGGCGCTCTGGCCGGCGATAAAATGCTGTCCCAGCCTGTAATCTGCCAGGTTGGCTATGAAGCATGGCGGGCCAAAGAGGCCGTGGCTACCGAAGAAGACTTCCCCAACTGGGGCAACCAGGCTGACCGCGCCATCCTGTGGGAAGCCATGACTGCTACCGGTCTGTTGCAAGGCGGCGCTCACATTATGGTTCTCCGTCATCCGGAAGCTGTCCGTCTCTTCAAGAAAAATGCGGAAGAGTTAATGCTTAAGCCTGAAATCTAATCCTATATACGCTACCGCCTTATACAGGGGCTTGGTGAGACACTTTCTTTAATTGCGATTTCCCTTAATATAATTATTAAAATCGAGGAGGATTACTAATGCTTATTATTGGCGAGAGAATTAATGGTATGTTCAAGGACATCGGTTTAGCAATTCGGGAGCACGACCCGAAACCGCTTCAGGAATGGGCTGCAAAACAAAAGGAAGGCGGCGCTCACTACCTGGACGTAAACACCGGACCTAACTCGGAAGATCAAACAATTGACCTTCCCTGGATGGTAAGTGTGTTAAAAGAGTGCACTGACCTGCCGCTGGCAATCGATACCACGAACTATGATGCCATGGAAGCCGCTCTTATCGCTTATGGTAAACCGGGCGCTATCATTAACTCTATCGGTTGCGAGCAGGAAAAAATTGACCGTGTATTCCCAATGGCTGCAAAATACCAGGCTGATGTCGTCTGCCTCTGTATTAATAAAGTCGGTATTCCCAAGAGCGCTGAAGACCGGGTGGCAATGGCAATGGAGTTTGTCGCTAATGCCGAAGCTTATGGCCTGCAGCCGGATAACCTGTTTATCGACCCGATTATTTTGCCGGTTAACGTTGCCCAGGAACATGGCATTGAAGCTTTAGAAACGATTCGCCAGATTAAGATGATTTCTAATCCTCCTCCCAAGACCACTGTCGGTCTTTCCAATATCTCGCAAAAAAGCCCGCACCGCCCGCTGATTAACCGCACTTTTGCCGTAATGGCAATGACTGCCGGCCTGGACTCCGCCATCTGCGACGCTAATGATGACGCGCTTGTGGATGCTATCGCCACAGCCCGCTTAATTCTTAATCAGGATATCTACTGCGACTCCTACGCTAAGGTGTTCAGACAGCGTTAATACCGCTGGGTTTACGCCAGGAAAGGAGGTCAATGATGTCAACGGTGAATGAACCTGTAAAGGGAAAAGCTTCTTTCTGCCAGGAAATCGAAGAAAAATCTCATCAGCCGATCACTTCATGCTATCATTGCATGAAGTGTGCCGGTGGCTGTCCGATAAACTTTGTCATGGAGCATAACAATTACGAAATCTTGCGGATGATTCAGCTGGGAGAAAAGGATAAGGTGTATCAATCCAATACTCCATGGCTCTGCGTTGGTTGCAAAACCTGCGCAGTACGCTGTCCGAACGGAATTGACACATCTAAAGTCATGGACACGATTAAGATGGAGACCATTGCTGAAGATAAAATTCCGGCAAGCCATTATAATGTCAAATTGTTTTACGAATTGTTCCTCGACTCCATGAAAGGGTTTCCGATAATCGGCGGCGAAGGCCGGGGTTATGAACTTGGCCTCATGGGACTTTACAAATTGTGCACAGGCACTTATTTTGCAGACATGGATCTCGGCAAAGAAATGACGAAACGGGGCAAAATGCCGTTTTTGCCGCATAATGCCCTTAAGCGGCGCAAAGGTGAAGTCAAGAAAATATTTCAGAGAGCAAAGGAGAAAAAGGCGCGATGAAACTAGGCTATTATCCAGGCTGTTCGCTGCACTCCACTGCGGCTGAATACAATATGGCCACCGAGGCTGTATTTAGTGCGCTGGGATTGGAGTTAGACGAACTTCCCGAGTGGAATTGCTGTGGTGCTACCGCCGGTCACTCTACTGACAAATTTCTTGCACTTGCTTTGCCGCTGCGGAATCTCGTTATTGCTGAAGCCGAACAGCAAAAAGAACTAGTACTGCCATGTGCTGCCTGTTACAATCTTGTAAAAGGTGCGGACCATTATTGCCGTGAAGGTACTCCGGAAGCCAGGGATGCCAACGAAGAACTGAAAAGCATAATGGGATCAGCATACAATGGTACCGTCCATGTCACACATCCGCTGGAAGTTATCATGAGGAAAGAGTATGTCGGTAAGATTGGCGCGCAGGTTAAAAAGCCGCTTAACGGTCTTAAACTTGCACCCTATTATGGCTGCCTCCTTACAAGACCTACTTATGTGGCTTTTGATGATGTTGAGCAACCGCAGGCGATGGATGAGCTGATGAAGCTGGCCGGGGCCGATGTGAAGCGGTGGTCATATAAAACGGACTGCTGTGGCGGCAGTTTAACGGTGCCACGTACCGATGTTGTTTACGAGATAACGAAAAATCTGGTAACTGCCGCACAACGGGCGGGGGCCGATGCGATCGTAACAGCATGTCCTTTGTGTCAGATGACACTAGAAACCCGGCAGAAAGAAATACAGAAACCCATACCAGTCTTTTTCTTCACCGAATTGCTGGGGATTAGTTTCGCTCATCCTGAAGCAAAAAAATGGATGAAGAAACATATCATTAATCCCATACCGCTCTTGACATCATTGCAGCTGTTGTAACCTATCCCGAGAAACCGGCAGAACTATTATATAGCTATGTCCGGTTTCTCGGTGGTTATACCACTTAATTTGCAATGATGGGTGAAGGCAAGATATTTTAGCGAAAGGCAGTGAGAGCCATGCAAAAGGATGTGCTCGTTATTGGCGGTGGCATTGCCGGTCTGCAGGCGGCTCTGGAATTAGCTGGGGCAGGATATCCGGTTCATCTGGTGACAGATGAAGCAAATCTTGGCGGAAAACTAATCGACTCTTCCGGGCAGGGCAGCCAGTCCGCCTGTGTCTGGGGTGATCAGGTAAACATTTCTGCTTTGTATTTAGGTGGTAACCTTCATGCCGCCAGTACGGTGCTGGGGTCACTCATTATCCGTGCCTGCAACAATCCGCTTGTGCATGTTTATACCAGCAGCAGACTGGTTGAATTGCAAGGGGATGTAGGTCATTTCCAGGCTACCATCAGTGATGTGGCAGCAGGCGCAGCAGGCAAGCGCACCCAAAAACTCGTCGTCGGAGCGGTTATTCTGGCAGCCGGTTTCAGCATGTATGATGTATCGCAAAAAGGCGAATACGGCTATGGGTATTATAAAAACGTCATTACCAGTTTAGAGTTTGAACATTTATTATCCGAAAGCCGTTATCGCTCAGACTGTATCAGGCGCCCGTCAGACGGAAAATGTGCGGAAAAAATTGCTTTTATTCAATGTGTCGGCTCCCGGGATGTAGTGTCCAAAGGGGAGTATTGTTCTGCTATTTGCTGTATGTTCACGGCCAAGGAAGCTATCTTGGCCAAAGAGTTTGCTCCGAAAACCGATGTTACCGTGTATTATCTTGACCTGAGAGCCTGCGGCAAGAATTTTGATACCTTTTTGGCCCGGGCGCAGGAATTAGGCACGAACTATGTACGTACTATGATTTCTGAGGTTAAGGAAGATCCTGTAACGGAAAAATTATCAATTAATTATGCTGCGGCCAGTAAGCCGGTTAAAGAAGAGTTTGATCTGGTGGTACTGGCGGCAGGGATTCGTCCTTCTGCCCGTTTACAAGAAACTGCCGCAATTTTACAAATTCCACTCAACCAGTTTGGTTTTGTTGAGGTTGACCCACTTGAACCGATAACTACCAAACGGCCCGGTATTTTTTCAGTCGGCGGCAGCCAAGGCCCGCTTGATGTTCCGGAAACAATGGCCCTGGCCAGTGCAGCAGCAGCAGCTACTACGCGGGCTTTAGGGAAACCGGAAGGCCGTCCGGGCCGGAAACCCACGGCTGAGCGTGATATCAGCCAGGAGCCTGTCCGGGTTGGTGTATTCCTTTGTAAAAGCGGGTTGGCCACTATGGGGGCAGATGCCGATGCTGTAGCTGCAGCAGCGAAGAATCAGGCCGGTGTAACTATAGTTGAATGTGACCAGGCAGCTTGTCAGCCTGAAGCCATAGCAAAGATTCAGAAGCTGATTGCCACCCAGGGGCTTAACCGTATCGTCGTTGCTCCCTGTGTCTTAAAGCATAATCTGAATCTTTTTCAGGAAACAGCGCAAGCGGCCGGTTTAAACCGGATGCTTGTTGAACTGGCGGAGGTTCCGGCCAGGGTTTGGGATAAGAACGCGGAAAAGGCCACAAAAGCGGCCACGGCGGTAACAGCCCGCGCTGTAAGTGATGTCAAAGCCTTTAAGCCACTCCGGTGGCACGCCGAACCAGTGACCCCCCGGGCGCTGGTGGTCGGCGGCGGCGTCAGCGGCATGGCAACGGCGCTGGCCCTGGCAGACCGTGGTTACGGCTGTACGCTTGTGGAAAAATCCTCCCTACTTGGCGGATATGTCAGTAAGTTCACCGGTAGTTTGGAAACAGAGGATCTTAAACAGACGGTGGAGAATCTGACTAAGCAGGTGCAGAAAAACGACAAAATTCAAATACTGCTCAATTCGGAGGCAACAGAGTTCAGCGGCCGCCAGGGTCACTTTACAACAACGGTTGCCACCGGGCTGGGACCTGTGAAAACTGTCAAAAAGATTGAGCACGGCGTGGTAATTCTCGCTACCGGCACGACCACCTATGTTCCGTCCGATTATTTATATGGCCAGGATCAGCGGGTCATTACCGGCGTTGAGGCCATGTACCGGCTGACTGATGGCCGCTTACCGCTTAAGGGCGAGGCTACGTACGTCTTTGTGCAGTGTGTGGGTTCCCGCAATGAGGAGCATAAGTATTGCAGCCGTACCTGTTGCGGTGAGACAATTTATGCAGCCATAAAGATTAAGGAGCAAAAGCCTGAAGCCAAGGTCTATGTATTATCACGGGATATTCGCACCCCCGGCTATCTTGAACTGAAATACCGTGAGGCCCGCAAAGCCGGTGTCATATTTGTTCATTATGATGAATCTGCCCAGCCTGTCCTGGAAAAAGACAATGCCGGCAATCTGTCGATGGCTGTCCTCGATCCCCAGTCCGGTCTGACACTGACCCTGAAGCCGGATCAGGTGATATTGGCAGTGGCCCAGACCGCATCACCGGAGGCCCGGCAAATGGCTGAGTTATTTAAGATTCAGGTCAATGCCGATGGTTTTCTGTCAGAAACGCACTCCAATTTTGGCACAATTGCTTTCCCGGGCGGCGGTATTTTTATCACCGGTGCGGCCCATGGTCCGAAATCAGTGGTGGATTGCCTGACGCAGGCTAAGGGGGTAGCTGGACGGGCCGCCCGCATTCTGGCGCAGCCTGCGCTGATGATGGGGGGCATGGTGGCTGAGGTGGAATGGGAGAAATGCGCAGCCTGTCTGACTTGTGTACGGACTTGCCCGTACACCATTCCGCAGATTACCCGGGAGAAAAAGGAAATGGGGGCTGCTTATATTCCGCCTGCCGATTGCCGTGGCTGTGGAATGTGCGCGTCCGAATGCCCGAATAAAGCAATTTTTGTCCATCATTACCAGGATGATGAGATTCTCGGCCGGGTTGAGACCGCGTTGACGGAGGTAGGTTAAAATGAGTGATGTTAAAGTAGTTGGGTTTGTTTGCCGCTTGTGTGCGCTGATCAGCTCTGACCTGGGTCCTCCGGCCGACGTTACTGTTAAAATCGAGACCGTTGAGTTGCCTTGCGCTGGTAAGGTTGACGGCAGACTGCTGCTGGAGGCGTTTGAAAAAGGCGCTGATGCCGTATTTGTCGCTGGCTGTCCTGAGCATGAGTGCATGAACGTGAAGGGCAGTTCCCGCGCCCGGAAGCGTTTAGAGCATATTAAGGAAATGCTGGATCAGGTTGGGGTTGGCGGAGACCGTTTAGTCATGTATAACGTATCCGGAACTCATGGTCCGCGTTTTGCCCAGATCGCCCGGGATATGGCCGGACTGCTTGAGAATTTAGGTCCGAGTCCGCTTAAGGCCCGGAAGGCCTAGAAAGGAGACGAGTCAAGCGATATGATAGTTGCAGAGATAAAGCCGATTGAGGAGATAGCCGAGGCTATAAAAGGCGCAAAAAAAGTGCTGGTTGCCGGCTGTGGCGGCTGTGTTACCGTATGCCTGTCCGGCGGGCAGAAAGAAACGGATATTATGGCCAGTGCGCTCCGGATGAAAATGAAGGTTGACGGTCAGCCTGTGGAAATTGAAACGGCAACTTATGAACGTCAGTGCGACCCCGAATATGTTGTCAGATTTAAAGAGCATTTGCAGGGCGTAGATGCGGTTGTGTCCATGGCCTGCGGTGTTGGTGTTCAGTTTATGGCCGAGAGTTATCCGGAAATTATTTTTGTACCCGGGCAGAACACTAAATTTGCCGGTGCTGCCATTGAACACGGGATCTGGGAAGAACGCTGTATGTTATGCGGCGAGTGTGTGCTTGCCAAAACCGGCGGTGTATGCCCGGTTATCCGCTGCTCCAAGAGCCTCATGAACGGACCGTGCGGCGGCTCGCAAAACGGAGTGTGCGAGATCAGCAAGGACACTCCCTGCGCCTGGCAGCTTATTTATGACCGCCTCAAAGGTCAAGGCCGTTTGGACATGATGACCGAAGTACTGCCGGCTAAAAACTGGTCCAAGAACAGAGACGGCGGTCCCCGCAAAATTGTGAGGGAGGATGTGCGGTTATGAGCGAAGCAGTAGCAATTGATAAACAAGCTGTATTGAAAACCGAAAGCAAGCTAGAGAAGCTGTACTCCTTAGGCCATTTTGTCGTCACCGGCGAGCTTGGCCCGCCCCAACATTCCGACGGACATGAACTGGAGCACCATGCCCATGAGCTGAAAGACATTGTGGACGGTTTTAACCTTACCGATAATCAGACTGCTATTGTGCGGTTATCCAGTATTGCTGCCGGAATTCATGTCCTCAAAGGCGGCGGTGTGCCGATTATTCAAATGACCTGCCGGGATCGGAACCGGATTGCAATGCAAAGTGATTTGCTTGGTGCCTACAGCCTGGGGATTCGTGATGTTTTGTGTCTGAGCGGCGACCACCAGTCTTTCGGTAATCACCCGACAAGCAAGAATGTATATGATGTTGACTCAGTGCAATTGATTGCCATGGTCAAAAAGATGCGGGATGATAAAAAATTCCTGTCCGATGCGGCCATAAAAGCCAGCGAACCGCGGTTTTTTATCGGCGCGGTGGAAAATCCGTTTGGCGATCCCTTTGAATTCCGGGCCATCCGGCTGGAAAAGAAAGTGAACGCCGGCGCCGATTTTATCCAGACGCAGGCAATATTTGATATTGAAAAGTTTGCCCGCTTTATGGAGCTGGCAGTAGCCCGCGGCATTCATGAGCGGACCAAGATCACTGCCGGCATACTGCCGGTAAGATCGGTAAAAGCCCTCCAGTATATGAAAAAAGATGTAGCCGGCATGGAAATACCGGATAGCCTGATTGAGCGGATGAAAAAGGCGGAGGACCCGAAAAAAGAAGGGATCCAGATCGCCATTGAAATGTGCAATCAGCTCAAGCAAATTCCCGGGGTTGCCGGTATTCACATCATGCCGGTAGGCTGGGAAGCGGCGCTGCCTGAAATTGTCAAGGGGGCCGGATTCCTGCCAAGACCCAAAGTATAGAGGGGCATCGTTGCCGCAATGATAATTTAGATTGTAAGACGCAGCCTTTCGCAAGTTGGTGGGGTCAGCTGAACCCAGCTGATCCCACTAAATGTTTATAGCACCACAGGACTCATGTTTAACAACTAAATAAGACTTGTAGGATACCGGGCATTACGAGGAGGTAGAATTATGTGTAATTCGTGCGAAAAAGAGCTCGAAACGAAATTTGCCGACGATAAAATAGACCTGTCATTGCTCGCGCCAGTATTTAAAGAATACGCTGGCAAGGCCGGCAGTATCATTGGAATATTGCAAAAAACGCAAGATATATATGGATATTTACCCTTAGCTGCTTTACAGGCTATTGCTGATAATACGGACAATAAACGCGCCAAGATTTACGGGATCGCGACCTTCTATTCCCAATTCCGTTTAAATCCTGTTGGCAAATATGTTATCCTGCAATGTCAGGGGACTGCCTGCCATGTGCTTGGTTCCAAAGCGGTCGGCAGCGCCATCTGTGATGAGCTTGGTATTACCCCCGGACAGACAACCGCCGACGGTTTATTTACCCTGGAGGATGTCGCCTGCCTGGGCTGCTGCAGTTTAGCGCCGGTTATCATGATCAACGGTGAGGCGTATGGCAAGCTTACGCCGGACAATGTAAGAAAGATTGTACGGGATATCACAGAAGCCGAGAAAGGCGGTGTTGTCAGTGAAGGTTAGAGTAGGTTTTGGCAGTTGCGGCATAGCCGCCGGCGGCCGCAAGGTTATGGACAGGCTGGCCCAGGAAATCAAAGACTCCGGCAAAGAAATTGAATTGCTGCCGACCGGTTGTATCGGCATGTGCTTCTATGAGCCCATTGTTGATGTTTTTGAGGGCGACAAGGTGTACAGTTATGCCAATGTAACGGCCGATATGGCCACCGAAATTTTTAATACTCATATTATTGGCGGTCAGCCAATTGACAAATATATTGTATCCACAACCGAACAGCCTTATGCCATATTAGCCAACCAGGTAAGGATTGCGTTAAGGAACTGTGGCGTAATTGATCCGGAGAATGTGGATGAATACACAGCCCAGGGTGGATATAAAGCCCTGGCGAAAGCCCTCAAAGAGATGACCCCCGAAGAGGTAATTGAGGAGATCAAGATATCGGGTTTGCGCGGCCGGGGCGGCGCCGGTTTTCCAACCTGGTTTAAATGGAATGCGGCCAGACAATCCAAAGGCGCGGTGAAATATGTGGTATGCAACGCCGATGAAGGCGATCCCGGGGCCTTCATGGACCGCAGTGTCCTGGAAGGCGACCCCCATGCCCTGCTGGAAGGCATGATTATTTGCGGTTATGCCATCGGCGCGCAGGAAGGCCACATTTACTGCCGGGCCGAGTATCCGCTGGCGATAAAACGGCTGGAAATTGCCATCGCCGATGCAAAAGCGCGCAACCTGCTGGGGAAAAACATTATGGGGACTAACTTCTCCTTTGATATGAAAATTAAAAAAGGCGCCGGCGCCTTTGTCTGCGGTGAGGAAACTGCCCTGATCGCTTCCCTGGAGGGCGAGCGGGGGATGCCGCGGCTTAAACCGCCGTTTCCTGCCCAGTCAGGCTTCTGGGGTAAACCAACTAATATTAACAATGTTGAAACCTTCGCCAATGTGCCATGGATCATGTATAACGGCGGCAGTGCCTATGCAGCCTACGGCACGGAAAAAAGCAAAGGCACCAAAGTCTTTGCGCTGGCCGGCAAGATTAAAAACGGCGGCCTGGTTGAAGTGCCGATGGGGATGACGCTGCGGGAAGTCATTTATGATATTGGCGGCGGCATTCTTAATGACCGGGAGTTTAAGGCTGTGCAGATGGGCGGACCCTCCGGCGGCTGCATTCCCCAAAAACTGCTTGACACCCCTGTTGATTATGATTCCATTAATCAAACAGGCGCCATCATGGGGTCTGGCGGCATGATCGTTATGGACGAAACCACCTGCATGGTCGATATGGCAAGATTCTTCCTGGATTTTACGGTCAAAGAGTCTTGCGGCAAATGCATTTATTGCCGTATCGGCACGAAACGGATGCTGGAAATCCTGGAAAGAATCACCGCCGGTGAAGGCCGGGAAGGGGATATTGAAGAGCTGGAAGCGCTGTCCATCAGTGTGAAGGACGGGTCCTTGTGCGGTCTGGGTCAAACAGCGCCTAACCCGGTATTGACCACCATCAGATATTTCCGCGATGAATATGTCGCCCATATTAAGGATAAAAAATGTCCGGCCAAAGGCTGCAAGCCATTGCTGACCTATAGCATCAATCAGGACAATTGTATTGGTTGTACTGTCTGCGCCCGGAAATGTCCGGTGCAAGCCATTAGCGGCGAAAAGAAACAACCGCATGTCGTTGATCAGGCCTTGTGCACCAAGTGCGGAAACTGTGCGAGTGCTTGCCGATTCGACGCAGTTTGTGTCGAGTAGAAGGGAGTGGTGAATAATGAGCAAAATCAGTATTAATATTAATGGCCGGGAGCTTGTTGTACCGGCAGGACAAACGATTTTACAGGCCGCTGCTGAAAACGGCATAGAGATACCCCATCTGTGCTATGATGAAAGAATCCAACCCTATGGGGCGTGTGGACTTTGTGTGGTGGAAGTGGAAGGAAGCCCCAAGCTTGTTCGTGCTTGCGCAACCTCTGTACAAAACGGTCAGGTCATTAAGACTGACACCACCCGGACTGTTGCTGCCCGGAAAACGGCATTGCAATTATTAGCCTCAGACCATCGCGGCGACTGCCGCCCGCCCTGCATGCTGGCCTGCCCGGCTCAGACAGATTGCCAGGGCTATGTCGGCCTTATCGCCAATGGCCAGTATGAAGAAGCGTTAAAGCTCGTCAAAGAGAAAATGCCAATTCCGGCAAGTATTGGCAAGATATGCCCGCATCCGTGCGAAACCGCCTGCCGGCGGGAATTGGTGGAAGAGCCGATCTCCATTGCCCAGCTGAAGAGTTTTGTGGCTGAAATCGATCTGAACGGGAGCCAGTACCAGCCGCCCCTGCAAGCGCCGTCCGGCAAGAAGGTAGCGGTTGTTGGCGCCGGCCCGGCCGGACTGACTGCTGCCTATTTCCTGGCGCGGGCAGGTCATAAGGTTGTTATTTATGAAGCCATGCCTCATCCCGGCGGTATGCTGCGTTATGGCATTCCTCAGTACCGGCTGGATAAAGCCCTGCTGGATGCCGAAGTCGCCCTCATGGAGAAAATGGGCATAGAGATTATCTACAATACCAAGATTGGTGACGACGTCAGCCTGGCTCACCTGCGCGACAGCAATGATGCCGTTTTCCTGGGAATTGGTTCATGGCAGAGCCAGGGCCTGCGCTGCAAAGGCGATGATATGGAAGGCGTCCTGGGCGGCATAGACTTCCTGCGGGAGGTAACCATGAACAGCAATATTACCCTGGGTGGTAAAGTGCTGGTTGTAGGCGGCGGGAATACGGCCATGGATGTGGCCCGTACTGCCAAGAGACTGGGGGCCGAGGAAGTTACCATTATTTACAGAAGAACAATTGATGAAATGCCGGCGGAAAAAATTGAAATTCATGAAGCACAGGAAGAAGGCGTTAAATTCCAGCTGCTGGTTGCCCCGGTCGAGGTGCTTGGCGAAAATGGCAAAGCCAAAGCTTTGAAATGTGAGGTTATGAAGCTGGGTGAAGCCGATCAATCCGGCCGGAGAAAGCCGGAACCGACCGGTGAGGTTGTTGTTTACGAAGCAGACCGGATTATTGCGGCGATTGGCCAAAAAACGGTTATTGGCAATATCAAGGACATCGCAACAGACAGATCCGGTAATATCGTTGTCAACGGCGGTTCATTCACTACCAGTGTGGACAAAGTATTTGCCGGCGGTGATGCTGTTACCGGTCCGAAGATTGCTATTGACGCCGTTGCCCAGGGCAAAAGCGCCGCCCAGGTGATTGACAGCTATCTGAATGGTTGTCTGGTACCGCAGGCGGAGGCTGCCTATATTACCCAACAGGACATAACAGCGGCAGATCTGGCCGACAGAGCCAAAGCCGCCCGGGTAGAGCTGACTGTTGAGGAACCGGAGGTAAGAAACAAGAGTTTCATGCAGGTAGCCCGGACCTTCACGGAAGAAGAGGCCCTGCGGGAAAGCAAGCGGTGTCTGGAATGCGGCTGCCGCGACTATTTTGAATGCCAGCTAATTAAATATATCCAGGATTATGATGTCGATACAGTAAAAGACACGCAAGTGGAATGCCATAAAACCACTGCCTATGACAACCATCCGTTTATCGAACGCAATCCTGACAAATGTGTGTTGTGCGGGTTGTGCGTGCGCGTGTGCGATGAGGTTGTCGGCGCCACCGCTATTGGCTTAGTGGGCCGTGGGTTTGACTCGGTTATCATGCCGGAGTTCAAATTACCGCTGCGTGAGACGTCTTGCATATCCTGCGGCCAGTGTGTTGATATTTGCCCAACCGGCGCCTGCATGGAAAAACAGGCAGCAAGCAAGCAATTGCCGGCCAGCCTGGACAGCACAGCTTCGGTTTGCGGTTACTGCGGTGTAGGCTGTAATGTTAATGTCGAGTATAAAGGGGATGCCATATTCCGCGTTACGCCGGACAAAACCAGAGACGACGGCTGGCTGTGCAAGCGGGGCAAATTCGGCCTTGGGTATGTCAATGACCAATCGCGCCTGACCGAACCGGCCATTAAACGCAATGGCAAGTTTGTTACCGCCAACTGGAGTGAAGCCAATCTGGAAGTGGTTAAACGCCTGCAGGCTATTTCTGCCGTTCATGGCCAGGACAGCATCGGCATTGTCGTATCGCCCCGGCTGACTAATGAAGAACTGTTTGCGGCTGGGAAGCTGGCTGATGCGCTGCAAACCAGCCTTAAGGCTTCGTATAGTGTAAACGGCGGCAGCGGTCTGGATGCTGTATTTGGCTATGATGCGTCCACTAACAGCTTTGCTGAACTGGAAAACAGCGACTTTGTGCTGACTGTGGGCGATATTAAAGAAAACCATCCGGTACTGGATTTCCGGATCAGGCTGGCGGGAATCACCAGCGCGGCCTGGCCTAAAGCCCTGACCAGCACTGCCGACATGAAAGCATTCCTGAAGGCTGTGCTAGATCTGGGCGTTGATGAGAAAAAAATAAGCGCCCAAGCCGAAGGCTTTGCCGAACTGAAAGCCTCCCTGGCCGAGGCCGCGGTTACAGAGCCTGTTAAAGATCTGGCCCAAAGATACGCCAAAGCGGCCAGACCGCTGATTGTAATTGACGAGGATACTATTACGGCCGAGGCTGTTAAGCTGATGGCTTATGCCGCGGTAGTGACAGGGAAGGTCGGCGCTGCTTACCGGGGGCTTATTATTGTCAGAAGCAAGAACAACAGCCAGGGCGCGATTGATATGGGTTTTGTGCTGCCGGCCGGTGTGATTGCCCAAGGAATTGACAGCGGCAAGATCAAGGCTTTGGTGGTTATCGGCGAAAATCCGGCTGCGTATCCGGAAGAAGCAGCCAGGCTGCAACAGCTTGCCTTCCTGGCTGTTTATGATATCTTTATGACCCAGACCGCAGCGGCGGCCGATGTGGTAGTGCCGCTGGTAAGCAGTGCGGAGGTAAGCGGCACCTATACCCGGAGTGACCGCCGCATTCAGCCGGTGCAAGCCGCTATTGCCCCGAAAACCGGCAGAGAGACTCTGCAGATCCTGCTGGAGACTCTGCGCAGCTTAGGCGTTAACTATGCTGGTATTGCTGATGTCAGAGCGGCGATTGCCGGCGAGGTTCCAGGTTATGCAGGCATGGGCCTGGCTGATTTTGACAAAGCTGTCTACTGGCCGAACAGCAAGAAAAATCTTTATGGCAGTAATGTGCTGTTTACTGACGGTTTTGCCACCGCGGGACAAAAAGCAAGGCTCAATGCCGTTGGTGATGCGCCGGTATTCACGGAAAAGAAAAAATACGATTCTGTGGAGTTGTATTTTGCCAATGCCGAGAAGAGTTTGCAGCACTGCTAACTCAGACGTAAGATGGGTCAGGGTTCGCCCCTGGCCCATTTCATTATGCCGATATAATTTTAGCAGTTATTGTGGTACAATAATGCCGAGGAGGAATGACAGATGCTGCTTATGATCGACAATTATGATTCCTTTGTCTATAACCTTGTCCAGTACCTTGGCGAGATGGGGGAGACTGTACAGGTTTTCCGTAATGATAAAGTAACCATCCCGCAGATTGAAGATCTGTCGCCTGAACATATTATTATTTCACCCGGTCCCTGTACTCCGAACGAGGCGGGGATCAGTCTGGAGCTTATTAAGCATTTTAAGGGCAAAACTCCCCTCCTTGGCGTATGTCTTGGCCATCAGGCCATTGGCCAGGCATTTGGCGGTGATGTAATCCGGGCACCGCGTTTGATGCATGGCAAGACTTCCCTGATTCATCATGACGGTAAAGGCGTGTTCCGGGGCCTTAAGAGTCCGCTGACAGCCACCCGCTATCATTCCCTTATTGTTAAGCGGGAAACCCTGCCTGCTTGCCTGGAGATTTCGGCGGAAACAGAACAGGGTGAAATTATGGGCATCCGCCATAAAGAGTACCGGATTGAAGGGGTCCAGTTTCATCCGGAATCTATTCTGACTGAAGACGGACATGCTATGCTGAAAAACTTCCTTGCCATGAACCCTGGGTGGAGAACCAGAAGAGAGGGGCTAGCCGGTAAATGAGACCGACACCAATTATCCGTGAAATCACCATCGCCTTGCCGCCTGCTGAAGTATTTGCTTTATTTGCCCGGCAGCCTTACAGTGTTTTTTTAGACAGCGGCGTAGATATAAACGGGATGGGCCGTTATTCCTTTATCGCCCGTGACCCGTTTCTGTTGTTTTCCAGCAAAGGACAAACTATATATATTGAGGATAAGAACGGTCACCGGACTTTTGCCGGCAATCCTTTTGCTGAGCTTAAACGGCTGCTTTCTATGTATAAAACGCAAAAAGTGCCCGGGCTGCCCCCGCTGACTGGGGGGATTATCGGTTATTTCGGCTATGATATGGGCTATTTACTGGAGGCGATTCCCGGACTAAGCACCGATGATTTGAACAATCCGGACTGTTTTTTAGGCTTTTATGATACGGTTTTGATTTTTGACCACCATGCCGGCAAGGCCTATATTGCCGCCAATGGCTTTCCGGAACAGGATGAACCGGCGCGGGTCCGGCGGGCAAAAGCGCGCATTGACGAACTGGCCGGCCTGGTAGCCGCTGCCAAGCCGCTGCCTGAGCCTAAACCGCAAATTCCGGAAGGGGACTATCAGTCGAATTTTACCCGTGAGGGGCATTGCGCCATGGTGCAGCAAGGTATAGATTATATAGCGGCAGGCGACATATTTCAGGTAAACCTGACCCAGCGCTTTCAGGCTAAAGTGACGGTGCCGCCCTATGAGCTGTACCGTTATCTCCGGCACATTAATCCGGCTCCTTTTGCCTCGTATTTACATTTTGGTGAGGTTATTGTCGCCAGCGCCTCACCGGAACGCTACTTGCTGGTCACCGATCGCCTGGTGGAAACAAGACCGATAAAAGGCACAAGGCCACGGGGTAAAGATGCTGAAGCAGATAAGCGGTTAAGAGAAGAACTGCTTGCCAGTGAAAAGGACCGGGCCGAGCTGGTTATGATTATCGACCTGGAACGCAATGATCTGGGGCGGGTATGCGAGTTTGGCAGTGTCCGGGTGCCTGACTTAATCCGCTTGGAGCAATATGCGACAGTGTTCCATCTGGTATCAACTGTGGTGGGCAAACTGGCTGCCGGCCAGGATATTATCGACTTGGTCAAAGCTTCTTTTCCCGGCGGCTCGATTACCGGCGCCCCCAAGGTACGGGCCATGGAGATCATTGATGAGCTGGAGAAGGTACGGCGCAGCATTTATACCGGTTCGATCGGTTATATTGATTTTAATGGCGATGCCGATTTAAATATTGTTATCCGGACTTTTATTATCAAAGGCGACCGGGCCTATTACCAGGTTGGGGGCGGTATAATCGCCGACTCGGTACCTGAGCTTGAATATGAGGAAAGTCTGGACAAGGCCCGGGCGCTTATGAAAGCTTTGGGTTATCACGTATAAGGATGTTGGGATGAATTATGTTTGTTTATTTTAACGGTCAGCTTGTTGCTGACGATAGTGCCGTTGTCTCGCCGCTGGATCATGGTTTTCTGTATGGGCACGGCTTATTTGAAACTATGCGGGCCTATAAAGGCCGGGTATTTCGGCTGGCTGAGCATGTGGAGCGCCTGGAAGAGGGGGCGCATTGCCTGGGCTGGCCCGACCTTCCCGGCCGGGAGGAACTGAGCCGGGCTATAGACTGGGTTCTCAGGGCCAATCAGTTGGCCGATGCCTCGATCCGCCTCACTGTGTCCCGGGGCGTCGGGGCGGCACGCCCGGATGCCGCCAGCTGCGGCCAGCCAACGGTGGCCGTATATACCTCGCCGCTGCCCCCGCCAGTGCCGCCGGCCGGCTGGCAGGCAGCCACCGTGAGCTTACGGCGCAATTTGTCCTCACCCCTTGTCAGGATAAAATCAGCCAATTACCTTGATAATATATTAGCCAGAGCGGAAGCCCGGCGGCATAACGCCCAGGAAGCCATTATGCTGAATACGGACGGTTTTATTGCCGAAGGGTCGATGAGCAATATATTCTGCGTTGCCGGCGGCCGGCTGATTACACCTGATGAAAATAGCGGGATACTGCCAGGCGTGACCAGGCGGGTTGTCATCGAACTGGCCCGGGCGGCCGGGCTGCCTGCTCTGGTGCGGCAGGTAGCCCCGGCTGAGCTGGCCGGGGCTGAGGAAATATTTTTAACAAGTTCCATTATGGAGATTATTCCGGTAACAGTATGTGATGGCAGACTAATCGGCTCCGGCCTGGCCGCCGGGGCGATTACGGCCAGGCTGCAGGCCCTGTACCGGGAACTGGCCGCAAAGGAGTGAGCGTTACGGACGCGCTGAAAGGAACTAGCCCTTATCAGGTAGTCAAATATCTTGGTCAGACGGTAAAAAAAGCGGTAGAGCCGGTTGTTGAGGAGTTGCCGCTTACTATCTATTTAAATGGCAAGGAGCTTGTAACCATGTTAGCGGCCTATGGCGAGGAAGATTATCTGGTGACAGGTTTTCTTGCCACCGAGGGAATTATTCAGGATATTAAGGATATCCAAACGCTTGAGGTGGATAGTCTCCAGGGCATAGTGCAAGTGACTACCACTGCCGGTGAAACTGTAGCGGAGAAGATGTTTTTGAAGCGCTATCTTACCGCCTGTTGCGGTAAAGGGCGGAGTGCCTTTTATTTCGCCAATGATGTGTTAACCGCAAAGACCATTGACAGCGGGATTACATTAACTGCACAGCAGGCTATGGCTTATTCGGAAATGCTGGAAGCCGCCTCGGAAACCTTCCGGCTGACAGGCGGCGTCCATGGCGGGGCGCTGGCGGCGGCGGGAAAGCTAATTTGCTGGAGTCAGGACATTGGCAGGCATAATGTCTTTGACAAGCTCTACGGGCGCTGTCTGTGCGAGGGAATCAGCACTCATGACAAAGTGCTGGTTTTTTCCGGCCGGGTTTCATCCGAAATTATTTTGAAGGTCAGCAAGATGAACATCGCTGTTATTATTGCCCGGTCGGCACCGACCAGCCTGGCGCTTGATATGGCGGAGGAACTGGGGGTAACCGTGATTGGTTTTGCCCGGGAAGACCGGCTGAATGTTTATACTCATGCAGAACGGATTACAGGCTGTACCTGATTCAGGTTGCCACCAATATTTGCAGTAAGGATGTTGCCGGAATAGAGTACGGCTGTTAGGCCTGCTTTGTCAGGAATGCCTCTATCCGTGCTGTCCGTTGGAAAGTGAGGAGAATGGCTGGTGTCAGTTAAACTAGAGATTGCCCAGGAAATTTTATTGAATTTAGCAACTGTTGTGCCGAAGGAAAAAGTCGTGCTGAGTGATTGCTGGCGCCGGGTGCTGGCGGAAACCGTCATTGCTGATACCGACTTTCCGCCTTTTGACAGATCGCCGCTTGATGGTTATGCATTAATTGCGGCGGAAGCGGCTGCGGCGACCCCGGCAACACCGGTGACACTGCAGCAGACTGATAATATTCCTGCCGGTGAAACCCCGCACCGGCCGGTTACGCCGGGAACCGCCAGCCGTATTATGACCGGGGCGCCCATACCGCCCGGGGCGACCGGGGTCATCCGTCTGGAAGACACGGTTGTGAACGGGGCGGAAGTAACGATTCTCGATGGCCGGGGGGCCGCAAAGAATATTTGTCTGCGCGGGGAAGAGATTGCCTGCGGGGAAGAGGTTATCTTTCAGGGAACAGTGATTAATGCCGGCGTGATGGGAATGCTGGCTGTGCTTGGCAGGAGCCGTCCCTATATATACTGTAAACCACGGGTAGCACTGATTGCGACAGGCAGCGAAATTGTCCCTGTTGATTTTCCTCTGGCACCCGGCAAGATCCGGAATTCCAACAGCTTTATGCTGAGTGCCCAGGCTGCTGAAGCCGGGGCGCAGACTGTTTTGCTGGGAAACGCGTCCGACAATGTGGATGAGATTGCGCATTTGCTGGAAACTGCGTCCGACTGTGATGTCTTTATCACGACCGGCGGCGCGTCGGTGGGGGATTGTGACTTTATCGGTGAAGTGTATAAAAAACTGGGCATCACGCTGCTGTTCGACCGGGTAAGCATTAAGCCCGGCATGCCGGTATTAGCCGGTACCCGCGGTGGCAAGCTGTATTTTGGCTTATCCGGCAATCCCGCAGCGGCCGCCATTTCTTTTGAACAATTGGTCCGGCCTGTCCTGATGAAGATGGGGGGGCGCAAGGTATGGTGGCGGCCGCGGATTAAAGCCATACTGGCCGCACCGTTTAATAAACAGACAAGTACCAAACGCTTTGTGTGGGCCCGGTGCTGGCAGACGGAAAATGACATCCTGGTTGAGCCCTCACGGGCTCAAGGCAACGGGATGCTTAAGTCGGCAATGGGCGCCAATGCCATTATTGTTATTCCCGAAAACTCTCCCCCTTTGCCGTTGAATGCAGAAGTAGAGGTTATTTTATTAGTGGATGCCTGTTTTTAGTCCAACAATAAGACGAGGCCACTGGCGACAGTTAACTGCCAATGGCCTCATCTTATTGTTGGTGTAATACTTTGTGAATTTTTTTTCTCAATCAGGCAGGAGTTCTTTTTAAAAAGATGGAATAAGGTCAGAGGATTACAATTAACGGTTCCAAAACGCACTAAACAGCTTCTGAAATGCAGTAAAAAGCTGCTCAACTGCGAAATGATTTGGAGGGAGAGCTTTGGAGAGAGTTTTAACCGTATGTCCCTATTGCGGCGCCGGCTGTCAAATGTACCTGCTGGTTGAGAATGACCGGGTTGTTGGCGCCGAACCGGCCAACGGCCATATTAATGAAGGCGAGCTGTGTTTAAAAGGCCACTATGGCTGGGATTTTCTGAACGACACTAAAATTTTGAGCAAGCGCCTGACCAAACCGCTGCTCAGGTATGACCGGACTGCGGATTTCCAGGAAGTGGAATGGGATGAAGCGCTTGATTATATTGCGGATAGACTTAAGTCCATTAAGGAAAAATACGGCCCTGATGCCATTATGGGCACCGGCTCGGCCCGGGGTATGGGCAATGAACCCAATTACCTCATGCAAAAATTTATGCGCGCGGTGATTGGTACCAACAATATCGATCACTGCGCCCGTGTTTGACACGCTCCCTCTGTAGCCGGTCTGGCTACTACATTTGGCAGTGGCGCGATGACAAACTCGATAATCGAAATTGAAGATGCCACCTGTTTATTGATATTTGGCTATAATGGGGCTGATTCCCATCCGCTGGTGGCCCGCCGCATTCTCAAGGCTAAAGCAAAAGGGGCTAAAATTATTGTTGTTGATCCCCGCAAAACCGAATCAGCCAGGATTGCTGATATCTGGCTGCCAATCAAAAATGGCTCCAATATGGCGGCAGTTAATAGTTTTGCCCATACGATACTCGCAAAAGGCTGGGCCAACCAGGCTTATATCGACAAGTATACTGAAGGTTTTGAGGAATATAGAAAAATTATTGCCAAATACACGCCTGCGTACGCACAGGCAATTTCAGGCCTTGATCCTAAGCTTGTGGAGCAGGCTATGGAGATTTACGCCAACTCAGAAAGATCGTTTATTCTTTATGGGATGGGCGTCTGTCAATACAATCAGGCGGTGGATGTAGTCAAGGGTTTGGGCGGATTATGCCTGCTGACCGGACAAATTGCCAAACCCAGCTCTGGGATTGGCCCTGTACGCGGACAGAATAATGTGCAGGGAGCTTGCGATATGGGCGCATTACCTAATGTCTTTCCTGGTTATCAGCCGGTCACAAACCCCGATATCCGCAAAAAATTTGCCCAGGCCTGGGGTGTGGAGAGTTTGCCGGACAAAGTGGGCTATATGCTGACCGATGTTCCGCATTGTGCCGAGGAAGGGAAACTCAAGGCTTTCTATATTATTGGCGAAGATCCCGTGCAGAGCGACCCGGATGCCGCTGGTGTGAGAAAAGCCCTGGCGGAGCTTGAATTGGTGGTTCTGCAGGATATATTCATGAACAAGACGGCGTTGTACGCTGATGTTATATTGCCGGCTACCTCCTGGGGTGAGCATGGTGGCGTATTTAGTGGTGCCGACCGCAGGTTCCAGCGCTTCCGCCAGGCTGTGGCTGCAAAAGGTGACGTTAAAGATGACTGGGTTATTATCTGCGAACTGGCAAAACGTTTCGGTTATGAAATGAACTATAATAATACGGAAGAAATCTGGAGTGAAATGATTAGTCTGAGTCCGAGTTTTGCCGGTGCTACGTATGCCAGAATTGAAGAATTAGGCAGTATCCAATGGCCGTGTCCTACTGTGGAGCATCCGGGTACATCGTATCTGTTTAAGGGTAATGTATTCCAAACTCCCAGTATGAAAGGGAACTTTTTTGCGGCAGAATGGCGCCCCCCGGTCGAGCAGCCTGATGCCGAATATCCGCTGGTATTGTCTACAGTACGGGAAGTCGGCCACTATTCATCCCGCACAATGACAGGCAACTGCTGGGGGCTTGCCAAATTGGCCGATGAGCCCGGGTATCTGCAGATTAATCCGGCCGATACGGATAAACTTGGCATTGCTGACGAAGACCTCGTACGTGTTACAACACGACGCGGCTCGGTTGTAACCAGGGCGCTGGTGACTGACCGGGTGCGGGCGGGTGTTGTATATATGACTTATCAGTGGTGGCTTGGGGCTTGTAACGAACTGACGATTCATGCTGTTGATCCCATATCTAAAACGCCTGAATATAAGTACTGTGCAGTCAGGGTGGAGGCCATCACAGATCAGAAGCAGGCTGAAGAGGAGCTCACTGCCGCCTATAATGAGCTTAAACGTAAAATGGGTGCTGTTGTTTCCTGATAGGTAATTAACAGGGATGGAGAAGCATGGCTTCTTAAAAAAAGGAGGTATTTATGGAGAAGTTAAGCCCCTTTGTGGTTGGCGACGGGACAAAATGCATAGGCTGTAAAGCCTGTGAGGTTGCCTGTCATGTGTCCCATAGTGTAAACGGTATTACGGCCGGAAATATTGACACACCGGTATTCCCCAAGTTATTTGTTACCCGTGTGGAAGAAGTGATTGTTCCGGTGCAATGCCACCACTGTGAGGATGCCCCCTGTGCTCAGGCTTGTCTGGAGAAGGCCATTTACTTTGCCGGCGACAAGGTACTCATTGATACAGATAAATGCAAAGCCTGCAAAGATTGCCTGATGGCCTGTCCCTTTGGCGCAGTAGAACTTGTTGCCCAATTTGTCAACGGCGAGGAAGTAGTTCAGGAGAATTTGCAAAAACCACGCATGTATGCCAACAAATGTGATTTGTGCGATACCCGGCAGAAAGGACCAATTTGCGTTGAGGTATGCCCCAAACAGGCCTTGCGTCTGGTAGATCCCCACAAAGAGAAAAAAGAAAAAAATCGAAAAGCTGTTGCCACTATTGCTGGCATGTTTAAAAAATAGGGGGTGAAGGCTATGCAATATACAATTGAGATTGATCAGGAACTGTGTACCGGCTGCCACCGCTGTATTGACGCCTGCCCGGTTGGCGCTATTGGCGGACCGGCAGGCATGGCAGTCGATATCAACTATGATAAATGCTGTTTCTGCGGCCAGTGTGTGCAGATCTGCAGCGCTTATCAAGAGTATAAATCAGAAACCTCGGCCCCGCGTGCAACCAAGATGAAGGACCGTGGTCTATTGGATAGTGTCAGGGAACCGCTATTTGCGGCCCACAATATGGGACACGCGCCGAAGGTCTGGGAGGCACTCCATAACCCCAATGTTGTAACAATGGTCCAATGTGCACCAGCTGTCAGGGTTGGTTTGGCCGAAGATTTTGGTGTCGAGTCTGGTGAACTGGTTGCAGGGAAAATGATTACTGCTTTAAGAAAATTAGGCTTTGATCGAGTATATGATACTAATTTCACCGCTGATCTGACAATTATGGAGGAAGGCAGTGAGTTAATTAAACGGATCCAGGAAAATGGTGTATTGCCCATGTTTACTTCCTGTTGTCCGGCCTGGGTTAAATATGTAGAACAAGAGCATTTTGAGCTTCATGAAAACCTGTCTACCTGCAAGTCTCCCCAGCAAATGGCAGGTGCTTTATTTAAGACTTATGGCGCTCAGGTTGATAAACTGGAGGCTAAAAAAATAATCAGTGTATCGGTTATGCCCTGTACCGCCAAAAAATTTGAGGCTTCCCGACCGGAAATGAATGCAAGCGGTTGTCAGGATGTCGATCTTGTTCTTACCACCAGAGAATTGGCAAATTTAATTAAACATGCCGGTATTGATTTTAACAGCCTTAAGCCGGGCCAGCCTGACTCTGTACTGGGGGCATATACCGGGGCCGGTCACATATTCGGGGTTACCGGCGGGGTTATGGAAGCTGCCTTGCGTACAGGGTATGAATTGATTACAGGCAAAGCACTGGCTGATATCAATATATTGGAAGTACGGCATAGTCAGGGCGTAAAACGTGCTACGATCCAGGTGGGGGATTTGGCTGTTAAAACAGTTGTCGTGGCCGGACTGGAGAATGCAGCACCAATTATTGATGAGATTAAAAATGGTACGGCCGATTTCCACTTTGTCGAGGTTATGGCTTGCCCTCAGGGCTGTATCAGTGGTGGCGGCCAGCCCAAGGTTCTGTTAGAAACTGAACGCAAGCAGGTTTATGCCAGCCGTATGGCCTCCATGTATAAACATGATGCGGAGTTGCCGCTTAGAAAATCGCATGAAAACCCTGAGATAACAAAAGTCTATAAAGATTTTTTGGGCGAGCCGCTGGGGCACAAATCCCATGAATTATTGCATACTCATTATTGCAAGAGGGGATAAGCTAATGATAAATACTGCTTTTGTTATCGGCAACCCTGATTTATGTATTGGCTGCCGTACCTGTGAGATTGCCTGTGTTTTGGCGCATACCAAGAAAGCGCTGGGGACAGAAGCCATCAAGGAGGTGCCGTTTGTACCCCGCCTGTCGGTGGTAAAAACCGAGGATATCAGCGTGCCTGTGCAATGCCGGCAGTGTGAAGATGCTCCCTGTGCCGAAGCCTGCCCGGAGAAAGCAATTGTACAGCGCGGCCAGACAATCTACGTGCTGGCTGATAAATGCGTCGGCTGCAAAAACTGCCTGATGGCCTGCCCGATTGGTGCGGTTTATTTAACCCGGGTAGAAGATAATCCCTGCCAAACAACCGCCTATAAATGTGATTTGTGCATGGAAGTGGCCGAGGGGCCGCAGTGTGTAAAAAAATGCCCGACCAAAGCATTGGCGGTGGTTTTGCCGGAAGAGATTGCATTAAGTATTAAACAAAAACGAAAGCATGCTGTGAAGGCCGGTCAGGCTGTTTAAGCAGGCCAATAAACAAAACCCTGTGGCGCTCTTGGAGCGCCACAGGGTTTTTTAAACATTTCTCAGGCTACAATTTTTCAACCTGTACCGCACACACCTTGTACTCGTAAGTTTTGGTAACTTTATCGACGGCGTTGCTGGTCAGTTCGTTGGTCGGGCAGGCGGCAAAATGGAAAGACATCCAGACTACCCCAGGAGGGACACGGTCTGTTACCCAGGATTTAGCCTGGACCTGGCCCCGGCGGGAGGAAATCTTAATTGTTTCTCCGTCCACGATCTGCAATCGCCGGGCATCGTCAGGGTGAAGCATAACCCGCTCTTCAGAGCGGAAATCAGTAAGAGTTTTCGAATAGCCTGGTGTTGTAATATTATAATGGTAAAGAATACGCCCGGTACTTAGCAGGAAGGGGTACTCGGCATCCGGTGATTCTCCGGGCGGCTGATGCTCGATAGCCTTGAATACGCCCAGGCCGCTGGCAAATTTTCCGCCCTCATGCAGGAATTGCGTGCCAGGATGTTCTTTGCTGGGGACAGGCCACTGCAAGCCCTGCTGGTCGATGCGTTCATAAGAAACGCCGGCATATATCGGACTTAATGAAGCCATTTCATCCATAATTTCACTGGGATGGCTGTAAGTCATAGGATAGCCCATTTTAGTGGCGAGGTCTCTGATAATCTGCCAGTCCGGGCGGCTGTTGCCAATGGGATTAATAGCTTGGCGGACACGCTGCACCCGCCGTTCTGTATTGGTGAAAGTACCGTCTTTCTCGGCAAAGGAGGCACCGGGTAGAACCACATCAGCCAATTTAGCAGTTTCCGTCATAAACAGGTTCTGAACTACGAGAAACTCAAGGTGTTTAAGGCCTTTGATTACATGATGGGCATCAGAATCGGTCAGCACCGGATCTTCGCCCATAATATACATGGCTTTCAGATCACCGCGAATGGAGGCATCAAACATGTCAGGAATCATCAGGCCTACTTTGTCGGAGAGTTTGACTTGCCAGGCCTGTTCGAATTTTTCCCGGGTCTTGGGGTCGGTGACTTTCTGGTAACCGGAATATACATTGGGCAATGCGCCCTGGTCGCAGGCGCCCTGTACATTATTCTGGCCGCGCATCGGGTTTATACCTGAATTCAGCTTGCCGATATTGCCGGTCATCATGGTCAGGTTAGCGAGACTCATAACATTGTCGGTGCCGCAAACGTGCTCGGTAATCCCCAGGGTATAAAAGATCTGAGCCCGTTCGGCCGTACCATAGATCCGGGCTGCCTCTCTTAATAAATGCTGCGGGACACCTGTGATCTTTTCAACATATTCGGGTGTGTATTTTTCCACTGTTGCCGCTACCTGCTCAAAGTCAACCGTGCAGGTATCAATAAATTTCTGGTCATGCCAGCCGGCTTTGAGGATTATATGCATTAAACCATTAATGAGCGCAATATCTGTGCCGGGTTTTAACCGCAGCCACACATGCGCTTTACCGGCGAGTTCCGTTTTGCGCGGATCTGCGACAATCATCTGGGCACCATTCCGGAGGGCCTGGCGCATTTTAGCCCCGATTACAGGATGGGCTTCTGTGGGATTGGCACCGATTACGAATAGCACCTTACTGTGGGGGATTTCATTAATTGAGTTGGTCATTGCTCCCGAGCCAAATGAGGTGGCCAGACCGGCCACAGTGGGAGCGTGTCAGGTACGGGCGCAATGATCAATATTGTTGGTGCCGATCACTGCGCGCATAAATTTTTGCATCAGATAGTTTTCTTCGTTGACGCAACGGGCTGAACTGAGGGCCGCTAAGGCATCGCCGCCATGGGTATTTTTTATGTCAGTGAATCTGGCGGCAATTAGATCCAGGGCTTCGTCCCAGGTAGCCTCCACCAATTCACCATCTTTTTTGACTAACGGCGTTGTTAAACGCTCCGGGCTATGGACATAATCAATACCAAACCGGCCTTTTACACATGTGAGCCGGCCATTAACCACACTGGTCAGATTTGAGGTTACGCCAATTACTTTATCGTCTTTGACATTCAGATCAAAATTGCAGCCAACGCCGCAGAAGGGGCAGGTTGTTTTAACTTTTTTGGCCGGTAAGCCGCTGGTTTTCATGGGTTTTTCAGTTAGCGCCCCCACCGGGCAGGCCGACACGCAGGTGCCGCAAAATACGCAGCTTGATTCTAGCATCGGTACATCAAAAGCCGGAGCTACTTTAGTATCAAAACCGCGGTTTGTCCATTCCAGGACATCGCAGCATTGTACCTGTTGGCAAACCCGGACGCACCGGCCGCAGAGGATGCACTTGTTATTGTCCCTGATAATAAAGGGGTTGCTGTCGTCAACCGCATAGTTGCGGCGTTCGCCGGCAAACCGGATATCGCGGATACCCAGATTGTTGGCCAGTGTTTGTAGCTCGCAATCCAGGTTACGCTGACAGGAAAGGCAGTCCTGGGGATGGTTAGCCAGCATCAGTTCAATTACACTTTTGCGGGCTTCGCGGATAGCTGCTGAATTGGTCCGTACGACCAGTCCGGCCGAGGCCGGGTAAGTGCACGCCGTAACTAGTCCGCGGGCGCCTTCCACTTCGACAACACAGACCCTGCAGGCCCCTTCCGGGGTTAAGTCGGCAAGGTGGCATAAGGTTGGAATCTGGACGCCGGCTTGGCGGGCCGCTTCCAGCACGGTAGAGCCGGCAGCGGTTTCAATGGTTTGCCCATCAATTGTCAATCTGATCATCGTATTGTATTCACTCTCCTTATGGTGGAATGTACATCATGTTTTTGCTGCTTTGCGCGGTATCTGGCGGAAAATATAATTAAGCTCCGGCCCCCTTTCGTGACCTGAATAACTGTTTATATATTTTACCAAATATTTTGTATAAATGATATAATTTTAGTGATTATTCAGCCGAAACAGTCATTTATTTTATAATTATGATTTTGTTCAGCCGGGCAACGGGTACACCTGTTGACTTATTTGTCCTACTCTTATTATAATAAAGTCAAATTCTGCTTGTATACTGGAGCGCTAAATCTTGAGTGAATGTAAAACAAATCCCCCCTGGTGCAGGCTGGTTACCCCCTTCATATTAGCGGGCGGCAAGAGTCAGCGAATGGGTACCAATAAGTCTTTTGTAAAGCTGGGTTCCCTGCCGTTAATAGAGATTGTCGTACAGAAAGTTACGGATTTTTTTCATAAGCAGCCGGTTCTTATTACTAATCAATTTACTGAGTACCGTTATTTAGGCTGTGATATGGTTGGCGACAGGGTAACAGGCAAGGGGCCGCTGGGGGGGATACAGGCCGGCTTGCTGGCGTCGGCCACGCCCTATATATTTGTTTTTGCCTGTGATATGCCGTTTATTGATAAGAGGCTTGTGCATTATATGCTCAACCGGCTGGGCAGGGAGGATATTCTGATCCCCCGCCTGGGGACAAGGGTGGAACCTTTGCATGCCATTTACTCAAAACAGTGTCTGCCGGCAATTACAGAGCATTTAAAAAATGACAGGCGTAGCGTAAAGTCCTTTTTTGATAAGGTGCATGTTGTTTATATTGATCAGCCCGAGCTGAGCAGGCTGCAGGTAGCGGAATATTGCTTCCTGAATATTAATACAGGGGAAGAACTGGATAGAGCCAAGGCTTATCTTGACAAATTGCGTTGATAAGAGGGAAACTAAGCCCTTTCCCCCCCGGCCGAGGCAAGGCCAGCAAGGCTGGACAGCCTCTAAGGGGGGAGAGGGCTTTAATTATTGTTATTGCAATTTATTTTACGCAAAGCCTGTCGCTGGTTTCTGCTGCGGCGGCCGGTGCGGCACCAGGGGTCCGTAAATAACAGTACCAATAATAGGAGCCGACAAAAAAGGCGCCGCCGACGATGTTGCCCAATGTTACGGGCAGCAGATTGCCAAGGATAATGGTTTCCGGATTCAGCAGGTTTAATTTGGCCCCCAAATGGCTGGCTTCTGCTAAAGCGGGCACACTTTTGGCCAACAGACCTGCCGCCAGATAATACATATTGGCGATACTGTGTTCAAAATTGCTTGTTACAAACAGCATGATCGGGAAGAAAATGCCCCACACCTTGCCGGCAATATCTTTGGCCGAGTACGCCATCCATACCGCCAGACATACCAGCCAGTTGCACATGATGCCCCTGATGAAAGCCTCGTAGAAGGTCAGGCTTACCTTGCCGACGGCGATCTTCAGGACATAAGCGCCATGCAGTGAATTATTAAAAGACCATAAATTTGATGCGTACATAAAATAGGCGACTAAGAGTGAGCCGATTAAATTGCCGCCATATACCCAAAACCAGTTTTGCAGCATGGTGAACAGACTGACCCGCTTTTCCAAAACGCCGATTGTGATCAAAACATTGCCGGTAAACAGTTCGGCCCCACAAATAATTACCATCATCAGCCCGGTGGCGAAAATAGCGCCGGCGAGAAAGCGGCCAAGGCCAAGGCTGGGGATATCGTGTGTTGCCATGGTTGCCCCTTCGGCGCCAAAGCCGATATAAGCCCCGGCCAGCACCCCCAGCAACATCATTCTGGTTATATCCAGCCTGGACTTAACTAAACCAACCTCCAGCGTGTTCTGGGTAATTTCTTTGGGCGTACAGTAGTTATCATTGCTCATCACATTCCTCCTTCATCCAGTCCTATCACAGATACCAATTTATAGTATCTGTGAGTATTGTAGTCATTGCCGCGGCTGAATACCAGCGAATAATTCTGAATGGCAAGAATATTGCGCCGAATAGAAGAGTTTCCGGAACAAGCTGCCGGGAGGGCAAGGCTTGTCAAACCTTGACACTGTCCGCCTGAGCCGGTATAATGAAAATAATTGTATACATCTCAGCAATGAAGAGAAAAGTAGGCTGATACGCCTGGACAGAGAGAAGGCCCTCCGGCTGCAAGGCCTTTCAGAATGTATTAGCAGAAGGTCGTCTCTGAGCTGCCGGGCTGAAGGTTAGTAGGTCCGGCCGCTGTGCCACGTTACGGCATATTAAGAGTCCGGCGCCGAGCAAGGGGCCGGAAATCAAGGTGGTACCGCGGAAGCTAAGCCCTTTCGTCCTTAGGGACAAGAGGGCTTTTTATTTTTGCATGATACCGATAAGTCAAGGAGGATATATGGAAGAAAAACAGGTACATACGATTGCTACTGTGTATGATCCCCAGGCGGTTGAAGCCAAGTGGTATAAATTTTGGGAAGACAACCGGTTATTTCATGCCGAGGCCAATGCGGGGCAGGCCCCGTTCAGCATTGTTATTCCCCCCCCTAACGTAACCGGGCAGCTGCATATGGGGCATGCGCTTGATAATACCTTGCAGGATATTCTTATCCGTTTTAAACGGTTACAGGGCTATAACACGCTGTGGATGCCGGGCACCGACCATGCCGGTATTGCCACGCAGATTAAAGTGGAAGAGGTTCTGGCCGCAGAAGGCCAAACCCGCTATGATCTTGGGCGGGAGGAGTTTATCAAGCGGGTCTGGGAATGGAAAGCCCAATATGGCAGCCGTATCATCAATCAGCTTAAACGTTTAGGGGCTTCCTGCGACTGGGAGCGGGAACGCTTTACCATGGACGAAGGCTGCTCAGCCGCTGTGCGTGAAGTATTTGTTACCTTATATGAGCAGGGCCTGATCTACCAGGGCAACCGCATCACGAATTGGTGTCCACGCTGCAATACCGCCCTTAGTGATATTGAGGTTGAACATGAAGAGCAGCCGGGGCATTTATATCATGTACGGTATCCGGTGGAGGGGAGTGACGGTGAATATGTAACAGTAGCCACCACCCGCCCGGAGACCATTCTGGGGGACAGCGGTGTAGCCGTGCATCCGGATGATGTACGTTATCGCCATCTGGTAGGCAAATACTTGATACTGCCAACGCTGGGGCGCCGCCTGCCGATTGTCGCCGACGAATATGTTGATCCGGCATTCGGCACCGGCGCAGTTAAGATTACCCCTGCCCATGACCCGAATGACTTTGATATGGGCCTCAGGCATAAGCTGCCTGAGATTGTCGTGATAAATCCTGATGGCACTATGGCCGCCGATACCGGCAAATATGCCGGCATGGACCGTTATGAATGCCGCAAAGCCCTGCTTAGTGACCTTAAAGACCAGGGGTATCTTGTTAAGGTTGATGAACACAACCATGCTGTCGGCCATTGCCAGCGCTGCAGCACTGTGATTGAACCCCTGGTGTCCAAACAGTGGTTTGTCAAGATGGAACCGCTGGCTAAGCCTGCTGTCGCAGCGGTAGCCGGAGGCAGAACTCAGTTTGTGCCTGACCGGTTCACTAAAATTTATAGCAACTGGCTGGATAATATCCGCGACTGGTGTATATCCCGTCAAATCTGGTGGGGCCATCGTATCCCGGCCTGGTATTGTGACTGCGGCGAAGTTACTGTGTCGAGGCGCGATATTGCCGTCTGCCCCCAATGCGGCGGTGCTGTTGAACAGGACCCGGATGTGCTTGATACGTGGTTTAGTTCGGCCCTGTGGCCGTTTTCCACCATGGGCTGGCCGGAAAAGACCGCGGAACTTAAACAGTTTTACCCGACAAGTGTGCTGGTTACCGGTTATGATATTATTTTTTTCTGGGTAGCCCGCATGATGATGATGGGCTTGAAATTTCAGCAGGAGATACCGTTTAAGCATGTGTTTATCCACGGTCTGGTGCGGGACAGCCAGGGCCGGAAGATGAGCAAATCGCTGGGCAATGGTATTGACCCGCTGGAGGTTATCGAGAAATATGGTGCGGATACGCTGCGCTTTATGCTGATAACCGGCAATACGCCGGGCAATGATATGCGGTTTTACTGGGAGCGGGTGGAGTCCAGCCGCAATTTTGCCAATAAAATCTGGAATGCCTCGCGCTTTGTGCTTATGAATCTGGAAGGCTTTGACCCTGATTTTTCGCCCGAGCCGCAAGCATTGACAACCGCCGATCGCTGGATTTTAAGCAGATATAACACTACGGTGACGGCAGTGACCGGCAATCTGGAGCGCTTTGAGCTAGGTGAGGCGGCCCGGACGGTTTACGAATTTATCTGGGATGAATTTTGCGACTGGTATATAGAGCTTGCCAAGGGGCGTCTCTATAACAAAGCCGATGCCGCCAGCCGCCAGGTGGCTCAGTATGTTCTGCAGCATGTCCTTGGCAATACCCTAAAACTGCTGCATCCTTTTATGCCTTTTATTACGGAAGATATCTGGCAGAGTCTGCCCCAGCAGGGAATCAGCATTATGACTGCCGGCTGGCCGCAGGAGAATGTCGAATGGGCGAGCACTCAGGATGAACAGCTGATGGGCGTTATTATGGAGACGGTTAAAGCAGTGCGCAATATGCGGGCCGAGGTTAATGTGCATCCGGGCAAAAAGAGTGAGGTCATACTTAAGATTGCCTCGCCGGACCTTAAAGGGCGGATCGAGGCTAACCTTGGGTATATCAAGACCCTGGCGGCGGCTGAACCGGTCGGCTTCCTTGCCGCTGACGGGGCAACACCTGAAAATGCCATGACGGCAGTCAGCAGCGGTGTTGAGATCTATCTGCCGCTTAAAGGCCTCATTGATATCGAGAAGGAAACAGCCCGCCTGCATAAGGAATTGGCTAACCTGGACAAAGAAGTAGCCCGTATTGCCGGCAAACTGAATAATCCGGGCTTTACCGCCAAAGCCCCGGCGGCAGTTATTGATAAGGAAAAAGCCAAGCAGGCCGAGTATCTGGAAAAGCAAACCGCTATCAGGGAACGCCTGGAATATATATCCGGCCTGTAATCGATTTCAGATACAACACTGTCGCTGAGAGTAATTATCTATGGAGGTGCAGCAATATGAATTATGAACAAACATTAGCCTACCTCGAGAATTTAAGTAAGTTTGGGATTAATCTGGGAATGGCCCGCATAGAGCGGCTGCTGGCGCTTATGCAGCAGCCCCAGCGCCGCTTTAAAACCATCCATGTTACCGGTACTAACGGCAAGGGATCAACTACGGCCATGCTGTCAGCAATCCTGACTGCCAGCGGGATTAAAACAGGTATGTATACCTCGCCTCATTTGGTGGATTACCCTGAGCGGATGCTGATTAACGGCCAGGAGATCACCACAGAGGAGTTTGCCCAGGCAATTCACTATACCAGCCGGTTTGTGGAGCAAATGCTGGCAGACGGGTTTGAACAGCCGACCGAGTTTGAGGTCATTACGGCTGCCGCCTTTTATTACTTCGCCGCCATGGGGGTTGAATATGCAGTTATTGAAGTGGGACTGGGGGGGCTGCTGGACTCCACTAATGTTATTGTCCCTGAGCTTGCGGTGATCACTAATGTTACGCTGGAACACACGGATCGCTGTGGTTCCACTATCGCCGAGATTGCCCGGCATAAAGCAGGCATTATCAAAGATAACGTACCGGTCGTAACGGCCGCCCAGGGAGAGGCACTGGCTTTGATCAGGCAGACGGCAGCGGGGAAGCAGGCTGCCGTTTACAGTAAAGACCGGGATTTTACCGGTCAGTTCAAGGGGCTGGCAAACGGTAAGCAGCAGGTTTGTATCGATGCCGGTGAATGGGGCCGGATTGAAGCCGAGCTGAGTCTTATTGGCTGTCATCAGCTGGAAAACAGTGCAGTGGCCGTTACTGCCGCTCTCATCCTGGCAAAACAGGATAACCGGATTACCGCCGGGGCAATCCAACAGGCGCTGGCCAGCGTACGCTGGCCAGGCCGGTTTGAAATAATAGCCGGCGAGCCGGTGATTGTCATTGATGGCGCCCATAATCCCGACGGTGCCAGAGTGCTGCGCCAGAACCTTGATCAGGTTTTTCCCGGCCGGGCAATAACCTTTGCCCTGGGAATTTTGCGTGACAAGGATGTAACAGGTATTATCCGCGAATTGATCCGCCCTGTTGACACGGTTGTTACCGTGCAGCCCTTGTCGTACCGGGCGGCAACGCCGGAGGAAATTGCCCGGGAAATAGAGGCTCGCCATGTGGAGGCAGCGGCGGCTATTGACAGTGGCATTGAACGGGCTAAGGAATTAGCCGGTCCGCAGGGGGTTGTATGTGTGGCCGGTTCGCTCTATCTGATTGGCGAGGCTCGTCAGATCATTCTTAAAAAGTAGACAAAATAGTGTTAATTGTATATAATAGAGCTGGCGCTTGGGGGGGAGATTCAAGCGCCAGTATTGTTTTACATATTGGCATAGGGCAGAATTTCTGTAAATACTAGCTATGAACCAGTAAAATATTGAACCGTAGGTGAAATTGTGCGCATTGCATATACGTGTAGGAGCCAACCCAATTTCCGGCTGGATTATTTAATTGAGCACTGCATTCTGGCTGTGGCCTTTTTTTTACCTTTATCGCTGGATATTGCCACCTTGTTTTTAGGGGCAGGAACAGTTTTGTGGCTGGCCAAAATGGTGCTGTTAAAGAAGCTTTTTTTAAAACGAACGCCATTTGACGAACTGATTGCTTTACTTGTTATATTGTCGGCAGCGTCCATTGGCGTAGCCCCTGACAAAGATTTCAGCTTTTACAATTACTATCATTTAATGGGTCGCTACATTCTTATTTACTACCTTGTTATTAATAACCTGCATACGCTAGGGCAGCTGCAAAGGCTGGTATGGTCAGTCATGGCTTCCGCCGTTGTTGTTACCTGTTACGGTTTTTATCAGTATATTCATGGCGTCGATATATCCGCTTTTCAGTGGGTTGACGGCGAGCAATTTCCCGAGCTTAAAGTCCGAATTTTCTCTACATTGCAAAACCCTAATCTGTTAGCCGGTTTTCTGGTTGTGGTGATGTCACTGGCGGTTGGCATCGGACTGCACACGGAAAATACCGGGAGAAAACTGCTTTTGTTTGCGTTTGTAGCCGTACTGGGCACCTGCCTGGTGCTTACCTATTCACGGGGCGCCTGGCTGAGCGTTGTGGCAGTGACCGCCCTCTGCGGCCGTTTATATAACCGCAAAGTGTTATGGGTATTTCTCGTTATTCCGGCGATTGCCCTGTTTTGCCATGATGGGGTGATGGAACGGCTCCTGTCAATTTTTAACCCTACCGATACTTCGTCAACGCTGAGGATCGCCCTGTGGGAAAGCACAGTTGCGATGATTCTGGACAAGCCGCTGTTAGGTATTGGCTGGGGTTCTTACTGGCTGGTATACCCGGACTACGATTTTTTTCTGAATAATCCGGCGGCAACTATCGTCCATGCCCATAACATGTATCTGCATATTGCGGCTGAAATCGGAATTCCGGGACTGATTGTATTTTTAGCTATCATTTATGGACATGCCAGAAAGGCCATACAGGTTTTGACCCAAACGCAAAATCCCTGGGTGGCCGGGGTAATGCTGGGCACCGTTGCGGCCGTGCTGGGGCTGGCAGTAAACGGGTTTACTGATTATATTATGTTTAATGTGCAAATGTCGATGCTGTTTTGGCTGTTAAATGCCGTCATCATCGCGGTGTGGGAGTCCGGCTGCCGGTATCGTTAGTCTTAGTGCGTCGGCAATTATGCAAATATTAAAATTCAAATAAGTTACATTTTGCAGCAGGAATTATTGCAAATAACGCGAATATACAAACAATATTACTAATTATGAATATTCTTAGGGGGATAATCCCCTTAATTTTTTATATGAAAAATTGTGAAATTTCGCACAAACTAATTGGCGAAGGAGGTAGCCTAATTGAAACTGGCCCAAATACAAAAGGTCCTGGAGGCTGAGGTGCTCTGTGGAATGGAGTGGCTTGACCAGGAAGCGAAAAGCGCTTGCGGATCAGACCTTATGAGTGATGTCTTGGCCTTTACCAAAGAACGGGCTATCTTGTTGACCGGCTTAACCAATATCCAGGTTATCCGCACCGCGGAAATGAGTGATTTGGCGGGCATAATATTTGTCCGCGGCAAACGCCCGGGGCCGGAAGTCATCGTAATGGCCAGGGAGATGGGGATACCGCTGTTGCTGACCCAGCGGCAGATGTATGAAGCTTGTGGGATTTTGTACAAGGATGGGCTGGTAGGATCGTCAGCAAAGGAGGAAGCTCTGTGACACCCGAGCAAGGCATAACGCTGGAGTTTGCACTGACAGGCGCGGATTTTAACAGTGCCGGCGAGGCTTCAAGCAAAATTAAGCGCACACTGCAGCTGTTGGGTATTCGGCCGGACATTATCAGGCGAATTGCAATCAGTGCTTATGAAGCGGAAATGAATGTCATCATCCATGCTTACCGGGGCTCGATCAAGGCTGATATTCACACTGACCGCACCGAGGTAACCGTGTCTGATGAAGGTCCAGGAATTCCGGATGTTGAGCTTGCCATGAAAGAAGGGTATTCAACGGCGCCGGATTATGTCCGGGAGCTGGGGTTTGGCGCCGGCATGGGCCTGCCGAATATGGCGCGTTGTACCGATAAATTTGCTATTAAAACCGAGGCCGGAGTGGGCACACAACTTAGTATGACCATCTATCACTAGTTTCGGTTATGATTAGAGTATGTACAGTTTGGTGGTGAAAAGCGGTGGCAGAACGATATCATTCGGTTCGTCTGACGGATGAGAAATGTCAGGGCTGCGTGAACTGCACTAGGCGGTGTCCTACGGAAGCTATCCGCATTCGCGGCGGCAAGGCGCAAATAACATCTTCGCGATGTATTGACTGTGGCGAGTGTATCCGCTACTGTCCCGGACATGCCAAAACGGCAGTGACCGATGAGCTTGCCGACCTCAAAAAGTATAAATATAATATTGCCCTGCCTGCCCCCAGTCTCTATGGACAGTTTAGTGTGGATATCCCGGTAAGGGCCATCCTGTCAGGACTTTTAAAACTGGGTTTTGACGAGGTGTTTGAGGTTGCCCACGGGGCTGAAATTGTGTCACTGGCCATCAGGGATTATTTGAAACGCAAAGATATCCCCCGGCCGGCCATTTCGTCGGCCTGTCCGGCTATCGTCCGGTTGATTCAGGTAAAATATCCCGAACTTATTGATCATCTGGCCCCGTTTGATGCTCCGGTTGAGGTTGCGGCCAGGCTGGCGCGGGCTGAGGCGGAAGAACTGCCCGGCCTTACCCCGGAAAATATCGGTGTATGGTTCATAACGCCGTGTCCGGCGAAGATGACGGCAGTATATCAGCCGCTGGGCGCAGAAAAATCTAATATTACCGGGGCGATAGCGATTAGCAAAATTTATCCCGATTTACTAAAAGTAGTGACAGCCGAGCTGCAGGATGCCAGGCGCCAGGCATCCTGGGTGGGGGTCGGATGGGCGGTTTCCGGTGGTGAAACCAATGCGGTCGGTGCGGACAATGTGTTAATCGTTCACGATATTCATCATGTTGCCAATGTATTGGAGCAAGTGGCCTTAGGCAAGCTTAAGGATGTCGATTATATAGAGATGCTGGCCTGCGCCGGCGGCTGTATTGGCGGCCCGTTAACTGTTGAAAACCGGTATGTTGCCGAACACCGGATGAAACAGCGTATTGCCAGGAAAAAGCTGGAGGACCCTAAATTCGGCAGGCTGCCGCGGTCCGATTACTCGGAGTTCGAACTGGGGGTGGCCGGACGCCGGGCAATAGAGCCCAAGCCCGTATTGCGCCTTGATGAGGATATTACCAAGGCCATGAATAAAATCGAGTTTATGGACCGGACATTAAAGAGTCTGCCTGGACTGGATTGCGGTTCCTGCGGTTCGCCCAATTGCAAGGCTTTGGCTGAAGATATTGCACAGGGATTAGCCAGTATGACCGACTGCGTATTTATCCTCCGGAAAAAAGTCCGGGATTTGGCGTACGAAATGGTTGATCTGGCGGATAAGCTGCCGCCGCCGCTTGATAAAAACCAGGAATAACGAGTAAAAGGAAAAGGTTGGGAGGATTTACGTGTGACTGTTGAAGAATTAATTACCCTATTGCCGCTGACAGTCGTGGCAGGGCGGTCCAGGCTTGGCAATGAAATTACCGGCGGTTATGTTTCAGACCTGCTGAGCAATGTTATGGGGCAGGCCTGTGCCGGCAATGTCTGGGTTACTATGCAGGGACATCAGAATATTGTGGCTGTTGCGTCCCTGACAGGGCTGGCGGCGGTGATTATTGCCGGTGGCGTTACACTTGACAAAGATGCCGCCAGCAAGGCCGAGGCGGAAGAAATCGTTGTGCTGAGTACGCCGCTTTCCTCGTTTGCGGTGGCCGGGCGCTTATACCAGCTGGGGATTGCCGGAAAATGATGCGCCGGTTTGTGGCGGATCTCCATGTCCATACGCTGTTATCACCTTGTGCGGCTGTCGAAATGACACCGCGCAATATTGTGTGGCATGCGGCAGAACATAAGATTGATATTATCGCCATTACTGACCATAATGCCTGTGATAATATCCCCGCCGCCCTGGAGGCCGCCAAAGGCACGGGTGTTACCGTCCTGTTAGGAATGGAGGTTGAAAGCAGGGAGGAAGTGCACCTGCTGGCTTTGTTTGACAAAATGCGGCAATTGCAAGAATGGGAATTGTTTACAAAAAATCATATGTCGGGACGCCTGAATGATGCGGCCCGGTTTGGCGCCCAGTTCATTGTTGATGCCGATGACAATTTTATCGCCGAAAAAAAAGAACTTTTACTATCATCCCTGACTGCCGGTGTTGCTGAAATATCCGAACAAATAAAACGTTTGGGCGGCATATGTATTGCCAGTCATATCGACAGGCCTGTATATAGCATTATCTCGCAACTGGGATTTATCCCGCCTGATGTTGAGTTGGCAGCAGTCGAAGTATCAAGGCATATGAATGCGCAAGCTGCATCTGTCCGTATTCCTGCTATTGGCGACCTGCCTGTAATAACTGCCTCAGATGCCCATGTGATGGAAGACTTTATCTACGGCCCGAAAACGGCTTTTTATCTTGAACAGCCGACAGTGGGAGAAATCCGGCAGGCATTATTATCTCAAAATTTACGAAGGGTGGTGGTGTAAGCCACTAATAGACCAAGCTTGCCAGTGACTAGTAATTTTTTTTCATAAGGAGGATGTAACATGAACAGCGATAAGGAAACCAAATGCTGCTGTGGCGGCGGTGAAGCAGGCAAGTTAGCACTTGACCAGCTGGACGAAGTGCTTGCAAAATATCAGGGGGTTAAAGGGGCTCTCATCCCTGTTCTGCAGGAAGCGCAACATGCCTACGGCTATTTGCCGAAAGCGGTAATACAGGCTATTGCTGAAAAAATGGCAATTCCTGTTAGCCAAATCTATGGGGTAGTGACTTTTTATTCCCAGTTTCATCTCAATCCCCGAGGAAAAAATATCGTCCGTGTCTGCCAGGGGACTGCCTGCCATGTGCGTGGAGCCAAAGCAATTCTTACTACACTGGAAGAGAATTTGCAAGTTAAAGCCGGCGGCACCACCCCGGATCTGAAGTTCACATTGGAAACGGTAGCCTGCATAGGCGCCTGCGGGCTGGCTCCGGTGTTAATGGTTAATGATGATACTCATGGTCGGCTGACTACTGAAGTAATACCTGAGATCCTGGCAAAATACGCCTGATAATAACGATATGCGTGAACTATCACTTCATATCCTGGATTTGGTGCAAAACTCGCTTGAAGCCGGAGCCAATATTATTAAACTGGAAGTTATTGAAGATCTGTCAGCAGATGTTTTACTTATCCGCGTGGCTGATAACGGGCGGGGTATGGATGAGAAGCTCCGTCAACTCGTAATTGACCCTTTTGTTACTACCAGGATGACTCGGCGCGTTGGCTTAGGGCTGCCGTTAATGGAGATGTCGACCAAGCGCTGTGACGGATATTTAAAGATTGAATCAGCGCCCGGCCAAGGTACGGTAATAGAAGCCAGTTACCGCCATCATCATTTGGACCGACCTCCACTAGGTGACATAGTAGAGACAATTAAGACAATTCTTGTTGCTAACCCCACATTGGACTTTTTGTATCGTCATACTGTCGATGACAGGATTTTTACTGTTTCTTCCCGGGAGTTGGCCGATATACTGGATGGCGTATCCCTGACCCAACCAGATATATTAATCTGGCTCCATAACTATTTGTCCGATCATATAGCTAATTTGTACGGAGGTGTCGAAAAGTGAAAACATTAGAGGATTTAAAACGCCTACGGGAACAGCTTAAAACCAAAAATACCGTGCGCCACGAAGGCGGCATCCAAATTATTGTTGGCATGGGTACTTGCGGAATAGCTGCCGGCGCCCGCCAGGTTATGACTGCTATTTTAGATGAGATTGCCAAACAGAATCTGCAGGGGGTTAAAGTTAGCCAGACCGGCTGTATCGGCATGTGTGAGAAAGAAGTACTGGTGGATGTTGTTCGTCCTAACGAACCGAGAATAACCTATGGCCGGGTTACCGTAGACGACATCCCTAAAATTATTACCGAACATGTTGTTAACGGGAGCATTGTCGCAGAGCTTGCTGTTGGCAAATTCACTGAATAAATATATAATCTTGCTAGATTAACGGGAGGGGATAATATGGAACGCATAAGAGCGCATGTGCTCCTTTGCGCCGGTACTGGCTGTGTGTCTTCAGGCTCGAAAAAGGTTGAAGCGGCCTTCCGCCAGGAACTGGCCAAAAAGGGCTTAGATAAAGAGGTAAAAATTGTCGAAACAGGCTGCCACGGTTTCTGTGAAATGGGACCGTTGGTAATTATTTATCCGGAAGGAACCTTTTATGTCCGGGTTCAGGAAGAGGATGTGGCCGAGCTTGTTGAGACCCATCTGTTCAAGGGGCGGATTGTAGAACGGCTGCTGTACAAAGAACCGATTACCCATGAAAAGATCCCCAGCTATAATGATATTGTTTTCTATAAGAAGCAAATGCGCTATGTACTGGCCAATTGCGGGCACATTGATCCTGAAGATATTAACGAATATATTGCCGAAGGCGGCTATGAGGGCCTCGGCAAGGCGCTTACGGAAATGCAGTCGGCCGATGTTGTGGCGGAAATCAAAAAATCCGGGCTCAGGGGCCGGGGCGGCGGCGGTTTCCCGACCGGCATGAAGTGGGAGTTCACCCGTAATGCTCCCGGTACGAAAAAATATGTGGTATGTAATGCCGACGAAGGGGATCCGGGCGCTTTCATGGACCGCAGTGTGCTGGAGGGCGACCCGCACCGGGTGATTGAAGGCATGGCTATCTGCGGCTATGCTATTGGGGCCGACGAAGGGTATGTATATGTCCGGGCCGAGTATCCGCTGGCGATTAAACGCCTGAGAATTGCAATCAAGCAAGCCGAGGAACTGGGTTTATTAGGGGATAATATACTCAATTCGGGTTTTAATTTCAGACTGAAAATTAAGGAAGGCGCCGGCGCTTTTGTGTGCGGTGAAGAAACAGCCCTGCTGGCGTCAATTGAAGGCAAGCGCGGCATGCCGCGGCCCCGTCCGCCGTTTCCGGCTATTTCCGGGTTATGGGGCAAGCCTACCAATATCAACAATGTGGAGACTTTTGGCAATGTGCCGCAGATTATTACCAAAGGTGCGGACTGGTATGCCTCAATCGGCACTGAGCGCAGCAAAGGCACGAAGGTATTCGCCCTTACCGGCCGGATTAACAATACCGGCCTGGCCGAAGTTCCCATGGGTATCACCATGCGGGAAATCATTTACGAAATCGGCGGCGGCATTCCTAACGGCAAACAATTTAAGGCTGTGCAAATCGGCGGTCCGTCCGGCGGCTGTCTGCCGGAAAACATGCTGGATCTGCCTGTAGATTATGATTCATTGATTAAAGCCGGGGCGATGATGGGGTCCGGCGGCCTTGTTGTTATGGATGAAACCACCTGCATGGTCGACGTTGCCAAGTTTTTCCTTAATTTCACCCAGTCCGAGTCCTGCGGCAAATGTACGCCCTGCCGGGAAGGGACCAAACGCATGCTGGAGATTCTTACCCGCATAACCGAAGGGCTGGGACGTCCCGGTGATATCGCACTGCTCGAATCGATGGCCAAAAATATTAAAACCACCGCCTTGTGCGGCCTTGGCCAGACCGCTCCCAATCCGGTGCTCTCTACCCTGCACTATTTCCGGGACGAGTATGAGGCCCATATCCACGAGCAACGCTGCCCGGCCGGCGCCTGCACCAGCCTGCTGCAATACAGCATTACCGATACCTGTAAAGGCTGCGGCTTGTGCAAAAAGGTGTGCCCGGTGGAAGCTATCAGTGGTGAGGTCAAGGCTCAGCATGAGATTGATTTGTCAAAATGCATCAAGTGTGGTGCCTGCATGGCCAAATGTCCGTTCAAATCAATTATAAAAGCATAGACTGCTTACAGCGCTGCTGCTAATTACCAAACACTAGAATGCTTGAAAAGAGAGGGTGACACGATAATGGAAATGGTTAATATAACAATCGATGGGCAAAAGGTTTCTGTGCCAAAAACATCGACTGTCCTGGAAGCGACAATTTCGCTGGGCATAAAAGTGCCGACTTTGTGCTATCATCCTGAACTGCGTGTGGAAGGGGCCTGCCGGGTATGCATGGTGGAAGTCGAAGGCGCCCGCAGTTTGGTTGCCTCCTGCGTATATCCCGTTAATGAGGGAATGGTTGTCCGGACCAATACCGCCCAGGTGCGGGAAGCCCGGAAAATGGTGGTTGAGCTCCTGTTGGCCAACCATCCGACAGAATGCCTGTCCTGCCAGCGCAACTTACATTGTGAATTGCAGAATATGGCCGCCGATCTGGGGGTCAGGGAAATCCGGTTTGACGGCGAAAAGAAAGAGTATCCCCTGGACGATAAAAACCCGTCTCTGGTCCGCGATCAAAGCAAATGTATTTTATGCGGCCGCTGCATCCGGGCCTGCAGCGAACGGCAGGGGGTTCATGTGTACAGTTTTGCCAACCGGGGCTTTAACACCACCGTTGTCCCGGCCTTTAACCTGGGCCTGGATGAAGTGGCCTGCACGTATTGCGGGCAGTGCGCGGCGGTGTGTCCGACCGGCGCTATTGTTGAAAAAGACGATACCGACGCGGTGTGGCAGGCTCTCAGTGATCCGGCAAAACATGTTATTGTGCAAACTGCGCCTGCCGTACGGGTTGCTTTAGGCGAGGCACTGGGGCTGCCCCATGGGACAATTGTTACCGGCAAGATGGTAGCCGCTTTAAAACGGCTGGGCTTTAACAAGGTCTTTGATACCGACTTTTCTGCCGACCTTACTATCTGGGAAGAGGGGTCGGAATTTATTGACCGCCTGAGCAATGGCGGCAAGCTGCCGATGATTACCTCCTGCAGCCCGGGCTGGGTTAACTTCATTGAGTTAAAATATCCCGATCTGTTAGATCATCTGTCCTCTGCCAAGTCACCGCAACAGATGTTTGGCGCACTGGCTAAAACGTATTATGCCGAAAAGGCAGGCATTGATCCTAAGGATATTGTTTCTGTATCCATCATGCCGTGTACAGCTAAAAAAGCGGAAGCGGCCCGGCCGGAGATGAAATCCAGCGGCTATCAGGATGTTGACTATGTCCTGACCACCCGTGAATTATCCCGGATGATCCGCGCCGCGGGCTTAACCTTTGAAAGTCTGGCAGAGGCCGAGTTTGACGCACCTCTGGGCCTCGGTTCAGGGGCCGGAGTCATTTTCGGTGCTACCGGCGGGGTTATGGAAGCTGCCCTCCGGACAGTTGTCAAACTGGTTACAGGCAATGAGCTTGATAATATTGAGTTCCATGCCGTTCGCGGCATGAATGGCATTAAAGAGGCTGAAGTGCCGGTAACAGAAGGCCTGACTGCCAAAGTCGCCGTCGCCCATACGTTGGCCAACGCCCGTGTGCTGCTTGATAAAATCCGGGCCGGTGAGGCTGATTATCACTTTATTGAAATCATGGCTTGCCCCGGCGGTTGTTCAGGCGGCGGCGGTCAACCGATCATTACGTCGGCCGAACACCGGCAAAAACGTATTGATGCCATTTATGAATGCGATAAGTGCTCCACCCTGCGGAAGTCGCATGATAATCCGGCCATTGCCGAACTTTATGAGACCTGGTTGGGTAAACCGCTGGGGGAAAAGTCGCACCACCTGCTGCATACTCACTATCATCCACAAAAGAAATGTTAACCCCTTCAAAGAAAGGGATGTCCGCAGGACATCCCTTTCTCGTTTTCTTTTAGGATAATTATTTGTTAAATGTGAAAATTAAAAGTAGTAGCAGGAATTAACCGGTGCGAGTGAGAATAAATTACAAATAACATTAAAGGAACATAAGCTGCTGATAAGCGCTTGTACTGCTAGGGAGAGTTGTTTCAATGAAAGAACACAAAGAGAATGCTGTGATCTCTAAAGCAACGATTGATAGACTGCCGCTTTATTATCGGGCCCTTAAACTAAGTCAGGAGGAAGGGATTGAGATTATATCCTCAGACGAACTGGGGCGGAAAATTGGCGTTACACCGGAGCAGATACGCAAGGATTTATCCGCTTTCGGCGAGTTTGGGAAAAAAGGCGTTGGCTATTACGTGCGCGAGCTTATGCGTAATATCGGCGAAATTCTCGGACTTAACCGGAAATGGAATATTGCTATTGCCGGTGTGGGGCATCTGGGCTGGGCTTTGGCCAATTATGCCAACTTTTCACCCCAGGGATTTCAATTACAGGCTATTTTTGATATTGACCCCGATAAAATCGGGCGCTATATTAATGAAATCGAAATTTTTCATGTCGGCAGAATACCGGAAATCGTTGCAGCCAGGAATATTCAAATCGGGATAGTCACGGTGCCGGCCGAATATGCCCAGGACATTGCAACCCGCTATATTGAGGCCGGAATCAAAGGGATCTGGAATTTTGCGCCGATTAAGCTTGAGGTGCCCACAAATGTCCATGTAGTCAGTGAAGACCTGTCAATAGGCTTAAGCAGTATGTCCTATTATCTTTCCCGCCAATTATGATGAGCAGGCCGGCTTGTACCGGAGGTTTGGCACCGGCACAAGCCGCTGCCGCCCGGAGCCGGCATAAACTACTTTACCAAGAACGGAAAATGCAAAAAAAATTAAAAAAATTAGATTATCGTAGCAGGATTTTTATTTCCATCGTAGAATACCTATAGTGTAAAACAATATAATTATAGTATTAATCTATAATTACAGACAGACGGCTTTTTGCTTTCTGAAAGTATACCTGAAAACTACGCCCTTATGGTCTGTTGCCCTGCCGGTAATGGATAATTTAGTAAGTGCGCACCTAGGTTTTTTTGTTTAGTACAAAATAAACCAATAGGTGCTTTTTTATTGCCATAACCAGAGTGGCGTAGAATAATTTTTGCGGTTTCCCGAATAATAACAATGATTATCTCTAAAAATTATATAAAATTTAACCGCATCCTGAAGGGAGAGTACGCAATGATTGACATTAAAGACCGTGTCAGAAACAAAGCTCTGCAGGCCAAAATTGTTAGCGCGGAGCAAGCGGCTGCCAGTATTAAGCCGGGAATGAACATTGGCGCCAGCGGCTTTACGCCCGCAGGCTATCCAAAGGCTGTGCCGCTGGCACTGGCAGAGAGAATGAAACAGGAGCAATTTACCGTAAACCTGTGGACAGGGGCCTCGGTAGGCAAGGAGCTTGACGGGGCTTTGGCCGATGCCAAAGGGATTGCTAAACGGTTGCCCTATCAAACCAACGACAGCATCAGAAAAGCAATTAATAACGGTACGATTCAGTATACCGACCTGCATTTAAGCCATGTGGCCCAAATGTCACGGTATGGTTTCCTGGGCGGCAAGGTGGATGTTGCCATTATCGAAGCTTGCGCGATTACGGAAGAGGGGCATATTGTACCAACCACTTCGCTTGGCAATTCGGCTTCCTTTGTTCAAAGCGCTGATTTTGTAATTGTTGAGATTAATACTTCCCAACCGCTTGAACTGGAAGGCATGCATGATGTCTATGTGCCGCTTGATCCTCCCCATCGGCAGCCGATACCGCTTGTTAAAGCCGATGACCGGATTGGAACGCCTTATATTCCGTGCGACCCGGAAAAAATTGCCTACATAGTTCCTTGCGATATTAAGGATGATGTCCGGCCGCTGGCAGCCATTGATGATGATGCCCGGGCGATGACCGGGCATCTGATTGAATTCCTCAAACAAGAGATAAAAGCAGGCCGTATGCCGGAAAATCTGCTGCCGCTGCAATCGGGAGTAGGCTCGGTGGCCAATGCCGTAGTGGCCGGATTAGCTGATTCGGATTTTGAAAACCTTACTGTATATACCGAGGTTATTCAAGATGGCATGTTTGACCTTATTGACGCCGGTAAACTGACTTTTGCCTCCGGCACCTCCATTACGCCTTCGCCTGACGGCTTAAAACGGCTTTATGATAATATTGGTGAATATCGCAAAAAAATTCTTCTGCGGCCGCAGGAGGTTGCAAACAGCCCGGAAGTGGCCCGGCGCATCGGTGTAATTGCCATGAATACGGCAATTGAATTCGATATATTCGGACATGTCAATTCAACCCATATTATGGGTACGAAAATGATGAACGGGATTGGCGGGTCGGGTGACTTTGCCCGTAATGCCTACCTTACTTTCTTCTTTACGAATTCGATCGCTAAAAAAGGCGATATTTCTTCTGTTGTCCCGATGTGCTCGCATTTTGACCATACTGAGCATGATGTTGATGTATTTATCACTGAACGGGGTGTTGCCGATATCCGCGGCTTAAGTCCCAAAGAACGGGCGCGGGTTATTATCAATAATTGTGCCCATCCTGATTATCAGCCCATGCTGCTGGATTATCTTGACCGGGCTGAAAAAGCCACAGGTTATGCCCATACCCCGCATCTCATAAATGAGGCTCTGTCCTGGCATACTCGCTTCCTGGAAACAGGCAGTATGAAAATAAAATAGGAAGACAGCCTTGGGGCCAGTCTTTCAGCTGCAGTAAGGAATATATACTTAAAGGAGGAATTAGAAATGTGCACAGCTAGCACAAATAGTTTGAAAGAAAAAATGGCTGAGTACACCGGTAAGGTGGAAAAAGCACTTGCAAAATTTCCCGAGCGGAAAAACCTGGCTTACAACAGGCTTTATACTCCGCTTGATATTGAAGGTCTTGACTATGAAAAAGATCTCAGCTTTCCGGGCCAATATCCGTTTACGCGCGGTGTACAACCTACTATGTACCGCGGTCGTTTTTGGACAATGCGTATGTATGCCGGCTTCTCAACGGCCGAGGAATCCAACAAGCGTTACCGCTATCTGTTAGAGTCGGGCGGCACCGGCCTTTCCTGCGCGTTTGACCTGCCAACCCAGATTGGCTATGATTCTGACGATGCCATCTCCGAAGGCGAAGTGGGTAAAGTAGGCGTGGCTATTGACTCGCTGGCCGATATGGAAATTCTGTTTGACAGCATTGATCTTGGTAAGGTTTCCACTTCCATGACGATTAATGCCCCTGCTTCGGTGCTGCTGGCTATGTACATTGCCGTGGCCGAGAAGCAAGGCGTCAGCCCGGATAAACTCAACGGCACCATTCAGAACGACATTCTTAAAGAGTACGCTGCCCGGGGCACCTATATATTCCCGCCCAAACCCTCGATGCGTCTTATTACTAACATTTTTGAATACTGCTCAAAGAATGTCCCTAACTGGAATACCATTTCAATTTCCGGTTATCATATCCGTGAAGCCGGTTCCACCGCTTCGCAGGAAATTGCCTTTACCATAGCAGACGGTATTGCCTATGTGGACGCTGCTATTAAAGCTGGCTTGAATGTCGATGATTTTGCCGGCCGTCTGTCCTTCTTCTGGAATGCGCATAATAATGTGCTGGAAGAAGTGGCCAAATTCCGTGCTTCCCGCCGCGTATGGGCGAAGGTAATGAAAGAGCGTTTTGGCGCTACTAATCCTAAGTCCTGGATGCTGCGGGTGCATACTCAGACTGCCGGGTCCATGCTGACTGCGCAGCAGCCTGACAACAACGTTGTCCGTGTTGCTTTGCAAACGGCCGCCGCGGTGCTTGGCGGCACGCAGTCGCTGCATACCAACTCCAAAGACGAAGCGCTGGCGCTGCCGACGGAGGATTCCGTGCGTGTTGCCCTGCGCACCCAGCAAATTGTCGCCTATGAAAGCGGCTTGGCCGATGTGGTTGACCCGTTGGCCGGATCTTATTATATTGAGGCTCTTACCAATCAAATTGAAAAAGAAGCCTGGGAATATATCGGCAAGATTGACGATCTGGGCGGCGCTGTTGTGGCTATTGAAAAAGGCTATATTCAGCGTGAAATTCAGGAAAGTGCCTATAAATGGCAAATGGAAGTGGAAAACAAACAACGTATTATCGTTGGTGTTAACCAGTTCCAGGTTGAAGAGAAACCGGTTGAAGGATTATTGCGTGTTGATGCGTCTGTCGGTGAGCTGCAAAAGAAAAAGCTGGCTGACCTTAGAGCCCGCCGCGACAATGGGGCGGTTGCCGACAAATTGGCCGCACTGGAAGCAGGCTGCAAAGATGAGAATACCAATCTTATGCCTCTCATCCTTGATGCCGTTAAAGTCTATGCAACCCTGGGAGAAATTTGTGGCGTAATGCGCAAGGTGTTCGGTGAATACGAAGCGCATGTAAGCCTATAAGCTGAGTAGGAGGGACCAACGATGGAAAAACGTATTAGAGTATTGGTAGCAAAGCCTGGCCTGGATGGTCATGACCGCGGCGCCAAAGTCGTAGCCCGCGCTCTCCGCGATGCCGGCTTTGAAGTAATATATACCGGTCTTCGTCAGACGCCGGAGCAAATTGTGGAAGCAGCCCTGCAGGAAGACGTAAACGTGGTGGCCTTAAGTCTGTTATCAGGCGCCCATAATCATCTTTTCCCGCGCATTGTTGCCATGTGCAAAGAAAAAGGCATGAACGATGTATTGATTGTAGGCGGCGGTGTTATTCCTGACGCTGACATTGCCGGTCTGAAAGCTGCCGGCGTATCTGAGGTATTTACCCCGGGAACCCCGACCGGCAATATTGTTGAATTTATTAAAACCAATGTAAAATAAGTGCTTGTCATTGCGTAACTGGGCAGGTGATATAGAATGAATATTGTAGAAGAAGTGCTGGCAGGGTCCAAGCGGGCCCTGGCCCGCGCCATCACTGCTGTTGAAAATGAATATGATGAAGCAGCCGAGATCATGCAAAAGCTCTATCCTCACACCGGCAAAGCCCACGTGATTGGCATTACCGGCCCGCCTGGTGCAGGGAAAAGCACGCTTACCGATAAATTGGCCAAAGAATACCGCCTGCAGGGAAAAACAGTTGGTATTATTGCTGTTGATCCGACCAGTCCCTTTTCCGGTGGTGCCATTTTAGGTGACCGTATCCGGATGAACGAACTGACCCTGGACGAGGGTGTTTTTATCCGGAGCATGGGAACCAGAGGCAGCCTGGGCGGTTTATCGCGCAAAACGGCAGAAGCGGCGAAAATAATGGATGCCGCCGGCAAAGATGTTATTTTTATTGAAACCGTAGGTGTTGGTCAGTCTGAAGTCGATGTCATCAAAGCTACTGATACCACTATTGTTGTATTGGTGCCCGGCCTTGGTGACGATATTCAGGCAATCAAAGCCGGGATACTGGAAATAGCCGATATTTTTGCTATTAACAAAGCAGACCGCGATGGTGTGGAGCGATTAAATAACGAGATCGAAATGATGCTCGAATTGAATCAAACGATGGTTGACTGGCGGCCGCCGGTGAAGCGGACGGTAGCCAGCAAGGGCGAAGGCATTGCCGAGCTCATCAGTGCAGTTGAGGATCATATTACTCATCTTCATCAGTCCGGGCAGTTAGCGGTGCGGCGTACGGAGCGGACAAAAAATGAACTGCTGGCCCTGCTGGATGAGCAAATTGGCCGGCATATTCTCCGGCAGATTACAACTGGCGGCGACTTCGATAAATTGGTAGCCTCAGTGGAAAAACGGGAACAGGACCCGTATACGGTTGTCGCTGCCTTATTGCGACAAATGTTGCGTTAAGGGAAAAATATACCATTGATATGGGAAAATATAGTACCAGATATTAAAATATGGTATCATATATATAGATTGTAATAATCAATCGAATTTATAATAGGAGGTAATGGATATGTCACAAGCTTGTGCCGGCGGCGTTAATGCCCGCAAATTTAAAGTTCTTAGAGTCGACCACATCGGAATTGCAGTAAAAGATATGGAACAGGCTAAGAAGTTTTACACTGATGTGCTTGGTATGACCGCCATGGGAGAAGAAGTTGTTGAAGAACAAAAAGTAAAAGTTTGCTTTATTCCCTGTGGCGACAGCGAGGTTGAGCTATTAGAGTCAACATCTCCCGATGGCCCTGTCGCTAAATTCATCGAAAAAAACGGTGAAGGCATTCAGCATGTTGCCCTGCGTGTCGACAACATTGAGGCTGCTCTTGCTGATCTCAAAGAACAAGGTGTCCGTCTGATTGATCAGGCGCCGCGGTATGGTGCCGGCGGTGCAAGCATTGCTTTTGTTCATCCGAAGGCAACCGGCGGCATCCTGCTCGAACTTTCGGAAAGAAAGTAGTTCTTACGTAATGGAGGTGTTTTTCTAATGGCTACAATCCAGGAAAAAATTGAAGATCTAAAAAAACGCCAGGAGAAAGTAAAGCTAGGCGGGGGCCAGAAGCGTATCGACAAGCAGCATGCCAGCGGTAAGCTCACTGCCCGTGAACGTGTGGAAAAACTGCTGGATCCTGGAACCTTTGTTGAACTTGATCAATTTGTCAGTCATCGCTGCACCAACTTCGGCATGGAGGCAGTCGAAGCTCCGGGTGAAGGTGTGGTAACAGGCTATGGCACAGTTGACGGCCGTTTAGTCTATGTGTTTGCCCAGGATTTCACCGTAATCGGCGGTTCGCTGGGGGAAATGCATGCTGCGAAAATTGTGAAAGTACAGAAACTGGCGCTGAAAATGGGCGCTCCCTTGATTGGCATTAATGATTCGGGCGGTGCCCGGATTCAGGAAGCCGTCGATGCCCTGGCCGGTTATGGCAAGATTTTTTATGAGAATACCCTGGCTTCGGGTGTAATTCCCCAGATTTCGGTAATTATGGGACCCTGCGCTGGTGGAGCAGTATACTCTCCAGCACTGACTGACTTCATATATATGGTGAAGAACACTAGTCAGATGTTTATTACCGGACCTCAGGTTATTAAATCAGTAACCGCTGAAGAAGTGACTGCAGAGGCATTAGGCGGCGCTATGACTCATAACTCAACTTCGGGTGTGGCTCACTTCGCAACTGAAAATGACGATGACTGCATGCAGCAGGTTCGCTATCTCCTGAGCTTTTTGCCAAGCAACAACATGGACGATGCTCCTATTGTTGACACTGGTGATGATGCTAACCGGATGGACGAAGGGCTGAATACACTTTTACCTGATAACCCAAATCAGCCATACAACATGAAAGATGTTATTAAATCTGTTGTCGATAATGGCGAATTCTATGAAGTCCTTGCTCATTACGCGCAAAACATTATTACCTGCTTTGCCCGGTTTGACGGTCAACCGGTAGGTATTATTGCCAATCAGCCTAACGTTATGGCTGGCTGCCTTGATATCAACGCTTCAGACAAGTCTTCACGTTTTATTCGTTTCTGTGATGCTTTCAACCTGCCACTTGTTAATCTTGTTGATGTTCCTGGCTTCCTGCCTGGTACTGATCAAGAATATGGCGGCATTATTCGCCATGGGGCTAAAATGCTATATGCTTATTCTGAAGCAACTGTGCCTAAAATTACAGTTATTACCCGTAAAGCTTACGGCGGCTCATATCTGGCTATGTGCTCGCAAGATTTGGGCGCTGATCAGGTTCTGGCATGGCCGTCGGCCGAGATTGCTGTTATGGGCCCGGCCGGTGCCGCGAATATCATCTTCCGCGGTGATGCTGAGGCTGAAGCGAAAACAGCAAAATATGTCGAAGATTTCGCCACCCCGTATAAAGCGGCAGAACGCGGTTTCGTTGATCAGGTCATTGAGCCGAAGGAAACCCGTCCCCGGATTATTACCGCGCTCAATATGCTCTCTTCCAAGCGCGAACAGCGTCCAGCCAAAAAACACGGTAATATTCCTCTCTAATTCTCTCGCTTAAACTTCCGTACTGGATAGAAAGGGGATAGTGAAGTGGGCTTTTTTGATTCGTTATTTGGCAAACCTGAGCCGCCTAAGGCAAAAAAGAAAAAGAAAGAATCCGTAGCTGCAGCAACGGAATCAGCGGATGAGACCGCCATGGCCGTAGAGGCCCAGGGGGTTAGCCCGGAGATTGTTGCCGCTATTACCGCCAGCATCTATGCCATGATGGGTACCGGCAACCTAGCCATTAAGATTACCCGCACCGGCAACCAGTGGGCAAACGTCGGCCGGCAAAAAATTATGGACAGCCGTCAGTTTGCTTAAGACATATAGAACACCATCAATGAATGGAGGTCTGTTAGAATGAAAAAATTCAATGTAACAGTTAATGGTAATACTTATGAAGTGGAAGTAGAAGAGGTGGGTGGCGCCGTTTCCGCTCAGCCGCGTCCGGCCGCAGCGCCTGTAGCCGCAGCACCGGCAGCAGCAGCTCCGGCTCCGGCTGCCCCTAAAGCACCGGCGGCCGCGCCCGCCCAGGTTTCTGCCGGCGACAGCCCCGTAGCTGCCCCCATGCCTGGAAAAATAGCTAAAGTTGTTGCTAAACCTGGCCAAAAAGTCAAAAAGGGTGATGTCATCCTGATTCTTGAAGCCATGAAAATGCAAAATGAGATTGGTTCGCCTGCTGACGGCACGGTTAAGTCCATTAATGTAAACCCCGGCCAAAATGTAAAGCCAGGCGAGGTTATGGCTGTTATCGGTTAATTCAGCCGGGTAATTGTGTGCGGCTCAGCTTGCGCCGCACCATTACCTCCTCTTGGTGTATGTTAGACCAGGAATATGTTTATCGTTGCTAATGTAATTTTTCACAAACATAACTTAGGAGGTACAAATTACACATGGAAGCATTGATTCACCAGTATCCGTGGCTCGATGAGCTGCTCATGGGTTTCCTCGGCCTTTCCTGGAAACATGCGGTTATGTGGGGCGTAGGGGCCCTGCTCATCTATCTCGCAGTCAAGCATGACTATGAACCGGCACTGCTGTTACCGATTGGTTTTGGTGCAATTCTGGCCAATATTCCCCATTCTTCGGCAGTCTCAACCCATCCCGGTGAGGAAGGGTTCCTGATCGTTCTTTATAATGCGGGCATTGCCAATGAGCTTTTCCCTGTACTTATTTTTATCGCCATTGGCGCAATGTGCGATTTTACACCGCTGATCCGCCGTCCGTCGGTCATGTTGTTTGCCGCTGCCGCTCAGTTTGGTATTTTTGCCACCGCGGTAGGTGCGACTTTGGTAGGCTTCTCCTTTGAACACGCTGCCTCTATCGGCATCATTGGCGCCGCCGACGGCCCGACAACCATTTATGTGGCCAGCCGTTTTGCCAAAGAACTGCTAGGACCACTGTCTGTTGCCGCTTATTGCTACATGTCATTGGTTCCGGTTATCCAGCCGCCTGTTATCCGGGCACTGACCACCGTCAACGAACGTAAAATCAAGATGGGTTTTGAAGGCGAAGAACCTGTTTCTCAAACCACAAAATTCTTCTTCCCGATTATGATTGTTGTTATTGCCGGCATCGTTGCCCCCATCTCTGTCGCTCTGATCGGCAGCCTGATGTTCGGTAACCTGCTGAAAGAAAGCGGTGTTGTTGAGAATCTCTCCAACTGCGCCCAGAATGAACTTGCCAACCTTGTTACCCTGGTATTGGGAATAACCATTGGCGGCACCATGTCAGCGGAACGTTTCTTAACTTTTGATGTTCTTTTGATTATGGCCCTGGGAGCCGTAGCCTTCGTCTTTGATACGGCCGGCGGCGTACTCTTTGCCAAGCTTTTAAACACTTTCAACCCGACTAAGATCAATCCGATGATTGGCGCCTGCGGCATATCGGCTTTCCCCATGTCCGGCCGGGTTATTGCCAAAATGGCACTGAAAGAAGATCCCACTAATTTTATTATCCAGCATGCTATCGGGGTAAACGTAGCCGGGCAGGTTGCATCTGTTGTGGCCGGCGGACTGGTACTTGCTCTGATTCCGGCACTGGCGAAATAGGGAGGTAAATACATGGAAACCGCAACTTCAAAAGCTTTAACTCTGATGGCAATTGCCCTGCCGACAATGTTTGCTGTTATTGGTGTTTTCATTTTTGCAACCAAGGCTCTGCATGCTGCTTTCCCGGCACCGGTGGAAGATGAGGATGAAGAGGAAGAATAAAAGCATAATATTTTGGATACCAGCAAAACGATGATTCCTGTACTAGATTCGCTCACTGATTTTTGCCCGAAATAGACATAGTTTAGCTGGACTATCATATGCAGTAGGGAGAGAGATGTTTATGGAGATCAGTACCGCTGCGCTGGCGTCAATTATTGCGCTGGCCATTGTAGTTCTCATTTCCTGCTTTAAGGAAATGAATGTTGGTATTCTGGGTATTGCTTCGGCATTACTTGTGGGTATCGTGTTCTCCGGCATGAAAGTCGCGGCTATCTTTAAAGGCTGGCCGGTCGGGCTGTTCATGATCTTGATTGGTGTTACCTTTATGTTTGCCTGCGCTCAGGTGAATGGGACGATGGAGAAGTTCAGCGCCTATGCTGTGCGCTTAGCCAAAGGCAATACGGCCTTAATTCCGGTTATCCTGTTTTTGCTGATCACACTTGTTACGACAATTGGTCCTGGCAATATTGCCGCTACTGCGCTTATGGCCCCGGTAGCCATGGCGATTGCCGGCCGTATCGGCTTACCGGCGTTTGCCATGACCTTGCTGGTAGTCGGCGCTGCCAACGGGGCAGCATTCTCACCCTTTGCCCCAACCGGTATTATCTCTAATGGTATTATTGCCAAAATGGCTCCCGGTTTGGGAATACCTGCCGACCAGCTTAACAGCCTCGCCTGGAAGGTGCATTTTAACTCGGAAATCGTTCAGGGCATAGTAAACTTCGGCGGTTTCTTCCTGCTTGGCGGCCTGGCCTGGATGCGCAAGCAGCGGGGAGCTTCGGCCCTTAATATTGATGAAATTGCCCCCAAGCCTGAACCCTTTACAACTCAGCAAATAGCAACTTTGGTCGGCATTGCCGCCTTAGTACTGTCCGTAATTGTTCTTAAATGGGATGTTGGCGCCGTCGCGTTCGGCATTGGCGCAATCTTTATGCTGTTTGGCATTGCCGATGACGCCAAAGCAGTCAAAGCGATGCCCTGGGGTGTAATCCTCATGGTGTGCGGTATGTCGGTTCTGATTGATATCATGGATCAGGCCGGTGGTTTAAGTGCTCTTGTCAAAATGATTGCTGTTGTCTCTAACCCGACAACCGTTAATGGTGTATTAGGTTTCATTACCGGCCTTATCTCAGCCTACTCCAGTTCTTCGGGTGTGGTAATGCCGATGTTTTTACCCATGGTGCCTGGTATTATTGAACAAATTGGCGGCGGCAATCCGATTGCCATTATCTCGTCAATTAACATTGGTTCGCATCTTGTCGATACCTCACCGCTGTCAACTCTCGGTGCACTTTGCATTGCGTGTGCCGCTGAGCATGAAGACAAAGCTAAATTGTTCAGAAATTTGATGTTATGGGGCTTGTCCATGGCGGTCGTTGGTGCTTTGGTATGTTATGTAGCCTTTGGCATCCTGGGACTATAAATTAGAATAAACAAGACGGGGGAGGGGGCTCCCCTCTCCCGTCTTTTTATTTTAATTAGTTTTACTGAAAAAAATAGCAATTTATGTCTAAATAAAAAGGAATATATCATTTATTGTCGAAAATGCAAACGAAGCCATTATGCTTTTTTTTACCGAAAATTTTCAGATAAGTTTGTATTTACCTAATTATGTGAAATAAGAAAATATTTGAAGGGGGGAATTGATGCAGCATAAATGTGGAATAGTAAGTAGTAATTGCAGTTCGTAAATAAACCCATTCATAAAATTCACAATGTGGGGAGGATTGAAAAATGGATATCTCATTAGCCGCAATTATGTCCATAATCGCTCTGGTGATTGTGGTAATTATCAGTTGTGTAAACGAGGACCTTAACGTAGGGTTTTTGAGTATTGGTTTCGCTATCATTGTTGGTGGGATCTGGGGTGAAACCACCGGCGCCAAAGTGCTTGGTTATTTTCCAACAAGCCTGTTTATGATTTTGGTCGGGGTTACTTTTTTATTCGGTATGGCTCAGACTAACGGCACGATGGAAAAGCTAACGGCCTATTCTGTGCGCTTGTGCAAAGGAAATACGGCCATTGTACCTTTGATTATATTTCTGCTGACGACCTTTGTTACTACTATCGGACCTGGTAATATTGCCGGCACTGCCCTTATGGCGCCTGTGGCCATGGCGATTGCCACCCGCATCGGCATGCCTGCCTTTTTAATGACACTTTTGGTTGTTGGCGCCGCTAATGGCGCCGCGTTCTCACCGTTTGCCCCCACTGGTATTATTTCTAACGGCATAATAGCCAAAATGGCTCCCGGCCTGGGCATTCCTGCCGACCAGTTAAGTGGTTTGGCCTGGAAAATCCACTTCAATTCCGAAGTTGCCCAGGGTGTGGTAAATATCGGCGGTTTCTTTGTTCTGGGCGGCTGGGCCTGGATACAGAAGCAGCGGGGGTCAGCTCTGGATATTAACGAACTGGCGCCGCAGCCTGAACCGTTCAATAAGCACCAATGGCTGACACTGGCGGCCGTGGCTGTTCTGATTCTGTTGGTTGTCCTCCCCGGCCTGTCGGCCACAAAAGGCCTATTCGCCCCGTCGGTTATGAATCTCTTATCAAATGTCGGCACGATTGCCTTTATCCTGGCGGGTATTCTGATGCTGACCGGTTCCGGTGACAGTAAAGCGGCGATTAAGGTTATCCCCTGGGGGGTAATCATGATGGTTTGCGGTGTCACTGTGCTGATCGAGGTTATGGATAAAGCGGGCGGCCTTAATGCCATGGTCAAGATGATCGGCGCGATTTCCAATCCCACTACTATTAATGGTGTACTTGGCTTTGTAACCGGTTTGCTTTCGGCCTATTCCAGCTCCTCCGGTGTGGTCATGCCGATGTTCCTGCCAATGGTTCCGGGCCTGATCGAGGAGGTTGGCGGCGGCAATCCGATTGCCCTGATTTCCTCGATTAATATCGGGGCCCATCTTGTGGATACTTCACCGCTCTCCACGCTGGGCGCGCTGTGCATTGCCTGCGCCGGTGAACATGAGGATAAGGCTAAACTGTTCCGTAATCTTCTGATGTGGGGCCTGTCCATGTCGGTTGTGGGCGGTATCGTCTGCTATATCTTCTTTGGCATACTGGGGCTGTAACCAATAACGACAATAGGCCGGGCTGACACCCGGCCTATTATTTTTTAATTTTGGATTCAGTATACAGGAATTTAGACCTGCTGGAGAGAATAAAACAGAGCAGGGAGTGAGTATTATAAACCATTCCCCGCTGGAATATGAATTACAGGATTATGGAGGATGCAGTTAATTGGAAAAAATAGTCGTGGAATCAGAGGCCCGCAAAAAGAATGTAATTGTTATGGCCATTGCCGTAGCGGCTTTTGCCGCTCTGGTTGTTTTTACACTGTATAAATGGTTTGCCCTTAATATATTTCAGCCTTTGGAATTAATGGCCGCGGGCTTGGTGTTATTCGTGCTTGTGGAGCGAATGTCGGCTAAATATACTTATGAAATGGATAAAAAGGTTTTTCGGCTCATTAAACGCGGCTTATTGGGAACGGTGATGCATGAGGTGCCTTATGGCAGTATTTTTGGGGTTTACCGTTATAAACCCCAGCTCATAGGCGTTATCAAATTCCGTCGCACGTATCGCTTTAATTCAGCCCTGGATGGGCGGGATGTATGGACATTAGCCTATACGGTGCAGGGAAATAAGGGAAAATCGCAAAACCGGCGTTTTTACTTTAAGCCTAGCAGTCAACTATTGGCGGCATTACAGGCAAAACTGCCGGGCAAAGTGACGGCGGAAGAACAAATTATCAGAGATGTGCTAAGCACGGAGCAAGATTAAGGTTTATAGCCATTATCTATAAACAGGCAATATTTGCATTGAAAAAAATCTTTTTTGTCTTATATAATAACCTTGAGTATTCTTTCCAAACATTACAAAATGTTACTCGGAAGGAATTTTTTTTTTAAAACATGTAAATTTAATTGGATTTGTACAAAATTTCACAAAAAAACTATAGTAATTTTTTAAAAAATCTGGTATTGTAAGTACAGTTAGAATTTTTTTAATTTACTAATATTGAATTTGCTTAATAATTATAAGTGAGCACAAATGCTTCCCTGAGCAGGAAAATTGAATATAGTAGTAGAAACATATAATCCTGATTGCACAGGCTAAAAAAACGTGGAGGTGAAAGCCTGATATGGATAAGGAGCATGAAGGGATAGTTCTCGAGACTGACGGCGGCGTGGCCCGCATAAAGGCAAGCCGCCATAACGATTGCGAAAGCTGTGGCTCTTGTCCTGGCAACAATGCGATAGTTCTTACCGCGCGCAACCCAGTGGGCGCGAAACGCGGGCAGAGGGTGGTTTTTGAAATCCAGCAGATAAGCATGCTGAAATCGGCTGTTGTTGTTTATGCCGTTCCTCTTTTGGGCACCATTGCCGGCGCTATCGTGGGCTGGTATTTTGGAACCGAGCTGATGGGGATTAACGACCCTTTCTGGTTGCAAATGGGCGGCGGGACTATTGCTTGCGTCCTGTCTCTTTTGTATGTTCGTTATTATGATCGCAAGGCCAGAACCAGGGCAGACATGCAGCCGGTAATCACCCGGATTTTGTAAGTAGTTTGGTTTGGCTGGCCAAAATATTAAATTGCGGTTGAAAAATTTCTAAATAAAAAAGGAGTTGAATTTATGGCAAAAAGCTTTCGCGGCGGGGTTCATCCCAACGACCGCAAGCGATATACGGCGGCTAAATCGATAGAAGTGGCGCCGTTGCCGCAGAAAGTCATCATTCCTACCAGGCAGCATCTGGGAGCGCCTTGCGCACCGATAGTCAAGGTGGGCGATTTGGTCAAGAAAGGACAGGTAATAGCTGAGGCACAAGCCTTTGTTGCCAGTCCGATTCATGCTTCAACATCAGGTAAGGTGGTGGAAGTTGCCGAATATCCTCATCCGGTTTTTGGCGCCTGTCAGGCAGTTGTCATTGAAAGTGACGGCAAGGATGAATGGGCACCCGGTCTGCCGCTTAGCCGCGACTGGCAGTCGCTTGATGTTAAAGAACTGAAAGAGATTGTCCGCCTTGCCGGTCTTGTTGGTATGGGGGGGGCAACTTTTCCGACACATGTAAAAATGTCTCCGCCTCCGGAAAAGCCTATTGACTCATTTATCCTAAACGGCGCAGAATGCGAACCGTACCTGACTGCCGACCACAGGGTAATGTTGGAGCAAACCGAGCGCATTATTACCGGCATGAAGATTGCAATGAAGATTCTTGGTGTAAGCAAAGGCTATGTCGGCATCGAAGAAAACAAGCCTGATGCCATTGAAATTATGCGTAAAGCCTGTACCGGTTCTGCCATCGAAGTTGTACCGCTTAAAACAAAATATCCGCAAGGTGCGGAAAAGACCCTGATTAAGGTTATTCTTGACCGGGAAGTACCATCCGGCGGCCTGCCTATGGATGTAGGAACTGTTGTTCAAAACGTTGGCACGGTGGTGGCTATGGCTGATGCTGTCGAGAAAGGTATCCCCTTGATCGAGCGTGTTGTTACCATTACCGGTGGCGCTATTGCCGAACCTAAAAATATTTTGCTGCGGGTAGGCGCAACTTTTGCCCAGGCAATTGAATTGTGTGGCGGCTTTAAAGAGCAGCCTGTCAAAGTGATTATGGGTGGACCCATGATGGGGATGGCCCAACGCACTGTCGAAGTACCTGTTATCAAAGGTACTTCCGGTATTTTAGCCCTGAGTGCAGCTGACGTAAATATGGGGGATGAACAGCCATGTATTCGCTGTGGCCGCTGTATAGAGGCCTGCCCGATGGGGCTGGTACCCAACATGTTCAGCATTCTTGGCGAACGCGGCGCGTTTGAGATGGCCGTGAAAGAATATAACGTTTTGGACTGCGTGGAGTGCGGCTCATGCGTCTATGTATGTCCCGCCAAGCGCAATATTGTTCAGTATATCAAACTATGTAAAGCCCAAAACGCGGCCCAGGCTGCGGCGAAGAAATAGGAGGTGACGCAAAGAGTATGAGCGCAGAAGTAAAACTTGACACCAGTATGTTGACGGTCTCGGCGTCGCCGCATATCAGATGCGACGAATCCATTTCCAAAATAATGTGGACCGTTAATATGGCTCTGGCGCCCGCGGCTTTATTTTCCGTTTATCAGTTTGGAATTGGGGCTTTTACTACTTTGGCCCTGTGTATAGCGGTATGTGTTTTGACCGAATATCTTATTCAAAAATGGCAGGAAAAACCTATTACCATAAATGACGGCAGCGCGTTTTTGACAGGCCTTTTGTTGGGCATGAATATACCGCCGGATGTGCCGTGGTATATTCCGGTTTTTGGTTCTGTCGTTGCCATCGGCATTGCCAAACACACCATGGGCGGGCTTGGGTTTAATATTTTTAACCCCGCGCTAATCGGCAGAGCGTCGCTGGTTGCTTCCTGGCCGGTTTTGATGACAACCTGGCCGAAGATGGATATGCCCGGCAAGGTTGACGCGCTTACTAGCGCCACTCCTTTGGGTATTTTAAAAATGGAAGGTTATGCCAAGCTGGTGGAGGTTTTCGGCGACCAAGCCACTATGTACAAGGCCATGTTTTTGGGCACACATGGCGGCAGTATGGGCGAAACTTCGGCGGTTCTTCTGATTTTGGGAGGATGTTACCTCGTTTATCGGAGTTATGTAAATTGGCAAATTCCGGTTGTTATGATTTCCACCGTAGCGGTTTTGACTTGGATTTTTGGCGGCTTGTATAATGTTAACGGCTCTACCGGCCTTTTCACAGGCGACCCGATTTTGAGCATACTTTCCGGCGGACTGATTTTGGGGGCGTTTTTCATGGCTACCGACATGGTTACTATCCCCATTACCGTCAAGGGGCAGATTATATTTGCCGCCGGAGCGGGAGCTCTTACTGTTTTGATCAGGCTTCAAGGCGGCTATCCTGAGGGTGTTTGTTACGCTATTTTGCTGATGAACTCGGTAACGCCGCTTATTGACCGCGCTATTAAACCCGTCAGGTTCGGAAAAACGGTGTAAGGAGGTAGGAGCATGTCGCATGATTCTGGTAAAAATGACAGTCTTATAAAAATTGCCCTTAACTTGACGACGGCCTGTCTGATCTCAAGTATAATTCTTTCCGGAGTATATTTTATTACCGCGCCTTACGCGGCTGCAAATGATACGATTAGAAAAGAAAAAGCTATGCAGGCGGTAATTGAAGATGTGCCGAATAAGGAGTTTGCTTTAAATTTAAGCCCGGATGCTTGGGATATAACCCCGATTGAAGACAAGAGCGGCTGGTATAAAGCCGCAATGAAGGCTGACGGCAAGGTGATAGCTTATATTGTCCCGGCTGCGAGCAAAGGTTATTCCGGGGTGGTTTCGATGATTATCGCCGTTAACCCGGAAGGGAAACTATTAAATTTCAAGGTTGTATCCCAAACGGAAACTCCCGGCCTTGGCGACAAATTCTATGAGCAGAAATTTTATCAACAGTTTCCGGGGAAAAAACCTGAAGATTTGGTAGTTGTAAAAGAACCAACCGATAAAAATATTCAGGCGATGACCGGCGCGACTATCACTACAAGGGCAATTGCCAAAGGTATTAGAGAAGCGGCTGAGGAAGTTGTAGTATATATGAAAGAAACCCAGAACAAGTGAGGTGAATAAAATAATATGAGTAACGAAAATATGAGATTGTGGCCTGAATTTAGCAAAGGGCTTTTCGAAATGAATCCCATTTTCCGGCTGGCCTTGAGTTTGTGCCCGGCTTTGGCGGTAACTGCGACCGTGAATAACGCGTTTGCCATGGGCATTGTGGTAACTTTTGTTATTACCACGAATAATATTGTTATTTCTCTCTTGAAAAACTTTATCAATCCCAAAGTGCGCCTCCCTGTTTTTATCACTTCCATCTCCACAATTGTTACGGTAAGCGGGTTGGTACTGCAGGCTGTTTCGCCGGAGATTTATGAGGCGCTGGGCATTTATTTGCCGCTGGTGGTCGTTTTTGCTATTATTATGGCGCGTGCGGAAGTTTTTGCCACAAAAAACAGCGTTATCCCTTCGGCTGTGGACGGCTTAGGCATGGGCATCGGCTTTCTGGGTGCCATGGTTTTAATTGGTGCTATCCGTGAATTGTTTGGCGCCGGGACTTTGTTTAAGATTCCTATATTTCCCGAAGGCTTTTACAATCCGGCACTCATTATGATTTTGCCGCCTGGAGCTTTCATGCTTATTGGACTTTTGATCGGCCTTTTTGCCATCATTGGCCAATATCAAGAGAAAGCGGCGGCTAAGAAACTGCAAGCGGCAAGAATGCAAAAAATGGCGTTGCAAAAAGGAGTGAGTGCGAATGGGTGATTATTTCACTTTATTTATCGGAGCTGTTCTTATTAACAACTTCGTTCTAACTCGTTTCTTGGGCCTGTGCATATTTTTCGGGGTTTCCAAAAACCTTGACGCCTCGCTTGGCATGGGTGTTGCAGTAACTGCGATTATGGTGGTAAGTTCGGTAATGACTTGGCTTGTATACACATTTGCCCTTGTTCCATTTGGGCTTAAGTTTTTGCAAACACCGGTTTTTGTCCTCCTTATCGCCTGTTCTGTGCAGCTCTTGGAGATGATTATCAAGAAACATTCGCCTGCTTTATATAATATGTGGGGTATTTACTTGATGCTGATTGCCGCAAACTGCATCGTATTCGGTTTGCCTGTAATCAATGCCGCAGCGGGTTATGGCTTTGTTATGAGTGTCGTAAACTCTTTTGGTTCCGGTGCGGGATTTGCCCTGGCTATCGTGCTTATGGCGAGCCTTAGGGAAAAATTACAGTATGCGAATGTGCCTAAGACGCTTGACGGTCTGGGGATTTCCTTTATTCTGGCTGGTATGCTGGCGTTGGCGTTTCTCGGCTTCTCCGGCATGATTTCGTAGAAAGGAGGTTTGGCTGAATAAATTATGAAAAAAACTGTAAGGAAATGCGCAATGAAAAAAATAACAGCCGGCATTCTGTTTCTTATGCTGGCCGGATTTGATAAAGCTGTACATGCCGCAGTGGCAGTCGAGTCGTCGATTGACGCGAATGTCGGGGCTGATACCGTAATTGGGGCTATAGTTTTACTAGTCTCCATGGGACTGTTGTTCGGTATTATTATGGCCTATGCCAACAAGAAGTTTGCCGTTGAGGTTAATCCGCTTATTCATATTGTTGAGGACATACTCCCCAAAGGACAGTGCGGCGCGTGCGGCTATCCCGGCTGCATGGGCTATGCCGAGGCCGTGGTGACCAACCCGGATGTCCCGCCCAATCTCTGTACCCCTGGCAAGGACGTTGTCGCCAAACTGGTCGGCGAGCTGACAGGCAAGGCGGCACCGCCCGTTGACCCCCGCATTGCCCAGGTCAGGTGCGCCGGTACGCATGCCAAGGCTGGTAAGGCCAATGAATACGCCGGTGTGAAGGACTGTGTGGCAGCCAACCTGTTATTTGGCGGTCCCAAGAGCTGTAAATATGGCTGCTTAGGTTTGGGCACCTGTGTCAGGGCTTGTCCCTTTGGCGCGATGGCAATGAGTCCGGAAGGGTTACCGGTTATTGATCCTGAAAAATGCACCGGCTGTGCGAAATGTGAAACAGTATGTCCGAAAAAAGTAATCGGCATGATGCCGATTGGGGCTCATGTGCGTGTTAACTGTAACTCCCATGACAAGGGTGCTGTGGCCAAGAAAGCTTGCACCGCCGCCTGCATTGGCTGCACCCTGTGTTTGAAGCAATGCCCGCATGGAGCGATAAAAATGGATAATAATGTCGCTGTTGTTGATGCGAAAGTTTGTATGGAAAAGTGTAGTGATCCGGTCTGTCTGGCAAAATGTCCGACAAAAGCCATCAAACAGGCTGTGCTTGGTGTGGTTCCAGGCAACGAGGAAAGTGTAGCATAATTTAAGTTAACAGAATCAGCCTTTGTGAGCGAGGAGGGAAAACCCTCCTCGCTTTTTTTCCTTTTGCTTAAACCTGGTATTGTTTGCATTAGGCAGTATTTTAATGTAAAATATAATAGAATATAGACAGGGTGGAAAATAATGTTGACAAAAGGTGACAAATGGCTGGTTATAGCGTTGTTGGGGATTGCCCTTGCCGGCGTTGGCTTAAATATGTATTACCTAGCGGCAAACAGGCAGGGGCAGACGGTAATTGTCACTGTCAACGGCCAAACTGTAAAGAAATTTCCTTTGCGTCAGGGGTATATCGGTGAATTTCGCCTTGGTGACGATCATGGGTATAATATTATCGAATACAGGGACGGCCGCGTACGCATCAGAGAGTCAGACTGCCCTGACCAGATCTGTGTCAATTCAGGCTGGATAAGCATGTCGCCACAACAAATTGTCTGTTTGCCCTACCGGGTTGTCGTCAAAGTCGTATCAGACGGCCCTGCTGATGTCGATGATATTGCGAGGTAGCATGAGGAGAACAAAACGGCTGGTACTGCTGGCGCTGTTAGTCGCGATGGCAGCGGCTTTACATGTGATAGAAGGCTGGTTACCCGTACCGATGCCTGTGCCAGGCGCTAAACTAGGCTTGGCCAATACTGTCTCTCTGCTGGCACTTGTTATTTTTGGCTGGCAGGAGGCTGTATATATTGCCATAACCCGTGTTTTGATCGGTTCCCTGTTTGGCGGGGTGTTGTTTGGTCCTGCCTTTATTATGAGTATGGGCGGGGCGCTTATCAGCATTATCATGATGGCTTATACTCATAATAAGTATGCCGGTTTTTTTTCCCTGGCCGGTGTCAGCGTGGCCGGGGCAGTCGCTCATAATTTGGCTCAGGTGACGATTGCCGCAATGATTGTGTCTAGTCCCGGGCTTTTATGGTATGCGCCGTATGTACTGCTGTTTGCCGTACCTACAGGCCTGTTTACCGGGCTGGCAGTCAATTATCTTTTTGCCAAAGCCCCGGCAGGCTATTTGTTTAATATTACAAACGATGATTTGCAAAATAAATAAGATTTTGTTTATCAATAAGGATTTGCTGCTTTGAAACTAAAAATAAGGGATGAATCAGCTAATTTCAGCATCCCGGGGGAGGTTTGGGTTGAAGACCGGAACTAAGAGGAGTAGTTCTGCCGGCCACGGTATCGGGATAATGGCATTGTTTTTAATTACGGGAGCAGTGGTTGGCGGTATTTTAGGCGAGCTTGCCGCCAGCATACCGTTTCTTGCTGACATTGCCCCCTATCTCATAAAGCCGTTTCCTGTATTTGACCTACCGCCTGTGGCTGTTAATCTGTATGTGATCAAAGTTGTTATCGGCTTTGCGTTATATCCGAATCTTATGAGTATAGTAGGGATTATAGCGGCAATTATTTTATTCCGGCGTTTTTAGGGGAGGTTTACCAGGCATGGTGATAGTTCTGGCATCATCGTCACCCAGGCGGCAGCAGCTTTTAGAGTTAGTTGGCCTGGACTTCAATATCATCCCCAGCGGGGTTAAAGAAGATAATACAAAAGACATGCCGCCACAGGAACTGGCGATTGCTCATGCCTGTGCCAAAGCCTTGGATGCCGCCCGCCGCGCGAACCCGGGTGATATTATCATTGGGGCTGATACGATTGTCGTACTGGACGATCAGGTATTCGGCAAGCCTGCAGATGCTGCTGAAGCCGTACGGATGCTGACGGCTTTAGCCGGCAGAGAGCATAATGTCATTTCCGGCGTGGCAGTAGTCAGGGGAGATCAGGTTTTTACCGGCTGTAACGTTACTACCGTCAGGATGAAACCGTTATTGCCGGCACAAATCGAACGCTATGTCAGCAGCGGCGAGCCGCTGGACAAGGCTGGGGCGTATGCTATCCAGGGGCGGGGAACGCTGCTGGTGGAAAATATTAATGGCTGCTACAATAACGTAGTAGGACTGCCGCTTGCCACTCTGGCCGATCTTTTGCGGCAGGCCGGGGTAGAACTGTTATGACAATGGACAAACCGCTGATGATGAAAGAACTGCCGGCAACAGAACGGCCGCGGGAAAAAATGCTTGGCAAAGGAGCTTCGACTCTGAGTAATGCCGAACTGTTAGCCATCCTGCTGCGTACCGGTACCAAAAATCTGCCTGTGCATCGTTTAGCTGAACAGCTGTTGGTAAAATATGACCTGACCGGCCTTGGCAGTATATCACCGCAGGAACTAAGCAAGACGGCAGGTATTGGTCTGGTTAAGGCTGTTACTGTAGTCGCCGGCATTGAACTTGGACGTAGATTGAGTTTTAAGGAGCCTGGTGAACGGCCGGTGATTAAAAGCCCTAAGGATGCTGCCTGTTTAATGATGGGAGAACTGCGGTACCAGACGAAAGAGCATTTCATGGCCTTGCTGTTATCGACCAAAAATCATGTGATTGCCCGGGCTATCATTTCAGTGGGCAGTTTGAATGCTTCCATTGTTCATCCGCGGGAACTGTTCCGGGAAGCCATTATCAATAGTGCCGCTGCTATTATCTTAATCCACAATCATCCCAGTGGTGATCCGGCCCCTAGTCAGGAAGATATCGCTTTAACTAAACAGCTTGTTGAAGCCGGTAACTTGCTTAATATTACAGTACTTGACCACGTAATAATCGGCGATGGCAAGTATGTTAGTTTTAAAGAAAAGGGAATAATATAAACAGGTCGTAATGAAAGGGGCAAAATTGTATGTTTAATTTTTTCAGTTCGCTGTCACGCGACATGGGGATAGATTTAGGTACTGCCAATACACTGGTGCACGTTAAAGGGCGGGGGATTGTTCTCCGTGAGCCATCGGTAGTAGCAATCCAGCGCGACACGGGTGAAGTTCTTGCTGTTGGTGAAGAGGCCAAGCAGATGATTGGCCGTACTCCTGGCAATATTGTGGCTATTAGGCCGCTCAAAGACGGCGTTATTGCCGATTTTGACGTAACCCAGGCCATGCTTAAATACTTTATCAGAAAATCGATGGATTCGAAGTCTTTTATCCGGCCCAGGGTAATTGTCGGTGTTCCCTCCGGTGTTACCGAGGTTGAAAAACGGGCAGTTATTGATGCTACGATCCAGGCCGGGGCCCGGGAGGCCTATTTGATTGAAGAACCAATGGCGGCTGCTATTGGCGCCGGGTTGCCGGTCCACGAGCCCACAGGCAATATGGTTGTTGATATCGGCGGCGGGACAACAGAGGTGGCGGTCATCTCCCTCGGCGGCATTGTTACCAGCCGTTCCATCCGCATTGGCGGCGATGAAATGGATGAAGCAATTGTTCAATATATAAAACGCACTTATAATCTAATGATCGGCGAACGCACCGCCGAAGAGGTGAAAATTAAGATTGGTTCGGCTATCCCACCCCGGGCTGACGAGCAAATGGACGTGCGGGGGCGTGACCTGGTTACCGGGCTGCCTAAGACACTGACTATCAAAGCCGGCGAAGTACAGTTAGCCCTGAGTGAACCGGTGGCCGGAATTATTGAGGCCGTCAAAGTAACCCTGGAAAAAACCCCGCCCGAACTGGCTTCAGACATTATGGATCGTGGTATTGTGATGACCGGTGGCGGCTCGCTGTTAAGAGGGCTTGACATTCTTCTTAATAAAGAAACCGGTATGCCGGTACATATCTCTGAGGATGCCTTATCCTGTGTGGCAGCAGGCACAGGCGGGGCCCTGGAGAGTATCGACCTGTTAAAACGCGTCTTGATGACTCCCAAGAAGCTGGGATAGGAAATATAAGCTTAGCTATTTATGGGGAATATGTAAGAAAGGAGTACCGAAAGTGCGATTCATTCACAAAAAGACGGTCATCCTTGTTGTGGCGGTACTTACCGTCTTTTTGCTGGCCGGTACTATAGCCAAAGGGAAATATCAATTTGCTTTTATGGAACAGGTTGTAATCACGCTGCTGACACCGGTGGAATATGTCCTTATGAAAGTGGGGTATGGTGTCCGCCAAACCGGATCATTTACCGGTCAGCTTATGACCGTTTACAGGGATAACCAGACGCTTAAGGCCGAAATTGAAACTCTGCGCCAAAACAGCGTTAATATTACTGAAATTCAGGCCGAGAATATGCGGCTGCGGGCGATGCTTGATTATAAAAACCGGTCACCGCAGTTTGATTTTGTTGCTGCCCAGGTTATTGCCCGGGACCCGGGTACCTGGACAAGCATAATTATGATTAACCGTGGAACTGCCGATGGCCTGGCCAAGGATATGCCGGTGGTAACTGCTCAGGGCTTGGTGGGCAGCATTACCAGTGTTTACAGTAATGCTGCCAAAGTGCAACTGATTTTAGACCCGCGCAGTGCGGTGGGGTGTCTGGTGCAGCGGCCTGAGTCGCGGGTGGCCGGGATTGTGGAGGGAAGCAGCGGTAGTCCATTAACGCCGCATATGATCAATATTGCCCGGGATGCGGATATCATTAAGAGTGATAAAGTAATTACCTCCGGTTTTGGCGGCATTTATCCCAAAGGGATATTAGTGGGAGAAGTAGTGGACATTATTAATGACGAAGGCGGATTGTTAAAATATGCTGTCTTGAAGCCGGCAGTAGATTTTGATAGACTAGAAGAGGTATTAGTCATTGTACGCTCGCGCGAACCGGCACCTGTGCCGCCGCCCGCAACCCCGCCGGCGGCAGCCGGCGGCCAAACCCCCGGTCTGCCGGGGCCGGCGAGAGGGACGGCACAATGAAGTCAACATTTGCCTGGGCTGTATTATTGATTGTCACGGTCGCCGTGCAGGCGGTCCTGGTGCCGCTTATATTTACCCAAGGGGTTAAGCCTGACCTCATTTTAATTATTATTATGGCTGCCGGTTTGCTGGCCGGGCGGGAGCGCGCCGTCGGTGTGGCTTTTTTCGCCGGTTTGATGCAGGATTTTGCTTCCGGCAATGTTTTTGGTCTCAACACGTTAGCCAAGATGGCCACAGGCTATACTGCCGGTTTAGCCGAACGCAAGGTATTTAAAGAAAGTATTTTACTGCCTGTGTTAGCCGTTGTCATAGCGACTCTTTTTAACAGCGCAGTTATGCAAGCGCTGCTTTTTATACTGGGCTATAAGATTGAACCGGCTTCTATTTTCCTGCATCAGGTCCTGCCGTCCCTGGGTTACAATATCCTGTTCTGTATCCCTGTTCATAGATTGATTTACCGGATGACGTTCGGCAACCGCAGCCAATTTTAATCAACTACATACAAAGAGGTCATTATGCTTACTAAGCGCTTACATGGCAGGATTGAAATACTGGGTTTTGTCGTGATTTTCATATTTATTATATTAGTGGGCCGTCTGGGCTATCTGCAAATGGCCCAGGGACAATATTATGAACGGCTGGCTGACGGCAATCGCATCAGGCTCATTCCTATCATGGCCCCCCGGGGCGTTTTTTATGACCGGAATGGAGTGATGTTAGTATCCAACCGTCCGGGCTTTACCGTCTCTTTGCTGTCGATAAGCGGTCCTGTGCCTGATGCAGTGCTGGATAAACTAGCCGGCATTTTAAGCATGGACGTCCGTGAAATTAAAGCCAAGGTGGCGCAGCATTCGGGTTCCTTCGAGCCTATTCGCATTAAGACCGATCTCGGCCCGGATATTGTGACCAAGATTGAGGAACGCAGGGCCGAGCTGCCCGGTGTGGTTATTGAAATCCAGCCGCTCAGAAATTATGTTTATAACGAGCTCGCCGCCCATATCTTTGGTTATGTCAGTGAGATTAATGAAGCAGAGCTGGAAAAGCGGAAAACCGACGGCTATAAAGCCGGCGACATTGTGGGTAAATTCGGTTTGGAAAGGGTATATGACAAAGAACTGCGGGGTACGGACGGCGGCAACCAGGTTGAAGTGGATGTCAGTGGCCGGCCGGTACAGGTGCTTGGCAAAAAAGACCCGCTGCCCGGGCATAATCTGGTGCTGACAATTGATTACCGGATACAAAAGGCGGCGGAAACAGCGATTGATGACCAGCTTGCCTATCTACAGACGAAAACTGAGTTTAATAAAGCAAAAGCGGCGGCGGCGGTAGTGTTAAACCCTAAGAACGGCGAGATTTTGGCTATGGTCAGCCGGCCTAGTTTTAATCCTAACCTGTTTAACGGCGGCATCTCCGAAAAGGACTGGAAGCTGCTTAATGATAACCCCTATCACCCGATGGATAATAAAGCAATCTCCGGCGAATATCCGCCAGGGTCCACTTTTAAAATAATTACCGGTACGGCGGCGCTGGAGCTCGGAAAGGTAACACCGCAGGAGAAAATCCTGGATACCGGCACCCACTGGCTTATTCCCAAAAGCAATGCCATGGGTGAAGCCTTGGGGTGGATTAATTTCCGGGAAGCTTTATCCAAGTCTGACAACGTATACTTTTATGAAATGGGCAACCGGTTGGGAATCGATAATCTGGAGAAATATGCCCGCATGTTTGGCCTGGGAGCGGTTACAGGCATCAATCTTCCCGGTGAATCGGAAGGCCTGGTGGCAAACAAGCGTTATAAAGAAAAGGTTTATGGTGAAGACTGGTATTTATCTGAGACCTTTGATGCGGCGATTGGTCAGGGGTTTCAACTGACAACACCGCTGCAAATGGCTGTGGTGATCAGCGAGATTGCCAATGGCGGCTATCGTTACCGGCCTAACCTGGTAAGCAAGATTACCAGCACCAGCGGTGAAACCCTTACAACCTTTGGCCCGGAAGAGGTGGGGCGGGTGACTATTTCCGACAGTACGCTAAATCTTATTCGTGAGTCGCTGCGGGAGGTCGCTCAGGCAGGCGGTACAGCTGCCGCCGATTTTCATGATTTCCCTGTTGCCATAGCCGGTAAAACCGGCACGGCGGAAAACTCGCATGGCCATGATCATGGCTGGTTTGTGGCCTATGGACCCTATGAGGATCCGCGCGTAGCGGTGGCTGTTATTGTCGAGCAGGGTGGATTCGGGACATCATCGGCTGCTCCGATTGCGAAAAAAATTCTGGAGGCCGCTTTTAATATTAACCAGACTGTCGCCGAAGCGGCCAAAATTCACCGGCCCCAGACTGCGTTATAGTGTGCCTTTATTTGTGTTTGCGTCAGGCAGAAATCCCGGCAATATAACAGGATCAGGCTTTGTAAAGCCTGATCCTGTTATATTGCGGCGAACCGGAATTCCCGTACCGGGAATGGGCGTCAGGCCAGACGTTTACCAGGGGCAAATTTCTGAAACAGATAAGGGATGACTGCGGCCAATGGCTGTTGGTACAGGATAAACATTGTGATTGGCACGGCAACAGGCGGTGGGAAAAAGGTCAGGGCTAATACCAGGCCAAAGCTTATATTGCGCAGCCCCACGCAGTAAATCATGGCTAAGGCTGTTTCTTTAGACCGGTCACGCAGCAGGCAGGAGCCCAGGAACCCGGTGAGATAGCCGGCCGCTACCAGCAGCATCGTAATAAAAACTATTTTCAGAGTGGCAAGGTCCCAGCTGATGCTTGGCCCGACGATCGCTGCATTGACAAAAATTACGGCAAAAAAGGCGAGTTTGGCGATAAAACCGGCAATGATTTTAACCGCCGGTGTAAGCAGCGTGCTGCTGTAATCATGGAGAGCCATTCCCAGTAAGCTTGGTATGGTTACCATGAGCAGCAATTGAAACATCATCTGCATATAGTCAATTTGCAGCACCTGCCCAATAACAATTTGAAAGAAGAAGGGCAGCATAACAGGTACAACGAGGGTGTCAAGGGTTACGGAAACCAGCGCAATGGATACACTCCCCTGGGTCAGTGCCGTCCATATGACCGAGGTTACGCCAATCGGGGTAGAGGCGCCGATTAAATAGCCCAACTGCACATTCGGATTATCGGCAAACAGACTGAGCCCGGTCAGCCAGGCAATGAGCGGTGAGATAATATGGATTAATATCAGTATCCAAATGGGGATAAGCGGCTTTTTGAGCACCTGGAGGAACTCTTTAAAGCTTATATCAAGGGCGGTAACAAACGTCATATAAGCAAAGGCGCCAATCACCACTGTCCGGAGACTAGCAGAGTCGGCCAGCGGGGAGAAAAAACCAAAGAGCAAGGCCGATAAAACAATTAAAAACATGTGCTGGCTCAGCCAGGCAGTTAATTTTGCCAAACAGTTAATCATAAATCAACCCCCAATAGAAAAACTAAAGTGCTTTAATACCCGGTCCTGATAAGATCTTCTTCTTACTGGTAATTTTAACTGGCGCTCATCCATTGCGCTGCAGGAAATTTGTTAATTAAGGCGAATTTTAGTTGACATACAGCTAATAACATATGGTAAAATTTAGGGAGTAGGTATGCGGGAGGATATAGTATTTAAAGGAAATAAAGGCGGTCTTGAACTGGTAATTAATGAAGCCGTTGACTTTTCCTCGCTGTTGGCGCAACTGAGAGAGAAGCTGGAATCGGCCGCTCATTTTTTTACAGGCAGCGCCGGTGTGAAAGTGGTAGCCGGTTCCAGTTTGTTGACCGGGGAGGAACGGCGGCAGCTTATCAGTCTGCTGGCAGATTATGGACTGGCTCTGGATGATCAGACGATATCGCCGAATTTACCAGACGGTGCAAGCAGCCCGGACGGGGAAATCCCTGTAGAATACCGGCAGGAGCCCGAAGGCGGAAAAACCCTGATTGTGTCGAGAATGCTGCGCAGCGGCCAGCGGATCGTGTTTAGCGGCTCGGTTATTATCATGGGTGACGTGAACCCCGGGGCAGAAGTCATTGCCGGTGGCAGTATCACGGTTGAGGGAACCTGCCGGGGGGTGGCTCATGCCGGGGCCAACGGTGATCAACTGGCGACGATTACTGCTGACAAACTGATTGCCGGCCAGCTAAGAATAGCGGGAATGATTGCCAGAGCCCCCGATAATCAGGATAATCCTACCTGCAGGGAGACTGCACGCATCGTTAGAGGCATTGTTGTTATCGAACCGGCAGATAAGAGGAATTTAGCGTCACTGGAAATGTAAGCTTTCTTTGATAAACTTTAGGAGGTACATAGATGGGGGAAGTAATTGTCATTACATCAGGCAAGGGCGGTGTTGGCAAAACAACAACAACAGCCAATCTTGGCACTGGTTTTGCCCTGCAGGGCAAAAAGGTGGTCCTGGTGGACGCCGATATCGGCTTGCGCAACCTCGATGTGGTTATGGGACTTGAAAATAGAATCGTCTATGATTTAGTGGATGTAACAGATGGCAACTGCCGGTTAAAGCAGGCGCTGATCAGGGACAAGCGCTACGAAACGCTTTATTTGCTGCCGGCTGCCCAGACCAGGGACAAGAATGCCGTAACGCCTGAGCAAATGAAGCAGCTTTGCCAGGAACTGGCCCAGGAATTTGATTATGTTATCATCGACTGCCCGGCCGGTATTGAGCAGGGATTTAAAAACGCCATTGCCGGCGCCGACCGGGCTATTATCGTTACTACGCCGGAAGTTTCGGCCGTCCGGGATGCGGACCGGATTATTGGTTTGTTGGAATCGGAAGGCAAGCATAATCCTAAGCTGATTGTTAACCGCATCCGTCCCCTGATGGTTAAAAAAGGGGATATGATGGATATTGATGATATTATTGAAATCCTGGCTGTTGATTTGCTGGGGATAATACCGGAAGATGAGTATATTGTTATTTCGACTAACCGGGGTGAGCCGGCAATCGCCAATACGACAGCACTGGCCGGTGTTGCCTACCGCAATATTATCCGGAGGCTGATGGGGGAAAATGTGCCGCTTATGACATTTGAGGTTAATGACAGCTTCTGGGGCCGATTCAAAAAAGCGCTAGGGTTTTAAATTGTTGCAGGGAGGGGAAAAAGGTGTTTGAACTTATACAAAAACTGTTTGGCAGAGAGCCTCAGGGTTCGAAAGACATTGCCAAAGAACGGCTCAGATTTGTGCTGGTGCATGATCGTGTCAATGTGTCGCCGCAGTTTATGGAAGTCATCAAGGATGACATGATAAAAGTGATTTCAAACTATATGGACATCAATGAAACCGAGATGGAAATCAGTCTGACTAAGACGAATACCCAGGTGGCGCTGGTAGCTAATATTCCGGTTAACCGCATGAAGCGGGGGGCCATGGCCGGCGAGTAAATTTATGAAAGCAGAGTAAAGCAAAGTACTCTGCTTTTTTCTTTCGGTTTGCAATACTGGACGCAGGCGGGAAATACTATTATAATATATAGGGACATTGTTAGAGAGAAGGATGGTCTGTATGCTTAACCAGCGCCTGCTGCGGAATCTGGACTTTATACTTATTGGTGTTACAGCCCTCCTGGTCCTTATTAGTCTGGTTATAATCGGCAGTGCCACTCACATTAACGGACCGAGTGAGGATCGCTATTGGTATGTGGAGCGCCAGGGGCTATTTGCTTTGGCCAATATTGCTATTATTTTCATCATGCTTAATTTTGATTATAAGTCATTGGAAAAATTTGCCGGATTTTTCTATGTTTTTAACCTGATTATGCTGCTGGCGGTTATGTTTGTCGGCCAGTCGGCTCTGGGGGCTCAGCGCTGGATTCAGATTGGACCGATCAGCCTGCAGCCGTCGGAGTTCTCTAAACTGATTATGATTATTGGCTTGGCCCAGGTTCTGGACAAACGTACAGGCCGGCTTAACAGCTTCAAGGAGATCATCCCGGTGTTTCTTTTTGTCGGGATACCTTTTCTCCTGGTGTTAAAACAGCCGGACTTAGGAACTTCCCTGGTGTTTTTGGCCATATTATTCGGCATGATTTTTGTGGCGGGTATAAGTACACGCCATTTACTGTCAATTATTGGCGCCGGTCTTGCGTTCCTGCCAATTTTCTGGCATTTTTTAAAAGATTATCAGAAAAAGCGCTTAACTGTATTTATTGATCCGAATGTTGATCCCCTGGGGTCCGGCTACCATATCATCCAGTCCAAGATTGCTATTGGTTCCGGTATGTTGTTTGGTAAAGGCCTGTTCAACGGCACGCAGAGCCAGCTTAACTTCCTGCCGGAAAATCACACTGATTTCATTTTCGCGGTGATTGGCGAAGAACTGGGTTTTGTCGGCTCAATCCTGATTTTACTGCTGTATTTTATATTGCTGTATCGCGGTATAAAAATTGCCGGGGCAGCCAGGGATAATTTCGGTATGCTTGTAGCAACGGGGATTACCTCCATGCTGGCATTTCATCTCCTGGTTAATGTGGGGATGACAGCAGGCATTATGCCGGTTACCGGCATTCCGCTGCCACTTATGAGCTATGGTGTAAGCTCACTGACTACTAATCTGGTCAGTATCGGCATATTATTAAATATTCATATGCGAAGGCAAAAGATCTTGTTTTGACTGCAGCGGGCCGATGGGCCCGCTTTACTTTTATTACTTAATCAGCCGGTACAGGTTATAAATCTGCAGTTTTGTCATATATATTCCATAAGAATACTTAGCCGGTGTTTATGGAGGGCTTAACATGACGACAAGGCTGTGGAACCGTTTGAAAAGCCGCTGGCAACTCAGTATGCGGAGCCGCAATTCGGAAAAAAACTGGCAATCCTATTATGAAGACACACCTGATTATACCTGGCTAAAAAAGACGGTTGCCGCCTTGGCGCTTTTTGCCATGATTTATGGGGCCCATGTTTCAGACACCAGGATTGGACAGGAAGTCACAGGCGCTGTGAGGAAAATGCTGGCAACGCAGACTGATTTTGTTTACTATTCGGTGAAAACAGTGGATTATATTAATACTTATTGGCCCAATGCCATTCAAATTTCCCAAATTCCGGTGCTTAAGCAAGTTCAGGCCACTGTTTCCCGGCCGGCCGACCCGCTTATGTATATGACTAAGCCTGTGGACGGTCAGGTGGTGAACGGGTATGGCTGGCAAACAAATGCAGAATTGCAGAAGGAGACTTTACGGGAGGGCATTGATATTTCCGCTCCGGCCGGGAGCAGCGTACATGCCGCTGCTCCCGGCAAAGTCAAGATCGTTACCGATAGTACTCAGTTTGGTAAGATATTAATTATTGAACATGGCCAGGGGCTGGAGACCTTTTACGGGCATTTAGCCGATGTGTTAGTGAAGGATGGCGATGTGGTAAGCCAGGGACAGGTTGTAGGGAGGGTTGGCAAAACAGGGGCGGCTGCGCCTGTACTATATTTTGAGCTAAGAGAAAACGGTAAAGCCATCGACCCTATCCCCAGAATAAAAGGTGAAACTGTAAAATAAGGATGTGAAGTATGCGGGCCGGAAAAGTGGCAGGGGTTGAGATTGTTTTTAACAATTGGTTTTTAGCGTTGCTTGCTTTGTTTACGGCTGCCGGTCTGGGGGGCAAAATACTGCTGGTATTCAGTGCGGTAGTATTGCACGAGCTGGCCCATATGCTAATGGCCGGCGGCCTGGGCTACAAGGTTAAACAGGTTGAATTGCTGCCTTTTGGCGCAATGGCACGGGTTGAGCGCCTCGCTGACGCCGGCGCGGCCAGTGAAATAATGATTGCAGCCGCCGGACCGATGGCAAGCCTGGTTCTGGCGGCTTTATGTTATGCCCGGTGGAATGAAGCCGGTGCCTGGCAGGAGGTAGTACGCTTCTATGGTGAAGTAAATCTTACCCTGGCCCTTTTTAATCTGCTGCCGGCCCTGCCGCTGGACGGAGGGAGAATCCTGCGGGCGCTGCTGTCACGGCGCCGGGATTACCGTGAGTCTACGGCAATTGTTGTTACGATCAGCCATATCATCGGCTGCTTATTGATACTAATGGCCGCAGTCGAATACTGGCTCTCCAGTATTATCAACCTGACAATGCTGATAGCGGCGGGTTTTCTCTTTGTCACCGCCCGGGCCGAAAACAATCTGGCCGGGCTGCGGGGCATGAGGATTCTGGCCGGCAAAAAAGCAGAGCTTTCCCGCCGGGGCGTAATGCCTACAAGCCACCTTACCGCGATGGAGAATACTGCCGTCAGTGATGTTATCCGGCTCTTTGGCCCGGAACAATACTATGTGATCCACATTGTTGACCGCAATTTCCGGCTAAGCGGAGCTCTTACCGAGACGGAGGTGTGGGAACAGCTGCTGGAGCGGGGAATTAAGGGAAAAGTAAATGATTTTCTAAATAAAGCTTGATATTTCCCCTGGAAAAATACATAATATTTTTTATAGCTATTTATTTGGAGGTACATATGCATCCCTTAGATCCTGTCAGCCCTGCTATTTTGAGCAAGGTGATGAAACCAGCCCGCTATACCGGTCATGAATGGAACAGTGTCGTTAAAGAGCTGCAGCCGGCTATGGTAAATTTTGTTCTGGCTATGCCTGACGTATATGAAGTCGGTATGTCAAATCTGGGATTAAAGATATTATATCAGATCCTTAATCAACGGGCTGACACGTTTGCCGAACGTGCCTACGCTCCCTGGGTAGATCTGGAAGCGGAGATGAGAAAGGCCGGTGTTCGGTTATATACACTGGAAACAAAGCGGCCTGTAGCCGAGTGTGATATCATCGGCTTTTCTTTACAGTATGAACTAAGCTACAGCAATGTGCTTAATATGCTTGATTTAGCCGGTATTCCCCTGTTAGCAGCCGAGCGTGAGGCAACCCAGCCCCTGGTGGCATGCGGCGGGCCCTGCGCTTTTAATGCGGAGCCTATGGCCGACTTTGTGGACTTTTTCATCCTGGGTGAGGCGGAAGAGGTTATCAGCGAGGTGGCAGCTGCCGTAGCTCACTGGAAATTATCGGGAAAACAAAATGGCAAAGCAGGTATTTTACGAAAGCTTGCCGAACTACAGGGTGTTTATGTGCCGGCTTTTTATCAGGCCGGGTATCTTGCCGACGGCCGCTGGGCCGGTATCTGCCCGGATATGCCGGAAGCAAAACCGGTCATCTGCAAACGCGTGATCCCTGACCTTGACCAAGTGATGTTTGCGACAAAACCCATAGTCCCGTTTATTGAAATTGTTCATGACCGTATTATGCTGGAGTTGTTCCGGGGCTGTACCCGGGGCTGCCGTTTTTGTCAGGCCGGTGTACTCTACCGGCCTGTACGGGAGCGTAACATAGAAACCCTGCTAAACTACGTCCAGGAGCTTATCGCTAACACCGGCTACAATGAGATATCCCTGGTATCATTAAGCTCGGCTGATTATTCGTGTCTGAGTCCTTTGATCAACCGCCTTACCGCCCGGTTTAAACCGCAGGGAGTCAGTGTATCGCTGCCGTCTCTCAGGATTGACAGCTTTTCTATCGATTTGGCTAATCAGGTACAACAGGTAAGGAAAAGCGGTTTGACTTTTGCGCCTGAGGCCGGGACGCAGCGACTCAGGGACGTAATTAATAAAGGGGTAACTGAGGCCGATCTGACCGAGGCGGTAAGCGCTGCGTTCAGAGCCGGCTGGTCGACGATCAAACTCTATTTTATGATCGGCCTGCCGACGGAAACGGATGAGGATATAGCCGGCATTGCCGCCTTGGCCCAGCATGTTGCCGATCTTTATAAACAGATAAAGGGCCGCCGGGGGGCAAAAGTTACCGTCAGCGTATCCTCGTTTGTGCCTAAGCCGCACACTGCTTTTCAATGGTTTGGCCAGGATTCTGTTGCAGAAATCGAACGCAAACAGCGGCTGTTGCGGTCCCTGATTAAAGACCGCAGTATCTCGCTCAGCTGGCATGATGCCCGCACCAGTTTCCTGGAAGGGGTGTTTTCCCGCGGTGACCGTCGGCTGGGCAAGGTTCTTCTCCGGGCCTGGCAGCAGGGTGTAAAGTTTGACGGCTGGTCCGAACACTTTAAATTTAATGTATGGATGGACGCTTTTTCGGCTGAGAATATTGATCCTGCGGCTTATGCCAGCCGTAACCGGGATATAGATGAGGCGCTGCCCTGGGAGCATTTATCGGCAGGAGTGGACAAGTCTTTTCTGGTACGGGAATGGCAGGCTGCGCAGCAGGCGGTTTTCACACCCGACTGCCGTCATCAAGAATGCTGCGCCTGCGGCGTGTGCCAGAAGCTGGACGTAAAAGTAGTTGACTGGGGGCAGGCATAGTGGCAAAGTTACGGCTGAAAATAACTAAAGGCAATGAAATACGTTATGTGTCACACCTGGATTTTGCCGGCACAATCGAACGGGTTATTCGCCGGGCCGGGCTGCCGGCCGCTTATTCCGAAGGTTTTAACCCGCACATGAAACTGGCCTTTGCCTCAGCCCTGGCAGTGGGGGTGACAAGTGAGGCCGAATACCTTGATCTTGAATTGACGGACGCACCGGACCTTGCCGGTATTGAGTCCCGGCTTAAGGCGCAAATGCCTGCAGGGATCGAACTTAAGGCCGCTAAGTTTATGGCCACCCCCAGCCCGGCCCTGATGGCGGTCGTTAATCTGGCCACTTATGATATTATCCTTCCTTTGCTGCCGGCGGCTACACTGACTGCGGCCAGGGCGAGTCTCAGCCGCTTTAACAGTGAAGCTGAAGTCCTATATATCAAAGAATCACCCAAAGGCCGCCGCGAGATTGACATCACAGAATATCTTGCCGCCCCGGTTACAGCCAAGCCAGATCCGGAGCAGCCAGCTTTAATAACGGTAAGCCTGTCAATTAAGATTACCCCCAGTGGCAGCGTCAAGCCGGCTGAGGTGCTGGCTGTGCTGACAGACCGTTACGGTTTGCCTGCTGATGGCGGCAATGCGCTTATTCACCGTACTGGCTTGTTTATCTGTAACGGACGGCAGCAGAGATCGCCGCTTGAACTATAAATAAATTAAAGGAAACAGGTATGAAAAAGAGTATTATTGCCAGTGTTATGCCGGAGGAAACCCGGGTTGCGCTGCTGGAAGACAATCAGCTTATGGAGATAGCGGTGGAACGCAGCGACAGCGGACACCTGGTCGGGAATATTTATAAAGGTAAAGTCAAAAATGTTTTGCCAGGCATGCAGGCGGCGTTTGTCGATATCGGACGTGATAAAAACGCCTTTTTATATATGGGCGATGCCGGCCGCCAGGCCGCCTGCCGGCATTTGACGGTTGGCCAGGATATCCTGGTGCAAATTGCCAAAGATGCAATGGGCGAGAAAGGGCCACGGGCCACTATCAGCCTGACCTTGCCGGGACGATATATCGTACTTATGCCAACGGTTGATTATATTGGCATTTCCCGGCGTATCGAAGAGGAACCGGAACGGGAAAGATTACGGCAGCTGGCGGAAAGGATACGTCCGGCTGGGATGGGGGTCATTGTCAGAACGGTGGCCGCAGGCAAAAATCAGGAAGAACTGGTTAATGATATGGCCTATCTGACAAATATGTGGTCAAGCCTGAGCGCCCGGGCCAAACGAATTCATGCCCCGGCGCTCATTTACCGGGATGCTGACCTTGTGGTGCGGATTGTCCGTGATTACCTGACCAGTGATATTGCGGAATTTATCATCGACAGCCACGAAGCCTATACCCGAGTTATTGATCTATTGAAATATACATCCCCTGAGCTTATTGACTGCGTCAGGCTGTACGAGCAGGCCGGCGGACCGGACAATGACCTGTTTAGCCGTTTCAATATTGATGCGAAGCTTGACAGCCTGCGTAACCGGCGGGTAGACCTGGCCTGCGGCGGTTATCTTGTTATCGACCATACGGAGGCGTTGACGGTTATTGATGTCAATACCGGCAAGTTTATCGGCAATACCAACCTGTCTGAAACCGTATTTCAGGCCAACATCGAGGCGGCCGCCGAGATTGCCAGACAGCTGAGGCTACGAGACATCGGCGGTATTATTATCATTGATTTTATTGATATGGCCAAGGCTGAGCAGCGGTCAGCCGTATTAACGGCGCTGGAACTTGAACTCAAAAAAGACCGCACGAAATCAAATGTTTTAGGAATAACCAGCCTGGGGCTGGTAGAAATGACCCGGAAAAAGGCCAGACAAAATATTAACGGCATGCTCTATGACCAGTGCCCGTGCTGTGTAGGGACAGGGCGCATAAAGTCACCGGCCACTGTTGTTATCGATATCAAGCGGGAACTGCGAAAACTGAACAAACGGCCCCGTACGGGCGGGAGGCTGATCATTCAGGTTCATCCCCGGGTAGCCGACTTTTTAAGCAGACAGGGAGAACTGAAGCGGCTGGAGCTGGAAACCGGCAGATGCCTTGCTGTCGAAGCTGCGCAAACTATGAAGCCGGAGATGTTTTCATTGCTTTGGAAACCGGATTGACAAACTATTACCATTATGGTAAAATTTCATGATGTAGGCATTAAGTCTATTGTAACCGCGCGGAGAGGTCTTATAAAACAAACTGGAGTTTGTTACCGTATCCGGCGAGTCCTATGCAGGGGAGGTGCAATATTTATGTACGCTATTATTGAAACAGGCGGCAAACAATACCGTGTTACTGAAGGCGATGTTCTTACCATTGAAAAAATTGATGTGGCCGAAGGCCAGACTGTTGATTTTGACCGTGTTCTGACTGTAGTAAAAGACGGCGAGGTTGTTATCGGCAAACCGCTGATCAGTGATGCTAAAGTTACTGCCGAAGTCGTGTCTCACGGCAAGGGCAAGAAGATTTTGGTTTTTAAATACAAAGCAAAATCCAATTACCGCCGTCGCCAGGGTCACCGCCAGCCTTTTACGAAAGTCCGCATTGACAAGATTTTTGCTTAAGGCCGGCTCATGATTACGGTTACCTTAATTCGTGATAACAAGCAGGCAATTACCGGATTTATGGTGAACGGACATGCCCACGCCGCACCGCATGGCCAGGACATTGTTTGTGCCGGCGTATCTGCCCTTACGCAGTCAGCCGTCATGGGGATTGAACGCCACTTGCGGCGGGATATCAACCTGGTGCAGGGCCGGGGCGGGCTTACAGTTGAGCTTAGCGGCCAGCCTGACAGCCTTACGGCGGCAGTCTTTGAAACCATGCTTCTCGGCTTAACAGAAATTGCCAAACTATATCCTAAGAGTGTTCGGATTATTGAGCACAGGAGGTGAAAGCAACAATGGAAAAATTTAAACTGAATTCTTTTGACTTACAGTTATTTGCACATAAAAAAGGTGTGGGCAGCACCCGTAACGGCCGCGACAGTGAAGCCAAACGCCTTGGCGTTAAACGTCACGCCGGCGAAGTAGTTACTGCAGGCAGTATTTTAGTACGCCAGCGTGGTACTCATTTCCATCCAGGTAACAATGTCGGCATCGGCAAAGATGATACCTTATTTGCCAAAGTTCCCGGTAAAGTCGCTTTCGAGCGCAAAGGTCGCTATGACCGGCAAGTAAGTGTATATCCTGCAGCTGAAGAAGCTATCTAATGAAAATGCCTGCGGCCCGCAAAGCCGCAGGTTTTTTAGTCCTGCCAGAAAGGTTAACTTTCCCTGGATAAGGGCAACAGCGGCTTTCGCTTTCGCCACAGGCCCGGCGCAAGCCGTGTTTTTATCTGCCAGAATTTATAAGGTTAGATGCTGTGTACTAAGGATAAGAAAAATCTTTACCTTAAAGGCACAGGCGGCTTCTGCCGGGTGTCCTGATGGACTTGGCAGAAGCCGAGTTTTTCTAACCCGGCAGAATATTAAAGTAATGCAAGGGATAAGAAAAATTTATACCCTAAAAAGCAGGCGTCTTTGCCGGCGCCTAAGGATTTGGCAGAAGCCAGGTTTTTCTAATTTTTGTCCGGCCTGTCACATGGCGACAGGTATTTTGGCTGGCCGGGGCGAAAGACATATCATTCTGCAGTATACCGGAAGGATGATTGTATGACAAACACAAGCTGCTCTGAAGTAATGACATGTACTGACATAGTCAAGCTGCTCCGTATTCAGCGTCATGATTTCTTAAACCACCTGCAGGTTATACACGCGATGATTCAATTGGGACGTGGTGAGAAAGCAATACAATATATAGAAAAGCTTGCCCATGATCCTGACATGATATCAAATGTGCTGGCTGCTTACCAGGATAAGCACTCTGACCTTACCTAGGCAGGAGCTTACATAATATTATAGACTGCTGAGCGAAAGCTGGCCTGCGCCAAGTCCTTCAGGATCCGGCAGATAACAAGCCGCCTGGGACCTTTTAGGGTACAGATTTTTCTTATCCCTTGGAGTTATAGCTATGATTTAACATTTAGCCGGGGTAAAAAGCAGCGCTACAGCGCATATTACTTATAAAACGCAAGGGGATTGTGTATGTTTATCGACAGAGCTAAAATAACAGTAAAAGCCGGCAGCGGCGGTAACGGCATGTCCGGCTTCCGCCGGGAGAAATATGTGCCCAAAGGCGGTCCCAGCGGCGGCGACGGCGGTCGCGGGGCCAATGTTGTATTAATTGGTGATGCCAGTCTCAATACCCTGGTTGATTTCCGTTATAAACGGCAGTTTAAAGCCAATAGTGGCGCCCATGGGCAAACCAGCAATATGCACGGCCGGGGCGCTGAAGACCTTCTGATCAAGGTGCCGCCAGGAACCCTGATAAAAGATGAAGCCACAGGCCAGGTGCTTGGCGATATTACCGAGCCGGGCCAGACCGTTGTGGTGGCTAAAGGCGGCCGGGGTGGCCGCGGCAATGCCCGCTTTGTTAACAGTGTCAACAGGGCGCCTACTTTCGCCGAATTAGGCGAGCCGGGGGAAGAACGCTCGTTGCTGCTGGAACTGAAGCTGCTGGCCGATGTCGGTTTGCTGGGCTATCCCAGTGTGGGCAAGTCAAGTATTTTAGCCAGGGTATCGGCAGCTAAACCGGAAATTGCGGCTTATCACTTCACTACCTTGTCGCCGGTTTTGGGGGTTGTCAGCATTGCCGAGGGGCAGAACTTTGTCCTTGCTGACATTCCCGGGCTCATTGAAGGCGCCCATGAGGGGGTAGGGCTTGGGCATGATTTTCTCCGCCATGTGGAGCGTACCAAGGTTCTTATTCATGTACTGGATGTCTCCGGTCTGGAAGGCCGTGATCCAATTGAGGATTTTCATAAGATCAATAATGAACTCAAACTATATAACGAACGGTTATTTAAGCGCCCCCAGGTTATTGCCGCCAATAAAATGGATTTGCCTGAGGCCCAGGCCAACTACCGGCGGGTGGCAGAGGTTATGACTGGTTTTGGTCATGAAATTTATCCTGTTTCGGCGGCAACCGGCGCTGGCTTGCCGGCTTTGATGCAGAGGGCTGCACAGCTTTTGGCGGACTATGTGGAAGAACCGGAGGAGATCGAGGCTGCTAAAGTGTATGAGGCCGCGCCGGCAGAGGCCTATGCTGTCAAACGGGATGTTGACGGTGCTTTTGTTGTCGAGGGCGAAGGGATCGAAAAGCTTGTGGCGATGACACGCTTTGGCGATGAAGAAGGCTTGCGCCGGTTTCAGGCCATCTGGCGCAAGCTGGGGATTGATGAGGAGCTCAGGCGCCGCGGTATTAAGGAAGGGGATATTGTTCGGATTCTTGATATGGAATTTGAGTTTAGACCATAGGAGGAAAGACTTTGCTGGCAAATGAAACTACACTAACAGGTAAGCAAAAGCGTTTTTTAAAAGCCCGCGGGAGTACACTGGAACCGGTTGTTCAGATTGGCAAAGGCGGTATCATGGCTCCGGTTGTTGAGAGTGCCGTGCAGGTGCTGGCTGCCCGTGAGCTGATTAAAGTCCGGGTATTGCCAAACAGCCTGGAAGAGCCAAAAACAGCCATTGCCGCTCTGGCCCTGGCGACCGGGGCCGAACTGGTCCAGGTAATCGGCCGCAACGGCTTGCTGTATAAGAAAAATGAGGAAAAGCCCAAGATCGAACTGCCGTGAATTATGGGGGAGTATCATTATTATGCTTACCAGAGAAAATTTAGGCAATGCGAACCGGATAGTGATTAAAGTGGGTACCAGTACCTTAACTCACGCTACCGGTAAACTTAATCTTTTGCGAATAGAGAAGCTGGTCCGTGAATTATCGGATTTGGCCAATCAGGGAAAACAGATTGTCCTGGTTACTTCCGGTGCTGTAGGGGCCGGGGTAGACCGGCTGGGGCTGAAAGAGAAGCCAAAAACAATCCCGGAAAAGCAGGCTGCGGCTGCGGTTGGTCAGGGAATTCTGCTCCATATTTATGAAAAATTGTTTGGCGAATATGGTCAGATTGTTGCCCAGGTGTTACTGACCCGGGCCGATTCTGTTAACCGCAAGCGCTATACCAACTCCCGCAACACACTACTGGCGCTTTTGAACCAGGGTGTTATTCCTATCGTTAACGAAAACGATGCTGTGGCTATTGATGAACTGAAAATCGGTGATAATGATACCCTGTCCGCAATGGTCGCCAGCATTATTGATGCTGACCTGCTCATCATTTTATCCGATGTGGAGGGGGTTTATACGGCTAATCCTCAAACCGATCGGGGAGCGATACTGCTGAGCGAGATTACCGATATTACCCCGGCAATTGAAGCCCTGGCCGGCGGTCCGGGAAGTGTCCGGGGAACCGGCGGTATGTACACCAAAATTCAGGCGGCGAAAATTGCCGTTAATTCCGGCGTAGCCATGGTGATTGCCTCCGGCGGGCGGGACGGCGTGGTACGGGAGGTATTGCAGGGAAGTAAAGTAGGCACCATTTTTATCTCCAAAGAAAGCCGCCTGCAAATCAGGAAGCGCTGGCTGGCTTTTGGCGTAAGCGTGAGTGGCCGGGTAACCGTCGACAGGGGCTGTGAGCAGGCTTTGCTAAATGGCGGTTCCAGCCTGTTAGCGGCCGGAATAACTGCTGTCGAGGGAGACTTTGAATTGGGCAATACCATTAGCATAAAAAACGCTGCCGGCCGGGAGATGGGTCGCGGCATTACTAATTATAGCGCGGAAGATATAAAAAAAATTATGGGGGCCCATACCCCTGAAATCAGCGATATATTAGGCTCTAAACCTTTTGACGAGGTTGTGCATCGTGACAATCTGGTACTTTTAGTATAAGAGAGGAGCGGGAGTATGGATTATATAACGGAACTTGCCGACAAAGGCGCAGCGGCCAGGCAGGCCGCGCGTCGGCTGGCTGCGTTGTCAACCGCTGTCAAGGACCAGGCTTTGCTGGCCATGGCTGAGGCTTTGGAGAAGAAACAGGCGGAAATTATTAATGCGAATGCTGCCGATGTCGAGCGGGCCGCCGCCAAGGGGATGGCTAAGCCGCTGATTGACCGGCTGCTGTTAAATGAAGCCCGCATTACAGCCATGGCTGCCGGGTTACGGCAAATTGCGCTGCTGCCAGACCCTGTCGGTGAGGCGGCAGCCGGCTGGATTCGCCCTAACGGTCTTGCTATTACGCAAGTACATGTGCCGCTGGGGGTTATCGGTATTATCTATGAAGCACGGCCTAATGTTACTGTTGATGCCGCGGGCCTGTGCCTCAAAGCCGGCAATGCCGTAATTTTACGCGGCGGCTCAGAAGCCATTGCTTCGAATACGGCAATTACGGCTGTTATTGCCGGGGCGGCGGCTGCTGCCGGGATACCGGCAGCTGCAATCCAGCTTGTTGAAACAACGGACAGGCAGGCCGTTACGGCTATGTTGAAGCTGAATAAATATCTGGATGTGATCATCCCCCGGGGCGGGGCGGGACTCATCAAGACTGTTGTTGAGAATAGCACAGTGCCGGTGATTGAGACCGGTACAGGCGTTTGCCATACCTTTGTAGACGCCAGCGCAGACCTGGTAATGGCCAGTGATATCGCCTTCAATGCTAAAGTGTCCCGGCCCGGTGTATGTAATGCAGTGGAGACTTTGCTGGTGCATAAGAGTATTGCGGCCCCATTCCTGCCGGCTTTGTTAGAACGTTATCATCAGGCCGGTGTTGAGCTGCGGGGCTGTCCTGAGGTTATGAAATATCATCAGTCTGTCAGGCCGGCGAGCGAGGAAGACTGGGCGGCCGAGTTCCTGGATCTGATTCTGGCCATTAGAGTAGTAGACGATCTTGACACTGCACTTGCGCATATTGCGGCCTATAGTACCCGCCACTCGGAAGCCATTGTCACGAATGACTACAATAATGCCAGGCGCTTTCAGCAGGAAGTGGATGCCGCTGCCGTCTACGTTAATGCTTCGACCCGGTTTACCGACGGTTTTGAGTTCGGCTTTGGCGCTGAAATCGGCATCAGCACACAAAAGCTTCATGCCAGGGGGCCAATGGGCCTGCGCGAGCTGACCAGCCTTAAATATCTGGTAAATGGCTCCGGACAAATCAGGTAAGGCAATAACTTGCTATGATGAGTAAATGGAAGCTGATACCAGGTTATTGTTATGCTGTTATGAACTATTTGCGCACGCCGAAAGGCCGCCACGATGCTGTCGACTATGCCCGGGCCGCGGCTATAATCACCAGTGTCTGTCTTGTCGTGCGGCTGACGGCAAATGTGCTGTCACAACCCTAGTGTCTTGACACCAGGCTTTTCATATTGACAGGCATTTGTTATAATAATAGAAAAGTTTTGGCATGTTTTGGATATTGTTGAAAGGCAGATCATTATGGTGCAGGCAAAAGCTAAAATTGGTATTATGGGCGGGACCTTTGACCCCATTCATATCGGTCATTTGGTCACAGCCGAAGCTGTCCGGATTGAATATAATCTGGATAAAGTCTTATTTATCCCGGCCAGTAACCCGCCGCATAAACTGCACTCCCTGGTTACACCGGCCATTCACCGCTATATTATGACAATCCTGGCCACTTATTCCAACCCTTACTTTTTCGTATCCACGCTTGAACTTGAGCGCTCCGGGCCCTCCTATACCGTAGATACCGTCAAGACCTTAATTGACTGTTATGGGGCCAGCGCAGAACTGTATTTCATTACCGGTGCGGATGCTGTAAAAGACTTGCCCAGTTGGCAGGATATTGACGAATTGCTGGAATTGTGTTTTTTTGTGGCAGCTGCACGGCCAGGCTCTATCAGTTATATTGACCAGGTAATTAAACAATTTGGCGCCAGGGGGCGACGCAGTATTCAGCGCTTGGCCACGCCGGAGTTGGAGATCTCCTCGACTGATATCAGAGAGCGGGTTAAAAAGGGCCGTTCTATCAAATATATTGTGCCGGAAAGCGTGGAAGACTATATTTATAAAGAAAGCTTATACCGGTAGGTGCCAAATAAAGGCAAGCCGGGGTAAGCATAAATCTTCTGTTTTTGCAGATAATGTTAACGTAAAACCTGTTTTGGTTTAGTATCCTGATGTAACGGAGGTGATTCCCTATGGCAAAAACTCTCTATGTCGGTAACCTGCCTTGGAATACTACAGACACTGCGCTTGCGGATGCTTTCCGCCCCCATGGTTCTGTGGTATCAAGCCGGATTATTACTGACAAAGAAACAGGCCGTTCCCGTGGTTTCGGTTTTGTGGAGGTTGAGGACGCTGACGCCGAAAAAATGATTGAGGCTATGAATGGCTCTCAAATTGCAGGCCGGCAGATTGTCGTTAATGAAGCTAAGCCGCGCCAAGATTAAGCCCGGTGGCGCCAAGCGTATAATCATACATGTTTTTTGATGTACTCGCCTCCTAGCTTTAGGAGGTTTTTTATTTATATATAAAAAAAGGATATTTTTATGGATTGACGAATTTTAGTAGTAAAGGGCAGGTGATGTCAGATGCTGGAGCTTAGCCGGCTTGCTGAAAAACTGTCGCAAAATTTATCAGCAAAGCGTTTCCGCCATTCACTTGGTGTGAGCGAATCTGCGGCCGAATTAGCTGTCCGGTACGGGGCAGATATAGATAAAGCCAGGCTGGCCGGATTACTTCATGATTGCGGCCGGGCAGTACCCAGCAATCACCTATTGCCAACAGCAGCGGCTTTTGGTATAGTGGTGAGTGATGTTGAATATTGTCAGCCGGTGCTGTTGCATGCGCCGGTAGGGGCCTGTATGGCTCAAGCCGAATATGGGGTTGCAGACCAGCAGATCCTTAAAGCCATTGCCCTTCATACTACCGGCGGCCCCAATATGTCCAAACTGGATAAGATAATCTATTTAGCTGATTTTATTGAACCAGGCCGAAGTTTTCCCGGCGTGGACAGGCTGCGCAGCCTGGCTTTTGCTGATCTGGATGCGGCGATGATTGCCGCCTATGACGAGTCTGTTGCCTATATGCTTGAACAGGGTGTGCTTATCCATCCAGCCTCGATTGAAGGGCGTAATTTTTTATTACAACAAAGACAAAAAACTCAAAGTAAATAAAGGGTGTTGTCTTTCGGGAGAGGAGATGATACCATGAGCGACCCGCAAGGACAATCGCGCAAGGTACGGTGGGACAGGGTTTTGCTGTTGCTTATTTTGTTGCTTGTTGCCGTGGTCGCCTTAGCCGGGGCTACTGTATATGCCTACCTTAATGTTGTGCGCACTGCGCCGGTAGCCCAGGTAGTCAAGCAGAGTGAACGGCCGCCGGAGACCTTAAGCAACAGGGTCAACATCCTGCTCCTGGGGGTGGATGACCAGGATCATGAGAATGCCTATGATCCCGCCAGACGATCGGACACGATGATGGTCGCAAGTATCAGTCCCCAGAATGGGACGGTTAATATACTGTCGTTACCCCGTGACACCAAGGTGAATATTCCAGGCCGTAAAGGCTATGACAAGCTGAATCACGCCTATGCTTATGGCGGGGCTGAGCTGGCCCGCAGCACAGTTGAACAGTTTTTGCATGTGCCGGTCCATTACTATGTGGTCATTGACTGGCAGGCATTTATTAAGGTGATCGACATTCTGGGCGGCGTAGACCTTTATGTTGAACATAACATGAATTACAAGGACCCTTATGCCGATCTTGAGATTCACCTAAAACAGGGCTATCAACACCTGGATGGTGAAAAAGCCGGCGAATATGTCCGTTTTCGCAGCGATGAACTGGGCGATATCGGCCGGGTGCAGCGCCAGCAGCGGTTTATAAAAGCGCTGGCTAAGGAAACGCTGCAGGTAGGTACTATCTTAAAAGTGCCGGCCCTGGTGAATACCCTTCGGGAGTATATCGAGACTGATATGTCGGCAATGACGATGGTTAAGGTGGCCAATAGTCTCAAAGATTTAGATGCGGGGAAGCTGCAGGCCGAGATGCTGCCTGGTGATTTTGCGACAATTGAAGGGTTAAGCTATTGGATTCCAGACAGGGAATTGACAAAACAGCTTGTTGAAACCATGTTTATTGCCACAACCAAAGTGAGCGGGATATATCAGGACAGTCCCGGCTCTACCCGTAACAATTAATATACGGGACAAAGCGTATTTTATTGCGCTTTGTTTTTTTTTGCAGGAAAATTGCTGTTACAGTCCGAATAAAATAAAACCGGAAAGAAAAAGCTAGTTTATAGAACAGTGTTCCAGGAGGTATTTTTTTACAAATGATTCATGCTGACAACAAATTAGCGGAGTTAGTGGCCAAAGCCGCCAGCGATAAAAAAGCCGGCGATATTGTCATTATGGACTTAACCGGTATTTCGCCGGTGACTGATTATTTTGTTATTTGCAGTGCCAACTCAATCACCCAGGTCCAGGCAATTGCCGATTACATTGAAGAACAACTCAGAGAACAGGGAATTAGGCTGTTGCGCCGGGAAGGCTACCGTGACGCAAGGTGGATACTGCTCGATTACGGCAATTGTGTGGCTCATATTTTCCTTGATGAAGACCGGCAGTTTTATAAGCTTGAGCGTTTGTGGGGCGACGCCAAACAAGTAGTATATCAAGGTTAGGTGTAATGATGGATATCCGTAAACATAATTATCAGCCCGGTGATGTGGTTGACCTGACTGTGGTTCGCAAAAATGAAATGGGTGTATTTCTGGATGCCGGTACAGGCAATACCAGCGATGACATATTACTCCACAAAGCACAGCAGTCTGAAGAAGTAGACATAGGCCAGACCCTCAAGGTTTATCTTTACAAAGACCCTAAAGGCCGGCTGACAGCCAGCATGCGCCTGCCGCAAATGCGGGAAGGGCAGGTAGCCAGGGTTGAGGTGATTAATACCACGCGCGACGGAACCTTTGTGGATATTGGGGCAGAACGGGGTGTATTTATGCCCCATGCCGGCCGCCGGGGTTTACCGCGCCGGGGTGAAAAAATATGGGTTAAGCTGTACCGTGATAAATCCGGGCGGCCGGCAGTTACTATGGAGGTTGAAGATGAACTCAGGCGAGCTTCCAGACCGGCTGAAGGCCTAAAAATCGGTGACACCGTCGTAGGTACAGTATATAATTATAGCGATCAGGGCGCTTTCCTGTTTACTAAAGAACGGTTTATTGCCTTTCTGCACAATGATGAAATGACGGAGCGCCCCCGGGTTGGTGCCGAACTGGAGGCCCGGGTTACCTACCTCAGAGAAGACGGCCGCCTTAATGTGTCGATGCGCCCTCTTAAAGAAGAGGCCATGGATACTGACTCGGAAAAGATTCTGGCGCTACTGCGGGCCCGCGGGGGACAAATGCCGTATAGTGACAGTTCCCCGCCGGAAATTATTAAGGAGAAGTTTAATATCAGTAAAGCTGCTTTTAAGCGTGCTATGGGGCGTCTGCTCAAAGAGCGAAAGATCGAACAAAAAGAGGGGTGGACATATTTAAATGAAACGGAAGGCGGCGAATAGGCCGCCTTCCGTTTCTTCTGCCATTAACCGTAGATCATGTGGGGAGTGAGTTTTTACAGGGCATGTTCTTTTTCTGGTCAGATGCATTCCCCTGTTTTGCGGTATCGATGTTTGCCTTTTGTTTGTTTTTTGTGTCTTTGTCAGCCATATCATCACGCCTCCTTAATTTGATTGCGGCAAATTGCTGCCTGGTGCCTGTAAGCTCAGCCGCGGCTATCTGGCTCCCTGCCGTCAGCTTTGCCAGCCGGCTGGAGGTCTGCGGCCGCAAGGGTTTCATTGCTCACATCATACTTTGTCTGGGTGGGCGTTGCCCGCGAGCCTTCGCCAATTAAGTTCTGGGAACCTGCTTGTGATGCGCCCGCAAAATTTTTTCCATTCCAGAAAGCAGATTTTTTGCTTGTCATATTATCACCTCCCATGGTGAAGCATAATTTTAGTTTTCCCGCATGAATGCTTCATATGAGCGGCAATGATTACAATACATGATTTTCAATTTTAGTGGTACACTACAAAAAACAGGAGTGGGAGGTACTCTGCGTGGATCAACAGCTACAGACGATTACTCAGCAAGTGGCAGCGCTTAGACAACAACTGAGCGACCTTATGCAGAATTCTAATTCAGCTGATGCCGAGATTATAACGGCCAGCAGTACGCTGGCTGCCCAACTGGAGGATTATGCCAATACAATCGCGGATAAGCGCATACCGTCAATGCGGACCTTCTAAACCGGAGCATGGCTGAGGCTCATTACGAAAGCCGCCTGCTGCTAACGGCCAAAGATCTTTTTACCCAGAGAAAAAGTATGACGGAAAAAACCCTGCGAGCTTTATCCGCAGGGTTTTTTGGCGTAGGCACTTTTACTCGATTTCAATAAACTCACTGTCTTCATTCATCGCCAGCCGGGTAATAAGAACTTTGTCCACCCGGGCTTTATCCATGTCTACCACTTCAAACCGGTAACCATTCCATTCAAAGCATTCGGCCGCAGTGGGAATATGGCCGAGATAAGAGACGATGAAGCCGCCCAGGGTTTGGAAGTAGCCTCTTTCATCACCGGGGAAATGATCGGTGTCGAGCAATTCTTTCAATTCCTCAACCGACAGCATGCCGTCGACCAGCCAGGAGCCGTCGTCTCTGGCAATTACATCAGGATCGTTGTCTTCCCCGAGGTAAGGCATGTCGCCGACAATGTGCTCAGCAATATCATACAGGCTGATTAAGCCGGAAATACCGCCATACTCGTCAATGACCAGGGCTACATAGACGCCGGTTTCGCGAAATTTCTCCAGCACTTTCAGGGCCGGTGTATTTTTGGGGATGTAGAGAGGCTGGCGGGCCGTTTGCTCAAGCCGCAGCGGAGTGCCTGGCACATAGTTTGATAAAAGCTCGTTCGAATAGACGACACCGATTATATCATCCAAACTGCCACGGGCCAGCGGGAAAAACAGATGGTTGCTACTTTTGATGATGCGGAGATTATATTGGTCGTTATCTTCAATATCAAGCCACTGGAGCTGGGTACGGGGGGTCATCAGCGCACCGACACGCATATCGCCAAGCACAAAGATATTTTCAACCATTTCCCGTTCGGACTTTTCAAATACGCCATGCTGCGCACCCTGGCCAATTAGCACCCGGACCTCTTCTTCGGTAACAGGCGATTCTGCCGGTGGCTTAGCCCCGATCAGTTTCATAACCACATTGGTGGAAGCGCCGAGAAGCTGGACCAGCGGCCGGTTGATACGCACAAAGGCTGTCAGCGGCATGGCCACAGTGGCCGCAATTTTTTCCGGATTATTAAGGGCCAGCTTTTTGGGAACGAGTTCACCGATGATCAGTGACAGGTAGGTAATGGTGCCGACGACGATGGCAAGGCTGATCGCCTCGCTGTAGCCCCTGAGCAAAGGAATGGTATTCAGGGAGGCAGCCAGCAGCATGGCGATGCGGGCGCCGCCGAAAGCACCTGTGAGAATACCGATAAGGGTAATGCCAATCTGAACGGCAGATAAAAACTGTGTGGGTTCTTCGGTTAATCTTAGCGCGGCCTTAGCACCTTTACTGCCGGAAGCGGCCATATTTTCCAGCCGGCTTTTCCGGGAGGACACAATCGACATTTCTGTCAAGGCAAATAACCCATTAGCAAAAATCAGAGCTAAAATAATCATGATTTCGGTACTAATCGAGGGGGTCTCCAAGGTTTAAATAACACTCTCCCTATCATAATTTATTTAAGAATTATTAATTATATCATATCCTGTTATGCCGCAGAGCAAACTTGCGGGCGTACTGAAAATTTGGACAGTACAATAAACACCCCGCTGTATGCGGCCCTGATTGGAATTCTCCGCAAATAAATTGCCCGCTGGCAATAAAGCAGCGAGCAATATGTTCATAATTTATCGGCCACGGTTTCCGTTTTTCTGCTTTTTTTTATAACGTAGGCAATTAGTCCGGTAACTGTTATCAGAATCAGGGAGATAACCAGCAGGTCATCTTTATGCTCGGTAAACATTTCCACAGCCTGAGGACCAAAATAGAAGATCAATATGCCTTCAAGTAAAAAGCGTTTGCCCCGCCCCAGGAAAGAAATGATGACAAACAGGGGCAGGTTTATTTTTAGCGCTCCCGCTGTTATACTGACAAACTTATAGGGAATAGGAGATAAAGAGGCCAAAAATATTGCCCACAGGCCATTTTCTTTTACAACGCAGTATATTTTATCCATATAGCGGGCCGGTATAAACCTGCGGGCGGCCGGCAAGCCAATTTTAAGCCCGAGGACATAACCGATTAAACCGCCGACTACGGAGACCATGGTTGCAGCCAAACCATAGTAGATCGCATTTTGCGGGTTAGCCAGAGCTAAGGGTATAAGCAGCAGGTCTGGTAATACCGGAGAAATAAAAGACTCCGTGAATGCGGCAATCAGCAGACCGGTGAGACCCCATTCCAAAAGTACTTCTACGATTGCGTCCATTGCCACGCTCCCTCTATTATCGTGTGTTAACAATAGCTATAATACTAAATAAAAAACGAAACACCTTAGCATGGTATAGTAATAAATCCATACTAAAGGTCTCGCTAATTGGCAGACACCAATGGCAGGGCCAGGCAAATGCCGTGTGTTGACCCAGCCTTGCAAGCTACTCCCCTTTAGAAAACAACGCGTTCTGATTCTAGTTTAGCGCACGATGGCATATCAGTCAAGTTATTGCATGCGATAAAGAGCGGATTTAAGCAAATAAAAAATAGAACTTATCGACAAGTTCTATTTTTGGTGGAGATAAGCGGGATCGAACCGCTGGCCTCTTGAATGCCATTCAAGCGCTCTCCCAGCTGAGCTATACCCCCATTAACATATTACATTAGTAATTATACTTAGATAGTGACATACTGTCAAGAGCGGCAGCCGCCAATCGGTTTATTAATTTTCTGCCTTGATTTGGCAGGTACTTATAGGTTTTATGCAGAATATTTTTGCATAAAACTAAAACCTGTAATCATGAAAGAAGGACTGGACAGATGCTCATAAAAACCGGGTTATTAATCGATGGTACAGGCCGGGAAGCGCAGGCAGCCTGCTATCTGGACGTTAGAGACGGCTTCATTGCCGGTATTGGCAAAGCAGAGGAATTTGCCGCTGAGCAGGTGCAGGCAGCGGTTGATTATTCTCCTTATACGGCTATGCCGGGTTTGATTGATCCGCATGTACATTTATTCCTGGAAGGGGTTTCCGATCTTAGTGTCCGTTCATTAAGATGGAAAGAAGATAAAGAGTTTACGCTGATCAGGGCGGTCAAGAACCTGGCGCTGGCCCTAAGCAAGGGCGTTACTACCGTGCGCGATCTAGGCGGGCCTTATGGCTTAAATTCTCTTTTAAAAAAAGCCGTCAGGCAGAACGTACTGCCCGGACCGGGGGTGCTGAGCGCCTGTCAGGCCATCTCCGTCACCGGCGGTCATTTCCATTATGCCGGCGGGCGGGAAGCCGACGGCCCGGCCGAGATGGTCAAGGCCGTACGCGAGCAGGCTAAGGCCGGTGCCGACTGGATAAAAATTATGATGACAGGCTGTGTGAATTTTATGCGTCAGGATGCCGGCATTGTGGAACTATCCCTGGCTGAGGCGCAGGCGGCGGCCAACGAGGCGCAGCACCTGCAGAAACCGGTTGCGGTTCATGCCAACGGGGTCGAGGGCGTACGCCAGGCCTTGACTATTGGGGTCAGAACGCTGGAGCATGGTGCGCTGATCGATGCGGCTACGGCGGATTTGATTGCGGAAAAAGGGGTATATTGGATACCCACTCTGGTACCCTTTGAACGGATGCTGGCTTATGGCCGCCAGTATCAGACCCGGACATTGCCTCCGGCCGGGATTGAGGCGGTATACTGCCGGCACCAGGCGATGGTGATGCGGGCCTACCAGGCCGGCGCGCAGATTGTTGCCGGCACCGATGCCGGCGCCCTTGGTGTTGAGCATGGCGATGTATGGCGGGAGATTTGTTTATTGGTGGAATGCGGCCTGCCGCCCCTTGCTGCTCTCCGGGCAGCGACGGGGCTAGCGGCTCAGGCTATGGGGCTGGAAAAGGAACTGGGCACGCTCGAAACCGGTAAAAGGGCAGATTTCCTGATACTGGCAGGAAACCCGCTGACAGATATAACCAGTATTAGAAATATTGTTAAGGTATTTAAAGCGGGGAAGGAGTGCCCTACATGATGGCAGGTATCGCTAGTCTGGCCGGAACTCTTAATAAGTATAGTGATGGAGCTGGTGACAATGAATGAGGCAATTGCTGCAATAAATGACTGCCGGACGGGACTGGCTGCCAACGGTTATCTGACAGACGAAAAGCTGGCAGCCGTCCTGTATTTGGCGGAAAGGCTGGAAAAACCACTGTTACTGGAAGGGCCGGCCGGTGTTGGCAAAACCGAACTGGCCAAAGCCTGGGCCCGCTGGCGCGGTTGTTTGCTGATTCGCCTGCAGTGTTATGAAGGGCTTGATGAAAGTAAAGCTTTGTATGAATGGAATTACCAAAAGCAACTGCTTTATATTCAGATAGAAGCCCTGGCGCAGCAGGGCTGGAATGCGGGACGGCAACAAATTTTCGATCAGGAATTTTTGTTAAAACGCCCATTATTAACAGCTCTTACCAGCCCTGAACCGGTCGTGCTGTTAATTGACGAAGTTGACAAAAGCGATCAGGAGTTTGAAAGCTTTTTGCTGGAGGCTTTATCAGACTGGCAGGTGACAATACCTGAACTGGGAACAATAAAAGCAGCGGCCCGTCCCCATGTTGTGCTGACCTCCAACAGTACCAGAGAACTGGGCGATGCCCTGCGCCGGCGGTGTTTGCATTTTTATATAGATTACCCTGATTTTGAACGGGAACTCGCCATTGTTGAACTCAGTGTGCCTGGCATTGACCCTGTGTTTGCCAGCCGGCTTGTTGAATTTATCCAGACTATTCGCAGGCAGCCGCTGAAAAAGCCGCCTAGTGTTACCGAAAGTATTGACTGGGTACAGGCCATGAATATGCTGGGGGGGGAACTGAATATTGAGGCGGCGCGGCTTACCTTAACTGCTTTGCTTAAATACACCCGAGACCGCGAGCTTGTTACCGACAAGCTGTCTTATTTACTCAAGCCATGAAGCAGATGATCGTTGATTTTGTCCGGCTGTTGCGGGCCGCCGGGCTAACGGTAACAACAATGGAAGCCGCAGATGCCCTGAAGGCAGCTGAAATTACCGGGTTTTCACCGGTACTGCTGCGGGAGGTGCTGGAAGCGACTCTTGTCAAAAGCCTGTGGGAACGTCCGGTATTTGCGGCGTTATTTGATTTGTATTTTGACCTGGCGGCACCGGTGGAAGCGGCCAGGCCTGAGCCGGAGCAGCTGATAATCAAAGGCGCGACCGCCGATGGCAGCGGCCGGAGCGCCGCCGGTGCCGGCGGCAGTGCCGAACAGCTGCTGGAAACAATCGACAGCCAGCCGGTAGCTGTTTTAGAAGCACTGGCCAGGGAAATTACCGCTTCAGTGCAGCTTGCCAATGCCCAGCCTGAGGAAATTTCCGGCAAGCTTCGCCAGGTTCAGGTAAAACTCAGATGGTTTGAGGCTGTCAACAAGATCGAGCGCAGTTATTTGACCGAGCAAATGACGGCAAATGCTTTTCAGCAGTGGCAAAAAACCTTTGCCCGGCTGGAGGCGCTGCTGCGACGGGAACTGGAACGCAAAGCCGTCAGCAGGTTTGGCCGGCAGCATATCGTTAAACTGGTGGAATATGCCAATATCCGCCGCCGTGAATTTGACTGTCTGGCACCGGCTGAGATTGCTGCCGTCGAGCAAGAGATTGTGAAACTGGCGAAGAAACTGGCTGAGCGTCCGGGAATACGGCTGCGCCGGGCTAAAAGGGGCACGCTTGATATGCGGCGCACCTTTCAAGACGTGGTGCGGACAGGCGGCTGGCCTCTGCATCTCAAATACCGGGACAGGGTCAAAAGTAAAGTCGATTTGTGGCTGGTATGTGATGTTTCTAATTCAGTAGAGCGCTTCAGCCGGTTTATGCTGCAGTTAGTGCAGGCCGCTCACCGCCGTTACGCCAATATCCGTTCTTTTGTCTTTGTTGATGAGGCGGTGGAGGTTACCGACTGGTTTAAAACCCAGGACGTTAATGCCTTTTTTGAGGCCAGACACCTGCGGGAGCGGTTTAACCGCCGGGTAGGCCTGTCCCGTTATGATCTGGTGTTTGAGCAGATTGCCAGATATGAGTCAGCCGCCATTACGGCCCGGACCAAGCTGATTATTTTAGGGGACGGCCGCAATAACTGGCATCCGGGCGGGGCGGAGGAACTGGCTAAAATTGCTGACCGGGCCCAGGCCGTTTATTGGCTGAACCCCTTGCCGGCGGATAAGTGGCTGGAAGGTGATTGTCTGATGAAAGAATATCAGCGTTTTTGTAATCAGGTTTTTGAATGCCGCAATCTAGAGCAGCTGACAGATGTAGCCAACCGGATTTTATAAACCGGTTGGCTACATCTGTCAGGCACAATTATCACAAATCCGGTAATACTATCAATGTATAAATCATGATTGAGGTGAAGCTGTGGATTGGGCAGTGGCACTTATCAGTATTATTACTGTTAACCTGCTGTTAAGCGGTGACAACGCATTGGTTATTGCTTTAGCCAGTCGCAAACTGGCGCCGGAACAGCAAAAGAAAGCGATTCTCTGGGGCGGGGCCGGGGCGATCGGCCTGAGGATCATTTTAACTTTCGCCGCTATTGTTTTGCTGCGGATTCCCTACCTGCAGCTGGTTGGCGGCCTGGCTCTCCTCGGGATTGCCATTAAACTCCTCAACGGCGAAGACGAGCCGAAAAAACTGGAAGCCAAAAGCAGCCTGGGCGATGCGGTGAAAACAATCATCTTTGCCGATATGGTGATGAGTATTGATAACGTGATCGCCATAGCCGCCGTTGCCAAAGGGAATATCCCTTTGCTGGTGGTGGGGCTGGCAATCAGCATCCCGATCATTATTTGGGGCAGCAAATTGGTGCACGCGCTGATGAACCGCTGGCCGGTTATTATCACCATCGGCGCTGCTTTTTTAGGCTGGACTGCCGGGGAGATGGCAATTGCGGATAAAAAGATTTCGCCGCTGCTTGCGCCTTATGCATGGTCACACTGGGCCATACCTGCCGTTTTTGCAGTTTGTGTTATTTTTGCCGGTTCGCTGCTTGCCGGCCTCAATAATATAGATCAGGAAAACCACTAGTGGTTTTCCTGTCAGCAGGGAATTTTAATTTTGCGGCCATAGGTCTGGATATATGAGTCGCATGGCTGCTCATCCTGGCCGAAGATGATTGTGGCACTATGGAGGAAGCCATGCTTAAAAAAGTAGCGTAAATCATAAATACGTACGAGTTTTGTCTGCTGCTGCGCCTCGGATTCAGCAAAATAGCTGAAAGGTGTAAAGGCCGAGAAAAATTCACCCAACACTGTTTTTTGTGCACCGGCCAGCATCGGCGATAATGTTTGTTTCCGGAGTTTGCTATGCAGGGTTAAGGCCGGCTGCAGGGCGCCAATACGGCCAACAAAATAATTGGTTTCGGTCTCGATCACGAAATCCCAGTAGAGGATACTGGTAAGCGAGGGCATAACCAGGCTGCGGATAACGCCGCTTTTTATGAAGTGGTGCCGCAGAATAACCCTTGCTCGCAATTTAAGCAGATAGCGCACCAGGATGTATAGCGCGGTTGTTGTGAAAAACAGCAGTGACGTGTCCCGCGGTGCCAGTCCCTGGAGGAATACGATCAGCATAATTGACAGCAGTACCGGGTCGAATACGTTGAGCAGGCTGAAGCTTTTACGCTCCCGGCTGACGGGGAATAAAACCGCAGCCCCGTGCGCGTTAAAGAAGTCAAGGCCAATATGGGACAGGCCGCCTAAAAAGGACCAGAAAAAAACCTGAGTTGGTGCCATTTCCGGCAGACATACCAAAAAGCCGGCGGCAATTAAACCTGACCACAAAATAAGACCGGGCAGCGAATGAGAAAATGCCCGGTGTTGCCTGAGGTAGGAAAAATTGCCGCGCAGCTGGGCAAGTATGTCAAAATCAGGCGCCTGGGCACCGATTATAGCCGCTATATACAGAGGATCGCTCATGCTGAACGGATGACCTGACAAACCGGCAACCGCAATGCCCACTAAGGCATGGGACAAAGTATCCATAAAGAAAAAAGCCTCCCCTATCAAGGTGACATAATGTATCATACCTGAACATTATATCACATCAGCGGGGGAGGCGGTCTAATGGTAATTGGTGGTCGGCTAACGCAAAGGCAGAGTGTTGCTGTTCTGCTGTTTAGCCAGAAACAGCTGATAATAAGCATAAATGGCAAACAAAATCGGAAAGCCGGTGTAGATTACAATCCGTTGTGATTCGTCAAAATAGAGGCTGACAATTACGACCAGATTGAGAACAAAGGCGAGAATCGGGACAAGGGGGTAGAAGGGGGTTTTAAAGCCCAGCGCTTCGATTTTTCCGCCTAATTTTATGTATTCGCGGCGAAAGTTGATCTGGCACCAGGCGATGATCATCCAGATTAAGCAGCCTGTCAAACCCGTACTGGACATCAGCCACAGATATACGGTATCGGCGGCGAAGCTTTCGGTAAGAAGCGACATACAGGCCAGCAGCAGGGTGATTAAGACACCATTGTACGGGACGCCGCCGGCATTCAGCCGGCCGAGCCAGGAGGGAGCCTGCCTATCCTGGGCCATTGACCAGAGCAGCCGTGAACAGGCATATAAGGCGGAGTTGCCGGCCGATAGAGCCGAGGTTAATACAACAAAGCTCATAATGTCTTTGGCAAAGGGGATGCCGGTTTTGCCGAAAACATGCGCAAAGGGGCTTTCCAGTACACTGGCCTCGGCCGCCGGGATACTGCCGGCCAGGACAATCATGGCCAGCACATAGAACATAATAATCCGGATAGAAATGCCTTTAATAACCCGGGGGACATTTTTGCCGGGTTCTTTGCACTCACCGGCGGCAATGCCGACAAGTTCAGCCCCCTGAAAAGAGTAGATAACCGCAATCATCGTCAGGAATACGGCGCCAAAACCATTTGGGAATAAACCGCCGCCGGTGTGGAAGTTAGAAAAACCGAGTCCGGCTTGTCCGCTGCTAAAGCCAAAAATTAAGCCTGAGCCGGCAATAATAAAGGAAACTATGGCAGCAACCTTAATGCTGGCAAACCAAAATTCAGTTTCGCCGTAGGCTTTAACTGACAACAGATTAAGCCCGGCCAGGGCAATCGCAAATACTGTACACCAGATCCAGACCGCCACGTCGGGGAACCAGTTGTGCATAATGATGCCGGCGGCGGTAAAGTCGGCGGCAATACAGATCGCCCAGTTGAGCCAGTACAGCCAGCCGGTGGTAAAACCGGCGCCGGGGGAAATAAAACGGGTAGCATAACTTTGAAAAGACCCTGATACCGGCATGGCGACAGTCAGTTCAGCCAGGCATAATAATACCAGGTACATAATAAGCCCGCCGACCATATATGCCAAAATGGCGCCAAACGGACCGGCCTGATTGATTGTCTGGCCTGAACCCATGAACAATCCGGTGCCGATTGTGCCGCCAATAGAAATCATAAGCAGGTGGCGGGATTTCATATCACGCTTAAGACCTTGCTTTTCCTGGCACATTTCTGCTAATTTAACGGGGTGGCTTGACATGGAAAGTTCCTCCTATGGAAATCAAATTTGTATAATGTCCTCTATCATAATACTCCAAGGTATTATGATTGGCAAGAATTATTGACAGTAGCGGGAAGGTTATTATACGATAATTTGTATTGACTGGATACAATTTCTATACTATGATAGGTTATATAGTCTATTTTGATTTTCACATAGTTAAATATAATATAAGTGCCCTAAGGGGGAGTAACTGACAGACACTGTCAACAATTCTGCATTCGCTGTGCATGGCTGTGTCGTTGGCGTAGTCCAATAGTGAGACCTTTGGTATATCCTTACTATATACTGCACAAGGTTTTATTGCCATTTTACTCGGAAAGGACCTTGCCGTTGCTGCGGACAGGTCCTTAATTATTATTATTGAAGGGGGGTTGGCAGAATTACCATACAGGTCGCATAAACAAGGTATTGTCAGGCAATCTATTTATAGGGGGTTATTTCGATGGAACTATTGATAGCGTTAGGTAGTATTACTCTTATTAACCTAATACTAAGCGGCGATAACGCTGTTGTCATAGCTCTGGCCAGTAGAAACCTGCCCCAGGATCAGCGAAAAAAGGCTGTATTGTGGGGCAGCGCCGGAGCTGTTTTATTGCGGATTTTACTTACTATGGTGGCTGCGCTGCTGCTCAAAATTCCCTACGTACAGTTTCTTGGCGGAGTAGCTCTGGTATATATTGCAATCAATTTGCTCGGTGATGAGCATAAGGAGGTTTCCCTGGAAGGGGCCAGCAGCTTTGGGGAAGCAATAAAAGTTATTATTTTTGCTGATTTAATTATGAGCCTGGATAATGTACTGGCTATAGCCGGTGTCGCTGACGGGCACCTGGGACTGCTAATTTTTGGACTTGCCCTCAGTATCCCGTTAGTGGTGTTTGGCAGCCAGCTGCTGATGAAACTTATGGATAAATATCCGGTCATTATTTATGTGGGGGCCGGGATTCTTGGCTGGACAGCCGCTAAGATGATGGTTGCCGACGCTGTACTTGGTGTCTGGTTTAAACCCTATTCACTGCTGCTCGAAGCAGCTGTAACCCTGGCGGTTCTGGCCATTGGCTATTGGCGTAAAAATCGTGGCCGGCCGGAGGCTGCCGCCCAGCCAGGTGACAAAAATCATGGAGCTTGACCCACGCTTTGCCCAGTCTTTAGTCGATATTGTAGCAGCAGAGCTTAATAAAAATGTTAATATTACCGACAATCACGGCGTTATTATTGCATCTTTCAGCAAAGAGCGCGTGTCTCATATTCATGAGGCGGCAGCCCGGATGCTGATAAGCGGCCCGATCCGCGAATTTTCGGTTACCGCCGAGGAAGAGCTGCAGTTGCAGGGAGTCAGGCAGGGGTTTAATGTTCCGATTATGACCGGCGCCGGTTGTGTCGGGGTCATTGGTGTTTCCGGCGCTCCTGATACTGCTGCCCCTTATGCCCGCCTGGCGGCTAAATTTGTGGAGGCTGCTTTGGAATCGAATGCCAGGCAGGAAAAATTAGTGCGGGCCCTTAAGGAAAAAGAAGAACTGCAGTCCGTTCTGCTCAATAAAATGATTAGCGTCCAGGAAGAAGAACGGAAAAAAATCTCCCGCGAGCTTCATGATGAAACCAGTCAGGCCCTGACGTCAATCATTGTTGGCCTCAGGGTATTATCTGAACATGTGCAGAGTGAAGGTGAGCGGGAAAAAATCCTGGAGATGCGGGATTTGGCGGTAAAGACACTGGAAGATGTTCATCATCTGGCCGTGCAGCTCAGGCCGGCCCTGTTAGACGATCTGGGACTGGTGGCCGCTGCCCAGAAATATGTAGAGAATTATTCCCGCCAATATAGTATCGCCGTGGATCTTAATGTGGTTAATCTGTCACGCCAGCGGTTTTTGCCGGAGATTGAGATTACATTATACCGTATTTTACAGGAGGCCTTAACCAATATTGCCAAACATGCCAAAGCCACGCAGGTCAGAGTGCTGCTTAAAAAGCAGCGCGATAAACTTGTCCTCACCGTCAAGGATAACGGCATTGGGTTTAACGCCGATATTTTAAACGGTGTCGGCAGTGATACCTGTCTTGGCATCCATGGCATGCATGAGCGGATTACCCTGTTGTCAGGTGAATTTTATATTGATTCGGCGCAAGGGAATGGCACCGTAATCACGGTGGAGATTCCGCTTGGCCGCCGTAAAAAAACAGAAAGCGGTTTGGGACAGGCCCATTAACCGCTTTCTGTTTTTTTTTCCACAGGAAACTGCCATATTATGCTTGCCGGAAGCAGGGGGGTGAGTCAGACCATCCCAATCATCGCAAGCATTTATAGTAGGAAGTAAAAATTACTTCTTTTGGCCTGCTTTATAAGCCTTATCCAATAACTGAATGACATGGACAACATCCTGCTGCTGATTGTTCTGGACAAGGCCGTCAGTAATATGCATCCGGCAGGTGCCGCAACTGGTAGCTACCGTGTCAGCCTTGGTGGCGGCAATATTGGCGATTTTACGGTCGTTGATCCGGCGGGAGATTTCATAATTGCCAAGGCTGAAAGAGCCGCCTGAACCGCAACAGCGGTCGGCCTCTTTCATTTCCACAAAATGTAAGCCGGGAATCGATTTCAGCAGCTGGCGCGGCTGGGCCGTAACCTTGATGCCGCGGGCCATATGGCATGGGTCATGCATAGTAACGGTGGCATTAACCGGGCCCAGTTTATTCTTGTCGATTTTAACAACATCAACTAAGAATTCACTGATTTCATAGGTTTTTTTGGCCAGCTTTTCGGCCCGGGCCTGCATGGCCGGATCGTCATGGAATAATTCCACAAACTCAATTTTCCAGGCTTCGGTGCAAGAGCCGCAGGCGGCAATAATATAGTCGACATTATATTGCTCGAACACCTCAATATTGTGTTTGGCCAGGAGTTTGGCGCTTTCCACATCGCCGGACATGTAGATCGGCGTGCCACAGCAGTGCTGCAGGGAGGGAATGACAATTTCAATATTGTTGGCTTTCAGGACATCAATGACAGCCTGGCCGACATCGGTATAGATATAGTTGATGGTACAGCCGGTGAAGAAACCAACCTTAAGTTTTGGTTTGTCGGCTGTAATGACCTCCGGATGGCGGTTTCTTAACGGCGAGGCGGCAAAAGGGGCTGTTACCCGGCGTTTATCAAGACCCGGCATCGGAAAACGGGCTACAGCCGCCATGGGGCGGGGCAGTTTCTTAAAGCTAAGCGGACCGAACAGTCCGGCCATCCGCAGGGCTAAGTCAAACATAGTCCGGTTTTTCAGCAGCTTAAATACCTGTTTCTTAACCGGGTGCAGGCCGCGCGCTTTGACAGCGGCCTGGCGGCCGCGCACAATGAGTGCATCGGCCGGTACGCCGCAGGGACATTTTACGGTACAGGCTTTGCAGGACACGCATTTGCTCATCCATTTATCAAAGTTTTCGCTAATGGGAATCTTGCCGCTTAAGACGGCCTCCATCAGCGCCAGCTTGCCTCTGGCAACTGCGGTTTCGGTGCCCAATTCCTTATAAATCGGGCAGACCTCCATACAGTTGCCGCACTTCATACAGTTGGCCAGCGCGTCCTGGAGGTCGGCTAACAACTCTTTATCGTGCTCGTTAATCGCTTGCGCAGTAACAGGTTTATCACTCATTTTAACACTCTCCCACTAGTTTGCCAGGATTCAAAATGAGATTAGGGTCAAGGGCGCGTTTGATATTCTTCATCGCTTCCAGCGTGACCGGGCCAAACTGATCTTCCATATATTTAAGCTTGCCCAGACCAATGCCGTGTTCGCCTGAAAGCGTGCCGCCCAGCTTGATTGCCGTACTGAAGATTTCGTCCATTGCTTTATACACCCGGTCCATCTCTTCCTTGTCGCGGATATCGCAAACAATGGTAGGATGCATGTTGCCGTCGCCGGCATGGCCAAATGTGCCGATGGTCACGTTATATTTTTGGGCAGTTTCGTTTACCGCACGAATCATATCAGGCACTTTGTTGCGGGGAACGGTAGCGTCTTCGACAAAGGTGGTCGGGCGGAGTTTGGCCAGCGCCGGCAGCGCCGCCCGGCGGGCAGCCCACAATTTATCGCGTTCGGCCGCGTCCTTTGCCATTTTGACCTCGTCCGCCTGATTAGCTTTTAAGACCTCCATGACTTTAGCCGCTTCTTTTTCCACAACCTCCGGAATACCGTCAACCTCAATCAGCAAGACGGCTTCCGCATCTACCGGCAAGCCTACTTTGGCGTAATCCTCGACTGTGCGGATTGTGGGATTGTCCATGATTTCCAGGGTTGCGGGAATAATCTTGGCGGCAATAATGGCGGCAATCGCCTTGCCGGCATTGTCAAGATTCTTAAAGATAGCCATCATACTCTTTTTGGCCTCCGGGGCAGGCACCAGCTTGACAATAATCCTGGTAATTACCCCTAAGGTGCCCTCCGCACCGGTAAAGAGTTTAGTCATGTCATAACCGGATACGTCTTTTACATTCTTTCCGCCCACGTGCATTACCTGGCCGGTGGCAAGGACAACCTCCAGGCCCATGACGTAGTGCTTGGTTACTCCGTATTTTAGCCCGCGCAGGCCGCCGGCATTCTCCGACACGGTGCCGCCCAGGGTTGCCGTGGTTACTGTGCCGGGATCAGGCGGGTAAATGAGCCCGTAAGCCTCGACTGCTTTATTAAGGTCAGATACAATAAGCCCGGGTTCGGCCACGGCCACCAGGTTTTCCGTATCGATCTCAATCAGTTTGTCCATCCGGGTCATAAGCAGGACAATACCGCCCTTGGTGGGGACCGTGCCGGCGCTCAGATTGGTGCCTGAGCCGCGGGTATATACGGGGATCTTTCCAGTGTTGGCCAAGGCCAGTACTTTAGCAACTTCTTCTGTGGTTGCCGGTTTAACCACTACATCGGGCATGTGAGAAAAGCCGGGAGTCGCGTCATAAGAATAGCAGTGCAGGTCCTCCACACTTGTCAACACGTGTTCATCGCCAACAATCTTTTTGAGCGCATCAATCTGCTGCTTTTCCATTTGCTCAGGCTCCTTTATTTTTTAAATTTTCACAACATATAAGTTATACCTGTTTACCATTATTCTCGCTAAAGTTGACGCAAATGTAAATCAGGTACTTACCTTAAAATGAAGTAAGAAACTGCCGCAAATAAATGTAGGGTATCCTCCGACATGAAGTGCTATGTTTCACGTGCTGATCAGTTTGTACTGCAGGGCGTAGTTTACCAGCTCTGATTTTTTTCTTACATTCAATTTGTTCATGATGCGCGAGCGGTACGTATCCACTGTCTTGGCGCTCAAAGACAGGTGCTCCGCGATTTCGCTGTTAGTATGCCCCTGGGCCAGCAATCTAAGTACTTGCCGTTCGCGGCTGCTTAATAAAATATAGGGGTCGCGCTGGTCGCTTTTCTCATTATTTATCCGCAGGAGACTGGTTAACAGCGTTTGGGACATAGTTTCATTCAGATATTTTTTGCCGGAATGGATTTTTAGAATACCTTCAACCAGTTCCGTATCGGCCGATTTCTTTAATACGTAGCCGTCGGCGCCGGCCCGCATAACCTCTTTAATGTATTCATCATCATCATACATTGTGAGGACAAGAATACGGCAGGCCAGTCCCCTGGATCTGAGTTCCTTAATACAGTCGACACCGCTCATGACCGGCATGGAGATATCGAGCAGCAGCACATCAGGGCGAAGTTCCTCAATCATGGCAACCGCCTGTTGTCCATCACCGGCTTCCCCAATGACCTCAAATAACGGTGAACAGTTCAGCAGGGCTTTAAGCCCGGAACGCAACACGGCATGGTCATCGGCGATAACTATACGGATTTTTTCCATTGCCTATTCTCTCCTTTTTCAACCGCTAATATATAAAATATCCTCGTGCATAGTTTGTAAATTGTGCTTTTTCCCCCATAAGTATAATATTATGTTACAATGAGATCGTATAAAATATCAATATAGTATTTTCTTTAAGAAAGACTTGGCCGTTCCTGTTTCTGCGGGATGATTGAACAGGCCGGCACCAGGGGATACTAGTACCTTGTCAGCCCCTAAGCCAGTGAATACTGACGGTCTATTTTCCGCAACCCTTCGTTGTCGCCAGCCGGCATACGTCCGGTATGCCTCCCTCTCCGCCTTGGTTTGCAAAAATAGCCTCGCCCTTATTCTACCGTTTTAGCGCTGACAGGGTACTCGGCAAGACTGACTGAAAGGAGGTAACGTAAGGTTGAACATTTTTGATATTATCGGACCGGTCATGGTCGGCCCGTCAAGTTCACATACGGCAGGGGCGGTGCGGCTGGGAAATGCTGCCCGGGCTATTCTGGGGCAGCCTGTAGCCAAGGCTGTGATTGGACTTCATGGCTCTTTTGCCCAGACCGGCCGGGGGCATGGCACCGACCTGGCACTGGTGGCAGGCCTGATGGGCTGGGCGACTGATGACCTGAGAATTCCGGAGGCCTTTGCCTTTGCCAGGGAAGCCGGGCTGCAGTATTCCTTCCGCACCATTCATGCCGGCGATGCCGCCCATCCTAATTTTGTCAGGTTTTGGCTGGCCGGAGAGGAGGGGGCTGAGAGCCAGGTTGCCGGTGCTTCGATTGGCGGCGGGCGGGTGATAATCAGTGAGGTGGACGGTTTTCCGCTGGAGTTTACCGGCGATTTTCCCACAATTCTCACTCTGCATGAAGACCGTCCCGGTGCTGTGGCCGAGGTAACAGGCATCTTATCCAGACGGGGGGTTAATATTGCCCAGATGCGTGTATTCAGAAGAAATAAAGGTGGTTTGGCCAGCATGGTGCTGGAGACTGACCAGCCGGTGGACAAGGCGGACATTACAGCTGTAGCCGGGCTGCCGATGATTAAAGCAGTACGCAGCATTACGGCCATTGGCTGACAAGGAGCGATACATATGTCATTGGATAAGTTGTCTCTGGAGGAATGGATTCAGTCTGCTGCCGGACAGGCAGTTTCTTTTGCCGACTTTTGTGTGGAGTTCCAGTCCCGCCAGCTGGGAGTGACGGCGGGGGAGGTCATCACACGCATGGCAGAACTGCTTACTGTTATGGAAGCGTCGATTGCTGCCGGGCTTAAAGGGCCGCGATCGAAAGGCGGTCTGGTTGGCGGTGATGGACTCAGGCTGCAGCAATATAACCACAGCCAAAAACGGACTGTGTTAGGGAGTTTTCTCGGTAAAGCCGTGGCTTATTCACTGGCTGTCGGTGAGGCTAACGCCGCCATGGGCCGGATCGTGGCCGCGCCTACGGCCGGTTCAAGCGGTGTTTTGCCGGCCATTTTGTTTACCCTAAAAGAAGAATTCGCCTTTAGCCAGGAGGAACTGGCTAAAGGGCTGGTCGTTGCCGGTGCGATCGGGATGGTGATTGCCTCACGGGCCTCTCTGGCCGGCGCCGCCGGCGGCTGCCAGGCTGAATGCGGTTCGGCCGGGGCCATGGCCGCCGGGGCCATGGTCGCGCTCCTGGGCGGTACCCCGGCTCAGACCGGTCAGGCCGTGGCCATTACGATAAAAAATATGCTGGGACTGGTATGTGATCCTGTGGCCGGGCTGGTTGAGGTTCCTTGCGTCAAACGCAATGCCGGGGCTGTGGCGCAGGCCGTTGTCGCGGCGGAAATGGCGCTGGCCGGCATTACCAGTGTTATACCGGTAGATGAAGTGATTGATGCGATGGAGTCGGTCGGTCAGTCCATGCACTGCTCACTGAAAGAAACAGCCCAGGGCGGTTTGGCGGTTACGCCTACCGGCTTGGCCTTAACAGAAAAAATTTTTGGTGATAGTAAATAGGCAGGTTTTTACCAAATAATATAGAATGTCCTAGAAAACAAGCTAAAGGAGGCTGCAGCATGAAAACAGTCGTTAGTTCTGACCGGGCCCCCCAGGCCATCGGTCCTTACTCACAGGCGATCAAAGCCAAGGGATTTTTATTTGTCTCAGGCCAGATACCGCTTGACCCTGTTACCGGCCAGATTGTCTATGGCGGTATCGAGAACCAAACCCACCAGGTGCTGGCTAACCTGCGGGCTATTTTGGAACAGGAGAACCTGACCTTTGCCAATGTGGTAAAAACATCGGTGTTTCTAAAGGACATGGACGATTTTGCCCTCATGAACAATGTCTATAGCCAGTATTTTACTGAGGCGCCGCCCGCCCGGGCTTGTGTTCAGGTCGCAAAACTGCCCCGTGATGTCAGTGTGGAGATTGAGCTGATTGCTGTATATCCGTAAATGAGAAAAGCCGAAACCTTTTGCAGGGTTCGGCTTTTCCTGTATATAGGGCGATATTCTGGCAAGTATTCTCAATCCATTCAGTTGGCCAATGGCAAGGTTACTTATTTTTGCCGGCAAGCCCGATGCGTTCGGCATAATAACCCTGCCGGATGAAAAGGATCAAGCCAATAACGATAACGGCGAGGCTGGTGAGCTGGGCTGATTTTAAACCAAACAGCAGGGTGCCGTAATCGCCGCGGAGAAACTCCAGGAAGAAACGGGCTGCCGAATATAAAACCGCATACAGGATAAATACCTGGCCTTTGGCATGATTGGTGGTCCTGAAGATTAACAGGAGAACAAAGATGACCACATCGATTTGGCCTTCCCATACCTCAGCCGGCCACAGCGGTTGATCGCCATATACCTGATAGGCCAGGGTGGTTGAGGGATACACGATTCCGAAGTTGCCGCCGGTAGGATGGCCAAACGCATCGCCGTTCATTAAATTGGCCATCCGGCCGATTGCCTGGCCGATAATAATAGCCGGGGCCGCAACAATATCGGCAAAGGCCCAGGTATCAATTTTATGGATTTTGGTATAGATGATCCCGGCAACGGCCCCGAACAAAACGCCGCCCTGGATAGCCATCCCCCCCTGCCAGACAAACGGGATTTCCAGCAGGTGATGCTGGTAGTATTCCCAGTCAAAGAAGAAAACATCCCAGAGGCGGGCCCCGACAATACCGGCCAAGCCGCAATAGATGCCCATGTCCGGCACATGCTGGTGCCAGCGGCCATCCTGCCTGGCCAGGAAATAGGCGGTGCCTGTGGCCAGGATTATGCTCAGGCTCAAGATCAGGCCATAGGCCCTGATCGGAAAATCACCGATAAAAAAGAGGTACTGATGCATAGTGTGTTGAACCTCCAAATTTAATAATATTAAAAAGCGGTAAAACATATATCTGTTATATCAGCTGAGAGGAGACTATCATGCCGACCAGACTTATCATTCTGGCAGTAACCGTGATCGCGATGACAATTGCGATTGGTTTTGTTGCCATGGAACCTGCTAATCTGCCTCCCCCTGCGACCAATAAGCCGGCGGCGGAGACCGGCGTAACTGTTGGCAAGATCCTGCCGGGTTTTACGCTGGCCGCTGTGGACGGGAAGCAGGTAAACATTGCTCCGGCCGGACGGATTATTGTCCTGAACTTTTGGGCAACCTGGTGCCCGCCCTGCCGGGAGGAAATGCCTGAGCTGAATCAGTTTTCCGGCAAATATGGTGACCGTATATCCTTCTATCTTGTTAATATCCAGGAGAGTCAGGCCACGGTGGCTGACTTTTTAAGCCAGAACGGGTATGATATGAACTGCCTGCTGGATATTGACGGCCAAGTAGCGAAGACCTTCCGTATTAATGCGATACCTACAACCCTGGTGGTTGATCAGCAAGGGACGATCAAATACCGGAAGTCCGGCCCGGTCACCATGGCCGAACTGGAAGGAGTGTTGAATGGATTATAATCTCACGCTGGCCACTGTTTTTGGCGCCGGTGTAGTCTCTTTTTTATCGCCCTGCGTACTGCCGCTGCTGCCGGCCTACACCGCCCTGCTGGCAGGGAGCAAAGAGCAAAGCGCGGCTGGTGCGGGCCAAAGGAGATTCCTGCTTAACGCCATCAGTTTTCTTAGCGGCTTTACCTTAGTATTTGTCGCCATGGGGGCAACGGCTTCTTATATTGGCGAGCTGTTTTTTGCGTATCAGGAGCTGATCCGCAAAGGCGGGGCGGTGTTCATGGTCCTTATGGGCTTACAGCTGGTGGGTGTGCTGAAAATTCCCGGTTTGGGGCGGGAATTCCGGCCGTTCCTGCACGGCACCTTTGCCGGTCCCCTGGGGGCTTTTCTGCTGGGGCTGGCTTTTACTGCCGGCTGGACACCCTGTACCGGACCGATTTTAGCTACTGTGCTTATGTATGCCGGGGCCATGGCGACGGTTAGCCAGGGGGCGCTGCTGCTGTTTATCTATGCGATGGGGTTTTGTCTGCCGTTTTTAATCATGGCCATGGTAATCAACCGCTATTTCCACAAGATTCAGCGTGTGTACCGCTGGCTGCCGCTTATTCAGCGGGCGGCGGGGGGGATATTAATTGCCGTTGGCATCCTGATCTATTTTGATCTGCTGGCCAAGGTCATGGGAGTGGCCGGCGGCCTTTTTGGCTAAGACGTTATAAAAGCTGCCTGACCTTGAAGTCCAGGGCATCGCAGGATACCAGATGGTAAGCGGCACCGTTGATTATACCGGTAGCCGCATTTTTTATTGACTCGCCATGGAGATGGCCGTAAATACAGATTGCCACATTATACTTGGCGATCAGGCCGGCAAAGCCGGTTGCGGTATTATGGTCATAAAAAGGCGGAAAATGCAGCATCAGGAGGAGGCGGGAATAACCGGCATTGCGGGCCGCCGCCAGGGAAGCCTCAACCCGCAGCAGCTCCCGGCTGAAAATAGGCTGGTCAGCAGTTTTGAACAGCGGGTCTTCCGGGCATGTCCAGCCCCGGCTGCCGCAGATGGCCCATTCGCCGGCGACGGCAAAGCTATTATGGAGAAACTCAATCTTAGCCTCTACGGCTTTGGTCATTTTGCTGACCGACTGCCACCAGTAATCATGATTGCCGCGCACAACAATTTTTCTTCCCGGCAGGCAGGCGATTGCCTGCAAATCAGTCAGGGCATCAGGCAGCTTCATGGCCCAGGAGATGTCGCCGGCAATCAGGACAACATCCTCCGGCGCTACCTGCTCCTGCCAGCTTGTTTTGATTTTATCCCAGTGGCCTTCCCAGTGCCTGCCAAAAATACTCATGGGCTTAGCCGGCGGCAGGCCTGATAAATGGGTATCGGCTATGGCAAATATCTTCATACTAACAGCTTCCTCGCATTTGGCTTAGTTGATCATCGAGACTGCCGCCCCTACAGGCGGACGGGTTTTCCACCCTGAAATTACCCTGCTGCAGCAGGTTCACTTGTGGCAACACCTGGAATTATTGTATCCAATATTGGTGTGAATAGCAATGCAAAGCAGCAATAAGTCCGGTATTTTACCCCAGGCGGCTGTTTTGCCTACAGCGTGAACAGATTCCGGATCTCGGTTTCGCTCATCTTGGTTAAGAAATTTTCACCAGGCTTAATCAGGGTGTCAATCAGCTTTTTCTTTTGTTGTTGCAATAGATATATTTTTTCTTCCATTGTATTTTTAGTAATGAGTTTATAGACCTGAACCGAGTTTTTTTGACCTATACGGTAGGCCCGGTCTGTGGCCTGGTCTTCGACCGCCGGATTCCACCAGGGGTCGTAGTGAATGACCATATCGGCCCCGGTCAGATTTAATCCGGTGCCGCCGGCTTTAAGGGACAGCAGGAAAACTGATTTTTCGCCGGCATTAAAAGAGCGGACAAGCTGGAGCCGCATGTCGGCTTTGGTTGCGCCATCTAGATAATGGTAGCTGATTTTCATGGCTTCAAGCTCCTGCCTGATCAGCGACAGCATGCCGGTAAACTGGGAAAATAACAGGACCCGGTGCCTGCCGTCGGTTGCATCGCGGATTAACTCCTTAACCATTTCCAGCTTGCCGCTGCCGCCCTGATAGTTTTCAATAAATAAAGCAGGGTGGCAGCAGATTTGCCTGAGTCTGGTCAACAGTGATAAAATTTTAATTTGACTTTTTTCAAAGCCATGGCTGCTGACCTCGGCTTCAAACTCGGCTTTGGCCTGCAGCAGCCAGGCTGCATATAATCTGGCCTGGGCCGCAGTCATTTCATTCACCATTTTACTTTCGATCTTTTCCGGCAGTTCCTTTAGCACCGCCTGTTTCATGCGCCGCAGGATAAAGGGCTTAGTATGGCGGCCTAATTCCTGCAGCGCCTGTTGATCATTGTTTTTGACAATGGGAATTTCGAAGCGGCTCATAAAGTCCTTGTGGGTGCGCAAATAGCCGGGCATCAGAAAGTCAAAAATTGACCATAATTCTGTCAGTGTATTTTCAATAGGCGTACCGGTAAGGGCAAAATAATTTTTTGCTTTTATTTGCTTCACCGACTTAGCGTTTAAGGTGTTCGGGTTCTTTATATGCTGGGCTTCATCCAGGAAACAGTATTTGAAGGTGCGCTGCTCATAGAGATCGATATCCCGTTTGATCAGGCCATAGGAGGTAATTACAATATCGGCGCTGTCGATATTCTTAAACTGCTCCAGCCGCTCAGCCGGCTGGCCGGCAATTACGACCGCCTGCAGGCCCGGTGCGAATTTTATTATTTCCTCCTGCCAGTTATAGACAAGCGAGGTCGGGGCAATAACAAGTGACGGACCGGGGGCGGTTTCTTTTTCGGCCAGGATAAAGGCAATGACCTGTAAGGTTTTGCCTAAGCCCATATCGTCGGCCAGAATACCCCCCAGACCGTAATGCGCCAGCGATTTAAGCCATTTGAAGCCTGTTTTCTGATAATCCCTGAGTTTGCCCTGGATACCTCCCGGTATTGGATATTCAATATCCTGCGGTTCACGGATATCCTGAACCATATGCCGGAAGGCGCTGCTGCGCTCAACCGTAAAGGCCGGCGATTCGCGGGCCAGGCTGTCCAGATAGAAGGCACGGTATTTTGGCAGTTCCACGACCTGGTTTTCCATATCGTCCGTACTTAGCTCCAGTTCGGCAATCAGGCCGGCGGCTGTTTGAAATTCGGGAGCATCGAGCGAAATGAAAGAACCGTCCGGGAGGCGGTGATAGCGTTTTTTCAGCCTGTAGGCAGCCAGCAAATCGATCAATTCCTGTGGGGATATATCTTCCAGTTGAAGCGAAAATTCCAGCATGTCTGTTGCCTGATTCAGTCTGACGCCGGCGGTAATTTTTCCGGCCGGCTTAATTTTAGGCTGGTGCAAGTCATCGGCATACAGGATCTCGGCACTGCTCTGCAGTTCCGGCAAGGCCTGAGACAGAAAGGTATAAGCCGCCTCCTCGTCAGCCAGTACCAGCCGGCCGGCCGACCAGGTAAAACCATATTGCTGAAACGTATTCAATAGTTCTTTTTCCTGGGCGGTGGCGCGGAGCAGCCATTTGCCGGCAATCGTAGCGTCACCCGGCCCGGTGTCGCCAAGGGGATTTATCATGGTGTCACCATACCAAAACTCAATCCGGGCGCAGATGCCGTTGCCAAACCGGTCAAGGTAGATGCGTTTTTCCAATTGTTCTTTATGGAAATTATTATAAATAGAATCATCTACATTTATCGTTGCAATTGTTTCGAGCGCTGGCAGTGCGCCTGACATAAAATCGGATACAGTGGCGGCCGGGATATGCAGTTCAGGCTTTCTGTTTTCGTTAAAACAGAGTAATAACCGTTTAACATAGCTGGCAAACAGGGGATCAACACGGTAAATCGTCCTGTTATGATAGATATAGCGAAAATCGGCATCAAGACCGTAAAATACATCGCCGGCCAGATTCATTGACAGCCGTAAGCCGTCCTCGGCGGCCTTAACCGCCAGATCGACCGGCGGACGGCGGTTCTGAATGGTAACACCGGGGATTGTATGGTCATTAATCACGGCTGTAAATGACTGAGACTGCATGATCTCAAAAAAACGCATAAGGCCTGAAGGGAGCAGTTTAAAGCGGCGGGGTTCACTGTAGGCAGAATTGGCGTGAAGCCTGGAGTAAACAGGGAAATTCCAGCCCGAGCGCTGCTTCTCTTCCTCATAGGCAGCGGTAAGCAGACTGACTAAGGCGGCTGATACCTCATCGAACACAACCTCGCCCGGCTTTAAGGCAAAATTTTTGCCGAAAACGATGGTTTGCCGGGCGTGCAAAGCGGTAAGCAGCTGCGGGATATCCTTTAGAACATACAGCCGGTCTGTGCCGATCATAAATTCAAGATAGCTTGTCTTTTTATTATTGGCCAGATAAAAATGATAGACCGGTATTATTTTTGCCAGCGCGGCCTTAGCGGGTTTCGCTGTTAGCTTATTCTCGCCGGTACCCTGGAAAAAATCCAGGAATTCCCTGGTGGAGCGGGTTAACGTCATCGGGCCGGGAGTGCTGAAATATTGCTGCCAGGTGTGCTGGATTTTTTTCAAAACAGCGACAATATGTTTACAGGCACCGTCAAAACTATAAAAGGCCGGGCAGTCACAGGCATACTGTTTAATTTTTTGCTGCGGTGAGAAGGTCACAGAAACACTATACAGGTGCTGGCCGGCGACCCGGGCGGCAAAAGTACTGTCTTCAGGCAAAAAAAGAAAGGTTTTGACCCGGCTGCTATGGTAATAATGACAACCCCTGATGTAGGAGGCGTGAGAATCGGCTTCTGCTTTAATTTTTTCTTCTGTTAACATCCTGGCTCCTTTCCGCTTATTGGCATCTATATATTATTTAAATTATCTTACCAACGATAAAAATCCTGCCGGGAGATTCCGCTGGCCTGCCGCCAGGCATAGATTATATCGACGGCGTATTCGCTCAGATATTGTAAAAGCGGGGGTGAACTATGATTTATCGTAACCCAGGCAGCAGTTTCCGGCAGTTAGTAGCCGGCACTGATGCCAAAGTACCTTTAGCCAATGGGAAGTATGTCAGGGGGATTAACTTTGACAATGCGGCCACTACGCCGCCACTTTGCGCAGTTTTAAGCGAGATTAATCAATTCGCTCCCTGGTATGCCTCTGTTCATCGCGGTAAAGGCTATAAGTCAATTGTCTGCTCCGAGCTTTATGAACAAGGCCGCGAGGTTGTCAGGGAATTTGTCAATGCCGGCCGGCAGGATGTTGTAATTTTTACCAAAAATACGACGGAAGCAATTAATATGCTGGCTTATGCTTTAGCCGGCGGGCCGGAGCAGGTGGTGTTAACAACAGATATGGAGCATCTGGCCAATGACATGCCCTGGCGGGATAAATTCACTGTCGATTATGTCGGTCTGACAAAAGCGGGCAGATTATCTTTGCCGAGTCTGGAAGCAAAGCTGCAGCTCCATGCAGGCAAAGTAAAATTAGTCGCTGTTACCGGCGCTTCCAATGTTAGCGGTTATATTAATCCCATTGCCAAAATTGCCCGGCTGGCCCACCAGCACGGAGCCGCAATTTTTGTGGACGGTGCGCAGTGGGTGCCGCATATCGGTGTTAATATGCGGCCGCCGGATGCGGCCGAGCATATCGATTACTTAGCGTTTTCGGGTCACAAAATGTACGCGCCCTTTGGTACCGGGGTTCTTATCGGGCCCCAAGCGCCTTTTGCCGGGGCTGTTCCGGTATATCAGGGCGGCGGGGCTGTTGGTTTAGTATCGCAGACCGCAATCGAATGGGAAGCGCCGCCAGCCAAATGGGAGGCAGGCACTCCCAATATGATGGGAGTATTGGCTCTGATTACGGCCATCGAGACGTTGTCCAAGCTAAATCTTAACGTAATCCACACTTATGAACAGCAATTAATTAACTATGCCATTGACGGCTTGCGCAATATTCCCGGGATTACGCTGTACAGCATCAGGGACGGACAGGAAGCCAGGGTGAGTCTGGTATCTTTCAGTCTGGAAGGGCTTCATCACAGCCAGGTGGCGGAAATTCTGTCACAGCAGGCTGGTATTGCTGTGCGCAACGGTTTGTTTTGCGCTCATCCGTATGTGGAAAAACTGCTGCGGCTGAGTGCGGAAGAGATCAAATATTATCAAACCCATGATGATAAAAGCCTGCCAGGGTTAGTAAGGATTAGTTTCGGTCTTTACAACACAATCAGTGAAATTAAGATATTTCTGGCAACGCTGGCTCATATTGCCGACCACCGCCGGCACTATGCCGATAAATACAGTTATGTACTGGCGCCTAACCGCCCGGACGATAAAGGCAAAGGGGAATATCCCTACTGTTAATGACAAAACCACTTAGATCCGGTTGGCGGATTCTGAGTGGTTTTGTTGCTTAGCTAACTGAGCATTCATTTACGTATTAGGGCTGGCTGCTTTAATCCAATCCTCTAACTTGGCCAGGACTTCCGTGCGGGCTTCGTCTACCTCGACTCCTCGCCATTCCTGTCCTGTCTGGCCGTCAAACCATAATTCTTTTTGGGAGAAAGTTCCGCTGGGATAGAGTTTCTCTCTGGCCGCATCCATAATCCCATCAAACATGCTTTGTTTGATGTTTTTCCTGACCATGCGGCAACCGGCCTTTTCGGTACTGTCAACCTCTATGCCGTCCGGACCGGTACTAAGGGCAACATGGGAAAGCAGCTTGCCCTGCTGGCCGGCGGCGGAAATAGCCTGCTTGGCATATGCGGCGGCCTGCTCCCGCTTAATACTGTCGTCATTTACGGTGACTCTGACATTGCCGATAATAAGCTTATACATGACACACCTCCTTATGAACTATTGTATGACTGTTTGCCTGATATAGAACAGTTTTTGTCAATACCGGCATAAGTTGACTTTTCAAATGTATTGCTATATAATGGAACAAGCAAATCTGTAGAGGCAGAATAGTAAGCCTATTATGTACAGTCCAGAGAGCTGGCGGCTGCTGGGAGCCAGTCTGTACTATACCTGAACTCACTGCTGAGGAGCGATTGTGAACTAGTTAACTACTTGCAGCGGTCGTCGCAGGCCTGCGTTACAGGCTAAGGAGTGGATGACTACAGTCATCAAGCAGGGTGGTATCGCGAGAAGTCTCGTCCCTGGCGTTAGCCACGGGACTTTTTTACTATCTGTCCGAGGGGGATTGAATTACTCGATGAATGAAAAATATTCGCCGCGCGAGATTGAGTCCAAGTGGCAAAAATCCTGGGTTGACAATGAGGCGTTCAGCACTACTATCAACCGCCAGCGTCCGGAATACTATGTTCTGGAAATGTTTCCTTATCCGTCAGGCAACCTGCACATGGGCCATGTACGTAATTACTCAATTGGTGATGTTGTTGCCAGATTTAAGGTAATGCAAGGCTATAATGTGCTGCATCCTATGGGCTGGGATGCTTTTGGCATGCCTGCTGAAAACGCCGCTATCAAGCATGGCATTCATCCATCGTCCTGGACATGGGACAATATTGCCAACATGCGACGCCAGCAGCAAGAACTGGGTTTGTCTTACGACTGGGACCGGGAAGTGGCTACCTGCCATCCCCATTATTATCACTGGACCCAGTGGCTGTTTTTGCTGTTCCTGGAACGGGGCCTGGCTTATAAGAAGAAGGCTGCTGTAAACTGGTGCAATGACTGCAATACCGTCTTGGCCAACGAACAGGTTGTTGACGGCCGCTGCTGGCGGTGTGACTCGGCCGTTATTAAAAAGGATCTCGAACAGTGGTTCTTTAAAATAACAGATTACGCCGACCGCCTCCTGGCCGACCTGGCCGACCTGAAAGGCTGGCCTGAGCGTGTTAAAACCATGCAGGAAAACTGGATTGGCCGCAGTGAAGGGGCCGAATTCAGCTTTGCCCTGCCTGAGATTGATGAAAAAATTTCTGTATATACGACCAGGCATGATACGGTTTTCGGTGTAAGCTATATTGTCCTGGCACCGGAACATGCGCTGGTGGACAAGCTGATTGCCGGCAAAGCGGAAGCGGCGGCTGTTAAAGCCTTTATTGAGCGTGTCCGGGGCCAGAGCGAGATTGCCCGCACCTCCAATGAGACGGAAAAAGAGGGGATTTTCACCGGCGCCTACGCCCTCCATCCCTTTACCGGCGAGCAAGTGCCGGTCTGGGTGGCAAACTACGTCCTGGTTGAATACGGCACCGGCGCGGTTATGGGGGTACCGGCCCATGACCAGCGCGACTGGGAATTTGCCGGCAAATACGGATTGCCCAAAAAGGTGGTTGTTCAGCCAACCGGCAAAGAGCTTATCCTTAGTGAAATGACCGGGGCGTTTGACGGACAGGGCACAATGGTCAATTCCGGCGAGTTCAGCGGTCTGGATAATGAAACAGGTAAGGTTAAAATCGCTCAGTGGCTGGAAAAACAGGGGATCGGCAAACGCCGTGTCAATTACCGGCTGCGGGACTGGCTTATTTCCCGCCAGCGTTACTGGGGGGCTCCCATTCCGGTTATTTATTGCCCGGCCTGCGGCACAGTGCCTGTGCCCAAAGACCAGCTGCCTGTCTTATTGCCGGAAAACGTTGATTTTTCCAGTGGCTCTGTATCGCCGCTGGCCCAAGCCGAAGAGTTTATCAACTGTACCTGCCCGAAGTGCGGCGGCAAGGCGCGGCGGGAAACAGATACCATGGACACCTTCATTTGCTCTTCCTGGTATTATTTCCGTTATACCAGCCCCCATAGCGCCGATGAACCGTTCAATCCGGACAAAGCCAACTACTGGATGCCTGTGGATCAGTATATCGGCGGGATTGAGCATGCTATCCTGCATCTTTTATATTCACGCTTTTTTACCAAGGTATTAAAAGACGCCGGTCTGGTTAATGTCAATGAACCGTTCAAGAACCTGCTGACCCAGGGCATGGTGATTAAAGACGGGGCCAAAATGTCGAAATCCAAAGGCAATGTTGTTTCACCGGAAGAGATTATCAGCAAATACGGCGCCGATACGGCCCGCTTGTTTATCCTCTTTGCCGCGCCGCCGGAGCGTGATCTGGAATGGAGTGACCAGGGGGTAGAGGGGGCATACCGCTTCCTGGGGCGGTTATGGCGGATTGTGGGCTACTACGCACCGCTGGTTAAGGCGGAGGCCGACAGCGCCTATGAGCCGAAGCAGCTCGGCAAAGAGGAGAAAACCCTGCGCCGCATACTGCACACAACCATCAAGCGGGTAACCGAGGATATTGGGCAACGGTTTAATTTCAATACCGCAATTAGTGCCATTATGGAACTGGTCAATGCGATGTATGCGCTAAAAGAGCAGAACATAACCCCGCAGCCGGGTCTGGCCCGGGAGGTTGCGTCCGGGCTTCTGAAAATGCTGGCACCCTTTGCGCCGCATATAACGGAAGAGCTGTGGCTCGAAACCATCGCTGAGGGCAGCGTGCACAAGCAGACCTGGCCAACCTTTGAGGCGGCGGCCATGGAAGTGGAAGAGGTGGAAATCGTCCTGCAGATTAACGGCAAGGTTCGCGACAAAGTCGTCGTGCCGGTCGGCCTGAGTGCCAAAGACCTGGAGAAAACAGCCCTTGGCCAGGAAAAAGTGCAGGCCCTTATTGCCGGCAAGCAGGTGGTTAAAGTCATATCCGTGCCGCAGAAACTGGTTAATATTGTTGTAAAATAGCAATAATAATATGAGGAGGCGGACAAGATGAGTGAATTAACGATTACCAGTACCGGACAATTCAATGATGCCGTGCTTAAAGCGGACAAACCTGTTTTGGTGGACTTTTGGGCACCCTGGTGCGGGCCCTGCAAAATGGTAGCCCCGGAGGTTGAGGCGGTTGCCCAAAAATTTGCCGGCCGGGCTGTTGTCGCTAAAGTAAATATTGATGAACAGCAAGCACTGGCCAGTCAGTACAATGTTATGAGTATTCCTACCCTGATCGTTTTTAAGGCCGGCAGTGAGGTCGGCCGGATTACCGGTTTCCGCCCGCAAAGAGATATTGGCGATATGCTGGAAAAAGTATTATGATGTGCATTAAACTCCCGGACTGCAGTCCGGGAGTTTTTCCTGACGTTGCCAGAAACGTTTATTGCCTGAAAACCCCCGGCTTTCGGAATAACGGAAACTGATTTTTGGCAATAGTATGAAAGTTTTTGGGCCGGCAGGTAAGAATCCCGGGTATGTCGAAACTAGTGTCTTGACCACATATCTTTTTCGTTTGCTGGCGGCCAAAACGGCAAATGGCGGCGTCAGTCCCTCCTAGCAGATCCCTGCCAGTATGCGGCGTCGGCGCTTCCTTGCCCTTTGCCAGTTTGTTTCGCCTAAAACTAAAATCAACGTGGCCAGACACTATCAGTTCAAACTTAATTTTGAAGGAGATATAGAATAAATATGATAGGTTGCACTAAATTGCTTTGCGGCACAGCGACCGTTTCGGACATCGTAAAATATGGCCGCAGTTCCCAGCACCTACCACCGCAGATGCTTCAATTTTCCTCAGACGCAACCCCGATTGTGGTCTGGAACTCGACTAACCGCTGTAACCTGAACTGTCAGCACTGTTATATCTCGGCTGAAGACCGGGATTATGCCGGTGAGTTTACAACAGCGGAGGCAAAGAAGTTTATTGATGACCTGGCGGCCATGAGGGTGCCTGTATTGCTATTTTCCGGTGGCGAACCGCTGGTCAGGCGCGATTTGTTTGAACTGGGGGCCTATGCCCTGGCTAAAGGAATTCGTCCGGTAATTTCCACCAATGGCACGTTGATTACGCCGGAACTGGCGCAAAGAATTAAAGCCACCGGTTTTCAGTATGTTGGTGTCAGCATTGACGGCAATGAAGAGGTACACGATTATTTCCGGGGCAAAAAGGGCGCCTTTCAGGAAACCCTGGCCGGCATCCGCAATTCCATTGCGGCCGGTAATAAGACCGGAATCCGGTTTACTGTCAATAAACTTAATTATCATACACTACCTGCTATTTTGGATATTGTTGAGCGCGAGAAGATCCCCCGCTTCTGTATGTACCATCTGGTATATGCCGGACGGGGGCGGGAAATGGCCGAGCTTGATACCACGGCGGAACAGAAGCGGCAGACGATTGAGCTGTTGATAGACCGCACCCTTGACTTTCACAAACGGGGCATTGAGGTGGAGATTCTCACCACCGATAATCATGCCGATGGTATTTATATCCTGCAGTATTTTGAGCGTACCCAGCCTGAACGGGTGCCGGAGATCAAGGAGCTGCTGTCAATGCATGGCGGCTGCTCGGCCGGCCAGAAAATGGCGAATGTGGATCCCCAGGGCGAGGTGCATGCCTGTCAGTTTTGGGGGCATAAATCACTGGGCAATGTGCGGAAACAGCCCTTTAATGAAATCTGGCATAATCAGCAGGATGAATTTTTGTGCAAACTGCGCGATAAACCTAGTTATATAACCGGACGCTGCGGCGAATGCCGCTACAAGGGCTTCTGCGGCGGCTGCCGGATACGGGCCGAAGCTGTATCCGGCGACCTGTGGAGCGAGGACCCAGCCTGCTATCTTACTGATTACAAGGAGTAGCCAGCATGATCATCTCATGGAATACCACCCAGCAATGCAATATTAACTGTGTACACTGTTACCGTGATGCCGGGGCCAAGCGGACGGACGAACTAAGCACGGCCGAGGGCAAAAAACTGCTCAGCGAGATCGCGCAAGCCGGCTTTAAGATTATGATTTTCAGCGGCGGCGAGCCTATGCTGCGGCCTGATATTTATGAATTGATCAGCTACGCGGCCTCTGTCGGTCTCCGGCCTGTACTTGGTACAAACGGTATTATGCTTACCGGGGATGTGCCCGGCAGGCTTAAGGCTGCCGGCCTGATGTGCGCCGGTATCAGTGTGGACAGCCGCGACCCGGAGCGGCATGATACCTTTCGCGGCCTAAAAGGGGCCTGGCAGCGGACGCTGGCAGGGATAAGCAGCTGCCGGGAGGCCGGGCTGCCTTTTCAAATCCATACTACGGTTAGCAACTGGAATGAGCATGAAGTGACAGCGATCACCGATTTTGCCGTTGAACTGGGGGCCGTGGCCCATCACATCTTTTTTCTGGTTCCGGCCGGCCGGGGGAAGGATATTGAGGACACGACATTAAAAACAGCCCAGTATGAGGCCTTGCTGACCCGCATTCTGGATAAGCAGGCCGATACACCGATTGAGCTAAAACCCACATGTGCGCCCCAGTTTATGCGTATTGCCAAGGAGCGGGGTGTGCCGATGCGCTATAGCAAAGGCTGTCTGGCCGGGACTACTTATTGCGTGATCCTGCCGAACGGTGATGTGCAGCCCTGCCCCTATCTGCCGCTGAAGGTCGGCAATGTGCGGGCCACCGCCTTTGACGCCATCTGGCAGGACAGTCAGGTGTTCAAACAGCTCCGCCATGAGCCGCTAAAAGGTGGCTGCGGTTCCTGCGGCTTTGACAAGGTATGCGGCGGCTGCCGGGCCAGAGCCTATTATTACTCGGAGGGGGATTATCTGGCCGAAGAACCCTGGTGCAGCCGGGGCATCAGGATACCATAACCCGGAAAGAGCGTGCTGCGGTTACGAAAGGTCAGGGCTTGCTGCTCTGGCCAGAATGCATAAACGGTTGCCAAAATGCTAGGCTAATCGAAAATAATGAGCAGGATTGTTTTATATCATGCCGCTGACTAAGAATCCAGGTCATTGCCCATGCTATAAGAACGATCCTGCTTATTAATAAATAATGTTAACTATTAGCCGGAACAAAACAGGAAAATTGGCGTGAAAAACAGAATACTTTAACAAGGATTAATTTTCCATACAATTATTTAAGGGGGGGGACTATGGAAAAGCGGGATACCCTTTGGCAATTGTTCCAGAAAAAAAATGTCAGCCGCCGCGATTTTATCAAGACGTGCGTGGCCCTGACCAGTATCATGGGTTTATCCACTGAATTTATACCCCAGGTTATTGAAGCGGCAGAGAAAAAACCTTTGCTGCCGGTTATTTGGCTCCACGGCCACGAATGCACAGGCTGTGATGAAACCTTTATCCGGTCGCAGACGCCGCTGGCCTCTGACCTCGTATTAAACATGATTGCTCTCGAATACATGGACGTATTGGCGGCCACCGGCGGCGACCAGCTGGAACACCAGCTGGAAGAGACCATTAAAAACTATCCGGGCCAGTATGTTCTGATCTTTGAAGGGGCTGTGCCTATTGCCGAGAACGGGATATATTGCATGGTCGGCGGCAAGCCAATTCTGGAGACGGTTAAACATGTCGCCAAAAATGCGGCCGCTATCATTGAAAATGGCTCCTGCGCGGCCTGGGGCGGCATTCAGGCGGCCAGGCCCAATCCGACTAAATCAGTGGCTGTCAGTGAAGTGGTGAGCGGCAAGCCGATTATTAAAGTGCCCGGCTGTCCGCCGATTCCGGAAGTACTGACAGGCACCATCATGCATTATGTCTTATTCGGTCAGCTGCCGCCTGTTGACAACCAGGGGCGGCCGAAGCAGTTTTTTGGCAACCGGATTCATGATACCTGTTACCGGCGGCCGTTTTTTGATTCCGGTATGTTTGTCGAGAAGTTTGACGATATTGCCAGCAAGGCTGGCTGGTGCCTGTATAAGGTGGGCTGCCGGGGGCCGGAGGCTTATAATTCCTGCGGCAATATACGCTGGTGGAACGGCATGAGCTATCCCATTCAGGCCGGTGCCCCCTGTGTAGCCTGCGCGGCCAATAATTTCTGGGATAACGACCCGTTTTATGAGCGGCTGCCTAATATTCCTGTGCCCAATACGATTGTCAATGCCGACAAGGTCGGCGCTATCCTGGCCGGAGTGACTACTGCCGGGGTCGTGGCCCATGGCGTGGCTTCCTATGTGCAGCATAAGCTGCATGAGGCAAAGGCGGAAAAACCGCAGGACGTTGCAGCAGAGCATAAGCCTGAACAAGACCAGGATAATGAATAGCGGACAAGGAGGAAGGGCTTAGATGAAACGTATAGTTGTTGACCCTATCAACCGGATTGAGGGCCACCTGCGGATTGAAATAAAAGTGGACGAGGCCACCGGCAAAGTGGAAGACGCACTGTCAAGCGGCACTGCCTGGCGGGGGATTGAACTGATCGTAAAAAACCGTGACCCGCGGGATGCCTGGATGTTCGCCCAGCGGATATGCGGTGTGTGTACCACCGTGCATGCCTTAGGCTGTTTACGCGCGGTGGAAGACGCACTGGGGATTGAAATCCCTAAAAACGCAAATTATATCCGTAATATCATGGCTGCCGCGCAGACGGTGCATGATCATACGGTCCATTTTTACCACCTCCACGCCCTGGACTGGGTAAGCCCGGTTGCTGCTCTCAAGGCCGATCCGGCCGCCGCCGCGGCCATCCAGAATACCGTTTTGGAAAAATACAGCCTGAATTTTACCGGTCCTGTTGGTTTTGACACCAATGCGTACCCCAAGGAATTCCCCAAAGCCACTACTGCCTATTTTAAAGAAATCCAAAACCGGATCAAGAAGGTCGTGGACAGCGGCCAGTTAGGCCTGTTTGCCGGTCATTACTGGGAGCATCCCGACTACGACGTCTTGCCGCCGGCAGCGCATCTTATGGCGGTTGCCCATTATCTTAACATGCTTGACCGGCAGCGCGAGATTGTGATCCCCCATGTTATTTTCGGCGGCAAAAACCCCCATCCTCACTATATTGTCGGCGGCATGCCCTGTTCAATATCGATGAATGATATGAATGCCCCGATCAATACTGAGCGTTTGGCTGTGGTGGATTCCTCTGTTAACCTGAGTATTGACCTGACCAATCATTTTTATGTGCCTGATGTGCTGGCGATTGGTGATCTGTTTGTCAAAGCCGGTTATGTCGACGGCGGGGGCTTGGCAGGACAACGGGTATTGTCCTTTGGCGATTTTCCGGACGAGCGTTACACCGGGATTGCCAACGGCGATTACTTTAAAAATTTGCTGATTAAATCGAACGGCGTTGTGGAAAATTTTGGCCAGGGGGTGGCTAATGCCACATTCCATCCGCTGGAGGGCAAGGACTTAAGCGATCCCAATGTGTTGGCCGAGGGTGTGGAACATTCCTGGTATAGTTATCCCGAGACCGGTAAGGACCTGCATCCGTGGAGCGGGGTAACCAGTCCCCAGTATACCGGCCCCAAAGAAGGAACCAAGACTAATTGGAAATATTTAGATGAAGACGGCAAATACTCCTGGATTAAAACACCCAAATGGAACGGCAAAATGGCTGAGGTAGGCCCTTTGGCCAAATATATTATTGTGTATACTAAAGTTAAGCAAGGCCATATTCCGCAGCCGACCTGGGCGGAGCAAATGATTGTTGATCAGATTGAGGCTGTATCGAAACTGCTGAATCTGCCGCCGGAAACCTGGATGACGACCACTGTCGGCCGGACCGCAGTCCGCGGTTTAGATGCCCAGTTAAACGCCTATGTCAGCAAATATTTCTTCGATAAGCTGATCAACAGCATAAAAGCCGGTGACACTGCTGTTGCGAACAGCGCCACCTGGGACCCGGCCACCTGGCCGAAAGAGGCTAAAGGGGTTGGCCTGCATGAAGCGCCCCGCGGCGGTCTCAGCCACTGGGTTACGATTAAAAACGGCAAGATCGACAATTATCAGGCTGTCGTTCCTTCTACCTGGAATGCCTGTCCCCGTGACAGCAAAGCCGGCTATGGTGCCTATGAATCAAGCATGATTGACACCAAGGTCAAGATTGCCGACAAGCCGCTGGAAATACTGAGGGTTCTTCATTCATTTGACCCCTGCCTGGCCTGCGCTACCCATTTGTATGACAGCCAAGGCAAGGAGCTTACCGTAGTCCGCACAGACCCGTATTTATAAAGAAAACACGGCTTGCGCCGAGCCTTGGGCGGAAGCGGAAGCCGATGTTGCCCTTATCCAGGGAAAGTTGACCTTTCCATCAGGATAAGATAAGACTTGGCTTGTGCCAAGCCCTTTAGGACGATACCCGTTGGGTATAGCCGTTCTTATGTCCACAGAATTTATTTATAAATTCTGGTAGAGACTAAAAAAGAGGAGGAATACGGTCATGCGTCAAGGCGCTATGAAACCCTATTACCTGTTCAGCCCGTGGACGCGGATTTTCCACTGGGTCATGGTAATATGTGTATTTATTTTGTTTCTTACCGGGCTTTATATTGGCAATCCTTTTTTTCTGGGCACCCAGGGAATGGAGCCAACCTTTGCCGTTAACAATGTGTTGTCCATGGAAACGATCCGCTATATCCACTTTATCGCCGGCTATGTGCTTGTCATTTCTTTTATTCCCCGGATCTATGGCTTTATTATTAATCCTGGCGACAGATTGCTGCCTAAGCCCTGGAGCAAACTGTACTGGACCGGGATGATCGATACCCAGATGCATTATATGCTTCTGCGCGGCAAGCACCGGCCCTATTTGCGGAATTCACTGGCCCGGTCAGGCTATCTGGCTGTGTACCTCATGTTTTTCATCGAAGCCGTTACCGGTTTTGCCATGTACTACATGGTTGAGCCCAACCGGTTTCTGGCAAAAATATTTGGCCCTTTCAACAACTGGCTGATTAATGAGTATATGGTACATATTATTCACCATTATGTCGCCTGGTGCATCATACTGTTTGTTATTGTCCATGTATATATGGCGATCAGGGCCGACTTAACCGAAAAAGGCGGTGAGATTTCGGCCATGTTTTCCGGCGTAAAATATATGGAGGAAGAGCCGGACGATCTGGGCGATATCACAGACACCAAGAAAACTAAGGCAAAATAGGAGCGGCCGTTATGGAGAAAATTGTTATTCTGGGTGTCGGTAATATCCTGATGCAGGATGAAGGGTTTGGTGTCCGGGTGGTTGAAGAACTTACCCGGCGCTATCGCTTTCCGGACAATGTGCTGGTTCTGGATGGCGGTACCCTGGGGATGGAGCTGCTGCGGTTTGTGACCGGTGCAGACCGGTTGCTGATCATTGATGCCGTAAGCGGCGGCGGCAACCCAGGCGATCTGTACCAGTTTGCCAATGAAGAGGTGAAAGCCTATTTCAAAAACAAGGTATCGCTGCACGAACTGGGGATTCAGGATGTGCTGGCCGCCCTGGAGCTATTGGAACAGCCTGTCCGGGAAGTTGTTATCCTCGGTATTCAGCCGGCAGTGATTGATGTTGGCCTGGAGCTGAGTGAGGCCGTGCAGCCGGGGGTGGCCGCCACTGCCGAGCGGGTGCTTACTATTTTGCAAGACTGGCGTATAAACAGCCTGCCGCTAACATAGGTATTACCATGCGGGAGGTGGGGCTGTGAATTACAGTGTCCTCAATGTGGTTCTTACTCTGAAGGAAGAGCCTGAGCTATTTCCGGCCGAAGGTTACCGGTATAATCAGGACAAAGGCTGCCATGAGCTGTTAATTACCGTTTTGGGCCAAAAACTCTGGGTGGATACACGGGCTGTTGTGTTAAAGAAAGTGACAGGAGCGACTTTTTGCTGGCAGGAGTACAGCCACGGCCAGTATGTGGAATTAACTCCGGCAAATTCCGTCTGCCCCGAATGCGGCTGGTGGCGGTGCCACCTGTGCGCTTCCTGCCGCTGTAACAAACCAGCTAAAAAAAATTAATTACAAGTGCTTTACAATGACGGCAGGAAAAACGGTTTTTTCCCCGTATAGTGTAACTTATGGCCTTGTTAATTCTTCGCTAGGAGTGGTGTTAATGCTGCGCGGTATTCGTGGTGCAACAACTGTTACAGACAATAATCGGGAAGAGATTTTTGAACGCGTGGCTGAGCTGCTTGCGGCGATCATCGAGGAAAATGCGGTCAATACGGAGGATATCGGCGCTGTCATTTTTAGCTCCACGCCGGACCTGAATGCGGCTTTCCCGGCGGCCGGGGCCAGAAAGCTGGGCTGGACCCAGGTGCCCCTATTCGGCACGCAGGAGCTGGAGTGTCCGGAGGCGCTGCCGCTTTGTATCCGGGTATTAATTCTTCTGAATACAGACACCCGCCAGTCGGATATCAGACATGTTTATCTGCATGGGGCGATAAACTTGCGCCAGGACATGAAGCTATAATACGGCTGCTGTAAAGCCTGCTTTGTCAAACGACCAAGCAGGCTTTAATAATTACCTCCCGGAAGTAAAATGCTATTAAAATACAGGAATTTTATTGCAAACAGGGGCTGACAGTGCAATAATAGATGAGTGGCAACAGGGAGGGAAGGGTATGGAACTGAGTAAGCAATTGATTTCCATTGTTGTACCGGTATTCAATGAACAGGAGAATATTGATAACTTTTACCAGGAAGTTGTTAAACATATGGCGCCGCTGGCCTATTCTTTGGAGCTGATCTTTATTGATGACGGCTCGAGTGATGCCACGCCCCTGATTTTAGAGCGGTTGGCGCAGGCGGACGGGCGGGTGCGGGCTTTGATTATGGCCCGGAATTTCGGCCATCAGGTGGCCTTGACCTGTGGGTTGGATTATGCCAGAGGCCAGGCTGTCATTACCATGGATGGCGATATGCAGCATCCGCCGGACATGATTCCGCGGCTGATTGCGGAATGGGAAAACGGTTTTGAGGTGGTGCAAACAGTCAGGATTACCACCGAAGGCGTTTCCTGGTTTAAAAGCCTGACTTCAGGCCTGTTCTATAAACTGATGAATGTGATGTCCAATGTACGGGTAACTGAGGGCGGGTCTGATTTTCGTTTACTGGACAGAAAAGTGGTGGACAGCTTCTGCCGGTTCCGGGAACGGGCCCGGTTTATTCGCGGCATGATCAGTGCGATCGGCTACCGGCAGACTTATATAGAATTTGTTGCCCCCAGGCGATTTGCCGGGAGGTCCAAATTTTCCCTGCGCCGCATGCTGCATTTTGCGCTTGACGGTATTACCGCCTATTCCAAAACCCCGCTGCGCATTGCTTTTTATGTGGGTATTGCCATGGGCTTTGCCAGTATTATTCTGACGCTGCAGGTCCTGTACATCCGGTTGTTTACCAATGAAGCTGTTCCCGGCTGGACAACAATTACTGCCAGTATTTTGCTGCTGGGCGGTTTGCAGCTGTCCGGCATCGGGATTATTGGCGAATATATCGGGCGAATCTTTGAAGAGGTAAAACAGCGGCCCCTTTACTGGCTGCGGGCGGAGATCACGCGGCCAGAAGAAAACGACGAGAGGTAAATGCTGGGCAAATAACTTATTTTTTTTGCCTAATTATTGTAAAAAAAACGCAATTTTGGGCAGGAATTTTTAAATTTAAACAGAATATAACATGGGTGAGCGTATAGAAAGCCGAATCCAGCTCCAGTACGGGGGAACCAACTTATGGGGTGAAACCGGAGAGATTTTCCGGTAGGGTGCCTGCAACCCTAACCCGGCAGCTAACCTCGGAGGCCAGCGAGAGGAGAAACAGTTTGCACAAGTTTTTTGGGTTCATTGTCGCTTTTTGTCTCTTTTTCGGAACCACTGCTTTCGCCTTTGCTTCTGGTACTTATGAAGCCGGCGATCAGGGCGAAGAAGTAGCCGCAATTCAGTCCCAGCTTAACAGCCTTGGCTTTAATGCCGGTGCAGCTGATGGTGATTTCGGCGACGCGACGGTCAGCGCCGTGAAGGCTTTCCAGAAGGCCCGTGGCCTTGAAGTCGATGGCGTAATCGGACCGCAAACCTACCGGGCTCTGATGGGGCGGGATATCCCTGTCAGCCGTGATTCTTCCACCACTTCGGTACGGCGGATTATTCAGACCTCTATGCGCTATACAGGTGTGCCGTATGTCTTTGGTGGGACAAGCCCTAATGGATTCGATTGTTCGGGTTTTACACGTTATGTTTTTGCTCAGAGCGGTGTTTATTTGCCGCGAATGGCTGATGAACAGTTTGCAGTTGGGCGGACCGTATCGTACAACAGGCTCCAGCCGGGTGATCTGGTGTTCTTCAGCACTTACGCTGCCGGGGCATCCCACAGTGGCATCTATCTTGGTGACGGCAAGTTTATTAGTGCTACGTCCAGCCGCGGTGTTGCTATTGACCGCATGAACAGTAGTTACTGGGGACCGCGCTATGTCGGTGCCCGCAGGGTGATGTAAACTGACAGCAGGGAAGGCTTTAGCAGCCTTCCCCTTTTATTTACCAAAGACTTGTGTTTTCTGAATCGATTTTCCACACCAGAAGTAGTTGTCCGATTATTGCGGTGGAGATATGCTATGTTAAGTTTTTACTGGCGAAAATTCATCATTCCCTATTGGCTGCTGGCTGCAACGGCGATAGTTTGTTTTGTTATCGCCACTGCTGCCGGCCTCGCGGCCCCGTTGGTAGTAAAACTGTTGATTGACGATGCCCTGGCGGGCGGCAGTATTGCCTTCCTGCATTTTATTACAGCCGGAATTATCCTGCTTTATCTGATCCGCGGTTTGTTCTTTTATGGCTATGGTTATGGTATGGCTAAAGCCGGTAACAAAATGCTGGCCAGACTGCGCGCCGATATGTTTCATAAACTGCAGTCACTGGATTATGCCTACTATATGAAGACGCCTTCGGGAGAGATTGTTTCATTATTTACCAATGATCTTTTGTTTATCCAACAGGCAGTTACAACGGGGATTCCCGACGTTATTGTCGAGTCCCTTAACCTGCTGGCCATTATGGCTATCATGATTTATTTTGACTGGGAGCTGGCAATGGTTACTTTTGCCACTTTGCCCTTCATTATTGTGGCCATCAGTTGTTTCAATCATAAAATAGGCCGCCTGGGAGCACTTGTGGAACATCACCTGGCTAAAGTGACGGCCATTATTCAACAGTCGGTCGTAGCGGTTATGATTGTGCAGAGTTATGCCCGCGAAGAGTATGAGTACCGAAAATTTAGCAGCAAGCTCCGGCTGGCTGCTGCTGATTTGCTGAAAGCCCAGCGGTTAAGCGCGATGCTGGTGCCGCTGGTTGAATTTCTGGCCGCTATTGGCCTAACCGTTATTGTCTGGTACGGCGGGCGGGAGGTTATCCGCGGCGACCTTACCATCGGCGGCATGTTTGCCTTTCTTGTTTACATTATCAATGTACCGGCGCCTGTCGGCAAAATTAGTCAGGGCCTGACCCAGCTTAAACTGGGATTGGTCGCCTGGGAACGGATTAGCCGGCTGCTGAACGAACAGCGGCCGGCAGTGGCGGACGGCCGGCTGGAACTGGCTCAGGCGCGGGGGCTGGTAGAATTCAGGCGTGTTACCTTTGCCTACCGGCACGGGCAGCCGGTGCTGAACAATATTAACGTGACAGCGCGCCCGGGCGAGGTAATTGCCATTGTGGGGCCGAGCGGGGCCGGGAAATCATCTTTTGCCAACCTGCTGCTGCGATTTTATGACCCGGAGAGCGGAGCCATCCTGCTGGACGGTATTGATATCAGGGACCTTACATTCAGTTCCCTGCGCAGACATATTGGTTTTATTCAGCAAGAGCCGGTATTATTTAACATGTCCATCCGGGAAAACATTCGTTATGGCCGGCCTGCAGCCACCGTGAGCCAGGTTGATCAGGCAGCCAGGCTTGCCAACGCCTATGAATTTATTCAGGCGTTGCCGGCAGGCTATGATACTATGGCCGGTGAATTAGGCGGCAGCCTTTCCGGCGGTCAGCGGCAGCGCATCGCAATTGCCCGGGCCATTATCACCGAGCCGGCCATATTGCTCCTGGATGAGCCGACTGCGGCCCTTGACGCCCATACGGAAAAGCTGGTGATGGCTGCGATCAGGCAGGCCGGAACCGGGCGCACCACTTTTATTATCACCCACCGTATGTCCACCATCATGGCCTCTGACCGGGTTCTGTACTTAACAGGCGGCACGATAGCCGAAACCGGCACCCATCAGGAGCTTATCGCTCAGGGAGGGGCCTATGCCCGGGCCTATGAGCTTGGTAAACTGCGCATAAGTGAGTAAAATAATGGTAATAATCATAACACCATCCTGCGGCCGGTCTTTATTGGGAGAGTATAGATTGGTCGCTGTATTTTTTCATAGCCTTGGCTTAAAACTGCCGGCAGGAATTGACAGATGCCAGTAAGGCTGATAACATCTAGCTAGGAATATTCTTATGTAGAGTATCCGCAACACCGGCTGAGGAGGCTACTATGGCTGAAGTTAAACTGCATAATATTACCTTTGGTTACAATAATACGGAAATGGTGCTGCGCAATATATCCTTCACTGTGCAGCAAGGTGAATTTGTTGTTGCGGTAGGACCAAACGGCGCTGGCAAAAGTACGCTTTTAAAAATTATTGCCGGGCTGATTGAACCGGCTGCGGGCCAGGTCCTGATTAATAATGGCAGTATCGGTTCCGCCGCCCGGCAGGGCATTATGGCCTATGTACCCCAGCATTATTCCCAGAATACGGCGGCTTTCCCGGCGACTGTCGAGGAGATTGTCGCCCTGGGGCTTGTTGGCAGCCGGGGGCGGCCAAAAGCGGCCGCCCATAAGCGGTTTATTGACCAGATGCTGGAAATGGTCGGGGCAGAGCAGCTAAAAGGCCGCCGGATTGGCGAATTGTCAGGGGGCCAGCAGCAGCGGGTGATGGTAGCCCGGGCTTTGGCGGGTGAGCCGCGGCTGTTATTGCTGGATGAACCAACAAGTGGCATTGATTATGCTGCCAGCAGCCGGATTTACGAATTGCTGGGCCAGCTTAACACTACCCTGGGCATCACCATTATCATGGTATCCCATGATATCGAGAATGGGACCCGCTTTGCGGCAAAGGTGGCCTGCATCAACCGGCATCTGTGTTTCTTCGGCGGCAGTGAAGAATTCCGCTCCAGTCACGCCAGTATGCAGCATTTATGGTATTATTCCGGATTCACCGGTTAGGGAGGGGGCTATTATGCCATTACTAGAGATGTTTCAGTACGATTTTATGCAGCGGGCTTTTTTGGCCGGTATGATTACAGCGATTACCTGCCCGCTGCTGGGGATGTTTGTGGTTGTGCGCCGCCAGGCTATGATTGGCGACGGGCTGGGCCACATTGCTTTTGCCGGCGTGACCGGCGGTTATCTGGCCGGCATCTATCCGGCAGTCGGCGCTTTTATCCTGACAATTGCCGGCGCCGCCGGCATTGAACTGGTACGGCGCCGTCAGACCCAGATGGCCGATACCGCTTTGGCTGTTTTTTTCTATGCAGGCATCGCTTTAGCCATTATTTTCAGCACTATTACCAGGATGCCCAGCGCCGGTTTGCTGGGGTTTCTTTTTGGCAGCATCTTAACCGTCTCCTGGCAGGATGTAATGGTTATTGCCGGCTGCGGTCTGGTGGTGCTGGCATTTGTTTGCACTAATTTTACCAGGCTGATGCTGGTTGCCTTTGACGAAGATGTAGCCGAGGTTGCCGGTATCCGTACCGCGGCCGTCAACATGGCGTTAAGCATTGTTACCGCCATCACTGTTGTTACAGGCATGATGGTGGTGGGGATTCTGATGGTAAGCGCGCTGATGATTGTACCGGTGGCAGCCGCGGAGCAGCTGGGAAAGGGTTTTAAGGCTACCATGGCCTGGGCGGTGGGCCTGGCGATGCTTGCTGTTACCGGCGGCCTGACCGCAGCTTTTTATTTGGATATTGCCCCGGGCGGTTCCATCATTATGACGATTATCATCTTTTATGCGCTGATTGCCGCCGGCCGCCGCCTTAGATATACATGGCGTTCCGCCAGACGGACACAAACTTACACCTAACTTGAATGCAGCCTGTTTTGATATAATGGGGATAAATTTACTATACATAATAAGGAGGCTTTACCGTGGATACCAGCAGACAACAAGCCTGGCAGGTATTACGCCAGCATGTACAAAGCGAGGTGCTGTTAAAGCACTGTCTGGCAGTTGAAATTGCTATGCGGGCGTATGCCGCCAAATTTGGTGAGGATATTGAATACTGGGGGGCTATAGGCCTGCTCCATGATGTTGATTTCGAGAAATATCCTCATGATCATCCTAACCATGCCGCTGAAATCCTGGGTGCTGCCGGCTACGACAGCCGGTTTGTCACCGATGTGGAAAGCCATGCCCGGGACTGGGAACCGGAACGTACACTGCTGCAAAAAACATTGCTGGCGGTTGATGAGCTAACCGGTTTTATTATTGCCTGTGCATTGGTGCGTCCTGACAAAAACCTGGACAATCTGGAAGTCAAATCAGTGATGAAAAAAATGAAGGATAAAGCCTTTGCCCGTGCAGTTAACCGCGAAACCATAATTGCCAGTGCCGCCGCGATGAATGTCGAGCTAAAAGAACATGTTGAATTTGTTGCGAAAGCCCTGGCACAGGCGGTCAAAGCACCTGAATATCAGGAGCTGCCGCTGTTAGTATCGTAGGCTGGCGGAATGAAACATAAACCGGTGAGGAGGTGCATAAAGATTAATGAGATAGCTAAGAGGAGAGAGATAATGACCAAAAATATTCTGAATAAGCTTACCGTTAATCTTTATGACACCGACGACATCCGGGAAAAACTCCACGCACATCTGACAATGCTCTTAAAATGCCAGGAGGGGCATGCCATAAGGCCGCTGGTGGTGTTGTGCATCGGCTCCGACCGTTACACCGGCGATGCCTTGGGGCCGCTTATCGGCACTCAGCTGGAAGAGCATACTGACTGCAGTGTTTACGGAACTCTTGACCATCCGGTTCATGCCGGTAATTTTGTAGAAACAGTTAATATTATTAATCACCGTTATCATCACCCGCTGATTATTGCCATTGATGCCTGTCTGGGGAAAGCACACGAAATAGGCAATATTGAGATCTGGCAGGGGGGCCTGGCGGCAGGTATTGCGGTAGGCAACAGGCTGCCCACGGTCGGTGATATTTCGGTGATTGGGGTAGTCAATGCCCAAAGCCAGATCGGTTATCTTGACCTGCAAAGCACCCCCCTGTCAAAAGTAATGAAATTGAGCAAAGCGATCAGCGAGGCGCTTGTTGAGTGCCTCAATACGGCAATGGTCGAGGCCATGCCGGCCTGCACTCAGTCTGCTGCCAAATAACAAAGTTGAAATACCGGGGTTGGGGCCAAGTGCTTCAGGGCCACGGTAAGCCAAAATGGGCATGAATTTTATATATGTCAACAGGAATGAAAAGAGACGGGTTTGCTCACCGTATGTGAACAAACCCGTCTTTTTAGGATTACTTCAGTCCTCAGGAAATAATCTGTTCCACAACATATACAGGATGATTAAGGTTCCCGCAAAAAACAAGCCAATATCGGCAATGTAACGTTCCATCGCACCACACTCCCCGACTTAGCATTTATTCTTATCTGGATTATATGCTACTTGCAGGCATGGTGCAAGGGTATGCCAAGAAATATTTTTTGCTGCCAGGCACATTCAACTTGTCTCGCCCATAAAATTTAACCGACAGACTTTTGGGGGTGAGTGACTGAATGGGCCTTTCGTTTATTATGGTTTTGGCAGCGTCGGTAATTAAAGGCATCACCCTGTTAGTGTCTTATATCGCCAACAATACTTTTCCATTGCCGTTATCGGAAAAAGATGAACAGGTTTATCTTCAACGGCTTAAAAGTGGGGATGAAGACGCTCGCAATGTCCTGATTGAACGGAACCTGAGACTGGTAGCACACATTGTCAAAAAATTTGACAATACCGGTGAAGATGTTGATGACCTTATTTCGATAGGTACAATTGGCCTCATTAAAGCCATCAACACCTTTGATCCCTCTAAGAAAATCAGGTTGGCTACATATGCGGCCCGATGTATTGAAAATGAAATTCTCATGCATTTAAGGAGCACCCGCCGCATCCGGACCGAAGTCAGTCTGTATGATCCCATTGGAGTCGACAAAGAGGGTAATGAGATAACGCTTGCTGTTTATCTGTTTGGACTCTCTAAGCCGCGAATTACTTGGGTAAAATCGGGTATAGCACTAATGTGAAATCATCGTCACGTTGGTGCTTTTCTTTTCGGTAAGTTGCATATTCAAGAACAGATTTTAACATTTGATTTTTAATTGCAGGGTCTTTGGTTTTATCATACACATCAAGTACCATTTCTAATTTAGGGATAATATCCTTCCTGGCTTTCTCGCGTTTGGTTTCATTTTTGATTGCTTTTTCCGTATCTGTAATATTCTTCTCGGCTTCGCTGATCCGTTCGGAGAGCTTTTGCGATCGATCCAAATAAGTGGCTTCGCCGTATATGCCGCGTTCTAATAAATCATGCAGTTTTTCTTTCTGTTGGACCAGCTCTTTTAGTTCTTTGGTAAGGTTCTGCTGGACCTTTTTCTTAATGCTTATGACATTATCTTTTTCTTCAACCGGCTTGGTTTTGCCCCACTGAGTACGGTACTCTTCCAGCCATGCTCGGAGCCCGGCAATTACTTTTCCTTCGACATATTCAAAGCGGCTGCTTTTATTGGTACATTGCTTGTTATAGCACATCAAGTGAGGGTATTTCTGGTGTGAGTAAGGCCTATAAATCATAGATGCACCGCACATGTCACACTTAATCATCCCGGCTAGGGGATTCGTGATGCCATTGGCAAGCTGATAGGGGACATGGTATTTTTTAGCAAGCATGTGTTGTACTTCGAAAAATTCTTTTTCAGTGACATAAGCCTCGTGCGTGTTATGTACCCACAGTTGTTCCTCGCGGGGGCGAGAACGGGTGTCTCTTTTTTTACCAGGTACTTTTGATTTTTTTTGCTCTTTCTTTTTCCAGGCGGTAATACCCGCGTATACTGGATTTTTAAGTATGTTCAAAACAGAAGCAGGCGTCCACTTTTGTCCTGTGTAAGATAGATACCCCAATCTGTTTAATTCATTTGCAATTTTATTGGTGCCGATATTTTCATAGCGATATAATCTCCAAATGATTTCAGTAGGGGCACTTTGATCTGGGTGTTTGACAAGATATCGTCTGCGATCTTTCTTCCCAATAGAGTAGCCATACGGGGGCTTGGCGCCGATATAATTACCGTCCTCAACTGAACGTATCCGGCCACCTTGCAAACGCCTTGTGATAATCTTAAGTTCTTTGCGTGCCATGAAGGCTTCAAACTCAGTGTACTCTTCGTCAAACTCATCGTTCAGGTCATACACCTTGCGCGGGGTGACAATCAGCGTCTTTGACTGCTTAAATGTCCGCAGAATAAGGCCCTGATCTTCCATGTCACCGCGGCCAAGACGGTCAACCTCTACACAGAAGACAGAACGCCATTTGCCTTCGGAAACTTCTTTTAGTAGCTGCATCATTTCCGGTCGATGAATAACGCTTTCTCCGGAAACAACCTCCTCAAAAACATGAGTAATATTGACATTATAGTCTTTGGCCAGCCTAAATAGGTCCCGTTTATGTTTGGCCAGTGTTTCACCTTCGCCGCGGGCTTCTGCTTCGCGATCTTCGCGCGATTTGCGGAGGTAGAAGGTGGCTGGTTCTAAATCAGTGCGTGTGTGTTTTTGCCTCAAGGTATTCACCTCGATTTCGACTTTATTTTGTGTCAGAAATTAGAATAAGTAACACTATTTTTTGTTAATGTTACAAAATATGATACAATTCAAGTAAATAGGTGTCGGATTTTATAATAATAGTGGTAAAATCGTTTAATTTGTCAAAAAGTTTATACCAGGTGCTATGCAGGAAAACGACCTAGTGTTTGCCAAAGTAATACTACTTTTGGATCTGACACAAAATTGCTCTTAGTCTTAAAATTTTACATAGGTTCAAGTTGCTCCTGGACTATATTTCGGTTCTGCCACAGAGAGCGAGGTGTCCTTTATGCTCAGGGTCGGAGTGATTCTGAAGCAGAAAGGAGTATCGCAACGAAAACTATCCAGGGATACAGGGATCAATGTTTCTACTGTCAATGCCATGGTAAATGGACAAAGAACTTGGTTGTCTGCAATTGAAGAAGAAAAAATAGCTAAAGTCCTTGGTGTCGATCCAAAAGAATTATACCAAGGAGGGTATAGGTTATGAACATATTTTTATGCCAGTCCGCAACGAGTTGCATCGGACTGGCATTTTGCGTTTATTTCAATGATTTTTAAATAGGATATTGCTAATAAAGGAAGAAAGAGGTAAAATTAACACAGAACATATGTTCTGGAAATTCGGTTTTGACCTATACTGGCCTTCTTGTAAGTGTTCGGATCTTGACCTCATGCTCGCCAGCAATCTCAAATAGCGACTTCATATCATCGCAAATATTGGTTTCAATCTGAGATATATTTTCTTTTAGTTCCGTTCTAATAGCATCGATTTCATCGATTACGTGAGTTCTTAGCTTGGCGACATCGTCTTTTGTAGCTACTTTAGCATTCATAATAGTGAGCATTTTCTCTTCTTTCGACGACTTCTAAGTTAGCAGTAGTAACCCTTTAAGCCGTTAACTTCAGCACTAATACATTCGGTGTTATGTCGAACAGCTTTAACGATTTGATTAGTTTCAAGCATCTGACCTTCAAGATTAGATACATCGGTTTTAATCTTCGAAACATCAATTTCGATTCGATCAAGCCGACTGTCCATTTTATCTAGTTGAGAAATGATTTGTTTTAAGAGTTGTTCACTCATTGGTTTTACCTTGCTTTTTTAAGTAATCGAATGTCTGCCTCATGTTCGAAGGTCCGGTCATTCAGGGCATCAAGTTTAGCTTCCACACGGGATATGGTTTCGGTTTTTTCGCCAAGTAAATTGACCATATTGACAATATCAGAAAAACCCTGTTCGGTTGTTTGCTTTAAATCGGTAATATCCTGTTTCAAAGTAGTTGTATCCTGTTTCAACGTGGTAACATCCTGGCGAAGCTTTTCGATGGAAGCATTATTGTTGCCAACCATTTTAATTAATTGTTCGAGCATGGATTGCATTTGGTTCAGTTGTTCGCTCATAGATTTTTTACCTCGCTTTTAATGAGTTTGGAATTATTGGTACATATGACGGGGGGCGTATATGTGGAGAGGAATGTTGAAATAACAGATGAGGAATTAAAAATTATACTACTTATGGTCTTAGATGAAATTACTGCTGAACGGAAAGATGATTAATAATTATTTCAAGAGCCTTCTGCTGATCGGGTGGGAGGCTTTTTAATTTTTTATACATTGTTAGCAGCCGCTTGGTTTGTTCTTCGGAAGACATTTCCTTGAATGTTTCCATTGCGGCTTTTCTTTCTTCTGAAAGTTCCATTGTTTCGCTTATTTTGATAGCACGTTGCTGGAGGTCTTCGACTTGAAAAAATTCTGACATAGTAATACCTAGTCCGTTACATATTTGGTTAATAGTATCTGCTCTGGGACTGGTTTTTCCTTGCATGATGGTTGCTAGGGTTGATTGTGGAATATTTGAAATTCTACCTAATTCGTTTATGCTAGATATTCCGTGTTTTATAATTAACTCTTTTATGCGTTCAGGTATATTCACAGGCATTCTTCCTTTATCGAAATTTCGTTAATTATATTATGACATAAAAAAAAATTTTATAAAATATCGAAATAACGATTGACATACTATCGATATTACGATAATATAAAGACATAATCGTAATATCGATCTGCTATTTTAATAAGGTGGTGAAATAGATGACTTTCGGTCAACGAATAAAAGTTTTCCGGCAAAGAGTTAGTAAATCACAAAAAGACATTGAAGCTGAAACTGAAATACCACAGGCGACCTTAAGCGGATGGGAAAATGATAAGTCGGAGCCCTGCGTATCTGATGCAGTTAAATTAGCCGCAGCCCTCGGCGTAACCGTTGCCGAGCTTATCGACGGTCCAGACCAGCAGCCAGGTACGTTGCCTAGGACGGGCTAAACCGGCCGCCGGGTAAGCGTCCGAATTCGTATTTCGTGATCGCCGATAACTTCGGCGACAGACCTTAAGTCCTCGCTGATGCCGGCCGCTTGTTCGTCGAGTTCTTGTCGATGTCGCGGTAAGACTGCTGAATCAATCGCCATCAAAGGCAGGTTAGTTATTTTAATAAATCCTTTGTGAATTTCATTAGCAGGCATAATTCAGGAAATACAAACATTCGCGCCTTGCAGTACACCTCTACAAACCCTTCAATTTTTTCTAAATCTTCTTTGTTTGTACGAATATCCATACCTGCAAATTTGAACAGCGCGACGGCAAATTCCATTGACATCTTATTTCCATCGTAGCCAGAATCTAATATATCATAATACGTATTTATGATTTCGGGAGGGAAAGAAAATAAATGGTCAACCGCTTTCTTGCTTCCTAATAATATAAGCGCATACTCTGTATAACGGTCAACTAACAAAATGTACATGGAACGTCTTTTAACGTCATCGCCAGCTAAAACCGTGTCCAAAGTCGATCCTACAATGGTGATTCGTAAGCGCAGGTATTCAAGAAACAATCTATTAGATTTGCCTCTTGGAAGACCTGCCGTAATATCATTAAAACCACCAACTGCTTTTATATCAGCTAAACAGTAGCGAGCTAACTCATCAGCTATTTCTTTGAGAGATTTCTTTCTTTTGAAAAAACCAAATAAGCCCATTTTTACCTCCTTTCTGGCTTGTCCGACAAGCCAAATAAAATAGTGGTCCCAGAACGAACAGAGTGAGAGTGTGAATTTAAAAAACAATAAGGACAGGGATAACCAGTAACCAGTTAGTATGCCGAGGACGGGGTAAGGATGAGAAAAGTGCACAAAAAGGAACTAAATAAAAATTCAGAGTGAATGTGGTAAATACACTGTTGTAACTTGTAATAATTTAAGGAATGGCACTACAAAAAGTTGTGGGTGTTTAAAGAAAGAATTACTTGCCAAACGTAATACAAAACACAGAATGGCTGGTCCAAATAGGAATTCGTTGTATACAGTTTGGGCAGGCATGAAGCAAGATGTTTTAATCAAAACGAAACCGCATTCAAAAACTATGGCGCTCGTGGAATAACTGTATGTGATGGAATGGAAGGTGAACATAAACAATGCGCCGGGATAAATCGAACAAAAAAGAGACTCAGACAGATTCACCCGTTGCAAAAATGACTTTCGAAGAAAAGCTTGATTTATATAAAGGTCTGTCTGTAACGCAACACGAGGAACTTCCGTTGTCAGATTTTAAAGAGTTCCTAAGGCATTCGCTTATTATCGTGATTATCAATGCCGTTGTGTTTGGGATAGCCGGACTGATAATTGTTTCTTTATGGAAGTTATCAAAGTAGGTTTAGTAAGACGCTGATCCATGAGGGTAACACGTTTTTTCATCTCACTGAGCAAATCTTTTGCGGCTGCTTTAGTCAAAGGCTCAGTTTTGCAATGCATAGTGAAGTTTTCAAACCAATGAATGTCTGCCAATGTCTCCCGAGCTATGTCGGGGCGGTAAGCAAACATATGAACGTAGTCAGAAATTGAGGATGTTGCGCCGAGCGAATGCAACTCCAACATGATTTTGCATTTGCTCTCCTTTGTAGCTATATCTAGTCTGTCAATCTGGGCTTGGATCAAAGAGATGTTTTCTGTCAGAAGTGCTTTATACATCAATAGCAATCCAGTGGCAATCTTTTCTCTTTCGCGATTTTTGAGGACTAAGTTTGTAATGTGGGTGGAAATTACCGAGGCGACTACTGATCCAATAATAGTAAGTCCAAGTTGGATAGGAGTTACAGTATTCATGAAATCGACTCCTTGATATTTGTTAATCTGAAAAACTTCAAGGAGTAGTTGTAGATTCCTGCAAGCATCTTTGTTATTTGCTTTTTATCACCAAATAGGCAATGCCAAATACAGCACTTACAGCTAAAAGTTCAAGGCCAACCTTTCCATAATCGATAGCTGAACCATGCGATGGGACTTTCCAAACCAAGGAATATCCCATAGAAAGCTTAAGAGCAGGATTATCACGATGAACTCGTTGCCAAGGAACATAAACACAGGCAATTACCACAAAAATTAAATAACCAATGAGTAACTTCCTCTGTAAAGGTGATAAATTCATAAGTTTTACCTCCTTTCCGGCTTGTCGCTTCGCCCAACCAAATAATCAAGACTGACATTGAAGTAGTCGGCCAAGGCAACAGTTAGATCAATACTAGGAGATTTTTTTCCACATTCCAAATTACTCAAGGAAGCTCTGTGAATTTTAAAGGTGTCGGCAAATTGCTTGGCTGGAATTTCATGCAATTCCCTTAATTTACGGAGTCTAGAGCCAAATAAAGCCTTTACAAACATATTATAGAAACTCCTTTTTTTATAAGCAATTCCATTTAGTGGATTTTCGCTAGATAGAATGTAAATTCCTGTAATATGGATTGATAAATAGGTGGATTTTTGGAAAAAGGATTTGAACTCAAACCGCTATTGCCGAGGATGGGTAGCGCCACCGAGCTGCGGTGCAGTAGTGGGAAAGAAACAAACTATTTTCAGGAAATACCATGCGGAACAAGGGGGAAGAGGAGGGGAGGAATTTGGCAGTTACCAGGGCCGTCCCAGGCGATCGCCGGCATATACATAGTGCTAGAGGTGATCGTATGGAACCGAAATACGCGGCCACTTATAAGTTTGGTAAAAGCACTGTGCATGTGGTAGCTCCTCCGCCAATGTCAGAAGAGAAGAAAGAGCTAGTTCTCAGAAATCTACATATGGCTGCCTGGGCTGCTTGGAATTCTTTGCCGGTTGAAGAGCGGCTAAAAATTAATTTAGGTGTGGATTTAACAAAGATTCTTCAGCGGCGGCTTTTGGTGCTCATGGCCGAGTAATTCGGCTTAGATGGAATATAGACAAGCGAGGTGATGAACAGTGAAGCCGCAACGAATTGAACCACAGCTTATATCGGCTCGCCAAGACTCGGAAGAGGACAAGTTACCGAAATGGGTAGTGGTGGTTGGTAAGGTTGCATACTGGTTGAGCGTAGTTTTATTCTTCAAGGCATTTGTTGATGCTGTTGGTTAAAAAAATAGCCCTACCGGGAGAACGGCAGGGCGAATGGAGGTGGGTGACAGACACAAGGAACTCCCGGTTTACATGTTTATTATCTCACGAGAGGGAGGTGAGAGAGGATGCCAAAATTGACGGAACTTGCACCATTTTTGCGGGAGCAGGGATTGCCGAAAACTTTACCCGGGGTATTGCGTGGTCTCCGGCTATATCGTGGCTTGCCGACGTGGCGCGTAGCGCAAGAGGCACATATGAGTGAAAGGACTTATGAGCGAACTGAAGCTGGGAAAAGAGACGTGACGCCGGATGAATTGCGAAAGCTTGATGAAATTTACGATTGCAATGACGAATTGATTATGTTTCGCTTTGGTAAGATCAAGTTTAGTTTCGGGAAAAAGAAAAATCGCCTGTGCGCCAACACAGACGAAGTAAGTTAAAACAAATTATATCATTGCCATTGTACCATGCCCGGTTATTGGCAGTCAATTGGAGGGCGTTAAAATGTACGGTGAACACTGCGATATTTGCAAAAGCTATGTGCCCGAACATATCTGTTTTGTTGAGGACAAAAATGGCCGGCCACTTGATGTATGCGGCTTATGCTTAGATAACTTGCAGGCGGACGAGCTTGTCGATGACGATGGATATCTTACATTTAGTTTCGAGGTGAAGAAGCGTGAGTGTGTCGATATTGGCCAAGACGGCAGACATTGGCCGGGCTGAGTGGCTTGAGCTTAGAAAACGGGGAATAGGCGGCAGCGACGCCGCGGCGGTAGCCGGAGTTAGCCGGTGGAAGTCCGCCGTAGGTGTGTGGCTGGAAAAAACTGGACAAGTCCCGGACGAGGAGCCGGGAGAGGCGGCATACTGGGGTATAAAACTTGAAGATGTGGTTGCCGGAGAATTTACGATTCAGACTGGGTTAAAAGTCCGCCGGCGCAATGCAATCCTTCAGCATCCGGTACATACCTTTATGTTAGCCAATATAGACCGGGAGATAGTCGGCTCAAAAATAGGCTTGGAGTGTAAGACTACCAATGCATTTATGCGGGCCGAGTGGGACGGCGACACATTGCCGGACGCCTATTATATCCAGTGCCAGCATTATATGGCCGTGACCGGATATGAGGCATGGTGGATTGCCTGCCTAATCGGCGGCAATCGGTTCCTATATAAACTAATTGAGCGCAACGAAAAATTGATTCAGCGTCTGATAGAGATAGAAGAAGCGTTTTGGCAGCACGTTATAAACGGCACCATGCCGCAGATCGACGGCACTAATGCCTGCACAGACGCGTTGTTAAGGATGTATCCAGAGGCCAATGGTCGCGAGGTAGAACTGCACGAAACGTCTGAGTTGTGGATTGGTCAATATGAACAGGCCAGCAAAGAGGAAAAAGTTGCCAAGGAGCGCAAACAAGAAGCTCAGAACGCGCTGATCAAGATGCTGGGCGATAACGAGCGGGGCCGGTCCGGTGAGCGATTAGTGAAGTGGTCTAATGTAGCTGGTCGGATCGGGTTTGACACCGAACTGTTTAAGACAGAGCACCCTGAACTATATAAGCGGTATGTTAAGCAAGGCAAGCCGTCGCGGCGGTTTAGCGTGAAGTAGGGAGGAATGACAGTGGCCAGTGTTAACGGTAGCAATGCTGCTCTTGTAAATAGAATGGCCGGGGCTAATCATGCTCCGGCCGCCGGGGAAAAAGAAGTTGGTTTAAAGGCAATGCTTGGCAATGCCAATGTGCGGAAGCGGTTTGAAGAATTGCTTGGCAAAAAAGCGGCCGGCTTCATGTCCAGTCTGATATCGGTAACTAACGGCAATGCTCAACTGCAAAAAGCGGAACCGCAAACTATTATTGCGGCCGGCGCCATAGCCGCGGCCTTGGATTTGCCGGTTGATCCTAATCTGGGGTTTGCTTACATCGTGCCATATAACACCAAAAAGAAACTGCCAGATGGCTCGGAAATTTGGGTTAACCAAGCGCAGTTTCAACTTGGTTATAAGGGATATATTCAGCTGGCAATGCGTACCGGTCAGTACAAGACGATTAATGCCTGCGAGGTTTATGAGGGGGAGATCAAAGGCATTAACCGCTTTACCGGCGAGGTTGAGTTTGGCGAACAGACGTCAGACAAAATTGTCGGATATATGGCCTATTTTAAGTTACTAAATGGCTTTGAAAAGTACTTGTATATGACCAAGGGCGAAATCGAAAGGCACGCTAAAAAATTCAGCCAGACATATAAAAAAGGGTCTGGTAAGTGGGCTGATGATTTTCATGCCATGGCTATTAAAACGGTCTTAAAGCGGCTGCTGAGCAAGTATGGCATATTATCCATAGAAATGCAGACAAGCCTACAAGCTGACCAGGCGGTGGTAAGCCAGGATGCTGATGGCAATACCGCGTTTGAATATGCGGACGGTGCGACGATTGATGCCGAAGGCGTTGTGGTTGATGACCAGCCTACTGATGATGAAATTCTGGCGGCTGCAATCGGAGGTAATGCATAATGGCAATACAACCAGAATCCGGGGAGGTGCAGGTTGTGTGACAGAGAATTGGTACGCTTTTGCACTTGCCCTGATGAGTCCGCGCTTTATAACAATAGAGACCGCATTTGAACACCTTGCCCGGGGACGCTATGCCGGCGATAGGAAATTTAATGTGTTAAGCGAGTCAGATGTCCAGGATATGGTCAATATGCGTGCTGGCGGAGAGACATGGAAAGCAGTCGGCATGGTGTATGGATTAAGTATGGATTCGGCAAGACGGAGAATTTTGCGCTTTATAGAATCCCGTGAGAGGTCTACGTGTGAAATGCAAACGATGCAGACGGCTACTTAACGACCCGTTATCCATCGACCGCAGTTACGGGCCGGTCTGCTGGGCGGCAAGCCAGGCTCAGAGCCTGGCGCCATCCCGGCCGATATCCAGACAATTAGAATTGGAGTTTGAGCCGCCGAGCCGGCTCTTTACTCCAGGCTTGAGTCTTACAGAGCAGTATAAGATCGTGAAGCGATTTCTTGATATGAAATAGTGGGGAGGAATTACAGTGAGTATGTTTGATAAAGTAAAATCGATTATTGTTGAACAGCTTGGCGTCGATCCGGCTGAAGTCACGATGGATGCCAATATTATTACCGATCTGGGCGCAGATTCTTTTGATATGGTTGAGCTAACTATGTTATATGAAGAGGAGTTCAGTATTGAAATTCCGGATGATGTCGCATTGAACCTTAAAGCTGTCCAAATGGTTGTTGACTATTTAAAAGCAGAACGGGGGGATGCCGCATGAAGTCGACAGGTATAGTGCGCAAGGTCGACGAGCTTGGCAGGATAGTTATTCCCCGTGAGTTACGTAGGACCCTGAATATTGAGGAGAAAGACCCTCTGGAGATCTATGTGGAAGGTGACCGGATCATCTTCCGGAAGTATCAGCCGGCCTGCATCTTTTGCGGGGAGGCCAAGGATATTGCAACTTTTAAAGGTAAAAACGTATGCCAGGGCTGCCTAAGTGCCCTGGCCGGGAAACCGGAGGTATCTGAAAATGAACGATGCGCCTAAGAAGTGCCCGGACTGCGGGGAAGTGCATCCACCGATAACCATGAATTTATTTAAGGAGGCGGATCTTGATGGAAATCCGGTTCAACGGCAAGGAGCTGGAGCGAGCGGTCCAGGCGGCGAACAAGGTAATCTCCGGGAAGCTTCTTAGTTCAGTTTTGAGCGGGATTCTCATCAAAGCCGAAGGTGATAAAGTTCAATTTGTAGCTACCAATTATGAGGTAGTAATTCGGTACGACGTAAGCGCCCAGGTTGTTGAATCCGGCAAGGTCCTCATTTCTGGTAAGTTACTGTATGACCTTATAAAGCGTATGCCCGGCAATGAAATTACATTGAAAACCGGGGTTAAAGACAATATGTTAACCGTTAAGGGGAGCAGTAAGGCTGTCTATGACATTCTTCTTATGGATGCCATTTTATATCCCGAAATAGAGTCGCTGGTAAATGAAAACTCCTCGCTAGTAAAAGGCAATGTATTGCATGAAATTTATCGTAAGATGGGATATGCAGTTGCAGATACAACGGCGCGGCCTATTTTTGCTGGGATTAATTTTAAATTCAGTGAGAATGAATTAGTGGCAACTGGCACTGACACGCATCGGCTTTCAAGAAAAAAATTTAATGTTTCCGGTAAGACCAATGATTTTATTATCACAGTTAAGTCCTTAGCTGATGTATCCAGTTTGGTCGAGGCTGATGAAGAAATAACCTTATTTAGCATGTCGGGTAAGGTAGTGTTTGAGACTGATCAACTGTATTATCAGTCTCAGATTATATCAGGTGAATTCCCCGATGTTGATAGAGTAATACCGATAGAATTATCGCTGCGTGTTACTGTCGAGCGACAAGAGCTATTGAGTGCCATAGATCGCCTATCTGTCATTAGTCTTAGTAAAGAGCAAAACATTACGACCAATAATATCAATTTAACTTTCGGTCAAGAAGAAATCGTAATTCAGGGCAATAGCGCCGCAAAGGGAATTGCTTTCGAGCAAATCCCGGCCGGGGTTGATGGATTACCAATAAATATCCGTTTAGACGGGACCCAAGTTGTTGAGTGCTTAAAGTCACTTGATTGTGAGCAGGTTATCCTTTCTTTTAATAAACCGCTAAACCCAGGCACTATAACTGCGGACAATGACGAGAACTATATTCATGTCATTTGTCCAATACGAAACTTTGATTGATAAATAAGCTGGGCGAGCTGGGGGAGTGGAAAAATGTTTATCTCCTATCATGATCTTGAAATAGAGCAATGCAAAGACTTGGATTACAAAATTAAATCAGGCGTAGCAGCAATAGCTTCGGCCCTGAAAGTTTGCAAACATCGACCAGCTGTGGCTTTTTCGGCCGGGAAAGACAGTACGGTACTTTGGCACTTGATCCGAACCCATTTCCCGGAGTGGCAGGACCGTCTTATTGTCATCTATGGTAATACTGGTGTCGAATATCCTGAGTGCCTGAGCTTTGCAAAGCGAATTTCCTTGGAATGGGGCCGCGGTAATTTTTACGAAGCGACACCAAGTCTCACAGAATCAGCGGGGCTAAAGTATAAAGCGCAGCAAGAGATATTGGAATACTTTATAACCACGAAACAGGTTAAGTCGGTACTGAAAGAGGATGGCAAACTCAAAAGCACTGAGGCTTTAGAAAGGGCCTGCCCGGCTCAGCTGATGGACAAATTCACCAGAGAGCGCCTTATCTGGCCAGTAGGAACAAAAATGAACTTCTGGTGGTGCATAGATCAATATGGCTGGCCGCTGTTGGGGAAAGCAAGATCAAAGCTAAAGGCCAGGCGAATTAATATTGACTGTTTTCTCCGTTTCTCACAAAGCATAAGTCAGGATGAAAAGCTTTTGGCCTATTATAGGCTGCTCCGTCAGGTGAAATTCAGTCAGGCGTGCTGCGACCTTTTAAAAAAAGAACCTTCCGAGCGGCTGCAGGTTGAATATGATGTTGATGTCGTTTTTAAAGGACTAATGGCGGCAGAATCCAGGACCAGGCAGACCAATTTTATTACTCGCGGATATCTGTTTGAATCTCACCGGAATCATCTGGGTAAGGACCCCTTTTGGCATTGTAATCCACTTTCTATTTGGACCGACGATGATATCTGGGAGTACATTCATCGTTTCAATGTTCCGTATGCCTCTTTGTATGATATGGGATGGACAGACAATAAAGGGGTTTGTCATAAAATCAAGCGAAATGGCTGCATGGGGTGCGGTACGGACTTGCTATATCCCAATAATCATGGCAATGCTCAGGCGTACTCATCCAAAGTTCTGGCGCCTTTACATGAGTATGGGAATGGCGCAGGAAATTCAAAACATCCAAATAGCGCGGAGAAACGGGAAACTAAGTTTATTTGACTATTTCGGAGCCGAGGCATTACTGGATGAGCGGCCTTGCATCTTCGACCGCATTGATCATCTGATTTATGAAGATGACACGATGGAAGAATACGACCCGGATGTGGAAGAGGAGGCGGGTTGCTGAGAAAGCCCAAAAACAGGCCCAGATAGTAAACAAGCATCTTAACATGTTGGTGGGAGAGGCGGTCAGCTGTGGCCGTCTCTTGTGGGAGGGGTGAGGTTTATGACATTCTTGCTAAGTTTAATAAGTAATCACAGCCTTAAGGAATTCATGGGAACGGAGAAAAAGCTATGAAAGATGCATTTTACTTCTCCCATGATTGTAACGCTCGCCATGATCCTAAGATATTAGCCTTGCGCAGTGTATATGGTATGGAAGGCTATGGACGTTACTGGATTCTTATTGAAATGTTACGCGAACAATCCGACTATCGCATTATGCTGACGAAATACGTCTGGAATGCACTCGCAATGCAGATGCAGTGCAGCGCATCAGAAGCAGAAGAATTTGTGCAAAACTGCATTAACGAATTTCGCCTTTTTCAAAGTGACGGTAAAGCCTTCTGGAGTGAGTCTCTTTTTCGCCGGATGAGTAAAAAGGATGCAAAAACAGATCAGGCCAGAAATGCCGCTAATGCCAGGTGGAATAAGGGGAAACAGGATTCTAATAATGCTGAAACATGCGAGGTTAATACAAAGGCAATGCAGACGCAATGCGGGAGCAATGCTATAAAAGAAAAGAAAGAAAAGAAAGAAGAAGAAAGTAAAGAAAAGAATATACGCGCGCGCGAGGAGGACAAGGTCCTGCTTGCATATCAAAACAACATCGGCGTGCTAAATGACATCGCGGCAAAAAAGCTGGATACCTTGACTGAAATGTATACGGCTGAATGGGTACTGGCCGCTATCGAGGAAGCGGTTATGGCCAATGTGCGTAAACTTGGCTTTATCGAATCTGTGCTCAGTAACTGGGGAGTAAATGGCTTTAAAACAAAGCCGTGGGAGGTTGATAAATGTGAGAGAGGGGATAAATCCAGCCATAGCGGCGGTAGTAAACAAGGCCAGAGAAGCAGCAGAGGGAGCCCGGCAAAATCAAATACAGACTGGGAAAACGAACCTGATACCCTCTGACCGCGATCAGGTTTCATATGCTGATCTTGAAAAGCGTGGTATTTACCGCCGGTACTGGCACTGCACATTTGCGGAAATGGAACGAAAGGGGATTCCTGTGCAGGTGCAAAGCCAGTATGCGCAGGTTAAGCAATATATAGCCAATATGCAAGAAAACCGGGAGTCTGGAATCGGTATGATACTCAAAGGCCCAGTCGGGACAATGAAAACCAGCATGGCAGTAGCCGTATTGGTCGAGCATTTAAAGACTGGTCATAGTGGGCTGTTTGTGCCGATGGTCAGCATGCTTGACAATATCTTCACCATGAAGGCCAGGAATAAGGAGGAGTGGCTGGCCTATGAAGATCGGATACGGAATACCGTCCTGCTGGTGTTGGATGATCTGGGCGCCGAGTATCATCAGGAATGGGTATTGTCTAAGGTGGACGCCATTATCAGCGAACGGTATAACCGGATGAAGCCGGTTATCATCACCACGAATCTGAGCGCCGATGAGTTAAAGGGCAAATATGCGGAACGGGTTTATGACCGGCTGAAAGGTACGTCAAAGGTAATTAATTTCTCTGGCAAGAGTTTGCGGGAGAGTGCATGAATAAAGTGTTGATTAAACTCACCGTCCCAGATGTTCCACCCAGTATTAACCGGTGGACACGCCTACATTGGACAAGACTGCGTCAGTTTAAAAAGCAATGGGAACTTGAAGTTTGGGCAACTGCGGTCAAGGCAAAAGTTAATAATAAGCAGTTCGCTAAAGCTGTGATACGCATTACTTATTTTTTCACAGACAGCAGGCGTAGGGATAAAGATAATTATGCTCCTAAGTTCATTTTGGATGGTCTAGTAAAGGCTGGAGTGCTGCAAGATGATAACGCAGACGCAATTGACGTTGACTGGTGTTTTGCTAAAGGGGCTAAGAGGACTGAGATCGAGATTTGGGAGGGGTAGACATGGAATATTGCAGTGTACCTATTCGATGCATAAAGCCGATGGAGGAATTTATAAAGGAGCAGGAAACCTATTTTGCTACCCAGCATGGCGACGTAGTGACCCGCAAGGCTACAGCCGCCGACATCGCCCGAATTGAGGCCGAGATTGCAGCAAAAGGCCAGAGGGTGACGGTAGACATATGCGGGGAGCTTGAACTGAACAGAAAGGCTGAAATACCGGATATGCCGTTTGAGGAGATTACACGGAAGCCGCGGCGGTTGGAGCCGCAGTATAACCCGGTGGAGTTTGGGGAGAAGGTTGGATAAGGCTTCCTGCATGGTATGCAGGAAGCCAACACAAATAACGGAGTGAATTCTCGTTTCTGTTTTAATTAAATATAGGATGTCTATAGTAATAAGTTTATATCAAAAAGGGCAGCTAGTCCGCCCTAATCTGCGTTTATATTATTTGGGGGTGGGGGTGCAGCATGAATTGCATTAGAGAAGCAGAAAACTACCTACGGTATTACCGTGAATTACAGCAAAGTATTAATCATGCTAACCGTATGATTGGTCGACTGAAAATGCAAACTGCCCCGGGTGCGGTTTCAGCCGTAAACATAGAGGTAACTGGTATCCGATCTTCTAAGCCGGTGAACACGCTGAATCAATTGTATCAGCTGCAGAAGTGGCAGGAGATGAAGGAGCGGACGCTAGAAGAGATCGAGAAGATCGAGGAGGCTCTTGCCGGGATTAACCAGGCGCAGGGGTGTGAGAGGTACCGGGACGTGCTCTTTATGTGGTATGTGGAGAGGCTGGATAAGGATGAGATTGCGGAGAAATTGAGCTATAGCCATCGGCAATCTGCATATGAAGTCAAAAACAAGGCTATTAAAAAGTTTGCCGTAGCTTTGTTTGGTGTGGTGGCATTGGAAGCTATTTAAATGGCGACAAATTGGCGACACTTTTTTGACTTTGGCTGTGGTAAAATAATAGCATGAGATAGGAACGCAAAGAAAGCCGCTCCGGCAAAGGGCGGCTTTGAGTAGCGAAGGAACTGACAGCCGCTAAGGCTGTTTTTTTATAGGCTTTTTCTTAGCGTGTAACCCGAGATGGTCTTTTAAGGCAGATTGTAGTATTTTAGAGAAGTTTACATTTTGCTTTTCTGCTATATCATTGAGATAGCGAGGAATAGTAAGGGTTTTCTTGACCGCACGATTGTCAAGCTCAGCCCGAATCGGCAGCATCCAGACTTCAATTAGGCCGATTACTTCGCCGTCTGCTAATTCGATGCTATCAATAGAGGACGGTGCGGGGATATCATCACCATCGCGTTCCATTCCCCACAGATGAAGCCCTAGCGCTTCTTTAGCCATTTCATGAGCATGCTGGAGATTATCGCCTATTGATATACAACCGGGAAGATCCGGAAAGGAAACGCCGTATTTACCTTGTAATGATTTCTCAAAGATTGCCGGATAAATATAAGAATCACGCACCACATAAACCTCCTTTGCAAGCAGCGCTATTAAATAAGCCCTGCTTGTTTTAGTATTGATTTCTCCGTTCTAGGCGTCAGGTCATCGTTTTTGCTATGAACAGGCACGGTAACTTTGCCTTTTTTAACAGGATGCTTAAACTGCCGATGTGAGCCTTCCTGTTCCACTTCATACCAGCCATCTTGTTTTAAGAGTTTAAGTATTTCTCTGACTTTCATCGGCATGACACGAATCCCCTCCTGATAGTTTGAGTATATCATACGTGTTTAATACGTGTCAAAGCTGGATTGCACTAAAATAGAGATTTTGGAGTTGATAACCATGCCGACAGTAAGATGTGAAGGTCATTGTCGGGCCGAAAAAGCGCCAACTGTTTGAACTGCGCCAGGAGTGTCGGTTTTACATATTGCCGAACGGCGGCCGGCCCGGGTGGATTACGCCGGTGTAGCAGCGGTTCGGGGAGAGTACTGGGTGGTGCCGGCGGAGAATATGATTAAGGAAATGTGGTATGAAATTGTTGGCCTGACTGTAAGAATCGCCATAATAAGGAATTGTGAGTTTTAATTTTAGAGGGGGACTAAAACCCCCAGTTTTCCGTGGTAATATGGTAGCATGAAGTAGATATGAGAAAGGTCGCCAGTAAAGGTGGTCTTTTTTTCTGCAGGGATTTATTCCCTTTTAACGAAGATTATAAACGATAACAGAACGATAGTTCTACAACCTGGAGAATAAAGTTTCTAGGAGGTGCCTATGCTTTCTACCACAGATGCGTTCAGGTATGCATTTTGTGAAATTCTGAAACGACCAGTATTTTGGATTCTGATTGCACTGCTTTATGTATTATTAGATAGTATTCGAATTAACTTTCACAATGATGGCTTTCAGAGCAATATAATACTAATCGCTGAAAATCTATTATATGTTATTGTTGTCAGCGTAACAATTAAAGCAATAGCCAATAGAGAATATCATTTAACGGATACTTTTCGTGAGCCCATCATTTTAGTTAAGGCTTGTATTCTCGCTATTATAATTTTTTTGTTGTATTGGACCTTATTGATGCTTCCAATGATGTTTTTTTTAACCGCATTTTTCTTTAAAAATTCCCTTGCTTTTGAATTTGGCTTACCGATTATAACAGTAATGATTCTATTGTTAGTGTATATATTTACTAGACTTTTCTTCGCACAATATTATTTTTTTGATAAAAAAAATTCACTATGGCAATGCTTAAAAGAATCGTGGAAAGATAGTGATTATCAAGTTTCTCTAAGCATACTTATGTCTATACTTTGGATGGGTATCTTATGTATCCCATTATTTCTGTTAGATAAAGTGATGAGTGATTTTTGTTTGCATTCATCCTTATTTATTACACCAATAGGCCAACTTGCAGGGGCTCACATGTATATGCAGTTACAATATAAAAAAGACAAAAATATGATAGAATGACATTTCATATATATAAATCCATGTTGCGTCCTTCGGGGGAGGGGGGCGCTTTTCTTATACCCAAATCCAGGAGGTGACACCATGCCCCACTGCAACCAAACCGACTGCCGGTTTAATGCCGTCGACCAGCTGCTCTGCCAAACCGAGGCCTACCTGGTTGACAGGCGGTGCATTACCTTCAAACGACGGCCGCGAAAGACTGATTACCAGGAATTAATGCGGACTGACTTGCTAGTAGCTCCAAAAGAGCGCCGGTGCCGGAATAACAAAATGACTAACTTAGCGAGGTGATAGCAATGATTATCGATAACACTCTTGGTATAGATGGGGTAATTGTGAACTATAGCAATGGCATCAGTGAGGACGAGGTTCGGCAGATACTGGCTGAGGAGCAGGCGCTGTGGCTGGCCAAGGGTAAAACACTGGGCAAATTGGAGCTGGTAGTAGACGGCGATGAGATTGTCGTCAGGGCTATTGAAAGGTCTCCGATCAAGCGGATTCGGCGCATTACCGGTTATCTCAGTACCGAGGACCGGTTTAACTCCTCGAAGCAGGCTGAGCTGGCGGATCGACGAGCACAGTTATAGAGGAGTACAATACGCCTGGAGGTGGTGACTATGTAAATGGCGCGAGAGCGAAGCCCTAATCGTGATAGAGCATTTGAAATATATAGAGAGCATGACGGCAAAATCTCTAACCGCCAGATTGCTGAGCTACTTAGCGAAGATGAAAAGAAGATTGCCGTCTGGAAACAGCGTGATAAATGGAATGTAGTACAACAATTAGCCAATGTTGTACAACAAAGTCCGGATAATGTTGTACAACAAAAGAAAAAATGTGGCGCTCCCCAAGGTAACAACAATGCAAAAGGACATGGTGCTCCCAAGAACAATAAAAATGCCGTTGGTAATCGCGGCGGACCAGGCGGCCCACCTGGTAATAAAAAGGCTGAGAAGCATGGTTTTTTTGCGCGCATATTTCCCAATGATGATGAAACCCGTGAGATAGTCGAAAGTATCAACCTGAAAAGTCCGCTTGAGATGCTATGGGAGAATATTGTTATTCAGTACACGGCTATCGCCCGGGCCCAGAAGATCATGTTCGTCAAAGATAAAGAGGAAATGATTAAGGAATTGAAGCGGTCTTATGAGAAAAACACAGAGAGAAGTACCACCAAAACTAAGTCTGATGCCCAAGAGTGTGAATATGAATATGAATTCCAATTCTCCTGGGACAGGCAAGCAACCTTTCTAAAAGCGCAAAGTGCAGCTATGAAGACGCTAGAGGGATTGTTGTCCAGGTATGAAGAAATGCTACGGAGTGAGCTGGCTACCGAAGAGCAGCAGGCCCGGATTGATAAGTTAAGGGCTGAGGTTGCGCGGATTAAGGGGGATGATGGCACTGAAGAACAGGGAGAAGAGGACACTTTCCTTGCTGCTTTAAAAGGGAAAGCTCCGGAAGTGTGGGATGACGATGGCGCTTAAGGTGAAACCATTTAAGTTTGAGCCCTTTTCCAGGAAGCAACTTCAGGTATTAACATGGTGGCTGCCGAATTCGCCGGTCCACCAAAAGGACATTCTCATTGCTGACGGCGCTGTCAGGTCGGGCAAAACCGTATCAATGTCGCTTGCCTATGTTCAGTGGGGGATGGACGAGTTTGACGGTGAAAACCTGGGTATGGCTGGAAAAACGATTGGCTCCTTCCGGCGCAATGTGCTGGCGCCCCTCAAGCGGATGCTTAAATCCTTAAGGTACAGGGTCAAAGAGCATCGAACAGAAAACATGTTGGAAATCTCCCGGCGCGGCCGGGTTAATTTTTTCTATATGTTTGGCGGTAAGGATGAGCGAAGCCAGGACCTTATTCAGGGGATTACGCTGGCCGGTATGCTGTTTGATGAAGTGGCTCTGATGCCGCAATCTTTTGTTAATCAGGCGACTGCCCGCTGTTCTGTTGAAGGGGCCAAGTTATGGTTCAATTGTAATCCGGCCGGGCCGTATCACTGGTTTAAGGTTGATTATCTTGATAAGATTGTTGAACTAAATGGCATTTATCTTCACTTCACGATGGACGATAACTTAAGTCTAAGCGCGAGGGTGAAGGCGCGCTATGGCCGCATGTACACCGGGGTTTTCTATAAGCGGTATATCCTGGGGCTGTGGGTGATGGCGGAAGGGGTGATCTACGATATGTTCAGCGAAGAAAAGCATAAGGTCAAAACCATTCCCCGGTTGATGAATGAATGGATTGCCATTGACCATGGAACCGGTAATCCGACGGCTTTTCTTCGCCAGGGATTTGATGGCGAAAAGTTCTATACTGCCGCTGAATATTATTACAATAGCAAGGAAACGGGTTTGCAAAAAACGACAGGCGAATATTCAAATGATCTTCAGGCATTCACCGTTAACAAACGTTTGCCGGTAATCGTGGACCCGAACGCCAAGGCTCTAATCGTTCAGCTGCGAAAAGATGGTTTCCCGGTCATTGAGGCTGAGAACGATGTTTTGCCAGGCATTGAGCATGTCGGCAACTTGCTTAATGATGGACTGTACCACATTCATGAGCGTTGCATTAATTTACTTAAAGAAAAGTCAGCTTATTGCTGGGATGTTAAGGCCCAGCAGCGCGGTGAAGATAAGCCACTGAAGCAACAAGACCATGCTTCTGATGCTGAGCGGTATGGGCTTTATACGATGCGATATTTGATTGATGCCGCTAAGCAAAGGAAAGCCAACATACCCAAGGCGGGACGCCTATAAGGAGGTGGTTAGAGTGAAGATTTATCTTGGTGTGATGTATGATGCGTTTGAAGGCGCTACAAGCATTGCCAAAACTTATGCTTATAATGTGGTGAGTATTGAGGTGGTAAATGATTCGACGCAGGAAAACCCACAGGAAATAATTCTTGATGTGGGTTACACGCTTGTCCGGATTAAGCAGGGCGAAAAGTTCAATGAAGTCATTATCCCGACGAAAACATTCTCTATTCAGGCCACAGGCCCGTATCGTTGTCTTGTCAGGGGGGCTGGGTAATGGGCTGGGAGACACTAAAATGCAGGGGTGATGGGTACAGTCAGCAAAAGGCTATGGTATTTTTAGTAGCTGATATGCCGGTTGGCCCTTATGAGACAGAGGTTGCCTTCCCCTGGCTTGGCCGTATTCAGCAGGTACAGGTTAATGCGCAAGCACCTAGTGCCGTTGATACAAAGTTCTATGTTGAGCAACAAGGCAAAGTCGAGTATCGGGCGCAAGCAAACAACTGGCAGCGGGTAGATGGCCAGTTGTTTGTTTTGCCAGCCGGTGAGGTTTACACAGAGCTACCAGTCACCGGCTCTGTGATGCCAGGCGATGTGTTCAGGCTCTATTGTGCGGAGGGGGGCACGAGTAGTTTAACAATCCAAATTATCATAACACTGGAGGAATGAGAAAATGTCAGAACCGATTATCTCTCTTAGAAGTACGTCGAATCCAGCTACGGAGATTACCTCTTGGCCGGTTGGGGTGGTGACTGCAGGTGAGTCTTCAGTCGTATTGGCGCTGGATATTTGGAATAATTACGGTGGCGCTGCCGATGTAAGCAATATGCAGAATGTCAAGATCACGCTCAAGGATTCTGGTGGTGGTGATGGGCTGGATGTTGTGCGGCAGAAGTGGACTCAGGTGAGAAATATAACTAAGAATGAAAGTGAGTTTATTGCTATTGGCGGCACTCACGGGGTGCAATACGCGGATGCGGGCACTACTGGCTATGAGCACCCGCTTAGTGCCGTGGGGACGGCAACCGGCGAGATTGGCGGTTACGCTAATGATGGCAATCCGTCTGCTACAGATACGAAGCGAAATTTTGTTTCTTTGCAGTTGGTCATGCGGCCGCCGCTAAATGCTAAGGCCCTGGGCAAGGATGCCCAGGGGAACGCGATACCGCGCAATTTTTTGGTTAAGTGGGGTTATCAGTACACATAAGGAGACCTATATGCAAAGGTATTTTTGGGAAGCAACGCTGAACAATGGCGAACGGCTGCGGGAGGGGCTGCATCCTTTTAGTCGAATCTCGCAGGAAAATCTTGTCCGGCTCATGCTGATTGGCCCACAGGACACGGTGTTTTTTGATATGGCGGCCGGGGTTCTGTATTTGAATGTATCTCCTATTCGCCTGCAGTTAGGGGAACGGAGTTTATGCGGCCGGCCAGATGATTATTTTACTTTTAAACACGCCGAGTTTTGCGCCGGCGCGGGTGGTGTCGGCAATCGGATTATACAGTATGATATTGGCTATACGCGCCAGGTGGATGATTGCCGTGTGAAGATCGCGTATGTGTTTCCGGTGGCCGGACCTGGCTATTTACAGCTGGAGCTTACGCCAGAGCATGATATCTGCCGTGAACTGAGTGTGATGTATTGCAGCGCCGAGTTTAAACTGCCGACTGAATTGCCCGGCGGGCAGACCTGGCAGATTGAGTTTAATATACGATAGTTAGAGGTGAGGTGAAATGTCAGACACCATTGTGCGCATTTTAGACACAACTGAGGGCTACGGCGGCAGCTTTGAGATCGCTACAGACCTGTCTGTCAGACCCTGTGCCGTGCTCCCGGAGGGCGTGGATTCCACTGTAATTACGACGACGGAGGCTACCCGGATTCCGCTGGCCCGGCGGGCTGGTATTATTGGGGTAAATGTGGAGGGGTCTGGGGCGCGGGTATTGGTTAGTTTTGATGGGGGGGAGACGTGGTTAAGTAATAAGGTTTTTATTGGATATTCACCTGATCAAAGCGGTACTGTAAATATGATTCCGGTAATGACATCGAATACTGCTCCCAGTGGAGTTGCTTCTGCAAGTAGTGAAAACAGTACCTCAAATCAAGCTTGGAAAGCTATGGATAACAATAAAGATACTTTTTGGATATCCGTTGGTGCAGGCAGCGCTTGGATTCAGTATAAGTTTAGCAGTGGTATAGTTGTAAATAAATATAATATAGATAACTCAGGTGCATCCGCAGGACCTACACCTAACTCATGGAGTTTTTTAGGAAGTAATGATGGGACTAATTGGACAATTCTTGATACGCAAACAGATCAAGCAAATTGGTCAAGTTCACTAAATAGAAGCTATAGTTTTCCTAATCAGGCAGCTTATTTGTATTATCGGTTAAATATAATATCGTCTCTTAATGGTGCGCAAATTTATTTAGGTACTCTTGCACTTTATGAAGCCTTGCCCCTTTATGGCTGGGGTCCTGTTGATATCAACGAAATCGCTGAAAAAGGCATGACGCCGGAAGAAATCAGCACTATTACGCAGGCCCAGTGGCAAGAGGTGTTTCAGCCGACAGGGATTGATTTTGCGGTGTATTTGGATGATAGTTTGAGTAGTTATGGTGATACCAATATATATCCTGCTACAGTGGTAAAAACTGTATCATATAATGGGTTTTACGCTTATTCTTCAGAATATATCCCCGAAGACATGGTCATAACAGCAGTAAATTTGCAGAGGTGGAATAACAACACGGTAGGGACATATGTATACCTATATTCTGGAGGGGGACTCTATGCCACGGTAGTGCCAAATCCTAGCAACAGCACCACTGTATGGTGGTACAATACGCAAATGAAAGCTATTGACAAAGTTGTTTGGGTGGCACCAAATGTATCAAGTTCAAGCTACGCTGTTATGTTTAAATCGGAAATATATGCAACGAAAAAGATAGCTTATCTCAAATCCATCACAGTAATCCTGCCCGAAAACTACCCGCCGGCCATAACCGATATCCACATTACTCCGGACACTACCCACAATCAGGATGTCGTGCTAACCGCCACCATCACTGATGCCGAGGGTGACGAAGCCTTTTATCGGATACTGGTGAATGGTGAGCCCTTAACGGCTTATGCTAGCAATGGTAGTAGTTATCCTATTGCGGAAACTATCCCCAGCGATCGGCTGATTGTTGGCACCAATGCGATCGACATTCAGACCAAAGACGAAGGCCAGGAAGGAACACCCTATACCGTGTATGTTACCCGGACCAATGCGCTGCCGGCTGTGGTCGGGGTGTTAAACCGGCTTGATTTTACGGCAACCATCATGGATGCGGACGGAGACTTTGTACGGTATCGGGTAAAAGTCAACGGCGAGCCACGCACGGAGTGGACAGCCTATGCCATACCGCCGATAAATGTGGCTTATACTTTGCATAAGCTGGATATCCTTGTTGGCTACCAAAATACGCTGACTTTAGAGGTGCAGGACAGTTTAGGCGAGGTAGCTGTTACTGATTTTGATTTTGTCGGCCAGTATTATGGGCTTTTGTTCGAGGACCAGGATGGTCCGTTTGCTGATGATAAGGGGAATGTCCTCCGGTACTTGGATTTTGGTGTTATGATTGCCGGGGCCAACAGCTCTCCGCAAGCGATTAAGCTCAGCAATACCACTGGGCAAAACCTGCAGTCCCTAACAGTAACCGCTGATTCTATGCCCACTATCCCGGGGATGGAGCAGCCGGAGGTTACAGTGGAATTTGATTCTACGATGGATTTTACGCGTCCGGTAACTACAATGCCGGTTCTGATGCTTAACGATGGATCAGCGGCTGACTTTTGGGCTCGTCTCAAAACAGACCGCAAAAGCCGGACAGGCGGTGTGTTTACGCTCCGGGCTAAAGGCGAGGTGACGTAAAGGTGATGCAAAACACCATGCAGGCCCGGTATGCGATTCAGCGGCCGCCGGTGTATGCGGCAACAGCCGATACGGTTATAGATGCTTTTGTCAATTCGGAAAATCCATATATGAATTACTGCCGGGAGCATGAGATGCTTAGTCAGCAGGGGAAGCAGGTGGCTTTCTTGTCATTCTCAGCCCCGGCGGTGCCGGAGTACGGCGAAACGATTGGCGCTATATTAAAGCTGAATAAGCTTACTGAGGCCACATGCACTTTGCAGATATACGCATCCCCAGAGTTTGATGAATATAGTCTTACTTGGGACAATCAGCCTGAGCAGGGTGAACTTATACGCACCATTACCCTAACTGGCGTAGGCGAGCAGCTTATTGACTTGTCTGAGGCTTATTTTAGTTTGTGGGCAGAATCTCTTTGGATTACTATTGCTATTGAGGCGGATGTATTTACTCGCCTAGCGACGGCAGAATCGGCTACATCACCAGCTTTTATTTTTGAATATGAGGATACCCGTGTTGCGCAGGCCGGTATGCGAACGCTGCCAGGGAATATTAGTATACTACGGTTAGCGGAAACCTATCTGCCAGGTAGTGTGATCATTGACGGTAAGAACCGGTCCTTTAACTTACCTGGATCGTTATGGATTATTAATAGGGTCCAGATGCGGGTTTTGTATGGCAGCCTGGTTGTAAGAAACCAGCGAAATCTTATGTTACTAGGTACTATTGCTATTGAGCAGTATATTGGCAACAGGTATCTGCCGGGGGCTGTGCAGATTCGGCGCAATGCCTGGAGACAAATGGTCGGTAATATTTATGTGCGGGAGTTTGCGGGTAGCGTCGACTTGCCGGGCTCTATTATTGTTCGCGCTAATGCATTGTCGGTATTGTCCGGTACGATGGTGATTCCGCAATTTATGGGCACAAGGGAGTTACCTGGTTCTGTTTTTATCCGTGCCTGGGGGCAGGGGCGATTACCCGGTTCTATAGGTGTTCAAACCATTGACAGCGAAGCGGTTTTACCTGGCTTGATTACCGTTCGCGAGAATCGTTTTTTACCAGGCAGTATTACTTTAAGGTGTGAGGCGGCAGCCATTTTATATGGGTATATGGAGGTTCGCGCGGCTATTGTGCTGCCAGGGAGTATTCTCAATGTTATTCAGCCATTCTTACCCGGCTCTATTGTTGTTCAGGCGATAGGGCAAATCGTCTTGCCTGGCAATATCGAAGTCAAAGCCCGCGATATCGTAGTTTTACCGGGCTGGATTACGGTTGGGGATATAGCAAAAGGCTATGTATTTATCATGTAAGGAGGGGGTGAAATATGGCAAAGGCTATACGGCTCAATGCTGAGCAGGAAGAAAAGTTGATGGACTATCTCAAAAACCGTCATTTGGCAGCCCAACGCTATTATGAGGAAGAAATTGAACCCAAGGTAGCGGAGCGCATTGATATTTATTATGCCAAAGAAGCCTTCTACGCCAAAATGTTTGAGCGTCTGTCAGAGGTGTCGAGCCTCACGGCGTCCGATGTGGCCGATACGATCGAATGGGTGATGCCTTCGCTCATGAAAATATTCTTCGGCGGCCAGTCGATCATTCAGATCCAAGGCACGCAGGAAGACGATGTGACGAATGCCGAGACCATGCAGGAATTGATTGACTATCAGATCCAGCGGCGGAATAAAGGTTTCCTGAAGTTCCATAACTGGATGAAGTATGCGCTCATTACCAACATGGCCACGACGAAATGTTATTGGGAACGTGAGACAAAGCCGGTGGCCTATGTGCAGCAGATGACAGTGGAAGAAATGGACTTGCTGCAGACACAAAAGAAGAATGTCCAGATACTTGAGGCCGAGGAGATTGCTCCTGGTCTTTTTAATGTTCAGTGGCAGGAGGAGAAGGTAATTAAAAACCAGCCGGTGATTGATTTCCTCCTGGCCAGCGAATTTCGGTTTGCACCGGATGCCCGGGATGTGGATGACCTGGACTTCTCCGAGCATGTACAGGCTGTGACCCTGGATGCTATTCGGCGCAAGGTGAAGGCCAGCGAATATCGGAAGCTGACCGAAGACGATGAGAAGAAACTGGATGCCCTGACCTATACCCGGCTTGATGAAAAGACACGGCGCTTTACCTATCAGCAAGATTGGGATGCCAATGATGACACGCCCAACAAGAAAGTTGAGATCCGCGAGACCTACGTTAAGTATGATGTAAATGATGACGGCTTGCTAGAGGATATCATTGTCTGGTGGTCTGGCGACATCTTGCTGCGGATTGAGGAAAACGCTGTTGGCCGACATCCGTTCTTTTCGTTGTCACCGACGCTGGACCCGCATCAGTTGTTTGCCGAGCGCGGCTTTAGTGAGATGATTGCTCAGATTCAGCACCTTAAGACGGCGCTGCTGCGGCTACTGGTCTACAATATCACGCTGGCCAATACGCCGCAGGCGGCGGTGGACATGACGAAGTTTCAGGATATCGATGACCTGCTGGAGGGCCGGCAATACTGGCGTGTCAACGGCGATCCCCATAACGCGGTATTCCCGATTCCGAACAGCCAGATCCATCCGCTGACGATGCCTTTCATGGAGTATTTGGAGGGACAGAAGGAAAACAAGACTGGAATTACCCGCTATAACCAGGGCACTGACGGAAATAGCCTAAATAAGACGGCCACCGGGGTATCAATGATCATGGGGGCAGCCAATCAGCGGCTGGAGTTGATTGCCCGGATATTTGCCGAGACAGGCTTTGTGCAGCTGTTCAAGTATATTGCGATGCTCAATCAGATGTACATTGATGATGACACTACCATCTTACTTACGAACAAGACGCTGCGGATTAACCCGGCAAACTTGGCTGGTGATTTTGATTTTGTTATTTCGGCCGGCATTGGGACGGGGACGAAGGAGACGAATGTTCAGCAGTTGCAGTTATTACTAGGTATGTATCCGCAATTGCTGCAGATGCGCATTGCCACTCCGGTCAATGTGTATAACTGCGTCAAGAAGCTGATTGAGGAGATGGGCTATAAGAATTCTGATGACTATGTCACCGATCCCGAACAACTGATGCAGCAGATGGGACAAGAGGAGAAGGGACCGGAAGTCAAGACGTCAATGTCATTGCGTATTGATTTTGACAATCTGCCGCCTGGCGTAAAGGCTCAAATACTTCAGGATCATGGCTATCAGGCAACTCCGGATGAGTTTGTAATGAATATGGATTTGCAAGCAGCGGCCAAGGCGGCAGAGAAAGGAGGGGTGCCGATTGGACAGGGAGCAGAAAGCCAAACTGGAGGCCCAGGTGCTCCAGGGGGAGACGGCGGCGCAGGTCTTGGCCTGGACGCGCTCTTGGCTGCAGGAATACCGCCAGGGGCTGCTCAAGGTATTGCCTGATACACCGGATGAGCAGGTAGTAGCCTTGAAATATAAAGCGGTGGCCGTGGGGGAGTTTGTCCATGCGCTGGCTGCCGCTATAAACGGGGGGAAGGTAGCGCAACAGGTTTTAGATGCTGATAAGGGCGGCGAATAGCCGTCAATTTTATTTGGGAGGAATGAGCAACCATGGAAGAATTTAAGCTCAAAATATTTGGCCTGCAAGTTTTCGCCGAGGCCGAAGGGGAAGGCGGCGAAGTTGCGGGCACCGGCGGCCAGGAGGATATTGATGATACTGATATTGACCCTGGCGATGATGTAGGGGAGGACAATGAGCCTACCGATGATCCACTGGCGCTACCCGGCAAGCTTGGTCTTAAAGATGGCCGCCTGGAATATATCGACGAAAGCGGGGACGATGACGCCGGCAAAGGGGGTGAGAAAGAAAAGCAAGAGATTGGCACCGAACAACAGAAAGCTAGCGAGGATGATGACGGCGAGAAGAAGCCGTCTTTTTATTCGCCCGCAGAACTTTCGCTTGCCGACATTACCAAGCTTGACCCTGCGCGGATTCCCCCGGAGGCTATGCCGTTCTATCGGGCTTTAGTTGCGAGCCAGGCTAAGCAGCCTGAAACTAAGGAACCCGAGAAGAAGGAGAAATCTACAGAAGAAGCTGAAGTCGCGTCAGATGTCACCGATGCAGCGATGCAGGAAGTGGCCAAGATTCTTGAAAAAAAAGGCGAAGAATATGACCCGTTCTCTGCTGAGCACCAGGCGCTGCTTTTCCAGCAGATCGCGAAGCTGGACCGGGCGAAAGCTGATGTTGCTACGCAAACCCAAGCCCGGGAAGCTAAGCAAAAACAGACAAATGAGTTGTTTGCTGCTGAGGTTGCGGCTACACGGAAAACAGACGGCGCTGATTTTGCTGGCATTGACAAGTTGGCGGCAGAGCACCTGCAGACACTGCCTTATCAACAGGCGGCCCCCATTGCCGCCGCTATTCAGCGGCTCAGTCAGAATCAGCTTACCAAAGAAGATATTCCCATAATTAAGGGATACTGGGAAGAGTGCCGGCGCGAATATTTCGCTAAAAAGACCGGAGTAGGCAAGGAGCCAAAGCAGGTTCCGCCTCAGATCTTAAAACCCAGCAATGACAAGGAAGTTAAAGAGAAACTAAATCCCAAGGAGATTGGGAAAATGAACCAGGATGAACGCATTGAGTATTACAAGCGTACTGGCTTTGCTGATAGGATTGCCAATCTCGGCTAATGCCGGGAACAAATATAAAACAATGATTAGGAGGAATGACAATAATGGCTAAAGGATCTCATAGTTATACCACTGTCGGTACGGTAGAGGATATTTCAGATTTAATTACTAACATCGCCCCCGACGACACGCCGCTGCTGACCATGTTTGGTAGGGGCAAGGCGGACAATACCACGGTATCGGAACTAAATGATGCGCTGCCGACCCCTCAAAATGACCCGCAGTTGGAAGGGTCCGACTATGTGCCGGAGGAAGTGGATGCCCGGTCCAGAATCGACAATCATACCCAAATCTTTGACCGGGTGTTCTATATCACGACGACCCAAAAGGCGGTCAAGAAATATGGCGTCAAAGACGAGGTTCTGTATCAGTTGGACAAATACATGAAAGGCATTGCCATGGACCTGGAGGCTGTTTTAGTCACGTCGGATTCGACTGCCCAGCATACCGCGTCTGTCCCGGGCCGGATGGGGGGCATTCCGTATTTCAATACGGTCAATGTCATTGACACGTCTACCCGGACGCCGGCCAGCGTGTTCGATGAAGAAGGCTTCAACGATGCTATTGAAAAGGCATGGACGGCCGGCGGCAATCCCAAAATCGCTGTCATGTCGATGAGTGAAAAACGAAAAGCGAATAATACTTTCGGGGCTGATTCCGGTACTTCCAAGCAGCGGAGCCAAAAAGAGAAAAAGGCGATTGCCCCGCTGGACTTCTATGAATCGGATGCCGGTGTTATTAAACTGATGCCGCACCGGATGATTAACCGGGCGGTTGATCCCGGTACCGGCAAATTGGGTGCGCTCAAGACTACAGGGCGCCGGGTGGAAATCATTGACCCGCAGTATTTCAAGCCGGCATTTCTGATCCCGTTCCATGTCGAGGAATTGGGCAAGAAGGGCAAGCGGTTTGAAAAGGCAATTACCGGCGAGGTGACGCTCCGGTGCCGGTCGAAGGAAGCGCATGCGGCGATGACTGGGATTGGTACTGCCGGTTAATTTTATCAGTGCGTATGGGGAGGGGAAACCCTCCCTGTTAATTTAGTAAGGAAGGTGTTGGCGATTGATTGTTGGGCAAGAGATCCGACAGGAAGGCAATAAAATTATCCTGACCAACCATGTTGATGATACCGCGCTTAGGCAATATTGCCATGAAGAAAAGAAAATTATCGGTAAGGGTTTTACTTTGGATAAAACAATGCGTAAATTCGGCTCTGTTACTCCTGCTCTTCTGCAGGCAGATCCCTTGCTGCGCGAAGGATTTCAGGCGGAAATGGCCGGTGACGATCAATGGGCAGACCGCTGCTACCGTTTATTTTTCCGGCTTAATCCGGAGTATCGCTGCTCTGAAGGTGGTATATAGTTATGACTGTTGAGCAGCTTTTGCATAAAGCCCGGTTTAAGCTGGGTGATACCTATAAGGCTAAAATCAGTGATTATAGCTTGCTTGATGCTCTGGAAAGTGTGTTGACATTAGTGTCGACAGCGCTTGACAGTATTAGCTCCAATCTCTTAGTTAAAAGAATTGCAGTGCCGCTGGTGGCAGGCGTCGGCGAGTTGCCGGCGGACTTTCAATCGTTGGTGGCAGTCGAGGATGGCTGGCGACATGCGCCGCTCCATCGCAAGCCGGGCCGCGGTGAATATCAGCTGTTAGGCAATGAAATATATGCAGATGCGGCAGTAGTAAGCATTTTGTACAAACGCCATTTGCAAGTCACATCTGTATCGGACAATGTGCCATTACCTGATGCTTTTACTGAACTCATGCTTCAATTTATGCAGCTTATCCTTGACGATCCTGCTTCAAAATCCAATGATGAGTTATTATCTATGATCGCTCCGGCGGTTTATCGTTTAGCTGCTGGCCGGGAACGGACCGAGCTACGCCAGCGCTTGATTTTCAAAGTGTAAAGGAGGTAAAACCCTATGTCAAAAGCGAGTATCCTTATTACCCGGGCACGGATGCGGTTAAAAGATCCGGGCGAGAATAAATTCTCCCGGTATGAAATGCTTGACTATTTCAACGATGCAGTGGACTTTATTTCCATGGAACTCATTGCCCAACAAGACCCGGACCTGATTTATGAAATCAATCACACTAGCGGCGAAGCTCTGCCCGACAATTTTGTGGCGTTCGCCGGCCAGCATCCTGTTTACACGAAAAACGGCCTGACTTATGCTACGGATACGGCTGCTACTTTGACAACCATCCGCTATTTTGGCAAGAAGGATCGGGTGGAGGACGTCGAGGTCAATGCCCCGTTTCTCTCTATGTACGATCCGGTACTTGTGCAGCTGATAGTTATATTCGCTATGAACCGGGACACCGGAGGTATGCCTCAAGATGCGGAAATTCTGAATCAGATCCGGCAGAATATCGGTGTGATTAAGCAACAGCAGCAGAAGGCCCAGGGGTAAGGTATGGCGACATGGATTAAGAATTTTAATTTTCGCGGGGAATGGAGCAATGCGGCTACCTATACCGTGAATGATATCGTGCTGTATGAGAATGCTTTGTATATTTGCCGGTCGCAAAATGTGAATGTAGTGCCGACGACGGAACCGACATGGCTGCTGTTTATTAAAGGTGGGCCCGGCAAATATGTTATTGTGGATGAAGAAACAGGGACCATTGCGGTTGGAATTGATGTCGAGTTTGAGTCTCCTGGAGTAGCAGCAGCGAAGGATAGTATAGCGATGGGTACTAGAGTTAGAGTAATAGGAGCGGATAACTCTATCGCAATGGGTACTGACAGTGTAGTCTTAGCACAAAACTCAGTAGTAATCGGACCTGGCGCACGGTCAACAGGCAATTGGGGAGTAGAAGACGGGAACGTGGTTATCGGTAAGAACAGTGGCACACCAGCGTCTAATACAGTAATCCTCGGCACTAATGCCTTTGTAAGCAGTGATAATAGTATAGCCATCGGTAACTACGCAGCAATTAGTACTGAATCCGGGATTGCTATAGGTCAGAATTCTGCTGTGAATGCTCCGTATGCTATTGCAATAGGTAAAGGTTCAAACGCTACTCATGATGATTCTGCAATCGCTATAGGTCGTGAGTCTTTTACTTCTGCCGGCCGCGGTGTGGCATTAGGAGTTAAATCATACTGCGTTTCTAATGACAGTGTCGCTATAGGTTCTGAAGCTTACTGTTCCAGTGAGCAAGGTATTTCGATAGGGTATAAATCATATGTGGTCGGTGATCATGGTGTAGGTATCGGCATAAATTCAATGGCCACAGGTTCCTATGCAATTTGTTTAGGGGCTGAGAATAAGGGTAACGGTGCTGAGTGCATTTGTGTCGGGCGCAATAATGAAAACTTTGGAGCGCAGTCTATAGGAATTGGCAGGGACTTGAAAGCCTATGGCTCTACGGGTGTGGTTATTGGTAAGGGCAGCGCACATTTCCAAGGTAATGGGGTAGTTATTGGCGTTGGTAACGCAACGGGCCATGGTGGCGGTATGTCCTGTGTAGTTGTCGGGGATACGTCAGCAGTAAATTACGATGGTGAGCGTTGTATCGCTATTGGCAAGGAAGCTCTGTCTGGCGGAATTATGGATGGAAGCAATAATGGTACTGATAATATTGCTATTGGGTATCAGGCTATGGGTGGGGAACGGGCTGAAAATATAACGGGGAGTAATAACATTGCTCTCGGAAAAGAATGCCTAAAGGATTTGACGACAGGATCAAATAATATATTCCTGGGCACGAATGCAGTTGATGATAACGGGTCCTATGCCGATAAATCCGGGCGTGTTGCTATAGGGCATGAAGTTTCGTGCGAAAAGAATTATGCTATCGCTATTGGGGCAAACTCTTCTGCTGTGAGAGGTGAAAACGCTATTTGTTTAGGGAAATCGGCACATACTGGTGCTGATGATACTATAGCCATTGGGAATAACGCATCAGCGTATTTTGACGCTGCGGGAATAGCAATAGGTAAAGATTCAGCAGCTGGAGCTGCTAATTCAATCGCCTTTGGTGTTAATAGCCACATTGGCGGTGATAGTTCAATCGCAATTGGGAAGCAAGCCAATTCTAATGGCATTCGATCTTTATCTGCTGGTGTTAGCTCTAATGCCGGTGGTGATGATGCCATTGCTATAGGAACAGGGAGCAACGCCGGGAGTCAAAATTCTGTTGCAATAGGGCGGGGTAGTAATTGTACAGGTGAAAAAGCAATTGCTATTGGATACGGCGCAAGTACTTCAGGTGCTAACAATATCACCATAGGAAACATTAAATCAGCAAATTCTATAGGTGGAGAAAGCAACGTAGTTATTGGAAATGGCTCATCTTCTTCGGGAAATCAAGCGGTCATTATAGGTAACGACATTTCAGCATCAGCTTATGATACAGTTTATATTGGAACAGGTGCCGGACATAACAGTTATGGCGAGAATACTGTAGCCATTGGTAAGAATGCTCTAGCTTCCGCAATAATGTATTCCAACTGCACCGGCCTAGGTGCCAACTCCGCAGTCACCGGTGACAACCAAGTCCAACTCGGCGACTCCGCCACAACTGTATATGCCTATGGCGCCATCCAGGATAGATCAGACGAGCGCGACAAGGCTGACATTCGAGACACCGAACTGGGTCTCGATTTTATTTTGCATTTGCGGCCTGTTGATTTCCGTTGGGACTACCGGGAGGACTACCGGGAAGACCAAGAAAAAGACGGCAGTAAGAAGCGCAGTCGCTATCATCATGGCTTGATTGCCCAGGAAATCCAACAGGTCATCTCAGACACGGGTGTCGACTTTGGGGGTTTCCAAGACCATAGTGTAAACAGCGGCAAGGATGTACTGAGTATCGGCTATACAGAGTTGATTGCGCCGCTTATCAAGGCCGTGCAGGAACAACAGCAGATAATAGCGGCACTGACTGCGAGACTTGAGGCATTAGAAGTTAAGTAAGGGGGTGATACCTTGCTGTCAGATTCTTTTTTTGGGACAGGAAATTTCTCCAAAACTATTTCATTTTACGGTACGGCGGTAAATGCGTTTAATAACGGCGACGCGGAAATGATCATCGTTGCCGGCGAGAACAATGAATTTCGGCTCTATCCGGGCGTAGAGCTGAACGCGGAAGAATTATCCCCCTTTACTACCGTAGAGATTACCGCCACAGGTCCCTGGGAGTGCATCATCCGAGGCCGGCCGGCCTACGATACCGGCACTTCCGACCTTATTAGCGAAATTCGCATTCTTATCCATGATGTTGACAAGCTGGAATACCCGACAGATGAAGATTTGCTGCCCCATATCAATCAGGCCATTACCTTTTTGAGCAAGCAGCTGATTGCCGCCGGCAGCTTGATCATGGTGCAGGAAGACATCTTTACCGACGATATGCCTGTACCCTTGCTCTTTGAAAAGACTTGCGGCGAATATCCGCTGCGGGTGTTGGGCGGCAAGGTCAAAATGCGGTCTCCGGGCGATATGACGGTGCAATACTATGCGCACAAGCCCCGGATTAAGGCGGTGACCGACAGTGTTGACTTCCCGGCACAGTATGTCAGCGCCTTGGCATATGTGGCGGCCATGTTCGCGCAAAACAAAAACGAATTTGAAATCCAGCAGGATGAAGGCCTATTGGCCAAATTGCTGTAAGGGAGGTGGAGGTCTATGCCAAAACTGAGCAATAAGCATGGCGAGAGGGCGCAAGTGCTGACCTTCGCCGACTTTACCGGTGGTCTGCGCAAAGACATTGCCCCTAACTCGGAAAAGTTTCTGCCGAATATGCTGCAGGAAGCCACCAATGTGGAAATTGACTATTCTTCCGGCAAACTAAAGGTAGCCGCGGGGCTGGTGCCGGTAGTTACGCTGCCGGCAGCGGCGGATACGTTGTTTTACAATTACAAGGATAATTATTTTTTGACGAATTGTGGTCGAAGTTTATATAAGCTCCGGGGGTATTTGTCGCCCAATACAACGCCGGAGCTGATCGGACAATTGAAAGGGATTAAGCGGCCAGCGTATGCGGTGTATGGGCCGTATACGGCAATCGTATCCGGGAACAGGGTTCAGTACGTGGACTATTTTAATGCGTTTAACATGGCGTCTGGTTCGCCGGTCTCGGACATGTGCTATGTGCGGGGCGGCCGCCTGGCCACAAGCAATACCGGCAGCGATATTGTTTATTTCTGCGGGGTCGGGGACATTGAAAATTGGAATTATGGCACAGATAACCTCCAGGATGCCTGGTATGCGGAGGTCGGCTACCAGGACGGTGGCGGCATTGTGGCCGTTAAACAATTGTTTGGTAATGTAGTTGTTATAAAACGATCAGGCAAGACCTTCCGTTTAGTCGGTGACTATAACTGGGATGTGTATGATGGCCCGGAGGGCGTATATGTGGCGGGACCGGAGGCGATTCGCTTTGCCGGCAATGGCTTGTATTATGTTGGTAAGGACGGGTTTTCGGTCATGGGCTTTAATTCTGGAGAATATGGCACGCTCCGGTCGTCGGAGGTAGGGGCGGCAGTTAACCAGGATTTGCTGCAAGGGGTTAGCCAGAATGCAAAGATATGGGATATACAGCCCAAGAAGCAGCTTTGGGTACGGACGGATGATATGGGCACAACCTACCTATTTCATTACTTTTCCGGGGTGTTTACGGTGCGTAAATTCAGTATCCCGATTTCGGATGTTTGCCTTGTGGGCAATACGGTGTACGTGCTGGCTGGGGATACCATCTACCGGCTAGATGAAACGGCTGACACGGAGGTTAGCGGCAATCTGATCCAGATTGATGTGGAAGGTAAACTGTATACCACGATCAACGACTTTTTGATTAAGCGCATTGCCGCGTCGGTCGATGCCAAAAGCGCGGTATTGGCAAATGTAGCAGTTAGTAAGGTGCAACTGCCGATTGGCTATACGGCGGAAAGCCCCTATGTGCATGATTCCACTGGCTATCTGCATGACGCCAACCATCCGCTGTGGGCGCTGACCAGGACCACACCGGCCAGCAAGCGGCAGATCTACCGGACCAAGGAATTTTCAATGAGAGTTACTTCTGTTAAGGGGACTTTTGCGCTGAATGACGTTAAGGTTGAGGTAGTGGAGGTGTAGCACTTGGCAACTAAACTGGATACCCATGTCACAGCAGAGGCGATAGAACGTAATTTCATCCTCCTGAACCGGGCGCTGAAAAGTTACGATGACCAGATTGCCGCACTACAGGAAGCAGCGGGAGCCGGTAATGAGGAGGCGGAAATTACCGAGGAAATCAATCAGTTAATTAATCAAAAAATGACGGAGATCAAGAAATATGCGGCTAATCTGCTGCAGGGGAGTTTGTCCTTAGATAATTATCTGGGGAGTCGCGCCCAGATTTCGGTCAAGGATTTTATCCGCTTCAGTGTGGTGAATGATAATGACGAGCAGCGGCTTGTTTTTCAGATAGCCGGTGGTGAAGAGGAAGATATGGAACCGGGTTTTTCTATTATCGATCAGGAGACAGAAGATGGCCCGGTGTATGGTAAAATCCGCTTCGGCAACGCGGAGCATGAATTCTTAATGGAGTTTCAGGATAGTACAGGGCAAACAACCACTTTTAAGCAGGACGCGGTCGGCATGTCCTTTGCCATACAAGTCGCAGAATCCACTGCGGCTTTTTTCTGTGATGCGGCTGACCAGAAATGGAAAATCTCCTATAACGATATTGCGTTCGAAATAGGAGACATGCGTAAGTCTGAGTATGATAGCAACGATGATGGTAAGGTAAATGCTGCTGACCATGCTGACTTTGTACCCTGGGAGGGTGTACAGGGCACGCCGACTACGCTGGCGGGGTATGGGATAACGGATGCCTATACAGCAGGGCAAGGGGAAGCACTGGAAAGTATTGTCGCCGATCTGGGCACGACACTAGTCAACGAAGTGAACCGGCTTAATCAGGCCGATACCGAGAATACTGCGGCTATAGCGCGTGTGGCGGCGGACCTTGCCGCGTTTGAATTAAGTGATTTACAGGATGTGGATGAAACGGTTTTGCCGGCTAAAGGCCATGTGCTTGCTTTTGACGGTGCGAAATGGAGGCCGGGTGCCGTTGAACGTAATATTGACGGCGGAACCAGTGCAAGTGTGTATTTGCCGATACAGAGGATCGACGGAGGTGGAGCTGGTGGCTGATATTATACAACTAAGGCGCGACACGGAGGCAAATTGGACTGCGGCTAATCCCGTATTGGCGCAGGGGGAGCTAGGGATTGCCATAGACTTAGTACCACCTAAAATGAAGATAGGTAACGGTATTGACGTTTGGAATGCTCTTGATTATTTTGCGGGTGGCACGGCTTCCAGTCTGGCTGATTTGACTGATGTTGATCTTGCAACGCCACCGACTGCCAGTCAAGTACTGGTTTATGACGCCACGACAGAAACCTGGAAAGCGGGAACGGTATCCGGTGGCGGCGGTGTCGGGATATCCAGCGCAGTGGTGAACGAGAATGGTGATCTGATCATCACGCTGACGGACAGCACGACGATTAATGCCGGACATGTGGTAGGCGAGCAGGGGCCGCCGGGGGATACTGGTGCAACTGGTGCCGATGGTGCACAGGGCTCCCCTGGTACTCCCGGTGCGGATGGTAAAAGCGCCTATCAAATCTGGTTGGATAACGGACACACCGGCACAGAGGCTAATTTTTTGGCTGCACTGAAAGGCGAAGCGGGGGATACTGGTCCGGCTGGCTCAGTTGATTATATTGATTTAACTACAGCGCCGGCTGACGGCGAGATTTTAGTGTGGGATAATGCAAATAGTGTTTTTAAGCCTAGCGGTATTCTTAGCGGCCTGGAGGCTGCTCTGGCCGCTATAAACGGAGTGTGAGAGAAGTGAGTATTGCCAGTGAGTTGATAACTCTGAATACAGCAAAGCAAAACATTAAACAGGCGATTATCGATAAGGGCGTTGACTTAACAGGTGTGCCGTTCACAAATTATCACACCAAGATTGCGGAAATAAGTCAAGGCGGAAGTGGCGGTAATAGCAGTATGCCGTCAATCGCGGTTACCGCCGTCACCCAAGCGGGATCAGACGCGGGGAACAAAGAAACTCAATTAACGGTAACATTGCCTAGTACAGCTGTTACTGCAGTAATTAGTTAAGGGGGATAAATTTATGCTTTATGGACCAACCGAAGAAGATTATGATGCCATACGGAAGCTTGGTACAAAACTCCACATTCCAACTCCTGAGATGTTTTGGGGGTTTAAGGTGGAAGATCTAAATGGCAATGTATTGCACGAACATGATGAACGCGGTCATAGTTGGGTGAGAAATGCTTACAATGTATTAGTGAGCGGTTTTTGTGGAGTCAACATGTCAGGCGCAGTGTTCGGAGCCGGTTACACAACCCTGAAGGCTGTTGACGGAACTGCCAAGAGTGGAAATTTAATAGTTGGGTTTGGCGATATGTCTAGCACTTCCAGTGAGTCGTCGGTAGGCTACCATGGTGCACTAGCTACTGCCACAACTGGTATAATTATTGGTACGGGAAACTCAGCGTACTCATTTGAGGACTACAAGCTAGCAACACAAATAACGCAGGGTACTTCAAGTGGGCAGATGTCGCATGATGCACATAATGCCATTGTAAAAGCGTATGATTCGGGGAGTAAGATATACACAGCAACGCATTCACGCTATTTCACAAACAATTCAGGTGCTTCAATAATCGTAAGTGAAGCTGGTCTTTTGGGACGCACAAACGGCTATGGTTTATACGGTAATTATCTGCTAGTTAGGGACGTATTAGGTACACCAATAACAGTTGCCGATTTAGCCCGCTTGACAGTGACCTACACCATAGCGGTAACTTATCCAGCTTAGCAACCCTATGCCGGCTTAATTTTACGGTACAGGAAGTAAAGCGATCTTACAGGAGGTGTAAACTATGCCCTTTTCACCAGGCTTTCCCGTAGATACAGGACCGGGCCCGAATGGGGATACCGTCCGCGCGGCAGCCGAAAAGTTTATCCAAGAGTTTGCAAAAGTCTACGGCGATATGACTGCTTTTGAACAGTTGATCGCCGTTTTGATTGAGCACGGTAATGTCGATATGGTTGACGGCAAGCACGCCGACGGTACTGCCAATAATATTCCTCTGCTCAACGGCAGCAGCAGGCTAACCAACGACACGGAAGGCACTGCCTGGAATATTCCGACTAGCGATGTTGGCGGCAATATCTGGATTGCGAAGTAAGGTGGTGGTGACGTGGCACTCAGCGAGTATAAGCTCAACATCCGCGTAGTAGAGAACAATAGTAAAAAGATCATTAGCCATGAGCTTTATGATGCCTCAACGGACATTGCTGGCGGTATGTATGCCCAGTTAAAGGACCCTGATGATAATCCGTTGTATTTGCCGATTACTACAAATCTGGTTAATTATTTTTCCTCTCCGCTGCGGTTCCGCAATAAAGCAACCGGTCAGATTTATGCGGCTAAGCGGGTCTATATTCCTCCTGCACAAGAATCAACGCTAGAATATGATGCCTATTTATATGATTTAAGAGGCAGCGTTGCCTGGCAGAATTATACGTTAGGTAACTTTCCTTTTTATGTGCAAAACAAGAGTTTGCCTATCAAGGTAACGTTAAAACTTACTGGGTGGACAAATACCTGGGGTGGTTGGGCCAATGACGTATATACCAAAATTGGTGTACACATTGATGGAGAACCTTATCTGATGAATGAGGCTGCCTCTTATGGTAAAAGTGGGGTAATCAACTACAATAACGCAGTTATCGGTGACCGGATAACTTATATTCTGGATGCCGAGGGGGCCCATACTATCGGTCTCTGCATTGCCGCCAACTGTTCATCGAAAGACGGCAATGCGTGTTATGTCACATCGTTTGAAGTTAGAGTGGAAGTCGAGGGGGATTAAATTGACTCTCTACGATTGGCTTAAACTCTATCATAAAAAGACAGGCGAATACCCTAACGGCTGGCCCGGTTCCGACTTTGTATTTGATGAGGAGCGCGGGTTTTGTGTTTCTATCCAGGATGGAGATGTGTTGATTATTGGCGAAGTGTGCGGCGGTGGCCGGTTTTGGCTACGGTGGCTGAATCAAAAGGCCAAGGAATTAGGCTGCAGTAAACTCCGGTTCTGGACCCAAAGAAACCCGGCCGCATTCGCCCGTAAGTACGGGTTTACGCTGACCGGGTTTGTGGATGGTCATTATGTTTTAGAAAAGGAGGTTGTTTGATGAGTGGGGTGAAAAAAGCGCTTTTCGGGAGCAAAGATAAAGTGTCCAGCGTGCCGGCGCAGGTGTACCCGGAATGGGATTATCAACAGGATATGCGGGAGGATTTGACCGGTGTTGCAAGCGGCCTGCTAGGTGGGGCAAGCAATTACATTAACCAGGGGGCAGGTTTGCTCTCACAGGCTGCGTCAGGGCAACTCAGCGGGGAAACGGCGGCCAATTTACAGCGCCAGGCCACGGATACCTACAACAAGCAGGTTGGCAGCCTGGTCAACAATATGGCGCTTAAAAATTTGGGCGCCAACTCCATGACGCAAAATGCCCTGGCGCAGGCCGGGACGGATGCAACGAACTGGGTGATGGATAACTATATGCAGGCATTGGGGCAGCAGGGGCAGATTGCCAGCGGCCTGGTGAGTACCGGCAACTCCATGCTGGAGCCGGCGCAGGGGCTTTATAGTCAATGGCTGCAGGCACAAATGGGGCTTTCGAGTCCGGCGCAGACTGCGATAAAGAAAGGCAGCAGTGGGTTGCTGGGTTCGGCGCTGAGTGGATGGACCAGCGGAGGATTTAAGCTGCCGTCCTAGGGAGGAGGAATTAACATGGCTATCATTCTAAATGACCCGCGATACCAGGCCCTTGACCAGGTCGGGTTTTCTTTTGGCAAATATCTCGGGGATCAGTGGGAAAAGAAAAAGGCGGATAACGCAACGCAACAATTTATTGCTGAACAGGCGGCCAATGCCCAAAAGGCCAGTGAGGTACAGGGGGTTTATGGGAGTTTCGACAAGAAATATAACTATTTAAAACAGTATGAAGCAATTAAGAAAAAGTATAAGGATCATAAAGAACTGGGTTGGGATGATAAACAATTGGATCCATTTGTAGTTGAATCTAGAGACCTACGTCAGAAGGCTCTAGATGATGGTGTTGAGTTGCCAGGCGAGGAACTTAGCTATAATGACATGCGGATTTCCAATGATGACTTTGCCCGGTCAAATATTGGACAAATTGCTTCGCAAATGGAGACAACAGGCCTTTACGGGCCGGCACTGGCAAGGATTCAGGCTGACCTGTCTCCAGGTATAGGGGCAGGAGTACGCCCAGAATTGCCACAGGGCCTCTTATCCAGTATAAAGGGGCTTGTTGACGACCAGGTGGCTAAGTACGCAGACCCCAGACAGCGGGAGGCGGATAACGCTACATTTCTGGCTAAACACTCTTTCTCGCCGGAGGTGGCGAAACGGGTTGAAACAATGCTGCAGCCGCGGGTAACAGATGCCAAGACGAAGCGCAATGCCCAGCTTATAAGAACGCTGTACAATCCTTTCGCTGCTGATGAAGAGAAGATTCAGGCGGCGTTGGAGTATTATCAAGTAAATAACCTGCCACTGGATGAGACCCTTTTGAGGAGGCTGGCGCCGGGACGTAAGACAGCAGAGCTTAATCTCGGCGACAGGGTGGAAATGGTGGAGGTGCAAGGCGCTAATGAACTCGGTTTTGGCGATCCTAAAGCGAAAACGTTCCTTACTCGGAATAAGGGGTTCGCACCGGGTGACAGGGAGCGGTTGGACTTGCAGGGTAAAATTCACGAAGATAATAACGCTCTGAACTGGGCCAAGTTCCGACAGGATGCCAATGGGATTAAGCAAATCATTACCGGTGATGATGGCACTGTGTACGGTATCAGCAACTCTGGGGACGTCAAATCGCTTGCTAATGTTTCGACTTTTTCGAAAGAAGATGCTGCACGAGTAAGAGCACTCCAGACGCGGATGAACAATGCTATTCAATTTTACAAAGCGTCACAGCATTCGTATGATGCTGAAACTGAGACTCCTGGTATGAAACAGGCGCTGGATGATTATAACAAGGCGGCGGCTGAGCTGGATGCGATATTTACGAAAGGGCGCGGCGGGCAGCAAGGGCAGGGGAGTGGGCAAGGCAAGGTTGTTAATTACAATTCCGCCATATCTGAAATAACATCCGCTCTGGAGCGAAATGCTAAAGCACCTGCCGGTCAAAAGTGGAATCGTCAACAGATAGAAGCTCATATTCTTCAAAAATATGGAGATATGGGTGAAAAGCTCATTGCAGATACTGATTTTAGAGCTTATGGAATGTAGGTGAGAATTATGGCATTTAATCCGTTTGAAGATACCTCTCCAATAACAACAGGATTTAATCCATTTAATGAAAATATAGATGAGGTGGGTAAAGTGGACCAACCTCAAGATTCATTAGGCAATGCTTATCTTAATCCGCAGGGGGTTAAGTCCGACAGACTGAACGCATACAGTCAAGCAGCGCAAAGCGGGGCCATACCGGCCAATCCATCACAGCCAGTGACAAAGGAGACTGAGGGCAATGGTGCTTTAGGCTGGTTCAAGGATGCCATAGATTCAGGCGCGGCAGGTGCATTAGCCGGGCAGGCGCATTTCATGGATGCAAACTTTGGTATTGGCGGCGATACAGCTAAATATCTTGATAAAGTTGCCGAACGCAATAAAAGAGAAAAGCAGTACAGTGCTAAAGATATGATCCCCTTTGCTTCAGATTATTGGACTAATCCGCAGGGAGCTGTTTATGATGTCGGTAACATGGTTGGTTCTGCCGGCGCATTGGGAGTTGAAGCATTAGGGGCAGCGGGATTGGCCTCTATGCTTCCTGGTGGCGCTGTCGCCGGCGGTGCGGCTGCTATTGCAAGTCGTTTTCCTACGCTTGCAAGATTTGCTAGTACTCCTCTTGGTAAACTTGCTGTGCTTAATATGGCCAGTAAGCCGTTTGAAGCTATGTCAGAAGGCGGCAGCATTGTTCCAGAGATGCGCAAGGCTGGGTATTCGGAAGATGAGATAAAAAGTGCGACTAGAGAACTAGCTGCTTATAACGCCCTATTTTTAACAGCTACTGGTCTTACTGAATCGGCCGGGATGGGATGGTTGGGCAAAGGCGTTAAAAACGCTGGGCAGCAGGGGTTAAAGGAAGGTGCTAAGACCATTGCAAAACGTAGTGCTATTGGTGCAGCTGGCGGCAGTTTGCAGAATGCTTTTGAAGAAAGGACGCAAACTGCCCTTTCCAATGATGTTATGGGCGAACCAACGGGTAACTGGTATAATCCGTTTAGTTGGACTCAGGAAGAGATCGATGCTGCGGCAGTTGGCGGCGTAGGTGGTGCGGTATTGGGCGGCGCAGGCGGCGCTTTAGGCGGTGCAACGAGCAACCGGCAAGCAAACAGTGTTGCCAGTGGCCAATCACAAGACCCCTATCAAGCCATGGCTCAGAGCGTAGCCGCCAAGACTGGCATCCCTGCCGAATTAATCTATGGCCAGCTTTACCACGAAAGTGGCGGATTCAATAGTCAGTTAGCCAGAGAAAACAATAATTTCGGCGGGCTGACGCAAGTAGAATTTAATGGCGAGGATAACAAGCAGCCGGACGGCAGCAACTACTATATGAAGTTTGACAGCCCGGAAAAGTTCGCCGATTACTATGCAAAGTATCTTAAAAAGTATGCGGAAGATGGAATACTTGAGGCTAAAACCCCGGAAGAATACGCTGCCGCCTTGAAGCGTGGCGGGTATTATACCGATAGCGTAGAGAACTATACTGCTGGCATTAAGGGCGGCATGAGTAAGTATACCGGCGCCTCCGGGCAGGTAACGGCTAGACAGCCTGATACTGCTATTCCGGAACCTCCGAAAGTCGAGTTTACACCGGAGGAAACCCAACAGGCCGTAACATGGCTGGAAGATCAAATCCCTGAGCTCCAGACCAGCAACATAGAGGAATCCAACTACATAGAAGAGGAGCTTGCCAAGAAAAATGTCGGCAAGCTCCTTAACGAATATATGATTGCTAATGGCGAAAACCCTGTGCCGCTGGGCCAGCATTTATTCCCGGAGAAGTTCCGGCAGCAAACACAATCTGTTGAGCAGCAGCCGGCTAAGCCTAATGCAATCATAACCTCTACGCCGATTGACACTGTATCAAGAGCACAGGCCGAAGATACTGCAAACTTAATGTCTTCTCCTGCGCCCGGATTGGTCATGAAGCAAACTCCATTGGCGATTAAACAGGAGATTGATGTTTTAAGGGGTGCTGTCAATCAACGCCAAAATATTGGCCAGCAGAATTCCAAACAAGTACCTGGATTATCCCAGACCGTTAATCCAGCACAACCACAAGCCGTTGCAAATGACTATATTAATACCATGTCGGGGCCTGTTAGTAATAAGCCAAGCAACACCGAAAGGGCTGCTGACGAAGCCAGATTAAATCGTATAACCGGCCAACAGGAGTCGCAACGGCCATCAATTACACTGCCTAATCAATCAGTGCCAAATCCGGCCGGAGCGCAAGCCGTTCAGCAATTGCAACAGCAGAATATGCCAGCCCAACCAGTGGTATTGCCTACTGCCGAAGTCGCCAATCTAAGGCGAAAGTTAATGCGAGCTGTAACCAGCAAAGATTACGAGTCGGCAGTCAATTTAGCAAGACAACTTGGCTTAGATGAAAAGGCTGCTTTATATGAAAACGCTTTGGCCGTACAACGTGGCAACCAGGTACCCAACTCGGCAGCTTCTTTTTCTCCGGAAGAACGCAGAAACCTGACTCAGCAACTTTCCAGGGCGGCAACGGCCAGAGATTATCCTACCGCCTTGAATTTGGCTAGGCAATTGGGGCTGGAAAAACAGGTTGGCATCTACGAAAGAGCGATGGAGAAGCAGGGAATTAAGTTTTCTCAGAGTCGGGATACCCAACAAAACCCGATGAAAGCAACGAAGATGTCCTCTGCGCAACCGCGTGCAGGCGCAACCGACCCTGGTGTTGAGTATTTACGTCAGCAGAAAGATATTAAAGCTGTAGATGATAATATCCGGCGCGGCCAAGAAGCTATAAGCACTGTCATTACGCAAAAGACTGATGTTATTGATGCTATGAATCGTCCTGACCTGGGGAGTATCTCATTTTATTGGGGTGAACCGGGGAGAGGGAATAAATTCAAAGGCGGCTATGGTGTATCTCATATTATTGCTAGACGTATGTCTGAAGGAGAAGACGGCGTTGCAGTAGTCCAGAGAATGGTAGATGTTATTGCAAAAGGCGAAGTGGCAAAAATACAGGAAGCCGGACAGGGGAGTAGGGCCTTAATAACTCATGACGGACATACCGCAGTGCTTTCGCTTTATAAAGAAGGAAATCGTCATACATGGCTGCTAACCGGATGGAAAGACAGAAAAGAAGCTCCCACTGTCGCTGGCGAAGTGTACGATTCGCGCAACGCTACTGCTTCCAGGCCTACACGTTTTCAGCCTGAAAGAGAGGAAACTTCTCTTGCTTCTAATATACCCAATTCGTCGCCATCAGTCAATGGCAAAGAGTACATGACCGACACAAGTGGTATGACGGTACCGCCCAAAGATCCGCAGGATCCGCAGCTGGCCACCCCCGGCGACGATCCAGTAACCAGCAGAGACAATTCATCACTCAATGGGGAAAAACTAAAACTATCAGCCAATAATTTTGCCGGCCAGTTCCGGCCATTTTCTTTCAGACAAGAACCAGAATACGATGTAACTTACGAAATTGAGACGAAAGAGGATAACAAAGAGAAACTCCGCTTTATCCCGGAAAAAAATTACACAAAGGAAGAACAATCCATATCCGAACTGGGCAACTTTATGGGCGTGCCGGTTCGGTTTTTTGTTGCCCGCAGAGAGCTGAGAGGTTTTTATGATCCACAGAATGGTATCAGCTATATTAACCGCAACGGCAATCGGGGACCAGACTGGGCCTTCTGGCATGAGAATATGCATTGGATGAAGCAGCAGAATCCGGCACTATATCGTGACTTGCTGGCTCATATTCAAGGGTCTGACGCTATTACGTCAGAACAGATAGCCCAGTATCGAGAGACGATTGCCCATGGCGAAACGTTGACGGACGCTGAAGTCATTGAGGAAATGCTGAGCGACGAGTTTGCCGATACTGCTATGAGGCAGCAATTGCTACGGAATCTGCAAAGTCGGGATGTTGGCCTGTTTGATAGATTGGTTGAATGGCTCAAAGCGACTATTGCCCGGCTTAAGTATTTCACACATGCAGGAGAGAATAGTAAACTGACTGAGCAACAGGTTATGGTGTTTGAGAATGCAGCCAGAAAGACGCTGCTTTCGCTCAAGGATGCAAAAGGCAACCGACTGTTTCAGGACCGGACGGAGTTTCCGTATCAGAAGCTGCCGGCAGCGGCAATGCAGGTCAGATCTGCCGAATTGCATCAGTCTTTTGCCAAGCAATTGGACGATTGGTCGGAAGGTGTAAAAAAGGGTCCCCCCCTTGCTGTGGGTAGTACCCCTGATGTTTTACTGCAGATTGGCGTAAAGCAGTTGCCGATAGAAATTAGCCGAAAAGTAGTTGCTAAAATAGTCAATCCTGCAGGTATAAATGGCGGCAAACATGGTCTTTCTCTTGAAACTTTAAAACAACTGCCAGAACAGTTGGCTAACCCTGTGCTGGTATTTAAATCTGCCACTGTGGATAACGGTATTGTAGTGCTGACTGAATTAGTCGATTCGCAGGGTAGAAGCGTAATTGCTGCTATCCACCTAGAAGTACAGCATGGTAGCCATATGGTTAATGCTCTTGCGAGCGTGTATGGACGAAATAATGTCAATAACTTTGTAGAAGATCAGATTGACAAGGGAAGATTGCTATATGCGGACAAAGAAAAGAGCCGCGATTGGCTCCGTTCCAGAGGGCTACAATTGCCCAAGGAGGTGGCTCAACAACACGACTCTATTAATAGTATAGTACCGCAAAGCGAAAAAGATGTCAATGACGGTCAACCAGATAGTTCCAATGAAGAAAAGGGTCGTCTTTCGGGTAGGCGGTATAGTGCGGGCAAAACTGAAAAAAGGGCTGTCCTTACCCAACAGGTAGAGATAACGAAAATAAATCCAATTTTCAAAGGTAAAGACTGGAAAGAACTCCGCAAAAAACGTAATTTCCCTAAAGAAATAAAACAACAGATGCTCAGTAAGTCACCTGTTGTTAATAAGCAAACCGGCTGGAAGATATTTATAACCGGCGATAGTTTTGAGCACATGTTAAATTCCGACAAGGGTGGAGAGGTAGTCAAAAGGCAGACGGTTGATCATTATGAACTTATCCCCAGTGTTCCGGAGTTATTAGAAAGAGCCGTCTTGGTCGAGTCTCATGCGGACACGCATGGCCGGAGCGAAATTAAGAGGGTTCATCGATTCTATGCGCCTGCAGACATGAATGGAGATTTACTGGTTGTAAAGTTGACAGCATTAGAATATAAAGATGGCAGCTTGTGGGTCGACGGTTTGTCAGAAACCTATAAGTTGTATGATCATTCTATTGCAACAAAAATACCAGCCGGTACCTCCCGGACTCTGCACGAATCAAAAGATAGTGTGATCTCCGGGCCAGCAGCTGGTATTCCTACTATCAGTGTAAGGGAAATGCTTGGCGATGTCAAGAATGAGGCTGGTTTGGATACAGGTAAATCTCAGAAAGGGATTAAGTTTTCTGCTGATATCGGCGAAAAAGCTCTCGAAAAACTCAGCAAGCAACTTGGCGCCAGTCCTCGCGTTAGTGTCAAACCTCATGATGCTGGTACTAGCGTCGGTATAGTCTCCCGCTGGCTTAACTCGGTTGCGGTGATTGCCAAAGACCATCCAAAAATCAAGGCATTTGTTCACATCGCTGCGAAGGCCAGGGAAAGGCAGGAAGATTTGCGCCAGCACTTCAAGCATCGGGCCGATAAATGGACAAAGGCGCTTAAATCTGATGGCAATTACGAGGAAAACAAAGCGGCCTGGAATGACTTGCTTTGGAAAGGGGATGCCCTGGAAAAAGAATTTACCACGGCAGAACTGCAGGAAATGGGGTATGCGCCGCGGGTAATTCAGGCCTATAAGATGGTACGGGAAGCTATGCGCCATGCTTATAAATTGGCAAATGATGTGCGGCAAGAGGTGCGGACTTACAGCAAAAATATGAGTGCGGCAGAAGTGGAAAAACTGCGGGAGAATAAATTTGTTACTATTCTGAGTGAAAAAAAGGACGGTAATCAGGTACTGGTGTCTTATAAAGCACCTAAAATCCGCGAACAGATTGCAACCTTGACAAAGGCTGAGTTGGAGGCGCTTAAACAGGATGAAAATGTCCAGGTAATTAGTGAGAAGCCGCTGACAACAACCAGTCATGTATTGCCAGGGGCTCAAGGGCTTGCGCGGGGAGGTGACTTCTTTGAGGTCGAATACCGGGAGCAAAAGCCGCCAGTGGGTAATAAAACCGGTTATCTGCCACACTTCTTCCATGAGTGGTTTATCATGGAGAAGGCTGTTGATCCTGAAACTGGCAAAGAGTTTCAGCGCATGTTAGGGTCCGGCAAAACTATGCGTGAAGCTGTAAAGAAAGCCAATGAACTGGCTAAAGGGCTGGTGAAAGGCGAAATCATCGTACAGCCAAAGCAATTCCAATTCCCGGGGGCTGCAGAGCAGGCGGCACTTGTTGGTGATAAGGATTACTTTAAGATGGTGCAAAAGGTTGCAGATGACCTGTCTATTAGCCTGGGTGATGCAAACAACTTCCTGTCTGATAAGGTCCATATGAAGAACCGTCACCGGTTTGTTGGTAACTTTATGAAGCGGACCGGCGCCAAGGGGTTTGAAAAGGATCTCGACTGGGTACTTGGCCATTACTTCAATATGATTGGCCGCTATGTGGCGCTTGATCCGTTTAAACATGAGGCAGTTAGCCGCTTTGAACGGGTTTATGGCAAATATGATGGCCGGCATGAGGGTGAGGCGTCGTATATCAGGAACTATATTGACGATGTTTTGGGCGTACCTACCCAGATTGAAAAAGATGTAAACTCATGGCTTGAGAAGCATCCGCGGTTACGGGCGCGGCTTGGTAACTATTTAGGCGATAGGACAGCGTTAGAGTTAGCGGGAAATTTAACTGGGCTGGCTTCGGCCCTAAAGTTGAATTTCCTCAATGTTGCGTCCACTATGCTGCAGCTCACACAGTTTATTAACTTGGCAGGCTCAATAAACAGTTATGACTATGCTTTTCAAGGCCTAAAGAGAGCATTCCGTCCTGCCATGCAAGACAAGCTAATTTTGCACAGGTCTGGCATACAGTCTAGCCTAGGGATTGACAATGCAGCTGGCTATTCTAAGGCAGGAGTAAAGCGTTGGATACAATACTCTACGGTGTCGTTTCGTTATGCGGACGGGCTAATACGGCGAGCATCGGTGCTGGCAGCGTATCAGCAAGCGTTAGACCAGGGGAAAAGCCAGGGAGAAGCCTTGCAGTATGCAAAAGAAATTAATCAGAAAGCTAACTTTGAGTATGCTGTTGACAACGCCCCTGACATCTTCCGGCGCGGCGGCCCAGTGTCTCAAGTGATGCTGCAGTTTCAAAAGTTTCCGATCATGCAAACAGAATATATGTGGGATATGTTTAAGCACGGTTCCACAGGGCAAAAGGCGCGGTTCTTTGTACCTTACTTTTTCCTTGCCGGTATATGGGGCGTGCCGCTTATAGACCTTTTGGGCACTCTGTTAGGCGGCTTGCTGGGAGCAGATTGGGAAAAAGAAATGAAAAAGGCAACGTTTGAGTGGGCCAGCCAAGGCATGTTGCCACAAGAAAGCAAGGCGCTGGTAAAATGGTTGTGGTATGGTGGCATTCCAGGGGTGGACATCGCCAGTCGTGTGGGTATCGGAGGGTTTGGAACTACACGGATGCCCCAAGATGTTCGTGAGGGATTAGGGAGAATGTTCGGCGTGACAGGGGATACGGTGTATAATGCAATCCGGCAAATATCTCAGGGTAATAGCATTGAGGCTGTTAAAGCTATTACCCCTGGTGTCGGTAATATTCTTCAGGCTGTTGCCGGCGAAACAAAGGGGAAAAGGGGTCGGACACAGACCCGGTACGAGGAGGGTATGTCGCGTGTTATCAAGGCTCTGGGGTTCATGCCTATTGAGGAAAGTGTTGAGCGTGACCGAGACTGGATTATTAACACGGAAAAGCAAAGGCTTCGTGATAAAGTGGCCGAGGCCATCGATGCCTACCTTGCAGCGGAGGCTGCCGGCAATCAAAAGGCAAAGGCAAAAGCCGGCCGGGAACTGCAGCGCCTGCGTGTGACGGGTAAGCAGCTTGATGATGAGCGGCAGCGGAAACGGAAGACAAGCCTTGAGAGAACAGAACAAAACATACCGAGGAAATACCGGCAGGAGTTTTTAGGGATTCAGCAGTTTCAATAGAGATGAGGTGATAACTATGCCGCGAGAGCCATGCCGCTGAGGAGCGGTATTTTTATGTTTAATTTTATGGGGGTGGGGAGTTGGATTATATTTTAAAGCTCTGGGTACTGATCCGACGCAGTATCGACATGATTACTGATTGCTGGCCCTATAAAGCAGCGGCAGCCGGTTTATCAACCTTGATTTGCTTTCTATTCGGTGGCAGTGAAATAATCTTGCTGATTGTTATGGTGTTTGTCTGCCTGGATACTCTGACAAAATGGGTGGCCATCACGAAACGTTATCTAATTGACCAGGGTATCCAGCCAACTACAACCGCATTACTATGCGGATTTTTTTATGCCTGGAAGCCAGGGTACTTATCTAGTACTGCTTTAAAACAATGTTGGGGCGAAAAGATTTTTACCTATGGTATCCTAATTGTTTTCGCGGTCATGACTGGGAAGCTACCTGAAATACTCGTTGTAGGGACACAGTTAAACAAGGCGATTGCCGGCGGCATATACGCTTATATTGCGATGACTGAGTTGTTTAGTATTCTAGAAAACTTCGAAGAAATGGGCAACAAAAAAGTAGCTCAGTTAAAGCAGTATTTTTGTACATTTGTTAGCAAGGTTACGGGGACTGGTTTTTCTGTGACTACAAACCAGGAGCAGGAGGACAAAAAGAATGGCTAGGGTTTGCATAGATCCCGGTCACGGTGGTTGTTATGTCTAAAGTTAAGTTGACATGTCAAAATTGTGGTAGTGATTTTGAAGTGTACCCTTATCGCATTAAACGTGGAAATGTCAAATTCTGCTCAACTTCATGTGGCACGACATACCGGAATAAGCATAATAATCCAGCAAAAAGTCTAGATATTCGTGCTAAGATAAGCGCCAACCATGCGGATGTATCCGGAACACGGAATCCGATGTATGGACGTTGCGGCAAAAATGCGCCAGGGTATGTGGATGGACGCAGGATAGGAGAGAACGGTCGAAAATTAAACGGTGATACATGGAGGCGTGTTGCTTTGCGGCATAAAGACCCTATTTGCGAGATTTGCGGTAAGATAATAAGCGCCGTCGTTTGCATGTGCACCATAAAGACAAAAACAGAAAGAACAATGACCTGAGCAATCTACAAGTAGTCTGTGTAGATTGCCATAATAACGTAATACACCCAAGAGAGCGTGATCTCTTGGGTCGTTTTATTAAGGAGGTGGTGTAAAATGCCAAGGATTTATAAAGTTTGTATTGATCCTGGCCACTGACGGTGGCTCCGATCCGGGGGCCTGCGGCAATAGCCTCCGGGAATGTGATGTCGCGCTGACGGTGGCACTAAAAACACGTGATTATCTGGTGGCTGCCGGCTGCCAGGTGGTTATGACCCGTGAAACCGATGTTGATGTGGCCTATCCTGGTGCGTCGGCCACTGCTGAGTTACAGGCCCGGTGCGACATACCCGACAGATTTGGGGCTGACCTGTTTATGTCCATCCATTGTAACGCTGCAGTAAGTCCGACAGCGCAGGGGACAGAGACTTTTTATTATGCCGGTAGCGTCAGGGGGCGGCACTTTGCGGCCTACGTGCAGATGCAGCTGGTCGGGAAGCTGGGGACCGTTAACCGGGGACTAAAGACAAATGCAATGTACGTCACAGGGCATACTCAGGCAGTGGCCATTTTGGTTGAATTGGCGTTTGTGTCTAATCCGGATGACGCCGCCTTGCTGGCCGATCCGGCAATGCAGGACGAAATAGCCAGGGCGTTGGCTAGGGGTGTGACTGATTATCTCAATAATTGAATAAAAAAGCGCCGTCCAGCGATGGGCGGCGTTTTAATGGGAGAGGAGACATTCATGTTTAGTTTAACCAAAATAAAGGAGATGATTCTCAATGATAAAAAGACTTTGGTTATCGGTGCTGTTTGCCTGCTTGCTGGTTTCGGTATCGGTTGGTACCTGTTCGGCTCAGTATCAGATGACCGATCGGGAGTTGACCAGGTTAGAACAGATATTTCAGCAGCTGGACGAGAACAACAGGCAGCTGCTGATGGAATTGGACGAGTCGAAACAGGACTTGCAGACAGCGCGGCTGAAGCTGGCAGAGTATCAGCGGGACTTGGCGGCGTTGCAGAATCAATTGCTGATGCTGAAAGCCGAATCGACAGCAGCCAGGGAAAGCTTAGTGACAGCGCAGGACTTATTAGTGAAGGCCAACGAATCCTTAGTGGCATACGAGCACGAGGTCAGGGCGGAGATTAGGGGGCTGAAGCTGCAGCGCGGGGTGTTGGTGGTTGGATTAGGGTATTTGGCGTTTAGGTAGATGCAGCCCCGGACTTCGGTTCGGGTTTTTTTATTGGTTAGAGGAAAATCTACGTAACATTTTGAATGTTATAATCAAGTATTAATGTTAATAAGAGGGTGGATGGCGTGGATTTTTCTGAGATTATTCAATGGATTGATAAGCATGAAGGAATTACGGCTATGATTGTAGCAACGATACTATTGGGGTCGCTATTAATGAAGATTCTGAAGCACGTAATTATTTTAAAAGGTGAATATTGTAAATAAGCTTTTAAAATTAATAGACTCCGGTAAAGCATATATTTTGCCCTAAAAAGGTAGTTTTGATTGACCTTCCAGCCATTCTCCCGCGCCGCTTGGCAATAATCTTTCAATGCTGAGCGAATTTCCTTTCGCGCTGCTGCCGATGTGCTGGGCTATGAAATCCATTGGAAAAAGAAAGAACCCCAGCAGTAGCCGCATCCTCCAGGGTGCGGCTTTTTCTGTATTAAGCGAAAAATAAGCCGGTTTCCCGGCTAAATAACAAATTAAATTTTACATTTTAAATACATCTTTTAATAAAATGTCTATTTGAGGCTTCAAATCTCTCAACCCATAGTAGCCATTAGTTCGTCCTGTCCATAATTTCCCATTGTATAAATATTTATTATCTTTAATATTAAAAATTTTAAAGTGTAATCCCACAAGTTTATGGACATTGCGTGCACCAGGGTCGATGGGAAGAATTTCGACTAGCACAACCATGGGATAGTTAGTTTCTTTAAATGCATCAAGTAAATCACTTTTCTCCGTACTTGCCACATCGTGGATATTATAATCATTATTTAATTGTTTAATGTTATATTTATCACCTAGTGATTTTGTAATTTGATCCATTAGAATAGCAGGTAATTCAGCTTTCATTTTAGCCATTGATTCATCTGTACTTGAGTATGAGTTATTTACGATTAACACCGGAAGGATTTGTTTCTCGTTTTGTGATATTTCACTGGCGCGGGCTTGTACCGTTCCCAATGATAATATAATCATTAGGATTAACAACAATATTCTTTTCAAAGAGCATCAGCCTCCATTTTAATACTTTGTCCTTATTATAAATACCACGTTTTTACACTTTATTCCTGCAGCCGAACATATTTCATAGGGTATTTTTGTCATCTCGTTTATGTCCATTTATTACCACTTTACTCCTGGGAACATTTGTTCTGTAATTACGACAAACAAACGTTCTGGAGTGAGACATATCATGGAAGCAAACAAACACAAAATATTTATTAAAATCACGGCTGAACATGACGAAAACGGAATTATCCGGCCCACTATCCTGCATTGGGCTGATGGACGGAAGTTTACCGTCGATAAAGTCTACGACGTGCGCCGGGCTGCAGCTCTCAAGGCTGGCGGGATAGGCTGGAGGTATAATTGTCTAATTTCCGGCAAGCAGGTGTATTTGTTTGACGAAGATGGCCGGTGGTTCGTGGAAGGGAAATAGAAATGCCCCTGGCGTGTGCCGGGGGCATTTTAATCGTATCATATGTGAGGCGGCTAGTCCGCCTCTTTTGTGTTGTAGGTATTGGCCATTGGGATTATTCGGTTAAGTTGTCTATAAAAAGCTGTAATACCGCTTTCTTTTCATCAATGGGCAACTTCATAAAAAGTTTTAATAATTGACTTTTTGTTTCATTTGAAGACGTATTAACTTTAATGTTATCACTAGCAATGCTGGATTCTTTTTCTTCTAATAAACGTTGAAAGTCTCTTAGTTTTGCCTGCTTGCTAGCTAAGTTTGCCCTAATTGCCGCCTCACCAAAAGATGTGTCATATCGGTCGCTATGTTCTTTAACGGAATTTATTTCTTCTGATAGTTCAGCAATTCTTCTTCTTAAGTATGAAGTTTCAGTATCGCTCGAAGATATGTACCCGGCCAATTCCATAAGGTAATCATGGCTAACGTTTAAAGGATTCGCCAGCTTTTCAAGAGTAGAAGGAGATGGTTTTTGTATGTCGTTTTCAATGCGCGAAAGGGTCGCGACGGTTACCCCTGAAGCTCTACTCAGATCACTAAGGCTTTCATAGCCCGCTATAGCTCTGAGATCTGCTAATTCTTTCCCAATAGTTTTAGGCATAATTATTCCTCCGAGCAAAAAAACTTTACGCATCCGTAAAATAATTATTGCGAGCTCGTAAAAGAGGCGCTATAATAATTACGAGGGCGTAACAAAGGGGGGATTTAATGACTGTAAAGTTAAATGTTGGACAACTCGATGAGGCCATTAAAAGTCGTGGATGGACAAATAGAGAGGCGGCAAAAAAGATAGGAATATCACAGGTTCAGTTATGGAGAGCCAAACTTCCGGATGATGACCCGAGGCATAATGACCCTGGTAATGAATTTATATCAGGGGCGATAAGAGCGCTAGGGAAAAATTTTGAAGACCTATTTATTGTATCATCAAATTACGAATGCGTAAACAATGATAAGCAAAGGGAACTACAGATTGAGTGATCTTAGTGTAAATTAAGAAAAAACCGCCCATGAGAGCGGTTAAGTAAATAAGCTGTGCTTAGTATAGCACAAAAGGAGCGCTCTATCAATGAAAAGTATACAATTGTCACTGCGCGGGACAACTCCACTCTTACTTAAAAGCAATGTTGGGGTTAATCCGCTTCACGAAATTTCGATAGCCAAAAAGAAGATCAGTAGTAAGCGCCAAAAAACAGAGGAAGATGTCTTGGGGTTGTTGATGCTTGACTGGCAATTAGGTTTATATTGGGATGATGAAATTGGCGTATTCATACCGGCGCAAAATGTGGAAGCTGCGCTGCGTGATGCAGCGAAAACCGTTAAGAAAGGCAAGGACATAACTAAGGGCGTATTTGTTTTCCCTGATATGATTCCTCTGGTTCATCCAGGCCCCAAGGACTTCGAAACCCTTAAAAATGATCAAAGGTATCGCGATATACGTGTTGGCAGGCTACAGGGTAAATCGTCCATCATGATTTGTCGTCCTCGGTTCGACCGGTGGAGCATTGATATATCTCTGGAATTTGACCCTAGCATTTTTGATGATGAAACGATTCTCCATATTTGCCAGACTGCCGGGAAGTATATTGGCCTGTGTGATTACCGGCCGCGGTACGGAAAGTTTGAGGTGGTTGTGAGATGACAACTGAGAACACGCGCCTGCATCCTGAATACCGGGAGTTGGTTTCAGCAGCTATTGATTGGGACTATGGCTCGATTCATTCTCACCAAGAGATAGCGGAGATCATAGGTATTCCGACAAAGACGAATCGCTTTTATTCAGCAGTCAATATGGCTAACAAGAAGTTATTAGATAAGCAGAAGATGCTTGTCTCAGTCTACAATGCCGGATACAAAGTGGCGTTGCCGGGGGAGTACACCCTTGAGGTGGTGCGACAAATTCGGTTAAGCAAGAAACGAGCAAATCAGGGGTTGAAGGTTGCACAACTTGCTCCTGTTGATAGAATGACTGTCACTGAACAGATACGACATAGAGCCGTCAGCGATAGAGCGTTGTCCTATGCTGCTTTCTCTGCCGGAGTAGTCGTTGAAGCGAAGTTGTTGCTTAGCAAAGACACTAATTAACATAGTCGTGGATTTCAAGGCACGGCGCGGCAAGGCACGGTAAGGTGAGGTGCGGCGAGGTAGGGTGAGGCAAGGCATGGTTTTCTTGGCGATGCGTGGCTCGGTATGGCGAGGCTAGGCTTGGCCTGGCGGGGCACGGCACGGCGTGGGTTTCACGGCATGGAAAAATTTAAAATTTAAAAAGAAGGGGGAGGCGCATGAGTAACTTACAAATCTTTAATAATCCCGAGTTTGGGCAGGTAAGAATCATTGTGGTTAATGGCAAGGAATACGCAGTGGGCAACGATATTGCTAAAGCGTTGGAGTATGCCGAACCTCATAAGGCAATAGCTAGTCATTGCAAGGGGGGCATAACTTATCCCATCCTTACAAATGGCGGCACACAGGAAACAAAAATTATCCCCGAAGGTGACATATATCGTCTAATTGTCAAAGCTGCCGATCAAAGTAAAAATCCAGTCATTAAAGAAAAGGCAGAACGATTTGAACGATGGATTTTTGATGAAGTACTACCATCCATTCGCAAGCACGGCGGTTACCTTACACCTGCGAAAGTTGAGGAGGCTTTGCTTAACCCTGATATAATCATTCGATTGGCTACTGACCTTAAAGTCGAACGTGAGAAGCGACAACGATTGGAGATTGAAAACGCCCAGCAGTTTCAAATCATTCATGAGTTGCAGCCGAAAGCCACGTATTACGATTTGATACTACAAACCAAAGCTGCCATATCAGTCAGCCAAATTGCAAAGGATTATGGCCTGACGGCTACAAAGTTAAACGGCTTGTTGCATGATTTTAAAGTGCAGTACAAACAGGGTGATACGTGGTTACTATATCGGGATCATGCTCCAATGGGGTATACAACATCAAAGACACATAACTACACCAACAGGAAAAACGAACAGTGCAGCAAGCTACATACCTACTGGACGCAAAAAGGACGGCTGTTTATCTACGATCTACTGAAACAACATCGGATATTGCCGATGATTGAGCGCGAGGGATTAAGGCTTGTATCAAATGAGTGATGTTTCCCCAAAAAAAATAAAAACAAAATAGGAAGTCACCCACCCGCCAAGATGATTGACTTCCTATAGTCGTAACCCCTTGCCGGGGTAGATATACTACTATTATACCCACTTTTTACTTTTTTAGTCAATACCTCCTCCGGCAAGGGTAAATGAGGAGGATATTATGAATAGCAAAGTTATTATTATCCTGTTAGCCAAACTATGGCTACAGCAAGTAATCGCTGATATGAGGCAAGGGGAGGCAAAGGAATATGTCTCCTGAAATAGTAATCGTTGAACTACCGGACTGGTACGAGTGGGTTAAAACCACAGATGGCATGTACTTTATTAATCCCCAATACATTGAATCATGGAGGAATGAGAGCAAACAGATAGACTTGGAATAATACTTTGCCGCCAGATAATCTCTGGCGGCTATTAAATAATTAAGGAGTGATTTAATATGGCAACATGGACAAAAAACTTTAATTTCCGGGGCGAATGGAATAGCACAGCTACTTATACCGTGAACGATATCGTGTTGTATGAGAATGCTTTGTACATTTGCCGGTCGCAAAATGTTAATATGGTGCCGACGACCGAGCCGACGTGGCAGTTGTTTCTTGAAGGTGGGGCTGGTAGGTATGTTATTGTGGATGAAGAAACAGGGTCTATTGCGGTCGGGGTTGATGCGGAATTGACAGCAGGTACAAATGTAATCGAAATTGGTACAAATGTGAAGGCGAATCAAGACAACATAATTGCAATAGGCACCAATACTCAAGTAGATTCGTCAGACTCTGTGGTGATAGGCAATGGCGCGGAATCTCGCGTTGGAACGAATGAACCTCCACGAAGTAAAAATGTAGTAATTGGCTCTGGCGCGTTTGTCGCAGGCGACGGTGCAATAGTCATTGGTGCTAACTCCCGTACGCCGGTGAGTGAGTACGCCCTTGTAGTAGGTAATGGAGTGAGCGCACCTGGGGGCACTAATGTTATTGCACTTGGTAAAGGAGTAACAGTATCGGGCTGCGCTGATGCTATTGCCATAGGTACAAGTGCTTACGCATCCTCAGATAGTTCTATCGCAATTGGTAGAGATGTTTCCGCTCCTTCTCCGAGTGTTAATATGATTGTTATAGGTTCTGAGGCATTCACTAGTTCAGATGGAGCGATTGGAATAGGGTTTAAAGCGTATGTCGTAAATGTAGATGGAGTGGCAATAGGTCGAGAGGCATACAACGCAGGGGACCGGGCCGTTTCTATCGGTAAAAAATCCTATGTAACCTCTTCTGATGGTATCTCTATTGGGACTAACGGATTCGTAGTGGGTCTTAGTGCGATTGGTATAGGCCTTGAAAATCAATCTAATGGTGAAAAGGCAATTGCTATTGGGAGCACAAACCAAGTATATAATATAAACGGAATTGGAATAGGCAGCGGTAATCAAGTGTATGGGCGGTCGGCTATTGGGATTGGTATTAATTTAAAAGCGTATGCTGAAGGCTGTATCGTAATCGGGAGGGATAGTGGCGATACTGGGTGCGAATCTGGTGTTATTATTGGTGATACTGCAGCGGTAAACTTTAGGGGCGAGCGTTGTATCGTTATTGGCAAAGAAGCTTTGTCTGGTGGATTGGAAGGAGGAAATAACGGCGGATCGGACAACATAGCAATCGGGTATCAGGCTATGGGCGGGGAAAGAACAGAAGGATCTCCATATGGGGATAATATAACAGGTAACAACAATGTGGCAATAGGCAAAGAGGCTGGGAAAGGACTGACGTCTGGTTCAGATAATGTATTTATTGGCAGTGTCGCTGAAGTATATCCCGATAAATCTAATCGAGTTATTATTGGCAAGGGGGCAGCCGCTTTTGCTGAAGGTGCGATAGCGATAGGTCAAGGTACTATTGTTTATCCTAACGGTTATCATGATGGTACTTCTTACCAGCAATTAGACCTCCCTAGTATAGCGATCGGCACCGCCAGTAGCATTGCGTCTGGTTATAATATCGCCATTGGGGAGGGGGCGTACTGTTCGGGTCAACCGGATCCTGATGGACAGAAGTCGATAGCAATAGGTGTACGTGCTTACGCCGGTGAGAATCGGGCTGTGTCTCTTGGATCTCGTGCAAATGTAACGCGAAACGATTCTATAGCAATAGGGACCTCTTGCAATAACGTCGGAGAAAGAGCGATTAGTATAGGTCCAGATGCGAACACAACAGAAACGCAAGCAATTTCTATCGGACATAGATGTAATAACACCGGTGAAGATGGAATTTCAATCGGCACCCAAGCTAATGCCACCAGTGATCGAAGTATTGCAATTGGGAAAAGCAGTAATAACACAGGTAAGAATACTATCGCCATTGGAAATCAAGCTAACGCAATGAGTGAGTATCAAGTGCTTATAGGTGATAATACCTCTGCGACTGGCGACTCTTCAGTTACCATCGGACGTGAATCAATAAACGGAGGTATAAATGGTGTCCTAATCGGGAGAGACTCCCACTCTCTTGGAACGGACGGAGTAAGTATTGGTAATAATATTCAGGCTTATGGGACTAACTCTATAACTATCGGGAAGGGCAGTCGGAGTAGCGCTATTAATGCGATTACCATTGGTAAAGATTGTCAGGGGGCAGAATCATCAGTAGTTATAGGGGATGCAACTGCTGTTAATTTCTACGGTGCTCGTACTATCGCTATGGGACAAGGAGCACTCTCAGGTGGGTTGGAGAATAGTGAAGGAACAGATAACATAGCAATAGGCACTCAAGCCATGGGAGGAGAGCGGACAGCGGCTATCGCTGGTACCGATAATATCGCTATTGGACAAGGAGCGCTTGCTGTCGTTACATCCGGAAATCAGAATGTCGCTATCGGACGAGAAGCGTTAAATACTCTTAGTGATGGGACTAACTGCGTAGGGTTGGGGTACAATGCTCAGATTACCGGCAATAATCAAGTCCAACTCGGCGACTCCGCCACAACTGTATATGCCTATGGCGCCGTGCAAGATCGGTCAGATGAGCGCGATAAGGCCGATATTCGGGATACAGAGCTTGGCCTAGATTTCATCTTGAAACTCCGTCCGGTTGACTTCAAATGGGACTTTCGGGAAGATTACCCGGAAGGAGAAGAAAAAGACGGCAGTAAAAAACGCAGCCGGTATCATCATGGCCTAATCGCGCAGGACGTGCAGCAGGTCATAGCGGATACCGGCATTGATTTTGGCGGGTTTCAGGACCACAGCAAAAACGGTGGTAAAGATGTGCTCAGTATTGGGTATACGGAGCTTATTGCACCGCTGATAAAGGCTGTGCAGGAGCAGAATGAGCTTATTTTAAGACAGCAGCAAGAGATTATTGAGTTGAGAGATATGATCCGCTCTTTAGTCAAGCAGTAATGTAAAAGCCCCGGCATTGCTTTGCCGGGGGCTTGATTATTTATTGACCCGTTGTAAAATTCTCAATTCCCTGAAGAGAGGGTTTGTTTACTATAATTAATTAGTCCAGGAAATGACAGAAAAATCTGAGCCGGGACCTGAACCGGGGCTTAAGTTTAGCGCAGGAGCTATTGCATCACTATGTAGAACTTTAACTCCTGATATAAATATAGTGCCGTTTGAATATAGTCCACCAACAGTAACGCCGAAATTTGTTGCTTCTATATAATTACCAGCAATCATAAGAGTCGTTCTTGCTGTACCGCCAGATAATTCAATATTGTGTGTTGCCATTACCAGTCCAACCCCATTCCCACTCATCACTGAAGAAGCGTTATCCATTTTAAAATCTTTTGTGTATATTTTGGTAACTGCACCGGATAGACTTTTATTAACTGATCCACTATTTAAATACACTCTATTCTGTGCTATTATGTTAACTATGCTGCCGTTGATGTATGTACCGCTATTAGTTAGAGATAAACTTCCATTGGTATACAAATTTACAGTTCCATTGCTACCAGTATCAATATATCCCCCATTAATGGGGACCCCTGTATTCGCATATATTGTTACAGCACTGCCTTTGATATAGGAGGATGAATTATTTAGCAATAAATCTTCATTGGTATACAAATTTACAGTTCCATTGCTACCTGCATCAATATATCCTCCACTAAAATCAAACCCATTTGTAGCATGTATAGTTATATTTCCGCCTGTAATCTTGGTCCCCGCGTACAGAGTAAATTTGCCTCTAATATATATTGTTACCGTTTTCCCGTCTGGTATCACATAAGAATGACCGTTTAAATAATAATCTCCTTCATAATAATAGGCAGGTTGCGTTAACTGATATATATGACCTCCCCACTGACCTGAAGTCCATGTTTCTGTTATATTTGTTCCTGTTTTTGAAAAATCTGTCGGATTTTCGGGCATTAAAAATGCTGGGTTGGGAATATCTATAGTACCTTGATTACTAATCACTTGCGCCTTGCCCGCAGTTATTTTTTCAATGTTCTCCTCTTTATTCGCCTTAACCATTCCGGACGGGGCATAAGCATATCCTGAAATTGAGTCAATTGCTGTCGTATGTAAATCAATGCTTGTATTTGAAGCAATATCTCCAGTTATTTGAACTGGACCGCCATTAAAGGTTATGGCACCATTTGAAAACGCACTATAATTATTATATATACCACCTCCTCCTTGAGATCCCGTCTTTACATTCACTGTCACTGTCTTTTTTGAGTCGGCTACATGCCCTTCTGAGGTAATTGTATATGTACTTCCTGGCTCTGGGGCAGAAAAGGGGTCAATTGGCGGGTCTATATTGACTATATAGTATTTATCCTCCGAGCCATCAAAACTATTATGGCTATCATTATTTAGCCAATCCCAATCCGTCCTCTCATTAGCAATCGCCACAATAGCCCGCTTAGCCCCGGCCTCAGCCACGAACTGAGCTTCAACCAGATTCTTATTTATCGATGTCAATTTAAGCTGCGTCGTAACCATGGGAGTGAGGCCAGCCACAATAATGCCGGCAAACGCCATGATGAAAAGAGCTAACATAGTTGACAAACCGCTTTGATTTCTTAAATATCTCATATATCACCCTCACATATTAGGAAGCGATATGGTGAATTCATTAAACGTAATTGTTGGACTGTTACTAAATGCCCTGTCAATTACTTCTATAGAAACGGTTAATGTTTTATTAGCAACTGATTCAAATGTTATATTTTCTATTACAGCAGAAGTCAAATTTTCAGTTGTTGTATTGCCGTCTGTGTCAGTTCTCTCTACCATGAGCGTATTGGCATTATTGCCAGTACCAATAAAGATTCGGCAATTTTCGCTATCGACAGTGTATTCAATTTCAGTTGAACTTACTAGCGTAACATTTGTAGCATATCTAATTTCATTTGATAGAGCATTAAAAATTTCGCGTTCGCTTGAGATGTTTCGCTGTTGTGCCATGTTGATTTGAAAGGTTTTAATAGTGGTTGTTAAGGTCCCAAAGATAGGTGCTAAGATTATTAGCATGATGGCCATGCCAACCAGGAGCTCAACTAGAGTAAATCCACGATCATTCAGTTTTAACATAGTAGTATCCTATCAATCTAACATTATTAGGCTCACTGTGAACCGTCAAGCAAATTCAATTGGTCAAGTTTTTGTTGAGCAATATAAGTGGCAGCTGTGTGACCAGACGCGGCGACTGTAGATTTAGATATGTACATACAAGTGCCAAGTATGGCCGTTAATGCAACAACCGTTATGAGGACTCCAAGCATAGAATCAACCAATATCCAGCCGGCTTGCGACTTCATTTTTGTAGTGAGTTTTATACGGGCACGTTTAACGAGTTCTAAAACTAATAATAGATCCCAAAGTAATGAAACCACAAACAAGACAGTAATAATAGTAATCGCTAATGCTTCAGCGAAATCTTGAACACCGTAGCTATATGCAGGAATAAGAATTAGTGCTAAAAGTACAGCTGCGACAAAAATAAAGTAAATTGCTTTAAGTAAGATTATTGAGGTTTTCTCATTTTGGTATGCTTGTTCAAGATCATCCAAATACTTCATGTAAATACCTCCCTAATATTACATATATTTCTTATAAGTTCGATATAAGGGAAAATATACCTTTTAAAAAATAATGTTATTAGAATTGTATTTATATTTTGAGATACACTCCGAGGCATCTTGACATCAGACTTAAAGAGAGCTATTGAACAAAATACAGATAACTATATAGTGTTAATGAGATAACGCTGATTGATGTATTGGGTACTGCCCCTGATATTGTCGGCGAGACAGTCGAGAATCTGTGCGAACAGGAGCGTCTGAATCGGGAGATTCATCGGCTGACCGTCCGGGAAAAATGGGTGCTGGAAATGCGCTTCGGCATTCCTAACGGCAGCCGCAAAACCCAGCGGGATATAGCTAAAATCCTGGGGATATCCCGCAGCTATGTCAGCAGGATCGAGAAGCATGCCATTAACAAGTTGGGGAAGACACTGGCCGTGGATGAACAACCGCCTAAGTAAATGCATTGCCGGTTAATCCCTTTCTAAGACACCGGAGGTTTATTGCTTGGAAAGGAAAAAACAGTAAAAACAGCGCCCACATGATATGCTTCCCTTACAGTAAACAATTGAAACACTGTTTACTGTAAGAAGAAGCATATTTTTCTGGGAAGAAATTTACGGTTTTGTTCTTATGATATCGGCAGGCCTGTCGAATATTTTAGGTCCAAGCAAGAAAGAACAATCCCCGGCTGACCAATAAAGGTAACAGGATTATTATTTTAACAAGGCGTTTTTTTAGAGACTAAATTAAACAAATAAATCGTATGTGTTCTTATGGGAATATTTCTGAATATAATGAAGGATATTGTAAATATGGGGAGAAATATATATAGTTGCAAAAATAATGATTCAAGCAGAATTGTTAGAAGAGTTAATTCAGGTAAAAACAATGTTGGTGATAGAGTGATGGTTAAGATTACTGGGAATTTAGTTATTAATGGGGTTGTGGCAATAGGAAAAGGCACTTTCGGTCAGGCTGTTGTTACAAAAGTAAAACGAGCTGGATCATAGGGAAAAGGTGGCGGTATTGAGCTTGAGGCTAATGCTATGAAACCTGTGAATATATTGAAGTTCCACTAGCGTTTGATACTACCAAGTATGGTGGCGGCCAGGGGATGGTTACCGTGGCTTTTAGTTGGTGTCTTTTCTGGTTTCCTAAAAGGAAAAAACCAAGATAACCCTCTGGCACCAAATTTTCTTAGCGGTTGAATCGGATGTTGATTTAGGCATAAAACCTGAAATGTTAGCGGATTCAATGAGAAATACTATTACAGTCACGACTGAATGAAAAAGGACTGCGAATAATGATATCATATCATAAAGAAAATGGAGGCGTTATCATGGGTAAAATTGCACAGAACCTGACCGACTTAATCGGCCGCACACCGCTTCTTCAGTTAAATAAGTATGGAGCAAGTAAAGGCGTGCCCGCAAATCTAATTGCTAAACTGGAGTATTATAACCCGCTTGGCAGTGTAAAAGACAGAATTGCATATGCAATGATTTCGGATGCGGAAGAAAAGGGGCTCATTAAACAAAATACTGTTATTATTGAGCCCACCTCAGGCAACACTGGCATTGGCCTTGCGTTCGTGGCAGCGGCAAAAGGTTACAAGTTTATTCTTGTTATGCCTGAAACCATGAGCGTTGAACGTCGCTCTCTTGCTGCCGCTTTGGGGGCGGAATTAGTTCTGACCGAAGGCGCTAAGGGGATGAAGGGCGCTATCGAAAAGGCGCGGGAATTAGCGGCTGAATTACCCTCGGCATTTATTCCCCAGCAGTTCGATAACCCGGCCAATCCTAAAGTTCACCGTGAAACGACGGCTTTGGAAATTCTTAATGACACAGCTGGAAATATAGCTGCGTTTGTAGCTGGCGTGGGTACAGGCGGAACAATTACAGGCGTCGGTCAAGTCCTTAAAGAAAAGGTCCCAGGCGTGAAGATTATAGCTGTAGAGCCTTTCGATTCGCCCGTTCTGTCCGGAGGCAATCCCGGCCCGCATAAGATTCAGGGAATCGGCGCCGGTTTTGTCCCTAAAGTGTTTGACAAGTCTGTGGTAGACGAAATAATCACCGTGAGGAATGAGGATGCGTTTGCAACCTCTCAGGCGGTAGCGACTGCGGAAGGCCTGCTGGTCGGAATATCTTCCGGCGCTGCGCTGTATGCGGCGACTCAAGTTGCCTCACACCCGGAGTTGGCAGGAAAAAATGTAGTAGTTTTGCTGCCCGATACCGGCGAGAGATATCTGTCCACGTCTCTGTTCATTAAAAATTAGCCGGCAGTCTAACCGATCAAATCTACGAAGCGTTTGGAAGCCCTTGCTCTGCGGAGCAAGGACTCCCAAACGCTTTTTTTCTATTGCAGCACCAGGCTGTCAACGCAATCGGTTGCGTAAATTGGCATTGAAATATGTGGAAAAGGCTGTAATAATTAATTTACACTAAATATATCGAATTTTATTATTAAAGGAGGTTTTTCATTATGAAAAAATTTTTTGCATTTCTGTTGGCTCTCGTTGCGTCCGCAAGTTTGCTGAGCGGATGCTCTGCAAACAATGGCGGCGGTTCCAGCGTCACAGGCACAGACAGTATAAACCGCCCGGCTAAAATCGAAATACTAAATGTTTCCTACGATCCAACCCGTGAGCTTTATGTTGCGTTCAATAAGGCTTTTGCGAAATACTGGAAAGACAAGACCGGGCAGGAAGTCGTTGTGACTCAGTCTCACGGGGGTTCTGGCAAACAGGCCAATGCGGTTATTGAAGGCAATGAAGCCGATGTCGTTACACTTGCCCTTGAGGGAGATGTTGACGCGGTCCGCAAAGCTGGGCTGATCAAAGACGGCTGGGTTGACCGTCTATCTTTGAAGAGCTCGCCCTACACTTCAACGATCGTTTTTCTTGTTCGCAAAGGTAATCCCAAAAGCATTAAGGATTGGGACGATATTGTAAAGCCCGGCGTAGAAGTCATCACGCCCTCCCCAAAAACTTCCGGCGGCGCTAAGTGGAATTTTCTCGCCGCCTGGTCATTTGCCCTCAACCGTTATAATGGTGATGAGACGAAAGCAACTCAGTTTGTGAAAGACTTGTATGCGAACGTGACTGTTTTAGATTCTGGCGCCCGCGGTTCTACTGTCACATTTGTTGAAAACAAGCAGGGCGACGTACTCCTCGCGTGGGAAAATGAGGCTTTCCTTTCGCAAAAAGAGCACCCGGGCGAATATGAAATCGTTACCCCGTCCATCAGCATTCTCGCCCAGCCTTCTGTTGCCGTTGTTGATGCGAATGTCGATAAGCACGGTACCCGCGAGGTAGCTGAAGCCTATCTCGAATACCTATATACAGATGAAGCGCAGCGCATCGAGGGCGCCTGGTTCTATCGTCCGTCAAACAAAGATATCCTCAAAGAATTTTCCAGTACGTTCGACATACATGTCAAACTCGTTACTATTGACGACGACTTTGGCGGCTGGGATGCGGCCAATGCGAAATTCTTTAAAGACGGCGCCATATTCGACAAAATTTATCATAAATAAGATTGAGGCGGCGCAAGAGGGGGAACAGATTATTATTTACATGAGGTAATGGTAGTATGGATAAAATTTTAAAAAGGTTTGTTCCGAAAAAAAAGGCGAGGGTGGTCCCGGGGTTCGGTCTGTCTATGAGTGTCACGATAACTTTGATAAGCCTGATTGTGCTCATACCACTGCTGTCAGTGCTAGTTGTCCTGTCTGGGTTCACCTGGAAGGAATTTTGGGACTGCATCACGGATAAGATGGTGCTTCACGCTTATCAAGTCAGCTTTGTGTGTTCATTGATTGCGGCGCTGATCAACTGTGTGTTTGGCTTGCTTCTTGCCTGGGTCCTTACAAGATATAAATTTCCGGGGCGAAGGATTCTCGACGGATTGATAGAACTTCCTTTTGCTCTGCCCACTGCCGTAGCGGGAATTGCGCTGACGACTATTTATGCAGACCAAGGATGGATAGGCGCCATCTTCGGACCTCTTGGAATCAAGATTTCATATACGCAAATCGGTATCACAATCGCCTTGATTTTTATTGGAATTCCGTTTGTGGTGCGTTCGGTGCAGCCTGTGCTTGAAAAATTGGACCCCCAGTATGAAGAAGCGGCGGAGATGCTGGGGGCGTCACGTTCGCGGACTTTTTTCAAGGTTGTTTTCCCCGAATTGCTTCCTGCGCTGCTCACTGGTTTCGGCTTGGCGTTTTCACGCGGATTAGGCGAATACGGAAGCGTTGTTTTCATCGCGGGAAATATACCTTACAAAACGCAAATAGCCCCGTTGCTGATCATGGGAAAGTTGGAACAGTTCAGCTATGCGGGTGCAACCGCGATTGCGCTAGTAATGATTATTTCTGCATTTATCCTTTTATTTGCAATTAATTTCATACAAAGTCATATGAACAAAGCGGCAAAAAGCAGTTAGCGGCGCGGGAGGGATGACAATGAAACAAGGAATAAAAGCAAACCTTACAGAGATTACCCTGATTGTTTTATGTGTTGTTTTTGTCGGTGTAATGCTCATAATACCGCTGGCAAGCGTACTAGTTTACTCGCTGCGGGAGGGTTGGGAAGTTTTTAGCAGGACAATCAGTGACAAATACACCATCGCCGCGCTTACACTGACGCTGTACGTCGCAGTAATCGCGGTGGTATTTAACACAGTGTTCGGGCTGTTTGCGTCTTGGGCAATTACAAAGTTCCGTTTTCGAGGGAAAAATTTCCTCACGACGCTGATCGACATTCCCTTTGCCATTTCGCCAGTTATCGCAGGCCTGATATTTATACTCATATTCGGACGTATCGGTTGGGCGTATGATTTTCTCGACAGTCACAATATTAAAGTTGTTTTTGCTGTGCCCGGCATTGTGCTTGCGACGATTTTTGTTACATTGCCCTTCATCGCGCGTGAACTGATACCATTAATGCATTCCCAAGGCTCGGACGAGGAGGAAGCTGCCGCCCTTATGGGGGCTAGAGGAATGACAATCTATCGAAAGATAACGCTGCCTCATATAAAATGGGGACTTCTATACGGAGTGATCCTTTGCACGGCCCGTGCTTTGGGCGAGTTCGGCGCAGTCTCAGTTGTTTCGGGCAAGCTGCGTGGCAAGACCAACACGCTTCCTCTCCATGTCGAGCAATTGTTCCAAGAATTTCATTTGACTGCTGCTTTTGCAGCCGCCTCAATTTTGGTTGTGGTTGCAATTATCATACTGATTTTGAAAAATATCGTGGAATACAAGGGGAAGAAGGAGGAAGAGCTTCATGTACGTTGAGTTGAAAAATATCAATAAGGCGTTCGGAAACTTTCAGGCGCTAAATGATATCTCTATTTCGATAGAAAAGGGAACATTGGTGGGCCTGCTTGGCCCCTCAGGCAGCGGCAAAACGACGGTCCTGCGTTCTATCGCTGGTCTGGAACATCCGGATTCCGGCGATATTTATATAGGCGGACAGCGGGTCAACGATGTTCCTGCCGCGAAAAGAGGCGTGGGCTTTGTTTTCCAAAGTTACGCACTCTTTAGATATATGACAGTTTATGACAATATCGCGTTCGGGCTGGAAATTCAAAAAGAAGATAAAAAATATATCAAAAACCGTGTCTCGGAATTGATTTCGCTAATCGACCTGGAAGGTCTGGAAAAGCGCTATCCTCATCAATTATCCGGCGGACAGAAGCAGCGCGTCGCGTTTGCGCGAGCGCTCGCGCCCAATCCGCATCTTCTGCTGTTGGATGAACCTTTTGCCGCAATCGACGCCAAAATCCGCAAGGAGCTTCGCACATGGCTCCGTGAAACCATTAGCAAGGTCGGAATTACAAGTATCTTTGTAACGCACGACCAAGAGGAGGCCATTGAGGTGTCGGACCAAATCGTTTTGACGAACAACAGTCGTGTGGAACAAACTGGGTCGCCTCTTGAGATATATCGCAACCCCCAAACGCCTTTTGCGGCAAAATTTCTTGGTGATTCAGCCTCAATAGACGATTATAGTAAGATCAAGGGTTTTTCGGCAACAAATGGTTTTAGCAGCGCCATTATCAGGCCCGAGTTTGTCCAAGTATTCAAAGCAGGGAAATCACTTTATCCCAACACAACCGACCGTGGAGTTGTCGAGAGTTCCTTTTTTCGCGGCAACAGCCAGGAACTTCATATCAATTTGAACGGTATAAAAGTCATTGCGGACTATTCTTTAGAAGAAAACCCTTTTCAGATTGGTGAAGCCGTTGAGGTGATTATTAACCGTCTGTTCCTTTATAACGATTCGCAGGTGCTGTCCGTTGAAAATCAAAATCTGAAAAGTTTCAACTCGGTGGTTATTTAAACCTCGTATTTTATATGTAACTGCCTATATCAACATATCCCTGATGCCAAACGCTTTCCCGTTCAACCAATTTACTGGGAAGGATGATCTTAACAGGCAGCTTATGCCCTTTGTTAATGCGGTCAAGTAATATACTCACAGCGATATTTCCCATTTCGATAGCGGGCGTTTCGATGGTAGTAAGCATAGGTGAAACATAAGCCGAAAGCTCGATATTGTCCATACCGATAACCGAAATATCTTCAGGTATTTTTATCCTTGACTCTCTGAAACGACGCATGGCGGCGATGGCCATAGAATCGGAAGCGCAAAAAACGGCCGTTGGTAAAGTCTTTCCGCGTTTAAGCAGCTGCTCTGCGGCCGCATATCCTCCTTCCGCCGTGTGCGGCACATTAATAGAGCAGATATGCTCGAGCTTGGCGGATGCCTTGCGCATCGCTTCCGTATAAGCCTTAAACCTCACCTCATTCGTTGTTTCCCCGAAATACGCAATATGCTTATGTCCGTTTTTGAATAGTAAAGCCAGGGCTTTTTCAGTTGCTTCTTTTCCATCGCAAATCACCTGGTCAAAAGATACGTCAAGAGGGTTTCTCCCGACATAAACGATATTTTTATACTTTTGCTCAATGGCTTTGATTTGGTTTTCTTTGATGCGCCCGATTACGATTGCGTTGCCGAGCTTTTCCTTGTTATCGGGAACGGAAGAATCGCAGCTAGACGTCAGAATGCTGGAGACAACAACTTCTGCGCTCAGCGAGCGCTGTTCAATTGCTCTTGCAACCTGCTCAAAAAACGGATTTTCACTAATGGTTTTCGCGCGTCCCAAGATACAGACAATGCTATTGTGCTGGTGCTTGGACGCACTGTTTCGTTTCAGATTTTTCGCGTTTTGGTTCGGCACATATTCATGCTCCCGTATGACTGCCCAAACGCGGTCGCGCACCTCTTTTGAGGCAAAGCTGTTGTCAGGTGAATTGATAATTCGTGAAACCGTCGATGCGGATACTCCGGCAATTTCCGCAATTTTTTTTATGCTCACATAGGTTCCTCCCAATTCAACACTAGCAAAATGCTACTAGCTATAGTATAGGTTTCTTCCGCTGTCTCAGCAATAAGCAATAAGTAAAACGTTTGCGCAAAAAAGTTGCGTAATACTGCTGGTGAAAATCTCGGGCTATTCAAGCAATCGGTTGCGTAATTGGTCATTGCTGTTTGCCGGTGTGAAACCTATAATTTAACTATTCGAATATGTTTGGTAGGTGCTTTTGTGAACAATATTGAGATAGGTGTACAAAGAATAGCCACGGATTTTTTAATCATAGGCGGCGGTACGGCGGGGTGTTATGCCGCGCTTACCTTTTGCGAGCATTCCGACGCGAAAGTCCTGATTGCTGAAAAAGCAAATATCAGGCGCAGCGGCTGTCTTGCGGCAGGCGTTAACGCTATCAATGCCTATATCCTGCCCGGACGTACTCCACAGGATTATGTGGAGTATGCCAGGACCGACGCCGAAAAAATCGTTCGCGGCGATCTGCTTTTGACAATGGCGGAAGGGCTGAACAGGACCGTTACTAAGCTGGAAGGCCTTGGGCTTTCGCTCCTTAAAGACGAGCATGGGAATTATGCCGCAAGAGGAAGCCGCAACATCAAAATCAACGGCGAGAACATAAAGCCGATTTTGGCTGAAGCTGTGGCCAAGCAGCCGCAAATCACGGTCATGAACCGCATCAATGTGTTTGAATACAGCGCGGAAGACGGCAAAATACTGGGCGCATACGCTTTTTCGATTGACGAGCCGGTCCTATATGTTATCTCAGCCAAGGCTGTGATTTGCGCCGCAGGCGGAGCGGCGGGCCTCTACAGGCCGAATAACCACGGATTTTCACGCCATAAAATGTGGTACTCGCCTTTTAATACAGGCGCGGGTTTGGCGATGGGGATTTTAGCGGGCGCAGAAATGACCACACTTGAAATGCGGTTTATCGCCCTGCGCTGCAAAGATACAATCGCTCCTACCGGGACTCTTGCGCAAGGTGTGGGAGCGAAACAGATCAACTCCAAGGGGGAGGTGTATGAGCGAAAATACGGTATCACCACCTCGCAGCGGCTACACGGGACTGTAACGGAAAATCTTGAGGGGCGCGGGCCGTGTTATCTGAAAACAGTTGGTATCAGCAAAGCGCAGGATGAGGATCTGCAGAAAGCTTATTTGAATATGGCTCCGGGCCAGACGCTCAAATGGCTGGAGAGCGGCAATACGCCAAGCGTGCAAAATGTTGAGATTGAAGGTACTGAACCGTATATCGTGGGAGGACATACCGCCAGTGGATTTTGGATTGATACCAACCGTGAAACGACAATCAAGGGCCTGTTCGCGGCTGGCGACGCGGCGGGCGGTTGTCCGCAGAAATATGTAAGCGGCGCGTTTGCCGAAGGAGAGATCGCCGCAAAATCCGCCCTGAAGTATAGCAAAAATGAGAGTAACACTATTTCCAATGAGGACGCGCAACGGGTTAAAAACCGCCTGCAGCTCATATTGAACAGCACGTCTGCCAGGGCAGACGCCCTTGAAGAGGAAATGCAGGCAGTGATGGACAAATACGCCGGAGGAATCGGGGCGCATTACCGTTATGACGAGAATTCTCTTGCGGTTGCAGACGCAAAGGTAAAAAAAATTCTTGAAAAATCAGAGAAATTATCCGCAAAAACAATGCGGGAGCTGTTATATGTTTTTGAACTGCGGGAGCGGTTGGTTCTCTGCCGTTCGGTAATTGCGCATCTTGCGGCCCGAAAAGAGACGCGCTGGCGCAGCTTTGGCGAGAACACCGGTTATCCCGAAAGAAGCTCCGCTTATGATGTATATATCAATTCAAAGCTGGAAAACGGCATGATAAAAGTCTTTACCCGTAATCTCGTAGAGGAGGGCAGTGTTTATGAGCATTGAGATCACGGAGCGACACTGTGTCGGCTGCGGTTTGTGCGCTGCGGTCTGCCCCGGCAGCTTGATTGCGATCATCGCAGGGAAGGCGGTTATTAACGCCCCAAACCGCTGTTGGGGCTGTGCGTCCTGCGTCAAAGAATGTCCAAAAACCGCCATAGCGCTCTATTTGGGTGCCGACATTGGCGGGTTAGGCGGAAGGCTGACTGTCCGGCAGCAAAATACGCTGCTGCATTGGACAATCAAACTGCCGGACGGCAATATAAAGATCATTATCACTGACAGGGCTCAATCAAATAAATACTGAGGAGGTTTTAAGTTGACTCATTTGGATAAGCTCGAAGCTGAAGCTATCTATATCATCCGCGAGGTTGCGGCAGAATGTGAGAAGCCTGTCATGCTTTATTCCATCGGCAAGGATTCTTCCGTTATGCTCCATCTTGCGATAAAAGCGTTTTATTCTGAAAAACCACCGTTTCCCTTTATGCATATTGATACAAGCTGGAAATTCCGTGAAATGACGGAATTCCGTGAACGCCGCGCAAAGGAGCTCGGTATCAATATGATTGTGTACCGCAATGAGGAGGCCATCGCGCAAGGCATTAATCCGTTCGACCACGGAGCCGCCTACACCGATATCCTTAAAACCCAGGCGTTAAAGCAGGCATTGACAAAATACGGGTTTACCGCCGCGTTCGGCGGTGGGCGCAGAGACGAAGAAAAGTCCCGTGCCAAAGAACGCATCTTTTCGTTCCGGAACGAGCAGCACGCGTGGGACCCGAAAAATCAGCGCCCGGAAATGTGGAAGCTGTTCAATACCAAGATTAACAAGGGCGAGAGCATTCGTGTGTTCCCTATTTCAAACTGGACAGAGAAGGACATCTGGCAGTATATCCGGCGTGAAAACATTCCAATTGTCCCTCTTTACTTTGCCAAAGAACGTCCTGTCGTTTACCGCGACGGCAATATTATTATGGTTGATGACGATCGAATGCGGTTTTTGCCCGGAGAGACTCCCGTAGTAAGAAAAGTGCGATTTCGCACCTTGGGGTGCTACCCGTTAACGGGCGGGGCTGAATCAGACGCCGACACGCTTGACGCGGTAATCGACGAAACCCTTGCGGCGGTTACGTCCGAGCGCACCAGCCGGGTGATTGACAATGAGGCGGCAGGCAGCATGGAGCGCCGGAAGCGGGAGGGGTATTTTTAATGGTGACCGTGGAAAATGGATTGCTTAAATTTATTACCTGCGGCAGCGTAGATGATGGAAAGTCAACGCTGATCGGACATATTTTATATGATTCCAAATTAATCTATACGGACCAGGAGCAGGCGCTTATTCTTGACAGCCAGGTGGGAAGCAGAGGTGGTAAAATCGATTATTCCCTGCTGCTTGACGGGCTGATGGCAGAGCGTGAACAGGGAATCACCATTGACGTAGCCTACCGGTATTTTACTACTGCTGTGAGAAGCTTTATTGTCGCGGATACGCCGGGGCATGAGGAATATACCCGCAATATGGCTGTCGGCGCTTCCTTTGCCGATTTAGCGGTCATTTTGGTTGACGCATCCCGGGGCGTTCTGACCCAAACGCGCAGGCACGCCCGCATATGCTCACTGATGGGTGTCAAATGCTTTGTTTTTGCGGTAAACAAAATGGACTTGGTTAATTATGAAAAGTCCGTATTTGATAAGATCACTGCTGATATTGATAAATTCTCGGAAGAACTGTCCGTAAAGAACACCTATATCGTTCCCGTTTCAGCGACTGAGGGCGACAATATTACGGAGCATTCAAATAATATGCTGTGGTTTAAAGGTCAGCCGCTGTTGTCCTACTTGGAAACGGTAGATATCGAAAACCGTGAAGAAATCGGATTCTATATGCCCGTTCAGCGTGTTTGCCGTCCCGACCAGACATTTCGCGGTTTTCAGGGGCAGGTCGAAGCGGGAACGGTCAGCGTGAGCGACACGCTGACCGCTCTCCCGAGCGGGGAAAAGGCTATCGTGAAAAGTCTGTACATCGGCGATAAAGCAGCGGAAGCCGCCACAGCGGGACAGCCCGTCACCATTCAGCTGGACCGTGAAGTAGATGTGTCCCGGGGTTGTGTCCTCTTGCGGGGAGCGCAGCTTAAAACCGAAAAAGCTTTTATGGCGACCATTTTGTGGACAGATGAAAGCCCTCTTGTTCCCGGCAAGGAATACTGGCTGAAAATCGGCACAAAGCTCATAACCGCTATTGTGACGGGCATCCGTTATAAAACCGACGTCAACAGCGGGCAAAAGTTGTCCGCAGAGAGCGTTGGCAAAAATGAAATTGTCACATGTGAGATTGTGGCGAGCGGACCGCTTATCATAGATGCTTTTGCGCGACATAAGACAATGGGGGAGCTTATTCTTATTGACCGGGTTACCCATGCCACATCCGCTTGCGGTGTCGTAGAGGAAGTGTGTGTGGAGTCGAACGGAAATGTTGTGCTGAAAGACAGTAACCGTGAACTGGCAGTAGGGCTGTTTGACCGTTTCTATTATCACCCGGAAATTCATACCGTTCTGCGGCACAGTCCAAACCCGGTTGTCTTTCAAAAAGGTGATGCTCTGCCGCTTGACAGTACGGGGTTTAAGTACCCGCACAGCTTTGACATACCTGCCGGTGAGGATTTTGCCAATATCAAAAACGGCGTTTTTGCCGGATTTGGCGAGCGGAATACCAGTGCGCCGCTCATTGATGCAAACGGTATTGACGCGAATGGCGCACCGCCGAGAGATTTTTTGCAATACCGCTCCGTTGCGGTGTGGGAGAAGGATTATGAGATTTAGCACTAAGGCTTTGCACAGGTTGAGACAGCGCCCGCGAAGGCGCTGTCTTTATTGTTTATATTGAGAATATCTGCCGCTTGCTATAATTTTAGCCCAGCCGTGTATTATAACTCTTCTTACTAACACAAGACCTTACAACTCAATCTCGACCATATTGCCCGGCGCCGCTTGTATCCGGGCCATTAATCCACGCCATTCATCATAAGTCAAAAAGACTGCCCTGCCTCGACAACAGAAGCCGGCACACGAAAATTTACTGTGTTGCCAAAACTGGCCACAGAGAGAACGCCACCATAAGCAGCGAGGGGGATCCGGTCAAAGTCAATGATCGGAAGGGCCTGCTCCAGGAAAAACTTCTTGTTGACCGATACTTTCATAGCTGTACCTCCACTAAAGTAATATTAATGGCTTAAGAAAGGGATGTTTGCTATTTTTCTTGATAGAAGATAAGCATAATCGTGTCTTTATCCAAAACCAGAGTTTCTCCGGAAATGTGCTTATCAAAAATCCAGCCATCCTGCGCTTGTTTGTTTAAGATTTCTTCCAGCCTCTCACCGTCGAGCCGGGAAGTTCCTAAAAACCCTTTTTTCTTTACTTCAACCACTTTATATTGTCGCATCTTAATTCTCCTCTCATAATTTTATCGGTTTCCTATTATGTAGGATCATTTGGTTATATTATCAGGTGGGCGTTAATCCCATAGGTGTAAAACAGATACCAGCAATTGCTTGCCGGCTCTGTATAGGTACCCCGTCTTTTTATAGTGGACCGCGAAAAAATGAAAAGTTCCAGATTGCAGTTAATGAATTATAATATTTGAGATTATTTACCGCCACCAAATACTATATAAATCATCAGTAAAAAGCCTAAAATAATAACCCAATTTTTCGCCCGGGCTGAGGTTTTTGGCCGCTGCTTGCGAGCCCGTTCAGCCTCAATGCGCTCGCGGGCTTTAATACGCTCCAGTTCCTCCTCATAAATTCTTTTCTTTTGTTCTTTGGTTAGTGCCATAGGCGATCACCTCTAAAAAGAATGGTTAGAAGATGGACCTTTGCTATAATCCGTTCTATTAAAGATATCAATAAAACAGCTTGTCTATTACTCGTCGTGTTTTGCTCGTCTATTCCAAACGTTACACGGTCCTGGACTCCCGGAGGGGTCCCCAATCTGCAAGTGGCCGTATTTTTTATTACCATTAACAAGTTTCGCTAAAGAAACTGCAAATTCCTGTAAAGTTAGTAAAATTAGGTTAATTTTGGAAAATTAAATTCGCCCGCTTCGAGTGCAATGGAATTATTTTCACAAAATACCATTAAGTATATTGCAGGAACCGCAAAAGAGAGAGGGGAATTCAGCCCGGCCCATCGATAGTGCGCCAGCCGTTTTTGCAGGAGCGGGAATAAGAAAAAAGCGGGAGCTAGTGTCCCGCTGTGGCTTAGTCCTGTTACTTATACTTAACTCTTTGGTTCATCAATATATTCCGCGGCTGCATGCAGCGCATCTTTATCCTGCGGGATTTCAGACTCCTTAAAAGATAATGGTTCCGGATTATTAGGACCGTAGCCTGCGGCAGTATTGGCTGCCTGCTGTTGTTTAGCAGATTCTTTCATAGCAATCACCTCTTGGTGATAGTGTGCGCGAACTTAATCTTTATTATTCCTGGGTGATGCTAAACTATCCCATTATATGATATGTGGCCCGGGTTTATATTATTCATTAGATTTAGCACTGAACCTTATATTCGGCATGGGGTTTAGGTTAGCATATTTTGAGTCTATTGCCTTTGCCAATATGCTCGCGAATGAAGCAGATTTTTTCTTGCTTAAACCATCCTTGGCCTGATGATAGCGGAAATTTTGCTGGCGATAATTGTAAACCGGTTGTGCCGGTGTTATTTTTAAAATCATATACTCACTCTCCCTGACTATTAATATAGGGTTACTGCTCTGTTAATATTTCTTTTTTTTAGATTAGCAGGTGACTGTGACAAAAACATGACAACCCATGGTGAGTGAAATCAAAGCGAACTCCCGTTAAGCATAAGAAAAGCGCCTCCCAAGACGCCTAATTATTTCAGTGTTAATTTATTCGTCGCCTTTTTTTTCTGCTTGCTCTTCGGGTAACGGCCTGGCTGCCGCTGGCTGTAAGTGCGGGGAAGATTCAGTTCGTTCCGCAGGGACGAACACGCTTTCCTGCCAGCGTTGATAAAGATAGACAGCAATTAAGTGGATTACCGTTAGGACAAAGGCCCCGAAGCCTGCAAACATATCCTGGTTAAGCCACACGAATATCTCCCGCCGATGCAGCAGTGGCTGGACTAAAAAGATCAATACAAAACTACCTATGATTTGAGCAGCCGTATACCATAAAAATCGTCCGTAAGTATATTTGAGTATCCACATCGAGCCTACCGGCAATGCCCCATAGACATAACTAATCATCTCATTTAACGGGAAAATGTTTTCCCTTGTTTCCCACAGCTTGAAGGTGACACCGGCATCGATAATTATAGTATTTGTTACAATCACAAACAAAGCTGCTGGCATCCATCTTTTAATATCTTTTTTTGGCATTAAGAATAGGGTTAGCCATGGCAAAAACAGCATACCCCATAATATTGTCTGATTACTCATAGCAGATCGCCTCGTCATCTCTTATTTGCTCAGTTTATTTTTGCACATTTTACAAGCTTTATACTAACCATTTCTGCTATTCCCCCATAAGAGGAAAGCGCAATTCCGGTCTGCCTTGATCAAAATGGCAGAAATTTCTGATAGGCGGCAGTAGGTTATTGCTTTTTAAAATGCTGCATTTCCTTTACCGGCGAATTAATACCTTGTCACAAGGCAATACTACTTACAGCTATAGGCGGTGATGCTCTTGACATTCCTAGACGGAAGCATAGAAATGTATATAGCCATTATTAGTATAGCCTTTGCCTGCATCGGCAGTTATTTTTTACTGCGACTTGACTGGAAACGCTACGGGCTTTTATACTTAATTGCCGGTATTACCGGCAACATTCTGTGTTTCATATTTGTCAAAGTTGGCTTTTATTCTTTTCCCTATATATTTTTGCCTATTGTCAAATTACCGGTAGTATCTATAACTACGGCTTTTTCCTTTTATGTTTTGTTTGGTGTCAGGTATAGTCCGGTAAAATGGCCTTATAAAATCGCTTTTTATGGCGTGATTGTAAACCTGGGCGTACTGTTAGAGACCGTTTTAAAAAATACAACTGGTTTAATTCACTATGAATATGAATGGGATTTTTGGGATTCGTACACTTCCTGGTGGGCCTTTTTTATCCTCATGGAATGGATTGGCGGCAAGATCATACCAAGCAACCTGAGAAAACCCCTTAAAGAAGAGGCGTTCCGTTTTGGGAATTGGTTTTTCTTCGTGATTCATTTTGTCGGCATATGTACAATTTTCCTGGCAGGCCTATATCTAGGCGTGTTAATAAAAGAATCAGTTAAAATTTAACTTCGCCTATACCGGCAGCCACCCCTACCGGAATTGCCGCCAACAGCCATGCCGGGCAAAGTTATGTCACACTTTTTTATCACGCCACACTCCCCGTGGGGTAATTTAGGAGACGTAGTCTTATTGTTTATCTCCATTAGGTTAAGTTCTTTTCTGCATATTATTCAGAGTGCAGGCAGCTAAGCCAGCGATGATATTAGGAGGATTTTTATGAGCAACAGCTTTATTATGTGGTTTTTGTCTTTAGCCCCGTGGCTATCCCTTTTCTTTATGAAAAAAGCAGAGATAAAGCAATGGATGCCAGTTGCTATGTTTGCGGTGGTACTGGCTACTATAATTGGCGATATAGGAATTAGGTTAGGTTCTTGGGCTACCCGGGAATCGGTGTATCCGTTTGCCCAACTGTTACCTTACACTTTTGGCACAATGCCGGTATTAACGATATGGGTTTTTAAGCTCGCATATGGACGATTCGGGCTGTATATGGCTGTTAATACAATCCTGGATATTGTTTTTAACTTCTTTTTGCTAAATTATTTTTTACCTATAAGAGGCATAATCGACTTCAACATATCCCCCTTGCTGTCATTGCCAATTACTTTACTGCATGCAGTGGTTATTTATGGCTATCAAATGTGGCAAGATGATGTATTGGTAAACACCGGCAAGGAGGCAGAGTACAATGTCCAGCCGGCAGCAGCAAAACCTTTTGCCAATCCAGGCAAGGAGGAGGAAGAGGATTAGCCATTGTTACGGGGTTATTTATTTCATTATGTGGCAGTCAGATTAAGCTATAATGATGAACGGTAAAAAGCGGATTTTTTTGCACGCAGATTAACCTGACCCTAAAAACTCGCCTGAACTCCTGGCGTTAACTCCACATAATAGTAAAGACAGCGCCTCAAAGGCGCTGTCTTTACTATTATTATGAGGAAAAATGCAGGTTAGCATAAAACAATACTGAATAGACGCCTATAAGCCCTGCTGGCGTTGGCCGCAGCATTGCCAGTCGCATGCGCCGCTAAAAGGGCTAATTTTCACTAAGGCCTAAAGTAATTTCGGCAGACTGCCGGGCACCACAATTTCCTGGTAGTCTGAGGTAGGCTGCGCCAGATTTAGCTGATTCGGTTCGGCGCCGGGGGCGAACCCGCCTGCTGCCTGGACCGCGTCCATAATCAGCGCGTTGCCGGCAAGACGATATACTCCCGGCTTATGTACAAAGCCTTTGATATACACTGTGATTGGCTCGCGGGCCGGTGGCGGTGGGGCTGGCGGCGCCCAGTGGGAAAAAGCCAAGAGGTGGGGAAGGACCATTGCGGCTAACAAAGCGCAGGCTATCTTACACAGATGCTGCACATATTTTTTTACGCCCGCTGGTTTGGCGGGGGACATAACAAACATATTTCCGCCCGGACCGGCTTCCAGCATAACCCGGTGCCAGGGGCCGGTTTTGGCAACCTCGCTGGTTGCATGCAAAGACTGGCTAATTTTTACTTCTGCGAATTCAAAGGCAAAGCCGGCAATTTGAGAATACGGTGCAGTTAAGAAAACAGGGAAGTTTTCGGTCAGCCTCTGGATAAAGACCTCTTGCGGGGTTGCCAGCGTAAAGCTGACAGGTGGTTCAGCCCAGACCGCCAGCAGTGTCCCGTCCCTGGCAATCAGGGCATGGATTGTGTCGCCACTGCTGCCTGACGGCTTGCTGCGTAAAATTTCCTCAAGAACATTCACCATAGAAATAGACTCAGCATCCATAATGTAAATCACTCCGCCCAATTCATTCCTACTAAGATAGTAAACCATCTGCGCAGTATTTACAATAATTAGAATTGATATTTATAACATTTGCAATGGACAAGCTGCTCTCCGCCGGCAGCCCTGACCTGCTGCAGCTCAGCAGCGGTTGGCCGTCTCTTTTGTTTTTTGTTCTGCCATGCTATAATTTTTAATAACTGCATAATAATGGATTGCTGGAGGAAATTTTGCTCAAATTACTAACCCCCTGCTTAGTTGTCAACACGATATATGATATTAAGCCGGAGCTGCTGTGGCAGCGCGGCATCCGGGGCATCATTTTTGATCTTGATAATACGATTGTTGCCTGGAACAGCCCGGAAGTGGGACCGGACATGCGCCTCTGGCTGCAGCAGTTAAGCCGGTATGGTCTAAAAGTCTGTCTGTTGTCCAATAACGGCAATAAACGGGTCAAGGTCATTGCCGACCAATGCGGCGCCCCCTTTGTGGCCCGGGCTCTAAAACCGGCCCGGACCGGTTTCCGGCAGGCTCTGCGTACCCTGGGGCTGACTCCGGCTGAGGTTGCCGTAGTGGGCGACCAGTTGTTTACCGATATGCTCGGCGGCAACCGGCTCGGCTTATTTACCATCTGGGTGCAGCCGCTGGCGCCGCAGGAGTTTATCGGCACCAAAATTACCCGGCAGCTCGAAAAGCTGGCCATCCGCCTGTTGCGGGCCAGCGGCCGCCTATAGGAGGGCTCGGATGAAGATCGCAATGCTGCAAATGGAGATTGTGGCCGGCGACAGGGAAGGCAATACAGGCAAAGGCCTGGCACTTGTGGCGGAAGCAGCCGCCAAGGCTGACGTCATTATCCTGCCGGAAATATGGACAACCGGTTATGCCCTTAAAAACGTGGCTGCGGCGGCCGAGCACACCGACGGGCCGCTAATGACCCGCTTGGCCGGGATTGCCGGCAGCCAGCGCGTACACATTATTGCCGGCTCCGTTCCCGTCAGCCGCAACGGCCGGGTCTACAACACCACCCTGGTAATTGACAGACAGGGTACTGTTGTTGCCAGTTATGAGAAGGTACACCTGTTCAGCCTGTATGGCGAAGAACGCTTTTTTGCCCCAGGCACTAAGCTTGGCATGCTGGCCCTGGACAATATGACAGCCGGGGTGGCAATCTGCTATGATCTCAGGTTTCCCGAACTGTTCCGCTCACTGGCCTTGCAGGGGGCCCAGGCAGTGTTTGTGCCGGCCGGATGGCCGGCAGCCCGCGGCCATCACTGGCGGACCCTGGCTCAGGCCCGGGCTATTGAAAACCACCTGTATGTCTGTGCCGTAAACTGTGTGGGCAGCTATAAAGGCAGTCCTTTTTACGGGCATTCACTGCTTGTTGATCCCGAAGGGGTGATCCTAGCCGAAGGTGACGACCGGGAAACGATTATTTATGGTGAAATTAACCCGGCCCGGGTGACCGAGGCCCGCAAGGTTATGCTGACTTTTGCCGATCGCCGGCCTGATATTTATACTTGTGAATAGGCGCGGGCCTATTCTTTCCAAGTAGACAGACCACTAGCAGAAAGGAGAATTTATGATCATAACGGCTAAAACACAAAAAGTGGGGTTGCTGGGCTGGCCGCTCAGTCATTCGCTGTCGCCGGCCATGCAGAATGCGGCCTTTACAGCCAGCGGCCTGGACTATGTCTATCTGCCGCTGTCGACACCGCCGGCGCTGCTGCCCCAGGCGGTAGCCGGCCTGGCGGCCCTGGGCTTTAGCGGCGTTAATGTCACTATCCCGCACAAGGTGGCGATTATCGACTGTCTTGACGAGCTTGATGCCAGTGCCCGGCTGGCAGGGGCGGTGAATACGGTCGTTGTCAGCGCCGGCCGCCTTCTTGGCTATAACACCGATGCCGGCGGCTACATCGGCTCACTGCTCGCCGCCGGGGTTGCCGTCAAGGCTAAGCACGCTGTTGTTTTGGGGGCCGGCGGGGCGGCCAGGGCCGTGGTGGCCGGTTTGGTCGGCAGCGGCATTGCTGCCGTCAGCATTGGCGCCCGCGATCTGTCCAGGGCAGCGGCAGTTGCCGGCTTATTCGCCGGTACCGGGGTGCCGGTGACCGGCAGCAACTGGGATTCACCGGCCTTTGCCCAATGTGTGGCTGAGGCTGATATCATTGTCAACACCACGCCCTTAGGCATGTTGCCGGACATAGCGGGCCAGCCGCCGCTGGCCTGGGATCAGCTTAAGCCGGCAGCGGTGATCTCCGATCTTGTCTATAATCCGCTGCAGACCGGTTTTCTGGCGGAAGCAAGCCGGCGCGGCCACCGGGTGGTCACCGGTGAGGGCATGCTGCTGGAACAGGGGGCGCTTGCTTTTCAACTGTGGACAGGGGTCCCGGCACCGCGCCCGGTTATGCACCGGGCCTTGCTGGCAGGATTAGGCGGTAACCCGGCTTGACACTGAGATTCATTATCATTTATAATTTTTATAGTAATTCAATTTTATAAAGTTTTAATACAGCCTTAATAAAAAAATGCAGGAATTGTAAATTGTCAGGCGAATATACTTTTAGTAAAATCTCATCCTCCAATCGGAGCAATGAAATCTGGTCTGTATGTGGGCACTTGGACCAGGATGAGCGAGTAGTGCAACCGGCCGCAAAAATAATTATTATTTTGCTGTACCGGTTGTTTTTTTATTTTACATAATTGTTTTCCTGCCTTTTTGGCGCAGGCTGTTTTTGTCAATTATACACAATAATGGAGCGCGACTATGCTAAACAACCGCAAACGGTTAGGCGACCTGTTGATTGAAGCCGGCCTGATCTCCCGGGAGCAACTGGATAAAGCCCTGACTGTGCAGAAGCAAACCGGCGAACGGCTGGGCAAGGTGCTTATTAATCTTGGTTACATAACAGAAAATAATATTACTGAGGTTCTCGAATTTCAGCTGGGAGTGCCCCATGTGGAGCTGGCCGGCATGGCCCTGAACCCGGAAATTGTGGCGACTATCCCGGTTTCACTGGCTGAGCGCTATCAGATTATCCCGGTTAAAAAAGAGGGCCGCCGGCTCACACTGGCGATGGTTGATCCGACTAACTTTTTTGCCATTGACGATGCCCGCATGGCATCGGGGTGCGAGGTCGAACCGGTTATTGCCGCAGAGCGGGAGATTATGCGGGCCATCAGCCAATACTATGGTGTTACCGAGTTGGTGGAAAAAGCGGTCAACCAGTTAAAGCCCGAAGAGGCTGCGCCGATGTCCCAGGTCCAAACCGCTGACGACGCGCCAATCATCGGCATTGTTAACTCCCTGTTCAGCCAGGCGGTGCGGGAACGGGCCAGCGACATCCACCTGGAACCGCAGGAGAAAACACTGCGGGTCCGGTTCCGGATTGACGGGGTGCTCCGGGAGGTGGCCTGTTTTACCCGCGATATCCAGGCGGCGATTGTATCCCGGATCAAGATTACCGGCGGCATGGATATTGCCGAAAGGCGTCTGCCCCAGGACGGCCGGATCAAGATTACCGAAGCCGGCCGCGATATTGACATCCGGGTGTCGACCCTGCCGACCATCCTGGGCGAAAAGGTGGTAATGCGGATACTTGACAAGCAGGCGGTCATTCTGGATGTCGGCAAGCTGGGGTTTGCCCCTGACAACCTGGAGACCTTCCGCCGCCTGTATACCCAGGCTTATGGCATGATCCTGGTTACCGGACCGACCGGGTCCGGCAAAACCACAACCCTTTACTCGACCCTGGGGGAAATCAATACCAGCAGCAAAAATACAATTACCGTCGAAGATCCTGTTGAGTACCGGTTGGACGGTATTAACCAGGTCCAGGTCAATCCCCGGGCCGGCCTGACCTTCGCCCTGGGGCTGCGGTCCATCCTGCGGCAGGACCCCAATATTGTGATGGTTGGCGAAATTCGCGACACCGAAACCGCCGATATCGCCATCCGGGCGGCGCTGACAGGCCATCTGGTGCTAAGCACCCTCCATACCAACGATGCCCCCGGGGCCATTACGCGGCTGCTGGATATGGGGATTGAGCCGTTTCTGGCCGCTTCGTCCATCCTGGGCGTGCTGGCCCAGCGATTAGTCCGCTGCATCTGCCCGGAATGCAAAACCGGCTACACGCCGCCGGCCGACTCCCTGGAACGGCTGTTTCTCGGTGTGGCCCCGGACCAGCCCCTGCTCCTGCAGCGGGGCACCGGCTGCGCAGCCTGCGGCTTTACCGGCTACAAGGGGCGGATGGGAATTCATGAGGTCATGCCGGTGACCTCCACCATCAGGGCGTTGATTACCAGACGGGCCTCGGCCGATGAAATTGCCCTGGCGGCCAAAGACCAGGGGATGCTGTCGATGCGTCAGGATGGGATCGGGAAGGCTTTGGCCGGCCACACAACGGTGGAAGAGGTCATGCGGGTAGCCTATGCCGGTCTGTAGCACTGTTACTCAAATATAAGCAATGATTGCCGTAAATAATGGGGGATAGCTTGATGATGGAAGCACTACTGAGGGCAGCGGTTGAGAAACGGGCCTCTGATGTACATATTACTGTCGGCGTGCCGCCGGTTTTGCGGCTTAACGGCAGCCTGGTCCGGACTGATGCGGCACCGCTATCGGTTCAGGATACGCGGGCCATGCTGGAGGCCATTACCACGCCGGAGCAGCAGGATAAGTTCTGGCAGACGGGTGAGCTGGATTTTTCCTTTGCCATCCCCGGCCTGAGCCGGTTCCGGGTAAACGCCTTTCGCCAGCGGGGTTCGGCCGCCATTGCCATCCGGGTGGTAAACGAGCGGATTGCAACCCTCGAAGAGCTGGGGCACCCGGAGGTATTAAAGAGCCTGGCCCGGATGCCGCGCGGCCTCGTACTTGTCACCGGGCCGACCGGCAGCGGCAAATCCACTACCCTGGCGGCGATGATTGACCTTGTCAACAACGAACGGGCCTGCCATGTGCTGACTCTGGAAGATCCGATCGAATACCTGCACAAACACAAAAAGTGTATTGTCAATCAGCGCGAGATCCATGCCGACAGCAAATCGTTCGCCAATGCCCTGCGCGCCGCCCTGCGGGAAGATCCTGATGTCATCCTGGTGGGGGAGATGCGTGATGTTGAGACCATTGGCATCGCGGTTACCGCTGCCGAGACCGGCCACCTGGTCTTTGCCACCCTGCATACCTGTGATGCCGCCCAGACGATTGACCGGATCATCGACGTCTTTCCGCCCCATCAGCAGCAGCAAATCCGGATTCAGCTGTCCCTGACCCTGCAGGGCATTGTTTCCCAGCAGCTGCTGCCCCGTCTGGACGGCAGCGGCCGGATTGTGGCCCATGAGGTGTTGATGGTGACCCCAGCTGTGCGCAATCTGATCCGGGAGGGCAAAACCCATCAAATTGCCTCTGTTATCCAGACCGGCGCCCGCTTTGGCATGCAGGCGATGGATTTTTCGCTGCGGGACCTGTTCCGGCAGGGGCTGATCAGTTATGAAGACGCCCTGGAGCGGTCCATGAACCCGGAAAACTTTATCCGTTTGGCCAATAGTTAAGGCAGGAGAGCATGAATGGCCACAACCTACCAATATAAAGCCAAGGACCGCAGCGGCCAGCTGCATACCGGCAGTATCCTGGCCGACAGCGAGATGGCGGTCGCCCTCCATTGCCGGGAAAAAGGCTATTTTGTTCTGGAGATTAAGGAACAGGGGCGGCCGGGCGGCACCCTGGGGGCTATTGCCGACAGCTTCCAGACGGTGAAGACCAAGGATCTGGCCGTAGTCTGCCGCCAGTTCGCCACCATGGTGGATGCCGGCTTGTCCCTGGTGTCCTGTCTGAGCGTCCTGATTGACCAGACCGCCAACGCCCGCATCAAAGCGGCCCTGCAGGATGTCTATAAAAAGGTCAAAGAAGGCGAGACCTTTTCCCGCGCCCTGGCCGAACACCCCCGGGTGTTCCCCACCATTATGGTGAATATGGTGGAAGCCGGCGAGGTGGGCGGGGTGCTTGACGATGTATTAAACAGATTGGCAACCCACTTTGAGAAAGAGCATAAACTGAATGAGAAGGTCAAGTCGGCTATGACCTATCCGGCGGTTGTCATTACCCTGGCCGTCATCTGTGTGGTCTTTATTCTTACCTTTGTCATGCCTACCTTTTTGAGCCTGTTTGCCGGCATGAAGGTGGAACTGCCCTGGCCGACAAGGCTGCTGTTGGCGGTAAGTGACTTTTTGAAGAATTACTGGTGGCTCGTATTATTGGAATTGAGCTGCCTGCTCATGGCCTTCAAAGTCGCCTGTACCAGGGAGAACACCCGCAAAAAGCTTGACCAGCTGCTGCTAAGACTGCCGATTGCCGGCCCGCTGGCCAGAAAGATTGCCATTGCCCGGTTCAGCCGCACCCTGAGTACCTTGGTGCGCGGCGGTGTGCCGATCATTTCGGCTCTGGATGTGGTTAAAAAGACGATTGGCAATTTGAGTATGACTGATGCGCTGGCCAAGGCGCAAGTCAACGTGCAGGAAGGCGTGGGCCTGGCCTCGACCCTGGGGGCAAGCAAGATCTTTACGCCGATGGTGATCCATATGGTGGCCATTGGCGAAGAAAGCGGCGCCCTGGACAAAATGCTGGAAAAGGTGGCTGACTTTTACGAGGGTGAGGTCGAGGACACGGTCAGCCGCCTGAGCAGTATTATGGAGCCGGTGATTGTCGGGGTATTGGGAGTGGTGATAGGGTTTATTGTTATTTCGGTTATGTTGCCGCTCTTTGATGTTGTGACTAAAATTTAAGGGCTAAATCTGGACGAAAGGAGGTGAATAGATTGACGGTATTAAAAAGAATTAAAAACCAAAAAGGCTTCACTTTAGTAGAGTTATTGGTAGTAATCTCCATAATTGGTATTCTTGTTGCTATTGCGATCCCTAGATTTACTAGTGCTACTGCCACTGCCAATACGGCAAAAGTTCAGGCTGATTTGCGAATAGTGGATGGTGCCATTCAAATGTATGCAGCCAATAATGGGGGCGAATTTCCAGATGCCGCTGACGATGTAACGGTAGTTGACGGGCTTGAACCTTATTTACCCACGACCCTTACCGTTCCCCGGGGAGCTGTTATGGTCAATGGAGTGGAGGGCGTCGCGCCTACCAGCTATGGTATTAATGATGATGGGCGTGCAATTGCAACAGGTGGCGGTTTTGGAGGAATGACAGCAGAAGAAATTAATGCACCTGCAGCAGAATGACCAGGGTAACACTTTGATAACGCTTTAAAAATTATATTGAGTTCTCTGTAGCTGGGGATGAGTTAAATCGTTCCCGGCTACCCATATTCTGAAATTGACAGGCCTTTTTTAGCCTGAATTTTGTTTGAATAGGCGATTATATGTTTATATACGAAATTATTTTTATTATTTGTATTGGTCTAATTATCGGCAGTTTTTTAAATGTGTGTATTTATCGTTTGCCAGTCAATCAATCGGTTGTTAGTCCTCCCTCGCACTGTTTTGCATGCGATACAAGACTGAAAATATATGATTTAATTCCGGTTTTCAGTTATATTTGGCTACGCGGCCGGTGCCGATATTGTGGTGTCGGTTTCTCAGCCAGGTATGTTGGAATGGAAGTTCTGTCAGCCAGCTTTTTTGCATGGTGCTATATGATATTTGGTTGGTCATTTTTTACTGTACAAGCACTTATTGGCATTTCTTTTCTCCTTATTATTGCTTTTATTGATTACGATCATCAGCTTATACTTGATAAAGTGCTTATTTGGTTTGCAGGCAGCGGTGTGCTCATAAATTTATTTCTGGATAATATTACTTTGGTGGACATGCTTATTGCCTGTCTTGCCGGCGGCGGTATCCTCTTCCTCATCGCCCTCCTCACCAAAGGCGGTATGGGCGGCGGCGATATTAAATTTATGGCTGCACTGGGCCTCTGGCTTGGCCTTAAGCTAACCTTGCTGACCCTGTTCCTATCTTTCGTTATTGGCGGCATCGGCAGCCTGCTGCTGTTGGCCTTTAATATAAAAGGCCGCAAGGATTTTATTCCTTTTGGCCCGTTTATCGCGGTGGCCGCGTTTATCAGCATGCTGTACGGCCAGGAGATCATTGACTGGTATCTTAGCCTGCTGTAGTACAGGCATATTGCCTGGTGCGGGGTGGAATATGCAACAGGGCTTTACTTTGGTGGAACTCCTGCTCACCATCGCCATTATCGGCATTATTGCCGGTGTGGCGGTACCGATGCTTGGCGATGCTGTGGCCACGCTGGAGCTGCATATTTTTGTCAACAACCTGGCAGCCGATATCCGTTATCTGCAGCAGCTGGGCGTGAATGCCAACGGTACGCAGGCTATCTATACGCTCTACTGGACTGGCGGCAGCAGCAAGCCGCAATATAATCTGCACAACCGGGAACAAGCCGTTAAAATCGTTGATTTTCCAGCCTCGGTCGCAGTGACCGGTGATCCGCAGCTAATCCGTTATGCCATCACCGGCTCGCCGTCGTCCGGGGCTCAGACTATTGAATTCCGCAGTAAACGGACCGGCGAATACCTGTATCTCGTCATTGCCCCGGTGACCGGGCGGGTACGGGTCTGTGACGCTGCCGGCCTGGAATGAAAAGTGCGGGCGGGAGGTAGGTTGCGATGGGCCGGAACCACCGGCAGGGGGAGCGGGGGTATCTGCTGCTGGAGGCCGTTGTGGCAATTTTATTGTGACGATGACGCTGGCGGTTGCCGGCCTGCTGCCGCAGGCGCTGCAGGTGATTACGGCGGCCGGCCGTTATACGGCGGCAACGGCGCTGGCGCAGGCCCAGATGGAGCTGCTTAAGAGCCGGGACGACCTGTTCTGGGCTGCTGTCGACTTTCCCTACCAGACTGGCCCGGCCGCGGTGCCCGGGACTGACTTCTGGCAGACGGCAAGGGCCGAAATCAGTCCCCTTGATCCGGAATACCCGCTCCGGCAGCGGATCATTAAGCTAACCGTTTCTGTAGGCCGCCCGGGGGGCGAGCAGGTTACCCTGATATCCTATACCTTACAGGGGATAGGGCAGTTTCTGCCCTAAGGGAGGGGAGATGAACCGTTATTGGCGTGGCCGGCAGGGCCTGACCCTGGTGGAGCTTGTGGCCGGCCTGACAATTTTTTTAATCCTGCTGGCGGCTCTGGGGCCGCTGTTGTCAACCGCCTGCCAGGTCTGGCGGACAGGCCGTTCCCAGGCCGAGCTCCAGCAAACCGCCCGATTGGCGATGGAGCGGCTCAGCCACAGTATCCGGTATGCCCAAACCGTTGCTGCCGCCGATCATGGCGGCAGCCTGATACTCAGGGACGGTGACGGCAGCAGTCTGATCTTCAGTGTCAGTCCGGATACGCAAGCGCTGTGTATGAGCATGGGCGGCGGTGCGCCCCAGCCGCTGGCCGGCGACGGCCTCAGTAAACGGGCGGGCCGGGTGGTGGTGACCGCTAACCCCGGCCGGCAGCCGCGGTTTACTGTACAGACTGTTGTCCTGCAGGCTGCAACCGGACAGGCCCTGCATACGGTAAAACGGGTGGAGATTATGCTTACTGTACAGGACAGGGAGACCGGGCTTGCCTATACCCTGCAGTCGGCTGTGGTGGCGCAAAACTCCTAAGAAGAGGTGTTCCGCTGTGTATGTACGAACACGGGCCGCCGGTCAGTCCGGGGCGAGTGCCCTGCTGGCGTTAGCGGCGCTCCTGCTGCTGAGCCTGCTCGGCTGGGGTTTGGCGACACTTAGTCTGATCGAGCTGGCCATGGCCGCAAGCTACCGTGACGGCACGGCGGCTTTATATCTGGCGGAGGCAGGAGCCAAACGGGCTCTTGTCGAACTACACTACAATCCCGGCTGGCAGCCCCGCAATCCCTATTATGAGGGCCGGGGCAGCTATTCACTGACAATTACGGACGGTACGCCCCTGACGATTGAGGCAGTCGGCACTGTTCACAAGTCGGTGCGCAAGATTGTTTTAGAGGTTACCCGAAATGACGCGGGCGCGGGCTTTACTATTAACTCCTGGCATTATCATTAAGTAGGAGGCAGAATATGCAAATAAGGAATTTTATGGAGGATTTAGTCTGGCAGCGGCTGGAAGAGGTGCTGAAACGCCATCCGAAGGCCTGCAGGTGTGAAAAATGCCGCTATGATATTGTTGCCCTGGCCCTGAATTTTCTGCCGCCGCGCTATGTGGTCACAGATCAGGGCGAGACCTACACCCGGATCAAGGGGCTTGAGCAGCAGTTCAATGTTGACATTATTACCGCCCTCTCGCATGCCATTCAAATTGTCTGCCAGCAGCCCCATCATGATGAAGGCTAATATTGCGCACGTTACAGACCGGGTCAGGCAGTGGCTTACCTATAGTCCAGCCAGTACCATCGGCATTGATATCGGCTCAGGCCTGCTGAAGCTTGCTGAAATCACCTGGCGCAACAATCAGCCGCTTCTGACGGCCGCCGGCCTGGCTGCGCTGCCGCCAGACCTGGTCCGGGACGGGATTATTCTCGACCGCCAGGTAATGGCCGAAACGTTCCGGCAGCTAATCGGAACAGCCGGTGTCACCGGCCGGCATGTTGTCATCTCGGTGAGCGGCCATGCGGTATTTATCCGTGAGCTTACCTTTCCGGCGATGACGGAGGCGGAGTTGCGTCAGGCCATTAGATGGGACCTGGATAAATATATCCCGGCTGATGCCGAGCATTACTATTTTGATTTTGCCGTTGTCGGGGCCGGCAAGCTGCCGCATGAGGTCCGGGTTTTGCTTGTGGCCGCCCCGCAGTCGATGATCGACGCTGTTACCGCGATTTGCAAAGAGGCGGGACTAAAGCCTGTGGCCATTGATATTGAGCCGCTTGCTACTGCCCGGACCTTTACTGCAGCCGCCAACTGTCTGGTCGCCGATATTGGTCAGAAACTATGCCAGCTTACGATCTTCCAGGCCAACTGCCCGGTGGTGTCCCGGCTGATTCCGCTGGGCGGGGACCGCTACACCGATGTTGTCAGGAACGCGCTGGCCCTGGATTACCATGAGGCCGAGCTGCTTAAACAACGCCAGCGGGGCCTGCTGCATGCGGCGGGCGCTAACGAGCCGGCGCCCGCCTCGGTGCACCGGCAGCTGTTGCTGCTGGTGGAGGAACTGAGCCGGGAGATACGCCGGACAGCCGACTATTATCAGGCCCAGAACCGGGAGACCGTCATTGACCGGATTCTTTTGACCGGCGGCGGGGCCCGCATGGATAATCTGGCCGGCAATCTGGCCGCCCAGCTGGGCGGGATTGAGGTAATCCTGCATAACCCACTGAACGAAATTGGCGCTGCCAAATCGTTTGATGCCGACTGGCTGCAGGCGACCGCTCCGCAGCTGACGGTGGCGGTTGGTCTGGCTTTGCGCGGGGGTGAAGGGGATTAACACCAGTATTAAAATTAACCTGCTGCCGCCGGACGAGCGTCAGGAGCGCTGGCCGGTAAACCGGCTGTTCGCTGTGGCTGCCCTGCTGGCGCTTCTGTGTTTTGGCGCCTTGGCCGGTTATAATGCCTATACCATAGCGAAGCTGGAGAGCAGTCTTGCCGCCGTGCGGCAGCAGCTGGAATTGCTGCGGCCGACCCAGGAGAAAATGGTGGCGACAAATGCGCAGCAGCAGGGGATTAATGCCAAAACGGCCCTGCTTACGAAACTGACCACTGAGCGCAAGCCCTGGTATGCGCTTGCCGCCAGGCTGGCTGTCATTATGCCGCCCCAGATCTGGCTGGATGAACTGGGGACCGCTGATAAAAATACGTTCCGGCTGAAGGGCAATGCCCTGACCTATCCTGATCTGGCCAATTTTCTGCAACTGCTGGAACAGGATGACCTGTTTACCGACCCGGTCATGATCAGGGCTGAACGTGATAATCTGTCGGCGGTTACCCGGTTCGAAATGATTGTAAAAAGCAAGGGGTTGCAGCAATGAATATCGCCTGGGCGAAACTATCAACAAAGCATAAAACCATGGTCTTTGCCGGAGGCCTGCTGCTGGCCTGCTGGCTGTACTATGCCTGGATCATCAAGGGGCAAAACGAACAGCTGGCAGCGCTGACAGCCCGGCTGCAGGCTGAGCAGCAAAAATTAGCTGTTATTCAGGGCTTTGCCTATAACCACCCTGATCCGGCCGCCTTTGTGGCAGAACTGAACAAAAAATCGCTGCAGGCTGAGGCCATGCTGCCTGATCAACCCGAACTCGGGGGGCTGCTGGCCCAGGTTGAGCAGGCCGCCAAGGCCTGCGGGCTGCAGCTGGCTGAGATCAAACCGGCGGCTGCGGTCGCGAAAGCCGGTTATCGGGAGATACCGGTGGAAATTGGCATTAAGGGTACCTTTGCCCAAACCGCCGCTTTCTTAAAAAAACTCGAGGACCTTCCCCGCTTTAATTCCCTGGCCCAGGTGAACATGACCGCCCGGCAGGGGGTATTAGAGAGCAAGCTTGTGCTTACTGTGTACAGCTACGGGGTGCCGGCCGGCACCGCCGGTGGCAAGCAGGTTCCTGCCGGACAACCGGACAGAAAATAGCTGATATCGCGGAAATGAGGGTGTTATATGCTAAGATTCATTACTGCCGGCGAGTCCCATGGCCCGGCACTGACTACTGTTATCGAAGGGTTGCCGGCAGGTGTTCCTTTAGATATTGAACTGATTAACCGTGATCTGGCCCGCCGGCAAAAGGGGTTTGGCCGCGGCGGCCGGATGCTGATTGAGCAGGATAAAGCCGAGATTACCGCCGGGGTGCGCTTCGGCCAGACCCTGGGCAGCCCGGTGACGCTGGTTATTCATAACCGGGACTGGGAAAACTGGCAGGACCGGATGGCGCCTGCCGGCCCACCCTGCGGTCCGGCGGTGACAGCCCCCCGGCCGGGGCATGCCGACCTGACCGGGGTCCTGAAGTATGACCGGCACGATGCCCGTGACATCCTGGAGCGGGCCAGCGCCCGCGAGACGGCGGCCCGGGTGGCGGCCGGGGCCGTGATGAAACAGGTGCTGACTGCCGCCGGTATCCGTATCCTTGCCCATGTCACCAATATCGGCGGCGTCCAGGCCGAGGCTGTAAGCCCGGAGTTTGCGGCGCTTGAGGCCGGTGTGCTGGCCTCGGAGCTGAGTTGCTTTGACACTAGGGCCGAAGCGGCCATGAAAGCCGCTATTCTGACGGCCAGGGAACAGGGCGATTCCCTGGGCGGCATCTTTGAGGTGCTGGCAGTTGGCGTGATGCCTGGTCTGGGCAGCCATGTCCAGTGGGACCGGCGGCTTGATACCAAGCTGGCGGCCGCCCTGATGTCGATTCAGGCCATTAAAGGGGTAGAGGTCGGGGCCGGCTTTGCTTATGCCGGCCTGCCTGGCAGCAAAGCCCATGACGAGATCTATTACGAGCCGGCGCGCGGCTATTACCGCCAGACCAATCATGCCGGCGGCCTGGAAGGCGGTATGAGCAATGGCGAACCTATCGTCCTGCGGGCGGTGATGAAACCGATTCCCACCCTGATGAAACCGCTGGCTTCGGTGGATATTGCGTCCAAGGCGCCGCTCCGGGCCAATACGGAACGCAGCGATGTCTGTGCCGTGACGGCGGCGGCCGTGGTGGGCGAGGCAATGGCCGCAATTGTGTTAACCGAGGTGCTGCTGGAGAAATTCGGCAATGATAATCTTCCCGACCTGTTAGCTGCGATCAGCCATTACCGTCAGCGCCTGAGCGGGCGCTAGAAGGGGACATTATTATGCCTGGGGCTGCTTTTATTGAGAAACTGAATAAATGGTACGAGCGGCAGCGCTATCTGGTAATGGCCGGCACCGGGATTATCCTGGCGGCCGCCATCGCCTTGCTCGGCTTGCCGGACAAGCCGCCGGCGACCAGGGTAACTCCCGGGGCGGTTACCCCCCAAGCGGCCGTTGTGCAGCCGTCAATGCCCGGCGGTTATACCGCCCCGCAGACAATGCGTGATCCCTTTGCCCCGCCGCCGGGATTCGGCCAACCGGACAAGCCGGCGGCTATCCTTCGCCCCGGCAGCAATCCGTCCGGACCGGACCCGGCCCCCCCTGCCGGCGCTAAGCCTGCTCCGGCCGCGCTGCCGCGGCTGGTGGGGGTTGTGGCCGGCGGTGACAGGCAGATGGCAATTATTCATTATGATAATACCAGCAGGTCTTATTATCCCGGACAGGAAATCGGCCCTTATCAATTGCTCCAAGTTGACGCAAATTCAGTAATAGTCCAAGGACCTGGCGGACAGCAGGTCTTAGCACTGGGAAGGTGATATGATGCGTTTGATAGCAATCCGCATACTGGCAGCCCTGCTGCTGACCCTGACGGTCGCCGCCACCGCGCTGGCGGCCAGGCCTGTTGTTAATATGAACGTTGTTGAGGGTGAAGTGCGGGAGGTGCTGACTGCCCTGGCCGGTATCGGCCAGATGAATATGGTGATTGACGATTCCGTAAGCGGCACAATAACCATTCAGCTCCGGGATATTCCCTATGACAATGCCCTCAACCTGGTCTGCCGGACCAAAGGGCTTACCTATCATGAGGTTGACAATGTCCTGGTGGTGGGAGTGGCCGATCAGATCGGCCGGGGCTTTGGGGCCGTACATATCTTTAAGCTGAAATACATTAATCCTGATTCGGTCAAAGATACCATCCTGTCCATTCTGTTCGGCGAGAAAAAAGGCGAGCGGCGGACAGAGGCCAGTGCCGGCAGCACCAGCACCAGTGCCAGCAGGAGCAGAAGCAGTACAGGGACGACCGGCAGCAGCAGCACTGCCGCCACCGGCGCCAAAGCCAGTGAACAGTCAACCACGCTGGACCGGCTGACAATTGACTATGCCACCAATTCCCTGGTGCTGTACGGGACAGCAGCCGAAGCGGCCAAGATCCAGGCCCTGCTGGCTGAGCTTGATATCCCTTACCAGCAGGTATCGCTGGAAGCGGAGGTTGTGGCCGTCAACAAGGATAAAAGCAAGGACCTGGGGATTGAGTGGTCCTGGGAGGCAACACCCCAGTATGCTGATTATGAGGCGCCCAAAACGGAGGTTGTCTATGATGCCGACGGCAATCCTGTGGGCACCCATATTACCGAGGCCGGCGAGGTTACGCGGCAGAACAATAGCGGTGTCATTCAGTTCGGGCGGAATCCGGAAGGTTATCCCTATGAGTTCTATTACCAGGCGAAAATTAATGCCCTGGTCAGCAATGGCAATGCCAAGGTGCTGGCCAAGCCCAAGGTCACAACTATTAACGGCAAACCAGCCCAGATCCTGATTGGGGACCGGATTCCGGTGCTTGTGGAAAAAATCGAGAACGGCGAAAGCAAAACCACCACAGAATATGTTGACGCCGGCATTAAACTGGTATATACTCCTCGTATCAACACTGACGGCCTGATTACCGTTGAGGTGCGCACCGAGGTGAGCAGCCCGACTCTGGTAGCCGAGATGAGGGCTTACAAGATCACGACCCGCGAAGCGGAGACCACAGTGCGTCTCAAAGACGGCGAGACGATGGTGATTGGCGGGTTAATCGGGGAAACCAACAGTGAAGTAAGGAAAGCGGTGCCGTTTTTAAGCGATCTGCCGCTCCTGGGGGCGCTGTTTAAAAACAGCAGTAAATCCAAGACTGAAACCGAGGTCATCATCTTCCTGACACCACGTATTGTTAACTAGCAGGTCCTGCTCATTCCGGAGGCATAATGAAAAATATAGTTCTGATAGGGTTTATGGGAACAGGCAAGACAAGCACCGGCCGCTTGCTGGCGGGCCGCCTGAACCGGACTTTTATTGATGTGGATAAAAAAATTGAAATCCAGACAGGCCTGGCCATCAGCGAGATTTTCCAGCTCTATGGTGAGAATCACTTCCGGCAGCTGGAACGGGATGTGATTTTCCGGGTATCCCGCTATCATAATACGGTCATTGCCACCGGCGGCGGCGTTGTCCTTAAACAGGAAAATATGATCAGGCTCAAAAGCACCGGCATTATTATTGCCCTGACCGCCTCGCTGGAGACGATCCTGGAACGGACCTCCCGGCGCGGCGTCCGGCCCTTATTGGACTGTGAGGACCGGGCCGAGCGGGTGGCCCGGCTGTTTCATGACCGGGCCAGTCTCTACATGAAGGCTGATTATACGATTGATACAACCTGCCTGCCGCCCCATCATGTGGCGGAAAAGATTATCGGGCTGCTGCGCGAAGGGAGGCATCTGCGTGGGCGAAGTAAGGGTTAGCCTGGCTGACCACAGTTACAGTATTCATATTCAGGCTGCCGGTCTGCGTCAGCTCGGGCAGTTTATGCAGGCATTGCCCTGCAGTAAAAAAACACTTCTCATTACAGATGAAAACGTTGCTCCCCTTTATGCCGCTGCGGTCACCGACAGCCTGAGGGCCGCCGGGTTCGCGCCCCAGGTCCTGGTGGTTGCACCCGGTGAGGGCTCGAAGTCGCTGGCAACTGCCGATAAGGTGTTTACCACCGCCATCAGCAGCGGCCTGGACCGCAAATCGCCGATTGTCGCCCTGGGCGGCGGGGTAATCGGCGACCTGGCCGGCTTTGCTGCCGCTACCTATCTGCGGGGCGTGCCGTTTGTGCAGGTGCCGACCACCCTGCTGGCCCAGGTGGATTCCAGCGTTGGCGGGAAAACGGCAGTCAACCACCCGCTGGGGAAAAATCTGATCGGCGCTTTTTATCAGCCCCGGCTGGTGCTGATTGACCCGCTTGTACTGAATACCCTGCCGGACCGGGAGTTAAAAGCCGGCCTGGCCGAGGTCATTAAATACGGCATTATTGCCGATGCCGGTTTCTTTGCTTATCTGGCCCGCAATGCCGACGCGCTTCTGGCCCGGGACCCGGCGGCGCTGACTGCGGTGATCAGCCGCTGCTGTCAGCTTAAGGCCGCTGTTGTCGCCCGGGATGAACGGGAAACCTCGGTGCGCATGCTCCTGAATTTTGGCCATACGATCGGTCATGCAGTCGAAGGGGTAGGCGGCTATGCCGAGTACAACCACGGTGAGGCTGTGGCTATCGGCATGGCTGGCGCCGCTATGCTGAGCAGCAGGCTGGGTCTGTGCCCGCCGGCAGCGAGCACAGCCGTACAGCAACTGCTGGCAGCCATGGGCCTGCCCCTGACCGCTCCCGGCTATGGGGTCGAGGAAATGCTGGGGTATCTGGCCCGGGATAAAAAGGTTGTGGACAGCAAGGTCAACTGGGTGCTGATGCAGGAGCTTGGCCAGGTAGTGATTACGGAGGAGGTTGCGGCAGAACAGGTTAGGGCTGTGTTGGAGCAACTGACAGCCCCCGCGAGATAAAAAATGACTTTTAAAATTCGCATAAATAGGTTATAATAAGCATAGAAACATAATAACCATCCTTGCTACCAACAAGGATGGTCGGTGAATAGGGAGGCTACTTGGTAACTGCATGGATGATTTGATAGATCAGCCATAAAGCACCGCTTGAAACGGTCAGTTGGAACCATTTCGTTTTCAAGTGCATAGAATTCACCTCCTTATTCAGTTTTAGGACGGGGGCGTAATCCCGTCCTTTTTCATTATAACAAAAAAACGTCCTTGGGAGGGCGCTTTTCTTTTAAATGCAAGTTTACTAAACCGAATGTATTCGGGGTCAGGCCTTACTATTTACACTAATAATAGAATAGGATATATAGTATGGCCGCAAAAGAGAAAGGCAGGACGTAGTCCGGATGACAAGATGCCATCATGGAATAACCATGTGTAAATCTGACAGATTGGAAAACCCTGTTGGACCAGCCATCTTGCATATCAGACTGGAAACAGCAGTAGCCCGGATACGGATGTAGAAGTGTAAGGCCTGACCCTACACTCCCCAGTTTTAGGACGGGGCGTAATCCCGTCCTTTTCCATATTTATCGGCTTTAGCCGCTACGAATATAAAAACATCTTTAAGGGTGGTAATGAGTCGTAAGTATTAAAGATTGAACAAAGTAAAAGCCAGCCTTTTTAGGCGTTGGCCGGTACTGTCACTTATCGGATAGGGGCGAGCAAACCAGCCGTTAGGCGGGGGATGTCGATTAATGCTATAACTATTCTTTATTATTCCACGATTTTATCGTTAATGATGAACTGCTGGAACCGGAAAGTGAACTTAGTGCTTCTGCTCTTCTGACTGGGTTAAAGATGGGTGATCCATCTATTTCTACTTTCCCGTTAGTGTATATTCCTGCAATAGTCACAGGTGAATAAGCAATATACGTAGGCCACCATATGGCACCGGAGCTTCCTGTAACATAGGATTTGTGGCTGGCATCATCGGCAATAAATAGTGTGCTGGGAGCCTGGACTTGGTTGTCTAACTTTATATAGTTTTTGGCTACAACTAAACCGGCTTTTCCTCCTATTGCCGCCTGATTTGTAAAATAAACATTTCCATTTGTTGAGTAGATGAACGTGCAGGCATCTTTCAGATAGTTAGATGAATACATCGTTTGATTTGCATCATTATTAACAGTAGTATTTACTGTACTATTTTTATTGATGCTTGCTGCATTATCAAATACAAGCGATGAACTGCTGTCACTCTGAATAAAAATGGTATCACCAAAGATACTTGCATTATTTGTAAGTTTTACGGTACCTTGTACATAGATTTTGATTTTGCTCTTATGATTAGCCGATAGTGGTTTAATTAAACTGTTATTTGCCAGTTCAAAATTTCCTTTGACATAAATCGTGATATCATCACCTTCCAATACGGCCGAGGTATCTAACTTTAAATCTCCATTAATTACTATAACTACGGACTGACCTGTTGGTACTGTTAGTTTAGAAGTACCATTCAGCAAATAGGCGTTGTTATAGTAGTATGAAGAACTGGTCAGGTTATAAGTACTATTATAAAATTGATTACCGCTTGTTGTTGGTAATACAGTACTAGTACTAGTGCTGGGAAACGAGGGCATGGCAGGTAATCTGACTTCTAGTGTACCCACTTCTGCTTCAGAAGATAATTTAGTATACCAGCCGGTCGGTGCATTAGGGTAGTAATAATCTGAGAAATCATGACTGACATATAGTTTTCCCGTATGATTGGGCCTATCCACATGAATGTTGCTAGAAGTGGCATTGGTGCCAATATCAGAAATCACCGGATGTGGTGTGGAATTTCCATAAATCCAAAAACCATTTTGAGAAAAAATGTCATATTTTCCCAAAACACTTCCTCTTGCAACCCCATCCCCGATTCCACTTGGACCATCTTGGGCAGTGGCTTCTATTGAAACAATGCGAGAGACTGCATTATTAACCGTTCCAGTAGATGTGATTGTAATGGTATTGTCATTCTGAACTACTGTAACCGTATACGTACCCGCGGTAGGCGTACCGGCATTTTTAGTGGGTGAAGTATAGCCAGTTGTTGCATACTTTATATTGGCAGTTAACTGGGCAATCGCCCACTGGGCCCCGGCTTCAGCCAGATACTGGGCGGCAATATCATCGCGGGTGCGGGCGGCGGTGGTGACATTGCTGGCGCTTAAGGCGGCATAGGCACCGCCGAGAATGCCGAGGACCAGCATCGCCAGTATGGCCAGCATGCCGGCCGAGCCCCGGGAATTATGGATTAGCTTCATCATTGCTTTCACCACCTATTTTACGAATTGGCTAATGGGGATGACCGTGGTTCTTTGATCAATGTGCTGGCCGTACACCGTATCGGTGACACGGATGGAGATATTCATATGGTTTTCATCACCCGCAAAAATTGCGGTGTCCGGATCGTCTATCCTGCCAAGCCGGATATCCCCTGGCTCGACAAAGGTATGGCCGGGAACCAGGGTTGGGGTTCCACCGGTGAACGGTACCTGGTAAAAATGAAAATTGTCTTTATCAATGTAATATAAAAATGTTCCTGGTTCATCCCGTTTTATCGACTCATAAAACAATGCTTCATTGTCCAGTGCTTGGTTATATTCCACAATATCGTAGTTCTTTCCGTAGCGCAGGTTGGTCGAGATGTTTAGCAGCACGAGATCGGCTGTCTGCTGGATGTCATACCGGCGCTGACCGTACATATAGTTTTTGACTAGGGAAGAAAACAGTCCGCTCAGCGCGGCCCCCAGTATGGCAGTTATGGTTATCCAGATGAGAATCTCAATCAGCGTGACACCGGCTTGCTTATTATCCTTGGTTACCATGGCTGCTTCCTTTCGTTCCTGTTGATCATTGGGCAGCGGGAGGGGTAGCTTTAGGAAAGATCGTGGTGAAAGGGACTGTATAAGCTGTATTTTGCCGGCTATGCCAGCTTATGGCAACCGTTACTTCCACCAAATCAGCGGCATTTTCCTCTGTGCACTGCACTGCCGTTGTCCTTACGGTAAAAGCAGGGTTTGAGGCTGTTGCCGCTGCCTCCAGGCTGCTGTCAAACCACTCGGTGCTGTCATAGGGATAAGGGGTTTCCGTAGTTAAGACCGGGGTCGCGCTTTGCTGGCGGAGTTTTAGATATTCAAACTGCTGTTGGGCCAGATTGGCGGCTGTTGTGTATTCGGTAGAGGCGCCTGCCGACCTGCCGGCCTGCAGAAACAACCCGCCAATGGCGATTAGTGCGACAGAGATGATAACAATGGCTACAAGCACTTCAATTAGCATGAATCCCCGCTGAGAATGCAGTTGCTGCATCAGGCACACTCCTAACCTGTTCTGATGGGCCGATAATTAGCCGTTTATATTTACTAATTATACCATACATACTTCTTATATAATATATTGTTAAGCCGCCGCCGGCGCGACAGGCGGTATTTTTTTGTTAACTTTTACGACCAAAACATAAGGAAAATTTAAAATATTTCACGGCAGGAGTGCCTAGCCAGCTGTCGAATAGGAATTGGGTATAAATTTTATGGAGGAATGAGCAGATTGGCAGGCAAGCAGAAACAAACACTGATTATTGCAGCCGTTGTTGCCCTGGCCCTGGCCGGGATTATTGGCTACCGGATTTACAGTAATATGCATGCCAGCCAGGAGCGGGCCGCCCGGGTGTCACAGGGACAGGCCGTGGCTGTCGAGGTTGCAGCCGTAACCAGAGCGGATATTACACCGGTATTAACCTTCACCTCCAGTCTGGAACCGGTATGGACTGCAGAGATTGCCAGCAAGGTCGACGGACGTGTGGACAAGCTCACCGTCGATGAAGGCGATGCTGTTACTGCCGGCATGACGATTGCTGTGCTTGATATGAGCGAGCTTGCGGCTCAGGTTATCCAGGCCGAAGGCAGTTTGCTGCAGGCCCAGGCCAATCTGGAGCAGGCAGAGCTTGATTTTCAGCGGATGGAAATGTTAGCCGCCCAGGGGGCTGTTTCCTCGCAAACACTGGATTCGGCCAGGACGAAGCGGGATCTGGCCGCAGGCCAGGTCCGGGCGGCGGAAGGGGCTGTGGCCTTATATAGCAGCAAACTGACAGGGGCTACCGTCACTGTGCCCCGCGATGGTGTAGTCGTAAAGCGGTTCCTGCAGCCCGGTTTTTACACCAAAGCCGGGTCGGCCATTATCTCTGTGGCTGATATTACTACCCTGCTGGCCAAGGCCACTGTCGGCGAAGCCGAGATTGCTCAGCTCAGACCGGGGACTCCTGTCAAGGTCAGGGTTGATGCGCTGGGCAGCCAGGAGTTTAACGGCACGATTACCCGGATATCGCCGGTGGCGGCAATGCCTTCGCGGACGTTTACGGCGGAAGTGGCAGTGCCCAACCGGCAGAATGACCTGAAGGCCGGTATGTTCGCCCGGGTTGAGGTGCCTGGCCAGGTCCGGTCGCAGGCGGTTGTTGTGCCGGAGACGGCGTTGGTGATGAAAGAGGATAGAAAGACCGTTTTTGTCGTTACCGCGGAAAACAAGGTGGAGCAGCGGCTGCTGCGCCTGGGTTATATTGGCGGCGGCTGGGCCGAGGTGCTTGACGGCGTGAAGGAAGGCGAAAAGATTGTTGTCGCCGGCCAGAACAAAATCCGGGATGGTTCCACAATTAAAATGGGAGCGCCCGGGGAGGCGGGCAGGTAAATGATTGATATTTTTATCAGACGGCCAGTGTTTACGACCATGCTGGTCATGCTGCTGGTGGTATTTGGTCTTACCTCCTATCCGGGGCTGGGGGTTGATCTGTATCCGGATGTTGAGTTTCCGCTGGTTATGGTCAGCGTGAACTATACGGGCGCCTCACCGGAGGAGATGGAAAGCCTGATTACCAAACCGGTGGAAGACGCTGTCAGTTCGGTAGCCGGTATTAAGACCCTGTCATCGGTCTCGCGGGAGGGGGTTTCCCAGACTACGATTGAGTTTGAACTGGGAACTGACCCGAAGCTGGCGGCCAATGATGTGCGGGAAAAAGTCGCCGGCGTCCGGCGGCGGCTGCCGGAACAGATTGATGAACCGGTTGTACAGCGCTATGATATTACCGCCCAGTCTATTCTTACCTTCAGCCTGGCCTCGGACATCAGGCAGCGGGGGGAAATCAGAAAGATTGCCGAAGACATTGTTAAAGATCGGCTGCAGCAGCTGGCCGGGGTAGCCGAGGTCAGTGTCTACGGGGCTGCCCTGCGGGAGATCCAGGTCCTGGCCGACCCGCATAAGCTGGAGGCTTATGGCCTGTCTTTAGACCAACTGCTGGCGGCGGTAAACAACAACAATGCGAATACTCCCGGCGGCCGGGTCACGGACAAAGGCTTTGAACTGACGGTAAGAACCATTGGCAAATACCAAAGTGTCGATGATATCAGGAAAATCATTGTCCTTAATCAGCAGGGCCGCCTGGTGCGGCTCCAGGATGTGGCCGATGTACAGGATACCTGGGCGGAAGAACGGACCTACGCCGCCACCAACGGGGTCCCCAGCGTCATTGTGTCCATCCAAAAGCAGTCCGGCACAAATACGGTGGGGGTTGCGGAAACGGTTAAGCAGGCTATGCAGCAGCTGGAGGAGAATGTGCTGCCGCCTGACATTAAGGTTACAAAAGTACGGGATAATGCCACCTATATCCGGGACAGTGTTGACGACGTCATGGTGTCTATGGTATTCGGCGGCCTGCTGGCAGTGGCCATTACCTTCCTGTTCCTGCGCAATACGCGGGCTACCATGATTGGGGCTATTGCCATCCCGACTTCGATTATAGCGACCTTCTTTCTGATGAAGGTGATGAATTTTACCCTGAATAACATGTCGCTCATGGGCCTCAGCCTGGCCGTGGGCATCCTGATTGACGATGCTATTGTTATTGTCGAGAATATTTACCGCCACATGGAGGCAGGAAAAAGTCCCCTGGTTGCGGCCCGGGAGGGGACGCAGGAGATCTCGCTGGCTGTTCTGGCAACAACTTTCTCTATTCTTGCCGTGTTTGTGCCTGTTGGCAATATGGGCGAAATCATCGGCCAGTTTTTTAAGCAATTTGGTTTGACGGTCGCCTTTGCCGTTGCCTTTTCCCTGTTTGTCGCCTTTACCCTGACGCCGATGCTGTCGGCTTACTGGCTGAAGACCGATGAGGGGCAAGGCCGGCGGCTGCGCTTGGTGGCGTTGATCCTGGACAAATGGGAGCAGGGGTTTGACGCGTTCCGGGAAACGTACCGGCAGCTTCTGTATTGGTCCCTGCAGCGCCCCAAAAAGCTGGTGGCCCTGGCTTTGCTGTCCCTGTTGCTGAACGCGCTGCTGTTGCCCCTGTTAGGCTCGGAATTTCAGCCAACCTATGATTCGGGCGAATTTAATATTAATATGACGGCACCGGCCGGCACGTCCCTTGAACGCAGCAAGGAACTGGTGGCCCAGGTTGAGAAAGAGGTTATGGCGATTCCGGAGCTGGAATCGGCCTACCTGGTTGTCGGTACGAACCGGCAAATTTACCGGTCGATGGTTGGGGTACGCCTGGTCGACGCCAGTGAGCGCTCCCGGTCGATGATGGAGATTATGGATTCGCTGCGGGTGAAGTTTCGCGATGTCCAGGGTTTGAAGGTATCGGTGCCGCCCGGGCAAAGCCAGGGCCGCGGCGATTCCCGGCCGATTCAACTGGCCCTGCGGGGGCCGGAGCTTGATCTGCTGAATCAGTATGCCGCTGCGCTGGCGGAAAAAATCAAACAGATTCCCGGGACTACGGATGTTGATATCTCCAGCGAGCAGTCTGAACCGGAGGTGCAGGTTACCTTTGACCCGAACCGTCTGGGCGATGCCGGGCTGGACGCGACTGCCGCCGGCCAGGCCGTACAAACCGCCTTTTTGGGCGCAACGGCCAAGAATCAATATAATGTGGCCGACAGTGATTATGACATCCGGGTTCAGCTACAGCAGGAAAACCGGCTCAGCCTGGAGGATGTGGCCAACCTCCGGCTTAGCAGCGCAAACGGCTTTGTCCGCCTGGGCGATATTGCCGAGGTAAAATTATCATCAGGCCCGACGCAGATTGACCGGGAAGACCGCCAGCGCCAGGTTATCGTTTATGCCAATGCCGTCGGCACCTCGCCCGGGGAAATCATTGCCAAGGTCAAGGAACTGATTCCTGAGCTCAATCTCCCGCTGGGGTACAGCCATAAACTGGTAGGCCAGGCCCAGACGATGGCAGACTCCTTTAATGAGATCGGCAAAGCGCTGATACTGGCGGTTGTCCTGATTTATATGGTGCTGGCCGCTGAATTTGAGAGCTTTATTCACCCGCTAACCATTATGCTGTCCCTGCCTTTCTCCCTGGTCGGGGCTGTCCTCGGGCTGCTGATAACAGGCAATACGATTAACATCATGTCCCTGATCGGGATCATTATGCTTATGGGTCTAGTAACTAAAAATGCTATTTTGCTGGTTGATTACGCCAATCAGCAGCGGGCGGCGGGAGTACCGGTTGTTGAGGCTCTGGTGGAAGCCGGTTCGGTACGGCTGCGGCCGATATTAATGACGACGATGGCTATGATCTTCGGCATGCTGCCGATTGCGCTGGGGATTGGTGCCGGGGCTGAAATCCGTTCCTCAATGGGGGTTGCGCTGATCGGCGGCTTAATTACCTCAACCTTTCTGACCCTGATTATCATCCCCCTGGTGTATTTGCTGATTGACAGGATACAAAACTATTTTAAGGACCGGCAGCCGGATAAGGCCGCAAAAACCCCTGGCGTTTAACGCCAGGGGTTTTCTTTAGGCCAGCTGCCAGCCTTCAATCACCAGTTTTTTAAAAGTAAAAAAGCGGCTGAGGGTTATGGTCAGAGGAATAGTGGGCAGGTCACGGGGGACATAGACCGTAACACCCCGGATTTCCTCCCGGGTGTAGCTGTCCGGATCGTGCGGCAGGCCCAGACGGACAGACGGGCTTTCCCTCAGGTCAATACAGCAGCTAATGACAGGAAAAAGCTCTAGATATACCGGTTTGCCCCGGGCTTTGATATACTCCAGGGCCTGGTCGCTTATTGTCAGCATTGCCATGAAACAACCTCCTCGCCAAATTCTGTTTCCCAATGATTCGCTGACCGGGGAGGTTTATCCTGCTGCGGCTATAACCTCGCCGCCCCGGCCGGAAAACAAGGCACCGGCGGCTTTGCTATTTCGATGTGACATAATGCTTAGAAACTGAATATCATACACTATAGTGTTCTCAGACGCGCCGCCTTGGGGGTGATGCCATTGTTTTATAACCAGACGGAGGAACTTAATAACCTGCTGGCATTAATGAGAGTACAAAATAACTATATTTATGAGGTGAATAAACTAATCTATAGTGCGGTAGCTGATATGACACTGGCCACTAACCATGAATTTGCCGGGTTTGTTAGTCACTTTTCCGAATTTGTCCGTTATCACTATAACAGTGAGGGCTACAGCCAGGCTGCACAGCTGGTGCAGACCTACCATTATATACTCCTGGAGCGATTGCTTGACAGCCAGGTCCTGGCTGCGGCCGAACAAATAGAGATCGCTATCGGTCATTTGGAAATGGCTGGCCGTGAGACCCTAATCCGGTTAAACCCACAGGTTATGCTGTTAAATCATGGTATGTTATTGATGGAGGAAACGCAGCTCAAAATTATTGAGACGCTGGAAGTGCTGCTGAAAAGTTCTCATCCGGCCCACCAATTGCAGAATTAAAAATAACCCCAAACAGGATTTTGACGGTTAATATTGAATTCTTATAAAGACATAATGCCTGACAATACAGGACATTATGTCTTTATGTTGCGGGGAGAACGGCCACTTTATTGTTTCCCCGGGCGGTAATTTGCTAAGATTATTGCCAATCCGGCTCAGAGGTGTTATTATGCAAAAAGGAACATTTTTCAGCATCAGGTATAAAAAAAACAGGGTCTACATATGTTACGCTTGATTTTACAATTCCGGAAGCAGGGAATGAGACGCAGGACGGGGTGGAGAAGTGGATATTGATTATGTAAGCAGCCTGCTTAAAGAATTTAAGGCAGGCGGTCTCTCACTGGAGGAAGCACTGGAAAAATTAAAGATATTACCGTATGAAGATTTGGAATTTGCCAAACTTGATCATCACCGGCTGCTGCGCCAGGGCTTTGCCGAGGTTGTGTTTTGTCAGGGAAAAACTGTGGAGCAGGTGCTGGCCATTATGGACAGGCTTGCTGAATATAATCGCAGTATCTTAGCGACAAGGGCTACCCCCCAGATGTATGAGGCGGTAAAACAGGCGGTGCCTGATGCCAAATACCATGAACTGGCCAGATTAATCACGATCGAACGCCAGCAGCCGCCAGTGGATCAGGACCGGGTCATATTAGTCATGAGTGCGGGAACGAGCGATATTCCGGTTGCGGAAGAAGCCGCTGTCACGGCCGAGATGATGGGCAATGTGGTTAGACGGGTATATGATGTCGGTGTGGCCGGCATCCATCGTCTCCTCGATCAGCGGCGGCTGATTGAAGAGGCGAATGTCCTGATTGTTGTGGCCGGCATGGAGGGGGCTTTGGCCAGTGTGGTCGGCGGTATGGCGGCAAAGCCGGTTATTGCCGTGCCGACAAGTGTCGGTTATGGCGCTAATTTCGGCGGTTTGTCCGCTCTGCTGAGCATGCTGAACAGCTGTGCGGCCGGAATCGGGGTTGTCAACATTGATAATGGCTTTGGGGCAGGCCGGCTGGCAAGTATTATTAATCATATGAGGTGATGTAAAAGTTATGTCCGCAAATGATAAAGCACTCTATCTGGATTGTTTTGCCGGCATCAGCGGCAATATGCTGCTGGGGGCGCTGCTTGATATCGGGGCGCCGGAAGAACTGCTCCGGACGGAACTGGCCAAGCTGCCGGTAACCGGCTATGACTTGTCAATAACACGGGTTGATAAAGGTGGCATCAGTGCTATCTATCTGGATGTGAAAGTCGATGACGCCGGCCATCACCATCGGAACCTGGCGGAGATAGCCAGAATTATTGAAGAATCGACCCTGGCGGCAGCTGTAAAGGCTAAAAGCAACCAGATTTTTACCCGCCTGGCTGAGGCGGAGGCCAGGGTACATGGTGTTCCGGTCAATGAAATCCATTTCCACGAAGTTGGCGCTGTGGATTCTATTGTCGATATTGTGGGCATCGCCTGGGCTTTGGATTATTTGGGCGTTGAACAGATTTACACCTCCCGGCTCCATGTCGGCAGCGGCTTTGTCAAATGTGCCCATGGCCTGATACCGGTGCCGGCACCGGCTACGGCTGAATTGCTGCGGGGAATTCCTTTTTATCAGGGAGATATTGCCAGGGAACTGGTAACACCGACCGGGGCGGCTGTAGTAGCTGCCCTTGGCAGCGGTTACGGGCCCATGCCTGACGGCTTTGTCAGCAGCCAGGTCGGTTATGGCGCCGGCACCTGGGAACTGGAAATTCCCAATGTTTTGCGGGTATATCTGGGAGAAATGCCGGCAGACGCAGTGCCGGAGCGGTGCGAGGGGCAGGAAGATAAAGGCTACCTGGTGGCAGAGGCCAATATTGACGACCAAAACCCGGAGTTGTACAGCTATATTATGGACAAGCTGTTTGCCGCCGGTGCGGTTGACGTCTGGCTGACACCCATCATTATGAAAAAAGGGCGGCCGGCCACGAAACTGTCGGCCCTGTTGCCGGAGGAGTGCCAGGCCGGGATTGGGGAGATTATTTTAGAAGAAACTACCTCCATCGGAATGCGGTTTTATCCTGTCACCAGGGTGATTGCCAATCGTGAGTTTATTGTGGTGGGACTGCCCTGGGGCGATGTTAAGGTAAAAATCAGTTCATTCCGGGGCAAGATATGCAATGTGGCCCCTGAATACGAGGATTGCCGCCGCATTGCCGAGGAAGCGGGAATGCCGCTCAAGGTAATCCAGCATCTGGCGCTCAAAGAAGCGATGTCATTTTGCTAGAGGGATGCGCATGGAAGGGTTAGCGGCAAGAGTGGCCGCTTTGTCTGAACGTTTTATCCGGGCCGGTTTTACAATAACGGCTGACAAGGCGATCAATTACGGCCGGCAGCTAAGGGTCTCAGCTGGAGAGGCTTCAGTAACTGTCAATATTTATAGCGGCAAAAAAGGCATTACCATTGTCGTGGGAGGCTCCCAGTCCTCCCTTAAGGAAGCAGTAACCGCCCTTACCCAGGGTCAGACACCACTCTGTCCTGCGGCCGGGGCGGAAAAACGGCCGGCGCCAGGCGGCCGCCCGCCTGGTTTTGAAGCAGTAAGGGATTTTGACCATAAGTGGATTGGTCTTGACGAATCCGGCAAAGGTGATTTTTTTGGCCCGCTGGTTATCGCGGCTGTGCTGGTTGATGATCAGTCCGCCGCCAGACTGGCTGCTGCCGGCGTTAAGGACAGCAAAGCCCTGTCAGATGAGAAAACCCGGGCCCTGGCAGCGCGGATCCGGGAGGACTGCGCCGGGAAATTTGTCGAATTGGCCTGGATGCCGGCAGAGTATAATGCAATTTACGGCGAGTTTTGCCAGGCCGGCAAAAATCTCAATCATCTTTTGGCGTTCTCTCATGCCCGGGCACTCGAAAGCCTGCTGGAACGGGAGCCTGCCAGGTTTGCGTTAGCCGACCAATTTGCCCATGAGCGGTTTATCCAGGCTGAGCTTAGGGAAAAAGGCCGGACGATTACGCTGGTCCAAATGCATAAAGCGGAGCGTAATGTTGCTGTGGCCGCGGCTTCGATTTTGGCCCTGGACCGCTTTCTCGCAAGTATGGCCGCCCTTGCCGCCCGCTACGGCATACGCTTTCCCAAGGGAGCGGTCCAGGTTTTGCCTGTGGCCCGGGAGTTTGCCGCCAGATATGGAAAAGATGCCTTACCTCAGGTTTGCAAGGTCCATTTTAAGACTTTTGCGCAGATATAAGGAATAAGGAAACTTTTTAGCAGGAAAAATCGAAATAATGTAAAATTATATTGTTAATATTGTAACTTTTTCGCTAACAGGCAACAGAACGTCAGCGGGCGGGAGGGCTGCAGGGTGGATGGCAAATACCGGATTAAACCATATTCCATTAGCGCTGTTGTGGCCGGCATGGAGCTTGGACGCATGGTGCTGACCCATGACGACAAGGTAATACTTAGTGAAGGCACTATTCTTTCCGAGACCATGATTGCGGGCTTACGCTTCTGGGATATCAGCACCGTCTATATCAAGGAATATTCACCGGCAACGGGGCTGGATTTATCCATTCCCGAAACCGCTGTCCAACAAAAGTTTTATGCTGATTATGAGCATACGGTAAGCTTACTAAAGAACTCTTTCTCCAAGCTGCGTTTTTTTAAAGAAGTACCGCTGGCTGCTATGTGTGAATTAGTGAACAATAATATTGACCCACTTATCAATGCAACCGGTGTAATGAATCATATGCATATGGTCCGCCGGCAGGATGACTATACTTTTCACCATTCTGTCAATGTTGCTGTTATTTGCGGCGTGCTAGGCAAGTGGCTCGGGTATGGGGGCCGGGAATTGCAGGATCTGGTGCTGGCAGGACTGCTCCATGATGTGGGCAAAACCCAGATTCCCCTGGAGATACTAAATAAGCCCGGCAAACTTACCCCGGAAGAAATGGAGATCATGCGCCTGCATACGATCAGGGGCTATCAACTGCTCCGCAATACCCCCAAGGCGCCTAAAGGCGTTATCTATGGGGTGCTTCAGCATCATGAACGATGCGACGGCAGCGGCTATCCTTTAGCTGTTCCAGGTGATAAAATTCACAAATTTGCCAGAATTATTGCCATTGCCGACATCTATGACGCCATGACCTCCGACCGTGTTTATCATCGTAAAATTTCCCCCTTTGCCGTTGTCGAGATTATTGTTGACGAAATGTTCAATAAGCTTGACCCGGCTATCGGCACGGTATTCCTGCATAATGTACGGGACTACTTTGTCGGCAATATCGTGGAATTAAGTGATGGCCGCCAGGGCGAGGTCATTTATCTGGGCCAGTTTATGGCTTCCAGGCCGGTTGTTGTCACCGAGGACCAGGAATATATAGATTTGGAACGCAGTAAGAGTTTAAGTATTATCAATGTTATCAGGGCGTAATGTAAATAACACAGGATAAGGGGAGCGCTTATGAACAAAAGGGCAGTTGTGCTACTATCAGGCGGCTTGGATTCGACTGTATGTATGGCTGTCGCCAACAGTGAAGGCTATGAGCTGTTGCCAATCAGTTTTAACTATCACCAGCGGCATAGCCGGGAGCTGGCAGCCGCAGCCAGTGTGGCCCGGCATTATCAGGTTGACCGCCATTTAGTGATCGAGACCAATATGGAGGCGATTGGCGGCAGTGCGCTGACAGACCCCAGCCTGGCTGTGCCTGCGGGCAATATCAACGCCGCCGGGGTACCTGTCACCTATGTGCCTGCCAGAAATCTGATTTTCCTAAGCTACGCTCTTGGCTACGCCGAGGTAACCGGGGCTGACCGGATATACATCGGTGTCAACGCGCTTGATTATTCAGGCTACCCTGACTGCCGGCCTGAGTTCATCGCTTTGTTTCAGCAACTGGCTGACTATTCCACCAAAGCGGCCACCGAGGATGGCCGGAAAACCAGCATTGAGACACCACTGATACATTTGACCAAACGTGATATTGTGCTGTTAGGGAACAGGCTGAGTGCGCCGCTTCACCTGACAACAAGCTGTTATCAGGGGGGGGATGAGGCCTGCGGCCAATGCGACAGCTGTCTCCTGCGCCTTAAAGGTTTTGCCGAGGCTGGTCTGGCTGACCCTATTTTGTATCGTACTAGGAGTGAATAAAAATGAAGCAAACAGCTCAGGGACGCAACAGCATTAAAGATGTTCAAAACAGCTGCGATGAGCGCGGTATCGCTATTCAAAAGGTCGGGGTCAGTGACGTTCACTTACCGTTTTTAATCAAGACCAAGGGTGGTTCCTTTCAGACAGTACTGGCAAAAATCAAGCTTACGGTTGATCTGCCCCAGGAGTTTAAGGGTACCCATATGAGCCGGTTTATTGAAATTCTCAGCGACTGGAGTCAGAAACCGGTATCTTATAAAGAAATTGAATATATGCTGACAGATACGATTGATCGCTTACATGCGCAGCGCGCGCATATTGATATTCATTTTAAATATTTTATCGAAAAAACTGCGCCGGTAAGCGGTTTCAAGAGTATGCTGGATTATGACTGTATGTTTTCCGGCAGTCTGGCCAGGGGGGAGCATCTGGACTTTATGTTTGGCATTACGGTGCCCTTTACCTCGTTATGTCCCTGCAGCAAGGAAATATCACAATACGGGGCGCATAATCAGCGGGGCATTATGCGGGTAAAGATTAAGCACCAGCACGGCCGCTTTATTTGGATTGAAGACCTGGCCAGCCTGATGGAGCAGCAGGGCAGCTGCCAGGTATACCCGTTGTTAAAACGGGCTGATGAAAAATATGTTACGGAAAAAGCCTATGAAAATCCCAAGTTTGTCGAGGATGTGCTCCGCGATTTAGTGCTTGCCTTGCGCCAGATTGACAGTGTCCAGTGGTTTGAGGTGGAATGTGAGAACTATGAATCCATTCACAACCACAGCGCTTATGCCGCCCATACTGAAAATGTCAGCAGATAAAGCCAGGGAGTTCACTTGGCTGAGCCTGTAAACGAACCGGCGCCGGACCATTCAGGGGAATAGTCCGGCGCCGCCCTTGCTTTATCTGGTTATTCGGCGCTGTAGTCGCCGTGGGCATCATATTTAGCAGTTAAGGTCTGATTAGCCGCCTGGCTTTTGGAATTGCCGGCAGCCGATGTGGCACTGCCCGACTGGGACTGTTTAGCCAGTTTGCCCAATTGGTTCATATCGGCCGAAGTTGCGGAACCGGAAGCAGAAGTTCCGGAAGTGGCAGAGTTGCCGGCCGTGCTGCTGGCGTAGTCGTTGTTGGCATCCAGTTTAGCTGTCAGAGTGCCGTATTGCTGTTTGCTTTCGGCCTGCTTGCTTTGCTTGTTTTGCATAATGCGAGTACCTCCTTGTTTTTTTATTTGGCCTTGTGGCCAATAATAGTATCAGAAATTGGTTATCAAGTCATACCAGGGATTTTTTGCCCGCCTGTGTTGGTGCTTGATGTAATAATTACCTTTGAGGGTGCGATGAAAAAATTAATTATCAACGCCGATGACTTTGGTTTACATGAAAATATTAATCTTGGTATTATTACCGGCCATACGCAGGGCTGTATAACAAGCGCCACCATTATGGCCGGGGGGCCTGCCTTTTTCCATGCGGCAGCGTTGGCAGCCGATTGCCGGTCGCTGGGGGTTGGCGTCCATCTTACCCTGGTCGGTGGGTATCCGGCTGCTAAGCCGGAGCAAATACCGACCCTGATTGACCGGGAAGGCCGGCTTTATGCCAAGTATCCGCTATTTTTGCGGAAGTTCTGCACGGCCGCCGTCCGCCCGGAGGATGTGCGCCGGGAGTTTGTGGCCCAGGTGAAAAAGGTGCTGGCGGCGGGAATTGAAATCACTCATCTTGACAGTCATCAGCATCTGCATGTTGTACCAGGTATTATTGATATTGTTATCGATATTGCCAGGGAGTTTCATATCCGGGCTATCCGGATTCCGGCTGAGCCCCTGTTTTATTTCGGCGGCTTCCGGCCCTCGGCCGGCCGGCTTATCGGCCGGTCCGGCCTCAGTATCTTGGCCGCTCTGGCCCGGGGGAAAGCCAGACGCGCGCGCCTGGCTGTTCCTGACCATTTTTTCGGCATGCTGGCCGGCGGCAGCATGGAGGAGCGGCTGCTCATGAACATCATTGACAGCTTGCCTGACGGCAGCAGTGAGATTATGCTTCACCCCGGCCTGGCTAATGAGGTATTGCAGCCTGTTTTTTCCTGGGATTATCACTGGCAGCAGGAACTGGCCGCAGTGACCAGCCCGCGGCTTGCCGCCGGTCTGCGGCGCTGCCGTGTTTCCCTGGTGTCATTTGCCGGTCTGGCTTAAGGAAGCGACCGGAACGATTTGGTATTTTTAAAATATAACGGGGGACGACCATGGGCAGGCAGTTGGACCGCAATATCTGGCTTGTGTCAGCGATCGCACTATTTATTATGTTTTTTAATTTGGGCGGCATTCCTTTACTTGATCCGGATGAGCCTGTGTATGCCCAAACCCCGAAAGAGATGGCGCGGTTTAATGAGTTTTTGTCGCCGCGGATTTATGGCGAATACTGGTATGATAAGCCGCCGCTGTATTACTGGCTGGTAGCCGGGGCCGGCAAGGTGTTGGGCATGAGTGAATTCGCCGCCCGCTTCCCGTCGGCGTTTTTAGGGGCCGCCGGGGTGCTGGCCCTGTACTTGTTCGGCTGTGAACTGTTTAATAAACGGGCCGGGCTGGCGGGCGCTCTTGTTCTGGCAACAAGCCTGGAATACGTGTATCTGGGTAAGGCGGCTGTTACGGATATGACGCTTACGTTCTGCCTGACCCTTGCCCTGCTGGGGTTTATTACCAAACGCTATTATCTTATGTACATCTTCGCCGGTTTGGCCACTGTCGCTAAGGGGCCGGTGGGTTTTTTGTTCCCCGGGGCCGTAATTTTTCTGTATTTGGCGATTACCGGCCGCTTTCGCCTGCTGGCAGAAATGAAGCTGCCGGCGGGAATGGTGTTATTTGCCGTGATTGGGCTCCCCTGGTATTGGTTTATGTATAGCGTTCACGGCTCTGCCTTTATTGATACGTTTCTGGGGTTTCACAATGTCACCCGCTTTACTTCGCCGGAGCACCCGGAATTAGTCGTCTGGTATTATTTCATTCCCGTGCTGCTCATCGGCTTTTTTCCGTGGACAGCCATCCTGGCTCAGTCGGTATGGGCCTCCTTGCGGCGCGGCAGTCAGGCTGACAGCCGGACATTAGTGTTTCTGAATATCTGGGCGGCGTTTATCTTTCTCTTTTTTTCCATCTGCCAGACTAAGCTGGTATCCTATATATTGCCGCTGTATCCGCCGCTGGCGCTGATTGCCGGCTGGTATATCGACAAAGTCTGGGATTTGCGGGCCAAAATAACGGCCTGGCCGGTTCTGCTTGCCCTATTGTCCACGCTGTTTGCTACCGGTATGGTTGCCGGCATGAGGCTGCTGCCCGGCCTGACATATGCCGCTTTGACGGCAGCGGCGACGCTGGGGAGCATGGCATTGGGCTCGGTAATTTTTATCCGGAAGCGGCAGCCCGGGAAAGCGTTTGGGGTGCAGGTGACAGGCATGGCCCTCTGCTTAGTGGTGATTTTTGGGCTGCTGTTGCCGCCGGCTGCCCCGTTTTTCACGGCCAAATATATTGCGCAGGAGTTTACCGCCCGGTATGACCGCCAGGCGCCGGTTTACGTAATGAAGTTTCTCCGCCCCGGCTTTGCTTATTATACTGATGTTTACGGCACGGAAGTCAAAACCCTGGGACTGGCGGCGGCTGTTGCCGGCGCCCCGGGGTCGGCCTGGTTTGTTGTTCAGCAGGCCGATTACAGGCAGCTGACAGCAGCCGACAGGGACCGGGTTAATATCGTGGCCCAGGTTGCCGACAGAATGATTTTAGTAAAAAAATAGGGAGCTGCGGCTTTATACATTGCTTGCAGGCAAGCAAAAAAGGGCCTTCCGGCGGGAAGGTCCCTTTTTTATTATCCTGTGCAGTAACTTTTTACTCTTTAATATCCTCGGCTAAGATTTCCGCAACATGTTTAATTTTTACCGCCGGCAGCTGTTTGTCAAGGCCGCCCTGAATCTGCATCATGCAGGCCGGGCAGGCCACGGCGATCACCTCGGCGTCACTGGCCTTGATGTTGGCAATTTTCTGCTTAAGGATAGGCATTGACAGCTCGCTGTATTTGACCCCGAACGCGCCGGCCATGCCGCAGCATTTGTCGCAATCTTTCATTTCCACCAGTTCATAGCCCGGAGCGGCTGCCAGCAGCTGCCGCGGTTCAGTGTAGAGGCCGAGACCCCGCTTCATATGGCATGAGTCGTGGTAGGTCACTTTTTTAGGACCGGCTGTTTTGGTCAAGCGGCCGGCTTTTTGGTATTCTCTGGCCACAAAGCTGGTAAACTCACAGACTTTGTGGCCGATTTTTTCAGCCCGCGCCTGCCATTCCGGCTCGTCGGCAAATAATTCGCCATAGGTTTGATGCCAGGTTTCGGCGCAGGTGGGGCAGGCCGAGAGGATGATGTCGGCCTTGGCCGCCTCAAAGACTTCGATATTTTTCCGGGCAATCCGCTTGGCTGTGTCCTTATCGCCCATACCGAGGACCGGTTTGCCGCAGCAGCTTTGTTCCTCCGGAAAAACAATCTCCATGTTCAGGTCCTGGAGCACCTTATATACGGCTTCACCGGTTTCGGGGAAAATAAAATCAATGTTGCAGCCGCTGAAAAAAGCAATCCGTTTGGCCGGTTTATTTATTTTTTTGGTTACTCTGGCAACCCGGTCACGGAAGGGGGAATCAGCGACCGCCGGCAGGCTGCGGTCTTTGGCCATGCCGGCCAGAAACAAAGGCAGATGGCGGATTAAGCGGCCGGTTTGAAAGGGTTTCTGCCCAATAGCGGCCAGGCGCAGCAAGGTATGAAAAACCTTGCGGTTGGCCAGGACGTTTTCAAATACCGCTTTAACGCCGAACGGCAGCCCATGTTCCCGGACGGCTTTAGCCCGGAGCTCCTCGATGAGATGGGGGATATCAATCTTGCCGGGGCATATCTCGACACATTTGCGGCAGCCGATACATAACTCATTGATTTTTTCAAAGTCCCCCATGCTGTTGAGGAAGGCCGTCAGGATGGCGCCGATGCCGCCGGCATAAATATGACCGTACACATGGCCGCCTACCAGCGTATAGACGGGACAAACGTTCAGGCATGAGGCACAGCGGACACATTGGTAGATTTCTTTGAATTTGTCATCACGGGCTGCTTTTAAACGGCCATTATCAAACAGGATAATATGCAGTTCCTTTTCCTGTTCCACCCATTTGCCGTCCTGCTTAACCATTACCGGGGTAACTCCTGCGGTCATGGTCATATAGCTGGTCATCAGCTGGCCGGTGGCGTTGCGCGGCAGGGTGCGCAGGATCGGGGCGGCATCGTTGATGGTGGGGATCAGCTTTTCATAGCCGATGATAACAACATGAATACGGGGCAGGGTAGTTACCAGGCGGGCATTGCCTTCGTTGGTTACCAGGCCGATAGCCCCATTTTCGGCGATGCCGAAGTTTGCCCCGGAGATACCCATGTCGGCCTGGAGGAATTCACTTCTGAGGGCTGTCCGGGCCGCCTGGACCATAAAGGGAATATCAGTGGGAATTTCCTGTTTCAGTTCCCGGGAAAAATAATCGGCAATCTGCTCCCGGTTTAAATGGATGGCCGGCATAACCATATGGGAGGGCTTGTGACCGGCCAGGGAGATAATCCATTCGCCCAGGTCGGTTTCCTTTACATGCAGCCCGGCTGCCTCCAGGTCATGATTCAGGTGAATCTCCTCGGAGGCCATGGATTTGGATTTCACAATCCGTTTTACATTCTTTTCCCGGCAGAGATTGATAAGATATTTTTTCAGGGCTTCACCATCGTGGGCCCGGAACACTTTGGCGCCACGCCTGGTTGCTTCGGCTTCAAATTTAGCAGCCAGGTTGTCAATGTCGGCAACCGCCCCGATCTTCATCTGCCGGACCTGCTCGCGGAGGGCTTCCACATCGGCCACATTCTCATAGGCTTTGGCCCGCGAGACAGGGTAGGCCTCGGCAAAGCGGCCTAAGGCGCCGCGTAATATATCGTCATTCAGTTTCTCTTCTATTTCATTTTTTATATTCCGGTTGTTTGTATTCATTAACAATTACCTCCGTTAACTTCTTCATCAACGGCAATAATGATAAACCGGCTGGGGCCATGCACGCCGATTGTCAGCACCCGCTCAATGTCGGCCGTGCGGCTGGGACCGGTAATGAAACTAATATAACCACGGTCATATACCTTGGAGATTACCTCCATGGCTTCTGTTACACCAGGCACAACATGACCACTGTTCATAAAGGCAACATGAACAGGAGGAAGCATGGAAACCAGGCGGCTTTCAAAGGCCATGGCATCCTGGCAGACACTGCCTGATTCAGCGATGGCAAATTCCACCGCCGAAATGCCAATGTCGGCGCTCTCCGCATGCTCGGCAATGTCGGCCTGGTCGGTGTACAGAGTAACACCAAGCTCGGCCAGGGCGGCATTGATGCCGGCTGCTTGTTGCAGCGGGCTGTTGACAGCTACAATTTTGCGGGCATTTGTGTACTTAACAAGGCTGGTAATGACTGCGGCAGCTTCGGCTGCTGTTTTGACCCGGAAAACCTCAGCGGCGGCGTTTTTGGCCCTGGCCTCAAACTCTGAGAACAGGCTGAGGCCGTCGGCATAGGCTGTAAACGCTTGTTGCCAATGCTCACTCACTTTTTTCAAACTCTCCACTCCCCCAAATAAAAAATTAGATGTTTGGTATGATGGTCTGACCAGTGTAACATTCCGCATGGAGATGAAAAAATCCTGTTTGAATTCGCAAAAAATTGCATAATTTTTGCAATTAAGAGGCTAACTATTAAAATTCATAATTATTCGACCAGCCAGCAGGAAAATACATAACAATAGGGAATTATATTTAGGATAATAATTTGATAAGTGTAGGGAACGGGTGCTTCACGCTTAATAGGGAAGTCCGGTGCAATACCGGCACGGTCCCGCCACTGTATTGGGGATGCTGCTTAAATTTGTGCCACTGGGAAACCGGGAAGGCGAGTAGTCCGGCAAGTCTAGCTTTGGGTTTGGTGGATTACAAGGTCGCGATGAACCAGAGTCAGGAGACCTGCCTGTTCCGGCACATGCCGCTAGTACTTCATCTGATGAAGTACTGGGACCTACGGAAGATAGGCAGGTGTGGGTACAATAATCAGGCAAAAAATTTTCTTGTTTGGTATTTACCCCCTGCTCAAGGGGGTTTTTTGTTGTCTGATAAACCGATGCGCAAGGGGATTACCACCGGGACCTGTGCGGCTGCCGCTGCCAAAGCGGCGGTATTGGCCTGGAAAGGGCAGTCTGTGGCAGCAGTTGAGGTAATTTCACCCCAGGGGGTGGCGCTGGCAGTGCCGGTGGCCGGAAGCTCGGCAATTGCCGGCGGCGGTACGGCCTGGGTGATAAAGGATGCCGGTGATGACCCCGATATTACCAACGGGGTAAAAATTATGGCCGAAATGATGGTAAACGATGAGCCTGGCGTAGTGATTAAAGCCGGGGAAGGGGTCGGGACCGTGACCAAGCCGGGTTTAGCGGTACCTGTCGGTGAACCGGCGGTAAATCCCGGGCCGCGGGCCATGATTATCCGGGCGGTTGGGGAATGCCTGCCGCCGGGCAGGGGCGCGGTCGTGACAATCTCTGTGCCCGGCGGGGAAAAACTGGCTGCCAGGACGCTGAATCCAATCCTCGGGATTGTTGGCGGTTTATCCATTATCGGCACTACCGGTATTGTGGAACCGATGTCCGAAGAAGCGTTTAAAAATTCGCTTGTGCCGCAAATCAGTGTGGTGCAGGCACTGGGCTATGATGAGATCGTGTTTGCCCCGGGCAAAATTGGCCAGGATATTGCGATCAACCGTTATGGCATTCCGGCTGCCGCTGTTGTTCAGACCAGCAACTTTATCGGCCATATGCTGGAGAATGCCGTTAAATATGGTATGCGCCGGGTACTTTTATTCGGTCATCTCGGGAAAATCGTCAAAGTGTCGGCCGGCATATTTCATACCCACAACCGGATGGCTGATGCCAGACTGGAGACACTGGCCGCCTATCTGGCCGCCGGCGGCGCACCGCAGGCCGCGGTCGAGGAGGTTTTGGCCTCCACTACGACCGAGGCTGTCATGCCGATTATAGCCCGCTATAATATGACGGCTGTGTACAAGGTGCTGGCTGAGCGGGCCAGTGCCCGGGCCGAGCGGTATGTGTTCGGCGATTTGACTGTAGGAACCGTGATTGTGACCCTGAAGGGCGAAATACTGGGGCTTGACCAGACTGCCAGGGAAATTGGAGGCCATTTAGGATGGAACATCAGATAATCGTTGTGGGCATAGGCCCTGGCTCGCCTGATTATGTGCTGCCTGTCGCGAGCCGGATTATCGCCGGGGCGAAGGTTTTGGTGGGCAGCAAGCGGGCGCTTGACACATTCGGCTCAGCCCATCAGACCAGGCGGATAATCGATAAGGATGTTGAGGGCGTGCTGGATTTCATCGGGCAGCAGCTTGCCTGTGAGGATGTAATTGTGCTGGTGTCGGGCGATCCCGGCTTTTACAGCATGCTGACTGCCCTTAGGGGCCGGTTCGAACCTACGCGTATCCGGGTTGTTCCCGGCATCAGCTCTGTGCAGCTGGCGTTTGCCCGGCTGGCCGAAGTCTGGCAGGATGCGGCCTTAATCAGCATGCATGGCCGCGAGGCGGCCGATGAGCTGCTCCGATACCGGCCGGGGTATAAATTAGGTATTTTAACCGATCATCAGCATAACCCAGCCCATATTGCCCGTGTGTTGCTGGCGCAGGGGTGGCCGGAAACGGCCTGTGTCTGGCTGTGCGCCAATTTGTCTTATGATAATGAAGCGGTAGCGGCGCTGACCTTGGCTGACACAGCGGCAACCCCCGGGTTCGAACATAGCGTAATGGTGGTGAAGGCATGAACCATAAGCTGGGAATTCCCGACAGTGAGTTTATCCGCGGCGGCATCCCGATGACCAAGCAGGAGATCAGGATTTTAACCCTGGCGAAAGCCGGCATCGGTGCTGCGGACACGGTGATTGACATTGGCGCAGGTACCGGCTCGTTGTCGGTCGAGGCTGCTTTGCTGGCCAGCCAGGGGCGGGTATTTGCCATTGAGCGGGAAGCGGAAGGGGTTGACTTAATCAAGGCTAATGCCGCTAAATTTCAGGCTGCCAATGTGGAGGTCATACTGGGCTCTGCCCCGGAGGCGCTGGCAGGACTGCCGGCGGCTGAGGTTATTTTAATTGGCGGCAGCGGCGGCAGGCTGTCTGAAATTCTCAGTTGCGCCGACGGGTTGTTGAAGCCGGGAGGCAGAATGATTATCACGGCAGTTACGGTAGAGACCTTAGCTGCCGCCCTTGGCAGCATGCGGCAACGGCCTGAATACCAGGTGGAAGCCTGCTGCGTTCAGGTTACCCGGCTCCAGCAGGCTGGCGCCAGCAATATGTTTAAAGCACTTAATCCGATTTATATAATTGCCTGTGATAAAATGGGCAGCTGCCGCAACATTACACAGTGAAGAAGAAAGGAGCACAAGTAAAATGCATGTATTTTTTGTAGGAGCCGGACCTGGCGACCCTGAGCTCATAACCGTGAAAGGGCAGCGTCTATTAGGCCAGGCGGATATTATTATCTATGCCGGTTCGCTGGTAAACCCGGCGCTGCTGTCGCTGGCCAAAAACGGGGCTGTGATTTACAACAGCGCTTCTATGACCCTGGAAGAGGTTATTGCCGTGATGGCGGCGGGGGTTAAGGACCAGAAGCTGGTAGTCAGGCTTCATACCGGTGATCCCAGTATTTATGGCGCCATCCAGGAACAAATGGATGCACTGGCGGCCCGGAATATTACCTTTGAGGTTATACCGGGGGTTAGTTCCTTCCTGGCCACCGCGGCGGCCTTAAAGCAGGAATATACCCTGCCTGACGTGTCGCAAACAGTAATTATTACCCGCCTGGAAGGCCGGACGCCGGTGCCGGAGAAAGAAAAACTGGCGGCGCTGGCCAGCCATGAAGCAACGATGTGTATTTTTTTGAGCGTCCATATGCTCGATAATGTGGTTAAAGAGCTTGTTGACGGCGGTTATCCCTGGGAAACCCCTGTGGCTATTGTCCAGAAGGCTTCCTGGCCTGATCAGCAAATCTTCCGCGGCACACTGGCCACGATTGCCCAGGTTGCCCGGGAGAGCGGGATTGACCGTACGGCCATGATTGTTGTGGGGAAAGTCTTACATACCGATTATGCCTTATCCCGCTTGTACGCTCCTGAGTTTGGCCATATGTTCAGGCAGGCACAGGAGGAGGGTCGGTAGGTTGTGAAGCTGGCAGTCATTTCCGTGACTAATAAAGGGGCTGAACTGGCAGGGCGCTTAGCGCCCTGCCTGGGGGCCAATGTTGATTTATATGTTAAGGCTGGGCGCAATCCGATCAATTCACCGCACTCCTATCAATCCTTAAGTGAGCTGGTTCAGGAAATATTCCCGCGGTATGAAGGGTTTATCTTCATTATGGCAACAGGTATTGTGGTAAGGGTTATTGCCCCCTATGTCAAGGATAAACGGATTGATCCGGCTGTGGTGGTCATGGATGATGGCGGCAACTTTGCCATTAGCCTGCTGGCCGGACATATCGGCGGCGCCAATGATTTGACCCGGCTGATAGCGGCCGCTGCCGGCGCCACCGCGGTTATTACCACCGCTACCGATATTGCCAGCCTGCCGGCTGCAGATGTGCTGGCAGTTAAGCTGGAGCTGGAAATAGAGCCTTTTTCCGCCTTAAAGACAATCAATTCGGCAATCGTCAATGGTGACCGGGTCGTATTTTTTATTGATCATGCCTTACCCGGGTATGAGCGCTATTTTGATTTGGCGGCGAAACAGGGGGTTGAGCTGGCCTGTCTTGATGAGCTTACCTGCCAGGATGGGTACGATGCGGCGGTAATTATCACAGACCGGAATCTTGCTGTTGAGAAGCCTCATCTCTATCTGCGGCCGGCCAGTCTGGCCGTTGGTGTGGGCTGCCGCCGCGGCGCCACCGGCGGGGAGGTCCTGGCCGCGATCAAACAGGCCTGCGGCGAGATCGGCCGTAGTGTCAAGAGTATTGCCGTGATTGGCAGCACGATTGTCAAAGAGCATGAGATCGGGCTCTTGGCGGCGGCGGAGCAACTGGATGTGCCGATTGAATTTTTCAACAATGAACAGCTGGCCCGGTGTATTGAACAAAATAAATTATCATTATCTGATTTTGTTAATGAAACGATAGGAGTGGGAAATGTATGCGAACCAGCAGCAATTCTAACAGGGCAGAGCAGCAACCTGCTGTTGACGAAAACCAAGTATCACAAGGTAACTGTTGCCATTGCGCCGGTAAAATATCGGTGGTGGGAATAGGGCCCGGCAGTTTGCTTGACATGACGCCCCGGGCCCGGCAGGCCATTGAAACGGCTGAGGTTATTGTCGGCTATGACACCTATTTGCATCTGATCCAGGATTTGCTGGCAGGCAAGGCTACGATTGGCACCGGCATGATGCAGGAAATTGACCGTTGCCAGGCGGCTGTAGAGCAGGCTATGAGCGGCAAGCAGGTGGCCGTAATCTCCAGTGGTGACCCCGGCGTCTATGGAATGGCCGGCCTGGTGCTGGAGCTTGTTGGCAAATACCCTGCCATCCTGCAGCCAGAGGTTGCCGTGGTGCCGGGGATCAGCGCCGTCAGCGCCGCCGCCGCCGTTCTGGGGGCGCCTCTGATGCATGATTTTGCAGTTATCAGCCTGAGTGACCTGCTGACCCCGTGGGAGATTATTGAAAAACGCATCGAAATGGCCGCCGCCGGCGACTTTGTTATTGCCATTTATAATCCGAAAAGCATCAGGCGTACAAGTCAAATTGAGGCCGTGCGGGCAATCACCCTGAAGCATCGCGGGCCGAATACCCCTGTGGGCATTGTCCATCATGCGACCAGAGACAAAGAGGATATGACGCTGTCTACCCTTGAAAGTTTTACAAATGAGCATATTGATATGTTCTCCCTGGTGCTGATTGGCAACAGCCAGACGTATGTGGCTGACGGGAGAATGATCACGCCCCGGGGCTACCGGCTGTGATTCTGGTGCTGGCCGGAACTCTTGACGGCCGGGAACTGGCGCTGGCGCTGGCGGCAATGGGTTATCCTGTTGTCGTCTCGGTGGTCAGCGACTACGGGCGCAATCTGGCTGAAGCGCCGGGGCTCAGCGTTCATTCCGGCCAGCTGGCCCTTGCGGACATGAAAGAGCTTATCGGCGCCCGGGGCATTAAGGTGCTTGTCGACGCCAGCCATCCTTATGCGGTGAATGGCTCGGTCAATGCGATGGCAGCGTGTGCAGCCACCGGTATTCGCTACATCCGGTATGAGCGGGCCGAAGCCTATATTCCGGTCGATTACAGCCGGCTATATACAGCCGGCGATGCCAGTGAAGCCGCTAAAATCGCGGCCGGACTGGGCCGCGTGGTTTTTCTGACCACCGGCAGCCGCACCCTCGGACTATTTAAAAATGAGCCCTTACTGGCCTCCTGCCGGCTGATTGCCCGGGTCCTGCCGCAGCCTGCGGTCATTGCCGAGTGTATGGAACTGGGGTTTAGCCCTGGCGACATTGTTGCCATGCAGGGGCCTTTTTCCCATAATTTTAATGTGGCAATGTTTAAAGAGTATGGCACTGAGGTAATTATAACCAAAAACAGCGGCGTTATCGGCGGTGCCGACACGAAGCTTTCGGCAGCTGTGGAACTGAACCTGCCGGTTATTGTTATTGGCCGCCCGGCTGTGGTGTATCAGAACCTGTGCCTGACCCGGCAGGAAGTAATTAATATGGTGCTGGAGGTAATATAATGGAATTCATAAAAGACCCGATGGCCATTGAGACCCGCAGTATGGAGATTATTGCCCCTTATCTGTCCGGGTTTAACTTAGACGAGCAATCCACCAAGGTTTATTCACGCATCATCCATGCTGCCGGCGACCCGGACTATGCCAACATTATAAAAATTCACCCTGAGGCTATAGCGGCCGGTTTGCAGGCCCTTAAGTCCGGCTGTGATATTTTCTGTGATGTGGAAATGGTGCGTACCGGGATTAACAAACGCCGGCTGGCCGAACTGGGAGGGCAGGCCTACTGCCTGGTGGCTGATCCGGCTGTGGCGGAAGAGGCGAAAGCGGCGGGGATTACCCGGTCAATGGCCGCGATGCGCACCTTCGGCGCCAAGCTTAACGGGGCCATTGTGGCGATTGGCAATGCGCCGACAGCGTTGTTTGAAGTGTTGAAACTGATCAAAGAAGAGAATATCAAACCGGCGCTGATCATAGGCGTGCCTGTTGGCTTTGTCGGTGCGGCGGAGTCCAAGGAGCTGCTGTATACGACCTCGTCCGTCCCCTTTATTACCGTACTGGGCAACAAAGGGGGCAGTCCGATTGCGGCCGCCTCTGTCAACGCGGTTATGTACATGCTGGGCCGCTAGTAGCGCGCGGGTATACGGTACGGCGGCTGTGGCTCAGAACAGTGGCAGCGCGCAATTAGGAGGATGTTGATATGAGCCAAGTGCATATTCCCCGGGTGGTTATTGCCGGGGTTAGCAGCGGGGCAGGCAAAACAACAATTGTTACCGGTATATTGGCGGCTTTAGCCGGACGGGGCCTTGCCGTTCAGTCTTATAAGGTTGGCCCTGACTATATTGATCCGGGGTTTCACCGGCTGGCCAGCGGCAAGAGCGCTCATAACCTTGATACCTGGCTGGTGCCGCCGGACTGTCTGGCGGAAATCTTTGCCAGTACGGCGGCGGGTAATGATATTGCCGTTATCGAAGGCGTTATGGGGCTGTATGACGGCGGCCGGGCCGGTGTCAGCAGCACGGCGGCAATTGCAAAAATGCTGAATGCGCCGGTGGTATTGGTTATTGATGCCAAATCAATGGGGGAAAGTGCTGCCGCCATTGCCTTAGGCTTTAAAATGTATGATCCTGATGTCAAACTGGCCGGCGTGATTATTAACCGGCTGGGCTCGGATACCCACCGGCTTATGGTCTGCGAGGCCCTTGACAAGGTTGGCATTCCTGTCCTTGGGGCTGTTTTTCGCAATAATGAGCTTGCTATGCCGGAGCGCCACCTGGGCCTTACACCGGTTACTGAACATGAGGCCGCAGCCGCTGTGGCGGAGATGGGCCGCCAGGTCGCCCGGCAAGTGGCGCTGGATGAACTGCTGGTCCTGGCCAATGCCACCGGTCCCGTCCCGGTCCGCTCCCGGCCGGCGGCAGAACGGCCGGCGGTCAAAGCCCGGATCGGCGTGGCCCGGGACAAGGTGTTTACCTTTTATTATCCCTCCAGCCTGGAAGTTCTGGAGGAGGCCGGGGCGGAAATAATCCCCTTTAGCCCCCTTACAGACAGCCGGCTGCCGGCGGTGGACGGAATTGTGCTGGGCGGGGGATTTCCCGAGATGTTTGTCAAAGAATTGTCAGCCAACAGCCTGATGCGGAATGATATATTACAGGCTGCCGGGCGGGGCCTGCCTATCTACGCCGAGTGCGGCGGCCTGATGTACCTGGCCCGGCAGATTATCGATTTTGACGGCTGTGCGTATGATATGGCCGGCGTAATCCCGGCCGTCTGTCAGATGCAGCCTAAACTGGAAACAGTGGGCTATGTGGAGGCAACCGCCCTTAAAGAAACTGTACTGTGCGGGAACGGACAGACCTTGCGCGGTCACGAGTTTCATTTTTCCCGCATGGTGCCTGACGAGGGCGAGGAGGAATTCCCCTGGGCATTTGCGTTTAAAAAAATGCGGACAGGTACTGTCTATCACGGCGGCTATGCCGTTAATAACGTAGTGGCTTCCTATTTGCACATGCATTTTGCCGGCAACCGGCAGGCAGCCGAACGGTTTGTTGAGCAGTGTTCGCAGTACCGCCTAAGCAGTCAGGGAGGGAATGCCTATGGCCGGTAAAATCATTTTAGTGACCGGTGGCGCCCGCAGCGGCAAAAGCACTTTTGCCGAGCGCTATGCCGCTCAGGGCAACCGGCAGGTGGCTTATATTGCCACTGCCCAGATCTATGATGAGGAAATGAAGGAACGGGTTGCTATTCATCAGCGGCGCCGCCCGCCCGGCTGGACAACCTTTGAAGCACCGTACGGGGCTGAACTGGCTATGGCGCAGGCTGTCCGGTGTGCAGACGCCGTATTGTTCGATTGTCTGACACTCTATACAAGCAATCTGCTGCTGGCACCGACGGCGCCGGCTACCCGGGAGGAGCGCTGTCAGGCCGTGCTGGGTGCGATTGACAAACTGCTCGCAAGTGCCAGGCAGGAGCGGGCCGATGTTATTTTCGTCACTAATGAAGTCGGGCTCGGGATTGTGCCTGAGAATGGGCTGGCCCGTGAATACCGGGATGTCACCGGGCTTGTCAATCAAAAAATTGCCGGCCAGGCTGACGAGGTCTATTTAGTGGTCAGCGGGCTGGCTGTTGCGTTAAAAAAGATAGCTGTTGGTCTTGGGGAGGTTGAGTTTTAATGGCTAAAGCGATCATGCTGCAGGGAACCAGTTCTCATGTTGGCAAAAGTATTTTAACAACGGCATTATGCAGGATATTTAAACAGGATGGCCGGCGGGTGACGCCATTTAAGTCGCAAAATATGGCCCTTAACTCCTATGTGACCAAAACGGGCGGCGAGATGGGCCGGGCCCAGGTGGCCCAGGCCGAGGCTGCAGGCCTGGAACCCAATGTTGATATGAATCCGGTATTATTAAAGCCTACCGGCAACTCCTGTTCGCAGGTCATTGTCATGGGCAAGCCTGTTGGCAATATGTCGGCAAAGGAATATCATTCCGGTTACAGCCTTACCGCCCTGGGCGTGGTAAGCGAATGCCTGGAGCGGCTGCACCGGGATTTTGACGTTATCGTGATTGAAGGCGCCGGCGGTCCGGCTGAGGTTAATCTTAAAGCCAACGATATTGTCAATATGCGTATTGCCAAACTGGCCCAGGCCCCGGTACTCCTGATCGCGGATATCGACAGGGGCGGGGCGCTGGCGTCGGTTGTCGGGACGCTGGAGTTACTAGACCCTGATGAGCGCGAACTGGTCAAGGGCATTATTATTAATAAATTCCGGGGCGATATACAGTTGCTGAAACCAGCCCTGGATTTCCTCGAAAACAAGACAGGCAAGCCTGTACTGGGGGTTATTCCCCATCTTGACCGGCTGGGTATTGACGATGAGGATTCGGTATCACTGGAAGATAAACAGCAGGCTGATACGACCGGTGAGCTTGATATTGCCGTATTGCGTCTGCCCAAAATATCAAATTTTACCGACTTTGACGCCCTTGGCAACGAAAGTGACGTGCGTGTCCGCTACGTGCGCCAGGGAGAGGCGATCGGCCGGCCTGATCTTATTATCCTGCCCGGCAGCAAGAATACAACAGAGGATTTATTATATCTCCGGCACAATGGCTATGAGCAGGAACTTGTCAGGCTGGTTAAAAGCGGCACCCCCATTGTCGGCATCTGCGGCGGCTACCAAATGCTGGGGCGGGAGGTCCAGGACCCTGACCATACGGAATCAGACTTTGATAAGGTTATGGGCTTAGGCCTTATTGACAGTATCACTGTTTTTGAGGCCGATAAAGTGACCCATCAGGTCAGGGCCGCAGCCGTTAATCATCGTTTCCTGGGCATTGACTATACCGGTAACCATCTTACCGGCTATGAAATACATATGGGACGGACCCAGTTTATGACCCCTGTTGACGCTGCTTTTACCATTGTTACCAGGTCGGGAGAGCAGGTGGAAATGCCTGACGGGGCCGTTTCCGCCGATGGCCTGGTTATGGGCACCTATATGCATGGCATTTTTGACAATGACGCCTATCGCCGGGCTGTGCTTGATGCGCTGAGAGTCCGCAAGGGACTGGCACCGCTTGGTGTCACGCAAAATACCGAGGCCCGCAAGGATGCTGCCTATGACCGGCTGGCGGCTGTGGTCCGCCAGCATATGAACATGGATTTAGTCTATCAAATTATGAACCAGCCAACAGGTAAGTAGGCATGACAGAGTATGTGGCGTTAGGGGCTGTGGTTATTGACCGCTTTGTTGGTGATCCGCGCACAGCCTGGCATCCGGTAGTCCTAATCGGCAGCTTTATCTCCTGGCTGGAGGACCGGTTACTGAATACCGGTCATTCGCCTGGCGGCAAGCGGCTGGCCGGGGCCGTCCTTGTCCTGGCGGTGCTGGCCACAGTCTACGCAGTTGCCTGGCTGGCAATGGCGGCTTTCGCTTCCATCCATCCCTGGCTTTTTTATGTCGGCGGGGCCGTACTTTTGTCTTTTGCCATAACGCCCCGCAGTCTGGCTGAGGCCGGACGGGAAATAGCCGGTTATTTACACCACGGGGACATGGAACAGGCCCGCTTTAAGGTGGGCTGGATCGTCGGCCGGGATACGGGCAGCCTCGATACCGCCGAGGTCACCCGTGCCACTGTTGAAACGGTGGCGGAGAATATTGTCGACGGCATTATATCACCGCTGTTTTATGCATTGATCGGCGGTGTGCCCCTGGCCTGCCTGTACCGGGCGGTCAACACGCTAGACTCTATGGTGGGTTATAAGAATGAAAAATACCGGGATTTTGGCATGGCGGCCGCGCGGCTTGATGATGCTTTTAATTATATACCGGCAAGGCTTACCGGCCTGTTAATCGTGCTGGCGGCTGCGCTGCTCAGATACGATGCCGGTGGCGCCTGGCAGGCGATTAAGCGGGATGCCGGCAGGCATCCCAGCCCCAACAGCGGTTTTTCCGAGGCCGGTGTGGCCGGCGCGCTGGGGATTCGCCTGGGAGGGCTCAATTATTATGGCGGGGTAGCCTCCCTGCGGGCTTATATGGGGGCGGCGAAACAAGAACTCCAGCCTATACACATCGAGCAGACGATTCGCATTATGTATCTGGTGACAATACTGTTTATTGCCGGGGCTATTGCGGTGAAGTCGGCTGTGGCTTAGCTAAGGCTGCAATCACTTGGAGGCGTTGCGCTTGAACGATTTTTTTACCGGCTTACAATTTCTTACCCGCATCCGGGTGATAAAGCAAACAGACTGGTCGCCGGCCAGCTTTGGCCGCAGTGTAAAGTATTTTACGCTGATTGGTGCGATCATTGGCCTGATTCTGGCGGCAATCAATTATACCCTGAGTCAGTTCCTGCCGGCCCATGTGCTGGCCGCCGTCATTATTCTGGCTGAGATTGTAATAACAGGCGGTTTGCATTGTGATGGGTTTATGGATACGGCGGACGGTGTATTTTCCGGACGGTCGCGGGAGCGGATGCTGGAAATAATGAAAGACAGCCGGGTCGGCGCCAATGGGGTCGTGGCCTTCGGACTCTTGCTGCTGCTGAAATACTCGCTTATTGTTGATATGACCTCAACCATGCTCACTACGGCGTTGCTGGTCATGCCGGTAGCAGGGCGTCTGGCCATGGTGATCAGTATCACCTCATTCCCTTACGCGCGGCCTGACGGTATGGGAAAAGCCTTTGCCCAGTACGCCGGCCGCAGCACCCTGCTTATTGCCGCCATTGTCGCGCTGGTGATTGTGATTCCTCTGGGACTTACGGCAGTAGTCAGTGCCGGGGCCGCAGTGGTGGCCGGTGTCTTGGCAGCCCGTTATTTTACCAATGTTTTGGGTGGCTTAACCGGAGATACCTATGGTGCTGTCACCTATCTGACCGAGTTGATGGCTTTGCTCGTATTTGTCATTTAGAAAAAGTAAGACTCAATCACTGAAAGGCAGACTTTTGTATGACAATTAAAGTTAAAGCGCCTGGCTCATGCGGTGAGCTGGTACAGGGCACAATAAACGGGGTTAATTTTCTGATTACCTGTCCTGTTGACTGGTATTCGGAGGTTACCGCCGTTGCCGGCGGCAGCATGGACGAGGTCCAGCCGAAGACTGCGGCAGCTGTGCGCAAGACTTTGGCATATCTAAGAAGCCCGGCCGCCATTGGCTTGACGGTTACATCTGATTTGCCGGTAGGTAAAGGCATGGCTTCCAGCAGTGCCGATATCAGTGCTGCCTGTCAGGCGGCGGCGCTGGCGACCGCGGCCGCTACGCTCACCTGTGATGAGATTGCCGATATTGCCTTAACAATAGAACCAACAGACGGGATCTTTTATCCCGAAATTATTATGTTTGATCATGTTGAGGGGCAGATTCGCCGCCGCCTGGGCCAGCCGCCGCCTATTCATATTGCCGTTTTTGATGCCGGAGGCGAGGTGGACACCCTGGTTTTTAACCACCGAGAGGATCTGGCGGCATTAAACAAGGCTAAGGAGCCGCAAATCAAGCAAGCCGTTGACTTGGTGGCCCGAGGCTTAGCAATTGGTGATGCCCGCCTTGTCGGCCAGGGCGCCACGCTAAGCGCCATAGCCAACCAGCAGATTTTATATAAGCCCTGTCTGGAGCTAATGATAAATGCCGGTAACCGTTGCGGCGCTATCGGCGTCTGCGCCGCCCACAGCGGGACCGTGCTGGGGGTCATGTTCAGCACTGAAGCGATGGCAGGCCACGATGCCTGTATCCGCGAGATATGTCAGGTTTGTCCGGAGGTTGTGTATTTAAAGACGGTCCGCCTGATTGCCGGCGGGCTTATCATAACAGGAGATGATGGCAATGAACGCTGACAATCAAGCCGCCGGTTTCGTTCATGGCGGTAATGTGTACGCCTGGGCGCGGGAGCATGGCGGTGAGCCGGCGTCTGTGCTGGACTATAGCGCCAATATAAACCCGCTGGGGTTAGCCCCTGGTGTTCAGGCCGCCATCAGCAAAGCTGTCGGTGAGGTTATTCATTATCCCGATGCCGGAGCGGTACTGCTTAAGGCCGCCATCAGCAGCCATTATCAAGTCGGCGCCGAATGCATCACTGCCGGCAACGGCGCGGTGGAGCTGCTGTATGTGCTGACCCATACCCTGCGCCCCCGGCGGGTGCTGATCCCGGCCCCTTCTTTCAGTGAATATGAACGGGCGGCCCGGGCGGCCGGGGCGGTAATTGAATACGCGTATCTGTCGCCGGAAAACAACTTTGTTCCGGATGTAAACTGGCTTACCCGCCGCTTGGCCGGTGTGGATATGGTATTTATCGGCAATCCCAACAACCCCACCGGCACGCTGTTGTCAGCCGGTCAAATGGAACAAATTTTATTTGCCGCCGTTCAGGCCGGTACAATCGTGGTTGTCGATGAGTCTTTTATGGACTTCATCCCCGGCGACAGGGAATATACCTCCCGGCCGCTGCTTACGCAATATGATAACCTGGTGGTACTTCATTCCCTTACCAAATTTTATGCTATCCCCGGCCTGCGGCTGGGGTTCGCCCTTGCCCGGCCGGCCTTGACGGCCAGGCTGCACGCCGCCAAAGACCCCTGGAATGTCAACTCCCTGGCCCAGGCCGCCGGCGTGGCGGCGTTAACAGACCGGGACTACCAGCAGCAAAGCCGGGATACCGTACAGTATGAAAAAGATGTTTTATATACAGGCCTGAAGGCTATGCCGGGAACCACGCCTTTGCCCCCTGCCGTCAACTACATTCTTGTCCGGATAGAGCCGCCCGCCGCCAGGGTGTGCCAGGCCATGGCCGCAAGGAATATCCTGATTCGTGATTGTTCCAATTATCCGGGGCTTTCTCCGTATTATATCCGGGTGGCTGTTAAACTCGGCGAACAGAATAAAAAACTGCTTACCCATTTAGGGCAGGTGTTGAGGTGAACCTATGACTAGACTGATAGTAGTGCGGCACGGTCAAACTGTATGGAATTTAGAGCGGAAATACCAGGGGCACAGCGATATCGCCCTGACCGATAAAGGGCTTGAACAGGCCCGGGCTGTCGCCGGCCGTCTGGCAGAAGAGCCTGTTCATGCCGTTTACGCCAGTGATTTGTCCCGGGCTTTTCAGACCGCTGAATGTATTGCCGCGGCCCATGGCCTGACGGTAAAGCTGGTACCGGAATTACGGGAGATAAAGTTTGGCGAGTGGGAAGGCCTTACGTATGAACAAATAACTGAGCGCTGGCCGGGTTTGCTGGGGAAGCTGTGGACAACGCCGGACGAGCTGGAGATTCCGGGCGGAGAAACCTTCCGGCAGCTGAAGGAGCGGTCAACTGCCGCCATCGGCCGGATTTTAGCCGCCCATCCCGGCCAAACTGTGGCCGTAGTAGCTCATGGCGGCACGATTGGCACCATTTTGTGTGCCATGCTTGATATTCAGCTCAATCATGTCTGGCGGATCAGGCAGGATAACACGGCTGTAAATATCATTGATTTTTATGAGGGCCGGCCTACCATTACCCTGCTCAACTGTGTCCGCCATCTAAAAGCAGAGAAAGGCGGCAATCTGCCGGAAGTCAAATAAGTGATGGCCCTGTGCGCTCAAGTTCGAACCGGCAAAATCCGGCGGATTTCCGCTAGCAGTCAAAAACACCAGTTTTTTGGCCGATTTTCGACCTTGAACTAACAGGGCGAACATGATAAGATCATATTGTCAAAAGTCACTAATGCCTGAGGTGCTCGTTATCTCTTATATGTTCAACCGACTCATTTATATGGGGAGTTTGATGGTATGCCGCTGTCAGGCCGCCTTGGAGCGGAAGTCAAAAGCATAAATACAAAACGCCCACCTGCGCGAAGCGGGTATGAACATACAGGAGAGAACGGTATCATGGGCGTATATAGAATTTTTTTGATAAATGCTTTCTTTGTAGAAAGTGTTTTTTTTTGCTCACTCAGACTAAATAATTTCCAGGGGCGAGATTCCAATTTTGCCAAAGTATAGCCAACTGTGTTATAATTAAAATAATTCTATCTAAGAGAGGGATATACTTTGAAAAAAGCAATTATTGAGATGGACAAAGGCAATGTGGTTATTGAGCTGTTTGAGAAAGACGCGCCGCAGACGGTTGCTAACTTTGAAAAGCTGATTAATGAAGGTTTTTATAATGGGTTGCAGTTCCACCGGGTTATTAAAGGTTTTGTTGCCCAGGGCGGCTGTCCAAACGGCACCGGCACCGGCGGCCCTGGTTACACGATTCCTTGTGAAACCAAAGGCAATCCCCATAAACATGAACGGGGCTCACTGTCGATGGCTCATCGCGGCCCCAACACCGGTGGCAGCCAGTTTTTTATTGTCTATGAACCCCAGCCCCATCTGGACGGATTACATACTGTATTTGGCAAGGTAATTGAGGGGATGGACATTGTGGATCAAATTAATCAAGGCAACATAATGAATAAAGTCACTGTTGTTGAGGAATGATTTAACAGGTAACGTCGTACAATGGACGTAAGGGGGATAGTTCTATGAGCGAACAAGAAGCCATGCTCAAAAACAAACAATGGGCTGTTGTGGGAGCTACCGATAACAAGGAAAAATTTGGCTATAAGATTTTCAAGGCTTTGAAGGAAGCCGGCTATGAGGTGTATCCGGTAAACCCCGGGGTTGATGAGGTACTTGGGGATAAATGCTACCCGGCTCTGAAGGATTTACCCTGTGTGCCTGAGGTCGTAAATGTTGTGGTGCCGCCAAAAGTCGGCGAACAGATTATGAATAACTGCTCCGAGCTTGGCATCAAAAATGTGTGGCTCCAGCCCGGAGCCAATGCCGCCAGTGTGGTGGAACGGGCTAAAGACCTTGATCTTAATGTGGTTGACCACTGTTGTGTATTGGTTGAACTTCGCAACCACAAATAGGATAGCTATTCTTAATTTAAGTAAAAAAGGGGGACTGTCTGATGGCAAATGTAGTCAATGCTAACGAAAATAATTTCCAGGAAGAAGTGCTTGACGCCGCAAAGCCGGTGCTTGTAGATTTTTGGGCTCCGTGGTGTGGCTACTGCACCCGGCTGGCGCCGGTAATGGATGAACTGGCGGCAGAAATGAGCGACCAAATTAAGATTGCCAAGGTCAATGTCGATGAAAGCCGTTCGCTGGCGCAAAGATATGGTGTAATGAGTTTGCCGACGATGGTTGTCTTTAAGAATGGCGAACAGGTTGAGAAGCTGACCGGATATATGCCGAAAGCAAACATTGCCGCCAAAGTGGAAAAACTGTTATAAAGTGTAAAAAAAATTCCCGGCCGCAGCAGGCCGGGAATTTTTTGGTCTGCCAGAATTTATAAATTCTGGCAGATATGAGGCCGCCTGTAGACCTAAAGGTACAGGCGGCTTCTATTTGGCACAAGCCAAGTCTTTTCTTATGCCTACGCATATCCCCGCGCCTTTTTGCATAGGAAATAGCATAGTATTTCGAAGCTGACGGAGGACACTCTGGTGCGGGATCCAGTGATAAAAGTAGTGCTGGTAGGCTCACCTAATGTCGGTAAAAGTGCCATTTTTAATCATTTGACAGGCAGCTATGCGGCTGTATCCAACTATCCCGGCACTAGTGTTGATATTGCGGCCGGCCAGTTCAAGGCTAATGGTTACCGGTTCGAGGTCATCGATACGCCGGGAATGTATTCTCTGATTCCTCTGACCGAGGAGGAGCGGGTTACCCGGTTGCTGCTGGCAACGGGCAGGCCTGATGTTATTGTTCATGTGGTTGACGCCAAGAACCTAAAGCGAATGCTGCATATGACCATGCAGCTGCTTGATACCGGGATACCTGTCATACTTAACCTGAATATTATGGATGAAGCGCAGCAGCTGGGTATGATTATCGATGGGGAGCGGCTCGAGCAATTGCTGGGAATTCCGGTTGTTGCCACGGCGGCAGTTAACGGTACCGGGATTGGCGCTCTAAAAAAAGCAATTAGCAAATATCAAATAATAAAACCGGTTTTTATGCCCTTGAGCGAACCCATTGAGCGGTCTGTAGCCGACATAAGCGCCTTGTTAACCGGAAATTACGGCCTGAGCAAACGCAGTGCCGCATTATTAATCCTGCAGGGGGATGCAAGCGCGGTGGCTGCTGCTCAAACCGAGGCAGCCTGGCCCGATATAGCCGCCGCCATTAGGCAGCTGCCGTCACGGCCGGAGCAGAATCTAGGCGCTTTGGTAGCAGCGGTGCGGCAGGATATTATTGATTCGCTTATCGCCCAAACGGTGCTATATGCTCGGCCCGGAGGCCGCAGGCGGAAATCGCTGGCTCTGTGGCTGGGAAAGATAACAAGAGAACCCCTGACAGGCATTCCGGTTTTATGTATTGTCCTGTATTGCGGCCTGTACCAGTTTGTGGGAAAATTCGGCGCCGGTTATCTTGTTGATTATATTAATAACTGCCTGTTTATACCCATCCTCATCCCCCAGGTCCAAGGTGCGGCTAATGCCTGGATTCCCTGGGAATGGCTGCAGTCGCTGCTGGTGGGGGATTACGGTGTTTTTACGATGGGCTTCCGTTATGCAACGGCAATTATCCTGCCTATTGTCGGGACTTTTTTCCTGGCTTTTGCCGTACTGGAGGATACGGGTTATCTGCCGCGGCTGGCTATGCTGGCCGATTCGGTGTTCCGGTACTTCGGGCTGAACGGACGGGCCGTTATTCCCTTGACCCTGGGATTGGGCTGCGGTACGATGGCGGTCATGGTTACACGCACCCTGGAAACAAAACGGGAACGCTTGCTGGCTACCTTTCTCTTAGCTTTGACGATTCCTTGCTCGGCTCAGCTTGGCGTTGTGCTGGCGCTGCTTGCGCATAATCCGGTCGCAGTTGGCATCTGGAGTGGCTACTTACTCTGTATTTTTGCCGTTGCGGGCCGGTTAAGCACCAGGCTTGTACCCGGGCGCAGGAGCGCTTTTTATATGGAGCTGCCGCCATTAAGACTGCCGCTTGTCCGCAATGTCATAAAAAAAGCGGCCCTGCGGATGACATGGTATTTTAAGGAAATCTTACCGGTGTTTGTTGCTGCCAGTGCTGTATTGTGGGCAGGAGACCGCAGCGGCATGTTAGCTGAGCTGATTCAATATCTGGAGCCGGCTATGGGACTGATCGGGCTGCCGCCGGCAGCAGCGCAAGCCTTTCTGCTAGGTTTTTTTCGCCGCGATTATGGTGCTGCCGGGCTGTATGACCTGGCTGCTGCCGGCCAGCTGACAGATCTGCAGCTGGTGGTTGCCGCCGTGGCCCTGACCCTGTTTGTTCCCTGTATTGCTCAGTTTGCCGTAATGGTCAAGGAACGGGGGCTGATCACCACCGTCATGATGGTGGCCGTGATTATCCTAATTACCTTTGCTGCGGCGGCTTTCATGTACCAGCTGCTGCGGCTGAGCCTATTTTTGGTGCTGGCAGGAGGGATGGTGTGATTGAACAACAACCGGTTGTTATGCTCCGGTCTGGTGAAAGGGCAAAAATTATTGCTGTACGCACTGCCGATGACCAGCATATGCGGAAGCTGACTGTGTTTGGCTTATTGCCCGGGGCGGACATCGAAGTGCTGCAGACCGCTCCGGTCTATGTCCTGCGTATTGATCATACTGAACTGGCCCTCGACTATGAGACGGCCGCCGGGATTTTTGTTGCCAGCCCGCAGGCTGGCCGGGTGAAATAAAAAAACACCCTTGCCAATCCCGGGGCGAAGGGGCATTATTCCCGATACTGCATAAAACTTATAACTGGTGACAGGCAAAAAAAGCAGGGCCGGCTGGCTCTGCTTTTTTATCCTGATAGAAAGGTTAACTTTCCCCTGGAGAAGGGCAACACCGGCTTCCGCTTTCGCCCCAGGCGCGGCGCAAGCCGTGTTTTCTTTATAACCCCATCAAATTTATCAACGTGCAAGACTATGCTCTAAGGATAAGAAAAATCTTTACCCTACAGGGCACAGGCGGCATCTGCCGGCGTCCCCAAGGACTACTCGCTTACGGCTTTGTTTAAATCAGCAATCAGGGCGTTTGTATCTATGCCGTGAGCGGCCGCGCCTTGCTCGATGTTTTCAAAGCGGGCAGCAGCACACCCAAGGCAACCCATGCCGTAGCTGCGGAATACTTGCACAGTCTGGGGATATTTTTGGACAACATCAACGATGCTCATTTCTTTAGTGATACTCATTGTAGCAGCCTCCTTAAATTAAATATGGAATATGTTTACAAGCTAACTCATTATATCATACTTGCCTAAAACTTGTCATGACTTTATTATAATTTTACAGAATGACAGATGCTGCTACTATTATCGCCGGCTTTTGGCTTTTTATGCGAAATCTGATTCGCCAGTCTTATCAGGCTTAAAGCCGTCCTCTTGCTGGATTGAGTGGGGTGAGCAGAAATTCTAATATAGGACTTTAGTCTCCAAATTTTGGTTTTTTTAAAATCCTGCAGATTTCAGGCAGGATTTTTTTTATTTGCCCAGAATAGACTAAAAAGTGGTGTGAAGTGGTGTAAAGTGGTTGATTATTTAAGGTGGTGGAGACAGCCGTGTTCATGGGTGAATATTTGCATGCCATCGACAATAAAGGGCGGCTGATTCTTCCTGCCAAATTCCGGGAAGAATTAGGAGAAACATTTATTGCCACCAAAGGTCTTGATAATTGTTTGTTTGTATATACCCGCAGTGAGTGGGCCATCCTAGAAGAAAAATTAAAGAAACTGCCGCTGGCTAAACCGGAAGCCCGGGCCTTTGTCCGCTTCTTCTTTTCCGGCGCGGCCGAACTTGAGTGTGATAAACAGGGGCGGGTGCTTATGCCGCCTAACTTACGGGAACATGCCAAGTTAGATAAGGACGTGGTCGTTATTGGCGTGTCAACCAGAATTGAAATCTGGGATAAAGCGGCCTGGGATGCATATAACCGGCAAATCAGCCCTACGGTTGCGGCGATTGCCGAAACCATGGCTGATTTAGGGATTTAAATATAGCTGAAACGAGTGATATAAGTGCAGGAACATGGATTTGAGCATACGAGTGTACTGCTGGCAGAGAGTATTGCAGGCATTTTCTCCGATCCGGAAGGGATCTATGTGGATTGCACATTAGGCGGCGGTGGTCACGCTGCCGCCTTAGCCGCACGGCTCGCACCGGCCGGCTGGCTGATCGGCATTGATCAGGATCCGGCTGCGATTCGTGCCGGCAAGCAGCGTTTAGCAGCGGCTGATTGCCGGATTAGTATTGTGCAGCGTAATTTTCAGCGCCTGGGCTCTGTGCTGGCGGAGCTGGAAACCGGCCTGGTTGACGGTATTCTGTTTGACCTGGGGGTATCATCCCATCAGCTTGATGTTGCTGACCGGGGATTCTCCTATATGCAGGATGCGCCGCTTGATATGCGGATGAATACCGAGGCGGATTTCTCCGCCTATGATGTTGTGAATACCTACAGCGAGCAGCAATTATCAACCATCATTTCTGATTATGGCGAGGAGCGCTGGGCCAGGCGGATTGCCCGCTTTATTGTGGAAAATAGGGCTGCGGCCAATATCACAACAACAGGCCAGCTGGTCGATATTATTAAGAAGGCTATCCCGGCCGCTGCCCGCCGGGACGGACCACATCCGGCGAAAAGAACATTTCAGGCGATTCGGATTGAAGTCAATAATGAACTGGGGATTTTGCAGGATACCTTTCTTACGGCCGTTGAATGCCTAAGACCCGGTGGCCGGATTGGCATAATAACCTTTCATTCGCTGGAGGACCGGATCGCGAAGCAGACATTGCAGCAGCTGGCCAAAGCCTGTATCTGTCCGCCCCAACTGCCGATCTGTGTTTGCCAGCATAAACCCCAGGTTAAAGTGTTGGGAAAACCTGTGCTGCCATCGCCTGATGAGCTTGAGAAAAATCCTCGCGCTCGTAGCGCTAAGCTTCGTATCGCTGTTAAGTTATAGCGACAATTGTTCTAAATTAGGGGGAGGAACAATAAAAATGTTAGTACATAAAAAACAAGAGTTATATGTGTATGAACAGGAAGCCGCTTCACCTGCGCCTAAAATAATACCAAAAGCTGACAGAAAGCTGCGCGTCAAGTGCCTGACTCTTGTCCTTATTGCTGTTGTAATGGCTGCCATTACAACCATGCAAAGCGCCGCAATCGTGCAGTCCGGCTATGAGCTGGTGAAAATTAAAGGTCAGGTGGCAAAAGTAGAGAAAGAAAATGAGCTTTTGCGCCTTGATATTGCCAGACTAAAATCACCGCAGCGGATTGAAGAAATTGCCGTAAAAGAGTTAGGGATGATTGTGCCGAAAAATGCCTATTATGCTTCAGCTGCAACGGCAGCAACGCCTGCGCCGGCAGAGCCGGCCGGGGATGCCGGTGTTGCTGAGCAACTGCTGGGCGCTATTAAACTCAACAAGGCGGAGGCGAGCAAAGGGCGGTAATTTTTTTACGATGGGGGAGATAAATAAGTGGCATCTGTTTCGCATGTTACCATCAGGAAGAGGGTCGCTTGCCTGTTCTTGATCATATCGGTAATTATGATGGGGTTGATTGGTCGCTTACTGTATCTCCAGTTTTATAAGAGCGCCTGGTTAGCGGAGAATGCTGTAGATCAGCGAATCCGTGAGATTCCGGTTGAGGCAAAGCGGGGCATTATTTTTGACCGACATGGCCGGGAACTTGCGGTTAGTGTCAGTACGGAATCTGTATACGCTATACCTGCCGAAATACGGAATCATGAAGAAACAGCAGCCAGACTGGCTGCTATTTTGGCATTAGATGAAAACAACCTTAGGAACAAACTGAAAAAGCGGCAGGCCTTTACCTGGATCAAACGTAAAATTGACCCGGAAACGGCCCGGCAGGTCCAAATGCTTAATTTGCCCGGTATTGGCCTGACGCAGGAGAGTCAGCGTTATTATCCCCATGATAACCTGGCGGCGCATGTCCTTGGTTTTAACGGGATTGACAGCCAGGGGCTGGATGGTGTGGAGATGACCTTTGACAGTTATCTCAAAGGCCGTTCCGGCAGCATCGTAATTGAATATGATGCCAGAGGCCGGGAAATCCCCCAGGCATCTCACCGGTTTGTGCCGCCGGTGGAAGGGAATAATGTCTATCTTACTATTGATTTGGTTATTCAGCAGATAATTGAACGGGAATTGGACCGGGTAATGAAGGAAACCCAGGCGAAAGCGGCTACCATCATTGCCATTGACCCGCGGGATGGCGGCATTCTGGCACTGGCTAACAAGCCCGACTATAATCCTAATAAATTTAGCGAGTTTTCGCCAAAACTTTGGCGGAACATAGCAGTTTCCAATGTGTATGAACCAGGGTCAACCTTTAAAATTATTACTACCTCAGCCGTTATGTCCGAACATATTGTGAAAGCGGATGAAAGGTTCTATGATCCCGGCGAGGTTGAGGTCCAGGGGCGGCACATTCATTGCTGGAAACATGGCGGCCATGGCAGCCAGACCTTTGCCGAGGTGGTGCAGAACTCCTGTAATGTGGGGTTCGTTAATGTTGGCCTGCGTCTGGGGCGTGATCCGTTTTACCGCTATATTGACGCTTTTGGCTTCGGCCGCGCTACTAATATTGATTTGCCTGGCGAAGCGAAGGGCCTTATGATTGAACGGACCAAAGCGACGCCGATTAATATTGCCACCATGTCAATTGGTCAGAGCATTGCTGTTAGCCCTGTTCAATTGGTAACGGCTGCCGCTGCTGTGGCCAACGATGGTCAGCTTCTTCGGCCCCAGATTGTCCGTGAGGTCAAGGATAAATCAGGGCAAACTGTTAGAGGCTTTCAGCCTGATGTAGTCAGGCAGGTGCTTGATCCGACAACAACGAAACAGGTTAAAGAGATCCTGGAATCGGTCGTAACCCAGGGATCAGGCCGGAATGCCTATATCGAAGGCTATAAAATTGCCGGCAAAACAGGTACTGCCCAGAAAGTTGGCGCCGGCGGCTATTTGCCGGATAAATATGTTGCCTCCTTTGTCGGCTTTGCTCCGGCTGATAATCCCCAGGTTGCGATGCTGGTTATTATTGACGAACCTGTTGGCCTTTATTATGGCGGGCAGATTGCTGCGCCCGTATTTGGCGCTGTCATGAAAGATGTCCTGCAGTATCTCAAAGTAACCCCTCAGCCTACAGACAATATGACTAAACCAGCTGCGCCGGATCCGCATGTACTGATTCCCAGTGTCATAAACCTCAGTGTGCCTGAGGCTGTCAAAGAACTGGAAAAAGCAGGGCTGAAACCGCGTATCGAGGAGTCCGGCGACCGGATTGCCGATCAAATTCCCAAGCCGGGGAGCCGTATTCCGGCCGGCAGCGGGGTATTGCTGTATACAATGACACCGCGTTATCAGGCCGGCGAGGTAACGGTGCCGGATTTAACCGGCCGGACACCGCGCGAGGCATCAGATATGCTGGCCGAGTTGGGATTTGTGATAAATCCTGTGGGGATGGACGGAAAAGTCGTCAAACAGGATCCGCTGCCTGGCAGCAAAGTATTGTCAGGAACAACTATTACTACCTATTTTGAGTAACCCGCGTTAAAATAAGAGATATTGGTAAAAATAGATAATAAGGATGTAAACATAATTTTTGTGATTGGGCAGGAGGATAATGATGACCAAAAGTTTAAAACAGCTGGCAGACTTGTTGCCGGCTGCAGCAATACAGGGGCGGCTTGAGCAGGAAATCAGGGCAGTGGCCCATGATTCCCGGCAGGTAGTTCCCGGCACATTGTTTGTTTGTCTGTCCGGGGTTCATGTAGACGGACACGACTTTATCCCTGCCGCTGTGCGGCAGGGGGCAGTGGCTGTGCTGGTGGAGAAGGATGTAGCGGCAGCCGGCTATGAAGGCATTACGATTATCAAAGTTGCTGATACCCGTCAGGCGATGCAGGCCATTGTCCCGTATTTTTTTGATTACCCGGGTCGCAAACTGCGTATGATCGGTGTTACCGGCACCAACGGGAAGACAACAACCACCTATCTGATTAGAAGCATTTTGCAGCAGGCCGGCCATAAAGCAGGCTTGATTGGCACAATTCAGACCATGATTGGCGATCAGATACTACCGGTTAAAAATACAACACCTGACGTTATTGAACTGCAAAGTATTCTCGCAGAAATGGTCGACAATCGCATGGAATATGCAATTATGGAGGTTTCTTCCCATGCTTTGGCGTTAGGACGGATCGCCGGTTGTGAATTTGACGTCGCCGTATTCACCAATATGACTCAGGATCATCTGGATTTTCATCAGACATTTGCCAATTATAGGGAAGCGAAAGCCGAATTGTTTCGGAGTTTAAATAAAGCCGGCAATAAGAAACAAGGGAAAACAGCAATTATTAATTGGGATGATCCGGCCGGGAAGACGATGGCGGCCAATACAGATTGTCCGGTGATCAGTTATGGGATTAACACCACAGCCGTACTTACTGCCGACAGTCTGGCGGTGGCCGCGGCAGGCTCCAGTTTCAGTATCAAGGGGCCCTTTGGCGCTATGCCGCTTAAACTCAGCATTACCGGCATGTTTAATGTGTATAATGTATTGGCGGCAACCGGGGCGGCCCTGGCGGAAAAAATTGATCCGGTCATTATCAGGCAGGCCCTGGAAAGTTTTAGCAGCGTACCGGGCCGGTTCGAACTCGTGCAGGCCGGACAACCGTTTACTGTCATTGTTGACTATGCCCACACGCCGGATGGTTTGGAGAATGTCTTAAAAACAGCAAAACAGTTTGCCACCGCCAAAATTATCGTCGTGTTTGGCTGCGGCGGCGACCGTGACCGTACTAAGCGGCCGATTATGGGCAAACTGGCCGCAGTTTATGGCGACATTGTGCTGGCTACTTCCGATAACCCCCGCAGTGAAGAGCCGGGAAAAATACTGGAAGATATTGAAGTGGGGATTAAAGACGCTTGGGCAGACGGCCATAGCGGCAAAAGCTATCAAATTATTATTGACCGCCGGCAGGCCATTACGCAGGCCCTTCAATTAGCCGGGCCGCAGGATGTGGTGCTTATTGCCGGTAAGGGCCATGAGACCTACCAGATATTAAAAGACAGGACAATTGAATTTGATGACCGCCAGGTAGCGCGTGAGGTTATCAGGGAGATGAAAAGTAATGCCTGATTTTAGCTTAAGTGAAGTATTAAAAGCTACCGGCGGCCGCGGGACCGGCAGCGGCGGCAAATTTTTTCGCGGTATTTCCACAGATACCAGGACAGTCCAGCCGGGTAATTTATTTATCGCTTTAGCGGGGGAGCGCTTTGACGGCCATGAGTTTGTTGCCCAGGCAGCAGCCAAGGGCGCTGCCGGGGTCGTTGTCAGCCGGCCGGTGGCTGTGGCCGGGCCTGTAGCAGTAATTGAGGTGCAGGATACTTTGGCTGCCTTACAGGCTTTAGCCAGGCTGCACCGCAGCCGCTATCAGATTCCCGTAATCGGTGTGACCGGCTCAAATGGCAAGACGACGACCAAGGATATGCTGGCGGCCGTTTTAGCCAGCCGGTTTCATGTGCTTAAGACCGAAGCCAATTTTAATAATGAGATCGGCCTGCCCTTAACCCTGCTGAAGCTGGACTCTGACCATGAAGCCGCCGTTGTGGAAATGGGAATGCGCGCTTGTGGGCAGATTCGCGAACTTACGGAGATTGCCTTGCCCACCGTTGGGGTGGTTACCAATGTGGGCGAAACGCATATAGAACTCCTGGGTTCAATTGAGAATATTGCCGCTGCCAAGGCCGAATTAGTGGAAGCAATCGGGCCGGATGAGGTAGTTGTGCTGAATGCGGATGACCCCTATGTCCGGGCTATGCAGCCCAAAGCCCAGGGGCGGGTTGTATTGTATGGCTTGGGCCCGGAGGCTGCAGTGCGGGCTGAGAACATAGTGACAGGAAAAAACGGTGATTTGCTTACTACCTTTGACTGCAAGGGCCCCCGTGGTTCGTTTCCCGTCACTTTGCACACCGTTGGCAGCCATAATGTATATAATGCCCTAGCGGCCATTGCCACCGGCTGGGAACTGGGGCTGGAGCCCGCTGATCTGGCCGCCGGGATCAGTAGTTTTGTCCCCGGGGCCATGCGGCTGGAGATCCTGCATTACGGCGAATATACGGTTATTAATGATGTGTATAATGCCAGCCCTTTATCTATGGCCGCTGCCCTTGACACCCTGGCAGCTATTGGCAAAGGCCGCAAGCTCGCTGTGCTGGGTGATATGCTGGAGCTTGGCGATACGGCCGCCGGGGCGCATCGGCAGGTTGGGCAATTGGCTGCTGAACAAGGTTTGGATATTGTGCTTACCGTGGGGCCTTTGGCTGAAAACATCGCGGCGGCAGCAGCTGAATATGGTGTTAAAATTGTCCATGCTTTTACCAGCCATCAGCAGGCAATAGAAATGCTGCAGCACCTGCTGCAACCGGGCGATTATATTTTGCTCAAAGGCTCCCGCGGAATGAAAATGGAAACGATGCTGAGAGCATTTGAACATACATCGCTGCGTTAGCGAGTGGATTCAGGAGGTTACGATGCAGGAATTGTTGTATGCTGCCGCGCTGGCGTTTGCCATCGCTATTATGGCAGGGCCGCTGGTTATTCCGATGCTAAAGCGGCTAAAATTCGGGCAAAGCATTAGGGAAGAAGGGCCTGAGCGGCATTATGCCAAAGCCGGAACACCGACTATGGGCGGGGTTTTGCTGTTAATGGCGCTTACTATTCCCAGCCTGATCTTTGCCGGCAATAATCCGGAAGTACAGTTAGCTCTATTTGTTACATTGGGACATGGTTTAATCGGCTTTCTGGATGACTTTATCAAAGTGGTGCTTAAACGCTCGCTGGGTCTCAAAGCCCGGCAAAAGCTGCTCGGGCAGATCATCATGGCTTTAGCCCTCTCTTACATTGCCAGTATTTATTTTGGCCGTGGCACCGATATTTGGATACCTGTCTGGGGCGTTACGATTGATTTTGGGGCTTTATATTATCTGTTAATATTCATTGTGCTTGTGGGGACTACGAACGCGGTGAATCTAACTGACGGCCTTGATGGTTTAGCCGCAGGCACAACCACCGTGGCGGCCCTGGCTTATGCTGTCGTGTCCCTGTCTTTTGGCAAGCCTGATTTAGCCATTTTTTGCGTGGCTTTAGCCGGGGCCTGCCTGGGTTTTTTGCGGTATAACGCGTATCCGGCCAAAGTTTTTATGGGCGACACCGGTTCCCTGGCGTTGGGCGGGGCGCTGGCGGCAGTGGCGGTAATGACGAAAACTGAGTTCCTGCTGGTTATTGTGGGCGGCGTATTTGTTATTGAAGCGCTTTCCGTCATTATTCAGGTAATTTCTTTCAAGTCAACAGGCAAACGGGTTTTTAAAATGAGTCCTATTCATCATCATTTTGAATTATCCGGCTGGTCTGAAACCAAAGTGGTGACCGTATTCTGGCTGGCAGGCGCAGTATTTGCCGCCGTTGCTTTAAGCCTGCTGGCGGTTAGCCGGTCTGGGGGTATGTAAATGAGTGAGCAAACAGAATTCTTCCATAAAAAAATTTTAGTACTCGGTGCCGGAATTAGCGGTATTTCCGTCGCTGCTATCCTGCAGCGGCTGGGGGCACAGGTGACATTAAGTGATGCGAAACCGGCTGATAAAATTGATAAAGATTTTTCCCGGCTAAAAGCAACCGGTGTTAATTTGGCGCTGGGTGAACAAAGCGAAACATTATTGGACGGTATCGATTATATAGTGCTGTCACCGGGCATATCTATTTATATACGGCTTGTTGCTGCCGCACAAATACGGGCTATACCCGTCTTGAGTGAAGTAGAGGTCGCCTACCGCCTGAGCAGCGCACCGATTATCGCCATTACCGGTACTAACGGTAAAACAACAACAACAACCCTGATGGGCGAGATGCTTAAAACTACCGGCCGCCAGGTAGCTGTAGGCGGGAATATTGGCGCTGCTTTGTCCGAGCAGGCGCTTGCAGCCGGGCCTGACGGTTTTATTGTTGCGGAGATATCAAGTTTCCAACTGGAGGGAGCAATCCATTTTAAACCTCACATAGCTGTGGTTTTAAATTTGACTCCCGATCATCTTGACAGGCATCAAACTATGGCTGTATATCAGGAAATGAAGGAACGGATTTTCCTCCGCCAGGAGCATAATGACTACCTGATTCTTAATTATGATGATGTGGCGGTACGGGGGATGGCTGCACGGGCGCCAGGCAAAGTTGTTTATTTTAGCCGCCGCCAATGTCTTGAACAGGGGTTTTATGTTGACGGCGGCAACATCGCTTTTACCTGGGCAGGAAAAACCGGCAAAATCTGTGCGGTCCCCGCTATGCAAATAAAAGGCGGCCATAATGTGGAAAATGCGCTGGCCGCCTGCGCAGCCGCTTATTTTGCCGGCGTCAGTCCGGAAAACATGGCTGCGGTTCTTACCGCGTTTCCCGGTGTGGAGCATCGTATTGAGCCTGTAAGGGAAATTGCCGGTGTACATTATTACAATGACTCTAAAGCCACCAATCCTGAATCGACGATGAAAGCGCTGGAGGCTTTTGCCGGCCATATTATTCTTATTGCCGGCGGCCGGGATAAGAATACCGATTTGACTGAGTTTATGCAGTTAGCCAAAGAGCGGGTTGATCATTTGATTGTAATGGGGGAGGCAGGCTGCCGTTTTGCTGAAGCGGCCGCTCAGCATGGCGTAAGGAATATTCATGCGGTGGATTCCTTCCCGGCGGCGGTTACCCTTGCCCACCGACTGGCGAAACCGCCGCAGGTGGTGCTTTTGTCTCCCGCCTGTGCCAGCTACGATATGTTTAACAACTATGAGGAACGGGGGAGAATATTTAAAGATTTGGTGCACCGGTTAGGTTAAGGAGGGAGCGAGATTGGCGGTCAGACCTAAGTCGCCCGACTATGTCATCTTTTTTGCCATCATTGCTTTGTTGGGTTTTGGGGTAGTAATGGTTTACAGTTCCAGTGCGGTTTCCGCTTATGTCAACTATGATGACAGCTATTACTTTCTAAAACGCCAGATGATTTGGGCTACCCTGGGAATGCTGGCTATGCTGTTCACTATGAATGTTGATTATCATGCATGGCGTACACTGGCAAAGCCCGCGATGATCGTTACACTTATTTTATTAGTACTTGTCCTCATACCCGGTTTAGGCAAGGTTGTTAACGGGGCAAGACGCTGGCTGGGGTTCGGTTCCCTGTACCTGCAGCCATCAGAAATTGCCAAACTGGCTATGGTCCTGTTTACAGCTAACAACCTGGCAAAATCCCAAGATAAAATCAGCAGCTTTACCAAGGGGGTTGCCCCCCAGCTGGCGATGCTGTTAGTTGTGTTCGGGCTGATTTTAAAAGAGCCTGATCTGGGAACCGCGCTTGTTATCGGCGGTACCGTGTTTATCCTGCTGTTTGCCGCCGGCGCTAAATTATCCCATTTAGGATCACTGGGGGCACTGGGGGTTGCCGGTATTATCGGCGCTATTCTGGTGGAGCCGTACCGCCTTAAGCGCCTGCTGGCCTTTAGTGATCCCTGGGCAGATCCCTTAAACAGCGGCTACCACATTATTCAGTCGTTGTATGCCATTGGCTCCGGCGGTCTGTTTGGTGTCGGCCTGGGGCGCAGTCGGGAAAAGTTTTTGTACTTGCCTGAACCGCATACCGATTTTATCTTTGCTATTTTGGGGGAAGAACTGGGTTTCATCGGTACCGCGACTGTAATTATTCTGTTTTTTCTCCTGGCCTGGCGAGGTTATAAGATAGCCATTTCCGCGCCGGATATTTTTGGGAGCTTGTTAGCAGGGGGAATAACAAGCATCATTGTTTTGCAGGCCCTGATGAATATTGCGGTGGTTACCGCATCTATGCCGGTAACAGGAATACCGTTGCCTTTTATTAGCTTTGGGGGCTCGGCATTAATTTTTACCCTGGCAGGGGTCGGCATTCTCCTCAACATATCACGACATGTTAATTTGAAATGATTAGGGGGCAAGCAATATGCGCCTGATTATATCTGGCGGGGGAACAGGCGGTCACATTTACCCCGCCCTTACCATTGCAAGGGAGGTTGCCCGGTTGAGCGGCAATTGTGAAATCCTGTTTGTAGGCACTAAACATGGTTTGGAGTCCGACATTGTGCCGAAAGAAGGTTTTGCGTTTGCCACAATCGAAGTACGGGGGCTCGAGCGCCGCCTTTCCTGGCAGAATATCCGGACTTTATTCGCTACAGCCGGCAGTGTTTGGCATTCAGTAAAAATTATTAAGCGTTTTAAACCTGATGTTGTTATCGGCACCGGCGGCTATGTGTGCGGTCCGGTACTTTTGGCCGCCAGCCTGCTTAAAGTGCCGACCATGATTCAGGAGCAAAATGTTATACCAGGCATTACCAATAAGATACTGGCCCGGTTTGTTGATAAAATAGCCATAGGCTACAAGGACGCCGAACAATATTTTACAAGGTACAAGCCTGACCAGATTGTATTTACCGGTAACCCCATCCGGCCTGCGGTTATGTCGGCGAGCCGGGACGAGGGCCAAAGGGCTTTGGGGTTAGATCCTGGCAAGCTCACCTTGCTGGTTGTTGGCGGCAGCCGGGGGGCGCGCAGTATAAATAACGCTATGTTTGAGGTGTACAAACATTTTAACGGCAGTCCTCAACTGCAAATATTGCATGTAACAGGACAAAACGAGTATAATAGCATAGTTAGCAATATCAAACAAGCTGGTATAGACATTTCCAGTGCTGGAAATATTAGCATTGAACCTTATTTGTATAATATGCCGCTGGCATTGGCGGCTGCTGACCTGGGAGTTTTCCGGGCCGGGGCTGTCGGCTTGGCGGAATTGACAGCCCGAGGCATTCCCGCGATCCTGATACCCTATCCTTATGCCGCGGAAAATCATCAGGAATTCAATGCCAGGTCGCTTGAGCGGCGCGGTGCGGCAACCGTGATTGCTGATAAGGACTTAACAGGCAGTAAGCTCATAGCTACAATTGAAGGCCTAATCACAAATCCGGCCATATTAGCAACTATGGCTGAAAAAAGCAGAGAGTCGGGCCGGCCTCAGGCGGCAGAAGCAATTGCCCGGCTGGCCCTTTGCCTAATAAAGCTGCAAAGTAAATAATAAAAGGTAACACCGGGTGCGGGCAGCGCATACTATGTGGTATGCCAGAGCGGCAGCCGGGTAGTTTCAGAGCAGCTCTTTCTGCCGGATGCGGGCGCCGGAGACGGGGTGCGCAAGAAAGGGGAGAAATACTGTTGTTAGATGATGTTAAAAAAATTCATTTTATCGGTATCGGTGGCTCCGGTATGAGTGCCATTGCCAAGGTATTGCTGGAAATGGGGTATGCAGTCTCCGGTTCTGATGCTCAGAATTCGACTGTTACCTCCAGACTTGAGCAGGCCGGGGCAAAGGTGCATATTGGCCACAGTTATGAAAATATTGGCGATACACAGGCTGTAGTTGTTTCCACAGCCATCCCCGAAACCAACCCGGAGATTAAAGCTGCGCGGGATAAGAAAATTGCAGTATATCACCGGGCTGATGTACTGGCATTTCTGATGCGGAAACGGCAGGGAATCGCTGTAGCCGGTGCTCATGGCAAGACCACAACTACCTCGATGATCGCCCTGATGCTTGAAAAGTCGGGGCTGGACCCGACCATCATTATTGGTGGTGAATTGGAATCAATAGGCGGCAGCGCCAAGCTTGGCCATGGTCCTTATTTAGTGGCAGAGGCAGATGAAAGCGACGGTTCTTTTTTAAAACTGGCCCCTCATATTGCTGTTGTGACCAATATTGAGAACGATCACATGGACTACTACAAAACCATGGATAATATATTACGCACTTTTGATGAATTTTTACATAAGCTTCAGCCAGAGACCGGGTTGGCCGTTTTATGTTTCGACAATGTCCATATCAGGAATATGGCGGCTAAGCTAGAAACACGTTATGTATCTTACGCACTCGACCAGGCTGCTGATTATACGGCGCGTAATATTAAATCCGATGGTCCGGTGACCATGTTTGACGTCCATTCCCGGGAAGAATTTTTGGGTACGGCCAGAATTTGTGTTCCAGGCGTGCATAATGTGGCGAATGCTCTAGCTGCTGTGGCTGTGGGGGTTGAAGCCGGGCTGAGTTTTCCCCAAATTGCCGAAGGCCTGAGCCAGTTTCAGGGGGCTAAGCGCCGCTTCCAATCCAAAGGGCGGGTGAACGGGGTTTGGGTAGTAGATGACTATGCTCATCACCCTACAGAAATTGCCACAACGTTGCTGGGGGCGCGCCAAACAGAGCCAAAGCGGCTAATCTGCATTTTTCAGCCGCACCGGTATACCCGTACTCAGTTTCTGAGTAAGGAGTTCGGCCGTGCTTTTACATCGGCTGATATATTGATTCTTACTGATATTTATTCAGCCGGAGAACAACCTATTCCGGGGATAACGGGGGAGACACTCAAGGCTGAGGTGGAACAGCAGACCGATCAGCGAGTTACCTATATACCGGAACGGGATAAGATCGCCCGGTATCTTGCTGAGATTGTGGAGCCCGGCGATTTAGTAATGACCATGGGTGCCGGCAATATCTACCAGACGGGGGAAGAACTGGTAGAAAAGCTTACACATCAGCAATAATAGTCAGAAAACTATTAGAGATTAGATATAAGAAAATAAAGGGTGATTGTACTTGTCTGGGAGGGAAGACGATGGAGAAATTTATCGTCAGAGGCGAAGTACAACTATGTGGTAATGTCCGGGTGAGCGGGGCTAAAAACGCTACCTTGCCGATTATGGCGGCAACGCTCCTGTGTTCCGGCGTCAGTATTATCCATGATGTTCCCTATTTGCGCGATATTCAGGCCATGCAGGATATTTTAACACTCATCGGCGCAAAAATAATCAGGCAGGGCCATACCATGCTGATTGATACGACTAATGTCAGTAAGGCTGAAATTCCCGAGCATTTAATGCGGGAGATGCGGGCGTCCGTGTTCTTGATGGGGCCGCTGCTGGGGAGGTTCCGCAAAGTTAGAATCTCCTATCCCGGTGGCTGCGCGATCGGACCAAGACCAATTAATCTACATATCAAAGCACTGGAAAAAATTGGCGCAAAAGTTGAGGAAAGTTTTGGATTTATTGAGGCTGAGGCTGAAGAATTAACCGGCGGAGAAGTTAATTTTGACTTTCCCAGCGTGGGGGCGACTGAGAATGCCATGATGGCTGCCGCATTGGCCAAGGGGACAACGATTATCCGCAATGCGGCCCGTGAACCTGAAATCACTGATTTGCAAACAATCCTGAATAAAATGGGGGCAAGAATCAGTGGTGCGGGCACAGATACAATCAGAATAGACGGTGTGGCCAAACTTACCCCGACCGAGCACACGGTAATGTGTGACCGGATTGAAGCAGGCACATTTTTAATGGCAAGCGCTATGACGCGCGGTGATGTTGTTGTTGAAAATATTATTCCGGAGCATTTATTCTCGGTTACTGATAAATTGCAGGATATTGGCGCCCAGATCGTAGCCGGCCGGGATTATGTCCGGATCAAAGCCGGGGAACTCAGAGGGGTTGATATTAAAACCCTGCCTTACCCTGGCTTTCCCACCGACCTGCAGGCACCGATGCTGTCATTGGTTACGATTGCCAAAGGCACCAGCATTATTACGGAAACTATTTTTGAGAACCGCTTTAAACATGTAGATGAACTTACCCGGATGGGAGCTAAAATAAAGGTTGAAGGCCGTACTGCTATTATTCGCGGTGTTGCAAGTCTGACCGGAGCCAATGTGGCGGCACCTGACTTAAGGGCCGGCAGTGCCCTGGTGCTGGCGGCCCTGGCCGCCAAGGGGACCTCAGAGGTTGAACAGGTTTATCATATTGACCGGGGTTATGAAAATATTGAGAAAAAATTGCAGGCTCTAGGAGCACAGATTGTACGGGTCCAGGTAGCCGAAGGGGGACATTAGCTTGAAAAATAAGAAAATTGCCGTTGTCATGGGCGGCCCGTCGGCTGAGCGCGAAGTATCTTTAAATACCGGCAGCGCTATTTTAGGAGCACTGCAGGAAAAAGGGTATAATGCCATTGGGCTTGACCTAAACCCCCGCAATTTTGTCGAACAGTTAAAAACCAATAATATTGATGTCGTATTTAATGCTGTCCATGGCCTTTACGGGGAGGACGGACTCCTGCAAGGAACACTTGATATGTTAGGGATACCTTATACAGGATCCGGGGTGTTGGCCAGCGCGGCGGCCATGGATAAAGCCGTGTCTAAACGGTTGTTTCTGGCCGCAGGGATACCAACGCCCCGCTCGCGGCTGTACAGCAGGCCGGAAGCCGGCGGGCTTTTGCTGAATGAGATTGAAAGTGAGTTTGGCCTGCCGGTGGTCATTAAGTCTGCTGCCCAGGGTTCAAGTATTGGGGTTACCATTGTGGAAGATCCTGCCGGAATTGAGGCTGCGGTAACAGAAGCCTTTAGGTATAGCGACCATATTGTGGTCGAGGAATTCATCAACGGCAAAGAACTGACTGTCGCCATTCTGGGAAGCGACCGGCCGGAGGCGCTCCCGGTCATTGAAATTGTGCCGGAATCAGGCCGCTATGATTACAGGTCAAAATATACCAAAGGCGCTACCCGCTATATTGTTCCCGCCTGCCTGGCAGCGGAGACCACCCGCCGTGTGCAGGAGGTAGCCCTTGCCGCCTATAAACTGTTAAACTGCCGCGGGATTGGCCGTGTTGACGTTATGCTTGATCAGTCTGATTATCCTTACGTACTGGAAATTAATACGATACCGGGCATGACAGCTACCAGTCTGGTACCTAAGGCGGCTGCGGCCATTGGTATTTCTTTTGCTGATTTATGTGAGCGGATCCTCTTGGCAACCGTTGATTAGGGCCTTGCGGGCAGTGTCGACAGATACTGCCCGTTTTTTTAGCCAACTAAGCCTGGAATTTCATTCCAATCCTTCCAGGCAAGTTTCGCTTTATCCGATAGCTAAGCATCACTAAGGCCTCTCGCTGCGGCGGCGGCCTAAGTGCTGCTAAGCTCCTGGATAGGCTCAACTAAGCCTGGAATTTCATTCCAATCCTTCCAGGCAAGTTTCGCTTTATCCGATAGCTAAGCATCACTAAGGCCTCTCGCTGCGGCGGCGGCCTAAGTGCTGCTAAGCTCCTGGATAGGCTCAACTAAGCCTGGAATTTCATTCCAATCGTTCCAGGCAAGTTTCGCTTTATCCGATAGCTAAGCATCACTAAGGCCCCTCGCTGCGGCGGCGGCCTAAGTGCTGCTAAGCTCCTGGATAGGCTCAACTAAGCCTGGAATTTCATTCCAATCGTTCCAGGCAAGTTTCGCTTTATCCGATAGCTAAGCATCGCTAAGGCCTCTCGCTGCGGCGGCGGCCTAAGTGCTGCTAAGCTCCTGGATAGGCTCAACTAAGCCTGGAATTTCATTCCAATTGTTCCAGGCAAGTTTCGCTTTATCTAGCGGACAATCCGGTGTATAATTACTGCAGAAGATGTCTACAGGGGTGATAGCATGCAGACAGCGGAACGCTTAAAGGCGGCAAGGCGGCGGCGTGATTCGGCATTTGCAGCCTATCTTGCGGCTTTGGCATTGCTGATAGCATTTTTTTTATTCGTTAATTCGCCCTATTTTATTGTGGGGACAGTGGTTGTTGAAGGCAATAAATACATTACGGTGGAAGACGTGTTACAGGTGGCCGGTGTCCCTGAACAAGTGAACATTTTCAGATTAAAAACGGCAGATATTAAAGAACGGTTAATGAGTGACCTGCGGGTAGCTGAAGTTAAGGTAGACAGGCGTTTTCCCGCTACTATATCTATCAGGGTAACCGAGCGCCAGCCGCTGGCTTTTGTGGCCAGCCAGTACGGTTTTGTTGAAATTGACCGGCAAGGGATGGTAATGGCTGCTTTTAAAAACCTTAAAGAGATAAAAGTCCCGGTGATTACCGGGGTCCGTTTAGGCAATGTATATGTGGGCGACCAGGTGAACAATCCCGGACTGTTCTGTGTCCTGACCTATCTTGCGGCTTTGGATGAATTAACGCTGAATCAATTGTCAGAGGTAAATATTAAGTCACCGGATGAACTCGTTGCCTATACAATCGATTCCATAGGCATACGGGTTGGTGACAATCAGCGCCTGCCGGAAAAAGCGCTGCTTACAGGCGAGATTTTGCAGGAGATTGCGACTAAAAAGCTGGCTGTCGAATATATAGATCTTAACTATAAATCGCCGATTATCAAGCTGCGTGACCGATGAGGAATTTCGAAAGGAGACGATATTTTGGTACCGATCAAACAAGGGCAGTTTGCGATTGCCCTGGTCTGTGTTGTGCTGGGAATTATGCTGGCGGTACAATTCCGTACCACCCAGGATATTAGATCAAGCATCCCTTATCAGCGGGTGGAAGATTTATCCCAGCGCCTAAGCCAGACCGAAAAAGAACGGGACGCGTTAATCAATCAGGTGCAGGAGCTTAAGCGCACTTCCGGGGCTGAGGCCGCGTCCAAGGAATTGGAGAGGGTTAGGATGGGAGCCGGCGTAATAGCTGTTGAAGGGCCTGGTATTATTGTAACTATTGATGACAGCAAGCGTCCTTCCAAACCTGGTGAAAATCCCAATCTATACCTGATTCATGATGACGATATACTTAAGGTAATTAATGAATTGTGGGCTGCAGGGGCAGAGGCAATTTCTATTAATGAGCAGCGGCTTATAGCCAGCTCTGAGGTCCGCTGTGCCGGCCCGACCCTGTCGGTTAACAATTCACGCTATTCACCGCCGTATGAGGTCAGGGTTATCGGCGAGCCGACAACACTGGAAAACGCGCTTAAAATGCGCGGAGGTGTCATTGAGACCCTGCAGTTTTGGGGTATCCAGGTAACTATAAAAAAACAGGATGATGTAAAAGTCCCGGCTTACAAGGGTGCTTTCCGGTTTGAATTTGCTAAGCCGCTGAAGGAGGGTGGTAACTAATATGGTTTTACCTATTACCGGTTTGATTATAGGTATAGTTATAGGTATATTTTTTCCCATTACTGTGCCACTGGAATATGCAAAATTTATGTCGGTTGCCCTGCTGGCATCATTAGATTCTGTTTTCGGCGGTTTGCGAGCCGGCATTGAGGAAAAATTCGATAACACCGTGTTTATAACCGGTTTTTTTACAAACGCATTACTAGCTGCCGGCTTAGTTTATATAGGCGACCGGCTGGGTATTGACTTATATTATGTTTCACTGTTAGCATTTGGCTTAAGGATATTCCAGAATTTAGCAATTATTCGTCGATATTTCTTGAAAAAATAGTCGAAAAGCTTCAAAGCCTGTCTGAATATGTTAGGGCTTTGAAGCTTTTCTTATGATGAGTTTCCCCAAAAAAAAACAACGAATTTTCCCCCCCGAAAAAAAGGGAAAATGCTACTTATGTTGAAACTATTGGGAAGAAACATAATACTGTGCTGCGAGGGAGTTATGGATAAAAAAAATATATTAGCTATTGATGTTGGCACAGGTATGGTCAAAGTTCTGGCCGGAAGGCAGGAAGCAAATGGCCGAATACAAATTTTTGGCAGCGGCGCTGCTCCAACTGCAGGGTTTGCCAAAGGTGTGATCACTGACATCGGTGCTTTGGCCCATTCTATCAGACAAGCGGTAGAGTGTGTTGTTATGGCAACTGACAGCAAGGCGGCCGGTTCTGTTTATTTAGGTCTTAGCGGCTCGGTGCTTGTTGCGCAAAATAGTATCGGTACTGTGGCAGCCGCCGCAGCCGGAGCTGTTACCGGCGCTGATGTGGAGCGGGCCTGCAAGGCAGCTGTGTTTTCAGTTGCTGATCATGAATATGAGGTGCTGCATGTTTTTCCTGCCAGGGAAGCTGTTACCCAGACTGGCGCAGCGCTTGAAGTGGAGACTCATATTATATCGGCTCCCAAAGATACACTGGCCGAGCTTAGCAGTGTTTTGAGCGGGAGCGGTATTCACCTGAATGGAATCGTTGCCAGCGGCATTATGGCGGCCGAGGGCATGAATAACGAATTACCTGATCAACCTGCTAACTTTATATTTATTGATATTGGTGCAGGTGTTGCCGATATTTCTCTGTATGTGGAAGGGCGCCTGCGTTCCTCCGCAGCATTACCCCTGGGCGGAGACTACATAACCAGTGATTTAATGCAGGGTCTTAGCGTTAACCGGGCCCATGCCGAGGAGATTAAACGCTATTATTCACGGCTTTCTCCTGATTTACGCAATCAGGGGGTAGTGCTGGATTGCAATGATTATGGGACAGTGGACAAACATATCCCCTTTGATTTTTTATATGATATTATTGAAAGCAGGGTGGAAGAAATTGTTGCTTTGGTGCATGGTTATCTTCAACCACTGCAGGCTGAATATCTAACAAAGCCGGGACAAACTTTTGCGGCTATTTATCTGACTGGCGGCTGTGGAGCAATGCCTAGCATGGTGGCTTGTACAGCCAGGGTTTTTCAAATACAGGCCACTGCGGTAACACCGGCCGCCCTTGCGGCTGAATATGCACATCCTGCTAATACCGTAGGTTATGGAATTTTAAAACACGGTGCCAAAAATATGGAAGCTGAGCCGGTTGGCGGGCGCAGTGCCTGGGATACACTGGTTCATAAAGCGAAAAAATTATTGAAATTTGATCGATATTAAGGGAGGAAAACTTACTAATGCTGGAATTTGATATGGATTTAGATCAATTTGCTTCGATAAAAGTAATCGGCGTAGGCGGTGGGGGCAATAATGCCGTAAACCGCATGATTGGCGCCGGCCTGCAGGGCGTTGAATTTATTACAATTAATACCGATGCCCAGGCCTTGATTGGTTCTGAGGCTGCCTACCGCATTCAAATCGGGGAAAAGCTGACCAAAGGTCTGGGCGCAGGCGCTAATCCGGAAATTGGCGAGAAAGCGGCGCAAGAGAGCCGGGAGGATATCATAAAAGTGCTTAAGGGCGCGGACATGGTATTTATTACAGCCGGTATGGGCGGCGGTACCGGTACGGGCGCGGCGCCGGTGGTGGCTGAATGTGCCCGGGAGGTGGGCGCCCTCACTGTTGGCGTTGTCACCAAGCCCTTTACTTTTGAGGGGCGTAAGCGTCAGTTGCAGGCAGAACGCGGGACGGCCAAGCTTAAGGAAAAGGTAGATACGCTGATAACTATTCCCAATGACCGTTTGCTGCAGGTAGTTGATAAGCGGACTTCGATACTGGATGCATTTAAAATAGTTGACGATGTATTGCGTCAGGGTGTGCAGGGGATATCTGACCTTATTGCCGTGCCGGCTCTGATAAACCTTGACTTTGCCGACGTAAAGACCATTATGAGCGATGCCGGTTCAGCCCTGATGGGCATCGGTTTTGGCACTGGCGATAATCGCTCGGTGGCGGCAGTGGAAGCTGCTATCAGAAGCCCGCTGCTGGAGATGTCAATCGATGGTGCCAAGGGGGTATTATTGAACTTTACCGGCGGTCCCAATACAACTTTATTTGAAGTGAATGAAGCAGCCGATATTATCGCTAAGGCTGCTGACCCGGAAGCAACCATTATTTTCGGGGCAACTATTGATGAACGTTTTGAGGATCAGGTACGGGTAACTGTTATTGCCACTGGGTTTGATCCCAAGCCTTCGATCAAAGCAAATGAGGGCCGGCGTGAAAGCCCGGTCATTGAACCTTTTAAAGGTCGTGACTTAGATATTCCGGCTTGGATGCGCCGTTAGTGAACTCGTTTCAGCAAAGCTGAAACTGCGAGGGTTCAGGTGGAGAGCCAACTCCACCTGAACCCTCGCCGCCTAGAGCGGCGGGAGTCTTAACGCCTCGGCTAAGATAACCGGCTCTTATAAAGAAACCCCGGCTCAGTACTGAGCCGGGGTTTCTGTCTGTTTTTAGCCTTATTCTCTGGCAAAAAATTACATTATTTTAAAATAAACCTTGGTATAATTGGCATAGTGATTTTAGCAGTGGCATATATTGCTATGTAGCGGTTCTGATTATGGTATAAAATTCCATGCCAGGAAGGGAAGACCAGTGTACATCTATGCTGATATGGTACTATTGATTAATTTTATGATGAATAGTGTGATTCTGGTGTTAACAGCTTATGCTGCAGGCATTTCGTTCCGGTGGAAACGAGTATTGCCGGCCGCTTTCCTGGGCGGAATCTATTCTCTGGGCGGGATTTTTCCGGAGCTGTTCATACTGTACACAGTCCCGGGAAAGTTATTGGCCTCAGTAATCATTATCCTGCTGGCTTTTGGCCGCAAATCCTTAAAGCTAACACTAACACTTGTCGGCATTTTTTTTATTATCTCTTTTATTTTAGGCGGAGCGGTATTAGGCTGGCTGTATTTTGCCCAGACCGGAGTGCCGCCAGGGGCCAGTCTGATGAGTACGCTGTCCTGGAGTCATTTGTTAACAGGCGCAGTTATTGCTGCCATCCTTATTGGGCTTGTCGTTAAACAGATGCTTGGCCGCATCTATCGCCGGCAGACTTTTTATCAGGCCAAAATCGAGTATGGCGGGCGTTCTGCTGAAATAACCGGTATGCTGGATACAGGCAATGGGCTTTTTTCACTGCTGGGGCGAAAACCGGTTGTTCTCTTGAACCGGCAGGCGTCACTTTCCCTGTTGAGCTTACAGGCAGTGGAATATTTGAACAAGAATAGTCCGGAGCTGTGGCTGGCTAACCTGGATCAATGCCCGGATACAGCCTGGCTGTCAAGGGTGGAGGTTATCCCCTACCAGTCAGTCGGCAGCCGCAGTGTTTTACTGGGCTTCAGACCGGATCGCATCACAGTAATGACCGAATGTGGACCGGCGCAGACCGCTAACGTGCTTATCGGTATTTATAGCGGTGTCTTTGCCGCCGGCAGCGACTGTCAGGCGCTTTTGCACCCTGCGCTAATAACCGGGGTAAATACAACAAAGGAGGCAGGGATATGCGCATTACCTGGCCAATAGTCAGATTATACTTTAAACTTAAGGTGATTTCATTTCTTCAACGTATAGGCTGGCTTAAGCCGGATGAGGTATTTTATGTAGGCAGTGCAGAGATTTTACCGCCGCCCTTATCCGGTGATGAGGAGGTATTTTTGCTCAGCCGCCTGCAAAAAGGCGATAAGTCTGTCAAAAGCGTGTTTATTGAGCGCAACCTCCGCCTTGTTGTCTATATAGCACGCAAGTTTGAGAATACGGGGGTAAGTGTTGAGGATTTAGTCAGTATTGGCACAATCGGACTGATTAAAGCGGTAAATACCTTTGATCCTATAAAAAAGATTAAACTTGCCACCTATGCCTCACGGTGTATTGAGAATGAAATTTTAATGTATCTGCGCCGCAACAGCAAGACCAGGGCTGAAGTATCCTTTGATGAGCCGCTCAATATTGATTGGGATGGCAATGAACTGTTGCTCTCCGATGTATTAGGCACCGAGAATGATATTATTTATAAGTCGGTGGAAGAAGAGGTTGATAAAACATTATTATATACTGCTATGAGTAAGTTGTCCGGACGGGAACGGCGGATTATGGAGCTTAGGTTTGGCCTTAATGATGACGGCAATGAACGCACACAAAAAGAGGTTGCTGATCTGCTGGGAATATCCCAGTCGTACATCTCCCGTCTGGAAAAGAGAATAATCAAGCGCCTGCGCAAAGAAATCAGCCGTATGGAATAAGTCCTGCGGTTGTTTTTTTTTGCCTATTTTTGGGCACGACAGGCATTCATGGCATCACACGGAGTATAAAACCGCCAAGCCATGGCAATAATGCTTGTGTAGGGTTAAGTAGTTTTAGTAGCCTGGAAAAACTGGGGAGGAATAACATGATAATCAATAAGGTAGAGATATGTGGTGTAAATACAGCCAAGCTCCCGGTGCTTTCTGCCACTAAAATGCGTGAGCTGTTTGAGGTTATGCAAGCCGGTGAAAGAGCGGCACGGGAACAGTTGATTTATAGTAATCTGCGCTTGGTTCTTAGTGTTATTCAGCGGTTTAACAACCGGGGCGAATATGTGGACGATTTATTTCAGGTTGGCTGTATCGGCCTTATGAAAGCAATTGACAACTTTGATTTGTCCCAGAATGTTAAGTTCTCTACTTATGCAGTTCCCATGATTATCGGTGAAATCCGGCGTTATCTGCGAGATAACAACCCCATCAGGGTAAGCCGGTCCATGCGGGATATTGCCTATAAGGCCTTACAGGTCCGCGATTCATTAGTAAGCCGGTTTTCGCGGGAACCATCAATCAATGAGATTGCCGATGAACTCAAAGTCCCACGGGAAGAAATCATCTTTGCCCTGGATGCGATTCAGGAACCCATCTCGCTCTTTGAGCCGATTTATCATGATGGCGGTGATCCCATCTTTGTTATGGATCAGATTAGTGATGATAAACATCTGGACTTAAGCTGGCTTGAGGGCGTGGCGATTAAAGAAGCCCTGCGCAAGCTGAGCGAGCGGGAGAAGCATATTCTTACCCTAAGATTTTTTGAAGGAAAAACGCAGATGGAGGTTGCCGAAGAGATCGGTATATCTCAGGCGCAGGTGTCGCGGCTGGAGAAAGCCGCTTTAGGGCATATGCGCAAATATATATAAGTATTCACCGGCAATACCTGGGAGGATGTTAGTCTTGAGGAAAAATTTACCTGTTAAATTTATGGTGCTGTTATTGATATTCTGTTTTGTTGGCGGCGGCTGGGGTTTACTGCTGCAGCAGGAGGAAAGTGGTACGGCTGTAATGTCCAAGCGCGGGGATTATGTTAGACTGCATATCCTGGCGAACAGTGACAGTATTGAGGATCAACAGCTGAAATTAAAAGTGCGCGATGCGGTTATCGCCTATTTAACCCCCTATGTCCAAGACCTAAGCAATGCCGGGGAGGCCAACACCATTATCGCCAGCCATCAGGACAATATAGTTATGATCGCTAAGGCGGTATTAGGGGAAAACGGTGTCAATTATCCGGTTGCCGTGCAAATGGGAACCTTTCCGTTCCCTGACCGCACCTACGGCAGTTTAGTGCTGCCGGCCGGGGAGTATCAGGCTGTCCGTATCCTGATCGGACAGGCTGCAGGCCAAAACTGGTGGTGCGTATTATTTCCGCCCCTTTGTTTTATTGATGGTGCCAACACGGCCCTGGCGCCGGTAAGCGAGCTGAAGGCTGCCGGGCAGCAAGGCAGTCCGGCGCCGCAAATTCGCTGGAAAATAGCCGAATGGTTCAGGCAATAATTATATGTTGCCAGCAATTACAATAGGGAAGAACAGGAGTTGTCTCAATAAAGATAGGGGGATAACTCTTTTTTTATTCCAGCCCCGGCAAAATAGCCGGGGTCTTGCCATACAAATTTGAAAAGCAAAAATTTTCTAACAAATGGTAAAAATTGAAAAAAATCACTGAGAGCGAAAGGGGTTTTGATTTATTTGCAGAATATGGTATTTATTGACAGGGTTATGAGGTGATGATATAGACGCCATATTTAATATCTAAGAAATTATGCCCTTAAGGTTTTATAAAGTAATAATCTGCTTATACGGTCGGCACAGCAATAAATGGTGTGCCGACTTGTTTGTGAGCAGCACGGACTGATTCTGCCGGGATAAATAAAAAGATGATCCCGGGGGATCACCTTCGCGGGCTAATTTTACATTTTAGTTACAGGCTATCCCGCTTAATCTCGCCAAAACTGCCGGCTTCCACTAAAATTACATCCATGCCGATTTTATTAATTTTATCCCAGGGAATAACTACATCTTCATTGCGGCCAAAGAGCCCTAAAAATTTTCCGATGCCCGGAACGACGATTGCGGTAAGCCGGCCACTTTCGACGTCAATTTCGATATCTGTGATATTTCCCATACGTTTGCCATCCACTACATTGATTACTTCTTTTAATTTTAAATCGCTGGTTTTTAACATGTATCCCCCTCCTCTGCCCAGACTGTTACCGATTACTATGTAGCATTCTGATTCTACAATAATTATATGAAGGACAAGGGCTAAATGTGTGTAAAATCAATTATTTATTATAAGGGGATAAGAAAAATCTGCGGCTGCTGACGTCTTGGGCCATGCCAGGTTTTTCTAAATTTAATTTTCCTGTAAGCAGGAAAAGCACAATATATGGCGTATATTAATTATCTGGATACAAGATGTAGTATAGATTCCTGCTGAGCTATAAATATTATAACATACTTGGCAGAGTAATCAAGGGAGTGGATAATTTGCGCTGTCCATTTTGCGGAGTTGCTGACAGTAAAGTGATTGATTCCAGATCAGCCGACGAAGGAAATTCCATTAGGCGTCGCCGGGAATGCTTAGCCTGCGCCCGCCGCTTTACTACCTACGAGGTAGTGGAAGCGATACCGTTAATGGTTATTAAAAAAGATGGACGCCGTGAAATGTTTGACAAAAGCAAGCTGCTTGGCGGGATAGTACGGGCCTGTGAGAAGCGGCCAGTGCCTGCTGAGATTATTGAAATTGCCGTGAGCAAGATTGAAAAAGAAATCCGGGATAACACGGAGCGGGAGGTCTCAACCCGGCAGATTGGTGAAGCTGTGATGCGGCATTTAAAAGAAATTGACCAGGTGGCATATGTACGGTTTGCTTCCGTTTACCGACAGTTTGCCGATATAAATAACTTTATGCAGGAACTTGAGAGCCTGATGAAGGCTCAGCATAAAGAGTAAGCTGAAATAGATGGGGGAAATTTTGATGTTTGCGAGGATAAAAAAACGTGATGGCCGGGAATTGGCCTTTGATGAAAGCAAAATAACCGAGGCGATATATAAAGCGGCCAAAGCAGTCGGCGGGGCGGACCGGCAGCTGGCACTGGAGCTTACGCTGGAAGTATTAAAGTTTTTAAAACAAAAATATAATGGCGGTCTGTTTAGTGTGGAAGATGTCCAGGATGCGGTTGAAAAAACTCTCATCGAAACAGGGCATGCCAAGACAGCCAAGGCTTATATTTTGCACCGGGACAAGCGTACCCGCATGCGGGAGGCTAAATCCGATCTTATGGATGCGGTTGGCGAAATATTGGTTGAAACCAGCCGGGAAAATGCAAATGTTTCCAATTCGCCTTCGGCCAAAATGCTGCAAATCGCCAGTGCTGCCAGCAAATCCTTTTACTTGAACCGTCTGATCCCCGATAAGTTTGCCCAGGCTCATGTAAAAGGGGACTATCATATCCATGACCTGGATTTTTACGGCAAGACCCTGACTTGTGTCCAAATCCCGCTGGGAAAACTATTGCAAAACGGTTTTAATAACGGCCACGGCTACATCCGGTCCCCCAAACGGCCGGCTTCGGCGACTGCTCTTGCTGCTATTATTTTACAGAGCTCGCAAAATGATATGCACGGTGGCCAGTCATTTGCTTTTTTTGACCGGGATATGGCAAAATTCATGGAAAATGCCAGTAATGAAGAAGTATATCAGGCGATGGAAGCGTTGATTTATAATTTAAACAGTATGCACTCCCGCGCCGGCGCTCAGGTGCCGTTTTCCAGCCTTAATATCGGTACAGACACGTCCCCGGCCGGCAGGACTGTAATCAAAAACGTGTTATTGGCTTACGAAAAAGGGTTAGGGCGGGGCGAAAACCCGATTTTCCCTAATATAATTTTTCGCCTGCAGGAAGGCGTCAATTTTAATCCCGGTGATCCGAATTATGATTTGTTCAAACTGGCCATCCGCGTGGCGGCGCAACGCCTTAATCCCACTTTTAGCTTTATGGATTCTTCTTTTAACAAGGAATACGGGGATCAGGTAGGGTACATGGGGTGCCGCACCCGGGTGATGGCTAACCGCTGCGGCCCGGAAGTCACCGACGGGCGGGGGAACCTGAGCTTTACCACGATAAATCTCCCGCGGCTGGCAATTAAGGCGGAACGCAACTTTATGAAGTTTTATCAGAGCCTGGCACAATTTATTGATTTAACCTGCGAACAGCTTTATCATCGCTACCAGGTTCAGGCCAAACTTAGAGTTCGCGACATGCCTTTCTTAATGGGCCAGGGCCTCTACCTGGATTCAGACCACCTGCAACCGAATGATTATATCGGGGATGTTATTAAACACGGCACACTTTCCGTTGGCTTTATTGGTTTAGCCGAGACACTGACCGCATTAACCGGTTATCATCACGGCGAAAACGAAGAGGCGCAGATTATGGGGGAAGAGATTATTGCTTTTATGCGGGACAAGCTTGACCGGGCAGCGGAACATTATGATCTGAACTATACACTGCTCGCTACCCCGGCCGAAGGCCTGTCAGGACGGTTTGTGAAGATGGATCGCCGTGAGTATGGAATTATTCCCGGCGTTACTGATAAAGATTACTATACCAATTCATTTCATATTCCGGTTAATTATCCGGTAAGCGTCTATGATAAAATCCGCATTGAAGGTGTGTATCATAAGTATGCCAATGCCGGACATATTAGTTATGTTGAGTTTTCCGCCCCCCCTGTTAATAACCTGGGGGCTCTGGAAGAGATTATCCGTTATATGCGGAAATGCGACCTGGGGTATGCCGGTTTTAACTATCCTGTTGATTTTTGTGAAGGCTGCGGCCATCTGGGGGTAATCGACACTGACGAATGCCCGTCGTGCGGGACTACCAGCGTACGCCGTGTGCGGCGTATTACCGGTTATCTGAGTACTGTCGACCGGTTTAATGATGCCAAGCTGAATGAGCTAAATCAACGCGTAAGACATATTTAGGGCAGGGAATTATTATGGAGATCAGGCTAGCTGGAATAACGGAAGAAAGCATTGTGGACGGACCAGGTTTAAGGCTGGTTGTTTTTGCCCAGGGGTGCCCTCACCATTGCCAGGGGTGCCATAATCCGGACACACATGATGTCAACAGTGGTTATACCCTTAGGGTGGAAGATCTTTTTGACTATATACAAAAACGGTTTGCCGGTAATAAAATATTACGGGGCGTTACTTTTTCCGGGGGTGAGCCTTTTCTTCAGGCCGAGCCTTTAGGTTATCTGGCTCGGCGTTTAAAAACGCTCGGACTTGATATTGTTTGTTACAGCGGCTTTACTTTTGAGCAACTGGCGCCTATGGCCATAACCAATAAGGGAGTTGGGAAATTGCTCAGCCAGACTGATATTTTAATAGACGGCTTATATCGGGCCAAGGAACGTGATCTGAGTTTGGCCTTTCGGGGCTCGCGGAATCAACGGCTGATTGATGTTGCCGCAACCGTGGCTGCCGGCCGGATCACGCTGTGGGTAGATGCTTCGCAGCAGCGGTGGGCTTAGTGTCTTGACCACATTATCTTTTTAGTTGATGACGGCCAAAATGGCCAATGGCGGCGTCAGCCCCTCCTAGCAGACCCCTTCCAGTATGCGTCGTCGGCGCTTCCTTGCCCTTGGCCATTTTGTCTCGCTCTAAAACTAAAATATAACATGGCCAAGACACTGGTAGCGTGACATTTTAAGCTGAAATTTGTATATACTATTGTAATGTTACCAATGGATTTAATTTAGCGGCAGACATTACCGGTGGATGTGATAACATGTCGTGGCATCTGAAACAGCAGCTGCAAAAAACTATTGCTGCAGAACAAGGAACATTAGTCTTTGCATCAGGCTCCCGTCAGCCGATGGCTCTTGTTTACCCGAATACCTATCATGTAGGAATGTCAAATCTGGGCTTCCACATTATATATGAGCAAGTAAACAACCGGGCCGATACGGCCTGTGAGCGCCTGTTTTTGCCGGATAAAAAAATATTGGCAGAGTATATGCGGACAAATACCCCGTTAATGAGCCTGGAGAATCAAAGGCCGTTATATGAGTTTCCGCTGATTGCCTTTGCGGTTTCTTTTGAGATGGACTATTTTAACCTGCTGGCCATATTAAAGGCAGGCAAGGTCCCGGTATTGGCAGCCGACCGGGAAGCAGGCGATCCCCTGGTGATCATCGGCGGCCCGTGCGCGACCTTTAATCCGGAGCCGCTGGCTGATTTTGTTGATGTTTGCATAGTTGGTGAAGGCGAGGAAGTAATCCAGGATTTTTTAAACAGTTATTATGACAGCCGGCGCCGTGGTTTGTCAAGGGAAGAACTTTTACTCGGCCTGGCCCGGATTGAGGGTTTGTATGTCCCGCGATTCTATCAGCCGGCTTATGACAGTGCGGGCCTTATTGCCGGCTATAGCCGGCATGTAAATGTGCCGGTCCAGGTGAAACGGCGCTTTGTCAAAGATCTGGGGAAGTTTCCCGGACAAACGGTTATCGTTACGTCCGCTACTGAATTCAAGGATATGTACTTAATTGAAGTAGCCAGAGGCTGTGGCCGCCATTGCCGGTTTTGTATGGCTGGCTACTGTTTCCGCAATCCCCGGGTACGGTCGTTGGCGCAAATTGCCGAGGGTGTGAAGAAAGCTAAGCGGCTGCAGGCTAAAGTCGGCCTTATGGGGGCCGCGATATCTGATTATCCGGAGATTGATAAGCTGTGCGCAATGATTTTAGACCAGGGAGTTGCCATGTCCGTCGCCTCGCTCCGGGCTGACTCGCTCACGCCCGCACTGGTGGAAGCCTTGGCTGCCAGCGGCCATAAGACCGTTACCTTAGCGCCTGAAGCCGGCAGTGAGCGGCTGCGAAGGGTAATCAACAAACAAATCAGCGATGACCATTTACTCCAGGCGATAGCGGCAGCAGCCAAAGCCGGCATTCCCCATGTCAGATTATATATTATGGTCGGCCTGCCGGGGGAAACGGAAGAGGACATTGAGGCGATTGTCGAAATGGCTCATAATATAAAAAAATACATGGGGGCTCTGGGCAGCAGGGGCCTATTGACGCTAAGTATTAATCCCTTTATTCCCAAGCCTTTTACCCCTTTTCAATGGCTGCCGATGGCCCCCGTGGCTGCCGTGACCGGTAAGCTGAAGTATATTCAGAAGGCGCTGAAATCACTAAGAGGTGTCGAAGTGCTGATTGAACAGCCCAAGGAGGCCTATATTCAAAGCGTACTGGCAAGGGGGGACCGGCGGCTCGGACCGGTGCTGGACTCGGCTGTGGCTGCCGGGGGCGTCAAAGGGTGGAAGCAGGCACTTAAAATACATGCAGTTGATGAAGAGTTTTATTTGTATCGCGATCGAGACCCCGGGGAAGTCCTGCCCTGGCATAATTTAAGTATGGGATTCAACTCTGACTATCTGTTGGCCGAGTATCAGCAAGCACAGGCAGAAAAAAATACCCCGCCCTGTGCTGCGGGGTGTACACGTTGCGGGATATGCCAATAATAGTGAGCCTAGTGTCTTGACCACATTATCTTTTTAGTTTGATGACGGCCAAAATGGCCAATGGCGGCGTCAGCCCCTCCTAGCAGACCCCTTCCAGTATGCGTCGTCAGCGCTTCCTTGCCCTTGACCATTTTGTCTCGCCCTAAAACTAAAATATAACATGGTCAAGACACTCGTCATAACAGGCAGGACTTGATTAGCAGCTTATCAGCCGCTTGTCCGTAAATCCGGATTTAGGCTCAGCCACTTTAGGCTGGGCTGTTTTTTTTACCGGCGTCACCCTGGCTTTTAGCAGGCAAGGCTTTTATTGGTTTCTCCAGGATGAATAAGTCGTCAATTTTTTGACTCATCAGGGCATGCGTGTCTTTTATGGCCTGATTATAAATAGGGGGACCAATCGTTTCCACAATAAAATCCAACAGCAGGGTGGCGGATAAATCGCTGATAAGCTCATCCTTTTCTGTAAGAAAGTAGTGTTTAATCGCCTCAATACAGGCAGTCTGCTGTTCTTTGCTGAGTTTAGGGTCTTTCATTTTTACCTCCAAAAATAAAAGCCAGAGCTCTGTTCGCTACAGTCACTCTGGCGGGAGTTGCGCACTCCAATATCAGTATACCCGGTTTTGCCGTTCCTTATACAGACAAGCCGGGGCGGGGCCAGCGGTGGGTTGCTCCGTTCATTTTGTGGCTACAGGCAGCGGCCCGGTATTCTCATCCGGGGTTGAAGCGGCAGAGTCGCCGGCTAAAGGCGAATTTGAGCAAAAGCCAATGGGGCACCGGGGCTCTGCCGAAGGCTGGCGTTTGATTCTAATTAGCATAAAGCTTATTTGGCTAATATGCTGAATCAGCTCAACGGCGGATTTATCGGCCAGCGTCCCCTGAAACCAAATCAGGCTTGGGTCCAGATAGCCGATACGGGCTACGCTGAATTCTGTTGATTTGCCAAAGCTTACAAGACGCATTCCGACCTCGTGTTCTTGATCCAGTTCAGCCTCAAAGGCCTGCACACGCTTAATAAGTTCGTTGAAAATGTGCTTGGCCGTATAGGGTTGGTTGAATTCGGCCAATTGCTGGCCAAATGATTTGAGCATCGGAATATCAGGCAGAGACCAGTTCTTAGGGTTTAAAGTCATGCTGTTGTCCACTCCTGCGCAAAATTATATTCATAACAAAATTCGCTAAAAGTAACAAATTTCCTGTAAACAGGCTAAAAGTTAGGCGCTATATACGCATTGGCCGCCCCTTAATGGTCTGACTTTCAACCAGGCAAGGTACTCGTGACAAACAGGTAAATAAATGAAGGATTCTCAGCCGGTTTAACGAATAGGTAGCAAAAAAGGAGGCGGATAAATATGGCTGGAGCTTCGACTATTTGGGTAAATGCCGATATGAGTGAACAAATATCTGATTTTAATGGTGAATATGTATTGATAACAATAAATACTATGCAAAGAATACCGCTGGGGCAGACACTGGAAAGCGCGATAAAGAAATTAAAAGAACTGGGCAGGGAGGACATTGCCGCCCAGTTAAAATAAGAAACGATCTGGCCTTGGGCCAAAGGCCGGCAAAAGCCGCCTGCGCCCCCGGTATAGCCGGAGTAGGCCGATAGAACTTCCATCTCCCGGGCCGGAAAAATTACCGGCTAACCTCACTGCTGTAATTGCTGTGGGGTTAGTTTATTTGGACATAACTTTTTTACAAGAAGGGGATTTCAATATGAGTGCCAGTTTGCAGTTAATTCAGTTAGACGAAGAAAAAATTGTCGAGGTTTCGGGTTTCAGCGCCCTCAGCGGCATTTATCTTGAGAATACGGAGCTGGATATTTCCGTGTCGCCTGCAGGCCAGGGCAAAAATAACACCATACAATTATCCATTACCCCCAACAGCAGGGCGGATGTGCTGCCTTTTTCTTTTGAGATTGAGATTATAGCTCACAGAATAACCTTAGCTCAGCTTGTTAACGGCAGCAGTCTGGTTGTTGTTCCCGCAGGCGTTGATATTAACTTGAGTGACAGCCTGGCGATAAAAGCTGCTTTGCAAAAAAGCGGGGGAATATGGCTGGATAGACTGCCTAAAGAATGTATCAGGGAAATCATAAAACATTGTTCCTGTTGAGACGCGTCGGCGGTTTTTACGATGTGCGCACCTAGAGGGACGGACCGGAGTCTAACTCTGTATGTTGGCATTAAACCAGCTTTGGGCAAACTCTTCCGACCAATCCTGCCGGCAGGCCTGCAAAAAATAACGGATTAACGGGATGCACATTGTTTGGGGATCAGATAAATCATCAACCTTACCATCTATGCGGAATAAGGTTGCCCTATGTTCGATTTTCAGCCTGTCCAAACCGTTTGTAGTCCAGTGAATGGGTGTTTCCGTAAGATCAATCACCTCAAACCATAAGCGGATTGGCCCCCAGTAGCCAAGAGTAGCATAGGTTTCGGAATAAAAACGCAGGGCTTTAACCCAATCGTGCACCAGCCACTGCAGGGGGAGTGGTTCCTGGGGCAACACGTTAAACCCCGTGGCATAAGTGATGTCGCCGCTTTCAAAAACTTTAACGCCAAAACTGTAATTTATTCCGGGGTTAATCCCTTCAAACCTATCGACAAAGGGCCGGAGGATATTACCGTTAAACCAACTAAGATAATGGCGGGAATTAAGCTGATCACGGTGAATCGATAAAGTATCGGCAATTTCCAGATTGCCAATCAGGGGCATGCAGGTCAGCAGAAACGATCCCCAGGGAGCCGGATCAAACAGTATTTTTTCTAAATCCAGATACCGCTGGCGGATGCTGCTTTTGGCAAGGGCGGACATTGTATACATTTGCCGTATCTCCGGTTCGGTTAAGGGAACATTATCCTGATTGCGCCGGGCGTAATAGTAAATGCGCTTATCCCAATTTATGGCATGCGGTTTGAGACGGCTCTCGGGGACATAGGCTATTAGGTAATAACCGCCTAGACGGGCTTCGATTTTGTATAAATAAAATTGCAGCCCCGGAGCGATATTGGTTCTTATAATCCGGGTGGCCCTGTCTATCAGATCAGGTTCGGAGAGCGGTGTTAATTCAGCGGCAATAGAACCGAGATCCGGATGTTTCTCTTCCTGAATGCCGTATATGATCATACCGCCGTTGCTGTTGGCAAGCGCAGTAATATCTTTCAGTAATTCACGCCGCTCTTTGGGCGGTTCAAGGTTTAGCTCCCGCTTGTAATCCAGACGCTGATTTTCCGGTATTCGCTCCCGGCACAAGAGCTGCAGGTCGTTTTCATCCCAGTTCTCCGGCGGCTTGCTGATTGGTAATAGCATACGGCTACCTCCGTTAATAGTAAATTATATACTGATTCTACAATAATTTAGTAAACCCTGTAAAAGCATGGCTCATATGGCCGGCTATTTTTACTGCCCACTGCCTGCGGCCGCGGTGCGGGAACGCATTTTTGCATAAATTTATAAGATCCAGGCACCCTAAAGCCAAGGAGTGATGACAAATGATGGATTATGGCGGCGGCTTCTTCCCTTTCGGCCTGGTATTTATGATTTTATATGTTATTGTTGTTGTGTATTTCCTTATGCAGCTCGCAGGCATCAATAAAGCACTGCAGCGGATTGCGGGCGTCTTGGAGAAAAATAAAGAATAGGTTGTCCTTACGTGGCCCCGGGAAACCGGGGTTTTTATTTTTAGAGCGACAGCTGCATGTGACCTTGCTGTCATTGCCTGTGTAAGCAGAAACTGGCAGTAACAGCTTGACAATGACTGCGGTATCATTTACAATTAGTTTGAAATTCAAATAGTTTGTTAGTGTTATTATTTGAAGTTTAAACTATAAGCTTTGGATAAGTGGTTGACGCAGATAGCGGCTCGCTGCCGGGGAAGTGAGCCGCCGGAGGCTGAAGGCCAAGGCGTTTATTATCCTGATAGACAGTCATGTCGTTACAACGGCACCAGCAAAGAATGAAACATGCTATTTTTGGGGATAGAAAGGTTAACTTTCTCTGGATAAAGGCAACAGCGGCTTCCGCTTTCGCTAAGGCTCGGCGCAAAGCCGTGTTTTCTTTATAAATAAACGATTAAGGAGAGTGGCATCTGATGAATGGAGAGACTGTGGCTGCAGTACAGGTCAATAGGCCGGTTAATGAGCTGTGGGAACGGCACGGGGCGGCGATAACAACTGCTGTTAGCGCGGTGCTGGCTTTGCTGGCGTGGTACGCCGGTACGCTGGGCTGGAGCGTGCTGGAAATTGCTTTGTATGTGTCGGCTTATCTGATTGGCGGCTACCGAAAAGCTTGGGAAGGACTGCAAACGCTCATCCAGGAGCGCGATCTTGATGTTGACCTGCTTATGATTGTGGCCGCCGTTGGTGCGGCCAGCATCGGCTACTGGCAGGATGGGGCAATTTTAATTTTAATTTTTGCGTTAAGCGGTGCCCTGGAAGGCTACACAATGGAGAAAACCAATCAGGACATTCGTTCTATTATGAAGCTGCGGCCGGAAACGGCCCTGGTCTTACAGGGCGATACAGAGCTGCGGGTCAGCGTGGAAGAACTGCAGCCGGGTGATCTGGTGCTGGTTAAACCGGGAGAGAGAATTCCGGCCGACGGGCTGGTCTGTCAAGGTTATTCTGCTGTTGATCAGGCAACCATTACGGGGGAATCCATTCCTGTGGATAAAACCTGTGGCGCTGAGGTGTATGCCGGCACTATCAATGGGCAGGGTGCTTTGACGATTGAAGTGACCAAGCCGGCGGCCGCTACCCTGCTGGCCAGAATTATCCGTCTGGTGCAAGAGGCGCAGAGTGAAATGCCCCCAAGTCAGTTATTTGTGGAAAAGTTTGAACGGATTTACGCCAGAGTTGTTGTTGGGGCCGCGCTGTTGCTGCTGATTATACCTCCGTATGCCTTTGGCTGGACCTGGGATAAGACGGTGTACCGGGCCATGATTTTTCTGGTGGTGGCCTCGCCATGCGCTTTGGTTTCATCAATTATGCCAGCGATTTTATCTGGTATCTCCAATGGTGCCCGTAAGGGAATTTTGTTTAAGGGTGGAGTTCATTTAGAAAATAGCGGTAATATCAAACTGGTTGCGTTTGATAAGACGGGGACGCTGACAGAAGGTAAACCGAAAGTGACGGATATTATCCCGCTGTCTGCGCAAAGTCCGGAGGAATTGCTGCGGCTTACGGCGGCCCTGGAAATGTTATCGGAACATCCAATTGCCAAAGCCATTGTCCAAGCCGCGCAGGCGAAACAGCTGGAATTGCCAAAAGCAACCGAATTGCAGGCTATACCGGGAGTGGGGGTTCATGGCCGTGTGAATCAAGAAGAATTTCGCATTGGCAAGCTGGAATGTCTGAAAGGTCATATTTTGCCGGCTGAACACAAGCAACTGGCGCAGCAGCTTGAGCAGGAAGGGAAAACGGTTATTTATGTACAGGCCCAAAACCAACTGCTGGGGCTGCTGGCAATCCAGGATACGCTGCGGCCGCAGGCGCGCAATGCGGTGCGGGCCTTGCGCCGCATGGGAATTCAGGTGGCTATGCTGACAGGCGATAATGCCGCCACGGCCCAGGCGATTGGCAGGCAAGCTGATGTGGACTGGATTTATGACAGTCTGCTGCCTGAGCAGAAAGTAGAGATTGTTAAGAAACTTACCGCTAAATTCGGCAAGGTTGCGATGGTCGGTGACGGGGTTAATGATGCACCGGCTTTAGCCACCGCAGCGGTGGGCATTGCCATGGGGGCCGCCGGTACGGATGTCGCCTTGGAAACAGCCAATGTGGTCCTTATGGCAGATGATATTGAAAAAGTTGCTTATGCTATTGCCTTGGGGCGCCGCACCAGAAAGGTAATTAAACAAAATATTGTTTTTGCCATGGGGGTTGTTTTGGTATTGGTGGCAGGTACCTTTTTGGATCAGGTCAATCTGCCGTTTGGGGTAATCGGCCATGAAGGCAGCACTTTGCTGGTAATTGCCAGCGGGCTGCGCTTGTTGCGGTAGAACGCTTCTTTGCCGCTAAAACGGGCTATATCCATAAAGGCAACAGATTATGTAACATACTGGCAATAGGCAGAATACAATAAATCAGGGCGGTAGTTATGGGTGTGGCTATAGAGAGGCGACGATCCCGTCGCCTTTACATAACAATAGCGCTGCCGAGTGCGGCGCCAGGGTAGCAGGGAATATATGCAGTTTGGCCCGGTGCCTCAGGCGCTAGGCAGGGTTGCTGTCCCGGCTTTGGCCAGTCTGGCATGAATTCTGATGGGATAAAGAAAACACGGCTTGGGCTGAGCCAGTGGCGAAAGCGGAAGCCGCTGTTGCCCTTAGCCAGGGAAAGTTAACCTTTCTAAATAAAAAGCGCGCCGTCCAGCGATGGGCGGCGCTTTTAAATGGGAGAGGAATACTTGGGGTTAATATACCCAACTGCCAGGCTCTTTATGCACTCGGCGTAGCATACTGGCGGCTGTGGACGGATATTCAGCCTGGCCGCCCTGCCAACAGCCGGCGCCGGTTACCCCCCTGGCGCCGGAGCGGATGCCGGGGCAGGCCTTCGACAGGCAATTGAAAATTCACATATATATAGGAAGGAACATAAAATAAATATAAAATTAGCCCTCTTATTCGACAAATAAGAGGGCTAATAAATCCGTTATCCTATGTGCTGTCAGTTATCTTTGAAAAATGTCGGAACATAATGCTGTATTATGCTCGTAAATAGCTGTTAAGGCTTCGGGATGCCCTAAATTAGTGACATAAACTGGTCGGGGCGACAGGATTCGAACCTGCGGCCTCTTGGTCCCGAACCAAGCGCGCTACCAAACTGCGCTACGCCCCGGCTCACATTTATATAGTATACACATCTGTAAACACATTGTCAACAGTAAAAATAAAGAGTTCCAGCAGACTGCAAAAAATGCCAATATAGGTCATGACGAGGCAGGGAATTTACTGGGAATGTCGAAATGAAGGCGAGAGGTCTGGAAAAAATGGGGGTATGTGTTTGAAAATAGTCCGCATAATTTTATTTACATTTATTTATACATTTTTTTTGCTCATCCCCGACAGCCTGGTTTTGGCTGCCGGGCAGGATATGCCGCTACTCAGGCAGGGCGATAACAAGGAAGCTGTCTGTGTCTTACAGGAGGAGCTAAAGCGGCTGGGGTTTTATCAGTATGAGGTGGACGGAAGTTTTGGTATTGGCACGAAAACGTCTGTTATCAGGTTTCAGGAAATTGTCGGCCTTGACGCCGACGGTATTGTCGGGAACGGAACCTGGCAGGCGCTGCGCAATTATTCCAGCAGCAGTGAGATAAGCCGGGCCAAAACGGACAGGCGGACCGGGCAGCAAATTGCCAGTTTTGCTCAAAAATATCTGGGTGTGCCCTATGCCTGGGGTGGTGCCGGGGCGGGCGGCTTCGACTGTTCAGGCTTTGTCTATTACGTCTATGGCCAGTATAATATTTCTTTGCCGCGGGTTGCTGATGAACAATTCCATATTGGCCGGAACATACGCCTGGCTGATATTGAACCGGGTGATTTGGTGTTTTACAGTACGTACGCTCCCGGGCCATCCCATGTCGGCATCTATGTGGGGAACGGCCACTTTATCCATGCCAGTTCCGGTGCCGGTCAGGTAACTTTGACAGCAATGGGTAAGCCTTATTATCAAGCGAGATTTTTGGGAGCATACCGTGTTGTCCGGTAATAAGCAAGGCTTGGCTTGAGTCAGGGGCTTGCCGGGCGGCGCAGAAGCTGCCTTAAGGGTATGGTCTTCTTACTTCTGATCAGGCAGGTACACTCTCTGATCCTGTACACAGGCAGGCGTGAGTTTTGGCAAGCAGAACCGATATTGCCTTTAGCCAGCAGAAAGTAACCCTGCTGGCAGGAAAAATAACCGGCCTTCCGGTTATTTTTTGTTTGGGCAGGGATAAGACGGGAATAATATAGCAAGACATAATTTTTTTTAACAAAAAGTGCTACAGTTGTTCAAATGTGCTAAAATATTTATGTTAAACAGAATTTCGTCATCATTCGAGGTAAAGTATGCGGATTATAACCGGAATTGCCAAGGGCACCAGGCTTAAAACCCCAAAAGGTCTTGATGTGCGTCCCACTGCTGACCGGGTAAAAGAATCTATGTTCAGCATTCTGGCAAATCTAACATTACCGGCCGGCAAACAGGCACTCAATGGGGCAACAGTATTAGACTTATTTGCCGGTACGGGAAATTTGGGATTAGAGGCCCTGAGCAGGGGGGCAGCATTTGCGCTGTTTATTGATCATAGCCAGATAAGTCTTGCAGCCACCGAACAGAATATCAGCCGTGCCCGGTTGGGAGAGCGGGCGAAAGTCCAACGCGGAGATGCTGTTAAGGCTCTTGACAAGTTAACTCAGTCAGGGCAAACATTTACGCTTATATTCGTAGATCCTCCTTATAATCAGGGGCTGGTACACACGGTATTGTTAAAACTTGATACCAGCAGTGTGCTTGCCGGGGGAGGGCTTGTTGTTGTCGAACACTCTAAACATGAGCCGCTAAATACAGCGTGGCAAAATTTGCAGCTAATTCGAACTGAACGTTATGGAGAAACATTTGTGACTTTTTTTATGCGACCATAGGCGAGACCAATATTATGGCAACAGGAGGCAGTTAAGATGCGGATAGGGGTTTGCCCCGGCAGTTTTGATCCAGTCACCAATGGCCATCTGGATATATTTTCCCGGGCCAGTAAGATGTTTGATGTGCTTATTGTGGCGGTGTTTCATAACCCTAACAAAAAGCCGTTGTTTACTATGGAAGAACGGGTCGAAATGTTGCATATGGCGACAGATGATATACCCAATATTAAAGTTGACAGTTTTTCCGGCTTGCTGAATGATTATGTGCGCCGGCAGAACAGCAGTTTTATTGTCCGCGGCTTGCGGGCTTTAAGTGATTTTGAATACGAGTTTCAACGGGCCTTGCTTATTAAAAAAATTGATCCGGCTATGGAAACGATTTTTATGATGACCAGCAGCGAATATTCTTTTATCAGCTCGAGCGGTATCAAAGAGTTGGCCAAGTTTGGCGGGCCGATAACCGGATTAGTGCCTGTATGTCTGGAGGCTAGAATTATACAGAGAATTCGCGAAAGCTAAACTGGATTAATGGGAGGGAGAAGGGTTATGACGATTGAGAAATTATTAGACGACATGGAAACGCTGCTGGTCGAAGCAGCACGTGTTCCGTTTACCAACAAACGGGTCATTGAGGAAGATGATCTGGCCAGGTTTCTTGACGAGCTGCGGGAGCTATTGCCCAAAGAACTGGACGAGGCAAAACGGCTTCTTGCCGACCGTCAGCGAATACTGGACGATGCGCAAAGGGAAGCTCAAAATATTGTAGATCAGGCAAAATTGTATGTAGTGAAACTGACGGATGAGAATATTATTAATAAGCAGGCCCAGGAACAGGCCAATGAACTTGTGGGCCAGGCCCGCAAAACAGCCAAGGATTTGCAGATAGATGCAGTGATGTACGCGGATGAAGTGTTTAAGCATGTTACGGCCCATTTGGAGAAAACACTGGAGGTTGTCCGGCAGGGGCACCGCGATTTGCAGCAAAACAAGGGCAATCAGGGGAAATAAGCAAGGACCCGGCGGCTGGGGCCAAGTCCTTGGGGATGCCGGCGGAAGCCGCCTAGTGTTTGTTAATGTAATATGGCACAAAAGGAGCTTAGCTCCTTATCTTTTTACATAGACATAGATGCTTCTCGCCAAATGGACAGTAATGGACAGAACTAGCATAATACTAAGCAATAGCCCAATCTGGTAACCGACCTGTTCAATCCTGGTCAGCCACAGCCCCCAGTTGTTAGTATGGGCTACGCTCATGGCTACCGGGACTACAAACAGTTGGGCAATTGCCTGTCCGGGGCCCAGCAATTGCACGGTAATGATTGCCGCAAGAACGGCATGCAGCAGGCGGCCGATCATATAAGGTGCCATCCGGATACCTGATTCGATAACAATACTGGCTACCTGTCCATGAACGGAAAGGCCGCTCCAGGCAATAATCGCGCTGGCGATGGCAACCTTTTGCGCCAGCGGTGCCTCAGCCTGGCTGGCGGCAAGCGTGCCCAGGTCGAGTTCGAACAACCCGCTGACCAGAGACGGAGCCAGGCTGGTGCTGTAACCGATAACGCTCAACAGCGAGGCGAATACGCCGGTTAAAATATCCGTGACACCAACAACGGTCATGATCCGGATAAAAACTGAAAATACGATGATAAAGCCGCCTATCAGCATTATCGTATTCATGGAGGTTTTGACCGCGTCGCCCAGCAATTGCCCTATGGGGCGTTTATCCTCCTGGCGGGCATTATACAGGGCTCTGAAAGCACGGACAATAATATTGCCGCTTGCTGCCGGGGCATCCCGTGTATAACCGTCTCTGTTCCGGCCGTGGAACCGGAAAACAATTCCCACCAGGAAACTGGATAAATAATGGGCTAAGGCAATGGTTACTCCCAGTTCAGGCATGCCGAACATACCTACCGCCACAGCCCCGAACATAAACAGCGGATCGGCAGTATTGGTGAAAGACAGAAGTCGCTCGGCCTCCACCGCTGTGCACAGCTGGTTTTTGCGGAACCGGCAGGTGATTACGGCATCCATCGGATAGCCGGAGGCAAGGCCCATGGACATGGCAAAGGCGCCTACGCCAGGAACGTTGAATATCGGCCGCATGAGCGGCTCAAGCAAAACGCCGATAAAATGAACGACACCGATGCCCATGAGAATCTCCGATAAAATAAAAAAAGGCAGCAGGGAGGGGAAAACAACATTCCACCATAAATTTAAACCCATAATAGCTGAATCAAAAGCTTCTTTTGGATATGTTACCATAGCAATAGTTATAAATACCGTACAAAACGCCATACAATATGCCAATAATCGAGAACGATAGCGTCTGCCACTGCTCCAAATCCGCATATATTATCTCCTCCTCCAAGCCGTGCGGTTTGATAATATATATATTGGCAGGACAGAGGTAATATAACTAAAATACGGTTCGATGTGACTAGTTTATATTGGGGGGATAGCAGTTTGCAGCCGAAAATAGGTTTAGCTCTGGGTTCGGGTGGTTTGCGGGGAATTGCTCACGTCGGAGTTCTCAAAGTATTTGAAAAGCACAATATCCCGGTGGATTATATTGCCGGGTGCAGCATCGGCAGCCTGATTGGTGCTCTGTATGCGGCCGGGCTTGATGCCGAAACGATATTTAAACTGGCTAAGAATCTAAAAAAACGGCACTGGCTGGATTTCGTCATACCCCAGATGGGAATTGTTTCCGGCGAGCGGGCCCTGGCAACTATCCGCCTGTTAACCAAACAAAAAAAATTTGAAGACCTTGTACTGCCGCTGGCCGTGGTTGCTACGGAATTAAACAGCGGTCAGGAAGTCGTATTTACCCAGGGCGATGTGGCGAATGCTGTCCGGGCCAGTATTTCCGTGCCGGGTGTTTTTATTCCTTTTGCCATTGATGACAGGCTATTTGTCGACGGGGCTGTTTTAAATCCCACCCCGATTGATGTGGCCCGCAATATGGGCGCGGATATTGTTGTTGCTGTTGATTTGGCTCATGCCAGTACTGTGGGCAATATTAATAATATGTTTGATGTCATTATTCAAGCCATTGACATTATGGAAAGAGAGCTATGCAAGCACCGTCAGCAGCAGTGTGATATCATGATTCAGCCTGATGTGGGCAGTATGTCCCCCAGTTCATTCGAGACAATGGACGAATGCGCTATAGCCGGTGAACTGGCCGCAGAAGCGGTTATACCGGCGATTAAAACCCTGATAGCTAATTGGCAAGGTAATAGGGCGAAGTCTGATAATCCTGACCGCCTGCTCTCCCTTGGCAGCTAGGATAGCCTAAAACATACAGGTCTGTGGCCTTAATATCATAAGCTAACATGGCCTGCAGCGGGGTCAGGTCATTGCTTTGCCGCTGTTTACTGGTAAGGAAGCGGGTGGTTTTGGTTATTACCGGTATTGTGCCGTGGCTGTCAATCGCCCGCAGCAGCACCCGTCCCTTCCGGTTAAATGCCAGGATACGGGCATACAGGGGGCCGGCCTGGTCAAAACCGGCGAGCGTGGTTTTGGTTGTCCCCAGGAGGGCGTGCATCATAATCCGCTGTAAACGGGTTAAGGGGTAACGCTTACTTTTAACAAGGGACAGCAACTCCTGCAGGGTTGACGCTTTCCGGGCAGAATCACTTATTTTGTTGTGTAATCCCTCGCTTACATCAGGCAATGCGGCTACTTCCCCCAGGTGCATTGACCGGAGTCTGGCCAGGACGATATTGCTGAACGCGTCACAGGTGACCGGAGCACGGCCGGCGGCAATCAGCGCGTTAATTTGGACGGCGTTGGCTGCCGGAAGGGCCTGCCAGGCGCTACTGCCCGGCGGCAGCAAGCTGTTTTGCGCAATTGCCGCCCTGATGGCGGTAGCACTGGCGATGGTTGAAGTAATAACAGTATCGTGATAAGCTGCTGAACAGCGCTGGATGACAAGGGGAACCAACCGGGGTGCGTAATTGAAAATGGCCCGCAGGTATTCAATGGCCAGGATATTGTTGGGGGAATGGATTAACCCCGGTTCAATACCGGCCGTTTCGGCCAGGGCCAGGGCTAAGCCGGCGGCATAGGTCCGGCCTGTCTTCAGTTTCTGGCGTAAGCTGTTACCGGTGGCGCCGGCCGATAAGGCCTTGGCGGCGGCTGTAAGGGCTGGCAAATCGGCAGATTCAGCGCCGAAACAAATATGGCTGACCACTCCCAGGCGGCTGAGAAGCTGAATGCCGCCGGTTGCGAAGTATTGGGCACTGCGTACGGCAAAGGCTGTGGGCAGCTCAATGACTAAATCAACGCCGGCATTTACTGCCATCGCTGCCCGCGACCATTTGTCGGTTATGGCCGGTTCGCCGCGCTGCAGAAAATTCCCACTCATTATGGCAATAGCAAATTCTGCCCCGGCTATTCGTTTCGCCTCGGTTAGATGCCATAAATGGCCGTTATGAAAAGGATTGTATTCAACGATCATGCCTATTGCTGTATTCATTAACAATTCACCCCTGTTTATTTTACAATAATTATTCTATTTGTGAAATTTTTTATTAAATAATTTTGGCAGATGAAGGGAAAATAAGTCAGGTGTCGAAAAGATAAAATTTGTTGGATAATAAGTTGACGCTATTGGATCCAGTGGTCTGTCCACTCTGAAATCATAATTACTCACGGGTCTTTTACGCTTTCAAAGTAGACAGACCGCTGCCACACCAATACATATTAAAGAAACAGGGAGGATTTTGTTGTGAAAGTTTTAGTTGTTAACTGCGGAAGTTCCTCAATCAAGTACCAGCTGGTCAATATGCAGGATGAGTCTGTTTTAGCAAAAGGCCTGGTTGAACGTATCGGTCTGGAAGGAGCCGTGTTAACCCATCAGCCGGAAGGGAAAAATAAAGTAATTATTAATGCCGATATTACTAACCATAGTATTGGCATTAAGCTTGTTATCGAAGCACTTACCGATGCCGGACATGGCGTAATTGCCAGCATGAAGGAAATTGCCGCCGTTGGCCACCGGGTTGTGCATGGCGGGGAAAAATTCGCCGATTCGGTATTGATTACGCCGGCGGTTATGACGGTTCTGGAAGAGTGTATTGAGATGGCGCCGCTGCATAACCCCCCTAATATTATGGGGATCAATGCCTGTGACGAAATTATGCCGGGCATTCCCCAGGTAGCTGTTTTTGACACCGCCTTTCATCAAACAATGCCCAAACATGCCTTTTTGTATGCACTGCCGTATGAAGCCTACGAAAAATACGGCATCAGAAGGTACGGCTTCCACGGCACTTCCCATAAGTATGTTTCGCAGCAGGCAGCAGAGCTTATGGGCGAGCATGTGACCAACCTGCGCATCATTACCTGTCATCTGGGCAATGGCGCAAGCATTGCCGCCATTAAGCATGGTAAGTGCATTGATACCAGCATGGGCTTTACCCCGCTGGAAGGTCTTGTCATGGGTACCCGTTCCGGCGGTATTGATCCTGCCATTATTCCGTTTTTAATGAAGAAAGAAAATATGACGACAGACCAGGTTGATAATTACCTGAACAAAAAATCCGGTGTACTTGGTGTTTCCGGTGTGTCAAGCGATTTCCGGGACATTGAGAACGCTGCCAATTCCGGTAATGAGCGTTCTGAACTGGCCCTGGAGATGTTTGCCTATAGAGTGCGCAAATTTATCGGCTCCTACGTTGCCGCTATGGGCGGGGTTGATGCCATTGTGTTTACCGCCGGTCTTGGCGAAAACTCTATCAGCATGCGGGATAAAATCTCTAATGGCCTTGAATATCTTGGTACCCGTATTGATCCTGATAGAAATAATGTCCGCGGCCAAGCACAGGAAATCAGTGTGGAAGGGGCTAAGGTTAAAATCTTTGTCATTCCCACTAATGAAGAATTGGTTATTGCCCGCGATACAAGAGCAATCTGCGGCAATCTTGCATAACCTTTTTACCGGCTTCGCATGACAGGCAGGGATGCCAGTACCTTGCGTCACCTAAATCTTAAGTGACGCAAGGTACAGTTCCCTGCTTTTCTTATTGCCTTGACAAACCTCCGGCGGGTAGCTATAATAGATGAAGGTTGGTGGAAAATGATGAAAATTAATGTATCCCAGTTAAAAAAAAATCCAGGGAGCACGCAAGCCTTTTCCTTTGCAACATCAGCCGGAGAGCTGGGTCTTGACCAGCAGGAAGTTTGGTCTGAGCATCTGACGGTTGATGGCTCTATTACCAATAAAGGCCTGATTTATGAGGTGAGCGGAGAAATCCGGGCTACATTACATCAATGCTGCAGCCGTTGCCTGGAAGACACGGTTACATCGCTTACGATTGCATTCAGTGAGGAATATAAAGAGGCTGTGCCTGAGGCAGGCAATGGCTTGTCGCAGGAAATCAATTATTTTAACGGTGACGAAATCGATATCGCCGAGTTAGTCCGTGAGAATCTTTTGCTGGCCGAGCCGATTAAACTTGTTTGCAGTGAAAACTGCCGGGGGTTATGCCCGGAGTGCGGCGTCAATTTAAACACCAATACCTGCGGCTGCAACCCGGTGAAAGTGGATCCGCGGCTTGCGGTTTTGGAAAAACTCCTGGGTAAGGACTGAAAATGGCAGGTCAATGTTGTTAAGGAGGTGGAAATAAATGGCAGTACCTAAGCGCAAAATGTCTAAAGCCCGCCGTGACAAGCGTCGTGCTAACTGGAAACTTACTATCCCGGGGTTGGTGGAATGCCCCCAGTGTCATGAAAAGAAAATGCCTCACCGTGTATGTCCTGATTGTGGTCATTATAATGGTAAAGTTGTGGTTGCAGCAGAATAAAAAAATAGTGAGTGAGCAAGATAAAAGGCAATTAAAATTTTATCTTGCTCACTTTTTTGCTTGCAATCCTGGTAGTAACTAGCTATAATTAATGCTATCAATTGGTAATATAACTTACTGATAAAACTAGGTGATGTAATGGCGCGAGTTCAAAAAAAAATAAGACAGGAACAGCTAAAAGAGAAGCTATTAACCACTCCGTTTTTAACAGACGAGGAACTGGCAGCTTATTTGCGGGTTAGTGTGCAGACAATCCGCCTTGACCGGCTGGAGCTTGGGATACCTGAACTCAGAGAGCGGACCAAGCAGATGGCCGAAGAGGCGCAAAATAAGCTGAAAACAATTGCCAGTACGGATGTTGTCGGTGAACTGATAGATCTTGAATTAGGTAAAACCGGCATATCACTCATGACAGTAACCTCAGACATGGTATTTGAAAAGAACAAAGTAGCCCGCGGACACTATATTTTTGCCCAGGCCAATTCTTTGGCACTGGCAATTATTGATGCGCCGGTGGCTGTAACCGGGGTCGCCAATATAAAGTATAAGATTGCTGTTCATGAGGGGGATAAACTGGTCTCCCGGGCTGAGGTTATTAAAAAAAGAGGCAATAAATATTTTATTTGGGTTAAAACTAGGAATGATAGTCAGGAAGTGTTCCGGGCTAAGTTTATTATGGTGTCATTGGAGCCTGATTTGCATAAATAACAAAAGCGGTAATAGATATTGATTATTTATTTATTGGTTTTGTGAAAGGAGATATTGAATGAAGGTTGCCGTTGATGCTATGGGCGGAGATTATGCACCTGATGAGATTGTTCTGGGTGCGTTACAAGCGGCCAAAGAGTACACCGAAGAAAACCTTGAGATTGTTTTAGTCGGCGACCAAGCTCAAATTGCTCAATCACTTGACCGCCTTGGTGATTGGAAAAGTTTCAATATTACGATACATCACGCCAGTGAAGTTATAGATATGCATGAGTCGCCCGGGGCTGCTGTCCGCAAAAAAAAGGATGCCTCCGTAGTTGTCGCCACCAGCCTGGTCAAAGAGGGGCAGTGCGATGTGGCGATATGCGCCGGCAGTACCGGGGCGGCGGTAGCTGCCGCACTGCTTGGTCTGGGGCGCATAAAAGGGATTGAACGCCCGGCAATAGCCACGCCGATGCCGAATCTCACCGGCACAACGGTGCTTGTGGATTCCGGTGCCCAGGTTGACAGCAAGCCGAAACATCTGGTGCAAAATGCGATTATGGGTGCCATTTATGCCGAGTATGTGCTGAATATTCCCAGGCCGAGGGTAGGCCTTTTAAATATTGGTGAAGAAGAAAGCAAAGGCAATGAGCAGGTACTTGCCACGTATCCCCTGCTCAAGCAGCTGAGTACAGTGAACTTTATCGGTAATGTGGAAGGCCGGGATATTCCCAAGGGATCAGTAGATGTTGTTGTTTGCGACGGCTTTGTGGGCAATATTGTTTTAAAACTGGGGGAAGGGCTGGCCGGAGCTATTTTGCAGTTAGTAAAAGACGCAATCAAGAGCAGCGGTTTTTGGACAAAAATGGCGTCCATGTTTGTATTGCCGGCTTTGCGGGGCCTTAAGAAGAAGCTTGACTATGCTGAATATGGCGGAGCGCCCCTGTTAGGTGTAAACGGCGGTTTTATTATCTGCCATGGCAGTTCCCGGGCCAAGGCGATTAAAAATGCCATCAGGGTTGCTAAAGAATTTGCCGAACAGAATGTTGTCGCCCAGATCCGTGAAAACATTGCTAAGGAGGGGGTTGTAACCAATGAAGAATAAAGCAGTAGGCATTATTGGTATCGGCACATATGTTCCGGAAAAGATAATGACGAATAAAGAGCTAGAGAGCATAGTAGAAACCTCTGACGAATGGATTGCCGAGAGGACTGGCATTCGGGAACGGCGTATTGCGGATCCGAGCCAGGCAACCTCTGATTTAGCCAGCCAGGCAGCGCAAAAAGCACTGGCCGATGCCGGTGTGTCGGCTGAAGAAATTGATCTTATCATTGTTGCTACGGCGACGCCGGATATGCTGTTCCCTTCAGTCGCCTGCCTTGTACAGGCCAACATTAAGGCTGTCAGGGCGGCCGCGTTTGATTTGGCGGCAGGCTGTTCCGGGTTTGTTTACGGGATGGTAGCCGGCAGTCAGTTTATTCAGGCCGGTTTATATAAGAAAGTACTGGTTATCGGTGCCGAGACACTTTCCAAGATACTGGACTGGAGCGATCGCAACACCTGTGTTTTGTTTGGCGACGGTGCCGGTGCCGTGGTATTGGCGGAAACAACAGCAGGCTGTGGTATTTTGTCAGCTCACCTGGGCGCCGACGGCGCTGGCGGCGATCTGCTCAAACTGCCGGCCGGCGGCTCGCGCAATCCGGCAACAACTGATACAATTTCTCAAAAAATGCACTTTGTCCATATGAATGGCAATGAGGTGTTTAAGTTCGCAGTTAAAGTTATGGGCGAGGCTGCTGTCAAGGCCCTGGAGGATGCCGGCCTTACTGCCGGCGATGTCGATTGCCTCATTCCCCACCAGGCCAACATCCGGATTATTCAGTCAGCGGCCAAGCGTCTCAAACTGCCGTTAGACAAGGTTATGGTTAATGTTGATAAATACGGCAATACTTCAGCCGCATCGATACCGATTGCGCTTGACGAAGCGGTACACAGCGGTAAAATAAAACAGGGCGAGGTTGTTGTCCTGGTTGGTTTTGGTGCTGGTTTAACCTGGGCCTCGGCTGTTATAAAATGGTGCAAGGAGGCCGAAACTATTGTTAAATAGCAAACTCTGCCAGCTGTTAAATATTCAATATCCTATTTTGCAGGGAGGCATGGCCTGGGTAGCTACGGCAGAATTAGCTGCCGCCGTCTCCAATGCGGGAGGGCTGGGCCTTATCGGCGCCGGCCATATGCCGCCTGCTGCACTCAAAGCAGAAATTATCAAGGCTAAGAGTTTGACAGACAAACCGTTTGGCGTCAATATCATGCTGATGTCACCCTTTGTTAAAGAGGTTATGCAGGTCGTCATTGATGAGCGGGTAGCGGTGGTTACTACCGGTGCCGGCAATCCGGGGGAATATATTCCGGCCTTAAAAGCGATTGGGACCAAAGTGATTCCGGTAGTGGCCTCGGTAGCCCTGGCCAGGCGCTTGGAGCGCGTCGGCATTGATGCGATTATTGCCGAAGGTATGGAAAGCGGCGGCCATGTCGGCGAAGTGACAACAATGACCCTGGTGCCGCTGGTGGCTGATGCGGTTCGCGTGCCGGTCATTGCGGCCGGTGGCATCGGGGATGCCCGTGGGGTAATGGCTGCGCTGGCTTTAGGCGCTCAGGGCGTGCAAATCGGAACCCTGTTTGCCGCCTCGGTGGAATGCACGGCTCATCCCAACTATAAAGCGGCCATTGTCAAAGCCAAAGAACGTTCAACCATTGTAAACGGTATTTCCACAGGGCACCCGGTCCGGGTTATTGCCAATAAACTCACCCGCGATTTTGCCGAATTGGAAAAGAACGGCGCCACCAGTGAAGAACTGGACCGGCTGGGAGTCGGTAAGCTAAAAGCGGCTGTCCGTGACGGCGATGTCGATTATGGCTCCGTTATGGCCGGACAGATCGCCGGCATGATCACCGCAATTCGTCCGGTTGATGAAATCATGCAGGATATTGTGCAGAATATTCCCCGGGTCTTTGCGGAACTCTCGCAAAAAATGTAAATAGGCAATATATACATAAGGAGGGAAAGAAATGGGAAAACTTGCTTTTGTTTTTCCTGGACAGGGCTCTCAAGCCGTAGGCATGGGAAAAGATCTGTATGAAAAATATGACGCAGTCCAGGCTATTTTCCAGTCGGCTGATGAAGCGCTCGGTTTTTCAATTACCGATTTGTGTTTTAACGGTCCGGAGGAAGAGCTTAAAAAGACCTATAACACGCAGCCGGCCATCCTGACTGTCAGTGTGGCCTGTTATGAAGTCCTAAAGCTTCACGGCATTAAGCCCGATATCGTCGCCGGCCACAGCCTGGGCGAATATTCGGCGCTGGTTGCCGCCGGCTCGCTCGCTTTCCGCGATGCGGTGCAGCTGGTAAGAAAACGCGGGCAGTTTATGCAGGCGGCGGTGCCGCTGGGCGAAGGCAGCATGGCGGCGATTATGGGGCTTGACCGGGCCAAGGTTGTTGAAATCTGCCAGCAGGTAGAGGCTGAGGGGGGCGCCGTGCAGGCCGTAAATTTCAACTGCCCCGGCCAGATTGTTATTGCCGGCACCACGCAGGCAGTGGAGAAGGCGAATGAGCTGTTAAAGGCTGCCGGGGCCAAACGGGCCATTTTATTACCTGTAAGCGCTCCTTTTCACAGCACGCTGATGCAGCCGGCAGCGCAAAAACTGAGCACTGAACTGGAAAAAGTCAATATTAAGGAGGCCGCGATCCCGGTAGTAGCGAATGTGGATGGGAACCCAGTGACGCAAGGCGGAGCTATCAAGGCCTCGCTGGTAAAACAGGCCGCCAGTCCGGTATTGTGGGAAGATTGCGTGGCCCAGATTGCCGGCCAGGGCGTAACTACGTTTATCGAGGTCGGCCCGGGCAAGGTTCTCACCGGCTTTACCAAGAAAATAGCCAAAGAGATGGAAACATTAAATATTGAAGATACGGCTTCTTTAGAAAAAATCCTTGATTATTTTAAGGAGGTTCGCTAAAATGCATTTAGATGGACATGTGGCAATTGTTACCGGCGCATCCAGAGGCATTGGCCGGGCGATTGCTATTGCGCTGGCCAATGTGGGGGCCAAGGTGGTCATTAATTATGCCGGCAACGCGGCCTTGGCGGAAGAGGTGCGTCAAGCCATTGTCGACAAGGGCGGCGCCGCAATCACTGTCCAGGCGGACGTAGCCGATGCACAAGCCGTGGATAACCTGGTAAACAAAACTGTCGAGACTTATGGCAAAATCGATATCCTGGTTAACAATGCCGGCATAACCCGTGACACACTGCTGATGCGAATGAAAGACGAAGATTGGGATGCTGTGATAAATACCAATCTAAAAGGGGTATTCTATTGTACTAAGGCAGTGTCCAAAATTATGATGAAGCAAAGAAGCGGTAAAATCATCAATATGACTTCCGTTGTCGGGCTGATGGGCAACGCCGGACAGGCAAATTATGCCGCCGCCAAGGCCGGGGTCATTGGCTTTACCAAATCAATGGCCAAGGAATTGGCCTCACGGGGTATCACGGTCAATGCTATTGCGCCAGGCTTTATTGCCACCGATATGACACATGGTCTGTCTGAGCAGGTAAAAAGTGATTTAGCCACCAAGATTCCTCTCAGCCGTCTGGGGACAGCTGAAGACGTGGCTGCCGCCGCTGTGTTTTTGGCAACAGATTCGGCAAGTTATATTACCGGGCAGACTTTAAATGTTGACGGTGGTATGGTAATGTAATAGATGACTCCAAAATGCCTTGGAAGGAGGTGAACACCCATCATGACAACTTTTGACAAGGTTAAAGAAATCGTTGTTGAACAGCTCGGCGTTGATGAAGCGGACGTGGCTATGAATTCTACTTTCATTGACGATCTCGGCGCTGATTCGCTGGATATTGTTGAATTGATTATGGCCTTTGAAGAGGAATTCAGCATCGAAATTCCGGACGAAATAGCTGAAAAAATTAAAACAGTAAAAGACGCTGTGGAGTACATAGACAAGGAAAAACAGGCGTAATTTAACGTTTTGCCGTCATCGGAGTGAGACATTACCTTTTGGTAGAAGAAGAAAGTCCCGTGGAAACTTTTTTCGCGGGACTTTCTTAAAGGTAATGATTTGCAGTAGCTTATGGTAGGGTTATTGATTGGAGGAGTTGTTACTTGAAACTTCCGGAGCTTAAAATTGGCCAACTTGTTGCTAAGATTCCTATTATCCAGGGGGGCATGGCGATAAGACTTTCAACTGCCCGCTTGGCGGCAGCAGTGGCTGAAGCTGGCGGTATCGGACTTATTGCAGCATCTGGCATGGGCTTTGAGGAATTGCGTCACGAAATTCGTCTGGCCCGTAGCTTAACTAAAGGTATAGTTGGTATAAACATTATGGTGGCGGCCAGAGAGTTCGCCCGTTATGTTAATACGGCCATTGATGAAGGAATTGATTTGGTAGTTGCAGGAGCCGGATTTTCTCGTGACGTATTTCCGCTGGGAAAAAAGTCTGGTACTCCAATCGTACCTATTGTATCATCGGTTAAAGCCGCTAAAATTTCGGAAAAGCTGGGTGCCGCCGCCATCATTGTCGAAGGTAAGGAAGCCGGCGGACATCTGGGGACCGACCAGCCTTTGCATGCAGTCCTGCCGGATATTAAAAAGGCGGTTAGCATTCCAGTGATTGGCGCCGGCGGAATCATGTCCGGCCGGGATATCGTTGCAGTCATGAAGCTTGGGGCTGACGGCGTGCAAATGGGAACAAGATTTGCTGCCAGTGAGGAGTCTAATGCGGCTCCGGCCCTAAAAGAATTTTATCTTAAGGCTAAACATGAAGATGTGGTCTTAATTAAGAGTCCCGTAGGCTTACCGGGACGGGCAATAAAAAATCCTTTTGCTAAGAAAATTCTTGAGTGTACCACAGAGGGCCCAAAAACCTGTGTTGCCTGTTTAAAACATTGTGAACAGAATTTTTGTATTATCAATGCGCTTATTCGGGCTCAACAGGGGGATGTTGATACCGGGCTGGTATTTACCGGTGAGTATATTCATAAAATAGATGAAATCCTACCTGTCAAAGAAATTTTTGCACGGCTTCTAAAAGAAGTTGAAGAAATAAACTAGTGAGGTGACCTTTTTTGAAAAAACGCGTTGTAATTACAGGACTAGGAGCGATCACACCTATCGGTATTGGCACCGGAAACTTTTGGCAGGCGTTGATTGCCGGTAAATCAGGCATTGACCGCATTAGCCGTTTTGATCCCAGTGAATATACGACCCAGATTGCCGGCGAGGTCAAAGGCTTTGAACCGGCCCAATATATTGATAAAAAAGAAGCCAAGCGGATGGACCGTTGCACTCAGTTTGCAATTGCCGCCGCTAAAATGGCGTTCGAAGACTCCGGTATTGTATTAGATCAGGAAGACCGCAGCCGGATAGGAACGTTAATCGGCACCGGTATTGGTGGCATCGATACACTGCATGACCAGTACAAAACCTTGTTTGACAAAGGGCCGGGCCGTATCAGTCCATTTTTTGTGCCGATGATGATTGCCAATATGCCTGCTGGTCAAACCTCCATCACTTTTGGCCTCCAGGGACCCTGCAGCTGTGTGGTTACTGCCTGCGCAACAGGCACCAACGCGATTGGCGACGCCTTTAAAATCATCCAGCGCGGCGATGCGGATGTTATGGTGGCCGGCGGGACGGAAGCAGCTGTTTCACCGGCGGCTGTGGCCGGCTTCTGCGCGATGAAAGCCATGTCCACCCAAAATGACGAGCCGCAAAAAGCTTCGCGCCCCTTCGATAAAGACCGCAGCGGCTTTGTTATGGGAGAAGGCGCCGGCATTGTTATTATGGAAACACTGGAGCATGCGTTAGCCCGGGGGGCAAAAATTTATGCGGAAATTATCGGCTATGGCTTTAATGCTGACGCCTATCATATTACAGCCCCGGCGCCGGAAGGGGCCCAGGCGGCAAAATGCATGGCAATGGCTCTTAACGATGCCGGCATTGAGCCGGCAGAAGTGGATTATATTAATGCTCACGGCACCTCAACGCCGCTAAATGACAAAAATGAGACCCTGGCGATCAAATCCCTGTTTGGCGCCCATGCGCAAAAGCTTAAAATCAGTTCGATAAAGTCTATGACCGGACACCTGTTAGGGGCCGCCGGCGGTATTGAAGCAATTGCCACTGTGCTTACCATAACCAATGGTATTATTCCGCCGACGATTAATCTGGAGATCCAAGATCCTGAACTCGACCTGGATTATGTGCCAAATAAAGCACAGGAGCATGTTGTACATGTGGCCCTTTCGAACTCCTTTGGCTTCGGCGGGCACAATGCAACCATCCTGGTGAAAAAGTACCAGGCGTAAACTGCCCGCGATGAAAGAATCCAAAGGGTTTCCTGATAGCACTCGCCTCCAGGCATTAGCCGAGTTATGCCGCAGGCTGGGAGTGACCTTTAATGATTATAAGCTGCTGCACCAGGCTCTGACCCATACTTCCTATGCTAATGAAACCAAAGGCGCTAATGTCAGGCACAACGAGCGACTGGAGTTTTTAGGCGATGCCGTTTTAGATTTGATTATCAGTTCTTATTTATTCAGTCAGTGTCCCCACTTGCCAGAAGGTGAACTTACAAAAGCCCGGGCCCAGGTCGTGTGCGAACAAACCCTGGCTAAACGGGCGCTGGCATTGGGGATTGGCGAATATCTGCTGCTGGGTAAAGGGGAGGCGCTGTCAGGCGGGCGGGAACGCATATCGATTCTCGCTGATGCGTTTGAGGCCATTATTGGGGCCGTCTATCTTGATGGTGGCTTTAAAAGTGCTGCCCGCTATGTGTTGAACCAATTGAAATCAGAACTGACTCTGGTTGAAGGCGGCGACTATTTTAAAGACTATAAAACCTGGCTGCAGGAAATCGTGCAAAAAAATAACGATAGCAAAATTGCTTATGAAGTAATTAACGAACGCGGCCCTGACCACGACAAGTCTTTTGAGGTTGCTGTTGTTGTTAACAATGAACGCATGGGAACCGGCTGGGGGAAAAGCAAGAAAGAAGCGGAACAGCAGGCAGCCAGACAGGCACTGGTAAAGTTTGGCACAATAAACGAATAAGCTGAGCAGGGCGGCCCAAGGGCCGTCCTTTCTGTATAGGAGCATGATGAAACATTACATTATACCGATATTTATTCCTCATTTGGGGTGCCGTCATCAATGCAGCTTTTGCAACCAGCAAAGTATAACCGGCCGGCCAACCCCTGTTACTGCCAGGCAGGTAAAAACAATCATTGCCGACAGGCTGGCCGGAGTTAATCAGCAACGGCAGGTTGAGGTAGCTTTCTATGGCGGCAGCTTTACTGCTTTGCCGGAGGCGGTACAAAATGAATTGCTGGCCCCGGCTACGGAAGCCCTTGGGCACGGGCATATTCAGGGGATTCGCCTGTCCACCAGGCCTGATTGCATCAATGAACGTATTGTCCATAATCTGATTCAGCACGGCGTAACCACTGTGGAGCTAGGTGTTCAGTCCCTTGACGACGCTGTGCTGGCGGCTGCAGCCCGGGGGCATGACGGCAAGTCTGTCGAGCAGGCTGTAAGCCTGTTAAAGCAGACTGCTTTACGCTGCGGCCTGCAGTTTATGCCCGGCTTGCCAGGTGAGGACTGGCTGAGCTTACTTAAGACTGTGCGGCATGCCCTGGCACTTGCGCCTGATTTTGTCCGCATTTACCCGGCGGTGGTTATTCAGGGCACCCCGCTGGCCGGGCTTTATCTACAGGGGGATTATCAGCCGCTTTCCCTGACGCAGGCGACAGTGCGTTCAGCCTATATGAAACTTGTTTTCGAGCGCCGCGGCATTGCTGTTATCCGGGTTGGCTTGCAGGCTTCAGCAGAGCTTGACAGTGAGGGGGCTGTTCTGGCCGGGCCTTATCATCCGGCCTTTGGCGAGCTGGTGGAGGCCCATATTTTTTATCTAATGCTGGCCGCCTTTGTCGAACAGGATATCGCCGGTTGCCGGGAGCATTTGCTTATACGCCATCATCCGCAGGACTGTTCTAAAGTCAGAGGGCACGGTAATAACAATATTACCGGTTTGCAGCAGGCTTATCCTATTGGCCAGATTACCCTGCAGGCAGATACTTTCGTCCCCCGGGGCACGCTTTTGTTTGTTCGTGGTGGACAAGACTATCTGTTTAACAAAAATATGATAAATTCGATTTAAAAATCATGTAAAAGAAGGAATTTTTAGGAAATAAGCAGAATACCTTTATAGCATAGGCCCTGAATTCAAAGGAGGAGAGCGAAAAATGGAAGTGCTGAAAGTATCTGCACAATCAAATCCTAAATCCGTAGCAGGCGCTCTGGCGGCAGTTTTGCGCGATCGTGGCAGCGCAGAGGTGCAGGCAGTAGGTGCAGGGGCGGTTAATCAGGCTATCAAGGCTATTGCGATTTCACGTGGTTTTGTCGCTCCCAATGGCATTGATTTGATTACCATACCGGCTTTTGCGGAGATTAGCATTGACGGGGAAGAACGTACCGCCATTAGATTCATTGTTGAGCCCCGTTAATTATGTGATCTAATGGAAAAGAAGCCTGTTGGCATATGCGGCAGGCTTTTTTATATTTGCTTGAATTATTGTGCCAGCCCGTGGTAAAATTTTGATTGACCTAAATATACAGGTGAGGGTGATGCTTGTGTTGCTGCGCAGACTAGAGGCCTATGGCTTTAAATCATTTGCCGAAAAAACAGAGTTGGAGTTTGGCCAGGGAATAACAGCAATTGTCGGTCCAAACGGCAGCGGTAAAAGCAATATTTCCGATGCCATTCGCTGGGCCCTGGGCGAGCAGAGCCTGCGGACTTTGCGCGGCACCAAACTGGAAGATGTTATTTTTGTAGGCAGTGCCAACCGCCGGCCGCTGGGAGTGGCCGAGGTATCATTAGTATTTGATAACAGTGACGGGCGGCTGCCGTTAGACTTCAGTGAGGTGACCATCACCAGACGCGTATTTAGATCAGGCGACAGTGAATATTATATTAACAAAACGCCTTGCCGGCTTAAGGATATCCATGATATTCTGGCTGACACCGGGCTGGGCCGCGAGTCAATGACAGTGATCGGGCAGAACAAGGTTGACGAAATTTTAAGCAGCAAGCCTGAGGAACGGCGGCTCTTGTTTGAAGAGGCCGCCGGTATAACCAAATATAAACAACGTAAACGGGAAGCCCTGCGCAAGCTCGATGACACCGAACAAAATCTCATCCGGGTCAGGGATATTACCTCCGAGCTGGAAAGCCAGCTGGAGCCGTTACAGGAAAGCGCCGCCCGGACCGATACTTTCAATAAACTGAAGGCTGAGCTTGTGGCCTGTCAGGTTACGGTACTGCTGGAACGTCTGGGCAAGGCAGAACGGCTGGTGGCAAGCGCCACCCTGGAGCAGACCCGTTTAACAGACGGCAGTATTGCCGCCCAAACCCGGTTAACCTCAACGGAAACAGAAAAGGAATCACTGGTGCTGCAGGCGGCTCAAACTGATGCGCAAATTGCGCATACTGATAAAGAGATCAATGATATCGCAACAGAAATAGAACGGCTTGACAGCCGGCACGGGATACTGAGTGAACGAATAGAGCAAGGCTGTAAGGCAAAACTGCGGCTCGACGAGGCTGGCCTGCGGCTCGGAACGGAGCGGAAAGCGGCAGGGGAAAAGCTGGCCGAACTGCAAAGCAGTCTGGATAGTAAACACCGGCAGTTGCTTGGCATTCAGCAGGAGATAACAGATAAAAGCCTGCGCAATGATCAGCTTACGGCCAGTATCAGACAGGTCGAACAGCAGTTAGCCACCGGCCAGGAAATGACATTTGATCATTTGCAGCAGTTGGTTAATGAACGCAACAACCTGAATATACAGGAGCGCGACCTGACGGCCTTAGCTGCCCGGGCGAATAAACTCAAGACAGAATACGCCAATTACAGCCAGCTGCAGGACGAGGTTAATACCAGGAAAGCGGAACTGCAGCAGGAATTGCAGCTGCTTGCTGCCGCCCAGCAAGCCTTAAAACAAGAAACGGCGGTTTTGCGGCAGGACATAGTTCCCCTGGAGAAGCGTTTTCAAGCAGCAGCCGCCAAAGAACAGCAACTGCTCGGTACTGTGCAGGAAACCACCTCCCGTATCAATGTCCTGACAAGCATGCAATATGAATTGGAAGGCTTCGGCCGGGCGATAAAAGGGATACTGAAAAGCCGCCATGCCTGGCGTAACGGCATCTGTGGCGCTGTTGCCCAGCTACTATCAGTCCCCGATAAATATGTCAATGCCATTGAGGTGGCCCTGGGCGGGGCGCAGCAGCATCTTGTAACTGACACAGAGCAAACAGCCAAGCAGGCTATTGCTTTTTTAAAGGCGCAGAATCTCGGTCGGGCAACGTTTTTACCTTTAAACACAATCAGATTAACAAGACCCAGAGAGGCTGAACTGCTGGCTGCCGGTCAGCCAGGCGCACTTGGTTTTGCCGCAGATGTGGTTGCTGCTGACGAGCGGTACCGGCCGGTAATTAATTATCTGTTAGGGCGGATCATTATTGCGGAAACCATTGACGCGGCGCTGGCCATTGCCCGCAGCGGCGGTTTTTCGTTCCGTATTGTTACGCTTGACGGTGAAATTATTAATCCCGGGGGATCGCTGACAGGCGGCAGTGTGGCCAGAAAGGACGCCAGCTTTATGGCCAGAAATAACGAAATTGAGGTACTGAAGCAGAAAGTGGCAGTTTTGCAGCAGCAAAGGCTGGCCTCTGAACAGGAAAAAACAGCTTTAGAGAGGGCGATTGCCGGGATTCATTCTAACATTGCCGGGCTTGAGGCCAAAGCCGGCGAGGACGAGCTTCGCCAGGCTGAATTGACGATTTATATAGACAAGGCCGGCTCTGATGCCGACAGATATGAACTGGAGCTGGCAACAATAAGGGCGGAGATGACTGAGTGCGAGCAGGGAATCAGTCAGTGCCGGCAGCACATTACAGACGGCCAAGCGGCCCTTGCCTTACTGGAAAACCGGGAAAGCAGTCATAAATCCCAGGTTGCAGACTGGCAAAAGGAACTGCAGGCAGTTAAAGCTGAACAGCAGGCTGCAGTGGAAGAATTGACAGACGCCAAAATCAGGTTGAGTGTCGTCAACCAGGAGATAGCGGGTACCTGTTCGGCCTGTGAACAGTACAAGCAGACAATTACGGCCCTGGACGATGACCTTGCCCGCCTGCAGGCAGAAGAAAACCAGCTGCAGGCTGAGATCGGACAAGCCCGGACCGAACTTGGTTCCGTAGCCGGGCGCAAAGACAAGCTGCAGGCGGCCAAAGGCCGGTTAGCAGAAGTACGCCAGGTCCATTATGCCGCAAAACTGGAATTACTGGCCAATACCCAGAAGCTGGATAAAGAGATAAAAGAGCTGCGCCGGCAAAGCAACGATTTGCAGGCCCGCCTGCACGAAACAGAGCTGCTCATAACAAAATACAGCTATGAAGCCGCCAAGTGCAGCGAGCAGATTACCGGGCAAATGGCCCTAACGCTGGAAGCGGCGAGGGCTTTGCAGAAATCCGAGTCGATTGAGCAATTAATGCAAATGATAACCCGTATGGAAAGTCAAATTACGGCGCTGGGACCAATCAATCCGGCAGCTATTGATGAACACCGGCGGGTGCAGGAACGGTATGATTTCCTGCAGGCGCAGTCCCATGATTTACTCCAGGCCAAAGACTATTTGACAGCAGTGCTGAAAGACATTGATTCTACCATGGCGCGTCAGTTTAACGCCGCGTTTAAAGCGATAAGCCAGTATTTCGGCGAGGTTTTTGTCCGTTTGTTTGGCGGCGGCCGGGCAGAGCTTGCCTTGCTGGAGCCAGGCAATATCCTGGAGACCGGCATCGATATTATTGTACAGCCGCCGGGCAAGAAATTGCAGAACCTGGCCCTGTTATCAGGCGGCGAGCGGGCCCTTACCGTAATCGCCCTGTTATTTGCCATATTAACCTACAGGCCGGCCCCTTTTTGTGTAGTGGATGAAATTGACGCCGCGCTTGATGAAGCCAATGTTCAGCGCTTTAGTGAATTTTTGCGGGATTACGCGCAAAGCACCCAGTTTATTGTTGTGACTCACCGCAAAGGGACGATGGAAGCTGCCGGTGTCCTCCACGGTGTTACCATGGAGGAGTCCGGCATATCCAGGCTGATTTCGGTGAAGTTTATGGATAAAGCCGGGTAATAAATAAATGAAAATGGTTGGAGGACTGAAGGATGGGTTTTTTTGATAAATTAAAGGCAGGCCTGGAAAAAACCAGAAAGAGTTTTACTGAAAAAATCGAACAGCTGGTGACTGGCTACGCCACCATTGATGATGAATTTCTTGATGATGTGGAGGCCGTATTGTTATCCGCCGATGTGGGGGTGTCGACCACAGCCAGATTGATGACCGAAATCCGCAATGGCATTAAAAATAAAGAGATTAATTCGCCTGACGATTTAAAGCCTTTTTTACAAACAAAAATCAGTGCCATGCTGGTAGGCAAAACCGCCGCGGCGCCGCTTGCTCATCAGCCGCCGGTGGTCATGCTGATTGTTGGCGTAAACGGTGTCGGCAAAACAACCACAATTGGCAAATTAGCCAATTATTATCACGAAGCGGGAAAAAAAGTTCTCATTGCCGCTGCTGATACCTTCCGGGCGGCGGCCATCGACCAGCTTGAGATCTGGGGCCAGCGCACCGGTACGGAAGTGATCAAGCATGCCGAAGGCTCCGATCCTGCGGCTGTGGCTTTTGATGCCGTCCAGGCCGGAAAAGCCCGGAAAGCGGATATCATCATCATCGATACCGCCGGCCGCCTGCATACTAAATCAAACCTGATGGAAGAGTTAAAAAAGATAAACAGGGTGATTGCCAAAGAAATCCCGGCAGCGCCGCACGAGACGTTATTGGTCCTTGACGCCACTACCGGGCAAAATGCAATTAACCAGGCCAAGCTGTTTGGTGATGCGGTGGCGTTATCGGGGGTCGTGCTTACTAAATTAGACGGGACGGCCAAAGGCGGGGTTGTAATCGCAATTAATAATGAGCTTAGCTTACCTGTTAAATGGGTAGGGGTGGGTGAAGGCGTAAATGACCTCCGGCCCTTTGATGCGGCTGAGTTTGCCGGCGCCTTGTTTGCCGACAAGTAATTTTACTTGACATGCCATGGTGTTTTCGCTATAATCAGTGGTGTAAAGGAATTTACCTTGTCACTTAAGCAGGTGAATGTATGGAACGCACGCTCAATAAAGTGCTGCGGGTAGGGCAGCTTTACGACTTTTATAACGCGCTGCTAACTGATAAACAGCGGGACTGCCTGAATATGCATTATCTGCAGGACCTGTCACTGGCGGAAATAGCTGATGAATTTGGTGTATCCCGCCAGGCTGTGCATGACATCCTGCGACGGGCTGAACAAACCTTAGAGGAATACGAAAGAAAACTTGGCTTAGCTGCCCGGTATAGCGAGGAACGCAGGCTGATTGCCGAGGTTATCAGCAGCCTGGGGCAGCTGCCGCTTGCCATACGGAACCGGCCTGAAATGAGTCAGGCCCTGAGGCAATTACATTCATTGCTGGAAGACACCCGGGAGGTGTGACATAACCATGGTTTTTGAAAGCCTGGCCGATAAACTGCAGCAGACGTTTAAAAAGCTGCGTGGCAAAGGAAAACTGTCGGAAGCCGATGTTACCGCTGCTCTCAAAGAGGTACGGATGGCCCTCTTGGAAGCAGATGTGAACTTTAAAGTAGTAAAAGATTTGGTGGCTAAGATTAAAGAACGGGCTATTGGCCAAGAGGTGCTTGACAGCCTGACGCCTGCCCAGCAGGTCATAAAAATTGTCAACGAGGAACTTACCAGTCTGATGGGGGGGACGCAAAGCCGTATTGCCATTGCTTCCCGGCCGCCAACGGTTATTATGCTGGTCGGTTTACAGGGGGCAGGCAAGACCACGACCGCCGGTAAGCTGGCCCATCTGTTACAGCGTCAGGGCAAACGGCCGCTCATGGTCGCAGCCGACATCTATCGCCCGGCGGCGATAAAACAGCTGGAGGTTTTAGGCGAGAAACTGGAAATTCCCGTATTTACGCTGGGGCAGGAGAACCCGGTTAACATTGCCAAAAAAGCGGTTGACCAGGCGTTGATGATGGCCCGGGACATCGTGATTATTGATACCGCCGGCCGGCTGCATATTAATGAAGAGCTGATGAATGAGCTCAAGTCGATCAAACAGACGGTCAAGCCTCATGAAATCCTGCTGGTGGTTGACGCTATGACCGGTCAGGATGCAGTGAATGTTGCCGAGTCTTTTAACAATGAGCTTGGGCTTGATGGTATTATCCTGACTAAGCTTGACGGTGATGCCCGCGGTGGCGCCGCCCTGTCGATCAAGGCTGTTACCGGTCAGCCGATCAAGTTTGCCGGTATGGGGGAAAAGCTTGATGCCTTGGAGCCTTTTCATCCGGACCGCATGGCTTCACGCATTCTGGGCATGGGTGATGTACTCAGTTTTATCGAAAAGGCCGAGTCGGCCATTAATCTGGAAAAAGCCCAGGAAATGCAGAAAAAGCTACGCAAAGAAGAGTTTACGCTGGATGATTTCCTGGAGCAGATTGAACAGGTGCGAAAACTGGGGCCCCTTGACCAGATTCTCGGCATGATTCCCGGTATGGGGAAGCTGAAACAACTGCAGGGCATGGACATTGATGATAAAGAAGTAAAACATATTATTGCGATTATCCGGTCAATGACGGCGAAGGAGCGGCGGGACCCGGCAATTATCAACGGCAGCCGGCGCAAACGTATCGCGCTGGGCAGCGGCACCCGCGTCCAGGATGTTAACAGACTGCTCAAGCAGTTTGGTGAGGCCAAAAAGATGATGAAACGTCTCCAGGAAATGCAAAAAAGCGGCAAAAAACCAAGCTTTAAACTTCCGTTTATGCGTTAACTCATCTTATAAATAATTGATATTCTGCAAAGGAGGTGACTATATATTATGGCAGTTAAAATCCGTTTAAAACGCATGGGCGCTAAGAAACGTCCTTTCTACCGCATAGTAGTGGCTGATTCCCGTTCGCCGCGGGACGGACGCTTTATTGAGAATCTGGGGCATTACGACTCTACAACCGAGCCGGCTGTAATCAAAATTGATGAAGAAAAAGCCCTGGAGTGGCTGCAAAAAGGTGCTCAGCCTACCGATACCGTGAAAAACCTGTTCAGTAAAACAGGTGTCCTGAAAAAATGGGACGAAGTAAAACGTACTAAGAAAGAAGCGTAGAGAAACGAGGCGTGATAACTACATGAAGGAATTAGTCGAAGTTATCGCCAAAGCATTAGTGAAAAACCCGGAACAAGTCAATGTGAATGAGACAACCGATAATTCGGGCACAGTCTATGAACTGCATGTGGCCCCGGAGGATATGGGGAAGATCATTGGCAAACAAGGCCGCATCGCCAAAGCCATCCGCACTGTAGTTAAAGCTGCCGCCACCCGGGAAAACAAACGAGTAATGGTGGAAATATTATAAATAAGCTATTAGGGGTGGAATTAAATGGCTGGCATTGAGAGCTTGACAATTAAGTGTCCGGTAACCATTAAGGCTAAAGTAACAGAAGACCTCAAAGCGCATCTGGCGGCCGAAATTCAGGAAGCCATAAAAAAAGCTGACGTTGAACTCCAGCAAATTGAGTTTCATGCCAAGCGGATGATGACTGAGCAGGCGAAGCAAGATGCACAAGGGCTTGTTGGCCTGCGGCAGCAGATTGATGCGGAACGTCAAAAACGTTTTGAATTTAAAAATCATATGTTGGAAAAACTAAAAGAGACAGCACAACTGGAAATTGGTGCGGAAATCGTTCAGGGTACTATGGATCGTGTCGTTGCCGTAAGTGTTGGTGATGACCTGCATAAACTGATGGCGACTGAAATTTTGCTGGAAGACGGCAAAGTTATTGCTTTCCGCAGCTAGTATGTCTGAAACAGAACTGATAACCATTGGTAAGATTGTTGCCCCGCACGGTGTGCGGGGTGATGTTCGTATATTCCCGCTTACCGATTTCCCTGACCGTTTCCAGGATTTGCAGCAAGTGTATGTCGAAAACGCGGGACAAATGCAGCTGGAGTCCGCCCGGCCGCATAAAAAGTTTATTCTGCTGAAGTTTGCCGGTATCAATACGATGAATGAGGCCGGGAATTTGAGCGGCCGGCTGATAAAAATCGGGCGGGAGGATCTGGTCCAGCTGCCGGCAGGTCAGTATTACATTTTTGATATTATTGGACTTACTGTGTTCAATGAAGCAGGCGAGCTGCTGGGGGTTATAACCGACGTGCTGCAGCCTGGCAGCAATGATGTATATGTCGTTGAGACACCGGACAAGCAGGAGCTGCTGGTGCCTGCCATTAAAGATGTAGTCAAACAGATTGATATTGCCAATAAAAAAATGCTGGTAAAACTTCAGGAAGAAATGGATTAACGAGGCATTATGCGTATTGACTTTATTTCGTTATTTCCCGAGATGTTTGCCGGTCCGCTTGGCCATAGTATGTTAAAGCGGGCTCAGGCCGGCGGGCTTATTTCCATACAGGTGACCAATCCCCGGGATTTTACTTACGATAAACATCGTATTGTTGATGATTATCCCTTTGGGGGGGGCTCAGGTATGGTTATGAAGCCTGAGCCAATATTTCGCGCTGTGGAAAGCGTAGTTAATACCAATCATACTCTAAACAAACGGGTTATACTCATGTGTCCGGGCGGCCAGGTTTTTGATCAGGCCAAGGCCCGGGAACTGGCCGGCTATGAGCAACTGATCTTTGTCTGCGGCCATTATGAAGGCATTGATGCCCGGATTCGCCGGCATGTAGTTGATGAAGCCATTTCTATCGGCGATTATGTGCTGACAGGCGGTGAACTGCCGGCCATGGTGGTTACGGATGCCGTAGCCCGGATGATTCCGGGCGTGCTTGGTGCCGATGATGGCGCTCAGCAGGATTCGTTTTACAATGGTCTGCTGGAGTATCCCCAATATACACGCCCGCGCGAGTTTAACGGCTGGGAGGTTCCTGATATACTGCTTTCAGGCGATCATGCCAAAATTGAAAGATGGCGGCGGAAGGAGTCGCTGCGGGCTACGCTGGAACGGCGTCCGGATTTGCTGGCTAAGGCCGAAATGAGCCCGCTTGATCATAAGCTTTTGCAGGAAATAAGATCTGAATAGAGCGGAGGCTGGATATGGCGGCGCCTGTATATTTAGGGTTAGTGCATTATCCTATTTACAATAAAAATAATGAGATCATTACGACTGCGATTACGAATTTTGATATTCATGATATTGCCCGTACTGCCCGGACCTATGATTTGCTGAAATATTTCATTATCCATCCGCTTGCCGGCCAGCAGGCATTAGCGGGCGAAATTATCAGCTACTGGCAGGACGGTTACGGCGGACAGTATAATCCTGACCGGAAAGAGGCCTTGCGCATTGTGGAAGTGATTCCGGACATTGCGGCCGCAGTCGAGTACATTACGGCCAGGGATGGCGCAAAGCCGCTGATTGTGACTACCGATGCCCGCAAGTATGACAATACGGTTTCCTATGGCCGGCTGCGCCGGGAAATAACCGGCACCGGCAGACCGTGCCTGCTCTTGTTTGGTACTGGCTGGGGTATGGAGAATTCAGTAATGGAGCAGTTCGATTATATACTGGAGCCTATTTATGGACCGGGAAATTACAACCATTTGCCTGTGCGCGCAGCGGTTGCCATCATTCTTGACCGCTTGCTTGGTGAACCCTGGTGGGAAAACAAATAAATTGCCTGGATTTTGTTTGAGTTACCGGGTGATATGTGGTATACTATTTTTTGTGTAATACAGGCGGTCCTCTGCCCATGGTACGAACGTCTGATATAAGGAGGAAATCAAGTGAATATTATTCAGATTCTAGAACAGGAACAGCTCCGGCAGGATATCCCTTCTTTTAAGGCCGGCGACACCGTGCGCGTGCATGTAAAGGTTGTTGAGGGAACCCGTGAACGCATTCAGGTTTTTGAAGGTGTGGTCATCAACCGCCAGGGTACTGGTGTACGTGAAACCTTTACAGTAAGACGTGTTTCTTACAACGTTGGCGTAGAGCGTACCTTCCCGGTACATTCGCCGCGTATTGACAAGATTGAGGTTAGGCGCCGTGGTATTGTCCGCAGAGCCAAGCTTTACTATCTGCGCAACCTTACCGGTAAGGCCGCCCGTATCCGGGAAAAACGCTAAAAGCATGAGCGTCCAGGGACTGAATTCAGTCCCTGTTCTTCATATCTGTCACCAATAGGATGAATTAAAGGCATGCCAATACCGAAAGGAGGCGGGCTGTGAGCAGTACCAACCTGGGTGAAGAAATAAAAGACTGGATTATCTCTATTCTCATCGCCATAGTTCTGGCTTTTTTTATCCGGTATTTTATTGTGGAATTGTATATGGTCGAAGGGCCGTCTATGCGGCCAACACTGGTAAATGGCGAACGGCTTATTGTTAATAAATTTATTTACCGGTTTAAGACGCCCGAACGGGGAGAAGTGCTGGTATTCCGTTATCCCCGTGATCCCAGCCGCGATTTTATTAAGCGGGTCATTGCCGTAGCCGGAGATACTATCGAGATAAAAGAGGGCAGGGTGTTTGTTAACGGCCAGCTGTTGAATGAATCTTATATACTGGAACGTACCCGTGGCTCCTATCCGGCGGCCACAGTGCCCGAGGGCCACGTCTATGTTATGGGTGATAACCGTAACAATTCTGAAGACAGCCGCTTTAAAGATGTCGGCTTTGTGCCCCTGGAGTTAATTAAAGGCAAAGCAGTTACGGTTTTCTGGCCAATTGACCACATAAAAACATTACCATAGTAACATGGTCAAGACACTACTACACTATAGCATTTGGTTGCTTAGGTAAGGAGTTGACTTAATGCACATTCACTGGTTTCCCGGCCATATGGCCAAAGCGCAGCGGATGATCCGTGAACAGTTAAGTCTTATTGATGTTGTCATTGAGCTGTTGGACGCCCGTATTCCCGTAAGCAGTGCGAATCCGGTTATAGCCGAGCTTGTTGGCGCCAAACCCAGGGTTGTGGCGCTCAATAAGTCAGACCTGGCCGAGCCGGCGCGTACAGCCGAGTGGATTCAGCATTTCCGCAGCCGGGGCTTTGCCACCGTCCCGTTAGATGCCGCCAGCGGCAAGGGGGCCAAGGAACTGGTAAACAGGGTTGAAGCCGAAGCGGGCGAGAAGCTGGCCCGGCTTATGGCCAAAGGGATCAGGGGCCGGGCGGTCCGGGCTATGATTCTGGGAATTCCCAATGTGGGAAAATCCTCGCTTATTAACCGGCTGCTTGGCACCGCAACGGCGAAAACCGGTGACAAACCCGGCGTGACCCGGGGACAGCAATGGCTTAAAGTGGGCAAAAATCTGGAGTTATTAGATACTCCCGGTGTTTTATGGCCCCGCATGGACGATCAGGAAGTCGCCTTTAAATTAGCCGTGACAGGGGCAATCAAGGATGATATCTATGATATGGAAAGGGTTATCCTGAAACTGTTAGCTATCCTTCGGGAACAGTATGCTGAACGTCTTTGTGAACGGTACAAGCTGAGTGCAGGCGGACTGCCGGCAGAGGCCGGCGAGCTCCTGGCTTTGATCGGGGCTAAACGGGGCTGCCTCAAGGCTGGCGGGATTATTGACGACGAAAAAGTCAGAAGAATCATCTTGACCGACTTTCGCTCAGGCAAGCTTGGCCAGTTTACACTGGATCACCCTGATCAGACGGCGGCGGATCAGGGTGACAAAACCCAGTAATGGAACGGTATTTATGTGCCCGGCCTATACAAGGAACGGCTAGTGATTGGTGAGCCGTTCTATTATTTTGGTCTACCGGAATTTGTAAATTCCGTGGACACAAGAACGCCTATGCCCTAAAGGGCACAGGCGGCTGCTGCCATCGTCCTAAAGGACTTGGAACAAGCCAAGCCTTATCTTATCCTGATAGAAAGGTTAACTTTCCCTGGATAAGGGCAACATCGGCTCCGCTTTCGCTAAGGCTCGGCGCAAGCCGTGTTTTCTTTATGCCAGGACAAGAATTGACTTCCGGCTGGCAGGATTAATTAATTCTCCAGAGAATAAGTAAAGCAGCTTGATTGGGGGAGGGCGTACCTTGGATACGAGACAGATGACAGTAGCCCAGATTACGACATTATTGTCGCAGCCTGAGCTTTCATTACATATAACGAACAGCCTGAAAACCGATGCCCGCCTTTCGGTACAACGGCTTGTGGACAGGTGGGAAGCCCGTTGCCGGGCTGAACGGCAGGAGCAAAAACGGGTTCAGGCCCTATATGAATACGAGCATCAACTATATGCGCTGGGCTATTCTTTGATTGCCGGGACTGATGAAGTTGGCAGGGGGCCGCTGGCAGGCCCCGTACTTATTGCCGCTGTTATTTTACCGCTGGACTGTTATCTGCCGGGCTTAAATGATTCCAAAAAACTTACCGCGGCGCAGCGGGAGAAATTGTATCAGCAGATCAAGGCGGCGGCTCTTGCTGTCAGCTCCTGCATAGTCAGTGTCGAGACGATTGATGCCATTAATATCTACCAGGCAACCGTCAAAGGGATGTACGGCGCCGTTTCCGGGCTGTCACCCGCACCACAGGCCGTGCTTGCCGATGCCGTCCCCCTGCCTGAGCTTACGGTTCCCTATAAAGCAATTACCGGCGGGGACCAGGTCAGCGCCTCGATTGCGGCGGCATCGATTATTGCCAAGGTCGAACGTGATCAGCTTATGAATGAGCTTGACGGCCAGTATCCGCTGTACGGTTTTGGCCGTCATAAAGGCTATGGCACCCAGGAACACCTGGACGCCCTTAAGAAATACGGACCCTGCCCGCAGCACCGGCGGAGTTTTGCCCCGGTCAGGGAGGCTGAAGCTGCGCATAGCGGCCATATGTAAGGTGACGACAACGCGCCAGGGCGAGAAAAATGGCAAAGGGCAAGGAAGCACCGACGACGCATGCTGGCAGGGGGCTGCCAGGAGGGGCTGACGCCGCCCTTTGCCATTTGGCCGTCATTAACCCTAAAAAGATAATGTGGTCAAGGCAGGACACGAAAACGGTGGCTTATAGCCACCGTTTTGACTTGGAAAGTGTATTATCAGGACGATTACCTGACACTGCCGCCTCCACAGCTTTTTCCAGTAAGGAGTTGCTTTTTAAGGCTGAACTCTTTAGTGAATTCAAGGTTTTTCCTATCCTTTTCATTGTGGCGGCGCAGGTTGAGCTTCAGATATTCGTTGCTCATAATATCACCTCCAATGATTAGCTTACCCCAATAAAAAATTTTGATGACTGCCTGTACCTATTAGACGCGGTCAGCCTTTTCCCGCTCGGCCTGCAATTGCTTTAAGGTATCCAGATAGGCCCCGTCAGCGGGCTCTGTTGCGGGAATCACCGGCTGAAGCGGATTTTCCCCGGCATCTTTCCGTATTTTTTTATCCACCGCTGTTCACCTCCGCTATTAGCTTTCCCAGGTCAGCGGCGGACATGCTGTGGCAAAGCCTGGAGAACGGGGTGTCAGTTATTTTTTAATTTAAAATGGTTATCCCGGGGATGCCAGCCTTTTTTACCAATAAATATATCTTTACCGGGCATTTCGCGGCCGTCTCTGTACAGAGCAAATTTTACCATTTTCCCTTTTCTTATATTGAAATTGATCTCATCAATCCCGCGGCCGGTAAAGCGGAACCGGATGGTGTTGCGATCCCGGTCAACTTTAACAAAGTCACCATTCTCCAGTTCTTTTTCCTTAATATTATAGAAACGGCCGTCTGTTTGAATCACACCGGTAAATACATGGCGGCCGCGCAAATTGGTGGATTTAACATGAAACTCGTCCTTACGGTCATGCCAAATTGATAAACTGGCAGTATTCATTAACTGTCCCAGGCTTTGATCAGGGCGCCCTTCAGCCCGGTCGCTCCAGGCAAACGCAGTGCCGGATAATGTAATCATAAGACAAGTAAGCGCACATAAAATCAGTTTTTTCAATGGTATCATCTCCCACGCATATATTGATACCATTATCTAACAAAAGTTTGACAAAAATATGACAAAGAAAAAATACCAAAGGTATCAGTTTTCGGAGATTCTGATACTGTCCCTTAAATATTTCAGTATTTGCAGACCGTCTTCTGTTAATGCAGTGCCGGTACCGTTACAGGCGGTACAAGCCTGGTTGCCGATTTTTCCGCACCCGTTACACGCTGAACATTCTTTTTCTAGCTGGAGCTTTCTATCCATTCAGCAGCCTCCTTTATTTGTATTCTTATTTGTTATCGATGCATTATAACAATTACTAAATAAATTTCCGAAAATAGTTCCAGTCAGCTTCTGGCTCCTTTACCCTTTTTATGAAAAAAATTACCTGCTACAGACTATTTTTTACCAGCAGGATTCTACAAATATCTGTTTAATACTATAGTAAGGAGGCGATAGTATGGTATTTATCCGGGATTGGCTTTATAAAAGGTCAAATACGGTAAAACCGTGGCCTTTATGGTTTAGACTGGTGTTTTGGACGATCATAGTCGGTGTAATAGTCGATTGGATTTTGTAGATAAGTAAGTCCCCGGACAGTAGCCGGGGACTTTTTTTTCAAACCTCAGCCCTTGTATATAAGATGCATTGACAAGCTGTTCCGGCAGGATAATGGCTATAGCATAAAGAATATAATGACATAATTCGTGATCGGTTTGTTACAGAGGAGATGATGGAGTGACTGAGCAGGAGCATGGCAAGTTGCGTAAGGCAGTTGCTCTTACCTATGATGAAGAGGAAAGACTGGCACCAAGGGTTGTAGCTAAAGGAACCGGGGCTGTGGCCGGGAGAATTCTAAATTCGGCGCAAGAGCACGGGATTCCTATTTATCAGAACAAAACACTTACCAGTATGCTGATGGCGGTTGAGCTGGACCGGGAAATACCGCCGGAGCTGTATCAGGCCGTGGCCGAGGTACTGGCGTACATTTACCGTTTGGACCAGCGCTGGGGCAGCAAGCTGAGATAACGGACTGTGGAGGCGACTATGAACCATATTGGCATAGGTGATAAGGGGGAACAGTCGGCTGCAATCTATTTAAGCAAATTGGGGTATAAAATTGTTGCAACCAAATACCGCACCAAAACCGGTGAAATTGATATCATTGCCCAGGACCGGGAGTATATAGTTTTTATCGAAGTAAAGACCCGGCGCTCAACCAGCCGCGGGCTGCCAGCCGAGGCTGTTAATCTCAGAAAGCAGCGAAAAATAATAAATACAGCCCTGTGTTATTTGCATTACCGTGGTCTTAACAACATTGCCTGCCGGTTTGATATTCTGGAAATATACCTGCTGCAGGGTACCATTCGCTATAATCATATTATAAATGCATTTGGCAGCTAGTTTTCATCGCTACGCAAACGATTCCAGCGGTTTAAGAAAGATGAAGTACTAGTACCTCGCTGCGTTGTCGTCGCCTTACATATGTCCGGTATGTAAGGCTCCTCCGCCTTGCATCGCGAAAAAATCTGCGCAAACTATTCCCTCGCTTTTAAGAAAGATGAGGTACTAAGCCGTTATGGGGGTGCGCCGTGTTTGCACAAACTTATGGCTCAACTACATTAGGGTTGCATGGTGTGTTAATAACAGTTGAAGTCGATATTGCCAACGGCATTCCCGGCTTTGATATAGTGGGCCTGCCTGATGCAGCGGTGCGTGAATCGCGGGAACGGGTCAGAGCCGCTATTAAAAACAGCGGCTTTGAATTTCCCGGCCGGAGAATTACCGTTAATCTGGCACCGGCTGATATCAAAAAAGACAGTTCTGGTCTTGATTTGCCAATAGCCATAGGCATATTGGCGGCAAGCGGCCAGGTTAACCCCCAAAGTTGCCGCCGGCAGGTATATGCCGGTGAGCTTTCTTTGGAAGGACGGCTGCGGGGCATAGCAGGAATCCTGTCAATAGCGGCTAATTGCCGGGGGTATGATATAACTGAACTGGTCCTGGCCCGGGAGAATGCTCAGGAAGCACTGCTGGCCGGTGAATTGACAGTCTATGCGCCGGCAACGCTGACAGAGCTTGCTGCCCATCTTAACGGCGAGAAATTGCTGGTGCCAGTCATGCCGGAACCATATAAAGACCAGGCTAAGGCGGCAATGGAGGATTTTGCCGATGTTCAGGGGCAGCTTGTTGCCAAGCGGGCCCTGGAGATTGCGGCCGCCGGCTTTCACAATGTTATGCTGGTCGGGCCGCCGGGGGCGGGGAAAACGCTGCTCGCCAGGCGAATTGCCTCGATCTTGCCGGCTATGACGCCGCAGGAAGCGCTGGAAGTAACAAAAATTTATAGTGTAGCCGGATTATTGAAAAACAGTACCGGCCTAATAACCAACAGACCCTTTCGCAGCCCCCATCATACGGTGTCGACTGCCGGGCTGATCGGCGGCGGCACTATGCCCAGGCCGGGTGAGGTTACACTAAGTCATAATGGTGTCCTGTTTCTGGACGAGCTGCCTGAGTTTCCGCGGGCCATACTGGAAGTTCTCCGTCAGCCGCTTGAAGATGGCGAGGTTACGATTGCCCGGGTTAATGCCACTTTGTCCTTCCCGGCCAAGCTGATGCTTATTGCGGCATTAAATCCATGTCCGTGTGGCTTTAGTTCCGATCCGACCCGGGATTGCTCGTGCACCGCGGGCGATATTCGCCGCTACCGGAAAAAAATATCCGGACCGCTTTTAGACCGTATTGATATATCCATTCATGTGCCGCGCCTTGAGTATAATGATTTAGTGAAAGACATACCCCAGGAACCGTCGGCTGTGATTCGCCGGCGGGTAGAAACGGCGAGGCAGGTGCAAGAGCAGCGTTTTCGGCAATTGGGGTTCTGGGCTAACGCGCAAATGCAGCATAAGCATATAAAAGAATTATGTCATCTTACAGGCGAAGCTGTGAATCTGCTTAAACAGGCTTTTAACCGGATGAATCTTAGCGCCCGCGGTTATGACCGGGTCATTAAAGTGGCGCAGACAATAGCCGATTTGGATGAATCTGTACAAATTGAAGCAAGACACGTGGGCGAGGCTATTCAATTCCGCAATGATTTTAATTATATTGCCAGTAAATAACTAGCGGTCTGACTCCATTGGAAGCGTAACAATAATTCACGGGGATTTTTTCGCAAGACGAGATTTCTGCTTCGTTTTCAAAAAGTCGTTTAGCTAGGAGCTCTATTTTAGCTTCAACTCGTAGGCGAGATTCAGCTTCTCGATAGTTTCTCTCGACTAAGCTGAGTGAAGCATCATTTGCTTCGCAGGTGTTTTTAAATCCGGCGTCAATTTTGCTTCACCACTGTTTAAGCGTTCAACCAGATGTTGTTGGCTTGCTCTAACGTCCCAAGTTTTTTAAGGACTAAGCGTTCAAATTCTTCATTAGTCATGACTTTTTTCCTTTTTGGCTTTGGCTTCTGCCTGAGCCTTTTTATTTTTCTCCCTGGCGTCCCAGAAGACGATTTCAAGAGATTTACTGGCAAATACGGATAAAATATTGAAAATATTTCCAGGAAATAACGGTCGTGCAACTGATGCCCAGGTAGGGTAATAGGTCGAGCTAAATCTTAATCCTCCAATTCCGTACAACCACCCGCATATAAGACTTGTTTGAATTATTCTGGGCAATATTCATCCAGAATGGCGGCACCGGTCTTTCAACCCTAAATTCTGACTCATACTCACCAACGTGCGCCGGATAGAGCCGGTGCCGGCCAAGGGGAGGCAGAGGCTTTGGGAATGGCAGGCCGATTTTATGTATGACTTATGACCCTTGTTATGATTTTCTTTTTGAGAAGAAGGCAAGATAGATAATTTCTAACACGCCGACAGTGTTAATAATGAATAGTGCGATAAACCATCCTAATTGACTATTCCGGGCAGCATGCCAAGTGGCGACCGCTTTCCAGGCTATACTCCATATGATAATTAAAGTAAACAACCAAGGCGTCTGGTGGATTGTGGAAATTATGTTTTCCATAAAATTCTCCTTTCTGGTTTAATTAAATATAGGATGCCTATAGTAATAAGTTTATATCAAAAAGGGCAGCTAGTACCTCATCTCCCTTAAACCCAAGGATAGTTTGCCCATCTTTTCCCGCACTGCTGCGTTGTCGTCGCCTTACATATGTCCGATATGTGCGGCTCCTCCGCCTTGCATTGCGAAAAAATCTACGCAAACTATTCCCTCGCTTTTAAGAAAGATGAGGTACTAGTCTGCCCTAATCCGCATTTATATTATTGGGGTGGGGACCATGATGCCGGCAGTGGACGTAAAAAAGAGAGCAAATGGAAAAACTGAGTGGCAGCGGACTGGCTCATACACTATCGGGAGAGACGGCGTGGCATAATGAGCGGGGCCGGGAGATTCAGGCCGGCAAGGAAAATGTCGGCGGTGGACGGTCGTCTATGCCAGGCCAGCCGGAGGCGTAGTCGGTCCCAGGCACTGGGGTTTAATACCGGTAGTCTCGAATTACCTTTGCCCGTACTTTGAAAATGCAGTCAACTGCGGCTTTGCTGGAGAGCGGCTCCAGGCTGATAGCGGATATCTGCACAAGGCACTATCTGGCGCTAAGCTGTATAGCTGTCTGCAGCCGACTGCGGGACAGGGCAATCTGGTACCTGCCAATCGTTAAGTGCATATAATAAAGTAACATAATACTTGGAGGTGTAAAATGGCTAAAATAATTAAGTTAATCCGTGCTGATGAATCCGGGGTCTATGCATTGCCCGAGGGATGCGGATGGACCTTTGATGCTGTGCAGGCTATTTTAGTTGACAGCAAACCAGTCAAAAAGGGCCGGTATGCTATCGTGGCTGGTAATACGGCTGTTGATATTTTTGATGTTAAGAATGAAGCGGTTATTACCGTGATTTTAAAATAAGAAAAACGCTGTCCAGCAATGGACGGCGTTTTTATATTCTGTAAGAAGACGAGCAGTATATGAAACCATAGTATTATTTGAGCCCGGCTACTCAGCCAACACGCATAACCCTCAGTGCTGGGGTTAGATCGGGCCCTTAAAGGCTTGGCCCGAACCGTTTTTTTTTTAGCCATTTTGCCAGGTTTATGTACGGATAAAGAAAGGGAGGTTTTTTTTCTTGTGATTCGCCACTGCACGGTTACTAAATTATGATGCAAACTAAAAAGTCATTTTTTTGTTGGCTTTCTGTGTGTATAGTGTTATAATAATATCCAAATTATGGAAATTATAGAACGGAGTTGTGATAGTATGACTAGCAATGGGAAAGAATCATTAATAAGTAAATTAACGGCCCGCATACAAGAGCAGCTGGTGTTGAACGGAATTACCGATTTTCAGATTGCCGACGGTAACTTTCATTTTACGAATGTTGATGATAAATCCCGGGCAAATGCAATTATCCGTGATTACTTAACTGATGTGCTTGATAATGAAGCAGAGTGTTTACTGTAGGATGCCGGCTGCCAGGGAGGCTCAGGGGCCGCTTAATTCGTGTTATCCTTTACATAAAATACTATTAAATTGGCAAATGTTCACTTATAATATTATTCATAATAGATGACGAAAGAGGCATTTTTGAAAATCTGCTCAGGGCCCCAATGGGGGCTTTGGCTGTATGGCCTTGAGTAAAAAAACGAAAGGAAGGGTTATACTTATGCAAGATGAGTCCAACCGTTTGCATCGAGAAAACCAGCCAGTGCTTATCTTAAAAAGCAAACCCGCAGGCATTAAAGAAAAAGAACGCGAAGGGGTATTTGTAAACGGCTTTATTTGCCAGAGCTGCGGGCTTCACTTCAATTTATTCTCCTGGAAAGCCAATCGCCACCGCAGTGATAATACCTATTGCCCGGAATGCGGCAACAAGGGCTCCTTTATTCACTATCGCAAGGTGTTGAGTACCAAGAGAGTCAGAGATGATAATTCCAATGACGAAATATTCAGGAATGTGCCTGTGGAAGGGAGTCAGTTAATGCCTGATTCCATTGTAATTCCTAAACAAAAGGATTCTCAGCGGGATTAAAACTTCCTTGTCCCCTGGCCGGTGAAAGCGATTAACAGCGCCAAGGCCCCCAAGAGAAACCGGCATGAGTAAAGCCCTGGCATAACGCCAGGGCTTTGATGTCCTGGAGAAAATATAACTTTCTGCCCGGATAAGGGCAGTTCGGCTTATGCCTTCACTAAGGCCCGGCTCAGGTTTCTTTAGCCTACCAGAACTTATAAATAATTCTGTGGAATACCCTAAGGGCACTGGCAGTTTCTGCCGTCGGCCTCAAAGACTTGGCATAAACCAAGTCTTTTTTAGCAGCAGCCTGTTTAACAATCATTTTTTTCCTTGGGCAGGGGTTTTATTAACTGTGAAACTGTCTCAATCACCAGGAGAAGAACGCCAACGACTGAATAGGCAAGAAAAAATATTACTACTTTTAAGGGGAAGGACGGCATTACATTGGCTTGGTCGTTGGCAGCTATGTAGGTTGAGCAAATATACAAGGCAATAATAAGCATGAAGGTGAAGGCCAGCAGTGCCAGGGAAAACCTGAATCTAAGCGAATTCACGTTGTTAAGAATCTTCAGCAAAACTGAGTTTGAGTTGACGGATACGGTAATAGATAAAGCAGCGAAAATCACGGCAAGCAGGCCACCACTAACCTGGCCAAGAAAGTTTAGCGTCTCTTTAACATAACCGGCATAGACAGTTGCCGGTAGATATTGATTGAAGTAGAGCATGATTACGGCAAAGAGGAACTCGGCCGAAAGAAAAATACTGCTGCAATACTCGCCAATAAGATATTTAAGTTGTTTAGCGCCTTTTTGATTAATAATAATTTTCATGAATATGTACTCCCAGAGGCTTTTTCAGGAGTATTGACAAACCAGCACCGGATTATACGTCCAATTACCAATAGGTAGTCAGCAATAGGTACGGCGTAGAAGACTGCTGGCAGATGGCGCGGTCAGTTATTGTAGTGTTGCTGTACACTGTTGCAGACGCAGCGGGACGGTAGTAGTGGCTTATTATAAAGACATTACCGCCGTCCCGTGTCTTTTAGCCGGAAAGCAGCAGTAACAAGAAGCCTGGACAGAAAATATATTAACAATAAGAGGAGGATCATAATATGAATAAATATTTTTATGACCTGGCGAAGCAGGCTGCCGCCGTAGCCAATGAAGGCGTTGGTGACATTATCAAACCGGAATGGATTTATTGTCAGTGGTGTCATGAGACAGGCGGATTTACTTCCACCTTGGCTAGTGAGTACTATAACCTCGGTGGGTTAACGCAGGTTACACCCAATGATACACCGCAACCGGACGGTCAGTACTACTATAAACAATTTGCCAGCTACGAAGCCTATGCCGAGTATTTTGGCAAATACCTCCGCTACTACGAAGAAGATGGTTTATATGCCGCTGCCAGCATTGATGACTATATTGCCGCACTTAAGCGTGGCGGCTATTTTGGGGATGCTTTGGCAAACTATTTAGCCAGCGTTAAAGGGATTTATGCGGCAAATTTTGCTGCTGCCGACGGCCAGACTGGCTCGGCTGAACGGTGATAGGAACGTAAAAAAGACGCCGTCCAGCGATGGGCGGCGTTTTAATGGGAGAGGAGACAATACATGTTTAGTTTATCCAGGATAAAGGAGATGATTCTCAATGATAAAAAGACTTTGGTTATCAGTGCTGTTTGCCTGCTTGCTGGTTTCGGTATCGGTTGGTACCTGTTCGGCGCAGTATCAAATGACCGAGCAGGAGTTGACCAGGTTAGAACAGATATTTCAGCAGCTGGACGAGAACAACAGGCAGCTATTGACCGAGTTGGCCGAGTCGAAAACGGACTTACAGACAGCGCAGCTGAAGCTGGCAGAGTATCAGAAGGACTTGGCGGCGTTGCAGAATCAGTTGCTGACGCTGAGAGTCGAATTGACAGCAGCCAAACAAAACTTACAGACAGCGCAGGACTTATTGCAGAAGGCCAACGAATCCTTGCAGGCATACGAGCGCGAGGTACGCTCCGAGATTAAGGGCCTGAAGCTGCAGCGCGGGCTGCTGATAGCGGGACTGGGGTATGTAGTGTTTAGGTAGTAAGGTAGAATTTTTCCTGCCAGTGATGCTATAATAACATATATAATAATTTTATCGGTAATGAGGTGCGTTAATTATGATGGATATTCTATGGTGGGCCTTGAATACGGCAATTGGTATTGGTACGGGATTTTATGTTCTTGACCTGCAGGGAGCTTTGTTTATGGCAATGGTAGGGGGGCTGGGCGGGATTTTCTTGTGGTTTGAGAGAGTAACTCACCGCTAAGCCGGAGCATTTTTGCTGCCGCTTCACCTTTTGGGGTGGAGCGGCTTTTTTTTGAGCGATTTTTCGCAGGCGGGAAGCTGTACGTAGAACCGGTACTTTTTAGTTAGCGTTTTTGTACTGCTCCTGGCAAAAATGCAATATAACGATAAAGAGGTGGTGAAGATGCGAAGGGGTGTGATGCTGCGCGGGGCCTGGAGGATTGCCAGGACTTACTGGTTCTCGGAAGAAAAATGGTCGGCCTGGCTGCTGCTGTCCGGTGTGATTATTTTAAATCTGCTGCTTGTGTACGTTACCGTCCAGCTTAATCTCTGGCAAGGGACCTTTTACGATGCGATCCAGAACTTCAATTATGAGGGCTTTCTGCAAATAATGGAACAGTATGCATTATTAGGGGTTTTATTCATTATCGTCAAAGGGTATCAGATCTATGTGCGCATGCTCCTTCACCTGCGCTGGCGGCGCTGGCTTACAGAACGCTACCTGTCGGCCTGGCTGAAAAAAAAATCCTATTACCGGCTGCAGTTAATGGCCGGGAATGCTACCGACAACCCTGATCAGCGAATTAGTGAAGACATTGAATTGTTTGTCAGGCTAACACTGCGGTTATCGGTAGACTTTTTGCAGGATGTGGTGACGGTTTTTTCGTTTGTTATCATATTGTGGAATTTATCGGGGGTTTTTTATTTGCCTGTGGGCGGCCAGCACATACCGATATACGGATATCTGGTATGGCTGGCGTTAGCCTATGCCATCGCCGGTACCTACTGGACACTCAAAATCGGGCGCCCGCTGGTCAGGCTGGAGTATGAGCAGCAGCGGTGCGAGGCCGATTTTCGGTTCAGTCTGGTCCGGGTACGGGAGTATGCGGAAAGCATCGCTCTGTACAGTGGCGAAGAGAATGAAAAGAAAAATTGTATGAAACACTTTAATGAGATTGTAGTCAATTTCCTGCAAATTATTGACGTCCGGAAACGGCTGATGTGGCTGACAACCGGTTACTCTAAGATTTCAGTTATCTTCGCGGCCTTGATCGCATCACCACTTTATTTCCGCGGCCAGATTCATTTCGGCCAGATGTTTCAGATCATTGACGCCTATAACCATGTACAGGTCGGGTTTTCCTTTATTATCGACAGTTTTACCCAATTGGCGCAGTGGCGGGCGGTTATAAACCGGTTGAATAATTTTCTTACCTGCCTGGAAGCCGTCCAAACCGAGGATAGATCCCAGCCGGAGGTTGTTTCCCGGCAGCACCACGGTGATTTTTACTTAGAGGGTGTTCAGGTTTTTCAACCAAACGGGCAAACGCTGGTTCAGGATTTAACATTAACCCTGCCTGGCAGTCAAAGCCTGCTGATAACCGGCCCTTCCGGCTGCGGCAAGAGCACCTTGCTGCGGACCTTGGCCGGTATATGGCCGTATGCCAGTGGCCGCATCCGGATTCCCCGCCAGGCGAGGATCATGTTTGTGCCCCAGAAATCCTATATGCCGATTAACACGCTGCGGGAGGTACTGTTGTACCCCGGGCTGGCCCGGCCGGTAAATGACGCTGATTTACAAGCTGTTTTGACAGCCTGCCGGCTCCGGCAGCTAACAGGCCGGCTTGATGAGTGGCTGGACTGGGGGCAGGCCCTGTCTTTGGGCGAACAGCAACGACTGGCGTTTGCGCGTGCGCTCCTGCAGCGGCCTGATTGGCTGTTTCTGGATGAGGCCACGTCGGCGCTGGATGAAACTACCGAGCAAGCGGTGTACCGGCTGGCAGTTAAAACACTGACCAAGACGACCATCATCAGTGTGGGCCACCGGAGTACACTGGTACATTATCACCAAAACCGCCTGCTTTTGGGCGGCGACGGCAGTTGGGAGCTTAGGGCTGCTTTTGCCGGCGCTGCTAAGATTCACAAATAACCGGCCTCTTGAACTGTTATAAATTCTGACGGGGTAAGAAAGAGCAAGGGCCGGCGGTTCCGGCATTAATGCCGGAACCGCCGGCCCTTGCGGCTTGCAGTAGCAGAAATGTAAGGTGGCGCGGCCTGACGCGCAGCGGCGATAGCAGGGAAAAGCTCCGGGTCTGAAAGAGGCCGGATAAGGGATAATAGGAAACTACCTCTGCCGCTTACGGGTTTTCAGGAATGGAACAGAAAGATACAGGCCGGATATTGTTAAGAGAATTAATCCGATTGCCGTTAGGTCAATAACCCAGCGCAGATCTGTCGCTGCTATTTGACCTTCATGGATCGCCTGTATTAATTCCCGGCCAGGTGAGTGAGTTTCTGTCTGGCCGTACAGATGCCCGGCGCTGTTTTCGTGTGCTATCGTTGCGTAGGGTTCGCCGGTAAGCCCGGGTTCAGACAGCAGCAGGCCGGTAATTGCTTCGACAAGGAGGTTAATGGTCAAAAAAAGGCCAAGCCACATATGGATGGAGCGCACCTGCCGGTATATGAAAGCCACCTCCCATTATTAATCTTTGTTATATTTATGCACAATGTACGAAATTTAGTATCGGCGGGGAGACCGCAGGCAGGACAGGCGATGGTGAAAGCAGCCAACAGCCAATTAGTGGCAATCGGCACTGGCGGTGCATAAACTGAGGTCGGAGGCGAATAGTAATGAAAAAGTATATTGTTGTGAACCTTACAACGCTGCGTGTTGCCTATTATGAAGAGGGCAATTTGATTGCCGAATATCCGGCAGGAATAGGTAAGGCGGAAACACCCACTCCCCCGGGAAGTTATCAGGTTATAGACAAATTAATCTTTACCGAGCCCGGTGAAGTGGACCTTGGTTCGCGCCGGTTTGTCCTGTCCACAGATAAAACCTGCCTGCACGGTTCCTGGTTTGGACCGGTTGAAGGACAGGTATCCGGCGGCTGTGTAAGAATGTACAATCAGGACATTGCAGAACTTTTTGAAAAAGTGGAGATTGGCACCCCGGTGACGATGATGCATTAGCGGTTAGCCATAAAAGCTGCTGGCAAGAGGCAGCCCGGTTGTCAGAGGGGAAAAGCGGGCAGGGACGGTGAACTGTTTTAGCCGAAGACAGTACCGTCCCTGTCTATTGGCGTAAGCTCTAGAGCCAGCCTCGCGTCCGGGGCCTGGAGCTGTCTTAAACCGCTGGCGGTATATTTTTACATTAGTTAAGCATACTACTGGCGGAGGTGTTTTTTAATGATAGGAAATACAATTTGGTTTTTGCTTATTGGGGCTGTGGCCGGCTGGGCGGCCGGCAAACTAATGCGTGGTCATGGTTTTGGGCTATGGGTTGACATTATTGTCGGTGTTGTGGGAGCGTTTATTGGCGGTTTTGCCTTATCTTTATTAGGATTCAACACCTACGGGCTGATTGGCCAGCTTGTTACCAGCATCATCGGCGCGATGATTTTTCTCTGGGTTATCCGTTTGTTCAGCGGTAATCAGGCTAGTACATAAGCGCTGCGATCAGCAGAAAAACTATTGACTACGACCGCTTCATCCTTCCTGATGAAGCGGATTTTTTTGCGTGCCCAGGCCGCCTAGCAGCGTGTCAACCTTAAAACTGTAGGATAATGGCGAGAAGATTTTTCGTAAGACAAGGCGGAGGAATGAGGCATACCGGACGTATGCCGATTGACGACAACGCAGGCTTACGGAAAATATCCCGTCAGTATCCGCAGGATTAGGGTTGTCACGCTGCTAGGGCCGGCAATCATTGCTGCCGGGAAAATTAAGCGCATGCGAGGTTGTTGCCTACACATGCGCTTGGCTCCATGGTACCCTTATCTGACGGGTTAAGACTTCCGCCTCTGGAGGCGCGTCAGTTCAGGGGTGGCGTTGACTCTCCGCCTGAATTCCCGCAGTTTCAGCTTTGCTGAAACGAGTTTACGTTCAGCAGGCCGACGGCTTTTTTCTGTCTGTTTTGCCTGGCTGTAACCGATTTCCCTGGCGGCGCATAGGCTATAATACATCACGCCGCCGGCTAACAACAGGGGAAGGGCCTGGACACAGGTTGTCTGCCCTTTTGTGGATTGTTTTTTATGTGCCTTTTGCTGTTTAACAGGGTGATTGCTTCTGAAGCTCCAGCTGCAAGTAGATGCTTAACAGTCTTTGGCAGGCTGCCGTGCAAAAGGATGTCCGAAAAAATAAATAGGGGGATAGTATCTATGAAAGCCCTTTTATATGCCCGGGTCAGCAAGGAAAACCAAGGCGCATTCAGTATCGAAACCCAGCTCCAGAAATGCCGGAAGCAGGCCGAAATCCTGGGAGCCGACGATATCGAAATATATGTTGACAGCGGTTTGACTGCAGATGTTGACAGGCCCGGGTTTAACAACATGCTGGCAGACTATCAGGCCGGCGACATTATTATTGCCCTTAGCTCCGACCGCCTATTCAGCAGCTTCAGCCAGGCAAAGGAGTTTAACAAACAATACAGGCTTCAGCTCGTCCTGCCAGACGAAGACGAATTAAGGCCGGCGGAGCAAACGGACCAGGCCCAGGCTGCAACTGAGCCTGCTGCTGCCGGGAATGCAAGTAAACCAGATAATAAAGCCCGGCAATTGTTCTTGGCTCATATTGCCGGTTTAATCGATTTCTGGGACCGGGAGCCTAAATCCAGCCGGGAAAAGCTGGAAGGCTTAGCGGTATCCATATTGGGCATTTATGACGGCTGGGCTGAGGAAATCAGCCATTATCTTAAAAAATAACCAGGTTCTTATGCCCGGATGAATGCCGTTTATACGTACGGCCAAGATAATTTGCTAGTAAAATTTGTCGAAATAGTGTATAATGTTGGCATTAGCTGCGAGGTTGCATCCGTGTGATCTCGCATTTAGATTTAAGATAGAGAGGTGTACCTAGCATGGATAATGCCAAAAGATTAGACACAGGTTTGACAGAGGAAGAATTGCAGCAGTTGTTGGCTGATCTGCCTAATATTATTAAAAAACTGGAAAATTGGCAATCTGAGGCTAATCACCTAAAACGTTCCACCTGATGCCTTGCTAATGTAAACATAAGTGTAAGCCCCCGGCGCAGGCCGGGGGCAATTCTATTGTAAGCAAGGCAGGGAAACTTTAACAGGATGGAGAATGCTTTAAAATAGAAAGATAGATAATACAAGCTGAGGCTTGCCAGGAGGTGAACAGGTGTATATTCAAGCCGGTTTGAGATAATAAAATAAATAGCAGTATTTTTATATAAAGGGAGGTTTTTAGATGAATAAAACAGTATGGGTCATTATCGCGATTGTTGGCGCCTTGTTGGTGAGTGCTGTTTTCAACTATAACACATTGGTTAGCATTAATGAAAATGTCAATGGTAAATGGAGTCAGATCGAAAACCAGCTGCAGCGGCGGGCCGATTTAATACCTAACCTGGTTAATACGGTAAAGGGCTATGCTGCCCATGAACAACAGGCAATTCAGGCAGTCGCCGATGCGCGGACCAAGCTGGCAGGAGCCCAGGGACCGGTAAACAAGGCCCAGGCAGACAATGAGTTGAATTCAGCCCTCAGCCGGCTGCTGGTAGTGGTGGAAAACTATCCTAATCTTAAGGCCGATCAAAATTTCCGGGCGCTTATGGACGAACTTAGCGGTACCGAGAACCGGATTGCCGTAGCCCGTAAAGATTACAATGATGCCGTGCAGGGCTATAATGTTAAAATACGCTCGTTGCCGACCAGTTTGTTCGCCGGCATGATGGGCTTCGGGCCCAAGGAATATTTTCAGGCCGCTCCAGGCGCGGAACAAGTTCCCCAAGTAAATTTCTAATGGCCGAATGAGGGGGTAATTTATGAATAAAAGGTTGGCCTGGCTTGTTTTAGTAGTATACCTATTACTAATTTCCCTGGCTGCGGCCCAACCCCTGATCCCGCCGGCGCCGACACACAGTTTCTATGTTCAGGACCACGCCGGCGTATTAAATTCAGATACTAAAAATAAAATTAATGCTCTGGGGGGCAAACTGGCAGATAAAACCAAGGCGCAGATTGTTGTGCTGACTGTTAAGAGCCTGGAGGGAGCCGCTATAGAGGAATACGCCCTGGAGGTTCTGCGGCGGTGGGGTATTGGGGATAAACAGCTAAATAACGGGGTACTGCTGCTTGTTGCGGTCGATGACCGGCAAGCGCGGATTGAAGTGGGATACGGCCTGGAAGGCGCGTTAAACGACGCCCGCACCGGAGCTGTACAGGATGACTACATGCTGCCGTTTTTTGCCGCCAATGATTATAACCAGGGGATTTGGAATGGTTATCAGGCCTTGGTCGGCATTGCGGCCCAGGAATATAAACTGGATATCCATACTGACGCTAAAGCCGCTACCGTGCGTTCTGCCGCCAATCCGTCGTGGTGGGATACCCTGCCCTGGTGGGGGCAGCTGGCGATAGCAGCAGGGGCGCTGGCATTGTTTATTATTGACTGGCTGTTTTTCGGCGGCACGATTACTTATCTCATTCTTTCACTGTTACGGTTCCGCGGCGGTGGCGGCGGTGGCGGCTATGGCGGCGGCTCGGGCGGCGGCGGCGGTTCCAGCCGTAGATGGTAATGCCGGCGGTGTAGGGCAATTGCGGGAATAAAGGAAGGGATTTAGATGGCAGAGGTTTCCTTATTAAACTGTTTTACCACGGTTGCAAAGTATATTCCCCAGTTAGTTAACGGCAAGGTTGGGGTGGTGGTGAGTGACCGGGAAAAATGGTTGGTATCTTACTCGATTCCTGAACTCGAAGGCCAGGTGGTTGTTGGCGAAGCACTCAAACCGGGAGCGGCTGCCTATCAGGCAATACAGCAGCGGCAACGGGTGGTTGTGGCCGTAGGCAGTGAAGTGTACGGTATTCCCTATATTGCCATCAGTCTGCCGATAATTAACGAACAGGGTGAGGTCATTGGCGCTGTTGCGGTTCACGAATCCATGGAACGTCAAAACCTGCTGGCAACGGCGGCCAGACAGTTATCCAGTTCCGCTGTCCATATGTCCTCGTCAATTCAGTCTATTCTGGCCCAGGCCGAAGAACTGGCAGCCAGCGGGCGCGTTCTTAAAGATATGTCAGTTGCCGCCAACAAAGAGGTGGCCGATACGGATTCTGTTGTTGGCTTTATTAAAAATGTTGCCAGTCAAACCAATCTTTTAGGTCTGAATGCCGCCATTGAGGCCGCCAGAGTCGGAGAGCTGGGGCGGGGGTTTGGCGTCGTTGCCGAGGAGGTCCGCAAACTGGCCACCAATAGTGCCAGTTCGGCAACTCAGATTACCACGATCCTGAATAATATTAAACAATCAATTGCGAAAATTGGCGTGGAAATAAATCAGATCGATGCGGTTACCGCGCATCAGGCCAATACCATTCAGGACCTTACAGCCCACAGCCAGACGCTTATGGCAATGTCTGAGCAGCTTGCCAGTCTGGCAGCCAGTATGAATAATGAAAAAAAGTGAAACAACCAGCAGGGTTGTTTCACTTTTTTATTTACGATATTGGCCAAACCAAAGGGCAAATTTCTAAAATTTGCATAATAATCTTTATTCTACATAATTTTATGATACAATAAAATTATATTTTGTCGCAATAGGGGAGGACGCTAATGCAATACAATATGCGGGTAATTGAGATAAAAAGCCAGGAACAGGCTAAGGCTGAACTGTACAAGGTTAAATGTGATCCCGGCGGTGCGGCTATTATGTCTAATAAAGCCGTATATAAAACGATTAAAGTGGAAAATGTGCTAAGTAAAGCCGCGCTGATCTTAAAACAGACCTTTCTTGCCAAAGGCGGCGAGGCCTCTGTCGCCAGGGGCGCGGCCGATTTTAGCGACCAATACACCGATGTGCTGTTAAGCGGGAGCTTAAAACATTATAAACAATGTATTCCCCAGCTTAAGGTCCAGCCATGGGGCTTAAAAAAACTGGCTCAGGAACTGGAGACTGTTATTGCCGCCAGCGAGTCCTTCCCCCGGCGCGACTATCAGCTGGGCAGCCACCAGCTGGCCATTACGCCGGAGAAAACACTGGTTATGGGAATTCTAAATTTTACCCCCGATTCTTTTTCGGACGGGGGAAAGTTTAATACGATTGATGCCGCCCTGAAGCAGGCGGAGCAAATGGTTAAAGACGGGGCCGATATTATCGATATCGGTGCTGAGTCTACGAGACCCTACGGATCAGAGAAAATATCGGCGCAGGAAGAGCTGGAGCGGTTAATGCCTGTCCTGGAAAAAGTACTGGCTGTTGCCAGTGTGCCTGTCTCGATTGATACTTATAAAGCCAGTGTGGCCCGGGAGGCCCTTAAAGCCGGCGCCCATATGATCAATGATATCTGGGGCCTGCAGTTCGACCCCGGCATGGCCAAGGTCGTTGGCGAAGCCGGGGTGCCGGTGGTGATTATGCACAATCAGGAAGGGACCGTGTATCAGCGGGATATTATGGCCCATATTCTTGAGTTTTTGCGGCGCAGTGTTGAGATCGGCCAGGCTGCAGGTATCAGCGCTGATCAGTTTATTATCGATCCTGGCATTGGGTTTGGCAAAACGCCGGCAGCTAATCTAGTAGTGCTGGCGCGCTTGGAGGAGCTAAAATCAATGGGGTGCCCGATACTGTTAGGCACTTCCCGCAAGCGGTTCATTGGCGATATTTTAAATGCCCCGCCTGCTGACCGGGTGGAAGGAACCGGCGCTACTGTCGCTGTGGGAATTACCAAAGGCGCCAATATTGTTCGGGTCCATGATGTCAAGGCGATAGCCCGCATTGCCCGGGTGACAGATGCAATAACAAATGCTAAATATCAGTAGGGGGTAGCTAGAGTGAGCCATAGGGTTTCTTTAAAAAATATGGTGTTTTACGGGTTCCACGGGGTGTACGAATTTGAGCGGGAACTAGGGCAGCGCTTTTATGTTGATCTGGACATGAAGGCCGATTTAAGTCAGGCCGGTAAAAGTGACCGCCTGGAAGAAACCGTAGATTATGTTACTATTTATAATCAAACCAAAGAGATTGTGGAGAATCAGCGGTTCCAGCTGCTGGAGGCGTTGTCCTACCATATTGCCGGGGAGGTTTTACGCCTGCAGCCATTGGTTGAGGAAGTCATTGTCCGGGTGCGCAAACCTTCGGTCCCCATTGCTGCCGCCCTGGAGTATGTTGAGGTTGAGGCTGTACGGAGACGGGGCGAATGATTGTTTTAGGACTGGGTTCTAATATCAGCGTTGGCCGTATTACCAGAGAAGAAAATATTGCTACTGCCATCAGGCTGCTGAATGCTCATCCGCGCATTGCGGTTGAGCAGGTATCTTCCTTATACGAGACAGAACCGGTCGGGCTTAGGGAGCAGCCCCGTTTTCTCAATGCGGTTATTGAAATTGCTACTGATTTACCGCCGCTGGAGCTGCTGGCCGCATGTCTTGGCACAGAACGGCAGATGGGCCGGGTGCGGGAGGTGCGGTGGGGGCCGCGAAATATTGACATTGATCTTTTATTGTATCATAATGTAGAAATGGCTACTGACATACTGGAATTACCCCATCCCCGGATGCCTGACAGGAAATTTGTTTTAATCCCGTTGGCAGAGATTGCCGGTGACTGCCCGGTATATAAAGGACAAACAGTACAGGCCCTGCTGGCCGCAACCGGCGATGACAGCGAGGTTAACCGTTATGGAACAGTAAAAAATACTTGGCAGGCGAATACTATTGGTTAAAACGCGGGTTTTATTTATCAGCGCCCCGATTGGGGCCGGCCATTTTAAAGCAGCCCAGGCTGTGAGCCAGCTGCTTAGGCTACACCATTCGTGCCATACGGAACTGTGCAATGTATTTGATTTCTGCCATCCGTTTATTGGCCGGACAATACTTAAATGTTATTTAAAAATACTCGCTACTTTCCCTCACGCTTATGGCGCAATGTACGGCTGGGGAAATCAAAGCCGGCTGGCCCTGCTTGGCCGGGAGCTTGTCAGTCAGCTGCTGGCACAGCGGATGCTGGCTTATATCAAACAGTTTCAGCCGGCCGCCATTGTCTGTACCCATGCAACGCCGGCCGGCCTTGTCGCCTGGCTGAAAAGAAAAGGTCTGATTACAGTGCCCGCCGCCGCAATCATTACTGACTTTGTGGCCCACCGGCTCTGGGTTTATCCGGAGTTTGAGCATTATTTCGTGGCTCATCCTGCTATGACCGAATATTTAAGCCAGCAGGGGATCAACCCCCGGTCTGTAGTGGTAACAGGCATACCTGTCAGTGCCTGCTTCAGCCAGCCAGGGGGCAAAGAGCAAATATTGGCTGAGCTTGCACTGAGTCCGGACCGCAAAACAATCCTGCTTATGGGGGGCGGCGCCGGCGTAATGCCAATGGCTGAAATCCTTACTTTATGCGCACAAATTGACAGGCCTTTGCAGATCATTGCGGTAGCGGGAAACAATCAGTTATTATACCAGCAACTGTCTCAACTGCAGGCAACCAGCAGGCACCCTGTCAGAGTTTTCGGCTTTGTGGATAATGTGCATGAACTGATGCGGGCCGCCGATGTACTGATCTCCAAACCCGGCGGTATGAGTTCGGCCGAAGCACTTACCATGGGGGTACCGCTTGTTATTTACCGGCCTATACCCGGCCAGGAAGAAGCAAATACCCGTTATTTGCTCGCCAACCGGGTCGCGCTCAGGGCAGATTCCTTGCCTGCGCTGGCGAAGATCCTGACTACACTGTTTACAAATGACAATGATATTGTTACCTTGCGCCGGCAGGCAGCTTTACTTGGCCGGCCTTACGCAGCGAAAAATATTGCCGATTTTATTGCCGAATGCCACTTAAAAGGTTAATAATATAAAAAATTTGTTAAAAAATGCTTTTATAGGACCTTGGACTCTTGACCTATGGATTTTATCCCAGGTATAATTGCAAGTATTATGATTTACCAACTACGAGTAGCTTGTCCGCTCTAAAACAGTAAAATAATGGCGCTGCTATTTTTCGCAAACCAAGGTGGAGGAGGGAAGCATACCGGATGTGTGCGGACTGACGGCAACGAAGAGTTGCGGAAAATAGACGTCAGTATTCACTGGCTTAGGGCGGGCAAGAAACTACCCAATGGTCATCCGCGAGGAATTAAAAGTGGAGGAACTGAATATGGAGCAGTATTACTTGGCTGCCTTACAGCAGATTCCGGGTATTGGCAGTTCACGCATTAAGGCCTTGGTTGATCATTTTGGTAGCGCCCGGCAGGCTTGGTTGGCTGACCAGGGCGATTTATTTTTATCAAAGTGTCTGGATAACACTGTGTGTAATAATTTGCTTGTGCACCGGGACAAGCTAGATGTACATAAGCTGGCTGAAATATTAATGAAAAAGAGAATTCTTCTCTGCAGCTTAACAAATGACAACTACCCTGTTTTGCTGCGTAACACCTACAATCCGCCTTATGTTTTATATTATCGCGGCGTTTTGCCCGGCCATGACCGGCTTGTGGCTATTGTCGGCGCGCGCAAGGCCTCGCCTTATGGCAGGAATGCCGCCGTCATGCTGGCGTCGGCGCTGGCAGCGGCCCGGGTTGGAATTATCAGCGGCGCTGCCAGAGGGATTGACACGGCTGCCCACCAGGGCGCGCTGGAGCAGGGCTATACCGTTGCCGTGCTTGGCTGTGGGGTGGACATTTCCTATCCGCCGGAAAACGCCAGGCTGCTGGCCCGTATTGCCGAGGCCGGGGCGGTAATTTCCGAATATGCCCCGGGGGTTATGGCCCAGGCCCGGCATTTTCCCGCCCGCAACCGTATCATCAGCGGTATGGCGCGGGGGGTTATTGTGGTGGAAGCCGCTGAGCGGAGCGGGGCCCTTATCACTGCCGATTTTGCATTAGAAGAAGGGCGGGATGTATTTGCCGTGCCTGGCAGTATCTTTGCCGGCACCAGCCAGGGGACAAACAGACTTATCAAACAGGGAGCCCGGCTGGTGGACCGGGCCGGTGACATCCTGGAAGAATACGGCTGGGAAACGGATCCGCCCAAACGGGCAGAAATGGACTTGACCAAGGATGAACAGGCTGTGTATAATTTATTGAATTATGAGGAGCCTATAGGAATTGAAGAAATTGTTACAAAACTGAATGTACTGCCGGCAACGGCTGCATATATATTATTGCAACTCACATTACGGGGTTTGACGGTCGAACATAGCGGTCAAAGCTATACTTGTGCCGCCAGGGAGGGAAATAAGTGAGCAAAGCTCTAGTTGTGGTAGAATCCCCGGCCAAAGCCAAAACAATAGAAAAGTTTTTAGGTAAAAATTATACAGTCAAAGCTTCTATGGGACACTTGCGTGATTTGCCAAAAAGCCAGTTTGGTGTTAATATTGAGCAAGGCTTTGAGCCTAAGTACATTAACATCAGGGGCAAGGGCGATCTGATTAAGGGCTTGAAAGAAGCAGCCAAGAATGCCGACAGAGTATATCTGGCAACAGACCCTGACCGTGAAGGGGAGGCCATTGCCTGGCATTTGGCGCATATCCTTAATATTCCGGAGCGAAGTACCTGCCGGATTGAATTTAATGAAATTACCAAGCCGGCCATTCAGCAGGCGGTTAAAAAGCCGCGTCCCATCAACCTGCCCCGGGTTTATGCGCAACAGGCCCGGCGGATACTTGACAGGATTGTGGGTTATAAGCTTAGCCCCCTATTATGGCGCAAAGTCCGCAAAGGCCTTAGTGCCGGCCGGGTTCAGTCGGTTGCTGTCAGGCTGATTTGCGACAGGGAGAAAGAGATTCAGGCCTTTGTGCCGGAAGAGTACTGGACAATAACAGCCAAACTCAAAGAAAAAAATAATGCCAAAGGTTTTGATGCCGAATTAGTAGCCGTTGACGGTACGAAGCCGACGGTTAATAACGAGCAGCAGGCCGCTGCTATTGTCGGTGAGTTAAATACAGCCGAATATGTGGTTAGTGATGTTAAAAAGCGGGAGAGAAAGCGCAATCCCTATCCGCCGTTTACCACCAGCACTCTGCAGCAGGAGGCGGCCCGCAAGCTGGGCTTTACCTCCCGGAAAACGATGATGGTTGCCCAGCAATTATATGAAGGGCTGGACATTGGCCGGGCCGGGCAGGTCGGTCTTATTACGTATATGCGGACTGATTCAACCCGGGTAGCGGACACGGCCCAGCTGGAGGCAAGAACCTACATTGAGCAGAAATTCGGTTTAGATTATCTGCCGGCCAAGGCGCCTGTATATGCCAATAAGAAATCCCAGGATGCCCATGAGGCGGTCAGGCCCACCAGCCTTGAACTGGCCCCGGCCGCGATTGATAAAAATCTCAGCAAAGATCAACTAAAATTATATACGCTTATCTGGGAAAGATTTATGGCCAGCCAGATGACCGCTGCCGTCTATGACACCCTTACCATCGAGATTACTGCCGGCCGCTATAAACTGAAGGCTACCGGCTCCCAGCTTAAGTTCCCGGGTTTTTTAGCTGCGTTCAGCGGTACAATTGGTAAAGGCAAAGAAATAGAGCAAACCGCCGACAGTGACCTGGATCATGAAACCACCCTGCCTGTTCTCACCCCCGGGCAGGTCTTAAAGCTAAGTAAAATCGATCCCCGCCAGCATTTTACCGAACCGCCGCCCCGCTATACGGAGGCATCACTGGTTAAAACACTGGAGGAAAAAGGGATTGGCAGGCCCAGTACCTATGCCCCGACAATCGAAACAATTGTTGACCGGGGCTACGTGGAACGGGTCGATAAAAGATTTTTTCCCACTGAACTGGGTTTTGTGGTACTTGATCTTTTGAAGCAGTATTTTGATAAAATTGTCGATGCCGAATTTACGGCCGGGATGGAAGATCAATTAGACGAAATTGCGGAAGGCGATGCATCCTGGTTAAGTGTTCTGGAACAATTTTATGGCCCCTTTGCCAAAGACCTGAGTTTTGCTGAAGAAGCAATCGGGCCTGTCGAGCTGCCTGTTGAGGTATCTGATATTCCTTGTGAAAATTGTGGCCGGCTGATGGTCGTTAAGCAGGGACGGTACGGGAATTTTCTAGCCTGCCCGGGTTTTCCGGCCTGCCGCAACACGAAGCCGATTTTAAAAGATACCGGCGTCAAGTGTCCCAAATGCCAGGGGGCGATTGTGGAACGTCAGACTAAACGGCGCCGGGTTTTTTATGGTTGTGAAAACTATCCGGAATGTGATTTTAATACCTGGGATCTGCCGCTGAAGGAAAATTGCCAGGTGTGCGGCGCCTTTATGGTGCGGCACAAATATAAAAATGGCGGTGTTGCGGCCGCATGCAGCAACGAAAACTGCTCAACCCGGCAAACACCTGAGAATAAAGCAACGCCTGCAAAAACAGGCGATAATGAGAATCAGGCTAAAGCGAAAAAGCCTGCTGCCAACCGGAGGAAAAAAAGTGGCTAAAGTTACTGTAATCGGAGCTGGCCTGGCCGGCAGTGAAACTGCCTGGCAGCTGGCTGAAGCCGGCATCGATGTGGATTTATATGAAATGCGCCCCCAGGTTATGACCCCGGCCCATCATACCGGCCAGTTTGCCGAGCTGGTCTGCAGCAACTCCCTGCGGGCGGCGGCGGTTGAAAATGCGGTGGGCCTGCTGAAAGAGGAAATGAGAAGGCTTAACTCCCTGATTATGAAGGCGGCCGATGCAAATTGCGTGCCGGCCGGGGGGGCTTTGGCCGTTGACCGCACTGCGTTCAGCCAGATGATTACCGAGACCCTTGTCAAGCATCCCCGGGTTACCGTTAGCCATACCGAACTGGCGCAAATCCCTGCAGCCCGGCCGCTGGTTATTGCCACCGGACCGCTGACGTCACCGGCTTTAGCCGGTGAGATCGGCCGGTTGACCGGCAGTGATTATTTGTATTTTTATGATGCGGCCGCGCCGATTGTGACCGCCGATTCACTGAATATGGCTATTATTTACCGTGCTTCCCGCTATGGCAAAGGGGCTGACGATTATCTGAACTGCCCACTGGATAAGGCGCAGTATGAACGCTTTTGGCAGGAACTGACCCAGGCCGAGGTTGCCCCGGGCAAGGAGTTTGAAAAGATGGTTGTCTTCGAAGGCTGTATGCCGATAGAATCGATGGCCGCCAGGGGCATTGACACCATGCGGTTTGGGCCAATGAAACCTGTTGGCCTGAAAAATCCCGGGACGGGAGAAATCCCTTACGCGGTCGTGCAGCTCCGTCAGGACAATTTTTCCGCATCATTATTTAATATTGTCGGTTTCCAGACCCATCTTAAATGGCCGGAACAAAAGCGGGTATTCCGACTTATTCCCGGCTTGGAAAATGCTGAATTTGTCAGGTACGGAGTGATGCACCGGAATACATTTATTAATTCGCCGGTCTTACTGGAACCGACTTTGCAGCTGAAGGCACACCGGCAGATCCTGTTTGCCGGGCAGATTACGGGGGTTGAGGGATATGTGGAATCAGCCGCCAGCGGCCTGATAGCAGGGATTAATGCCGCCAGGATAGTACGTGGCCTGGAACCGCTGGTATTTCCGGCGGCAACAGCCCATGGCGCCTTATGCCGTTATATTACGCAGGCAGATCCGGCTGGTTTTCAGCCGATGAATATAAATTTTGGTCTGTTGCCGCCGCTGGGGCATAAAATGAAAGATAAGAAGCTGAAAAATAAAGCCATTGCTGAAAGGGCATTGCAGGTAATGGAGAATTTATTTGAATAATTTGACAATAATCTTGCGGAATTATAGCAGGTATGTTAGTATAATAGTAATTTCCGCAAGACCAGAATCAGGTAACAGACGAAAGATCGAGTGACATGGCTAAAAGTAAAGAATTGGATTACATATACCAACTGCTGGATCAGTTTATGTTGTACCTAAAAATTGAAAAAAACGCATCCCAGCACACTATTCACAATTACCAGCGTGACATTCTGCAGTTTATGGATTTTGTGTCTAGGCAAGGGGCTGAGGAGGCTCTGCTTATTCAGATTACTCCGGTTTTAATTCGCAGTTATTTGGCTTATTTAAAATCCGAGCAGTATGCTAAAGCGACCATTATGCGACGAATTGCGGCGCTTAGGTCGTTTTTCCGGTTTTTATGCCGGGAAAGCATCATTTCTGAAAATGTGTTTACTACTATCAGAACACCTAAGCTGGAAAAAAAGCTGCCGGTTTTTCTTGACCCCGATGAAATCAGCGATTTGCTTTCCTTGCCGGACAACAGTCCGTTGGGCCTGCGGGACAGGGCGGTACTGGAAGTCCTGTACGCAACCGGGGCCCGGGTAAGTGAACTTGCCGGGATTAACCTGCAGGATATTGATTTTGCCGGCCGCACAATTATTGTTTCCGGCAAGGGGGCCAAGGAAAGGCTGGTCCTTATTGGCCGGAGTGCGGCCCGAATTCTGGAAAGCTACCTGGCCAGTTCGCGCAGCAAACTGTGTGCTAAGCCCGGTGAGTATGGCCGGCAAAAAGAAAAAATCCATCAGCGCCTGTTTGTCAATAACCGGGGTGGACCACTTACCGACAGGAGCATCCGCCGTATTGTCGAGAGATATGTTGAGGCGCTGGCAATTGCCAAACATGTTACTCCTCACAGTATCAGGCATACTTTTGCCACCCATCTTTTGAACAATGGCGCTGACCTGCGGTCCGTGCAAGAACTGTTAGGGCATGTCAATTTATCGACAACCCAGCTTTATACCCATGTAAGCACCGAAAGGCTCAAAGCGAGTTATAAAAAATCTCATCCACGAGCCTAAATTTCCTCGGAGGTGATACTTATGTTCCATGCTACAACAATTGTTGCGGTTCGCTATCAGGGGAAAACTGCCATAGCTGGTGACGGGCAGGTAACTTTTGGTCAAAACACGGTGATGAAGCATAATGCCAAAAAAGTCCGCCGGCTTTACCATGGTAAAGTATTAGCCGGGTTTGCCGGTTCGGTGGCGGACGCCTTTACTTTATTTGAGAAGTTTGAAGGAAAGCTGGAAGAGTACAACGGCAACATGATGAGAGCAGCGGTTGAACTGGCCAAGGAGTGGCGTTCTGACCGCGTTTTAAGGCGGCTGGAAGCGCTGTTGATTGTTGTTGATGCTGCTCATCTGCTTATTATTTCCGGCAATGGCGAGGTTATTGAACCAGATGATGGTGTTACCGCTATTGGGTCCGGGGGGCCTTACGCCCTGGCCGCGGCCAGAGCACTGGTGCAGCATTCGGCTTTGCCGGCTGCGGCTATTGCCCGGACTGCCCTGGAGATTGCCGCCAATATTTGTGTATACACAAATGACCATATTACTGTGGAAGAGTTATAGTTAAAAGGGGGGATGATTTTGCTGGAACTTACACCAAAAGAGATAGTCAGTGAATTAAACAAGTATATTATCGGTCAGCAGCAAGCGAAAAGATCAGTGGCCGTGGCTCTGAGAAATCGTTGGCGCAGCAAGAGACTGCCAGCAGAGCTTAAGGAAGAGATTATCCCTAAGAATATCCTAATGATCGGTCCTACCGGTGTTGGTAAGACAGAAATCGCCAGGCGCCTGGCCAAACTTGTGAATGCCCCTTTTGTTAAAGTCGAAGCAACCAAATTTACTGAAGTAGGTTATGTGGGGCGTGATGTCGAATCTATGGTGCGGGACCTGGTGGAAACATCCATCCGGATGGTCAAGCAACATAAAATTATTGAAGTAAATGATAAGGCCAAGGTGCTGGCGGAGGAGCGCATCCTTGATCATTTTGTGCCGCCGGTAAAAAAAGAATCTACCCGTAATCCTTTTGAAATGCTGTTTGCCGGCGGCATGGGTGCCAGCCAGGAAAAGCCGCCGGAACCGGAAGAATCTCAGGCCTTCACTACCGGCCGGGAATGGTGGCGGAAACGCCTTAGCAGCGGCGAACTGGAAGACGAACTCATCGAGATTACGGTCGAAGATGCCACGCAGCCGGCAATGGGGATGTTTGCCGGCACCGGGATCGAGGAAATGGGTATGAATATTCAAGATATGCTAGGGAATCTGCTGCCCAAAAAACAAAAAAAACGGAAAGTAACGATTGCCAGCGCCCGGAAGATTTTTATCCAGGAAGAAGCACAAAAGCTGATTGATATGGATGAGGTTACGACAAATGCGGTAAGCCTTGCCGAAGACTCGGGGATTATCTTTCTTGATGAGATTGACAAGATTGCCGGCCGGGGGCAGAGTTCCGGCCCGGATGTCTCGCGGGAAGGTGTTCAGCGTGATATATTGCCGATTGTTGAAGGGTCTACGGTCGTAACTAAATACGGGCCGGTGAAAACAGATCATATCTTATTTATTGCTGCCGGCGCTTTCCATGTTTCCAAACCCTCGGACCTAATACCTGAATTGCAGGGGCGGTTCCCCATCCGGGTTGAACTGACTAATTTGTCTAAGGAAGATTTGCGTCAAATACTGACCGAACCGGCGAATGCGCTGATTAAGCAATATATCAGTCTCCTGGAGACGGAAGGTATAAAAATCGAGTTTACAGAGGACGCTATTGATGAACTGGCAGACATCGCTTGCAAGGTAAACCTCCAGACAGAAAATATCGGCGCCCGCCGATTACATACCATCCTGGAAAAGCTGTTGGAAGATCTGGCTTTTGATGCTCCAGACGCAGGGGAGAAGCTGATTATTATTAACCGTGAGTATGTAAAAGCGAAATTAGACCACATTGTGGTTAATCAGGATTTAAGTCACTATATTTTATAGCTTATTTGTCTTATTATGAAAGGTAGGGGAATATTATGTCGTCATTGTTGGAACGCACGCGTACCATCAACAAACTGCTTCAGAAATCGGAAAATGTTGAATATAGCGAGGTCGCCACAGTCCTCAGCACAGTTATGGCCGCTAATGTTTATATTGTAAGTAAAGACGGCTCGGTCCTGGGATTTGCGTTGATTGATGATTTTGAGTGTGATCTTATGCGGGATAAAGTATTGCAAATGGGTAAATTTCCTGAACGCTATGTAAACTGGCTGCAAAAGATCGACCTGACTTCGCCGAATCTTAGGCTGGAAGGCGGTTTGTGCACCTTTAGCGATGGCACAAGCTGCATGTTTAACGACAAATTTACAACTATTGTGCCTATTCATGGTGTGGGTGACCGCATTGGCACCCTGATTGTCGCCAAATTCAGCGCTGAGTTTACCGATGATGATCTGGTACTGGCAGAATATGGCGCAACGGTTGTCGGCATGGAAATGCTCAGAGACCGCAGTGAGAAGATTGAGGAGGAAGCCAGGAAAAAAGCGACTGTGCAAGTGGCATTAGGCACTTTATCCTACTCCGAGCTCGAAGCGGTAATGCACATTTTAAGTGAGCTTGAAGGGAATGAAGGGCTGCTGGTGGCCAGTAAAATCGCCGACCGCGTCGGCATTACCCGTTCTGTTATTGTCAATGCGCTGCGGAAGTTTGAGAGTGCCGGTGTCATTGAATCGAAATCGCTGGGCATGAAGGGAACTTATATCAAGGTGCTGAATGAGCGGTTATTGGATGAATTGAAAAAATTAAAGAAATAATCTGTATATTTATCCAGCTGTATTCACTGCAGCTGGATTTTTTTTGCCTAATTGAGGCAGGCCCGGATTTTATAGTTCCGAATACCTACACCCCGTTTGCCCCCTAGGACTTTTGGCCCTATTTACAAAAACTTAAGCAGATTTATAGAGGATTTCTGCGCATTATGTAGAAATATGCATAAGATCAAAAAGCACAAATAACGTTTAGTAAAAAGTGGGATGGATGTAAAATTAACAGGAGGGCTAGCAATGCTTAACTCACTTTTAAAATCGACTCAGGTTTCGGTACTGGAAAAAGCGTTGGGTGCAGCCTCACTTCGCCATAAAGTAATCAGCAACAATATTGCCAATGTAAATACCCCGAAATTTAAAAAGAGCGAAGTGAGCTTTGAAGATCAGCTGGCATTGGCGCTGAATCCCAACACTACGCCGATTGCCCGGACTCACGCCCGTCATCTGCCGCTAAAGTCAGGCCTGCAGGTTGAACCGACGGTTAACACCATTACCACCACTTCGCTGCGCAGTGACGGCAACAATGTGGATATTGACAGTGAGATGGCCAGCCTGTCAAAAAACTCTATTTATTACGATGCCGTTGCTCAACAACTGAATAAATATTTTTCAGGAATTAAGTCTGCGATTAATGAAGGGAGACGCTGATTATGGGAATGTTCCGGGCTATTGATGCCGCTGCCTCCGGCATGACGGCGGAACGGCTGCGCATGGATGTTATCTCTAATAATATAGCCAACGCCAACACGACCCGCACGGCGGAAGGCGGTGCTTACCACCGGCAAATGGTGGTGTTTGAACCCCGGTCCGGCCAGGCTTCGTTTGGTCAGATCCTTTCCCGTCAAATGGATGCCGGCGACGGCGTGCGGGTAACCGGCATTATTAAAGACAATGCTCCGCTTAAGCTTATGTATGATCCCGATCATCCGGATGCTAACCGTGAGGGTTATGTTGAGATGCCTAATGTGAATATTGTCACGGAAATGGTCGATATGATTACTGCGTCGAGAGCGTATGAAGCGAACGTAGCAGCGGTCAACGCCGCCAAAAGTATGGCTGCCAAGGCTCTGGACATCGGAAGGTAGGAGAATAACATGCAAATAGAAGCTTTGAAATTAATGCCTGTGAAAGGTACGCTGCCGGCAACAGATGCGCCCGACAGCCCCCGGCAGCCGGAAAAAGCCTTCGGTGAATATCTGCAAGAGGCGTTAACCAACGTTAATGAACTGCAGGGTGAAGCCCAGCAGGCGAGACTCAACCTTGCTGCCGGCAAGATTCAGGATGTGGCCGAAGTTACAATTGCTGCTGAAAAAGCATCAATTGCCCTGCAGCTTACGATGCAAGTCCGCACTAAAATTGTCGATGCCTATCAGGAAGTAATGAGGATGCAGGTGTAATGCCGAAGTGAAAAAAATCAGCATTACCAAGAGTACCTTTTATAATATATTTAGTTAAATATATACTTTCCTTAACTGAAAGGGTGGAGACATGGCTGACTTGAAAGAACAGTCTCTGCGCCTTTGGCAAAATATGAATAATAAACACAGGTACATTATTCTTGGTACAGCCGCATGCATATTTTTAGCTGTTTTGTCTTGGAGCTACTGGTGGGGCGGCCGCCCTGATAATGTGCCTTTATTTACTACTCTTGAGGCCGAAGATGCAGGTCAGGTTACTGCGAAGTTAAAAGAAATGAAAGTCCCGTATGAGGTGCAAACAGGCAGTAATGGCACAGTTATTTTAGTGCCAGCCAAAGACGTGCACAAGCTCAGGCTTGATTTAGCCAGCCAGGGTTTGCCGCGGGGGAGCAAAGGCTTTGAAATATTTGAACAGAATAAATTCGGGACCACCGAGTTCCAGAATAAGGTTCAGTTATTGCAGGCCATCCAGGGTGAGCTTACCCGGACGATTGAGCAAATGGAGGAAGTGGAAAAAGCCAGGGTACATATTGTTATGTCCGAAGACAGCCTGTATAAAAAAAGCGAGAAGCCGGCCACGGCGTCTATCATGCTTAAGCTGAAACCCTCGACCCAGTTGTCGCTGCAACAGATCAACGGCATTGTCAACCTGGTGGCGCATAGTGTGCAGGGGCTGAAGCCAGAAAATATCACCGTTGTCGACCATCTGGCCCGGGTATTGAATGAGCAGTCCGAAGAAGCGCGAATGGCTGGCACAACGACGTTGACCCAGTTTGAGATGACCAAGAAAGTACAGGAAGATTTGCAAAAAAACGTGCAATCCTTGCTTGATCAAACCCTAGGTGTTGGGAAAGCGGCTGCCAGGGTCAATGTCGAGCTTAATTTTGACCAGCGTACGTTGGACAGACAGATATTTGAACCGGTTGTTGATGATAAAGGCATAATTCGCAGTTCCCAGGAAGTGAGCGAAAACTATACCGGCAACTCCGGGGCTCCGGGCGGCGTGCCGGGCACGACCTCTAATATTCCCGGTTATGTAGCAAGCAATAACTCTCAGTCCAATTATGAGAAAAGAGAAGCAATCCGTAACTTTGAGATCAATGAAACCAAAGAAAAAGTCGTTAGTACACCAGGCTCGATCAAACGGGTAACGGTGGCTGTACTCGTGGATGCCGCTGTGCCGAGAGACCAGCAAGAGAGCCTGAGCAAAACAGTAGCCAGTGCCATCGGTATTAATCCGGCCCGCGGCGACAGTATCGCTGTGGAAAGCATTCAATTCAGCACCGAACTGGCAGACAGACAGCGGCAGGATGAAGAAGCGCTTGCCAGACAAGAGCAACAGGCACTTATGCTTAAAGTGGGACTGCTCGTTATTGCCATTATTGCTATACTTTATTTGCTTCGCAGGTATACTCAACGACGTCAGCAGGAAGAATTGGTCGAAGCTCTTGATGTTCAGCCCCAGCCGATTGCTGAGGCCGAAGAGCAGGCAGCAATAAAAGAGCTGACCGCCCAGGAGAAAGAGCGGGCAGAACAGCGCAGTACAGTCGAAAAATATGCAAAATCGCGGCCTGAAGATGTGGCTCAGCTGATCAAGACCTGGTTGGCGGAAGAATAGTGGGAGGGGTCTGGGACATGTACCAGTCAAATGAATTGACAGGCAAACAAAAAGCAGCAATCTTATTAATCGCTTTAGGTCCTGACATCTCAGCCCAGGTATTAAAACACATGCGTGAAGATGAGATAGAAAAATTAACGCTGGAAATTGCCAACCAGCGCAAATTGTCACAAGAACAAAAAGATAAAGTACTGGCTGAATTTCATCAAATGTGTTTAGCCAAGGAATACATCAGCAATGGTGGTCTGGATTATGCCCGGGAAGTACTGGAAAAGGCATTGGGCGCAGAGAAAGCGGTATCCATTATCAACCGGCTGACCACCAGCCTGCAGATACGCCCCTTCGACTTTGCCCGCAAAACGGATCCGAGCCAGCTGCTTAACTTCATTCAAAATGAACATCCGCAAACCATTGCCTTAATTATGGCTTACCTGCAACCGGAACAATCAGCCGCCATTGTATCGGCCTTAGCGCCGGAACGGCAGGTGGATGTTGCCAGGCGCATTGCGACCATGGACCGTACCTCGCCTGATGTTATCCGCGATGTCGAAAGAATTTTGGAACGCAAGCTGTCATCGCTGGTAACGCAGGACTTTACCGCCGCCGGTGGCGTGGATTCGATTGTGGAAATACTTAACCGGGTTGACCGGACTACGGAACGTACGATTATAGAAAATATGGAAGTGCAGAACCCCGAACTGGCAGAAGAGATCAAAAAACGGATGTTCGTATTCGAGGATATTGTGCTGCTTGACGACAGGTCCCTTCAGCTTGTACTCCGGGAGATTGACAACAAAGACCTGGCATTGGCCCTGAAAGCGACCTCAGGCGAGGTTGCCAACAAAATCTATAAAAATATTTCCAAACGGGCGGCGGAGATGCTCCGGGAAGAAATTGAGTATATGGGGCCTGTCCGCATAAGAGATGTTGAGGAAGCGCAGCAGAAAATAGTCAATAACATTCGTCGGCTTGAGGAATCAGGTGAGATTGTGGTTTCCCGTGGCAAAGGAGACGAGATCATTGTCTAAAATACTAAAACGCGTATTATGTGAAAGAACTGCGCCGGTAATTATCAAATACCGGCCGCCGGTACCCGAACCCGAACCGGTGTGTGAAGTAGAACCGGAGCCGGTAATCCCGGAAATCTCGTTGGCAGAGGTGCAGAAAGCCGCTGACAACATCCTCGCTCAGGCGCAGGCCGCAGCGGACCGCTGCCTGGCTGACGCTGAGACCCGGGCCCGGGAGTTGGCCTGTGCGGCCCGGGAAGAAGGCCATGCCCAGGGCTACGAGACCGGCTTGGAGGAAGGGAGGCAGGCGGCGCAGGCCGAAATGCAGCAAAGCCTGCAACAAGCGCTGGCAAAGGCTGACCGGCTGGTCAAGGTGGCTGAACAGGACGCACAGCAGATGATTATTGATGCCGAACGGCAAATTGTTGAGATTGCCCTGGCTGTTGCCGGCAAAGTAATAGCCAGGGAGATTGAAGAAAACCCGGCAACGATACTGCCGATAGTGAAAGAAGCACTGGCAAAAGTCCGCGATCAGGACCACATTGTTATCCGCGTTAACCCTGGCGAGTATGAGATGGTGCTATTGGCTAAACATGATTTGCAGCTTATGGTGGGCAGAGAGCAGGCGGTTAGCGTCAGCGCCGACCAGACCGTCGCCGCCGGCGGCTGTGTCATTGACACCGCCCTGGGGACTGTTGATGCGAAGCTGGATACAAAACTGGAAATGGTGTATAAAGCCATTCAGGAAACACTGCCATGAATACTGTATTTGATGCTGCCAAATATCTGTCGGCTATACATAACGCCGATACCATGAAACTGAATGGGAAGATTACCCAGATTATCGGCTTGGTTATTGAGTCGCAGGGACCCAATGTCAACCTGGGGGAATTATGCTACATCCATCCGCGCAATCAAAGCGAGCCTATTCCGGCCGAGGTTGTGGGGTTTAGAGAAAACCGGGTCCTGCTGATGCCTGTCGGTGAGATGCAGGGGATTGGACCGGGCTGCGAAGTGATATCTGCTCACAGGCTGCTCAGGGTCAATGTCGGCCGGCAGCTGTTGGGCCGCGTGCTTGACGGTCTCGGTAATCCGATTGACGGCAAGGGACCGCTGATCACCAGTACCCAGTATCCGCTGAGCGCCATGCCGCCACCGCCGTTAAACCGGCGGCGCATACTGGACAAGCTGGCTGTGGGCGTGCGCTCTATTGACAGTGTGCTAACCCTGGGGCGCGGGCAACGGGTGGGCATCATGGCCGGCAGCGGTGTTGGCAAAAGCACTTTGCTGGGGATGATCGCCCGCAACACGGAAGCGGATATTAGCGTGATTGCCCTTATTGGTGAACGGGGCCGGGAAGTGCGGGAATTTATTGAGCGTGATTTAGGTGAAGAGGGATTAAAACGGTCGGTCGTTGTTGTGGCCACCTCCGATCAGCCGGCGCTGGTCAGGCTCAAGGGGGCGATGACGGCTACGGCCATTGCCGAGTATTTCCGGGATCAGGGGCTGGATGTCATGCTGATGATGGACTCTGTGACCCGGTTTGCCATGGCCCAGCGGGAAATCGGCCTGACAGTCGGCGAGCCGCCGGCCACCAGAGGGTATACACCGTCGGTATTTGCCATGCTGCCTAAACTGCTGGAACGATCAGGGACCGGGGACCGGGGCTCAATAACCGGAATTTATACAGTGCTTGTCGACGGGGATGATATGAATGAGCCGATTGCCGATGCGGTCCGCAGCATTCTCGACGGCCATATCGTTTTATCCAGGAACCTGGCGGCGCAAAACCATTATCCCGCCATTGACGTGCTCAGCAGTGTCAGCCGGGTTATGCTGGAGATCGCCGAGAAAGAGCATGTGCAGTGCGCTCAGCGGCTGCGCAGACTGCTGGCCACCTACCGCGAGGCCGAGGACCTGATCAACATTGGCGCCTATGCCCGCGGCAGCAACGCCAATATTGATAAAGCGATTGAGGTTATTGGGGGTATAACCAGCTTCCTGCAGCAGGATGTGCATGAAAATACGCCGGTGCTGGAAACCATTGAACGGCTCAAGCAACTTGTTGCCTAAACTCATTAAGGTGGCTGGACATGAAAAAATTCCGTTTCCGTCTTGAAACCTTGTTAAAATTCAGGCAGATGCAGGAGGAGCGGGCTCAGATCAAACTGGCTGAAGCTACGGAAGCCTTGCATAAAGAGCAGGCCCGGCTAGCCGGGTTTCAGGACAGCCTTGCTGCCAACCTGGCCTCCTTCAGCCGGAAACAGTCTGCCGGCAGCCTGACGGTCGAGACTCTTAAGACATTCAGTGATTATACCGATACAATTAACAGGATGATCAGTGAGCAGCAAACACAGGTGGCGAAAGCAGCCGGCCGGCGGCAGGAATGCCTGACAGAGCTGGAAAACGCCATTCAGCAACGGAAACTTGTGAGCAACCTGCGCGAAAAATGCCTGGCCCAATACCGGGAGGAATTGCTGCAGGACGAACAAAAGATTCTCGATGAGCTGGGAACGCAGGCTTTTGGGCGCAACAGGGGGAGGGGAATACAATGATACAAGGGATAAATCAGGTTATGCAGCGGATCACAGAGATTGAGCGGCGTTTTTCGCCCAACAGTGCTGCCGGTGACTTTGCCGGCGCCCTGGACAAGGCTGCTGCCGCCCTGCGGCCAGACAAGCCCGCAGCCAGCCCGGGTGTAACCCAGGGTGATGTGGCCAGGATGATTGAGCTTGCCGCTGCCAAATATGGTGTTGATCCTAAGCTCGCTATGGCTGTGGCCGAGGCTGAATCCGGCCTGTCCCCTGCGGCTGTTTCGCCGGCCGGCGCCACCGGTGTGATGCAGCTGATGCCGGCAACGGCCCGTTCGCTCGGGGTGCGCAATATTAACGACCCCCGCGAGAATATTGACGGTGGCGTCCGCTATCTTAAACAGATGCTGACTATGTTTGCCGGCGATGTTACCAAAGCCGTCGCTGCTTATAATGCCGGACCACAGGCGGTAAAGAACTATAATGGTGTTCCTCCGTACAGTGAAACACGCAACTATGTGACCAGGGTATTAGCGCTGGCTAAGTAGAGGAGCCTTGACTAATTATGGCTGAAAAACCAAACAAAAATGTTGCCAATCCGAAACAGCAGCCTCCGTCCGGTTCAGGCCTTGGGCTTAAAGTGCTGGCTATGTTAGTAACCTTGTTGATTTTAGTCACAATCGGCTTTGCGGCCGGTGTTTACTTCCAATTCATTGATGTGGCAAAACTGGCCAGGGATATGAAGCTTGACCAATATCCGGTGATTGGCAGCTATTTGCCCAAAACCAATTTTGAACCGGTGGACCTTGCCGAAGACGATACATCTGCCGGGCAGGAGGCTCCGGTTCAGCCTGAGCAGAGTCAGAAGCCGGCCAGTGCGTTCCCGGTACCCCAGGTCATTACCCCGGACCTGATTACCCCGGAAGATCTGGAAAAACAGGATAAGCTCAGGCAGCAGGAAGAAAACAAGCGCATTGGCAGACTAGCCCGGCTGTATGGCAGTATGAAACCGGACGAAGCCACCACAATTATGCAAGAGCTTGATGATGCTACTGTCGTGGCGATTTTCAGTAAAATGGAGGAGGAGCAGGTAGCCAAAATACTGGCCCGGTTTGATTCTAAACGCGCTGCCAGTCTTACGCAGGATATGCTTAGAGGCAAGGCCCAGCTGCCGAACCTTTAACATAAATAAAAACCGGGAAAGGAGGTGAAAAAATGAATACAGCTCAGAATATGCTGCCTGTTCAGCCGGCGGCCAAGCCGGCCGGGGCCGGCAAAAGCACTGCCGCCAGACCGAACAGTAAGCAGCAGTCCTTTAGCGACACCCTTAGCGGCTCGGTCGCTAAAGCGGACAAGGCACTGGCTGCGGCCCGGGAGCAGGCAAGCACCAATGAGGCTAAGCAGGCCGGCAGCCCTATGCCGCCAGGCGGCATACCAAGCCCGGTCAAAAAAACCGGCAATACAGCGAACAGCCAAATACCGGCTCAACCGGTCCGGGAAGAACTGGCGGCAGCGCCGGCCGACAGCGAACCGGCCGACCTGACGCAGCTTGGCCAGCAGGCAATGGCTGTGGCCAATACCGGCCTGTTTTCCCAGATGCTCCCAGCCGTTACCGGCGCCTATCTGCTGCCTGCAGCCGGGGCTGAGGCCGCCTTGACGACTGAAGTGGCGGCAATCGCTGCCAGCGTAGACAGCGCCAGTCCGGAAACGGCTGCAGTGCCGTCAGTTCCGGTATTGCCGGCGCAACCGGCCAGGCAACCCATGGCGGCTGCCGTCCCAGTTGAGGCTGACGGGGTACCGCACCTGGACGCCAGGCCCGCCGGCGTGCAGACCGGCCAGGCCCAGCTCCCGGTTAACCCGGTCATGGCCGAACCAGCTACAGCGATCGCCGCCGACCTGACTCAGTCCGCAGTGGCGCAGACCGTACTCGCCGTCCCTGGTAAAGAGGCAATGCGGGCAACAGAGCAACAAGCGGCAGCGGTACTTACTGCTGACACGGAGCAGCAGCCGGCGCTTCCCGTTACGGCCGCAGCTTCACCGGCGGGGACTTCCCGGCAGGATGCCGGCGAGGGGCAACAAGAAAGCCTGGCCGATTCCGCTTTGTTTGAACAGGCGCTTTCCCCCCAACCTGCCAATGCCAATTTGAAGGAAGGAACGCCTTCGCTGTTCCTGCCGGGGCTGGAAACCGCCCTGCTGTCTAAAACGACAGACGCCCTTGCCGGCCAGGCTGCCGAGGGTAAGCTGCCAACCGGCCCGGCGGCTGATATGTATCAGGTCGTCGACCAGATTGTAGAGCAATCCCGGGTTATTACCAAGCTGCAGAACACGGCCATGGTTATCAAGCTGAAACCGGAGCATCTGGGGGAGCTTACCCTGAAAGTGGTTGTCGAGAACGGGGCGGTTAATGCCAGTTTCCATTCCAACAACCCCGAAGTGCGCAGCCTGATTGAGGCCTCCCTGCCCCAGCTTAAACAGGAGTTGGCCAGTAGTGGTCTTAAAGTGGAAAATGTAGGCGTATATGCCGGCTTAAGCCAGTTTTTGCCCAATCATGACCAGGAGCGCAACTCACGCCAGCAATTTGCCAAACTTACCAACAAAAAAAATAGCGGCGAGTTTGTCGAGGCGATTGTGGCGGAAATGGAGGCCGGAAAAATGAACGGCACCGGTGGCCAGGCAGGCGTTGATTACCGTATTTAAAGGAGGTCGCTAACATGGATGTTTATGGTGTCGGCAGTAAAACCACAACCAATAGTACCGATGCTACCCGGAAGAAAAACGACGATCTTGGCAAAAACGATTTCCTGAAACTGCTGACTGTGCAGCTGCGGTATCAGGACCCGATGAACCCTATGGAGGACAAGGAGTTTATTGCCCAGATGGCCCAGTTTTCCAGCCTGGAGCAGATGCAGAACATGAATTCATCAATGGTTATGTCGCAGGCCAGCGGTCTGATCGGCATGCAGGTAAACTGGCTTGACGGCAATGCGGAGGAATGGACGGGGATCGTTCAGTCTGTGCGGATGATTGAAGGGCAGCCGAAACTGATTATCGGCGATATCGCGCTGGACTTGAGTCAGGTAGTGTCTGTCCAAGTACCGAAAAGTACTCCTCCTGAAGAATGACCGACAACCGGATTTATAACCCGTATCAACCGCTCAGTCCTGCCGCCCCGCCTAGTAAACCCGCAGCCTCTCCCGGGGGAATAAGCCCGAACAAAACAAATCCCGGCCCCAGCTTCAACCAGCTGCTGGAACAGGAAATTGCCGGTGTAAAGTTCTCCCAGCATGCGTTGCAGCGTTTACAAAGCCGCAAGATTCAGCTTGACGGCAGTCAGCTTAGCAAGCTCAGCCAGGCGGTGGATAAAGCTGCGCAAAAAGGCGCCAGGGAGTCGCTGATTCTCATGAATGACAATCTGGCATTTGTTGTCAGTGTCAAGAATAAGACGGTGATTACCGCGATAGACGGCGCCAGCATTAAAGACAATGTGTTTACCAACATTGACAGTGCCGTAATTATTTGAGGGCTGGACCTCTTAAGGAAGCCCGCCGGCTGCCGACTGACTGAAGCAGCCCTGTCATATTACAAATTGGGAGGTTTTGATTTACTATGATGCGTTCATTGTTTGCCGGTGTATCCGGTCTGAAAAACCATCAGACCCGCATGGATGTAATCGGCAATAATATTGCCAACGTGAATACCGTCGGCTTTAAAGCCAGCCGGGTAACGTTTCAGGATATGTTAAGCCAGACCATCAAGGGGGCTTCGTCGGCCACCGCCAACCGAGGCGGCACCAACCCGCTGCAGATTGGGATGGGCATGAGCCTGGCCAGTATTGATACCATCTTTACCGACGGCAGCCCGCAGCCAACCGGCAAGCAAACCGATTTGTCCATCTCCGGCCAGGGGTTTTTCGTGTTGAGTGACGGCCAGAGCCAGGTATATACCCGGGCCGGCGCCTTTGATTTCGACACGGCCGGCAATTTTATCGTGCCCGGCACCGGCTATAAGGTCATGGGCTGGAAAGCCGATGCCAGCGGGGTCATTGACAGCAAGCAGGATGCCGCCGCCATCCAGATCCCGGTGGGTGCCTCCATGCCCGCCCAGGTATCCAGCAAAATAATCTATACCAATAACTTGTCGGCCGGCGCCAAAGCGATCGGCACACCGGCTGAGCAGGCGGCTGCCGATGCGGCCAAAGTGGCTGCTGATGCGGCTAAGGTCATCGCCGACAATAATAAAACCGCTGCCGATGCGGCCAAAACCGCTGCCGACACGGCCAAAACCACTGCCGATGCCGCCAAGGCTGCTATCGATGCGGCTAAACTCGCGATGGCGGCTGCGAAAAAAGAGGCAGATGATTTAGCAGCAGGAGTTGCCGGCGCTACACCAACCTCTGTTCAAAATGCTGTAGTCGCCGCTGTAAGCGCTGCTGCATTGGCAGTAACGGCAGCATCACCGGCAACATTAAGTTTAGCGACAGCGGCAAAAAATGATGCCGATGCATTGAAAACGGTAACTGACGATCTGGTTGCGGGTACCGCTGACGAAACGGCTGTAGCGGCAGCGGCCGCTACAGCCGATGCTTCTATGACAAGTGCGGCAATGCTTGCCGCCAGTGAAGCGAGTGACGCTGCGATTAACGCCACCACGGCGGCCACGGCTGCAACGGCAGCGGCGGCAGCGGCTACTGCAGCGGCCACTGCCGCCACCAATGCCGCCCAGGCTGTGTTGGATGCCTATGGCACTTCTTCCGCTGTCCCAACCTCCATTACTGTATATGACGTACAGGGGAATCCCTATAGTGTAAAAGGTACTTTTATGAAGACTGGTGAAAATACCTGGAGCTTTACACCTAATGGCACAGTTGTTGATGACTCAGGGGTAATTGTTGGTAATATTACAGCCACACCCTCCACTATCAGGTTCAATGCCGACGGCACCTATGATCAGACCAGCACCATCAACACAATGACCATCGACCCTGCCGGCGGGCCTTATGCCGGGGCCGGGGCTTTCACGATAACGCCTGATTTTTCCGCTCTGACCCAGTACGGGGGGGAATCGACAGCCAAGGCCACCGGCAAGGACGGGTATGCCGCCGGCACCCTGAACTCGGTGACCATCAATCAGGCCGGCGTGATTGTCGGCACCTTTACCAATGGTGAACAACAGACGCTGGCCCAGGTGGCGCTGGCGGTATTTAATAATCCCGGCGGTCTCAATAAGGCGGGCGACAGCATGTTCTCCCAGTCCAACAATTCGGGCGAGCCCCAGATCGGCTCCAGTGAAACCGGCGGCCGGGGCAAATTCACCCCCGGGTCGCTGGAGATGTCTAATGTTGACCTGGCGCAGGAGTTCAGCGAGATGATTGTTACCCAGCGTGGTTTCCAGGCCAATTCCAAGATTATTACTACATCTGATGAAATGCTGCAGGAATTAGCCAACCTCAAACGCTAGGAAGTGTAAGGCAGCGGGGGGGAGCACCTCCCCTATGCTGCCTATTTTTGAGAATAATAATTAGGGGGGACAGGTGTGATAAAGGTAACCAAATTAAAATCCCAGGGCTGCGACTTTGTGGTTAATGCCGAGCTGATTGAGACAATTGAAGAAACTCCGGATACAGTGATAACCCTGACCAGCGGCAAGAAGCTGATTGTGGAAGAGGCAATGGATGAAATTGTCCGCAAGGTCATGGAGTATCGCCGGTCTTTATTCAGAAACCGCTAGGGCGAGTGTAACAGTAATATCTGCTGTGATGGATAAATACGCTGTAATGGAGGTGTGCCAGTGGCTGAAGAGGAAAAACCAAAAAAGATGTCGATGTCGGTTATTATCATACTGATTGTGGTTGGCTTGATTTTGGCCGGTGGTATTTCGTATTTGATTGCCACCAGGGTGGTGGCTGACAAAACAACAGAGAAAGCGGTTGCGCAGCGTGCGCCCGGACAGTTTATCAAACTGGGCGACGCGAAAGAAGGCCTGATTCTCAATATTGGCGGCGTCAACAGCGGCCGCTACCTTAAGATTGGCCTGATTGTGGAATTGAGACCTGATAAGAATGCGGCCCCGAAGGAAGGCAAACTGCCTTCACCGGAAGAGATTAGGATATTAGACACGGCTGTCTATGTCTTACGATCGCAAAAAATCGAAGATTTTGATCCGCTTAAGCAAGATCAATTAAAAGAGCTGTTAAAAAATGAAATTAACAAGACCCTGGGCGAAGATCGGGTTTATGATATCTATATAACCAATTTTGTTTTACAGTAGATTCATAACAATAATTTTAGTATAATAAAAATACCTATCAGGTAAATTATATTCCTTTTTGATGCGAAAGGAGGGGAGCGATTGGCAGGGCCAGATGTTTTGTCGCAAAGCGAAATTGATGAACTACTGTCAGCTTTGTCTACCGGTGTTGTAACGGCAGAGGAAATAAAAACCGAGCAAAGGCAGCGCAAGATCAAAAGTTACGATTTTAAGCGCCCGGATAAGTTCTCTAAGGATCAAATACGCACGCTCTATATGTTGCATGAAAACTTTGCCCGGCTGATTAATACTTATCTTTCGGCCCATTTGCGGACACTGATTCACATTGATGTTGCCTCTGTAGACCAGCTGACATATGAAGAATTTATCCGTTCCATGTCGAATCCCAGCGTTATCAGTATCTTTCAGATGCGCCCGCTTAAGGGAAATGCCATTTTAGAGATAAACCCCAGCATTGTGCTTGCCATTATCGACAGGTTATTTGGCGGACCCGGTCTGCCGCCAGCCAAGCCGCGTTCCTTAACTGATATTGAAGAGGCGATTATCCGGCGCGTAATTAATAAGGCGATGGAGAGCATGCAGGAGGCCTGGAAACAGGTTGTCGCCGTTGAACCCCGCATGGAGGCGCTGGAGACTAACCCCCAGTTTACTCAGATTGTGCCGCCTAATGATATGGTGGTGCTTATCACGCTCCAGGCGAAAATCGGTCAGGCCGAAGGGTTGATGAATATTTGCATACCCTATCTGGTGCTTGAACCCATTATGGCTAAGCTGACTACCAGCTTTTGGGTCGCGGCCTCGGCCGCCAGGCAGGCGTCGCCGGAATCGATCAGCGTTTTACAGCGGAAGCTGGAAAAAACCCTGATCCCTGTGATTGTTGAGCTTGGGCGGGCTACTGTTACCGTGCACGAATTGTTGGATTTAGGTGTTGGTGATGTGCTGCAGCTGGAAGCGAAAGCGGAGAGTGAACTAAGTGTAATTATCGGCAACCGGGAGAAGTTCAAATGCAAGCCCGGGATCGTTGGTCATAAAAATGCGGTACAAATTACGCAAGTAATTTCCCAAGGAGATGATAATGATGAGTGACGGATTTCTGTCCCAGGAAGAAATAGACGCATTGCTACGAGGCGAACCAGTCGCAGCCTCGCCATCTCCGGCTGGGGCTGATTTGTCAGATATGGAAAAAGACGCGTTAGGTGAGATTGGCAATATCTCAATGGGTACGGCCGCAACTACGCTGTCTGTGCTGTTAGGCCGACGGGTGTCAATTACTACGCCCAAGGTATCGATCTCAAATCTGAATGAAATAAAACGTCAGTATCCGCTGCCGTACCTGGTGATTGAGGTTGGCTATACCCATGGCCTGCTGGGGACTAATATCCTGGCCATGCGCGAGCAGGATGCCCTGATCATTGCTGATTTAATGATGGGGGGAGACGGCTCCAACCCGCCGTCTGAGCTGAATGAGCTGTATATGAGTGCTGTCAGCGAATCAATGAATCAAATGATGGGCTCAACGGCAACCTCTATATCCACTATTTTTAAAAAGAAAGTGGATATAGCGCCCCCCAAGGTTAATCTGCTGGATTTTGCCTTAGACCCTAATGTTACTACGATTATGTCCGGCGATGAAGCGCTGGTGCGTGTGTCTTTCCGGATGGAAGTGGAAGACCTGATCGACAGTGAGCTGATGCAGATCATGCCGCTTAATGTTGCCAAAGAAATGGTGGAAAACCTGATGAATGCCGTGCAGGCCGCCGCGGCGCCGCCGTCACCGCCGGCTGCGTCTCCTCAACCGGCCACGCCTTCGCAACCGGCCGCTCCTCCGCCGGCAGCGGCGCCAGTGTACTCTCAACCGGCACCGCAGCCCAAGCCGCAGCTGGCTGCGAATGTTGCTGTGCAGCCGGTTCAGTTTGCCCCGTTGAAACCGGCCGGGATGTCTGCTACTGACACAAATATCAATCTTATTATGGACGTACCGTTGCAGGTTACTGTTGAACTGGGACGAACCCGCAAACTAATCCGTGACATTCTGGAATTGACGCCCGGTTCAGTTATCGAGCTTGACAAACTTGCCGGTGAGCCTGTGGATATTCTGGTTAATGGCAAACTCATTGCCAAGGGCGAAGTTGTCGTCATTGACGAAAACTTCGGTGTGAGGATCACCGATATTGTCAGTCCCCTGGAACGGGCTCATAATCTTCAATAACAACCTGAATTTATTTGAGATAGGAGAGGTAAGCGAACATGGCGATTAGAGTGTTAGTTGTCGATGATGCTGCATTTATGAGGATGATGATCAAAGACATTTTATCTAAAAACGGTTACGATATCGTCGGGGAAGCCGAGAACGGGATTAAAGCCGTGGAAAAATATCAGGAGCTTAAACCTGATTTGACGACTATGGATATAACGATGCCCGAAATGGATGGCATCACAGCCGTAAAAGAGATTAAAAAGGTTGACCCGGCGGCAAAAGTTATTATGTGCAGCGCAATGGGGCAACAGGCCATGGTTATTGAAGCCATTCAATCGGGAGCACGGGACTTTATTGTAAAGCCGTTCCAGCCTGACCGTGTTCTGGAAGCAGTGCGCAAGGCAGTCGGTTAGCAGGCCTTTTCATGGGTAAATATAGCCGTTGCTTTCGCTGTACCCTTATCCTTTGCTGCCTTGTGCTGCTGTTTGCGAATTGCGGGCTGGCCGCTGGCGAAGCGCCTGAGTATCTTACCTATCAGGAACCGCAGCCGCCAGCGACTTCCTGGTTTGCAGCCACCGGTTATGTTTTTTCCCTATTGGTGACCTTTCTCTTAGTGCTTGGTCTCGCCTATTTCACATCCCGTTTCTTAGGGCAGAAAATGAATGGTCCTGCCGGGCTTAATCAGGGGAAAATTCATGCAACCCTTGCTTTAGGCCCCAATCGTGCTGTTTATGTGGTGGAGATAGCCGGTAAGTACATGGTATTAGGCGTTACCGACCAGAGTATTTCCCTGCTCCGGGAAATTACTTCCCCGGAGGATATTGCGCAGCTTACAGCCCAGGCCGGCGCTGCTGTACCGGCTGAGCCGTTCGCCAATGTTTTCCAGCGCCAGCTGCTTGTACTAAAGCAATTGAATAAGAAATTTCCCGCTGTTTTTGGTTTGGACACTCAGGAAATAAACGAGAAGGAGCATGAGAACCTTAGAGGAAGAGGTAAATAGAGTGTCACATTATACTAACTATTTTAAAGCCTGGAGCAAGTATGTTTGCCTGTTGGCTGTTGTTTTACCCGTTTGTTGGCCGGCAGTAGCCGTGGCAGCGCCCTTAATCCCTATTCCTAATCTTACGGTTGGGGTGGAACAAGCCACAACTCCCCAGGAAACGGCTCTCAGCCTGCAGATTCTGCTGACCTTAACCGTGCTGGCCCTTGCCCCGTCTATCCTGGTGCTGATGACCTCTTTCACCAGAATCATTGTGGTTTTGTCATTTTTGCGCAGCGCCATGGGGACTCAGCAAATGCCGCCTAATCAAATCCTGATTGGACTGGCCTTATTCCTAACCTTTTTTACCATGTCACCTTATTTTGCCCAGGTAAATACAGGCGCCTTACAGCCGATGCTGGCTGGGACGATGGATCAGGAAACCGCCCTCGCGGAGGCAATAAAGCCGATGCGGGAGTTTATGTTCAAGCAGACCCGGGAGAATGATCTGGCCTTATTTGTCAATTTATCAGAAATGCCGCGCCCCAGTTCACCGGAGGATGTTCCCACCTCAGTGGTTATTCCGGCTTTTGTTATCAGTGAACTAAAAACAGCCTTTCAGATTGGGTTTTTAATCTATATTCCCTTTATTGTTATTGACATGGTAGTGGCCAGCACCCTTATGGCCATGGGTATGATGATGGTGCCGCCGATCATGATATCACTGCCGTTTAAAATCTTATTATTTATTTTAGTCGATGGCTGGCATTTAATTGTCCGGTCACTGGTTACCAGTTTTAACTGAAGGGGGAACGCTTATGTCGGGCGATATGGCCATCCAGATTGGGCGCGATGCGTTAACTATGGTCATGCTGGTCGCATCCCCCATGCTGGGTCTGGGTCTGTTAGTCGGTATTCTGGTCAGTGTCTTTCAGGCAACGACACAAATCCAGGAACAGTCACTGGCCTTTATTCCCAAAATCATTGCCGTTTTTGTTGCCATTTTGGTTTTTGGACCATGGATGCTTAGCCTGGTAGTCGGTTATGCGCGGGAGATTTTTTTAAGTATTCCCAGTATCATACGTTAGCTAAAAGGGGGCCGGTGCACTTCAGCATAGATAGGTGGTCGAAAGCATTTGGATTTATTTGCATTATTACAAGAACGGCTGGGGCTGTTTCTCCTGATTTTTGCGCGCATCAGCGGCATATTTTCTGCAGCGCCGATATTTGGGGCCCGCAATGTGCCGCTAACAGTAAAAGCCGGGTTGGCATTAATCATTTCGTCTATTCTGCTGCCGCTCCTAATGCGACCGGAGTTTACTGCTCCTGAAGCTTTTTTGCCCTATGTGGGCTTGGTAACCGGCGAATTTTTGATCGGCTTAATCCTGGGATTTGCCTGCTCTTTTATTTTCTATGGCATACAGATGGCCGGTTCGCTGTTAGATACTCAGATTGGCTTTGGGATGGTCAATGTGCTGGACCCTCAGTTTGGACAACAGGTCCCCCTGATTGGCAATTTCAAGTATATTTTAGCTTTACTGGTATTTTTAGCGACAAATGGACATCATCTTTTTCTTGCCGCTTTATTTCAAAGCTTTCGGCTGATACCGGTAAGTTTTGGGGTTTTCCGGCCGGAGATAGCTGATATTGCCGTCGATATGGTGGCCGGGGCTTTTGTTATTGCCCTTAAAATTAGCCTGCCGGTACTGGTATCCCTGCTGCTGACCGATGTAGCCCTGGGGATTCTGGCCCGTACTATGCCGCAAATGAATATTTTCGTTGTTGGTGTGCCGGGCAAGATTATTGTCGGCATTTTTGTACTATCTTTGGCACTACCGTTTTATATTGGCTTTTTGGAGGTCGTCTTCAATGGCACTTTTCGAGATATTTATCGCCTCCTGGCTGTCTTTGCCCCGGCTTAAACGGCCCCGGCCCAAACTGGGCACTTTTGATTTACAGTTATTTAATGGCGAAAAAACCGAGGAAGCTACCCCTAAGCGGAAAGAAGAGTCTAAAAAGAAGGGGCAGGTAGCCAAAAGCAGCGATATGAGTGCTGTGTTTGTCATGATGTCTGCTTTCTTTGCCCTGAATTTGCTGGCAACCGGTATGTATACCGAGTTAGCCGGCTGCATGACAGGATTTTTTTCGAGTTTGACAACAACAGATTTTACGATTCAGTCTGTTCACATATTATTTCTGGGTCTTAGCCTTGTTTTTTTAAAAACGGTTGTACCGGTACTTTTAGTCATCTTGATTATCTCAGTCGCTGTTAACTATATGCAGGTCGGGTTTATTTTTTCCACTGAGGTGTTAATGCCCAACTTCAGTAAAATCAACCCTTTATCCGGTTTTCAGCGCCTGTTTTCCAAACGGTCGCTGGTCGAGCTGCTGAAAGCCCTGTTCAAGGTGGCAATCATCGGGTATTTTATCTACCGGTTTGCGGTTGTCCAGACGGCAGATATTCCGAAATTGATAAATATGGAGCTGATTGACGCCCTTAAGCTGGCCGGCTCACTTATCATTGATTTAGCCTTCCAGATTATAGGTGTTATGATGGTATTGGCGGCTTTTGACTATTCTTATCAATGGTGGGAACATAACCAAAACCTGAAAATGTCCAAGCAGGAAGTCAAAGAAGAATTTAAACAAACGGAGGGCAACCCCCAGATTAAAGGCAAAATCAAGGAAAAGCAACGGGCTATAGCGATGCGGCGCATGATGCAGGAAATACCTAAGGCCGATGTTGTGGTCACTAACCCGACCCATTTGGCCATCGCCTTAAAATATGACAAAAATATGGCGGCCCCGGTAGTTGTTGCCAAGGGTCAGGATTTTTTGGCTGAACGCATCAAGCAGATAGCCCGGGACAACAAAGTGGCCGTGGTGGAGAATAAACCCTTGGCCCGGGCCCTTTATCCTGTTGTCGAGGTGGGCAATGCGATTCCGCCTGAGTTATATCAGGCGGTGGCCGAAGTGTTAGCTTATGTATATCGGTTAAAAAAACGCCTTTCCTAATATAAGGAGCGATTGATAATGGCTGCTCAACAATCCACGCTGTTTGCGGGTCTGGAAAAATACAGTGATATTATGGTATCGGTAGCCATCATTACCATTGTGGTCATGATGATTATTCCCCTGCCGACCCTGCTGCTCGACCTGCTGTTAACACTAAACATCACCCTGGCTTTAATCATCGTCATGGTAGCTATCTATAATGTAGAGCCACTGGAGTTTTCCGTATTTCCCTCGCTCCTGTTAATCACAACCCTGTTCCGGCTGGCGCTTAATGTGTCTTCAACCCGGCTTATTCTGCTGGATGGTCATGCCGGTGAGGTGATTGCCGCTTTTGGCAACTTTGTCGTGGGCGGCAACCCGGTAGTGGGCTTTATTGTGTTCGTCATTTTAATTATCATTCAGTTTATTGTCATCACTAAGGGCGCTGAGCGGGTCGCGGAGGTTGCGGCCCGGTTTACCCTTGACGCCATGCCTGGCAAACAAATGAGTATCGACGCCGATCTTAACGCCGGACTTATCAGTGACAAGGAGGCCCGCGACCGCCGAAAAAATATTCAGCGGGAAGCGGATTTCTACGGGGCTATGGACGGGGCCAGCAAATTTGTTAAAGGGGACGCCATCGCCGCCATTGTTATTATTATTATTAATATTGTCGGTGGCTTCATTATCGGTATGGTACAGCGGGATATGGATGTTTTGCATGCGCTGCAGACCTATACATTGTTAACCGTTGGTGAGGGGCTGGTTAACCAGATCCCGGCCCTGTTAATATCCACTGCCACCGGCATTGTTGTCACCCGGGCCGCTTCGGAGGCTAATTTGGGCAAAGATCTAACCCGGCAAATTATTAATAATCCCCGGGTATTCTTTATCGCCGCCGGGGTTTTGGGATTACTGGGCCTGATTCCCGGCCTGCCGGGAATTCCGTTCTTTTCTCTGAGCCTGATTACCGGCGCCATCGGTTATGCCCTGATCAGGACCCAGCGGACTGAGGTGCAAAAGGAAATGTCCCAGCAGGAAGAGAAAGAAAAAGAGGAAGTAAGAAAGCCGGAAAATATCATTTCTTTGCTGCAGGTTGACCCGATGGAGCTGGAAATTGGCTATAGCCTGATTCCTTTAGTGGATGTCAGTCAAGGCGGCGATTTGCTGGACCGGGTGGTCATGATTCGCCGCCAGTGCGCTTTGGAGCTAGGCCTAATTGTGCCCACAATCCGCATACGTGACAATATTCAGCTTAAACCCAACATCTATGTGATAAAATTAAAAGGCATCGAGATTGCCAGGGGCGAGCTAATGCTTGATCATTTCCTGGCGATGGATTCGGGGGCTGCTTTTGAGCCGGTGCCGGGAATTGAAACGGTTGAACCCGCATTTGGCTTACCGGCTTTGTGGATTCAGGAATCCTACCGCGAGCAGGCTGAGCTTGCCGGTTATACGGTCGTTGATCCGGTTTCCGTGCTGGCGACCCACCTTACGGAAATTATCAAGTCCTATGCGGCCGAGATATTGGGCCGCCAGGAAGTACAAACATTAATTGAATCAGTTAAACAGAACAATGCGGCGGTTGTTGATGAATTGACACCCAATCTCTTATCCCTGGGTGAGATTCAAAAAGTGCTTGCCAATTTATTGCGGGAGAAAGTCTCTATCCGTGATTTGGTAACGATCTTTGAAACCCTGGCCGATTATGCTCAATTGTCGAAAGACACAGAGCTGCTGACCGAATATGTCCGGCACGGCCTGGCCCGGCAGATATCCAAGCAATATGTAAACAATAATATTTTAACCTGCCTGACTGTTGATCCCCAGCTGGAAAACACGATTATCAACTCGGTGCAGCGGACTGAGCAGGGGTCCTATGTGGCCCTGGAGCCGCAAACGGCGCAAGCCCTGATTACGGCCCTTACGAATGAACTGCCGAAGCTTACCAATATGGGCTATCAGCCGGTGGTGCTCACAAGCCCCGGGGCTAGATTATATTTTCGCAAATTAACAGAACGAGTGGCGCCTAATCTAACGATTTTATCATATGCTGAATTAAATCCAAAAATCGAGGTGCAGGCGCTGGGGATGGTGAAGTTGTAGTTGAAGGTCAAATTATTTACCGCACACAATATGGCTGAAGCGATGGTTCAAGTCAAGCAGGACCTGGGCCGGGATGCGGTGATTCTGCATACCCGCCGTTTTCGGAGAGGTGGCATTCTGGGTTTTTTTGGTAAAGAAATGGTAGAAGTCATGGCAGCTTTGGATTCGCCGGCAGCAGCCCCTCTCCCTGGGAAAAAAATCCAGACCGCCACGCCGCCGCCTGCGGCTGACACGCAGATTACCGCTCTGCAGCTGGAAATGTCCACTATGCGCAAGCTGATGGAGCAAATGTTGTGCCAGATACCAAAAACAGGGGACAGTGCATCGCCATTGCTGGACTTATTAATAAAAAATGACATCGAACCGCTTATTGCCGCCAATTTGGTAAAAGGGCTGCCTGATGAGCGGGCGATCGCCGGCAGCGAGCAGGATATTGTCCGGAAACTGTTAATTGACCGGATTATTAATTGCCTGCAAAAAACAGACGGCATTACAGTCTCGGCCACAAGCTGCAAAGCAGTGGCTTTGATTGGTCCGACCGGCGTTGGCAAAACGACGACAATTGCCAAACTGGCGGCAAACTTTGCCTTAAAGGAAGGGTATAAGGTCGCCTTAATCACAGCCGACACGTACCGTATTGCCGCTGTTGAGCAATTAAAAATTTATGGCGATATTATCGGTATTCCGATCGACATTGTGTATTCACCGGATGAGCTTAAAACCGCCCTCTACCGCCACCGCGACAAGAATCTGGTCTTAATTGATACCGCCGGCCGCAGTCCCAGCAATCACTACCAGCTGGCTGAACTGCAAGCCCTGTTAGCCGTTGATCCTGGTATTGAGACACACCTGGTGTTAAGTACCGCCACCAAATATAAAGATGCATTGGAGATAGTAAATAAGTTTTCTGTTTGTTCACCGCAGAAGTTTTTATTCACCAAGGTTGATGAAGCCAGTAATATAGGCACAATCATTAACCTGTTATACCATTTCCCCACAACCGTATCTTATATGACTACCGGGCAAAGTGTTCCTGATGATATCGAGTTGGCCAGTTCTGCTAAATTAGCAAATATGATTTTGAGGGATTAAAGTGATGAGTGATCAAGCCGAGAGATTACGTCAAATGACACAACATTCTTCGATCCCGAAAAGTCCTGTTATCAAACAAGGACCGAAGAGCCGGGTAATTACCGTTACCAGTGGCAAAGGTGGTGTGGGCAAAACCAACTTTACTGTAAATCTGGCCCTGGCTTTAGCGGCGCTGGGGCAAAAGGTCCTGGTGATTGATGCTGATTTTGGGATGGCGAATGTGGAGGTCGTTCTGGGGTGCTCCTCCTCTTACAATGTATTGCACTTACTGGAGGACGGACTCAGTCTTACTGATGTTGTCACCGAAGGGCCGCGGGGCATAAAATTTATGGCCGGCGGTTCAGGGATGTACCATTTGGCCAATATGAGTGATACTCATTTGCAGCATATTGTGTCCCAAATCTCTTTGTTTGACAACTGGGCTGACATTGTCCTGATTGACACCGGTGCCGGTCTTAGCCGGAATGTTTTAAATTTTGTTATCGCTGCCGATGAGGTTATTATTATTACGACCCCGGAGCCGACGGCAATTACCGATGCCTATGCGATGATGAAGGCCTACGGGGCGCAAAAGGGGATAGCACCGCTGCGGCTGGTTGTTAATCGTATTCTGGATCTTGATGAAGGACAGATGGTTGTTGATAAGTTAATGCGCGTATCGCAGCGATTTCTGCAGGTATCGGTCAACAACCTCGGCTATGTGTATGAGGACCGCAATATGGTTAAGGCCGTTAAAAACCAAGTGCCGCTGGTGCTTACTTTTCCTGATTCCATCTCATCCCGGTGCATTGCCAGTATTGCCCAGCGTTTGCTGTATGGCGAAGCCCCTCAACGCCCACGGGGCATGAAAGGATTTTTTCGTAAGTTTTTAGAATTTATAGGGTAGTTCCTCAAAATGAGGAGGAGGTTCCAATTAGTATCAAAACGGAAGAAATTTTTAAAATTAATCAGCGGATTGAGTTGTTTATACCTGGCCGCAGCGGGCTCGTCGAGCAATATCGCAGCCGGATCGAGGATATCCATGCCGATAATATGGTGATTGCGATGCCGATGGCTAAAAGCCTGCCAGTGCTGCTGCCGCGCGGGGAAGTGTTTTTTGGCCGGGTGGTGGCGAATTTTGCCGCTTTTGAATTCACCAGTTCGCTTATTGCCAAACAGATGCATCCGCTGCCTGTATGGATTATTGCTGTTCCTTACAATATTAAAAAAATACAACAAAGAGCTTTTGTCAGGGTCGATGCGGCTTTACCTGTGCTGATTACCGAGATGATTGACGGCCAGGAAAGCGAAAGCGCAAACATCAGTGCCGTTACCAAGGATATCAGCGGCGGCGGCCTGCAAATAGCCACCAGCCATCTATGGCCTATCGGCACTGAATTAATGGTACATGTCGATTTTCCCGGGGCCGGGCCGGTTGTGCTGAGAAGCAAGGTGATGAGAATACAGCAGCCCCAGCCTGACCGATCCATGTTTTGGATAGGAATCAAGTTTCTCGAAATTAATGAAAAAGACCGGGGCAATATTATTAAATTTATCTTTAAAAAGCAGCTTGAGCAGCGCCGCAAAGGCTTAGAGTGACTTTAGGTGGGTGGTGAGGTTTATTGATAAAGGTACTGGTTGTTGATGACTCAGTATTTATGCGCAAGCTGTTGAGTGATTTATTTGCCGGCGAACCGGATTTTACCGTTGTCGATACTGCCAAGAACGGTAAAGAGGCGATTGAGAAAGTAAAACGTCTTAAACCGGACTTAATTACGATGGATGTTGAGATGCCGGTTATGGACGGTATTACGGCCTTACAGTCTGTTATGAAAGAATGGCCGACCCCGGTGGTTATGATCAGCAGCCTGACAAAAACCGGCGCTGAAGCTACGCTGCAGGCCCTGGAGTTAGGTGCAGTCGAGTTTGTAGCCAAAACGGCCGGCCCCATTTCCAATATAACAGGCATTAGGGCTGAGATATTGAGCAAATGCCGGGCCGCGGTGAAGGTTAATATGGCTCAACTCACGCAACTGCCGCTGCTGACCGCCGGTGCCTTCGCCCGGGTTCCCTTAACCACAGGTGCAACCGGCGGCGAACGCATTGTTGCGATCGGCACATCCACTGGCGGGCCGCGGGCTCTGCAGGAGGTTATCACCAAACTGCCAGGCGATATTCCCTGCGGAGTTGTTGTTGTTCAGCATATGCCGCCGGGCTTTACCCGGTCATTGGCTGAACGCCTGAATTCATTGTCGGCTGTTACTGTGAAAGAGGCCGAGCAAAATGATATGATTCGTCCGGGACTGGTGCTGATTGCGCCGGGAGATTATCATATGCAGGTAGAGCGGGAAGGCGGGAAAGCTGTTGTTAAACTGAATCAAAGCCCCCCGCTTGGCGGGCACCGGCCGGCCGTAGACCCGTTGATGGAATCAGTGGCCCGTATTTTCGGCAGCAAGGCAATTGGTGTTATTTTAACCGGTATGGGCCATGACGGCGCGAAAGGCATCCAGGCGATCAAGCGTCAGAACGGTCAGACTATCGCCGAAGATCAATCAACGGCAGTCGTGTTTGGCATGCCGAAAGCGGCGATTGAATTGGGTGTAGTTGACAGAATAACGCCTATCACTGGTGTAACCGCTGAAATTCTTAAAGCTTTAACCAAGTAATGTAAATGAAATACGGGGGTGTAACAGATGGACATCAGTCAATATATGGGGATGTTTTTAGAAGAGTCGCGTGAGCACCTGCAGACACTAAATAATTGCTTGCTTGATCTCGAAAATGATCCGGGAAGTCTAGCCGTGCTTGACGAAATATTTAGAAGTGCCCATACCATAAAAGGCATGTCTGCCACTATGGGCTTTACAACGATCGCCGAGCTTACCCATGAGATGGAGAATGTGCTTGATTTGCTGCGCAAAGGGACAGTACCGGCCAATGACGACGTTACCGATACTCTGTTCAAATGCGTGGACACACTGGAACAGCTAGTGGAGAATGTTGCTTCCAACTCAGATAAGCCAATTGAGATCAAAACCCTTATTGCCAAGCTGACCGCCATCGCCAAAGGCGATTTTTCCGCAGCACCCAAACAACAGGCAACCCCGTCCGGGACCGAATTGCCGGCAGCAGAGCCCGCCGCCGCAGAACCGATAAAATTTGACGATACAGAGTTGAATGTCGTTAAGGCAGCAAAAAAACAGGGCATGGAGTGCTATGATGTCCAGATTGAACTAAGGGAAGGCTGCCTGCTCAAATCCGCCAGGGCGTATATGGTTATGAATGCTTTAGAGGAACTGGGTGAAGTCATTAAAAGCATTCCCGCTGTTGAAGATTTGGAAAGAGAGAATTTTGATTACAGCTTTCAGGTTGTTATGGTGACCGGGGTGGACGCGGAAAGAATCGAGCAGGCCGTAACCGGTGTTTCCGAGGTGGAGAAGGTCAGTGTTGCCTCATCCGTCATTGGGGCCAACAAAGAAAAGCCAGAGAGTGCCGGTTTACAACCGGAAAACATGCTAACAAGCAAAACGGAGAAAAAAACGGTGAAGGACCGGATGGAAAAGCCGGCAGTTAACGATGGCAACGGTAATGTGGCCGATAAAAAACTCAAAAGCGGCCAATCCGTCCGGGTCGATATTGACAAGCTGGATAGCCTGCTTAATCTTGTCGGTGAGCTGGTCATCAATAAAACCAGGCTGGAGCAAATCGGCATAACCCACCGCCTGACCGAGCTTGTGGAAACAATTGAGCAAATGGACCGGGTTACCACTGATCTGCAGGCCGTAGTCATGAAAGTCAGGATGGTCCCGGTTGGCCAGGTGTTCAACCGATTTCCCCGGATGGTCAGGGATTTATCGCGTGAATTGAATAAAGAGGTCAATCTCATCATTCAGGGGGAAGAAACAGAACTGGACCGCACGGTTATTGATGAAATCGGTGATCCCTTAGTCCATCTGCTACGCAACTCAATTGACCATGGCATTGAGCATCCGGCTGAACGACAGGCTAAAGGCAAAAACCCGGTCGGCGAAATCAGGCTGATTGCCCGCCATGAAGGCAATAATGTTATCATTATGGTCGAGGATGACGGCAAAGGCATTAATGCAGATATTATTAAACAGAAAGCGCTGGAAAAAAATCTCATTACCCAGGCTGAAGCCGATAAAATGGAGCAGTCAGAGGCCGTCCGCCTGGTATTTTTACCAGGGTTCTCCACCGCCGACACGGTTACCGATGTTTCGGGCCGCGGGGTAGGGATGGATGCCGTTAAAACCAAGATTGAATCTTTAGGCGGTATGGTGGATGTTGAGACCAAGATTAATGAAGGCAGCAAATTTAAGATTCGCCTGCCCCTGACGCTGGCTATTATTCAGGCCTTATTGGTTAAAGTATGTGACGAGATTTATGCGATTCCCCTCGGGGCCATTGATAGTACGATTAACATTACCCCGGAAAATATAAAAACAATTCAGAGCCAGGAGGTTATCCTGCTCAGAGGGCAAATTATTCCGATTGTGCGGCTGGCCAATGTCCTTAACTCGCCTGATACCTGCACTCATAATCAGGATGAATTATTTGTCGTCATCGTCCATATGGGCGAGAACCGGGCCGGGATTATTGTGGACACACTCATTGGCCAGCAGGAAATAGTCATCAAATCGATGGGGAAATTGCTGGCCGGCATTAAAGTAATTGCCGGGGCTACCATTTTAGGCAATGGCCAGGTAGCTCTTATCCTGGATGTCGGTGCTTTAAAGCAATAGCGGGAGGGGAAAAAGATGTCTGAAGTAACATATTCCGGCCATGAGGTACAACTGGTCGTATTTAAGCTGGGACGCGAAGAGTATGGCGTCAGCATTCTGCAGGTCCAGGAAATTAAGCGGATGACCGATATAACCCGGGTGCCCCATTCACCCGAGTATATAAAAGGCGTAATTAATTTGCGCGGCAGCGTGTTGCCGGTTATTGACCTCAAGAAAAGGTTGAATCTGCCGCCGATGGAGTATACCGATGATACCCGCATTATTATTGTCAAGGTTGAGGATGTCATCATTGGTATGATTGTTGATGCTGTATCAGAAGTGACGACGATTGATCAAATGAGCATTGAACCGCCGCAAACAGTGGTGGGCGGCATCGCTGCCGACTATTTAAACGGTGTGGGCAAAATGGAAGACCGGTTGTTAATCTTGTTAAACGTGGAAGCAATTATCGGGATCGGCCAGGAAGTTAAAGCTGGTTAATAGTTAGTTATTGATGTTAAAGGGGTGGAGAGATTGTCTGAGGATATACTAAAACTTTCACCATTGCAGTTAGATGCACTGCGGGAGATTGGCAATGTTGGCGCCGGCAATGCAGCAACCGCCTTATCTCAGCTCATTAATCAAAAAATTGATATGACAGTGCCTGAGGTGTCGATTTTGCCTTTGGGTGAAGTGCCTGAGGTTGTAGGCGGCCCTGATGCAATGGTTGCCGGTGTTTATCTTAGGGTTTTTGGCCCGGCGCCTGGCAGTATATTATTTCTCCTTCCCCGCGAAAGTGCTTTTTATCTGGTTGACATGCTGATGGGCCGCAACCAGGGTGAGACTCAGCTGCTAAATTCTATGGATGAATCGGCGTTAATGGAAATCGGCAATATTTTGGCAGGCGCCTATCTGAATGCTTTGTCCTATTTTACCAAGCTGACTTTACTGCCTTCCATTCCGGCGTTAGCCATTGATATGGCAGGAGCCATCTTAAGCGTCATTTTAATTCAGCTGGGGCAAATGGGAGACCACGCGCTGGTCATAGAGACTGAGTTCACTACTGATAATGATGGTGTGAAAGGCCACTTTTTCCTTATTCCTGACCCAGGCTCCCTCAATACAATCTTGACGGCAATCGGGGTGAAGGAATAATGGCTGAACTAATAAAAGTAGGCATGGCTGATTACAAGGTTGGGCGAAACCCTGACAGTTTAATCAGTTATGGCTTAGGGTCCTGTGTAGGCATTGCTTTATTTGATCCTACAGCCAAAGTTGGCGGTTTGGCACATATTATGCTGCCTGACAGCACGCAGGCCCGCTCGGCCGATAATCTGGCCAAGTTTGCCGACACGGCGCTGCCGGTAATGCTTAATGAAATCATTAAACTGGGCGGCCTCAAAGCGCGTATTATTGCCAAGATTGCCGGTGGCTCGCAGATGTTTACCTTTACTAATACCACGGACATCATGCGGGTCGGCGAGCGTAATGCCGAAGCAGTCCGGTCTGTGCTGAAAAAGCTGGAAATCAAGGTAATTGCCGAAGATACTGGAGGAAACTACGGTCGAACTGTCGAATTGAAATTAGACACCGGCGTCTTTCGGGTTAAAACAATTGACAAAGGTGAAAAACAATTATAGTTTTTGGAGGAAGGACTATGCCGCTAAATATACGGATTGGCTTATATCTGGCGCTGATTGCCGGCATGTTAACCATATTGGTTGGTGCTATGAGTGGGGTTACGCCAGTTGTTATTTTATACCGGACATTAGTATCTTTAGTCCTTTTTGCCGTATTGGGATATTGTTTGGCTCAATTTGCCGAACGTTACTTCCGGGATAAGCTTAGCCAGCCAGGAACCAAAGGCCACAATATTGATATAGTAAGTCCTGATGAGTATGGGGACGAGAACCCGGCGCCTGAATTTAAGCCCCTGAATCCTGAACAGCTTGAAAATATCACACTAACGCAAAAGTAGGATGGAGAGGTAAGCGCTAATGCCAGGTAATGACGCTGAACAGAAGGCTGCCAGCATACTCAAGCTTTGGCGGGACTATCATGCCAACCGGAATCAGGAGAGCCGGGAAAAGCTTATTGAAAATTATCTGCCACTGGTCAAACTGGTGGCGGGGCGGGTTGCCGTTAGTTTGCCCCAGCATGTAGATAAGGACGATTTAATCAGCAATGGTTTTTTTGGACTTATGGAGTCGATTGAACGGTTTGATCCTGACCGCGGGGTTAAATTCGAGACCTATGCCGTAGTACGTATCCGCGGGGCCATTTTGGATTCCCTCCGGGCTCAGGACTGGATACCGGCGACAATACGGCAAAAAGCCAGACAATATGAACAAACGGTGGCGAAACTGGAGCATGTACTCGGCCGTTCAGCCCAGGATGAAGAAATTGCCGGGGCCATGAAGATTTCCCTTAATGAACTCTACACGCTCATTAACCACTTGAATATAAGCACACTCATACCTTTGGAAGAGTTTGCCCGAACAGAGACAGCTTCCCAGCATACCCCCAATCCTTCCCAGCAGCTTGAGGAAGAAGAAGTACGGTTTATGCTGGCTAAAAGTATAGATAAATTGCCGGAGAAGGAACGTTTGGTTGTCAGTCTGTATTATTACAACGGTCTGACCTTAAAAGAAATCAGCCTAATATTAAAATTGTCCGAAGCGCGAATTTCGCAGCTCCATACGAAAGCTATCTTCAGGCTGCGCGGCGCTTTATCAAGATTAAAGTCAAGCCTGTTGTGAGTGAATTGGTTAAAGCAGAGGACAGTAATTCAGATGGGGGGGTATGTATGAGTTCAGATGAACACTTTTTAGAGCAGGTAAAGGATAACATAGGTTCACTTGACGGATATTTCAATATTACGGAAGATGAGCAGGGACTCCATTTATCTGTTTATCCCCCGCAGGGTGCAGGCCAGCCGGTAAAGGTTCCGCAAATTGTTGAGAATTTTACAGGGCGCGGGATTAGCAAATTTGATAACGCCTTGCTGATACGTGTAGTTAAAGAAGCCCTGGGAACACCGGTAAAGATTGCAGACAAGCCGGTTGAGGCAGAGGCCGAAATTCAAATACTGGTGGCCCGTGACCGTATGGAGGCTCAGTTGCAGGTTAACCTGCCCAAAGGGTGTAAGCCGGTGACCATTGACGATATTATGAATAAGCTTAAGCCTACCGGTATCGTTTACGGAATTGATCCTGAGGCCATCAAAACAGCCCTGGCCCGTCCCGGCAGCACGGTAGTGTGTGCAAAAGGACTGCGGCCGGTTGACGGGGCGAATGCCTATATTACATACCATATTGATCTGGAAAGCAAAGGCCGGCCGGTTGAGCTGGAAGACGGCCGCGTGGATTTTAAAAATCTTAATATGTTCACTACCGTGGCCAAGGATGAGCTGCTGGCAGAAAAGATTCCGCCTACAGCGGGGACTGCCGGCATGGATATCTTAGGGAACGAGGTTCCGGCTAAACCAGGCCGGGATGTATTGTTGCCGATCGGGAAGAATGTGTATGCCGTTGACGGCCTGAAAGTATATGCCGGCCAAGCCGGCCAGCTGGTTGTAAGCAATAACAAAGTAAACGTGATACCGGTTATTGAGATCAAGGGGGATGTGGACTTATCCACAGGCAATGTCGAATTTGTCGGCAATGTTATTATCCAGGGTTCGGTGCAAACCGGTTTTACTGTTAAGGCGGAAGGCAATGTGGAGATTGCCGGCAATGTCAGCGGCGGGACGGTAGAGGGAAAAAATATTATTGTCCGGATGGGCATTCAGGGCATGCACCGGGGGTATATAAAAGCGGCTGAGAATGTCATCGCCAAGTATATCGAGAATGCCAGTGTCTCGGCCGGCAAAGATGTCATTGTCAGTGATGTTGTTTTACACAGCAAGGTAAGTGCTGCCAAACGGGTCATTGTCGAAGAGCGCCGTGGTCTGATCGTTGGCGGGCAGGTAGCGGCGGGTGAGGAAATCAGGGCCAAAACGGTAGGCACCGCTTCCGCGACCAATACGGATGTTGAGGTTGGTGTAAACCCGCAAATACGGGAAGAATATCAACAAATCCGCAAAGAAGTCAGAAAAGTCGAATTTAATCTGGAACAAACACAGAAGGCCCTTACTATTCTGAAGGCCATGAATCAGAATTCACTGCCGCCGGATAAGCGGGAAATGCTGCTGAAGCTCACTAAAGCCCAATTTCATTTAATTGGGCAAATGGAGACGATGCGCAATCGAACGGCAGAGATTGAGCTTGTATTCGAAGAGATGCGGTATGGGCACATTAAAGTTGCCGATACGGTTTATCCGGGGGTAAAACTGGTTGTCGGCACATTGGTAAAACCGGTACGGGATCCAATAAAATTTGCTACCTTTTATGCCGAAGACGGTGAAATAAAAACAGGCTCCTATAAATAGTGCAAATCTACCAATCAAAGTAAATTTATGGTTGGACGGTGATGGCAATGAGCATTAGATCCATTGATATGCAGGTGCTTATTCCCCGCGCGACAGAAGTACAAAAACAACAGAATACCCTTGGTCAGCAGAGTACCTTACAGCAGCAGCAGATTGCGGAACAGCTGCAGAAAACTGCAGAAATAAGGCAGCATCAGGTTCAGGATGTGGAAAAGAGCCAGAGCGGCCGGGTCAACCGTGACGAGACGGCAGAAGAACGTTCCGCTAGCTACTATCCGCGTAAAGAGCCGGCCGCGAAGCCAGTGGAAACAGAGGAAGAAGAGAATCCGGTCAGTGGCCGGGACCCTGTCCTTGGCCATATTATTGATATAAAAACATAACTGCGAGGTGCTATTTTGCTTACTGGCGTGATTATTTTCCTGCTTTCCCTGCTGCTTTTAGTGTTTTTCCTGTTATATAAAAAACAAATGCTTGCCAAAATGTTTACTCTCAACCTATCTGCCCCTGCCGATGAGTTTGTCCGGCAGCTCGAACAAACGGCCGACCTGGCCGTTAAGCGGCTGGAGGATGAGGCTATGCAGCTTGAATTGTTACTGGATGAAGCTGAGGCCAAAATTGCCAGGCTTACCGAGCAGGTCGAAGCAGCCAATAAAGTCCTTCAGCAATTGAGTGAATCAGACTGTAAACAGGGTCCGGCAACAGAACAGGAGCAGCCTATTGCGCCTGCCGCCGGCATGAACAGTATATCCTTGGCCCCTGAGCAGCCGGCTATAGCCGGCGACTTTGCCAAAACAGCCGTAATTGACAGCAGGCCAATACACCCTGAGCCGGTGAAGCATGAACGGCACCGGATTATTATGGCCATGGCCGATCAGGGTTATAATGTGACAGAGATTGCCAAGGCTACCGGTATTGGCAAAGGTGAAATCATGCTGCTATTGCAATTGCATAAAAAATAAGCATTGCGGGCAATATATCGTTGATTTTTTGCAACATATGACTTGTTATCAGGAAGTAGGTATGCTATACTAATTTTTGGTGTTATCACACACGCAATCTAATTTTGCTACTGTGCCCAAGCTGGGTGAAAGCAAAAGATGCGGATTGCGGCGGTAAATTAACAGGAGGTGTACGTTTATGTCAGTAATTTCTATGAAGCAGCTTTTAGAGGCCGGTGTCCATTTCGGACATCAAACCAGAAGGTGGAACCCCAAAATGGCGCCGTACATATTTACGGAGCGTAATGGTATTTACATTATTGACCTGCAAAAAACAGTGAAAAAGGTAGAGGAAGCGTATAATTTTGTCCGCGATCTGTCTGCCCAGGGCCAGACGATGCTGTTTGTCGGCACTAAGAAACAAGCGCAGGAAGCGGTAAAAGAGGAAGCTATCAGATGTGACATGTTTTATGTTAATGAAAGATGGCTTGGCGGTATGCTGACTAATTTCCAGACAATTCAAAAACGCATCAATAGATTGCGTGAACTTGAGGATATGGAAGCAAAAGGTATGTTTGAAGTGTTGCCCAAGAAAGAAGTCATTACGTTGCGCCATGAGATGGAACGGCTGCAAAAATTTCTTGGCGGCATAAAAAACATGCATAAACTTCCCGGCGCGCTCTTTATTATTGATCCCCGGAAAGAACGGATCGCCGTGGCTGAAGCCCGCAATTTGGGAATTCCTATTGTTGGTATTGTCGATACTAATTGTGACCCTGATGAAATTGATTATGTTATTCCAGGCAATGATGATGCCATCCGGGCTGTCAAGCTACTTACCGCAAAAGTTGCCGATGCCATACTAGAAGGCCGCCAAGGCGAGCAGATGGCAGAGTAATTAGTATTGCAGATTAAAGGTAAGGGGAGTTTGCCCTCTTACCTTTAATAATCGTTAGGAGGATTAAAATGATAACGGCTGAAATGGTTAAAGAATTACGGGAACGGACCGGCGCCGGTATGATGGATTGTAAAAAAGCGCTGACTGAAACAAATGGTGATATGGAAAAGGCTGTTGATTTTCTACGGGAGAAAGGTTTGGCTGCTGCTGCGAAAAAAGCAAGCCGGGTTGCTTCCGAAGGCCTTGTTGAAGCTTATATACACGGAGCAGGACGTATTGGTGTTTTGCTTGAGGTAAACTGTGAAACAGATTTTGTGGCTAAGACTGACGGCTTTAAAGCGTTAGTGCGTGATATTGCGATGCAAATTGCGGCCGCTAACCCCACTTATGTCTCCCGCCAGGAAGTTCCGGAAGAAATACTCAACCATGAGCGGGAAATTTTGCGGGCTCAGGCTCTTAACGAGGGTAAACCGGCCCATATTGTGGAAAAAATGATTGAAGGCCGTCTGGAGAAATTTTATAAAGATGCCTGTTTGCTGGAACAGCCATTTATCAAGGATCCGGACAAAACGATAACTCAGCTGATCACTGCCAACGTGGCTAAAATTGGCGAGAATATTTCAGTTCGCCGCTTTACCAGATATCATCTGGGTGAGGGGATTGAGAAAAAAGCCAATGATTTTGCAGCGGAGGTAATGGCTGCAGTTAAGAAATAAAGAGAACACATAGTGTTCTCTTTTTTCTAAAGAAAATACGCCCTGGGCAAAAGGGGTACGTTTTCTCAGAGAAGAAAAAAAATTGTTCCAAATAAAGGATTTATTCTCTATTTGTAGAAATGTAATTAAAGGAGGTCCCTCTATTGGTTGCGGGTAAATATAAACGCGTTGTCTTAAAATTAAGTGGTGAGGCCCTGGCCGGGACTCAAGGTTATGGTGTGGATCCGGTTGTGGTTGATGCTATCGCCAGGGAGATTAAAGAAGTTAAAGCAAGTCCGCTGGATGTGGCTATTGTTGTTGGCGGCGGGAATATTTGGCGTGGTCTTGCCGGCAGTGCCAAAGGCATGGACCGGGCCACTGCCGATTACATGGGTATGCTGGCTACGGTTATGAACGCGCTGGCTTTGCAGGATGCACTTGAACATTGCGGTGTGGATTCCAGAGTACAAAGCGCCATTAACATGCAGCAGGTAGCTGAACCATATATCCGGCGCCGGGCGATACGCCATATGGAAAAGGGACGCGTAGTTATCTTTGCTGCCGGTACGGGTAACCCCTATTTTTCTACAGATACCACTGCTGCCCTCAGAGCAGCGGAAATTGAAGCAGATGTCATTTTAATGGCCAAAAAGAATGCCGACGGGGTATATGATTCCGATCCCCGGCATAATCCTAATGCCAAGAAATTCAAAGAGCTTGAATATATTGAAGTACTGCAGCGCGGGCTGGGGGTTATGGACTCGACGGCTACGTCACTTTGTATGGATAATAAAATACCGATTGTAGTATTTAGTATTGATGAGCCTGGCAATATATTAGCAGCGGCGTTAGGCAAAGAGATTGGAACTATCGTTGGGGGAGAAAAGAAATGATAGTCAAAGAGATTTATGCTGTCCATGAAGATAAAATGAAAAAAGCGTTGGAAAATCTGCGGCGCGAATACGGCAGCCTGCGGGCGGGACGGGCTACGCCGTCCCTGTTGGAAAAGGTGCTTGTCGACTATTATGGTACGCCGACGCCGGTAAACCAGGTAGCCAATGTTTCGGTGCCTGAACCCCGCATGATTATTATTCAGCCCTGGGAAAAATCGCTGCTGAATGCGATTGACAAAGCCATTCAAAAGTCTGATCTGGGTTTGGTGCCTAATAGCGATGGGGTTGTTATCAGACTGTCTATTCCCCAGCTTACCCAGGAACGGCGGACTGAGATTGTCAAGGTGATTCACAAAAAAGCGGAAGAAGCCAGAGTTGCCGTGCGTAATCTCCGGCGTGACGCCAATGAAAGTATTAAAAAATCCGAAAAAGACAAGAGTGTTTCGGAGGACGAAGCGAAGAAGGCTCAGGATGATATTCAGAAGCTGACAGATAAATATATTAAAGAAATAGAACTGGCCATGGCCGCAAAAGAAAAAGAAATAATGGAAGTGTAGCCGTGTTGGATACAGTTGCGCAACCGCTAATTAAGGTTATCGATAAACTGGAGCAAGCTAATCTTCCCTATACCGTTACCGTTACCAAACCTGCACGGGCGACGTTTCCGCTGCAAGACGATCTTTTTGTTATCAGGCAGCAATTAGATGAGGTTGGTATCTATAAGTTAACGGTTGCCGCAAAAATGGGAAAGGAGGTGTTTTAAACAAATGGCCTACAAAATTACAGACGAATGTGTTGCATGTGGTTCCTGTGCTGCAACTTGTCCGGTTGAAGCCATCAAAGAGGGTGAGCCGGTTTACACCATCACTGACGAATGTGTTGAGTGTGGCGCTTGTGCAGCAGTTTGCCCAACTGGTGCAATTATAGCTCCGGAGTAATTTAAATCCCCCTCGGAAGAGGGGGTTTAAATTTGGTATACGTTGGCTAATTTTACTAGATTTCGGGGATAATTCTGATATTGATTACAGTTAACAGTTTGGCGGAGGGGCTTAGCGTGTGGAAGAAATGGTTTAGTCGAAGTGAGCCCGGGGAACCTAATCATTATGATAAAATTAATCATGAGAGACTTCCCCGGCATATAGCAATCATCATGGATGGCAATGGGCGGTGGGCCCAGAAAAAAGGACTTCCCCGGGCTTTGGGTCACCGGGCCGGGGCAGAAACCTTGCGGGGGATTGTGAAGGCAGCTGCTGAAATGGGGATACAGGTTCTTACCGCCTATGCCTTTTCAACAGAAAACTGGCGCCGGCCGGCTGATGAAGTGCAGTTGCTGATGAGTCTGCTGGCAGATTATCTTGATAATGAGATTAATGAGCTTCATCAGAATAATGTGCAAATTCGTTTTGTCGGCCAAATTGACGAACTGGCTCCAAGCCTGCAGAAAAAAATAGAAAAAGCTCAGGCGCATACTGCTCGCAATACCGGCTTAATTTTAAATCTCGCTGTAAACTATGGCGGACGGGCTGAGCTTGTGCGTGCTGTTAAAATAATTGCTGAAAAAGCAGTACATAAAGAATTGGAACTACATGCTATTAATGATTCAGTTATCGAAGAAAATTTATATACTGCGGGCCTGCCGGCACCGGATTTATTGATCAGGCCCAGCGGTGATTATCGTATAAGCAATTTTTTATTATGGCAAATGGCGTACACTGAATTTTGGTTTACTGAGATTAACTGGCCTGATTTCAAACCAGCTCATTTAGTACAGGCTGTATATGAATTTCAACAGCGGGAACGCCGGTTTGGCGGCATTAAAAATACAAAAAAACGGTAGGTGCCTACATTGCTTGGTAAGCGTATTATAACAGCAGTTATTGGAATACCGGTAGCTGTATATATTATTAATCACGGAACATGGATTTTTGCGGCCGCTGTAGCATTACTGGCACTGGTAGCCTGGCATGAGTTCTATAAAATGATGGCTGTTAAGAATATAGAGGTTCACTATCACATTGGGTTTGCGGGTGTAATTTTGGTGTTAGGCTGTGCCTGGCTTGGCAATAGCCAGGAACTCATTATGGTAATTTTGCTCCTTGTCTTAGCTACACTGGCTAGAACTGTACTATGCCATAAAAGTTATGGAATGATTGAAGCTGCCGTTACCCTGCTGGGAACGTTATACATAAGCCTGCCATTTTCTCATTTGCTTTTGCTGCGGTTTATTGAGTCCAATCAATACATACCCACAGCCTTGGGTAGTTTGGCGGCTGGGGCTGCCTATCTATGGTTAGCCTTTGTCGGTACATGGGCCAGTGATACACTGGCTTATTTTGTCGGTTCTACCCTGGGGCGCCATAAGCTATGTCCGGCCGTCAGTCCGGGGAAAACCTATGAAGGCGCAGCCGGCGGCTTAGTTGGCAGTACGGCGGGGATAACGGTGATGGGAATGCTGTTTGGCTTGCCGGTCATCCCTGTTTTTATCCTCGGCTTGCTTGTCGGCATTGCGGCCCCTTTGGGCGATCTTACGGAATCGGCCCTGAAACGCTTTGCCGGCGTTAAGGATTCAGGCCGTCTGTTACCAGGCCACGGGGGTGTGCTTGACCGTTTTGATGCCATTATGTTTGCCACGCCGGTAGTATATTATTATGTTAAAGTTTTTATTATTATTTAGAATTATAGACAGGAGATCTTCTTTATGCTACATGTTGCAGTGTTAGGAAGTACGGGGTCTATAGGCACGCAGACCCTTGAAGTGATTGCCGCTAATCCGGATAAATATAAAGTTACGGTATTGGCTGCTTATAAAAGTGATAAGTTGCTGGCTGAACAAATAGAATATTTTAAACCGCAGTTGGCAGTTTTGATTGATAAGCAGGCTGCCGACCGGCTGGCTGCCGTTTATCACGGGCCGACAAAAATTTTAACAGGTGAGGAAGGGCTGCTGGAAGCAGCTACCTTTCCGCAAACAGATACGGTGGTGACAGCACTTGTCGGTTTTGCCGGGCTGGGGCCGACGATAGCCGCAATAAAAGCCAAAAAAAATATTGCATTGGCAAATAAGGAAACGCTAGTGGCCGCCGGCGAATTTGTCATGCCCCTGGCTAAACAGTACAATGTCAGTGTTTATCCGGTGGATAGTGAACACAGTGCTGTATTTCAGTGCCTGCAAGGTGAGAATAAAAACCGAATCTCCCGTCTTATTCTTACCGCATCAGGCGGACCGTTCCGGGGGCGGACGGCGCCGGAGCTGAAAAATGTGACGGTGGCGGACTGTTTACAACATCCCAATTGGTCTATGGGGCGCAAGATTACCGTTGATTCAGCTACCTTAGCCAACAAAGGCCTGGAAGTCATTGAAGCAAGATGGCTGTTTGATGTAGCCTATAACCAGATTGAGGTTTGCGTTCATCCGCAAAGTATTATTCATTCCATGGTCGAGTTTGTTGACGGCAGTGTCCTGGCCCAAATGGGTCTGCCCGATATGCGGCTGCCCATCCAGTACGCATTATCTTATCCGGAGCGTATTCCGTCAAGTTATCCGCGCCTGGATTTTACGAGCCTGGCGGCCTTGACGTTTGAGCAACCGGATGTCATTCACTTTCCGGCCTTGGCGTTAGCCTATAACGCCGGCAAAAGCGGGGGGACAATGCCTTGCGTTTTCAATGCCGCCAACGAAGTGGCCGTGGTTGCATTTTTACAGGGGGAAATTAGTTTTCTTGATATCCCCAAGGTTATAGGCTATACTATTGAAAGCCATATAAATGTTCCTGATATCGATCTGAACCAGATTTATCTGGCAGATACCTGGGCCCGGGACCAGGCCCGGAAGGTAGTGGCAGACTTCAGAAAACGGTAACATATTTGAAGGGTTGGTGAAAATTTGTCTACACTTGTAGCGACTATTTTTGTTTTTGGTTTGTTGATTTTATTTCACGAGCTTGGTCACTTTATTACCGCTAAAAGTGTTGGTATGAGAGTTGATGAGTTTGCTATCGGTTTTGGACCAAAGCTGATAAGCCGGAAAATCGGCGAAACAGTCTACTCTTTACGTATTATACCCCTCGGGGGCTTTAACAAGATTGCCGGTATGGATCCTGAGGAAGAACAGGATGAGCGCTCCTTCAGCGCTAAACCGATTTGGGCCAGGATGCTGGTCATTGTGGCCGGTTCAGCCATGAATTTTGTGCTGCCTGTTATTTTGCTGTTTATTGTATTTGTGAGTGCCGGCGTTGATACGCCGTCAAATCAGCCTTTAATCGGCACTATTTTTCCGGAAAAACCGGCAGCCGTGGCCGGCTTGCAGTCTGGTGACCGGGTAACCGCTGTTAATGGGGCCCCGATAGATTCGTGGCGTCAATTTGTTGGCGCCATTCAGGGCAGCGCCGGCACGCAGCTTACCATTACTTATACCCGCGGTTCTGAGACCGGAAAAATTGCCGTACTTACGCCTGAATATGATGAAAAAGGTAACCGGGGCATCATTGGCGTTACGCCGCAAATTGACAAATACCAGCCCGGGCTGGGGGAAGCGGCGGGACTTGCGGCCAAACAGACCTTTTTCGTTGCCCAAAGTATGCTGATTGGCATTGGGGAAATGATCACAGGCAAGACGGCTGCTGATGTGGCCGGGCCGATTGGCGTTGCGCAAATGGCTGGCGAGGTGGCACAGCTTGGCCTTATCCCGCTCTTGCAGTTTGCCGCTTTTTTAAGCATAAATCTGGGCTTAATTAATCTTTTGCCGGTGCCTGTATTGGACGGCGGACATGTGGTAACCCTGGCGGTGGAAGGCGTACGCGGTAAGCCGCTCAACCGGAATCAAATGCAGTTTATTCAAATGATAGGCTTTGCGTTGCTGATGCTGCTGTTCGTTGTGGCGACGTTTAAGGATATATCGCGGTTAAAATTGTTTTAAGCTGGTGAGAGTAAATGCAACGCAGACAAACACGTTCTCTTAACATTGGCCAGGTCGCAGTCGGCGGTTTGGCCCCGATTACGGTACAGTCCATGACCAATACCCGTACCGACGATGTAAACGGCACTGTAGCCCAGATTAAGCGGCTTACTGATGCCGGCTGTGACATCGTGCGCCTTGCTGTGCCGGATATGGCTGCGGCTCTGGCAATAGAGCAAATAAAGCTGGCTGTTGATGTCCCGCTGGTGGCCGATATTCATTTTGATTATCGTCTGGCCATTGCCGCGATAGAACGGGGCGTTGACGCTCTGCGCTTAAATCCCGGTAATATCGGCAATCCCGAGCAGGTAGCTGTGGTAGTCGCTGCCGCTAAAAAAAAGCGTATTCCCATTCGTATCGGCGTTAACGCCGGATCGCTCAGCAAGGAGATGCTGGCTAAATATGACGGGCGGCCAACCGCACAGGCTATGGTGGAGAGTGCTCTCAGTCATATTCATATGCTGGAGAAACATGACTTTTTTGATATCAAGGTATCATTGAAAGCGCATGATGTGCCGCTTACACTCCGTGCTTATCAGCTTATGGCAGAGGCTGCAGATTATCCCCTGCACTTAGGCATAACGGAAGCAGGAACAGTGCGCTCCGGGGTCATCAAGTCGGCTGTGGGGATCGGGGCGCTGCTGGCACAGGGGATTGGCGATACGATCCGGGTGTCTCTTACCGGCGACCCGGTGGAGGAAGTCCGGGCAGCTAATGAAATTCTTAAAGCCCTGGGGCTTAAACAGGCGGGACCCACGCTGGTGTCCTGTCCAACCTGCGGCCGGTGCCAGCTTGATCTTATTCCTATTGCTGAAGTCGTGGAAGATAGACTTAAACATGTGGCTAAGCCGATTACTGTCGCTGTAATGGGCTGTGTTGTCAATGGTCCGGGTGAAGCGAGGGAGGCCGATGTGGGCATTGCCGGCGGCAAAGGGGAAGGTCTGTTGTTCAGCAAAGGCAAAATCATCCGCAAGATCCCGGAAACTGAACTCATAAGTGCATTGTTTGCTGAAATTGATAAGCTTATTAAGGAGGAGAATTAGTCTATGCGTGTTTCCCAACTATTTGCGCCGACTTTAAGAGAAACGCCGGCAGAAGCCGAAATTATAAGTCATCAGCTGATGCTGCGGGCCGGATTTATCCGTAAGGCGGCCGGCGGTATTTATTCCTATTTGCCGCTGGCCTGGCGGGTACTTAAGAAAATCGAAACCATTGTCCGGGAAGAAATGGATGCCAAAGGCGGCCAGGAGTTGGCGATGCCGATCATCCAGCCGGCGGAAATGTGGCAGGAAACAGGCCGCTGGAGCGTTTACGGTGAGGAAATGTTTCGCCTGAAGGACCGGCATAACCGGAATTTCTGCTTGGGGCCAACCCATGAAGAAATGATAACAACCTTGGTGCGGGGTGAGGTCCGCTCTTACCGGCAGCTGCCGCTGCTGCTTTATCAGATACAGAATAAGTACCGCGACGAGATCAGACCCCGGTTTGGCCTGATGCGGGGCCGGGAATTCATAATGAAAGATCTGTATTCCTTTGACCGTGATGAAGCCGGTCTTGATCAAAGCTATAATAAAATGTATGATGCCTATACCCGGATATTTACCCGCTGCGGCCTGATATTCCGGGCGGTAGAAGCCGATTCGGGCGCCATCGGCGGCAGCGGTTCCCATGAATTTATGGTTTTGGCCGAATCCGGGGAAGCGGCTATTGGCTACTGTGGCGGCTGTGATTATGCTGCTAACGTGGAAAAAGCGGAACTTCATCCGGTACAGGCCCCGGCTGAAGAACGTCTGCCCCTGGCCGAAAAAGTCACGCCAGGCACCAAGTCCATTGCCGCTCTTTGCCAGTACCTTGGCATCACTCCGGAAAAAACGATAAAAACCCTGGCTTACCGTACCGATGCCGGCAGCCTTGTGCTGGCGCTTGTCCGGGGCGATCATGAGGTTAATGAAATTAAACTGTTGAACAAGGTTGGCTGCCTGCAGCTTGCTATGGCCAATGATGAGGCAATCGCCGGTATTTTGCAAAGCAATGCCGGCTATATCGGGCCGGTAGGCCTGGAAGGCAAGGAAAATGTCCTTATAGTTGCCGATGCCACCGTTATGAATATGTATAACGCCGTATGCGGGGCCAACAAACCGGATTTACACTATATTAACGTAAATCCCGGCCGTGATTTCAAATCTGCCATCATTGCCGACATCCGCCTGATTCAGGAAAATGATCCCTGCCCCCGCTGCGGCGCGCCGGTAAAAACAGCGCGGGGAATTGAGGTTGGACAGGTATTTAAATTGTTTACTAAATACAGTACCGCCCTGCAGGCAACCTTTATTGGCGAAGACGGCAAAGAACGGCCTATGGTTATGGGCTGTTATGGCGTGGGCGTAAGCCGGACCATGGCTGCAGCTGTTGAACAAAATTATGATGAGCATGGAATCATCTGGCCGGCACCGATTGCGCCTTATGCGGCAGTGGTTATCCCTGTCAGCATTAAGGATGAAGCCCAAAAGGCGTTTGCGGAAAAAATATATGTCGAGTTGTGTGCTCAGGGTGTGGAAGCTTTGCTTGATGACCGTAACGAGCGGCCTGGCGTTAAATTCAAGGATGCCGATTTGATTGGCTATCCTTTGAAAGTGACGGTTGGTCCCAAAACCATTAGTGAAAATCTAATTGAGGTAAAAATACGGCGTACAGGCGAGACACTTTATTTTAGTCCGGAGGACTATCTTGAGGGTATCAGAGAATTGCTTGCCAAACTGTAACCAGATGCAGTTTACACTCTAAAGCGTGATGCCTGGCTATCACGCTTTTTGCATTCCTGCCAGCTGTTGCGGGAGATACCCGGTCCCGGTCAACGGCAGTTAGCCCGTAATACCTACACGGAGGGTGATGATATGGCTCCTATTAGTGAAATCGATATTGTTTTGCGCTTAGGCATCTCCTGTGTTCTTGGCGGCTTGATCGGACTGGAGCGTGAAAGCCTGGAGCGCCCTGCCGGCTTGCGTACTCATATCCTGGTGTGTATTGGCTCGGCGTTAATGATGATCGTTTCTGTCTATGGTTTTGCCGGTTATGAGTCTGTCAACAAAGATCCTGGCCGGATTGCCGCCCAGGTTGTCAGCGGGATTGGTTTTTTGGGAGCCGGTACCATTCTGCGCGAAGGAGTAACCGTAAAAGGCCTTACTACAGCTGCCAGCTTATGGGTAGTTGCCGGCATTGGCTTAGCGATCGGCTGCGGCCAGTTTTTTGCCGGTATTGCGGGCACCGCCCTGGTATTTCTGACCCTGGTGCTGTTCGGCCAGATGGAGCGGCGCCATTGGAGCAATAAATACTGTGACCGGGTTAAGCTGGTGATCCGTGATCAGCCCGGACAGCTTGGCCGGGTGGGCATGTTTTTTGGCAAACACGGTGTCGGCATAAAAAATATAAGCATGCAGCATGTGCCTGAACAAAAAGTAATAAATTTAGAGTTTGTCCTAAAAATCCCGCCAGAGGCCGATATGATCCAAATATTCGCCGAACTGGCCGAAATTGACGGCGTGCTTTCCCTGGATAAATCATGTTAAAATGAGAATGACCAGTTTGTGATAGGAGAGGTTTTGATTGCCTAGTTATTGCATTATACCAGAAAATTGTCAGAGCTTTTTCCTGTTTGTTGACCAACTGCCGGTTGATCCGGCAGGCCGGGAAGCATTAAAGTCATCCCAAGTAAATAAAGTGGAAATCAATCCCGCCACCGGGGCCTGGACGATACATATCACCGTTGCCGCGTCTATCGCCACGGAAATTTTCGATATTGCCGCGGCGCATTTATGCCAGAAATGCGGCTTGCGCAAAGTACTGTTTAAGCAGCAGGTTAAGGATTTAAGACAGTATTTAACGCAAAACTGGCCTCAGTTTGCCTGCCAGGTCGTGCAGGGACAGCAGGCAGTAAAACCTTTATTGCTTAACGCTTCCTGGGCGTATGATGAAGAAACACTGACAATCGAGACTGCCGGCGGTTTGGCAACGGCAATCCTGAAAGACCGCGGTGTTGATCAGGTCATGCAAACCTTTATTTTGCGGGAATTTGGCCGCCGCTGTGAAGTCCGGTTCACCAACGCAGTTGCCGAAGCGCCGGCTGCTCCGGGCGATGATGCCTTCCTGACGCCGGAGTATAAAGAAGCCCTCATTGAAGCCGCTGCCCCCCAGGCTAAGGCTAAGTCTAAGGCCAATGATAATCCGGTCATATTTGGCCGCAATATTAGAGGCGCCGCCGATTCGCTGCAGCCTATCAGCGCCATCCAGGAAGAAGTGCGCAATGTAATTCTTGCCGGTCAGATTATTAACCATGAACTCAAAGAATTAAAATCCGGCCGGTTTCTGCTTACCTTTGACCTTGTCGATCAAACCGACGGTATCAGCGGCAAGGTATTTTTTGATAATCAGGAGCAGTATGGTAAAACAGCCGGAGCCATTACCAACGGGATGCATGTCACCGTAAAAGGCATAGTCCAATACGACAAATTCGCCAATGAACTGGTATTATTTGCCGACAGTATGTGCCGCATGGAAAAAAAGGCCGACCGCCAGGATACGGCGCCTGTCCGCCGGGTTGAATTGCATGCCCATACCCGTATGAGCGCCATGGATGCCATCGTTTCCGCCAAAAACCTGATCAAGACGGCGGCCAGCTGGGGCCACCCGGCTGTGGCCATTACCGACCACGGGGTAGTACAGGCTTTTCCCGAGGCCTATGAGGAAGCAAACAGTGTCGGCATTAAAGTTATTTACGGAATGGAAGGGTATTTGTTTGATGAGGATATCAACCAATCCCGCCATATTATCATTTTGGCGCAGAATAACATTGGTTTACGCAATCTATACCGGCTGGTGTCAATTTCGCATCTCCGCTACCTGCACCGTAAACCGCGCATACCCCGGAAAATCCTTGACGGCTACCGGGACGGCTTATTACTGGGGTCGGCCTGCGAAGCCGGGGAGCTCATACAGGCAATGATTAACGGGAGCAATGAGGAAGAATTGCTCCGTATTGCCCGGTACTATGATTATCTGGAAATTCAGCCAATCGCGAATAATCTATTCCTGCTGCGCAAAGGCAAAGTGGCTGATGAGCAGGGGTTGCGCGATATCAATATCCGGATTTGCGAGCTGGGGCAAAAGCTGGACAAACCGGTTGTCGCCACTTGCGATGTCCATTTTCTCAATCCGGAGGATGAGATATACCGCCGTATCCTGATGGCTGGACAGGGCTATGATGATGCTGATCAGCAGCCACCGCTTTTTTTCCGGACAACGGAGGAAATGCTGGCCGAATTCAGCTATCTCGGGCCCGACAAAGCCTATGAGGTGGTAATAGAAACCCCGCGGCAGATTAATGATCTGATTGAAAACATTAAACCGATTCCGGAAGAGTTGTACTCGCCGCAGATCCCCGGCGCGGAAGAAGAGATAAAAGACATGTCCTATCGAAAGGCCGAATCACTGTATGGAGCACCGTTGCCGGAACTGGTGTCGGACCGCCTCAAGTATGAACTGAATTCCATTATTAACAACGGGTTTGCCGTGTTATACCTTATTGCCCATAAACTTGTTAAAAAGTCGATGGACGACGGCTACCTGGTAGGCTCAAGAGGTTCGGTCGGGTCTTCGTTTGTCGCCACGATGACAGGAATAACGGAGGTTAATCCCCTGCCGCCGCATTGGCGCTGTCCGGCCTGCAAGTATAGTGAATTCATTACTGACGGCAGCTATGGCGGCGGCTTTGATCTGCCAGACAAAGCCTGCCCTCATTGTCTGCTGCGCATGGAAAAAAATGGCCACGACATCCCCTTTGCCGTATTTATGGGGTTCCATGGCGACAAGGTCCCGGATATTGATCTCAACTTTTCCGGCGATTACCAGCCTGTGGCTCATAAATACACCGAAGAATTGTTTGGCCGCGACAATGTATTTAGGGCCGGGACGATCGCAACAATTGCCGAAAAGACAGCTTATGGCTTTGTCAAAAATTATCTAACCGAAAAAGGCACTGCGGCCCGCAACGCGCATATAAACAGGCTGCTGGGCGGCTGCACCGGCGTTAAGCGGACCACCGGGCAGCATCCCGGTGGTATCATGGTCATACCGCGGGACATGGATGTCCATCATTTTACGCCGATTCAATATCCCGCCGATGACAAAAATTCAGCAACAATCACTACTCATTTTGATTATCACTCCATCAGCAGCCGGCTGGTTAAGCTTGATATCCTGGGGCATGACGATCCGACCGTAATTAAAATGCTGGAGGATCTGACCGGGATTGATGCCAAAACCATTCCTTTCGATGATGCGGTAACGATGAGTCTGTTTTCATCAACCGAGGCGCTGAAACTAACCCCTGATGACCTTAACAGCACGGTGGCCACCTTTGGCATCCCTGAATTTGGTACTAAATTTGTCCGGCAAATGCTGGAGGACACCAAGCCCAAAACCTTTAGTGAACTGGTGCGGATTAGCGGTTTTTCCCATGGCACCGACGTATGGCTGAACAATGCGCAGGATCTGATTCGTAATGGTACCGCCAAACTGTCGGAAGCGATTTCGGCCCGGGATGATATTATGGTGTATCTCATCCATAAAGGCGTCGAGCCCCAGGTAGCGTTCAAAGTTATGGAAAGTGTACGGAAAGGCAAAGGTGTGAAGCCTGATGATGTGGAAAAGCTGCGGGCAAAAAATGTGCCTGAATGGTATGTCGAATCCTGCCAAAAGATAAAATACATGTTTCCCAAAGCCCATGCCGTGGCTTATGTCATGATGGCTTTTCGCATAGCCTATTGTAAGGTGCATCATCCGCTGGCCTTTTATGCCGCTTATTTCACGGTCAGGGCAACTGATTTTGACGCAGACCTGATTCTTAAAGGGGAAAAGGCCCTTAAGGCGGAGCTGATGAGCCTGGAGGAAAAGGGGAATACACTCTCGGTAAAAGAGAAAAGCATCCAGACAATACTGGAGATGGCCCATGAAATGTACTTGCGCGGCTTTGTATTCCACCGGGTGGATTTATACAAATCAGATGCTGCAAAATTCCAGATTATTGACAACGGTCTCTTGCCCCCCCTTGGTTCCCTGCAGGGCGTAGGCGAGTCAGCGGCGCATAATATTGTGGCCGCCCGTGAAAGCAAACCTTTTTCGTCCATTGAAGATATCCGCTCACGCAGCCGGGTTTCAAAAACCGTTATCGATATTTTAAAAAATCATGGCTGTCTGGCCGGCCTTGATGAAACAGATCAGATTATGCTGTTTGCCTGATGTAATAATTTAACTAAAGCCGGTTGTAAGATTACCATTTTAATGGTATAATAATTGCAGTATAAAAGTATTTGACTTCTTCAAGAGTGGGTACCGGGCACCCACTCTTTCATCTTATTTCAGGCGTTAATGTTCTTACCATAATTAGGTATGAGGGGTTAGATATCAGGCAACAATACAAAATAAGAGACTGTCACGGTTACTGTACTTCCTCTTTCTTAAAAGCGAGGGAATAGTTTGCGTAGATTTTTTCGCAATGCAAGGCGGAGGAACCGCGCATATCGGACATATGTAAGGCGACGACAACGCAGCAGTGCGGGAAAAGATGCGCAAAATATCCTTGGTTTTGAGGAAGATGAAGTACTAAGCCGTCAAGCGGAGGTGTTGACAAGCATGTCGACAGAAAAAATAGAAGCAGTTGTGGAAAAGCTTGTTGCGGACATTATTGCCGAAAGTGAGCTTGAACTGGTAGATGTCGAATACGTTAAAGAACGCGACTGGTATCTAAGGGTATTTTTAGATAAAAAGTCTGGCATTGAGATTGATGATTGTCAATGGGTTAGCGAACAGCTTGAGCGCAAATTGGATGACCTTGATTTAATCAAAGATCATTATTACCTTGAGGTTTCCTCACCAGGCCTGGACCGCCCGCTAAAAAAGGAACGGGATTTTATCCGTCACGCTGGTGATAAAGTGGAGATAAAGACCTATGAACCCATCAATGGTCAAAAATTATTCACTGGTAAACTGATTGGCCTGGCGGCCGGCAATATTGAAATTGAGGCTGACGGGCAGGTTATGCGTGTTCCCCAGCCCAAGATTGCACTCATCCGGCTGCACATTGAGTTTTAAGAAGGAAAATTGAATAGGGGGAAATAGTTAATGAATGCAGAATTTATGCAAGCCTTCGAACAATTAGGCAAAGAAAAAGGAATTGCACCTGAGATATTGTTTGATGCAATTGAGGCGGCCCTGATTTCGGCATATAAACGCAATTTTGGTTCGGCGCAAAATGTCCGTGTATCGTTAGACCGGACCAGCGGTGAAATACATGTATATGCGCGAAAAAACGTAACGCAGGAGGTTAGTGATGCCCGACTGGAATTATCGCTGAGCGAAGCCAAGGCGATTGATCCGCGTTATGAACTGGACGATGTGGTCGAACTGGAAGTGACGCCGAAAAATTTCGGCCGTATTGCCGCGCAAACAGCTAAGCAGGTGGTGGTGCAGCGAATCAGGGAAGCTGAGCGGGGCATGATTTATGAAGAATTTTCCAACCGGGAAAGCGATATTGTCACAGGGATTGTGCAGCGGCTGGAACAGAAAAATGTATTTATTGATCTGGGTAAAGCCGAAGCCATTCTGGCACCATCTGAACAGATTCCGGATGAGATATATAAACACGGCGACCGTCTGAAAAGTTATATTGTTGAAGTAAAGAAAACCACTAAGGGACCGCAGATCCTGGTATCGCGAACCCACCCAGGGCTGCTGAAGCGATTGTTCGAACTGGAAGTGCCGGAGATTCACGACGGTATTGTCGAAATAAAATCAGTAGCCCGTGAGCCTGGCTTACGTTCTAAAATTGCTGTTTATTCCCGGGATGAAACCATTGATCCGGTGGGATCCTGTGTAGGGCATAAAGGGATGCGGGTGCAAACCATTGTCAATGAGTTAAAAGGGGAAAAAATCGATATTGTCAAATGGAATGCCGATCCGGCAAAATATATAGCCAATGCCTTAAGCCCGGCCAAAGTAGTGTCAGTCGAAGTTCAGGAAACAGAAAAGATGTCACGGGTGGTTGTACCTGACTATCAACTGTCGCTGGCAATTGGCAAGGAAGGACAAAATGCCCGTCTGGCCGCTAAGCTTACCGGCTGGAAGATTGACATCAAGAGTGAATCCCAGGCGGCCCAGTCACCCGCATTTACTTCCAGTCCGGTATTGGAGGAATTGGTGTGAAGCCAAAGAAAATTCCGCTCAGAATGTGTGTTGGCTGTCAGGAAATGAAAGCAAAGAAAGAATTGCTGCGGGTTGTCAGGACGCCGGAAGGGGAGATTGTACTTGATCCAACCGGCAAAAAAGCCGGCCGGGGTGCATATATGTGCCGGAGTGAACCGTGTTTGACCAAAGCCTTTAAGGAAAAAAGACTGGAAAGAGCGCTTAAACAACAGATTTCTGCCGATGTTTACAATGCTCTCCGGGCTGGAATTATAGAATGAGTGACCAAAAGCTCATGTCGATTTTGGGCTTGGCCCAAAAAGCAGGCAAGGTAATATCTGGTGATTTTGCCGTTCAGGGTGCCCTTAAATCAGGTAAAGCCAGGCTGCTGATTATTGCCGGTGATGCATCGGCCAGTACAAAAAAAGAGTATGAATATCAGGCCCAATACCGGAATATTGCCGTCTATTGCGCTTTAACAAAAGAGCAGTTAGGCGGTGCTATCGGCAAAGCCTTACGGGCCGCTGTGGTTATAACTGATGAAGGTTTTGCCAAGTCAATAGTCAAGACTCTCGAAAAGTAAACGTATGTTGCCTGGGGAGAGAAAGAAAATGGGGGTGGATCAATGTCCAAATACAGAGTATATGAATTAGCCAAGGAATATAATACGACCAGCAAAGTAATTATAGATATTTTAGGACGGCATAGTATTGTCGCCAAAAATCATATGAGCAGTGTGGATGAAGATGCCAAGGTGGCAGTGGAAAGAACTTTTGCCCGGAAAACAGGCGGGGCGGAGCAGGCACCTGCTCCCGGACGGGCCGCGCAGCCTGCTCAGCAGGCCGCCAGAAATGAACAGAAAAATTCCCAGTTTGTAAAAGAGGTACATACGCAGGAACCACGGAACCGTCCGGGCTATAACAGTAGCCAGCCGCAGCAGAACCGTCCGGGCTACAACAGTAACCAGCCGCAAAACCGTCCGGGCTACAACAGTAACCAGCCGCAGCAGAACCGTCCGGGCTACAACAGTAACCAGCCGCAGCAAAACCGTCCGGGCTTTAACAGTAGCCAGCCGCAAAACCGTCCGGGCCACAACAGTAACCAGCAGCAGAACCGTCCGGGCTACAACAGTAACCAGCCGCAGCAAAACCGTCCGGGCTATAACAGTAGCCAGCCGCAGCAGAACCGTCCGGGCTACAACAGTAACCAGCCGCAGAACCGTCCGGGCTACAACAGTAACCAGCCGCAGCAAAACCGTCCGGGCTTTAACAGTAACCAGCCGCAGCAGAACCGTCCGGGCTACAACAATAACCAGCAGCGGCAGAACCGTCCGGGCTATAGCAACAGCCAACCAAACCAGCCTGCCGGTAATAACAATAATCAGCAGCAACAGAACCGTCCCAATCATAGCAATAACCAGCAGCGGCCAGGGCAGCGGCCCGGCTCAGGTTCTGAGAACAGGCCGGGACAACAAAATTCACAATTCCAGAACAATAACCGCCGGTCCGCCAATCAACGGAATACCGGTAGTTCCGGTCCGGGTAAACGTTCAAACCAAAACAGGCATCAGTCTGCCAGAAATCAGGCGGCGCCTCATGTTAAAGCGGAGATGCCGAAACCTAAGAGCATTAGAATCGGGGAATCCATTACCGTAAAAGACCTTGCCGGCAAAATGGGGCGTGAAGCCGGGGAAATCATCAAGAAACTGATGATGCTGGGAACCATGGTTAATATCAACCAGGAAGTCGATTTTGATACTGCCAGTATTTTAGGCGGTGAATTTGGGGTGGCGGTAGAGGCCATTCCACCGGAAGAAGATCCGACAGAAATTCCTGAGATTGAAGATGATGAGAAAGACCTGGTTTACCGGCCGCCGGTTGTCACTGTTATGGGTCATGTTGACCATGGTAAAACGTCACTCCTGGATGCGATCAGGAAGACCCATGTCACTTCGCAGGAAGCAGGCGGCATAACCCAGCATATCGGTGCTTATCAGGTAATGTGCCAGGGTAAGAAAATTGTCTTTTTGGATACCCCGGGCCATGAAGCCTTTACGGCCATGCGCGCTCGCGGTGCCCAGGTAACAGATATTGCCATATTGGTCGTAGCCGCCGATGACGGTGTTATGCCGCAGACAATTGAAGCGATCAATCATGCCAAATCCGCCCAAGTACCAATTATTGTCGCCATTAATAAAATGGACCGCCCGGGCGCCAATCCGGACCGGGTTAAACAACAGTTAGCCGAACATCAGCTGATACCTGAAGACTGGGGCGGCGATACTATTATGGCGCCTGTGTCTGCTCATCAGAAAACAGGTATCAACGAACTGCTGGAAATGATCTTATTGGTAGCGGAGATGCTGGATCTCAAAGCAAATCCCAACCGTCTTGCCTATGGTACCATCGTGGAAGCCAAACTGGACAAAGGCCGGGGACCTGTATCTACAGTCCTGGTGCAAAAAGGCACGCTGCGCGTTGGCGATACTATTATCGCCGGCACAGCCTACGGCAAGGTGCGGGCCATGGTAAATGACCGGGGCGAAAAAGTGAAAAAGGCTGAACCGTCCACCCCGGTGGAAGTACTTGGTTTAACTGATGTTCCACAGGCCGGCGACACACTGGTAGCCGTAGATGAACGGACGGCCCGGGTTATTGCTGAAAAGCGCATTGCCAAAAAACGTACTGAGGAAATCAAGCAGTCCCAAAAGGTTTCTTTAGATGATTTATTTAAACAAATTCAGGAAGGCAGCCTGAAGGATCTTAACATCGTTGTTAAGGCCGATGTTCAGGGCTCGATCGAGGCTCTCCGCCAGTCACTGCTTGGCATTAAAAACAAGGAAGTCCGGGTTAACATTGTTCACGCGGGCGTCGGGGCGATCAATGAATCTGATGTCATGCTGGCGGCGGCGTCCAATGCGCTCATTATTGGGTTTAACGTTCGGCCTGATGGCAATGCCCGCAAGGCTGCGGATAATGAAAAGATAGACATTCGGCTCTACCGGGTTATTTATGATGCGCTAAATGATGTGGAAGCGGCAATTACAGGCATGCTGGCGCCCGAGTTCAAAGAAGTCCCGTTAGGCAGGGCAGAGGTGCGTCAGGTGATTTCTGTTCCTAAAGCAGTTGTTGCCGGCTCCTATGTACTGGAAGGCAAAATAACCAGCACCGCCCAGGTACGGCTTATCCGGAACGGTATTGTTGTTCATGAAGGCAAGCTGGAGTCGCTGCGGCGCTTCAAAGATGATGTTAAAGAGGTTGCCCAGAATTATGAATGCGGCATAACGATTGAAAAGTTCCGCGATGTTAAAGAAGGCGACATTATTGAAGCATTTACAATGGAAGAAGTTGCCCCCCGGGGATAAGGGCAATATGTAGCGGAGGAATTTATTATGGGACAATTGCGGGTAGAAAAGGTTCAGGAATTCATCAAGCAGGAAATCAGCAAGCTGATTCTGACTGAACTAAAAGACCCTCGGATTGGTTTCGTAACGGTAACCAGAGTGGAAGCTACTGGCGATCTACGCAGTGCCAAGGTATATATCAGCCTTATGGGCAGCGATGAGCAAAAAGCAGAGACCTGGGCCGGACTTACCAAATCGTTAGGCTATATGCGGGCTGAAATAGGTAAACGTATTCGTATGAGATTTGCTCCCGAATTATCGCTGCATCTTGACGAAACATTGGAATATAGTGCACGAATTCAGGAACTTATCTTGAAAATTAAGCAGGAAGAAGGCAAGCAATAACAGTGGAAGTATCTATTGCACACAGTGCTGAGCTGTTAAACAGGGCTAATCACATTATACTGACTGCTCATATTCATCCTGATGGTGATGCTTTGGGATCACTGCTCGCTCTCAATGCATACCTTTCGTCCCAGGGCAAGCAGGTTAGAATGCTGCTTGATGATGAAATCCCCCGGACCTTTAAATTTCTGGCTGACTGGGAAAAGATAGAAAAGCCGGACAGCTCCGAAATTGAAGCCGACCTGCTGGTCGTGCTTGATGCCAGCGACTTAGAGCGGGTGGGCAAAGTCCGCAACGCGGTAAAAGCTCCGATATTAAACCTGGACCATCATATCTCAAACCTGAAGTTTGCCGATTACTGGTATGTGGACAGTCAAGCGGCCGCTACCGGTGAGATTATTTTCAAGCTGCTTAAGGCAGTGCCGGCGGCGATTACAGCTGACATGGCTACCGCCTTGTTCACGGCCATTGCGACTGACTGCGGTTTCTTCCGGTTTGCCAATACATCGGCCGAAACGCTGCGATTTGCTTCTGAGCTGGTGGCCCTGGGGGCTAAGCCTCATATTATTTCTGAATATCTGGATACAAAACCGCTGGCTGTTATCGCAGCCTTGCCGAAAGTCCTGGAAACCCTGGAGATCCTTGACTGTGGTCAGGGCCGGCAGATTGCGGCCCTGACACTGCGCCAGGAAATACTGGCTGATCTGAGGGAGGATACGGAGGGATTCATTAACTATCCCCGCAATATTGAGGGGGTCGAGATAGCGGTCATGTTTAAGGAAACGGATAATAGCGTGAGGGTAAGCCTGCGCTCCAAAACGGTTGATGTCAGCAAGATTGCCCTGGGGTTTGGCGGCGGCGGCCATGCCCGGGCTGCGGGCTGCACTGTCGCCGAACCGTTAAGCAAGGCCAAGCGGCTGATCCTGGAGGCTGCTAAAAAACAGTTAGCCAAAGGCGCAAGTATTAAATGATGCAAAGTGGTTTAATTAATGTTCTTAAACCGCCAGGCATGACTTCCCATGATGTGGTTGCCTACGTTCGACGACTATATGGGATAAAGCGTGTTGGTCATGCCGGAACGCTGGATCCGGCGGCGGCCGGGGTTTTGCCGGTATTTGTCGGCAACGCCACCAGGCTTGTTGAATATTTGGCTGATGCTGATAAAAGTTACCGGGCTGAACTCACTTTTGGCCTGGAAACAGATACCGGCGATGATACCGGGCAGATTCTCCGGCGCTGTCCGTACACCCGGCCGCAGCCGGGCCGGATCGAGGCTGTTTTTGCCTCGTTTATCGGTGTATCCGAGCAAGTTCCGCCGATGTACTCAGCGGTTAAAATTGGCGGGAAAAAACTATATGAACTGGCTCGCGCCGGTCAGGTTGTGGAACGGAAAGCGCGTAAAATTGTCATTGAGAAGCTTGCGCTTGTCTCGGAAACGGAAACCGGCCTTGTTTTTGATGTACATTGTTCCAAGGGAACGTATATCCGTACACTGTGTGCTGATATTGCCCGCCGGTTGGACTGCCTGGCAGTTATGAGTTTTTTGGTTCGGACGCGGGTGGGCAGTTTTTGTCTGGAAAAATCATTGACACTGGAAGAGATTGCCGCAAATAAAGAACAGGCGCTGCAAGCTGCGGATGCTGCGCTTACCCATCTGCCGGCTGTTATACTGTCCGAGCAGGAGGCACAGGCAGTAAAGAACGGCCGTTCCATCCCCGGCCGGCCAAGCGGGGCTGATTTAGTAAAAATGTATGACTGCCGGCAGAATTTTATTGGTATTGGCCGGGAAACAGGTCAGCGTACAGAGCAGCCAATGTTAATGCCGGTGAAAATTTTAAGTCCGGACCGGTAATGGCAGCCCACACCGGGTTGGCGTTTCACCCAAGGCCGGCACGAGTACCGTACGGCACTTGGAATTTTTTTGTTAGGCGACGCACGGTACTAGTGTTCTTGACCACATTATCTTTTTAGTTTGATGACGGCCAAAATGGCCAATGGCGGCGTCAGCCCCTCCTAGCAGACCCCTTCCCGTATGCGTCGTCGGCGCTTCCTTGCCCTTGGCCATTTTGTCTCGCCCTAAAACTAAAATATAACCTGGCCAAGACACTAGCTGCAATGAGGAGAAACAGATCAGTATGAAAGTCTTTACCCAAATAGAAAACATACGTCATCAGGCTCCTGTGTTCATAGCCTTAGGAACCTTTGACGGTATTCATATCGGCCATCAGGCGATCATCACCCGCGCTGTTAAACAGGCGAAAGAGCGCAATTGCGCCAGCGCGGTGTTTACCTTCAGCAATCACCCGCTTAGTGCGATTGATCCTGAGCGCTGTCCACCGCTGCTTGTAACAAATCAGGAGAAAATTGACCTCATTGCCGGGTTAGGTGTGGATATATTGTTTAATGTTCCCTTTACCACCGAATTTTTGCGGCTGAGCCCGCTCCACTTCCTGAATAAACTGGTCAGCAGCATTAACCTCAGGCATGTTATTGTCGGAACCAATTTTACCTATGGCCACCGCGGGGCCGGCACACCAGCCCTGCTGAAAAAATTTGGCGCAAAACATGGTTTTACCGTCGACGTGGTAGGAATGGTAGATGTGGACGGGGTGATTGTCAGCAGTACAAGCATCAGACAACTGGTGGCCGACGGTGCGGTTAAGCAGGCCGCAAACTTGCTGGGACGGCGGGTAAGTATAACAGGGAGGATTATTGAGGGTGATAAGCGGGGCCGCGAGTTAGGCTTTCCCACCGCAAATCTGGCGATTCCTCAAGGACTGTCTGTACCTGCCGACGGGGTTTATGCTGTTTACGTACAGGACGAGCAGGGGCTGCATTTCAACGGGGTTGCCAACATTGGCAATAATCCTACTTTTACCAGGCAAACCCGGCGCATCGAGGTACATATTCTTGATTTTGACCGTGTTATTTACGGACAGCAGTTAAAAATACAATTTATCGACAGGATCAGGGGCGAAGTTGCTTTTAACGATATCGATCAGCTTAAACAACAAATGGCGGCAGATATTGAATTTGCACAAAAAATATTTTAGATCAACAGTAAAGGTTTACAGGGCATGATTTTTATGGTAAAATATCTTTTAGTGATTTAATCACTGTTTTTAACCATAGCGAGGATAGTCGAGTCTCCGGCGATGTCTTGGCTAATGGGGATAGTAAGTAAAAGGAGGTGAACCATCGTGTTGACACCTGAAAACAAACAGAAGCTGATTGAAAAATACCGTGTACATGTAAATGATACCGGATCGCCAGAAGTACAGATTGCAATCCTTACGGAACGGATTAATTACCTGACTGAACATTTGCGCGAACACAAAAAAGACCATCATTCCCGCCGGGGGTTATTGAAAATGGTAGGTCAACGCAGAGGTCTCTTGAACTATCTGCGTGAAAGTGATATTGAGCGCTACCGGTCCATTCTCGAAAAACTTAATTTAAGAAAATAAAGAAAGAAAACACGGCTTGCGCCGAGCCTTGGGCGAAAGCAAAAGCCGATGTTGCCCTTATCCAGGAAAAACTAACCTTTTTATCAGGACAAGAAAAGCGGATTATCCGCTTTTTTTATTTTTTTCCAGGTTAAAGAAAAATAAAAAAGGGAATAATAAGAAAAATGTCGAACAGTTAATCTTTGCTAAAAGAAAAGGGGTTTATCAGAGGAGGAAAACAAAATATGGAAAAATTCCAGTTGGAATTAGGCGGCCGGACCCTGATCATTGAATCAGGGAAGATGGCTAAGCAGGCCAGTGGCGCTGTGCTGGTGCGCTACGGCGATACCGCCGTACTGGTAGCTGCGACCCAATCGGCTGAACCGCGGCAGGGGATTGACTTTTTCCCCTTAACAGTTGACTATGAAGAGCGTTTGTATTCTGTGGGGAAAATTCCCGGCGGTTTTATTAAACGGGAAGGCCGCCCCAGCGAAGCGGCGATTTTAGCCGGCCGCTTGATTGACCGGCCTATTCGGCCCCTGTTTGCCGATGGCCTGCGTAATGATGTTCATGTAGTGGCTACAGTGATGTCGGTAGATCAGGATAATCCTCCCGATATTGCCGCCATGATTGGCGCATCCTGCGCTTTGGGTATTTCTGATATAGTTTTTAACGGGCCAATTGGCGGTGTGCGTGTTGGGTTACTGGACAATAAGTTTATTTTAAACCCTACCGTAGCGCAGCAGGAACTAAGTGATCTTAATTTAGTTGTTGCCGGCACCAAGGATGCTATTCTGATGGTTGAGGCAGGAGCCAAGGAGCTATCGGAAGAGACTATGCTTGAGGCTATTTTATTTGGCCATGAGGCAATTAAAGAGATCGTCGCTTTTCAGGAAGAGATTATTGCCAAAATTGGCAAACCCAAAAAAGAGAAAACCTTATATGAAGTCCCGGCTGAGATCGACGCGGCTATGCGTGAATTTGTGACTGCCGACTTAAAGGCCGCGGTAGCGAATAAAGACAAGCTCCAGCGGGAAGAGGATATTAAACAGGTTAAAACCGATGCTGTTACCCATTTCCTTGCCCTTTATCCGGATAAGGATAAGGATATTAACTATATGTTCCAAAAGATACTTAAAGAGATTGTCCGGAAAATGATTACGGTTGACAAGATCCGTCCTGACGGCCGCCAGATTGAAGAGGTAAGACCGATTACCTGTGAGGTTGGACTGTTGGCCCGTACTCATGGTTCCGGCTTGTTTACCCGCGGCCAGACTCAGGTTTTTACCATTACCACCCTTGGTGCGATTGGTGACGAGCAGATTCTTGACGGCCTCGGCGTTGAGGAGTCTAAACGCTATATGCACCATTATAACTTTCCTTCCTTTAGTGTAGGCGAGACCAGGCCGTCACGCGGTCCGGGCCGCCGGGAAATCGGACATGGCGCCTTGGCGGAACGGGCCTTATTGGCGGTCATTCCCTCGGAAACCGAGTTTCCCTATACGATCCGGCTGGTATCGGAAGTCATAGAATCCAACGGGTCAACCTCAATGGGCAGCGTTTGCGGCAGCACCTTATCGCTGATGGATGCAGGGGTGCCGATTAAAGCACCGGTGTCCGGGGTTGCAATGGGGTTAGTCAAAGAGGGCGATCATTATACTATCCTCACCGATATTCAGGGCATGGAAGATGCGCTGGGCGATATGGACTTCAAAGTTGCCGGCACGGCGCAAGGCGTGACCGCCATGCAGATGGATATGAAGATATCCGGTATTACCAAAGAAATTTTTGTTGATGCCCTGGCCCAGGCCAAACGGGGACGGATGCATATTATGGGGAAAATGCTTGAGGTCATCAGCGAGCCCAGAAAAGAATTGTCTCCTTTTGCCCCCCGCATCATAACCATGGAGATTGACCCCGATAAAATCCGCGATGTCATTGGACCAGGCGGGAAAACCATTAAGAAGATTATTGAAGAAACCGGGGTTACGATTGATATTGAGGATGACGGCAAAGTCTTTATTGCTGCTGTTGATGTTGCCGCCGGCCAAAAAGCCGTACATATTATTGAAACACTGGTACGGAGTGTGGAAGTGGGTGCAACCTACACCGGCAAAGTGACCCGGTTGATGAATTTTGGCGCTTTTGTCGAGATTCTTCCCGGTAAAGAGGGGCTTGTTCACATCTCCCAACTGGCCCGTGAACGGGTGGCCAAAGTTGAGGATGTTGTCAAAGTAGGCGATGAAATAACCGTTAAAGTAACGGAAATTGACCGTCAGGGCCGCATTAACCTCTCCAGAAAAGAACTGTTAAAAGCAGAACCGCGGGAAACTGCCCCGCAAGGAACAGCGCAGTAATCAGACAGAACGGGGGACTTGGCACAAGCCAAGTCTTTTTATTTTGCTCATAAATTCCTGCCGGCGCTAATACACTGTACTACAGGTGTGACAGGAGTTGATGGAATGCAATGTAAAATAGTAATGGTAGGAAAAATCCGTTATTGGTATGTATACTTTGCTGTTGGTGTATTCATGACAGTGGCTATGTTGTCAGGCAATCTCCAGCCGCTGGTGGCTACCAACGAACTCCCGGCAGTGCCGCCGCCTGTTTTTCAGGGTAATTCGTCTCAGCCCCGGGTTGCCTTTGCCTGCAATGTATTCTGGGGCGAGGAGTATCTGCCGGCTATGCTTAAAACCTTTGATGAAAATAATATCCATATCACTTTCTTTATTGGCGGCAGCTGGGCCAACCGCTATCCGGAGGTGCTAAAAGACATAGCCAATAAAGGCCATGAACTGGGGAACCATACCTACAGTCACCCCCACCCCAACAATTTAAGCAAGGAAAAAAATAAAGAACAGATACTCAAAGCAGAGGAGCTTGTCACCAGCCTTACCGGCATAAAAACCAATCTGTATGCCCCTCCGTATGGTGAGTACAACAATACCGTTCTCCTGGCCGCCCAGGAGCTGAATTATACCACGATTATGTGGAGCATCGACACCGTTGACTGGAAACGGCCGCCACCGGATATTCTGCAAGAACGGGTGCTGAAAAAACTTCATAATGGCGCTATTATTCTCATGCATCCAACAGCACCGACAGCGCAGGCTTTACCAGGGCTTATCAGTGAGATTAAGAAACGGGGATATACGATTACTACAGTAACTGATATACTAAACTAACAAAAATAGGCAGGTTAAAACCTGCTTTTTTTATTGCTTAAATAGAATAAATATGATACTATGATTTACATAAAAAGATAACATGAGGTTATCATGTTTATCTGCTGGAATGGAGGCTGATCTATGAGTAAGCTCAAAAAAATGATATCCTGGCTGGTAATTATGGTGTTCATGCTAACTGTTATGGCACCTGTTACGCCGGCGTACGCTTTTTCAGTAGCTGATCTGTTAGGACAAGCCAACGGTTCCGGCGAAACAAGCGCCGTTTCCGGCGCAAGCACAGGCCAGGGTATGGTGGATATTTTACTGGGACTGCTTATGGGCAGGTTTCTGGGCAATACCTCTGGCACGCCGGCCAAGGAGACCGGCCAGGGCAGTCCGGCCAGCGGCTGGGCCAAGGCCGGGCCGAAAGAACTGGTTGGCTTTTATGCCGAATGGTGGGGGGCAGACACCTCTTCCTATAACTCAATGATGAAAAATGCTGATGTAATTAACACGATTGCCCCCTTCTGGGCAACTCTGCAGGCTGACGGCACAGTAACAGACCGTGGCGGCAATGATCATATGTCTGTGGTTAACAGTGCCGGCCAGAATGATATAACCGTATTGCTGCTGGTCAATAATGCCAAGCAGACTGGCAATACCGTACCCATTCATACGGTGTTGTCAAATCCTGAGCTCCGGTCTAAAGCCATTCAAAATTTTGAGGCTTATCTTAAGAAATATGACCTGGACGGCATCAATATTGACTTTGAAATGGTGCCGGCTACCGACCGGGACAACCTGACCGCGTTCATGCGGGAGCTTTATGCCCGTCTGAAACCACAGGGGTATATTGTGTCGATTGACGTTTTTCCGAAACAGGATGAAAACAATGATGTGGCAGCTGCTTACGATTATGCCGAGCTTAGCAAGTATGCCGATAAAATTATGATTATGACTTATGACAATCATGGGGCCTGGAGTGGTCCGGGACCCATTGCCGATATCGGCTGGGTGGAAAAAAGCCTAAATTATGCCCTGAAGTTCATTCCCAAGGACAAGCTGTTTCTGGGCATTGCCGCTTATGGGTATGACTGGTCGGCTAAAGGCACTCAGTCTTTAGAGTATAAGGCGATTATGGATCTGGCTAAGCAGTATGGCCGGAAGGTGCAATGGGACGACAATTCGAAATCTCCGTATTTTAGCTATAACGCAGCTGATGGTACTGCGCATACGGTCTGGTTTGAAAACAGCGAGAGTTTGAAATATAAACTGGCGCTGCTCACCAAATATGATATTGCCGGTGCCGCCATGTGGAAACTTGGCGAGGAGGACCCGGCTGTCTGGCCGGTACTGCGGGACACGTTCCGCAATGAGTAAAATATTGACGCAGGAGGTATGCTGTGTATAGTAAAAAAATAGTAACACTTGTATTGCTGTTTGTTTTGGTTATCAATGTGGCAGGACCGGTACAAATCGGCCAGGCCGCAGCTTTGGATAATGTCATTGGGGCTTTGGCAGCTTCGAGTGTCCCGGCAACCGACGGGGGCGGGTCAAATGTATTTGACAAGCTGTTTAGCCTATTATTCGATAAAATACTGGGTCCGATTTTTAATATCTTTGGTGGCGATAAAACAACCACTGTGCCGGATAATCCGGTAAAAGTAACGCCCCTGCCATCTGGCGGCGGCAGTGCCGGCAGTGTCACCAGCAGCGGCCTGCGGGGGAAAACGATTGTTATTGACCCCGGGCATGGTGGCAGCAATCCCGGTGCTGTAGCTAATGGCACCAGGGAAACGGATAATAACCTGGCTGTTAGCTTAAAACTGCGGGACAAGCTGCTCAGTGCCGGCGCCAACGTAGTCATGACCAGGGAAACTGACCGCACAGTAGCGGCTGAAGGCAGTTCATTAGGCCAGGAGCTGGCGGCACGGGTCAATATTGCTGAAGCTAAAAATGCCGATATGTTTATCAGTGTTCACTCCAACTCCAACCCTAATCCCGCCATTTTCGGCGCTATGACATTCTATCCGGCCGGCAAGTCGTCCAAACTGGCGCAGACAGTACAGGATCATATCATTAGAGAAACCGGTGCTGTGGACAAAGGCACCTCCTCCGCGACTTTCTATGTTCTGCGCAACACGACAATGCCCAGCATTTTAGTGGAGATGGGCTTTGTTAGTAATGCCGCTGAAGCCCGTAAGCTGCAGGATGACAGCTACCGGAATAAGATTGCCCAGGGTATTTTTAACGGAGCGGCCCAATACTTCAATAATTAGCCGCTTGCTTACACTTATTAAACAGAGACAAACGTTAATTCGAAATCTCTGTTTTTTTCTTCGTCAATATTAGGTATAATAGGGAGTATAATTAGCCAGGCACGTTATTTTTAGCTGGCAAGCTCACTGCTATTTGCGTATGAAAAGGAGATTTACATGTATCAAAAGTCAGTGTTACCTAATGGGATTCGTATAGTTTCTGAAACAATTCCGTATGTTAAATCAGTGACAATGGGGGTATGGATTGGCACAGGCTCAAGATTTGAAGAGGGATATAATCATGGTGTTTCCCATTTTATTGAGCACCTGATGTTTAAAGGCACGGCCAGGCGTTCGGCCAAAGACATCGCTGAAACAGTTGATGCCGTCGGTGGCCAGCTTAATGCCTTTACAGCCAAGGAATATACCTGTTATTATTTAAAAGTGCTCGATTCCCATGCTGATTTAGCGATGGATGTTCTCAGCGATATGCTGCTGGCCTCAAAGTTTGCGGAAGATGATATCGAGCGGGAACGTCAGGTAGTGCTCGAAGAGGTGCATATGTATGAGGATTCACCGGATGAACTGGTCCATGATATTCATCTTGACACCACCTGGTCCGGGCACCCTTTGGGCCGGAATATTCTCGGCACCGCCGATTCCATCGGCCGGTTCAGCCGTAAACTGGTAACAGAGTACTGCCGGGACTTTTATACGGCCGATAATGTTGTTATTGCCGCCTCAGGCAATGTGACCCATGCTGAGCTGGTGAGGCTGGCAGCGCAGTATTTTGCTGTTATGGACGGGAAAAAGAGCAAGCCGGCGATAACGGCACCGGCCCTTACACCGGCCAGAACGGTTGTCAGCAAGGATATCGAGCAGGTGCATATCTGCTTAGGGACGGTGAGTGTTCCTCAGGACCATCCGGAAATTTACCCGGTGCATATCATGAATAATATTTTGGGCGGCGGCATCAGCTCCCGGTTATTTCAGGTGATCAGGGAAGAGCGCGGACTGGCGTACTCGGTTTACTCTTATCAAAATAACTATAAGGATGCCGGGCTGCTGACCATCTATGCCGGGACCCGTCCCGGCAATGTTAATGAGGTGCTGGCGCTGATCATGGCTAACCTGAAAGCAATGAAGCAGCAGGGCATAAGCCAGCAGGAGCTGACAAAGTCCAAAGAACAGATAAAAGGAAATCTGCTGCTGGGCCTGGAAAGCTCCAGCAGCCGGATGTCACGTATTGGCAAACTCGAGGTTACTTTAGGAAAATATGTAGCACTGGAAGAGGTTGTTAATAAAATAGATAAAGTAACCCTTACAGATATTAACAGAATGATTGCGCAGATGTTTACCAACGAAAATCTGTGCTTTACTGCCCTTGGGCCTGTCGACTCCAAGGATATCAACACAAATATCAGTTTTTAACAGGGGGATCATATGATTAGAGGGTTCGAAATCGTCAGTCGTTATGTAGAGAGCGGCATCAGCCTGCCTGTTCGCAAAACGGCAGCAAGTGCCGGTTATGATATTGCCGCCGCCGAGGACAGCACCTTGCTGCCGGGAAAGGTTACCTTAGTGCCCACAGGTCTGAAAGCCTATATGGCCGGCGATGAATATCTGGGCATTCATATCCGCTCCGGGCTGGCTGTAAAGCAGGGCCTGAGCCTGATTAACGGCCAGGGAATTATTGATGCCGATTATTACAATAATCCGGATAATGAGGGGCATATCCTAATCGCCGTTTTTAATCACGGAGACCAACCGGTGCCGATCGCCAAAGGCACCCGGCTGGCGCAGGGAATTTTTTATAAATATCTGCTTGCCGATCATGACAGTCCGGGCGGACAGCGCCTGGGCGGCTTGGGCAGTACCGGCTAAAAACTTCAAGGGGAAACCCTTGAAGTTTTTTTCATATTCTCTTTTGCGCTGCATATACATTGATAGAAGCAGCTTGTGGGGTGGTTCTTTGTATACGTGGGCAATTTTAATGGTAATTATTCTGGCTATTATGTGGTCAATATGGCTGCGGGTCTGCCACTGCCGCCTGGCATTAGACAACCTGCCCCAGGTTGAGCCGCGGCCATCGCCATTTTCCATTGCGGTGCAGGAACTGGTAGCTACTGCCGGCGGTGTTTATCTGTCGCTGGTTATGATTGTCTCTTTTTTAAAACTTGAACTGCCTGAACGGATTACAGTAGGCATACTGTCTTTCGACCCACTGGCGATGACGGCGATCGGAGTAGCCGTGATTCAGCCGGCTATTAGTAAATTATTTCAAAAAAAGTAGGTGGATGGATGCATGCGGATAAGTGAAATGACAGGTAAAGAAGTGATAAACTTAGGCGACGGCACCCGTTTGGGCACGATTGGTGAATGTGATCTGGCATTTGACAGCCGTACCGGCGCAATCAGCGGTTTAATACTGCCAAAACATAAAACTATTTTTCAGTTTTTAAGCGACAGTCAGATCACAAGCATTCCCTGGCATGCAATCAGGCGTATTGGCGACGAGGTTGTTATTGTTGATTTAAATAATGCCTATGACCGTATGTATTCAAGGTTTGAACGGGAATAAAAAATCCAGTGCTGGTTAAACCTAACAGTAGGCTGAATATCAGACTAATGTTAGGAGGTTTTTACAATGACGACAACCAGTAATAACAATCAGGACAATATGTTTAATCCGACAATGGCGCAAACGGAAGGTCAGGCAGGCAACGCCTTGGTCAATAACTATTCCAGTGCCCAGCCGCAGGCGGCAAGTGCAAGCACCGCGTCCAATACCCAGCAGGCTTCCATGCAGGCCGGCGGCCAAGGCGTGAAAAGCGTGATTGGCGTATTTAACTCCCGCGCTGATGCTGAAAAAGGGGTTAACGCCCTGAGAGCCCAGGGTTTTACAACAGAAGAGATTAATATTGTTTCCAAGGACAAAAACAAGCAAAAGGGGCAGGGGAGCGAATACTTTGAGGATGATATTACCGACGGGGCGCTGACCGGCGGGACTTTGGGCGGTATTGGCGGCTTGCTGTTAGGCGCGGGTGCACTGGCCATTCCCGGTGTGGGGCCAATACTGGCGGCCGGCCCGATTGCCGCTGCCTTAAGCGGCGCTGTCGCCGGCGGCATTGCCGGTGGTTTAATCGATTGGGGCATTCCGGCCGAAGCGGGCAAACGCTATGAGCAGCAGGTCGCACAAGGCGGAATTCTCGCCATTGTCCGCTCAGACGCGGCTAAGGTTAATCAGGCGGCTCAGATCCTCCGCCAAAATGGGGCTAAGGATGTGGAGACCCACGCCGTAAAATAGTCAGACTGGTTTTTTATTGTCAGAAAGCAGTCAGCTTTCAATATTTATTGACAATACTGGAACCTTTATTATAAAATGTGTATAAAATGAATAAGCAACATCCTGTACAGGATGAAGTAGAGGTGCGGGAGTTAAAAGTACTTTCAGTAAGAGTGGCATCAGTGACCTGAAAGGAAAGGGGCGACCGCCGAAGTAAGTTAGACTGCCGGGTCTACTTATTGGTCTTATATCAAATAGGTTTAAGACTGTCACCATTACTTGGTGGAGCGCTATCTCATCTGATTGGGGAGGATATATTATATTTTCCTATTGTCAGAAAACGTTGCCATATGGCAGCTGGTGAGAAGCGCTCACCGGCTGCTTTTCTTATTAACAGGAGGTGGATAGCGCTTGACTAGGGTAATGGTTTGTGGCGCTTACGGTAAAATGGGCCGAGAGGTTCTACGGGCCGTGTATCAGGATGAGCACTTGAGTTTAGTGGGTGCGGTAGATACTAACTCTGATTTTGCCGATGTGGGGGAGCTTATGGGGGCAGGCAAGACCGGGGTGACTGTCGGCAAGGATTTGGCGACAGTGATTAATGAAACCAAACCCCAGGTAATGGTGGATTTTACCAATCCTCAGTCGGTAATGAACAATATCAGAGTCGCAATAAAAAACGGGGTATGCCCTGTCGTCGGCACTACCGGCCTGGGAGCCACTGATTTGGATGAGGTCCGCCGGCTGTGTGCGGCGGCTAAGGTTAATGCAATTATTGCGCCTAATTTTGCCATTGGTGCTATTTTGATGATGAAATTAGCGCAGGAAGCAGCGAAATACCTGCCGCATGTTGAGATTATTGAAATGCACCATGACCAGAAACTGGATGCTCCTTCCGGTACGGCCCTTAAAACGGCTGAGCTTATTACCAAGGTCAGAGGGGAAATGTGTCAGGGCCATCCGGCTGAGCTCGAAAAGCTGACAGGTGCCCGCGGCGGCGAACTGGCCGGGATCAGGCTGCACAGTATCCGCCTGCCGGGGTATGTGGCGCACCAGGAGGTTATCTTTGGCGGTCTGGGCCAAACTCTCACCATCCGTCATGACTCCATATCACGGGCGTCATTTATGCCGGGTGTGGTGCTGGCCTGTAAAAAAGTGCTTACTGCTGGCGGGCTGACTTATGGTCTGGAGGATTTACTGGGCTAAATGCGCCTAAAGGTGCGCATGCTAACGTCAAACATATGGGGGAGTTGTTGAAATGAAAAAATATAATGTAGCAATTTTAGGAGCAACAGGAGCTGTTGGCCAGGAGTTTCTGAAACTGATCGAGGAGCGGAATTTTCCGTTTAATGAATTAAAGCTGCTGGCCTCTGAGCGCTCTGCCGGCAAAGTCATTCCTTTTATGGGCAAAGACTACATAGTGGAAGCAGCTAAGCCCGAGTCTTTCAAGGATGTGCAGATTGCCTTGTTTGCCGGCGGCTCGACCAGCAAGGACCTGGCGCCGGCGGCTGTCAAGCACGGGGCTGTTGTTATTGATAACTCCAGTGCCTTCCGGATGGACCCGGATGTCCCGCTGGTAGTGCCTGAGGTCAATCCTGAGGCAATCAGGCAGCACAAAGGAATTATTGCCAATCCGAACTGTTCCACAATTATTATGGTGATGGCGCTGAAGCCGATCTATAATGCTGTTAAAATCAAGCGCATTGTTGTTTCAACCTACCAGGCCGTTTCCGGGGCCGGCAAAGAAGCCATTGATGAACTGACAAATCAGGTAACCGCACTTATGGAGAACCGGGCAGTTGCGGCCAATATCCTGCCAGGCGCCAGCCTGCCTAAGCACTACCAGATTGCCTTTAACCTGCTGCCGCAGATTGACGTATTTGTCGACGGGGATTACACCAAGGAAGAGATGAAAATGGTCCATGAAACCCATAAAATCCTGAATGACTATACCATCGGCATCACGGCGACAACCGTACGGGTACCGGTATACCGCAGTCATTCGGAATCAGTCAACATCGAACTTGACGGACCGCTGTCGCCTAAGGAAGCCAAGGAATTGCTGGCCGGCTTCCCCGGGGTGATAGTCCAGGATGATCCGGCAGAAATGATCTATCCGATGCCTGTATACACCTCTGACAAAAATGAAGTGTTTGTGGGCCGGATACGGGCCGACAAAACTGTGCCGCACGGATTAAATATGTGGGTAGTAGGCGATCAGATCCGGAAAGGGGCAGCCTTAAACGCTGTGCAGATTGCTGAGTACATGGTTGAGCATAATTTAATTTGAGGTGTAAAAAAATGCGGATAATCGTCCAGAAATTCGGGGGGACATCGGTTGCGTCACCCGAAGTGCGGGAACTGGTTTTGCATAAAGTACAGCAGGCCCGTGAGCAAGGCCTCAGCCCGGTGGTAGTCGTATCGGCCATGGGCCGCAAGGGCGCTCCCTATGCAACAGACACCCTGATCGGCATTGCTCAATCAGCCTGTAAACAGATTGCGGCCCGTGAGCTTGATCAGATTATGTACTGCGGGGAGATGATTTCAGCTGTCGTCATGGCTGGAACCCTGCAGGCCGCCGGCATGGATGCCGTGATGCTGACAGGCGGGAATGCCGGTATTGTAACTGACGCAAACTTTAATAATGCCAGGATTCTAAAAAGTGACCCGGCCCGTATCATTTGCCTCCTGCGGCAGGGCAAAGTGCCTGTTGTCTGTGGTTTCCAGGGCATGACCAATGAAGGCGAATTTACCACTTTAGGGCGGGGGGGCAGTGACACGACCGCTTCCGTTCTCGGGGCGGCGCTGAACGCCGAGCTTGTGGAAATATATACAGATGTTGACGGCATTATGACGGCTGATCCGAGAATTGTTGATAATGCCAGGATTCTTGAATGCATAAGCTACGCCGAGGTGTGTCAGCTGGCTCACCAGGGGGCCAAGGTCATTCATCCCCGGGCGGTGGAGATTGCTATGCAGAAGAATATTCCGCTTGTGGTGAAATCAACCTTTTCTGATGCCCCGGGGACCTTAATTACCAATATTGCCAGAGAGGATGCGAGTAACGCGGTTGTGATCGACCGGGTGGCAACAGGAGTAACCTATCTGACCAATCTGGTGCAGATAAAGGTTCAGCTTGCGGAAACAATGGCAGGTGATACCAGTTATAAAGTATTTAAAACACTTGCTGACAGTGATATCAGTGTTGATTTGATCAACGTCCATCCCGGCCAAATTATGTTTACCATTAATGCCGATCATATGGATAAGGCGGCAGAACAACTAGAGCAGCAAGGCTATCATATTGAAGTTTTGGAGAACTGTGCCAAAGTATCGGTTGTGGGCGGCGGCATGCGTGAGGTGCCCGGGGTGATGGCAAGTTTTATTGAAGCATTGACAAATAACAAAATCGCTATTCTTCAGACAGTAGACTCTCATACCTCCATCTCGGCGCTGGTGCCGCAAAACGATGTTGGGGCAGCGGTTAAATCACTTCATGAGAAGTTTGGTTTATCAAATTAATAAGGAGAGAGTTTGATGAGGCATTTCGGGCGGATTTTAACTGCAATGGTAACCCCGTTTAACAATGATGGCAGTGTTAATTATGGTGAAGCTGTTAAATTGGCTCAATACCTTGTAAACAATGGTTCAGACGGTCTCGTCGTCACCGGCAGCACCGGTGAAGCGGCAACCCTGACCAAAGAGGAGAAGGTTAAACTCTATACGGCGGTGCTTGAGGCTGTGGGCGACAGGGCCACAGTCATTGCCGGCACCGGTACGAATGATACTAGAGACTCTGTTGAACTGACCAAAATCGCCGAGCAAACCGGCGTCCATGGGGCTATGGTCGTTGCTCCCTATTACAACAAACCGCCCCAGGAGGGGTTGTTTCAGCATTTCCGGGCGATTGCCGAGTCTACAGCCTTACCGCTGATTGTATATAATGTGCCGGGGCGCACAAGCTCTAACATCCTGCCGGACACGATCGCCCGGCTGGCGGAGCTGGAGAATATTGCCGCCGTTAAAGAAGCCAGCGGCAGTTTGGAGCAGGTTTCGGAAATTATCCGTATTACCCCTAAGGACTTTTTCGTATACAGCGGTGATGATGCTCTAACCCTGCCGGTGCTGGCTGTGGGGGGGCAGGGGGTTATCAGTGTGGCCGCCCATATTGTCGGCAGTCGTATGCAGGCCATGGTAAACGCCTTTTTTGCCGGAGATATGGTCAAGGCTAAGGACCTGCATCTGGAACTCCTGCCTTTCTTCCGGGTGATATTTGTCACCACCAATCCTATTCCGATTAAAGAGGCGGTTAACCTGATCGGTATCAAGGCCGGCCCGGTAAGACTGCCGTTAGTACCGCCCACTGCCGGTGAAACGGCCCAGCTGACAAAGATTATGCAATCATTAGGCGTGTTAAATTAGTTAACGGTTACCGGTAGCGCAAGCTACCGGTTTTTTGTATGTAGAGGCAGGTTTTGCATATAATATTTAAGAGCGAGTAGACCACTTGTTGTCAGCGAATACTAAATAGGTTATAATTATTCACAAGTGGACAGGACGGCCGGTTTCTAGTGATGGGCTTAATGAACGGGCAGTTACAACTTGATTGATTAATATTTTTGGAGGTGTATGTTTTTTTGGCGCGACAACCAGGCAAAGTACAGATTATCCCTCTGGGCGGGATGGGGGAAATTGGCAAGAATATGACGGTAATCCGTTATGGTGATGAAATCATTGTAGTTGATTCAGGGTTAATGTTTCCGGAAGATGACATGCTGGGCATTGATCTGGTCATTCCCGACATCAGCTATCTGTTGGACAACCGTGAGTTAGTCAAGGCTATTGTTTTAACCCATGGGCATGAAGACCACATTGGGGCATTGCCGTATGTGTTAAAACAGCTGAGTGTTCCCGTATACGGAACTCGCCTGACCCTGGGGATTTTAGAGGGACGCCTGAAGGAAAACAATGTTCCGGCCAGCAATCTGCATGCCGTAAAATCCGGGGACCAGATCCAAATCGGCCATTTTTCCATTGGCTTTATCCGGGTAAGCCATAGCATCGCCGATGCGGTAGCTTTATCCATTAAAACGCCTGTAGGTGTCATAGTCCATACGGGAGATTTTAAACTTGATCAAACACCGGTTGACGGTAAAGTCACTGATTTTCACAAATTTGCCGAATTAGGCGACCAGGGGGTGCTGGTGCTGCTGGCAGACAGTACGAACGCCGAGCGGCCCGGCTATACGCCAAGTGAGAAATCAGTGGGCGTTACCTTTGATGATGCCTTTCGCAATGCGCGGGAACGAATTATTATTGCCTCTTTTTCATCCAATATTCACCGGATTCAACAGGCTATTGACACAGCCTGCAAGTACCGGCGCCGGGTGGCCATCCTGGGCCGGAGTATGGTGAACGTTGTTACGATCGCCTTAGAACTTGGTTATTTAAATGTTCCCGAGGGCGTTATTATTGATATTGACGAAATTAACAACTATCCCTCATCCAGCATCGTTATTTTAACAACAGGCAGTCAAGGGGAACCCATGTCGGCCCTCACCCGGATGGCCATGTCGGATCATAAGAAAGTTGAAATTATTCCCGGTGATACTGTAATTATCTCGGCTACGCCAATACCGGGCAACGAGAAGCTGGTGTCACGGACGATTGATTATTTATTCCGCCAGGGCGCCGAGGTTGTTTATGAATCCACCTCAGGCATCCACGTATCCGGCCATGCCAGCCAGGAGGAGCTTAAGCTGATGCATAATCTGCTGCGGCCGAAATTCTTTATCCCCGTACATGGCGAATACCGGCATCTGATTAAGCATTCTAAACTGGCCCAGTCTTTAGGCATGGCCAAGGAAAATATTTTTGTTGCCGAAAACGGCCAGGTCCTGGAATTTACCGCGGACAAGGGCGCTATAACCGGCAAGGTAACCTCAGGCAATGTCCTGGTGGACGGCCTGGGGGTCGGCGATGTGGGGAATATCGTCCTCCGGGACCGCCGCCAACTGTCGCAGGACGGGATACTTATCATTGTTGTCACTATGGATAAGCAGCGCGGTCAGGTAGCTGCCGGCCCGGACATTGTATCCCGCGGTTTTGTCTATGTCCGTGAATCCGAGCAGCTGATGGAGGATGCCAAGGAGCGGGTTAAACAGGCCCTGGATAAATGCGAACTCAATAATATTACCGAATGGGCCACAATTAAGTCTAATGTTCGCGATACCCTGGGCAAATATTTATATGAACGCACCCGCCGGCGACCCATGATTCTGCCTATCATTATGGAAGTCTGAAAAGCTGCTTGCCGCTTCAGTCAAAGAAAACACGGCTTGGGCCGAGCTGGGGCGAAAGCGGAAGCCGGGTTGCCCTTATCCAGGGAAAACTAACCTTTCTATCCTGAAAAATACATTTTTCATTCTTTGCTGGTGCCAGCGTAATGGCATGAGTGTCTATCAGGATAAAAAAAGCCCTGCCGCAGTTAGTTAGTCTAATTGCGGCAGGGCTTATAGGTTGGGGCCTGGTACCAGCTTCTAAGAAGGCGACAACAGCGGCTAAATAAACCAGAAAAAGAGTAAGGCTAATAACAGCACCCAAAAATGGGATAACAGAAAAAATATGATCGCTGCCAAAATCAACCAGAATAGCATAAATCTAATCCCACCCTCTGCTTGTTATCTATTACATATTATGTTTGGTAAAGAAATATGCTACCGCCAGGCAGTGAGACAAACACAGCGAATAAATGTGTCAGAGTATACGCCTGACGGTGGCTGTAACCAATAAATCCTCAATCATCTATTTACAAATGTGTTTGGCCTGATCTATACTAAGGGCAAGAGAATTTTTGTGCTAATTTATCCCATATACACCATTAACAGCATAATGTGGGGATAGGTGCCCTTCGGGGCTTAATAGAGAAGTCCGGTGCAATACCGGCACGGTCCCGCCACTGTAACGGGGAGCAAGCCTGCAAGTGCCACTGAGCAATCGCTTGGGAAGGCGCAGGCGAGCGATGAACCGGAGTCAGGAGAACTGCCTGCCCGGCAATCGCCATTTGTACCTGCGAGCGACAGGGCGGGGATTACGGCAGCGTAAACACGCAAACACTTTCCTTGCAGGAGAGTGTTTTTGTCATTCTGCCAGAAGTTAAAAAATTTTTCTGTGGGCATATGAACGACTAGACCCTAATGGGTGGCGTCCTAAAGGGCTTGACTCAAGCCAAGTTTTTCTGATGAGGACGTTCTCGTTGAAAAACATTGCCATGAGGCAAAAAGGAGAGGAACAGCATGAGTCTGATCGACTGGTTTTCCCGGTTGTTTGTGAAAGAAGCCAAGCATTATGTCTTTACACCGGTAACAGCGGATGTGGAAAGGATTGTGTTCCAGGAGGGACAACACTATTTTCGCCTGCGCCTGGCGGAAATGTTCCTTAAGGATGACCGGAAGCTGTTTCGCAAGGTTGTGCCAGTGGTTTCCTCTGTGGTCGGTTTGCAATTCGGCGCCAATGCGGCCCAGCAGCTGCCCAGCGTGGCCGGTCCGCTGGCGCTTAACCTGGATGAAAGCTCGCTGGGACATGGCGTGGAGCTGAATTACTCCCTGACCAACCTGGTGCCTTATCGCGGCGGCCGGGTGTCGATTAGTGCCGCCTTACTGGCCTATGTCAACAAAGACTATTTTCAGTCTTTTTTAAGTCTTGCCAATAGCATTTCCAGCCTGCTGACCATCGGCCAGCTGTCAACCACTCTCAAAGTGGTCGACAGTGCGGTCAGCGCGCTGCAGGACCTCTTAGCCGGCGGGGATAAAGACATCCGTCTGGTGTTTCACAATGAATACGCCGGAACAGACAGCCTGGGCGGCGTATCGCTCCAGAACGGCTATTTTGCCGTGATTAAGGCCGATGCCGCCAAGTTCAACCCGGAAAAGCTGTTCGTAAAAAATTCGCAGCTCTACTGGGGTGACGACCAGACACCGGCCAGGCCGCTTACCGGTTATGACTACATGCTGTTCAGCGTGGAAGCGGCGCTGTACCGGGACGACTTCCGTTATTTTGCTGAGTACAACAGCTTGCTCTATACGGCCATTGAAAAGGGCATGATCAATAAAAGCGAGGGCGATGCCGTTATCCGGGCCGGTATGCTGGCTGTATTCAAATCAGATGATCTGACCTATGTTGATAAAACGCGGGTAGCGGCCGCACTCAAACAGGAATATGAAGAACGGCTCTCGCTGCAGGGTAAATTAAAAGGAACAATCGCTGCCGACGGGCAGTGGCTGAACACCAGGGCGCTGGCAATCAACCCGGACGGGGTGTGGCGGCAGATTGAGCCGCTATTGGCTGAACCACGGGATGATGCTGCTATTGCCGGCAAAATCTTTAGGCTGATCGAAAACGGCAAAATCGCCTGAAACTTAATTTGCGAACCTAAAGAAACGATCAGGCCCTAACGGGCACAGGCTGGATGAAAATAGCGTCACAACCTGGTATTTTTTCCATATGAGAAATACTATCATAAAACCGGAAAGTTAACCTTTCTATCCTGAAAAATAGCATTTTATATTCTTTGATGGTGCCGTTATAACGACATGACTGTCTATCAGGATAAGAAAAGACTTGGCTTGGGCCAAGTCCTTTGGGACGATACCCTTTAGGGTATCGTCGTTCTTATGTCCACAGAAATTATTTTTTAACTGCTGGTAGACTAAAAAAGGTACACCGGCCATCAACCTGCGGTGTACCTTTTAATGTTCCGGCTTATAAACCTAAAAAACCGACTCTATAAAGCCGGTTATGCAGCCTGAACCTATTTTTTACTTATTATTCCCTCGGAAACGGGAAGGTAGAAAAAATTACTGGATATCATTTTTCATTCGCTCCAGAAACAATTGCAAAGCCTCTCTCTGGCCGGGAGTGAGAGTTTTAGCAATGGTTACTAATTGCTTGATATCTATTGGTATTTCCGTATCATCATCAGAAAAGAATTCACTTAAACTTATTCCTAAGCCAGCACATATTTTACTCATAGAATCAACGGTAGGCTGTTTTTCACCTAACTCAATCTGCCTTACAAAACCCTGTGACAGTCCTGCTATAGCCGCGAGTTTATTCGTACTATACCCTTTTAATTCACGTAGTTCAATAATGCGTTTTGTGATATCCATTTTTAACCACCTTAAAAATAATTCTAAAAATAATTCTATAGTAATAATAGCATATATCACTATCGGAAAAATAATATCATAGTATTGACTGATTAATTCTATAGAATTAGAATGTTAAGCATAAGATGTACTAAAAAGGAGGATGAGAAAATGACGCTGGAAAAATTGCGGACTATGAAAAATATGTCGCAGCAAAAACTGGCGAAGGCAGCAGGCTTAACGCAGGGATATATTTCCGAACTTGAGCGTGGCGCAAAAAAAAATCCTGGCCAGGTAGTGGTAAAAAGGTTAGCAAACGCTCTTAATGTATCCACTGATATGATTTTAGGACTATTTCCTGATACATTGCCTGCCAATGCCAAAGAAAAGTTGTAGCGGCCTAGGAAATGAGGTTGCAAAACGAAAACCGACCAAGCCGGCCGGTTCCTTACGTACTATTTTTTTATATAGGGACTACTTATTTCAATGGGATTAAAGAAAGCCGCCACATCGATTTCTAACCCTTCCGCGATTAGAAATAACATATCTATAGAAAACGCGGAATTAGCCTGGGGAGCTTCAATTTTAGATATATGGCTTGCACTGACTTCAATTTTTTCAGCTAATGCTTCTTGGCTTAATCCGCGTATATTCCGATAAAAAGCTACCTTTCTACCGATTTCTCTATATTTTTCTACATACCTTTTCGGTTTCCGCAATACTTATCCACCTCCTGCGTTCATTATACTGGGGATGGAAATGCCATTGCACTTCACAAATAATATAATATTGTTGCATTGCTTGTGAAATAAATGGTATTATATGGTGAAAAAGATAATGGTTTTGCCGCTGTTTTAATATATATACGACATATCTTCTCTACGTCTTTACTTAATCCTGTTAACAAATACCTGATTTATGGAAAAGTTCGCTCAACAGCAAAAACAGTTTTGCCATATAGCTTGACCTTGACCGTAAGCCAGAGCCTACCGGTCTTGCAACCGGATCAGGACTGAAAAGATCATCTGATAAGCCGATAAGGCTTCGTCAAACAAGGCGAGCCTTTGGATATTACGACTAGAGGAGCTATTGAGGGATGCTTAAAAGGAAAAAGAGACTGACAGTAAAAAAAAGACAGGAATATGATGCTTTATGTGATAAAATCCGGGAACTGAGCCTGGAATATGATCTGTTGGACAAGGAGAAAAAAGACATAACGGAAATAAATAAGCGCCTGGGTATGCTGTTGGATCAATGTTTTGCCTTTGTGCGCAGAGAATATTACAATAAAAATTAAACTGCCTGGTTTGGCCAGGGACGCGTAAGTATAAGAACACCAAAGCCGGGAAGTGATCCCGGCTTTGGGCCGTACTGGTGAGTCCTCCAAGCGAATTATTGGCCGGCGTAATGATAGCGGCCAGCATTACAGTTTATAAATTAATATTGCGGATAAGCTACTATAAAAAAGATAAACTGGCATTAAACAAGGAGTGGAAAACAAGGCTGTGAAATCCCATAGTAAGAATAAAATAATCCTGCTTGGAGTTGGAATACTTGCTGTAATGATACTTGTTTCAGGACTTTGGTATTACGCTCCCCAATATCTTCCCGGACCGTTCAAAAAGTCTGAACAGATGCCTGCAAAGCCGGCTTATGAATATTACATCATTCAGGATGAGGCGACAGGCAATACCTTGATGTATGTGTCAGTCGTAACCGTGAATATAGGGGATGAGCTGGTCGTGGATAATGGCAAATGGTATAGGGTGGTGCGGGTGGAAAACAACATAGCCTATGCCAGACAGTTTGAAAAACAGCTGGATAAATAAACGCTGCCGGAGCGGTCCGGGAACGGCTGAAAAAATAGACAAAAATTGCCGGCTGACAGGAGCGTGAAGAAGAAGGAAGTTTCCGGTATGAAACTCGAATCCAGGTCCATACTAGTAATGATAATACTAGTTGGAGGGAAATTATGTTAAATAATGATAACCCTGTTATAGCACCTCCTGGAACTAATCCGGAAACCCCCCAGGAACCGGTGATGCCGGCAGAAACACCGAAAAAACACCGCTCGGTTTCAGCCAAAAAGGGGACGGCGGCCGGGAACATTCAGGAATTGGGCAGCACTGAGATTCCGGTGGCCAAATCTAATGTTCATGTTATGACAATTATTGGTCAGATTGAAGGTCATATGGTGTTGCCGCCTAATTCAAAAACGACCAAGTACGAACATATTATGCCGCAATTGGTAGCTATAGAGCAAAGTCCGGAGATTGAGGGACTTATGCTGCTTTTAAATACGGTTGGCGGCGATGTCGAAGCCGGCCTGGCCATTGCTGAAATGATCGCCAGTATGTCTAAACCCTCTGTTTCCATTGTCCTGGGTGGCGGTCATAGTATTGGCGTGCCTGTGGCCGTTTCGGCTACCCATTCGTTTATTGTGGAAAGCGCCACAATGACAATCCATCCGATCCGCCTGACCGGTCTGGTTATTGGGGCGCAGAGTTCTTTTGATTATCTGGAAAAGATGCAGGAACGGGTAAATAACTTTGTTACCTCCCATTCAAATATATCTGAGAAAAAATGGAAGGAACTGCTGTTTAAAACCGGTGAATTGTCACGGGACATCGGTACCTCGGTCGTAGGCCGGGATGCAGTGCGGTATGGCCTTATTGACGAAATCGGCGGTGTCGCCTCGGCGATGAATAAACTGCAGGAAATCATCCGCGCCAAAGGTCAGACTAAGGGGTTGAAGCAGTAATGGTGCTTTGGACTATTATGCCTGATGAAGTGCTGTTTGCCCAGGACTATAGTCCTGTTTTGGAAGAGGTTGAATTGGCCGGCACCAGAATGATGGTGGAAAAGACGGCTGGGGATGGCTACCGGGTTGTACGCATATTATCAACTGATCCGCAGGATTACCTTCGACACGATATTCAGCCGGGCACGGTTTTTCACAATGATTGTTTTCATTAGTCAGCGTCAAGCGCTCTCATAAGGGGAGCGTTTTTCTTTGGCAAAATAAAGGATTTTTCTCCATTATGTAGAATGCAATACTGTTAGAGGTGGTATACTTTGCCTAAATGGTTAGCCCATTTAACTCCTGAATTAAGACATGAACTATTTGGCATCACCATGGTGACCGGGGGCGTACTGGCGTTAGTCAGCCTGTTTGGTTTAAATGTTGGTCCCCTGGGGCTGTTTGTTGCCAAAATTCTTAGGTATACTTTTGGGCTTGGCGCCGTGGTTGTGCCGCTGGTACTGTTGATTATAGGCTTAAAGTATATAATGGTAAAAAATTCGATTACATATTCTGTGAAATTTTGGGGCCTGTTGCTTTTATATTTTATGGCTTTAGCCATTTATCACCATATCAAAATTCCTGTCGGTCAGGAGATATTGCCTGAAAGCCTGGTATCAGGCGGCGGCTTTGCCGGTGGAATGATGCTTTTTTCCTTGCGCAAATTATTAGGTGTCCACGGTTCAATCATTGTTTTGTCAGCATTATTGCTGTGCTCCTTGCTGATGGCAACAACGTGGTCGCTGGCAGAAACCTTGGCAAATGCCAAAGAGAAAGCGGTAGAAAGCCTGGTTTCAGCCAGGGAAGCGATTGCGGCCTCTACGGAAACCATATTCCAAAACGAAGAGGAAGAACCGGCCGGGCGCCAACCGGTGTTTTATGACCAGCAGCGTGACGGCAAGGCGGGGCTTTCTGCTGCCCCTGCCCGGGAAACCGACGCCGATTTCACTGGGGCCGAGTATTCGGCACCGGCTGAATTGGCCGGGGCACCGCCACTGGCTATGGGCACCCCGGCAGCAGCCGGCATTAATCCTGCCTATGGGCTACCGCCGGTATCGCTGCTAAAGAAGCCAAACCGGACGCGATTGACCAGGGTCCCCAAAGAGGTTGCCGACAATGCCCGGATATTAGAACAGACGCTGGATAGTTTTGGTGTCAGTGCCAAAGTCATAAACACCTGTCAGGGGCCGACTGTTACCCGCTATGAGCTGGAACCGGCCCCAGGCGTAAAGGTAAGCAAAATAGTTAATTTGGCCGATGATTTATCACTTAAGCTTGCTTCATCAGGGGTTCGTATAGAAGCACCCATCCCGGGCAAAGCCGCTATTGGCATTGAGGTGCCAAATAAGGAATTGTCAGGGGTTGCCCTGCGGGAAGTGCTGGAGACGGATGAATTCCAACGCTCTCCATCAGGACTAACGGTTGCTTTAGGCAAGGATATTGCCGGTCAGCCGATTGTTACCGATTTGGCTAAAATGCCTCATTTACTGGTAGCCGGAGCAACCGGTTCCGGTAAGAGTGTTTGTATCAACACGCTGATAACCAGCGTATTGTTTAAAGCCCGGCCGGATGAAGTAAAGCTTGTGCTCATTGACCCGAAGATGGTGGAGCTGTCAAATTATAATGGTATACCCCATTTATTAACACCTGTTGTGACTGATGCCAAAAAAGCGGCGGCGGCTTTAAACTGGGCTGTCCAGGAGATGGAGCGCCGGTATGAGGTCTTTGCAACAGCCGGAGTTCGTGATATTTCCCGCTATAATGAACTGCATCCTGAAACCAGGTTGCCGCTTATTCTAATTATCATCGACGAGCTGGCCGACCTCATGATGGTGGCACCTGTTGATGTTGAGGATGCCATATGCCGTCTGGCCCAGAAAGCAAGGGCTGCCGGCTTGCATTTAGTGCTGGCCACACAGCGGCCGTCTGTTGATGTTATTACCGGGACAATAAAAGCGAATGTGCCTTCCCGGATTTCGTTTGCTGTTTCTTCCCAGGTGGATTCACGCACCATTTTGGATATGGCCGGAGCGGAAAAGCTTCTGGGCAAGGGGGATATGCTTTTTTATCCTGTAGGGGCTGCTAAGCCGCTCCGTGTGCAGGGGGCCTTTATTGGCGACACGGAAGTGGAGGATTTGGTTTCCTATATTAAAGAGCAGGCTGAGCCTGAGTATACAGAGGGCATAACGACTGTGGAAGCCGGGGGTACCGATAAAGAGGAAGCAGCGCATTATGAGGATGAGCTTTTGGAAGAAGCTGTCCGGATGGTATTGGAAACCGGGCAAGCCTCTGTGTCGATGCTGCAGCGAAAATTCCGGATCGGGTATACCCGTGCGGCCAGGCTGATTGATACGATGGAGGAAATGAAAATTGTCGGGCCCAATATTGGCAGTAAGGCCCGGGAAATTATTATGAATTCAGAGCAGGTTTATTCACGGTATTTCAAAAAATAAGTTGTTGTGGTGCTTAGCGCATTGGCCGGGCAGACTAGTAATAAATGCCGATGCCTGAAATGTTATGAGAACAGACCCTTCTGATTATGCTGCAGGCAAAGGCTGATGATGTGGTCCAGGCCACAGGTGAATATCGACTATTTACAAAAGGTTGGGAGGTAGTTGTGTTGCAAACAGTAGGGGAGATTTTACGTGCCGAACGTGTAAAAAAAGGCCTGACAATAAAAGATATTGAAAATGCCATCAGTATCAGAGCGCTTTATATTGAAGCGATTGAGGAAGGTAATTATGGCATTGTCCCCGGTGAAGTATACTTGAAAGGTTTTATCCGTAATTATGCCACTTTTTTAGGGCTTGATTCCCAGCAGATTATGGAGGTTTACCGGCAGAATAAAGAGCAGCAGACTGCGGCAAAGGCCCCTCCTGCCCCGGCGCCAGCCGAAGCCCCACCCCCGGCCGCGCCTGGCGGCAGCTTGACAAAATGGCTGGTAATTGCCGTTGTGGCGGCCGGTGTGGTGGCGGGAGTCGCCTGGTGGTCGGCCGGCAGCAACAATGCGAAGCCGCCGGCTGCCCAGAGACAACCGGAACAGGCAGCCCAGCAGCGGCCGGCTCCGCCGTCCGCATCCCTTCCGTCCGCCCAGCCGGCGGCACCAGCCAGTAAAGTCGTAATAACAGCTACCTATAATGGGCAGTGCTGGACCCAGATCATAGCAGATGGCAAAGCGATTTATGAAGGGATTCCCAAAAAAGGCGAGTCCCTTACCTGGGAAGCCGCAACCAGGCTTACTGCCAAGTTTGGCAATGCCGGTGCTGTTGACCTGGTATATAACGGCAGTGTTGTGGGGAAAATTGGAGAGAATGGCGAGGTAGTTGCCAAAACGTTCACCGTAAATGGTATGACACAATAAAAAGTGAGGGTATTATAGCAATATGACTGATTTTTTGCCAATGACCCGGGAAGATATGGCGAAACGGGGCTGGCAGCAACTGGATTTTCTGTTCATCAGCGGGGACGCCTATGTTGACCATCCCAGTTTCGGGCCGGCAATTATCTCCCGTTTGCTGGAAAAATACGGTTATAAGGTTGGGCTAATAGCCCAGCCGGACTGGCGTTCAACCAATGCTTTTAAAAAATTAGGCAAACCACGGCTCGGGGTATTGGTTTCAGCAGGCAATCTCGATTCTATGCTGAATAAATATACAGCTGCCAAAAAATATCGCAGCACTGACAACTATTCGCCCGGCGGCCAGGCAGGATGCAGGCCTGAACGGGCGACAATTGTTTATTGCAACCGGATACGGGAATTGTGGAAAAATATTCCTCTGATTATCGGCGGGATTGAAGCCAGCCTGCGCCGGTTCGCCCATTACGACTACTGGTCGGACAGTGTACGCCGTTCGATCCTGATCGACAGCCGGGCTGACCTGCTGATTTACGGTATGGGGGAAAAACAGATAAAAGAATTGGCAGCCCAGTTGTCGGCCGGGATTAGTGTAGATACTATCCGGGATATTCCGGGAACCTGCTACCGCGCCGAATCTCTGGACCACCTCTGGGAGTATACCCAGACCCCTGGTTATGAGCAGGTAACCAATAGCAAAAAGGCGTTTGCCGAGGCTTTTAAGATACAGTACCTGGAGCAAGACCCGATCAGGGGCAAGATTATCGTGCAAAATCACGGTGAACAGTATGTTGTGCAAAATCCACCGTCCGTGCCGCTGTCCACACCGGAAATGGATGAGATCTATGATTTACCTTATCAACGTGCGTATCACCCCTCTTACATACCGGCCGGCGGTATTCCGGCCATCCAGGAAGTAAAGTTTAGTATTGTCAGTCATCGTGGCTGTTATGGCAGCTGCTCATTCTGTGCACTGTATGCCCATCAGGGGCGGATAATACAAAGCCGCAGCCAGCAATCGATACTGCAGGAAGCCGAGAAAATTACGAAGTTACCTGATTTTAAAGGTTTTATTCATGATGTCGGCGGCCCTACCGCAAATTTTCGCCAGCCAGCCTGCAGCCATCAGGCGGACCGGGGAACCTGCCGCGGCAAGCAGTGCCTGTTTCCTGCCGCCTGTAAGAGCCTGAATACCAGCCATAATGAATATTTGACGCTGCTCAGGGCACTCAGGAAACTTCCGGGCATCAAAAAAGTGTTTGTCCGGTCAGGGCTGCGCTATGATTACCTATTGGCTGCCAATGATAAGGTTTTCCTGAAGGAATTATGCGAGCACCATGTAAGCGGCCAGCTTAAGGTTGCGCCTGAACATATTTCACCCAAGGTGACTGCCTTGATGGGCAAAGCGGGCAAGGAAACCTACCTGAGATTTAAAAAAGCTTATGAGCAGGCCAATAAAGAGTTAGGCAAAGAGCAGTATCTGGTGCCGTATTATATGTCCAGCCATCCTGGCGCCGGGCTTAAGGAAGCCGTCGAGCTTGCAGAATTTCTGCGGGACACCGGCTATAACCCGGAACAAGTGCAGGATTTTATTCCTACTCCCGGCAGTTTGTCCACCTGTATGTATTATACAGGCCTGCACCCGCTTACCGGGGAAAAGGTCTATGTGGCCAAAACGGCTCATGATAAAAGGCTGCAGCGGGCTTTGCTGCAGTTCCGCAATCCCAAAAACCATGCCCTGGTGCATGAAGCACTGCTTGCGGCAGGACGGCAGGATTTAATCGGCTATGGACCTAAATGCCTTGTCCGTCCATTAAAGCCGGGACAATATCCTGCCGGCAAAAGACCGGGCGGAAAACCGGACAAGGCCCGGGCTTTGCAGGCTGCCAGAAACAAAACAACTAAAAAGCAGACTAGAAGCTCTTAGTCTGCTTTACTTATCAGGCCAAATGTGCGCCGGCAGTCGTCAGATAAAAGATACATGCCTATCAGCCCGTGGGGGACTATTGTCATGACGCCCATCGTCATATTATAGCCAAACATCACGATGAAACCGATAATTACAAAAATAAAAGACAGGACCAGCTCGAACATGCGGGCCCAGCGCTTGAGCTTCAGCAAACCAGCGGCCGGGACGGCATACAAGAGCAGGGCAACGAACGCATTAAAAGCGGCCGGCAGGTTGCCATGGACTAGGCCGTCATACACGCCAAACGCATAACCGATGGCGACAAGCAGTAAAAAGCCGATAACGAGCAGCAGGCGAACCGTTAAATCTGGATGAAGGAAAGACCACCACCTGGGTCTTTCTGACATAGTAACAACTCCTTTCCAAGCTACTTTCATTTTACCATACAATCAGGTCTTTTTGAATAAGCCGAGGGACTTGCATAAACCTTGAAAAAGGGGTATAGTATATATGTTTGTCTTAATTGTTTGGCCCATCTATCAGCAATGGGGGGGTAACTTATGAAACGTTATCTGCCGTTATTATTGATCTCGTTTTTTTTAATCATCCTGGCGGTAGCAGGCACGACCTATCTGGCCGGCTATGCAGGCAAAGAAAATAGAGATACACTGCCAACCATCACGGTGTATACCACGCTGCCGGTTGAGCAGGTTTCGGTATTAGCACAGGAATACGAGAAGACCGCAAAAGTCAGGGTAAGCATTGCGCCCTTGACCGAGAAAGAACTGTTCACTAAATTAATCCAGGAATCGGCAAAGCCGCAGGCCGATCTGGTTCTTGCCAACCGCAAGACGCTGAAACAGGCCAAAAGCAGCGCGCTGCTGATTCCCTATCAGTCCGAATACACGGATATCATACCAGCGAGATTCCAGGATCCTGACGGCTATTGGACCGGTGTCTGGTATGACCCGGTTATTTTTGCCGTTAACCAGGATTATTCGCTGAAGACGGCTAAAAAACCGGCAAGATGGTCTGAATTGCCATTGGAATCCACGGTAAGGTTCGGTATGACTGATTTTCTGGCAGCTGACGCGGCGGCTAATTTATTGTATACCCTGGTGGCGGCCAATGGCGAAGAACAGACATTGCATTTTCTAAAAAAGCTGCATCCGCAAATTGTTCAGTATGCCAAGTTTCTGGTAACCCCGGCCAGGATGGCGAGTATGGGCGAGGTGGATATCGCTATTGTTGTTCATAGTGAAGCCATGCGGTATGTGCGGGACGGTTTTCCGATCGAAATCGTCTATCCCGAGGACGGAACGGCCTATTTGCTGACCGGAGCCGGGTTAATCCGCGGCGCACCCCATGGTTCTGAGGCCAGGCAATTTATTGACTGGCTGACCCAGGCCGGGGCCCTTGGGGCTATGGCGCAGCAGAAGTTTTATTTTGTGCCGACCAACCCGGAATATCGTATGTACAGGGAGTACATGCCGAAAGAGCTGCTGTTGCTTGATCACCATGACATGTATTTGCCTGAACAACAACGCAAGTTATTAAATAAATGGGTACAGGCCGTGCGCCTGGGAATCCAGTAGGAGGGCCGTATTATGCTTACAGCAGGATTTGTTAGTTTGGGCTGTGCCAAAAATCTTGTTGATACTGAGATCATGTTAGGGATTCTGGCTGATAATAATATAGACATTACCGACGACCCTCATATTGCCGATATTTTGATTGTTAATACCTGTGGTTTTATTGATTCCGCCAAAGAAGAATCGATTTCGACAATTATTCAGATGGCTGATTTTAAGAAAGCCGGCAAATGCAAGGGTGTGATTGTAGCCGGCTGCTTAGGCCAGCGTTATCAGCAGGAACTGCTGGATGAGCTGGCTGAAATATCGGCAATTGTCGGTACCGGTGCCTGGCACCGCATTATGGAAGCGGTTGAGGCTGTTTTGGCCGGTGAACGGGTACTGCTTATTGGCGAAACAGATACAATTTATGACGAAACAATGCGGCGGATCACCACTACGCCGGCCTACAGCGCTTATGTGAAGATTGCCGAAGGCTGCAGCAACTGTTGTTCCTATTGTGTAATTCCGCTGGTGCGGGGCAGTTTCCGGAGCCGGCCGGCAGAATCGGTGATCAGCGAGGTGCAAAAGCTGGCCGGCCGGGGCGTCAAGGAGATAAATCTTATTGCCCAGGACACGACAAGCTACGGCCGTGACCGTTATGGCCAGCCGCAATTGGCGGCACTGCTCAGGGAATTAGCAAAAATTGAGGGTGTTGTCTGGATTCGTTTATTATACTGCTATCCTAACTATTTTAATGATGAACTTATCGACCTGATTGCCCGCGAGCCTAAGATTTGCAAATACATCGATTTGCCGCTCCAGCATGCCGATGATGAGATCCTGACAGCTATGAACCGCCGGGATACACGGACGGAGATTGAACGCCTGCTGAAAAAAATCCGGACAGCTATCCCCGGGGTTGTTGTCCGTACCTCCTTTATTGTTGGCTTTCCGGGTGAGACCGACAGTCATTTTGCCGCACTGAAGCAATTTGCAGCCGAGCAAAAATTTGAACGGCTGGGGGTTTTTACCTATTCCCAGGAAGAGGATACACTGGCCGCCGCTTTGGCACAGCAGGTGCCGGATACAGTTAAAGAGGAACGCTATCATGAATTGATGGCCTTACAGTGTCAGATATCGGAAAACCTGAACCGAAATCTGGAAGGACAGGTGCTGTCGGTATTGATTGAAGGGCATAACCCGGAGCAGCCGGAGGTGGCATTTGGCCGGTCCTACCGGGAAGCCCCCGATGTTGATGGCCGCATTTACGTCGAGAATGCCGGCAGCCTGGCGCCGGGCGAGGTCGTGCAGGCCGAGATTGTACAGGGTTTTACTTATGATTTGCTGGCGGAAAGAAAGTGATATGGGCTGTATAATAATATAATGCAGGCTTAAAATAGTAGAGACTGCCAAGCTCTGCTATTTTTTGTCCCCCGCAGAATTTATAAAATTCGAGCTGTAATCTAAGGGATAAGAAAAATTTTGCCCTAATGGCACAGGCGGCTTCTGCCGGCGTCCTGTGGGACTGCATAACCTAATAAATTCTTGTACTAATTTTTGTCGCAAATGGTATTAATTAAAGGGAATAATTAACCGGGCCGCGAATGCATTATTGTCAGGAGGGAAAGTAATGATTGTAGAACTGGTGAGTACCGGCACAGAGTTGCTTTTGGGTCAGATTACTAACACCAATGCCCCTTTTTTGGCAGCCCGGCTGAATGAACTGGGGTTTAGTGTATTATATCAGACAACCGTTGGCGATAACCGGGAGCGGATGAAGAGAGTGCTGCAAACAGCCTTGGAACGGGCTGATATTGTGATAACAAGCGGGGGTCTAGGCCCTACGCAGGGGGACATAACGAAAGAAGTAACCGCGGCGGTGCTGTCCAGGCCGATGTGCTTTCATGCCGACAGTGCGGAGCGGATAAAGCGCTATTTTGCCGACCGCCGGCTATGCATGTCCGATAATAATCTGCGGCAGGCGATGATGCCGGCAGGGGCAAAAATTGTGGAAAACACTTGCGGCACAGCCCCCGGCGTCATTGTCGAAGACGACACAGGCGGAAAAATAATTATTAATTTACCGGGACCGCCCCATGAGCTGGCCGCTATGTTTGAAGCCTCAATTATTCCGTATCTTACAGAGCGGTATGGCCTGCAGGGGGCTATTGTATCAAGGGTATTGCGTACATATGGGTTAGGTGAATCGGCCCTGGAAGAAAAAATCAAGGCTTTTATCCTGGCTCAGTCTAACCCGACAATTGCCCTGTTGGTGAGAAAGGGTATAATCAATGTCCGGCTTACGGCCAGGGCCGCTGATGAGACCGCCGCTCGGCAGCTGATAGCGGCGCTGGAGGACCAGATCCGGCCGTTATTGGGCGAATATATCTTTGGGGTTGATGATGACACCCTGGAACAGGCTGCAGGCCGGTTGTTGCTGGCCAAGGGTTTGAAAATAGCATTGGCCGAATCCTGTACCGGCGGTCTTGTTACCAGCCGGATTACCGATGTTCCCGGTAGCTCACAGTATGTAATCGGATCTGTGGTTTGCTACAGCAACGAGATCAAGATGGCCCAGGTTGGCGTGCCGGCCTCTGTCCTGGCGGCCGAAGGCGCTGTAAGTCAAAAAACAGCCGCAAGCATGGCCCGGGGCATTAAAGCAAGGTATGCCGCTGATGTTGGCCTCAGTATAACCGGCATTGCCGGTCCCGGCGGCGCCACCGACGGCAAGCCTGTCGGCCTTGTCCATATCGCTATTGACGGCCCGGCAGGAACTGAAAGTTATCAACATTATTTTAATGGCAGTCGCACAGACGTTAAGCACCGAACGGCTCTTGCCGCTCTTAATCACTTGCGTCAATATCTGCTTACACTATAGGAGGTTTTTTAATAATGAAAGATGCAGTAACTTTATTTGGTGATATAGCATTAAGCAAAAAAACAGCAGCGGCAATCACGGCTATGGGCTTTGAAGAGCCGTCGCCAATTCAGAGCCAGACCATTCCGCTCGTATTAGCCGGGCATGATGTTCTCGGTCAGGCTCAGACCGGTACCGGCAAAACAGCAGCCTTCGGTATTCCCATCATGGAACGGATTGCGGAAGCCAAGCAGATTCAGGCCCTGGTGCTTACTCCCACCCGGGAGCTGGCGATTCAGGTGTCGGAAGAGTTGGCTAAAATAGGAAAATTTAAACGGATAAAGACGTTGCCCATCTATGGGGGGCAGGCAATTGAACGTCAAATCCGCTCTCTTAAACTAGGCGTGCAGGTAATCGTAGGCACCCCCGGCCGCCTGCTTGATCATATCCGCAGGAATACAATCAAGCTTGATCATGTCAGAATCCTGGTCATTGACGAAGCCGATGAAATGCTGGATATGGGTTTTATCGATGATATTAAAAACATCCTGCAGCACGTCCCTGACGAACGGCAGACCCTGCTATTTTCAGCGACAATGCCTGCAGAGATCATGGCTTTGGCCAATAAGTACATGAAGGACCGGATAACGGTAACCATCAGCAAGGAGCAGCTGACAGTACCGCTGATTGATCAGATCTATTATGAAACCCGTGATAAACTTGACGGCTTATGCCGGGTGCTGGATTCAGAGACCGTTGGCCGGGTCATTATATTCTGCCGCACCAAAAAAGGGGTGGACGATCTCGTTGCGTCATTATCCACGCGGGGCTACATCTCCGACGGTTTGCACGGCGACCTGAGCCAGGCCCAGCGTGACCGGGTTATGAAAAAATTCCGGGATGGCAAGCTGGATATTCTGATTGCCACTGATGTTGCGGCCAGAGGGCTGGATATTGAGCATATTACCCATGTTATCAACTATGATATACCCCAGGACCCTGAATCCTATGTTCACCGCATCGGCCGTACAGGCCGCGCCGGTAAAAAGGGGGTAGCGATAACCTTTATTCAGCCGCGCGAATACAGGCAGTTAAAGCTGATTGAAAAAGAAGTGCGAACCCGTATCCTGCGGCGGCAACTGCCATCCCCGGCCGATATCCTGGAGCGGCAGAGCGAGATTATAAAAAATCAGCTGACCCAGACGATTACGCGCGGCGGGCTGGATGCCTACAGCAGCATCGTTGCCGATCTCGCAACCGACTATGATCCGATTGACCTGGCGGCGGCCGCGCTGAAACTCTTCCAGGAGGGGTATAAGGAACAGGCCATTATTGAGAAACAGGAGCTGCAATTTGGCAATACCGGCGCCGAACCGGGCATGGTGCGCTTATTTATCAATGCCGGCCGGGCCCAGAGAATCCAGCCGCAGGATATAGTCCGCACCATTGCCGAGGAGGCTGATATTCAGGGGAGCATTATCGGCTTGATTAATATTTATGACAAATTTACTTTTGTTGAGGTCCCCGAAAGCGTCGCCGAGCGGGTGCTGTCAGTTATGAATAAAAATACAATTAAGGGCCACCGGGTTAATATTGAACCGGCTAAAGGGCGTTAGTAGCTGAAAAAGATAACCTGCAACCAGTAAGATTGTTATTGACAAAACGAACAAATGTTTGTAAAATGGTGATATAGTTGCGGGGGAGGTCTCAGGTAATGGATAAGGCTAAAGATTTTGAGAAGAACCGGGAAATGGATAAATTCAAAGCCCTTGAGAATGCGATGCGCCAGATAGAAAAAGATTTTGGCAAGGGTGCGATTATGAAGCTGGGCGAAGCGGCGGCCAAAATGAACCTGGAGGTTATTCCCACAGGGTCCTTACCCCTTGATGTCGCGCTGGGGGTAGGCGGGGTGCCGCGCGGCCGGGTTGTAGAAATCTTCGGCCCGGAATCATCAGGTAAAACGACTGTATCCTTGCATATTATCGCTGAGGCGCAAAAATTGGATGGGATTGCCGCTTTTATTGATGCCGAGCATGCCCTTGATCCGGTGTATGCGAAAAAGCTGGGGGTTGATATTGATAATCTTCTCATTTCCCAGCCGGATAACGGTGAACAGGCGCTGGAGATTGCCGAGGCGCTGGTGCGCAGTGCGGCTATTGATATTATTGTTATTGACTCGGTCGCGGCTTTAGTGCCTAAGAATGAGATTGACGGTGATATGGGCGACTCCCATGTTGGCCTGCATGCCCGTTTAATGTCTCAGGCCTTGCGTAAATTGACCGGTATTATCAGTAAATCACGGACTACCGTTATTTTTATTAATCAAATCAGGGAAAAAGTCGGTGTCATGTTTGGCAATCCGGAAACAACTACCGGTGGGCGGGCGTTAAAGTTTTATGCCTCCATCCGTTTGGATGTCCGTAAATCGGAGAGCTTAAAGCAAGGCAATGATGTTGTCGGCAACCGCACGAAAGTAAAAGTTGTTAAAAATAAAGTGGCGCCTCCTTTTAAACAGGCAGAATTTGATATCATGTATGGCGAGGGGATTTCCCGGGAAGGCAGCCTGGTCGATATTGGGGTTAAGCTTGAGATTATCAATAAAAGCGGCGCCTGGTTTTCTTATAAAGACCAGCGGCTGGGCCAGGGCCGGGAAAATGTAAAAGAGTTTTTAAAGGATAATCGTCAGATTGCCGATGAGATAGACCGTAAAATTCGGGAAATGCTGTTGGCCGGCGGTGATGCCCAGATTGATCATGCCCTAAGTGACGAATTGTTACCGAACAATGGGGATGAAGATAAAGACGATGTTTTTGAGGCTTAAATCAATATGAATATAGTTGATGCTGCCGTTAACATGTTAAGGTTTAGGTCCCATAGCCAATATGAACTTGAACAAAAGCTTCTCAACCAGGGGTATGATGAACTGGCGGTAAACCAGGCTATTCAATATGTTGCTGAGCGCGGCTATCTTAATGATGCCGCGCTTTGTGATGCGCTTGTGGAGCGATATGCGGCCCTGAATAAATATAGCCTGCGGGAGACCTCCCTGCGCTTAAGGCGCAGAGGTTTGCCGGCAGACTTAATTGCGGCCAAGCTGACAGACCTGGACGGGGAGTTTGAATTCCAGGCTGCTTTCAGACTGGCTGCCAGGCATTTCTGTGCGGAAAACAGTGAGGATAGGAACAAGTTAATACGCCGTCTGGCAGCCAAAGGATTTAAGGCCGGGACGGTCCGTAAAGTTTTAGAGCGCCTTAGAGATATGGCTCCTTGACACTCATTTGAAAAACATTTAAAATAAAATTATCCAATCGTGCACCACAGCAAATCTATTAGGTACTTTTAGGAGAGCTTGAATGCTGATAAGGCAATTGAAGAGCTACTTTTAAGAGCCGAGTTTAACTCGGCTTTACCCTTAATACCAGTATTTTAAGTAAGGAGGTGGAACTTATAGTAGAGGTTATTATTACCGCAATTATCGTCGGTCTGTTGGGTGCCGGCGCCGGCTACTGGGTACGCAAGAATATAGCTGAGGCAAAAATTGCTTCGGCTGAGCATGCAGCAAGAAAGATTGTCGAGGATGCTGAAAAATCCGGTGAATCCAGGAAGAAAGAAGCGCTAATCGAAGCCAAGGAAGAAATTCATAAATTAAGAAATGAACTTGAACGAGAAATTAAGGACCGGCGCACAGAACTTCAGCGTTTAGAACGACGCCTGGTGCAAAAAGAAGAAAATCTTGACCGAAAAATTGATTCCCTCGAAAAGAAGGAAGAAATTCTCAGCCGTAAAGAAACTGAGATCGATAAAAGCCAGGAAAAGATTAACGAACTGTATAGTAAGCAGCAAACCGAACTCGAAAGGCTGTCCGGTTTAACCTCGGAAGAGGCCCGCTGTTTACTGCTGGCCAATGTGGAAGAAGAAATCAAGCATGAAACGGCCATGTTAATCAAAGACCTGGAACAACAGGCCAAAGAAGATGCGGATAAGAAAGCCAGAGAGATTATATCGTTAGCTATTCAGCGCTGTGCCGCCGATCATGTTGCAGAGACGACCGTATCTGTGGTTGCTTTGCCTAATGATGAAATGAAAGGCCGGATAATCGGGCGCGAAGGCCGCAATATTAGAACCCTGGAAACACTTACCGGAATTGATTTGATCATTGATGACACACCGGAGGCAGTTATTTTATCCGGGTTTGATCCTGTCCGTCGGGAAGTTGCCAGGATTGCCCTGGAAAAACTTATCGTAGACGGCCGAATTCATCCTGCCCGTATCGAAGAGATGGTTGAGAAGGCACAAAAAGAAGTTGAACAGAAAATTAAGGAAGCAGGCGAACAGGCCACATTTGAAACCGGCGTTCACGGCCTGCATCCAGAACTGATAAAACTTCTCGGAAGGTTAAAATTCCGTACCAGTTATGGTCAGAATGTACTTAAACACTCGATCGAAGTAGCCCATTTGGCAGGTGTTATGGCAGCGGAACTGGGTGTAGACGTCATGTTGGCTAAACGTGCCGGTTTATTGCACGATATTGGCAAGGCTGTAGACCATGAGGTCGAAGGCCCGCATGTAACAATTGGCGCTGATCTGGCCAAGAAGTACCGTGAGTCGGCCGAAGTGATCAATGCTATTGCTGCGCACCACGGAGATGAAGAGCCTAAGACGATTCAGGCTGTGCTTGTCGCCGCGGCTGATGCCGTCTCGGCCGCCCGGCCAGGGGCCCGCAGAGAAACTCTAGAAAGCTATCTTAAGCGATTAACACGATTGGAAGAAATTGCTGAATCATTTGATGGCGTAGAGAAATCTTTTGCGATTCAAGCGGGTCGCGAAATTCGTATTATGGTTAAGCCTGATAAGATTGATGATTTAACAGCTGTTCGTTTAGTGCGGGATATTGTCAAGAAGATTGAAGGCGAGCTTGAATATCCGGGGCAGATTAAAGTGACAGTGATTCGTGAAACCCGGGCTGTTGATTATGCTAAATAGAGAGTAAACGACTATGTAAAACGGCTTTACCAGCAGGTAAAAGCCGTTTTTTAGCTTTTTTCCCAGAAATTTAAAGCAGGATTTACATATCTTCTAGAGAATAGTTACAACAGAACTTTACACGCAATTATTTATATACAAACATTGGACGGTGAAAACAGATGCCTGAACTTTGCCAAAGCGACCAACAGGTTTCCGATGGAGCAAACCTTCTTATATCTATGCTGGTGCGCTATCCGGAAATAGGTACAATTAATTTTGATCCTGAGGCTAATTCACTTACTCTTACTTTTATGATTGCCGGCATTCCCACTGCAAAAGAGTTTGAAACCGCCAAACGGCTGCTCATTCATAGTATTGCCGCCTATCACTTGCTGGAAGGGGTTACAGACAGCATGATTGATGTTGAGCTAAGTTCCTATGAGCAAGTGGCTATTTTAACTGTGCTGCGGGACGTGCATACTATGTCGCGCGGAGAAATCGGGCTGACGATTAAACTGCTGCGGGAGAGGTTTGCCGAGCGGCTGGTTGCCGACCGCAATGATGCGATGCTGGAGGAAGATCTGCTGCTGCAGGAAGAAGTTATTGAAGATATGCTGGAAAATATGCGTAAACAGGATAATGATGACCACAGCCTGATTGGGATTCGTGAAGACGGACGTGTTTTTGTGTTTAATAAATAACGCTGCCGACAATTTGTGCCGGAGATTATAGATAAAAAACGGTTATATGTGCATTTGTTGTAATTATTAGATTTTTTTGTATATGGATAAAGGAATTTTTTCCCGTATAACGAATATATCTATTTTATAGGACTAATAACGTTTTTTTTTAATCAAAGGAGGGCACATAAAAACATGGATGTCTTGAAAGTATCAGCAAAATCCAATCCTAATTCTGTAGCAGGAGCCTTGGCCGGAGTGCTTAGAGAACGGGGGGGGGCCGAGATTCAGGCGATCGGTGCCGGCGCACTCAACCAGGCTGTAAAAGCAGTTGCCATTGCCAGAGGGTTTGTTGCACCCCATGGTGTCGACTTAATTTGCATTCCCGCTTTCACGGATATTCTTATTGATGGCGAAGAACGTACAGCCATCAAATTAATAGTTGAGCCCCGCTAAGACATTGCTGAATACTCAAAACCTGTTCTAGCTGAACAGGTTTTACTGTTTTAGTAGGACATTTTATGGCATAATATAATAATGTTTAGTGCTATCAACTACGAGGAGTGGAAAAATGAAAATTGAAGTAATTAATGGAGCTCTAATCGAAACTGTGTGTGACACCCTCATCATCACTCTGTTTGAAGGCAATAAGGGTCTGCCTGCCGGCAGTGCGGCCAGTAGTGCTGACAGGGCCCTGAACGGTCATATAAGCAAAATTGTTCAGGACCTTCCCACCGCCGGTAAATATGGAGAAACTACTGTTATCTACACTTTGGGCATGATCAGTGCTGAGCGCATCATTCTCCTGGGCTCAGGGAAAAAAGCGGACTTCACCCTGGAAAAAGCCCGGGCCCTGATGGCGGTTGCCCTGCGGAAGGCTAAGAAGCTGCATGCCAGACAGGTAGCTACCGGTATTAGTGATTTTGTTGGCAGCGGCGCTGCCGACTTCCGGGCTATGGCTCAAGGCGTGGCTGAAGGCGCAATCATGGGTTTATATCAGTTTAAGTGCTATAAGTCCGCTAATAACGATGGGCACAATATCGAACAGCTGTTGCTGGTGGAAGCCGGTGCCGGCCATATAACTGCCATTAATAAAGGGGCAGAGCTTGGCAAAACAGTGGCGGCAAGCGTAAATTATGCCCGTGACCTGATCAATCATCCGGCCCAGTATATGACTCCGGCCAAGATGGCCGGACAGGCGGAAGAACTTGCCCGGCAATATGGCTTAGAGTTCAGCCTGCTGGAGAAGGAAGACATGCAGCAGCAGGGGATGGGCGCATTGCTGGCGGTTGCCCGGGGCAGTGCCGAACCGCCCAAGCTGATTGTTTTAAAATATATAGGCGACCCGGCCAGTCAGGAAATGATTGCTTATGTAGGTAAAGGCATTACTTTCGACAGTGGCGGCATATCAATAAAACCCAGCCAAAACATGGACGAAATGAAGCGGGATATGGCAGGCGGCGGCGCTGTGCTGGGGGCGATGATGGCTATTGGTCAGTTGAAGCCCAAGGCGAATATCGTGGCCGTAGTGCCCTGCACCGAGAATATGCCTTCCGGCAGTGCCTACAGGCCTGGCGATATTATTACCTCCATGAGCGGGAAAACAATCGAAGTACTAAATACGGATGCGGAAGGCCGCTTAATCCTGGCAGATGCTGTCAGTTATGCCAAAAAGATCGGTGCCACTAAGATTGTCGATCTGGCAACATTAACCGGCGCCTGCGTTGTGGGGCTGGGTACGGTCTACTCCGGCGTCATAGCCAATGACGGCGAGTGGTGCCGGCGTGTTCTGGCAGCCGCCCGGCAAGCCGGTGAAAAGATGTGGGAACTGCCTAATGACGAAGAATATCTTGAGCAAATAAAAAGCTCCATTGCCGATCTTAAAAATAGTGGCGGCCGGGCAGCAGGCACAATTACCGCCGGCTTATTTATCGGCCAGTTTGCGGATAAGACACCCTGGGTCCATATTGATATCGCCGGCACCTCGGATGCAGACAAAGTGAAAGGCTATAACCTGAAAGGGGGAACGGGAGCCGGTGTCCGGACCTTGATTCAATTAGCCACCGCACAACCCGGCAGCTTATGACAGCTGATTTGCATATCCACTCTACCGCCTCCGACGGCCGCCTGTCGCCGGGGGAAATTGTGCGTCAGGCTATGGCGGCCGGTTTAAGTCATATTGCCATTACCGACCACGATACCGTTGCGGCCCATCTGGAACTTAGCCAAGCCGGGATTACGGCAAGCAGTGCCGCCAGGCTGACAATTATTCCGGGTATTGAGTTTAGTACCGATGTGCCACGGCATGAAGTTCATATGTTAGGTTATTTTATCGATGTTGATCATAGGCGGCTGCGGGAGCAGCTGGACATTATCCAGGAGGACCGGTTGCTGCGGGCAAAAAAAATGGTCAAAAAGCTTAATCAATTGGGCTATTTGCTCGATTATGATAAGGTAGCCGAGTTTGCCGGCCCGGCCATGGCTATAGGCCGGCCCCATGTGGCCCAGGCTTTGGTAGCCGCCAATTACTTTACCACGGTAACAGAGGCTTTTGCTGTCCTGCTGGCGAATAACGGACCGGCCTATGTCCCCCATTATAAGCTGCCCCCTGAACAGGCCATACAACTTATTAAACAAGCCGGCGGTATCGCTGTCTTGGCCCACCCCGGCTTAATTGGTGATGACAGCCTGGTTCTTAACATGATTAACGCCGGTGTGGGGGGACTGGAAGCTTTTCATCCTGAGCACGATCAGGCGATGACTGATAAATATATAGCTATCGCCAATAAATACAAGCTAAAAATAACAGGTGGTTCGGACTTTCATGCTATACCTGGCCGGTATCCCGAGAAGATTGGTGAATTTACCATTTCGACTGTCCTGGTTGATACTCTTCAAGGTAATGTGAGTTTTACTTGACAACACCTGCAAAGGTGTTTATTTTTATGTTATATCCTATTATACTTTTACCAGGAGGCTGCCTATGGATATCTTCGCTTTGGTGGGGTCAAGCGGAACAGGCAAAAGCCATCGGGCCTTGATTGTGGCACATGAGCACAATGTTGATACAATCATTGATGACGGCTTGCTCATTAAAGACAGCAAGATTGTTGCCGGCCATTCAGCAAAAAAGGAACCCAGTAAGATCAGAGCTGTAAAACGTGCTATCTTTATGGAGCCTGATCATGCGGCTGAGGTTAAAGCGGCGATTGCCAGGGTAAGGCCTGAACGCATTTTAATTTTGGGCACATCGGAAAATATGGTGGAAAAAATAGTGGATGTTCTTGATCTGCCGCCGATCAGCAAAATAATCCGGATTGAAGATATTGCCACCAAAAATGAAATTGCCAAGGCGCGGGAGAGCCGTTTAAAAGAAGGCAAACATATTATTCCGGTCCCCACGATTGAGCTTAAACCTCATTTTTCCGGTTATTTGATTGACCCGCTCGATATATTTTTTAAAAAGCCCCGCTCCCGGCAACGACGTAAGCTTGGTGAAAAATCAATTGTCAGGCCGACTTTCAGTTATTACGGCAAGCTGCTGATTTCCGATGCCGCCATTGCGGCGCTTGTGGATTATGTGGCGACAAGTGACGCCAGTATTACTAAAGCTGGTCAGATTACGATTAAAAACTCTCATGACCGGGAAAAAGGCATCTCCATTTCGCTGGATGTAACAATAAAATATGGTCAGTCGATCTGGAATGTTGTCCATGAGGCCCAAAAGCGGATCAAAAAAATTGTGGAGTATATGACAGGGATGGTAGTTAGGGAAGTGAATATCGCAGTTAAACGTCTAAGTATTGAATAATTGAAGATAAGGCGGGAAAAGCGTGGAAAAAACTCAGGGTAAACAGATTCTTTTTTCCGGTTATGCCAAATTGCCTACCGGGATTACAGCCAGTGAAATCTATAAAGTAATTGGTGTAGTACTGCTTGTTAATGAAGATACGGGCGAGATTATCCAGGCTGATTGCACGCTGGCGACAGCGGTGGCGCGGAATCATGTTTCGTCTATTCTCGTGGGCAAGCAAATTGCCAATCCCGACTATCTGGTCCGGATTGTGGATACAACCTATCAGGGAAGCGCTAAAAAAGCGATTATTACGGCCATTCGCATCATTTATGACAAATACCGCAGTTATAAGGAGGGTTTGGCCCCCAGTGCAATTGACTGACAGGGGGGACGGCATGTCTGAGAAGGTAAAGTTTTCCGGTGTGGGTTTTTTTGTGGGCATTCTCAGTGGTTTGCTGGGCGTAGGCGGCGGCATTTTTATTGTGCCGATTCTGGTAGCCTATTTCGGCCTTACTCAGCATATAGCGCAGGCAACATCTATGGCTATCGTTGTGCCTACCAGTTTGGTCAGCAGTCTGATTTATGGTTTTCATGGCAATATGGATATCCCCCTGGCTCTAAATCTGATCGTGGGCAGTATTTGCGGCGCCAGTATCGGTGCCCGGGTAATGAAAAAGATACCAGCCGTTCGCTTAAAGCAGTTATTTGGTATTTTGCTGATGCTGGTCGGGCTGAGGATGGTGCTGGCATGATTCAGGTACTTGTTGTTTTTGCTATGGGGCTTGGGGCCGGTATACTCAGTGGTATGCTGGGGGTCGGCGGCGGTGTGGTGCTGGTACCGATGATGGTGTTTATATTAGGCATAACCCAGCATACGGCGCAGGGGATCTCGATGCTTGTTATTATTCCCACAGCTATTGTCAGTGTGTGGCATTTTCATAAAGCTCAGCTTATTAATTATCAGGCCGTGCCGTACATCGCCGCCGGGGCCGTGGCCGGGGCCTTAATCAGTGCTAATTTTGTCCAGGATGTACCGGCAGATGAGCTTAAACGAATTTTTGGGGTGTTCGCTATTTATTCAGGGCTGAAAATGGTTGTAAGCACCCGGAAAAAATAGTGGTCGGGCGCGGAAATGTTCAGCCCCAGGATGAAGACTTCGTTATATATAGCTGCTCTTGTAGGGCAGCTATTATATTTTGCCGTTACCAGGCACAGCGGCAGCAATACCAGGGCGGTTATGGCCGGCGTTAATGGCAGAAATTTGTACAAGTCCGGCATTTAGGCTATAATTAATTTTACAATACCGCAATTGGAGCTGAAACAGATGGAAGCTAACGATTACAAACATAAAGCCGCGCCTAAACTCTTTTATACGGAAACCTACGGCTGCCAGATGAATATTAATGACTCGGAACGTCTTGCCGGTCAATTAAGAACAATTGGCTATGAGGAAACGGAGCAGGTGGACAAGGCAGACTTAATTTTAATCAATACCTGTTGTGTCCGCGAAAGCGCCGAAAAGAAAATCCATGGCCGCATTGGTGAGATGAAACGGCACAAGCTTGTCAATCCTAATGTCATTATCGGCGTTGTCGGCTGCCTGGCCCAAAAGGATAAAGAAAAAATACTCACTGCATTTCCTCATGTAAATTTAGTGATGGGTACCCATAACACCCATCAGCTTATTGAAGTCATTAGCCAGGTAGAGCAGAGCCGGGAGCCTGTACTGGCAGTATGGGACCAGGCGGAGCGTTTGGCGCCTGATGTTCCTACCGTGCGCAAGGGGCAAATATCAGCCTGGGTGCCGATTATGTACGGCTGCAATAATTTTTGTACCTATTGCATTGTCCCTTATGTCCGTGGCCGTGAACGGAGCCGGCCCCTGGCGGATATTGTGGCTGAGATCCGCCAACTGGGGGCAGCGGGCTTTAAAGAAGTAACCTTGCTGGGGCAGAATGTCAACTCCTATGGCAAAGACAGCGGGACGGCGATTACTGATTTTGCCGATCTGCTGCAGGCCGTGGATCAGGTTGAGCCAATCGCCCGGATCCGCTATATGACCTCCCATCCGCGGGACATGAATGATAAAGTGATTGAAACAATCAAAAACAGCAAAAAAATTTGCGAGCATTTCCACCTGCCTGTCCAGTCCGGTAATAATGACATCCTGGGACGGATGAACCGCGGTTACACCACCGAATATTACCAGCGTCTTGTCAATCATATCCGCCGGCTGATGCCCGGTGCCAGCGTGACAACTGATTTAATAGTAGGATTTCCCGGTGAAAGTGAAGAACATGTTATAGAGACCCTGAATTTTATCAAAACGATCAGGTATGATGCCGCCTATACTTTCCTCTATTCCCAGCGTTCGGGGACCCCGGCCGCCGGCTATCCCGACCAGGTGCCGGTAGCGGAGAAAAAAGCCAGGCTTAATCAATTGATGGCGGTACAAAATGAAATTAGCCTCCAGATTAATAAACAGCTTGTCGGCACCAGCGTAGAAGTACTTGTCGAAGGCCCCAGCAAAAACGATGAAACTAAACTCATGGGGCGGACCCGAACCAATAAGATCGTATTGTGGGCAAAAGCCGGGGCGGAAAAACCCGGCGATTTAGTCAATGTCCAAATTGACACCGCTCAAACCTGGGTTTTAAAAGGCTGTTTGGTTTAACTTCCAGCGGAGAGGAGAATTTACAGCATGTCTATAAGCTACACCCCGATGTTAGAGCAATACCGGGAAGTAAAGAGCAGGCACAGCAATGAGATCTTGTTTTTCCGGTTAGGCGATTTTTATGAGATGTTTTTTGAAGATGCCGAGGTAGCGGCCCGCGAACTGGAGATTACCCTGACTTCGCGGGAGGGCGGCCAAAATACCCGGGTCCCCATGTGCGGTGTACCCTATCATGCCGCTGACAACTATATCGCCAAATTAATCAACAAAGGCTTTAAAGTGGCTATTTGTGAACAGGTGGAGGATCCCAAACAGGCCAAAGGCATTGTCAGGCGGGAAGTTGTCAAAATTATTACCCCCGGTACGGTTCTGGCCGAAACCGCGCTGCCTGACAAAGCCAATAATTATCTGGCGCTGCTGTATGAGGAAGCAGATGAATTATGTTTGACAGCCGCCGATATATCAACAGGGGAGTTTGTATGGGCCGTTTTTACCGGCAGTTCCCGGGCTAATCTTGTTTGCGACCAGTTGTACCGCCTGCTGCCGGCGGAATTAGTTCTGGCAGGCAAGCTGGAAGGCCTTGCCGGCATTAGCAGTTTTCTGGCCCAAAGAGTGCCGGCCTGTGCGGTGACCACCCTGACTAACGCCGACCTTACCGTGGCATCAGCGCTGCCCGGACAGCACTTTGACGGCGGAACGCTCCCGGCCAGCCCGGCGGTGCAGACCGCCATCGGTTATCTGCTGTATTATTTGCATTATACCCTCAAAAGCGACCTTTCTCATATCAATAAACTGGCCGCCATCAATACGCAGGATTTTCTGCTGCTGGATGCCTCCACCCTGCGTAATTTGGAAATTACCCGCAATATGCGCGACGGCGGGCGCAAGGGAACTTTGCTGGCGGTTCTGGATTTTACCAAAACCGCCATGGGCAGCCGGCTGCTCAGGAAATGGCTGGAGTTCCCCCTGCTAAACCCTGTCGCCATCGCTAAACGCCAGGATGCAATCAGCGATTTGCTTGATAAACGGGCTGTGCTTGATGAAGTAAAAGAACTGCTCAGCGATATCTATGATTTTGAGCGCATTTTGACCAGGATTGAGGTCGGCAGTGCCAATGCCCGGGATTTGACGGCGCTGCGAACCTCGCTGGCTGTGCTGCCGGCCATAAAACTGGCCTTGCAGCAGTGCCAGTCCGGCCTGTTAACCGGTATCGGCAGTGAGATTAGAAGCCATGCGGATGTAGCCAACATGATTGCGGCGGCGATTGTCGATAATCCGCCGTTTGGTGTCCGCGACGGGGGCATTATCAGAAGCGGGTACGACCTGGAGCTGGATGAGTTGAGGACGATTGCCAGAGACAGTAAGCAATGGATTCAGGACCTGGAAATGCGGGAGCGGGAAACGACAGGGATTAAATCCCTTAAAATCGGCTATAATAAGGTTTTTGGCTATTATATTGAAGTAACCCATGCCAATACCGGTGCCGTACCGGCTTATTATATCCGCAAGCAGACCCTGGTTAATGCTGAACGCTACATAATGCCGGAACTAAAAGACTTTGAGACGAAAGTGCTTGGGGCGCAGGAGAAAATTGTAAATATCGAATACCAGTTGTTTGCCGGCATCAGGGACTATATAAAGGAACGCATCAGTGAAATTCAACAGACGGCAAGGCACATTGCCCAGCTGGATGTAATTATGTCCCTGAGCGAGGTTGCCGCCCGCTATGGCTATACCCGGCCCGAGCTGAATCAGAAAAAGGAGATTATCATTAAAGATGGCCGCCATCCGGTGGTGGAGCGGCTGTTAACCGGTGAGATGTTTGTACCTAATGATACCTGTTTAAACCACCGCGACAGTGAAATCATGATTATTACCGGTCCCAACATGGCCGGTAAGTCAACCTATATGCGGCAGGTAGCCCTGCTGACCATTATGGCTCAGACCGGCAGCTTTATTCCGGCGCGGGCAGCGTCAATCGGGCCTGTTGACCGGATTTTTACCCGGGTTGGGGCCAGTGATGACCTGGCGACAGGGCAAAGCACCTTTATGGTCGAAATGACGGAAGCCGCCCAAATCATTAAATTTGCCACAGCCAACAGCTTAATTATCCTGGATGAAATCGGCCGGGGGACCAGCACCTTTGACGGCATGAGCATTGCCAGGGCGGTTGTCGAATACATAAAAGACAGGGTGAAGGCGAAAACATTATTCGCCACTCACTACCATGAGCTTACCGAGCTGGCCGAATACAGCAAAGTAATTAAAAATTTTTCGGTAGCGGTTAAAGAGCGGGGCAATGATATTGTTTTTTTGCGCCGGATCGTACCGGGCGGGGCGGATAAAAGCTATGGCATTCATGTTGCCCAGCTGGCCGGGCTGCCGAAACGCATTATTGAGCGGGCCCAGCAGGTTTTGCAGGAGCTGGAGCAGGCCAAGGGCCAGGGCGGGGCTGTTTATGAACCTGCGCCGCCGGCAGCAGGCAAAGCGCAGCCTGCGGCTGCGATATCCCTGTTTGGCTCAGGTATTGCCGATGAAATCCTGGCGCTTGATGTAATGACCCTGACCCCCCTGGAGGCCCTCAATACCTTGTATAAATTACAAAATAAAGCCAGAGAGGAAAGCGGCAGCATATGAGTGAGCAGGTAATCCGTGTATTAGATGAAAATACGGCCAATAAGATTGCTGCCGGTGAAGTGGTTGAGCGGCCGGCCGCGGTGATTAAAGAGCTTGTTGAAAACGCAATTGACGCCGGCAGCAGGCATATTGACATTGAAATTACCGATGGCGGCACCCGCTTCATCCGTGTTACCGATGATGGCAAAGGGATGAGCCATGAGGATGCCCAACTGGCTGTAAAACGTCATGCCACCAGTAAAATCCGCACAGCTGAGGATTTAACGGCCATTTATTCCCTGGGCTTTCGCGGCGAGGCATTACCCAGTATTGCGGCCGTGTCCCAATTTACCCTGACAACCCGTTTGCCTGATGAACCCCTGGCGAGCTATGTTGAAATTCATGGGGGCGTTCCCGTGGATGTCCGCGAAGCGGGGGCCGGTCCCGGCACCACAGTGGTTGTTGCCGATTTATTTTTCAATACCCCGGCCCGCCGCAAATTCCTGAAATCCCCTGCGGCTGAAAGCGGTCATATCAGCGATATAGTCACCAAGCTGTCGCTGTCGCATCCGCAGATTGCCTTCAAATTGATCAGCAATCAGCGCCTGATTCTGTCTACCGGCGGCAATGGGCGGCTGGCAGATACGATTGCCGATATTTACGGGCACAAGGTTGTACCGGAGCTGATTGCGGTGGACTATAGCCAGGACGGCATTGCTGTGTCCGGCTATGTAGCCAAACCGGCCCTGCTGAAAAGCACCCGTCAGTGGCAAACCTTTATGGTTAACAAACGGGTGGTAAACAGCCGTATGCTGGCCAAAGCACTGGATAATGCCTATTTTTCCCTATTGCCGAAAAATGGCTATCCGCTGGCTGTGCTTGCCCTCCATATCCCGGTAGAAGCTATTGATGTCAATGTGCATCCGCAAAAAAAAGAGGTTAAGTTCAGTGATGACCAAAAGATATACAGGGCATTATATAAGGCGGTCTCCTCCAGTCTGGTCCTGCCGGCCGCGCAGAATCAGGCGGCTGCAACCGTTCCCTTTAACCCGCCCCCGGCCCTTAGCCCGCAAAATGGGACCGGCGGTATGGCCGAGCCGCCATATGCCGGTTACAGCAGCCGGACAGGCGGACCGGGGCCGGCCGCCGGGGCCGGCAGCACCCGGCAATGGGCGCCGGCTTTATGGCACGAGGAGAGTGCCACCCTGGCCGAGGTCAGACAAGCGATTAAGCAGGAGGAACAGCTAATCGTAAGAGACGAGGCTGCTGACAGGCCGCAGGCAGCCTCGCCTCTGTACCCTTTGGGCCAGGTTGAGGCCTGCTATATTGTAGCCCAGGGGCCGGACGGCCTGTACATTGTTGATCAGCATGCCGCGCACGAACGCATACTTTATGACCGTATGAGCCGGTCCAAAGGCCGGGTGCCGGCGCAGCAGCTGTTAGTAACGCCATTCCTGGAATTTACCGCCGGTGATTGTGATATGATAGCCGAGAACCGGGAGATTTTTTATCAGCTGGGGTTTACGCTGGAACAGGCCGGCGCGGATACTATGCGGTTAAGCGAGATGCCTGTAGATATTCCCCTGGCTGATGCCGAGCCGGTAATACGGCAGATTTTAAAGCTGATAAACGAACTGCATCAGCCCACTGCGCAGGAACTGCGCCATGCTTATTTGCAGATGGCAGCCTGCCGCAGCGCCATCAAGGCGGGGGATACGCTTACTATGCGGCAGATTCAGGCCTTAATCAGCGAACTGTATACAACTGAGTTGCCCTACACCTGCCCCCATGGCCGGCCGACAATTGTGAGATTTGGGCCGGAGGAGCTGGCAAAAATGTTTAAACGGACATAAGGGGATTCTATGAGTTTAATCGTCACAACAGCGCAAAAGCCGACACCCGCTGTCGTCCAGCTGGCGCGGGATATAGCCGCCCGGCTGGGCGTGCCGTTTGTCCCCCGGGAGCGGTATTCCCTGGCCGTGCTTAAGGAAAAATACGGGGACTGTGATGTAATTGTGGCTGCCGCCAAGGGGCCTGTCATCCATACTGCCGCCGGTGAGTACTTTTTTCATATAAGTATGGCTGAGTTGCGCATAAAAAACTTAATAAATGGAAAACATGACCATATGGTGAATGCCATGGGGCTCCGGGCCGGGATGTCTGTGCTTGACTGTACCTTAGGCCTGGCGACAGATGCCATTGTTGCCAGTTATGTGGCCGGGGCGGCCGGGGCGGTGACCGGACTGGAAAGCTCGCCGGCAATTGCCCTGGTAACCGGCTACGGCCTGCAGCACTTTAGCGTTGATTCTGACGTTGATATTACCGATTCTTTACGCCGGATACAGGTGAAAAACGCTGCCTATGATCAATACCTTGCTGCCCTGGCTGATGACAGTTTCGACATTGTTTACTTTGATCCCATGTTTCGCAATCCCCTCTACAAAAGTTCCAATGTAAACCCGATCAGGACACTTGCCAATAGAAACCCGCTTACGCCGGCGGCCATTCAACAGGCTTGCCGGGTTGCCAGGCAAAAGGTAGTGGTAAAAGAGGCAGCCGGGAGTGGCGAGTTTGCCCGTCTGGGGTTAGTGACAACGGTGGGCGGCAAATACAGCCGTGTACAATACGGGATCATTGACTGCCGGTCACAGACCAGCAATGGAGGCCAGCCATGGAGCGTTTAATTGTTATTATTGGCCCCACGGCTGTGGGAAAAACGCAAATAAGCATTGACCTGGCCAAACGGCTGCAGACACAAATCATCTCCGGCGATTCCATGCTTGTATACCGGGGGCTGGATGTCGGCGCTGCCAAACCCGACAGCAGCGAGCGCAGCGGGGTTGTCCACCATCTGATTGATATCCTGGACCCCTGGGAAGAGTTTAATGTCGTTGATTTTCAGCATTATGCGCAAACATTAATTACCGAGCTCAATCATGACGGACTTATTCCGATTTTAGCCGGCGGCACCGGACTGTATGTCAGGGCCTTACTTGAGGGCTATCGTTTTAACCAGGCGCCAAGCGACGAGGGACTGAGGCAAAAATTGCTTGGTTTGGCAGCGCAATTCGGTAATCAGTATCTGCATACCCTGCTGGCACAGGTACAGCCCGAAACTGCAGCCAGGCTTCATCCCAATGATCAGCGGCGGGTAATCCGGGCGCTGGAGGTGCATACCCTGAGTGGCGAGACGGTTTCTCAGGCTAAGAACGCGCCGAATCAGCTCCTGTATGATGCGGTTGTCATTGGCCTGACGATGGAGCGCGCCGCCTTATATGAGCGGATTAATCAACGGGTCGACCGCATGCTGCAGCAAGGGCTGGTCGCAGAGGTAAGGAGACTTCTCGGCCAGGGAGTCACGGCCAGCTGTCAGGCTATGCAGGGGATTGGCTACAAAGAAATTGTTGAGTATCTGGCTGAGGGCGGGGATTTGCCGCTTGCTGTCAATAAAGTGAAAAAAGCGACCCGCAATTTTGCCAAACGGCAGATGACTTTTTATCGGCAAATGCCGTATATAACCTGGTTTGATGTAGGTGACCGCAATAATTACGATAAAACGTTGGAAACAATTTACAATCATGTTGCAGGAACGTTTGGTCTAAGGTAAAATAGATGTGAGTGAGTAGAACATGAATACGGAGGGGTTTCATTTGACTAATAAAGTCATTAATCTGCAAGACAGTTTTTTAAATCAAGTACGAAAAGAAAACGTGCCGGTAATTATATATCTGGTTAACGGGTTTCAACTGCGGGGAGCCGTAAGGGGTTTTGATAATTTCACCGTAATTATTGAAAACGACGGTAAACAGCAACTTGTTTATAAGCACGCCATCTCGACAGTAACCCCCTTTCGCCCATTGTCCGCCAATCTGCACGAGAAAAAGGAAGAAGCTGCCAAAGCTGATAAAGCTGATAAATAGAAAAATGTCTTGCAGTACTCCGGGTATCATGCCTGGAGTGCTTTTCCTTTTAGTAATCGGATTTATGCGGCCTGAAGGGCAAAAAAAAACAGCCAGCCTAAGGCAAGCCGCTTTTTATCCTGCTAGAAAGGTTAACTTTCCCAGGATAAGGGCAGCATCGGCTTCCGCTTTCGCCAAAGGCTCGGCGCAAGCCGTGTTTTCTTTATCGTTCTTTATCGTTCTGCATCCCTATTTAAGCACCATCATCTCGGTGGCTTTAACCAGTGCCGTAACCTTGTCCCCCGGAGCCAGATTCAAATCTTCCACTGAGTCGACCGTAATTGCTGCTACCAGTTCACTGCCTTTATAATCCATGACAACTTTCGCCATGACGGCACCTTTTACCACTTCTTTTACGGTGGCCTCCAGTTTGTTTCTGCCACTGATTTTCATAAGCTGCAACTCCTTTATTTGGTAATTACTTAGCAACAATATAGCATATTAAATAATGAAAATCAATAAATATCGCAGTATTTATCGATTTTTAGCTAAAATACTAATATATATAACCATACCGAAGTATAGCTCTTAAATACGACGAAAAACTAGTAATATGATAACAATTATGTGAGTTCTGATTTGGTTATGTTAGTTGGCTTGGCAGGCTGGTATGATAGAAGCGGCGCTGCCGGCTCATAATAAAAAAACTACCCTGATTGGTAGTTTCTTTATTATGTCTGTAGATATTGCATTAAATACTTGTAATTTTTGGCAAATCACAATTCGACTGCCCAGTCGATCTCGCTGTATTCCGGGCTATTGTTGACAGGAGCCGGCTTGACGGCAGCATTTGCCATTTGCCGGATGGTAAGGGGAATGTTTGTTTTAGACAGGAACACCAGCTGCTTACCCTGCTGGCGGACCAGCTTGATCAACTTATAAAAGCAGCCATGACTAAATTTACAGCGCACATTGGCAAAAACAATATCGGCATGAAGAATCAGGGCGTCATCAAAACCGGCATCATCACCGGCGAGATAGGTAAAATGAGGCAGCTTGGCTTTTAATTTTGTCTGCCAGCTGTCGGTGCCGCCAATAACCAGGGCCTGCACCGGGGCCAGCAGTTTTACCGCGGCCTCGGAATCCGGCAACTGATCAGATATTGCTGTTAGGTTGCCGGCTGGTAGAGACCTGATGCTGCTGACCTTACCGCTGCGTCCATTCTGCGGCTGAGTGCTGGGTTTCACCAGCTTTTGCTCCTTGGCCATTGAATTCAGGACAAATTCCTGTTTGACCGCCAGGTTGTTAATTTCTTCTTCTTTGGCCGCAAGCAATTTGTTTTTTGCTGCTAACGCTGCTTTCAGCCGCCGGATTTCCAACTCGTTATCACTAAGCTGGTTTTTTAGATTAGCCACTTCGGCATGCAGATAAGCGGCATTATGCTCAAAATAATACTTTTTGGCTTTTTTATATTCTCTTACAAAGTCCAGCAGGTTTAAACCGAACATGACGAATTCGGCACAGTCCAATTCCATTTCTTCTTTACTCTTTTTTACCTGACCGGCGCGAAAGGTTTCAGCCGCCATTTTCACAATATACAGGCGGCAGAGGAGCTCTACATCCCGTTCCTTGATCTGGGCGATCAGGGTCGGTGACAACAGCGAAATACCCTCTTCTGATGAGAGATAGGCATTACAATGGGCCAAGCCTTCCAACAGGCGGTCATCCTGCCAGGGATCAAGATAATTATGATATATTTTTTGATAAATCACATTTTTTAGATAACGGGCCATCTTTTTGACTGCTGATTTATTTAGCCTGCTTTTTAATAAATTGATTTCCTGGGTATTGTCTAAATTACTGCTAATTGTTTGAATGATGGAAAGCAGTTCCGGATCCGATACTGTGACCGGCCGGCCGGCAACACAGGCTATAAACAGGGAAAACTTCAAAGTGGCTTGCAGCGGCAGGTCAATGGAAGGGTATAAGGTGATAAAGGAGCGGATATAGCGAGTGGCTGCCCCTGTCAGCAGATTGTGTTTGTAGCTGTCTTTTACCGGCTTGGAATAATAATGCGGTTTGATTACCCCGGCTAAATCAAGGGTTTCACAATCCCTGATATGGCAGTATAATCCATGCCAGCGCTTGGTCATAATCGCAATTACCTTTTTGAACAAGGGCGAGTTCTGACCGTCTTCTATCGCTGCCAGCAGGAGCCCTGAATATTTGGCGGCATAAATTTGCCGGTCGATGCCGCCGGTCGTAAACAGGGTATGTTTAGCATAAGGCGAGCGGGCGGCGGCGTTGTGGAAACGGATTTTGTCTGTCTCATAGAGCAGGTCGACTTCCTTATATGCTGAAGCCGTATCGGCTGCAAGCTGAATGAAAAGTGGGAGTGTATCCACTGTGATGTCATCAATTGTCAGCGTGAAAGCTGAGGTATCCATAAACAGCACCAACCTTTGCGATAAAATAATTGCCAGATCTTCCCTTGGAGAAGGCCTGGCAATTATTGTCCGGCGGCGGTTTCTTTGAACACAAAACAGACGCACCGATTGCGCCGCCTCAAAATAATGCATCCTTTCCAAAGAAAAACGGGAAGCATAGCGGTTTCCCGCTATACCGGTCGGCCGAGCGCCATGCCATGAAAGGGTTAGGCAAATCGGCTAAGGAGCAATATATATTTACATTATTGCAGTAAGCAACGGGCTTAGCCAATCCGGCAGTTGTTGGCAGCAGGCCAAAATTGATTTAGCCGCCGAATTGAGTTATTATAAAATATAAACAGAATGTCCCGTTCTTATAATCTTTGCAAACATAAGCTAACAAAAACAAAATTAAAACTAATGCCTAATTTGCTTATGTTCATTATAGTTAATATTATATTGCAAATAAATAAAGAATGCAAACACTGATTGATTTACATATTGCTTTAAATTGTGGTTATTTTTATGATTTTGTGTTACATTTTAAATAAGAAAGCCTTTGCGGGGAGCCATAGTTTGCAGTTAGTTTAGTTGATGGGAGATAGGAATTAGTATGCAGCTAATCACAGTGGCCGGACCGCCTTCGGCCGGCAAAACATCAGTGATTCTTAATATTATTAAAGCCTTGCAGGGGGACGGGGTAAAAACCGGTGTGATCAAATTTGATTGTCTCTCAGCCGAGGATCAGAAACTATATGAAAAAAACAATATTCTTGTCAGGACCGGCTTATCGGGCAACTTATGCCCTGATCATTTTTTTGTGACAAATATCCAGGATTGCCTGGAGTGGGGGAAAAAGCTGAACCTGGATATGTTGATAACCGAAAGTGCCGGTTTGTGCAATCGCTGTTCGCCTCATATCCGCGGCGTAATGGCCGTGTGTATTATCGATAATCTTAGCGGTGTCAATACGCCCCGTAAAATTGGCCCTATGCTTAAATTGGCCGATATTGTCGTAATCACCAAAGGCGATATTGTTTCGCAGGCGGAGCGGGAGGTATTTGCCTTCCGCGTCAAGCAGGCCAATCCGGGCGCAGCTATTGTTTATGTTAACGGTATTACCGGTCAGGGCGCACAGGAGGTGAGCCGTTTATTTAAAACGGCAGCCCAATGGGATTCGCTTAGCGGTTGCAGCCTGCGCTTTTCTATGCCTGCTGCCGTTTGCTCCTACTGTCTGGGGCAAACGCGCGTGGGTGTGGATTTTCAAATGGGCAATGTGCGCAAGATGGATTTGTTGTAAAGCAATGTGCAGAAAGGCGGATGGTTATGTGGGACAAGTTAGCGGCTTTATCTATGCGGCAGCTATTGCGTGATTATCCCCATGCACTTGATTTCTTTGCGGCTTTGCCGGCGGGAAAAGGGGATGGCGGTCAGACGGTGCAAGCGTATTTTGCGAACCTCACGGAGGAACAGCTCCAGGATGCGGGAGTCGGCTATGAGGAACTCAAAACGCAGTTTAACGCCTTTATGGTGCAAATGGAAAAATTGAAAACGAAAGAAAAAGCGATCGAAACGGTAACCATTTGTGGTGGCGTTGATAAAAACGGTAACCAGGAAAACTTTGATTTAACGATCCGGGCCGGTGAAATAATCTGTATCGTTGGTCCAACCGGTTCGGGTAAAAGCAGGCTGCTGGCCGATATCGAATGGGTAGCGCAGCGGGATACGCCGACAAAACGCCAAATTCTGCTTAATGGACAAGTGCCGGATTTGACCAGAAGATTTGCGGTTGAACATAAGCTGGTGGCGCAGCTGTCGCAAAACATGAATTTCATCATGGATCTGACAGTCTGTGAGTTTGTCGGCATGCATGCCGAGAGCAGAATGGTTGAACAGGACCGGGACATTATCCAGCATATCATTGATAAGGCCAACGGACTGGCAGGTGAACCTTTTCAGCCGGACACACCTGTTACTTCACTGAGCGGAGGCCAGTCCCGGGCGCTTATGATTGCTGATACAGCCTACTTAAGCGCATCGCCGATCATCCTGATTGACGAGATTGAGAACGCCGGGATTGACCGTAAGCAAGCCTTGCAGCTGCTTGTTGACAAAGAGAAGATTGTGCTTATGGCTACCCATGATCCGATCCTGGCGTTAATGGGAGATAAACGGCTGGTAATAAAAAACGGGGGTATCAGCCAGATTATCGCAACAACACCGGCAGAAAGAAAGAACCTGGCCCGGCTGGAACAGATGGACCGTCAGCTGGCTGTCATCAGGGAATTATTGCGCCAGGGCGAATTTATTAATGAAATTCCGGCTGTAATTACGTAATTAACCAGGAGGAGGAAATCTGTTTTGGAACTTTGCGATGTAACTATTGGTGAACTGATTGAAACCTATCCGGCAACCCGGGCTGTGTTTATCCGTAATGGTTTTCCTCAGTTTGCCGATGATGACGTATTGCAGCAACTGGGGCCTGTCCTGAAACTGAAAACAGCTTTAAAAACTAAAGCAATTAACGCGGAAGCCTTTATTAAACTGTTGGAAGAACACATTGCCGAGGCCGGTTTATACCGCCGGCTGGCAACCGGGGCAGCAAAGGCCGGCCGCCTCAACCTGGTTGCTTTGCTGCCCTGTCCGCTCAAGGTGCCGCTGGAAGCGGAATTAAGCTGTTTTATCGAGGGCTTGCGGCAAGCCGGGGAGGTCAGGCTGGATTATTGCTCGGAAGCTTTTTCCACCAATATGGTTAATTATGATGAGTATATTAAATACTTTGAAGACCCCGACGAACTGCCTGATATTCTGCTGACAGCCGGTTATAGTTTTTTTAACCCGCTGTTTATGGAACGCTTTGTGCGGAACGGCGTGTTCGCCCGGATCGGCTATGCGAATATTGATCCCCGGCTGGAGCAAGCCGGCTTGCTGGACAAAGAAGGACATTTCACGGTAATTGCGGTAAATGTGCTGGTCATGGTGGTGGATCAGCAGCGGCTTGGCGATTTGCCTGTGCCAAACAGCTGGTGTGATTTGTTGCAGCCCATGTATGAGAAAAAAATAGCTATTCGTGGCCATAATGAAATTTTTTGCGATATTGTCCAGTTGAATTATTATAAGGAATACGGTGAGTCCGGGTTGGCAGCCCTGGCGCGGTCTGTAAAATACGGCCTGCATCCGGCGCAAATGGTAAAAGCGTTAAAAAGCAATCAGGCCGATATTCCGCCAATTCATATTATGCCTTATTTTTTTGCCAACACGCTTGCTGACCGTGCTCATATTAAGACAGTTTGGCCAAGCGACGGCGCCCTGGCCTTTCCGGTGTCTGTACTGGTGAAAGCGGATAAAATGGCATTGTATAAGGAACTGGCGGAGTTTTTGACAGGGCCGCATATCGCCCGGATTTGCGGAGCGGCGTTTTTTCCTTCTGTGCACCCTGCCGGGATGGCTGGTTTGCCTGACAATGCCGGCTTCAAGTGGCTGGGCTGGGATTTTATCAAACAGCATGATATGGAGAGGCTGGCAGAAGCGGTAAATGCGAAGTTTGTGCAGGCCCAAAAGAAATAATTGCAAACGGCAAAGGCCCCGGTGCTGCGATCGCACCGGGGCCTTTGCCGTTTGCAGGCATTGTTCTTATTTCCCGGCAGGGGGGACATTCGGATAAGGCTCTGCTTTTGGCTGCTGCGCTTGCAGTTTAGTAGTGCAAGCCTGTAATTGCGCCTCCAGCTGGCTTGTGTGCTGGGAAAGGGCTTGTTCAGCGCCGCGCAGGCTGGCAATTTCCGCCTGCAGGGAATCGATTTTTTGATTGGCAAGCTGCTGTAAAGGCTCAATTACCTGGAGCCGCTCCTCCAGCCGGTTGCGGACGATGGTTTCCCGGGTGAGTTGGTCCTGCAGCGACTGGGTGCTGCTTTTTTCGGCAACAAGTTCTGCCTGACAGCGTTTTGCTTCTGCTTCGGCGGCGGTCAGTCGGGTGAGCAGGCCGGCATTGGTCGTTTCGAGCACGGTGGTTTTGCTGCCGGCCTCGGCCGCGAGCGCTAATGCCTGCGTACACTCTTCCTCGGCTTTTTTCTTTAAGGCAGCGGCCTCGGTCGCCATATGCTGTACGCTGGCAATCATTCCTGCCAAGCCTTTGCGGCTTTCGGCCTCGCGCAGTAATTCTGCATGGCAGGCTGCCGTCTCCGACTGGGCTTTAATCAGTTCGCGTTTGGCTGTAGCGAGACTTTTTTCCAGTTCGGCTAGTTTGGCCTCAAGCTGTTGCGTATATTCTTCTGTCGCCTGGGCTCTTTGGCGATACTCGGCAATTGCCTTAAATTTATCATTTTCGATAATCTGCATTGCCTGCAGGAGGCTTTCGGTAGTGGTCATGATTTCGCACACCGCTTTTTTCATCACCTGCATTTGCGGCGGCTCGACAACCTGTTTATTCTCGCTGTAAATCTTGAGCATATCATTCATAAAATCGGAGAATTTTTTAATACCTGCCGTTTTTTGCGCCTCTTTGAGCATCGTCATTAACTGTTCGTCGACCTTGCCGCCGTAAGTAAGCTGCTTCCCTTTTTCCAGAGAATTCTCGCTTGCCTGGTCCTGACTATTCATCTGCCTATACCCCTTACTCTTAATTTATATACATATTTTATCGCTTTTTGTACATTTTGTCATCTATATATTAAATAAGTTAACTTTTTTATAAAATTAAAAATGAGTTAACTGTTATATTTATTAAGTTAACTAAAAGTTAACTGAATAAATAATGTAAGATTGAAGTTAACTATGGAAAACGTTGGTTAAAAGCAAAAATCTCACATAATGATATTTTGTGAGATTTTGTAAAAAGCCTTATAATCCTTGGATTATAAGGCTTTGCCGGTCTTTTTGCGTACTTTTCCGGGCTTGACAGAAAGGGGAGATCAGGCTATAATCTCACATAATAGTTGGGTAAAGGGGAACCGCTGCGTGAAATTTGTTGAACCATTTCGGAGCAAAAAAGATATTGAAGCAGTGCGTCTGTATCTGCGGGGCAAGGCGCTTAAGCATGGGCTTTGGTTTTGGATTGGTGTGAATTCGGCGTTGCGGATTTCCGACCTGCTGGCGTTAACGGTCGGTGATGTCCGCAGGCCCGATGGCTCGATAGTCAACCGCATCAGCCTGAAAGAGCAAAAAACCGGTAAGACCAAAGAGTTTCCCCTTTCGGACAAGCTCCGGGCGGAAATTCAAACCGTGATCCGGTTTTATAGCCTGCACCATGAGGCTGAACCGCTGTTTCCCAGCAATAAGGGCAAGGGGGGAGAGCGGGGAACCCTTAAGGCCATCGGCCGCTCTTACGCCAATCAGCTTATTACCGAAGCGGCCAGGATGTGCAATATTCCGGGCAATTTCGGCAGCCATTCCATGCGCAAAAGCTTTGCTTATTTTGCCTGGGAGCAAGGCACCGATGTTTTGCTGCTGATGGATTTGCTGAATCATTCGTCCCCGCGGGATTTGCGGCGTTATATCGGCATCACGCAGGAGCAGCTGAACGCGGTGTATTTAAGTGTTAATTTGTAAAGAAAACACGGCTTGCGCCGAGCCTTGGTGCAAGCGGAAGCCGATGTTGCCCTTATCCAGGGAAAGTTAACCTTGCTATCAGGATAAAAAAAGCGCACCATCAGCAGGCTGATGGTGCAGGTTAACGTCTGGCAGGGGGCAGCGGCGCAGTTATTTGTTTTTGCCTTTTTTCGCATCTTTTTCCGGCTTGATAAAACCGGCTGCTTTGCCGGCTCCCTGGCCATCTTTACCGCTGGTTTCACCAGTATTTTTCATAAGCTCACCTCCGGCTTTATTGTTTCCGGAATGAATGAAAAAATGTGGAAAATGAAGATAAGTACCCGGTTTTGTCATAGGCTTGTCACAATTTGGCTGTATAATGCTATATTAATACGCCTGTTTTAAACACCCTATCGCGGCAGGAGGGGATTACTCCGTTAGCGCTGGATTCCATTGAAGACTGAACAAGGGAGGCTGATCATGTGAATAAATGGCTGCAACGATTTTCGATTTTTGTTCTGGGTGTGTCGATGGGGGTTTTGCCCCTGTTGCATTACGCAAAGGCCTCGCCGCTACCGAATCTGGTGCCGCCTGTTGCCAATAGCGCGGCCCCGTCGGCCGAGCGCAACACCTATGTCGTGAATGCGGTCAAAACTGTCGGTCCGGCGGTTGTCGGCATCACCAATAAAGCCTATATGCGGGATAATTTTGATCAAAAGGTGCTTGTGGAACGCGGCGCCGGCTCCGGGGTGATTTTTGACGCGGCCGGGTATATTGCAACAAACTACCATGTTGTTGAGGGGGCCCAGGACATTACCGTTTCCCTGCCTGACGGCCGGACCTTGAGCGGTAAGGTAATTGGCATGGACCAGGCGACCGATTTGGCGGTGGTAAAAGTAGAGGCGGCCGACCTGCCGGCAGTGACGTTTGGTGATTCTGACGCTATCATGGTCGGTGAACCGGCAATAGCCATAGGCAATCCCTTAGGGATGGAATTCCGCGGCAGTGTCACTGTGGGCGTAATCAGCGCTTTAAACCGGACCATTGAGGTCGGCGACCGGCGTTTTAAGCTGATCCAGACCGATGCGGCCATTAACCCTGGCAATTCCGGCGGGGCCCTGGTCAATGCCGACGGTCAGGTAATCGGCATCAACAGTGCCAAGATTGCCTCGGCCGGGGTCGAAGGGATGGGCTTTTCTATCCCGATTAACTCGGCCCGTCCGATTTTGCAGTCCCTGGTTGAGAATGGTAAGATTGCCCGGGCGTACCTGGGCATTGGCGTACTGGACCGGGATGCGGCGCTGCGCTCCGGCTACCGGCCGCCGGTTGACGAGGGGGTATATATTACCCGGGTGGAAAAGAACGGACCGGCCTATCTGGCTGATATGCAGGAAGGCGATGTAATTGTCAAGGTCAATGGAACCGCTATTAATGGCATCGCTGATTTAAGAATGGCCTTGGACAGCATCGCGATAGGCAGCAAGGTGGAAATTGTCATTCTCCGCAATGGTAAAACCCTGACTGCTAACCCGGTAGTAAAAGAAATGCCGAATTAACACTGCAGTCTGAACAGTAAGGTCACTGTGAAAATATAAGTACCAGCCTTAATAAAAGCCTCCATCCGACGCCCGGATGGAGGCTTTAACACCGGTTTTGTGAAGTGCTGCCAGGCTATGCTTGTGCGTTGATAAAGAGGATGGTAAAATATACTCATAGTAGATTTGTGAGTATACGTGAACGACAAGCCGGTAGACTCACGCGTGTATTGTGAGTCTACCGGCTTGTCTGCTTTGGAGGTGAGGCAATGCATATTGAGATCCGGAAGAACGGAACATTTTATCTCAAGGACAGCATATATAACCCGGTTACCAAGCTCCCTAAGAACAAATCCATTTACCTGGGCTCAAATCCCCTGCAGGCCAAACAAAAACTGAAAACTCTGACTGATGATGCCGTGCTGCTAAACCAGATACCCGATACCCTGCCTTATGAAATCGAGCTCGACAAGGTGATTAGAAATCTGCAAAAATTAAATGGTTTGCAGACCAATGGGGTAACCAGGCTGGTCAAAGAGTATTTGGACAGCCTGTTACAGGCCAAACTGTTCCTTGCCGCCGCCCGTAAAGGCATTGTGGCTCCCACACCTGACTGCCAGGCCTGCCGCTACAAAAAAGCAAACCGTTGCGACCACTTTGACCGTGATTTTATCAACGGCAACGGCAGATATAAAGACGGGAAACCGGTACGCTGCCTGGCTTATGAATTAGGAAAAACCAGGCCAGGCAACGGGGCGATCAAACTGCCCCGTGATTTCAGAGAACAGTAATGAACTGCTTTCTCAGCTTTTATTTGATTTAGGATCCGGTGTAAGCACCCTTTCCGCCGGTTTGCGTATAATATATATCACAAAGCCTGCAGATGAGGTGAGATTATGGCTTACCCATGGCCTGAAGATGTGTTACGGGCAATTGAATCAGGAAAAATGTCTCCGTTAGAAGGGTTTAAAAAACTGCGGGAAATAGATAATGCGGCAACGGGGAAGCGCGATGCAACCGGCCTGCAATCCACTGTGGAACAGCGTATCGAGAACGTCCTGCGCGAAATGGATAACCTGGTCGGCCTTAGTGAAGTCAAGGTGCTGGTACGGGAAATATACGCATTTATTGAAATTCAAAAACGGCGGGAAAAAGAACACCTGAACACAGAGCCGCTGGTACTGCATATGATATTCAGGGGCAACCCTGGTACAGGCAAGACCACTGTTGCGAGAATCATGGGCAAGGTATTCCGCGAGATGGGTGTTTTGTCCCGGGGCCATCTTATTGAAGTGGAACGGGCTGATTTAGTTGGCGAGTATATCGGCCATACGGCGCAAAAAACCCGCGAGCAGTTGAAAAAGGCCTATGGCGGCATCCTGTTTATCGATGAAGCGTATTCACTGGCCAGAGGGGGCGAAAAAGACTTCGGGAAAGAAGCCATTGATTGTATGGTAAAGGTTATGGAAGATCATAAAGATGAACTGGTATTAATCCTGGCAGGCTACCAAAAAGAAATGGAAAAGTTTCTCGAGACCAATCCCGGCCTGCGGTCACGGTTTCCCATACATATTGATTTTCCTGATTACAGCAAAGAAGAACTGCTGCAGATTTCGGAGCAGCTTTGTGCCAAACGCCAGTACATGCTGAATAATCAGGCTAAACTTGCCTTGCTGAATTTATTAAATCCGCCTGCTCACAGCAGTGATGACAATTTTGGCAATGCCCGGACGGTAAGAAATATCATTGAAAAGGCTATCAGGCGGCAAGCGGTGCGCCTAGTCCGCAAGCATTCTACAACCAGGGAGGAACTGATGGTTATCGAACCGTGCGACTTAATGGGGGGAGAATAATGCGGGAATGCGTAATTATTGGGCGGCCTAACTCGGGTAAAACCCTGTTTGCTCTAAATTTTGCCAGATATCTGGGTGTCAAGAGCATTGATATGACCTTCCGGACCTATGACGGGCTGATGACTTGCCGCCATTTCTCACTGGAGGAAGCCAAGCGGCAACTGTGCGGAATTGATTTACATAAAACTCGCTCCCTCCAGTCGATGGTCCTGAATATGCCTATCGGCAAATCAACGGTAAATTTTAAACTTACCGATACCTGCGGCATTAGTGAGCAAATACATGCTGATGAGGCAATCAGAAAAGGCATGGCCCAGACCATTGGGCTGCTGCGGTCGGCGGATTTTATTCTGCACCTGGTGGACCTGACTAATATTAGACGCGAGCCGGGGACCCAGGCCAGCATTGATTATGAGTTTTATTATTATGGTGTTGCCCGCAACGCCTATATTATGCTGGGTAACAAGGTTGACCTTGGCTGTGCCAAAGAGAATCTGCCACGGCTGGCAGCGGCGTTCCCCAAGGCGACGGTGATTCCCATTTCCGCCTTATACAACCAGGGCTTTAGAGAGGTGAAGGCCTATGTGGCAAGAAATATTTGATTTTTTTTCCATCGCGGCGGCGGTAGTATTTTGTGCGGCGGCTGTTAAACTTGCTGACGATTATCTGGACAGAGAGTTTGATGCCATCGCCGGCAAAGCGAACTGGGCCGACAGGCTGGGCCGGGGAACGATGCTGTATGCCATGTTTTTACTGGCTTTGGCGGCAGGCATTAATACCCCGTTAAGTTTATCTTTATTTCTTGCCAGTTATGTGATTGGCATGTTTAACAGCATGCGGACAACATTACCCAGCCGGTTAACCGGCTTCCAGGAGTCATTGCTTGCTCTGCTCGCCGGCATGGTACTGTTTGGCTGGAATAACATGTTTTTTGCCTTTAGTTTTGTCTTGGCTGTCCAATTATTTGATGATTGCCTGGACATTCATAGCGACCAGATAGCCGGGCAGCGCAATCTGGCTAAGCGCTTTGGCGGTTTAGAGTGTATGGTGGCGGGGGCCATCTGTATTGTGGCTGCCTGGGGCGCCAATGAAGAGCTGTTTTTGCCTGTGGTCTTTGGGAGTACGCTGGTTTATCTGGGGTCCCTGGGCTATGAGCGGGTGCGGTCATGATAATATATATTACAGTAAGTATGCTGCTGGCGTTCCTGGTGGGGTATATTTGGGGAAAACGCCGGGGCCGGGCGGCCGGCTATCTGGAAGCGGAAGCGGCTGTGCCGCTTACTCTGCGCCAGCAGTCGCTGGAGCAGGGGCAATGCGTACTTTGTCAGGAATATTGGCTGAAGACAATGGCCGATGGGAAAAAAATTGTGCATTACGAAAAAGAAAGGTGAAATTGTCGTGGCAGGCAAGCATAATGAAAATCTTCCTTAACTTTATGGCAGGAGTTCATTAACCGGTCATATTACCTATGTTCGTCATCCAGATTCACACGCTTAACCAAAGCAGCCTTCCGGTGTTATACCGCCGGATAGCTGCTTTTAATAATTCGGATTTCACTCGGGTATCTGCACAGCTTATGGATGATCTAGAAATCCATGTATACAATATATATTCGAAAATTTAATTTACAACCCTGATAAAAAGCGATATAGTAAAAGCATGAAACATTATCATTTTCCCAGTAAGACAAAAAACGCCTACCGAACCTTGCCTGGCATGATCACCGACAGCCTGCGCGAAGCCATTGTTTCCGGCGAACTTAGCGGGGGCGTTCAACTCAAGCAGGAGGAATTAGCGGCCAAATTCGGCGTAAGTATGAGCGCTCTGCGGGAAGCCCTGAAAAGCCTGGAAGGGGAGGGCCTGGTGCGTTTTTATCCCAACCGCGGGGCGGTAGTCAGTGAATTATCGGCGGCAGAAGCGCAGGAGATCTTTGATATCCGGATCTTTTTGGAAGCAGGGGCGCTGGAACTGGCGATTCCCAGTCTGACCGGGGCGGATTTGGCAGCGGCGGCGGCTATTTTGCAAAAAGCGGATGCTGAGACCCGGTGTAAGCGGTGGAGCGAGCTGAACTGGCAGTTTCATCAAACCCTGTACCGGCCTGCCAGCCGGCCGCAGCTGCTGGCACTGATTCAAAACCTTCATAACAATGTGGAACGCTATATGTGCTTATATTTATCAACAATGCATTACCAGACAAAATCGCAGGCAGAACACCGCGCGCTGCTAAACGCCTGCGCGCAAGGCGATATTCAGGAGGCCCAGCAAGTATTGCGCCAGCATATGGCCGATGCGAGCAAGAGTTTGGCAGAATACCTGCGCAAGTGACAAATTGCAGCAATTTATATTTTGTATACATTCGAAAATCGAAATTAATACAAGGGCCGGCATAGTGATAATAAAAAACGGGAGGGACAGATATGCCTAGCAAGCGCATTGAGGAGTTAAAAAAGTCGTATATTGATGCTAAGCCATCTATCAGTATTCACCGGGCGGTCGCTTTCACATCATCCCATCAGGATACAGAAGGCGAGGCTGTTATTATCCGGCGGGCGAAAGCATTTCAGGCGGTATGCAAGAGCATTCCCGCCACCATTTTTGCCGGTGAGCTTATTGTTGGCTCTGTCGGCGAGTTTCTGAAGACTGGTGTTATTTGCCCGGAATACTCATGGCAATGGGTTGAGCAGGAAATGGATTCGTTTGCCAGCCGGGAGCAGGACCCCTACTGTATTGACGAAGAAGCCAAGACGGTTTTGCGGGCGAAGATTTTTCCCTATTGGCGGGGCCGGTCGCTGGAGGAAAACTTTCTGGCGCGCATTAATCCGGAGACGGCCGGAATTTTGATTGACACCGGCATTATTGACAATGATTCCAAATGGCGCAACGCCGTCGGCGAAATCACGGCTGATTATCAAGATATCATTTTTAAAAAAGGCTTTGGCGGGCTACAACAAGAGGCGCTGGCCAAGCTGCAAGGACTGGAGCCGGTTTCGGCCGAAGCGCTGGCCAAGATTGATTTCTATAAGGCGGCAGTCCTGGTGTGCGAGGGCATTATTATCCTGGCCCGGCGTTATGCGGCACAAGCGGCTGAGATGGCCCGGACGGAAGTGGACGTCCGCCGCAAAGCAGAATTACTGGAGATTGCAAGGATTTGCCGGAAAGTACCGGAACATCCCCCGGCCACTTTTTATGAAGCCGTACAGACCGTATGGTTCACCCAGCTGGGGTCGGTTTTGTCGGAAAACTCGCTGGCCTTGAATCTGGGCAGGTTTGATCAGTACATGTATCCCTATTACGCCGGCGATAGCAAGGCCGGTACTGTCACTGCGGACGCCGCGCAGGAACTGATTGAAGCCCTGTGGCTGAAGCTTTCGGAATGGGTATGGGCTATTTCCAGCAATACGGCCAGGTTTTTTGCCGGTTACAACTCCTTTCAAAATCTGACCATAGGCGGCAGAACACGAGACGGCCGGGATGCAACCAATGACCTTTCTTATATGTGCCTTAAAGCCACGGAAAACGTAAAAACCCATCAGCCGGGCCTGAGTGTGCGGATTCACCCGGACAGCCCGCAAGAGTTTTTATTGGCAGTGTGCAGGCTGGTCCGGGCCGGCACGGGCTTTCCCGCCATTCACAATGACCGGGTTGGCTCGGCCATGCTGCTGGCGGAAGGGCTGTCGCCTGAAGATGCGCGTGACTGGAGCAACTGTGGCTGCGTAGTGCCCCATTTCAGAAAAGTCGGCAAGTGGACATCGGCAGTTAACATTAATCTGGCGGCGGCCATGGAATATGCTTTAAACCAAGGAAAAAGCCGGCTTACCGGCAAGGAAATGGGCCTGCCGGCAGTGCCTGCTGCTGAGCTCAGGCGTTATGAAGAAGTGAAAGCGGCCTTTTTTAAGCAGCTGGCTTATCTGATAAAGCACGCGGTGATCGGCTCGGTTACAGCCCAGCAAATTCATGCGGAAATGGTGCCCAGACCGTACATCTCCCTGCTTGTGGACGGCTGTATGGACAAGGGAAAAGACCTTAGCCAAGGCGGCGCCAAATATAATCTGGGGCCGGTTCTTACCGGTATCGGAGTGGCTGACGCGGCCAACTCACTGGCGGCGATAAAGAAACTGGTATTTGAGGACCAAAAATATACGTTAACAGAAATGAATAGAGCTTTAGACGCCAACTGGGAAGGGTATGAGGAACTGAGGCAAGCGGCGCTTGCCTGCCCGAAGTATGGCAATGATGATGACTATGTTGATGCAATTGCCGTAGAAATAAGTGATTTTTACTATCGAGAGGTCCGGGCCTATAAAGACTATTTCGGAGCACCGTTTAATTCGGCATTCATGGGAATCTCCAACTATATCCCGGCCGGGAGCGTGATTGGCGCGACTCCGGACGGCAGAAAGGCAAAAACCCCGTTGACCGAAGGTGTTTCCCCCCATGCGGGCACTGATTTGACAAGTCCCACCGCCGCCATGCGTTCTGTGGCCAAGATTAATCATGATGTACATTCGGGCGGTACTTTGCTGAATATCAAGCTGGCGCCTGCATTACTGCAAACCGAAAGAAGCCTGAACAACCTGGCTGCTATCATCCGGGCCTATTTTGCCCTGGGGGCTTTTCATGTTCAGTTTAATGTGATTTCCACCGAGATTCTGAAAAAAGCCCAGGCCCAGCCGGAGGAATATAAGGATCTGCTTGTGAGAGTAGCCGGCTATAGCACTCAATTCGTCAATCTGTCCCGGGAAGCCCAGAATGCGATTATTGAAAGAACCACCTATGAAGCAATGTAGGGGGCATATATTCCAGATCCAGCGCTGGTCGGTTCATGACGGCGAGGGGGTACGAAGTACGGTTTTTTTAAAAGGCTGTCCGCTGCGCTGTAAATGGTGCGCGAATCCCGAATCCTGGAACCGGAAGCCGGAAATGCTGTTTTTTCCTGAGAAGTGCACCGGTTGCAACCGTTGTGTATCCGCCTGCGGCCAGAGGGCAATTACCATAACCGCAACGGTCAGTCACTTTGCGCGCGAGCGCTGCTGTGGCTGTGCCAGGTGCAGTGAAGGTTGTCCAACAGGGGCCCGCAGGCTGATTGGCGCTGCCGTGACGGTTGCCGATGTCTTACAAGTAATCAAAAGAGATGCTATTTTTTACCGGGAGTCGGGGGGCGGGGTCACTTTCTCCGGTGGCGAACCCTTTGCCCAGCCTGAATTTTTGCGGCAGCTGGCAGCCGCGTGCCACGGACTTGGCATTGATACGGCGGTTGAGACCAGCGGTTATTTTGACTGGGAGCAGGTAAAAGATATTTTCCCGCTATTAGACTGCGTTTTTGTGGACAGCAAACATATGGATGATGAATGGCATAAACAAATGACCGGAGTCAGTAATCGCAAGATTTTAGACAATATCGCGCTGATATCCCAGGAACACCCCCAGACCATTGTGCGTGTTCCTCTGCTTGGCGAAGTGAATGCCAATGCGCAAAACATCAGCAGCCTGTGTGCGTTTCTAAAGAGCAAAACACAGGTTACAGGGGTAGAACTGCTGCCTTACCATGATTACGGTGAGGCGAAATACACTGCGCTTGGGCTCCCGGGCCAGACGTTCACAACGCCGGCGGCAGCAGCCATTGCCGACCTGAAAAAAATAATCTCTGCCTATGGGCTCAATATTGTAGATTTTAATTAGTTTCGGGGTCAGGCCTTACTATTTACACTAATATTTTATCATTAGTGTAAATAGTAAGGCCTGACCCCTCATGATGACCCCTCATGATGCTAGTCCAGGGGATAGTTTTCTGTTGGTTTCAACAGCAGCGAATGAATTAGGGCCAGGGGAAACAATAGAACCCCATAAATCCACCATAATTTAAAGCTTCTTCCTTTGCAGCAGGCAATAAGCGCAGGAATGACTGCTAAAAAAATAAACACATTCGGGCGTCTATATAATGAGAGGTAGAGGTTTAACCATTCATTAAGCACAGACACGGCAGTGTCCATTTGATCACTCCTTATTTATAAAACTGCTGTAAGCTTTTTGTATTCTTTTGATCATTCGATGTTTGGCGAACCAACTCCTGTGTCACGGATGCATGATTATGAATACTATAATATAGAATGCTTATAGGCGTTATTAATTATATTGAGTTTTTCTGTAAACATGCCTGTATGATAAAGAGGTCGTATATTTCTATTTATTGTCTTAATTACTCTTTACTGGCCGGAATATAATCACTGATAACCCAGCAAACTTAAGCTTGAATAAGGGATGAAAGGAGTATTTTATGGAAAGAACTAATGCGCAGTATTATGTCGATTTTATTGATGCCGTTTGGCAAGGGACAATAGGAGATAATGAAATTCAAAACATAAATGAACAAGTTGAGGAGATTGCAAACACAGTATTTCTGGAAATTCAGAAATGCTCTAAAGGCATACTCGCAATTGACATAACTTATTCGCTATTTTATGGAGTTTCTTCTTTTAAAGATCTAATTATTAATTTGGTATCATCTAGCCTCTCTATTCCAAACTGGATTGATGTTTTGCGTGGAAATAGCCAGTACCGGATTTGCGTTTTAGTTGCGTCAATTAATTGGAAAAGTACAATGGCTCTCGCCTTATTAGGATTGGCAAAAGAGAAAAACAACAATCCGGAAGTCGTTTGTAACTTAAAAGAAGAAGGGGAATGAAGTCTTATATATAATATCTCCCTTTAATTTTTAAAAGTCACTTGAAAAAATTACTTGAAAAAATTAAAAAAATAGCATCTATAGATTTTTAGGTTTTGCAGTGAAGTAGCCTTCTACTTTTACTGGAAGCTGTTTAACCTTCTCAAAAGCTCTCTCAGTCTTGGGAAGCTTTACGGGGGTTAAGGTGATAGCCCATGGGGAGAAATAGGGATTAGGTTTTTGGGGTCAGGCTTTACTGTCTTACACTTATGATAAATATAAGTGTAAACAGTAAGGCCTGACCCCTCACTCTGCCCAGGGGGCGATATAAAAGGTGGGATTTTATGCTAAGAAACTGGTATAATATTATGTGTAATTCACATATAAAAGCGGAAAAGTGCGAAATAGGAGGTCAGATGAAGCAAGCGCAGGGATGTAGCGGCTTCATAACCAAAATATTGTAGAGTATGTAATAATACTAACGTTAGGGGTGTTTCATGCTTGCCTGAGGTATATGGAGAAACAACCGGCATCAAAAAAAATATTCTCGATGAGTTGAAGCAATTATATGAGTTCACAGTCCCCTTTGGCCAAACTGTTACCAAGGAGCTGGCTGAAGGCATGGCGGCGCTAACCGGTGTGCTGAACAGGGAGATCGCCGTTTATATTAACCGCCGGGGCAGTGTCGTCCTGGTGGCTGTTGGTGATACCCGGACTGTCTCACTGCCGGAAACTGATGGCCGGCGGGCCCTTAACCGTTTAAGCGGCATTCGCTGTCTTCATACCCATCCGGGGGGCGACAGCCGGTTAAGCAATGTGGATTTGTCGTCTCTCAAAGCAATGCGTTTTGACATCATGGCGGCAATGGGGGTAAGGACAGGGATTGAAGAGATTAGTTTTGGCTTTATTTCCGGGCATACGGCAGACAGTTACAGTGTCGGCACAGTCGGGCCCTTGTCCTTAGCTGATTTTATTGAGCTTGATCTGGGTTATCTGACGAATCAGATTGAGCGTCAGTTGGAGAGTAAAGATATACGGTCCAATGCAGATCAGCCTGAAAACGCGCTCCTGGTCGGGGTCGAGCGTCAAAGCGGCTGGGATGTGGACGATTCCCTGCGCGAATTAGCCCAGTTAGCCGAAACTGCCGGAGCAGAGATTGCCGGGGCGGTGCGGCAGAAACGGAGCCGTCCTGATCCGGCCTTCTTTATCGGGCGGGGCAAGGTTCAGGAGATTAATCTGATTCGCCAGGAGCTTAATGCCAATGTAATTATTTTCGATGACGAGCTTTCCCCCGCCCAGCAGCGCAATCTGGAGCAGGTACTGGGGATTAAAGTGATTGACAGACCGGCGTTGATATTGGATATATTTGCTCAGCGGGCCCGTTCCCATGAAGGGAAATTACAGGTCGAATTAGCGCAGTTAAAATATAACCTCCCCCGGTTAGGCGGCCAGGGACTGGTATTGTCACGTTTAGGCGGGGGGATTGGCACCAGAGGGCCTGGTGAGACCAAGCTGGAGGTGGACCGGCGGCGGATCCGGTCCAGGATAAGCGAGATTGAACAAGAAATTGAGTATCTGAAAAAACACCGTCAGCTGCAGCGTGAGCGCCGGCAGGCCGCGAGAATACCCACGGCGGCATTAGTCGGCTATACTAATGCCGGTAAATCCACCTTGCTGAATAAACTTACCGCTGCTGATGTTTTGGCGGAAGATAAACTTTTTGCCACTCTGGATCCAACCACGCGGCGAGCTACACTGGCCAGCGGCAGGGAGTTTTTACTGACAGATACGGTAGGGTTTATTCAGAAGCTGCCCCATCAGTTGGTTGCGGCTTTTCGCGGGACGCTGGAGGAGGTTTTGCAGGCTGATTTATTACTGCATATCATTGACGCCAGCCATCCGCAGCATGAACAGCAAAGCGAGGCCGTCTACCAGGTACTGCGGGAGTTGGGGGCAGATACCAAGCCGGTAATTACGGTATTTAATAAGATTGACAGGATAGACAGTCTGCCTGTGCAGGAGCGTATGCTGCGGCAGCCGGGAAGTATTGCCGTATCGGCGGTTACCGGAGCAAATCTGGATAAACTGCTTGATCGGATTGAGGATCACTTGCGTACGGTTGTTGTCGATGCGGTGTTATTGGTTCCTTATGACGACAGCGGGTTTATATCTAAGCTATATGATGGTGCTGTGGTTAACAACATTGAGTATAAGCCTGAGGGGATTAGCATTTTAGTTTCCTTAACGCCGGAGCAGTTGGCGCGCTATCAAAAATATGTTGCAGGAGATGAATGATTCATGGCTCTTTTCCCCGAAAATATTATGGCTTTGAAAGGTAAGGCTCTCGAACAGGCGTTGCCATTGTTTGCCGCGCTTGACGCTATAGCAGAACAAAATACTGCCAGCGTGCTTACCGCTTTTCGCAATCATCAAATCTCGGAATATCTTTTCCGGACAACGACCGGTTATGGCTATGGCGATACCGGCCGAGAACGGCTGGAGGCTGTATGGGCTGAATTGTGCGGTGCGGAAAAGGCGCTGGTACGGACTCAGTTTGTATCGGGAACTCACGCCTTGGCCTGCGCCCTGTTCGGGTTGCTGCGTCCCGGTGAGGAGCTGCTGGCGGTTACCGGCGCTCCCTATGATACGATGCAAACGGTCATCGGTCATACTGTGCAAACCCCCGGCTCACTGACAGAGTGCGGCATCGGCTACCGGGAGCTGCCCATGACGGAGGCCGGTGTGGACATAGGGGCTATCGCCGGCTGCATTGGGCCTAATACCAGGGTCGCCCTTATTCAGCGCTCACGGGGCTATAGCCTGCGCAAACCGCTCAGTATTGAAGCAATCCGGGCCGTATGTGCCGCGATTAAAAGCTGCAAGCCTGATTGTATCTGTTTTGTCGACAACTGCTACGGCGAATTTGTGGAGACCGCTGAACCGACAAGTGTTGGTGCCGATATCATGGCCGGATCACTGATCAAGAATCCTGGCGGCGGTTTGGCCCCGGCCGGCGGCTATATTGCCGGTAAAGCGGCCCTGGTGGATATGGCGGCCCGGCGATTAACCGCCCCGGGGCTAGGAGGCGAACTGGGGGCAACACTTGCCGATAGCCGTTTGTTTTATCAGGGGCTGTTTTTAGCGCCCCATGTGGTAAATCAAGCCTTAAAAGGGGCAATATTTGCCGGCCTGATTTTTAGTTTGCTTGGCTATAAGACGCTGCCCCGGCCGGAGGAGCTGCGCAGTGATATTATACAAACCATTGAATTAGGTTCACCGGAAAAAATGGTTGCCTTTTGTCAGGGGCTGCAGCAATATTCTCCGGTTGATGCCCATGTGCGGCCTGTGCCGGGAAACGTGCCGGGATATACGGATCAGGTGATTATGGCCGGGGGGACTTTCGTCCAGGGGTCATCCATTGAGCTGAGTGCCGACGGCCCGCTGCGGCCGCCCTATATTGTTTATGTGCAGGGCGGTTTAACCTTTGAACATGCTTTGCTTGGCATATTGGGGGCTGCCAGCGCTGTTGCCGAAATATAACATTTCTTTGCATATTTCTTAATTGCTGCTGCTTATATGACAGGAAAAAACAAAAAAGCGTAGAATAGGTAGAATAGTTAAAATCAGAATTATGTAAGTTGAAAATTTGTTTTTTTGGTGGTTGGAGTGGAATATATAATTGCCAGTTTACTGGCTATACTTATCGCAACCCTGCTTGTGTATAAACTGGCCAATAGCTTATTGGGGCTGGAACTGCAGTTAAAATCATTATTGTTGTGTGCCGCCTGCGCTATGTTTATCAGCCTGGTTTTACCCAAGTTTGTTGTCGGTTTTGCCGGATTGCCAGGGACTCTGGCTTTTTTAGCTGTTTTTGCCGTTGTTTTTGCTTATTTTGTGGCCCATTATGAAGACGCCGCTGCCACTGATGACAGGGAGAGTGCCTGTTGTCTAACCCAGTCTGAGGTAATGGAGCAAATGGAAGTTACAGGCAGTTTGCTGAATGAAACTGCCTGTAAAAACAGACAGCAGACTGAACAGGGTTATTCTTTCAGTATTAGTGAACCTAGAATAGAGGAAGAGCCGGCAGCAGAAGAGCCGGCAGCAGAAGAACCGGCAGTGGAAGAGCCGGCAGCAGAAGAACCGGCAGTGGAAGAGCCGGCAGCAGAAGAGCCGGCAGAGGAAGAGCCGGCAATGGAAGAGCCGGCAGTGGAAGAGCCGGCAGTGGAAGAGCCGGCAGTGGAAGAACCGGCAATGGAAGAGCCGGCAGTGGAAGAACCGGCAATGGAAGAGCCGGCAGTGGAAGAACCGGCAATGGAAGAGCCGGCAGTGGAAGAACCGGCAATGGAAGAGCCGGCAGTGGAAGAACCGGCAATAACCGGTGACAAGCAGGAACAGACACAATGTATATCATTAATGGAACAGGCAGGTGTTACAGTGCAGGAGTCCGGGAACTCGATCTGGTTTAATGAAAAAGAGGTCAAAGGAGATAAGCCTGCCGCGGTGCAACTGGAGGATTTATTGGATTATGCTTTTTATAATAAAGAACAACATAATTATGAGGCGGCGTTAATGGCCTTTAGCCAGGCGTTGGCTTTATACCCGGATAGTGAGGCCGCTCCTTTTTTGGTTGTTGAAGTGGGCAATCTCCTGAAAAATAAAGGATATTATGATGAAGCGATTAAAGTTTTTGTCGAAGGTCGCCAACTCTGCCAAACCAGAGGGGATGAAATGCTGGAACAGGAATTTATCAGCACAATCGCTTATCTGCGTATTATTAAGAATATTTTAGTGCAGCATCAGTTGGGAGCTATTGCGTTTTTAGAAATTCCGCAACATATAGTTACAGAAATTGATGAGGAATTCAGGGAGTGGCGGCATGTAGCCAATATCTAAGTAGTCGAATATGGAGGGTATAAGATGAAAAAAAGTGCAGAAATTGTAGGACAACCGGTTATAAGTATTACTGAAGGTAAAGAATTTGGCCATGTTAAAGAACTGCTCGTTAATTATATGAATGGTTCCGTCGCGGCAGTGGTTATTGATGATGGCAAATGGTATTTAGGCGCTAAATTACTGCCTTTTACGGCGATTGCCGGCTTGGGTGAGTATGCCGTTACCGTTAATAACAGTGAAGATATTCTGACTGTAAAAGATAAACCGGAGCTGGAAAAATTACTAGAGGCCGGTATTAAGGTTATCGGGACTAAAGTTCTCACTAAAGGCGGCCGCATGCAAGGAAAAATCAATGAATTTATCATTGACGACGCTGGTAAGATTGTTACCTGTGAGCTGGAGACCGCTGACGGTGCAGTGGTTCCTTTGCCGGCTGACAGGGTTGTTACCTTTGGCAAAGAGGTAATAATCATTGCTGAAACTGACCCGGCCGCTGCTGTTACGCCTGCAGCTCCCGTAGCTCCCGCCAAAGAAGCGCCTGCCGCTCAGACTGAACCAGTGCCGGTAGTTATGGCGGAGCTGACAGAAACACTGGCGGCTGCCAGTGTGGTGGAGACCAAAGAGCAGGAACCCGCGGTTGACGATTCCGCTAAAAAATTTGATGATAAACATCGTAAATTTTTGTTAGGCAAGAAAGCTGCCCGCCGTATTGAGACTGATAACGGCATGATCATTGTTGATCAGGGGGGAGAAATTACGGAAGAGGTATTGCAAAAAGCTAAGCTTGCCGGTAAATTTGTTGAACTCTCCATGAATATTCAATAAGCCAGACAGGAAGTAATCCCCGCTATTCCAGCGGGGGTTTACCTTATTGCGGTATTAAGGTTTGCTTTGTGTATACTGGCACTTATAAGAAAGGACTAAGTGTGCTCTGTGCAAACGGCAACAACACGAAATGTGAATATTATATTGTTCCTAATAATCATCCTGCTGTTTAGCTTTATCAGTATGCTGGCAGCTAACTCGGCCTTTATGGTTACAAACAAGATTTATCAGGGTGTCCGGGTTGGTGATATAGATGTTGGCGGCTTATCGGTCCGGGAAGCCGAACAGAAAATCGCCAGGGCCTTTACCGAGCGAACCGCCGCCGCAGCAGCAGTAACAGTAATGTATGACAACAGGCAGTGGCGTATTACTGCCCAGGATATTGAACTGAGTATCCAGGCCGGTGAACTGGCCAGGCAAGCCTATGCTGTCGGTAGAAGCGGCAATCTCATTGAGCGGATAACAGAACGATATCTGGCAGTCAATCAAGGCTATCGCCTGCCGTTAACAGTAGACTATAATTATGATAAAATCTATAGTCAATTGCTGCGTATTGCTAAGCAGATCGAACGTCAGCCGGAGAATGCCAAGCTTAAACCGGGCACGGGCAGGACCACGGCCCGTATTGGCATTGTGCCGGAGGTAGTTGGCCGCAAGGTAGATCTGGATAAGACTATCGCGGCAACAACTGCCGGACTTAACACTCACCTTACCTTTACGGTTAATGTCGCGGTAGATGAGCTTATGCCGGCTGTGGTCAGCAGCGACTTGGCGCATATCGACGGGCTGATTGCCTCTTATACCACTCAATTTGATCCCCGGGACCAGAACCGGACCCAAAATGTATTGTTGGCAGCAAAGAGTGTTAATGATATCCTGGTTAGAACCGGGGAAGTGTTTTCTTTTAATGATATTGTCGGCTTGCGGCTGGCTAAATTTGGCTATAAGGAAGCCCCGGTGTATCTTAACGGTATGTTAGTGCCTGACTGGGGTGGTGGTGTTTGTCAGGTGAGCAGCACACTGTATAATGCGGTTTTGCTAGCCGACTTAGCGATTGAAGAGCGAACCGCCCACTTCCGTCCGCCCGGTTATGTACCGCTTGGCCAAGATGCGACTGTGGCCGATAACCAACTGGATTTCAGGTTTAAGAATACGACGCTGCATAATATTTATATTATCGGTGAAGTTGACGGCAATCAACTTGTTATTAATATCTTTGGCAAGCAATTGGCTAATCCCCCCCAGATTGCGGTAATCGCCACTGATAAAAGGGTATTGGAGCCGAATACTCTTATCAAGCAAGATCCTGGTCTGGAGCTGGGGAAAGAGATTATTGATGTCGAGGGCCAAAAGGGGTTTCTGGTGTCAACCTACCGGATAAAAAAAGTCAATGGCAAAATCATTGACCGGGAATTTTTGGCTGCCGATGAATTTCAAGCTGTCGATAAAGTAATCCGTGTCGGCACAAAAATTTCTCCCAATGAGGAGCAAAAAAAATAGCACTAATTTATTTTAAATTAATATTCTCGGATATCGGATCAAAAGGAGCTTACATTATGAGCTCCTTTTGATTATTTCACAAATTAAATACAGCAGAAACAAATAATATTAATATAATAATAGATTATACATATTGGAATGAATGTAATAATAACTAATTTTTATGTCCGATAATATCTATTATGTTAATTTGAGTTGAGGGAGGAGCAAAATGGACATGTCTTTGAAGGACGACAGTACGCTGGTGCCCCGGGGGCTAATGTTTTTGCTTGCACTGTTCCGCACAGGAAATCGGCGATTTGCAGGAACGCTCATGGTTGCAGCCTGATTGCGGTTATGTAAGGTTTAGTTACTTATTCATCTCGGTCATCTCAGTTATGGAATTAATTGTAAAAATATCTGATTTGGGGTTAATCGCAATATTGCGGTTTGGTTGCGATATAATCGCAAGTCAAGGTAAATATTTACAGACTATTTACAGCACAATTTAGAGTCGAGTTTGTATAAGTGATTATTATAAATATAATACTAAACCTGTCACGGTGGCGTAAGCAATACAGAAAATATGGTGGTGTTATGATATGAATGTATTTGGTCTGTTTGCCCAAGAGAAAGCTGGGAAAAATAACCCCGAACAGGATCATAAAGAAAACTATAATTATGAGATTTCCACAGACCTTTCCTCCTCTGCCGATGCGGATAAACAACAAAATTCTTTAAAAACCCAGTATGATATCCATGAAGATATGATTTTTCCCAGCTAAGCCGGTAAATAAGTAAGATAGATATATTATCATAAGTATATTTACGGAGGTGACGGAATTTGGCTTACTATGGCAGCAATTACTCGCAGAAACTTACCGGAAAAGAAAGAGGCTACTTAGAAGAAGCATTAGAAATGGAGAATCTGGCTTTGGCTAAGTATAGCTTATATGCCGATTATTGCCAGGACCCCGAGCTTAAGAACCTGTTATTTGATATGTCCCAGAATAAACGCCGCCATGCTGACCGCTTGAAGCAGCTAACTGGCAAAGCCGGTGTGTCGCAGCATCAATATCAATAATAATTCTTGTATGAGGTGATTCTATGAGTCATAACAGACGTTATAGTAATAACATGCAGTCCAACCGCAACCGGCTTTCAGAACGGGATATGCTGGTCGATTTAATCAATACGGAAAAGCACCTCTCCCATTTATATGAGCATGCAATTATGGAGTCCACCAATATTACGGTCCGCAATGCTGTGGAAGAGTTCCAGCATGATGAGCACGAAAATGCCTATATCTTATTTCAGGTTATGCAAGATCGGGGCTGGTACAATCCGGCCGGCCAGGAACAGAATACCGGCAGTAAGAAAGCTTATCACGGGAAGCACAATAAAAGATATCAGCCAAACTTTAATGGCCAATATATAAACAACTAAATCTCTAAATAAATTCTATAAAGCGAAAGGAACCCGGGCACTTACCGAGTTCCTTTCGCTTTATATTATATTATAGATGCCTTATAATAGAGTAACATTGAGCTGATCGAGTACATTGGTGATCTTGTTAAACATGGTGGCCTGCTCTGACCCGGCAAATAAAAGCCCAATGGCATAATTATCTTCAGTCAGGATCAAAGAACCGCTGTCTCCGGGCATACTCATCGGCCCTGCCAGAATTTGATCGGTAAACACACCGTATTCTTTGTTGGTCATGGCGATTTTAAAGGTTACGTTGGTGGCCAGGACCTGACTAAAAGTAATACCGGTAGTCCGGCCGCTTTTTTTTACAAATAATCCGGGTGTCGCTTCTTTGATGCCGGCCACAGAGCCAAAGCCTAAAATTTCAGCTTTGATTGCTGCCGGTTCAAGCGGGGCTGCTACGGCGCAATCGACTATATTCAGCTTCTCGCTTTCCTTTACTACCTGGACCTGATAGCGGGGCCGCAGCAGATGAATACAGTTATTCAGCAGTTTTTCAAATACTTTGGCTATTTTACATTTGGGAGATACTGTTTCCCGGTGCAGCGGAATAAACCGGCGCAGATGGGCGATGGTACAGTCGGCCGGTTTGCCGCCGTCATAAATGCCTGGCTGGATGATGGCATCGCCGACTGCGGCGCGGCCGTCACTGCCGTCAGTAATATTGGCCAGGACGTGATTATTCGATAAGATGAGCGTTTCACCGGTAGCCCTGTCTTTGACAACGGCACCGAAGGTCCCGGCTGATATCTTATAGTGCCCAAGGCTCATGCCCGGCTGCGCCGGGCGGTGATACTCCGTCCGTTCTTCCAGCAGGTGGATGTCGCCAACTTCTATTATATCGGTTGGAACATTGTCTATTCTTGCTGGCAGAACTGAACCGCTACGCAATTCAGAGTGCGGATATTTCTTTTTTACTAATATAATTAAGGCTTCCTTGCCTGTGTTGTTTCCACGGGTGTATTTCTGGCCGTGGCCAACGCCAACGACATTATCAGTCTGCGTGTCTAGTTTTAAGAGCTGGCGAAATATTGCCGGAATCTCGTTTTTATTCATTTGCGTGCCCTCCTCCCCTGCTACTGTATGATATGCAGGGAAAAATGAGCAGGCAACTAATAACGCTTATAAGAGTAAATCCCGGATTTCATTCATTTTATTCATCGTGGCATGATAACCGCGCTTAATAAATTCATTAGCCTGGCTCAGGTTCTTTTGATTCAGGTCATAGACCTGCGGTCTGATAATTATATCCGCATACTGTTCTGATTTGATTAAAGTAACTTCCCGGCCCATAATTTCAATACAGTGCATGAGAATTTCACCTACCGAGTTAGTCTCATAATTAGGCTGGCCGGAATAACCTAAATCAATGGCAATAATCTTATTAGCCCCCATATGATTCAGAATATCGGTAGGCAGATTATTTTTTACAGCCCCGTCAACAAGTGTCATGCCGCGGTATTTTTTCGGGAAAAACACGCCGGGGATTGAAATGCTGGCCCGTACAGCTTCATATAAGAGTGCATTATGATAATAACGGGCATTGGCGATGGCCCGGTTAGGCGGCAGCGGTGAGGTAAAAAAAACGGTATCTGCTGATATTATGTCGACTGCTGTAATGGCTAAAGGAATCTTGGTTTCCCGGATTGTTCGCTGCTGCCATAATTTTGCCAGTAAATTCTCGATCTTCTCTCCTTTTATCAGACCGGTGGGTAATACTGACCAGAAGCGGAATTTTCCACTCATGAGCCATTTAAAGCCATGTTTAAATAAATCGGCTGATGTTACTTTTAGGTCAATCAAATCAGCAATATTAATATCCCGGATAATTGTTTGCATTTGTTGGGGCGCGTATCCGCAGGCGTACATGGTAGCCACTATTGCACCGGCACTGGTGCCTGCGATATAATCAACCGGTATGTTATGGTCATTCAGGGCCTTAAGGACGCCGATATGGGAAATTCCCCTTAACCCGCCGCCGCTTAAGGCTAAACCGATTTTTGGCCGCAGACCGCGCTGGAGATTATTGATGGTGACAATCATTGCTATTCACCTCGCACATTCCATCCTCTATTATGTTATGAAGGAACAGCAGCAGGTGATAATTAAAGCAAAAAAAAAGAGACTGTCGTCTCTTTTTTAGTTTAGATTTTTTTGGCAAGGATGATCATCCGCGGCGTTTCCGAACTGTAGGGCCGCCCGTCAAAGCCGCCGTAGGTTTCCAGGATGGACAGGCCGCTATGGCTAAGGATGTTGGCCATTTCCGGGAGCGAATAAGCCCGTAAGATGAAATCGTATTGAATTTTTGTGCCTGTTATCTGGTTGATAAGCTGCCGTTTCATAGTGGCTATTCCCTTTTCCAGCTGCACTTTGTAGGAGAGAACATATTCACCGCTGGGATGGCGCCAGTAGCGGTTCAGGTTATTGCTCACCATCCAGTCCCGGTTTAATAAGTCAATAAGGAACAGGCCCTGTGGTTTTAACGCGTTGGCAATGAGTTTAATAATGTTGGCGTTTTCATCGTCTGTAAAATAACCAAAGGCAGCAAACATATTGATAACAGCCGCAAATTCCTGGGCATAATTAAGTTCGCGCATGTCCTGCTGCTTGAATGTAACATTTACCCCGGCTTCCTGGGCTTTCTGGGCGGCGATATCCAAAAAATCCTGCGTGGCGTCGATGCCGGTCACGTTAAACCCTTGTTTGGCCAGTTCAATTGCGTGGCGTCCATACCCACAATACAAATCTAATATAGGTTCACCGGCTTGTAAATTAAGGGTACTGGTAACAAACCGTACCTCCTGGTCTGTACCGGCGAGAGAATAAGCTTTAAAATCACCTGCTGGTTCATGAGTCACTTTTGACACCACCGTCTACCATTCTTTTTGGGGCAAGTTGCATGTTTGGCAATAGCCTTCCTTATTTGTCCGGCAATTATGTGGGTTTAATTACGGATTGTCAGTCAATGTTCGGTTATGTAGTCGTTAATTTTATAGTGCTTTAAGAGCAAGCATTGACAGTGAGGCTATTATAGAGTCTGAATATTTACTAATAAAAGTTCGATACATTTGCTTAAAATCCTGCCCCGCTATTTTGTAAATTAATTATCGTCATATTTTTTACAGCTTTGCTCTTGCTGGGCCGGGGGTGCGGCTTCCTGCCAGTGCAGATGTAAAGACCTCCTGTGGCGGTTATTTATCCTACCACAGGAGGTCTTTTTTCCCTCTGCCGTTTCAGAGGGCGTTTCCGTTCCGGACAAGCTCTGGCGCTTGGCTTTAATTTCCGTCTTGTATAAATTTTATTCCCCGGCGGATCGCGCTTTCATTAATAGCCAGCAATTCCGGCTTTTTGGCAAACATCTTGGCAAAGGCCTTTAATACGGCATCGGCTGATACCACTTGAGCGGCACCAATGATTGCACCGAGCATAACCATATTGGCGGTTTTGGTATTGCCAAGCTCAGCGGCAATATCATTGGCGGGGATTCGATAGGAAGTAATATCCGGGCGGCTTGCCCCCCGTTCAATGAGCGAGCTGTTGATAACCAGGATTCCGCCTGGCAGCAGCAGTGGTTCAAACTTATCCAATGAGGGCAGATTCATGGCGATAACCAGGTTGGGCTCGGAAACAATGGGCGCTCCAATCGCCTCGTCGGCGATGATTACTGAGCAGTTGGCCGTGCCGCCTCTCATTTCCGGGCCGTAAGAGGGAATCCAGGAAACTTGCTTATGTTCAATCATGCCGGCATAAGTCAGCAGCTGGCCCATTAACATTACTCCCTGGCCGCCAAAGCCGGCCATAATTATTTCATGCGTCATTCCGATCCCCCCTCCCATGTTTTATAGACACCTAACGGGTAATAGGGAATCATTGACTCGGCCAGCCATTTGGCTGCTTCAACCGGGCTCATACCCCAGTTGGTCGGGCAGGTCGATAATATTTCCACCAGTCCAAAGCCTTCGCCGCTGATTTGCAAGGTAAAAGCCTTTTTGATAGCCGCTTTGGCTTTTGCCATATTGCCGGGAGTATTGATGGCCACACGGGCGATAAACTTGGCGCCTTCCAGTGTAGCCAGCATCTCAGAAACCTTAACCGGATAGCCGGCTGCTTCGGCGTTCCGGCCATAAGGCGAGGTATTGGTAACCTGCCCAATCAGGGTAGTTGGCGCCATCTGGCCGCCGGTCATGCCATAAATTGCGTTATTGACAAAAATGGTAGTAATCTTCTCGCCTCTGGCCGCCGCATGGACAATTTCCGCACAACCGATGGCTGCCAGATCACCGTCGCCTTGATAGGTAAAAACAACTGCATCAGGGTGAACCCGTTTTACGCCGGTAGCGACCGCCGGGGCCCGGCCATGGGCAGCTTCAAAGGCGTCAAAGTTAAAATATTCATAAGCAAGTACTGAACAGCCAACCGGTGCGACACCGATCGCCTTATCACGCACATCAAGCTCATCCAGCACTTCGGCAACTAACCGGTGAATGATGCCGTGGTGGCAGCCCGGGCAGTAATGAAAGGGAACATCTTTAAGCCCTTTTGGTCTGGAAAAGATCCTGTCAGCCATGCTTATCTGCCCTCCTTCCCGTTGAGGATATTGACAATCTGTTCAAAAACCGCTTTGGTGCTGGGAATCATACCGCCTGAACGGCCGAAAAAGTATATCGGTTTCGCGCCGTTAACAGCCAGGCGGACATCTTCGATCATTTGTCCGGCGCTGAGTTCCAGCGTAAGGAACGCATTGGCCCGGCCTGCTAAGGCCGCCAACGGTTTTTCCGGGAACGGCCACAGCGTAATCGGACGGAGCATGCCAACCTTCATACCTGCATTGCGCGCTTTTTCCATGGACGAACGGGCAATGCGCGAGGTGATGCCGTAAGCTACCAGGATCAGTTCGGCATCATCGGTATATAATTCTTCATAGCGTGCCTCCCGGGCGATAATGTCGGCGTACTTTTGTTGTAAATGAATGTTATGTAATTCCAGTTTCTCCGGCTGAAGATGAAGCGAGTTAATAATATTAGGTTCCGAACGCCCTCTCAGGCCTGTAGCCGCCCAGGGTTTGGCAACTGGTCTGGTTTCACTGGGATTGAATTCTACCGGTTCCATCATTTGGCCTAATGCCCCGTCGCCCAGTAGCATAACCGGATTTCGGTACATATCGGCAAGATCAAAGGCCAGGATTGTCGTATCCACCATTTCCTGAACTGAGTTGGGGGCCAGAACGATACAATGATAGTCGCCGTGCCCGCCGCCTTTGGTTGCTTGAAAATAATCCGACTGCGCCGGCTGTATCCCCCCTAAACCGGGACCTCCGCGCATGATATTTACGATAACACTGGGCAGCTCAGCGCCGGCAATATACGAAATACCTTCCATTTTCAGGCTGATCCCCGGACTGGAAGAAGAAGTCATTACCCTGGCGCCGGCTCCGGCGGCACCATAAACCATATTAATCGCAGCCACTTCGCTTTCGGCCTGGAGAAATACGCCATTGATCTGCGGCATCCGTTTGGACATATATTCCGTCAATTCCGTTTGCGGTGTGATTGGATAGCCAAAATAGTGGCGGCATCCGGCAACAATTGCTGCTTCACCAATGGCTTCATTGCCTTTCATTAATACCTTTTCTGCCACTACCATCACTCTCCTTTGTCTTTATTGTCTTTATGAATCTCAATGACAATATCCGGGCAGGTTTTGGCGCAGAGAGCACAGCCAACACATTTTGCTTCGTCGATACAGATGGCCGGCCGGTAGCCTTTACTGTTAAACCTGTCGGCAAGCACTACAATCTTGTGGGGGCAGGCTACCGTACATAGCTCACAGCCCTTACAGCGTTCCTCATTGAAAACTGGTCTTGGCATATAATTCCTCCTTATTCTTATTTATGTATAGGGACATTATATCCAGTATACAAAAATTCAACCCCATGTCCTGCAACACGGGGTTAAGATTAATAAAAATTATTTCCTATTTTACAATTTCCACCGTGTCGCCGGTATTAATCTTGGCAGCATTACCTTCATCTGTATCCAGGTGGCATTCGAGCTTAAAGCTGTCACTTACTCTTGCCAATACATTGTCGTAAATGAGGCCCCGCTCGCCATTACAGCGAACTTTCACAATATCTTTATCTTTTAAGCCTAATTCGGCAGCGTCGGCAGTTGTCATATGGATGTGGCGACAGGCAGCAATAACGCCTTCATCCAGCTTTACTTCGCCTTTCGGGCCAACCAGCGTCAAGCCGGGCGAGCCTTTTAGATCACCGGAATCACGTACCGGCGGCTTAATACCAAGTTTGAGGGCATCAGTCAGTGCAATCTCGATCTGAGTCTGCTTGCGCTCTGGTCCGAGTATGCGGACTTTTTTAAAAGATCCTTTTTCCGTAACCAGATCAACTTGCTCTTCACATGCGAACTGGCCCGGTTGTGACAGATCTTTTTTTACTGTAAGTTGATATCCTTCACCAAATAAGATGTCCAGATGTTCACGGGACACATGCAAATGGCGGGCTGAAATACCTACTGGGATTGGTTTAGACATAGAAAAAGCACTCCTTTTATATTAAATTATATGATACCGCTACTCAATGATTTCCGAAAAGTATACTACTGTTACCAGATCGCTGTTGCTTAAGGTTTTGTCATAAATAGACTGTAAGAAGCACATCAGTTCATCAATGCTGGTAAGATCGGGGTTTTCACCTTGTAGATCATGAAGTGTCAATTGGGAAATCGGCTTTACCAGAACACGGTCGATTGCTGCCGTAAATATTCGTTTTTTTTGGGAAAAGCGTTTGCCTACCGTTACCCATACAATATCGCCTTCTGAATATTTATTGGTCTTATCCCCCAGCCTGATAGTACAGATTTTGCGGCGGCAAACCAATTGGCTATGATAGTTAGATGAATAAAAATTCAATGCTTTCATCCCAAAATCCTCCTGTTATTATGGCTTTAGCCATTTTTTTATTCTCGCTACAGCCTCTGCCAGCCTTGCTTCAGGCTGAACAAGAGCCAGGCGTATATAGCCTTCACCGCAAACGCCAAAGGCGCTGCCGGGGATTACAGCTACGCCTGCATTTTTTAATAACGAAACGGTAAAGTCAAAGGATGACTGGTTAGTGGGCACAGGTGCCCATACATACATGGAGGCTTTGGGCCGGTCTGCTTTCCAGCCTATTTCGGCAAAACCATCAATAATGATATCGCGCCGCCGCTGGTAGGTTGCGGCGGTTGCAGCAACACAGCCCTGCGGTCCTGTCAGGGCCGCTACAGCCGCTTGCTGCAGGGGGTAAAAAATACCATAGTCAAAATTGGACTTTAAGCGCCCGAGCAGCGAGATTACCTGGGCGTTACCGACAACATAACCAACACGGCAGCCAGCCATGCTATAGGTTTTCGAAAGCGAATTAAACTCTATGGCAATATCTTTGGCACCGGGGATAGACAGAAAGCTGTCTGGCCGGTAACCGTCAAATACCAGGTCGCTATAGGCAAAATCATAACAGACAAGGATATTATGACGTTTGGCAAAGGCAACAACCTGTTCCAGAAAACTTCGGGGTGCCGTTGCTGCCAGCGGGTTGTTAGGATAATTTAAAATCATGATTTTGGCCCGCTTTAGGATAGTGCCATCAATAGCGTCCAGATCCGGCAGGTAGTTGTTGGCCGGCAATAGCGGCATGCGGTGGAGTTCAGCCCCCGCAACAAGCGGACCGGCGCTGAAAATGGGATAGCCTGGATCTGGTATCAGTACGATATCACCGGGATTGACCAAGCATAATGCGATATGGGCCAATCCTTCCTGCGAGCCGAGCAGGGAGTGTATTTCGGTCTCAGGGTTCAGTTCCACGCCGAATTTATCCTTGTACCAGCCGGCAATAGCGTATAAAAGCTCAGGCACGCCTTTGGATAAGGTATAGCCATAGTTACAGCAACCGTCGGCAGAACTTTTTAATGCTGCAATAATATGCGGTGCCGGTGCCAGATCGGGACTGCCAATGCTTAAGGTGATAACGTCTTTGCCTGCGGCAACTTCGGTTCTGCGCATATCATCAACCTGGGTGAAGATGGCTGAGGTTAAGGCCTGCATACGATGAGCCTGTTCAAACATGATAGCTCCTCCCCTATAGACAGCTAAATGAAACAGGATTATTTTTAATATTCAATACTAAACAGGGCAATTCCTGTTGGCAGCGGCAAAAAAATTATTCGGGGCGTGAAGATTTTATCAAGCGCAGGCCGCGCCGGCCGGCTTCAGCAGTAAGGCGTTCCTGGTCTATGGTTGTCAGCCAGCGGTTAGTCAGCAGTATCTTGCCATCGACAATTACCGTATGGACGTCCTGCGCAGCGGCGGCATAGGCTAACAGGGATAACCGGTCATGGCGCGGATACCAGTGCGGCTCCTGCATGTCAAAAATAGTTATGTCGGCCTTGTACGAAACTTCCAGCCGGCCGGTCGTTTTACCCAGGCCCAGGGCTTCGGCTCCCTGGGCAGTAGCCATGGCTACTGCTGTTTTGGCGGGAACCGCCAGCGGATCAAGGCGATGGACCTTGTGCAGCATGGCCGCTAACCGCAGTTCTTCCAGCATATCGAGATTGTTGTTGCTTGCTGCCCCGTCCGTTCCCAGACCCACACAAATCCCGGCTTTCAGCATATCGGGTACGGGAGCCACGCCGCTGGCCAGCTTCATATTACTGCCCGGATTATGAGCGACCCTTACTTTTTTCTTTTGCATAATCCCAATATCGTCGGGCGTTACATGCACGCAGTGGGCAGCTAAAACCCCATGGTCAAGGACACCCAGCTCTGCCATTAAGGCAATCGGTGATTTTCCGTATTCTTTGTGGCAATCAGCTACCTCACCGGCTGTTTCCGCTAAATGTATATGAATTTCAGCTCCTAACTTTTCCGCCAGGGCCGTTACTTGCCGAAGATATTCAGGCGGGCAGGTATAGGGGGCATGGGGGCCGAGCATAACCGTAATCCGGTCAGCGGCGGCTAAATGCCATTCTCTGTAAAAACTCTCGCTTTCCGCCAGGGCCTGGCTGGCTGTCGGGGCAACCCCGGCCATCCCCCGGGCCAGTACGGCGCGAATACCGCTTTCGGCCACCGCTTTGGCTACTGCGGGCATAAAAAAATACATATCGGCAAAGCAGGTTGTGCCTGATTTCAGCATTTCCGCAATCGCCAGCTGCGTGCCCCAGTATACATCCTCTGCTGTTAAATTATCTTCGGCCGGCCAGATTTTTGTTTTTAACCAGTCCATCAGCATCATATCGTCCGCATAACTGCGAAACAGTGACATCGCTGCATGGGTATGGGTATTAACAAATCCCGGCACGATCAATTTATCCTGGCAGTTAATGATCTGCTCAGCCTGACCGGTGACGGTTCCGATCTGTGTAATTACTGAACCGCTGATGGCGATATCCGCCCGGCGTACCTGGCCGTCAGCACAAAGCACATCACCGTCTTTGAGAAGTATATTTATCATTTATATCCCCCTTCCGCTAAGCCTTATGGAGATAATCATATTGTGCGGGGGTAAGCTCGTCAATGCTAAAGCCCATCGCTTTAAGCTTGAGGCCGGCCACCCGCTGGTCCATTGCGGCGGTTACCGTATACACCCTGTTTTCCAATTCGTCATGCTGGTCGGCAATGTGCAGAACCGCCAGGGTCTGCATGGCAAAGGATAAATCCATAATCTCCGTTGGATGCCCGTCCCCGGCCGCCAGGTTGACTAAACGGCCCTCGGCCAGCAGATATAGCTTGCGGCCGTCCTTCATAACGAATTCTTCAATATTTTTCCGCACGGTACGGCAGCTGACAGCTAATGCCGTTAAATCGTCTTTGTTGATTTCAACATCGAAGTGGCCGGCATTAGCCATAATCGCACCTGGTTTCATGATTTCCATGTGTTCACGGCGAATCACGTCTTTGCAGCCGGTCAGGGTTACAAACATGTCGCCGCAGGCCGCTGCCTGCTGCATCGGTAATACGGTAAAGCCGTCAAAAACAGCTTCAATGGCCTTAATCGGATCAATTTCGGTAACGATTACATTGGCTCCCAGCCCTTTGGCCCGCATGGCCACTCCTTTGCCGCACCAGCCATAGCCGGCAACAACAACTGTCTTGCCGGTTACCGTCAGATTGGTGGTTCGCATAATCCCATCCCAGGTGGACTGGCCGGTGCCGTAACGGTTGTCAAACAGGTATTTGCAGTAGGCATCATTGACCGCAATCATGGGGAACTTCAGCCGTCCTGAATCGGCCAGGGCCCGCAGCCGGAGGACACCGGTCGTCGTTTCTTCCGAGCCGCCGAGGATATTGGCTGCTAAATCGCTCCGCTCACCATGCAGCAAAGAGACCAAATCCCCGCCATCGTCAACAATAATGTCCGGTTTGGTATCAAGCGCCTTATGCAAAAAATCCTCATACTCGGCGGCGGTAGTATTGTACCAGGCAAAGACCCTGACCCCCTGGGAAGCCAGCGCAGCCGCCACGTCGTCCTGGGTTGACAGCGGGTTGCTGCCGGTTACCGCCACATTAGCCCCGGCATTCTTAAGGACAATAGCCAAATAAGCGGTTTTGGCCTCCAGATGCATAGTGATTACCAGATTTTTGCCGGCCAGTGGTTTAGTCTGGGATAATTCCTCATTCAGAACATTAAGTACAGGCATAAATTCTTTAACCCAGTTGATTTTATCCAGCCCCTGCGGGGCCAGGCTCATATCGCGCACAATAGAATCCATAGTTATTGTAGCTCCTTCCTTTACTTTCGCATTGCTGCTAATTGCCCGATGGACTCCTGATAAGGAGCCCGCAGTAAACCATATTCAGTGATAATCGCGGAAATCAGCGTGTGGGGTGTAACATCAAAAGCCGGATTAAATACCCGTACTCCCGCCGGGGCCACGCAGTTGCCGCCCAAGGTAGTAACCTCGGTGGGGCACCGTTCTTCTATGGGAATATCGGTACCGCTCTTTATTGCGAAGTCAAACGTGGAGACCGGCGCCGCCACATAGAACGGAATTTTGTGTTCTTTGGCCAGGATCGCCACACTGTAAGTGCCGATTTTATTGGCAACATCACCATTCAGGGCAATCCGGTCGGCACCGACAAGCACGGCCTGTACCATATTATTTTTCATTACCCAGCCAGCCATATTATCAGTAATTAACGTGACGGGAATGCCATCCTGCATCAACTCCCAGGCTGTCAGCCTGGCCCCTTGCAGCAGCGGCCGGGTTTCATCAGCGAAAACGCCGGTAATGTTTCCCTGGGCCCAGGCCTTACGGATAACTCCCAGCGCTGTACCGAGCGCGACAGTTGCCAGGGCGCCGGCATTGCAATGGGTAAGCACTGCTGTGGGGGTTGTAAATAAGGCCGCCCCCTGGGCCGCCAGTTTCTCGTTGACAGCCTGGTCTTCCCTGGCAATAGCAACTGCCTCCTGTTCCAGGGCGGCAACTGCCGCAGCAGAACCGGTGTCTGGCGGCAGGCGGTTAACAATAGCCAGCATCCGGTCAATTGCCCAGAACAGGTTGATTGCTGTTGGTCTTGTTTGGCGCAGTGCTTCGGCTGTGGCTGCGAGGTTATGTTTGAATTCATAAAACGCCAGACCGCTAAGTTCCTTCGCTCCCAGGACCAGGGCAAATGCCGCCGCCGCGCCAATGGCCGGAGCGCCGCGGACCTCCAGCCGCTTGATTGCCTCGGCGGCGCGCCGCCAGTCATAACATTCGATGTATTCCACTTTATTGGGTAAGAGTGTTTGATTTAACAGGGTTAAACAATGATTGGACCAAACGACAGACCTCATGACGTACCCCCTATAATTTAAAACCGCCATATTCGGCTAAAGCATGCTTGCAGCGGCAGTCGCTAGCGGCCTGCAGACGGGAGATCGCCGCAATAATAAGCTGTTTGATATTTTCGGCATTCCCCTGCATGGTTTCCAGCACTTCGTTATGGGTCAGCGGCTGGGTGGATATACCGGCGGCAAAATTTGTGACCATGGATACCGTGGCGTAACAAATCTCAGCCTCGCGGGCTAAAACGACTTCAGGGACATTTGTCATGCCGACCACATCGCCACCCAGCTTGGCAAACATCTTGATCTCGGCCGGGGTTTCAAACCGTGGACCTTCCGTGCATACATAGGTCCCCTGCTGATGCAGGGTAATAGCCAGGTTGGCAGCGGCAGCGGTTAATACACTGCGCACTGTCGGACAATAAGGAGTTGTTACGTCAACATGGACGACCCCGCGTTCACCGCCTTCGTAAAAGGTTGTGGCCCTGTTTTTAACAAAATCGAGAAACTGGTCAATGAGCACAAAATCCCCCGGTTTCATAGCCGGGTTCAGCGAACCCACCGCTGTTGTTGCGATAATATTTTGTACGCCCAGCTTTTTTATTGCCCAGATATTAGCCCGGTAATTAATCAAATGCGGCGGGATAGAATGACTGCTGCCATGGCGCGGAATAAAGGCAATCTCTTTGCCTGCATATTCACCGCTCTTGAAACGCACCACGCCATAAGGGGTGGCAATCTCCTGCTCGCGGATATTATCTAAGATACGTGGATCGTATACGCCTGTGCCGCCAATGATGGCAATTTCCATAATGTATCACCCTGCCTATTTATTATTTATGCCGCAAATAGCAAGCAAATCTTCCATGGTGTTAAGCACATAGTCAGGCCGTTCTGCCAACAGGTCCTGCCAATCAAGCCGGGTCCAGCGGACTGCCGCTGTTTTGACCCCGGCGGCGCGGCCGCTGGCCAAATCAAAAGGACTGTCGCCGACCATCAGGCACGCGGCCGGGTCCAGCTTGCTGTGTTCCAGGGCCAGTTGTACAGGTTCAGGATCAGGTTTATGCCGGCGGCACTCCTCGTGGCCGATGACAATAGAGAAATACTTGTCCATGTCAAACAGGCGCAGTCCTCTTATCGCCGTGGCTTTCGTTTTGGAAGTCACAATCGCCAGCAGCAGGCCTGCATTGTATAGTTTGTGAATGGCTTCCGCAACACCGGCAAAGCCGGTCGTCAGCTGGTCATGGTGAGCCAGATTGAAATCTCTGTAGGTGGAAACTAAAGCCTCTACCCTGTCTGGTCCATAATGCTCCATGGCAGCTCTGAGCGGTTTACCGAAGAAAGCATAGATCTCCGGGGGCGTAAGCGGCTGCCCGTAATGCTGTTTAAAGGTGTGTTGAAAAGAGCGGACAATCAAGTCGGACGTGTCAATCAGTGTACCATCCAAATCAAATAAAATTCCTTTAAAATTCAAAGCTGCCTCCTGCAAACATTAATATAACCAAAACAGGAGCCTGAATGTAAGGCTCCTGTTTGTGCTCAGGTTATTGGCAGATAAATGAGCTACCTGCCAGCATATAGATAGTGAGCCAGAATTCATATTGCTGTTGGATTTATTGCAACTGCTGCCAAGGGAACAAAAGGCAACCACCTAATTGTCAGGCCGGCTTCCCTTTGCTGTCCCTATAGTATAGAAATTCAAGGTTATTGCCCGAATCCCTGCATTTGATTGCTAAAAATTACAAATTTACGCCAATAAATCCACCCAGCGCACCGGCCAGGCTGCCGGCAGCAAATTTATTGCCCAGCATCAGCCAGGATATTTGCTCCTGCCCTAATTCTAACCCGATACCCACCGAGAACAATACATAGATTATGCCGACGGCCCCACCGATAATCAAGCCCTTGGCCAATACCTGCCGGGCGGCATAGATGCTGCCGACAAAGATGCTGGTGGTTGTCACCGCGACCATGATATATTCAATATAGGTGTCAATAAATCTATTTTCCGATATCAGGCTGACTAAAGAAAGGAGTATGGCACAAACAAGCGATACAGCTATGCTAACGGCAACTCCTTTAAAAATAGCCAGAGGTATATTGGTAATACGCGGAGTTTGGGGGTAGTTTCTTGTCCGTCTGGAAACTTTGGCCATCGTACTCCCTCCTGAACAGTCTTTTACTGTAAATTTATGCAAATTACAGCCAAATATGCCGGACTAAATAATAAGTTTATAACTCCCAGGTCTCCATTGCCTTTATTATACCATAGTTAGTCAGATCAAAATGGACTGGCGTAAGGGATACTTGCCCGTTTTTAACCGCGACAATATCAGTATCCGGGTCATTTTCACTTTCCGATACCCTGCCGCTCATCCAATAGTAGGTGCGGCCCCGGGGGTCCTGCCGGCGTTCAAACGTGTTCTCATAGCTGCGGACACCAAGCTTGGTGATGGCGATGCCTTTGAACTGCTCTTCCGGCAGTGCCGGTACATTGACGTTAAGCAGGGTATTAGGCGGTAAACAGTTAGTAGCCATTTTGGCCACGATCCTCCTGGCTATTTTCGCTGCCGGCAGGAAATCAAACGGCTGCCAGCTGTCCAGCGACATGGCCAGAGCCGGCAGTCCATGCAAAGCCCCCTCAATAGCGGCGCTGACTGTGCCTGAATAAAGCACATCAGTACCTAGGTTTGACCCCTGATTGATGCCGGACACAATGATATCCGGCCTGTCGTCTGTGAGCAGCGCCTCTAAGGCAATCTTGACACAGTCGGTTGGTGTGCCGCCAACCCGCCAGGCGCATATAGCCGGGGTATCAAGGCAGTGGTTATCCACCCAGATCGGATGATGTACAGTAATTGCCTGGCTTGACGCGCTTTTCTCACTATCAGGGGCGACTACAGTAATTCTGGCAATCTGGGATAATTCCAGCCACAGCGCCTTTATTCCCGGAGCATTGATGCCGTCGTCGTTGGTTAACAGTATATGCAAGCCCCAGTCCCTCCCATCGATTATAATTGGCCCATAAACTTATGAGTTTGCGGAATAACCCTGACATTTTCAAGCTGTTTAAGCGCCTCCGCCTGGTAAGCCAGCATGCTGGCCGGTGTTACGGCTGTAGAGGCGTTACAAGGGCTGACTGGCTGCAGGATGAGCGGAATACCGGCGTGAACTGCGGCAACCAGGTCAATTGCTTGTTTAAATTCGTGCGCGCCGGTTTGGCCGGTGATAACCAGTTTGACAAACACTTCTTTGGCTGTTGCCAGACGTAAAAACTGATAATGCTGCTGCCAGTATGGCTTGCCGGTAACGCTGGGGAGTTTTAGATCCATACTGATAATCTGTATATACGGCAGAACCTGGGCCAGTTTTTCCACCAAAGTGCCGTTGGTTTCAAGATATATCGGGCATGTAAGCCTGGGGGCCAGCTGGCTAATGCTTTCTGCTTGCCCCAGGGGCTCGCCGCCAGTGAAACTGATGGAATGGTGTTTAACGGTCAACAGGGAATTAATCCGCCGGGCAAGTTCCGCAACCGGCACCGGATTCGTCACTTTGTCAAAAACCCTTTGGCCCGGAACCGTCTCAACCAGGGCCTGATCACATAGCTGGCGGGATGCAGGGGTATCGCAATAATCACAGGCTAAATTGCAGCCGGCAAAGCGGACAAACACCTGGCGTGTGCCGACATATAAACCTTCTCCCTGAATCGAAGAAAATATTTCAACAATATTGGCCATAGCTTACCCCTGCGGACTGTATTTCACAGCAGAACGCGGTGATTCCCATATTTGGACACTGCGGACCTTAATATTCTGCTGAAAGGCAGGGGTAGCGGCCAGCGTATCATAAATATATTTGGCAATATGTTCTGCTGTCGGGGGGACTGATTTAAATTCCGGCAGGTCGTTGAGGTAATAGTGATCAAGATTATCAATCACTTTGCCAACCGCGGCTTTAAGCTCCTTAAAATCCATAACCATGCCGAGCTGGTTAAGCTCATGACCGTAGACTGTCACCTCCACTTTCCAGTTATGACCGTGCAACCGGCAGCATTTACCGGGGTAGTCAGGCAACTGATGGGCGGCTTCAAATTCCGCAATAATGGTTAAGTCATACATGGGAAAATACCTCCTCCAATAATAGGTTTAATCAGCTGTAGCAGAAATATACTCCAATCATTAAGTGTCAGGGCCATCTTAACTATATGTAAGAAAAGACTTGGCTTGTGCCAAGTGGTTCTTATGTCCCACAGAATGTATTTAAAATTCTGGTAGACCAAAAAAAGATGAGTGTGAACTCACCTTTATTTGATGGCCTGCTTACTTAAGAGGTTTTCCTTGGCAAACTCGTCCGAATTATTTAGCAGCATATCGCGATAGCTTATACTGCGGGTATGTGCAGTGTGGCTCCAGTTCCGGTCATTCCGGTGCAGAAATCCCAGGAAAGTAATTGGTATCCAGCTGTAGACAAACAGCGGATAAAGAAGCAAATAGATCCAGGTCTTCCAGTTTGCCCGGATTTTTGCGAGTATTAGAATTGGAAAAACATATTGGCCAATAAAGATAATCCGCCATACCTCAATGGGCAAAACCATATACAGTATATTCGTATAGAAAGGAACAATATGATAAACATAGCTTAAAATGACGAAGGTTGTGGACAAGATCAAAAAGTGTGGCTGGACCAGATGCAGGACACCATCCAGAATTCGTATGTCCCGCCGCCTTATCCCCTCTGCCAGCAGCTTGGGAATATATCTCCCGGCAACGTCAAAATGTCCCTGAGCCCAGCGTTTGCGCTGTTTACAGGATTGCATGAACGTAAGCGGCTTTTCATCATACACGATAGCGTCATGGGCCCAGGTGGTACGAATGCCAATTAACAGTGTTTTCATGGTAAATTCCATATCTTCTGTTAGACAGGTAGCTCCCCAGCCAAACTTTTTCAGGATATCGGTTGAAATACACATCCCCGTACCGCCGAGAACACTTGATAGGCCAAGATTATACTTGGCCAGATGCCAGATGTGGTTGACAACCCAGAATGAAATGGCAAAAGTTGCGGCTATCCAGGTATCGTTAGGGTTTTTTGCATTCAGGTAACCCTGAATGACTTTTTCTCCCTTGCACAGACGGTTGTTCATTTCACTTAAAAAATTAGGATCAACGAGATTATCAGCATCAAAGACCACTACAGCATCATATTGTTTTTTAAGCGCGAACAGCTTCTCGAACATCCATTCCATGGCATAGCCTTTGCCCCGCTGTTCCAGGTTGAACCGCTCATACACCAGCGCCCCGGCGTTTTGGGCGATCTGGGCGGTGCTGTCTTTGCAATTGTCAGCTACAACATAAATGTCATAAAGTTCTTGCGGATAATTTAGCACATGCAGGTTTTCCACCAGCTGCCCGATTACTTGTTCCTCATTATGGGCCGCAACTATAATCGCAAATGTATTCTTTGGCGTGGTTATTTTATCCTCGTGTCTTTTACAGATGCCAAAAAAGGCGATGATAAAATAATACAAGGTGAAAAATACAATGATAAGCTGCATGGGAATCATTATGTAATCAAAAATGTAATTCATGGACGATTCTCCCTTGTAAAATCCCATCAGGTAATATGTTCCCAATAGGATCTAGTGAGCGGTTTTTTCAAACCTGCTTTGATCTTGTTAGAAAGGTTCACTTTCTGCTCTGTGTCTAAGGAAGAAAAATCTTTACCCTAAAGGGCACAGGCGTTCTGCCGCCATCCGAAGGACTTGGCACAAATCTAATTATTAAGTTTTTCTATTAAATAATATGCATAGGTTGCGGTTACATGTTTATTTTTCCTGCTTCATAACGCCCTGGCAAATAAATTAAGTTGATTGCGGACGGTCAAACAGACCAAATAGAGTATTCAAAATGCCGAATAAGGAATAAACAAAAAACGGCACAAACAATACTGCATTAAGGGTTAAGGTCAAAATATATATACCGACAGCCGCTGCGATTACCGCCGGAATTAACCGCACAGGCTCGCCGCCTTTGCCTTTAAAATCAGGATATTTGATTGTACTCACCATCAGATAGGCAAAAATAGCTACCATTAAAGGAAATGTCCAGCCTGCAGGCTTCATACCCACCATGACAAAGGTTGCCACAACACAGCCGGCAGTAGGAATCGGCAGACCCATAAAATAACCCTTGACGCTGCCTGTATTCACATTAAATCTGGCTAAGCGCAACGCCCCGCAGGTGGCAAAAGCAGCGGCAACAAGGTACCCGGCTGCACCGAAATCCTTGAGCATAAAGGCATAGGCTAAAATAGCGGGAGCTACGCCAAAGGACACCAGGTCACACAAGGAATCGAGCTCTTTGCCAAAATCACTGCTTACACCAAAGTAGCGGGCCACCCGGCCGTCAAGGCCGTCGGCAACCAGCGCCGCTATAATAAATAACGCTGCCGCGGTAAATTCCCCCTGAAAGGTAAAGATAATGGCCAACATGCCTAACACGATGTTGACTGCTGTTAATATATTAGGAATAGCATTTCTCACTGTTCCTTTAACCTCCCTATCACAGTAATTCCGCCTTTAACTCTGTCCCCCTTTTTTACAAGGATGTCAACTGTTGTTGGTACAATAAGTTCGGTACACGACCCGAATTTAATCAATCCGTAACGTTCACCCCGCTGCAGGACCGTGCCCAGGGTAACCCAGGACACAATACGTCGAGCCAGAATACCGGCGATTTGCGTAACTAAAACACGCATCTGGCCATTTTCTAAACCAATAGCGTGACGTTCATTTTCACAGGCGGCGGCCTCTTTGTAGGCTGGCTTAAATCTACCGCAAGTATATTGTTGAAATTTAATCTCACCATTGATGGGACTGCGATTGACATGCACATCAAATACAGATAAAAAAATTGTCACTTTAATACTCTGTTCATTAAGAAACAGATCGTCGTACACCTCACTGACGCCCATTACTTTACCATCTGCAGGCGATACGATCAAATTATTGTCTAGTGGAACATCACGTTTGGGATTGCGGAAAAAGAAGGTAACAAAGGCCGTTAATATTCCCGGAATAATCGCCCAATACCAGCCAAGGGCCAGGGCCGCAACAATAGTGATTAGGCCAAGTACTGCAATATAAATATATCCTTCTTTAACAACAGGAGTTTTTACCATCTATCCACCTCCCTGAGAAAACCTCCTATTAAGTACTAAACCAAAAAGCAAGTTCAGTATATCAGTATAATATACTTGGTTTACTTTGTCTAACATTTTTTGTCGAATATAACTTTAAGGGCAAAACGGGGTAAAGCCATCATTCTGATAATACGCTGCGGCTGATGCAGCAAGCGGAACAGCCATTCCAGGCCGGTGCGCTGCATCCAGCCCGGGGCGCGTTTAACAGTACCGGCCATTACATCAAAAGTTCCGCCTACTCCCATACAAACAGGCACGTTCAGGGCGGATAAATATTTCGCCAGCCATTTTTCCTGCTTGGGAACCCCTAAAGCTGCTAATAAAATATCAGGTTTTGCCGTTTTAATAGCATCAATAATTTCCAGCTCGTCGTGGGGCGTAAAAAAGCCATCTCTCGTACCGGCGATGCAAAGGCCGGGATATCGCTCGGCCGCAACCTTTTTCGCCTTTTCAATAATTTCCGGACGGCTGCCAAACAAAAAGACGCGATACCCCTGCCTGGCTGCCTGGGCCAGCAGGTTTTGCGAGAGGTCATAACCTGCGACTCGTTCTGGCATAGTATATCCTTGATGCCTGGCTGCCCATACAACACCGGCGCCGTCAGGCACTACCAGATCGCAATGATTGAGGATTGTTGCCAATTCCTGATCTTCTTGCGCCAATATAACCATTTCCGCGTTAGCCGTAGCGATCAAATGGGGTTTTTGGCTGGCAATAAACTGTTCAAGCCTGGCTACCGCCTCCGCCATGGTTACCCTGTCAATCGCAATGTTTAAGACAGTTGCTTTAGTACTCACTGAGAAATATTAACTCCTTAAACTTTGTTTTACTATCCTAGCACATTGTACCACAACTTTAAAATGACGGCAATCGCGACCATGGCCATTTCCAAAACGGCTGTTTGCGCTCCTGCTGATCGGGGCGTTGTTCTTGCGTTCCCGGCGCCTGCCAGGATTTAGACCGGGTCTCAGGCAAGGGCTGGGTTCCCTGGATAAAAGCACTGTATTCGGTTTCTTTGCAACCGCTTTCTGCCAGTTTGCCTGTATTGGCACAAATCGGAATACCGGCAACAACATTAGGGGGAATCGGAAAATCAGTGGACGGCGTATTGGCAACGATTTTAGAAACCATTTTGCCCCATAAGGCGGAAACCTCGGTACCTGAAATGCCTACTGGCTTACGGTTGTCATTACCCACATAAATCCCTACTAATATATCCGGCGTATAGCCGATAAACCAGGCTGTTTCGTAATTATCGGTGGTGCCTGTTTTGCCGGCGGCGGGCCGCCCCAGATTAGCCGGTGTTGCCGTACCATCCTGCAGAACGCCCTGGAGCATATCTGTTAAAATATAGGCTGTTTCCGGCGTAAGCACTGATTGCTGGCTGATCCGGCCTTCTTCCAGCACCTGGTTATTTTCATCAAGCACTTTCAGGATCGACACCGGTCTGGATAGTACCCCGCCATTGGCAAAGGCACTATACGCAGTCGTCAATTCCCACAAATTAGTACCCTGGGTCAGGCCGCCCAACGCGGAGGCCAGATTGTTGTCTTCATCCGTTAAGGTTGTAATTCCCAGGGATTTGGCGAGCGATAACGCCTGGTCGATTCCCACCTGCTGGCCAAGTTTGACAGCAGCCACATTGACCGACCAGCGCAGCGCTTTTTTCATGGTGACAGGTCCGCGATACTTTTTATCGTAGTTAATCGGTGCATAGCCGTTAATATTTATGGGTTCATCGACAATAATGGCATTGGCGGCAAGACCCTGATTAAGGGCGGTTGCATATAAAAAGGGCTTAAAGGCGGAGCCGGGCTGGCGAACTTCAACAAATACGCGATTGATCTGACTTTCTTCGTAGCTGCGCCCCCCCACCATGGCTTTGACGTAACCGTTCCTGGGATCAAGAGCCAGTACGGCTCCCTGCAGTTCGCCCAAGGCTGCTTCGGCCGCCTGCTGCTGCTTGATGTCTAGCGTGGTATATACTTTAAGGCCGCCTTTATATACTCTGTTGGCACCGTAACGCCCAACAAGCTCGTTAGCCACATAGTCAAGAAAATAGGAGGCTTGCACCACCCGCTTTTTTTTCCCCGCCAGGGCAATTGGCTCGGTTTTAGCCTGTTCGGCTTCCTGCGCGGTAATATAGCCTTCTTTAACCATACCGGCCAGCACAATCGCCCGCCGCTCGGCGGCGGCCTTCATATCGATATACGGTGAATAGATATTGGGGCCGCGGGGCAAGCCGGCCAGCAAGGCACTTTCCGCTAAAGACAGCTCCTTCGCATGTTTGCCAAAATACATTTGCGCCGCCGCCTCCACGCCATAGGCCCCTTCGCCGAAATATACCTGGTTCAAATAAGCCTGCAGGATTTCCTGCTTAGAGAATTTTCGTTCAATAATTAAGGCCAGCAATGCCTCTTTTATTTTGCGGAATAATGTCCGTTCCTGGGTAAGAAACATATTTTTTGCCAGCTGCTGGGTTATCGTGCTTCCCCCTTCAACGACACCGCCTTGACGAATATTTACCACTATGGCCCGCAAAATTCCGATTGGATCAATACCAAAATGATTGTAAAACCGGGTGTCTTCGTTGGCTATGATCGCCTGCTGGACATAGGGGGACATATTGTTAATTGTTACCACAATCCGGTTTTCCTCGAACAATTTCGAAATGAGCTGACCGTTTATATCAAACACCTGAGTTGCGGCAACCAAATTTAGGTTATTTAGAGTATCTGTTCCCGGCAAGCCTAAAAATGCGGAACAAATATTGGCCGACATGGAAAATAAAACGACAAAAACGGTAATTATAATAATTTTTTTGGTCATAGGCATACACTCCTCTGTGCATAGTATCCCCAAGCTGCCTAAGTTTTACATGCAGGAATAGTGAATCTGACAGAGAATATACGAGATTTAGACAGTGTTTGTCAAATTACGCAACACAGGAGCGACTAATGAAGCATAAATCACGCCTGTTTCCGTCACTATGCAGCGTAAGCGTTGCGTGTCTCTTCCTGTTGATTGCCTCGCCTCTCTACCCGGCAACATCATCGCCAGATTCTGTTATGGCATTTACCCTGCCGGACATGGCCGCCGACGCCTGCTATATGAATGAAAACCCTGAATTTATACCGGTTTCAGGTAACCCAGTTTATGATGTATTCACTGTGGCCGCGCGGCAGGCAAAAGGTTTGGGGCTGGAGGCCCCGCAAATTGCGCCCTATTATGCGGAAAAGGTGGTATATCTTACCTTTGATGACGGTCCGGCACCTGAAAATACACCGGTAGTGCTCGATATTTTACAACGTCATGGCATAAAGGCCACTTTTTTTGTGGTGGGCACGCAGGTTGAGAAGCATCCGGATATAGTGCGGCGCATGTATCAGGAAGGTCATGCTATTGGCAATCACACCTATAATCATGTGTACCGTGAGCTGTATCAGTCGGCTAATACCTATGTTGCACAATTGCACTACACGGATGATATTATTCAGAGCGTCATCGGGGTTCGACCGCGCATTTCCCGTGCGCCCGGCGGCCCGGCCGGCAGTTTTACCAAAGAGTACTGGGATAATTTAAGCAAACAGGGCTATGTTGAAGTGGGCTGGAATATTAGCTCTGGTGATGATTCACGCGCCAAAGCCGGACGCATAGTGGCTAATATTGTTGCCCAAATGAAAAATAAAAATTTATGGAGTCATGCTATTGTACTGATGCATGATGGCCGTGGCCATGGCGAGACGGTAAAAGCCCTGCCGGAAATCATTACATTTTATCAAGAACGCCAATTTGAATTCCGGGTTGTCAGCTTCGACACCCCTCCACCCTGGTAACAATATGTGTAAAAAATGCTTTGGACACCTGGTCCAAAGCATTTTTGCAGTTTAAACACTGTAATTAGGCGATTCTTTGGTTATGCTGATATCATGGGGATGGCTCTCTTTTAACCCGGCACCGGTAATCCGGATAAACTGGGTTTTGGTAATAAGTTCGTCAATATTACGGACCCCGCAGTAACCCATACCAGCCCGCAGGCCCCCTATCAACTGAAATACGGTATCAGATACGGAACCTTTATACGGTACCCGGCCTTCAATTCCTTCCGGCACGAGCTTGTCCATGTTTTCCTGGAAATAGCGGTCTTTGCTGCCTTCCGCCATTGCCCCCAGCGAACCCATACCCCGGTAGACCTTGTAGCTGCGCCCCTGATAGATGATAGTTTCACCCGGGCTTTCCTCGGTGCCGGCCAGCAGGTTGCCAACCATTACGATTTGGGCGCCGGCGGCAATTGCTTTGGCCACATCGCCTGAATACTTGATGCCGCCGTCGGCAATAACCGGCACATTATATTCCTTGGCGGCTCTGGCACAGTTATAAATGGCGGTTATTTGCGGTACGCCGATACCGGCAATAACCCGGGTAGTGCAGATCGAGCCAGGCCCAATCCCTACTTTTACTGCATCGGCACCGGCTTCAATCAGGTCGCGGGTAGCCTCGGCTGTGGCAACATTGCCGGCAATAAGGTCAATCGTGGGAAAGGTGTCTTTAATCTTTCGCACTGAATCAAGAACCCCCCGGGAATGACCATGGGCAGTATCCACGACAATTACATCAACTTTAGCGCCGACAATAGCCTCCACCCGCTCCATCATGTCTGATCCGACCCCGACTGCGGCAGCTACCAGCAGCCGGCCTTTGCCGTCTTTGGCTGAGTTTGGATATTTTTGAGCTTTTTCAATATCTTTAATGGTAATGAGGCCTTTCAAGTTGCCTTCAGAATCAAGCAGCGGCAGCTTTTCAATCCGGTGTTCGCGCAAGATGGCTTTGGCTTCTTCCAGCGAAGTGCCGACATGGGCGGTGATAAGATGCTCTCTGGTCATACAGTCGGATATTTTACGGCTAAGATCAGTTTCAAAACGCAAGTCCCGGTTGGTCAGTATTCCCACCAGTTTATTATTGGTGGTAACAGGAACCCCTGAGATCCGGTATTTTTCCATAAGGTCGTGGGCATCCTGGAGTGTATTGTTAGGCGACAGGAATATGGGGTCAACAATAATACCATGCTCAGACCGTTTGACTTTATCAATTTCGTTGGCCTGGCGGGCGATCGGCATATTTTTATGGATTACCCCGATGCCGCCTTCGCGGGCCATGGCAATCGCCATCCGGGCTTCGGTAACGGTATCCATTCCTGAACTGATAATGGGAATGTTGAGCTTGATATTTTTAGTCAAATATGTAGATACTTCCACTTCCCTGGGCAGTACTTCCGATTTTGCCGGAACAAGCAACACATCATCAAAAGTTAACCCTTCAGGACCGAATTTGTTGTCGAACATTGACTAAACTCCTTTCACTAGTAAGGTACTAAAACACATCTAATAGGTATTTCTCACTATAATAACATAAATAAAGTTACCAAATCTACCATTTTTCATGTCTTGAATAAAAAAAATAAAACAATGCCTGGTATGCACCAGGCATTGCTGTTAACCAAGAACATATACTTTAACTTGTTGGACGCCAAAATCATAAGCCTTAGCTACAGAGACCATGGCGATGTCGATGCGGTTGCCTTTAATTGCCCCACCGGTGTCTTCGGCTATGCCATACATGCCGCTGCCGTCAGCAAACTGGATATATACCCTTGAGCCAAGGGGAATTACCCGGGGGTCAACCGCAATGACACCTGGGCGTATCTGTGTGCCCATATAGGTCAGATTGCCCCATTGGCCATTGTCGTGCGGACCGGGAGCATAAGCCGTAGCTTTGATGTCGAGCACGGCTTTGTAACGTTCGGGCGCACTGCCGCGTGATACCTCTGTTCCCCGATTGCCCACCAGAATTTGCAAGGTGGCCTGCCCGGCAATACCGTCGGCATTAATATTTTTCGCCTGCTGGAGTTCTGTAACCGCTTGCTCGGTGCTGTCACCATATATGCCATCAACTGCAAGGTTATAGCCTAAATCATTGAGCCGGCCCTGAAGCTCCCGGACATCCTGGCCTTCCATACCTGGCTTGAGGGTCTGGTCGCCCAGGGCAGCGGAAACTGGTGACAGCCAGAGAGTGGCAGCCAGAACAGCCAGCGCGCCGGTGCTGTACACAATTTTTTGGATGTTTTTCATTTAGATACCCCTTTCTAAAGCCTACGAGGTTAGCTGACGGGTTCGGGACAAAGGGAAATCCCTACCGCATAGCGCGGATTCACCCCCAAAATGGGTCCCCCATTTTCCTCTTAATAAGGAAATTCGGCTTGTCGATAGTGTACATGATTTTTGGGGGTAAAGCAAGTTGACATAAGTTTGTTTATTAGTAAATAACGACTCTTATCTTTGTTTTTTGGGCATATGCCCGGTAATGCATGGTTTTAAAGAAAGGCCTGTAAAAAATAAAGAGGCTGCAGTTTTGCAGCCCCTGTTCCCGGTTATAATTCTTTACCCAGCATAAACGGGGCAAAGCCGAGTTGCCCCCAATAATAGTTCACTGAGGATTGAATAATACCGGCCAAGCGTCCCCGCAATATTTTTTTGGTTTCGGCTAAGGAATGAAAAAACAGTCTGGCCGCCGGATGGGCGTTATTGGCGGCCGCCTGCTGGTAATACTGGGCCGAGCGGTCTATTAGAGTGTATATAGACCAGAGGGCTGTCAGGGCCGGCAGGTTTACCGGATCGGTCCCAGGCTTGGCCTGGGCTGTGAACTGCTGCCAGTCCGAGTCACTGCCCAGGAGTTCGGCTGCTTCGACAACCGGGTACCTGGCAATATCAATATCTACAGTACTGGCAACAGTGAGTAAAGCATAGAACTTTTCCTGGAACGTATTAACCAGCGTCATTGCCGGCAATGATCCGGTATGGGCTGCCAGTATTGCAAGCTGATTATTTAGCGCAGTTTCCAGTTCAAGGGCGAATTGAAGCGGCACCATATCAGCTGAGTCACCACCTTTTAAATATTATTAGGAAATTAGGCCATTTCCTCACGAAATGGCCTAATGCTTATCTATCTGCTGCTAATACGCCAGCTTTGGCAATATGTTGGGTTGGAGCCTCGCGTAAGACAATGGTTACCGCTTCCGGCGGGCATTTGGCTGTTTCCACAATCGCTTCAGTTACCTTTTTAACTAATTCCCGTTTTTGCTCCAGGGACCGGCCTTCTAACATGTCGATTTGTACAATGGGCATAGTTATCCCTCCTGGTTATTTATAGTTTTTATTTTCGCCATACATACATATAATCCCTGCTGAATGAATAGAGATTATATGACTTCGGAACTCTCTATCACTAATTCATACTATGTAGCATACGATACAATAGAGTTCCACGATCATGAAAAAAAAAAGGAGGATTTTTATGGCTACCTTAAAAGATATTGAAAGAGTTTACGGGTGCGAAATTAATGCTATTGATACGCCGCCCTTCACGACGACCCTGCCTGCTAACGGCACCGTAAGCCTATGCTCGATTACTGTACCTACACGCCGGGACGCCTATCTGGTACGAGCCGTCATCAACTGGAGCGTAACCTTTACACCAATAATACCGACTGTGAGCGTTGTCTTAAGCACCCCCGGCTTTGCCCAGGCTCAATTTGAAATTTTGAAAGATGGCGGCCCGATTGCCCGTGTAACACAATCTCTTGGCCAGCTAGGGTTTACGATTGGTGCCCTTTTCAGTACCCAAACCGCCAGTTTTGGTGTGGCCGCGCTACAGGTCCTGGATACAACATCACTCTGCGGGAATACCAATGAAATTTCAACTTTCGAGGTGCGCGCCACCAACATCGCTTTGTCTGTGCCGTCAGGCATCAGTGGTACCTCAATTATCCCCTTAGGCAGTATTGTATCAGCAGTTGGCCATGTGTCGCTGGTGGTTGAGCAAGTTGATACCTGCAGGCAAGAGGAGATTAATTCTTAAAAGCTACCTGTAACGGGCACACCGGCGTTGTGCCCGTTTATATTATTTGCACTGGCGTTTCTTTCGCGCCTTGCGCCACCACAGGCCACCGTAGAGTGCAGCCACCAAAGTGATAATAAGCATAAGCCGTATACTATTTTCACCGGCAAACACCAGATCATGACCCAGTAAGACCTTGATGATTACCGGCGGCAGTTTGCCGATCCCTGTGGCTAGTAGGAAGTCCTTGCAGGAAATCCTGCTGATTGCGGCCACGGCGGTAATAATTCCTGACGGGGCTAAGGGCAGCAGCCTGGCAAGCAATAGCGCCTTGAAGCCATTGGCGGCACTATAGTCGTCTATCTGCTTTAAATAGCAGCTTTTCTTAATCGAGCGTTCGACTAACGAGCGAAAGCAGTAACGGGCAAAGACAAACATGGCTATGGCCCCGAGAACTTCGCCCGCCCAGGAAATCATGATACCCCAAAACAACCCGAAAACAATACCGGCTGCCCCGGAAAGAATCATAAACGGAAAAACAATGGTAAAGGTCATGACAACAAATAAAATAAGCGTAACAAGGACAGCGCCGGCACCAAAGGAGCGAAGGTATTCAGCCAAAGCGGCAATATCACCCTTTTCGATAATACCGTACGCCTGCTGAAAAAATTCCGGCTGCCACAGGTACATTAGGATAATAAGTGTCAGGACCGCCAGCCAACCCAGGGCTTTTTTCATTTCATATCCTTCCTGTTCTTTAAAAACAGCGCTACACAGCGCTGTTTCGGGGTTAATCGTATTGAGACAGTTCTTTTCTGAATATGTTGCAAGAGCCCTCCAGCCAGTGAATACAGTCAGCACAACGTCGGGCATAAGTGGACGGCGATACATTAAGCAGCGAATAACCATACCCCATTGCCGTGATAACATGCTCAAATTCCTGACATTCTCCGGCAATATTTCTTAGTTGCTGTTCAGTATAATCTTTTACCATGCCGCACCTCTCCTTATCCGATTTTTTTTAGTGTGCGCGCGGTGGTGATAAAAAATTAAAAAATATTTTCAAAACCTGTTATTTTTATGTATAAACCTGCCTGAGAATGTCAATATTAGTAATGTAAATTTTCTCCTCTCCCATAATTGGCGGCCTTCGGGCCGCCCCTTTTTTTGGTTCTGCCACAATTTGCAAATACTTCTGCAGATCAGCCGTAAGCCTTATCTGCAGAATACCATAGTAAAGTTTTCGCCAAACCAGCTTAACAATGTCTGCCAAACCCGGTTAAGGTATTCAGGCGTACAAACGGTCTGCTGAGCCGCACGGCGCGCTTCCAGCAAAATATCGGTATCTCTGATAATATCAGCAATTTTTAAATCAGGGATGCCATGCTGGACTGTGCCGAAAAACTGGCCCGGCCCTCGCAAAATCAAATCCTTTTCAGCCAGGATAAACCCATCATTAATCTCGGTCATGACCTTAAGCCGCTCCACTGTCTCCTGGCTGGTGCTGTCAGATAATAGAATACAGTAGGATTTATGCTCTCCCCTGCCTACCCGGCCGCGTAACTGGTGAAGCTGGGCCAGGCCAAACCGGTCGGCACCCTCAATAATCATGACCGTGGCATTAGGTACATTAACACCAACCTCGATGACTGTCGTTGCAATCAAGGCTTTAATCTCACCGGCGGCAAAAGCCGACATGATGCCGTCTTTTTCCTGTGGCTTCATTTTACCATGCAGCAACCCGCAGGTATAGCCTCTAAAAAATGTGGTCGATAATTCATCATAGATTTTTATCGCCGACTGCGCTTCCACCTTGTCTGATTCCTCAATAAGCGGGCAGACAACATAGACCTGACGGCCAGCCTTAATCTGATCCAGGGCAAAGGCATAGACTTTGTCCCGGCGGCTGCTGGCCCGTGAATAAGTGGCAATTGGCTGACGCCCCGGCGGCAGCTCGCGGATAACAGACACATCAAGATCACCATAAACCGTAAGGGCCATGGTCCGGGGAATGGGTGTGGCCGTCATCACTAATACATCAGGCTGTCCCCCTTTGGCTTCCAGCCGTGCCCGCTGCTGAACGCCAAAGCGGTGCTGTTCGTCGGTTACAACAAGGCCCAGATGCTTGAACTCAACATCAGTCTGAATTAGTGCATGCGTGCCGACAACAATGTCAATGCCGCCTTCTTTAATTTGGCCCAGCACCTGTTCGCGGGCCTTACGGGTAAGTTTCCCGGTGAGAACGGCCAGTTTGATGCCATGAGGTGCAAGTAATCTGGCCAGGGAATGATAATGCTGTTCAGCTAAAATCTCAGTGGGAGCCATCAGGGCTCCCTGGTAGCCATTTTCCACGGTCTTAGCCAGTGCCACTGTGGCAATCACTGTTTTGCCGGAGCCAACATCTCCCTGGAGCAAACGCTGCATAGAGGTGATATCTTCCATGTCGGCTTTAATCTCCCCCAGGGCTTGCTGTTGATCACCGGTTAATGTGAAGGGCAGCTTATTCTCTATTGCCGTTACCAGTTTTCCATCAGGAGCATGTTTGATGCCCGGGCTTTTGTGTTTGTTTTGTTGTTTTAAGTATGTCAGGCCGCACTGTAATAAATATAACTCTTCAAATACCAGCCGCCGCCGGGCTGCGGCCAGCATTTCCCTGGTGGGGGGAAAGTGGATGGCAGTCAGGGCCTGTTGGCGATTGATCAGGTTGTAGTCGGAAAGTATTGCCTGAGGCAGGGTTTCTGCCTCAGACACCGGTAAGGTATGAAATATTTCCACTGCCTGGCGGGTAAGTGCACGCAGCTGCCATTGCGGAATACTCTCGATCGCCGGATATACAGGTATAATCTGCCCGGAGTCGGCATTAAAGTCGGCGGCTAACTCGATGTCAGGCTTGTTTATTTCTACAGTGTGCAGGCGCCGCTGGACTTTGCCGGAAATAATAAGCTCCATCCCTGTCTTATACCTGTTTTTAATATACGACTGATTGAACCAGGTAAGCTGAGCCACACCGGATGGATCCCTGACGGTGATTTTTACGATCCTCAGGCCGCGGTGTGATTTAAGCTCACTGATATTAATGATGACTGCCCGGAACGTTTCATACAATCCGTCAGTTAATTCCGCAATCAGCTTATGGTTGCTCCGGTCTTCATAGCGGCGCGGATAGTGCTCCAGGAGCTGTCCTACCGTAAAAATCCCTAATTTCGCCAGTTTGGCGGCATTAGCCGGTCCCACGCCTTTTAAAAACTGTATTTTTGCCGTCCATAATTTCTGAATAATAATCACCTTACACTTTATCTGTTCCTGCCAGTAAATCATTTAGTTCAGCCAGTAGTGCCTCGACGTCAATCTCATGCATAATGGCACCGGTTTCAATCGTTTCTGTGGTTGAGCCCATACAGCCGGTACAGCCCATGCCATATTTGGCAAAAATCTCGTACGCTTTGGCATGTAAACGGAGCGCTTCAATCAGCGGAGTGCTTCTAGTAAACATAGGTAGCCCCCCTTCGCTTATTTATTTCTATTTTCCATATTATACGCGCAATTCCTGCCGGCGCCCACCCGGTACCGGCGATTTTGTGAAAATATCCTGTAAAAATTCAATTTAGCCTTGCACTTCATAAGTAATTTATGCTAAAATAGTCATGTTGAGTACATGAGGATTTGTCCTACAGGAGGTGGAAATAGATGGCAAATATTTGTGAAATCTGTGGTAAAGGTGAGCGTTCCGGCTTCAATGTCAGCCATTCTAACCTTAAAACCAAGCGCACCTGGAAACCTAATATACAAAGAATCAAAGCATTAGTTAAAGGTGAAACTAAACGCCTGAATGTATGCACACGTTGTCTGCGTTCCGGTAAAATCCAACGGGCGGTCTAAACCTGCCGTACACAGTTAATAAAGGACTTGGCAAAAGCCAGGTCTTTTCTTATTTGCAAAATAGTGTAAAACCAGCGGCCCGTTTGGGAACGCTGGTTTAATTTTTTTAGTCTGCCAGAATTTATCAATAAATTCTCTGGACATAAGAACGACTATACCCTCAAGGGCACAAGCCAAGTCTGTTCTTATTTATTATTTTGCTGCAGCAGCTGTAAAATAGCAGCCAGCTCGGTGGCGTTAAACTGATATTTCTCATTGCAAAAATGACAGCATACCTCGGCCTGGCCTTCGGCAGTCATTGCTTCCAGTTCCTCGGCCCCAAGGCTTATCAGCATATTCTGCACTCTTGCGCGTGAACACTGACAATGAAACCGCAGAGCCAGCGAGTCATAAAAAGTGGCCGGCAAACCGGCAAAAACCGTTTCCAGGATCCCTTTGGCATCCTGGCCGCTGTGTACCATATGTGAAACGGAGGGGATGTGGCGCAGATTGGTTTCCAGTTTTATGAGTGCGTCTTCTTTAGCATCAGGCAGAGCCTGGATAAAGAAACCGCCGGCTGCCAGGGTTGTTGTGTCAGGGGCTATTAAGACCCCCAGGGCAACGCTGGACGGGGTTTGCTCAGACACGGTGAGATACTGGGTGATATCTTCCGCAATTTCACCTGACACGAGGGCGGTGCTGCCGGTAAACGGCTGTTTAAGGCCAACAAACCGGGTGATATGAATATGACCGCTGCCCACTGCCCGGCCGACAGCCAGCTTACCGTTGTGTAGCGGCAGGTCCACAACGGGGTTGCGGACATAGCCGCGAACCGACCCGTCAGGAGCAGCATCTGCCACTATTTCGCCAAGCGGGCCATCACCGGCAATTCTAATCGTCAGGCTTTCGGCTGTCTTTAAATTGGCGGCCAGCAGCAGCGCACCCGTCATTGTCCGGCCCAGGGCTGCTGTGGCCACCGGGAAACAATCATGACGCCGCCGCGCTTCTTCCACCAGGCTGGTGGTAACTGCGGCAAAAGCGCGGATTCCCGGTGCTGTGGCCCGGATTAAATGGTCATGCATAGGTACCTCCGGCACTAGGCCAGCTCCTTGGCAATAAGCGGCTGGCCTGTTGTTATATCTAGTATTTCAATCTTACTGCCCTTTATCCAGGCAATGGTGCTGTAACCGTCAGGATGTTTTGTCATTCCCGGTGAGCCGGGGTTCAGGTAAAAGACACCGTTATGGTGTTCCAGACTGGCGATATGCGTATGGCCGGTAATGAAAATATCGGCTTTCAAGCGCGCCGCCAGCTCCTGCCGGGCAGCTTCGGTCAGATTATGCCCATGGGTTACAGTGATTCTCAAGCCATTCAGCATAAGATAGGCGTACGGTGACTGAATGGGGAGTTTGAGCACCATGCCGTCAACCTCGGCGTCACAGTTCCCGCAGGCAGTAATAATAGGTACGGGGCAGCTGTTAAGAACTTCAGCCAGTTGTTGGGGATTATACTCAGCCGGAATCGGATTGCGCGGTCCATGGTAAAGTACATCACCGGCATGGATAATCAAATCGGCATCCTGGAAATAGCGGCTGAATACACGCTGCCAGGTTTCCAGGCAGCCATGGGTATCACTGATTATGCCAATTTTCATGGTCAACCTCCAGCAAGGCAGAGTTATGCGCTATAGTCCTTTGAGCAGATTTGCCATCTCGATGGCCGACACGGCGGCATCAAAACCTTTGTTCCCCGCTTTGGTGCCGGCCCGCTCGATCGCTTGTTCAATGGTGTCGGTAGTGAGCACGCCGAAGATGGTCGGGACCCCGCTATGCAAGCCAACCTGAGCCACCCCTTTGGATACCTCGGCGCAAACATAGTCGTAATGGCTGGTGCTGCCCCTGATTACCGTGCCCAGGCAGATGACCGCATCATATTTTTTGCTCATTGCCAGCTTCTGCGCTACAAGCGGAATCTCATAGGCACCGGGGACCCAGGCAATTTCCACGTTCTCGCCGGCAGCACCGTGGCGCTTGAGGGCATCCAGGGCGCCACCCAGCAGTTTGCTGGTAATAAATTCATTAAACCGGGCGACAATGATGCCGAATTTTAATCCATCCGCAACCAGATTTCCTTCATGAATTTTACTATTCTCCATTATTTTTGTGCCTCCTCATATTGTTTGAGTAAATGTCCCAGTTTGGATTTTTTGGCAGATAAATACCGGTTGTTAAATTTGTTCGCCAATATTTCCAGCGGCACCCGTTCCGTAATTGTCAGTCCGTAGCCCTCAAGCCCGATCCGTTTGCGGGGGTTGTTGGTAAGCAGCCTGATACTGGTCAAACCAAGGTCGGCTAATATCTGGGCGCCAATGCCATAATCCCTGAGGTCAGGGGCAAAGCCTAAAAGTTCATTGGCTTCGACTGTGTCTTTGCCCTTATCCTGCAAGGCGTAGGCGCGGATTTTATTCGCCAGGCCAATGCCCCTGCCTTCCTGCCGCATATAGAGCAATACGCCGCTGCCTTCCTGTTCGATGCGTTTTAGGGCATGAGCCAGCTGATCGCCGCAGTCGCAGCGCAGAGATCCGAGAACATCACCTGTCAGGCATTCGGAATGGACCCGCACCAATACATTTTGCTTATTGGTAATATCCCCCTTTACCAGGGCAATATGGCACTGATTATCCAGTTGACTTTCATAGGCAATGAGGCGGAAATCACCATATTTGGTCGGCAGGTTGGTTTCGGCCGCTCTGGTAACAAACCGTTCATGTTGTTTCCGGTATTTGATCAGGTCGGCTATGGTTATGAGTTTCAGTTCATGTTTTTTTACAAACTCCATTAATTCCGGCGTCCGGGACATTGTGCCATCTTCATTCATTACTTCGCAGATTACGCCGGCCGGATACAGGCCGGCCAATACGGCCAAATCCACAGCCGCTTCCGTATGTCCTGTACGGCGCAGCACACCGCCCTCACAGTATCTGAGCGGGAAGATATGCCCGGGGCGTCTCAGGTCACTGCTCCTTGTTTTACGATCAAGCACTGCCTGTACAGTGGCTGCCCTTTCCTGGGCCGATATGCCGGTTGTCACTGATTTGGCGTCAATGGAGACTGTAAAAGCCGTACAATGATTGTCCGTATTCTCAGCGACCATAGCCCCAATGCCGAGTTCATCAAGCCTGTTGCCGATAATTGGCATGCAAATCAAGCCGCGGGCGTGGGTAGCCATAAAATTGATGGCTTCAGGGGTTACTTTTTCGGCCGCTATCACAAGGTCACCTTCGTTTTCCCGGTCCTCATCGTCAATAACGACTACGATTTTACCATTTTTTATATCTTCAATCGCTTCTTCAATCGTATTGAATTTCATAATAACCAACTTCCTCCGTTTCATTACCTGGCCGTGTATTGCTCAGCGGGCAAAGCCGTGCTGTTCAAGAAAGCCGAGCGTTATCCTGTCAGCCGGCTTGCTGTCCGGTTTTAGACCAAGCAGTTTTTCAACATATTTGCCGATGATGTCTGCTTCTAAATTTACTTGCTTGCCTGCTGGTTTTAGCCCTACGGTAGTCAGGGCCGCCGTATGGGGAATCAGGGAAACGGTAAACCAGTCCGGGCCGGAGTCGACGACAGTAAGGCTTGTGCCGTCAATGGCAACGGAGCCTTTGTTAATAACATAGCGCATAACTTCGGGGCCGGCACTAATTCTGACAATAACGGCATTGTCATTTTGTTCCTTGGTCAGAATCAGACCGACACCGTCAATGTGACCGCTGACGATATGCCCGCCGAGGCGATCGCCAACCCGGAGCGTGCGCTCCAGGTTGACCGTGTCGCCGGTCTGGAGTTCAGCCAGGGCTGTCCGGTCAACTGTTTCCGGCATGACATCGGCAGTAAACCAGTCACGGCCATAGTCGACAACGGTGAGGCAGGTGCCGTTAACGGCAATGCTGTCGCCAAGCTTAACATCTGTCAGTACTTTGCGGCCACTTACGGTCAGACGCACAGATTTGGCGCCTCTCGCGATTTGTTTAACTTGGCCGAGTTCTTCCACAAGTCCGGTAAACATTGTGTCCCTCCCGTCCGGTTATATAGCCGGTAAGTAAAATGTCGGTGCCTAAGGCTTCCGTTTTCAGGTCCTCCAGTCCAAGCGCCTGGTCTACAGCCGGAAAGCCTGTGCCTCCTACCGGGGTTGGCGCGGTGTGGCCGCCAATTATTTTCGGAGCAATGAAGCAGTGGACTTTATCGATTAAACCGGCTGCAAGCACTGACGCATTGATCGTGGCGCCACCTTCCACCAATATACTGGTAATGCGGCGTTCTCCCAATATTTTAAACAGCTGGCGCAGGTTGATGCCTGCCGGTGTCTGGTCAAGCGTTAGTACCTCAACGCCTTGGCTGCCGAGAGCGGCAACCCTGTCAGCCGGGGCCTCGCGGCTGACAGCGATAATGGTTTGCGCCTGGCCGTCGGTTACTACCTTCGCAGTCAGCGGCGTACGGGCCATACTGTCAACAATAATCCTCACCGGATTGCGGCCAGCCGCGGGCAAGCGGGTAGTTAATTCCGGATTATCGGCAAGCACCGTACCGATACCTACCAGAATACCTGCATACGTATCGCGGAGTTGATGGACATACGCTCTTGCCGCTGCGCCGGTTATCCACTTAGAGTCACCGGTATAAGCAGCAATTTTGCCGTCAAGAGACATGGCTGTTTTGAGAACCCCCCAGGGCATGCCGCCGGTAACCATCCATTTAATAAACACTTCGTTGAGGCGGGCTGCTTCTGCTGACAGAACACCTTCCACAACTTGGATGCCGGCTGCCCGGAGGCGGTTAAAGCCATTACCGGCAACCAGCGGATTGGGATCAGTCATGGCGGCAACAACTTTACTGACACCGGCTTGAATCAGGGCATCGGCGCAGGGCCCGGTCCGGCCGTGATGAGAGCATGGCTCGAGCGTCACATAGACGGTGGCCCCTCTCGCCAGGTCGCCTGCCTGGATCAAAGCATGAATCTCAGCATGGGGCGTGCCTGCCTGCCGGTGCCACCCCTGGCCGACAATGCGGCCGTCTTTGACGATAACAGCGCCTACCATTGGATTAGGGCTGGTCCGGCCCTGAGCGTACTGAGCGATTGTCAGTGCCTGCTGCATGTAATACTCATCCATAAAAGTCCCCCAGTACAGGTAAAATAAAAACTGTTGATTAGCTTTGGGGCTATCAACAGTTAAAGGGAAAATTCAGTAACTGCCATTATGGCAGCATATACGCCTTTTACCATCCAGACTATACTGTCGGCTCTGGAATTGCACCAGATCAGCCGTATAACGGCTCGCGGGCTGTACCGCCGGTCAGGAATCAAAAGATCTCTCTTTTTCACCTTGCCCCAAAGGCTGAATATAAAATTAGCTACTACCTATGTTACCATTAAGCGCCAAATTAATCAAGACCCCGGATGGCCTTAATTGCTGCCGCTATGTCCGGGGCGCCGTATACGGCGGAACCGGCAACCAGGATATTGGCGCCGGCAGCCGTAACCTTACGGGCCGTAACCGCATTAATGCCCCCGTCTACCTCAATATCAACAGTGAGTCTGCGGGCAGTAAGCATCGCCCGCAGACGGGCAATCTTGTCAACTGCAGCCGGTATGAACTGCTGACCGCCAAAGCCCGGATTGACGCTCATGATCAGGACCATATCAATGTCGCCAAGCACTTCTTCCACTACTGAGAGCGGTGTTGCGGGATTTAAAGATACGCCGGCTTTCTTTCCCCGCTCTTTAATGGTTTGAATCAGGCGGTGCAGGTGCGGGGCGGTCTCCGCATGAACCGTAATGATATCGGCGCCGGCTTTTACAAAAGGATCAACAAAGTCCTGGGGGTTGCTGACCATTAAATGAACGTCAAAAGGTAGTTTGGTGACAGGACGGATGGCCGCGACAACCGGCGCGCCAAAGGTTAGGTTAGGGACAAAGTGGCCGTCCATAACATCGATGTGTACCCAGTCGGCTCCGGCCTGTTCAATTTTAAGTATTTCCGCCGCTAAGTGTGAAAAATCGGCAGATAAAATAGAAGGGGCAACTTTAATCGGCGTAGTCATCTAGTAGTCCTTCCTGCTTTCTCTGATTTCAGTTAATATCTCAATATAGGACTGATACCTTTCCTGACGTATGAGTCCGTTGGCGACGGCCTGTTTAACGGCACACTGGGGCTCCCGGTGATGCAGGCAGGAACTGAATTTGCAGGTTGGCGCCAGCCTGGCTATATCAGGGAAATAGTCCATCAGATGCGCTTCCTCTATATCGTTAAACTCGGTGAAACTGAATCCCGGAGTATCAACGACAAAACCGCCGCCGCTCACCGGCATAAGCTCGGCAAACCGTGTGGTATGCTTGCCCCGGCCGATTTTGTGGCTGACGTCTCCTGTCATGAGCTCCAGTCCGGGCTGAACGGCATTTAGAATAGTTGATTTGCCGGCACCGGAGGGGCCGGCAAATACGCTGATTTTATCAAAAAGCAGCGAGCGTAATACATCGATCCCTATGCCCTGCCGGGCGGAAACGGTAAGCACCTTATACCCGATCTGTTCATACAGCCCGGCTAATTCGGCGATAGATTCCGTATTCGATAAATCGATCTTGTTAATGCAGAGGATTATTTCCAGCTCAGAAAATTCGGCAATAACCAGAAACTTATCCACTAGCGTTGTATTGATATTCGGATTGACAGCGGCAAAGGTTAAAACAACCTGGTCCACATTGGCTACCATTGGCCGCTTCAGCATGCTGCGACGGGGCAGGATCTCTTCAATGACGCCTTTGTCCGGGCCGGTTATGGTATAGGTCACCTCATCGCCCACCAGGAGGGAAAAGCGCTCCTTTTTAAACCGGCCACGGAGACTGCAGGTGACGATTCTACTGCCGGCCTGTACATAGTAGTAACTGTTATAGGCTTTTACCACAATACCTTTCAGCACATGATGAGCCTCCTATATTGTTTGTTCCTGCAATAATTTTTCGTTTATATATACTTGCACCCGTACCTGGCCAATACCTTCTACCGTTTTTTCCACCCGCTCCCCGGCTTTATGCGTGCCTTCATACACGACACGGCGGCCATTGGCGTCTGTCACCACAATTTGCAGTGGCTGCCGGTTTGAGCCGTCAGGCACTGTTATTTGCACCATGGCTCTTTTGACAGCTCCCGGTACGCCTTTAGCTACGGAAAAGTCAATTGCTGTACCCTCTGCCACTTCCGTAGCCGGGAGTGGATTCTGGCCGACAATGGTTCCCGGCGGGTATTTGTCATTGAGGATTTCCGTTACTTGTCCCTGTTTTAGCTTCAGGCTTTCCAGCTGCGAGGCAACAGTACTCAAGAGGGAGCCTTGGAAATCAGGCAGTATGACTTTTTTCGGTCCGGCCCCCTTACTTACAACAATATCAATCGCCGTACCTTTGGTTATTTGCGCCGGCGGCCGGGGATTCTGGCTGATAACCGTATCCTGCGGGCTATCCTCTGCGAATTGTTCGTCAATCCGGCCTACCTTCAACCCGGAATTTTTAATCTGCAGCTCCGCATCGCGACGGTTGAGGCCGCGCAAATCGGGCACTACAGTCACCTCGCCGCCCTTGCTGACGATAACGGTAATGGTCCGCTGCTCTTTGACCGTTGCTCCCGCTTCCGGTTGCTGGGAAATAACATACCCGGCCGGGACTTTATCATCGAAAGCATCGGACACGGTAACGCGCAGGTTATTACTGATTAAGATATTGCGGGCCGTATCTACCTGCTTGCCGACAACGTCCGGTACAATCACCTCACTAAGGCTCCAGAATTTGCCGAAGCCTAGAAAGGCGGCAAGGGCCGAAACCAGCAGCAGAAAAATCAGGCTTCCCCAGATCCAGGGCCTGCTGTTTTTGGTTGCCGGCCTGTCAGGCGTGAGGCCTGGTGACTGAACCGGGTTGTTAGGGTTGCCTGGGTTTGAGGGCGGTGTTACCGGCGGCAGGACCTGGGTAGGGAAATCATTGTGCGATAAGCGGCGGGTGCTGTCATCCCTGAGATAATGCTGGGTTAATTTAAAATCGGCAGTCATTTCGCCAATATCATTAAATCTGGCCGCAGGTTCTTTAGCCATTGCTTTTAGAACAATGGCCTCAATGAGGGGTGGGATGTCAGGATTTAGTTCACGGGGGGCCTTTGGTTCTTCCTGCAGATGCTTAAGGGCAATGCTGATCGGTGATTCACCGGTAAACGGGACCTGGCCTGTAAGCATTTCATAGAGAACAACGCCGAGTGAATAAATATCTGACTTGGCGCCCACGGCGGCACCTTTGGCCTGTTCCGGAGAAAAATAATGGACTGAGCCGATAATTGTGCCGGAGTTGGTCATGGTCGAGGAAGTAACGGCTCTGGCAATGCCAAAGTCAGTTACTTTAATGCGGCCGGAACGGGTGACAAGAATATTATGTGGTTTAATATCACAATGAACCAAATTGTTTTGATGAGCATGTTCAAGTGCTTCTGCTATTTCGATGGCGATCCGCACCGCTGTTTCCACAGGCAGGGGCGCTTCCCGTTCAATTTTGTCCTTTAGTGTTTCCCCGGAGATATATTCCATAATAATATAATAGGCTTGTTCATCCAGACCAACATCGTAAATATTAACAATATTGGGGTGAGAAAGCCTGGCGGCTGCCTGGGCTTCACGCCGGAACCGGCTTACAAACTCCTCGTCGTCAGTAAACTGTGAGCGGAGTACCTTAACAGCTACTGAACGGTCAAGCAGCTTATCGTGAGCACGATATACGTCGGCCATCCCCCCGCCGCCAATACGTTCCAGTATTGTGTAACGATCATCAAGTGTGCGATTGAGCATATATTCACCCCCTTATTGTAATGCCTGTACCAGGACTTGCCGCGCTGCCGGCGCGGCGATGGCGCCGCCGGCACCGGCGTTTTCGACAACCACGGCAATCGCAACCTGCGGATTCGCCGCCGGTGCAAAGCCGATAAACCAGGCATGCGGCGAGCCGTGTGGATTTTCGGCTGTGCCGGTTTTACCGGCAACCTCAATATTCCGGATGGCCGCTCCTTGGCCGGTGCCTTCTTCTATTACGGTGACCATCATGCGGGCTACCTGGGCGGCAAGCTGTTCATCCACCGGTGACAGCCATTTTTCCGGTGCGGTCTCTTTAACTGCCACCCCGTCCGGGGTGGTGATTTTTTGTACTAAATAGGGTTTCATCATGATACCCTTGTTGGCAAAAGCTGCTGCCAGCAGAGCCATCCTCAGCGGCGTAACCAGCAGACTGCCCTGACCAATTCCTGTTTGCGCCAAATCGCCGTCGCCCAGTTTGCTAAAATCCGGCAGTTTACCTGGCGTCTCCCTGATATCACCGTCCAGCGGCCGAGAGAATCCATACCGCTCAAAACTTCTGGCCATTTTGGCAGATCCCAGGTCCAGTGCCAATTGGCCGAAAGTTACATTGCAGGATACTGCCAGCGCCTCTTCCAGCTTGAGTTTACCATGCGCTTTGTTACCGGACTCGGGCAGTACATAATCAGGTCCGATTTTCAGTGCCCCGGTACAAGTAAACTCACTTTCGCCTGTGGCTATTTGTTCGGCCAGCGCCGTTTCGGCCACAAGGACTTTGATAATCGAGCCGGGCGGATACAGGCCCTGTGTCGCCCGGTTAAGCAGCGGGCTGCTCGCGGCCTGCGAGATATCATTCCAGTTGTCGTCAATACTGCCTGGATTAAAACCAGGGCGGCTGACCATGGCTAAAATTGCCCCCGTCCTGGGGGCGATGGCAACAATAGCGCCGCGGTTATCTCCCAGTGCCTGATAAGCAGCTTGCTGCAGCCGGGCATCCAGTGTCAGGGTAATATTGTCCCCTGCACCGGCTTTAAACAACTGACTGATCGCGCCCAACCGGCGTTCCGGGGCTATTTGCCCGGACAGATAGCCGTCATAGGCACTTTCAATCCCGGTTTTGCCATATTTGAGGCTGTCATAGCCGACTACATGCGCAAATAATGCGCCCCCGGGATATTCGCGCCGATAATCCTGTTGGGCTGTTTGTTTACTTATAGCAATTACTTTACCCTGGCTATCGGTAATCAGCCCCCGTTCGACTTTGCGGGCTGCCTCGGCGGTGCGCCGGTTTAAAGGATTAAAGGCGAGGCTGTTGCTCTCAATAACCTGAAGATAAGTAATATAACCCAGCAATAGGACCAGCAAGCCGATGGAGAACAGGGCAACTTTATAGATATGCCGGCGAATTGGCTGATCCTGGTTCATTTTATTTTTCATGGGGCACTGTCGCCTCCGATATGGCAAATAACATACCCAGCAGGATAAAACTGGAGACCATTGAGCTGCCGCCATAGCTGATGAGCGGCAGGGTTATACCGGTCAACGGCAAAAATTTGGTTACGCCGCCGATGATAAGAAAAGTCTGCAGCGCTGTCAATACGGCCAGTCCGCCGGCGAGCAGCATCGTAAATGCTGTTGCCGCAGTCAGGGCTGTGCGAAAGGCACGGTATACAATCAGGATATAAGCAATTATTACGGCGGCTGAACCGGCTAGTCCCAGTTCCTCGCCGATGGCGGCAAATATAAAATCAGTATGTACCTCCGGGATGATATCCGGATAGCCGTAAGTAAGACCGCTCCCCAGTATCCCGCCTGAACCAAAGGCAAACAATGACTGGACTATCTGATAGGCGCGGCCGCTGGGATCAGTCCAGGGATTAAGCCAGATATCAATCCGGACTTGTACATGGGGAAACACCAGATAACAGATAACAGACCCTGCAAAAAACAGGCCAAGCGCCAAGACAACGTAACTAAGCCTGCCGCTGGCCATATAGGCCATGATAACGGTGGTGCCGAAATACAACAGCGCCGAGCCCAGGTCCCGCTGGACAATAAGCATGGTCATTGTCAACCCCCATAGGGCCAATAGCGGTGCTATAAACCGGGGGTGAGGCAGAGTGAACGGGCCATAGTGCCTGGTGGCATAGGTCAGGAGCTGTTGTCTTTCGCTTAGATAGGCAGCCAAAAACAGGATGATAAGCAGTTTGGCGAACTCGGAGGGCTGAAAGCGCATAGGACCCAGAATAACCCAGTTTTTATTGCCGCCAATGTCAATGCCCAGGGTGATGGTGAGTAATAATAAAGCGATGCCTGTTAGGCCGCATACATATTTATATTTGGCAATTGCTTCGGCCTGGCGGAAAATACGGCCGGTAATGGCAAAGGCCAGGAGGCCTGCCGCCAGCCACAACGCCTGGGGAAAAAATAAATCAGGTCGCAGCCTTAATATCATTGTTAACCCGATAGAGGCTAAAAATACTGCCAGCGGCAACAGCAGCGGGTCGGCACCGGCTGAAGAGCCGCGTATGACAGTTGCTGTTACTGTCCACAGCAGAATTAAGCCGCTAATTGCCGCCAGCCCCTGCAGACTAAATTGATTATTTGTTAGAGTAACTGCGAGATAGCCATTAATCAGTATCAGGCCGGCCAGGACCAGCAACCCTAACTCGGTTAATCTTGTTTGCTTCATATTAGTCCCTGTATTCCACGATAATTGCCGTAATATTGTCATAGCCGCCGGCCTGGATAGCCTGTTCGACAAGTTTGTTGACTGCCTGCTGCGGGTGTTCATATTGCAAACAGATACTGAGTATATCTTGCTCTGACACCATGTTAGTTAATCCATCTGTGCATAACAACAAACGGTCTTCAGGCTGCTGCGAAAACATGCCTGTATCGACAGCGATTGTTTCGCTGGTACCGACGGCTCTGGTCAGGATATTCCGGTGTGGATGCACTAAGGCTTCCTCGGCAGTAATACTGCCGCTCTGGACTAATTCTTCAACAAGCGAGTGGTCGCTTGTTATCTGGCGCAGTTGATTTTCCCTGATCAGATACAGCCTGCTGTCACCCACATGGCCCCAGTAGATATCGGTCCCCTCCGCATATACAGCCGTAACCGTGGTACCCATACCCAGGCACTCACTTTTGGTTTGGGCCATTTGATAAATGATGGAATTCGCTTTGCTGATGGCCGCTTTCAGATTTTGCTCCCAGTCAGAAGACTGTTGGCAATTTTGGATATATTCCTGGATGGTACTGGCTCCCAGACTGCTGGCAATTTCACCGGCAACATGGCCTCCCATACCATCGGCAACTACAAATAAATGCGGCGGCGCAAAAATAAAGCTATCTTCATTGGTTTTTCGTACCAAACCGATGTCTGACTGTGCAAATGCCAGCATGGAAGTCACCTCACAAACTTAAAAGTAACCGCTCCGATTTGTATGATATCGCCGTCCGCCAGAGCAGTCTCTTCTTCTATCCGTTGACCATTGAGCAATGTACCGTTTGTACTGTTTAAATCAGCGATAAGGTACAGCTGCTTCGATGTAGATATACAGGCATGTTCGTAAGAAACAAAGGAATCATTGATAACTACATCATTATGTTGACTGCGTCCCAGGGCTAAGCTTTCAGCTATGGGATATACAGTTTGCGCTAACAGGCTTTTGCTGTCATCAATAACCAGCAGTTTAGGCAGTTCACCCCTGCCGGTACTCTCTGCCAGTGGCCGGGAAATCGCCGTCTGTCGGGTTAAATCTTGGGCGGCAATTTTTATTACGCGGTATAAAAAATAATAGAGCAGTAACACCAGGCTGTATTGTAAGGTGACGGCAACAATACTGAGCCAATGTATCTTACCAGGCAATTCACTTCACCTCGTATAAAATTACAGTATTGCCTACTTTGATTTTATCACCGTGTTTTAATTGCTTGTGGGTAATACGGTGGCTGCCGACATAAGTGCCGTTTAGACTTTTGGCATCATGGAGAACATGGCAGCCGTCTTCGTAAACAATATATGCATGCAGGCGTGATGTATTCATATCAGTCAGCGGCATTTCATTCGTATTACGGCGGCCAATATTGACTCTGTTGGCAGTACAGTCAACAGTAAGGCCGGCATCAAGCCCATCAGTTACTGTCAACAGTCCGGGCAGCAGCCGGGCTGGCGGAGCAGCCGGCAATGGCGGGTTGAATTTGTCGAATATCCTGGTATCACTGCTGGCGCTTTCGGCCGGAGGAGTATTTACTTCTCCGGGATCATCAGTAAAACTTGGTATAACCCGTAAGGCCTGTTTGGTCAGTTTTTCATCGGCAAACAGCTCAATCTGGGGGCTGCCGGCCATCGTGTAGCCTTTATGCCGGCTTTCCTCGGTTAAATAGGCTGACAGTTCACCACAAACGGCGGGAGCATAAGGCGCCAGCCGCTCATACTCTTCCTGGCTTACATAGATTGAGTAATGGTTAGGCACATATACATGGGAAACACCCACAGTACGCTCATCTTCCATCAGCCGCCCCAGATATCTGGCAATTTCTGCCGGCTGCAGGCCACTGGTAAACTGCTTATTAAAAAACCCCTCGATATATTTTTCAAAAAAGCTTTCAATATTGCGGACAAACTTCAAGTTGTAACACTCCCGCTGCTCTCGTAAATTCAGATAAGAAAAGACGTGGCTTGTGCCAAAACCTCAGGGCGCCGGCAGAAGCCGCCTGTGCCCTTTAGGTATAGGCGTTTTTATGTCCACAGAATTATTTATAAGTTCTGGTAGACGCAAAAAACTTAGTCTCATTATACGCCATATTACCAATCTAGTCAAAATTAACCATCTTTTTGCAGGATTTTATGGCGAAGCTGGCCGCAGGCAGCGTCAATATCGGTCCCCATCTCCCGCCGGAGCGTGACATTGAGCTGGTAGTTTTTTAAGAGCTGCTCAAACCTGCCGACCGCGGCCGGTGACGGCCGGTATAGGCCGCGCTCGGGGACGGGGTTGACCGGGATCAAATTAATGTTGGCCTGCCGGCCTTTGAGCAGCGCCGCCAGTTCGCGGGCATGGCCCGGCTGGTCGTTAATGCCGGCGATGAGGCTATATTCATAGGTAACACGCCTGCCGGTAATGTCGGCATAACGGCTTCCTGCCGCCAGCACCTGTTCAAGCGGATAGTGTTTATTGACAGGCATGAGTCTGGTTCTGAGCTCATTGTTGGCTGCGTGCAGGGAGATTGACAGCGTAATGGGAATCCCCTCAGCCGCTAATCTATCCATTGCGGGCACAATTCCGGCTGTAGACAGCGTGATGCTGCGGTAACTCAGGTTAAGGCAGTACGGTTCATGGATGAGGCGGATGAACCGCAGAACGTTGTCGTAATTGGCCAAAGGCTCGCCGGAGCCCATGAGCACGAGGGAATCGACCTTTTGACCAGCCGGTTTTAATAATTGATCAACATATAACACCTGGGCCAGGATTTCGCCGCCGGTAAGATTTCTGGCCAGTCCGCCCAGGGTTGAGGCGCAAAAAGAGCAGCCCATGGCACAGCCTACCTGGGTGGAGATGCAGACACTATTGCCGTAGGGCTGACGCAGGAGCACTGTTTCCACTGCCATGCCATCGGCAAAGGCCAGTAAAAACTTGCTGGTTTTACCGTCGCCGGCATGCTGGACTGCCTGCTCGCCAATCTGCAGAATGGTGAAATTGCCGGCAAGCTTAGCGCGCTGGTCTTTGGCAAGATTGGTCATTGCCGCAAACTCACGGACTCCGTGTTTATACATCCACTCAGCAATTTGCCGGCCCCGGTAGGCCTCAAGGCCCAGGGGTTTTATCACCGCAGCCGTCTCAGGGGCCGTGAGGCCAAATAATTCGGTTTTTGCCGGAGTTGTCATCATTGATCCCGCCTTATTGCTGACGTCTCATACGGGCTATAAAAAAACCGTCCACACCGTCGGTGTGCGGCCAAAGCTGCAGCATCGTGTCAGGCCGCTTTTTTTCCGGCAGGTACTCACCTGCTGCTTCCAGGCTGAACAGAGGCTGGTCCTGAAGAAAGGCCTGCACAATATTCTCGTTTTCCTCAGGCTCGGTCGTGCAGGTACTGTAGACCAATACCCCGCCTGGCTTTACGCACTGGGCGGCACTGGCGAGGATCGCCGACTGCAGCCTGGGCAGATCCTTAAGCATCGCCTCTGACTTGCGCCAGCGGGAATCGGGCTTGCGTCTTAGGACACCCAGCCCGGAGCACGGGGCATCAACGAGCACCCTGTCAGCCTGAAGCGGATACATACTGCCTAAATTGACAGCATCCAATGCTTTTGTTTCAATATTGGTCAAGCCCAGACGGCAGGCGTTTTCCCGGGTCAAAGCCAGCTTGTGTTCATAAATATCAGTAGATAAAACCTTGCCGGTGTTTTTCATCAGGGCGGCAATATGCGTGGTTTTACCGCCGGGCGCCCCGCAGGCGTCAATAATTAGTTCACCTGGCTGAGGATCAAGAACATGGGCTACCACCATGGAGCTTTCGCCCTGTACCTGGAAAAGCCCGTTCCGCAATGAAGCCAGCGTGCTCAGCCCCGGATGCTCATAGCAGACAATGCCTTCCGGCGCCCAGTTGGAGATTTCGCAGGTTACCCCTTCGCCTGTTAACCTTTCCAGGAGTTCAGTGCGGCTGATCTTTATTGTATTGGCGCGGATTGACAGCGGTGGTGTAGTATTATTGATCTGGCATAATTCCTGACAGGCGGCGGCTCCGAGTCGCGCCAGCCAGCGGGTAATCAGCCATTCAGGGTGGAAATAGGTAAGGGCCAGATATTGTACCGGTTCTTTATCCGGGTCGGGATATACTATTTTTTCCGGGCTGCGGGCAGCATTTCTCAGCACTCCGTTGACAAACTTAACAGTACCGGCATGTCCGTATTTTTTGGTCAGTTCGACGGCCTGGTTGCAGGCGGCCGCAGCCGGTACTTTTTCTAAAAAAAACAGCTGATACATACCTAAGCGCAGAATATTTCTGATAACAGGCGCCACTTTGGCCAGCGGCCGGCTCAGATAGCTGCTGAGCATCCAGTCCAAAGTAGCTCCGGCTTTAACGGTGCCATAAACCAGTTCGGTGATAAACCGCCGGTCCTGATCGGAAAGCGGTCCCTGGGACAACTGGCGGTTTAGCTCGCGGGTCAGGGCAAGGTTGGCATAAGCGCCGTTTGTTTCAATGTCATTAATTATTTTTAGGGCGACTTCCCTGGCATCAATTTTTTTTGCAGTCATATAGAGCCACCATCTTTTTTTGATTTCTAAGTGGTTTTTATGAAGCCTTGAATAACCTCTTCCACTTTTTTTAGGTCAACCCGTGTATTGCAGCAGGGGCCAAATGGCCGGCTGTTGAGAACGCCGATTACCGGCAAGGGAAACACATCCTGGATACCGCTTGTCAGATCGCGCTCACAGGCAATGGCCAGTACTGCGTGGGGGCGAATACCTTTTATTACCTTTCTGGCCAAGGTACCGCCGGTCACGACCGCCAGTTGGGCGCCGTAACGGTTGGCCAGGGTTAAGAGATCACCTATTTGGCATTGGCCGCAGTGATGGCAGTTGGACACATCACGGGTTATTTTATGCGGGCAAGCCTCCTGCTGCAGGCAGTGCGGCGTCATAATCAGCAGTTTGGCCGGTTGTACTTTTATATTCTTTTGCCTGATTAAATGGTTGCTGACCTCAATAAAAGAGCGTTCAATCCGTTCTTTATCGACATCAAACAATTTACCCAGGCAAATTGCGATCGGAAATAAGAGGTTGATGGCCGACCAGGCCAAGCCCTGAAAAACCCCCAAAGTCCTGACCCCGAGGATTGCCAGCAGGATACCGGCAACACCGCAGACAGCGGCCAGAATCACTGCTGCCAGCAATAGACCAAGCAGCAGGGGCAAATAACTGCTGATATTGGTTAAACCGGGCAGGCTGACCACCCACAGGCCGTAGCCGGATATGACTGCCAGCAGCAGGCTAATGAGGATTAGCGCTAAAAAAAGACGTTTGCGGGGCCTGTGTACGATATCTATCATAATTGCCACCTTCTATTCAAATAGGTTGCCTACGTTGAGGCAGTAGCCGCAAACACAGTCGCTGGCCGTCATCCGTCGTTTTGATGCAGGCTGTACCTCCAGTAGTTCAATCAATCCCCTGCCGGTTTCAACAACCAGCCCGGCTTTGGTTATTTGCACAACCCGTCCAGGTTTTGTACAGGCCTGTGTTTCGTTATGGATATTAGTCTGCCAAATTTTCATTGTTTTATTTTGCAGGGTACAGTAGGCACCGGGCCAGGGATTAAGTCCCCGCACCAGATTGTGGATGGCAACAGCCGGCTGCTGCCAGTCAATCCGTTCCGTATCCCGGTCAAGCAAGGGCGCGTAAGTGGACTGAGCCTCAACCTGCGGGGTCCGTGGCGCGTGGCCGGCCTCCAGGCGCTGCAGTGTATCGGCAAGCACGCTGGCACCTAAGTCCCGGAGTTTGTCATGGAGGCTGCCGGTAGTATCGGTTGGCAGAATGGGCAGTTCAGCTTTTAAAATCATGTCGCCGGTGTCCAGGCCGGTGTCCATGTGCATAGTGGTAATCCCGGTTTTGGTTTCGCCATTGATAATGGCCCAGTGTATTGGCGCTGCTCCCCGGTATTTTGGCAATAAGGAAGCATGGACATTGATACAGCCGTGGGGCGGCAGCGTCAAAATTCTCCGCGGGAGAATCTGGCCGAAGGCGACAACAATAATGACATCCGGTGCCAAAGCGCTTAGCTGGTTATAAAATTCATCAGTCTTGATCGTTTCCGGCTGCAAAACAGGTATATTATGGCGCAGCGCCGCTTCTTTAACAGGCGAATAAGCGAGCTTTTGCCCCCGGCCTTTGGGACGGTCAGGCTGGGTAACAACAGCAGCTACCGGAAACTCTTCTTTAATCAGCATTGCTAAACAGGGTACGGCAAATTCCGGCGTTCCCATAAACACTACACGTAGTTTTTCCATTCGATTACCCCTTGCGCATGGTTTTGGCTAACTCAATGAATAAGATACCATTAAGATGGTCTATTTCGTGCTGGAGGGCACGGGCCAGGAGACCGGAGCCGTTAATCTGAATCTTCTTGCCGTTCCTGTTTACGGCCTCAACCGTAACCGTGGCATAGCGTTCAACCTCACCGCACATACCGGGAACGCTTAAACAACCCTCGGTGCCGGTTTCGCAGCCGTCCTTGGCAATAATTACCGGGTTGATAAGTTCGAGCAGACCATCGCCCACGTCGATAACGACGATGCGCTGGGACACCCCCACCTGCGGGGCTGCCAGCCCTACCCCATCGGCAGCATACATGGTTTCAGCCATGTCATTAAGTAAGCTTCTAATTTTACGGTCAATTTTATCGACAGGCACTGCCAATTCTTTCAGGATCTTGTCGCCTGCTTTTCTAATTTCCATTACCGCCAACGTATTTACCTCCTCTTACATCAAACCAATTAAAAAAATTTTACCATAATTTTGTTTACTGCGAAAGGTGCCGGCTATGCCTAAAGGACATTTATCGGGTCAATGTCGACAATGATATCGCGGCGGCTGGCCAGACCCAGGCCTGTCAGCTGTTTGACCACAATGGGCAACATCTGGGTTTTTATGAGGATATTCGCCCGGAAGATATCTTTTATTCTATTCACCGCGGCCGGAAACGGACCAATAACGGCAGACTCTGCCAATCCCGGCGCTTGGGAAATTTCTGCTGCCAATTGGTTAGCATTGCGGTGAACGGTTATTTCGTCAGTTCCGTGAACGGTTATTTTCACCAGATTGGCATAGGGCGGGTAATTTAACTGGCGGCGGCAGGCGATTTCGTGCTCATAAAAGGCCTGGTAATTATGGCTGGCGCCGGCGGTAATCGCATAGTGTTCCGGGTTGTAGGTCTGCATAACCACCCGGCCGGATTTTTTGCCGCGGCCCGCCCGCCCGGCCGCCTGCGTCAGCAGGGCAAAGGTTTTTTCGGCGGCACGAAAGTCAGGCAGATTCAGGGCTGTATCGGCAGAGATGATGCCGACGGCCGTAACGTTCGGGATATCATGGCCTTTGGCCACCATCTGCGTGCCCAGGAGAATGTCATAGGCGCCGGCGGCGAAGGATGACAATATTTTGTCATGGGCCATTTTACCGCCTGTTGTGTCCTGATCCATGCGGATGATGCGGGCGGCCGGAAAGGCGGCGGCCAGCGCTTCTTCCACTTTTTGCGTGCCGGCGCCAAAATAGCGGATATAGCGGCTGCCGCATTCCGGACAGATATCGGGCACGATATGACGCTCCCGGCAGTAGTGGCAGCGCAATACATTGGCAGTGGCGTGATAAACCAGGGAAATGTCGCAATGCGGGCATGTAAGCACATGGCCGCATTCGCGGCACAGCACAAAAGTGGAATAACCGCGCCGGTTCAGCAGGATGACCGCCTGTTCGTGCTTGGCCAGCGCTTCTGTCAGCATATCCTTCAGGGCCTGGGAGATAACACTGCGGCGGCCCTGGGCCAGTTCCTGGCGCATGTCGACAATGGTAACCTCAGGCATCGGTGTATTATCGACCCGCTGGTTCAGCGGGATAAACACATGGTCGCCCCGCTGGGCCCGGTAATAGGTCTCAACCGCAGGGGTTGCACTGCCAAGGACCACAACGGCCCCGGACAGTCTGGCTCTGGCTAAGGCGACCTCCCGGGCATGATAGCGGGGTGTTTCTTCCTGCTTATAAGTAAATTCATGCTCTTCATCAATAATAATCAGGCCTAACCGGCCGGCCGGGGCAAATAAGGCCGACCGGGCGCCGATAACAATGCCTGCCTGGCCTGTCTGCAGACGGCGCCACGCATCATGCCGTTCGCCGACAGACAGTTTACTGTGCATGACAACAACATCTTCGCCGAAAGCGGCTTTAAAACGGGCTACAATCTGGCTTGTCAACGCAATTTCCGGCACCAGTACGATTGCCTGCCGGCTAAGGCGTCTTGCCTCGGCCACGGCCCTGATATAAACCAGGGTCTTGCCGCTGCCGGTAACACCATGCACTAAGAACGAGGTATGAAGGCCGGCCTTAATTGCCGGTATAATTTGGGCAAGTGCCGCTGCCTGTTCTGCTGTCAGGTCTACTGCCGGCGTCTGCAGGCAGCCCCCGGCATAGCTGTTTCTGAATAGAGGCAGCTGCCGGGTTGTGATGAGGCCCTGTTCTGCCAGCTTTTTCACTGTGGCCGGCGTGATGCCGAGACTGCGCAGCTGGGCCGTGGCAAGGCTGCCGGGCGCAGCCAGCAAAGCGTTAAGCAGCCGGCGCTGAGCCGCCTTGTTTTGCGGGAGATTTTGCTCAAGCTGAGCGGCGGTTTCGCGGCTGACCGCCAGATCAATGATTGTTGTTGCGCTGGCTTTGCCTCGCTTGCGGACAATATCGGCACTGACAATTAGTTTATGCTGTAAAAAGAATTTTATCATAGCTTCCGGGTTGCTTGTCAGCTTGGCAAAATCAGCCAGGGCGACAGGGCCGTGTTCATATATATAGGTAAGCACCAGCCGGAATTCTTCCGGTTTCTTGCTTAATAAAACCGCTGCCTGCTCAAGGTCGACACCGGCCGGCGCCTGATAGGCCTTCTGGGTTTTGATGCCCGACTGACCGGGAATAAACAGGCGCATGGCTTCGCTTAGTGAACACAGGTAATAATCACTTAACCATCTGGCCGTGTTCAGCATATTGCTGTCAAACCAGGGCTCCTGATCCAAAATCTCAAAAATTGGTTTTAAGCCTTCGGCTTTTTCCGGTTCCAGGCCAATGATAAATCCTTCCACCTTACGGCTGCCAAAAGGCACAAGTACCCGGCAGCCCACCCGGGCATTGTCCAGATGGGCCGGAATCGTATAAGAAAAAGGCCGGTCAAGGCCGCGGGCCGGAATGTTAACAATAATCTGGGCAGTATTTGCCATAGTCTCACCACTTATCGCCGAATAAAGAGAAGGGGACTGTGCAGTCCCCTTTTTAATTATAAATAGATATTCGCTTTTTACTTGTCAAATACCTGCTGGCGGTTATCCGGATAATGAGCGGCCATTTCCCAGTCAAACCCAGTGTCCATTGGCAAACGTTTAAAAAAACGTCTGGCCCGGTGTCGGCGCAGCGGCGAAAAACGAAGCTTCATATAAGCACACTTCCTAACCCTGAATGGAATAGCCCAGTGATTGCAGCGTTTCTTCAATATAGCCGCTGGGAGTAACCGCTTCGTCATGGGTGACTGCAACCTGATGGTTGGTTAAGGACACCTTTACTGAGGAGACACCATGAAGATGGGACAAAGTATGCTCAATACGATCCCGGCAATGGTCGCCTTTAAGGCCTCCAACACGGTAGATGGATTGTTTGGTGTTTTTCTGTGTAGCCAATGGAATACCTCCTTGTTACTGACTTGAGTGTCCACCATTGTTAGTATTACCATTGGCCGCTAATTAATTAGCTACAGATTTGCTTCTTTGTGCAGAATTTCCGCTTTGTCGGTCTGCTCCCAGGGCAGGCTGACATCGGTGCGGCCAAAATGGCCATAGGCAGCAGTCTGACGGTAAATCGGCCGCCGGAGATTCAGGGATTTAATAATACCGGCCGGTCTTAAATCAAAATGCTTATTGATGAGTTCAACTATTTTCGATTCGGAAATTTTCGCAGTACCGAATGTCTCTACCATAACGGAAACCGGCCGGGCAATACCGATGGCATAGGCCAGTTGGATTTCGCATTTATCGGCTAAGCCGGCGGCAACTACGTTTTTGGCTACATAGCGGGCAGCATAAGCAGCGGAACGGTCGACCTTTGTTGGGTCTTTACCCGAAAAAGCGCCACCGCCATGCCGGGCCATGCCGCCATAGGTGTCAACGATGATTTTCCGTCCTGTTAAACCGGCATCGCCTTGCGGTCCGCCGACCACGAAACGACCGGTCGGGTTGATATAATATTTTGTTTTGGCGTCTAACAGATCCTGGGGCACGATCGGCACGACGACGGCGGCGATTAGATCCTTTTCGATAGTTTCGCGGTCTACTTCCGGGCTGTGCTGAGTGGACACAACAATCGTATCAATGCGTACCGGTTTGCCATCTTCATACTCAACTGTAACCTGGGTCTTGCCATCAGGACGGAGGTAGCCGAGCTCACCGCTTTTACGGACCTCGGACAGTCTGCGGGCCAGTTTATGGGCTAAAGCGATTGGCAGCGGCATATATTCGGGGGTTTCGTTGGTGGCATAGCCGAACATCATCCCCTGATCGCCGGCTCCAATGGCTTCAATCGCGTCCATATCGCCCTGTTTTGCTTCCCAGGCCTTGTCCACTCCCAGGGCAATATCCGGCGATTGTTCGTCAATCGAGGTTAACACACCGCAGGTTTCACCGTCAAAACCATATTTGGCCCGGGTATAGCCGATACTCTTGATGGTTTCACGGACAATTTTGGGAATATCTACATAGCAATTAGTGGTGATTTCTCCCACTACGTGCACAATACCGGTTGTTACCAGGGTTTCGCAGGCAACCCGGGCTGACGGGTCATGAGCCAGAATCGCATCAAGCACACTGTCGGAAATTTGGTCGGCTATCTTATCCGGATGGCCTTCCGTGACAGATTCAGAAGTAAAAAGCACGCGTTTTTTTTCCAAGATCAGTATCCCTCCCTGTTATATTTAAAAAAAGAAAACCCCCGCAAGGGGGTGTGATTTTTTCTTTCACTCCCATCTTACGGTCTTGCCGCCGGAATTGGCACCGTTTTTAGCCGAATAATGCTAAATGGTTGCCGCGGTTTCATCGGGCCAGTCCCTCCACCAACTCTTGATGAGTATAGAGTATGCAATTTTCATATCAAATTTTAATCGAATTAATAAAAAAAATCAAGTAGAATTTGTCAGCATAGCACAAATTCTGTCTAAAATGATTTCTGCAACCTGCTGTTTACTTTGCAGTGGCAGTGCTTCTACCAAGCCGTTTTTGTGAACAATTTTTACGATATTGGTGTCCAGATTAAAACCGGCACCAGGTAAAGTGACATCATTGGCTACAATCATATCCAGGTTTTTCTTGCGCAGTTTTTCCTGGGCATGTTCGATCAGGCCTTCTGTCTCAGCCGCAAAGCCAATTAATAGCTGCTGCTTTTTCCGCTGGCCCAAATCATGCAAAATATCCGGATTTTTGACCAGATTCAGGGTCAGTGCCTGGCCGGTTTTTTTTATTTTTTGCTCTGCTGCCAGTTCAGGCCGGTAATCGGCAACAGCCGCGGCTTTAACGACGATATCAACGGCGTCAAAGTCGGCCAGAACGGCATTGTGCATCTCCGCCGCTGTTTCTACCCTCTTTATGGTAATGCCCGGCGGTACAGGCAAGCTGGACGGTCCGGAAATTAAAATAACTTCAGCACCACGCGCTGCCGCTGCCTGGGCCAGGGCATAGCCCATTTTACCGCTGGAACGGTTGCCAAGGTATCTGACAGGGTCGATGGGTTCCCTGGTGCCGGCGGCAGTAACCAGCAGGCGTTTCCCCGCCAGCTCACGGCGGGGATGCAGGATAGACAGGAGCTTCTCCACAATCGCGGCCGGTTCGGGTAACCGGCCGGGTCCTTCGATTCCACAAGCCAGCATACCTGAGGCCGGTTCCATAATATGATAACCTAAGCTTTTTAGCTTAATTAGATTTTGCTGTGTGACCGGATTGAGAAACATATTTGTATTCATAGCCGGCGCGAGCATAACCGGCGCCGTAGTGGCCATGACGGTGGTTGTAAGCATATCGTCGGCAATACCATTGGCAATTTTGCCGATAATATTGGCTGTTGCCGGGGCAACTAAAAATAAATCAGCCTGTGAAGCCAGGGCAATATGCTGGACATTCCAGGTTTTGGGCTCTTCCCACATATCGGTGACAACCGGATTGCCGCTGATTTCCCGGAAGGTGAGCGGCGTAACGAAAGCAGTGGCGGCTTTTGTCATGATGACATAAACATTGCAGCCGGTTTTTTTTAAACGGCTGACAACATCGACTGCTTTATAGGCAGCAATGCCGCCGGCAACACCCATGACAATCGTTTGACCTGAGGACATGGCTTCCTCCTATTTAATGCCGGTTTTGGTGCGTTCGTAGGTTATTTTCCGCTGGGCTATTTCTTCCAGGGCAATTGTAACAGGCTTATTGGATTTTGATTCTGCTAAAGACGGCTTTCCGTCCATTATTTCTCTTGCCCGTTTGGCCGCAAGCACCACCAGTGTGTATTTACTGTCAACTTTCTCTACTAAAACATCTAAAGATGGATTAATCATTATGTTTCCCCCTAGCCTTTACTTGAAGGTGTGCCTATACACTTTGAACGGTAGAGACTGTCGATTAAATCGATATTCCGTTCTGCCCGGTATTTTTCGGCAGTGATTATCGTTTCAATTCTTTGGACAGCGGCAGCTACCTGATCATTGACCACGATATAATGATAGTTGCGCGCCAGCTTAAGCTCACTGCTTACGCAATGCAAGCGTTTTCTAATCACATCAGGGCTGTCGGTGCCGCGTTTATAAATCCTGTCAGCCAGCTCATTAAGGGAAGGCGGGACAACATATACATAAACACCCTGCGAGAAATTATCCTTGACCTTCATGGCTCCCTGGGTATCAATTTCCAGTACGACATCATACCCGTTATTTAGCTGGTCAAGCACATATTGGCGTGGTGTGCCGTAGAAATTACCGTACACTTCGGCCCATTCCAGCAATTCGCCGTTTTCAATCATTTTCTTAAACTGATCTTTGCCAGTAAACAGGTAGTTTACCCCATCTACCTCTCCCACCCGCGGCGGGCGTGTAGTGGCTGATATCGAGTATTTCAGACGGGGATTGCTACGCAGCAACTCACGGCAAATAGTACCTTTTCCGGTGCCGGAAGGTCCGGAAATAACAATCAAAATTCCTTGCTGCGCCATCGTCAATCTCCTTCCGGGCAGTTATTCCGCCGATTCATCACTGGTATCTTTGCTTGTTAGACGGTGGGCCACTGTTTCCGGTTGTACAGCCGATAAAATGACGTGGTCGCTGTCAGTGATAATTACCGCACGGGTCCGGCGTCCATATGTAGCATCAATAAGCATCCCCCGATCGCGGGCTTCCTGAATAATCCTTTTAATAGGAGCGGATTCCGGGCTGACAATAGAGATAATCCTGTTAGCTGATACGATATTACCGAAGCCAATGTTGATCAACTTTATATCCATTAAGACTCCTCCTATGACATTTATAGGCTGTTAGACGTAGCTTTCTCCTATATTACTCTATGTTTTGGATTTGCTCTCTGACCTTCTCAATTTCACTTTTAATTTCAACGACCACATTGGCAATTGTCGAATCGTTGGCTTTAGAAGCAATGGTATTTGTTTCCCGGTTAATCTCCTGCACGATAAAGTCCAGCTTACGTCCAACCGCTTCCGTTGCTGTAACCGTTGCTTTGAATTGCGATAAATGACTTTTTAGGCGTACAATTTCTTCAGTGACATTTGTTCGGTCGGCAAACAGTGCGGTTTCCTGGATCAGCCTGGCTTCATCAGGTTCAGCTCCGGCCGCGGCCAGCAGTTCCCGCATGCGCAGCAGCAGCTTCTCCCGGTATTCACTCAGGATCTGCGGGGCTCGCTCTTCAACGCTGGCTATATATGTGTACAGTTTATCAACCCGCTCCAACAGGTCGCGCTCAATATTGGCTCCTTCCGTTTCCCGCATTTTCATCAAATTAAGTATCGCCGCTTCAATCGCCGCACCCAGTTTAGGCCATAATTGCTCAACATCTTCCGTTATCTCCTCCACCCTGAGCACATCAGGATATCTGGCAAGATGAAAGATATTATCGCTGGCTGGCATTTCCACGATACCGGCTAATTCTCTCATTGCATTATGGTAAGCTATTGCCAATTCTTTGTCAACCCTTACCGTCCGTTTCTTTTCTCCGTATTCATCCACTGTGATAAAAACATCGATCCGGCCACGCAAAATAGTATTGGCAATACTGCGGCGAATTTTGTCCTCCAGACTGCCGAACGTTTTTGGCATACGGATCACAATCTCATTATACCGGTGGTTTACCGCTTTAATTTCGACCACAATCCGATGGCTTGAATCAATATATTCACCCCGGCCAAATCCGGTCATACTTTTTAGCACGAAACCTGCACCTGCCTTTGCGTATGTTATTATTGACTGATAATACAATTTTAACCCGTAGATTTTACCTGTTATTTCGCTTTATTCATGCTAAATCCCTTTTTACAAAAAAAATAAATGGAGATAAACTCCATTTTTGGCAGGTAATCATTTAAAATTCGGCAAATCGAAGTAAAAGCGGCGCTCCTGCTTATCCTTGGTGATGACGAGTAAAGTAATTGGTTTATTCAGCTGAATATCTTTATCGGAAAAATAAAAATAAGAATGGGCCGTATATTGGGGTTTGTCAGGAAAGCGTGGGGTTTTGACGGGCGGGTTTGCCACTGCATGGTAGGGTTTAAACACCTTCTTCTCCTGCCTGAGGGTGACCTGAACTCCGTCGGTAAAATTAGGGCTGTTACCATTGGCAGTTATACTAAAAACCAGACAGCCGGCATAATCGGCAAGAATTTTTTCACTGTCGGCCAGCTCCACAACCTGCTTGCTCCGGACTTTATCCCGGGCATCGTTAGCTATCAGCAAAAAAGGTGTATATAAATAAGCTTTTTCCGTTGTTTCATTAAGTATAGGAGCTTTTTCCTCATAAACAAGCCAGGGGGCAAGAAACTCCGTAAGTGCCAGCTGCTTACGTTTTATGCCGTAATCCTGCGCTTCAAGGATGACTTCTTTATTTACTAATGATATGGCCCCCCCAGGCCAGGGAATGGAGACCAGGAGCAGCAGGCTGAGAAAAAAAGCGGAAAGAAACCTCACCTAAACACCTCCGATGACAAAATATCTTTGCTATTACTATTAGGCACAGGTCCGAAGAATTCCTTTTTTTGCAGGGATAACTTATGTAGAAACCGGCTCAAGGCGAGCCGGTTTTTAGTACCTTGTCAGCAGGGCTAACCGGCTAAAGGCAACGGCGCTTTCGCCCCAAAGCTTGACGCCGGCCGTGTCTGTTTACAATAAGTATTCGCCCCTGAATACCTCAACCGCCGGGCCCGACTTATAGATATGATTATTGTCGGCCCAGTGGATAAACAGGTCACCGCCGTCCAGCTTGACAGTCGCCTGCCGGTCGGTATGACCGTTGAGCACGGCAGCCACTACCGCAGCGCTGGCTCCGGTGCCGCAGGCCTTGGTTATGCCGGCCCCCCTTTCCCAGACACGCATTCTCAGGGTCTGCCGGTCAATGACCTCAATAAACTCAACATTGGTTTTACGGGGAAAGAGGGGATGGGTCTCCAATTTCGGTCCAATGGCGGCCAGGTCAACGGCGGCTGCGTCATCAACAAAAATGACGCAGTGAGGATTGCCCATGGAGAGCGCGGTGAACCGATAGGTTTGGCCGTCGATCTCAATGGCTGCGGCAATTGCCTTGTCATCGGCATTACCGGTCATTGGGATTTCACCGCGGGTAAGTTTCGGTTCGCCCATATCCACCTTAACTGTTACCAGTGTATCCTGATCAAATATCAGCTCCGGCGTGATAATGCCGGCCAGGGTGTCTAGGGTGATCGTTGTTTTATCCGTAAGGCCGGTTTCATAGAGATAGCGGGCCACACACCGGGTCGCATTACCGCACATGTCGGCTTCACTGCCGTCAGAATTAAAGATCTGCATTTTAAAATCAGCAATAGCTGAGGGCGAGAGCACAACAAGCCCGTCGGCGCCAATGCCGAAATGACGGTCACAAACGGCCAGCGCCTGGCGCCGGTAATCAGAAATATGTTCTGTTTCACTGTTGATAATTACGAAATCATTACCCAATCCATGCCACTTTGTAAACTGCATACTATTCCTCCTAGAGTATAGTTACCGGTTTTGCGGCAAAATCGTACGCCGCGCCGGCCGGCGTTTGAATATGTGTTTGCAGCCGTTTACTATCAGTGTCCAGCCGGAAACGGTGAGGACAAGCGCCCAGTCGCCCAATGAAAGCGGCACAGTGGAAAAAATAGCGCTTAAAAAGGGGATGTACATGACAGAAAGCTGCATAACAGTAGAGAATGTTACGGCGGCCAGCAAATATTTATTACTGGTAAAGGTAAGCTCAAAAATGGTTGCCGTTTCGGAACGGCAGTCAAATACGTGGAACATCTGGCAATATACCAGGGTCGCAAAGGCTGCTGTTCTGGCCAGCGCCAAATCATTCTGTAGATAGTATATCACACTAAAGACAAAAAGTGTGCTTAAACCTATTTGAATACCCCGGCCGATAATTTTCCGGCTTAAACCGCGCGAAAAAACACTTTCTCCCGGATGACGGGGCGGACGCTTCATAATATTGGGATTATTGGGGTCGACACCCAGCGCCATGGCCGGCAGGCCGTCGGTAACAAGGTTCACCCACAATATCTGCACAGGCAGCAGCGGCATCGGCAGGCCCAGCAGCGCTGCTAAAAACATAGTCAGCACTTCGCCGATATTGCAGGATAGCAAGTACCTGATAAATTTCCTGATATTATCATAAATGCCACGGCCTTCCTCCACTGCGGCGACAATTGTTGCAAAGTTGTCGTCGGCCAGTACCATAGCGGAGGCTTCTTTCGTGACATCAGTGCCGGAAATTCCCATGGCAACCCCGATATCTGCCTCTTTTATTGCCGGGGCGTCGTTAACCCCGTCGCCCGTCATGGCCACAATATGGCCCTGACGCTTAAGGGCCCGGACAATTCTTAATTTATGGGCCGGCGATACACGGGCATATACAGTGACTTTATTGACGATGGCATCAAGCTCGCCTTCGCTCATCGCATCAAGCTCGGCCCCGGTGAGGGCTTTATGCTGCCCGTCCCTGTATATATGCAGTTCCTGGGCGATGGCAATGGCGGTATTCTTATGATCCCCGGTAATCATTACCGTTTTGATACCGGCTTCGCGGCACAAGGCAATCGAGGCCTTGGCTTCGTCGCGCGGCGGATCGATCATGCCGATTAACCCGGCAAACACCAGCTCCGTCTCGATAGACTCATCGGGGTTCTTGGCCTGAGACGGTGTCAGGCGGCGGTAAGCCACTGCCAGGACCCGCAGGGCCTGGGACGACATTTGTTCGATAATGCTGTTTATGCCGGCCCTGTACTCACTGGTCATAGTAGCAGGGCCGGCCGGTGTGTGATGATAACGGCATAATTCGGTGATGATATCAGGTGCGCCTTTGACATAAAGAATATTATTGCTGCTGCCATCGCGATAGATAACCGACATGCGGCGGCGTTCCGATTCAAACGGAATTTCAGCTACCCGCTGCTGACTCTTTTCTATTGCCGACTGCCAGATATCCGCTTTGGCGGCGGCAACAATCATGGCGCCTTCGGTAGGATCGCCCTCAATCGACCAGCCTGTTTCAGTTTTATTGCGCCAGATACCTGTAATGGCAATATTATTTTGCTTTAAAGTGCTGTTATTGCAGAGAACACCAATTGTCAGGCACTGCTGCAGGGCTTTATCCTGGCTGATCGCAACCGGCTGCTGGTTAAACAGGATATTGCCTTTTATATCATAACCGGTTCCGGTGACATCATATGTATTGCCGTTAGCAAATACCTGTCTTACTGTCATCTGGTTCTGGGTTAGAGTTCCTGTTTTATCGGAGCAGATTACGGTTGTGCAGCCAAGGGTTTCAACCGCCGGCAGTTTGCGGATAATGGCCCGCTGCTTAATCATGCGCTGAACCCCGAGCGCCAGGGCCACAGTTACAATGGCGGGCAAGCCTTCGGGGATAGCCGCAACGGCCAGGCTGATACCGGCCATAGACATCAGAAATAAGGATTCTCCTCTGATTACACCGGTAACGACAACAATTAAACAAATCGCCAGGCAGCCCCACACCAGCAGTCTGCCCAGGTGGTCCAGCCGTCTCTCCAGGGGGGTGATTTCTTCGGCTGTCTCCTGAATCAGGCCGGCAATATGCCCCACTTCTGTGGCCATACCAGCCGCGCATACTACCGCTTTTCCCCGTCCTCTGACTATGCTGGTGCCGGCATAGACCATGTTTTTCCTGTCGCCGAGCGGAACATCTTCATTAAAGCTGCGGTCGGCTACTTTGCGGACCGGCAGAGATTCGCCGGTGAGGGCCGCCTCCTCTGCCTCTAGATTATGGACGTTAATCAGCCGGCCATCGGCTGCCAGCTTATCACCGGCTTCAAGCACCAGTATGTCGCCAGGCACCAGCTCCCGGGCGGGAATTTGCTGCACCATGCCGTTTCTAACTACTCTGGCGGTGGGCGATGCCAGTTTTTTTAGCGCAGACAGTGATTGTTCGGCCCGGTATTCCTGAATAAAGCCTAAAATGGCATTCATCAGGACAATGACTAAGATCGTGACGGCGTCGGCATATTCACCCAATAAGGCCGATATTAACGTAGCTCCAAGCAAGACTAATACCATAAAATCCTGAAATTGTGCTAAAAAACGTTTCCACCACGGCACCTTTTCTTTTTCGGCCAGTTCATTAAAGCCGAATTTGTCCAGTCTGATCTTTACCTCAGCAGTGGATAAACCATCTGCAAAACTGGTTTGCCAGAATTGAACCGCTTCATCTGGTGTGCGTGTATACCATTTTTCCCTGTTCATGCAGCCACCTCGTTAACAATGCATTTTGCCTTATTAACCATGATATTCCGCTAAGTGGCGAATTAGACCGGGTTTGACCGCTAATTGCAGGGGTGATATACTATTGGCAAATTGTTATTCGCTGACGGAGGTTTCGACAATGAATCTTGACGGATTATCGCTTGCCCCGCTGGTCGGGGAGCTTAATGGCTCGCTCGCAGGCGGGCGGATTGATAAAGTGTTCCAGCCGGACCCCTATTCGCTTTTGCTGTGGGTACGGCAGCCGGGATCAACCCTGCGGTTTTTGCTTTCGGCCAACCCGGAGCGCCCCAAACTGCTGCTTACGGCCGCGGCGCCGGAGAATCCGGCTGTGGCTCCCAACTTTTGCATGCTGTTGCGAAAACACCTGGAAGACGGGCGCATTGCCGGTATTGAACAGCATAGTCTTGACCGGATTGTAAACATCAATATCGATGTGCGCGGTGAGCGGGGCATCATTGTTACCAAACGCCTGATTGTTGAAATCATGGGCAAGCACAGCAACATTATCTTAACGCAGGATAATATCATAGTTGACGCTGTCAAGCGGGTGAGTGCCCAGGTCAGCCGTTACCGTCAGGTACTGCCTGGTAAAGCCTATGTTTACCCGCCTGGTCAGGATAGGTTGAATATCCTGACAACAGATCCGTCTCTCTTTGCGGAAAAGGTCCTGGCAGCGCCTGCCGGCTCGCTCAGCAAAGCGATTACGGCCACAGGCATTGGTCTGGGACCGCTTACAGCGCGGGAGATTGCCTGGCGGGGCGGTTTTTTGCCTGATATCATCCTCCGGGAGCTTGATGCCGCCGATGCCGCTGCCTTAAGCGAAGCGGTGGCGAGTATTGCCGCATCCCTGAAAGCGGGCCAGGTCACCCCCAGTATTATGGCCGAGGGGCAGCGGCCGCTGGCGATAGCCGCCTTTGTCCCCGGGCATCTCAGCCAGTATGAGCTCCTCACTTTCCCCAGCATGAGTGCTGCTGTTGAGCATTTTGACAAATATCAGGGCCGTCCCCCGGTGCCGGAGAAAGAAACCCTGAATAAGCTGCTGGCAGCGGAATCAGGCAGGCTGACCCGCAAGCGCTCTGTGCTGGCAGGCGAGCTGTCGCAGGCGGAAAACGCCGGTGAACTTAGAAAATACGGCGATATTCTAATGGCTAACCTGTATACTGTTACTCCCGGCGTCTCCGAACAGGCGCTGTTTGACATATATAGTGCGGAGCCGGAAGCGCAGCAGGTTATGATTAAATTGGACCCTGACCTGTCACCGCTGGAGAATGCACAGCAATATTATATAAAATACAATAAGGCCAAACGCTCGGGGGAGCATTTGGCCGGTCAGCTCAAAGAATGTCAGAATGAGCTTGTTTATTTAGAGAGTATTGCGCTCGCGCTCGCTCACGCCTTTACCAGCGCTGAAGTGAATGAAGTGCGGCAGGAGCTAATCAGTGCCGGCTATCTGAAAACCTCAGACAAGCGGCGCCCGCCGGCTGTGCCCTCTTCCCCGCTCATGGTTAAAAGCAGTGAAGGCTTTAGCCTTATTATCGGCAAAAATAATCGCCAGAATGATCTTGTGACCTTTAAGCAGGCTCAGCCTGACGACATATGGCTGCACACCAAGGATATACCGGGGTCCCATGTTATTATCCGGGGCGAAAACCGGGTCATTACGGATCAGGCCATCCAAGAAGCCGCCCGCTTAGCCGCCTATTTTAGCAAAAGTCGCCAGTCAACCAATGTTCCGGTCGATTATACCAGGCGGCGCTATGTCCGCAAACCCTCCGGGGCTAAACCCGGTTTTGTCATTTATGATCATCAAAATACCGTCTATGTAACACCTGACGAAGCCCTGGGGCAACAATTGCTCAACCGGTGACCATTTCCTTGATGACAACCTGCTCGCTGCCATCGACTGAAGTCAGCTGTACGCTGACTATTTCTTTGCCTGAAGTCGGTACATTTTTGCCCACATAATCGGCCCTTATCGGGAGCTCGCGATGGCCCCGGTCAATTAGCACAGCCAGCTGAATGGCCGCCGGCCGGCCGATATCCATGATGGCATCCAGCGCTGCCCTCACCGTGCGCCCGGTAAATAAAACGTCGTCAATAAGGACAACTTTTTTGTCATTAATCGAAAAAGGTATCAGTGTTTCATGGACAATCGGCTGATAAGCCAGTGTAGACAGGTCATCCCTGTACAGGGTGATATCCAGCACCCCTACCGGTAATTCAATGCCCTCAATCCGTTTAATTTCTTCGGCTATGCGCTGGGCTAACGGCACGCCGCGCGTTCTGATGCCAACCAGGGTTAAGTCGCCGACCCCCTTATTGCGCTCCACAATTTCATGGGCTACGCGGGTAAGGGCCCGTTTAACGGCTTGGGCGTCCATAATTACAGCCTTGTCTACTAAATTTACGTGTTTAGCCATAGTATTACTGCTCCTCTCTTTTTGTTGTTTTCAGTTGGTTAAGTATAGCAGCCATATCGTCAGGCAGGGGGGCGGTAAATATCATGCTCTCACCGGTAGCCGGATGCCGGAGTGAAAGCTCAGCCGAATGGAGTGCCTGCCCGGTGATGGCAAAATGCCTTTTTCCCGGTCCGTATTTAGGATCGCCCACAACCGGATGCTCTATATATTGCATATGTACCCGGATTTGATGGGTGCGTCCTGTCTGCAGCTTGCATTCAACCAAGGTATAATTAACGAACCGCTCGACAACACGGAAACGGGTAATGGCTTCTTTGCTGTTGCTAAAGGTGACCGCCATTTTTTTCCGGTCAGACGGATGACGGCCGATAGGCGCATTAATGATCCCCTGCTCTTCGGCAATATTGCCATGAACAATCGCCAGATATTTGCGGCTGGCCGTACGGTTTTTAATTTGCCCGGCCAGGTCGAGATGGGCGCGGTCGTTTTTGGCGGCTACCATCACCCCGGAAGTATCTTTGTCAAGGCGATGCACAATTCCCGGCCGGATCTCGCCATTGATCCCTGATAAGTCGGTGCAGTGTTCTAACAGGGCGTTAACCAGTGTCCCCTGATAATTGCCGGCTGCTGGATGCACGACCATGCCCCGGGCTTTATTCAGGACAATAATATCGGCATCTTCATACAGGATGGCAAGCGGAATTGATTCTGCCACAATTTCTATCGGTTTAGCCGCGGGAAAAGCGATGACAATCTGATCATCAGCCTGTGTTTTATGGTTGGCTTTGACCGGTTTGCCATTAACAGTGACCAGCTTGTCGGCAATCAGTTTTTGCAGATGGGAGCGGGACAGCTCGGGCAACCGGTTTGTCAGAAGGATATCCAGCCTGACGCCCTGTTCTGCGTCTGTAGCCGCAAAACTTGCGGTATGACTGACTGGTGTTTGCTCTTGTTCCACAGTATCATCCTATCTTGATTTTTCTTGGTTTTCATTAGGGAAAGACCTAAATAGCAGGGTGTAAATCACGCAGCCGACACCGGTTACGATCGCAATATCAGCCACATTGAATACCGGCCAGATACGGAAATCAAAAAAATCAACAACATAGCCGGTTTGGATTCTGTCGATCACATTGCCGACCGCCCCGCCGGCCAGCAGGCTTAACCCCAGGCGCATCAACCGGAAGTTATCAGGAATCTGTTTGAAAAAATAAAGAGTAAGAACAAGCATAAGCACAGCAATGACAATAAAAAACGTCTGCTGATTTTCCAAAATACCAAAAGCAGCACCTGGATTTAACACATAAGTGATATGAAAAATATTATCCAGCACCGGTAGCGACATCCCGGGCAGCATATGGGCCTGAATATACTGTTTTGACAACTGATCAAGGATGATAACTGCTACGGCAATGATTCCAAATCCTAATATCGGCACCAATCTCTCTCCTATTCTCGTCTTAATGACTTAAACTATGATAACATGATACCGGAATTTTTCCCAAACGTAAAGAAGCGCGGCGCAGATTGCCGCGTTTCTTGCCTACTTGTTTTTATTGGGCAGAAAGTAGCGTTCAAAGGTGTCACGGTAGTAATAGACGATGAAGCCTGTTATGATAAGCAGTGATGTAATGGCCGCAGCCCATTTAAAATCATGGCTCAGATTTTGTCCCACTATCGAATAAAGCACAATAGCCGGCGTCTGGCCGATGGCGGTAGCGACTATAAACTGCGGCAGAGAAATTTTTGTCAGGCCGGCGCCATAGCTTATCACTTTAAAAGGCACAAGTGGGACGAGTCTGGTGATGAATACCGCCACAACACCATGTTTTTTAAAAAAAGTATCGGTAAATAGCAAGTATTTAACGCTGATAAATCGCTCAACTACCGGGCGCCCATACCAGCGGGCAATGCCAAAGTCAAGGCCCGCACCCAGGAGTGCTCCTGTCCAGGAATACACGGTGCCCAATTTCCAGCCAAATATCCAGGCGTTTGTTATCGTTATAATCAGCCCCGGCACCAACGGTACCATGGACTGCAGCGTCATAAGGGCAATGCTGGTTAGTGGCGCCCAGAGACCGTAGGAGAGAATAAACTGGCGCAGGCCTTCAAAATTTCGATAGCGCAGATAAGTAATGCCTTCTGTGGTAAACTGCTGTACCCCCGGTACACCAAAGTAAGCGGCTACAACCAGTCCTAAGACGCAAATTTTGGCAATTATTATGCAGTTTGGTTCCGAACGGGCCATTCAGCCACCTCCACACCCTGGGTTATATAAGAAGATTATGTGTTTGTCATTAGTTCAGCAACCTAAATAATATGCCTGTTGCACGTCTATAATTAAACAAAAAACAGATAAAATCCTGCATGGGCACATTTGACCTGTCAGGTGTTTTAGCCCAGGGCTGCACTGTTCTGGCCGGTAATGTAAAAAGAAACCGGCAGTTTAGCGACCGGTTTCCGATCTTTGGCGTTTGCGGGCATGCCGGCTGGCACCGCCGGGTTCGCTGGGGATAGCGTCTGCAGGTTCAACAATACCCTGATGCTCATTGCTGTTGGGAAACAGTGCCTTGTAATCATAGGAACCCGGAATATCCTGCGGGGTGTCAGAACTCCCGTACCGGGCCACGGCCTGCAGCGCATCCTCGCCGTCATAACCAACTGATTCTTGTGGATCTGTGTCCAAAAAACTGCGGTGAAAAGGCGGCGCAAGCACTTCCTCTTCCAATGGCCGGCCGCCGTTAGCTAATTTTTGGTCGAAATCCTGCTGGCAACGCATACACTGGGTAGCCCAGGGCAGTGCCTCCAGCCGCGCGGGGGCTATTATCCCACCACAATGGTCACAGCGGCCGTAGGTGCCATTGTGGATTTTTTCCAAGGCCCGTTCCACATTGCTTAACAGCACCTGTTCATTGTCCTTGAGGCCCAAATCCTTGCTGCGCTCAAATGTTTCGCTGCCCAGGTCGGCCGGATGGTTATCATAGGTTGACAATTCACCTGTCGTACCGGACACGGCCGAATTTAGCCCGGTTGTTTCCAGGCGCTCTACAGTATGGGACAGTTCCGCTTTTTTTGCTGTCAGCCGGGCTTTGTATTTTGCTAATCGTACGGCGTGCAAGCGTAACTCCCCCTTTCTAATGAATAAATTTAGCGACTTCCGCCAGCCGCAGCCGTTCCTTGCATTGTTTAGGCTGTTCATCGCTGTAGCCGAGACAAATCATGGCCACCGCCCTGAGCCGGGGCGGAGCCTCAACGATTTCAGCGACCTTCTTTTCGTCAAAGGCGCCGACCCAGCAGGCGGCAATGCCCAAGCCTTCGGCGGCTAAAAGCATGTTTTGGGCGGCTGCGGCCGTGTCCTGCAGGCAGTATAACTGGGCGCCCCGTTCGCCATAACGCTCATTGGAGCGGGCCGGATCAGCCAAAACAACGACAACCGTGGGGGCATCGCTGATTTGCTCCTGATCGAAGGCGATATTGGCCAGTTTTTCTTTTACCGTCAGGTCCTGTACTACATAAAAATACCAGGGCTGCAGGTTGCCGGCGCTTGGCGCCATATTTCCAGCCTCGAGAATTCTCGTTAAGGTTGGTTCAGGAATCTGTTCTGATTTAAAATTACGGACACTATGGCTTTCACGCATACAGTCAAAGACGTCTTTGGTCATGGTTCAGCCTCCTTGGAATTCTACTTAAAATGTACCGTTTTTGGTTTCAACAAACCGGACAATATCGGCAATGAAACCACCGATACCGGGAATGTTAAGCAGGATTAGCTGTTTGAGAAAAGCGAGCAGCAGGGCAAATACCAGGCTGGCGCCAATGGCGATTCCTAAACCGCGGGCAATACCGGCGACAAAATTGGTGAAAATCAGCCGGGCCGGACGTTCCAGCATTTCCATGTAATCAGCAAACCGCATAGCCTCCAGCCGGTTGACAAGCCGTTCCAACTGTTTGGCTACAAATTCAGGCTGTTTTTCCTCAGTATGATTAGTATGTACCCGATTTTTATTGTCCATACAAACAGTCCTCCACTTGTGTTATTATTCCCTAATGAAAAAAAATAAACCGGGATGAGTCTCCCGGTTCAAAATGCTTACCTATTTTTTACGACAGTAGTGCACCGGTCACAGAGGGAAGGATGCTCTGTATCCTGGTTCACGGTTGAACTGTAAATCCAGCAGCGTTCACATTTGAGGCCCTGTGCCGGCGCAACGGCAACTGCCAGTTGCAGGTCTGCGGCCCGATAGGCTTCACCCGGAGCTTGTGCAAATGTATTTAATAAGGTTACATCAGACACAATGAGCAGTGTGGCTAAATCAGCCTGAATCGCAGTAAGCGCAGCGAGTTCGTCACCGGCGGCATACAGGGTGACTGCGGCATCCAGCGAATGCCCGATCACTTTGGTACGGCGGGCAGTTTCCAGGGCTTTGGTAATTTCCCCGCGCATTGCCAGAATCTTATCCCACTTGGCCTCCAGCGCCGGATCGAGATACCCGGGCTGCGCCGCCGGCCAGCTTGCCAATTGTACGCTTTCGGGCCGCCCTTTGGCCTGCGGCATGTACTGCCAGACCTCTTCCGCGGTAAATGTCAGCACCGGCGCGACAACTGTCACCAGGGTATTGAGAATTTCATACATAGCTGTCTGCGCGGCCCGGCGCTCAACCGAAGCCGGTAAGGCAGTGTAAACACGGTCTTTAAGAATATCGAGGTAAAAGGCGCTTAGATCTACAGCACAGAAGTTGTGGACAGTATGGTACAGGAGATGGAACTCATAATCTTCATAAGCCTGAGTCACCTTGGCTCTGACTTGTTCCAGCCGCATAAGCGCCCAGCGGTCAATCTCCAGCAACTGATGGTAGGCGACCTTGTCGGTATCGGGGTTGAAATCATGGAGGCTGCCTAAAATATAGCGGAACGTATTCCGGATTTTCCGGTATACTTCTGCCAGTTGCTTGAGAATATCATTGGAGATGCGGATATCTGCCTTATAGTCCGCCGAGGCTACCCACAGACGGAGTATATCAGCGCCATACTGCCTGATAACCTCCTGCGGGAAGATCGTATTGCCAATTGACTTGGACATTTTCCGGCCCTCGCCGTCAACGACAAAGCCATGAGTCAAAACCGCCTTATAGGGAGCAGTCCCCCGGGTGGCCACTGAGGTTAGGAGCGATGACTGGAACCAGCCGCGATGCTGGTCGCTGCCCTCAAGGTAAAGGTCGGCCGGCCATTTAAGTTCCGGACGCTGTTCAAGGACTGCGGCATGACTTGAACCACTGTCAAACCATACATCCATAATATCGGTCTCCTTGCGGAATTCGTTATGGCCGCAGTGCGGGCAGGCAAAGCCCCGGGGCAGAATCTCTGCCGGTTGTCTGGCCCACCAGGCATCTGATCCTTCCTGCCGGAACAACTCTTTGATGGCATGAATTGTCTCGTCATTAATTATATGCTCATTACACTTGGTGCAGTAGAAAATCGGAATCGGCAGGCCCCATACCCGCTGACGCGAGATGCACCAGTCCTGACGGTCGGCCACCATATTATGAATGCGGTCCTCGCCCCAGGCAGGAATCCACTTAACGTCATTGGCAATCGTAGCCAGGGCTTCGCTCCGGAAACCGTCGACCGAAGCAAACCATTGTTCAGTGGCCCGGTAAATGATAGGATTCTTGCAGCGCCAGCAGTGCGCATACTGGTGTTTAATCGAGCTTTTGCCCAATAAGAGGCCAAGGGCGGCTAATTCTTTAATGACCGGAACATTGGCGTCAGCCACTGTCAACCCGGCAAACTTACCGGCTTCAGCCGTGAATTTACCGGCCTGGTCAACCGGATTGATGACCGGCAGGCCATATTTCGTACCTACCTCAAAGTCCTCCTGGCCGTGACCGGGAGCGGTATGGACACAGCCGGTACCGGCTTCCAGCGTGACATGATCGCCGAGAATAACAGGCGACTCACGGTCAAAGAAGGGATGACTGAAGACCATGCCTTCAATCGCCGCGCCTGTCATTGTTGAGAGAACCGTATATTCGCCCAGGTTATTGGCTTTAACCACACTTTCCACCAAATCACTGGCTAACAGGTATATTTCGTCCTGAATCTCCACCCAGGCATATTCAATATCAGGATGGACGCAGATGGCAACATTAGCCGGCATTGTCCAGGGGGTTGTCGTCCAGATCACGGCATATACTTTCGCAATATCCACGCCTGCCGGCAGATTGCCTTTATCATCAATCAACGGAAACTTGACATAAATTGAATGAGATTTTTTTTCGGTATACTCAATCTCCGCTTCGGCCAGCGCTGTTTCACAGGAGGTGCACCAGTAGACCGATTTGAGGCCTTTATAAATATAGCCCTTTTTGGCCATTGCCCCAAAAACTTCAATCTGCTTGGCCTCATACGCAGGGACCAGGGTTACGTACGGATTCTCCCAGTCGCCGGCAACACCCAGACGTTTGAAATCCTCCCGTTGCAGGTCCAGGCATTTGAGGGCATACTGTTTGCACTCACGGCGCAAATCAAGCGGATTTAACTCATGGCGGTTCAACCCGAGAATCTTGATGGCGGCATGTTCAATCGGCAGGCCGTGGGTATCCCAGCCGGGAACATAGGGAGCATCAAAACCCTGCAATGATTTATATTTAACAATAATATCCTTGAGAATTTTGTTCAGCGCCGTACCAATATGGATGTTGCCGTTAGCGTAAGGCGGTCCGTCATGCAGGACAAATTTGGTTTTTCCCATGCTTTTAGTGAGCTTTTTTTCATAAATCTGATGTTCACGCCAGTATTCGAGCAGGTTAGGTTCCCGTTCAGGCAGATTGGCGCGCATGGGGAAATCTGTCTGCGGCAGGTTAAGTGTTTTGCTATAATCCAAAATCAGCACCTCCATAAAAATAAAAAACTCTCATCCCGGAAAGGGACGAGAGATAGTTTCCCGTGGTACCACCCTATTGGCTAAACAGCCGCTTTATAACGCGGTAACGGGCGTCAGGCGGCGGGGCTTACTAAAAGTTCAGTCCGCAGTTCAGGAGCGATATCAGGCCAGGCTTTGGTTACCAGGCTTGCACCGTATCCTGGTTCGCTGTATACCGCCGTCAAGGCGCGTCTCCGTCATTACTGATTTAAAAATTTTATTATGTACCAATATATTATACATGATTGGTGAATAAAGTCAAATATGGGCAGCGAGTATGCGAAAAAAGATATTCTTATCAATACCCTTGACCTTGACGAGTTTCGATCTGTTTTTTTGGCCGCTGGCAATGATGACCGCAGTCCGGGGCACTTTAAATAAACCGGCAACAAAGGCAATGCAGGCAGCATTAGCCTCGCCGTCAACCGGCGGCGAGGTCAGGTTGATTTTTATACTGTCGCCCATGATCCCGCTGACGGCGTTTTTGCTGGACCGCGGCTGGACCCGTACTTTAAACGAGATACCGTCCGGGAGTTCTTTTATATCAAGCTGATCAAACAAAGCTAGTTTTCATCTTCTTCCGCATTGTTAAGCATTTCCATCTGGGCCTGCAGCAGGGTGCGCAGCCGGGTGCGGAAAATCTGCGACTGTTTTCTTACTTCTTCATACTCGCCGGTCATCTTGCGCACTTTGGACATGCCTTCGTCAACCAGCCGTTGGGCGCGTATCTCAGCCTCTTTAATCATCAGCTCGGTTTCTTTCTTGGCATTCAATTTTACTTCTTCCGCCGTTTCCTGGGCAATAACCAGTGTACTATGGAGTGTATTCTCCATATGCTGGTAGTGTTCGAGCTTGCTGTTGAGGCGTTCAATGGATTCTTTTAAATCAATGTTTTCACGATACAGAGTTTCATAATCCTTAATCACTCTGTCGAGGAACTCATCCACTTCCTCCTCATTATAGCCGCGAAAGCCGCGCTTGAACTCTTTATTGTGGATATCCAACGGTGTAAGCATAACTCCCCACCCCTATTCTAATTACATAAATCTTCTGAGTAGAATACTATAGCGGCCCTTTTTCGTTTGACCGGGGACTTCCAGGACTTCGACCCGGCCGCGGCCACGCATGGAAATCACATCGCCCACCTTTACGGCCTGGGCGGGACTTTTGGCCTCCTGCCAGTTTATTTTTACTTTGGCAGCGACAATATCCTCAGCCATGCGGGTGCGGGAAGTCCCAAAGCCGGATGCAGCCACTGCATCCAAGCGTAATGAGGCGACTGTTGACCGGATTTCCTTGACTTTTTCTTCTTTGGCAGGAATATCGGCCAGTGATGCCTGCCTGGCAGCTACGGCGGCCTGGCCTACCTCGGCCAGATTCTGCACAATATAGGCGGCCATATTTGTGTCAGTCATAATATAGCATTGTTCGCTGCCCATAATAATATCGCCCAGCATTTCCCGTTTAATACCAAGACCCATGAGCGCGCCCAGAACATCCCGGTGCGACAAGCGGCAATAGCGGCTGTCCCATTCAACAGACAGGGAAGATATAGAGTAATCCAGGGCACCGGCATAAGCAAGAAATTCAGTGTCGACAAAAGCGGCCTTCATCCGCTCTGCGCCTGGATAACCGCCATTCGTTTCCAGTGTCAGCCGGTCATAGTGAGCCGCTATGGTCTCGGCGATACTCTGACCATAGGGGTCAAGAAATTCACTGATTTTATATTTGCGGTTCTTAAGTGTTATCTCGGCTAAGTCAAGCAGTCTGGCTGCCAAGTCGGCATCACCCGATGCCCGGTAATACCGCAAAATCTTATCCCGTTCGCTCATCTACCGCCGCCCCATTTCACGGGAACGATTGGTGGCGGCTACAACCGCATCAATCAGTGCGGCCCGGATGCCGTTTTGCTCCAGTACATGCACGCCGGTGATGGCCGTACCGCCCGGTGATGTAACCATGTCCCGCAGTTTTGCCGGGTGTTCACCGGTTTCCAGCACCATTTTGGCCGCTCCCATCAGGGTTTGTGCAGCTAACAGGACCGCTGTCTGACGGGAGAAGCCAACTCTTACTCCGGCATCGGTAAGCGCATCAATCAGGACAAAGGCATAAGCCGGACCACTGCCGGAAAGGCCGGTTACCGCATCCATCGTATCTTCGTTGACTGTAACCACTTTGCCAACAGAGGCAAATACCTCCGCCACCGGCTCACTTACCGCTGTGGTGGCATATTTCCCCAATGCCATGGCGGACATCCCTTCGCCAACAGCAACCGGTGTGTTGGGCATCACCCTGATAATAGGCACTCCCGGCATTTTGCCCTGAAAGGCAGCAATGGTTACCCCGGCGGCTACGGAAACAACCACAGTTGTTTTGGCAACAACCGGTGCAATCGTATCAATTACCCCAGTGATTACCTGGGGCTTTACTGTTAAAAACAGGATGTCCGACTGCCGGGCAATCTCCTGGCTGTCAAGTGCCGTTGATACCGTAAAAGTACCGCGCAGATAGCCCAGACGTTCAGTTGAAACATCGCTTACTGCAATTTGTGACGGCATCACTAAGCCGGCATGCAGAATGCCGCGTATCAGTGCTTCGGCCATGGCGCCGCCGCCAATAAAGCCTATTTGTTTGTTTGTCAGCATAAATCCTCCGTCTGGTGTGTTAAAACTATTTATTGGCCCAGGGAAGCAGTGTCTTGTCACCGCCCTCGTCCCGCGGGCTGTAGGCAACATCTACATTATTCGGGGCACATAAGAAGATATGATTGCCGACCTTTTGAATCTGGCCGTTTAAAGCATAGGTTGTGCCGCTAATAAAATCAATCATACGTTTCGCAATATCCGGATCGGTATTTTCAAGGTTGACTACCACCGGTTTACGGCTTTTTAAATAATCGGACACATGCTGCGCATCATCAAACGAAAACGGCTCAACAACCATGACCTTGACCTGTTTGCCCTGTTGCTGGCTGCTTGGGGCCATCGGCAGGGTTACGACATTATTATTGCTCTTCTGTTTTAGCTTTGTTTCGGTTTCTTCCGGTCTTGAGCGGTCTTCCTCCTGGTCTGCCGGTTCAAAAAGACCAAGGCTGCCCCATACTTTCTCCATAAACTTCATAACGCTCTTTCTCCTCCCCTAATATTGGCGCGAGCCAAATATTCCAGTACCGATACGCACCAGGTTTGCCCCTTCTTCGATGGCCACCGGATAATCGTTGGTCATTCCCATTGATAGCCAGTTAAACTCAGTATTGGCTAATTTTAATAATTTTAATTCCTGGTACAGCTGATAGGTCTCTTTAAACACCGGGCGGATTGTCTCCGGGTTTTCACTGAACGGCGCAATGGTCATCAGGCCGCAAAGTCTCACATGTTCGAGCTGGCTGATTACTCTGGCCAGCGGCAGGGCTTGTCCTGCTTCCACGCCGAATTTGCTGTCTTCGTCCGCAATATTTACCTGCAACAACACATCCTGGCGTTTGCCCAGCTTGCCGGCTATATTGTCAATCTCGCGGGCCAGCCGCTCACTGTCAACAGAATGAATCAAATTAGCCAGCGGCACTGCCTGCCGCACTTTGTTTGTCTGCAGATGGCCGATCAGATGCCATTCGGCCGACCGGCCTGCTGCCTGGATGGCCGGGTGTTTGGCCACCATTTCCTGAACCCGGTTTTCCCCCACCGCAGTTATCCCTGCGGCTAAAGCTTCCAGCATGGCTGATACGCTGTGGTTTTTAGTGACAGCCACAAGTTTGACCTTGCTTATATCTATTTTTTGTTGTATTTCTGCAATATTCTTCGCAATTGACATGGCAAACCCTCCATCTTATTAGGTTATTCGCCCAGAAACATAATTTTCCTCTAAAAATGATCTATTTATTCAAGCTTTTCCCATAAAAATTAGAAAAACCGCTGGCGCGGTCTTTGGGCTTTGCACCTAGCAAATAATCCTGGAATACAAGGGAACGGCTTTACTTTTGGCATGACCCAAAAGTAACAAAAAGTCTAGGCCCGAAGCCTCCAAAAGCTGAAAAGCCGGGCGGTATTCCTAAAATCGCAAACTCGCTCCGCTCAAACAGTGCGATTTCTTTACGGAATACCGCCCGGCTTTTCTTCTGTGGAACGCTTTTTCCGGCAAAGGGCCGGGGGGTTACCGGGGGTGCGGGGGCACCGTCTCTGCTCAAGCCGGGCAAAAAAACTGCCGTCTGGTTAAAGCAGACGGCAGTTGAATTTGTAAGCAAATTCTTCTTATGGTTTTACAGTTTCTTTATAGACTTGCTTGCCATCTTTCATTTCCAGAATAACCGCACCTTTGACGGCATCATGGTGATCATTAAGCGTCAGGTCGCCGGCCGCACCTTTAAAGTCTTTCGTTGCCGCCAGGGCTTCACGGATTTTGTCTGCCTCGGTGCTGTTGGCGCGTTTGATGGCGTCGACAAGTACGTAAGCGGCATCATAACCAAGTACGGCCATGGCGTCAGGCATTTGGCCGTATTCTTTTCTGTAGTTTTCGACAAAGGCTTTGGACAGCGGGCTGGTATCTTCTACTGAGTAATGGTTGGTGAAGTAAGTATTGTTAAGGGCCTGGGCCCCGCCGATTTCATTTAGCTTCGGTGAATCCCAGCCGTCGCCGCCGACTACCGGCACCATAACACCCATTTCACGGGCCTGTTTTACAATTTTGCCAACTTCTTCATAGTAGCCGGGTACATAAAGGATATCAGGGTTGGTGGCTTTAATTTTAGTCAGGATTGTTTTAAAATCCTGGTCTTTTTGTAAGTAGGCTTCTTCAGCAATGATCTGGCCGCCGCCTTTGGTAAAGGCTTCTTTGAAGAAGGAAGCCAGCCCTTTGCTGTAGTCGCTGGAATTATCAATCATAATAGCTGCTTTTGTAGCCTTAAGGCTGTTTAAAGCAAAGTTGGCGCCGACAGTGCCCTGGAAGGGATCGATAAAGCACACCCGGAAGGTGTATTCTTTCGTTTTGCCTGTCTTTTCATCCAGGGTTACTTTCGGGTTGGTGGTGGCAGCGGCGACAAAGGGAATTTTGTTGGCTTCCGCCACCGTTGAGCCGGCAATGCCGTTGGAGCTGACGGTAAAACCGGTTACAGCAATCACTTTATCCTGGGTAATAACCTTGGTCATCGCATTGGAAGATTCAGAAGGTTCGCCTTTATTATCGGCAATGACCGGCTGAATTTGCTTGCCGAGGACGCCACCATTGGCATTGATTTCCTTAAAAGCCATTTTGGCGCCATTCGCCGCGGCTGTTCCAAAAGACGCAGTATTACCGGTAAGTTCGTAAACTACACCGATTTTTATGTCTTTGCTGGCCGTATCGCCACAACCGGTGACCAGCCCTGCCAACATAACCAGCATGGTTACCAGACAGGTCATTTTTACTCCGACTTTACTCATAATATCCTCTCCCTATTTACGCGAAATTTATGGAATACCCGGAACCTTATTAATCTATCACCTCCACTAAAGATCCATTGTTGACAAGCAATTGGGGTAAAAAAAATAGCTTTTGGGAGAGAATACAAAAAAATGTCTTTCTCCAAAAAGCAACTTTGCTTAGTATACCAAAAATTTAATTATACTTTTGTTTCCTATGATTATACATTGTATTACGGTTTATTGAAATTTGCAAGAGGTATTTTTCTTCAAAGAAAAGTATTTACAGTTTTTCTACTGTTGTTTTTCGTCTGCCCCAAGAGCGGCAGGTTATGCCGCTGTCCTCATCAGACGACAGAAGGCTCAATATATAATTCGCCCCGGGCAAACCTTTCGGCGCTGAACATATTGATCGGAATATCGGTGGGTAATCCCAGCACGGTTTGGGCCATCAGCTTGCCGACCATGGGTGAGATCATAAAACCGTGGCCGCTGAAGCCGGCGGCGGTATAAAAGCCCTGTAGATTACTGTCAGGTCCTAAAATCGGTGTGCGGTCCGGGCACATGTCATAAAGGCCGGCCCACTGCCTGACCACATTCAGACTGGCAAGCGGCGGCAAGATCTTAGTGACCCGTTTGGCCATCTCCGTCAGAAACTGCCAGCTGGAAGCGGTGTTAAAGGTTTCCGGCTCATCCGGATGACCGATCCCCATAATAAAACTGCCATGGGGAGTTTGCTGACAATAGAGATTATGGTAAAAACACATAACCATCGGCGTTTGCATAGGCTCTACCGGCTCGGTTACCAGTATTTCATGACGCTCCGGAAAAATCGGCAGCTCGATGCCGGCCATGCGGCCGACCATTTTGGCATAGCCGCCGGCCGCATTAATAACGGTGTTGGTGGCAATATCCCCCTTGTCGGTATGGACTGCCGTGACTTTTCCGGCCTTGGTGCTTAAGCCGGTTGCTTCGGTATAGGTATAAAACCGGACCCCTAACCGGGCCGCCGCTTCGGCGTACAGGCTTGTTACCTTAAAGGGGTTGGCATGGCCGTCCTGGGGACAAAAAGTAGCCCCCAGCAGTCCGTCTGTATTTAAATGCGGCACAATTTCTTTGGCCTCGACGGGTGTTGTCCAGCGGGCCGGTATAGCAAGCGAGTTTTGCAGGGCAAGATTTTTCTTGAATTGGTCTGCCATTTTTTCAGTGTACGCAAGTAAGAGATAGCCGCCCTGTTTAAACTCAATATCACCATTGACTTCTAATAATGCGGGCAGGTTTTCCAGCATATTTACACTCTCGCGGGCCAGCAGGCAATTGGTTTCGGTGCCCCACTGCATCCGGACGCCGGCACCACACCGGCCGGTTGCCCCGCTGGCCAGATAGCCGCGCTCGATGACGGCAATCCGGCCGGCACCGGCTTTGGCCAGGTTATAGGCAATAGAACAGCCGACAACACCGCCGCCGATCACTACGATGTCCGCCTGTTTAATCATGCTTGCCACCTCCTGCCGCTAACGCCCCTAACGTGATCGGAGCCGTCGGCGGCCGGAACGTTGGCAGCATAATATCACCGGCCCGGACTTTTAGCGCTTTGGCCAGTTCCTGGGCGATTAAGGGGGTGCAGGTCCGGCCCTGGCAGGGGCCCATGCCGCAGCGGCATTCCCGTTTGAGCTCTTCCAGCGTATGTTTCCCCTGCTTGATGAGCTCCTGGATATCTTGCAGGGTAATATCTTCACAGCGGCAGATGATAACCGGTTCTGTCATGACCTAATCCTCCTTGCGCAGGGCAATGCCCCGGACATTCATAGCCTGAGTTTTGGGAACAGTCACCCATATCACGGCTGTTTTGTTTTTATTCTGCTGAACCCTTTGCACCTGGGCGGGAGCGATTGTTTCGCCCGTGCGGCTGAGGGCATCAGCCAGCTGGCCGGCTACCGGCAGGGGCAAAAATTCATAAGGCAGTTTAATTAAAGCTTCCTGCGGATTGTAAGCACAGTCAACAACAAAGATTGACAACCCCGGGCAATGGGCCAGGCAAATGCCGCAGCCGTTGCACTTGCTTTCATCAAGCCGGGGCCGTTCATTAATATCGGCGCCGATGGAGATTGCCCCGCGCGGGCAGGCATCCGCACAGGGGTTGCAGGGAATGTTCTGAAAGCATTCAAATATCGCTACAGGGCCCTGGACGAGTCTTGCCGGGGCCGGTAAAACCTCATTGATATCCTCTGTTGTAGGCACGCCTGTCTGTTCAAGCATTGCCGGTCACCTCCCTTAAATCATTGCTATGAGGGTCAAGTCTCACTTTGGCCAGGCCGGCGCGGATTTTCGCGCTGACGCTGCCTGCTCTGAGTGCTGCCAGCTGGTTTTGCGCTTCGGCATAGTCCTCTGCTCTTACTGTCCGGCCCAAATCGGCAGCGGCTGCCAGACCGGCTAATTTTCCTTCCACCATAGCGGCGGAGGCTTCTTCAACCCCGGCAACGTCACCGGCCACGTAAATATCCGGGTGGGTGGTCTGCAAACTGGCGCTGCGGTAAGGGACATAACCGCCCAATTCCGGCACAAAGGCCATGTTACAGCCTGCCTGCCATAACAGTTCGGCCAGCGGCGTCAGGCCAACAGCCAGACACAGGCCATCGGCCTTGATAGCGAACTCGGTCCCCGGCAGCTGCCGCCAGGCGGAATCTAACCGGCAGACAGTCACCCCGGCCAGTGCGGGGCTTCCATAAGCGCCCTTAATTGTGTGGCTCGTGTAAATGGGGATGCCGGCCCGCCGTATTTTTGCGGCATGTACTAAATAGCCGCCGATCTGCGGGGCTGCCTCGATAATACCGGCAACCTCAACCCCGGCCTGCAGCAGTTGGTAGGCAACAATCAGGCCGATGTTGCCTGCGCCTACCATCAACAGGCGCTTACCGGGCATGACGCCATGAACATTCATGAGCGTCTGGACTGCCCCGGCTCCGTATATGCCCGGCAGGTCGTTGCCGGGAAAGGCCAGTGTTTTTTCGGCCGCACCGGCAGCAACAATGATTTTTTTGGCCTTGATTGTGGCAAAAGTATCATTATGCTTGACTGTCAGCATGCCGTCTTCCTGATAGTAACCCAGCACGGTGGCGTTATTCCAGGCGGTTATGCCGGGGAGTGCCAAAGCCTGTTTGATTAACAATGAGGCGATATCAACCCCCCGTTCACCGGCATATTCACTTTTAGAGCCGAAAAATTTATGAGTTTGCTTGATAAGCTGGCCGCCATAATATTCGGCCCGCTCAAGCAGCAATACCCGTGCCCCCAGCCTGCCGGCATGAATGGCGGCCATAAGTCCGGCCGGCCCGGCGCCGATAATTGCAATATCTATATTCATGGCAGCGTACCTCTTCCTGTCTGCGTTTCCACTGTCATCCCCGCCTGCAGGGGCTCCACACATACCCGTACATTTGGCAGGCCATTGACAACCATTAAGCAGGAAGAACAATTGCCGATGGCACAGAACAGACCCCGCGGCCGGTTAAGCCCGTGACTGTGCCTGAGCACGGTAATACCGGCGGCATGAAGTGCGGCCGCAATCGGCTCACCGGTATAGCCTTCGAGCTGTCGGCCGTTAAAGCTGAACTGAACTTTGCTCTTTTCCGGAAAGGTTAATATTGGATGATTGATGATGCGCATAACTGCACCTCCTTATAGCTTTAATATTGCAAGAAGCATGCCAAAGGTACGGAGCACGTGCAATTATGACTGTTTAAGGCGGGAGTTCCATAAAAAGAAAGCTGAGGGTGCTTGATTTCAGCGGTGGCATCAAGTCGGTTATTTGACGCTGCTGTCAAATAACTGACAGCAGTTAAAACTAACCCAGCTGTAATTGCCGCATTTTATAATATAAGGTACTGCGCGGGATACCCAGCTTTTTAGCCGCTGCTGCTTTGTTGAAGTTGGCCTCTTTAAGGGTTTGCTCGATTAAGGCGCGCTCAAGCAGGGTCAGCTCCGGGATGGTTGTCAGCCCGGTGGCTTTTGTTGTTTTTCCCTGATAACCGGCTTTGAAATTCGTTGGCAGACTTCCTGTCGTTAGGGTATCGCTGTCGGCCAGAATAACCAGGCGTTCTAAAATATTATTGAGTTCGCGGACATTGCCGGGCCAGTCATACTCCAGGAAAGCGGCCATCAGAGCCGGGTCGACCTTGTTAATATCGGCCTGCGTATTGTGCAGGGTACTAAAATGTTTTAGCCCCCTGTAGACCAGCTCCGGAATGTCTTCCCGGCGGGAACGCAAGGGCGGTAATTGTAAAGTGACTACATTCAGCCGGTAATATAAATCCTCGCGGAAATCACCGCTTGTAATCATATCCTCCAGGTCCCGGTGGGTTGCCGAAATAATACGAACATCCACTTGCACCGGCTTGGCGCCGCCAACCCGGTAAAACTTTTTTTCCTGCAGCACCCTCAGCAATTTTACCTGCATTTCTTTAGGCAGTTCGCCAATCTCATCCAGGAAAAGGGTCCCGTTGTCGGCAAGCTCAACCAAGCCGGCTTTGCCTTTTTTATCGGCCCCGGTGAAGGCCCCCGGCTGATACCCGAACAATTCGCTCTCAAATAAGCTGGCCGGAATGGCGCCACAGTTAATCTCAATAAACTTGCCCTTCCGGCCGCTGGCAATATGAACCGCCCGGGCAAATATCTCCTTGCCGGTACCGCTTTCCCCCCGCAGCAGCAGCGGTACATTTGTGGCCGCTACCTTTCTGGCCATGCCAACAGCTGCCAATATCCCCGCACTATGGCCACTGACACTGGCAAAGGCATCGGTGCCTGTATTGATCTTGTCTATCTCGTTTTCCAGCGACTGGACCTTTTTACTGGTACGAGACAGTTCCTGGTTAAGGGTTACAATCTCGGTAATATCACGTTCGGCCGATACGCCGCCGACTGTTTGGCCTGCAATCAGTATGGGCGCGGCATTAATCAGCACATGCGTATTGGAACAGGGTTTATGATACTGGTCCTTAACAGTAACCTGTTCGGCAGCGGCCTGCTTTACCAGCAAATTCGTAAAAAAATGCTCAATAGAGTTGCCCAGTATAGCCTCGGCCCCAATGCCATACAGTTTTTCCGCCCGTTTATTCCAGATTACTACCTGATTGGTTTCATTGATTACACATACGGCCTCATTGACTGTATCGAGCACTGCCGACATTTGGGTCTGCTGCAGCTGAAGCCTGGCAAGCAGCGCGGCAAATGCCAGTTCAGGCGTACCCAGGGCTACTATTTTACCCGCCTTTACAAACAGGCTGGACTGGGACATGAATTCAGCCGGCAGATTGTCCAAGGCTGCGCACAAATAGGAAGAAGGTCTGAGAACGGCATTGAAAGCGGCAATATCACGGGCATACAGGCCCGGGCCCTGCAGTTGCCTGGCGGTAATAAAACCCCATTGACCATCGGCCTGCAGGATGACGGCTGCCTGCTTGTCAGTTGCAAAACAGGCGGCAACATCGGCCCGCGGCAGCAAGGGATTAACCTCAATTATTCTATCAGTGACCACATCTTTAAGCAGCAAAGACTGCACCCGTTACTACCCCCTTATAAATAAAAGACGCAGTGTTTCCTGAGAGGAAACAGCAGCGTCTTTGCCGTGTCAGATTTTTGACGTTTTCTTTTATTATAGTTGGCTTCTGTAATAAATTCAAGTATCAATCTAAGATAAGATAGTTTAGAGGGCAATCACTGCGCCGATCCGGCCTGTGCGGCCGGCTTCAGCGCGGTGGGAATAAAAAATTTGCGTATTGCAGGCAGTACATACCCCGCTTAGGCTGATGTTCTCGTCTAAAACACCAGTCTCTTTCAACTGTTGGCGATTGGCTTCCCAGAGATCAAGGTGCCAGTGCTCGCCGGCCGGAGTGGCCAGCTCTTGCCAGCGGCTAAAGTTTTCCTGCAGCTTATTAATGACCGGCTTGTTCACTTCATAGCAGCAAGGCCCGATGGAAGGGCCAATCCCCACCAGGCAGTCGGCCGGATTGGTGTTGTATTGCTCCATCATGGCGAGCAGCGTTTTTTGTCCGATTTTCGCAACCGTACCTTTCCAGCCGGCATGGCTGATACCGATGGCCTTTTGCACCGGGTCGGCGATAATCACTGGCACACAGTCGGCAAAGAACAACATGAGCGGTATGCCCGGAACATTGGTAATCAGGGCGTCGGTGCCTGTAATTGCTTCATGATAATGGCGGGAACCGCGCCCGGCATCCTGGGCGGTTACCTGGTAAACTACCGAGCCGTGCACCTGGTCGGCAGTAACCGCATGTTCTGCCGATAATCCCAGTGCCTGGCAAAAAGCCTGGCGGTTTTGCCAGGTCGCACCGGTATCGTCGCCAACGTGCAGGCCCAGGTTGAGACTGGCATAAGGGGCGGAACTGCGGCCCCCGAGGCGTGTAGAAATACCGTGTTGGATGGCCTGTGCCGATAAGCTGGCAAATTCTCCATACCACACGCCGTTAGTGCTGTGCTTTACTATAAAATCACCCATTTATTGAACCTCCGGTTTAAGCTGACTATTTCTATTATATTAATACACCTGTTCCCCTGTAAATATATGCCCGCAAATCCCCCCCTGCAATTTTCTTTTTCTGAGTTCAGCCGCGAAATTTCACGAAATTTTGCTGGATCATAGAATGATAAGGCCCTGCTACTCTGTTGTCAGCAGAGTAGCAGGGCCGTTATCCCGCTGCTTTTATGCTTCTTCCAATTTATCCTTCTTGGCACCGGCGATAATGGCTTCCGCTATTCGCGCCGGCACGTCTTCATAGTGAGAAAAATTCATGTCAAACGAGCCGCGGCCCTGCGTAATAGAACGGAGATCTATACTGAAGCGGGACATTTCAGCCAGCGGTACCTGCGCTTTAACCCGGCCTAAGCCGCCGCCGATGGGCTCCATGCCCTGAATGCGACCCCGTTTGGTATTTAGGTCGCCGATGACGTCCCCCATATAGGACTCGGGTACAAGGACCTCTACTGAGTAGATTGGCTCCAGCAGTACCGGTTTGGCCTGCAGCACCCCTTTGCGCAGGGCCATGGCGCTGGCAATTTTAAACGCCATTTCCGATGAATCAACTGTATGATAGGAACCGTCGGTCAGGGTGACTTTGACATCCACCATGGGGTAGCCGGCAAGCAGGCCGCCGGCCAGGGCGTCCCGGACGCCCTTTTCCACGGCCGGGATATACTGACGCGGTACGGCACCGCCAAAGATGGAGTCGACAAATTCAAATTCCGCTCCTGGTGCCAGCGGTTCAAGCTGCAGCCAAACATGCCCGTACTGGCCGTGGCCGCCGCTCTGTTTTTTGTGCTTGCCTTCGACTTTGGCTGTACCGCGAATTGTCTCCCGGTAAGGCACCTTCGGGCTGGCAAGCAGTGTTTCGACCCCAAATTTACGTTTCATTCGTTCGGTCATAATATCCAGATGCAGTTCGCCCATGCCGGAGATCAGCAGTTGACGGGTTTCCACATCTTTTTGCACTTTAAAGGTGGGATCTTCGTCCATAAGCCGGGCTAATGCCTGGCCAATCTTATCCTCATCGCCTTTATTCTTGGTCTCAATGCTTCTGACAAACATTGGTTTGGGATAGGGAATTGGTGTAAAAATAACTGGTTTATCCTTATCGCAGAGTGAATCGCCGGTGGCTGTTTCCTGCAGCTTCGCCACTACCACAATATCACCGGCGTGAACGGCAGTGACCGGGTCCTGCTGTTTGCCGCGCAGAGTGAAGATTGTGCCGACACGCTCAGATTTTTCTTTGGTTGCATTGTATAATGAACTATCAGGCTTCATGGTGCCTGAATAGAGCCGGATATAGCTAAGGCGGCCCACAAAGGGGTCGGCTGTGGTCTTAAATACCATGGCGGAAAAAGGGTCGGCAGCGCTTCTTTCCACAAGCTCTTTGGTTACCGGATGATAACCGGTAATTGGATTGGTACCCGGGGCCGGCAGATAGCTGATAATCGAATCCAGCGTCTGCGTTATCCCAATGTTTTTAAGAGCTGAGCCGCATAGCACAGGGAATACTTTAGCCTGAGCGATTGCCGCCAGTAAACCGCTGCGCACTTCTTCATTACTCAGTTCTTCGCCGTCAAGGTATTTGGCTAACAGCTCGTCATCGCCTTCGGCCGCCGCTTCAATAAGTGCCGTCCGCGCGTCCTCGCACTTGGCCAGCATCTCGGCGGGAACATCCGTTTCCGTGTACTCCCTGCCGTTTTTTTGGGGTACATAGGCTTTCCTTGTTAGCACATCGACAATACCCTGAAAACTATCCTGGGCGCCGATGGGCAATTGAACCGGGACAACACCGTTGCCGAATTTTTCCTTCATGCTTTCGACAACACTATAAAAGTCGGCGTTTTCCCGGTCCATTTTATTAATAAAACATATACGGGGCAAGCCCAGTTCATTTGCATAGCTCCATACTTTTTCCGTTTCCACCTCTACCCCGGAGGCGGCACATAATACAACACACACACTGTCAACAGCACGCAGGGCACTCTTCACTTCCGCTACGAAATCAGCGTAACCGGGAGTATCCACAACATTTATTTTATGACCGTTCCATTCACAAGGGGCCAAAGCTGCACTAATCGTTACCTTGCGTTTAATCTCTTCCGGTTCAAAGTCAGTTGTTGCCGAACCATCATCAACACGTCCTAAACGGTTTACCGCGCCAGAATTAAATAACATGGCTTCTGTCAAGGATGTCTTGCCGGCTCCTCCATGGGCAACAATTCCAACATTTCTTAACCTGTCGCTCTTGTACTCTTTCATGGCTAGTTCCCTCCTGTTGTGGTGTGATTAATTTCAATACTGACATTTTGGAGTTACAATTCTCTGTTTACTAGAAATATTCCTTCTTTTCTGTCTATTTGTTTGCTTTAAAATTAGCAAAAACATAATGTTTTATTCCATATTTATAAAATTTTTCCAATGAATATGCAGGCTATATTTATTTTAAAAATTTTTTGAGGTATACATGCAAAAAAGAGCTATTGTCGCATAGCTCTTTTTTGCATGTATACGTATTATACTTTCAGCAACAAACGCATCAGTTTACGCAGCGGTCCAGGCAGTGACATGACATAGAAGCGGAAGTTCACCATGCTCGCCCCCTCATTTTAGCTATTATCAATGCTAGTGCCTTGACACTAGCGCACTCCTAAGCTATCGATATAGTTTATGCGGGTTGTGCAAAGTTGTGCCACTTCTCCTGAATCTGCAATTTATTTACAGCACGTGACAACTATTTTGGGTTTTCTGTTTCAAACCGGGACAAGACAAAACATAAATCTGACAAACGGTTAATAGCGATAAGCAGTTGTTCGTTTACCGGTGTTTCCGCTTCCTGCTCTGTAAACCGTAAAATTTGCCGTTCAGCCCGTCTGGTAACGGTTCGTGCCAGATCCAGCGCAGCGGCCCCCGGTGTTTCGCCCGGCACAATAAACCCTGTTAAGGGTGGCAGGCAGGCATCAAATTCATCAATCGTTTGTTCCAGGTCCGCAACATGGCCGGCTGTTACATACTGCTGCTTATTACCGCTGCTTGCCAAATCAGCCATAAACAACATAAGGAGTTTTTGCAGCTTGTATATGGCCTCTTGGGTTTTAAGGCTGCTACAACTGGCCCGGGCCAGGCCTAAGGCCGAGTTGATTTCGTCAACACTGCCGTAAGCCTCGACCCTGGCGCTGGTTTTTTTTACTCTTTCGCCGGTCAGCAGGCCGGTCGTACCTTTGTCGCCGGTTTTGGTATACACTTTACTCATTTAATCCTCTCCTGGTTAATTATTTACTTGAACAAGTTCCTGTTCGGAAAAATAAATGGCAATTTCCCGCTGGGCACTGGCCAGACAATCGGAGCCATGAATAATATTCTCGGACATGACTGTGGCATAATCGCCGCGGATGGTTCCCGGCGGCGCATCAACAGGGCTTGTCGGCCCCATCATGGTCCGGACGAGCCTGATCGCATCAGGACCGGCCAGTACCACGGCCACTACCGGGCCGGCAGTAATGAAGTCAATCAGCGCAGGATAAAAGGGTTTGCCCTGATGCTCCTGATAATGGCTGGCAGCCATTGCCGGTGTTAGCCTGAGCAATTTCATTGCCGTCAGGGTCAGTCCCTTTCTTTCAAACCGGCTGAGGATTTCACCGCAAAGTTTTCGCCGGACGGCGTCAGGTTTTAAGAGTACTAAGGTGCTTTCCATTTTTGTTTAATCCCTCGATTCATATGTACTTTTGCGCATCCTGGGAGTAAATAAGAGCCGACTGGTGAATCGCCAGAATTTCTTCCGGGCTCACTGTACGGACAATCTTGCCAGGCGAACCAACGACCAGCGAATTAGGGGGGATTTTTTTCCTCTCCGGAATAAGAGACCCGGCGCCAATAATACAGTTTTCGCCAATTGTGGCATAACTTAAAATAATTGCTCCCATACCAATGAGGCAGTTGCTGGCAATTGTACAGCCATGTAAAATGGCACCATGCCCTACAGTAACATATTCCCCGATCACGGCCGGAGTGTCATGTAATACATGCACAGTACAGTTGTCCTGGATATTGGTATACTGTCCGACGGTAATGGGATGAACATCACCCCGGAGTACCGTATTGAACCAGATGCTGGCGTTGGCGCCAATGGTAACATTGCCGATAATTCTGGCGCCTGCGGCAATAAATGAGCTGCTATCTACCTGCGGTTGTATGTTGTTATACGGAATGAGCCGGTCTGACACGTGCAATCAACTCCCGGTTTTATCTGCCAGACAGATGCCATGCAATAATAGGTGCATGGTGCCGGCCAAACGGCATCTTATATTTTTTCCCTGCCCAGCTGTTTATATCCTGCAAAAAAATCCTTCTGAATTTCATTTCAGAAGGATTTTGCCAGTAATTTTAGCGTGCCTTTTTCGCCTGCGCTTCCAGTTTGGCCACCCGGTCTGCTGTTGACGGATGGGTGCTGAAAAGGCTGACCATCATGCTGCGTGCCCCGCTGAGCGGATTGACAATGAACATGTGCGAGGTGGCTGGTGTCGCTTCAGGCATTACCTGATGCCGGGCATAGTATTCAATCTTCTTTAACGCACTGGCCAGGGCCAGCGGATTACCGGAAACAGCGCCGCCTGTTTCATCGGCGATATACTCGCGTGAACGGGAAACGCCCAACTGGATAAGCGTGGCTGCCAGCGGTGCCAGCACTACCAGAAATACAAACTCGATAATGCCGCCGATACCGCCGCCTTCTCCATCATCACCACGGCCAAAACCAAGGATCGCTGACCACTGGGCAATGTTCGCGATCATGGTGATGACACCGGCCACACTGGCAACAATAGTGCTGATCAGGGTATCGCGGTTTTTAATATGAGCCAGTTCATGGGCGACAACGCCTTCCAGCTCTTCATAATTGAGGGCCCGCATAATCCCGGTCGTTACAGCCACAACCCCATGCTCGGGGTCACGGCCGGTGGCGAATGCGTTCGGGACATCGGTATTGATAATATACACCTTCGGCATTGGCATTCTGGCTTTTTGGGCCAGGCCGCTTACCAGCCGGACCAAATCCGGTGCGCTCTGCGGCGTGACCTCCTGGGCGCCATACATTTTCAATACAATTTTATCACTGTACCAGTAGCTGGCAAAGTTCATCGCAATAGAGATTACAAACATCAAAGTCATGCCTTGGGTACCGCCGAAAAAAGCACCGACTGCAACCAGCAGCCCGGTCAGCGCAGCAAGTAAAACAGTAGTCTTAAGTGTGTTCATTAAGACACCTCCATAGTATTTATATTAAAGTTGAACTTTACAGTTATAACTTATGTCACGCTAGTTAAAGATGACATCGCCCCTCCATTTCATTTATTATTTAATTTAATTATAAGTGATTTACTTATAATTAACAATAGTCATTTAAGCCCGAATTTTCATGTGTCCTGTCATATCGGTCAGGATATTCATGCTGTTGTCCTGTAGCTTGTCCGCAAGAATTGGATTGTGTAATCACGCCTGTTATCTGGATGACCATTCGCAATCACTGACCTTACCCTTGGCATGCTCAAATTCGTTCCGGCTTATTCATATATCCTGTAAAAAAACATGTATGATTTGCAGCAGGCGCCTGTTGGCTGACAGAAGGGTTTATAGCCGCGCGCCTTGAACTTGAATAGGTAATAAATACTAAACCCTAAGGACGGTGCATTGGCAATGAATGATTTATTTGCAGGTATTATTTTGATTTTACTGGTTATTAACGGCAGTTTACTCCTGCTGCTGCTAATAAGAACACATAAATTGGGCCAGAACGGCTTAGCCCCGTTTAAACAGCTGGCCTATAATCAGGAACGTATCGAGGCTATGGTTAGGGATGAACTGGGAAAGAACCGGCAGGAGCTGACTTTTAACAGCAAAGCCCTGCGCGAGGAGCTGACAACGCAGCTGCATGGCTTTACTAATGCCAATGACCAGAAATTCAACCGGCTTATTCAGATCAATGAACAAAAGCTGGATAAAATCCGTGAAACCGTAGAATGGAAACTGACAGCGATGCAAAGTGATAACAGTAAGAAGCTAGAAGAAATGCGCATAACGGTTGATGAAAAACTGCACGCCACATTAGAAAAGCGCCTGGGGCAGTCATTTCAGCTGGTAAGTGAGCGGCTGGAGCTGGTGCATAAAGGACTGGGGGAAATGCAACAGCTGGCCTCCGGGGTCGGTGATTTAAAAAAAGTATTATCCAATGTAAAAACGCGGGGTATCTGGGGGGAGATGCAATTGGCTTCCTTACTGGAACAAGTATTGACACCGGATCAATATGCAGCCAATGTGGCCACCAAGCCCGGCAGTCAGGACCGGGTGGAATTTGCCATTAGACTGCCAGGCAAGGACAATAACGATGCCGTGGTCTGGCTGCCTATTGATGCCAAGTTTCCCCAGGAAGATTACCTGCGGCTGATAGAAGCGCAGGAAATGTCCAATCCCGAGCTGGTTGCAGGTGCCGCCGCCGGCCTGGAGGCACGAATTCGTCAGGAAGCAAAAACAATTAAAGAAAAATATATTGATCCGCCTAATACCACTGACTTTGCGATCCTGTTTCTGCCGGTGGAAGGCCTCTATGCCGAGGTCTTGCGCCGCCCTGGGCTGTGCGACAGCCTGCAGCGCGAATACCGTATCAACATCACCGGGCCGACAACACTCGCAGCCCTGCTCAATAGCCTGCAAATGGGTTTTAGAACCCTGGCCATTGAAAAACGCTCCAGTGACGTCTGGTCGCTGCTTGGGGCTGTAAAAACCGAATTCGGCAAATTTGGCGACGTTCTTACTAAAACTAAGGAAAAACTGGATCAGGCCAGTAAACAGCTTGATGCCGCCACCGTACGCACCAGGGCTATTGAGCGAAAACTAAAAGGGGTAGCCCAGTTACCGGCGCCGGAAATGCTGAAGGTGCCGGGAGAATAGGCAGGCAGCGGTGCGGAATAATAAAGCCCCCGCTGTCTTTACCAAGGCAGGGGAACCAACGTGATTAATGATGATTTTTGTGGTGCTGGTTTTCAGAAAATAGCCTGATACAATCACCGCCAAAGTGAGTCCGGTTTTAATAAGCAGTGCGTGGCCGCTGAGATAGGTTACCATTGCCTTGTCGCTGATAATCATCTCCGCCGCTGCGTAGCCGAGTACGCCGGCGCCGGCATAGATAATAGACGGGAATCTGTCCATGAGCTTCATAAGCAGCTGCGCGCCGAATACCACCAGCGGAATGCTGGTGGCAAGTCCGGCGGTAATCAGGCCGTACTTGCCGGCGGGGACAGTCTGGGAAATAGCGGCTAACGCCAGCACATTGTCCAGGCTCATAATAAGGTCGGCAACCAGAATAATTTTGATGGCTTCCCGGTAAGATGCGGCTTGGCCGTATCGCTTTCCTTTGCTGTTGTCTCTTAACAGGCTGACAGCGATGTACAGCAGCGCCAGCCCCCCCAGGAATTGCAGGAAGGGCGCATCCAGGAGGCGGGCGGCAATAAAAGTCAGAATGATTCTTAGAATCACTGCGCCAAGGCTGCCCCACAGGATCGCCTTTTGCCGCTGGGCAACTGGCAGGTTTTTGCTGGCGAGGGCAATAATGACAGCATTGTCGCCACTTAACACGAGATTGATCAAAAGTATGCTTCCCAGAGCCATACACCACTCAGGCCCGATTGATCCCCAAAAATCCATTCCACTTCCTCCTCTATTTTTACTATTGTATTATTGTCACAGGCACGGCAGACTACAAAACTGATAATAGGTAGATTTTGGCTGTTTTCCTTACGCAACATAAAAAGACCCCCGGTACGCATAAAACACATACCGAAGGTCTCGCTAGCGGTTACGCCAGCAGTCGGCGGCAACGCCTGCTGGCTAGTAGCGTGACAGTGATTAGAGCAATAAAGATTTCTCTTATTGCCGGCTTCAGGGCAGGCTGCCAGGAGCGTGTCATCCAAGCGCATAATATTCATTTGCATCAATATGCACCCAGAGATGACGAACGGCAAATTCAGCGGCACTCTCTTCCGTTCCTTCTCTGACCGGCTGCAGCAGTCTGGCGCGGGCCTGCTCAAGCGTGCTGAAATCACCGCGGACAGTAAAAATTCCGTAAGAAAAATCATCAATCATCACGTGAAACCGTGTCAGGCCAAACTGGTCTCCCTCGCCCCGGCCGGCATAAAAAATGGTGGCCGGCGATCCTGTCGGCGATGCGACATCGGTTAAAACCTGCATGTTTTTTTCTAATACAGACATTTTTGTTCCTCCTTATGATTTCTTTACTTTTTATTATACATAGATGAAAACAATCATGCTATTTTTGTAAATAAAGTAAGCTCTTATTTGTTGAAATATTATTTATTCAACGTTGAGATGTATTGCATTACAGATTTTGGCTTGCTGTTTGCCATTTTTTATCTTATTCCTGGTTGATTTTATTGTCTAATTTCGTTATTATTTAAATAGCGTTAGCACTCGGCGGTTAAGAGTGCTAATCATAACTTTACAGATAATGGAGTAATGGAGGTTTACTATGGCCCAAGAAGCAATGAACAAACAAACCAAGGAATTTCAGGCTGAGACCAAGCAATTGCTGGATTTGATGGTGCACTCTATTTACACCAACCGGGAAATATTCCTGCGCGAGCTTATTTCCAATGCGTCAGACGCCATTGACAAGGTCCGGTTTGAAGCTTTAACAAATCATGCCCTGCTTGAAGACAATGCTGATTTTGAGATTTTTATTTTGCCTGATGAAACTATTAATACCTTAACTATTTCGGATAACGGCATGGGGATGACTTATGAGGAAGTGATTGAAAATATCGGCACAATTGCCAAGTCAGGCACCAAAGCCTTTCTTGACAAAGTAAAAGCGGCCGGTTCAGCCGCCGATACCGAGCTAATCGGCCAGTTTGGCGTGGGTTTTTATTCTGCTTTCATGGTGGCCGAAAAAGTCACACTGCTTACCCGTGCTCCCGGACAAGCCAAAGGTGTCCGCTGGGAATCGGACGGCGACGGAACCTATACAATTGAAGAAATTGAAAAGGAAACCCGCGGTACTACACTGATTCTTACCCTCAAAGAGGAATACCGGTCGGCTGAACAGCCTGAGGAAAACTTCCTGAATCGCTATAATCTGCAAAATTTAGTTAAAAAATACTCAGACTATATCCGTTATCCTATTAAAATGAATTTTGTCAAAGAAGAAAAACCGCTGGATAAGGACGGTAAAGTGATTGAAGATGCGCCAGCCGCCCAGACGGTTGAGGTCCGCACCCTCAACTCCATGGCCCCCCTTTGGACCAAAAATAAAAATGATATTACCCAGGAAGAATATCATCAATTGTATAAAAATCTGTTTCATGCCTGGGAGGATCCTCTGGAAATAATCCATTCCAAGGTGGAAGGCGCAGTCGAGTATACTAGTTTATTATTTATTCCTGCCCATGCACCTTTTGATTTTTATCAGCGTGAAGCAACAACAGGTATCCGCTTATATTCAAAAAACGTGTTTATTATGGATAATTGCCAGGACCTTCTGCCCGAATACCTTCGTTTTGTGAAAGGCTTAGTGGATTCGCCGGACTTCTCGCTTAATATATCCCGCGAATTGCTCCAGCATAGTCAACAGCTAAAACGGGTTGGCAAAAATCTTGAGAAAAGTGTGTTGAAAACACTGGAAAACCTATTGAGTAAAGACCGGCCGAAGTATGAAAAATTCTGGCAGGAATATGGCAAGGCCCTTAAAACCGGTGTGTATTCGGACTATCAAAGCCGGGATAAGCTGAAGGATTTGCTGCTGTTTGCCACCTCGCACGCTGCCGATGAGCTTGCCAGCCTCGAAGACTATGTTAGCCGGATGGCCCCCGCCCAAAAAGTTATTTATTATGCCACCGGCAAAGACCGTTCTTCGGTCGAACGCCTGCCGCAGATGGAACTGCTCCGGGAAAAAGGGGTTGAGGTTCTTTATCTGTATGACAGGGTTGATGAGTTTGCCATTGATGCCCTGCATGAATATAAAGAAAAAAAATTCCAGTCGGTCAGCCGCGGTAATTTGGAACTGGATGATATTGATGCGGCTGAGACTAAAAAAGACACGGCCGAATTAAATAAGGAAAATGAGCCTCTGATCAAAGCCATCAAAGAACATCTCAGCGGCAAAGTGGCCGATGTGAAGATCAGCAGCCGGCTTAAATCAAGTGCCGTTTGTCTGGTAAGTGATGATAACGGGATCAGCCTGTCCATGGAGCAGATCCTGTCGGAGATGAATAATAGCATGTATAAAGCCAAGCGGATTTTAGAAATTAATCCGGATCATGAAATCTTTGCGGTATTAAAGGATTTATATCAAAGTACCCCTGAATCTGAGGACTTCAAAGATTATTGCGACTTACTCTATGGACAAGCCCTGCTTATGGAAGGGATTGCTCCGGATGATCCAATCAGCTTTGCCAACAAAGTAGCCAGCTTAATGGCCCGCAGCAGTCATTAAGACAGTTTGCGCCTACCAGCTTATCTGGTAGGCGCTTCTCTTATTTAGCTGAAACCAGTACACCTTAACAGTATCCATATCGGTTTGCAAGAATACATGTAAAGCGACGCATAAGCAGATAATTCTTTCCAGGGATGGCCGGGAACATAATGACTAAATATAATTTAAACAATTTGTACCCTGTTCTCCTCTCACCCTTTTTCAATTACTTACTGCCCGGGAATTGAATATAATTAAATGTTGGGCTACATTCTCTTGAGGAGGAACATATGAATCAGCAGGAACAAACTTTTGAGATCGGCCGGCTGGCCAAAACACTCCGGCAGATAGCAGAACAAATTCAAATCAGCGAGCAGAGTTCCGACAGCCACCGGGATACCCTGCAGGCCACTCTGCAGGATTATTGGAAGTCGGGGGGCGCCAGTTCCACTGATGAGGCCCAGTTTGTTGAAACTATGGACCGTCAGCGGGCCTTGTCCACACACGTACAGGGCACAACCCGCCGCTTGTACAAGATGCTAAAATCGCCTTATTTTGGCCGTATTGATTTTGCTGAGGCGGGTGAGCGCCGGCCTGAGCTGATTTATATTGGCATTGGGAGTTTAAGTGATAAAGAGACCGGTAATTTTATGATTTACGACTGGCGCGCCCCGGTAGCGAGCCTGTTTTATGATTATGGCAGGGGAACGGCGGCATACCATTGCCCGGCCGGCACAATTACCGGTGTTATATCTCTTAAACGGCAGTTCAAAATTGTAAACGGGCAAATAGAATACATGTTTGATTCGGACTTGAAAATTGATGATGAAATCCTCCAGCAGTTGCTGAGCAAAAGTGCTGATGATAAAATGCATACGATTGTCAATACCATTCAGCGTGAACAAAATCGCATAATCCGCGATCAGTCGCACCGGGTATTATTTGTTGAGGGCCCTGCGGGCAGCGGCAAAACGTCGGCGGCTTTACACCGGGTGGCTTTTTTACTATATCAGGACCGTGCCAGACTAACGTCCCAAAATGTGCTAATTCTCTCGCCCAACCACATTTTTGGTGATTATATTTCCGGTGTGCTGCCGGAAATTGGCGAAGAAAACGTTATGCAAATGACATTTCAGGATTATGTTTCCCTGGCCGCTGCCGAAATGCCTGTCCGGTTTGAGGCCCGTACCACCTACCTGGAACAGATGCTGGCACCTGAGGCAGATCCCCAACGGGCCGCTAATGTACGTTTCAAATCCTCGGAGTTTTTCTGTCAGGCTTTGCTCCGCTATTTGGACCGGCTGGCGGCAAGCAGGGTGGATAACTATCCGGCGATCACCGTCCGGGGGCAAACCATCTTTCAGCAGGAAGAATGGCACCACTATTATAGCGGCAGTTTTGCGATGATGCCGCCGGTGCTGCGGCTTGAAAAAATTAAAGCAATTATCCAAAAGCGGCTGAGTGAGGTTGTTCAGAGAATTCGCCGGGAAAAAATGGCTGAGATCATTATTGCCGGTGATGAGATTAATGAAAAAGTAATCAAATCACTGGCCAGAATGCAAACCAGGGATGAACTGCGGGCCATAACCGATCAGATTGAGCAATTGACCACAGTGGATGTTGTTAATGAATATAAGCAGCTGTTTACAAATGACCGGTTACTGCGGGAGAACGGCCTGGCTGTGCCGGCGGACTGGAAAACGGTGCAAAAACAGACGCGGGCTTACCTGAACAAGGGTATTCTTCCTTATGAAGATATCCCGCCGTTTTTATACTTTCAGGGTATATTGCAGGGTTTCCCTGCTAAACCTGATATTAAGCATGTCATAATCGATGAGGCCCAGGACTATACAAGTTTTCAGTACAAGATTCTTGCCCGGCTGTTCCCCAACTGCTCCTGGACCATCGTCGGCGATCCTGCCCAGTCAGTACAGCCTTACCTAAGGACTGCAAGCTTCAGGGAAGCAAGTCAAAGCATCGGCGTCGAGAATACCCTGCTGTTCAGGCTTACAAAAAGCTACCGTTCAACCTGTCAAATCCAGGCTTTTTGCCAAGCTTTACTGCCGCCTGCTGCGGGCGGGGCAGTTGCAGTGAACCGCTCCGGTCCGTTGCCGGTTATTCTGCACGGGCAGCAGCCCGGGGACCAAACCGCCGCTATTGCCAGTACCATACAGGCAATGCTGAACCAGGGCTGGAATTCTATTGGGGTGGTCACTAAGACTGCCGCCCAGGCGATGACTGTTTATCCAACCCTTGATTATGCTGTCAGGGCCAGCCTTGTCACCAGGGAAGATGATGAATTCTACCGGGGTGTAGTTGTTATGCCGGCCTATTTAGCCAAAGGGCTGGAATTTGATGCCGTATTGGTAGTAAACGCTGACGGCAGCAATTATAGTCAGGCTCAGGACCGGCATATACTGTACACGATCTGTACCCGGGCCCTGCACCGCCTGGTTGTTTATTATACCGGGACCCCCTCTCCCTTTATCGCCTCCCTTGATCCGGCGTTATACAAGACTGAGCCTGACTGGTAACAGAAAAAGCTGCCAGCCGGCAGCTATATTTATGTATGTATGTATGTATTTATTTATTTACCGGGACCTTTAACAGCTGACCGGGATAAACCTGGGCATTATTATTTAACTTATTTACCTGCCTGATTAAAAATACCTTTTCCCTGATGTCTTCTTGCGGCGTAATATAGTTAGCCGCTATCTTCCAAACCGTATCACCTGGCTGAACACGGACTGTTTCATAGGCCTCTGTACCGGCGAAGGCACTTGAATTGGCCAGAGGAGTAATTACAAATAAAACGAGAAGCAGGGACAATGTCAATATAGTTTTCATTCAATACACACCTCACTGAACCTATGTTCGATATGAGTTAATTGTAGCACAGTACATATGTTCTGCGCAAGTATGTTCGATATTTTTATTTTTGCATATTATCGATAAAATTTCAGAACTCATGTTCTCTTTTTTTCCTGTTTGTGGTACAATTGGGACGAGGTGATATTGTGGCTGTTAATTCACTCAGCGTTAAGCAAAATCAGATATTAAACTATATTAAAGAAAATCTCCGGGCCAAGGGGTATCCGCCTTCTGTACGTGAAATTGGTGAGGCGGTTGGCCTTAGCAGTAGTTCTACTGTGCATTCACACTTAACCAAGCTTGAGTCATTGGGTTATATTAGACGGGACCCTACCAAACCCCGGGCTATTGATGTCCTCGATGAAGCGCAGTGGCGGCAGAAAACCGTGATTCCCGTACCCTTAGTCGGCATGGTGACAGCTGGTCAGCCCATATTAGCTATTGAAAACATTGAGGAAACATACCCATTGCCGGCAGAACTCTTAGGCAGTGAGGATGACGTATTTATGTTGTCTGTCAAGGGGGACAGCATGATTAATGCCGGTATTCTTGACGGCGATTACATACTGGTCAGGCAGCAAAGTAATGCCAATAATGGCGATATTATAGTAGCTTTGATTGATGATGAGGAGGCTACCGTAAAACGGTTCTACAAGGAGGCCGGCCGGATCCGGCTGCAGCCGGAAAATGATCTAATGGAACCTATTTATGCGGAACAGGTAGCTATTGTTGGCAAGGTTGTAGGGCTGTTCAGAAGTATGTAAGAAAACACAGGGAATTAAAGCAGATGACAAGCTGGCAATTGCCAGCTTGTCATCTGCTTTAATTCCCCTGCTAAACCGTTACATCCAGGTAACCGCCAATGGATTGCGGTCAACAAGCCTGTAATAACGATATTGAGGATAGCCGACCATGACTGCCCCTGTGATCACCTTGCCTTGGGGGATGTTAAACAATTTTATCAATGGTATATAATTGGCAAAGGCGCACATTTCAAAAAGCCCTGCCCAGCATGAACCTAAGCCGAGGGCCGGTGCAAAAAGCTCAAGATAGGCAAATGAAAATATAGTATTTTTTCTGGCATGGGCAAGCGTAGTTTCAGTAACGGCCAGGATTAAGTGCGGAGCTCCCCTGAGGATGGGGTCTTTTCCATTTTCGTAATAGGAGCGGATATGATAATCAAAGCTCCAGTGTGTTTTTGGCTGTTCCTCCATCCAGTTTATGGTTGCAGCTGTAGCTTGTTGAAGTATTTTTGCGTCTTCAATAATTATGTATGCTACCCCCTGGCTGTTACTGCCGGTAGGTGCAAATCGCGCAATATCTATTAGTTTTAATAACTGATCACGGGGAACTGGCTTGTTTTTGTAGCGCCGGACAGAGCGGCGTGAACGAAGGAACTCCCGGGCGTCTTGTTCACTTAGAACAGGAAATCTCTCTAATGTAATCTGGTTTGCCAACAGGGCTTTCTGATTATTAATGGCAGCCTGAGGACATACGGCCACACAGTGACCGCAGGCAATACAGGCCTGCGGCAAGATTTGCTCTATACCGGCAGTGCCTTTAATCAGAACTCCCACAGGGCATACTTCGGCGCAAATACCGCATTGAATACATCGCTGTTGATTTGTTTCCAGCAAACTCAAACTAACCACCTCTTAGTTTTACCGTATTCTATAACGGCCGAATAATTCTGCTATAATAATAATCATTTATGTATGAATAAGCAAGTACGCACTTTTTTGTAGCATAGTATCCTGTTATATACTGAATGATATTTAAACCATCTAATGCTTTTCTTTATACCATAGTACCAGCAGGATAATATAAAGCGTTAACAAAATCCCAACAAAATAATAATTCACGTAATCACCTCTTAAGCTTATCATCTCAAGAAGCAGTAAAAAAATACGAAAAGGCAGCCTGCATGTAACGCTGCCTGCTGCCAATCAAAATGACTGGAATTTATTGAGTTGACAATCATCAAGGCCTGCTGATCCGGATCTGAGTTACCTCGCAGCCGGCAATTTCAATCTCCCTGTTTCTATAAAAGGCAATTTTGCAAAAGCGAAGCAGGTTTGTCGGCAGATTAACCACACTCCATTTAGGTTTCATGGGTATTTTCCTTTCTAGGGGAAAGCCATAATACTTTATATATATTATATAGAAGAAAAGCTATGCAGTCCATTGGAATATATAGGCAGTAAATTCCGGCAGATAATAAAAGAGCCGCCCCCGCGCACAGGAAACGGCTCGCACCGGTGACACACTCGGCCACTCGGTTTTGGCCTTTGGCCATGGGCAGCTATGTAAACTCTCTCGCTATACCGGCGTGCCGGTTAGCGCAATAAGTTTAATTTCATTATACATGTTGCGTTGCTTTTATTTGTTAAGTCCGGATTAATTATTTGTTAAGGAGGTTGCCGCCGGCGGGTAACCTCCTTTCAACATAATCCGTATAATAAAGTAACCGGTATTGTAAGGTGGTGATAAATTGATTATTGATTTTGATGAACAAAAATTTAGAAGCGAAGTTAAAAATATGGTTCGCCCCTTAGGATTAAATAAACGTCAGGTTGAAGAAATAATCAACCAGGCCTTAATTGCGATTCGTAAGGCAAGTAAACCTGCAAAACTGTAAATAGTGCCGGTAGTGGTTAGGCTGACATGCAAGTCAGCCTTTTTTATCCTGTAAAAAGTATAACTTTCCGTCTGGATAAGGGCAACAGCGGCTTCTGTCTTCGCTAAGGCTCGGCGCCAGCCGTATTTTCTTTACCCATCAGAATTATAAAATGCAAGACCATGATCTAAGGATAAGAAAATCTATATCCTAAAGGGCACAGGCGGCTGCTGCCGGCGTCTTGAAGACTTGGCGTAAGCCAAGTTGTTCTAATGTAACATCAGCTTTTTAAATCGATAAAACAAAAAAATGGAGCGAAGTACATAATCAATCAAATTTACCAGCCAAACGCCGGCAATACCCCAGTGGAAAAAAAAGCAGAGTACATAAATGCCGATGACGCGAATGATCCAGATGCCGGCAATTGTACTGTACATCGGACTTTTGGTATCGCCTGCCCCCTGCAGCGCTCCCGCTATAACCAGGCTTACGGCTGTAAACGGCTGGGCAAAAGCGTCAATCCGCAGCCCGATGGTCACCATATCGATCACCCTTTGATCACTGGTAAACAAGGCTCCCGCCAGAGAGGCGAAAATAAAATACAGAATGCCGACAAGCCCCATAAAGACGGCAGCAACGCCCATGATGACAATTCCGTAATGATAGGCGTCATTCTTACGGCCGGCACCAACATGATTGCCGACAATTGTTGTGGCGGCAACAGCAATGCCATAGCCTGGCAGGAAGGCAAACTGAGATATGATTCCGCCAAAAATAAAGGACGAGTAGGCATCTGTTCCCAGCCGGACAATCAAGCCGGCATAAAATAACTGTCCCAGCCGCATAATTAGCCTCTCGGCGACAGCCGGGCCGGATATCTGTAATAACGGCCGGATAAATTGGCCTGCCCAGCCCTGGGCTAAAGTAAAAGCGATTTTTGACTTTTGGATATAAACGTAAAGCGCCAATACGCCAGCCAGCCGCGCAATCGTTGTAGCCCAGGCGGCGCCGGCAATTCCCCAGCCGTTCCAGCCGCCAATACCAAAGATCAGCAGATAAGCCAGAATAATGTGCAGCAAATTTACCCACAGGCCGACCTTCAGCGGTGAGGTTGTGTCACTGGCACTGCGTAATATGCTGCCGAATATCGTCATGAGGGAAATCAGCACAGACGGGACGCCCACAATTTGAAAATACGTTATACCCGCCTGCAGGACTTCAGGCTCAGTTCCCATATAACGCAGCAAAGGTTCAGCAAACAGCAATGTGACAACACCAAAAAACAGACCTAAAATGATAGCAAGCCACGCTGACTGCCGGGCGATGGCTTTGGCCCGGCCGGCATCTCCGGCCCCGAGGCAGCGGGCAATCAGCGAGGAGGTGCCTATCCCCATCGCCATAAATACCGCAATATAAATGGCTACGATGGCATTGGTGACGCCGACGGCGGCAACTTCCTGCAAGCCGATTTTAGCAACAAACAGGGTATCAATAAAACCGACAATATTTAATAACAAGTTTTCGATTACCGTTGGCACAGCCAATGTCAATACTACCCGGACTTTCTCTTGCCACGTTTCGCTACTAACCGTATTAGACATTTGCAAATCTCCCGGCTACATAGTATCGTTCCAAACCCGACTTTGCTGTAATTTAACCGCCGTTTCCACCTGGTTTCAGACTTTGCTTTTTACTCATATCCCCCTATGGGGGATATTTCAATTAAAAAAATTATCCTGCTATTCAGGATTAGTGATAAGGTATACGGTGCTGTCTTTATCCGGCAGCAAGCTAACAATAAGCAGGAAACCATAAAGATGCTTTCTTACCGAAATAAGAACAGCATCTTTCCGGTTATAATACAGGCCTGTATTTTGCCTGGCGGTTATAATTGCTTTTCCATATGAACAATTTCAAAACTGCCGCCTTGGTCAAGGATAATTTCAAACCCCTGTTTCTGCCAAAAGTTAAAGCCTCCCGGCAAAAAGTGATGGGTGTGCAGATACAGCATTTTGTACCCGTGCTGCCGGCAAAAGTCAGTCATTAATCCGACAAGCTTTGAGCCAATTCCCTGGCGCCGTAAACCGGCGTCAATATAGCAGCGGCCCACTTCGGCCGTTGTGGGCAGATGGTAGCGGCCTTTGAGCAACTCGATTCTGTCATTGTAAGCACAAATCGCGGCCGAGCCGACAACGGTTCCCGCTGGCGTAAATACCGCCCACATATTGCAGTTTTCCGGTTCAAGGTAGGTTTTTCCCAGTCCCCAGACATCGTCAGTAATGGCTGCCTGACCTTCCTGGTGAAACAAATCCCGCAACTGTTTTAACAAAAAATCCTGTACAGCGGCTATGTCTTCAGACCGAATGGGACGAATTACTAAATTCTGCGTAGCCAAGCAAATACCCTCCCTATAGCGTTTAGTTGTTATATTCTTCCTGCAGGCCTGAGCTGCCTCCTTGTTAGGCTTTAGCCGTCAAGGCGGCGATTTTTCTGTTCAGTCCCGGCAGATAAATCCACAGGAAAAGCGACCGGCCCAGACTGAAAACGATAAATGCCAGCCAAATACCATGGTTGCCCAGGGTGGGAACGGCCAGCCACAGGGAAATGAAATACGTGATCAAAGAATATATCAGTGAATTACGAACAGGCGCGGCCGCCGTTGCCCCCACAAAAATCCCGTACAGCTCCAGCCCCCAGAAAGCAGCCAGCGGAAACAGGGCTATCCAGTAACTATACTGCAATGCAGCCTGCTGCACATCGGCGAGGGTTGTAAACATTTGAATCAGAGGAATTTTAAGCGCGATTGCTATTGCTGCCAGGACAACGGCCGTAGCGCCCCCCCAGATAGCTGTCAGCTTAACGGTCTTGACATAAAGAGCCTCATTCTTTTCGCCAATTGCCTGGCCAACCAGAACGGTACCGGCATTGGCAAAGCCGCTCAGGAAATAGGCCATTACAAAATGCAGTTGCAATAAAACGGCATTAGCCGCCAGAATGGTGTCCCCATACCGCAGGCCATAAGCAGCCAGGCAATCGTAAACAGTCAGCAGACAGGCTGTTCTGATAAATAGATCCCGGTTTACTTTCATCATCTGGACCAATGGCGCCGGATCAACAATCTTTTTTGCTGAAAGCTTTTCCAGTGTAATTGCCCTGCTTTTTAATAAAATAGCTGCACTCAGCAGGAACGCCGCAATCTCGGCAATCAGCGTTGCCGCAGCTACCCCGCCGGCAGCCCAGCCGAAGCCGCCGACAAACAGTACGGCTAGTACCATATTCAGCACATTCATAAAAACCTGCAAAGCCAGTGACAGCTTTACTTTCGCCATTCCCATCAGCCAGCCGACAATGACATAGTTGCCCAGCGTAAACGGCGCGCTCCAGATGCGGATATGATAATAGGCGGCGGCAATCTCGCCAACTGTCTCATTCGGCGCCAGCAGGGCAAAGGCGATTTGCTTTATCGGCCACTGGAGGGCAACAATTACCAGTCCGAGGCCAACAGCAATCAGCAGCGGCCTTAGCAACGCCAGTGCAACTGCCTGTTTATCACCGCTGCCACTGGCCTGGGCGCTAAATCCTGAAGTGCTGACCCGCAAAAAACCCAAGATCCAGTATAATGTGTTAAAAATAAGTACCGCGATAGAAACGCCGCCGATGTAGGCGGCTTGCGGAAGCCTGCCCATAATTGCCGTGTCGACAACTCCCAGCAGCGGTGTGGTTAAGGTGGCAATGGTCAAAGGTATGGCCAGAGCCATAAATTTTTTATGATCGTTCAGGCCAATCACAGTTGTTGTTTTTTCCCGCATTGGTGCTCCTTACTGTCGGTATAATCAAATAAATACCCCAATGCAGCGAATGCATTGGGGTAAAATAAGCACAATAAACTATTGCCCCAATCGCCTCCCTATCGTTCGCAGGTAATAACGGTGATTGAATATAGGCAGTTCTCCTGGCTCTGGATCATTGCTCCTCCAAACCTTCCCGAGACACAAGGTTTCAGTGGTATTTCTTGGAATCGCTCTCCCATTACAGTGGCGGGACCGCGCCGGCTTTCAACCGGACTTCCCTATTAAGCCCTCGCGGGCACCTATATCGTAGTTATGAAGTTTCATACTCGCAGCTTTTATCACAATCTGTAAGACACTTGCATAAAAAGTATTGCATAAAATGACCAAATCTGTCAAGAGATTGCACCGCGGTTATCCGTCTTGCCTATTTTACCGCTTCCTGTCTTGTTTCAGCAAAGGATAAAAACGATTAAGAGGGTTAGAACAATCAGAAGCACAACACCCACCCATACCTGCCAGCTTTCAAAATTATGAAAAGCTGCGAATCCATTTACAGCACCATGGGCTTTACGGCCGACATCATTAATCGTAGTTTTAATTTTTTCTATATCCATTTTACATACCTCCATATTATGTTATTTTATTATATTCACATTGGCGCAAAGCCGTTTGCAAAAGTTTAATTATTTTTCGGCATAACAAGCAGGCCTGCTATTTCTCCTGAATAGCAGGCCTGCTTGTTATGTCGTTGTGGGGCCAGGCTTCCCAGCCGCCGTTTAAGGTGTGTGGGCACTGTGATCATACCAGGCTGTGAAGCAGCCAGGCTGAAGTCGCCTTTTACCACGGATACAGATATTTATCAGAAGCTCCAGCGCAGGCCGGCGTCAACGCGCCAGTCGGTGTCGATATCGCTGCCGGTGCTCTTTTCCAGATTGGCATAGGCATAGGAATTATCGCTCACTTTGGCGCTGCCGCCCAGTTGGAAGACCGCCCAGCTGCCCCCCAGGTCCACCCGGCTGCTTTTGGCCTCTTCGGCTGTGAACCGGCTGCTGAAGTCCCCGCTGAATTCATGCGCCAAAAAGGCTTTGGCATAGATGCTGGTGGTGGCTGTCAGGTGCCCGACGCCGACCCCGATCCGGCCAACCAGGCTGGTAAAGCCGTCCTGGCTGATGTTCATGGTCCGGTAGTTGCCGTCCCCGTCTTTTACATCGCTGGTGGCGGTATAGTCTTTGCCCTGCAGCCGGCCCCAGCTCAACTGCAGCTGCGGCTCAACATACAGGCCGTTGCCGTGTTCGAGGCGCCGGCCGTATTCGGCGCTCACCGACAGGCCGTTTGTTTTGTAGTCGCCTGCCACTTTATGGCCCATTTCGTTATAGACGGTGAAGTCATTTTTCACCTGGCCGCCTTTTACGACGATGTCGGTGTAGTGCCCTTTACCGCCCAGCCAGCTGCCGTACAGGGACAGGCTGGTCGCCGTATTGTCGCCTTTGCCGCCCAGGATATAGTCGCTTTCCCCGTCGTTGTGGCTTACGGCCGCACCCAGGCGCCAGCCGTTGTCTGTCTCTTTGTCATAGCCGAGCTGGACAGCCTTATAGCTGGTGCTGTAGCGGGTATTGCCCTGATCGTATTTGTTTTTGCCGGCATAGACGCTGGCCCAGATGCCGCCGGCGTCCGGCGCCAGGCGCAGTTCTCCCAGGCGTTTTTGCATATCGTTATTTTCCGCCCGCCACAGCAGGGCCGACGACACCATGGCCGATTTGGTGCCGCTCATGATCATGGTTTCGTACTGCCCGTATTCAATGGGGTTTTCCGGGGTAATCACCGTGCCGTCCGCCAGGCTGCCCTGCCCGTCGGCTTCGGCAAAGGCGATGTCGCCGACTTTCCACAATATGCCGGGGGCGGTCAGGCCCTCGCCGATGGCCACCTTGCCTGCCAGATTGCGTTCCGCCCCATTGGCTTTCGTGTAGCCGCTGTAGGTCAGTTTGCCCGCCAGGGCGTTCAGGACGCTGGTGACGGTTTCCTCCTCTGCCACATCAATGCCGCTGCTGTCGGTCATTACTGTGATTTCAGAGCCGGCCGCCGCTTTTTTGATGCTGATGCCGCCGCCCACGATATCCGCCGGCTCCAGGCTGCTATGGCCGTAAATGACCATCGTGCTGCCGCTGTAGTCCTCAATGGCGATGCCGCTGGCGCTCTTTTGCTGGATGATGCCGCGATTGGCGGCGCTGTCGCCGCCGTGGAAGCCGGTTACATGGCTGATGCCGTCAAAGGTCCCCTGCAGCTCTGCCTGCGTGTACTCAAAGGCAGTGGTATCGTAGGTTAGCCCCTGGGAATCATGAATCCACAAAGCGCCGTTCTGTAAAAAAAGATTAAAGGTTCCCAGTTTATCGGCCCCGGCATTGTCGGCCACGCCTTGCCAGTAGGATTCGCCGGTGGTCAGGGCCAGATTAACCGTGCCGTCGAGCAGATTTTTACTGGCAGCCGTAGTGGCTGCATTTTTTATCGCCAGAATGTTGCCTTCGACCTCGACCTTGGTGTTGCCGGGGGTCAAGGCAGCTGTTGCTGCCAACGTCTTAGCCGCCAGGGGCGCTATCGTCTGGGCCGGGTTCATATTCAGGTTGATGGTGCCGCTGTAGGCCAGCAGCGCATGATTGTTAATGTCTTTGTTTTCATTGGTGTCAATGCGACCGCCTTTTAGGTTGATCACACCGCCGGCATCGGTGCGGCAGTCGGTGATTACGCCATTGCCATTGATCGCGAGATCCAGCAGGCCGTTGATAGTAATTATGCTGCTGTTAGACTCCCTGTTTAAGATGCCGGTCACATTTTCACTCCGCGGGGTGGCCCGCTGCACCGGACCGGTACCATCAGCCGGCTGGTGTTTGATATCCATCGCTACATTGCCATTGATGGTCATGGTTGCTTGGGCGCCAGGCTCCCAGTTCGTAAAATCCTGGGCAATACCAATGGCTTGTCCATAGCTGTATTTGTTAATCATATCGATACTGATATGGCCGTCAATGGTAAGGTTACTGCCGTTGCCGCTGTATATGCCGGCGCTGTTGGCAGCATTCGTGCCATCAATTTTCAAGCCGTTTTTGGCCTCAACAACCACGTCCTTATAGATCCCCTGGTTGCCATAGAGGGGCGTATAGGTTTGGATACCGGCAGCCTGATAATAACCGCCCTGGGCCGATTGGCCGCCCAGTTCGATGACCGTAGCTTTTTCCAGTACATATTTGCCGTTAATGACAGCACCGGCTTTCCGGAATTGCTCGTCCACCGCAGGATCACCGGTAAGGGAGGTTGTAAATTTCGTTGCAGTCTGACCCAGCGGCGCTGGCGACACCTGGCCGACACCGCTGTGGCCGTCAAAAATAATGGGTTCCTGCCGGACCAGTTTGGACGCAGTCAGGCCTTCGGCAATTTCCGCGAACCCGGTCAGGTTGCGCTCGCCTGTTATGTAATTGGTGTAGCTGAGTTTCGCGGCCAGGTTGTCCAGGACTTTCGTGACCAGGTCTTTATCCTCCGGCTTGATGCCGCTGCTATCGGTGCGCAGGGTAATGACCGCATTGTCATTGCCGGTTTTCACAGCCGCCGTAATTTCGAGATCGCCGCCAATGATTTTAGTTGGATCGACCTCATCATGCTCATAATAGGCCAGCGCCTGCCCCTGATAGTTAGCCAGCGTAATTTTGCCGGTTTGCTTTTGGACAATCAGGCCGCGGCTGGTTTCGCTGTCACCGCCGGTGAAGTGGGTGACCAGGCTTTGGGCAGCATCATTGAAGGTAGACGTGCCACCGTAGCGGAAGCCGCCGTCCTGGTTGGTCCAGGTGGCCCCGTTTTGCAGGAACAGGTTGATCGTGCCGCCGGCGGGGTTGTCCGCCAGACCGGCCAGATAGGAATCTTGATTGACCAGTGCCACATTGAGATGGCCGCCGCTGCCGGCGCCTACCCACTGGCCGGTAGCTTTCAGGTTGCCTTCGATTTTTACATCGTTGCTGCCGGCTTGCAGGCTGTCGCCGCTGCCGTTGACATTGACATTGACAGTACCGTCAGCGTACGCCGAGATCGAAGCATAATCCCGGGACACGATCCGGCCGCCGCCGATGTTGATATACCCGTCATTGCCCAGCGCATTGACGCTCCACGCACCGAAAGACTCGATATCAACAAGCCCTTTAATATCAACATGACCATGATTAAATACCTTAATCCCCGTCCAGTTGACATTAAAAATACTGCCTGAATCGACTCCGCCCATGCCCATGACGCCTCTGATTTTTACGGCCTGATCCCAGGTATTGTCATTGTTGATTATTACTTCGCAGGCTTTATCATCCTTGGGATACCTGTTGCCGGCGGCAATCCCGCCGGCGTAATAGGCGCTGGAAAACGTACTCAGATCAATGGCCCCGGGGTTGTTGATGGTTACCGAGGTATCACTGTTCAGCGCATAGATCACAGCCGAGGTTGACTGCGCCATCTGGCCCTGGCCGATATTATTGCGAATGGTCAGGTCGTGTCCATTCATATTCAGTACAACCGCTTTATTGTCATCCGGATTAATCGCAATCGCATACTGCATATTGGCCGGATCAGGCGTAGCCCCTTCAATGTTGATACTATTATTGATTACGGCGTCTGCTGTGAAGGTGTAGGTCGAAGTATTGCCGGCTATGGCAAGCACGCCGCGGTCGGCAAAGGCCTTATCCTTGACGCTGTCGCCGGTAATAACCGCATTAAACGGGGTAAGGCCCGTATCAGTCACACTGCCCGCCCCGGTGGTTTTGTCAAAGCGAATGGTGCCGATCTTCCGGGCCAGGGCCCCGGCTGTCAGGCCTTCGGCAATTTCCGCATACGCAGCCAAATTGTTTTCGCCGGTTACATACGCGCTGTAGGTGAGCTTTTGGGCCAGACTGTTCAACACACTGTTTACGACTGTGTCATTGGCAAGATCGATCCCGGAATTATCGGTCCGCAAAGTAATGGCAGCCTCTTTATCCGCCGACTTGATTGTTACCCTGCCGCCCTGAATGGTGGCCGGGTCGTCCGTCCCATGGGTAAAATACACAGCCGCCATACCGCTGAATTTGTCGATGGCCAGATCGGCCGCACTGGTTATACTGCCGCGTAAGCCGTCTACGTTCGGGCCGGTAAAGTTGTTGACAGTCGTTGCCTTATCCTTGGTATTGCTCCAGTTGGAACGGCCCATCAGCGTGAGGTTGCCGCCCTTTTCCAGCGTCCCGGTCCAATTCGCTTTGCCCAACAATAGTATGCTTGCTCCGTCTCTTTTGGCACTGCCTTCCCAGTCAGTGGTTGTCAGGGACAAAGTGCCGTCACTGTCAAAGGTGCCTTGCCAGGTATGCCCGGCTACATTATTTTGGAAAGCTACATTCACATGGCCGATTGCATTGCCGTTCCAGGTCTCGCTCCCGTCACCGCCGTATCCGCCTAAAACAAGGTCAATGCTGCTGCCTTCCCCTTCCGCTACCGCATCACCATTGATTTCCTTAGCGCCCCGAAAAGTGATTTTACCGCCGTCTTTCGCATACAGCGCCACATTGCCGTTCGTATTGATGATGCTTTTTTTATCTGTCTGGTTAAGGTTGACAACCCCGCCGTTTTCAGCAACGACGCCATAGCCGCCGTCCGTAACGATGTTTATAAAGGCGTTGCTGTTGATGACGCCGTTTTGAATTGCTTTGATGCCGGCAAAATCCGTTCCCGTCCCATTGATAGTCAGAAAATTGTTATAATATACTTCGGCAATCTCAACGGTGCTGGTACCCTGGCCGTTGGCGTTGCCGGCAAAGATCCCGCCTGCATAGGTGCCGTCAGCAGGGCCAAGGATACTCATCCCGCCATAGGCATACACCTTCACGCCGGCAGCCTGATCATTATAGATGCCGTAAACTTTGCCGCCGTTGGTTTTTATCCCGGTCAAATCTAACAGGAGCGATTGGTTGGAAGCATTGCCGGTGGTAACATAGAATTGTTTGCCTTCAGCCGGCATGATGGCGGCAAAATTACCACCGGCAACCGTACTGGTCACATCAGGCCTGATGGTAGTGCTGCCTCTAAAATTATAGGTAACCTGCCGATAAGGATCGGTTGCCGCAGGATCTTGCTGAATATACTCTTTGTAGTCCGCATCTGTTGCTTCATTGCCGGTAAGGGCAGTAGTAAATTTATTAAAAGAATTAAAATTAGTTGATTTTCCCCGACCGGTTGCCGATTCAAAAGCGATAGTGCCCTGCTTCATTACAAAAGACCCCTGGGTCAGTCCTTCGGCGATTTCCGCATACCCGCTCAGATTTCTTTCATTGCCGTTAGCCTTCACATAGTTTCTGTAGGTCAGTTTTTGTGCCAGCGCATGCAAAACTTCCTGCACTTTCTCGGCATTGGTCAAGTCGATCCCGCTGCTGTCTGTGCGCAGCCGAACCAGTGCCTTTTGATTGTTCGCATCTTTTTCCGCGGCAACAATGGTAAGGTTGCCGCCATAAAACGCAGTGGGATCGGCTGCAGCATGGGTGTAAACATACACACCGGTGGTGCCGGTATATATATCGATGGTGCTATCGGCAGAATCCTTGCCGATAACGACGAAGCTATTGTCCGTGCTGCTTAAGGCCGAAGCAGCCGGCAGGAAGTCCTGAGTTTGAAAAACAGGCCGGCTATTGTCCGCCGGTTCCCTGTCGCCGATGGAAAGCACAAACGCCTCAGCCGTCGCCGCCGGTTCCTCAGCCAGTGCTATTCCCCCCGCTGAAACGCTGCAGCCAAGCGCGACTGCCACCGCTAAGGCCAAACTTCGTGTTTTCCGGGTAACCTTTTTTCTTTTCATCTTTTTACCGCCTTTCCGTTATTGCCTGCAAGGCTCTCTCGGCTCTGCTGACAGGTAATCTCACTGTTCCCTGAGTGAATGCGATGATAGGGCCGGGAACACGACACATAGCTGTTAAGGTTGTATATGGAATATAGCTGCTCCAGCAACGAAGCAGCTATATTCCAGCATAACGATAATCCTTGCTATTTTTATTTTGCTACTTCGGCAATTACTGCTCCGGTCAGGTCTTTGCCGCCAAATACGATTGTGCTGCTGTCTAAAACCGTCCCGATACCTTGGGCTTTGGCAACTTTTATGATTGCCTCGCTGATTTTTTGCTGAATGGGTCTCAGCATCTCTCTTTCCTTGTTGTTAACCTGTGCCGACAGCTTTTTATTCAAAGCGGCCTTGCCGCTGTCATCCAGTGCTGCGCTCTGTTCATTAAATTGTTTCTGGGCGTTTTGACGTTCCCGGTCAATCGCCGCAATCGCCGCTTTCACCTCAGGATAGCTGGTAAATACTTTCTGCACATTAACATGACCGATCTGTTCGGCCGCCAGAACCTCGCCCGGCGCGGCCAGGCTGCCCACTAATGCCAGGACGAAAAACAGAAAAATAAACCATTTTCTTTGCATTGATTTCACTCCCTGGAAAAAAGTACGTTTGCGTTACTCTGTCCAAATCTTACGCATAAAATTAGGATATTCCTGCTGCAAATGCTGCAGGAGCTGATCCAGAATCCCGATGACAAGCTTTGGTTCAAAGCTGTCATGATCGGCAGCCACACAACAGCTTAAAACAAGATTTCCTTCTGTTGTCACTACATATTTCAGCATCCGGTAAGTCTGATTCAGTTCATTGGCATATACGGCCAGCTCCGGCAGCGGCTTGCCGCTGACAGCGCCGCTTACCGCCTGGACCTGTATCATGGTATAAACACTGTCATCAATGATGACTGCTACCGGCAGATTCTGGCCCTTAACAGCCAGGTGGCTATGAAAAACCACGCTGTTCAATTGATCGTTTACCACCTGGGCAGCAAAGCCCTCCACCTTGTTATCAGCAAGATACTTTTCAAAAGCTGCCACTTTTATATTTTTTTGTGCGGTTGCTTGATTTTCTGTCATTAATCTTCATCCTCTTCTTTACTGTATTTACGGTGTTGATGTACTGGCTGCCTAGAATCACCCTGCGAGCCCGGCCGCCGTTTTTTATCAGAAGCTCCAGCGCAGGCCGGCGTCAACGCGCCAGTCGGTGTCGACATCGCCGCCGGTGCTCTTTTCCAGATTGGCATAGGCATAGGAATTATCGCTCACTTTGGCGCTGCCGCCCAGTTGGAAGACCGCCCAGCTGCCCCCCAGGTCCACCCGGCTGCTCTTGGCTTCTTCGGCTGTGAACCGGCTGCTGAAGTCCCCGCTGAATTCATGCGCCAAAAAGGCTTTGGCATAGATGCTGGTGGTGGCTGTCAGGCGCCCGACGCCGACCCCGATCCGGCCAACCAGGCTGGTAAAGCCGTCCTGGCTGATGTTCATGGTCCGGTAGTTGCCGTCCCCGTCTTTTACATCGCTGGTGGCGGTATAGTCTTTGCCCTGCAGCCGGCCCCAGCTCAACTGCAGCTGCGGCTCAACATACAGGCCGTTGCCGTGTTCGAGGCGCCGGCCGTATTCGGCGCTCACCGACAGGCCGTTTGTTTTGTAGTCGCCTGCCACTTTATGGCCCATTTCGTTATAGACGGTGAAGTCATTTTTCACCTGGCCGCCTTTTACGACGATGTCGGTGTAGTGCCCTTTACCGCCCAGCCAGCTGCCGTACAGGGACAGGCTGGTCGCCGTATTGTCGCCTTTGCCGCCCAGGATATAGTCGCTTTCCCCGTCGTTGTGGCTTACGGCCGCACCCAGGCGCCAGCCGTTGTCTGTCTCTTTGTCATAGCCGAGCTGGACAGCCTTATAGCTGGTGCTGTAGCGGGTATTGCCCTGATCGTATTTGTTTTTGCCGGCATAGACGCTGGCCCAGATGCCGCCGGCGTCCGGCGCCAGGCGCAGTTCTCCCAGGCGTTTTTGCATATCGTTATTTTCCGCCCGCCACAGCAGGGCCGACGACACCATGGCCGATTTGGTGCCGCTCATGATCATGGTTTCGTACTGCCCGTATTCAATGGGGTTTTCCGGGGTAATCACCGTGCCGTCCGCCAGGCTGCCCTGCCCGTCGGCTTCGGCAAAGGCGATGTCGCCGACTTTCCACAATATGCCGGGGGCGGTCAGGCCCTCGCCGATGGCCACCTTGCCTGCCAGATTGCGTTCCGCCCCATTGGCTTTCGTGTAGCCGCTGTAGGTCAGTTTGCCCGCCAGGGCGTTCAGGACGCTGGTGACGGTTTCTTCCTCTGCCACATCGATGCCGCTGCTGTCGGTCATTACTGTGATTTCAGAGCCGGCCGCCGCTTTTTTGATGCTGAGGCCGCCGCCCACGATATCCGCCGGCTCCAGGCTGCTATGGCCGTAAATGACCATCGTGCTGCCGCTGTAGTCCTCAATGGCGATGCCGCTGGCGCTCTTTTGCTGGATGATGCCGCGATTGGCGGCGCTGTCGCCGCCGTGGAAGCCGGTTACATGGCTGATGCCGTCAAAGGTCCCCTGCATTACATCCGCGCTGGCCTGATTGTAGGTTTGTCCCTGGGAATCATGGATCCACAAAGCCCCATTTTGTACATACAGGTTGAAGGTGCCGAGCTTGTCAGCGCCGGCATTGTCGGCCACGCCTTGCCAGTAGGATTCGCCGGTGGTCAGGGCCAGGTTGATCGTGCCGTCGAGCAAATTATAATCGGCAGGCGCGGTGGCGGCATTTTTCATGGTCAGAATATTGCCCTCGATTTCGACTTTGGTACTGCCGGGAGCCAGGGTATCCGCTGCCGCCGTCGTCTCGGCCGCCGCGGCCTGCGTCGGCGCCGGCTTCATGTTCATGTTGATAGTACCGCTGTAGGCGGTCAGCGAGTGATTGTTAATGCCGGTATCTTCATTGGTAACGATCCGCCCGCCTTTTAGGTTGATAACGCCGGCGGCATCAACCGGGGAGTCGGCGATGACGCCGCTGCCGTTAACCTTGAGGTCCAGCCGGCCGTTGATATTGATCTCGCTGCCGTTGGCCTCCTTGTTCCAGATGCCGACTGCGTTTTCAGAACGCGGGTTAGAGGCCGCGACTGCGCCGGTGCCGTCGGTCGGCTGGTGTTTGATATCCATGGCCACATTGCCGTTGATAGTTAGGGTTGCTTTGGCGCCGGGTTGCCAGTTTTCCAGATTCTGCATCAGGCCGATGGTTTGTCCATAGGTATATTTGTTGGCAAGCTGGATAGCGACATTGCCGTCAATGGTGAGTGTGCTGCCGTTGCCGTTATAAATGCCGGCCAGCTGCATGGCAGTAAGCTTGCCTGTATCGGCGCCGTCGAGCTTTAACCCGTTTTTAGCCGTAATATTTACGTCTTTAGGGGTTGGCTGCGCTGACGGCGTATAGGTCTGGATGCCGGCATAATAATTGCCGCCTTTCATCAGCTGATCGCTAAGGGCAATAACCGTAGCTTTAGCCAATACGTATTTGTCGCCAATCATTGTGCCGGCTTTTCTGTATTGTTCATCTGTGCTGGCATCGCCGGTAATGGAAGTGGTGAATTTGGTGACGAGCTGCCCGAGCGGTTCTGCCGATACCCGGCCGGCACCGCTGTTTTCATCAAAGATGATGGTTTTCTGGCTAAAGACCTTGGCAGACGTTAGTCCTTCGGCAATTTCCGCATAGCCGGTCAGGTTGCGCTCGCCGGTCAGATAGTTGGTGTAGCTTAACTTGCTTGCCAGATTGTCGAGGACTTTGGTAACCAGGGTTTTATCCTCCACATTGATGCCGCTGTTATCGGTGCGCAGGGTAATGACCGCATTGTCATCGCCGGTTTTCACGGCTGCGGTGATCTCGATGTCGCCGCCCAGGATGTTGGCCGGATCGGCGGCTTCGTGTTCATAGTAGGCCAAGGCATGGCCCTGGTAATTGTCCAGCCTGATTTTGCCGGTTTGCTTCTGGACAATGAGGCCCCGATTGGTCTCGCTGCTGCCGCCGTAGAACCGGGTGACCCGGCTCACGGTCGCATCATTGAAGGAGGAATCCGAGCCGTAGCGGAAGCCGCCGTCCCGGTTGGTCCAGGTAGCCCCGTTCTGCAGGAACAGGCTGATCGTGCCGTCGTACGGATTGTCCGCCAGGCCGGCCAGATAGGAGTTGCTGTTGACCAAAGCCACATTGATATGGCCGCCGCTGCCGGCGCCCACCCACTGGCCGGTTGCTTTCAGGTTGCCCTCAATCATGACGTCGTTGCTGCCGGCCGTCAGCGAGCCGCCGCTGCCGCTGACATTGACATTGACGGTGCCGTCACTGTAAGCGTCCAGGGAAGGATAGTCCTGGGACACGATCCGGCCGCCGCCGATGTTGATGTAGCCGTCGCTACCAATGGCGCTGGCGCACCAGGCGCCGTAGGACTCGATGTCTACGAGGCCTTTAATGTCGATATGGCCGTGATTGAAGACCTTCAGGCCTGTCCAGTTGATATTAAAGATACTGCCGGAGCTGACGCCGCCCATGCCCATGGTGCCCCGGATTTTGACGGCATGGTCCCAGCTGTTGTCATTGTTGATAATGACCTCGCAGGGCAGGGCGTCGGCGGCATACCGGTTGCCGGCGGCGATCCCGCCGGCGTAGTAGGCGCCGGAAAAGGTGCTCAGGTCAATAGCTCCCGGATTGTTGATGGTTACTGAAGAGTCGCTGTTCAGTGCATAGATAATGGCCGAAGTGGACTGCGCCATTTTTCCCTGGCCAATATTGTTGCGAATGACAAGGTCGTGACCGTTCATATTTAAAACAACGTCTTTTTCGGCATCCGGATAAATGGCAACAGCGTATTGCATATTGGCCGGATCCGGGGTGGCGCCTTCGATGTTATGATTATTATTGATAATGATGTCCTGCGTAAAATTGTAGGTGGAAGTATTGCCGGCCACGGTAAGGATGCCGCGGTCGGTATAGGCTTTATCCTTGGTGATGTCGCCGGTAATTACATTGTTAAACGGAGCGATTACGGCCTCCGCAACACTGCCGTCACCGGTAATGCTGCTGAAGGAAATAGTGCCGACCCGGTGGGAAACGGCGCCGGCCGTCAGGCCTTCGGCGATCTCCGCGTAGGCGGCGAGATTATTTTCGCCGGTTATATACGCGCTATAGGTCAGCTTTTGCGCCAGGCTGTTCAGCACGCTTTTCACCGTCGCGTCATTGGTCAGGTCAATGCCGGAACTGTCTGTCCGCAAGGTAATGGCGGCATCTTTGGCCGCCGACTTGACGGTGACCTTGCCGCCCTGGATGGCAGTGGGAGTGGCGGCGTCATGGGTGTAATACACGGTGGCCATGCCGCTGTACTTAGCGAAGGTTAGATCGGCGGCGCTGGTAATGCTGCCTTTCAGGCCGTCGACATTCGGGCCGGTAAAGCTTTGGACCGTTGTTGCGTTATTAGCGGTATTGAGCCAGTTGGAGCGCCCCATCAGGGTAAGGCTGGCCAGGCCGCTTGCGTCGGTCGCGGCGCCCTGCCAGTTGCTTTTGGCCAACAGCTGCACATTTGCCTGGCCATCGGTAGCATTGCCCTGCCAGGCGCTTTCCGTCATCGATAAGGTCCTGTCGCTGTTAAAGTTGCCGTTCCAGTAGCCACCATCGCTTAGTCTGCTCAGGGAAACATTCACATGACCGACTGCGTTGCCGTCCCATTTGCCTTTGTCAAGATACGAGCCCACGGCGACGCTGATTTCGCTGCCGTCGCCTTCGGCCACAACATCGCCGTTGATCCTGAGGGCTTTGGCAACCGTAATCTTGCCGCCGTCTTTCGCATAGAGCGCTACCTTGCCGTTCGCGTCAAATGTGCTGTAAGCATCCACTTTATTCAGGGAGACAATACCGCCATTTTCCGCCGCTACGGCATAGCCGCCGTCTGTTTTAATATTGACGGCGCCTGCTACCGTGATTGCCCCGTTTTTGGCGGCCTTGACGCCGACAAAGTCGTTACCCGTACCGGCAATGCTCATCGCATTCGTATAATAAAAGTCGCCGATGGTAATGCTGCTTTGGCCGCCGGTCCCGCTATTGCCGGCATACAGGCCGCCACCGTAGGTGCCGTCGGCAGCACCGATAACATTCAACCCGCCATAAGAATACAGCTCAACCGCAGCGTTTTTATCATTATAAATGCCATAAACCTTGCCGCCGCCTGTAGGTGCCAGGCCTGTCAAATCAATTGTCATCACATCATTGCTGCCGCCGTTCCCATTGGCAATAAAAAACTCTTTGCCCGCGGCGGGCATAATCGCCGCATAATTTTTGCCGCTTTCTATGTTTGCCACCGTAGGCTTGAGTGTCGTATAGTCATCAAATTGGTAGGTAACGGCGCGAATCGGTTGCCAAGGGTTTGCCTGCTTCGTAATATAATCCTTGTACTCTGTGTCTTGTGCTTCGTCCCCGGTGATGGCAGTAGAAAATTGATAGAAGGAACTAAATCCATACACTGTCCCCTGACCGGTTTCCCAGTCAAAATAGAGGTCGCCCTGTTTGGTTACGAAAGAACCCTGCGTCAGGCCTTCGGCGATTTCCGCACAACCGCTCAGATTATATTCCCCGGTGGCGGCATAGCTGCTATATGTCAGTTTCTTCGCTAACGCATTCAGCACGGCCTGAACAGTTTCACCGTTAGTCAGCTGTATACCGCTGCTGTCGGTGCGCAGTCTGATAAAAGCGTTTTTGCCGGCTCCATCCTTATCCGCCGCAGCGATGGTAATGTTGCCGCCATAAATCTGAGTGGGATCGGCGGCAGCATGGGTGTAGACATACACGCCGGCATCGCCGCTATATTTATCGATGGTGATGTTGGCGGAATTTTTGTCCATGATGACAAATCCGGGACTGGTGCTGGCGCCTGCCGCAGCCGTCGCCCAAAGGCTCCGGTTGTGGAAATAAGGCAGCACTGTATCGGCCTGCTCGGGGCTGCCGCTGATAGACAATGCAAACTGTCCGGCTGTTGCCGCCTGGTCCGCAGCCAGGGAAGTACCCCAGGGGGCAACGCTGCAGCCAAGCGCGACCGCCACCATTAAGGCCAAATTACGTGTTTTGCGTGTGAGCTTTTTTTTCTTCACCTGTTTACCACCTTTCCTATTGCCCTACCGGGCAGCGCTGACCCTACCCCGCTGAATAGAGTCAGCGAATATAACTGTTAGAACAGCCAGCGCAGACCGGCATTAGCTTTCCAGTTGACATCAATGTCCCCGCCGACTGTTTTCGTGACATCGGCATACAAATAAGTATTGCTGCTCAGCATCCGGCTGCCGCCGACATTGAACTCCCACCAGGTATCGCCAAAGTCCTGAGAGACACTGCTTGTCGGTTCATTTACCGCCGCAAAGACAGTCGTCATGTTGCCGCAGAATTCGTGGGCCAGCGCTGCTTTCGCATATAGCCTGCCGTGGCTGAGCTCTCGGCCGATGCCTATGCCCAGGCGCCCTATCAGGCTGTTCATGCTGCCTTGTTCCACACGCATGTCCTTGCCGCCGCCAAAATCGCTGTGCGCATTGTACCCGGCGGAATTCAGGCGCGCATAGGTTAACTGAGCCTGCGGTTCAACATAGAAGCCGTTATTGCGGTTGATTTTGCGGCCGTATTCCACACTGAGCGAAGTGCCCCAGTTATCATAGTCGCCTTGCAGTTTATGGCCCATATCGTTATAAACGGTATAATCGTTCTTCAGCTTGCTCCCTTTCATAACCAGGTCCAGATATTGCCCGCCGCCGCCCAGCCAGGTTCCGTACAGCGCCAGGCTGTAGGCTTCGTTATCGCCGCGGCCGCCCAGTTCATACTTACTGTCACCATCCATGTAGCTGACAGCGCCGCCTACCTGCCAGCCGCTGTTGCCGGCCGGCCGGTCATAACCGATCTGCACTGTTTTGAAGTTGTTGCTGTAATGGGTATTATCCTTGCCGTATTTATTTTCGCCACCGTATACGCGGGCCCAAATCCCATCATCAGCCGCGGTTTTGCGCAAATCACCGAGGCGTTCGCCCAAATCGCTGTTTTCGGTCCGCCAGGCCAGTATGGAGGAGGTCATGGCCGTTTTCGCGCCGCGCATCATCGCTGTTTCTTTGGCGCCGTAGACGATTTCCGGATCAGTAGACTGCCCCGGCGTGACAATGGATCCCTCCTGCAGGCTGCCGCTGCTGCTGTCGGCAAAGAGGATAGTGCCGCGTTTGGCAACCCCGGCTGCAGTCAGCCCTTCGGCAATTTCCACAGAACCGTTCAGTTTTTGTTCGGTGTAATTTGTGTAGTTCAGCTTGTTTGCCAAAGCAGCCAGTACATTTTCGACTGCTGCACGATCAGTGGTATCAATGCCGCCATTATCGACCCGCAAGGTTATGCCGGCATTATTGCCGTTCGTCTTTTCGGCCGCGCCAATGGTAATTGCGCCGCCAATGATCTTAGCCGGGTCGCCGGCCTCATGGCCGTATACGGCAAGGGTATAGCCGCTGTAGCTGCCAATGGTAAGATTGTTATTATCTTTCTGGATAATGACGCCCCGGTTACCGTCGCTGTCGCCGCCAACCAGTTTGCTGATGCTGCTGCCGGTGAGACTGCTGTTGGCAGTTTGGTTGGTCCAGGTTGCGCCTTTGGCCAGCAGCAGGTTAATTATGCCGTTTTGCTGGTCAGCCGCGCCGGTCCAGGCGGAGGCTGGCCCGGACAGTCCCAGGTTAACCGTGCCGGCGCCGGTGGCAGCGGGGGCTTTGAGCAGCGCATTATTCTGCAGGGAGATATCGCCGTTGATGACAACTGTGTTGCCTGCGGTCTGCAGGTCCTCACCACTGCCGGTAACATTGATGCTGACCAAGCTGCTGCCGGCGGCGCGGATGGCGGTGCCCTGGCCGGACGCTAGCGTACCGCCGCCGATGGCAATAAAACCGGAGTCGGCGCTGATCGCTTCATTAGCAGTAATAGCAACCAGGCCGTTTACGGTGATGCTGCCGCCGTCAGCTGCTTTAATCCCCGCATATTGGTTATCTTTGGCACTGCCGGTAACGGTTAGCGCATTGGCTGCCCCGTTATCGTTATTGATGGTAATGCGGCTGCTGGCGCCGTTGGCGTACAAGCCGGCCGCGCCGCCGTCGCTGTTATGCGCGGTTACTGTGATGGCGCCGGCATTATCGACCACAATGTTGTGGCCCTGATCGGCGGCCATGCCGCTGACCGTCGTATCTGCCGCCGCATAGCTGTTGTTTATAATCAGTTTGTTTTTGCCCATTTCGACGGCAATGGCGTTGTCTTTGGCCACAATGGCCGCTTCACCGGCCGCTTCCAGGGTAATTGCGGTTTGCGGTTTGGTAAACTTGTAAATGCCGCTGGCCTGCAGGACGCCGTTGCGCTGATACTCCTTATCGGTTTGCCCATTGCCGGTAATCGCGCTGGTAAAGGTTTCTTTGGACTGCTCATCCGGATACGTATAGCCGGGCTGCAGTGAATCTTCCTTAAGGCTGCCGGTGCCGTCGGTGTCACTGAAGGCGATATCGCCGGTCTGCCTGGCCGCCGACTGCGCGGTTAGGCCTTCGGCAATCTGTACGTAGCCGGTCAGATTGCGCTCACCCTGGGTATAATTAGTATAGGTCAGCTTGCCGGCCAACGCAGTCAAAACGGCAGTGACGGCGTCTTCGTCCGCTGTATTGATACCTGTATTATCGGTGCGCAGTGTCATAACGGCATTGGCGCCGTTTTGTGTTTCCGCCGCCGTGACAGTGATGCTGCCGCCCAGGATATCGGCAGGATTATCGGCGTTATGGGCATAGAGCGCCAGGGTATTGCCGCTGTAGCTGCCAATGGTAACGTCGCCGGCCGAGCCGGCCGTCATGTCAATGCTGGCGTTGCTGCCGCCGGTACTGCCTGTCAGGCTGCTGATCGTACTTTTGCCGGTATTCCTCCACAACGCTCCGCTTTGCATATTCAGCGCGAAGTTCGTCCCTGTATTGTAGCCGGTCCAGGACGCGCCGTCCTTCATAAATACATTGACCTGGCCGCCGCTGGTCGTATAGTTCCCGGTCCAGGAGGAATCCGCCGTACCAAGGCCGATGTTAATGAGTCCCTTCGTCCCCATGCCGCCGGCCGTACTGAAGTCGCCTTCAATGACTGTCCGGTTGTTGCCGGCGCCTGTTATATTCCCGCCGCTGTCCTTCACCACGTTCACGGCCACGGTTCCCGTGTTCTGGCTCACGAACTCGCCGTAGGCGCGGATGGCCCAGGCTGCGCCGTTGACCGCGCGAATCGTACCGCCGCCGATCTGGATCGTGGAAGCCACGGCGCTCACCGCTTCATTGGCCCCCTGGCCATCACTCATGTCACCGTCCGCCAGTACATCTACCAGCCCGTCAATCGTAATTTTCGATTCTACACCGGCGGCTCCGTTCATGGATTTGACGACCGCCCCGTTGGCTTTGGTGGTCGTATCGGCCCGCAGGGTAAGTATTTTCTGATCGGCGTTGTCCCCGCCGTTATGGATGGCAATCTCCCCGCCGCCGTTGACAAAGAGCGCAGCCGCCTGGCCGCCCTTGGTGCTTTCCGCCCGGACGGTAACCGCGCCGGCATCGTGGAGCTCCACCCGGCCTTCGTTGCCGATTGCCGCAATCCCTGTTGTGGATGTATCGGTGGTGGTGCCGACTGTCAGGGCCTGGCCGTTTAGGTCCATATGAACCGGGCTGCCGGTGCCGGTACTGCCGGCGATGGCCGCACTGAGCTGCCCCAGCCACGGGCCGCCGGCGATCAGGTGCTTGCCGGTGGTAATGGCCGTGCTCTCTTTGGTGAAGACATACCGGCCGTCCTTCAGGACGCCAGCCTCAATATATTCCGTATCTGCTGCCGGCATCCCGGTAATGGCGGTAGTAAATTCTGTTTTGTTCTGCTCGTCCGGGATGTCAACAGCCGGGGTAAACGCATACCGTCCCTGACCGTCCTCGTTGTAGGTGATGGTTTCCGTCCGGCTCGCCGACTGGGCCGTGAGCCCCTCGGCAATCTCCACCTTGCCTGTCAGCTGTCCCTCTGTCAGGTGGCCGGTGTAATAAAGCTTGTTGGCCAGGGCATTCAGGGTGTCGCTGACCTTGTTCTTATCCGCCGCCGCCGTCGAAGCCGTATTCAGGCCGCCGTTATCGGTCCGCAGCGTGATCTGCGCCCCTTCCTCAGCACTGGTGATCCGGATAGCGCCACCCTTGATAGCCAGCGGATTTGCGGCCTCATGGTCGTACCAGATGCTGGTATAGCCGCTGTACTGATCAATAGTAATATCCCGGCTGTCCTGCTGATAGATATACCCCTGCCCGCCGGCAGCAGCACCGCCCGCCAGGCGGGCCAAATGGCTTCCCTGGAACGTGTTCAGCTGATCCGAGGTCCCGGACTGCACTTCATTTGTCCACACGGCGCCGTTCTGCAGATACAGATTGAAGGTTCCCGCATCGCGGGCCGTAAAACCGCCTGTGCCGTAATCACTCCGGTCAGCCACATAGGTGGCCGCACCGGTCCAGAAAGAATCCTGGTCCGTAAGGGCCACATTCAGGACGCCCTTGTTATCAAAGTCAATCAGCTGCCCGCCGCTGTATTCCACCACTTTCTGGCCGTATTCACGGGTTACATAGAGGTCACCGGTCAGCTGGGCCGTCCGCGTCCCGGCCTTGTCCCCGTCCATGTTGATGTTAACAGTACCTTTGTCGGCCCGGACCGCATAGTACTGCTTGGCATGCTCCGTATCCGCGGCCGCCGCAATGATGCCGCCGCCTATGGAAATTTCCGTATCGGCGCCAACGGTATGCAGGCCGCTGCCCTTAATGCCGGTGATGTCCACCGTATCATTGACAATCACTTTGGCGGCGTCGGCCGTCACCCTGATGCCGGCGGCATTGATGCCATTGCCGCGGCCCCGTTCGGCGGTGATATTTTTGATCGTAAGCGGCCCGTTGATGATAACCTCGCTGCCGGCGCCGCCGCCGGCGCTGCCGGCACCCTGAATATTGATCCCCGCGACGCTGTCGCCTTTGGTATATATACCGTCGATCTCAACCGGGCCGGCAATGGACAGATGGGCATTGCCGCTGACATAGATTCCGTTTGCGGCGCGGGTATCATTGTTATGGGCGGCATGGATGATCAGCTTTTTGTCGGCCTGGTCATTTTTGATGTCAATATACTGGTTTGTTCCGGTATAAAGGCTGGCCAGGATAGCCTCGTCGCCCCCGGTGGCTAATGTCAGGTTGTAGCCGTTGAGATCGACCACCATCGGATTGTTTCTCGCGGTATTGGCTTCGCTGTACAGAGCGCTGACAAGCAGGCTACTGGTCGGTCCCTGGACATTTTTTTCCGTTGCTTCGGCCAGACGGTCTTCTGTCAGCACGGTGCTCTTGGTGACAGGTCCTGCTTCCGGTGCGTCCACCGCCGGAGTAAATTCATACTGCCCCTGGCCGCCCTCCTGGTAGGTGATGGTTTCCGTCCGGCTCGCCGACTGGGCCGTGAGCCCTTCGGCAATTTCCACCTTCCCTGTCAGCTGTCCTTCTGTTTGGTGGCTGGTGTAGTAAAGCTTGTTCGCCAGGGCATTCAGGGTGTCGCTGACCTTGTTCTTATCCGCCGCTGCCGTCGAAGCGGTATTCAACCCGCCGTTATCGGTCCGCAGCGTGATCTGTGACCCTGGCGCCGCACTGGTGATCCGGATAGCGCCGCCTTTGATCGCCAGCGGGTTTGCGGCTTCATGGTCGTACCAGATGCTGGTATAGCCGCTGTACTGATCAATGGTGATATCACGGCTGTCCTGCTGATAGATATACCCCTGCCGGGAATCGCTGAAGCTGCCGCCTGTCAGGCGGTTGATGCGGCTGCCGTCAAAAACAGGCAGGTTGGCGGTTGCCTGATTGGTCCAGGTGCCGCCATTCTTAAGGTACAGATTGACCGTGCCGCTGCTGTTGTCGGCCACGCCGGTAAAGGCCGAGCCGGCGCTGCCCAGGCCCAGGTTTACCGCGCCGTTTTCCAGTACATAGATTTCGCCTGTTACGGTCACGTCTTTCCCGTTCGCATCGGTACCGTTGTCATTCATGCCCATGTTGAAGGTGCCGGCGGCAATGCTTAACGCCTTGAAGGTATCTGCGGTGCTCGCCGGTGTGATGATGCTGCCGCCGCCAAGGGTGACCCTGTTGTTCTTGCTGCCCCGCATATCTACGCCGGTGCCTTTGACGGCAATGTCCGTACTGCCGGTAACGAGCAGCTCGGCCCCGGTCGTATCATAGATGCTGATGCCCTTTGCCTGCCAGGAAGGCGTGCCATAGCCCCCCTTCTTGGCGGAGAGAATACCGTAGGCATCATCACCGGTACCGTTTCCTTTCATCGTCAGGTCGCCGTGAATCGTTAATTTGGCACCGTTGTTATACAGATAAATCCCGGTTGCCGACCCGTCACCGGTGTGGCGGGCCTGAATATGGACATTGCCGGTAATATCGGCCTGGCCGCCGTCGTGGAGGAAAATCCCGTTGGCCGTCTGGCCGGCAGAGGTACTGGCAATGCGCAGGTCTTGCGCCGTCAGGTTGAGGTTCCTGTTCGAATAGAGGCCAATCGCCTGGTTGGCGCTGTCCGTATTGGCAGCTGTGATTGCCAGCGTTCTGTCAGCCCCATTGACCGTAATGTCATTGCCGCTGCCCAGGATACCGGCGACTGCTTGGTAATAACCGATGCTGTCGGCCGTGGCGTCACCGTCATCAACAGTAATAGTGCTGTCCTTGGTGAAGGCATAGGCATTGTCCTTGAGCACGCCGCCTGCTGTATATTCACTGTCCTGGCCTGTCACGCCGGTGAGCGTTGCGGTAAATTCAGTTGTCGTCTGCTCGGCCGGCGGCTCCGGTACTGTCCCGCCGCTATAGCTGCCTTGGCCGCTCGCGCCGTCAAAGGCCACCGCGCCGGTGTATTTCGCCGCCGACTGGGCTGTCAACCCTTCGGCAATTTCCACCGTGCCTGTCAGGTTCTGCTCGCCGCCGGTATAGGCCTGGTAGTACAGTTTCTGAGCCAGGGCCTGCAGCACGTTTTTCTGCACGCCGTCCGTATTCATCCGGTCGTCATAGTCTGTGCGCAGTGTGATGGCCGAGCCGGCATCGGCCCTGCCGATCTTTACCGCGCCCCCCAGGATGGTTGCGGGCGAGTCGGCGTCATGATGGTACAGCACCGTCGCATGGCCGCTGTACTGATCAATATGGAGCGACCGGTTGTCTTGCTGATAAATAATACCGCTATGCTCCGCAGCGGTGCCGCCGGCCAGTTTAGTCACATAGCTCCCGGTAAAACCGGTCATAGCGGCGGTTTGGCCGTACTGCTCATTGGTCCATACGGCCCCATTCTGCAGCCACAGGTTCACAGTGCCGTGATCGCGGATGTCTGTTTCCCATTCATCACTGTTATCCGCATACTGATAGGCGCTCAGGCCGCGGAAAAAAGACTGGTCTGTTGTCAGCGCCAGGTCAATAACCGCTGTTTTGCTGCTGTAATCGGATGTTGCCGCGGTAGTGTACATATTGCCTTTTATCTGCACTTCACTAGCGCCGGCCTGCCCGTCCTTCACATTCACCGCAATGCGGCTGTCCCCTTCCGCCAGCAGGCTGCGGCTGTCGGCGGCCTGTTCATCAGTCGTCACATGCGCTCCGGCCAGCTGCACCTCGCCTCTGGTCGCATACACCCCATAGCTGAGGCCGCCGGTACTGGTGCTGATCTCTGTCAGGCCGGAAACGCTGAAGCGGCCCTGGTCGCCGCTCTGCCAGATCCCGTATGTTTTGTCGATAAAGCCTTTGCTGTCATTGCTGACGCGGATAATCAGCTTATCCGCCTCCACGCTGACATTGGCCTGGCTGCCATTCAGATTGATGCCATTTATCGCATTGGTGCCGTTAACTACGGCTGTCAGTGTATGTCCCTTGGCATCAACGGCAAAGTCGGCTTTGTACCCGGCCTGGATGGCGTTATTGCTGACCGTAATAACCGTATCCTTGGCAAAGGTGTAACGGCTGCCGTCTTTTACGCCCGCTTCCGCATATTCCTTATCAGTCCCGCCGGTAATGGCGGAGGTGAATTCCGTTTTCGGCCCCGGCGGCTCCGGTGCTGTGCCGCCGCTGTAGCTGCCCTGGCCGCTTGCGCCGTCAAAAGCGATCGCGCCGGTGTATTGCGCCGCCGACTGGGCCGTCAGCCCTTCGGCGATTTCCACCTTGCCGTCCAGATACCGTTCCCCGTTTTTATAATTGGTATAGGTCAATTTGCCGGCTAACGCGTTGAGGACATTGCTTACCACAGCGGTGTCGGCCGTATTGATGCCGGCATTATCTGTCCGCAGGGTCATAACCGCATTTTGCCCGTTGGTTTGCGCCGCCGCGGTAATTGTTATACCGCCGCCCTTGATTTGTACCGGATCAGACGGGTCATGCTCATAAATAGCCAGCAGGTTGCCGGTATAGTTGTCAATGGTGATGCCTTTGTCATTTTCCGGGAAGATCACGCCTCTGCTGTCACTGCTGCCGCCGCCATATAAGCTGGTAATACGGCTGGCGCCATTAGCACCAATATCCTCATTATCATCGGCATAACGGGTGTTTTGCGCCTTGTCCGTCCAGGTGGCGCCGTTTTGCAGCCACATAGTCACAGCGCCGCCGTTATCCACCAGGCCTTTTAAATAAGAGTTTGCCGTAGTCAGGCCAACATTGACGGCCCCGGTTGTAAGCGTGAAAATATCACCGTCCAGCCGTACATCTTCTGTACCTGGAAGGTTGCCGGCATCGCCTGTATTCATATTAATAGTTCCCAGATAAGCGGCCAGCGTATAATAACCGTAATTTTTACCGGCCGGCACGGCGATATGCCCGCCGTCCACCGTTATTTTACTGTCCTGGGCCACAGTGGCGATACCATTGCCGTAAACGGTAAGGTCTACCTTGCCGTTCACATCAATCTCACTGTTGTTGACAGACGTGTATAAGCCGGCCGAGTTAAAACGGGAATATACATTCTTTGCATGTAAGGGTACGCCCCAGCTGCCGTCCGTGCCGGCGATCGTCACATCGCCATTGATGATAATTTTGGACTTGGCGGTGGCTTCCGCGCTGGCTTCCCCCCAGCGGTCTTTTTTGTCAACGGCAATACCGTTGCCGCCCTGGCCGCCGGCCATGGTAATATGGACCGGGGCATTGACGGTAATCGTGCTGGCCATATCTTTGGCAGCGTCATTCCAGATGGCGTTGGTCACCATTTCGCCGTTAGCGTAAGTGGCGGTATTAATATTGAGCTGCCCCGCATTGAGCGTGACATTTTTGCCGTTGCCGGCATAAATGCCGGTAGGATTGCCGGCATGATTCTCCACATTCAGCGTTAAAGCATGGCGGCCCGCATCTACCGTGATATCCTGGCCATAACGGGCAAAGACCGCTGCCAGGATATTGGTTTTGTAATCGCCGGCGGCGCCGGGACTTAACCCGAGCATGGTATCCTGGCTAAACCTATAGTTTTGGAAATCGGTGGTAATGTCTTTTGTTAGATATTCCGTATCCGTGTATTCCAGGCCGGTACCATTATTGTATTGCTGCAGCCCCATAATCCGGGTCGTATAGTCCGGTGCGCCGCTGATCCCGTTAGTGCCATTGGCCGCGGCATCCGCCGCCGGCAACAGAATGGTTTTGGCGATTGTTGCCGCCGGTGAGGTTAAGCCCTCGCCCACTTGCAGCGTGACGGTCTTGCTGTTGCCTGCGGCCACGGTGTCAGGGGTAATAAAGGCCAAACCCCAGGAATTAAACTGATTAAGGCCTGCTTTTGTCGCAAAATCGGCAGCAGCGAACTCCAAAGGCTTGGTGCTGCCGTCCTGGTAGATTTGCAGCTTGTTGCCGGCCAGGAACCAGAGCCGCCGCGGATTGGACTCCACTTCTATGTCCCAGTTGAACCCGGGCCAATCGTTTATTTCGATCACTTTTTCCCAGGCCACAGGCTTATCTGCCAGCAGATTGGTTACGGTTGTTTTATAAACATTGCCGATAATGCCGCCATAACTCGCATCATAGTAGCCGCCAAAAACGTAGGCCGTACCATCATTAGTAATCGCCATATCCCGGTATTCGCCTTTTACGCCTGGGGGAATACTAAGCTTGCGGGACGCAGCCAGACTGCCGTTATTAATGTTCACCGCATGAATGGCTGTTTCTTCATTGGGAAAGCCCATTTGCTGATAGCCGCCGGAGGAGCAGGTAAATAACGTATCGTTAAAAGCATGAATATTAAAAGTGTTTTTACCGATGCGCTGCGCATCTACGGCAACAAGGCTGCCGTCCTTTTTGATTTCATATTGCAGCAAATAGCCATTGTCATAGTTATCATAGCCACCGTCAAGGTTTACACTGGTGATGGCATAGAGATAGTTATCTTTAATTACCAGCCCTTCGCCATGAAAAGTGGCTTTATCATCATAAGCGATGCCGGTTACTTTGGCCGCATCCTCCTTTAGACTATAATGCTCGCCTTCACTTAAGGTGGCTTTGCCTAAGCCGGCAATGGCTATATTGCCAAGGTCATAGTCCGTAGTATAGAGAAAATCACCATAAGTCGCGGCTGCATGGATATTAGGCACGCTTTTCATTTCGCCGGTACTTACATAATCGGTCCAATTCGCACTGACCGGATTGATGATATTAATTGCCTTCAAATCGGTTGTGCTGTAAGTATACTGACGCAACAGCACCTGGCTTTTGCCATTGTGATTGATGGTGAACACGGAGGGGTCCCGGTTGAGCTCATCAATTTTCATTGTGGCCGAAGCCGGATCAATATAAGCGGTGACTCTGGAACCGCTTAAGGTCCCAACCTGGCTGTTATGAAAGTCTGATGGCACTACGGCGGCCAGCTCCGCCCCCAGGGCCTGGCTGGTGCTGAGCAGGCAGCTTAATACAACTGCCGCCGCTAAATTTTTTTTGGTATAGCGTTTTTTATGACGACGTACCATTGGCTTGACACTCCTTTCAATTTATCCTTGTTATCGATTAGAATTCATAACGTACTGTGGCATAATAAGTCCTGCCCTGAATGGGAAATTCCGGATTAATAAAACCATCAACAGCAGCAAGCAGCGGACTGTAAATCTTCATTTTCGGACCTTTATTAAAAATATCATTACAGCCCAGGGTTACCTGCAGGGTTGTATTTGGTTTCCATTTAATCCCGGCAGCCACTGTAGTCAGTGAAGCCACCGGTTTGCCGGACAGATAGGAAGCTTGGCCGCCGCGCTTGTCTTTCTCATAATCGGTGAAATATTCACCAACATATTTGATTTCGCCGAATATGGCCAGCCGGCCGGTGGGATGGTAGGTCAGACGGGCTGAGCCTTCCCATTCCGGCGCATAAGGCGGCCAGACGTCACGCCAGGGACCGATTTCGCCGTAATCGGCAAATGTGCTGTTGCGCCTTTGCAACTGGACTTTGGTATAGGTAGCCTGCAGGTCGAAAGAAAGCTTTTCCCAGTTCAGGCCGGTCTGCAATTCCACACCGCGGGCTTTGCCGCGATTGTCATTAAAGTAGGACCAGTAATCCAGTCCCCGGCGCGCCAGCTGCAGCATATTATCCGAATCCCGCCAAAAATAGGTCGCTGTCAGGTTGGCATCGGCCTTGAGCATTGTGCCGGTAAACAAGGCGCTGATATCAAACTGTTTGCCCTCTTCCGGCAGGGGGAAAGCGGTTCCGCTCGCGTTGGCCCCCCGCGGCGGCGGCAGGATGCCGGCCCCGTCGCCGGCAATTTCATACAGGTTCAATAACCGGTAATAGGTGCCGCCGGTCATACGCATGGTAAAATTGTCGGCAAACTGCTTTTTCACCGCCAGTTGCCAGGTAGCCTTGCCGTCAGTTTGCTCATCCTCTTTGCCGAACCATTGATGCGCATCTTCTTTCTGCATACGGGTGCTGCGCCCTATAATCCGGGATTGATTGTAGCGGCCGCTTGCCGTCAGCCATAACGTCTCTTGTTTGTCGATGGTAAAGGTGTCCTGGATTTGGGCATTCAGCAGTTCCTGTTTGTAATAATTACGGAATCTGGCCAACAGGGCATCTACTGCCTGGCCTGTGTCATCTTGGGAGTATTCATCCATGCCGGAACCGCGAACCTTCATTTTTTCACTGGAGAAATTTATCTGAAACTCAAGCAGCTGCCGGTCTGTCAATTCATAGCTGCCGTCCACCTGCGCATTGTATTTGTCTGAATTATAGTTGCTCCATAACCGCATTGGCGTTTTCCAGTTGGGCGAGGTGTCCAAATCGTAGGCCTTTTCCGTATTGTATTTCTTATCCTGCTGCAGGTAGTCGAGCATCCAGCCCCATTCCAGCTTCTCGGCCGTATCCCGCCGCTGCACTAATAACTCCCGGGAATCAATCACCTGTCGCCGGCTTTCCGCATAGTAGACATCCTTGGCGTCTACATAACTGCCAATCTGCACCGCAGTACCGGTACCTTCGACCCACAAACTATCCGGCAGGTGCCGGTCGATTTTTTTCCAGCTGCCTTTGATCATCCAGTTGTCATCCTGCCACTTGATCAGCGCATCGGTATTTTTGAAATCATTGTACCGGCGGTGCCGTTCATCATCTTTCAACAGTTGTATTTTCTGTTTCCATTCCGCTAACTCTTTACTCTTATTAGCCATCGCAGGATTCGTATCCGGGTCGGCTTTATTTACCGCGTATTCCGCTTCAGCCCGGGCATAATCATGATAGACCGCATCTTTGGCGGCTGTATCGGCGCTTTCAAAGAATTTTTTAAAATCAGCCGGATTAGAAAACTTTTCCTGCCATTTTTCCATATCCTTGATAGCAGACCAGAGGCTTACCGCATTTTTCCCCGGCGCCACCGCATAGTTTCCCTGGTAGGACCGGCTGTAGAAATTATCCTGTCCAGCCGTATCATCCCGGACAAAGTCCAGCCATTGCCCGGTATTTTCTTTAAAGCTTTCCTTCTCGGCTTCGGTTAGGCCGACATGATACCACTGGCCTGCCTGGTCAATCATCTCAGTGTTAAAATTATTGATGTCCGTCTGCAGGCCGTCCCGCATTGTAACGGCATAGGGGAGATTGCGTTGGGCCGCATAGTTCTTATATTTAAAGTTACCGTCGCTTTGCTCCCGGTTCAACCCCACCATTAAGCTGCCGCTGCCCAAGGGCGCATCGACCTGCAGGGAATAGGCGGCGCCGCCGTAAGCGGCACGTCCCGCCTCGGCCGCCACATTGGCTTTGGCAGGCCGTTTAGTAACAATATTGATGACACCGCCCATGTAAGTACCGCCAAACCGGCTGGGAATATAGCCGCGGTATACCTCAATCCGTTCCACGTTTCTGACCGGTATTGTCGAAATATCCACAGCCGCATCGCCGCCGAGATTGGTAAGCACACCATCGATAAAAACACCGACCTGAGCCGCGGTTGACCCGCGAATACTGACTGTAGTATATTGTCCTTTGCCGTTCACCTCGCGAACGTGAACGCCAGGGACTGTTTTCAGTAAATCAGGCAGGGTTTTCTGCTCGCCTTTATAGTCATCAGGGCGGATAACCGTGACTGAACCCGGCGATAATTTGCTTTCCCAGTCAGGCCTTTTGGCTTCAACCGTAACCCCGGCCAGGGTAAACTCCGGATTATCGGCCACTAGAATTTCCTCGGCTTCTGCCGGCTGAACACTCAGCCCCAGAGATATTGCCACTGCTAAGGCCAGACTCAGCTTTTGACCAGGGTGGAAATGTTTTGTGACCAAAATCTTTTCCGTGTTTTTCATAATTATCTCTCCATTAACAAAGGTTCTTTACTTTCCGCCGCAAGGCAGCAGCCGTGGCGGCGTGGCCGGTTTCGACCGGCTAGGCTGCCGAGCGAGGAGGTTCCTTACGGCAATAAAAAAACTCCCTGTGGGAGTGGGTACGTTGCCGCTGGGTCGCTTTGGGGCTTCGCGTAATCTCCTCCCTGTCGCTCGCAGGTAAAAATGGTGATTGCTGGACAGGCAGTTCTCCTGACTCCGGTTCATTGTTCCCCACGCCTTCCCAAAACAATTGCTCAGTGGCGTCTTGTGGGTTACTCCCCGTTACAGTGGCGGGACCGTGTTGGCTTTGCACCAAACTTCCCTATTAAGCCCTTAAGGGCACCTCTCCCCTGGATTATGCTGTTGTTAACCTGCGCGGCCGCTGCTGCTTACGGCAAAGTATTGACCTGTTTGTCCCCCTTTTTGAAATTATAGTTGCCCTGCACTGATAACAATACATGAGAACTTTTGTAGAATACAGACAGACATATCGATGCAAAAAATAAATAATTTTACCTAAATAACGGTAATTTCTAGAATAAATTGTAAAGAAATGGGTGATAACGAGAACCCTACCTTAGTATAGCGCAGGCTGAAAATCCAGTAAATCCCTCATTCGAGTGATTTTTCTTACTATTTTGACTGGGAATGAGGTACCCCTCAGGCGACAAAACTGTGGTCCTGTCATCGGCTGTTGCCAGCCGTCCGCCTCTATTCGACAGCAGGTAAGCGTTAAACAAAGGCTATGCGGCAAAAAAATACCTGAGGTATTAGGAGCATAATACCTCAGGCGGATGCTGTGCTTGTATCCCGGTTAAGTTTAGTATTGGCTGCTTGCAACCTTGCGGCCTGCTTCTGTTATGGGCTCACGCTCAATGCTTGTGGCCGAAATAACCGCAACCCCACCGGAAGAAGGCAATAAAGGATCTAGACAATAAAAATGCAATCGTTAACGTATACAGTGTGGTAAACCAGTTCCAGTCTATATACCTGATGAGGTTGGTATATAATTCGAGCGGATATTCTATGGCGGTTATGCCTGCGCTGAACAATACGGCATAACCAATAATCGGCCAGAATCCCCGCTCGCGGGTGACTTGATTGTATAATATGCATAGTACCGGGAACACCCATAGTTCAAATAACAGGCTGGTATCGTAATAATGGGACAACAGTCGTATTGGATATTCCACAAGCTTTAATTCAACGACCGGGCTCCCCCAGGCGAAATCAAGCAGACATTTGAACAAAAAAATGACGATCCAGTCCGAAAAATATTGCCATTCAACAGCGAAAAGCAGCAGTAATAAAGTAACCCCTGCTGCTATTATCATAATGATTTGCTCCACACCCAAATTCATTTGCCCTACTCTCCCGCATTATATAATAGGTTCTAATAGGTTCGGTTAAGGATTTCTATTAAACCTTAAACCTAGTTATTCCCATAAGTCTATTACTTAAGCCCAGGGCGGGGTCAGGCCTTACACTTCACACAAATCGTTGCTAATTTTTTCTGCCAGGCGTTTCAGGTCATCGTTGTCAACGACTTTGTTGTACCCTCTGATAATCCCGCTCATGCTTAAGGGGAGCACCTTGGTCAACTCTGTTTTTGTCATTACTGCCATCCGAACGGCTACGTAGATGAGGATATTTCTTGCCGCTACCACGCGGCGGTCATGTCTTTCGTGCATGATCCGCTCTTTATTGATCTCACTGACTGATGCTACTGTTGTCAATAATTCAGCAAAAGTGACGGACAGGGCGGCCGGCACCACGCATGTTTCTGTTGTCTCCGTCCTTGCATATAGATGCTCAAAAGCCTCAGCTTGCTGAATCTCCGGCAGTTCTATTTCCATATACTCCAGATACTTCTCAATCGCCTTCGTTTTGTTATTAGAAAGCATGGATAATATGAATTCCGTATCCACAATACTGCTGTTTCCGGTCCGATATGCAAGATGACTGGTCCAACAGGATTCAGAGGTCCCGGCCTTTATGGGATTCTGGTGAATATACCGCAACAGGCTTATAAGATACGGATCACTATTACACAGCTTTGCCTTATAGCGCTGTTCGAAGACATGTCCCGCTCTGTCATATTTACGGTTATAATATTGGGTATAGCTCTGCTGAATCCCCTGCATGATTTTAGAAAGTGGTTCATCTGCAACTCCTCCCAACAGGTGAACATGGTTATCCATGATGGCGTAGGCGTACAGATGAAACTGGTATTTCTGTTTATACCGTTCAACGAGGGCAAGGTACTTCGATTTATCGCCTCCATCATGAAACACAACTTCTCGGTTGTTGCCGCGAGCTATAATATGATACAGAGCTCCCGCATAATGAATTCGCGGCTGTCTTGCCATCCGGATCACCATCCTGCTTTTCCCTTTTGAGGCCATACTATCATATTTTATTATTAGTGTAAACAGTGAGGCCTGACCCCGAAAGCCTTCGAAAGCCTTTCTGGCAATATCAGTTTTGTAAGAATTGAGGTTTACCTTTAAGTCTGTTTTGCCTTATATTATAATTGTGAACGGTCAAATAACTCCATCACATAATCCCAACGGCGGCTTCCCTTGTGATGATTGGTATTCACCAACGAGTGAAACAGATGATATAATAAAATTAGGAGGTGTGCAGAATGAAAGCTGATCGCGGCAAGAAAAAAAGTATTAAAGGTAAGGCTGTGCCTGGAGCTCGGGTGCCTGACAGCGGGTGTCTTATCGAGCACGCTTTAGCCACTGGTAAGGTCGCAACAAAAACCCATTCCTGCATCCGGGACAGCGTATGAAAGCCGCAAACGAATTGTTTGGTATCTGGTCTGCCAAAGATACATCGTTTTTTGATAAAAAATGAGTGCAAAAGGCGTACTTTTAGATACTAATATTTATTCTTGTTGATTGGCTAAAAGGCCAAAGAAGCTCCCGGCTAAAGTCAGACGAGCAGCGGCAAAATACCGCGGATGCAGAGAGTTTAATTAAGTGTTTAATCAGGACCGATACCATTATTTTCTTGTCCTGTCATACAATCAAAGAATTAATGCAATACCCGCAGCTTTCACCACAAGAAGAAGAACGGATACTTACCCTCCTCCCACGGTTCTGCACTATTTTGGATACATCACTGGAGACCGCCATAGTTGCCGGTAAGCTGTCGCGCCACTCCAATGAATATCGCTCTCACCATATCGAAGATTGTTATATTGCCGCAACTGCTATTGTTCATAAATTACCCCTGTATACAAGAAATATCGGGGATTTCCAATATGTTCGTCATACAGAACTGCAGATAATACCACCATCTGCATATACCTATGCTGCCGCAACATTAGAGCCACTGGATTAAAAAGACACAGCATTTTCCGCTGTGTCTTTCTCATAATCCCCAATAATCTCTCTGCTACATTTTTGCTACACTAGCTCGAAAATGGATCGCAAAAGATCAAAAAATAAAAAGGCCTGCAATCCTGCAGACCCTTAATTTATCTGGGGTTATCAATATTTTTTAACTGGTCGGAGCGACACGACTTGAACGTGCGGCCTCTACCACCCCAAGGTAGCGCTCTACCAAGCTGAGCTACGCCCCGACATTTGTCTGCCAGGATTTACATGTTGGTGTGCCTGACTGACAAAGACTATTTTACTCAATTTACCGGCAGTTGTCAATATGTTTTATTAATTATTTTATGGAAACTGCAGGGCAGCGGGATATTTATAAAAAGGATTAAATAATAACGGCACCTTGTTCGTCGATGCTCAGGACCTGATATCTTGCCGGCACTTTATGGATATTAAATGCTTTGACCATCGCCTTGCCCACCTCGTCGGCGTTATCGGTTGCAAAAGCCAGCAGACACGGGCCGGCACCGCTCAGCGCCGCGCCTAATGCCCCTGTTTGGCGGGCGGCGGCCAGTACCTGGGCCATACCGGGAATCAGCTGTTCGCGGTACGGCTGATGCAGCCTGTCTTCCAGGGCATGAATCAGCAGTTTCAGCTCGCCGGTACAGAGGGCGCCGATTAAGAGCGCAGCGCGGCTGACATTAAATACCGCATCGGCAAATGGCACTGAATCAGGCAGCACCTTGCGGGCCGCCTTGGTAGAAAGATTAAATTCGGGAATTACAGCCACCATCGAAAATGCCTTCGGGGGCAGGAGGCGCAGATATTTTGCATTGCCGCTGTCCATGATGCTGACCGTAATGCCGCCAAAGATGGCCGGCGCCACATTGTCCGGATGGCCTTCAATAGCGGTGGCCATATTGAGGATATCCTCTTTGGTAAGGGTGTTGCCGGTAAGCTCGTTGGCTGCCACCAGCCCGCCGACGATGGCGGCCGCACTGCTGCCCAATCCCCGGGCGAGGGGAATATTATTCACCATTTTTAGATGGATGCCATTCCGTTGGCAGCCGGTGCGGGCGAGGACCATTTGAATGGCCTTTACGGCAACATTAGAGCCATCGGCGGGTATTGCCCCGGCTCCTTCGCCTGTTACAGCCAGCGAGATGCCGCCTTGATCGTTTAAGGTAAGTTCCAAATCATTATATAATGTACATGCTATGCCAACAGCGTCAAATCCCGGACCGCAGTTAGCGGTTGTGCCCGGCACACGGACTTTCACTGTATTTGCCATGGTATCGCCACCTTTTGACCCTATGAAATCTCTGCTGCTTCGACTCTGATTACATTACCTATTTTGCTTACAACGGACATGCCAAGTAAGGTGTTTATTGCCAGACGGATGTTTTCATCAGTTACCCGGTAGGTGATTAAAACAAGCTCGGTGGAGCGTTCTACTTTACGTTTTTGGATAACCGAATGCAGACTGACCTGCTGGGCGCCAAAGGCCCCGGCAATCGCCGCCAGTACACCGGGTTTGTCTTCGACCAGCAGCCTGATATAATAAGGTGATTCGGTCTTACTGACAGGATAAATCGGTTTTTGCTCAAAGCAGGTGCATAATATTCTGCTGCTGACATTATGGCGGATATCACGGGCCACATCAATAATATCGGCGGTAACCGCGCTGGCTGTCGGCATCTCACCGGCCCCGCGCCCATAGAACATTGTCTCGCCGGCCGCATCGCCCTGAACAAATATGGCATTGAAAACGTCGTTGACCGCAGCCAGCGGATGGCTCATCGGCAGGAATGCCGGATGTACCCTGACGTTAATACCGCGCTCGTCCTGTTTGGCAATCGCCAGTAATTTGATGATAAAGCCAAGCTCCCGGGCGTATTCGATGTCTTCGATCGCAATATTTGTTATGCCTTCCACATGGACATCGTCAAGCGCAACCCTGGCCCCAAAGCCAATGGAGGCCAGGATGGCAAGCTTGCGGGCCGCATCAAAACCACCGACATCGGCCGTCGGATCCGACTCGGCATAACCTTTAGCCTGCGCCTCGGCCAGGACATCGGCATAATCCATTTTTTCATTGGTCATTTTTGTCAGCATATAATTGGTGGTGCCGTTAACAATACCCATAATCTCAGTGATCTGGTTCGCCGCCAGGCATTGTTTAAGAGGACGAATGATAGGAATGCCGCCCCCCACGCTGGCTTCAAACAGAAAATCCCGATGGTGAGCCTCGGCTGCTGCAAACAACTCGCGTCCATATTTGGCGACAACATCCTTATTGGCCGTTACTACATGCTTACCTGCTTTTAGCGCTGCCAGCATATAGTCTTTAGACGGTGTTTCACCACCCATGACCTCGGCCACAATCATAATATCCGGGTCGTTTACTATCTCCTCAAAATTTGTGACTAATTCAGCCTCTGTTTTTACGTTTCTCACTTTGCCGGGGTTTTTTACAAGTATTTTTTTAACGACTACCGGCGCGCCCACTTTTTGTTCAATATTATGGGCATTATTCGCCAGTATTTTAACAACCCCGGTACCGACTGTCCCCATTCCCAATAAACCAATATGAATGGCATTCATAGTTTTCCTCCTAAGCCTGCCCCAAAACTTCCAGCCTCTTTACCCCGTCTACCATTCGTAATTTGTCAAGCATCGCTTCCAAATCAATTGCCAGATCAGCGGTTTCAATGGATATGGTGGCATTGGCCACTCCCTGCAGCGGTATACCCTGATTAATTGTCAGTACACTACCGTGTTCATTGGCAATTGTGTTTAAAACACGGGAAAGCACACCTGATTTGTGCTCAAGCAATAAAGCCAGAGTGACGATTTTTTCTTTGCTGGCTTCGTAAAACGGAAAAACATAGTCCTTATATTTATAATAGGCACTACGGCTTAGTTCCATTTTTTCTACTGCTTCATTAATTGTTCTGGCTTCACCACGTTTTAATAATTCTTTTACTTTGATTGTTTTTTTAATAGCTTCGGGTAAAATTTCTTCCCGAACCAGATAAAAAACTGCTTTTTGGCCTGTAACCATGCTTCCCCTCCTCGGTACTGCAGTTGCGGATGGATATCTGTATATGGTAGACATTATAACATCAACCTCACAGGGATTACAAGCAAAAAATGCAAAAAAATTAGTCAGTCCTTTACAGACTGACCATAAATTCACTACAAAACGCACGGTTTCTTAGAAAATGATACATATTAGTCCGCCGCTGCCTTCGTTAACGATTTTCTGGAGCGTATCTTTGAGTTTGGTTTGTGCGTTCTCCGGCATACTTGACAGTTTATTCTGAATGCCTTCACGGACAAGCTCATTTAGAGATTTACCAAACAGATTGGTTCGCCAGATTTTTTCCGGTTCGCCTTCAAATTCACGCATCAGGTATTGAATCAATTCTTCGCTTTGTTTTTCCGTACCGATAATTGGTGAAATCTCGGCTTGCACATCGGTTCTGATGATATGTAATGATGGCGCGGAGGCTTTGAGTTTTACACCGAAACGGTTGCCGGTCCGGATGATCTCAGGCTCTTCCAGAACCATTTCATCCAGTTGGGGGGATACAATTCCGTAACCTGTTTGTTCAACGTCTTCCAGCGCAGCGGCGATTTTATCATAGTGCCGTTTGGCCACCGATAAATCCTTCATCAGGCGCAGGAGGTGATGCTCGCCGGCAATGGTGAAACCCGTAAGTTCTTCCAGGACACTATAAAAGAGGTCGCCCCGGGCTGTCATTTCGATAACGGCAATACCACTGCCCAGGTCCATGTCATGGAGGATAACGTCAGCGACAAAGTCATAGCCTGACAAATCATCAATTGCCCGGTCGATATCCCGCAGCCGGCGGATATATTGAACAATTTCACTAACGGCGCCTTCAAATTTTTGGCGCAGCCAGTGGGTTTTTTCCAGTTCTTCCACCCATTTCGGCAGGGTAATATTAACTTCTTTAACAGGGAATTCGTACAGCACTTCCTGTAAAATTCCGTAAATGTCGTCATGGGAAAGCTGAGCGCAGTCCACCGGAATCACCGGTACATCATATTCACCTTCCAGCCTGGCCACAAGCTCCCGCGTATCCTTGGAATTAGGTTTGGCTGTATTGAGGATTACCAGGAACGGTTTTTGCAATTCTTTCAGCTCATGGATAACCCGTTCCTCAGCCGGAAGATATTTGTCCCGGGGCAAGTCGGTTACTGTGCCGTCAGTTGTGATGACCAGGCCAATTGTCGAATGCTCGGCAATGACTTTGCGGGTGCCGACCTCGGCTGCTTCCTGGAAGGGAATTTCATTTTCGAACCAGGGTGTGAGCACCATGCGGGGACCTGATTCTTCTTCATAGCCCAGTGCGCCCTCAACCGTATACCCCACGCAGTCCACTACCCGTACCCGGACATTAACATTGTCTTTTACATTGATCTCAACCGCTTCATTGGGGATAAACTTAGGCTCGGTCGTCATAATGGTCTTGCCGCCGGCACTTTGCGGCAGCTCATCTTTGGCGCGTTCTTTGTCATAGGGGTCGGTGATGTTGGGCAATACCATGGTTTCCATAAAACGCTTGATAAATGTCGATTTACCAGTACGGACTGGGCCGACTACACCAATATAGATATCTCCACCAGTACGTTCGGCGATATCTCTAAACAGGTCGAATTTTTCCATCTGGCGTCTCCCTCCTGATTACGGTAGTTGTCATTATAATATATGACAGGCCACTCCAAATATTACAAAATAAAAAAAAGTATGGTAACTTAAAGTAACTCATACATTACTTTATTAGCCACCATACTTTTTTATGCCAAGTTTATTTTGCCGGTCAGCCGGAGACCTGCCTTTGCCGGCAGCCTAATTCACGGCTCTGCTTTGACTGTTGTAATTCAGTTATGCTCTTAGTTCCAGTGCAAGTGGTTTAGGGCGACCTCTTCGACTTCATGCGTCCGGCTGCGGGTCATAAGTTCCAGGACCGCGTCTTTGGGCGATTTATTCTGATATAAAACCTGGTGAATCTGTTCTGTTATCGGCATAGCCACCTCATGGCGGGCCGCTAACTGGTAAGCGGCTTTCGCAGCGCGGATGCCTTCCACTACCATCGATGTTTCCGCCTGGAGCTGATCGGCGCTTTTGCCGGCCGCTAGCATAATGCCGGCCCGCCGGTTGCGGCTGTGAACACTGGTGCAGGTGGCTATCAGGTCACCGATGCCGGCTAAACCGGCAAAAGTCAGGGGGTTGGCCCCCATTGCCATTCCCAGCCTGGTAATTTCGGCCAGACCGCGGGTCATAAGGGCCGATTTGGCATTATCGCCAAACCCTAACCCGTCGGCAATGCCGGCACCAAGGGCAATAATATTTTTCAGGGCGCCGGCTAATTCTACGCCGGTACTGTCAGGATTGGTATAAACCCGGAAATAGGGCAGCATAAATGTATCCTGGACGAACTCGGCCACCGTCCGGGACGGAGCGGCGATGACCGTGGCTGTAGGCTGACCCAGGCCCACCTCCTCCGCATGATTCGGACCTGACAGCACTGCCAGGCGGCCGGCCATTGACGGCAGTTCCTCGGCAATCACCTCAGTCATGCGTTTAACAGTGGTTAATTCCAGCCCCTTGGCAGCGCTGACGATAATGCTTTCCGCCCCGACCCAGGGAGCTAGCGTGGCCGCTGTTGCGCGGACGGCGTGAGACGGGGTGGCCAGTACAATTAACTTCGCACCAGCTGCCGCCTTGCTTATATCCCCTGTTACGGCAACCGACTGCGGTAACTTACAGCCAGGCAGGTACTGCGTGTTTTCACGGGTTGACTCCAGGTGGGCAGCCCGCTCAGGCGACCGCACCCACAGGCCCACCGACTGATGTTTTTGCCCTAAAACGGCGGCCAGGGCTGTGCCCCAGCTGCCGGCACCAATGACTGCTATTTTCATTAGAAATGTCACTTCTCTTTCTTGGGACTAGGCTCGGATTGGCCGCCGGCTTTAATCTTTGATTCTGTTCCCTGTAAGAGGCGTTCAATGTTAGGGCGGTGCCTCACAATGACAAACAAGGCAGCCAGGATGCCGAAATAAAAAAACTCCTGCCTGATGTGGAGCAGCCACATCGTGACTGGTACCAAGGCGGCGGCGGTAATCGACGCCAGGGAAACGTACCTGGTAAAGTAAACAATAAGTGCCCAGACAACAAAGACTATGAACGTCACTGTCGGCGCGATCATGGCAATAACCCCGAGCCCTGTGGCTACGCCGCGCCCGCCTTTAAACCTGAGGAATGCGGACCAGTTGTGACCGGCGATAGCGCCAATACCGCCGGCTAGTTCGGCCAGCGCCGTCCCGCCGATATAGTGGCCTAAGAGTACCCCGGCCACGCCTTTAAGGGCATCTGTGACAAACACCCAAAAGGCCGGTGCCGGCCCCAGCGTCCGGTAAGCATTGGTTGCCCCAATATTCTTACTGCCGAATTGCCTTAAATCAATCTTGTAAAACTTCTGGCCAATAATCAATCCATTGGGGACTGAACCGACCAAATAGCTGGTGATTATAACCAGCACATACTCCATTCTCCCACTCCCTCAGTTAGCTATTCATCTTTTTCCTTACGACCGCGAACAACCAGTTTGAGTGGAGTTCCCTCAAAACCAAAAGATTCTCTTAATCTGTTTTCTAAAAAGCGCAGATAGGAAAAATGCATGATCTCCGGATCATTGACAAAGAAAATAAAGGTAGGCGGTTTAACATCAGGCTGGGTGGTAAAATAAATTTTGAGCCGCCGGCCCCGTTCCGAAGGCGGGGGATTAATTGCCGTTGCGTCTTCAATAACCTGATTCAGCACACTTGTTGCCACCCGCATTGCGTGCTGGTCGGCCACATACTTGACCAGCTCGGTTACCCGGTTAATGCGCTGTTTGGTAAGGGCTGAGGTAAATAATACCGGCGAGTATTGCATAAAGCCCAGTTCATCCCGAATGTCCTCGGTAAACTTAAGCGAGGTTTTGCCATCCTTGTCAATCAGATCCCATTTATTAACCACAATAATGCTGGCTTTGCCAGCCTCATGGGCATAACCGGCAATTTTTTTATCCTGCTCGGTAACTCCCTCTTCAGCGTTAATAACCATGAGCACAACATCACAGCGGTCAACCGCCCGGAGGGAACGGATAACGCTATACCGTTCCACCGGCATATCCACCTTGGCTTTACGGCGCATTCCCGCCGTATCAATCAGGACGTAAGTTTGCCCGTCTTTAGTAAAATGCGTGTCGATAGCATCCCGGGTCGTACCGGGAATGTCGCTGACAATGACCCGCTCTTCGCCGATAATGGAATTGACAAGCGAGGATTTGCCCACATTCGGCCGGCCGATCACGGCTACTTTAATCTGATCATTTTCTTCCGGTTCGCTCTGTTCCGCCGGCAGCTGCTCGATCAACCGGTCCAGCATGTCGCCGATATTAAGAGCATTGGTGGCGGAAATGGCAATAGGATCACCTAACCCCAGATTATAGAATTCATAGATGTCAGCTTCGTTTTTCATGTTGTCAACTTTATTTACCACCAGCACCACCGGTTTTCTGGTAATGCGCAGGATTTTGGCCACTTCATTGTCGGCCGACGTCAGGCCGGTTTTACCATCGACAATAAACATGATCATATCGGCTTCGTCAATTGCCAGTTTGGCCTGATTACGCATGGCAGCCAGTATTTTATCATTTGACTCGAACTCAATTCCGCCGGTGTCAATCATAGTGAAATTACGCCCCAGCCATTCCGCATCCATATAGATGCGGTCCCGGGTAACACCGGGCATGTCTTCGACAATGGACAACCTGTTCCTGCCGATATAATTAAAGATAGTTGACTTGCCGACATTAGGCCGGCCGACAATTGCCACAATTGGTTTACTCATCGGATACCACCTTGTTATTTCATAAAATCTAAACGTACAAAAGCAAACTAGCAGTAGTTTTGCCTGAATTAAACCAAGGTTATTCTTTTACCGCTTTCGGCCTGCCGCATTTTTTCGCTTACCGCCACGCCGCCAGCAGTTCTTTTAAATCCTGGGCAAAATAAGCGGTACGTACCGGCACGCCCAGCTCAGCGGCAATTGCCGCTGAGCTGGTATTGTCAAGGAAGACCTGTTCTCCCTTTCTGAGGGCCACGCCGGGAACAATAATACCGGTACGGGGGCCGGGCAGCTGTTTTAGCCTGTCGGTAATGTCGCCACCTGTCAACAGGCCGGTAACGGTCACATTACAGCCGAAGAAACGGTTCTCAACCGCAACCACCCGCACATTGAGATTAGGCAAGGACAACCGGGTTAAGAGCGGCGATAGAATCCTTGCTGCCGACACACCGCAGATAACGTCAATGTATTGCGGCTCTGTGTAACCGGTGCCGGCCACAGGCTGCTCCTCCCACTCGGCGAGAAAAGTCCGGACGATGCCAACACCGTTTTCCAGCTGGGGAAATCCGTCATAATCGTCATAGGCGGGAATTTCCTGATTGGCGGCCAGATAAAACTCATCCGCTAGATAAACAAAATTTTCCTGCGTTTCCTGCCGGCATTTTTGTTGCCATTGCTGAACAAGATCAATTACCTGGCAGGCCTCCTGCCGGGTAAAGGGTGTTAACGGCTGACAGTTGTCGCGGTAACGGGTCAGCCCGACCGGGACAATGGCCAGCGACAGAACGGCCGGGAACATAGCGTATAAATCCGCAATCGTTCTGGCCAGTTCCCGGCCGTCGTTAAAGCCCGGGCACAAGACAACCTGGGTATGCAGCTCGATCCCCTGCTCTGTAAGTTCCTGCAGTTGGGCCATAATCCGGCCGGCCTGTTTCCCGCCCAGCATTTTTTCCCGCAGGCGGCCATTGGTTGTATGGACAGAGACATAGAGCGGCGATAAATGGAGTTTGGCTATACGGCTGAGGTCCCGTGGGCCGAGATTGGTCAGGGTGACAAAATTGCCGTATAAAAAAGACAGCCGGTAGTCATCGTCTTTAATATACAAACTATCACGCATTCCCGCCGGCATTTGATCGACAAAACAGAAAATGCACCTATTGGCACACTGACGCACCTTATCAAAAACAGCGCTTTCAAATTCCAGCCCCAGCTCTTCCTCGTAATCTTTCTCCAGTGCAATCAGTTCCTGCTCACCTGAGCCATGTTCAATCAGCAATTCAATCTCTTCCTCTGCCAGCGCAAAGCTGAGATCAATAATATCTTGAACAGCCTCGCCGTTGACCTCAAGCAGGCGGTCACCGGGCACAAGGCCTATTTCAGCACCGATACTGTCAGGTTTAACATATGAGATGATCCCCTTGTAAGTCAAACTATTCCCCCCTTCTGTTAATATTCCGTCAGCAGCTATATTTTCCCTGCACGCATTTTATTATCAAAGCAAAATAAATAAGAAAAAGGCAGGACATAAAAGCCTGCCGGTAAGCGTTCGTTACTTGTTATCGCCATCTTTTTCAGACTGGCTGGATTCAGGCTGGGTATTACGCCGCCTTTTAGACTTTGAACCCAGGAAATTGGTAAACTCGGTGGAAGCAAACCGTTTTAGTTTGGCGCCGGCTTCTTTAAAACTGCCGGTACTTAGGAATAAGAAGGCGGCAATACCGGCTATTAACAGGCCCAGCATCCAGCCCATGGATTTAGTCGCACCTGACGCCCCGCCGGCCGCCGAGCCAAGGCCGGTATTGCCGGCGGCTCCGGTTGTGCCGGCGGCATTAGGGCCTGTGGGGGCGTTCGATTTGCCTAAAATTGTCGGGACAACATCGGCAAACAGGGCAACCCCCTTCTCGGCTGACGCGCGGTCATTGGTGTGGGCGCCTACCTCAAGCAGCATGGAGCGGGGGTGCAAATCCTGGTTATAGTCACCGCCTTTGGCGAAAAAAATTCCTTTTACCAGGCCCGGGTGCTGCTTATCAGACGCCGCTTTTATCTGCAGGGCATAGTCTTCAATCTGTTTGCCTGTGGGACCGTATTTACCCACAACCAGCTGGATTTTGCTGACATCCTCACCATTGATGCTCGTTTTATACACTTGTGGGGGAACGGCATCGCGGTGAATATCGAAAATAGCATCAGGCTGCTCTTTTTTTACCAGGTTCAGGGCCGTCCGGCGCGAACGCTCATAAGCCATGTCATCGTGCGGATCATGCTTGGCGTCGGAATGAATGACCGTAACGCCCTTCTTTTCCAATGAGGTTGTGAAGGCATTGCCGACTTTATAGATCCCGCCTGCGCCCATGATACTTTCTTTACCGTCTGTAGGCACATAGGATTCGTCGGAGTGGGTGTGATAAACAGCGACCTTGCCGTTGCCCTCGGCCTGGGCAATGGCCGGCTGGAGAAACGTTTGCAGGCGGGCGAGGATGCCCTTCTGCTCCTGGTCATACAGCGATAGGTTGACTTCGCCGACAAATTTGGCATAAGCCGTATTGCCTTCCACCCGGATTACTTCATAGCGGCGGTTAGTCTCAGTCAGTACCTGGTCACCGGCCTGCATTTTCCAGCCGGTCATATACACGGGGGTTCCACTCTCGTCAACAACTGTCGAATACTGACCGCTGCTGCCTTCGTCGGCGTAGCAGGCGGCACCTGCGGTAAACAGCAGCAGTGTCAGCAGCAGTAGGATTTTACTTTTCACTGTTTTCACCCCCGGCATCCGAGGTTTTGTCGCCGGTTCCTGCCGGCTGGGAAGTGGGCGGCTCCTTTTTTTGCTTTTCTTTTGGGTGCAGTTCTTTACTAAACTCATATAAGCCCTCAGGCCGGTTAGGGCCCAATACCGGGCCGCCTTGCAGCTTTTCCCGGGTTTCGCCGACAAGTTCGGCAATCATTACCGCCACTACCCCGGCAATAATGGTGACATCAAAAGCACCGGCCCCGCCAATGGCGGTAGTTCCTGGAATTCCCAGCCCGGAGAGAGTGATGATATGGACAATATCACTAAGGACAATGCCCAGTACCCCGCCGATAAACGCACTCCGGCGGGACCGGCCGGCAAGATAGGCAATCAGGCCGGCAGCCAGCCCGTAGATTAATTTAGGGTCAAGATACATATTTTCCGGTTCATAAGGCAAATAACGCGAGCCAAGCGATACGGCACCGGCCACAAGTACAGCGGCAACGATGGCCCGGACTCTTTCGGCAGTTTCATCGGCTTTGTAAATCAGATACAGGCAGAGCAAAATAGGTAGTACTGCACCGCCGACATTGATGGAAATCTGCATGGGGGCATTCATAATAGGGATGTCGATAAAACTGCCGACAACAATAGCGGCAATAAATAACAGCGCCTGTTTATCAGTCATCCGCATGCGGTCTAAAATCCGGTGGGCTAAACCAAAATACACCAGCACGCTGACGACTAAAAGTAAAATCATGCCAAGGGGCATATTCATCATGTTGTTCACCTCATAGCCTTATAATGTTGACGCATTACTGCTAGTTTGTGCTGATAACACCTTATTAATACAAAAAGAACATGGCCAGTGGCCATGCTCTTGGTCATATTTTTTTTCGTGTGGCAAATCCCTGCGTATTAATACCCCTGGCAGTCAGCCATTCGCGGCTAAAGCCGGTGACAACGAGGGGCACCGACCATAAATCCCGGACCGTGTGGGCTCCTGTCAGCAGCATGTAGCGTTTTATATCGGTAATAAATTTCTCATACCAGTCGATCGCACCGTCAATGCCTTTATTTTTGATCATCTTTAAGACCGGGCCGGCAATACCGGCGGCCGCCCCGCCGATGGCTAAAGCCTTGACGACATCCAGGGGTGTTCTCACCCCGCCGGAAACCACAACATCAACCGCCGGCGCGGTTACGGAAACGGCTTCCACAGCCGCAATGGCAGTGGGAATTCCCCAGGACAGCATCTCTGCCTCCAGCTGTACCTGGCCCCGGGCAGCCTCAATCGCAAGAAAATTAGTACCGCCTGTGCCGCCAACGTCGATGGCCTTTACGCCAATGTCAACGAGGGCCCTGGCTTGCTCGCGGCCGATGCCGCACCCTACCTCTTTGACGATCACCGGCACGTTAACTTTGTTGACGATGGCTTCGATATGCGACAAGTAGGAACGAAAGTCACGGTCCCCTTCCTGCATGATAATCTCCTGCCCGGCATTGAGATGAATTTGAATGGCCTGGGCGCCAATCATCTCAACCGCATAACAGGCGGCGGCCGGGGGCGCATAAGCTCCCAGGTTGGCCAGAATTACACCGTCCGGATTAATCCGGCGGACAATTTTATACGATTCGGCCGCCGCCGGGTTTTCCACGGCGGCGTATTGCGAGCCTACGGCCAGAGCCGCGCCTGTCTGCCGGGAAAACTCGGCCAGCTGGCGGTTAACCTCGGTCACATCGGCAGCACCACCGGTAATCGCATTGATGATAACCGGCTGCGGCAGGTGTAAACCGGCCAGCTCGGTGCAAACATTAATATCCTGCCAGGCCAGGTCAGGCAGACAATTGTGGACTAAATGGAAATCGGTGAAGCCGGCAGCCGCCGGACCATCCTCCAGCAGCAGGGAATACTTTACATGTTCCAGTTTACGTGACTGCCGTATCATGCCGTTTACTAGTCCTCCCGTTTGAATAGATGCCCAAACTTATCACCCAGCGTAACCCCTGATGTTGGTGTCCGGGTTGAGAGGTAGTCGCTGAATTCGGCCCGTTCCTTTTCCTGCTCGGCCTGCACCATGCTAAGGCCGATTCGTTTATTGTCTTTATCAATGCTGAGTATTTTAACCGCTACCTGCTGACCGGCGCTTACGACCTCTTCCGGCTTTGCCACGCGGCGTTCAGCCATTTCCGAGATATGCACCAAACCCTCGATACCCTTCTTGATTTCAACAAAGGCCCCAAATTTAGCCAGTTTGGTAACCGTGCCGCTGACGATGCTGCCGGTCGTCAGGGTATCTGCCGCAGAATACCAGGGATCGCGTTCTACATCCTTTAAACTAAGTGACAGCTTCTTGGCCTCAGCGTCAAGCTTGAGGATCACAACCGTAACCTCATCGCCCACACTGACAACTTCCTGCGGTGTTTTGACGCGCTGCCAGGATAAATCGGAAATATGAATCAACCCGTCAATGCCACCGATATCGACAAACGCGCCAAAAGTGGCAAGCCGGCTGACTTTCCCGGTAATTGTCTGGCCAACAGTCAATTTCGCCAGCAATTCTTTTTCCAGCGCTTGTTTTTCCCGGGCTAATAACTGCCGGCGGGACAGAACCGCCTTCTGCTTTTCCGGGTCCACTTCAATCGGGATAGCCCGGAGCGTCTGGCCCACAAAGGACTCTAAGTTTTCCACAAATTTAAGATCAAGCTGGGAGGCAGGGATAAAACCTCTTACCCCGAATACGGCCACAGTCACACCGCCTTTTACGATCCCCGTAATTGCAGCCTCAACGGGCTCGCCGGCCGCAGAGGCCTGCCCCAGCTTATCCCAGGCCGTCAGTCTGTCAGCCTGCACCTTGGAAAGCTTAACCTGGCCGTCAGCACCGTCGTTATCCACTACCAGCACCTCAATGACCTGCCCTACACTTACCGCATCAATGGCTGTCGGCGGGACCGGATAAGCCAGCTCGGCCAGCGGAATAACCCCCTCGGCCTTATAACCGATATCAACAAACACCTCGTCATGGCGAACACCCACAATAGTTCCTTTTACGATCGTGCCGGTTTCCAGTTTAACAACATCAGTCATATTCATTGCTTCCATTTTTTCATATACCTCCTCAATAACCCAATCAGGGGTTGATGCCCCGGCTGTTATACCCACAGCCTGCAGGCCGGCAAACCATTCCGGCTTAAGCTCACTGGCTGATTCGATATGATAAGCCGGTGTACCGGCCGCCCGGCAGACGCTGGCCAGACGGGTAGTGTTGGCACTGCTTCTACCCCCAACGATAATCATACTATCAACATTCCGGGCCAGATTAACCGCTGCCTGCTGCCTAAGATCAGTTGCCGTGCAGATGGTGCGTTCAATTTTACACTCGTCACACTTTTCCTGCAAAATAGCAACAATGGCATCAAATTCTTCAGCGGCAAATGTAGTCTGGGCCACGATCCCCAGCCGGGAGTGATGGGACAGCGCTTGTGCTTCCTGCTGGGTTTCAACAACATCGGCCTCATTATTTGCCCAGCCCAGGATACTTTGCACTTCCGGATGGTGCCGTTCGCCGACAATAACAACCCGATAGCCGGCCTGTAACAAGGCCTGGGCTGCCTGCTGCGCTTTTTTCACATGCGGGCAGGTGGCATCCACTATGGTCAGCTGCTTGGCTTCGGCCTGGTAGTATATCTCAGGGCCAACACCGTGAGAGCGGATAATGACTTTACCTGCAGCTATGTCTTCCAGCCTGGCGGCGGCCCCGATTCCCATTGTTTGCAATTGCTTGACCATCTGCGGATTATGGATGATTGGCCCCAGTGTATATACCGGGCAGTCGGCAGCGGCAGCATGCACAGCCAGGTCAATAGCCCGTTTTACTCCGTAGCAAAAGCCACGGTTTTCGGCTAAATAGATTTTCATAGTGCCTCCTGCTTGGTAGTCTTTGGTATCCTTGCCTTATTTATTATAACCCCTTTGCGGCTGTGTTTCAAATACAAAACCGCCGCTATTTAGCGAAAGCTGCCATAGCGGCGGTTTTTTGGATACTATTTAACGCAGGTGGGAAATTTTAACTGGGAATATTGGGTTTGGTTGTATCAACAGGACAGGATAAAACCGATATTTCCGTATTCATGCCGACCGGTTTATCTGTTTTCAGCAACGTAAGCCATAGCCGGATGGAGTCCAATAAGGTAATCACTACCAGGACGATTAAAATGATGCTGACCGTGCCGTTGGTATTCCCCAGCGCGTCGCCCCGCTTAAAGAACATTTGCACATTCATGATGCCGGCAGCAATTACTGTGACTGACAAAAAGCAAAGCGGGGCAAAGGTTACCCAGGCATAGGATTTTTTCGGAGCAATTTTTAAGATAATGGTCGTGCCGATCGCCAACGCGATAACCGCTAAAAGCTGGTTCGCCACGCCAAACAGCGGCCAGATGCTGGCAACATCCCCGCTGTACAGCAGGTAGCCCCAGCAATAAGTAACCAGGAAGCTGGTAAAGAGAATCCCCGGCCACCAGTTGGTTTGTTTAAGCGGGCTGTACATATAGGTTCCCAGAATATCCTGCAGGATATAACGGGCAACCCGGGTGCCGGCGTCAATTGTGGTCAGGATGAATAACGCCTCAAACATAATGGCAAATTGGTACCAATAACTCATAAGGTGTTGCATGCCGCCAATACTGGAAAAGATGTGAGCCATACCGACCGCCAGCGAGACAGCCCCGCCGGGACGATGAGCAACATCCATTTGCACCAGCCGTGATAATTCGTTTATTTCCACTGTCGGTATTCCCAGCTTGGCAAATACAGCCGCCGGGCTGTTGATGGCGAAATAATCACCAGGCATGAGCACTACCGCCGAGATCAGAGCCATTACGGCCACAAAGCCTTCGGTGAGCATGCCGCCATAAGCGATAATGCGGGCTTGGGATTCAAGCTCAATCATTTTAGGTGTCGTACCTGATGAGATAAGCGAGTGGAAACCGGAGATCGCACCGCAGGCAATCGTGATAAATACGTACGGCCACCACGGTCCGGGGATAATCGGGCCGCCGCCGGCCGTAAACTGGGTGGTCATCGGCATGTTGATAGCAGGCTGCACGATGAGAATTCCCAGGGCCAGAGCCAGCACCGTACCTATTTTCATATAAGAACTGAGATAGTCACGCGGGGCTAACAGCAGCCATACCGGCAAAACCGCGGCGAAGAAGCCGTATACCGGCAGCGCCACCGACAGTTGCTGCTTGGTCAGGTCAAAGATGCCGGCCAAGCCGGCCCAGGGCTGCCCCGGGCTGAGCCAGTGCCCGGTAAAGACTGCCGCCATTACCAGAATAAAACCGGCGATTGAGCCGGAACGGATTGAGCCGGGAACAATTTTGAACATATATAAACCAACAACAATTGCAATCGGGATCGTCATAAAGAGCGTATATACGCCCCAGGGATTTTTAAACAAAGCATTGACAACAACGATGGCCAGGCCGGCCAGGGCGACAATAATAATGAAAAAAACAGACAGTGAGGTGGTTATCCCGGTTAAGGGACCAACCTCCCGCCGGGCAATTACCGCCAGTGACTGGCCATTGTGACGGACAGAGGCAAACAGAATAATAAAATCATGCACTGCGCCGGCAAAAACTGAGCCCAGTAAAATCCACATGAAGCCGGGGCCCCAGCCATACTGGGCTGCGAGCACCGGGCCTACAAGCGGGCCGGCACCGGCAATAGCAGCAAAATGGTGACCGAATAATACCCATTTATTGGTGGGAACAAATTCGCGTCCGTCATTACAGCGGTAGGCCGGTGTTATATTGGCGTCGTTTAAAGCCAGGACTTTGGCGGCGATGAAAGCGGAATAATAACGGTAGGCTAAAATGTACACGCAAATAGAGATGACCAACAAACTAACTGAATTCATTTAGCAGTCCCCCTTTCAAAAATAAATGAACTGAACATCTAACCTCCTTTCCCTGGATTGCTACCTAAATAATACAATATACATAAAATCCTGAGCAATATGTAGCCTGTGAAATGACAAAAAACCAGGATGAAATACACTGGCATCCTGGTCAATAGCATCGGCGTTTGTACAATGTTACACAACATTATAAGCCAAATATTTTTTTCAATTTGGGAACCTGCTGGCGGCTGACCGGCACATCGCGGCTAAACCCTTCTAAAATCAGATTGTAGGTGCCATTAAACCAGGGAATCATTTCCCGGATTTTTTCAATATTAACAAGATAAGCGCGATGGGTACGGAAGAATAACCGGTCATCAAGCCGGGACTGAAGATCCTGCAGCGACATATTCGAATAGTAGCATTTATCGGCCAGTTGTATGGATAACTGACCGTCTGCACAGTATACGGCAATGATATCCCTGGTATCAATCACATAGGCTTTGCCGTTGTGCTCAATGGCAAGCTTCTGCAGGCAGTGTAACTGTCCCTCACCGGCTTCGCGTTTTTTTAGCGCGGCTGTCTTTGTTTCCGCCAGCAGGCTGCGGACTTTGTTGATACATTTGGCTATCCTTTTTGCCGAAAACGGTTTTAATAAATAATCTACGGCATTAAGCTCAAAGGCTTTTACGGCAAACTCTTCATGGGCCGTGGCGAAAACCACCAGCGGCGCGGCCTGGCCGGCAGCAACCTTTTCCGCGGTTTGGATACCATTTAACCCCGGCATTTCAATATCTACAAAGATTACCTGAGGATTAAGCGTCGCTACGGCCCGGCCGGCTTCTTCACCACTGGCAAACTCGCCGATAATCTCAATATCACCGAATTGTTCCAGCAAATAGCGCAACTCGCTCCGGGACGGCTCTTCATCGTCAATTACCATTACTCTTATTGGACATACGTGGTCAACCATTGCCCATAACCTCCACATCGACCGGAATATGAAGTATGACCGTTGTCCCCTGCCCTTCGGCACTGTTAATAATCAGACAGTGCTTAGAACCGTAAATCGCTTTCAGCCGTTCACTGACATTAGTCAGACCAACCCCGGCCCCTTTGCCGTAGCCATATTCCATTATTTGCTCTTGAATGGCCGGCGGTATGCCAAGCCCGGTGTCGCTTATGGAAATAACAAGCTGCCGCCCGTTTTTGTGGGCACAAAGCTCTACTGTTCCCCCGTCCGGTTTGGCTAACAGCCCGTGCTTAACCGCATTTTCAACCAGCGGCTGGAGGATAAAGGAAGGAATTAAGATAGCCAATGTATCTGGCGCAATATGCTGTCTAATGATCAATCTGTGGCCAAAGCGCGCCTGCTCCAGGGCCAGATAGGATTCGACATGCTCCAATTCTTCTCTGAGGGTGACAAAGTCGCGGGCCGACTTAAGGCTGCGGCGGAAGAACTCACTCAGTTCAATCAACAGATTACGGGCGTTTTCCGGGTTGGTCCGGCAGAACGAAACAATCGTATTTAAGGCATTAAACAGGAAATGCGGATTAATCTGCGCCTGGAGGGCTTTCAGTTCCGCCTTGGCCGTTAATTCAGCCTTATGCTGCAAAGCTGCCAGCTCAAGCTGCGTGCTGAATACCTGGCCTAACCCCTGGGCAAATTCGATATCCAGTGCGGTTAGCGCTTCTTCCCGGGCATAATAAATTTTTAACGTGCCGACCAGATCGTCGCGGCAGTACAGCGGAACCACTATCGCTGATTTAAGCGGACAGGCCGGCACATTGCAGCCAATTTCGGCCTGAGTCTGAGCCACGGTGACCTGGCCGTGCTGCAAGCAGGCTTGAGTAAGCTTGGTAAATACCTGCTTGCCTTTAATATGGTGATCGCTCCCCAGGCCAATATGGGTTAAAGCCTGTTTAAGATCGGTAATGGCGACGGCAGCGGCTGAAGTCATAGTCAGTATATTTATGGCTACCTTTTCTGCCGATTCCGGATTCAACCCTTGGCGGAAATGCGGTAAAGTCGCATTGGCAATATTTAAGGCCTTGTGTGTTTGCAAGGCGGCGATCTTAGTCTGATGCTCTCTGGCATTGTGCAAAATCAGCATAAAAATGGCAATCCCTATGGCATTGGCCAGCGACATGGGCACAATGATGCGGGCAACAAGCAGCCGGGCGGCGTCATAAGGCTTGGAAAACAGCAGAATAAGCCCCATACTGAGCAGTATGACCCCGACACCGGTAATAATTCCCGTGATCCATTCGGGGTCTTTAGGTTTTGTTTTTATATGGATATATCCGGCCAGCATACCGCCGATTATGGTTGTGACACCACAGGGAACAGCAGTAAATCCCCCGAGATAAATGCGGTGCAGGCCACTGAGCAGACCGGTGACAGTACCTACCAGCGGACCGGCGAGCAGACCGGCGACAATCGTTCCGGTATCACGGACATTGGCCAGGGCACCTTCGATTGGTATGCCAAAATACGTACCGGCAATGGAAAGCAGGGAAAAAATCAATATCAGGATCAGCTTCTCCCGGTAGGTCGTGCTTTCCTTAAATATCAGGCGAAATGCCTGGGTATGTGATAGTACATAGGCAAAAACGGCAATGATGGCAATACGCTGTACCAATATAACCGATAAATTGTCGTCCAGCAGTTTAATTGTACTGTTATCCAACCCAATCCACCCGCTTACTTCACAGTGCCGCTTTCGCTTTTCAGCAAGCGGTCAATCTCGCTCATTACCTTACCACTCAAACTATCCAGACTGTCCTTACCGCTGCTACTGTCCCTGGACAGATAAAGCGGTTTACCAAATATTACCTTGAATTGCGGGAATAAATGACCGTCCCGCAGGACTTTGTTAGTACCGATGAGTGCGGCCGGTACTACGGGCACGCCGGCTTTTACGGCCAGCATGGCCAGACCTGGCTCCGGTGCGCCCAATATCCCGGTTTTGCTGCGTGTCCCCTCCGGGAACAAGCCCAGGACCGAGCCGTCTTCCAGCAGCGACAGGGCCGTGCGAATTGCCGTCCTGTCGGCGATGCCGCGCCTGACAGGGAATGCGCCCAGGCGGGAAATAAGCCGGCTAAAAACCGGGTTGGTAAAAAGCTCTTCCTTCGCCATAAAATGAATCGGCCGGGATATGGCGGTGCCAAGAACCGGCGGGTCCCAGAGACTTACATGGTTGGCGGCAATAATGACACCGCCTGTGGCCGGAATGTTTTCAGCGCCAATCACCTGCCGGCGAAAAAAAAGGGCAAAGATGGCACTTAATAGCAGGTGCAACAGTTTATACACATTCCTGTCTCTCCTTACAAAGTTCCAGTATTTTTTCTACCGTAGCCTGAATAGATAACTCGGTAGTATCGATGAAAACGGCATCGGCCGCCGCCGCCAAGGGGGCAAACTCGCGCTCGCAATCGGCTTGATCACGGACTTTAATCTCATTTTCCAGTTCAGCCAGCTCAATGGTATAACCTTTGGCCGTCAGCTCCTGCCAGCGCCGCTTGGCCCGTTCGGAGATAGAGGCTGTTAAAAATATCTTTATGTCGGCATTCGGCAAAACATGTGTGCCAATATCCCGGCCATCCATAACGACCCCGCCGGCCGCTGCCAGATCGCGCTGCAGGGTGAGCATAATGTCCCGCAGCGCCTGGACCTGTGCCACCCTGGAAACCAGGCGGCTGACCTCGGGGGTCCGGATGGCTTCGGTAATGTCCCGGCCATTAACGGCTACTGCTGTTTTGCCGTTTACGTAGGTCAGTTTCAAATCAAGGCTGGCCGCCAGCGCGGCCACGGTTTCATTATCAGGGGCAAGGCCTGCCTGTAATACCTGCCAGGCAACAGCCCGGTACATCGCTCCGGTGTCAATATAGGTGTAACCGAGCTGCTGCGCAGCCAGTTTGGCTACGGTGCTTTTGCCTGCCCCTGCGGGTCCGTCAATTGCAATAATTAAGCGCTTCATAGTGGCCTCCTATTATTCCTGCCTTAGCCCTGTAGCAACAGCAAAAAAATCAGGATACGAAATAGTAACACAATCTGCTGCTGCAATCTCAGCCCCCTGCCCCGCCAGACCGGCCACTGCCAGGGCCATGGCCATCCGGTGATCGTGATGGGAATAGCAAGGGGAAAAGTTCAGCTGCTGCGGGCCGTCAATAATCAGCCCGTCCGGGGTTTCCGTAATTTTTGCCCCCAGTTTGCTTAATTCCAGCGAAACTGCCTTAAGCCGGTCGGTTTCCTTGACCCTCAGTTCTTCCGCCCCCTGCACGACGGTCCGTCCCTCGGCAAATAAGGCGGCTACAGCCAGGGCCGGAATCTCATCAATCAGCCGGGGAATAATCTCCGGGTCAATCGTAGTGCCTTGTAAGCGGGCTGATTTCACAATAATATCGGCTACCGGCTCACGCCCGCTCCACCGCTCGTTAACAACCGCAATATCCGCCCCCATTGCTTGCAGAATATCAAGAATACCGGTCCGGGTCGGGTTAATGCCAACATTAACCAGGGTAAGGCGGCTGTTGGGAATGATGGAAGCGGCCACCAGCCAAAAAGCAGCCGAGCTGATGTCGCCAGGTATATTGATTAATGACGGAGCGGTAAGTTTTTGTACCGGGTTCAGGGTAATGGTATTACCGGTGCGCAGGACCGGGATACCAAAGGTTTCAAACATTCGCTCCGTATGGTCGCGCGACGGCAGGGGCTCTGTGATTACCGTGGTGCTGCCGGCATATAGCGCCGCCAGCAGAACGGCCGATTTCACCTGAGCACTGGCAACAGGCATAGCGTATTCAATGCCTGTAATCTCTTTTGCCGGCATAATGGCCAGTGGTGCATAACGGGACTGTTCACGGCCCAGTATCTGCAAACCCATTTTTGCCAGCGGCGTTATTACCCGGCCCATAGGGCGTTTGCGCAGGGAGGCGTCACCGGTTATGACGCTGAAAAAAGACTGCGCGCCAAGCAGTCCGGTCAGCAGCCTGATGGTAGTGCCGGAGTTGCCTGCATCAAGTACCGTTTCCGGTTCCCGTAAACCGTAAAAACCATTGCCGGTAATGGTTAACTGTCCTGCCTCATCCTGCTCCACCATAACCCCCAGCGCCTGCATGCACGCAATGGTTGACCGGCAGTCGGCAGCCTGGAGGAAGTTGGTTACTTTTACCGGCGTATCAGCAAGCCCGGCCAGCATTACACTGCGGTGCGATATGGACTTGTCACCGGGAATATGTATTGTTCCCGTTAACCGTGCAGCCGGGGCTACTTTTATGACTTCTCCCATAATTATCCCTCTTCCCGATATTTTTTAATGAACTATAATGAACGGCCAAGCGCGGCAGTTAACGGTTCCAGTTCAGCCATAAGCTGGGAAAAGTTTGTCGGCGTCAACGATTGCGGGCCATCAGACAATGCCTCTTCCGGGCAGGGATGCACTTCGATTAAAAGCCCGTCCGCTCCGGCAGCTACCGCGGCTTTGGCCATGGGGCTTACCCAGCGCCAGTTGCCTGTACCATGGCTGGGATCGGCAAGAACGGGTAAATGGCTTAAGTGCTTGAGGACCGGGACAGCGGTCAGGTCCAGCGTATTGCGGGTATAAGTCTCAAAGGTGCGGATACCCCGCTCGCACAATACGACCTGATTATTGCCGCCTGCCATAATATACTCGGCGGCCATGAGCCATTCCTCAATGGTCGCCGCCAGGCCGCGTTTAAGCAATATCGGTTTTTTCGCCAGGGCTACTTCTTTCAATAATACGAAATTTTGCATATTCCGGGTGCCTACCTGCAGCATATCAACATGGTCGGCGATCAACCCCACTTTGCGGGGGTCAGTCACCTCGGAAACGATTGGCAGTCCGAGCTCGCGGCCCACCGTTTTTATGATTTGCAGGCCTTCCTTCTCCAGGCCCTGGAAGGTGTAGGGAGATGAGCGCGGCTTATAGGCCCCGCCCCTCAGCATAGCTGCCCCTGCCGCCTTTACACTGCGGCCGGCCTGATAAAGCTGGTCATAACTTTCTATGGCGCAGGGGCCGGCAATAATGGGAATCCTGTCTCCGCCGAAACAAGCCTTGCCGATAGTGACAAGCGTATTTTTTTTCTGAAACTCCCGGCTGGCCAGCTTATAGGGCGTTTCAACAATAACAACCCGGTCGACACCGGGCATTCTCTCGTATAGTTCTGGCTGGCAGGCTGATAAGTTGCCGCTGGCGGTAATAATTGTTTTATCCGAACTGGTTATTGAATGACCGTCCAGACCAAGTTGGCGTAGTTTGTCCAGTACCCGGTTAATTTGATCAGTAGTGGGCGCGTTCATCATTATAATCATAGCAGGCCTCCACGAATATCCCAAAATGTATTATTTTATATTCCCTGCCCAAAGAATATTTCCTCTAAAGTTAGTGCTTTAATGCCAAATTTCTGTTAATATTTCCTGCTTCTCGCCCGACGGCGGTTAATGTTTGAAAACAACCTTGCCCACCACAATGATATTATTCTTGCTTTCCAGCATAATGCCGTCGACCGGGTTTACTATATTCCCCTGATGGGTATCAATGATAAATTGAACAGGCATTTTTAATTTCGCAGCATCAATCTCGATATAGTCGCCGTCATAGACAGTCAATTCGACCTGACCTTTGCCAAACCGGCCGCCTGTCTCTCCGTTTACCGTAACAATTACATCATTGCTGGCCGGCGGGTTGATCATGCGGATCGTTATATTCTGACTTGGCCGCAGGGTGCGGATTGACCGGGTGACAACCTTATTCACGACATTCATTTCCTTCGCCGGATTAGGCCAGGGAATATCGGCGGCATACATGATTGCCGGCGATGTTATCTGATCGCCTTCCAGCTTATCCACCAGCGAGAGATATTTACGGGCATCACTATGTAAGAGGAGCGTCTGCACAGTTAAAAGCAAAACAACGGCAACGGTTGCCAGCCGTATTAACCAGCGGTCAACAGTAAGAAACTGCTGGCGGCGGAACTTGTGATTCCGGTTCTCCATGACCCACACCCCCACATTTGTGTTGTTATCGATTCTCCTGCCTAGTAGCGCGCCAACCCTAATCCTGTGGATACTGACGGGAGATTTTCCGCAAGCCGGCGTTGTCGTCAATCGGCATACGTCCGGTATGCCTCCTTCCTCCGCCTTGTCTTACGCAAAATCTCCTCGCCATTATCCTACAGTTTTAAGGTTGTCACGCTACTAGCCGCATATTTGCCAGCCACATAACCGGTGGAAAAAGCGGCCTGCAGATTAAAACCACCGGTATAGCCGTCAATATCAATCACCTCGCCGGCAAAAAACAGGCCTGGCAGCAGTTTGGACTCCATCGTGCGCGCATTAAGCTCTTTTGTGCTGACCCCGCCGGCTGTTACGATGGCTTCAGCCACAGGCCGTGTCCGGGATATGGTAAAGGACAGGTGCTGCAATACATGCAGCAAACGCAGGCGTTCTTCCTTTGTAATCTGATGGACAAACTTATCGGGATCAATAAAAGACAAATCAATGATTACCGGTACTAGTTTGGCCGGCAATAAATCATGCAGGGAATTTTTCAGTTGCTTGCGGGCAAATTTTGTAAAATCCCGCTGCAGGCGCTTGTCCAGCGTTTCGGCAGACAGTGCGGGCTTGAGATTAATCTCAATGGCTACTTCCTGAGCTGGTACTGCCGCCAATAGTTCGGAAACCTTTTTGCTCAGCGACAAAATAATCGGGCCTGATAAACCATAATGGGTAAACAGCATCTCGCCAAAATCTTCGGCTGCTTTTTTGCCATTGCCCAAAACCGTTGCCGCTACGTTTTTCAAAGACAGGCCCTGCAATTCCCTGATCCAGTCTTCTTCAACCTCAAGCGGCACCAGCGACGGCTTAATTGGTATAAGCGTGTGCCCTGCCGCCTGCGCCAGGCGATAACCGTCCCCGGAAGATCCTGTGCCAGGATAGGAAGCCCCGCCTGTCGCCACGATGACGGCATCGGCCGGAAATTCTCTGTCGGTTGTGGCTGCACCGGCAAGAGAACCGTTGGCGAAAAGCAGTTTTTTCACAGTTTGTCCCGTTTCTACAGCAACATGTAGCCTTGCCAGCTCTTGCGCGAATATTTTAATTACATCTTTGGCCTGATCGCTGACCGGAAAAACACGTCCTCCCCGTTCCACCTTCGTTGGTAAGCCGGCCTGTTCAAGCAAGTCGATAATATCCTGATTGGTGAAGGCATGAAACGCGCTATATAAAAAGGCGCCGTTGCCCGGCATATTTTTTATCAGTTCGTTCAGTTCGCAGTGATTGGTTATGTTACAGCGGCCTTTGCCGGTTATAAGCAGTTTCCGGCCGATATCGTTCATTTTCTCCAGTACCGTCACCTGCGCACCGTGCCGGGCCGCGCTGATGGCGGCCAATAACCCGGCTGCACCACCACCGATAATGAGAACCTTCTGCATATGGTCACACTCGCTTTCCCGAAACTATGTATAGTTAGAAAAACTTGGCTTGTGCCAAGCCCTGCAGGACGCCAGCACCAAGCCAAAGGTTTAAATCATTGTCCTGAACTTGTTGATGGGGTAAAAAAACCCTTATTATGAATAAGGGTAAAAAACTTAACCGTTTTTTTTCTTGCCAAGCAATTTAAGTTCTTCTACCTCCTGCGGCAGCAGCTGACGGTACTGCCCCCGGCGAAGCCCTTCCAGCGTTAAGAAGGCATATTGAATCCGTTTTAAATTTTTTACTGGGTGGCCGATCGCCTCGCACATCCGGCGGATCTGCCTGTTTTTTCCCTCATAAATAATGATTTCCAATGTGGTTAACTTTTTTTCCCGGTCGATGTCCACAATGTTAATTTTAGCCGGGGCGGTAACTCCGTCTTCCAGCTTAATACCGACCCGCAGCTTATCGAGTTTTTCTTCCGGAGGAAAGCCTTCGACCTTAGCCAGGTATGTTTTGGCGATCTCATGGCTGGGATGAGTCAAAGCATGCGTAATATCGCCGTCATTAGTCATAATTAATAATCCCTCAGTGTTGTAATCCAGCCGGCCGACAGGATAAATGCGCTCGGGAATTTTGGCCACAATATCGGCCACTGTTTTCCGGCCCCGGGGATCTTCCAGTGTTGTTACCACCCCTTTGGGCTTGTTTAATAAAATATAAACAAATTTTTCAGCTCTTACTACTTTACCGTCCACTGCAACCCGGTCCCGCCGGGGATCAATCTTCGTACCCAGCTCAGTCGCAACTTTCCCGTTGACTGTAACCCGGCCGGCGGTGATGATTTCCTCGGCATCCCGCCGTGAAGCAATTCCGGCGTGGGCAATTACTTTCTGCAAACGTTCCAGCATAGAATTTGATTCCTACTTTCCTGTATGATTATTCCTGGATAAACTGGCTAAAATCTGTCTGTACTTTACAGGTGCGGACCCGGCTATTGTTTCTGGTTAGCCGTTCACAACTGCCGCAGATGCCTTCGCCACAGCACATAGTGGTATTATTGGTGGCGGCCATGGGCAGATTTGCTCCGGCCGCCTGCATGGCCGCAATAATGCCGTAATGCTGGCTGTCGGGACCGGCACTCACGATTAGCTCCGGGCATTCCGTCCGGTCTGCCAGGATGTCAGCCACAGCATGCATGCCAAACTGCCGCATGGACGCTACTTCCTGCACCTGGACACCGAGGGCTGCCAGTTCAGCGGCAATAAACACAGTGCCGATCTTACCCGGTGCTAAGATGGCCCTGACAGTGTTACCGTTTTTCAGCAGCTTTCGGGCTATCGGCACGGCCGGCGGCTGTCCCATCCCCCCAGCTATTAATAATATTTTACCATTATCTACATTGTCAATCCAGGGCTGACCAAAAATACCGTTAAAATAAGGACCGCGCACCAGTACCTGCTTGTTGCCGTCAGTAAACAACCGTGATGATTTGGGGCCGATGCATTCAATAACTACCTGGATAGTATTCCCTTCCACCTTCATGACGCCAACGGGAAAATGATAAAATTGCTGGTCCGACGGCCGGCGCATGAATATAAAAGAACCGCATTTGTCAAGCGCCTGGGCCAGCGCAGGCAGTACCTCAATCTCTATTAAGTATGTATGTTCAGCAATCTGCTGTTTAATGACAAATTCTGTATCCGATTCCAGCCGGACCGGGCTGTCTGCGTCATTGGTCCAGCTATGTTTTTTTTGCTGCCACTGCTTTTCATATAGTATGCACACTCCGCTCCAGTTGCAGTCACATACAGGCTCGCCTTTTAAATGGCTGCAGAATGTGCAATGGTTAGTCTGCGAAAGCAGGCACGGGCAATAGGGCGAGTTAATATCTATACAGCTCATTAAAAGTTTGTTTAACATATTCAAACACCTCCTAGACCAGACAGGTACTATAGATATCTGTCAAATTGGCTTTGGTTACGCGGTCATTAATTTCTGCCCGCTGCGCAGAATACAGTCCCAGGTTTTTCATATGCTCAAAATAAACAGAGCCGGAAAACGTATATCTGAGCCGAAGCCCCTCTTCCGTAGTCATTTGGTCATGAATAAACGTAATAAAATTACCCACGGCCAGTTCGGCCGGCAATTCCAGGTACTGCATATCGAGGCAGCAGCGTACCGCATTATGCCCTGCCAGTAAGCCGGTGACAACCGCTTCCGTATGGCCGACCATAATGCCTGCCTTTTCGCCGGCGCAGAATAAGTTGTCTATCCCGTCTACTTTCAAAGAGTGGCTGCAGGGAGCCATTCCCAAATAGCGGACGGAGTTTCCCACACCGCCGGAATAGGGGTCCTCATAGCGGGCGCATTCCAAGCCGGGGATTGTTCTTAACGCATCCAGGGGGAAGAACGGTGTCATTAGTTTGGCATGGCCGGTATCAATAAGCACGATATTTTCAGCATAATCGGCAATTGCATACTGAGAGCAGGCCTTTTTGCCAAGCATGCCGGTTTTTTTCAGATTTTCCGGCAGGGGGATAACGACCATACCCTCTTTTTCCAGCTGGTCCTTAAGCTCCGGCCGCAGAGTATCCTTGTTTATTTTGCAGGAACCGCTCATTGCCCCATAAGTGCCGTCAGCCTTTTTGCCAATAATTTCTTTAATATCGGCCTTCGCTGTAATGCTTACCCGCGGACCAAAAGTCGGACAGCGGAGAATGCACATTGCGCAGCCGTTGCCGTATTTCAGGCAGTTGCCCATTGGCCCGGAGGTGCCGGTTGTATCGACAAAAGCATCGCCTTGAATTATTTCCTCATTATCATTGACAAGGTATTGGATTTTTTTACGATATTTAACCACATTTGCTACCCTTGTTCTGGTTCTGACATCTATACCATAGTTCTGCAGTATCTTTTTTACCAAAGGCTCCATTGTAGTTACATCATAAAAGGAAGCATGACTGTGTCCAGGAAAATGTATGCCCCGGTGCCTGCTATTGGCGTCCATAGCTACGAATAAATCTCCTCCACCCATAGCAATGGCTTCTTCCGCCGCCGTAAATCGCCCGTTATTGCGAAATATGCCGCCAACCAGGCCGGTTCCCAGCAATAAGTCAGTGCGCTCAAGCAACACCACCTGCGCTCCGGCTTTAGCCGCTGCCAAGGCTGCTGCACAACCAGCCCAGCCACCGCCAACTACTACCACATTAATCATGGACTACCCCTCCAATTCCCTGCTTTACATCACATTACAGTGTATTCGGGTACTTACTATCTGCCACTGGTCACGGCATAGAAAAAACTGGTAACAATTTGTTACCAGTCAATGGAGGAACAAAAGCTGACAAATATAGACAGAAGCCAGAAAACTGGCAATATCGCCGGACAGGCCAACCAATACGGCATACCGTGGATTGCTGAGACCGATGGCCCCAAAATAAACGGTGAGCACATAAAAGGTGGTGTCGGTACTGGCCAGTACCGTGGAAGCAATGCGGCCGATCAGCGAATCCGGGCCGTATGTATTCAGCAATTCGGTAGCCAACCCCAGCGAACCGCTGCCGGACAAGGGCCGCATAATGGCCAGGGGAACCAGGTCCGGCGGTACACCCAGAACGGTTAGCAGCGGCTTTAGCCAGGCCACACAGGCATCCATCGCGCCTGAGGCCCGAAAGATACTGATGGCAATCAGCATGGCCACAAGGCAGGGCAGGATGCGGATGGCGGTATGGAATCCCTCGCCGGCGCCTTCGATAAAGGCCTCATAGACTTTCACCCTCCGTACATAGCCAATAACCGGAACGATAAGCAAGATGGCGGGAATAGCCCAGACTGACAGCTGTTCGCATAATTCAAGCAGCACTAAGATGCCCCCCTTGTTACCGTTTCCATACTGCCCGGCAGAGTCTGTCGACAACAAGCACAAAAATGGTGGCGAGCAGGCTTACAACAAGGGTCGGGCCGACGATTTCAGTGGGATTAACTGAACCGGCTGCTGACCTTACAGCGATAATTGTTGCCGGAACAAGGGTAAACCCGGTTGTACATAAAGCCAGCAACGTGCACATAGCCGGCGTTGCCGTATCTTTTTTCGGGTTGAGGGTTTGCAGTTCCTGCATGGCTTTAATACCCAGCGGTGTTACGGCATTGCCAAGACCCAGCATGTTGGCGCTGACTGTCATGATAATTGCGCCCATGGCCGGGTGATTCCGGGGCACACTGGGGAATAAAAAACCTATGATTGGCGTCAAGAGGTAAGAGATGCCCTTGATAAGCCCGGATAACTCGGCAATTTTCATAATTCCCAGCCACAAACACATGACACCAATTAGATTAATCGTTAATTCTACCGCGCTTTTAGCAGCACTGATGGCACTTAACGTGACAACTTCAATCCTCCCGTTCAGGCCCGCATAAATGATGCCGCTGGCCATTAGCAGCAACCAAATTACGTTAATCATCATCCATCACCCATTATGATGGTATGAAAAATTTTACTAACCTAGAACGCTAAATGTCCTTAGGCCGAATTACGGAATACCAGGGTCAGGAACCCTAGCACAGAGCTCCAGAGCAGTCCGAAAAAAGATTTCTTTTCTACCGACCGGTCAGCTACCAGATCACTGCTGGCAACTTCTATATTGTTATACATGACTCTTACCGTTCCTAACTTTTGCCCTGAGGCAACAGGAGCATTTAATTTATTCGGGGCATCAATTACTGTGGAAAATTTGTCATGTTCATTATCTGACATAGGTATAGTGATATCATTGGTTGCCAGCAGTTTGACAGCGCCTGTTTTACCTTCCTTTATCCGGACAGTCTTTAAAATATCGCCCTGATTAATTACAGGCACCTGCTTTAGCTGCGAAAACCCATAATCCAGCAGCTTCATGGAATCTTCCCACATATGATCGCTGTCCAATACTACGACAACTAATTGAATTCCATTCCGTTTCGCTGCTGAAACCAAACAACGCCCGGCCGCATCCGTGTAACCTGTCTTTACCCCGTTGGCGCCGTCATACAGCCATAGCATTTTGTTTTCATTGTATAGATCCCGGTCATGGTCTTTGCCGGGCCACGGAACAACCTTGTGCTGGGTTGCAACAATCTGGGAAAACAGCGGGTTTTTATACCCATAGGCGGTAATTTTAGCCAGGTCGTATGCCGTTGAATAGTGGTTTTCGTTTGGCAAACCGCTGCTATTGGTAAAGTTGCTGTTTACTGCGCCAATCGCATGAGCTTTTTCTGTCATTAATTTAGCAAACTTTTCTACAGAACCTGAAATATGTTCAGCTACTGCCACTGTGGCATCATTGCCGGAAACCAGCATTATGCCGTAGAACATGTCTTGCATTGTAAGCTGCTCACCCTGGGTAAGCCATAGTGATGATCCTTCGGTACTGGCTGCATTCTCGCTGGCAGTAACCACATCGTCCAGTTTGCCATACTCAAGCGCTGTAATCAGAGTCATAATTTTGGTAGTACTGGCGGGATAGCGCCGTTCTGTTGCTTCTTTTCCATAGAGCACTTTCCCTGTGGATACTTCCATTACAATGGCCGACTTTGCCGTTACTGCCGGCAGGGATTCGGATGCGAGGCCGGTTGCGGGTAAAAGTAGCAGACACATCAATAACAATCGCCCAAGAGTAGCTAGTTGTCCCATTAATCCAATCCTTTCTGTTAGAATAAACCAAAGATATTATATAATTAAATTCTCCTGAGGTCAAAAATAATATATTATCCATATTTATCCAGGGAGTTTTCTTATCTGTGCGAGGAAAATAATATCCTGGCATTATTTTATCTGTAGCCGGGGATAATACTATCAAAATTAAGGAGGTGGACATGATTATGGAAACACTTGATATCAAAACAGCTTTACGGACGACTCTTACCCAAAAGCAGGAGCTGGTACGTGATTATCAGACATTTGCCGATCGCGTTAATGACAAAGAGGTATCAAAGATGTTTAAGCATTTTGCCGAGGCGGAAGCATTGCACTCCACACAGATTAAAAATAAACTGGATGACCTGGCTCATCAATAGATTACATCATTACATTTATATGCAAAAACCCACACCGGCATGTGTGGGTTTTTGATATTCGTTATTTCTACAGGTGGGGCGAGGCCTGATGTGTTGGCTGAGTCTCGGCAGTCTCGGCCAGCTGCTCAAGCTCATCGTCTCGGTCGCCGCCAAACATGGTTTCGATCTTATTCATAACCTGCGGCACCAAATCGATAAGGCGGTCATAAACAAGGTTACTCTCGACTGACATAAACCGTACCCCGTTCGTTGGCGAACAAACTAAAAACCCAACCGGTTTCACGCTAATACCGGCGCCGCTGGCACCGCCAAACGGATGGTTTTGGGCTGTTGCTGTTTCTTCTGCCTCATAATCACCGCCGCCAGCCGCAAAACCGAACGTTACCCGTGAAATAGGAACAATTACCGTTCCATCCGGAGTCTCGACAGCATCGCCGACAATAGTGTTCACATCGACCATACCCTTAATACTCTCCATCGCGGTTTTCATCAAGCCCTGTATTGGATGCTCAGCCACTGCGAGTCGCCTCCTTATACAATGAATTTGTTAAAGTTGCCATCGTTGCACTAATAACTTTGCCAAGTCTTATTCTTAATATACACTTGAAATCAAGTTGAAACTGCTGCTTGCCATATACCGGTATGACTTTAATAACCGGTTTGGCATCCAATATAAGACGAGTGTTAAGGGAGGTGAGCAAAAAACCCTGGGCTGCGCCAAGCACCCCCATCATTAAGCCGGTAAAGGCGGCATCCTCAAACCCGTACACAACCCGGACATCGATTTTTTGACAGTGGATAGAAGCTACCAGATTGTTAATATAATAGCGGTAGGCACGGAGATAGCGTTGCACACCCCGCATCAGCTTGCGGAATTTCCGGGGTTTTTTGATAAAAATTTCGGCCATTTTTTTGACAAATCGCTGCTCGCGGGCAACATAAGTCTCTGTGCCCCCTGTGGGGGCCGTAATTTTCGAAGTAATCCAGGGTAACGCATTGTACTGGACAATTTCAATCACCGGAATCTTGATTGTATACACAAACAATGGTTTTAAGGCATGAAGGGTAATTGCCAAATGATCATCATCGCTGTGGCGGCAAATATAAATTTCAATATAAACATTGATCCGTGAAAGCATGAATAATAAAATAATGCCTGCTGCCATCATGATTAGCCAGTTAGCCATGCTTTTCCCCCTTGGTTTTGATCTTAATAATTTATGCATTTTTTTAGTCAATATACGTACGGCAAAAATAAGAAAGACCCCTGGCATGGTCTTTTGCCCTGCGCATATCAGATAATCTTGAAATACAAGGAATGGTTTTACTTTTGGCATCGCCCCAAAAGTAACAAAAGGTCTAGGCCCGAAGCCTCCAAAAGCTGAAAAGCCGGACAGTATTCCTAAAATCTGTAAACTCGCTCCGCTCAAACAGTACAGATTTCTTAACGGAATACTGCCCGGCTTTTCTCCTGCGGAACGCTTTTTCCGGCAATGGCCGGGGGTTACCGGGGTCCCGGGGTTGCCGTCTCCTAGCCAGTGACCTTGGCCCCCTTGTTTTATAAGGACTTTCAGACTTGTAAAACTTATAAATCCTGATACCGATAACAAAAACAAAAGACAGTCCTAAGACTATCTTTATTCCGGGGCATGGCTTTCCGGCAGCAGGTCAGCGATAGCCGGCAGGTCATCGAGGCTTTTTAAGCCAAAACACTGTAAAAACTCGGCTGTCGTCCCATATAAAATCGGCCGGCCAATGGCCTCTTTGCGCCCCACTTCCTTAATCAGCAGCCGGTCTGAGAGTGTGGTTAACACCCGGTCGGAGCTTACGCCGCGGATACTTTCAATTTCCTGTTTGGTTACCGGTTGTTTAAAAGCCACAATAGCCAGGGTTTCCAAAGCAGCCGCCGATAACCGGGCTTCCTGCATGGCTGCTAATTTATTTACAATATCGAAAAAGACTGGTTTAGTGCATAACTGGTAGCCGCCGGCTACTTCAACAATAGCCAGCCCCCGCCCGGCGGCAGCCAGCTGCTGGGTCATATCAGCAATCAAGGTGTGAACCTGTTCGGTTGATAGCTGTAATATCCCGCCGATTTTATCTGCCGGCAGCGGCTGCCCGCTTGCGAACAGCAAAGCTTCTATCGCCCCCTGTAACTGCAGACCAGACATAGGCGCTTCACTCCTCTAATTTCAGATGGATAGGTGCAAACGGCTGTTTTTGACAGACACTGACCTGTTTTAATCTGATAAGCTCCAATAGAGCTAAAAATGCAGCAATGGCTTCGGTGCGGGAACCTGTCCTGAAAATGGTTTTGTTAAACTCCAGCTGTCCTTTATTGCTTCTCAGCAAAGTCATAATATCATACATTTTATCTTTTACGCTGATTTCTTCGGGTGCAATTACCGCAAAATCAGGAACCGCACTTTCCCACAGCGCGGCAAATGCCTTTAACAAATCATGCAATGAAAGTCCTGCCGGCAAGGAAAACTGTTGGGTAAATTCCTGCGGCAGCCTGGTAAAATACTTATCCCGTTCTTCGCTAAGCTGACTTAAAACCGCAGACAGTTGCTTAAACTTACGATATTCAACAAGGCGTTCAACTAACTCCAGCCGGGGATCAACCTCATCAGCGGCAGCTTCACCCGTAACCGGCCGCGGCAATAACAGCCGCGATTTTATCTGCAGCAGGGTCGCAGCCATTACCAGAAATTCACTGGCAATTTCAATATTGAATTCTTCCATTGCCGCAAGATAATCGAGGTATTGCCCGGTGACCTCCGCTATCGGAATATCATAAATGTCAAGCTGATGTTTTTCAATCAGATGCATTAGCAAGGCTAACGGCCCTTCGAAGGTTTCCAGCCTGATCGTATAGTCGGCCATAGGCTGTCAGTCCAGGTTCATGACGGCCCGGACTTCCTCCATGGTGGCTGCTGCCAGTTTGCGCGCCCGCTCGGCACCGTAAGCCAGTATTTCCTTGATTTTAGCCGGATTGCCTGCCAGTTCTTTGCGGCGGCCATGAACATCAGCCAGGGTAGTGGTCATTTTTGCGGCCAGGCGCTTCTTGCATTCCACACAGCCGATGCTGGCATTGCGGCAATGCCCGGCAATTTCTTCGTAGTCAGGGCTGAAAATTTTATGGAACGTGTACACTGTACAGATTTCCGGGTTGCCGGCATCGGTCTTTTTGACACGTTGCGGGTCGGTAATCATTTGTCTTACTTTGGCCTGCAGCTCGTCCGGTTCTGCGGCATAGGGAATTTCATTGCCATAGGACTTGCTCATTTTCCGGCCGTCAATTCCCGGCAGCAACGGGCTTAAAATCGGCTGCGGTTCGGGGAATACCGGTTTGTATAAACTGGCAAAACGACGGACAATCTCCCGCGCCAGTTCCAGGTGCGGCAGCTGATCCTCCGCCACCGGCACCGCATTGGCTTTATATAATATAATATCGGCGGTCTGCAATTCAGGATAGCCTAAAAATCCGTAAGTGTTGATTTCTTTACCCATATCACCTAATTGCTGCAGTTTGTCTTTATAGGTAGGCACCCGTTCCAGCCAGGACAACGGCGTCATCATCGATAGCAGCAGATGCAGTTCGGCATGTTCTTTCACATGAGACTGAACAAAGATGATGTTTTTTTCCGGGTCCAGACCGGCGCTCAGCCAGTCGAGGGCCATACATTCGATACGCTCCGGCAGCAGGCTGGTGTCTTCATAGGATGAGGTAAGTGCGTGCCAGTCGACGATGGAATAAATACAGTCATATTCATTTTGGAGCTTGATCCAGTTATTAAGCACCTGAAAGTTACCCATATGAAACTTTCCTGACGGCTGCATACCGCTGAAAATACGTTTTTTAGTCAATTTATATTTCCTCCTGTTACAAAATTGTCATAACAATTGCATCGATAATATAGGATAAAACTCGCGCAAAGGGGTCAATAATCACGCCAATCACACCGATATACACCAGCGCCATCAGGATAAACGGGCCATACTGCTCCAACTGGTCAAATATATGGCCCTGACGGCCTGGCAGCAGGCTTGACAATACTTTTGACCCGTCCAGCGGCGGAATCGGCACTAAGTTAAAAATAGCCAGGATGATATTATAATTATAGGTCAGCCATAAAATCTTAACCCAGTCGCCGCTTAATAACTGCAGTTTGGCCAAAATACCGATCATAAATGCCGTAATAAGAGCCAGAATCATATTGGAAACCGGCCCGGCCAGCGAAACCATTACCATCCCCTGCCGATAATTCTTAAAGTAGCTGGGGTTAATGGGCACCGGTTTGGCCCAGCCAAACTTGAACAGCCACAACATCAGCAGGCCGATAGGGTCAAGATGAGCAACCGGATTCAGCGTCAGCCGCCCCATGAACCGTGGTGTCGGGTCACCCAGGGCAACGGCGGTCCGGGCATGGGCGTATTCGTGCACAGTCAAAGCAATTAACAATGCCGGTATTCTGAATATCATATCGGCGTCAAAACCAAACAAATGGAGTCCCCCTTATAAATTCAGTCAGCGTACTACTAAATTATACTAAAAAAGCCTGGAAAAGCAAAATGAAATACTTGATTTTTTCCATACTAAAAACATGGCAATCTGTTCAGAATAATCATAGAGTGTTGTTCATCCTGAAAGGAGGATTATTCCGGGTGTTATCTAAAATATATGCGGCCATTGCTGTAGTGCTCCTTTTGCTTGGCTTGAGCGGCTGCGGACTAACCGCACCGGCTCCCAAACCGGAAATTGGTCCGGCCGGCAAACCGGTGGAGTCGAAGCCCAATCCCCCGTTTTTAGAAAGGTTTTATGCCGCGCCCACCGAGCTTTATGATTTAGAGTCAACCGCAGGCGTTGTCTTTGAAGGGATTACCAAGGCCGACTGGGCCCAGGCCCAGGCCGGCATTAATAATCTGCAGACCGTATGGCAGCAGGCTAAACCGGCGGTGGGTGACAAAAAAGGGGTTAAAGAGGCCGATGAGGCCATTGATAAACTGGCGGCTGCAATCAATGGGCAGAAAGCAACCGCTGCCTATGAAAACCTGATCAAATTTATGGGCAGCGTGAGTGATATCGGCAAATCATATAAGCTATCGCCTATTGCCGATATTATTGCTGTCAGCAACTCCATCCGCAATGTTAGTTTTTACGTCGAGGACAATGACTGGAAAAAAGCGACTGCCAAAGTGAAAGAACTGCAGGGGACCTGGGAACAACTGAAGCCCAGTATGGAGCAGCTGGGAATTTTAGGCGAAATCACTAAAGTTCACTCTACCGTAACGCAGATGAAGGATGCCGTTGAGGCTGAGAATAAGGGATCGTTTATGGAACATCAGGCGAATATAAATGAAAGCATGGGGCGGGTCCGGGATTTTTTCCGCGGTAAGTAAATAAAAGCAGCCGTTCTTGGTTTCCGCTGAACCAAGACGGCTGCTGCTTATTTTTCCGGTTCTTTTTTTCCCTCCTTGCCCGGCTTGCTGTCCTCAACGCCGCCACCGTTCAACCTGTCATTATCCTGTGGTCTTAAAACGTCCGGACGCATTACTTTGCTGGGAATCGGCAACCTGAACAATACATCCTTCATAGCCTTGAAGTTAAAAGGCAGAGCCGGCCATAAATAAGGCACCCCGAAGGACCGGGAGGTTAATAATAATAAAAATACGGCCGTGACGCCAAAGGCAAAGCCCGGTAATTTAAACAGCATGACCAGGACGATCAGAACAGCCCGGAACAAGCGCATAGCCATGGCAAACTCTACACTTGGCGTTGCAAAAGCGCCTACGGCGGCAACGGCGGTATAGAATATGATTTCGTTACCGAACAGGCCTACTTTGGTGGCGAACTCACCTAACATGAACGCCCCGATAAATCCCAACGAGGTTGACTGGGCCGTAGGCACATGGACGGTAGCCATTCGTACCAGCTCGATACCAAACTCAGCTAAAATAAACTGGAGGCCAAGGGGAATAATGCCCGGGTCCCGGGGACCTAAAAAAGCGAGGGATTCGGGTAAAAGCTGCCGGTTAAGCACCAGCGCCAGCCACAACGGCGGCAGAATGAGCGAAAGCAGTACCCCTGCCAGCCTCACCAGCCGCAAATAAGAACCGACGACAACATTTTGATGAAACTCCTCCACATGTTGTACGTGATGCCAGAACGTTGTGGGCAAAATCATAATATTGGGTGAGGTGTCAACAATTAAGCAAACATGTCCCTCCAACAGATGAACGGCGGCGACATCAGGCCGTTCTGTATACCTGACCATGGGCAGCGGGTTCCATTTGCTGCCGCCGACAATGTATTCCTCTATGGCTTTTTCGGCCATGGGGATGCCGTCAATATTAATATTATTGATGCGTTTTTTTACTGTCTCAACAAGATCCGGGTTGGTAATATCCTTAATGTAAGAAACCGCAATATCACATTGCGAGCGTGTGCCCACCTTAACGATTTCAAAACGCAGATTCGGATCGCGCAGCCGGCGCCTGATCAGGGCGGTGTTGAATACGATGGTCTCTACAAAAGAATCCCTTGATCCCCGCGTTACCTTCTCAATGTTTGATTCCGCCGGTGCCCGGACCGGATACGAACGGGCATCAAGAACCAGGACCTGATTCTCGCCATCCACGAAAAACAGGAGTTCGCCGGATAACAAACTGGTTATGGCGTCGTTCATATTCTCGATCAACTTGGTTTGCGAATGAGTGGCGCGGTGATAAAACAGCTTTTCCATGGTGTTGATTGACAGATCTTCCTGCTTGTATACTGTCAGGTCTTCAAAAACATTGGACAGGACAACATCATTGGTCATGCCGTTAATAGAAAACGAGGCCGCCCGCTTCCGGCCTACCCGGAATTCGCGAAAAACGATATCAAAGCTTTCGCCTACCCCTAAATAGTCTTTTATATAATTAATGTTATCATCGATTTCTTTTGCAATCTTTCGTTCATCAGCCATAACTAATGCCACTCCGTTTCAGTATCTCTTCGATTGCCCTGCGGGTAATGGGCGCGCCCCGGCTCAAATCGTCGTGCTTGTCCATTTTGCCGATATCACCGACGCCGATGATAACAGGAACTTCCACATCATTGAGGACATCAACCGTATCGCCGGTAATGACCGGCTTACAGTCGCACTCTTTTAATTTTTTGACCTCCCCTTTTTTGTCGACAGAGACATCAATCACATGACCCTGACAATCAACACAGGCATCGGCCTGAACCCCGTCGATGCCGGTTGTATTAGAAGCTACAGCCACGGCCCCCAATACCTCAATATCCGGGTGATTGGCAACATATTCAAGTGCTCGCTCGCCCTCGGCCTTCTCCTTGTGGCCTTTATCATCAAACATCACCAGTACGGGGTCAAACGGCACTGTTTTTAGCATTTCGACGATGGTTTTGCCACTAATTGGCGTTGGGTTGCCGGCAGAAGCTGAAATACAGCGCAAGCCTAGTGACGCGCCGATATTCTCCACCGCATGCTGGGCAACCCGGTCACCGTCGGTAACGAGTATTACCCGGATTTTCTTATTGCTCTCTTCAGGCTTGGTCATTATTACACCTCATTACTGTTGGCTATTTTCTTCCCCTAATAAATTACTGATTTTATTGGCAATCTGCTCACTTTCACTGATTACCTGCTTGAGTTTTTTCAGACTAGCCTCCAGCTCATTGGAAAGCTCATACTGGGCCTGGGCGAGGACCTGGGCCGCTGTCTGGACGGTTATACTATTAGCATTACCCGTGCTGTTTTGCTCAGTTTGCTGGTTTTGGCTGGTATCCGGGGGCTGCGCCTGCTTTTGGTTCTGCTGTTGGGACAGCCCGGTGGTTTCTCCGCTGCCGCCGCTATTGTTTTTCTGATTTTCGTTTTGCAAAAGTATACTAAATAAGTTTTTTAATTCCTGCGATACAGCCGCCTCGGTGTTGGCACCTGACTCCTGCTGCTGGCTTGGTTGCGACGGCTGCCCTCCTCCCTGCTCTCCCTGCCCTTCCTGCTGCCCGGACGGCTGAGACAGGCCGCCCGGCTGACCTGCGGCCTGTAAAGAGGTCTGCAAATTCTCCAGTTGCTGATTGATTTTGCTTAATAAATTCATTACCTCATCGGTATTATTTTGTTGAGAATCCTGGGATATTTTGGCTTGGGCCTGCAGAAACCCTTTGGCCAGGTCGGAGATTACCTTATCCTCCTCCAGTTGTGACCGCTCCTGACTTTGTGACTGACTGGGCTTGATGTAACTGGCGATTTTGCTGGAAACTCGTTTTGGCATATTTATCACCCCATGCTTTACTTGAACAAACTAATGATACTCAAAACCAGGGAAATGACGGCAAATCTGAGGTTGGTGACAGCAAGCGGCTGTTTTAGCACAGCGGACGGGTTGACTAACTGCGCGTTGCTGACAAATTCAATGCCGCCGGCGGCTTTACTGACAAGGAAATTTGCCAAAGGACCGCTGACCGCAAACAGCAGGCTGGGGAGTCCGCTCAGATTGGTAACCGCAGCGGAGCTGAACGCTCCGGCCGTAACGATCTTTTCAATATTGGCCGCAAGCAAAACGGCCATAACTATTTGACCGGTGGTGTTTATCAGTGCGGCCGCCAAGGCATAGTGGGGATACCGGATCCCTACGATAATAATTGATATAACCAGGCCTACCATGTCTATTGCCAGCATGTGTCTATATCCCTGCCTTTTAGCCTTTGGGGTTGAAAACAATAGCCACCAGGAGGCCGAAAAACACGGCAGCGGTTATGCCGCTGGCTGTGGCCTTTACTGCCCCGCTGAAAACTCCCCAAAACCCGATTTTATTTATTTCCTCGATGGTTCCCGCAACCAGGGCATGCCCAAAGCCCGGCAAGGGAACGGTTGCCCCGGCGCCGCCCATATCCACTAACGGCTGGTAGAGGCCGAAACCGCTTAATATACCGCCTAAAACGACAAACAGCACCAAAATATGAGCTGGTGTCAGCGGCGTGAGATCCATAAGCAATTGGCCAATTACGCAAATCAGCCCGCCGATGACAAAAGCCATTATGTATGCCTGCAAAGGGGTTACCTCCTTTATATTTCCACGGCTACGGCGTGGGCAATACAGGGAATCGATTCTTTTTGTTGATACGATGTTGTACTATGTAAACTTCCCGTGCCGACAAGCAGTATTTTGCGTAATTTTTGACGTTTTAACAGCCGGTAAATGTAACCGGCAAAGACCACGGCCGAACTGGCGCACCCGCTGGCGCCGGCATGGGCATCCTGCTCTTCCCGGTAGATCATACAGCCGCAGTCTTCGTATACGGCTGCCAGATCAACGCCTTTTTCCTTAAATAATTCAACCACAAGAGCCTTGCCGACACTTCCCAGATCGCCGGTATAGATCATGTCGTAATAGCCGGGCTCCCGGCCGGTATCCTCAAAATGGCGCCAGAGCGTATCGGCTGCTGCCGGTGCCATCGCCGGGCCCATCGCATTGGGATCTTTAATGCCTATATCAACAATTTTTCCCACCGTGGCCGCCGTAATGCGGGGGCCGTCGCCGGTGCCTGAGATTACAAGCGCCCCCGAGCCTGTTACTGTCCACTGCGAAACCAACGGCCGCTGGACGCCAAGCTCGGTGGGAAAGCGGTATTGCCGCTCGGCCGCATCATGATGGCTGGAGACGGCGACAGCAACCTTATTGGCGAAGCCGCCATCAATGAGCATGGAACCGACCATCATGCTTTGGGCTAAGGTGGAGCAGGCGCCATACATTCCCAGAAAGGGACGCCCGACATTCCTTATTGCAAAATGGGTACTCATTAATTGATTAAGTAAATCACCGGCCAGGACATAGTCAATATCATCCACACTGCTTTGATCCTTGGTTATCGCTGTTGTTAAGGCCCATTCCATCATGCTTGATTCACATTTTTCCCAGCTGTCATTATTATCAAGCGTATCTTTCAGTATCCGGTCATAAAACTCGGTTAAAACACCATCGCCTTCCATTGGTCCCACAATATTGGCCGCACTGGTAATGACCGGCGGGGTTGTAAAAACGACACTTTGCTGGCCACGTTTCTTGTTCATACTGACCCCTCGTTCCTCTATAGTTTTAACCAGTAAATAAAACCGATAATTACGGCTGTTGAAATACTATACACCAAAACCGGCCCGGCAATGATAAACATTTTAGCGCCTATGCCAAAAACATAGCCCTCCCGCTTAAACTCCATGGCCGGGGCCACAATGGAATTGGCAAAGCCGGTTATCGGCACAATGGAACCGGCACCTGCCCGGCGTCCCAGCTCATCATACCAGCCTAGGCCGGTGAATAAGGCACTCAAAAATATCAGGACAATACTGACCGGGCCGGCGGCATCTTTTTTGCTTAACCCGGTACTGACAAAATAATTTAAAAAGAATTGTCCCAGGACACAGATCAAGCCACCGACAATAAATGCCCAGATTAGATTTTTGATTAGCGGCGGTTTTGGTTTTAGCTGTTCGAATTTCTTCTGGAATTTTTGCTGCTCTGCCTGGCTGGCTTTGCTGTCAAACATAGTGCACCTCCGTCATGGGGATTCCATTCCTTTATATTTTGACCATAGCCAAACTGATTAATTCATATAATGACAAAGAGTGCCAGCGGCACTCTTTGCAATACACCCATATTTAATGTTAGTGCTGAACCTGAAAAGCTACCTTTACATCGGCCTTGTATTCAGCTATGTGGCCGTTATCGACGTTGGCAGTAAAATTTGTTACTTCCACACCCAAAATCGCGTCAACCGTTTTTGCGGCCTCGAGAACGGCATTGTCGACAGCGTCAGTCCAGTTGTGGCGGGATGTTCCCACAAGCTCGATTACTTTTACAACCATAATTACTACCCCCTAATACTGATTATGTTAGATGAACAGTATTAGTTTGTGCAGGATTTAAATTGTTATGCCAAAGAAAAACCTGCTTCGCCTTAATCGGTGTTTTTTTGGGCAGATCAGCTTCAAAATACAGCCAGGCCGCTGTGCTGCCGGCCATCAGTAAAAAGAACAGAAACAAGTAAATAATACCTTTGATTTTCAGCTTGCTAATAACACTATTGCTCATCAATTATCACCTCTGCCTATATTATGCCCAGATCAGCGCGCTTTTTATTAGAAAAACTTGTCTTGCACAATGCCGTAAGGTGAGCGTTGGCTGAGAAATTGGAAAAGCGCCCCTGTCAGGGCGCTAATATAAAAAGAATTGCTGTTAAGAGGTCTGTAACAATTCGCGGATAATTTTTAATGCCTGTTTTTCAATTCGCGATACCTGTACCTGAGATAAGCCGATAATTTCAGCAATTTCAGCCTGGGTCTTGTCACTAAAAAAGCGTAGATAGATTACCGTTCGTTCTTTCACCGGCAACCGGCCCAGCACCTCTTTTAAGGCCAGTTTATCAAAATAGGCGCTATCCTGGCCGTCGGAATGGATCAACTGGTCAAGCAGATGGATCGTATCACTGCCGTCACTTCCCTGAAAGGCCTGCTCGTAGATTGATACCTGGGGCTGAACGGCTTCCAGGGCCGATACAATCTCCTGCGGCGCCAGTGACAACTCTCTGGCTATCTCGCCGATTGTCGGTTCCCTGCCTAAATCGCCCTGCAGCTTTTCCTGCGTTTTATGAACACGATAAGCTAATTCTTTTAACGGGCGGCTGACTTTAATCGGGTTATCATCCCGGATAAAGCGGCGGATCTCGCCAATAATCATCGGCACGGCATAGGTGGAAAACTTAACGCTAAAATTGAGGTCAAAGCGCTCAATGGCTTTTAACAATCCGATACAGCCGATCTGAAACAAATCATCCCATTCGTAACCGCGATTGGTAAACCGGTGGACAATGCTGCGGACTAAATTTAAATTATTTTCAAGAATCCGTTCGGTAGCTATCTCTTTAACAGCAGGCTCTGCCGACTGAGCTTTGAGTAATAGCTCTTTAAACTCCTCCTCATTGAGCATATGTTTCACCTAATGCTCGGTGACTGGCACAAGCATTTTGGCCATTCTCACCGTTGTACCCTGATTTAATTCGGATTTAACCTCAAGCTCATCCATAAACGATTCCATAAAGACAAACCCCAGTCCCATTCGTTCCGGATCGCTGGAATAGGAAGGCTGGCGGGCTTCTTCAATATTGGCAATTCCCCGGCCGTAATCAATCACCGTAAATTCAAGCTTATCCGCATACAGGATCATGGTTAATTCAACATACCTGGGTTCCTGCGTATCGGCGCCATAGCCATGAATGACTGCATTAGACACTGCCTCGGAAACAGCGACTTTAATCTCATCGATTTCTGTAAGTGTCAATTCGAGCTGGGCCGCAAAAGCTGCTGCTGCTGCTCTGGCGAAACCAACATTCTCATTGCTGCTTAGCAGAGAGAGTTTTATTTGATTCTTTATTTTCGCATCCATTCCCTATGGCCCCCTTATAGCAGCTCAAAAGCTTGCTCTTCTGATTTACAAATGGTTAGAATTTTCATTAAGCCGGCTAATTCAAAAATTCGCCGGACATTTGGTTCCAGATGGACAGCAAGCATTTTCCCGCCAAGCTGGGCGATTCGTTTGTAACGGCCGAGAATAACTCCCAAACCTGAGCTATCGATAAAATCAACACCTTGTAAATTGATTAAAATATGCTTAGCCCCCGTCTCATCTAATTCTTTGTCCACTATTTCCCGAAATTCATTGGCCCCGCAAATGTCAAACTCCCCTTCCGGCCTGATCACTAAAACACCTTGCTTCATAACTGTAACGACTTTCAACAACATAACCTCCTACTTTTACTTTATAATCTAAGCAATTCGCTAAAAGGAAATATTTTCCTGCAAAATCCACAAAAAAACTGTGGAAATATTTACCACAGTTTTTGCTCTGGCGGTTTGAAATTATCTTGATAAATTAAACATATTGGTAATCATATCCTGGAAAATTTTTATTAACCCGGCTTTTTCAATTGATTTTTCCGCAAGCAAATCAACTTTTCCTACTTCTTTACCGTCTTGCAGGACAATTAGCTCCCCGTATTTCTGGCCTTCTGCCACCGGGGCATTCACAGTTGAGTCTGCTACAATCTTTTTTTGCAGATTTTTATTTTGCCCTTTACCGACAATTAAATTTAAATCCTGGGCGGCAATAAGCTGAATTTCCTTATCCACCCCTTTGTTGACCTTGAGCCGTTCCACAACGGTGCCTTGCGTGACAATCGGCACGGCTGAGAAATTAGCAAAGCCCCAGTCAAGGAGTTTCATGCTTTCCCGCAAATGCGACCGTGGCTCAGGGGTGGCAAATACCGCTGCAATAAGCCGCAGGCCGTCGCGTTTGGCACTACCGACAAAACAGTACTTAGCTTCTTCTGTCCAGCCGGTTTTTAAACCGTCGCCGCCTTTATACCACCATAACAGTTTATTAGTATTGACCAACCAGTTTTTTCCGTCTCTGAGCCAGGTTTCTTTAATACCGCACATATCCATGTAAAGTGGATGTTTGACAGCTTCCCTGCCAATCAAGGCGGCGTCATAGGCGCTCATATAATGCTCGGTTGTTGGCAGGCCATTGACATTATTAAAATGGGTATTGGCAAGTCCCAGGGCTTCAGCCCGCTGATTCATAGCCTCAACCGCGGCCTGCTCACTGCCATAAATATGCTCCATTAAGGCGACTGCGGCATCATTGGCACTAACGACCGCCACCGCTGACAGCAGGTCTTTCACTGTCATTATTTCACCAGGCTCCAGCCAAATCTGGGACCCGCCCTGCCGCCAGGCGTTTTCACTGGCATTAACTTCATCGGCAAGATTTATCCGGCCCTGTTCAACCGCTTCAACCGCCAGCAATAAGGTCATAATTTTGGTTACACTGGCAGGCGGAAGCCGCTTATGGGGGTCTTTCTGAAAAAGTACAGTACCGTTCTCATCCATAAGTACAGCCGATACGGCACTAGTATTTAACTGGGTGCCAGGCTGTGGCTGTTTGGCTGTTGGTGCCGGCGCACTGAAGGCAGTGGCAACACTCAAGACAAAGAACAGTAACGTTACCAGCGCGATTTTTCGAATCACTGCAAACACTCCTTTCTTTTAAAATTATCATCTCCCATATTAAAAGCGCTTAAACAGGGAATTTAAAACAAAAAAAACCTGACAATGATGTCAGGCTGGCTGGAGGCCCTGGGAAGTGACGATCCCCATGATTACCGGCCCGCTTTCTGCCGGCTGCGTGTCAACACTAACCGCTTTTTTTACAATGGCTGCTGCTTGCTGCAGCTTCGACTCAGTATTGCTATAGAGGGTGGCCAGTGGCTGGTCCGGCCTTACGGGCTGGCCCAGCCGGCAGGTTAAAGCTACTCCGGCCGCCAGGTCGATGCTTTGTCCCTTATGTTCGCGCCCTGCCCCCAGCAGCATGGCGGCATAACCAATTTGCGCAGCATCGATCTTGTTAACAAAACCCTGGTGATTGCTGGTGACTGCAAGCTGATAACGGGCTTGCGGCAGCTTGTGAGCATCGTGCAGGACAGCTGCATCACCACCTTGCGCCGTGATCAATTCACCTAATTTGGCGAGGGCCTGTTTGCTGTCCAGCAAAGCGGTCAGCTGCTGACGGGCTGCTGCTGGCGTAGGGGCTTTGCCACCCATAACCAGCATATGCGAGCCAAGGGCCAGGCAGACTTCGCGCAGTGCCGGCTCTCCCTGTCCTGACAATACCTCAATGGCCTCTCTGACCTCCAGGCTGTTGCCGACGGCGGTTCCCAGCGGCTGTTCCATACTTGTTAGCAGCGCAATGGTTTCTCTGCCGACCAGTTGGCCAATACGGACCATTGTTTCTGCTAAGGTTATAGCCGCGGTTTTGTTTTTCATAAAGGCACCGCTGCCAACTTTAACATCAAGAATAATCTTATCCGCGCCGGCGGCAATCTTTTTGCTCATAATTGAGGAGGCGATCAGGGGAATGCTCTCCACCGTCGCCGTTACATCCCGGAGTGAGTACAGTTTGCCGTCAGCCGGGGCGATCGCGGCCGACTGGCCGGTAATGGCAATATTGTATTTTTGCAGATTGGCAATAAACTCGGCGAGCGCCAGCGTGGTTCTGAAGCCCGGAATCGCTTCCAGTTTATCGATGGTGCCGCCGGTAAACCCCAGCCCCCGGCCGGACATTTTTGCCACAGGCACCCCGGCCGCTGCCACCAGGGGGGCCAGTATCAGCGTAGTCGTATCGGCTACCCCGCCGGTACTATGTTTGTCCACTTTGATACCGGTGACCTGGCTTAAGTCGACCGTCTCGCCGGATGTTGCCATGGCCATCGTCAAGGTAGCTGTTTCCCGGTCTGTCATCCCCTGGAAATAGACTGCCATCAGCCAGGCTGCCATTTGATAATCAGGCACTGCATCGGCCGTATAGGCTTTAATCAGGTGGATAATCTCGCTGTCTGCGAGCTCCAGCCCATCCCGTTTTTTGGTAATCATGTCGGTAACACGCACTGGTACTTCATCTCCCATTCTATCGTTTTGAGAAAGCTGAAGTACAACTTCACCTCAAAAGGTCATCTAAAAAGCTTTGGCCAAACGCCAGCGGCGGCAGGTTAAAGTTAGCAGCTACCGTGGCTCCCACGTCGGCAAAGGTTGATCTTATTCCCAGATTAATGGCTGCTGCGCTTGGGGATAAACCGTGGTGATAAGCTAAAACCGGCACATATTCCCGGGTATGGTCAGTTCCCGGCCGCGTGGGATCACAGCCGTGGTCGGCAGTGATGATGAGCAAATCGCCGGCAGTCAGCTCAGACATAAAAACACCTAACGCCTTGTCAAAATCCTCAAGCGCCCGGGCATAACCGGCCACATCATTGCGATGGCCGAAGACGCTGTCAAAATCAACCAGGTTGGCCATGATTAATCCGTCCGGCTGCTTCCGGGCGGCCAGATGAGTAAGAATCTCCATACCGTGCTGATTAGATTTTGTCGGGTAAGATTGCGTCAACCCCCTGTTGGCATAAATATCAGCTATTTTGCCAATGCCTGTGACAGCAAAACCGGCCAGCTTCAATGCATCAAGCACTGTTGCCGCCGGTGGTTCCAGACTATAGTCATGGCGATTGGCAGTCCGGAGAAAGCTGCCTGGTTTACCGATAAACGGCCTGGCAATAATGCGTCCTACCGCATGTTGGTTGATAAAGACTTTCTCTCTGGCAATCCGGCACAACTCATATAACCGTTCAAGGGGGATCACTTCTTCATGGGCGGCAATCTGGCAAACACTGTCGGCCGATGTATACACAATCGGCTGCCCTGACAGCATATGCTGCTCTCCCAGTTCGGCAATGATTTCAGTTCCTGATGCGGCTTTATTACCTAAGATACTAAGCCCGGTATAGAATGTGAATTTTTCAATAAGTTCCGGCGGAAAACCGGCCGGGTAGACGGGAAAAGAGGAAAACAACGGGCAGCCGGCTAATTCCCAGTGTCCACTGGTGGTATCTTTGCCTTTTGATAGCTCAGCCATTTTGCCAAAAGCGGCTGCTGGGCGGGCGGCTGGCTGGATACCGGCAATGGGTTCAATGTTCCCCAGCCCCATTGCCGCCAGGGCCGGCAAACAAAGACCACCTGTGGCAGCAGCAATATGTACCAGTGTATTGGCGCCGGCATCGCCGTATTCAGCTGCGTCAGGCATTGCTCCGATACCTACACTGTCAAGTACAATAACAAATATTCGTTTGAACAAATCCTATAGCCCCTCTTTTAACAATTTAACTTACTTATATTATGCGCGGGGATGGGTTTTATCATAAACTTCTTTCAGGCGATTTTTAGTTACATGGGTATAAATCTGGGTCGTCGATATGTCCGCATGGCCCAGCATCTCTTGGACTGAACGTAAATCCGCCCCGTTTTCCAGGAGATGGGTAGCAAATGAATGGCGTAAGGTGTGAGGGGTTATCTCTTTGGTAATGCGTGCTTCCATCGCATATTTTTTAATAATTTTCCAGAAACCCTGACGGGTCAGCCTGTTGCCATGATGATTTACAAACAAGGATGATTCTTCATAGGTACGCACCAGTTTGGTCCGGCCTTTGCCGATATATTCCTGTACGCACTTGGCTGCAATGGAGCCCAAAGGCACAATGCGTTCCTTAGCCCCTTTGCCATAGCACTTAATATAGCCCATGTCAAGATTTACATCAGAAATGTTCAGGGATATTAATTCCGATACCCTGATGCCGGTTGCGTACAGCAGTTCAAGCATGGCTTTGTCCCTAAGTCCGGTAGGCTGAAAGGTATTAGGCTGTTTTAACAATTCTTCCACTTCGCTGATAGACAGAATCCGGGGCAGCTTTTTTTCCAGCTTGGGCGATTCCAGGTTTACGGCAGGATCTTTTTCAAGATGGCGTTCGCGGACAAGATATTGATAAAAAGATTTTATTGCCGCAAGATTACGCGATATCGTTGAAACAGCCCGCCCCTTTACCTGGAGGCTGTTTAGGTAACTTAGGATGGTGTCGCGGTTAGAATTTCGTAAAAAATCTAATTGACTATTTTGCAAATATGTTTGGAATTGACGTAAGTCCCGCCCGTAGGATTCTAGCGTATTTTGAGCTAATCCCCGCTCGACTGCAAGATAGTTAATAAATTCATTAACATACGATTCCATTTTATTTTACCACCCTTTTTTCTTCCCAATTTCGAGCCGACATTCAGTTTCCGATCTAGCTACTTTATTCAACAAGAAGTTTACTTTTCCTTTATTTGTCTATAATCTTTCGTAAAGTTTTACAGTTTTTTTGTTACTGTCTGCCAACAGGTGTCATACTGTAAGTTTGCCAAGCCGCCGGAAATCATGACCCGCAGTGGTTTTTCCAACAGATGCTGGTCACGCATTTTCAAGCCAGGGTTATTTAATTCCCAGAACATGGTCATTAATTTCGGTAGAATATAGAAAATAATAAGCGTTAATAGGACGATTTTTACATATAACTTGGACTTTTTTATGATATTGCGCAGAGAAAACGTCACTACCATGCGCTCTACTTCCCTCCTCCCGCCCATTAATACCTTGACCGAATTAAAATTTGGCTATTTGGGGGAGCTTTTCACTCCATCACCTACCGGCTCACTAAAACTAACGAATCAGTTAGCTTCCGCCGCCGCGCGCTGGACAGAAAAATATCCCCGCAACCTGACCTTAATTTTGAACCCGGCCAAGGTACCAGCTTGCATTCCGGCTTAACTTAATATCATACATATTCGTTAAATAGCAGGTTTATGCGTGATTTGGATTTGATTAAGGTAAATAAAGAAAAGACTGCCTGTTATGCAGTCTTTCTTTGCTTACCTCAAAATAAGCTGGGCCACTGTTTTCATAAAAACCGGTGAAACATAAACTTCTATCAGCGCGGCACCGATCATAACAACAAGCATGGCTAAACAAAAAACAGAATAGACAAGGGAATTATAAAGCAAATTCGCTTTACTTTTATTGCGCTTTACCAGCATCAAGGAGAAGGAAGTTGCCGCTACACCTGTTGCCAATAGGGCGGGAACAGCAAAAAAATTATGGGGCAGTACCGACACCAGGGCAAATAACAGCCCTTTCATGATGTATTCATTGACCAAGAACCCCACAGTAAAGCCAATGACAAATCCCCGCAGGCAAACCATAAACAAAACAAACGGGATACCGACAATGGTAAAGCCTAACAGCCACATGATAACGATTACCTTGATGTTGCTGACTAATACCCCGGTCAACAGGGCCTGGGTATCGCCGGCAGCGTTCTGCGGATCAGCCAAGCCCTGGAAAAAAACCCGTAAGTAACCGACAAGCTCGGCTTTTTGGTCATCAGGCAGTGTCTTTACAGCCATAGCACCAATGACTATCCCGATAACAAAAATAAGGATCATAAAAAAATAGGCAACAATATTTGCACGGATATAATCGGCAGTATTCTTGCGAAGCAGTTTTAGCATGCATGTACCTCCCTGCCAGTACCTGCTACAATATATGTCCTGCTAAAACTGTTTAGACCTATTTGTCCATTAGTTTTTAACCAGACGGCCGTAAATTCCCCCGCCCCCGGCAGCGATCGCCGCTGTTCCTGCCCGGGCCCGCATAATAAAATCCGTTACTTTTGCACCGGCAATATGTTGTAACTCAACCTGCCCGGCCCTATGGACAATCGCCATTTCTGTCTCAAATTCAGCCAGGAGCCGGTCTTTGATTTTTTTTCCCAGCCCGGGAATAAACTCCAGCGGCACCTGGTAGAAATAGTCCGGCCGGTGCAATGGATGGTGCGGTTCCCTGTAATCGGCAATCCGGCTGATACGGTCATAGACGCCGGTAATCAGACTGGTGCCGCCGCATTCCGGACAGCAGGCCCCGGCGACGCCGCTTTTATCTGTAAAACCGCAGGCCGGGCAAAAAGTGCGGTGGTATTTTCCCAACTGCGGATTAAGGCCATAGTTGGCAATGACCTGCCGGCCGGCTGTACGGGCTAAGGCCTGAGCCACCTCCTGGAACGATAATGCCGCCAGCGACAGGATATTATATTCGCGGGCGATCTTATCCAAGGAGTGAGCATCGGAATTGGTGACAAAGGTGTAACCGGCCAGTTCGCTGATCCGGTCGGCCAAATCGCTGTCAGCACTCAGCCCCAGCTCAACTGCGGCCAGACGGCTAAGTTCCCGGTCCGATAAAATCGCCGACAGGCGCGTACAGCAGGTGCCATATACGCTTTTATGCGGGGTAAAGACATGGGCGGGTACAATAAGCGCATCGAAACTGCCGGCGATCGCGACCAGTTTCTGCAGGGGCATGTGGGCATTTTGCGAGCTGAGACTGATATTGCGGATAAATTGGCTCATATACGCCGAAAATGCTGCCATTGTCTGCAGATCCGGCATAAAGGCCAGCGTATGGGCCAGGCCCCCGCCGGCCTCCCTTGTTTCGATTTCCGCGCCAAGGAGGAGCAGTGTTTTTTCTTTATAAAGATACCCGCCGTTAGGTACCGGCACCAGCAAGCCTTCTTCGGTCAGTCTTTTTATATCTGCCAGTACCAGGGGGGACAGGGCATCCACAATGCCGATGATGTTCATCCCTTTGCGGTCCGTTGCTTCCGCCAGAATTCCGCGGACCGTTAACTTGCGGGAGGTGGGGATTTTAACCCACTTACCGCTTTCGCTCATGCCGACATGAATATGCAAGTCGGCAAAATACTGTTTAAACATGTACCGGTATCCCGGCCAGATATAAGGCGACTAAACTCTTGGCATCGCAGATTTCCCCCCTGGCAACCATGCCGGCAATCTGAACGGGGGTATATTGTTCGCTGTTAATAAACTCGTCTTCATCAGGCTCCTGGGCTGATTTGACCAAATCCTCCGCGAGAAATATATGGATGATTTCATCAGAAAAGCCAGGTGTCGTATACATTGAGGTTAATTTGCGCAGTGTATTGGCGGTAAAGCCGGTTTCCTCAGCCAGTTCCCTGAGGGCACAGGCTGCCGGTGCTTCGCCGGGATCAAGCTTGCCGGCGGGAACCTCCAGCATTACCTGCTGCACAGGATGCCTGTACTGCCGAACCAGGATGACTTTGCCATCGGCAGTCAGCGCGATCACAGCCACTGCTCCCGGATGCTCAACAACCTCTCTGGTCCCGCCCTTGCCGTTTGGCAGCAGGACCTCATCGCGGCGCAGGTTTATCACCTTTCCCTCGAATAAACGGGTTGAATGTAGTAGTTGTTCATGAAACTCTGTTTCCGTATGTGGCATATCAATGCCCCCCTTAATTCAGTCTGGCATATTTTTCAAATAACCGGCATATATTACCTCCAGAAGGAGGGATGTCCCAGTGACAACGATTTCCCACAAGGGCTTTTATTTCAGCGGTAAAATAAAAGACTTGCTGAAAGAATTGCACAACCTGAGCAAAGAGTATCACACTTTGCAGGAGGTTGTTATAAAAGGCCGGCAATAATTAATCCATCCAGGGATAATGCGTATACGGCGTCAGGATAAACAGGGGCCTGCTGCTTTGCACAGAGCCTGCCAGCCAGGCCGGGACAACCAGCCATTTGACAGGCAGGTTCAGGGCGGCGGCGGCCTGCTCAACAATAGCCAGGCCGGCTGTTACCTGCTCGGCCGTCGTTTCCGCACCAAGATTGGTATTGCTGACCAAACCGCTGATTTTGAGGCGGGAAACCTGTTCAATCCGCTGCAGTGTGTCCCTGATGCCCGCGGCGCTGGCGGTAAAAGGCCGGCGGGTATTAACAACCAGCAGGGCCTGATAGCTGGTCTGATCAAAATATCGTTTCAACTGGCCTAACGCAATGGCTGATTCGCCGCCGCCGGCATCCATAACCACCCGGCCAGTGGTTTGCGAAAATAGTTCATTTAAGTTTTGCGGCAGGATGGGCAGATCGGCATGGGACAAGCGCGGATCAGGCGCAATGACAGTAACACCGTTTTTTTCCAGCAGCTCGCGATTTTCCCTGGTCCGGAAATAAGGCTTAACCAGATCCATATCGACGATGGCCGTTGCCTGGCCGGCCTGCTGTAATTGCAATGCATAATTAACAGCGAGCTCGGTTTTGCCACTGCCGAATTCACCCACAAATATCGTTATCCGATAATCTTCCATGCAGTTATCCTTCTATTCATAGATTTTGGCCTCTTCTTCCCCGCACAATATCCGGAGCGCGCCTGCCGCCAGCGCGGCACATTCATCCTCCCCGGGGTAGACGAGCACCTGGCTGATAAACGCCACCCGCTCACTGATCATGTTAGTCAGCAGCCGGGAGTGGGCCAGGCCGCCGGTTAGGACAATGGCGTCAAGCCGGCCTTTGACTACTGTGGCCATAGCCCCGATCTCCTTGGCTATCTGATAGGCCATCGCTTCATAAATAAGCGCGGCCTGAGCGTCGCCGCCCGCAATGCGCTCCTCAATCTTCCGGCCGTCATTCGTGCCGAGATGGGCGACCAGACCCGCTTGCCCTACCAGCTTCTTTTTTATATCCGCCAATGCATACTCGCCCGCAAAGCACATGTTAACTAAGGCATGGGAAGGCAAAGCACCGGCGCGTTCAGGCGAAAACGGGCCGGCATCATTAGGATTTGTTACATCAATCATCCGCCCGTGCTGTTGTATTCCCACCGATATGCCGCCCCCCAGGTGAACCAGGACTAAAGTCAGTGAATGATAATCCTTGCCTACATCTCCGGCCACACGATGGGCAACCGCCTTTAGATTAAGGGCATGGAACAAACTGCGGCGGGAGATTTCCGGCAACCCGGTAATTCTCGCTATTGGTTCCAGTTCATCAACACTGACCGGATCGACAATAAACGCGGGAATCCCCGCTTGCCCGGCGAGGCCTCTGGCCAATAATCCTCCCAGATTGGAGGCATGTTCAGTCTGTACACCGACCTTTAAGTCCCGGGCCATCGCTTCATTTACCCCGTATGTGCCACTCGCCATTGGTTTCAGGGGGCCGCCGCGCCCAACCACAGCAGCTAAATCACTAATCCGGATATGATGAGCGGCCAGCGCAGCTTCCACCAGTTGGCGCCGGTAATCATACTGATCATAGATCCGCTCGAACTGACCCAGCTCTTCACTGCTATGACGGATAACCTGCTCAAACTCTTGCCGCTTATTACTATAGACGGCTATTTTTGTTGAAGTTGAACCGGGATTGATTGCCAATATTTTATACTGCTCCAGCATGGTTAGCCCCCAATATCTAATTTTACATGACAACGATATTATTTTATTCAGTACGGCAAGAAAAAAATCCTGCAATGCCAAACAACAAACCTTGCCGCATCGCGCCGGCAAGGTTTGTTGTGGGAACGGGTTAATGTTTTTAGCTAACTGGCCCGCATTTCCATGCGCAGTTTATCGGCAATCATTGCCATAAATTCTGAATTGGTGGGTTTGCCTTTATCCAGTTTGATTGTGTAGCCAAACAGCTTATTGATCATTTCAATATTGCCCCGGTTCCAGGCTACCTCAATAGCATGGCGGATGGCCCGTTCGACCCGGCTGGGGGTGGTTGAATATTTTTCTGCAATCATGGGATAGAGCACCTTCGTTACGGCTCCTAATAATTCTACCTCGGCAATAATCATCATAATCGCATCGCGGAGATATTGGTAACCCTTGATATGGGCCGGAATGCCAATCTCCCGGATAATATTTGTCACTTCCACATCCATCGGCCGGGTTTTAACGACCTGGGCGGTAGCGGCGGCTACCGGACGGGTGGTAATCAAAGTACCCGCTAGTTGTCTGATGCGATTGATAAGTACGTCCATGTTAAATGGCTTTAACACGTAATAATCGGCACCCAGTTCGACTACCCGCTGCGTAATATTCTCCTGGCCAAACGCAGTCAGCATAATAATTTTCGGACGCTTATGCGCTGAAACATTAATACGCTCCAAGACACCGATTCCGTCTAAATGCGGCATAATTATATCTAAAACTATGACATCCGGAGATTGTTCTTCAATAATAGATAACATCTGCTCTCCGTTAAAGGCCACCCCAACCAACTCAATATCAGGCTCCCGGTTAAGACATTCCTGCAAAATCTCCGAAAATTCCTTGTTGTCGTCAGCGATAGCCACCTTAATTGTTTCTCTTGCCATTACCATTGGAATCCTCTCCCTGCTAAATCGTATAAATTACTATATTCTATGTATTCGACAAACTTGCACCATTTCCTTCCTGGTTTGGAAAAAGAATCCATTTTATTTTTTCTGTAAAATCTAAATCTTATCTTAATTATATAGATAGCCTGAGAATGTGACAAGTATTTTTAAAATTATCGGCACTAAAAACTGCCAGACCGGTTAGATCCGGGTTAAGCCAAAATAAAGAAAATACGGCTTGCGCCGAGCCTTAGCGAAAATGGAAGCCGGTGTTGCCCTTATCCAGGGAAAGTTAACCTTTCTATCAGGACAAAAAAACTGCCAGAAAACGTAAAGAGTTTTCTGGCTGAATGGCGTTCTTTTTTAGGGATTATACCACTTTCCATGAGCATCCAGTCGATGAAGCAGCCATAACCGCTTGTCGGGTCATGGACAAAAACATGGGTAACGGCACCAACTATTTTACCGTTTTGAATAATAGGGCTGCCACTCATGCCCTGGACAATCCCGCCGGTTTTTTCGATCAATTTTGGATCAGTTACTTTAATAACCAGGCCTTTGCTTTCCGGCAATTCCTGTAGATTTATTTTCTGGATTTCAATACTGAACTGTTCGATTGTCTGCCCGTCCACTACGGTCAGCATTTCTGCCGGCCCGACCTGTACCTGGCTCATAGAGGCGATAGGAATGGCCTGAGGGTATTTGTCATTCGGCAGTGTCGCCGTTAATTCACCATAGATGCCAAAGGGGGTGTTTTTATTAATATGCCCCAATAATTGATCTTCTTCAATAAATACGCCGATTTTTTCGCCCGGATGGCCGCGGGTGCCATGCTGAATGCCGGAGACTGTGGCCAGTACAATTTTGCCCTGTTCGCAGTCAATCGGCTGGTTCGTGTCACTGTCGGTAATAATATGGCCGAGAGCGCCGTAGATTTTTGATTCCGGCTCATAAAATGACAGTGTGCCGACGCCTGCGGCACTGTCACGCACAAACAAACCGATTCGATACCGTTTGGTATCATGGCATAACGCCGGTGACACATGAATATGTTGCTGCCCGTCGGCCCGCTTGATCAGGACATCAATGGCCCGGTTGTTTTTCCCGTTTTCGTCAATAATCTCGGCTACCTGGGTATCGCTTTGCACCGGAATGCCATTAATGCTGATAATGACATCCCCTACGGTAATACCGGCATCTTTGGCCGGCGTTACATACTGGCCCTGCATGTTAAGGACCGGTGAATTGCCGACAACAATGACACCTTGTGACCGCAGCATGACACCAATGGAATGACCGCCTGGAATCAGCTTAACCGGTGGCAGCACGTCCACCTGTACCGTTCGGAACGGTATGATGCCGAATAGTTTAAACTCGACAGTGGACTGTCCAAGCTTCACAGGTTCAAGCGATACGGGACGCGATAAGGCAATAATTGGCATAGTTTCATGGGTTTGCACACGAATACTGCCACCATCATGCCTGACGTTAACGGTCAGCGGGAAATTAACGTCAAACAGGGCCGACTCACCTTCGATAATCCGGATATGCACGGGAAGACCGTAAATGCTGCGGAATTGGGGAGAAAGACAAAATGCAAAGATTGCGCTGATAATTAATACTGCCCAAATCAGCCTGCTGCTCAATAGCTGGTTAAATCTTGTCATATTTTCTTCCATCACTCCCTATTACATTCTTCCCAAAATTGCCACTCAGCCTTTCATTTGTTTTCTTTTTTTGTGTCAACCGGTTGCAAACTTAAAGTTTCCCGAATTTAGAGGGGATTATTCCGGAATTATTAGCATTTATTGACTTGGAAGCTCATTTTTGGCCTTTTAGGCAAAAAAAATAGCGCAAGCTCAAGCTTACGCTTTATATTTCCAATTTGCTTTTTTTTTCATTGACATTTCTAACATTTGAGCCGCATTCTCCAGGGAAAGCCGGGTTATATCGCCTGAGGCCATACGCGCCAATTCCCGTAATTGACGATCATGAGTCAGCCTGGTTACCCGGGTTACTGTTCTCTCCTCTGCCAGCACTTTTTCGATATAAATATGGCTGTCAGCCATCGAAGCAATTTGCGGCAGGTGGGTGATACATAAAACCTGTTTGTTGAAAGCAGCGATTCTGGCAATTTTTTCCGCCACCTTTTGGGCGGTTTGGCCGCCAATGCCGGCATCAACCTCATCAAATACCATGGTGGCCGTTTCCTCCCGTTCAGCGCAAACTGTTTTTATGGCCAGGGCGAGACGTGATAATTCACCGCCTGATGCCACCTTTTGCAATAATCTGGGCTCCTCCCCCGGGTTGGCGGAAAACAGAAAAACCACATCATTGGCACCGGCTGCCCCATAGTGGTCAGTGCGTCTGACCTCCACGCTGAATTGGGCTTTAGGCATCCCCAGATCCGCCAGATGACTTGCTATTTGCCGGCCCATTTCCGCTCCGGCCAGCCGTCTTAGCTTGTCAAGCTCAGCGGCGGCCTCCTGCATTTGCCGCTGGAGTTCCGCTTCTTGCTGTACAAGACTGCTTATGCGCTCATCATGATGGGTAATGGCCGCCAATTCTTCGGCCGCCTGTTCATAATACGCCAATATCTCCCGGACTGTTGAACCGTATTTTTTTTTCAGCCTGTGAATCACATCAAGCCGGTCTTCTAGTTTAGCTAATGTAGCCGGGTTAAAATCCATATTTTCATGATAATCCCTGAGCTCACCCATCGTTTCTTCCAGCTGGTACAGTGATTCGGTTACAACCGCCAGCTGTTGATTAATACTTTCATCAAAGCGGGCGGCCGATTCCAGATCCCTTTTTATATCAGCCAGGCAGGCTATGATGCCATTAAAGCCTTTACTCCCCTGGCTCAGCAGCATGTAGGAACGGGATACGGCATGAGAAATTTTTTCCGCATTGGCCAGAACCTTAACCTGGCTCTCCAGTCGGTCTTCCTCGTCCGGCCTTAAGGCGGCGGCGGCAATCTCCTGTGTTTGCCAGGCAAGCATCTCTTCGCGCTGCAGGCGTTCCCGGGAATCCTGACTGCTTTTGGCCAATTCGTTTTTTACTCTCTGCCATTCCCGGTACACACTGCGGTATTGCATAAGTTTGGTTCTTAGGCCGGGGGCAAAGGCATCGGTAAGCTCCAGATGCGTTTCCGGCTTTAACAGGGCCTGATTTTCGTGCTGGCCATGCATATCCACAAGCTTTTCACAAAAATTTCGCAACATGCCCAGTGTTACCTGGCAGCCGTTGATATGGATGGAGTTCTTGCCATGTTTGCTTAAGCGGCGGGCAATAATCACCGTGTTGTCGTCATCAACAGCAATCCCCTGCTCAGCCAGAATGGAGTGCAGGCAATCAACACCTGTTATGTCAAAAACTGCCTCGATGCGGAAATGATCAGTGCCTGAGCGGATAGAGTCAGCGGAGGCTCTGCCGCCGATAATGGCTGACAGGGCATCGATCACAATAGATTTACCGGCTCCTGTTTCTCCAGTCAGGATATTAAGACCAGGTACAAACTCAATATGCGCCTTGTCAATCAGAGCAAAATTGACGACAGTAAGTGACTTTAACATGATTACCTCTCCTCAAACTATGCCGGTTCCGCTGCCCATTAGGGACCGGAATTTAGCAATAACCTGCGGTACGGCCTCCATCGGTTTTACCAGGACAAAAATAGTATCATCACCGGCTACTGTACCAATAATCTCAGGCCATTTCACATAGTCAATGGTATAAGCCACGGCCTGGGCGGTTCCGGGCAGGGTGCGAAGGACGACAATATTCTGACTGGAATCGATGGCGACAATAGAATCCTGAAACGTCCGCTCCAGCCGGGCCTGGGACATAATAATATTTTGTTCGGGCGGAAATGCATACCGGTACCGGCCATCGCCTGTCGGCACCTTAATCAGCATAAGCTCCTTGATATCACGGGAAACAGTAGCCTGGGTAACATCAATACCATGCTTGCTTAGAGCCTCAGCCAGGTCCTCCTGGGTTTCGATTATATACCGGTCAATAATTTCTTTAGTCTTTGAGTGACGCAAAGCCTTCAAGCTATCCACTCCCTTATCTTCTCTCAATTAGATACAGAATTGGCGGCAAGTTCGATTGGTTTACCATTGACCAGCAGGCAACAGAGAACTTTTTTTGATCAATGGCAGCCAGATAGCGGTGCAATTCCCGGAGTTCCAGCCGGCCCTGCTCAAAACCGGGATAGGCGGCGATCGTAATCAGTCCTTCCGTATTGAGCAGCGCCAGGGTTTGCTCAATCGCCCGGATGGTTGTTGCCGGGAGCGTGCTCAGCGTGTGGTCGCCGCCCGGCAGGTAGCCCAGGTTGAACATCGCCGCATCTACCGGCTGGTTTATATAGCGGGTTATATGAGCGTGACAGTCTAAGGTAAGGCGCACCTTAGCAGCCAGCTTATGTTTGGCAAGCAGGTCCCTGGTTGAGGCGAGAGCCTGGGACTGAATGTCAAAAGCCCAGACAACAGCGGCGGCGGGCGTATTAGCTGCCAGGAACAAGGTATCTTTACCATTGCCGGCAGTGGCATCAACAACCAGACTGGCGGTGGCCAGCCTGGTTGTCAGCAGCCGCTGCGCCATCATAACGGCATTAACTATTTCCATTCTGGTCGCCCCGCCGTAATTTAGTACGCAGTTTTTCATAATAGCTCTTGCCGGTAAACCGGATGAAGCGGGCCCGAAAAGGTGAGCGCCGGACCACTACCGTATCATCGGGCAGCAGATTATACACCGTTTGCCCATCCACAGTAAGGACGATATCCTCATGGGGCGCCTGCATCCGAATTTTTATTTCCTCGTTTTCGGAAATGACCAAAGGCCGTGAATGCAGTGTATGGGGGCAAATGGGCGTAATGACAATTACCTTCAGCTCAGGGTTGATAATAGGTCCGCCTGAGGAGAGGGAATAACCTGTTGAACCGGTTGAAGTGGCAATGATCAGCCCATCGGCAGGATAGTCGGCTGTCAGCTCTTCCCCGATAAACAATTTTAATTTTATCATACGCGAGAAACCGCCTTTGGCGACAACAACATCATTTAATGCCGGCGAGATGTAAATCGGGTTGCCGTTGCGGATGACAACAGCATCCAGCATCAGGCGTTCTTCAATATAATAATCACCGCCCAGCAGCCTGTCCAAGGCAGTATTCAGATCAGGCACCTCAATTTCCGTTAAAAATCCCAGCGTGCCCATGTTTACACCACAGACAGGAATACCGAACGGAGCAATTTCCCTGGCGGTATGCAGCAGTGTGCCGTCGCCACCCAGGGTAATGCCGAAGGTAATATCATTCTTTACGCATTCCATTCTTCCTGCCAAATAAGTACATTTAAGTTCCAGAGCAGCCTCTTCCGGCACCACCACGTTAACATTATGTTCTTTAAAATACTGCACAATCCAGCCCAACACGGTATTAATACTCTGTTTTTTCGTGTTGGGAAACAACCCTACAGTCAACACCCCGTATTCCCCCGTCATCCCGCTAAATTGGCATGGGCCTCAGCAACTACGCCGGCAATACTTGTCTCATCTACGGCAGCAGCGGCCGGATAATTAGCTAAATATAAAAGGTATTCAATATTGCCTTCTGGTCCCTTAACAGGTGAAAAAGTCAGTCCCAGCGGTACCAGTGCGAGCGAGCCAGCCATATTCACGACATTGTTAATCACTTCACGATGAACTGCAGGATCCCGGACAACCCCTTTTTTGCCGACTTTTTCCCGGCCTGCTTCAAACTGTGGTTTAATGAGTGCCACCACTTCTCCCCGAGGAGCAAGCAGGGTTTTCACCACCGGCAACACTTTGGCGAGGGAGATAAAGGCCACATCAATCGAGATAAAATCTAATAGTACGCCCAAATCGGCCGGCGTTACATTGCGGATATTGGTGCGTTCCATATTGATTACCCGGGGGTCGGTCCTCAGGGACCAGGCTAATTGCCCATACCCGACATCAATGGCATATACCTTCACCGCGCCATTCTTAAGGGCGCAGTCGGTAAAGCCGCCGGTTGAGGCGCCGACATCAGCCATTGTTTTCCCCGCCAGGTCCAGGTTAAACCGCGCCAGTGCCTTAGCCAGTTTAAGCCCGCCGCGGCTGACAAAGCCAATATTGTCGCCGTGCACAATGATTCTGGCGGTGGCCGGCACAACCGTGCCCGCTTTATCTAATTTTTGGCCGTCCACAGTGACCAGTCCGGCCATAATATAAGCCTTGGCCCGTTCCCGGCTGCCGGCCAGCCCTTTTTCGACCAGCAATATATCAAGACGTTCTTTGGTGCGTGTCTCTGTCATTTCCGTACTCCAAACTGACGGATAAAAGCCTCGGCACTGGCGGCAATGCCCTGATGATCCAGGCCGTGCCGGGCCAGTAAATGGTTCCGGGGGCCATGCTCGATATATTTGTCAGGCAATCCCAGCCGTAATACCTTTACCCAGTTCAGATGCTGGGCATTAATATATTCAAGCACGGCGGAGCCAAACCCTCCTGCCAGCACATTATCCTCGACTGTGATGATTATGCCTTTATCCCTGGCCAGCTGACGGATCAGCTGCCCGTCCAGGGGTTTGACAAAGCGGGCGTTGACCACGCCGGCAGCAATGCCTTTATCTGCCAGCAGGGCCGCTGCCTGGCAACAAGCGGCAGCCATTGTCCCAATTGCCAGAAATACCACATCTTTTCCGGACAAAAGCTCCTCTGATTTTCCCAGCTCAAGCTGAGTAAAATCAGCTTTGCCCTCGGCCCCTACGCCACTGCCGCGGGGATAGCGAATCGCCACCGGGGCATTAAGCTGTGTCGCCGTATAGAGCATGTGCCGGAGCTCCTCTTCATCTTTAGGGGCCATCATGATGATATTCGGTATATGGCGCAGGAAAGAATAGTCAAACACACCGTGGTGAGTGGCTCCATCTTCGCCAACAATCCCGGCCCGGTCCAGCATAAAGATAACCGGCAGATTCTGCAGGCACACATCATGCAGGATCTGGTCATAGCCCCGCTGCAAAAAAGTAGAATATATGGCAACCACCGGCCGTTTGCCCTGGGTCGCCATCCCGGCCGCCAAAGTAACGGCATGCTGCTCGGCAATACCCACATCAAAAAAACGCTCAGGAAACCTGGCCGAGAATTTCTTTAAACCGGTCCCCTCCGGCATAGCTGCCGTTATGGCGACAATATCAGGGTTCTGCTCGGCCAGTTTTACCAACGTATCGCCAAAGACCTGGGTATACGAAGGGGCCCCCCCGTTTTTAATTATTTCACCTGTTTCGATACAGAATGGTCCGACCCCGTGAAACTTATCGGCATTGCATTCTGCCGGTGCATACCCTTTGCCTTTTTGCGTAAGCAAGTGAATAAGCACCGGACCCTTAATGCCTTTGGTTTTGGCCAGCACATCCAGAATCAGCGGGATATTATGCCCGTCAATGGGGCCAAAATAGGTGAAGCCCAGTTCTTCAAACAACATTCCCGGTACCAGAAAATATTTCAGACTGTCTTTTACCCGCTCCGCTGTCTTGGCAACACTTTCACCGATGGCCGGAATCCGGCGCAATAGGTATTCAATATCATGCTTCACCTTGGAATAGGTGGGCGCAGTCCGCATTTTTGCCAGATATTCCGACATGGCCCCCACATTTTTGGCAATAGACATTTCATTGTCGTTTAAGATCACTGTCAGATTGATATTCAGGTGGCCGGCATGATTGAGCGCTTCATACGCCTGGCCGCCGGTAAGCGAGCCATCGCCGATGATACCGATAACATTATACTTGTCGCCTGACATATCACGGGCCAGCGCTACGCCTAAGGCTGACGATATGGAGGTACTGGAATGGCCCACCCCGAATACATCATGCGGGCTTTCGCATCTTTTGGGAAAGCCGCTGATACCCCCGGTCTGCCTGAGGGTGGAAAACTGGCGGTGCCGGCCGGTTAATATTTTATGGACGTACGCCTGATGCCCCACATCCCAGATGAATTTATCATTGGGGCTGTTGAAGGTTCTGTGCAGCGCCAGTGTCAGCTCCACAACCCCCAAGTTAGGCGCCAAATGTCCGCCGTTAGCGGATACTGTATGTATAAGAAGCTCGCGGATTTCACCGGCGAGCTTTTCCAATTGCCCTAAAGAAAGACTTTTAAGGTCTTGTGGCCCGTTAATGCCATCAAGCAATATCCCCAAACCAACTTCCCCGCTTTCCTTGACAGAAGTCATATCCATTATTTAAAATGAATGTATTTTCAAAACATATTATAGCACAGTTCAGGACTAACATTCATCTACAAAATACATAAAACGCATAGGCTATAAGGGTGCCGTGCACCGCACCGCCCAACACTTCCAGCGGTGTGTGCCCTAATAATTCTTTCAGTCTTGTGTCCCTGACTTTGTGTTCGACCCGCATTTCCCGTACTAATTTATTAATCACTTTCGCCTGCTTGCCTGCTGCCCGGCGTACGCCGGCAGCATCGTACATGACAATGCCGGCCAGGACAACGGCTAGCGCAAACAAACTGGAATCCAGACCTTCTTTAAGGGCTGTGCCAACAGCCAGGCTGACCACCAGCGCCGTATGCGAACTGGGCATGCCGCCGGCGCCGACAAGCCGTTCGGCGTTGAAGGCCCCATGGCGCCAGTAAGAGGTTATTGCCTTTAATACCTGGGCGGTAAACCATGCAGTAATGGCAGTCATTAATATAATATTTTTCCCAATTCCCGCCATAAATTCGAACATTATTTACACCTCAGGCTTCACGATTGATTAAATATTCCACTAAGTCTCGTAAAATTGCCGCTTCGGAACCAAAACCCTGTAAGCTTAGCAGGGCATTGTCCACGGCCTGCCGGGCCAGGCGCTGAGCGCCCTCCAGGGAATGGAAGGTTACATAAGTCGCTTTTTGATTCCGCAGGTCACTGCCCACCGGTTTACCAATCTTGTCCTGACTCCCAATTACATCAAGAATATCATCGGTAATCTGAAAAGCCAGACCGAAATGTTCAGCATAATCAGTCAGGGCCTCAACCTGATTGGCACTGGCATTGGCCAGCAGCGCCCCGGCCCGCAGGGCGGCCTTAAATAAGGCGCCGGTTTTGGCCTGATGGATAAACTGCAGAGTGCCGGCATCAATGCTTTGCCCTTCAGAGGCCAGATCGACCGCCTGGCCGCCCACCATGCCGGCCGCGCCGGCAGCAACCGCCATCTCCCGCACTACATTAATCAATACGGCGCCATTAACATTGGGCTGGGAGAGCATGGTGGCGAACGCGGCAGTTAATAAACCGTCACCAGCTAAAATTGCCATGCCATCACCATAAATTTTATGATTGGTGAGTTTGCCGCGCCGGTAATCATCATTATCCATAGCCGGCAAATCATCATGGATCAGCGAATAGGTGTGAATCATCTCCAAACCACAGGCCACAGGCAGATAATCAGTGCCGCAGCCGCCGGCAGCATCGGCGGCTGCCATCAGCATAATCGGCCGCAGCCTTTTGCCGCCGGCAAACAGGCTATAGCGCATAGCCTCGTAGATAATGGGCGGATTGGCAGCGGCAGGAATATAGCGGGCCAGGGCCTCTTCAAGCAAACTTACTTTTTGCCGGCAATAATGACTCAGGGAAAGTTGTTTTGTCATAGCAGTCAATCAGCCTCCGCCAGATTAAGTGGTTTTTCAACAAGACGGCCTTGTTCCTGCTGGAGAATTTTATTTACCTGGGCCTCAGCAGCATTTAGGCGTTCAAAACACAGTTTGGCATAGGCAATACCTTCCCCAAACCGGTCTAAGGCCTCCTCCAGTGGAAGCTCACCTGTTTCCAGCTGTTTTACAATTACTTCTAATTTGCCAAGAGCGTCTTCAAAACATACATTACTTTGTTTATTACCTGCTTTATTAGCCATTGTTCTCCTCCTTTACCCCAACCACATCGACATCGAGCCGTCCCTGCCGCAAAATAATCTCCAGCCGCTGCCCCGGTGTTACCTGGCCGCTGCCGGTCACCACCTCTCCCGCCGGTGTGCGGGTCAGGCTGTAGCCCCTGGCCAGCACGGCCAGCGGATTAAGTACGGCAAGTTTTTCCGTATGTATTTTCAGTGCATGCTGTTTGGCGACAATAATTTTTTGCATTGCCTGGCCCAGCCGTTCCAGGTATAAATCGGTAAGCTGCTTTTTGTCAGCCAGCAGCTTGTCCGGCTGCTGGAATACTTTGTTATCGCGGAGCTGCTGGAGCACTTGCCGCCGCCCTTTTACATAAGTCCGTATATTATTCTCCAGCATAGTTTGCAGCGTATGGATATAGCGTTTCAACTCATTCACATCGGGGACGACAAGCTCAGCCGCCTGGGAAGGCGTTGCGGCCCGGCGGTCGGCGGCAAAATCGGCCAGTGTGTAGTCTGTCTGGTGCCCTACCGCCGAGACAACAGGGATGCCCGAGGCAGCGATAGCCCGCACTACCTTTTCATCATTAAAGGCCCATAGCTCTTCGATTGAACCGCCCCCGCGGCCGGCAATAATAACCTCAACATTAGCGAGGCGGTTAAAGGCCTGGATAGCCTGTACAATCTGTCCTGGAGCCTCCAGCCCCTGAACCTGAACCGGATACAGAATCAGGCGCAGGCCAGGATGACGCCGGTTGGCAACCGTGATAATATCTCTGAGCGCAGCTCCAGACGGTGAGGTTACAATCCCTACCGCTTTGGGCAACAGCGGCAGGGGCCGTTTCCGGCTTTCATCAAACAGGCCGGCCGCTGCCAGCTTTTCTTTCAGCTGATTAAAGGCAATACTGAGTTCCCCCAGACCGTCAGGTATTAACTGATCGGCGTAAAGCTGATATTGTCCGTCGCGCTCGAATACGGTCACCTGGCCAAATGCAACTACCTTGAGGCCATCACGGGGTTCAAATTTTAAAAATTGCGCCCGGCTTTTAAACATAACCCCTTTTATCTGCGAACCGGCATCTTTCAGGGTAAAATAGCAATGGCCTGAATAGTGGCATTTAAAATTAGACAACTCGCCCCGGAGAGCAACGGAAACCAGTTTCGGGTCTTTATCAAACAGACTTTTAAGATATTTGGTAAAATCGCTGACCGTATATATGTTGCTCATATTCATTTCACCTGATTATCTTCCATCTTATTTTAGTTAGGAACCGGACAAACATAATCATAACCTATAAATACAAAAAAAACCAGACATAAGTCTGGGTAAAGATTTTTAGTCTTTAAAAACGGGAACCGAAATAGCGCTGTGTAAAATAGCCGCTTATTCCCCCCACCACGAACCAGAAAAAATATCCGGGCGGAATAAGATACCCAACAACCGAGCCTATGACTGCACCTGCCAGAATATAGGGAACCATGGTGTCACCTCCCGGCATATGATTTTGTGTATCATATGCCGGCGCGGCCGTATTGGTGCATCGGCGCAATCAGGCGTTCAGGGCGACATAAGCGGCGCCGGCCGCATTGTCCGGGCTATACCTGCTTTCAGGCCAATACAGCCTGGCCACGCCGGGAAGTTCCAGCTGTTCCTGCAGATAGCGCCTGATAAAACGATTGGCCGTTACCCCGCCGACCAGCAGTACCTCTGTCAGTCCGGTGCCGGCGATTGCCTGTTTAAGCATTTTTGCTACGGCGGCGGCGATACCAAGCTCCACCCCGGCCGCAATGGCGCTGCTGTCGGCACCCTGGGCGATTAATTTGCGTATGTGGGTTTCGGGACCGGCAAAGCTGACGGTGGTGCCGCGCACGCATACCGGTATTTTGGCGGGGTGGCTGTGGCCTGACGCGGCCAAAGCCTCCAGCTGAGGACCGGCAGGAAACGGCAGTCCTAACAAAACGCCCACCCGGTCTACCAATTGGCCGGCGTGAATATCCTGACTGCAGCCAAGGAGCTCAATGTGTAATCTTTTGTCCTGCCTGTGGCTGGCAGCGGCGGCTACCCTCATAACTTCGGTCGTGCCGCCGGATAAATGAACAGCCAGAAATTGTGCCGATTCCGGCCCCCCTGCCGACCAAATGCCGGCAAAAATATGGTTTTCCTGATGACTGATGCGCTGGAGAGGAACATTATGGCTCAGCGCCAACACCTTAGCATAGCCGTCCCCCACCAGAAAGGCAGGCATATAGGAATCCGGCAAGGGCCGGGGCCAGGCCGAAACCGCTATGCCTTTGAAAGCCACAGGCCCGGCAAGCCCCCGGCAGGCCTCCGCAAATAATTCAGGCAGATTACGGGTATGCTGAAATACCATTTCCGATTGCTGCAGCCCCCGGCTGCCGGCCTTAACTTTAAGAAGCCGCCGGCAATCGGCAACCAGCTGCCCAGCCTCATCCAAGAGTGCGACTGAGCTTGTATAGCAACTGGTATCTATCCCCAGCGAATAGCTCATGTCAAGCCTTTGTTTTTTACAATTGATCCTAAAATACCATTAATAAACCGGCTCGACTCCTCCGTGCCAAAGGTTTTTGCCAGTTCCACGGCTTCATTGATGGCGACGCCTGGCTGTAGCCGCTCCTTACTGTATTTCATTTCATAGATAGCCATCCGGGCTATATTCCGGTCAACACCGGCCATACGGTCAATTTTCCATTCCTGTGATAACTCTGATATGTAATCATCAATAGCGGCTAAATTGCTATAGGTGCCCTCAACCAATGACTTGGCATACAGCTTAGTACTCTCGTTGACGTCTGGCTGTTCACTGAATACCGAGTTAAGTGCTTCATCATTACTGATACCTAGGTTAAAATCCAATTGAAATAATGCTTGCACAGCCATTTCACGGGCCTTTCTGCGGCTCATAATTTCCCTCTTTCCAAGCGCTTACCGGTTGTAACCAGGAGGTAGCAGCTTATCCAAAATTTCCATAATATCTTCTTTTTGGTCAATGCGTTTACCCACTACATAACCGGCAATAACGCATAAAACTACAAATAGTGTACGAAAAAAACCAAAAGTTATAACAAGGATGCCAAATGTAAAGCCAAATAGCACCCCCAGAATTTTGCCGCTATGGTGCTGCCAGATTTCCTCCAGTAGTTTGGAATTCAAAACTGTCACCTCTATTCAACACGCTGTTTTGCCTTAAAATCATTGCTGATATTATCCACAGTAACCTGAACATCAGCCAGCTCGATCCCTACGGTATTTTTTATATGTTCATGCACACGCTTTTGAATTTCATCGGCAACCGTCGGCACATGGCTTTCCGGGCTGACCACCGCTTTGATTCGCACGGTAATACCCTGGGGAGCCAACGCCACCTTTACCTTAAGGCCCCTTACACCACGCAGGTGGCGGACCGTTTTTTCCACCAAATTTTCGACCGCCGTCAGGGTAATGTGAACATCGCCAATTTCATTATGATGGACAATGGTATCTTTGGTTTTACGGGAGCGAAGGCCGGCCAAAAGCAGTCTGATACTAACGAGAAAAAAGACCGCTCCCACCAGCGAAGCTTCCCATTGACCATATATATAGCCAAGGCTTGTCCACGCCAATTCCATCGGAATAAGGCGTAAAGACAGGAGAATGGCGGCAAATGATAAAAAAGCCAGTAAAAATGTGTAAATAGACAGGATAATGCGGTCAATAATCCCCATAGCTTCGTTCTCCTTTCTTTTGGCCTTTTCCTGTTATCTTACCCTAATGTCTTCTTCTTTACCTTCCAGGGCAAAGCCTACACCCTGGACATGAATATTAACCTCAACCACATCAAGACCGGTCATAGATTCAATCCCCCGTTTCACGTTTTCCTGGACTCTCAGCGCAACATCGGGGATACGTACGCCATATTCGACGATAATATATAGATCTACTGCCGCTTCCCGTTCGCCAACCTCCACCTTAACTCCTTTGGAGAGGTTCTTTTTACCCAGCATTTCGGCAATCCCACCGACTAAGCCGGCACTCATGCCAGCCACGCCGGCAACTTCAGTAGCCGCAAGCCCGGCAATTATGCCAACAACCTCATCGGCAATCCTAATAGAACCAACATCATTATGTTCCGTTTTTTCCATCCGCTCTCTCTTTTCCATTCCAACCCTCCCCAACCTTTTAGCTATTACAATGTATTACCAGACCGGATATCTTATAACTATATTATTATACCAAGCTTTTTCCATTTTTACAAATAGGGAAAACAAGCGGAGAGAGTCTCTCCGCTTACGGTTTAGCGCTTACAGTAACATCCTCGGGCTTAACCCCGGCAATCCGGCAAATGACTTCTGCCACCTGGATCACTTCCTCCCGGGACAATGCGGTCGTTTTGACAACAGCGCTGACTGAGTTTTCCTGAATAAACACCAGGGCATCGCCAAAGCCTTTGGCTTTTATTAAGTTTTCCATTTCCGCTTCCCGCTGCTTTTCCAGGGTCATTTTTAAAATCGTTTCCTGAGCCTGATGTTTAGTATCTTCGGTTTCCGCATCTTTTATAATCTCCCGCAGGAGATCGGACCGTTCACTTCTGATCTTATCCCTTTCCAGCCGGTATTCAGTAAAAAAGTCGGGAGCCATTACCGGCACCACCTGCTCGCTGACCGCTTTTGTGACCTGCATGGCATTGGATCTGTCGGCCCGGGCTTGACGCATATCCTGGGCGTAGTTCCAGGCACCGCTGATAAGCAGGGAAAGAATGCCTGCGGCCACGATAAAGGCAGCAAATTTTCCTATTTTATTTATCGATAATACCGAAAATATTCTCATGCCCTTACCCTCACTTTCTTTGCGGCAGTACAGTAATTTTATAAGAGGGGATGCCTAAACCTGATTCCACAGCTCTGGTCAGATTAGCCTTAACTGTTGAATCAACAGCCCCTTCGGCCACGACCAGCACCCCTTTGATGACCGGCTTGTATTCCCGGACCATCACCGGCCGGTCGGCCCCGCTTTCTTTGCTTAATAATACCTGTTCAGACTCTTTCGTTTCAGTTGTTGTGCGGATTCCGCCCGCATTGTCCTTTTCCTGCACCGTTTTGGTTTCTTTGGTAATATTTTTGGCAGGTTCCTGCAGGCCGCCGGTTTCTAAGGTTACATTCACCGATACGGCCCCGGCCCCCTTGATCTGGGCCAGCAAATTCGAGAGCTTGCCCTCCAGCACCTCTTCATAGCTGCGGGCAGCCGGCGTGCCTTTGGTAATATCCGCCGCGACCGAAGGCTGCGTGTTTGCCGGCACCGGTTCATATATCCCCCCGATTAACAGCAGCACAATCCCCAGTAGCCCGAGCCAGATGAGCCTGGCATTAATAACACCGTCTTTCAATAGTTGACTGGGAACCGCTTTTTTGGCACCAGACAGCCATCCTTTCAGCGAAGCTCCTATCGCTCCCATACCTCTCTTACCTCCTATTGTATCTGTTTAACCTCAACCTGACTGGACTTAAGCTGATATAACTCAGTCACCATCCTTTTCACTTTGTCGATTACTACCGGCGACAGCTTATTCGGCACCTTGGGTGCTTCAGCAGATTTTTCGCCGATAGTCACTTTGGCAATTTTGCGCTCATCAGCGGCAAAGCCTGGTTCAATATACACAACTACATTGTTGATTTTGCCCAGCGCTTTACTATCCGGCTGGGTATCGGCAATGGCTACTGTTACCTTAGCATTGGCTACACCGTCGATTGCCATGACCATCGCCCTTATTTGCTTGGCCAGATCCCTGGCATATATCTCTCTGGCCAGCTGATTGCGCCTGTCGGCAACATGGGAGCCGGCACTTACAATCTCCGCATCAGACAACGAGCTGCCGACCTGGGCCAAAGCCGGAACTTGGTCGGCCGACAGCCTGTTTTCCAAAACACTGATGACCGGATTTAAGATCGCCAGCAGAATAAACAAGCCCATAATCACCCTGATAAAGCGCTGCATGCTGCTATTAGGCAGCAACAGCTCCAGAAACGAGGCAAATAACACCACATAGATAATACTTTTTACCCAGACAGTAACAGCATCCATCATCTTATCACCCACCGCCGCTTTCTAACGCAGCATCATCGCCACACTGCCGGAACCAATGATCATGGTAACCACTAAAAAAAACATTAAGGCAACTGTTAATAAGGCGCCAAACACTAAGAGCAGATTATTGCCCATGGCATCCAGGCATTTGGCCATTTTTTCATCCCCCATCGGCTGGATCAGCGCCCCGGCAATTTTTATCACGACAACCAATGAAATCAGTTTAATGAGCGGTATTGCACAGATCAGGGCAATGGCCAATACGCCGAAAATGCCAACGGCATTTTTTAACAGCAGCGAGGCCCCCATAACCAGTTCGACAGTGTCGGCGAACATTTTGCCCACTACCGGTATAAAAGTGGCTGTTGCGTATTTTGCCGTTCTCAGTGTCAAGCCGTCGGCCACACTGCCGGCAACACCCTGAATGCTGATAATACCGATAAAAACCACCAGCACTAAACCCAGGGTCATCATCCCGGCCTGCTTCAGCACCCCTGTCAAATTACTGAGCTTGTAGCTGCCGGACAAATAGTTCACGCATTCTAAGACCGCAGTCAGGAACAAAAGCGGCAGAACGATATCCTTAACAGCCACACTGGTGACACTTACCACCAGGAGCATCAGCGGGGTTAGCAGCGCCGCCGAGGTTAGAGCGCCGACCCCGGCTAAGAGGGAGAGCAATAAGGGCAGCAGCGCTTGCATAAACCCAACCATATTGCTTACGGTTTCCCGGGCGAGCGCTAGTCCCTGGTAAAAGGCGCTTAAGGCAATCACTGACAAAAAGATAAAACATACACTGTAGGCCAGCAGCGAGATTGCTGATTGCTCAAATGAATTTTGCAAATTTTGCAGTAAGGCGCACAATACGGCTAAAAATAACAGCTTGCCAAGGAGATGAATATTTGTTGCTACCTCTTTAAAGAAGTAGGAGAGCAGTTTATTGGCAATGGTTTCCCAGTTGAAAGTCAGGCCTTTGGCGGCAATATCTTTGATTGTTTCCGTACTCAATAAAGGGATTTCCTCAGTCAGCTCTTTGTTGATCACCTGAATAAACTCATTGATATGATTTACCGAGGTGCTTTCCAGCAAATCAACAGGTAAATCCGGCCCGGCCTCAGGCGCTGCCCAGGCCATATTGCCCCAGAGTATACAGAATATCAATATAATTATTATTCTTTTCACACATACTCCACCTTAAGGAATGAGTCTTACAATTGTCTCCAGGACCAAGGCAATGATGGGTATAGCCATAACCATAATGAGTATTTTACCGGCAAATTCAATCTTACCGGCCACTGCACCCTCACCGGCATCCCGGCACACCTGGGCGCCAAACTCGGTAATGTAGGCAATGCCAATAATTTTGAGGATCGTATTTAAGTACATCTGACTAATATTGGCTTTTTCTGATAAATCGCGGAATAAGTCCAGCACCACATTAATCTTGCCAAGGACCATTAAAAAAATGATGGTTGACAAGGTTAGAGCCAGCTGAACGGCGAGTTCAGGCCGCTGTTGTTTAATGATTAAAATCAGCAAGGTAACGACAAACCCTAGCCCGATGATTTGTATGATTTCCATGGCGCGTACACCCCTTAGAACAGCTTAAATACATCCTGAACGGTATTAAACAGTCGGCCTAATAGTTGTACTACCCATAACAACACCATGGCAAAACCGGCAAGGGTACATAAATGAGCCATATCTTCTTTACCGGCCTGCTTTAATGCGGTATGAAAAACAGAGATTAAAATGCCCACGCCGGCAATTTTAAACAACACATCTATTCCCATTTGCTTTCTCTCCCCCCATTAACTCCCTATACTAAACTAAAACAATAACCACGGCCAAGCCCCCGCAAACCCCTAAGTAACGATACATTCTGGCATTTTGTTCACAAATTTTTTCCGCTTCATATTGGATTCTGGACAGCTGTTCATGGACTAAATCCAGGGATTTATGCTGTTCTTCCCGGTTCATGCTCCCTAAGTTGGCGCTGAATACGGCAATAATTTCCTTTTCCGGCTTACTGAGAACAAGCCGGTCCGTTTCGGCCAGCGCCTGCAGCATGGCCGCCTGGGGCGTAAGCCAGCCTTTGCTCGCCAATAATTCCGCCATCGTCTGAAACAGGTCGGCTACCGGGCCGGTAATGCCGCCGGTACAGCGGGACAAAGCTTCAGGCAAGGGTACGGCCACGTAATTAATGTGAGATTTAAGGGCTGACAGGCAACTGATGAGCTGTCTGATCTGCCGCGGCCGTTCCACAAACCGGCCTGCTAAACTAAAGCCGATGCTGGCTCCTGCTGTAACAACCAGCAAACTGCCGAGAATTTTCAACCACATACGTTCACCTCATTTAAACAGGTAAATAGTAGTTTCTTGCGCCGGGAATCAAGGACTTCCTCAATCGTGCCTGGCCCCGACCGGCTGCTCAAAATAATGTACCGTTCAAAAACCTGTTCCTTTATTAACTCACCCACATAGGGGCGCTGCTGAAATTCATCAATTGTCCGGCTGTGAGCGGTGGCAATGACTTTAACGCCGGCACAAACCGCTTCCCGCACAGCCAGCGCGTCTTCCCGGCGGCCTAATTCATCAGTGGCGACGATGCGCGGGGCCATCGACCTGATTAGCATCAACAGCCCGCTGGCTTTGGGACAGGCATCAAGCACATCAACGCGCGGTCCTAAATCCACAGTCGGTATTCCCTGTTGACAGGCCGCTATTTCAGACCGCTCATCCACCACGCCTATTTGTAGACCGGCTATGCCCAGCGTCGGATTGCCTGCACTCAATTGCCTGATTAAATCCCGCAAGATGGTTGTTTTACCACAGCGGGGCGGCGAAATAATTAAGGTACTGAATACTTCCTGGTGTTCCTTGTCTGCCACCAGCGGCAGCAGCCGGTCGGCACAGCCTGGTATCTCTCTTGCCAAGCGGATATTGAGCGAACTAATACTCTTAATTGTCCTGACTGCCCCCTCCAGGGTTATTGCCTGTCCAGTCAGGCCAACCCGGTGACCGCCGGCGATTGTCAAATAACCCTGCCGGACTTCCTCCTCAAAAGCATAAACCGAGTTTTTGCATATCAGCTGAAATGTTCTGTGCACATCCTCGCTGGTGCATTGATACACCCGGGTTTTATGCTCTGTTTGCACAGTAATATCCTCGCTGCCCAATACCAGCTGCAGGGGCTGATTAGCCCTGAGGCGAATCTCTGTGGTTCTGCCCAGCTGACTGCCGGGTAATGCTGCAATCAGTTGGGCAATATGAGGCGGTAAAACAGGATAGATATGTTCGTTCAACGTGGTTTGAATATTTTTCATACAGCTTTCATCCTTATCGTTGATAGGCGACTTGTCTAAAGGTTTATGCTCCCTTTCTTTACATAGATATGTGATAAGAAATTGGTTTATGACAAAAAGAAAAGACTTAGCTTATGCTAAGTCTGTGGCGATCAAGTAAGTTTCACACGCCGGGATGCATGATATGACCGGTAGCCCGCTGGTTATACTGGTTATCGACAGTGATATCCAGCTCATTATCATACACTACCCCGCCGCAGTACGGGCAGGTAACCTCAATATCCTCTTCATCATCTAATATGCTTGATTCGAAAGTTACCATTTCATGGCAGGCCGGGCAAGCCATTTCGACCATATCATCATCTGCTTCACCGTATAGATCATCGTCATCATACCCATCGTCGTCTGCATCTTCTTCATATATTTGGTCTTCGAGGTCAGTTAAATCTTCATCAATTGACTCTACATACTCCTCAAGCTCCAACTGTGCCAGATTAACATTTTGCACTTCATCGGCAAACGATTCCAGTACGTCAATAATATTAAGCAACACCTTGCCCTCTGAGGAATGCTCGTTAACATTAAGACCTTGGGTCAAGCCATGTAAATAAGCAACTTTCTCTTTAAGGTTTCTCATAAAATACCCCCCCTTTAGCTATGCTCTAAGTATTAGACACTATTTCTAGTATGTCCAATGCTTATCAAAACATAACTTAAGGCGGGGGTTTTCCGATTTTAATAATTATCAGGCCCGTTCAATATAGTCGCCGGTGCGGGTGTCGATCCGTAACACTTCACCGGTATTGATAAAGAGCGGCACCCGGACGACATGACCTGTTTCCAGCTTGGCCGGTTTAGTCCCGCCGGTTGCGGTATCACCCCTGATGCCGGGATCGGTTTCGACAACAGTCAATTCTACGGACAGCGGCAGATCAATACCGATCACGTTGCCCTGGAAAAATAATACGGCTATATTCATATTTTCTTTTAAAAACTTACGGGCATCACCCATTTGCTCGCCCGACAATGCGATTTGCTCAAAATTTTCATTATCCATGAGGTTGTACAGGCCGTCGCTTTCATACAGGTATTGCATTTCACGCCGTTCAACATGGGCCTTGGGTAATTTTTCGCCGGCATTAAAGGTGCGTTCAACCACCGCGCCGGTCCGGCCGTTTTTAAGTTTGGCCCGGACAAAAGCGGCCCCTTTTCCTGGTTTTACATGCTGGAAGTCAACTACCTGCCAGACATCGCCGTCAATTTCAACCGTTACCCCTGTTCGAAAATCATTGCTTGAAATCATTAATGATAAGCCTCCCCGTTGTTCTATCAATTAGCATAATTCGATTAAGTCCTTGCTGCTGGCAGTAAGGACTCTGCAGCCATCAGCAGCAACAACCACTAAATCCTCAATCCGTACGCCACCCCAGCCTGGCAGGTAAATTCCCGGCTCAACCGAAACTACCATGCCGGCAGCCAGTTTACTGTCACTGGCTGGTGACAACCGGGGTTCCTCATGAATAAAAAGACCAACCCCGTGCCCTAAGCCGTGCCCAAAGTGCTCACTATAGCCGGCCTCGGCAATGACTTCCCGGGCCGCCAGGTCGACCTCCCGGCCGGTTTTGCCGGCCTGCACGGCGTTAATACCAGCCAGCTGGGCCGCCAGCACGAGCCTATAGATCTCGCGTTGTCTGGCATCGGCGGTGCCGGCCGCAACCGTCCGCGTCATATCGGAATGATAGCCTGCATATACCGCTCCGAAATCCATCGTAATGAAATCGCCGGTTGCAATTATTTTGTCTGACGCCCGGCCATGAGGCAGGGCGCCTCTTGCGCCGGAAGCCACAATAGTGTCAAAGGCCGGTTTTTCCGCACCAAGCTTGCGCATCCGGTATTCAAGCTCAAGCGCAATATCCAGCTCCGTTATTCCCGGCTTAATTACCGGCAGTGTTTGTTTAAACGCTGCATCGGCAATCTCCACCGCCCGGGTGAGCAAAGCCAACTCTGTCTGGTCTTTGATCATTCTCAGCCTATCAAGTTTTACAGGCGATAGTTTTTGCCCACTCAGGCAGCTTTTTAATTTCTGATATGCCTCCCAGGTTACAAAATCGCTTTCAAAACCGAGGCGGACCAGTCCCAGCTTCTTCACCGACTCGGCCAGCGAATCATAGACCGTTGCCCCGTGGCGGATAATCTGATATACAGGAGCCTGCTGTTTAGCTTGTTCAATATATCTGAAATCAGTCAATAATAGCGGAACTTGTGTCCTGCTGATAACCAGCATCCCGGCCGAACCGGCAAAACCACTAAAATACAGCCGGTTTTCCGGTTTGGTGACAATTATGCCGTCAAGGCGGTGCCGTATCATGAGTTTATAAAGTGTATCCAGCCGCTGCTGTATCATCGCTTACGCACCCCTTATCAAAGCGTATGCCGCCTCCAGGGCCAGCAAATACCCTGTTGCGCCGAAGCCGGCTATCTGGCCTACTGCCACCGGCGAGATCACGGAATGCTGGCGGAATTCTTCCCGCCGGTAAATATTGGATAGATGCACTTCCACAGCGGGGACCGTAATGGCGGCCAGCGCATCCCGCACCGCAATGCTATAGTGGGTAAACGCCGCAGGATTAATAATAATACAGGCAAAATTACCCTGAGCCTGCTGAATCGTGTCAACCATTATACCTTCATGGTTAGTTTGGACAATCGTTAGCTCAATACCCAACTCCCCAGCCCGCCGGCTTAACAAGTGATTAATATCGTCAAGTGTAGTTTTGCCGTATACTTCAGGCTCACGCTTCCCCAGTAGATTCAGGTTAGGTCCGTGCAGAACCAGTACTCGCGCGGTAGACGCCGTCATTCTATCATCTCCAGCTCTTTAGCCTAAGCCAGCTACTGCCAAAAAATACATCTGCTCACTAGCTTTTACATTTTAGCATATATTTGCCCGTTTGACTACTAAAAAACTTCGGCCTGGGCCTTTAAGCCGGATTGCCTCACTCTTTGACGATGGCAGTGGCTATTTCCCGGAAAATCGGTGCGGCAACGTTACTGCCGGACATTCCCTCTTCCACAAACACGACAATTACATATTCCGGTTTTTTTAGCGGGGTAAAACCGGCAAACCAGGCATGATTAATCCCCTGGCCGGTTTTATTTGTCCGCCCTGTTTCAGCTGAACCGGTTTTGCCGGCCGAACCAAAGCCGTCCACATAGGCGGCCTGGCCTGTACCATATTGGGTAACGGCTCCCATCATTCCCCGCACTCTCTCCGCGGTCTGGCGGGACATAACCCGTACCTTCGGCCTGGAGTCATGAAAGTTTTTAACAGTTAAACCTTCCTGGCTGGTAAGTTCGCTGACAATATAGGGTTCGACCTTAATGCCGTCATTGACGATCGTGGCCACCGTTTGCGCCAACTGTACCGGTGTCGCTTCGCAATACCCCTGACCAATGGCCAGATTGGCCAAATCCCCGGGATAAAGCTGGTCCGCTTCCGGCAAATTCCCCTCACTCTCGCCAAAAAAATCAAGCTTAGTCCGTGATCCAAAACCAAGCTTTTGGGCCATAGTGATCAATTTTTCCGCGCCTAACTGCAAAGCGATCTGAATAAACACGGGGTTGCTGGAATGGGCCATGGCCTCAGTTATTGTCAGGTGGCCTTTGGGTCCCTGCTCATAATCCCAGCCCTGAAACCTGATATTATTAACGTCAATATAGCCGGGATCAAAAAAGACATCATTCATTTTTACCGTTTTGTTCTCCAAGGCAGCCGCGGCCACGACCAATTTAAAGACCGAACCAGGCTGAAACGAGGAAACTGCCCGGTTAAGCAGGGGGGAACTGCTCTGCTCCAGGTATTGGCTGAGATGGTTGGCATCAAAAGCCGGCCGTGAGGCCATGGCCAGTATCTCGCCGCTTTCGGGGCTCATGACCACCACTGCGCCTTTCAGAACAGTGCGGTTCATAATATCTTCCACTTTTTGTTGAATCTGCTTGTCAATTGTCAGGACCACATTGGTTTCCCTGGTGCCTGTCGCCAGTTTCATCCGTTTATAGCCCAAGCCGGGTATCAGCTGCTGACCGGCATCCACTATAGCGGCTACATATTCAGGCTGACTGCCCCGGAGCAAAGCGTCATACATGCTTTCGATCCCGCTCACCCCCCGGTTATCGGCAGCATTGATATAGCCCACCACATGCGCCGCCAGCGCACCGTGCCCATAGCGAATCTTTTCTGCGACGGCCACAATACCAGGCAGCTTCCTTTCGTTAATTTGATTGGCCGTACTGCTCTCCACGGCAGCTAGGCGAAAAGGATATTCGTTGGTGTTTAACCGCCGCAACCCCGCCGCCAGCACCGCTGGCGGCAGCTGGACAATATTGTCGATCTGGCTAAAGGCGGCTGCCGTTTTATCCTCAATCTGCCCCGGGAAAACAACAATACTGTATTGCTGGGAGGTGTTAGTCAGCGGTACATGATTACGGTCCAGGATTTCGCCTCTGGCAACATCCACAGGCAGTTCCTGCACGCGAATGCTGAGCCCCTCCAAGGCCAGCTGCGGCCCGTGGATAACCTGAAGATAAAACAGCCGCAAGAGCAGCAGGCCGGAGAATACCAAAAAAAATAAAACCAACTGATAAATACGCCGGCTGGAATAAGCCATACTATCACCTGCTAAGTCATTAGTAGGTATAGTATGGCTTATAGTGGCAACAGGTTATTCAGCGTTCAACATATTGGACGCTCACCGGGAGATGGGCCAGTATCTTATGCACTTCCCCGGCTGTATCAGGTGTGGCCCGTATAACAAGAATGCCGGCAAAACGGTCCAGTGTACTCACTACCCCCAGATATTCGTAGCCTTCCATGACCCGGTTGATAAAATTAACATCCTTGGGTTCCACTTGAATATATATCAGGTTATCCATGGCTGTGCTCCCGTTTCTCCGGCCGGCGGAGCATGGAATAGGGCACCACCGGGCTGTTTACCGGCATCGTTACAAGCTGCTGGGGATGAGGGGCCACGTCAATGGGAATACCGTCAGCGTTAACCATCTGACTAATCCTCTGCCGGAAATTTTCCTGTCCGGGCTGCATAATCTCAATTTCTTCCCCGACCTTCATATTATTGCGCTGTTCAATCAGCGCCAGGCCCGATACCGGGTCATATTCTTTGACTAGACCCACAAAATCATGGGTTTGGGTATAACTGGAGGAGGTGTAAATCTGGTCTTGGGCCGAGGTTTTATTGAAGTAAAACCCGGTTGTGTATTCCCGGTGCGAGACTTTCTGCAATTCATCAAGCCAGCCTGCTTTGATCTGGAAATCCTGGGGTGAGCTGGCGTAACAATCGATAGCTTCGCGGTATACTTTAACAACCGTAGCCACATAATGCACGCTTTTCATCCGGCCTTCAATCTTAAAGCTGTTTAAGCCACTGGCCGCCAGCTCCGGCAGGTGACTAAGCAGGCATAAATCTTTCGAATTAAAGATATAGGTGCCACGGTTATCTTCCAGTACCGGCAAGTAGACTCCCGGGCGGCTTGCTTCCATTATATGATATTTCCAGCGGCAGGGCTGCGCGCACTCCCCCCGGTTGGCATCACGCCCTGTCAGGTAGTTGCTGATGAGGCACCGCCCGGAATAAGACATACACATCGCACCATGCACAAAAGCCTCAAGTTCAATATCAACTTTCTGCCTGATCACGCCAATCTCCCGCAGAGAAAGCTCTCTGGCCAGAACTATGCGCGCAGCGCCCAGCTCCTGCCAGAACTGGGCAGTGGCCCAGTTGGTACAATTGGCCTGCGTGCTGATATGGATAGGCAGGCCCGGGGCTACCTGCCGGGCAATACGGTACACCCCCAGGTCAGATACAATAATGGCATCTGCCGCCATAGCGGCCACATCCCTGATATAATCGGGCAGCGCTGTCAGGTCGTCATTATGGGGAAAAATGTTAATCGTAATATAAGCCTTCTTACCGAGACTGTGAGCAAAGGCAATTCCCTGCCGCAGATCATCCTGCGCGAAATTATCGCTGAAGGCCCGCAAGCCAAACGCTTTGCCGCCCATATACACAGCATCGGCCCCGTAAATAAGGGCCATTTTAAGTTTTTCCAAATTGCCCGCAGGCGCTAGAAGTTCAGGTTTTCTCACGTTTTTGTCTCTCCCTGGTAATAGGATACAGCCATGCCGTCACCACGAGGATGGATTGTCGTCTTAAAGCGTTGGTCGGTAGTAACAAAATTCAGATAGGCCTTAAGGCGTTTAATAATCGTGCGAAAGCGCCTGGGGGCAGCTTGCTCATCAAGTACCCAGCCTCTAAATAATACATTGTCGGCAATAACAACAGCTTCTGGAGAAAGTTTATCCATCACTTTATGTAAATAGTCAAGATACTGCCCCTTGGCAGCATCAATGAATACTAAATCAAAGGGACCGGCAAGGCGGGGTATTATTTCGCCGGCATCGCCCGCGATCAAGTGTATCGGAGTTGACAGCGCGGCATCAGCCAAAAAACGTTTGGCCACAGCAAGCCGGTCTTCGTCTTTTTCCAGTGTAATGATCCGGCCATTTGGCCCCATAGCAGCCGCCAACAGCAAGGTTGAATAACCAATGGCCGTTCCGATCTCTAGTATCGCTGCCGGCTTAGCGGCTGCGGTCACTGCCTGCAGCAGCAGCCTGCCTTCCCGGCTGATGATCGGCACATGCTGGGTATCCGCATAAGCCTCCATCAAGGTTAATACCTGCATGGTACTGTCCATTAAATTTGCACCTGTTCAATGGCTGCTAAATGTTCCTCATAGGTTTTGCTAAAATGATGCTTCCCCTGCTTATCGGCAACAAAATACAAATAATCGGTTTTGTCCGCAAACAATACGGCCTGGATTGCTGCACTGCCGGGATTAGAAATGGGGCCCGGCGGTAAGCCCATAATCTGATAGGTGTTGTAAGGGGAGGTGATCTGGGTGTCCTGAATCGTAAGCTCCGGCTTCGGATAACCAAGGATATATTGTATTGTGGCGCAGGATTGCAAAGGCATCGCCAGTTTTACCCTGTTGGCAAACACCCCGGCAATTACGGGCCTGTCCTCGCTCAGCTGGGCTTCTTTTTCGACCAGTGATGCTAAGATGACCACCTCCCGCAGGGAGAATCCCAGTTCAGAAGCCCGCAGGCGCAGATCTGGCGTCAGTTTGGCGTCAAACTGCTGAACCATCATCATAAGCAGCTCTTCTTCCGTTACTCCCTTTGCCACCCGGTACGTATCCGGAAATATAAAGCCTTCCACCTGGTACTTGCTGTCAGGATTAGCCGTCATGTAGGAAAATGGCGCAAAGTTTTTGGCAAGTGCCTTAAACTTCTCCGGATCAGCCAGGTTTTTCTCTGCTAAAAGCAGGGCAATTTGATCAACCGTATAGCCTTCCGGAATAGTAAATTGCTGATAGGCGGTCTGACCCTGGGAAATGATGGCCAGCATTTGCTGTACCGGCATGTTGGCACTAATCGCGTACTCGCCGGCCTGCAGCATGTTTTCCACCCCTTCCAGCCTGGCCGCTACCCGGAAAACCAGAGTATTTTTAATCAATCCCTGGCTGGCTAATTCCTCGGCAATTACCTTGGTCGGTGTGCCTGGCTTAATTGTAATAAGATGCAGTTCATCAGAGCTGCCGGCCGGCTGCGTCATGGTCCACCCGACAGCGGCACCGACCATGACTAAGGCAGCGGCAATAACGCCGGTAATGGCTCTTTTTATAATTGAATGATTAAGCATGATCATCCACTATCCCTCTTTCATCTTAACATAGCTATTATATTATAATATATAATCCCTATGGAGACAAATAGCGTTAAAAAAGAAGCCTTACGGCTTCTTTTTATCCCTATCAGAATTCATAAATTAGACTTTGCGGCGGGGATAGAAAATCTTGTTCTTGTTACTCTTCCTCGTCTTCAAAAACCATTTCCTCGTACGCCTTACGAACCTGTTCAAACTCTTCATCTGTTGGATCCAGGTAAATTTCTTCACCATTTTCGTCAACGTCAATCCGGGCGATAAATACATCCGTTTCATCGCCGCAGCCGCAGCCGCAGCTGTCATCACTGCATTCGCAGCCTTCTTCATCAACATCGATTGGGACCAGTATAGCAAAGCGCTTATCACCGACAGGAACAATCATATCTTCGCGATAATAGTATTCGTTGCCTTCTTCATCAGTCATGACTACTACCGGCTCGTCAAGCTCCATCATATCGTCTTGGTCGTTATCAGCCATTTTTTTCACCTCTTTTTACTCATACGCACTCTTATTCTATCCTAGAAAGGATATCCTGTCAAGGAAACCGCTGGCAGGGGTGACCGTTCAGGACAAACTGTCAAGATAGCCTTGCAGAATGAAAACTGCCGCCATTTTGTCGATTACCTGCCGGCGCTTGGCGCGGCTGACATCGGCTGCAATCAGGGCTTTTTGCGCGGCTACGGTGGACAACCGTTCATCCCAGAATTTGATCTCAACCTGAGGTACGGCCTTGCCCAGAGCCGTACCGAATTCTTTTACCCGTTCACCCTGCGGACCAAGCGTTCCATTCATGTTTTTCGGCAGACCTATCACAAGCAGCCCAATCTCATACTGAGCTATAAGCTCTTTCAGTCTGGAAAAATCCTTGTCAACAGAGGTGCGTTTAATTACCTCAACGCCCTGTGCGGTTAGTCTTAATTCGTCGCAGACTGCCACCCCAATGGTTTTATCCCCGACATCAAGTGCTAGTATACGCATAATTCCTCCTGCTTATTTACATATTTTACCCATTTAGATTATTTTTAAACAGAATTCCGGGCAATAAGCGCCGCAATAACCGCATAATACACATTGCTCCTGGGCTACCCTGGCTTTATTCTGGATCACGGTTATAGCCTGCGTCGGACAATGCTGCGTGCATTGCCCGCAGCCAACACACCAGTCCTCAATCAGCAGCCGGCGGGGAGTCTTGGCGACTTTGGCCCATAAGTTGCTGTCCGGGGCCTGGCCGGAAAATACCTGGGCATTAAGAATGGCTTCCTCGATTGTTTGCATGCCGACAGCAATGGAGGTAATGCCAGGCTGAGCCAGCACCCAGGCAAAAGCCTGCTCGGCCATATGGTTCAAATGACCGCCGCCTAAGGCTTTCATCGCGTATATGCCTTTGCCGCAGTCGGCAGCGAAGCGGATGGCCGCCAGCATATCTGCGGCTGTACCGTCGGCAATGCCAATACCTTTACTATTAATAAGCGGGTGAATCACGTCGACTTCTTCTAGCAGCGCCGCCGCCCGCACCACATCCACCGTATGGGTTGATACCCCGGCGGCTCTGATCAGTCCCTGCCGTTTGGCATCACTCAAATAGGCCAGTGCTTCCGCATGGCCTTTTAAGGTCATGCGCGAGGTCTGTTCATGGAGCATAAAGATATCGATATAATCCCGCTTTAGCTCCCGGCAGGCCGCTTCAACACTGGCCCGCATGGCTTCATAGGTGTAGGCATAGGATTTGGAAGCGACGATAATGTCCTGGCCGGCCCTGCGTAACGCTTCCCGTATATAAGGATATGTACCATACAGCTCGGCCGTATCAATAAAATTGACCCCTGCGTCAAATGCCGCCTGAATAACGGCAATTCCGTCGGCCAAGGGCCGGTTTGACTGCAAGGGGCCAATAGTAAGTCCGCCAAAACATAGTCTGGAAACACTAAGACCTGTCTGACCAAGCACACGATATTCCATTACTTATCTTTAAGGTAGGCCCGCACTAACTCTTCAATAATTTCGTCTCTTTCCAGCTTCCGGATCAGACTGCGGGCATTATTATGGCTGGTTATATATGTCGGATCACCGGATAAAAGGTACCCGACCAACTGATTAATGGGGTTGTAGCCTTTTTCCCTTAGGGATTGATAAACAGTCGTCAGGATTACTTCCGCGGCATTGGTATCGTCATTATTGACTTTAAACATCATCGTTTCCTGCGATATATTGGTCATGAAGCCCCCTCCTTCCTTATATTATCTACAAGGTATTACCATATATATTCTACCTGGACCAGCGTTTTCCTGTAGATCAGTTTATTTTTTTACAGGCAGGCATTACGCCTGCCTGTAAAAAGAATAATTTACTTAATTTGCGCGGCAATGATCTGCTCGGCCGCTTGTAAAGCCTCGCCGATCTTGGCCGGTTGTTTGCCGCCGGCTTGCGCCATATCCGGCCGGCCGCCGCCGCCGCCGCCGGCAACTTTGGCGGTTTCTTTAATAATCTGCCCGGCATGGGCACCCTTGGCAACACAATCGGGAGTGGCCATCGCAATAAAATTAACTTTGTCCCCATTAACAGCGCCAAGTACCACAACCCCGGACTGCAGGCGCTCGCGCACCAGGTCTCCCGTTGACCGCAGGTTTTCCATATCTGCTGCCGCTACCTGGCCAATTACAACCTTGACATCATTAAGCACTTTAACCTTGGCTAAAAGTTCCTGTACTTCGTTTTTGGCCAGCTTGGTGTTAAGTATTGCCAGCTCTTTTTCCAGGTCACGGACACGGGCGTTGAGCCCCTCAATCCGGACAGTGATTTCCTCCGGCCTGGTTTTGAGAGCGGCTGCGGCTTCTTTAATCAGCTCAGACTGCGATTGTAAGTAAGCGTGAGCCCCCTGGCCCGTAACAGCCTCAATCCGGCGCAGGCCGGACCCGATGCCGGCCTCACTGACAATCTTAAACAACCCTATTTCTGCCGTCGCGCCAACATGGGTGCCGCCACACAGTTCTTTACTAAAATTATCTACGACGACGACCCGTACCTTGTCGCCATATTTTTCGCCAAAGAGCGCCATAGCCCCCATGCCTCTGGCAATTTCCTGGGTTGTCTCAATAATGCCCACGCAGGTATTGTCCAGAATCACTTGATTGACGATATTCTCGACCTCAGCCAGTTCCTGCTCGGTGACAGGCGCAAAATGGGTAAAATCAAACCGCAGTCTGCTGCTGTCAACCGCAGAGCCGGCCTGATTGACATGCCCGCCTAATACCTGCTTTAAAGCGGCATGGAGCAAATGGGTTGCCGTATGGTTTCTGGCAATATGACGGCGTCTTGCATAGTCGACTGCCAAATTCAAAACCTCGCCTGTTTTCAACAAGCCTTCGCTGATCTGGCCAACATGATAAATCGTCCCGTCAGGGAGCTTGCGGGTGGTGGTGACTTCCAGCCTTCCCAGCGAGCCTGTAAGCACACCCGTATCGCCGGCTTGGCCGCCGCCTTCGGCATAAAACGGCGTAGCATCAAGAATAACAGCGACCTCATCCCCGTCAAAGGCTTCTTCCACAACAGTACCTTCTCGTAACAGTAAAACCAGTTTAGCCTCTTCGGCTTCCGGGTTGTAGCTGAGAGATTCTGTTACCAAACCGGATAAATCGGGGATGAGAATTTTTTCACCGTTGTCCTGGCGGGCAGAACGAGCCCGTTCACGCTGCTCGGCCATAGCCTGATCAAAACTCTGTTTATCAAGCATCATATTATGTTCACTCAGAATTTCTTCGGTAAGCTCCCAGGGGAAGCCATAGGTATCATACAGCTTAAAAGCGGTTGCTCCGTCCAGCAGCGTCTCCCCGGCCCGGGCCAGCTCCTGAATTTGTCTGTTTAACAGTTCAATCCCCTGGGCCAGGGTATTATGAAACCGTTCTTCTTCCAATTGGATAACTTTTTTAATATATTCCTGTTTATCATGAATGTCAGGATAGGCCTGCGCAAACAGCCCGGCAACAACATCGACAATATCGGTCAGGAACGGTTTTTCAATTCCCAGCAGGCGGCCGTGGCGCACCGCCCGGCGCAGAATGCGCCGCAATACATAACCGCGTCCTTCATTCGAGGGTAATACGCCGTCGCCAATCATCACTGTCATACTCCGGCCATGATCGGCAATTACCTTAAGCGATACATCCTGTTTTGCCGACTGGCCGTAGGCAACACCGGCAATACCGGCAGCATATTCAATAATTGGATAGAGTAAATCGGTTTCAAAATTAGACCGCTTATTTTGCAAAACAGAGGCAATCCGCTCCAAACCGGCCCCGGTGTCGATATTCTTCTTGGCCAGTGGGGTATAATTGCCGGCTTCATCCCGGTCGAACTGAGTGAACACCAGATTCCAGATCTCCAAATACCGGTCACAGTTGCAGCCCACTGCACAGTCCGGCCGGCCGCAGCCGCGGTCCTCACCTAAATCTATATGGATCTCCGAACAGGGCCCGCAGGGCCCGGGGCCGATCTCCCAGAAGTTTTCTTCCATTCTGATTATGCGGTCAGCCGGTATTTTGATATCATTATGCCAGATGGCAAAAGCCTCGTCATCACCGGTATGGATAGTAATCCAAAGCTTATCCTTGGGCATTTCCAGGTATTCAGTCAGGAATTCCCAGGCCCAGGCAATCGCTTCTTGTTTGAAATAGTCCCCAAAAGAAAAATTACCCAGCATTTCAAAAAAAGTATGATGCCGTGCAGTCCGCCCCACATTTTCGATATCACCGGTACGGACGCATTTTTGACTTGTGGCAATCCGCGGATGGGGTGGTTTCATTTTACCGGTAAAAAAGGGCTTAAAAGGAGCCATGCCGGCGCCAATCAAGAGCAGGGACGGGTCATTTTCCGGAATAAGTGAGGCGCTGGCCTGAACCAGGTGGTCTTTACCAGCAAAAAAATCCAGAAACAGTTTTCGCAATTCGTTTCCGGTTAGTTGTTTCAACTTCAATCAGCTCCATATGCTATATTTACTCCATTATTCTGGAATTATACTACAATTTAAGATTTAGTGTCAATATTTGGTGTGGGTTTAGACCAACATCCTGATACCGTGCTTAATGAGTACTTTGCCTACCGCTGCCACCGGCACGCCCAGCAGCATGCCGATAACTCCGAATAACTCGCCGCCGGCAAAAAGAAAAAAAATAACCGTAATTGGATGCAACCCTACACTTTCACCGAGGATTTTAGGACTAATGATACTGCTTTCCAGCTGATGGATGGCAAAAAATAATAAGGCCACTTTTACTGCCAGCACCGGTGATTCTAGAAGCGCCAGCGTTATTGCCGGCGTAGCCCCGATAAAGGCGCCGAAATAAGGGATTACATCCAGCAAACCGGCAGCAATGCCAATAAGTAAGGCAAACGGAAGGTTAAACAGATAGAGCCCTGAACTCACTAAAACACCGACAATGACAGCCACCGTCAACTGGCCTCTGATTACTCCGCTCAATACTTTATCGACATCTTTTAACGCTAACGTATATTCGTGGCGCCAGCGGCAGGGAATCAGCCGGATAAAGCCTGCTTTAATCTGCCGCCAGTCATGCAGAAAATAAAATGCCAGGATCGGGGTGATTGCCAGGCCGATAAAATGGGCAATCAGACCCATGATGCCGTCGGTCAGATCCCGGACGAAACCCTGCCCGGCCTGTTGCAGCGACAATATCGCATCATCAATGGCAATCCGCATGGAATGAGGTAAAACAGAATTGTGATAATGATTCTGCAGCAGATAAAATAGCTCTTCCACTTTACTTAAGATCTGGGGCAGCTCTTTGGCGAAACTTTCCAGGTCCCTGACAAAAATTGGAATAAGACGCGTCCCTCCCAGGATCACAATCGCAAATAAAACGACATATACCACGGTAATGGCCAAGCCCCTTGACAGTCCCTTTGTTTCCAGGTAACAAACCGGCGGATTAAGCAGGTAGGCCAGCAGCAGCGCAATAATAAACGGATACAGGCCGCTGCGGACAAGCCACAGAAAATACACAGTTCCCAGCAAAAATAAGATGACAATTGCCAGCCGGACATGCTTTTTCGTCAAATGCATACCATCCTCCTGTATAATAAGAAAAAAGGAGACCTTCTGGCCTCCCTATTACCGGATATCAATCCAGCTTTTTCATCAACCGCTTACGGGCCCGGCGCGCACCCCGCATCAAATCGCGGGTAGTATCGGCAACCGTGTCAGTACTGTATTCAAACAGCGGCTTTTTCTGTGGTTTAGCCATGGGACCTATGATGGCGCCGAGTGCTGTTCCTACAAGTCCACCCCAGAGCAACCCTTGCCAAAACTTACTGCGCATCATATCACCCCTTTTGTACCTCTAAATTAACAGTACCCTGCAGCAGATCATCATATTGTGTCAACGTGCCGTCAGACTCGACATTGAAAATTTTGACGGCCTGATTCCGCACCGTAAACTCTACACAACAATCCCAGCAGTAGTACTGGTCGGCACCTACCTTGCCGATTCCCCGCTGCCCGCACACAGGACAAGTTGTCATATACCCCCACACCTCACACCTCTTTAGATTCAGGTATAAGAAGATCGGTCATCGTGTCTGGAACGATTAATTTATCCTGACCAACAACTTGTGCTTGCGGCAACGGCATAATTCTGCGACCATAGAGCAAATCGGTGAGAAGGCCGTCGGAAATCTCATAAGCCTTTATTTCACCGGTAGTACTGTCATAAAGAGCGTCAACCAATATACCCAAACTTAATCCGGCATCAGTGTAAATTTGCTTGTCCAGCAAATCCCGCACATATTTTACGGTTCCCGGCATCATGGCCGGTGTTAGCTCCTGGACGGCATAATTGGCCCGAACCATAATAGCGCTTCTGCCTATGCTGGATAAATCCTCAAACACAATCCCTTGGTCGTTACTGAACCAATTGGCGCCGGCCAGGACGATTCCCCGCATGGCAGCCTGTTCCAAGTCAATAATAACTTCTTGTACCTCGCCAATCTGTACACCAGTACCGGTAATCAGCACAGGCAGGCCAAATAATTCGCGTATTTTTTGCATAGCGGCCTCCACAACAGATTGTAGTATTAGTATAACCAGAATCGAAGTCTTTATATCATTGGTATGTCTGAGAAAATTTTATCCAAAAAGTTACCTGATAATAATGCCGCCGCCAATAACAATATCATCATGATAAAAAACTACCGACTGCCCCGGGGTAATCGCCCGCTGGGGCGCAGTAAACCGCACCTGGACCTGGCCGTTGCCAAGCGGGCTGACGGTTGCCGGCGCCGCCGGCGCACTGTAGCGTATTTTTGCCTCTACAGCCAGCGGCTCCTCCAGCTTATCAATCGCGATAAAATTAAGATCACCGGCAATAAGCTCGGCCGCAAAAACATCCTCATCGGAACCAACAACTACCCGGTTGAGTTCCGCATCAAGCGCGACCACATACAAAGGCTTGCCGACTGCCAGCCCCAGGCCTTTGCGCTGCCCAATGGTGTATAACTGCACGCCCTGATGTTTGCCCAGTATGTTGCCGGCCGTATCGACAATAGGGCCCGGGGTTAAAGCAGCAGGGATTTTTTCTTTCAGAAAGGCTTTATAATCATCATTGGGCACAAAACAGATCTCTTGGCTGTCAGGCTTATCGGCAACCGACAGCCCCAGCTCTCTGGCCATTTTTCTGGTGTCGGTTTTGGCAAAGCGGCCTAAGGGCATTAAAAAATGCCGCAGCGTCTCCTGATTAAGGTGATATAACGCATAGGACTGATCCTTGGCAGGGTCCAGCCCTTTGCGGAGGATATAACGCCGCCGTTCGTCGTCATACATAATCTGAGCGTAGTGACCGGTCGCAACATATTGCGCGCCAAGTGCCAGCGCTTTAGCAAGAAAGCCTTCGAACTTTAAATAACGATTGCAGGCAATGCAGGGATTCGGGGTCCGGCCAGCCGTATATTCGGCCATAAAATAATCAATGACCGTTTCCTGAAACATATCCCGGAAATTAAGAACATAATAGGGAATGCCCAATTTGTTCGCAACCCGCCGCGCATCGTCGACAGCCGTTATGGAACAACAGCCTCTGCTGTCCGGATTATCATTAACCTGTTCTTTTTCCCATATTTGCATTGTTGCGCCGATAACATCATAGCCTTGATGAACAAGAAGGGCGGCAGTTAAAGAACTGTCCACCCCTCCACTCATGGCTACAACCACTCTGGGTTTGACCGCCATTAATTTATCACTTTCCTTTTTTGGCAATGTAGTCTTTTATTGCTTCGTGCAGCGCGTCTGCTGCCAGATTCGAACAGTGCATCTTGGCAGGCGGCAATCCGCCCAGGGCTTCCGCAACGGCCTGATTGGAAATTTCCAGGGCTTCGTCCAGGTTTTTCCCCTTTACCATTTCTGTTACCATACTGCTGGTGGCAATGGCGGCCCCGCAACCGAACGTTTTAAATTTTACATCGGTAATGATATCATTCTCTACCTGCAAATAAATCCGCATGATATCGCCGCATTTTGCATTGCCCACTTCCCCCACACCGGCGGCGTCTTTTATTTCACCTACATTACGGGGATTAGTAAAATGATCCATAACTTTATCGGTATACATGATATTTTCTCCTCTCGCTATTTAGTGGTGATGACAACTGGAGCAGGGATTAGACGGTTTAAAGTCAGCGGCACTGCCATACAGCGGGGACATGCTGCGCAGACGTTCCACAATTTCCGGCACTACCTCCAGAAAATAATCAACCTCTTCCTCGGTATTGCCCCGTCCCAGGGAAACACGCAGTGAGCCATGGGCCACCTCATGGGTCAGTCCCATAGACAATAATACATGGGACGGGTCAAGTGAGCCGGAAGTGCAGGCGGAACCGCTGGAGGCGGCAATGCCTTTCAAGTCCAAGTTTAACAGGAGAGATTCGCCTTCTATATATAAAAAGCTAAAATTAACATTACCCGGCATTCTCTGCTCGGGATGGCCGTTAAGCCGGATATGAGGAATGTTTTCGGTGATGCCGGCAATAATCTTGTCCCGCAGACCTTTAATATAGGGAACCTTTTTATCCATATCCCGCCGGGCGATCTCCGCCGCCTTACCCAAACCAACAATTCCCGGTACATTTTCCGTGCCGGCCCGCAGGTTTCGCTCATGCCCGCCACCATGCTGAATCTCTTCGACTTTTACGCCGCGGCGGATATAGAGGGCGCCAACCCCTTTGCTGGCGTGAAATTTATGGCCCGACATAGTAAGCAGGTCAATGTTGAGTTCTTTAACATCGATCGGACAGTTGCCAACCGCCTGCACCGCATCGGTATGAAAGTAAATCCCTTTTTCTTTGGCGAGCTGGCCAATTTCTTTCACTGGCTGGATCGTTCCCACTTCATTGTTGGCAAACATAATGCTAATGAGTATCGTCTTATCGGTAATCGCATTTTTTAAGTCGTCCAGGTTGATCATGGCATGCTCATCAACAGGCAGATAGGTAACAGTAAAGCCCTGTTTTTCCAGATATTCGCAGGTATGTAGCACAGCATGGTGCTCAATGGCGGTAGTAATGATATGATTGCCTTTTTTGCGGTTGCCATAAGCCACGCCTTTAATTGCCAGATTGTCGCCCTCAGTGCCGCCGCTGGTAAAAATGATTTCGTTAGGAGCGGCATTGATCAGAGCAGCCACCTTTTCCCGGGCTTCTTCAATTGCTTTCCGGGTTTCCCGGCCAAAAGAATGGACGCTGGAAGGATTGCCGTATTTCTCGGTCATATATTCCAGCATTGATTCGGCAACTTCCCGGTCAACCGGGGTAGTAGCCGAGTGATCAAAATAAATACGTTTCATACTACTCATCTCCTTGTCCCTTTTCTTCATTGCATAAATCAGCAAGAGTGATAGAATCCAGCACAGAAGTGATGCTGTCTCTTACCTTAGCCCAAACACCGCGGGTTACACATATATTAACCCGTGAACAGAAAGTTCTGCTGCCGTCATCGGCGAGCAGACAATCAACCGGGGCAATCGGACCTTCCATAATGCGGATAATATCGCCAACAGATATTTGTGCCGGTTCCTTCGTTAACGAATAGCCGCCCTGGGCTCCCCGCACGCTTTTTACAAAGCCGGCCTTTCTTAATGTACCCATTAACTGTTCCAGATAGTGTTCTGATATTCCCTGGCGCTGAGCTACGCTTTTGAGTGAAATCGCGCCTTGACCATAATGCAAAGCCAAATCATACATGGCGGCAACACCATAGCGTCCTTTCGTTGACAGTTTCACTACAACCTCTCCCACTCTGATCTTTTCCGAGTATTACGATAGGTTTTCTTTTTTTAATATACCAAAATTACAACAAGTTGTCAAAGGTGATTTAATATTTATTATTTGCGGTAATGGCAGCCCTATTCTTCCCTTTAAGCAGGAACACAATATATAAAAAAAGACAAGGCATTGTGAAAGCCAAAGCCCCGCCAACGCGGGGACTTAGCTTTATTTTTTACTGGCATTCCCCGGCCTCAGCCGTTCTAATCTGTCGGCAAACCCGGCTTCCCGGCCGTTGCGGGTAGGCTGATAATAGCGGCGGTGTCTAAGCTTAGCCGGCATATACTCCTGCGTAACAAAACCGTGCTCATAGTCGTGCGGATACAGGTAACCCTCGCCCTTTCCGAAATTACGCGCCCCCCGGTAGCTGGCATCGCAGAGATGGGGCGGCACTGTGACAAAATCAAGCCGGCGAACATCTTCCAGCGCGGCATCAATCGCCTTGTAGGCGGCATTGCTCTTAGGCGCGCAGGCCAGATACACAACGGCCTGGGCCAGCGGAATCCGGCCTTCCGGCAGGCCGATAAACTGCACAGCCTGCGCTGCAGTCATGGCCACAACCAAAGCCTGGGGGTCGGCATTGCCGATATCTTCGGCGGCACAAATAACCAGCCGGCGGGCAATAAACTTCACATCCTCCCCGGCTTCCAGCATCCGAGCAAGGTAGTGCAGGGCTGCATCCGGGTCGGAGCCCCGCATGCTTTTGATAAAGGCCGAAACAACATCATAATGGTTATCCCCTTTTTTATCATAAGCCTGCAGCTTCTCGCCGGCCACTGCTTCAATCACCTCCGGACTGAGTATGCCTGGTTCTCCGGGGTCCAGCATGGCTGCCGCCTGTTCGATAATATTGAGCGCAGTCCGGGCATCGCCCCCGGCCAGGGCTGCAACCTTAAGCAGCGTAGCTTCGCTATAGACCAGGTCCCGTTGTCCCAGCCCCCGTTCACGGTCTGTCAGCGCCTGTTCCAGAATGCGGATAAGCCCCTGTTCGTCAAGGCGTTTGAGACGAACTACGCGCATGCGCGAGAGCAAGGGCGAATTTACTTCAAAATAAGGGTTCTCCGTGGTGGCGCCAATCAAAATCACAGTACCATTTTCTACATAAGGCAGCAGTACATCCTGCTGTCCTTTGTTGAATCTATGAATTTCATCGACAAATAAGATGGTCCGCCGCTGTTGGCTCCGCAACCGCTCTTTCGCACTTTCCACCACTTTTCTGATATCGGCTGTACCGGCAGCTACGGCATTTAATGTTTCAAAATGACTGCCGGTGGTTTGCGCAATAATATGGGCAAGCGTTGTTTTGCCTGTACCCGGCGGGCCATAGAGAATAACGGACGGCATATTGTCGTTTTCAATCATGCGCCGCAGGAATTTACCGGGGCCGATGATTTCCTCCTGGCCAATATAGTCTGCCAGCCTTTGGGGCCGCATTCTTACGGCCAGCGGTCTGTTATCCGCAGGGCGGGGTTCAAATAAATTGGAAGCAAACAAATCCATATTATCGATCATCCTTTACTGCTCCTGACAATAGGTTTTAGATTTCACAGCACTTGTAACATGCGACAAATGCCGCCACCCCTGTCACGACTGGCTGCTCTTAGTAGAAGTAATGTAAGTATTCTCAATGTCCAGGCAAAAATCCTGGTTGACAATGCAAGAATTAATTAAGCAACACAGCCTGGCAATTTTAATAAAAGCGGGACCACCCGCAGCCGGCAGGATGATATTTCTAAAAAAACACGACCATAGTATCCCAAAAACTGAGATACGACAGTCGTGTTTGCATTCATTCTAAGCTGGAAATATAAATTTAAGTGATATTCCTAATTATCCCCGCCTCAGGATACCAAGCGGTTTACCGATCGGCAGGACAACCCGGCCGGCAAACTTATTCAGGAATATAGCGCCACTTGCGTAAAAACCAAGGATGCTGATGCCAAGCTCGGACCAGGCGGCAATGGCGTGAGCCCAGTGGAAGCCCCAGGAATCAAGGGCCAGGCAAATGAGCAATACATCAATCAAAACCATAATCCCGATAAAAACCTTGTTCGTATCCAGGGATGCTACGGTCGCAAATACCGAAAAAATGAAGTAACCAAAAAACGCGAATCCCAGTTGACTCACATCAGCCTGGGCAGCAAGAGCGGCTCCGAATACCCCGCCTTTAATCATCCAGGCCATTGCCACACTATACCAGAAAAGACCAAAAGCACCTAAAACAGTGGCACCAAAAAGATTGTTGTGTTTAAAGTCCCAGTAGGAGGCAAATAATTGCGCCGTGGCTCCTAAGAAAAAAGCCCAAGGAATAAGGAATGCCGTGCCTGATGTCCAGCCTAATTTCTGTGATGCGGCAACAAGTGTTACCATGGCCAGACCAAAGACGCCTAATGGAGTGGGATCAGCGATGACTTCCGAAATTTTTTGTACTTCACCTGGTGTGTTGCTCATGATATCCCCCTATATAAAATTTACTCAATAAAGATATCATAAATTGTGAAAAACGTCAATTCTTGTCGAACAAAGTCTTGAAAAAAATTTGTAATTTTAAGAATAAGCAGATTAGAGGGCATAAAAAACACGCCCATTCCCCGTCGCGCCGTATTGCCTCTGTTTTGAACCTGCCCTCGGCAGGTGGGTGCTCGCCTGATTACTTTTTGTGTCCCCCTAAAACAGGGCATACAGGCCATAACCAGAGACTGGCTCCCAAAGTTGATGTGTTGGCTCAAAACATAGACATTACACGCACACAACAGGGGATGAGCGTGATTTTTTATTCGACTTAATATTATCAAATAAATCACGCAATTGCAAGAGTTTAGCGCTCGGTATATTCTTCCAGGAACAAATGTTATTTTCTGGCAGGCACTTCGGACTTGATAAACAATTCCTTCAGCTGCCGCGCACCAACCTCCGACGGTGACTGCATCATCAGCTCCGCCGCGCTTTGGGTTTTAGGAAAAGCAATAACATCACGGATAGAAGCCCTTTTAGCCATCAGCATAACCAGGCGGTCCAGACCAAAGGCAATGCCGCCATGAGGCGGAGTACCATATTCGAAAGCCTCCAGCAAATGGCCGAACTTTTCTGCCGCCTCTGCCGGCGCTAAGCCGATTGCCGCGAATACCTTTTCCTGGAGGGTGCGGTTATAAATCCTGATACTGCCTCCTCCCAGCTCGATACCGTTGAGCACCATATCATAAGCCTTAGCCTTAATCTTGCCGGGCTCACTCCCCAGATACCGAATGTCTTCGTCACAGGGCGAAGTAAAGGGATGGTGCATCGCTACCCAGCGTTTATCCTCTTCATCATATTCAAACATGGGGAAATCAACGACCCAGAGGAATGACAGCTTGTCCGGATCAATCAGGTTAAGCCTGCGTCCCATTTCCAGCCGGAGCTGGCCTAAGGCAGCGGCCACAACCTTAGGTTTATCGGCGACAAAGAGTAAAAGGTCACCGGTTTCCGCCTGGGCGGCAGCCGTCATTTTATTAATTGTAGCTTCATTGAAAAATTTCGTAATCGGCGACTTGAGGCCTTCCTCGGTATAAGCTATCCAGGCTAAGCCCTTGGCACCATAGGTGGCAACATAGTCTACCAGGCCGTCAAGCTCGCGGCGGGGTGCATTGGCATAGCCCTTAACGTTGATCGCCTTAACCTGTCCGCCCTGAGCCAGCACCGCATCAAATACTTTAAAGCCCGAATCTTTAAATACACCTGATAAATCAATAAGTTCCAGCCCGAACCGGAGGTCAGGCTTATCGGAACCATAGCGGGCTATCGCCTCTTCATAAGTCAGCCGCACAAAAGGCGCGGCAATCTCGGTGCCAACCCCTTCTTTAAAGATGCAGGCAACCATCTGCTCCATCAGGGACAGGATTTCTTCCCTGTCAATAAACGACATCTCAATATCCAGCTGGGTAAATTCCGGCTGCCGGTCGGCTCGTAAATCTTCGTCCCGGAAGCAGCGGGCAATTTGAAAATACCTTTCCAGGCCGGCCACCATTAATAACTGTTTGTAAATTTGCGGTGACTGGGGCAGAGCATAAAACTTGCCCGGATTTACCCGGCTGGGTACTAAATAATCCCTGGCGCCTTCCGGTGTGCTTTTGGTAAGAATAGGAGTTTCTACCTCCAGAAAACGGTGTTTGTCCAAAAAGTCGCGCATCGACTTCGTGACCCGGTGCCTGAGCAGCAGATCTTTTTGCATTTCCGGGCGCCGTAAATCAAGATAGCGGTATTTCAGACGCAGGATCTCATCAACCTCGATACCATCCTGGATATAAAAAGGCGGTGTTTTCGCCGTGTTTAAGATTCTTAGCTCATTGCCATATACTTCGATCGTGCCTGTAGCCATATTCGGATTAACAGTACCTTCAGAACGGACCTTGACTACCCCGCGTACCGCCAGCACAAACTCATTGCGGACCATTTCGGCCTTGGTAAACGCGTCTTTATTAACATCAGGGGAAAATACCACCTGGACAATCCCGGACCGGTCACGCAAATCGATAAAAATAAGCCCGCCATGATCCCGGCGCCGGGAGACCCAGCCGCACAACGTTACCTCCTGCCCGGTATGGTCCTGATTCAGATCATTGCAGGCGTGGGTCCTCTTTAATCCCTGCAATGTGTCAATTGTTGTTTCGTAACTGGCTGTTTCTATTTGTGCCATTACTTCTCCATCCCCTTTATTATCATCTGTATCAGATCAGCCCTGTCTATCAATTCCTGGCTACCTGTTTCCATGTTTTTCAACATTACCTTATTCTGAGCCAGTTCATCCTGGCCAATGAGGGCGACAAATTTAGCCGGATATTTATTGGCATATTTCATCTGCGCTTTTAAACTGCGGTTATTATAATCCATATCAGCCGCAAGCTTGGCCTGGCGAGCCGCAGTTAATAGCTGAAAAGCCGCCGGCTGCGTCTCCGCTCCTAACGGCGCAACAAAGACATCAATACCCGTATTGGCCGGGGGCAGGAGTTCCTGTTTTTCCAAAGCCAGCAGCACCCGTTCAATCCCGATTGCAAACCCGATCCCTGGCGTCGGCTGACCGCCGCATTCTGCGACCAGGCCGTCATAACGGCCGCCGCCACATACGGCGCTCTGAGCGCCTAAGGGTGCATACTGTATTTCAAAAGCGGTTTTGGTATAATAATCCAGGCCCCGTACTAAACGGGGATTGAGGGCAAACCTGATCCCCGCTGCCGTCAGCAGTTCCTTTAGGCCGGTAAAATGGCGGCTGCAGTCGTCACACAAACAATCCACCATATGGGGCGCGCCCTGCGCCTGGCCGGTGCAGGTTTCATTTTTACAGTCGAGAATACGCATGGGATTCCGTTCATAGCGCGACTGGCAGTCCGGGCACAATTGAGACTGTCTATCCCGGAAAAAATCCTGCAGCTTGTGCCGGTAAACAGGCCGGCACACCGGACAGCCCACGGAATTGACCAGTAGATTCAAATCAGTCAGTCCCAGCCGCTGCAGCAGTTCCACCGCCAAACTGATAACCTCGGCATCAATAGCCGGCCCCTGGGCCCCTATCGCCTCCACGCCAAACTGGTGAAACTGGCGGTAACGCCCGGCCTGGGGCCGGTCATATCTGAACATAGGCCCGATGTAGAACAGCTTAACCGGCTGCGGGCCGGCGTATAGTTTGTTTTCCAGATAAGAACGCACCACGGCGGCGGTATTTTCCGGCCTCAGGGTTATATTGCGTTTACCGCGGTCAGTAAAGGTGTACATTTCTTTTTCAACAATATCCGTAGTTTCACCAATACCTCTTAAAAAAAGTTCTGTATGCTCAAAAATAGGTGTACGGATCTCCTGATAAGCAAAATTTCTGCACACTTCCCGCATTGTATTTTCCACATACTGCCAATAGACGCTGCTGTCAGGCAATATATCCCTTGTTCCCCGCGGTCCGGTCGTTAACATATTAATCCTCCTTACAGTCACTGTACAATCTTGCAAGTAAAGTATTTCTTGTGTTCAGGTACATATCCAGGTTTCTTATATAGGTTGGGACATCCTTGGCATTGTAAGAGCTCTGCAGCCGCCAGGGCGCGGGACTTACCGCCTTGGTGCCGGCAGCAGGGCCAATACCGATTATCGTTTGCCGTTCCTCCATGATTTGAATATTATACAGGCAATCGGTGTTCGGCTTGGCATAACCAACATTTTCCAGATTGCCGGTCATGTATTTTTGCCTGTATAAATAGTAGGGATGCATGCCAAGCCGGGCGATATAATCAGCGGCAATGGCCAGCATGGCCTGCGTCGTTTTCTCATCAGGCAGCTTGTGCCGGGCAAGGACGCCGGCATGCACTGCCTCCATCAATTGGGAGCCTCGTTTCAAGGCTAATGTATGTACGGTAATATTTTCCGGACCGAGCCGGGCAATTTGCTGCATCGTATCTGCCAGATCAGCTGCCGCTTCCCCAGGCAAACCGGCAATTAGATCCATATTGATTACAGGTATTCCTGCCTGCCGGATTTTAGCGAATACATCTATTATATCCTGAACGGTATGCTGCCGTCCAATCTGTTTTAAGGTTTTATCCTGCATTGTCTGCGGATTGATACTAACCCTGTTGACCCCATACTGCCGCAATACAGCAATTTTTTCCTCATTAAGGCTGTCAGGCCGGCCGGCCTCCACAATAAACTCGCTGGTATGCAGGCCGTAAAAACCGTCTTTGACCAAGGCCAGTAAAGCGGCCAAATCGGCGGCCTCCAGGCTGGTGGGGGTGCCGCCGCCTATATAGATGCTTTCTACCGACAAATTGAAGCGTTGCACAAGGTCAATCGTGCTTTGGATATCCCGGGTAATTGCCTGGAGAAACGCAGCCAGAGGAGCCCGCTGTGCAGGCAGCACGAAAGCCGGAAAGGAGCAATACAGGCAACGGGAAGGGCAATAGGGTATACCCACATAAATACTTACATTTTTCAGCCGCCGCCGGTTATCAGGATTACTGATAACCGGGCGCTGATGAATGGCAATGCCTGTTAGCAGCTCAGCCTTGGCCGGCTGAACGGCATAATCCTGTACAAGCCTGGCCGTAACCTCCGGATAGGTAAGGCCCTGATCCAGGTAACGGTGAACCAGCTTTGTCGGGCGCACTCCCCGCAATATACCCCAGGGAACCGGATTATCGCCTGTTAACTCCCGCATTAGCCCAACTACAGCAAGCCGGACCAGTCGTTTGACAAGTCCGGCTGCGTCTTCATTGTCTGTACTCTTGGCAGACCCGGGCAGCAGGGAATCACACCTGGATTTGGTCAAAGCTGCCGGCCCGGCTCCCGGTTTATGGAAATTGACCGTAACAGTAACCTTTATAAGCTGTTCGTCATAACCAACTGAACCTGTGATCAGCATACTGTCTGGGTTCAGTTCAGTTACAGGAACTCCTTCCGGCCATGGCCCGGCCTCGGCAACACCAAACAACTGCAGCGTGTCCCGGACAGCCGTTGCGACATCAATAGTCGTGCCGGCGGCAAAGAAAAAGTCCTTAATCCTCACTTTTTTCGCGGCACTCCTGACAATAGCCATAAAACTTAACCTGGTGATCAACAATGGTAAAATTGCTGTTTTGGGAAATGACTGTTTCCAGGTCTTCCAGCAGGTCACCTTCAAACTCAATGACCTTCCCGCAGGCCAGGCAGATAAGATGGTGGTGATGATGGGGCGTGCTTGTTTCATTAATCTCATACCGGCTGCGCCCATCACCAAAATCCATCTTTTGCAGGATATCAAGATCACTTAACAATTCCAGTGTGCGGTACACAGTTGCCAGACCAATGTCGTTTGACTGTTGACGAACAATATTATGAACGTCTTCAGCACTTAAATGCTTATCCCGATTATCCACAAAAACCTGTAGAATAATCTGGCGCTGCGGTGTCAGCTTATACTCCCGCTCCCTAAATTTCTGACGCAAATTTGACAAATCAATACTCATACACTTCACCCGTCTTTATTTTACTTCGTCAATATACCAGAGGTGTCTAAGGATTACTTTAAGCAGCGCAGCAACCGGAACAGCCAGAATCATCCCGGCGATTCCGTAGAGCTGACCGCCAATCAACAAGCTTATTATTACCATTATGGGGTGCAAATCAATGGTGTGGCCCATAATATTGGGAACAATGATATGATTCTCAACCTGATGGAGGATAATATAAAAAGCTGCCACTTTAACCGCCAGTAACGGTGATGCCAGATAAGCCAGCAGTATGGCGGGAATAGCGCCTATGATCGGTCCGATAATGGGAATCGTCTCCGTTAAGGCTGCCAACAGCCCCAACACAATGGGATAATCGACCTTTAAAAAGTACATGCCGACAAAAACCAGGAACCCCATTAAGCCGCTGATCAGAATCTGCCCCCGGATATAATTGCTTACAACAGCGGCCAGTTCGTCAATGACATTAGTGAGCCGAACCTGCGCCGACCGGGGAAAAAGGGTAATAACCGCCGTTTTCAGGGAGCGCCAGTCTTTCAAAAAATAGTAAGCCAGTACCGGCACAACCACAAGCTCAATCACTTGCGTGGCAAAAGAAAATACGGCGTTAATGCCATTGCGCACCAGAGAAATGCCATAAGCAGCCGAACCGCTCATGCCATCCTCAATCAGCAGGCGGATGTTATCAGGTATCTGCACTGTTTTAGCCTGTTCTGCCAGCAGCAGTGTCAGGCTTTTAATTTTGGTCGCAAGCCTGGGCAAGTCGACTACGAATTTATTGAATTCACTAACAACCGGCAGCAAAACAGAGGTGGTCAGCAGCAGCAGCAGCAGCGCTGCCAGTGTAAAAACCAGCAATATAGCAAGGCTGCGGGGTATATGGTATTGGTGCCTGCCGATGGCGGCCGCGGCCAGACTATCAACAAACGGGTTCAGGACAAAGGCCGCAATAACAGCAATTATGAGCGGCAGATAAATAACAGTTACCTGACTGAGCACATACATGCCGGCGATAAAAATAATTATTTTTATCCAAACTGCAGGTGATTTCATCATAGCGGCCGCTTACTGAATAAAAGCATTATGATTGCGTTCCCAGCCAATGCTGGTCCTGGGACCATGGCCGGGCAGAACCTCAACCTCATCAGCCAGGCCCAGCAGGTTTTCTTTAATGCTTGTAATTAATTGACTATAGGACCCGCCGGGAAAATCAGTCCGGCCAATGGATTCGGCAAACAGCGTATCGCCGGCAATCAGGACTTTGTCTGCCAGCAGGCAAATACCGCCGGCCGTATGCCCGGGCGTGTGCAATACCGTCAACTCAATATTTCCGATAGTAATCGTATCCTTGTGGCTGAGCAGCCGGTCCGCGGGCCGGCAGACAATACCGGCGCCAATAAACGTTGACAGATTGCTCCGGGCATCAGTCAACATGCCGGCATCGGCCTGATGAATGAGAATTTTTGCGCCGGTGGCCTGTTGAACCGCGTTATTGGCGGCAATATGATCGGCATGTCCGTGCGTATTAATAATATATTCAACAGTCAGGCCGGCTTGATTAATTTCAGCCATAATCGTGTCGGCGTTACCGCCGGGATCAACTACCCCCGCCTTTAAGGTTTGTTCACAATAGATGATATAGCAATTCGTGCCAAGGTGGCCTACTTGCAGTTCAATAATCTTCAAATGAATCCACTCCCTGTCAAAACAAACGTTTACTATCCAGCAGTATTGTTACCGGCCCATGGTTGGTTAGGCGCACAATCATTTCCGCCTGAAACTGCCCGCAGGCTACAGCCACCCCGCGGGCGCGGGACAACTCTGCAAACAATTCATACAACCCGGTTGCCATCTGCGGCGGGGCCGCCGTATCGAAACTTGGCCGGCGGCCTTTACGGCAGTCGCCGTACAGGGTAAACTGAGAAACGACCAGTAATTCCCCGCCGATGTCTTGTAGCGATAAATTCATTTTTCCCACATCATCAGGAAAAATGCGCAAATTTACAATTTTTTCCGCAAGATAGCGGGCATCTTGTTCCGTATCGTCATGACTGATGCCGAGAAAAACGGTCAGGCCGGTCTTAATCGCCGCTATTTCCTGTCCGGCCACCGTTACACTTGCAGCATCGGTAAGCTGCACAACCGCCCGCATCAGGCTCCCCCCAAAGGCTGGGTCATCCGGTATACGCTGAACACATCCTGAACCCTGCGTATTTTATTCATAATATGCTCCAGCTGGCTGAGATTGGCAATATCAATATCCATATTAATAACGGCAGTTTTATTCTTATGGACTTTAGCATTGAGCGAGCTTACCGTAATCTTGGCATCTGCTGCCACCATCATAATATCTGACAGCAGGTTCGGCCGGTCCGAACCCGTGATTTCAATAGATACCTTGTACAGTGTATCGCCGGGAATATCCCAGTTAACATCAATCATACGCTCGTACTCCTCGGGATTATTCAAAATATTAGGGCAGTCGTCGCGGTGGACAGACACGCCCCGTCCCCGTGTAATATAGCCGACGATCACATCGCCGGGAAGCGGGTTGCAACAGCGGGCCAGCCTGACCATAAGCCCCGATTCGCCCTTTACTAATATGCCATGACTGGCTTTGCTCTTGGGCCGTTTCGGCTTCAGCTCCGCCAGCATCGCCGACACATCGGGCGGAGTAGTGCTTTTTAATTCTTTTTTGTGAGCCTCAATGAGCTTGGACATAACGCCATGGAGGGTTACCCCACCATACCCCAGGCCTTCAAACAGGTCATCTTCACTGGTAATGTTTAATTTTTTCGCGACCTCGCTTAAGCGGTCGCCTTTCACCAGATCGCGCCATTCATAGCCGAGCTTTTTACTCTCCCGTTCAATCATTTCCCGGCCTTTGGCAATATTCTCTTCCCGCTTTTCCTTCTTAAACCATTGTCTGATCTTATTGCGTGTTTCCGATGAACCAATTACATTCAGCCAGTCCCGGCTGGGCCCGTTATTATGCTTGGAAGTAATAATCTCAACAATGTCACCGTTATTCAGCTTATACTCAAGCGGTACAATCTTGCCGTTGACTTTGGCTCCGACACAACGATGACCTACATCGGTGTGAATCCGGTAAGCAAAATCAATGGGCACCGAACCGGCAGGCAAATCAATCACATCGCCCCGGGGGGTAAATACAAACACTTCATCGGCAAAAACATCCATTTTTACCGATTCAATAAATTCGCGCGGGTCTCTTAAATCCCGGTGCCATTCTAACAGCTGCCTGAGCCAGGATAGCTTCTGATCAGTATCTTTATGCGCGCCTTTACCGCCCTCTTTATAGCGCCAGTGAGCGGCAATCCCATACTCGGAAATACGGTGCATCTCCAATGTGCGGATCTGAATCTCCAGCGGCTGGCCGGACTGGCCGACAACGGTTGTATGCAAGGACTGATAGCCATTGGACTTCGGCATGGCTATATAATCTTTAAACCGGCCGGGCAGCGGTTTCCACAGGGTATGAACAACGCCTAAGGCGCCATAGCAGTCTTTTACAGAATCCACGACAATACGGATGGCGGATAAATCATAGATCTCACTGACATCCTGCTTGTGGCTTTTCTTCATTTTTTTATAAATACTATAAAAATGTTTGGGCCGGCCCTGGATCTCCGCCGTAATCCCCACTGCGTTCAGCCGCTCTGACATCAGCGCGATTGCTTCCGTGACAATTCGTTCCCGTTCCTTACGCTTTTGCTTGACCTGCTCAACAAGCCGATAGTACTTGTCGGGTTCTAAAAACCGGAACGATAAATCCTCCAGCTCCCACTTGATATTGGACATCCCCAGACGGTGGGCCAGCGGTCCGAAAATTTCCAGGGTTTCCCGGGATATCTCCTGCTGCTTGTGGGGCGCCATATATTTAAGCGTTCTCATATTATGTAATCTATCTGCAAGTTTAATCAAAACCACCCGGATATCCTTAGCCATAGCCAAAAACATTTTCCGGTAATTTTCCAGCTGTTGTTCCTCTTTGGATTTATACTCTATCCGGCTTAGTTTAGTCACGCCATCCACAAGCATGGCAACCTCTTTGCCAAATTCTTTTTCCAGCTTTTCCAGGGTGACATCCGTATCTTCCACCACATCATGCAGCAAGCTGGCACTAATGGTAACCGCATCAATCTGCAGATCGGCCAGTATATTGGCAACCCCCAGCGGATGACAGATATATTCTTCACCGGAGACTCTGAGTTGACCGGCATGAGAATGATAAGCCAGCTGGTAGGCTTTCTCAACCATCTGTAACGGGGCATCAGGATGATTGGCTTTAATTTTAGCAATTATATCTTCAATATTTGGTTTCTTTTTATCTTGCGCACCACTGCCCATGCCTCACCTCATACCCTGTTGCTCCAAAATGTATATCTTATTCTATGATTAACTGATTAATATTGAACCAGCGAATGAATAACGTAATCCTCCAGCTTTTTCCGGCCGTTTAAAAAACATAATTCAATTAAAAACGCCAGTCCGATAACTTTTCCGCCTAATTCTTCAATCATCTTAACTGTCGCCAGGGTAGTACCGCCGGTTGCCAGCAGATCATCGGCGATTAAAACCCGGCTGTCCGGTTGAATGGCGTCTTTATGGATCTCAAGCGCGTCTTTGCCGTATTCCAGGGAATAGGTCTGACTGATTATTTCTCCCGGCAGTTTCCCCGGTTTGCGGATCGGTACAAACCCGGCCCCCAGTACATAAGCCAGCGGCGCACCGATGGCAAAGCCCCGTGCTTCTGGACCAACCACCACATCAATCTGTTGATCCCGGTAGGGGTCTGCCAGCCGGTCAATCGCAACCCGAAACGCTTTTCCATCCTTAAGTAGTGTGGTAATATCTTTAAATTGAACTCCTTGTTGCGGGAAATCAGGTATATTTCTAATTTTTTCCCGTAGATCCATCGCTGATCCTCCTCAAACTAAATATGCTGGGCTAAATACTCCTGGCGTATTCTTTGACTTTCACGAAACGCCGCTGAGTCGGTCAGCTCCAGTTTTTTTGCCGGTGCCGGCTCGACAATCAGCTCGGGCGTGCGTCCGCTCCGCACTTTAAGTGAAAGCAGGCCTAATTCTGAAAGCACGGTTATTGCCATCGCAACAACGTGTTCCGGTATTGCCCAGTTATAATTTTTTAAAACAGCCTCCGCAAGATCAGCGGCAGATAACAGGGAGTGACCCATTTTATTGCATTCTTTAACAGTTAAGTACACATATTTAATGCAGTCCCGGTCAGGCGCCAGCTTATTCAGCAGTTCTTTAGCGGCGCCTCCATTCGCCGGCCGCACATCATGGGCTGTTAATTGCAGCTTTTTTTGTCCCTGCCATTCATTATATTTAGGCACAAAAACTAAATCTATATTATGGTTACAGCCAAGGCTGTCGGCTAATTCGCCCAGGTTCCAGGCGATAACGTCATTGACGCTGTCCTGCTTCAGCTTCAGCTTTAAGTGGCGGCCCTGCTGCCCCACAAGCCTTTTCTCCCCCAGGGGAATATTGCGGCAGGCGAATACCGGGCTGGGGTTGCCAAAGCCGTACGGCTCCAGGCAGGTTAATTGCTCCATAAAAGCCGCCGTTATTTCTGCAAGCGGCACACAGGAGTCAATTTTGAGGACAGGAATATAATCGGCTGCTGACAGACTGGCCGTGGCAACAGCAGTCAGCCGTTCACGCAGGCCCGTAATATTTTCAGCCGGAATCGTCAGTCCTGCCGCCTGCCGGTGCCCGCCAAACTGGGTCAGCAAATCGGAACACTGGGTCAAGGCCTCATACATATCAAAGGCCGGGATGCTGCGGCACGAGCCTTTGCCGTAACCCTCGCGCAGGCTGATCATGACCACCGGTTTATAATATCTTTCTACCAAGCGCGAGGCCACAATGCCGATGACGCCCGAGTGCCATTCCTCACCGGCCAGGACCAGCACTTTCGCCTGCTCTATATCCATTGTGGCCAGTTGTTCTTCCGCCTTGGCCAAAATGGTCTTTTCAATTGCCTGCCGGGCAGCATTCTCCTCATCCAGGAGGCTGGCCAGCTCGCAGGCCTTGGCCGGATCATCGGTAATCAGAAGCTCCACCCCGGCTGCAGCCTGACTGACACGGCCTGCGGCATTGAGCCGCGGCGCAATAACAAACCCCACACTCCCGCTGTCAACAGGCTTGCCTGCTAATCCGCAGACCGAGAGCAACGCCGTAATGCCCGTGTTTTCAGTAGCTGCCAGCTGCCTTAAGCCAATTTTTACCAAAACCCGGTTCTCGCCCGTCAGGGGGACAATATCAGCAATGGTACCAATGGCCACAATATCAAGGTAATCATAAAACTTGCTGTCCAGTCCGTTGCAGCCTTGCCATAATGCCTGACATAGCTTGAAGGCAACACCAACGCCGGCTAAATTCTTTTCCGGGTAGCTGCAAGCCGGCTGTTTGGGGTTAATGATAGCCGTCGCGGCCGGCAGTTCGACCGGCGGTTGGTGATGATCGGTTATTACTATATCGAGTCTGCCTGCTACCGCGTTCACCTCTTTTACGGCACTAACCCCGCAGTCAACGGTAATAACAAGTTTTGTGCCGGTGCCTATGAGCTGCAGTAAAGCCGCATCATTCAGGCCGTAACCTTCATTTTGCCGGTCCGGGATATAGTACGCAACATCCGCACCCAGGCGGATCAATGTTTTATATACGATCGCGCAGGCGGTAATGCCATCGACATCATAATCGCCGTAAACGGTAATCTTTTCCCGCTGCTCAATGGCTTGCATAATTCGCGTAACCGCAGTGTGCATATCTTTTAAAAGATAGGGATCGGTGATGCCCTCGGTCCCGGCCTGTAAAAACTCCGTGGCGGCGGTTTCATCGGTAACGCCGCGGTTGATTAACGCTTGCGCAATAAACGCTGATATATTCAGTTTCCGGCTGAGCTCACTTGCAAGTTCAGGTTTAACCGGAAGCAGCCTCCATGCTTTTCTAAGCCTTGCCATAAGATAAGTAAAGCCCTCCGTAATCGTATATAATTGTAGTATACCAGGCAATATTTTGCAACTTTACCGGTAAAATCACTCACTGTTTGCCTGATTTTGCGTCTGGCCGGGGGCCTGGCTGGCCCGCAGTTCAGCATTTTCAGCTGTCAGCAGCTGTTGGGACTGCTGGGTTTTTTTCAGCGTGCGTCTGAGCCTGAACTGTACAAGCATCGACAGGGACAAAATCGTCAATGCCCCAAACATAGCTGAACCCAGAATAATAATAACCAACGAGGTCTGAAAACTCCAGGCCAAAAAACTTACCGTAACCGGCAGTGAATTTTGTACAGCAAATATGGCCACAAGCAACGCAAAAATAAAGGCAAATAATAAATTCCACATGTTCATCACACCCATAAAATTGTTTATATGGTAATATTCTCGGAAAAACCGCAATAATCCTCTACAATCGAGCCCACCGTCAAATAAAAAAGTAAAAACAGGCATATGCCTGTAATTGTCACTAAAATTACCTCAGAATATATAAATTAATCAAAGCAATCATAACCACCCCGCACATGAATCTAAGCGCCGCCACTCCTGCCAGCCGGTAGAGCACACGCACGACATGATTACTGCGGGGTAGCAGTGTTTTGCCGGCAACGAGCTCCCAGACCGTCAGTCCCAGCAGCGGGCCGAGTAAAGCATCGCTTGCCAGCATACCGGCAATGTGGGTAACGGCGCTGTTAACGCTAAATACCCGGGAAACCGGCAGATCCCGCGTTAAATACAGGCGCAGGGCCCTGCCGCCCAGCTCTGCTGCTGCTGTCAATACCAGCAACAGACCGGCAATCTGGGGCGTGAAAGTCAGAAAGCCGGTAGCGGCGCCATACAAGCCTGCCCCCAGCAGGATAATCAGTGTACCGGGCAGACGAACTGAAACAGTACATAACAGGCCTGCCAGCATAATAAATATTACGATAAACTTAACCGCTAACAATGCTGTACCCCGTTTCGCAAATAGAATACCCTTATTGTGACTTGTTACCTTCCTGTTTATGTAAAACATACGCAATAAAACAAATAAATGCAATCATAACCAGCCCGGAACCGCTCATAAACCGGAGCATCAAATCCAGGCTGACAAAGCTGCCGCCCCAGATCAGCAGCCCGGCTGCTGCCAGTGCCGGCCACAGCTTTAATTTGGTTAATACGCTAAGCTGTTTGGCGTTGACGAGCATGGCCGGCACCATCGTATTTATAAAAATACACAATAACACAGTATTAAAGCCAATTGCCAGCCAGGGGACAAAAATCTGACCGGCAACCGCCGGCAGCGGCATAAGGGCACCGGTGTCGCCGACCAAGGCCATATGGGCCAGCAGCAGTGTAAACAGGCCTTCAAAAAATTTCGCCAGGACGGCAAGGTAGACGCCGGTATAGTCCTGCGGCGCAAAATAAGCCCCGGTTTCGACTACCAGCGCCGAGCGCATGCCGCAGGCGTTATAACCGATAAGTGCCAATACCAGCGGCCAGCTGATGTGCTCCATTGATAGGATGTGTTCAAAGGAGGTTAGCCGGATACTGTCCAGCAGCAGTACCAGCATAATGCCTGTTGCCGGAATAAATAAGAGCGCTAAATAATTAGAAAGCCGCAGCACCTCCCGGCCATAGCCGGCTGCCAGCAGGGAGCAGCCGGCTATGCATAGAGGAACAGCCGCCAGGTAGGGCAAGCCGGTCAGGCTCGCCAGTAAATGACCGGCGAAATACCCGCCTGTTAAGGCGCTGGCAGGCAGTGACACGGCTAATACAACAAGTGCCAATACCCGTTTGCCCTGTAGGCCTAACAACCGTTTAACCACGGCTGTCAATTCCCGGCCGCTTTTTACCCCGATCCAGGCCGATACGCCGGCCACCACCGAGCCAAATACCATATAAGCAAAAAATACAGTGGCGTAAATCCCATTGCCCAGCAATGCGGCCATTGCCGGCACAACCGCAATATTGTCACCGGCGATATGCACGATTGCCAGCGACAAAGCCGGTAGTATAACCCCCATATAATCTCCCCCTGCCTTGCTTATATGATATTGCAGAGGAGCGGTAATGGTGCAAAAAAAGCCTGAGGCATCTTCTGCCTCAGGCTTTGTCCTGATAAAATTTACTTGACGCCTTTTGTTTTCAGCTCCAGCCGGCGCCGGTCGGCGTACAGCTTCCATTCAACCCAGATCTGGCTGGCGTTGAATATCGAAGAATAAGTGCCGCAGGCAAAGCCGATCAACAGGGCCAGCGAGAAATTCTTCGTGGTTTCGCCGCCAAACAGATACAGCGCCCCGGTCGCAAACAGTACAGTGACCGAAGTGTATATGGAGCGGGTCATTGTCTGCCAGATACTGCGGTTGACAAGCTCTTCGAGACTGTCGCTTTTCTTAAAGCTGCGCAGGTTTTCTCGGATGCGGTCGAAAATAACGATGGTGTCATTAATGGAATAGCCGACAATTGTCAGCAGCGCCGCCACAAAAGACGCATCAATTTCGATGTGCAGCAGCGAGAAAATACCCAGTACAATAAATACATCGTGAACCAGGGCCGCAATCCCGGCAACAGCAAACTTAAATTCAAAACGGTAGCTTATATAAACAATCATCAGCGCCCAGGAAATAATCAGGGCAATCACTGCCTGCTGAGTAAGCTCTGAACCGATTACGGCCCCTACTTTTTCAACCCGCAGCACCTCAAAGGCCCCGATTTTGCTTTCCAAACCGCTAAGTACCTGCCGGCGCTCATCTTCACTAAGCACATGGGAGCGAACAAATACATTCGGCGACTGCTCTTCCGAACCGGTCAGCGCCAGTTGAATGGTACTTCCTTCCAATTGATAGTCCTTAAGCACCTCCCGGACCTCGGCTACGGAGACCGGGCGGGTAAACTTCAGGTCAAGCAGCGTGCCGCCGGTAAAATCAATACCGAGGTTAAACCCTTGCATCGCGATGGAAATTATGCCGGGGATCAGGATGATAAAAGAGATCAGAAACCACCATCTGCGTTTGCTAACAATATCGAAATTCATATCTTCTCTCCCCCCTACGCCCCGAAAAACTTGCCGTTTTTGATTACATTGGCATGGATAAGAATTCTTAGGATAAACCGGGTCGCCGTAACGGCCGTAAACATACTCAAAGCAATCCCTATCCCTAAGGTAACGGCAAAGCCCTTAATCGGGCCGGTCCCCAGGAAAAACAGGACGACCGCGGCAATTACTGTCGTTACATTGGAATCCACAATGGTGGCAAAAGCCCGGCTAAAGCCGGCATCCATGGCCGCCCGCAGCGTTTTGCCGTTGCGGTATTCCTCCTTAAAGCGTTCGAATATCAGCACATTGGCATCAACGGCCATGCCCATTGACAGGATGATCCCGGCGATGCCCGGCAGCGTCAGCGTTGCGTTAAGCATCTTTAGCGACACTAATAACAGCAGCACATATAAAACCAGGGCTATATTAGCGACAAAACCGGAAACCCGGTAAAAAATCAGCATAAAGATAACAATAGAAACAATGCCGATCACAAAGGCCTGCATGCTTTTGACCTTCGAGTCCTCGCCCAGGCTCGGACCAACAGTCCTTGTTTCCAGTATATCCACCTTAACCGGCAACGCGCCTGAACGGAGCAGGATTGCCAGCCGTTCCGCCTCTTCAATGCTGCGGTTACCGGAAATAACAGCCTTGCCATTGGGAATTGCTTCCTGCACAACCGGATTTGTCAGAACCTGCTTGTCCAGTAAAATGGCAATATGCTTACCCACATTTTTGGCAGTCAGGTCGGCAAATTTTTTGGCACCCTCATCGGTAAATTCGATCGCTACCAGCTTTTGGCCGCCTTGATCAATCTGGGCTTTAGCGTCCTTCAGGTCCTTACCGGTCATAACAACGGCGCCGCTTTCATCCTGAAACTCCATCAAGGCTGTCCTGCCAAGCATTTCAATGGCTTTCTCCGGGTCTTTCACACCCGGCAGTTCGACAATAATTCGGCGGTCCCCCTGCCGCTGGACAATAGGCTCGGTCAGCCCCAGTTCATTAATCCGGCGTTCAATGATATGAACAACCCGCTGGATGGCATCATCATTAACGACAGCCTCGGGGGTATCCGAAGCCTCCAGGACAACATGGGTGCCGCCCTGCAGGTCAAGCCCCTGTTTAATTGACAGGGCCAGTGGTTTCATATAAAACCCGGCAACGGCGAGGATTGCCAGAACGATAACCAAAAATTTACTAAAATTCCCCCACCTCAAAGCTAGTTCCCCCAATCTTACTTGTGTTCTTATCGACTGCAGCGCTTCAGCTACAGCAAATCATAATTATTAATGACAAGTTTAAACCGGCAGGCTAAAAACTCGGCCGCCCGTCTGCACATAACCATCCGCTGTAAGAAAATCTCAAAATATTCCATGACCGGACAGATTTCCGTGTCAATATCAACATACAGCGTTACTGTGCGGGACGTTTTATCAACAAGCAGCTTGCTGCTTTCGGCTGCATAGTTAACCCTGTCGTGAATCTCAAATTTAGCAAAGTCGCGATTGGTTACCCGCGCCCGGTGAACATCCGATTTATCAGCCAGGATCAGCGCGGCGGCAACATGATTGACGGCATTGCCCCGTTCTTCCTCATGATTGCCGATCGCTGAAATGACTAAGGCAATCTCCTCCGGCGGCATCCCCAGGCGGCTAAGGATGGAATAAGACATGATGGCGCCGGAGCCACCGTGATTATACCGGTTAATCATATTGGCAATATCATGTAGATAGCCGGCAATAGCGGCGAGTTCGCACTCCCGCACCGGATAGTCCAGCTCCTGCAATACCTTATAGGCTAACGCCGAAACAATGCCGGCATGTCTGAGACCATGTTCCGTAAAACCGAGGCTGCCGAGATATTGGGTACTGCGGGTAAGATAAACGTTTACTTCATGGTCTGCTTTTAACTGGGCAACAGTGAGGGGTTGCTCAATAATTGCTGCTGACATTGTCTTATTCCTCCGTTTATCAAAAAATCAGCTTTTGCCTGTCCCGAATATCTCGTAGCCATATTGAATTCATGGCAGTACCAGGGCAAATGCCGTTAATTACATTTTGCCTTCCCTGCACGTAAATATGCCATCTTCAGTAAGTAAATAATTGACTGGCCGGTCATGTTCGTCAGTCGGCACCGTTGCTAAAATTTGCGCCGCCCAGGCCGCGCCGATCAGCTCGGCTTTATTCGCTTTAAGCAAAAAGCGGTCATAATAGCCGGCGCCCATCCCCAACCGGCGTCCTGCTTTGTCATAGGCCACGCCGGGGACAATGACAAGGTCGAGCTCGCCTGGTTCCAGCAGCTTCAAGGTGGCCGGATTAGGTGTCAGGAGATTAAACTGACCTACCACCAGATCATCCAGGTTCGCGATAATGGCCGCGTCCATCAACCCCCTGGTCTCGCGCATATGCGGCACACACACTGTTTTGCCGGCCGCCAGGGCGTGTGTGATCACCTGCTCCAGATGGGGCTCATCGGGCATTGCCAAATATAGCATAATATTTTTCGCAGCTTTGTATACCGGCCAGTTACAAAGATGTTCAGCAAAACGTTTGCTGCCGGCGGCTACCTCCTCCCGGGTCAGGCCCCGCCTAACGGCTAAAATACTTTTGCGCAATTCCAGTTTGGCATTTTTATTTACTTCCACGCTGCTTTCCCTCCCCTTAAGAAAAGACTTGGTTTATACCAAGTCCTTAAGTGAAAAATCTTAGTGCCGGCAATTGTTATTAGGATTTAGGCTGATTTTGATGGTGGCTGACGGCAGTACGGGACACATCAACTTCAACTTTATCGGCAATTTTAATTGTTACAGTTTTGTCATCCAGTGCGGTAATCGTACCGTAGAGTCCGCCGATTGTCACAATACGCTCGCCTTTTTTCAGATTGCTTAGCAACTCCTGGCGGCGCTGCTGTTCTTTCTTTTGTGGACGGTACAACAAAAAATAGAAAATAACGCCCATTAAAACAATCGGCCATGAAGCCTGAATGGCTTGCATAGTTTCGGGTGAAAACGATGGCATTAACAAATCACCTCCTGTTACTTACTAGGAAGTATATTCCACACAATTGTGATAAATCCTTTATTATTTACGATAATGAGACCAAAACTCTTCCCGGAATGCTAAAAAGCGATCTTCCAGAATGGCCTTGCGCATTTCCCGCATGAAATTAAGCAGAAAATGCAGGTTATGCGTGGTCGTCAGGCGCAGGCCGAAAATCTCTTCCGTTTTCAATAAATGCCGCACATAAGCCCGGGAAAAATTCCGGCATGTATAACAGCCGCACTCCGGATCAAGCGGCTGGAAATCGCGGGCAAATTCAGCGTTTTTCACAACCAGCCGGCCGCGGCTGGTCATGACCGTGCCATTGCGCGCCACCCGGGTCGGAAACACACAGTCAAACATATCAATACCGTACATAACCCCCTCCACCAGGCAATCGGGCGTGCCTACCCCCATCAGATAGCGGGGCTTATTTTCCGGCAGCAGGGGAACCGTATGGTCCAGCATTTCATACATCAGCGGCTTGGGCTCGCCGACACTGAGGCCGCCGATCGCATAGCCGGGAAAATCCAGGGCAACGAGGTCTGTGGCGCTCAGCGACCGGAGATCCTTGTACATTCCGCCCTGCACAATGCCAAACAGGGCCTGGTCCTTGCGGGTATGGGCCTGGCGGCAGCGTTCAGCCCAGCGCGTGGTACGCTCCGTCGACTGGCGGGCATAATTATGGTCGGCCGGATAGGGAACACACTCGTCAAAGGCCATGATGATATCGGCGCCGAGCGCCATTTGCACCTCAACCGCTTTTTCCGGTGAGAGAAAGTGCTTGGAACCGTCAATATGCGAGCGGAAGGTCACGCCGTCCTCTGTTATCTTGCGCAGCGGCCCCAGGCTGAATACCTGAAAACCGCCGCTGTCGGTGAGGATGCCGCGGTCCCACTGCATAAACTTGTGCAGTCCCCCGGCTTCGGCAACCAGGTCATGGCCTGGGCGCAAATATAAATGATACGTATTGCTTAGAATTATACCTGCCCCCATCGCCTTAAGCTCAGCCGGCGACATCGCTTTCACCGTGGCCTGGGTGCCGACAGGCATAAAAATAGGCGTATCAAACACGCCATGCGGCGTATAAAGCCGGCCGGCCCTGGCCCCCGTTTGCGGGCAGCGCCTGATTAATTCATAGGTAATAGCCATAGACAGTACCTCCAACAAAAGAAATCAAATAATAAAGTAGACTTAGCTGCTCTTTACTCGCCGCTTGCAGAAGCGGGAGTATTAGAGCAGGTTAGTCAGCGGATAAACATAGCGTCACCAAAGCTGAAAAAACGGTACCGTTTGTCGACAGCCTGCCGGTACGCGTTAAAAATATTCTCCCGCCCGGCCAGGGCGCTGATCAGCATCAGCAGGGTCGATTGGGGGAGGTGAAAATTGGTGATCAGCGCTTTAACAATCTTAAATTCATAACCGGGGTAAATAAATATCTCGGTCCAGCCGCTGCCAGACTGCAGCCGGCCGCTCACCCCCGCCGTCTCCAGCGTCCGGACGGCGGTGGTGCCAACGGCAATTACCCTGTTGCCGGCCGCCAGGGTCTTATTCACAACCAGCGCCGTTGCGGCCGGTATCGAATAATACTCTTTGTGCATTACATGCTTGGTAATATCCTCCACCGCTACCGGCCGGAACGTCCCCAGCCCCACATGGAGGGTAACAAAAGCCAGGTTGACCCCCACAGCCCGGATTTTTTCCATCAGGTCCCGGGTGAAGTGAAGCCCGGCGGTCGGGGCAGCAGCCGATCCCCTCTCCCGGGCATAGACAGTCTGATAACGCTCTTTATCTGTCAGCCGGGCTTTAATATACGGCGGCAAAGGCGTCTCCCCCAGCACGTCAAGGATTTCTTCAAAAATTCCCTCATACGCAAATCTGACAATACGGCCGCCAAAATCAGTAGTCGACACCACTTGACACCGTAAAGCCGCGCCAAATTCAATGATTGTTCCCGGTTTGGCCCGCTTGCCGGGTTTGACCAGCACTTCCCACTCGTCTTTTGTTGTCCGGTTTAATAAAAAAACCTCGACTTTACCCCCGGTTTCGGGCTTAACCCCCAGCAGCCTGGCGGGAATTACCCGGGTATCATTAAAAACCAGGGTATCCCCTGGTTGTAAAAAATGCGGCAGATCAAAAAAAATTTTATGTTCAATCACCCCTGTCTTCCTGTCCAGCAGCAGCAGCCGGGAGTGGTCGCGCGGCTCCACCGGGTGTTGGGCAATTAATTCCTCCGGTAAATGGTAATCAAAATCTGAAACCAGCATATAACTCCTTTATTAGTACATTATCTGTTTAAAACCGCTGGAATAGATTGCGCAGATTTCCGCAATGCAAGGCGGAGGAACCGCGCATTGCGACTATATGTAAGGAGGCGACAACGATGCAGTGCGGAAAAAGATGCACAATCTATCACTGGTTTTGCGGGCGATGAAGTACTAGATCCTACAAATAGGCTTTTTTAATTTGTACACCTTGGTAGTAGTGTTGCAATATATCCTTAAAATATTCCCTATTGCCAGGCGGGGCCTGTTCCGCCATCGCTTTGGCCCCCCATTGGGATAAGCCAAGCCCATGGCCCCAGCCGGAGCCGGTAATCACAACCGCCTCAGCAGGACTGCCGTTTAATGTGCGGATATTAGGATCAACCGGGCCTGCCTGCTGTTTTTTTTGGCGGGACGACGCTCTTTTTTTCTTGGCGCCGTCAGCAGCCGGCAGCAAGGCTTTGGTTCCCGCAGCCGGTAGATGAATATCAAATAACGTACTTTTCAGTTCCAGCATACTTCTCAACTGCGTTCCCGCTATTTCCACACTGCCGTTGCTGCCCTGCAGCCGGACCGTTTTTACCCGCCCGGATATGCCCCGGTCAGCGTCGGCAACCGGCGGCTTGGCAAGCGGGGACAGTTCGATGGCCTGTAAGCTGCCAATGTTGTAACCGGCCTTACTGATTGCCTGATTAAGCTCAGCCGCAGTCAGCCGCTTCTCCCAGGTAAAGTTAGGGCAGTTCTGATCGTAATCCACCACCCCCCGCAAATAAGGCAACGGTGTGGACCAGACATTCTCGCTGTTTTCGGTATACCCCCCGGAACTGCTGTGAAAATAAGCGGTGATTAATTTGCCGCTGTGCTTCAATACCAGACCGCGGGTCGCATCCACCGCCGCCAGCGCCCGGGGAGCTTCGCTTTCCCGGCCCCCGTATACCTGGCAGTCAGTTGTCGAGCATACATCAAATCCATCCGCTTTGTGTTTATCATAACTGGCCAAGGCATAAGTGCGGGCCGCGACAGCCTGCGCCTTCACCGCCTCCAGCGGCCATTCGGGCGAAATCTCATTCTTAATAACCCCGTACAAATATTGTTCTACAGGCAGCGTATTGACCACCGTCAACCCCGTTTTGCCTGCTGTGCGGTGAATACTGAGGTCGCCCCGGTAGCGGCGGTTATTGACCTGTGCCAGCTGCTCAACCGCCTGTAAAGTCTCATTTTTCCGGACAACAACCCTGAAGCCCTTGGCCGCGGCCGTTGCCCCGTTAACGCTAAGGGTCTTCTCCTGGGCGGCAATAGTGACCTTATCCCCGGCGCGGAAGGTAAACAATACTTTGCCGGTGGCTGGATCGGTCAGGTCAAAATCTGCCCCGGCCGAAACCTGGACACTGGGCTGATTGATTAAAATTCCCACCCGCAGGCTTGGCTCAAAAAACGCTACATCCGCCTCGGGTCCGGTAGCATCGGCGTGAGAATAACCGGCTAAAGGCGTCAATAAAAAAACAACAAACATCATCCATTTTAACATAAATTTTGGCACCCGCATACCTCCACCGCTATTTTCTTATTATCAGATTCAGGATGATTGTCACAATAATACTTAAAAGAATAGAGGTTACCAGGGGAAAGTGAAAGCTGAAATTGCCGCGCTCAATCTGTATATCGCCCGGCAGCCGGCCCAGACTCAAAAATTTGCCGCCAAAATGAAATAGCAGGCCGGCAACAAGCAGCACAGCCCCTGTCACCATCAGCAGTTTGCCGAACGAATCAAATCCTCCGGGCATCAGTTGTTCCTCCTGCCTGGTTTGTAATACCGGTCTCTTTCGCTCAACACACAACCACAGTAGGGCTGGCGGTACATTTCAAGCTCCCGGCTTATTCTTACGCCTTCCTGCCAGCCGGGGCGAAAATCGTGATAACAGAACTCAATCCCCTCCGCCCTGGCGGCGCTTTCGCCGGCTGCTTTTATTACTTCGTGCTGTTGGTAAGGGCTGACTAACAGCGTCGTGCTGAAACAGTCAAAACCGTGCAGCCTGGCATACCGGGCAGTCTGCAGCAGCCTGAGGTCGTAACAGGACCGGCAGCGGCCGGCCGGAGCCGTCAGCGCCTGCAGCAGGAATTCTTCCAGTGTATAACTCTCATCAATAACCAGATTAGCGAGGCCGATTTGGCCGGCAAAATTTTTGAGTGTGTCCAGACGCCGGACAAACTCTTTGTAGGGATGAATATTAGGGTTGTAAAAATAACCGGTTATCTGGCTGGCCGGGTATTTTTCCTGCAAATATTTTAAAGGAAATACGGAACAGGGTCCGCAACAAACATGCAGCAGCATGCGCATAACCTTTCGTCACCTACCACAATTTTTCCTGGGAATCATTTTTCTCATCATAGGCAAGATTGAGATGCGCGTAGGCGGCCGGCGTGGCGATCCGTCCCCGCGGCGTCCTGGCAATAAAGCCCATTTGCAGCAAAAACGGCTCATAGACATCTTCAATCGTCTCCGTTTCTTCACTGATGGCCGCCGCCAGGGTATCCAGTCCAACCGGCCCGCCCTTAAATTTTTTAATAATAGCGGCCAGCATGTTCCGGTCGGTTTTGTCCAGGCCGCGCTTATCTATTTCTAAAAGCTCCAGCGCTTTATCGGCCAGGGCATCGGTGATGATGCCATTACTGGTTACCTGGGCGAAGTCCCGCACCCGTTTCAGGAGACGGTTGGCAATCCGGGGTGTGCCCCGGGAACGCCTGGCAATCTCCTGCGCTCCCCGCGGCTCAATGTCTACCTTAAGAATCTCAGCGGCTCTGTTGACTATACATACTAAATGCTCGGCTTCATAATATTCCAGCCGGCAGATTACACCAAACCGGTCACGCAGCGGTGCCGCCAGAGCGCCGGCTTTGGTCGTCGCCCCGATTAGCGTAAATTTGGGTAAATCCAGACGAATGGAGCGGGCCGACGGGCCTTTGCCAATAATAATATCAAGGGCATAATCCTCCATTGCCGAATACAAAACCTCTTCTACCGCCCGGGACAGGCGGTGGATCTCGTCAATAAACAGTACATCCTTCTCGCCCAGATTAGTTAACAGGGAAGCCAGATCACCAGGGCGTTCAATCGCAGGGCCTGATGTAATCCGGAAATTAACGCCAAGCTCGTTGGCGACGATGCCGGCCAGGGTAGTTTTCCCCAAACCAGGCGGCCCGTACAGCAAAACATGGTCAAGGGCTTCGCCTCTGGCCAGTGCGGCCTGAACAAATATCGAGAGATTGTTTTTTACCTGATCCTGACCAATATATTCGACTAGGCGCCGTGGCCGCAGGCTGTACTGCCATGAGTCAACCTCCAGCTCACCCGGCTCCATAACACGTTCTTCCACCAGCTTGATACCTCCCAGCTACCTCCGGCCAAATTCTTTTAATGTAAGCCTGAGCAAATGCTCCAGCGACAACTCTGCCTGGGTGCTTTTTTCCCGTTCATACACTCTTTTTATAACCGGTATTGTTTCGGCCTGGTTGTAGCCCAGGGCAGCCAGTGCCTGGACAGTTTCCTGCAGGATATCCCCCTGCAGGCCCGGTTCCGGGGTGGGTTGCCCGGGAGAACCGGCAGTAAATTCAGCGTCAATGCCTATTTTATCTTTCAATTCCAGGATCATCCGCTCGGCCGTCTTTTTACCGATACCAGGCAATTTTGTCAGTAGGACCGTATTATTGCCACTAATGGCAGCCCGGAAATTAGGCGGTGTAATTGCTGATAAAACACCGGCCGCTACCTTGGGTCCGATTCCGGATACTGAAATCAGGTGCAGGAATAGCTCATATTCTTCCTGCGTGTAAAAGCCATGTAAGGTTAGCGCATCCTCCCGCACATTCAAATAAGTAAATAAGGTCGCCGGCTGACCGGTTACCAGTTTTTGCCTGGTTGAATGGGGAATAAACAGCCTGTAGCCGATCCCCTGGACATCAACAAAACAATAATCGGCAAATAAATGAGTAACTATGCCTTTAACATAACCTATCATTTGTTACCCTCATCCTGTTTATATTCCCGCAGTGTATCGTGCAGATGGCCACCGCCAGCGCATCGGCGGCATCATCCGGATGCGGTTTGCCAGGTAAACTCAGCAACCTTTGCGTCATATAGATTACTTGTTCCTTAGTGGCTTTCCCATAACCGGTAACAGCCTGCTTTACCTGCAAAGGCGTGTATTCGGCCAGTTTCAGGGCATTTTGCGCTGCCGCCAGGAGGATGACCCCCCGCGCCTGGCCCACTGCCATGACTGTCCGTACATTCTTATTCACAAATAATTGCTCAACACCCATAATATCCGGTTTATATTGCTTAATCAGCAGATCGATCTCCCGGTGAACTTTCTTTAGCCGCATCGCACCCTCCATGTCCGGTGTCGTTTCAACAACCCCATAGGTAAGCGCTCTTATCCTGCTGCCTTGTGCCTCGACCAACCCGTAACCACAGATCGCTGTGCCGGGATCGATTCCTAATGCTATCATTTGCTGCCCCCTTTTTTCTCCGTTATATTCGACAGCTTTTGGCCATTATCCTGTTAAAAAAAAGCAAAAAGAGAGGTTTCCCTCTCTTTAACGTGCCTGCATTCCCTCCAAAGTTCTTAATAACTCCTCTTTGGACTGGACTACCAGGCCCTGCCGTAATTCCTCAACATCCTGCGGCATGAGCGCCGTAATCGGTATTTTAGTTACTTCTTTAACAATGGCTTTAGGCCCGGGTACGCCATAGAAAACCGTTACTTTGTCCTCCTTGATGCCAATAAACATATTATTGGCATGTTCGCGGCACAGGCTGTCCACTTTCAGCGACATTTCAACCTCTTTGGTATCAAACTTGTCAATGGACCAGCCATTATAAATTTTCTGCACCTGACTGAAATTAAGACCCACTAAATTGTCAGGCGGCTTTGTTTTAAAAATTTCCTGTTCATTGCACTTTGTATAGGTTATTTTTTGTACTATATCTGTATTTGCTGAAATTTTAATTTTTCCATCCTGTTTTACAACTTCACTCTCTTGGGGCGGCACCAGCAGGCTGCCGCCATCATTTAGCTGGAACACGTAATACCCGATGCCAGACAATAATAATATTAGGCCGCCAATTACAACCGACCGGAGATATACCGGTTTGCTAAACCCTTTGACAGAACGCAGCGCGGAAATTTTCGCCAGTAATTTTTTAATCGACATGTAGACAACACTCCTTTCTTTAGTGTTGCCAGTATTTTTACCAAATTATACAAATATTATACCTGCCGGCCAATTAAACCTGAAAATAATAAAGCAGGCTGCCGCCTGCTCATTAAGCTTCCATATCTTCAGGAATATCAAAATTGGTATATACTTCCTGAATATCATCATGATCTTCAAGGGCGTCCAGCAGCTTCACCATCTTTACCGCCTCATCACCGGCCAGGCTGGTTGTCGTTTCCGGCACCATGGTAACACGGGCAACCACTGTTTTTATATTACTTTCTTCCAACGCGGCCTGCACCTTTTCAAAATCATCAGGAGCCGTCGTGATTTCGAACTGACCGTCAACCGCCTCAAAATCCTCGGCCCCTGCATCCAGCGCCAGAAGCATCAGCTCTTCTTCCTTAAGCCCGTCCTGTTCAACAACAAATACCCCTTTTTGTTTAAACATCCAGGAAACGCACCCGGACTCACCGAGATTACCGCCAAATTTTGCAAACAGATGCCTTACATCGGCCGCCGTCCGGTTACGGTTGTCAGTCATGGCCTCAACCATGATGGCAACCCCGCCGGGGCCATAGCCTTCATAGCCTATTTCTTCATAATTGCTGCCTTCCAGAGCCCCGGCCCCTTTTTGAATAGCCCGCTGAATATTTTCTTTCGGAATATTGTTTTCTTTAGCCTTTTGCAGCGCCAGCTTTAAGCGCATGTTGCCTGTGGGGTCAGAGCCGCCCATTCTTACCGCAATCGTAATTTCACGGCCAATCTTGGTGGTAATCTTGCCGCGAACGGCATCCATTTTGCCTTTTTTGTGTTTTATATTAGCCCATTTTGAATGTCCCGACATTGTAATACTCCTCTCAGACTATGTGAATCGCCAATATTGTAACATAATAGTCAGGTATTGGCAAAGCTCATTTTTAAAATCCATTCGCTGACTGCCACTGATAAAAGCACATGCTGCAGCATGTGCTTTTATCAGGTCCTGCTGTTGTCAAGCTTTTCCTCAGTTCACTGATTTGGCATTAGCATTATTATTGCCGCCCATGCCGCCATTTAACAGGTCACCCTGCAGGGGGAACGGAAACTGAACATATGTATTGGGAACCTCCCCGACAACAACATATTCGGCGATAGGCACCTGGGTATTAATGCTTACACTTTCACTGACCAGCGGCACTACGATACGGACCTGGGTAGTGGCAACAAGATAAACCATATGCCGGGTCTGGTTGATGCCGGCTTGTTCAAACTTATCAATTACTTTGACCTGGACCGTACCGACGGGAATGATGGTAACCGTGATTCTAGGACCCCAGCTAGCCAGCATCTGGCTGCCAAACACTTGACCGATCGGTATGCGAATCTTTTCTTCCTTTACCGCTCTCAGCGCCTCCTGGACTTTTATCGTCGTATCGGCCGCCAGTCTGTTAAATTCCATGGTATTCGGCTGAATCAGCACTACCCGGCCATGTTCATCCAGGGTAACATTTACGAGCGTCTTGGGGTCAATCGTCAGACTGACTTCCTTATTAATTACATTATTAATGGCGTAGGTTGCAATAAAGGTGGCTCTTGCTTCGGCAATTGCCATAAGTGTTGGCTTTAAGTGGGTGTCAATCTGCCAGAAAAAGAGCACCAATACAGTTCCCAAGAGGATAATAGCTAGTGGCAAGAGTGGTATTGTACGCTTTCGCCGCACGGAAAACCGCATGTCTCTCCCTCCTCTAAACCACTATACTTCGTTCATTAATTATATATATGGCCAAAGCCGGTTATTGGTTACTCATATATTACAAATCATGATAATAAAATCACCGGGAATACTATGAATAGCCATTACCAAATACTCATTATTGCCCTTACAATAACAATACGGGGAGGCGATTCACTTGGGCCGCTTAGAAAAGCTGAAAATGCGTGTGGCCAATGAAACCCTTGGCCAGGAGATGAATAAAAAAATAACCGCCGCTAACTATGAAAATATTTTACAGGCCAGGAAAACCGAAATTGCCGAAGAACTGGGGCTTAAAGAAAAAATTGACACGGCCGGCTGGAAAAACATGACGACCGCCGAGACCGGAAAAATCGGCGGCCGCCTGGGCGGACATATCGGCGGGCAAATGGTCAAAAAGCTGGTGGAAATGGCGGAAGCACAAATGGCTCCGGTTGATGACACAACCCTTGAAGAGACGAAAAAACAGCTGGCAGGCAAGCGGTGAAAATAAAAATTGGGTCGCAGGTGCGACCCGTTTTTATTTTTCCTGGAGGTTTATTCGATAATAATCCGATGATAATTCTTTTTGCCTTTACGCACCAGCAGGCTGTTATTTTCAAACAGGCCGGCAGTAAGCAGAAAATCCGGATCGGCAACCTTGTCATCGCCGATATAAAGCCCACCCTGCTGAATCAGTCTGCGGCCCTCGCTTTTAGACGGGATAATGCCGGTGGTCACAAGCACATCCAGCAGCTTGGCACCGATTGTATCAGCCGTTACCGACACGGTGGGGGCATTATCCAGTTTGCCGGCGCCGCCGAACAGGGCCTCGGCCGCCTGCTGGGCTTTCTCGGCTTCAGACTGACCGTGAATCAGCTTAGTTACCTCAAAGGCCAGTGTTTTTTTGGCAAGATTAATTTCCTTGTCCTTAAGGGCGCCAAGCCGCCGGACCTCGGTCATCGGTAAAAAGGTCAGCAGCGCCAGACATTTTTCCACATCAGCGTCATCAACATTGCGCCAGTACTGATAAAAATCATAAGGTGACGTTTTCTCCGCATCCAGCCAGAGAGCCCCTTTTTCCGTCTTGCCCATCTTGCGCCCGTCACTGGTCGTCAGCAGGGTAAAAGTCAGCCCATAGGCCGGTTTTCCCTCCTTGCGCCTGATAAGATCCGCCCCGGCCAGGATGTTGGACCACTGGTCGTCACCGCCCATCTGCATAACACAGTCAAACCGGCGGTTGAGTTCCAGGAAGTCATAACCCTGCATCAACATATAGTTGAATTCCAGGAAGGACAAGCCTTTATCCAGCCGCTGCTTAAAACACTCGGCCGTCAGCATGCGATTGACGGAAAAATGTACGCCTATATCCCGCAAAAACTGGACATAGTTGAGAGTTAACAACCAGTCGGCATTATTTGCCATTAAGGCTTTATCGTCAGAAAAATCAATAAAACGCTGCATCTGTTTTTTAAAACGCTCCCCGTTGTGGGCAATCGTTGCACTTGTCATCATCTTGCGCATATCGGATTTGCCGGAGGGGTCTCCGACCATTGCCGTGCCGCCGCCGATCAGGCAAATAGGGCGGTGACCGGCCTGCTGCATATGGGCCATTACCATCATGCCCAGGAAATGACCGACGTGCAGGCTGTCGGCCGTGGGATCAAAGCCAATATAAAAGGTGATTTTTTCCTTGGCCAATAGCTCACCGATCTCCTCTTCATGAGTCAGTTGCTGGATAAAGCCCCGTTCCCGGAGTGTGTTTAGTACAGACATTGTGAAATCCTCCTTTATTGCCGGTAAAAAATAAAAAACCGTCCCTGGTCAGGGACGGGGAACAACCCGTGGTACCACCCTTGTTGCTGAATGTTCAGCCTCTCAAGCGAAGTTAAAAACTTCTTCAGCCCGGTAACGGCGGCATCCGGCCCGGCCTACTTCAAGCAGCTTATCAGGTCTAATCCGGTGAATACTGACGGTCTATTTTCCGCAACCCATCGTTGTCGTCAGTCGGCATACGTCCGGTATGCCTCCCTCCTCCGCCTTGGTTTGCGAAAAATGGCCTCGCCATTATTCTACCGTTTAGAGCTGACAAGCTGCATCCATGTTCAGCCTGCTGCTCCTAGGTGTATTTCGGTTGGTTCACCTGCCGGGTTCCACCAGCCCCTGGCTCTCTGCAAGGCTCATCCAGCTTACTTTTCCTATTCATCACATTTTCCCACATATTTTACTATATATACTATACCCGAAGATAAACGGGTTGTCAATTTTTAGCTACCAGCCGACAGGCAAGGATCTATTTTAGCACTTTTTAAGCCGCATGATAATTTTTTGTGGTATAATGATTAGCGGATCAAATCCTGTTCTGACTGCAAGAAATTAGATTTATAAGAATTATAAGGGGAGAAAGCCATGCAAGATAAAGACCGTGAAAATAAACGCAAACCCAGGAAAAACACACGCACGATTACCGTGATTGCGGTCGTCATCTTCCTGGTTATGCTGACAGGCGCCGGCCTGGGTTTTTTAACAGCCAGTATCCATACGATGCCCAGTTTAAAGGGCGAAATACGTCCGGCTGTATCATCACAGATTTTTGATGCCAACGGCAAACTGATAACGACGATCCATTCTGTGGAAAACCGGTTGCCCGTATCTATCAATAAAATTCCCAAAAACCTGCAAAATGCTTTTATTGCTGCCGAAGATACCCGTTTCTATCAGCACAGCGGGGTTGATCCCCGGGGGATTTTGCGGGCAACCTGGTCAAACCTGACGAACAGAGGCATCTCGGAAGGCGGGAGCACAATCACCCAGCAGTTAGCCAGAAACGCCCTGCTCTCACAGGAACAGACACTTAAGCGTAAAATCCAGGAAGCATTTTTGTCTTTACAGATCGAACGCCAATACAGCAAAAATGAAATCTTAGAGATGTACATGAACCAAATTTATTTTGGCCAGGGAGCTTACGGGGTGCAAACCGCTGCCCAGATCTATTTTGGCAAAAATGTTGAGGATTTGAATCTGGCCGAATGTGCAATGATAGCCGGTATCCCCAAAAGCCCTAACTATTATTCTCCCGCCAGCAACTTGAAAGCCGCCAAGGACCGCCAGTCGGTCGTACTTGACCAGATGGTCAAGTATGGCTATATTGACTCGGCAACTGCGGCCAAAGCACGAACCACCGAGATTAAAATCACTACCCGGTCGGTTGCCAATATGTCGACTGCTTCCTATTTTACCGATTACATTATGCAGTTGCTTATTGATAAATACGGGGCCGACGCCGTGTATAAAGACGGCCTTAAGGTCTATACGACACTGGACCTGGAAATGCAGGCCGCTGCTGAACAGGCCATGACCCAGCTGCCGACCAAGCGCACCGAAAATGGCATTAAGCAGCCCCAGGGAGCCCTGGTGGCGATCGAGCCCCAAACCGGTTATATTAAGGCCATGGTCGGCGGGCGCGGCAATGATCAGTTCAACCGGGCGGTTTTAGCTGAACGGCAGCCTGGTTCCGCCTTTAAGCCTTTTGTCTACCTGGCGGCGATTGAAAGCGGACTTACCCCCGCCAGCATGATTGATGACAGTCCGGTAAGCTTTGGCAGCTGGTCGCCTGTAAACTATGACCGGAAATTCCGCGGTCCCGTTACCCTCCGTTCCGCCCTGGAGCAGTCGCTCAATGTTGTAACCGTAAAACTGGCCCAGCAAACAGGTATTGATAAGGCCTTATATTATGCCCAGCAAATGGGTATCTCCACCCTGGTGTTAAAAGGCAACACCAATGACCGCAATCTGGCTATGTCGCTTGGCGGCCTTACCAGGGGGGTTACGCCCCTGGAAATCACCAGTGCTTATGGCGTATTAGCCAATAATGGCATCCGGGTCGAACCGACAGCGATTCTTAAAATAGTTGATCGCAATGGCAAGGTCATCGAACAAGCAACCCCGAAAGAAAAAGTGGTTGTCAATGAGCGCAGCGCCTACCTGCTTACTGATATGCTGCGCGGGGCTATGACCAGCGGTACCGGTGCCGGCGCTTACTTTGGGCGGCCTGCCGCCGGGAAAACCGGCACTACCAGTGATTATAAGGATGCCTGGTTTGTCGGCTATACCCCGGACTTAGTCGCCGCAGTATGGATGGGCTGCGACAATCCCGAATATTTAGGCGTTGTTACCGGCGGCACCATTCCCGCCACTATCTGGCGAAGCTTTATGCGCGACGTGGCGCCGAAGTACGTTGCCCGTGATTTCGTGCGGCCCTCCGGCATCGTAGCTGCCCGGATATCAACCAAAGATGGCTTATTGCTTACTGATCCGGAAAATCAGGATGGACGCAACGAGCTGTTTGTTGAAGGGACTCAGCCTAACAAGCATTCTACAGCAGCCGTAACCAAAGATGTTAAAGACGACAAGGACGGCAAGCCGGATGAAACCGGCAGCGCCGGGGAGAAATCCGGTATTGACGAAAAAGTGCCACCCCCGCCGCCGCCGGTGAAGAGCGATACAAGCCCCTTGTCCCCCCAGGCCCCGCCGCCGCCGCCCAGACCGACTGAGCCGGTAAAAAAGAATTAGGTTTATAGGGACTAAAAAACACGCGCAATTTTACGCGTGTTTTTTTTCCCTTTGTCGCATATACATTTATTAGAGGTTAGCAACTGGTGATTCCGTTGTCGTTGTCACAGAAACAAAGAAGTAAAATTATAATTATTATAATAATGATCCAGCTACCGCCAAACCCACCACCAAAACCTCCGCAACCGCCAAAGCCACGTGCCATTATATTTTCCTCCTCCCAATCTCCTTAAAATTTGTGTCTGTCCTTACTTTAATTATATGAACCCTGTTTTTTGGGTCACACGCTATTGCCGTGTGTTCCTCTGTAAGTAAAGGCTATAGTGAAGTATCATCACTATCGAAAAAGAACAGTAACAGGATAATGATGATAATCCAGATGCCACTGAAACCATTGCGGCCAAATCCACCACGAGACATTAACAATTCCTCCTCTTTCCTACTCTGCTAACGAGGGCGAAGTACCGCCCGCCCTTCTACTTCAATATATACAGTTCGTGCAGGAAGTGTTACTGACCGCAACAGGCATTTAGCCCTAATTTTTATTTGTTTCAAATAGTCTTCTGATTTGTTTAGGCGCATCGGTTGCCACCTTTACCGACTGCATTGTGCTGTTAATTACGTCCGTAACGTTTCTTATTTTGTCTACTGTGGAAGTCATGGAGTCAAGCCGCCTGTCCATAGAAAAATTTTCCGAGGCCAGTGTTAAGAGAATCACCATCAACTGAATGTTGAAGCTGGGGTTTTCCATTACTTTCCTCAGGAACGCAGCCGGTCCACGGCCGGACACCGGTTTTGGCGGTACGGTTGCCGGTAGTTTTTCCGGCAGTTTTTCCGGTTGTTCGTTAACCTCCTGCGGTTCGGCTTGTTCTTCTATTTTTGCTGCTTTGGCTGCAGTCACGCCTGGATTTCGTGGATATTTCCGCACGCGCATATTTCCCACCCACCCTCACATTGAACTTTTTTCTAATCCAATATATGAAAGATAAGCGTATTTGGTCTCTGAAAAAGTATGGACACTCACAAAAAATGCTGAATTGAATAAATTGGATAAACAAATATCTTATCAGCGACAGCTTGCGCCACTATTGCGCCTGAAATGAAAGTAGTGGCAGCCGGCTATCGGATAAAAACAGAGGAGGTGCATAACCATGTTTGAACAATTTGGCAATATCATGGAAATGGTGAAAAAGGTTCAGAACAATGTTGATAATGTTCAGGAACAGCTGAAACAGGAACGAATAGAAGTATCAAGCGGCGATGTTGTGAAAATTGTCGTAAACGGTCAGCAGGAGCTTATCTCCATCCAGTTAAATGCAAAATATCTTATGGCCGATAATACCGCGCTGTTACAGGATTTGTTGACAGCCACCATTAATAACGCCTTAGCCAAATCACGCGAATTAAACCAGGAAGCTATGAGTAAGCTGGCCACAGATTTAAACCTGCCCAAAATTCCTGGCATATTTTAAGGAGGAGGTACTATGCCGAACGATACCGATAATCCAGGATCTTCATCGCTATTAGGTTCAATAACCCGGATGCTGGACGCTAATAGTAGTGCCGGGACAGGTTCTGACAATCTAATTACAGTTTTAGCCCTGCTCTGTTTATTCTCTATTGTTAACAAAAATAATGCCGTCAGCCAGCCGGTCCTGAATCAACAGGCAACTAACAGCAATCCTCTACATAAACTACTGGGTGAATTGACAAAGGGCGGTGACGGTGGCGGTGGCGGTAGCGGCGGCAGCGGTTTCTCGCCTGATACATTAATGTCACTATTGCCGTTATTAAACAGTCCCCAGCTTAAATCCAAACTAAATCCCGGCACAATCAGCACCGTCCTCGGCTTGTTGAATAATCTGGGCGGCCTGGGCGGCATGGCTCAAGACAAACCCAAAGCAGAGCCAAGGCCCGAGCCACAAAAACAGCCCCGCGAATCTGAACCTGTTCCCTCGGCACCGGTTGCCGATCTGCAGCCTGTGCCAACACTTAAACAGCAGCCAATACCCGCCCAGGAGGCGGAAGAGCCTGATGAACAGGACGGCAAAAATTTTGGCCGTTACTTAAACTGGAAAAATAATTTTTAACAATAATAAAACCGGGGGTGTTATCCCCCGGTTTTATTATTGTTCGCTAGAGTAAAATCAAACCAGTTTGGCAATCGTAGCGCCTGTACCGCCTTCATTAAGCGCAGCAATCTGTATGCTTTTTATGTGGGGATGATTTTTAAGGTAGTCGCTCACGCCTTTGCGCAAAGCACCTGTCCCTTTGCCATGAATGATAAGCACCTCGGTTAAGCCGGCCAGAATGGCATCATCAATATATTTATCAAGTACATTTTCCGCTTCCTCAATAATCATGCCGCGAATATCAATCTGCCGGGCGGCGCTTACAGCCCTGGGCATACCGCTCCGTTTGGCGGCAGCCGGCGCCGGCTGCTTAACCGGCTCGGCCAGCGCCCGGCAGGCTGATACCGGCACCGTGAATTTTAAAGCCCCCAGTTGTACCGTTACATCAGTGCCGCTTATGGCCAGCACTTCGCCTTTTTGTTGTAACGTGGCAACATAGACGTTCATACCGGGAGTTACCATTGACGGCGATAACTCAGGCAAATCGGTCCGGTCCTCCGCTGCCAGCCGGTTGACCTCCGCACTGCCGGCCTTGAGCTTCCGGCGGACATTTTCAATGGCCTGCTGCCGCTCGCGGCCGCTATGCTCGGAAAACTGGGCTTTCAGTTCGGCGATTACTTCTTCCGCCGTCCGCCGGGCCTGACGGATAACGCCTGCCGCCTCTGCCTGGGCCTTTGTCAGGACTGCGGCCTTTTTTTCGGCCAGATTATGCTCCCTGGCAGCCAGTTTTTCTTTTGTTTTATTCAATTCCTGCTCCAGGCGTTTTACTTCATCTAAACGGGCAGTAAAGGATTTCTTTTGTTCCTCCAGCGCCTGCAGCACGGTCTCAAAATCCGCATGTTCCTTATTAAGCAACGCCCTGGCTCTGTCGATAATTCCACTTCCCAGGCCAAGCCGCCGGCTGATCGCAAAGGCGTTGCTGCTGCCGGGTATGCCGATAAGCAGCCGGTAAGTGGGACACAGGGTCTGGATATCAAACTCTACACTGGCATTTTCAATTCCCGGCCTGGTATAAGCAAATGTTTTTAATTCACTATAATGCGTGGTGGCAATGGTCTTGGCGCCAAGTGTATGAATATACTCCAGGATGGCCATGGCCAGGGCGGCGCCTTCACTGGGATCGGTGCCGGCCCCGATCTCGTCGATAAGCACCAAATCATTCGCCGTTATTTTTGTTAGTATTTTAACCAGATTAGTCATATGGCCGGAGAAAGTGCTTAAACTTTGTTCAATACTCTGCTCATCGCCAATATCGGCAAAGATATTGCCGATCACCGGCATCTCCGAATCCGGCGCCGCCGGCACAAACAAGCCGGCCTGGGTCATAAGGGCAAATAAGCCTACTGTTTTCAGGGTTACGGTTTTTCCGCCCGTGTTCGGCCCGGTAATAAGCAAGGTCGTAAAATGCCGGCCAAGCTGGACATCAATGGGAACCACCTGCTCGGCCGGGATCAGCGGATGGCGCGCCTGCACCAGTTTAATATACCCCTGCTGATTCAGCACCGGTTCAGTGGCGTGCATATCCATACTCAATTTTGCTTTGGCAAAAATAAAGTCCAGCCGGGCTAAAACGGCAAGGTTGGCGGCAATGGCTGCTGCCGCTTTGGCAATATGACCGGCTACCACGGTTAAAATCCGCTCAATCTCGGTTTTTTCGGCAGCCATAAGCTGTTTGATATCATTATTCAAATGGACAATGGCCATTGGTTCAATAAACACGGTGGCGCCACTGGCCGACTGGTCATGGACGATACCGGGAAAACTATTGCGATATTCCTGTTTTATCGGTATGACATACCGGTCGCCGCGCATCGTGACTAACGCATCCTGGAAGAACTTCTGGTATTCGCCGGACCGCAGAATACTGTCCAGCCTGTCTTTCACCCGGCCCTGGGCCTGCTTGATCTCCCGGCGCAGCTTTAACAGCTCGCCGCTGGCATCATCCCGGATCTGGCCTTGCTCAGTAACCGTTGCCTCGATCGTTGTTTCCACATTCCTTAACACGGTTATCTGGCCGGCTAGGGCGTGTAACAGCGGTGTTGCCACAGGCAGGTCAGTGAAAAAACTTTTCATACGCCTGGCCGCGTACAAGGTACTGCCTACCGCCAATAATTCATGGGGCTCCAGCATCGCGCCAAGCTCCGCCCTTTTTATTGCCTCCCTCACATCGCGGCTGCCGCCGAGCGGCACACTGGGACTATGATTCAACAGTTCACGGGCCTCGGCTGTTTCCGCCAGGCGGCCTGCCACCGTTGGCGCATCACTCACAGGCACCAGGCTTTCCGCCAGCTCCCGGCCCATAACCGAACCGGTGCGTTCGGCCAGCATGTCCCGGATCTTATTATATTCCAACGTTGCTAACACGGATGTGTCCATGTAAATTCTCCTCTAACCCTCTTATAATACGCCGCGAAAAAAATGCCCCCGTGTAATATGCTCATGTTCAACCTCACTCACTTTATCCTGCAGCAGCAGGGGATGGCGTTCTCCCTGGTCAATGAGCTCACGGTACAGACTGGTCATTTGCTCCACTTCCCCCACCGTATTATATTTGGCTTCAAACCGCAGCCGGCTTAACCCGCTCCGCATAAGCCGGGGCACATGGGGCAGCATGGACAGCTCTTTGGCATTAAGTATATGCAGGCGGCAAAACTGGTCGGTCATGACCGGAAACAATTCGTTCATTCTGTCCCTAAGCCAGTACCGGCCTGGCCGGCAAGGCTGCTTACAATGTCCGGCCTTATCGCCCCAAAAACTGCCGGGCAGACAATACTCAGAAATCATCAGCGTTATATACCCATGCACCAGGCATTCTGTTGGCGCCAGCTTCCGGGCGGCAATGGCTTCCACCTGAGCAAAATTGAGTTCCGGTGAAAGGGTCAGGCTGGCTAAGCCCAGACTGCTCAAATATCCGGCTGTGACACTGTTATATACATTTAACGGGTAATCTCCGTGCAGCGGCACATCAACAAGCTCCCGCAGCAGGTGGAGGGTCCCGATATTTCCTACACTGACCGCATCGGGCTTGAGGCGGTTGAACAAAACCGCATTGACCTGCAGTTCGTCCAATTGCTGTTGCTGTACCAGGCGCGGCGTATTAAAAATAATCTTACGGTTGTGCCGGCGGACATAATCTGCCGCCTGCTGATAATCTTCAGCAGATAAGGCCTGTTTCCCCCAACATTCGCCGCCAAACATAACAATATCCGCGCCACTGTCAACAGCCGCCCTGAGTTTGTCCAGGGCATCCACATTAACCACCAGTTCAGGTTTGTTCGCCCGCCCGGCTGTTGTAAGCGGCGGCAGCAGGGCGGCAAGGGAGCTGCCGGTGGGGAGCGCAGCCCTGGTAAACCTGGCCAGCCGGGCCGCTTCCAGCTGTTCTATCGCCCGCCGCCTGGCGTCATTCATCTCACTGAGGGGAACCATTATCTCCCCCTGCAGCCGGCACTCCAGCTGATTCAGGCGAAAAACAGTGGTGCCCAGGCGCTCCATCTGCTTAGCCACACTCGCCGGAGTGAGCGGTATTTTCCGGGCTTTTTCGGCGATGAAAGCCGTCTCCGCCCGGCCGCTGAAGCCGTCGGCGTCCCGCACGGTTATCACCATTGGCCTGCCCTCTTCAGCGGCGACCACAATATCCACCGGGATACGCCGCACCGCTTCCGCGCGGCTAAAGTACGTCCTGGCCCGTTCCATCAGTTTGACATCAAATACCTTAAATACCCGGTCGTTGACACGGACCGGCGAGCTTACCGGCATCGACACCGCCGTATTGGCCGGAGCCTCTGTCACCACAGCGCCGTTGACTGTCAGCGTCTGCACCGTAACATTAACCCGGCCGCCGACTTTAACCCAAAACTCAATAATATCGCCGACAGCGAGCGGCTCATCCAGTTTGATAACGGCAATTTTGCCTGCCGCCTGATAAGCAAGCACCCGGCCGACCCGGACGCCGCGGTTGTTGGGGCGCCGGTCACTCATCATATTCCGGCCGTTTTTGCCGTAGAGATGGGCGGTGGTAAAATCACGGTTAAAAATCTGGGCTAAATCCTTGCGGTCCTGCATACTGACAGCATAGTTACTGCTGTCTGCCAGATACCTGTCAATCGCCCGGCGGTAGGCGTCGACAACCACGGCAACATACTCAGGGCGCTTCATCCGCCCCTCAATTTTAAAAGAAGCCACCCCGGCCTGCATGAGATCAGGCAGCACCTCGATCGTATTGAAATCTTTCGGACTCAGTAGATACTCCCCGGCATCTGCCGTCTGTAAAAGATCATTGCCGTCGGCGTCCACAAGGGTATAAGGCAGACGGCAAGGCTGGGCACAGCGGCCACGGTTGCCGCTGCGTCCGCCAATCATGCTGCTCATCAGGCATTGCCCCGAATAGGAGATGCACAGGGCCCCATGAATAAAAACCTCGATTTCCACAGGCGAATTCTTACATATGTACTCAATATCTGTCAGCGCCAGCTCCCTGGCTAATACCACTCTGGTAAACCCCATGGCGGCTAAGAATTGGACCCCGGCTAAATTATGAACCGTCATCTGCGTGCTGCCATGGAGCGGCAACGCCGGCACGATATTGCTGGCGATGACCGCCACGCCCAAATCCTGGACAATAATCGCATCGACACCAATTTTATCTACATGCCGTAAATAATCGGCCAAAGCCGGTAATTCACTGTCATCAGTCAGCGTATTCACCGTAATATACACCCGAACGCCACGCAGATGGGCAAAGCGTACGGCTGCCGCCAATTCCTCATCGGTAAAATTGGCGGCATAGTGCCTGGCGCCAAACATTTTGCCGCCAAGATACACCGCGTCGGCGCCGCTTTCCACAGCCGCCGTCAGCGCTTCCTTCGTGCCTACAGGCGCAAGTAATTCAATCACATGGACCATCCTTTCCTAAAACCGCTGCTATAGCCAGGGCAATGCCGGTTAAATCAGTGACCGCGCCCACCGCCGCCTGGGCCTGACGGCCCAGGGCAATAAGCGGAACCTTGTTTACCGTATGGGTTTTTACACTCATATCCTCGAAATTGCCATGGTCACTTGTCAGCAGGAACAGCGTGTCAGCCGGCAGCCGCCGCACCACTGCGTCAATAAACTCATCAAGCAGTGCCAGAATAGCTGCCGCCGCCTGCCAGTCCTGCTTGTGGCCCGCCCTGTCGGTCTGAAAATATTCAAAGATAGTAAAAAAATATTTCCTGGAAATATTAACCAAATTTTCGGCGGCTTGCGTTGGCGTCAACACCGGTAAATCAGGCACTCCCCACGCGGGCAAAGAGGCGTTGGTAATATCCTGATACACGGCTTCTTTATTCCGCATCTCCGCTACAGACCTTAGCTGCCGGCCGGTACTCAGGGCCGCCAGGGTGATTGCCGAATGCCGGCGCTTGCGTTTAGCCACCAATTCAAAATAGTTCGGGGTGTACATATTGGCGGAAGTTGCCGGCAAACCGGCCTTGGCCAGCCTGCCCATAATATTGTTGCCGGTAATCATATGGGCAAGCTGAGGCCCCGGGAAGGCCTGAATATGGCGGCCCATGGCCCGGGCCGTATTCAGGCCGGTCAGAATAGCGCCCTGGCCGGTTGCGCTCTGCGGCAGTCCCGGCACGCCCAAAGTAGCATCCAGCGGCACCAGGCAGCGTTCCGGGGCTAAGGTTAAAGCAAGCTCTGCCGTCAGCGGCCGCCCGAACAACCGCTCAATAACAGGCAGCCCAAAACGGGCAATTGGATTAACCCCGGGATTGTTGCTGCCCAGGCCAAACCCGTCAATAAAAAATAATAATACCCGCATTGCCAAAATGTACCTTTCTCACAGAATATAAGAAAAGACTTGGCTTGTGCCAAGTCCCTCAGGACGCCGGCAGAAGCCCTAGTCGTTCTTACTTATGATCAGAAACCGATATACTTTCTGATCATGTAAAAAACACGGCTTGCGCCGGGCCTTGGGCGGAAGCCGAAGCCGCTGTTGCCCTTAGCCAGGGGGCGGTTGACCTTGCTATCAGGATAAGAAAGAAGAAGGGACAACCCTTCCTCTCTTTACTGCAAGTCGTTTTCCTCGCTGGACGTTTTTTCCCCGGCGCCTGCTTTTTGCTTCTCCTGCTCCCGCAGATGGGCGGCAAGATATTGCACATCATCCATAAAAGCCTCGAATTTCGTCAACTTTTCCCCGGCCAGGCTGAGTGGATTGTTGTACAGATTTTTAATATAGTCTTCAAATTCTTTTTTGGTAAGTGGATCATTTTCTGGTGTCCGCAGCATGGTAAACTCTCCGCAGCTTTCCAGGCGAGCCACTTCAATCGTACTTAAATCAGACAAATCAAGACCTTTTTTATGCAACTCCTGCCGCAGATCATCATAGTTAAAGTGGATCTTGGTAAAATTCTCTTCGATCAGGCGTCCGTCCTTGACCAGTGTTACCGGCGTGCCCTCGAACCATTTGCGCATCGTGTTGCTCTTCAAGGCCAAATAGCCTAAAACCTGTTGCAGCAGCAGCAATGCCACCAGCGCCTCCACCCCGGCAAACAAACTGGGATTTTGATCCATTGTCCCCGCCACAATCACGTCGCCGATACCAACCATAATAACAAAATCAAATGGTGATAACTGGCCAACCGTGCGGTTGCCCATCATTCTTACAACAATCAGGGCCAGCGCACAGAGGATCATTAAGCGTAAAGCGACCTGTCCTATTGAACCGCTATCAAACACGGTACCACTCCTTTTCTGTCAGTATTATTAACCCGACAGCAGAGTGTTATACCGAAGCAGCGGGGCAAAAACAGGCTATTTGTCCTCTTTGATCAGTTCAAGCAGCTCCAGATAGTCCTGTTCCAGCCGCAAAAACTCATCAGCAATGTTTAATGCTGTCAAAACGGCAATCTTAGCCGGCGACAGCCTGAGATTAGCCTTGGCCGTCTTTTTCATCCGTTCATCCAGCAATGCGGCTAAACGCCTGATCCGGTCCTCTTCCAGACTACCCTTCAGCGCATAGCTCTCGCCGTATATCTCAACGGTAACTTTATTTTTAATTTCTGACATACTCCACCTGAAATAATATATTTATTGTGGATATACTTCTAGCCTCTGAAAAGTAATTCCTGCTAGCAAAAATAAAAAGGCGGGATAACCCGCCAGAGAACCGGTAATTATTCCTTGCCGGCCGCTTCCGTCTTATGTAATGCACTATGACGATAACTATAAGCGAAATAGACTATAAAACCAATCACTGACCATATGCCAAAGCGTATCCAGGTTTCTTTCGGCAAATTAGCCATCAAGTAGCCGCAGGACAGTACCGCCAGCGGGGCAATAACCTTTACGGCCGGGCATTTAAAAGCGCGCGGAATATCAGGATGGGTGTACCGCAGCACCAATACACCGATCGCGGCCACAACAAAGGCAAACAGGGTACCGATATTGGTGAGCTCGGCAATAATACCGATCGGGGTAAAACCGGCGATCAGGGCAACCGCAACCCCGGCCGCCATAGTAATAATATGGGGTGTGCCGTATTTGGGATGAACCTTACAGATGCTGGCCGGTATCAGACCATCGCGGGACATGGCAAAAAATACCCGCGTCTGTCCATACATAAAAACCAGCAATACTGTTGTTATCCCGGCTATAGCCCCGGTCCCCACCAGCGCGGAGCCAAAATTATAGCCGATGGCTCGGAGGGCATAAGCAACAGGCTCGGCATTATTCAAATCCTGATAAGGAACCACGCCGGTCAGAACACCGGCCACAACGATATAGAGGATTGTGCATATAACCAGCGAGCCAATAATCCCTGCCGGCAAATCCCGGTTGGGATTCCGGCATTCCTCCGCCGCCGTGGCTACTGCATCAAAACCGATATAAGCAAAAAAGATAATTGCCGCCCCGGCTGCTACCCCGGAAAATCCATAAGGCATCAGTGGCGACCAGTTAGCTGGGTTTACCTTGGGGCCGGCCAGGGCCAGAAAAATAAAAACGGCAGCCAGTTTTATCACTACCAGGATTTTATTGAGCGTAGCACTCTCCTTCGTACCCCGGACCAGCAATAGACTCAGCAGCAGGGCGATCAGCATGGCCGGCAGATTGACAAGCCCGCCGTCGGCCGGCACGGCCGTAAAAGCTTTTGGCAAGTCGATGCCACCTGATTTCAGCAGGCCTACCACATAACCGGACCAGCCGGCGGCTACGGCGCTTGAACCTACAGAATATTCCAAAATCAAATTCCAGCCAACGATCCAGGCGACAATTTCCCCCAGGGCCGCATAGCTGTAGGTGTAGGCACTGCCGGCAATCGGTACAACCGCTGCCAGTTCGGCATAAGCCAGCGCGGCAAACGCACAGGCTAAACCGGAAATAACAAATGATAGCATAATACCCGGCCCGGCATAGTTAGCGGCAGCCACACCGGTTAAAACAAAGATACCGGTGCCGATAATACAGCCAATACCCAACAAAATCAGATCCGTCGCGCCGAGGCTCTTTACTAACCCCTTTTGTTCTGCCCCCTCTTTCAGCTTAGCAATACTTTTGGTCCGAAAAAAATTCATAGGTTCACCTCTTTATATTTTTCCTCTAAAAAAACAGACCTGTCTAGGGAGACAGATCTGTTTCCAGTAAACATCCAACCAGTGCAGACATTTACAAAATGTGTCCATCCTGGTTAACAGTTTAACATAAACGGGAGGCGAGGTAAAGATTTTTTTGTTTTTTTCGGAGAGACACTTTCCGGCTTACACCCTGAGTTTTGCGGAAAATGTCTCTTCCAGATATTCAATGGTATTTTGGTAGTATTCATCAATTTCGGCATCAGTCAGTGTCCGGTCATGAGCCCGGAAAGTAAGCGAGAAAGCCAGGCTGCGCGAGCCTGCCGCCACCTGCTGCCCGGTATATACATCAAACAGCTGCACAGTGCTCAACAAAGGACCGCCCTTGTCCATGATGGCCTCGGTGACAGCCCCGGCCGGGGTTGTCTCAGGCAGCACCAGGGCCAGATCGCGGGTAATGGCCGGGAATTTTGGCAGCGCCTGATAACCGGGGGTAGTAACCGCATGTTGAATGAGGGCTTCCACGGACAGCTCGAACAAATACACCTTCCGGCTGATTTCATAAGCGTTAAGCACTTCCGGATGTACTTCGCCCACGTACCCTAAGACATCGCCGTCTTTTTTTATAATGGCGGTTTTGCCCGGATGCAGGGAAGGGTTTAGGGCCGCCTCAACCTGGCAGCCGTCAATCCTCAAGCCTGCCAGCACAGCCTCTACAGTGCCTTTGGCATCATAAAAATCGATCATATCCCGGGTCTGGTTCCAGGCCAGGCCATGACGTTTGCCCAGCATCGCCCCGCATAACATGAGCGGCTCCTGCGGCAGTTGCCGGAGCGGCAGCTGCGCCGGCAGATATACGGCGCCAATCTCATAAATGGTAAGATCCTCATTTTTCCGGGCCAGGTTGCGAACGATAGTATCCATTACCCCGCCCAGCAAGGTGGTGCGCAAAATAGGAAAATCGTCAGTAATGGGGTTAAGGACCTCGATGGCCGAACGCAGCGGACTGGCGGCCGGAATATTAAGCTTATCAAAGGCGCCGGGATGAGTAAAACTGAGCGATACGATTTCGGCAAAGCCACAGCCGGTCAGCACCTCTTTTATCTTATCGACGATATTCTGGGAATGGCTCTGCTTCCCCTGGGCCATAGTGCCGGCCGGGGTGGTGGAAGGCACATTGTTATAGCCGTATATCCGGACAATCTCCTCGCTGATATCAGCCGGCAGGGTAACATCGCCGCGCCAGGAAGGTACGGTTGCGGTAATCTTGTCTTCACCGGCATCAAGGCTGAACCCTAGCCGGCTCAGGATGCTTTTCATTGTGCTGCCGGGAATCGCTGTGCCCAGATGGTTATTTATTTGCGCCGCCGTGAAGACGATCTGCTTCGGCAACTGCATGTCAGGGTATACATCAACAATACCCGGACATACCTTGCAGGCCCCCATATCTTCCAGTAATTTGGCCGCCCGGTCCAGGGCCATGATGATAGCGGCCGTATCCACACCCCGCTCAAACCGGCCTGAGGCCTCGGAACGCAGCCCGAGGGCGCGCGAGGTCCGGCGAATACTGACGCCGTTAAAAGCGGCGGCTTCCAATAATACGTTGTGCGTATTGGCCGTTACCTCCGTGGCCAGCCCGCCCATAACCCCGGCAATGCCCACCGCCTGAACGGCATCGGCAATCACCAGCATATCCGGCGCAAGCTCCCGTTTAATACCGTCCAGCGTAGTCAGTTTTTCACCTGGATTGGCTTTCCGGACGACCAGACTGTGACGGGCCAGCAGGTTATAGTCATAAGCATGCATAGGCTGGCCTAATTCCAGCATAACGAAGTTGGTCACGTCAACCACATTATTAATCGGGCGCATCCCCGCGGCCTGTAAACGCTGCTGCAGCCAGGACGGCGAGGGACCAACCCTGATGTCGGTTAAAATCCGGGCCGCAAACCTGGGGCAGAGGCTGGAGTCGTCGATCCGGATATTGGTTAAGCTGTTGGCCTTCTCTGCTCCTGCTTCTTTTAAGGCAAGCATTGGCTTTTTCAATGCAGCCCCGGTTAAGGCCGCAATCTCCCGGGCGATGCCGATAACACTGAAGCAGTCCGCCCTGTTGGCAGTGATTTCAAATTCCAGCACAACATCATCAAGCCCCAGGGCCGGGCGGATATCGATACCGACAGCCGTATCGGCCGGCAGGAGGTAAATCCCTTTCCGGGCTTCCGGGGATACCAGTTTGCTGTCAATATTGAGCTCCTCGGTTGAGCACAACATCCCGTAAGACACAATGCCCCGCAAGGTAGTGGGCTGAATACTCATCCCGTTAGGCAGCAGGGCGCCCACGGTGGCCACAGGCACAATCGCTCCCGGCCGGACATTGGTTGCACCGGTAACAATGGTAAGCAGCTCTGTGCCGACATCAACCTTGCATACGGACAGTTTATCCGCGTCCGGATGGGGGCCAATCTCCAGCACCTTACCGGTAACCACACCGGTTATATTCTGCCCCAGCGACTCCACCGCCGCCACCGAAATTCCGGCCATTGTCAGCTTATCGGCAAGCTTTTCCGGGGTTTCATTTATTTCCACATAATCTTGGAGCCATTTAAATGACGCTCTCATAACCTTCCCCCTTTATTATGTTAAAACTGGCGTAAAAACCGTATATCGTTATCAAAAAACAGTCTTAGATCATCAATGCCGTAGGTCAGCATGGCAATACGCTCAACCCCCATGCCAAAGGCAAACCCGCTGACCTGGCCAGGATCAAAGCGGCTCATTTCCAGAACCCGGGGATGAACCATCCCGGACCCCAGTATCTCCAGCCAGCCTGTGCCGGAACAGACCCGGCACCCTTTGCCGGCACACATAACACAGGAGATATCGACCTCGGCGCTGGGCTCGGTAAACGGGAAAAAACTGGGACGGAATCTGACGTTGACGCTATTGCCAAATATCTCTTTGGAAAAGAGCTCCAATGTGCCCTTTAAGTCGGCAAAGCTGATTCCCTGATCGACGACCAGTCCTTCCACCTGCTGGAACATGGGCGAATGAGTGGCATCGTAATCCCGGCGGTATACCTTGCCGGGGGCAATGATGCGAATGGGCTGATTGGGCTCCGACGCCTGCATTGTCCGGATCTGCACCGGCGAGGTATGGGGTCTGAGCAAAATTTCCTGTGTGATATAAAAGGTATCCTGCATATCCCGGGCCGGGTGGTCCTTGGGCAGATTTAACGCTTCAAAACTATGATAGTCTGTTTCCACTTCCGGACCCTCGGCAATCTCAAACCCTAAGCGCATAAACGTATCCTTAATGCGATTCAGCGTCAGTGTCAGCGGGTGCAAATGCCCCAGTTCAGCCTGCCGGCCCGGCAGCGTCACATCAATTGTTTCCGAAGCAAGCTTCCGGGCAACCTCGGCCTGTTTGACAGCCTCAAGCTTAGCGGCAATAATTTGCTCGATTTCATTTCTGACCTCATTGACAACCTGCCCGGCTCGCGGCCGCTCTTCCGGGCTTAATGCCCCCAGGCCGCGCAACACCCCTGTCAGCAGCCCTTTTTTTCCCAGATACTTAACCTTCAGCTCATTCAGCGCTTCTTTACCGGCAGCCGCTGCCAGCTCCTGCAGCGCCGTCTCTCTTAATGCCTTAAGCTCTTGTTCCATACATGCCTCCTAAGGATAAAATAAAAAGACTTTCTCCCCACAAGGGGCGAAAGTCTTGATTTCGCGGTACCACCCTAATTATACTCAGTTCCCTGTAACGCGGAAAAAACGCCCTGGCCTACACAGGCAAACCCCTTCAGCCGGGATGCTCGGAAGTGAACTTCTGCCAGCTGTTTCGGCGCCGCTCTCAATCTTTGGCGGCATCCTCCCTGTAGAAACGTGACTAACATACTCTCTTCCTCATTGCACACAACAGAATCCAACTATTCAGTTTACTGCATCATGAGCCGTTTATACCACAAATACGCAGCAATGGAACCGGTAGCTTCGAACATTCTCCAGAAGAATTCGGCGGTCATCATCGTCGGACCCTACCTCTCTGCCTGTAATGGCAATTTCCGTCATTGCTAAACGTATTATATCATAGGAGCCTGCAAATTACAAGGTTGCCCGCTGCCTTACGGCTTCGTACAATATGACCCCGGCAGCTACCGCCACATTCAGCGACTCGGCCTCCCCCACCAGCGGGATCGTAAGGCAGCCATCGGCTTTGTCAATCAGCTCCCGGCTAACCCCCTGGCCCTCGTTGCCTAAAATGACAGCGACAGGCTGCTTCAGGTCGGCCTGATAATAGGTAGCGGCTTTCTCCAGCGCCGTAGCCAGTATGCCGATATTCGCCGCTTTCAGCGCGGTAATGAGTTCGCCCGCGGCCGCCCCCTCCCATACGGGCAGGTGAAACAGGGACCCCATGGCCGCCCGCACGGTTTTGCCGGCGTAAATATCGGTTGCGCCCTTGAGCGTAATCACCCCCGTACAGCCGGCGGCATCGGCGGTGCGAATAATAGTACCGGCATTGCCGGGGTCCTGAATCCCGTCCAGAACTACCAGCAACGGAACTTTTCCGCCAGGCGCCGTCATTTGCGCCAGCGAGGCCTGCTGTTTTTTCAACACGGCCATAATGCCCTGGGGCTGCTCCGTATCGGATAATTTGTTGTAAACCGTTTCCGGCACTGCCACCAGCCGGCACCGGGCCGCCGCCAGCCTGTCAAGCACCCGTCTTGCCCGGTCGCGGGCCGCGGCGGCTTCTGTATAAATACATACATGAACAGGCCAGGCCGAGGCGGCGCATTCCTCGACAAGCCGGACCCCCTCCGCCACAAACAGGCCCAGCTCATCCCGGTATTTTTTGTGTTTAAGGGAGGCAACCTCTTTAATTAATTTGTTGTTCGGGCTGACAATGACCGGGTTCATTCCAATTCCTCCAGTTTCTGGATGCCTTTGGTTTGCCCGACAAAGATGATAATATCGCCAGGCAGGATGTTTTCATCAGGCTGGGGCGGCACCATAAGCTCCGCCCCCCGCTTGATCGCCACCACATTAACCTCATACTTCGCCCGCAGATTGGCCTGGGCCAGGGTCTGGCCGACTAACGCCCGGGGAGCCGTAATTTCCACAATACTCAAATCAGGCGATAACTCAATATACTCCAGCACATTTGTCGATACCAGGTTATGAGCCACCCGCTGCCCCATGTCACGCTCCGGGTAAACAACCCGGTCGGCCCCAATTTTGGCCAGCATTTTGCCATGCAGTTCATTGCGGGCCTTGGCAACGATGTGCTTCACGCCAAGGTCCTTAAGCAGGAGGGTCGTCAAAACATTAGCCTGCACATCTTCGCCAATGGCGACGACAACCACGTCAAAATTCCGGATACCCAAGGCTTTGAGCGAGTTTTCGTCAGTCGTGTCGGCCTGCACTACATGGGTTACCTCTTCACTGAATTTCTGAATCCGGTCCTCGTCGGCATCAATCGCCAGGACTTCATACCCGAGTGTATACAGCGTAGTGGCCACACTGGTGCCAAACCGGCCTAAACCTATTACCGCAAATTGTTTGTTTTTTTTCTTCATGCTAACACGCTCCTAGCCGATAATGACTTTACCTTCAGGGTACTGTAAATTCCCTTTACGGGTTCTTAGGGCCAGGGCCAGCGCCAGGGTGACAGGCCCGACCCGCCCGGCAAACATCGTTAAAATCAGCCAAAACTTACCGGCCACTGTCAGCTCCGGTGTAATGCCTGTTGTCAAACCTACTGTCCCGAAAGCGGAGGTTGCCTCAAATAACAGCTTGATAAAAGGCTGTTCTTCCGTAATACTCAGCATCATCGTCACGAAAACAACCAGCAGCGCCGAAATCAGCAGCAGGGAAAAGGCTTTATATATAATGGCCGGGGAGATTCTTCTTTCATACAGTTCCGCATCGGTTCGCCCTCTGATCAGCGCCCTGACGGCCGCCGCCATAACCGCGGCCGTGGTGGTTTTTATGCCGCCGCCGGTGGAAGCCGGCGAAGCGCCGATAAACATCAGCAGCATCAAAAAAAACAAGGTGGCATCAGTAAGGCTGCTCACATCGACCGTATTCCAGCCGGCGCTGCGGGGGGTAACAGAGTGGAAATAGCTGGCCATCAATTTCCCCTGCCAGGACAATTGCCCCAGGGTGCCGGGGTTGTCGTATTCCAGCAGAAAAATAACGGCCGCGCCAAAAACAGTAAGCCATAAGGTCGTAACCAAAACCACTTTTGTATGCAGCGTAAACAGGGAAAAATGCCGGTTTGTCCAGACATCGGCAATGACGGTGAACCCGATTCCGCCTAAAATAATCAGGACGGAGATCACAAGATTAACGACAATATCCTCCACATAGCCGGTGGCACTGGAAAACTGGCCGTGAATGCCGCCAAACAAATCAAAACCAGCGTTGCAGAAGGAGGAAACAGCATGCCAGTAGCCATAATAAATACCTTTCACCCCAAAATCCCGGTACCACCAGCAGGCCAGGATGGTGCCGCCGATAAACTCAATCAGCAGCGTTACTTTAATAATATACTGGGTTAACCGCACCACGCCGGCCACAGTCAGATGATTCAGGGCCTCCTGCATCACCAGCCGCTGCCTCAGGTTGATCCGTTTGCCAATCAGCATGGCCATCAGCGTGGACATGGCCATGATGCCCAGACCGCCGGCCTGCACCAGACTGATAAGGACGAGCTGGCCGAACAGCGAAAAATGCGTGCCTGTATCAACCACTGCCAGCCCGGTTACGCAGACAGCCGATGTTGCGGTAAACAGGGCGTCAATAAAGGGTAAGCCCCTACCGGTCTCCGCTGTCGCAGGCAGCATTAACAGGACTGTCCCCCCTGCAATCAGCCCGGCAAACCCGATCACAAGAATCTGATACGGGGTAAGCTTCCACTGGGCAATATCAAGCAGGTTGGTGATTTTCACATCCAAGATATCCCACCTCGAAACTATGTGTATCTAATGATTATAACCAAATTTAGAACCGTGTACAAGCGGTAACGGGGGGCACCAACAAATAAAAAACCCCCGGCCACTTGGATGGATCCGGGGGGTTCAGCCCTTGTTGTCTATATCGCTTTCGAGATGCAGTCAAAGGATAACATATATCTGCGGACTGAATCCTTAACTCCTTTTTTTACCATTGACATGAGTTGAATATAGTTTGCCGACTGATTTTTGGCAAGCTCAGCCTTGAGCGTTTCGCCGGCAGCCATCGACATATCTGTGGCAATATTAATTTTCGTAATGCCTGACTGGATGGAGCTTTGATAATCCTCCCGGCTGAGTTTTGACCCGCCGTGCATGACAAGCGGCACGTTTACCGTATGATTAAGCTCGGCTAAACGGGAAAAATTAAGCTTAGGACCGCCGCGGTACGTGCCGTGATTGGTGCCTACCGCTACCGCTAAGGCATCCACCCTGGTTTTTTCCACAAAGCGGTGGGCGTCGTCCGGTTTTACCATATTTTCTTCATTGATATCTTTTACCTGGTCGTAATAACTAATATAGCCCAATTCACCCTCGACTGAAACACCGAGAGAATGGGCTATGCGGGTAATTTCCTTGGTGCGTTTTAAGTTGTCCTCGAAAGACAAAGCGGAACCATCAAACATGACGGAAGTAAATCCCCAGCGAATTGCTTTCATTACCCCTTCGTAAGTATAACCATGGTCAAGGTGGAGCGCAACCGGCACGGTGGTTTTCTGAGCACCTCTGATCATTGCTGCGCTAAGCGTTTCTACATCGACAAATTTAAACAAACGCTCGGGAATTCCAAGCACCAGGGGAGTTTTTAATTCTTCTGCCACCTCAATAACAGCGCCTAACGTTTCAAAATTAAATACGTTAAAACCGCCTACTGCATACTTCCTCTTTTTCGCATCCTGAAGTAATTCTTTCATTGTTACCAGGGCCAAGGTTAACTCCTCCTTTTTTGTTATAGTAAGTCAGTATTAACTTCCAGTGAATCCGGTTATACTATTTTATTCGCTGCTAACCAAAAAAAACCTCCCAATTATAGTAACATTTAAAAAAATCAAATTTTTCAGTATTTGTTTTTGCTGGATTTAATTAGTATTAATTCCAATATTTATATATCTTATGCATAATGGCATAAAAAAACTCCCGGATATTTCCGGGAGTTGCTTATTACAGCTGCTCTCTTGCCGTACCTACCAGCTTGCCAAAAGCGGCGCTGTCATTAACCGCCAGATCGGCCAGCATTTTCCGGTTGACTTCCACGCCGGCTTTTTTAAGCCCGTTGATAAGCTGGCTGTAGGAGATCCCGTTGATGCGGGCGGCAGCATTAATCCGGGTAATCCACAGTTTGCGGAAGTCGCCTTTTTTGGCGCGGCGGTCGCGGCGCGCATAGTACAAGGCTTTCATTACGGTTTCATTTGCTTTTTTAAACAGCTTGCTCTTGGAACCGCGGTAACCTTTCGCTAATTTAAGAATTTTTTTATGACGTCTATGTGCAGTAACGCCTTTTTTAACTCTTGGCATGACACATACCTCCTGATGTACTTATAAATTTATACGTTTAGGCGTAAGGCAGCATTTTTACTACGCGCTCATGGTCAGATTTACTAACCATAGCCGCTTTACGCAGATTGCGTTTGCGGGCCGGAGATTTTTTTTCAAGGATGTGGCTTTTAAAGGCTTTGGCACGTTTAAATTCACCGCTGCCGGTTATTTTGAAGCGTTTAGCTGCGCTTCTGCGGGTTTTCATTTTTGGCATAGTTGGATTTCCCCTTTCTATTATGTGCTGGCTTGTGTATTGTTGGGTTTTGGAGCAACAATCATAATCATATTTTTGCCTTCAAGCTTAGCCTCGCGTTCGATATTGGCCATTTCCTTAAGCAAACTAGCCATTCGCACCAGCACCTGCTTGCCAAGCTCAGGATGAGAAAGCTCCCGGCCTCGGAACATGATCGTGACCTTGACCTTATCGCCGTCTTCTAAAAAGCGCTGGGCATTCTTGAGCTTGACATTAAAATCATGATCCTCAATATTAGGGCGGAGTTTAACCTCTTTAAGCGATACTACTTTTTGCTTCTTTTTGACTTCCTTGTCGCGTTTTTGCTGTTCATACCGGAACTTGCCAAAATCCATGATCCGGCATACCGGCGGCTTCGCCGTTGGCGCTACCTCCACTAAATCAAGATTCTGTTCCCCGGCTAAACGCAGCGCGTCTCTTAGCGACATAATCCCCAGCTGCTCATTAGTACTGCTGACTACCCGAACATCCCGCGCCCGAATTTCCTCATTGATCTTTAAACTGTCTTTGCTAATTGCCGCTCACCTCCTGGTAATTTTTCAACGTAAATTTTTCAACAAAAAAGCGGATGGCATAACCACCCGCGCAACAGCACAATCAAATAATAATTTGCCTGATGTAACCCTACTAGCTGCCCTGTGGCGCTGTAAGGTGAGAAGCGGATGGCTTCTACTTCCTAACGATTTAATTTACTTGATTATATTAGCATTAATAAACTGTGAAGTCAAGCTGTTTTTTCTTTTTTTAGCTTTTATTAGTAATTTCGTCAATTACGGCCGGGATAAAGCTGGCCAGCGGCATCGCGCCGATATCCCCCTGGCCGCGTTTGCGGACAGACACGCTGCGCGTTTCGGCTTCTTTGTCACCCACAACCAGCATATACGGAACCTTCTCCAGCTGGGCTTCCCGGATTTTGTACCCGATCTTTTCATTGCGGTCGTCGACTTCCACCCGGATGTCCCGGTCGCGCATTGCCTGCGCGATGTCGCCGGCAAACGCGGCGTGGCGCTCACTGATCGGCAGGACCTTGACCTGCACCGGCGCCAGCCAAAGCGGGAACGCGCCGGCATAATGCTCGATCAAAATCCCGATAAACCGTTCAATACTGCCGTAGGCTACCCGGTGGATCATTACCGGCCGGTGTTTCTGGCCGTCTTCGCCGACATAGGTTAAATCAAATTTTTCCGGCATCATCATATCCAGCTGAATCGTCCCGCACTGCCAGGTACGGCCGATAGAATCCTGAAGATGGAAGTCAATTTTGGGGCCGTAAAAGGCACCGTCCCCCGGATTGATCTTATAAGCCATATTCAGCTCTTCCAGCGCTTCCTGCAGCGCCGTTGTGGCCGTTTCCCAAATCTCTTCCGACCCCATGGCCTTTTCCGGCCTGGTGCTGAGCTCGGCGTGATAGGAAAGCCCAAACACACTGTACACCGTATTGAAAAGCTCGATAACCTTTTTAATCTCCGGCTTAATCTGGGACGGCAGCATAAAGATATGCGAATCGTCCTGGGTAAAGCTGCGGACCCGCATCAACCCGTGCAAGGCCCCGGAAATCTCATGCCGGTGGACCAGCCCCAGCTCACAGGTGCGCAAGGGAAAATCACGGTAACTATGGTGCTGGCTGCGATATACCAGAATGCCCCCCGGACAGTTCATCGGCTTAACCGCATAGCCTTCGTCGTCAATTGTAGTGAAATACATATTCTGGCGGTAGTGATCCCAGTGGCCCGACTGCTGCCAGAGTTTCTGATGAAGAATAATCGGCGTTTTGATTTCATGATACCCGTATTTCACATGCAGCTTGCGCCAAAAAGTCTCCAGCTCATTCCGGATAACCATACCCTTCGGATGAAAGAAGGGAAACCCCGGGCCCTCTTCCTGGATGCTGAACAAGTCCAGCTCGCGCCCTAGCTTGCGGTGGTCGCGCTTGGCAGCCTCTTCCATCATTGTCAGATAGGCGTCCAAATCCGCTTGCTTCTCAAAGGCAGTGCCATAGATGCGCTGCAGCATCTTCCGCTTCTCATCCCCGCGCCAATACGCGCCGGCAATGCTTTGCAGCTTAATGGCTTTGACCCGCCCGGTGGCCTGGACATGGGGGCCGGCGCACAAATCCACAAATTCACCCTGCTGATAGAGCGAGATCTGGGCATCGGCCGGCAAATCACGGATCAGCTCCTGCTTATACACCTCGCCCTGCTCCCCAAACAGGGCCAGCGCTTCTTCCCGGCTGACAACCCGGCGTTCCAGGGGCAGGTTTTCCTTTACGATCTTTTCCATCTCGCTTTGAATTTTGCCTAAATCCTCCGGCGTGAAAACATGGTCAGTGTCAAAATCATAATAAAAACCATTGGCAATCGCCGGGCCAATGCCGATCTTCACATCGCCGTACAGGCGTTTAACCGCCTGAGCGAGAATATGGGAAGAGGTATGGCGCAGGGCATCTTTGCCTTCATTATCTTCAAAAGTCAGGAATTCAACAGCCGCATCCCTGTCCAGTCTTGCCGTCAAATCTGTTACTTGGCCGTCCACCTTGGCGACCAGGGCCGCTTTGGCCAGGTTGCGGCTAATTGCCGCGGCTGCTTCCGCCAGTGTTGCCCCTTGCTCCACTTCGCGTACCGCGCCATCTTTCAGGGTCATTTTTATCTTGCTCATGTCAGCAACCTCCTAAAAAATACTGGAAAATAAAAAACTCTCATCCCTGTAGGGACGAGAGTTGTATACCCGTGGTTCCACCCTGCTTGGCGAACAGCGTCGCCAGCTCAGAATTCCGGTAACGGGGAATAGCCCCGGCTCAGCTTAGTCTTGCGCCAGTTCAGCTGAGCAGTTTCGGGGTGGTAATAAACGTCTGGTTTGCGTAAAGATGCTTGCAGCCTGTGACATCTTTTCTCTGTGCCGCCTTTCAAAGCTTATCTTGTCCCCGGCATTACTATTAATATTAGTGTTAAATTAGTAAAATTATATACAAATACAAGAGAAAAGTCAAGGCTATAACTCCGTATGGGTAGAACTGCCGGCAAAATCGGCTACACACAGTTCGCAGCCGTCACATAAGACTACCCGGCCGTCAAATACGCTTTTGATCGTCTCCAGCACTTCCTCATCGCGGGCCCGGCAGGTGCTATGGACCATAATATTATGCGGCGCAATCGTGATCAGGGCGCTGATTAACAGATCCTCGTAATTAAGGCAGCCGGGGCTGTCGGCACTAAGCGGCGGCTGCAGGATATTATCCAAATACTGATTTTTTATTATTTTGCGGTGGGCATCATAAATCTGAAACAGGCCGGCCCCCGTGATAACCACATGAGCCTCCTCCACCCGCGGCTCCTGCACATCCACAAAGTAACGCAGAACCCTGATAAACTCCTTATATTCCAGGTCCATCATAAAATCGTCCACCACTTTGTCGATTACTTCAACCAGTTGCAAACGATAGTCTTTCAGCCGGAAGTTCAAAAAACCGTCAAGCACCAGTTCATGATGATTATCCAGATAATCCAGAATACGGCCCAGGATCAAATCATAGCGGGCCGCCGGCGTAGCCTTAAGCGCCCTTACGGTATTCGACTCAACGATTGCCCGTTCATCCTGATTGAAATAACAGTAGTTGCTGGTAACAATTTTATTGATCAGTTTGTTTTCCTCCGTGCTAATGATCCAGTTGGCAAGTATCTGCGAGACACTGGTCTTTAACACGTTTTTAATCCGCTCATAATTACGAAAAGAAAGCTCACCGTCACTGATATTTAAACCCAAAAATTTATAACCGCCCCGGTCAAGTTCTTCTATAACTACGCGGAAGCCTTCTTGGGTCAGCGTTTTACAGTCGCATTCCAGTTTTTCCCTTATTTCCCCGGTTGTGCCGTTCAGGCCAATCGAAAGTAACTTCACCACCCTCACTCCCTTCTCATATAGTATATGTGCCACAGCACATTTGCATACAATGAAGGGCAAGAAGTGTTTTTTAGTTTATTTTGCCATTTCCATTTGCCTGGTAATGGCGTCAAGCCACTGATTGCGATCCTGCACGATGTATTTAATCACCTTATCCTGCCGGGTAATGACCTTAAGCGCATTAGGGATAATATAAAAAGTCCTGTCTGCCGCCAGGGCCTTGATGTGCGCCAAAGGCACCTCATCCATATACTTGTTGTTAATACTCAGCAAATAGCCGACAAACACCAGCCGGCTATCTGTCAGATAGAGGGCTCCGTTTAACACATCTTTATCACAGGTATAACTGGCAAGACACTTCTTAATAATGCTTTCATCCGCTGCCAGCGGAAAGCTGTACATACAACCAGCTCCTTACACCTGCCGCGCATCTTCAGGCACGGCCAGGAATTGAATGTCGGGATTACGCTCCATTACCCATCTGAGCTGCCATTCATTGCTAATCAGGGCCACCGGCCTGTCCTTGATATCCTGCACCAACAGACCGGCATCCATATTTTTCATGGCCTTCACATCGATATTTTCCCCGCTGAGCCATCTGGCGACAGAATACTGCAAGCGGTTCATTAAGATATCAACGCCATATTCGTGTTTCAGGCGGTATTCGAGCACCTCAAACTGCAGCGCGCCGACAACACCGATAACAAACGATTCCACGCCGTATTCGGGCTGGCGAAAAACCTGGACCGCCCCTTCCTGGGTCAGCTGGGTCATTCCTTTGACAAACTGCTTGCGTTTCATGGTATCCTTGGCCTGAATGCGGGCAAACTGCTCCGGCGGAAACACGGGAAAGTCCTGAAAAGTAAACTGGACTCCCTCCTGGCACAGGGTATCGCCAATCCCAAAAATACCCGGATCAAACAGGCCGATAATATCGCCCGGGTAGGCCTCCTCAATAATCGTCCGCTCCTGGGCTAAAAACTGCTGCGGCTGAGCCAGCTTAACCGGCTTGCCTGACTGGGCGTGATGAACCGTCATCCCCCGTTCAAACTTGCCTGAGCAGATCCGCATAAACGCCAGCCTGTCGCGATGGGCCGGATTCATATTGGCCTGAATCTTAAATACGAAGGCGGAAAACATTTCATCACTAGGATGGATCAAACCGGCTGTAGATATGCGCGGCATCGGCGGCGGCGCCAGCTCTAAAAAATCTTCCAGAAACAACTGGACACCGAAATTAGTCATAGCACTGCCAAAAAACATCGGCGTCAGTTCGCCTTTGGCTACCTTGTCGAAATCAAACGGCTCGCCGGCCATGTCCAGCAGCTCGATATCATCGCATAACGCCTGGTGGATCTCGGCCCCCAGCATTTCTTTAAAATCTGGGTCGTCCACACTGCCCTGCTTAGAGGGCAAAGCCCACTGGCCATGTACGCCGCCCCGCTCAAACAATTCAATCTTGGCCTGCTTACGGACATAAATACCACTGTATTTACCGTCAATGCCAATCGGCCAGTTCATCGGATACGCACGGATACCGAGAACATTTTCGAGCTCTTCCATCAGCTCAAACGGATTACGGCCATAGCGGTCCAGCTTGTTGACAAAGGTAAATACCGGTATCCCCCGCTGCTTACAAACCTGAAACAGTTTTTTCGTCTGGTCCTCAACGCCTTTGGCCACGTCAATCAGCATGACGGCGCTGTCGGCAGCCATGAGCGTCCGGTATGTATCTTCACTGAAATCCTGGTGGCCCGGGGTATCCAGAATATTGACCCGGTAACCGTCATAATCAAATTGCAGCACACTGGAGGTTACCGAGATGCCGCGCTGTTTCTCAATCTCCATCCAGTCGGAAACCGCATGTTTTTGGGCTTTCCTGGCCTTAACCGAACCGGCCAGGCGAATGGCGCCGCCATAAAGCAATAACTTTTCCGTTAAGGTGGTTTTCCCGGCATCAGGGTGAGATATAATGGCAAAGGTGCGTCGTTTATTGGTTTCGGGAGCAAGGTTCGACATGATTGCCTCCTAAAAAATTGTATGAATAGAATTATAATGCAATAATTTAATATACACCATTCATTAACAGTAGTCAATCCACGCCCGCATTGCCGCAGGGGCTCACCTTGCCTCCCCGCCCCGTTAGGTAAGGCTGGCGTAGCGCAACAGCAGCCGCTATGGCTCCAATAGATTGGCAAGGAAGCTGGCCTCAATACAAAGCTAAGCATCCAAAGCCTTGCTGCCAAGACCTTGGATGCTTTTTCAATGGCGGGAAGCAAAAATGAGCGTTTTCCTGCTCCCCACCAACAGAAACGTCTCTATGACCTTATATCCCGACGGTATTCTCAGCGGTATTCCCAAAGCCTGCAGCGCTCCATAGGTTTCTCCTGCCCGCAGTTGGTACAACGATTATATTAACTTCATATAATCCTGCGCGCTGTAGAAAAAACGCATAACGCTGACAGTTTGGGAAGCTTCATTGACTTTGTACAGAAGCACGTAATTATTAATCACTGCTTTTCGGTAGCCGTCTTGTCCCAACCGGCTATCTTGACACCGTTCGTACATCATTGGACTGATTTTTAGGAGGCCATAACAAGTGCTCACTGCATCGGCAAATTCACTAGCTGCTTTTGGATTACCCAGCTGTATGGCGATGTATGAAATAATATTGTCCAAGTCTTGATGCGCAGTTTCTGTAACAAGCAGTTTATACATTATATTTTTCTCTTATGCTTTTTAACGAAACGTCACCGTCAAGGACTCTCCCTTCTGTCAGTTCTTTCTCAGCTTCAGCAAGCTTTTTATAGACGTCGAGCATGAACAGTTTCTCTTCATACAGCTTCATACTCATGATTACCATATCGCCATAACCGTTTTTGGTAATAAAAATAGGCTCACTGGCTGCATGGCACATTTGAGAAATCTCACTGGTGTTTTTCAAGTCCCGAATCGGAATAATTTGAGGCATAACAACAACTCCTTTCCGCGGCTTTATTATACCATAATTATACCTCATGCTCAATAAACTCATGTGCATTATTAGCTTGCCCCAATCACTTGGCAATAAGTCTGGCGAAACCAGAATCAGCCTAACTGCGATGACGTACTTCTATAATACATATTTCTTTTGCCAGTTCATTTAATTTTTCTGATATGGTAACAATATGATTATTATCTAAATTGGCATCCCACTCGTCTAACAATAATAGCGGAAGCTTGCCGCTTCTTTTTATCTCAGCTAATGATTCTATGATTTTTTCGCCAGTGGATAAGCTTTTATTAGAACTGAATGCAAAAAACATATCCGAATGAGGCGGCAACAGGAAAGCCTTTTCCCCTACCTGTTCCTTAATCAGGGCCAGCAGTGACGATTTTCCTGTACCATTATCGCCCCGTAAAGTAATTCTTCCCGGACTATAGTCGTGAGTAATTGCTGGTAAGGCATGAATAGAATCAACAGTAATAAGCGTATTGTCTTTTTCAGCCTGAATCCGATTCCAGGAAATAGTGCCGGCCTGTATCGGTTCTGTAATAAGCAAGGCTGATCTTAATCCCTCAAGCCGCGTTTTTAAACTGTTCCAACGCGAGGCATAAGCTACAATTGCAGTCACATGAAAAATTGTTATAACTTGGCGGGGGAAGGTAGCAATAAGCATAGTTAGGAATACTTCATTGCCTATATTGTGATATATTAACCACACCCAGGTACCAACTACCGGAAATAAGACAAGAAACATGGAAATTACGGTTGTCAGTTCACAAAAAAGTACCGATTTCAACGCCGACTTTTGCGCGTTTTTCTGTTTATCAATAAAATAGTTTTGCCATAAATGTATATTTAATTGGTTGCCAATTAAAACGGAGTCCCAGGCTGGTAATAATGACTGCATCATCGCTGTCCGGTCTGCTTGCGCCTCTTTGGCGGAAGCCGTGACTCGCACTTTTAGACTTTTAATACAAATAGTAATTAAAGGAATAGTTATGGCATAAGCAAAAATTAACTTTTTATCAATAATAAACCCAAGAATTCCGATGTTAAAAACAATATTAAAAAGAGTAGTGAGTACATTGATAATAAACCCAACGAATTCATTGATGACCAGCCAGGCCTCATTATTTACATACGGCTGGCGTTCTTGTTTGAATTCGATATTGGTTCTTAATTGGGCTCTGCCCCGAAAAGAAACTGTAAACAGATCAACATACTTGCGAAAAGAACTAAAAGCGGCTTTGCTCTGAAAGTAAGCCGTTCCGGGACCTGGAATATATATTAACGATAACGATAGTATAAATAGCACTAACCATAAGGAAAAATCCTGTTTTAATACGACTGCCTGGCTCAATTTAGCTATCCATAAGGTGGAAGATGCGAGTATTGCTTGCAGGATAAGAATGCATAGTATCATTAAACAAAAACTTTTATTAATAAAAATAAACATATTAAATTTTTTCATTTTAGACATGTACTCCTAAGCAAAATAAAAGGGCTGCTCAGTTCGGTACAGGTTCCTCAGCCCATATTTTGCGCATGATCCCCGGGTATTCCTCCCGCAGATGCCGGAGGATGATGTCCAGGCTCAGACTGACAAGCTGCGGTTCAAACTGCTCCGGCCCGGCGGTCAGGCAGACATCGAGAATCAGGGCCTTGTCGTCGCTCATAAAATACTTGAAGCTCTTATAGGTCCGGTTCAGTTCATTGATATAGGCAAGGACGCTGTGGCTGTTTGCGCCCTGGACGACGGCCGGCACGACCCGCACCTGCAGCAGGGCATAGAGGCTGTCGTCGGTAAGGACCATGACCGGCAGCTGCTGGCCGCCGACCTCCAGGTTGGTGCGGAAGATGACGGTGTGAATATCGTCCTGCATGGCCTGTTCGACAAAGCAGGTAATCTGATTAGCCGCCAGGAATTCCTGCAGCTTTCTGGCTTTGGCATTACTGGTTTGCATGTGTATTCCCCCCCTTTTGAGTCGCTCAAATCAATGGCAGGCAAGCTAATAAACCTCGCAGGCAGGATTTTTTCCTGGCCGGTTGCATATTTTTCTGTCTATGGGTATAATATAAGCAAAGGACTGACGTGTTGCCAGCACGCCAGCCCCTACAGGCTGTCTAACCGGAAAACGGTTAGCCCAAACGTTGTTAGTTATTCAAGAAATAACCGCCACTATTTGAGCACAGGGGCGGTTATTTCTTTTGGCTTATGACCAATACCATGAGCGTGGCAAATGCGACAGCAAATGTCAATGCTTCATAAACAGTCATTGTACCACCCCCTTCCTTAACAGGAAGGGGCTAACCGTCCCCCGAGCAGCCTGCATATTTATTATACCTTATTTTTCCAGTACGAAAAAGAGAAAGTTTCACTGTTGGCTCTGTTATAATACCATGCCGCCTTTTTTATGAAGGCGGCTTTTCTTTACATCCCAAAATGATTGGTTTCCACCCACTCCATATTGAGCAGCGACCAGAAGTCGGTTGCCAGCTTGTTCAGAACATACTCATACGGCAGCCAGCCATAGCCCTGATCGCCCCAGGCGCTGCCCCAGCAGTTGCGGATTAAGAGCGCCCCGGTGGTTTCCCGGTCGTAGGCGGTATTTTTGATTTTTATGGCATCATCGTAGCCAAAGGCCGCCACCGCGTGGCCCCAGCTGGCCTTTTCATCCGGGCCGGGGCCGGGAATGCCGCCGGGGACGTCGGTGGCCGCCCAGGAGGCAAAGCCGTAAAAGCCGAACATGGCCGGCACGCCGGCGGCCAGATATTTTTTTACACTGCACAGGACCTCGGCCGGCGCCGTATTGGTACCGGCGGGATCGTGGCAGAAATACTGCAGCGCTTCATAGTTGTCGGCCACGGCGTAGACAAACGAGGTCGGCTCTTTGTCAAAATCCGGCGCCTTGTCGGTATAGGGCCAGTACCTTTCCGGCGGCACGCCGCACAGCGCCAGCGCCCCCATCGTGTCCCGGATATAGGAGCCCTGGTCGCCGGTCACGCCCTGCAGGTTGCGGGCGTTTTTATAGATGAACAGCCGCGAGGCGGTAAAATGCTTGCCAAAGGCCCGGTTCTGAAAGTATTCGATAATGGCCGCCGCTGCGTGGGCCGTACAAGCCCCCAGCTTGCCCTGCTCCGGCACCGGCTTGCTGCACCACTGGCGCAGATCCGTTGTCGCCGGCAAGGGGGCCTTGTCGTCGATCGCCAGTTTTTTCAGCGCTTCCTGGATTTTGGGATGACATTCGGTATAATCGCGCAGATCAGGCAGGGGCGGCAGCCAGCCGGTCCCCATGACCCGCCGGTCAGGCAGAGTTACCTGGGTATTCAATGATAATCCCTCCTTACGGTTTAGGTAGCTGTACTAAAAGGCTGTATTCCTGAGAGTAACGCGGCTAACTACAATTGGGGAAAACGACTCAAGAGAACCGTCCCCTTGAGTCAGTGGGTGGACGTTATGGGCAAAATAGGCCCGGACAATCCTGTCCAGACCTGTATTGCCACTGCCTGGGGCAGCGCTGCCAATCGTTTGGTTTAGTAGAAATACTGGGCGGTCAAATAATAAGTCCGGCCCTGCTGCGGATACTGGACATTGCCGACCTCGGAGTTAAGGTGATATACCTGGTTCGGTCCTTTATTAAGCAGGTCATTGACGCCGGCGGTCAGCTTGACCTGCCGATTAAGGTCATACTTTACGCCGACATTGGTGATGCCCAGCGCATCATAGGTGGTCGAGCCTGATTCGCTGGTGCCCCAGTTAGCCACTTTATCTAGATAGTGGTATTCGGCAAAGGCGCTGAGTTTATCACCGGGGAAGCGGTAGCCCAGCCGGGCGTTGTATTCCCATTCCGGTATCCAGGGAAACGGCCTGCCCGCCATCCAGGTCGGCCCTGACGCCAGCGTGTCTTTGGAACCGCTGGCAGTGACGACGGAATCATTCCAGGTGGCGGCTAACAGGAGATCCCAGCGGCCCCAGTTCATTTTGCTCTCCAGTTCCACGCCCTGGATGTTGCCGGCGGCCAGGTTGGTATAGTAGCCGAAGCCATAGAAATCGAGCGAATAACTCGCCAGGTTTTTGGCATCGCGGTTGAAATAGGTCAGCGTGATGTCGCTGTCGGCGTTGAGCGCCTTGCCCTGCCAGTTGGCGCTGACGTCCCAACTGGTGCCGCGCTCGACATAGTTATCCAGCAGATACTGGGGCGTGCCGGCCACGGTCGAATATTTCTCCCAGCGGGATTTGACGTTGACGCCGTCGCCGAACAGCTCATACCAGGTGGGGAATTTGTAGTAGGTGCCGTAGGTGCCGCGGAAGGTCCAGTGTTCGTTCTGCACCTTCTTCAGCCCCAGGCCGTAGGAATATTTCCAGCTGTTCATATCAGGGTCGTTGGCAGCGATGTCCATGTCCATCTTCTGCGCCCGTAGCACCGGCGTAAAGAACAGGCTGCCGCTGCGGTTCAGCGTCATGGTGTCCTGCACCTGGAAGTGATAGTTTTTGTTCTCATAATGCGGTTTGAACAAATTCGCGTATTTGCCCATGAGATTACCCGACGTGTCAACCGCGGGCGGCCACATTTCCGCATTAGAGGTGCTGACATCCATGGTCTCCCGGGAGGCGCTGAACAAGAATTCCACCAAATGACTCTTGCTTGCCTGCCAGCTGCCGTCAATGCTGCCTTCGTAGCGGCGGTCGCGGAACTCATTGTCGACCGTCAGGAAAGCGCTGTTATCCCAGTTCTTAGTCTGGGAACTGGCGGCTTCTTTCAGCTGATAGGAGGTGCCCAGCTTCCAGCCCCACTCCAGATTAGCGGCGGTCTGCCGCCGGCCGAACTGAAATTCACTTTTGGTGGTCTCCAGCTGCCGCGCCCGGTATTGAAACCAAGTGGGGGAATGTGGCGTGCTTGCCAGTTCGTCATCCGGCACATCGGCGCCTATAATATTAGTCGATTCCGGGAAGCTGGTTGTATTCTTCTGCCAGGTCAGCTTGGCGAACCAGTTGTCATCCTGCCATTTGAGAAGGGCGTCGGTGTTCTGGTAGTCGTTGTACTGCCGGTGGCGGTCCTGAGTGGGGGGCTCGTATACCGCGCCTTTATACAAATTCGTATAGCGGAAATCCCCCTTGGCTTGATCCCGATTGACGGCGAACAGCATACTGCCGCTGCCGACCGGTGCGGTCAGTTCGAGGTTGCCGGTATAACCGCCGAAGGAGCGCATGCCCTGCGTAACGCTGCCTCTGACGTCCTGGGGCTTTTTGGTGACGATGTTGATGGCGCCGCCGATGGGCGCGCCGGCAAAGCGGGCCGGGACATAACCGCGGTAGACTTCGATGCGTTCAACGTTTTCAATGGGAATGATGGACAGGTCGACGGCCGAATCCGCGCTGGAGTTGACCAATACGCCGTCCATATAGATATTAACCTGGCCGCCGGTTGAGCCCCGGACGCGGGCCACAGTATAGTGGCCGGTGCCCTGCAGGCGCTGGATATAGACGCCGGGTACGGTCTGCAGCAGGTCAGGCAGGTTTTTCATTTCTCCCTTGTATTCAGGCACATGGATAACCGAAACGGTGCCAGGCGACAATTTTTTCTCCCAGTCAGGGCGGGCGGCCTCGACGACCAGCGGGGCTAAGGTGTAGCTGCCGGGGTCGCCGTCGGCCATAGTTTGGGCCGTACCGTTAGCAGGCGTCCCGGCGGAAAATGCAAAACCAGCTTCTGCTGTCCCGCGTTCTCTGGTGGTAGTTTGTTCGGTCTGGCCGGCTTGTCCTTCCTGGCCGGCCGGTTCTTCCTGCTTAACCTGGATTTTGTTGGCGGCCTGGTCAGCCGTTTGGTCAGCCGGTGTTGTCAGGCTGCCATCGGCAACGGTTGTGTCCGTTCCGGTTACGTCGGTAGCCTGGCCGGTCGCTGCTGTCTGTCCTTCTTCACCGGCTGCCGCTGCGGTTCCGCTCGGGGCCGCCGGTGTCGGCGGCGCAAAACTCGCTCCCGCCGCCGGCGCATTCATGCTGCGGTCAAAGGCCGCGGTCTGAGCAGCCGCGTGTTCCTGGTGTGAAGGCCCGTTAAAGCGCCAGGACAGGCCGGTGTTGACCTGCCAGTCGGTGTTGACCTTGCCGCCGGCGGTTTTGCTCAGTTCGAGGAACGCGGTCTGGTCTTTGCCGGTTTGCAAGTTGGCGCCAATGGCAAAGTCGTACCAGGTGTCCTTGCCGGCCAGGGTGTTGACCGGCAGGGTGGCGAGTAGCTTATAGCCGCCATTGCCGCCATTAACCTCTTGAGACCACATCATCGCATCGGCATAGGCCGAGCCGCCGTCTTTGAAGTCGTGGTTAACGGCAGCTTTGGCATACAGCACGCCGCGCTTGCCGCCGCTGCCAAAGTGCCGGCCGGCGGTGACGCCAAGACGGCCGGTAAGCATGTCCACCTGCTCCTGACGATACCGCATGCCGTTGTCCTGCATATAGCTGTAGCTTTTCATCGTGCCATAGGTCAGGCCGGCCTGGGGTTCCAGATACCAGCCGTTAGGCAGTTCCTTTTGGAAGCCGTAGCGGAGACCGGCGCCATAGGTCCAGGTGCTGTAATCGTTGTTATACAAATTATCATCCGAGTCGGAGAATTTGTATTTGTTGCTCAGTTTAGAACCCCGGACGGTAAAATCAAAATAATGCCCTTTGTCGCCCTGCCAGGCGGTATAAAGGCCGATACCCTTGCTCTCCAGATCGCCGTGGGCGCGGCTGTACAGTCCGTCGTCCGTCTGATGAAAATTAGCATCCGCGTTTAACATACTAAGAAAAAGTCCGGTATGTAGCCTGCCTCCGTAAAAATCCCTTTCACGCTGTTTGTCGTAGCCGACCTGAATGCCGTTGTAGCTCTGGTCAAAGTCGGAACCGTAGGCGCCGGCAAAATCATACTTGCCGCGCCAGATTTGGCCCCAAGCCCCATCGGCCCCTTCGCTCTGCCCGAGCCGGTTGGCCGCCCGCAATTCCTCGCCCCGCTTCCAGAATAGACCGTCTTCCATCCGCCACAGATTGCGCATGGAAAGCTGGGCGTTAGCCGCGCTGAATACGCCCTGGGAAACCAGATCGCTGCGGATGGCGGCCCAATTCAAACCATAGCTTTGTTTATAGTTTCCCGCACTGCCCGATACCTCGCTTGCCGTTAAGGTCGGAGTAAATAAGTATTTGTTCAGCGAACTGTCTATATAACTGCTTTCTCCCGTAAATGTGAAGTCGCCGCTCTCAATCTTGGCTTTTACCTCGTCACTGATCGCACTCAGAGTAATGACGGCACCAGACGTTGAACCCTGCAGCATAGGCTTTACGCCAGCGGCAAGGTCGGGGCCGCCAAAGCTTTTATTATAGCGGATCTGCACCTTGACGTCGACCGCATCGTCCCCTAATTGCGGATTCTTAAACAAGAACCTATCGGTTAAAGCGCCGCTGGCAATGTCTGGGTGACTGTACATATTAACCCGTAGAATTGCCCCGTCGTGAAAAACCGTTTTCACTGAATTTGCAGTGTCGGCCTTCAACATTCGAATAAGCTGGTTAGACGTCCAGTCGTTGGCTGGATAATTCTCGGGTCCATACTTATAGGACAGGTCAAGGACTGCGTCTTTTTCCAGTGTCAATGTTCCTTCGACATTAATAAGATTATTACTATCCAGCGGCTGCCAAATCCCGCCGCTTTGAATGGTAATATTGGTATATTTCGTCGCACTACTCTCCCCGTTCCCGGTTGCTGCATTGAAGTAAGTTCGCCAGGTTTCGCCACTGGCAATCGTAAACCCAGTCGGATTGTTCACTTTGATATTGGGATGGGTGACGTTGGCCTCATCATATAACCGCAGTGCCGCATGAGCCGGCGTGGCATAAAGCAAGGCGGCCGATACACAGGCCGCCAGGAGCGCTCTTTTTTTCTGCGCCCCGCCGGATTGTTTCTTTCGTTTCTGCAAAAATTTTCTCTCCCCACTATGAAAATTCAAAATTGTGGAGGGGAACTGCTTCCCCTCCACGAGAAACCTTGGGTTATTTTTTGGCTTTGGCTGCGGCTACTTCTTTTAAGAATTTTTCCCGTTCGATCAACGCCGCCGGCGAGTTGGAGGCAAACGCCGGCGCGACATAGCCCTTCAAGGCTCGCGGCGCAGCCACTTCGTCTTCGTAAATGGTCACGAAATTGAGGCCGGGGAAATCCGACCCGCCGGTAAACGTGGTGAGATCGGCAAGTGTGGCAGCGGCGACTTGGCCGCCGGAATTGTAGATAGCCAAATCTTCGCCTCGGACAAACCAGGTGTTCGCATTGCTTTCCGAATACAGCAAACCCCAGAGGTAGCCGCCGTCGGTTGTAGCTTGCACCGGTATTGGAACAATACTCGAAATCAGCGCCCCGCCGGCCCCGAGAACTGTGCTCAAATCGGTCTGATACAGCCGGTAGCTAAAGGCAGCAAAGCCAGCAGTAAACTTTCCGGTAAGAATATAGGCGTCATTCCCGTCAGCGCTGAAGGTCAGCGCCCGGAAATCGAACCGGTCAGTTTCATTATCTGGATCGGTATTATTAGGAGCCGCTACGAGCAGGTCAGTGACCGCCAGCGTGCTTGGATCAACCCTCTGGATACGGGAACCGGGGTTCCAATTAAAGGGATAATTCGGCGGATAGGCCTGATCCAACTGCGGGCCGCCAACGGCAGTCAGGATGAGATGGTCGTCCGTACCATCGTTATAGGCCTGGATGCTGAAGGCATTTTGAGCCGCTCCGCCGCTTGTTGACGAGCCATAGGGGCCGTTAACGGCTACCGGTGGGCTGCTGAGCGCAAGATCCAGTTGTACTATCGTGCTGTTCAGGTAGTTGGCGCTAGGCGCGCCGGCCGTCAGGTTCGTGCCGCTATTGAATACAGCATAGACATAGTCGCCGATGATATCCAGATCGACGCCGTAGGTTTGGTTGCTGCCGACCGTCAGCGCCGGGAATTGATAATAGCCAGTCTGCGGCGTATAGGTATCGCCGTTCGGACCGTTGCTGCGCACGCGGAAGACAAGTCTGTTGTCATAGTCGATGCAATAAATATCGACTGTCGTGGCATTAATTCTTCTGGTTTTGAGGGCATAGGGATTGGTAACGCTTACGGTGCCGTCCGTCAGTACGACAGGCCCGGCCACGGGGTTGTTCCAGACAAAAGGAGTAGTATTATCGGCATCGGCTTCATAGACCAGCCAGTTGCAAACGGCGACGCCGCTTGCCCATGAGATGGAAGCCACTGCGGCCCGGTTGAGTCCGGCGCCGTTTTCGAAATATAATGGTTTGGGATCAGAACCGATGAAAGGACTGCCCCCGGCATTGGTATAGGTCGTTCTTACTCCTTTATGCACGAGGATGGCAGGAGGCGGACTGGGATTGGGATATGTGGCAGTGCCGACATCGCCTCTGGGAGTACCGGTATAAGTATACGTTCCATACATTACCTTACTAGCCATAAGTTTTCACTCTCCCATTTTTTACTGTTTACCGTATGACCGTCAACAGCTGGCGGGCTGCTGAGGTCTTTTTCTTAGTGCTCACGAAAAAAACCGCACCTCCTTGTTAGATTTCCTTATCGCAGCCTGCCGAACGCCGTCATCGCGCCCGGGCAGGACGAACAGGCTGAGTTACGCCGTCGCCGCTGCTGCTTATTGTTGTACCTTGGTTATTACGTCGGCGGTAATGTCGATACCGCCGTAGATCACATTTGCTGCGTCAATCACTACGGTCAGGCCTTTGGCTTTTGCAACGGCCTCAATTGATTCTTCGATCTTGTCGCCCACCGGTTTCATCAGTTCGTCTTCCCGCTGGGCCTGCTGGCGGGACAGCTTGTCACTGTAGGCCTGTTTGTCGGCCGGCGCCAGGTCTTTGGCGTTGGTGTCATAGTCTTGCTGGGCCTCGGCCCGCAGGCGCTGGATGCGCTGCATCAGGTCCTCAATGCCGGGGTAGGCGGCGAAAACCTGCTGGCGGTTGATATAGCCGACGGTTTGTTCGGTCTTGGCTTTGGCTTTGGTCCTGGCTTTGGCGGCCAGCGCCGGCGCGGGAGCTAACAGTCCGGCCAGAAAGCAGGCGGCAATAAGCAGGGCTAAGATTGCGCGTGTTTTGTTCATGGGTTGTATCCTCATCTAATCTCTAAATTTGTTTGTACAAGCCAGGCTTGTACGCCGGCTGTCCTGTACCATAGGGCCGGACAATCCAGCAGCTAAATAACAATAAAGAAAACACGGCTTGCGCCGAGCCTGTGGCGAAAGCGGAAGCCGATGTTGCCCTTATCCAGGGAAAGTTAACCTTTCTGTCAGGATAAAAAGACTCCCTTAGCGGGAGTGCTACGCTGACCGGCCGCAATGGGACCCCGGTTCCACGTAATCTCCTCCCTGTCGCTCGCAGGTACTATAGGCGATTGCTGGATAAGGCAGGTCTCCTGACTCCGGGTCATTGCTGGCTGCGCCTTCCCCAAGCAGTTGCTTAAGTGGCTCTGTCTGCAGTTCGCTCCCCGTTACAGTGGCGGGACCGTGCCGGTGTTTCACCGGTCTTCCCTTTTAAGCCCCGCAGGGCACCTATCCCACATAATGATGTTGTTCGTTGCAGCCTATGCAAACTGGCCGCAGAATATGACTGCCGGTTTTGACTGATATCGCTGTCCGGCTGCTTCCCTGTACCTCCTTTGTTCGCTACCTGTTGTAGGCTGGGCCGGTAAATAGCCAGGGCTTACGACGGCCGGCGTTGGCATGATAGCCGCCGTAAGCTGCCCTGCTGTTGCCGCAGGTCTGGCAAAGATGTCCGTACAGGCAGTTCTCCCGGCAGGCGGACTACCTGTACGCACTATGACAATAATTGCCGTTTGGTACGGCAATTATGATACAACTGTGTCGTAACGCAACATGGCTGGGTGCGAAAAATCCGTTATCCCTTCACAAGTTTTCTATTGTATGTTCACAATGGCAAATAAAAAGAAGCCTCCTGTGATAACAACACGTAAGGAAGGCTTCTGCTTGTAGCCCGGAAAAAACTGCCGGCACAAAACACGCACTAATCCCCTCCCTATCGCTCGCAGGTCAACGGTGATTGTCATGCAGGCAGTTCTCCTGGCTCTGGGTCATCGCTCCACCAAACCTTCCCACGACAGAGACGTCGTACCGTCGACACATATGTGTTCGGCACTAGCCTCCTTTAGAGGCGTCGCACCGTCAACTCGTGCGTGTTCGGCACTAGCCTCTTTTTGAGGCGTCGCAGTGGTATAAAACATGGCTTTGCTCCCCATTACAGTGGCGGGACCGCGCCGGCTTCCAACCGGCTTTTCTATAAAGCCCTTGCGGGCACCTGCATCTTATTGTATTTATTTTTGTTTTAAGTAGTGTGATTTCCTAATTCTGACAATACCACTTTTGTAATGTTTTGTCAATAGGTTTTTTAGACAGGTACTCTTGCGGCAAGCGGCAGTTTCCGCTTGCCTGCCCCCGCCCGGACGGGCTATAATAGCCTTAGGGTGGTGAACGGATGGAAGCATTATTGCAACAGATCCTGGGCGAGATGAAAGAGCTAAAATAAAAAGCTCCCGATCTCTCGGCAGCTTTTGCATTCCCTGGTGGGATTAACTGGACTCGAACCAGTGACCCCTACGATGTCAACGTAGTACTCTAACCAACTGAGCTATAATCCCGTAGCACATAACATATTATAGTAAGATTGCAGGCAAAAGTCAAGCATTAATTAGGCCTTAATTTTGTCCGGCCAGAAACAGGCAAACGCTACTGGCGCAGTGGCGTTTTGTTGAGACATAAGAACGACGATACCCTAACGGGCATCGTCCTATAGGACTTGGCTTGTGCCAAGTCCTTTCTTATTTTTAGTACAGGATGTTATTGGCAATAACCAGGCGCTGAATTTGGTTGGTGCCTTCGTAAATCTGCATAATCTTAGCGTCGCGCATGTATTTTTCCGCCGGGTATTCCTTGGAATAGCCATAGCCCCCCAGCACCTGGACCGCGTCAGTGGTCACCTTCATGGCGGTGTCGGCAGCAAAGCACTTGGCAATGGCCGACTCTTTCGTGTACGGCGCAGCCTGATCCTTCAGCCAGCAGGCTTTATACACGAGCAGGCGGGCGGCTTCAATCTGCATGGCCATATCGGCCAGCATGGCCTGCACCAGCTGGAAGGAAGCGATGGGCTTGTCAAACTGCACGCGCTCTTTCGAATATTTGACCGCCAGTTCAAAGGCCGCCTGGGCTAGGCCGACCGATACGGCGCCGACGAACGGCCGGGCCGCATCCAGTGTTTTCATGGCGATTTTGAACCCTTCCCCTTCCCGGCCGATTCTGTTGTCGGCGGGGATGCAAACATTCTCCAATACCAATTCACAGGTGTTGGAGGCCCTGATTCCCATTTTTTCTTCTTCCTTACCCACGGAAAAGCCTGGTGTGCCCCGCTCGACGATAAAAGCTGTCAGGCCGCGGATGCCGGCGGTTTTCCGGGTATTGGCAAAAATAATATAGATATCGGCAATGCCGCCGTTGGTGATAAAGCACTTCGTGCCGTTGATAATATAATTATCCCCGTCCTTGACGGCGGTAGTGGCAACGGCCCCCGCATCCGACCCGGCGCCAGGCTCGGTTAAGGCAAAGGCCGCCAGTTTGCCGTTATTGAGGACATCGAACATTTTTCTTTTTTGCGCCTCATTGCCTAATAAAACGACCGGATAGGAAGCCAGGGAGTTGGCCGCCGTTGTGGTGGCCACCCCGGCGCAGCCTTTGCCTAATTCTTCATATATAAGAGCAATGGAAAGAGCATCAAGACCAGGTCCGTCATACTCTTCAGGGACGGTCAGATTTAATAAGCCCGCTTCATCAAGTTTTTTCCACAGATCAGGGGGAACTACACCTTCTTTATCCATTTCCAGAGCGTGAGGCGTAATTTCTTTAGCAACAAAATCTTTTACCATTTTCTGTAGATCCAATTGATCGGGAGTAAAGTTAAAATCCATGCTTTGCCTCCTTATGGTTAGCATAAAACCAAAAAATACTAATGATAAGTATACCGCATATTGTTTTTTTTGTTAACACCTAATTGGTAAAAATATAAAAAAAAGCGCTATTTTAACAATAATTTAGCGCCCACTGCAAGCAATACCAGCCCCAATAGCTGCTGGGGGCTGCATGCAGAACGCTCAAGGCCAAACCCGCCGAAATGGTCGATAATAATTGCCGTCAGTACCTGGCCGACAATGATGGCGGTAGTGGCGTTAGCCACCCCCACACTGGGGATGCTGGCGGCGACCAGATAGATGATGCCAACGCCGATAATTCCTCCCAGCCAGGAATACCAGGGCGCAACCTGCCAGGCATACAAATTGCCTTTGCCCATGTTAAATACAAACAATAAAACCATAACCAGAACCGCTCCGGTCAATTGCACGACAAAGGTAGCCTCCAAGAGGCCGACCGCTTTGCTCAGCAGGGCATTCAGCGACCCCTGGACCGCCATCAGCACGCCTGAGACTAACGCCAGCGCCAATGGCAGCATTTCACCAGAAAAAAGATTCAATCCGAACACACTCCCATCAAATGATCGAGCCTGGACAATAAACGCAGCCGGCAGCAAGAACCGGATGAATGTAGTATAATACCAGGAGCTCTTTAATATTCCGGGAGAATCCGGTAATCGGCGGCAAAAGGAAAAGCAGGCGGCAGCCTGCTTTTCTAATCCAGTATATAGACGGTTACTTTGCGGACGCCAAAATTCAAAGCCTCGCGGCGGTTGTCGAAAGCCAGGTCAATCCGCTGCCCCTTAATGGCGCCGCCAATATCGTCGGCGATGGCATAGCCGTAGCCTTGGATGTACAACCGGGTTCCCAGCGGAATTACCGCCGGATCAACAGCCGCCATGCCCCGGCGCAGCAAATTGCCGCGATAGGTATAACTGCCGTTGCCGGGATCATGGGCCGTATAGGCCGAAGCTCTCATCAGCAGCGACCGGCTGTAGCGGCTGGGCTCACCTGTTGCGCGCTCAAGGTAGGTAAAGGTTTGCCTGTCCACTGTGCCGGTGATTTCGAGACTGGTGCTGCGCTGAAACGCTTTTACGGCGTTGGCGGTAATCGGACCGTAGACACCGTCAATATTGCCGGCATAAAAGCCGCCGTCTGCCAGCAGCTTCTGGACGACGCGGACTTTATCGCCGCGCATGCCCATAGTCAGCGGCGGCGGTTCGGGCGGTTCCGGCGGCACAACGGCTTCTGCTTCTGCTTTGGCCGCAGCCGGTGAGGCTGCAATATCCGGCTGGGTCTTTGCTGCCGGTGATGACACCGCTGTTCCTGCCAAAGGATTGCTGATGCTAAGGAGTAAGGCCAGGCAAAAAATTACGGTAAAAAGGGCTTTATTTTTCAATGTATCACCTCTCTTACGATAGTGTTCGAGGTTCGATAACCACAAAAAAACCTCGAAACATAGCCTCCGGGGTTAGCTGTCGGGATAGGGAAAAGAGAGAATCAGAATGCGCCCTTCCGTTCTTAACGGATTATCCCCTGTGTCTACTGTCTTGGTTCCCCCGTACCTGTAAAGATTCGGCATCATATCTATAATATACCGGATCGGACTATTGGTCAAATTTAGCAAAACCCTGTAAATTTGCCTTAGCCTCTGTTTTCGTTAATTTGTTAAGCCTGCAGTGGCAATTCTCAGTTATTCTGCTCCCCGGGAATGGGTTATAAAATACATAAGAAAAAGACTTGGCCTGGGCCAAGTCTTTTCCGGACATAGTCTTGCACTTTTGTAAATTCTGCTGGAAAAAAGAACCGGCCTGAGCCGGTTAATTAATCACGTCAATGGTTCGCGGGCTGGCCTGCATAATGCTGCTAATGGCGTTACTGTTTTTTACCGCATCAGGCATTAACATATTGCTGTTATTCAGCAAGGAAGAGAGTACAGCCATTTCTGTTTGATAACCGGACAGCCGGGTAGTTACCTCTTGTTCGACTCGGCTGCGGGCAGCCGTTTCTACCGCCTTAACCAGATTTTCTTTGATTACGGCCTGATCCTGCGTGAGCAGCTGGGTGGCCATAGTGGTAATATCGTTAACTGCAGCGGTGTTGCCTGAACGTTCAATGGCACTCTTGGCAATTGTACCTAACAAGGCTTCTCTGTCCGCAAAATTGTCAGTCATCTGCAGAATTTGCTGTAATTGCGCAGCGGCACCGGCGCCGGTAGCCGCTTGACCCAGTTGATCCTCTAAGAAAGCAGCCTCAGCCTTGGGTAAAGCAAATGAAAGCGGCATGACAAAAACCATCAACAAAACCGCGGTTACTATTTTCTTCAAGGTTAGCACTCCTTTCATTTGATGTTGATTCAACTGATATTTTATCATAAAGTTTACATAAAAAATAGTGGTAAGTTTAAGAAAAGACTTGAAACGAGTTCACTTTGCCAATTGGTACAGCAGGGCTGTCAGCACGTCGACACCGGCGCTAATGGCTGCTTGGGCCGCCCGGCGACTGCCAGGGCCGGCCGTTTCGCCGCCGGGGATTAATATCAGCCCCGCCGGGGCCATATGGGCTATATTCACAACATCATAGCCAATGCGGTCGTCCAGGCGCAAACTGGCGAGTTTCCGGCTGTGGCAGATGCTTTCCGCCGCGCTGATAATGGCTGGGTCCAGCGGCAGCGGCTTTTCGGACGCGATCACTTCAATAGCCACCGGTGTGTCATGATCGTCGGCGATCATACTGACTTCATCTTTTATGGCCTGGAGAATGGCAATGATACTTTCATGTTCTGTGCCATTTATCTCGACCCCCATTTCGACCACGGCAGGAATGGCAGCAAGGATACCGGGATAGGTTTTCAGCGTGGTCACGGTGGCGACTGTCCCCCGGTAATCATGCTCGGCGGCGATATTCCTCACGGCCAATACAATCATAGCGGCGCTCACCAGTGCGTCCTGACGCTCGGCCAGCGGTATGCCGCCGGCCGGGCCGGCCAGGCCGTTTACCGTTATTTTCAGCCTGGTAGGGGCCGCAATATTTTCCACTATGCCAATATTCACCCGCCCCTGTTCCAAAATCCGCCCTTGCTCTGTGTGCAGGGCCAGAAAAGCCTTAATACTATGCTTAGGCCGGGCCGCAGCGCGGATATGTTCAAAGGCCGGTGCAGAAGCGGCTGCTTCCTCCAGGCCTGTCTGGGCGGTACTCCTTTTCCAGGCCTGCTCGCTGACCAGGCCGGCCATGGCCTTGCTGCCTACATTCGTCAGGCGGCAGCGGCCGGGGTCCTCTCCGGCAAACACCACTACCTCCAGGGGATGTTTGCTGTCGCCGCGCTCCTGTAATGCTTTAACCGCCGCCAGGCTGCATAATATCCCCAATATACCGTCATTGCCGCCGGGGATGACGTCCGGCTGTGAGCCGGTCATTACCGCCGGTAAGGCAGCCTGACTGCCGGCCGGTTCCCAGCGTCCGATCAGGTTGCCGGCTGCGTCGGTATGGACAACAAGACCGCTGCCCTGCATCAGCCCGGCAAGGAAGCCGCGCACCTGCTGACCGGCTTTACTAATTGTCCGGCGGGAGACACCGGCTTGTTCCTGACTATATTGAGCCACCTGCTCTAACTGTTCCAGCACCCATTCACTTGCCAAAGGATTCGCTTGCATCGCCACCGCCCCTTACTCGCTTCTTTTACTGACAGTATACCGCTATTTTGCTTGCAATTCTATAATTGCTGCAAAAAAATTCCTGCACCGTCCGCCGGCAGGCCGCTTCCGGCACTAAAAAGCGCCTGGCATGCCAGACGCTTTTTGTTTAGCCTAATATTCCCTGTTTGACCGTGTCAAGACCTAAGCGGTCAATCATCATGCCGATCCGCTCATGCTTGCGGGCATTCTGCTGGTAATAGGCAATAATTTTTTCAATAACAGGCATTACTTCGGCCTGGGGCAGCCCTTCTATCAATAGGTCGGCGATTCTGGCTCTGGCGCCGGCACAGCCGCCGATCACAACCTTCCAGCCTTTGGCTGTGCCGATCAGCCCAATGTCCTTAACCCAGCCCTCGGCACAGGAGTTAGTACAGCCGCTGACGCCGAACTTCATCTTCCCGGGCAATTCCATGCCATGATACTTTTTGTCAAGCTCCAGCCCCAGCGTTAACCCATCCTGCTGGGCCCGCTTACAGAAATGAGTGGCCGGGCATATTTTGATGCTGCGGACACACAGGCCGACGGCCGCCCCTTTGTCCATCCCCAGATCCTCCCAGGCGGCATCGATTTTCTCTTCCGCGATGCCAACAATGGCAATCCGCTGGGCTGAGGTCAGTTTAAGCGCCTTGGCGCCATATTTCTCGGAAACATCGGCAATTTTTCTTAACAGGTTAATATCAAGAATAACCCCGCCCGGAATATGCGGAGCAATTGCATAGGTTTCCCGGTCGCGCTGAACGATGGCGCCTTTCGCCAATAAATCTGTTTTCTGTTCCATAATCAAACCCCCTGTAAGATAATAATATTTAATAGATTATTATTATAAATTAGACACTGATTATAAAATTCCTGCTAAAAAAATCCTTTTAAAGAAAAAAATAGCGCCCTAAAGACGCTATTCATGCCGGTTTGCAGTATTTAAGCCCAACCGTCAAGCATTTCCCGCAGCTTAACCACATGCGTCTGTTCTTCAAATTTTAAGAGGTTGAAAATATTTCTGGCCCCTTCAAACTTAGCACATTTTGCCAAAGCATCATAAAACAGGATCGAATCCTTTTCGTCCTGCATAGCGGCCCGCAGGATATCGGCAATGCTTTTGAACTCGGGAAATATTTTGGCGGCTTTGTCTTTAGGGAAAATATGGGGTTCAGCCAGTACTGTCAGGTAGCGGGAAGTCTCCTGATCAAACAAGTAGTCCCCGCCGTCCTGCTGGTTTTCTTTCACCTCGTTGTACAGCCTGGTAAACTGGTCAAGATGCTGAATCTCCTCATTCATAAGCAGCATAAACAGGTCTTTATGCTCCTTGGCCTCTGCATATTCATAGGCTTGTTTGTAGAAGTCGCGGCCCCGGGCCTCCATATCAATGGCTATTCGCAGTGCTTCCAGATCACTAAACAGATTGCCTACATCACAGGCATTTTTTTCCATACTGTCAGCTCCTTTACTGGTAATTTACTGATATATTCCATATTTTCAGAGGAATTCCTTTCCCGATTGTGACATTGTTAACTTTTTTATCAAAAAATAATAAAAATACAACACTCTCTCCGTGGCGGCAGAGAGAGTGTTGTATTTGTTAACAAAGATGGATCATATTCTTTTTGTACTGGCTGTACAGGGCTTTTAATGTGCCGATCTTCTCAGACATCTCAATCTGCAGGGCCGATACGGTGTCAAAATCCCCGGCTGCAATCGCCTCTTTAATCCGGGTAAACAGGCTTTTCTGCGACAGGCAGTCTTTGGCCAGGTAGGTTCTGAGACTGTTGATCTTATCCCAGTGATGCAGGTCAAGGTCACTGCCGGAATCGGCATCATGCAGCATTTTGGCCTCTTTTACAATCGCCAGGTTTTCCGGAATAATGCGGTTCAGCAGTTCCGTTTGCCACCTTACCAGCGCTCCGGCCACAAACGCCTGCACAAGCTCAGGCCGGAAGGCGCCGCCGGCAGTCAGGGTTTTTACTTTTTCCGGGTATTTGCTGATACTCTGCGTGTTCTCCCACACTGTGGCCGGCGGTTTGCTGAACAGACGGTTGCGCTCTTCTTCGCTATAATCATCAAACACATCATGCTCGCTGCGGTAGGCCCGGTCAGTTTCCAGATAGAAGCCTGACGTGCCGGCCTCTTTGGACAGCTCCGCGTCAATTTCCGCCAAGGATTTGCCGGAGTTAACGGCAGCCTTGATGCCGTCAAGCATACTCAGATAAAAAGCAGTTATTGCAATATAGGTATTCGTATACGGGTTAGGGGAGCGGACCTCAAATCTTGTTGCCAGCGGGTTGTTGATATCACGCACCAGGCCGGCCAGAATCGTCCTGTTGCGGGAAGGGGCGGCCGGTGAGTGGCCCAGGGAGGTTACGATGCAGATGGGGGCTTCAAAACCGGGTTTTAAGCGGTTAAGGGAGTCGTTGGTCGAGGATATGAACGGATTGATTACCTCGTAATGCTTTAAGAGGCCCATAATGGCGCCATAACCGATGGCACTTAGGAAATGCTGCTTCATATCGGCCGGGGAGAACAGGTTGACAATTTTGCCGGACTTCAGCCGGGCTGCAATCCCCACATGGGTGTGTTCGCCGCTGCCAGCCACCCCGATAATCGGTTTGGCTTTGAAGGTTACCTCCAGACCGTTAGCCCGAAAGGCTTCTTTCACTAAAATCCTGGCCTGCAGCTCATTGTCGGCGCATTGCAGGGCATTGGCAAACTTCCAGTCAATTTCAAGCTGCTCCATAACATGGCTTAGGTGGCCGGCCTCATCGATCCGGGCTTTTACACCGCCGACCTCTTTATGGCCCATTTCCGGCTCAAGACCATAGCGGGCCATCATTAACAGGGCCTGTTCCATCGCCGTCCGGACATTGCCGCGGGTACGCTGCCAGTATTGCTCCTGCATGACCTGCGATGCGGACAGCTCTTCCACCTCGGCTTTATTAGCCGGGGTTTTTACCCAAAATTCAAGCTCCGTGGCGGCCGTAAACAGGATATCGTCGATCTCGGCGTTATTGATGTGCTCCAGGCCGGCGATTTTTTCCTGCGTTTGAAACAGAGCTTTCAGTTCATTTTTGACATATTCGAGGCTTTGGGCCAATATGGAGCGGGAGTCAACCCGCAGGCCATTATGTACCAGAAAGGCGGGAATTCTCAGGGTACCGACAGGCTTGCCGGTTTCCTCGTCAATATGTTCATAGTTATAGTCGACAAACCAGTTAACGCTGGCATCGGCCAGCATGTCAACCTTGGCGTTGTTTAATGTGGCAATCCCGGTGAGAACAACAGATGAGCCGTCTGTTTGCACGGCGCTGCCGTTATAAAAGTCATCCATATCCTTAATAAACAAACCGATCGGCACTTTTTCATCCGTATCATTGCCTGCCAGATCAATGCCGACAAGGGATGCGAATTTGATTTCCGGGTGGTTGCCGAGCAGGTTCAGAATTTCTTCTTTGCCATACTTGCCCGCTGGAATCAAATACACTAAATCTTTTACCATCTTCGTCACCTCATGTTCAAATTGACTTGCGTCGGGAATGCCCTGGGCCAATATAATGAAAAAAACAGGCTCCTCCACTGCTGCTTGCGGAAGAGCTACATCGACTCAGGTTTAAATATGTTTTTATTATAGCATAAAAATACAATTTGTCCAGGCGTCTACATCGGGATTACATTTTAATAGATAAACGCAGTTAATGGCCGGAAAAGTGTTACTTTTCGCCCAATTCACCACATTGGCGGGCGGGAGAATAAAAAAATAAAGCCTGACATGCCAGTCAGGCTTTATCTTTACTTTTTACACATTGAATAACAGGTCGCCGTAGGTCGGAAACGGCCATACTTCTTTGTCTACCAGGGTTTCCAGCGTATCGGCGGCCTCTCTCACCAGGCTCATCTTCTCAAATACGTCAAAGCGGAATAAGGCGGCTTGCTCATAGGTGTCGCCATGCGCATTGGCGGCTTTTTCCACCGCTGCTTCCAGGACCGCAATGTTTTTCTTCAGGGAGGCAGTTAAGGAGGACACTTCTGTTAATAACTCGGTTTGCGCCGTTACATCGGCCGCCACCCCGGTAGCCTTGATGGTATTGATGGAACCGGCCAGGTTCGTGGCGAATTTAATTACGGCCGGCAGTATTTCCCGTTTGGCCATCTCTATCATTGTCAGTGCTTCAATATTGATAGTCTTGATATAATTCTCAAGCAGTATTTCATAACGGGATTCCATTTCCACTCTGCTTAACACGCCGTGCTTTTCCATTACGGCCAGGTTCTTTTCCGCAATCAGGGCTTTAATAGACTCTACCGTGGTTTTTATATTCGGCAGGCCCCGTTTTTCCGCTTCCGCTACCCATTCGTCGGCATAGCCGTTGCCGTTAAACACTACATTCTTATGCTTATTCACATATTCTTTGAGCAGTGCTTTCACTTCGGCCTTGACATCCTTGGCGCTTGCCAGTCTGTCGGCAACCTCGCTTAATACCTCGGCAACGATGGTGTTTAAAATATAGTTCGGTTCGGCAATCGAGGCCGAAGAGGGAACCATTCTGAATTCAAACTTGTTGCCGGTAAAGGCGAAGGGGGATGTTCTGTTTCTGTCAGTGGCATCTTTGGGCAGGGCCGGCAGGGTAGTAACCCCTATTTCCATCTGGCCGCCAATCTTGGAGCTTGTTGCCCCGCCGTTTTCGATTTGCTCCAGAATGTCTTGCAGTTGTTCGCCCAGGAAGATGGAGATGATGGCCGGCGGGGCTTCATTGGCGCCCAGCCGGTGGTCATTGCCCGGGTTTGCGGCTGACACCCGCAGCAAGTCGGCATAAACATCGACGGCTTTTATGACCGAACACAAAAATACCAGAAATTGTTCATTGTCATGGGGCGTGTGGCCGGGATCGAGCAGGTTCAGCCCGTCATCGGTGCCCATTGACCAATTGTTATGTTTACCGGAACCGTTGATGCCGGCAAAGGGTTTTTCGTGCAGCAGGCACACCAGGTCATGGCGTAAGGCAACTTTTTTCATCGTGTCCATAGTAAGCTGGTTGTGATCTGTGGCGATATTGGTGGTAGTAAAAATCGGCGCCAGTTCATGCTGGGCAGGTGCCACCTCGTTATGTTTTGTCTTGGCGGAAATTCCCAGCTTCCAAAGTTCTTCGTCCAGTTCCTTCATATAGGCGGAAATTCTTTCTTTAAGCGAGCCGAAGTAATGATCTTCCAGTTCCTGCCCTTTGGGCGGTTTAGCCCCAAAGAGGGTGCGGCCTGTAAAGATCAGGTCTTTTCTTTGGGCAAAGGTGTTTTTATCAACAATAAAATATTCCTGTTCCGGTCCAACTGTGGTAATCACTTTACTGGTGGTTGTATTGCCAAGGGCTTTTAATACCCGCAGGGCTTGTTTTGACAGGGCTTCCATCGAACGCAGCAACGGTGTCTTTTTGTCCAGGGCTTCGCCGGTATAGGAACAGAACGCGGTAGGAATGCACAAGGAACCGTCCTTGATGAAGGCCGGCGAGGTACAATCCCAGGCCGTATACCCCCGGGCCTCGAAGGTGGCTCTCAGACCGCCGGAGGGGAAGGAAGACGCATCAGGCTCGCCTTTAATCAGTTCTTTGCCGGAAAACTCCATGATGACCTTGCCATCTGCCGTCGGCGAGATAAAGGAATCATGTTTTTCCGCAGTTATGCCGGTCATCGGCTGGAACCAGTGGGTAAAATGGGTGGCGCCTTTTTCCAGAGCCCAGTCTTTCATGGCGCTGGCTACGACATCGGCAACCGCCGGATCTAAATGCAGCCCCTCTTCAATTGTCTTTTTTAACGCTTTGTAAGTGCCTTTGGGAAGACGTTCTTTCATAACCGCATCATTAAAAACGTTTGCACCAAAAATTTGACCTAGCTTGCTCATCAAAAAAACCCCTTTCAATTTACAGTAGTTAATGGTGTAATATTTTGGTTGTTCTCAATCAAACTATCAAGCAATAATAAACCTTCGCCAATGCATAAAAAAAAAGACTCCCCCTACATAAAATGTGGAGTAGTCATCATTGACTCAGGTAATATTTAAATATGTTTATATTATAGCATAAAAAAGCTATTTGTCTAGGGATTAAACAACATTAAAATTATTTTTTCTTTAGGCTGCGTCCTGCTTACGGCTGCGGCAGCCTGTCGCCACTTTTCTGGGCGATCAGGAAAGCCGCCAGGCAAATTACCGCTATTCCCCCCACCAGCAAGGGCGTTGTCAGCAGCTCGCGCGGCAGATAGGCATACAGGCCATAAACACCAAAACCAATAAATACGAAGGCTGCAAACCATTTAACCAGCCGCTCCGGTATTTTTTTGCCTAAGACCACACCGATAAGAATACCGATTGCATTGGCGATCATCATGCCGGCCGTTGTTCCCAGCCATACCGGTATCATTGCGCCGGCAAACTGAGCGGCCAGCGCCACGGTGGCGAGCTGGGTCTTATCCCCCATTTCGGCAATGAAAAAGGCGATGGTTACTGTCCAGAACGGGCTGCGGTCCCTATCCCGGTCCTCGCCATTTAATTTGTCGCCCCGGATTGTCCACAAGCCAAATATAATAAAGGAGCCGGCGGCAGCGATCTGAACATACTGCAGGGGGATAAACAGGGTGATGTAGCTGCCGACAAGTACAGCAAACAAGTGATTAAGAATGGTGGCCGCCAATACACCCCACATGACAGTGCGCCAGTGGTAGCGCGTGGCAAAAGCCATCCCCAGCAATTGGGTCTTATCGCCCATTTCCGCCAGGATGACAATGGTTAGTGAAGTCAAGAATGCCGTCAAAGAAATTTCCTCCTATAAAACAGCTTACTAATAGTATGGCCAGAAGCCGGCAATATTTTGTCCGCAGCTTTACATTTGCCCCGGATTAGGATAAGATGTTTGCAAACAGCTAAACTCTCCGCCGCGTCAGCCGCAAAATTTGCCCTGACCAAGCTTTACTTACTTCGGAAAGGATGGATGGCAATGGAATTACAGGCCGCTATAACCAGCCGGCGCTCCGTACGCAGCTATACCACTACAAAGGTTGACAGGCCGACGATTGATAAACTGCTGCAGGCTGCAATTCAGGCCCCCAGCGCGATGAATTCTCAGCCCTGGGCCTATGGCGTTATCCAAGACGCCGCGCTGCTGCAGGCCTATTCTGATCGCAGCAAGCAACTGCTGCTAGCCCTGCTTGACCAGGTGCCGAAACTGAACAAATATAAACCGGCCCTTGAGAACCCAGAATTTAATATCTTCTATAATGCCCAGTCACTTATCATTATTTTTGCCAAAGCCCAAGATCCCCAACACTATGAAGACTGCTGTCTGGCTGCTCAGAACCTCATGCTTGCCGCCCATAGTTTAAACCTGGGCACCTGCTGGATTGGTTTTGCCCGGCCTTTTCTCAATTTGCCGGCAGTCAAGGCAGAACTTGCTGTCCCGGCGGAGTTTGAAGCAGTGGCTCCTATTGTTGTGGGCTACCCCCAGGTCGGCAGGCCGCCGGCCGTCCCCCGGAAACCGCCGGAAATTTTATTCTGGAAATAATATAACCCACAGCCTTGCTGGCTGCGGGTTATATTATTCCCTTTATCTGAGTATTCATTAAGCCGAGTTCTGTTCCGTAGCAACGGCGATGATCATTTATCTTGGCCGGCAGTTGCCTGACGGCTCTAGCGACACAACCCGGAAGGATCAGCGGGCCGCCTCATCCCTTCCCTATTCGGTCTTGCTCCAGATGGGGTTTACCTAGCCAGTCAGTCGCCTGACTGCTGGTGCGCTCTTACCGCACCGTTCCATCCTTACCCGGCTATGCCGGGCGGTTCACATTTCTGCGGCACTTTCCCTGAGGTCACCCTCGCTGGACGTTATCCAGCACCCTGCCCTGCGGAGCTCGGACTTTCCTCGGATATACAGGTATATCCGCGATCATCTTTCCTACTCAGACTATATTTGCTGGGAACTTTAATTTTATCACCAGTCAAGCCACAAGTCAAATACGGCCGGCTTTAACGGCACGCCTGCCGGATTGCCCGGACCTTGGCGGGAATATCAGCCGCCCCGACAATGTCGGTAACGATGGCCACGATACGGGCGCCATGGTGCCTGACCTCTTTTACATTGCCCTCCTTAATGCCGCCGATGGCGACAAATGGCAGTGCATGATTGCGCGCGACATATTCCAGATAAGTAAGCCCTACCGGCGCGCAAACGTCTTTTTTGGTCCGGGTGGCAAAGATCGGCCCTACCCCGATATAGTCAACACACCCCAGTGCGGCTGCCGCTTGGGCCTGGGCCGGTGAATGGGTGGACAAGCCCAGCAGCATATCCGGGCCGATTAACTCTCTAACCTTGGCCGGCGGCAAATCCTCCTGCCCGATATGGACGCCGTCGGCTCCAATCAGCAGGGCTAAATCAATATGATCATTAATAATAAAGGTAACGCCGGCCTGCTGTGTCAGTTCCCGTATGATCAGGCACTCCTGATACATTGGTCCGGCCTTTTTATCTTTTTCCCGGTATTGTATGACCTTAATACCGGCGCTGATAAGCAATTGCACTACTTCCACATTGCTGCGGCCCAGTGAATGCTCTTCGGCGGTTAAGGCATATATGGCTGTGGTTAAAAAATTAGTCATCCCCGGTCTTGGCATCCTTCTTCCCTCCTTCGTTGGCACTCCGCCCGCTATAGCTGCCAGTCTTTATAGACAGGCTGGTAATTGCGGGCATACAGCATCGCCGCCATTTCAGCTACGCTGCGTTCGTCAGAGATTTCAAACTGGCCGACAGCCGCCGCTTCCGAGTGCCCGCCCACGGCGGTGCACGACCCGGCTGACATTTTGGTAATGCCGAGTTCGAGCATATTATTGCGCAGGGCGGCGCTCTCACGGGTCGACAGGGTGATCCCCCCGCGCGGCATAAACAACCGGAAAGCCAGAATATATTGCACTAAATTTTTATCACTGACAATGACCCGGGGCGGAAAACCGCCGACATGGGGCCGCATCCGCGGCGGCGACATGCTGATCTCGACCCCGGGGTAATTGCGCTGGAGGTAATCGGCATGCACACCTGTCAAAAACGCCTCCTGCCGCCAGTCACTGAGGCCCAGAAGCGCCCCGATATTAACGGTGCGCATCGCGGCCCGGCAGGCCCGTTCCGGAGCATCCAGGCGGTACCGGTAGTCCCGTTTGGGGCCGGCCGGATGCAGCTCAGCGTAGGCTGCCTCATGATAGGTTTCCTGGTAAATGGTCATGCCGTCCACACCGGCCGCTGCCAGCTCACGGTATTCATCGGTAGTGAGAGGATATATTTCAATACTAATCGAGGTGAAAAAGTCTTTTAATATCCGGACACAGTCTTTAATGTAGCCTACAGAAGAATGATGGCGTGATTCGCCTGTAAGTATAAGGATATGCTTTAAACCGGTGGCGGCGATAGCTTCGGCTTCAGCCCGGACCTGATCCAGTGTCAGTTTTTTTCTCTCGATTGCGTTGTGGGCGTGAAAACCGCAGTATACACACTGATTAACACAGTAATTAGCCAGATATAGCGGTGTATAGAGCAAAATGGTATGGCCAAAGTGCTGTACCGTCAGGCGGTGGGCCTGCTGGGCCATAGCCTCAAGCTGCTGCTCGGCTTGGGGTGATAATAAGGTCAGATAATCAGCTACAGTTAACCGGTCTTTGCTGATAACCCGTTGAATATCGGCAGCAGTAACCTGGGCAAAGATTGCTGCGAAGTCAAAATCCCGGTATTTTGACAGTTCCTCATAAACACTCACAATATACCTCCTTGCCTGCTGTTATTCACTCGCGGAGAAAACCCGTCAGGGGCGACGAGGCCGCGGCATCACCCTGGATGGCCCCCGGACCGGCGAGATAGGCTTTGCGCCCTGCGGCGACGGCCAGACCAAAGGCTTCGGCCATAACAACCGGGTTGCGGGCTGTTGCCACCGCCGTATTTACCAGCACCGCCGCCGCCCCCATTTCCATGGCTTCGGCCGCCTCGGACGGCCGGCCGATACCGGCGTCAACAATAATTGGCAGCGGCACTTCTTCAATCAGGATTTTTACCATTTCCTTGGTCTTCAGACCGCGGTTCGTACCAATCGGCGCTCCCAGCGGCATAACCGCGGCGGCCCCCGCTGCAGCCAGACGTTTGGCCGCCATTAAATCAGGACTCATATAGGGGAGCACCACAAAACCCTCGGCCGCTAACACCTCGGTGGCTTTAATTGTCTCGATATTGTCAGGCAGCAGATAGCGGTTATCGGCAATCACTTCAATTTTAATCCAGTTGCCGCACCCGGCGGCTCTGGCTAACCGGGCAATGCGGACCGCCTCTTCGGCATTTCTGGCGCCGGAGGTATTGGGCATTAAGGTACAGGTACCCGGTATGTAGTCAACTATGTTTTCTTCTTTATAGGCCGGGTCAATCCGCCGTAACGCAACCGTGATCACCTGCGAGCCGGAAGCGCTGACCACCTCTGGTATCAGCCGGTTGCTGGCAAATTTCCCTGTTCCTAAAAATAACCGGCTGGTTAATTGCTTGCCGCCGATAAGTAAGGCATCGCCCACGGGGTCTTTCGTCATCACAATCAGCCTCCTCCTACAAAAGTAACCACTTCAAGACAGTCTTCCGCTTGTAAGATAATTGTCTGCCACTCTTCTTTTTTAACGATTTGCCGGTTATGCTCAATCACAATGACCTCAGGATTGAATTTTTGCCTGCCAACCAGTTCAGCCAGGGTAACGCCGTCCGGCATGTGCAGCTCTCGGCCGTTTACAGTTAATCTCACACTGCTTCCTCCTTCATAAAAAATAAAAAGCACGTCGCCCCCACCGGGTAATGACGCGCACAATTACACAAATTACACACGACCTCCCTCCGCAGGTATTATCCCGATCAGGTATTGGAGGTAAGAAACTTAATAGTTTCACTCTCAGCCCATAACATGAGCTCCCTCGGTCAGCCAGTTTTTGATTTATATGTATTTATTGTATACCAAAATTAGGCAACCCGTCAAGCTGCTGCCGGCCCGTTAACCGGAGCTAACAGAATGTAAATGCGTCTTTATTCGACTGATTGCCAATAATTGTAATATCCCAATGATTTTTGCCGGCCCATTGCTGCAGATAGTCGGCCACAAAACCGACAACCGGCTGTTCGGTGGCAAAATGGCCGGCATCAATAATGGTCAGGCCGGCCGCGGCCGCCTGCTGGGCCTCATGATATTTCACGTCGCCGGTAACCAGAACGTGGGCACCGGCGGCAACGGCCTGCTGGATCAGACTGGCCCCGCTGCCGCCGCATACGGCCACCGTGCCGACCTGTTGTTCAGCCTCAGCGCCGGCCACTCTGACGGTGCCAATCTGCAAGGCTGTTTTTACCTGGCTGATAAACCGGGCCAGCCCCATTGGCGCAGCCAGGGCCCCCACCCGTCCCAGGCCATAGCTCGGGCCCTTGTTTAGCAGCTGATACTCGTCATAGGCCACTTCCTCATAAGGGTGAGCCGCCACCATGGCCGCAATGATCTGCGACCGCAGCGAGGCCGGAAAAACAGTTTCCAGGCGGCATTCGTCGGCAAATTCAAGTTTTCCCTGCCGGCCGAGGAAGGGTTGGGCGCCGGTTAATGGGAAAAAGGTTCCCGTACCCTGGGTTTGAAACGTGCAGTGGCTGTAATTGCCGATATGCCCGGCGCCGGCTGCGGTGATTGCCGTCCGGACCTGGTCAACATGCGTGGCCGGCACAAAAACAGCCAATTTATGCAGTGGCTCCTGATAGGCAGTAGTTAGCGGCCGGATTTCCGTTAATGCCAGCTTTTGCGCTAATACATCATTCACCCCGCCGCGGGCGCTGTCCAGGTTAGTATGCGCGGCATACACCGCGATGCCGGCTGTAATCAGGTCAGCCAGCAGCTTTCCCTGGGGGGAATCTGTACGGATACGGGTAAGGCCTTTGAAAATCAGCGGGTGATGAACGACAATCAGGTCCGCGCCGGCGGTAATGGCCTCAGCGGCAAGGGCCTGGTCCACATCTAAGGCTACCATTATTTTCTGAACCGGTTGCGCGGGATCACCCAGCAGCAACCCGACATTATCCCACGGTTCCGCCAGCTGCGGGGGCGCCAGTGTTTCCAGCGCGTGTAAAACATCACGGCAAATTACAGACATGACAGCTTTTCCTCCAAATCGTTAAGCTTACTGGTGTATTCCCGGTATTTAGCGGATTTTACTGCGCCGTCACTCCCGCTCATCGCCAGAATTACGGCGCGCAGATGACTGATCAGTTCATTCATGTGCTGCCTGAGTAGCGGATGCCTGGACTGCCAGAGCAGCGGCCCAATCTCATAGAGTGACTTGTCGGCAATGGAGCCGGCGCCAGGCTCGGCCGCCATAATCTGGTAGAGTTTCCCCTCTTCCAGCACCAACTGTTCGTCAACAATCTGCCAGCCGTGGGTATCGAGCCACTCGCGGACCGCAGCGGCGGCAATCATTGGCTGCAGGATAAGGCGCTGTATCCTGCCGGTTATATCCGGACAGGCTTGCAGGATCGCAATGATGTTGGCACCGCCCATGCCGGCAATGACCACAATGTCGGCTTCCCCCGGTTGCAGGACCGCCAGGCCGTTACCCAGGCGAACCGAGATCGCCTGCTGCAGCTGCGCTGCCGCCACCGCATTTTTGGCCGATACATACGGTCCGTGGTGAACATCACCGGCAATAGCCCGGGTCACAATCTTTTCTGTTACAAGATATATGGGCAAATAGGCATGATCAGTCCCAATGTCGGCCATAGTCCCACCGGCCGGCACCATGGCGGCAATCGTCTGTAAGCGCTGACCCAATTTCACAAACAGCCCTCCTGGCAATTATTGTTGTTATCTTCTCCCCTTATCCTTTGGCTCATAGCCTTGATTGCTTGCCGATTCTGATGGGTAGCAAAAAACCTGCGAAGTTAAATTCGCAGGTTTTTTGCTGTGGTGGGCGATGACGGGATCGAACCGCCGACATCCTGCTTGTAAGGCAGGCGCTCTCCCAGCTGAGCTAATCGCCCATGTTTGGATAATAAAGGAAGTTCTTCGCTACCGCTCAGAACTAAGCGATTCACACCAATCAGCCTTCGCCTCACGGCTCGCCTTCTTGGGTTCTCTGCTTATGGTGGGCGATGACGGGATCGAACCGCCGACATCCTGCTTGTAAGGCAGGCGCTCTCCCGGCTGAGCTAATCGCCCGTATTAATTTTGATATTGAGAAAGGAGGTTCTTCGCTACGCTCAGAACTAAGCGATTCGCACAGATTTCCGCGTCGCTACGCTCCTAAAAATCTGGCTCTCTGCTTATCACACAGGTTCTCATTTCGTCTATCGACTCGTGAGAACCTGGTTCGCTGCTTATGGTGACCCGTAAGGGAATCGAACCCTTGTTACCGCCGTGAAAGGGCGGTGTCTTAACCGCTTGACCAACGGGCCGTTTGAGAGGTGGGATGCGGTCTCCCACATCCCACGTTGGTGGGCCCACCTGGGATCGAACCAGGGACCAGCCGGTTATGAGCCGGCTGCTCTACCGCTGAGCTATAGGCCCTAAAGACAGTAAAACAGGTTTTCCGGAGAAAGCCTGTTAAACAGATATAGGATGTTCTTCGCTAGCGCTCGGAACTAAGCGATTCGCACAAGTTTCCCCGTCGCCAGTGCTCCTAAAAACTTGGCTCTCTGCTTATTATGGCTCCTCGAGTAGGACTCGAACCTACGACCGATCGGTTAACAGCCGATTGCTCTACCAACTGAGCTATCGAGGAATATCGCCAACGTTGATTATTATAAAACAATGTCCAGGTTACGTCAAGTAATATTTAGTTTTACTCCAGAAAATCCTTTAACTTTTTACTGCGGCTGGGATGGCGAAGCTTCCGCAGCGCCTTGGCTTCAATCTGACGGATACGTTCACGGGTAACACCAAAATATTGTCCCACTTCTTCCAGCGTGCGGGCCCGGCCGTCATCTAAGCCGAAACGCAGGCGCAATACCTTTTCTTCCCGCGGTGTCAGTGTTTCCAAAACCTCTTCCAGCTGTTCCTTGAGCAGCATAAACGAGGCAGCTTCGGCTGGAGCCGGCGCATCCTGGTCTTCGATAAAATCTCCCAGATGAGAGTCTTCTTCTTCACCGATCGGCGTCTCCAAAGATACAGGTTCCTGGGCTATTTTCATGATCTCCCGCACCCGTTCCACGCTGACATCCATTGCTTTCGCCACCTCTTCCGGCGATGGCTCCCGGCCTAATTCCTGGAGAAGCTGCCGGGATACCCGGATCAGCTTATTAATGGTTTCAACCATGTGAACAGGAATGCGAATCGTCCGTGCCTGGTCGGCGATCGCGCGGGTTATTGCCTGCCGGATCCACCAGGTAGCATAGGTGCTGAACTTATAGCCCTTGTTATAATCAAATTTTTCTACTGCTTTGATTAAGCCAAGATTCCCTTCCTGAATCAGATCCAGGAACAGCATGCCACGCCCGACATAGCGTTTGGCAATACTGACTACCAGCCTTAAGTTGGCTTCAGCCAGACGGCGTTTAGCCTCCTCATCCCCCTGCTCCATACGTTTGGCCAGTTTAATCTCCTCGTCGGCAGTTAAAAGCGGTACCCGGCCTATCTCCTTAAGGTACATGCGGACAGGGTCATCAATACTAATGCCTTCAGGAATGGTGAGATCTATATCTACTTCTTCGGCCGTCGATTCGATCTCAGACATGTCTGGGCCTTCAATCAGTTCAACATCCGGAACTTCGTCAACAATCTCAATACCTTTGTTGCTAAAGATTTCATACATATCATCAATCTCATCCGGGCTCATATCTTCTGTCTGCATAGTATCCATAATTTCAGAATATGTTAATACACCACGTTTTTTGCCCTTGTGTAAAAGCTCATTGACTTGCTCACCTGACGTATTTTTCTTATCGGCCATAGTTTTCCCCCCTTCCTCTGGCATTTGACGGTAATACATAGTACAATACCTGACTATTAATGATGTAATTTGCTAATTTCATGTTTAATTCGCTGACTTTCCGCCAATTCCTGCAGAAAGCTACTATCCCCCATGCGTTCTAATTCATCGGCCATTAGCCGGTGTTGTTCATACAGTGCGGTCAGATGTGCCAACCGGATGGTTTTAATACAGTCTTCAAGAAATTTGACCACATCATCAAATTGTATATCCATTAACATAATATGTGAAAACTCAGTCTTTGCTTTTTCACTTAGCTTATCGACACCGGCATGGATTGCCGCCTGTGTTATATTTTTTTCCATATTATACGCAGTAAATATAAATTTAATAATCTCTTGCTGTAGTACGCCTTGTATTTCTTGTAGTGAAATCTTAGACAGAACATAAGGAATAAGCGTTAAATCATCGCACAACAGCCTGATAAGCTGTCGTTCCGCCTGCAGGGCGGCGGGAGGAACCTGCTTATACAAGAGGGCAATATTTATAGTTTTCCCGTTTTTTACATTTTTATCCTTTTTGAGGTGGACGACATATTTGGTTATCTCGCTGCGTAACGCATTTTCGTCCACCGCGAGTATCTGCGATAAGCGCGAAATATGAGCATTCACCTCGACTGAGTTATCGGCTTCAGCCAAAATAGGCACTAATTTACCGACAACCGCAATTTTTCCCTGTACTGTAGAATAATCGCCTGATTTGAGAGCCCGGTCCAGCTGATAATCCAGTAGCGGTTGAGCCGATGTGAGCAGATCATGAAAAGCAGCGGCGCCATGTTTCCTGATAAATTCATCAGGATCTTTGCCATCAGGCACGGATACGATTTTAATGGCCGCTCCCAGGGCCCTGACCGTTTCCAGGGCACGCACGGTGGCATTTTGCCCGGCCGCATCGCTGTCATAGGAAAACAACAGCTCGGCGTTAAGTTTAATAAGGTTTCTGGCTTGTTCTGCGGTGAAAGCTGTGCCTAACGATGCCACTACATTTTTAATTCCCTGGCTGTAAAGGGTGATAACATCCATATAGCCTTCAACAATAATAACCTGACCGGAGTCACGGATATGCTTATAGGCATGCTCAAAGCCGAATAAGACCTGCCGCTTGTTAAAGATTTCCGTCTCAGGCGAGTTGAGGTACTTGGGCTGACTATTGTCCAAAACCCGGCCCCCAAAACCAACGATGCGTCCCCGGACATCTGTTATCGGAAACATGATCCGGCTGCGAAACCGGTCATATACCCCATCGCCGGAAGTGCGGGCAGCCGCTAAGCCTGCTTTCAGCAATATATTGAGGGGTACACCACGTTCGCAGAAGGTTGATGACAGTCTGTCCCAGGCCGGCGGCGCAAACCCAAGTTTAAAGAAATCAATCATTGCGGCGGTGATGCCACGGTTAGTTAAATATTCGCGGGCCGCTTTGCCATAATTGGTTTTAGTCAGGCAGGCATGAAAAAAATCTCTGGCCAGCTCGTTTGCCTGATATATTTTCGCAAGCTCCTGGTCACGGGCTTGCTCACGCGGCGATTTCTCTTTTTCCGGCCAGGGAATATTCATTTTTCCCGCCAGTAATCTTACGGCTTCGATAAAGGTAATATTCTCAACCTTCATTAAAAAATTAAAAACATTGCCTCCGGTCTGACATCCGAAACAATAGAAAAAACCCTTATCAGGCGTGACCGAAAAAGATGGTGTCTTCTCATGATGGAAGGGGCAGCAGCCCCAATAATTTTTCCCCTTCTTTTTTAGTGATACATAATCGGACACCACGCCGACGATATCAGCCTCTGACCGCAATCTATCGAGAAAATCATCGAAAACTGCATCTTTCATACATTCACCTTATTCTGGCAACGGCAATTCCCTGCATTTGTTTTTGTGGGTTGGGAAATATGCAAATAGTTCCAAGCTTTGACTTTATTCTACATTAAGACAAATATTCCTGCCAGAGGGATTGCAAGACATAAAACTTGTTTACAAAGCCTTTCTTATCATCTTTTAATTTAATAATTATTATTCAATATAAATGACAAAATTCCTCTTTTAGATCTTGACAAAGGAGAACATTTTTGCTCATTAGAAAAACTTGGCTTGTGTCACGTCCTTAAGACGTTGACAGAAGCCTTAGATTTTTCTTATCCCTTAGATACAGTATTGAATTTTATAAATCCTGATGGGGTTAGAAAAACCTGGCTTGTGTCACGTCCTTAGGACGCCGACAGAAGCCGCCTGTGCCCTTTAGGGGTATAGATTTTCTTATCTCTTAGCTATCCAGTTTCTGGGGGAGAAAAAAGCAGAGCTTCTGTTTAAGCTCTGCGAACTATCTTGATAGTCCCCACGTAGCGGGAATGAATAATTTTTCAAATTGTTTAATGGCATACAAATCGGTTAACCCGGCAATATAATCCACGACCACTGTCTGCAGGCCCCATTGTTTTTCCCGTTCCAAAAATTCCTGCGGCAGGCTGCCAGGGTGGTTGATGTAATAGTCAAATAGCTTGCTGACAATGTATTTGGCCTTTTTCCGGTCAGGTTCCAGCTCATCGGAGTGATAGATTTTTTTAAACATAAACTCCCTGAACTCATGCATGGCCTCCTTAACCGGCGGCGTTATAATGATTTCGTTCTTGCCGGCAGAGGCGGTGATAATATCGGCTACCATCACTGTTATCATATGGGAAGGTTTTGTTCCCAGCACTTTGCTTACCGATAGTGGCAGGTGTTCCGGTTTTAGCATACCGGCGCGGATACCATCATCATAATCATGGCACAGATAGGCTATGCGATCGCCGTTGCGCACGACTTTCCCCTCCAGGGTAAAAGGGATATTGCTGCCGGTATGGTTTAAGATACCGTCTTTCACCTCAGCCGTCAGGTTGAGCCCCTGGCCGTCCCGTTCGAGATACTCCACCACCCGCAGGCTCTGCTCGTTATGATTGTAATGGCCGATAAGCTCCCGTAATGCATACTCACCGGCATGGCCGAACGGAGTATGCCCCACATCATGGCCTACGGCAATGGCTTCGGTTAGATCTTCATTCAGCATCAGCCCGCGGGCAATGGTCCGGGATATCTGCGCCACTTCCAGACTGTGGGTCATGCGCATGCGATAATGGTCGCCGGGGGATATGTAAACCTGGGTTTTGTGTTTCAGGCGCCGAAAAGACTTGCTGTGTATGATACGGTCACGGTCACGCTGGAAAGCGGTGCGGTAGTCGCACTTTTCTTCTTCCCTGTCCCGCATGGCAGCCTGGCTTTTGGCAGCATATTCGGACAAAATTCTAAGCTCCAGTTCTTCGCTACGTTCGCGTACGTTCATACCCTCAAGCCCCCTCCCCGTATAATTGTATTATAACATTATTTGCCTGTATGTGACAGCTAACCGGCCTTATTTACCGCCTGCCAGGCCAGACGGTGGCTGGCTGCATATTTTGCCAGAGGCAATTTCCGCTAACATTTGCTATAATAATGATAGAAAGGAGCGAACAGGATGAAGCTTAATAAAATATTGATAGTATTATCTACTTTTTTACTGTTTATTCTGTCTACAGGCATTGTTTCCGCGGCTAAGCCGGTTATCACTGCTGATCATACATACTTTGATATTAAATCAGGCCAATATATTTTGAATGGCAATGTATATATCGAAGTACGGAACCGGATTATTACCGCCGGCCACGCCCGGGTAAACCCCACCACTTTCGAGGTCTGGGGAACAGGCGGCATAACGGTGCAGCAGCGGGATATCCATTTTACGGGCGACAGTGTCTACGTTTATGGTTCCAGGTCTCAGGCCAAAATTGACGGCGGGGTGAACCTGTCCCGGTCAGGCCTCGCCATCAATGCCGACAGTGCCGATTTTAACTGGCGCACCAGGGTTGCCGTTTTTAAAGGTAATGTCCATGTCAAGCAGGGCAACAGCAGTTGGCAGGCCGATTCTGTAAGCTATAATGTGGATACGAATAGTTTTTTGTAAGCAGAACAGTCCTGGCGTGATGAAAAGCATTGCCAGGACTGTTTTTTTATTTGCACTTTGCCAGTTTGTTTTTTTGCACTACTTCCAATATCCGGTTAGCCGTCTCTTCAATCGCCTTGTTGGAGACATCAATCACCGGGCAATTCAGCCGGCGCATGATGGAGCGGGCATAATCAAGCTCTTCATGAATCCGCCCGATATTGGCGTAACTGGCATCAGGCGCCAGCCCCATGGTTTTCAGCCGTTCCGAACGGATTTCATTCAGCTTGAATTTATCGATAATCAGCCCGACAATCTGATGCGACGGCACCTGGAACAGTTCCTGCGGCAAAGGCGCCTCCGGCACCAGCGGCACATTCGCCACTTTGACCTTTTTATGCGCCAGGTACATGCTCAGCGGTGTTTTTGAGGTGCGCGACACGCCAATAATGACAATATCGGCTTTTAACAGTCCCAGCGGATTTTTGCCATCATCATATTTAACGGCAAACTCAACCGCTTCGACCCGTTTAAAGTATTCCTGGTCCAGCTTATGGATTAAACCAGGCTTAAGACGCGGCTCCATGCCGGTAACTTTTTGCACGGCATGAATCATGGGCCCCATGATATCAATTGTGGGAATATTATGGGCCTGGGCCTGTTCCAGCAAGGCTTCACGCAAATCAGAGGAAACCAAGGTGTGGCAGATTACGCAGTCATGGTTTTCCGCTTCCCGCACGGTTTCGGCGATCTGTTCCACCGAGGTAATGTACGGGATTCTAATAATATCAAACTCCCCGGTATTAAACTGGCTGGCTGTAGCCCGCGCCACCATCTCGGCCGTTTCCCCGAGCGAATCTGATAAGGCATAAATAACCGGCAGCTTAGCTATGATAATTCCCCTCCTTTTCCTTCGCCAAGTTCAACAAATAACCTGGTGATATTCGTTTTTGTAAGCCGCCCGATCACTTCATAGGCCTTTCCCTGGCCGCTTAAGGAAACGACCGGCAGACTGTCCACCTCATTGTCAATGATTTTTTTGGCAGCTGTTAATACTGATTCGTCCGGAGAGGTTACAACAATTTTCGGCATTGGTGTCATTAGCACTTTGACCGGCATCTTATGGAGGTCATTCCCCCCCATCGCCACCTTAAGCACATCCTTGCGGGACACCACACCGGCTAAAATTCCCCCTGCCTCCACGACAAACACGGAACCGACATCTTCCAGAAACATAGTTACAACAGCATCATAGGCACTGGTGCCGGCAGTCACAACAACAGGTACTGACTGCACATCCTGCACCTTTATCCGGCTCACTTGTTCGGTAAGCAGGTTACTGGCATTTTTGCCGGTATAATAATAGCCTACTTTCGGACGGGCATCAACCATACCGGACATTACCAGGATCGCTAAATCAGGCCTGAGGGCCGCACGGGTTACATTCAGTCGTTCGGCAATCTGTTCACCGGTAATAGGGCCCAGAGTCCTGACCATTTCAGCAATTTTCTCTTGCCGCGGTGATAATCCCAATAACAGCCCCCCTCTTATTGCCGTAGCAGGCAATTAGACAATTACGATTTTTGTTATATCGGCGGTATTGCCTGCCAGGCCGGCTATTGCCTGCAGCAAGGCCAGGCGGTTATTTTTTACAGCCGTATCTTCAACCATTACCATCACGGCGTTAAAGAAAACATCAATGGGCGCGGCCAGAGCCGCAAGCCGGCTAAGGATACTCTCATAATTTTTTTCTTTTTCATATTGCGTAATTTCATTATAGGCTTCCACATAGGCTTTATACAAAGCATGCTCTGCCTCGGTGGTAAATAAACCGGGGTCTACAGTCTGAGAACCGGCATGTTTGGCTAAATTACCTACCCGTACCAAAGCCTGAACCGCTTTTTGCATAGCCTGGGTCTCACCGGCAACCGCCATGGCCTTAGCCCGCAGCCAGGTGTCATAAATATCGTCAGTTCCGGCAGCCAGTACAGCATCGATTAAATCATACCGCAGACCATCGTCTGTCAGTATGTTTTTTATTCGCAGCCGGAAAAATTCCAGCAAGTCCGCCAGCAGCTTTGTTCGCTGTTCACTGCCGTTAATCCCCAGCAAATTCATAGCTGCTTCCGTAATGGCGGTTAAGGAAATATGCAGTCTGGCATCAATAATAATATGGACGATGCCCAGCGCCTGCCGCCGTAGTGCGTATGGATCCTGCGATCCTGTCGGCACAAGCCCCCGGCTGAAAGTGGCGGCAATATTGTCGATCTTGTCGGCAATACTGATTAACCGGCCGGCGGTTGTCCGGGGCAGTTGGTCGCCGGCGAACCGCGGCAGGTAATGCTCAAATATAGCCTCCGCCACAGCCGGGGGTTCACCGCTGAGCAGCGCGTATTCCCGGCCCATGACTCCCTGCAGCTCGGTAAACTCGTTAACCATGCCTGTCACTAAGTCGGCTTTGGCTAAATGGGCACTGCGGTTTACAACCGTAAGCTCGCTGGGGCTGATGGCAAGCATGTGGCCGATGCCGGCAGCCAGCTGCTCTAACCGCAGCACCTTATCATGGATTGTACCCAGCCCTTCCTGGAACACGATGGTTTTTAGCTTTTCCACCCGCCCGGCCAGGGACACCTTTTGATCCTCTTCGAAAAAGAATCTGGCATCGGCCAGTCTGGCTTTAAGCACCCGTTCATTACCGTGGCGGACAATATCTATATGGTCCGGTCCGCCGTTTCTGACCGTAATAAACAGGGGCAGCAGCTTCCCATCCTTGCCGGTAACCGGGAAATAGCGCTGATGTTCCCGCATGGGCGTAATAATAGCCTCTGGCGGCAGAGTGAGGTATTTGTCCTCGAATTTGCCATATAGGGCTGTAGGGTATTCGACAAGATAAACCACTTCCTCCAGCAGCTCTTCATCAATGGTTGCTGTTCCGCCATGGCTTACCGCTAATTGTTCAATCTGCTCTTTAATCATGCGCCGGCGCTCGTCCTGATCAACCATAACAAAGTTCTCCCGGAGGCGGTCGGTGTATTCCGCAACTGAATGTATTGCTATTGATGACGCCCCCAGGAACCGGTGGCCACGGGTAGTCCGGCCGGCGGCAACCCCCGCCAGCGTACAGGGGATCACCTCACTGCCAAGCAATGCCACTAGCCAGCGAATCGGGCGGACAAAACGCAGGTCGAGATCACCCCAGCGCATATTCTTGGGAAAAGACAGGCTGGTTACAAGCTCAGTCAACAGCCCTGGCAGCAGTTCCGTCACCGGACGTCCTGTTTCCTGAACCACAGCGTAAATATAGCCGTCCCTGACGACAAGTTCAGACGGATCAACTCCCTGTCCCCGGGCAAACCCCAAGGCCGCCTTAGTCGGCGTCCCATTTTGGTCAAAGGCAATTTTAACGGCAGGACCTTTATTCTCACTGTTTTTATCGGTTTGACTGGCAGCAACAGCTTTTACAACGACCGCCAGCCGGCGCGGGGTGCCGACAGCCCGGACCTCAGCGTGGCTGAGCCTGAGGTCGGCCAGTTTGGCAATCATCGTTTTTTCCAGTTGCGCTAATGCCCCGGGCATAAATTTTGCGGGGATTTCCTCGGTCCCGATTTCTAACAATAAATCCTTGGTCATGGCTTACTTGCCTCCTTTCAGGAGTGGATAGCCCAGCTTTTCCCGCTGCTCCAGATAGCCTTGCGCGCACAGTCTGGCCAGGTTCCGCACCCGGCCGATAAATCCGGTCCGCTCACTGACACTGATAGCGCCCCGGGCGCCAAGCAGGTTAAAGCTGTGGGAACATTTTAAGACATAGTCATACGCCGGCAGTACATAGCCTAATTCAATCACCCGGATTGCTTCTTGTTCGTACATATCAAATAATGTAAACAGTAATTCCGTATCGGCGATTTCAAAATTATAATACGATTGTTCCACCTCGTTACGGTGAAAAATATCACCATAAGAAATACCCTTTATCCACTCAATATCAAATACATTTTCTTTTTCCTGGATGTACATGGCCAATCGTTCCAGGCCATAGGTAATTTCCACAGATACCGGTTTGACATCAATACTGCCCACCTGCTGGAAATAGGTAAACTGAGTAATCTCCATGCCGTCGAGCCATACTTCCCAGCCTAAGCCCCAGGCGCCAAGTGTCGGGGATTCCCAGTTATCCTCAACAAAGCGGATATCGTGTTTGGCCGGGTCAATTCCCAGCCCAGCCAGACTGGCCAGATACAATTCCTGAATATTGGGGGGAGACGGCTTCATAATCACCTGATATTGATGATGCTGGAACAGGCGGTTGGGGTTATCGCCATATCTTCCGTCTGCCGGCCGGCGCGAAGGCTCAATATAAGCCACGTTCCACGGTTCCGGCCCCAGAGCCCGTAAGAAGGTTGCCGGATTCATCGTGCCTGCCCCTTTTTCCACATCATAAGGCTGCTGGATTATACAATTTTGCTGGGCCCAAAAATTTTGCAATGTCAGGATTATCTCCTGGAATGTCATATTGTCTGACCTCCTCCTAAAAAATAAAACATCCCGTCACAGTAACTTAGCTTCAAGTTACAGGGACGGGATGCTGTTCCCGCGGTTCCACCCTGCTTGGCCGTTGTAAACGACCCGCCTTAATGTATTACAGGTTTTACTCTGCCGGGACCGGCTCGGCTGGCCGTTCCCGCCATTTCCTCCTGCAGCTTGGGAAGGCCTTTCACCTTTTGATTACCAGGCTTCCACCATCCCCGGTTCGCTGTGCTGAAGGTTACTTATTCCCGCATTGCTTTATTCTGACAGTTGCTCGTAAATACAATAGCTTTGTTAGCTATAGTATCCAATGCTCAAAATTTTATCATGGAAATCCAGGAAAATCAAGGGGCTCCTTGCTATTTACCTGCTGCTCGCTTATACAGCAGCCGCCGGGAACAGTCAGGGCAATAATCATGGGTCAGTTCCGCCTCCGAATGCTCCCGGATATATTTTGAGATTGTGACCCATTCCCCTTTCTCATCCCGGATATTATGACAGGATGAGCAAATGGGAATGAGTCCGGCAAGCTCGGTAATTAAAGATATATCTTCGATGATCAGAATAGCTAGTTGATGTTGCCTGTACACCAGCGGCGCGGCCGTTACCTGCAAGATAAATTCTGTCAACTCGTTATTCTTGACGGCGACAAATTTGCCTTTCTGCCGGGAAACGGTTTGTCCATTAATGGCTAACACCGCATTGGTCCTGAGAATACAGTTTTCGCAGTTGACGGAAGAACCGCAGCCATTTTTGGCATTAACACACTGCAGCACGTCCCCGCCCCGGCGAAGCGGCTCTTCGGTAAAGGGCGCCACACAAAACATCCTCCGCCCTTCGGGATTGATCGCATGCACAAAACCCTCTGCATCTGCCAGAACGATTCCGGCGGGAATGATTTGAAACAAGGTTTTAAAAAACTCATTATCTTCCAATAAACCGAGCATTATACACATCCTTCCCTGTCAAGCATCAGTTTACAATATTTTCAACATTTTCCTCTTTTTCTCCTGCCGCCGGCCCCTGGCCGGCTACTGATTTTCAGATAAGAAAAGACTTGGCTTGGGCCAAGTCTTTAGGGCAAAAGGTGTTGCTTTTCAGTTTTACTGTCAACCTTACTATATATCCCGGGGGAATTTATCCGCTTCCGGTTCCCTTTCTTCCTGACTGGCATCTTCCTGCCCCTGCCGCACTACTTCAATGGTGCAGCGCTTAAACACCGCAACCAGTACGCCCAAAGCGGCAAGCTGCGGCAATACCACCGCGCCGATAGCCCCCAGTGCCACCGGTATTTCAGCCAATACCCGCCCGTCATGCTTGACACGGATTTTATTGACATTGCCTTCGCGGATCAGTTCTTTTACTTTGTCGATGACTTCACTCGAACGTACCGAGAATTCTTCTGTCCAGTTGGTTTTGTTTTTATCTTCCAGTTCAATGAGTGTTTCAATCACATTGCCGGCATTGCGCTCCAAAGCCGCCTTTGCTTCCCGGTAAGATACCCCTGTACGTTCACGGACCATATCAATTTTTTCTAAAGTAATCTCCATTTTGTATAACCCCCAATAATTTTGGGTTAGCTTCCCCTGATTACCCCGCGGTTATTCGCGCTACAGGCTATTAATCCTGTTGATGAAGTCCAAAGATTTTAACGGCCGTTCCAACTGGTATTTGACAAAACCATATAACAAGCGTTCAGCACTGGCCAGTATTTGGGAATTAACGGCAAACTGCCCCGGCTGAGTTAAATCCATAGTTAACAACTTGTCCAACAAATCTTTGTCAGACTGGGCAAAGGCCGGTACGCCGGCTGGCTCGCAGGTCTTGCATACGCTGCCGCCATCAGGGTAGCTGAAATAAACAGGCAGGAGCAAAGCCTGGCCGCAGCGAACACAACGCGTGTATTCCGGCTGAAAGCCGGCAAACACCAGGAGATGCCAGGCCCCGGCCAGGGTGGCAATGCGGGGATTGCGGTCTGAAAGCAGCTGCAAGATGGTTAACAGTGTATCAAACACCGCCGGCTCCGCCTGGCGTTCCGGCCATAGCCCGGTTGTCAGTTCGGCAATAAAATTGGCATAGGCTAATCTGGTCAAATCTTCCCGGATTGGCCGGTATGCGCTTTGCACCTGGCATTGCCTGATGGTGTCCAGGCCTTTGCCGCCTGCTGCTATGGACAGCTGCAAATGGGAAAACGGCTGCAGTCCGCCACTCAGGCGGCTGCGCGGCTGACGCGCCCCATAGGCCATAGCAGTAACGATTCCATATTCGCGGGAAAACAAAGTGACCATTCTGTCGGCAGCCCCCCAATCGCGCGCCGCCAACAGAATGGCTTCCGTTTGATACTCTACTGCCATCTGACCTCACGTAACTCACGTAATAAGTTATGCCAATGATATTCTGGTACAGTTAATAATTCCACGGTTTCGTCACCTGCTGACTCAAGCTGGCTGGCATCGGGATTCAGACAGGCACGGTAGGTAAGGTAAGCATCGATATTACCGGTACTGAAAAAAATCTCCCACATGGTTTCCCGTAATAACACTCGACATCACCCCTTCACTCTTATTGACAGGCAGGATCAGCCACAAGCTTATTTAATTTGACGATACCCCTTCTTCTATTTCCAAGGGAAGAAGCGGCACAGCCTTGACTCTTACAATCCTGAAACCATTGACCCGCAGCACCTCAAAGGAATAATCGCCAATACTTATCTTGTCGCCGGTTTCCGGTCGGCGGCCTAACAACCCAAATATATAGCCGCCCAGGGTATCTTCATCATGCTCTTCCAAACGGATATTCAGGAGTTCGGTTACATCATCCAAAAGCACCCGGCCGTCAAACTCATAACTCCCGTCAGCCAGGCGCTGAATTTCGATATCTTCGATTGCATCATGTTCATCCTGAATGTCGCCGACAATCTCTTCCAGTACATCCTCCAGGGCAACCAAACCGGCAGTCCCGCCATATTCATCGGCAACAACGGCCAAATGCGTGCGCTTTCGCCGCATGACCTGCAAAAGATGGGCCACAGACATTCCTTCGGGTACTACTAATATCTCCCGAACGACGGATGTTAAATCACGCTCACTATGGGAAATCATGTCTAAATCCATGAGGTCGCGGATGTGAATCATGCCGATAATATGATCTTTATCCTCGACACATAAGGGATAGCGGGTGTGTCCGGTCTCGCGCACAACCTTCATGTTTTCTTCAAAGGTATCGTCGGCAAACAGACAGATCATGTCCTGACGGGGCAGCATAATTTCTCTGGCCAGCCGGTCGGCAAAGTCAAAAACATTGTCTATAAGCTCACTTTCCACCTGATTGAGCACACCGCCGCGATGGCTGGCACTCACGATCATTCTTAATTCTTCCTCCGAATGGGTGAGATCCGCTTCATTGACAGTTTTCATCCCCAGTAAGCCTAATATAAATCGGGCCGTACGGTTAAGCAATACAATGACCGGGTAGCCAAGCTTATGAAACATATACAATGGCCACGCACAGGCCAGCGCCACCTGTTCTGCCCGCTGAACAGCCACTGATTTGGGCACAAGTTCACCGAGTACGATATGGAAAAAGATTATAATAATAAAGCCTGTTGCCATGCTGATAGCGGTTATCACCCACTCCGAAAGTGGCAGGTAATTGCGGAAAACAGGCTCTAATAATGCTGAGATTGCTGGTTCGCCCAGCCAGCCAAGGGCCAGGGAGGCCACAGTAATGCCCAGTTGGGTAGCCCCCAGATAGGTATCGAAAGCAGCGACCACTTTTAGCGCCAGCCTGGCATTGGCATTCCCCTGCTGAGCCAGCTCTTCCAGTCTGGTCTTGCGGATTTTAACGAGTGAAAACTCGGCCAGGACAAAAAAACCGTTGAGTAAAACCAGAAAAATGGCAGCCCCCAGTTTAATAAAACTAAATGAAGGCGAATCGATAACGCATCTCTCCCTAGTTGTTGGAATCATTACAGCGGGGCATGATGGCACCGGCTGTAATAACATATTGCAGTGCACTTTCGCTCGTTACCTCTAGCGGTATTATATCCCGCTTTGGTAAGATAATATTAAAGCCGGCAGTCAGGTTTAAGCTCATGGGAACAAATACGCAAACATGCTCTTCGGAAAACTTAGCGGCCAGCGGTTCCGATAGATCCGGCATCACAAAGCCGAGTGCCTTCACACCGGGATGGGGATAAGGAACCAGCACTGCATTTTCCAATAGCTTTTGTGATTCAAATACGGCTGTTGATATTTGTTTGACACTATTATAAATAAATTTTACTACAGGTATCGAACCTACCACTCGCTCACAATAACCAATTAGCCTTTTGGAGACCCAGTGCGAGGATAACCAGCCGATAAACACAATTAAAAACAAAACAACCGCCAGTGCCAAACCGGGAAAATGAACCGGCAGGTATTGCCCCAGCAACCGCTCTGTAAATGCAAAGATGTTAATGACCACAACTGCCGTAAGCGCAATCGGCACAATAACAATCAGACCATTTACAAAATACTTATAAAACCACTTCATTAATTAAAATTCACCCCTCCTTACAAATGATACCATTAAGCAACGTTTTGGTCAATAAATAAGAAAAGACTAGGCTTGTGCCGAGTCCTGGGGGACGACGGCAGAAGCCTAGTCTTTCTTATGTCAACAGAATTTATTTATAATTCTGGCAGACGAAAAAAAGACCCGGCTTGTACCAGGTCTTTCCGCAGGTTAATCAAAACCATGACTTTTTAATACATTGGCCCGGTTACGCCAGTCCTTTTTGACTTTGACCCAGAGGTCCAGATAAACTTTCGAGCCTAATAGATTCTCAATGTCGGCCCGGGCCAGCCGGCCTATATCTTTCAGCAGATGCCCGCCGGCACCGATCACAATGCCTTTCTGTGAATCACGCTCCACATAGATGACAGCTCTGACGTACAGATTGTCATTGGCTCTGGTGACAATTTCCTCAATGTCAACAAGAATGGCGTGGGGGATCTCCTCTTTGGTCAAATGCAGCACTTTTTCCCTGATTAGTTCGGCAATAACCAGGCGTTCAGGCTGGTCGGTGATCATATCCTCCGGATAATACTGGGGCCCTGGTTCAAGAAAGTTCTTGATCTCAGCAATCAGACCGGCAAAATTAGTATGGTCCAACGCCGAGATCGGTACTACGGCCGCAAAGGAAAACTGGGAGGTGTATTTTTCAATAATAGCGAACAGTTTTGGCTTATCAATCCGGTCTATTTTGTTAACAGCCAGTATGACCGGGCTGCGGACATTGGCCAGCTGCTCCAGAATATACCGCTCGCCCGGTCCCATTTCCGCGGTGACGTCAACAACAAACAGAATAACATCAACCTCACGCAGCGAGCCTTCGGCCTCCTTCAGCATATACTCGCCCAGCTTATGCTTGGGCTTATGGATGCCCGGGGTATCTATAAACAAAATTTGCGCATCGGTCTGAGTAAGAACACCCATAATTTTATTGCGGGTCGTTTGTGGTTTATCAGACATGATAGCAACTTTTTGCCCGATTAAATTGTTCATCAGTGTTGACTTACCGACATTAGGCCGGCCGATCACGGCTACAAAACCTGATTTATAGTTTTCCTTATCCAATACTTGTCACCGTCTTTTCTCAAAATCGCTGTTGGTAAAAGGGAAGGGCAACAGCTCCGCCAGGGTATAGGTTCGCTGCCGGCCCTCTATATTTGCCAAAATAATCTTCTCGATATTAAACTCAGCCATTACCTGCCGGCAGGCACCACACGGCACTACCGGCTCCGGTGTGTCGGCGATAACGGCTATGGCCGCAATTCCCGTTTCCCCGGCGGAGATGGCTGTAAATACAGCTGTCCGTTCAGCACAGTTCGACAAGCCATAGGCGGCATTTTCAATATTGCAGCCGCTGTAAATCCGGCCGCTTGTTCCCAAAACAGCCGCTCCTACTTTAAAATTGGAGTAGGGTGCATAGGCATTCTCCCGGGCCTTGCAAGCTCTCTTAACAAGCTCTTCCATTATGTTCCCCACCTATTTCAGCAGTTTTCCCCCGAATAAAACAACCCCAATGCCCAGGGCCGCGATTGCCTGCACTAACACGGCGCCGGCCGCCACATCCTTAGCGACCCTGGCCAGAGGATGAAATTCAGGTGAAATTTTATTCATGACCGTTTCAATCGCGGTGTTAACCATTTCGGCGGTAATGACACCGGCAATCGTCAGCAATAAAACAGCCTGTTCCAGCAGGCTAAAATCCAGCCACCAGGCTAAACCCAGGGCCGCAAGGGCAGCAGTCAGATGAATTTGCATATGGCGTTCCCGGCAGACACAGTAGATAATACCGGCTAGGGCATATTTAAAGGCAGATAATACCCGCATAAAATTTCGCTAATAATCCCGGGTGATCCCCAACTGGGTTAAAACATGTTCTTCTTCCTGCCGCATCTCCGCTTGATCGGCCTGTACTTCATGGTCATACCCCAGGAGGTGCAGCATACCATGAACGGTGAGATAAGCCAGTTCCCGCTCCAGGCTGTGACCAAATTCCTCTGCCTGCCGGGCAGCTGTGTCCAGGGAAATAATGATATCGCCAAGCAGGATTTCAAGCTCAGCCGGCGCTTGGGCAATTGCCGGTTCCTGCTCACCGGCACAGGGTTCATTCATAGCAAAAGACAAAACATCGGTAGGCGTGTCTTTACCGCGATACTGGCGATTCAGACTGTGGATATAAGCATCATCTGCCAGGACAACGCTGACCTCTGCCCGGGGCTCCAGTCCATATACCTCAGCCGTCTTATTTAGGACCTGCATCAGCATTTGTTCCATTGCCGGCGTTACTGTCATCTTTTCCTGCTGATTGCTTATTACTATTTCCATTCTTGGACTTTCTCCTTTCCAGCTCTTTTAACGCTTCAGGGTATTCAATCCGGGTATGGAACATACTGGACAGTAATCTGATATATACATCGCCAATGACTTTAAGATCCCTTAAAGTCAGATTGCAGTCATCCAATTGACCATCCTGCAGCCGCTCACGGATTATTTTGCGGACCGTAGCCTCAATCCGGTTCACGTTAGGTTTGTTAATTGACCTCACAGCCGCCTCGCAGGCATCAGCCAGCATAACCAGGGCGGCTTCCTTCGACTGGGGTGCCGGACCTTCATAGCGAAAATCGTCTTCCATCATGCATTCGCCATGTTCGTTTTCCGTGGCCCGCTTATAAAAATAGGAGACTAACGTGGTACCATGATGCTGCTCAATAATATCGGTTATGACCTGCGGCAGTTTGTAGTCACGGCACAGATCAAGTCCGTCTTTAATATGGGAAGTGACAATTAAGGTGCTCAGTGAAGGCGCAATCTTGTCATGGGGATTTTCACAGCCGGCCTGATTTTCGATAAAAAAATAGGGTCTTTTGATTTTGCCGATATCATGGTAATAGGCACCTACCCGGACAACGACCGGATCGGCCCCGACCGTAACCGCAGCTGTTTCCGCCAGATTGCCGACAAGGACGCTGTGATGATAGGTCCCCGGTGCATCCAATAACAGGCGCTGCAGCAGCGGATGGTTGGGTTTGGCCAGATCGAGCAATTTAATGGGGGTGGTGATGTTAAAGGCATGTTCAAGGTACGGCAGCAGCCCGGTAGTGATTACAGCGGCGGCAATGCCGCTGATGGCGCCAAACAGGCATTGTACCAAAATGACGGTGCCGTCAAGCTGCTGGATAAGTCCGGTAGAGCCAATAACCAGAAAATTAATCGCGCCAATGGAGATCCCGGCCTTAATCAGACTGTAACCATGCGACATTTTAGTCACACTGTACACCCCGGCCATACCGCCAACCAGGGCCGCAGCGACGGCTCGCAAATCATGGTCAACAATTACGCCAAAAAACATGGCCATAATCACACTGATTACAAGCCCTACCCGGCTGTCGATAAGGATAGCCGTTAACAGGGCACCGGCGGCAACCGGCGCGGCAAAGTCAGAATAGTAATGAGCCATTTTGCCGATCAGCATCGTAACAAGGATAATCAAACCCAGCAACAGTAAATGCATGTCGTTTTCATAGACCCGAAAAGCGAATTTATACAGGTACCCCAGCGAGATACCCATGATTAACAACACATAAATTGCCAGCCCCAGAATCCGTACTTCACTTACATTGCCGGCATATAAGCCCAGTTCTTCCATGACATGGATCTGTTCGGCGGTTACCACGTCGCCCCGCCGGACCAATACCTGACCTTTTTTGACGGTTTCCCGGACAGATTCAATATTGGCCAGGGCTGATTGTTTGCGTTTGTCTGTCTCACGCACATTTAGGATAAAATTCGGGCGGATCAGGGTTTGGGCAATGCCGGCCACTACGGCTTCCGCATTTTTACCAAGCCCCAGTTCCTCTGCTTCCAGCACTACCTGCTTGCGGGCAATATCCAGGTCATCATCCCGGATGCCGCGCTGCAGATATTTGCTCAGGATTGCCTTGGTATAATTCTCTGTTTTGGCCAATCCGTCCTCATCGAGATTCGCCAGACCGGCCACTACGGAACTGGACAGCGTCAAGGGCAATTCGTGCGTGAGCCGCTCTACTTTTTGTTCGTAGGCTGCCTTGGTTTTATCGGCCTGAATCAGCCGGGCCACATGAAAAATAGCCTTGACATCCTCTTCCGCCTTGGCCATGACAGCGACATCAAGATCGTATACATTGGCCACACTGGCCATAACTTCCATTTCCAGCTTTTTCGTCTTGGCGTTATCCACATAAGATACTGTTCTTGGCGCTATTACATCCCGGTCGCTCACTTGTCCAATTTGCAGCGATACTTTGTCCGGAATAAAATCGGTCGACAAAGACAGCATATAGAGGGCGAAGAAAAGCACCAGCAACATGATCCTGCGTACCATTGGCCGGGCATATAGGCTGCCTGGCTGAACAAATAATTGACGCAATCTGTTATGTACCGACATCATCTGTTTCAACTCCATACAACATCTATTCACCCCATATGCATCATGGCAGAATAGACGTTCTTACTCTTGACTGTATTGTGCGTAAGCCTGGATGATTCGGCTGACTATCTCATGTCTTACTACATCGCTTTCGTTCAAACTGAGCACTGCAATCCCCTGGGTTTGCGCAAGCACAGCCTGGGCCTGTTTAAGTCCTGACTGCACGCCTCTGGGCAAATCAATCTGGGTTATATCACCGGTGACAACCATTTTTGAGCCAAAGCCCATGCGGGTTAAAAACATCTTCATTTGCTCGGCCGTTGTATTTTGCGCTTCATCCAGAATGATAAAAGCATCTTCCAGCGTCCGCCCCCGCATATAGGCCAGCGGGGCCACCTCAATTATGTTTTTCGCCATATACTTTTGTACCGTTTCGACCCCCATAATATCATACAGGGCATCATACAACGGCCGTAAGTACGGATCAATCTTTTCCTGCAAATCACCAGGCAAAAAACCAAGTTTTTCACCGGCTTCCACTGCTGGCCGGGTCAGGATGATTCTTTCCACATGCTTGTTTTTTAAGGAAAATACTGCCATTGCCACAGCAAGATAAGTTTTCCCGGTTCCGGCCGGTCCTATTCCCAAGGTTATGTCATTGTGACGGATGGCCGCCAGATACTGACTTTGGCCCAGAGTTTTCGGTTTAAGATGACGGCCCCGGGCTGTTACCAGCACGGTATCAGCAAACATTTGGTGGAGAAAATCGGCCTGGCCGGCCATGATCAGGCGCAGGCTGTACCGCACATCATGGCTTGTTACCGGATTGCCTTCCCGGTATAAATAGATCAGTTCGTTAAACACGCGTGTAATTCGCTCAACTTCGGCGGCTTCTCCGTCAAGAACCACTTCGGTTCCCCTGGCGGTTATGCCGCTGGCAAACTGTTGGCTAATCAACCCCAGATGCTCGTCATTTCTGCCTAAAACAGCTACGGCTTCTTTTGTGTCGGCAAAGCTAATCCGCTTTTCCAAATAAGTAGTGCCCCCTAATTCAGCTATTGGGAAATAGTTATAGTTTGCCCAATATCCTCAATTGTTTCCACATTCACTTTCACCCGCATGATGTTCTCTTCCGGTGTTTTTAATATTTCATAGTTGCGTGACAATATCTGGGCAGTTTCCGGGATAATATTCTGTACCAGCTGCAGCGCTTTGGCCTGGGCCTCATCCCTTGCTTCTGCCAAAGATCGTATTGTCACATTGGAGTTAACCTCATAGTATAGTTTTATAGTTGATTCGACAGCAATCTCACTATTCCTCCATAGCGGCAGCCGTTTATGTATAATCTCGCATTCCGATTCGGGAAATGGCCGGGCTGACGGGGCATTAAACGTTAGCTCGCTTGTACCGATTTTTAGGGTAACCTCAGCCTGCCGGTTGCCGGTGCGGGCCGCGGTTTTTTGTGCCAATTCCGCTTCCGCATAGCTTTCATACCAGATCCGGGCTTTGATAATCCCTTTCGCCCGGATAAGCTCCGGCGGCACATGAATGACAGGCGGCTGGCCTTCGACCGCAGTCGGTGCCGTCGGTTCAGGCATAAAGCCCTTAATCAGTAAATCTCCCTTTTTTACCGTATCGCCTATTTTTACTGCCGGCTGGCCGGCTAAGGCAATGATTTCGGTAATCACACCGTCTTTTGTGGCTACGATATGGGCCGGTGTTTTGGCTTCCGGCTTGGGCATTGTTTTTTCAACGATTTCAATAACGGCCCGCGTACCGGTAAAGTTGATTCCTACCCAGGCTACTTCAGGTATATTTAATAATATTTCCCGTTCAATTGTTTTCGTATTAACATCGCTTTTAACCGCCCCTGGTTTTAGACCGTATTCGCTGGCAACCTGCCTGATTTCACTCTCCGGCATATTTTTCAGGCCCGTAATATCAACAAACCAAACATAAGAAGCCATGATATTCAGCAAAACGATGAACAGGACCGCGCCGGCCATCAGCATTTTTCTTTTTTTAGCCCGTTTTATCACAAAAGGAAAACCACGATGCGATAAAACCCGGATGCGGGTATTGCTCCGCAAAACCAGCGGGCGGATTCTAAAAAAATCATCAAGGCTGATCCAGGCAATTAAGTCATCGTCAACTTTAGTTATACCCCATAATAATATTTGTTCGGCCATGCACAGGTTGATAAACCGTTCCGGGATCATGCCTGTTATCTGTATTTTCACAGCGCCGCGCAGGTATTTGGTATTAAATATCATATTTAACCTCCCGCACCACACCCTCTACGAGGATCTGCTCGGCCTGCAAATTTCCCAGAGTCAGGTCTTCACCGGCCACGAACAGTTCGCCCTGATTCAGTTTAATCCTGACAAGTGAAGGGGTATACTCAATGATCCCTTTATGGTTTTCAACCAGCAATTGTTTATTCCCCAGCATGGTTATCCGCGGCAAATCAAGCACTATATCCTGCGGTATTTCAAGCAAACCGGCCAGTGACTGCAATTTTCTTCTTCGGCGCGACATGAAAAATCCCCCCTCATATACAAATGTATGCCTAAGAGCAGGCCCATTAGTACATGAACGGGGGAGTAATTAACAGCGGCTTAAATATTCATCAAACTTATGCACTTTTACCGGGGCGGCAAACCTCATATAATTTGTAGCAACAATCAGCTCGCCGCAATCAAGATTTTTTATCTCATTCCGCTGCTGCAGAATATCCTTACGGCACATGGCCTCCAGCTTGCCCCGGTCCGCTTTGGAGGCCAGCCCCAGAATAAACAGGGTATTCAGCTGGGACAGCACTTTGTCAGCCAGCATGCGCGGCTGCTGGTCAACAACACATAAGCCGATATTAAACTTCCGGGCTTCGCTGACAAGCCGGGCGAAAACATTTTGCGTGCTTTGCTCCTTCTTCCCCAAAAAGCGGTGCGCCTCCTCCAGTACAATTAAGACCGGCTTGGCAACGGAGCGTTCCGCTTCCGATTTATTGGCGTAATGCAACAGCATTTTTTTGGACAATAAGGTCGACAAGGCCTGCTCACCCACCGGTGAAATATTTTTAAGTTCCACCAATACCACTTTGCCTTGTTCTAAATCGGACAGCATCTGGCCAATTGCCGTCATACCGGCCGCATCATCAGTCTCCTCGTTAATGTTTAACTCCTGTTCCAAATTCCAGCAAATACTTTTGATTTTGCTGATTGTCCGCGCCTGAAATTTTTGGCCGGTACAGCCGGCTATTTCTTCAATGATATCATCGGTTTCATATTGCAAAATATAATCCATCCAGCGTTCCTGCCAGACGGAGGACAATTTGTAAATGGCATCAAGCTGCGGTTCGCTGAAGGTTGCACAGGCGGTAATATCCTCAGGTTCCACCTCGTTATAATTTAATGCCAGTTTGCGTACATTCGGCCTGGTTGATTCAGGGTTGGTATTATACACCACCAACCGGTCGTTAACCCGGGGATGCAGCGATAAATCACGGTAATATTCATTATGAACGTCAAAGATGAGCAGGCCATAGTTTTCGCTGTCAATAATGGAACTGGACAGAACTTTGACCAGGTTGCTTTTACCGGAACCGGTTGTGCCAAAAATGCCAATATGTTCGGTTATCGCTTTGGAACCGAAGATACCGACAGGCAGTTTCAGAACTTCCCGGCCGCTTTTTAAATAGCCGATTTCCAGGTCGCCTTTCATTTCATTGAGTAAGGCTGTGTCATCGGCGGCTAACCCCCGGACTTCACAGAAAAAATCCGGACAGGTTTTGGGATTGAACAGCTGCCCCATAGCATCCGAATAACAAAGCTGTTCGGCTATCCCTATTTTTACAGTATGATTGCCACCCAGATAAAAATCAAGCTCTTCCTGATTAGCGATCTGTCCATTTTCATCAAGCTTGCTCATTAAATAGCTGACTCCATTCATTCCGGACCAGCGGGATTTTATTTTAAAGTCATAAGCCCGGATATAAAAACGGTCGTCATTTTTACCTTCGACAACTAAAATATCACCAAAGTCCACATCCTGGTTAGGAGCAACGACAAATTCCATATAAGTGCCTTTCGCATAAGTAAGGCGTCCTTTGTATTCTGACATATGCTTGCCCCCTTGTTCAATAAATTGATTCGTGCTGTTAGTGTGTGTCAAAACAACAAAAAAAAACAGGGGGTATTTTTCCCTGTTTTTCAGTCAATTTATTACTTATTAAACTGTCGCCAAATTGGCCGGTAAGCGCGGGGCGGCTGAATGATTTCTGCAAAAATCAGGCCATTTTGCGCCATCTGCGGCGTAACCTTGCCGTTCCAGGCGCAAGCAGGCTCTGGAACATGAGGTATAGGTACGTCTGCTGCCACAGGCACCGGTTTTGGCGGTATAACCCAGGTTTTGGGCGCCGGTTCCGGCTGATAAGCCGGTGCTTGCGGCAGCGGCTTGCTTTTGCTTTCCGCCGGCTTTATGTCTACCGGTTGCGGGACCTCTTCCGGGATATCAGGGTATTCATAGTCTTTGGGCTGTTTTCGTCGTTTCAACAATTCCGGTAAAAGATACATTACCAGCATTAACAGCAGCGGCACTAATAAATCCATATGTTCACCGCCTACTTCCGGGGTTCATCAGTATTGGGCGTCAGGTCGACCGGGCCGGCTTTGGCAATGGTTTCCCGCATCTGGGTATCTGCCAGCACATTATTCATGTTATAGTAATCCATGACCCCCATACGCCCCTCTTTTAAAGCAACTGCCAGGGCTTTAGGAACATCAGCCTGGGCTTCTACAACCTTGGCCTGCATTTCCTGCGTAAAGGCGCGCATTTCCTGCTCCTGGGCCACCGCCATAGCCCGCCGTTCCTCGGCTTTCGCCTGAGCAATGCGTTTTTCCGCTTCGGCCTGGTCGGTCAGAAGCTCGGCGCCAATGTTGCGGCCCACATCAACGTCAGCGATATCAATTGACAAAATCTCAAAGGCAGTGCCTGAATCAAGACCTTTTGTCAAAACAGTGCGCGAAATATGGTCAGGGTTCGCCAGTACCTCTTTGTGGTCATCGGTTGAACCAACGGTGGTAACAATACCCTCGCCAACCCGCGCCAGAATAGTTGCTTCACCGGCACCACCCACCAGGCGGTCGATATTGGCTCTTACGGTGACCCGGGCCTTAACTTTAAGCTCGATACCATTTTTGGCTACTGCGGAGACAAACGAGGTTTCAATTACTTTGGGATTAACACTCATCTGCACGGCTTCCAGTACATTCCGGCCGGCCAGGTCAATCGCGGCCGAACGCTCAAACGGCAAGGGAATCTCGGCCCGATGGGCGGCAATCAAGGCATCAATGACCCTGTCAACATTACCACCGGCTAAGTAATGAGCCTCAAGCTGATTGACATTTACAGCCAGGCCGGCTTTATTGGCTTTGATTAAAGGCAGTACGATATTACCGGGCGGCACCCGCCGGAGTCTCATGCCTACAAGGGTAAAGATACCAACATTGACCCCGGCCGCCAGCGCCGAAATCCACAGACCCAATGGAACAAAATGCAGGAAAATGCTAATAACAATGATCACCAGGGCTACTACAAGCACACTACCAATTAAAGCTGTCAAATGATTACCTCCTAATTTTTAAGTATTTGCAGGTCGGACAACAATACGGTTTCCGGTTACACTCACCACCTTAACCAAAGTATTGGGTTCAATAAACTGACCCTCTGATACAACGTCAAGTTGAACGCCTTCTATAATCAGGGTTCCTGCAGGCCGCAGCCCTGTTGACGTTATTCCTGTTTTGCCCAGATAGAGGCTGTAGTCCTGACTGCTGCTAAAACCGGCACTTTTCGTCTCTGCATCCTTCAGGACAAGCCGCTCCCACAGTTTACTGGAAGGCAAACGCCTTACAATCAGCAGGAATAATACCAGGGCAATAATTAAACTGATAGCCAGCATATTAATCGCGGCAGCATTGGCCCCCAGCGTTAAAAACAGGCTGGCAAAAATGGCAATAATGCCAATAATACCAAATATTCCGGCACCGGGTGTGTAAAGCTCTAACAGGATTAGCCCTATGCCGCCAATGAACAGGACAATCTCCAGCCAGCCGGCAATGCCGGTAATCCACTGACTGCCGAAAAACAGAAGCGCCGCCCCCAACCCAATGAGAGCTGCCACACCCAAACCGGCAGTTTTAATTTCAGCCAATATGGCTAAAAATATGATTGACATTAAAAATGATTTTACCGTCGGGTCAGACAGCCACCCTGCCAGCTTTTCCTGCCAGCCCTGGGTATATTCCAGCACTTCTGCCCCTGCCAGGCCATAATTGGCCAATACAGTTTCCCGGTCCGGGGCCACGATGTCTGCATAGCCCACCTTTGCCGCCTGATAGTCGGTCAGGGCCAGAATCTGGCCAGGCTCGGCATAGCCCGGATAGCCCAGGGATTTATCCACCATCGCTTCGGCTGCTTTAGGATCTCTTCCTGTCCGGTTTGCGGTCGCCGCAAATTCAGCTTTTACGGCAGCTACTGTTTTTTCCGTTGTGGGTATTGGCTCAGCTGCGCCAATACTGCCGCCTGGCGCAATCGCAATATGTTTATGCGCTATAGCAATAAGTGCCCCCGCAGACCAGGCCCGGTTTTTTACATAGCAGATTGTTGGCACCGGTGAATCAATAATCATATCCCTGATGCTGACCGCTGCGTCCACCAGCCCGCCAAAAGTATCAAGCTCAACCAGAACAGCCTGCGCCTCTTTACTGCGGGCATCAGCCATGGCTCTGCGCACAAGCGCTGCCTGACCGCCATTTATTTCCCCCTTTATCGATATGCTGATGACAGGTCCGGCCTCGGCCCTTGCAGGATTGTGGCTAGTAAACAGGGACAATAGGCACACAATGAATAGTAGTAGCACGTTACGATAAACCCTATGCTGCATAGACTCACCTCAATCGCAGTTTGATTATCCATTTATAATTTGCTATTAGTTTATTCGGCAACAATTGCCAGCATTCCTGTTTTTGGCTTAAACAAATCTTATATGTCGAAAGTTTGAAAATTATTACTTATTCTAAAACCCTTGACTTGTCGATTCGTGTATGTTATTGTCTTAATATAGTCTAGTGAAGCGTATACAGCATTCTTTACAGCACTATTTACAGCTAACCTAAAACATGTCATTATTGTATCTGCCGCAATTGATGTTGCCATTTTTGCAGTAGCTTATAAATTACAAATCATAGCATTCCACAATTTAACTCTACTAATGTATATCTTTCCTATTTTGCAATATAACTAATCTAAATCGAATATTGCTTCACTAACTGAAATAAGACAAGCCTTGCTTGTCTTATTTTTTTCGTCAGCATATAAGACTGCTAGTAATTCATCTCTCTCAAACCCCAGGAAGTTTGCGCATCCTGCCGCCCTGCTGCGTTGTCTTCGCCTTACATATGTCCGATATGCGCGGCCCGCGCAAGTAGTAAGAGAACCATCACCTACCGGCTTCATTTATCGCAGATCTTGCTGAATCAGTTAGCATCCTTCGCCTCGCCCTGCGAAAAAAACATGAATTTATTTATGCTAGGCGCGCTGGGCCCTGCTGGTTTGGCAGAACGAAAGACAATGGCTAAACTAAAAATCCGGCGCTGTTAACGCCGGATTTAATCTGTACTACTGATTTAAGAACTCCCTTACAACACTGTTTACCAGTTTGCCGTCAGCACGGCCTTTCACTTTTGGCATCAGTACAGCCATAACCTTGCCCATATCCTTGGCGCTCGCAGCCTGTGCCGCTGTAACAGCCTCGGCTACAAGAACGCGTACTTCTTGTTCACTCAGTTGTTCAGGAAGGTACTGCATCAGAATGTCGATTTCATGTTCAATGGTTTCCACCAAATCAGGACGGTTACCTTTTTTAAACTCCTCGATCGAATCCCGGCGCATTTTGACTTCTTTAGCCAGTACGTCCAGAACTTCCTCTTCAGCAAGTTCTTTCTTTTTGTCAATTTCTACATTTTTGATACTGGCACGTACCATTCTTATAACAGAAAGCCTGAGCTTGCCGGCTTCTTTGTCCTTCATGGCCTGCTTCATATCTTCGTTTAACCTGTCTTTAATAGACATGCAAATTGATACCTCCGAAACTAGTTAAACTTACGTTTACGAGCCGCTTCGGATTTTTTCTTACGTTTTACGCTGGGTTTCTCATAATGCTCGCGTTTTCTTACTTCCGCAAGAACCCCGGCTTTTTGGCAAGTGCGCTTGAACCGGCGGAGTGCGCTGTCAAGCGTTTCATTTTTGCCTACTTTAACTTCAGACATCTGATCTCCCTCCCTCCACTAGAACCATTACGAGGAAGTGTATTTGAATACATACACCTATCTATTATACACTAAAACAAGGAATACTGTCAATATTAACCTGGTGGCCAAGTCATAAAACGTCCACCAAGAATATGGAGGTGCAGGTGATACACGGTCTGTCCACCATTGTCTTTCGTATTGATGATGGTACGGAAGCCCTCTTCCGTTAAGCCGGCAACTGCCGCAATCTTAGGTATTGCCGACATCAGCCGCCCAAGCAGTGCGGCATCATCCGGCGTGGCCTCAAGGATACTGGCAATATGTTTTTTGGGTATTGCCAGTATATGTACAGGGGCAACCGGATTTATATCGGGAAAGGCGATAAGATCTTCATCTTCATAAATGGCTTTTACAGGAATTTCGTTAGCCGCAATCTTACAAAATACACAGTCCTGCTGCATAGGTACTCCCCCCGCAGTAGATAGTAATATACATTTACTCTATAAAATATTCTGCCTGACCGGCCAAATTCCTGCCGAAAATATGGTAAGCAATTGAATTTTATTCAATTATTTCACCCCACAGCCCGTCGGCCTGTATCTGCTTCAGCAGTACGGGGGCAACTCTGCCAATATCAGCCGGTCCGCCACAGGCATAGACACGCAGATAGTTTTTCGATAAGCCGGAAATTACCCCCTTGTTTTCCTTGTTCTCAAACAATATTTCAAGCTTGGTATTAAGGAATGACCGGTTAAAGGCGGTTGCCTGCCTGTCGGCAAGCTGCTGCAGGCGCTGGACCCGCTGTTTCTTTTCCGCCTCGCTTATCTGACCGGCAAAGTCAGCGGCCGGTGTCCCTGTACGCCGCGAATAGGGAAATACGTGAATTTTGGCAAAGTCCACCGTATTGACAAAGGCCAGCGTATTGGCAAACATTTCTTCTGTCTCGCCGGGAAAACCGGCAATGATGTCCGTCGAGATGGCAATTGACGGCACCCGGGCCTTAATGCCGGCAATTAACGCGTGATATTCACCTGTAGTATAATGCCTGTTCATGGCTTTTAAAATCCGGTTATCCCCCGCTTGCAGCGGCAAATGAAGATGAGGGCAAAGGCGCGGCTCGGTTTGCAGTAAAGCCACTAGCCTGTCCGACACCTCAATCGACTCCAGCGACCCCAGCCGGAGCCGCAGCAGTCTGCTGCCGCCGGCTGCCAGCACGGTTTGCACGGCATCGACAAGGGTTACTGCCACCCCGTCTGCAGGCGGATAATCACGGCCAAAGGCCCCCAGATGGATACCGGTAAGAACAATCTCAGTAAAACCGGCCGCGACCAGCTTTTCCGTCTCGGCGGCAATACTGGCAAGTGGCCGGGAGCGCAAAGGACCGCGGGCATAAGGAATGATACAGTAGGTGCAAAAATTTGTGCAGCCTTCCTGAATCTTAAGAAAAGCTCTGGTTCGGCCTGGTTTGGAAAAGAGCGGTATATCCTCAAATTCTTTGGCCTGCATAATATCGGTAACCGCGTTAATCTGGGCGGTGCGCTGGCTGGCAGCAGCCGCCTCTACCAGTTCGACAATGCGGGCCCGGTCCTGAGTGCCCACAATAACATCGACGCCGGGAATAGCAGCTACCTGTCCGGGGGCAACCTGCGAGTAGCAGCCGGCAACGGCAATGATTGCCGACGAATTCAGGCGGCTGGCCCGGCGAATAAGCTGCCGGGATTTTTTTTCCCCCAGATTGGTTACCGAACAGGTATTGATAACATAGACATCGGCCTGTTCCGTAAAGGACACAACCTCATAGCCTTTGTTTTTAAACAGCCCTTCCATTACTTCGGTTTCGAACTGATTTACTTTACAGCCCAGTGTTGTAAACGCCACCTGCGCCATAATCAGCCTCCTAAATCGCCGCACTCATACATAACAACAGTCAGCGCTGCCACCGCAGCCGTCTCCGTACGCAGAATTCTGGGTCCCATAGTGACAACACTGGCCCCGTGTGCCTCGCTCAGGGCAACCTCGGCCGGGCTAAACCCCCCCTCAGGACCAATAAAAAGGCTATACATGCGGCCGCAGGTTCTGCCAAGCACCTGTTTTAGACCCTGCGGGGCTTGGCCTTCATATAACATGATGCTACAGGCATTAGTTAATTCCGGACGTGTAAACACATCAGCCAGGCGGGTAACCGGCAAAATCCGGGGAATAAAACTCCGGCCACACTGTTTGGCTGCTTCGCGGGCTATTTTTTGCCAGCGGATTACCTTATCCGCCTGTTTCGCTGCATCGTATTTAACTATGCAATGTTCTGTAATGGCAGGGATTATGCCATATACACCAAGTTCGACTGACTTTTGAATAATATAATCCATTTTTTCGCCCTTGCCCAACCCCTGGACCAACCAGGCTTCGACCGGCGGCTCAGTGTGCACCTCAATCGCTTCAATCAGCTTTAGCTGGACGGCATCTGCGCTTATCCGGATAATTTCAGCTTTGGCAGTTTTTCCGTCCGGGGCAGCTACCAGTACCGTGTCGCCGCTGGCCATTCTCAGTACCAGGGACATATGCCGGGCATCAGCGCCTTCTATGTACAAGGTGCTGCTAAGCGGGACATTTATAAAGAAACGGCGCATTGGGGCTGCTCCTTAACGGCCGCCGCTGCCGGCCACAATGGCCACCCAGCCGCCTTCTTCAATAACCCTGTCAACCACAAACCCATGATCCAGGAGGGCAGCCGTAACGTCACCCAGACGTTCGGCAATAATGCCGCTGCCAATGAATACGCCATTGTCCGCCAGCCTTACGCGGACATCGGGCAGCATTTTAATAATAATGTCGGCAATAATATTAGCTACGATTATATCGGCTTTGCCGGTTATACCTGTTAACAGATCGCCCTGGGTAATTTCGATTTTAGCGGCGACATTATTGAAAGCAATGTTTTCTTTAGCTACCCTTACCGCCACCGGGTCAAGATCAACGGCCCGCACACTTGCTGCCCCCAGTTTTGCCGCCGCTACAGCCAAAATACCGGAACCGGTGCCGATGTCAAACACCACATGCTTGGGTTTAATCACATCTTCCAAACACCGCACACACATGGCAGTAGTATGATGCGTACCGGTGCCAAAGGCCATGCCCGGGTCCAGTTCGATAACAATGTCGCCCACGGCCGGAATATACTCTTCCCAGGACGGCTTAATCACAATATGCTCACTCACCCGCACGGGATGAAAATATTCTTTCCAGGCGGAAGCCCAGTCTTCTTCCTGAACTTCCCGGCAGTTGATGGAGCCGCGGCCTTTATCAAGATTATGCTCATGCAGGCCGTTAATCCGCGCTTCAAATTCGCGCAGCTTATCATCCAAAAGCTCATCAACAGGCAAGTAGGATTTAATTGTTACAACCTCGGTGTTGAGTTCTTCGGGAATGTCGCAATAATCCCAACTCCCAGAGCGACGGTAGGCATTAACAAGTTCAGGGTCTTCGATAACAACCCCGCTAGCGCCCAACTCATGGAAAATATCAGCTACGGCTTCCGTAGCTTCATGGGAGGTTTGAATGCTGATTTCAGCCCATTTCATGCGCCATCGCCCCTTAAACTTCGATTATAAATAATAGGTACAAAACAAAACAAAAAACCTGCATGCCACTGGTAACCGCAAGACCAGGCGGCTGTTACTAGTAGCGTGTCAACCTTAAAACTGTAGGATAATGGCGAGGAGATTTTTCGTAAGACAAGGCGGAGGAAGGAGGCATACCGGACGTATGCCGATTGACGACAACGCCGGCTTACGGAAAATATCCCGTCAGTATCCACAGGATTAGGGTTGTCACGTTACTAGCATGTGAAAAAAATCTTTGTTACATTCATATACATAGTAGCCCATACGGCTCGGCTGGCATTTATGCCCGCTAAAAGCCCGTATGGGCTTTCAAATAGCGCCAAAGGCATCTTTGAATTTTTTAAAAAAGCCTTTTTCCTCTGAGGTGGGATCGGCACCACCGGCCTTGGCAAACTCTTGTAAAAGCTCTTTTTGACGATCAGTCAGCTTTTTCGGGGTGACCAGCTTAACGCGTACATGCTGGTCACCGCGTCCATGGCCGCGCAAATGGGGAATCCCTTTATCTTTTATCCGGAACACGGTTCCGGTTTGCGTGCCTTCAGGGATTTTCAGCTTAACCTTGCCATCCAGGGTAGGCACTTCAATTTCATCGCCCAGTGTGGCCTGCACAAAATTAATCGGCACTTCGCAAATCACATCATTGCCTTCCCGCGTAAACAGTTTATGCGGCTTGGCAAAGAGATACACATACAAATCTCCGGGAGGACCGCCCCGTTGTCCGGCCTCGCCTTCATGGGCCACTCTGAGCCTCGAGCCATTGTCGACGCCAGCGGGAATTTTAATTTTTATTTTGCGTTTAACCCGCACTTTCCCCCGGCCGCTGCATTCTTTGCAGGGGGTTTTAATAATTTTCCCTTCCCCGCGGCAACGGTCACAAGCTCTCACATTGACCATGCGGCCAAATGGCGTATTCTGTGTTACCTGAACCTGACCTGTTCCCCGGCAGTCAGGACAAGTTTCCGGATGGGTTCCCGGCGCCGCACCTGATCCCTTACAACCGCCGCAATCCTCGGTCCGCGGCACCTGTATTTCCGTCTCTAAACCAAAGGCAGCTTCCTCAAAGCTAATCTCCATGTCGTACCGCAAGTCCGGACCCCGTTCAGGCCCTGCATTCCGTCCACCGCCAAACCCAAAGCCTGCCTGACCGAAAAACATATCAAATATATCGGAAAAACCGCCAGCGCCGGCCCCGCCAAAGCCACCGCCACCGTTAGCGGCATCGAACGCAGCATGACCAAATTGGTCATACTGCGCCCTGCGTTCGGCATTCGATAAAATTTCGTATGCTTCGTTGACTTCTTTAAATTTTTCTTCGGCATCCTTGGGATTATCACGGTTAACATCAGGATGGTACTTGCGGGCCAATTTGCGGTACGCCTTCTTTAAGTCATCTTCAGACGCCGTTTTGGCTACACCCAGCACTTCATAATAGTCTCGCTTACTCACTTCACACCATCCCAAAACAAATTATTTCTTTTCGTCGTCCATTACTTTATATTCGGCGTCAACCACTTTGTCATCCTGAGGCGCGTCCTGCTGCCCCTGCGGGGCACCTTGTGCGCCTTCGGCCTGGGCATTCGCCTGATACATAGCTGCCGACAGTTCATAAAGTGGTTTGGTAAGTTCTTCCGTGTCCGCTTTTATTGCCTCAAGATCACTGCCCTGCAAAGTTTCCTTGAGTTTGTCAGCTGCGTGCTGCACTTTTTCGACAAGGGCTTTGTCGGCTTTATCGCCAAATTCTTTAATTGTCTTCTCTGCATTATATACTAAAGAATCGGCATTGTTGCGCACTTCAACCTCTTCTTTGCGTTTTTTGTCTTCAGCGGCATGAGACTCGGCTTCTTTTACCATTCTTTCTACCTCCTCCTTATCGAGGCCACCGGAAGAAGTAATAGTAATTTTTTGTTCTTTCCCTGTACCTAAATCTTTTGCCGATACATGCACAATCCCGTTGGCATCAATATCAAAGGTTACCTCAATACGGGGCACACCGCGGGGGGCCGGCGGAATGCCGGAAAGTTCAAAGCGGCCGAGGGTCTTGTTGTAGGAAGCCATTTCCCGCTCACCCTGCAGCACATGAATATCAACAGACGGCTGATTATCGGCAGCAGTCGAGAATGTTTGACTCTTGGAGGTCGGGATCGTAGTATTGCGGTCAATAATTTTGGTAAATACCCCGCCCAGGGTTTCAATCCCCAAAGACAGCGGCGTAACGTCCAGCAGCAGTACATCCTTTACCTCACCCACAAGTACGCCGGCCTGGATAGCAGCTCCTACAGCCACGCACTCGTCCGGGTTAACGCCTTTATGCGGTTCTTTGTTCAGTGATTTTTTAATCGCTTCCTGTACAGCCGGAATCCGGGTCGAACCACCCACAAGGATAACTTTGTCAATATCTTTGGCAGATAAGCCGGCATCGCTCAAAGCCTGGCGGGTTGGCCCCATAGTGGCTTCCACCAGATCGGCCGTCAGTTCTTCAAATTTTGCCCGGGTCAGGCTGATGTCAAGATGTTTGGGGCCGGTTTGGTCGGCAGTAATAAAGGGCAGATTAATATTAGAAGTCAGTACGCCTGACAACTCGATCTTGGCTTTTTCGGCGGCTTCCCGCAGACGCTGCATGGCCATGCGGTCGTTGGACAGATCGATTCCCTGTTCTTTTTTGAATTCAGCGACCAGCCAGTTCATAACCCGCTCGTCAAAGTCATCGCCGCCCAGGCGGTTGTTGCCGCTTGTGGCCTTAACCTCAAAAACACCGTCGCCCAGTTCCAGGATGGATACGTCAAAGGTGCCGCCGCCCAGGTCAAACACCAGGATTGTGTGGTCGTTGCCTTTGTCCATGCCATAGGCTAAAGCAGCAGCCGTAGGCTCGTTGATAATACGGAGCACTTCCAGGCCGGCGATGGCGCCGGCATCTTTTGTGGCCTGCCGCTGACTGTCGGAAAAATAGGCAGGAACGGTAATTACCGCCTGCGTGACCTTTTCACCTAAATAGGCTTCGGCGTCTGACTTAAGTTTTTGCAGAATCATTGCGGAAATTTCCTGGGGCGTATAGTCCTTGCCTTCGATATTGACTTTATAGCTAGTGCCCATATGGCGCTTTATCGAGCTAACCGTGCCGTCAGGATTGGATACGGCCTGCCGCTTGGCAATTTGTCCGACCAGGCGTTCGCCGTTTTTCGAAAAACCAACTACCGAAGGGGTAATTCGGCTGCCTTCCGGATTAGGAATAACAATAGGCTCGCCGCCTTCCATTACAGCTACTACTGAGTTAGTAGTACCAAGATCGATACCAATTACTTTTGCCATTGTACATTTCCCCCTTAAATAAACTGTTATAAATTGTAATTAACTATTTCCTACTACTTTCACCATACTGGGACGGACTAACCGGCCATTGACTTTATAGCCTTTTTGCAGTTCTTCGATGATTGTGCCGTCAGGCTGGCTGTCATCCTCAACCCGCATAACAGCCTCATGCAGATTGGGGTCAAACACATTGCCCACGGCATTAATCTGTTCTACTCCCAGCTGGCACAGCGCGTTGTTTAACTGCCGGAAAATCATTTGCACGCCTGTTGCCAGGGTATTGACATCGGCCGGGATGCTGGCAGTTGCCCGCTCAAAATTATCAACAACAGGCAAAAGTTCGCACACTACCCGTTCCGTGACAATGGCCGCTAGCTCTTCTTTTTCCTGCCTGGTCCGCCGCCGGAAATTATCAAAATCAGCCTGGAGCCGCTTATACCTGTCTGTCATTTCCTCCAGCAACCGGCTTTTTTCATTGAGCGCAGACATAAACTGTTCCACATCTGCGGGATAAAAGCAGATTTCAGGATTATCGCCTGACGCCTCGTTAACGCGGTCCGTTTCCTGGCCATTTTCGCCCGGAAGCTGTTCTTTTTCATTATCTGCCATAAAACCCACCTCCTATTAAAAATCAGGCATACCACTGTCAGCGGCGACTGCCTTCTGGGCATTGGCCCCTTCTTCCTTTTTCTTGATAATAGTATCAATACGCAAAATAGCAACAGCGACTTCTCCGGCAGCCTTGATGGCATGCAGTTTTACCGGCACAGGGTCAACTACCCCCCGTGCCAGCATATCGGCCACTTCGCCGGTATCGCAGTCTATGCCCAGTGAGTCGCAGTTTTGCACAGTTTGCGTAGTAACGGCTTCCTCTACTTTCTCCAGCGGGTTAAAACCGGCATTTTCGACAATCTGGGATAAAGGCTGCTTGAGCGCATTGGTCACGCAATCCAGGCCGTAAGCCGCCATGCCCTTAAGGTTATCCCGGTGTTTGCCAACTTCCCGGGCCATGGCAACCTCAATCGAACCGCCGCCTGGCACGTAACCGCCCTTTACTGCCGCCTGCACACTGGATGCGGCGTCTTTGGCAATACGTTCCCTTTCCCCCACTACCTCTTCCGTGGCGGCACCGACTAAAATCGTGGCCATGGGTTTGCCATTGCCGCCAATTACCCGCACTTGTTCAAGCTTTTCATCCTGGTACACCTTGTCGGCAGTACCCAGATATTTTCCAATATCAGCCGGCTCTTTCTTCAAACCGGTCCGTTTGATCATCCGGGCCCCGGAGTGATCGGCAACCCGGCGCAGGTCTTTGGCGGATACACGCTCAATGACCAGAATGCCGGCATCTGTAAGAATTTCCTCAGCGGTACTATGTACGCCCCGGTCCACCATGACAACATTAACGCCAAGGCTGACAATTTTCTGGACATTTTGTTTAAACTCGTCCTGAAGTTCAATATAACGCTTAAAACCGGCTTCCGTACTTAGCGCCTCATCCTCAATTTCTTCCGGTTCAAGGGCATCATCGATCAGCAGCAGTTTAGCGGCGGTCACTGCTTCGGGCATTTCCTGCGTCATCCGTTCCTGATCGACGATAACGCCCATAAACACCTCGTTATTAGCCCCGGCTTCCGCAGTAATGATCTCTGACAGCTTAAAATTGTATTCATTGAGCTTCTCCACGCCGATCAGCCGGGCTGCCTCCACGACCAGATCGGCAATGTCCTCATGTTCCCGGCCGGCAATCATGGCAATACTCCGCAGGATGGGATCATTGACCTCGGTAATGGTGCGGGCCCGCTCTTTTACTCCAGCCAGGACCTTAGCCACACCATATTTAATCCCTTCAATCACTCTGGCAACCGGCACACCGCGCATAACCTGGCTTACACCCTCCGAGACCAGGCTGCCTGCCATAATGGTTGTCGTGGTTGTGCCGTCGCCAACCTCTGCCTGCTGGGCTTTGGCAGTATTAATTAACATCTTGGCGGCCGGATGGTTGACATCCATTTTATCTAAAATGGTAACACCGTCATTGGTAATAATAACCTCGCCAAAGCGGTCAACAAGCATTGTATCAAGCCCTTTAGGACCGATAGTGCCTTCGACAGCCGCCGTAATTGCTCTTACAGCATTGGCGTTGGTTAACAGCGCGGCCAGCCGTTCATCCACGTCGGCCCCACTGCCTGCTTGCTTTAAATTCATGTAGTTCCCCCTTATCACAACACCTTATATTTTTTCAGAATTTCACCTAAATGGCGTTGCATAAATTTAAGTACCGACATAGTTTTCCCATACTCCATGCGCGTTGGGCCAAGCACAGCCACAGTTCCCACCACCTGGCCGTCAATGCGGTAAGTGGCCTGAACCACACTGCAGTCATGAATACCTGTATATTTGTTCTCCTGGCCAATAGTGACAACTACCCCGTCACTATTAGGCATATGGAGAATATCGCTTAACAATTTGTCTTCTTCAAACATCGTTAACAAGCCCTTAACTTTATCCACATCGCGGAATTCAGGCTGATTAAGCATCTGCGTCGTGCCGCCAAGATAAACCTTGTCATTCTTGTCGGCAGTGAGAGCCTGCTTTAAGAGGGCAATTGCCTGTTTAAAAATCTGCGGATCAGGCCTGATATCATTTTGAATATCTTTTAAAATCGGCGTTGTTATCCGGTCAACAGCCAAGCCGCCCAAGCGGGAATTGATCACATTGGCCACCCGGCTCAGATCCTCATGATGCAGGCCCTCGGGTATCTCGATGATCTTATTATCCAATAAGCCTGTATCGGTGACAATGACAACAATGGACCGGCGCTCATCCAGCGGCAGGAACTGAAGATACCGGAAAGTACACTGGGACAGCTGCGGCGCTAGTACCATGGAGACGTTCTGGGTCATGCTTGATAAAATTTTCACTGTCTCCTGAAAGACTTCTTCCATTCGCCGGGCTCTTGTGTAATACCAGTTATCAATAAGCGCAATGTCTGCATCGGAAATTTGGGGAGGCGCCAGTAAACAGTCGACATAGAAGCGATAACCCTTAACGGACGGTATCCTGCCGGCCGAGGTATGCGGTTGCTCAAGATAACCTAAAAATTCCAAATCTGCCATCTCATTGCGAATCGTAGCCGGACTGATTCCCAGATTGTATTTACGCGCAATCGTCCGTGAACCGATAGGTTCGGCCGTTGAGATATAATCATCGATAATAGCTTGCAGGATTTGGCGTTTTCTTTCATCCAGCACCGACTTCACCTCCCATGCTGTTAGCACTCATGCCTGTTGAGTGCTAATGCCTATTAAAAAAATACCACTCCTTGGGTTTAATGTCAAGAATCTTTCTTAAAACCACTGGCAATAGATGGGGGAGATTTTGCTGTTGCCCTCAGTCATCAGCAATAAAAGCGGCAAAGACAACATTGCTGAACTTCATGCCCCTGTCAGTCAGCCATACCCGGCAGCCATTTGTGGCCAGCAGCTCTTGCCGGCGAAGCTTATTAAAAACATTTGCAAAATGAAGAAAAAAATTGCTATGAAACCGGCGGGTAAAATCGGCAGCATTCAGTCCCTGCGTGGTGCGCAAAGCCAGAAAAACATATTCGCCTACAGACTGGGCTTTAGTTAATCTTTCCCGCATCGCAACCGGCGGACAGCCGGTTGCGATGGCCCGGATATAGGCATCAATCGCCGGCACAGCGCTGATTCGCTCACCGTTTACAAAAGAATGAGCGGCAGCTCCCAGCCCCAGATAAGGCTGATAACGCCAATATTTCAGGTTGTGACGGCATTCCAGCCCCGGGCGGGCAAAATTAGAGATCTCATAACGAAGCAGCCCCTTGCCGGGTAAAACCCTGACCATCAGATCATACATGGCCTCCTCTTCCCTTTCGTCCGGTAAAGCCAGCAGCCCCTGATCATAAGCCGAACAAAACGGTGTTCCCGCTTCCAGCTTCAGCCCATAGACAGACAGATGGGCGATAGCCAGTGCCGCCGCCTGTTCCAGCTCCCGGGCAAACCCCTCCGGGCTCTGCCCCGGCAGGCCGTACATTAAATCAATACTAATATTGTTAAACCCGGCACCATAGGCATATTCCAGGGCCGCCAGCGTGTCTGCGGTTTTATGGCTGCGCCCCAGGCGGGCCAGCAAATTGTCGTTGAAAGACTGGACCCCGAAGCTAAGCCTGTTGATCCCGGCCGCCAGCAGCATGGTCAGCTGTTCTTTTGTTACCGTGCCCGGATTGGCTTCCATACTAATTTCAGCCGTATTAGTTATGCTGAAGCTGCGGTCAAGGGCGGACATAATCTGCCCCAGCAGCGGCACAGGCAGCAGGCTGGGCGTGCCGCCGCCGATATAGATGGTGTCAACTGCCGGCTTACATAACAGACCGCCCTGTTCAGCAATCTGCTGGCACAAGGCGGCAGTATAATCAGCAAACCAATGCTCTGCTCCCGCATAAGAAGCAAAGTCGCAATAGAGACACTTTTGCCGGCAAAACGGTATGTGAAGATACAGGCCAAAATTATTCATTGCGCTACCTTTTAATCCATTTTCAATATCGCCATAAAGGCTTCCTGCGGAACTTCCACACTGCCAACCTGTTTCATTCTTTTTTTACCTTCTTTTTGCTTCTCCAAGAGCTTGCGCTTGCGGGTAATATCGCCGCCATAGCATTTGGCAAGCACATCTTTGCGCATCGCTCGCACGGTTTCCCGGGCAATTACTTTGCTGCCAATTGCGGCCTGAATCGGGATTTCAAACATCTGGCGGGGGATGATTTCCTTCAACTTTTCGGCCAGCTGCCGGCCGCGCTGGGTGGCCCTGTCCCGGTGGACAATGACGCTGAGCGCGTCCACCGGGTCGCCATTAAGCAGGATATCCAGCTTAACCAGGGCTGAGGTCTGATAACCCAGCAGCTCGTAGTCCAGCGAAGCATAGCCGCGGGTTGATGATTTCAATTTGTCAAAATAATCAAAAATTATTTCACTAAGGGGCAAGTGATAGGTCAGCATGACCCGGTTGACATCAAGGTATTTCATGTCCTTGAACTCACCCCGCTTCTCCTGGGACAATTCCATGACAGCGCCGACATATTCGTTAGGAACCATGACAGTTGCCTTAACATAAGGTTCTTCAACATGGTCAATCTCCTGGGCTGTTGGCAGCTTGGACGGGTTTTCAATCTCAAACATTGTGTTGTCGGTTTTGAACACACGATAAATTACACTGGGCGCTGTGGTTATGAGCGTCATATTATATTCCCGTTCCAGGCGCTCCTGAATAACATCCATATGCAGCAAGCCCAGAAAACCGCAGCGAAAACCAAACCCCAGCGCAATGGAGGTTTCCGGTTCAAAAACCAGTGCGGCGTCATTTAACTGCAGTTTTTCCAGGGCGTCGCGCAGATTCTCGTAATCAGAACTGTCTACCGGGTAGAGGCCGCAGTATACCATCGGCGTAATTTTACGGTAACCCGGCAGCTGTGCGGCTACCGGCCGCTCAGCCCCGGTTACGGTATCACCTACCCGGGTATCTTTTACATTTTTAATGCTGGCGGCAATAAACCCGACCTGGCCAGGCCCCAACTCCTTAACATTGGCCAGGGCCGGCCGGAAAACGCCAACCTCAGTAACCTCAAACACCTTGTTTGTTGCCATCATTTTAATCTTCATGCCTGGGGTAATCGTGCCATTCATAACCCGGACATAGACAATTACACCTTTATAGGAATCAAAATGCGAGTCAAAGATAAGCGCACTCAGCGGCTCTTCCGCTTTACCGGCCGGAGGCGGAACTTTTCTGACAATGGCCTCCAGGATTTCTTCAATGCCGACCCCGGTCTTGGCACTGGCCAAGACGGCATCACTGGTATCCAACCCGATGACATCTTCAATCTCACCTTTTACCCGTTCCGGTTCGGCACTGGGCAGGTCAATTTTATTAATGACCGGAATAATCTCCAGATTATGTTCAAGCGCCAGGTAAACGTTAGCCATTGTCTGCGCCTCTATCCCCTGCGCGGCGTCAACTACCAGCAGCGCACCTTCACAAGCGGCCAGACTACGGGAAACCTCATAGGTAAAATCAACATGCCCCGGAGTGTCAATCAAATTAAGCATGTATGTTTCACCGTTTTTGGCCGTATACGACAGCCTCACGGCCTGGGCTTTAATCGTAATGCCCCGTTCACGTTCCAGTTCCAGCTGATCTAAAACCTGGTTTTCCATCTCGCGGGCAGAGAGAGCTCCTGTGTATTCCAACAACCGGTCTGCAAGGGTCGACTTGCCATGGTCGATGTGGGCAATGATTGAAAAATTACGAATATGTCCTGTATCCATCAAACTGGGGCTCCTCCCTGGTATAATCTGCGTTTTTAACATATTTCTCTAAATTATACCATCAGCTACCCGCTAACTGCAAGCTCTACCTGTATTCACGCAGCATTTCGTCTAGTTTATGTATGGCTCCCTGCGCCTTTTCCCTGACCTTTTGCAGGACCGCTTCTACATAGGGTTTGGTTTGATGCCAGTATTCGACGATGTTCTTCTTTGCGGTTAATGCTTCTTCAACAAATTGCTTATGCCAAATATCAAGCCAGTACAACAACCGCATACCGTCGATTTTTACCTGCGTGGGAATTGTAATTGCCCGTTCGGCAACCTGCAGCACAAGGCTGCGCTGCTCTGTGAGCGAAATATTGCCTAATTGGTAAACCCGCTCCAGGCTCAGGCCATAGCCGAAGGCATAGGCTGAATAAACATGATCCTGATTGCGGCCAATATAAAAGAACCGCTCCTGCCCCGGCCGCTGGGTAAGAGTGCCGAGCTGGTGTTCAGCCACCCCCACACCGATTACGATAATCGTCAGTAAAATGAGCAGGCCCCGGGCGATGATTCCGGCATCGCTTGCCGCTACCCGTTCGAACACGGCACTCCTCCTTATCTATTTTCAGCGAGTATTTCTGCCAGAACGCCGCCCAGTATTTCCATACTGCGCACGGCCTCCTCCTTGCTGCTTTCCTGGGAACCCACCTCAAGTAATAAAGCCCGGGGATGAAGATGCTGATTATACCGCCACTCAACCATTTGCAAACCCCGGCACAACCCAGGATATTTAGCATTGAGCCTGGCATCAATCAGTTTGGCAAAAGCATGATTTTGCTGCCAGTGCGGCTGGGGCAGGTCCTGCTGCCCGGTGGCGACAACAATCGTAATTTTCGCCATTGGCACGCCATCAAAGACGGCCGTTACATTTTCCCGCTTGTCAGCATCCCGGTGGATGTCAAAAATCATTTGTATAGAAGGGTTTTCTGTCAATATTTTTTGCGCTGTTATTTCCGACGGGCCATAGGCTTTCATGAAACTGGGGTAGTCGTGAATCGTTGCACTGTGGATGGTTTTAACCCCTTCTTTTTCCAATTGGTTTGCCAGGGCCAGGCCCACGTCAACTATATCGCCGCGCTGGCCGCCCGGTCTGTGGGTCACACCGGAGTTGGGGATAAAAGCTTCGGCGGTGTGGGTATGGTAGATTGCTACTAACGGTTTATCCGTGCTGATTATACTCGGCGTATCAAACTTGGGGAAATTTGGCAGGCTGGCTGCACTGACCGTCGGTGTGCCCGTATTCTTAAAAGCTAACATAAAGGGGATTTCCTGCGACAACAGCGAACGCAGGTCCTGCACATCAATACCGGAAAAGAATAACACCAGCTTGCGGGTGAGTGTTTCCTTATTTACTTCAGGCGTTATTTTTACGGCCGGTTGTGGCTGCGCCACGCTGGACAAACCGGGAATGCCTGAAAAAAGCACGTCCTTTCCTTTGGGCCACAAAGAAGGTATATATTGATCATAATAGACTGAACCGCTGACAGGGATGGCACTTGTCGTTAGGTTCAGATAGGTGGCTATCGACAGACCGCTTGCCGTAAACAGCATAAAACCTATTAATACCATATGAAAAAGCTTTGAGGTGCCGGGCACTTGCAGTATGGGCCGCCAAATCCAAATTCTGCCCGGTGCGCTTTTTTTTCGTTCTTTCCTCGTTACCATTGCCGCCTCCGCCAGACTCCCTGCCGGGTTGTCTCTTGATAAATTTTGTTTACATACAATGTATATGCCTGGCGGGGCGGCGATATTACAATTATCGGCGGACTAGCTGTATCAGTGCAGATACATATGAATATTCTCGTAATCAATATTAGGATGCATCGCCTGGTTTATCCCCCCGGCCACAACGGCGGCGATATCCTCGATCAGCCTGTCAACCTCTTTCGGCGTTACCATAAGATCACCCAGCATTTCCGGCAGCACCTGACGGACAATTGTCTGACGGTCCTGATCGGACAGGTTGGCCATACTCTTAAAATACCTGCCAAAAGCAGCATGCTCCTGTAAAGTATTAATGGTATCCATGGCGATTGTGGACGCATGGACGACAGTAGGCACGCCGATGGCGACAACAGGTACTCCGAGCGAGGCCTCAGTAAGGCCAAAGCGTTTGTTGCCGACGCCGGAGCCAGGATGAATTCCCGTATTGGCCAGTTGTATTGTTGTGATTACCCGGTGGCTGGAGGCGGCTGCCAGCGCATCAATGGCAACTACCAAGTCCGGTTTGATATTGCTTACAATCCCCTGAATGATTTCGGCGGTTTCCATGCCGGTTATGCCCAGCACGCCAGGGGCAATGGCGCATACTGACCGTACGCCGCCTTTAAGCTCCGGTGACAGCAGCTCCTGCAGATGGCGGGTTACTACTATTTTATGGGCAGACCGCGGCCCCAGGGCATCGGGAGTAACATTCCAGTTGCCAAGTCCCACAATGAGTACCGTAGCGTTGCGCGGCAGGTTAACCATGGCGGCCAGTTCTGTGGCCAGCATATTCATTATTTTTTGCTGCAGGGGGGTATTTTTGTACCGCAACCCCGGGGCTTCAATAGTAATATACCGCCCCTTGGCTTTTCCCATCATCCGTTCGGCTTCCGGTGTGCTGATATTGACCCGGGTTATAATCAGGTCATCATCCTCGCTGGTTTCAACCAAAACCCCCGGAATGTCCTCCCGCACCTGCTTTGTTAACATTTCCCGGGCCTCTAATGCCAGGTCGGTCCGGACTGTAGTCAGCATCTGCTCCATACAATTTTCTCTCCTTTTGCACCTAAATGGTTCAGACCTATCTTATCCGGAAAAAAACCTGGTTATACGAACCTCGTTTCACTTTTATTGCTTGCTTTTTCCTGTAGTCCATGCTAGAATAGTTCAGTAATATATACATAAGGAGGTGAATTACTTGCCAAATATTAAAGCATCTGAGCGCAGCGTAAAAACTGACGCTGAACGGCGTGCCCGCAATTATTCGGTAAGATCAGCAATTAAAACTTCTATCCGTAAAGTGGAGGAAGCTGCACATGCCGGCAAAGCAGATGAGGCCAAGACCCTCCTGACTAATGCCGCAAGTGTTATTGACAAAGCTGCCGCCAAGGGCGTTATTCATAAAAATGCCGCAGCCCGTAAAAAATCCCGTCTGGCCCGTAAAGCAAGTGCTGTTAAACAAGCTTAACACCAACTACTAAAACCCTGTTCACTGCACAAAGTGAACAGGGTTTTTCTTTGGTTGCCGCCGGCGGCCCGGGCTTGGTACAAGCTATGTGTCCTATTTATCTCAGGAATATTGTATGGGAAAGGTGACACGGATTGCCGTGCCGACCCCCACGGTGGAGTCAATGGTTAAATCAGCATTGTGCTGTCCGGCAATACTGAGGCAAACGGCCAGCCCCAGCCCGGTGCCGTTCCCTTTAGTGGTATAAAAAGGCTCCAGGACCTTTTTTATCCTGTCCGGCGGAATGCCGCAGCCGTTATCCCTGGTCTCAAGACAGATGCATTCATTAATATAGGTTGTCCTGATGGCAATGCGGCCGGCGGCCGTTGTGCCCATAGCCTCTGCTGCATTCCGGTACAGGTTCAGCACAAGCTGTTTAATCGCTTTCTTATGCAGCAGCAGGTTAGGCAGCCCGGCCTCCAGCTCCAATTCGACAAGGATGCCGTCTTTCACCGAATCGGCATACAGGAGCGGCTGCAATGAGGCTATTATTTCGTTTAGATTGCACAGTTCCTTGGCAACTGTCCGGCTTCTGGCCAGAGAAAGAAAATCCTCAATTATGCTGTTCGCGCGGTCCAACTCACTTATCAGGATATCATAACGGTCCTTCTCGCCGGATTTTTTTGACATAAACTGCAGATAACCCCTAACGGTTGTCATCGGATTGCGGATTTCATGCGCAACACTGGCAGCCATTTCCCCTACCAAATTCAACCGGTCCAGCTTTTCCAGCTCACCGCGCAGCGATTCACGCTCTGTTATATCGCCGTATACCCCCAGAGCCCCTAATACTTCATTGTTTTCGGCATTATAGAAACGGATTGCCGTTGCCAGCCATATTTTGCCGGCAAAACCGATTGTTTGCTGGACAATTGTTTCGCCTTTCAGAGCACGGGTTAATACAATATCCTCCTCATTAACCCCTTCTTGTTGCAGCATCTGGATGGCGGAAGTGCCAATCATCGTTTCGGTTGGGTCTATATGCCTGTTCATGCTGGTATATTCCTGATTATGGGCGGTTATGATACCGTCCCTGTCCACCACAACCACTGCAAACGGGCAGGCATTAATGAGCAGTTTAAGCTTTTCCGATTCTCCCCGGTATTTATTCCGCAGCCCGATTACTGTATCGAGTACCGGCAATAGCTGAGGAAACTCCGCTAAGGCCTTATGTCCGTAATCTTCGGCCGATATTTGCGCCACCAACTGCTTAATCGAAGAATTGAAACGGCGAAAGAAAAAAACAATGACAATCATTACTGCCAGCCAAATGCCAAGGGAAAACAAAACCCATTGCCGTATACTTTTCGTATATAATAAATTAATATCGGCAATTTTAGTGTTGGCCCAGGTGTGACCGACAAGCTTCCCGTTTTGAAAAATAGGGTACGTCGCCGCAAGAATTGGCTGCTGCCCCCAGTTGGCAGACCGCATCTGCAGAAAAACATCCGGTTCGCCATATTTATAAACTTTCATCGCCAGACTGTGATAGGCAGGCTCTGTGATCATATCTTCCCTGAAGCCCGGAGACAAAGCTACCCGCCTTACCAGGTCACGCGACACAATACCAATACCATAATGCGGATACGCGCTGGCGATGCTCTCCGTTATTGGCTGCATATATTTATTTAAAATAAGTGCTTTCTGTTCATCTGATAATTGACCGGCATTCTCACGGATAAAAATGTCTTCAAAATTTAATGGGATTCTCCGTTCAATTAAAGTAGCAAGGTTAACTAACTCTTCTTCCTTCTCCAGCATAATATACTTCTTTTCCTGCTCTGCTGTATAAAAACCAAAACACAAAAGCGGCACTAACAAAATAATGCTTATGATTATACAAAATTTATTTAATAAATTTCCCTCAAACAACCAGGCACCTCATTTTCATAAGTATCCATAAAGAAAACTACGGATGAAACCAGCAAAGCAGGAGATTGTTGCATGAATAACGGGGAGTGGTATTGACGCTTCCCCCTTTATGGTATATTATTTTTTCGAATAAATCATTGCATTTTTAAAACTATTATTTTATAATTTAAATTTTGGTATAATAGTAATGTTATTTTCAGCACTGCCCACACCAGTTACAGGAGGTTGCCATGTCGTTTGGAAAAAACGTAAAACTTGCTCGAATTGAAAAAAACCTTTCCTTGCAAGAGTTAGCGAGTCTCTCTGGTGTGAGTGTATCCATGCTGTCGAAAATTGAGCGCGACGAGAAAACTCCTACCATCCGGGTTGCCGCCCAAATAGCCCGGGGATTGCAGCTGTCTATTGGGTATCTTCTCAACGATGGCTTGGGCACCAGCGTATCGATTGTAAAAAAGAATCAGCGTAAAGTGCTCTATGACCCTGTAACAAAAATGGAAAGCTTAATTGTTTCTCCGGCTAATGATAGGAGTTCCCTGGAAATATTTCAGGTTTCATTGCCTAAGTCCGCCTCCACCGGCATCTTGCCACCGCTGCATGCGGGGGTTAAAATATACCTGATTGTCGCCAAAGGTAAAATTACCGTCCAGCTGGATTCCGGCATTTACGACTTGGACGAGGGTGACTGCATCCTGTTTGATGCCAATGTAACCCATGAAATATTGAATGCAGGCGAAGAGGAAGCTCAGTACTTTTCGATTAATGACCGTTACGGAATGAAGCTTGTACCGCCGACTGGTCTGAAATAAGGCGCATTTTATCTGAATTTATGCAGTTCAAGTATATGTTCTTACATAAATTATACTATAGTATATTTATTCTACCAATGTTCAATTAATCCTTTAGGGGCCGGAAGAATTTTTTAGAAAACTTGGTTTTATGTAAAGGAGCCGATAACCACAAATCCTGGTTATCGGCTCCTTTTTAAAATTATATGAGCTTTGACGCTTTGTTCATACTGCTGTTAATATTACACCGCGCACAGTTCGATGATTATTCTTTCCAGCACCACCGGTCCGGTCCGCCCTGATTTTAAGTCCCGGTCGGCAGCGGCCAAATTTATAATTGCTGTTTTTAGTTTATCCATAGAAAAAAGCCGGCTTTGTTTAGCCAGTTTTTCGCCAACAAACCCCGGCACTTTCAGCGACTCAGCGATCTCACGGGCGGCATGCCCGTTATTCAGCAATTCTTTAACCTGCCATAATTGCCTGATTTGCCGGACCAAAAGGGCCAGTATCCGGACCGGGTGCTCACCTGCCGCCAGTTCTTCCCGCAGCAGGGCAATGGCCTGCTGCGTTTGCCGCTGGCTCAATGCTTCTACCATCGCGAATATGGATATTTCAGGAACTGCCGATAAAATTTCCCTTACATCCTGGCGGGTAACCGGCGTTCTGCCGGTTGTGTATAAGGCGATTTTCTCCAGCTCATTATTCATGAAGTCCAGTGAGATTTGCGGCATCAGGCTGACTGCCGCCAGTAAATGCTCCTGCGCATCAGGGGCCATAGCTATATTGAGCTCACCAAGCCGTTCAGTCAGCCAGCTGCGCAAATCCCTGCTTTTAAGAGGCGCCACTTCCAAAACCACGCCGTTCTTTTCAATGGTTTTATAAAGTTTGCGCCGCTTATCAGCCTTGTCGGCGGTAATAAATAATACATAACTGTAATCCGGCATATTGCTCAATATAGGGAGCAGCCGTTCTGTGGCCGCATCAGACTTTTCCTGGCCGTCATCACCGCCGGTTTTGCGTCCGGCAGCAAATAAAGCGGTATTGCGGACAATAATGAGGTTTTTAGCGCCCAGAAAAGGGATTGTCTCAATTGTATGGATCAGTTCCGCCAGCGGTGGATCGGACTCAAACACGATAAGGTTCATATCCCGGTCTTCCGGTGCTACAACACTGGTGATTAAAGCTTGTTCCACTTGCCGCGCATAGTAGGTTTCCTCGCCGTAGACCAGGTAAACAGGCGCAATCTTATTTTGTTTTATGGCTGTAAGTACTGCTTTGTAATCCATATCTCACCATTCTTGTCTATTATTTTACGAAGGTGTCAACTGCCATGTTTTTGCCGTCTGAGTGAAAAACGATGGCGCCCTGCTTATCGGTCCGGTATATTACTGCATTTATTGCTGTAAGGCGTTGGAGTGTCTCCGGGTGCGGATGACCAAACCGGTTGCCGTAGCCGGCAGAAATAACGGCATATTTAGGGGCTGCAGCATGGAGAAACCGCTCGGTACTGGACGTTTGGGAACCATGGTGGCCTACCTTCAGCACCGTGCAGGGTAAAACGCCGCGCGCCAGCAAAGCGGCCTCGCCCGGGGCTTCCAAATCACCGGTAATGAGAAACGCATGCTGTCCGTAAATGATTCTGATAACACTGGATACTTCATTGCCCGCAACCGGCTGTTGCCTGCGCCCGCCGTCACCGACCGCATGGTCAATGACAAAGGATACCCCATCAAGCCGGAAGCTCTGGCCGGCATAAACAGGCAGCAGCGTAATGGCAGGTTTGGTGTGCAGCAGCGCCTGCACCGCCGGCGAAAACTCTTCTCTCGCCAGCATAAGATTATGAATTTTAATATTGCCGGCAACACCGGCCGCCCCGCCGGCGTGGTCCTGATGCCCGTGGGTCAGGATTAAATAATCCAGCGCCGTTACGCCATAATGCTTAAGATAGGGGGCAACGACCCGCTCCCCCACATCAAAGCCGGAACCGCCAAAATTCCCGCCGGCATCTATCAGCACCGCCTTGCCGTGCGGTGTAACCACCAGGGCCGCATCTCCCTGTCCCACATCGATAAAGTGCACAGCCAAAGGCCTTGGCCAATAGCTATAGGCTGTTAATATCCCGGCAGCCAGGATAACAGCCAGCAGCCCCAGCTGCGGCTGCTGCCGGCAAAGCTGTCCCGGTCCGGGAAGGTGAAACGGCCGCCAGCCATACAGCCAGGCTAACAGCAAATAATAGCAGGCGCTGCCGGCCAGTCCCACCGAGGGGATGTAAACAGAACTGAACGGCAAGGCTGCCAGCAGGCCGGTAATTAGTATAACCCCACCGATTAACAGGCTGCTGACAACGAATACTATATTGCCCAAACCGGGAGCAACCATAAATAGCATAACCCCGGCCAGCCCCAGTATGATTACTAGTTCAATAATCGGCAGGACGACGATATTGGCAACGACAGATATTGGCGGGAAACTGTTAAAATGCCAGGCAATCAGCGGCAGCACCCCCAACTGAGCACTCACTGTAACGGCTAGCGGCCCTGCCAGCCACGGCGGCAGCCGGGATACGCTGTTCAACGTCGGCCGGTATAAAAATACCAGACCGGCCGTGGCGCCGAACGACAACCGGAAACTGATATCATACAGCAAGAGCGGCTGATAGACAAGCATTCCCAGGGCTGATGCCGCAAGGGCGGCAGGTGCATGGTTTTCCCGGCCGGCAACCACGGCAGTAAGGCTGATTAAGCCCATAACCGCAGAGCGTATTACCGGCGGCGTAAGCCCGCTCATGCAGGCGTATGCCAGGACGCACACAGCCGCCAGCAGGGCGGTCGTCAATGCGCCTAACCGCAGCCAGCTGCCCAGCCATCGTATCAGGCCGGCCACAAGCGCCATATGTGCGCCTGAAACCGACAAGATGTGGATTAACCCGGTTGTGGCAAAATCATTGACTACATTCTTATTGATACCCTGATAGCCGCCAAATAACAGGGCCGTTAAAATAGCCGCATCATTTGCGGGCATTACCTGCAGCAGGGATTTTACAACTCCCCGCTGCCAGCCGGCCAGCGTTTCACGCCAGGAAGATGTACTATTGGCCATGACAATCCTGATATTTTGACCCTGCGCCGCCATCCGGGCCGTGATGTGCTGCCGTTTAAAAGCAGTTGTCATATCGATCTGGCCGGGATTATTATAGCCGTGCAATGCCAGCAGCCTGCCGTTTACAATAATTGTGTCACCATAGGCAGCGGGTTTAAGCTTCCGGTCCGGATACCGGGCAGAAACCGCTAGCTTGCCACTAGCCGCGATAAAGGACCCGGCCTGGGCCGGCTTTAGTTTCCTAACGCTGACTATATACCTCGCTTGCCGGTGGTTTTGCTCCGTTTCGATCCATTCCGGCACTGCGTCAACCATGCCTTCAACAACGGCAGTCTGCCCGCTATAATGACTGATATCGTCGGCCCGTATCAGCCTGTCCTGCGTACCGTGAATCAGGCCGGCAATGAAGAACAGGCCCAGCAGGGGCCAGAAAGCCTGCTTGCTTTGGGCCGCAACCCGTCCCGCAGCAACCGGCAGCAGTACAACCGCCAGCATTGCCAGGACAGGCAGATTCCAGTTGTATAAGCCTGCCTGCCAAATTCCCGCCGTAAAAGCGACACAAATATACACAAGAATATGGTTGTGCCGGTCCATGGTTATAAAGCAATTTTTTCTTTAAACTGATTATATTTTGCTTCACCAATACCTGGTACATTCTTAATATCGGCCAGGTCCTGAAACGGCCCGTTGGCCGTACGGTATTCAATAATCCGTTCAGCTAAGGCCGGGCCAATCCCCGGCAGCTTATCCAGCTCGGCCGGGGAAGCCGTATTGATATTGACCCGGCCGGCAGACCCGGCGGCACCGGCGCCCGCCGGCGCAGCCGGGGTTCCGTTTACGGCCGCGATGTTATAAGGAACATTGACTTGCATCTCATCTTTTAATTGAAGGGCCAGATTAATTTTGACAACATCAGCCCCCGGTGCAAAACCTCCGGCCATTGTTACCGCATCAATCACCCGGCTGCCGTGAGACAGTTTGTATACACCCGGTTTGACAACTCCGCCGCAGACATAAACAACGACATCGCTGCCTGTTCCATCGTCTGCAGTTATAGCAGCCGTTGCCTGGTCATCACTATTTTTCTGCCAAAAACCGTGGAAGCTATAGGCCAGTATCCCGCATGCCAGCCCAATAATAAGCAGCAGCTTTTTCTGCAGAATTCCCATAAACCATACCCCGCCCACTTATGTTTTGAGATATACTTCAACAGCTAAGAGTAATATCCTGCAGCATGTTCAATTTTTTGGGAGAAATTAGGCATTTGCCTCTTGTTAACTAAAATAAAATTATAGGTTTACAATGAATCGGCCAGGGTGTAATATAGGAATAAAACAAGTACCGCTATGTTATGCAGTGAATAATGCTAAGGAGAACAGGCAATGGATGCAAAATACATTGTTAAGCTCGGTGAAATGGTGCTGGCAGGCTACAGGCTTACGGTTGCCGATGCCCTGTCCCTGGTTGCAACCGCCAAAGAGGATATCATGCTGCTTGGCGCTTATGCCCACAAGATCCGCGCTAAATTTGCCGGTCCGGCTGTTGAGATATGCGGTGTAATCAATGCCCGCTCCGGCCTGTGTACTGAAGACTGCAAGTTTTGCGCCCAGTCAGTTTATCATCAGACGGACTGCACCATATTCCCCCTCCTGCCGCCTGATCAAGCGCTGGCGCAAGTCAACCGGCTTGACAGGGACGGCGTGCGGCGCGCCAGCCTTGTTACCAGCGGCAAAGGCATGGAAGCCGATCCTGACTTTGACAGGATTGTGTCTCTCATCCAATATATCAACCGCCAGTCAGCTACCGGTATCTGTGCAAATTTAGGCACTGTCAGCCCTGACCAGGCGCTTCGGTTAGCGCGGGCCGGCGTTAAGCGGTATGCTCATAATCTCGAAACCAGTGAGCGCTTTTATCCGGAAGTGTGCACCACTCATCCCTACCGGGAGCGCTTTGCTACGTTGATAGCCGCCAAAAACGCCGGGCTTGAACTGTGTTCAGGCGGGATTATCGGGCTGGGAGAAACCTGGGAGGACCGGATTAATCTGGCTTTAACCCTCAGAGAACTGGCGGTGGCGTCGGTGCCGATTAACATTCTGAACCCGATACCAGGCACTGCGCTTGCAGCCCGGATGCCGCTATCCCCGCTTGAGATTCTTAAAACCTTTGCCATCTTTCGTTTTATTTTGCCCGCGCAAGTAATCCGGCCGGCCGGCGGCCGGGAAATGAACCTGAGAGATATGCAGGGGGCTGTGCTGCTGGCCGGTGCCAACGGGCTGATTGCGGGAAATTATCTGACCTTCAGCGGCCGCGATACCGCTAAAGATTTTACAATGGTCTATGATGCGGGGCTAAAACCCCATGCAGGAGATTGACAGGAGGAAAAACATGAGTTATAAATTAATTTTTGAACTGGGCGCCAAGGTTTTACGGCAAGAACCCCTTACCTTTGAGGAGGCAGTCAGACTGACTACAATTGATGAAGCTGATATTCCGATCCTGCTGGGCATTGCCAATAAGGTCCGGATCACGTTTACAGGCGATCAGGTAGATACCTGCGAAATTATTAATGCCCGGTCCGGCTCCTGCTCTGAAGATTGTAAATTTTGTGCCCAGTCGGCGCATCACGACGTTCAGTGCGCAGTGTATCCATTAATGGGCCGGGAACAAATCCTGCAAGCGGCCAAAAAAGCCGAAGCCCATGGTGCATACCGTTTTTGTATTGTAACTGCCGGCTGCGGCATGAAAAACGATCCTGACTTTGATCAGATTACGGCAGCCATCAAGCAAATTGGCCGGGAAACAGGCCTGGAACGCTGTTGTTCTCTGGGAATACTCAGTCCCGATCATGTTAAAGGACTAAAAGCAGCAGGCATTACCCGTTATCATCACAACCTCGAAACAAGCAAAAGCTTTTTCCCGCAAATCTGTACTACCCATTCTTACGAAGAACGGGTGGAAACCATTAAAAATGTCAAAGCAGAAGGCCTTGAGGTCTGTTCCGGCGGGATTATCGGTCTGGGTGAAACCTGGGAACAAAGAGTGGAACTCGCCTTTGCCTTAAGGGAGCTTGATGTGGACTCGGTACCTGTTAATGTCCTGAATCCGGTTAAAGGAACCGCGCTGGCAAAGCAGAAGCCCCTGCCGCCGCTGGAGGTGCTGCAGGCCTTTGCCCTCTTCCGGCTGATATTGCCTGATAAGATTATCCGCTACGCCGGCGGCCGCGAACAAGCCCTGGGTGAACTTGTGCCGCTCGGATTCCTTTCCGGCATAAACGGCATGCTGATCGGCAACTATCTCACCACGGCCGGCCGGGGTGCAGCAGCCGATCTCGAAACAGTAAGGCGGTTAGGGCTCAGGCCGATTGCCCAGTAAAGGAATAAAGCATATAAGACGAGAGCAGCCGCAGCCGGTGCTCTCGTCTTATATTAAATACTGCTTAACAGTTGGGCCAGGACTTTATATTTCGCATCACGAAAGGCCTGATCATAATCAACAATATACCATTCACCGTCAATTTTTTCTAAACCGACCGGTTTAATGACAATACCCATCGAATTCTGCTCCTGTTGCAAAGTAGCAATGGTGGCAGCGAAATTCCCCTGTTGAGCCACTTTTGTTACCGAGAGTAAATTGGCATTCTTTATCGAAGAACTGGTTTGCCCGGTAACATACTTTAACACGGTCTTCGTGTCGCTGACAGACGTGGGGGATACATACAGGGCCGCCTCATTCAGGCGGTTGCTTTTTGCTGCATCAAAAAAGGTATGCACTACCTCTTCCGGTGATAAATCGGACTTACGGGTAAGATCAGAGCCCCCGCCGCACCCTGCTGTTACCAGCAATACCAGGCTCAGTAGCGCAACCAGGATAAACTTGTTTCTCATAATTAGTTTTTTAAACCCCTTTCCAACATTATGGTAACAAGATATAACTGTATTATAACATACAGTCCCGCAGGTATGCGCTGTTAATTACTGCCTGGCATTGGCGCGAAGGCGGCCATGCTGCACTACCAGCGAAAATAGTAATAGCCGCACAGGTTTATTAAAAACAGAGCAGGTATACAGAGCAAAAACGCTTTATGTTTCGTCTTATGCCGGAACCTGTACATGCCAGCCCATATACCAAGAGCTCCGCCCAAGAAGGCACATAAAAACAGCGTCCGCTCACGGATGCGTTGCCCCTGTTTCCGGGCCTGGCTTTTATCATGCCGCATTAAGCCAAATGTGATCGTATTCCAGAGTATCAGAAATAATTCAACATGCATATTCACACCACCGCTATACTTCCCGCCGCTCCCGGTTTTTTCAGGCAACAGAAAACCCTGGTTAAGACTCGCCGCGCAGGGCTTTGGTAAAACCAATCAATTGGTTGGTTACCGCAATATCACCCATTCCCAGTATATGGAACCCATCCACTTCCCGGTAGATTTGCCTGATAAACTCGCAGGCTATTTCAAAGCCGCTTTTTCCCTGCTCCAGCTCGGCCAGAATATTGGCCGGAACGGTTACTCCCGCTACGTTCTTATTAATAAATTCGCCCATTTTAAGACTCTTTAAGGGCATTATTCCTAATAAAACCGGTTTACGCAAAGCCTTAGCCTGATCAATAAATTGTTTTGCCTGCACCGCGTCATAAACAGGCTGGGTCTGAAAAAAGTCGGCACCGGCCTTCACTTTTTTTCCCATATTAGCGATTTCCGCCGCCATATTCACCGCTGCCGGAGTTGCGGTAGCCGCCACGGCAAATTGTGTCGGACCTGTAAAAACGGCGCCATTGGCATCCTGCCCCTGGTTAAACCCGTTGATAAGCTCAATCAGCCTTGCCGTATTATAATCATAAACCGCCTTGGACTGATAAGGACCATGCTGCGGCCCGTCACCGGTCGTAGGCAGCAAATACCTGATGCCCAATGCATGGGCGCCAAGCAAGTCAGCCTGAGTACCCAGCAAACTGCGGTCACGGCAGGTATAATGAGGAATCGTTTCTATCCCTGTCTCCCGTTTAATTATGGCAGCAGCCATGACTGAATTCATGCGCAGCCTGGCATTCGGGCAATCATGGATATTAATTGCGTCCAGGCCCTGGTATTGCCTGGCCCGGACAATACCTTCACCAATATCGGTACCATTTATTGCGCCTAACTCAGTGGTGAAAACAAAAGACTTTCCAAGCTTATTGATTAACATTCATACTCCCTCCCTCTGCTTTATTACTACTGTTTATTCCATAAACAGACAGCCAGTTCCTTTAGGCTGCTGCTTATAAAAGAAAAGTCAGGTTCTGTCCCCGGCTTTTCCGCCAGCTATTGGCGCGGTGGCAGGGAAGCTCGGGTTGCTAATTTTTTACAGCAAATTAATGTTAAGTTAACATCGGCCGCCTGATAATCAGTTACACTGATAGAAAAAATCAGGAGGGATTTGATTGAGTAATTCAGCAGACGAAACCCAGAACCAACTGAACCGCCGGGACTTTATCAAGCTGTCGGCAGGCGCTATGGCGGCACTGGCAGCCACCTCATTACCATTTCCGGCAACCGCAAAACCGCAGGCGATGAAAACAACGGCCATCACGCTCACTGATTGCCTGGCAATGGATCCAACAACTATGTCCGAACAGTCGGCCTATGTAAAATCAGCCTATGATTACCTGCTAAAGACAGCAAATGAAATTCAGGCATCCGGCCTCCGCCGGTCAACACTCGAAATTCTCCATAATCCGGCCCCGCGCCTAATGGAGTTGTATCCAGGGGTGGCTGAGAAAGAACAAATCAAAGCCCGCCTGGTGCTGGCAGGCTACATTAAACCAACGGCGGCTGTTGATGAATTTCTGCCGCCATGCGACAATCCCCGGCAAACAGTACTGCCTTTCTATGCTGCTCCCGGCAGCGGCTATGGCAGTCATCATTCTTACCCGGGCGGACTCGCCACCCATGTCGCAGTAAATGTGAAGGCTGCTTTGGGCTTCTATAATGCCTATAAAGAAGTGTCTGGTCTGCCGGTGGACCGGGATATAATTATCGCTGCCCAAACACTGCACGACCTCCATAAACCCTGGGTATTCCAATGGCAGAAGGACGGTTCGGCCCGGACAGAATATCCGATTGCCGGGACCGGGTCACACCATGTTCTCAGTCTGGCCGAATTAATCCACCGCCGATTTCCGGCCGAGGTTATTATCGCCCAGGCCTGCGCCCATAACCATCCGGGTACTGCCGCCGACGAGCAGGAGGTTATACACTGGTTAAAAGCAGCCGCAATTCTGGCCGGGCAGGATGCGGTCAGCCTCGGGCTGTTGGCCCGGGACGGCCAAACCCTGCCTTTGCCCCGCCGTACGGAAGGCTTTATTACTCATTTGGGTGATCATGACTGGGTATTGTCTGTGCCTGCGGCCAAGTGGATGATAGGCAAGCTTGGCGAAATCGCGCAAAAGGAATATCACATGACGGCGGCAGACCTGCAAACCGCAACATTCTATAGTTTTAGAAACTATATTTTTTCCCAGGCTACCCTGGAACAATTATATGGAATCTGGACGGTTAAAGGGGAAACGGCGTTAATAGCTGCGGTAAAAACTTTAATCAGGCTATAAAGAACCTACTGTCGTCTGCCGCTATCTACTAAAATTTACAAAAAAATTACCTGATCTTAACACTAAAGGTATTGCCTGTCTTTACAATTGACTTAAATAACCTAAAAAATTTAAGGAGGTCTTGATTTTGCGCCATCCATTTTTCCCTTATTTAAAGGCCAAAATTACCAAATTTATTGCGGCAGGCACTGTGGCTACCTGTTTATTTGGCAGTGTAAGCCTTGGGTTTGCCGCCCCTCAACCGTCGCCGATCACGATATTGCCTATCGATCGTGCCAAATTTGTCTCAGGCCAGCAATTTGATTTTCTCATAGAAGTCAAAGATGCCGATCCGGATAAGATCCAGGTTACGGTAAATGGTGTTACTGCCGATAAATATTTCGGTAAAGGCGCCGTCACAGGCCGGGAAGATGCTCTGGCTACATACCGCATTGACAATGTTGCTTTCAAAAAAACCGGTAAAGTCGAAATCGCGGTGAAGGCAAGCGGGACTGCCGGCTTATCCACCCGCACTGTCAAATATGATGTCGTCAATCAGCTTGCGCCTAAACGGGCCAAAAATGTTATCCTGTTTGTTGGCGACGGTATGAGTCTGCAGGCCCGCCAAATGGCCCGCATTCTTTCGCAAGGGATTACCGAAGGCAAATACAACGATCTGCTGGCCATGGAAAAAATGTCTAATACGGCCATCATCACCACCTCCGGCTACGACTCCCTGGTTACGGACTCAGCCAACAGCGCCTCAGCCTACGCTACCGGCCATAAAGCCGTGGTTAACGCGATGGGGACTTATGCCAATAGCACGAAAGACCCTTTTGATGATCCCAATGTAGAAAACATTGTCGAACTGGTGAAACGCAGCCGCGGCATGGCTACCGGGATCGTATCGACAGCCAATATTACCGATGCAACCCCTGCCGCCATGGTGGCCCACACCCGTAAACGGGCTGAACAAAACTTTATTGCCGAAACAATGCTTGATCCCCGCCACCGCCCTGATGTAATTTTAGGCGGCGGCTCCCGCCATTTCCTCCCCATGAGCACACCCGGCTCTAAGCGGACAGACAACAAAAATATCATTGATGAGTTTAAAAAACTCGGCTATCGTTTTTCGGGCACAAAAAGCGAGCTGCTGGCTACCCCGGGCAGCACAGGCAAGCTGCTGGGGCTCTACCATCTTGATAATATGAATGTGTATCTGGACCGGGAAGTGCTTGCAAACCCCAAAGTGCTTGGGGGTTTTGACGATCAGCCCACCCTGATGGACATGACGCACAAAGCCATCGAAACGTTAAGCAAAAATCCTAACGGTTTTTTTCTGATGGTCGAAGGAGCCTCTATTGATAAACAATTGCATGCCATGGACTGGCAGCGGGCTACCTATGACACAATTGAGCTGGACAAATCAATAGCAATTGCCAAAGAATTTGCCCGCAAAAATAAAGATACCCTGATTGTCGTCGTTGCCGATCATGCCCATGGCGCCAGTATTACCGGCACTTATCATGAGCTTGACGGGAAAAAAGGCCGTGAAGCTGTACGTATTTATGCCGATGCCGGCTGGCCCACCTTTGCAGACAACGATAAAGACGGTTTCCCCGACAGCCCCAGCCCGGATATAACACTGGCTGTACAATATGCCAACCACCCCGACTACAAAGAGGATTATAAGTTTAAGGCTGAACCTACCGTTCCCGCTATCATGGCCAATAATAAAGCCATTGCCAACCCGCAAACCAACGGTGAGTTTTATCCTGGCAATATCCCGACCTCCGACCCTTCGGAAGTGCATTCGGCTGATGACATCATCCTGAATGCCGACGGACCCGGGGCTGATTATTTTAACGGCGTCATGGATAATACGGAGGTCTTCTTTGGTATTGTCCGCGCATTAGGCCTTGACGGCAACCGCAGTGTGAAATAATTCCGCTTATTTGGGAGGCTCCTCACATGGCAAAAATAATAAGAATTGGAATAAGTTTCGGGCTGGTCCTGCTGGCGGCCGGCTTCTTCCCGGGCACTTTGCCCAAAAACCAGACGGTTCCTTACCAGGGGCCGTCCCTTTTCTTGCCGACAGCAGCGGCGGCACCGTTTTGGAGCGATTGGCTGTCCGGGCCGCCAACCCGGCTTGCATTTGATGAACTCTACAGCAAGGCCACCTCCTTGGGTCTCAGCTTCTCCGACAAACTGCAGAGCTTGCAGGGCCGGCGTGTCCAAATGACCGGCTTTATGGCCCCGCCGCTAAAACCAACTTTATCTTTTTTCGTGCTTACCCAGACACCGATGTCGGTCTGCCCGTTCTGCTCCTCAGATGCCGACTGGCCCAACAATATAGTTGTGGTAATACTGCCGGAGCCCCGGGATGCCCTGCCGTTTGACCAGCCGGTAACCGTGACCGGCATTCTGGAGCTCGGCAGTCAGCTCGATGAGGCAACAGGCTTTGTCAGTCTTGTCCGTATTCGGGCCGATCATGTTGAAAAGTCTCAATAAGCCTGCTGCTAAAAGGAGGACAACGATGCTGGAAATACGCAAGCTGATAAAAAAAGTCCGCCAGCCGGACGGTGAACCCCTTACCATAGCCGCGGTCGAACATTTGGTTGTTGCCCGGGGAGAACAGCTTATCATTGCCGGCCCCAGCGGTTCCGGCAAAACAACCCTGCTGCATATTATTGCCGGTCTTACCGACCCCACGGCCGGAGAATTATTATGGGAAAATAAAAGGATCGACATCCTGTCCCCGGGTGAGCGTGACGTCTGGCGCGCACGTAATCTCGGCTATATTTTTCAAAACTTTAATCTGTTAACTAGTCTGAGTGCAGCGGAAAATATCATGGTCGCCGCCGCTTTCGGCGGGGAGAAACGGCAAGACCGGCGACACCAAAAGAGCATGCGGCTGCTGCAGCAGGTCGGACTGGCCGACAAAGCCGCCTATAAGCCCAATCGCTTAAGCACCGGGGAACAGCAGCGGGTGGCGGTAGCCCGGGCTTTAGTCAACAACCCGGCCCTCATTTTGGCAGACGAACCCACTGCCAGTCTGGACCCCGCCAATGTCAAGCTGGTGCTGCAATTGCTGCAGACACTGTGCGCCGAAAACCATAGTACCCTCCTGCTGACTACCCATGATCAGGAGGTTATGGCCGGCTTCCCCCGTATGTATGAGATGCGCCGGCCGGGGAGGAATGACGTATGATTCACTTGCTTATTGCCTGGCGGAACCTGTGTCAAAAAGCGTTGCCCAGTCTATTATCCATCGCAGTCGTAAGTACAGCGGTGGCGATGACGATTATCGTCATGCTGCTGGCTTCAAGCATCCGTCATGGCCTCGTCCTGGCTACAGAGCCCTTTGATCTGATTGCCGGCGCCAAAGGCAGCCCCAATCAGCTGGTGCTTAATACCGTATTTCTCCAGGATGTGCCGATTGGCAATATTGACTACTCTCTCTCCCGGAAACTGTCGGCCAATCCCCTCGTGGAATCAGCCATACCGCTGGGGTTTGGCGACAATTATCACGGGTACCGTCTGATCGGCACGGAACAGGCGATCTTTGCGCACCGCAGCCGTCCCGGCCAGCCGCCCTGGCTGCAGCTAGACCGGGGAAAACCGTTTCAGGCTGATTATGAAGCCGTAATCGGCGCCAAAGTTGCCAAAGATACGGGTCTCACACTAGGCGCTACTTTTGCTTCCTCCCATGGCGTAACCGCCGGTGGCCAGGCCCATGACAAACAGTTCACCGTGGTCGGGATTATGAAACCCCTCCTTGGTCCTTACGACCAGGCGATCCTGGTGCCGCTGACCAGCCTCTGGGATATGCATCAGCATGAACCGGCCGGTGATGCAGTCCCGGACGCGGTCGAGCAACACGGGGCCGGAGCGGTGGAAGCAGAGCATGCTCATGAGCATGAGCATGCTGACCAGGGCACAACGGCCATTCTGATCAAGCCCCGGGGCTATGCCGAGGCTATGAGTTTATACCAGCAATTCCAAAAGGACGCCCAGGTTCAGATTGTCTTTCCTTCCCAGGTAATAGTCCGGTTATTTTCAGTGCTGAGCGACAGTGAGCAAATACTTAAATTGATAGGGTTTACGGCGTTTGCCATGACCTTGCTGCTGGTCTCTTTCGCCCTGTACTGGTCGGCGCTTATCCGCAGCCGGGACCGCGCCATCTTACGGGCGCTTGGCGCCAGGCGGCAGGATCTTGCGCTCATTGTGCTGCTCGAAGGGCTCATGCTGGTTTGGTCCGGCATAATCACCGGCGTTCTGCTGGGGCATGGTGTTTTCTCCGGCCTGGCCTCCCTCCTGCAGCAGCAGACCGCCCTGGCTGTAATTAACACCGTTTCGACCACGGAGCTGCTGACAATAGTCGCGATATTGCTGACCGGACTGCTTGCCAGCCTCCTGCCTGCCCTTGGCTCGGCCAAAATGTCCATAGCAGCCGATCTATAAAGAAAACACGGCTTGCGCCGAGCCTTTAGCGAAAGCGGAAGCCGCTGTTGGCCTTATCCAGGGAAAGTTAACCTTTCTATCAGGATAAGAAAATCCAGCAGAACCTCTCAGTCGCAGCTGAATATAATATAGCAGCATTTCTGACTGTGAGGTTTGACTATGAATTTTAAAGACATAAATAACTTTACTATATGGGGATTAAGCATTTCTGCCATACTCAATTTATTTTTCCTGTACCTTGAACTAAATAGTCAACGCTGCGGCGCCCAGGAGCAAAAAGAAAAAGCGTCGGCCGAGAAACAGCTTAAAGACGAAATCGCTGAATTGCGCAAAGAAATTTTGTCCCTCAAAAACAGAATCGATACATCCTGACCCCGGCGGTTGCTTTCGCCCCTTTCCTCCTGGCCTGCAAGCAGGACTTTGCCTGGTATAAGCGCGAATAAATACAAAGTGCTGCCGCAACGCAACGTTGCCTAAACAATCTAATCAGGAAAAGGAGGCTGCCTATGGTACAGGATATCTTACATTTGACATTTTTCCAAAACAGTGTTGAACAATATCTTATCTCTTTATCAGTGCTTATTACTGCGCTTGTCGTTGTTAAGCTATTTGAATTTGCGGTTGTAAAGCGCCTGAAAATATGGGCCGAAAGCAGCCCGGGCAAAATCGACCTGGTGTTCCTCAATAATCTTGAAAAAACCTTGCTGCCAGCTTTATATTACGGTTCTTTCTATTTGTCGCTGCGCAGCCTGACCTTACATGCCAGCCTGAACAAAGCCAGCGATGTACTGGGGATTATTATTTTAACCGTTTCCGCCCTGCGTTTTTTCATTGCTGCGGTGGATTACGGGCTGGAATATTTGTTAACAACGAAAGAGGCTGCCGACAGGGAACGCACTGTCAAAGCGGCTATGCCCATCTTAAAAGTGATGATCTGGGCGCTAGGTTTCATATTCCTGCTGGACAACCTGGGGTTTCAGATTTCGGCGGTCGTTGCCGGCCTGGGGATTGGCGGTATCGCCGTAGCGCTTGCGGCCCAGGCGCTATTGGGTGATCTTTTCAGCTATGTCGCAATTGTTTTTGACAAGCCTTTTGAAATCGGTGATTTCATTATTATTGGCGAACAGCTTGGTACCATTGAACATATTGGCATTAAAACAACCCGGATACGAAGCCTGAGCGGCGAACAACTGATCATTGCCAATTCGGACCTTACCAATTCCCGCATCCACAATTATAAGCGGATGGCCGAGCGGCGGGTTCTGTTCAGATTCCGGATTATGCCCAATACACCAAGCCAGCAGTTGCAGGTAATACCGGCAATCGTCCAAAACATTATTGAAAACATTGAACATACCGTCTTTGACCGGGCTCACTTTAGCTCCTTCGGGGAATACAGCCTTGATTTCGAGGTGGTTTATTATGTTGTTGGCAATGACTACAAAAAATACATGGATATCCAGCAAACGATCAATTTAGCGTTAAAAAAAGAACTTGAGCAGCGGAATATTGAATTTGCCTATCTGCCCAGGGCCCTGTTCCTGAAAAATCAATAAGATAAGCACAAATAAACCGCCGGCACTTCAAAATTGCTGGCGGTTTTCCCCTTGCTGACGGCATATTACATTGCGGATAAAAGTCAAAACGGCTGAAGGCCTACAGGTCCGTTGCGCCGCAGGCTAGTATATAGACACAATTAGATATTAGCATTAAACTATACCTTAGAGAGAAAAAAGATAGAGGTATAGAAATGAACAAGAAATATGTTGTACGGTTAAGCGAAAAAGAGAAAAAATTAGTCAACGAAATACTAAATAGTAAAAAGACAGCAGCAGGATATAAGAAACGAGCCAATGTACTGCTGCTGTTAGATGAAAGCGTAGGTAAGCCCGCTACCCAAGCGGAAATAGCTGCGCGATGCGGGGTGAGTGATGTAACGGTGTACCACACGGTTCGGGATTATTGCCAACATGGCATAGAATATGCCCTCCAGTATAAGAAGTCGCAAACTCCCCCAAGGGCCGCCATAGTGACGGGCGAAAAAGAAGCACGGATCATAGCGCTTGCCTGCGGAGAACCACCGAAAGGCTATTCACGCTGGACAGTCCGCTTGCTGACAGAAAAGATTATTGAGCTTTCCATAGTCCCTACAGCCAGCCGGGAAACCGTGAGACGGACGTTAAAAAAACTGAACTTAAGCCTCACCTGAAAAAGCAGTGGTGCATTCCACCCCAGTACAACGGTGAGTTTGTTGCGCGCATGGAAGATATTTTAGAGGTATATGCCTTGCCCTACGATGAGGAAATTCCGTTGATTTGCATGGATGAACAACCGTATCAGCTGTTGGGAGAAAAACGCAAACCGCTTTCCATGAGTCCTGGAAAAGCCCACAAAGAAGATTATGAATATACGCGAGAGGGCACCTGCTGCCTATTCATATTCACCGAACCGCTGGGGGGATGGCGACAGGTTCAGGCAACCCAACGCCGGACAAAAAAAGATTGGGCATTGCAAATTCAAGAACTTTTGGAAGTTCATTATCCTCAGGCAAAACGTATTCGTTTGGTCATGGATAACCTAAATACCCACTCGCTTTCTTCTCTTTATGAAACCTTCCCGCCAGAGGTTGCGTTAAAGCTGGCCAAGCGGCTTGAAATACATTACACTCCAAAGCATGGAAGCTGGCTCAATATTGCAGAAATAGAACTTAGTGCCATGACAAAACAGTGCTTGAATCGGAGAATTTCTGATATGGGGCAATTGCAGCTACAAATCGGAGCTTGGCAAAGCCGGCGCAACGCTTCTGCAAAGAATGTTTCATGGCACTTTACAACGGATAATGCGAGAGATAAACTGAAATGGTTGTATCCTAAATTCTAATTGTGTCAATGTACTAGTACCTTGGCAAAGTAAGATGTTAGTTGTAGGGCGAGACAAAATGGCCAAGGGCAAGGAAGCGCCGACGACGCATACTGGAAGGGGTCTGCTAGGAGGGGCTGACGCCGCCATTGGCCATTTTGGCCGTCATCAAACTAAAAAGATAATGTGGTCAAGACACTAGTAGCGTGACAACCCTAATCCTGTGGATACTGACGGGATATTTTCCGTAAGCCGGCGTTGTCGTCAATCGGCATACGTCCGGTATGCCTCCTTCCTCCGCCTTGTCTTACGAAAAATCTCCTCGCCATTACCCTACAGTTTTAAGGTTGGCACGCTACTAGTCCCACTCAAATGTCAGCGTAACTAACAACTGGTCGCCGTCGGGCTTGATGCTATAATAAGAGCACGAAGATAACACTTTCTGAAAAGATCGGAATTGTTTCGGAGATTCGCCGGTAATTTCAGGGACTCTGATGATAACAAGCGCTTTATTCTGGAAGTTCTCCACAATACTCACATTATTGGAAACCAGCTTAATGCCGGACAGGATCCGAATAAAAGTAGACCGTTTCACAAACAGAACCCCCTTTAATATTTTATGTTATGTCTATTATAACACAGGTAACCAGCTTGCGTATAATTAATTCCAACCTGCTGATATCATAAGTAGCTCGGTCACCCCGTTAAGGTGCCCGAAAAATGCCATTTTAATTACCCATAACCCCCGCCAGGCAGTCCCTGCCGGAACTCGTTTTCAGTACAAACTTTTATTCTCTCCTGCTTTAAAAGCGCACACAAAATCCCGTCGCCCGCTGTTAAGGTGCCGGAAAAAGTGCCGTCATAAATCATCCCGCAGCCACAGGTCGGTGATTTTGATTTCAATATAGCCATTTTGCAGCCAACCAGCCTGGCAATCGCCAGGGCGGTTTTCGCTCCAGCCCGGTATGCGGCTGTCAGGTCTTCACCCGCAGCAGTCAAAAAACGGCCGCCCCCTTGCTCTACACAGGGCCGCGGCGTTGTTAAGCCTGCCAATATTTCCGGGCACAATGGCAGCGCCTGTCCTATTTTCACCAGCTCTGCTACCTCAGGTATAAAAAAATCCTGCCCGTTATACCGGCACTGCACCCCGGCCAAACAAGCACTGACGATAAGCATGGTCTTTTCCCCCAGTTATTGTTTACTCTTATTATAGCTTAGCCGGCAATATCCGCAAAGAGCCTGGGGTAATACTTTATAAATTCGCCTGGAGCAATAAAAAGGAACAGCGGTGATTGTTCACAGCTGTTCCGATTATTCAACTTACCTATAGCCAAACGGAGGGCCATCAGTCCTGATTAACGGCTGAGAATGGCCTGCAGGTCCTGTTCCGGCGTGCTGATCGGTGTTAAGGCAAATTTTTCGACTAGAATGTTCAACACATTGCCGGATAGGAAGGCTGGCAGGGACGGGCCGATATAGATATTTTTAATCCCCAGGGCCAGCAGTGTGAGCAGGATGCATACAGCTTTCTGCTCATACCAGGACAGGACCAGCGTCAGCGGCAGTTCATTAACGCCGCAGTTAAAGGCTTGCGCCAGGGCTACCGCGACCTGGATAGCGGAGTAGGCATCATTGCACTGCCCCATATCAAGGATGCGGGGAATGCCGCCGATATCGCCGAGGTTGAGGTCATTAAACCGGTACTTGCCGCAGGCCAGGGTCAGGATCACTGTGTCAGGCGGTGTTTTTTGCACAAATTCAGTGTAATAGTTTCTGCCGGGTTTGGCACCGTCACAGCCGCCGACCAGGAAGAAGTGCTTAATATGACCGGCCTTAACCGCATCGATTACCTTATCGGCCACGCCCAGCACGGCATTGCGGGCGAAGCCTGTCATTACCTCGGTGCCGCCGTTGATACCGGTAAAATGCCGGTCTTCCTGCCAGCCGCCCAGTTCCAGGGCTTTATTGATAACCGGGGTGAAATCCTTGCTCAGGCCGCTCTTTTCCTGCGAGCCAATACCAAACAGCCCCAGGGCTTTATCGATAATGGAGGAATCTTTTTTATCGTTGCCGGCAGCAATATGTTTGACCTCAGGGTATCCGACCACATCAGTGGTAAATACCCGGTCTGCATAAGACGCCTTCGGCGGCATGAGGCAGTTGGTGGTAAATAGGATGGGCGCCGGAATGTTGTCAAACTCTTTTTGCTGATTCTGCCAGGCAGTACCAAAGTTGCCTTTAAGATGGCTGTATTTTTTCAGCTCCGGATAAGCGTGGGCCGGCAGCATTTCACCGTGGGTGTAAATATTGATGCCTTTACCTTCCGTTTGCTCCAGGAGCTGCTTTAGATCATGCAGGTCATGGCCGGTGATAACAATAAAGGGGCCTTTTTCCACCAGAGTGGGAACTTTCGTCGGTACCGGATGACCATAAGCCGAAGTATTGGCTTCATCCAACAGCCCCATACATTTCAGGTTAACTTGTCCAAACTCCATCAACAGGGTTAGCCATCCATCGGCAGTGTGCTCCTCTCCCAGCGCGCGCAGTCCCGTATAGAACCAGGCGGTGACAGCGGCGTCGGTTTTGCCGAGGATATGGGCATGCCAGGCATAGGCGGCCATACCGCGCAGACCAAGCAGCAGAGTTGACCGGAGAGATACAATATCCTCATTGCCGGTCCACAGGTCGCCAGCGGGGAAATCCGGCGCTTGCGGGTCCAGGTTGGCTTTTTCCGCATGTACAAGCTTGATAAGTTCGGCAATACGGGCATTATCAAAGTTTACATTGGTCACGGTGGCAAATAAGCCTTGCAGGGTCAGGGCATCTGCCACTTTACCGGGGGTTTTCCCGGCAGCGGCCCGGGCCAGACCAATTAATGCGCCGGTAAGTTCATCCTGTTTGCCGGCAACATCGGGCTTTTTCCCGCAGACCCCTACTTTTGTACATCCTTTGCCACCGGCGGTTTGTTCACATTGGAAACAAAACATTTCTGACATTGTTATTCCTCCTCGTATTTTTATCTTAATGGAATGACCATTGACACTGCGTTCACCTTACTCTGCCAGCAGCCGACCATCGGTAGTGATTGTCGTCACCTGCCAGGGGATGATCTTGCCGGAATTAGCCAGCGCCTGTTTAACGGCATTGACTATCCCGCCACAGCATGGCACACTCATACGCAAAACAGTAATACTCTTTATTTCATTGGCCTTCAGGATAGCTGTCAGTTTCTCGGCATAATCCACGTCATCCAGCTTGGGACAGCCAATCAAAGTAATCTTATTAACCATAAATTCATTGTGAATATTGGCATAGGCGTAGGCTGTGCAGTCAGCCGCAATCAACAAATTGGCGTTATGGAAATAAGGAGCATTTACCGGCACCAGTTTAATCTGACAAGGCCATTGGCGCAGTTGGGACTGAACCGGTGCTGCCTTTGTGGGTACGGGCTCAGCTGGCGCCACTTTTTCAATCAGCCTGGAATGAGTGCCAGGGCAGCCGCAGGCCAGATTAGGAACCTTGGCCGGTGCCGCTTGGGCGGCCAGGCGCTGCTTGACTGCCTCCTCATCAAAAGCGTCTGTATCGCGTTCTTCAATGGTCAACGCGCCGGTAGGGCATTCCGGCAGGCAGGCTCCCAGGCCGTCACAATAAGAGTCCGACACCAGCCTGGCTTTTCCTTCAATTAATTGCAGGGCGCCTTCGTGGCAGCCGCTGATACATAATCCGCAGCCATTGCATTTCGCTTCGTCTATTTTAACAATCTTCCTGATCATTGCATTCCCTCCTTTTTTGCGAATGTACTTGTTCTCTGTGAATTCATTGTAATATAATGAAAATAAAAAATCGGTAGCCGTAGCTACCAAAAATAAGGCTGTGATGAATTTTATGGGTCATGATATGATCACTGTGCTTACACACTCACCCCTGTTTGGCAATATTGAGGCTGAGTCCTTAGCGTCTGTTCTCGGCTGCTTGCAGCCTAAAATAGCTACCTATCCCAAAAACAATTATATCGCTCTGGCCGGTGAGGAGTTTGGCGGCCTGGGTATTGTTTTAGCCGGCAAGGCCACTGTAATCAAAGAAAACGCTGCCGGCAGCAGGATTGTCATGACCAGCCTGGAGGCCGGCGATATCTTCGGGGAAATGATTGCGTTTTCGACACTCAGCACCTGGCCGGTTTCGGTAATTGCCCAAGCGGAAAGTACAATTATGTTTTTACCGTCGGTGCAAATCATGGGCACCTGCCCCAACGCCTGTTCCAGCCATAAGCAGCTAATCACCAATATGCTGCGAATCCTATCGGAAAAAGCAATCCTGCTCAACCGCAAACTGGAATACCTGTCCATTCGCGGCATGCGGGAAAAAATCAGCTCCTATCTTTTGGATCAGCACAGGCAAACAGCCAGAAAAACATTTACCCTGACGCTAAACCGCAATGACCTGGCCGATTTCCTTAATGTATCCCGGACGGCTTTGTCCCGGGAAATGGGCCGTATGCGCGATGAGGGTCTGATTGATTTCTACCGTTCATCGGTAAAAATCACCGACCTGGACAGGCTCAAAAAGGTTATCGAATAAACTTCCTGTCAGCCTTTTGCGCATTGCGGCTGTACAGGGACAGGAAACCTGTTCACCGTCTTTTCCGGGAGGTAATTTGCTGCTGTTTAACGAAAGGCCCGGCAGGCGGCAATTGCTTGTGAGCCTGGTTCAAGGCTTGGGCAGCGCCAGCGTCCGGCCGCTGACCCAAATAGGCTCTCTTATCCAGCTAGCGGATAAGAGAGCCTATTCTATGTAGAAATAAAAAAAACTCGCACTAACTGCGCGTTTTATACAGGCTGGTGCCGAGGACCGGAATCGAACCGGTACGGAAATTTCTTTCCGACGGATTTTAAGTCCGTTGCGTCTGCCAGTTCCGCCACCCCGGCAGGGAAGTTGGAGGCGACACCCAGATTTGAACTGGGGAATAGAGGTTTTGCAGACCTCTGCCTTACCACTTGGCTATGTCGCCGTCACTATGGAGCGGAAAACGAGATTCGAACTCGCGACCCTCGCCTTGGCAAGGCGATGCTCTACCACTGAGCTACTTCCGCAAAATGGTGCCTCAGGACAGAATCGAACTGTCGACACGAGGATTTTCAGTCCTCTGCTCTACCGACTGAGCTACCGAGGCGTGTGCAGCTGTCTATAAACGCCCATCTGCGTTGTTGCTCCTGCGATCCGTTGCTCAACGTACTCCGTGTACGCCTCCGCTACGGTTCTCGTCGCGCCTAGCATATGGACATTTCTAGCCACCCGCAGGGAATTAAGGAAAATGGCGACCCTGAACGGATTTGAACCGTCGATCTCCGCCGTGACAGGGCGGCATGTTAGACCGCTACACCACAGGGCCACTTACCAAATCGCATAGTAAAGTATATACTAAGCGCTTACTTAAGTCAATACTTATTTATATCCAGTTTATCGCTTAATTGCAGCAACGAATCTTATTATATAGCAAACAGTATGCATGCGTCAAGTACATTTGCTAATTTTTCAGGTATTTAAAACCTTATTTACTGTTTCCTCCACCTGCTCGGGCTCGAACGGCTTAACGATAAAACTGGCCGCCCCCGCTTTTATGGCATCAGCAATAATACTGCGCTGCCCGATGGCGGTTACCATAATAATCCGGGCGGCCGGATCGGCCTCATGAATATGCTTTACGGCCTCGATGCCGTCCATAACCGGCATCGTAATATCCATCGTGACCAAATCAGGTTTGTGCTGACGATATAACTGGACCGCCTGTTTGCCATCGCCGGCCTCGGCGGCAATTTCATGACCCATATCTGTTAGCAGTTTTTTCAACATCATCCGCATGAACGCTGAATCATCACACACTAAAATTCTTGACATATAATAACCTCCCTATTTGGCGCGTTCATACTTCAAAGTTATTGCTGCAATTGCAATCGCAACCGTTCAAGTGCCGGACTAAGATTTTCTTTGAGGCGATCACCAAGTTCCGGTAATGTTTTCGCATCAAATTCAGCTGTCATCAGCGGTGTTCGTCTGAGCCGTATCTCACTAAAAAACTGGTCACGATAGATATTATAATTTACCACAAGGTTACTTTCAGTGGCAAAATCACTGTAGTCGATAATAATGTAAGAGCCATTTAGTGCTTTAAGCGGTTCGTGGGGATTGATAAAAAGTTCAAAGCCTGCCAGTATTTTTGGTAATTGGTCTGCATAGGGCCATTCGGTAATTTTCTTGCCGGTGAATTGGGCACACAGACAGGCCGGTTCAAAGTGAGCCAATCCCCATAACGTTTCATTCATCCGCTCTGCCAGCAGCTTTTCCAGAGCCGCCAGCTTGCCGGTTATAAAGCTGATATCACAGAACTCGGTTAAACCAATTACCGTGCGAACCAGGAAATCCTTTGTTGCTTGATCATATAAAACCGTAAAGCTGCGTCTGGCTTCCTGATTATTATATGTAAAAATACGATACTGAGAACCACAGGCCATAAACTCATTTATCAGGGTAAATCCATAAATTTCCCGGGGCAGATTCTGCAAGAATTTCCAGCCGGCTACTTCTTCAATAATCTTTTCCATGTGCTTATACTCCACCTCTAACCTCTTACTTTATATTCTTGACTGAAATAAAAAAACCTGCCTGACAAGTAACCAAAAAATAAACTTAGAATAGTATGAAGTAGCTTCCACCGGAATCATTCCGAAACAACAAGGAGGAAACAATATGTTGAAACGTTGGGGTGGACTGTTGTCAGTCTTACTGGTACTCACCTTGTTTATTACAGCCTGCGGTCAGGCGCCTGCCGGCCAAACCAGGCCGACAGCAGGGCCTGACTGGGCTCATGGCTTAACAGCCTTGCCGCAGGAAACTGTGGTACATGTCGGCATGAAGCAGGTTGTTTCTGATGCCGGTATTCTCATTGGCATGGCTAAAGGCTATTATCAGGATCTTGGCATCAAAATTGAACCTGTCCAGTTTAATTCTGGCCAGGAAATGATTAATCAACTGGCGGCCGGACAATTAGATGTCGGCGCGACAGTGACTGCTGCGGGGCTGTTAAATGCTATGTCCCGGGATATTCCGGTTAAAATTGTTGCGGATAAGGGAATTAATGTCCCCGGTCAGGGCTATTACCGTTTAGTGGTGAGAAAAGACCTGGCCGGTGAACTGAAAAGCTTTGCCGACCTGCGGGGTAAAAAAATTGCTGTGGTTGGCACAGCCTCTTTAGACGAGATTTGCCTGGCCCGGGTTTTGGCCAAAGGCAATTTAACGACACAGGATATTGATATGCAGGTAATCCGGGCTTTTCCTGATATGCTGGTCTCTTTAGGCAACAAGAGTATTGACGCCGCCATGGTCATTGAACCCTTTGTCACGCAAGGCATAGCCAAAGGGTTTATTGATCCCTGGAAAGATCCGTCTGAATATGATCCGGATGCGCAAATCGCCCTGTTGGTATATGGCACCAGCATGACCTCACGGCCTGATGTGGCCAACCGGTTTATGACTGCCTATATCAAGTCCCTGCGGGACTACAATGACGCTTTCTTCAAAGATAAAAATAAAGCTGAAGTTATTGACATACTCTGCCAATACTCGGTGATCAAAGACCCTGCTCTGTACGAAAAAATGTTACCCACCGGGCTGAATCCTGACGGTTACCTGCGAATGAACGGCATTGCCGCCGATTTAGCCTGGTATAAGGAAAACAACCTGCTTAACGCCGATATCAGCCTGGATGATGCTGTGGATAATAAATATGTAGACTTTGCTGTCAATACCTTGGGCTATTATCAATAAGATGTCGTAACCGGGAGCTGATTGATGTGAAAACAGCTATATCCATATTGTCGCCATTAACCCTGTTATTACTGTGGGAAGCAGGAGCCCGGTTAGGGCTTGTCGACACCCGCCTGCTTTCGAGCCCGGTGCTCATACTGGAAGCCTTTTTCCCGCTGCTGCTTTCCGGCGATCTGCTTTATAACACCTGGATAAGCGTCATGAGGGTTATTTTAGGGTTCGCCGCCGGTGCAGTCCCTGCCATTCTCCTCGGCATAAGCATGGGCCTGTCCCCCCTTATCCGTTCCGCTTTTGAACCTATGATCGCCGCTACCTATCCGATTCCGAAACTGGCTATCATGCCGCTTATTCTCCTGATCTTCGGACTTGGCGAAACCTCTAAGATATTTACGATTGCAATCGGCGTGTTCTATCTGGTGGTAATTAATACTATGGCCGGGGTTTTAAATATTGATAAAATATATCTGGAAGTCGCAAAAAACTTTGGCGCCAGCCGCAAAGACTTTTATCTCACGGTAGCCTTGCCGGGAGCTCTACCGATGATATTTGCCGGTTTAAAGCTGGGTATGGGGATGGCGCTGATCCTGATTGTCGCGGCTGAGATGTCGGCCGCTAAAGCCGGTGTCGGCTGGATGATCTGGCGGGCTTATGACATGTTTGCCATTGAACAGATGTTTGTTGCGTTAATCACCTTATCTGTGCTTGGGTATATATTCTCACTGCTGCTTGATTGGCTGGAACGCCTGGTATTGCCGTGGAAACAGACCGGCTAATGTGGATTTATTCGCTTACGTTCGTTAATCGCTTCGTTCGATCGCTCGAACTTCGAACCACGATCCACGAAAAGGAGGTGTGGCCATGGCTTATGACGCTAGCGGCATTATTCTCAAGCAGCTTGGGAAAACCTTTGTTACCAGCCGCGGCCCGGTTACTGCGCTTACCAATATCAATATAACAATCGGTGCCGGCGAATTCTTTTCTATTGTCGGTCCCAGCGGTTGTGGCAAAACCACACTGCTGCGCATTCTCGCCGGCTTAGATACCGCCTCTGCCGGTGAAGTCAATATTATGATACCAACAGGCGACCGGCCTGTAAATTCAATGGTATTTCAGGAACAGTCGGTCTTTCCCTGGCTTACGGTGGCCGACAATGTTGCCTATGGCCTTAAACTGCGGGGCGTACCGAAAAAAGAACGCTATGCCATTGCTGATAAATATATCAGGATGATTGGTCTCACTAAATTTGCCGGTTCCTATCCCCATCAGCTCTCAGGCGGCATGAAGCAGCGGGTAAGCGTAGCCCGCGCTTTTGCCAATAATCCTGAAATCCTGTTAATGGATGAGCCTTTTGGCGCCCTCGACGAGCAAAACAGGATTCTTCTGCAGCAGGAGTTATTAAAGATCTGGGAGTTAAGCAAGAAAACAACGGTTTTTATTACCCATAGCATCGATGAGGCCCTCTGTCTCAGCGACCGCATCCTGATTATGACGGCCCATCCCGGTACAGTCAAATCAATTGTTGAAATTGACCTGCCCCGCCCCCGCGACATTGCGCAAATCCGGACTACGCTCCGTTACAATGAGCTATTTCAAAAAATCTGGCTGACCTTACGCGAAGAGGTTTTAAAGGTCAAAGCCTTGGAGCTGGCAGAGAACTAAGAAAGAATCCACTGAGACAATTCTCAGTGGATTCTTGTGCTATGGCAGGGGCAGAAGGACTTGAACCCTCAACCAACGGTTTTGGAGACCGCTACTCTACCAATTGAGCTATACCCCTGTATGGAGCGGAAAACGAGATTCGAACTCGCGACCCTCGCCTTGGCAAGGCGATGCTCTACCGCTGAGCTACTTCCGCAGGTCAGGTGGCGACCCCGAACGGATTTGAACCGTCGATCTCCGCCGTGACAGGGCGGCATGTTAGACCGCTACACCACGGGGCCACTTAGTTAATATCTCCTGACGAGATCTAATATTACCATGTTTTTGACATAATATCAATACCTATAGCAGGCTATTTTTAAAAAAAATTAAATTTAAGCTTTACTTTAAAGCAAATATCGCAATTTTGCTGTAACTTTCAGAGATAATACAGGCTGTGCAATGCTGCACAGCCAATTGTACCGTGATTATAGTTTACGGCTGCCTCGTTTGGTCAGCGCGGCTCCGTCCCGGCATAAGGGGCAGCCGTCAGGCTGATAGGTTGGGACGGTAAGGTGGAGCAAAGCCTGGGCGGGAATGCCGAAATCAGCCTTGCCGCCACTGCGGTCTACCAGGATACCGACACCAACCGGTGTGCCCCCTTGTTCCCGGACTACCTCTATAACCTCTTGGACCGAGCCGCCGGTGGTAACAATATCCTCGACCACAAGTACGCGCTGGCCCGGTTCAATGACAAAGCCGCGGCGGAGCGTCATTTTGCCATTTTCGCGTTCGGTGAAAATGGCCCGCGTACCAAGCTGCTTGCCTACCTCATGCGCTAAGATGATGCCGCCGGTTACAGGGCCGACAACAAGCTCCACCTGTTCATCCTTGAAACGCTCAGCCAAAGCGGCACATAGTTTTTCCGTATGACGTGGATATTGCAGCACCTGAAACTTTTCCACATACAGCGGGCTGTGCAAGCCGGAGGTTAATAAGAAATGGCCTTCTAAAATTGCGCCTGTCTCAACAAACAAGGCGCGAACTTCTGCTTCCTTCATTATGCCTGCCTCATTTCTGCTAATATTGCCTGGGCTGCGGCCCTGGGATCCGGGGCCGCAGTGATTGGCCGGCCTACAACCAGGTAATCGGCCCCGGCGCCGAGGGCTGCTGCCGGTGTCGCCACCCGGCTCTGATCATGTAATACCGCGCCTTGGGGACGTACTCCCGGCGTAATGATCGCAAAGTCCGGTCCGCAGGCGGCTCTAATCAGCGCCGCTTCCTGCGGCGACGCCACCACACCATCTAAACCGGACGCCTTGGCCAGCTTGGCCAGCTGGACAACCTGTTCGGGAATACCGGTACTATGCCGCAGCAGGGACCATTCCTGTTCATCCATACTTGTCAGCACGGTTACGGCAATCAGCTTAGGCCGGGGAATGTTAAGACCAGCCGCTGTTGCCGCCACTTGTGCCGCTGCCGCGCGCATCATCGCTGCGCCGCCTGACGCCTGGACATTAATCATGCCTACTCCCAGCCTGGTCAGCGCAGCGGCCCCCTGCGCGACAGTATTGGGGATATCATGCATTTTTAAATCCAGGAAGATGTCTTTGCCTGCTGCCCGCAAATAAGTCAGGCAGTCCATGCCGGTACTGTAAAACAGCTGCATACCTACTTTATAGTAATGTACACTATCGCCCAATGTTGCCACTAATTGGCGGACTTCGGCCAGGGTAGCAACATCAAGGGCTACGATCAAACGGTTTTCTACCTGCTCCAAGTAGTTATCCTCCTTGTTTTCGATTGACTTGTCCGACAAGCTCCCCTACCTGGGCCAAACCGCGTTCGGCCAAATAATCACTGATACCTTCAGCCACGGCAACCGCCACCCGCGGATTAACGAAATTGGCGGTCCCCACGGCTACCGCACTGGCCCCTGCCAGCATAAATTCAATCGCATCGGCCGCCGTCATAATCCCGCCCATGCCAATCACCGGCACCCGGACAGCCTGAGCCACCTGCCATACCATCCGGACCGCTACCGGCTTGACGGCCGGACCGGATAAGCCGCCAACCGTATTGCCCAGCACAGGCCGCCAGGTGCGAATGTCAATCGCCATTCCCAGCAGGGTGTTAATCAGGGAAATCGCATCAGCCCCGGCGGCCTCTACGGCTTTGGCCATCAGCGCAATATCGGTAACGTTGGGAGAAAGCTTAACAATAACCGGCAGCTTTGTCCGGGCCTTCACCGCTTTTACGACAGCGGCGGCACTCTCCGGGCAGGTGCCGAAGGCAATGCCGCCCTGCCTTACATTCGGGCAGGAAATATTCACTTCCAGACCGGCGGCACCGGACTGATCCAGTCTGGCTGCCAGCTCACCGTATTCCTCCACTGTGTTGCCGGAGATATTAACGATAACAGGAACCTGGTACTGCGCCAGTTCAGGCATAGTTTTCGCGATCAGCTCTTCAACCCCCGGATTTTCCAGCCCGATAGAATTCAGCATGCCTGCCGGTGTTTCGGCCATGCGCCGCCCGCTATTGCCCGCCCTGGGCGCCAGGGTTGTCCCCTTAACCACGATGGCGCCTACCTGGTTCAGGTCAACAAAGTCACTATATTCCAGCCCAAAGCCGAAAGTGCCGGAGGCTGTCAATACCGGCGTTTTCATGTTAATGCCGGCAATATTGACGGCCAGCCTGGCATCAGTTAACCTCACCACGCCACCTCCTCAGCCCGGAATACCGGGCCGTCCGTGCATACCTTATGCCGCTTGCCGCCGGCGGCGGCGCAGGTGCAGGATAAACAAGCCCCAACACCGCAGGCCATATATTCCTCCAGGGAAACCTGGCAGGCAATACCATGGTGGGCTGCCGCCGCTGCCACGCCCTTGAGCATGGCCTGGGGTCCGCAGGCATAAATGCCGTCAAAATCGCCCTGCGCGAGCAGCCCCGGCAACAGGTCGACAGCGAAGCCGCGCTGACCAACACTGCCGTCATCTGTGGTTATATGAATATGGGGGCACACCCCGGCAAAGATCTTTGGCCAGAATAATTCCTGTTCATTACGGCCACCCATAAGTATAGTAGCCGGCCGGGAACAGAAAGCCTTGGCCAGCATAAGCAGCGGTGCCAGTCCCATGCCGCCGCCGACCAGCAGCGGGCGCCGGGAGTTTAAGTCAAAACCGTGGCCAAGCGGTCCCATACAATCCAGGCTGTCCCCGGCCTGCAGGCCGGCCATCAGCATTGTGCCGCGGCCAACAACGCGATAAATAACCGTAAGCGTTCCCTGGCCGTCATCACAGTCGGCAATACTAAAGGGCCGCCGCAGCAGCGGATCAAAAGCCTCTGTCAGGCGCAGGTGGACAAACTGGCCCGGCCGGCTGACCGCAGCCAGCGCCGGCACTGCCACGGTCAAGGCAAATACGTCCCCCGCCAGGGGGCGCTGTTTAATTACTTTAGCTGTTACACAGGTTTTACCCACGGGCTGTTTCGCCTCCACCCACATAATCCTGCAGGGCCAGCACATACAGGAATTTCCTTTCGCGGATAATGCTCAGCACATCAAAGACGGCATTGGCCGTATCCATTGAGGTCAGACAGAGAATGGCATGCTCTACGGCTGCCCGCCTGATCTTGAAGCCGTCGCTGTCAAAATCCCGGCCTTTGGTCAGAGTATTAATTACCATGTTGATTTTTCCGGCCTTAATCATTTCAATAATCTCAGGCTGCTGCTCATGCAGCTTGGGCACTGTCCCTACTTGCAGGCCGAGGGAACGCAGATATTTGGCCGTCCCGCTTGTTGCCACCAGCTCATACCCCAGCCGGGCGAATTCTTTGGCAATCTCGCCGGCTTCCGGCTTATCTTTATCGGCAACGGTGACAAGAATCGTGCCTGCCTGCGGCACATTCATGCCGGCGCCCACTATTCCCTTGTACAGGGCGCGGGAATACTGATAGTCAATCCCCATAACCTCGCCGGTAGACTTCATTTCCGGTCCCAGGGAAATATCCACATGCTGCATTTTCGCGAATGAGAACACCGGTACTTTTACCGCAACGTACGGTCTCTCCGGCATCAGCCCGGGAGTGTAGCCCATCCCTTTCAGGGTTTCGCCGATTGCTACGCGGGTTGCCACATCAACCATTGGCACAGCAGTGATTTTACTCAGGAAAGGAATGGTCCGGCTTGACCGGGGATTTACCTCAATGACATATACCTCTTCATCGACAATGACATACTGAATATTAATCAGGCCTTTGACCTTAAGCCCTCTGGCCAGGCGGCCCGTATAATCGACAATGGTCGCTTTGACTTTGTCCGACAGAGTCTGGGGCGGATATACGGCAATACTGTCACCGGAATGCACGCCGGCCCGCTCGATATGCTCCATAATGCCGGGAATCAGGAAATCATCGCCGTCCGCAATGGCATCAACCTCGACCTCGGTTCCCTGCATATAACGGTCAACCAGCACCGGATGCTCAGGCGACGCTTTGACAGCCCGCTCCATATAATCCTTCAATTCCGCTTCATTATAGACAATTTCCATGGCCCGTCCGCCCAGCACATAGGACGGACGCACAACAACAGGGTAACCGATACGCGCCGCAGCCTGCGGCGCCAGGCGGGCGTCGGTGATTGTCTCCCCCTGCGGGCGCGGAATGTGCAGTTGCTCCAGCAATTCATCAAATTTCTCCCGGTCTTCCGCCCGGTCAATATCCTCCACACTTGTGCCAAAAATTTTGACACCGGCTTTAGCCAGCGGGCCGGCCAGATTAATGGCTGTCTGCCCGCCAAACTGGACAATAACCCCCTCCGGTTGTTCTTTGTCAATAATATTCAGTACATCTTCCGGGGTCAGCGGCTCAAAGTACAACCGGTCTGAGGTGTCAAAGTCCGTAGAGACGGTTTCGGGGTTATTATTGATAATTACCGATTCGATCCCCATGGCCCGCAGCGCCCAGACCGAGTGAACCGAGCAGTAATCAAACTCAATTCCCTGACCGATCCGGATCGGCCCCGAACCCAGGACAATTACCTTACGGTTAACGGTCCGCTGCACCTCGTCTTCCTGGGCATAGGTTGAGTAGTAATAGGGGGTAACAGCCTCAAACTCGGCTGCACAGGTATCAACCATTTTATAGCTTGGCACAATACCGGCCTGTTTGCGCCTGTCCCGGATTGCAAAGACCGTTTTCCCGGTCAGCTCGGCAATGGATTTATCGGCAAAACCAATTTGCTTGGCAGCCAGCAGGACTTCATCAGAAAATTCCCGGCTGAGCCGCCGCTCCATTGTCACGATATTTTCAATTTTATCCAGGAAAAAATTATCAATGGTGGTTATGGCATGAATCTCAGCCACCGTTACGCCCCGGCGGAGCGCTTCGGCAATCACAAAAGTACGTTCATCATTGACCAGCGGGAGCTTATCTTTGAGCTCCTGATCACTCAGCCTGGCAATTTCAGGGATATCCAGACGGTTAAGACCGATTTCAAGTGAGCGCACCGCTTTTAGCAGCGCCCCTTCAAAGTTGCGGTCAATGGACATAACCTCACCGGTGGCTTTCATCTGTGTGCCCAGGGTTCTGTCGGCAAAAACAAACTTGTCAAAAGGCCAGCGGGGAAACTTGACAACCACATAATCAAGAGCCGGTTCAAAGCAGGCCTTGGTTTTACCGGTTACCGTATTGGTAATTTCATCCAGGGTATAGCCAATGGCGATTTTTGTCGCCACTTTGGCTATCGGATAACCGGTTGCTTTTGAGGCTAAAGCACTGGACCGGCTTACCCGCGGGTTTACTTCAATCACAATATAATTACTGCTTTTAGGGTCAAGCGCATATTGCACATTGCAGCCGCCTTCAATCCCCAGCGCCCGGATGATCTTTAGCGAGGAGCTTCTCAGCATCTGATATTCATAATCAGTAAGTGTCTGGGACGGCGCAACCACAATACTGTCGCCGGTATGAACACCGACCGGGTCGAAGTTTTCCATATTGCATACCGTGATGCAGTTATCAGCGGCATCACGGATCACTTCATATTCGATTTCTTTCCAGCCGGCCACACTGCGTTCAATCAGCGCCTGCCCGATCAGGCTGTGCTTTAAGCCCCGGTTTACGGTATCGATAAGTTCCTCATTATTATAAGCAATCCCACCGCCTGTTCCGCCTAACGTATACGCCGGCCGCACAATCAGCGGATAGCCGGTTTCTCCGGCAAATGCAAGCGCGCTTTCAATGTCTTCAACAATAGTGCTGGCGGGAATTGGCTGGCCCAGTTCCTCCATCGTCGCTTTAAACAATTCCCGGTCTTCCGCTTTCTTGATCGCTTCAATCGGCGTCCCCAGCAATTCAACCTGATATTTGGCCAGGACACCGCTTTCCGCCAGCTTGACGGCCAGATTAAGGCCGGCCTGCCCCCCCAAAGTGGCCAGTATACCGTCCGGCCGCTCTTTGGCAATAATCTCTTCCAGGTATTCAGGGGTCAGCGGTTCAATATATACCCAGTCAGCAATATTTGTGTCGGTCATAATAGTGGCCGGGTTACTGTTAACCAGCACCACCTCAAAACCTTCTTCTTTTAATGCCTGGCACGCCTGAGTACCGGCATAGTCAAATTCAGCGGCTTGGCCGATCACTATCGGGCCTGAGCCAATAACCATAACCTTGCGCAAGTTTTGCTTTTTCGGCACCGTTAGTTCCCCCTCGCCTTATTCATTTCTTTATTGAGCAGCCGCATAAATTCCGCGAACAGATAGGTGCTGTCATCAGGACCGGGCGCTGCTTCCGGGTGATACTGCACGGAGAATACAGGCAGGCGGTTATGACGCAGCCCCTCTACCGTACCGTCGTTGACGGCGCGGTGGGTCACGGTGACGTCCAGCTTGGCCAGCGAGTTTTCATCAATTGCATAGCCATGATTTTGGGAGGTGATGTACACCCGGTCTGTTGCCAGATCTTTAACCGGGTGATTGGAACCGCGATGGCCAAACTTCAGCTTATAGGTATCGCCCCCCAAAGCCAGGGCCAACAGTTGGTGCCCAAGGCAGATGCCAAATATCGGTTTTTTACCGATGAGCTGCCGCACGGTCTCCACCGGCGCATCTTTGGGATCACCAGGGCCATTTGACAGGAATATGCCGTCAGGATTGAGCGCCAGCACTTCTGCCGCCGGAGTGTAGGCAGGCAATACGGTAAGATCAAACCCGGCTTTCGCCATGGAATTCAGGATATTGCGTTTAATGCCAAAATCCAGCACGGCGATACGGGGCCCCTTACCCGGGAGACGGTAGATTTCTTTCGTTGTTACTTCTTTGACAGCCTCTGTCAATGGCGATTGCGCAAACAGCTCGGCGATTTCGCCGGCCTGAGCAGCAGCCGGCACAATGACCCCCTTCATGGTCCCCTGCGAGCGTATCCTTCTGGTGATAGCCCGGGTGTCAACCCCATACAGGCAAGAAATATTTCTCGCTTTAAGATAGGAAACCAGGGAGTCTTCAGCCTGCCAGCTGCTGGGCTTGCCGCACAGCTCACTGATCACAAAACCACGCACAAAGGATTGCCGGGCCTGGTCAAAGAGATCAGCCACCCCGTAGTTGCCAATAAGCGGATACGTCATTGTTACGATTTGTCCACAATACGATGGATCTGTTAACACTTCTTGATAACCGGTCATACCGGTATTGAACACTACTTCCCCAACTGTTTTAGTACCGGAAGCAAGCATCCCTTGGAAAACGCTGCCGTCTTCCAATATCAGTTTGCCATTCATTTAAGCACCTCGCCATTTTGCATAATTATACTTCCATCCACTATAGTAATTAGCGCTTTACCCCTTAAATTCCTGCTTTCAAATGGAGAATGTTTTCCCCGTGTATAAAATTTTATGCAGTCAACTGTCCATTTATATTCAGGATCAATGATTGTTATATCGGCGGGTGCCCCGACCTTCAGCACGCCTCTGTCCAGCCCCAGGATTTTTGCCGGACCATAAGACAGCTTGGCGATGATCTCCGGCAGTGTCAGTTTGCCAGTATGATAAAGCCCTGTCAGTACAACCCCGACTGCGGTTTCCAGCCCGGCGAAACCGCTGGGGGCATACCGGAACTCGACATCTTTTTCCTCAAAAGCGTGCGGCGCATGATCTGTGGCGATAGCATCCAACGTTCCGTCTTTCAGTCCGTCAATAAGAGCGGCAACATGCTCAGCCGACCGGAGCGGCGGATTGACCTTAAAAGCGGTATTAAAGGTTCTCAGTTCCTCGTCGGTAAGCGTCAGGTGATGGGGTGTTGCCTCCGCCGTTACTTTGACGCCCCGCTGTTTGGCCTGGCGGATGATTTCAACCGCGCCTTTGCTGCTGACATGAGCAATGTGAATGGGCGCATTTGCGTATTCTGCCAGCATAATATCGCGGGCCACCGCAATATCTTCGGCAACCGCCGGCCGGCCTTTCAGCCCCAGCACCGCCGATACAGCCCCTTCATGCATGAACCCTTCATTGGCCAGGCCTTCGTCCTCTGAATGGGTAATGACCGGCCGGCCAAACATTCCGGTATACTCAAACCCGGTCTTCAGGAGGCGGGTACTGTCCAGATGACCGCCATCATCAGAAATGGCCACAGCCCCGGCTGCGATCATATCGCCAATTTCGGCCAGCTCCCGGCCCTCCAGACCTTTGCTGAGCGCGCCGATGATCCTAAGATTGACAACCCCCTCGGTTTGCGCCCGCTGGATTAAGCCGGCAACCACAATGGAGCTGTCAATGGCCGGCTTCGTGTTCGGCATGCAGGCAATTGTCGTAAATCCGCCTGCCGCCGCCGCCCTTGTGCCGGAGCCAATATCTTCTTTCGCCTCCAGGCCTGGTTCCCGCAGATGGACATGCATATCAACAAGGCCAGGGGCTACTACCAGCCCGGCGGCATCGATAATTTCCGCTCCCGCTGCTGCACAATTGGCCCCCAGGGCCGCGATCCTGCCGTTTTCAATCAGAATATCACCGGTTACATCCATGTTCTCCGCCGGATTAATAATACGTCCGCCTTTAATTAGCAGCTTCAATGTGAGTCCCTCCCATCAGCACTAAAAATAACAAGGCCATCCTGACAGCCAGACCGTTTTTCACCTGTTCCTGAATCGCTGACTGTCCACCGTAGGCGATATCCGGAGCGATCTCCAAGCCGCGGTTCATAGGGCCGGGATGCATCAAGAGCGCATCCTCTTTAGCCAATGCCAGGCGTGTGGCGTTTACGCCAAATATCCGGGCATATTCGCGGGCTGAGGGGAAGAGTCCTTTCTGCTGCCGTTCACGCTGGATACGGAGCACATTGACCACATCAGCCTGGTCGAGAGCGTCTTCTATCCGGTTATGTACCGTTACCCCGATGGTTTCTATATCCCGGGGCAGCAGTGTTTGCGGACCGGCAAGATGAACCTCAGCCCCCATTTTTTTCAGGCCCCAGATATTGGAGCGTGCCACCCGGCTATGTAGGATATCGCCGACTATCGCTACTTTTAGACCGGCAAGCCGGCCTTTATATTGTTTAATTGTAAACATGTCCAACAGCCCCTGGGTAGGATGCTCATGGGCGCCATCACCGGCATTGATAATGACTGGTTTGGCTATATTGGCGGCGAATTGGGCCGAACCTTCGGCTTCATGGCGCATGACGATGATATCGACCCCCATGGCTTCGACTGTAAGCAGGGTATCGCGCAGGCTTTCGCCTTTGGCCACACTGCTGGAGCTAGTCGAGATATTAATAACATCAGCGCCAAGGTATTTGCCCGCCAATTCAAATGAGGTACGTGTCCTGGTACTGTTCTCAAAAAACAGATTAACAATGGCTTTGCCGCGCAAAGTCGGCGCTTTTTTGATATCCCTGTCGATGATATTTTTCATCTCTTTAGCCGTAGCGAGAATAAGTTCCATTTCGGCCGCCGTCATAGCTTCCAGACCAAGGATATCCTTATTCCGCAATGATACCTGCGCTTTACTCATCACGCACTCTCCCTTCAATTTTAAAGACATATAAAAACCCCTTGCCTGAAAAAGCAAGGAGTAATAGGCAACCACGCCAAAATAAAGCATAATCAGCCCGGTACATCCTTGCAGACCTCTCAGGGCCTACTTAAAGGATAGTATTTGTTATTGTCAGCTATAATAAAAGCCTTCTTGCTGTGAAAAGCGCGCAAGAAGGCGTAAAAGTCCCTATCGTCCCCTTGCCAGCCTCACAGGACCAGCTTAAAGGCCATATTCGTATTGTAAAGATAATAGCAGATTGTTCCGGATCTTGTCAATAGGCAGGCGCTCATTTATGTAAAAAAACAGGAACCAAAGCGTTGATATATGGATAACAAATGCTACAAAAAAAACTTCAATAAATCAGGATATAAAATATCTTGATTTACAATATAGCTGTCATGTTCATGCCCCTTCATAATAATTAATTCTGCATCTGGCAAAGTGTTTGCCAGATTAACAAATGACTCCGGTCTAAAAATATCTTGTTCCGCCGCTACAACTAATGTGGGCGTGGTTACATGCTTGACATCAGCTAATTCAATATTCGGATGTTCCAGCATTAGCTTGAACAAAGGGCTTTTGGTTTCCTCATATGTTTTTTCAACAAATTGATAACTTTCCTCAGTAAAATCGTCCGGTTTTAAATTCACCCCTAAAAGCGCCATTTTGTTTATACATTCACCCTGATTCAGGGCGAGAAGTAATGAAATAATTGCGCCGTCACTAAAACCGACAATATTTACTTTTCCCAAATTCAGATGTTTGATAAGAGAATACATATCTTTTGCCATGGTTTCATACGAATAATCTTCGGTTTTTGTACTTTCACCATGATTTCTGCTATCAATAGCATATACGGTAAAATCATTTTGCAGTTTTGCCGTAATCACGTCAAAAATATGACGGTCTTCCCCATTGCCATGCAGGAGTAAAAGTGGTTCGCCGCTGCCTGATTTTTCATAGGCAAGGTCAATATTGTTTACGGTTATCTTCATTTACATCCTCCTCAATTTCTATGCCTATCAGCAAAACAGCTCATAGCCCGCTATTAATACTCACAGACCTCATGTTCCATTCTCTAAATTACCCAAAATCATTTATATTATTATATCATATAAATAAAATAAAAAAGCCAATTGCTAGGCAATCAACTTCTTTTGCTAAAAAATATGGTGCGGTTGGTGAGACTTGAACTCACACGCCTTGTGAGCGCCACCCCCTCAAGATGGTGCGTCTGCCGATTCCGCCACAACCGCATGTGGGTTAAGTAAATAAAGGAGGTTCTTCGCTATGCTCAGAACTAAGCGATTCACACCAATCAGTCTTCGCCTCACGGCTTGTCTTCTTGGGTTCTCTGCTTATGCTTAGATGGTGCGGTCGAGTGGATTTGAACCACCACGAGGTTGCCCCCACTAGCTCCTGAGGCTAGCGCGTCTGCCGTTCCGCCACGACCGCATGTTTAGATTGTTAACAATAAAATTATACGATAATTTTATTTTATCGTCAAGTAGAAGTCTTTTGGATGAGCGCGCTGGTACACAGGTGATGATTAAGGAGGTTCTTCACTCCGCTCAAAACTAAGCGATTCACACCAATCAGCCTTCGCCTCGCGGCTCGTCTTCTTGGGTTCTCTGCTTATGCTTAGATGGTGCGGTCGAGTGGATTTGAACCACCACGGGGTTGCCCCCACTAGCTCCTGAGGCTAGCGCGTCTGCCGTTCCGCCACGACCGCATCTATGCTTGATGTCACGCTTAATGCAACATAATGTATCTTATCATAACAACAAACGATCGTCAAGCATTATTTTAAACATTATTTACCCGCAGCGGCAAAACCCCATTGCCAGGCATTCCATAAATTGCCTGCAGGCGTAGGGTTAGGCTGGTAATTAACAACCGCTGTTTTCACCGCATCAATATTACCGCGGAAATAGAGCGGCACCACCGGGCATTCTGCACGGATCAGCTCCTGAATCCGAAAATAAATATTTTTTCTGGCAGTCACATCAATTGTCCGGACACCGGTTTCGCTCAATTTATCGATCTCCGGATTACGCCAGCCGGGATAATTCTGTCCGTCATAGGCGTTGGCCCGGCTCGGAATCTTGCGGGAATGCCAAAGATTGAGATTATCCGGATCAAGACCGGCAACCCAGGCATACATCGCTGTTGCAAATTGTCTGTTGCGCAAAGTATCAGCAAAAAACACCGCTGTATCCACTTGGCGAATTTCCACTAATACGCCAATCTCTTTAAGCTGCTCGGCAATTTTTTGCGCTGTTTGTTCCCGTAATTTGTTGCCGGTTGGGACAGACAGGGAAAATGCCAGCTTTTTATTATTTTTGGTCATAATTCCATCTGTTCCCGGCTGCCAGCCAGCCTGGCCCAGCAAGTCACGGGCCGCGTTAAGGTCTCTGGACGGGGGCTGCTGTAGCGGATTATAAGCCCAGGACATGGGCGACTGGTCACCATCGGCCGGGCCGGCAGCCCCTTTAAGCACCTCGTCGACAATCGCCTGCCTGTCAATGGCCCGGGCAATCGACTGCCTGACGCGAATATCCTGGAACAGAGGGTTATCCAGGTTGAAGTCCATATGCTCCCAGATCATAGTAGGCGTAATAACCGCCCTGATTCCACTGATGGCTTTTATCTGCTCTAAATAAGAAAACCCGATATTGCCGGCAATATCCAGCTCGCCTGCTTTCAGCTGTGTCAGCAGGATATTGGCATCCGGAATCACCTTATAGATAATACTGTCTAAAACCGGCTTTCCCCGGTAATAAGCCGGATTGGCCTCAAAGCGGATTGCTTCGGCAACCTGCCATTCCTTAAATTTAAACGGTCCCGTGCCAACCGGGGCCCGGTTAAAGGACGCTTTATTTATATTACTCTCGTTTTCAAGTTTATGTTTGGGCAGTATTGTCGTGAATAAGGTAAGGTAAGGAGCATAATACTCACGAAATTTGACAACAACCGTATGCTTGTCCGGGGTTTCCACCGCCCTAATCCGGTCATACCCCTCACGGGCTACGATATTTACATTCCGGTTCATAATCAGCTGCCAGGTAAACTTGACATCTTCAGCGCTAAAGGGCGTACCATCATGCCAGGTTACCCCCGGCCGGAGCCGGTAGGTAACGGTGAGGCCGTCAGCCGTCACACCGCCGTTGGCTGTAGTTGGCACATCCACAGCCAGATCAGGCAGCCATTCCCCCGTATCACTGGTAATGACCAGACCACTGAAAACCAGCTTGCCTACCTCAGCTGTGGCCAGCAGGTCGGACAATAACGGATTAAGCGTGTTAGGTTCCTGCAAACTCCCATATGTAAGCTGCCCGCCCTGTTGAACAGTTATTTTTTTCTTTTCAGGCAACGGACTCTCATCCCGGGAACTGCAGCCGGCAGTAACGACCAATATTAGTGTTAGAAATAGAAGTAGCAACTTACGCATCATTTATAGCCCATTCTCCTCATCACCTTTATCTGCCATACAATTCCTGATATCGTTTTTTACTGTTGAGGACTTTTTGCACATATTCTCTGGTCTCTCTAAAGGGAATTTGATTAATATCAGCAAAATCCTCGGACCACCCATACCGCTCCATCCATTGTCTGACATTTCCCTGGCCGCCATTATAGGCGGCAAGATAAAGCACCTCGTTGCCGGCAAATTCTTTTTTTAAAGAGGCCAGATACCATGTACCAAAACGGATATTCATATCCGGATCAGTCAAATCAGCAATCATGAAATCTCTCTGTTCACGCTGCTGAGCAATCCAGCGGCCTGTATCAGGCATAATTTGCATAAGGCCCAGGGCTCCTTTGGGCGAACGGGCTTCGGTAATGAATTTGCTTTCTGTGCGGATTACGCCGGCAATCAGAAATGGATTAAGGTCATATTGAAGGGCATAGGTGTAGATAGCTTCTTGATACAAAAAAGGATACACATATTTTTTCTGAAACCAGTCACTCGTAAACACAGTGTAGATGCCTGTGGCCAACAATAATAGACCAATCATCAGGACTTTCAGCCAAGTCCAGATACGCAATAAAATCACTCCGCAAAAAAAATCACTCTTTAACCATATGTGCCAGCAGGCAAAAAAATGCTTTACTTATCACCGCTGTCTATGCTATTACTAATTCCCCACCAAAACTTTTGCACCTGTTTTTTTGTATTTTCAATCGTTTTACTGTTATTAATGACCACATCAGCATATTTTAGTTTTTCGCTTAAGGAAAGCTGGGCTCTAATCCGGGCCATGGCATCCTCATAACTGCTGTTATCCCGCATCATTAACCTAACAATCTGGGTCTGTTCATCGACAAAGACTACCCAGACCGCATCCACCCGTGAATGCCAGCCAACCTCAATTAAAAGCGGCGCATCCAGAACAACCATTTTGCAGCCCTGCTGCCGGGCAGTTGCCAGCGAAACCGCTACCGCCTCTTCGATCCGGGGGTGCGTAATAGCTTCTAACTTAGCTCTGGCCGCAGCATCGGCAAAAATAATCTTTCCCAGGCGTTTACGGTTAATTTGACCACTGGCATCGGTGACAGCGGGCCCAAAGGCGGCCACGATGTCCTGCCAGGCCGGTTTATTGGGTTTGGTTATCTCATGGGCAAGCTTATCGGCATCGATAATATATGCCCCCAGTTCCTGCAGCATTTTACTGACCGTACTTTTGCCGCTGGCAATGCCGCCGGTAAGTCCAATCAAATACATACACGTATCCCCTTAGCTATTTTTGACAATGAGGGCAATAGTGCGTACCGCGTCCAGCTACTTCTTTGCGTGAAATGGCAGTGCCACAACGGTGGCAGGGTTCATTAGTCCGGCCATACACATTAAGATGGTACTGATGGCTGCCGCTTTGGCCTGCCCCGTCACGATAATCCCGAAAGGTTGTCCCGCCATGGGCTATGCCATCGGCGATCACCTGATTTACCGCCTGGTAGAGATATCTGGCCTCCGTTTCATTGAGACTATTGGCGACACGCTCCGGATCTATACCGGCAATCGCCAGCGCTTCATCCACATAAATATTGCCGAGACCGCCAATCAGGTGTTGATTCAGCAATACCGCCTTAATAGTGGCCTTGCGTTTGCTCAGCACAGCAATAAGATAATCAAGCGTAAATTCGGCCGATAACGGCTCCGGGCCCATGGCAGCCAGGCCGGCGATCCGCCACAACTCCCCCTGTGGCAGCAGATAAAGCGTACCCAGGGTGCGGGTATCTGCATACAACAATAAATCACCATTGTCCAAAGTAAAAATGATATGAGTAAAGCGGTCATATGTTGTACTAGGATTAACATAATATAAACGCCCTGTCATCCGCAGATGAATGACCAGAACATAGTCATTGTCCAGATAGAACAACAGATACTTACCCCGCCGCTGTAAGGTGACAATCGTCCGGTCAGTAAGAATTGCCTGAAATTCAGGTGCAGTAGGCCACTTTACCAGGCGTGGCAAGCCGATTTTAATCCGGGCAATTTTTCGCCCCTCCACTTTGCCGGTCAACGTCCGGCGAATGGTTTCCACCTCAGGCATCTCAGGCATCGCCCAACCTCCTCTATTTCGCTTCCGCCCAGTTACGGCCTGTTTTCACTTCGGCCAGAAGCGGCACTGAGAGTTCTACCGCCTGCTCCATGGCATTTTTTACAAGCTGGGCAACCTGGTCAAGTTCAGCAGCAGTAACTTCCAGCACAAGCTCATCGTGAACCTGTAAGAGCAGTCTGCTTTGAAGCCCCGCGGCCTTAAGCTCCTGGTAAACATGATTCATGGCAATTTTAATGATATCGGCGGCAGCCCCCTGGATCGGTGTATTCATTGCCGTCCGTTCGGCAAAGGACCGCTGATTAAAATTGCTGCTGTTAATATCAGGCAGCTGCCGCCGCCGCCCAAACAAAGTAGTCACATAGCCATCGCGGTGAGCACCGGCAACAACCTCGTCTATATACCTTTTTACCCCCTGATATTTGGCAAAATAGCTTTCAATATAATAGCCGGCCTCTTTCCGGCTGACACCAATGTCCCGGGCCAACCCAAAATCACTGATGCCATAAACAATGCCAAAGTTAACAGCCTTGGCTCTGGCTCTCAACTCTGCGGTCACATCCGCCATGGCCAGGCCAAAAACCTCGGCCGCCGTCCGGGTGTGAATATCCTGATTGTGCCGGAAGGCCTCAAGCAGACTGGCATCTCCTGCCATGTGGGCAAGAACCCTAAGTTCAATCTGTGAATAATCTGCCGCCATAATATATTGATAGCCATCGCCAGGCACAAACAGCTCCCTGATCCTGCGCCCGATATCGGTGCGGATGGGGATATTCTGCAGGTTGGGCTCAGAACTGCTCAGCCTGCCGGTAGCTGTCACGGTTTGATTAAAGGTGGTGTGTATTCTGCTGGTCCCAGGCTCAATCAGGGTTTCTAACCCATCCAGATAAGTGGATTTCAGCTTGGTAAGCTGCCGGTATTCAAGCAGCTTATCGATCAGGGGATGCTCCCCCGCTAATTTTTCCAGGACTTCAGCGTCAGTAGAAAAACCGGTTTTCGTCTTTTTAATAATCGGAAGCTTTAGTTTTTCATATAAAATATGCCCCAATTGCTTGGTCGAGTTAACATTAAACTCTTCCCCGGCCAATTGATAAATTTCGCCCAGCAACTGTTCAACCTTACCGGCAATGCTAGCTGCCATCTCCTGCAAATAATCCCTGTCAATTTTAATACCGGCAATCTCCATGGCAGATAAAGCTTCCACCAGCGGCATTTCCACCTGTGCAAACAGCTTGTCCAGGCCGGCGCCGGCCAGGCTGACGGCAAAGGCATCCCGCAGTTGTTCAATGATGCCGCTGGCCCAAACCGCAAATTCCGGTTTGGCTGTTAACTGTTTATCACCGCCAGGCAAAACGATTGTCTGTCCCAGGTATTTTTCCGCCAGGCTTGCCAGGGGGTAAGAAGAAGCTGTTGGCTCAAGCAAATAGGCGGCAATTAGCAGATCCGACACCGGGCAGTTGAGGGCTGTGCCTCTCAGCCGGCAGGCATTATACAATTGCTTGGCATCATAGGTGGTAAGTGTAATGCTGCTGTCAGCCAGGATAGCAAACACAGCATCCCACCCTTCTGCCGTTGCCGGGATATATACAGTTTTGCCGGCGCAGGTAACAGCAAGACCTGCCAGTCCGGCTAAAGGCGAATGGGCTGCAGTTAATGGATAGCAGCATAAATTTCCCTGCTGTTGCCCAGCCCTATGGAGGGCCTCAATCTCACTGCGGCTGGCAAGTATAACCGGAGCCGCAAGCTCGACGGTCGCGGCCGGTGCTTGGGCGTCCGCATTAACGGTGCCGGCAAACAATACATCAAACTTGGCCAGCATATTTTTAAACTCAAACTTGGCAAATACCGCTTTTACAGCTTCTCGGTCAGGGTCAATCGTAAAGTTTTCCGGAACAAATTCCAGCGGCATATCGCAGACAATTGTCGCCAGGCGCTTGGATAGAACAGCCTGCTCCGCATACTGCCGCAGGTTTTCCTGTAATTTCTTGCCGGCCACACCTTCAATATTAGCCAGCACGTTCTCCAGCGAACCATATTGGATCAGTAATTTTATTGCTGTTTTTTCGCCAATGCCCGGTACGCCGGGGATATTATCGGAAGAATCCCCCATTAAGCCCTTCATATCAATAAACTGGGCCGGGGTTAACCCATATTTTTCTTTTAGAGCCGCTGTATCCATAACTTCCATCTCGGATATGCCTTTCCGGGTAAGCAGCACTGTGGTGCCCGGACCGATTAATTGCAGGGCATCCCGGTCGCCGGTGACAATTAATACCTCAAACCCTTGTTGGCCTGCCTTAGCGGCAAGTGTTCCTAAAATGTCATCGGCCTCAAACCCCTGCTCTTCCAGCGTAACGATGCCAAAGGCTCCCAATAACTCACGGATCAGGGGAAACTGTTCCGACAATTCACCCGGCGTGGCCTGGCGCTGAGCCTTATATTGCTGATAGGTATCTGTCCGGAACGTCACCCGGCCTTTATCGAAAGCGACAGCCAGGAAATCCGGTTTGTAGTCTGTCAGTAATTTAACAAGCATAGTTGTAAAACCGTATACGGCATTGGTATACAGGCCGCCTGCGGTACGCAGCATCGGCAGCGCATGAAAAGCCCGATGTACAAGACTGCTGCCGTCAATGATAATTAATTTCTGGGGCATAAGCCCACCACCCTTATATTCATATAGTCCAATCTATGTTTATTGGCTATTAAAAGCAAAATCCCTGCTCTTATTTTCCTTAATAAGTGACTCGTTATGTAATATCTATTGAAGAACCAGCCTGCACAGGCCTTAGTAAAGCAAAAAAAATTTATAGGCTGCGCCGGAAATGGGAAAAGAGAGAGCCCGCTATTGCTCTCTCCGCAACTTAGATTAGCAGTTACTCAGCTTTGCTTAAGGATAGGTCAGTTCTATTGTGTTGGCCTGTTCATTCCAGTAAACATAGGCATTAAAATATTGGTTAATTTTAGTTATCTGAATATAAGGCTTTTGCCCGACCATTACCACCGGCACTATTGTATTTTGCCCGGCAGCGGTTAGTATTAATACATGGTCTGCCGGGTTCCACGTAGCCTGCCGCTCCATTGCCGCTGCCAGTTCCAGGGCAGACAGCGCTAACATGCCCTGCACCTTTTTTATCTCAATATTTGCGGGAATATTGTTTACAAAAACCACAGTGGTATGATAATCCAGCGTATTTTGGTCTGACTGCCAGTTCAGATCACCGCCCAAAAGAGCCGCTATGTTTTCGGCCGCTGCATACACCCTGTTGCCGCTGTTGATCCCCGGTATGCGATTGGAGCCGCATTGCACTGTTTTCGTCTTTTCATCCCAGCTTATTTGTTGATTTAATGCCCCGGCCAGGGGCTTAACAGGTACGTATTGGATATTTTGCACAGTTACCCCCGGCTCGGTTATAGGAATGCCATTTACCGTAAGCTTGAATTGGCTGGCAATAATAACCTGCCTGCCATCGGCCTGGGTAACTGTTTTGCGTAAAAACTCATCAGTAATCAACCCATTCCAGGGATAGGCAGCAAGCTTATTGCGCGCATCCTGTACAGTCACCCTGCCATACCCGTAGACATCGGGATAAACGGCAAGCAAAATCTGTTCCCTGGCATTTGTTCTGATTTTTATCCGGTCATAGGTTATCCGCACCGGCGTTCCATAGCCCACCAGGTCAAAAAGTTCTTCCACATCCTCTTCATACATGCGAATACAGCCATTGGATATAACTGCACCGATTGACCATGGCGCATTGGTCCCGTGAATGCCATAGTTATTCCAAATTCCCATCCACCTGTAGCCAAGCGGATTTTCCGGGCCTGACGGCACCATCTTGCCTTTTTGGTCAGGCGGATACCAGTCCGGATTAATCTCTTTGTATACTATCGAGTAGTTGCCTAACGGTGTCGGGGTTGATGGCTTGCCTATAGCAACCGGATATTCCTTCACCAGGCTATTGCCGGCAAAAAGCTCAATTGTCCGGCTTGGCAAATTCACGGTAATACTGGGTGCAACCAAGTCGTTCTTAGCCTGGCCTGCAGGATTCAGGAAAAAACAAAACAGCAGAAAAGCCAGGCTTAGGCAAAGTCTTTTAAGATATTGATTTTTATTCTTTAGAACATGACTTCGCATTTTTATAAATTTTGCTGGGACCAAAGAACTTATCTGCCGTAACACTAGAGCATCCCTTCTTCACACTAATTTCTGTAACAATAACAGAATATGAAAATGGGATGCAGATATTACCTTTCACCATAAAATTTTCAGGCAAAATTCGGTATCCCTACTGCAGGTTAAGCACCTGCTGATGTACCACCCGCAACCGGCGATGGCGTTCATCAACAATCGGCAGATAAATATGAATATGGGCACCGATTCCGGTCGGACTAACAGCGTTAATATTGATAAAGCCCCCGTGTTCACTGACAATCCGGTGCGCAACAGGCAATCCCAGCCCCATATGCTCCAGTTTTGTCGTATAAAACGGCTCAAAGACCCGCGGCAGTATTTCCGGCGCAACCCCGGACCCTGTATCGCCAATAGCAATAACAAGCATGTTCAGTTCGGAATTTATCCAGGATTTTACTGACAGCACCCCTTCATTGGGCATAGCCTCAATCGCGTTTTGCATAATATTTACAACGGCTTGCTTGATTAAATTACTATCAACGGTAAGGGCCGGTAAATTAGCGGCTAGCTGCTTGTCAATCGCTATTTTTTCACCGCCCAGCTGTTTAAAGGTTAGCAACAATGCCTCTTCGATTGTGCGGTTAATATCGATATTAGCCTCCTTGTTGACCGGCGGCTTGGCAAACATCACAAGTTCTTTGACTACTTTATTAATGCAGGCTACCTCATCCAGCATCATCTCCAGCACATCACGCCCTACCGTATAGCGGTCATCCTCCAGGCGCCCCAGCATAACCTGCAGATACCCGCTGATGGTAGTCAGCGGCGTACGCACATGATGAGCCACGCCGGCGGCTAATTCGCCCAGGGACATCAGCATCTGCGTGATCTGGATTTGCTTAATCGCCGCCCTGACTGCCGATAAATCCTGAATAATAACAATTAAGCCGTTAGGTTCCCCGCGGGTGCCTCGCAGCCTCAGGGTGTCAATATGAGCATAAATATACTGATCCTGTACTTTTAACTTTAAATTAATCGTATTTAGATCCTCGTACTCGTCAAGATAAAATACCTTCAGGAATTTCTCGCCATGATGCCGAAAGACATCTTCTACCCTGCGGCCAACCGCTTTCGGTCTGTGTATGCCGCAGATCTTTTCAGCCTCACGGTTCAGGTTTTTTAGCCGCAATTCATTATCTATAAATAAAATCCCGGTTGTTGTCTCAAACGAATCATGATAGTCATCTTCCCGGTGCAAATACACTATTTTGTTTTCAAAAGCTTCAGCCGCGGACATTGTCGATCGCCTCCAGTGACCATCTTTTAAATTTTGTGTTGTTAAACATTCTTGTAAAATATTGTATCTCCTGCTAATTTAGAACGATTACTTTTCGTAAAAAACCGACAGATTTTTAGGTGCAGTGTGTCGAAATGGCTAATCACCGTAAAGCAACCCTTGTTCTGCCTGCCATTACCGAACCGCCCAATTCGACACCGCAGACTATTTTACCGCTTTAAAGCATTTTTTCTCTGTTCCGGCGACAGATAAACTCTTACAATAATTACCAATATATGTAAATATAAAAATAAAACTTACAATTATTACCATTTTTAACAATTTACCTATACATCAAAAAAGGCAGTGGCCGGTAATTCTCCTGAGCTCACTGCCTTGGTTATGCGGTTGACACACTCAATTAAATAATCGCTGCCAGAATGATCTGGGCTTATTATTCTCTTTCGCCTCTGTAATTTGGCGCAAACGAATATCCATCAGCTGGAAATGCTCGGTCAGTTCTGTTTCCAGGCGCTCTTCCAGCTTGGATACCTCCTGCTTTAAATGCTGCAACTCCTCTTGCTGCCCGTTAACCATGCTGATGGTCGCGGCAATTTGTTGTAACGCCTGATTTTGCGAGGCGATAACAGCCATAATCGTAGAACCGTCAAATTGATGTACTGTAGCTAAGGCCTGAGATTGTCCATTTTCATCCGCCTGCGAATGTGTTGCGCTGCTTTCCTGCGGTTCCGGCTCAATCTCAATAAATCGGGTAAAGCGGCTGTCCAGCTCATTGGCAATATCATCAGCATTTTTATTTTGATGCATGCATTTGGCGATAGTCTGAAATACTTCAACCGCTTCCGGATAAAAACGTTTCTTTTTCCCCTCTCCCATCGCCGGCAGATAGTCCAGAAACAAGTCCCGATAATATCGCAGCGTGCTCTGCGGAATTCCCAGCTCTTGCGATATATCTTTGATACTAAGTAATTCTGTCATAAAAAATCACCCCTTGCGTTTTTGTTGTTGCGATTATATTCGCGGTTAAGGGGGATTTTTCCTGCTAATTTTATGAATATTTGTAAATAATTTACATTTATTTTTTTAGGGCCGCCGCCTTTTTCTTTTTTGGCGCATAATCCCGCATTTCCGGAATTGCACCGCCGGCAATCGCCCAAAGGTACAGGCTTGCCACTGTTCCATAAGGCGAGTAGCGCCTTGCGTATTTTGCAAACTTTTTTCTGTCGATGCTTCTGTGATGATACAGCATCCGCATTCCCCGGTGGATAGCAAGGTCCCCGAAGCTCACGACATCGGACCGCTGCATGCAGAAAGTCATGATCATTTCAGCAGTCCACGTGCCGATACCTTTCAGGGATGAAAGCGCTTTTATGACCTCCGCATCGGGCAGACCGGATAACGCATGTATGTCGAATTCTTCGCTTCTGACTTTTGCGGCAAAGTCTTTGATGTACTCGGCCTTTTTGAAGGTCATGCCCAGTTTTTGCAGTTGAGTCAATTCCAGTGCGTATATCGCATCGGCATTAATAATCCCAAGCCTGTCATTAAGCCTTTGCCAGATGGTCGCCTGTGCCCGGGTGGAGATCTGCTGGCCGATGATATGATGGACTACAGAGGAGAAAAGATCGCTGTCAACCTCCCTGTATAGATGCCCGATCCGGTCAATCGCCGCGCCCAGAAGCTTATCACGGCCTTTTATGAATTCAATTTCCTTTTTACCGTATTCAAAATACAAAAAAACACCTCCGCTGTTGCAATTATAACATAGGCCTGCAGTGACTTTCTTCTCTTATTTAGACATTCCATGCAGACGGTTATTTTGCAAATAAAAAAAGTCTATATGATGTAAAATCACATAGGCCTCTTAGCTTCCCAATTTAATATTTTAGCAGCTTTGGACAGTTAAGCGGTGCCGCACTCCGCTTGGAACTAAGCGATTCACGCAGACACTAGCATCGCGCTGCTCCTAATAACCTGGTTCTCTGCTTATGGTGCCCGGGAAGGGACTTGAACCCCCACGTTGTTACCAACAAAAGATTTTGAGTCTTCCGCGTCTGCCATTCCGCCACCCGGGCATTTAATGCTGAGTCTGTTGTCGGACATTTGTTATAATACCATTTACCGTTTTTATTGTCAAGCAACTTTTTTGCCGAAAATTCAATTAGGCAACAGGGATAATCAGCGTCGCTGGCCAATATATATCATCGTTCATCAAAGGATTACCATTAAATAAAAATATCTGTAAAGGAAGCTGCTATGCCAACAATACCATTCAACGGGCAACGCCTTCACTATAGCCAACGGTTGGATAAACGCCGGAAAAACATTCAGCTACGGATGCTGCCAACGGCCGTGGTGGAGATCATTACCCCGGGAAAACTAACCGCTGCCGAGATTGAGCATATCATTACCCTGAAAAGCAAGTGGCTCACCGGCCGTCTGCATAAACTATCCACCCTTGCTGCCAATCCGATCAATCTATGCTTGACAACAGGCTCCCAGTTGCTCTACAGGGGTGAACCCCGCACACTTACCATCCTTGCCGGCGGCAGCAAACCAGAAATCTCATTAACACCGGCAGCGGTGCTTGTAACGGTGCCGACCGGTGCTGAGGCTGAGCCGGAAGCCATGGCTGAACGGCTGCTAAAAGCCTGGCTTGTCCGGCAGGCCGGCGAACTATTTCTCGATAAAACCAGACAATGGGCAGCAATCATCGGTGTGCGCCCGGCCCGGATTACAATCAAAGACCAAAAAACACGCTGGGGCAGTTGCTCCAGTCTTGGCAATATAAACTATAACTGGCGCATTATTATGGCCCCGCCAGGGGTGGCCGATTACCTGATTATTCATGAGCTGTGCCATTTGTTAGTGCCCAATCATTCGGTCAGGTTTTGGGAACAGGTTGGCCGGTTTTCCCCGGAATACCGGGAGTGCCGCAAATGGCTGGCCGATAATGGGAAACTATTATCCCGGATTTTTTAATTTTTTGCGATTAATTGTCTGCCAACAATGTATTTCCATAACAAGTCAGCAGTGGTACCGGTAATTTTAAGGCACGTCTGCCGTTGTTCCTGACTGCCAAACTCATAAGGATTAAGTACCCGGCAACAGGTTGCGCCAAATTGGCCGGAAAATATATTATGAAATTCCTGGGCACTGCTATATACCGGCCCCCGGTTTTGCTCAGTACTGGACCGTCCCTGGAGCATGCCTAACACCATCGTCGCCCCGGACAAAGCCCCGCACATACAGCCGGCATGACCAAGGCCACCGCCAAAGCCGGAAGCCATTTTAAGAGCTTCATCGGAAACATCTAATTTCAGCAGGTCGCGAAACGACCGTACGACAGACTCGGCACAATTAAAACCTGCTTTAAAATTCTCTGTTGCCTGGTCTTGGGCATTTGTTTTATGTTGTGTCATAAAAACTCCTCCCCTTCATTATAATATTGACTTTTATACCTTCTGCCAGAGTTTAACTTATAGCCTCTTCTTCACCAAAACCAAAAGGCACGCATATTCTCACTGTTGTGCCGCCGTCATGCCCACTGGTTATATCGATCCCAAATTGAGAACCAAAGTAATGCTGAATACGCTTGTGGACATTAGTTATGCCTAAGCCTGTTGTCTGACCTTTGCCGGCCATCCTTTTCTCATTTCTAAAAATATGCTCTATTTGACTTTTCGTTACCCCAACACCACTGTCGGTTACTATGATCTCTACCCTGCCGTCGCGGCGCTGGCCGGATATATTGATATTCCCCCCGCCGCGTTTTGGTTCCAGGCCATGAATAATTGCATTTTCCACCAGCGGCTGGAGTGTCATAAAGGGAATTCTCTGGTCCAGCAGTTCCAGCGGGATGTTAATAGAAGCCTGGATCCGGTCGCCAAAACGCATTTCCTGAATAAGCAGATAATTTTTTATATACTGAATTTCCTCACCGACAGTCACCATCTCATCACTATTACGTAAATTATTGCGCAAGAGATCGGATAAGGCATACACTACTTCCTGGGTACGGGGCGCCCCCTCCAGGAGAGCAAGACGGGCGATTGTGTTTAAGGTATTGAACAAAAAATGCGGGTTGACCTGGGACAATAAAGCCTTAAGCTCTGTTTCCCGCAAAATCTTTTCCAGATCCGCCTTAGCCTTTAGCTCATCCATTAATTGGTTTTGAGCGATATTGGCCATCGCAATCTCCACAATGTAATTTGTCATGATGTACAGCAAATCGGCCGCCGCCTTCACCCGCTCTTCCGGAACGACCCGGATTTCAGCCAGTCTTTCCAGAATGTCGCTTTCGTCAAGGTTTAGGTCGGCCAGTCTTTTTAACACTTCCCCGGCAATTGCTTGCTCAGCCTGAGGTAAAAGCACCTGGCCGGCCAGAAATCCACCCAGATGCTGCTGGTTTAATATAATCGGCGCTCCCAAATCGGTAAGCCCGCTATGGCAGCAATATACAGAAGGGCATAATTGCCTGGCAGCCATTCTGCCGCCACAGTCATCGGAACCGATACACCGGGCTAAGCCCTCAGGGGTCGAGCGAATTAAATTACATAATCTTGTAAAATTACTGGGATTCGTGACTGGCTGTCCCGCACTGTCAACAATCACAGCAGCCAGGCCGGTAGCTTCCGAAAACTTATCCTGAATCTCTTGTAACACTTTTACATTGACAATATCAGCCAACGTCAAGCCGTGATTAGGCATAATAATCCCTCCATAGCACTGGCTGTCTCCGGAGTATGAGCGTTATTTAATCCGTTTGGCAATCATTGCCGCTATCAGGCCTCCCAAAACGCCGGTTATTAGCTGCGGCCAGCTCATTGCCAGCATAATGGCGGCGGCAAGTTTTGGCGGAACCGCAATAATGGTAAACAGCCAGACAAATGCCCCGTATAAGAGCCCGGCCTTGCCTAATGTCCCTAAGGCAATGGCCAAAACCCGGCTCCGGCCAAAGAGTGTTAAATAAATCCCAACATATATCGCATTGCCGCAGGCAACAGGCAAAATAAACACCGGCAGCGGTAAAAGCTGCTGGAAATAGGCGACGACAGGAGTTATTGCCGCAATCATCAGCGCCGGCCCCAACCCAGCCTTTTCGGCCGCGATCAAAAGTGTGGCATTAACTAAGCTGCCGATCAGAAAACTGGACAAAAACGGCGGCAAAGGAATAAAAAAGCGGAGCGACTGGAATATCAGCGTAAGGGCCAGTAACAGAGCGGCCCTTGTAACAACCTTATTGTGAGACACCCCTCTCCCCCTCTAACGGCGCCGTCTGTTGTTATAATTACGGCCAAACATCATATAGCCCAGCAGCGCAAGCAAAGCTAAATTTCCCAGCATCCCGCTCATGATGCCTAAGTCCACCAAAACATTAACAACAGTTAAACCACCGAGAAATACCATCGACCGTTTCATATCAATAAAAGGATCGCGGCGCAGCAATAAATAAGCAATACCAAGTACTGCCAAATCAATAACAACCCAAGCCAGAGAGTTATGAAACATATACTTAATCATACTGCCTACAATCATAACTGCCAGAACTTGAAACCACATCTGATTCATTTAAATTCCCCCTGTATTCTTTATAATCCTGTAAACAGTCACAACTGAAAAAACTATCACTAAATAAGATTATGCCCCGCTTGGAAAAAATCCTGCATTTCCACCGATAATCACGCTAATAGCAAAAATAAACTTATTTTTTTTGCTATTTGATGTTTATAGTTTTGCAAGTTTGAGCATACTTTTAAATGTATTCTATTAACATGTAAGGAGTGAGTTATATGAGTGAAGAAAACAGCTTTTCTTTTACTCTGTTTCAGCCGCATCGCACCCGTACGCCCAAAAACGATGAACCTGTAATTGAAGTACGTCCTAACGGCCGTATTGTTTTTAACAAAAAAGCCACCCAGCTTTTAGAAAATCATCATTTCTGCATGTTGGGCTATGATCCTGAAAAACAGGCCCTCGGCATATTGCCGATGGAACAGTTGCAGCCCAATACTTTCCCTGTTCGCTATGCAGCTAAAGGCGCCTATATCGGTGCAAAAAAGTTCTTTAAACATTTTGAAATCCTCCCCGGTCAGTTAATTGAAGATACCCCGTTTAAAACCGGTGAATTTATCGGCATCAACCTGTAACCGCCTACATAGCACAGCAACAACAAAAGTTACTCTACGGGAGTAGCTTTTGTTTTTTTGCGGGAAACGTTTCACTTGTCAAATATTATTAATTTGCTGTAAAATTAAGACTATAGCTTTAATAGAGATAGGAGAATTGTTATGGACAAGCAATCTAACCCTGTTGTCACCATGCCGGAATTGAGTACTGCTTTTGAAGCTCAGGGGTATATTAGTGATAAAGAGCTGTTAACGACTGTCTATTTAGCGTTAAAGCTGGAAAAGCCGCTCTTGGTTGAGGGTGCGCCCGGCGTTGGTAAAACGGAAATCGCCAAAGTACTAAGCAGAGTGTTTAATACCGAACTGATTCGCCTGCAATGCTATGAAGGTCTGGACGAAAATAAAGCTTTATATGAATGGAATTATCAGCGCCAGCTGATCAAGATTCAGATGAGCCGGGACAGTGCTTGCCAAAACCTTTCCGAAAGCGATATTTTCTCGCCCGAATACCTGCTGGAGCGGCCTTTGCTGAAAGCCATCAGGGCAGAAAAGCGCCCGGTTTTATTAATTGACGAAATCGACAAAACCGACGAAGAATTTGAAGCCTTCTTGTTTGAAATCCTATCAGATTTTCAAATATCGATTCCTGAGCTTGGCACCGTCAAAGCCAACCATATCCCCATGGTGGTGCTGACAAGCAACCATGACCGGGAATTATCGGAAGGCCTGCGCCGCCGCTGCATTTATTTATTTATTGATTATCCGTCTATTGAAAAAGAAATTAATATTATTCGCGCTAAAGTCCCGGAAGCAACCGAAAAACTGGCCAAGCAGATTGCAACAGCGGTCAATCACCTGCGCACTAATCTAACGCTTGCCAAACAGCCTTCCATTGCCGAAACACTTGACTGGACAAGGTCTTTAATTGCCATGCACGCCGACCATCTTGATTCCACCCTGATCCAGCAGACAATGGGACTATTATTTAAAAACCGTGATGATCTCATGGCCTTCCAGAAGGAGCTGGGCGCGGACGGGCTGTGCAATGCGGTCCGACAGGCGACTGATCCCATGGCCGCACCCACCCATTGCCATAGCGATAAAAGCTGCGGGGGCTGATCTTATTGAACTCACTTACTGATAATTTAGTAGGATTTGTTCAGATTCTCCGTCAGCTCGGGGTACGGGTAAGCATTGCCGAAACCATTGACGCCGTAGACAGCCTGACGGTTATCGAACAATTCGACCGGGATGTATTCCGGGCGGCTTTAAAAAGCACACTAATTAAGAATGCTGAAGATCAGGTTGCCTTTGATCAAGCGTTTAACCTGTTTTTCGTACCGCCTGAGGCCAAACAGCAGCAACGGCAGGACTGGGATACCAAGCAGCAGCTTGAGCTTGAACAGTCGCAGCAGGCCCAGGAAGAACTGGTCTTTCAGGGGCGCCCGCTGGAGCTTCCCGCCGAACTTATGGACGTTTATAAACGCTTGCCGGAGCAGGAAAAAAAACGTCTGCAGGATTTTCTGGAAAAGACCTCGACCGGTAATAATGTAAAAGAAGCCTTTCAGCCGGTAGTGGAAAACCTGCTCAAAAGCTCGCTGTCCTTCTGGCAGCGCCAGCTGTCACCGGAAGATCTGGCTCAGCTGGCTGCCGCCCGCCGTCAGCTGTTAGGTCATCATGAACTTGACCATGTTGTGGACTCGGCGGCCGGCCTTGGCGGCACAGGCCGCAATCCTTTGCTGTATAAAAACATGCAGGATATTACCGAACAGGAGATTCCTCAGGTCACAGCCCTGATCAAACGGCTGGCGTACAAGCTGACTACCCGCATTTCCCGGCGCTTTCGCTTGACCGGGCGCCGCAAACTGATTGATATTCGTCAGAGCATCCGCCGCAATACCCGCTATGGCGGCACGATGATTGCCCTTAAATACAAGACCAAAAAAATTCACAAGCCTAATATTGTCGTACTGTGTGACGTGTCGGCCTCGATGACCAAATATGTCCGTTTTACCCTGCCGCTGCTGTTTGGGTTATCCAGTGTTGTCAAAAACATAGAAACCTTTATTTTCGCCACTGATTTAGAAAAAGTCACCGGTTATTTTAAGCGCAGTGATGATTTCGCCCAGGTTATCACCGACCTGGTAACCGATTCTTCCCAAATGGGGCAAGGCACCAATTTAGCTATTGCGCTTGCCCGTCTCAGGGAAGAATATAAGCAATTCTTATCACCCTCGACCCTGCTTTTTATTATCAGTGACGCCAATACCCTGGCACCTGTCGAAACAGCCGGAGAATTGTCTGCTGTCGGCAAAAAAGTCAAACGCATTCTCTGGTTGAATACCCAGCCCAAAGAACGCTGGGGGCAGCACAGCGCCATAACACTATTCGCCCGGTACTGCGCCATGTTTGAGTGTTATTCGCTGGCACACCTGACTAAAATACTGTCACTTAATTTAACCCGTCAACCATAATATGAAAATAAAAAAAGGATGTGACCGATGATGTATTATGATGGCCCAACTTTGCTTGCCCATTACCAGCGCTGGCTTACCACCTATCGCGAGCCGATTGAAGACAAACTAACCACCGCCCTAAGCCACCGGGATCAACAACAGGCTATTCATAACGCTATGGAAGTGCTGCTTACCGAGGTGCTGCCAATGGCTATTGCCGAAATGATCTTATTCAACAATGGCCGCCTGGAGGAAAAAATCCAGGAAGACGGCGGCAGTTGTTCAAGCTGCGCCACTAATTTCAAATAAAAAACTGCTGGCGGCCTCGGGCCGCCAGCAGTTTTTCGTCTCAGCGGAATTTTAAAAATACAAGGTTATGCTCCGGGATAAAAATCCGTGCCCGCCGACGGTTTTCTAACAGGAGGTACAACTGCCGCAGTTTTTACCGGGGGCAGGCAGGCCATACACAACCAGCCGTTTGCCGAACAGCGTGGTTTCAATATCAACGCGCAAAGGATTCTCATTGTCGTAGTTCCGGATTGAGGTATGCGCATAGACTTCGGCGCCATCAATTGTCACTGCTGTATAGTCGGCAGCTTCTCCCGCTTCAGGTTTACCTGTTTTTACGGAAGGAACCGGAGCTATCGAAGGAGGATTGCAACAATTAGGAATTAGACGTTGCTCCAGCTTTACAGTAATAATACCGCCCTCTTGCGCAATAAATTCCTGCGCCCGTTCGGTAACAATCATATTCATAGTCTTCTCCACCTTTCGCCCTGCTTATTTACGCCCGCATTCCCGGTCAATCATCGCCCAGTAAGCCTGTTGAATTTTACGGGTAACCGGGCCGACACTGCCGGTGCCGACAGGCTGCCCGCTTAAGGCCACAATCGGCACTATCTCACTGTTAGTGCCTGAAATAAAAGCTTCTGCGGCCGATTTGACAAACGCCTCGTCAAACCTCTTCTCAATCACCGGCACCCCAAGCTCGGGCGCTATTTTTTCCAGGATCAGTGTTCTGGTAACACCGGTGAGGATAAGATTGCTGCGGGGATGCGTCCAGGCAACCCCATCTTTTATGACAAAGAAATTACTGCTGGTGCCTTCGGTGACAAACCCGTCCCGGACCTGGATGCCTTCAAAGCAGCCTGCTTCTTTGGCCTTTTGCTTGCCCATGACATTTCCCAGCAGATTAAGCGACTTAATGTCGCATCTGAGCCATCTTTCATCAGGGATTAACAAGCCTTTGGCGCCTTCCAGTTTATTTTTATCAGGGGCGGCAGCGGCAGGACGGATCGACATGGTCAGGCATGGCACCACATTCTCGGGAAAACCATGGGCCCGGGGCGAAACGCCGCGGGTAATTTGCAGATAGATTGCGCCAGCGGCGATGCCGCTTTCTTTGATTAACAAATCATGAAACTCGGCCAGTTCATCATAGGTATATACAGCCGGAATTGTCAGTTCGCGCAGCGAACGGTACAATCTGTCCACATGCATTTTCAAAGCAAAACAACGCCCATTATATACCCTTGTTACTTCATATACGCCATCACCAAACTGATGGCCTCTATCTTCCATTGACACAATATTTTCATTTAAGTCGATAAGCTTGCCGTTTATGAGACCGATTGGCTGCATGGATTGTCACTCCCTTGATTTATTAATATACATTATTACACAGTAATATCCAATCTCCTGCCTAATTAGTAAAAATTACCGCCCAGACCGGGGCTGCTTTCTTGCCGCAGGCGCCTGCCGGCTTGCGCAGCCTTTCCGACTGCCTCCGGCTCTGAAACGGCAGGCCGTCAGTATTCTCTCAGTTACGGCTTCAAGGCCGTCAAAACCGCCTGCCCATGGCCTGCAACCTTAACCTTCCGGAAAATCCGGCTTACGACCCCCTGTTCATTGATAATAAAGGTTGAGCGTTCAATCCCCATCACTTTCTTACCATACATGTTCTTCTCTTTAAACACGCCATATAATTGGCTTACCAGCCGGTCAGCGTCACTTAGCAGCAGGAAGGGAAGCTCATGTTTGGCGCTGAACTTCTCATGCACTGCCAGTGTATCGCCGCTTATCCCCAGAATGACGGCCCCGGCGTCGGCAATAGCCGCCGCTACCTCCCGGAAGCCGCGGGCTTCATCGGTACAGCCGGCTGTATTATCCTTGGAATAAAAATACAATACGATCTTTTTTCCCCGGTATTGGCTCAAAGTAACCGTATTGCCGCCGGTAGCCGGCAGGGTAAAATCCGGGGCCGCCTGTCCTTCTTGCACTTTTTCAGACATTTGTTGCCATCTCCTTTTTACACAAAAGTTTATTGCAGTTACAGCAGTTACAGCCTATAATTAAATAGGACTATACGATCTGGTCAGCACGAATAAAACCAATGCTAAGGAGCCGCTGAACACTATGGCCAAACAGCACATACTTGCTCTCGATTATATCCGCGGTATATCTATGTTAGGTGTATTGGGCATTCATACCGGCGCTTATTCATTGGCTAACCCGGCTGTCAATCCCCATTTGTTTGCATTGCTTGAGATATTCACCCGCTTCAGTGTGCCAATATTTTTCTTTGTATCTGCTTTCGGCTTATTTATCAGCCAGCCGCTGCAGGCAGAGTTCAGGTATCCGGCCTTCCTGCGCCGGCGCTTCAAGGCAGTCCTGCTGCCGTACCTGGCCTGGTCTTTTCTCTATATGCTGCATTATACCTGGATCAGCGGTGATATCAGCCTTTGGCACAGCCCGCTTATTTACAAATACCTGGCTTTTGGCCTGGCATCTTACCAATTATATTTTTTGGTTATTCTTATCTGGTTCTATGCCTGTATGCCCTGCTGGCGGCAATTGGTACGCTGGCTTCTTAAAGCGCCGGTCACCGGCCTGCTCAGCCTGCTGACAGCACAGATCCTCTTTAATTATTATTCCAGTTATATACTTACCGCAAACTTTGCCAACCATTACCTAAATCTCGCAGTTCAGCACCGCATGAGTTTTTTAATCCTCCATTACCTGTTCATTTTCCTCCTCGGTGCCGTTTGCGCTGAGCTTTATCCGCAGTTTTTGGCTGCCCTGGAACGGAACCGGGGCCGGATTAATGCATTTTTTGCCGCAACATTAACAGGCATGCTGTTTTTCTACTATTACCTGATTTACGGCATGCGGTACAGCCTGGAGCAGGCTGTAAACACAGCCCATCAGTTAAGCCCGGCCGGTGTCCTGTACACACTGGGCGCAACCTTGTTTTTGTTCACCGCTTTCAGCAGGCCGTTGCCGGCTGGGCTGGCAACCGGCCTGGCAGCCCTGGGAACATATTCCTATCTTGTTTATCTTGTCCACCCGTTGGTCATGTATTATCTGATCCGCGAAATAACCCAAGCCGGGTTACCGCTGACGGCACCGGTGACAATTGCTTTTTATCTGGCAACACTGGCGTTGAGTACCGCTGCTGCGGCTCTTATCAATAAGGCCGGCAGCCTTATCCCGCTGCTGAGTCTGGCCCTTACAGGGGCCATCCCCAAACAGGGCACGATTCGCCAAAAAGCATAATACCCCCGTGCCGGCGCAACACTGGATGGGGGCCTGTTCTCTCAGGCTCTTTCAGTAAATTTTTTATTACTTTGAGGTAAAACAGGCGGACATTATTGTCCGCCTAAAACTTTTTATCTGTTTAAACTAAATAGCCAAGCTGGGTCAGCCGTTCGCGGTTAGCCACCGTTAGTGTGTCCGGAGCACAAAAACTGCTGCCCTCGGCTGTCAGGCGTTTTTGGCGGCGCTTAATCCGTATATAGTATAAAAACAATAGCTGGCAAAATTTCCTGACAGATTTTTGCTGGCCTGCATTGGCCGGGCACTTAATCCAGTTTAGATAGAGCTGGTCGATGATATCGGCGGCTGTTACGGTAAAATTCTGCCGGCAAACAAAATCTACCAGCTGTATGCATTCTCGCATTAGGATGTAAAGAGCCTGCTGCCGGAATACATCATGGGCCGCCCCGGCAGAATGAAGCTCGGCAGTCAACAGTCGCCGGCCCGCTTCCAGCAGCGGATAAACAATGTCAAAACTTTCGGCCAGGCTGCGTTGGGCCACTGCCAGTCTGGCGGCCTGGGCGGCGCTGTCGACAGCCTGGCGCCAGGTATCATTGGCCCGCACCTGTACCGCCAAATCCAGACTGAGCATCGATATTTCCCCGGCGGCCGGGCTGAAGGGATTGAGACTATCCATACCGGCTATATGGCTGCATTCACCAACAATACCTGCCAAGGTATAATTTGCCAATATTTTCTTGTCTGCCAGCTGCCTGATATAATCGGTTAAGAGTTCAATCATGCCGGCGTCACCTGCTTTTACCGCCCTATGCAGCCAGGCCGACAGGACTCCGGTCAACTGCTCCTGGATAACACCGCCCGGCTGTTCGGCAGCAAGCCAGGCTGCCAGTTTCACCTGCATCTCCCGGATAAGACCGGTATCGCCCCGGCGTAAAGCAATCAGACCTGTTGCCTTTAAGGCTCGCATTGCCGCAGTATACACACCATCAGCTTGTACTGTACCCAGGCTGGCAAAAATGAGTTCCACCGCCCGGGCCGCCAGAAAACTATGCCGCTGTTTTAAACTGAGGACAGCAATTAGACCAAGCTGTTCCACTACTGCCGGCAGCCGGTCCGCAGTTGTGTTTTTTATCAAGGGCCGGAAAGCATCAATGCCATGGCCGGCAGCATCAGGCTGGTGAGAACGCAGTGCCAGGAAAACAGCGGCAGTAATGCGTCCCGGCTCGGCGGCGCCGTCTAAACCATGGCCCAGGGCCAGTTTCAACAAGTCAAAGGCGCGGTATATGTTATCTGCATCACCGGCGATTAAACTGGTCTTTAACAATTTATGTATCCGCCGCATAATTTGTCCGGCCTGAGCGTCAGTCAGCCGGCGCTCAGGCGTTAGGCCGCGGAGCCGGGACTCGATCGTTCTAAACTGCCGGTCCAGCCGCCTGGTGTACAGCCACCACGCGGCTAAAACTCCCCCTGTTAACAAACCAATCAACCATATTGCCATAAGGGTTTCTCCCTATCTAGCGTTAATTTCCCCCTGGTATACAATCCCCCGGGCCGCATCCACAGTAACAATCGCCCCATCCTGCAACCGTTCGATAGCATCTTCCACCCCGACCAGCACCGGCATGCCAAAGCTTACCCCCACGATAGCAGCATGGGAGGTTAACCCGCCTTCCTCGGCAACAATGGCCGCCGCCTTAGCTGCATAAGGTGCCGTTTCCTCGTCAATACTGGCAACTACCAAAATGTCGCCTTCCCGGAATTTCGCTTTCAGCTCCTTAACCGATCTGGCAATAACAACCCTGCCGGTAATGGCCTGTTGCCCAATGCCGGTGCCGCGTGTCAAAATATTGCCAACAATGTGGACTCTGATCATATTGGTGGTGCCGGATATGCCGGCAGGCACCCCGGCGGTAACAACGACCAAGTCTCCGTCTTTGACAACGCCGGCCTGTAACGAAGTGGCAATGGCACTGTGCACCATTTCGTCGGTATTATTAAAACTCGGCCCCAAAACCGGGTATACCCCCCACAGCAGCAGCATGCGCCGCACTGTTTTTTCATTGGGAGTAACAGCAACAATGGTAGACTGGGGACGATATTTTGACACCATGCGGGCCGTATAGCCGGACTGGGTGGAAGTTACAATTGCCGCCGCGCCCAGCTCATGCGCGATTTGGGCAGTGGCATGGCTGATCGCATCTGTTGTTGTCCGCTGCAGTTGAATGCCTTTGCCTGCTAAAATATCGCTGTGCCGGAGCGAATTTTCCGTACGCACGGCAATCCGGGCCATTGTCTGCACCGCCTCGACCGGATACTGGCCTGAGGCAGATTCGCCGCTGAGCATGATCGCATCCGACCCATCCAGAATCGCATTGGCAATATCGCTGGCCTCTGCCCGTGTTGGCCGGGGATTGGCGATCATGGACTCCAGCATTTGGGTGGCGGTAATTACCGGCTTGCCGGCCTTATTGCACTTTTGGATCAGTATTTTTTGGACAAGCGGCACTTCTTCTGCCGGTATCTCCACCCCCAGATCGCCCCGGGCGACCATAATACCGTCAGAGACTTTGAGAATTTCGTCAATATTATGAACACCTTCTGCATTTTCAATCTTCGGGATGATGTCCATCTCATAGCCGGCATCTTCCAGAATCTTGCGGATTGCCAGCACATCGGCCGCCCGCTGGACGAAAGAGGCGGCAATGGAGTCCATTTGATTTTGAATACCAAACATAATATCGGCAACATCCTGTTCCGACAGCGGCGGCAGGTTAATAGCGGTTCCCGGTGCTGCAACCCGTTTGCGGTCCCCGACCTCGCCGCTGTTTTTAACAGTGGTGATGATGTCATCGCCGTCAACAGCATCGATATGCAGGCTTATCAGCCCATCGGCAATCAGTATCACCTGGCCGGGCGCAACCTCCTGCGGCAATAACTTATGGTTAACAGAAGCAATTTCCTTGGTTCCAAGGACCTCGCGGCTTGTTAATACGAACTTTTGGCCTTTCTCTAAATAAACCTTGCCATCGGCAAATAATCCCAGTCTCATTTCCGGGCCCTTGGTATCAAGCATCAGTGCAATCGGCCGCTTCACATTCCGGGCGGCTTCTCTTACCTGGGCCAGCCGCCGGGCATGATCTGCATGCTGGCCATGGGAAAAATTGAACCGGGCAACATTCATGCCTGCCGCCATCATTGCCTCCAGCACACCGGGCTTATCGGTACTGGGACCTACTGTGCAAACAATCTTGGTCTTTTTTAGCAATATTAAACACTCCTTAATCATACGCTTTTATCGTATCGCATGTTGACACAAAATCGCGTGTGCTTCATTGGCTTCTGATTCCAAAACCAAAATTTCATACAACCCATCGCCGAGAGCGGAAACAATTCCTGCCGCCCGGATGTTAGCAAGTACCCCTTCATTACACAGTACATTTTTATACAGTTCGGCCTGTGCCCGGTTAGAAGCTATGTATACTACGGTCCACATAAGTACCCTCCTATTAGCTTCTTTATACAATAGGAAACCAATCACCGCAAACTAATGACTATAAATGACTGGTTCTCCAATCTTAGCTGTATTCCTGCTTTAAAATTTCAATTGCCTTTATCCATCTTCCCTCTACCGCCCGCGGATTAGTGTCTTGCCCACAGGTATACTTCACCATGTACAGCTTATTTCCTGCAGTGCATACATGGATATTTTTCCAAAACTAGGTTTCCGCCAGCAGCCGCAAAGCGGCGCCGGCCATAATCTCAACCCCCTGAGCAAGCGCCTGTTCGTCCATATCAAATTTAGGATGGTGATGGGGATATACAATCCCTTTTTCCTGATTGCCGATGCCAATGAACAGGAAGCAGCCCGGCACCTGCTCCTGGTAACGGGAAAAATCCTCAGCTCCCATCACCGGGCATATCTCGATAACCTGACTGTCCCCCAGCACAGCCTTGCCGGCAAGGGCCACTATCCCGGCCAGGCGGGGATCATTAATTACAGGCGGGTAACCGTTGCAATTCTCCAAAGTGTAGGCAGCCCCGGACGCCGCGCAAATACCGGAACAGATCTGTTCAATGCAGGCAAAAATTGTTTCCCGGACCGCAGGAGAAAAAGTCCGGACCGAGCCCTGCAGAACAGCGGAATCAGGGATGATATTAAATACCTCGCCGGCCTTAAACGCGCCAAGCGATAGGACAGCCAGTTCATTCGCACTGATCTGGCTGCCGGTAATTGTCTTTAAAGCTAATACAATTTGCGCGCCCACATAGATAGGGTCGATTGTCTGCTGCGGCATCGAGCCGTGACCGCCGCGGCCCTGAATGGTAATGGTAAATTCATCAGGCGAGGCCATCATCGGCCCATAGGTGATCCCCATGGTTCCGGCTGCCAGCGGCTGCCACAAATGAGCGCCAATAACAGCAGTTACGCCCTGGAGAGCGCCGGCGGCTATCATGGCCTCAGCCCCGCCGGGGAACCGCTCTTCACTGGGCTGGAACAACAGCCTGATGTTCCCGGCCAGTTCAGTTCTCATTGCCCTGAATACCCGGGCTATTCCCAGCAGCATAGCCGTATGGCCGTCATGACCGCAGGCATGGCAGAGACCGTCATTTTCCGAGCGGTATGGCTGATCTATTTCGTCTTGAATTGGCAGCGCATCAATATCAGCCCGGATTGCCACCGTCGGTCCCGGCCTGCTGCCTGTAATCTCGGCAATCACGCCGGTGCCGGCGGCCGGCCTCGGCTCCAGCCCGATAGCGCTGAGCTCTGCTATTATTTTTTTCTGTGTCTCATATTCCTGGCCGCCCAGCTCAGGCCGCCGGCGGAAGTGGCGCCGCATAGCCACCACATATTGCTCCTGTTCCCTGACAAGGGCATGGATTGAAAAACTCATACCTACCGCCTTCCTGCCTTATAACACGATTAAAATAATAATTCCGCTTTGTAAATATGTACACCAATAAACCGGAAACTCCTGCCTCTGAGCCTTAAAAATTGCAGATATCGAGCTTTTATTTAAACAATGACTGAATTTGATAGGATTCGTAAAATAAAAAGGCTAGTGGTCTGTCCACTAGCACCTGTTCTAGGTTTAGCCTTTTAACTGAACAATATTACCAATGGTAATAGACTTTGTTTCCGTCCTGCCTGATATAACCAGGGCGAGGTTTTTTGACCTTTTTCTCATCGGCTTTCACTTGGGCCCTATCCTCATCCTGTTTACTTGCTTTGGCAGCCCCGGCCGGCGCTGCTGCAACCGTCCCGGCCAGGACAATAACGGAAAGCATGGCAACAATCACCCAGCTTCTCATACCTACCAGCCTTTCCTGATTATACAGGCTATATTCGCTGCTTAGCCGGCATCTCCTGCCCTTGCGGCAATACAGAGGGCTAAGAATTATTTACCAGGGAGCAGCCGGCTTCAGGCAGCAGCCAGGTTGGGGTCAGGTGGCGTTAGCCATTTTCCGCAGTTCCAGCCACAAATAGCCCCCGGTCACAAGTGACGACACAAAATCAGCTACCGGACCGGCAAACCAGATGCCCGGCAATCCGTAAAAATGGGGCAGGATAAGAATGGCCGGAATTAAGATAATAACCTGTCGCGACATACTGAGGAAAATAGCATGACCAGCCTTGCCTACCGCCTGGAAGTAGTTGGCGCCGATAATCTGAAAGCCAATAATCGGCAGTAAAATCAGAAACACCTTCAGCCCGCTGGCGCCGATGGCAATCAGCTCCGGATTATCGTTGAATATCCTAATGATAGGCGTAGCAAACAGCTGGGTTACGATAAACCCCAGAACAGAAACGGCAGTGGCCGCATACATGCCTAATTTTATTGCCTCCAGCATGCGGGTATAATTTTTTGCCCCGTAATTATAGCCTAGTATGGGCTGCACACCTTGGCTGATACCGAAAATAGGCATCAGTATCAACATTGCCACCCGGTTGATAATGCCGATTGCAGCCACTGCCAATTCCCCGCCATACCGCAGCAGGCTGTAGTTGTATATGATCGTTACCACACTGGCGGCAAGCTGCATCAGAAACGGCGACAGGCCGATTTTAATAATCTCATACACAACATATCGATCAAGCCGGAGATTGGCCCGGCGTAATTTAAGAACACTCTTATCACTGGTAAGATACCTGAGAACCCAGGCCGCAGAAACAGCCTGGGCTGCCACGGTCGCCAGGGCGGAGCCGGCTATTCCCAGTTTAAAAACAAAAATAAACAGCGGATTAAGCGCGGTGTTTAGGGCCGCCGCAATAAGCATAGTCGCCATTGCCACCCGGGGATTGCCTTCCGCCCGGATGATATTGTTCAGTCCGAAACCAATATGCATAAAAATACTGCCAAGCAAAATAATCCGGGTGAACTCACGGGCATAAGGCAGGACATTGGCTTCAGCCCCCAGCCACACCAGAATCTGGTCTAAAAACAGGAGCGCCATAGCTGTTACGGGCAGCACGGCTATAATCATCAAGGTAACCGCATTTCCTAAAATAAATTCCGCCGCCTGGTAGTTCTGTTCACCCAGGCGGATGGATACCAGCGTAGAGGCGCCAATGCCGATTAGCATGCCGATAGCCATTAATACGATCATAATGGGAAATGCTATTGTTACCGCCGTAAGGCCGATATCGCCAATCCCATTGCCGACAAATATGCTGTCGACGATATTATACAAAGCGTTGACCACCATACCCACAATAGCCGGCAAAGAAAATTCCCATAACAGTTTGCTGACTTTCTCCTCACCCAGAGCCTGGGATTGATCCATAGTTTTCCTCCCGCTGCCTGCAAAGATCTGTATAGGCAATAACGTATCCTAATGCAACCGGCAATATGAATTTATCAAGCGGGATGGGCCACTGCAACCCCGCTCTTCCTCTGGTTAGCTTATCCGGCGAGTTAAGACTTCCGCCTTCTATAGACGGCGTCAGCCCAGGTGGCGTTGAATCTTCACCTGAACCCCGAAGTTCCGGCTTTGCTGAAACGAGTTCACCCCCGGTAATTCACCTCATTATTCACGCAAGTGACCAGTGGCTTGCCGGCGAGCCCCAGCAGCAGATTCTCCGCCGCCAGCAGCGCCATCCGGTTGCGTGTTTCCGTTGTGGCACTGCCAATATGGGGAGTAATGAGAATATTGGGCAGTTTTATGAGCGGATGGCCGGCCGGCAGCGGCTCCGGCTCGGTAACATCCAGGGCGGCATACGCAATCTGCCGCTCAACCAGAGCAGTATACAAAGCTTCCGTATTTACTACCCCGCCCCGGGCCGCATTGATAAAATAGGCCGTCGGCTTCATACGGGCGAATTCCCTGGCGCCAAACAGCCCGCGGCTTTCAACGGTAAGCGGCGTCAGCACAATAATAAAGTCGGACTTGGCCAGCAAATCTTCAAAACCGCAGTATTCAGCCCCGATCAGGCCATCATCAGGTCGCTGCCGGCGATTATTATAAATAACTTGCATACCGCTGGCCCGGGCCCGTCTGGCCACCGCCGCTCCAATGGCCCCCAGGCCAACGATTCCCAGGGTCTTGCCGTACAGATCCACGCCCAGTGGCAGCGCTGCCTGCGGCCATTTACCGGCCTGTACCCAGGCCCAGCCTTCATGGATGCGGCGCGCAGCCGTCAATAGCAGCCCAAAAGCCAGATCTGCCGTTGTCTCCACAAGTACTCCCGGTGTGTTGGCCACCGGAATCTTCCGCTCCGTACAGGCCTGTATGTCAATATTATCATACCCTACCGCCGGCTGGGCAATAACCCTTAGCTTCGGCGCCGCCGCCAGCAGCTCTGCATTAACAGCCACATTCGGCAAAGCCACCAGCCCCTCGGCAGTCTGCAGCCACTGGCCCAGCTGGCTTAACGCCGGCGTCCCGGGCTGTTCCCACTGCAGCACCGCGCACTGCTCCTGTATCGCCGCCAAAGCCGCCGGCATAATATGGCCTGCAATCACAACTTTATATTTTCCCATATGCTTTCACCTCACAACGATTTTATTACCTTATAATTCCGCCTAATTCCGGCAAACTCCTTGCAACAATAAAAAAAAGACCAACCCCCTGCTACTGGGGCTTGGTCCATAGGGAATTCCTGCAGGGACGTATTGCGGTAATGCCCTGCCACCGGTATTGGCGCTAATCGCCGCTATCTTCCAAAACAAAATCGTCATTTGTCAAGTCCAGGCCAGTATCAGTAACGTAATTCGGCATCATATCCGGCATAGTACATCACCTTTCTACCAACACAGTACATTTGTATTTAGAATTACTATAGCATAAGTGCCAAACCTTGTCTAACGGATGTTTATGGTAACATCTAAGTTGCGTATATAATCGGATAGGAGCCGAAGTTTTTATACCACAGGCACTTCGCCTGCACTGCACTGACAGCCGCCGCGATATTCGGCGCCGCCATGGTGCCTTCCATATCAAAAAAGAAAATATACATACCCAGTCCGGTGCGGGCAGGCCGTGACTCGATTCTGGTCAGGTTTACTTCCCTGGTGGCAAATTCGGCCAAAATGTTATACAGGCTCCCCGGCTTTTCGCCATTAATCTGGCACACAAGCGTAGTCTTGCTTTTTCCCTGCACAGCGGCGGCAGCTTGCGGCTCCAGCGCAATAAACCGGGTTGAGTTGGCCTGATTATCCTGGATGTCCGGTGCCAATACATTCAGGCCGTAAATTTGCGCTGCCTTCAGGCTGCCCACAGCCGCGTACAAGCCGTCGCTGCCGGCAACTATTTTGGCTGCCGCAGCCGTACTTTCAACCGGTTTCAGTTTGGCCTGAGGGTAAAGAATTGCCAGGGTTTTCCTGCATTGGGCCAGTGCCTGGGGATGGGAAACAATGGCGGCAACCTCCTGACAATCCTTTTTGCCAAGCAAATTATGCCTGACAGGCAGTACTACCTCTTTGGTAATATACAGCGCAACCTCATGGGCGATCATGTCCAACGTGATATTGACAGAACCCTCCAATGAGTTTTCCACAGGCACGATGCATTCATCGGCTTCTCCCAGCGCAACCGCCCGGATAGCGGCATCTATACCGCTGTAAGGGATTAAGGCCGCCTCATCGTTTTTATATAAATAGAGTACACTTTCTTCACAATACGTTCCCCGCGGACCCAGATAGCCAACTTTTCTCATGCTATAACCTCCCCATATAAAAAACTCCCGTCCTGTAAAAGGACGAGAGTCAACTCGCGGTACCACCTTTGTTATCCGCCAACGGCAGATCACCTCATAAAGTACAGGCCTAACGCCGATACTCCCCTTCGCTGCTAACGGTGAAGGTCTCCGGCTCCGCCTACCGTCCGCGGTCTACAGCCGCAGATTTCAGCAAGCAACTCCGAGGTGAACTTCAGCAGGCCGGTCCGTGCCGGCTCTCAGCCTACCGGCTCTCTGTAGCGGAACAGCCTGCTTACTTTTCCTCTTCATAGTCATTGACACTATTTTATTTACTATATCATGTGCCGGCTGGATATTCAAGCAAAATTCTTAGACCTGGCACTGATTTTATTGGCGAAGTTTTCGAGAATCGTTATTCCCTTTGGCGTCAGGATTGACTCCGGATGAAATTGGACCCCTTCAATATCATATTCACGGTGCTTAAGCCCCATAATCAAACCATCCTGCGAGGTAGCTGTGATCTCCAGGCATGAGGGCAACCCGTTTTTTTCTACTATCAGGGAATGATACCTGCCGGCAATAAAGGGCTGCGGCAGCCCCTGGTAAAGACCTTGGCCCCGGTGAATGATATATTCGGTTTTGCCGTGCACCGGCTGCGGAGCCCGGACGACCTGCCCGCCAAATACCTCGCCAATCGCCTGATGACCCAGGCAAATCCCCAGTATCGGCAGCTTCCCGGCAAACCGGGCAATAGCGGCTTTGCTGATCCCGGCATTGGCCGGGGTTCCCGGACCGGGCGAGATGATGATGCCGCTATAACCCGCTGTATCCATCTCCGCAACAGAAACCGCATCATTCCGCCTGACAGCAACCGCATGGCCTAAACTGGCAACATACTGATATACATTGTAGGTGAAGGAGTCATAATTATCAATAAGTAAGATCATGTCATTGAGCCTCCTCAACTAACTGCATCAGGACACGGGCCTTATCTATGATCTCATGGTATTCCCGCGCCGGTACAGAATCAGCTACAATCCCCGCCCCGGTCCGCACGGTTACCTGTTGTCCGTCAATCATTAACGTCCGGATGGTAATGCAGGTATCCATATTGCCCCTAAAGTCAAAATACCCCACAGCACCGGCGTAAGGACCACGACTGTCGCCTTCCAGCTCATGGATAATCTCCATGGCCCGCACTTTGGGAGCGCCGCTTACCGTACCGGCCGGAAAGCAGGCGGTCAGCACATCCACCGCGGAGAATTTGGGGTCGACCTGACCTGATACCTCGGAAACAATATGCATGACGTGAGAAAATTTTTCCACTTCCATCAGCCTGTCAACCGTTACTGTTCCCGGCAGGCTGATCCGCCCCAGGTCATTGCGGCCAAGATCCACCAGCATCGCATGCTCGGCTCGCTCTTTGGCGTCTGCCAGCAATTCCGCGGCCAGTTGCTCGTCCTCAGCCTGGCTGCCGCCCCGGCGGCGCGTCCCGGCAATCGGGCAGGTCAGCACCTTGCCGTCTTCCAGCTTTACCAGGCGTTCCGGCGACGCGCCCACAAGCTGCTTATCGCCAAAATTTATATAAAACATGTACGGGGAAGGGTTGGCCTGCCGTAGACGCCGGTAGAGCGCAAACGGGTGGCGGGTCAGCCTGTAGTGAAAAGGGCGTGACAGCACGACCTGAAAGATATCACCGGCAGCAATATATTCCTTGGCCTTTTCAACTCTGTCCATATACTGCTGTTTACGCAGGGTTTCGTCCAGCTCAAGCTTCATTGCCGACTGTCCATTCAGGCTGCCCTCAGTATCCACCTGGCAGTCTGCAGGCAGGCTTACAGGTTGTTTGAGCTTAGCCATCAGCCCTGCCAGCTCCTGCAGCGCCTGCCCGTATTGCGCCGCGGCCTGTTCTCCCGGCTTCCGCTGCACTAAATTGATCAGGTGGGTGGAATGAGTCAGATGATCCATAATAATGATATATTTGCAAACCATCATTTCAATCAGCGGTAAATCCTCCGGCACGTTCAGGCCGGATACCCGCTCCCAGGCTGCTATCGCTTCATAAGCGGCATAGCCCACTGCCCCGCCGGCAAACGGCGGCAGTGCCGGCAGCTGCGGCATCGAAAATTGCTGCAAAAATTCCTTAAGTATCAGGTGCGGCTTGCCTGTTGCCGGCGCGGCGACGCCGGCAACGCGAATGTCGGCCTGCTTGCTGCAGGCAGTAAGCGCGGCCAGCGGCTCGGTGCCAATAAAGGAATACCGGCCAAAAGTCTTGCCTGTTTGCGCACTTTCCAGAATAAAGCCGGCCCCGTCGCCCACTAATTTGTAATACAGGGAAACAGGCGTTTCCATATCGGTGGACAAGGCCAAACAAACCGGCACCACTGTATAACTCTCTGCCAGCCGGCAGAATTCTTCTTGCGCCGGATACGCCTGCATCAGCACCCACACTCCTTATCCAGCGCCTGCCTGATGGCGCCGGTCAACTCCCGCACTGCCTCGACACCACTGTCCGTCAGCCGTTCCATGATCGCACTGCCGACAATGACCGCATCGGCATACTTGGCCGCCTGACACGCAGCCTCCGGACTGCCGATGCCAAAACCCATGGCCAGCGGCAGGCCGGTCTCCCGGCGCACAGCGGCCATGAGCGGCGCCAGCTGATCATAGTCAATCCGGCGCACACCGGTAACACCGGTGCTTGAGATGCAATACAAAAAGCCGGCCGCCTGACTGCAGATTGTTTTTAAACGCTCCGGCGTAGTCGTGGGGGCAATAAACCGGATTAAGTCCAATTCCGCCTGCCGGCAAGCCGGTTCAAGGACAGCCGTTTCTTCCACCGGCAGGTCGGGAATAATCAGCCCGCTGCTGCCGGCCTTGGCAAAACTATTGGCAAACCGGTCAAGCCCGAATTGCAGCACAATATTGTAGTAGGTCATAATCGCCAGCGGGATTGCCGTTTCCTGCTTAAGCAAAGTCACCAGCTCCAGTGCTTTGCCGACAGTAGCCCCGGCGGCCAGCGCCTGTGCCGACGCCTGCTGGATGACCGGCCCGTCAGCCATGGGATCGGAAAAAGGCAGGCCAATCTCAACCAAATCGGCCCCGGCGGCTTCGACGGCCTTTACCGCCTGCAGCGTAGTGCCATAGTCGGGAAACCCGGCTGTCAGGTAAATAATCAGACCTTTCCGTCCTGTCGCACGCAGAGTGCGAAATTTTTCCGTTATCTTCATTCTTTTATACCTCCCATTACCTGTGCCGCCAGCTGCACATCCTTGTCTCCCCGCCCTGACAGGCAGACAACAGTCACCTCGTCCGCCTTGGTCTGCGGCATCAGCGTTTCCAGATAGGCCAGGGCATGAGCGCTTTCCAGCGCCGGAATAATGCCTTCCAGCCGGGCCAGACGCGCAAAAGCAGCCAGGGCCTCTGCATCGGTAACCGCCGTATAGGTGACTCGGCCGGTATCTTTAAAATGAGAATGCTCAGGCCCAACACCGGGATAATCAAGGCCGGCCGAGATGGAATAGGCTGGAATAACCTGACCTTCCCGGTCCTGCCGCAGATAACTTAAGGCACCGTGCAGCACACCGGGATTGCCGCTGGTCAGTGAGGCCGCATGTTCGCCGGTGTGCAAGCCTTTGCCTGCCGCTTCCACCCCGATCTTGGTTACGGACGGGTCGTCGCGGAAGTGGTGAAAAAGCCCCATGGCATTGCTGCCGCCGCCAATGCAGGCGACCAGATAGTTTACCCTCTCACCGGCAGCTGCAATCTGAGCAGCGACCTCCTGGCCAATTACAGCCTGAAAATCCCTGACCAGCATCGGATACGGATGGGGTCCGACCACGGAGCCAATAATATAGTGGGTATCCTCAATCTGAGTAACCCAATAGCGAATGGCCTCGCTGGTAGCATCCTTCAAGGTGCCGCTGCCGCTGGTAACCGGTACAACCTCGGTCCCTAAGAGCCGCATGCGGAAAACATTCAGCGCCTGCCTTTCCATATCCTCAGCCCCCATAAATACGGAGCACTTGAGGCCAAACAGCGCAGCGACCGTGGCACAGGCTACGCCATGCTGGCCTGCTCCCGTCTCGGCGACAATGCGTTTTTTGCCCATCTGCCGCGCCAGCAGCGCCTGGCCAATGGCATTATTAATCTTGTGCGCGCCGGTATGGAGCGAATCCTCCCGCTTCAGGTAAATCCGGCCCCGGCCGTAATGCTGGCTCAATTTGGCCGCATAATACAGTTTTGTTGGCCGGCCTGCATATTCATTAAGATAAAAATTCACCTCAGCCTGAAAGGCCGCATCTTCTTTCAGCCGGCGGTAGCTGGCTTCCAGCTCAATAAGCGCCGGCATCACAGTTTCCGGGACAAACCGGCCGCCATATTGCCCAAACCGTCCGTTATTGTTAGGCATGTTAACCTCTTCCTTTCTCTTCTAATTGTAAAGCCAGTTCACGGGTCTTTGCAGGGATATCCGGGGCTGTAACCAGCCCTTCGCCGACTAAAATTCCCTTTACACCGGCATTTTTTAGTTGTAAGGCATCTTTGCCGCTCTTAATACCACTCTCGCTGATTAGTAACCAGCCGGGTTCACAAGCCGGCAATAAGCTGAACGTCTGCTCAAGATTCGTGGTAAAGGTCTGCAGGTCCCGGTTGTTAATCCCCACCAGCCTGGCACCAGTCTGTTTTACCCGGTCCAGCTCCGGCAGGGTATGCACCTCTACCAAACAGTCCAGCCCCAGTCTGGCTGCCAGCTGGGACAGGCAGCGCAGCTCAGTGTCTGACAGCACAGCGGCAATCAGCAGGACCGCATCAGCCCCGGCCGCACGGGCCGCATAGAGCTGATACTCGTCAATGACAAACTCCTTGCATAATACCGGCAGTCCGACAACTGCTTTAACCTGTCTGATATCCTCCCAGCAGCCGTGAAACGCGGCGTTGGTATGCACAGATAAGGCGGCGGCACCGTTGGCGGCAAACAGCAGCGCCAGCTCCGGCACTGTATGGTCTTTACATAACAGGCCTTTAGCCGGCGACGCCAGCTTGCATTCGGCAATAAGCGCCCACTCCCGGCCGGCAATAGCCGTACTAAAAGCAAAGCTGCCGGCAGTCAGCCTGCCGCTTAAGGCTGCAAGCGGGGTGACCTGTTTCATGGCTGCTACCGCCTGCCGGGTCTGAGCTACAATTCTATTCAGCATCAGCTGCCTCCACACTTCTGACGGCGGCGATAAACCGCTCTATTTTTTTACTGTCCTTAATCCCGTTTGTTTCCACACCGCCCGATACATCTACACCGTCAGGCTTAAATAGCTGAATGGCTGCGGCAACGTTGCCTGGTGTCAGTCCCCCGGCGATCATAAATGGCCGTGGCGCCTGCCTAATCACGCTTTGGGCCTGCTGCCAGTCAAAAGGTATGCCTGTTCCCCCCTGCTGTCCGGCACTGAAGCTGTCAAACAGGGTCCAGCCAGACTGATAGCCTGTCAAAGCGGCGGCGCTGAAGCCCGGGCTGACGCGAAAAGCTTTAATCACCGGATAACCGATTGAACGGCAGTAGGCCGGTGATTCCTCACCATGCAGCTGAACATAGTCCAGCCGGCAGGCCCGCGCCGCCGCCTGCACCTCGGCCGGTGGGGCGTTAACAAATACGCCGACCCTGCCCACCCCGGCAACCTGGCTGGCAATAACCCGCGCTTTTTCCACCGTAATCTGCCGCCGGCTGGCGGCAAACACAAAGCCGATCAGGTCTGCCCCGGCCTCCCGTGCTGCCAGCGCGGCGTCTATTGTCCTGATACCGCAAATCTTTATGATAATGTCAAGCCCTCCTTTAGCTGATAATCCTGAGTAAACGCCTTTAATGCTTCGAATTTGGCTAACGCGGCTCCGCTGTCAATGCTTACGGCCGCCAGCTGTATCCCTTCGCGGATATCTGTTGCCGCATCGGCCACAACCAGGGCGGCCGCCGCGTTGAGCAGGACAATGTCACGTTTAAACCCGGCCTCACCGGCCAGCAGCCGCATAATAGTCCGGCCATTGTCCTCAACCGTTCCGCCCCGGTAATCAGCAAGGGTGCAGCGCTTAAAACCATATATTTCCGGGTTAATCTCATAAGCGCGGATTTCACCGCCCCGTACTTCCGCCACCTGCGTTGGCGCTGCCGTCGATATTTCATCAAGTCCGTCCAGGCTGTGGACAACCATGGCGCTGGTTACGCCCAGTTCAGCCAGTGCCTGGGCAACCTTCATTGTTAAATCCGGCGCATATACCCCCAGCAGCTGGCAGCTGGCACCGGCAGGATTAGTCAGCGGCCCCAGCAGATTGAACACGGTACGGAAGCCCAGTGCCTGCCGGGGGCTGACCGCATAGCGCATGGCCTGATGAAAACGAGGGGCAAAGATAAAGCCAACCCCAATCGTGTCAATCGCCTCAGCCAGAGACGCAGCCGGCATTTCCAGCTTTATCCCCAGGACGCTGAGCACATCGGCGCTGCCACAGGAACTGGATACCCCCCGGTTGCCGTGTTTGGCGACATTAAGCCCGGCCCCGGCCAGGACAAAGGCAACGGCGGTGGAGATGTTGAAGGTTCCCTGTTGATCGCCGCCGGTGCCGCAGGTGTCAATTAACCTCCTGGAGCAGCACTGTACCTTGATGGCATGGCTGCGCATCGTCTCGGCAAAGCCGGCAACCTCCAGGCTTGTTTCGCCCTTCATGCGCATGGCTGTTAAAAAAGCGCCGATTTGTGTTTCACTTGCCTGGCCTGACATGATTACCTGCATAGCCGCTCGGGCTTCTTCCCGGGAGAGGTTGCGGCCGGCGACGGCCTGCGCAAGATAGTCTTTTAACATAACTCCCAGCCTCCTTGGCAAAAAAATAAAGACCATTTCACCTCAGGGGCGAAATGGTCCGCGGTACCACCCTAATTTGGAAAGCTTAAGCTGAAACAAAAACGACCATCTCACCCCAGGGGCGAAATGGTCGCGATACCACCCTTTTTGAAAAGCCTAAACCTTCCCTTGTTCAGGTACGGGAAACAAGTCCGATACCCTAGCCTGTTAACGGCGGCGTCCGGCCCAGCCTACTGGCAAATGCGTTTGGTGGGCAGCTCACAGGTCCATTCCACATGCTCTCTAGGCCGGTCATCACACCTCCGGAAAGCCCGGTCACCGGCTCGCTGAACTACAGTCTACACATGTACTCGTCCTGTTCACAGCTATTTACAGTATTTAACTTTGTAATAATTTTATCGTATTGATTTTGTAATGTCAAGTATATTTTTTTCTGATTTTATTTTGTCGCTACCGGCCGGAAAAAGGCCCAGCCGGTTAAAAAGCCAGGGCGCCCCCAACGTGAGCCATACTCCTGCCAGCCAGTAGCGGCTATACCGGAACAGTAAAAAATAAGCCTGGTTTTCCTGGGGAAACACCGTCTTCAGACCGGCCCAGATAATAAGTAAGCCTGTGAACCCAACTGCCAGCCGGCCGGACAATTTAGCCCACTCCCCCTGCGGCACCTCTCCGCCGGCGCCAACACAGCGCCGCGCGATAATAAGACCAATACCGGCCCCGGACAGGGCCGCAATAATCGCCGCACTGTCTTTACCGGGATGCAGCCAGAATAACAAAGCCGGCCCCATAAGGGCAAGCAGGGCCTGCTGCCAAGCCTTTAGCCGCCCAAGCCAATTGGCCAGCAGCGGCTCAGCCAAGGCGCTGCCAAAAAGCAGAACCAGCCCCAGACCCCAGCCTGCCAGCACATCAGAAGGAAAGTGCACGCCCAGATAGATACGGGAGAAACCAATCAGGCCGGCAATAAGGAGGCCGAGCGGCCATAAATAACGCCGTCGGGCCAGCTTGGCCAAGCCCAGCCAGAATACCAGCCCCGTCTGGGCGTGGTTGCTGGGCAGGCTGTAGCCGTCGACCGGAAACAGCTGCAGCTCGGGCCGGAAGGCAAAAGGACGGGGCTGAGCCAGGATATCCTTCAACGATACATTTATATAATGCGATACCATTACCACAAAGGATAGCCGTACCCCCAGCCGTAAGCCGCCGCCCCAAAGAATGACCGGCAATGCCAGCAGGTAAAACTCTTCCTGCCCCAGCAGCGTAAGCCCCCGGAACAGGGTATCGGCAAGCGGACTGCGCAGCTGCTGAATAAAAACAATGAACTCCAGACCGGAACACAACAGCTCATTCACTGGGCTTGATCCCATTTTCCGCCCTGATAATGCCGGTAATGGTTGCGGCCAGTTCCGCCAGTGTTCCCTGATAATCGGCCCTGGCTGCCATTGCCTGCGCATTCAGCAGGCAATCGGTAACCAGATATGTTTTCATACCAACCTTGGCTGCCGCCAAATCCTCAATCACATCATTCCCCACCATCAGGCATTCAGCCGGTGTACGCCCGATGCGTTCAGCGATTTCCAGATAGTATTCCGGCTGGGGTTTACAAAAATGACACTCTTCATAACAGGTAACAAGGGTAAAATCGATATCTCCCACTCCGGCCCAGTCAAGCCGCTGCCGGATAGCGCTAAGCGGGAAAATCGGATTCGTCGCAATCACCATATCGAGCCCCAGTGCAGCCACAGCCACAACCGCCCGCCGGGCATCGCGGCTGGCCTTAGTAGTGGGTTTAACCAAAACAAAGCCGGTTTCATAGAAATTATCAAGCACAGGCAACAATTCCTCAGGCGCAACGCCAATGTTCGGCAAAAAATCCTCAAAAAACACCTGCTGATTGGTCTTGGCCTCATCCCGGCTGTCAATCATGGCGGCCGTCGAAGCCAATAACTGCCTGATGAACTTTTTCGGATCAGCAACGCTCGCAACCCTTGCTCCCAGCTGCTTCAGATACTCCTGTACAAACAGCTCCTGATTTAGCGGCAGCAAAGTTCCGTCAAGATCAAACAATACACTCCTTATCATATACGCTAACTCCTTCGGCATATTCATTACAACTCAGTTTATTAGAAAACCCTGGCTTATGCAAGTCCCCGGCCCACATAAGAAAAGACTTGGCTTGTGCCAAGGCCTTTAGAACGCCGGCGGAAGCCGTGTTGCCCTTTTCCTGGGAAGTTAACCTTCTGTCAGGACAAAAAAACAGCCTCTGCCGCTAACGCAGATTCATCCGGCTGTCAGGCAGGAGTCTTACTATTTACATTGTATATATGTATAGTGAGGTGTTGACATGCACGTGCATCTGATATTAGCCCTTGTTGCCTTTCTCTGGGGCTTAAACCCGCCGGTTATGAAAATTGGCCTATTGTACATCCCGCCAATGCCCTACAATGCGGTGCGTATGTTTGCGGCTTTGGCAGTCAGCTGGTTTGTCCTGCGGCGCTTATGCACCTGGCTGCCGCTCCGGCGGGAAGACTGGCAGGCGCTCCTTATATCCAGCCTGGGCTTCTTCTTTTTCCAATTGTTTTTTACCTTTGGCGTCCAACTGACCACAGCCGGCAACTCATCCCTGATTTTGGGCTGTCTTCCGGTCAGCATCGCTGTTATCAACCATTTTCACCATCTGGAAAAAATCAAAGCCGGGGTGATACGGGGAATTGTCATCTCCCTTGCCGGCGTTGCCCTAATGGTCGCCGGTACAGGCAAAGAAGTCAGCCTCACCGGTGATCATCTGTTCGGAGCTTTGCTGCTCCTGGCTGCCTCCTTGAGTTATGGCTACTACACGATCTTTTCCCGGCCGCTGGCTGCCACTTATTCGGTCTATCAGGTAACCACCTGTATCCTCCTGATTTCCACCGGCCTGTTTACGGTTATTTCCCTGCCGGCCATTGCCGGCGTTGACTGGCAGACGGTCCCCTGGCAAGGCTGGGCCAGTTTTTTATATTCCGGCGTATTTCCGCTTTGCCTGGCTAACTGCCTATGGATCTGGGGAACCGCCAAGGCCGGCAGCACAACGGCCTCGCTGTACAACAACCTGTCACCTGTATTTGCCGTTGGCGCCGGTTACTACTTCCTGGGCGAGACATTTGGCTGGCTGCAGTTTATTGGCGCCGTCATCATTTTGGCCGGCCTGTACGATGCCAAAAACAAAAGCAAGGAGCAACCGGAAGAAACATTTGAGGAGCCTGTATAAGCCCTGCGGCCGCCCTGAAAGTTTCAGCATTGGGGGAAAGGCGCTGGCAGCACACAAAAAAACAAGTCACGCATCCATCAGGGATACGGGACTTGTTTTTTGTTTAACAAGCCTGTTTAATTTTTTTAATTTCTTCAATCAACACAGGCAGCACTGCCAACACATCGCCGACAATGCCAAAATTGGCCGCTTTAAAGATAGGGGCATCGGCATCTTTATTGATGGCAATGATGATATCAGAGGTCGACATGCCGGCCAAATGCTGGATAGCGCCACTGATGCCGCAGGCAATGTAGACTTTGGGGGCAACTGTTTTACCTGTTTGTCCAACCTGGTGAATTGCTGGTTTCCAGCCAGCCTCAACAGCCGCGCGGGAAGCCCCGACGGCGCCGCCCAAAACAGCAGCCAATTCCTCAATCAGCGCAAAATTCCCGGGGGCGCCCAGACCCCGGCCGCCGGCGACAATAAACTGAGCCTCTTCCAGGTTGCAGGCTGCGGTATCACCGACTGACAAAATTTCAATCAGCTGGGTACGGATGTCTTGCGGCTTTATCTTGCCGGCAACCCGCACAAGTTCCCCGCGGCGGGTATGGTCCGGCACAGGGCGCTTAAATACGTTGGGGCGGACTGTGCCCATTTGCGGACGATGGTTAGGGCAAAGGATAGTAGCCATAATATTGCCGCCAAATGCCGGCCGCGTCCAGGCGACAAGGCCAGTTTCCTCATCAATGCCCAGGCTGGTGCAGTCGGCAGTCAGACCGGTGCCGACCCGGCAGGCCACGCGGGGGCCAAGGTCGCGCCCGTCATTGGTGGCGCCCATAAGGATAACCGCCGGTTTATAGGTATCAATTAAATCGGTAAGCGCAGCCGTATAGGCATCTGTGCTATAGTGCCTGTATTCCGCTCCTTCTACCAGATACACTTTGTCCGCACCGCTGGCAAACAGCTCCCCGGCCAGCTGCTCAATACCGTCCCCGATGACGACAGACGCCAACGGCTGCCCCATAGCCTCAGCCAGTTTACGGCCTGCTCCCAGCAGTTCCAGCCCAACACTGCGGGCCTTGCCGGCAAACTGCTCGATATATACCCAGACTCCCTGGTAGGCGCTGGTGTCTGCTGCCGGCTGCGCCGCTTCCGGGCGGCTGATTGCCGTTACAGGGCAGACATCAATACAGGCGCCGCACACGGTACAGGCATCGGTAATTGCCGCCGTATCCGCTTCCATAATAATCGCGCCGAACGGGCAGGCGCCGACACAGGCACTGCAGCCTATACATTGCTCTTTTTCAACATGAACAGCCATTGTAAAATTCCCCCTGATGTCAGATGATTTTGGCCTGATTAAGTTTAGTCAGCAATCGGTTCACCGCCGTACGGACATCATCCTCCTGAATGATCTCGCCCTGAACCCGCTGCTGGGGGGTAAAGATACGGCGCACCTGAGTCGGTGACCCTTTTAGACCGATTTTTTCCGGCTGGACATCAATATCGGCAGCCGTCCAGACAGTTATCTCTTTCCGGTTGGCTTTCATCGTTCCTTTGATGCTCGGATAACGCGGCTCATTAATCGATTTTACCACACTTAGCAGCACAGGCAGCCGGGTTTCAATAATCTCATACCCTTCCTCGTGCTCCCGTTCAGCCCGTACAAGCCCGTCGGTAATATCCAGCTTAGAGACATAGGTGATCTGAGCAATAGCCAAATGTTCGGCAATCTCCGGCCCTACCTGGGCCGTATCGCCGTCTATCGCCTGCTTGCCGCATAAGATTACATCAAAATGTCCCAGTTTTTTAATCCCCGCCGCCAGAGTATGACTGGTGGCCAGCGTATCAGCGCCGCCAAAAGCACGGTCACTCAGTAAGATCGCTTCGTCAGCCCCCATGGCCAGGCACTCCTTCAAAGCGTCTTTAGCCTGCGGCGGCCCCATCGAAATTACAGTTACCCGGCCGCCATGCTTCTCTTTCAGCTGCAATGCCTCTTCCACCGCGTTTTTATCAAAAGGATTTACAATACTGGGTACACCCTGGCGAATCAAGGTATTAGTCTGCGGGTCAATCTTAACTTCAGTAGTGTCTGGCACTTGTTTTACACAGACAATGATTTCCATTACACGTCCCCCTGTTGTCGATATCAGCTATAATGCAATATAACATCTCTTATTTTAATATTATTTACTGGCAAACTGCAACATTTTTCGTATAAATACCCAAATTCCGCCCTGGTCAGATACTGCCAGGCAATCTGCCGCGGGCGGGCCGCTGGTTATTGCTTAACCGGTAACCGCTCCTTTGCCCAGCAGCCCTTCAATAGCCGCAAACGCGGCCGGGGTCGGTTCAATCCAAAAATCCCGCTCGGTTTTTATAATACGTTTGCTGTCAACCAGATGCAGGTAGACAGCCGCTGGCCCCGCATATTTATTCAGCAGCTTTTTAAGCGCGGCCAGGGTGGCCGGTGTTTCCTGCTCTTTACGCAGGGTGATTCGGACCTCGGCCCCGGCACTACTTAGCGGGCTTATGTCGTCAGCCATAATTTTGACGCCTTCTTCATGGATATTAAGACGGCCGGAAACTACCACAGGCAAGTCCGGCGCCAGCAGGCGGCCGGTTTTTTCAAAAATCCGGGGGAATACGATAACCTCCACCTGACCGGTAAAATCCTCAAGATTAACAAAACACATCATACTGCCATTTTTGGTATTAATGCGCTTGGCACTGGCAATCAGCCCCCCTACCCGGATAGGCTGGCCATCGGCGTACTGGCCTTCGGCTAAACTGCCAAGACCAGGCAGGGAAGCAAGCTTGGGGCGGTATTTATCCAACGGGTGGCCGGTTACATAAAAACCGGTTATTTCTTTTTCCAGCGCCAGCAATTCTTCCGGCGGCAATTCCGGCAAATCAGGCAAACTTACGTCATTGACACAATCCAGGGTGTCGTCGCCGAATAAGCCCAACTGGCCGCGGGCCGCATCTTTTTGCCGGCAGCCGGCCACCTCCACCGCCTGCTCCAGGACGGCCAGCAGTTGTGAACGCCGGGCCTTCAGCGAATCAAACGCCCCGGCTTTGATTAAACTCTCAATCACCCGTTTATTTACCACCCGCATATCGACGCGGGCACAAAAATCAACAAGGGAGGTAAACTTGCCGTCCTGCTGCCGGGCGGCTATAATGCTCTCCAGGGCATTGCCGCCGGCATTCTTTACCCCGGCCAGGCCGAACCGGATAGCCGGGCCGTCTACGGAAAAGGCCCGGCCGCTGGCATTAATGTCAGGCGGCAGCACAGCAATTCCCCGGCGCCGGCATTCCTCAATATAATAGCCGACCTTATCGTTGGTCCCCATTACGCTGGTCAATAGGGCCGCGTAAAATTCCTGGGGATAATGAGCCTTCAGGTAGGCCGTTTGATACGCCACCAGCGCATAGGCGGCGCTATGGGATTTATTGAAGCCATAGTCGGCAAAATGCGTCATAAGTTCAAAAACATCATGCGCCAGCCTGGCGTCAAACCCCCGGTCAGCCGCTCCCTGCAAAAAAGATTCCCGCTGAGCGTCCAGCACCTCATGCTTCTTTTTCCCCATTGCCCGGCGCAGAAGATCGGCCTGTCCCAGGGAAAAACCGGCCATGACCGAGGCGATCTGCATAACCTGCTCCTGATATAAGATAACACCAAAAGTATCTGCCAAAACCGGCTCCAGCACAGGATGCAGATAAGCAACTGTTTTTTTGCCGTGACGGCCGTCAATGAAATCCGACACCATACCGCTGCCCAGCGGACCGGGGCGGTAAAGGGCAACTAGCGGGATCAGATCGTCAAACCGCTCCGGCTTAAGATCCTTGACCAGATTGGTCATACCGCCTGATTCCATCTGGAATACACCGGAAGTGTCGCCGGCAGACAGCATCGCACAGGTTTTCGCGTCAGCAAGGGGGATCTGCTCAATATCAAGCTCTTCCCCCCGGTTTTCTTTTATTAAAGCAATGGCATCACCAATAACAGTCAGAGTTCTGAGTCCCAGCAGGTCCATTTTCAGGAGGCCAATCTCCTCCACCCGGTCTTTGTCAAACTGGGTGGTGACAAACCCGTCGCTGGATACCTGCAGGGGCGCGAAATGAGTCAGCGGCTCCCTGGCAATAACCAGGCCGGCGGCATGGGTTGAGGCATGGCGCGGCAGCCCCTCCAGCGCCATCGCCAGGTCAACAAGCTTTTGCACCGTAGGCTCCGTATCATATAAGCCTCGCAGCTCCTGATTGGCAGCTAATGCTTTTTTCAGGGTAATGCCCAGTTCGGCCGGCACCAGTTTCGCAATCCGGTCAACCTCGCCATAGGGCAGGTTTAAAGCCCGGCCCACATCGCGGATAGCGGCCCGGGCGGCCATAGTACCGAAGGTAATAATCTGGGCTACCCGGTCGCTGCCATACCGTGCCACAACATATTCAATGATTTTACTCCGCCGTTCGTAGCAAAAATCGATATCAATATCAGGCATGGATACCCGCTCCGGGTTCAGGAACCGTTCAAACAGCAAGCCGTATTTTAGGGGATCAATATTGGTAATTGCCAGCAGATAGGCAACAATACTACCGGCTGCCGAACCCCTTCCCGGCCCCACCGGGATCGATTGGCTGCGGGAGTAATTGACAAAATCCCAGACGATCAGAAAATAGCTGGCATAGCCCATCTTTTTTATAACGCCAAGCTCATACTCAAGCCGGGCATGTACTTCCGGCGTTGGCTCAGGATAGCGCCGGCTGACAGCCTCACGGCATAGTTGTGTCAGGTATTCTTCGTCGCTGATTCCGTCCGGTGTGGGGAAATCAGGCAGATAAAGCTTGTCAAAATCAAAGGCAACCTCGCAGCGCTCGGCAATTTTACAGGTATTCGCCAGCGCTTCCGGGTAGGCGGCAAACAACTCCGCCATTTCCGCCGGGCTTTTCAGATAAAATTCATCACTGGGAAACTTCATCCGCACCTGATCGTCGACAGTCTTGCCGGTCTGGATGCAGAGCAGGACATCATGGCACTCGGCATCCTCTTTGTTGATGTAATGGGCGTCATTTGTGGCAACAAGACCAAGCCCCAGCTGTTGCGCCAGCTTGACCAGGTGTTGGTTCGCCTGTTTTTCCTCAGGCATGCCATGATCCTGCAGCTCGATATAAAAATTCTCGGCCCCGAATATCTCGCGGTACTCAACCGCCAGCGCCTCGGCTTTCGCCAGGTCCCCCCGCAGGATAGCCGCCGGTATTTCCCCGGCGATACAGGCGCTCAAACCAATTAGGCCGGTGCTGTAGCTGCGCAGTATTTCCCGGTCGATCCGGGGTTTATAATAAAACCCCTCACTATAGCCTCGGGATACCAGCTCAATCAGATTGCGATATCCCTGCTCATTGGCTGCCAGCAAAATCAGGTGATAATAGGCTTCGCCCTCTACAGCGGCCTTATCAAACCGGGAGCGGGGGGCGATATAGACCTCGCAGCCGATAATTGGCTTAATCCCCTGCTTTTTTGCTTGTTTATAAAAATCAATTGTACCATACATCGTGCCATGATCAGTCATCGCCACCGCCGGCATCCCCAGCTCCTTCGCCCGGCGTACCAGGTCGGCAATCCGCCCGGCTCCGTCTAACAGACTATATTCAGTATGATTGTGGAGATGGACAAACGCTATATTCTCGCCATGGCTTATCCCAGATTTGTTCAACATTTTTTACCTCTCATATATAAAGCATCGAACTATCTATCACTGCTTTTTAGCGACAACCAGAGCAGCAGCCACCACAGCCGCCTGTATGCCTGGCCATATCGCACCCAGTTGTTGACCGCTTAGCCATCTGGGATGGTGCTGTTACTGAAAGCACTTTTGTCAAAGTGTCTTCACTACAGGCAGGACAAGGTATACCAGCGTTATCTGTACCACTTTTCTGCAACAATTCCACTGCTTTACCACATTTCTTACAAGAATATTCATATATTGGCATTCAGATACTCCCCCGCAATTGTAATAGCTATTCCAATATGATGGATTACTCTTTATTTTCTATAAAGGTTTTTGATTTTCCTATCAAAGCCTGCGAAATTTACTTGGTTATTCTGTATTCTATTTAATAAACTCTTTTCCGCCCATATACATTCTGAGCGGCTGTGGGACCGTGATTGTACCGTCCTCATTCAGATTGTTTTCCAGGAAAGCGATTAGCATTCGCGGGGGCGCCACCACCGTGTTATTGAGAGTATGGGCGAAATAGTTGCCATTTTCCTTGTTTTTCACGCGGATACCTAGTCGGCGTGCTTGCGCGTCACCTAAATTGGAACAACTCCCCACTTCAAAGTACTTTTGTTGACGAGGCGACCAAGCTTCAACATCGATACTCTTAACTTTTAAGTCTGCCAAATCACCTGAACAACATTCTATGGTACGCACGGGAATATGTAATGAACGAAAGAAGTCAATGGTATTTTGGTACAATATTTTAAACCACCGGGCACTTTCCTCGGGTTTACAAACCACTATCATTTCTTGTTTTTCAAATTGGTGGATTCGGTACACGCCTCGTTCCTCGATGCCATGGGCGCCCACTTCTTTGCGAAAACAAGGCGAATAACTGGTTAAGGTTTGCGGCAGCTGTTCCTCATCCAGGCTTGTGTTGATAAATTTACCAATCATGGAATGCTCGCTTGTTCCAATTAGGTATAGGTCCTCGCCTGCAATTTTGTACATCATATTTTCCATCTCGGAAAAACTCATAACACCAGCCACGACCTTACTGCGGATCATAAAGGGCGGAATGTAATAGGTAAAGCCTCTGTCAATCATAAAATCCCGGGCATAAGAGAGAATTGCCGAATGTAGCCGGGCAATATCCCCGCAAAGATAATAAAAGCCGTTGCCACTGGTTTTTCGCGCAGCCTCCAGATCAACACCCTGCAATTTTTCCATAATATCGATATGATAGGGCACCGCGAAATTAGGCGTAACCGGTTCACCAAACCGCTCCAGTTCAACGTTTTCACTATCATCTTGGCCGATTGGCACCGATGGATCGATAATATTAGGAATGACCAGCATTCTTTCACGAATCTGGGCGGTCAATTGGTTTTCTAGTTTTTCAAAACGGGCTAGTTCTTCAGCAAGGGCCGCGATCTTCGCCTTTGTTTGTTCGGCCTCTTCTTTTTGTCCCTTGGACAACATTACGCCAATCTCTTTGCTAACGGAATTTCGCTGATTTCGGAGAAAGTCGCAGCGAGATTTTAGTTCGCGGGCTTTGCGCTCCAGTTCAATCACTTCGTCTACCAGTACCAGCTTATTATCTTGAAATTTTCTCCGGATATTATCTTTTACTACCTCAGGCTTGATCCGCAATAATTTAATGTCTAACATAGTTCTCCTCCTCAGAAACTTTTTGCACCTATGTTGTATCAGTCCAAGAAAATAAAAGATCCTCCCGTCCCATACAACTGATATGGGACGGAAGGTATCCGCGTTGCCACCCAAATTGCCGGCTCATAAACCGACCCCTTGAACGCGCTGTAAAGGGCACGCCCCTCCGGCTTATCACCGCAGCTCTAAAAGTGGAAAGGCTTAAACTCTCACCGATTCGCACCAACTACCGGTTCTCTGCAGAGATTTATAAGCCGTAGCTTTTATCATTGCCGTTCCTATTCACTTTTTTATTTTCCAATTATATATATTATATATAGTTTACCGGGAGGTTACTATGAATTTTCGTTTTTTTTTGCCATAAAAGCAAAGTTTGGACGGAGGGGACGTTCCTTTTCTGTCATTTTTTTTTGCCACAACACCCCAGGAAATGTCAGCATTCCACTACGATGATATTTGCGGTTAAAATACATTGCGTATTTAGTCAATAAGCGTTGTTTTCACTTATTAAAATTATCTTTAAAAACAGCCTTACATCATGTAAATTAATCATTTGCTAACTTCTTCTTCCGGTTGTTCCATATCAGGAACCATGAGTAGTAACCTCCCTGCTTGCTGCGCAGTTGCAAGCAATTCTTCTTATAATATAGCTGACGGGCCATGCAAAAGTTCACCTCATCAATGCTCCTTTGCATTCTACCTACTTCCGTTTTTAAGGGACAGAACTCTTGCATGGAAATACGGATGGGTATGCGGATATGTCAACTGGTCTGGTATTGTTGCAAAATACGCAATTCTGGCTATTTCCATTGGCGGCAACTCGCCGATCTCTTGTACTTCTGCGAAAAACAGCCTCCCGTACCGGAGACCACCCTTAAACTCTATGGAACAATCAGAAATACTCTCCAGTTCAAATTGCAGTGCGCCGGTCTCCTCAAATAATTCCCGCCGGGCTGTTTCGCGAATGGTTTCTCCGTTTTCGCGATGTCCGCCGGGAATTTCCCAGGTATCCCGTTCTCTATGCCGGGCATAAATCCACTGATGATTAAATCTGGCACAGATAACGGCAAATGTTAACCTGCTGTCTTCCACCGCTCCAGTGGCATAAAAAGTAACACTCATATATACTCCCCTCTCTAAATACTCACACCCTAAACTATCCAATACCTTTGAAAAACCACTCCGCTTTCAATACCTTCTGAGTCAAGAACACCGCCATTGCCAACAATGGTTTTTACGGAGGCCATATTTTCTTTGTCACAGGTGATAAGAACTTTGGTAATATCCATTTTGCGGGCGATTTCCAGCGCCAGCCGGAGCATTTCCCGGGCATAACCGTTCCTTCTTTCACTGGGTCTGATCCCATACCCGATATGTCCCCCTCTATGTTTCAGGCCATCATTCAATGTATGCCGGATATTAACCGCGCCTAAGACTTTATTATCATTTCTGACCAACCAGTATGTTGAGTGAGGCACAAACCCTTCCTTGATTCCAAGTCCCCGGCTATAATTCTCCCATCTTGCCAGCAGCGCCTCAAAATCATCGGACTCTTCCACCAGCACCCATGGCACCTTCTTTTCCCCACTTTGATTCCATTCCGCAATCATGGCAAGATACTCCGTTTTTAGCTCCTTATTCGGTTTCACCAAGCTTAAAATACCTGACGACATTCCCAAGAGTTACACCCCCGCATTCTCGCTCCGTGTTAAAGACCGTCCCGCCTGCTTAGTGTTTTGTTGCAATACAATACAAATCGGCAAAATCGCAGATCACTTTGGCGGCCGGTTGTTTATATACTGCAGCCTGCATTTGTTCTAAGCCCTGTACATAATCTTGTTCATCTAGCAAAGTCAGGACCGAAATATCCCTATTTTCAGCATAGGGTAACAACTCAGATATAGCTTTAGATTGCATTGCGTATGTTATATGAGTTTTCACAGTAAAGCCACGCTTAGTGAGTTCCTGGAAGATTAGCTCTTTCTCCCAAAATCTTTTCAAATCTTCGAAATAAGCAGCAGGAAAATACTTATAAACCCACCAATTTTTCATTTCGTGTATGGCAATATTATGCATCTTAAATACGCCTTGCACCTTTAAAACACGTGTTATCTCATCCAATGCCTGTGCTTTTTCTGTAAAATGCTGAAAGGCAAAATTGTTGACAATATAATCAAAATAATTGGCCTCATATGGCAAGTTTTCCGCTAGTCCCTGATCAACAGAAACATTCTTATACTTGATTTTGTTTCTGGCGATCTGCAGCATGTCCAAAGAAGCATCAAGTCCATACCAGCAAATAGCGGGATCACTAAAGTATTCCCTTTGATTGCAAAGATAGATTCCCGTTCCACAGGCTAAATCAAGAACATGGTATTCCAGTAACCGCTGTCTGGCAATATAGTCTTTTAGGACAACATCCTCAGAAATTTTTTGTCGGTACGCATTGCTGTCATATTTACTTGCTATTGGGGAATAATCCGTAATTTTCATATTGGTATAATCCTCCAGTCACTGTTATCCAGTCAAAGTCCGTATGCACAGATGCAATTAGGCATTATCGATTCCATCATTATTTCATAATATCTTTTATCCTCATTGCGACTTTAAAATATTTAACTCGGCTTCCGTCTTTTAACCGCTTCTAATGATGTTGCATGTTAAAATTGTACCCAGCGGTGCATTTTTCTAGAGTAGCGGCAAATCAACATTAAATACTCATCTGAATATCGTAACGATTAACATTCAAGCCCGACTCCTCGCCGTGAATCGTGTCAACGTAAATACCGCCATTGGCAAGAATTGTTTTATTGCTGCCAATGTTTATATCACGACAAATAATTCGTACTTTATCAAGCCCGAAGGCTATTGCTTTCTGTAAGCCAAGCCGCAACTGCTCTTTTGCGTATCCTTTGCCGCGTTCGCTTGGACGAATTGAATAGCCGAAGTTCGAGGCAAATTCTCTATCGTCATCATCGTATTCGAGCTTGTGACGAAACACAACGAAGCCGACAAGTCTGTTGTCGCTTTCACGGACGGTCATATGCCAAGTTAATTTATCAGCCATACTTTCGCAAAATGCGAGCCAGTCAAGCACATTGTCGTAATTCTCAAGATAATCCGTACCGGGTATTCTGCTCGGGTCATATGTGGCCCTTTCTCGTTCAACAGGAAATTCCGCTCTATATTCCGCAATCTGCTTTGTGTACTCCGCAGAGGGTTTAACTAATTTCAACATAAACATTCCTCACAATCGTTTGCCAGCACTTGCAGCCGCGGTTTTCCAGATCAATAATTTTGCGAACAAGCTGTTCTTTCATCAAGCATCATTCCTCTTTTCTTTCTGTACGCGAATTGCATTCGGTCTCATAACCAAACAAAGAAAATAAGAAGGCAAAGGTCTGCTTAGCAGAGCCTTTGCCTTCAGTACTTTACTGATCAGCTACAATGTTAATAAAGCTATTGTCAATCTCTGGATATATTAATAATTGTATTTTACTTGGACATAATTGTATTGTCAATAACTAACAATTGAGATGTGTTGGTTTGTGTCACCAAGGCGACTTCATTCAAGCGGCAGCTATTAAAACATCCACTGTGGCATCATCATTGTCCATCGTCCTGTTATGAACTTGCTCTCAAGCCTTTATTAGCGCTGGCGTATATCGCACAACCTCTTCATAATTTATCACCCCCTGCTCATTCCAATCTGACCGAAGAATAGCATATTGCTTTACATCCCAATACCTGCCTTTGACAAATATTCTCTCCCGGGCAATGCCTTCAAAGGTCATTCCCGTCTTTTGCATGACTCTGCCTGATTTTTCATTGGGCAAAGCATGAACACACTCAATGCGATTAAGGTTCAGCTCAGTAAAAGCAAACCGGAATACTCTGTGAACTGTCTCAGGCATAATACCTTTCCCCCAATACCGGCGTCCCAGCACATATCCTATTTCTGCCCGGCTATTTTTATTATCAAATCCATGAAAGCCCACAGCCCCGATAAGTTTTCCGCTTTCTTTAAGAATGATCCCCCATTCACCGGGATCATCTTTTATATATCTGTCCAACGTAAAATTAATAAACCGCTGGGAATCTTCTATGGTCTTATGGGTATCCCATGACATATATTTCGCTACATCATCATCCCCAGCATACTCAAAAATGTCTGTTGCATCTTCGGGTACAAGTTTTCTTAACAGTAATCGTTCTGTCTCCAGTTGTGGTGTATTCTGGAAAAAAAGTTTGCTCATTTTTCCTACCTTCTTTCATCCTACATCATAGAGTAAATGCTCTCCAACACATAGAAAACCCCGCAAAATCACAATAATGTGACTCCGCGGGGTGCTATTCCACGTGTAAGGCTTCCAAGCCTCTATGCAGCTCAGGCAACTTTGCCGTTCGGCATACTCACTTTTAAAACTCATTTCATAAAATTTCCATATTGTCAATAATAGTTAGCTTGGGGAAAAATTCTATTGGGCGTTATAGTATTAAATATTTAACAGCTAATGCAAATTTTTTAGCCTTATCAATAACTTCTTCAGTTTCGAAATCAGTAATTCCGTTAATATCTCTAACGGCTAACATTCCCAGATAATGAAGATGTGAATGTTCTACAAGGCGTTTTACTCCTGCTTCAAACAAATCCGCACCATTTTTAGTTTCGTAACCACAAGTAGCTATAATGGCACACTTCTTACCTTCCCATAGGCTATAATGCCTCTTGGTATTTCCATAATATTTATTCATACTGAAAAGTCTGTCCATAACGATTTTCATTGGTGCAGTGCAAAACCAAGAGTATATTGGCGTGGCAAAAACTATATTGCTTTGTAGATCTGCTCCATTTCATCGTCAATAGGACAACCGGGTCGGCCTTCAATGCTTTGACAAACAAAACAACTCCTGCATGGTTCCATATGCTTGTCACAAAGCCATATATACTGAACATCTATTCCCTCCAATTTTAGTTGCTCTATAAACGGCCGTAACAGCGCTTCCGTATTCCCGTTCTTTCTCATACTTCCCATCAGAATACATATACTCATGACGTGATAACCCAATTCCCTCCCCTGCTCTATTTTCATGTCCTCCCCCCCTTTTTTACTTCGATTATTAAACCTTGCCCATCGAAACTTCACCAGAAATCCCAAGTCGTAACAGGCATGAATGAGTTCCGTCTCGTACGGGTTGGGGGTTGTTTGGGCCACATGATAAAAAGGCTGTACCCGCTAAGGAATACAACCTCTAATCATCCATCAGTCGGCAGCCCATTTTGTATGATAACATTATTTTTATATGGTTTTAAGGTTTACCAGCATGGCTTTCTCTCTCGGCTCGGAAAACCCCAATCTTCGATATAGGGGTTCTCCCATTGTGGTTGCATGGAGGTATAACCGATCTATTAGCTTTTCTTGCGCCTTTGTGATAATAAAATTCAGTAATCCTGTTCCATAGCCTTTATTTCTGTATTCAGGATAAGTAAAGACATTCAATACATAGCCCTGTGTCCGACTCATGGACTCAAATAGTGGAGGAAATGTATATTCCACTACCAATCAACTTCCTTATGCTTATGATTTAAGCGATTGCATCCAGAAAACCATGCTGCATCATAAGTTCTTCCAGGCGGTCCTGGGTCATCGGTTTCGGAATGACGAACATGCCGTTGTTTTTGATGTTCGCGGCCAGCTTGCGGTATTCATCCGCCTGATTGGCTTGGGGATCAAAGTCGATAACGGTTTTCTTGTTGATTTCCGCTCTTTGTACGATATTGTCGCGCGGTACGAAATGGATCAACTGAGAACCGAGTTCTGTAGCGAACGCTTCCAGCAGAGCGTATTCATTATCAACCTTACGGCTGTTGCAAATGATGCCGCCCAAGCGCACACCGCCGGATTTGGCAAATTTTTGCACACCTTTGGCAATGTTGTTGGCAGCATAAAGCGCCATCAATTCGCCGGAAGCAACAATATAAATTTCCTGAGCCTTGCCTTCCCGGATCGGCATGGCGAAACCGCCGCACACAACGTCTCCCAGCACATCGTAGAATACATAGTCCAGGTCACTGGTATAAGCGCCCAGGGATTCAAGCATGTTTATGGACGTAATGATGCCGCGTCCCGCGCAGCCTACACCTGGTTCCGGACCGCCGGACTCTACGCATTTGGTGTTGCCGTAGCCGGATTTTAAAATAGCTGTAAGCTCAATGTCGCCACCTTCATCACGCAGGGTGTCCAAAACCGTTTTCTGACACAGGCCGTTTAGCAGCAAACGGGTGGAGTCGGCCTTGGGATCGCAGCCTACCACCATAACGTGGTTGCCGTCTTCCGCCAAAGCCGCTACCGTATTTTGGGTGGTTGTGGATTTGCCGATGCCGCCTTTGCCATATATCGCAATTTGCCTCAATGCTTATTCCTCCAGTCTATTGATTATATCTGGTCAGTACACAGCTTCAATAACTTGCACTGACCAAAGTCGTAAAGATATCTTCCGCCAAACGCAGCGCGCCGTCATAGCCTACATAACTGCTGTTTAAAACAAAGCGGTTGGAGACGGGGAAAGCAACGGAAAGATGATAGCCATTGAGCTCCTTCGCCAGCACCTGATCCCAGCCGCTGCCAATAATCAGCGGCCTGCCTCTGAATTTGGCGGCCCGCAGATTATCCCTCATCGTGCCGCTGTCATTGGTGAACACCACCTGAGCGGAAACGGTATCGCTTAACTGTTCAAACTGCGCTTTTATATCAGCCTGCTGCCGCTGCGGGATATTATCCATAATAAACTGGGGCCCCGGTAAAAAGCCCAGATCGTTTACTAAAAATTTGGCAATGCCCAGCCCGTAAAAGCTGTCGGTAATGGTAATGAAACGGCCGGGCAGGCCGGCCCGCGCCTGCAACAGATATTCCGCCGAGCGTTCAATGTAATAATCATACGGTTTTTCCAGCTCTTTGATCACTGTTTCCACCTGCTCTGCCGCCAGCCCGGCAAACTCGCCGACACGCCGCAGAAAGTCGCCTGTCGCGGTGGGGCCAATCGGCAGCAGTGGATGATGCAAATACGGCGTGCCGAATTTTTCTTCCAGGCTTTTTACATTATTTAAGCCGACCCAGGGCGACACGAGCAGATTAAATTGGGCCTGCGGTATTTTCTTTATGGCCTCCACACCGCCGGCAGGCCCGAAAATAATATTGGGTTTTAAGCCAATTGCTGTTAAGAGGTTATGCAGGGCCTGCAGGTTGCCTGCCCAAAAAGCATCATAGAAGGGAACTACGGAAAACACGTTGACCAGGCCGGGCTCCCGTTCCGGTGCCGGCTGCAGATACTGGTCAATGATCGCGGCCAGTATCCGTTCATGCCCATACAGATTATTGCCGCTAAAACCGCCGGTTTGAGCGCAAACCAACGGCGCTCCTTTCTTTTGGAAGCCTCTGGCCACCTCCAGAACATCATCACCGACAATATCGGCGGTGCAGCCGGTAAGCACCACATACAAATCGGCATCCATCACCCGCAGACTCTGGGCGATAAGCTCTGTTAGCTTTTTTTCGCCGCCAAACACCACCTCGGCTTCCGTGCTGTTGGTGCAGGGCATGGCGTGCCCGCCGGCATAACCGGTCCCCTGATAGCCGTTTGTATTGCTTAATGCGATGGATAAACGCTGGCCGCAGCCTGGCCCGGCATGCAGAATAGGCACCGCCCTGTTGATAGCCAGCACGGAATACAGTGCCGCCAGGGCGCACGAATACCGGGGCTGTTCAATCACCTTAACCACTAAATAACCTCCCTGGTGTGCCCTGCTTCGCTGTATGTTGCCTCATCCAAATATTTAAAAGCATTTTGCTGCAGCCACCAGTCGGTATACGGCAATTTAATCTTGCCGGCCAGATACCGGACAAAGGTCGGATTAGCCAACGCATCGGCAATGCGGGTGCCAAAATTAATCAGCCCCTGATAGCCAAAGGACTGGTATTCATCATTGACAAAGATAGTGGGTATGCCCAATTTAGCCGCCCAGACCGCCATGCCGCCATGCCGGCAGACATAGACATCCGGTTTTAATTCCCGCAGCAAATTCGTAATTTCAAAGATCTGCAGATCACTCACACTGTATGGAATATCCTTGCCGCCTTCGGCCAGATTCAGGGCGGCAGCGGGAACTTCGCCGTAATCATGGCGCTGGTCCAGATGCCAGCTCGCCGTCCACACCACATCCATCGCCAGTTCCCGCAAAACCCGGACATAATTCTGGGCAAAACTTGGACCCATACCGATGACCACGCGCTTGCCTCTGAGTTTAGCCTGCAATTCGGCCAGTTCCGCGGTAATGGCAGCTTTCTCTGCGGCAATGAGTTCCTCCACCTCGGCCTCTTTCCCCAATACACGCCCCAGTTCCCTGAGCCAGCTGTCTGTGCCGGCAATGCCATGAGGCTGCAGCGATTTAATATAGGGAACGCCGAAATGCTCTTCCAGCCCTGTCGCCAGATAACTGCCCAGCGTGCCGCAGAAACTTAAGGTAGCCGCGGCCTCCGACAATCTTTCCACTTGCTCCAGGGTGGTAAACTGGACAATAAACTGCGGCTCCAGATCCAGGCGGTTCAGCAGGCGGATAACCTGCGCCCTGCCAACACCGGCAAAATTAATGATATTCACCAAATCCGGCCGTTTTTGCTGCGCCGGTTTTACAATATAGGTCAACAGGGCATGGAAGGCGGCATCAAAGCCGGAGGCCCACAGCTTGGAGCGGAACCCTTCGCAGTGAACCGGCACCAACGGCACAGGGATTTCTTTTTCCAGTTCTTTTAAAATTCCACTGACATCCTCACCAATAATGCCGGACACGCAGGATGTTGTTACAAAAATGACTTTTGGCTGGAAACGCCGGTAGGCTTCTCTTACCCCTTCCCTGAGTTTGGCTTTTCCGCCAAAAACAGTGGCTTCTTCCGTCATATTGGTATTAATATAACGAATGTCCTCCACTTCCCAGCCCCGCGAAAAATGCCCCCGCCGTTTATTGATATTGGCCTGCATGGTATCTGAGCCGCAGCCAATGGCGCTATGCCCCACAACGGCGGCATCCTTAATCATTAAGAGTTGTCCCTGGGCGCAGCCTAAGCTGCAGGACGTGGCCTGCGAAAAGCAGCGGTCGCCGCCTTTTAAGCTGCAACCGCCGGCCTGGGCAACCAAATCCTTTATCGAGCCCTTATACGCAATAATAGAAGACAACCGGTTCTCTCTCACCTTCGCTTCTGTTGTCTTTAAGTTAATGGCCATTACACTCCACCCCTTTCCCTTTTTCCCTCTGAATTGATACAATCTGCTTGCCCGCAGGAGGCCTGGCTGGGCTCTGCACTGTGCCGGCACCTGTTTGCTAACCGACAGCGCCGGGGGACTATTGCCCCCCGGACCGTCCAACCCCTGCTGTTTTCAGTTTAGTTGGCAAACTCCTTGACAACCAGATCGTTTACACTTAGCTGCCCTTGTGACAGATAACCGTCTTTGACAAGATCATCAATCCAGGGCTGAAGCAATCTGTCCGGAATGCCCTTGCCGGTATAATAATAGTGAACCGCGTTGACCGGCTGCCCAATATAATCCCCCGTCAGTTTAATGCCTTCGGCTTCATTTTTCGGATCGACGCTCCAGGCATTGGCTTTTCGGATCGCCCGGACAAAGCGCGCTACGGCCTCCGGGTTTTCCTTGATGAATTGCTCGGTAAAGTAATAAGCTCCGGTTCCCGCAGCTTCCCCCAGGCCGGTGTCCAGCGTGTCAAATACTTGCAGCAGCTTGGAATCCGCCGCCAGCTTGTAAAAGGGAGGGTGAACCCCGACAATATCCAGATTGCCCTGTTGGGCAGCCTGCAGAGCCGCCGTATCACTGTCAAAAGACACGAATTGAATGTGCTCCCGGCCATAGCCTAGATGATCAAAGGCGTTGTCGGCGATAAATGTTGTACAAATAGGCTTCGTACCGTTGATCGTAACCTTCTTGTTTTGGCTTTTTCTCAGTTCAACCAGTTCCGCCAGGGAGTTGACCCCCAGTTTCGGACTCAGATAATAGCGCATATGCCGGTATTTTGGATCCACGTCCGGGGTGGGGTCGACGCCGTTTAGAGTGACTGCTTTAATTTTGGCGCCAGCGGCGATATACGTAGCCAGCGCGTTGATATGGGCTGTTGCCACGTCATTGGTTCCGTTTAACACCGAAGGCAATATCTGAGGGGTTTTCAATTCGCCGGTATATTCAACATTCAACCCTTCCTCGGCAAAAAAGCCTTTTTTCTCGGCCACGACCCAGGGCGTGGAACCGCAGTTCTTTTTGGTGTCAGTCTTAATTGTCAGCACCTTTTTCCCCGAAGCGGCCGGGTCAAAACCTCCGCTCTTTAAGTCCCGTAAGCCAATTGCTCCCTGAATTTCCGCTCCCGTTGAAATCCCCTTCTTCGTTTGTCCATAAAAGCTGCCAATCCCGATTGCCACTGCCAGAACTGCTGTCACAGCCCCGATAATGATAAATTTGTTTTTTCGACCCCTGTCAGTCATATTTTTTGCCTCCTTTTTTGCTTATATTTATTTCAATCCGGTTCAGGCCGGACTTATTTTCCCGGCGGCTTAGCTCAGTTGCGAAGCCTCTTTCCAGACCAGGAAACGTTTTTTCAGCCGCGCAAAAGTAACGTTGACCCCAATTGCCAGTATGGTAATATAGAGAACGATACCGTACATTAAGGCCAGCTCATACCTGTGAGTGGAGCTGATATAGAACCAGCCAAGACCAGTGCTGGCGCCAATCACCTCCGAAGCGATGATCATAAAGAAAGCAATTTGCGCCGCTATCTCAATGCCGATGAAAATATTGGGCAGGGCGTAAGGCAAAATGACTTTGCGCAACAATTCCCAGCGGGTTGTTCCCATGGAGCGGGCCGCCTTTAGCAGATTGCGGTCCATATTGCGCGCGCCGGTCATCGTATTGAAAAGCACCGGCCACAAGGTGGACCAAAATATGACCACTACTTTCTCCAGCGTACCGATGCCGAAAAAAATCATAAAGATGGGAATAATCGCAAAAGGATTCAATTTTTCACATGTGCGCAGAAAAGGCAGCAGGGCCCTCTCCGCCGATTCAAAAAAAGTTCCCAGTAAAAATCCGAGAGGCACGCCGATCAGCACAGACAGACTAAAACCCATGACGACCCGTTCCAAGCTGATCAGTGTCTGCTCCCACAATATGCCCGAAGCCGCCGCTTCGCCGAGGGCGATTATGGCAGCGGAGGCTGGGGAAATAACCCCCTCGGGGATTAGACGGGGTCCAAATTCCCAAAAAATAAAGAATAAAATAATTGAAGTGCTGTTAAACGCCAACCTTTTCAGTTTCGGCAGCAAAAGTTTCATGCAGCAGATAACCTCCTCCGGATAATTTTTATACTTGCCGTCGCTCCGCTTTTCAGGCAGTAACTCTTTTCATCTCCTGGGGCAACTCCTGCTCCTGCCAATACAGCACGATGCTCTCCAAAGTTTCAAGCGCATAATTCAAAATAAAACCTACGCCTGCGACCAGGATAGCGCCCAAGTAGATCCGCTCTACAAAGCCCATGCTCTCCGCATTGTGAATCATCCAGCCCAACCCGGAATCCGCCCCCATACTCTCAGCGCCGATCAGCATAAAAAAGCTCATCGTCAAACCTGTCCGCACGCCGGAAATAATGGTCGGCATTGCGCCAGGCAGCACGATTTTTAAAAAAATTTCCAGCTTATTGGCATTCAGCGCTCTACCGGCCCGGATTAAAAGGGTATCCACATTTTGAATGCCTACTATTGTCGTAAACAGAATCGGCCAAAAAGAGGACCAGAAAATAACGAGATGAATCCCCCCCTCTCCCACCCCCACAATGATGACAAAAACCGGGAACAAGATAAACGGCGGGATACTGGAGAGAAAAATCGTCAAAGGCCTGAGAAATCTGGCCAGCCAGGGCAATGCTCCGGCCAGAATAAAGCCCAGCGGCAGCGCCAGCAAGGTGGCAAGGGAAAAACCGGTAAAGACCCGCTTGAGGCTGATCGAAATGTAAATCAGGACATTGGGCAAGCCTAAATCGATCGCTGTCTGGATGACCCGGGACAGCGGGGGGAGAAATACATCGCTGGCCCAGCCTAACCGTGGCGCTATTTCCCACAAAATTAACACCAAGAGATATAAATAAACACTTAATAGCTTGTTATGAACCGTTCCTATAACCTTTTTCATGCGTTCCTCCTTATCCTAATAACTAATCAGCCGAATTCAGCCTGATCTTATGCAGCTAGCCATTATCACACCGGCAATTCCGGCAAAGCTCCGGCCGCGTCCCCCTGGAGATACCAACCCGGCATGCTTGCCGTTCATTTAGCTGTCTGCTCACAACACTCTTCCCTCCCTGCTTTTCGTTTTTGGGGTTACTCCCCGGCCTTGCTCCTTCTTATATAAAAACTAAAGGCAGAAAGAAAACTCTTTCTGCCTTTAGTTCTTAACTAATCAGCCCTGTTCACCTGATTTATGCAATTAGCCGCCCCCACCACCGGCAAAACTCCAGCCGCGGCCTCCCGAGACCGCCCCGGCATGCTTGCCGTTCATTTAGCTGCCTGCTCACAACACTTTTCCCCCTGCTTTTTCATTTTTGGGTTACTCCCGGGCCTTGCTCTTCTTATATAAAAACTAAAGGCAGAAAGAAAAATCTTTCTGCCTTTAGTTTTTAACTAATCAGCCTGTTCACCTGATTTATGCAATTAGCCGCCACCACACAGCGGCAAAGCTCCAGCCGCGCCCCCATCACGATAAAATAAAGGCTGTATCCCGGTTAAGGAACACAGCCTCTAGTTTAATCCCAGTCAGCAATTGGTACTATATATTGATTGATACTATAATAAACCGTCTTTTTCCAGTTGTCAATGTCATCATTGCATTTATTTTATTTTTTACGGCCAAAGTCCCCACGGAATTTTCCGGCACGCCCGGGTTACCGCTGCTCTTGCGCGGCAGCCGCCAATGCTTTTCCCAGTTATGGCTGGCACAGAACAGATTCCAGCCAGGTGAAGATATTCAGCTATTTTACGCCAGTTGGGGCAGGTATTAATCAATTAAATGTGGAAACTGTAATAAAAAGAAAAACCAGAGGTGTTGTACATTTGTATCATATTGGCATTCTCCAATTAACACAAAACCTTGACGACGCCGTGCATGGCTTTAAAGCCGGCCTGGCGGAACAAAACCTGGCCGCTGAATTTCATTATCTGAACGCCGACGGCGCCGTAGGCGACCTGCCGCAGCTGGCCGGCAAACTGGCTGAGCAAAAGGTACATCTGATCTTTGCCTGTTCAACCCCGGCCGCCCAGGCGGCTGTACAATTAGACCGCACGATCCCGGTGGTATTCACGCCGGTATTTGATCCGGTCGGCGTGTCCCTGGTCCGGACGCTGGACAAGCCTGGCGGCAAAGCGACCGGCGTGGCCGGCATGGTTCCGGCTGCCGCCAAAGCCGCTTTTATCCGGGAACTGCTGCCTGCCGCCAGCACCATCGGTATTTTGTACCATACCGGTGACAGCAACGCCCTGCTGGAAACAGCTAATTTCAAACAGGCAGCCGGCCAACTATTTACACTGGTAGACCTGCCTGTCGACAAACCGGAAGATCTGTCGGCGCTGCCTGACAAAATGCCCCCCGGCCTTGATGCGTTATTTTTGCCGATTGGCCGGATTATCGAAGAAAACTTTGCCAGTGTGGCCTATTATGCGGAAGCCGCCAATCTGCCGCTGATTGCCTCGCACGCTCCCAATGTGCCGGCCGGGGCGTTAGGGGCGCTTGTGGCCAATCACTACGAACTGGGCCGGGCCTGCGCCGCTAAAGCCGCCCGGATTCTGGCCGGCGCCAAACCGGGCGATATTCCTGTCGGTCTTGTCGAGCAGCCGGAGATTCAGCTTAATGCCTTTGTTGCCGCCAATTTAGGCATTGAACTGCCCCCAACCCTGCTGTCCCTGGCTAAAGAGGTATTTGAATAATTGACTATACAAAATCTGGAGTGAAATACATGCTGTTAACCTCGCAATCTGTTGAACTGCTGGCACCGGCCGGCACCTGGGAGGTGCTCGAAGCCGCGGTTGCCGCCGGCGCTGATGCTGTATACCTCGGCGGCAAGCGTTTTAATATGCGCCTGCACCGCACGGATACCAACTTTGACGATGAAAAACTGGCCAGGGCCGTACAATATGCCCACAAGCACAATGTCCGCCTCTATGTCACCGTTAATAACCTGATCAGCGAACGGGAAATCCCCGGCATGCGCGATTACCTCCTGCTATTGAACCAGCTGCAGCCGGATGCGCTGATTGTTCAGGACCTGGCTGTTCTCGAACTGGCGCGGCAGCTAAATCTGACGGTGCCGCTCCATGCCTCGGTCATGATGAATACCCATAATGAGCATTCCATAAAAACGCTGATGGATTATGGCATAACCCGGGTGGTAACCAATCGCGAGCTGTCACTGACTCAGCTCACTTTGCTGAAGGAGCGCACCGGTATTGAACTTGAATATTTTATCCACGGCGACATGTGTGTGGCCCATAGTGGCCAGTGTTACCATTCGGGCATTGTTTTCGGCCAAAGTTCAAACCGTGGCCGCTGCCTGAAACCCTGCCGCTGGCCTTATCAGCTGATTGACAGCGCTACCGGCCGCGCGGCGGCTGCCGATCCCGGCCCCTATAAGCTGGCAATGAAGGATATGTGTATGTACCATGTCCTGCCGGAACTCATTCAGGCCGGTGTATGCTCCTTTAAAATCGAAGGCCGCATGCGCACCGCTGATTTTGTCAGCCGCATTGTAAAACTCTATCGCCGGGCAATCGACCGCTATATCGCCGATCCCGCCGGTTATTCCTTGGACCCCGCCGGCTGGCAGGAACTGTATGATTACCGTTCCCGGGACTTTTCCACCTGCTATGCCCTTGGCAATCCCGGTCCCAGCTCGATCGGCTACAGCGGCGAACGGGAGCCGCGCTTTTTCAGTCAGGCCGTCAAAGAGGCCGGGCTTGCCGTTCCTGCCGTCATGCCGGCAGTTAAGCTTCCGCCCCGCCAAACTGTCAGGCAGTTTCCGGCCGAGCGCCCCCTGCTGGCAGTGCGGGTGGCCGGGCTGGATGCTTTGGCTGCCGCCTTTGCCAACGGCGCCGACGTCGCCTACATTGGCGGCGAGGCTTTTAAACCGGAGAAACCTCTGACCCTGCAGGACATTAAGCAGGCTGTCGCCCTGGCCGGACAATATAACACGCAGGTGATTGTTACCACTCCCCGGATTACGATGGAGCGGGAAACAGGTGAACTGGAGCAGTTGTTTACCAGTCTTGAGACAATTAAACCGCACGGACTGCTGGTTTCAAACAGCGGCATGCTGCGTCTGGCCCGGCAAATCACCAGCCTGCCGGTGCAGGCCGATTTTTCCTTTAACCTGTTCAATCACCTGACCACGGCCTGGCTGAAAGCCAACGGGGCCGGCAAGGCCACTATTTCCCTGGAGGCTGCCTTCGAACAAATTGCCGAACTGGCTCCCACCAGCCACCTGCCGCTGGAGATAATTGTCCATGGTGCCCTGGAAGCCATGGTGCTTGATCATTGCATCCCCTCGGCCGTCCTGGCGGACGCTCCTGCCCCTAGCTATTCCCAGCTGTATCCAGAGCAGCACTATGCGTTGCTGGACAGTGCCGGCGAACGGCATGAGATTAAGATTGACCAGTATTCCCGCAATCACCTCCTGTTTGCCAAGGACCTCTGCCTGCTGGCCCATCTGCCGTCACTGATCAGCACCGGTATCAGCAACTACCGGATTGAGGGCCAGCATTACCGGCCGGAGCTTGTCGGTCTGCTTACCGCCACATACCGGAATGAGCTGGACAGGCTGAGTGCCGGTGCTGGCGGCAGTTTTGACAAAAACCTGATCAGCAGGCTGGCAGCAGCCAGTCCCCGGGAGCTGGGCATCGGCGCTTTCCGCTACCGCCTGTCCAGATAAGGCACTGTATGAATAGTAACCAAAGAGGTGAAACCATGACTGACATAAACGGCGCACACTACCTCGGACCGGAAGAAATAGTCCGCAAAAAGCAAGAATATATCATTCCCTGTGTTTACCATTTCTACGCTCAACCGATGCAGCTGGTCAGGGGCGAGATGCAGTACCTCTATGACCATACCGGCCGGCAGTACCTCGACTGCTTTGCCGGCGTATCGGTTGTCAACTGTGGGCACTGTCACCCCGAAATTACGGAGGCGATCTGCGACCAGGTGAAAACCCTCCAGCACACCTGTACAATCTACCTGACCGAAACGATTGTCAACCTGGCTGAGAGCCTGGCCCGAATCACACCTGGCCGCCTGCAAAAAACTTTTTTTTGCGCCAGCGGTACGGAAGCCAATGAAGGGGCCGCCCTGCTGGCCTCGCTGTATACCGGCCGGCAGGAATTCATCAGCCTGCGGCAGGGACTCCACGGCCGCACCAAACTGACCATGAGCCTGACGGGTTTGTCCATGTGGCGGACTGATTCCAGCCCTGTCGGCGGTATAAGCTTTGCCCCTAATGCGTATTGTTATCGCTGCCCTTATGGCAAACGCCACCCCGAATGTGACTTAGCCTGTGCCAATGAGGTTGAAACCGTAATCAAAACGGCTACATCCGGCCGGGTGGCAGCCTTGATCGCAGAGCCTATTCAGGGCAACGGCGGCATTATTACCCCGCCGCCCGGCTATTTTAAGCGGGTAAAAGAAATTCTTGACCACCATAATATTCTGCTGATTATTGACGAAGTCCAGACAGGCTTTGGCCGTACCGGCAAGATGTTTGCCATTGAGCACTATGGGGTTGAACCTGATATCATGACGATGGCCAAAGCCCTCGGCAACGGTACGCCGGTCGGGGCCTTTACTTCCCGTCCTGAAATTGCCGATACCTATACCCGCCCCGGTGCTTCGACGCTGGGCGGCAACCCGGTAACCTCGGCGGCAGCCCTCGCAACCCTTAAGGTATTAACAAAATATAACCTGCCGGAGCGGGCGGCAGAGCTTGGCAGCTATTTAAAACACGGACTGACCGAGCTGCAAAAGCAACATCCGCTCATTGGCGATGTCCGCGGTCATGGCCTTATGGTGGGGGCTGAGCTTGTTAACCCTGATCAATCGCCGGCCTCAGCGCAGCTTGATATGATTCTTGAACAGATGAAAGACCGGGGGATCCTCATCGGCAAAAACGGGCCTGACCGCAATGTCATGGCCTTCCAGCCGCCGCTTGTCATCACCCGCGGGGACTTGGACAATATGCTCAACCACCTGGCAGAGGTATTGAAACTGCTGGCGTAATTTATATCGCTGCCCGAACGTCCCGCGCTAGCCGGGACGTTTTTTCATTTAGTAACAAACTATCGATACCCCCTGGCGCCCCGTACTAAGCGCTGCTGCTTCCGGGTGCGGGCATCCTTGAAGCCGGGCATAAGCGGCGCTATTGCCGGACGGCGTTCCCGGGGCGCTGCCAGGCGGACAACATGGGCAGCGCCCATAACCGCAGCAAAGCCGCCCCAGAAAACCATAAAGATTTTTCCGGCCGTTGATCCCAGAAATACAGGCAGATTAACAGCAAACAACATTAGCATGGCTGTCAGCGCAATTAAGCTGATTAAAGAAGCAAACTTGCCGTTTTTTCTCTTAAATCCTTTCATCTAACCGCTTCCCCTCGTCAGAACTTCAGGCCTTTCTCTTAGAATATATGACAACAGGTTGTTCTTTATTAATCAAAAACAGCAGGAGCTTGCTGCCCCTGCTGTTTTGCCTGTCATGACACCTTGCTTTTGACAGGCAAGGTGATATAAAATTGTGTTCCTACATTAGGCGTGCTTTCCACCCGGATTCGGCCCCCGTGTTTTTCCACAATCCACTGCGCAATCGAGAGGCCGAGTCCGGCACCGCCGGTTTCCCGGTGCCGGGCTTTATCACCGCGGAAGAAGCGGTCAAAAATCCGGTCCCGGTCTTCAGGCACTATCCCGCAGCCGGTATCTTCCACTTTCAATACAACCTGGTGCTGCACCCGCGAACAGGCAATGGTGATCTTCCCTGGCGGCGCGGTATATTTCAAAGCATTATCCAACAGGATAACCATCAATTGATGCAGGCGCTCCCTGTCGCCTGTTATCTCAATCTGAGGCTCGATGCTGACCTGCAGCTCCAGCCCTTTAACCTCAGCCATGGGTCTGAACTGCTCAGCGACTGTCGCCACCACGTCATCCACCATGCATGCTTTGAGCTGCAGTTCTAGCTGGTTGGCATCCGCTCTCGCCAGGGTAAGCAGGGTGGAAACAAGTTTGTTCATGCGTATTGCTTCCCGCAGAATATTCGTTACCCGGGAGCTCTCCTGCTCGACCGTATTTTCCGGATGGCGCAGCATGAGTTCGGCATTGGTTTTAACTACTGCCAGCGGTGTCCGCAGTTCATGGGAGGCATCAGCCACAAACTGCTGTTGCCTGTCCCAGGCGGTCTGAATCGGGATCAGCGCCAGCCGGGCCAGGTAATACCCGGCAAAGCCAAGAACTACGATGCCGGCAAACAGGCCACTGGCAATAATGATCAGCAAATTGCGCAGCATGGCAACCTCCGAATCAACAATGCTCACGGCAATAACCTCGTCAATCTCCAGAATCCTGCTGCCGTCCTGCCGGAACAATATTTTTTCTTCATACTGGTAGGGTAAACATAATACCCGGTAAATATGGTCCGCATAGGTCGTTACCTTCAGACTGCCGGTTTCCATTTGGGCGGCCAGTGTTTTCAGATTCTCCCCTTCTTCCGATGAGAACGGGGTTAAGATAACGACCTGGCCGCTGGCGTCCCGCAGCAGCATAATTACCCGGGGATCAAAAAACCGCGAACGTCTTAAATTAATGTCCGGCCGGCCGTTAACAACCCGGAAGGCGCTAATCCGGTCCCGCATGGCCGTATCAATATTATCGAACAGTTGCGAACTCACATAGGAATAAAGCGTTGCCCCAAACGTCAGAAAAATTAAAATAACAACGGCCGAGTTCATTAAGGTCAGTTTACGGAGGATTTTCGCAAACATGGCTATTTGGCTCTCAACATAAAGCCGGCCCCTCGGACGGTATTAATAAGCGTATCCCGGCCGTAAGGGGCTAATTTTTTTCTTAGGTAATGTACATATAAATCAACAATGCCTGCTGTTGTCTCTGATTCAAAGCCCCAGATCCGGTCAAAAATCTGTTCCCGTGTGAGTATCTGTTCACTGTTCAACACAAAAAACTCCAACAGCTCAAACTCTTTGAGGGTCAGATCCAAAACCTGGTCGCCAAGCGAAGCCTGTTTGAGCTTGTCGTTGATTAAAATATCACAGTAGGAAATCTCGCCTTCCTGTCCGACATTGCCCCGTCTGCGCAGCAGGGCTTTTACCCTGGCCAGCAGCTCAGGCACGGCAAAAGGTTTTACAAGGTAGTCATCGGCCCCGTTATTTAACCCTGTCACTTTATCCTCTACACTGTCTCTGGCTGTTAAGAGGAGAATGGGGGTGGTAATCCCCTTGTTTCTCAAACATTTGACTATTTCCAGCCCGGTTATTTCCGGCAGCATAATATCTAAAATATACAAATCATGGATCCCCTGTTCTGCCAGGTATAATCCCTCATCCCCTGTCGCAGCCCCGTCCACCAGATAGTTTTCTTCCCGCAGGACGTCGGTAACGGCTTCCCGGAGGGGCTTTTCATCCTCAACAACAAGAATCCTCACTTGGAACCTCCTGATTAATTAAAAATTCCACTACCTTGCACGGTACTAAAAGTAAGATATGCTTAAATAAAAAAGGCTATGCAAAACTGTCTGATCGCAGCTGCGCAGCCTCAGGTAGATTATTCCTTTACCCGTACATAGGTGGGTACCGAATAGGCAAATATTTTTTTATCAACATCAATATTTGCGTATGTATACAGGACTACCTGCCCGGAAATGCGCTGGACACAGCCATCCATAATATAACATACACCGTTGAGAAAATCACTCATGCGCTGCTGGGTAGCCAGATCGACCTGCTGATAGTTGACAATAACGGCGATATTATTGCGCAGGTGGTCAGCATAGGCCTGGACATCATCAAAGCCTGTTGGCAGATCAACAATTATTTTCAGGCTTCCGGCCGACTGACTATGGACTTTCAACCGGGGGCGGCGTTCGTTTTCCGGCCTGCTGTCTTTGGCAGCAGCTATTTCCGCCTTTTCAGCCCCGGCGGCCTGCTCCTCCGGCGGTATTAAAAAATTTGTTAATTTATCAATTAATCCAAGGGCCATGATTATTGCCTCCCTCTCGGATTTTATTCTATTTTTCGGGATATTCGACATGGGTTTGCTAATTCCTGCCAGATCAGGGTGAAAAAGTCCTATAAATAATAAAAAACAATAAATACGACCCGGTAGCCCGGGCTTTTCTACTATTAAAAGACAGAATTCATGGCAAATATATAAAAATAATAGGCTGACAGGATATCAATCCTTTGGCAGCCTATCATATTATGTAGAATGCTCAGGTTTATAACCCACAGGCGGGACCGGCGCCAACAGTCCAACCTGTTGTTTGCGCCGGCCCCGCTGCCAATGCCCTTATCAGAATTTATAGTTTGCGCCAAAGCCCATACCTTTAGCCGTAATACCCAAATCATCATTTTCAAAACTGCGATACCCGGCATCAAGGGTAATGTTGCTTGTTACCCCATAAGTCAGGCCGGCTTTCCAGTCCTGCACATTTTCGGAACGGATATAGGAGGCATAACTGCCCACTTTGTCTGCCAGGGTGCCTTTATAGGCCACACCGGCAAACATTTCACTTGTTGACACCGAACCATTGTTTGCTTCAAGCTCAGACTTCACATTACCGACAGTAACAGCAAGATTGTTGTTCAGTTTATACTGCAGTCCGATTTCGGTGGCATTCAGATTCATATCATTAAAGTAGCCATAAATAGGAGAATAGAAGGTTTGCGACTCAGAATTCAGGTAGTCACCGGTAATAGCAATTTTATCGCTTAAACCATAGGCAGCCTGAAAATTATTATTTTTCAGCTTGCCCATGTCACCAAGGACGTCCACACTGCTCTCTAAATTGTAATGGGAATAACCAATCTCCCCCTGCCCTGCGGCGGTATCAATACCCGGCACACTTGCAAAAGCCGTACCGGCCAGAGTCAGAGAAGCAAGCATGGTCGTCAGGATCAGTTTTTTCATGAGTAATCTTCCTCCTCGCATAAAGTTATTATGTTAACTTATCATAGACTACTATACTATGCATTTTTTTGATTTTGCTTAGAATTGAACTGTAAATATGTAGCAGAAACATAAGCTCAGCGCGACCACTCGGTTTATTGAACCGGTTTAGGAAAGTATCGCCATAAAGCCGAAAAGCCGGCCTGCGCATCTCTTGGTGCGCAGGCCGGCTTTTTTAGGCTACCAGATCAGCAGCCGCCATCTATTTAACCAGCTTCGAAATGATTTTAAAAGCATCTGACCCGGCCTGACGGCAAAGCTCAAACAGGATCGATTCCACCGTGGTCAGCACAGCCCCCTCCTGTTCCATCCGCCGCAAAGCAATCTCATAATCCCGGTCAGTGCGCGAGCCTACCGCATCGGTCACGACCACAGGCACAAAGCCGTTATCTTTCAGATCGATCACTGTTTGGAGAACACAGATATGAGCCTCAATCCCGGCAATAAGGACAGCTTTCCGGCCGTTCGCCTGCAATCGGTCCAGTAGGGCCTCGTTGCCGCAACAGCTAAAGGTCAGCTTATCCCAGTACCCGTTAGTAAAATAAGGCCGGAGCTCTTCAACGGTATCGCCAAGCCCCCGGGGATATTGCCGGGCGGCCAGCATGGGGACGGCAAGAGCTTGCAGGCCGGCCAGCAACGTCAGCGTTTTTTTAAGTAGTTCCTGCTGATGATTAATGTGGGGAAACAGTTTTTCCTGAATATCCACTACCAATAGGATTGCATTTTCCTTTTCAATTCTCACCTTTATCCCTCCGCTTTCTGTCCTGTACGAGATGCCGCCTGCTCAATCCCGCGACCAGCCCACTAGCCTGCTCTCATTACTGGGATTCTTTTTTCCGCTCGCGGCCGCGCAGATGCCGGTCGAGGATGGCCTTGCGCAAGCGGATACTTTGCGGTGTAACCTCCACCACTTCATCGTCATTAATATATTCCAGCGCCTGTTCAAGGCTCAGGATGCGGGGCGGGGTTAAGCGGACGGCATCATCGGTGCCGCTGGCCCGCATGTTGGTTACATGTTTTTTCTTGCAGGGGTTAACATCCATATCCATTTCCCGGGCATTTTCGCCGACAATCATCCCCTGATACACAGCCTGGCCGGGCACAACAAACATAATGCCCCGGTCCTGAATACTGTTGATGCCGTAACCGGTGGTCTCACCGTCTTCGAAAGCCACCAGCGCGCCCCGGGTACGGCCGGGAATGTCGCCCTTGTACGGAACATAACCATGGAATACATGATGCATAATGCCATTGCCTTTGGTATTGGTCAGGAATTCAGATCTAAACCCGATCAGGCCCCGGGCCGGAACAATAAATTCCATCCGTAAGTAGCCGGCCAGTTCCACCATATTGACAAGCTCAGCCCGCCTGGTCCCCAGCGATTCCATGACTGCCCCCATAAACTCCTGCGGAACGTCGATTGTTAAAAACTCCATCGGCTCGCAGCGCTTGCCGTTGATTTGCTTATAAATTACCTGCGGTTTACCGATTTGCATTTCATAGCCTTCCCGCCGCATGGTCTCAATCAGGATCGAGAGATGCAGCTCGCCCCGGCCGGCCACCTCAAACGAATCGGCATTCCCAGTCTCCGTGACCCGCAGGCTGACATTGGTTTCCGCTTCCCGGAACAGGCGGTCCCGGACATGGCGGGAGGTGACAAACTGGCCCTCACGGCCCGCAAACGGGCTGGTATTGACGGAAAATGTCATTGCCAGCGTCGGCTCGTCAATTCTGATCGTGGGTAATGCCTCCGGCTTCTCCGTATCTGCCACCGTATCGCCGATATTGACTGCTTCCAGACCGATCATGGCAATAATGTCGCCTAACGCCGCCGACTTGACCTCCGTCCGCTTCAGGCCTTCATAAATGTATACTTTGCCAATTTTGGCCTTAGTTTCGGTCTCGCCGTTAAGAATCACAACATTTTGACCGCTGGCAACACGGCCTCTGACGACCCGGCCAATCGCAATGCGGCCAACATAATCATCATAATCCAGGGTGGTAATCATAACCTGAAGGGGCCCGTCAATCTCGCCCCGGGGAGCAGGTATTGTTTTCTCAATACAGGCAAACAAGGGCTGCAAATTATCGCTGTCGTCCGCCATGGACATTTTGGCAATGCCCTCCCTGGCGGTGGCGTACACGACCGGGAAATCAAGCTGTTCATCATTGGCTTCCAGCTCGATAAACAGCTCCAGCACCTCGTCGACAACCTCTTCCACCCGTTGATCCGGGCGGTCAATCTTATTAATCACCACAATGGGCTTAAGCTTTTGCTCCAGCGCTTTTCGTAAAACATATTTGGTCTGTGGCATGGGGCCTTCAAAAGCATCCACCAACAGCAATACGCCGTCAACCATATTGAGTACCCGTTCCACCTCGCCGCCAAAATCAGCGTGACCGGGGGTATCGACAATATTAATCTTGGTTTCCTTGTACATTACCGCCGTATTTTTGGATAAGATAGTAATGCCCCGTTCCCGTTCCAGATCATTTGAATCCATTACGCGCTCCGCTACATGCTCATTGGCGCGGAAAACATTGCTTTGTTTAAGCATCGCGTCTACTAAAGTCGTTTTGCCGTGGTCAACATGGGCAATGATGGCAATATTACGTAAGTCTGTGCGTTCCATGAAAATGATTGTCCTCCCTATAATGAACAAAAGGATGCTTGTTTGCACCCTTTGTAGTGTCATGCACAATTCACTATATTATACCAGTTCGCATATGTCAAATTAAATTTTACCTTTTACCTGTTTTTTTTTGATTATAAATCGTTCAGTGTCTTCCTGGTAAAGGCGCGGATTTTATCGACACGGCGGAATGCATCCGGGAGCCTGCCGGCATTTGTAGCCACCGCGTCTTCCAGTTTGCGCCGCAGTTCGGCATATTCCCGTTCCATTTCCGCCAGGTAATCCCATAATTGCTGCACCGCCGGCTCAACAGCCGTGACTGTCGAAGGTTCGACTTTCCACTCACGCCCTGTAATCAGGACGGAGTCACCATATTGCGGAATATAAGTGGGAATGGCGAACTTTTCATGAATAAGCTGAGCAAACGGTTCGGCCATCTCCTCTTCCCCATGGACAATGAAGATGCTGGCCGGTTTGGATTCAAACTTACCCAGCCAGGTCATTAGCTGATCCTGGTCGGCATGGGCGGAAAAGCCATCGAGGTTATAAATTTTGGCCTTAACACTGATTTCTTCGCCCATAATTTTGACCTTTTTAACACCTTCCAGCAAGCGCCGCCCCATACTGCCCTGGGCCTGATAGCCAACAAACAAAACTGCGCTCTCCGGCCGCCACAGATTGTGCTTCAGATGATGAAGGACACGGCCTGCATCTGCCATGCCGCTGGCAGAAATAATAATGGCCGGCCGGTCCAGCTTATTGATGGCCTTGGACTCATCGGCGGTCTTGGTATAGGTCAGCTGCGGCAGCTGCAGGGGGTGCTGATTGTCTTTATACAGCATATCATAGGCTTCCCGGTCATACTCCTGGGAATTTTTTAAAAATATATCTGTCGCTGATATAGCCAGCGGACTGTCAATAATAACAGGTATGTCCGGAATAAGACCACCCTTGAACAGCATGTGCAGATGGTACAGCAGCGTCTGGGTGCGGCCGACGGCAAAGGAAGGGATGATCAGGTTGCCGCCTCTGGCCACAGTGTCATTAACATAGGATGCCAGCAGCTCCACCGGGTCCTCCTGCTCATGCTTGCGGGCACCGTAAGTGGACTCAACAACAATATAGTCGGCCTGGGCAATCATAGTCGGGTCCTTGATAATAGGCTGGTCAGGCTGACCCAAATCACCTGAGAATAAGAGTTTGGCTGTATTCCCATTCTCAGTTACCCAGATTTCCACCATCGATGACCCAAGTATATGGCCGGCATCCCGGAAAGAGACCGTAATTTCGTCGGCAAGCCGTAGCTTATCGTCGTAAGGAACAGGAGAAAACTGCTGCAGGCAGGCATACGCTTCGTCAACAGTATAGAGGGGTTCCACAACCTTGCGACCGGCACGCTGGCCTTTGCGATTGGCAATTTCAGCCTCAAACTCCTGAATATGCCCGCTGTCGGGCAGCATAATACTGCATAATTCCGCTGTTACCTTGGTCGCATAAACAGGCCCCTTAAACCCCAGTTTGCACAACCGGGGGATCAGGCCGCTATGGTCAATATGGGCATGGGTTAAGAGTACCCCGTCAATTTCGGCCGGGTTATAGCTAAATGGCCGTCTGTTTAGCGCAACAATCGCTTTCGATCCCTGAAACATACCACAGTCAACGAGATATTTTTTTGAACCGGTTTCTAAAAGGTAGGAGGATCCGGTAACCATGCCGGCAGCTCCTAAAAACGTTAAACGCATACGCCTGGCTCCTTTTCTTTAGCATTGTGCCATAAAAGAAACTTTATCCTTCGGGAATTTTGAAACGTTTAATTTCTAAATTCCACGTAAGCAGGCATTTTCCTTCTATACTATCCCCTCAGCTTTCATCGCTTCCGCCACTTTGACAAAGCCGGCAATATTGGCCCCGGCCAGCAGATTTTGTATTAATATTCACATCGCTACTACTCCGGCGTTCAGTCAACTGCCGGTCCTGAACAAGGGGCGTTCCTTATGTTGTATAACAAAAACAGGGGTTGAGCTGAAACCCAGGTTTCAGCTCAACCCCTCGTACCGTCATTATGCGCTTTTAGAAACACTATTCCTCACCCAGTACCCGTACTTCCGGATGCAGTGAAATTCCAAATTGCTTATAAACCCCGTCCTGAACCTTACTGATGAGTGCCAGCACATCCTGAGCCGTCGCTCCGCCGGCATTGATAATAAAACCAGCATGTTTTGTCGAAACCTGCGCCCCCCCAACACGGGTGCCTTTTAGACCGGCCTGTTCAATCAAGGTCCCGGCAAAGTAACCCTGAGGCCGCTTAAACGTACTGCCGGCACTGGGCATTTCCAGCGGCTGCTTGCTTTCCCGCTTGCTGGTGTAGTCATCAAGCAGCCCGCGGATCGAGTTATCTTCCCCTTCCGCTAAGGCTAGTTCCACTTCACAGACAAAACAGTCGTTCTCCTGAAATACACTATGACGGTAACCAAATTTAATCTCTTCCCGCGTAAAACGCCTGAGCTCACCACTGCCGCATACGGCGGTAACAGCCTGCACCACCTGGCTCATATCACCGTCATAAGCGCCGGCATTCATAAATACCGCACCGCCGATACTGCCGGGAATACCGATGGCAAACTCAAAACCAGCCAGATTATGGGCGGCTGCATATTTTGACACCTCGGCCAATAAGGCGCCGGCGCCGGCAAATAAGGTACTGCCGCTATGCCTGATATAGCCCATTTCCGGGCCGAATTTAACAACAAGACCCCGAATTCCCCGGTCTAAAACCAATACATTGGAACCATTGCCAAGCACGGTTACAGGCACCGCATACTGTTTGGCCGTATCCAGCACAGCTGCCACTTCCCGGACAGTTGCCGGCAACACCAGATAATCAGCAGGGCCGCCAATCTTAAAGGTAGTGTGTTTGGACATAGGTTCATCAATCAGCAGCCTTTCCGGGGGAATAGCTTTTTTTAATTCGGCAGCAAACTCCACAGGCTTTCTCACCAACATCTCATTCTTTGCCAAATAAATCCATTCCTTCGGCAACCGCATCGCCAATTATTTTGTAAATATCAGCAGCAATTTGCTGAAAACGCATATGAGCATGAATAAAATCCCGGGCTTGCGGATTCAAAGCAAGCAGTTCATACAGCTTTTGCAGTTCCTCTGACTTCGCCTTGTCTTCAGGGTTGCCAGCCATTAAATCATATTCGGCAGCCAGCTTTTTTTGAAAAAAATCCTGCACCATTTTTTTGCCTGCCCCGTCACTGTCAAGCTGTTTTTTGGCAGACAAAAATGCCTGGTATTCCGCCGAGGTCCGCAGCGCCCGGCCCAGCTCATGGGCTTTGTCATGTATGCTCATTACCAATTCCTCCAGTTATTCACCATCTATCTTATGCGTGAAATAATGTTCTTATACGATTAAAAATCTTTTTTCAACAGCCCCTGATAAAAATCCTGCATTGTAGCAGCGTCCCGGGCCTGAGTGCCAGCGGACTCACAGATAATCCGCGGTGTATACCCCCGCTCGGCAATGACTGCCAGCAGGGGCTCATGGGGCGGTCCGTAAGGATCGGCAAAAGTCCAGTGGCGCCTTTCACCGGCTTTGGTAAACTCAATCCGGCTAAAATGAATGTGCAGGTTCCGGGCAGCCTCTGTTCCCAGTGCCTCGCCGATTGTATCGAATACAGCGGCAAACTCCTGCATTGTCAGATAGCCCCCGCCGGTCACGGCATGTAAATGGCCGAAGTCCACAGCCGGTCTTACCCGGTTGGATAGCTTGCACAATGCCAGTACTTCCGCCAGTGAACCCAGTTGATTTTGTTTCCCCATTGTCTCCGGCAGCAGGTAAGGCGCCGTCAGCCCCAGACGTTCAGACTGGTCCAGCACTTGGGCCAACAGGCGCTTGGCCCGCTCCATGGCCTGCCGCCGGTCTCCCCCTTTGCCCGGTCCGCCGGTATGAAAAACAATCCTGTCGGCCCCCATCCATTTTGCCACTTCCAGTGACCGCAAAAAGTGGCGCATGGTGTTGCCGGCAATGGTTTCATCCTCAGTCGCCAGACTTATGTAATAAGGGGCATGAATACTAAGCTTAACGCCATAGCGCCCCGTTTGCTCCCCTACCCTCTCCGCCGTAGCCTGGCCAACATGCACCCCGCGGCTGCATTGGTATTCATAGGCCTGTAACGCCTGGCCGGCCAGCCAGACCGGCATTTCGGCCGAGGCCTTGTAACCGGCCTCATAAAAAGCGTCAGGATTGCCGGCGGGGCCAAATAGTGCAAACATGCAATCATCCTTCCTGCCGGTGATTAATTAGATAAGATCCGCAAACCCTTGCTGACGAAGCGCTTCATAGACAACGACAGCGACGGCGTTAGATAAATTCAAAGACCGGGCTTCGGCCAGCATCGGAATGCGGATACAGTTTTCCGGATAAGCAGTCAGCAAGGCCTCAGGCAAGCCTGCCGTTTCTTTGCCAAACACCAGCAAATCGTCAGCCTGATAGGCAACCTCACTATAGCGCCGGCCGGCTTTGGTCGTATTAAAAAAAATCCTATGTCCGCAATAAAGGTCAAGCACCTCGTCCAAATTCTCGTGGACATGCACTTTGACCAAATGCCAGTAGTCAAGCCCGGCCCGCTTCAAATAGCGGTCTTCGATGGAAAAGCCAAGCGGCTTCACCAAATGCAGTTCACAGCCGGTAGCCGCACAAAGCCTGGCAATATTACCGGTATTGCCGGGTATTTCCGGTTCTACCAGTACAATATGCATCAAAATCACCTCAGTTATACAGATTGTCTTACCCAACCAGCGCTTGTCACAAGATCAAAGTTACAATTATTCTACACAAACAATAAAAATCCTACCCGTTCCAGGTAGGATTTGGTGATTTGACACAGCGCCGCCGGTAATTAAGCAGATCGACAAAAGCTTCCAGGCGGGTGACCACTCCAGCCTCGGCCGACTGCTCGTCAAAGGCCAGCGACAATACCGGGATTTCATGCTCTTTGCTGGCTTGGTATAAAATATTTTTGGCGATCACCTCCGGCATACAGGTAAAGGGAAAAACATGCAGCACACCATCAAAGCCCTGTTTGGCCATTTCCACTGTCGCCCCGATGCTGCGGAGGCCATGCCCGCCAACACCATGGCCAAGATAAGGGGCCGCCGCCGTGGCAATTTCCTTATGCCTGGCCAGATACGGCTTATTTCTTAACAAATGCGTACGGACATAATCTGTTAACGACATTGTCCGGTGGACATGTACCCCCAGCCGGCCAAGCCGTTGTTCCAGATCCAGATTAACAAAATTTTCCAGCATGACATAAATTTCACCTACCAGCCCAATCCGCAGCGGCATCTGTCCGTTTTTTTCAATCCGGAGCAGCTTGTGCCGGTAAATATCACAAATGTCCGGCAATTCCCCCAGCTCTGAGGCAGCCTCAATTTCGGCAGCCGCCTCCTGGTAAACCGTATCCGCCGCTCCCGGCAGCTTTTCCGTGGCCCGGATCTCACGCACCGCATCCCCCAGCAGGTCCAGCGCATTCATTTTCGCCCCGGCCAGCGTAAAAGCCCGGTACACCGACTTCACCCCGGCCCGCGGCGCCAGTTGGCGGATTGTTTTAATCACCTGCAGGACATCAGGTTCAATCACCACCATCGTAAATTTATAGTTCAGTTCGGTGAGGATTTCCTGTTGGACCTGGGCGTAATAGCCCAGCCGGCAGGGACCAACGCCGCCGCAGGTTACAATCGTGTCGGCACCGGCCTCCAGGGCTTCAATATAATTGCCTAAAGTGACCTTCAGCGGCAGGCAGGCTGTCTCCGGCGCATACCGGGCGCCGGTTTCCACCGTTTTCTTAGTGATGGGGGGAGGGGCCATTACCTTGAGGCCAAGGCTGCGCAACAGGCTTTGCAACGTGATATGCAATGGCCCCATATGCGGGAAAGTAACAATCATCGCCGGTTCCTCCATTTGATCATATCAGTAAACGCCTCTAAGCGGGTAAGAAAGCCAGCCTCAGCCGTATGCTCCTCTGTATTGAGCAGCATAAAGGGAATGTTGCCGGCCTCCGCCTTGCGCCTGATGATTTCGCTGATCATCGAATCCGGGCCGCAACTAAAGGAGGTCATAAAAAGCAGACCGTCAACAGCCTGTTCATCAATAAGCGCCAGAGCAGTTCCCGCTAAGTGATGACAATAGGACCAATAAATTTTTTTATTGAGCTTACGAGCAGCCAGTTGGGCCTGCCACGGCGGAACCTGATCCGGTGTAATAACCTTCAGCCCCATAGCAGTAAGTTTGTCTCTGGCATTCATGCTGATAAACTTGTCCTGAATAAGGTAAGAGTGACCAATCAAGCCAATCCGTAAACCGGCAGACAATCGTTCCTTGCTGATTGCAGGCTGTTTTACGCTAAGCTGCCGCCTGGCCTGGTACCAGGCCCCCAGGCTGGCAATTTTCCCCTGTCCCAGCCGGCAGCCAATACGGAGTATGGCCTCAGTTAAACTTCCCTGCCGCTGCCAGAGGCTGACATCGGTATCGATAACCTCCGGCAAATTAGTAATATTACTGCGGATAATATCCGGCAGGCCCATCATTTTCGGACAGGTGTACATCTGGCGGGCAACGCTCACAATCCGCGGCACAAACAGACAGTCGGCCTTCTCAGTCAGACTGGCGGCATGACCGACATAAGCCTTCAGCGGCAGGCAGACCTCACCCAGCACCCCGCCGTCCGTAAGCATGGCCTTTGTAGTTTCTTCCGATACAATGACCCGGGCGCCAAGGGCTGCAAAAAAATTCTGCCATAAATCGCCATATTCATAATATAAAAGCCCACGCGGCAAACCAATACATAAAGGTTCCAAAACTATTCCTCCTGACAGTGCTTGCCCCATTTGCCGCAGCGGTCGCCCCAGCGTGCGGCAACTTGATCGTTCCTGCTGATTTCAACAACCTCACACATATTGGGACAGCCGTCACATTCAAAACTGCGCGGCTGATAGATATCATCGATAACCGCAAAGCCCCGGAAAGCGGTTTGTTTGCCGGCTGCGGCCTCCTGGGCCAGCAGGGCGGCACCAAGCGCCCCCATGACATTGTAATAAGGCGGTATGATAACCTCACAGCCTAATACCTCTTCAAAAGCCCGCTTCATTCCCTGGTTGGCTGCCACGCCCCCCTGAAACAGCACAGGGCCTTTAATCTCTTTGCCTTTGCCGACATTATTGACATAATTGCGGGCCAGAGCCTGGCATAAACCGTTAACTATATCACAGATCTGATGGCCGGCCTGTTGTTTGTGAATCATATCCGACTCGGCAAACACTGCACAGCGCCCGGCGACCCTGACCGGCGTTGTTGACGCCATGGCCCGGCTGCCGAATTCTTCTATTGACAGATTAAGCCTTGCCGCCTGCTGATCAAGAAAAGAGCCTGTTCCGGCTGCGCAAACCGTATTCATGGCAAAATCAGTGACAATTCCGTCACGAATAATAATCAGCTTAGAATCCTGTCCCCCAATCTCGACTACTGTTTTTACATCAGGCACAACATGCATGGCAGCAACGGCATGGGCGGTTATCTCATTTTTTATAACATCGGCCCCCACCATGATCCCTGCCAGCTGCCGGCCGCTGCCGGTTGTGCCTATCGCCTGCACCGCAAGACCCGGGATGCGTTCCTTTATCGTTTTAAGTCCCTGCTGCACAGCCCCAATCGGCTGTCCCTGCGTTCTTACATACAGACTGTCAAGTACCTGCCCACCAGTGCCGATTACGGCAATATTCGTACTCACCGAACCAACATCAATGCCCAGGTAGCAGGCCAAACGCTGCTGCAAAATCATCCCTCCGTTCCATTGGTATACATTGGTATTATGACCTGTAAATGGAAAGATATACTTATACCGCCGCCATCATACACATTATATAAAGACATTCGCAAAAAGGAGGCTGCAAACGGTGGAAGGAAAGATTAGGCACATGTTTCCCGGCGGTAACACCCCGCAGGGTTTTTTCTCCTATTATAGCCATGTAATCGCTGTTGACGAGGCAGTGCGGATTTTTTTGTTAAAAGGCGGACCAGGTACCGGCAAATCAACATTTATGAAAAAAATCAGTCAGGCCATGACCGGTCAAGGCTTTGCGGTTGAACACCATCATTGCTCCAGTGATCCCGATTCCCTGGATGGCTTGGTTATACCGGCCCTGAACATCGCCCTGATTGACGGTACAGCCCCCCATATTGTTGACCCCAAGTACCCGGGCTGTGTTGATGAAATCCTCAACCTGGGCGAATTTTGGCGGGAAAGCAGCCTGGTAAATAATAAAGCGGCTATTCTGGCCTGTACTAAGGAAATCAGCAAGCATTTCCAGCATGCCTACCGGATGCTGCAAGCAGCCAAAGCGGTATATGACGACTGGGAGGCCGTAAACTGCGAGGCTATGGACTATACGCTGGCCAACCGGAAAGCAGCGGAGCTTATCGAAACCCTGTTTGCCGACATAACCACTGCCGGTAACGGCAAAAACCGTAAATTGTTCGCTTCGGCCATTACCCCGGCCGGTCCGGTAAATTATATTGATTCGATTACCGCCGGCCTGGCAAACCGCTATGTCCTGACAGGGCCTCCCGGCACCGGCAAAGCCACCCTGCTGGCCAAAATAGCCGCTGCCGCCCTCGGGCGGGGACTGAATATCGAAACCTACCACTGCCCGCTTGATCCGCTCAAAGTGGAACATATCGTCATCCCGGCGCTGCATACGGCACTGATTACCTCTGTACCGCCCCATAACCATTCCCCCCGCGGGACCACGGCGATCATCGACATGGCTGACTGCCTTGACCCGGATATGGTTGCGAAAACAGAGTCGGTAACCGATTATGACCGCACTGTATTCTGGGAGCTGTTCGGCAAGGCCGGGGCCTATATCACAGAGGCCAAAAAGCTCCATGACCGGCTGGAGGGCTATTATGTGCCCAATATTAATTTTAGCGGCCTTGATGCCCTGTACGCCAGGACGCTGGCCCGGGTACTGGCATACGCCGGCCGGCAATGAACAACTCATTTCAGCAAAGCTGAAGCTTCGGAGGTTCAGGCGGGGAGTCAACTCCACCTGAACTGACGCCGCCTATAGCGGCGGGAGTCTTAATTCAGCGGCTAAGATAAGCAGGATTTCCGCAAATATTGTGAAAGAGAGCATAGGCATTTCCCGCCAGATCATGTATAATTAAAATAACAACTAGGTCTGAGGCCTGGCGGTCAACCGTCCGGCCAAGGATACTACAATTTTGTCGCCTGTCTAAAGCAAGGGCTGTGGCCTACGCTCAGGAAGAGGGAGGGAACAACGCATGGCTAAACGTATTGGCGTAATCGGCATCGTAATTGACGACCCCAGATGCATAGCTGACAAGGTTAACGCCATTCTAAGCGATTACGGCAGAATTATTATTGGCCGTATGGGTATTCCCCGGCACGATACAGAGGTCAGCGTCATTGCCCTCATTATTGAGGGCACCACTGATGAAGTGGGTGCGCTTACCGGCAAACTAGGCAACCTTCCCGGCGTTACTGTCAAATCGGCCCTTACTGCCAGAGAAGCGGCAGCTAAAGGGGAGAAAAAAAATGATTGACAACGCGCAACGCACCGCTGATGCCTTTATTGATGAACCCTTAATTTATCAACTGCTGGCTGAGGCCAAAACAAAAGCCCGGGACAAGGATTATGTCCGGGCCATTATCGCCAGGGCGCGCGAATATCACGGCTTATCTGCCGCTGAAGTCGCTGTTTTGCTTGAGGTAACCGACACAGACCTGCAAGAGGAAATGTTCGCCGCTGCGTCTGATGTCAAACAGGCCATTTACGGCACGCGAATCGTATTATTTGCCCCCCTCTATATTTCCAGCCACTGTATAAATAACTGTACTTACTGTGGCTACCGGGCCGGCAATGCAGCCCAGCTGCGCCGCCGGCTGACCCTGGATGAAATCAAGGAAGAGGTGGAAATTCTTGAATCACTGGGCCATAAACGCCTGGCGGTCGAGGCGGGTGAAGACCCGGTCAACTGCACCATCGACTATGTAGTTGATGCCATCCGCCAAATTTACAGCATAAAAGACGGTAACGGCAGCATTCGCCGCGTGAATGTGAATATCGCCGCCACTACTGTCGAAGAATACCGCAAACTGAAAGAAGTGGAAATCGGCACCTACATCCTGTTCCAGGAAACCTACCACCGTTCCACTTATGCCGAACTGCACCCTACCGGTCCCAAACGCGACTACAACTGGCATACGACGGCCATGGACCGGGCCATGCAGGCCGGCATTGACGATGTCGGCATCGGGGTGCTCTACGGCCTGTATGATCATAAATTCGAAACGGTTGCGATGTTCCTGCATGCCGAACATCTCGACAAAACCCAGGGCGTGGGCCCCCATACCATCTCGGTGCCCCGCATACGCCCGGCCAGCGGCATGGACCTGACCAAGTTCCCCTATTTAGTCGGCGATGAGGATTTTAAAAAGATTGTCGCCATTATCCGGCTGGCGGTTCCCTATACAGGCATGATTTTATCCACCCGCGAATCGGCTGCCCTCCGGGACGAACTGATCCGCTATGGCGTATCCCAGATTAGCGCCGGCTCGTGCACAGGTGTCGGCGGCTACCATCAGGTCTATAAAGAGCAGGAAGCGAATGCCCCGGCCAAAGGTCTCCAGTTTGAGACTGGTGATAACCGCTCGCCGGCGGAAGTTATCAGCATGCTCTGCGGTCAGGGTTTTGTCCCCAGCTACTGTACGGCCTGCTACCGTCAGGGCCGGACGGGCGACAGATTTATGAGCCTTGCCAAAAGCGGCGAAATCCAAAATGTCTGCTTGCCCAATGCCCTGCTGACATTTAAAGAATATCTGCTTGATTATGCCGCCCCTGCTGTCAGGGAGATCGGTGAAGCCACCATTCACAAACACCTTGCGGAAATACCGGCGGCAGCCACCCGGGAGGCCACGGCCCTGCGGCTGAAAGAGATCGAAGCCGGGATGCGAGATTTGTATTTTTAGGGTAAGCAAAAGAAGAAGCTTTACGGACTCCGTAAAGCTTCTTTGTTGTTATCCGGGCTAATGATCTGGCCTTTTGCCGGCAATACTATATTGATTGTGTTCATATAGGTCAAGCGGCAGGTGTATATCATGAAACAGATTACCTCTATCACGCTCATTATCCTGGCAATCGCCTACATCCTTGCAAGCTCTGAAGTAATTGGCTTTAACGGCTTTAAACCAATGGTGGAGATTAACCATACGGCTGACGAATATTCCTTACACTGGCCCCGGCTCCCTGATCCTGATTTCTATAAGGTTGACGCCCCCGACCCCCTGCCGTCAGCCGGGCAAGAGGGAGTCCAATCCCGGCCGCTTACCGGTTATTCTCCCGGTCAGAGCCGGCTGGCAATGGATGAACGCATTGCCTTTCCTAGTTTTTGGCGGCTCTCCGCCCTGACCCTGTTTCCCAAACCGCCGGACAAGTATTCTGATTTCATCAGTTTGACCGGGACCACAGGCCTGTACACTGACAAGCCTGACGGATTCAAACCGCAGCCAACTTCTTCTTATCCGGCCAATACCCCTGCCTCAGTCCGGCCGATGCTGACCTGGACAGCAGTCCCCCCTGCCGTGTATTACGAGCTTGAGTTCCTGTCCGCTCCGCCGGAGAATCCCAATGCTATTTATCCCTCAGCCAACCGCATCAGCATAACCCGAGAGGTTTTTACCAACGGCTATCATGCGGATTTTACCGGGTATGAAGGGCATACCGTTTACTGGCGGGTCCGGGCCCTGGACTACGACGGAAATCCGCTGGGCGTATTTTCTGATGCCGCTGAGGTCTGGCTGGACCGTACAATGGCTCCGGTCGTTAAACCACTCCTTAATCATTACCCGCCGCCGCAGCCGCTCTATCCGGTTTATGCCTGGATACCGGTACAGGGTGCCGTCAGCTATGAAGTCGAGCTTGCCAGCCAGCCCCCGGAGAAACAGGGTGGTACAGAGGCCTCCCCTCACCGCATCTGGAGCAAAACAGTGACTGATTTAAATGACTGTTATGACGATGAGCCGCGTATGATTCCGGGAAAGTATTACTGGCGGGTCCGCGGCCTTGACGCCGCCGGCAACCCGGTCGGTGAATATTCGGCTGCGGCCGAGTTTACCATTGCTTCAACCAAAGGCTGCTATGCAGCCACCTTTGGCGACAGCATTACCCACGGCGGCGGCGCCGTCTCGCACTCGCCGGCTGACAGCAGCTACAGTTATCAGACCTACCTGCGCTTTCCGGCTGTCAATCTGGGGAAAAGCGGCGATACTTCGGCAACCATGCTCGCCAGATTCGACCAGGATGTCTTGCCGTTCAAGCCCCGGTATTTAATCATCCTCGGCGGTACGAACAGCCTGCGCAGCGGGGTTGGCGCAGCACAGGTCATTACTGAACTTACCGGCATTCGCAATAAATGCCTCGCCAACGGCATCAGACCCGTTTTCCTGACCTTGCCGCCGATCAATCCGGCCGCGATTGCCGCTGTGTTTCAAGAACACACAGTAAGCAATTGGCGGGAGGAATTCGACACAGTCAACCGGTTTATCAGACAGCAGCGTTACTTTATTGACCTTGAGCCGCATTTTGTTGATGATAACCGCGAACTGCCCCGCCACATGGCGACAGATGGGCTGCACCTCGATATCGAAGGTAAAAAACTGATGGGGCAAATCATCAACGCTCATTGGACAAGGGTTGTTCGGTAACTGCCTGTTCCAGTTGCAACAGCTCATCCCGGCGTTCTTTGGCTGCCGCAAAAAAGCTATGGATATGAGGCCGGTCGCCGCGGCGAATCGCCCCGGCAACCTCACCGATAATCTGGCTGAATTTCTCCAGGCTGTCGGCAATCGGCCCGGCATTTGTCATGCACACGTCGGCCCACATATCGGCGTTGGAAGAAGCAATACGGGTGGTATCGCGGAAGCCGCCGCCGGCCAGCTTAATACTGCTGTCTTTATCCTCGGCATAAGACAGTAAATTTACCAAGGCAGCCGCACCGATATGCGGCACATGGCTAATCAGGGCCGTACACCGGTCATGGCGGCCAGCCTCCATCTCCGTAATTCTGGCCCCCGTCCAGCCCATAACCCGGCGCACTGCCTCAACAGCAGCGGTATCGCTGTCTTCCTGCGGGCTGAGAATATACCATTTATCACAAAAAAGAGTGCTGTCAGCGGCTTCAATGCCGCTTTTTTCCCGTCCAGCCATGGGGTGGCCAGGCACATAATAAACGCCGGCCGGCAGCAAGGCCGCTATGGCCTTAATTAGATAGGACTTCGTGCTGCAGGTATCGGTCAGGATGGTTCCCGGCCGTAAATAGGGCGCTATTTCTCTTACCAGGGCCGCCGCCTGCAGTACGGGCGTACATAAAATAACCATATCGGCCTCAGCTACGCCTGACTTAAGATCAGCGGTCACAAGATCGGCCGCCCCCCGCTGCCGGGCTCGCAGGAGCGACATTTCATTGGTATCAATGCCGGTGATTTCAATTTTTCCGCCCTGGGCCGCTTTAAAAGCCAATCCCAGGGACCCGCCAATCAACCCCATACCGATAATGGCAATCCGCCTGACCGCCCGGCTCATGCCATACTCCTGCCCACCACCGGCGCAATGGCCTTAATTTCACTCATGAGTCCCCGGAAGTTCTCTGGTGTCAGGGACTGACTGCCGTCAGACAAGGCTTCTGCCGGATTGGGATGGACTTCAATCATCAGGCCGTCAGCCCCGCCGGCCACTGCTGCCCTGGCCATCGGCCGCACCAGCTTCCATAAGCCGGTCCCATGACTCGGGTCGACGATAACAGGCAGGTGGCTGAGATTTTTCAGCGCGGCCACGGCACTCAAATCCAGGGTATTGCGGGTGTAATCCTCAAAAGTCCGTATACCGCGCTCACAAAACATAACATTGTAATTGCCCTCACTCATAATATACTCGGCCGCATGGAGCCACTCATTAATCGTAGCCGCGATGCCCCGTTTTAACAATACGGGCCTGCCGCTTTTGCCCACGGCCTTTAACAACTGAAAGTTCTGCATGTTGCGGGCGCCGATTTGCAATACGTCGGCATAGGCACTCACTACGCCCACCGACTGGATATCAACAACCTCGGTAACAATCTTCAGGCCTGTTATTGATCTGGCTTCTGCCAGCATTTCCAGCCCTTTTTCTTCAAGGCCCTGGAAAGAGTAGGGAGAAGTGCGGGGTTTGTAAGCCCCGCCCCGCAGGAACTGAGCCCCTGCCGCTTTGACAATTCTTGCCGACTCCAACAGCTGGTCGCGGCTCTCAACCGCACACGGCCCGGCCATGACGGTTAAATGGGGACCGCCGACAAGTACGCCGTCAACGTCAATCACCGAGTCTTCATTTTTAAATTCCCTGCTGACCAGTTTGTAACCGGCCGTAACCGCCATTGTTTTTTCCACGCCGGCCATAGCTTCCAGCGGCAGCTGGGCCATTAATTTTTTCTCACCGATAAGACCAATAATAGTACGCAGTTTCCCTTCTGAAACATGCACCTTCAAACCGGCTCCGGTTACCCGGGCAATCACTTGTTCAATCTCCTTTTGGGTAGCTGCTGGGCTCATTACTATAATCATATCTATCGCCTCCATAAAAATATAAAAAGCCTCATCCCTATACAGGGACGAGACTTCACTCGCGGTACCACCCTGCTTGCCAATAATAGCAAGCCGCTTTCTTCAGGTACGGGAATACTCCGATACCCTAGCCTGTAATAACGGTGGCATCCGGCGCGGTCTACTCGATCACTTTCAACCTGCTGCTCACGGGTGTATTTCCATAAGATCGCCTACCGGGTCACACCAACCCCCGGCTCTCTGAAAATAGCGCTGCTCATGTACTTATCCCGCTCATTGCATTTGCGATATGCTGTTGCCAATGAATATACCAAATAAAAAACTTATTGTCAATAGAATTATGGTGTCGTTTCACCGTCATCTTTATAAAACCTAAGGCTATACCAGGCCGCACCCCGTTCAGGTAATTGCTGCCAGCCGGCTTTTACCAGTTTTTCAACCAGGCCGTCCAACGCTCGCCGGTGGCGTTTATTTTTTTCATCCGGCGTGAACGAACAGGACATAATTTCAATTTGGTCTGACTTCCTGATGATAGGATTTTGATTTTCATGAATATTTATACAGTCAAAATTTGACAAGCGGGCCTGAAACTCCCCCTTGTCACGGGGAAAAATTCCCCACCGTTCGCCTGTTACCTGATAATAAATCTCACAATACATCGCTTATACCCCTCAGTTCAATTATGGCTTTGCAGGCGGGCAGCCGTCTTGGGCAACTACTGTGCCTGAAATTCAGCCAGCGCCCGGGCCAGCTGATCAGGACAGGAAGAGCTTTTATTGCCGCATTGGATCCCCTGCAGCTTGCGGATAACGTCCTCCACTCTCATCCCTTCGGCCAGCCGGCTTACGCCCTGCAGATTCCCCGAGCAGCCGGACTGAAATGTAATCTTGGTTACAATCCCGTCCTTGACCATAAACTCAATTGTTTTTGCACATACGCCGCTGGTTGTGTAAACTGGCATAATTCACATTCCTTTCCCTGGCTGTATGATAATGATTATACCATAACTCGGCCGCTTTTCCTATTAAAGCCGGCGCGCGGCATCAATCAGGGGCGGAACAACCTGTTTCTTGCGGGACATTACACCTGGCAAATACCAGGTGCCATCAGGGCAAGGCTCGCCGAAAGCAATCGTCACCACCCGTGCTGGCTGGCCATAATGCAGCAGGTAAGTTGCTTCATCCAGGATGCCGGTAATGAGCAGTATTGCCATATTGTATTGTTCTTTTTCGCAGATGGCCTGCATAGCTGCCTTCAGTTGCGCTTGCTGCTTCAACACATCTTTCTGATCCATAACTGAAATTTGACTAATGGCGACATAATACTCACCAATCTGAAATTCTTTCAAATCGCTGGCTACTATATCGCCCGGGGTCAGTTTATCAATTACCGAACCCGCCTTCAGCATCGTCATGCCAAATTCCTGAATATCCAGGCCGGCCGTATCGGCCAGCTTATAGGCGGCGTCACGGTCTTTGTCCGTTGCTGTCGGCGATTTGAACAATACCGTATCCGACAGGATGGCGGCCAGCAACAGCCCGGCAATGTTTTGGGGTATCGGCACATTCCGGTGCCAGTGCATATTGGCGACAATAGTAGCCGTCGAACCTACCGGCTCATGATTGATAAAGATCGGCTCGCTGGTCTCCAGTCCCCCTAGCCGGTGATGATCAATAATCTCGATAATTTTAGCCTCTTCAATCCCATCCACGGCCTGCGAACGTTCATTATGGTCAACCAGAATAATCTGATTCGGCTCAGGCACAATCAGCCGGTCCCGGTCAATCAGGCCGACCATCCGGCCATTTTGCACAACAGGGTAATTACGGTAGCCGGTCCGGATGATGATTTCTTTTATATCGGCGACCATATCATCCGGTTTAAAGGCTGTCACATTCGGTTGCATAACCTTCCCCACCGGAATGCTTTGGTTGATTAGGCGCCCGCAGGTATACGTGTCATACGGGGCTCTGATAATATATGTACCTGCCGCCCGGGCTGCCGCCTCCACCTCCGGCGCCACTTCAAAACCGCCGGTAATAATCAGGCAGGCAATACCGGCTTCAATGCAGGTCAGCTGAACATTAGTCCGGTTGCCGACCAGAACAATATCGCCGGCTTTAATGACCTTGCCCATCGTTTGGGTCCGGGAAGCGGCAATTTTGACTCTGCCTTCCAGTCTGCGGGTTAAATCACCGCCGCAAATAAGCGTGCCGTTAAGCGACCTGAGAATGCCGGCGTAATCAACCCCGGTTTCCCGCAAATCCTGCATCCCCAGCTCACTGACATACCGTTCGGCCAGATCCCCGACTGTAACCATACCAACCAAACTGCCGTCAGACCCGACAACCGGAATGGATTTTACACTGTACTGCTTAATCAACTGCCCAAGCTTTCTCAGGGTATTCCAGGGATGGATAGTAACACTGTGCTCACGCATAACATCCTTAGCCCGTGGATACATATCGAGGATAAGCCGCGGCGGTTTCATACCAAAATAATCGAGGACATACTTAGTCTCAGCGTTGATTTTGCCGGCCCGTGCCGGGATTACATGCTCGCCCAAAGCCTGTTTTAAATGTGCGTAGGCAATTGCTGAACAAATAGAATCTGTATCAGGATTACGATGACCAATAATGTAGATCGGTTTGGACAAGCGATTCTCACTCCTAGGACTTTTCTTACCATTCTAACCTCTCTGCCAGGCAAATTGCAAGTATTCTTCCTTTTTTTGCCGCTTAATCAATATCCTGCGCTACTTTAGTATATACTAAAGTCTGTTAATAAAAAACTGATAAAAGAGGTACCGGCTATGCGAATAAGGTTTGGCTATGTGGCCATTGCCCTCAATATTGCCGAAGGCTCACCCAATAAAAGCGTGACTGTAAAAAACCTGGAAAAAATCGCCGATCCTGAAGGCCGTATATGCCGCCTGCGCCGCTTGACCCGGGAAAACCTGGCTAATACCCTCCGTATCCTGCGCTACAACTCGGCCCACGACATTCATGTATACCGCCTTACCTCGAAAACAGTACCACTGGCAACCCACCCGCTAGCACAGGACTGGAGCTATAGGGAAGAATTAGCAACAGAGTGGCGGGAAATCGGCAATTACATGCAAAGCCGCAATATGCGCATCAGCGCCCACCCTGATCACTACACACTGCTGAACAGTCCGCGCGAAGATGTATTAGCGGCCGCGCTGAAAGATCTTGACTATCATGTGAATATGCTGGAGGCTATGGGGCTGCCGCCCGCCCCCCAGCTGGTTATCCATGTCGGCGGCCTGTATAAAGCAAAAACGCCCTCGCTGGAACGTTTTGTCAGCCGCTTTAACCAGCTCCCCGACCGGATCCGGCATCGGCTGATGATAGAAAATGATGACAAATTATACACAGCCGCCGACGTACTCGCCCTGTGCCGGACAGTCGGCAGTCCCATGGTGCTCGATATCCATCATCATGCCTGCAATAATCAGGGGGAAAGCCTGGCCGGACTCTGGCCGGAGATTATAACGACCTGGCAGGGCGGCACACCCAAAATCCACCTTTCCAGTCCGAAGAATGCCCAGAATATTCGCAGCCATGCCGACTATATCAATCCGGCCGATTTTCTTCCCTTCCTGGCGATAGCCAAAGAGTCCGGCCAGGATTTTGACGTCATGGTGGAAGCCAAAAATAAAGACCAGGCCCTGTTCAAGCTGCTGGACGAACTCGAACAGACACCTGGCATTACAAGGACCGAGCAAGCGGCTATAGAACTCTAAGGGCGGGCGCACTCGCCGGCTTCCCCCTTGGCAATCGCTAACCCGTGCTCAAGCGCCGGTAAAACAACTTCCAAACATTCACGCACGCCTTTGGGACTGCCGGGAAGGTTAATAATCAGGGTTCTGGCCCGCAGACCCGCTACGGCCCGGGACAGCATAGCCCGCGAAGTAATGGCCAGGGACCGGGCCCGCATTGCCTCAGGAATACCTGGAGCCAGCCGGTCAATTACGTCTAACGTCGCTTCCGGGGTTACATCACGCGGTCCAAAACCAGTACCGCCGGTGGTAAGGATAAGATCGACCCGGAGATTGTCAGCCATGTCAATCATGGCCTGGCTTAAGGCCGCGCGCTCATCCGGTACGATTACGTAATGATCGACCGTTCCCAGACCTGTCAGCATTTCGGCAATCGCTTTGCCGCTTAGATCCTCACGCTCACCGCGTGAGCCTTTATCACTGGCTGTTATAATGCCAATACTAAACATTTTGCATCACCTCGATCGTATCGCCGGCCGCTACCGGCCCGCCGGCAACCACAATGGCAAATATTCCCTCTTTCGGCATCACACAATCGCCGGCCTGATAATAGATATTACAGCGGGTGTGGCATTCTTTGCCGATCTGGCTGACTGCCAGCAGGACCTCGCCTATTTTTATTTTTGTGCCGATAGGTAAAACCGGCAGGTTGAGCCCTTCGGTAGTAAGGTTCTCCGCAAAATCACCCGGGTGAACATCCAATCCCATCTGCCGCATTTTTTCGATGCTTTCCAAAGCCAGCAGGCTTACCTGCCGGTGCTGAAAGCCGGCATGAGCATCGCCCTCCAGGCCAAGTCCGGGCAACAGCACGGCCCGGCCTACATTTTTCTTCCGCTCGCCCTTATTTTTACTGGTACAGACAGCTACAATTTTCCCCTGCATAGTTTTAATCCTCCCTAATATAATCGCCGCTCTTACCACCTGATTTGGCCCGCAGCCGCACATATTCAATAGTCATAGCTTTATCGACTGCTTTACACATATCATAAATTGTCAGCGCCGCCACCGACACAGACGTTAAGGCTTCCATCTCCACGCCGGTCTTGCCGGTCGTTTTTACCACTGCCTTAATATCAATGGCTTTGGCCGCATCGTCGATGGCAAACTCCAGCGTAACACCGGTCAATAAGAGCGGGTGACACATCGGGATCAAATCCCACGTCCGCTTGGCCCCCATTACTCCGGCCACCTGAGCAACGCCTAAGACATCGCCCTTACCCATGGCCCCCTGTTTTATTAGTTCAAGCGTAGCAGGCTGCATTGTAATCCGCCCTTCCGCCACTGCTTCCCGTTTGGTTTCCGCTTTCACTGTGACGTCCACCATACGGGCCTTACCCGCGTGATCAAAATGTGTCAATTCCATGGCTGCGTTAGGCTCCTTCGCGCAAATGATTATATTAAGTATTTTGCCATTTATTTAATAATTCCTGCAATACTACGAGATTGGTGCCGATTTATGCTGTCACCCGGTTAAATAAAACACAAGAGGCTGTAAGCACAGCCCCTTGTCCGCCTAACTATTGTTCTATCCGCTTAAATAGCAGCCCTAAAGATGCTTTCGATCTCTTCCTGGGTGGCTTGCTTGGGATTAGTAAAACCACAAGCGTCCTTCAGAGCGTTGGTAGCCAAAGTCGGTATATCGCTTGCCTTAAACCCCTTTAAATCTTTCAGGCCGGCAGGAATACCAATGTCGGCGGAAAGCTGGCGTATTGCGGCCAGCGCGGCGGCAGCCGCCTGTTCAACAGTCAAACCGGCAACATCCTTACCCATTGCCTTAGCAATATCAACAAACCGCTCCGGCACAACCTTAGCGTTATAATCTTCCACTGCCGGGAGTAGAATGGCATTACAAACACCATGGGGCAGGTCATAGAAGCCGCCAAGCTGATGGGCCATGGCATGAACATAGCCTAAACTGGCATTATTGAAGGCAACGCCGGCAAGATATTCGGCATAAGTCATCATTTCTCTGGCTTCCATGTCCTTGCCGTCGGCAACGGCTCTTCTTAAATAGCCGGAAATCAGCTCAATGGCTTTAATAGCTGCACAGTCTGTAACCGGTGTGGCAATTATGGAAACATAAGCCTCCACGGCATGAGTCAGGGCATCCATACCGGTGGCGGCAGTCAGCGAGGGCGGCATGGCAACCATTAGATCCGCATCATCAACGGCAATTACAGGCGTTGTGTGCCAGTCGACTATGGCCATCTTGATGTGACGGCTTTCATCGGTAATGATGCAGAACCGGGTCATCTGGCTAGCGGTGCCGGAGGTTGTGTTGACGGCAATAAGCGGCAGTTGCGGTTTTGCCGATTTATTAACGCCCTCATAGTCTTCAATCTTGCCGCCATTGGCAGCAACAAGGGCAATGCCTTTTGCGCAGTCATGGGGCGAACCGCCGCCGAAGGATACAACAAAATCGCATTGGTTATCCCGCAGCAATTTTAAGCCGGCGTTTACATTGCCAACAGTCGGATTAGGCTGAGCCCCATCAAAAACGACATATTTCACATCTATTTTCTCAAGCACATCGGTGAGCTTTTTGATAAGTTGGATTTGAACAAGAACCTTATCACTGACAATCAAGGCTTTTTTAAACCCCATAGGCTTTATGTAATCTGCGATGTCTTCAAGACAGCCAACCCCCATAATACTGACCGGAGGCATAAAATACCCATAAGATTTTTTTGTCATAATATAACTCCTCCTTGTTTATTAACTCAACTTTGGCTTACCTGGCAAACAGCCAACCTAACCGGAACCTCTGGCGAACTGACAAATCATTGGCCTCAATCATCCCTCCCCTATAAGCCGGTGTATTTAATAAGGTATCCCAAGGTACTGTGACCTTTAGCTGTTATTATTTTTCAATATTCAGAATTTAGTTTTCAGCATAGTAAACATGTTTCTTCATAAAGTCAAAGTTCTCAGGATAGTAAATCACGCTACAATTATATTGCAAAAATCGTGCCATTCCGTTTAGGCTTGTTATTGATTACTATTTAAGGCACATTATGGTAAATTGTTAGTCAAATGCAACATTTGTGACAAGATTGTGTTACATTTATTTCACACATTTAGGACACCTGTTTCGTATTTTTTAAAAACAACAATCCCGTAACCGGTACGGGATTGTTGTTAGCGTCCGATATGCAGGCGTGTGGCCAGCAGCCATTTGATAGCCGCCTGTTTGGCATCGGCGTAGTGTTCATATTGTTCATTAATCTTAATTTCCTGGCGCTCCTTATCAGGAATTACGCCAAAACCGGAAAATAAATAGCTGTTTTGGCTATAGGAGATCGCAATATAAATAGCATCAACCGTAAAGGGATGCACGTGATTTGTGTACGGCTCATAATAAATTGCACATTCCTGGCCTTCCTGCCGGCTCTTATCTGCTTGTTCCACCCATACGCAATGGTTGGCAAGCGCAATATCCCGCAGTGGATTTGCGAAAGTATAGAGCGTAGGGATGTGTGCGTGAATGGTCTTCAACAGCTGCACCTTCTTTTTGTCTTAGTATTCTTCTAATTGATTATCATAATAACAAAAAAAAGTCACAAAATCAAAAAGGCTTAACCTCTCGGGGAAAGAAGTTAAGCCTTTGCCTGGTAATCAGCCGCCTATCTGCGACATTTGCCGGAAAAATTCAGTTTGTCCGCCGCTATTAGCTAAAGTATGTCCCAGGGGTTTGTCTGTTATGGCCTTGTAAAAAAGCTCGGCAATTTCCCTATCACTGGCCCCCTGACGCAATGCAGCCTTAATATCAAGCTCCTGGTTGGATAAGAGACAGGGCTTAAACTTCCCGTCGGCGGTCAGGCGAATCCGGTTGCAGACATTACAGAAATGCTCGGATATCGGCGTAATAAAGCCAAAAGTACCTTTGGCCTGGGGCAGATAAAAATATTTGGCCGGACCATTGCCCTGAATATTCAGGGTTGGCTTTAAGTTCCCCCGGCCAAACGCATTAATGATGCCTTTAATCTCCTCAATCCCGGGACCGGCACAAACCTGGCTCTCACCAATCGGCATATATTCAATAAACCGGACGGAAATGGGCTCCCGGTGTACTAAGTCAACAAAATAAGCCAGATCGCGCTCGGTAATTATATTTGTCAGCACAACATTAAGCTTTAAGGGCGTCAGCCCTGCTGCCAAGGCACTGTTCAGGCCGTTCATTGTTTTGGCAAGATCGCCGCCGTGAGTAATCTTGCGGAACTGATCCGGATCAATGGTGTCAAGGCTGATATTTACCCGGTTTAAACCGGCATCCTTCAGTTTGTCAGCCATACCGGCAAGTAAACTGCCATTTGTCGTAAGCGATATGTCGGTGATCGTTTTCAGACTGGCAATGCTGCGGATAAAACCGACAATTCCCCGCCGCACCAGTGGCTCACCGCCTGTTAAGCGGATTTTACTGACACCATGCCCGCTCACCACCCGGATAACCCGCAGCAGCTCTTCATAAGTGAGGATATCGGCATGGCTGAGCAGCTTGACGCCCTGCTCCGGCATGCAATATGCGCAGCGGAAATTACAGCGGTCTGTTACTGAAACCCGCAAATAGTTAATTTGGCGATTATAGCCGTCATGCATAGCATCAGTCCTTTGCTATTTCTGAATTTAACACCCTTTGTTCCAGCAAAGCAGCCATGGCCTCCGGGTCGTCAAGCGGAAAATGCGGCACATTTTCATAAAGCACGGTATCACTCACAACAGCAAGCAGTTCCGGCCTGACACCGAGCGGCTGATTGCCGGCAGCCTGGCGATAGACCTCGATTTTCGGCTTGGACTCCTGCTTATAGCCTTCCGTAATAATGATATCAACATTATCTATAAAACCGGCTATCTGGTCAAGCGGCAGTTCCTGGTCCGTTTTCCTGATTATAGCCACTTTAGCCGGCGATACCAGGCATACAGTGTCTGCTCCTGCCTGCGTATGGCGCCAGGTATCCTTACCTGGCACATCAATCTCAAAATCATTGTGATGATGTTTAATAACCGCAACCCTGTGCCCCCGGTATTTAAGTTCACTGATTAACTTCTCCAGGTAAGTCGTTTTGCCGCTGTTGGACCGCCCTACCACAGATATTATCGGAATCATTATCTGACGCTCCTTTATCAACCGGACAATTGTCTTTATTTTTAGAATTCTCCATATTACGTAAATTCCCTGCTTTTGCAAACGGCAGAATGTTTTTTCTTTATTTTAGCAGGAATTTATTCAATAATCTTGGAAAAATAGTAACTATAATTATCAAGGAGGTGCAACCTTTGACTAACCTAACCTTTCATGGTCATGCCTGTTTTTCGCTGACCAACGGCAATACCTCATTACTGTTCGACCCGTTTTTGACCGGCAACCCGCTCACCACTACCAAACCCGAAGCTATTACCTGCAGCTATATCCTGGTGAGCCATGGCCACGGTGATCACCTGGGCGATACCATTCAGATTGCCAAACACACCGGGGCCACCGTTATCGCCACCGCTGAACTGGCTGCTCAGGTCGGAGAGCAGGATTGTGCCAATATCAGTATGCATCTGGGCGGCAAGCGCACCTTTGACTTCGGCTATGTCAGGGTTACCCCGGCCTTTCACGGCTCAGGTGTACCCGGCGGACATGCAGCCGGCTTTATCGTAAACTTTTTTGGCAAGACCGTATATTTCGCCGGTGACACCGCCCTGTTCGGCGACATGGCCCTGCTGGGCCGTCTGGAAACAATTGATTATGCCCTGCTGCCGATTGGTGATAACTACACAATGGGACCGGCAGACGCCTTTGAAGCAGTAAAACTGCTTACGCCCCGCACCGTTATCCCAATGCACTATAATACCTGGCCTGTCATTGCCCAATCGCCGGAAGCCTTCAAAACCAGGGTCGAGGCGGAATTGGCTATTCCGGTCACGATTATGGCCCCTGGCCACAGCATTGAGCTCTAAAGACAGCATAACTGACCCGGCCTTTGGCCAACAGCAGAAGCTGCTGTGGCCAAAGGCCGGAAAAATTACTGCCTGTGCGAAAAAGCAAGCGGCTGTGTCAATCGCGCCGACAACACACCCGCTTGCTTTTATAGTTCTTTAACCATGGCAATCTCATCGCAATTGGGAAATTTAGGACAGTTAATGCACTCTTTCCACATTTTATGCGGTACGCTTTCTTTGGGTACTTCTTTAAAACCCAGTCTGGCAAAAAATCCCGGCTGGTAAGTTAAGGCAAACAGGGTTTTTACCCCCAGCGCCCGGGCCTCCTCTGTCAGCCTGTTAACAATTTCACGGCCGACACCGGTTTTGGTCTTGGCGGGATGTACTGCCAAGGCCCGGATTTCACCAAGCTCATCCCACACCAGATGCAGGGCGGCTACGCCGACGACTTTGCCGTCCTCTTCCGCCAATATAAATTCCCGCAGCCCTTCGTACAGGGTATTGCGGGCCCGGGCCAGCATCAGCCCCTGCTCGGCATAGTCATTAATCAGCTTTAGAATAGCTTCCACATCACTAAATTTTGCTTTACGAAAAATCATGCTTCATCCCCCAGTAGTACTACGTATCATTATACATTTAAAATAATATTTATACAATATCTTAATTATTGCACGCGGCTGCTCGGGCATAAATCACGGAGGGGACAGATATGGCACAGCGGCTTAGCGGCCTTGCAAACCTTGCGTCCATGCCAAATCAGCCAATGATGGGCATCGCTCCACTGTTCCCGGGGAATGGCCCGCATCAGCCCTTGCTCTACAGCCAGCGGCGTGTCACCGCTGGCCAGCTTCAGACGGTTCGACACCCGGAAGACGTGAGTATCGACAGCAATTGCCGGGATACCGAACAACTGGCTTAACAAAACATTAGCCGTTTTGCGTCCAACCCCCGGCAATTGCACAAGGTCAGCAAAATTTCCCGGTACCTGGCCGCCATGGTCCCGGCATAATTTCTCACAGGCGGCCAGAATATTTTTCGCTTTGCTCCGGAACAGGCCGCAATCACGGATTTCCTGTTCAAGCCCGGCCTGGCCGAGGGCCAGGATTTTTTCCGGCGTATTGTAGCGGGGAAACATCCGGGCCGTGATAATGTTGACCCTGGCATCTGTGCACTGGGCTGACAAAATAACCGCAATCATAAGTTCAAAAGGGGTCGAATAGGTCAGCGCCGTTGTCGTGTCTTTATATGACTGCTCTAATCGTTCCAGCATTGTTTTTTTTATTGCTTTAGTAATGCGCATAACCGCAGCCTCCCGTTTCCTGTAAGATAATTAAAACTATTGTATCCTATTATAATTGCAACGTCGAACTTTGTCTTTATCCGGAATAATAAATTTTGTATTCTTAACAGAAATATCCAAAAAAATACCACCATCTACACCGGAGCCTTTAGATGGTGGCAGGAAGCATCATTTAATAATTTTCCGTATAGCCTGAGCAGCATAATCCACATCGTCGGCAGTGATGCCCCAATGAGTAATCATGCGGCAGGTGTAAGGCCCAATCGGTTTCACTTTTATGTGCTGCCGCAGCAACGCTTCGGTAACAAAGGCGGCATCTTTTCCTGTCGGCTCAAAATCAATTTGGACAATATTGGTTTTAACTTGTTTAACATCGACCAGCCGCTCGTCAATAGCAGCCAGGGCATGAGCCAGCCGGCAGGCGTTAGCATGATCCTCAGGCAGCCGCGCCCGCATGGTTTCCAGGGCAATGATACCGGCAGCCGCCATATGCCCGGCCTGGCGCAGGCCGCCGCCAAGCCGTTGTTTAATCCAGCGGGCCTTCTCAATAAACGCCCGGCTGCCGACCAGCAGCGAGCCAAACGGGGCTGCCAGTCCCTTAGTCAGGCAAAACTGCAGCGCATCCACATCTTTCGCCAGTTCGTGCACATCACAGGCTAGCGCCGCAGCGGCGTTAAAAATGCGCGCCCCGTCAAGATATACGGCCAGACCATGATTACGGGCCAACTCGGCCAGCTCGGCCTGGTACGCCGGTGACAGCGGGTAGCCCCGGTTTAAATCATAAGTATTCTCAAGACATAATACCCGGCTGACCGGCGATTGAACGCCCCGGGGCCTGATGGCCTTTTTAATATCGCCAGCGGCAAAACGCCCCTCCTGACTGGGTACAGGCCGGGCCTGAATACCGGATAAAGCGGCTAAAGCGCCGGCCTCCAGATTGTACATATGGGTCTCAGTGCCTAAAATAATCTCATCACCCAGCTGGGTCAGCGCCATAATGGCAATCTGATTGGCCATTGTCCCGGAAACAGTCAGCAAGGCGGCCTCTTTGCCAAATATCGCCGCACTCAGGTCCTCAAGCTTTTTAACCGTAGGGTCCTCTCCCAGTATATCATCACCAACCACAGCTTCCATCATCGCTTGCCGCATTGCCGGGGTTGCCTGCGTAACCGTATCGCTCCTAAAATCCTTGAACATATTATCGCCTCCTAAAGCATGACCCTTAGTGTAGTTAAAACAAATATGTAAACTTTACCCTCAAGTATATAAGCAACCGCAACCTGTGTCAATTCTTTTTAAACCTGCTCCCATCCCGTTGCACAATACAACTATATTATATTTTTGTTATATAATTTACAGTTAGCTAAATTAAATTTAAAATTTTCAATACCACTTGACACACGATTCTTATTTGTTATAATAAATTCATGATCAAAGTAACCTGACAGGGTGGTTTTTACAATGTCAACCTCTCATCAAGCATATACAACCGTATACTTTTTCTTTTTTGCTTGGGCCAGCTTTTTTGGCGCAGGCTTATTTACTGTTAATAACTTAATAACTGCTTTACCTGCGAGTCCTTAAGAAAATACAAATAAACGAATGTATAACAAACCTAAGGCTCAATTGAGACTTAGGTTTTTATTTTTATATACTATATAGGTACAGGAGGCGTTTTCATTGGTTATTGTGTTAAATTCTACATCAACACCCGAGCAAATTGAAAAACTAAAACAGGAGCTGGAAAACTTTGGCTGCAGTGTTTGGCCCACATATGGTAAATTTCAGACCATACTGGGAATCGTCGGCGATACGGGCAAACTGGATCGCGACTATTTATTAAGCAAGCCTTTTGTGGAGAAAGTGCTCTCCGTACAGGAGCCATACAAAAAAGCCAATCGCACTTTCCACCCGGAAAACACGGTCATTACTGTCGGTAACCAAACCATCGGCGGCAACCAGGTGGCGGTTATCGCCGGCCCCTGTTCGGTGGAAAGTCCTGAGCAAATTGTGTCGATAGCCCGGCAAGTCAAGTCTGCCGGGGCCGGGTTCCTGCGGGGCGGCGCCTTTAAACCCCGGTCGTCACCCTATAGCTTTCAAGGCCTGCAGCAGGAAGGCCTGGCACTGTTAAAGCAGGCAAGACAGGTCTCAGGCCTGCCGGTGGTTACCGAAATCATGTCCATAAAGCAATTGGAAACCCATCATGAAGACATTGACATGATTCAAATCGGGGCCCGCAATATGCAAAACTTTGACCTGCTAAAGGCGGCCGGTCAGATTGATAAGCCGATCCTGCTCAAACGGGGACAAAGCGCGACAATTGAAGAACTCTTAATGGCTGCCGAATACATCATGGCCGGCGGCAATGAAAAGGTAGTTCTGTGCGAGCGCGGAATACGCACCTTCGAGACTTACACCCGCAATACCCTCGACCTTAGCGCCGTACTGGCCATCAAACGGCTTAGCCATCTGCCGGTAATTGTCGATCCCAGCCATGCCGCCGGCCTCTGGTGGATGGTGGAATCACTGTCCAAAGCCGCCGTGGCCGTAGGCGCCGACGGCTTAATCATCGAAGTTCACCAGGACCCCAGCAATGCCAGGTGCGATGGGCAGCAATCCATAAAACCCGAACGCTTCGCCTCCCTCATGGAATCGCTGCGGGAAATTGCGCGCATCGACAATCGCACTCTTTAACCACCAGGCTAATGCAAAAAACCGTCCCCGTGAGTCCGACTCACGGGGACGGTTTGCTTGCGTCCTTTTTTCGCTGTTATGGCAGGACTTCCTGCACTCTGCCGACAATGCCGTCAGTCAGCCGGACTTTGATGCCGCGGTGATGAACGGCACTGCTTGTTAGAATGTCTTTGACAATGCCTTCGGTCAACTGGCCGGTCCGCTGATGCGGTTTCTGGATAATCTTCACCCTGGCACCGGGAGTAATATTTTTACGTTGTGTTCCGTCCATAATCTGCTCCTATCCGGCCTGTCGCTTACCCTGTTGCGCCCAGGCCTTGCTTATTAATAAAAAGAAACAGCCGTCACAGCAGGGCCGGCTACTGACTGTTCCCTTAGGATACGGTTTACCCGGCGTCTGGCGCCATAACCCCGTCCGGCCCGGTAAAACCGGCAACAAGCATTTCTTTCGCCTTGCGGCTCATGTGTTTTATCGCCCATTCCCGTTTCCGGGCCAGGCTTTCATTGGGCTGGAGCTCGTAATAAATCAAGGCGACAGGCCGGCGGCTGCGGGTATAGCGGGCACCGGTGCCGGCATTGTGAGCCGTCATTCTGGCGGCCAGATTCGTTGTCCAGCCTGTGTAGAAAGTGCCGTCGGCACATTGCACAATATATGTATATGCCATTATCCACCCAATAATCCTTACTGCGATTGCCGCAAAAATTCCTCCAGGGTTTGTTCACCAATATATAATTGTTCAACAACGCCATAACCATCCTTGATCCGGACAGCCGCAATCCCTGTTTTACCGGCACTTTCCCGGTAGGCGTTTTCCGCCGCCGGCGCCAGTTTTTCCGGCAGGTAATAGCGGGTAAACGGCAGATTCACATAGGCGGTTCCCGGTCCCTTGGCATAGGCCCTGACCTTGATATAGTCGCCCTGCTCCGGCCGGTTAACGCTAACCCCGCTGATATACGCCTGTCCTGCGGCATTTTCAGCAATGCTGGCATATACCTGCCGCCCCCCAATCAGGTTGTCCCCGCCCCTAATCGGACCGCTGTCCTCTTTAAACCGCAGGTCGATATAGCGCCCCTTAAAGGCGTCAGCCGGGTCCACCGGTGCGGTTTGCCAGTAAAACCGGCGCCCGGTCTGCAAAATATCCTCCCAGCGCCAGGCCATATAGAGGGGAGCCGCAGCCTGCAATATAGCGACCCCGATGAATAACCACAGCAGCAGCCGTTTATTTTTCATTTTGCCACCCCGCTTTGCGGCGTACTAACACCACATTGGCAGCAAGGAAGCCGATGCCGAGTAAAACAAAGCTCACGCCGCGCACGACAAAGCTGACATCAATATCGAAAAACCGGGCCACAATCAATGCCGCCAGCATGAGCATCCCCAGATTTACAATGCCAAGATGAACTTCTCTCACACCCTGGGCGATAAGGCTGATGCTCAGACCCAGCATGTAAACATTCAACACGAGCGTGGCGCCTAAACCACTAGGATCATAAAACTGAATCAAATAGGCCAGGCCGACAACCCAGGGCAGCGCCGCGAACTTCCCGGCCTCCCGGTTGCGGTTCTTAATAAGCCTAACAGTGCCGGCCGCCACCAGTACGAGCAGCACAGCGGCAATAATCCAGGCTGCCGGCAGGACCGCTTTCCAGGCTAACGCCATATTCCGCCAGACTTCATTAAAGGTCAGAATAAAGGTTAACCCGACGCTCCCGGCCAGGCCCACCGCGGTAAACGGCAGGCGCCGGCCCTGATCGCGACTGATGAACCATAACTCGCCGGTCAGGTAGGTTGCGCCAAACAAGGCGCTAAAAACAAGGAATCCCAGCCCGGCCAGATAGTCGGAGAAAGCTACGGTAAAGCAAATATAGAAACAAACCGTTAATACCCACCAGGAAATAGCGGTCGTATTGGCATAACGGTTGTGCTTAAGCAAGCCCCAGTAATGAGGCAGCGCGCCGGCCAGCAGCCCCCAGACCCATTGTTTGCTCAGGCCATAATGGCTCCCGGCCCAGAAGGTGATGCCGACGGTATAGAGGATGGCCACACTGGCTGAATTCAGCAAATACATGACAGGCAGCGACAGCAGCATCCAGGTCAGCAGAAAGGCATCGGTGTCTTCCACCAGATGATAGGTCTGCCCGACTAAGGCCATGGCGGCGCCAACCATCAGCATCAGCAGGGTAGCGGCGCCCTCCCGCCAGGCCGTGCTGTCCCGCTTAAACCAGAGCACGCCGCCTGCCAGCACCTGGGCGGCGACCAGCAGGCTGAGGGACACTGCCAGACGGTTCAGCTTGGTTAACTGAGCCCAGTTGTGGGCCAGAATCAGGATGATGCCAAGGCCGACCAGCAGCGCACCGATCACCCCGAAGATGACGAGGAAAGTCCTGGTCCCGGTATTACCGTCAACAGGACCATAATATTTTCTTATCTGTTCAGCGCTTTCCGCCGGAATAATGCCTTTGTCCACAAGTTCCGGCAGTTGCTGATAAAGCCACTCTACCGCTTTTTTATTCATTAAGCCCAACGCTCCTGCTAACAATTACTTATTCTATTCTCTTACTCTTGCCGGATAATATTCCTCTCTAAGCCCCGGCAGCGCCAAAGTGTTTGCATAATACGGCCTTAATGGCCGCATAGCTCACAGCATCAGGCAAGGCGTCCTTAAACGGCTTTAACTGCTTGCCGCCGACCTCTTTGATCTTGGCAATAATTAATTCTTCATACTGAGCGGGGATCAGCCTGTCCCAATCCACCGGCTGCCCTTCCTGCGCACACCGGACCAGATGGTTTTGCACAGTATTGACCGTCAGATCCCGTTCCCTGGCGATTTCCTCCAGCCCGGCCCCCTGCCGGTACAAGGCCAGGGTGATGATGTGACTGGGGTCGGCCTCCGTTTTGCCCGGGCTCTTGGCAGCAGTTTCCGGCCGCTTTGTTGCCGGCTTCCTGTCCGCAGCCGGTGTGGTGCTGCCGGCTGCGGCGCCGGTTTCCAGCAGATACCGGGTAATAACCGCCAAAAATTCCTGGCCGTATTTCTGCAGCTTTAATTCCCCCACGCCCTTGATCTGCCGCAGGGCCGTAAGATCGACGGGGCGGTGCTGGCTCATCTCCCGCAAAGTTGTATCGGCAAACACCACGAACGGCGGTACCCCTTCCCGCTCGGACAGCCGCTTCCGGCACACGCGCAGCAGCTCGAACAAGCGGTCGTCGGCAACCAGCGGCTGCCGCTCGGCAAAGATTTTTTGCCATACCCGCGCTTCACTTCTCAGGACCGCCATGGCCGCCGGTTCCAGCTTTACCACCGGATACTCGCTTTCTGTCAGACGCAGGTAGCCTGTGGCCACCAGCCGCTGCACCAGTGACTTTATATCAGGCAGGGTACGCTCAGCCATCAGGCCATAAGTCGGCAGCCGGTCCAGTCCCAGCTGCTGGACTTTTTTATTTTTTGAGCCTTTCAGCACCTCGGCAATCACTGCAATCCCGAAGCGCTCCCGCAGGCGGTAAACGCAGGAAAAAACTTTCTGCGCATCAACCGTAATATCCACCTGCTCCCCGTCGGCGGTGCAGTTGCCGCAGCGGCCGCAGCCTGCGTCTGCCGCCGGTTCGCCGAAATAGCTCAATATATATTGCCGCAGGCAGTCAGGCGTATGGCAATAATCCACCATCTCCTGCAGTTTTTTCAACTCATGCTGTTTGCGTTCCGGGTGCTCTACCGACTTGTCAATCAGAAACCGCTGCAAAAGCGGGTCCTGCGGCCCGAACAGCAGGATGCATTCCCCCGGTTCACCGTCCCGGCCGCTGCGGCCGGCTTCCTGATAGTAGGACTCCATATTTTTCGGCATATTATAGTGGACGACATAGCGGACATTGGATTTGTCAATACCCATGCCAAAAGCATTGGTCGCAACCATCACCCGGATGTCGTCATAGAGGAACCGTTCCTGCTGGGCCATGCGTTCCTCATCACTCAGCCCGGCATGATACCGGCCGGCGGCATAGCCTTTTTTCCGCAGCAGTTCATATAAGGAGTCAACCTCTTTGCGGGTAGCGGCATAAATAATCCCTGACTGGCCGGCGTTGGCTTTAATATACTGGAGCACAAACTGCTGTTTGTTTTCGCCCCGCAGGACCGTAAAGGACAGATTCGGCCGGTCGAACCCGGTTATATGAACCTGCGGCCACTGTAAGGCCAGCAGGCTCACAATATCGGTCTTAACCTCAGGGGTAGCGGTGGCGGTAAACGCACCAATAACCGGCCGGCTGGGCAGACCGGCAATAAAGGCGCTGACGTTCCGGTAGCTTGGCCGGAAGTCATGGCCCCACTGAGAAACACAGTGGGCTTCGTCGATTGCCAGCATGCTGATTTTGACTTCGCCCACTGCCGCCTGGAACCAGTCGGCAGTCAGACGTTCAGGCGCCACATAAACCAGTTTGTACCGGCCGGCCCGCATCTGCTGCAAACGCCGTCCGGCCTCGGAGCCTGTCAGCGAACTGTTGATAAAGGTAGCCGGTACGCCCTGTTCGGTTAACGCATCCACCTGGTCTTTCATCAGCGAGATAAGCGGCGAAACCACGATGGTAATCCCTGGCAGCAGCATGGCCGGAATTTGAAAACACAGTGATTTTCCCGCCCCGGTAGGCATAATCGCGACCGTATCCTTGGCATTGAGCAGACTGGCAATAACTTTTGCCTGCCCTGGCCGGAATTCATCATACCCGTAATATTTTTTCAGCACTTTGCGCGCCATTTCCAGCATAATTCTAATCTCCCATTTTTAAATTAGCTCCAGCTTGCCCAAACCTCCGGGCAATAGCCGACTGTGGCCCTGGGGCCGTTCCGGACTACCGGGGTTTTTAACAGCAGCGGATAATTCAGCAGCTGTTCTTCCACATTATGCACCAGATACTTCAGATTGCGTTTTTCGTATTCCTTGCCGGTCTTATCAATCAGGTTGTCGAGCCCGCCGACAGCCACCCTTACTTTTTCCAGTTCGCCTTTGCTCAGGCCGCGCACTGTTAGGTCAACAAACTGAAAGGCAATTTTCCGCTCCTTGAAATAACGCTCTGCTTTCCTGGTGTCCTGGCACTTTTTTGTGCCGAAAATCTGTATGTTCATCGCCAATTCCCGTAACCCCTTTATTTGTTGTTACATGCTTCCACAAGCTCATTAAGATAGGTCCAGCGGTCAAGCAGCTCATCAAGCTTCGCTTCCAGGGCCTGCTGCCGGCCGGTAAGCTCTTGCAGCAGGACAAAATCGCAGCCGGCGGTATTAATCCCCTCCGCCACCTGGACCAGTTCCTGTTCAACCCCGGCAATCACCGCATCAATCTGTTCATATTCCCGCTGCTCTTTAAAAGACAGTTTCTGCGGCCGTTCTTTCGGCTTGTCCACAGCTGCCGGCCGCTTATCGGCAACCGGACCGGCCTTAGCGGCAGCTGCGGCTGCGACCGCACTGATTCTGGCCTGATAGTCCGAATAATTCCCGGGATACTGGATAATCCGGCCCTGCCCGGCAAAGGCGAATATTTTATCAGCAATCCGGTCAAGGAAATACCGGTCATGGGATACCACGATCACTGCCCCGGGAAAGTCGTCAAGATAATCCTCCAAAATCGTTAAGGTCTGAATATCCAGATCATTGGTCGGTTCGTCCAATAGCAAAACATTAGGTGCACTCATCAATACCCGCAGCAGAAATAAGCGGCGTTTCTCCCCGCCTGATAACTTGGCAATCGGCGTCCACTGGAGAGCGGGGGGAAACAAAAACCGTTCCAGGAGTTGAGCGGCGCTAATGGTTCCACCATCGGCCGCAGGCAAAAAATGGGCTTCCTCTTTAATATATTCAATAACCCGCAGAGCCTGGTTCATCTCGCTGCTTTCCTGGGAGAAATAGCCGAGCTTCACTGTCTGGCCTACCGTCACGCTGCCTTCGTCAGGGGTCAGGGTGCCGGCAATCATATTCAGCAAGGTTGATTTGCCGCTGCCGTTAGGCCCGACGATTCCAACCCGGTCGTCCTTAAGCACAATATAGTTAAAATCAGTGATTAGCTGCCTGCCCCCAAAGCCATGGCTGATATGCTCCAGTTCAACCGTCTTGCGCCCCAGCCGGGTGGCGCCGGCAATTATCTCAATCTGGCCGTTGGCGGCCTCCGGGGCCTGGGCGCTAAGCTCCTCGAATCTTTCAATTCTGGCCTTTTGCTTGGTGCTGCGGGCCTGGGCCCCGCGCCGGATCCAGGCCAGCTCATTTCTTAAGATATTCTGGCGTTTGCGTTCACTGGCTTCCTGCTGTTCCTCCCGCTCAGCCTTAGCCTCCAGAAACCGGCTGTAGTTGCCGGTATAGGTATACAGCCGGCCTTTATCGAGCTCAATGATCCGGTTGGTAACCCGGTCGAGAAAATACCGGTCATGAGTAATCATCAGCAGGGCGCCCTTGCGTTTATAGAGAAACTGCTCCAGCCAGGCCACCGTATCGTTATCGATATGGTTGGTCGGTTCATCCAGAATGAGCAAATCAGCCGGATTAATGAGCGCGCTCGCTAGTGCCACCCGCTTGCGCTGGCCGCCGGACAGGGTGCCCACCGGTGCGGTAAAATCAGCAATGCCCAGCTTAGTAAGAATGATTTTGGCATCGCTCTCCAGCTGCCAGGCATTGTGATTATCCATCTGCTGGGTCAGGGCAATCAGCTGCTGTTGGCGTGCCCTGTCCTCAGGGTGCTGCTGGACTGCGATCAGGGCCTGCTCATAGGCTCTTAGCACCTGCATCACCGGTGACAGCCCTTTAAACACCTGCTCCAACACCGTGGCCGTAGCATCAAACTCGGGATTCTGCGGTAAATATTCAATCCGGACACTGATGCCGGCAACGATCTTGCCGGCATCAGCCTGCTCGACCCCGGCCAGGACCTGTAAAAAGGTCGATTTGCCTGTGCCGTTAACCCCGATCAGGCCGATTTTATCCCCGTCGTCAATGCCAAAGGTAATCCCGCCGAATAAGACTTTCTCACCATAGGCTTTGGACAGGTCTTCGATTGATAGTAAGTTCATAGTGCATTCCTTTTATTTCGTTTTCTTTATTTTAACATAGAAGTCCTTTTAATGAACAGGCCATGTTCTCTAAAAGGACTTCAAAAGGAACGTTCTATTTTCCTGTTTGCGGCTTTTGCCGGCCGCCGCTTCCGCTCAAATCGCAGGCTCTTTTTCGATAAAAGCAGCATTTTTATACTTAGCCAGAATACCTTTTGCCTGTTTGATTTTTGGCCTCTGATTCACGGTTTTACTATGATCATCCAGAATATTGACAAGGGGACGTTCCTTTTTTATCAACATTTTGCCACTATCCCCCGTGATATTCCGGTTGCCCGCTCAATTTGACGAATTGACAATCCGGCTGCCTTAAACTGCTTGATTACAGCATTCCGCTCGGGCTTGGACCACGACACAATTTCGTGCGGTTCTCGCCCCTTAGTTACTTGCAAGATCTTTTGGCGAACTTGCTTGTCACTCAAACTGGTTTGACCTGATACTTCAAATGCCTCATCACCCAAAACCCGGTGAAGCTCCAACCATTCATTTTTCCCTATCATACGCAGAGAAAATTCTGTATTGACCCAATCACTACCGTGTAGGTATTCCCAATAGCTGCTAAATGCATAATCTTCCAGATTTTCTACCAGATTTACTTTTAGCGGATTTTGATGAATATAACGGATAAGTGGAATAAAGTACTCATCGACCTTAACCGGCACACTTTTATAACGACTGGCAATCAACGCCCCGCTGCGCTGGTATTTTTGATTGAAATACATGGCGTATTTAGTTAATATTCTTTTCATAATCATCGAAATATCGCCTGGTTCTTGTTCTTTCATCAGCAGATGTACATGATTGCTCATCAGACAATATGCGTGGATTTCAAAGTTCATAGTTTTTTTCAATGTTTTTAACGCCTGAAGCAGATACTGAAAATCAGCATCTTCCTCAAATAGGTGCTGATGGTTGATTCCCCGGAATATCACATGGTAAAACCCCGTTTCACTCAGTTGCCTTGCTTGTCTGCTCATCGTTATCCCCTCCATCTACAGTATATTATAAAGTTGACAAAAAAGGAACGTCCCCGTCGACTTCGTCAAAAATAAATCCAGAACGACGGTAAGGGCCGAGCCGGTGATAAATTGCCGGATATTCTCCAGTTCCCGTACCCGGGCCACCGTGTCGCCAACCCGGCGGACCTCGAAATATTTTAGCGGCAGGGCCAGCAGATGATGAAATAATTTAGCGCCTAAGATTACATCCACCCGGCTGGTGGTATGAGAAAATAGATAAGACCGTAAAATACCCATGACGGCTTCAAAACCGCCGATTAGAAACAGGCCTAAGGCTAAAATGTCTAATGTGGACACACCTTTATGAATCAGTACTTTGTCAATAATAACCTGCGAAAAGATTGGGCTGATCAGGCCAAAGGCCTGGATAAAAAATGAAAATACCAGTACTTCACCAAAAAAACGCTTGTATTTTACTACTACAGGAATAAACCAACTGAGATTAAACTGCTGACTAATATCCGATAAGCTGAATTTGCGGGCCAGGAGAATTAGTTCTCCGCTCCAGGTGGCGGCAAATGCGCTGTGGTCTAAGGCCAACGGTTTCTCCTGCGCGGGGTCAAAAACGAGGACTTTCCTGGCATCGGCTTTCACAAGGACGACATATTGACAATTGTTTAACAGGGCCAGGGCCGGTAACGGCAGAATGGCAAGTTTGTCAGCTGTGGATAGGGTTTGCTTCGCTTTAAGGTTTAGATGCTTAGCAATTCGCAGCAGGGTGAGCGTGTCGGTGGCCATGCCTTCGGACAAATTAAAAGCCCGCCGCAGCTGTTGTTGGTCAGCAGGCACACCCAGCAGTCTGGTAACCATAACAAGTGAGGTTAAACCACTATCTTGTCGCGAAAAATTTGATGCTGCAGCTTCCATATTGATGATGCGATCAATACCTCCTTTTTTACACAATTATTCCATGGTCTTCCATATTTGACATCATTTTTTATTTTCCTGTCACATTACAGAAATATTTTAATTTTATTTATTTTATTATTTTTATTTAACAAACAGACGTATATTATCCAAAATACTCCAGATAATATACGTCTAATTTACTAAGTCTGTATTCCCACAATAAAGGGGAAATTAGGTAATAATTTTTAAAAAAACTCTTTACTTTTATGGAAAATAGTAGTATATTTAATTTTTACTCACGCATAGCCGCTCGCCGGCTTGCACAAACTGAACTACCGGCATATTTCAGAAAAAGAAAGGTGTTCTCTGATGTCGACAAATTTTTCTGCCTTAGGCATTCGCCCTGAACTGACTCAGTTTTTACAACAAGCCGGTATCACCCGGCCAACCCCGGTGCAGGTACAGGCCATCCCGGTACTGCTGGCCGGCAGGGATATCATTGCCCAGGCCCAGACCGGTACTGGCAAAACCCTGGCCTTTTTGCTGCCGATTCTGGAGAAGCTGCGGGCAACCGCGCCGCATGTCCAGGCCCTGATTATTACGCCCACCCGCGAACTGACGCTGCAAATCACGGCCGAAGCCAAAAAAATCGCTGCGGTTCTTGATATTAACGTACTATCTGTATACGGCGGCCAGGATGTGGCTGAACAAATCCGCAAACTGCGCGGCCAGCCGCACTTGGTCATCGGCACACCGGGGCGGCTGCTGGACCACGCCCGGCGCAAAACGCTGGTGCTGGCGGGGGTGACAAAGCTGGTGCTCGACGAGGCCGACCAAATGCTCCATATGGGCTTTTTGGAGGAGGTGGAAGAGGTTATCCAGCTAACTTCACCGAAACGGCAAACCATGCTGTTCTCGGCCACCATGCCGCCCAAAGTCCGGGCCCTGGCGGCAAGGTACATGACGAAACCGGCCGATATCCACATTCAGACGCAAAATGTAACCTTAGATGAGATTAAGCAGATTATTATTGAGCTGCCCGAAGCAGACAAGCTTGACAAGCTCTGCCGCCTGATTGATGAATCCCAGCCCTATCTGGCCATTGTCTTCTGCCATACCAAAGACCGGGCCAAAGCCGTGAATACGGCGCTGATCCAGCGCGGCTACAAAGCCGATGAGCTGCACGGCGACTTGTCCCAGGCCAAGCGCACCCAGGTGCTGAGACGCTTCAGTGCTGCCAAGCTGCAGATTTTAGTCGCCACCGATATTGCCGCCCGCGGCCTGGATATCGAAGGTGTGACCCATGTATTCAGCTATGATATCCCCCATGACCCGGAGAGCTATATTCACCGGATCGGCCGCACCGGCCGGGCCGGCGAGACCGGGACTGCCGTTACTTTTGTCGCCCCCGGGGAACAGCAGTATCTGCGGCTGATTGAGCAGGGAATTAAATCCTCGCTGGAAAAATTTAAAGCCAACGGTCAGAAAGTAGTAAAACCGGCCCGCTCCGGCGGCAATAAGGCTGTGTTCAAAAAAACCGCCCCCAAAACGGCGCCGGCCAAGAAAGAGGATGAGAAAAAACCGGTAAGCCATGGCGGCAACAATCTCCGCAGCCGCCGCAAGCCGAAGCCGGCAGCCGCCACAGATGGCAAAAAATATAACAGCAAGCGGACGAAAACCAGCAGGGGCAAGGCCTAATCAGCCTTGCCCCTGTTCTTTTGCCGGAGGCAGTGCCGGCTTGTTATTGGCATCATCATAGGATGCCCGGCAGGCCGGGTAACGGGAACAGCCCCAAAACTTGCCATGTTTGCCGTTTCTGGCCTGCAGTACCCCCCGGCGGCAGCGTGGGCAGGGATAATCCCCCTTTAGGGGGATCGCCGCCCTTTTGGCTTTTGTGCACAGACTGGCGGCAAAATGGGCCTGCTGCCCCAGAAAACTGTCCAGACTGGCATTGCCGGCCGCCATCTGGTGCAGGATATCCTCCCACAAGGCGGTAAAGTCCGGATAGGTGATCTCTTCCGGCAGGATATCGACAAGCAGATAGGCCGATTCAGTAGGCTTGAGATACTTTTTCTTGGTTTCCTCCCGCAAAAATCCCCGTTCGATCAGCTCCTTGATTATTGTGGCCCGGGTAGCCTCTGTGCCGATGCCGGCCACATCCTTGAGCTGTTTTTTCAGGTCAGGATTTTTTACATATTTATGGATCTCTTTCATCGCTGCCAATAAGGTTGCTGCGGTAAACCGCGCCGGCGGCTTGGTCGACTTTTTGTCAGCCGACGCCTTGACAAATAAGGGCTGATCGCCTTTAACCATGGCCGGCAGCGCGCCGCTGTCCTCTTCCTTTTTCTCCTCGGCCTCGGCCCCGTACAGCTCCTTCCAGCCCAGTTCCCGGACAACCCGGCCGCTGGCGGTGAAGCGTTCGCAGGCATAGTCCAGCTCAGCCCGGGTCTGGTCGTAGACATGGACCGGATAAAACTGGGCCAGATAGGCCTGGGCAATCAGAAAGTAGATGTTGCGCTCCGGTTCGCTCAGGGCCGCAAAGTTACAACGCTCTACCGTAGGGATAATCGCGTGGTGGGCGGTGATTTTCTTGTCATTCCAGGCCCGGCTTTTCGTCAGCGGCTCAGCCTTGCCGGCCCAGCCTGCCAGCTCCGCATGAGCAAGGCCGCTTAGGTTTTTCAGAATTGGCCCGGCGTCCTCCTTCTGGGACTCCGGCAAAAACTCGCAGTCCGAACGGGGATAGGTTGTCAGTTTCTTTTCATAGAGCTTCTGCGCCGTATCCAGCACCAACTGCGGATCATAGCCGAATTTTTTACCGGCCATAACCTGCAGGGTCGACAAAGCCAGCGGCAGGCGCTGGGGTTCCTTTTTTTCCGTTGTTTCGCACAAGCTGACAGCCGCAGGTTCTGTAGCGGCCTGCAAGGTTTCCAGCAAGGCCCGGGCAATGGCTTTGTCCGCCAGCCGTCCTTCCGCATCAAGCCCCGGCTGCTGCGCCTGCGGCTTCCAGTACGCGGTAAAGACGATATCATCATGGACAAAATCGGCTTTCACTGTAAAATAATCGGCCGGTTTAAACGCTTCAATCTCACGCTCCCGCCGGACAACCAGCGCCAGCGTGGGGGTCTTGACCCGTCCCACCGGCAGTGTCGTCCGGTGCCCGGCCTGCTGGGCCGCCAGGGTATAGGCCCGGGATAAGTTCATGCCAATCAGCCAGTCGGCCCGCGACCTGGCCAGGGCCGATTGCTTCAGGTTATAAAAATCCTGGTTGTCACGCAGGCTGTTGATCGCTTTTTTAATGCTCTGCTCATCCAGGGCATTTAAAAGAAGCCGGTGCACCGGCTTCTGATTATTTACGTAATCAAGGACTTCATCGATCAGCAGCTGACCTTCCCGGTCAGGGTCACCGGCATGAACGATCTCGCTCGCCTGCTCAATCAGCGTTTTGATGATTTCAAACTGCTTTTTGCAGGAATCAGCCACAAGCAGCTTCCAGCTTTGGGGAATAATCGGCAAATCCTCGGCTCGCCATTTTTCATATTTAGTGTCATATTCGTCAGGCTCGGCCTGGCGCAGAATATGTCCATAGCCCCAGGTAATAAGGCCGCCGCCGGTATTGATATAGCCGTCCTTGCGGCTTACCGGCCCTGGCAGACATTTGGCGATTTCGGCGGCCATGCTCGGTTTTTCTGCAATATATAATCTCAAAGTCACACCTCAACGATTATCAAACTGGTTTAAAAAAGAAGGCCTTGGTTATTTAGGCCGGCGGCCATTCCTCTTATCAAAGACTTTACCGTGAGCCACGTATTTAGGCAGCATGCTTATATGTAAGACTTTCTCATAGTCATCAATCAGCGCTGCCTCCCGCGGTGTGGCAATGGCGACAGACACACCGCGGGCACCGGCCCGGCCGGTTCGTCCGGCCCGGTGCAGGTAGACCTGCGGGTCTTCCGGCAAATCCAGGTGAACGACATACTCAACCCCGGGAATATCAAGCCCCCGGGCCGCCAAATCGGAGGCTACCAGCAGTTGCAGCTTACCTCGCCGGAAACCTTCCAGGGCTTTTTTCCGGTCTTCTTTAAGAAATTTCCCATGAATCCCGGCGGCAGTTAAGCCGTGGTAGTTAAGTTTATCGACAGTTAGCGCCACATCATCACTGCGATTGATGAATACCAGGGCCTGCTCAATCTGCAGGCTGCTCACTATTTTGCGCAGCACCTCAAATTTATCCCGCCGGTCTGACACAAAATAAATATGCTGTATAGCAGGCATATCGGCAGGCTTATCCGGCGCTGACAGGATTACAGCCGGGCTGTGCATCAGCTCCTGTATTTGGCTCAGGGCCGCCGGCGGTATTGTCGCCGAAAAAGCCAGCAGCTGCCGGTCTTTTTGCGTAGTCTTAATAACGGCTTTGCTGGTGTCCGCGTTTTTATCATCAAGCAGCCGGTCTGCTTCGTCAAGAATAATTGTTTTGACTGTCTGGGCGTTGATCTTCTTTTTTTTGATCAACTCCAGGATTCGCCCGCCCGAACCGGTAATAATATGCGGTTTTTCTTTAAGTTTATCAATTTGCCGCATAATATTGACATCGCCGATAATCGGGGCCGCAGTTACCGGCAGACCTGAATTGGTTACCAGCAATTCGATCTGGCGCTGGATCTGAATTGCCAATTCGTGGGTAGGGGCAAGGATTAACGCCTGCGTCTCGCGCCTGGCCGGCTCGATTTTCTGCAGGAGCGGCAGCAGGTACGCCAGTGTTTTGCCTGTGCCTGTCGGCGACTGGCCGATAATATCCTTACCGGCCAGCGCTGCCGGGATAACTTCAGACTGGATGGCCGTCGGAACAGAGATACCGGCAGCGGTTATCCCGGCGGTCAGCGGCGGGATCAGCCCTAATTGTTCAAAGTTGGTCGTCATAATCGTGTATATTCAACCTCCAGCTATTACAGCGTTCTTATCTCGTGATAAATTTGCTCCACAATGGTATTATTGCCAGCAATGATGGAAACCTTCCGGTCTTGTCGGAACGGCATGACAGTACCGCCGGCTTCCTCCACCAGCAAAATTCCGGCTGCCGCATCCCAGGGGGAGAGATTTAGTTCCCAGTAACCGTCAAAGCGTCCGCAGGCTACGCTGGCTAAATCGTAGGCAGCTGAGCCAAATCTCCGCAGTGCTCGCGTTTTTGGCAATAACCTGGTAAAATAGTCTATATTATTGGCTGGATGCTCGGCCACATCATAGGGAAAACCTGTGGCCACCACGCTGTCCAGCAAGCAGGTTTTGGCCGAGACACGAATAGGCTGGTCATTTAAGAATGCCCCCTGCCCTTGCACCGCATAATATAATTCAGCAAGGACAGGCGCGTAAACCAGGCCAAGAATCGTTTGCCCGCGGCAGGCAAGGGCAATGGAAACTGAAAATATCGGCAATCCCTGGGCATAGTTTGTTGTACCGTCCAGTGGGTCAATAATCCATAGATAGTCTGACTGCGCCGCCGACCGTCCGGACTCTTCCGCCAGTATGGCGTGGGCCGGATAATACGCTTTGATAAATGCAAGAATCTTTTCTTCTGATTTTTTGTCAATTTCAGTGACGATATCTATCGCGGTTGATTTTGCAGCCAGGGCCAGCTTGGCGCTCCCCAGGTTTTCCTGTTGGAATTTGCCTATTTCGATAACAAGCTGTTTAAGCCTGTCAATAACGCCGAATAGATCAATTGCCTGATCCATAGCGATCACCCCATGTAAGTATATCTTTTTAACGGTTCTCAGACTTAATTCAACGTTAGAGGGCTCAAACCCTTTAATATGGCAAAAGTAGCCATGCAAATTAGAAGCGGGAGATGATACGTAATGAGCAATGAAACGATTATAACCTTTTACGCAGCGCTGGGATTTGAAGAAACAGAGATTGACGATGGCCTGCTTGTGCCGGGCATAGAGCTTACCCCGGCGGGAAATTATGCCTTAATTACCGACGACGAGGGAACTGTGCCGAAGAGCTTGAACCAGGGAATTATCTTTGCTTACTATACCGCGGAGGATTCCTATCTCTGGAGCGCCAGCTTCAAAAGCTCGGCTGCATTTAAAGAGCTCTGGACCGGCGTCCAGACAAACGAGGCCAGGCTTGATGCCATTAGGCAACACCGGGAAGCAAACGAAACCTTCTGACATACCAGCTCACAAAAAGGCGGGACTGCTCTCTTAAAGAAGCAATCCCGCCTTTTTAATCCTGACAGAAAGTTTTAGTTGGTCAGACTGCGGATCGGGGCCGGAATCCTCCCACCCCGGGCAATAAAATCATCGGATTTGAACTTGCTGACAGGAATAATCGGGCAATATCCGAGGAGGCCGCCAAATTCAACCGTATCGCCTACCGATTTGCCTGGTACCGGGATAATCCGCACGGCGGTTGTTTTATTATTTATCATGCCAATCGCTGCCTCATCGGCAATTATGGCTGAAATGGTAGCAGCCGAGGTATCGCCGGGTACGGCAATCATGTCCAGGCCAACTGAGCACACGCAGGTCATCGCTTCCAGTTTTTCCAAAGTCAGGCTGCCGCGCTCAACTGCAGCAATCATGCCGGCGTCTTCGCTTACCGGGATAAAAGCCCCGCTCAGACCGCCAACATGGGAGGAGGCCATCAGACCGCCTTTTTTAACGGCATCGTTTAACAGTGCCAGGGCCGCCGTGGTTCCCGGCGCCCCGCAGCTTTCGATGCCCATTTCCTCCAGGATATGGGCCACGCTGTCGCCAACCGCCGGTGTCGGCGCCAGCGACAAATCAATAATGCCGAAAGGATGGCCTAACCGCCGGGCTGCTTCCTGCGCTACCAGCTGGCCAACACGGGTAATCTTAAAGGCAGTGCGTTTAATCGTTTCCGCTACGGTGCTGAAATCCCGTCCCCGCACATCCTCGAGAGCCCGTTTGACGACACCCGGACCGCTTACACCGACATGGATTGTCGTCTCCGGTTCGCCCACCCCGTGGAAGGCGCCGGCCATAAAGGGATTGTCCTCAGGCACATTGGCGAACACCACCAGTTTGGCACAGCCTAAGGCATCTTTGTCTTTGGTCAGTTCGGCCGTACGCTTGATAATCTCGCCCATTTCCCGGACACAGTCCATATTAATCCCGGCTTTGGTGGAGCCCAGATTGACCGAGGAACAGACCCGTTCCGTCACCGCCAGCGCTTCAGGGATAGAGCGGATCAGGATATGATCCCCTTTAGTGAAGCCTTTTTCCACAAGCGCCGAAAAACCGCCGATAAAATTCACGCCGACCTCTTTGGCGGCGGCATCCAGTGCCTGCGCCACCGGCACATAGCTGTCGGCCCGGCAGCTCTCGGCCGCAATAGCAATCGGGGTTACCGAAATACGTTTATTGATAATCGGAATCCCATATTCAGCCTCTATATCCTCACCGGTTTTCACCAGTTTTTCCGCGGTGCGGGTTACCTTGTCATAAATATTGCGGCAAAGGACCTTGCTGTCGGGGTCACCGCAGTCGCGCAGGCTGATGCCCATAGTGATTGTCCGGATATCAAGCTTGTTCTCATCGATCATGCGATTGGTTTCATGGATATCCTGTAATGTGAACATTGTTGTTGTCCTCCTGCCTATATCCGGTGCATGCTGCGAAATATATCTTCATGCTGTACTTTAATATCAAGCCCCATGGCAGCTCCCTTGGCGCCAAGCAATTGGCCCAGCTCTTTCAGGCTGATAATGGACTGGGTCATATCCACCAGCATCACCATATTAAAAAAGCCCTCAAGGATATTCTGATTGATATTAAGGATATTCACATTATTCTCAGCCAAAATGTTGCTGACCATGGCAATAATGCCTACTCTGTCCTGCCCGACAATTGTTATGACAGTTTTCATGTTCTCACACTCCAATAAATTATTGTATTATGCCTGGATCGTATGATAATATTATACTCGTTTTCCCGGAAAAGCCAAGTAAATGTAAAGAAAAAACACCGGCCGCACGCGGCAGGTGTCAGTTTGTGCATGCAAAATATTACTTTGCTAATCTGCTTTACGTTTATGCAGCAGGTATTCATAAGCAACCAGCGCCGCTTTCGCACCGTCACCGGCGGCAATAACAATTTGCTTGTCAGGGCCGTTATTGACATCACCGGCGGCAAACAAGCCCGGAATATTGGTGCGTGTACGGCAGTCGGCTATCACTTCCCGGTCTTCATTAAAATGCAGCAGCCCTGCACAATATTCCGAGTTAGGCATTAAGCCGATCTCCACGAATACCCCCTGTACTTCAAGTTCGATTTCATTACTGTCGCCATTTTTTACAACAACCAGCTTTTCCACAGCCTGCGAGCCTTGAATAGCCTTAGTGGTATAACCGATAAGCTCAGTAACCGGTTGCTGCAAGGCTTTCAGTTTTTCAATAATGACCGGGTCAGCCTTATAACTGTCCTTTAAGGAGATGAGGTATACCTTGGCCGCCACCTTGCTGATCTCGATCGCCGCCTGCAGGGCCGAGTTGCCGCCGCCAATGACGGCTACCACCTTACCGGCAAACAGAGGGCCGTCACAGGTTGCGCAATAGCTGACACCCCGGCCGGTGAATTCGATTTCTCCGGGCACTTCCAGCCGGCGCGGCCGCTTGCCGGAAGCCACGATAACGGTTTCCGCCTGGTATTCGCCGCCATCGCTGGTGACGGTAAAGCTGCCGTCAGGCAAAACGGCAAGGGCTGTAACTTCCTCATATTTTATTTCAATGGGAAATTTTTTCACCTGCTCATCAAACTTCGCCATCAGCTCCGGGCCGGTAACAAACTGATAGCCCATGTAATTCTCAATATCCATCGTCCACATTGGCTGTCCGCCAAACTCTTTCATCACCATCAAGGCCTTCATCTGCTTGCGTGCTGCATACACGGCCGCGGTCATTCCCGCCGGCCCGCCGCCAATAATGATCAGCTCATACAAAGCCATCACCCTTTAACGTTTACTTCTCCTGTATAAACTATATGTAAGTGCCTCGGCATTTGCTACCGTTCTGCCTGCGGTAACATCAGCAATAAATAAAGTGTGACTGCCTACATCAACTGTTTTATCCGGTAATATCTTCGCTTCCACATAGGCGAGGCAATTGGTAAGGATCGGACAGCCGTTTTGGCCGGCAATATAGTCGACACCGGCGAATTTATCGGTGTCACGGCCCGATTTATAGCCAAAACGATGAACCGCGTCGGTTTGATCGCTGCTCAGCATGGATACGGCAAACAAACCGCTTGCCATGACATACTCATGGGTAAGATTGTTTTTATTAAGGCAAATAGAGATGCGCAGCGGCTTGCTGGTCACCTGAAACACCGTATTGCAGCATTGGCCGTTGAACTTATTATCCTTGATTGAAGTAACGATATACAGACCATAGCTTATTTTGTCCAGGGCCGAATTGGCAGTTTCCTGACTGGCATCCGCCACCGCCGCTCTTGTTAACTGCACAGTCTCGTCCAGCAGCAAAACAAACAGCTCCGCCCCCACACCGCAAAGGGGACATTTGTCCGGCGGCTGATCGCCCTCATGCACATAATCACAGACCGTACATTTCCAGCGTTTTACCGCTACCGGCGGCTTAGCGGCCTCCTGCTCAATAGCGAAATCCTCAGGTCCTACACCGCAAATCGGGCATTCGGCCGGGGGCTGATCGCCTTCATGGATGTAACCGCATACATTACAGCGCCACTTCTTCATATATTCTCACCTTTCTTACCAAAATCGTCATAACATTCCTGTAATTGCTATTTTCCGCCATGCTTGCACATTTGTCAATAATTTGCTAGTATTTTTATACAGGTAAGTACAATAAGAAGAAAAAGCGAGGTGCCGCTGATGATAACGCCTGCAGTTATTGCCAGAATTAATGAACTAGCTAAAAAAAGCCGTGAAAACGGCCTTACCGACAGTGAACGCACAGAACAGGCAGATCTCCGCCGCCGTTACATTGACCATATAAAAGACCAGGTCAAAGCCCAGCTTGATTGTGTCAAAGTGGTGGACCATGACGATCATTGTCAGTGCGGCTGCCATAGCCGGCACTGAAGTGCTAGTACTTCATCTCCCTCAAAACCGAGGATATTTTGCGCATCTTTTCCCGCACTGCTGCGTTGTCGTCGCCTTACATATGTCCGATATACGCGGCCCGTGCAAGTAATAAGAGACCCATCACCTACCGGTCTTATTAAAGCAGATTTTACTGAATCAGTTAGCGTCCTCCGCCTTACATTGCGAAAAAATCTACGCAAACTATTCCATCGGTTTTAAGAAGAGGAAGTACTAGAACAAATAAGCCGCTAACCATGTTAGCGGCTTATTTCACCCGTTAATTATTCTGCAGGCTGAAATGTCTCACAGTCGGTATCGGCAGTTGTAGAAGCATTGAGACCAGTTACATGAATTTGTTCCGCATTGCAATAGTTGCCATCATTCCAGTATTTACAGTTATTTACAAAACATTCTACTGCCGGAGTGATTTGCGTTCCTTCCAAAAAAGCGGCCGACAGGGAGCCGCCGATATTGGCATTGTGGAAGGCACCAAGCATATCGCCCATTGTTTTGCGGTGATGGAAGGCTTTACACAGGGTATCCCGCGACTTCTGCGAAGTGCCTTCCGCTTCGTTGTTATACACGCTTATTTTTGCCGCCATACACTGATCACCAGGCATATAGTGGGTACATTGATCAACAGTACACTTTACCACTGGATTGGACATAACAGCTCACTCCTTTACTTTTTGATATTATCTGTCGATTTCCCGGCTTTTATCCCTTTACATATTGACAAGGGCCAGGGTTATCCGGATATCATAACCACAGGCCGGACAATACAAAAGATGGATACACCGGCCTTCGGAATGAAACGGCAATGCTGCTGTTTCGCCGTAGGGACTGTACGGGCCAAGGTAGTTGTTCACTGAACCGCCGTCAGCCAGAAGCTGACCACAAACAGGACATTTTTTATTAATTGGCAGCAGCCCGTTGCAGAGCGGGCAAACAGAGTCCATAGCTTAACACCTCGCCTAACCTTCAGCATTAGTTTGTTCAGCCGGCCGGAAATTTAGCAAAAAAAAATCAGGTGTGCAGAAATTTTCTTGCACACCTGATTTACTTTCAGCCGCTGATCAACCCGGGCTTAAACCTTCAACTCCGGCAGCTATTTGTTTTTTCGCAGCAGCAGGTAGACCGGAATGCCGGTCAGTGTAATGCCAAGAGCCCAGACAGCATCGCCGGGGCTGGTGGTGAGCATGCTGAAGGCAATATACACGGAACCGAATATGGCAACAGCAGGTATGACCGGATAGCCGGGAACACTATAGGGGCGCTGTGCATCAGGCTTGCGTTTCCGCAAGATAAACACGGCGGCAAAGGCTAAAATATAAAAGATCCAAACAATAAACATAGCCATATCTGTCAGCCGGTCGGGATCACCGAGTGTCATCAGGGCTGTGGCGAGCAAAAAGCCAAATCCCAGGGCGTTGGCCGGCGCCCCTGATTTTTTATGGGCCTGTCCCAACAATCTGGCTCCGGGCAGCAGCCCATTCTGAGCCATAGCATAAGGTACCCGGGCCCCTGTTAAAATATAACCGTTAAGGGCGCCGAAAATGGATATCAGGATACCGACATTGATAAGCCTGCCGCCTATCTCACCAAACACTAACCCGGCCGCGGTACCCGCCGCCCGGTTTCCCAACAGCGCGATCTCAGCTGCCGGCAGCACATGCAGCAGCGCCATATTAACTGCAAGATAAGCGATCATAACAATACCTAACCCAAGAATGATGGAACGCGGCAGTTCTCTGGCCGGATTCTTCATCTCACCGGCAACAAAACTCACATTAATCCAGCCGTCATAAGCCCATAAAGTGGCCAAAACGGCTGCCCCCATACCGGCAGCTGCCGCGGCCCCGCCAGGCATACCCAGTATCTGGCCATTGCCTTTCCATAGACCAAACACAGCAATAAGCACAATCGGCACAAGCTTGGCTATTGTCGCTACAGACTGAATAAAGCTGCCATACTTGGCCCCTAAGGCATTAACCCCGGCTAAAAAACCGACCGCCATGACCGCCACAGGCAGTTTCCAGGTTGCCGGCAAACCAAAAAACGGCAACAATAAGGAGGAAAAATAAAGGCCCAGGGCGCCGGTTGTCGCCGGGCCGTAGATGAAGGTCTGGACCCAGCCAAACAGATAACCCCAGATCTTGCCGTACACCTCGTCCAGGTAGGCATACAACCCGCCTGTGCGCGGAATCTGGGCCCCCAGTTCGGCAACCGTGAGACCGGCGGCAATAGTAATCATTCCGCCAATCCCCCAGGCAATCAGCGCCATGGTTGAGTCGCCGGCAGCGGCTATTACTATTCCCGGTTTCATAAAAATACCGGAACCGATTACCATGCCCACAACCAGCGCTATACCGGCAAGCAGGTTAAGATCTTTTTTTAATCCAGGTTTTTGACTCATATAAACTCCTAATTATTTTTTGCACCAGCTACTACAATAGCAAAAAATTACACAAACTACAAGAGCAATTTCTCCAAGCTACAATAGCCAAAATGGAAATATACCCCGGCTGCTACAAGCCGGGGTATATCTATTAGTCTGTTTAATCCTTTTCAAAGCAGGATTTACCGATAAACTCGCGCAGGATCGAATTATGGGGGATTTCCTCATCCTCAACCGGCCGGAAATACTCCAGGAAATTAAGCAGTCTCCTGGCTTCCGAATACTCAGGATCGGCCTGTGTAACCTTGCCGAGCAACGGTTCAGCATATTTTTTCAGCACGGCCAGCTCGTAAATAAGCGCCGAATTAAACATTAAATCCGCTTCTTCCTGGAACGGGAAAATATTGCGTTCTTCCCCCCGGCGGACCGATGGCCACATCTTCAGCGTCATGAGCGCATCATGGGACCGGAACTGACTGTCACGGACAATCCGTCTGATCAGTCTGCCATCTGTTGTCGGAATCCGGTTATGACTGTCAATGGACAACTGGGTCAGGGCGCTGACATAGATCTTAATTTTACAGTGCCTGGGCACAGAGGTTGTTAAGCGCTCATTCAGGCCGTGGATGCCTTCGATAATCAACGGCTGGCCTTTATCCACCTTAATCCGGTGGCCCCGGTACTCCCGTTCCCCTGTTTTAAAATTAAAGGTTGGCAGTTCCACTTCCTCGCCGGCTAAAATCCTGGCCAGGTGAGCATTGAACAAATCCAGGTCAATCGCTTCAATTGCTTCAAAATCATAATCCCCGTGTTCGTCAAGGGGGGTGTGGCAGCGGTCCACAAAATAATCATCCAGGGAAACAGGTACAGGCCAGACCCCATTGACCCGCAATTGAATATTAAGGCGCTGGGCAAAGGTGGTTTTACCTGAGGATGACGGTCCGGCCACTAAGATTACCCTGACCTCATTGCGATGAGATGACACAAAATCGGCAATCTGGGCTACTTTTTTCTCATGCAGGGCCTCTGCCACCCTGATGATATCTTTTATTTCATCTGTTTTACTATACTCATTAAGATTCGGAACATAGCCGCATTTTAAAATACTCCCCCACTGGGCCCCCTCCTGAAAGACCTTGAACAACTTGGGATTCTCAACAAATTTTGGCAGCAGGTCGGGATTCTCTTTTTCCGGCAGCCGCAAAATGATTCCCGGCGGGTAATATTTTAGTTCAAACACCTTAAGATAAGCCGTAGACGGCGTCATTGTACCATAAAAATAATCATATAGCTCGCCACAATAATAAATACTGACTGTTTCCCGGTCAATCTGCTCCAGCAGGCTGACCTTCTCCTTGTGGCCGGCGGCTTTAAACAGCTCGATTGCTTCCGCCCGGGGCAACGTCTTGCGGATAATCTGGCGATCTTCAATAATAATCTGCCGCATCTGCCGGTCAAGCCTGACAATATCTTCAGGCGTAACCTCCCGTCCATGATGCAGTTCACAATACAAGCCTTTACTTAGCGAATGCTCAACAGTTACTTCACACCCCGGAAATAACTCCTGCGCCGCGGCAATCATAACTAATGTCAGGCTTCTTTGATAAACCTTCATGCCTTCATCGGTGCGAAGGTCAAGAAAGTCCACCACACTATCCTGGTCAAGGACACTTTGCAAATCTCTTATTGCATTGTTCACTTTGGCTGCCACTACCGGTGTGGTATATCTGTGAGCGGCATCCCGGCTAACCACTACCAGGCTTACGCCCTTCTCATACTCGGCAGTGCGGCCATTAGAAAATGTTACATTGATTTTCTCTGACACCTGACGGCCCCCTTACTATCGCCAAAACTCTATCTAAAACTATATATAAATAAATTCAACTATATTCCCCGGATTTCCTGCCCCGGAACCGTAAGCGCAACAATAAAAACACGGCTTGCGCCGAGCCTGTGGCGAAAGCGGAAGCCGCTGTTGCCCTTATCCAGGGAAAGTTAACCATTCAATCAGGATAAAAAACGACAACTGCCCTTTACAGGCAGTTGCCGCTTTAGCCGCATAATATCAGCGCAGCAGTCTAAACAAACGGTAGGCAATAATGGGCAGCGGCGCCCTTCTCACAGCCAGGCGCATGCCCAGCAGCAATAAAAAACAGGCACCAAAGATATGCACAAGCCAAAAACCGGTACGAGGAAACTCAAATGTGGTGTCATCAAAGATATTATGGTGATGGCAGCTCATTGTGATCGACCTCCTTTGGAAAATAGTATTTCCCGTACCAGCCTATTCAAACAGTGGCGCCAGTTAAATATCACGGCCTCTGCGGATAACGCCGCATGCCAGGCGCCGGCCCGCATTGCCTGCCGGTTGTGTGCGAAAATCATCGGGATTTTCATGAATAATCACGCTTTTACCAATAACTTCCTGCACGGTGAACTTATCAGTAAAAAAACTCATATAAGCAAAACCCTTATGGGAAAAAAGCACCGGCAAATCACCGGCATGATTGCCATGGGGCTGATTGCCGGGATTCCAATGCCCGCCGGCAGCCATAAACGGATTGGACAAATCACCCACTTTACAGGTACCAAACTCATGAATGTGAAAACCGTGGGGTCCGACTGGCTGCTGCCCGTCCGTTGCCGGCCGGTATGCAGGCAGGCCCCACACCTCAACCGTTACTTTTGTGCCGCCCTGCACGCTCCGGAAACTTACAGTCCCTTTAAGCCCCGGCGCAAGCGGGCCCCCCTGAATATTGGCAATCGCCAGATTGTCAACCACATTCTCACCTCATCTTTTTTAGCTTCAGCTATATCCTGACCGGCTTGCCCATGGATTTACATAGTATAAATTCTTATTGTATATTATGTATCTCTCATAAGGATGGTGACGGCTTGCGCCGGGCCTTTGGCGAAAACACCAGGCGCTGTTGCCCTCATCCAGGGAAAGTTATACTCTGCCAGCAGGGGTAAGAAAAGACTTGGCTTGTGCCAAGTCCTTTAGACGCCGGCAGAAGCCGCCTGTGCCCTTGGGGTTATAGTCGTTCTTATGTCCACAGAATTCATTTATAAATTCTGGTAGACCAAAAAAAGATTGCCGTTCTGTTACCGGTAGAGGGCGGAGTGAATCTCCTGCCATCATTACCGGGTCCAGCCAGCAATCTCATTTATATTTATATATTATATATAGTTATTTCTCAACGGCAGCCAAAGCCTGCGCCACTTTACCGGCCATGCCGGTAATTTTGGCCGAAGGAACTGCGCATACGGCAATACGCACACCCTTGCCAAGCGGTACGGCAAAAATGTGGTCGTCATGCAGCTTATTGCATACCGCATCAGGATCTGCCGCCGGAATTGTTAAGAAAAAGCCAGCTATATAGGGCAGCATATGCAGCTTGGCTGCTTGGGCTTCGCTGACAAAAATTTGCGACCGTTCGCGAATGAGTGAATAATAATAGGCCCGTTCCTGCTCCACCTGGGCCAGGGTTGCTTTATCATTATAAATGGTAGCCAGGAGACGCATACAGCCCCGGTTGATATTGGACCAGGTTGCACGGCTGCTGTACTGGTTAATGTCTGCAAATTCTTTAATGACCGCCTGGCTCCGGGAAATGCCGATCATAGCCCCGGTACGCTGTCCGTACATGGTATAGCTTTTTGACATGCTGAAAGCCAGAATAATAAGTACATTATCAGGCAGATTGCCAAATTTTTTCAAAAATGCACGGCATTCATTTTTCTCGCCGGCATAATCCAGATAAGCCGCATCGACCAGAATGACAATACGCTTAGCTGCGTCTTTCGCTGCCGCCTTAACAACCTCAAGGATGTTGTCCCATTCACTGTCACTGATGCTATAGCCGGTAGGATTATGGGCCGGAGTATTGAGGATTGTTACCAGGCTGTTTTGTTTGACAAGCAGTTCATTGACCTTGGCCTCAAAGGCTTTAACATTAAAATTCTGGTTTTCGTCAAACAAGGTAAAGGTGTCCAGCTTGCGCAGGGCGTCTTCGCACAACACCTTATAAGGGCCCCAATACCAGTCAGAAGTTAAAATTTTCTCACCAATCTCTGAATAATTCCAGATAGTATGGTGAAGCACCCCGGATCCGCCGGAGGTCGCTACCGCATTTGTGTAGGCCTCAGGCCGGTTGTCACCAAATGTCAGGGCCGTGGCCGCTTCCAGAAACTCCGGCAGCCCGGCAATAGGCGCATAATTAATTACCTCATTGATCGGGAGGGTACGGAATACCTTTTCCACCGTAGGCAGGCATACCAGTGCTTCATTATCATCCAGAATCGCACCGATTGTGGCATTAACTACTTTGTCTTTGCCGTATTTGCCAACAGCCAGATTGGCGGCGGCAGCGGCGCCAAAGATTTTATCTGTAGCGAATTTTCCTTTGGCATGGGTTGCGGCGATACTTACAGTCATATTATCTCCCCCTGTATTGACCTTATTTTATTTTAAAATATCTCTGCTGTATTTGGTTGTTGATATGTAAACAAGGAACATATTTTCCACCAACTCAGGGATACATCTTATGCAGCATACGCGGGAACGGTATCGTCTCACGGATATGTTCCAGGCCGCACAGCCAGGCAACTGTCCGCTCCAGCCCCAGACCAAACCCCGAATGCGGGACAGTTCCAAACCGCCGCAAATCCAGATACCACGCAAAGGCTTCTTTGGGCAGCTTATGCTCTTCAATGCGCTGTTCAAGCAGCGTCAGGTCGTCAATGCGCTGACCGCCGCCGATAATTTCCCCGTAGCCCTCCGGCGCCAGCAGGTCAGCCCCTAGCACCACCTGGGGATTCTCCGGATCTGGTTTCATATAAAAAGCTTTAATGGCAGCCGGATAGCGATGAACAAAGACCGGTGCCGCGAAATGGCTGGAAATAATCGTTTCATGCGGTGCGCCAAAGTCCTCACCCCAGGTAAAGTCCTCCCCGGCCTGTTTAAGCAGTTCCACCGCCTCAGTATAACTGATGCGCGGAAAAGGCACAGTGACCGCCTTGAGTTTTTCAATATCCCGGTCCAGCGTTTTAAGCTCATTTTGGCATTTTGCGAGCACTCGCTGAATTACATAATAAATCATTTCTTCCTGCAGCTGGATATTGGCGTCAATATTATAATAAGCCATTTCGGCTTCAATCATCCAGAACTCCAGCAGATGACGCCGGGTTTTAGACTTTTCCGCCCGGAAAGTAGGGCCAAAACAGTAGATGCGCCCCAGCGCCATAGCGCTGGCTTCACTGTATAGCTGCCCGCTCTGGGACAAATAGCCTTTTTCTCCGTGATAATCAATGGCAAACAGGTTTGTTGTCCCTTCACAGGCCGCCGGTGTGATAATCGGAGCGTCGGCCAGGACAAAATCACGCTCATAAAAGAAATTCCGTACTGCGTGCTCAATCTCGGAACGGATGCGCAGCACCGCTGCCTGGCGGGGGGTACGAATCCAGAGATGCCGGTGTTCGGCCAAAAAATCCACCCCATGTTCCTTATGGGTGATTGGATAATCTTCGGCAATACTGACAATTTCCATACCAGTTACCTGCATTTCATAGCCGCCTACTGAGCGTGGCTCTGCCCGCACTATACCGGTAACGATCACAGCGCTTTCCTGGGTTAGTTTTTTCGCGTCGGCAAACACCACTTCTCCTATTTCCTGCTTTGCTATTACGCCTTGCATCAACCCGGAGCCATCCCGGATAATCAAAAATACGATTTTTCCGGAAGAACGCTGATTGTAAACCCATCCCTTGATAGCCACCTGCTCACCCACATGGCGGGATAAGTTTTTTATTAATGCAGTTTCCACCATTATCCTCCTTATTAACATACTGCATATGTAAATTTTGCGGTAAAACATAGTATGTAACATGTATATTATATATTTATTCTGGCTACGCCATTATATTTCCTGTTAAAATTTGTAGTAAACTTATTAATTTAATAGAAAAAGCAGGCTTGCGCCTGCTCGTCCTGTTTAGTTGCTTTTGTTTACATCATATTGGGCTGTTAAAGTGCTGCCGGTAGCCTGGGTGCTGGTTCCGTTGAACTTGTTTTCCTGAGCTTCAATCATTTTGCGGACCATGTGACCGCCTACCCGGCCGTTGTCAGCTGAAGTAAGGGCGCCTTTGTAAGTGTTTTTGTAGTCTTTAAGACCAAGCTCGGCAGCCGTTTCTTCTTTCAGACGATCGAGGCCACTTTGCGCCGAAGGGTTCACTGGTTTTTTGCTCCTTGACATTACGCAAAACCTCCATTTAATTAATATTTTTGGTGCCTGATTATAGAATGCCTTTTATTGCGTTTTAGATACATTGTAATATTTGTAAAGATCCTAAAAGTTTTACTTAAAAAAAATGACTCAGGAGAACCGTCCCCCTGAGTCAAAAATGAGTTTATGCGGTTAGAAGTTTACGGCAAATTCCACATTGGTACGTTTATGATCGTCGCCATTTTGCCTTTCGCCAAGATCCTGGTAAGCAGTCAGCGTGGCAGCATCCGATACCTTGTAAATACCTTTTACGCGGAAACCTTTGGAGTCTTTGTACCAGCCGTCAGTAGTGAAATCAGGCAATGCGCCGGCATCAATATCACGGTAAGATACGGCGTATTTGAAATCGCCTTTTTTAGCCGCTTCGCCTACAGCAATCTCAGCCAGGTAACCATCTCTGCTGAAAGTATCATTTTTAGCATACTCAACATTGAAGACAACGTTATCTGCCAGTTTGGTGTCAGCATTAAGAGCATAGTAGTTGCTATCTGCTTCTTTCAGGAATGTGGCTCCCACATTAACATGGCCCAGCGCGCTGCTCACATCAGCATAACGGGTTTTGGCATCAGCCGGGTCTTTACCATAGAAACCATTCAGAGTTGCCCCATCAAGAGCAACGCCAACCTGGGCACCGGTAAATTTGTCCTCATCGATCAGCAGACCTTTACCGACAAACAAAGATTGTTTACCTACTCTTGCATCGAATTGACCGGCCTGGGCACCAATGTAAGCCTGGTCAAACGTAGTTTGATTGCTGGCGCTGCCGTCTCTCAGGTCATTATCCATTCTCACACGGCCATGGATATAGAAGGTGTCATCAATTTGCGATTCCATATTCAAGCGGATACGGTTAGTAAGATAATCCCCGCTGCCATCCTGGTTACGGTATTCGATGTTCGCGTCACCAGCAAAGGTCGGGGCAGCGGCAACTACGGAAGCAGTTGATACGGTCAGGGCTGCCATTACAGCAGCAGCAAGCAGTTTCCTTTTCACGGGTCATTCCTCCTCAGTAATTTTTAGCTTATTGGGTATAAGTCCTGGGGGCAGGTTACCGCTTGAACCTGTCCGGCCTTACTGGGAGGATATCAGCTGTTTCTTATGAGTGTCCACGTTTCCTCACAGCTACTTGGCTATACCCTGCTCAGCATATTAACCAGAACCTGATTCGTAATGCATTCTGCCATGTCAGTGGCGGAATGCGGAGCGGTTCCCTTAAAGCAGCAAGCATTTAGTTTACCACTTTACGCATTATGTAATTCTATATTTTCGACACAATTCCTCTTATTTCGACATCAATTAGGCATGGTAATGTAAGGTAGTTTTAAAAAATACCCGCTTATAAACAAAAAAAAACAACCCCGCTTAGCGGGATTGTTTTTTTCCTGCCCTGCTTTAAACAGGAAAAAAGCGGTTATGTATGGCGTTGACAGCCTCTTTCGCTTTATCTTCCGCCACGAGACAGGAAATACTGATTTCTGAAGTGCTGATCACTTCAATATTAATGCCGGCCTCTGCCAGGGCACCGAAGGTAGCGGCAGCTATACCCGGATTTCCCAGCATACCGGCCCCAACAACCGAAACTTTCGCTACCTTTTCCTCAATTGTTAAGCCACTAAAAGCCATCTGGGCATTGAGCTTTTCTAAAATGCTGCTGGCCTGAGCAACATCTCCCTGGGAAATGGTAAACACCATATCAATAATATGTTTGTCCATGGCCCGGACGCTTTGAACGATCATATCGACATCGATGTTGGCTTCTGCCAACGCAGAAAATATCTTATAGGCAATCCCTGGCCGGTCAGGGACACCCAATAAGGCAATTTTTGCTACATTGGCATCATGTGTTACGCCACGAATGACAAACTCTTTTTCTTCCATTGTATATTCCTCCCTGATAAATGTACCGGAATCACCGGTAAAAGTGGAGCGGACATGAATAGGCATGCCATAGTGTTTACCCAGTTCCACTGACCGCGGATGCATGACACCGGCACCAAGCCGGGCCATCTCGAGCATTTCGTTATAAGTAATTTCTTTCATTCGCCTGGCGTTGGCAACAACCCGGGGGTCGGCGGAATAAATTCCATCCACATCCGTATAAATCTCACAGTGGTCTGCCTTCAGTCCGGCAGCAACAGCAACGGCAGTGGTGTCTGAGCCGCCCCGGCCTAAAGTAGTAATCTCCCCGGTTTCCGTCAGTCCCTGAAAACCTGCTATAACCACAATTTTGCCGGTATTAAGCTCTTGCCACACCTTGCCGGGAGCAAGCCCTGTAATCTTAGCCTTATTAAAGGTTGCATTTGTGGTAATACCAGCTTGAAAACCAGTCATGGATACTGCCGGTTGCCCCATTTTGTCAAATGCCATGGCCAAAAGCGCAATTGACACCTGTTCACCGGTTGCCAACAGCATATCCATTTCCCGGCCGGAAGCCTTGTCGGTAACGGCTGCGGCCAAACTGACCAACTCATCGGTAGTATCCCCCATTGCCGATACTACAACAACTATTTTATCATCAGGATTCTTTTCTTGTAATACCCTTTTGGCAACTGCCATAATTTTTTCCGGTGTAGCCACTGAGCTTCCGCCAAATTTTTTTACAATTAGTGCCATGCCTATCCCCCTCTAGTATGCAGTATTCAATTTAGCATGGCAGTTTATATTCTCCATATAAACACAATATCCTTCCAGCAGTGGACAAAATCGCAAAATTTAATTTGTTTGGCCGTAAACGTTCTGAGTATGTAAGAAATACAAAAACCAGGGAACAAAAGCCCTGGTTTTTGCAGGCAGTATTTACTCTGTGATCGTGATGGCTTTGGACCCTTCCCACAAGCCATGGATATTACAGTAGGCTTCAGCTACAAAAGTGCCGGAAACATTCAGTTTAACTACAGCTTTCGCAAATGGCTCTGAATATACCGGGCCTTTGTTGGCGCCCTCAGTCGATTCACCGTGAGCGGCAAAATCAAACGCAGCCACTTCATAAGCAAATTTACCATTATCAGGCTTAAAGAAAAGCTTGATCCAGCGAATATGATGTTCTGTTGTGTTCGGATGGGCAATTTCTTTGCCAACACAGACCTCAACCGTAACTTTCTCTCCTGCCTTAGCCTGCTCAGGCGCTTCGATCACCGGCACATGCTTTTCCGCTTTCCAGTCGGCACTCTGCACTAAATCAGCAATTTTCATTAATTATTCCCCCTCAGATGTTTAGTATTAATTACCAACAGCTTAGAAATAATTATTCTCCATAAAAACCTAAAATTCCTGTTAAGGGTCTGCGGTTTTATAAAAATTCTTTATTGAATTCCATATATTATTTTATAATCTTTATTTAAATATGCGCACGCGCAAACTTTTTAACATTTGCGGTTCAATGCCTTCCCATTCAGAGGGCCGTAAAATATCGACAGGATATAGCACTAAAGAGGTATCGCACTCATATACTGCATCAAATGCCTGCATAGCGGCAATGGCGTTGGCCGTACTGTTAATGGTTTCAATTTTCTCTCTGGCTACTTTTACTGCAAGAATGCAATCATCACTAAATTCATTATTCACAATACCGGCGGCATAAGCTTCCTGAAAGGATGGAATATTGGCCAGTACTTTGGCTACTATTTGCAGCATGATCGCAGCACATAGTTCAAAATATTGCTTATTATATACCCGGATATCTTTATCCTGATACTGAATACGCCCGGAAGGCAGCATCTCACAGGTCTGACGGGGAATGACGGTTTTCGGCGGCAGCCACACCCTGATCAACGGAATATTGACGTGAAAATCAATGTCGACTTCAACAACCATCGGCAATTTTAACTGATTTAGGACTTCATCCAGCCTGGACCTTACAGCGCCTGCTTCCCCTGCCAACAGTCTTTCGATAAGGGTTATACGGGTATTTTCCAGCTCTTCATGCCGTTTTTTAGCTTCCTCATAAACTAACCGTTCCTGTTCATTACGCCGGAACGCTTCCGCCTCTGCCGCCTGTTGGGCGCGGATTATCGCTTCATCCCGGTCTTTAATGGTAAAGTACAGTGATACACCGGCGGCAACGCCAAGGGCGGCCGTAATAAGCAGGGTTACAGGGCTGAAAAGGATAGCTAATATCCCCAGCAGAAAAACAATCGCCGCTATCCTGATAATAATCGGATATACATACTCAGACTCAACTTTAGTTTTAGCTTTGCCGGCAAGATGGCTGTAATCTGTTAATGTAAGTTCGCCAAACTCTTGCCGGACCAGCAGGGTTTGATAATCTGCCGGCTCATAGCTGAGTTTGCTGACAGCAGCCAGCTTAAGCTCATAATCCTGCTGCTGAACAAATTCTTTTCGCCAGCGTTCGAATTGCTCTTCCCCTTTAAAATATCGGACTTCAGCCCGCTCGCCTGCATTGTTGTCTCTGCCTCGCCCGCTGCCAGGAGGCTTTTTCTCTGCCATCGAGTAACCTCCCTATTTTCGAATTGTTATTCTTATTGTTTTACGCGCTACTACATAACAAAAAGCCAGCACTCCCCCTAAAGTAAAGAAAAAGGCAATCGGCTTTTGCATCATAATCTCTGAACTACCTATCAGACTGAACAGGAGCGCGGTCATATAGGCCAGAAATAGTTCACCATAACGCGGACTGGTGGCGCGTGGCGCAATAATCAGCCACACCAAAAAGCCCATGAGAATAAAATTGCTATTGTTCATAAACTCCATTACTGAAGATTCACCTGCCTAAACCCATAATAGGTTTACTATTCGCTGTTACGCAGATTTTTCCTGCTAACGGCATTTGCCTAAAAGTGATCCTCATATAATTCATTCTAAATTGTTAACGGTTGTAACATTATGTTTTAGAAATTCATATGCTGAAGTAGAAACAGATATATAAAATTCATCATTTGTCCTGAGGTAAATAAAGGAGGTTATTGATATTTATGGAAACTAAATATCCGCATTGGTATGGCCCGGAAGACAAAATGTGCTGTGACTATCCGGATAAAGACATGATGTGCTGTGACGAATACATGGATGACCCCATGTCTTACAAGATGTACCGGGATAACTTTAAAGATCGCTTGCTTTGTTTTTTAGGCGATGAAGTCATCATTGGCACCGACGCTATGATTGATCGCAAGGGTTCTACTTTCTGCGGTACAATCTGCTATGTAGGATGCGATTACATCATTGTAAACAGCTCATACTGCCGTCGTTCCATTTCGCTGCATGTGCCAATCAAAATGATCCGGTTCATCGCTCCGTTCAAAGGGCGCCGCTAATTCCGAACGCCTTGTCAGAGGAGATGATACACATGAAAAAAACTTTCACCCGCCGGTTGTTAACTGTTGATCCGGCACATATGATTATATTGCACCAGGAAGCCATTGAACAGCTCGAACTTATGATCACAACCGCCGAAGCAGCCGAACATGCCAGCGATGGCGTACGTGACACACTTAACACCATGGCCGAAACTCACTGGGAAGGATATCTGGATGTAATTCACATGATCTGCATGCATGATGAACACCTGGCAACAGTTATGAAAAACATGATTCTAAAATAATGGATTATGAGCCGGCAGATACGGAACGGCAATTTTACGGCAACCGCCTGTTACTGCTATCACTCCTCACAGGACTTGTTCGGCGTCATCGCCGTTTTGTCTACTTCTATGGCTTAAGATCAAACCCGATGGGAGATTATATCAAAGAATCGATTGCTATGGAACGGGAACATATAGCAGGTATAGTTGGCGTGATACAAAATATGATATAATACTCTACTGCGAAAGGAGGCACCAGCCTCCTTTTTTTGCTCTGCTGGCATTAATAAGCGCTAGAAAAAATCAAAGCTGCCGGCAGGACCTGACAAGCCATTTTTGCTAATAAAGGATTTAGATTCGGATAATACGAATACTAATTCATAAAATTAATTAGCAAAGGAGTCGCCATGCCGGATTTTCCAGTACCACCGACCTGCTCTCCGTTACCGGTAAAAGAGTTTTTGCGCCGCCAGGCAGGAATATCGCTGACATTGTGGCGTAAAATAAAACACAGTGGAACACTCAGCTTAAATGGACGCCCGGCAACAATGCACGCTTTGGTGCAGCCAGGTGATATCATTACCGCCACCTGGCCGGAGTCGACGACAATCACGGCTGAAAAATTACCATTGTCCATCGCCTATGAGGATGAATGGCTGCTGGCCGCAGACAAGCCGGCCGGTATGCTGGTGCATCCGGCAGCAGGGCAGCCTGCCGGCACCCTGGCCAATGCAATAATGCATTATTACCGGCAAAATAACTATACCTGCGGTTTTCATCCTGTCAACAGGCTGGACCGCAATACATCCGGTTTGGTACTTATTGCTAAACGGCCTGACATTCAGCACTGGCTGAATGCCAACCAGCAGCACCTGACGAAAGCCTACCTGGCTGTCGCCTCCGGCCTGCCTCAGCCGGCCAGCGGCACTATCGACCTGCCCATTGGCCGCAAGAGCGGCAGCATTATTGAACGGGAGGTTGCCCTCACCGGCCAACAGGCAATCACGCATTATACCCTGCTTGCCGCTTATAAAAATGCCTGTTTGCTCGAAATTATCCTGGCAACCGGCCGTACTCACCAAATACGGGTGCATTGCAGTCATATTGGCTGCCCGCTATTAGGGGATGATTTGTACGGTGGGCCGACAAATCTGATTCAGCGGCAGGCATTGCATGCTGCCAGACTTAGCTTAGTACATCCAATTACACAGCAGATTACCGAAATTACCAGCCCTTTGCCCGCGGATTTAACAGAACTTTTAAGCCAGCTTGGCGATCAGACTGCAATTATGCTATAATGTATAGAGTAATATGCTATCATATATCTGATTCCCCAGGGGGAAAAATAGGAGGGATTTCATTTGTCATTAGTCACTTCGAAAGATATGTTTAAAAAAGCGTATGAAGGGCAGTACGCTGTTGGAGCCTTTAACGTTAATAATATGGAAATCATCCAGGGTATTGTTGATGCGGCCAGAGAAGAGCGGGCTCCGCTTATCCTGCAGGTGTCTGCCGGCGCCCGCAAATATGCCAAGCATATTTACTTAATGAAGCTGGTTGAGGCAGCGATAGAAGATTCAGGCCTGCCGATATGCTTACATCTTGACCACGGTGAAGATTTTGAAATCTGCAAATCCTGTATCGACGGCGGCTTTACCTCGGTCATGATCGACGGTTCCAAACTGCCATTTGAAGAAAATATTGCCCTGACCAAAAAGGTGGTAGAATATGCCCATAACCGCGGCGTTGTTGTCGAGGCTGAGCTTGGCCGCCTGGCAGGGATCGAAGACGCGGTTAATGTCAGCGCTAAAGATGCTACATATACTGATCCGGATCAGGCTGTTGAATTTGTGGAAAGAACGGGTGTGGATTCATTGGCCATCGCCATCGGCACCAGCCATGGGGCCTATAAATTCAAAGGTGAGTGCAAGCTTGATTTCGACCGCTTAGCAACGATCTCCAGGCTGCTCCCTGATTTTCCCCTGGTGCTGCACGGCGCTTCTACCGTACTGCCTGAGTTTGTGGAAAAATGCAATAACTATGGCGGTCAGATAAAAGGCGCCCAAGGCGTGCCTGAGGATATGCTGCTCAGAGCCGGCAAACTGGGTGTATGTAAAATCAACATTGATACCGACCTGCGTTTGGCTATGACGGCGTCGATCAGAGAACACCTGGCCAAGAATCCAGCCGATTTTGATCCGCGTCAGTATCTCAAACCGGCCCGGGAAGCCATTACCGGTATGGTGAAGCATAAAATTCGCAATGTCTTAAACTGCAGCGGCCGTCAATAACAAGAACAAGCATATAATTTCTATAATGGGAAAAAGTAATGACAAACCATTATAGAAAGGGGTCTTATCATGTCTGCTGCCAACAATGTAAATTTTGCCGCTTTATCCACCGCAGAGCTTAATACCATCGAAAAATTTGAGAAAGAGTTTGCTGCCAAACATGGCAATAACGTTTTTCTGCTGGCTTTTAACAAAAAATAAATAAAAATCCGCCGCAGCCTGCGCCTACAATATTGCGCATGGCCAGCGGCGAATTTTTTTATCCTGATAGCAAGGTTAACTTTCCCTGGATAAGGGCAACAGCGGCTTCCCCTTTCGCTAAGGCTCGGCGCAGCCGTGTTTTCTTTTTCCCTGAGGAAAAAACGGTGCTTATTTGTTTACAGAAAGTTTTCCGGATGCCTGCAGAAATCGGCAAAGGTGTTATCCGTGTAACGGATATCGGTCCCCAAAAAACGGATGTACCGCTTCTGTTCTTCATCGATTTTATCCTGCTTTTTTCCGGGATAATTATTGATTACCGTGATGCGCAGGCGATCAGTGCGATTGGTCTGAATCCGTTTTAACAGGTATTTTATATGCATATCAGCATCAGGGAAGGAATAACCGCAGAAAACAATATGACCCGTATTGCGCAAGCAGGCTTCCGTTTTATGCCAGACAATATTTATGAAATTATTGGACATATCCTTAAAAAATGTCGGTGGTACAATAACCGGTATTTTTATGGACTGGCAGATTGCACACAGCGCCTGTAAAGGCTCTGTGTGCAATCGCCGAAGCCCCTGCCGGCAGTTGATCAACTCTACTGTATTACAGGTGGGGCAATAAGACCAATTAAGCGAGCCATGTACTTTATAGAGGTTAACAATTGGTTTGTTTTGCTGTACGGAGCAGGCCGGGCGGCGATAATTAGCAAAATCTATACCATAATCAACAGTAATCTCATTTCGGTCGATCAGTGTCTGATCAATTAATACATCATAATTAGTAGACAGAAATACTGTATCAGCCAGACAGCCAAGTTTATTCAACCGGTCCACTAAAACACGATGCAGCCCTTTGACGGCGGCTGTCTTATCTGCCAGCACCTCAGCCATTAACAACACCAGATATTGCCTGATAAAACCAATACGATTGCTGTTTTTGGCTATATTTTCAAGATCAAAATCTTTGAAAGACTGCCGTTTCCGCACAGCTAAATCCAAAAGACCAATCGCCTCTTCAAAGGTTGGAAACTCAATGGTATCCAAATCATCATGAAGCACATCAATAAAAAACAGTTGCTTAAAATAGGCACAAAGTTCGCCTACGCGCTTGCAATCGCTGTAATTTTTCGTTTCACGGAGGGCTTTAAAATACTGTTTAAACAGCAGGTTTTGCACCGGTGCGCCCTCGGCGGCAGATGCGCCGCCACCTAATAAAATTGTTGTGTTTATCATATCAAAGATTATTCTCCCCAATGGGCAGGAGTATACAAAAAAAGCGTCCGGCCAGCGGACGCAGTTTATGCGGCTTGATCATCGCCATGGATAAAAGCCCTGACCTCAGCCCCGGAGATGACTTCTTTAGCCAGCAAGGCATCGACCAGCCGGATAAACGGTGTCTGATGCTCAGTCAGTACAGCTCTCACATCTAGTTCAACCTGTTTAAAAATAGCAGTGATAGTAGCATGCAATAATTCTTTCGGCACATCATCAGGTGATACAATCCCAAGCTCAGACATACCGCCAAATATTATTTGTTTCACCAACGCGGCTGCCTGCTTAAAGTCATTTGCCGCCCCTGTGCTGCGCGTGCCTAGAAAAATCTCTTCCGCCAGCGCACCGGCTATGGCCACTGCTATTTTACTTTTAATATAATCAGCAGTATATAAATAAATGTCATCCTGCTGGGTCTGCCTGACATAGCCCAGGGCATTACCGCGGGCAACCACATTGACACTGGCTACTGAGCCGGGCAAAGTACACTCACTCAGCAGAGCATGGCCAGCCTCATGAATCGCTATCCGCTTTTTTTCCTCTGCTTGTGGTATTCGTTCCAGCTTCTCGCCCATAATTACCTTTTCTACAGCACTGCGCAAATGTTGAGCAGTAATAATCCCGGAGCTTTCCCGAAAAGCCAGAATCGCCGCTTCATTAGTCACACTTTCCAGATGAGCACCGGAAAAGCCAAAGGTGTCGTTAGCCACATCGGTGAGGGAAACATCGTCAGCCAGCGGTTTATTGCGGGTATGCAATTGCAGAATCTTTAGCCGGCCTTTTTTATCAGGCAAGTCAACCTTGACCTGACGGTCGAAACGCCCCGGACGCAGTAACGCCGGGTCAAGAATATCAATGCGATTTGTTGCCGCAATCACTAAAACACGAATAGCATCATTCTCCGACATGCCGTCCATTTGTACCAACAGCTCATTTAAAGTCTGGTCATATTCCATGTGTCCGGCATTTTGGCCGCGTTTGCCGCCTAATACTTCAATTTCGTCAATAAAAATAACCGCATTGGTCTTATCATTGCGTTTTGCTATATCACGGGCCTGCTTAAACAGCTGGCGCACCCGCTGGGCACCAACCCCAACATACATTTCAACAAATTCAGAACCACTGACTGCCAAAAACGCTGATCCCGTAAACCGGGCTGCTGCTTTAGCAAGCAGGGTTTTGCCTGTGCCGGGCGGACCGTTAAGTAAAATGCCTTTAAGCGGACGAATTCCCAATGTCTTAATACGCTCAGCGTCTTTGACAAATTCGAGAGCTTCGCAAAGTTCCCCTTTGGCCATATCCTGTCCGCCAATATCCTCAAAGCTTACCAGTTGCTCCTCAGCCGTCCTTTTGGCAGCACTGATAAAAGATTTATTGCCGGTACGCCTGTTATTGACATACCACAACGCAGCCGCCAAGCCCGCGAAAAAAAATACCGGCAGCAGATCAATTCCTTGTATTGCCAGAAATATCAGGCTAGCAGCAGCTATGCCGCCAATTATAAAATAATGCATTTATTTCACCCCCGGTCTATTACTGTCACGGGCAATGACCACATACATTTCATTGGTCCCGGTGGCCATTTGTAAATAAACATTTTTCGTGTCTACATACGTCTGTGATTCAATGCCGGCGCTGCCGGCCTTAGCTTCAATGCTCCCGGCCATGGCCGCAAAATTGCCGGTGAAAATAGCTTCTTGCACCGAATAGTGAATAGAATGATAAAATTGTTCCAGCTCCGGCGTCCGGCTATCCTCAATGACAATTTCATAGCGCTGGGGTTTGTGTACCTGCTGTAAAGCCTCTTCCAGCTCATCATACAGCTTTTGTAAATTTGCTACCTGGGACAGTTTTACATATATTTTAATGTTTTCACTGCCAACCTGTTCATTGAGACGGATTACGTTAACAGCATCGATTCCCGCAATATTTTTAACCGCGTTGCCAATCGGATTTACTACCGCATATTTATTCCATAACCACTGTCCGCCAAACAAGCTGGCAAGGGTGAGCATCAGTGTCAGACCACCAATAACCCAGTTAAGATCTTTTCTCGTCATTTCCTAATGCGCCCTTTCTCTTATATATTTAACATTTTATTTCTCAATACTATTTCAGGATAAAATTATATCATATACCAAGTGTTTAGTATAGCGTAAAAAAAAGACAAAATCGCCAGTATTTGCGAGGATGTAATATTAAATAAACCGGTCATAATAGGTATAGGCCATAATCAATCTTTAAAAGGAGGAGTCATATGGATAGAATAGCTTTGATCCTTGTCATTGTCGGTGCATTGAACTGGCTGCTGGTCGGTTTATTCAGTTTTGACCTGGTAGCAGCAATCTTTGGTGGACAGCAATCTTTGTTAAGCCGCATTGTATACAGCCTTGTCGGCTTGGCCGGTATTTACTCTATGTCACTCCTATTCCGGGACCGCAGCCGCGCTTAGCAATAGAGAGAACATCGGCATCAGAACCCTCTGCCCAGCAGTTCACCTGCTGTACAGGGGGTTCCTCTGTAAGGGCAGATTTAGCAAATAAAGTAAGGCTAATGAGATTATAATCTCACTAGCCTTACTTTATCTATTAGTGCCATTCCCTCAAAACCAAACAAGGTAAAGGGAATACTACAGCCACCGCATATGGTGCGTCTAGTATTTCCTGCATCTGCCAAATGTACCGACCTGGAATAGAGCTCGCAATGATGTTCTTCGCTTGCGCTCAGAACTAAGCGATTCACATCAATCAGTCTTCGCCTCACGGCTCGTCTTCTTGGGTTCTCTGCTTATCGCTTGCGCTCAGAACTAAGCGATTCACACCAATCAGTCTTCGCCTCACGGCTCGCCTTCTTGGGTTCTCTGCTTTAATGGAGCGGGTGAAGGGAATCGAACCCTCGTAGCTAGCTTGGAAGGCTAGTGCTCTACCATTGAGCTACACCCGCATAATAAAGTTGGTGGCGGCACAGGGATTTGAACCCCGGACACTTCGGGTATGAACCGAATGCTCTAGCCAACTGAGCTACGCCGCCATATTAAGATGGAGCTAGTGACCGGGATTGAACCGGTGACCTTATCCTTACCAAGGATACGCTCTACCGACTGAGCTACACCAGCAAATAGCGCAAACGACTTATTAGCGCCCATCTGCTTCGTTGCTCCTCAAAGCGTTTGCTTACGCACTTCCCAGTGCGCCGCGCGGCACGCTTCTCCGGTGCGCCTCGCATCTGGACACTACTAAGCCGTTTGCGGCTGAGTGGCAGATAGTTGGCTTGTCGCAGATGGTGGGGTGGGGTTAACCGAGTTCGTTTCTTTATAAAGCTGTGCTTTATAAATTCAGGTTTGGATTCAAGGCTTGAATTTATAAAGCACGTAAATTACTTGGTTGCGGGGACAGGACTTGAACCTGTGACCTTCGGGTTATGAGCCCGACGAGCTACCAACTGCTCCACCCCGCGATGTGATAAATGGTGGAGGGAGGTGGATTCGAACCACCGAAGTCAAAGACGGCAGATTTACAGTCTGCTCCCTTTAGCCACTCGGGAATCCCTCCGTAATGAAGGCGGCTTGTAAACAGCAAATTACTAACTTGGTTAACGTCACGAAGAATATTATATCGTATTTAATTTTATTTTGCAATACTTTTTATCTAAATTAATACATACATTTCATGGAAGCCCATCATTTCGATTGACCGGCCCCGGACCGTGGCCGCAAGAAAATAAGCCGGACAGCCTCCAGCCACTTTGTACAGCCTCTATTCCGCTTGATAATCGAACTAAACTACAGAATGCTTATGCCGGCAGAAGCGTATCCTGACAACATGATTTGACTGGGAGGACCGTCGACAACCGCTAAGGAATACACCAGCATCAAGCGTGTCCCTCTGGTCACAGGTATCGCCAGCTCCGGGCTATCCACGAAAGTATTGCTTCCCTCCGGGACATTGCCTGTGAACGTCGGAGCCAAAGTAAAAGCCGTGCCCGGGACAGGCGAGAAGAAAGCATCTGAAGCAGCTGCGCTATATAGCTGAAGAGTTACGGCTGCTGTAGCATCTGCAAAATTTGCATCCATTCTGGTGCTGAGCACTGCCGAAATTGCCTGAATTACCCCATCCCGCGGAAAAACGAAGGACATATTATCATACAAGGCGTCAATTTGCCCGTCTGTGATCCGCCCGGCGCTGTAGCCGCCAAAGGAAACCAGCCCTACTAAATCGGGCGAGCCGTCATCATTCGTGTTGATCCCCATAAGAACGCCTGATGTATAGGGAATAATATTTCCGGTTGCCGCTGTGTTAGCTTGGCTGATCACAGTCAATGACGCCTTGACCGGCACAAAGCTGGAGTAAGCAATTGCTGCATTGTTGCTATTTCTTAATGCAACCGTTACCGGTGCAGTGGTAACCTCGATAATGCCGTTTCCCACCACTTCGCCTGTTATAATTGGAGAATTACCAATTATGGCATCCCCCTGCGATGAAACCAGCATAAAGCTGGCGCCAATGTTAGAGGTGGAAGCCTGTGTGGCTACCCACCAAACAAACTCATATATCCCTGGTTCCTGCAGGGTAATAGTACCTGACACATTATCGTAGCTGATATTTCCCGTTAAATGGATAGTGGCATCAAATATTACATTTGTGTTTAGTTCAAGTGAACCAGGTGTTACCCGTTGTATCTGTAATAATCCGCTCATAATATTTTCCTTCCTGACATAATTTATGATCACACGGTATATGATATGTCCCAACTTGCGCAATTGTGACAGCACAGGTATAAGAAAACACTCTCCGCAAAGTTGGCGTGCGCAGCTTGCGGGCAGGCTCCTCAGTCTGCCCGCAATAACAGCGGAAAAACTCGGTTACCCTGCATATAGATAAAAGCCGCCAAGTTATCGCCAGCTGCAGCAAACAAATAGAAAGGCCCCGGAACGCGGTATATACATCCGTGCTCCAGGGCCTTCTTTATTTGTTTGCATTGAACTGCGCCAGCATAACTATGGTGCCTCAGGACAGAATCGAACTGTCGACACGAGGATTTTCAGTCCTCTGCTCTACCGACTGAGCTACCGAGGCATAACAGCGAACTATGTTGTCTCACCTATAAGAAAAGGTGGCGACCCCGGCAGGATTCGAACCTGCGACCTTTTGATTCGTAGTCAAACGCTCTATCCAGCTGAGCTACGGAGTCATCTTTATATATTACAGCCTTCATTAAAAACCGTAAGCCAGTTTCTGTTTTAGGAAATTATTTATCTAACGCAGTTGCTGCGTTCTTCCCTTCGGTTCAATTCCCTACAGGAAGTTCCCCTACCAAAATTTGGGTTTCTGCCTCGTGGAGTTTACCACTTTTCACTAGACTGTCGCCAGTCTACTCATTCTCTGTGCACTTTATGGCTACTTTCGGCTACATGAGTCGATTTTGCCGTCGTCAGAGCTTAGCCCTGCCTCATCTTGCGATGAGCACGAACATTACAACCATCTCAGGTTGTGGCAGTCTGGACTTTCCTCAATACCGCAATAAAGCCGTACCGCAATTTCCCGTTTTTAAAAAAGGCTGGAATTGTAACTGGCGACCCTGAACGGATTTGAACCGTCGATCTCCGCCGTGACAGGGCGGCATGTTAGACCGCTACACCACAGGGCCGCTTATTCGATTTTCGACTCTAGATCTTCGCTGTTCGCTTTCCAGCGAATGTCTAGTGTCGAACATCGAGTGTCGAAGTTGGTGACCCGTAAGGGAATCGAACCCTTGATACCGCCGTGAAAGGGCGGTGTCTTAACCGCTTGACCAACGGGCCATGAACAATTCTAACAAGGAATACTCTTCCTTACTACCGCTCGGAAGTAAGCGACTCACTCAAGTTCTCATTTCGCCTATCGGCTCGTGAGAACTTGATTTGCTGCTTATGGTGACCCACCCGCGACTCGAACGCGGGACACCCTGATTAAAAGTCAGGTGCTCTACCGACTGAGCTAGTAGGTCGCTGTCTAATTATATAAGTGCTTAATGGCTCCTCGAGTAGGACTCGAACCTACGACCGATCGGTTAACAGCCGATTGCTCTACCAACTGAGCTATCGAGGAATATTAGATGTTTTAATATGCTTATAATTCACTGTCTTGCCCTGTCGTAAATTTGACAGCTTATATATAATAGCATGTTTATCTGATCTTGTCAACATAATATTTTATTCCCTTTGCAAAAAAAATGACAGCTTCAATATAATATCATTCGCTTCATACTAAGTCAACTATTATTTTCAAAAAATATTTCATTTATTTTTACATTATGTTATCTAAATAAAATCAAAAGCAGCCGCAATGTCACGATGAGCATTTTACTAGTAGAATGACAATTATTTTTTCTTTGATAAACACTTGACGAAGGAATATAATATTAGTATAAAGTAACGATTAGCTATCAAGGAGGCGACTCTATGTTTGCGCTTAACTTTCAGTCACCAGATCATGAAAAATTATTAATTAGCCGGCAAAAAAACTGTACTATTCGTCCAGGCGACATGAGAAATATCTTGCCGGAAAACTCTATAGTTTGGATAACTGTAGGTGAAAAATTCAAAACCAAAAGAAAGTTATATCCGGCTATGATTGACCGGGTATTAATAAAGAAGTTTTCTGACCTCACCACACACGATTTAGATCATCAAAACCCTGAAATAAAATCAAAAGAGGAACTGTTGAATTTCTTTGAAAAAATTTATCAAAAATCCATTCATTCCGATGATATTGTAACTGTAATTTATTTCTCAGAAATAATTGAATAACAATAGATAAAAGGGGCTATCTCAATGGTAATTGAGGCAGTCCCTTTTTTAAGCAGAGAACCATAAGCAGAGAACCAGGTTATTAGGAGCATCGCGACGCTAGAACCTGCGTGAATCGCTTAGTTCCAAGCGGAGCGCGGAACTTCCTTATTACTCTCGTTCCCTGAAAACTTCACAGAAGAAAGATTTGCGCAATAGTCATTTACTGGTTGCCAGCTCGGAGTTACAACATACATTATGGATGTTATCGCTCCGCTCTAACTAAGCGATTCGCACAAAACAGCTTGCTCGCTATCGCTCTCGCTGTTTTGGCTCTCTGCTTAAAAGTCAAGTCCTCGGCCTATTAGTACCAGTCCGCTCCATGGATCACTCCACTTCCACTCCTGGCCTATCAACCTTGTCTTCTCCAAGGGGCCTTACTTCTTGCGAATGACAGACCTCATCTTAAGGCTGGTTTCACGCTTAGATGCTTTCAGCGTTTATCCTTTCCGGACGTAGCTACCTAGCTCTACCCCTGGCGGGATAACTGGTACACCAGCGGTCCGTCCACTCCGGTCCTCTCGTACTAGGAGCAGTTCCCTTCAAGTCTCTTACGCCCGCGATGGATAGGGACCGAACTGTCTCACGACGTTCTGAACCCAGCTCACGTACCACTTTAATGGGCGAACAGCCCAACCCTTGGGACCTACTTCAGCCCCAGGATGTGATGAGCCGACATCGAGGTGCCAAACCTCCCCGTCGATATGGACTCTTGGGAGAGATTAGCCTGTTATCCCCAGGGTAGCTTTTATCCGTTGAGCGATGGCCCTTCCACTCGGTACCACCGGATCACTAAGCCCGACTTTCGTCCCTGCTCGACTTGTCTGTCTCGCAGTCAAGCTCCCTTCTGCCTTTACACTCTTCGCGCGATTTCCATCCGCGCTGAGGGAACCTTTGGGCGCCTCCGTTACTCTTTCGGAGGCGACCGCCCCAGTCAAACTGCCCGCCTGACACTGTCCTCAGTTTCGTTACTCCTTGAGTTAGAACTCCAGTAAATAAAGGGTGGTATCCCAACATTGACTCCAACAAGACTTGCGTCCTATCTTCCCAGTCTCCCACCTATCCTGTACATCATTTACCAAAACTCAATGTCAGGTTGCAGTAAAGCTCCATGGGGTCTTTCTGTCCAGTCGCGGGTAACCTGCATCTTCACAGGTATTTCAATTTCACCGGGTCCCTCGTTGAGACAGTGCCCAAGTCGTTACACCTTTCGTGCGGGTCGGAACTTACCCGACAAGGAATTTCGCTACCTTAGGACCGTTATAGTTACGGCCGCCGTTTACCGGGGCTTCAATTCAAACCTTCGCGTTTCCGCTAAGCTCTCCTCTTAACCTTCCGGCACCGGGCAGGTGTCAGCACCTATACGTCAGCTTTCGCTTTAGCAGGCACCTGTGTTTGTGGTAAACAGTCGCTTGGGCCTCTTTTTTGCAACTCATTCCCGCTTCGACCGCTTCTGGTCTACACGGTTTACAAGCTCCCCTTTTCCCGAAGTTACGGGGACATTTTGCCGAGTTCCTTAACGAGGGTTCTCCCGCGCACCTTAGGATTCTCTCCCCGCCTACCTGTGTCGGTTTACGGTACGGGCACCTAGTCTCTCACTAGAAGCTTTTCTTGACAGTCTGGGATCAGCAATTTCGCCATTATCTCTAACAGCTGCCCGTCACTCCTCAGGCTTTACGCATCACGGATTTGCCTGTGATACACCCTACAAGCTTAGACGCGATTTTCCATCCTCGCGCTTGCCTGCCCTCCTGTGTCACTCCCTCGCTCAAACGATTCTAGGTGGTACTGGAATATTTACCAGTTGTCCATCGCCTACGCTTTTTGCCTCGGCTTAGGGCCCGACTGACTCTGAGCGGACGATCCTTCCTCAGAAATCCTTAGGCTTTCGGTGGACAAGATTCTCACTTGTCTTTTCGCTACTCATACCGGCATTCTCACTTCTATACTCTCCAGCACTCCTTACGGTATACCTTCTCTGGGTATAGAACGCTCCCCTACCCAAGTCCGTAGACTTGCCATAGCTTCGGTTCCGTACTTTAGCCCCGGACATCTTCGGCGCAGCGACACTCGACCAGTGAGCTATTACGCACTCTTTTAATGGTGGCTGCTTCTAAGCCAACATCCTGGTTGTTTTTGTATCTCCACATCCTTTGCCACTTAGTACGGCATTGGGGACCTTAGCTGATGGTCTGGGCTGTTTCCCTCTTGACCACGGGTCTTATCACTCGTAGTCTGACTCCCAGGATTCCACTACAGGCATTCGTAGTTTGACAAGGTTCAGTAACCCATTAGGCCCCTAGCCCTATCAGTGCTCTACCGCCTGTACTTACTTCCTGAGGCTAGCCCTAAAGCTATTTCGGGGAGAACCAGCTATCTCCGCGTTCGATTGGCATTTCACCCCTATCCACAACTCATCCCAAAGCTTTTCAACGCTCACGGGTTCGGTCCTCCACGCATTTTTACCTGCGCTTCAACCTGGCCATGGATAGATCACTGCGGTTTCGGGTCTACACTATCCAACTTTCGCCCTTTTTAGACTCGCTTTCGCTTCGGCTCCGTGTCTTCCACTTAACCTTGCTGGATATTGTAACTCGCCGGTTCATTCTTCAATAGGCACGCCGTCAGCCTCCTACGGGCCTTCGACTGCTTGTAGGCATACGGTTTCAGGTTCTTTTTCACTCCCCTCCCGGGGTGCTTTTCACCTTTCCCTCACGGTACTATGCGCTATCGGTCGCCTCGAGTATTTTGCCTTGGAGGGTGGTCCCCCCTGCTTCCCACAGGGTTCCTCGTGTCCCGTGGTACTCTGGATTCCGGCCATTTCGCTCTGCCTTTCGCTTACAGGGCTGTTACCTTCTGCGGCCTACCTTTCCAGGTAGTTCAACTAGGCCTGACGAAACTTCCGCCGGTCCTCAACCCCAGTCGACCGAAGTCCACTGGTTTGGGCTCTTCCCCGTTCGCTCGCCGCT
>NZ_AP042390.1:3117500-5362500 GCF_055383785.1 Sporomusa intestinalis
CGCAGACCCATCTCTGAACGGTAGCTTCTTTGAGAGGCCACCTTTCTTATCTCAGTTATGCAACCAAGATACCACATTCGGTATTAGCACCACTTTCGCAGTGTTGTCCCCAATTCAGAGGCAGGTTGTCTACGCGTTACTCACCCGTTCGCCACTAAGTATCCATAAATGAATACTCCGTTCGACTTGCATGTGTTAGGCACGCCGCCAGCGTTCGTCCTGAGCCAGGATCAAACTCTCCAATAAAGTTCTTAGTCTTGCGACTATATATATTGAAGCCGTTTTATCGGCTCAATTCAATCAAATTTGTTGTTGGTTGTGCTGCATAGCAGCACACCGCACATCTGGCTTTTAATGATGCATTTCTTTACATTGTTCAGTTTTCAGGGAACGACGGATGCGCTAGGATCACGGGCGTATCAGGACGATACGCTTTGCCCGGGACCGACGCGCATGGATGCGCTAGTGTCACGGGCGTATCATGGACGATACGCTCTGCCCGGGACCGACGCGCATGGATGCGCCAGTGTCATTTCGTTTGCCGGAATTACTAGCACGGCCGGCAATTTTCACTACTGTAACGAACAACAGCTTAACCATGTTAACACATCGTATTTTATGTGTCGTTATAGTTGTTTTTGGAAGTTATTGTCGTTATCTCCATAGCCGACCTTCATATATTAACATGCACAAAGGCGGGTGTCAACCATCTTATTGTGTTATTTATATTAGTATTACTGCCAGGCGAAAATTAGAAAGCCGACATACGTTCTGAACATAGAAAAAAATAAGAAACATCGTATGGAAGCGATGTTTCTTGCTGCTTAACAGTAGCATTGAATATATTCATCAGTCAGAATATCCAGTTTCTGACGAATTTCATTAACTGTTCCTTTAGTAAGATTGAGGTCTTTTAAATCATCGCTATGAAGTAATGCTGCCAGTTTATCAATCTGTTCCAGTAACTGAAGCTTTCTCATTTCTAAATACTACACTCTCCTTAATTTTGAACTGCAGTTATAATATTAACAACTCTTGTTAGCTTTGTAAACAGCTTTAGCAAATGACAGAAAAGAAAGTTTTTTCTAACAAATTCACTATAGTTTGCCTGTTCACATGTTTCTTACTGCCGGTCCATTTAAATAAAGGCATTTTTTTCCTTGCCAGGTATCCTGGGCAAGCAATTGTTGTTCAATGGCTTCCCGTATTTTCCACCAGCCTGTCTGCCAGTTGGTGAACAGCGTATTGGCGGCAGGAGCCCGTCCGATTAAACGCTGAATTATAATATCAGGGTGCAGGTGTTCCAGAAAACTAACCGCTCTTGCAACATATTCCTCTTTACTAATCAGCGTAATATCACCGTTTTGATACCAGTCGGCCATTACCGTATTTTTCACAATATATAAAGCATGCAGCTTGACCTGGTCAACCCTCAAGGCGGAAACGATTTTGGCACTTTCGACTGCATCGGTTATATCGTCCCAGGGCAGGTTGAGGATCAGATGGGCACATACCTCCAGCGGCCAGCGTTTAATCCGCTGGGCGGCGTCAATAAACTCAGCAAGAGTATGGCCCCGGTTAATCTTCACCAGAGTATGATAATTTACCGTCTGCAGCCCCAGTTCAATGGTAATATCAATACCGTATTTCTCCCTGACCTCAGCCAGCATCGCCAAATACCGGTCACTGATACAGTCCGGCCTGGTAGCCAACGCAATCGCCACAATATCTTCCTGGCAAGCCTCGACGACATGCCGCCTTAACTGTTCAACCGGCAAATAGGTATTGCTGAAATTCTGAAAATAAGGAATGAATTTTTTGGCTTTATATTTAGGGGCAATATGCGCTTTATTCGCAGCCAGCTGGTCACTGACAGTCAGCCAGGCCGGCAGGTTTTCATAGCCGGCTCCGATCTCACCGCAAAATACACAGCCGTCGTGCCCGCACTGACCGTCACGGTTAGGACAGGTCACCGGCAGGCTGACTGGCAGTTTGTACACTTTTTCACCATACTTTTGGCGCAGGTAATCCGAATAAGCATTATATCTAAGTCCAGAAATCATCATCATTAATCACCTGATATGTTGGTTTAGTGTGCTTGTAGGAAAAAAGCACCGCCACGTTGCGGCCGGCCGGATAGTCAGCCCCGTCCAGGTATGCCGGTATATCGATGTTAAACACCTCAATATGAAAATGCTTTTTAAGGTCCCGCCACGTGGTAAAGGTAAAATCGGGCACATACCGCCTGACCCGTATGGTATCCCGCCAAAATGCGTTTTTATATTCCGCCCATTTGTCGGCTGCCGCCTGATTCAGCTGATTCCAGGGTAAAAACTCCGGTCGTACCGTACCGTTTTCGCTCATAAGGGCATCAAACTTTAAAAACTCCTGATAATCCTGCCCGGCCTCAGGGTACAAGGCCGCACAAAAGTCGGCCATATACCTGTACAGTGTTTTGCCGCTGTGGGCAGCCAGCTGATACCCCTGCTGCTCCCAGTAACAAGCCAATTTATAATAGAAATTAAATGCTCCCTCACCGGCTAGAGCAATCAGCCACGCTAGACTGTAGGTAAAACGGTCACTGTTATAAACCTGCTCGAACACCGCTTCCAACAGTTTGAGCCGTCTGATCTGCCCATAGTCCAGATAGTTGTTGCCAAGCACCTCATAGGGCGCATGGTCCATATAAATATAACCATGGGCTGCCGCCTCCTGCCTGAGGCCTGAGCCTTTAAGCAATTTAAGAAAACCGATCTGCAGCATATCAGGCTGCAGACTATACACCTCGTCAAAGGATTTGGCAAATACAGCCAGATTCTCGTAGGGTAAGCCCACAATTAAATCCAGATGCAAGTGGATATTGCCATAACTGCGGACCTTGCCGACATGTTCAACAATCCTGGGCCAGTTATTATGCCGCTTGATTGCCGCAAGTGTCTGCTCATTTGTTGATTGAACACCAATTTCAAATTGAAAGCGCCCGGGTGGGACGTGTTGTAAAAATTCCAGCACTTCCTGGTCCCAGATATCAGCCGCTATCTCAAAATGGAAGTTTGTCCGGCAGGTTTGTCCGGCCAGGAACTTCAGTATGGGAAAGTAGTGTTCTTTGCGGGCATTAAAGGTACGGTCAACAAATTTTACCTGCCGCACATCGTGGTCAACAAAAAACTGCAAATCCCTAATGACCCGCTCCTGGCTCAAAAATCGCACCCCCGCTGTTGCTCCTGACAAACAGTACTGACAGGAAAACGGACAGCCCCGGGAGCTTTCATAATAGATGATTTTATTTTGGAGCAGGGCCATTTCCTCTTGTACATAAGGGAAGGGAATATCGTCCAAACAGGCAACTACCTGCGGCGGCCCGGCAAGGATTGTCCCGTTGCAGCGATAGGCCAGGCCGGCGCTGTTGTCCACAGCCTGGTTATGAAGTAATGCTGCCAACAGTTTTTTTAATGTCTGCTCGCCTTCACCCAAAACGATATAATCAACAGCACCATTGGCGGCTAATATACCCTCAGGCTGATAGGTGACTTCCGGTCCGCCCAGCACAATAACGGCCTTAGGCTGCACTTTTTTGATCAAAGCGGCAAGCGCCAGACTGGCTTCAATATTCCATATATAACAGGCCAGACCGATAATATCTGCCTGGCAAGCATAAATATCACTCAATATTTCCAGCAAGCCGTTATTTACGGTGTATTCACGGACAGCAATGTCCCATGCCGGTGACCGGCAAAAAGCCGCCAGGTCCTGCAGCGCGAGCGACGAATGAATATATTTAGCATTTAATGTTGATAGCAGAACCTTCATCTAGTACTTCTCCCGCTGATATAATCTCTTGCAAGTATAGTAGTTTTCGGGTAGTCTTGTCAAATATCCTCCCGGCCGGTAAGACTAAAACCGTCACCATCAAAACCGGCTGTGCATAAAATAAAACAAGGTAAACATTACCCCGTAGCTCACTTATACTTTTGTGAGGATGGTGAACAGTATGCGGATAATGATGGATGGGCGCTATCTGCCTGGTAACGCCCGCGTCAACCGTGATTTATTAATAACACTCCGCAATATGGCCAAGGCTCTTAACTGGGGAATCCGCTATGATGCACAACGGGAACTGGTGCTTATTAACTCCAAAGATTCCTCCATGCCGCGACTGCCGGCCGATAATCATACGGAGGAACGAAGCGAAGAGGAAAATGCCCGCCTGGCCGGCAAGGTTATTTGCCTGGACCCGGGTCATGGCGGCAGTGATCCGGGGGCCCTCGGGCCGACCGGTACAATGGAAAAAGATAATACCCTGGCAATTGCCTTGCTGCTCAAAGAAAAACTGGAAAAAAACGGAGCGACAGTTGTAATGACCAGGGACACAGATGCCGATGTGGCCTATACAGATGCAACAGCCAATGAAGAGCTGGGAGCTAGAGTCGAAGCGGCTAATCAGGCCGAAGCCGATTTATTCATCAGCATTCACAACGATGCCTTTACCAGCAACACAGCGTCTGGCACAACAACCTTTCACTATGGGGATAAAGACTCGGTGAACCTCGCTAATGCCGTGCAACGATGCGTGGCGGAAAAACTGGGCACCAAAAACAGAGGCGCCCGTTTTGCCAGCTTTTATGTGCTGCGCTATACCGACATGCCTTCTATCCTGGTGGAAGTGGCGTTCATCTCCCATGCGGTGGAGGAAATGCTCCTGTCCAGTGTGGATGGCCGGGACAATGCGGCGGAAAGCATTTGCGAAGGCATTCTGAAATACTTTAAAGTATAGAAAATAATTTGTTCAGGCAAGCTATACCAGGAAATGCCACCAGTTGCAGCTAATATATAGTATAACTACTTATATTTCCTGAAAGGAAGTGTTTTTATGTCGCAAACCGCCACCGCACTGCCTGCCCGTGATGAAATACCGCGTGAGTATAAATGGCAGATTGAAGATATCTATGCCAGTGAACAGTTATGGCAAACTGATTTCAGTGAGGTAAAACGGTTACTCCCCCCTATGGCTAACTTTCAGGGGACCCTGGCCCAGTCGCCGGCAACCCTGGCGGCCTGCTTAACACTGCGGGACGAGATCAATATCCTGGCCGGCAAACTGCTGGCCTATGCCCGTCTGCAGCGGGATGAGAATTCAGCCAACGCCAAATATCAGGCACTTGTTGGCAAAACCGAAGGCCTGCTGGCGGAAACCGGTGCGGCCACCGCTTTCATCAAACCGGAAATCCTGGCTATACCGGCGGCTGTACTGGCAAGCTACCGGCAAGATCCGGCGCTGGCTGAATACAGCTTTTATTTTGATAACCTGACCCGCCAGCAACAGCATATCTTATCTCCGGGCGAGGAAGAAATCCTGTCCCGTTCTGTCGAAATCACCCAAGCAGCGGAAACGGTCTTTACTATGCTGGCCCATGCCGATATGACATTTCCTGACATAAAAGGCGAAGATGGCAAAAGCCTCGCTCTCAGCGAGGGCCGTTATCGCGCCCTGATTATGTCGGCCGACCGGCGCGTGCGCAAAGATGCTTTTACCGGCTTATTCAGCGCTTACCATGCGTTCCGCAATACCTTTGCCGCTACCTTATCAGGCAGTGTCAAAAAGAATATTTTTTATGCCCGGACCCGCAAATTTAACACAGCACGGGAAGCATCCCTGGCTGATGACAATATTGCGGTCGGTGTCTATGATAACCTGCTTACCACCGTGAATAACCATCTGGCCCCCCTGCACCGCTATATTGCGCTCAAACAAAAGGTGTTACAGCTCGATAACATCCATATGTATGACTTGTACACCCCCCTGGCCCAGGCAGAAACATTCACTGTGGCCTATCCGGAGGGACAAAAGCTGGTACGTGACAGCCTGGCGCCGCTGGGGGCCGAATACGCCGGCATTTTACAGCAGGGATTAACGTCAGGCTGGATTGATGTATATGAGAATAAAGGCAAACAAACAGGTGCCTATTGCTGGGGTGTGTACGGCATCCATCCCTTTGTACTCCTGAACTATAATGACCGTCTTGAGGATGTCAGCACGTTAGCTCATGAAATGGGTCATGCTATACACAGTTATTACAGCCAGGCTGCCCAGCCTTACGCCACCTCCCAATACACCATTTTTACGGCCGAGGTTGCTTCCACAACCAATGAAATTTTATTAAACGATTATCTTCTAAAAACAACAAAGGATCCCCATAAGAAGTTGTATTTGATTAATCAATACCTGGAAATGGTACGGGCGACCGTATACCGGCAAACCATGTTTGCCGAGTTTGAAAAACTCATTTATGACAAAGCGGAAAATGGTGAAACCCTGACAGCCGATTTGCTTGAGGAATTATGGCATGCCCTGAATGTTAAATACTACGGACCGGCTATCGTTGTTGATCCTGAAATTAATATTGAATGGGCCAGAATCCCGCATTTTTATGCCAATTTTTATGTTTACCAATATGTTACCGGCTTCGCCGCCGCCACCACCCTGGCGGAACAAATGCTGACACAAAGCGGCGGCGCCCAGGAACGGTATATCGCCTTTCTAAAAAGCGGCGGTTCAGACTATCCAATTAATCTTCTCCAACAGGCCGGCGTTGACATGTCCACACCGGCACCAGTCGAGCTTACACTGAACAAATTCTCGAAAATGCTGGATGAACTGGAAAAAACAATAACCAACTCTTGACAATTTTTCGGGTACGCGGTATATTGTTTATATGACAAAACATAATTGCTTTCGATGGCTAGCAGCTTTAATTCCTGACCAACCGACCAGCAATTGTTTGAGTCAAACACATATTACGGAGGTTGGTTAGAGAATGGATTTCCAAGACAAAGAGCTTTCCTGTAAAGAATGCGGTGCAAACTTTACTTTCACTGCTTCAGAGCAATCTTTTTACGCTGAGAAGGGTTTCCAGAACGATCCTTCCCGTTGCCCGGAATGCCGTGCAGCCAGAAAACGTCAAAATGGTGGCCGCGTGGGCGGCAATGCCCGTCCGCAACGGGAAATGTTTGATGCTACCTGCAGTGCTTGCGGCATCGAAACGCAGGTTCCGTTCCGTCCTACTGCCGGCAAGCCTGTATATTGCCGCGAATGCTTCCAGGCCAACAGATAAATACCTGACTTATGCCTTTGACAGACCGGTTTTCCGGTCTGTTTTTTATTTTGTGTAATATATTTATCCAGCCGGTAAAAACTAAAGTCAAATCAACCTGACGAGGACACTATGCCGATAATTAAACCCATGCTGGCAAAACCCGGGGTATTGCCTGACGAACAAGACAACTGCAGCTTTGAGATTAAATGGGACGGTATCAGAGCCGTCTTCTATCTGGAACAAAACAAATACAAGCTGCTGAGCCGCAACCTGAAGGATATAACCGGGCAATATCCCGAATTTCTCGCATTGGCTGAAGCAGCAGGCCGCAGCTGTACCGATCTCATTCTTGACGGCGAAATCGTGGCCTTCAATTCGTCCGGCCTCCCCTCTTTCTCCCGCTTGCAGCACCGCATGGGGCTCACCCAGGATAAAACCATCCTGGAAATGATGACGAAGGTACCGGCTCACTATATGATCTTTGATATTTTGCTGCTGAATGGCAACCTGCTTCTGCCAAAGACCTATAGCGAGCGGCGGTCTATCCTGGAAGGCCTTCAGCTTGACGGCGCGCACTGGCAAACCCCCGATTATAAAACAGGTGATGGCCGTGAAATCCTGGCCGCCAGCCGCAAACTCGGCCTGGAAGGAATTATCGCCAAACGTCTTGACAGCTGCTATCAACCAGGTAAACGCACCGGCGCCTGGCTCAAAATCAAAAACCAGCGCCGCCAGGAATTGCTTATTGGCGGCTGGGTTCCCGGACAGGGAGCGCGCGCCGGCACCATTGGCGCCTTGCTCCTTGGTTATTATGACGTTTTGCCGCAAGCAGCCGCGGCCCGGGGCGTGCCGCAGCAATTATTATACGCCGGCAAGGCCGGGACGGGCTTTACTACAGATTTCCTGGCAGTATTAAGCAAACGTCTGGCAGCGATAACAAGGCCAACCAGTCCGTTTGCCCCGCAGCCGGCTGTAAACAACGCGCATTTCGTCGAGCCGGTCTTAATCGGTGAGTTTGAATTTACTGAATGGACCCCGAATGACACCCTGCGCCATCCAGCCTTCAAGGGGTTGAGAGAGGATAAAGATCCCCGCCAGGTAATTCGCGAAGACTAATCACCGGAGGTGTGCCTATGCCCCGCCCGATGTGGAGCGGTTCCATCAGTTTCGGTCTTGTCAACATTCCTGTTAAACTGTACAACGCCGTGAAAAAGAAATCGATTCATTTCAATCAACTGCGCAAATCGGATGGCTGCCGGATCCGGCTAAAAAAAATCTGCCCAACCGATGGCGCAGAGGTGCCTGCGGAAAATATTGTAAAAGGCTATGAAATCGCCCCCGACCAGTATGTAGTTGTTACCAGCGATGAGCTGGAAGCCATTCAGCCTAAGAATGCCCGTACGATAGCAATTGAGGATTTTGTCGACCTTGACCAAATTGATCCCCTGTACTATGACAGCTGCTACTATCTTACACCGGATAAGGGAGCCGGCAAAGCCTATGCCCTGCTCCTGTCGGCAATGGCTAAAACAGGGAAAGTAGCTATTGCCCGGGTCGTTATGCGCAACAAAGAATATCTTACCGCTATCCGGCCGGCTGGAAAAGCCCTGGCCTTGTCGACAATGCATTTTGCCGATGAGATTATGGGGATCGACCAATTAGAAGAACTGGCCCCTGATGTACCTGAACCGGAGCCGCGGGAGCTGGCTATGGCCGAGCAGCTCATAGCCTCATTGTCTACCGGGTTTCAACCGGACAAATACCATGACCAGTATCATCAGCAAGTCCTGGCAATGCTGGAGAAAAAGGCCGAAGGTCAAACTGTGATCAGCCAGCCTGAAGTTAAGGAAGGCGGCAAAGTAATTGACCTGATGGCGGCGCTGGAGGCCAGCATTTCCGCGATTAAAAGCCAAAATGGCAGCAGCGGCAAAGGTGCTGGTCAGGCCAAGGCTGCCAAGCAACTAGCGGTCCCCAGGAGGAAAAAAGCCAGTGCCCAGTGACAATAAGAACAAAACTACGGTCGACATAGGCGGCCGCAAATTAAAAATCAGCAATCTTGATAAGGTATTTTATCCGGCCACAGGTTTCACCAAAGGCCAGATGCTTGATTACTATATCCGGATTGCGCCGGTGCTGCTGCCCCATCTTCGCAACCGCCCGCTGACAGTTAAGCGTTATCCCCATGGGGCCGAGGGCAAATTCTTCTATCAAAAAGAATGTCCGGTCCATCACCCGGACTGGGTTAAGACCATCCCGGTGTGGAGCGGCAGCAATAACCGGAACATCAACTTTTGCAACGCCGCCGATCTGCCGACCTTAGTATGGGCTGCCAACCTTGCAGCCCTTGAACTCCATACCTCACTGTCTTTGGCCCCGGCGGTTCACCAGCCTTCTTTTCTTGTTTTTGATCTTGATCCGGGCCCGCCGGCAACCATTGTGGATTGTGCCCAGGTAAGCCTGCTCCTGAAAGAATATCTGGACAGGCACAAACTGCAGAGCTTTCCCAAAACATCAGGCTCGAAGGGCCTTCAGCTCTATATACCGCTTAACACCGCGGTAAGCTATGAGACTACGAAACACTTTGCCCGGGTACTTGCCAGCCGCTTCCAGACAAAGTACCCTGACCTGATTGTAGCCAATATGAAAAAAAAACTGCGCAGCGGTAAAGTATTTATTGATTGGAGCCAAAACGACGAACACAAAACAACCGTTTGCGTTTATTCGCTCCGGGCCAAAGAATACCCCACTGTCTCAACCCCGGTAACCTGGGAGGAAATTGTCAACCTGGCCGATCAGAAAAAGCCTGAATTATTATCCTTTACTGCAGACCAGGTACTGGAGCGCACTGCCAAATTAGGCGACTTGTTCGCGCCGGTTCTGCAGCTCAAACAAAAGCTGCCGGCTATAGTAGAATAAAGAAAACACGGCTTGCGCCGAGAAAGCCGATGTTGCCCTTATCCAGGGAAAGTAACCTTTCTAGCAGGATAAATGAAAAGACCGCCGCTTGTGAACGGCAGTCTTTACTATTCATTACCCTCTGGGCCCGGCGGCAATAATTTCAGGCGCCATCGCATCAGTAAACCGGCTGAAATTTTTAACAAACAGGCCGGCTAATTCCCTGGCCTTGCGATCATAGTCCGCCTGATCGGCCCAGGTAGCACGGGGTGTTAGAATGTCAGCAGGCACACCGGGACAACTGTCAGGTACATAGATGTTAAATACCGGATCCAGCTGGTAAGCCACGTTTTCCAGCCGGCCTTCGATAGCCGCCGTCACCATGGCTCTGGTAAAGGCGAGTTTCATGCGCTGGCCAACACCGTAAGGTCCGCCGGACCAGCCGGTATTAATCAAAAATACATTCGTTTGCTGAGATTTTAATTTCTCGCCCAGAAGCTTAGCGTAGCGCAAAGCGGGCAGCGGCAAAAACGGGGCGCCAAAACAAGCCGAAAATGTAGCCTGCGGTTCAGTGATACCCCGTTCGGTCCCTGCCAGCTTGCTGGTGTACCCTGACAGGAAATGATACATAGCCTGATCGGCATTCAGCCTGGCAATCGGCGGCAACACGCCAAAAGCGTCAGCTGTTAAAAATACAATTGTCCGCGGATGGCCGGCCACGCCGGGGATTACAGCCTCCGGAATATAGTCGACCGGATAAGCCACTCTGGTGTTTTCCGTGATGGAGCCATCAGCAAAATCGGGCCGGCCCGTTGCCGGGTCAACCACTACATTCTCTAAAACCGAGCCAAACCGGATAGCATCCCAAATCTGGGGCTCAGTCTCCCGCTTAAGACCAATACACTTGGCGTAACAGCCGCCTTCGATATTAAAAATGCCGTCATCACTCCAGCCATGCTCATCATCGCCGATTAAACGGCGCGCCGGGTCGGCCGACAACGTGGTTTTACCAGTACCGCTCAACCCGAAAAACAGGGCCGTATCCCCTTTTTCCCCCACGTTGGCCGAGCAGTGCATGGACAAAACATTATTTTCAGGCAAAATAAAATTCATGACCGTAAATATTGATTTTTTCATTTCCCCGGCATAATGAGTGCCGCCAATCAATACCAAACGCTGTTCCAGATTCAGGAGAATAAAAGCCTCCGAGGCAGTTCCGTCCAGCCCCGGGTCGGCTTTAAAGCCGGGAAGGCAAATCACCTTATAATCCGGCGTAAACTCCGTCTGCACAGTAGCGGGGCGGATAAACAACTGCTGAACAAACAGATTCTGCCAGGCGAATTCGTTTACAAACTGGACGCTGATACGGTTGCCGGCAGCGGCGCCTGCATAACCATTAAAGATAAACAATTCCCGGTTTTGCATATATGCCAGCATCCGGTGATATAACTGAGTGAATTTGGCAGGAGAAAATGCCTTATTATTTTTCCAGTCAATTTTGCCATGCACTGCGGCTGAGTCGACAACAAATTTGTCATCAGGTGAACGGCCTGTATATTTGCCAGTTGTAACCTGCAGCGCGCCGCTGGCAGTTAATCGCCCTTCCCCGCGCCGTATCGCTGTTTCTACCAATTGTGCCGGACTTAAATTGCTATATATATTCCCGTTCACACTCCATCTCCCTTTCCTATATCTATCGCCGTTTTTGGGCTAGCCTGTTCTAATTATAACATAGGTATTTTGTATACAGAACGTCTTTTTTTTACTAAAACCACATTTTTTTTCGATATAGTATCTACTGTTTATGTTAATAGTGTATAGCTGGTAATAAAAAATGCCGCATAAACTCAGGTTATGTGGCATTCTTCCTGATTATTTTAACCGCAATTGAGCTGTAACGACGGCGGGCATATCCTGTTTGGCGCATACGACAGTATGCCGTACAGGCTTACTCTCCAGTTCGGCCAGGGCGGCCGGCACCGGCCTGTTGATGAGTTTGGCCAGCTCTTGCAAGGCGCTAAATTCGGTTTTACCCGCAAGGCTGCCGCTGCCGGCCAGGGCGGCCAGCACAGTTTCGCTAAACTTGAAGGGGCTGGCTGTCGAAACAATAACAACCGGGGTTGTGTCGCCTGATGAATGACGGTAGTTTTCCGCGACCTGCCAGGCAACCGCCGTATGGGGATCAAGCGGGTAGCCATGCTCTTTTTGAACCTTGCCGATAGTGGCCGCCGTTGCCTCGTCACTTACCCAGGCAGCCGGAAACACAGCCTGAATGGCGTGTAAATACTCGCCGGCAATTTTATATTGCCCGGTAGTATTCAATTCTGTCATCCACTGGTTAACCTGAGCCGAATCACCCCCTGTCAGGTGATAAAGCAACCGTTCCAGATTGCTGGAAATGAGAATATCCATAGAGGGGGAAACGGTTTTATGGAACTGGCGGTTGCGGTTATACTGGCCTGTTGTCAAAAACTCGGTAAGCACATTATTGCTATTAGAGGCGCATATCAGCTTATTAACAGGCAATCCCATCTGCTTGGCATAATAACCGGCCAGGATATTGCCAAAATTACCTGTCGGCACCACAAAATTAACCGGCGCGCCCGCCTGGATATATTTAGCCTTTATCAGGTCGGCATAAGCACTAAAATAATAAACAATCTGCGGCACAAGCCGGCCCCAGTTTATGGAATTGGCTGATGACAGCTTACAACCATGGTCTGCAAGCATAGCATTATACGCATCGTCGTTAAAGATATGTTTAACACCGGTCTGGGCATCGTCAAAATTGCCTTTTACCGCTATTACCCTGAGATTACCGCCTTCCTGCGTAACCATCTGCAGCCGCTGAATCCGGCTGACGCCATCTTCCGGATAAAACACGACAACCTGCGTCTGCGCCACATCTTTAAACCCTTCGAGCGCCGCTTTGCCGGTATCGCCTGAGGTCGCAACCAAAATAACAATCTCGGCCTGTTCGCCGATTTTTTTGAGGGCCCGCACCAGGAGCCGGGGCAGTAATTGCAGAGCCATATCTTTAAAGGCGCTCGTTGGCCCGTGCCATAATTCCAGCACAAAGGTCCCCTCATTTACCTTAATAACCGGAGCTATCGCCGTATCGGCAAATTTGCCGCCGCCATACGCGCCGGCCACACATTCGGCGATTTCCGCCTGCGTATAATCTGTCAGGAATAAACCCAATACCGCGGCGGCCCGCTGTTGATACGTAAGCGGGACCAGACTGTCCAAAAAGAATCCGTCGACCGACGGCATCGCCTCCGGCACAAACAGGCCGCCGTCAGGAGCAATCCCCTGGGCGATAGCCTGAGCGGCCGTTAATTTTGCGGCTGCCCCGCGTGTGCTAACATACATAATCATACCCCTCCCGCTGCCTGCGCCAGCATCATTTACTTTGTATGGACAATAGTTTTTTCCGTGACTGTGCCGCCATTGTAGCAAACAAACATATCGCCGGCAAAATCAAGGATCGCCTGCAGCTCATCGGTGCCGGCACATTCATCAGCATAAACAACGGCCAGAAGATTCTGGGTTGCCAGCGTGACTGCCGTCCGGCGGGCATCAGAGGTTGGATTGCCGAATACGCCGCTGCTGTCTGTTAAAAACGGTTTGTTTTCAGTTGAAACCACATGGCCGGCTATATTAACGTAACTGCCCTCGCTGGCCCGCCGATACATAATATCACTGTTGATCCGGTCTAAATCATACAGGCCGAAAGGCAATAAATATTTAATGGAACAGTAATTATTGACATCAACCGCACTATTAACGAAATACAGGTCTTTCTTTTGCAGCACCCGCCTTACCAGGGCTTCCGATGCCGGACGATAGCGCGACGGATCAAAATCAAGCTTTTTATACATATTGCGGACTGCCAGCACCCGGGGAAGTTTCGGTAATATATCCAGATTATAGGCCTTTGCCACTTCTGCCTGCAGCTTGGCAAACTCCTGACTCAAGCCTGGCGGTGTTCCCCGGACAACAACGTTCTTGACAGTCAGATAACCTAACCGGCTATTGGGAACAGCATCGCTGATACTGTTATGAATAGTAATCTCCATATAAAAGAACTCCTCCCCGGACAATTGAAAATCAAAATCTTATCAGTTACGGGCAATCTGACATAAGGAAGCATTTACAGCCTGTGCCAGTTTAGCGGGAGCAACGACCAGTTGACACCCCCTTATCCCGGCACTGACGGCAATGGCCGGCCACCTGTCGGCACTCTCATCCAGAAATACGGGATACCGTTTCCTGGTCCCCAGCGGCGACACCCCGCCTCTAACATAGCCGGTCAGCGGCTGAACCTCTTTTAACGGCACCATCTCCACCTTTTTATTGCCGCTGGCGGCAGCCAACGCCTTCAGGTCCAGCTCGGCGGCACCGGGAATGCAGGCCATAATGACCCCGGTTTTATCGCCGCTGGCCACTAAGGTTTTAAAAACCTGCGCCGGCGGCATGCCGACCTTTTCCGCCACACTGGTGGCGCTCAAATCCTGCTCATCCACTTCGTATTCTTTAAGTTCGTAGGCAATCTTAAGACCATCCAGGATTCTGGCGGCATTTGTTTTCATAAACCGTTTTAACCTCCGTAACGCCCCAAACTGCCAGGGCCTGTGCGCAGGCCGCCGGGGGGCAAGTTTCTGTCATTTATTACAAGCGGCACACAGCCGGACATTTTCACTACAGCCAATACAATTTCGGTAACAATACAGGCTTTTCCTGCTTATTCCACAAGCATATTACTGCCGCAGTCCCTATTTAGCTTTTGCATTTTTTCACAGTATATAATTGTTGCCTCAATTTGTCAATAAACAGTACGAGCGCGGGTGACCGCGCTCGTACATCCTATTCTAACGACATATACTTTACTTTTACATCAGGTATTGCGTTTAATTCCTGTTCAATGAGATCAACCGGCACATCCTCGCCGCACAGCTGCAGCAATATAATGCCGCTGTTCGTACAGCCGCCGACAGCCGCATCATGCAGACCCAGCCGCACCCGGATATGGCAGCCGTATTTAGTAAGTACATCTTGAACCTTTACAGCAGTCTCTACCCGATTAGCCTGGATAATCGCCATTATTGTCGAACAATTGGACACTGTAACACCTCCAGAAAATATACTTAATTATATTATTTATTCACGCCATTATAAAATCCCTGCTATTTCCCAGCAAATCAGTAAATTTTCCTGCCAATACCAGTATTGATAATGGAGGATTTTGCCAAATGCTGTTGAATAATATCTGCATGAGAGGTGCTTATGAGCGAAACTGCCGACGAAAAACGTAAAATTATCGAGCAACGGACTGATTTTCTGGTGCCGGGAATGGAATTAGCCCACGATATCTGTTCAGATGACGGCAAGATACTGTTTGCGAAAAACAGTATCCTCAGCCAGCATACTATTCAAAAACTGGGCAACTGGCAGATTCCCAAAGTTTTTATTTACAGTGAAGTGACCGCAGCCAATCCGCTTATCAATCCCAAACTGCAAAAATTTCTTAATACCTATAATCAGTCTGTCCTGGTAGTCCAAAAGGCCTTTGCTGATATTAGAGCCACACAGGAAGTTCCGCTTGAGGCCTTGGCCGCCACTGCCGCCGATATTACCGCCGATGTCACCGCGGCCGGCAATGTCATTGACCGGCTGTATAATCTGCCGCCCTGCGATGATTATACAATGTATCATAGTGTAAATGTCAGCGCCATTGCCGCCCTCATTGCCACCTGGCTCAATTATCCGCCGGAGCAGGTCAACGCCATTTCCCTGGCCGGCTTATTGCATGATGTCGGCAAAGCCCGCTTAAAGCCCGAATTGCTGCATAAGCCTTTTAAACTGGCCCCGGCCGACTACGAGCAATACAAGAAACATGTCGCCTACGGCTATGAGCTTGTCAGCAAAATTCCCGCTGTAGCCCAGAGCATCGCCGCCGCCGTCTTTCAGCATCATGAGCGCCGGGACGGCAGTGGCTATCCGGGTGGAATTACGGATTATTATATTCATCCCTATGCCAAAATTATCGCCGTAGCCGATTTCTATGACGAATGCCTCACAATTAACCGGGAAGATCCGCATACAAGATTAAGCCCTTATTTGAGTTTGCAAAAACTGCGCGATAACGTCTACCGCCTTGATCCCAAAGTCTGCATCCTCTTTATTGACAACATGTCAAACTTTCTTTCCGGCAACAGGGTAGCGCTTACCGACGGCCGTGAGGGCCGGGTGGTATTTATCAATAAGGAGAAACCTTCCCTGTCCATGGTCCAGCTTGACAACGGATCAGTGCTTGATCTCTCTGAACAGCAGGAGGTCAGTATTCATTATGTGCTGCGTAGTTAAAAGCCGCCCGGAGGCGGCTTTTTTTAGGTCTACCAGAATTTACAAATAAATCTGTGGACATAAGAACGACGGCAGACTAGGGTGTCTTGGCCATGTTATATTTTAGTTTTAGGGCGAGACAAAATGGCAAAGGGCAAGGAAGCGCCGACGACGCATACTGGAAGGGGTCTGCTAGGAGGGGCTGACGCCGCCATTGGCCATTTTGGCCGTCATCAAACTAAAAAGATAATGTGGTCAAGACACTGGATGTCTAAAGCTGACAAAGTTACAAATAATACATATATAACAGAGCGGGGAAGGACAAGTGCCGGCAGGCAGCGAAAAGTACAATTTATGTCATTTGTACGATTGAGGTGAAGATTTTGCTCAGAATTGCATTAGGCCAGATGGAGGTAATCCCCGGCAGGCCAGACTTAAATACCGCTAAAATGTTAACGATGATTACTGATGCCTGCCAACACCAGGCAGATATCATTATCTTTCCGGAAATGGCCATCCCCGGTTATCTGCTGGGTGATGCCTGGGAGCAGCAAGCCTATTTACGGGATTGCGAGGCTTTTGGCCGCCAGATTATTGCCGCCGCCCGGAACATCTGCGTCATTTTCGGTAATGTGGCAGTGCACTGGGACAGGCATGGCGATGACGGGCGGGTACGCAAGCATAATGCTTGCTTTGTTGCCCACAACGGCCGGTTGATTGCCGCCCGCATCAAAACCCTCCATCCCAATTACCGGGAATTTGACGATACCCGGCATTTTGTCAGCCTACGGAAACTGGCATTTGAACAAAAACAAGCGATAGAGTCGCTATTAACACCGGTAACTATAACCCTCCGGGGCCGGGAGTATAGGCTTGGCTGTATTATCTGCGAAGATGGCTGGAATGACGATTACAGCCTGGATCCCATTGCCGCCTTGCAAGCCAACGGCCCGTTAGACTTACTTATTAATATTTCCAGCTCCCCCTTTACCAGGGGCAAAAATAATAAGCGCAACCGGGTATTCTCCCGCCAAGCCCGGGAAGCAGGCACGCCCCTGCTGTATGTTAATAACACGGGCTTGCAAAATAACGGCAAAACCGTCTACACCTTTGACGGTTTCAGCACCGTATACAACAGCGCCGGCCAGATTGTCGCCTATTGCCAGCCCTTCACAGAAACAGTTGCCTATCTTGAGCTTGACGTGGACACAGGCGGCCAGAACCTGCCCCTGGTAGAGGTGCCTGATGACTTTACCGTCAGCAGCCTGTACCAGGCTATCCATTACGGTGTTAAGCAATTCCTGCAGTCTGTCGGCATAACCAAGGTGGTTATCGGGGTATCGGGCGGCATTGACTCGGCGGTAGCTGCCGCTTTATACGCCAGTATCCTCAGCCCTGACAATATTTTATTAGTAAATATGCCCAGTAAATTCAATTCCCAGACAACCAAGGACCTGGCTGAACAACTAGCCCGCAATCTTGGCTGCCTGTACACCGTTATGCCGATCGGTCAGGCCGTGGAACATACAGCCGCGCAACTAACCGGCACCCCTGTAATCCATCTTGGCAGCGGCCGGCAAAGCAAGCTGTCTGTTTCGTCCTTTGCGCTGGAAAATATTCAGGCCCGGGACCGGTCAGCCCGGCTGCTCGCCGGTATAGCCGCCGCTTTTGGCGGCGGCTTCACCTGCAATGCCAACAAAAGCGAGCTTACCGTCGGCTACTCTACGCTGTACGGCGACCAGGCCGGCTTCCTGGCCGCCCTGGCTGATCTTTGGAAACACCAGGTCTATCAACTGGCAGAGTATCTAAATACGCAGGTGTTTAACCGGGAAGTGATCCCGCAGGCGGCCATTGCGCTAGTGCCAAGCGCCGAGCTTTCTTTTGATCAATCTGTTGACGAAGGCAAGGGCGATCCCATCATCTACCCCTATCACGACTTTTTATTCCGGGCGTTTATGGAGTATTGGAACAGGGCAACCCCGGAGGATATCTTGCACTGGTACAGCCAAGGCCCGGCTGTGCTTGAACAACAACTGGGCTGCGAACCCGGTCTGGTAAGCAGCCTCTTCCCGGGACCGCGTGAATTCATCGAGGACCTGGAGCGTTGGTGGCGCCTCTATACCGGCATGGGCGTGGCCAAGCGGATTCAGGCACCGCCGGTCCTGGCCGTCAGCCGCCGGGCCTACGGCTTTGATCATCGCGAAGCCCAAAACAGCGTGTATTTTACGCAGGAATACCAGCGTTTAAAAAATCAGTTATTATCTGTACCTTGAGTTTCTACCTTACCCTTACGCCCCAATCACGCTTATAAAACGCGAAAACGCGGCTGCGCTAGCAGTCGCGTTTTCTTATGCCTTATCTTCTAAAAAGCCGCAACAGCCAGACGGTGGCAAGCACCGCCCCGACCGCCAGCAGAATAAATAACAGCAGAGGCAGGAAAAAGAATATCAATAAAGCAAAAACAGCAGCGATAATCAATTTCCCTGTCCAGCCGGACGATTCGAAGGCAATATTAATTCCCTTCACCTTGTTCCTGCTGCCGGGGTCATAACCCGTATACCGCCCCTGGCCTTCGCCCTGGGTGCTGCTGTCTTCAATAGTAATTCCATCAAAATTATCACGTTCCTGGCGGCTGAGCACCTTAACTGCCAGTTCCTGGCCGCAATGGGGGCAGCAGCCGGCCCCGGCTTCTACGTGGGCACTGCAATTAGGACATTCCATTTTCTACCCTCCTTACCTTACTGCAAATCATATAATAAAGCAACCATGCCTTCTTCACTGAGATAGCGGAGATCATAACGCTCCAGTTTCAATACGTCAAACATTTTAGCCCGGTTTACACTGATGCTGGATTTGCTTACCGCCATTTCCTCCGCCAGCGTTTCGGCCGGCACCTCGGCCTCACCGGTATTAATCTGGGAATAAGCATAAATAACGGCAGAGGCCCAGGCAGCCGGCTTACGGACATTTACGTTGCCCATGCCGGCAAAGTCCTCCCACAGCTTGCGGGCCAGCACGGCATCATGGTAGGAATAACCAAATTTAGGCATAAACTGATCAATCAGCTCGGAAACCTCACTATTGGCGGCACTGTCCCTATCTGGACTGACAGGCTGGGGAAATACCCGCTCCACCTGGGCATAGGAGGTAACATTAACCCTGGCCCAGGTAGCCAGGAGATCAATGGTATGCCGAACCGCATTCGCATGACGCTCAACAAAATCATCCCAGGTCGCATCAGGCTGCTGCACCTGCAGCATAACCTTCTGCCTGATAATCTCTTCTTTAATCCGCCGGCGTAAATTACTGCTGATCTCCACACTGGTAATAAAGTTAATCATGACCAGCTCTTTCTCCTCTTGCTGCAGAAAAACATGGCCGTAAAACAATAATTTTTTTACAAGCTTATAGTCAAAATTAGGATTAGGCAGGCGGAATTTTTCTTCTGTCAGCAGATTAACGCATTCAACCCAATCCTGATTCAATACGCTTTCCACATAAAACACCGTGAATTTTGCCCCCATCAGCTCCTGCAGTATCTTTCGCTCTTCGCTTGCCAGACGCTCACTGCAGTCCATATGAAACTGGACCAGCGGCGTTCTGTCGTTGGCCAGCAAATGATAGTCAAAAAGAAAATAATCCCAAAATCCCAGCCAGAACTCATCGTCGTTTTCATTGTCCGGCATTTGGTTTAAAGGGCCGAGATACAACATCAGGGCCCGGTCAAAGTCATTGACAAAATTTTCCTGTTGAAAATAGGCACTGAACTTAATCATCAGACGCTCTACCGCCTCGCCCACAATGCGCCCGATATCCTGGGGCATAGTCAGCAACGATTTGGCTGTCAGGCCTGTGTCGTCAGCAGACAGCTGCAAGTCCTCCTGCCCGGTATCAACCTCGATAAACTTAAGCCGTTTGCCGCCGGTCATATACTCCATCGCCTGTTGCAGCCCCGCTGTTTCGGCAATGATTTTCCTGGTAGCCAAATAGCCGTAAAAATCCTGCAGTACCGCAAATAGATGGCGGACACTCCTGAGACTGGGCTTAAAATCCTCGATCTGGACAATCATCCATTCGACGGCCAGGCTATACTCGGAAGCTGTCATCTCATCGACAACCGTCTCCCCCGCATAGGCCAGGTACAGCACAAACATCTGCAGATTGCGCCAGGCATCCTTAAGGTCCTCATCGCTGGCCCCCTGCCAGGCCTTTTGCCGGAGAAAACCCTCAATCCATTCCCGCTTTATCGCTATATCCCATTCGGCTTCTTCATCAAAAAAAACACGAACTTCCTCATAGACATTGTTTATGTTAGTCATGGTCACCCTTTTAGCTCCTTTAAACACGTTAACGCACCTATTATAACATGGTTACCCCCTCAAAACCAATAGTATGCCCGGTTACCGGAATTGTTTCACAGATCCGCAGCATATAAGAAATCTCCCCGGCACCTGGCCGGGGAGATTTCTCATGGCCTTACAATTTGCCGACAAGTACCGGTGCGGTGCCGGCAGCAGGCGCCGCCGGGGGGACAGACCAGTCCAAATAAAAATAGGTCTGCTCCACCTCCGCCAGGGAGGCATGCCGGCGCCACAGATAGGGCGGTTGGCCAAAAGCCACAACATATCCACCGTCTTCCGGATACACAAGCGCCTTTACCAGTTTCTCCGCGGCCGGCCGGTTCGCGCAAGACGAAAAGCCGCCGGACTGACGCCAGGCCGATATGGGAATAATCTGACCAAACTCATTTTTCACAGATTTTCGCCTCCATTTCTAGCTTTCCCTGGTATTATTAAATTATTTTTCTTGACTATATTCACCATTTATAATATAATAAAAAAGATTATTGACCATCTGGTTTAAAACCCCTATTTAGAAAAAGTAATTCTCCGGATTTCTCTTGTTCTAATAGTAAATTGGTAATAGTCGAGGGTAATTGCGGCTGATTGCGTTTGGTAACGCAATGAATTACCAATATTTTTTAAGGAGGAATCAGGTATGAGTATGAAGCAGCGTATTTTGCAACTGATAAAACGCTTAGCCTTTTTAGGTTATTGCCGCTTTGAGATCGAAAGCATTGTCAAAGAAGCGATTGGCAGCACCTTTGTCAATAACTTAAATACATCGCAAGAACTTGCGGTTGTTCAGCAGTTAGAGTTGTACGAGCGATTAGGCCAAGACTATCTGCAAACCTATAGTAAATAAGTGAATGAGTAAGGCTGACGCCACCCAGGTCAAAAACAACCTGGCCGGCGTCAGCCTTTTTGTTATTTGTTACTCATTCAACGTTTCTTTTACCAGCCGGCGGGATTCTTCCCCCCCTTGCCGCTGTGCATCAGGCGATTTTCTTTTGAAATTTCAGGATGCTGAGCGACAGGGCAGCCACGATATAGACGATTAAGGCCAAAACCTGGGACCATAAGAAGTTGAGGCCGATTCCTTTCAGCACAATCCCCCGCAGGATCTCCAGATAAAATGTCAGCGGCAGCAAATGTCCCAGTTGATAAAACAGCTGCGGCATTGCCTCCCGGGGAAACATAAAGCCGGATAACAGCACACTGGGGAGAAAAATGAAAAAGGACAGCTGCATCGCCTGCATCTGGGTCTTGGCCAGGGTGGAGATAAGAACACCTAAGGCTAGGGAGGCAATAATGAACAGCGTGGTCAGGCCGTACAGCAGGCCAAGACTGCCCCGCAGCGGCACGTCAAAGACGAGCGCCCCCACCGCCAGGGCCAGTGTCGCCTGGACATAGCCGACAAAGATATATGGGATAATTTTGCCCAGCATCAGTTCATGGGACTTCATTGGGGTGACAATCAGCTGCTCCAGCGTGCCCCGTTCCCGTTCGCGGACAATGGCCATCGACGTAATCATAACCATTGTCATGGTGAGGACAACGCCCAAAATGCCGGGAACCGTATAAAAAGGCGAGATGAAGTCCGGGTTGTACCAGGGCCGGATGCGAATGTCAACAGGCAGCTCGGCCTGCCGCCCCTGCAGGCCCTGCAGCCGCTGAGCCAGGATTTCCTGGGACCGGAGCTGGCCGATCAACTGGGCGGAAGCGATGGCCGAGGAGGCGGTCATCGAGTCAGAGGCATCAACAATAACCTGTACCGCCGCACTGCGGCCATGTTTGATATTTTCCGTGTAATCAGGCGGGATAATAATCCCCACTTTGCTTTTGCCGCTTTCGACAGCTTCCGTCACCTCCTGGAAATTGGTTGCAATATATTTAATATTAAAATATTCACTGGCCTGAAAAGCCGACAGCAAGTCGCGTCCCTCCTGCTGCAGCGACTGGTCAAACACGATGGTGGAGAGATGCTTGACATCGGTGTTGATGGCAAAACCAAACAGCAGGAGCTGAATGATGGGCAGCCCCACCATCATCCCGAACGTCAAACGGTCACGGCGCATCTGGATAAACTCTTTAATCAGCAAGGCTCTCAGACGAATCACACCACCAGCTCCTTCCGCTTCGTTTTGACATAATACACAAAAACATCTTCAAGCGACGGCTTTATCGGCCGGTAAGCAAACTCCTGATAGTCTGCCAGCCGGTTTTCACCAATAAGCACATGGACAGTTGTGCCATAGGGGTACATGTCAAGCACCTCCAGCTGCCGCGCCGTTAAGGCATTAAACAGCGCCATCGGGTCCGGGGCGGGAATCTCTATCAACAGACCCGGCAGGTTCCTTTTAAGGTTAGCCGGCGTATCATCGGCAATCAGCATCCCTTCGTAAATAAAGCCGATGGCGTCACAATGCTCCGCCTCATCCATGAAATGGGTCGTCACCATCACCGTGGTTCCCTGCTGGGCCAGTTGATAGATAATATCCCAGAACAGGCGGCGGGACATGGGATCAACGCCGCCGGTGGGTTCGTCCAGAAACAGCAGCGGCGGGTTGTGGAGAATGGAGCACCCCAGGGCCAGCCGCTGTTTCCAGCCGCCGGACAAGGTAGCCGTAAGGTCATGCCGGCGCCCGTCCAGGCCGGCCATCGCCAGCATGTCCCGGATCCGTTCGTGCCGCCGGGCACCTGTCAGGCTGTACAGGCCGGCATAAAACTCCAGGTTTTGCAATACCGTGAGATCTTCATATAAACTGAATTTCTGGGACATATAACCGATCTTAGCCTTAATGGCCTCACTCTGGCCCGCCAGGTCCAGGCCCAGCAGGCGGCCCCTGCCCTGCGAGGGCGCAAGGATGCCGCACAGCATCCGGATTGTGGTCGATTTCCCCGAGCCATTGGGGCCGAGAAAGCCGTAAATACTGCCTTGCGGGATGCGCAGGCTGACCTGATTAACCGCCGTAAAATCACCGAACACCCGGGTAAGATTTTCCGTTTCTATGGCGTACATGGGCCCCCTCCTTCCCCGGCAAAATAGACAAAAATATCCTCTAAGGTCGGGGCGATCTCCTGCAGCGAATACTCCCCCAGCCCGGCTGTGCGCAGGGCCTCTTCCACCTGGGGGACCACCGCCGGATCATGCGCAGTAACCAGATGGTAGCGGTCGCCAAAAGAGTTTACGGCCAGCACCGGGCACCGGGCCAGCACCGTCTTTACCGCCTTGCTCTCAACCGTTAGCTCCAGCAGGCGGAAAGGATACCTGGCTTTCAGGTTAGGCGGCGTGTCGCAGGCAACAATCCGGCCCTGATTCATAAAGGCCACGGACGTGCACAGTTCAGCTTCATCCATATAAGGAGTGGAGACTACAATTGTCGTGCCTTCCTGATTAAGGCGATATAGCATTTGCCAGAATTCCCGCCGGGACACCGGATCAACACCGGTAGTCGGTTCATCCAGAAAAAACACTTTCGGCCGGTGCATCAGCCCGGCTGCCAGGGCCAGTTTCTGCTTCATCCCGCCGGACAGATTATCGGCCAGACGGTCTTTAAACGGCAGCAGGTTGGTAAAGGCCAGGATCTCTGTGCCCAGCTGCTCCACCCGCTGTCTACCGGCCCCGTATAATGCACCAATGACCCGGATGTTTTCCATCACGGTGAGATCCCCGTACAGACTGAATTTCTGGGGCACATAACCGATCTGGTCTTTTACCGCTTCCGCATTGTCGCTGCCCAGCAGGCTTATTTGTCCGGAGGAAGGGGCCATAATGCCGGTAATCATCCGGATTGTGGTCGTCTTGCCGGCGCCGTCCGGGCCTACCAGCCCAAAGATACTGCCGGCTTTAATCTCCAGGCTAAGATTGTCCACTGCCGTCAGCAGGCCAAACCGCCGGGTTACATTTGTTAAACAAATCATTGCAGCACCACATCGGCCGGCATGCCCGGTTTCAAAATGCCTTCGCTGTTATCAAGCTTTACTTTAACGGCAAATACCAGATTGGCCCGTTCGCTTTGGGTTATGCTCTGGCGCGGGGTAAACTCGGCTTTCTGGCTGATTTCCTTGATTTCCCCCCTGAATACGCGCTGGGGGAAAGAGTCAACCTTAACCTGAGCCTCCTGGCCAACGGCAATCAGCCCCAGCTGGGTTGACGGCACATAGACCTTAAGCCAGCAGTCACTCATATCGCCGACGGTGAGTACCGCCGCCCCGGGGTTGACATACTCGCCGTTTTCAAAGCTTTTAACTAGAACCAGGCCGTTAATCGGACTCAGCACCACCGTGTCTTCTACCAGCGTCCGGCTGGCCGCCAGCACCGCCTTACTGCGTTCTACCTCCTGCCGCTGCGCCTCAATGGTTTCCTGGCGGCTGCCCTCAAGCCCCAAATTATAACGCTGGCTGGCTGCTACCATGGCATTATAAGCCACATCTACATTGGAACTGGCCGTATCCAGCTGCTGGACTGAGACAGCCCCGACATTATACAGACTTTGATAGCGTTCATAATCTTGCCGGGCTTTCTCATATACCGAACGGGCCGAAGCCAGCGCGGCCTCCATTTCCTGCAGCTCCTGGCTGCGCGGACCGGCCTCCAGGTCCCGTAGCTGGGCAACCGCTTTGGCTAGCGCCGCCTCATCCCTAAGCACCTGGGCTGCTAAATCGTTTCGCGTTACCCGGGCAATTTGTTGCCCGGCCTGTACCGTATCGCCAACCTGGCTTGTCAAGTTGGTCAAATACCCATTGACCTTGGGCATAATATCGGCTCTGGTGACTTCAATCGTACCGGTAGCCGTAATGGCGGCCGGGACCGGCCGGAGATATTGGTACGCGGCCCCGCCGGCGGCAATAATAACAAGCACGGCCCCGGCCAGCAGCTTCTTATTAACCATCATGATTTTTCACCCCGTTCAAAAAAATCTCTATAGCATCCATGGCATACTGTACATCCTGATCTGACTCGCTTGCGGCAAAATGACGGGTTATCGGCCTGGCAATAAAATAAAAATTCATGATCCCCGCCAAAGCCAGTGTCGCCGTATGAACATCCAGATCCTTGCGGAACTCGCCGGCGGCAATGCCTGCCCGCAGCGTCGCCGTTATAAACAAATAGATGCGTTCAATATATTTTTGGATAACCGGGGCAAAAAATTTGGAGGGATTTAATAATTCGCCCATAAGAAATTTGGTTAAAAAGGGCATTTTTTTGTGAACAGCTACTACATTATGGGCATAGCCCACAATTTTGTCGGTCGACGAGGCGCCGCTCCCCTTTACCCTGTCCAGCAGCTCATTGATCGCCGAAAACTGCTTTTCCAGGATTGCCGCATACAGTCCCTCCTTACCGCCAAAATAGTACGAAATTAAAGCACTGTTGGTGCCCGCTTCGTTAGCCAGCTGCCTTATCGACACCCCGGCCAGCCCTTGTTCGGCAAACAGTTTTTCACCCGCCGCCAGCAGTTTTTCCTTGGCGTCTTTTTCCACAAATTCACCTCTTCTCCCTTTAATTAATCGATTGATTAAATTGTACGCCTTCCCGGCTGACCTGTCAAGAAAATTCAAACAAGGACTGTATGGCATTATACAGTCCTTGTTCCGGCCGGCAAAATTCAGGCCGGCCCGCTGCCGCTCCGGCCGTTATTCATCAATCTTCTTAAACACCGGGCCAAGCCGAGGAATTCAGCCTCTACCGAACGCATGCCCCGTTCGGCAAAGTCGGCGGTCGAATACAAAGGCGGGGCGACAGCAAAAATACCCCGGTAATGCAACTGCTCGAATTCGTGATGGAGCAGCGCGTTGTCGACAGCCCCGATCTGCCGGCATTCCGAAGCCGTTAAAGCGCCAATGCCAAACTTTTGATAGATGACGGTTTGGAGCTTGTGTTCAATTTTTTTGTAATCATCCAGATAGTATTTAACCGGTCTGGTTATATCGGAAATATAGGCTTCGCTGGCATCATGCAGGAGACAGGCCAGCCGGATTCTCACCGGCAACCCTCTGGCAGCGGCCTCCCGCGCGCAGTTGATTGAATGCTGGGCAACGCTGTAAAAGGTTCTAAAATGGCCGTTGGCCCGGCACATCTGTGCCAGGGCATGGGCAATATCCTTTATTTTTACCTCCTCTGCCCGGGGGGCAAGGGGATAAAACAAGGTGTTGGTATAGGTTAAAATCGCCTGTTCCCGTTTGGACCGCATGATATCCCCCCTCAAAACTTAGCCGCTTACCTGCCTTTTGCTGTTGATTGTGGCTTGTTCCCGGCCTGCCGGCGCCCCATGGGTATAGCCGACAACATCGAAATACTGGCCGAGCTGTTTAGCCAAAGCCGCGTAGTTTTGCGCCTTCGCCCGCAGGCAGGATGATAAATGCACTACCTCCACACCGTTTTTTCGCAGCGTCGCGATCTTATGCTCAATATCCCCGCCGGCATGAGTAAACGCCACCAGCTCGATCGCCTCCGTGTAGCCGGCAAAAGCATCCTGCCGCTGAAAAAAAGCGTTAAGGCAGCCTTTGCCGGTGCAACGCAGCATGGTTTCTTCCCTGACAAGTATCGCCAGCTTCATACCGCACCCCTGTACTCCTTTTTTCTGTTACCGGTCCTATTGCTCAAGACACAACACCGGCTCTTCAGTCCCTCCGGACCAGCCTGGCTGCCAGTTGTGCCAGATCTATGTGATTGACCGCCTGGATATGCTGCTTCCATTCGTCTTTAATCGCCGCCGCCCCGGCAAAAGCGCCGCCTAAGGCACCGACAATAGCGCCGTTGGTGTCGGCATCATCACCAATATTAATAACGGTAAGCAGGCTTTCTTCAAAATGGCCCTGGCCGGCATAAAAAACGCCCAGGCTGAGCGGGATGGATTCATAGCTTTTCATACCGGCACCAAGCAGCCGGTATAATAGGTTGCCAAGCTCTGTCAGGCTTTTGCCGGCATGACGGTCCACGGTTTCCATTGCCAGCCTGATTCTCGCCTCTACGGACGGAGCCGGAATATCATATCCCTGCTCCTCGCCGCAGCGGGCTCCATACAAAGCCGCCTCCATCACCTCGGTTATATTCTTATTGCCGGCGACAGCACAGGCAACCGCGGCGGCGACGGCGCAGGTTGCGCTGACTCCCGGTTTGCTGCCGTGAGACACAAGGGCCGACTCACAAGCCGCCCGGACGGCCTGCGGGATGTCCCCCTGATAATAAATACCGATCGGAGCAACCCGCATAGCCCCGCCGTTGGTATCACCGGTTTTCGCCCCTGCCAGATAGTCGGTGCCTTCGGTAATGGCCGTCAGAAATCTTCTGGTGCTGGGCCCAATCACAGTCGAAGCCAGCATATTATTGTTAATGGCCCATTCTTTCATTTTCGCGACAAACAGTTCTCTGTTAAAACCGGCGTGTTCAATTAGGACCGAGGCGATAATCAGGCTTTCCTCCGTGTCGTCCGTTATGGCCCCCGCTGTCAACATACCATGGGCAACCTGCGCTGCCGCCGGCTTATTAAACCCGCTGATCCGCCCGTAGGACTTTTCAATCTGCTGCGGCGTCATAAATGAGGCCGGCATGCCCATGGCATCACCAATCGCTGCGCCAATTAAACATCCATATGCACGATCTACTATCATCATGAGTCCCCTTTGATTAATTTTTTAATATCATCAAGGCTAAAATTGCCGTTGGGGCCAATAAAAGTCGTATTTAAGGCACCGCAGGCCGCCCCGAATTGCAGTGTTTCTTCCATAGTCAAGCCATGCAGGAAACCGTAAATGCAGCCGGCGGCAAAGCAATCGCCGGCACCGGTTGTGTCTACTGACCGGACCGCAAAAGCCGGGAGGTCATATTTTTTCTCCCCCCGATAGGCGGTTGCCCCTTCCCTGCCCTTCTTAATAATGACACAGTCAGCCCCCCGGGCCATTGCCCATTCTATAAAATCGCCGGCAATTGCCAGCCGCTCGCTGAGCTTAGTTATTTCTTTGCTATTCGGCAGCAAAATATTGCTCAGGCTTACTGCGGCCAGCAGAATATCCTGGTGAATCTCATGCACCAGCGGCCCCGGATCAAACATGACCGCCGCCCCCCGGGCCTTCAGTTCCCGGACGCAAGCGATAATTTCCCCGGCGTTTTGCGCCAGGAGGTAGTAACCGGTCAGATAAACGAGCGCAGTGGACGCCAGCAATGGCGCTGCGATCAAGGCAGCGGAAAATTTGCTCTCACAGCCCTTAAAAGTCATAAAGGTCCTTTCCGAAGAAGCGTCGACAATGACCAGAGAATAGCCGGTGCGCTGACCTGCCTGTACCTGGGCACAGTCCCGGGGAATATTGGCGGCCTGTAAATACGCTGCTATCGCCTGGCCGTCAGGATCGTCGCCGATGGTGGAAACAGGATAGGCGGCAATCCCTAGATTCTTCAGGGTGCAGGCCACATTGATCGTCGAACCGCCCACCCGCTCAAACGCTTCGCGAATTAATACATCCTCGCCTTTGGCCGGATATTCTCCCACCAGCAGGTATTTATCAATAATCAGCCCGCCCAGAACCAGGACGTTGTTCCTTGTAGGTTGATTACTCCGCATGCGGGTCACCTACTCATCCAGCAGGACACTGCCTGCCGGGTCCCAGGTTAAGTGTACTTCATCGCCGGGTTTAAACCGCTCACCGCCGTAAGAATTCTGAAGCTGAACAATGACTTCCGCCCCCATCACCTCCAGCCGAAAATTGGAAATGTTCCCGGCATAGGTGATAAATTTGACCCGCCCCCGCAAACAGTCCTGGCCGGCCGGGCGCCCGGCCGCCAAGCGAATCCGCTCCGGCCGCACGGCCAGAATGCAGGCCGTTCCCGGCTGCCGTCCGGCCTCAGCGCCCGGCGGTATCCGGATTTGTTCCCCGTTCTCCAGTTCCAGACAATAACGGCCCTGCTCAACGGCTTTGACTTTCACCGGAAAAAAATTGGACTGACCCAAAAAGCTGGCGACAAACGTATTGCCCGGTTTTTCGTACACCCCATGCGGCGTGTCCAGCTGTATAATCCTGCCGTTTTTCATCACCGCAATTTTATCTGACAGCGTTAACGCTTCCTCCTGATCATGGGTCACAAAGATCGTGGTAATGCCCAGGTATTTCTGGATTTGCCGCAGTTCGACCTGCATATCGACCCGCAATTTTTTATCCAGGGCGCTCAGACTTTCATCCAGCAGCAACAGCCGCGGTCTGATAACCAAGGCTCTGGCCAGGGCAACCCGCTGCTGCTGACCGCCGGACAATTGACTGGGTTTCCTTTTTTCAAACCCAGTTAATTGTACCATATCGATCGCTTCAGCCACCTGTTTTTTTATTGTCCCCGGGTCAAGCTGGCGCTGCTCCAGGCCAAAAGCGATATTTTGTGCGACTGTCATATGGGGAAACAGGGCATAGCTTTGAAAAACCATGCCTACATTGCGGCGATACACCGGCAGCCTGTTATAGACCTCGCCGGCCACCACGATTTCGCCGGCGTCCGGGCTTTCAAAGCCGGCGACAATTTTAAGTGTTGTTGTTTTGCCGCAGCCGGAAGGCCCCAGCAGCGACAAAAAAGTCCCTTGTTCTATACTGAGATTTATATTATCCAGGACCAGGTTGGCATCATAGCGCTTAGTCAAATTATTGAGCAAAAAATAAGACATGGGCATTACCTCCCAAAGATATTCTTAATTGAGGACTGCATCAAGGCTGCAATCAGTAGTATCATAGCCATAGTCACTACCAGGATAATGGTTGCCGCCGCATTAATCTCCGGGGTAAAGCCAAACTTTATGGAAGAATAAATCTCAATTGGCAGGGTACTGCTGCCGGCAGGGATAAGAAAATAGGAGATGACAAAATTGTCAAAGGAGATCATAAAGGCCAGGAACCCCCCGGCAATCAGCGCCGGCCAGATGTTAGGCAGGATAATCCGGTAAAAGGTTGTCCACTCGTTGGCCCCCAGACTATAGGCAGCTTCCTCCATCGATTTATCCATATCGGCAAGTCTTGCGCCGATAACCAGCACGGCATAGGGCAGGGAGATAACAATGTGGCCGCATAACAGCATGAACAGATTTTTGCTGAAGCCCAGCTCCGTGAGCAGCAGTAATAAAGCCAAGCCCATAATCAGCCAGGGAATGGTCAGCGGCATAAGCACCAGGGAATTGACAAGACTCCTGACCCGGCTGCGTCCTCCTGCCGGCAGGCCAAGCACCAGCGCGGTAGCCAGCACCACACAGATAACAGCTGTGATCGCGGCAATATAGACACTGTTGATGACCGCATCCATCAGTTTGGTATTAGCCAGCAGCACGCTGTACCAGTGGGTGCTGAAAGAAAAGGGCAGCGTATTGTAACGGGACTGATTGAAAGACATCAGCGCCAGCACAAAAACGGGAATATACAAAAATGAAAAAATCAGGGCTGCATACAGCCAGGCTAAGGCTTGCTTTTTCATACGGTTACCCCTCCTTGTTGCATCTCGCTGCCAGCCCCATTGACGCCAGTACCATCGCCAGCAGGATAAAAGCAATGGCAGCCCCGAAATTCCAGCCATAGATTTCAAAAAATTGATCTTCGATAATCGTGCCGATGACCGAGCCGTTAACCCCTCCCAGAATTCTCGGTTCAACAAAACTGCCCAGACAGGGTATAAATACCAGGATAGAACCTGTCAGTATTCCCACCTTACTCAGCGGCAGGGTGATTCTCCGGAAGGTGGTAAAGGGTGTGGCCCCTAAACTTTGCGCTGCGTCCAGGATAGCATCATCCAGCTTTTCCAGCGACATGAAAATTGTAATTACCATATAAGGAAAATAAATATGTACCAGCCCGATAATCACCGCGGTCTGGGTAAATAAAATCCCCAGGCTCCCCTCAAGCAGGTTCAAATTACGCAGGAATATTTCCAGCAGCCCGCCGTCCCGCAGCAGATTAACCCAGGAATAAGCCCGGACCAGGGCACTCGTCCAGAAGGGAATAATAATTAATAGCAGCAGCAGCCCTTTGCCCCGTCGGACCAGCTTGGCCATAATGTACGCCATCGGATAGGCGATGAGCAGGCAAATCAGGGTAACGGTCAGGCTTAACTGGATCGTTTTCGCGGTTAATTTCAGGTACAGCTCTTTGGAAAAAAAATCAGCATAGTTTTGCAAAGTAAACTCACCGTTCGGGCCACTACTTAAAAAGCTGAAATAGAGCATGATAAACAGCGGGACAACGCCAAAGGCAATAAGCATCAATACTGCCGGACTCATTAGCATGATTTTTCTCTTCATTTTTTCCTCCAGTCAACGCAGCCCGGCTGCGCCATTTCCACGTAAGTGAAAAAAGCAAGCCCAAAATCCTTTGGGCTTGTTGCTTATGGATACCAGATTACCGGGCTTTTACTTCCTGCCATAATTCATTCCAAGCCTTTTTTACTTCGTCTGGCTGATAAGCGATAAAATACAGCTTATTCAAGGATGCCTCATCCATGCAATTATCCTTTACCAGTTGCGGGTCCAGGGCGGCTGTCGCCAGGTTGTTCACAGGGGCAGGACCGCCGGATTTAGCCCAGTTTTCCTGGAATTCCTTGCTTAACATATAATCAATGAACTTATAGGCCAGGTCTTCATTGGGCGCGTTCCTCACAATGGCCCAGTTATCCACCCAGCCGATAGCGCCTTCGCGGGGGATGACAAATTTAATCGGCTGGCCCTCCTTTCTCATTAAAGCGGCTTGTCCGCTCCACATAACTCCCACGGCAATTTGATTATTGGCAAAAAGCTTGGACCACTCATCTCCTGTTTTCCAATAGGTCTTATTAAGGGGCTTCTGCTCCAGCAGTTTCGCTTTAATAGCCTGTAAATCAGAGGGCTTGTGGGGGTCTTGCCCCAAAGCGATGGCTGCCGTCATGACCGCATCATTAAAATCATCGCGGAAACCAATCTGCCCTTTATATTTTTCATCCCACAGCACATGAATACTGTCCACATTCTCTTTGATCATATTGCTGTTGTAGGCAATAGCCGTTGATCCCCAAACCCAGGGAATCGCGTAAGTTTTGCCATCCAGGCTGTTTTCCGGCAAGGTTTTAAACTTATCGGCAATATGCTGATAGTTAGCCAATTTGCCGGTATCAATCGGCGCCAGCAGATTTTCTTTCTCCGCCACCGGCAGTACGGAGGCATTAGGCAATACCACATCAATTTTACCCACGCCGTCGGTCCTTAGTTTTGTTAGCAATTCCTCTTCCGAAGACATATAGATATGTACTATCTTGCATTGGTACTTGTCTTCAAATTGTTTTACAACCTCGGCTTTGTCGGAACCATAATCCTTCCAATTGACAACCACCAGCGTTTTGACCTCTTTACCCGTTTCCGGCTGGCTTGATCTCAGGCCGCAGCCGGCAACCCCGGCGGCCATAATCCCGGCCAGCAGCGTTACCATAGCTGTCCGCAAAAAACCTTTTTTGTTCATGAATCCTCTTCCCCTCCAGTAAATTCTTAGACCTTGTCCATTCTATCCCCTTATCCGGTGCTCCACCGTGCTAAGGCCTGCTCTGCCCCCTGCCTATATTTCCATATTGGCAACCACTTTAAACTGCATATTCGGTCCATATACAACCCGCAGCCTCTCAATTTCCCGGTTTTCCCTGTCATAGATCCGGCCTGAAGCCAACAACAGGGGAGTATCCTTGTTTATGTTAAAGGTTTCTTGCATAACCGCATCGCCGGTTATCGCATTCATCGACAACTCGGCCCGTTTGGGAAAGATTTGATATGCTGTCCGCATAATATGGTAAAGGGAGCTGCCGCTGAATTCATACCGCTCCAGTCCGGGAAACAAAGCCAGGGGAAGCTGCGAGTAATCGATGGTTAAAAAAACAATCTTTTCGCCTTGTTTTACCCCTCTTATTCTGTCCAGTGCCAAATATTTTTTATTATCGACGGTAATAATGTCTTTTTTCAATATTACGGAATACGGGGTTTCGCCCCGGCTCGTAATATAGTCGGTAAAGCCGCCGAAATTCCAAACATTATAGGTTACCTCTTTAAAACACACATAGGTCCCTTTGCCATGTACCTGGCTTAATAGCCCTTCGTTAACCAGATCAGCGATAGCCCGGCGGATGGTGGTCCTGGTTATTTTATACCTTTGGGCCATCCGGGCTTCGGACGGTATGAGATCACCCTCTTTATATACCCCGCCCAGAATATCGTCACGCACTATTTTTGCCAATTGAACATAGAGTGGAATGGCGCTGTTCTTTTGTAACATACTGCTCTTCAACTTCTCTCATCCGGTTGTCTACTTGTCCGTATCACTTTATCGAATTATTTCGTCAAAAAACTATAAATCCCTGCCTGTATTATGGTTATTGTAGCAAATATTTCTTTATCTATGCACCGCTATACAGCAGCTCAGCCTGCCGCCCCGGGGGAGCGGCAGGGGTCGGTTGGCCAACACCTCCTAAATTCAAAATAATTTGAATTATAGGAGGTGTTTGTATATACAACGTCGTACTATTAGAAAAAATGAAGTATTAAATTGTTTTGGAGGGGAGGTTGCTTATGCCTCACAATTCGATTACATCAATCCAGCCGGGGTATGAACGAACATCAACAATTCCCAAGCCAAAAATCATCTTTGTTACCGATCAGAATGGGAATCTGCTTATTGCCAACACGGAGGCTGCTTTAACGGTCGGCGTACCCATGGAGCAGTTATTGAACCTAAATCTTGGTGAGCTTATACATAACGGTACACTCAATACTTCGTACACCCTGCGTGCCGCTAAAAATAAATGCATTGAGCAAGGCCTGGTGAAAACGAAATTTAAAATTGAAACCCATGCTGTCAGCCGGCCTGTTTTTCATCTTAACGGCGAATTGCTCTATCTGGTAACAACCTGTGTTTCCACCGCCGCCGACAGAAAGCCCCCCCGTGGCGGCGTAAACTTAAGAAACAGCCCAGCTTTAAAACATAATCTAAATATTGCCGGTTCAACTGAAGAGGCGATTGTCGCGGAGAGCAGTGCGATGAAAAACCTGTTGAACCAGGCTGCAAATGTAGCCAGATTAGACAGTCCGGCTATTCTTTACGGTGAATCAGGCACAGGCAAGGAGGTGCTGGCCCGGTATATTCACCGTCACAGCAACCGTGCCGGCGGCGCCTTTATGGCCGTCAACTGCGCCGCCTTATCGGAATCACTGGCGGAAGCCGAGCTTTTTGGCTATAATAAAGGCGCCTTTACCGGTGCCAATACCCAGGGCAATATCGGCTTAATAGAGGCTGCCGACGGAGGAACTTTATTCCTCGATGAAATTGCTGAATTGCCCCTGCCGCTGCAGGCCAAACTGCTGCGGGTACTGGAAACAGGCGAAATCCGCAGGCTGGGCAGCTGTGTCAATCTCACCAGCGATTTCCGGCTGATTGCCGCTACAAACAAGAATTTAAAAAAGATGACAGAAGACGGATCTTTCCGCAAGGATCTTTATTATCGCCTGCATGTCGTAGATTTGGTCCTGCCGCCGTTACGGGAAAGACCGGAAGACATACCGCTGCTGGCTTTGCACTTCTTAAGAAAATTCAATGTCAAGTATAATTTTAACATCGCCCTGGACAGCGGCATGCTGGCTGCTTTTCAGAGCTATGACTGGCCGGGTAATGTTAGAGAACTGCGTAATGCTGTAGAGAAATACATCGTTTTGGGCCTGCAGGACAATCCGGCTCAGATTCCGGCAACACTTTCAGCGGTAGGGAGGCAACTGAAGCATTCCCAGTATGCTATAGCCGCCGCCGGCGGCCAGGGATCACTGAAACAAGCCGTGCAACAGTTTGAGGAACAATATATTTACAGCATTTTAAAAGCCTGCGACTTCCGCACAGGCGAAGCCGCCAATCGTCTCGGTATTTGCCGGACAGTGCTCTACCGGAAGCTGAAAACATTCACCGGGATCGCTAAGCTCAAAGACAGCTAGATTATACCGTGTATACCGGAAGAAACCCTGCGCGGCTTTGGCTCTGCAGGGTTTTCCTACCGGGTCTGTTGGCTGCGGCCCGGTATGCTATTCGTCCAGTAAGATCTTCAGCATTTTAGCGCGGTTATTGGTAAATTCCTTCATAACGGAATAATGCTCTGTTTGTTCATACTCCAGCCGGCAGATGCCGTCCTGGGTAAGTTGAATAATCTGGCTGTGGGGATAAGCCATGATGATCGGTGAATGGGTGGCAATAATCAGTTGCGAATTCTGCCGCACCAGTTCATGCATACGCGTAAGCAGCGCCATTTGCCGCACCGGGGACAAGGCCGCTTCCGGTTCATCCAGAATGTACAGTCCATTGCCGCCTAATCTGTTTTGAAACACCGCAAAAAATGATTCTCCATGTGACATCCGGTGCAGCGATTTGCCACCATAGGAAGCAATGATGCGGCCGCCCGGCCCGCCGGCCGCATCCAGCTGCTCAATCGTTGTCGCGACATTGTAAAAGCTCTCGGCCCGGAGAAAAAAACCGTCCCGGGGGCGTTTCGTACCTTTAACCAGCCGGATGTATTCATTGAGTTCGGAGTGAGAAGCGTGGGTAGTAAAATTAAAATTAGCCGTTCCGCCTTCGGCATTAAACCCCCAGGCGACCGCGATGGCCTCCAGCAAGGTAGATTTGCCTGTCCCATTATCACCGACAATAAAGGTTACCTGGGGATGAAGTTCCAGTTCCTGCAGATGGCAAATAACAGGCAAACAAAACGGATATATATCAAAGCGTGCGACCTGATCCCGCAGCAGCTGGACACTGCGAATGTATTGCCGGCTTGTATGCAGCATGTGCTACCCCCCTATTATCTGAACCCAGACACACCGCCGGCGGGGCCCGTCAAATTCACAGAAGTAAATCCCCTGCCAGGTCCCCAGCCGCAAATTATTATCCTGAACCGGCACTGTGACTGAACAACCTACCAGTGAGCTCTTAACATGGGCGGGAGAATTGCCTTCACCGTGGCGATATTCCAGCCTGGGAACCATTTGCGCCAAGGCAGCCAGCATGTCGGCGGCCACAGCCGGATCGGCATTTTCATTAATAGTTACGCCGGCGGTAGTATGAGGCACAAAAACCTGGCAAAGGCCGTCTGCAATCCGGCTGTGCCGGACAAGCGACCTTACTTCGCCGGTAATATCGACCAACCCTTCCTTGGGGGTATTCAGGCTAAATTGTTCCATAGTTGTCACCTCTTAACAACGTATTATTTATCAGATCCTATAACGGTTAAAAATCCGTTTTTTCTTGGCCAGGTCCCTTCTGGCAGTATATAATAGAAAGGAAATAAATATACAGGGTGATGTAATGAGCTTTAATGATAAGGTGTATGAGCTTGTCCGTTTGATTCCGGAAGGAAAAGTAGCCTCGTACGGGCAAATTGCCTTTATGGCAGGAAGCCGGCGGGCCTCCCGGGCTGTTGGCTATGCGCTGCACCGCAATCCGTACCAGGGAAAGGTCCCCTGCCACCGGGTGGTTTTTAAAGATGGCCGGCTCGCAGCCGGCTTTATATTTGGCGGCCAGGATGTGCAGCGGCTGCTCCTGGAAGGCGAAGGGGTCAAATTCACCGCCGATGGCCGGGTGGATATGGCAAAATGCTGCTGGCAGGCCTGAAAACGCGCAGCGGGGCGGTTGCCGTCTGTAAATATTTTACATGAACAGTTCCGGGTACGTCAATGCGCGCCACGTCTATGAACTATTGTCCAGATAGCTAATGGCGGTGCCAGCAGCCAACGCCAAGGCCTGTAAGGCAAATAATTCGAACTATTGTTAAAACCAGTTGCTAAGAAAACAGGCACCATGATAGAATAACAGTAACTTTGGTAATATTTAACTATACTATCTAAATTCGGAAGGGTGGTTTTTACACATGACACAGGAAGAATATGTGGCCATATTAAAACTGGCGATTGCCAATGAAGCCGATGCCTATGAGTTTTACAAAGGCGTCTCGGAAAAAGCAGCCGATACGGTTATTCAAAAAATGTTCAAACAATTGGCGGCCGAAGAACAGGGCCACCAAAAACTACTGGAAGGCTTTCTATCCGGAAAATGTACGAGCCTGCACTTTCACGAGTCGGCTGACTACAAGATTGCGGAAACGGTGGACAAACCAAAACTTTCCCTGGCGATGAAACCGGCGGATGCGATTGCTTTGGCAATGAAAAATGAAGAAGAAGCAATGAACATGTATGCAGATTTTGCCAATGCCAGCACCGACCCGGGTCAGAAAAAAATATTTCAGGAACTGGCCACAATGGAAAAAAATCACAAAATTAAACTGGAAGAATACTATGTGAATATTGCTTACGCCGAGGTATGGTAAGGCAAGCGTAAGCGGGGAAAAAATCCGCCAGATTGCTAAGCCGGGGTTATGCTGCATGGCCGCTTAGCTGATCGGGCGGATTTTTTTTCAACCAAAAGCTAACCTGTTAACATTACGTCCTGTTACCCCGGAGTAAAAAACACCCGAAATTCTGTACCGCCGGCCTGCGAGTCGACCTCAATCCGCGCCTGATTACGGTCGACAATACTATAGCAAATCGGCAGCCCCAGACCAGTGCCATGGGCTTTGGTCGTCACAAACGGCGTTCCCAGTTTCTCCAGCATTTCCGCGGGAATTCCGCACCCCGTATCAGTAATGGCCAGAACCGGGCAACCCTCTTCGTCATAGGTTGTCATTGACAAGAGCCCATATTCCCCCATTGCTTCCAAACCGTTCTTAGCAAGATTAATAATCAATTGACGGATCTCTTTCGGATCAGCAAAAATGGCGGTCCCAGAGCGCAAATCCAGGTTCACGGTCTTGTTCTCCAGCATCGCGCCGGCCTCAATCAGGGGAGCGATACTGGCCACAATCTCGTTCAAATTGCATGTTTCCTGGTGCACCAGCTTGTTTTTCGCCAGTGACAGAAATTCCGTAATGATGCTGCTGGCCCGGTCCAGTTCTTCAATCATCAGGTCAAACTGCTCTTTATATGGCTGAAACAGTTGCTTTTTTTCGAATAATTGCAAATAGCCCTTAACTGTTGTAAGTGGATTGCGTATTTCATGACTGATGCCTGCAGCCATCTGACCAACCATATTTAAACGCTCTAATTTTCCCATTTCATCCAGATACAGTTTTTTCTCGGTAACGTCTATGGCTATTAGCATGATACATTGTTGCCTGCCAATTGTTATCAGTTCACCGGAAAGATAAAAATCCCTCATTTCGCCTGCTTTGGTTTTAATCTTAATTTCACAGTTGCTTAAATAGTTGCTTCTGCTCAGACTGTCCAGAATATGTGTCAGGTTGCCGCCATTGACCAGTCCTGGTTCACTAACGGCCTGGCCGATCAGTTCTGCCCGCTGATAGCCTATTGCATCGGCAAACCGGAGATTTACGTCAATATAGCGGGCCGATGCAAAGTCAATCAGCGCCATCATACAGATATTGTTGTGAAAAGCCTGGGAAAACCGCTGTTCCGATTGCTTTAAAATGATCTCTTTGCGTTTTAATTCATCAATATTATTTCTCATTTTAGCCAATTGCAAATTTGCCCGCACACGGGCCACCAGCTCTTTGGCCGAGAACGGCTTTATCAGATAATCATCAGCTCCAGCCTCAAACCCATCCAGCTTAGCCAAATTATCAGCCCGGGCCGATAACATAATGACAGGGGTATTTTTTAACAGCAGATCCCGGCGGATTTCTTGTACTACCTGAAAGCCATCCAGCTCAGGCATCATGACATCGGTGAGAATTAAGTCAGGCTGGACGCTGCGGGCCGTGGTTAATCCGGACAACCCGTTATTGGCAGTAAATACATGCCAGTGGGGGTTGAGTATACTCTGTAAATAATAGAGCATATCCTGATTGTCATCAATAATCAGCACTTTATCGGCTGTAGCCGATGCCGCTGCGGCTGCAGCCGGGGTCTGACCCCGCGGGCCGGCCAACTGAGGGCTTGTATTCACAGCCTTGCCGTTCAACCAGCAGCGTGCTTCTTCCACATAAGCTTTGCTGCCGCGGTCAGGCATGTTTAAACGGAGCGGCTGGGAGCGGCCATTGGGCAGGGGTTTATGTTTATTATGATAGGGAATTTCAACGGTGAACGTACTCCCCTGCCCGGGCTCGCTGGCCACCGCAATCGTCCCGCCATGCAGCATGACCAGTTCCTTGACAAGGGCCAGACCAATACCGCTGCCTTCATGGGTCCGCGCTTTCCCTCCCTGCACCCGGTGAAACCGTTCAAAAATCTGTTGATGATATTTAGGGTCTATGCCGATGCCGCTATCGGCCACGGTAAGTTTAATTTGTCCTTTGGTCACGGTCAGGCTAACCTTAATTTCGCCCGCAAAAGTGTATTTAAAGGCATTGGATAGCAGGTTAAGCACAATTTTTTCCCATATGTCTCTATCTATCCAGGCCTGGGGACAGGGCTGACATTCTACTGTAAATACCAAATCTGCATTTTCAATAAGCGCCCGGAATTCACTTGCCAGGTTGCGGGTGAATGCCGCCAAATCAGTGGGTTCATAGTTCGCTTTGATCCGCTGCACCTCAAGCTGGGAAAAGTCCAGCAGGGTATTGACCAGTTTAAGCAGGCGCAGGCCATTGCGTTCTATAATCCGCAATTGCTCCCGGAATCTGCCGGGAAGGGTCCCGGCATGCTGTTGGATCAGTTCTTCCAAAGGGCTGAGCATCAGCGTAAGCGGGGTGCGGAATTCATGGCTGATATTGCTGATAAAATCACTTTTGGCACGGTTTAATTCTGCTAACGCCGCTACCATTTTGCACTCTTCTTCATAGGCCTGAGCGGTTGCAATCACTGTGCCAATATGACCGGCAACGAGATCAAAAAAACTTTTATAATCGTCGTCAAAAGACAGGCACGGGCTGATTCCCAATATCAGGATGGCTGAAAGCCGCTCCTTTCCCTGACAGGCAACAGGCAGCATCAGGGCTGCCCGGGGAGGAATTGTCCAGGGTCCTGGCGGGCTCGCCGGAAAGAGGTCCGGAAGCTGATTAATCAGCTCGGCCTTACCAGCATAAAACACCCTTCTCAGCTGCCGCGCCAAGGGGGTTACCGGCGAGGTTAAATCAACTGCGCCGCCAGGCTCTTCCTGCCTGAAACCGAAGGAGCCTGCCAGTGTCAGCGCATTGCCGCACTCATCAGCCAGGTACAACCTGGCAAAGGGAATATCCCACGGGTTTTCCGCCATCTTTTTAACCGCCTGTACACCGGCCTCCTGCGTACTTTTGCAGTCAATGATCAACGAGTGTAATGTTTTCAGCCTCCGTTCCCCTAACACCTGGCGTGTAGTTTCCGTACAGGCATTGAAAATACCATGCACCGCTCCCTGGTCATCAAGGAGCGGGCTATAGGAGAATGTAAAATAAGTCTCCTCGATGTAATTATTTCGCTCCATATGAAGCAGAAAATTTTCCGACCAGGTTGCCTGCCCGGTAGCAAATACCGCTTTCATCATGGGTTCGAGAATATGCCAGATCTCAGACCAGCAGTCCTGCCCCGACCGGCCAAGATACTGGGGGTGTTTGGAGCTGCCAAGCATCGGGCGATAGGCATCATTATAAATCATTGTGTAATCCGGTCCCCACCAGATTACCATGGGAAATTTAGAGCCTAGACAAATATCCACCGCGGTTTTCAGGCTGTTAGGCCAGCTGTCTATTGGACCAACTGCGGTCTCCTGCCAGTCAACCGCGTTCATTAAAGCAGCCATCTCACTACCCGTAACATTGCCTAACCGGGTCTGATGGTTCAGCGACATATTTTGAATACCTCCTCAAAAAGACAAGACCTAATTAGTAAAGTTATCCAGCATTGTTAAAAATCCCTTCTTTATGTATATTTTACAAGCTGGCTGCTGTATCTGCAGTTGGCAATACCTAATAAAAAACTGCCATAAAGGGGAAGCCGCAGGCTACAAACCTGCCGCCCTCACCTTTATGGCAGTTTTTTGTTGCGCCCTCGGATGGGTAACGGCAGCAGCCCTCCCTACCCTGAATTTAATCAGAAATTAATCAATTGATAACCTGAAAAGCAAACAGCTATGTCATAATCAATTATATATGCTTAGATAGCACGATCGAAAGGGATGTAGCGGATGCGTATACTGATAGCCGATGATTCTACTTTGTCACGCAAGACGTTAAGAAAAATGCTGGAAACGTTCCCGGAGCTTCAATTTGCCGAAGCAGCTAATGGGATTGAGGTCTTGGAGCAGCACCGTGATTTTAAACCTGATTTGATTTTTATGGATATTACTATGCCGCACATGGACGGTGTGGCCACGCTGCGCATTTTACGCTGCATTGACAGGCAAGTGAAAGTTATTGTTGCCACTGCGCTGGGCGGTCAAAAGGTATTGGTAAAGGAATGCAGGGCACTTGGCGCTTCCGCGGTATTGTCAAAGCCGCTAACCAAGGATGTTGTTGTCGATGCGTATTTTCATGCAGTCCGCCCGCATGCAGGCGATAAGATATGAAAAAAATAGCCACCTATGATTTAGCGCCGGGAATGATACCGGCAAAAACGATTTACAATGCCAATGGCATCCTGTTAATCGCGAAAGGCATCACTCTTACTGCTTCCTATATAAATTGCCTAAAAAAATTCCGGGTTCCCGAAGTCTATATTGTTACTGACACAGAAGACTGGACACTTGACACCGTTTTTTCAGAATCTTCCTCGGGCGCGGCCGTAAGATCCCGTCAGTTATTAGCAGAGATGAAAAAATACAAAACCATTAATTTTGAAGAAAACCACTCACAGCTTGAACAGGTGGTGTTTGCGGCCCTGGCCAACACTGTAGTTTATCCCTATCTGGATGAAATGAAAGAAAATCCGGTGGTGTTTAATCATTGTTTGCGTACGGCACTGCTAAGTGTCGGCATGGGCTTGATAAAAGGCTACGATTTTATTAATCTCAGTTGTCTGGCTACCTGTGCGCTCCTCCATGACTGTGGCATGGGAAATGAGTTTGATGAAGAGAGCAATCATCATTTAGATGGTTTTATTAAACTTCGTACTAATCAACAGCTCGAAATGATTAGCGCCTTAGTCAGTTTGCAGCACCATGAACGTTTTGACGGTTTGGGCAAACCCCTGGGACTGGCCAAATATCAAATTACTGAATTTGCCCGCTTAATTGCTGTCGCTGATTTCTATGACCGCCTGATTCATCTGCAGGGCAATACACCGCGCCAGGCAGTACTCAAGGTTGTTGGTGCCTCCAGAACATTATTTGACCCTGACATGGTTGAGATATTTGGCAAAACTACTTTTTAGTAAACGCTTCTGTCTGCAGGTTACAAGAATATACGCCGCTGTTGTTGTGGCGTCAGCAGGCAGGAATGAATTCACATGCGGAATTTGGCCACTAATTCGTTCAGGCCTGCAGCCAGTTTTTCCATCGCCTGAACAGCAGCCGTGATTTCCTGGGCCGCTGCGGACTGCTCTGTTGAAACACCGGCTACGGTTTCCAGTTCAACCATTGTTTTTTTGCTTATACCAACGATTGTTGCCGTTGATGCCACAACGGCCTGGCTGTCTCTGGCCAGTTCCTGAATCAACAGGGTAACGCTGTTCACTTGTTGCAGTAAGTCGCTAATCGTGCCGACAATGTCGCTAAAGGCTTCCCCGGCGCCGGCAGTAGCAATAGTGCCGTCCTGAACACGTTCAATGCCTTTGTACATCGCAGCCACAGCCTGGCTAGTGTCAGCCTGGGTTTTCTGTATAAGCCCGGCAATCTGTTTAGCGGCATTGTGGGAATCCACGGCGAGTTTGCCCACCTCGCCGGCGACAACGGCAAAGCCCCGGCCGGCTTCGCCGGCCCGTGCTGCTTCAATCGCCGCATTCAGAGCCAGCAGATTGGTTTGTGCTGCTATACCGGCAATGGTGGCAACAATCTGGTCGATTTCCTTGGACCGCTCGCCCAGTTTATCCACTGCCGCAGCCGAAGCGGCGACAGTTTGCTGAATGCCGGTCATTTGCAGGGTCAGGGCATCAATTGTCTTGCTCCCGGTTTGAGCTGTCTGGGCAGTTTTTGCCGCCATAGCGCTTACCGCGCCGGCCCGTTCGGCCGCATGGGCGGCTCTTTCCGACATCCGGTCAACCGTTTGGGCAGTATAGCCGGCTTCTCTGAATTGTACCTGCGTAGCCTGGGAAAGCTGGGTAACCAGACCGGTTACCTGACTGGAAACAGCGGCTGAGTGATAGGCTGTGGCCGTTAAATTCTGGGCAGAAGAAACAAGATGTTCTGCCGACCGGGTAATATGCTCAATAATTTTTTTCAGGTTGCCCTTCATACTGTTAAATGCCTGGGCAAGCTCGCCGATTTCGTCATTGCCAACAGGAGGAATGTCCTCAAGGTTCAACTCGCCTGCCGCGATTTTAGCGGCATTACGAACGACCAGATTCACCGGTTTGGCTATGTTGCGGCTGACCGCAATACCAATCAGGATCGCCAGAACAGCAACCCCGCAGTTAGCCGCCAGTACCCAGAGCTGAATCTGAATAATCTGCTTGTCAAAATTGCTTTTCGCCTGTTGCGTATCGGTTTCGACAAGCCGGACCAGTTCATCCACTGCCATAATAGTTTCCTTATAGGGATCACCGGCCACTTGCATATAGGAATTGAGCTGCTGGACATTATTTTCCTGTTTGGCCTGAATAGCCCTGGCAGCAAATGTTTCATACTGTTTTTTGCCAGTTTTAATATAAGCGACCAGGTTTCTTGCTTTCTCTCCCGGCAGTACTTCCTCTACGGCCTGCAAATCAGCATCACTGCGCTGCTTATAATCATTATAAAGGGCGATATCCTTTTCCTCACCGGCAAAACAGAACCTGGTCACAGTCGCCGACTCGTTCGCCATTTGCGATGTAAAGGACAATAAATTCATTATCACTTGCTGGTTGCCGGCAGCCATCGTCTCATAGGTATTATTGAGCTGCCCGATTGTATGAAAAGAAAAATAGCTTATCATAATGATAAAGAAAATAATCAAACTAAAGGCGGCAATTATCTTATGGCCGATTCGCAGCTTCCCCTTCAACCCCTGGGAAAGCCGGTTGTATATCCTCAATTTGCATCCTCCTCGCCAGAAAATTACATATAATTATAGCATCTGCAAAATATTTATTCACTCTTTTTTTGATATTTTTACCAAATTTTCATCTGTGTATTTTGCTTATATTATTCTAAAATTAAAAAAATTACCAATCACTGCACATTGAGGTTGACCAATTTAAGATAATATGTTAGTATTAATTAGAAAATAATAACAATTGCGCAACTGACGGATTAGTGGAGTTTACCACATGAAGCGTAATTTTTTAGTTCACAGTCGACCGTCTGGACAACATTATTGTTCAGATGGTTTTTGTTATCTCTATATCATTCTCCTCAACCATTTCTGCTGTTTATAGCAAACTACATAATCCGAATTGTCTAAATATTATGAAGTGATTGAGGTGCGTTTTTTTCATGTTTATATGTACAAAATAGAGCAAGGGGGCTGGACAACATGCGATTTTGCAAAGATGAAATACCCAAAAGCACTATTAATAGGATAGCAAAATATTATGCTATTTTGCTGCAACTGCGTAGTGAAGATAAAATCATCTGTACCTCTGAAGATCTGGGGCGGCGTATGAGCATTCCCTCTTCACTTGTCCGCAAAGATCTAGCTAATTTTGGCGAATTCGGCACAAAAGGAGTGGGCTATCAGGTTCATTACATGATCTGGCGGATTGAGCACATCCTGGGCTATCGAGCTTCATGGAACGCTGTCGTCATCGGCTCGTGCATGCCGGTTGTCCCCCTGCTCACTTCCAGCGGTATTTTGCCGCCGGGGATCCATATTGCCGCAGTTTGCGATCTGGAAAAAGCTAAAGCCGGCGTGCCTGTTGGCAGCGCTTCAGAATTGACGCTCGAATCCTTTGATAACATTAGGGCTATTGTCCAGAAACGGAATATTGTGATGGGTATTATGGCGGTGGAACAAACCAAAAGTCAGCAGGTTGCCAACAAGCTGGTCGAGGTAGGGATTGTTGGCATTGCCAATCTGTCAGCTATTCCCGTCTTAGTTCCGGAACATATCCTGCTGGTTGAGATAAATATTGCCTCCTGGCTGAGCCAGATTACCTATAGTCTAAATGGTATTATCAACAAAGATTTTTTTGCCGGCAAACCCTACATAGAATCTTTTTCATAATGCCTTCAGGTATGTGGTCCTAAGCTGACCGCTTTTGTAAATACTGCTTGCTTGCATGAATAAATGTCCACCTACAGGGTATACTTGAACAATGTTGGATGGGAGGGCTACCTGTGGATATTGTTGACATCATTCAGCAAGCCAGATACGAATTATGGGGTTATCAGCTGAACGAATGGCGGGCAAATCTTTTTACCGGCCGGTGGTGGTTCGTCATCGCCAGTATAGCCGCCGCCTACGCTGTTTGGTGGAAATATGTAGATAAAAGCCGCCTGACACAAATACTTTTGTTTGGTTCATTTATCGCGGTTTTCCGGATCATACTGGATGATGCCGGAGCTTCATCGGCGCTGTGGGTTTATACGGTAAAACCCTTGCCGTTTGGCCATGCACTATTTTTAAACGATTTAACTGTTGTACCCTTAGGCTTTATGCTGGTTTACCAATATTGTCATTCCTGGAAAAAGTTCCTGCTCTGGGCCGCGATAACAGAAATGGGCTATTCCTTTGTCTTCCTGCCTGTGTTAGCAAAATTTGATATCCTCCGGTTATACAACTGGCAATTTTACTACACATTTTTTATTATGCTGATTACAGCAGCCGTCATGAGAGCAATTCTGCAGAAAGTGATAGCCATAGAACAAAAACATGAATATGCCAAACATTATAAAAGCCAGTGTTCACCAGCACTACAACCGGCAATGAAGCCCCTAGATAAACAGAATGATAAGCAGGAGTAACGGTACAGACCGTCCGGGCCGGACGGTCTGTACTTATTTATCAATATCTACCATAAGTTTTCTTTTGGCAAACGCTTTGAAAAATTCCTCCGAAACAGACATTTGCTTGGCATCCCTGACAAGTTGAATTCTTTTCCCCATATCCGCGCAGGTACAGTCAAACGGCATATCCTGCTCACAGACCAGACATTTCATATACCAACCTCCTTAAACATCAATTCTACAATAAATTAACAAATTCCTTTACCTTTATCGCCATGTCTCGCTGGCCTTTCGCCAAGACACAGAGACGGCGGGCCGTGTCCTGTCCAAAGACACAACCCACCGTCCGGCTGTTTGAAAATAAGCTAACCTTCCCTGTAGATCCGGCCACCTTGACCGGCGTAAATAGGAGGTGAATAAAAATGAATGCCGGACCGCCGCGAGCGGTCATTTACGGTTTCCCGTCCTTTTACACTTGCTGCCAAATTCCACATAGCTTTCAAGGGCCTCGATAATCAATTGCTCCTGCGAACCGCCACCGTCCGCTAAGCCACATTCCACCGCCTCGCTGATGATATGCCTGATCTGGGCTGAATGGTAGCCGCAAGCCAAGAGTTTCTCAGTTAGCTGTTTGATTTGTTCTTGTTTCATAAACCCACTCCTATACTGCCGGACAATAGGAAACTGTGCCGGTAGTTGTTTTCCTGCTTCTTTTCCTTGGTGCCATATTGGCCCCCGTAAGGCTAAAGCGCCCAAGGCATCCGTAGCGGCAATGGTAAACCGCCCATTATTAGTCGCCTTAAGACACACTTGTGTCTCAAGGCAACTAATCGAGGTATTAAAAGTCCGTTATACCTTTAAAAGTCGCTATTGACACTCACAACCGTCAAAATAAAAAGAAGCCGCCTGTGATGACAACAATCAGGAGGCTTCTACTCTACCCCGGCAAACAGCCGGCACAAAACATACACATAAATCCCCTCCCTATCTCTCGCAGGTCAACGGTGATTGTTGTACAGGCAGTTCTCCTGGCTCTGGATCATCGCTCGTCCAAACCTTCCCAGAACACGCGTGTTCCAGTGGCATATCTTGGACTCGCTCCCCATTACAGTGGCGGGACCGCGCCGGTCTTGAACCGGCTTTTCTATTAAGCCCTTGCAGGCACCTGCACCAAAAATCAATTTATTTAATTTTTCTTTTAATTGGTTTATTTTCTCAAGCATAGCACAGACCCTTAGGCTTGTCGAGAGTTTTTCTTCTGCTTATTTCGACATTTTCCACCTTACTGCTGTTACTCTGCTAGCCCTGGGCATCGCTGCTTTAGCATTCATTATTCCTCTGTTGGCTTGTCCGGACCTGCCAGATTATATTGATAAAAACTTAGATCCAGCCATCTGCCGAATTTATAACCGGCTTTGTGAATCGTTCCAGAAAAACTAAAGCCCATTTTTTCATGCATGGTTCTGCTGCCCACGTTGCTGGCGTCGATACCGGCCACCATCGTCGCATATCCCTGGGCGTTGGCAAGCTCTATCAATGCCTGCATGAGAATAGTGCCGATCTGTTTTCCCCGGTGCTTAGTATGGACATAGACTGAATGTTCTATTGTATATTTATAGGCTGGTTTAGCTCTAAACGGCCCAAAGGTCGCAAACCCGGCAACAAGCTTGTCCTCTTCGTACACAAGCACAGGCAAACCGGCCTTAACCTTATCCTCATACCACAATGTTCTCGCTTCCATGGTATAAGGTTTATAATCATATACTGCCGTCGTATTAAGGATCGCCTCATTATAAATTTCCTGGATAGCAGCTAAATCATCAGGCCCGGCGTTACGAATCATAAGCACACATCCTTTATTATTTCTGTTAAAATTTGACCGTCAAAAGCCTAACCTGCCTTTTGCAGCGGCAAACGTTTATGTCTTAAATAATTCTCCCGGAATTTCCCGGTTCCTGCAAAGAGAGAAATTTGAGCTGGATTATATAGGAGGAAAGAAAAAAAGCCCTCATATCACTGTTGGTGAAAAGAGCGCCTTACAGATGCTAAGATCATAGCTAGCACCTTGACAAAGTCAAATATTAGGTATACAGCGCATCTTATCCCGCACTGCTTTGTTGTCGTCACCTTACAGATTGCCGATCTGCGCGGCTCCTCCGCCTTGCATTGCGAAAAAATCTACGCTGTCTAAAGCTAACATCTAACTTTGCCAAGGCACCAGTGTCTTGGCCATGTTAATTTTAGTTTTAGGGCGAGACAAAATAGCCAAGGGCAAGGAAGCACCGACGACTCATACTGGAAGGGGTCTGCTAGGAGGGGCTGACGCCGCCATTGGCCATTTTGGCCGTCATCAAACTAAAAAAGATAATGTGGCCAAAACACTAGGACTGCCGCGGCTATTGCCCTCCAGGCAATAGCCGCGCTACGTTATTTCATAGCTGCCAGCCAAGGTGTCCGCCATAAGTTTACATCACTGATATTAATAGTTTGCCCAACGGCAAAGCCGGCAATATTCTGCACTCTAAAATTGATCGGTGGCGCATCCTGCACCGTATTTGTGCCTGCGATCACACCGCCAATTTGCGAAGCATTTACCTGATTGTAGACTGCCAGATAATAAATGCTCCCGCCCGCCAGATTTACCGTGTCGGTAAGCGGCAATACAAACAGGCCGCCGGAAATCGTTGTTACGATATCGGTTACGCCGACCACCAAGGCGGTAGATGTTGACGTTGCCTGTAACACAGCCATTTGAAACTGACCAATACCTGCTCCAACCTGTATGATGTATGCCGCAACACGCGAAAGCGCTCTTGTATCCAAATCGCCGCCAAAAGCGATGCCTCCCACCGCTTGATTATTGCCGCCGCCTTCATTAGGGGCAATGACTACATCAATATTTCCCAAACTAGTAGTCATAATACATAAATCCAACTCCTGCGGGCCTGTAGAGCCGGTAGGGCCGATATCGCCTGTCGCACCTGTTGCTCCTGTGACGCCGGTTACTCCTGGCTCACCGCTTGCTCCTGTGGCGCCGGTCAACCCTGATTCACCGGTTGGCCCTGTGGCTCCGGTTACTCCTGGTTCACCTGCTGGCCCGGTGGCGCCAGTCGCCCCTAGTTCACCAGACGGCCCGGTGGCGCCGGTCAAACCTGATTCACCGGTTGGCCCGGTGGCACCGGTCACTCCTGGTTCGCCTGTTGATCCTGTGGCACCGGTCACTCCTAATTCACCAGACGGCCCTGTGGCACCAGTCGTCCCTGTTTCGCCTGCTGGTCCTGTGGTTCCGGTCACTCCTGGTTCGCCTGTTGATCCTGTGGCGCCAGTCGCTCCTGGTTCGCCTGTTGATCCTGTGGCACCGGCCACGCCTGGTTCACCTGCTGGCCCGGTGGCTCCGGTCGCCCCTAATTCACCAGACGGTCCTGTGGCGCCGGTCGCCCCTGGTTCGCCTGCTGGTCCTATGGCACCGGTCACTCCTGGTTCGCCTGCTGGTCCTGTGGCGCCAGTCGCTCCGGTGACACCTATTGGTCCTGTGTCACCGGTTACTCCTCGTTCGCCGGTTGGTCCTGTGGTTCCGGTTGGTCCTACATTGCCATCCGGTCCTGTTTCGCCCATTGGGCCTATATTACCGATCTGCCCGGTTTCACCTGTTGGCCCTATTGGGCCAGGCAGTCCTGTAGCACCGGTCGGTCCCATTACAGCTGAACCATCTTCCCCAAATACTGTCAATACAGACTTAACCGGAACAATGGTTGAATAGGAAACGTCGGCATTGCTGTTGTTCCTTAGTTCTACAGTTACAGGCGCTACGGCAACTTCAATTATGCCGATGCCGAAAACCTCGTCTGTTTTGATTGGCGAATTACCGATTATAACAGCTCCCTGTGATGAAGCCAACGCAAAGCCAAGTCCACTAGAGGAGAGGGAAGATTGTGTTGCCACCCACCAGTCAAATTTATATCGGCCCACGTCCTGCAAGGTAATAACACCGGTGGCGTTATCGTAGCTGATATTGCCTGTTGCGACTGTCATTGAGTCAAAAATAACGGTTCCATTGATTGCAATTGTACCGGCGGTTAAACGTTCTAATTGTAAGGATGTCTTACTCATACGCTGTTCCTTTCTAAAATAGTTGGTGCCCTATAGCATCTTATGCAGGGTTAAGGAATTTTGTTGAATACAAAAAAACTAGCGGCTTTTAGGCCGCAGATGGGGGAAACAAATATTATACTAGCGTTTTTAAAGGAAGCACTGCCTGAAGCAAACCTTCAAGTTGCATTAATCCGCACCTTAAAATAACAGTCCCATATAATAAAATAGGAAAATATAAAATTCGGGAGTTTCCAGGCTATGAACAATAAAAAGAGAACCAATTACAATGTTTTCAATTACCCAACAAGACCTTTGTTTACCAGGGAACAGGCATCAGATATTATTTTGTTTAATACGTTCGCCACTGTGCAAACCAACAATCCGCTTTGGACGCCGGCTGCCGGTAAAAGAATCTGCCTGACGGCAGTGCAGGCTGCTGCCCCTGCCGGCTTGACTGTTACCTTAAACAGAGCCGGCAATGCTCCGTTTCTGTCAATTGTACTGACAGCCGCCTTTGCCACCTATAGTGAAAGCTTTTCTTCCCCTGTCCGTTTTGCACCGGACGAAGTGATCGCACTTACGACCAACACGACAGGTACAATGTATATTACCCTGCTGGGCTATGAAGTTTGAATCGACGGCAAAATACTGCCAAGGAGCTGATGGTGACGAATAAATCAAGAACAAACGCCAATATATTCACTGCTGGGCTGCAGCCTGTGTTCATCAGCAGAAATACTGCGGAAATGAGCAGGGATTACGCCTTCAACAGCTTGCCGTCAGCCACACCGGCCTGGACACCTGCACCGCAAAAAGCGATCAATCTGACAGCCGTACAGATATCGAATCCACTGGCCGTGACAATCATCTTAAGCACTGACGGCGACGAAAGCTTCCTGGCCTTAAGGACAACAGAGTCCTCGCCAACAATAGTCCAGTCTTTGCCCTCCGCCTACCGGCTTAAAAGCGGCGCTACTATTTTTGTCCGCACCGCCGATGAAGCAGAAAAATGTGAGGATTTTGGCGCCGTAACGGCTACGCAGGTCGCCTATAACAGCCGGAGCGATTTTACGAATGCTGCCAATGCCGCAGGGTTCCCCGACGGGCAGTATGCCACCTTAAGCTCAGGCTTGCTTATTGGCACCAGGGGCCGCATCGTGCTAAGCTATGCCATGTCGCTGGCGGCCCTTGAACAGCTGCAGATCGAAAGTGTTATCATTAAATTTTATTGCCGCCTGGCGCTGACGCTTGCCGTCGGCACCAGTACGATGATCTTTTACTGGCGGCCAAATTCTGCCGATGATTGGCTAGAACTGCAGCAGGCCAGCCTTTCCCTGCTGGGTACTCTTGATTATTTAACAACCCCGCTTGCCCAGGACATAACCGCGCAGGTACTGGCGGCGGCAAATCCCTGGGATGTAATCAGCAGCCTGCAAACATCTTTTGTGGGCTCCCATACCGGACTGGGACTTGGCAACACAATCCAGTTGGATGCTGTAGTAGTTGAAATATGCGTAACCAGTTCAAATCAGCTCACCCTCTTCGGCTTTGAAACGTAAGACGCCTCTTGCAGTTCCCGCGCTGACACAACGAAGGTACTGCCCGCTACTGTCCGGCAGGCCGCTGCGCCTACAGACCGGTTCCAAAGGAACAGGCCGGATACCGGCAAAGCTCACAATTGAGACATAGGCCGCCAAGGCCCAGCTTTATGATATCCGCTCGCGCAAGCCGTTGTCCGGCCAGCACAAAAGGCAGGAGCAAGTCAAAAACTGTTGTTTTATTATACATTACACAACCAGGCAACCCTAAAACCGGAATCTCTCCTAAATAGGCAAGCATTAGCATCGACCCTGGCAACACAGGCGCACCATAGGTAATAATTTCGGCACCGGCTTGTTTAATACCGGCTGGGGTTACATCATCAGGGTCAACAGACATGCCTCCTGTTGTTAGGATTAGCTCAGCCCCATTGGCTGACAACACCTTTACTGCCTCTGCTATTTTATCGGCGTCATCGGGAACGAGAATATGTTGGCTGACAGTACAGGCGAAGGCCGCCACTTTTTGCGCAACCCCCGGTCCAAAACGATCTTTAATGCGCCCCTGATACACCTCGCTGCCTGTCGTTATAATCCCAACTCTACGGGGCCGGAACGGAGCAACAGCGGCAATCTCGGCTTTCTGCCCGATTCCTTCAACTAATTTCAGCTTTTCTTCTTTAATAATCAAAGGAATTATGCGAACACCGGCAACGATGTCGCCCCTTCTTACAAGCCTTTTATTATTGCGGGTGGCAATAACAATATCTTCTATCGTATTCATTTGTGTTAAAAACTCTTCCTGTACCGAAAACATGCCGTCATGCTGGGCGATTAAATTCACCTTCCCTTCACTGGGCTCAGTAATTTCAAGCCCGGTTCCCTGTATAGCCCGGGCAATGCGCGAGCCGGCTTCATTTTCATGGACAAATCCTGCTTGCAGTTCCCAAACATATACATGATCCTTGCCGAGGCTTAGCAGCTCCGGTATATCAGTTTCTCTAATGATATGCCCCTTTTTGAAGGCCGGCCCTTTACATCGGCCAGGTACAATCTTTGTTATGTCATGACACAGCACAGAGCCTACCGCTTCTTCAACCCGAACGATCTGCATTGATTAGCGCTCCTCTCCAATGATATTGATATATAGATGCTGGATTTATTATATTGATTGCCGTTTGGCTGCGGACCGGGCAAGGCATGTTAATAATAGACCGGCCAGATTAAGCATAGCGGCAACGATAAAGGCCTGGGCATAGCTATCTGTGGCTGCTCTGATGACAGCCGCTAACCGTGGCCCGATAAAAGCCCCCAGTCCAACCATGAGAAACATGAGACCAAAGTTTACGGCTAAATACTTCGAGCCAAATAAATCGGCAAGCAACGGCGCCATAATAGCCAAAAACCCACCGTAACATAAGCCCACAAGCATTACCATGCTGACAAAAGCCAGATAGCTTGTGACTTGTGTCAGTCCGAGCATAGCCGCAACCAGAATAATAAGCTGTATGAATATAACCGCGAAACGGCCTAATTTATCCGATATCCAGCCCCAGCCAAGCCTTCCCGCTGTATTGGCTATCGCTAATAAACCGACAATACCGGCTGCCAATTGCGGCGATACGTTAACGACATCCTGAGCAATAAGCGACACATGACCAAAGAGCATCATCCCGGAGGTTGCTACCGCCAAAAAGATGCCGGCTAGTAAATAAAATAAGGGACTCATAAGCACCCCGGTCCAATTTACAGCCAAGGCCCCGCCGCCCTGAGCGGCAGTTACCATTTCGGCCATGCCCGGCGGACGATAATCGGACGGAGCTGCCTCAATCAGCCAGGAAGCAAGAACAATCGTCACCATAAAGCCGATCCCCAAATACTTAAATGTCGGCAAAAGCCCAACTCTTTCAATCATCATTACGGCCAGTGGCGCCCAGGCCACTGCCCCCAGACTGGCGCCGCCTGTAAGCAAGCCGGAAGCCAGGCCCCGCTTATCCGGAAAAAATTTGACAATATTACTGATGGTTCCGGCCGGATACACTAAAGACAGACCCAGACCGGCCAGGGCGGAAAAAACATATAGCTCGGTGCGTGTTGCCGTATAGCCAAGGCCGATAAGCCCGCCGCCAAAGGCCACCCCCCCGGCCAGAATGATGATCCGGGGTTGTATATGTTCCTGCAGCTTGCCGGCCAGAAAAGGCAGTAAAGAACCGAGGGCAAGCATCAGAGTAAACGAAAGTGAGACATCGGCAACAGGCCACTGAAAATGATGGCTGATTGGGTTTATAAAGACACTCCAGGCATAAACAATACCGGCACAGCCATTACAAATAAAACACAGAACCAGAAAAAACCATCTTTTGGATTCATAATGCATGAGATTGTCCTCCTTTCTTACAGCAATGCGATTGCTTATCCTATCTCCTCTCTTTGTCCCCCTGCAGGGTTTTATTGTAAAAAACAAAACTTGCACAGGAAATAAAAAAGCCTAGCCCATAGCCAGCAACCGGTTACTGTTGCTAGCTAACGAGCTAGGCTTGTCTACTATATACCAGAAGTTTTGTTCCGGTATCATAAGCAAGCTACTCATAATATAATTAAAATTTAATATTCCTATTTCATTATAATTGATTTTTCAGCATTCTTCAATATGTATCCTGCTTTAAACTTAATGTTGTGGTAATAATTGGCTGTGTTAGGTCCGGCCAATCGCTTTTGTGTGACGTTTGCATATGCTGCGCCTTAGTCTTTTGCATTTATCGGTAATGCGCAGTCAAGCTGTTCTCATCTATGGTCTCAAGTACCTTGAAAAGCAGCTGGATGGCCGGATTATTATGTTTCTTTTTCCAGATAGCCACTATATTGGCGCAAGCGTCTTCGCCCTGCATATCAACAATGGAAATTCCGGGAGGGACATAATGTGCCAGTTTGGGATTCTTCGACCAAAAGGAAATGCCCACACCTGCTTCCACTAACCAGAATATTCCTTCCAGCCGGGTTGTTGTACTAACTATATTAGGTGAAAAACCCTGTTTTTCACAAAATTTGCTGAACCATTTATAGTCGTCCGGGTTTTCTTTCTCAGACAAAAGAATGAAGCCTTCATTGGCGAAAGCTGAAATGTTGATCGAGGTTTCTCCGGCATAGGGATGGCTACTGGGCAGAAGAAAGCATAACGGAAATTTGTAAATTACGCGCTGCATGAATTTGTCGGATTTAAACTGATTGCCAAGTCTAACGGTGAAGACAAGGTCTAATTCTTCAGAATCCAGAGCATCCTCCAGCATTTTGAGGGTAAGAATTTGAATATCCATATGTATTTGCGGGAAAAGAGCCCGAAATCTTTTTATAGCATAAGGCAAAAAAGCACTTTCATCGCCAAAGCAGCCTAGTTTTAGATTGCCCCGTATTCCATTGCTTGCCTGGCGGGTTTTCTCAACAACCGCCGCCACATTGTTGAGCAGATTGACGCCTTCTCTTAATAAGGTTTTTCCTGCCACGGTCAGTTCCAGTGAGCAGTGATGACGAATTAACAATTCAACCCCCAATGCCTCCTCAAGATCGGCAATCTGTTTGCTTATCGTCGACTGGCCAATAAACAGGCGTTTAGCAGCCTCGGTAAAACTCAAACACTGGGCAACCATTATGAAAGAACGTAAATACCGGATGTCCACAGCGCGAACGCCCCCTTAACCTTTTCTACACTTATTATACTACAAATTGCTTGTAACCTCAGCAGCGCTGGGGAGCTATAGTTTAGGCAATATGTATTAATTAAGGCGGGCACGTTTTTAGGAATACCGGCCTGAATTTTTTGAATTTGACGAAAACTAGCAGGCTTGTTTATGATATTAACCAAAGGAGAGGTGGGAGAGGAAGCTGACAAAAAAAGATTTGACAACTATCAATTGCAAAGAATACTGGAGGTAAATCTAAATGGCTGATATTATGACGGCGGAAGAAAGACTTGTCGCCGCGATTAATCTGCAACCGGTAGACCGGATTGTTTGTGCACCAATCATCGAGCAGTATGCCGGTCAGTTTGCGGGCCTTAGCAACAAAGAATTCATGTCAGACTGGAACAAAGCTATGGCGGCGGTCCACAAGGTTTGGGAAGCCTATCCGGTGTGGGATTGTAACTCGTGGATGCTGTGCGGGCGTTTTGCTGCCGTTGCCCATAAGTGCGGCCCCGGCCGGATGCGCTTGCCCGGTGAGGAACTGCCAGCTGACGCCCAATACCAAATTATCGAATTCGAGGCTATGAAGCGGTCTGATTATGCAATCGTCAAAGAAAAAGGATTTGATGAATACCGCCTTTCTTTTCTGGAACGCTGCCATGAGACATCGCGCGAAGAAGTGCTGTCCGGCCTACAAGAGTCCGCACGGCTCAGAGCGGATGAAATCGGCAGAACGCTGGCGCGCGGGCAAAGTGCGTGCTATGGCTTTATCGTCGGCACGTTTCCCTTTGAAGCCTTTTCGATCATGCGCTCACTGGAAAAATTTTATAAAGATATGTTTCAAATAGGCGGTGATCTGGAAGAACTGCTGACCAAAGCGACTACTGATCTTGTACAAAGTGTCATACCGGCCGTCAAAGCGTCCGGTATTAACCGGGTGTTTGTAGGCGGGGTCAGAGGCAGCGGCCAGTTTATTTCTCTGAAAAATTTTGAGCGGTTTGTTTGGCCTAATTTTAAAAATTTTCTTACTAGCCTGATAGACAATGGTATCGTACCCATTCTCCATTATGACGGCGACTGGACCAAGAATCTGCCGTATTTCCTGGAGCTGCCCAAGGGAAAATTCGTGCTGGAACTGGATAGCTCAACAGATCTTTTTAAAGCCCACGACATCCTGAAGGATCACTGCGCCATTATGGGCGATGTATCGGCCGCTTTGTTTACGGTGGCATCTCCCAGCGAGCTTGATGAGTATGCAAAAAAACTTATCACTACATTCCGGAAAAGCGGAGCCAGCCTGATCTATTCATCAGGCTGCAACGTTCCAATCAATGCCAAGCATGAAAACGTGAACGCGTTTTTTGCGGCCGTGGAGAAATATGGCAGATACAGTTGACCTGACCGTTACCCAGCCTTGTAGAAATTGCATACTAGCCAGACTGCTAAGCCTTTTCTGCATAGCTGCATAGAGAAATAAGCATAATTCAATTCCATTTCTTACCGGGATTGAATTATGCCAAATTGGGGAGGTATGCTTATGGATAGGGGAAAGGTGCTGCAGCAGTTAAAACGCTACCGCCTGCCTATTTATATTGTCGCCGTTTTAGGTTTTATGTTGACTCCATTTAATCGCCAGGCACCTGCCGTCATGGGGCCGGAACTCATTAAAGATCTGGGGCTTACGGCGGTTGATTTCGGCTTCATGGGTTTATCCTTTATGTGGGCCTACGCCCTGATGAATGCGCCGCTGGGCAATTGTCTGGACCGGATTGGTGTCCGCCGGGGGTTAACCGCTCTTTTACTCATGATTAGTATCGGCAGCTTCGTCTTCTGCACAGCGCAGACTTTTCTGGTCGCGGTTATCGGGCGGATTATTGTTGCCATCGCTGTCGCCGGTTGTTTCATTGCCGGTGTGAAGGTCATTAGCAATTGGTATAGTAGCAAGGAGTTTCCCGCTATATACGGTCTGTATATGGGCTTTGCCATGCTGGGCGGGGTTGGGGCGACTGCCCCCCTGCAGTTTATGATGACAAGCTACGGCTGGCGTTATTCCTTTGCCGGCATTGGGATTGTCAGTGTAATCTTAGCGGTTATTGCCTATCTGGTTATAAAAGACCGCCCTGCCGATGTCGGCCTGCCTGGGCCGGATGAATTGACCGGCGCGGCAACTCCCGCCGGCAATAGAGCAGCAACCCGGGCAAATGGCTGGGAAGCCTTCAAAGAGGTTTGCCGTATGCCAAAACTATGGGTGGCTAATTTTTGCATACTTGGCGTGAACTCCAGCGGGCAAGTGATTATTGCTTTATGGGGCGGGGTCTATTTAGCCAATGTTTACGGCTTAAGCAAGCCGGTCGTGGCTGAAATACTCATGGTTTCTGCAATGGGCCTGGTTGTGGGGGCATTTGTATCCGGCTGGCTTGTTCAAAAAATAGGCGTTCTCAATGTCATGTTATCAGGCACCGGGTTATTTTTAATCTCCTGGCTGTATATGACTATCCATATCCATACCCTCAGTATCCTCGAACTTAAAATACTGTTTGCTCTGTTTGGCTTTGTACAGCAATATACGGTAAATGGCTACTTTTCCTTGATAAGGCAGTTGGTGCGGCCTGAGCAAATGGGCACGGCCACCGGCTTAAATAACGGCTTCGTATGGATTGTCGGCGCCGGGGCCTTCCAACAGATATGGGGGTTGATGATTAACCATATATCGCAAGGGGTAACACCCTATCCGGCTGCAGCTTTCCAAACGGCAATGTGGCTGCAGGTGTTCGTTCTGGTATTGGGGCTTAGTTGCGGACTATATCTTGTTAAAATGTTACGCAAGGTATAGTCCGGTATATTAGCTATAATTAAACTCAACTTAATACATATCCATATCCATAGCCATCCCCTGCCTCCTGCTGCCAAAACAATGCCTGCTCACTGAGACAATTACTAGAGTAAGCTCAGAGCGGCTGTTGTGGTGCCTGGCGACGTACATTTTAAGTATCCTCCAGGCAAAAACATAGTCGCTCGTCAATGTTTTTGCAAAAAGATTTATCAGCAGGCTATGATGCAACGGTGAGCTGATTGTCTACCTTATGATATTAAAGACAAAATATTTTTTCGCTGCGCTTCAGCTGCTCGTTCACCGGCCTGAATCGCAGCTTTCATTTTACGCACGTCCAGAAAAAAAACCTCCTGCACCTCGGGCTGAATGATTACATCGGCATCAGCAAGCGTAGCCGTCCGTATGCTGCTCATCATAACGTTATAGGTGCGAAAAAGAAGCTCCGGCAAGTTTTGCGGTTCCTTGGCAACAGTCTCTATATTGACATCGACGGCAATTCTTATATCCGCTATTTTTCTGTCCAAAAGATTAACTGGCATATTATTGAGTACGCCCCCGTCAACAAGAAAACGCCCCTCCCATTTTACCGGCGGCAAAACTCCCGGTATAGCGGAACTGGCTTGTAATGCCCGCAGGAGCGGCCCCTGATCATGGATAACTTGCCGGCCAGTGATTAAATCTACAGAGACGGCCTTGAAGGGAATCGCTAACTGTTCAATCTGCCTGACGCAAGCTTCTTCTTCCAATATTTTTAATAAATATCGATAAACCTTATCACCTAACAATCCATTTTGCCCAATTCCCAGATTGACATTGCGCAGGATGGCCAAGTCATCAATACTGGCTTCCATTCTTTCCGGCGTAACCCCGCAAGCGTATAAGCCGCCAATAATCGCGCCCATACTGGTGCCGCAAATAGAATGAATCTTAATTTTTTCACGCGCGAATACCTTTAGCACGCCAATATGGGCTAACGCCCGCACTGCACCGCCGCATAAGGCCAAACCCACCTTTTTCATTACCAATCCCTTCTTGTACGCGTATAATTTATTCGCTTTTATTATAACTTGTCAAAAAAAATCTTATCCAAACTAACAACAATAGTTCTGCTTAAACGCTCAATACAAATATAAAAGCTATAGTGTAACACCGCCGTCAAGGAGGAGGCTGCGTATAATCTTGGAGATATTATTCTTTTTCGCAATCACTTCCCTGGTATAGGGATTGCCTGAGAAAGTAGCTATTCCTTAAAAGCCTCACTAAGAATAGCAGCATTACTGTCGAGAATGATTGCCAGGACTTGCTGTCCTGCCACCAGCGGGCCACTCCCGGCGGCAATATCGATCAGTGCGTTGCAGCCGGCACTTCTTCATTTTTTCCTCCCCTACTGGTACTGTCATCTTTAGTGACCTACCGCACAACAATAAGCCAATGAAACAAAAAAGCCTAGCCCATAGAAAGCAACAAATATTTGCTGCTTTGCTATAAGAGCTAGGCTTGCCTACTATATACCGGAAGTTTTTATTTCGGAATCATAATCAAGCTACTCATACTAAACTTAAAAATTAAACTTTCTTACATCGTTATTATAAACGATGTTTTGATTTCTTCAATATCTTCCTGCGGCTATGTTTTCATTGCTTAAAAATATGCCATGAGAATTACAGCATCAATTGCCGGTACTCACAGTTCGGCTCTGCCGGTACAAGGCGGCATTCGGCGAATAACCGCTGCTTAGCTGCCGCTTAATGAGTAAATACTTTTGTGCCTTCCTTGCCTAGCACGGCCACGACCACTGCGGCCAGCAGATATAAGGCGGCGGCGCTATAGCCTACGGCTGCCACTCCAGGGAAGTTGTCCATTTATGCCCGATTCGCTTGGCTAAAAAACGAACAACGGGAAAGCCCAGGAAGCCGCCCGCAAACATCAGGGTGACAAAACCAATGGATTTCTGGATGGTAAAGCCTTTTGCCACCATCAGAGTACTGAACCAAGTGGTCAGCCCGACATTGTCTCCCACGGCCGCGGTCCACCAAATAGTCACCATGATTGTCGTCACCAGATATTCTTTGCCAAAAATGGCGGCCAAGCCTACTTTTTCATTTGCCACCGGTGTATAAATATTTATTTAAGTCTGTTTTTTTGAAGTCTATCTTTCCTGTCGTAAGATTTTACTAAAATAAATAATAAACGAGCCCGGTAATTTTCGTCAAATTCAAATGATTCAGGTAGTTGTTCCTAAAAATCATGCCACAGGTCATTAGACAAGCTCTCACAAACTTGCGACCGATCTGGTGGCAGCTTCCGCAAAAAAAAATCTGCCCCCACCGGATGGAGGCAGATTAACGCCTTGGCAGATTCCGTATATTAAAGCAGCCGCGCAACCGCTTCCCTGGTATGAGGTCCGTCGTGCCCGCCGTAGAAAGAGTGGAGGGTCTTTATTTGCAGCAGACTGCGGACGCTGTTCACCAGCTTTTCTTCATCTGTTGCGATAAAAGCCAGGCAAAGCTCGCCGGTGAAGGGCGATTCCCGCAGCATATCGCCCATGATCGCTTCCCCCGAATCAAGCACCACCGAGATGGAGCACTCACTGTGGCCCGGCGTGTAAATGGTTTTCCCGGCTACACCAAAGGGAGTAAGGTCGAACTCGGAATCAACAATGATATCGGGATTAACCGGTTTTATAACATCGGCCGCATCATTGGCGATCAGCTCAATGAAGCGTTTGCCGACCTCGCCCCGGGGTTTAAACTCCAGCCATTCCCCCTTTTGGAGAACAGGCACGGCCTGTTTATGACATAACACAGGCGCACCTGTCAGGTCTTTCAGTTCATTGACGCGCGAGCAATGGTCCCAGTGGGCGTGCGTAATGACAATCAGGCTAATCTCTTTAGGATTTATGCCCAGCTCCGCAAAAGCCTGCACATAGGCTTCTTTGTCACTTTGACACCCGGTGTCAACAATAATCATTCCTTTATCCTGAATAAGCGTTAAATTGGAGACACCAAATTTTAATGGCGTTATCCTGCTCATACTACTTCCCCCTCGCTGACTGCTCTCATCGCGGGCCTCCGCCCAATATCACTAGAATCCCCAGACCACACCAACGGTAAGTTCTTTATCCCGGCCACTCTGCCCATCGACTGCGGTGTCCATATATATAGCATGGAGAGAAGTGCTCTTATTCATTTGGTGGTTGTATTTATAAAACCAGCCATGCCAGTTGCTGTTGCCAAGCCACATGTTAGTGCCCTTAAAGGGAAAATTGCTGTACGAATACAAGCTATTGACCTGATTGACAGCATTGTTTTCCACCTTCTGATACTGCGCCACAAAGACATCCTTGCCTTTAACATAGGCCCCCCCGACAAGATAGGCGGAATTATCGCGGTCGGCATTAGACCTGGCATACTCGGCATTCAGCCAAAGATGGGGAGCCACATTGACGGAAGTATTAAGTGCCCAGGAACTCAGGCTGGTGTCGGAATCGGCGGGCTTATCGTGGGCAGCAGCCAAGCCCAGAGAGACCTGAGGGGAAATTTTCCCGCTTATTTCCGCTCCATACCAGGTGGAGGTTTTGCCCCCGTAGTAGGTTTCCATAATGTGGGACGTATTGGTTTTGCCGGCAATAAGCTTTACATCAGCTGCCCCTGCTTTCGTTGTGGCAATCAAGCCGTCGAATTTATTATCATACTCAACCTCAGTCCCGGTACCGATAATCATCCCCTGCCCCAGCCTGACACCTTGCCGGCCGACGCTCAGATCCCAATCTCCTTGCTTAATCCTTAGCCCGTACTGGTCAATTTGTTCATAGGACTTATTGGCGCTATTGTCATTGCTGGTCTGGCCAAGCCTGTTCCGCACCCCAAAACGGGTGAACATAGTAGTGTTATCATCTATTTTTGCCGTTAGGTTGATCCGGCCGGTGAATTGAAAAAACGATTCGTCAACATCAGCACCACCGATATTATCATCAAGACTATAACCCCGCAGCCGAAAGTCCCCAGTAACATCAACCGGAACCGTGTTTAGCGGCATTGCCGCCGCAGCAACAGTAAAGGAAAATATACCACCGGCAATAAGAATAGGTGTTACAAACTTCTTCATCATATTCTTCTCTCCCCATATTCCATTATTAATCTGCTCAACAACGCATACGATCATAGTTCCTGCTATGGTTTCCGGCCGGAAAACCAGGCAACCGGCACTGTTTGTGCCGCAATCAGTAAGTCATATGCCCGCTAACCTGCTCCTCCTCTTTCGCAAAATATTTAGAATTCTTAATTCAGTCTATCATGTCCAATTTTAGGATCATATGTATTGCTGCCCTAAAAACGGTTTCTCAATTTATGCTGAAAACACAATTGACAATAGATATAGAAAAGACTTGGCTTGTGCCAAGTCCTTTAAGACGCCGGCAGAAGCCCCTGTCCCCTTGGAGAATAGTCGTTCTTATGTACATAGAATTTATTTATAACTCCCGGTAAACTAAGAAAAAGCAAAGGCCCCGAAGTTCTAACTATGAACTGTAGGGCCTTTGCCACAATTACTATTTACTTATAGGAACAGGGACTGCCGCTATTTATGCCAACTGCATCAAATTACGCGTTCAGACCGGCAACAAAACCTTCACGAGAAGCTTCTATCGCCTTGCGGGCCTTTACCGCGTCCCCCACAACAACAACCTCACAAAGCTCCTTTAGTTCCTCCTGCAGAGGATTATACGCTTTGGTGCCGATGGCAAGAACTACGGTGTCACAGGGGTAGAGGGTCACGCAACCGCCCTTCTCGATCAGCGCCCCCTGTTCCGTAATACCGGCCAGCTTGACTTGGGTTATAACCTCGACAAACTGTTTTTTCAGCAGATCTTTGAGATCATCCCGGATGCCGCCTTCCATTTCCAGACCGATTTCCGGCAGCATTTCGACAAGCGCAACCTTCTCCCGGCATTGAACAGCGAGGTAGGCTGCCGTTTCCGACCCGATCATGCCGCCGCCGGCCACCAGCACGTTCAGGCCTGGGTCCACGCGGCCGCGCAGCACATCTTCGGCTAATACCACATTCGGACCGTCGAGCCCCGGCAGCTTGGGAATAATCGGCTTAGCACCGGTAGCAATGATAACCTTGTCGGGCTTGCCGGCTTTAACAATGCCGGCCGTTAAAGCAGTATTCATATGAAGGGTAACATTCAGTTTTTTCAGTTGCCGGTTAAGCCAGGCCGGATAAGAGAGAAAATCGCCTTTATAAGGAGGATACCCGGCGGCAATAAACTGGCCGCCCAGAGAATCAGCCGCCTCGAAGAGATGCACCTCGTGGCCTTTGCAGGCCGCGCCCCGGGCCGCCTCCATACCGGCGACGCCGCCGCCGGCAATAAATACTTTTTTAGCGACTGGCGCCGGGGAATAATCAGTCTCAAACTCATAGCCCAGTTCAGGATTTACCAGGCAGTAAATAGGAACCTGCTGATAGGTGGAGGCGGTACAGCCTTGCAGACAGGCGATACACTGGCGCACCTCCTGTACCTGTCCGGTCTTTACCTTATTGGGGAAATGCGGGTCGGCCAGAGATCCCCGCCCCATAGCAACGAAATCCGCTTTGCCGCTGGCGATAATATCCTCTGCCATCGTCGGCTCCTGAATCTTGCCCACCGTAATTACCGGGATTTTGACCAGCGTTTTTGCTTCCTCGGCCAGGTGCACATTCCAGCCCCGGCTTTGAAAGAAGGAGGATACCGAGCAAAGGGAAGAACGGATGCCATACAGGCCAAAGGTCAAATGAATAGCATCTGCCCCCCATTGTTCAATGTCGCGGATAATCTGGCGCGTTTCAAACATAGTGCGGCCGCCTTCGGAGTATTCGGCGCCGGAAAGACGAACCTGCAACGGAAAATCAGGGCCGACTGCCTGCCGCACCTCGGCCATTACCTCCCGCAACAGGCGGGTGCGGTTGTCGTAATTGCCGCCATATTCATCAATTCGCTTGTTGGTGCTGGCCGACAGGAAGGTATGAATCAAGTACCCATGGGCGGCATGAATCTCCACACCGTCAAAGCCTGCCTTGACAACATTGCGGGCCGTAATGCCAAAGTCCTTTACGATTTGCTGAATTTCTTCCACCGTCAGCTCACGGGGCAGCTCTTTATTCCAGGGGCAAATGAGCGGCGACGGCCCTACCGGCTGGACATTGCCGTTAACGCAATGGTTGCTCTGCCGTCCGGCATGATAAATCTGGCAGAAAATTTTTGCATCATACCGGTGGATAGTATCGGTCAGCTTTTTGTGGCTGGGGACCTGTTCCTCCTTGTACAGGCCGCCGATATACGGATAGCCCATGGCATGTTCGTTGACAGCGTAATTCTCGGTAATAATCAACCCCCAGCCGCCTTTGGCCTTTTCCTCATGATAGGCGATATAGCGGTCGGTGGCCGTTCCTTCCCGGTTGTTGAGGTTGGCTACCATCGCCGGCACAACCAGCCGGTTCGGAATCTCACAGTTCCCAATTTTCATGGGAGAAAATACATGTGGAAACATCTTGACTCGCTCCTTATTAAATTCAAGTCTTAGGAAGCCCCCCTAAGACTTGAGGCAAAATTTATTGTCCGGTGGCAGCCGCGATCATCGCTTTAACATTCTCCACTTTCGCATTGGGAGGTACGCCACAGCCTGAAGAAAGAATAAAGCCGGGTCCCATATCTTTGATTAAACGCAGGCTGTAGTTATATACATCATCCGGTGTCCCCAGGGTAAACAAGGCCGCCGGCACATCGCCCTTGATGCACATGCGATCGCCCAGCACTTCTTTAATTTTATAAATATCTGTGGCCGCATCGGTTTCAAATACACACGTTCCCTTGGGGAAAGAGCGGAAAAACTCCAGGTCCCGTTCCCAGTGGGAATCAATGTGAAAGTTTACGACAGCCCCTTCTTCAATGATAACGTCGGCTGTTTGCTTAAGATATTTCCAGACAAACCGCTGCCACAGCTTCGGCACAAAAAACTCACTGGCCCCCCGGGCCGGCGATAAAAATACCACACCCGGTTTGGCTGTGCGGATCTGTTGCCGCAAGTGTGCATGGTTTTCCTGCTGGATTACGTCCAGGACGGCCTCAACCTTGTCGGGAATCTTATACAAATCCCTGACAAATTTAGGCATGGAGCGCCCGCCATTGAGGTACTCGTACACAACCGCGCCGGACAGCGGGGCATAGACCACACAGCCATTGTCTTCAAAGTTTTTAATCATCTGCGGTGTTTCCGCCAGCTCTGCAAACAGCTTGTCAAGCGGAATATTCAGCCTGTTTTGCAAATAATCCATCATAAAAGGTGTCCAGCCTATATTGAGGATCGTATCATAATCCTCGACTGTCATCATTTCCTGTTCCTGCAACTGCCACATCACGTTGTCAGGCAGATCAATCCCCGGGAGCTTGACTCTGGCCATATACACAAGGGGCATGATGGCGCCAAAGCCCACTGCATTGGTAGTTCCGTCAGCCCCTAATGCTTTTATTGATTCTACCATTACCTGGTTGGAGCGTTTCAGGCTTGAGCAAAAATCTGCTAATGTTACGCCCAGGTGCTGGGCACAAAACGCATCGGCAATAGGTATTACCGGCGTCCTATCGGGTTTTTCCAAGGCAATCGCCTTTCTTAACCGTTCCTTGCGTTCCTGGAGCAATTCTGCATTTGACTTCACAATATCCCCTGCTTTCTTTAAGAATATATTAAACAAAATCCTCCTTTTGATGAAATATTGCAAATTCTTTGTTTATTGTAGCACGGTGATATTTCAATTTATATGTATCTCTATCCCGAAAACATTTGAGATTTTTATGTTCACAACACAATTGACAAATTGCAATCTATACTTCTATTAACTCAACTTTGTGAGGATAACTATGCCCACAGAGCAGGAAACAGGGCTGGTGAAAGCATAAATCCGGTTGCTGGCATTTAAAGCCAGGAACCGGATTTATGCTTTGTTACTTATGGCTGTTTTGCAGTAAGAACTGATGGGGGACAAAATTGGCTGCTAGCTGTTTGTCATTATTTAAAATTGGCACAAGTAAGCAGCAAATAGGAATAGTACAGTTTAAACATCGCAAAATCATTCTCCATATCGATAGCGAAGAGTTCCTTAAGTTTCTGGACTCGATAGGCGGCAGTATTTTTGTGTATATACAGTGCTTGCGCTGTCTTAATAAGATTTTTATTGGTGTTAAGATAGGTCCATAAGGTTTTGAAATAATCTGTTCCATGGCTCTTATCATAAGCCTGGATCTGCATAACCGTCGAACTGCAATAGTATTTCAGGTCAGGCACATTCTGATTTGCGTTGCGCAGAGTCAATACCATATCGTAAAATTTAAAATCCTCATATTCAAAAATAGGGCCTGCCGCCGGCAGCAGCGACGCAGTAAACAACGCGCTTACCGCTTGATTGTAGAACAGGCGCAGATTAAAAAGGACGCTAAACACATCACTACAACCGGCGCAGAGGGTATGATCCTGGCAGAGCTTCTCAAGCGCCAGTCGTGCTTCGGGCAAGATGCCGCTGTTATTTTTTATTTCCACGAGCACGACTACGTAATTCTTATAATGGAAAGACCAGGACCGCGGAAAAAGCGCCGCCAGCGACCGTTTGAGAAAACTGTCGGTGGCATCCGCATGGGCATATTTCGTAATATCAATCGCTATCAGTTGATACACAGCGCCTTTTTTGAAGTGGGTATCCCTGATTCTGCTCAAAAACACACTCTTGCTGTCAATTGTGCCTTCAAGCAAATCGATTAACAGGTATTCCGAGCGTTCGCCGCCCTTATACGCCCGTACTTTTTTTTCAAATAAAATAGCTTTCGCGCACACATTGCTAATCTGCTTGTACAGCTCTTTATCAAGCTCCGCTAAATTTTGATTTGCTTCCAGGGTCACGAGATAACCCAAATGATGACCGTTCAAATAGATTTTGCTGATCAGACGCCGGAGCGGACTAATATCAAGGTCATTATAGTACGGAGTATTATCATCCGGAATTGTTTTGAAAGAAGTATGCCGGTAAATTGCGGAAACGTATTCATAGGTAAAATAGCCACGTTCATTCGTTTCGTTCCAGGGCGAATCTGTTGTCTTCAAAGCACGCGAGTAGGCCAGTACATGGTAGCTGGCATCCATTATCTGTACCGGGTTATGAACGAATTTGGCGATCATTTCGGCCAGAGAATTAAGATTATCTGCTTTTAGAAATAAATCAAGCAGTTTAAACGAGCTGTTTAAAAAATCCCATTCTTTGTAAAATAATTGTTTAACTTGATTGAACAATTGAAATGCGTCTGTTTCCTGTGGATAGCCCACCACCACCATATTGTTAAAAGCAATCCCGGCAAAAGGCTGGTCACAGTCCATCACCAGCAGCATTGCTGCATTTTCAATACAATGTAATTCACTAAGCTGCGAGGCAAGACCAATATGTAATATATCTTCGCTAAAATATTGTTGCTTTCTCGTGATGAACGAAAGGTTTGTATAAGTATGAGCAGCTTTTTCGTAAGCAATAAGGCGAGGCAGAAAAGACGATGTTTGATCAATGATTTGTGTCAAAGAAATCATAAATTCCTCCTGTCAATTATGTTTGGGATACAAAAATCACCTTATTTTTTGTGAACAGAACTCATATCTATTTAAATTCCACAATGCTATGATTTTTATGTAAAATTCTTAATATTTACAAAATACGGGCAAAAGGGAAGGTGATAACCCTATTATTAGTCTCACAGATTAACTATCTAATCAACTTCAGGGAGGATGATCGGAATGGAAAAAACGATTGCCACTAAAGGTGTGCCGACGGAGCCAAATACGGCGAATACCGGGTTCTACACAAAAATCATCATCGGCTTGATCATTATGTTTGGGTTTGGCTTTTTGCCTGCGCCTGCCCCAATAACAACTGTGGGAATGAAGTTAATTGGTATTTTTATTGGTTTGATATACTTCTGGGGCTGCGGCGAAATGAGCTGGCCCAGCATCCTCGGTGTTGTAGCCATTTCTTTCTACATACATGATATTTATCCACCGCAGGGCCCTAACCCGCTGCCGGAAATTTTCAAGGCAATTGAAGGCTCGGTTGGTAACTGGGTAGTGGCTTACTTGATAGCCAGCTTACTACTGACCTATACTTTAACCGAGACCGGAATCATTAAACGCCTGACGCTCTGGTTCATGACCCGCGATATCGTCAAGCGCGGCCCCTGGACGTACACGGTGGCGCTGCTCTCTACGGTAATGTTTGTCGGCCTTTTCCTGGATGGCTTGGTAACAATGATCTTTTTTCTAGCCATCGCCTATCACATGTTCGAAAAGCTCGGCTATAAAAAAGGCGATGCCTATCCCCTCATGCTGGTGATCGGGATAACCTTTACAACCAACATGGCCTTCGGTATGACACCGATTTCTCATACCATTGTCTTAATCGGCATGAATGTATACACCCACCTTACGGGAGTGCCGATCGGTATGCTGCAGTATATGCTGGTGGGCATTCCGGCCGGCCTTGTTGTATTTACCCTGATGCTTCTATTTTTCCGCTACGGCGTAAACCCGGATGTAAGTAATTTTAGGAATATCGACTATGACAAGCTCCTGGGTGAGAGACCCGGCCCGATGGGAATCCGGGAAAAAGTGACAGCCTGGGTTTTCGGCCTTGTCGTTCTGTTTTGGATTTTGCCAGGGTTTTTCGATTTATTTGCTCCGACATCGCCGATCACAAAATTTCTCCATGAAATTACAATACTAGTGCCAACCTTTATCGGCGTAATTGTCATGTGCATAATACGGATCGACGGCAAGCCGCTTTTGGATTATGAAGCCGGATTTAAAACTATTCCCTGGGGAGTTACAACCCTGATAACGGCAGCCATGCTCATCGGCGCTGTTCTGACGGAAAAGGCAACCGGCATTACCGATTACGTTGTCAGCCTGATTATGCCGCTCTGCCAGTATGGCTTATCGCCTTTTATACTGGTGGCTACGCTGCTGACACTGCTCATCGTCTGCGTCAATTTTGCCAACCACGTCCCTATGACTATTTTGATGCTGGTCGTGTGTATCCCCATGGCGGCTACAATCGGTGTTGATCCTTTAATCTTAGGCACGGTGTTGATCTTGGCCGCTCAATTTGGTTTCTGCGTTCCCTCCTCTTTGGCATCCATTGCGCTGATCTATGGCGACCCCTGGGCTCTACCACGCAAAGTGCTGTTATACGGACTAGCCGTCATGGTATTCTCCATCCTCGGGATAATCCTGGTCGGTTATCCGCTGGCAATCGCTGTTATGGGTTAATACTCTATATTCCCGTCTTGCAGACCTGTCCTTTCTTCACCTAGTGACAAGCAGTAAGCGGGCTGATATTGGCCCAACCCCGCCCATCAACCCGCTTGCCACACTGCAATGATTTGGCCGCTATACTTTTCACCTTGGTGTCTGAGAATACAATCTACTCCCCAGAGTGCCAAAGTTGTTGCTGAATTACTTTGCCTTAAGTTCCCTAATCAAAACCGGCCATACTTATCGACTGCGGCAAAGAAAGCCTTTACATTTTCGTGTTTGGCATTGATTGGCACATTGCAGCCGGATGAGTAAATCAGGCTGGCGCCGCTTTTACGGAAAGTAGTGATGAGTTTTTTGGCATACTCATCAAGCTCGCTGGGAGACGCTACGGTAAAGAGCGCGGCCGATACATCGCCCATAATGGCGCAGTGATCCTTCAGGATGTCGTGGGCCTTGAAAATATCAGTGGCACTATCGAGTTCCAGCACGAATTTGCCTTTGGGCAGTTCCAGGAAATACTCCAGATTCTTCGTCCAGTCACCGTCATAATGGAGGATGGGAACAATATCATTTTCAATCAGGGTAGTAAGAAAATATTTCAGATTAGGCCAGACAAACCGTTCGAAATGCTTCAGGGAAATAAACTGGCCGCAGCCTCGGACGCCGCCCACAAATACCCGGTTAACGCCAGTGGCTTTAATAGCCGGAATGGCACTGGCCAGCAGGTCTTTGGTCGCTTTGGTCAGTATTTCCTCCAGTTCTCCCCCCATTTGAAACATGTCTTTATAAAACTTTTCGAGGGACCGCATAATAGAAAATGCCTCAAAGGGGAATGTGCCGATAATAAAGCCGTAACACGAACTTTGTCCGCGCGCCAAAGTTCTGGCAATTTCATCGGCCCTCAGCCTGGTAGCCTCTTTCAGCCCTGCAGCACTTCTTCTCTTGTGGTATTATGGCAACGTTCCAGGAAAGTCAGGCGATACTCATCAAAGCTTTTTTCTTTGATGATGGCGTAATCCTCCCGGTGCATGGCCTCGAATTCTATGATCTGGTATTGGGCGTTGTCATCCAGCTCTTCCCCCGGCAGACGCATCCGGCCGGGGCCGCACTTATGGGCAACGGCAGCAAAACGCCCGCACAGCATCCAGGAGTTACAATCCCATACAGGGTATGTTTCCCACACTTTTTGGACTGCCGCCATAGCCTTGTCCCAATCTGTCATGTACTCTTTGTTAGTAAGGCCCGCAAACTGACCGGCATATTGCTCAATGATCGGCGCGCAAACGATCCGGTCCACCGGCTGCAGATTTATCGCCGCAACAATTCTTTCTTCTACTGTCATACTGTCTCTGCCCATTGAATATCATTCCTTCCAGTAGTAATAGTAATTTTAAAATAATCCTGTTATTAAGTGACTGGCAATGTCCAAGCAGTTAAACTCGCTGATTTTGTGCTTGCCAGCCAATTATTTAGCCTGACTCAGGGCAGTATCCGAAACCTTCCCCTGCCAGGCATGATCGGTAGTAAAATAGAACAGGGATGCGCTAAGCAAAGGGATTACTGAAAAAAAGACAAAATCCAGCGCTATCGGCACATTATAGGTTAAGAGCGCACCAACAACAATGGGACCGATAATACCGCCGAAACGCCCAACGCCAAAAGCCCAGGTTACGCCGGTGGCGCGGCAGGTTATCGGATAGTTCTGCGCAAAGTACGATGCGGCTACGCCCATAATGCCATGCTGGCAGGCACCGGTAAGAAACAAAACCACCGACAGCACAGCAGCATTGGACAACTGCCCTAAACCGCTTACCAGCACCAGCAGGCAGCAGGCAATAATCAGAAACGTCTTCTTGCCGCCGAACTTGTCCTGTGACCAGCCCCAGAGCGGAATGCCAAGAATAAAGCCGGCATTCCAGGTCAGCATAAACCACAGGCTGAAATTCAGGGACCAGCCCTGCAGCGTCATCAGCTTGGGCAGCCACACCAAAACGCCATAGGTGAAAATATACAGAAATATGTTGCCGATCCAAAGTAAAATCGTATTGCGCGCCAAACCATCGCGGAACAAAGCAGTGACATCACTCTTGCCGGCGTTGAAGCCGCTTAGCTTATACTCATCATCAGGCCGCGGAGTAAAGCCGGGCTCTGCCTGGGACAACACCCGGGCCACTTCTTCCTTCCGGCCTTTTTTCAACAGATAGCTCATTGATTCCGGCAGATAGTGTTGCAGAATAACCAGGAAAATGGGAATAGCCGCCACATAGAACATAACCCGCCAGCCATAGGTACTTAACAGCGCCAGTCCTGTCAGGGTCGCAAGCAATGTGCCTGCCCCCTGGCCGGAGGTTACCCACACGCACAACCGGCTTCTGATCGCTTTGGGGGAATATTCCGATACATGGGCGATAGCCAGCGGGTAAGCACTGGCCAGGCCCAGACCGGCTATAATCCGGCACAGGGCAAACTCGTTAAAGTTATCGGCAAAGCCTACAGCGGTCGTAAAAATACAATAAATTGCCGTTGCCAGCATCATTGCTCTTTTACTGCCTATTTTTTCCGACAAGGGGCCGGCGAGGAAGGAGCCGGCGATCATGCCTACGAAGCCGTAACTGCCCAGTAAGCCAACCTGGGTCGGTGTCAGGTTCCAGTCCGCCATCAGCTGGGGAACAACCAGGGAGAAAACATTAAGATCAAAGCCGTCAAAGATCGCCGTCAGCATGCTTACAAACAAAATATTTCTGTAGAATTTGTTAAATTTCCCCTGGTCAATGATCTCATTAACCGCTACTGTACGCATTCAGATCACTCCTTATATCATTTAAAAAAAGCCTAGCTCGAAGAAAGCAAACACCTATCCGGTTTGCCAACGAGCTAGGCTTAACTACTCTATAGCAAAATTTTGTTTTGCTATCATAGGCAAAGCCACTCATGCTATTCAGGTAATTCAGCCCGGGTTATTCTTTTCAAGGTAGGTCATGCCCACATAGTGATCAGAATCGGTCCTAGCGGTGTATGTGACCGGCTGATAGCCGTCAAGAGTAATGCGGATAGCAACAGTTTTGTGCTTTGGCAGCCATTCTATTTCCCAGTCGCCAAAGTAGTTTGTCTCTGTCTCCCAGGTTTCACCAGTCTCGCTGCAGGTCGCCCGCACCCTGGCACCGATGCAGACCTCCTCCAGTTCTTGGGGATAGTAGACAGTGCCGGCGAGAAAAACAGTAGGGACATTCAGGTGTACTACGTTGGTAGCCTGGCCTGCCAGCGGTTCCAGTTGGGTAACGCGATTTTCAGCAATTACTTTGGCGATGGCGCTCTCCGGGTCGTCCAGGTCGCCAAAAATCAATGCGTTGTTGGGGCAGGCTTCTACGCAGCGGGGAACCTTAAGCTGCGGATCGCCTAAATGGGTCAGGTAGCCGGGCTCATCCAGCAGTTCCGCGCACATAGTGCACTTTTGCGGGAGCGCCAGCTCCTCGTTCCAGTAGACCGCGCCGATAGGGCAGGCATCGGCAATGGCCTGCTGGCCCTTGGCTTTGATAGGATCGATAATGACGATACCGTCGTGCCGCTTATATACTGCGCCATTCTCCGCGGCTGCCATGCAGGCCGGCTCCTGGCAATGGGAACAGGGGGTCGGCACGGTTGCCGTTTTAATTTTGCGCGAACTGTTCCCCCGCTCCCATTCCCGTATATCCATCCAGAACTGGCCCATCATCGGCTGCGGCGCAGACAGCGCGGAAGCATAGCCGCAGTGCTCGTCCTTGCAGGCCATGTAGCAGCAATAGCAAGACATGCACAGGCGCGAGTCGATCGCAATTCCTAATCTCATCTCACAGCAGCTCCCTTCTGCCGGTATTCTTTTTGTAGCTTAGCCTGGGTCGCCGCAAAACCGTGACCCTCAATAATTTCCTTACAAGTTGCCGACTCCGGATCGGCAGCCAGTGCAACCGCATCCAGCTTGTATTCGAAACACTGACCGACTGGCAGCGGGCCTTCGTACTTGCAGATGTCCATCAGGGTGGAGTTGGGCGCCATGCCGGGCACCATACTGCCGATAAGCTTACCCGGCGTCAGCAGGTTGACGCAGCCGCCAATATCCATTGAGGTTTCGCCCGGTGCCACTGGATTGTAGATACCCGACGAGCCGTAGGCGTGGATGGTGTTCTTCTCCACGCGGTAGGTGACACGGGCCACGCACACTACACTGCCCCGCTCGTTGAACAACAGCACCAGGTCTCCGTCGCTGATTCCCTTTGCGGCCGCTTTTTCGGGATGTATGCGGGCAATAAGATAGGGATTGCCGTCAATATAGCGGCGGTTTTCCGGAATCTCCCATAACCAGGGAGTGGATGAGTTATGCTGGGTATGGTAATCAAAGCGGGGATGAGGGGAAATAAGGTGGAAGGGATACTTGCGCGCCTTCAGCGAATGATGGCCTTCCCAGCTATATTTATACGTAGCAATGGGAGTGCGGGTCTCGTCGTGGGGCGCCCAGTGCAGCAGGGACTCGGAAACGAACTCGAACTTGCCGGTAAAGGTGCCGAGCTTGCCTTCCTCCTGGCAGGGCTTATGGTTCGGAGTGTCGCAGGGATAGCCCTCAGCAAACCAGCGGAAGCCGTAGTGGCGCTCCCAATTTTCCGGGACCCCGGCCACATAATAGCCTTTTTTGACAAAAGCTTCCCAGGAAATCTTATCGCACAGGTCCGACTTCTCCCAAAACCGCTTGCACCAGTCAAGCTCGCTGCGGCCCTCGGTGTACGCCTCGCCCCAGCCCAGCTTTGCCGCCAGCTGGGAAAATATCCAGTAATCAGAGCGCGATTCCCACAGCGGTTCAATGGCTTTGTCCTGAAAAACTACGATTTGCCAGTTGCAGCCGGTCTGGGAATGGGACTGGTAGCCGCCGTTGCCTGAGTTGCAGAACTCGCCGATATCATAACGCTCCAGGTTGGTGCAGGCAGGCAGGATGACATCGGCGAACCGGGCCTCGCCATGAAAATGGATGTCCTGATTGACCACAAACTCCAGTTCCGGGCTTTTATACATGCGGACCCATTTATTGGTATCCAGCATGGTGCCCATGAACGTGCCGCCGTAGCGGTAGAATAAATGCACCTTGCTGCAGCCTGGCTCGGGATAAACATGTTCGGTAAATTCCAAATCAATGCCGCCGCCGCAGAAGCCTTCACCATGCCATGCAAAGTGACCGTTGAGAATGGCGTCCGGCAGGTTAGGGCGGTAAAGCTTCTGGGTTACACAATTGACTGCGGTGCGATCGGCAATAGGCTGATTGGCAATCTGCGCCAGCGGGTCGGAATAACCGCCAAACCAGAAATTATAATCCATGGGGGCGCCGGTTGTAGCGGTCCAGATATTCTGCCCCGGCTTGCCCATACCCTGCATGGCAAAAAGCTGAACCATCAGGCGGGCAAATTCTGTGCCGTTGGCAGTACGGCATACGCCGCCAAAGCCGCCCCGGAGACCGCTGCCGCCCATGGTCCTGGTCGCAGCCCAGCGGCGGGCCAGCGCCTTGATGTCGGCGGCGGGAATTCCGGTCTCGGCTTCGCACCACTTAGGGGTCTTGGGTGTACGGTCCACGCCCTTGCCCAGGATATAGTCAGCCCATTCATCAAAACGGTGGGCGTGCCTGGCGATGTATTCCTTGTCATAGGTCCCCTCGGTCAGCCATACGTAGGCGATGCCCTCACAGAGGGCAGCATCGGTGCCCGGCCGGGGAGCAAGCCACTTGTCGGCCTGCTTAACAGCAGAAAAGTTGTTGAAGGGATCGATATAGATGAACTGTACGCCCATATCATCCAGCCAGTGGCGCCACATGGTAGACTCGTTGGCAGCATAGCCGCCGCGGGTGGTATCAGGGTCATGAGACCACATGATCATGGTTTCCACGTTCTGCAGGGCATCCTCTAAGAGATCAAAAGTCTCGCTGCCCCCCAGGCGCCAGTAGTAGCCGTAGGTGTGAGGCGCACCCCAGGTAAAGCCTTCCCAGGAGTCAGGATTATCCATAATCTGGGTGTAGCCCAGCATCCGGAAGAAGCGGGCAAAAGCGGACAGCTTATAGCCCAAAAGGCCCCAGGAATGATGGGAACCGGTAATAGCGGTAACCGCTTCCTTGCCATAGGTGGTCTGAACACGCTTGATCTCACGGGCCACGAGCTCCAGCGCCTCATCCCAGGAGGCCCGGCGATAGCCCGATTTCCCCCGGTTCTCGGTATTGCGGTTCTGTCCGTCCGGCGTTTCCACAAAATCTTCGCGGATCAGGGGATAGCGGATACGGTCATAGGCATAGGCCCGATTTTTCTCCGTCAGGGCGATAAGCGTCGTTGTGGCTTTGCGGTAAGGTGTATATTCCTGGCCCCGCGCTTTAATCACCCAGCCAGGAGGATCGGTTTCGTCAAAGATGATTGGCCTTATGCGCCGGATAACGCCGTCAACCGTATGAATGGCTATTGGCCCGCCGACACAGATGCTGTGGGTAACTTTCTCAACCACTGGTTTTTCCTCCTCAGTAATAATAACCTGCATTAAGTCACCTCAACCAATGACTTGGCAAAATCTGAGGTGGGATGAATCTTGAGCATACCGCCCACGAGATTGCCGTTGACGATTTCAAAACAGCGGAGGTTGTACACCTCTGACACCACTACTTTAAAGACTCTGCCGTCAGGAGCCCGGTACAGGCTGTTCAGTTTAAATAAGTGCTGGACCATAATGTTATTAGGCACTGTTAACCCTCCCCTCAAATCAGTCCCCGCTTATTTGTTTAACAGCAAGGCGGCTTTACCCGTTTGAAACTGGCTTGCAGGCCATACTTTTCATAGCGTACACTGCCGGCCGGCTGCCAGTCCTCCCGGCTGTCCATAATCGCGTGCACTGCTGCCATTACCGCCGGAGCGGGCACACCGCAGCCGCCTAACCCCTCGTACCAGATCTGGCGCGCACAGATCGTGTCGCCGGGGAAACCGGCAAGATACTGCGCTACAGCGCCAGGCAGTTTTTCCTTATCGCCGGTAGCAATCTTTGACATGACAACACCTCATTTCTAATATAAATACAGGCAAAATTGGGGTGCGAAAAATGGCCTCGCCATTATTCTACCGTTTTAGAGCTGACAAGGTACTGTCCCGTTATTGTCCGGCCTTGCCCGGCTGGGGACAGATAAATTCGATATCCCGGTCCCCAGCCCTGTCGTTACCGGGGAACATGGCCAGGATGCCCTCTTCCGCACTGCTCATAACACCATAGATATTGAATTTTTTGTCAAATTGCACCATAAAGAGGCAATCCGCCAGATTGGCAAGATTGCGGATAATGGCCGTATACTTCTCATCTTGGGGAAATTGCTTCTGTCCGCCCTGCGGCGAGCCGGGTGAATGAGAAAATAGGTGGAACTTATCACCAAACGCCAAAATGTACAGAAAATCATTGCTGGAACGGGCAACCACCATATTGTTGTCGGCTAGTGCCTTGATTATTTTGTCGCCCTCTTTGGGCAGAACACTCAGGTTGATGATGTTTTTCACAAATTAAGCCTCTCCTTACCTTTTCCAGCCGCCAACAGGGCTAGTACTTTATCTCCCTTAAAACCAAGGATATTTTGCGCATCTTTTCCTGCACTGCTTCGTTGTCGTCGCCTTACATATGTCCGATATGCGCGGTTCCTCCGCCTTGCATTGCGAAAAAATCTACGCAAACTATTCCCTCGCTTTTAAGAAAGATTAAGTACTAATAGTTTTGGGCAATTTTTTCTAATAGTGCGGCCGTAGCACTTAATTCTTCAATCGAGGCTGTGATTTGCTGCAAGGCTGCCGCTTGTTCCTGAAAGGTGAGGTTTTCATTGGCGATTTCCGCGGCTACTTCCTGAACATGATCCTGAATTTTTTTTATGGTTTCACCAACCTGCCTGATACTGGCGGTGCTGGAAACAGATAATTTCCTGATTTCTTCCGCCACAACGCTGAAGCCCCGGCCCTGCTCACCGGCTCTGGCTGCTTCAATCGCCGCGTTCAGTCCCAGCAGATTGGTTTGGCTGGCAATATTCTGAATCACGTTCAAAATGCTGTCAGAATTTTTTGTTTCATTATGGGTCATGTCAATCTTGGTCAATATCGATTTGCTCATAACGGCAGTGTCCTGGACGCCGGTTGTTATCGTGCCGATGCCGGCCGAGATTTGCTGCAGCGCGGCCGAAACGTTTTGTGATATTTCACAAATTTGGTCCTGCTTTTTAAGGCTTCTGGCAATCCCAATAGCCCCGATTACATTACCGTCCCCGTCTATGAGAGGAATGCCGGTTCCCCGCACAGCAAAGCCAAAAACCTCTTTGCCAATCTTCATGGTGACTACTTTTCCCTGCTGCAGCGCCTCGTAAATCGCAGTTCCCTTGCGTATGGGATCACCTGCTTTATGGGGTGAAGGCAGGTTGGGGTTCTGCACAATTAATACATGCTGCTCTCTGCCGGTTAAAACGATAGTTGCATCCTCGTCAAAGAAGCTGGGCAAATAGGGGGCAATTGCATGAAAAGCTTTAAAAATTTCCTCAGTCGTTTTTGACATTGTAACGCTCCTGCCAATGCCCTTTTACTTATTGCCTGCCGCTTGGGAAACTGCTCAGCTCCCCCCTCTTTACCGTTATTGGCGGCTCCGTCCTAGCGAAAAACAAAAAGCCTAACTCATAGAAAGCAGCAAATAATCGCTGCCAGTCTAGTGAGCTAGGCTTACATACTTTACGCCAGAATTTTTATTCTGATCCCATATATAAGCTACTCAGGCAAATTATTAATTTTATATTCTGACTATTATTATAAGCCAGGATTCGCCGACAGTCAATTCCCCCGCCACCGTTTGCAGCTAAAAGTTTCCCGGTCCTGACCGGACTTGCTAAGAGCCAGGGCTGTCGAAGCTTTGCCGGCCAAGCCTGAACGCGTTATACCTGCTCGATAATTATGGCAATCCCCTGGCCCCCGCCGATGCAAAGAGTTGCCAGCCCCCGCTTAAGCCCGCGTGACTGCAGGGCATGAAGCAGCGTAACCAGTATGCGCGCACCGCTGGCCCCAATGGGGTGGCCGAGGGCGATGGCGCCGCCGTTGACATTTACTTTGTCCGGGGCGAGGCCAAGTTCTTTTCCCACGGCGAGAAATTGGGCGGCAAAGGCTTCATTGGCTTCAATGAGGTCAATATCGGCAAGGGCCAGTCCGGCTTTGGCCAGGGCTTTACGGGTTGCCTGCACCGGCCCCAGCCCCATAACGGCAGGATCAACACCGGCCGCGCCATAGCCGACGATTCTGGCCAAGGGCTTTAGTCCCAGCGCGGTTGCTTTCTGACGGCTCATAAGCAGTAAGGCAGCCGCACCGTCGTTGATCCCCGAGGCATTCCCGGCTGTTACTGTGCCGTTGGGCGCAAAAGCCGGCTTAAGTCTGCTTAGCGATGCCAGGGAGGTTTCCGGTTTGGGAAATTCATCGGTAGCAAACATGCTGTCGCCGGTTTTACTTTTTATTACGACCGGCACAATCTCCTGTTTAAAGGCGCCGCCCTCGATCGCCTGGTGCGCTTTGCTCTGCGACGCAAGGGCCAGCTCATCCTGCTGTTCCCGGGTGATACCGTACCTGGCGGCCACGTTTTCAGCAGTAATTCCCATATGATAGTTATTAAACGCACACCATAACCCGTCGTTAACCAGCACGTCGGTCACGCTCTGATGCCCCATACGGTAACCCCAGCGCGCCTTATTCAGCACATACGGTGCGTTGGTCATGCTTTCCATGCCCCCGGCAATAAGGATGTCGGCGTCACCGGCCAGGATCGACTGGGCGGCGATAGTAACCGCTTTTAAGCCTGAACCGCAAACCTTGTTTACTGTATAGGCGGGTATCTCCACCGGCAGGCCGGCTTTTATTGCCGCCTGGCGGGCCGGGTTTTGACCAAGACCGGCTTGCAGGACATTGCCCATGATGACTTCCTCTACCGAATCTGGCGGCAGATCCACCTTTTGCAGCGCTGCGCTGATTGCTACGGCCCCCAGTTCAGGGGCGGAAAAGGAACGTAACGAGCCGTTAAAACTGCCGATCGCAGTACGCACGGCACTGACAATTACCGCTTCTTGCATTAAAATTCCTCCTGCTCATCGTTTTCAGCCTGGCCCGTACCCTAAACCGCCATCTCTTTCACATCGGCAGCAACCAAAAAATCGGCGGCCGTAGCGCTTTTAACCGTCTCCAGGTCAACGCCGGGCGCCAGCTCGGTCAGTACCAGGCCCTGTTTTGTAACCTCAAACACACAATAATCGGTAATGATTACATCCACCTCCTGGCAGGCGGTAAGGGGCAGAGTGCATTTTTTTAATATCTTCGGATTGCCGCCTTTGCCTACATGCTCCATGGCCACGATCACCCGCCGGGCGCCGACAACCAGATCCATGGCTCCCCCCATGCCGGGAACCAGCTTCTGCGGAACCATCCAGTTCGCTAAATTCCCTTCCTGGTCCACCTCCAGGGCGCCCAGTACGGTAGCCTGCAGATGTCCGCCGCGGATAATTGCAAACGACAGGGCACTGTCGAAAGTCGCGCCGCCGGCTACGATGGCTGCCGGTTGGCCGCCGGCGTTCGTTATATCAGGGTCCGGCAAATCATTTCCCGGTCCCAGTCCGACGAAGCCGTTTTCCGAATGCAGCGTAACCTGGATATTGTCGGGGATATAGTTTGCGGCCAGTGTGGGAATGCCAATGCCCAGATTTACGATGTCCCCGTCTTTAAATTCCCGGGCGACCCGTTTGGCAATCAAAGTTCTATTATCCAAAATTCCTTCCCTCCTGTTAACTCTGTACAATCAAGTCGACAAAAATGCCCGGCAGCATGACCTCATCCGGATCTAAGGCGCCAACAGGCACAATCTCCTGCACCTGGGCAATGACCGTTTGGGCCGCAGTACCGATTACCGGATTAAAATTGCGGGCTGCCCGGCGAAATACCAGATTACCGCTCTCATCCGCCTTGTGGGCTTTGAGTATGGCGATTGCCGCTGTTAAGGGCTTTTCCAGCAGGAAGTTCTGCCCATCCACGGTAATCAATTCTTTGCCTTCGGCAACCACCGTGCCCACACCGGTCGGGGTAAGTATCCCGCCCAGCCCGGCTCCGCCGCAACGGATTCTTTCAATCAGCGTGCCCTGCGGCACTAATTCCACTTCCAGCTCATTGGCTTGCATTTGGCGGCCTGTTTCCGCATTCGTGCCGATATGAGAAGCGATGAGCTTCTTTACCTGTTTGGCAACGATCAGCTTGCCTATCCCCCGGGTGGGAAAACCGCTGTCATTGGCGATGATCGTCAGCTCCCGGCAGCCCTTGTCAACCATGGCATCAATCAATGCCTCCGGTGTCCCGCACCCCAAAAAACCGCCAATCATGATAACACTGCCCTGCTCAATGTGCGCCAGGGCCTGCTCAACAGTCGTAATTTTTGCCATGTACTCATCCTCCGTGCTTGTAAAATCCCCAAGTAACGGGCTGTTTATAGCGCTGCTTATACCAGCATAATCGTGCCCATATTCATACTTGCAGCCAGGTTGACTTCCCCTTGTCTGGGTTTCCTAGCCTAATACACTTATCTCTCCTGAATATTGACCGCTTTGCGCCGGCAAGTGGTCAAGTTAAAGTCGCCATAATTATCGGTACATGCTCAATTTAATTTGCCTCAAACCGGCAGCCAGAGCCTGGTGAGTTCACGGCGCAATGAACCGATGCGCCGGTTCTTCGCCTCTTAACACGCGCAGCGCACCATAGGCCAGCGCCTCCAGTTCGTTTTCGCCGGCGACGATTTCCACCGGGGCGATAAAGGCTACCCTGTCGCTAATCCAACCGGTAATCAGCGGCGAATAGGCCAGTGCCCCCGTCAGGATGATGCAGTCAACCTTGCCTTTAACAACCGGCGCCAATTCACCAATGCCTTTGGCAGCCTGATACGCCATACCCTGATATATTAATTCTGCGTATTTGTCGCCGTTATTGATCCTGGCTTCCACTTCCAGCGCGCTATTCGTTCCCAGATAGGCAACCAGACCGCCCTGGCCGCGCATCCGCTTGGTAGCAGACGCCCGGTTATGCTGGCCCGAAAAGCAGAGGTCCACCAATTGCCGGCTGGGCACGCGGCCGGCCCGTTCCGGCGAAAATGGCCCTTCTTCATCAGTAAGAACATCAATCATTCTGCCCCCGCTGATTACAGTTGCGGTTATGCCGCCGCCCATATGGCAGACGATAAAGTTTACAGCTTGGAAATCCTTGTTCAGTTTTTTTGCGGTTTTCAAAGCAACAGCCCGCATATTCAACACATGGCAGGAGGCTTTGCGGGTAAGCTCCGGCACGCCCGTCAGCCTGGCAATCTCCTCCAGTTCATCGACCACCACCGCATCATAAATATAAGACGGGATACCGGTAGAACCGGCAAGTTCGTAGGCCAGGATAGCGCCCAGATTCGAGGCATGGTCGTCAATCGGCCGGTAGGTGAGAAAATCAACCATTGCTTGGTCAACCTTATAGGCCCCCTGCCGCAAGGGCGGGAGTTTCCCACCGCGGCCGGCCACGGCCGCCAGCTCTGTTAAGGAAAAATCAGCCTCCTGCAAGCAATTCAAAATTGCCGCTTTACGCATTTGCAGCTGATCAACCATTGACTCATACGAAGCTAATTGAGCAGCATCATGTAAAACCGTTTTCTGAAAAAGTTCGCTTTCATTCTCATATACCGCAATCTTGGTTGATGTGGAACCAGGATTAATCGACAAAATCTTATAGATTTTTTCCATCATAAATTTGCTGCACCTCTAACAGTGTTTATTCCCTATTTAGTCTTACAGGCGCCGTTGCAATTAGTAAGTGGCCGAAGCAGCCAAAACCAGCGGCAAAAATTTACCATCCACTTCGGCAGCCCGTGAGGTTAACACAATTGGCACTTTGCCGCCGATAACCATCCCTGCCGTCCTGGCCCCGGCCGAATAACGCAAGGCTTTATACAGGATATTGCCGGCAGCGAGGTTGGGTAGCACCAATAAATCAGCCTCGCCGCAGACTTTACTGGCAATGCCTTTAATTGCTGCCGCTTCTTTGCTGATGGCCAAATCATAAGAAACTGGTCCCTCTACCACGCAACCGGACAGGCTGCCTGCCTGATTCAGTCTTTTCAGTTCGGCAGCGTCAACAGTCTCCGGTATTTTAGGGTTTATGTCCTCGCTGGCCGCCAAAACAGCCACATTAGGCGTATCAAAGCCCATACGGCTCATTGTGGCTACGGCATTTTCCAGGATGGCCTGTTTCTGATTCAAATCAGGATATATATTAAGAGCCACATCGGTAATCCCCATAAGTTTATGGTAATTGGGGATTTGGACAAAACCCAGATGGGAGATCAGGCTGCCGGTCCGAAATCCGGCTTTGTCACTAAGCAATACCCGCATGAGGCTGCTGGTCTGGATCAGGCCTTTCATCAGAAAATCGGCCTGACCGGTTTGCACCAAGCCGGCAGCTGTATAGGCTGCTTCTTCTGCAGTCTCTGTATGGATGACAGTGTAATCGGAAGGATTCTCGTCAAGTATTGCCAGATGTCCTTTGATCTGTTCTTTAGGCCCGATCAGCACAGGATTTACGATTTCCGCTTTAACAGCCAGGCTGACCGCTTCCAGGGTATGACTGTCCTGGGCAGCCACGACAGCTACTGTTCTTTTTTTCTTATTGTTAGAGCGAACCAGCTCTATGAGCTGGTCAAAATTCCGGTAGATCATACCTTCCATCCCGCCTTTGCTTCAGTACTCAACCCGCTGGCTACAACCAAGGCCGGTTAGGCATTACACCAATTCGATAACATCGGCCACGCCCATTCCCCCGCCGATGCACAGCGTCGCCAGCCCATATTTCACGTTCCGCCTTTTCATTTCATAAATCAGAGTCGCCATAATTCTGGTCCCGGAGCTGCCGAGGGCATGCCCCAGGGCAATGGCGCCGCCATTGACGTTCAGTATATCTGTGTTTAGATTCAGTTCTTTGATGACGGCAATACTTTGCGCAGCAAAAGCTTCATTGAGTTCAATCAGGCCAATGTCGCCGAGATGCAAGCCTGCCAGCTGCAACGCTTTTCTGGTGGCGGCAACCGGACCAATGCCCATAATCTCCGGCGGAGCACCGACCGCGGCCTGACTGCGCAGAATGGCAAGCGGCCGGAGATTCTGCCGCTGCGCTTCTTTAGCCGACATCAGCACCAGGCACGAGGCACCATCATTACGGCCGGAAGAGTTGCCGGCGGTAACCGTTCCTCCGGCCTTGAAAGCGGGTGATAGTTTGGCTAATTGTTCCAGCGACGTTTTGCGCGGGAACTCGTCGGTGTCAAAAACAAGGGGATCCGCTTTCTTTCTCAAAACGGTAACAGGAATAATCTCATCCCGAAACTTGCCTTCCGCAATAGCTCTGGCCGCCTTTTCCTGACTTGCCAGGGCAAAGCGATCCTGTTCTTCCCGGCTAATTCGATATTTCTCCGCCAGGTTCTCTGCCGTTAACCCCATATTCAGCTGACCGTACACTTCCATGGGCTGCGCGCGGATTTGACTTTCGATATTAGAATCATAAACAACAGCATTGCCTGAACCAAAGCCGTACCGGCCATTACGCAGGTAGTAAGGAGCATTGCTCATGCTTTCCACCCCGCCGGCAACAACAATATTGGCCAGGCCGCACAGGATAGCCTGGGCGGCGTTGTTCACAGCCTGTAACCCGGAGGCACACTGTCTCATTACCGTATAGGCCGGGACATCTACAGGTATGCCTGCTCTTAAGGCCGCTACCCTGGCAACATTTGGCACATCAGCACTTTGTTTTACATGGCCAAAGATGACTTCATCAATAGCAGCCGGTTCAATCTGCGCGTTATTGACTGCTGCCTCAATTACGATTTTCCCTAAAATATCCGGTTGCAGGTCTTTTAGCGTCCCGCCCATTTTGCCTACAGCCGTCCTAACGGCACTTACGATAACAACTTCCTGCATTTTATTTCCCCCATTAATTGACAATAGCAATTTATTATTCCTTATAAGATGACCGCCGACTTATTGGGGCGGCGGTCATCCTCACCTTTGCTGCCAGGATTTATACTAACGATTACCCAATGGCCGTCAGACCGCCATCCGGATAAATGATATTGCCGGTAACAAAGCCGGAAGCATCCGAACACAGAAACACGGCAGGTCCGATACAATCGGAGGGCAGAGCCATTCTTTTCATGGGCAGGCCATCAGCAATATCCTTTCTGGCATTGGGTCCGCGGCTGTTGAGAATATCGGTCATCATCGGCGTTTCGGTAATCGTCGGGCCAATGGCGTTTACGGTTATGTTGTACTGGCCGAACTCAGATGCTAATTGGCGGGTAATCATGTCCAAGGCACCCTTGGTGCTACAATAACCTACGTTGCCTGGACCTTTGGTCGCAATCCTACCCCGTACCGAGGATAAGTTGACTATTTTGCCATAACCATTTTGGATCATATGCTTGCCGAAATGCTTGCAACACATCATGACACCGATTACATTCACATCAAACATTTTCTGAAAAGCATCCATGGGGAAATCTTCGGCATTGAACTTCTTGTTGAAGCCCTGGGCATTCACAAGAATGTCCACTTTGCCAAAATCCCTTACTGCTTCGGTTACCAAGGCCTCCACGCTCGCCTCGACCGCAGCATCAACAGTATAATATTTTACAGCAAGGCCACACGCCGCTTTTATTTCCTGAGCTGCTCTTTGGAGAGAATCCATGCTTCTGCTGGCGATGGCAACTTTGGCGCCGGCTTCTGCAAGACCCTGGGCTATCGCCTGGCCAATTCCGCCGGCCCCGCCTACCACTACTGCATTTTTGCCCTCAAGTGAGAATATATTTGCCATTCAAATTCACTCCCCGTTTAGCCAATTTATTGATGTTTTATCAGGCCAAGTATCTGACGAGCTTCCGCAGCCGAGGCAATTTCCCGGCCGGCCATTTTGCCAAATTCAACAGCCCGCGCAACAAGCTGGGCGTTGGTTGCATAAACCCCTCTCTCCATAAAGATGTTATCCTCAAGGCCAACCCGCAATCCGTCGCAGCCGGCAGCCAGCCCGGCCAGCATCATCGGCACATGGCTCCTGCCGATGCCGGTGATCGACCAGGTCGATCCCTGCGGCAGCTTGGGCAGCAGATAGGCAAGAGATTCAATGTTGCCGGGCATGCCGCCAGGTACGTCCAGTACAAACTGGCAATGAAGCGGTGTTTTCAGGAAGCCTTTTTTGATGTAGTACTCGACATTGCCAATCATGCCCGCATCGAAAATCTCGATTTCAGGTTTCACTTGCAGTTCCTGGCACTTAGTCCCCAGCTTTTCCAGGAAAACCGGCGTGTTGAGAAAGACGAAACTATTGGCCCAGTTCATGGAACCAGGGTCATAAGAACACATCTCCGGCTGCAAAACCCCAAGGTGAGCGATGCGTAACTCGTCGGAAAAAGCGCTGCCGGAAGTTGTGAGGTTCAGTACAATATCAAGCCCCGCATCAGCGACAGCCTTGCGTACCTTGCCCACCACCTCTGCGAACTTCTCGGTTGCCATGGTGTTCTTACCGTTTTCATCACGCACATGGAGATGAGCGACAGCAGCGCCGGCTTTGGCGCAAGCCACTACGTCGGCGGCAATTTCCTCCGGTGTAATCGGAACATGCGGTGTCTGTGCCTTGGTTGTGCCTGCACCGCAAAGAGCGGCGGTTATAATCAGTTTTTTCTTCATAATTCATCACCTTTACCTTTTGCATAAAATAATGAAAGGACTTACTTACACAGGATCTTCCATAAGTTTTTTGGCAACTTTAAACACTGCAAACAGCTGCTTATCCCGCTTGGCCAGAACCTCTTCCGTTGTGCGGCCGCTGTAATCATAGAAGCCTTTGCCTGTCTTAACCCCGTATTCTCCCTTGTCAACGCGTTCAAACAGCGCCTTGGGATGATAGTTCTGCTCAGGCATGACATAACTCTTGTTCTTGAAATTATTGGCGCTCATGTCCAGACCGGTGAAATCAAAGCGCTGCACCAGACCGACGACCATGGCCCGGGGAATAAAGCTGGCCTTAACTGCCATATCAATGTCCTCGGCCGTGCAGTAGTCATTGTCCAGCAGATAAAAAACTTCCTGGTTTAAGATCATCTGCATCCGGTTTACAATGTAGCCGGGAACAAATTTCTTCATATGCACCGGCGTTTTGCCGCTTTGGTTCAGCATAGCCATGGCCACGGCTACGGCCTCAGAGTGGGTTTTGTCATTTCTGACCACCTCGACCAGCGGAATGAGCTGCGGCGGTGCATACCAATGGGCAATAATGGTGTATGGCAGCCGCCGCTCAGGCATAATCTCAAAAATGTTCAGAAAAGAGGTATTCGAGGCGATGTACACATCCGCCGGGAGAATTTTATCCAGGAGCGCATACAGTTCTGCCTTGGCATCGCGATTTTCAACAATCGTCTCCATGACGAAGTCGCAGTCAACCACTGCTTCTTCTACGGTGCGGCTAAAACTAACCCGGTTGAATATCGTCTCAACCTCATTGGCCTCAATCATGCCTTCCTGGGCAAAGGTCTTGAGACTGGAATGCAGAATGGAACGGGCTTTTTCCACTGTAACGTCAGACCGGGTATACACGCAGACTTCATAGCCGCCGGTGGCAAAGCTTTGCGCAATACCCGGCCCCATGGTGCCCGCTCCCAAAACCGCAATCTTTTTAATGTCTTCTATTTTTCGCATGCTCTTAACTCCTATATCTAAAATCTAGTTACCGGTAACTCTCAATGAAATTTGCTACCCACGCAAAACCGCTTAAAACGAGCCTTCTTCCCATGCGACCAGACGGACAAAGCCGCCGTCGGCCATTTCACAACGGAAGGGGAAAGCGGCAATAATCATTCTTTTGCCGGTGCATTCGTCGATATCGCCGCCGCCGTTTTCCACGGTGCAAATGCCATGCTGCATGTAGAGACGGTGGCAGGGCTCATAGTCGGGGAACGCCGCTGCGGGGTCCTTACCGGTAGCGGCACGGTAAGCAGCATCCAGCCAGGGCATCTGCTCCTTTAAGGGGTGATGCCAGAGCGGGGCGTCAGTAGCGCCCCAGGTGCCGGAAATACCCTTGATGTGCTTCTCGTGAATAAGCCAGTTAGCAAGGTCAGGGCCGGAGCCGGGGTAATAATTATAGTACTTGTCGTTATTCACCCGCCAGTAGTGATGGAACCCCGTGTTGATGATAACCCAGTCATTTGCCCGAATCTCAAGTCCATCCTTTTGGCAGGCGGCCTCCACCTCGGCCGGTTTGATCTCGTGCCAGATATCGCCGCCCATCTTGGCTGGGTCGCCGCCGGCAGCATTCCATTTCGCTTCAAACTCGTCTTTTAAATAACGCATATCAATGATGATACCTGTACCAATGCAGCGGCAAAGAGGTATTTCGGCCAGAGTGTAGCCATTCGCGGCGCGATCCACCTCCTCTTCGTGCAGGACATGGTTGGGGGCGTCCATGTGGGTGCCGGCGTGAAGCGTGCCCGTGTAGGTCATTGTGCGCTTATGAAACCGGCCCAGATACTGGCCGCGCGGAAACAGCAGGTCTTGCCGGGGACCGGGAAATGGCCACAACGGGGTATCCACACCCCAAGGCAGGGAGAGATCGTAAATTTTCGTCATTTTAGAATCATCCAGATAGAGTCTGGATTTATCCAGAGGCATATAAGCCATAATAAATTCCTCCTTGTTGTTTACAATGCTGTCAGAGAGCCAGTGGCGGAACCGCCGCCGCTTCCAGCCTAACAGTTTACTACCGTCACCAAAACCCTTGCGGCTACATTGCCATTAGCAGCCATCTCCCGGCTTTCGCCAGGCCCAATGTAAATCGCATCGTTCTCGTGCATGATATACTCGGTTCCCTGTCCGTCCCGGACAAGGATAGAGCCCCGCAGAATATAGTAAATCCGCTCCTTATCGGCCGAAGACATGGTCGCTCCGCCGTTAGGAAGAAACTCGGAGATTGACATGGTTACATTTTTGGTTCCTTCCGGTGCCCCCAGCTTGCGGATTCCCCACATATTGAAGTGATTTTTGGCATCATAACAACTTCCCTCACTGGCTTTCACAAAGATCATTATTTGTCCCTCCCTGTTTTTGGCTGTTTGTCAATTATGCCGGCAGCCGTAACGGTTGCATTACGCCGCACTTCCCGGCACCGCAATGAAAATGGTATTACCTCCCCTTCTCTGCCGGAGAACCTGATATGGGCAAATAAAAAAACCTAGCCCCTAGAAGGCAACGAATATACGTTGCTTTTCTATAAGAGCTAGGCTTAACTACTTTATACCGAATTTTCACTCCGGTATCATATTCAAGCTACTCATCATGACAATATAATTAATATTCTTAATTTATTATACTTACATTTTTTAATTTGTTCAACTGTTTTTTATACTCCAACTGACAGACAGCCGGGTTGCCTTTTATAGCCAGTCAGCCGTTACGCATTTTTTTTGACCAGTTTTTTCTCTTTGACCATCATATAGCGATTATGAATCATTTGCACCGCCGTAATCAGAGAACGCTTGGAGCCTGTATACATTCTGCTTTCAATTTCCGCAAGTATTACACTTACGTCTTTTTCCAACGATTTCCCGCTTACAATATCAGCTACAAAATCACTGGTATGTTTACAATATACGGGTGTGGAACATTCCAGTATTGTCCCATTATTGCCGTCAACAGTCAATACTAAGGATACATACTTGAAGTTTTCATATATATCTGTTCCTTCCGGAAGCTGAGCATGGGCGGAAAATAGCAGTGTTTTCATTACTCAATCCTCCTCTCGCCGGATGTTTCCGGGTGTCTCCCGGCCTGATTAGCCATTTTTCAGATAATATAGTCTATACTGTATTTCATATTTAAAATATAGTATAATAATTTTATTCTGTCAATATTTAAAAATATTAATAACTCTGTAATTGTTAATCGCCTGTTAATTGTTCATTATAAAAATTAAAAGTTTTCTTTCTATTTAATTCCAATGCCTGGACTGCTCCATTTTCATTGTGCATCTCCAGGGCATGTAAAATTTTCCTATGTTGCTTAATATCCGGTTTTTCCCGCCAGATCCGGAGGTTAAAGATATTAATGCCACGCTCATTATGATCGGCAGCATCAGTCAATGCCCTGATTAAATAGGGAACATTGCAGAAAGCAAAACAATCCACATGGAATTTTTTATGCCAGGCATAGTATTCCCCTAAGTTTTCCCGGCGCAGCGCCTCTTCCATCTCATTTAGGTCTTGCTTAAGGCCCTGAATTCCATGGTCTGTAATATATTTAGCCGAAAGCCGGATCGCAATTAATTCCAGCTGCAGACGAACATCCAGCATCTCTAAAAACTGCTCCTTCGATAACTGAGCAACATATAGTCCAGCGCCCTGTTCGACCACAAAATTTTCGGAAACTAATCGCTTTAACGCTTCCCGGATCGGGCTTTCGCTTACTGCCAATTCTTTAGCCAGATAAGTAATAACCAACCGTTCGCCGGGGGCAAAATTCCCATTAACGATTAAGCTTCTTATTTCTTTATACACAAGCTCCTGTTTTGTCCTAAATTCAAGTTTATTGATAAATCCCAATGTGATCATTCCTTTTAGTCTTCTGCTTACCTAATTATAAGTCAGGCTCAACCGATTTTTTTTGTAAGGCCCATAATTTTCAGACAATATATGCTATGTAAAACATAATATATAATTAATAAGCTTGTCAAGGCCATAGCAGGACAATTCTTTCTCTAAAGCAGTCACTGAATGGCTCACTCAATACTTACTTCACATAAAAAAATACGGCTTGCGCCGAGCCTTAGCGAAAGCGGAAGCTGATGTTGCCCTTATCCAGGCGGAAAGTTAAACTTTCTTACAGGATAAAAAAGCCTAGCCCATAGAAAGCAACAATAAAGCTGTTGCTTTTTAAAAAGCTAGGCTTAACTACTATATACCAGAATTTTATTCTGCTATCATATTCAAGCTACTCATGTTTGCTATTAATTTAATATTCTTATTTTATCATACTCAATTCCCGGGCTTGATTCAACTACTTTTTCTTGGCCTGTGCCTTGCTTGGCATTACGCCGACCCATACCGCACTACCCAACCGGAATCCATGCTTCAAAATATCCGGTATATTGTCCATTTTCTAATAGGCTTGCAAGTAATATACCTGACGCTGGTCCAGTAATGGTCATTCCATTTTCATGCGCATAAGAAACCATATAATCCAGATGGCGCGGGGAAAAATTCCCCTTTTCGCTGCTCTTAAAAACCGAGTGGATACATTTCGCCTCAGGTACATGCACATTTGGTGGTTCTAATTTTAGTCCTAACTTTTCGACATAATACTTTGAAAGCTCAAAACCCCATTGATAATCCTGTATTTCTCTCTGCAGCAAAGCTTTGTGCGGAATCTCAAAATAGCGATGGACAAACGGCATTACCTCCAGCCATTTCTGAGTTGATCTTAGCAGGGGAGGGGCAATCTCAAAGTCTTCACTATAGCGGTTGATATATCGAAAATATTCAGGGCGCCACTGAACATCGCATTTCCCTATAAAGGTTTGAATGCGCGAAACTTCGTTTCTATGCTGTTCGGAACGTTCCAGAAGAAGTTCGTAATGCTGTATTTTTTTTCGATACTCGTTTTCTTTTTTTTCAAATAGGTTACTCAAGTCCTGAACTGTAGGGGCTTTAAGCAAATTTGCAACCTGGTCAATTGAAAACTCGAACGCCCGAAACCATAAAGAATCAATGATAAAATTAACATCCCAAAAGTCATAGTAACGGTATTCATTATCTTTATTTTTGATCGGCTTAACTAACCCTCTTTTTTCATAATGCCGTAACGTGTCAGTGGTAGTTCCTAGCAACTTTGCAATATCGCCAATTTTATATAACATAATTATTCACCCCATTACAGTTTGACAATATATATAAACGCATTAAACAATACGAAAATCTAATACACAGGCGATCAATAGTCTTGAGCGGAGTATTGACCTTGGAGCAAGACCAAGGTGTAAAGTGTAAACAATGAGAGCCAAAGCACGGCATTATAAGGAAGAGGAATTGGCGTTGGCACTTCAGATGATTAGATTTGGCAAGGTACTAGTAAAATACGGATGGGTGTGATTAAAATGGAGCACGAACAAAATACTCTCAATAAAGCGGCGGCAAAGGTCATAAAACCGACACGCCAGCGGCATTTTCTTTCGTTTATTCTGCTAATAACGGTTATGGTAACCCAGTTCGACAGGGCAAATGTTTCACTCCTAATAGCGGATGCAAAATTCCTCGCAGATATGGGAATTACTGGCCAGCCTACGCAAATGGGTTTGATTATGAGCGCGTTTCTAGTTGCTTATGGTATTTCTACTGTCATTCTAGGCCCGTTAGGCGATTATTTAGGTCCGAGAAAAGCAATGGGGATCGCTATTTTGGCCTGGGTAATATCATTAGCACTTGGTGGGATGGCGCCCTATTTTACATTACTAATTGTAACCCGTGTATTTCTTGGAATAGGAGAATCCATGCACTTTCCCCAGCAAAGTACGTTTGTTAAAAGTTGGTTTCCACCTAGTGAACGCGGTAAAGCCAATTCAGTATGGCAAGTTGGTATCGGACTTGCTCCAGCTGTTGCCATGCCGCTGCTGGCAACGGTATTATATTACTTTAACTGGCAATTTAGTTTCTTTTTTCTTTCTGCAATCGGCTTAATACCGCTAGCGTTAATATGGTTTTGCACAGCCGATACGCCAAGGCAACACAAGAAAGTTAATGATTTGGAACTGAGCTATATTGAAACTGGCTTAGCTAAAGAACGTGAGGGCCAGGAGCATCTCGAAACCGGAAGCTATACCGCAAGCATAAAAAAAGTCCTATTAGATTACAAATACTGGCTGGTAGTTATATTTTATGCGGCCCATGCTTCTGTATATTATGGTGCTTTGTCCTGGTTGCCTGCATACCTGAAAGACGCACGCGGATTTTCCTGGGCAACCATGGGGGTGCTAGCGTCCGCACCGTTCTTGATAATGATTGTTACGAAGATACTGTGCGGATACCTTATGGATAAGTACGGTCGCAGAGCGCCAATGCTTCTCACCTGTATGGCAGGTGCCGGCACAGGAATATACTTGTCGGTGCAGGCTTCTGATAACATGATGTCGGCATTACTGATAACTATTGGTATCGGGTTTTTAGGATTTGGCGGTCCAGCGTGTTTTACACTTCTCCAAGACTTAGTTCCGTCCAATACGATTAGTACAAGTGCAGGAATACTGACCGGGATCGGGAAAGGAATATCGGGCTTGGTGCCAGTAGCAGTAGGCGTTGTAATCACACTGTCCGGGCATACCGAAAGCGGAATTTTGTTTTTAAGCTGCATCGCGGCAGTTGGTGCTCTTGCCCTTGCCGGATTCATTCTAACTGTGAAAAAATACTAACTGATCCTTTCTTCGGAAGATATACCCTAAGAGCGGATAAGTCGAGACTAAGCTGCAGGTGGAGTTAAAACTCCAGCTGCAGCTTAGTCTCACTTTATCAGATCATGCACCGCAAGGAAAAGCGGACCGGTTCGGTATATGTAGATGATCCGCTATCCAAGCTATTAAACGATCAGTTCATTAGAATTCCATCTCTTGCTGCATAAAATCCTTAAGCAATAAAGCAATGCCCCGGTAAAAATCAGTTCGGGCATATCGCTCCATCTCTTGGGCATATTCTAAGGCCCAACGTCCCAAATGCTGCCGTAAAAAATTCCGAAGTATGCCCTGATAATTCTTAACCTTGTCCACATTGCCACTTTCCAAGGCCTTAAGCTGATGCTCCAACAGCAATTGGACAAAAGCAAGTTCCACCCCAATTTGTTCACCGGGTTCGCGCAACGTTTCACATACGCCGCAGTTTAGCTTGGCGTAGAATTGATGCAAGCTGCCCATAACATTCTGCGGCGGTTCTTTGATATAAATCGATTCATACGGAGGACGAGGCCCTCTTTTCGACAGGCCGCGAATCAATCTGGACCGGTCAATCGCTATTTCCTGTAAAGTATCCGCTACCGCATTCAGCCGGTGTTTTTGCGCATATTGCCGAATCGCCTGCATACCCCGGCTTTCCGTATCGTCACTCGCAGATAACGCAAAAATTTGCTTGACAAAATCATGATCGGGCAGGGTTAAAAATACAGAATTAAAAAACCGGCAGCTTTCTATCCTTTTTTTTAACCTAACTTCCTGGGTCATCTCAGTCTCATGAGCCATTATATTTCCTCCTTTGCCAGTGGCCCTCGCAACAGCCCCCTTTTCCGGGTTGTCCTAGCGGTCCGCCGATTTTTCCCAGGCAGTTCTGCTGCTTTGTAAACCTTAACAGCAATGGTAAATTCAACCGCTCCGTCAATCGGATCAACATAGCCTATTGGGGCACCCCAAATATCGTTATAGCTGGTATCATTCACCAGGTCCTTTCCCAGCCAGCGTGTTTTTCGCCCCAGGGTTCCGCCGATGCCAATTGTTTCCGGATGACAGCGCTGTGTCAGATAAGCTCTGCCTTGTGTCTTCCCGAATTGAGATTCAACAACGATTAGATCACCTTCATTAATTCCCTTTTTTCTGGCGGTTTCGGCATTGATCAATACCGTATTAAATTCCGGGTGGTATTTTGAACTCCAATCTCTGGTAATGGGGTTTTGATCCATCGAACCCATGCGGTACAAGAACATGGGCATCCGGAAGGTAAAGCTCGACATATCGTATTCCGGCGGATGATTAAAGATCGGTCTGAGACTATCATCAGGATAATAAGGCACAGCCGTATAACGACGCCTTAATTCAGCCAGAGAGACGCCCACATATTTCTTCGGATCGACCCGTGCTTTTTGAATTTCGGCAATAAGAAAATCACCGCTGTGTTTCTGGGACATCAGATAAATCGGGAAGCGGGTTTCTTTATCTCGGTGCGAAGGGTATAAGTCGGCATTGGATTTCATACCGTGCGTAGGGAAAAACCGATGCTCCTTCAGGTAATTCAGATCAATGCCGAGTCCGCTGCTCTTTAAATTAAGATCCCACATCTCCATGATGGTGTATTCCTTATTTACATCCAGCTGATAGCGCGGGTCTTTAAATTTAGGACTGCCCGGGTTCGGAATACCGACACAGCCGTTTTTATTGACCCAGTCATTGAGAGCCGGCAGGAGGCCTGCCTCTTTCAGGATTTTGATCAGGACGTCGTTGCCATTCATCGTGTTATATAAACGGCCAACGCCATTTTTCCAGATAATTCCTCTGTGCTTGGTATAGAAGTCCTTTTCGCCTGTGGTAATCGTGGCTTCAATGCCGGGAAATAAATGCAGCGAATCCTCTTCCAAGGCTGCGCCCTCGGGCAATAACAGATCTGACATCATCGCCATTTCATCCATATGATAGCAGGCATGGTAGATAACATAATCCAATTTGGCTAAGGCCTCGATGGCAATATCCGGGTCACCACAACAGGTAACAGGATTGGCGGCGGATGAAAACAGCACGGTCGGCTTATAATCAAACCCCCATGCTTGCGGATCGCACATAACACGCAGCATCAGCGCATTGGTGGAATGCCTGTGCGGGAAAAAATCATACAAATCCAAATACTGCGGCGGCCAATGAAAACTGGTAGCCGTCGTGGCTTCGGAAATAGGTTCAACGACACCGTCGGCATTTCTTTTATAAAGAGCCGAACCAGTAGAAGTGATCCCACCCGGATAGCCAATATTGCCTAAAAGCATATTCAGAACACGACTGAAGCAATCAATCAACGTGCCGTCGACATGATTGGATACACCACGGCCCAATATTACCGCTGAGGGCCGGTATGGCATGACTTGCCCGTCAATATTAATCGTGCTGCCGATTTGCGCATGGTCGACGAGCTCAGTCGCAATTCGCCGCAAGGTGTCTGCAGGAATAGCGGAAATCCTGCTGGCCCATTCAGGCGTAAAGTGCCTAAGGCTTTCTTTAAACAAGGCAAACGCCGGCCGAACATCTTCCCCATGCCAAGCGAAGCTGCCTTCCAGGGCCGGATCCTGCAGACTAATGTCATCAAAATCTTTCATACTTTCGCTTGCGGCATCCCAGATTTGAGGTTTTCCGCTGCTGCCGCGGGCATATTCGCCCTTGCCATTAATCAGATAAGGCGCATTGGTTCTTCGCTTGACAAAATCAAGGTCAAAACGGTTTATCTCATATACAATCGTATGCAAAAACGCATATACAATGGAAAGGTCCGTTCCCGGTCTGGAAGGAATCCATTCGCCTTTGCCGGCTTCGATATTACAATAAGGGCCGATTACTACACTGTGCATGCCATTTTCCCAGGCATAAACGGCGCCTCTGGCGTCTCCGTTAGCGCCGCCGATATCAAGCCCCAGCCCCTTCCCCAAAGCAACGATATATTTCACGTGGGCGGCATCATAATTGACCGTAGGGAAGGCCGTCATTGTCAGCGCTCCGCCGTAGTGAACAGCGCACTGCTGTCCTTTGCAGCTGCTTGCATTGGGCGTGCCAAAAACGGACTTTGCCCAATGGCCATGACCAAAGGTGCCATGAGAACACTCGTAGGCGGCAAATCCATAAAAATGCACAAGTTCGCGCGGATCGCGCTCATGGACCTCCTTTAATTTCTGTCCCGCAATTTGGATTGCCTCCTCCCAGGAGATTTCCACCCACCCCGGGTCTTCATTCATCCCTTTCTGGGGATTGGTCCGCTTCATGGGGGCTTTAATACGATAGGGGTTATACATATTCATGATTGCGCCCTTGCCGCGGGCGCATAAGGTGCTGCGGTTGGTCGTGCGCTCCGGATCCCCTTCAAGATTCGTCACAACACCGTTTTCTACGGTAACGATATTGCTGCACGACCCAACTGCCATGCACATGTGGCAATACCCCTTATATTCCTTCTTCTCATTGGAAACCGGACTGCCTTCAGCCCAAACAGCGGCAGTTTTTAAAGCCAATTCCCCGCCGCTTACAGCTGCTGTCGCAGCGCTGTTAACCTTTATTTTTTTTAAAGATTCTTTTATGCTGCTAAACATTTCAACCACTTCCTTCAGAACTATTGCTATTTGCTTCCTTAAAATTCACCCACATAATATACGGAAGGCTTAGTCCCCAACTCCGAGTGCAGGGGAACCGCATCCTTCTCATGAATCTTTTTGACCAATTCGCTGTTCGGATCATCCAGATCACCGAAAATACGGCAGTTTACTATACAAGTCTGAACACAGGCCGGCTGCTTGTTTTCTTGTAAGCGACTGACGCAAAACGTGCATTTGCCAACTGTCCCCGGCCGATGGCAATCGGCCTTGGCCAAAGCAAAAGGCGTTGCCTCCTGCCCCTTACCCCAATAGGGATTATTGGTAGGCGTACTGAAATTGAAATGGCGCGCACCGTAGGGGCAGGCAATAATACAGGCCTTGCAGCCAACACATTTATCGGCATCTACCAGTACCAACCCATTTTCATCATAATGACTGGCTTTCGTCGGGCACTCCTTGACACAGGGGGCGTCGGCGCAGTGCATGCACGCCATGGGAATGTGGCGCCTTTTAGCGAAAGGATAGCGGCCCACCTCTTTATAAAACAGGTTGCCCCAATACGTTTGATGAGGCGTACCTTGTTCGATCTTACAAGCTATGACACAGGCTCCGCAGGCACTACATTTATTCAAATCGATCAACATTCCGTACCTCATTTTTTTCTACCTCCTAATCCATTTGCAACCGGGTTCCAGTCTTGCCTTACTCGGTTCTCACATTCGTTAAAACCGGACCCAGAATCGCGGGTGCGCCTGTACCGTCTTGTCCGCTGTAAAGAACCAGGTTACGTATGATTGCGCCGCCAAAGATGACAAGTAAGGCGGCAACCGCCTCAGCAATTGGGTTGGCGAAGAACAAGAGGATCAGCGGCAGCACGGTCCCGCATAACATAAACCCAATTTTAAACAGCGCCGCATAGCGGCCGCCCTTGGTCCATCTGCGGGCAGCCTCGGCCTCCTGTTCGGTGGTGCCGGTAATTTTAATCCATATATAAGCCGCCCAGAAGATAAACTGGATAAAAAGCAGCGCTGCCAACAGCATGGGCAACCTTTCCAATATGCTATTGGAAACTGCCGGCAAGATGAAACCGCAAACCATGTGGGCAGCAATTCCGGTTGCCAGCGAAGACAACAGAAACAATGCCATTAACCCCGGACCGTTCCATAACGGGCAGGATTTAAGCCTGCCCAGTAAGATGCCAGGATAAATAGCGACTACCAATCCCGTGATAATACAGAGTATGGCTAGAACTTGACGCAGTGCCGCCAATCTGCTCCAAGGCAGAGTTTCGATGCCGAAGTAAGCGGAGGCGAAACCGGAAACAATAGGCAAAATTTCGATTCCGAAGTAAGTGGAGATAAGGGCGGGAGCAATAGGCAGAAATTCGATTGCAAAGTAAGCGAAGCCGAAAATAATACAAAGGGTCATAGTCCAGGCTCCCTTAGTAAGCATCGCCCGGAAGTTTACAAAAACCCGCCAGGCCTGGAAAGGACGGCCGAGTTCAAGAGTCAGCAGGGCTGGGCCACAAGCAACAAAAAAAGGACCCATAAAATTACCTAACAGAGAAGTCCTGCCGGCCCCAAAAAACAAATCAGCTATTCCGGCAACAACCAGCATACTGGCGCCCATACCGCAAAAAAAGAAGTCTAATGCCAGCATCCAACCCCATGAATTATGATTGTGACTCATTTTATTTACACCTCCAAATTCTATTCCGGTCAAATACCCGGGGAGTTGGATTGGCAGCCTTTACCGCCGGCTTGCCTATCCGGCTTCGCCGGCCAATCCTTGTTAGCCCCGCGATGAACTCTACAATATTTAGCCAAACATGATCCTTACAGTTCAAAAGTTAACCAGCAGCTACTCTTATATTAACTAATTTTTCGGAGTCTGCGAATTGTGATTTTTGCGTCTCATTATTCCGAAATTGCATAACGAAATTAGAACTATCTCCAACTAAAAAAATAATCCACCTGCTAACAATTTCTAATTGATAGCAGGTGGATTACTATCAGAATGGACTAGTGGTCCGACTACATTGAAAGCGTAAAATAATTCGTGGGAATTTTTTCGCCAGGCGAGGCGGAGGACGCGCGCATATCGGACATATGTAAGCCGACGACAACGAAGCATGGCGGAAAAAGGCCCGCGAAGTAATTATGATTTCAGTGTAGGCGGACCACTAGAATCAAGCAGTTTTAAGAAAAGTTGGATAGCAGGATTGGTATTTGCTGTTTTCCAAGTAATAACAACGTCAATTTTCGTATTATCCCCTTCTATACTCCCAAACCATAGATCCGAATCCGTCGATTCCATATGGCGGGACAGTATAGCAATACCTAGCCCTGTTTTCACCATTAGCAATGCATTTTCCGGAAAAGAATACTGTTTAATAATATTTGGTGAAAATCCATTTGCCATACATAATTCAATTACACGCTTGAACATTCCGGGAGATTCGTCTTTGCCTGCAAAAATAAAGGGTTCCTGTGCTAAATCGGCAAGTGAAATTACCTTTTTGCCGGCAAAAGGATGATTCTTAGGCAAAACTATCGCCAGAGAATCCCGGTACAATGTTTTCGAACTATATCCTTTTTCCGGTTGGTCAAAAGACAATGAAAACGCGATATCTATTTCTTCGCGCTTCAATGCCTGCGCCAAGGCCCCCATATTATATTGATCCAACTGTAAAGAAATATTGGGATACCTGGAACGAAATTGGGTGATTAAGTCTGGTAAAAATTTTTTTACTGCTCGCTCAAGAAAACCTACCCGCAACTCTCCCGCAATACCGGACAACATCTGATTAATTTTTCTCATAGCCTCATCATGCTTAGCAACAACAGCGGCAAATTCATCCCGCACAAATTCGCCTGAAGCTGTAAGCTGCACCGCTTGGGTATCCCGAATAAACAGCTGCACTCCCAGAATTTTTTCCAGATTCGCGATATGCCTGCTAAGAACAGATTGCGAGACATACAATCTACTTGCCGCCTTACTGAAATTCAATTGTTCTGCTAAGCAGATAAACTCTTTCATCAGACGTATATCCATAAAATTCCCCCCAGGCTGAAAGAATTGAATAACAAGTTAACATACTGGCTATAGTTTAGCAGTAAAACAGGGGGTTGTAATCAAAATTTTTTCGCCATAGATCATAGAATTCATAAATGTTTTAAAAGTTGATCATAATGGTCTCCGTAAAGTTTAGCGCCGGGAATAGTTTTCAGGCCCTGCAGGAGTACAATTAATAGCGGCTAGTTCGAATTGGTTCGAGACTAGCTACGCTTCCTTTTCCAGTTATTCCATTCGTTTAGCATGACTGGCTTGGCAGCTTAATGCCCTTTTTCCACTGCAGGTTCCCCGGCAATAGCCCGGTCAATTCTGGGAACGGGCAGGGTAAAAGCCATAACTGCCGGTACTACAGACAGATAAGTGACTATCTGTATTGCCAGCAGCAGCCCATAGTTGTCCGCGAACCAGCCCAACATAGGTGTGAGTATTCCGCCCACGCTTACTGCCAGGCCAAGGGTAACGCCCGAAGCCAGTCCCAGGCGGTTGGGAAGATATTTCTGTCCCAAAACCGTCATCGGGCTGTTAGGGGCAAATAGGGCCGCCCCGATAGGAATGAGCAGCAAGGTTGCTGAAGTAATATTGTCGGCCATGGTAAAAACCAGCAAAGAAGGGAAAAGCGCGGCAAAACCAAGCCGTGTAACCCTGTTGGCGCCGAAACGGTCTGCCAGCTGCCCGCCAAACAGGGTGCACACTGCCCCAACCGTGAATAAAATAGTTAGCGCCGAGCCGCCGGCGGCTTTCGATTGCTGCAGTATGTTAATCCAGTAGAGCGGTAAAAAAGTATTGAGGCTGTAAAAAATGATTGAGCGGCAAAATATGACTACCGTAAGTTTGGAGAAAGGCACCCATTCTTCTTGTTCTACAGCCTCGTTCCGGGTATCTCCCACCGTGCGGGCAGGTGTTGCAAACTCTTGCAGTCTGCCGGTCTGGGAAGCTATAATTGCCGCCATGACGACTGCAGGCACAATCAGAATCAGCGTACCCTTTAAGCCCCATAGCAACAGTGCTGCCGTGGTAATAACCGGACCTAAGGCAAACCCGGCATTGCCCCCGACGGAAAAAATACTGATACCGGTTCCTTTTTTCTCGCCGGAAACTTTGTTGGCCATGCGCGCCGCTTCCGGATGAAAGGCGGCAATCCCGATTCCGCTGACCGTTACAGCCGCAAACATTGCCCAGTAATGCGACAGCAAACCCACTGCCGCCAGGCCGCAGCCGGCTAACAGAATCCCCCCCGGCATCAGCCAGGGCTTCGAGCCCTTATCGGCAAAATAGCCGAATAAAGGCTGGACAACAGAAGAAACAAAACTGGCCGCAAACACAAGACCGGCAGCGGCAGTGTAGCTCAAACCGTACTCCCAAATAAGAAAAGGCAGTATGGCCGGCAAAGCTCCCTGATTCAAATCGGTAAATAAATGCCCGGCAGACAACAGCCAAACAAAGCGTTTTTTCATTTTTTCTCCCCATTTCATCTTATCATCTGATGTATTAAAAACGGAGACCATTCATCGCAACAGAGTTTGTAAATCCTGCATCGTTCTGTCTAAATTCTCGGCCGTCCAATATTCAGCAGCTTGCTCATCTTTACGTTCAATAGCAGCCAATAGCTGTTCATGAAGGGCAAGCTGATTCTGATATAGCTCCGGGTCTGACAGCAGCTTTTCCAGCGCATCCCGCAATACATTGGCAAAACTGAGGTATAAGTCGGTAAGAACGCTATTTTTGCTGGCAGCAGCGATGGCAAGATGAAACGCAAGATCACTGGCAACATAAGCGCGATTATCCTCGCCCCATTTTGCTGCCCGTAGCCGATCCAGGCTTTCGCGCATACGGGCAAGGTCATCGCCAGTCCGGCGCTGAGCCGCCAGTTTCGCTATTTCCAGTTCAAGCAGGCGGCGAACCTCATATACTTCCAGGATGGCAGCCCGGCGCAGGCGATGCTCCAGCGGCTCCGGACTGCCGGTTTTATTAAGCACATAGGTTCCATCCCCCTGGCGAACCTCAAGCAGGCCGGCCTTTACCAAAACGCATACCGCTTCGCGGATGGTCGAGCGGCCGACACCAAACAGGCTCATAAGCTCAGGTTCTGTAGGGATTTTATTGCCAGGCTGCAGCTCCCCTAAGGAAATTTTTTCTTGCAACTGCTGAATTACCTGATCTCCCAGTTTTCTCTGCTGCACACCGCGAAACGAAACATTCATCAGATCATCTCCTGTAATATAAGCTAAGCCCTGTCAAGCAGCAACGGTAATTATTGTCCGGCACCGTTGCAATAGACCCCGGCCGCCAAGCCGGCCATCTGCCTGGGGGCATAAATCCTTACTCCCGGGTTATTCTTCAGCCGGGCAATCCGATACATGGCCTGCGCCACGACTCTCGCTTCAATCGCCACCTGGACCGGCATGGGTCTCCCCAGCAGGCGGGCAAGCAATTGGACCAATCCGCTTGCCAGACGCTCCAGCAATCTAAACTCCGTCCTTGTTCCCAAAAGCAGCGACGGACGAAAAATCGAAATTGCCGCAAAGGGAATATTCTTTATTGCCTCTTCCAGTTCGCCTTTTATTCGCGGATACCAGAAAATCGACTCCCGGCCCGCATTCGCCGCACTTACTGCCAGAAAGTGACTGGCCCCCTGGTCCTTAGCCAATTTAGCCAAGGCAACAGGATACTCCACATCTACCCTGTACATGGCCTCTTTCGTCTGCGCTTTTTTTATTGTTGTGCCTAAACAGCAAAATACATCATCGACCGCGAAATATTCTTTAACCGCTTCCAGCCGGCCAAAATCACAGATCACCTCTTGCAGCTGCGGATGCTTGATCCCCAGAGGCCTTCTGACCACTGCGCAGACGCTCTCATACCTGTTCTCCCGCAACAGGATTTGCAGCAATTCATTGCCCACCAGGCCGGTTGCACCGGCAATAAGCGCTTTTTTCTTCTGCAAAAAAACTCCCCCTCCCCGCAGCTGCGTATTGCCATATACGCAAGGCTTTTCCACCCGCGCCGCAGACCAGGCCCAAGCCTGTTCTGCAAATTTATCAAACTGCGCCTTTGCCTGTCGAATAACCCCCCGTGTGATCGCGGAACAGCTGTATGTACGCCATCACGCCACAAAGCCTGGCCGCCTACTGCTTTTATTTATAGCGGGCCACATGCTTTTGCAGTATTTGCGCATTGCTATTGATCCCTTCTAATACAGAAGATAATTCCTCCGTGGTTGCGGCCTGCTCCTGACTGATCGCCCCTGTTGCTTCGACAGATTCATTCAGCACAACAACCGCCTGATTCATTTCTTTTAAAGTAGCCTGAATTTTTTTGGTCGCGTCCTGAGACTGATCTGCCAGTTTCCTAACCTCTTCGGCGACAACAGCAAATCCCCGGCCTTGTTCCCCGGCCCGGGCCGCTTCAATCGCGGCATTTAGCCCCAATAAGTTCGTCTGAGCGGCAATATTTTTAATAAACCCGATAATCTCTTCTGTATGCTTGTTTTTCTCCGCCAATTCCTCAGCCAATTGCAGGACCCGCTGCCCAGCCGCGGCCAACTCGCCTGCACTCCTGGCAATTTGCTGCACACTGTCCGCAACCTGGCTTGTTGATCCGGCAATCTCCTCCACATTCCGCACCAGCTCAAGACTGTGCTTGAGGTCAATACCGGAACTGAGCGTGCCAATGATTTCCCCATTATCGCCATAAAGCGGCGTAAAAATTGTTTTGATAGGCAGGCCGTAAACTTCCGACGGAATATCAGCAAACGTATCCCGGCCGGTACGTATGCATTCTTCAATTGCGGCAATCCCCCGGATTGGCTTGCCCTCCGGCAGATCCAGCTCGAATTCCCGCGCCCGGAAATATCCTTTATATTCTTTTAAGTCTGTAAGCCCGACCGCCATATCCTCTCTTACGATGCGATTCAAATAGGGCAAAAATGATTTTAAAACTGCCAGTATATCCTCTTCGTCCAATTCTTTGCCATTAACATTCATAAATAAGCCTCCTATTGCACTAAAAACAATTGCCGCCTAAATTAATACTAATAAATTGCTTGGGCAAAAGCAAGCATAATTACTGCTCAGGTTTTAGGGCTGCTTTGCCAGCCTCGACCAGCACTTTGTTGCCTAGCAGGAAAAATCCCTGAATAAACAGCAGCAAACCCGTTCCTATCAGCAGCCATTCAATTGCAATCATGTCTGCCAGCGGCCCGAACACCAGCATACCCAGCGGCATCATTGTACTTGATATCATCACTAAAACACCAAAAACCCTGCCCAGAAAATCAGCCTCTACCCTCTCCTGCAATAAAACGGTAGACGGCGTATTAAACATCGGCATCGCCATGCCAACTAACGCCATGAAAATCAGATAGATCCCAAAATCAGGGATCATCCCCAAAGCCAAAGTACAGCTGCCAATAATAAGGCTGGCCAGTGTCATCGTGTGAATCCTGTTTTTAAAACCGCCCCAGGAAGTCATAATACCGCCCCCCAGCATCATGCCTAGCGAAAATGTAATTTCAATAGCCGTCAGGCGCCAAACATCATTGCCAAAGCTCCGTGTAACTTGCAGCGGCGTTAAAAAGGCAACAGGGGCAGCCAAAAACAGAAAAAAGGCGCAAAATAAAAAGAATGATTTAACATACTCATGTTTGGCAATATAGGCAAAGCCTGCACGCATATCGCTGAAATAGCTCGTACTCTGCTTTTCCAGGGCTTTTGCATGCAGAGGCACATGCAAAAAAGCTATTAATACCGCAACCGCTGTAGCGGCCGTAATAACATCTATAAAAAATATTATTTCGATAGTAGCCATAGTCAGCAGCGCGCCGCTGAGCATCGGCGACACCAGCATAACCAGCGACTGTATACTGCCATTAACAGCGTTTACCTGCGTGAGTTTATCTGCCGGCACAAGCTGCGGCAGGAAGGCGCCAACCGCCGGCATTTGGACAGCTGTCCCCAGGGCCCGGACGGCCGACATGACAAAAAGCAGCCATAGCATATCGTAACCAATAAAAAACAATATGGCTAACAGCAGTGTTGCTGCCGCAATCATACAATCTGACAGTATAATGAGCGTTTTTCTATTATAGCGGTCAGCCCAGACCCCGGCAAACGGGGAAAGAAAAAAGGTCGGCAGAAAGCCGCAAACAATCGCAATGCTCATCATAATCCCCGACTGGGTTTTCAGGGTAATATACCACATGATGGCATACTGGACCAAAGACGACCCAAACAGCGATATAGTCTGGCTGCCTAAAAACAGGATGATATTCTTTTGCCAAGCGTTTGCCCGCAGTATATTAATCGTTATTCACCCCCGCTACTATAGGATACCGCCAGAATAAGTCCGTCATTCTCCCTTGTCCTAATACAGCAAAACCGCAACCGCGCTCACGGCTGCGGTTCATTTGCAAGCTGTGCAGTTGCTCTTATTCGTTCGCCATATTCCCGATTATCCAGCAAATTATGCCGATTTCCAGCAATTTGACTTTTTTTAAGCGATTATATATAATAATACCACCAAAAGCTAGCAATTATCTCGTTTATCTAATGAAATTGCTACATAAAATTAATAAAAGCAATTATTCTATAACGTAGGGGGAATTATCTATGTTTAGTATTAAAGAATCTCATCTGCCGGGAATTGGGAAAAAATATCAAATGGTATCGCGCGCGGGTGATGTATTGGTTTTTGTCATCCATGATGACGGCCGCCGGGAGATTTATCAATATGATCCCCAAGATCCGGATGAGATGATCTCCACCTTTACGCTTGAGGACGATGAGGCGCGGCAGGTAGCTGCTATTGTTGGCGGCATGACCTATAAGCCGAAAGCGCTGGAGACAATTGAGATGGCGTTGAATGATCTGATTATCGAATGGTATCGATTAGAGAGCAACTCGCCTTGCATCGGTAAATGCATTGGTGAGTTAGACATCCGTCAAAAAACAGGCGCAACGATTATCGCGGTTGTGGAAAAAGATCAAACCCAGAAGGTTAGCCCCGGACCGGAGCATGTGCTTAAAGCCGATGCCATGCTGGTGGTGGCCGGAGACAGAAAGCAAATTAAGGCTTTGAAAAATCTTCTGATTCATAAGGAATCCTAAAGTATGGAGATACTGGTATTCGAAATTGGCGTGGCTATTGCTCTCTTAGCCTGCGCCGGGCTTATTTCCACCAAGCTGCGCTCTTCCATTGTTCCCTTTTACATTATCATTGGTATGTTAGTCGGTTCTCATGCCCCCCAGCTGGGGATTGTGGATTTCCGTTTTATCGAAAGCGCAGAAACCATCGAATTTATGGGCAGGATTGGCATTTTGTTTCTGCTGTTCTATTTGGGGCTGGAGTTTTCTGTCGGCCGGCTGATTAGCGCCGGGCGCTCCATCGCCATCGGCGGTACGATCTACTTAGCGATCAATTTCACATTAGGGTTGGTATACGCTTTCGCCGCCGGGTTTCCCCTGAAAGAAGTTATGGTTATAGCCGGTATTACAACGATCTCTTCCAGTGCCATTGTCGCCAAAGTGCTTGTTGACCTAAAACGCACTGCCAATCCCGAAACCGAAATGATTTTGGGGATTATTATGGTGGAAGACATTTTCCTGGCAGTATATATATCAATTCTGTCCGGTTTATTGCTGAGTGGCGCCACCTCGCTCTCAGGCATTATTGGCGCGGCCGCAGTCTCCCTGTTCTATATCCTGGGAATGCTGCTCATCGGCCGCAAAATTACTCCGTTTTTAAATCGTGTTTTGTCGGTTCAGTCCAATGAGTTGTTTATTCTGATGGTTTTTGCGCTGCTGTTCTTAATTGCCGGCTTTTCCGAAACCCTTCATGTAGCCGAGGCCATTGGCGCGCTTTTGGCTGGTTTGATCCTTGCGGAAACCGAGCACCTGCACAGAATTGAACGGATCATCTTGCCTTTTCGGGATTTTTTTGGCGCCATGTTCTTTTTCAGCTTTGGCTTGTCGATCGACCCGTTTAATCTGTTAGGAGCTTTTTGGCTGACCCTTGGCGCAGTTGTTATCACGATTATCGGTAATTTAATTGCCGGGTTGCTGGCTGGAAAATCTGCCGGTCTGTCGATGAAAGCTTCTACCAATATCGGGCTTACTATTGTCTCCCGCGGCGAGTTTTCCATCATTACGGCGAATCTGGGAAAGGCCGGCGGCTTGCTGCCGATTTTACAGCCTTTTGCCGCTTTGTATGTGCTGCTGCTGGCGATCCTGGGGCCGTTAATGACTAAAGAGTCAAAAACTATTTACAAATGGCTTAACAGCATCTTTAAATTTGCCGTTAAAGATTTAGCTAAACGGGAGAACTAACGCCAAATTCACATATAACAGCCTGTATTGGGCGGTTGCAATCTCTTATGAACTGGCAGTAAAAAACGGACGGTCAGCTTTGGCCGGTGTCTCTTGCTAAAAAATTGACGAAGCAATAAAGTTCAGCCCATGAAAAATCCCTCCCATAATGGGAGGGATTTTTCATGGCCGGAATTACCCGGCGCTATTCCAATTTGGCTGTCTGGATACCCTTTACGCCATTTACCTGCAATGAAAACGAAATCCCGCACGCATCGGTAGTGGGACCGACTTTTTCCGCAATGCCGGTCATGATGTCACTGGCAGTAGCACTCGGGGCCACGATCATCAGCATTTCTTTTTCAGGGACGATTGTCACACCAAAAAATTTCTCCATTTCCCCCATGCCGCAACTGCGTGCATGCAGCACTGTGCCGCCTCTGGCTCCGTGCGCCCGGGCCACATCCATGACGTCTTCACTGTAGCCGCGGTTAAGCACCACAATAATTAGATTATGCGCTGAATCCTGTCCCATCGTCACCCCTCCGTTTGCATTACTAACAAATTCAACAGGCTTACGGTAGCATCCCTGATGTACCTGCGTTATGAACAATATTCCGTTCCCCGGCTTTTTCATTTCCAGTTTCGCATCTATTTTGTCCATTATTTCCCAGGCTGTATTTGTAGGCAGGATGCTAAAAAAAACCACCTTTTCCGATTCGCCCAAGCCAAGATAATTTAAAATTTTGGAGTTTGCCGTGCCCTTGCCATGAGTAACCAGGCTGCAAAAGGTTTCGTATTGTTTCAGGATATTCGCAACTTTTTCGCGCCTGTTCGAGTCGCATATCACCCATAGAAGGCTGATCGCCAAATGACTGTGTTTTTCCAATTGCATAACGATAATCCTCTCCTTTTAGGCTCTACATTGCCTCAGTTGTTCGGCGCTATGCTTCCTGGCCAGCGACCTCCAGCTTCTTGGCCTTTTTCAGTTTGTTGCTATAGATGAGGCCTATTGTTTGGATAATAATGGGCGGGATCATGGTGATTAAGCCCGCAATGCCGAAAGCATCGGCAACCACATTGCGGTCTGGAATCACCGAACATACGCCAATGGCAAAGGGAATGACAAACGCCGCGCTCATCGCGCCTGTAACCACTTCACCTGAGTCAAAGCCAATGCCCACAAAGATGTTGGGTACAAAAAAGGTGAGCGCAAGGGAAATGGTATACCCCGGCAGCAAAAACCACCAGATGGAAAGGCCGCTTAAAATACGAACTATCGAAAGACTCATAGCAATACCAACGCCCAAGGCCATGGCAGAAAGCAGCAGGTTGCGGGATATCGCCCCGTCGGTGATCTTTCTCACCTGATTTACCAGCACATACACCGTCGGTTCTGCCAGCACGACGCAGGCGCCGATGACCAGGGAAATGGGTATCAGAATCCAATTATAGGAAAGCTGGCCTATAGCCTCGCCCAAGGCAACCGCTGCGGGCATAAAGCCCTTGTTCACCCCGGACAGGAAGATGGTGAGCCCCACCAGTAAATAGACGAGCCCTACGAAGATCTTAATTAGTTCGATGCGGGAGAGCTTCAGTTTCGTTATCTGAAAGATTAAAAACATCCCCAGAATCGGCACCAGGATGATGGCTACTTCAAGCAGGGTATGCCACATGGCCGAGCCAAACATGCTGAACAAACCGAATAGGTCTGTGATTTCGGCACTCTGCGTGGGCAGATACTGTGTGTCCGACGAATCATAGAACATGCCCAATATCAGCACCGAAATAATGGGACCTACGGAACAAATTGAACTGATGCCGAAATTATCTTCTTCGGCGTGCCTGCTGCTGGAAACGGCCGCGAACCCGCCGCCAATGGCAAGGAGGAACGGTACCGTAACCGGCCCGGTGGTGACTGCAGCCGAGTCAATGGCCACGGCAAGATAATCACTCGAAAAAATCGCGATGATGAAGGCAAGCGGGTATGCTACCGCCAAAACGCGCCCCAGGCGCCAATCAAAAATCACCCGTAGTACGGCCAGCACCAAAAACGCGCCTACACCCACGCTGATACCGGCAATCAGATTAATTTTGGGAATCGAAGCTACCTGATTGGCAAGCACGGACAGGTCCGGTTCAGCCGCTGTCGCCATAAAGCCGAAAACAAACAGGGAGATAATGATCAACGGCAGTTTGCGCGACGAAATCAAGGCAGACCCTACATGCTCGCCGATAGGCATCATGGCAAGTTCCACGCCGATGGAAAAAAGCGTGAGGCCCACAAACAGCATCGCCATCCCAACCAGCATCGTCCCCAGCGTCCAGGGGGCCAGTGATGCAACCAGAAAATGCAGTGCCAAAATGATCGTGCCGATCGGAATAACAGCCATGACCGATTCTTTTAATTTCTCGTTTAATACTTTCCTCATCAATCAACCTCTTTTCATTCTTCAGTATTTTCTTCAGATATTTTTATTTTACTTTACACTGAAAAATTTGGCAAATGCAAATTTCATTGCTAAAGCCACAGGCTGATTTTATGTGGCCGGACTCGGCAAAGCCGGTGAAATCTTGACTCAGATAGATTGCATCTTAACTTAGCATTGCCCAAGCCGGAATATGCTATGATATTATAAGCTGCTATTTCCCGCTATTTTTTATAGACTATGAAAAAATGATTTCAATTCCTGTTTGGTATGAGGGGATAGATGCTTATCCGGAATGCCCACGACAGCGCCTTGTATTCCATACAGCATGTGCAGGCAGGCGCCGGGATCGCGGTACCGGCGAATGCGGCGAAACGCTTCCTTGGCCCCTAGTTCCCGCAGTTGCTCCGGTGTTTCAATACCGACAGCCAGCAGATTTGCTTCTAATATCTTGCCTATATTGGGCAGTTTGGACAATTTACTCACAACATCACCTCCCGCTCATTCCGGTTTATTTACAACAATAGCGTCACAGATACCTAAATATATTCGCGGGCAGCCAGTCGTCCCAGGACAGCATCGGCTCTCAGGCTCTAATCCGCGCCAGAATTGCCCGGCTAAGCAGAGGGAAAAACAGGGCCAAAATCCCGGTTATGTCATGTAATGCCGGCAGCAAAAGTATGATAAGTACGATAGTACTCATAAAGAGTACTCTCACCCCATACGCTAACAGGATAACCACATTAGCTTTTTTTGCATCGTATTTTGCAGCAAGCTGCCTGGTTAATATAGCTAAAAACTCATTCAGGATAGACGCCGCGCAACCTATGATAGCACCCAATACGACAGAACGGTCGCACTTGCTCGCAAAAATAAAAAAAGCAAGCACAATAAATAACAAGCCAATTATGCACAGAAAAGTGCCGGTTATTTCCTGTTGACTTTTTATTTGCAATTTCAATTAAAACATTCCTCCAATCGCAAAATGTGAGCTCATGCTCACCGGCTCTGCCGGGCAAACCAATACTTACTAAATCCCGTGAACCACCACTGGAGCCGGCGGCTAACACCCTGCCTACGGCCGCAGCGGTATCCTCCAGCCAATGACATTTACGGCAACGCATCCAGAGCCAGATTCAGTGCCAGCACGTTGACACAGGGTTCACCCAAAATGCCCCATTGTCTTCCTGCCACATGCTTTTCCACCAATTGCCGCACGGAATCAGCCGTTAACCCGCGCTCCCTGGCCACCCGTTCAACCTGGGCATAAGCGGCAGCAGGCGTAATGTGGGGGTCAAGGCCGCTGCCGGAGGCCAGTACTAAGTCGGACGGCACCCCGGCCCCGGCAGGCAACCCGTTTTCTGCACGTACTTTTTGTCCATTCTCCTTCACTATATCCACCAGCTTCTGATTGGTCGGCCCCAGGTTGGAGCCGGAGGAACCGGCCCCATCATAGCCATCCTTGCCAGCCGCCGATGGCCGGCTATGAAAATAGCCGGGGCTGGTAAATTTTTGCCCGATCAGGCGGGAGCCTACCGGCACCCCGTCACGGACGCTAACTGACCCGTTAGCCTGAGCGGGAAATAACGCCTGCGCCACGGCGGTCATCGCCAACGGATAAGCAAAACCGGTTATTATCGTTAGTGCGACCAGCATGACTACCGCACTTAATAATTGTCGGAACATATTCTTTCAACGTCCTTTCCTTCTATAACTGTGGCGTGATCTCTCACTGTGCCGCCACCAGACCAAGCGCTACAATGATCAAATCAATCAGTTTGATACCGATAAATGGGGTCATAATTCCTCCCAGGCCATAAATCAGCAGGTTACGCCTGAGCAGCACCTCAGCCCCTACCGGGCGGTACTGTACCCCGCGTAAGGCCAGCGGTATCAAGGCGACAATAATCAGCGCGTTAAAGATAACTGCACTTAAAATCGCACTTTCCGGCGTAGCCAGGGCCATGACATTGAACACGTTCAATACAGGAAAAGCACCGGTAAACAGGGCGGGAATGATAGCAAAATATTTGGCTATGTCATTGGCCACGCTGAACGTGGTCAGGGAACCGCGGGTAATTAAAAGTTGCTTGCCGATTTCGACCACTTCAATCAGTTTGGTGGGATTACTGTCCAGATCGACCATATTGCCGGCTTCTTTGGCAGCCTGCGTGCCGCTGTTCATAGCCACCCCCACATCGGCCTGGGCCAGTGCCGGCGCGTCATTAGTGCCGTCGCCGGTCATGGCAACAAGCATGCCCTGTTCTTGATACCGGCGAATTAATCGCAATTTATCTTCCGGCGTTGCTTCGGCCAGGAAATCGTCGACTCCGGCCTCGGCGGCGATGGCTGCGGCCGTCAGCGGATTATCACCGGTAATCATGATGGTTTTGATGCCCATCTGCCGAAGATCCCGGAACCGTTCCTTAATGCCGCCTTTCACGATATCTTTCAGATGAATGGCACCAAGCACGCGCGCTCCTGCCGCCACAACCAGGGGCGTTCCCCCGCTCTTGGCAATCGTCTCGCAGGTTTTGTCAACATCATGGGGAAATGCCCCGCCCCGCCCTTGCGTATATTTTTTGATGGCATCCACCGCACCTTTGCGAATTTCCTGGCCTTTTACATTCACACCGCTCATCCGGGTCTGCGCCGTAAACGGAACAAACTCGGCTTCCATGGCTGTTAAATTTCGTTCCCGCAGGTTGTACTTCTCCTTAGCCAATATAACAATGCTCCGGCCTTCCGGAGTCTCATCGGTCAGCGAAGCAAGCTGAGCCGCATCGGCCAGTTGCTCCAGACTAATGCCGGGAGCGGGGATAAACTCAGTCGCCATCCGGTTGCCAAGCGTAATGGTGCCGGTTTTATCCAGAAGCAGTGCATCCACATCGCCGGCAGCCTCCACTGCCCGGCCGGACATGGCCAGCACGTTCCGCTTAAGCAACCGGTCCATACCGGCAATGCCGATGGCAGAAAGCAGTCCGCCAATGGTCGTGGGAATCAGGCAGACCAGCAAAGCGATCAAAACCGCGACCGGTATGTTGATTCCGGAGTAAAATCCCAAGGGTGCCAGCGTGGCCACGGCGAACAGGAAAATAATAGTCAAGCCAATCAGCAGAATGGTCAGAGCAATTTCGTTGGGCGTTTTTTGCCGTTTAGCCCCTTCTACCAGTGAAATCATCCGGTCGAGAAAAGTTTCGCCAGGATTGGCTGTAATCTGGATTTTAATCCAGTCGGACAGCACTCTGGTACCGCCGGTAACCGAAGATTTATCGCCGCCCGATTCGCGGATGACCGGTGCCGACTCTCCCGTCACGGCGCTTTCATCGACTGACGCCATGCCTTCAATGATTTCACCGTCACCGGGAATAAAATCCCCCGCTTCCACCAGCACCACATCACCTTTACGCAGTTCGACAGCATCTACCAGGGTTGCCCCCCTGCCAGTGATCTTTTTGGCTTTGGTCTGGCTGCGGGTACTGCGCAACGCATTGGCCTGCGCCTTCCCCCGTCCTTCAGCGACCGCTTCGGCGAAATTGGCGAACAAAACGGTGAACCATAGCCATAACGTGATCTGCAGGGTAAAGAAGGCCGGCTGGCCAGCTCCCAGCACAAAATCGCGCACAGTAAACCAGCTGGTGATAATCGCCCCGATATACACGATCAGCATGACCGGATTGCGCAATTGCGTGCGGGGGGTTAATTTTCGGACAGCATCACGCACAGCGGTTGCCAGGGTCTCTTTATTAAAACTGCTGCGAGTATTCATTTCCATTCGCTCCTTTTAAAACGTAGTTCCCTGAAGCATCAGCAGTTGCTCGACAATAGGTCCTAAAGTCAGTATCGGTAAAAAAGTTAAGGCACCGACAGTGAGGATGATGCCAGCCAAGAGTACCACAAACAGCCAGCCGGTTGTGGGAAAAGTGCCGGGACCGGGAGGGGAAACCTTCTTTTCCGCCATGCTGCCGGCAATCGCCAGAACAGGCAGGATAACGCCGAAACGGCCAATCAACATCCCTATTGCCAGCATTATATTATAAAAAGGGGTATTCACACTCAGGCCGCCAAAGGCACTGCCGTTATTGCTTACGGCCGAAGTGAATGCATACACGATCTCACTTAGGCCATGCGGTCCGGGATTTAAAACAGAGGCTGTTCCCGCTTCTGTGACTGCCGCAATGCCACTGCCGGTTAATATGGTAACCGCCGGAATTAAGATACCCAGTGTTGCCATCTTGGTTTCCCTGGCTTCAATTTTTTTCCCCAGGTATTCCGGTGTTCTGCCCACCATCAGCCCCACAATAAACACTGTCAGGATAACAAACAGCATCATGCCGTAAAAACCGGCCCCAACTCCGCCAAAGACGACTTCTCCAAGCTGCATCTGCAATAAAGGAAAGACACCGCCCAGCGGCGTGAAACTGTCATGCATGGAGTTGACCGCACCACAGGAAGCTGCCGTCGTCACCGTGGCAAACAAGACAGAACCACCAATGCCAAACCGGACTTCCTTGCCTTCCATCGCGGTGGAACCTTCCACGCCCAAACCGGCCAGGATGGGATTGCCGCTGCGCTCACTCCAATAGGTGCCGGCCAGCATCAGACAAAATAACAGCACCATCGTGCCCAGTACGGCATATCCCTGCCGCCGGTCACGGGCCATCCGGCCAAAAGACAGTACCAGGGCGGCAGGAATGAGGAAAATGCATACCGCCTGCAAGAGGTTGGTTAACGGCGTAGGATTTTCAAAGGGATGGGCCGAATTGGCGTTAAAAAAGCCGCCGCCGTTTGTCCCCAATAACTTGATCGCTTCCTGCGAAGCCACCGGTCCCATAGCCAGGATTTGCTTAGCGCCTTCTAAGGTTTGTATTGTCAGATAAGGCGACAAATTTTGAATAGCACCCTGCTGGACAAAAATCAGGGTAACCACAATGGCTAGTGGCAGCAGCACCCACAATGTGCCACGTACCAGATCGACCCAGAAGTTGCCGATGGTCGCCATTGTCTTGCGGGTAAGGGCGCGTATGAGCGCCACTGCTACCGCCAGCCCCACGGCCGCCGAAACAAAGTTCTGTACAGTCAACGCCGCCATTTGCGTAAAATAACTCATGGTTGACTCGCCGCCATAAGCCTGCCAGTTGGTGTTGGTCATAAAACTGACGGCCGTATTGAATGCCAGGTGCCAGGGGGTCACACCGCTTAGCCCGGCCGGATTCCAAAATAGTAAGCCTTGTATAAGCTGGATGAAAAATACAGCAACTGTCCCCATAATATGAAAGCAGATAAGCGCTGCGGCATATTGTCGCCAATTCATTTCCTGTGCCGGAGTGATCCCCGCCAGCCGATAAAGCAGCCCTTCCAACGGCTGCAGCACTCGATCAAGGAAGGTCTTTTCCATTGCAAACACTTTTGCCAGGTACTTGCTCAACGGCCAAGCCAGCAGCAATACCACAGCGATGAACAAGCCAAACAGTACAATATCTGTGATCATGTTAAAATCCCTCCGGTTTCCACAAAGCGTAAAGTAAGTATATCAGTACTAGGACGGCAGTGATTCCTGCCAGCCATAAGTCAGCCATTTGCTTTTCCTCCTATTGCCTTTGGACTTCAAGCTTATTGTATCCCCAATGGAGGTAAAGATGTCGCTAAAAGATTGGCCCAAGGCATAAAGAAAAAGTAAAGATCAGGCCCCGCTGCTTACTTGGCACCAATAAGAAACAGACTGCTTGCCATAAGCAGTCTGTTTCTTATTGGCAGCAAGACCGTCTAACGCCCCATCAGCCGGTAGCCAATGCCCGATTCGGTGACAATATAATGGGGCTGAGCCGGGTCCTGCTCAATTTTGCGCCGCAACTGACTAATGTAGATGCGGATGTAGTGCGTATCCTCCCCGTAGGAATTGCCCCACCCCGCCTTTAGCAATTGCTTATGCGTCAGCACCCGTCCGGCGTGCTGGATCATAAACTTGATCAATTCATACTCTGTCGGCGTCAGTTTAATTTCCCGGTCATCCACAGTGACCCGCCGCTGCAGCAGGTCGACAGCCAAACCACCGCAGCGCAATACCGGTTCGTTGTCGCTGGCTGCTATCCGCCGCAGGCAGACCCGCAGCCGGGCCATGAGTTCGCCTATGCCAAACGGCTTGGTAATATAGTCATCGGCACCGGCATCCAGGGCAGAAATTTTTTCCTGTTCCTGATCACGGGCTGTCAGTATAATAATGGGCATTACCGACCAGTCACGGATTTGCCGGATGACTTCTTTGCCGTCCATATCGGGCAGCCCCAGATCCACAATCGCCAGATCAGGTTTAAAAGCCGCCGCCTGCTGAATTCCTTCCCGGCCAGTTGCCGCCTCGCTTATTTGATAGCCATGGGCCTGTAGGGAAACATTCAGCAGTTTTCGTATTTGCGGCTCATCATCAATCACCAAAATTCTGAGACCCTTTTCTGTCATTCCACTCACCCTCCTTTACCACAGTCCGATTGTCGCTATCCGGGACAGGTATAGCAAAGATAACACTTGCTCCGCCACCCGGATTATTCTTGGCCCAAATCCGTCCGCGGTGGGCTTCCACGATACTCTTGCAAATGGATAAACCCAGGCCTGTGCCGGCAATCTGCACTGCCTGCTGCGGCGTACGGTAAAATTTCTCAAAAATTTTTGCCAGATCCTGCAGGGGAATACCGCAGCCCCTGTCCTTCACCGCCACAATAATTTCCGGCCCGTTTTGCTCGGCGGCAATCGTGATTTCCGTGCCTGGAGGCGAATACTTAATCGCGTTATCCAGCAAATTGACTAAGACATGCTCTAATAAGACGCAATCGGCCCGCAGCAGCGGTAATTCGGGGGTTAGCCGGGTCCGCAGGACATGATTTTTTGTTATCTCGCCCATGCGGCGAATCGCCGTGCCCACAATATCCTCCACATCACACCAGTCGATTTTCAGTTGCAGCATCCCGCTTTCCAACCGGGCCGTATCCAGCAAATTGGCCACTACCCGTTCCATTCGGTCGGCGCTGTCTTTGACTGTCTCCAGCAGTTCCCGCCGGATTTCGGCGCTATATTGCGCCCCCGTATCCAGTAAGGTGGCAACGGCCGCACTAATCGCCGCCAGCGGTGTCCTAAGTTCGTGCGATACCGAATTAAACAGCGCTGTGCGCAACTGATCGGATTCTTTTAATAGTGCCGCCTGGCGGGCATCTTCCGTTAGCTTTCCCCGTTCCACGGCAATGGCCGCCAATCCTGCCCAGGCATAAATGAGCCGCCGTTCTTCCTGCGTCATTTTTTGCTGGCCCAGTTCAATGCCAAACACCCCCACCGTCCGGCGGTCGACGGTCAGCGGTACGAATAAAAAGTCGGCCCCCGGCAACGTCTCGGTGGATCGTCCCGCTACCTGGCCATTGGCCCACACCCAGTTGGCCACAGCATGTTCTGCGGCTGGCAGTTCCAATCGGCCGCCCCGGCCATCCGGTGCAGCGGCATCATACCGTGCTTCTACTTTTAGCTGTCCCTGCGCCTCCGGCAAAAGCAGTACGGTATTGCGGCCAATCGCTGCGCCGGTGTGTTTCACAAACGTCCAGGCAATCTGGTTTACGTCAATAATCGCTGCAATCTGGCTGCTAAAATCATACAAGGTTCTTACGCTGGTTTCCCGCTGCCGGGTAAGCCGCACTTCTTTTTTCAGCATTTCCGTCCGGCCGCCGATCACAAAGGAAATGACCAGAAAAATGATAAAACTCCATAAATAGCGGATATCGCTCACCGTAAACGTCAATAGCGGCGAAATAAACAAAAAATCGAAGGTTAGAACACTGGCCACGGCTGTAATATAGGAGGGCCAACGCCCCCACCGGACGGCACTGAACAAAACCGGCAGCAAGTACAGCAGGGCAATATTCACCTGCTCCAGTTGCTCCCGCCCAAGCCAGCCTACCGCCGTTACCGACGTCGTCATTAACAGACCCTCAAGAATAGGCAGCCAGGGTATCGCCGGCACGTCATTCCGGGCCGTACTGATGGCGGAATGCGCTTCCGCTTCGGCCTTGCTTTGAATGACATAGACGTTAATGCCCTCACTCTGCCGGATTAGCTTATCCACCAGCGATCCCTGCCAAAATTCCCGCCAGCGGCTGTGGCGCGGTTTGCCAATCACAACAGCCGTTACATTTTCATTGCGGGCAACCGTTATCATTTCCTCGACAATGTCGTTGCCGACCACCGTGACAATTTTCCCGCCCAGTTCCTCTGCCAGGCGCAAATTACGCCAAACCCGGTCCCGCTCCTTCTCGCCCATCGGAAAACGGCGGGCCGGGGTGTCCACATAGACAGCCAGGAAATCAGCCCGTAATCCTTTTGCCAGCCGGTGGGCCGCCCGGATAAGCTGAGCCGAAAATGGACTGGCGCTGACGCAAACCATCACCCGGCCAGCAGCCGGCCAGGGACCGTCAATATGATTCTGCCGCATGTATTCCGCCATATCCTGATCGACCCGGCTGGCGGTAAACCGCAGGGCCAGTTCGCGCAGGGCATTGATATTGCCCGGACGAAAGAAGCTTTTTAATGCCTGCTGGGCCTGACCGGAAATATAGACCTTGCCATCCTTTAGGCGTTTAATCAGGTCTTCCGGCGGTATATCAATCAATTGAATATTATCGGCCTGCTCAACAAACGAATCAGGCACCGTTTCCCGGACAATGACACCGGTAATCTGGGCAACCACATCGTTTAGACTTTCTATATGCTGAATATTCAGCGTCGTATACACGTCGATCCCGGCGTTTAATAGCTCCTCTACATCCTGAAAGCGCCGCACATGACGGGAGCCTGACACATTGGTATGGGCCAGTTCATCCACCAAAACCAGTTCCGGTTTTTGGTCCAGGATGACATCGATATCCATTTCCATTAGATTTTTGCCACGGTATGTTAGCGTTTTAGGAGCAATGCGGGGCAAACCTGCCACCAGTTTCTCCGTCTCCATTCGTCCATGCGTTTCCACCCAGCCAATGGCTACCCGCACTCCTTCTGCCAGACGGTCATGGGCGGCTTCCAGCATGGTGTAGGTTTTGCCGACCCCGGCGGCCGCCCCCAGAAAAATCGTCAACTTGCCGCGATGTTCTTTATGAAATTGCAGCAGCAGCTCTTCCGGATCAGGCCGATGGTCCTCCTCTTTTTTCATGTATTATACCAACTCCTTATCGACAGACACTTATACTATTCCCAATATATTCAATCTCATCTTTGCCGTCAAAGCACAGTCATGTATTATTGTACCTCTAATCGTTGTAAAAACGATATAAAAAAACAGCAACCCGCTATCAGCAAAAAGTAAAAAGTGCATGGATAGATCATTTTCTACACATGCAGCTTAAAAACCATTTTGTATTGTATTTTATTTATTTTGGCAAAACAAGAGAACTGTGGCAACGGCCACAGTTTTATTATAAATCACGGTCGTGCAATTCCTGGTATCTTTTTTTATTCCAAAGTACTTCACCGATAAATTCTCTGGTTTCGGGAAAAGGAATTTGCTCTGAATCACGGAAGGACATTGTCCAGCCGTATTGTTCCATCCATTGTTTTACAGTGCCTCTGCCGGCATTGTAAGCAGCTAACATCAGCACTTCATTCCCATTAAACTCTTGTGTTAATGATGCCAAATACCAAGTACCAAACCGGATATTAACTGCCGGAGTTTCTAAATCATTTAGCTGAAAATCAGGGTATTCCAGCTGGTCCGCAATCCACTCGGCAGTTTCAGGCATTAGCTGCATTAAACCTATTGCGCCTACGGGTGACCTAGCCGCTAACAAAAACTTGCTTTCTGCCTTGATTACGCCAGCTACCAGCCACGGATCCAAGTCATATTCATCGGCATACTTAAACACTAATCCTTTATAAAGCAAAGGATAAGCATATTTTTTTTGAAACCACTCGCCCGTATATATAAAACTCGCCCCAAACGTTAGTAACAAACTGACTACCAGGACCTTCATCCAGGTATAATACACTATAATATCACTCCGTTGCTAAGACTTACAGCCAAGAAAAGCAGCCGGCACTTTCTGGTCGGCTATGAATTCTGTACCTGCTATGAAAGATTGGCAAACGACGAACTCCGCAATGAAACAACCGCTTACTGTATTGCTAATAGAGCAGCAACACTGTTATTCTACCCTTAAACACTGTAAAAACGTTGTTAAGAAACAGCCTATTACTGTAAAAAAACAGTAAAGATGTTGACTATATTCTAAAAATATAGTTTACACTAAAAGCTGTCAAAAAACGCCACTGGCGGTGTTTATGCATCCGGCTTATTAAGGAGGAACTATGCTCACACAACTGCAACGCTGGCTGATTCTCGCCATCGTTTCCAGTGCACTTTTCCTGATTACCATCGATATGACCGTACTGTATACGGCCTTGCCACGGCTGACGCACGATCTGGCCGCTACCGCCTCAGAAAAGCTCTGGATTGTCAATGCCTATCCGTTAGTTATGGCAGGTTTGCTGCCGCCCTTTGGCACACTGGGAGATCACTTGGGTTACAAGCGACTGTTTGTTGCCGGTCTGGCCGTCTTCGGCACCGCATCGGCGGCGGCGGCTTACGCGCCGACGGCGTATGCCCTGATTGCCGCCCGTGTCCTGCTGGCTGTAGGGGCGGCAATGATGATGCCGGCGACACTTTCGATCATCCGGGTCACCTTTGCCGACGAGCGCGAGCGGTCCATGGCGATTGGCATCTGGGCTGCAGTGTCTTCGGGCGGCGCGGGCATCGGCCCTCTTATTGGCGGTGCTTTGCTGGAGCATTATTGGTGGGGATCGGTATTTCTGATTAATATTCCCGTGGTTTTGGCCGCCCTGGCCTGTGCCCTACCCCTTATTCCCCCCGGTTCGGTGCAAACAGGCAAGCAGTGGGACTGCCTTGGCTCGGCCCAAATTATGACCGGTCTGGTTGCGCTTGTTTACGCGATCAAGGAAATGGGCAGGCGCAATGGCTCTGTTGAAACGGCACTGGCTACTGCTGTTATCGGCCTGATAGCCATAACCATTTTCGTCCGCCGCCAAAACCGGCAAGCCGATCCCTTGATTGATTTTTCCCTTTTTCGCAACCTCCGCTTTAGTCTGGGAACGCTGACAGCCCTTGTGTCAATGTTCGTACTGGCCGGTTCGGAACTGGCCTTTACTCAGCAATTTCAACTTGTCCGCGGCCTTTCGCCTTTAGAAGCCGGCCTATTCACCATGCCGCTGCCGGTCGCCGCCTTTTTCTCCGGCTTATTGGCCGGCTGGATTGTGCATCGAGTCGATACCCTAACCATTCAATGGGTCTCGCTGCTGACTGCGGGAGTAGGAATAGCGGGCTTTCTGCTCGCTCACAATGCGGAACAAAGTGTGCAGGTCGGCTGCTTGCTAATTATCGGCACCGGTATTGGTGGCGCAATGACCGCCGCTTCCAACGCGATTATGAATAATGCTCCGCTGGCCAAAGCAGGCACGGCAGCTTCCATTGAAGAAGTATCCTATGAACTCGGCAGTACCATCGGTATTGCCGTTTTGGGCAGTCTCCTGGCAGCGGTCTATACCACGACGCTAACGCCCGGGGATTTGTCCGTCCCCGCGGTCGTACGCGACAGTTTGGACGAGGCGCTGGTAATTGCTGAAAGCCTGCCTGCTGTTGCTGCTTCAGTCCTGATAGCGGCAGCGAAAGCCGCGTTTAACCAGGCTTTTCTGGCTGTCCTCGCCGCCGCGGCCGGCATTCTGTTTTTGAGCGCCCTGATAATCAGCCTGGCAGCCCAGCAGACTAAAACCCCCTAATGCCTGACACATCAGCCCGGTGGCTTCGCGGCCGGTTATTGCCAGGCTTTAAGTTGTCCGGCAGCGACTCTGCGCAATTGACGATTGCGACCGAAATCTCTGTAATATAGCTATTTTCATCCTCGGTGGCGAGGCTGTTGATGATGTAGTTTTCATAGATATCGCCTATCCGAATTAAGTGATTTGATTTTATACAGGCAAACAGCTTATCATAAGTAGTGTTAAGAGTATCATAAAGTCCGTAATGATAAGTACACAGGTAGTTGCCGGCCGGCTTCAATTTAACATATTGATCCGCTATCGCGCTGTCTAAAACAACGAACATTTCCTCTTTGCCGTCTTCCGGCGGTTCAAGTGCTGTTATACAGCCTACTTTCCATGAAAACGGCGTGGAATGATTGGCCATACGCTCTGTTATTTTCAATAGTGTTAAATTATAATCGGGAAACCCGTCGACATACTGAACAGGCATTGCCAACAGCTGCTGCGCAGGTACAGCCTGCACCCTAAATTCTGCAAAATCTTTGACTGCGCCGATCTCTTTAATTTGTGCAAGGTTTTTATCCAATCTGTTTTTAGCTGTCTGGAGATTCACAATTTTGTTTTGAATTTCAGTGATTTGATTTGCCAGGATAGTAATCGTTTTATTTACCGTGCGCTGCGCCAGAAGGCTTTTGATCTCCCTTAGCGGTACTCCGGTTTCCCGGAGTGAAAGAATTAAATATAAAAGGTCGAACTGGCCTAGCGTATAGTAACGGTATCCATTGCTCCTGTTTATATATCTTGGCTTCAGGATATCGGTCTTATCGTAAAAAAGCAGCGTCTGTTTGGTAATCCCAAATATTTTGCATATCTGACCTGATGTAAATCGCAATTCCATTTTGTTCTCCCATCGTTTCCTAAACAACATTGACTATATTCTAACAATATAGTTTATACTCAATCATGTCAATACAAAGCTAGTACCTTGGCAAAGTTAGATATTAGTTTTAGACAGCGTAGATTTTTTCGCAATGCAAGGCGGAGGAGCCGCGCAGATCGGCAATCTGTAAGGTGACGACAACGAAGCAGTGCGGGAAAAGATGCGCTGTATAACCTAATATTTGACTTTGTCAAGGTACTAGTACCTTGGCAAAGTAAGATGTTAGTTGTAGGGCGAGACAAAATGGCCAAGGGCAAGGAAGCACCGACGACGCATACTGGAAGGGGTCTGCTAGGAGGGGCTGACGCCGCCATTTGCCATTTTGGCCGTCATCAAACTAAAAAGATAATGTGGTCAAGTCACTAGGGCTGTGTTAGACTGATGCCGTAAGATACAGGAATAAAGCAAATGAATATAGAAATCAAGCAAAATCAAGGAAACTGCCATTCCTATTTCATTTCATAGCTAAGTGCAAATAAAAGGCTTATTATTGACTCAGTCCGGCAATGCCTGGCAGACGCGCCGCAATAAAAGTCTTTTGCAAAGGAGATTTATATGGGCAAACGAAGACAATTAAAGATGAAAAAAGTCGGCCTGGAGCATCTTGAGCAGTACAATCAGCTGCTGCGCTATGTTTTTCAGGTAACTGACGACGACCTGCGCAAGGTTGGCTGGGAAGAACGGGATATAGTGCATGACAAATCACCCTCTTTGGAGCAGGCAGATGTTTGGGGCTGGTTTGACGGCGATAAACTAGTGTCCCAGGCAGCAGTTTATCCTTTTCAGGTAAGGATATTCAATAAAACCTACGACATGGGAGGCCTTACCGGCGTCGGCACTTTCCCCGAATATTCCAATCAGGGTCTGATGCACAAGCTGCTGTACCAGGCATTGGAAAAGATGCGGGAAAAAAAGCAGTCTATTTCTTACCTGTATCCCTACTCCATCCCCTATTATCGCCGTAAGGGCTGGGAAATCATTTCCGACAAAATATTTTTCGAAGTGAAGGATTATCAATTGCCGAAAAACAAACAGGTTCCCGGCGAAGTCGAACGGGTGGGCAGCGAGAGTAATGATGTAAAACAAGCGTATATGAGATTCGCCCTCCAAACCCACGGGGCCATGCTGCGCGGTGATTTGGCCTGGAATGAGTACTGGCGGTGGGATCTGGATGACCTGATGGCCGCTGTATATTACAATGATGACCGACAGCCGGACGGCTATGTCCTATACTGGATCGCAGACGAGATTTTCCACATCAAGGATATGATATTTGTAAATGAAGAAGCCCGCAGCGGGCTCTGGAATTTTATCAGCGCCCACTTTTCCATGATCGCCAAGGTCGTAGGCAATATTCATACCGATGAGCCGCTGGCGTTTCTGCTGGAGGACGCTGATATCAGAGAAGTCATCTCCCCTTATTACATGGCCCGCATAGTGGACCTGGATCTGTTTATTGCCCAATATCCCTTTAAACCGGATACCAAAGAGCGGGAATGGACATTTACCCTGGATGACCCGCTGCTTTCCTGGAACCAGGGAACCTTTACCTTACGCATCTCGCCTGAGGGCAAAGGCGAAGTCGTTCGCACGGCAGACCGCAGCGAGGCAAGAATAAATATCCAAACCATGACAACAATGCTATTGGGCTACAAGCGGCCAGATTACCTGCATAAAATCGGCCGCATTGCCTGCAGTCCGGAAACGGTGGATATGCTGGAGGATGCGATTGAGCAGCAGACCCCTTATTTCTCGGACTATTTCTAGGGTATGCGGTGAATAAAAGCAGTGGAAAACAGATGAGCAATGATTGGGAGAAAAGAAAACAATCCGGGACGATCTTAGCCCCACAGAGCAAGCACCAACTTCGGGCCAATTGGTCCGAAGTTGGTTTGTGAGATGCAGGTCCCTTTCTGCCCTAACGGTGATCGCCCTGTGTATTGCAGAGATTGCTTTTATAAACAGAAATTCAACTAATCAGCACCACCCGCTGGACGGGTGGTGCTGATTAGTTGAATGTACTGCGGGGCCTTAGGTACAATAATTTTTACACTTGCATTTAATAATAATTTTATTTACTAGTAATAATCTCATTTAGCTATCATAGTTATTTATAGAGACCTAAAATTGGAGGTTGCAATGGAGACAGGCATAAAATCCAACTTGAGAAAGCTTTCCCTCCTATCGCTCCTGCTTATTACGGGTGTAGTAACGCCCGATAACTGGCTTGCAGGAGTACTGACCGGAAGTCAGACAGCCTTTTTACAGGAAACGACTGCTATTTTTCTCAGTATTATCATCGAAGCCTTTCCCTTAGTATTGATCGGGGTGCTGGTGTCTTCGTTTATCCATATTTTTGTTTCCGATAAAATAATTCAGCGGGTATTGCCGAAAAGCAGTATGCTTGGCATTGCTTGCGGCAGCTTGCTGGGCATCTTTTTCCCCTTATGCGAGTGCGGCATCATCCCAATTGTCCGCCGGCTAATGCAAAAGGGGGTCCCTGCCTATATCGCGGTCCCCTTTATGTTATCGGCCCCGATTATCAATCCGCTAGTTGCTTTTTCCACCTATCTTGCCTTTAATTCTTCCGCCGCTATGCTGACATACCGGTTTGCCGGCGCTTTTGTCTGCGCCAACCTCATCGGCCTCCTGTTATATGTTAACAGGACAAAGTCGCCGGTACTCAATCTTTATACGGCAGACCATAGCTGCTGCCACCATGGCTGTGGCTGTGATCACGGGCATGCCCAGCCTCCGCCGGGATTGATAAAACGCTTGCGGGATATGCTGTACCATACGTGTGACGAATTCTTTGATATGGGGCGTTTCCTGCTAATCGGCTCATTTTTCGCAGCAGTTATTCAGGTAACTGTTCCCCGGGCCCTGTTGTTAAGCGTAGGGCAGGAACCGGTTGTATCGATTTTGGGAATGATGGGTTTTGCTTTCGTTATTTCTGTCTGCTCCCAGGCCGACGCTTTTATCGCGGCTCCCTTTGCCGCCGCGTTCACACCAGGCGCAATTGCCTCCTTTTTGATCTATGGGCCTATGCTGGATATCAAGAATGTGATTATGATGTTCCATGCTTTTAGGGCATATTACGTAATTAAGCTTATTTTCCTGATTACGGCTACCGTATTTCTGCTTTCACTCCTGATCAACTATCTTCCTTATCTCGGGGAGGTGCTCGCGCTTGTATAGGCTTTCACGGGCAATCGAAAATGTACTGCGGCTCCTGATTCTTGTCTGTTTCACGCTCTTATTTTACCGCGTGATAACCAACAGTGATCTGTTGCAATTAATCCACCCGCAATTCACTTATAATGCTAAAATTGGCTTGATCATTCTGGTCCTGCTGGTTATCGTGCAGACCATCCGGTTAGTAAGTGATATGCTGACAAGCGGCTCCGGCCAGCAAGATCATCGGTTTGCCAGTTGTTTCTATTATGTCTTTATCGCCACCCTGGCCATAGGTTTTCTCATACCAGCCAAATCCCTGGGATCAATAACCGCTGAGCAAAAAGGCCTGAAGTATCTTAACGGTCCCGGCATTGCCGCATCAATCGCTGCCGATGACAAGGAACCCCCGCTTTTGTTCAACACCCAAATTCAACAGCAGCTGCCAGCAGCTGCCCCCCAAGAAGCTCCCGTTCTCTATATCGATGATTCCAACCATATCCGTTTGATTACGGCCATGTACGAGGCCACTGCGAACTTTATCAGCCGGGAAGTCCAAATGAAAGGCTTTGTTTATCGGCCGGCAGGTCTCAAGGACAATCAGTTCATGGTGGTACGGTTTGAAATTTCCTGCTGTGCTGCCGATGCAATGCCTAGCGGCTTAATCGTGGAGTGGCCTGAAAACGCCCAGTATAAAAATGACACCTGGGTAGAGGTACGGGGTGAACTCCAGCAGGGAAACTATGAAGGGGTAGATGTTCCCTTGTTGAAAGCCCTCGCGGTTTCCCGTATAGAACCTCTGCCTAACCCTTATGTTTATACCGGAGATCCTGTTATGCCGCAAAATTATGAACAACACGTTCCCCGGTAGCCGCCGACTAGGTAATTTAGAAGCACACGCCAATATGAAATACTAATCAAATCATTGACAACGGACATTTCGTCTCACTCTAAACGATAATCTAACATGGTCAAGGCACTAGTACCTCATCTCCCTTAAAACCAAGGATAGTTTGCGCATCTTTTCCCGCACTGCTCCGTTGTCGTCGCCTTACATATGTCCGATATGCGCGGCTTCTCCGCCTTGCATTGCGAGAAAATCTACGCAAACTATTCCCTCGCTTTTAAGAAAGATGAGGTACTAGAATATTCACAGATGGCCTGCATAAACTCAATACTGAACACTCTTTGTTTTTTCACATTCTTTTCCTTAATAAGTGTTCCTATTTTTAAATATAAGGATTTAGGAAGTGTTATTATGAAAAGCGATTTCCACACCTTCCGCGGCTATCAGCTGTTACTGCAAAAACATCATGCATTGACGCCAAGTATGGAAGATTATCTGGAAATGATTTATCGTACTTGTGTGCAAGAGGGCCATGTCCGGATTAATCAACTGGCCGCCCAGCTTAATGTCCGTTCTTCCTCAGCAACCAAAATTGTTCAAAAACTGGCTGAATTAAACTTCCTAATTTATCGTCCATACGGAATTATCCAAATGACCGAACAAGGAATAACTATGGGCAAATTCCTTTTGCAGCGTCATAATGTGATGAAAGAATTTTTAGAAAAACTGGGCCTGACAGATACCCTGCTTCAGGATACCGAAATGCTGGAACATCATATCAGCTTGGCATTGCTTGAAACAATTGGCATCTTTCTGTTGTTTTTAGAAAACCAACCGGTGTTTTTACAGTCCCTTACCGAGTTTCGCCAAACATTTGCCAAATCGGCTTTGGCTACCGCCGACGCAGTAACCGACACTAAAAATCCCTGCTAAACCGTTGTCGTCAGTCGTTATACGTCCGGTTGCCTCCCTCCCCCGCCTTGCCTTGCGAAAAATCCCGCGAATTCATTTACGCTTTCAATGTAGTCATACCATTAGCTGCCGGTATAGCTTACTTTGCTGGACATAGCGTCTGCCGGCGTTCGTAATGCGCAGTTCATTTGCCTGTAATTCGGCATATTGCCGGCTAACCAGCCGGTCAAGTACCTTGCGGAAAAAGGGCGGTGGCCATTGCAGCTGATTGATGAGGTTTCCCACTTGGCCCGGCAAATTCCCTGACCCTTGCGCTTCATGCTTTAACAGATAAATGAGCAGCGACAAGCCGGCGAACTCATATTTTTGCTGCCGGGACCGCCTGATTAGCACAATAATCCCTTTCCGGGGCGCGGCCATGACCACGGCTAAAAAGATTAAGCCGCTCATCGTCGCCATCGAGCCTGCAATCGAGACATCCAGCCAAAAAGATACTGCATACCCAGTCACAGCACTGAGACTGCCAAAAAATACACTGGCAAAAATCATATGCCCCAGTTTCTCCGTAATAAAATAGGCAGTAGCCGGCGGTCCAACCATTAAAGCAACAACTAAAATCGCCCCCACTGCATTAAAAGCCCCTACGGCAGTAATCGAGACGATTGTCATCAGAGAGTAATGGACTGCAGCCGGTGAAATCCCCAGAACACCTGCCAACAGGGGATCGAAAGTAACTATTTTCAATTCTTTGTAAAACAAACAGATATAGCACAAATTGAGGATCAGGATGCCTGTCAGAACGTAAATTGATTTAGGTCCGAGATCAATATTATTTACCATTAACCGGTCAAAGGGAGCAAATGCCAGTTCCCCCAGCAAAACAGCGTCTGTATCTAAATGAACGTCGCCGGCATAGCGGCTGATGAGCAATACACCAATACTAAACAACAGGGGAAACACCAGGCCAATGGATGAATCTTCACTAATTTTTTTGGCCTTTTGCAGGAATTCGACCAAATATACAGTCATAATTCCCATTAAGGCGGCACCGATTAATAGCACTGGCGAGTTCAAGTCATGGGTGATAAAAAAGGCGATAACAATCCCCAATAAGATGGTATGGCTGATAGCATCACTCATCATCGCCATTTTTCTTAAAATCAGGAATACACCTGGCAGGGAACAAGCGGCAGCGGTCACAATGGCAATGGTCAATATTTCCAATTGGGCCTGGTTCATACGACTCCTCTCCTTTCGCTAAGTTTCCGGCCTTGGCGTTCGGTTGCAGTCGCTTCCGGATTTCTTCACAATTACGCCACAACCAGCCCCGTTTGGGAGCTGCCAGCAGGGAAACAAGCACAATACAGGCTGCGGCAATCACAATCACCGGTCCGGTTGGCACCCGGGAGCCCAGCGAACTGAGCATTGTCCCCACGATACCGGCGGCTGCACCGAACAAGGCCGCCAATAAGGTCATCACGGACAAGCGATCTGTCCATTGCCTGGCAGCAACCGCAGGCGAAATCAGCATAGCGCTCATCAATACCACCCCCACGCTCTGCAGACCAATAACAATGGATAACACGACCAGCCCTGTCAAAAAAACATCGATCAGCCTTACGGAAAACCCAAGACTGGCAGCATATTCATAGTCGAAGCACAAGATTTTAAATTCTTTCCAAAAAAGAACCACCAACAGGAGCACAATAACGGCTATGGCTGCCATCATTTGGATGTCACGGCTCAACAGGGTTGCAGCCTGGCCGAACAGAAATTTTTCTAACCCGGCCTGATTCGCATTGGGAGTTTTCTGTATATAGGTGAGCAGAACCAGGCCAAACCCAAAAAATACTGACAGGATCATTCCCAGCGAGGTATCATATTTAACCTTTGTATAACGGGAGACGGCCAATACGGCCAGCGCCGCCAGCCACCCCGACACTAAAGCGCCTATTAACAGGGTGGATGTTGCTTTGGTATTTGTCAAAATAAAAGCCAGACAGATGCCGGGTAAAGCCGCGTGGGAAATTGCATCGCCAATTAAACTTCGTTTACGCAGCACTTCATAAACCCCCAGGGTACCGCTTAACAAGCCGAATATGGCTGACCCCAGAGCTACGGTCGCAAAAGTATAATCCATATTCAGTATGGTCTGCAAGGGCATAGTATCACTTCCATTATTTCTTTCTTCTTGTCTGCGAATTCAGCAAGGGGCGTGCAGCGCAGAGCGCTGTGCGCCCCGCTGAATCCCGGTTCCGGATTTGCGCCGGGAAAACTTTTTAGGCGCGGGAAACTTTGGGGTACGTTAAGACCGGTAAGTTAATTTAATGAGCTCATCGGTAAATACAGCTTGAATCGGGCCGCTGGCAATCAGTTTGACATTTAATAATGCTACCCAGTCAAAGTATTCCGGCACAGTCTGCAAATCATGATGCACCACAACGACGGTTTTCCCTTCCGTCCGCAGCGTTTGCAGCAATTTTACAATCGTTTTTTCCGTCTTGGCATCTACGCCTTGAAAAGGTTCATCCATAAAGTAAATTTCCGCATCCTGCGCTAATGCTCTGGCTAAAAAGACGCGTTGCTGCTGCCCCCCGGACAATTGACTGATTTGCCGCTCAGCCAAGCTTTCCATGCCAACTTGCTCCAGTGCCCGCATTGCCAATTGCCGGTCATAATCCCGCGGGCGGCGCAGCCAGCCTAATGAACCATACCGCCCCATTAAAGCAACATCAAACACACTGGCAGGGAAATCCCAGTCGACACTGCCCCGCTGCGGTACATAGCTGACCTTTTTCCGTTGCTCCTGATACGGTTTGTTCCAGAAAGAAACTTTGCCGCTGGCAGAGCGAACCAGCCCGAGCACGGTTTTAATCAACGTCGATTTTCCCGCACCATTAGGCCCTACAATCGCCATTAAAATGCCGGAAGGTATTTCCAGATTAACACTCCAGATGACCGGCCGCTCCTGATAGGCGACTGTTAAGTCTTCTATTTTTAGTGCTGCTGCCTGCATATGTCCCCCTATCCCGCCAATAGCGCTTTCACTATGGTATTGATGTTGTGCTCAATGGTACCGGTATAAGTACCGGCAGGCGTCCCGGGTTCTCCCAATGAGTCGGAGAACAATTCACCGCCGATCTGCACCTGATAACCCCGCGCCTGTACTGCTTCCTGCAAGGCCTCAATTGTTTTTTTCGGAACAGAAGTCTCCACAAAAATTGCCGCAATTTTGTGTTGCACAATAAAATCGGCCAATTCCCGCACATCGGCAGTGCCGGCTTCTGCTGCCGTGCTGATGCCCTGTAAGCCTTTAACCGTAAAACCGTAAGCTCTGCCAAAATAATTAAACGCATCGTGAGCGGTAATTAAAACCCGCGACTGTTCCGGCACCAGCTCTGCTTGCGCCTGCACATAGCTATGTAGCGCATGAAGCTTGCTAATATAGGCGGCGGCATTTTTTTCAAACTGTTCTTTATGTGCCGGTTCCAGTGCAATTAAGGCTTCTTTTACTTTTTCCGCAGCCAGAATCCAATTTTCTACATCAAACCAGATATGGGGATCATAGTTTCCGTCAAACTCTTCCGACTCAAGCAGCCTGGACCTTTCAATCGCTTCGCCTACTGCCAGCGTAGCAACACCGGACTTTTGCATTTGCGCAAATATATCACTCATTTTCCCCTCTAAATGCAAACCATTATAAATAATTAAACGGGCTTTGCTCATCTTATTAACATCCCCGGCGCTTGGTTTGTATAAATGGGGATCGATACCGGCTCCCATTAAGCCCTCAACTGTCACATAGTCGCCGCCAACAACCTGCACCAAATCAGTTAACATGGTAGTTGTTGCAACAATATGGGATTTAGTATGAACAGGCTCAGCCACATGCTGCGCATCTGAACTGCAGGCAGCAGTAAGCAGACTAAACATAAACAATACCACCAACACCCATGTTGTTTTTATTTTCATTGACACGAACCCCCTCACCAAATTCATAGGAAATTTTGTTTTGCAAGTAATATTCGCAAATAATCACAGTAACCTTAAATAAGCGCCACACTCCTTATTTGGCTGCTAAGCCGGCCGGCCGTTTGCAGACCTGAAGCATTCACTGAACTAGGTCGGTGCACCGATGGAATATATTATGCGATCAGTTATAAATTGTTCCTGTGGCTAACTTTTAAAATAAACAGCTAAACGACTCAGGGGGACAGTTCTTGTGCGTCGTTAGATTGTTTTTTATCCCCTTTAATACAACGGGAATAAAAAAAGGACAGGCTCCTGTGCCTGGCCTTGTCCTGCCGGTCCGTTTATGGCAGGTAAGGAAAACAACTCTTGCCGGTGCAAGGCTTTACTTTGCCGGAGAAAATCTGCTTGACAAAATAATCCATTCACACTATAATTTGAATTGTTCAATTAATTTGCATAATGGAGGTAATTCTTTTGGCCAGGCCACCGCAAGACCCCAAAATCAAAATGGATGAAATCCTAGATGTGGCTGAACCGTTGTTTGCCGCCAATGGCTACCGGAAAACCACCATCAGCGACATTGCCAAGGAAATCGGCGGCGCGCGGGGACTGCTCTATTATTACTTTAAATCTAAAGAAGAAATCCTGGAAGCACTTATCAATCGCCAAATCGCTCATTTTCTCAGCGATATCAGCAGTATGACTTCATCTGCCGACATGCTGCCGCCCCGTAAAATTGAATTCGTGGTACATGCCTTTTTTCGCACGGCGTACTACAAAGACGGCCTCTTTCTTGACTTTCTCTATGATGAAAAACATATACATATAAAAAACAAAATCTTCCGCCAGGCGGCTCTGTTACTAAAGCCCTGGCTGTTGAAGATTATTGAGGAGGGAGTCCGCAAGCAATATTTTCATGTCTCTTATCTGCCGGCCGCTCTGACATTTATTATGTCCATTATGTTATGTCTGGGCGACACCTTGTGTGAAAAAATCCCGGATGAAGAAATGCCCTGTCACTTGCAGCTGGCTGCGGCGCTCATCGAACGAACCCTGGGAATGCCGGAGAATACCTTGCATTTATCGTTGTCCACTGCCTAACTGCCTGAACAATAATCGCCAACAGGTTACTGTTGGGATATTTTTTACCCATTAATTGAACTATTCAAAAAATAATTACCTTGGCCCGTCTGTATGCATTTTATAGCTCATCCAAGTGCACTATTTGGATGCTTTTTCAAAATCATTATTTGAACAGTTCATTTTATTCAACAACGCCGAGCGTCCCCCCAGCGAATCCTATACAAGGAGTGAAAACCATGCAACCGTTACATCGACTAATAAAATTATCAAGAAAAAAATGGTATTACAGCGTAGCGGCGGTGGTAACCGGGCTGTGCATCATTGGCGCCGGGATCTGGCAATTCCACAGCCAGCCCCCGACCGCCGTGGAAGACGTGCCGCTGGTGCGCACGGTCGTGATCGGCGCCGCCAATACACCACAAAGCTATTTCTATGCCGGCGAAGTCCGCGGCCGCTATGAAAGCCAGCTGGCCTTTCAGGTCACCGGTAAAATCAGCAAGCGCAATGTAGAACTCGGCCAGGCGGTAAAAGCCGGCGATATGCTCATGCAGCTGGATGCGCGCGACCTGCAGCAAACAGTACACAGTACCTCCGCGCAAGTCTACTCTGCCGAGGCGCAGCTTAAGCTGGCCGAAAGCAATCTGCACCGTTACCGGCAGCTGTATGGGGAAAACGCCATTAGCCGGGCCCAGTTGGACCAGTTTGAAACTGCTTACGAAGTCGCCCGGGCAGGAGTAGAGCAGGCAGCCGCTCAATATGCGCAGGGTGCCAACCAATTGAATTACAGCTTGCTCTATGCCGATCAAGCCGGTGTCGTTGCCGCGATTGCCGCCGAAGCCGGCCAGGTGGTCAGTGCCGGTCAGACCGTCATCACCATCGTGCAGGACGAGGAGCGGGAAATCGAAATTAGCGTACCCGAAAACCGGCTGGAGGAACTACGCAATGCGCAACAGCTGACAGCAACGTTCTGGGCTCTGCCCCAGGTCACTGCAGAAGGCCGGGTCAGAGAAATCGCCCCCATGGCCGACGCGGTAACGCGCACCTATAAGGTCCGCATCAGTTTAATCAATCCTCCGCCCCAAATCAAGCTGGGGATGACGGCCCGGGTCAGTCTGGCCGGGGCGGGCGGTTCGGATCAGGCCGTCATCATGGTTCCCCTTGCGGCTATTTATCAAACCAATGACACCCCTCACGTCTGGGTAATTACCGACCATGTGGCTGCCCTGCGCCCGGTGCAGGTCGGCAGTTTCGGCAATACGCAGGTTCAGATCGTCGCCGGCCTTAATTCCGGTGAGACCATCGTCACCGCCGGCGTACATAAACTGCGGGCAGGGCAGACGGTGAGAGTGATGGAGGCTACCCCATGAAAGCGTTTAACTTGACTGAATGGGCGCTGAATCATAAACAAATCGTATATTTTATTATTGCCCTGCTGGTTATTGGCGGGATTTTCTCGTATCAAAACCTCGGCCGCATGGAAGATCCTGACTTTTCGATCCGGCAGATGGTGGTGACGGTAAACTGGCCCGGGGCGACCGCCAGCCAGGTGGAAGAACAGGTCACCGACAAAATTGAAAAAAAGCTCCAGGATACCCCGGGGTTGGATTTTCTGCGCAGCTATTCACGGCCGGGGCAGGCCATTATTTACGTCAATTTAAAATATGATGTGGTTACCAGCGCCCAACTCCGGCCCACCTGGCTGGAAGTGCGCAACATGGTCAACGATATTAAGCCCACTTTGCCGGCAGGCGTCCAGGGACCGTATTTCAATGACCGCTTTGACGATGTCTTCGGCTGCATTTACGCCCTGACCGGTGATGGCTACAGCTATGAAGACCTGCGGGCAAAGGCGGAGACCAGCCGCCGCATTTTCCTCGGCGTGCCGAATGTGCGCAAAGCGGACCTCATCGGGGTCCAGGCCGAAAAAATCTTTATCGAAATTGAGAATGCCAAACTGGCGCAATTAGGCCTGGCCCCTGCGGATATCACCGGTGCCGTCCGGGCGCAAAATGCCATGGCCGCCGCCGGCATGGTGGAAACGGTCGCCGACAATGTCTACTTGCGTATTTCCGGTATGTTTGAAAATACTGAGGACCTGAAAACGCTGCCGATCCGGGCCGGCGGCCGAACCTTCCGGCTGGGGGATATCGCCAGGATTGAACGCAGTTACAGCGATCCGTCAGAGCCGAAATTATTTTACAATGGTCAGCCGGCCATCGGCATTGCGTTGTCGATGGAACCTGGCGGCAATATCCTTACCCTTGGCGAGGACTTAGACAAGACCGCGGCGCAAATCCGACAGGATCTGCCGCTGGGTCTGGAGCTTAATACTGTTTCCAACCAGCCGAAGGTCGTGAAGGAATCCATTAACGAATTTGTGAAGTCGCTGGCGGAAGCCGTGGCCATTGTCCTGATCGTCAGTTTCTTAAGCCTGGGGCTGCGTTCCGGCCTGGTTGTCGCCTTTTGTATCCCGTTGGTCATTATGGGCACCTTCATCTTCATGCACATCTTCGGCATCGACCTGCACAAGATTTCGCTCGGCGCACTCATTATCGCCCTGGGGCTGTTAGTGGATGATGCGATTATCGCCATTGAAATGATGATTGTAAAACTGGAGCAGGGCTGGAGCCGTTTTGACGCCGCCTGCTACGCCTATACCTCCACCGCCAGCCCCCGTCTGACCGGCGCGCTGATCACCTGCGCCGGCTTTGTACCGGTCGGCTTCTCTAAAGGCAGTGCCTCGGAATATGTAGGCAGTATTTTCTCAGTGGTAACCATTGCCCTGTTACTGTCCTGGGTGGTGGCGGGCATGGTGACACCGCTGTTCGGCTACCAGTTGGTAACCGTCGCCCCGGCCGCACCGGGCCATGATATTTACGACACGAAATTTTACCGGAAATTCAAGCAGGTATTGAGTTGGTGCCTGGTGCACCGCCGCCTTGTCCTGGGAATTACCGCCGGCCTGTTTATAGGATCTTTACTCTTGCTGACTGCCATTAAACAGGAATTCTTCCCGCCGTCAACCCGGCCGGAATTACTGGTGGAACTCCGCCTGCCGCCGGGCTCTTCCCTGCAGGCAACCGAGGAAGAGGCCAAGCGCTTCGCCGCGCAGTTTACCCAGGATGACACTATCGTCAATTTCACTTATTATACCGGCCAGGCAGCGCCGCGCTTCGTGCTCACGGCTTTTCCGCCTGACGCCGACACGAATTTTGCTCATTTTGTCTTTGTCGGCCAAGATGTAAAAGCCCGCGAACTCCTGCGGGAGAAAGTCGATAAACTCCTGGCAACGCAGTTTCCCAATGTGCGCGGCAATGTCAAGGTTGTGACCACCGGTCCGTCCGACCCGTATCCGGTCATGCTCCGGGTCAGCGGCTATGACCATGACAAAGTGCGCGCCATTGCCAACCAGGCCCGGGACATACTTGCTGCCAATCCCCATATGGCTGATGTCAATCTGGAGTGGAATGAAAAGACCAAAGTCATGCATTTGGCCATCGACCAGGATAAAGCGCAGATGCTGGGCCTGGACAGCCAGGCATTGGCCTCTGGCCTGGAGTCCCTGTTGTCCGGCACAGCCGTATCCGAATTTCGTGAACAAGACAAAACGGTCGCCATTGTGTTCCGGGTCGCCGCGCAGGATCGCAGCGATCTTGCGCAGATTAAGGATTTAACCATCCATACCGGCAACGGAAAATCCATTCCCCTGGACCAAATTGCCAAAATCAGCTATAACGCTGAGGAGGGGGGTATCTGGCGGCGGGATTTAAAGCCGACGATTATTGTCCAGGCCAATATCGTGAATGAAATTACCGGTAACGATGCAACCTATGAAGCTTACGACAGCTTAAGGGAACTGCGCGCTGCCCTGCCGCCCGGCTACACCATAGAGATCGGCGGCACTACGGAACTAAGCGACAAGGCTACCCGCTGGCTGCTGCAGCCGGTGCCGGCTATGGTGATTATTATTGTTTCGTTACTGATGTTCCAACTGCAGAATATCCCGAAAATGGTTCTAACCCTTTTAACTGCGCCGCTGGGCATTATCGGCGCCAGTGTCGCCCTGTTACTGACAGGCCAGGCAATCGGCTTTGTTGTCCAATTAGGCCTGTTGGCATTGGCCGGTATCATCATGCGCAACTCGGTGATCCTCATCGATCAGATCGAGCAGCATCAAAAGGCCGGCGAACCTGTATGGGAATCGATTATTCATGCCACCGTTACCCGTTTCCGCCCCATCATGCTGACAGCAGCCGCCGCTATTCTGGGCATGGTCCCCCTGGTATCCAGCATTTTCTGGGGCCCCATGGCAGTCGCCATCGCCGGTGGGTTGCTGGGCGCTACGCTATTAACCCTGTTGGTACTGCCGGTAATGTATGCGGCCTGGTATCAGGTTGCCCCACCGCCTGCTCACCGGGATATGCCGGTGAAGGGACAACAGCTGCATAGATAAGCAGACCCTATAATAAACAGCCATAGTGCACCACTATGGCTGTTTTACTGTCAATATGGGAAACGGAATAGGGAAAGGGAAGCGGCCCCTGGCACTACTTTGCTGCTGCGGCCGGATACTGGTCATAGTCAATCATAGTGCCGACACCCAGGTGCACGTAGATCTCGGGATGACCGGCCACCGGCAGCCAGTAGCCGATGAAGGCTTTGCCGTTGGCCTCCCCCTTGGCATAGGTAGCCTGCTGAGAGGCCAGCGCCTGATTCGCCAGGCAGCCCCGGTGCCGCCCCGGCTCACCGATGGAAGAACACTTGATGCCCGGCCTGCCCCCCGCTTTACGGCAGGCCTCATTTATGGCCAGGATGTCCCGGCTTTTATGCACCAGCATAACGGGCTCAGGAAAATTCCCCCACATCATTTGAAACGCTTCGATAACTTTCTCATCTGTCATAAAATATTCCTCCTCTTTTTTCACCACCGGCGCTATGGTTTATAGCCACCATTACCGCTTAATCGTCCCGGCTCCACCCTCCCACCCTATCATTACAGGCGGCCCCGCCTCACGGTTGAAGGCATCTGAACGGTTACTGCCTCTTATTTTGCTGCAACGTCTCTTGTTCTAATAGCCTCTGCGTGTATTTTTCCAAAGAAGCTTCCCCTTCTTCCTCCCACCATTTTTCAAAATGCCTGTTGCCCTTATCGGCGGCACAAGCTGCACCTGCCGGGGAAACTGCGCTCTGGCAGCCGGCTTGCGGCTGGTTTGCCCCCTTATGATAACCCTGGCTGCCAAACAGCAGCCGTGCCAGGATGACAAGTCCTGCTCCCTGCCAATACGTGATTTTCTGCCAGCCCCAGATATCAGGCAGCAGGCTGTTCCATAGCAGCATGACAAAAAAGCCGAAGCCAAGGCCAAACAATATGGATAATACCAGGCCGAGACAAATCTGAACAAGGACATGCCTTGTTTTCGTTATACAAAAATTACACTGCCATTGCATAGCATATCACCTCTATCAATACAATCATTCCTCCTGCAGCAGCTTGCGCAGCGCCTGGGTCGCCCGGCTTTTCCGCGACAGCAGCGTGCCGATGGGCTCCTCCCATTTCACCGACAATTCTTTGAAGGTGTAACCTTCCAGTTCGGTAGCCGCCCAAACGGCACGCTGTTTGGGCTCTAACTTCAGCAACGCCTGCTTTAAACGCCGGGCAAATTCTTTTTTTTCTATCATGCTTTCCACATCGCCGGCCGTGTCAATCAGGCTCCCGCCTCGGGGAAAACCAGTGTCCCTGTCCAAGGCATCCAAGGATAAGGGCGCCTTGGCCTGCCGGAAGCGGTCCCATATTTTATGTTTTACCGACTGGTACAGATAAGCAGCCAGATTTTCCACATGGCCGTCAGTTGTCATCCGGTTATATACATTAAAAAGTACATCGGCCACAATGTCTTCCGCATCCATAGCGGAGATGCCGGTCAGCCTTTGCCGCACATAGCGCAGCAATTTCGGCTGCTCTTTTTTTATAACACTGACAAAGTCATTTTGTTGTTTGCGCACAATAAAAACATTCCTCTAATACAATTTCAGCCATCATTCCCATTCATTTTCATTGCGGTAATGCCTGTTCCACTGCAGCACCCGGCCCCTGCCCTGGGCAGCACCGCATTGCCTTGGCCTCAATGGCCAGCGCCGCCTAAAAAGGCTGCCCTTTCTAGTTGTCTTGTCAATTCTGCTGCTTATAAGTAAGCGGGCTATCCTACAGTCGCCCGGGATTAGCTTTCATAAAATGTAAGGAAACATAAAATAACCCCAAAACTCCCCACACTAAATGGCATTGTTTCCTCCAGCCGGTCTTTGCTTTAAAATACAGGGAACAACCGGTAATAGCCGCGCCGGCAAGCGACCCGCGGAACGGTAAATCCCAAACAGCCCCAGCCATGCCCTTCTCCTTTGTTTTTTAATTTTGCTTCTATTTATTATGATGGAGTAAATCCTGTTTTATTGCAGTAAAAAATACTTTTTTTTTGAAAGTCGGCAAAAACTATGGTCAATGCCCAATATAGTAAAGGCAATTTATGTTGTCCTAAAAAAGTGTATATGCAAAAAAAGCTCAATTGCAGCTATAAATTGCTAACTGAGCTTTCTATATACATTATCCCCTTCGTGGAACCGCCTTATTAGTTTTGTTTTATCCCCAACGCTGCCGGCGGTGACAATTCAGTTTATGATTTGGGGCTCCTGCTTAACCCATATGCCCACACACGGCAGGATTTCCGTCTTGTCGAAACCCATTCCCGCAACACATCCCTGGACCATTTCTCTGACTTTTTCATACTCTTCGCCGGCGAATAACTGAAAGGGCTGGACGATAATCTCGGTAAACCCCTCTGCTTGCAGGCGTTCTAACGCCTGTTTTTCATTATCGACCTGAATCCCGTCGGCTGCCGCCAGTTTCTCGATTAGGGGGCGGGAAGCAAAGGCTTGACGCACTTCATATTGGGGGAACTCCGACTGGATTTTATGATCAATGCCGGCTATGGCCAAGCGCCGGGCTTCCTGGTAGGCGGTGCCTATCCCCACCATCAAAAAGGCTTTTTTCTCTCTCTTTTCCAAGTGATCCACCCTCTCAACTTGATAGGAAACGGTGCGTTCTAATGTATTAACCCATTTGTTCAAGTTCCCATTGAATGGTATCTGCAAGCCCTTCCTGCAGGGTGAATCGTTCCTGATACCCTAAATGCCTGCGTATTTTAGCTGTATCTATAACCAAATCCTGCTGTAGATTATATCCTGCTAATGGCGAAGACGCCTGGCCGGTAACAAGCTCACCAGCCCAGGCCAGCAGTGTTGCAATTTGTTGATACCATTCCCTTTCGGTTAACGCTTCCTGCGCTGCCAGATTATAAATTTCTCCCGCCAGACCATGTTCTGCTGCCAGTTTGATTCCGTAGGCAGCATCGCCAACATAGCACTTAGACATTCTGCAATTTGCCATAGCCGCTGCTAGTGTAATCTGTTTATCGCCTGTGCGCATTTTTTGTATTGGCTCTAAAAAACGATGGTTCGGATCGTTTCTGCCGTAGACCATGCCTAAGCGTACAACAATAGCATCAATTACGGAACTTTGCCTAGCCGTCTTTTCTACCAGTATTTTTTCGTAATCGTGGGCAAAATCCGCGTCAAGTCGATCTCGATACAAATATAGCACATCACGGAGCGGTGATTGCTCATTAAGCGGTCCGGAAACAACGGGGGTATTGGCCAAATTGCTAAAAACCTCATACGCTTTATATACATCAATGCTGGAGAGGATAACAGTGCGCGTTCTCTTGCCTTGAAGGGCTTGTTCTAACATCTTTATATGGCTTTGAAACATTGCCGTCATGTGGATAATTGCATCTGGTTCTACCGCTTCGATTGCTCTAATAAGATCATTGACGTTATTGCAGTCACCTTGGATTTGCCTATGGTGAACGGCAGGGCTAAAGTTCCTGTGGAATAAAGCAACGGCATGTCCGGTTTGTGCCAATTGCGCTGTCAAAACCGGGCCAATAAAATTCGTGCCCCCAATCAAGAGAATTTTCATCATGCCCCTCCCTTTTCCTTATTAAATGCCGGCCGGTTCATAGCAGTTTGTGTTATGGTTCTATATTCGAGTCAAATATCCTTCCCTGTTCCCCACCGTTAACCAGCGCGCAAAGGCGAATTAAGTATCTGCGACTAAGCCCAATGCCATAAGCATCCCTGCTGTATCAAGAAAGGAAAATTAATCCTTGACAAAAATCCCCAGCAGGACTTATAATTTGACCAATTCAATTATTGAGGTGAATCTCATGTCCCGAACCCCCCAGGATCCCCAAATCAGAATCGATGAAATTTTAGATACGGCTGAGCCTCTTTTTGCAGCCAACGGCTACCGGAAAACGACCATCCTTGATATTACTAAACAAATGGGTGTCGCTAAAGGAATGGTATATTATTACTTTAAATCCAAAGAGGAAATACTGGAAGCGGCGGTGAACCGTCAAATCTCCGCCCTGTTGGCTGATATCAAACAGATGGCGTATTCCGACGATATTACCCCGCCTCGTAAGATTGAATTAATCGTAACCGCCATCTTCCATACGACACAATATAAAGACGGTTTGCTGTTGGATCTTCTGTCTGATGAAAAGAACATACACCTCAGAAATAAAATTGCCTGGCAAGCTACGCTCATACTAAAACCTTTTTTGTTAAAAATCATTGAAGATGGAGCTGAGAAACAATGGTTCCAGGTTTCTCAGCCCGATATTGCCGTACATTTTATCCTGTCCACGCTGCAATGCATAACAGATGCCTTGGCAGAAAAGGTTTCCAACGAGCGGATGGCCGCCTATTTAAAAATGGCTGAGATCCTTATCGCCAAAGTGCTGGCAATGCCGGAGAATTCTTTGCATTTGTCGCTTGCATAAACCCAATTCCAGCAGATCCTGTTGGATGGTTTTTTTTAAGTTTTAATTGAACCGGTCAAAGAATCCGGATGATTTTCGCTCTTTAATTTCAACTGGTCATTCTTACCGTGTCCTGTTTACGGGCCGGGCTGATTTACTAAATAAACAGGAGGAGCAAACAAATGTATTGCCATTTAAACGACCTAACGATTGCCGGTATCCCCGTAGGGGCAGATCCTTCCTTATCACTGGAAGAAATCAAACAACTGGTTTACGACATTGTTCAAGCCTGGGCCTGGGAAGGGCGGCAACTGGGAAAAGTTGAGCTGATCCGCGCCGGACAATGGGTGCATATCTGCTCGTATGAGAAGCCTGTTACCCAGCTTGTCCCTGTAAAACTTCCAGCCAAGGAGTGAAATGCAGCCGCTTCCTTGGTTCAGGCAACGCTTCCACCGCCTGCCATCGCTCAAAAAAGCGGCTGGGGACAGAAATAGAACACTTGTCGTCCACCACCGGAAATACGAATGAGGTGATATCTGGTGAAACGCTTCCTGTTGCTGTTACTTGTTGCCGGTATGCTGGCCTGGATCCCGGCTATAAGCGCTGCCGGACCAAAAGAAGACTACGAGGAAGCCTACAAACTCTATCTTACCGCAGGCGCCAGCGCAGCCGCCTATAGCGGGCGGCTGGGCGAGCTGGCCAACCGCTACCTGGAGCAAGACGGCTGGCAAATTGATCACTATGGCCAAGCCCAGGGACGTACCGGCGCCCGGTACCTAATTGGCCGGAAAGAAGGGTTCCCTTACTATATTGTCGCCATTGTCGGCACAGAAAACAAAAAGGACATAAAGACCGACCTCAGAGTCAGCAAAGTCTATTTCGCCGGCAGCACCCCCGAAGAATTCACCGCCAATGCCGCCAAAAAAGATATTCCCAACACCGAACCAAAGGTTCATAAAGGCTTTAACGAATTTGTCCAGGCCGGGCCGGCAGCCGTCTTACGCAATCCCCGGCGGGTAAGTCTCGCTCTGCCCGATCTGCTCCGGACTGACAAAGCCCGCAAGCTGCTCCTGACCGGCCACAGCCTCGGCGGCGCAGCCGCTACGCTCAGCGGGGCAAGACTGTTAAGCACAGGTGTCAGCCCGGAACAGCTGGAGGTCATTACCTTCGGCGCCCCTGCCGTAGGCAATGCGGCTTTTGCCGCCAAATACGGACCCCTCCTCCCCCTGACCCGGATCGTCCATGCCGGCGATCCGGTTACCGGCGTCCTGCAATCCCTGGTCGGCGGCTACCGGCAGTTTGGCCGGGAAGTAAAATGGAAACCTGCCGGCACCGTGCGCGATGCCCATCAATTAACAGGCTACATGGATTCCGCCCTGAAAAATTACTACGATAAACGCCGCCTGGCTGTGGAAGCCGGCATACAACTGCCTGCAATGCCTGTAAAAACACAGGCAGCCCGTAAGCAGCGCGTCTACGTTCTGCCGCTTACCAACCAGTTGCCGGCAAATCTGGCCGCTGAATTTTGGTATATGCAAGAAGCATTGCAGGATGTACACGCGAATACGCTGCCCGGCTATGTCGCAGCTGCTGCCCGGCCGGCCTCCTGGCGGCAAGCGGCGCTTGCCGCCGGCTGCCGCTGGGCTGTTGCATCAGAAGTAAACGCCAGCCGCGTTAAAGAGCAGCAAAATACTTATTATATCACAGTACATCAGACCGTGTATGACACACAGACCGGCGCTGTCGCCGGCACCGCAATTTTTTCCACCGGCACCTACAGGCTGACTCCCCTGACGGCTTTTATTCATGCCTTGCGGGGAATAAGCGACCACCTGAACACCGTCATGACCAAATAGCCACAAAAGGATTACCCTCTTTAACGCCCTTTGCGGTGATGCCTACGGTTGCGTCCATGCCTGGACCGGCGGCGGTTATACTATGCGGAACCGTGGGCAAAGGCGGAAACCATCCGCCGGACCTTGCTCGGCCTGCCGAGCATAAAAAAATGAACTAATCAAGGGTTCAAACCGATAAAAGCTCTAGCAGCTATATGAATTGGAAACCGGCAAACTAGCCAAATTGGGCATCGCCCCGGCTGACATTACCGCTGACGTGCAGGCGCAGAAGACCATATTGACAAGGGACAAAAAATGGAATAATATAACATTAAAAATATCAGTACTTATTTTGTCAAATTGGTACTACACAAAACCGAGGTGTTTTTTTTGCGTGACCGTATTTTGCTGGCAGCCATTGAAGAAATAAATTACCATGGCGTCCGGTTTACCATGAGCGATCTTGCCAAACGGCTGAGTGTCAGTAAAACATCTTTATATGAACACTTTTCTTCGAAGAGCGAGTTGATTCACAGTATCTTAATGGCAGGCATTGAAGATGTTCAGCAGCAGGAACAAGCGATCTATACTAACGCCGCGTTGACTTTGGCGGAAAAAATAGCGGCCGTACTGAAAGTTGCACCGGCGGTATTAGGATCTCTCAATAATTATCGGCTGCAGGACGACCTCCAGCTCTATTATCCCGAAGAAATTCAGATCATAGAAAAATTTAAAGCGGAACGACAAGAGCGCTTTTTATCCCTTATTGTTCAGGGAATCGAAACGAATGCGCTCCGGCCTATCAATACCAATGTGCTTCGCCAAATCATTGCCAGCGCTTTCAATGATTTATTCTCTTACCGGTTTCTCTCGGAAAACAATATGACCATCCCCGATGCCTTGAGCGCCATGTCAGATATTCTCGTCAACGGCTTGCTGCTAAGAAAAGAATAAGTGGATTACATTTTTAAAATTGCGGGTTGGCACGCGATTTTAAAATACCTCCTTCGACCATCAGTACCCAAAAAGAAAATTCGGTACTAAAGCCTTTATTCTCGTGCTTGCTAAAAAACTTACTTCTGTTAATTTGCTAGTTCACAGGAAGGAGGTACAGGCATGTACACCATCATACAGGGGGTCTCCGTTTTCGCCGATCCGGCTCTCCCCCGCGCTGCAACCCGCGCAATTGCCCTGGAGTTAATACAGACGTGGAACTGGGAAGGCAGAGCGCTCGGTAAAATTGAACTCATTTATGGCAATGATCAGATCCATGTGCAGGCTTATGAAAAACCGTTCAGCAAAGTCATCCCCTGGAAAAACCGCAGTCAGGAGGAGTGAAATAATGAAATTTATAAACTCGTTCAGCCAGTTATCCGGAAAAAAATTGTACTATGTTTTGGCAGCCGCACTGGCCGTCATGGGCATCAGCGGCGGCATTCTCTGGCAACAGCACAGTCAGCCGCCTGCGGCTGCGGAGGCGATCCCGTTCGTACGCACAGCGGTAATTGACGCCGTCGCCGCTTCCCAGGGCTATACCTACGCCGGCGAAGTGCGCGGCCGCTACGAAAGCCAGCTGGCCTTTCAGGTCGGCGGCAAAATTATCAAAAGAAACGTCCAGCTGGGGAGTACGGTACAAGCCGGCGATGTGCTTCTGCAAATCGACGCCAAGGATGTGGCCCAAACGGTCAATAATTATTCCGCGCAGGTGGCTTCGGCCGAGTCAAGGCTGCAACTGGCGGAAAGTGATCTCAAACGGTACCGGGAATTACTGGCTGGCGGCGCGGTCAGCCAGTCTCAATACGATCAGTACGAAAGCGCCTATAACGTAGCCCTCGCCGGGGTGCGGCAGGCTCAGGCACAGTATACGCAAGGCTTTAACCAGCTTGACTATACCCTGCTGACAGCCGACAAGCCGGGAGTGATAGCCAGCATCGCAGCGGAAATAGGGCAAGTGGTCAGCGCCGGCCAAACGATTGTGACCATCGTGCAGGACGGCGAACGGGAAGTCGAAATCAGCGTGCCGGAAAACCGCATCGAAGAGCTGCGCCATGCGGCTAAGCTAACTGTCGCTTTTTGGGCGCTGCCCCATTTGACAGTGGACGGCACGGTAAGGGAAATTGCGCCCATGGCCGATGCGATCACGCGGACCTTCAAAGTCCGCGTCAGTCTGGCAGACCTGCCTCCGGAAATCAAATTAGGCATGACCGCCACCGTTACCGTCCGCGGCGACAAAGCCCAGCAGGCTGTGAATATTCCCCTGGCGGCGATATACCAGGAAACCGGCGATACCCCCGCTGTTTGGGTGGTAAAAGACGAGGCGCTGACCCTGCGTCCGGTTACTGTCGGCCGTTTCGGCAACGGGACCGTTGAAGTCCTCAGCGGCCTGCAGCCCGGCGACCGCATTGTGACCGCCGGCGTCCACAAGCTGAAGGAAGGCCAACGGGTAAAACCAGGCGGTGATTCGCTGTGAAAAACTTCAACCTCACCGAATGGTCGCTTAATCACAAACAATTTATTTATTTTTTCATCGCCCTCTTCTTTGCCGCCGGCATTTTTTCCTATAAAAACCTGGGACGAATGGAAGATCCTGATTTCACCATCAAGCAAATGATCGTCAGCGCTGCCTGGCCGGGAGCCACCGCCCGCCAGATGGAAGAACAGGTTACCGATAAGATTGAAAAAAAACTGCAGGACCTGCCTGGGCTTAAGTATCTCAAAAGTTACTCCACGCCCGGCCAGACTGTTATTTATGTTCATTTAAAGGACACCGTGCCGCAAGAAGAGATCCGCGCCCGCTGGCTGGAAGCCCGCAATATGGTCAACGACATGAAAGGCACGCTGCCCGACGGTGTAACCGAGCCGGCATTTAACGACCGGTTCGACGAGGTGTACGGTGTTGTTTATGCGTTAACCGGCGACGGCTACACCTATGAAGAAATGCGGGAAAAAGCGGAAAAGATCCGCCGAATTCTGCTGGATGTCCCCAGCGTCAAAAAAGTCCAGCTGCTGGGAGTGCAAACTGAAAAAATTTATATTGAAATCGAAAATAGCAAAATGGCGCAGTTGGGCATCGACCCCGGTATCGTCACTGCCACACTGCAGGCGCAAAACGCCATGGCCGCGTCCGGCATGCTGGAAACCGCCTCTGACAATATGTATTTACGGGTTACCGGCATGTTCGAGAATCTGGGGGATATCAAGAGTCTTCCCATTCAGGCCAATGAACGCACCTTCCGTTTGGCGGATATTGCGAAAGTCACCCGGGCCTACGCCGAACCGACCGACCCTCAATTTTATTATAACGGCCAGCCGGCGCTTGGCATTTCACTGGCCATGGAGCCGGGCGGCAATATTCTCACGCTGGGCGAAAATCTGGAAAAAACACTTGCCAAAATTGAACAGGATTTGCCGGCCGGGCTGGAGCTCCACCAGACGGTCAATCAGCCGAAGGTCGTGGAAAACTCGATTGACGAGTTCGTTAAATCCCTGGCCGAAGCCATCGTCATTGTCCTGATTGTCAGCTTTATCAGCCTGGGGGTACAGTCGGGCCTCATTGTCGCCCTGTGCATTCCCCTGGTTATCGCCATTGTTTTTACGTTTATGAATCTCCTGGGCATCGACCTGCAAAGAATTTCGCTGGGTGCGCTCATTATCGCCCTGGGGCTGCTAGTGGATGACGCCATTATCACCATCGAAAGCATGGTGGTCAAACTGGAACAGGGCTGGACCCGGTTCAATGCCGCCTGCTACGCCTACACCTCCACCGCCTATCCCCGCTTAACCGGGGAACTGGTGACCTGCGCCGGTTTTATCCCGGTCGGCTTTGCCCAAGGCAGCGCGTCCGAGTTTTGCGAAACCATCTTTTCGGTGGTAACCATCGCTTTGCTCGCGTCCTGGATCGTAGCCGGCACGGCCACGCCCCTGCTGGGGTATCTGTTTATTAAAATCAAACCGAAAGCAGACGGAGCGGACGAACATGCCCTATACGACACTAAATTCTACCGTATGTTTAAACAGGCGCTGACCTGGTGCCTGCTGCACCGTAAAGTCGTACTCATCGCCACCGCGGCTGCTTTTATCGGCGGCATTGGCTTACTGGGCTTGGTAAAGCAGGAATTCTTCCCCGCCTCTTCCCGGCCGGAACTCGTCATTCAGTTGACCCTGCAGGAAGGCGCATCAATAAAAAACACCGAAGAGGTGGCCCGGCTGTTTGCCGAAAAAATTCAGGACGACCCGCGGATTGCTTATTACACCTATCATGTCGGCGAAGGGGCACCCCGCTTTGTCCTGACCTTCGAACCGACCTTCAATAAGCCGAACTTCTCCGAATTTATCATTGTCGCCAAGGACCACACCGCCCGGGACGAACTGCACGCTGACCTCAGCCAGCTGTTAAACGAGCAGTTTCCCACTGTCCACGCCCATACCAAGGTCATCGCGCTCGGCCCTTCGGCCGATTATCCGGTCATGCTGCGCGTAATGGGCTATGACCACGATACCGTCCGGGAATTGGCAAAGAAGGTCGCGACCGCTATGGAAGGCAATCCCGGAACAAAAAATGTCAACCTGAACTGGTCGGAAAAAAGCAAAGTCATGCATCTTAACATTGACCAGGACAAGGCCCGCAAACTAGGCGTCACCTCCCGGGCGTTAGCGACGGCACTGCAAACCCAGTTGTCCGGAGCCCCGATCGCCGAATTCCGGGAAAATGACAAAACCGTCAGCCTGGTCTTCCGCTATGACGCCGGCGACCGCAATGACCCGTCCCGGATGAAGGACCTGAATATCCATATCGGCAACGGCAGCTATGTGCCGCTCGATCAAATTGCCGATATTAGTTTTGCGACCGAGGACGGCCTGGTTTACCGCCGTGATTTGAAGCCGATGATTCTCGTACAGTCCGAAATCAAGCCAGGTGTTACCGGCGATGATGTGGCCGAGCAGGTTTATAACAGCCTGGCCGAGCTGCGCGCCAGCCTGCCGCCGGGGTATAGCATCGAGTACGACGGTCCGAAGGAAAGCAGCATTGAGGGAGTTGGATATATTGCGGAGCCGGTACCGGCCATGCTGATTACCATTATGATTTTATTGATGTTCCAACTGCAAAGCATCCCCAAAATGGTGCTGACTCTGCTGACCGCGCCGCTTGGCATCATCGGCGTGGCTGCCGGTCTCTTCCTGACCGGACGGCCTATGGGCTTTGTCGTACAGTTGGGCATCCTGGCTCTGGCCGGTATCATCATGCGCAACTCGGTCATTTTAATGGATCAGATTGACCAGCAGCTGGCAGCCGGGGAAACACTCTGGAATGCCATCATTAACGCAACGGTCATCCGCTTCCGCCCCATCCTGCTGACGGCGGCGGCGGCCATCTTAGGCATGATTCCGCTGGTGTCCAGCATCTTCTGGGGTCCCATGGCGGTAGCCATCGCCAGCGGCCTGTTCGGCGCCACCGTGTTGACGCTGATTGTGCTCCCGGTTATGTATGCCGCCTGGTATAAAGCCGAGCCCAGCCATACGCCGCCGCAGGGTACGCCGGCAAAATCCGGCGGGCAGCCAGCGAATTCATAGACAACAGATAAACCCGAACCTCTTTCGAAATAAAAAGACGGTAACCGCCGGATCAAAGTCAATAGCCATAGTATGCCTGCGTGCTATGGCTATTTTAGCCACTTTCGGCATTATTTGCCGGGAAGCCGGCGGCCCCCTGCTCACGCGCCTCCCTAACCGGGGCTAAGAAAAGAGGTGAATTATGAACAAGCAGGCAAGTTCCTGGTTTCTGTATCAACTATTTCCGACCACGTATTTCTCCCTGCTTTGCTCGCGCTCCTGCTTCCTGCCGGGCTCTGTCTCCCTGCCAGACCAGCCCGTTTGTCTGTAAAACCAGTAAAGAAACGAGCGCTAATCCGCCGTTTATAATATACAAATATGTTAAGAAAGCGCAGGTGACTCCAATGAAACCGGTTCTCCTCATCGCGACAGAAAGCTTTCCCTTTGTCAAGTCCGGCGGCATGGGCGACATGATTGGCTCGCTGGCCCGGGAACTAAGCCGGCAAGGCGTGGATGCGCGGGTCATTCTTCCCAAATTCAGCGCTATCCCGGCCGCCTGGCAGCAGGCCATGACGCTGCTCTCAGGCTTTGATATTGAGCTTGGCTGGCGCAAACAACCCTACCGCCTCTGGACGCTGGAACACGGCGGCGTGATCTTTTATTTCGTGGATAATGACTACTATTTTAACCGTCAGGAGCTCTATGGCTGGCCAGATGACGCCGAACGCTTCACTTACTTCTGCCGGGCGGTTTTGGCTGCCCTGCCCCGGCTTGACTTTACGCCCCATGTCCTGCACTGCCACGACTGGCACACCGCCATCCTGCCCCTGCTGCTAAAGGCCAGATATGCCGGCCTGGACGGCTATTCGCAGCTGAAGACGCTACTAACCATCCATAACATTGAATACCAGGGCTGCTTTGACCGCTCGGTGCTCGCCGATCTACTGGAGTTGGACACTGAATACTATTTCACCAGCGATCTGCTGGAATTTCACGGCGCCGTCAGCTATTTAAAGGCTGGTATCGTCTTTGCCGACGCCCTGACGACCGTCAGTCCCACTTACGCCTGGGAAATCACCACCCCTGAAGGCGGCCGGGGCCTCGACAGCATCCTCCGCGAGCGGCAGGCCGACCTGACCGGCATTGTAAACGGAATTGATTATGACATCTATAACCCCGGCAGCGATGCACTGATTGACACGCCCTACACCTGGCGGTCAGCAAAACGCAAACGACAGAATAAAACGAAACTGCAGGAATTTTTCGGCCTGCCGGTCCAGCCGGAACTCCCCCTGATTGGCATGATATCCCGCCTCGTTCCCGCCAAAGGTCTGGACATCCTGCTGGAAGCTCTGCCCGCTATGATGGATTATAACGCGCAATGGGTCATCCTGGGCTCCGGCGAGGAATATTATGAAACGCGGCTCCGGGAAATGGCTCGCCAGTATCCCGACCGGCTGTATGTCCAGACTCACTTTGATGAAATTACTGCCCACCGGCTTTATGCCGGCAGCGACCTCTACTTGCAGCCGTCCCTGTCGGAGCCGTGCGGCACCAGCCAGTTAGTGGCCATGCAGTACGGCAGCGTGCCCCTGGTCCGCGCCACCGGCGGCCTGAAGGATACGGTCATTCCCTACAACGAAACGACCGGCGACGGCAATGGCTTTGTTTTTGTCACAGCGAACGCCCAGGAGTTCGCAGCGGCTCTAAGACAGGCCCTCGCACTCTATCGCCATGAGACGAACTGGCTAAAACTTGTCAAAAAGGTGATGAAAGCCGATTACAGCTGGCGGCGCTCGGTGGACGGCTATCTGGCTGTCTACCGCCGCCTGCAGCCATAATAGGCCAAAAAAGAAGATTCTGCGTGTTTATTAAAGGAGGCGAATGAATTGTTAACCAAAGAGGAGTGCAAAACTGCCTTACAAGCCCGGCTATTAACGCTGGCGGGAACAAGCCTGGAGGAAGCCTCAACGCACGACCAGTACGCCGCGCTGGCCAGCCTGGTCCGGGACGCCATCGGCCAGCGCTGGGTAGACACCACCCGCCGCTACGACGAGCAACGACAGAAACAGGTTTACTATTTCTCCATTGAATTCTTGCCGGGCCGCCTGCTGGATACCAATCTCCGCCATCTCGGCCTCCGGGAGGTCTGGCGGGAAGCCCTGGCTGAGCTTGGCATCGATTACACCGAACTGACAAACGCCGAACACGATGCCGGCCTCGGCAACGGCGGCCTGGGGCGGCTGGCCGCCTGCTTTCTCGATTCCCTGGCCGCCCTCGGCCTGCCCGGCCACGGCTGCGGCATCCGCTATACCTACGGCCTGTTTGAACAGGCCATTGTCGACGGCGTGCAGGTGGAAAAACCGGATACCTGGCTGAAGGAACTGAATATCTGGGAATACCGCAAAGCGGCCAAAGCCGTTTTGGTAGAGTTCGGCCCGCCCCTGGGAGCTGTCAAGGCCGTCCCTTATGACATCCCCGTCATCGGCTTTGACAACCGGACCGTCAACACCCTGCGCTTATGGAGCGCCGAGGTGCGGGACGGCTTCAGCGTGAATTATTCCAGCTTAACGCCGGCTGATATTCGCAACCTGCTGGAATATAAAAACTGGGTGGAAGCCATTTCCAAAATCCTCTACCCTGACGACCGGTATGAAGAAGGCCGCCAGCTGCGCCTTGTCCAGGAGTATTTCCTGGTGTCGGCCGGATTGCAAAGCATTGTCCGCCATATCAAGCGCAAACAGGGCCCCGACCTGTCGCGGCTGGCCGACCAGATTGCCATCCACATTAATGACACCCATCCCGCTTTGGCCATTCCCGAACTGATGCGCCTGCTCATGGATGAAGAAGGCCTGGGCTGGGATGAGGCCTGGGAGATCACAACCCATACCATTTCTTACACCAATCACACCGTCATGCCGGAGGCACTGGAAAAATGGCCTGTGGGCCAGTTCCAAAGCCTGCTGCCCCGTATCTATGAAATTGTCCATGAAATCAACGAACGTTTCTGCGCCGGGCTGTGGCAGCGCTACCCTGGCGACTGGGACCGCATTGCCGCTATGGCCGTCATTGCCGACGGCTTTGTCAGGATGGCCCACCTGGCAGTGGCGGGCAGCCACAGCGTTAACGGCGTGGCCGCCCTGCACAGCGATATCCTCAAACACGACCTGCTGAATCTGTTTTACCAGCATACACCGCAAAAATTCAACAACAAAACCAACGGCATCACCCACCGGCGCTGGCTGCTCGCCGCCAATCCCGGCCTGGCCGGCTTAATCACCGGCACCATCGGCCCCGGCTGGCTGCACCGGCCGGACACGCTGGCCAAGCTGCTGCCTTTTGCAAGAAGCACCTCCTTCCAGCAAAAGCTGGCGGCAGTGAAACAGGAACGGAAAGAGGCCCTGGCCAAATTCATTTTTGACACGCAGCACCTGGCCCTTGACCCCCGTTCTCTGTTCGATGTACAGGTTAAACGGATCCATGCCTATAAGCGCCAGCTTTTAAACGCGCTCCGGATTATGGAACTTTACCAGCGGCTGAAAGCCAATCCCGGTCTGGCCATGCTGCCCCGCACCTTTATCTTTGCCGGCAAGGCCGCCCCCGGCTATTATCTGGCCAAAAAAGTTATCCAGTTGATCGTGACCCTGGCCAAGCAAATCAACAACGATCCTGCCATTCACGATAAGCTAAAGGTCGTATTTTTGGAAAACTATAATGTATCGTTAGCGGAACGGATTATTCCCGCCGCCGATATCAGCGAGCAGATTTCCACCGCCGGCAAGGAAGCCTCCGGCACCGGCAATATGAAATTCATGATGAACGGCGCGATCACGGTCGGCACCCTGGACGGCGCCAATGTGGAGATCCGCGAGGCGGTGGGCGATGAGAATATTGTCATTTTCGGCCTGAACGCCGGGGAAGCGGCGGCCTGCTATCAAACAGGCCAGTGCGATCCGCTCATCATCTATAACCAGGATGAACGGGTCAGAAATTGTGTCAATCAGTTGATCGACGGCAGCCTGCCCGTCATTGGCGACGAATTTAAACCGCTGTACGACTATTTGCTGCATCCAAACGGCGCTTTTTTGGAGCTGCAGGATTTTGCTGCTTATCTGGAAGCACAGGAGCGGATTGACCGGCTGTTCCGCAACGAACATGTCCGCTGGCGGGCGGCGGTCACAAATATTGCTCATTCGGGCCGTTTTTCCAGCGACCGCACAGTCGGGGAATATGCCGATACGATTTGGCATATCCGGCCGTCTGAGCCCCTCCCCCGTTAATGCAGGCGGAGCCCTGCCGACGTTGCCTTGGCTGCATTGATAAGGAGACTGAACCGGCCGGCTTTTATTCCGGGCAGGGTGCGATATGCCCCAGAATGCCAAAATCGAAATAGCAAAGCGATGATAGCGGCTGCTACCGGCAAGCAGCAGCCACAACGCAGCATTTTCCACAGCCCTTGCAGCCAGGCAATGCCTGGCTGCAAGGGCTGTGGTTCTTCACTGTGGAAGCACTTCCTGCAACGGGTTTCTATTTTTCGACATGTATCGCTATTTGCAAGAGATAGTGCTTGGTGTCGATCGTAGATATTTCATCAAGCAAATATTCCTCATAGGCATTACCGCAAATTTTTAGACCGGCATCCTGAATATACTTAAAAAGACGATTGTATAGATTACTGCTCATACCATACTCCGCCTGTTCCTGGCCGATGATATACAAGCCTCCTGGTTTTTGCGCATTGCTGGGATAGCTGCTGCCGGATACAGGACGATAGTAGTAGTGGGTCGGGTGCAGAGAAATTCCCTGTATCAAATCTGTATGGGAAATGATGACCCCTGTTGGCAAACCGCGAATCACCTTGTTTTCCCTGCAAAACTCATAAAAATCTATGAGATAGTCCCACCCCTTCGATATGTGGCTATCCGCCGGCAGCTCCGGCCCTAACAACATCGGCGTTGCTTCACACTCCTTTAGGGTAATGGAATCTATCTTCCTATTCGCAGCAAGCCCCTTTTTGGTCAAATCAAGCCGGGTATCCAACATATCGCTGATTTGTAGCAGTACCTTAATTTTTTCCTGCACGATCTTCTTCTGCCTGTCCAGCATACAAATCAGTTTTTCCGGTGAGCGTCCGCACAAATAGGCTTTAATTTCTTTCAGCGGCATATTAATTTCCCGTAACACGGTAATGACATTTGCGGTATCAATCTGCTGATAAGTATAATAACGGTAATTATTCTGCCTATCTACCCTTGTGGGCGATAGAAGCCCTATCTTGTCATAGAATATGAGATTCTTGCGGGTAATTCCGGTTACCTGGGCAAACTCGCTGATTTTCATATAATGATTTCTCATATTTTCCCCTTTTATTTGCTTGCAAGAGTTGACTGTATAGTATATATACAGCTTATAATACTTTCTTGTATATATCAACCAAGTCAACGTTATTGCGGGAGGGGAGCAGATGTTAGGTCAAGTCACAGATTTGAGGCAGATTAACAAGCAATTTATCAAATATGTAATTCCATCCGTTATCGCTATGAGCGTCGAAGCCTTTTACACGGTTCTAAATGGTATTATCGCCGGTCAGGGGCTCGGTGAAATTGCGCTCGGGGCGGTAAATATCGCGCTGCCTTTCAATATGGTGATAATTGCTTTGTCCATGCTTGTCGGCATAGGCGGCGCCAATGTGTATTCCTTTTATAAAGGCGAGGGAGATACCGACAAAGCAAACAATATTTTTTGTCAATGCCTGGCATTATTGGTCCTCATCGGTCTTGCGCTGGCTCTGGCGGGGTTCGTTTTCCGGGAAAATCTGGCCTGGTTTTTGGGTGCGAATCAAGAATTATTTCCTGCTGTCACCGCCTACCTGAAATGGCTGGCGCCTTCTGCGCTGGTACAGCTAATCGTATTCGGGCTGATTATTTTTATCCGCAATGATGACGCGCCTAAGCTGGTCATGGTGGTTTCTATTGCAGGCGCGGCAATTAACATAATTCTTGACGTTATTTTGATTTTCGTTCTGCATTATGGAATCGAAATGATCGCCCTGGCAAACGGTATAGCCGTTCTGATCCAAGGCCTACTCTTCATCCCTCATTTTGCGAGCAAAAAAGGGTTGCTGCGGATCCGCAAACCAATATTTCAATTTGGTGATATAAAGAGAGTGTTAAGCAACGGCCTTGCTTCCTTCCTGATGGAATTTTGGCTGTCAACAATCTCGTTCAGCTTCAATCTGGCGTTAGTTCATTCGGCAGGAACAATTGGCGTTTCAGCCTATTCTATCGTTACCTATGTTTGCGCGCTCATCCAAATGATCCTGGTCGGCGTTACCCAGGGCGCACAGCCTATCATGAGCTATTATCACGGCAAGGGAGATACACAGCTTTTTCTTCATGTCTATCGTCTTGGCATGCGTACCAGCATAATTATCCCCATTGTCTGGACCGCTGCTTGCCTCCTTTTTGGCAGCGAGATCATTTCCCTGTTTCATGCAGGCGATCCCGAGTTAACGGCATTAGCCATCCATATGTTCCGCCTGTACCCCTTGGGCTTTATTTTTGCGGGGCCTGTACTAATGAACATTCTCTACTTCCAAACCACTGAACAGAATGCCTGGGCAACGCTGATCTCTTCCTTGCGCTGTGTAGGTTTTGTACAGGTATTTTTACTGCTTTCCATAATGGTATTTAATGCGAAAGGCCTCTATCTTACTTTCCTAGCCGGCGAACTGTGTCATTTTATCATTTCTAAAATATTGGTAAGCAGAGCAAGGAAAGTGTAACCGCCGGGACGAAAGAAACACTGACTGCCTTAATTAGACAGGATAAAAACTATTACTCGCTCTGGTCATGCGGGCGCTTCCACTGGCAACGCCTGCACCGTCGGCGGGAACCGGCACAATCGGCACTGCGGCGACGGGTGTTCCTTTACAGCGAACCCCGAAAATAGCGGCGCGTCTTTTATTGCCGAATTATTCTGAGGAGGGAAAACCTATGTTAAAGAAAATGGCTTTAAAATTACTGTTACACAAATGGAAACAAGGAGGTTTTGAAGTCGTATTTTGGGATGGCGACCGAGAGACGTACGGCAACGAGCCACCGTCATTTACAATTACATTTAAACAGGAACCTCCTTTCAGGCTCAGCAGTGATGATGCCGTGCTGCTGTTCGGGGAAGCTTACATGGATGGCCTCATTGAAATTGAAGGCTCAATGGACGATGTTTTGCGCGTCATTACCCTTAACACGCAGCCCCGGGCAAACCTTATTACTACAGATGAAAAAGCGAAGGCCAAATCAGATTCCGCCGCCCAACAAAGAAATATCCATCATCATTATGACCTGGGTAATGACTTCTTCAAACTATGGCTGGATGAGACCATGAGTTATTCGTGCGCCTATTTTAAAACTCCTGACGATTCCCTAACCCAGGCCCAATTGCAAAAAATTGATCATATCCTGAAAAAAATAAATCTCAAGGCGGGAGACCGTCTATTGGACATAGGCAGCGGCTGGGGCTGGCTTATTATTAAAGCGGCCCAGCAATATCACGTGCAGGCTACCGGGATTACCCTGAGCACAGAGCAATACCACGGTACCAGGCAGCGTATCAAGGATCTGGGGTTGGAGCAGCAGGTGGATGTCCACTTAATAAACTACCAGGAGCTTGAATCAAGCCAGCCATGCTTTGATAAAATAGTCAGTGTGGGGATGTTTGAACACGTAGGCCGGGAAAACCTGGCAAACTATATGCGTAAGGTGTATGAGCTTCTGGCACCTGGCGGAGTATCGCTATTACATACGATAACCGGCCTGCTTGAAGAAACCAGTAATGCCTGGATAGGTAAATACATCTTCCCCGGGGGGTATGTGCCGTCATTAAGAGAAACCGTCTGGTTATTGCCTCAATTTGATTTTCACTTGCTGCACGCCGAAAGCCTGCGGCTGCACTATGCGCTGACGCTTGACCGGTGGCATAAAAACTTCGCCGGACAGCTTGCGGCTGTCCGGTCCAAGTATGATGAACGCTTTATCCGCATGTGGAGTTTGTATTTACGCGGCTGCGCTGCTGCCTTCCGGGTTTCCGGCCTGGATGTCTATCAGTTATTGTTCACCAAAGGCTTAAATAATAACCTGCCTTTAACTTATCAGCATCTGTGTGACGATACAATATAACATAAATTGTGCTATGTTAATATCTCAAACCAACCACAAGGAGGCCGTTCAATTGATAATTGACAAATTGGAAAGCATTGCAAATTACAAGGGCATCAACAAGAATTTAGATAAAGCTATTGACTATATACAAGCAACTGATCTCGCCGGGCTTTCAGCCGGTTCGCATGAGATTGACGGCGATAATGTATTCGCAGTAGTGCTGACAGTGAAGACAAGGCCAAGAGAAAATGGCCGCTGGGAAAGCCATAAAACTTTTATCGAAATTCCAATCGTCATTGCTGGCCAGGAGCTGATGCTTGGCCAACATACTGCTGATTTAGGCAATATACAGGCCTATGATGTAAATCAAGACAATATATCTTACCAAGATAACGGCAAGGGCGTAATTATAAACATGTCTCCCGGTGTTTTTACTATCTTCTTTCCCACTGACGCCCATATGCCGTGCATAATGGCTTCAAGTCCTGAAAACGTAAAAAAAGTCATCATTAAGGTAAAAGTTTAATACCGCAGCAACTATCCCCGGAATGCCGCTGAGACTATTCCCAAAACTGTATAAACCGCCAGGTTGATGTAATAAATAGGCGTATGACCAAAACCCCTCTCAAGCAATTAAACTTCCATTCCCAACCAGCCGGGTACAGTATAGCACAGACCTGTCAGACCACCGAAAAAAAGGCACTTCACCATGCGTAAGGTGCCTTTTTTCAGTGAGTGAAAGCAAGGCTGTCTGCTAGGTATACGGAATAGTTTGCCCGCTGACGGCGCTGGCTTACAGTGTGACCAACTCCGGCCTCCCGCTCGGTCTTACATTGGCGGCAACAAATATTGCTTGACAAATCATTCACCTGGTGTACAATATTCTCATAGCAATTTTAACCAGATATTTGTTAACGACATGAGGTCTAAAAATGGCAGAACAAAGAAAAAAATTCCTGGATTCCCTCTTCAAGTTATCCATGAAACTGTCGGCCGTGTTAAAGCAGCCAAAGAAATACGGTACAGACAGCATCTTGTACCCATCGGAGATTCATACCCTCGAAATGATTGGCAAGTATCCAGGCATAACCGTTACCGAACTGGCCGAGCGGCAGGGGATTTCCAAAAGCGCCCTGCCCAAGATCATCCGTAAGCTCGTACAAAAAGATCTGATCTACCGTTATCAGGCAGCCAACAATAAAAAAAATATTCTCTTGGAACTGACGGACAAAGGACGAAGCGCTTTTCAGCAGCACTCTGAATTTCACCAAACCTTCGATATCCGCATTATGAAAAAAATTGACTCATTAACGCAGGAGGAATATCTATTTCTCATTGATATGCTGGCAGAACTGGAACAGTACGCTGACCAAATGGGTGAGGAGGAATAAAATTCCCCTCATCGTTCACCTGGTTAACCATTTTACCCCCCAGAAACGTCTGTTGATACGATTTGGCAACGCTTCCGGTTCCTCATCGCCTCAGTTTCAAGAATGTTCTGAAACAGAAGGCGAAGTGCCGAAATCTGTGATTTTCACTGTAAACCCTTTGGAGCTTACAGCCTTAATAACATTAGCCGGTTCCATTCATGACGGTATCAATATGACCATCACTCCGCAGGGTTCGGCTTGTCAAATGCTTGGTGCCTATGTTTTCCGCCAAGCGGAAGCAGAAACACCGTGTGCTGTTTTAGGTTTTCTCGATCTGTCAGCGCGCTTATTCACCAGAAAGATAATTCCCGATGAATATTTCACCTATGCAGTGCCCTGGAAGTTATTTTTGCAATTGGAAGAAGAGGCGAAAGACGGAGTTTTTTTGTTCACCAATATGGAAAGATCTCCAATAGCAATATAGCAATATGGCAATAAGGGGTGTATCTAGGTTCAAGATGCAATTTAATCAGCCGGAGAAATTGCGGTTATGCTCTGGCTGTCAATAAGCATCATCTAATGAAAAATATGCTTCTTAAATTACCGACAGGCCCCCCCCCCAGCCCAGGACCCAGGCTCAGTCTGGCTTCATGGGTTGTTTTCTTTTCAGTAGAACCGGGCACTCTACGTGCGCCAGCAAGCTGAGCACGGAAAGCAAGACTTCGCCTTTGTCCTATTTCACGCTCGCTGATGTTCGTTCAGATAGAGTGGGAATTCCTTCCGAGCTGTGGATCGAAATAATATCCGAGGGGAACCTTAAGATTGTAATAAAAAGCGGGAAAAAATCGACCGCGGACGGCCGGCGCGCGCAATGCAGAACTCGGCCGGCAAGCGGCCGACGAACTTGGCGCCCGGTTGCCCTTCTCGCTGTGACGGATAACGACTCTGTCAATGCCGCCGCAGCTGAAATCATAAAAAATCTCTCAAATAGGCGGATTACAATGAACGGATCAATGATATTCTTTATTACTATCTTCACGGTAATATATGGAATTCTGAATTATTATATCGGCATACGCGCATGGACGGCCCTACATCATTTGCTTCCTAATGTGAGACCTCTCTGGTTCTGGCTAACATTGGGAATGCTGGCCATTTTTTATCCAGGCGGACGTTTTATCGAAAGTGTTGCGCCTACCGTGGGGAATTTTCTTATCATTATCGGCTCGTATTGGTTGGCCGCCTTTTATTACCTCCTGCTGCTCACGTTGCTGGCCGATGCGATCTTTTTCCTGGGGCGGCTTAGCGGACTATTTAAAATAAATAATCGTGCGTTGCCAGAGATACTGGTAATATGTCTTACCCTGACCCTGGTGCTGTACGGTATTTGGAACGCAAGGATGCCTGTTGTTAGAAATTACGAAGTGCAAATCCCCAAAACTGCCGGCACTTTAACCGAGCTGCATATCGTCATGGTTTCTGATATCCATCTGGGAAAAATCGTTGATACTCCGCGCTTGCTTTCACTAGTAAATCAAATTAATGAGCTAAATCCAGATATTATTCTCTTCGCGGGCGACACTATTGATGAGGATGTTGACTTATTCATTGAAAAAAAAATGTCTGAGGTGTTGCAAAAATTACAGCCGCCCTACGGTATGTATGCTGTACTTGGCAATCATGAGTACATCGGGGGAAAACCGCAACTGGCACGAGAGCAGTTAAACCTGGGCGGTGTAAAAGTATTATCTGATGAGTTTATTCTGGTTAATAATTCCTTTTATATCGTTGGGCGGGATGATCCCTCCCGTTTAAACTTCTCGGGGACGCCACGGCAAGAACTAGCCGCGATCATGCAAAACATAGATCGTAATCGTCCAATCTTTTTAATCGATCACCAGCCGCTGTCTTTACAAGAAGCGGCAGACCAAGGCGTAGATCTTCAGTTATCGGGTCATACGCATCATGGGCAATTTTTTCTGAATAGCCTGGTGACGGGCAGGATATATGAGCTTGATTGGGGGTATCTCCGAAAAAACTCTCTGCAAGTGATTGTCTCCTGCGGATATGGAACCTGGGGCCCACCGATACGCATTGGCAGCCAGCCAGAGATTATCAGTGTTCATGTTACTTTTTCTCCGGCAACTGAGTAATGAAAAGGCTTTGGTTTTATCAGCTTGACCCGGAAGAATGCAAGGCCAAATTGATATTTAGCAGGTCAAAATCCACAATCCCTACTCTCCGCCTTGCATTTTCCGGAGTACCTCATGTTGCAGCAAGGGGGAGAATTTTTTGTATTACTTGTTTCGCTGGCAAAAACGGATATAGTGGTTCCACAGCCGTTCCGTCATATGGCAGGCGCCGTGCAGGCCCATAAACGGCAGCCCCGTCAAAATGACCTCGTCGTATACAGGCATGGCGATGGTCTGGCAAACCACAGCCGCTGCCGGGCGCTGCTGCAGGATAGCTTTCTCATTGCTGCTGGCCAGAAGCAGTCCTGCCGTCATTTCCGCCAGCAGCCGCTCCATCGCGCAGCTGTCGGTTTGCCCGTTTACCACGGCGTCCAGGCAGGACGGGACTGGGTAAGGCGCTGCCCCGTCCTGCAGCACGGCGGTAAGCGGACCGGTATCCGCCCACTCGGCGGCCAGCGCCTGCGCCAGGCCCAGGGCGACGGAAGAAGGTGCGGCTATCAGGGTGCGTTCAAACCACAGTTCGCCCCATTGCCGCTGCAATTCCCGCGCAGCCGGGCGGAGCCGGCCATACAGGCCGTCGATTTCCCGCAGCACAGCTTGGAGGTTCTGTTCCCCCATCCCCAGCGTCTGGCCGATTGTTTTCAGCCAGTGCAGCGAACCTTCCACTCCGTATGGCGGCAACAGCGACAAATAGGGCATGCCGTATTCCCGCTGCAAAAACAGGGCCATCTCCTGCCCCAGTTCCGGATGGATAACCAGATTTATCTCCGCTCGCGTCATGAACGCTATTTCTTCTGTGCTGCTGCCCGCTCCCGGGCACGCCAGCACGCGGTACCCGGCCAGGGCCAGCAGGCGTTTGAGTTCCTGCAGGTCGTTGGCCGCATTATAATAGCCGACGCTGCTCCCCAGAATATTCACAGTGGAGGGCGCTATTTCCCCGCGCGGCCGGGGCGGCAAGACGGCCAGATACGCCTTGGCGGCCGCCCGGTATCCCTCCCAAAAGCCGCCGGCCAAACCACCGCTGTCGATGCATACCACCGGACAGGGCAGATCCGCCTGCGCGGCAATGCCGGCAAGATCATCGCCAATCAGACTGACGGCGCAGCTATTTTCAATGAACAGCACCGACGGACGGGATGACTGGCGTAGGGAATGCAATACCTCCAGCAGGTACTCTTCCGTGCCGTACACGATAGCCGTATGGCCGGGCTGGGTACAAAAGAGCCGGCTGCTTATCGTCGGGCAGGACTTTTCCAGATACCGGAGCGCGTAAAAATAGCACCACAGCGGCCCATTGACCACCATCGCAGCCCCGGGAATACCAGCAAAAAAAGCCGCCGCGCCGGTTAACGCACAGGTGTTGTCCTCGGTGCACACATTGTTCCATTGTTCGTTACCAGCCATAAATAACCCCTCCCTGCTGCCCGGACCGTTTCGCCAGCCGCGCCAGTTTGCCCAACAGGGAAATCAGACCGCCCACTCCCAGGGGCGGCAGCATAGGCAGAAACAGCTGCCGCTTGGTTTCATCCTCCAGTTCGTGGGTCGTAACCAGGAGGTCTGCCGCTTGGAGCAGGGGCCCGCCCGCCTGTTCCCCGGCCAGGGGCAGGGCCGCATACGCAGGATATTGGCTGAGTTCCTGCCGCAGCGTGTTTTCCTGTTCGGCGCTAAGGCTGCTGAACAGGACCACGCCGGTCAGCTTCACCCCAGCCAATTCCAGTAGTTCGGTGATCCACGCCAATTCGGCGGCAAAGAGTGGCCGGCCAATGCAGAACACCACCTTCACGCCCTGCAACGCCGGACGGCACTGGGCGACATGTCCTTGCAGCCGCTCATTCTGTTCGGCTTCGGCCTGTGCTAGTTTCCCTTCCTGGCCCAGCCTGGCCGCCAGCTCCTTGAGCCAGATTTTCGTACCCTGCCAGCCTACAGGATAATCGCGGTCAAGAAAGGGAATCGCAAACTGTTCCTGCAAATTGGCAGCCAGGCGGCGCATATAGGAATACCCATGCGGGCTTCCTCCCAGCGGCAGGCACAGCGCCGAGGCCGGCACGCGCCGTATCTCTGCCAGCGAGGCATAGCCCGGAAACCGGCAGTGAACCTGAAGGCCGAAAGGGCTAAGCAGGCCCGTGATTTCCTTGGCATACGCACCATAGGGACCGCCGCAGTCCCCCAAAAGGGTGATCTGGTCCGGACAGGTTGGCTGCGTCTGCATAAACCGGTCCACCAGGGCCTGGGCTGCATGGTAAAAACTGCCATGATATTCGCCGTCCAAAAAACCGCTGCCGGCAATAGGCAGCATGGGTATCCCCCATTTCCGCTCCGCCTCGCGGGCGATAGCCTGGGTATCGTCACCGATCACACCGGCCACGCAGGAGTTGGCAATCATAATATACGCAGGCTTGTACCGTTCCACAACATGGTCAAGACACTGGCGCAATTGGTCCGTACCGCCGAAGATGGAGTGCTCTTCCCGTAAATTGCTCGTAATCAAGGGTGCCGTATACGGCACCGGCCCTGCGTGCCGGCGGGCCAGCGAGTAGTAATAGCCGCCTACCTCCATCTGGCGGGCGATGTGGCCGCAGGCTTTGGGACTGTGATACACGACCACGGCGCCTTCGTTATGCGCCACAGCGCGCCATACCCCCGGCAGGCTGCAACTGTAGCTGTATTCCCGTTTCGTCGTTACCATATACCGCTTACTCATCGCCATCGTGCAATACCAGCTCCTCTAATTCTGCAAAAGGGATGGGATCGGCACCGTCAGGATGCCTATTCCCATTATTCATTTATCTTCATCCTAACACACCCAGAATATGGCGGTCAATCTTCGACCCTATGTCAGGAATGCAGTTTCTTTTTTAACAGCCGCCTGTCGTTTCCCGCCAATACGCACAACCGATTCCTGCCACTATTTTTCGCTTCGTATAAAGCGGCATCGCTCCGTTTGACAATCGCCTCGAAACTTCGGTCCGCCGGGGTTACGCAGCTAATGCCAATGCTAACCGTAACGGCTAACTGCCGTTCGTCATCAAGCTGAAAACTAGCGTTCCGCACGGCTTCCAAAACCCGGTTGCCGATTTTTACGGCCTGATCAATACCGGTTTTCGGCTGGACAACCATAAATTCTTCGCCGCCATAGCGGGCCAGCATGTCCGTGGTCCGAAACTGTTTTTTTAACACTTCACTGAACTGGGCCAGGACCCGGTCCCCGGCATGATGGCCATATTGATCATTCACCTTTTTAAAATGATCAATATCAATCATCAAAATACTGAGATCATCGGCCTGCTCCCGGGCCCGGGCGAAAGCTTCGCCCAGAAACTGATCCAGGGCCAGCCGGTTCGCAAGCTGGGTCAGGCTGTCCAAACTGGCCAGTTTCTGTAATTGCCGGTTCATATTCTTCAGATTGTCCGTCATCTCATTAAAAGCCTCGGAAAACTCGCCGAGAAAATCCACCTTTTGCGAGAAATCGCCTTTGGCAACCCTTTTGGTCTGCCAGGTTAAATGCCGCAAATTCGCCTGCAGCGCTTTCAGGTTGCCCAGGATAAACCCTTTGCCGTCCACAAACAACTGTAAATTCCCGTTGCGCAGGGCCAAGCTTAACTCCCGCAAAGCCAAAATATACGCATATAACTGTTGAAACTCCGGATCTTTGGCAAGGTCCTGTCTGATAGTTAATTCTGCCGGCAAGCGCGGACTGCAAAGCAAGGTCTGCAGCAGTTGCACTAATTCCCTGTCAACAGTCGTTTCCTGGTTTTCGGTGCTAGGCTGAATCATTCTGTTTCTTCGACCATGAACCGGCAGGTCCTGGCTCCCGTGCACCAGCAATCGATCTCTTTCGCCCGCCACTTTTTCCGGGTAAATTGTTCAAACAAAGCCGAAATAAAGCCTTCATCATAGATGCAGGTTTCATAATCGGTTTCAGGCAGACCCGAACAATCCAGGTCTTCATCTATTGTCAGCAGCACCCTGCCATGCTCCACCAAATCCTCTTCTATTTTTAAAATGCCGATGTTTTTCTCTTTCAGGGCCTGTTGCGTCTTGTTAATAAACTCATCCAGGCCGGCAACCGGCTCAATATAATGGCTGTAAAACTCGGCTCCGGCCAGTTTACCGGCTGCAAAAAAGACCTCGTCCGCTGCCGCTCTGCCGAATTTGTCCTCAAGCACATCCCGCAGGGTAAAGTGCATCAGCCGGTATAATTCCAAATCAACTGCTGTCCCCAAATTCGGCCGGCCGTCCTCCACGCCAAGCAAATCCCAGAAAAATTTATATTTTTTCATGATTACACCCCTTTTCGTTATTACAAGGTACAGCTGCCAGCCGGTATGACTGCCTGCTTAGACCGGCATTCCACCACGATACCGCCTTGCATATATCAGGTGCCGGATTTGCTTGAAAAGAGCGCCGTCAATCCTTAATTTCCATAAGCACCTCCAGCGTCAGCCCCGACAGCTGCGGCAAGATCCTCGCCAGCTTCGCCCGGCGCGCCTGCTGCACCACGTCGATAGAAACCTCCATATACCCGGCCACCGTTTCATCTGCCACCGGCGGCCGCGGCCTGCGGCGCTCGAGGCGCCCATACCGCCAGTAGTTCCAGTTCGCCCAGATCCACAACACGCCAAAGACCGCCGCCGCATAGGCCGTAATGGCGGTTAACAGCGTTTTCAGCTCCTGTCGCCCGGCCGGAGTCGGGGCCAGTGTCTGCTCATATAGCAAAACCCCTCCGGCCAGCCAAGCCAGGGAGGTAACAAATATCTGCAATAAATAGAGAAAAACCAGCCACATCCCGGCAGAAACAAGCATCTCCACGCTTCTGATCAGCGGTTTCTGCAAATTCGGCTGGTCAATCACGGGCCGCGCCTCCGTTACGGGAGCGGCCGCTGCCGTTTCCTCTTCAGGTGGCTGCCTGTCCAAAGGATTTTTATCCATGCCACCCCTCTTTTCCCCTTATAATTTTGTATGCAGTCCCCGATCCGGACTGGTCCAGACGGCCGGTTTGCCCATCTTGCGCAGCAGCGCTTTCGGCGTAGCCCAGACGGTGGTCAGCGCGATTAGCAGCCAGTAAAGGAACGGATACCAGATCACCCAAAATAAATAGCGCGTAAGGTTCTGTTCATAGCGCCGGTCAAGGACCAGGGCGACGGTAAACTGCAGCAGGCAGATCAGCATGAGCAGGGAACCGTGCCACTCCGGTACGAATTTAATCCCCGGCAGGCCCAGCGGCAACACCAGGTTGATGAGCCAGGCGGCGGTAAATCCCACAAAGGCGTACGACCAGCACACCGAAATCACGTATTCCAGATATACCGGCCACAGGCGGCGCTGCTTCCAGCTTGCCCAGATGTCCCCATGCCGGCGGATGACCTCGCCGCCGCCCTGGGCCCAGCGAACCCGCTGGCGCCACAGGCCTTTAACCGTTTCAGGCACCAGTATCCAGCACAGCGCCCGGGGTTCATAGCGGATATCCCAGAAACGTTTTTCCAGCTTCCAGGTAATGTTGATATCATCGGTAATCATATCCGTATCCCACAGCCCGACGTCAAACAAGGCCTCCCGGCGAAAAGCCGCGATCACGCCGGAAACAGTCAGTACCTTGCCCAAAATCCGCTGGGTCCGCTTGATCATGCCAATGATGGAGGAGTATTCGCCCACCTGGATTTTAGCCAGCAAGGAAGTCCGGTTGCGCACCCGGGGATTGCCGGTGACCGCTCCGACACGGGGACTGGCGAAATGGCGGACAAGCCAGGAAATAGCCGCCGGGTCCAGGCTGGCATCAGCGTCAATAGTAACCAGGATATCGCTGTTGCCGGCCAGGACACCGCAGCGCAGGGCATAGGGTTTTCCCATGTTTTTTTCTAGATACAGTACCCTTACCCGGGGATCGGCAGCCGCCATGGCCTGCAGGAGAATGCCCGTCTGGTCGGTACTGCAGTCGTCCACCACAATTACTTCCAGACAGGGATAGTCTGACGCCAGCACACTGGCAACCGTGCTTTCGATGGCGTCAGCCTCATTGCGGGCCGGGATGATTACCGATACCAGCCTGGCCCCGGTCAAAGGCGGCAGCCCGGCGCCCCGCTCGCGGCGCACAAAAAAATACAGCGCCCCGATCGCCCAGACAATACTCATAGCCAGCGGATAATAAAAAATAAAATATTCGATACCTGTCACGATCTCCATCGGTCCCAGCTTAGGCGCACCTCCTTATCCAGCTTTTCACAGCAATTACTGTGAGCCAAAAATAGCCAAACCGGCCTCCGGATAATAGGCCAGGTGCAGCGCCCCCTGCCGCTGCAGCGCCTTGACCTGTTCTCTCAGTTCCCTGGCGGCCAGCCAGCGCCCGCTTTGCCAGTCATAGCTTTGCAGCTTGAACACAGTTTTTGCCGCATGCCCTCTATCCTGCAGCGCCAGTTGCGTCAGCATGGTCAACCATCCGGCGGGTTTTTCCCCCGCCCCTTCCAGATACGGATAGGCCATGACCACCGTATAATCATACGACTGTAGGTACTGCGCATATTCCTGGGCAAACCATGCCTGCGCTTCAGGCTCGGTGATCAGCCGGGCGTATAGATTGCGGGCCGTCCGGGCGTCGGGCCGATAGCGCCGGACCTCGGCGGCCAGGCTCTGGGTCAAAGTGGTTAGGGCATCGGTTTTCAGCCTGACCCAGCGTTCCCGCACGGCCGGCTCCCGCAGGGCCTGTTCGGTGAGGTCCAGGCCGGTTTCGCGGTAAAAAGCCGCCTGGGCCGCCGGGGAATAGTCTTCAAAATCATTCAAATATAAATCATCCTGAAACAAAATGCCGTCAATAAAGCTGTAGGCGGCCAAGTCGGCATACAAAGCCTGCAGGCGTTCCCGGACCACCGGGCTGAACGGCGTCGCCCGCCGGTACCAGCCCAGCCGGTCCGGCGGTGAAGCGGCAACCGCATCCTCCGGCCGGTCGCTTGTCAGCCACTGGGCCGACAAAGTCGGCATCCAGGCATAAACCTGAAAACCGGCGGCTTTGAGTTTCAGCGCGGCGTGGCTAAACAAATCTGCCTTTACCGGCGCCGCCGCTGTCGCAAAATACACGCTCTCGATATTGCCGTCACCCTTGCTGTCGCTAAAAGCCTGCAAATAAACGGTGTTCGCGCCGGAGGCCAGCAGCCGTTCAATAACTGCAGCCAGATTTTGTTCGGTTTGCGCCGGGCTTTGCGCATTATAAATCTGGTCCAGATCGACCTGTACTGCCCGAACCGGCGCCGTCCGGCTTCCTGCGGCCTTCAGAAATTTCGCAAATTCCTTACGGGAAGGATTATTGGTAACAATGCCCCGTTTGATTTGCCGCAGACTCGCCGCGTCCGCCCCATTCAGCCCGCCATTATTCAAAATGAAGCTGGCGGTGAATCCTTCAGCGCCAGCGATATCGACGCTCATCTGGGTGTAAGCGCCGTAAGGCCAGACAATGGCCTCAACCGGATGCCCCAGTTCTTCGGCGAACACCGCCTGGGCTGCCCGCAGATCAGCCTGCACCCGCCGGCTATAGCTGACCGCTGTTTCATACTGCCCGTTGTGATAGCGGCGCATCTCGGTCAAGCCGCGGCCATCCCCTTGCGGATTAACCACCGTGTACCGGTGGCTCTGGTGGGTATGGGATGCCAGTGTAACCAGCCCCGAAGCTTCCAGCTCGCGCATTTGCTGCCAGGTAAGCATTTCCCCCACTCCCGGCGGTGCATATTCGAGCCAGCCGGTAACAATCGACATCAGCGCCGGGTATTGATATTCCTTTAGCAGCGGCAATACCTGTGTGTAAAAAGAGGCATAGCCGTCGTCAAAGGTCAGCATGACCGGCTTGGCAGGCAGTTCTGCCTCGCCCCTGGCGGCAGCCAGATAAGCGGCAAGCGAAATCGGCGTATACCCGTTAGCGCGCAAATGGTCAAAATGCGCCCGCAGTCGGCGGGGCGTAACCATCCATTCGTTCGTAACGGGTTCACCCACGTCATGGTAGCACAGCACCGCAACCCCGGCAGCAGTCGCCGGCACCATCCCGGACAGCAGCCAGACAGCCGCCGCCAATAGACCGAACCAATAGCGAATCGCTTTCATACGCGCTCCTTTCCCTTTACCATTGCAAGTGATACCTGACGTCATATTGCCGGTAGCCGAAATGCAGGCCCGAACCGGCCTTGGCCGACCGGCCGGTCCGGGCGCCATACGCCAGCCCGGCCGTGAGGACGCCGGCGGCGGAAGTCTGCCAGCCGTACTCCAGGCGGGCATAGGGCGAAAGATCCGTGGGCTCCGGCCGGTCCCGGCCCCACTCGATAGCTAAGGTCCCCTCCCAGTATCCAGGGGGCCTTAGCCATCGGTGCTTAATCCCCCCGCCATAGCTTTCCCGCAGTTCCGGGCTTTCGTAACCGGTCGCCTCGCCGTTGATCTGTTGGTGATCAAACGCCGTGCCGGCCGCATAAACAAACCAAGAAAACTCCCGCCGGCTGTCGCTGTGCAGGTAATGGGCCCAAAAGGCGTCATAAGACAGGCTGGCATTGCCGTCACTGTAGGCGGCAGCGCTCAACCCGAGCGTATAGAAATCATTGTCCCCCACCTGCCTGCCCCAGACCAAACGGCTTGCCGTCTGCATGATCCCGGCCGTCAGCGCCTGCACATCATAAACCGGCAGCTTCTCCCGGGAAAACGTAAGACTGCTGCGCTCGCCGAAATAATGCCGGTACGCCAGGCCATAACCGGTGCCGGCGCCGCTATGGCCTGGCCATTCGCCCCATGCTTCAACCGCCTGCCGCAGATCGGCATAACGGAGACCGCTGCGAAAAGCCTTCAGCCTGATCCAGTCAGCACTGTCTTTTATCCGCCGCTCCTCTTGTCCGCCAAGAAAGACAAGGCGGTCGCCAAGCCGCTGTTCGCCGGCCAACTGTCTGAGCAGGACGTCATTGCCCTTGTAATCGCTGGTGTGGCTAAAGCCCATCTCCAGTTCCCCCAGCGGGCGGTCGTCAAACAGAGCCGCAGCATGAGCGGCGGCGGCGCCCGGCGGAGACTCGGCCGCCAAAAACGCCACGGCCCGGCGGGCCGCCCGGTAATCGCCCGCTTGCGTCGCCATGGCCGCCATACCGGCGGCGCCTGTCAGCCGGAAGCCGGGCTGCCGCTGCAACGCTTCATACTGTTCCCAGGCTTCCCGGTACAGGCCTTTGGCCGCCAGCCGGCCGGCATAGCGCTGCCGCAGCAGGCTTTCTTCAGGATAGCGGTCTAGAATCAATTGAAACAATTGCCGGCCGGCGGCATACTGCCCCCGGGTTAACAGCGCCTCGCCATCATAAGCAAGCAAGCCCGCCCGCTCCGTTCCCAGGTCCAGCAGTTCTTCATACCGTCTCAGCGCCGGACCGTGTTTGCCTGCCAGTAAACAGGAAAACGCCAGGCTTTGATGATCGGCGGCGCTGAATTCCGGGTCGCCGGCCATGCTTTGATATAACTTCATCGCTGCCGCCGGCCGGCCGGCGCGCAAATAGGCATCGGCTAGGGCCCGGCGGCCATAGACCGGCACCAAACCCGGCTGCGGCCATAATGCTTTGCCGGCGTCAATCGCGCCGGCATAATCACCATTGCTGGTCAAAGCCAGCAAATAGTCGCATTCCATCAGCAACGTCGCCGTCCGGGCGTCAATAGCCGGTTTTAAGAGAACAATCGCCGGGCTGTAATCGCCGCTGCGAATCAGGGCGGCGGCGATTACAGCCCGAATTTCAGCCGTTCCTGCCGTCTCCCCGCCGTCGGCCGCCAGTGACAGAGCTATGCGGGTGTCCTGCATGGCGCTGACAGTGTCATGGCCCCGGATATAGGCCAGCGCCCGGCTGATATAAAGCTGGCTGTCGCCTTTCCCGCCTGCCAGCAATTCATCGAAAATACGCAGCGCCTGCCCGGTATCGCCCAGTTCGGTCAGGCACTCCGCTTCCCACAGCCTGGCTTGCGCATGGCCGGCGGCCGCCAGTTGCTGATACATGGCCTGCGCCGTCCGGAACCGCCCCAGCCGGAAATAGGCTTCCGCCACACTAACGGTTACATAAACGGGCACGTCAGGTTCCAGCGGTAAAATACCGGTTTCATAAACCTGCACCGCCCGGCTATATTCGCCGGCCCAAACCGCCACGGCCGCATAGTCAAACAAGACTTCAGGCAGCGGGCAGGGTTGCCCGGCCAGTTTTGCCAGCAAGGCCAGAGCTGCCGGATACTGACCGCTGCGGGCCAGGGAAACCGCGGTCGCATGTCCTCCCAGTTCCCCAGGGGCAGGACTATCTAACTCCTGCCCCTGGCCAGTACCTGTCGCAAAAAAAACCAGGATACCCCAGAGCAACGCTTGCTTGATGAGACGCACCGTATATACCTCCTAATGCCGGACCGCCGGTAGACTGCTCCCGCCAGGCCGGCTGGGCGCAGACTCCGGACCGTAAAGGGGCGCTGGCCCAGTTCGTCCTGCAGCCTGAAAGACATCCATACTATTTTGCTTAAAGGCAGCTATAATGTGACCGGACATTTGCTGTTCCGGCCTTGCCGGAACGCAGGCTATATTTATATATAGCAGAACAATTTTTTCATCCGCTGGCATAGTCTATTGTAATTTGAAATCTTATTAGCTTCCACCCAGCATCAATCATAATCGTTATAAAATAATTATTTTTCAACAAGTAATTCTCGCGTTTAAAATATAACATCCAGAAAAGGTCATTTCAATTGAGTAGTCAGTATAAATAAACGCGGCTGAGATTATACTTCGCACTATAATAAAAACAGCAGGCAGCGGAATACAGCTCCGCTGCCTGCTGTTTTTTTGTTGCCCGCTCCGGCCTACCGCTTCATATCTCTTCACTGTACGCTTGCCGGAATTTAAGCGCCATCCCCAAAGTCAGTCTCGTCTCAAAACGATCCAAAGAAACTCCGAGCACAGCTTCTATGCGCTGCTTGCGGAACAGGATCGTCTGGCGGTGAACATAAAGCTGTTTGGCCACTGTAGTCAGATTGTCTGTATGCAATATGGTTGCCAGCGTGTTCATTAACTCAGTTCCTTGGATACGGTCATATTCAATCAGCCGCCCCAGCGTTCGCTGTACGAAATCTTTGGCATAGCGGCTGTTGAGGACAGCGGGGAAAAACTGAAAAACACCAATATCCAGGTAATGGTGGATTGTCTGCTGCGGCACCAGTTTTTGTCCCAGCTCCACGGCTAGCCGCGCCTGCTCATATACCTCGGCCAGCTTCCAGAATGTGCCGGCCTGAAACTCGGCAATCCCTATGCGGCAACTGCTTCCCGGCAAGAATTGGCACACTAATTCCTGCCAGCGGGTGGCTTGCGCAATTTCCTGCATTTTATCGGCCTGCGCCTCCGGCCCAACAGGTGCCAAAAGGGCAATTCCCTCCCGGCTTTCCCAGACGATCGCCTTTTGCGCCCCTGCTAATTTAAGCAGCAGCGAATCCACCACTGCCTGCTGCTCTTCCCCCCGTTCGTGTCCCAGGCCCGGGTGATTTTTATTGCCTGCAGCGGGTTCCAATACCAGCAAATAACAGGAAAAGTCCTGCGCCAAGTTGAGATTCACCTGCCAGGCCTGATCCAGAACTTCTGGCGAAGGCGGCAGCTTTCCTTCGGCGAGATCATTTAACAGCTCGCGCTGCCGTCGTTTTTCAAAGGTCGCTTCAAGCAATTCCTTAGTACGCCGCTGTTCAGTCGTATCAGTCAAATAGCAGGCGGCCGTCGGCCGTTCCTCCTGCAGATAGCTCAGCGGCGCAATCCGGACATCGAAGGTTCTTTGGCCGTGGCTTAGCGCCAGCGTGTATTCGCCAAATTGCAGCCGGCCCTGACTAATCGCATAGCCAATGGCCTGAAGCAGGTTCCCGGCTGGCTTGGGCGGAATCAGGCAGTCAATCTTCCGGCCCGGCCAGCTTATCGCCGCATCTGCGGCCAGCAAGCCGTTGTCATCAAAGACTTCGACCACCATACCCTCGACATCGACAATCATCCCGGCCCCGGGCATTGTCCGCGAAAACTCGCGCAACCGCAGCAACGCTTGCTCCCGGGCCTCTTCCAGTGCCCGCCGTTCCGTAACATCGGTAACGGTCCCGTAAATCTCGGCCGGACAGCCGGCGGCATCGGTGCGCACATTTCCATTCACCCATACCAGCCGTGTGGCAGCGTCAGGCAGCAACAGCCGTACTTCAAGCTCCAAATTTTTTTGCCTGGCCAGCCAGTCCAGGTCCTCCCACTGGCGAAGCCGCGCCTTATCCGCAGGCTGCAGCCGCGACCAGAAAACCTCTCGTCCCTTGGCAGCAAACTCGTCCCGGCTGGACGCATACAGGGCCAGCAAGCCATCCGAGCAGGCAAACCGGCCTGTTGTCAAATGCAAATACCAGCTTCCCGTCTTACCGATTTTTTCGGCCTCGGTTAGTTGCCGTTTCATCTCCTGCAGTTCAGTCACATCCATAATGGCGGCAACAATCTTTGTTACCTGGCCATCCGGCGATATGACCGGCTTATATTTACCATAGGACCAGTAATCACTGTCCGCACCGTCCGGCCGGTATTGATCCAGGAACTCCATCGTCTGGCCGGTCAGGCACCTGGCAAAAATCCGCTCATGGCGCGCGCGGATTTGCGGATGGTCCGGCAGTATTTCCAAAAAGTTGCGTCCCACCGCAGTGGCCCGGTCTATGCGGCGATTGTCGGCAAAGCGCTGATTGACCAAAAGAAACCGACCGTCGGTATCGACGCAGCTAAGCATACACGGAGCGGCATCCCAGACGACTTGCAAAAACCGCTCACTATCTGCTAACTGCCGGCATACATCAGCCAGACCCTTTTGCTGGCCAAGACTGCGGCTGATGCCAACTAATTCGGCGCCGCCATCGGCGCGGCGAAAAAGAGAGCAGGCCACCTCGACCCACACGGTTGTCCCATCCCGATGCGGCTGTTCAACTACCTCGAAGAATTGAATTCCGCCGCTGTCAGCACCGGCGACTTGCTCCATCCACTCGGGCAACCTTTCGAGAATCCGTTGATAAGATGACGGGGCCAGCATCTCTTCTAGCGTCACGCCAATAAGCTCGTCCCGGTCATAACCCCGCATCCGTTTTATTGATGGGCTTGTATCAAGCAGCGTCAATGTTTCCACATCAATCCGCCATACCACCTGATCCAAGAGTTCTGTCATGATCTGAAAATATAGTTCCTGGCGGCGCAGTGCATCTTCCCGCCCCGTCCCTGCGCCACCGGCTGTTTCTATCGTGTTCGCGTACCGCCTCTCACTGCCCGTCACTCACCACACCTCCTCAGGTAAATTGCTTTTAAATACGCCTATATATGACACCAGTCTCACCAATCAGTTCAAAATGTATCATTTTATTATAAATAAGGTTTTTATTGATTTCAATTGTATTAGCCATACAAACTAATTGGATCAGAATTATACTGAACGCGCTGAAACAGGTTTCTTCTGATTACAGTATAATCCAAACAGTCCCAAATTATATCGGCGGCAAAACGGCTGGGTAATAAGTTCGCAGCAGTGCTTGAGCGGTGCTGCTGCGACATCAATTATGCCTGTACCGGTGTTTTATTTATCTCATAAGTAAGCTGCCGTAATTAAGAAATAAATTTTATGGGAAGAAAAGGAAAACAAAGAGCATCTGCACTAAACAGATGCTTAATGTGGAATCAATTTTTTGTTTAGGTAAGACTGTAAAGCATTGGCAAATTCTTCGGGCCGTTCCTTTTGCGGCCAATGCCTGCAACCTTCCATCAGGTACAACTCGCAGTCGGGAATTCTCCGGCTGGCAAGGATAGCTCCCTGCACAGGAACCGCCCTATCAAGGCTGCCGTGGATCAGCAGTGTGGGCGCCTTTATTTGTTCCAGCCTGCCGAACAAGTCGGTATGGAAACCGGTCGGTGTGATTTCGCTTCTTTGGAAGGATATGAACGGCTTGCCCGCGCCCGGCTCCAGCATGGCTTTTTGCACTTCGGTGATTAAGGCGTCGCTCACCCTGGCTTTATTGCTAAACAAGTTATATGCCAGTGACCATCTGATGACAGCGCGGCACTTGCCTGTCCATGCGTATAGATAATCGTTGAGCTTTGAACGGATATACCAATAAGTTAAGCGATGCCAGGGCAGTTTATTAAAGAGCCCCCATGCGTCCACCGGCACCAGAATCTTAATAAGCTCCGGACAGGTAAGGGCCATATGCAGAGAGATACCGCCCCCCAGGGACAGCCCGGTCAGGACAACCGGAGTGCCCCCGAACGCGGCAATGATACCCTGGACCACATTTGTATAGAACGTCAGCGTGTATTCGCCGCTGATCCGGTCGCTTGCACCGTATCCCGGCAAATCAGGCGCAATGACCCGATAGCGGCCGGAGAGCAGGGGAATTACCTCTGCCCATGAAAGCATGGCCGAATCCACACCCGCCCCGTGCAGTAATAGGATAGTCGTCTTCTTACCGGCGCCGGCACAATAACAGGTTATACCTATGCCATTCACCCGGATGCGCTTTGTCTCCATTTTATCGGTCATTTCGCTTTTTCCGTTAGCTCCCCTCGACAGCAGATCTCTTATCCGCCTTATGAACGTTAGTCAGTCCCGCCCGCATGTGAAACGTCTATGCGTTCTCAGATACCTCTAATGCTTTTTTGCCATTTGCTCATATTCACCGAGTCCCGATATGGCAGCAAGCTCGCGATCGCAACCGGGTAAGCGGCAGTTAGCTCCAGGATATGCTCTTTCATTTCCGGCCAAACATAACCGCCTGATTGCTGGTATGCCTCCATAAGCAAATCAAGCCCCTCTTCGCCCAATGTCCTGTAATAAGCAACAAAGTCAGCCTTGTAGTTCTATTATGCAGCAAATTCATTTAAATATAGGCCAATCCTGTGCGTACTTAGGCATTATCCTGTAGAACGATCCTGCGTTAGCAACCGCTGGTTACCGACGGTTGAGCGTTCACAAGCATGCTTCGGTGATCGTGATTAGGAGCTGAGTAGCTTTTGCACTTTTAGGGGGAATATGGTAAAATATATTGTCATAGGTGTTTAGTGGCTATTTAGGCAGGCGGAATTTTGGTTGCCGCGCATGGTACTGATGAACACATCATATATTTATTGTATTCGAATGGCATAAATTTCTGGAAAAATCTCTGTGCTGCCTCCCAATACGGCAATCATCCTGCAACATTCCAGGATGATTATGCCGGTTACCCAATATTACTATTTTGAAAGGAGTATGCTATGCACATACCTGAGCTTATTTCTGATTTAGCGCTCATGCTGCTGGTAGCCGGAATGATGACGCTCATATTTAAACGCTTCCAGCAGCCTTTAGTTTTAGGGTATATTATTACCGGCTTTATGGTAGGCCCTTATTTTACGCTGGTCCCGGCAGTCACCGATGTGGTAAGTATTAGTACCTGGAGCGAAATCGGCATCATTATTCTGATGTTTTCGCTCGGATTGGAGTTTAACTTACATAAACTTGCTTCTGTAGGTGGCACGGCAATCATTACCGCGATTACGGAAGTTGTTTCCATGCTGGCGGTTGGTTTTGCCTGCGGCCAGTTGATGGGCTGGAGTATTATGAACAGCGTATTCCTCGGCGGAATGCTGTCTATGTCGTCAACAACCATTATCATCAAAGCATTTGAGGATTTGAACTTAAAAGGGCAAAAGTTTACTGAATTAGTATTTGGCACATTAATTATTGAAGATATCGCCGGCATTTTTATGATGGTCATGCTGTCGACTATCGCCGTCAGCCAGGGGATTTCCGGCGGCGAGCTGGCCGCGCACCTGCTGAAAATGATTTTTTATTTAGCCCTTTGGCTGATTCTGGGGATATATCTTTTGCCAACAATTCTTAAAGATGTGCAAAAGCTGATGAATGAAGAGACCCTGTTGATTGTGTCGCTGGGCATTTGCTTTGGCATGGTTTTTTTAGCCAATCATCTTGGCTTTTCTTCGGCTCTGGGGTCTTTTTTGGCCGGTTCCTTGCTGGCAGGCACCATTCATGCGGAAAAAATCGAGCATATCAATAAACCGATAAAAGATTTGTTTGGCGCCGTATTTTTTGTTTCGGTCGGTATGATGGTCGACCCGTCGCTCATCGTAAAGTACGCAGGGCCGATTGTGCTGATTACCATCGCGACTATTTTCGGCAAGGCGATGCTGTCGGCATTAGGCGTATTGCTGTCGGGACAATCGTTAAAAACCTCTATACTCTGCGGCTTTTCCCTCGCGCAAATTGGCGAGTTTTCCTTTATCATCGCTGCTTTAGGCATCTCGCTGGGGGTAATCAGCGATTATATCTATTCGATTGTAGTCTCAGTTTCGGTTATTACGACCTTTACCACACCGTTTGTCATCCGCGCGGCCGAGGGGAGCTATCTCTTTTTAGATAAATGTCTCCCCAAAAAGGTTTCCAAATACCTGAACAGACATACCTCGGAAAACCAGTCTGAAACAGAAAAAGACAGTGATTGGGCGGCCTTTTTCAAGAAATATTTTTCCCGTTTAATACTTTATACCGTTATTATGCTGGGGATTATTTTGGCCGGTACTTCGTTGCTGGAACCATTTTTGGAGGCGCATATGCCTGTTAAGCTTGCGTCCTGGCTGGCGACGCTGGTTACCTTGTTATTTATGGCGCCATTTCTCAAGCAGTGCTTATTTAAAAAGAATGAATACTTTATCCCGCTGTGGTTCAAAAGCGCAACAAATCATTTGCCGTTGATCATGCTGATTTTATTAAGACTGGGAACATTAGTTTTCTTGATTATGCTGCCTTTTACCATTATGCTTGATTTTCCCACATCATATGTCCTGGTAGTGGCAGTAGGGCTGGTATTTCTTATTGCCCGCTCCGACTGGCTCATTGCTCCTTACTTAAAAATTGAAGCACGTTTTCTGGCTAATTTTAATGAAAGAAAATTAGAGGAAAGAAAAGGCAAGAATATTAGTCATAGCTGGCTGGATGAGCGAATTCATGTAAGTAAGTTCCGTTGCAGCGACCAAATTGCTGTTTTGGATAAAACATTGGCCGATTTACCGGGAACCGAGCGGTCAAAATTGAAAATTATTAAGATTATCCGGGGAGGCAAACATATTAACATTCCGGAAGGGTCGGAACATATCCGGGCCAACGATATTGTTTTTGTTGCCGGCAACGCCAGGGTGCTCGACTCCTTTGCTATTTTGACGCAGGTGGATTTAGACAAAAAAGCAGACGGCTGTTATGCAACGTTGCGCGAGTTTATCAAAAACCAGGAAACCTATGCGGAAGACGACCAGTTGCTTTGCTATGCCGTAACCGTTGAAAAAGATTCGGATCTGGCCGGCGTGGCGATTAAAGATTCTAAAATAAAAGGCGAGTGGGGCGGTTTTTTGCTGGGCTTGGAAAGAGATCTTTACCCAATTGTGGCTCCGGATATTAATATGTATATTCAAGAAAATGATTTGATCTGGATTTTAGGTCCTCAGAGCATGGCCGGGAAGCTGGCTAAAGACGATCTGCTGTAACAGGAATAAGAAAGGACTTGGCTGTGCCAAGTCCTTTAGGGCGACGGCGGAAGCCGCCTGTGCCCTTGGGATATAGTCGTTCTTGGGTCCACAAAATTTATTTATGAATTCTGGTAGACCTAAAAAACAGGAGCCTTTGCCGTTGCAAAGCTCCTGTTTTTTAGTCATCGTCTTTAACTGGCACCTCTGTTTTTCAGCAGCGAAAGGACTTCATAAACAATCTTCGTAACCTGTTCTTCATTGATGGCGGTGATGCCGCCGCTCTGGGCCGTGCAGGTTGTACTAGAAGGAGTTATATTTTCAGTGCAGTCTTTAATTCCATAGGCTACCCGTTTGATATTGATCAGGTGCAGAGGGGTCACATTATCGGCGGTTGCGCTGCCGCCCCAGGTCCCGCAGCCCAGGGTAAAGGCCGGGGAAAGTCCGGTGCTTGCACCCACGCCGCCCTGGCTGGAGGCTGTGTTTACTAAGATTCTGAATACAGGTTTTTCTGCAAATTTCATGGCCATGGCCGGCGTCTCGGTATGAATGGAAAGGCTGTGGCCGATACCGCCGTTATGCAGGAGTTTGATGCACAGGTCGCAAGCCTGTTCCCAGTCTTTTACTGTATAAAAAGCCAGTACGGTAGTCAGTTTTTCATAGGACAGGGGATAGTCCGCCCCTACGCCCTGTTGTTCTCCCAACAGAACTTTTGTTCCCGGTGGAATGGCTATACCGGCACTGGCGGCGATGACAGCCGCTGATCTCCCCACCATGTCAGCGTTCATAGCATGGCCGCGGACAAACAGTTTTTGGGCAACCTGGGCTGTTTCCGCCGGGGTCATGAAGTAGCCGCCCTGGCATCTGAACTCTTCCATAACCTGGTCACGAATGCATTCTTCCACAATAACCGCTTGTTCGGATGCACATATGGTGCCATTGTCAAAGGTTTTACTGGCGATAATATTTTTGACTGCTTTTTGGATGTTGGCAGTTCTTTCGATATAGGCCGGCACATTGCCCGGCCCCACGCCCAGTGCCGGTTTCCCGGCGCTATAGGCAGCCTTTACCATGGCTGAACCGCCTGTCGCAATGATCATGGCGACTTCATCGCATATCATCAGTTCGTTGGTCGCCGCCAGCGAAGGTTTGGCAATGCAGCCAATAATATTGTCCGGAGCTCCGGCAGCCACGGCGGCGTCATTCATCAGCTTGGCGGCTTGCAGCGTGCATTTCAGAGCTGAAGGATGCGGTGAAAACACAATCCCGTTGCGGGCTTTAACGGCAATAATGGCTTTGTATATGGTTGTGGACGTGGGATTGGTCGAGGGAATAATCCCCATGAGCAAGCCTACCGGCTCGGCAATTTCCACGACTTTGTTGGCTTTATCTTCTTTGATGATACCGATAGTTTGCATAGGTTTGATGAATTGGTACAGTTCCGTGGAAGCAAACCGGTTTTTGAAAATTTTATCCTCTACCTTGCCAAAGCCGGTTTCTTCCACCGCCATCCTGGCCAGGGAAACGGCATTTTCCTCAGCTGCTTTCACCATATTCCGGATGATTTTATCAATTTGCTCACTAGTAAACGCAGCCAGCTGCGTTTGTGCCTGTTTGGCTTTACGGGCAAGGGTTCTTGCGTCTTGCACGGATTGCAAGTCATAATCAAGGTTCTCCATTGTGATTCCTCCCCACTGTATTGTTACTTATCTGATTTTAGCTAGCCCGGTTACTGCCCCTGCCGGCTGCCGCTGCTGCCCCGCTCGTAATATTCCCGGAGTTTCTGGATAAGTAGGTCTTTATTTGCTTTGGATATGGCTCTGCCTGCTATGCCAAGCGCCTTATATTCTCTTGCCAGATTCCGCAGTCTTTCCACAGAGAAGGCTTGGAGGGCAGCCACGCTTTTTTCCAGGCCAAAATTCGCTACGGCAGCATCCACGCCTGCTTTCCGAAACTCTGGCAGCATTATTTGTACCGGTTTGATGCTTGCGGCACTGTCCCGGGCCGGCTCTGCTGCCTCGGGTGGCGGCTTCTGCTGGGGCAACGACTGGTTTATGCCCATAGTTGGCTCAGAACTGGGAGAAAAAATTCGGGGTTGAGCGACGATGCAGTCAATCTCCTGGTACGGCCTGGGAATTATATGTTGAGCAACCAGTGACAAGGGACCGAACCTTTCAACTGCGGTAACGCCTGCGGCCACGGCGGCTTTAACAGCCCCCACGTCACCGGTTACGCCAACGGTTACGAGGCCGCCGCCGACAAAGGTTTTCCCGACAAGTTCCACTTGCGCCGTTTTCAGCATGATATCGGCACAGGCAACGGCAGGCAGCAGTCCCCGTGTCTCAATTAAGCCAAGAGCCTGCATTGTTTACCTCCTATTGATTCGCCATAAGACAGGCTGTTTTTTTCGCATAGCCGGGCAGGGGCATTCGCCGGCAGGCGGTTGGCTAATACTGCGTTAACCGCACCGGCGCAAACGATTTTTTTCAATGTAGCACCTCCTTCGGCCAGGGTGTTGCCGATGATTCTTACCTGTTTTTGCCGCTTTCCAGCTTATCCCGGATATCTTTCATAGCGGCCTCCACTGATGCCGTATCGCCGAAAATGGCAAGCATGATCAGATTCTGCGGGCAATGGCCTTTCATATCCTCCACCACCACCCCGGCCGCTTTTTCAGCAATATCGGCAGCGTAAACCATATCAATCAGCCGCCCCTGAAGCAAACCCACAGCGCCGTAGTTTGCTATGGTATTGGCTGCAGGTGAGCTTTTGCGCCGCAGGAGAATGTTTAAGGTTCCCGGCGAGGGGGATCTTATTATGCGGTACTCCATGGGCCAAATACCTCCTGTCTGCAGGATTTTGCGGGTACAGTGTAAAGCAATACCCTCTGGAACAGAACATTGCCTTTTCTGACTACCAGAAAAGGCAATGGCTTTCACTTTCCTATACCTGATTTGCCCAATCCGCCGGATAGGTTACATATAAAAAACGAGCGTAGGCAGGAACAGAAAACTGAATTTTGGTATGTTTGGGGATAAAAATAACCTCGCCTGCGCCGGCGCGTACTTTGCGCCCTGCAATGATAATCTCCAAGACCCCTTCAATCACATAATCAATCTCATCATAGTTGAGCGTCCAGTCGAAGGTAGTTGCCTTCATCTCCATTAAGCCGCAGCCAAGGCGGGGGCTTTCTTTTAGTGACAGCAAGTCTTTAGTATAGACAATGTCCTCACTTTTGCCCGTGTCCAGCCGGTTTGACTCGTCTACAGTCACCGCTGGCAGCTGTATTGCCGCAACACCGCTGGGATCACGCTGGATATGATCCTGCGCAGGCGCGGCTGGCGCCAACTGTTCGGTAATAATCCTGCGCACCAGGTCTTCTAATGCGGTACGGTCAAGCTGGCTCATGCCGCTTCATCTCCCTGCCTCTTTTGCTCCATCTTTCCGGCCAGCTTCCTTTGATAAAGAAATAGGGCCACAAAGATTGCGGTAATCCCGCCAACAAGTTTGCCTACGATCATGGGAAAAATCATTTCTCTGGCAACGCCTGCGGTAAAGCCGAGATGGTCGCCCAGCACAAAGGCGGCCGATACGCAAAAAGCAACATTGACTATCTTGCCCCTGTCATCCATATCCTTTAACATCCCGAACATCGGGATTGAATTCGCCAGGGTAGCAATCATGCCTGCGGCGGCAATTTCATTGATTCCCAGCAAGCTGCCCATTTTCATTAACGGTTTTTTGAACACTTTTGTGAGCACCCATACCAGGCAAAACGCGCCTGCCAGTACGATCGCAATATCGCCCACGATCTTGATGCCTTCTTCAATCGGTCCCAGGCCGGGAATCAGGGTTAACCCCGTCAGTTGCTGAACAATCCCCGCCGCCAGGCCAAGTGTCGCCATAACTACGACAAATTTGCCGAAGATACTGAAGCCTGCTATCATTTGCTTCGGATAAAGCCATAACCCCAATGCGATCAATACCGCCACCAAAATAATGGGAACAAGATTAGAGAGAATCATAGAGAGTGAAAAGCCGGCAACCAAGCCGCCGGCCAGGCAGCCGGCCGGAACAGTAATTAACCCGGCCAGCACGCCTGTGGCCAAAAATTCATGATCTTCCTTATTGATAATCCCTAACGCTACCGGAATATTAAAAACGATGGTCGGTCCGAACATGGCCCCCAGAATAGCCCCCGCAAACAAGCCGGCCTCCGGCGACTGGGCCAGTGCCAAAGCCAGGGAAAAGCCGCCCATATCATTGGCCAGCAGCGTAGTGGCAAACATGGCGGGATCAGCACCAAGCGCCGTATATACCGGTACTACAATCGGACTCAGCCATTGGGCAAGCACCGGGGATAAAGCAATAATTCCCACCATGGCCAGCGTAAGGGAGCCCATCGCCATCAAGCCCTCGTCAAATTGCTCGCCCAGGCCAAGTTTGTTGCCCAGGCATTTATCAATTGCTCCCAGAACCATAAACACAACCATTATATAAATAATGATTTCATTAATACCCATCTGCAACACTCCATTTTCATGATGAATATTTTTTCCTGACCGGCGACGCGAATCATGCCGTATTTCTCATTTGCTTTTTTCAGTACGGCTCACTGTCGGCCAAGGAAACTGTATCTACGATGCCAACAATAATCGCATCAATCGGTGCCTGCTGGCTCTCTGCCAGGATGCGGGCCGCACTGCCCTGCGTAACAAGGACCGTTTCGCCAATGCCGGCACCGACATGGTCAGCCGCAACAAAGCGCTGCCGCTGCTCAGCTTTTCCTGACATCGCCGATTCCACAATGAGGAATGTTAATCCATTCAACTTGTCATGCTTACGCGTTGCCCATAAACTTCCCACAACCGTCCCAACAATCATGTTCTTCCCTCACGCCTTCCTCCGCACAGTCATTTGCTGCGCTTTCAGATAATCATGCGCCAGCGGCGTAAGCAAACTCTGTTGCTCAATGACAATCTCGGTAATATGGTTCAGGTAATATTTTTTCAAATCCGCTTCCGTAATGACTTTTTTGGTCAGCACCTCCGGAAGCTGACCAGTTGCTGAAACCGGTTCCGTCTTTTCCCCTGCCGCGGCTGGCCGCTCATCTCGCAAGAGCCCCGGCAGCAATCCGCTTGCCGGTACAATGCAGATACCGTGCTGGTGCATGATTTCCGCATAATTTTCATACATTTTATATAACCGAAAAGGTGCAGTCTGCTTGTATTGGCGGTGAAGGAAGCCTTCTTCCAGGGCGAATACTTTTTTCCCTGCCAGCAGCATGGTAAAGACAAATTGCTCCCTGCTTGTTGTACTAAGTCCGTTTGCCAGATTCCCCAACAACCGGAGGCAAATTTCCGGAATAAGCACCAAGTCGCAATCGCTTACCCCTTCCCGGTAGTAAGAAATAGCAAACTGTGCTCCCAAAATGGCTTCCAGTTCCGGCAGAGGCTGCGGCGCGAGGATGACCAAATGCGGGCGCTGGGCGGGGATCCTATTCCGCAACCGCTTCTGTACTTCCTCCGTTACCTGCCGGACCAGTGTTTCTAACGCAACATCCGGGTTCATGTAATCCCCCCTCTACTTACCGCCTGGCCGGATAATCCGGCCCCGGATTCCTTTGGCAAATTGGCAGGCGTTTGCTTCATCATAATCAATATGCATATAGGTCTTAAAAGCAGGGCTGACCCGCACCAGCACATCATCAAAAGTAAGCGGCCTTTGGCTGCTGACCGCAACCCGGACGGTATCACCGTTTTTCAGGCAAAATTTTTGCGCATCTTCCCTGCTCATGTGAATATGATTTTTCGCGACAATCAGCCCCCGCGCCAAACGGATCATCGCCTTGTCGGAGGCGATAATCACGCCCGGTGTCCCTTCTATGTTCCCGCTTTCCCGCACAGGGGCATCTATCCCTAAGGAAAGGGCGTCTGTTGAGGAAACCTCCACCTGCGGTTCGCTGCGCTCCGGCCCTAGGACAATGACCTGATGCAGGCTGCCTTTGGGCCCGATTAGAGTAACGCGCTCCCGGCATGCATATTGCCCCGGCTGGGATAAATCTTTCGTTTTTGTCAGTTGATAATCAGGGCCAAACAAAACGTCGATTTCCCGGCGGCTTAAATGGACATGCTTGCCTGAGGCCTCAATTTCCACAGTGATTTCGCCTTGTAGCCTTTGGATAACTTTATTGGCAATATCGGTTATTAATTGCTGGTCCACTTGGGTTCACCTCATGTGTTATAGTACCCGGCGCGAATTCGGAACATAATGATCCAAAACAGGGAGGAAAGCCGGTTGAGCGCCTTAATGATATCTTCCCGCTCAACTTTTCCATAGGGGTTCTTGAATGCCTGGTAAGCGGCAAGTTCGGTTTCTCTGGTTCGGGTGCGCAACGTATTTATAGCAATCAGCGCTTCTCCCATCTCATAACCGGGCTGAAAGTGTCCCATACCGAAATGCTTCTGGGGATAATGAGACTGTTCCCGCAATTCCGCCGGCGTCATTCCCAGCAGCAAAAACTCTCCCAGGGGTTGATTTAATACCTCGTTCCGCATAAGCTGGCGCACAAACAATAAAATGCTTGCCAAATCCTCAACCAGTTTGTCTAAATTCGCCCTGGCGCAGCAAAGCTGTGCCTCCATAATCTGACTCTCCAGCGAATCAACCTTGCCGCGCAATATAATCCGCGGATGATCTTTACATACCAGCATATTGCCGTATAAGTGAGTCATATGCTCCGGTTTTTCCGCAAGCAAGCCGCCAAAAATCGTTTCGTATCGCATTTCCTGCTGCAGGCGTCCGCCTGCAGCCTGCAGTTTTTCCTCACTATTTGTTGGACTCGTTGGCGCCGCTTCCGGTTGCTGGTTGTTTTCGCTACCGACCAATTGCTGTTCATTAGTTCCCGGTTGTTCCGAATATCGCAACTGGATGTGATTCTCCGCCAAAAAACTTCTTGCTGAAGGGGTTACTACCGTTCCGGCCGGAGCTTCGTAGAAGATGGAATCGCCTTTTACCTGCCGCCGTCCCTTAAACAGCTTCCGCAGCTCATTCTCCGTCAGTACTGCCATGCTTTCACATCCTTCTGCACCTGGCATTCAAGCCGGATGGTTCGCTTTTTAAGCCGGAGGGCGGCTGCCTGCCATTAGCAGGTCCGCCCCCTTCTTACCTGTCTTTTTAAACTCCCGCCTCTATAGGCGGCGTCAGTTCAGATGGAGTTGACTCGCCACCTGAACCCGCGAAGGTTCAGCTTTGGTGAAACGAGTTCACTCTGCCGATCTTGCGCCTTTGGGCAGGATTGCATCAACTTCCGTATGCGGCCTGGGGATAACATGGACGGCAATCAGCTCACCCACGCGCTCCGCCGCCGCTGCCCCGGCATCTGTCGCCGCCTTAACAGCGCCCACATCGCCGCGAACCATTACAGTGACAAGACCGGAACCAATTTGCTCCTTGCCGATTAGCGTCACATTCGCAGCCTTAACCATCGCGTCAGCGGCCTCAATCGCCCCTACCAAACCTTTTGTCTCAATCATTCCCAAAGCATTTGCATTTGCCATAAATAAACATCCTCTCAAAATTTATTTTTAGTATGGTTTTGTTCTTTCAAAACGGTACTGATATTAGTTATCTCTGGGTTTATCGGCGATAAAGCTGACGGCGTCGGCAAAAGCGTCGCAGGCAGCCTTGCAGGCTGACTGGCTTCCCGTCAACAGCCCTCCCCCGAAATTGGTTTCCGAAGGCGGTCCAAAAAAAGCGGCAACTCTGACATCTGCTGCTTTTAACGCAGCATCCAAACCATAAATGGCCTCCAGCGGCGGCGCGATCAGATAGGCGAGGGAGCCACCCTCGGCAATGCCCGCAGTCTTTGCTAAATAGGAGCCGGTACGGGAAATGCAGTGGGCGAAGTAGGGAATACTGTTGTCCTCATTGGCGCTGACGAAATGCGCACCATTCTCCACATTCTCAACAACGGCGTTCAGGCCGCTGCGGACCTCGGCCGGGCTGCTGCCGGCAAGGATGCCGATAACTTCACCCGCCAATTTGGTTGACGCATTAGCCGAGCCGGCATACATGCTTTTGGCGTAAACCACTTCCACCTCGGCGACTTTTGTCGCCTCATCCAGCGCGACGTAGGTAACGTCGTCAATATCGGCGGTTACCAGGCCAAGGCTCTTATGGTGCGGTTTTAATTCAAGCTTGTCCGCCAAGTCCGGGCTTACATTAGGGATGAGCTTTACGGCTAATACTCTGGCGCGGATTGTTTCATTTTTCATAGGGTCCTCCTATGGCTCTTAAATTTTTAAATCAATGCCTGAAGCTTTGCGTTCCAGCATGGTCTTAATCAAATCGGCAATATGCGCTCCTGCTTCCACCGCCGGGGTTCCGCCGGCATGGATATTGGAGATAACGTTGCGGCGCGCTTCCTGCATGCCCTTTGTCGGCTTATAAGCAATATAGGCGCTCATAGATTCTGCCGTCACCAGGCCAGGCCGCTCGCCAATCAGCAGACAAACCACCTCCGCCTCGGTCGCATCGCCAATGGGATCCATCGCCGGCACACGGCAGTGCTTTACAAACAGGATATCGCCCGTATCCAGATTGTGCATTTTCAAACCCTGACGAATTGCGGGGATAATGTCGCGAATGTTGGCTTCAATGGCGGCGGAGCTGAGACCGTCGCCCACAACGATCTGCACTCTGGCCTTACGTTTCGTCCTGGCTTGCATTGTGGCGATCATTTCATCGGCAAACTGGCGTCCCAGGTCAGGGCGGGTGATATATTGATCCTTATCCTGACAAAGGGTTGCAACCGGAATCAATCCCATTTCCTGTATCAGTTCCTCAGAAACATCGGAAAAAACGGCATCCTGGGCTGCGGCATGGTCTGCGGCAAAGCGGAGTGACGTGATGGTTTTGTACCGGGTGCCCGCCCGGCCGACGCCCAGTCTGGCCGGTGTTTTTTCTTTCATCTTCAGGTAGCCGTCATAGTCTTCCGGTTCTTCCACCAGCATTTGCTTGCGCAAATCAATCTCAGTGATGTCTTCCAGGCACTGCCCTGCCCCGTCTGCCTCCCGGCCGCTGCCCGCCGCTTGCGCCGGGGAATCAGGCACCGGCGGCTGAACGGCACCATTTCCCTGCGGTGCAACCATTTCCTTCAAAACACTTTCAATGATACTTTTAAGCTCCTGCTCGTTCATCTAATCCCCTCCTTTACTTAAGAAATACCGAAGCATCGCCGGCTTTTTTCGTCAGCCTGCCGTCTTCCATAAAGCCCATTTGCTCCATCCACGCTTCAAACTCGGCGATTGGCCGCAGTCCCAGCATTTGGCGCAAGGTAGCCGTGTCATGATAGCCGGTGGTCTGGTAATTCAGCATCACGTCGTCGCCATGGGGGATTCCCATAAAGAAATTGCAGCCGGCCGTTGTCAAGAGCACCGCCAGATTCTCCAGATCGTTTTGGTCGGCCTTCATATGGTTGGTGTAGCAAGCATCGCACCCCATAGGAATGCCGGTTAGTTTTCCCATAAAGTGGTCTTCCAGGCCGGCGCGAATCACCTGCTTGGCGTCATACAGGTATTCCGGACCAATAAAGCCAACCACCGTATTCACTAAGAAGGGGCTGAATCTCTTGGCAAAACCGTAGCAGCGGGCTTCCATCGTCACTTGATCCACGCCGTGATGGGCTTCTGCCGAAAGCTCCGATCCCTGCCCTGTTTCAAAATACATCACATTAGGACCGTATACCTGTCCCTGGCTTTTTGCCAGCGCCTGTGCTTCCAGCAGGGTGGCGGCATTAAAGCCGAAAGCCGTGTTTCCCTTCTCGGAGCCGGCAATGGATTGAAAAATCAGGCCTGTGGGCGCGCCCCGTTTCACCGCTTCCATCTGTGTGGTTACATGCGCCAGAACACAAGTCTGCGTCGGCACGCTCCATTTCTGCCTGAATTCCTCAAATCGCTTCAACACGCGCATGACACTCTCTACAGAATCATCCACCGGATTAAGCCCCAGTACGGCATCGCCAATCCCGAAAGTCAGCCCTTCCATGAGCGAGGCCATAATGCCGTCCGGGTCATCGGTCGGGTGATTCGGCTGCAGGCGCGCCGACAGTGTGCCTCGCTTACCGATTGTGGTATTAGCGGTGGCGGTAATTCTTATTTTGCTGGCCCCGTAAATCAGGTCCATATTGGACATGATTTTGGCAACGGCAGCGATCATTTCGGCGGTCAGAGCGCGGGAAATCCGCTTGATGTCCTGCTCTGTCGTCGAATCGCGCAGCAGCCATTCGCGCAGTTCACTGACCGTCCAGTTTTTAATCTCATCATAAATGCGCTCATTCACCTGATCCTGGATAATACGTGTAACCTCGTCCGTTTCGTAAGGAACTGCCGGATGATTACGCAATTCGGCCAGAGTAATCTGGGAAAGAACCACCTTGGCCGCTATCCGTTCTTCCGCCGAAGCTGCCGCAAGCCCGGCCAAAGTATCGCCCGATTTTTGCTCATTGGCTTTGGCCATAAGCTCCATAAGTGTCTTGAACTGGTACACTCGACCAAATAATTTTGTTTTTAAAATCATAAGAATGCCTCCTTGCGGTTGTATCTCAGGAAAATACCAGCGTTTTTACAACAACAGGCAGGACCCTGCCATTGGCAATTGGTTTGCCGATATCGATATAATCGCCATTATCCACAAGCACACTATCAATACAGACAATATCTTTTTCATAATTATAAAGAGCATAAAGTGTTTGTCCCAAAACCTTGGCCATATCATGGCGGACAATAACGATGAGTGGGTACTCGCGGGCAACCAGCTCCGCCATGCCCAGCTGCAAGCCCCGCGCGTAACGCTCGACTTCGGCAAAACGCAAATTTTGCTTCCCCTCAATGGCGATTGCCACCTTTTGCAGATCGTCATTAACCCTAAACCAGTCGAGTTTATCGGCAATAGCCTTGCCCAGCCGCTGTTCATCCCCGCTTTCATCCGCTAAGGCAAGTTTTAGGATCGGGATGTTCTTGAGTGGAAAACTATCCTCCGTATAGGTGATTGTGCTGCCGCTAATCTCGGTGGTATGCGACCCGGCGCCTACCACGGTGGCGCGGATAGTCTCAACCGAGCGCACCAGGCTCATTTGCCGGCATAAGGTAGAGGCCGCGATCGCCCGGCCAAGCAGAATGCCGATATCCCCATAGCGGAACACATCCTCGGCGGCTGGCTGATAAATATAGTCGGCTACGCCGCCGGAGAAAGAAATGCAGGCAACCGGCCGGTTCAACCGTAAGCCTTTTTTGGTTATAATCAGCGGATAAAAATCACCGGGGGGCCTGAGGCCCACACTTTCTTCCAATAGATACACCATTTCAGCGATCACAGGCTCCAGATCGGCGGGAGTTACCTGTTGTCCCAGGGTTGGGCCTATATTCTTTTTCATAATCAATTGTTGGATCTTCGGGGCGATATACGTTATTTTGTTGGTATTGCGGTCAACCCGGATGAGTCTGCCGCCGATATCAAGGCAGCCGGTATCAATGAGTTCGCCATTGGCAAATACCGCCAGATTGCTCGTCCCGCCGCCAACATCGATATTGACAATGGACGTCGCATGCTCGTGGGAATAAAGGTGAGCTCCCGCGCCTTTGGCAGAGATAATGCTCTCAAGATCGGGTCCCGCTGTTGCCACTACAAAATCTCCGGCAAACCCGCTTAACGCCTGCAGCACCTCACTGGCATTCTCCTTGCGGGCCGTTTCGCCAGTGATAATCACGGCGCCGGTCTGGATCTCCGCTTTGCTGATCCCGGCTTTGCGATACTGTTCTTCTACAAAAGCCTTAATCTGGGCAGCGTCAATCCGATTGTCAGCAAGCATGGGGGTAAAACAAATCTCGCTGCGAAAAATCACCTCCTTATCAGTAATGACAATACGGGGAACAGTAAAACTGGACGCCATATTCTCAATATGCAGTTTGGACAAAATCATTTGCGTGGTTGAAGTTCCCAAATCAATGCCGACACTTAGCAATCGCTCTCTCATCTTTCTCCCCCAATCGGCCGCTGCCCCATATTACAAAAAAAAGAGCTTAATATAACAACCACCTCCCGTTACTGCAAGGTGATTGAAAACATTAAGCCCCATCGCTCACAAACTACGCCATTGTAGCCTGATCTACCGTTTAAAAGTAAAGGTCACAGTCGTACCGCTACTATTGGATTCGATCTCCAGTTTCCCTTTTAGTTTATCCTTGACATAGCTTCTCACAATTGAGAGTCCCAGGCTGTTAAGAGAAACCTGCCGCATATCAAACCCCTTTCCGTCATCACTTACCGCCAGGGTCACAAGGCCTTCCTCCACCCGCAGGCCAATGTCGACCCGGCCTTTGTCCCGGCCGGCAAAAGCATATTTGTAACAATTCTGCATTAATTCGTTGACAACCAGCGACACCGCCACGGCCCGGTCGCTGTCTAAATATAGCGGCTGGTTTTCCGACATATTTACCCGGACATTGCCGCTATTGACAAAGCACCGTTGAATGTTGGCGCAGATAATTTTAATCACTTCAAACAGATTAACCTGCGCCCCCACTTCCATGGACAACAGCTCATGAATAGCCGCAATGGCCAGCACGCGATTCACATTGTCGGTGAGGTTCTTTTTGGTTTCGGCGCACTCTGTCTGGCGTCCCTGAATACGCAGCAGGGACGCCACGGTCTGCAGATTATTTTTGACACGGTGATGGATTTCCCGCATGGCAACCGACTGGGAAAGAATTTGTGCTTCCTGCCGCTTAATGTGGGTAATATCCTGCAGTACCACCACCAGCCCGAATTCATCGCATTCGCCGATGTTGATGCTAAACCGTTTAATCAGGTAGTACCGATCGCCGACAAAAGCCTCTTTCGGCGGATACGTGCATTCGCTGCCGCCTGCCATGATTTCACTAAATGTAAGCCGGTCAAGCGAAAGATTATCATAGTGCAGTCCCTGAATATCCTCCCGGTAGCCCAGCCGCCGGTAATAGCTGTCCGCCTTGCTGTTTTTCAGTTTGACGTGACCGTTGTGGTCAAACATCAAAATGGCATCATCAAGGTAGTTGAGCACTTCATTTTTCAGACGCAGCAAGGCTTTCTTGCCGAATGTATGTCCATCCAGGTTCTGACTGGAGTTGTCTTCTTCAAAATAAGACTTGATCTCTTCGCTAAAATGCGATTCGTGGATAACCACACAAATTACTTTAGCATTATATTCAACCGGATAAACAATTTGCCGTACAAGATGATCCTCCTGCGTATTCGCGACCAGCCCCCGTGACATAACGCCGGTCTCCAAAGCCCGCAGTACGCCGGGCTCGTTTTCACGCAATGCTTTTTCGCCGACCACAGACCGGCTATACAGCGACGCTCCCCCTGGCGGGCAATAATGATAAACCACAATTGCCTCATTTTCAAATTTGGACAGCACATCAATGAAAACATCATGATCCTCGGCGGAATTCTCGATGGTTGCCGCCACATTCAGGATCTGTTCCATCTCGTCGGCAGTCATATCGGTATGCAGCCTGCATAAATGACGGATTTGCTGTTCAATCATAAGAAATAATGATGGTGGAGGCAATTTCAATGATCGGGCACCTCCGGTCCATGCTCAGTTTGCAAATCATTTGGTAGGCTTCATTTTCCGACAGACCGTTTTCCTTCATTAGGATTCCCTTGGCCTTTTCAACAATCTTGCGTTCCTCCAGTTTCCGGGTAACCGTTGTCAGGTCTTTTTCCAGTTTGCTAATCTCCCGGCCTTTGGCAATGGCCACTTCGATCGTGGGAATGAAAGATTTTTCATCAAGCGGCTTTACCAAATAGCCGAGAACACCGACCGAAGATGCCTTTTCCACCGTTGGCTTGTCACTGTACGCGCTTAACAGGATAACGCCGCCAGCCAATTGTTCTGACATAATCCGCTTACTGGCCCGCAAACCGTCCAACAGCGGCATTTGAATATCCATTATCACTAGATCCGGCCGGTGCTTTTTGCAAATTTCAATTACCTCAAAACCATCGGCAGCTTCACCTACAACATCGTAGCCAGCTTCCTGCAAAATTCCACGAATATCCATTTTTGTAATAGGCTCATCATCGGCTATTACAATTCTTCCATTCATGCCCTGCACCTCATTATTCATTATATTTATCCTCGCTGCCATTAACCGGCTGCAAACGGCCCCACTCACTCTTCCAGATAAGCTCTTAGTTTATCGAAGCCACTGCCGGCGGTGGCAGACACACAAAATATGTCCGCAACCCCCGCCGCTGCCAAAAACTCTTTCGCTCTCCCGATTTCTTCCTCAGCTACCGCCATGTCCACTTTACTGATTATACCGATCACGGGTTTAGGAAATGCGGTTGCAAAACCCGGCGGAAAATAGCTTTCCTCTTTGGTGCAATCCTGGACAAGGGCGATTACATCCGCTTCGACACTGGACACCATCAGCATTCTGAAACGCATCCGGTTTTCGACACACTCGCCCGGTGTGTCAATCGCCTCGCCCAGCTGCTCAATTACCTGTGTTTTTTTGTAATTGATGGCCTGCCCGTTCAGCCGCTGACAAAGAGTGGTTTTCCCCGCCCCGGTACTGCCAAACAAAATCATTTTTTTCATGCTCGCCTCCCCCCTTAGGTCCGTGTAATCGGCGGCGCCGAAAACCCCAGGATCTGCCGCAAACCCTCAAGGCCTTCATTGATCGCCGACTCAACCGAGGCAATGTCCCCCGTAATCACCAGCGAACCGCTGAAGCGATCAACAAAACCAATTTGGATGCCGGCGGCTTTTATCGCCAGATCGGCGGCAATAATCGAGGCTTCACTTGGCGTAATTGTCATTATCCCGATGGCATCCTTAGCCTCGGCCGGCAGGCCAAGCTTCCGGTACAATTCAGAATTAGGATTTGCGATGATGTGGGCAAGCGTCACCTGTTTCCCCGGAACATACTCCTGTATGACGCGTTGCTTCTCCTGTTCTTTATCCATGTTATCACCCTGTCCAAACAAAGTAAATGGTAGCTTGACTTATGGTATATTCAGGAATATACCTTTTCCAGCAAGTCTATAACGTCCTGTTCTGTAGCTATGCGGGGATTGCTTTTTGTGCATACGTCACGCAGGGCATCAGCGGCGATTTCCGCTTTGAACCTTGCCAAATCGCCGGCGGTAACACCGCATTCTTGCAGTGTTTGCGGAATCTGTATCTGTTTCATCAGGTGTCTCACTGCCAGTACCAGACTCCGTACCCCGCCGCGGACCGTAACGGCCGACAAGCCTAACATCCGGGCGATAGCCGCATAGCGCTCAGCCGTTGCAGCGAGTGGCTGCCGGATGTTGCCTGCCTGGTAGCCGGCATTGAATGCTATAATGTGGGGCAGCAGAATGGCATTTATTCGCCCATGGGCAATTTTGAATTTGGCGCCTGCCCCATGCGCAATGCCATGGTTCAACCCCAGGGAAGCAACATTAAACGCCATTCCCGCCATGCAGGAGGCGGCATGCAGCTTTTGACGGGCAGTCAGGTTTGCGCCCTGCTGTACTGCTTGCGGCAGATAATCAAAAACCACTTTAATTGCTTTCTCTGCCAAGGCATCGGCAATGTCATTGGCATTAACGGAAACATAAGCCTCCACGGCGTGAGTCAGCACATCCATGCCGGTATCGGCAGTAACCGCAGGCGGGACACTTGCCACCAGCCGGGCGTCAAGAATGGCCTCTGCCGGCAACATGTCGTCGGCAATCAGCACATGCTTGACATTTTGCTTTTTGTCACTGACAACCGAAAAATTAGTCACTTCCGACCCCGTTCCGCTGGTGGTAGGGATTGTGATAAGTGGCACATATTCACAGCCAAGTGTGCGCTTCCCAAAATAAGTTATCGCTTTAGCTGTATCAATCGCCGATCCCCCGCCTACCGCTATTACCAGATCGGCCTTGCATTCCCCCAGTTTTTTTACACCTGCCGTAACAATTTCCACCGGCGGGTCAGGAACAATATCACTAAACACATGTTGCTCATTGCTGGCGTGTAAACGGCCGGTTATCTGGCTGATCATACCCGAGGTAATCATATACGGATCTGCGACAATAAAAATACGTTTGTTCTCCAGCGTTGCCAGCCGGTCAAGCGCACTCTCGCCCAAATATATGCTTGTGTTAAAGCTGATTTTTTGCATTGATACGAGTCCTCCCAGGCTGAGTTTTCCTTGACGGATTCCTGTCAGTACAGTCTTATTCAGTTTTTAGACAACAAAAAAGAGGCTCTAAAAGAGTCTGAAATCTTTTAAGCCCCATCGCTTTTGCTTATTAAGCCCCCAAGCACGCCATTGTGCCTGTTGATGTAAAAATTCTTATTATTTTGTTTTTATTATAATATCAATTTGAAAGCTTGTCAACTGTTTCTAAAACGAATGAAATTACATTGCCACCTGCTTTTGTTTTGTAGTATTTAATGCAAAATCGGCTAGCCGTGCCGTATTTTGCATGGCAAACATTACGGTTTTTAGCATAATTACCATTAAAACCGCCCCGGTTCCCTCACCTAGAGCCATATTGGCCCGGATTGGCACGTTATCAGCCAAAATATTTCCCTGCAGCAAAGAATATTCCATCCCCCGCTCTTTCGAAAGATGCGAAGGAATGGCATATTTTTCAATGTTGCCTTCTATTCGGGCCGCACATGCATAGGCTACCGCGGTAATGAATCCGTCAATTACAAAGGGAATACGCAGCTTTGCACATTCGAGCATCGCCGCACAGATGGCCACAATGTCAAAACCACCCACGCAGCGTAGAATATCTGTTACGCTTTTAAATTTTTCTTTATGATATTCCACACCTTTGGCTACAACAACCCTTTTTCTTTTTAACAACTCATGATTGTCCGGACTTGCGCCATAACCTACCACAAATTCCGGCAGCATACCTGTTAGTCCATGCAGTACGGCGGAGGAGGTTGTGGTATTGCCAATTCCCATCTCACCGAAGGATAATAAATTATGTCCCTGGCGGGCTAACTCCCTTACTATGTTACTGCCGGCCCGCCAAGCCGCTTGCAGTTCCTCCTCTGTCATGGCTTCGCTTTTAAGAAAGTTTTTTGTCCCCCTGGCGACCCTGCAGTCAAGCCCTGCCACCTTCTCATTATTAATGCCAAGGTCTATCACACAATAGGGGATATGATTGTACTGACAAAAGCAGCTAATGGTTGCCCGTCCGTCCACCATATTCCGGGCCTGCAGATACGTAATTTCGGCTGGAAAAGCAACGACGTCCTCTTCCACCACCCCATTATCCGCGGCAAAGATCACATGGTACGGCTTTATTTCTTCATACATCTCGCCCCAGCCCAGCATCACTTTTTTCAGATATGTTTCAAAAATCCCCAGACTGCCCGCAGGCTTAGCCGCACCATTGATCAAATCCATAATTTTTTTTTCAATATCCATTCTTAACCCTCTCACATCGATAAAATAATGATCTTATTAAATATCCATCTGCAACTTTCCATGGTCATGAGGAATGTTTTTCCTGACCGGCAACGCGAATCAGGTTTGCTTAATCTGCAGTAAACCACCACCTCCCCCGTAATTGCAACCATCCTCCCCTGGCCGATTTTTCCTGACTAATTCCTTTCAATACTGCCTGATTCGGTTTTTTTAGACAATAAAAAGAGGCTCTAAAAGAGTCTGAAATCTTTTAAAGCCTCATCGCTTCTTGCCTATTTAGCCACAAACACGCCATTGTGCTTTGTTTGATATAGAAAATATTCACATTATTTATGCAAAAGTATACTATTAAATCCAAAGCTTGTCAATCCTCTATCGCTCTGTCCGGCAGGTTCGGCAGCACAAGTTAAGATTCAATACTTATCATAATGAATTTTTGCTGTTTCGTATCGGTCTAGATATTGATTCTCTGCTGCCGGATATCCTATTGGTATTACAGCAAACGGCAAAATAGAATCGGGTAAACCAAATAATTCCGTAATGTATTTCATTCTTGCCTCGACCGGTGCAACGCCGAGCCAAACCGCACCTAGTTCTAACTCAACTGCTTGCAGCAGTATATTTTGCGTTGCCGCCGCCAGGTCCTGCTGCCAGTTTTCCGGAAACTTCAAATTGCCTTTATTCCCCAGCACCACTATCGCTACAGGCGCTTCTTTAACAGGCCCTGCATACGGACTCACTAAGGCTAACTGTGTAAGCAATCCTTTTTCCTGAACGACAATAAATTCCCATGGCCGCTGATTGCCTGCAGAAGGGGCCTGCATGGCCGCTCGCAATATCTGTTCCACCTTTTCGCTCTCAACCGGCTTGTTAAGGTATTTTCGAATACTCCGTCTGACAAAAATGGCTGTCATATGACTTCACCCTTTCCCATTTGTTCTAACTGCCTCGCGCTTTAGTCCGTAGCAGCTTTTAATTGTATCTAGTACCTTGACAAAGTCAAATATTAGGTTAGACAGCGCATCTTTTCCCGCATTGCTTCGTTGTCGTCACCTTACAGATTGCCGATCTGCGCGGCTCCTCCGCCTTGCATTGCGAAAAAATCTACGCTGTCTAAAACAACATCCAACTTTGCCAAGGTACTAGCCTTATCGGCAGCTATGCATTTTTATAATCCTTTCCTGCACTCCAGCAATTCGCTATGGCATCACCTGTCTTTAAATAAGTTCTGGTTGGCATCTCAAATAAGATTGGTCTGATTTTTTCATAATTGATCCGGCCATTCTCATCTAACATTTCTTCTTCCACATATGTATTGACTATCTTTAAAATGAAATTGTCGTAGTTGTCATAGTCATAGCTATCAACAACCTCACACTCCATAGCGAGATAGGATTTATCAATCAATGGCGCATTCTTCAATTCACCCATATGATAGGCAAATACTTTTGATTTATCTGTCTTGTTCCCCGTAGCAATACCAACATAATCGGCTTCAACAAGCATATCTTCATTCACCAGATTGATTGAGACGGTCTTATTTTCTTTGATTCCCCGGTTGCTGTAATGATCTTTTCTGCTGCTGATCATAACGCGGTCTAGGCCAATAATACCAATGTGAGCAATGTTTAGCCAATTTACTTTTCCGTTAACTACGGTTCCAACGACTGTTGTTGGTGTAGGATATAATCCGATCACAGAGCCAATATTTTTCTTCATACTATCTCCTTTCCATCATCTTACTACTAATTTTGCAATGCCACCCAACGGACTGGGATTACAAGCTTTGCAGCCATTGGTTTAAAGGTATTCATAGGCTACCTCCTGTGATTTCTGCTCGCTTAATATAGTAAATCATGCTTTCATTCTATCATTCTATTTCACATTAGCAAGTATGCACTTTTTTGTAATATAGTACCCAAATGGAAAGCAAGGAGAAATTCACTGGAAAAGAAACCTACATATTGCTGCCCTGTTGATGCCACGATCAGCTTGATTGGTGAAAAATATAAATCTATCATGAATTAACTACTGCCAGCAAGAAGTTACCTTTTCATTTTACAGGGAAAATTTACAAAACCTCTTGACTTAGAGTGAACTCAAAGTTGTAACATATAATACAAGCTATACTTTGACTTGTTCAGAAAGGGGAACAGAAGCATGTCCAGCAAAGTATCTTTTGCAAATTTGCGAACGGGAACAGACAAAAGTATTCCCTGCTTCGCTGCTTGATCGCAATTTTGAGGCTGGCACAGACAATCACTGCTATTTACAAATAACATAAGACAGTTACGGGAGGGGTGTTAAAAGTGAGCGGTATGTCGCGACGCAGCTTTTTGCTGCTGGCCGGCGGGGCAATGCTTGGTATGGTTTCTTATAGTCTAGTTGATGGCGGGGCTGAGAAAGTAAAAGGTGCTGAGCCAGACAGGTTTGATGCCGCAAAATCCGATGTATATTTTACGAACGATATTAGCGTGAAAGGATTACAGGCGATTTACGCGCATATCAATCAAGGAATTACCGGCAAGGTCGCTATCAAATTGCACACCGGCGAACCGCATGGGCCGAACCTCTTGCCGGTTTCACTGATTAAAGGCTTACAGGCCTCGGTTCCGCACAGTACCATTGTGGAATGCAATGTGCTCTATCCCAGTCCGCGTTATGAAACGGCCACACATCGTGAAGTCATAAGAACGAACGGCTTTGATTTCTGCCCGGTTGACATTATGGATGCAGAGGGCGACATCATGCTGCCGGTGCCGGGAATGAAAGAGTTTTTGGCAAAAGGCCAGGGCTTCACTCCGGGCGATCACCTTACGGAAATAGCGGTTGGCAAGCATTTGGCAAACTATGATTCGCTGCTTGTGTACACGCACTTTAAAGGGCATGCCATGGGCGGGTTCGGCGGATCGCTAAAAAACATCGGGATTGGCCTCGCTTCCGGCCAGGTTGGAAAAGCGATGGTTCATGGCCCGGGCTGGCCCACTGGCCCGGTTTTTCTGGAACGGATGGTCGAATCAGGCAAGGCAATCGCCGATCACTTCACAGGTCATATCACTTATATCAATGTGTTAAAAAATATATCGGTTGACTGTGACTGTGATGCCCATGGCGCTCCGCCCCAATGTGAAGATATCGGTATTCTTGGTTCAACCGATATTGTGGCGATTGACAAGGCCTCCGTTGACCTGGTGTATAATCTTCCGGCCGAACAAAATCATGATATTATTGAACGGATTGAATCGCGCAGCGGCCATCATCAAATTGAATATATGAAGACACTGGGCATGGGTAATACCGACTATAACCTCATCCAGATTTAGAATGAGTGTACAAGATTTTCTGTACTTACTAAAATGGCTACCGCCGCGTGTGACGGCAGTAGCCATTTTTTGCTTATGCTTTTGTCGCAGCAACCTGGGTTACTGCTTTATTCTCCCTATGAGCCAGCCATTTATACGTTGCCAATCTGGCCTTCGCATCCTGCTCCGTCTTGGCGAATAATGCTTCAGCCAGGTCAGGGAATTGCTTTTGCAGGGACGAGTACCGCACTTCACCCAGCAGGAAATCCCTAAAGTTCATTGTTGGCTCTTTTGAGTCCAGCATAAATGGATTGTTGCCGGCTGCCTGCAGTTGCGGGTTATATCTGTATAGTGCCCAGTAGCCGCTGTCAACAGCCCGCTTTGCTTCTAATTGACTGCAACCCATACCCACTTTCAGACCATGATTGATGCAGGGAGCATAGGCGATTATCAAGGATGGTCCCGGGTAAGCTTCCGCTTCGGCAATGGCTTTGAGGGTTTGGCTTTTATCGGCTCCCATTGCGATTTGGGCAACATAAACATAACCGTAGCTCATGGCAATCAGGCCCAAATCTTTTTTCTTGGTTTGCTTACCACCAGCAGCGAATTTGGCAATCGCGGCGGTAGGCGTGGCTTTGGACGACTGTCCGCCGGTATTGGAGTAAACTTCTGTATCCAATACCAGCACATTCACGTTTTCACCCGACGCTAACACATGATCCAAGCCGCCAAAGCCAATATCATAGGCCCAGCCGTCACCCCCGAAAATCCATTGGGATCTTTTCGCTAAAAAATCTCTGTTTTCATAGATTTCATTGAGTAAAGCGTTAGCCGCTTTTATTTCTTCGAGGCAGGCAATCAATTTATCAGCTCTGCTTCTTGTACCTTCGCTTTTGTCTTTGTTCGCCAACCAGTCTTCACAAGCCGCGTTCAACTTGTCGCCGCAATTGAGGGCCAGGGCGGCCTGAACATCAATAGCCAGCTTTTCTCTGATCTGCTTCACACCGATGAACATCCCTAAACCATATTCGGCATTATCCTCAAACAGCGAATTGCCCCAGGCCGGGCCATGACCGCGGCGGTTGGTGGTATAAGGCACTGACGGGGCGCTACCTGCATATACCGAGGAACAGCCCGTGGCATTGGCAACCATCATTCTTTCGCCAAATAACTGTGTTACTAATTTTGTGTAAGGAGTTTGTCCACACCCGGCACAGGCGCCGGAGAATTCCAGGAGCGGTTGCGCAAATTGGCTGCCTTTTACCGTAAACAGGCTCATGGGGTTGGCTTTCGGGGACACTGCCAGGGCATAATTCCATACGCTGGCTTGCTCAAGCTGCGAAGCAAGCGGCTTCATAACTAAAGCCTTTTCTTTTGCCGGACAAACCTGGGCGCAGTTGCCGCAGCCTGTGCAGTCGTACGGTGAAACAGCCATGGTAAAATACAAATCTGGCTTGCCTGGATAATTTTTAGCAGCTAAGGCTGGCGGTGCATTTTTCACTTCCGTCTCTGTCAGGAGTACCGGTCTGATAGCTGCATGGGGGCAGACGTATGAACATTGGTTACACTGAATGCATTGCTCACTCAGCCAACGGGGAACCTCAATGGCAATGCCGCGTTTTTCAAAAGCCGCAGTACCTAGCGGGAATGTCCCGTCTTCCATACCGATAAACGCGCTTACGGGCAGTTTGTCGCCTTCCTGCCGGTTCATAGGCGCCAGAATATTGCCGATAAAGGCCGGCACTTCTTTTTTAGGAGCAGATTCAGGCCTGGCACTTCCCCACGACGCCGGCACGCAGACCTTTTTAATGCCGGTTATCCCTTGATCAATGGCGGCGTGATTCATTGAGACAACTTTTTCGCCTTTGCTGCCGTAGGATTTCACAACCGCTTCCTTTAGGTAAGCAACGGCTTGATCTACGGGAATAATACCGGTGATCTTAAAAAACGCCGACTGCATAATCATGTTGATTCTGCCGCCAAGACCTAACGCCTGCGCTATGCCAACGGCATCAAGCGTATAGAAGCTGATATGGTTTGCGAATATATATTGTTTCATATTGGCTGGCAGCTTATCGTCTAACTCCTCCTCGCTCCAGGAGCAATTGAGCAGGAAACTGCCGCCTTGCTTCAGACCTTCAAGGACATTATATTTATCCACGTAAGATTGATTATGGCAAGCAATAAAATCAGCTTTGTTGATAAGATACGGAGATTTTATCGGCTGTTTGCCGAAACGTAAATGCGATATGGTAACCCCGCCGGATTTCTTGGAATCATAAGCAAAATAGGCTTGCGCATACATGTCAGTGTGGTCGCCAATGATTTTAATCGCACTTTTATTCGCGCCAACAGTCCCATCAGACCCCAGACCCCAGAATTTGCAGGCGGTGGTGCCAGGCAAAGTCGTATCGATATCCAGCCCGGCCGGCAAAGACGAATGATTGACGTCGTCCACGATGCCAACCGTAAAGTTGTCTTTAGGCTGGGACAAATTTAAATTGTCAAATACTCCGAGAATATGACACGGCAGTACATCCTTGCCGCCCACGCCGCAGCGGCCGCCGACAATGACAGGCTGATGCTCCTTGCCATAAAACGCAGTTTTTACATCCAAATACAATGGTTCCGCTTGCGCCCCCATCTCTTTCGTCCGGTCCAGCACGGCAATTTTCCGTACGGTTGTGGGGATATATTGGAAAAAATGTTCCAGCGAGAAGGGCCGGTATAGATGGACAGTAAGCAGGCCTGTTTTTTCGCCTTGCCTGTTAAGATAATCCACCGTTTCTTCTATGGTCTGGCACATTGATCCCATAGCGATTATCATCCGCTCGGCATCAGGAGCGCCATAATAGTTAAACAGATGATATTCACGGCCTGTGATCTTACTAATTTCGGCCATGTACCCTTCTACGATCCCGGGCAGCTGTTGCCAGTAGCGATTTGCTACTTCCCGCTGCTGGAAATGAATATCTGAATTCTGTACTGTTCCCCGTAGAACCGGATGTTCGGGATTCAGTGCTCTCCTGCGGAAAGCATTAACCGCATCTCGATCCAGCAATTTTGCTAATGTGCCGTACTCGAGCACGTCCACCTTCTGTACCTCATGCGAGGTCCTAAACCCATCAAAAAAATTAAGAAAAGGAACTCTCCCTGTAATTGCCGACAAGTGGGCGACTGCAGCTAAATCCATTACTTCCTGCACACTGCCTTCTGCCAGCAGGGCAAAACCTGTCTGCCTTGTCGCCATAACGTCCGAATGATCGCCAAAAATACTGATGGCATTGGCACCGACAACCCGGGCGCTGACATGAAACACGCCGGGCAACAGTTCGCCGGCAAGCTTATACATATTCGGGATCATCAGTAAGAGCCCCTGCGAAGCGGTGTAGGTAGTGGTCAGCGCACCGGCCTGCAGGGAACCGTGTACCGCACCGGCGGCACCGCCTTCCGATTGCATCTCCACCACTTCGACCGTCTGCCCGAAGATGTTCTTGCGTCCCTGAGCCGCCCATTCGTCCACACTCTCGGCCATATTCGACGACGGCGTAATCGGAAAAATCGCCGCTACGTCCGTAAACGCATACGAAACATGCGCTGCTGCCGTATTGCCATCCATGGTCTTCCTCCTGCTCCTGGTATTGTTCATTGCCATCCGCCCCTGTCTTAGATTTTTGAGTGCTGCAATTTTTATTCTTTCCCGACTACCTGGCTATCTGTTTCACTTTGCTGTGCGGCTTGCCGTTTGCCGATACCAAGGACATGGTAGAATATGGTCACGATAACACAAAATGTTGCCCCGGCAATTAAACCGCCCCGCGTATCGCTGTTAAACCACATGCCTACCAGTACCAGGCACAAAAACACAATGGTAAAATAGTTGCTAAGAGGAAACAACGGCGACTTGAAAGGGTGCGTCTCCATTTCCTTACCCCATTGCTGCCGGAATTTAATCTGGCTGATGCATAATACAAACCAGGCAGCCATGCCCGGCAGGACACTGGCGCTGTAGATATATACAAACAGCTTGGAATGAGGATAAATGTAATTAAAGAACACGCCAATCAGCAAGCAGGCAATGGTAATTTTGATGCTGTTAGCCGGCACGCCGCTGGGGGAAATTTTTTTCAGGAATTTCGGCGCCTGGCCATTTTCCGCTAACGTATACAGCATCCTGCCGGCGCTGTAGATGCCGCTGTTCAATCCCGAGGCGGCGGCCGTAAGGACAACAAAGTTGATAATACCGGCGGCGGCGGCAATGCCTACTTTGGCAAACGTTACAACAAACGGGCTGCCGATTGTGCCAATCTGGTTCCAGGGGTAAATAGAGACAATTACAAAAATTGCTCCTATATAGAAAATTAATATTCGCCAGACAATATTTTTTATCGCACTGCGCAAGGTTTGCTGCGGGTTTTGGGCCTCTCCGGCCGTAATGCCCACAAGCTCCACGCCCTGATAAGAGGCTGTTACCAGACACAGCGCAAACAAAAAGCCTTCCAGGCCGCCGGCGAAGAAACCGCCGTGGTTGAACAGATTGCCAATCCCGATGGCCTGCCCGGCATTGCCGAAGCCGAAAAAGACCATGCCAAAACCGATTATTAACATGACGACAATGGTGACGACCTTGATAAGCGCAAACCAGAACTCAAATTCACCATAATATTTAACAGCCGTTAAATTAGCCCCGGCCACGATGGCTACCCCCACTAAAGCCGGTATCCACTGCGGCAGCTCCGGAAACCAATAATTCATGTAAATGCCAAAAACCGTCACTTCCGACATGCCTACCGTCACCCAGAGAAACCAATAACACCAGGCGGTTATATAGCCGGCCCAGGGGCCGATATACTTATGTCCGTAAGTGGCGAAGGAACCGGTCACCGGTTCTAAGTACAGCATTTCCCCCATAATCCGCATAACAAAGAACATAACCAGGCCGGCCAACGCATAAGCCAGCAGTACCGACGGCCCGGCCCACTTGATGGTGCTGGCCGAACCCATAAACAAACCCACGCCAATGGTTCCGCCCAAAGCAATCAATTCAATGTGGCGAGCCTTTAAGCCCCGGGTTAACTGTTGCTCTTCCATTTGTTTTCCCTCCTACTCATCCTATGGTATTTACACAATACTGATGTTGTTCCATCAGCTGTTTGATGGCATCGATCTGCTCCTGATCGGCGGTCTCCAGCTCCAGTTCCACTGTCGCATAGCCTAACGGCACATTGCGGCTTTCCCGGTGGTGAGCAACATTCAGCACGTTGGCGCCTGTTTCGGCTGTCAGTTGCAGTAGCCGCCAGAGCGAACCGGGCTTATCGGGAATGATAATATTAAAAACGACCTTGCGCCCCGATTTCGCCATCCCCTTATTGATAATGCGGCACATCATGTTGACATCAATGTTGCCGCCGCTGATGACAGTGGCAATTTTCCGGTTTTTATAGCCCGGCAGCTTGTTTAACACCGCTGCGGCGGCAACGGCGCCCGCACCCTCGGTAATGGTTTTGACCCGCTCTAAGAGGAGCAGAATAGCACTGGCGATTTCTTCCTCATCCACGGTTACCAGGTCATCAACATAACGCTGGATAATCGCAAAGGTTAGTTCGCCGGGAGTTTTTACCGCAATGCCGTCGGCAATCGTGGGACTGCCGTTACAGGTAATAATTTCTTTTTGGGCAATGGCCTCGACCATGGAAGGCATATTTCGGGTCTGGACGCCGATGACTTTTACGTCAGGTTTTAGATTTTTAACGGCCAGTGCGATCCCGGCAATCAGCCCGCCGCCGCCGATTGGCACGACGACAGCCTCCACGTCAGGCAAATCCTCCAGGATTTCCAGACCAATGGTCCCCTGACCGGCAATGACCAGCGGATCATTAAAGGGATGAATAAACGTCAGCTGCTGTTCGGCTTGAATGCGCCGGGCCTCGGCAAAGGCTTCATCATAAACGGTTCCCTGGAGGACAACATTGGCACCATAGCTGCGCGTAGCTTTCACCTTTGATAAGGGAGCGTTCTTAGGCATTACGATGGTGGATGGTATGCCGAAAAGGGTGCCCGCCAGAGCTGTCCCCTGGGCGTGATTGCCGGCAGAGGAGGCAATAATGCCGTGCTTTTTTTCGGCTGCACTCAAATTCGCGACTTTGTTGTAAGCGCCTCTCAACTTGAAAGAACCGGTACGCTGCTGGTTTTCCATCTTTAGATAAACACGGTTGCCTGTTAAATCGCTCAGCGTATTGGTGTAGGCCAGCTCGGTCCGCACCGCAATTCCTGCCAGGTTTTCCCTGGCTTTATTGATTTCTGCCAATGAGACATTCATGCTAGCATCTCCTTATTTGCTGTGACGGCCAGCGATAACTTCAATTTCGACTAAAACGCCTTTCGGCAGATTCGCCACCCCGACACACGACCGGGCCGGCAGCTTGCCGGTAAAATAGCGCCCATAGACTTCATTTACAGCAGCAAAATTATCCATATTGGTAATAAAGACCGTGGTTTTGACAACATCGTCAAAACTCATTCCCCCTGCCTGCAGCACCTGCTTAAGGTTTTCCATAACTTGTACGGACTGGGCTTCAATGCCGCCGGCAACAACCTCACCGGTGCGGGGATCAATCGCGATTTGACCGGATGTAAACAGGTAGCCGCCAAACAGAGTGGCTTGTGAATAAGGGCCGATGGCCTGGGGAGCGTTTTTGGTTGCAATTACTTCTTTCATTCTTTGCCTCCTTTGTAATGATGGTCAGTAGTTTGATTGCGGTAAGTTTCAGTCTGTTTATATTTGAGACATGTATTTGTCTCCCAAATACAGCATAAAGGCAGGCTCATGCCTACCATTTAAACCGTATTAGACTGCCAAGCTGTAAAAACACCAAAATGCATAATAAATTATTTTTATGATAATTTTTTTTTATTATAAATACGCAAAAAAAATATTGATCCTTTTTATAATGCGAGGCCAAAATTCCCGGCACAAAAGTCGGCGGCGGTGAAGTATTGGTACTTCACCCGCTAAACCCCGCAACTTCTGCACCACAGTCTCTCCGGCTATTTGGCGGCTAGATAGCGGTAGATAGTACTTTCCGAGGTCTGTAACGTACTAGCCACTTTGGTAATGGCGCCTTTAATCTTGAAGATGCCATTCGCATTCAATTTCTGGACAATAGCGGTTTTTTCCTCAATCGACATTCGCTCCACCGGGATATCATAGGTGTCAAGAACTTTGCTTATGGCCGATTCCACCACATTTTCAATCGAGGAGTGCAAGGATTCTACGACTTTCTCATTTTCCTGCACCGATGTATTGCCTGCCCCGTTATTGGCAAATAACACATGGATGAGTTTGTCTGTCAGGTCCTTCACCACCTGGTTATTCGGAGAAACGAGAATATTGACGCACAGCATGCCGATTAATTCATCGTTTTCATCCTTAATAAAATAAGTGGATGACCTTAGTTTCTCGCCGCCGGCAGTACGGCTTAAATAGTTGACAATTGCGTTTTGTTTCAGATAGACTTTGTTTTCCAGCAATTCCAACCCAAAATCAGTCAACGGGCACCCCAGCTGCCGTCCGCTTATATACCCGTTGCGGACAGCTATTACCGAGTGTTGCACATCAACAACATCATGCAGCAGCACTTCACACTGCGGCCCGATAATATCGGCAATAAAATTCACTAGCGGAATATGTGTCTCAAGCTTTGATTTCATAGCATTCTCCCAAATCACATTTTTCAGAATATCTTTTATATTTTACAATATTCTACCACGATAATAAAATTCCTCCTTTAATAATAAAAAATTATTATCATTTTTCATCGCTGCCGCTCAACCGTCCCAGCCTTCAAGCCCGAACGATTACAGCGTAACGTTATTACCAGTATTCGCCGGGTCCCAGCCAAATCGTTCATAATAATTTTTTTGATGTTGCCCAATTTTAACGGTAAGAAAGCACTCCAAAAGCAGCGATTGATTTTAGTGTACACGCATAAAAGCGAATTTTTGCAAGCCCAATTAGAAGCAGGCCGGATTTGTACAAATAAAACCGGCCTGCTTCTTTTGCGGCAATGAATAGCCCTTAAACTCGCCACCTTGCGCATAACGTTTTAATTTGTTTTAAGCCTTCCATCAACAGGAAAGATCCCCGGTAACCCATTTCGCCTGTGTTGACGCCAGAAAAACCGCCATACGGGCTATAGTTGCCGGTTCTCCGCGGCTTGCACGGGATAAAAAGAGATAATCACCGCGCTGAAACGGTCTGGTACAACTATCCTCGAAAGCATTTAACAGCGCCGGCTGCTTCCAATCTAACAATGTCCTGCTCAGAATAGCCATATTTCAACAGGTACTCACGCGTGTGGTAGCCGATTGGCTTAGAAATTCTAAGCTCGGGGTCGCCGACACTCTTCAGTCTGATTGGACTTGTAGGAATAACCCGCCTGCCAAACGCTTGGTAATATAAAGGTCGCAAAATGTCATTCGCGTAAGCTTCCTCGTCGGCAAGAACATCATCAACGGTATGGCATTTTTGGTAGGGAATCTCGTGCTTTCTAAAAATAACTTCCCATTCGGCAAAGGTTTTTTTTGCAAACGCTGCTTCCAGCATGGCAATTACTTCCCCTGTGCGCTTATGCTCGCCGATTGCCTCCAGCGTATTATAATCAGTGTTGCCAACAAGGTGCTCAAGGCCAAATGCGGTAACCATTTCGTCAAAATATTTATTGTAGTTGCCGTTGCAGATGAGGAACCAGATATCGTCCCGTGATTTATAACAATTATTGGTGGGACAGGGAACCTCTTTTCTTGATCTGGGGTACTCGGCACCGGCCTGGCGGGAAACCATAGCAATCTGCATTGCCCAGACAGCCATGTGATAGAGATTGACAACTACTTTGTCACCCCTGCCGGTTCTCTGCTTGTTGACCAGGGCGGCTAAGACGCCGGCGGTTAAAGCAACGGACGCGTTGAAGTCGCCAAAGGCCGCCGGTACGTTAACCGGACTTTCGCCCTTCTGCGGAAAGCTGGTAATCAGGCCGCCGCGGGCCGAATAGGCGGTAGCATCAAAGCCTTTGGCATCTTTTTCCGGCCCTCTTTCGCCGTAGCCGCGCATATGCCCATAAACGATATGGGGAAATCTGGCGCTGAGGGTCTCATAGTCCAGGCCCAGTTTTACCAAAGCTTTATCCCGGAAACTGGTGACAACAATATCGGCGCTCTCCACCAGCTTATAGACGAAGGCAAGGCCCGCGGGGTTTTTGAGGTTCACACTAAGCCAGTTCTTGTTAAGGCTGCTCATATCAAAGGCAGGGTCTTCCTTGTCATTCCGCTTCATACCAAAGCCGGGGCCCTGAGTGCGTTGTTCATCACCGGTAAATGGTTCAACCTTAATGACTTCCGCACCCATTTCGCCAAGAATTCTCGGACAGGCCGGTGCCGCCACATAGGAGGTCAGCTCAACTACCCGTATTCCCTCTAAACCGTTCATATGTGTAAACTCTCTCCTTTATCCAGCTAGGCCAGTGTCAGTTGGCCAACATTTGCCGGTTTAGCTTATTTTTAATATCCTGACGCAATACAAACTTTTGGATCTTGCCTGATGCCGTCCTGGGAAGATTGTCTATTAGCTCCAGGCGCTCGGGATATTTGCACTTGGCCACTTTTTTTTCCGCAAAAAAAGACTGTATGTCGGCCAGGGAAAGTCCCTCCTCCCCTGCTTCTAAAACCACGTAAGCGCAAATTCTTTCCCCCAGTCTGGGGTCAGGCATAGCCACGACCCCGGCAGCCCGGACCGCCGGCATTTGGAGTAAAATATTTTCAACTTCAACACTGCTGATATTTTCCCCGCCGCGAATGATTACGTCCTTCTTCCTGCCGGTAATCCTGATATAGCCGTCCTCATCCATGCAGCAGAGGTCGCCGCTATAGTACCAGCCCTCCTCGTCCAGGACCTGTGCCGTTAGCCCGGGCTCCTTCAGATAGCCCACAAAGACATTGGGCCCGCGGGAGGCTTCTTCACCTTCTCCGCCTGCCGGCACTGGCTGCCGGGCTGCATCCACCACCTTTATCTCCACGCTTGGTACGGCCGCACCATCGGTATTGATCACTTTCTCCAGGGAATCATGGAGCCGTACGGCCGTATGCGGTATACTCTCAGTCGATCCGTAAACCCCCCTGACCTGCAGGCCTGCTTCCCCGGCTTCTTTAACCAGGTGCCGGGGGATGGGAGCGCCGCCGCACAAAAAGAAGCGCAGGGAAGCTATATCATGGCTCCCGCTTTTAAGGGAGCGAAGAATATCGTAGACAAAGGGTGTGGCGCCCATGCTGCAGGTGCACCGTTCCTGCGCGATTAAAGCCAGGCTGGCATCAGCGGTAAATATATCCTGGAGCACGCTTCTGGCGCCAAACAGAAAAGGGGCCGTTACGCCGTGGTGAAAGCCGGTGGCATGGGCCAGGGGCGCCATCATCAGCATGACGTCAAGAAAGTTGAAATTCAAGGCGGCGGCAAAGGCCTTCTCGCTCGCAATAATAGTATTGTGGGTAAACATAACCCCTTTGGGAAAGCCGTCCGTGCCTGAAGTAAACAAAACTGCCGCCAAATCATCCGCCCGGCGTTCGCTTTGCGCGACCAGCGGCGGGTAGCTCCGGATGATCCGGCTTAATGTCCAGCCTCCGGACACCGCCTTTCCTTTTTCCACCGCCACAGCTTCCTTTAAGCTGGGAACCTGAGGGAGCAGCAGCCGTACCATAGGCAGATAGTCAAACCGCCGAAACTCAGATGGGAAAAAAAGTATTTTAGTTTCACATTTATTCAGGATGTATCGTAGTTCGTCCGCCCGGTAACATGGCAGAACGGGATTGACAACCGCCCCCGCCTTCAGACAGGCTATATAAATTACAGTAAATTCAGCCCAACCGGGCATTTGCAGAGAGACAAAATCGCCTGGCGCCACTCCCGCCACTTGCAAAAAAGAGGCTACCCTGCCGGCGGCGTCATCAAGTTCAGCATAGGTATAACGCGTTCCCTGGAAGTCAATTACCGCCGTCTTTTCCGGCGAACTCAACACCGACAGGTTCCAGTAATCAATCAGGGTGGCATCGCCCCAGTAGCCTCGCCGGCGGTATTCCCGCTTCCGGGATTCGTTAATCGTAAGCCCTGCCGACATTCCGCTCAACTCCCCGCTGCTTTTTTAATTAGGTAAGATCAGAACAAAGAAATTCAACTTGCTTTAAGTTTCCTGATCTCTTCAATCAATACGGGAAGAACCTCAAATACATCACCGACAACGCCATAATCGGCAATATCGAAGATGGGAGCGTCCGGGTCCTTATTGATGGCCACAATAATATCGGAGGACGACATTCCGGCCAAATGCTGAATCGCCCCGGAAATGCCGCAGGCAATATATATTCTGGGCCCGACCGTCTTTCCCGTCTGGCCTACCTGCTGCAACGGCGGCACCCAGCCGGCATCCACGGCAGCCCTGGATGCCCCCACGGCGCCGCCCAGGAGCTCGGCCAGTTCTTTCAGCAGGGCAAAATTCTCAGGCTTAGCCATACCTCTGCCGCCGGAAACTATGATCTCGGCTGCCTCCAGATTGACGGCCGCCTCACCCGCGGTTTTGATAAAACCTATAACCTTAGTACGGATTTCGGCGGCAGGGGTTCTAATCTCTTCCCTGATGACCGGCGCCTTGCGAGCAGGATCAGGGCAGGCTTTTTTAAATACGCCGGGCCTTACTGTGCCGATTTGCGGCCGGGTGCCGGAACACAGGATAGTAGCCATCAGATTGCCGCCAAAGGCCGGCCTGGTCCAGGCAACGTCGCCGGTTTCTTCGTTAATCCCCAGGCCGGTGCAGTCGGCCGTCAGGCCGGTAGCCAGCCGGCCAGCTACCCGCGGGCCTAAATCCCGACCATTATTGGAAGCCCCGATTAGCAACGCCGAGGGCTTAAACTTTTCGACCAGCTTGACCATTACATTGGTGTAGCCATCGGTATTATAGTCTTTATATTCCTCACCCTCTACCAGAATGACCTCGTCGGCGCCGTAGGCAATGGCTGCCTGGACGGCTGCCGTCACCTCCTGGCCGATAACCACGCCAATCAGCTTCTCATTATGCGCCCCGGCCAGAATCCTCCCCTGGTTTAAAAGCTCTAAGCCCACATTTTTAGCTTCACCGCAGGCCTGCTCAATAAATACCCATACATGTTTATAATCAGCAATATTCATCTTCACCACTCCTTTAAACCAGCTTGGCTTCCGTTAACTTTCCTAGCAGCTTCAACGCGCATTCGCACCCTGCTTCCCCCTCAATCCTGATGCCCGATTCCTTGCGGGGCGGCGTGAAGGTTTTCTTCACCTTGGTGGGCGAACCCTTAAGGCCGATGCGCGCCGTGTCGATTTCCGGCAAATCGGCAGCCGTGAGCACCGGTATCACTGCTTTATTGGCTGCCATTTTACTCTTGATCGACGGGTATCTGGGCTTATTAATTGATTTTACCACCGTAACTACTGCCGGCAGTTTGGCTGCCACGATTTCATAGCCCTCGTCATGCTCCCGGTTGACGGTAATACTGCCTGCGTTACGCTCCAGCCTGGCGGCGAAAGTTACTTGCGCGATGCCTAGATGTTCCGCTATTTCCGGTCCAACCTGGCCGGTATCGCCGTCTATGGCTTGCTTGCCACATAGAATTAAATCGAAATTGCCAAGCTTTTTGATAGCGGTTGCCAGTATGTAGCTTGTTGCCAGGGTATCTGAACCGCCAAACAGCCGATCGCTGAGCAGCACTGCCTTGTCGGCGCCGAGTGCCAGACATTCCCGTAAGGCATTTTTGGCTTGCTCGGGTCCCATGCTGAGGACGGTGACAGTGCCGCCGTGGGCTTCCTTGAGCTGCACCGCTGCTTCCAGGGCATTGGCGTCAAACGGATTGACAATGCTTGGCACACCGCTTCGAATCAGGGTGTTTGTCACCGGATCGATCTTTATTTCCGCAGTATCCGGCACTTGCTTAACACAAACTAAAATATTCATAAAGTACTTCCTCCCCTTACGTCAAATATGCGAATAAAATTACTTTAACATTTCTCTGGCAATGACTACTCTTTGAATTTGATTTGTGCCTTCGAAGATTTGGAATACTTTTGAATCTCTCATCAGTTTTTCAACCGGATATTCTTTGCTGACGCCGTAGCCGCCAAAAATCTGAACAGCGTCGGTAGTAACCCTCACCACGGTATCGCCGCAGAAGGTTTTGGTAATTGAGCCTTCTTTGACAACAGGCTTATTGTCATCCATTAAAACCATGGCATGGCGAACCAGTTGCCGAGCGGCCTCAGTCTGTATTTCCATATCGGCCAGGAGCATTTGCACGGCCTGGAATTGGCCGATAGGCTTTTTGAACTGCACTCTTTCCTTGGCGTATTTCACGGCTTCGTCAATGGCGGCCTGGCAGATGCCGACAGCCAAAGCGCCAACAAAAGCCCGGGAAACATTCAGGGTATTCATAGCCGTGGTAAAACCTGTTCCCTCTTTGCCCAGTCGATGGCCGGCCGGAACCCTGACATCGGTAAAGGTTACATCGGTAGTGTTTGACAGCCTCAGGCCCATTTTGTCTTCATGCTTGCCAACAGTAATGCCCGGACGGTTTCGTTCCACAATAAAGGCCGATATTCCCTTAATACCCTTGCTCTTGTCGGTAGCGGCGAATACCACGTATACGTCGGCTACGCCCCCGTTGGTAACAAAACACTTATTGGCGTTAATTATATACTCATCGCCGTCTCTAACGGCGATAGCCCGCATTGCTCCGGCGTCCGAGCCGGAATTGGGCTCTGTCAGGCAAAAGGCGCCGAAGGCCCCCGGTACGATAATGTCGGCAAACAGCTTCTTCTGGGCTTCATTGCCGGCCATAATAACCGACCGCAACGCAACAAAGGTGGTGACAAGCGAAATAGCATAGCCGGCGTCCACTTTGGCCAGTTCTTCGAAGATGACGGCGGTTGTCTGATAATCCAGCCCGGAGCCGCCATATTCCTCAGGTATTTCGAGGCAATGCAGGCCCATGTCGAAAGCCTGCCTGAGAAGGGCCAACGGAAATTCGCCTTTTTCGTCAAGCTCTTTAACATGCGGTTTTACTTCTTTAGCCGCAAAGTTTCTTACCATTTCGATCAGTTCTTTTTGCTCGGCTGTTAATATATGTCCCATAATAATCCCCCCAAAAACATATAATGTAACGGCAAAAACAAACTTATAACCGCAACGTCCCTGCCGGTCGTTTGGTCTTGCCATGTTTCAATATATTACACTTCATTTTTGACCACAATATAACATTTTTAAATTATCTAATAATTTTAAAGCTGAACAGCTGGCGGTCTTTCCATTCACAGACCGCCAACCACGCCCTGCTTAGCCAGGGCTTTAATCTCGCCTTCGCTGAACCCCAGATGCGTTAACAGTTCTTTAGTGTGCTCGCCCAAGGCCGGAGGCGGCATAGCCGCCAGCAGCGATACCGGCAGGGCCGAAAGGTTTAACGGCAGGCCTGTTTGCAGTATCCTGCCAACCGCCGGGAACTCCAGATAATTCATAATCCCGGTATTGGCGGCCAGAATATCCTGTACGGCCTCTCCTATGGTCTTGACCGGAGTGATGCAAATATCCCGGCCACTGAGCCACTCCAGCCATTCCGCCTGGGTCTTGCCCTTGACCAGGTCGCACATTGCTTCCCAAGCCGCCGGATCCTCCTGGCGCCGCAAAAATTGCTTGGGAATTAACTCTTCCAGGCCGGTATTTTCACAAAACTCTTTCCAAAATTTATCTTCCACCATGCCAAAGGCCAGCAGCTTTTTGTCTTTGGTTTCATAGGTGTTGTAGCAAAGCGCCGGATATTCTATAGTTTCCGGGGAAATCTCATTCCCCTGGAAGTGGAATCTGCTATAGAGCAGACTGAGCCACCAGACAAAGGCTTCGAACATGGATACATCGACATATTGCCCTTCCCCGGTCACTTCACGGTGAAACAGGGCGGCAAGAACTCCCATCGCCCCAACCATGGCGGTGGCCGCGTCCACTAAATGAATCGGCGAAGGTTTGCCGCCGTTGAGCGACAAATAACCGCTCAACGCCTGCAGGTTTAAATCATGAATGGCTTTGACGCTTAACGGATTGTTCTGTCCGAAACCGGACAAAGAGCAATAAATGACAGCAGGGTTTATCTGCCTGATTGCCTCATAATCAATGCCCAACCGTCCGGTAACGCCGGGCCGGAAATTTTCAACGATTATATCGGCCTCTGCCGCCAGCCGCCTGAAGATTTGCCGGCCGTCGTCACTTTTGAGATTGATGGCCAGGCTTTTTTTGTTGCGGCATAAGGCGGCGAAATAATAGCTGACATCATTGATTTTAGGCTCATCTCCCCGGCAAAAATCGCCTTTTGCGATTTCCTCCACTTTGATTACTTCCGCCCCCAGATCGGCAAATACCTGGGTTGCGTACCCGCCCGGCAAATATCTTGTTAAATCAAGAATTTTCAGGCCAGCAAACGACTTGGCACTCATAGGTATCATCCTCCCCTTTTCTACCTGCGGTTAATCGATGGCTGCTAACAGTAAATTTGGCCCCAAGCTGTGTTGGGACCAAGTTTACCGTCATGTCATTACGCAACAAATCAGGGCTCCAAAATAATCCGCAATCCCTCTCTCCGGTCAAGCAGCTCCATACCTTTTTCCCAGTCCTTAAGTGGAAGCGTATGAGTGCCGATCGGTTCGACGTTCAATCCGCCATCAATCATTCTGGCGGCCTGGAACCAGGTCTTGCGTTCGTAAGCCCGGTTGCCGACAATGCTGATTTCCCGCATGGCGATTTGCGTCATCAGCAGCTCGCTGGGCTTGGCCGGCAAGCCGGATACCCCGATCTTGCCGTGCTTGGCTACCATCTGAACTGCCTGCGGCACTACGGAATGATGACCTGCGGCATCCAAAATTACATCCGCCCCTCTGCCGCCGGTAAGCTCTTTTACTTTGGCCACAGGCTCCTGCTCATCTACATTGATCGTGTAATCGGCGCCTAAGGCGACTGCTGTTGCCAGTCTCTCCCTGTCCGCACCCGCACCGATTACTATTACCTTGCCGACGCCCATATTTTTCAGAACTAACAGCATTAACAACCCAATGGCACCCGGGCCAACAACAACGGCCGTCTCGCCAAAGGCCGGCTTGACCCTTTCCACGGCATGGATGGCAACGCAAAGCGGTTCCATTAAAGCGCCAGATTTGAAGCTTACCGAATCAGGCAGTTTGATTATGTTCTGGGCCCGCACAGCAACATACTGGGCAAAGCCGCCGTTATAATCAGTCCCTAAAAAGGGGCGGTTGTCACAGATATTGATAATGCCTTCGGCGCAATAGCTGCATTGGCCGCAATAAAGTATGGGATTGACAGTAACCCGTTCGCCCACAGCCATGCCTGTGACCTGGCTGCCTACTTCGGCAATGACGCCGGAGAATTCATGGCCGAAGATAGAAGGAAACTCCAGCTTATAAGAATTGGCAATGGCTTCGTTCCAGTGATACAGGGAGTGGTCTGTGCCGCAGATCCCGCTGGCCTTGATCCGGATCAAAACCTGGTCCGGGGTAATCTTGGGAATGGGGACAGAGGCAAATTCCATGCTACAGGGAGCGGCCTTGGTCTTGATAACAGCATCCATCATGCCTTGCATAATAATCATCTCCTCTTAGTTTATTCAGGTTTGAGTGGGTTTGCCCGGCGCTTGGCCGGCTTACCAGCAGGACCAGCCGCCGTCGAGAATAAGAGTCTGGCCGGTGGTATAGGCTGACTGGGGAATGACTAGATACAAAACGGCGGCGGCCATTTCATCCACTGTCCCCATTTTGCGCAAAGGCGTACGGTCGATAACAAATTTCAACCGCTCCGGGTCAGCCAGTAAGCCGGCGACCATATCTGTCTGAACATAGCCGGGTGCGACGGCGTTCACATTTATATTATTGGGCGCCAGATCTATGGCCAGCGCGCGGGTCATGGCCATCAGGGCCCCTTTGGCCGTGCAATAGGCGACAATGCCCGGCAGGGCATTGATCCCTCTTTGCGAGGTCATGTTTACAATGCGGCCGCCACCATTCCTGGCCATAACCCGGGCCACGGCCTGGGAAACGAAAAAGGCCGATGTCATATTCAGGGCAAAGAGTGTTTCCCAGTCTTCTCTGGCCACCTCCAGCATGTTGCACCGCGGCAGCGCCATACCTGAATTATTAACAAGAATAGTAACAGTGCCAAAGGCCTTACAGGTCTGCTCCACCAGGTTATCAATGTCTGCCTGGGCCGTAACGTCGGTACGGATGCCAAGAGCTTCCCCGCCGCCAGCCGCAATTGCCGCGCAGGCTTCCGCCAGCTTATCTTCCCGGCGTCCGGCAACCACTACCTTGGCCCCGGCAGCCGCAAAAGTTTCCGCAATGCCGCGACCAATCCCGGTCCCGCCGCCGGTTACAATGGCAACCTGGCCTTGCAGGGGAAGAGTATTCACCCAATTTTCTTTAGCTGGCTTACTCATGTTTTCAGCTCCTTTTTAATTTTTTAGTTCCTAAGGTCAACCACATCGCATGGGTCTTGAAGAAGTTCGCCGCTTTCCTACAAGGTCTCCCTCAACCTTTACTTCTCAAGCTTCACTATACTCTAGTTAAATATTGCCAACAATTTAATAATCGTAAAGTAAATGTTAGTGTTAATTACAGCTACACCAATAGTAAATTGTTAGCTATTTTAATCAGTCGGAATCATCCGGCTTATTCTTCATAAACTTTTATTATTTAAAATTACTGAATTATTACATTTGTCTTTCAATAAAAAAAACGCCAACAAAGGCAGTTGGCACAATAGACATAACTCACCTATCAAATTTTAGTTTGAAAATAACCTATAATGGAAATGGCTCCTGTTCAGTATGATTGGGACTGGGCAGGAGCCATTGGCAATAATTCAGCCGGCTGCGGCTTTTACTTTAATTGCCGCCACTTTACAGGTTGTAAGCAGAATAACGGCTCCCGCCACGGCAATGCCGGCGCCTAAAAACAAAGCATACTCATAGCTGCCGAAATAATCAATAATAAAGCCGGTTATGGTGGGCGCGCTTATGCCGCCAATTGTGGCGAAAGTGGCAAATAACCCGGTTATTTTGCCGGCATTCTTATGGGAGAAGACCATTGGCATCGAGTAAAACCCGCCCATAGTCAGGCATAACAGGCCATTGGAGGCTGATATGAGCGCCATGGCGGCAGCGGCGCCGGGGGCCTGGGACCCAATTACCAGCAGAAAACCGGCGGCAATCATACCGGCAATAGGATATAGCTTCCGGCCGATATTGTCGCCAAATTTCTTAGCGGCGCGATCGGCTAAATAGCCCCCCAGCGGATACGTGAAAGTGGCAACAATGTAAGGAAACATGGAGTATAGCCCTGTCTTGGCCATGTCCAGGTGCCGACCTAAGGCAAAGTAATTAGGCAGCCAGGTCATGAACAAGTATAGCAGGTAGTTGGCACAAAAATAGGCAATCGCGCAGCTCCACACCGAACCTGTTGAAAATATATCCCGGGCAGTCAGGTTTGCCGTGGAAGCCGCCGGATCCTGTGAACCCTGATCCTCCCTGATATAAGCCAACTCTTCCTGGCTGATTGCCGGATGCTGCTCCGGCCGGTTGGCGCCATATTTTAACCACAGTAAAACCCAGAACGGCGCAATAAAGGCAAAAGAGTAAAATATCATTTGCCAGCTCCAGGTTTGCATAATCCAGATGGAAAGCGGCATGGTAACAACCATCCCGATGGGAACGCCCATAAGGCACAGACCCTGGGCCAGCCCTGATTCTTTCTTGGGCATCCATTGCGCTACTATGGAAGAATTGGCTGGTAAAGTGACACCTTCACCCCACCCCATCGCAATGCGGATTAATATCATTAAGCCCAGGGTTGAGCCAAATGGAGTCAGAAATACGAACACAGACCACCATAGGGCTCCGATCATGACAACCTTACCGCCGCCGTACCGGTCGGCCAGCCAGCCGCCGAGAAGCTGGGTACAGCCATAGCCGATAAAAAACGCGGTGGAAACCAGGCCGTACTCGGTGGCGGTCCAGTTGAAGTGTCGCATCATCACAGGACCGGCGATTGACATACAGGAACGATCCATATATAAAACTACATAACAGAGAACAATCAGAAAAATAATCCCCCACCGTTTATTTCCAACCTTTGCCATAGCGCCTCCTCCTCCCACTATTGTGAATCCTGTTTATCGCCGGTTAGGAAACCGGTCGTACCGTCGTTACAGCAGCTTCTTATCAGCAAATAGACAAAGCATCATTTTCACCAGCGGAAATGGCGATATTCAGGCTCTAAAAAACGCAGGGGCAAGGCACAAGTAGCGGAAATATAGAGCGAGAGTATCGCAGCTAGACTGGGACAGACCTGTTCAGCTCTGACAGAGTTTTACGGAAGCTTAGAAGCAGCCGGAGGAACCTCAACCGCGGCTTTGCTTTCGACCGCTTTTACACTGCAGAGGGTCAGGAGAATAATTGCACCGGCTACGGCTACGGCAGCACCAAAAAACAGGGCATAATCATAACTTTTGGTATAATCGATAATAGCCCCGGTCAATATCGGTGCGGTCAAACCGGCGCAGGTGCCGCAGAAGCCATATAAACCAATAATCTTACCTGCATTTTTGGCGGAAAAAATCGGCGGCATTGAGAAAAAAGGAGCCTGGGTTATGGATAAGAAAAATATCGAAATGGTGATAAGCGCGATAGCCCCCTCCGCACTCGCCACGCGGGTCCCCAGTACCAGGAAGATACCGGCTCCGATCAGCCCGACAATGGGGAATAGCTTTCTGCCCATATTATTGCCGAATTTTTTCGCGGCCCGGTCGGCCAGAATTCCGCCAAGCGGGTAGGCAATCATAGCAAACATATAGGGGATCATGGTCATATAACCACTTTTAACCAGGGTAAAGCCACGGCCATTTACAAAATAGGTCGGTAGCCAGGCAAAGAATAAAAAGAAGAGATAGTTGCTGGTAAAGTAGGCCAGGGCGGAGGTCCATACCGATCCATTCCGGAAGACCTCTCCCGGCGTCACGCTGGCCGCTGCCGCCGTTATTTGTCCGGGTCCCTGATCGGCTCTGATATATTCTACTTCTTCCCTGGTTATGGAAGGGTGCAATTCCGGTTTGTTCTTTCCCAGCTGGCTCCATAGCAAAATCCAAATTGGGCCCAAAAAAGCGAAGGCATAAAAAACAGTCTTCCAGTCATAGTGCTGCATAAAGAAAATTGCCAGCGGCATAGTAAGCGTTATCCCCAGAGGCGTACCAATCATAACGATTCCCTGCGCCGTTGCCGATTCCTTTTTGGGAACCCACTGCGCCAGCAAGGAGCCATTGCAAGGCAAAATTACCCCCTGTCCGATGCCCACTACGGCGCGCAGCAGGATCAGCATGCTGATTGTAGCGCCAAAAGGGGTTAGGAAAGTAAATAAAGAGTACAGTAAAATGCCAAATACCATGATTTTTCCGCTGCCAAACCGGTCGGCCAAATAACCGGCAGGCATCATGGTGAGAGCATAACCTATGAAAAATGCGGTCGAGACCAAGCCAAACTGAGTGGCGCTCCAGTTAAAATCCTTCATCATTACCGGCCCGGCAATAGACATACTGGTACGGCAGATATACATAACAGCATAGCTCAGCAACATCAGAGCTACGATCATCCAGCGTTTATTTCCCGTCTTTGCATTCATAATTATCCTCCTTTAACTATAACTTAATAAGCCATGGATTTTTTTATCGAAAATTTTCTTAATGCTGGCTTTAGAAGGTTTCCTCACTCCCTTTTATTAATAATTTATCCGGCTGGTATTTGTCTTTAGGTTTAGTCATGTTCAATGTACTATAGTTAATAATTTACAACAATTAATTAAGTTTAAATATTAAAAATATTGCGAAGATATTTTACATAGTCAACCCTATCCATTAGCAGCACTAAATAACACATTAGAAAACGCAGGTACATATTTGGCGCAATATCGGCATTCATTTACGATCAATTAGCCAAACTTAATAATTATAGATTATAAAATAACAGCAATAAATTTTTATGGTAAACAGTTTTGCATTTACAGAATAGTAACACTATCCTTTTCAAGCAGGACATTGGTTTGTTTTGACAGAATATTCATTTTAAAATATCAACAACGGAAAGGAAGTCTGCCTATGGAAATATATCAGCTTAAATACGTCTTGACGGTAGCCAAGCACCAAAACTTTTCCCGTGCAGCCGCTGAAGTTTGTGTAACGCCTTCGTCTTTATCCCAACAAATAAAAAAACTGGAGGATGAATTAGGTGTCATCTTATTCGGACGAACCACACGCTCGGTTCACTTGACGCCGGCAGGTATTGAATTTGTTGAAAATGCTAAGAAAATCATGCAGAATATTGATGGTATTAATATTGCGATGCAAAAATATGTAATCGGGGAAAGCGGACAAATATTCATTGGCAATACGCCAGCCCTTGGTGCTTATAGTATCACTTCGCTTATTGCCGAGTTCCAGAAAACCTATCCAAAAATATCCCTCGATTTTCACGAGGCGGAATGCTTTGATTTATACCCCTTACTGTATAGCGGCAAAATCGATGTAGCATTTCTTACCGCTTTCAACAAATACAAGCCCGGAAAGATCCCCTTAGAATCATATCCCCTGGTCAATGATGAAATAGTGCTGATCACCAGCACATCCCACCGGTTTGCGGCCAGAGGGACCATTGATTTGCGCGAGGCTGCACAGGAAGTGTTCATTTGCTTTTCCAAGGCCTCCGGCTTGTTTCTGGATACGCTTGAGGCTTGTAAACGGGCTGGATTTGAACCAAGATTCGGCTATAACACGCAATATACCGATACCTGCCTGGGGCTTGTGGCTGAAGGAATGGGCATTGCAATGATTTCCGGGCGAACAATTATGGCTGCGCCCCGAAAAAATATTGCTATTGTCCGCTTTACACCTAAAGCGCTGAGGACTCTTTCGGTGGTTTTCCAAAAAAAAAGACCGTCTCCGGTTCTTTCTAACTTTAAAAACTTTTTTATCCACTGGATTCGGGACTGTCGCCACACGCCCCTTGAACAGCCGGGAAGCTCACTGCCGTAATAAAGAGTTACGTTGGCCGGCAACAGCTTGCTAAAGTTTAAAATAGCCCGCCAACTTTTCCACAGGCACTGCCAGCAGTCCCTTGTTTTTGATATATAGATAAATAATAAAACCTCGCTTGCAGCGAAAAACACATTCTTGGCACATGCTCCTGTCGCAATATACATAGGCGTCCTCGTCGGCTAAAGGGAATACCAGGGGCGGTCGCTTCCTGGCAGTAACATATTTGAGATAACCGCCGGTAAACGTTTTAAGTAAAACCCACTCTGGTTTATCCTCCGGTTGCTCCATTTCCCAGAATACCTGCACCGCACTCTGATTGAACCCACCAACGATTTTATAGTCCACATTAATTTCGGGTGACAGGTCCATTAAATGCAGCGGTTTTAGCCGCTCCATGGACGCGTCACAGCAGGCCGGGGCCTGAGCCGGGGTGTCATAGCTCAGTCCCTGGTACAGTCTGCCGCAATGACTACAGCGGTAGATTACAATCTCAGGACATTCCGGCCAGGGTTTTCTTGCTGCCCTGCTTCTTAGCGGTCCAAATTCCTGCTTTGCCACACTCCAGACCTCCCAATATATTCTTAAATTTAATCGTAGCTTAAGCTCGCCCTATCTTGCAGGGGCATTATTCGCTCTTCCATATCCTGCATAGCCGGGAGGTACACGCGCTTTGGTCTTTACCCAGAACACTTTCCCAGGTTTCACGAAACTTCCTGATAATCTATTTTAATCTGCTACCTAAATAGCGGGAAGCTGGCCGGCTACATTCCGGATTGGGTTAGAACCGGCTTTGAAGCTAAATCCTCTCCGTATTGTATTAAGAGGGTCATCAGCTTAATACTGATGGCCCTCCGGCATGTCCGCAGATTGCTTTGGATTAATCCAGATATTCTAAATGACCGCCGTGTTTAATAGTCTGGCGGGAAATGGTAATGCGCTGTACGGTGGGAGTGCCTTCCTCCAGCCACATGGCGCGTGAGTCGCGGTACAAGCGCTCAGTAGGACCATATTCGCAATCCTCGAAATAACCAATGCCGCCGAAAATCTCCAGCATTTCATCGCCGCACACCTTGGTAACCCAGATGCTGAACAGCTTGCACATAGCCGCTTTTTCCTCAATATATTCCCCTTGGGGATCCTGTTCATAATCCTTCGCAAAATCATACACCATGGTACGTAGGGCATGGATATGGGTAGCCATGTCGGCAATCTTCATTCGGATAGCCTGGCGTTCAATGATGGGCTTGCCAAAGGTAATACGATCATGGGCCCGCTTAAGGGAAATATCTAGCATACGCTGAGCCATGCCCAAATTGCTGGCCGCGATGTGGACACGGGAGACAGACAGCGAGTGAATGGAGATATGAAGACCATCGCCTTCTTTGCCGAGCAGATATTTCTTGCTGACCCTCATGTTGGTAAACTTTAAGCCAGTATGGCCTGAACCGCGGCACCCCATCATATGGGGCATAGGCGTCACTTCGTAGCCTGGGGTGTCGCAAGGCACCATGAAGGTGGAGAGACGGTGATCCTTATCGGCATTAGGATCAGTAAGAACAGTAATATAGGCATAATTGCAGCAGTCAGTATGTGAGATTAAGAATTTTTCCCCGTTAATGATATAATCATCACCGTCTTTTACAGCCGTTGTTTTAATATCGGCGCCCGTGCCGCCTGTTTCCTCGGTGACGGCCCAGCAGGTAAAGACCGATCTGTCCTGAAAACCGGGCATTAACTCAGACTTAAGTTCTTCGCTGCCAAAGTCGTACAAAGGACGCCAGTTGAGATCCATGGCATAGTGCAGATGCATTCGCATGCCGCCGGGACCACGGCTAAATTCCTCTTGCACCTTCAGAATTTCCAGTTCAGAGAGGCCCCACCCGCCATACTCTATTGGCAGCGAGCAACGATACAGGTTATTTTTAATGCCTAGTTGATAAAATTCCTCGGGAAACACATTCGTAACCTCAATGTCTTTTTGCATCTTATCGAATGTGCCTTCTGTCAATTCTCTGATCTGTTTTAGATACGCTTGGAATTCTTGTTCACTCAATTTTCCCACTTTCTTTCCCCCTTTGCTATTATTGCATCACAAATTTAATATACTATAGTTAAATATTCATAACAATTTAATAATTATAAATATAAAATCTATTTTAAAGCAAAACTACATTGTCCATAAATTTGCGGTGGTGCTAATAAATTGCTGCAGAGGAACTACACCAGGTGCGGAAGAAAAGCACAGAAATCCGGCCCGCACTACATGAAAGGCACCGTAATTCGGTGCCTTTCTATTGCCATGTATTTTCCAATTTAGATAGAGTACGCTACCTTGATAATGCTAGTTTCTTACAGTCTACTGCCTGAGGCGGCTTTTCTATCCATGCCTTCTTAATGGCGGGACTGTGGAGCCTGTTACGTATCTTGATCAGAGCTACTGAATTGAAGATATCCTCCAGCCCTGTTTGTCAAGCAGCCCAAGATACCGGTTCAATATTTTCAGGCCCGCGGCCGCTGCCGGCTTAGGGGAAGCATGGGTTATTTTATAATATACCAGGGGTGGCGGTGGATCGGCTAATTGCTGAATAGCGCATTGCCCTAGCTTCATAAATGCGGTTGCTATTGTTTTAGGAGCAATGGCCCACTGCCTAGGGTCTTGCATCATCGGAAATATCATTCCGGTACTATCGATTTTAATACGTGGGGCACAACCAGTCCCCCACCACCGATCATGCCATATTGGATAAGCGTCGCCCCAGCCGGTAGAATGGATATACAGTTCATATTCACCTCTCAATTCTTGCGGATGAACTAGCCTTGTTTCAATATTTTCCGGTGTTAAAGGCCGAACCAGTACCATCTCATCAACATAAAAACTTTCTATTTCTACATTTGGCACAGACAACTCCCTTTTTACAAAAGCTGCATCTATTTCCCGCCGTTCTACACAGTTGTAAAGTTCAGACGAATGCTCAGTCCGCAGCTGAAGCTGCAATTCAGGTATATGCCGGCTTAGCGCCTGAAATACCGGTGGCAAAAGATAGCGGTTAAGGCTCATGGACCCGCCAATGGCAAGCTGCAATGCGGGGCTATGGTTCTGCCAGGCGTCTGTTTCCAGTTTTAATACTCGCCAGCGTTCGGCAATACCGATAAATTCTTTTCCCGCTGTCGTCAAGGCAACAGTATGGGCGCCTTTATTCCGTTCGATAAGCGTTTTTCCCAGAAGCTGCTCCAATGTTTTCAGCCGGTAACTGATCGTGGCTTGCGTCAAATGCAGCGAATCAGCGGCTTTTTTCAGACTCCCGGTTTGCATAATGGCCAGAAAAGCTTCGATTCCCAGGAAGTACACCCCAATCTCACCACCTATAAAAAACTTCTATAAGAAATACAAAAATATCTCGTTTTACAATTCAATATTCTATATCTAAAATTAACATAGAGAGGAAAAATCAGCAATACTTGTCACTACAACAAGGGGGGAATATTTTGACTGGCCTGGCTTTCCTGCTGCTTCTCAGCGCGGCCTTTTTTCATGCCTTCTGGAACTATATAGCCAAAAAGGCTTGTGGCGGCGCCGTTTTTGTCTGGTTGTTCAATGCGGTGGCATCGGTAATTTATATCCCGGTCGTTATCAGCGCAATGTGGACTACAAAATCCCACTTCACCTGGGAATCCGTCTTTTTTATGCTTGGCAGCGCGCTGTTGCATACCGGGTACTTTGTGTTGTTAAATAAAGGCTATGGTGTTGGCGATCTTTCGCTGGTGTATCCTTTGGCTCGCGGCTCGGGTCCCTTACTCTCCACCCTGGCCGCGGTTTTCTTGCTGGGAGAACAGCCTTCCCTGCTTGCAATAATGGGTACGGTGTGTATCGCGGTCGGGGTCTTCCTGCTGTTAGGCAACCCGGCAAAATATGCGGAGGCCAAAGCAGCCCAAGCCATAGTCTTTGCTATTTTAACCGGCTTTTTTATTGCCAGCTATACCCTTTGGGATAAGTATGCCGTCAGCATCCTGGCCATTCCCCCCATACTGATGTACTGGGGCACCACCGTCTGCCAGGCCCTTTTGCTGCTCCCCTATGCCATGAAAAACCGGGAAACGGTAACAGATCAATGGCAAACAAACCGGCCTGCGGTTTTTGGGGTAGCCGTTTTGTGTCCGTTGTCATATATTCTCGTTCTCACAGCTATGGTTTTTACACCGGTAAGCTATGTGGCCCCCGCAAGAGAAGTAAGCATCTTAATCGGCGCGATAATGGGGGCGCGGCTTCTAGCCGAAGGTGACGCTGCACTTCGTATTGCTGCCGCTCTCGTTATTCTGGCCGGGCTGACCTGTCTGGCGCTGGGCTGATTTTGAACTGTGACTAATGCTGCAAATTGGCCTGCGGAGGGTAAAACAATATGGTGGCATTATGGATAGGGGGCATAGCGCTTTTTGCAAAAGCGCTATGCCCCCCTTTTCCAGTATTTAAAATTTGCGGGTAAAGAACTTATTGTCTTCAATCAGGTTTTCCGGGGTATCAAATCCCAGCCTATGCAGCAGTTCGATCACATATGGATTGTCAATCGGAGTGGGATAAAGCGCCTTGTCACCATAGTCGTTAACATGCTTCGTGGCGGTATCCCGGTCAAGAATGGATTTGGGTCCGCCGACACAACCGCCGACACAGCCCATGCCCTCAAAAAAATTGGCGTTGACCTGTCCGGATTTTAATTCGTCGATCATGGCCTTGCAAGCCGGTACACCATCCGCTTGACGCGTTTTTATAGCGATTCTCCGGTTGGGGTTGAGACGTTCAACGGTATTTTTTACAGCTTCGCTGACACCGCCAACCCGGGCGTAAATTCGCCCGGCCCTGGAGGAATTTTCTTTCTCGCTGGCGGCGAACAGGGTCAAATCGACCTTTAAGAGATCGAATAATTCCTTGGTTTCCTGAAAAGTCAGCACATGGTCGATAGCCCCCTGCAGGTCCGGTTCTTTCGCTTCTGCTTTTTTAGCGACACAGGGGCCGATAAACACCGTCAGGGCGTCAGGATGAAGAATTTTCACCGTCCTCCCGGCCGCGATCATCGGGGATACCGTTGCCGGAACGTGAGGCATCAGGTCGCTGTATATTTTGCGAATCATGGCAATCCACATCGGGCAGCAGCAGCTTGTCAACTGGTAGTCAGTTTCTGTATTAATATTGCGGTCAAACTCAAGCGCCTCTTTGAGCGTCAGGATATCGGCAAACACGGCAACCTCAACCATGCCGTCGAAGCCCATCTGTTTAAAAGCATTGCGCAGCATGCCCGGCGTGACTTCATCGCTGAATTGACCAAGAAAAGCGGGAGCAATCAGCGCATACGCCAGCTTCTCTTTACTATGCAGCGATTCCATACAGGCCTGCCCATCTTTGGAGATTTTAATGCCCGCTTCCGCCGCTTTGGTCAGACAGGTTGCCAAGTTCCAGTATACCGGATGAATTTCGGGGTTGAACAGACAATTCAATTGGCTTTTATCAAAGTCTTCAAACAGATCGCTGGCAGGTGCGCCACTTGAATTGTCCGGCGCCGAAGCAGCTTGTATTCTCCTGTGCAGGTCTTTAAATGTTTCCATGTGTAACGGCTCCTTCCGCAACTTTTCGATTTCGTTTTATAGTATGTTTAGAGAAGTAAATCCTGTATACATGCAGAAGTATCACTGCGGCGCCACTTCCATGCTCTTCTTAACTTCCACTCGCCTAACCTAACCTCCTGCTCCGCCTCAGCCGCTTTAGCAATCTTGTGTTTTACCATAGATTTCCAAAGACCTGCAGCCGCGCGATTTTGTTTTTTCCAGCCTGACTGCCACTCATTTAGAGCCTGTTGCTTTTGCTCCCCACTGACGCTAAAGAGCGGTCAAATAAACGCAGCGGCTTTATGACGGCAGCTTTCTGCAGGGCGTCACCTTCCCGGTATAGCGGCTGTAGACCGCCGGCTATTCCTTATCTGGACAGGAGTTCGATAACGGCATCTAAAAAGATCTCCTTCACCTACCAGAAAAGGAGCTATTTCAAAATGCAATAATTCTTATCCAGCAATTGGGTTGATAGCCTTATTGGACAAAGGCCTTGTGGGGGGCGGTAAAGACAGCATTTTTTTTGTGTTCATAGTATTCTCCATATACTATCCCAGTATCCTGAATTACCATTTTTAGCCAAACAAAGCAGAATTCCTTATGATTATTAACCACTGTTGCAATGATAAAACGGCAGCCGGCTCAAAATGACTTCGTCGTATACGGATATGGCCCGGGGGAACGCATTGTATTGATGGTTCCGCTTTGCGGAAACGAGTTCACTCATCAGCAAGCCGGTAACCGACCCCTATCTCGGTCAGGATATACCGTGGTTTTGCCGGATTTTTCTCGATTTTCCGTCTGAGTCCGGCCATGAGGGCCCGCAGGGCCTGCGTATCACTGCCATAGCCCACGCCCCATATTGCCTTCAGAATTTGCTTTGTTGTCAGCACTTTGCCAATATTTTTAAAAAACAGCGTCAGCAGGTTATATTCCATAGGCGTAACATGAGTTTCTCTGCCCTCGACATAGAGCAAGCGTTTGTCAAGGTCCATTTGCAGTCCGCCTACCTTGAGGATACTTTGCACCTTGTGACCGCTATTTTGCTTATATAAATACCGCAGCACAACACGGATCCGGGCAAACAGCTCGGTTGCGGAAAAAGGCTTGGTCAAATAATCGTCGGCTCCCAGATCCAGCGCAGCCACCTTCTCCTTGTCCTGATCGCGGGCGGAAATAACGATAATCGGCATTTCCGACCATTCGCGCACTTTCCTGATGATCTCCATGCCGTCAATATCCGGCAGTCCCAGATCAAGCAGCATCAGGTCGATTGGTTCTGAGACAAGTATGCTTAATGCACTCTCACCGTTGCCGGCCGCAATGTGCCTGAAACCTTCGGCCTGCAGCAGGTAGCAGATATAATTTCGTATCTGCCTGTCGTCCTCAACCGCCAGGACATAGGTGTTATACGGATTCATGGTCATTCACCTCCAGCGGGAGCGTGAAGACAAGCTCTGCTCCCTGGCCATTCGTGCAGTTGCGGGCCGTTATGGTCCCGCCATGGGCCTTCACCACCGCATCGCATATGGGCAGTCCCAGCCCGATGCCGGGCTGCGCATCGGCATGCTTGACCCGCGATGTGTAAAACATCTGAAAGATATGGGGCAGCTCAGAGGCCGCAATTCCCTCACCGCTGTCGCGCACCGAAAAAACAGCATAACCCTCCCCGGCGTCCTTAGTCGCCGAAACACTGATGCCATTGTGACGTGCCGTGTGCTTGACGGCATTATCCAAAAGATTGATAAGCACCTGCCTGATTAGTTTTGCGTCCATTGGCACAAGCAACAATTCCTCAGGGACATGAACCGCTATTTCATACTCTGGATAATGCCGGGAAATATGGCGGATCGCGGCACCTACGACCTCTTCGGCGGCTTCCTCCTGTTTGGTGATCACCAATCTTCCATCCTGCAAGCGGGTCAGGCTCAAAATATTCTCAACCAGAGAATGAAGCCAGTTGGCATCTTTATGAATGCCCGCCAGCAGAGGGTAGCGCCGGTCGTCCTTCACCGTCATACTCAGCAGCATTTCCGACGTGCCGATGATGCCGGCAAGAGGGGTGCGCAGATCATGAGAAATTGATCGCAGCAGATTGCCGCGAAAGCGCTCTTGGGCAATTTCTTCATTAAATTTTATCCGCTGCTGTGTGGCCCGAAAGCGGTCCATTGCCAAGGCCGTGCTTTCGATCATGGCGTACAGCATTCGGGTTTGTGATTCGTTCATGGTCTTGGCGGCGGCTTGGGGAACCCGGATAATCCCGAGCGTTGTTTCCCGCCCATAGATTGGCCAGTCATAAAACTCCGGACCGATATCATAGTCGGTTTTCAATCCCACAATCCGCTGCAACAGGACGTCCACATCCTCTATTTCCCGGCGAATCTGCGTTTGGGCAGAAATCTGCTGGATAAAAGTCTTCTCCGGCTTTCCATTCGCATCAAACCAAAGGCACCCTACATTACTGGTTAGCATTTTGCTGATAGCGCTTGTTGCAATCCTCGCAATATCATGAATATCTGCTGCATCGGTAAGATGGTTTGTCAATGTATACAAAATCTTGGTGTTGCTTTCTTTTTCACAGGCTTCTGCGGCATTTTGTTTGGCATGGGTGGTGAGGGTACTCGTAACCAGCGCCGCAATGGTCATGATAATAAAAGTAATAACATATCTGTGGGCATGTACTGAAAAATTGAAAAAAGGATCGACAAATAAGAAGTTAAAGAAAAATGACGCCAGTAAGGAAGCCAGGATACCGAAAACATAGCCATCGGTAAAGCGTGCTGTTAACAAAACGGCTAAAAGGTATACAATAGCGATATTGGTTTCCAGTAATCCCACCGCACGAAAAAAATACCCGATAGCGGAAGCGGCGGTTATCAAACCAATCATAATGCCTGCCCGATAGACGACCGCTCCCATGCTGACCTCTTGTTTTGCTGTCTTTATTGATTTTGCAATGCTTTTAGCAATGGTCTTCATCATGGCTTAGGCCCTTTCTGTTTATTCCCAAGGCAACAAAAAAGCCGTCCCACCAGACGGCGGCAAAGACGCTGCCAGATCAGTCCATAAGCATAAGCAATAAAAAACACCATCCTGATTTTTCTGTTTCTTTTTAGTATACCAATAGACAGGCGAAAGCACAATCCTTGACCAGGGCGCGTAGCCGGCCCCCTTAGCTCCTGTACGGCCAATCAGCCTGAACGGAGGTCAGGATAGCCTCAAGCTGCTCTGTCCGTTCTTGCGCCGGCAGATAAGGGACTTCGCTCACTTTGGAGATCCCCTTCACCTGCTGCAATGCCATCATGATCTGCGGCTTTTGCTCCTCAAAAGCAAGCTGGCATTCGAGATAAAGTGCCCCCTTAGCCACTTCGGCAAATACTATTTCGCATTCCTTGTTTGCCAGAACCAGTGAAATATCCAGCAGCAACCCTGGTCTGTTTGCACACGGCATACATAAGCGCACAAAACCCCCTCCTCTCTTGCAATTTTCTCAGCGCTGGTCAGCAATAACCGGAAGGCTTAACAACAGCATAATCCAGGGCCCCTTTCATAAAACCGGAAAATACTTTCCAGATATTTATGGGGAGTGCGTCATCATGCGCAGTATTTTGAGGTTGTCCAATATTTTTCCGGTGCCACGGGCCACACAAGTAAGGGGATCCTCGGCGGTACACACCGTAATGCCGGTTTCTTTTACCAGCAGCACATCCAGCCCCCGCAGCAAAGCGCCGCCGCCGGTCAGGACCATGCCGCGGTCTATAATATCAGCGACCAGCTCAGGCGGTGTACGTTCCAGCGTACTTTTTACCACTTCAACAATGGCAGCGACCGGCTCAGTCAAAGCAAGGCGCACCTCCTGCTCGGACAGGACCAGTGCCTTGGGCAGCCCGCTCAGCATATTGAGCCCACGAATCTCCAGTTGTGCTTCAGCCGCCGGCATGGCGACGGTGGAGCCAATAGCCATCTTGACAGCCTCCGCTGTTCGTTCCCCGATAATCAGGCTGTGTGTTCTTTTTACGTATTGGCTGATCGCTTCGTCCATTTCCGCGCCGCCGATACGAACAGCCTGACTCCTGACAATCCCGCCCAGTGAAATGACCGCCACCTCGGTTGTTCCACCGCCAATATCAACCACGATATTGCCTGTAGGTTCCTCCACAGGCAAGCCTGCACCAATAGCCGCTGCCATAGCCTCCTCAACCAGATATACTTCCTGGGCTCCGGCCTGTGTGGCCGCCGAAACCACTGCCCTTCTCTCCACCTCGGTATTAATCGAAGGAACGCCGATAACCACCCGCGGCTTTCTATAAAAACGGGCGGAAACAGCTTTGCGCATAAAATACTGCAACATTTGCTGAGTAATGTCAAGATCAGCTATAACCCCGTTTTTCAGCGGCCGGACGGCCACGATGTTCCCCGGGGTCCGGCCCAGCATGGCCCTGGCTTCCGTTCCTACGGCCAGCACCTCGCGGGTCTGTTGCAGCACCGCCACTACCGAAGGTTCCTGCAGAACAAGCCCCTGCTCTTTGTCATAGATCAGCGTGTTGGCGGTCCCCAAATCGATTCCCAGTGCACAGCCTGATGCCCGAAACAGCTTAAACATCAACAGTCACCGCCCCGGCAATCTGCCTGACTGTCTCATTGAAGCCGGAAAACCGCCGGCATGGTTGCCCTGGTTCCAATGCCCCCCAGGGTAAATAAACCAACCTATTTATCATGTTATTATATTCTCCCTAAAATTCCTATTCAGTCGTATTAGCTGCTGCACCCTTATCGTTAAATGATTGATTCAGTAACAATCATCATAACAAAAATGCTGTGAGTATGGTGTGAGAAAGCAGGCACCGGTGTGAGCACGGTGTGAGAACTTGACCGCCCGGAAGGAATTCCGGTCCGGGGGGAGACTGAACAGAAAATGCTTCCCCTCTTTATAGGATTTCCACATACCCTTCTGTTCCCTGCACGCGAATTCGTTGTCCGTCTTTTATCAGTTTGGTAGCATTCTCCACCCCGACAACCGCCGGCAAGCCATATTCACGGGCAATAACCGCCCCATGGGTCATCAGCCCGCCGACTTCGGTGACCAGGCCTTTTATGGATACAAACAAGGGGGTCCAGCTAGGGTCGGTAAAGGCGGTGACTAATATATCTCCCGCTTCCAGAGCAGCGTCTTCCATGTTTAAGATGACACGTGCCCGTCCCTCTATCACGCCGGCGGAAACAGCCAGACCGGCAATAGCTTCGGCGGGGAGATTTTTCCGTTTGTACTCACCGGCGAGAGTTTCACCGTCTGACGTGATCACACGGGGGGGAGTTAGTTTCTCGTATAATTTGTATTCGTCTTTTCGGTTGCTGATGATCCGGTAATCCAGTTTTTTTGTGCGTACGATTTCGCGCAGTTCTGCAAAAGCGAGATAGTAGATATCTTCTTTTGCCTGGATTACGCCCGCTTGTACAAGTTGTTCGGCCTCTTGCAGTAAAGCCTGCTTATAAACGAAGTAGCGATTAATCATGCTGTATTTGGGATATTCACGATAGCCGATGAAATTCCGGATTAGGTCGATCATGCGTTTTGTTTCCTGGGCTTTTTGGTCACTATCCGGCAATCGCTTTAATCGTTCTAATAACTCTTGTTCTTTTTGCCAAGCCGCCTGTCGACCCTGCTCAAATTTCCGCTGGCTGGCATTAGGCGCAAAGTTTCTGATGTTACTGAGAATCATAGGGACAAGGGTACTTGGTTTTTCGCTCCAGCGAGGTTTAGTAATATCGATTTCTCCAGCACACCGCATGCCGTATTTGTTGAGATAAGCACAGATAGCGTCCCGGATTTCCTGTCCACCAGCCAACGTAACCATTTTCGCCAAGAAGTTATCGTCCTTTACTTGTTGTAAATAATCAATTACTTCCGGATAAGGGCGAATCACATCGGCGACATTGAGCAGCGCCAGCCCCATTTCCGAAGTGATATTGTTGGGTACAGATTGAGAAAGCGTGTCTGCTGCGTTTTTTTCACCTAACCACTCTTCCATTTTTTCATTGATCCAGGCGGAAGCATCCATCGCAGCCATAATCACACCCAAACTTTGTGGATCAAATAAGATCTTCTGTAATTGCGGGATATCTTCCAGAATAAATTCAAATAAATCCTCTCCTGCTTGCGTTTGGATGTTTTGTTTTAATTTTTCTATCGATGTTTGACTACGTTTAATCAAATCAGAAACGATTGTCGGATCGTTTTCGATTTGTGTGCGAAAACCCGCAGGCGACAGGACTGTATTGCTTTTACCGGGACTCGGTTCCTCATTTGGTGACGATTTTATAAAATCTTTTCGCTCTAGGATGGTCATAAGTGCGTCTTTTATGAGCGGATCGGATTGACCAAAGGTATCTAGTATTGTTTTTCGGCTGATAGGAGAAGCCAAACTATGTGTGACATCAACAAACAACCTGCCACCAGCTTTACACATGGGCGCAGGGGTCGTTAACAGAAAAAAAGACAATCCCAGTGGTTTCATGGGATCGGTCATCATTTGTTGATGACCGACAGACACGTAAACGTGATGCTCTTCATCATTCGCTGCCGGGATGGGGTATAAAGCAGTAATTGGACGACTCTGGACAATATAAAATGTATCATCCGCCATACACCATTCGATATCCTGGGGGCAGCCGAAATGTTCTTCGCTTTTTCTGCCTATGCGCTCAAGCTGCAAAATCTGCTCATCTGTCAGCGCCTGCCTATTCTGCCACGGCGAGGGAATGTCCCGCTGTTTCGTACCGCCATCGTCTACGGGATAGATGGCCAGTTTTTTGACAGCAACCTGCCTTTTGACGATCCGCCCGGCCCGAACTTTGTAAAGGTCGGCGTTAACCAGCCCCGATACCAACGCTTCTCCCAGCCCGAAAGCAGCGTCGATGGAAATCAGCTTGCGATTGCCGGTCACCGGATCAGCGGTAAACATAATGCCGGATACTTCAGGAAAAACCATCTGCTGCACGACTACCGACAGCAGCACCTGGCGATGATCGAAGCTATTTTTCGCCCGGTAGGCTATAGCGCGGTCGGTAAATAGTGACGCCCAGCATTTACGAATATGAAAGAGCAGTTCACCTTCTCCCTTAATGTTCAGATAGGTATCCTGCTGCCCGGCAAAGGACGCTCCCGGCAGGTCTTCCGCCGTCGCGCTGGAGCGGACGGCATAGGCATGTTGACTGCCGGTTTTCCGCCAGGCCTGGAGGATTTCCTGCTCAATAGGGAAAGGAATATCGAGATTTTCAAGATAGGTCCTTATACATTGCCCCACTGCCTTGATAGTTTTCAGTGAGTCAGCATCTATAGCCTGCAAAGATTCCAGCAGTCTGGCAAACTCTTCGCTTCTGTTCACGAAATCGGTATAAGCCCGGGTGGTAACGCAAAAGCCTGCTGGCACGTTAATCCCGGGTATATGGCACAATTCACCAAGGTTTGCCCCTTTGCCGCCGGCCAGGGGAAGACTTGACTTATTCATCTCCGGGAAATAAAGCACATATTGATTCACGCTAATATTCCTTTCTTAAGAAAGTGGACTACAATTATAATATCCCCAAACTCCTCTAACCAATGCTACTCCCGCTATCTGATCCAGGCCCGCTCTCTCTCCGCCAGCGCATCGGCCAGCCAGCGGGGATGCATAGTCATAAGGTGTAAGGGTAAGTCGTCAATATTGAAAAAACCAGCTTCGCTTATTTCCTTCTGATCCACCTGCAAAACTCCCTCTTTTATTCGACAGAAAAAAGACAGGGTAATAAAATGAGTAACTTTGCCCGATGGGTAACGAAATACTTGGGTAACAGGATCTGAATATACACCTACCAACTTCTCAACGCTTACAGTTAGTCCTGTTTCTTCATAAATTTCCCGGCAAACAGCATGAGTAACGGTTTCAGCTCTTTCCACATGACCTGACGGCAGCCCCCATAATCCATTGTCCACTCGTTTGACGAGAAGAATCTGATCTCGCTCGTTAAAAACAACACCTGCTACCCCCGGCGCTAGCGTATCCGGCCAGGGAAAAGCTGCATACTCTTGCCCGGCCGAATAATTTCCGGGGCGGAATAAATCCAGTAAGCTGCCGATTGTGGCCTCCGGATTGGGATAACCTCTATAGGCAGTATTAACAGCCTGTTCCCCTTTCACTAATATTGAATCAAGCCCACATTGACGGGCTCCCATAATATCGGTCTCCGGACTGTCGCCAATCATAACCACTCGTGCTTGCGTAGTATATTGCGCCAGGGCAAGTTGAAACATGGTTGCGTATGGTTTACCAATGAAAATAGGACACTGTCCGCTTACGGCTTGTACAGCCTGTACAATAGACCCTGTCGCTACACAGCGTCCCTGTTTCCCAGGAAATGATAAATCTGGGTTAGTGGCAATAAACCGCGCACCCTTTTGAATGTAATTGACTGCTTGTTGTATTTCGTAAAAAACAGCAGCGTCGCTATATCCAATTACAACGGCCTGGCAATCCTCTCCGCAAGCAGCAACTCTTATCCCGTGCTGGGAAATTTCCGTTTTCAGACTTTCCGTACCAACCACATAAGCACAATTTATTCTGTGCCGGCCAAGATACCATGCCGCAGCCCAGCCGGACGTTACGCACTCTGTTAAACTGGCAGTTATGCCTAAACAAGTCAACTTTTCGCACAGTTCCTGGCGCGAGATCCGGGGATCATTAGTAAGAAAGCAGATTTTTTTGTTCATGCTCCGCAATGTATCCATTGCCGCTTTACTGCCTGGCAGCAGTTGATTTCCGCAATAAATAACCCCGTCCAGATCCAGCAAGAATACATCGTATTTTTCTGCCAACATCAATAGTAACGCCTCCTTTTACTAAAAAAAGCCCAAGAAGGATATCTCGGCGTACGCAAAGTACGCCAAGCTATCCCCCTCGGGCTTTTTATGCCAATAGGTGCTTCTGTCCGGTTGGGACAGAACTGTAGCGCTCGGTCACGGCCCCTTTAGTCCAGGCGGAACCCTAGCTACCTATTCCCAGCTTATTGATTGTATCATACCATAGTAAAACTAAAATGTCATTTTCGAGTTTCACAACAGGTCAGCCAGTATCCACCACGTACCATTTATCAAACAAAATGATCAATTCGGCTGACGCTAAGTCCGCAATGGACCGGGCTTTGAGAGTGTTTTTCTATTTAGGAAAGATGTAGTCTAATTTAGCTATACGAAAAAGACACATTACAATAGGCACCACAATTATCGGCACTAAGATAAGCTGCCACGCCGAAATAGCGTCAACCTGGGGAACAAAGATATGATATTCTCCTATAATCCAGTATATAAAAGTCAAAAATGCAACACCAAGCAACCGATAATGCAGCGGCAGCTTCAGACCTATTAATAATGTAATAATCACGCTAGTGATCAAAAGATAGAGATAAAAAAATCCCTGATGAAATTTTTCGGGATCCCCTGCCCAAGAAACTTGAAATCTAAATAAATGCCCCCCTTTGTTTGCTAAGAAAATGCTGGCATTATGGATGGAGGCATAGGTTAGATAAATGACAGCAAGCCTAAAAACTGAACAGTGCCTCTTTTCCTGAAGCCCTGACCAAATTCGCCTGCTTATTCCATAGAGAATGATAAGCCCGATGCCGGTATAAGCTGACTTCCACCACAAATGCTGATAAATGCCGAGTGCCACGAAGTACCAGTCGATACCAACGAAGATAACAGCAATACCTGCGATATATTCCCAGGTAAGTGAAAACGCATTTATGGCTACCGCAGAAGCCGGTACAATGAGGGAGTTAGATACGTATGATCCCAAATAGTTATCCAGCCTCAGGTCCGCCAGAATACCGGGCAAGTAGCGATATGCATGCAATAAGATCAATACTATGATCTCGAAGGGATGAATTATGCCGGCAATGGTTAGGTGCAACACCAGTAGCTTCCAATCTTTTCTATGTATTAGTGAAGCAGTCAGCAGCACCAAGGCGATAACGACTAATCCATAGTACCAATAAGCGGATGGCATAACTTTCTCCTATCTTAAAGAAAATACACTCCGCTTAGTATTCCCGGGTTATCATAAATCAGTCAAAACAACTGTCTTGTCTAAAGCAAGGGTAAAAAGCCTTTATGCAGATGACGCACGAACTTTTAGAGCTTGTTAGTTTGGCACCCTGTCCACACCGGAATTTAGCGCCGCTAATTTAATCAGTTTGTTGGCAAGATAGCTGCCGACGCCGATAACACTCTCAATGTGGAGGAAATGTTCGATAGATAGATCAAATAAAATAGTGCCGTTGGCCGGAACTTCTTCGTCCCCCTCCCAGATAATCACACAAAGCGGAATCTTGGGGAATACCTGGAAAACAGCTGAGGTAGTGCCGAAACTGGCCGGCTGGCCATCGATCTGTTTGGCACATTCTAAGAGGCGTGCCGACTGGTGGCCAAACGCTTTAATAAGACCACGGATGGAATCTTTATAGAAGGCAGGATAGAACAGCATACCGCCGCCAGGTATTTCCTTAAGGCTGACCCACTTGAGAACAGGTTCTTTCCTGGATGTAAAAAACGTAAGATAATGCAGTATGAGCATACGCGCACCGATGCCGGGAACCAAGCCATCTGCCGCATTATAGATGGTTTGCTTGCTGCAGTCAGCGATGAACTTTTCATTAAAAAACGGGACTATAAACTGCTGCTTGTCGCTAAGGTAAGTTACCTGCATGGCATCGGCAATATTCGCGGGATCTTTGAGTTTAAGATCCCGCCACCCTTTATCAATGGCGATACGGTAATTAGTCTTTTCCAGATAAATTCCTCCTAATACTTAATTGAATTATAGTGCCAACTGCGCACTGTAAGTCCACTAGGCTTCAAGATCGCATCGTAAAACTGGCTAAGCGCTCGAGACGCCCGCCGTAAAATCGATAATGTTCTTTCATGGTATATGCCGCCTTTATGTGTATATACACATTTATTATTTTAAATATACTACTGTAATTTATGCTATGTCAAGTCTCTGGAATAATATTACCTTGCCTTTGCCGCTTCCCCTCGGCCGACTATTCTGCCGGAGAAAGGCTACTGCTGCGTATACCGTATTGCTAGTAATCCAAAATTTGCAGCCGACATGCCAGTCATAACTGCACCGTAAATCACTACTATTTACAATACATAAACACCCTCATAGCGGGAAATTTTAAATATAGCAAAGGAGGTTTTATGGATGAATATTTTTCACATAGGTTCACGCATGCTTAGCCGCAGTTCTCCGGTGCTGCTGGCAGCAACGGGAGCGGCCGTGGTGCTTGCCTTCCCGCCTGTCCGCCGTGGGTTACGCTCCGCTGCCGTCCTAGCCACCAAAGGCGCATTAATGGTCAGCGATAAAGTTAAAGATGCAGCTGCCAAGATGAGGGAAAACGCAGAAAGCATTATGCAAGAGGCTAGAGAGAAGGAAGATTGCAATGATCCCTGTCCCGCCGTTAAAGCGGTGGGCACCTCTGTAAAAAACAAAAGCCGCAAAATGGCAGTATCCACTACCGCCGGCCTGCTGGCCTTAAAAGAGCAGGCAAAGTCCGCCCGTGAAGAATGGAATAGTATTGTCAATGAGGCTAAGGAGCTTAGGACAGCACCCTTTGTCGACAACAAAGCACAACCGCCAGAGCTGAACAGCGAGAAGAAAACCGGTTCTTTTTCTAACGGATTAGAGGGAGAAATCCCGGATATTGGCCCCAGTTAACGCGAAAAAGGCGTTCCGTTGCCAGAAAAACCTGCACCCATACCGGCCCCTCCGAAATAAGTTTCGGAGGGTTTTCGTTATGAGTATCGGTGCCGCAGGCAGTATCTGCGGCAGCTTTAATCTATGCCGGAAGAATGCACCGCCGTTCCAATATGCCCTCAATACCAAAATCAACCAGAGAAGTGACACCCGCTAAAAGAGCGGCTACCATCCAATCTATGCCGGTCAGACTAACCGTACCAAAAATCCGCTGCAGCACGGGAACATGAATAATACCGGCCACCATCCCCATAGAAAGCGCAACCGCGCCAATTAGCCAAGGATTGCTAAAGAGGCCCACTTGACCGGATTCCTTCTCCAGGCGGCAGTCAAAAATATGAATAAACTGACTGATGACAAGCTGCGCAATTACAATGGTCCGCGCCCAAATAAGATCACCGGTCCGTGCCAGTTTCCAGGCGAAAAGCGCTGCGCTGGTCAGACCAATAACCAAGCCGCGGGTAATTACCTTTCGCCCCAAGCCGCCGGAGAAAACACTTTTGTCGGCCGTCTTAGGGAGTTTATTCATTATATTCTTCGCCGGTGGATCATTCACAAGCGCAATGGCGGGAAAACCATCGCCAATCAGATTAATCCACAACAGTTGAAGCGGGATGAGCGGCAGCGGCAGTCCGACAATTGCGGCCAGCAGCATAAGAACTACTTCCCCAATATTGGTTGCAACCAGATAACGGATAGCCTTACGGATATTGGCATAAATCGAACGTCCTTCTTCCATTGCCCTCACGATAGTAGCAAAATTGTCATCCGCCAATATCATGCTGGCGGCCTGCTTGGTTACATCTGTGCCCATAATCCCCATGGCAATACCGATATCCGCTGCTTTCACCGCCGGGGCATCGTTGACGCCGTCGCCGGTCATTGCAACAATGTAGCCCTTTTGCTTTAACGCTTTGACGATACGAAGCTTCTGCTGTGGAGAGGTGCGGGCATAAACATTCGTGGCAACCACGATATTCTCCAGTTCCGTATCAGACATATTCTCCAGCTCACTGCCAAGAACAATACGCCCATCGCTGCACACCAGTCCAAGCTCACAGGCAATAGCCTTGGCTGTCAGAGGGTGATCGCCGGTAATCATGACAACCTTAACCCCGGCAGCCTTGCATTTTGCAATTGCTGCCGGCACTTCCGGCCGCGGTGGATCGATCATGCCAACTAAGCCGCAGAAAACCAGCCCTGTTTCGATGTCGCAACTTTCTGCCGCCTCGGAGAAATGAGATAACTCACAATATGCGCTTGCCAGTACGCGCAACGCTCGTCCGGCCATCTCTGCATTCACCTGCTCGATTTTTTCCCTGACTGCATCATCAAGTAAAAGTACCTGACCGGCCCTTACATAATGGGTACAAGCTGCCAGAATTTTATCGGCAGCGCCTTTGCAATATACTGACTTTGTCTTCTTGTCCTTGTGCTCGTATACCACTGACATCATGCGCCGCTCTGATTCAAACGGGAACTCTTTTATGCGCTGGTAGGTTTCTGCTAACAGGCTTTGAGTGAGACCGGCCTTGGCAGCAGCAACAACAATAGCCGCCTCAGTTGGATCGCCGTCAATTCCCCAGCAAACTGTAGCCTCTTTATGTATAGGTACTACCTTGCCCTGCGCGGCCCGGGTTTCGACCAGCCTGGCATTGCTGCAAAGTGAACCGCTGCTAAGGGTCAGCATTAATTCATTACAGTGCAGCGGATTCATCGTTTCTCCCTGTAAGCGAAATTCTCCCTGTGGTGCATAGCCTTCACCTGTTACCTGCCAGCTGCAGTCTCCGGTATAGATTTCCCGTACCGTCATCTTGTTTTGGGTCAGCGTCCCCGTCTTATCAGAGCAAATCACGGTAGTACAGCCTAGTGTTTCAATAGCCGACAACTTACGGACTATGATATTGCGCTTGCTCATGCGCTGAACTCCCATCGCCAAAGCGATGATGACAATAGCGGTTAGCCCTTCCGGAATGGCCGCCACTGCCAGACTTGCGGCAGTTTGCAGCATGTTCAGTATCCGTTCTCCTCTTAATAGACCTATGAAAAATACCAGGCCCGATACCCCAAGGCAGCCGTACACAAGATACTTGCCAACTTCCTCCAGCCGCCGCTGCAGCGGTGTTACCTCTTCTTCATGGCTTTGAATAAGGGCCGCTATTTTTCCCATTTCCGTAGCCATGCCTGTGGCAACCACAACCGCACTCGCCCGGCCGCGGGTCACACAGGTGCCCATGAATACCATGTTGCGCCTATCAGCCAGCGGATATTCCGCCGGACAAGTCATATTAGCCTCTTTACGAACTGGCAGCGGTTCACCTGTCAGTGCGGACTCTTCCACTTCAAAATGTGAGGTAGCTAGCAAGCGTACATCTGCCGGTATACGGTCTCCGGCTTCAAGTAAAATTACATCTCCCGGCACCAGGCTTTCCGCAGCAAGCCTTACCGTACGCCCCCCTCTGATCACGCGGGCCTGAGGAGCCGCCAGCTTCCTGAGGGCCTCTAAAGAACTGCCCGCCTTCTTTTCCTGCACTACGCCAAGGAAGGCATTAGCCGCCACAATGCCAACAGTCAGCAGCGCATCCTTGGCCTTGCCCAGGGCGAAGGAAAGGCCCGCAGCGCCAAGCAGTACCTGCACCATAAAGTCTTTAAACTGGTCACCGAGCAACTTCCAAAACGAAGGCCGCTCCGCCTCCTGCAGTGTATTGGGGCCATATTGGCCAAAACGCAGCTGGGCGTCGCGGCCAGACAAACCAAAATTAGGCGATGTTTCCAACACACCACACACCTCTGCCCAGGGTGTGGCATGCCAGGGCGAAGAGTCTGCAGGCTTCAGCGCCACCTTATCAGGTACCGCTGTAGCAGCCGCGACTTTACTGCCTGTTGCCGCAAATTGCTGCAGGTCAATCGGTGGGCGCTTTTTCTTTCGCGAAGACAACAACCGGCCCGAGTTAAGAATAACGGCCAATGTGCTAAGATTCAGCAAAAGCCCTGCTGTCACGGGAGATATAAAGCGGGCTGCGGCCAGCGCCATACCCGCCACATTACAACCAACTGAAAGCACTATGTTTTGCCTGACTACCTCGTTGGCATGACGGCTGAGGCGAATGGTTTCGGCCACTTTGCGGGGGTCGTCACAAGCAAGTACAACATCAGCCGTCCGGATAGCCCGCTCCGTACCGCCTAAACCCATAGCAATACCAACATCGCTTGCCGCCAGCGCCGGTGAATCATTAATTCCGTCCCCCACCATTACAATCTTTTTACCTTCATGCCGGAGCCGCTCCACCAGCTTCAGCTTATCCTCGGGCACCATCGAATCCCAGTGCGCTTGCAGGCCAAGTTCAGCTGCAACATGCTCTGCCGGATAAGTCGTATCACCGGTAACAACGCCAATATCCTGTATCCCCAGTGAGCGAAGCTCGTGAATACCGGCGTAGCTCTGAGACTTGATGCTGTCGTGCACGCCGATGAGACCAACCAGCCGTCTGTCTACCGCAACATAGATACTGCTATCACCCAAAAGCTCAATTCTTTTGGCTTTGGTTGTGGCCCGGAAAATCGGGACCTTTTCCTGTTCCATTAGCAGCCGATTGCCTACCAATATCTTTTTGTTATCGACGGTTGCTTTTACGCCATACCCTGCAATCGAACGGCCTTCGGCAGGCAAAATAGGCAGATCCCGGCTACGCGCCTCATTAACCAGCATTCTGGCCAGAGGGTGGCTGGTAGACCTTTCGGCCGAGGCGGCAAGACTAAGTATGGCAGACTCATCAAAACCGGGAACAAGGGTACTCACGGCGGAGATTGTTGGCGACGAGGTTGTTAATGTTCCTGTTTTATCAAACAAAACGGTATCCGCTTGACCGGCCCTCTCAAGTGCCTCAAGATCCCGCACAAAGATTCCCCTGCCGGCAGCTTCGGCGGCTGCAGTCCCCAGCGCTGCACTGCGAGCCAGTGAAATTGCCGCCGGACAGCCTGCCAGGAGTATCGCCAGACTACGCACGCAGTCACGGGTAAGGAAAAAGACCCCGCCGGCGATAACAATTGCCCACCACATTAACTTTCCCGTATATATGTCGGCAGGCGAATCCTTTAGCTGCCGTGCTTGCGCTTGGCTGATCAGGCGGCCAATCTGTGCTACCGAAGCAGCATCGCCTACCTTATCTGCCCGCACCTTGATCGCTCCTGCCTGAACTTGCGCTCCCGCATAGACGGTGTCCCCGCTCACCTTTAGCTGCGGCTGATGATCTCCCGCGATAGCCGCCTGACTGACTGCCGCTTTACCAACAACAATCGTCCCGTCTACCGGGATACTTTCCCCTGGATGTACGACAACAATATCACCTGCTTTTAATTCATTGCCTTGCACTAATTCTTTCTGCTGATTTGACCAGCGCCAAGCTGTTTGTTGTTTGCTGTCTAAAAGCTTCTGGACGCCGCGCTGCGAGCGGATTTGCATCATTAAACGAAACAGGTTGGTAATGTGTACAATCCACAATACCGACAAACCCGTAATGCTTTCTTTCATTGCTAATAAAGCCAAGGTTGCCAAAAACAAAGCCAGATCATGATTTACCTGCTTTTTCTTAGCCAGCGTCTTGATTCCGTTGCGTAAAATCGGGTATCCTGAAATAATGGTAATGAGTGCCGCGAGGTTAAATACATGCGGTGAAGCGGACAAGGGCGAGCGGCCTACGAGAGCACGCTTAGCCACTAATCCGGCTAGTACGCCGCCTGTGGCCAGCGTGTACAGGGCATGCGCCTTTGTTTCTCGTACAGTTCCCGCCGCAGAAACTATTACTGGCTTACGATTGCTTTGCCGGGGGTATTCTTCCCTAACCGCTGCGATTAGTTTTTGCAGCTCAGCCAAACCGATAGCTGACGAATCAAAGTGGACTAAAGCACGGCCGGTCAGCGGATTGGCAGTCACCAGCCGTATTCCTTCTTTCTTCAGCAGTTCGCTGCATAGATACCGGGAAAAATCGGAATTACGCTTTAGTCCCGGTATGACGATGCGCAACCGGCCTGGCAAGAAGCGATATTCATCTGTTACTACTATTTCTGCTGCCAATAGATAACTGCCTCCTCCGCTCAATGCTGAAAAAAGTGAAAGCAAGGATTTCTCCTTGCTGCTTATTACGTTCGTAAGAATATAAATATTATCCCCATTCTTATCCGCTTCATACAAAAAAAGCCATGCATTGCTTTCGCAATTACATGACTTTCGGCACTAAATATAATCGCCTATGCGGCACCGCTACATTTAGCTGATACAGCACGCAGGCAATCTGCTTTGTACAACGCCGCGACAATTGATAATACACATTGGTGAGCATACTGTCTATACACTTTTCAATATTGGCTAGACACCGTTGCCGCTCGTCCGCAGGCTGGCAGCCGGTTGCTTTCAATACAACTGCTGCCATATTGAACTGTTTCAGTGTCTTTTTTATCAGCCAGTGCGGACTCATTTCATCCAAGCTTGTTTCACATGCATGTTGAACTGCCTTATATACTGCTTCCGCTATCGCTACCGTGGTTTTATATTGTCCTATCATCCCCATCGAACTGAGGGGAGTATAGGCCGCAATGTCGGCTGTACTCAATAATGCTTTTGTTACCGGTTCAACGGGGATGTTCCAGGTCTTACTAATCTGGAGGCCTGCCTTTTCCAGGATATTATTAATCGTTTGCTGGTTAATGATTCTCCTGCCGATCGCTTCGGTACGATAAGCTTCTTTTTCCGTCATTAGGTCAATAGCTAAGGACTTGACTTGCTTGCGGGCCTTCGCTAACGACGAGGCTAACAAATTTTGAATTAGTAGTTGGCACTCCGCCACCGCTGCCTGCAGTTCACGTTCCTCCTGCCGTCGCTTTGCTTCCAAATACATAAGCTGCAGTTGGCATCGACTGGCGAATATCTTTTCGGCAAAGGAAAGTTGATGACGCAGCCTCTGGCAGCGTACCGCTGGAGTTTCCGGTTTTATAAGCGCCAAACTCATAAAGCCCACCTAGCCTTTCCTGTCATTACTTCTTAATTATAGTGTAACTATATTGGGCATTTATTGAGTTAATTCAGTATTAATTCTATGTTAAGTTTTTTGCCGGCAAGCCTGGTTTCCCTGAGTATGCAACACAATTTTTCACCGCGTTGGAACGATATGCCCAGCAGTGGTCTGAGCGGTGCCGGGAAATGGCTCTTCTTTCCGCCCTCTTTGTTAAAAATTTGTTAATTATTGGTTAATTTTGGTTAGAGGTTCTTGCTTTTTGGAAAATAATGCTTTACACTATGTTCGAAATCATATAGCAAAATCTATTCAAAATTACTTTAGGTATTTAGTTTAATATTACATAATAGAAATATTTTTATTTATGAAATATTATATTGTAGTTTCATAGTAGAAAACAGCAACTATCCCTGTGCCAAAGATACTAAGCTGCCTGTGGAGCGCATCAGGCGTAGAAAGAGGGAGGGAGGAGCGTGAGCACCAACAATAATAATAACCACGACACTGCGGCTAGGAAAAAAGTCAATCAACAAAATGAAAATGGAGGTATTTACAGTGCGTAAAAAAATATTGGCATGCCTGACAGCAATTCTGCTGATCGGGTCAACCGCTATGGCCGCCCAAGGCAGCCTGAAAATCAGCGGCTCCACTTCCGTTCAGCCCTTATCCGAAGAACTGGCGCAGGCCTTTATGTCCCAGAATCCCGGCGTAAATATCAGCATTACCGGTGGCGGCTCTGGTGTTGGTATCAATGACGCAGCCACCGGCAAAGTAAACATTGGCAGTGCCTCTCGTGATCTAAAATCGACCGAGGCCGCCACAGGACTGGCCTCTACCACCATCGCCCGGGACGCGCTTGCGATCATCGTTCACCCCTCCAACCCGGTAAGCAATCTCACCACCGCTCAGGTAGCCGGGATTTTTAAAGGCGAAATCACCAACTGGTCGCAGGTAGGCGGCAATAACGCCCCGATTCTTGTCAATTCCCGCACCGCTCCTTCCGGAACCTTAGATTACTTTGTTGAACATTTCTTTGGTAAAGGCAATATTGTCGCCACGGCCAAACAGCATGCTTCCAATGGTTTGGTCCGTCAGGCAGTGGCCGCCAACAGAAATGCCATTGGTTTCCTTTCCATGGGCTATCTTAACGCCACCGTCAAAGCCCCCAGACTGGACGGCCAGGAAGTCAATATGGCCGCAGCCCGGTCCGGCAGCTACAAGGTGGTGCGAAATTTCAACTTGATTACCAGCGGTCAGCCCACCGGTTTGGCGAAAACCTTCATTGACTGGATTCTCAGCCCCCAAGGCCAGGCAATTGTAACTAAGGAATACCTGCCACCGCTATAACCGGGGATAAGTTTTAAACTACACAGGTAACGGCCGGCAAAATGCCGGCCGTTACCTGCTAAGAAGGTGAAAAATATGCCCAATATACACCAGCCGTCAAGTAATGCGACGGTTCCGCCAGCAACGGCCGGGCTGAAGGCCGGCCGCGATTGGTGGTTTTGGCGGCGGACAAAAGAAAAATTTGTTGAATATTCGCTGCTGACGGCAACCGTGTTTTGCAGCCTGGTGATCGTCTTCATGCTTTTCTTTATTGTCCAAAAAGCGCTGCCGGTACTGCAATATAACGGCCTGAACTTCATCCTCACCGGCGGCTGGGATCAGCAGTTTTATGACTCCTGGATGGCTGGTGAAATCGGTCCCCAGTGGAAGTTTGGGGCGCTGCCCTTGATCGCCGGCACCGTCTACACTACGGTAGGAGCATTGATTGTGGCGGTCATTCTCGGCTTGGGCTGCGCTATTTTCATTGCCGAGCTGGCCCCTTACCGGCTGCAGTCGCTGCTGGAATCGGTAATCCGGCTGCTGGCAGCCATCCCGTCCGTCATTTTCGGCCTGGTCGGCCTGATCGTCGTGGTTCCCTTTATCCAGCAGACGTTTATCAGCGATGAATTGGCAGCCCGGCACATCAATATCGCCGCCCTTGACGGGTCCAGCCTGCTGGCCGGCATCATCGTGCTGTCATTCATGATCATGCCCATTTTTACCGCGCTGGCGGTTGACGCCCTGCGGGCAGTACCCCGCTCCTACAAGGAAGGCGCCCTGGCTTTGGGCGTTAGCCACTGGCGCACCATTGTCAAGCTGCTTCTGCCGGTGGCCGGCCCGGGCATCACGGCCGGCGCCATCCTTGCTGCCGGCCGGGCAGTAGGTGAAGCCATTGCCCTGTGTATGGTCAGCGGCAGCGTGGCTTTCCTGCCCAACCCGGCGCATGGCCTGGTGTTTTTCCTTGAGCCGCTGCGCAGCATGGCCTCCACCATTGTCGATAACGCCGAAGGGATGAATGTGCCCACCCTGGAGGCGGCGCTGTTCGCCCTCGGCTTTCTGCTCTTACTTGCCAGCCTGGCTTTGAGTCTGATGGCCCGCTTCGTTTCCCGGCGGGTGGAGAAAGGAGTGCTGACAGCAAAATGAAGGCTAGATGTAACGCCGGTCCGCTGCTCTGCGGCGTAGCCAGCCTGATGACCATCCTCGTCTGCGCCAGTATTATTGTTTTCCTGTTCGTTCAAGGCGCAGGCGTGATTAACCCGTCGTTTCTATTTACCGACCCTAAGCCCAGCCTGCAAGAAGAGCTGAGCGGCGGCATTCTCGCACCGCTGATCGGCTCGGTGCTCTTGACCCTGCTCGGCATCGCCATCGCCCTGCCCCTGGCGCTAGGTACTGCCATCTACCTGGCGGAGTACGCCGCCGACAACCGGCTGGTGCGAAGCCTGCGCACAGGCATTGATGTCCTCGCCGGCGTGCCGACCATCGTCTTTGCCATCTTCGGCATCGCCATTTTTACCTATCCCCAGCTGGCATTCCTCAGCACCAAAGTGGAGGCAGTGGCGGTGGCGCGGGCGTTCGGGCGCTCCTTCCTGGTCGCCGGCATCGTCATGGCGATCATGATTCTGCCGTATATCATCAAAACGATGGAGGAGGCGATTAAAGCCGTGCCGGCGAACTACCGCCATGCGGCCTACTCCCTGGGCGCCACCCAGTGGAGCACCATCCGCCGGGTCATTCTGCCGTCGGCCCGCAACGGGCTGGTTACCGGCACGATCCTCGGCATCGGCCGCATCATCGGCGACACGGCCATTGTCTGGCTGTGCCTGGGCGGCAGCATGCGTATGACCGGCGCCAAAGAGTGGTGGCTGCCTGCCAACTGGTGGACGACATTGCAAAACACCGGCAGCACACTCACCTCCTACATCTATTATTCCTCACCGGCCGGAGAGGGCAATTCCCCCAACAAAGCGTTCGGCGCAGCGGTGATACTGATTATCCTCATTCTGACTATCAATTTCTGCGTGGACTATTTTTCGCGCCGCGGGGAGGTAAAAGAATAACATGGAACAAAAAAAACCGAACATAACTGTCCGCGACTGCCGCGCCTGGTACGGCCCGCAGCAAGTGCTGGCGGAGGTTAACCTGGACGTTTATCCGCGGGAGATCCTGGCCATCATCGGTCCCTCCGGCTGCGGCAAAAGCACCTTCCTGCGCTGCCTGAACCGTCTGAACGACCTGCATCGCACTTTTTACCTCCAAGGCCGGGTGTTAATCGACGACAGGGATATTTACCACCGCGACATCAACCTGGCCGCCTTGCGCCAGAACGTGGGCATGGTATTTCAGCATCCCAATCCATTTCCCATGTCCATCTTTGATAATGTGGCTTTCGGTGTGCGGGAAAGCAGCGAGGTCAAGAACATCAGCAAGACTATGCTGGCGGAAATCGTGGAACAGGCCCTCCGGCGGGCCAACCTTTGGGATGAGGTCAAAGACAAGCTGCCCACCTCCGGCCTGTCGCTGTCCGGCGGCCAACAGCAGCGCCTCTGCATTGCCCGTGTGCTGGCAGTAAAACCGGCAGTGCTACTCCTCGATGAACCCTGCGCTTCGCTCGATCCGGCCTCCACCGCCCATATCGAGGAGCTGCTCCATGACCTCCGGCGTCACTATACCATTGTCATCGTCACCCACAACCTTGGCCAGGCCCGCCGTATTTCCGACCGCATCGCCTTTTTCCTGAACGGCCGCCTCATCGAGCACGGCGTGACCGCCGACCTGCTGGTCAAGCCTTGCCGCCAGGAAACTGAGAATTACTTGAACGGCAATTTCGGCTGAATTGGTTCCAGAGAGTGGCGTAAATAGTATAAATAGATAAAAAAGCTTACTGATTGATTTAATGTATCAACCAGTAAGCTAATTTTTTACTTGCAAAATTATAACTTATCAAGCAGGCTGTTGACGAAGGCAATTTCACTTTGTATATATAATAGCGGGTGTTTGAACAGTGCCTGCAGGTTGAACGGCAGCGCCGGCCCCCCTTGCTCTTCAAACAGCGAATTTACACGTTCGGCTGCCTCTTTTAAAAAAGCTTTTCTTTGTTCCAGCGCCGCCACGACTTCTGCGGCCGCCACCAGGGGGCTGGCCGCAAACGCTAAATCGAACCGGTAATCCCTTTCCCTTGCCGACGACAGCGCTGCCCGGATCTCCTGCGCGAACACGTTTTTGCCGGCAGCGGTAATGGAGAATTTTCTGGGCAGCGGGCCTCGGCCATGCTTGGCGGTATTCAGATATGAGCTGACCAGCCGTTTTTTCCCTAACCTGGCCAACCCCACATAGACGGACCCCGTCCCGATACCGGCCCATTCCCGGTAGCCTCGCGCCTTTAGCCACCGGTCAATTTCGTACCCGGAAACCGCCTCTCGTTCATACAGAATGTGCAAGATGATGAATTCAACATTCGTGAGCCTCATTATACTCCACCGCCACTCACCGTAGTAATATTTTTACGAGCGAGGTAAAGTCCGGTAAGGCAAGCTGCTTTACCGGACCTTTTTCCTGTTTCTGCCCGAAAAGGTTACGCTGCAGCAACCTACGACAAATGTACCACACGCTATCATTTTCTTCAGCGATATTCATTATTTTGATAGATGATGGCCGTCTTTTTCAAACGCAGAATATCCTGCAGCAATTCACCGGGGTTGCTTAGCCACGGTATACCATTATGAGTCCATACCCAGGGCGCGGCCGTATGCTTGTAATAATAGCCGTCAAAATAACCCCAGCGGTCGAATACGCGACCGGGTCCGATATCATCGCGGCGCTGCCACAATTCGGCAAGCTTCACTAAACGGTAATAATTTTGCTCTTTAGGCAAACTGCCACCCTCGGGGTAAAACACCCGGGCACCCGGTTGAGGCGAGGTACCGGTGGGTTCCATGGCATGAGAACCTGATTTAACGGCTATCATCAAGCGTTGTTGCGAGGAAAGGCTGTTGCCGGCTTGCCAGCGTTGCCATTTGCCATTGCTGTAGGACAAGAGCATATCGACATTCTCAGCCCCTAATCCGGGCTTGCGCAGCGCCAGCAGCACACCGGTCATGTCGTTTTCATGTTCCTCGCTTCCCCCATAACGCGGATAATACAAATAATAGCCCACAAAATAGTGGGTTGTGCTTTCTACCAGAGAATAATACACCGCCGGGTCAACAACGTTGATAAAAGGTATATTTATTGCATTATTATTGGTACGCCAATCCCGGTCAAAATTTACCCGGGTAAAGACATTAACCCGCTCTACCGGAGTGGTTGAATAATTTTGCTGCTCGATAACCGGAGCCCACCGTAAAACAACCTCCAGCGGCGCTGCGGCCGCCGCTTGCGCAGCCGGTACTAAAGTAAGCAGCAGAACGGCCAGCATGGCCCCTATACAGCTTGTCAGCAGCTTGCTCATGGCTCAACCCGCCGCGGCGTGATTAAAATTACAAGCTCGGTTTCCTTCTTTTGTTTATTGGTAGACCGGAATAAGGAGCCTACGAGTGGCAAATCGCCCAATAAAGGAGTTTTGAACGCATCCTGCGTGTCCTGCCGCTGAATTAACCCGCCGATCACAATGGTCTCGCCGTCTTTTACGCGCAGTGTCGTCTCGGCCTGCCGCGTGCGGATGTTGGGATTGCCGCTTTTGGTCTGATCCGTTTTGTTGCTTACCTCCGGTTTGATATAGGCTGTAATGGTGCCGTCGTCATTCACCGTCGGCATTACCTCCAGCTTTATCCCTACGTCAATATACGTGACAGAGGTAATTTCACTGCCGTTTGCTACCTGCCGGCTCTCTACCGCCAGCTTATCGCCGATGAGGATCTGCGCCCTTTGCCCATCCAGGGCGGCGATCCGCGGGCTGGCCAGGAGGCGGCCTTTTTTTTCTTCGATCAGGTGATTGATCGTAGCCGCAAAGTTAACCCCATAGGCCCCGAAACCAACCCGGAATTTGGAACCGGTCAGGGGGGCGTCTACCAGGGTGTCGGAGGGGGGAACGCTGGGCAAAGCCGTAGTTGCGCCCCAGTCAATACCCAGATTTTTATAGTCTTCCCGTGATATTTCAACCGCCTCGACTTCAAACATGATTTGCCGTGGCGGCAGATCAACCTGCGCGATGATCGCCCTTACCGTGTCATACACCGCCTCGTCGCCGAGGGCGACCAGCTTGCTATTGATGAAATCCACCCTGAGCCGGTCAGCCGGGATCAGGGAGCTGATCAGGTCTTTAACATGAGTCGGCTTGACATATTTCAGTTGAATAACCAACGGCTGCGAGAAAGACCAATCGCTGCCGGCATTCGGCCAAACCGTATCTTGCGGCCAGTTCGGGTCCAGGCCGGCAACAGCAGGACCTTGCCCGTCCTGCGGCGCCGCGGCGTTCGGCTGGGATGGCGAATAAGCGTCAATAACGGTACTTCCGCCGGCAGCGGCCCAGGTCACTAAGGACATATTCAGCAGCAGCAGGATTGCCAACATAGTGACAGCTACCATTTTTCCACAGCTGATACGCATCCGCCATTCCTCCCTTCAGCCAACGATAAAAAATCCCGCGCAATTTATAACTGATGTTACATCATGCGCCTATCTTCTATATTTCTTCCATTATTGGAAATTCCTTCAATGAAAATATTAAGTCTCGTTTAACATTTCGCGTTCTTTTCTTAACAAACTGCCTGCTAAAGGCTGTTCGACAAGCCACCTCGCGTCGCAGATAATCACATTTACATAATATCAATTATTTTCTAATAATTATAATAAATTATTAACAATTCCTTAACCTATTCATGGTCTATTCATAGTACAATGGGAAAAAAAGGAGCTTGTACCAATATATAGCAAGGTATTCGCAGCAAAGCCAACCAACGGCTTTCGCCCCCGGGCTCTCAGCCCCGCTCCCCCGGATTACCGCCCCCGGCGCCAAGCGGGAATTAAGCCCCCCAGGCTTTTATTCCAATATACGGCAATATGCTTGGAGCGACCGCTTCAACCTCAGCCTCGATATCAAGCCGGCTATTATGCTCCCTGCGGACCTATCAGGCATAAAAGCGAAAGGAGGGATCAGCAGCATGCCGCCAGCGTACTATCCATAAGCAGGCCGACCGAACCCGAAAACCCCGAACCAAAAAACAAAAAATGAGGAGGCTACTACAAATGAGTAAAAAAGCCCTGTGGAAAAAACTTTTGGTTGGCACCCTGGCCACCGTGATGCTGGGAGTGACAGGCCTGCAGCCGGCCATGGCCGCCGACGCCCTGAAATTGAGCGGTTCCACTTCCGTCGAGCCGCTGGCCAATGATCTGAAGGCTGATTTTAATAACAGGTATCCCAACACGCTGACCATCACCATTACAGGCGGCGGCTCCGGTCAAGGCATCACCGACGTGCTCAACGGCACATCAGACATCGGCAATATTTCCCGTGACCTGAAACCGGCAGAAGCTCTTCAGGGGCTGGTGGCTACCACCATTGCCCGCGACGCGGTGGCAGTCGTCATTAACCCCTTAAACCCGGTGCAAAATCTCACCAGCGCGCAGGTTGCCGCTATTTTTAAAGGCGAAATCACCAATTGGCGGGATGTAGGCGGCCCTAACGCCACAATTGTTGTCAATTCCCGCACCGCTCCTTCCGGGACCCTTGATTTCTTCAAGGAATATTTCCTCAATAACGGCGCTGTCGCCGCGGCCAATGAGTGGGAGTCCAACGAGGCTCTCCGCGCGGCGGTCGCCGGCGCCAGCCATCGCTACGCTATCGGCTTCCTGTCCATGGGCTATCTCACCAGCGCCGTCAAAGCGCCCAACCTGGACGGCCAGGTAGTCAACCTGGCTGCCGCCCGGTCCGGCCAATACAAGGTCATCCGGAATTTCAACATGGTCACCGTAGGCCAACCTGTCGGCGCTGAGGCCACCTTCCTCACCTATGTTCTCAGCCCCGACGGCCAGGCAATTGTGACCCAGGAATATCTGGCCCCGCTCGCCGGCGGCTCGTCCTCTGCTGGGGCCAAAGGCCAGGTACGTCAGCAGCGTCAGCAGCGTCAGCTCCGCTAAGCGGAATCTAAGCCCTTAGGCTGCCCAGGGTACACGGTAACGGCCGGCGTTTGCCGGCCGTTGCTGTTCCCAGCAGGCGGCGGGAGAAACAGGCGTTCCTATCAACTTCGGCGGCGCCGGGAGTACTCCCGGCGCCGCCGCCAAGCATACAGCCCTGCTAAAACCTGATATCGGTGCCGAATTCGACGTACCGGCCGGGAGCGATCAGATAGGCGCCGGAATAGTACTGCTTATCAAGCAGGTTGTTGAATTTGATATAGTATTCGCGGTTTTTCAGCGCCTTGGTCAGCAGAAGGTCGACGGTGGCATAGGCCGGCAGGGAAACGGACCGGAATTCCGGCGGCACGCCGGGATCGGGGTCATTGGGATTATTGCCGGTGCCGTTGGAAAAATCGCTGAACCGGCTGCCCACATAGTTGAGGGCCAGATAGGCCTTCAGCCCCTGGCTGCCGGTGTAGTTCATGCCCACGGAATATTTATACTTCGGCTGATCGTTGACCTGCCGGCCCGCTTTGGGATTCTCGGCCGAAGTATAGGTGATTTGCGCAAAGGCCTTGAACTGGTCGCTGAGCTTTTGGCTGAGGCCGGCCTCGAAGCCGGTCATCGTTACCTCGGGCAGATTTTCAAACATCGTTTGGCCGATGACCGCCCGGCTCTGAATCTTGTCGGTCACCTTCTTGTTGAAATAGGTGAAGTCCAGCCGCAGTCCGTCCGGGGTGGTGTAGGCCACGCCCAGGTCGCGGTTGAGGGTCTGTTCCGGCTTGACCAGCGGCAGCGTGGTCCCGACCGTCGCGCCGCTGGCGATCTCCGCCGGCTGGGGATAGCGGAAGCTCTTGCCGATCGAGGCGTGCAGGTCGGTGCGGTCGTTGACGGCGTAGCTGAAGCCGGCCACCGGATTTTTAAAGGTCCGGGACGTGGCGACGGTGACCGGCTGGTAGCCGGCAAAGTCGATCGCGTGCTGGTTGGGGTCCATGCGCAGATCATCCTCGACGGTGTTATGCCGGTAGCCCAGGCTGGCGGTCAGCTTGCCCAGCTTCAGCGTATCCTGGAGAAAGTAGCTGCGGCTGTCGTACCGGTACCGCGCCGGGACAAAACATTCGTATTCCAAACGATCATATACCTCATCATACCCTTGCCAGGCGGTATCCTGGTCAAACCGCCGCCGTTCCTGGTTGTAGCCCCAGAGGACGGTGTTGACCGGGCTGGTTTTGATGGTATGTTCCAGTTGGTAGCCGCGCACGCCGGCCGCCGACTCCTGGCCGCCTGTAACCGTTAGCAGACCCGGGACGTGGGTTGCGGTCATGGATTTATTTTCCGCCGCTTTATACAGGGTCAGTTTGAGGTCGCTGCTGTCGCCGAGCCGCTGGTTGTAGGCCAGGCCGCCGCGCCACTCGGTAGCCGGGTCGAGCCGCAGCATGCCTGTGCGGTACCAGAACCCCTTGGTGTTGGACGGATTGCCGACCGTGCCGCCGGTGCCGGGGTTGGTGATCATCACGCCGTTTTCATCATAGCGGTCGGGCAGCTCTTCGTATTTTTTCGCGTAGCTGCCGGACAGGCTGAGCGAGGCGCTGTCGCTGAGCCGGAGGCCGAGCTTGCCGTCGTAGAACCGGGCATTTTTCTCGGTATTCCAGGTATAGCCGTCGGTGGTCTCATGCTTGTAATTGAAAAAATAATCGACTTGCCCGGTGCCGCCGCTCACCGCGGCGTTCTGGCGCTGCGTATTCCAGCTGCCGACCGCAACGGAAGCCGTCGCGGCCTGTTTACCGCCTTGTTTGGTGGTGATGTAGATGACGCCGCCGGCGGCGTCGGAGCCGTACTGGACCGGGGCCGCGCCCTTAAACACCTCGATTTTTTCAATACTGTCGGCCGGGATATTGCTCAGGTCGACGACGCCGTCCCCCACCGGGCTTAAGGGCACGCCGTCAACAAAGACCTTGGTATTGTTGGCGTCGCTGCCGCGAATGCTGACCGCGGCCTTGCCCTGCATGTTGTTGCCGCTGACCGTGATGCCGGCCGCCTTCTCCAGGACCTGGGCCGCGGTTTCCGCCCCCTGGGCCTTGATCTCGGCGGCGGTGATCTCGGTCTTCTGGATGGCCTGGCGCTCCCGCAGCCGGGTGTCGGTGACATCCACCTCCTCCGTGATCACGGTCTCATCGGGCTGCTCCGCCGCCAGGGCCGGCGGCATGTGCCACCAGCTTGAGAACAGCAGGCAGCCCAAAACAAGGGCCAGTCTTTGTTGGCGCGTCATTTTCGTTCGCTTGGTGCTCATTGCTTACTCCTCCTCCTGGTCCGTATCGTCCGTATCAGCCGGCAGGGCCACGCCGCCGTCCACAATAGTAGCTTGCAGGATGTCGTCCCGGACGTCCGGAGTGGCGCTGTCCGCCGCCCGGCCCGGCCGGGCGGCACTATCGGCCTGGGCCGTGGCGGCGGCCCATTGCCGCCGGTCCTGGGCCGCGAAGTAGGCGGGCGTCAGCCAGGGCCGTTCAACGATCCCGGCCGCGGTGCGGGGATCGGCCGCCGTGTAGACAAAACCGCTGCCGGCCGGCAGGGAGTCGCCGGCCTGGTAGCCCCACCGCACGAAGCCGGCCAGGCCGCCGCGCGTGTCGTAGACCAACTGGTCGTTCTGGTGAAGAAGCTGCATGGCGGTTTGATAGGTATAGTCCGTGTAGCGGGTACCGAAGAACAACTCGTTGAGGTTGTTGTATGTCGCCCAATAGTTAGGCATGGAGGGGTCTGCCCCTTCCAGCCAGGAGGCCAGCACCATATCCGGTGCGTAGACAAGGTAGCGGCCGCCGGCCTGGATGGCGTCGGGGCCGCCCCAGTTGACAAATAGTCCGCCCGCGGTGAGGGTGATGTCGCCGCCGGCTATAAACCGCGGCCCGCTGCCGATACCGATCACCATGTTGCCGTTATCGGTGAGGGTGATGTCGCCGGCGGCGGCAAACTTCGCGGTCGCCCCGCCCGCGCTGATCAGTTGCTGAGTATAACCAGCAGCAACGACTTGATTACCGCCAGCTGAAAAAACAGTCACCGGTCTTTGGCTGTTATCGATGGTGATGTCGCCGGCGGCATACGCCGTCTTATGGGTGGTGATACTGCCGCCGTTTATAAAGTTATTTCCGGCATAACCGGTTCGACCAGTAACACCGCTTAGGGCCCAATCGAAGTTTTTGGCCTCAAAATTGCCAGCGACGTCAAGGTCATACATATAAATTTTGCCATGGATGCTGCCGGGGCTATGCCAGTCGTCGGGAAGATGGTAGACCGGTCCCAGGGTAAACATCAGCTCGGGGTACTTGTCGGCGATGGCTGCTGCCACCGCCCCGCTTTTGAATCGACTGTCAAATACGCCTCTGAAGTCAAGCAGGTTTGCCTTAATCATATCGGATGTTCCTTCCAAAGCTACGATCAGGGTATCTTTTTTCAAGTCGTAGAATTGGGGGTAGCCGGCTTCGCTGACCATATAGATGGAATTAGCCTTGTAAGGCTGGCCCGCTACAGTGAGCAGCGCGGTATACGACAGTTTACCAAATTGTTTTGAATTGTATGTCATTCCCCCCTGCGTCATCAAGAACAGGCCGTCGGCGCCGATGGTCTCGGTCGTGTAGGGGAGAATATTGTGGGAGACCCAGTCATAATAGTATTTATTCACCGTTACCCCGGGGCCGCCGTCCTGCACCCGCCCGTAGAGCATGTAGGTAGGTGACCAGTAGAGGCCGGGAAACAGGCCGTCTTGCCAGGTGTACCAGTTGGCGAAGTCCGACCAGCCCGACCAGTAGTCCGCGCTGCCCTGGAGCATCTGGCTGTAAGTCAGCGCCGTGCCGGCGTTCGTGCCGGTTCCCACCCCTTGCTTTTTAAGGTAGCGGGGGTCGGTGCGGGCAAAGGCGGTGTCAGGGTTCCAGACGGCGTTGGCGACCGTGCCGTCATTGCGGCCGATCAGGCCGCCGACGCTGCTGTCGGCCGTGCCGGTTACCGCCCCCAGGGTGTAGGAGGTGTCGAGGCTGCCGCCGGCGTTATCGCCGATCAGGCCGCCGACCTTGCTGCCCGCGCCGCCGCTGCTGACTGCGGCGAGGCTCAGGGTATCGGCGATGGTGCCGCTGTTATAGCCGGCGATGCCGCCGACGCTGCTGTTTGCGCCGTCGCTGCGGACTTTGGCCACCAGGCCGCTGTCGGCCGGTCCGAAGAAGGCGCTCAGGATGCTGCCGCTGTTATAACCGGCGATGCCGCCGGCGTAGCTGCTTGCGCCCCTGGCGGTAACAACGGCCGCCGCATAGGCCTGGGAGATGGTGCCGGCATTGTTGCCGGCCACGCCGCCGACGCGGCTGCCTGCCCCGGTGGCCGTCACCGCGCCGGTGTTATAGGCCGTGCCGGTTGCGGGGTCCCAGGTGTCGACGCCGATGATGCCGGTGGCGGTATTTTGGCCGGCCACGCCGCCGGCATAGCTGCCGTCGCCTTTGGTCGTCACCGCGCCGGTATTGTACACCGTGCCGTCATAGCTGCCGATGGTGCCGCTGTTCACGCCGGCCACGCCGCCGGCGGAGCTGCCGTCGCCTGCGGCCGTCACCGCGCCGGTATTGGAAGCCATGGCGATGCTGCCGGCATTTTCGCCGGCCAAGCCGCCGGCCTGGCTGTCCTTGCCTACGACCGTCACTGCGCCGGTATTGGAAGCCATGGCAATATCGCCGGCGTTGGCGCCGGCCAGACCACCGGCCTGGCTGTTCGCGCCCTTGGCGGTTACCGTGGCCGTGCTGCCGGCATCGGCAATGCTGCCGCTGTTATAGCCGGCCAGACCGCCCACATAGCTGCCCGCGCCGGTTGCCGTGACAATGCCGCTCACCGCGCTGTTCGCAATGCTGCCGCCGTCAACGTAGCCCGCCAAGCCGCCGACGTATTGGTTGGCCGCCCCCCCGGCGATGTTGACGTTCATCAGGGTCAGGTTGCTGAGCGCCGCGCCTTGGGTATAGCCGAACAGGCCGAGGGCGCCGGCACCGTTATTGGCGAGAGTCAGGTTGTTGAGCGTGTAGTGATTGCCGTCGAGCGCACCGGTAAAAGCGCCGGCCGCCGTGCCGATGGGGTTCCAGGCCAGGCCGGCCAGGTCAAGGTCGCCGCCCAGCCGGTACCGGCCGCTGAGATGGTTCTGCAGCGCCTGCAGCTGGGTGGCCGTATAGAGGGTGATCCGGCCGTCCGGCGTTACCGTCCAGGCCAGCACCGGGTTGTTGGCACCGAAGCTGACCCAGTTGCCGTTACCCAGGTCATAGGTGGGAGCGGTAACCGTACCGCTGTTCGCGCCGGTTACCGGCGTGCTGCCGCCTGCGCCGTTGACGCTGCCGGCTTCATCGACATAACTTTCCTCGACCGTACCGCTGTTGTTGCCGACGAGGCCGCCAAGACTGCCGGCGCCGCTGACTTTGGCAGCACTGAACGAGGTAGCAATGCTGCCGCTGTTATTGCCGACAACGCCGCCGACCTTGCCGTCTCCGCTGACCGTGCCGCCGGTGAAGACATTGTAGATGCTGCCGGCGTTGTCGCCGGCCAGAATGCCGACGGCAGCGTTGCCGGCGCCGCCTGTGACCGTAGCGTTAGCCAGCGCAACATCGTGGATTTTCGCGCTGCTGAGCGCAGTGCCGAAGAGGCCGAGGGCGTCGGTGGCGTAATCATGGATATTCAGGTAATTAATGGTATTCCCCTGGCCGTTGAAGCGGCCGCTGAAGTTGTTGATGGGGGCAAAGCCGACGCCCGGCGCCATGTGGTAGCCGCGCAGGTCAAGGTCAGTGTCCAGCGTGTAGTGGGCCGCAGGATTAAGGGCCATGAGCTGGAGCTGGTGAGCATTCCGGATGTTGGTGCTGTATTCCGAACGCAGGAAAGGCGTGGTGTAGCCTTCGAGCATAAACCAGGTGTTGTCAAAGTCCCAGCCGGCAAAATTGCTCTTGTGGGCCACCATCTGGGCGGTGGTCAGGCCGGTGAGACCTGTGTTTTTGCCGGTATTGGCGCCAATGCCCCGGCTTTGACCGGACCGGCCGGTATCCCAGAAGCTTTTCGTAATGGCGCCGCTGTTGCTGCCGATAAAACCACCCACATGGGTCTGCTCGCCGCTGTAGCTCACCTTGCCGGTGCTGTAGGAGTTGGAGATGGTTTCCCCATTATAGCGGGCTAAAATCACGGGGGCCCATTCGGCTCCGTGGTCCCAAGTGTTCAGGGAATCGGTACTCGCCCCTACCAGACCGCCGGCGTGCACGGTGGACTTGGGGTCAGTGCTGGTAACCGTCACCGCGCCGGTGCTATAGGCCTGGTCGATGCTGCCGCCCTGGTTCAACCCCACCAGGCCGCCGGCGTAGATCGTCGAGTGCTGGACGCCGTCCTTACCGGTATTGACGACCGTAACCGGCCCGCTGCTGTAGCTGTCGCGGACAAAATTGGTGTCGGTGCTAGTCTCCAACAGCTTGCCTTCGTACCCCGGTTTATCGGGGGTATTCAGCTCGCTGTTGTATACCAGTTGGCCGATCAGGCCGCCGGCCGCCACACCGTCGGGGGCGTCTCCCGGCGATAGGTTCACGTCCTCAAACTTGCCGCCGGCGGGCGAACCGCCGTTGTTGAAGCCCCGGGCGGTCACCGCCGCCTCGCTGACGGAATGGAGGACGCTGTCCTGGCTGCCCCGCCGGCCCTCGTACACCATCCCGGCCAGGCCGCCCACGGCGTTGGCGTTGATGCCGGTCACCTTGCCGCTCACATAGACATTGTCGATGAGGGCCGATTCCGCCAGGCCCGCCAGGCCGCCCACATTAAACGAGTCCGCTTTGCGGCCGCGGCTGGCCTGCGACCGCGGTCTGCTGGTCGCGGCCAGGTTGGTGCCGGTGATATCCACATTGGTCAGGCTCAGGTTGCGGACCACGCCGCCCTCGCCGAGCATCCCGAACAGCCCGACCGACCGCGCGCCGCCATCGGCAGTCCGGCTGTAATTGATATACAGGTTGTCGATGGTATGGCCGCCGCCGTCCAAGCTCCCCGTGAACGCCTGGGGGTTGCTGCCACTGGTGTAGCCCGGGCCGATCGGTGTAAAGCCCCGGCCACCCATGCCGTCGCTCCAGGTGCGGGTGACGCTGGCGTCGATGTCCCGGCCCAGGGCGTACATGCCGGCCAGCTGCTGGCTGAGGTTCTGCAAATCGGTCGCGTTGTTTACCAGCATATAGGAGCTGAGTTTGCTGGCAGGGGAGGCGCCGTCGCCCTGCTTGACATAGGCGCCGTAAGGGCCGGTTACCGTGCCGCCGCTCCAGGTGGTCTTGTCGCTGCCTTTATAGCCGCCGGCCGGGTTATAGTAGATGGCTACCGCGCCGTCGGTGAACACATGGCCGGTGGCCGCGCCGTCGGTGAAGCGGACGGTGCCGGTGCCGACGCCGGTGTTATCGGCCCGCAGCTTCACGTCCGCCCCGCCGCTGCTCGCAATGTCGGCGTAGACGTTGACGTTGCGGTGGGCGGACAGGGTCAGCGTCGTCGGGCTGGACCAATCAATCCGGGCACCGACGTTGATATCGCCGTTGCCGCTGCCCGTGGCAGCGGTCTGCACCGTGATGTCACTGCTGTTCAGAGCATTACCCAGTGCGATATAGTTCCAGTAGTTGGCGCCGGTTGTACCCGTGCCGATGGTGAAATCCTCCGGGTCTAAGAGCCAATTGCCGGTTTTGCCTTTCGGCGCCAGCGTATTGACCCGGGCTGCATCGCCAAGCGCCAGCGTTTTGTGCCCTGATGTCTCGACCAAGCCGCCGTTGCCGCTATTGGCCCCGCCTCTGGCACTGATCTGGCCGTTGAACTTGGTGGTATCATCGGCCCAGACAATCACTTTACCGCCGTTGCCGGAATCAAGGGCATCGGCGGTAATACTGACATTGTTCTCCACCGTGGTGTTCTTAGCATTCTGTTCCGGGCCCTTGCCCTGGTAATCGCCGCCGATTAAGGCTGTGCCGCCGCCCTGAGCGCCGGACACATCAATGCTTGTCCCGTTGGCAAGCTCTACATTTTCGCCCAGCACCTTGACCGTGCCGCCTTTTCGCCCGGCTTCTTTGCCTGAGGCATCAAGCGTGCCGCTGTTTACCACTGTACCGTGGGCGCCCCCATCAAGACGAATGACGCCGTTTTTATTTTCAATGCTTCTCGCCTGGATAATCCCGCTGTTGTTGACTACCGTACCCACCAGGTCCTTGGCCGCCCGAGCGGTCATGATTACCCGGCCGCCGTCGGCAGCAATCAGCTGATGATTAACTGCGCTGGCATTGACTGCCGCCGCGTCCACTGCCAGGTTTAATAGACCGTCACCGTGCATATCAAGGGTTACCGCCTTACCGGCTCCTAACGCCACCGTACCCTGCCGCGCTACCAGGATGCCTTCATTTCTCACCTGTGGGCCCATCAGCGCAATATAGCCGCCATTCTTAGCGGTGATCGTACCTTGATTGACGACCGCGCCGCTATTGTCATTGCCGGTAAATTTATAGTTGCCGGCTAAAAAATCACTGTCGGCGATGTTGAGACTCGAGGTCACCAAACTGCCTACATTGACCTGTGATCCCTTGCTGAACAGCGTGCCGCCCTCGTTAATTAAAAACAGACCGCCGCTGGCGTTAACATTCCCATAGATGGCCGATGGGTCGCCGCCGGTCACTTTCCATAGGGCCACATCCTGCAAACCCTGGTTCAGATTCAAGGTTTCATTCGGGTTGATGACAAAGGTATCTGAGTTCACAATCAGTTTACGCGAACCCTGGTTGACGTCCATCGTATCATTCGTCTGGGTAATGGTCGCTGTGCCATTTACGATGACCGTGTTCGTCGGCAGGGCAAACGCCGGGCCGGCCGTGCTGAGCAGGATGCCTGCCGCCACGAGCGGTGGCAGCACACATTTGGCCGCTGCTTTTATGACGCTGCTGCCAATGCTGTAGCTTGTCTTTTTCTGTTCCCAGCTGCGCCGCCATTTTCTCTGCATGTCCATTCCCTCCTTTAAAAATATTGGGTGCCTGTGAGCCACCAGCGACCGCTCTTATCCGGTGCTGCCGTGTCTGTTTCGGCACTGATTTTTTTGGCATAATCGAGCCGTACGGTATAGTCTTTATGAATGTTGGCAATGAGTCCAAGCCCGGCGCCACTGAGGATGAGGCTGTTGTCGCCCGAGCCATTCCAGGGCTTCTTATGCACTGTGACCCGGCCGTGATCGATAAACGCTGCCAGCTGCAGTGATGGGACCGACCGCGTCGGCAAACTCCAGCGCAGTTCGCCGGTTACAAGGTAGCCCTGATCTCCGGACGCTTCCCCTTCCGCATAGGCTCTGACCGCGTTCGCGCCGCCCAGATACAGTTTCTGGGACGAATCCAAATTTTTGCTGGCAGTTTGTCCGCTCACGCGGAACAAAAAGCTCAGCCGCTCACTCATAAGCTGCTGGCGGCTGAATCCCAGGTTGATCTTGGTGTACCTCCCGGCGGTTTTGGCTGTACTTTGGTCAATATCTTCGGCTGGCTCGCCAAAAATACTCCGGCCGCCTTTAAAAGATAAATCGCCGGTGGCAATGGTCAGATCATACATATTGAAGCCGCTTTCGTCCCGGCTGGCCCCATTTAAGCCTATAGACCAGACATTATCCCGTTTGTCGCTCATTTTGATGCCAAAGCCGTTATCAGTCAGCCGGCGTACATCATAGCCGATTTGGGCGAAGAGATTCGTGTCACGCGAGCGGATGACGGGATAGCTGGCAAAGATGCCGGCCCCCTTGGACTTGCCGTCGAATTCCAGGGCTTTAAATTCTTTGCCCAGCTTATAGTTCATGGTGGAGTAGCTCACTCCCAGCCTGGCGCCGTCTTTGCCAACCGGCAACAGATACTGGAGGGCGGCATTGTTCAGCCCGCCGCCCGAATAGGTATCATCAAGGCTCAGTACATCTCCCTGGCCGCCAAGGTTGTTGAAGTCCACCGACACCCGGCCGCGCCCCTGGCCGGTATAATAGTTGCCATGGTTGTTTAGGGAAAAGGTGCCTGTGATTTCACCGCTGTCGGTGATGTCGACAATGAGGGTGGTGGTGCCGGTGCTTTTGCCCGGCGCCAGCGTGGCTTTAATGCTGACCCCGCTGGTGTCGCTCATTAAAAGGAGCGCCCGCTCCAGCACGTCTTTTTTGACATAATCACCGGGTTGGATGACGCTCAGCCAGTTCTCGACGATTTTGCTGTCCAGCCGCGACTGATTGCGAATGTCAATGCCTTCGTACTTGCCCGGCACGACGATGATCTCGAGGATGCCTTCGGCTACGTCCTGGGCCGGCAGGTAGGCGTTGGCCACAATGTATCCAGACTTACGGAAATGCTCGGCGATTTTCTGGGCGATGGCCTGCAGTTCGTCCAGTGTCAGATCCCTGCCCACCGAATTCCGGACCAGTTCCTGCAGCTCTTCCTGGCTATAAATATCCTGGCCGGTGATACGGAAGGCCTTGACATGAATCCGCAGGCCCTCCTCTTCCGGCCCGGCTGGCGGCTCTTCCCGCTCGACTTCAATTTCAACCCGGCTTGTTTCCGGCCCGCTCACCGGCGGCTGCTCCACACTGTACCGGATACCACCTGCATCCCCCCCGGGCGGCCGGCTTACCTCCGCCGGCGGCGCCGCCAAGACCGGCGACACCGAGCAGGCCGTGGCCAATGCCAACACCAAACCGAGACATTTCTTGCTGTAAGGCAACTTGTTCTGTGCCATACTCTCCATCCTCTCTTCCAGGTATTTTGGGGTCAGGCATCTGTGGCCGCCGGGGCGGCCTGCTCCCCCGCGCCCGCTTCCCGGCTGACGGCCCGGAGCAGCGGTGCTCCTGCGCCGGGCGGCATGGGTTCAGCCGCTTCCTCCGGGCCCTGCTTGATGACGCCGGCTGCCAGCAACTGCTTGACAATGTTGTCCTGCACGGCCAGCGACTGGATAAATCCTGCCAGCGGCATAATGATGCGCCGATTGATGTTGACCACCGGCTGGCCGTTATCATTTTTAAGCTGCGGCTGCAATGTTATGAGGTCGATCCGGACTAGATGGCCGGTAACATGGATGGCGCTGATGGCGTCCGCGAATAGTTCCTGGTTCATGATGTTCCTCCTAATTTGATTTTCCGGCAGCGAACCGCAAAACGGATATGCTGCTCCAGATCCTCGGCTAATTCTTGCTGGCTGGCAGGCGTGACCCGCTGCCAATACATGGTGCCGGCTGCTTCTTCAATGATTTGCTGGATTTGACAGGGCTGATAGCCCAGCTGTTCAAGCTGTCGAATGAGTGTTTGAATTTTTTCCGGAAGGGTCATCTTTTCATCACCCTCTTCCTCTGCGGCGGCTTAGCGCAGCTTTTTCAGCACGTCTTCGGTAATATCCAGGCCGCCATAGACAACGCTGCTTTTTTGCACCACGACCGTCAGTCCTTTGGCCTTGGCCACTTCCCTGACGGCAGCGTCAATCTTGTCCGCGATGCCTTTCAATAGTTCCTGCTGCTTTTGTCCCACCCGCTGCTGGAGCGCCATTCTCAGGTCCTGCTTTTCCTGGTCGCCCAGACCGGCCGCTTTGGCGTCGAATTCCTTTTGGGCTGCTTCGGCTTCGCTTTTGATGGTTTCATTGGCCTTTGCTGTGTCCGGGTGCTGATTGACTAAGCGGCCGATGTCGACGACGCCGACCGCCGGGGCGGCCGCGGCCTGCACCGTATTTGGCGCAGCTGCAGCCAGCCCGGCAGCCCCCAGTAACACCAGCCCAGCCAGCAGCAATCCGGTTATTTTTTGCTTAACAAAATTGATCATGCCCATTTCCTTCCTGCCCTTGGGGCCATTTTGTTTTCATTGCTTATCTGTTTAGGACGGGCTTACGGCGACCGCTACACTAATGACGCCGCTTTTACGCGTAGCGTCTAAGACTTCCACCACCCGGCCATGCTCCACGCCTTTATCGGCGTTGATCACCACCGACGGCTTTTTGCCATTGCCTTGCAGCGCCGTAAGCCGCGGCGGGATTTCCGCCGCCGAACCAATCGCTTCTTGCTCATAGTACAGTTTGCCGTCCTGCGTCAAGGTCAGCGTCACCACCTGCTTGATTTCATCCTGGCTGCTGGCCGCATGGGGCAGGTTGACCGGCAGGCCGTGCTGCTGGATCATGGAAAGGCTGGCCAGCATAAAAAATACTAGCAGAAAAAACATGGTGTCGATCATCGGGATAATCTCGATCCGGGCCTTCTTCAGCGGTTGACGCGCGATTCTCATGCCCATCCCCTCCTTACTGTTTCACCAGCAGCATTTCCAGCTGGGTGGAATATTGTTCCATGATTTCGCTTTCCCGCTCCACGCGGGCTAGAAAGTAGTTATATGGGACCAGGGTGATTACCGCGACGCCAATGCCGGTGGCGGTGGCAATGAGGGCTTCCGCCACCCCGCCGGTTACGGCGTGCGGCGACCCGCCGCCGCTTACAGTGGCCATGATCTGGAAAGAATCCACCATCCCGATAATGGTGCCTAGCAGGCCCAGGAGCGGCGAGAGCGTGATGATGGTGTCTAAGGCCTGCAAGCCCTGCCGGAGGGTCGCATACTGGGTAATTCCGGCCGCTTCCATCGCTTTGGCCGGATCAGCCGGATTGGCGATACCCGCCGATAGGACTTTCAGCACCGGCAAATGCGATGTTTCCGCCAGTTCCTGGCTGTCACGCAGTTTGCCTTTATGCACCAGTTCCAATACCTCCTCTACGGCGTCCGGCACCTGCAACCGCCGAAAATAGAAGAACCGTTCAATGATAATCGTCAGCGAGATCAGAGAACATAAGGCCAACGGCAGCATCATCCAGCCGCCTTTTACTAACATCTCTAGCATGCAAACTCATTCCTTTCGTTTCCGTTAATAACAGCTGCATAAGAAATCCTATACGGCATCTTTCAGGTCGAAATTGACCCGGACATTGCGGACGCTGCTGACCGGGCTGCCGCTGGCATTGCGGTCCGGCGAATACTGCCAGTTCGATACGGCCGCCACGGCCGCCGTACTAGCGTCCGCGCGGGCACTTTCCAGTACGGACAATACGGTGACCGTCCCGTCGGTGTTGATGCGGATCTGCAGCACGACGCTTCCTTCCCAGCCCTCTTTTCTCGCCGCCGGCGGGTACGATGGCTTGGGCGCATAGACGGCTGTGGCCGCTACGGCTCCGCTGCCGCCGCTGCCGCCGTTGCTTGCTTTAACGCGTGGAATTCCGGTCACTCGCGGTATCCCGGTGCCTTTCCCGGAGCGCAGGCCCACGGAACTCGGCAGCGCCGCTTCTCCCGGCAAAGCCTCGGCCTGGGGCGCCGGCTCGGCTTCCAGTGCCGGCTCAGGACTCAGCGGCTGGTTTGGTGTCTCCATTCTGGTTTCTTCCGGCTGTGGCGGCGTCTGGGCTATTTCCTCTGGCCGGGGCGTAACGAGCGGCTCCGGCGGGGGCGGAACAGGCAGAATTTCCACCTCAGCCAACTGCTGGGGCCGCTCGGTCGGCACGGCCGGCGGCAGGGCGAGGATCGCGGCAAGCAGCAGGACATGCAGAAATACGGATAGCAGCGTGGATTTGCCATAGGTGCTGTTTACCAGCAAAGTCAATGTTGTTCACCCCCTTTCTTCGCAAAGCTGTTTATTCTGCCGGCGCTTCGCCCAAGGCGAGGCACCGGCGGGAAAACTCCCTGTCATAACTCCTGGATCAGGCTGTCGATAAAGGCAATTTCACTTTGGATATATAACAGTGGGTGCTTGAACAGCGCCTGCATATTGAACGGCAGCGCCGGCCCGCCCTGCTCTGCGAACAACCGGTTTACGCGTTCGGCTGCCTCCCTTAAAAAGATTTTTCTTTGTTCCAGCGCCGCCACGACTTCTCCGGCAGCCACCAAGGGGATGGCCGCAAACGCTAAATCGAACCGGTAATCCCTTTCCCTTGTCGACGACAGCGCTGCCAGGATCTCCTGCTTCAACAAGTTTTTACCGGCATCGGTGATGGAGAATTTTCTGGGCAGCGGACCTCTGCCATACTTGGCGGTATTCAGATACGAGCTGACCAGCCGCTTTTTTCCTAATTTGGCCAACCCCACATAGATGGATGTCGTCCCGATATCGGCCCATTCCCGGTAACCCCGTTCTTTTAGCCACTGGTTAATTTCATACCCGGAAACCTCCTCTCGTTCATACATAATTTGCAAAATGATGAATTCAACATTTGTGAGTTTCATTGCATTCTCCTACAATTCATCATAGTAATATTTTAATTGCTTTAATATTACTTATGCGTAGTATTAAAGCAATAAGTAAGCACAATCTTCACATCGAGTCCTTAGGCCAATACCGCCTTCGCATAAAATACATTGCATCCGCGAAACACCCGAAAGAAGGAAAAAAACCTGGATACCGGTCTCCGCCAAGTTAGAACCTCTTATTTTATGCAGAGGCAGCCATTGGGAAATGTAGGATGGATTATATAAAACATTACACCATAACAAATATTACTGATGTGTAATATTTAATTAAAACTATCTTCCTTTATCTACCAAAGGCCTCTTCCGTGCTCAGTGTAAAACATTACCTGCCAATAATCAAGATCTGTAAAAAAAGCTTAACCCACAATTAACATGTTCTTAACAAAACAGAAGTCAGCCCATAAATTACCAAATTAATGAAATAATTGTGAAGGCAGTATACGTGTACTAAGATGACGGCTTATAAATTATGGAAGCTGTCCATAACAAGCTTAGGCAGGCGGCTATTACAGCAGGAGATTTTGGCGGCGCTGGCGGCGGACAGCGTAGGGATGGCCGGTTTGATTTGGTTCTGATTGACGCGCTGTCAGCCACTTGCCGGCGGGCACTCTTGCTGCCCGACACGTATCGTGCACCGTATGGCCTGACGCACCGTTATGAAAAAAAGAGTTGGGGCTGGATCGTGGCGTTTTCGAAAAAGGGTATTGGGTTAACGCTTTTTTACTTGATTAAAATATAACTCGGGTGTAATATTATATATTATAATTATAGATTGGAAAGGATGCCCATGGAACTGTCGAATAGCGAATTTATTCTATTGCAGATTATTTACGACCGGGAAATAATTTCCGGCTATGAAATCAACCAGTTGATCAAGGATCGCGGCTACCGGGAATGGGCCGATATCGGGACGACTTCGATTTATGTCGGTCTGAATAAGTTATATAAAAGGAAGCTGCTGAATTCCTATATCGACATTGAAAAGCAAGGCCGAGGCCCTGTGCCGAGAAAATTTGAAATAACCGAAGAAGGCAAAGCTATTTTGCAGCAGGAGACGCTGGAGGCTCTGTCTTCAACACGAGAACGGGATTTCAAATTCGATCTGGCCCTTGCCGCCATTCCTCATGTGCCGAAAGCAGCAGTTCTAGACGCCCTGCAGCAAAGAAAGCGTTTTTTGACAGAAGTTGCTGATGGTCTTAACCAAAAACTGGAAGCATTTAAGAAAAAACAAGTGCCGGTTAATATGCAGGCATTATACTGGCATCCCCTGATATTGATCAAGAACGAAATGGAATTTATGGATAATTTAATCCAGGAGCTGTCAGAAAAATAGGATTGACGGCAATATACCAAAACTCATTATAGGCTTTCGGGTTTTGTTCAGCATCGCCGTCGGGGCGGGAGCGTTGAGTGGTTATTTTATACTGAAGACCCTCCGTTCAGAATTTCGACATACCCTTCCGTTCCGTTCACCCGGATATGCTGCCCGTCTTTAATCAGGTGGGTAGCATTCTCCACGCTTACTACTGCCGGTAGCCCGTATTCCCTTGCAACAACGGCGCCATGGGTCATCATGCCGCCTACCTCTGTCACCAAACCTTTAATCGCTACAAACACCGGTGTCCAACTGGGGTCAGTGAAGGTAGTGACCAAAATATCGCCTGCTTCGATATTGGCATCCTCCATATTCAATATGACCCGCGCCCGCCCCTCAATGATGCCGGAGGAAACCGCCACGCCGGCCAAGGCACCTTGGGGAATGTTGCCGGTATCGTATTCACTGGCGATAATCTCACCCTCAGAGGTAATGACCCGGGGAGGTGTCAGCTTCTTAAAAACCTCATAGTCCTCTTTTCTCTTTGCTATGATGCTGCAATCCACCCGGTTTGTGCCGACTGTTTCCTTCAATTCCGTGAAAGATAGATAATATATGTCCTCTCGCTCTCTTATCACTCCCTTTTGCACAAGTTTATCGGCTTCCTTCAGCAATGCTTGCTTGATAATCCAGAGATACCGGACAAGCAGATACTTGCTATATTCCCTGTACCCAGCGTAATTGCGCAAAACACGGATCATCTTCTTTGTCTTTCGAACTTTGCTCCTTCCGCCGGGCAGTTGCTCCAAACGGCTTAGAATATCCTCTTCCTTCCTCGCTGCTTCCTCCAGCCCCTGTGCAAATTTCCTGCTGTGGGCGCCAGGCTCGAAAGTCTTGATATTGCTAAGAATCATTGGAATGAGTATAGTGGGCTTCTCATTCCACCGCGGCCGGGTTATATCAATTTCCGCGGAACAACGCATACCGTATTTTTTTAGGTAGGCCCGCAGGGAAGCACTGGCGGCTTTCCCGCCTTCCAGTTTAGCCAAATCCGCAAAAAACGTAACGTCGCTGGCCTGCGCAAAATACTCAATCACTGCCGGATACTTTCTGATATCATCCGCTACGTCCAAAAGTTCCAACCCCATTTCAGAAGTCACATTATCGGGCACCGATTGCGCAAGGGGATCAGCTGCATTTTTTTCCCCCAGCCATTTCTGGATGTTTTTATTGATCCAGGAACTGGCATAGGCGCCTGTGAAAACCACTCCGTAGCCGGCAAAAATTGCGTCCTTTATGTCCTCATAACTCTTAAAAATAAAATCGAATAATTCGTCGCCAGATACGTTGGCAATCCTTTGCTCCAGGTCGTGCATCACCAGTTCATTATCAGTCATCAGATTTTTCACAATAACGTGGTCATTCTTAAAATAGGTTTTTAGTGTGTCGATCCCCCATTGCAGCCACACTGCAACCCCCAACTTCAATCCCTTTTCCCGGGATAATCCTTTGATAAACTCCTTCCGTTTTAGAATATTGTAAACAGCCTTCTGCATCAGAACATCCACCACGTCGATGCTCTTAACCAAATTCTTGCCGATTATCGGTAAGCTGAGTTCACGGGACATATCTATATATAACCTGCCTCCGATTTCAATCATCGCCGACCCGGAAATCAATTTAAAAAAGTCCTGAAAAAAACTGTAACCTAATGGCTTCATGGCTTCGGTCATCATTTGCCGATGACCGAAGGAAAAATACACGTGGTTTTTCCCATCTTTCGCCTCCGGTACAGGATACAGGGTCGTAATGGGGCGGCTTTGGACAATGTAGAGATTATCTTCATTGAGGCACCATTCAATGTCTTGTGGATGGCCGAAATAGGCCTCAACCTTTCTGCCCATCCCCTCAAGCTGCAAAATCTGCTCATCTGTCAGCGTCTGCATATTTTGTTTTTCAGGCTCGATCTCCCGCAGTTCCGTGCCGCCTGCTTTTACGGCATAAATAGCGATTTTCTTGGTGGATATCTTCTTATCGATAATCTTTCCGTCCCGCACCTTATAGATATCGGCATTCACCAGACCGGACACCAGCGCCTCGCCCAGGCCGAAACTAGCGTCGATAGACAGTACTTTCCGGTTGGAGGTGACAGGATCGGCCGTAAATAGTATCCCCGCTGCCTGCGGAAAAATCATCTGCTGGATAATGACAGACAAATAAACCTGGCGGTGGTCAAAGCCATTTTGGATGCGGTAGGTTACGGCGCGGTCAGTGAACAGCGACGCCCAACACTTGCTGCTATGCGCAAGAATGGCAGCTTTGCCGATGATGTTCAAATAGGTATCCTGCTGCCCGGCAAAAGAGGCTGTTGGCAAATCTTCCGCCGTGGCACTGGAACGCACGGCATAGGCGTGTTCTTCACCAAGCTTTGCCAGATAGCACGTGATCTCTGCCTCTATATCCCCAGCAATGGGTATCCCTTCGATGAGACGGCGAATCTTGCCGCTGATCTCACTGATTCTTTCCTGTTCCTCCACCTTAAGCGGTGATAGCTGATCAAGCAACGCGTCAAACCCGGGTGCTCGCCTGATTGTTCTGGTATAGGCTTCGGTGGTAAGGCAAAAACCCTCCGGTACCTGTACCCCTTCAATTCTGGATAGTTCTCCCAGGTTGGCGCCTTTGCCGCCGACTACCATAAGCTTTGTCTTATCAATCTCCTGAAAACCGAGCACATATAGATTCACAAATATCCCCCTTAGCTTGCTGTCCAATTCTAAAACATCTGCGGCAGGGCCAGGACAATGGTGCGGCCGATTTTCTCCCGCTTCTCGCCAGTAATACTATTCTCCGGTTGCTGATCCCGGATACCTAAAAAATGTGAGCCAGTCATGTTGAGTTTCATCCAACCGGCTCACATTTTATTTATTCCATGCGGTAATCATTAGTTATCTAAAACAGAAAGCTTCACAGCCTGTGAACCCAGATGTTGCCTGGCTTCGCAGGCTGCATTATCTTTTCAGCCAAACGCAGCACTCCATAGCAAAATTTATTTGTTTTCCTCCTTCTTTTTAATTTAAATTTTGATATAATGAATGTGACCATTGTAGCTACAATATGAGAAAAACTATGATCGCAGCCTAAGGTTCGACAGAATATTTTCAATCTTCTCTATTTAAATAAATTGTTTTTCAAAACAAAACATGTAACTAATATTAACTAACAATATGGAAAGGTTGGTAAATAAAAATGCTGACAATTGGTCAAATAGCCAAGAAACACAATATTTCCGAGCGAACAGTGCGGTTATATCATGACGTCGGACTGCTTGTCCCCCAAAAGGTCGACGAAACTACTGGCTACCGTTATTACTCTCCCAGTCAGTCGGCAAGATTAGATACCATTATTCAAATGAAAGCGATGGGCTTATCCTTAAAGCAGATAAAAACCATGCTTGATGCCCATGACTTGTCCGCCTTTGAAGCGTTGCTCTGTGAACAGCTCGACACGGTCGAAACAAAAATTAACGAATTAAATGCGATTCGCAACGCACTCCAAAGAAACCTGGCAAGTTGCAAAAGTTTCCAGAATCCACCTACACTTGATCGGGTTTATGTTGAGTATTTTCCCCAACGGAAAATATTCTATTTTGATATCGAACCTTATGATTTTGCCGTTCAGGGCGAAATCAGCAGGAATTGTTGGCAGACAGCGTTACATTCTGTCAAAAGCGCTTTGCAAAAAAGAAAGCTGCCACCGTCATATTTTGGCGCTGTCGGTTGCATCATCAAGCAGGAAGATTTAATGCAGCGTTCTTTAATTTGCAGCGGGGCTTTCATACTGGCCCAGGGAAAGCTGTCTGATTGCGAACAGGAAATGATGCCTGCCGGGACATATGTTTGCATACTGGATAAATGGGCAGCGGGAAATAGCTGCTCAGAGGTAAGAGGGATTACAAAACTATTCGATTTTATTGAAACAAACCATTATAAAATTGCCGGCAAATATTATGGTGAAGTAATAGCCGATTCATCCGTGTTTGATTCGACAAGCAGTAATGTTCTGATGAAGATGCAAATCCCTGTAAAAATAAAACCCTGACATAAGGATAAAGCTTTCCTCTTTTTTAGATCTATCAAAAACCTGAACTTGTCTATAATATATGTCCCCGGCTATGCCGGGGACATATGTATGTTCGCCGCTTCCTCTAGATTTTAAATTGCCGTACCACCGTCTGCAGTTCTTCTGCCAGCTTTGCCAGTGACTGGCTAGAACCGGTTATTTCTTTCATGGAGGCCAGGTTGGAACCCCTTTAGCGGTGCGTTTCTCCGGCCATTGGATAAAGCCGCCTGACTCAGTACCTATGGATAGATATAAAGCACCGGGATGATATTTCGCCTAATGCTCAACGCCTCATAGATTTCCTGTTCGACTACCAATTGTATCAGCCGCTACTTTTTCTTCGAATTGTTTAGATTTGTTCAGAGAAGCAGCATCTGCTAAATTCATATTTTTTGTTTCCGGAGCCATGATTAAGCAAAGTAAAAATCCCAGGAAGAATAATGCCCCACAAATATGCAACGTAGCTGCCAAACCAAATTTATCCATAATGGTCGGGAAGAGAAACGTACCAACGGCAGCTACGATACGGGTTACCGCGGTGACAAAGCCCATTGCCGTTCCCCGCACATGGGATGGGAAAAGCTCATTTGGGTAAATCCAGTCATGAGCTCCCATCGCGACATTAAACGCTCCATAGACGATAAAGACGACTAAGACAAAAGTAAATGACATGTGCATGCCGGAGGTTGCACCCAGTACGAATAAAGCGATGGCAGATATCAAAAACGGCCATATAATAGTAGGTCTTCTCCCCCAGGATTCAACAAGGAAAAAGACAGGGATTAACCCCAGAAGATAAAAAACGTTCATGACTGCCGCTCCCAGGTATTGCATATTTCCCTCGGCAAAACCAAATCCTTCCATAATCATAGGGATATAGGTTCCTATGCCAAAGGTTGGCAGAACTTGAAGCGACCAGAAAGCTGCCACGAAAAATACCCATTTTCCATACCCATGTCGAAATATATCGAGAAAGGCGGTTTTCTTCTCGGGCTCCTGTTCCTCTGGCAGGATGACATTATCGCCGATCAGTTTGAGAACATCGCTTGCCTCTTTTTCTCTGCCTTTGCTAAGCAGCCAACGAGGAGATTCCGGCATAATAGAACGTGCTAAAAGCCAGAGGAATGCAGGGACCGCACTGCTTACAAGCATCCATCGCCAGCTTGTTTCATTTCCGAGGGGCAGTAAAAAGTAGCCTACCACAAAGGAACAGGCGTAACCGAAATACCAGAATGCATTAAGCGCTCCAACTAAGGAACCGCGATGTTTTTTCGGTGAGAACTCCGACATGTAGGGTCCGGCAATAGGGTAATCCGCTCCTAAGCCAACACCTAATAGAAAGCGCAGAACGAATATCTGCATCGGATCAACAGTAAAAAACTGAAGGATCGATATAATCGTAATAAAAAGAAAATCGAGAAAAAACATCTTCTTGCGGCCGATGATATCGGTGATGTAGCCTCCGAACAGACTACCAACAAACATACCCGCAAGAACTGCCATTCCAATTAAACCGGACATGGTTAAAGACATAGGGATTTGCGTACTCATAATAGAAAGTGATATCGCAATGATTCCGAGAACATACCCATCCAAAAATGGGCATCCGCTGCAGCAGGCAAATACCCGCCAATGAAAATTACCTAAGGGTACTTCGTCCAGGGTGGTCCATGGGCCTTTTCCGATCTCAACCTGGGACTTAGACATTAAACTCCACTCCTTACTCATTGTATTTTCCTACGTAACTAGAATGTACGTAAGCTAGAATTAAGGATAACCCTTGACGCAGCGTAAAAGTCAACAGACTTTTTAAACTTTTCCCACTTTTTAAAATTTTCACTTTACCACCAGGTTTTACAGCATATACAAATTATAAGGGTACGAGTTTTAGGAAAATAATTAACAAAAGATAGGGCGTGTCGCAACACGTTTTTTAAAAACGCAAGGCGACACGCCTCTTTTATTGATCGTCCTTCAGGACCTCGTTCAAGTCCATACCGTTCTTTTTTATGCGGTATTGCAGATTCTGCCGGCTCATACCCAGGGCGCGGGCAGTTTTAGAAATATTGCCGCCGTTTTCCCGCAAGGCTTTGCGCAAGACCCGGCACTCGACCTCCTGCAGGATACTGCTCCAGGAAGACTTGTCGGCAACACTGACGTTATTCCCGTCCCCGTTTACCTTGATTAAAATATGCTCCGGCATATAATCAGGCGTGATTACAGCTATGTGATCAGGTAAAATATTCATGGCGTGCTCGATAGCGTGTTGTAACTCCCGTATGTTGCCGGGCCAATCATAGGCATAGAATATCTCCAATGTAGCGGCGTCAACATCGCCGACGTTTTTCAGCAGTTTGCGGTTAAAGCCGCGAATAAAGCTCTTAGCCAGCAAGGGGATATCCTCTTGGCGTGCGCGCAGGGGCGGAATGTTGATGTTGATGGCGCCCAAACGGTAGAAAAGATCCTGCCTCAGCCGGTTTTCCTCGATCGCCCGGTAAGGCGGAATATTGATATTGGAGAGCACTCTGACGTCGACATGTGTTTCCGCCGCGCCGCCGACCCGGCGGACCATGCCGTCCTGCAGGACGCGCAGCAGTTTGGCTTGCAACGCAAGGTTCATCGAGTTTATCTCATCCAGAAACAAGGTACCGGTGTTTGCTTGCTCAAACAGGCCTTCCCGGCGTTCCGCGCCGGTGTAGGCACCCTTTTCCGTGCCGAAAAGCAAGGATTCCAACAGATTCTCCGGAATGGCGGCGCAATTGATGGCCAGAAACGGGCGACCGGCGCGGCGGCTGGCATTATGGATACTTTGCGTTAAGAGTTCCTTGCCGGTCCCGGTCTCTCCGTAAATCATGACAGACGAATCGGAACAGGCAATCTGTTGACATTTTCTCACTACGGTGTTCATCGCCGGACTGGCATGAATGATATCCTTGAACTGGTATTTTGCCGTCAGGGCATTGCTGGCTTGGTTGGGAGAAGTGGACCTTGCCAGTAATTTGCCGCGCAGATCTATAATCTGCTTGTTCAGTTCATCGATTTTAGACCAGTCCTCCATAACGCTGAAACCGCCAAGCGTATGGTCGCCCTCGATAATCGGGTAATTATTGCAGACGATATCCACAGCTTTTCCGTAACAGGTCGTGTAATGCTGGCGAAGGTTTAAGAGCGGCCGCTTTTCGGCAATCACCTGCGGCACGGCGAGATAGCTGCCATTCGCCGTTTGATAGACGCTTGCAATCGGCTTGCCGGAAACGTTCGCCAGCAGCAGGGAGTCCATCTTTGCCGCCGCGTCGTTAAGCAGCAAAATGCGGCTGTATTCATCGCACAGGATTACTGCTTCCTTGATTTGGTTGAAAACCTTCAGCAGCATGTCATGGCGGATGTCCTTGGTGGCATCACGAAAAACAATCAGCCGCGTTTGCGGCGGAAGATCCGCCAAAACCGGCGCCGGACATGGCAACAGGTATGCGTTGAAATCAATATTGACATAAAATGTGCCGCTGTCCTCCAGGCAAAGGAACGGGGCAATCAGTTCGAGCGATTTGCCTTTCAGTTTTCCAGCACCATGCAAAAGACGGTCGCCGGTCTTGTTGATTTCCACAATGGCATTGTCTGCGGACACCACAACGGCGCCTAACCCACAGCAGGAAAGAATATCCATAGCTTCGCAGTATTCCATGATCGTCACCAACTACTTTAAAATATTACCTTGCTATATAAACAGTTATGCAAACCAAAGACTGCCTATATTTTTGCACTACGCATATAAAAGTGCAAAATATTTTGCAATATTATATAAGTAGCTTATAATACATTGCCAGTAGTTGCAAGGATCATTTTTTCTCTGGCTGTGGCGTTTCTTAAAAAAATCGTCCAGGCTGCCTGCAAAATATTTTGCAGGCAGCTTGCTTATGTATGACTTTTGCAATTGCGTGGGACAAAGCCGGTCACTACACGATCGTCAAGGGCCACAGCTATCTTTTCATGATTCGCGCTGAAAATTTTTCTGGCAGGCCACTATTGGCATAATTTTTGCTCTTATCTTAATATCAAGAATATTCCCCATTCTCTGTCGGTTGCGCAACCGCATTGCTTCGCAGCCCTGAAGCATGAGAGAATAAAGCATTTAAAAGAAAATTATAAAAATTGTGTTGACCTTTACGCTGCGTCAACGATTATCCTTATATCGATAGTTATACGCAATGTTATCAAAATAGGATGCATCAAAATTCAAGCATTTCCGCCCGCATTGGTTCAAACGTTCTGCTATGGAACGCTAGAATAGACAATTTATTATTAAGGAGCGTGTGTCCCATGATCAAAAACAACGATAGGCAAATGCAACTCGGCATGCACACCTATACGCTGCATCTTAGCGGCCTGGGAGAGAGTTGGGGCTTTCAGGATAACTATGCCTTTACCCAGACGATTGACCTGATGAAGCTGATGGATCTAGCTGTCGAATGGGGTCTGGATGGCTTGCATGTCACCAATGTTGACCTGGTAACCCTTGATCCCAAGCATCTGGCCGAGGTAAAAGCCGCTGCCGAGGCGCACGGTCTTTATTTGGAGTACAATGTGTCTTTCCATGCCCCCTGCGACCCGCGTATTAACTCGACTGTAAAGGATGCCCTGCTCAACGCCCAGGCCTTCGGTGCCGATTTAGTTAAGTTCAGCCTGGACATTAAGCGCCCGCAAACCTTGTATGGCAGCTGCTGCCACCCGGACGTCATGTACCAGTTGAGCGAACGCTATCGCGAATTTAAAGCCAATATCCCCTTGCTGGAAGAGACCGGCCTCAGAATAGCTATCGAAAACCATTGTGACACCTATGCGGACGAGGTGATTTGGCTGATTGAGCAAATCAATCATCCACAGGTAGGGGCCTGTGTGGATACGATTAACTCCCTCTGCGTGTTAGAAGGTCCGGAAGCAGCGATAAGAAAGATGGCACCCTATGCTTTCTGCTGTCACTTCTGCGACAATGCCATAATCATCAATCCGGACGGCACACATTCCATTGGCGTTGCCATTGGCAAAGGCAGTTACGATTGCGCCAAAATTTTACAGACCCTCAAAGATAACGCACCCCGCTTGGATCGCATTACCATGGAAGTTGAATATGAAATTGGCGGCGATTCGATCGAGGTCGCCCGGGAAAAGGAACTCCAGGCCTGCCTGGATAGTATTGATTACCTGCGGAACGTGCTGAAGGTTGGCGTAAGGGGAAGGTAGCAATTAATAAAAAGGAGGTTGTTTCAATGGCACGCAATTATATGCAGCGCATCGAAGCTCTGCGCAAACAGTACCTGGACACCCGGGTAGACATGGATGTCTACAATGCCAAGTATCTGACCGAAGGCTTTAAGGAGACCGAGGGCCAGCCCTGGATCATTCAGAAGGCAACCGGCTTCCTCCACCAGTGCCGCAAAAAAAACATCTACATCTTGGACCATGAGCTGCTGGTGGGCGGCGCTGGCTTCAAGCCCCGCTGCGGCATCCTGTGTGCCGACAGCTCCTGCTCCATTCTGGACCGGGAACTGGACACCATCAGCACCCGTAAGTTCGACCCCTTCTATCTCAGTGAGGCCGGCAAGCAGATCTTCAAGGAAGAGGTCTCCGATTACTGGAAAAACAAATGCGTGCTGGACCGCTGGCGCGCCCTGGCGCCTGCAGATATGGAAACTCTGCGGGACAATGGGATGATCTACATCGACCGCAAGGCCGTCCGCGGCTACGGCGAGACTACGCCCGGCTGGGACCGGCTCTTAGCTCTGGGTATCGCCGGCATCCGCAAGGAGGCGGAGGACGCTTTGGCCAAGCTGGATGACGCCCAGGTGGGTGACCTGGAGAAGATGTTCTTCCTGCAGTCCGAGATCATCGTCTGCGAAGGCATCGTCACCCTGGCCCACCGCCACGTCCGTCTGGCCGGGGAAATGGCCGCCAAGTGCGCCGATCCTGTCCGCAAGGCCGAGCTGGAGAAGATCGCCGCCGTATGCCGCCGTGTGCCCGAGTATCCTGCCACCTCTTTCTATGAGGCTGTACAGAGTGTGCTGTTCTATGAGTACGCCATTTACATGGAGCAGAACGCTTCCTCCTATAATCTGGGCCGTATTGACCAGTATCTGTATCCCTACTACAAGGCAGATATTGAGAACGGTGTGATGACCCAGGCTGACGCCCAGGAGCTCTTAGACTGCCTGTGGATCAAGATTGCCGAGTTGAGCCTGTTCCAGGATGAGGTCACAGCCCAGTTTGCCGCCGGTTACTGCATCACCGTCCAAGTCACCGCCGGCGGCATTGACCAGTTCGGCAATGACGCGGTCAACCCCCTGTCCTACCAGGTCATCCAGGCCACTATGGACGTCCGGTTCAAAGAGCCCAACCTGTCCGTCCGCTACAACATCTCCAAGAACCCCGACGCCTTCCTGCGCAAAGCGGTCGAGTCCATCCGGCTGGGTCTCACGATGCCTGCAGTCTACCATGACGATGCCGGCATCCGGATGCTGCTCAACAAGGGCGTGCCCCTGAGCGAGGCTTGGGACTGGACCCCCTGCGGCTGTGTGGAAACCAACCTGTCCGGCCGGATGAAACAGTACACTGATATGGCCGACATGAACATGGGCGGCATCATCGAGATGGCTTTAAACGACGGCATCAGCCGCAAGACCGGCAAGCGCGTGTCCGTCTCCACCGGCGACCCTGCCAGCTTCAAGACCTTCGACGACTTCTTCGCGGCGGTCAAGGCCCACATCCGTTACTTTGTCGATGTAATCGTCTCCGGCAACCAGCTGCTGGACTACCTGAGCATGAACTACCGTCCTGTGCCCTGCCTGTCCCTGACATTTCCCCGCTGCCTGGAAAGCGCCACCGATTACAGCCTGGGCGGCGCCAAATACAACTGCGGCGGCGGCGTCATCACCGTCGGCCAGGCCGACATTATCAACTCGCTGGCCGCTGTACGCTACCTGGTATACGACGAAAAGAAGGTGTCCATGGCCGACCTGTGCCAGGCGCTGGCCACCAACTTCGCAGGCTACGAAGACATCCAGAAAATGTGTATGGCAGCACCCAAATACGGTAACGACGACGAGCGGGCCGACTGGATCGTAGGCGAGGTGTTTACCTACGTCGTCGACCAGTTCGAGAAGTACGATACCAAGTTCGGCAAGATGACTAACGGTATGCTGCCCGTATCCGGCAACACCCCCATCGGTGCCTGGGTCGGTGCCCTGCCTTCCGGCCGTTACGCCTGGACTCCTTTAACCGACGGCATTGGCGCCACCGGCGGTACTGATGTCAACGGTCCCACGGCTCTCTTAAAATCCGTCAGCCGCATCCCTCATGCCCGCTTCACCCAGGGAACCCAACTCAACATGAAGCTGGAGCCTGCCATTTTAGCGGGCGAGGCCGGCCTCGCTCACATGATGAACCTGTTAAAGACTCTGTGCACGCTGGATGTATATCACGCGCAGTTCAACGTAGTGGACCGGGAGATCCTGCTGGACGCCCAGCAGCATCCCGACCAGCACCGGGATCTGCTGATCCGGGTGGCCGGGTACACTGCTTTCTTCGTAGAGCTTGGCAAGGAAGTGCAGGATGAGATCATTGGCCGTACCTGGATTGGGAACTTAAAAAATTAAGCTTGCGCCAGCAACAGCAACACCATTATTTCAGTTATTGCCGCTAAGGAGGAGCAGCTATTTGCGACGAAAATAAAAGTAGAGAAACGAACGAAAAGGAAGAGCTTTCCGGCATCGTGCTGCGAATTGAGCGCAGCTCGATTTATGATGGCGACGGTTTTCGCACCGTTGTTTTTCTGAAGGGATGCCCGTTACGTTGCCAATGGTGCTCCACCCCGGAAAGTCAAGCCTTCCCAATTGAGTATGCGGAACAAAATACCTATGGCAGGATTATGACCGTGGAAGGGGTTATGAAAGAAGTCCGGAAAGATACCGCTTTTTTCTTCCACTCTAAAGGCGGTATGACATTGTCCGGCGGCGAGATCTTAGCTCAACCGGGCTTCACATTGGCCCTGCTCCAGGCATCGTGGCAAGAATGCATCAATACCGCGATTGAAACCTCGTTCTTTGCGCCCTGGGCGGTCATTCAGCCTATTCTGCCCTATGTGAATACCGCATTTGTCGATATCAAGCTTTTTAACCGGAAGCAGCATAAACAATACTGCGGCGTTGACAATCAGACAATCCTGGAAAACTTATTGCAGACCAACCAGGTGGAAAAACCATTCCGGTTGATCGTCCGGGTTCCCATCATCCCGGGAATCAATGATACGGAGGAAGAGCTTAAACAGATCGGACGATTTTGTGCGGGACTGCGTCATCTTCACCATGTACAGCTGCTCCCATACCATCGGTTGGGGACGAACACCTATAGCAAGCTGGGACGTCCATACCTACTCGCAACTGTTCGTTCTCCTTCTTCCGAACACATGCAGGCCCTGCGCTCTGTCATGCATAAATATGTTGAAACCATAGCATGACAACATGATAATCGCATTTCTTGATTCTGTTCGGCCTTACTGCATCAAGGTCAGTCCCTTGCTATACCATTCAGCAAATGAGGAGGTTCCCATGAACAGGTTGGATTTTCATATTTGCAGTGAGTGCCGTTGCCAGCATACCCATGATTATCCACAAATCATTATGCCGCTTGAGGAGACACTGCGTATCTCGATCGGGGACGGTAAATATGACGTAACCCCGCAGGAGCTGTGCTTTATTCCGCCCGCTATGCTCCATCAGTGCCAGTTCTTTAGCAGCCTTCTGGTCATCAATATTCCCCGGTCCATGGTCGATAAAAAGGATATGGGCATCCTGTCTTATCCACTTATTGTACCGCTCCGGGATCAGATGCTGCAGCTTGTAAATTTGATTCGGATCGAGATCGAACAGAGTCCTGACAGTAAAGCAGTTCAGCATCTTTATTCTTATTTATATTGTAAGCTGCTTGAGAACTGCTCAACCGCCTCCATGCGCTATATCAGCGAATACTATGACCAGCCCATCACCGTGACGCAGCTGGCAGAGCTTGAAAATTACAATGTCACCTATTTTAACGACTGGTTTAAACAGCAGACAGGCTTTCCACCCAGCCTGTATCTGCGCAATGTTCGCATCAGCAAGGCCAAGGAACTGCTGGAGACTACGGACTTCAGCATCATGGAGATTGCCGCCATGGTGGGATATAGCAGCAATTCCACACTGACCCGCGCCTTCCACAGTCTGACCGGTGTTACCCCGAAGGAGTACCGCAACTGTACTTTTTTCGGGAAGACGGGATAGCATAGTACGGGCCTCTTTCGTCGTGACTATAGTTTATCACAGGAATATGGCTTACCTATGAGGAGGAAAGATATGAGTTTTAAGCGGATGTTTCAGGCAGTAGAAACGCATTCCGGAGAACCCATGCGTGTTATAACAGGAGGCGTCCCCTATATTCCGGGCAACACAGTGTATGAACAGATGAAATGGCTTGAAAAAAATGATGACCAAATACGTATGCTGATGCTGCGTGAGCCTCGCGGCTATCCCCCCATGTGCTGCAATCTGCTTGTTCCCCCAAAACATCCTGAGGCGGTAGCAGGCTACATCATTATGGAACAGACCGAGTATGTGGTCATGTCGGGCGGCAATACCATCTCGGTTGCCACCGTTCTACTGGAGACCGGCATGATCCCTATGAAAGAGCCCATCACTGAGTTTACGTTGGAAGCCCCTGCCGGTCTGATTCACATCAAGGCGGAATGCCACAATGGCAAGGTCACGCAGGTTATTTTCAAGAACGTACCTGCATTTGCTGTTTATCTTGATAAGGAAATTGACGTTCCCCATCTGGGGAAGATAACAGTCGATGTTGCCTGGGGCGGCATGTTCTATGTTATCGCTGACATACGCCAGTTTAAGGGCCTGGAGTTAATTCCTGAACATGGAGCGCAAATCACTCGCGTAACTTCTCTGATTTTAGGCGCCGCTCAGGAGCAGCTGCCTGTTGCGCATCCTCACTATCCGGGCATTAATATTACCAATGTAGAGCTCTCCGGCCCCACTACTAATCCTAATGCAGATCGGAAGAACGCTGTCCGTGTGGGCAGCGGGTTCATTGATCTGAACAATCCCGCTACCTGGAATGCTGCGCTTGATCGCTGCCCCTGCGGCACCGGCACCTGTGCAAAAATGGCAATTCTCCATGCCAAAGGACAACTGACTCTCCACCAAAAGTTCCGTCATGAAGGTATTTTAGGAAATATTTATACCGGCGAGCTTGTGGAAGAGACCAAGATCGGCGATTACATCGCAGTGGTTCCCACTGTCGGCGGCCAGTCCTGGATTTATGGTTACAGTACATACATTCTTGATCCCACTGATCCGTTTATTAACGGCTTCACCGTTGGGGATATTTGGGCTTGATGCCCAGCTTGCGCTTCAGTTGAACAATCGCCGACTCTGAAAAACTGCACAGTCGGCGATTCATTATTCATACATAAAGGAGAAACTATGTTGTACTTAACAGAAGAACAAGTGCGTAAAGAGATACCTATTTACAAGGCCATTCCGATAGTGCGAAAATCACATGAGGATTGCTCTAACGGACTGATCTTTTATTGTGACCGTATCACACTATATGTACGCGGCGATGATAATTCAGCTATTTGGCTGCCTGCCTGTACTAAGCATTTACCTTATTTCGGTGTCAAATACGCTACCGGATTTCCCGCTAACGCTACCAAGGGATTACCCACCGTAAATTCACAAATCAGTCTGTATTGTGCGGATACCGGTGAGTTACTTTGCATCATGAGCGCCAACTATCTAACTGCCATTAAAACAGGTGCCAGTGCAGCAGTAGCCACTGATATAATGGCCCGGAAAAACGCCACAAAGCTTGGCATCATTGGTACAGGTACTCAGGCATTTACCCAAGTGGCAGCCATTCAGGAAATACGCCAGCTCACTGAGTTACGGGTATACGATATTGACGAAAAGCGGGTCGATACGTTTATCGAGCAGATAAAAGAAGTGCAGAACCGGCCCTATTCTATAATAAAGGCTAGCTCGGGCGATGACTGCGCAGCAAACTCTGAAATCATTTGTACCTGCACCCCCTCCGCCACTCCTGTATTCCACGCGGATTCACTCAACCCCGAGTGCCATCTAAATGCAATCGGTTCCTATACCCCTTTCATGCAAGAGGTGGACGAAGGAACCGTAATGAAAGCGAACAAAATAGTTACCGAACATGTGGACGAGTTATGGAAGGTGGCCGGCGATATTCTGATTCCTTTTAATAAGGGACTGATCACAAAAGAAAAGGTCACCGGTTCGGTGGGAGATGTGCTTACAAACAAAGTGGTTGGCCGCGAAAACGACAAGGAGATAACTATGTACGAGAGCAACGGCTCTGGTGCACTTGATTTATCAATTGCTATTGCTGTCTATGAACAGTTCCAATACGCCACCCCGCTGTAAAACAGTCGTCCAAAATTGCTGCGTAGACACCTCTAAGTTGCCAACTCCATTTTTACAATCACTTTAGAATACCGCGCTGTTCACGTAAAACGAAAACAGCGCGGTATTCAGGGTTTTTGGACAAATAATCGTCTTAGATCCATTTTCTTTGCGGTCACACAATATTTGCATTACAGCTTTTCGATATCATCAAGCTGCTGCCTGTCAAAAGGGTTCTGCAAATTAACCGAGAATCATGTCCGGAATGATTTTACGCTACGCGGAAAAAATCACCCTTGGGCAAGTTTTTTATATCTTTCCAGCCTTTCCCTGGCATCGGCCGCGGCTTTGTCAAACAGTTCGCCGGCCCGATCGGGAAAAGCGATTTCCAGCGAAGAATACCTGACTTCGCCGCGTAAAAATTCCTTCAGATCGGCAGTCGGCTCTTTGGAATCCAGGCTGAACGGATTTTTCCCGGCCTGTTTAAACAGCGGGTTATAGCGATACAGGTGCCAGTAACCGGCTTCCACTGCTTTTTTCATCTCCAGCTGGCTGTTAACCATGCCTGCTTTCAGACCATGCTCAATGCAGGGGCAATAGGCGATTATGAGCGACGGGCCCGGATAGGCCTCGGCTTCCTTAATGGCTTTCAGGGTCTGGGCCTGATCGTAGCCCATGGCCACCTGTGCGACATAAACATAGCCGTAGCTCATGGCCATCATGCCCAAATCCTTCTTCTTGGTCACCTTCCCGGCAGAGGCAAATTTGGCAATGGCGCCGGCAGCAGTGGCTTTTGACGACTGCCCGCCGGTATTGGAATACACCTCTGTATCCAGGACCAGCACGTTGATATTCTGGCCTGAGGCCAGAACATGGTCAAGCCCGCCGTAACCGATATCATAAGCCCAGCCGTCGCCGCCGAAGGCCCAGTAGGACTTATGCGGCAGAAAGTCCTTGTTTTCCAGGATAAAGTCGATCCGCTCCTGCTCGGCTGCCGATTCGGCCCGGTAGTGGCCAAGAGCCTGGGCAAAGGCGGCCGAGGCTTGCCTTGAGTTTTTGGCATCCCCCATGGTTTCGATCCACTGAGTGGCGGCGGCTTTCAAAACAGCTTTTGCCGCGAAATATTCCGCATGCTGCCTGATAATCTTGCGGATTTTCTCCGAACCCAGGAGCATACCATAGGCATATTCGGCACAGTCCTCAAAGAGCGACATGGCCCACGCCGGTCCGTGGCCTGCTTTATTTTTCGTGTACGGCGTCGCCGGCGTGCTGCCGCCGTACGCCGTAGAGCAGCCGGACGCATTGGCGATATACATTCTGTCGCCGAAAAGCTGGGTGACCAGTTTGATGTACGGTGTTTCGCCGCAGCCGGCGCAGGCGCCGGAGAATTCAAACAGCGGCTCGGCAAACTGGCTGTATTTCACCGACTTCTCCTTGTCCACCTCTTGCTTGACTGCTACCTTGTCAACGGCGTACTCCCAGTTCTGTTCCTGGTCGCGCTGGGTTGAGAGCGGCATCATGACCAGCGCCTTTTGCTTGGCCGGGCAGATATTGGCGCAGCTGCCGCAGCCGGTGCAGTCAAGGGGCGATACCTGAATTCTGTATTCATACTGTTCCAGATCTTTCCCCATGGCTTTTTTCGTTGCCAAACCGGCCGGGGCGGACTTGCGTTCCTGTTCATCAAGGAGCAGGGGCCGGATGGCCGCATGGGGACAAACGTAAGAACATTGGTTGCACTGGATGCAATTGCCGCTGATCCACTCGGGGACATCCACCGCCGCCCCCCGTTTCTCATAGGCGGTGGTACCTGCCGGGAAGGTTCCGTCTTCCATGCCGACAAAGGCACTTACCGGGATGCTGTCCCCCTCCTGCCGGTTCATGACATTGACTATGCTTTCAATAAATTCGGGAATAGCCTTTTCATTAGCAGGCTTAACCGCTGCTATTTGGCCCCACGCCGCCGGCACAGCCACCCAGACCAGACTGCTGATTCCCTTGTCCACGGCCGCACAGTTCATGGCAATGACCTGGCCGCCTTTTTTCCCGTACGTTTTTTGGATGGCGTCTTTCATATAGCCTATGGCATCGGCGATGGGAATAATATTCACCAATTGGAAGAATGCCGCCTGCAGGATCGAATTTGTCCTGCCGCCCAGTCCCAGCTCCTTGGCAATATCAATGGCATTGATGATATAAAACCGGACCTGCTTTTGCCAGATGGCCTTTTTCATGGCGTCAGGCAGGTTATATGCCAGTTCCGCCACGCTCCATTGGCAGTTCAGCAGAAAAATACCGCCTGGTTTCAGATCTTTTAAAATATCATATTTCGTCACATAGGACGGATTATGGCAGGCAACGAAATCGGCGGTGCTTACCAAATAGGGTGACCGGATGGGCTTTTTCCCAAAACGGAGATGGGACTGGGTAAGCCCGCCGGATTTTTTGGAATCATAGACAAAATATGCCTGGGTATTAAGTTCTGTATGCTCGCCGATAATTTTGACCGTGTTCTTGTTGGCGCCCACAGTACCGTCGGAGCCCAGACCCCAAAGCTTACAGCTTAGCGTGCCCGCAGGCGAGATGTCAATTTCCTCCGGCTGCGGCAGCGAGAGAAAGGTAACATCATCAAGGATGCCGATTGTAAAATTATTCTTTGGCTCTTTGGCCTGCAGGTTTTCATAGACGGCGATGATTTGGGCAGGTGTTGTATCCTTGGAGGCCAGACCATAACGGCCGCCGATAATGAACATGGGTTTATTGAGCTGGTAATAAGCCTGGCAGACATCCTGATACAAAGGCTCCCCGACAGCCCCCGGTTCTTTGGTTCTGTCCAGCACGGCAATCCGTTCCACGCTGGCCGGGATGACCTGCAGCAAATGTTCCACGGAGAACGGCCGGTAGAGGTGGACATTGACAAGCCCGACCTTTTCCCCTTGGGCCAGCAGATAATCGATGGTTTCCTTAATCGTATCGCTGACCGAACCCATGGCGACAATCAGGTATTTTGCATCCCGGGCGCCGTAATAATCAAACAGCTTGTAGTTTCTGCCGGTCAGAGCGTTGATTTCATTCATATAATTTTCGACAATCGCCGGGATTGCTGCATGAAACTGGTTGGACGCTTCCCGCTGCTGGAAATAGATGTCGGGATTCTGTGTGGTGCCACGGGTACTGGGGTGTCCCGGATTGAGGGACCTCTGCCTGAATTTCGTCAGTTCATCCATGTCCACAAGCGGTTTGAGATCTGCATAATCCAGGGTGTCTATCTTCTGCATTTCATGGGAGGTTCTGAAGCCGTCAAAGAAATGCAGAAACGGAACCCGTCCCTTGATGGCGCTTAAGTGGGCGACCGCCCCCATGTCCATGACCTCCTGGGGGTTGGCGGCGGCGAGCAGGGCAAACCCCGTCTGCCTACAGGCCATGACGTCGGAATGATCCCCGAAAATCGACAGCGCATGGACCGAGAGGGAGCGTGCGGAAACATGGAACACCCCCGGCAGCAGTTCGCCGGCAATTTTATACATATTGGGTATCATTAACAGCAGCCCCTGCGACGCCGTATAGGTTGTAGTTAAAGCCCCCACGCCGAGGGAGCCGTGAACGGTCCCGGCCGCGCCGCCTTCTGACTGCATCTCGACAATCTCCACGGTCTGCCCGAAGATGTTTTTCTTGCCCTTTGCCGCCCATTCGTCCACATATTCGGCCATCGGCGACGAGGGCGTGATCGGAAATATCCCGGCCACCTCGGTAAAGGCATAGGATATATATGCGGCAGCCGTATTGCCGTCCATTATTTCAGTTTTTTTTGACATACCTGCTCCCCTTCCTCTCCTGTATTTCGCTTCTGCGAATAGGTTATTTACACCCTCTATTGACTGATTTGTCTGCCTTGTTACAAATTACACGCCGCCACCAGGAATACGGCAAAAGAGCCGGCAGCAAGCTTGGATAGAAACCACGCATAAAATACTTTTTCATTACCAATGGCTGCGATAAACGCCATCTGGCCTCCCAAAAGATAGGCACCGCTTACCGCAAAGGCACCATTGATCTGTTTCCCCTGTTCATCCATTGCGGCCAGCAGGGGAAGCATTGCCAGGCTATTGACAGAATTCAGGAGCAGCCCCATCATTGAGGCCTCATTGATGTTCAGTTTTTTGGCAGCCCGGCAGCAGCGCAGGCACAGATTGGAAAATACCATACCGCCGCCCATGATCAAGGTTATCTTTATCACCAGCCCCAAGCTCTCATAGACCACACCGGTGTCCAGTATCGCCTGTTCCGGAAAAAAAAGCTGCCAGACAATTACACCAAACAGCAGCTGACTGCCGGCGCGGATGACACCGCCAACAATGCCCAGCAGCTTTTCCAGAAGATAGCCGGCCTTAAAAAAGCCAACACCCAGCAGCATACATACGCCGGTAATAAGCCCGGTATTGACCAAAAGCTCTTGCCAGTCCAGCATTAGCATCATGCCGCTGGCAAGGAGCCCTGCCGGCACTGCCATCAGACCATACCAAAAGCCATTGTTACTCCCAGCCGCTATAGGCGGCGTTGCTTCAGGTGGAGACTCTACTCCACCTGAAGCAACAATGTTTCAGTTTTATTGAAACGAGTTCACTACCTTTTGGCTTCTTTCTGACAGGCTATGCTTGCAGCGCCAAGCGATAAATTTCCGCGGTGTTTGCTTCCGTAAGCTTGAGAAAGCTGCCGTGATTCGGACTCTTATGAAACATGTTTTTCACCAAGGCCGGAATATCCTCTTCTTTCCCGCCTATTTCTCCGATAGTCGTCGGCATCCCGATCGATTTTACAAAAGCTTTGAAGGCCGCAATCCCTTCTCTGGCTGTCACCTCGGGATCTTCAAAATTCATCTGACAGCCCCAGACCCTTACCGCGAACTGGACAAACCGGTTAAGGTCCTGTTTCAGCGCATAGGTCATCCAGGCCGGGAACAGAATGGCCAGGCCGGCGCCATGGGAGCAGCCATAGGATGTAGACAATTCATTCTCCATATGATGCGTTCCCCAATCCTGGTCACGGCCCACGCCAGTGATGTTGTTATGGGCAACCATGCCTGCCCACATGATATTGGCCCGTGCTTCATAATTGTCGGGCTCGGCCATGACTCTCCTGCCTTCCTTGATCATGGTCAAAAGAATCGCTTCACACAAACGGTCTGTAAGCTCAACATCCTTGGTGTGCGAAAATAGGCGTTCCATGCAATGAGCCATAATGTCGGTAATGCCGCTGGCCGTCTGATAGGGCGGCAAGGTCGTCGTCAGTTCCGGATTCATAATAGCGAACTTGGGTCTAAGGACGTCCCCGTCCGCACATCTTTTATACATGCCGTCTTCATGGGTGACAACCGAGTCGGTGGAGCCTTCGCTGCCCGAAGCCGCGAGGGTCAGTACCACCCCGACGGGCAGGGCCTCCGTTACGGGCCTGCCCCCGTAGAAATCCCAGAAATCGCCGTTATAAGGAACGCCCAGGGCGATTGCTTTGGCCGAATCAATCGCACTGCCGCCGCCTATGGCCAGTACAAAGTCAACCTTTTCTTTTCTGCTCAGTTCGATTCCTTGGTAAACCAGACCGCTTTTCGGATTCGGCTGTACTCCGCCCAATTCCACGTATTCTATGCCTGCCGCGGCCAGAGAGGCTTTCACGCGGTCCAGGAGGCCCGATTTCACGACAGAGCCGCCGCCGTAATGAATCAGCGCCCTGCTGCCGCCGAAACGTTTAACATGTTGGCCTGCCGATTCCTCGGTGCCTTGGCCGAAAACGAAGTAGGTAGGACTGTAAAAGGTGAAATTATTCATAAGCTAGACCTCCTAATTTTACTTAATGAAATAAAAGCTTACGGAGCCGGGAATTTTACTTGCTCTTTTCCGGCTTGTTATTCTTGCCGCTTACTACCGCAAGGACATGCTTTCGTTAGCAAGCATGTCCTCTATCAGTTGCAGCAGCCCAGGGTCAATTTTTATAAAAGCCTATTACGCCTCCGTATAGATGCCTTCACGCAGCCAGCGGTTCAATTGCTCGCGGTTCAAATGCGCAATGCCAAGATATGCAAGGCCGTAGCCGGCATCCTTCATTAAATCGCGTTTCAGCATCGAGCAGCCCAGGGTGATCATGGCATCAATGACGGGAGTTTCAACCCCGAATTTTTTGCCTAACTGACTGATCAAATAGCAGCCAATCGGAATATCTTCCGTAATATAGCGGTTCTCAAGGGAGAATGGGCCATCGCCATAAGGCTCTTGCCTGTAACGCATATCATAATCAAAGGGAATTTTATACCCCTTACCCATGTATTCAGGACCATAGATGGAGCTGCGGCAGAAGAAATAGTCTGTGTCAACCGGAGCAATATCTGTGCCGCAAGCCTTGGCAACAGCAACGGTCTCTTTCCAGAAATCCACCTGAACCTCAGCAGTAGCCGGGCACAGTCCGTGGGCATATAACGAATAATTCTGCATCTTCTGACCAAACAGGGTAAAGTTCTGCATTACGGCAGCACCTAAGATTGCGCCCGGAACATGGATAACAGGATTGATATTGGAAAGAGAAACGTCTAACACCGTATCGCCTGTCTGATAGCCGAAATCTTCAAGATCTGAAGCATATGTGCAGGGATCAAAAGGCGGAAAATGTTTGGCTGATTCGACAAACACTGCATTATCAGTTGCCGGGATAGCAGCACCTCTCATTAAGAGTACGCGGTCACCGATATTAACCTCATTAGTGCTAAGACCACCTTTAACCAGAACACGCGCGCCATAAGGCGAGGTTCCCCAGCCGCCAACGATAACTTTTGCCGTGCTTTTTGCTTCACGCATCATCTTGCGGAGCAACAAGGTGCCATAGTTATCAGGGATGATATGAACAATCTGGCCATCCTCCAGGAGCGGAATCAGCTTTTCAAATAGCGCCTGGTGTCCAAGCGCCACTGTTGTGACCACCACAAGTCCCGCGCCTTTTACCGCTTTGGCTAAATCGTCAGTGACCATATCCATATGAGCCACACCAAGGCGGTCAAACATCACGCCGTTGGTTTGCGGGCCGCTAAGTTTAATACCCGTCTTTTCCACATTCTTAAGCGATTTTGGTGCAAAGCGGGGATCATCCCACAGCCTTACCTCCCGGCCGGCTAGCTTGCAGTCAGCCGCGCAGGGCTTGCCTACGCCGCCGGCGCCAAGAATGGCTATCGGTTTTTCCTGTGCATATTCCAGATACATAATTGATTACCCCTTTCCCAGATAACAAATTGATATTTTTAAACTAATTGTAACAGCAACGTGTTTTATGTTGTGTGCCGGTTTTCGCCGCTTTTTTGCCGCATCTCACCTCCTTCCTAATGAGTGCTATCCAAGATGTCATGTAAGGTGTAAAGCCAGCATAGCAATCAACGTTCTCAACCTCCTGGTATTTTATATTTTAGCATCGCCCCCTTTATGAGGATGTTCCCCCCTTCATCGTTTCTTTGCCGTTCTTCGTCTTTTTGCAAAAGAGGAGGAACTGTCTGCAGGGGATGAAAAAAAGCACTATTTGTTATAGTGCTAATAAATATAACTACAGCCCTTGCGGTTCTCTCCGGTTGCCGGTCATGAAACCCCCGGCGCAACTGATTTATCCTGGGCTCTTAAGCGGGAAAACTCTTTTCTTACCATGACCACAGTCCACAGCACAATGATCGCATCGATCGCCAGTGATCCATAATAAATACCCGCAACCCCCATCATCCTGGGTAAAATCAGCATGACCGGTATATAGAAAACGAGTTGCCTGGCAAGGCCAATGATGACTGCCGGTTTCCCTTTATCAATAGACGGGAAAAAGCTCATCGCCATGAAAATAGCCGCCAATAAAGGCATAATCGCCATATAAATCCGGAAATGCAGCAATTGTGGGCTGCTAAACACCTGATCAGGCAGCATCAACCCCAAAATAAAGGCGGGAGACGTTATGGAGAGAACCCAGAACGGCAGAGCCAGCAATATCGAGCCAACCGTAAACAATTTATAGGAATGAATGACCCGCTCATATTGGCCGGCCCCATAGTTTATGCCAACGACCGGCTTCAGCGCCTGCATGATCCCGTAGATCGGCGTAAGCGCAAAGACAAATATCCGGTAGACTACGCCATAAAAGGCAGTCTCCAGGACGGTGCCATATTGCGCCAGGGCGTTAAAAATAACCACTCCCTGAGCCAGAGTCATAACCACCGAAATGAGGGAAGACAGGCCCAACCGTAAAATTGACTTTACCGTTGTCATATCCCAGCAAAATGAAAAAATCCTGGTTTTGAATGAAGCAAAGCCCTTGCCAAAGTAAACCCAGCCCAGGAGTGTATACACCAGCATCCCTATATTGGTTGCCCAGGCGGACCCGGCCACGCCCAGATGCAGTGCGGCGACAAGCACATAGTTAGCCAGCACATCCACCGCCAGTCCAATCCCCATGATAACTGCCGCCGCCTTCATTTTTCCCTCAGCGCGGACAATCATATTGGCGGCCAGGCCATAGATCCAAAAAAACGCGCCGAGCACCGTAATCTTAAAATAACGGTCTCCCAGAATTAATACTTCGCCGGCTCCGCCCATGATTTTTACCAGTTGGGACGAACAAACCAGCCCGACTGCCATGTACACTGCAGTTACAAGCAAGGAAAGACAATTGACTGTTCCCAGCAATCTGGCCTGGGTGCTTTTGTCCTCACGGCCAATGGCAATACTCAATACAGCACCGGCGCCCACCCCGAGGAACAGGCCAAACCCCACACTGATTTGGGTCAGCGGATAAGCCACGGAAACGCCGGCCAAGGCGGTCTCACCCACGTATTGACCAACAAAAGCGGCGGCAACAACCGCATTCAAACCATAGAGAAGCATGGCCAGAATAGCCGGCCACGATAAACTGAACATCACTTGCCACAGGTTTTCGTTTAATATAAATTGCTTTTGTTTTTCTTTCCCAGTGCCATTTGTCTGACTCATGCAAACGCTCCTAACACAACTGATCATTTTTGCCGGTGCTGTCCAGCCTTCACCCAGCAAGCCACTTACCTAACGCTCTCGCTGCTGCTAATTATAATCTGCCAAGTTCTTGGCAGCGGGAAACACAGGCTTTTACCCCCTCTTTCAGGCAACGGTCAAAGCCGAGTTCCTCCATTTTATTAAGCGCTGCAAGTGTTGTTCCCCCCGGCAAACGGAGTTTATCCTCCAGCATTTCCACACTCAGCCCAGAATTCAGAAGCATTTCTGCACTGCCTTTCATCGTTTGGGCAAAAAGTCGTAAGGCAGTACTTTCGTCAAATCCCATCTGTACGGCTTCTGCCAATATAACACGCGCCATATGGTAGAAATACGCCGGAGCAGACCCGTTAAGCGGAACCACCTCACACATAAGCGACTCCGGTATCGCTTCGACAATACCGCAGCTTGATAAAAAACGCTCCACTTCTTTATAGTCAGCGTCAGTTACTGTATCAGCGCGGGAAACTGCGAAAGCCCCCAATCCCACTTGGGCCGTTAGCGTAGGCATACACCTAACCACTTTACAGCCTTTTCCCAATCGTTCCTGATACCATTCGCTACTGACTCCTGCTGCCAGAGAAAGAAGCACGGTTTCAGCAGGTAATGCATTCTTAAGTTGCGGCATGATCGAATCTATTGCTTGCGGCGTTACAGCAACTACCACAAGGGGAGCTTCTTTAACCAAAGCATCTATCGATGAAAAAACGCTGTATCCCTTTCCCCTAAAAGCATCACAAATTGTTGGCGAGACATCGAAAATTCCAAGCTGATTCGGAAAATAAACGCCACTCTGTTCTGCTCCCGTCAGCATTGCCTTTGCAATGTTACCGGCACCTATACAGCCAACGGCTACGCTCCCACTCATATTACTAATCCTTCCTCTCTACCGCGACCGGTTTGTTGTCAGATAAAATTGATTCAAATTGACAATTGATTTTGGACGGCCTTCTAAGAAATTTTATTTTTATTTTAGCACCGCCACTCCCGGGAGGATGTGCCACCCTTCATAGTTTTTTTGCCTCTCCTCGCGTTCTTGCCAAACCACCGCCAGCTGCCGCCGGTGGGCGGCAGCACCAAATACCACGTCAGACTGGGCGAAAACAGCCACCTTTGCAAGCAGCTATGGGCCGAAACAGCCGCATAGGCAGAAAAACAGCAGCAAAAGTACGTGTAACCCATTGCTCGCCACTGGTCCCAAATGGGTGTTCCACGCTCATCTGCCGCTGTACGTAAGCACAGGGACGCTCTTTTTGCTTCCTTATCCTAATCCAGTGAATACAGACAGGCCGGTTAAGGTGATAAACTACCCCTAACCGACCTGTTTTAGGGATATCCCCGCAGCCCGCACGCTGGGCGAATAGACGACTTTCTTTAGATTCCATCAGACGCCGGGCACCCTTGCTTCAGTTATGCGCTCTGGCACTATCTACCTGCGTTCAGGACTGCAACTGTTATAAAGAGGAGTGGCCGTTAGCTCCAGTTGCCGTGAAACTAGGTTATCAGGTAAAGTTCCTTTTAACCTCCTCCGGCCGGCGGCGGACGGCCACCGCGGCCCAGGCCGCTCCGGCCCCCAGCACCCCGGCCATACCCACGAACGCAAACCCCCAGACCATACCCGCCCAGCCGCTTATCACCCCCACAACCAGCGGCCCCAGTAACATGCCCATACCGTAAATGGTCTGAAAAAAGCCCATCGCGGTGGCCTGGCGGTGGCCGGCGATATCACGGATGCCCAGGCTCATGAGAATGGGGAAAACCAGTCCCCGGGCGAAGCCGGCTATTGCCTGGGTCACAAACAGGGTCATGATATCCGGGACAAGGGGAATGGCAAAGCAGCCGGCGGCCATCAGCAAAAAACCGCCCGCCACCATCAAGCGCTCGCTGAAAATACGCCGGAAAAAAGTAGCGCTGAGGAGCGATGCCATGATACCAGGCAGCAAGTAGATCATCGGCAGTAAACCGATCTCGGCGTAGCTGGCACCAAGGTTCTGGGCGACTAGCGGCACGAAGCTGAACACGGTCCCGAAGCTGATAACCTGGATCACCATGCCTAACAGCGACGGCAGCGCCAGCGACCAATCGCGGGCCATAGCCACGATATCGCCCAGGCTAACTGACTGCCGCACCGTCTGCGCGGGCACCTCGCGGACAACCCAGTTGCCTGCCAGGGCCGGCAAAGCGATTAGCGCCGCCAGCAGGAACGACTGTTCCTGCCCGTAGTATTGGGCGACCAGACCACCGGCAAACATCGCCGACATCTCACCGGAGTTGACGATGGCATTGACCAGCCCCATGGCCTTACCGCCCTCGGCCGGCGGATAGCAGTGGACGAAGAACACCGTCTGCAGCACCCAGGCGGTGGCGGCAATGCCGGAAAGCAGCCGGAAGAAAAGCAAGCAGTATATGTCACGGAACAGCCACATACCGAGACTGCCGGCCAGACCGAGAACGGTACCGGCTATCAGAAAAACCTTGCGGCGGTCCAGCCGGTCGGAGATTATCCCCAGCGGCAGCCGCAACAGCACCTGGGTCAGGCCATAGGACCCCAGAATGACGCCGATCATCTGGTAACTGGCCCCGAGGTCCTTGGCATAAGTCGGCAAAATGGGTATATATGTAGAAAGCGAAAACCAATATAGCCAGATCGAAAGCCCGGCTATTACCTTTTGTCGCACAAAATCCATATTATTTCCTCTTCTGAACAAACATAATATCAGCAGTTCAAGCAGGGTCCCAGTTGAAAAAACTGAATATCCGGGACTCAGGCTTCACTCAGCCCGAAATCGCTGAGACAATATTATAATATAAGTTTCTAATAACATGCCAGTTATCCTGCCTGTAAATGGAGGCAGGTAAAGAAAGTCCAAGCAATTAAGCAATAAGTGTAAGCACTATGGCCGGAACCGATAGTGCTTACACTTGGTCTCCAATATTTTATGCAACCTGATGCCAAAAAAGGACCGTCCCCACTGTCATAGGCCGACTCTTTTCAAAACCAACAGTCATTTTTACTCATGCAGACTTAACCCCTTGGTTAAGCGGTCGACATGGTTTTTTTTGCCTACCATGCCAATACCCACCAGATTAAGGTCGTTAGCATCAAACTCGGCAACCTTGGCCCGGTTATCAACGTCATTGTATGTATTAAACAGTTCTTCGGTATATATTGCCATATTTACTTCTTTGTTCAACGCTTTCAGCAGTAAGTCTTTTAATTGTTCGCCGTTTGCAGAGTATATCATGATTGGCTGTTTCGACATCGGCAAATACGTATTGCCGGTGCCGTCCACGTATGGTTCACCCAGTACATCCTGCTGTCCGCCGATCCCACTCATAATAAACGCAGTTATATTAAGCTTCTGCCACAGCAAAAGGTCTTCCCGCAGTACGGCAATGATTTTATTGTCAAACCTCATTAATAACCCTCCTCTAGTTATCAGCTTCAAGTATTCATTTGCTGTAACACCATCACTGCTTTAAACTGTCGACTTAAGTGAGTAATATCGCCCTTCGCAGGGGCAAGAAGATTAACCTTAAATTCAATTGTCAGGACCGGGACTCCGGCAGGCATTGGACTCAAAGCTGCATTAGAATCTCGATTTCACCCGGAATGACCTTCATTAGTTCGGCACCAATAAGATTCAGCACAGAAGATGGGGACATTGACACGGCATTCTCTCTAGTTCAGGTTTAAATGTGACTTATATTCGAACGCTGTTATTCCATAAATTCTTTTAAAATGCTTATTTAAGTGAGATAAATCAACAAACCCACATTCTGCCACAGCCGAGTAAATATCCTTATTTTTTTCTAATAACTGCTTAGCACGATTTACCTTGCAAAATATAAAATATTGATATGGGGAAATTCCGGCATTAGCTTTAAATAACCTGATAAACTGGTATTTTGAGATAGAAAACTCTTTACATATTTCATTAAGACTCATTACATCATCTAATTTAGAATAAATCATTTCCTTTGCTTTACGAATTAGCTTATTATCTTTTTTACAATCTATAAAGATAGTCGTTGGATTAAAGTTATCTACAAGGGATAGGAGCAGTTCACTACACAAGACTTCATCTTCATCACTCTGAATTGCATCGGAAAGATGTAAGATACTATTCCTGAGAGCCTGATTATAGACAACTGGAGTTGTAAAACGAACCATATCCTTTTTGCCTAGGATATCCAAAAACAGTCTCGGCTCAATATATAGCATAACATAATCAAGCCCCGAGCTATCATGTGCCCTGCCATCATGTATCTGTTCAGGATTGAAGAGCATAACCCCATTCTCATATGACGCATGAAAACTGCCATCTAAATTATACTCTTGAATGCCACGCAGGGTCACACCTAGTGCATATTCCTCATGACAATGCTTTTTATAGGTGAAATCTGTAAAACTAGCTGACAGCGCAGTGATATCTGATGATTTTTTATATACGAATCTTTCCATGTCCTTCATCTCCCAATAAGCTCAACCAATCCTGAGCCCATTATAGCAGAATATATCAGAAAAAGTGACATACTAACATTAACCAGTTTTTGATACTTCATCAAGATTTCTTTAAAAATCGCCCCGAAAAGCACCCAGGTGACAAATGCTAAAAAGCCAATAGCAGTAATAATCGCAATAAATATTGTTAGTACATGGGGGTCAGTGTAGTAGGGCATAACAAAACCGGGGATTACCGTCATTGTAAACAACACTACCTTGGGATTTACAAACTGCATGATAAAGCCCGACCTAAACGTGGCAACTTGTTTTTCAGTTGCCTCTGATGTATCCATTTTGTATATCTGATATGCCAAATACAAAATATAAAGGGTTCCTATTATCTGCATGCCAATCAATAGTTTCGGTATTATGGACACAAGCAGGGTATTTAATATGGCCGACATGGCAAGTAAGGCCCCAAAGGCAATTGTTGCTCCATACGAGAATTCCAGAGCTTTTTTTATGCCAAGCCCCTGTACCGTAGACAATATAACAATATTGGTAGGTCCAGGTGTAAATGTTACAATAACGCAGTATATCAAAAAAGATGTAATGTTCATGCTATAAGCTCCTTGGAGTTAATATCATAAATTATACATCAGGAAAAATAGAGCATATAGTACATTATTGCAAGGCTGTAAATTAATCAAATATCAGGCCGGACAAAATGCACTTAAGAAAAATGCCCGCTACCTTCCGGCAGCAGGCGTTAATATAATCTCGCTGTAGTAGCTCTCCACGATAGACGTCTCATTCAGGGCAATGAGCTGTTGAATCATTGCTGGGGCATTCTGATATAAATATTGATTGCCTGTACGGGAAGTGCCCAGGACAGTCTCTCTGTGCCATCCTGATAGCTCTTTTGCCGCGGGGCAACGATTTTATAAAAACTTTTTTCTGCATTAAATTCAAGGTCGCATTATGAATCAAGAATTACCTTTTCGTCTGACGTACTCAATGGCTTCCTTGCCCGTTATGTGCTCGACGTCAATTGCAATAAGATAAGATTGCGCACATCCGGTTATTTCCTGATGTTTTGCTTCTTCAGGTTGATCTCCTGAATACTTTTCAACTAAAGCCGCAAAAGCTGCCAGCCATTCATCACCTTCTGCAATTCTTGCTTTACCAAAGGCAATAACGCTGCGGAAATAAGTAGTATATTTTTCACTTGCTATCGTATCCTCATCAATTACTGAAAAAGATACCTTAGGGTTGTTCATAATCGCATCGATTTTATGTCCGGCTTTAGCTGAATGAAAATAGATTTTGCCATTGAAATAGACATAGCTAAGGGGAACTGCGTAAGGATAACCTTCATCACCTAAGCACGCTAGGACACCATTTGTACACCTGTCCATTACTGCTACAAGGTCTTCCATTGATAATAATTGCTTACCTCTTCTCATTTTTCTAAACATTAGTTATTTCCTCGCTTTCATCGCATATTGGCCGGAATTATACCTTTGCTGCTAATGAGTCGGGTCCCTACTTTTTTTCAGCCTTCAGCTTTTTGATAAATTCCAAGCGCTCTTTTATATTTTTTTCAAGCCCTTGAGCGGTAGGCCGATAATACTGACGGTCTTTCAGGTTTTCCGGCAAGCACTGCATATTCGTTACTTTATCCGCAGCCTGATGTGCATATTGATAGCCTTTGCCATAGTTGAGGTTTGCCATTAGCTTAGTTGGCGCATTGCGAAGGTGCAGCGGCACACCTGCCGCCATGGTACTGTTCGCATCCTTTTTCGCACTTTCATAGGCCATATACAGCGCATTGGACTTAGCGGCCACCGAAAGATACACTACTGCCTGCGTTAAATGCACATTGCACTCGGGCATGCCCAAATAATGGACGGCATTATACACGGCGACGGCCATTTCCAAAGCTCTGGGATCGGCCAAGCCCACATCTTCTGAGGCAAAGCGAACCAGCCTTCTGGCAATAAACAAGGGCTCTTCCCCTGCTTCCAGCATTCTGGCCAGCCAGTAGACCGCGGCATCTGGATCACTGTTGCGCATGGATTTATGCAAGGCTGAGATAAGATTGTAGTGTTCTTCCCCGTTTTTATCATACAATAATGTCTTCTTTTGCATGCAGTCTTCCACGATATCTTTACTGATTATTGTAGCATCCCCCTGCTTGTCACCACTCATCACCGCCATTTCCAGCACGTTAAGCGCGGTTCTGGCATCGCCATTGGAATATACGGCAATGAGTTCCAGCAGGTCTTCGGCAATCTCAATCGCTTGGCCACCAAAGCCTCTCTGGTCCTGCAACGCATACTTTAATAGTTTGATAATATCTTCTGGTTGCAAAGAATACAGGACAAACACTCTACTGCGCGAGAGCAAGGCGGCGTTAACCTCAAATGAAGGGTTTTCGGTGGTAGCGCCAATGAGAATAATGTTGCCTTTCTCCACGTGAGGAAGAAAAGCATCCTGCTGTGCTTTGTTAAAACGGTGAATTTCATCCACAAAAATTACGGTCCGCTCCCCCATCCGTCTGCTCTGTTCCGCTTTTGCCATGATCTCCTTAATTTCTTTGATACCGGCGGTTACGGCGCTGAAGGTGATAAACCTGGCGTTGGTAATATTGGCGATAATCATTGCGAGGGTGGTTTTGCCGACACCAGGCGGCCCCCACAGAATCATTGAAGTCATATTATCGGCTTCGATGATTTGTCTGAGCACCTTGCCTTTGCCCAGGATATGTGCCTGCCCAATATATTCTTCCAGGGTTCTTGGTCTTATTCTGTCGGCCAAGGGGGCCTTATGCATATTTTCAAAAAAAGTACCTTGCACATAATCCATTCATTTCACCTGATTTCTTTAAAGCAGTACATATGTTCTATCATATATATATTATCACTCAATTACCAATTTATTCAATGGGTAACGTCAAAGAATAAATCCAAATATCAGGAGAATGGGCTTCTGGCTGTGCTGATGATTATAGCCAATACCCATAAATACATTAGTGATGATTGCGGGTATCGTAATATCATTTCGCTATTTCACAAACACGGTATTATCGCAGACAAGCAAAATAGGCTTATTGTTTACATAGACCATATACTCCCCGAACATCTTTCTGTACCGGATTTCTCCCGCACCGGCGATTCTGGTCGCAGACATATTCTACAAAATCAAGCGTACAGGCCATCCTTTACTCCTCGTCAAACGCGGCCACCGCAATAGGCAGCGCCTGTACCACAATATTCCCAGTTGCGGGCAGCCCCACCAAAACGGCGCTGATGATTTCCTCCCGGGTCGCGCCCAGAGACTTTGCCATTTTCACATGAAAAGGCAGGCCGCCCTCAAGGCGGACTGCGGCCAGCACCGCAATATAGGCGAGTTCTTCGGTCTTTTTGTCAAGAGCGCTTGCTTTATCCAGTGTCTGCACAAACTCCATCCAGGCGTCCTGTACTCTTGGAGCCTCTTTGGCAAAGGCTTCAAAGGCTTTGCTTACCTTCATGGTTTTTCCCTACCTTCTGTTTACTTATTTCTTGAATTAGCATCTGAATTTTCCGTTCTTATGCAGCCTGATACCAACCTTACTTTATATAGTTAATATTACATTATTATTATACCGTAATGTGTATTCAAAATAAAATAAACTAAGCACAAAATAGTTTACAAGGAAACCATTTTGCGCTACAATAATATTGTTTCCTAGGAAATCATTTGCAATATAAGGAGAGATGTTTAATGAAAATTGATCTGTCAGTTACTGTTACTGAAGAAATTCTAAATTTAATGTCAAGTGTGACTGGTGCCGGTAAAATACCCCCTGTGGTTCAATTCGGCCATATCGGCACCCACTTCGACGTTATGAACAAAAAATTTCCGCTGGAGAATACCGAAAGAAGAGGAATACTGTTTGATGTCAGCCACGTGCAAGAAAGAGAAATTGAAGCAGGCGATATCAATAGGGACGAAATCGCTGAACATGATTTTGTTATGTTTTATACGGGGTGCTTAAAAGAAAACAAGTTTGGCACGCCTGCCTATCTCCAAACTAGACTCGAATTGTCAGATGCGCTAATAACCGATCTTGTAAATAAAAAGGTAAGCATGATTGGGATTGATTTCCCAGGTATTCGCAAGCCGGCTGAACATCCCCGGGCTGACCAGTATTGTGCTGATCATGGAGTCTTTGTTATTGAAAATCTGGCAAATCTGGATGCATTGCTTGCAGCGGCCAAAGGCCAGCCGTTTTTAGTGCATACTTATCCGGTCAATTATGAAGGACTGACAGGTCTCCCCTGCAGGGTTGTTGCCGAAGTGTAGTCCCTGCGGGGGCAGAACGCCGCATCGGAACCCTAATGTTTTCTTCCTTGGTCTGCGAGTACCCTATTTCCCCACAGCCCATGAACCCAGGCCCGGCCTGGATTACGGGCTGTGTTTTCTTTTCAGCCGAATGCAACACGCCAGCGTGAAAAGTCATTGGCAACAACGCAACAGGCTGAACGCCCTGGTCTCATAGCCCGCTCCGTCTCAAACGCTCAGCTGCAGCCCGCTTAAATCACAATAAAGAAAAATGCCCACAACCCTAATGATTTCAAGGATTGATGGGCATTTTAGTTTATTCAGGCTGCATCATATTATTATTTTCTGCAAAGGCATCCGCAGGCTCACCGGCCGGGGATAATGGCTGACATACCCCACGCGCAGCAATAATTGTATATCGCCGCTACTACCTAAGGCTGACGGAAGCGCTGCAGCAGTCGCTGCTTCTTCTATCGCCTGGGTCATCGGATGCAGGCCAATGTTCCGCGCCCTCAGCCTAAGCCAGATTCGCTGCAAATTTCGCCCGGTCCGAATCAGTTCAGCTACAGTTGCATTTTTACTGGCAAGCACCAGCCAGCCACTGCCGGCCGCAGCTTGTTCCTTTACCTTCTGAATAGTTGCTTCCCTGAATTCTTGCTTTAACACCGATTCATAGGTATAAAAATTTTTCACATACCAGCGTGATAGCCCTTCAATTTCCATGGTCTCCGGCGTTAATCCATTCCCATACCGCCGGCTGTCTTGATTTGACCAGCGAATCCATCCCGCCAGTTCCTGCTGAGCAGAATCACGGTAGGCTTGTATTTCATTCGCTGAAATAGTGGCTTCCTCCAGAATCTTACTTTCCCGGGAGCCTCTTGGATAATAAAAGCCATCCGGATACCCCGGCGTAAGCAATTGAGTATCCTCATTCGATAATTCTTTGGTCAGAAGAGTACTTCGCAACGTCCGGCGCAATTCCATTTGCTGGATGAGAGAATGGTCAGAATAACCTGTTTTATGCAATTTTACAGCGGCGATCTCTTGCGCTTTTGTGCTTTGGGCCAGGATTTGTATTTCGGCTTCATATCCTTGGCTGCTTGCCGCTGTTGCCAGGTTTTCCAAAAAAGCGCCTATGGAAATCATCATTTCCCGGTTTTCGGGATCAACGGCAGGCAGCCACCGTCTGCTATCTGTGCCAACAATCCAATGGCGGCCGGTAATGACCTTTACGGTCCAGGGCTGCGCATTATGCCCGCTGGGAGCTAAGGCAGCATAGTATAATATATTAGCCATCTCCGGTTCCATTATCATTGCCAAAGCAGCAGGGTTCTCCCGCTCCACGGTCTGCAGTTGATCCAGTGAAGGAAACAGCGAAAAACCACCTGCCATGATAAGGGCACTGCCACTGTAGGTAATAAATTGTCGCCTGTTCATCATTCTGCCTCCTAAGCCGGAATGTGCAGCGTTAGAGTCTCGCTTCCTCGTTTTGATTGATTTTTTCTGCTGCCGCCGTGGCCGCTCTGTGTACAGCTTCCCATACTGTCGGCTTTTTCCCGACGGAAGTATAAGGTATGTACGTTTTGTTTATCCCTGTTCCAGCTACCTCTGCAGTTAAAATGTACTGCCTCTTTGCAGCATCATACAAGCAAATTCTGAGCGTGGCTTCCGACTTGATCGCCTTATAAAATAAGATATCGCTAAAATCAGATTTAATTGGCAATATTTCTACCACTAATATCTGATTGGACCCGGAACGATTGGCCAGTTCCAACAACTCGTCGGCTTCGGCCCAATTGATTTTATTAGTCTCATTGTTTGTATTTTGATTTTTACTTTCGCTCGCTTGGTTCACTGGACTATGTAACTGTTTTCGTATTTGTGAAAATACTGCAGCCTTAAGCTGAGTACCATAGGCTTCTTTGGAACTATCCGTAACAATCAAAAAGATTCCCGGCGTTTGCCGCTCTTCATACTCGTTGGCATAACAGCCAACCGCTGCTCCAGCACTAAGCATCAGCACGATCACAGCATAAACAAGACACTTTACTATTTTCATAAGTTCCTCCTTAAAATTTTATATAATTAGTTTTAATAAACTAACCATGTGTTTTATTTAAACCCGCTTACTAGCGGGTAATATTGTTTGTCACTTTATTTAAAAGGAATGCAAATGTCGCTTGCTCCTCTTCGTTCAACATGGCTAAAATTGAGGCAGCGAATTGACGGTAGCCCTTGTTTTCCAGCTCAATTAGCTCCTTGCCTTGTTCAGTCAAACTCACGTACACTACCCGCAAATCGTCTTTTGACGCAAGCTTTTCAATAAATCCGCTTTGTAAAAGTTTATTGACCGTCACCGTAACTGTCGATTTTTGTACGCCAAATATTTCGGCAAGCTCAGTAATGGTAACATTCGCTCGTTCCTTTATTACATGCAGATAATGCAACTGGGTTATCGACAGATTAAACAGTTCTTTCGAGCTCTGCTTGTCTTCTTTATATTTGCGCATGCTTGCGCGCATTGATTCTGATATGATATTGATCGCTTTAACGATGACTTCCTCTTGCTGCATACTGATTATACCCTTCTTTTAATTAGTTTTATATAACTAATATAATACCATGTTTATTTATTGTCAAGCGCAAATTACCGTTTAAAAATCACACAACGCATCGAAAAATTATATAACCAATTGCGCCCAAGTGAAACTCCTGGTCCAGTCGCCTAAACGATCAAACAGCGGGACAAAGATATCGGTAAATGCAATGCCAATGCCGACGCCACTGTAAAGATATCCTGCCCAAGCACTCCGCCCTTGGCCTAAAGTAACACTTGAGGCAACAACGAATAAAATCGCGCTATGGGTTATGTGAAAATCACGGTTTATGCACGCGAGCGTCTTCAAGTCCCAGAAACACACCGCAAAGTGATGCATACTTATGATCATGCTGATGAGAGGCGGGCAATCGGTCCTCTTTACATCATTCACTTTTTCCTTTATGCCCGCCCACATAATCCGCCCGTTCAAGGAAGGTTCCACCAGCCAGCGACCCGGCATAAAAGATCGTTTTTTTGCCAAAGCGCTGCCGGAGATCGTCTACTACTCTATCGATCGCATGGTTCTTTTCTTCTCCGGCAAAAAACAGTTCCAACTGCTCAAGTCCTTGTGACACGATTTTCCCAGCCGTAATATTTACCGATCGTACCGGTTCACCTTGCCACCGCTTACTAAATTCCTGGCGGGCCGCTTCACTAATGATATCGGTTGCGTGTTCCGGGCGGATCAGCTTAATTCGTGCAGTAAAACCCAGCTTAAAATTCCTGTCCGAGTATCCTATCCCCAAATATACCTCTTGACATTTTTCCTGGTGCTTACGCAGCCTAGCGCATACATCTCCCACCATTTCCTTGATGATCATGAGAATTTCTGCTTTTACATAATAATCCCGCATTAATATCTGGTTTTTACTATAGGATTTACTTTTCGGCCGTTCCTTCCGGCTAATGATGCTGGCATCCAAGCCCCATGCGTGGTAATATAACTGCAACCCCATTACGCCTAGGGTTTTCTGCAACCACACTGGGTTGGCGTGAGCCAGCCCCTCAATCGTATAAATTCCCATTCGCTTGAGTTTCTCATCATAGCCTCTGGCTATACCCCAAAACGCAGTCAGCGGCTGTATTTTCCATACTGTTTCCGGCACCATCTCATACGTCCATTTTGCCATCCACGGCGGACGCTGTTTGGCTTCATTATCCAGTGCCAGTTTTGCCAACAGCGGATTATCGCCAATGCCTATAGTCACAATAAGACCCAACTCAGCCTTCACCGTCTTTAAGATGGCTTCCGCAATCGCCTCTGCCGGTCCGAACAAATTGTGCGATGCGGTAACATCCAATAGGGACTCATCAATGCTATAAATATGTAGATCCTCATCTGTTACGAAACGGCGGAATATGTTCTGTATGGCCTGGTTTATATCGATATATAGCGCCATATTTGGCTCCACTACCATAATCGGCGAACGCTGGGGAATTTCAAAGAGTCGATTTCCGGTCTTGATATTATATTCCAATTTAACCCTCGGGCTGCTGGCCAGTACGATCGCCCCGGTTCTCCTCACATCCGATACTACAGCAATATAGGCTTCCAGCGGGTCAAGCCCCCGCCGCACCGCCTCTACGGACGCAAAGAATGATTTTACGTCGATGCACAATACGCTCCTGCGGGGAAAACGGGAAAAATCAACGAGCCCCATCGCTTTTGCTTTCTTTCTCTTTCATCTGTTCGTTGTGCTCAGACAGAAGCATTCCCGCCCACTTTACCATACACCGGTCGACATAAGCTATCCGAGCCATCTGCTGGTAAATAGGGATACTTAGTAAATCTATCGTATGTTCCCTCATCACTATCCACCTCCATTTACATAATACCAGAACGTATGTTCCGTGTAAATATCGATAGACTTGGTAATTTCTGCTAACATGAATGGAAAGAAAGCCAACTGGTCAGCAAGTTGACCGCACCTGTTCCTTGGGGTTCCTATTTGGTTTCCGCCGGAGCCCCCTGCAGGCGTGGCAAAACTAGATTTTGCGGCACTACGCTCTATGAGCCGCTTCCTAAGCAAATGGCGAGTTTGCGCCAAAACGTTTCATTGAGAATGCGGAAGGTCTTTTGCAGCCGTATACGGAAGAAGAACAGATCGCTTTAATGAAAAAACACTGCGATAAAATTAATTCCGCCGAAGTTGTCTGTTATTGTGTTGCCTGTACCAAAAGCATCAATCTTGGCGGGAAAAAGGGCATTCACTTGTTAGATCTCATGTTTGGATTAGAGCCTGAATAATGGTACAATGTTCTTGAAGCGTTTTATCAGGAGGACGGTACAATGGTTTATAGAAACGCCACGATTGAGGATATACCTGCTATCATGCAGTTACAGAAAAAATATCACATTGCAACTATCAGTGAAAACGACATATACCATATTTTTTGCAGCCCGTGAACCCAGGCATCACCTGGCCTCACGGGCTGTGTTTTCTTTGATAAGTATTCGGAAAGAGAGCTGATTTTAAAAATGAATGCTCCTTTGTATGAACAACTGCCGATCAATAATACAATCCACATAGAGCGGCTTCTCCGGCGAAAGTGAGATGGCGCGAGACACCACTTTGATTTTGAAATTTAATGCACCATTGCGCTATTTACTTAATAATTTATCAGAAAACAGGCACTGTCCACTAAAAATCTGGACAGTGCCCGTAAAACACTTCATTGTATCTTTAAATGCGGTGCTCCAAACCAAAAACAAAATTGCGTTTAGCCATCGGATAAGCCAAACCATTCCCCCAAGTAGTTCCACTTTTTATCGAATAGGATTGATTTGTTAAATTATAGCCTTTTAAATACAACTTGGTTTCGGGTTTCATTTGATAATTAACAGTCATATCAAGAACGGCATAATGGCTGCCGCCAAAAGATTCTGCGTCCCGGCCGCTGGCAGACCGCAATGTTACCCCTGCATCCCACTGCTCCTGCGTATATTGAACATTAAGACGGTAGCCGTTGGGCTGGCTGTTGTCTTTGTCATTCGTAAACCCAGTTGCCCCTGTCTTTACATCTTTGTTCTCCACTTTTATATAGGAATAACCGGCAGCTACGGTCCATTGATCCGATAATTTATGAGCTAAAGTTAAATCCAAGCCCCGTCGTTTCTGCTCATCTATATTATAGGCAAATCCTGGTTGGTTCGTATAGTCATAAGCAATAGCGTCCTCCACCCGGCTTTTAAAGACACTTAACTGCAAATTTGTATTCCGATCAAATTCTCTATTCATACCAAGTGTGATGGTATCCCCTGTCTCCGGACGGAGGTCAGGATTTCCCACAAACCAGGGGGCATTACTGAATAAATCTTCTACTGTCGGCGATTTTACAAATTGTCCCCAAGAGGCAAACACATTTGTTTTTTTATTCAATTTGCGATTTGCCGTTACACGCGAGGTAACATGATTGCCGATGATACTGTGATCATCATAACGCGACCCTAATGTCACTGTCCAGTCATGGGGTAATTTCCAATTATCTTCCAGATAAATTGCTTTTGTGGTATAAGAATCATCAATAACTTGACTAACGTACTCATAATCGTTCTGCCGCCAGTCAGCTCCACTGACTAAAGTATGCTGGTCATTTAACTGCATTCTCTGCTGCCATTCCATGCCGACGGCACTGCGATGAACTTTGTAACCAATTGTAGATCCATCACGAGAAGTTTCATCATCGGAACTATGGCGATAAACCCTGAAAAAGCCATCTTTGCTTAAGTTATACGTTAAGGCAACATTACTATCCCGCGAACTTTTGTAGCCATAGGGATAATATTGAGGATATCCAGGGGCCTTCATACTGGAACCGCTATCCTTATCCACATAATTAACCTGCAATGATAAGGATTTTTCGTTATCTAATTCTTTGTCTAAGCGAAAATTAAGTGAATCCTGCTCTCCATAGGTTTGGGCAAATTCTTTAATATGCCCATCTTTATCTTTATATTTATAATTATCCTGTTTTTTTCTTTCTGCCGTAATAAAATAACTAAAACCATTGTCCAATTTATTTTCATTCGAAAAAGCATAGCGCCTGTGCCCCCAGCTACCGGTTTCGGCCGTTAAGGTAGTATTTTCACCAGTTGTCTTGCGCGTAATGATATTAATAACCCCGCCGACAGCATCGCTGCCATACAAAGAAGAGGACGGGCCGCGTACGATTTCAACTCGCTCTATATTTTTGACTGGTATATTATCAAGATTATACCCCCCTTTACTGCCTGCCATGACAATCTGGTCCCAATTCATCCTACGGCCATCCACCAGGATCAGCACCCGCTTATCCCCATTTAGAATAGGAATAGCACCGCCGCCGCCCTCCTCAACAGCAATATTAACCTTTCTCAACATTTCCGGTACGCTGGAATAATTTCCCCTGTCGATTTCTTCCCGATTAATGACCGTCACATTGGCCGCCACTTCTGTTGCTTTGACCGGCATCCGATTGGCTGTAATGACATACTCATCAAAACTGAATTCTTCCTGTACAGACTCCTCGGCCGCAACTTGTCCGGCCAGGCCGAATAGAAGAGCGCCGCTAATCAGCGAGCATAAAATTTTATGCTTTTTCTGTTTCAAACTATTTCCTCCCAATTGTAACGCAATGTGTCTTTTACCTGTGTTTACGTAATAATATGTAATGATTTCACAAACTTCCTATTAAAATACCTGAAGTTTACACTCCTTTCCTATTTTTCTCTGTCTCTGCTGCCGCTAAGCCGGTCCCCGACAGGACCGGTGGTTTACGTTTGACGAGTAGCATTAGAGAAATTATAATAATTTCACACAATAAGCTGACTGAATCAGTCAGCTTATTGTAATTGATATTGATTATCACAATCAATATCAATTACAATAATAAGCTCCCAACTTTTTTAAGTCAATAGATTATTTAAACTTCGCGAAAGAATCGAAACTCGCCTTACCGGCGGTTTCGAACAACTTCGCCTTGTGTTCCGGTGCATTGATCTGCAGTGCTCATCGCCCGCTGCGCATGTGTAAAGGGCGCTATACTACTGTAGGAAGACAGAAAGAGGCTAAATCGGAGGTCAATACAGTTGAACTACGATTTAGCCTTTTATTTTCTTTACTTTATAAGCTAGTACCTTGTCAGCCCTAATTCAGTGAATATTGACGGTCTATTTTCCGCAACTCTGCGTTGTCGTCAGTCGGCATACGTCCGGTATGCCTCCTTCCTCCGCCTTGATTTGCGAAAAATAGCCTCGCCATTATTCTACTGTTTTAGAGCTGGCAAGGTACTAGTGTTTTCTAGCTACATCCGGGGAAAGATATTCCATATTTTTCCACAGCCCTTGAACCCACTCCCCGCCTGGCTTCAAGGGCTGTGTTTTCTTTTCAGCCAAACTGTATATTCACGTGTACATAGATAATTCGGTCAGCCTGCATACGGACAAACGTCTCCAGGACTATCTTCCGTTATCTTTGCCATTCTTATTGTATCATCTTATTCAGGGACAACGCACCTGTCCGCTTGCCCTTTCCCACAATAGCTAATCCCCGTGAGCTGGGCAGCAGTATCCTGTCAGTCTATCTAACCAGGTGAGCGGGGAGTAGTTTATTTCTTCCCTGGGGTCGGTTGTGAGGATATTAGTTAAACAGTCGCTGCAAATTTTTTTGCCAGCTGCAGCAATCAGTTTCTCCGGGATGCCGCTTTCCTGCAGGCGGGTATAGCGGTCTTTAGCAGCAACATGCTGAAGCCCGACGGCTTCGCTGCTGGCCACAACGAGACCGGCTGCTTTATCAGAGTCAGAATTAACGATTACGGTATATGATTTTTGCATTTTTTTTGCAAGTAGCTGATATTTGCCAATGAAGTGGTTATCAAGGCTGCCGTTGATGATTAACTTATCGAACTTCTCATGTTCCAGCGCCTGCTTGATTTCCGGATATAGGGCTGCCTCTTTCGCCTGTTTTTGTGTGAGGTAAGCAATTACCTGCTCCCTAAAGACGCCTAAATAGTCACGTTTTTCCTCTCTTTTTATCTCGGGCGCGCCATGCAGCCCAGCAATGACAGTTTGCTCCAAGGAGTCTTTCTGATTCCAAACCTGAGCAATGTCACGCGTTTTATCCATTAATCATGCACCTCGCACCTCTTTTTGTATTGCCGGTTATCAGCTGCCTCATCATTTTTAGCTGTTCCTGTATGCGGCAGACCTGACCCACCAGGTCATCAGGGCGGTATCATCGGCGGTCGTCACATAGATCAGTCCGTCGATCTTTGGATCGTCAAAAAAGTTATAGCCTGCTCTCAGCAGCTTGCTGGCGAAGGTCCAGGGGAGAGGCTGGCAGCAACATCAGAAAGTGGAAATAAATTCCCCGGTTGCCACATTGTAAGTAACAGATATTGCCTGCCAAGTACTCTCATTCTGGGTAACCGTAACGTTGCCGTTGAAAACACACAATTTTGTTTTCCAGTCGAATTCTACCCTATCTGCAATGACCGTAAGTCCGGTCCGCCGGAAGGTCAAATCACCTTCAATCACGGCCTTGTTCTGAGAACCGAACACATGCACACTGTCTGCCTCCAGGTAAATGTCTCCCTGAGTAAGAGTGATGCCGCCCATGCCCCAGACTTCTAACGAACTTAGGCTCACCTTGGCCTGTTCGGCTGTTATGATTCGATCTCTTACCTGTATATAAACATTACCGCGCAGAACATACAGACCGGTATTGATGTCATAATAGGTCTTGTCAGCCTTGATTACTGGTTTGGTAGGCGCAGCTGCGACTATGCCCGTGAAAACGAAAATCAGTACCAAAATCCCCCAAAAAACCCTTCTATATTTCATAAATATTGCCCAAATGTCTGGCTCAACGTGCCGCCGGTGAAGATCGTATATTCCAGATGTCGGCGGCATTCCCCCTGACAGTCCTTTTCCAAAGATAATCTCGAGTCTACGGTAACTGGTATGCCGTAAACTGTCTTATTCATTTCAGCCTCTCCCTGTCATTTGTCATAATATGACTTAGTTAAGTCAGTTATAGGTAAAAATATGGTTAATTTTTAAAACTAAGACTGCCCTTTGCGGCCCCCAGCGCCGCCTCGACAAGCTTTTGTGTTATTTCCAGTCGTGCTTCCAGCCTTGCCGCAGCACCTTTTTTGTATAGCGAATCTATCAATACTCGAATATTTCCAAGAACAAATTCCACAGTTTCTTCAGGATAGGTAATGTTGAAATACCCTTGTTCGATCCCTTCGTCAATGATGTTTTTCACTAAGGGAGAAAACCGTTCGCTGTATTGGCGGGCAAACTTGTCTGATATGTGTAGGTTTTGTTCGCTAAACAAGCACGCGAAAATCAAATCATCATGGCCGCAAATGCCTTTAAGGAGTTTATGCACGATCAGGTCCAATTTACGGGGAGCATCTATATCGTTTGCGGCGGCAATGTCCTCGTTTTCAGCGAGAAGCCGATCCGCCTTTCGCCGGACGATTGCTTCTAAGACTTCTTCTTTAGCCTTGAAATAATAATAAAAGGTCCCTTGGGATACGCCTATAGCTTTGACGATGTCGCTTATTTGTGTTTCCTGGTAACCGTGTGCATTGAAAAGATCTTCGGCAGCATCAATTATTTCGACCATACGAATTTGAGGATCTTTAGTAATTCGTGACATCCAATATCACTACTTTCATTGACTTATCTAAGTCAGATTATATTTGGCTGTGTCTATATTTGTCAAGGAATAATTTGGCTGCGATAATTAGTTTCTAGAGTTATAATCTGGCGGAGGATAGATGTAGCAGCATTTTTCAATTCATTGATGTAGAAATCCGAGCTAGATAGTAAGCGTCCCACAAGAAGGTGTAGAGAAAAAAAGCAAAACCTGCTGTACACTCATGTACAAGTTTTGCTAGAATTGCATTTCAACTGAATATCTGAATTCCATGGAAGATATTGATCCAGTATTTCCGGAACTGCCGAAACGGTAGCCCGGGCAAATCCGCCAAGATAAACTTCAAACTAGCGCTGTTCTTTCGTTCTGCGGCGGCGAGGCTGTAATGCCTTCTCTTTCTCAAACAATGTATTGTGAAAAGCAAGGCCCTTGGCTGCTAAGTCGCTTCCGCGACTCGGTATCCTTGGGCAATGCATCCCCAAATTTCCTGCGCATATGGTTCCAGCCTGTTTTCGATCATAAACCGTACAACCAGTCCTTATGCACGCATAGTTGCAATTAGCCGCTTGGGCTGTAATAACAGTCTAATAGCATCCGTAGGAGACTGTACTACAATGTTTGCCGCTGCCAGTGCGCCGGTGCTAACGCCCTCTGGTCCCAGCACGCAAATTTTCAACCCTGCAATGAAAAACATGGGCTGGTCGTTGATGCCATTGCCGACAACGACGGTATGCTCAGCGCCCCACGCCTGGATACACCGAGCTTTTTCCGTCCCATCCTGATCTGCTGCTAATATAATCAGCTCTACACCTGGCACAGTCGCTAACTCTTGGCGCGCCAGACCGAAGGTGTCCGCCGTAATCACCGCCACATGCACCTTGGCTGCCAGTTCGGCTAGCAGTTGCCGCACCCCGTCGGACATACGCCCGTCCTCAGCCAACGTCCCGTTGTAATCAAATACCACATGGTGGAATTCATATTGTCTACCATTGGGCAACTGTACTGAAATCATTGTCTTCACTCTCCCTTATTCCGATAATTGTTAACTACTAAAATAATCTGGCGATCCCTACCGTGCCGTTGAGCCAATTGCTCCGCTGACAGCACCAAAATTACTTCCAGCAACTTGTTCACCGCACTTATAGCGATCGCCTTCTATATTTTAGCGTTTCGGTGGCTTGCGACCGTATTTGATAACCTCCACCTCATCAATCGTGACCATACCTTCTTCCAGCATCTCATCCAAGAACGGCAACAGCTTAACAATATACTCTTCGCTGTCGATGAGTTCCACCAAGATGGGTAAATCACTAGATAAATCCACAATACTGGCCGTATGAATCCGGCTGTTGGCCCCATAGCCCACAATGCCGCGAAACACCGATGCCCCCGCCATATCCAGTTCTTTAGCCTTTTCCACAATAGCGTGATATAAGGACCGCCGCTTCCAGTGGTCGCTTTCTCCGATATAAATCCGTAATCGTTTAGCTTGACTTGCAATTTTGGGCACAGAGATTCCTCCTTTGACTTAATATACTATTTAGTATTTATTGACCCACAAGACGCGCGCTATAAACCAGCGTGATAGCATGCGCAATCAGCTGAAACATGGTCGCACCCGCTGCCATTACGCCGGACAGTCCTGTCCGCTCCTGCCATGTTCCAGGTCGTTTCTTGCCAATCTTCTCCATTAATAAAAGGGCCAAATATACTGTCACGGCAAAAAAATAAATTAAATAGATACTCCAGCACAATTAGCAGCACGCTACTCTCCCTTCAGCTAGCTTTACGGCCCCAGGCACACGCGGCGCTCCATTTATGGTCAGCTGACCCGCCCCCGCCTTGCACCGGCGGCAAGTCGGCCGCTAGCCCGTGAATGCAATATTGGAGAATAGTTGCAATAACGAAAAACCTACCGCCCATCTTATGGCTAGATCAGCCCGTCGCGCTCTAGTGTCCTTATTACGTTTGCCCATCTCTTCTAACATGACCAGTACACAATAAACTGTACCAGCGTACATCAGCGTATTCAGTAGAAACAAAACCCAAACCATGATCCACCACACTCCTGACTCTCAGCCGGATTCCCTTTCAAGATTCCGTCTGCAGAGAAACTCCCTGCTCCCCGCCATAGGCAGCCACTTGCGCCAAGAGTGGCCGGTACTGTTTCTCCCCATCTGCGTACCATTTTTTGTTCCATTTGCGACCACCTCCTTAGATTGACCTTTGGCCAATAGTATTGGGGAAGGTAGAAGTAGTGTGGCCGTGTGTTCCTGAAATCCCTTCCAGTCGTTTTCCGCCAAACCATCTTCCGGCAATCTTACTGCTCATGGTTATTCCCCCTTTGCCTCTTCCTGGATTATTTATATTCAAAGCTTATTGCTAAGCTAGCAACGGCCGATAAAAAAACAGACTCCTACCACGTAAGTGGTAGGAGTCATCACCGTTTGGCACGGGGTTATGGCGAACTCCATCGCCGCTATTTAAATATGGCTTTATTATACCAGCCCATTGGATTTAGCGTCAATAGGAACCACCTGCTGTACAGCAAATTCTTTTACCGGGAAATTCATGATGATCTTTGCTAGTATCTGTCCGGCCGGATGGCAAATTCCTCCCGAGTGCTGTCCAATATCCGTTCTAGTTTTCCACGCGGGTTAATTACATTGCAGCAGATACCCTGCTTGGCATAGCCAAACGCTATGCTTTTTGTCAATCCGATCACGCCAGCTTTTGCGGCCGTATAGCTGGAACCGTGATTTCCCCGGACGGCGGCATACGAACCAATATTGACGATAGCGCCGCACCCGCCTTTAATCATGGTGGGAATAGCCTCTGTTGGCGTTAACCGCTCTCCCTTACCAAAAAGATCCTCCCCAAGCTCCTCCCCACCAGCTGCTTTCTTTGACGACATTGGTGGTGGGAACTAAATTCTGAAATTTTCCGCCAATGTAATTAGGTGAACTTTGGACTCTTTCCAGGCGGACACCTTGAGGCAATGTCCCAAACTTAGGATGCTGAAGATACAGACCTTATCAAGTTTTCTGTTATTTGCTTGAATCTTTCATTGCGTTGTACAATTTTTCTGTGAATGCGTCAATTTCATCTCGTGACATACGCATCCGCTCTATGGAATTGCCATATCCAATTTCCGTTTTGCCTTCTTCTAATCCCTTGAAAATGCCGTTTGCGAAGGCATCTAACGGCTCCATATGTGCGTTTAGCCACGTCCCGTTTAAATCCGTTTTTACTGCCGGTGGAGCCACTTCGATCACTTCTATGGCAGTAGCTGAAAGCTGGTATCTTAGGCTCACGGTAAAAGAATGAAGTGCTGCTTTAGTGGCTGAATAAATCGGAGTAACCGCAAGCGGTGTAAACGCTAGGCCAGACGTCACATTGATAATAGTTGCCTCTTTTTTCTCAGCAAAGAATGGTGCGAACAACATAGAAAGGTGAATAGGCGCTTCCAGATTTGCCGTAATTTCTTTGCTGAAGTAGCCCCAATTATTCTTCGCATCTGCTTTTAACACATTGAAACGCTGTAAAACTCCTGCATTGTTGACTAACACATTTACCTCTGGATAATTCACTGTTACCCAGTCAAATAATGCGGAACGCTCGGATTCTCTCGTCAAATCGCATGTATGGGTAATGATGTCCGGCAAAGTTTCTTTGGCTTTTTGCAGTGCGTCTTCACGGCGTCCGCAAATTATTACTTGATTTCCCCCCTTGATAAAGCGTTCCGCAAAAGCCAGCCCGATTCCGGAACCGCCACCAGTAATGAGTATTGTGTTTCCCGACATTTTCATATAATTTCCACCTTTCATTTAAATTATTTTTAGCTTGTTCTTTTTACCGCTACTGTCAAACCATCCCCTATCGGCAGCAAAGTACTCTCAAATTGCGGACAATCCGCAATTTTTTTATTGAATGTAGCTAATGCCTCACACATCTGGGTCAAATCGCCACAATCAGAGCCAAAATCAAATACAGGGAAGAGCGTATCTTCAGCAACTAGCAGTCCTCCTGGCTTAAGCAATCTAATATAGTCCTCAAGCATTTCGTTATACAGCTTTTTATCACCGACATCCTGGAAAATAAGATCAAACTCTTCGTTCATACCTGAGGTTATTGTGCGTGCCTCACCAATTCTAAGCTCAATCTGCCCGGTTACCCCCTCCCGTTCAAAATGTTTAACCGCTTGTCTAGCCACATCCTCGTCCATTTCAATGGTAACTATTGTACCGCCATAATGTTTAATTGCTTTTGCCATCGAAACAGTTGAAAAACCAATACTTGTGCCAATCTCAAGAACTTTTTGCGGTTTGATTATCGTTATTAAAACTTGCAGCATTCTGGCAACATCGTCATCCACTACCGGCCCAAAACCCTTCAACGCGGTATCCTCAGTATATTGTTTTTGTGTTAATTGTCTTTCCTCATATAAGCTTTCAATATAAGCGCTAACCTTTGCAAAGTTCAATTTTCTGTTCCTCCTTATTAGGTTTTTATGGTTTCAAGAAATTAAAGCATAAGGCAAATAATTAGCTAAGCTAACTATCAGGGAAAATAATATTCGTTCCTTTATAGCAAAAAGTTAGCCAAGCTAATTAAATAGGAACATAAAAACAGTGTACAATTTTATGCTCATAGACCGGTTTTTATTAGCAAACCAAGCAAACAAGCAGCCTCTTCATCTGTTAATTTTTGGGTGAGATTAGCGCAGGCCTGCCAGTAGTGCGGTATAACGCGGCTTAGAAGACGGTAACCTTCTTCGGTTATTCTGACATTAACCATTCTTTGATCTTCAGGACATATCGTTCTGGTAATCAATTGATTTTCTTCCAACCAAATTAACTGTTTGGTTACCGATGCTCGTCGTATTCCAAGCTGGTTGGCAATTTCGGAAGGCTGTAACGGCTGGTCCGTGCTTGTATTGAACAGCAGCAAAAGCAAGGAAAATTTGCTTTCGGAAATTTGATATTCTTTCAGTGTATTATTTATACCATCTAAAACATCATCTGCTATTTGCAGCAACACTTCTCCCAACTGTGCTCTTGTATTTGGGGGCATTATGGCAGTCCGCTTTTCCATAGGTAAATTCCTTTGCAATTAGTTTCCTAAGCTAACTAATAGTATAATGATGTAACATAATAAAGTCAATCAAAAATTCCTGTGGCACTGCTGTACCATAGAGTGTGTTAAATATGCCACTCGGTCCGCCACTAGTCAGTTTAACGGTAACACGGTATTGGAGCAAGCTGAAGATATAATCCGGTCTGAGAGCCAGTAGACTGGCGGCAAAGTGGCCGCACAGATTGTGCTGGATATACATAAGATAAAATAAGCAAACATAAAGGAGACACTAGAATGAATAAAAAAGTTTGTGATCATTATCATTACCATCATTATAAAATAAATCATCTTCAATATGCACCGCATAATCATCACTACTGCCTCCCAGATTTCCTTATTTGTTCTCATAGCCCAACAGGTCCGACAGGCCCAGTTGGGCCTACTGGTATAACTGGCACCACAGGAGCCACGGGGGGCATTGGTCCTACGGGACCAACCGGCCCTACCGGCGCCACAGGCAACACTGGAGCTACGGGTATCACAGGCGTAACAGGCGATCCAGGAATCACTGGTGCTACCGGACCGGCTGGCGCCACAGGTGCTGACGGCACTACCGGACCGGCTGGCGCCACAGGTGCTGACGGCACTACCGGACCGACTGGCGCAGCAGGCGCTGACGGCACTACCGGACCGACAGGCGCTACAGGCGCTGACGGCGCTATCGGACCGACTGGCTCTACCGGCGTCACAGGCGCTGACGGCGCTATCGGACCAACTGGCCCTACAGGGGTCACAGGCGCTGACGGTGCTATCGGACCAACTGGCGCTACAGGCGTCACAGGCGCTGACGGCGCTATCGGACCAACTGGCGCTACAGGCGTCACAGGCGCTGACGGCGCTATCGGACCAACTGGCGCTACAGGCGCAACAGGCGCTGACGGTGCTATCGGACCAACTGGCGCTACAGGCGTCACAGGCGCTGACGGCGCTATCGGACCAACTGGCGCTACAGGCGCAACAGGCGCTGACGGCGCTATCGGACCAACTGGCGCTACAGGCGTCACAGGCGCTGACGGTGCTATCGGACCGGCTGGCGCTACCGGCGCAACAGGCACTGACGGCGCTACCGGCGTCACTGGCGCTGACGGTGCTATCGGACCAACTGGCGCTACCGGCGTCACTGGCGCTGACGGTGCTATCGGACCAACTGGCGCTACCGGCGCAACAGGCGCTGACGGTGCTATCGGACCAACTGGCGCTACAGGCGTCACAGGCGCTGACGGTGCTATCGGACCGGCTGGCGCTACCGGCGTCACTGGCGCTGACGGTGCTATCGGACCGGCTGGCGCTACCGGCGCAACAGGCGCTGACGGCGCTATCGGACTAACTGGCGCTACAGGCGTCACAGGCGTAACAGGCGCTAGCGGACCGACTGGCGCTACCGGGGTCACAGGAGCTACAGGCGCCACGGGCGTAACAGGCGCTGACGGTGCTATCGGACCAACTGGCGCTACCGGGGTTACAGGCGTAACAGGCGCTGACGGACCGACTGGCGCTACCGGGGTTACAGGCGATACGGGCGCCACAGGCCCTACCGGTGCTACTGGAGAAGCCGTTTTGGCTTTTGGATCTTTAAGAGGAGGTAGTGTAGAGACACCTGGGGCAACATTCACACCCGTACCATTTAGTGTGGTTGGACCTTTATCCGATACTGTCACAGTTAGTCTATCGGGCAATGAATTAGTGGTAGGAGAAAGCGGAATTTATCAAATAACAATATCTATTAACGCTGAAGCCACTGTCGACCCAGACCCAGATCAACCATATCTAACTGCTATTATCACTGTCAATGGTACACCGATTTTTGGCGATACTACTACTTTTTTTAAGATATCTAATAGAAGTAGTTCAACGTTTGTCGTTCAAGCCGCCTTAACAGCCGGAGATGCAGTAGGCACAAGTATTAGTACGGATTTTCCTATTTTAGGTTATTTGAATCGCGCTTTAACGATTGTTCAATTAAGTAATTAAATGAATTTCCCAATTTCATACGTATTCCTTTTTTCGAGAAAACCCCGGCCCCGGAGCAGACAGAATCCGGGGTCTGGGTTTGATTTCATTGAGCATCGCGGGGATGGTTCCACCGATGCTATTTTTTGATGTACAAGTGCCTTTGCAGTTGTTCCTTTCATTTCGTATAATCACACTTTGTGTTAACCCCGTCAGACTGACCAGCTACCTTGTTGTAATTCCGTCAAGTATTTGTATATTCCGTCCTGCATAAAATTGTTTACAGCCGAAAAAAATAATTATATATGTTAGCTGTCTTAGCCATTCATTGGTAAAAAAAGATCAAAATTAGAGGGTAGAATGAAAAAAGAAAAATTCCGCCATGAACTAAAGCACTATATTAATCTGGCCGAATGCATTATCCTGCAAAGTAAATTACATACTGTAATGAAGCCTGATCCGCATGTGGGGCCAGATGGCAATTATTTGATACGAAGTTTATACTTTGATACGCCTGATGATAAGGCGCTGATGGAAAAAGTAACGGGGTTAAGAAGGCATGAGAAATTCCGCATTCGCTTATATAACCACAATGACGGGCATATAAAGCTGGAAAAAAAAGTGAAAATGGGCGATGTAGCTGTTAAGTCCGGAGCTTCCATTACCAAAGAACAGTGTTTGGCTATGTTAGCAGGAAATATAGACTGGCTTAAAACAGCCGAAAAGCCATTACTGAATGAACTGTATGAAAAAATAATGCATCAGCAGCTTAGACCCAAAACGATCGTTGACTATATAAGGGAGCCTTACGTATATAGTGCGGGTAACATCAGAGTAACCCTGGATAAGCAATTGAAAACCGGCCTGTATAGCATTGATATATTTAACAAGCGTCTACTTACCGTCGAGGCGCTTGATTTCAATTTAGTGATATTGGAAGTCAAATATGACGCATTCTTGCCAGAGTTCATAACAGACATACTCCAACTTGGTGAACGCCGCAAGACATCCATATCCAAATATGCGATCTGCCGCAAGTACGAGTAAGCTAAATTAGGGAGGATACCATGAATAATCAGCAATTCACCTTTAACGACATATTTAAATCAAACTTCTTGGAAAAAGCTACCAGTATATCGTTATTAGATGGCGCACTGGCTATCGGCGTGGCATTTTGTATCGGACTGTTTATTTGCGCCGTATATAATAAGACTTTCCGGGGGGTAATGTATTCAAAAAGTTTTAGTATCTCCCTTGTCGCGCTTGCTATGATATCTTCTCTGGTAATACTTGCGGTATCATCGAATGTAGTTCTATCGTTGGGCATGGTTGGCGCGTTATCAATCGTAAGATTTAGGGCTGCAATTAAAGATCCGCTGGATATTGCCTATCTTTTCTGGTCTATTGGTGTAGGCATTGTTTTAGGTGCAGGCTTAATTCCGCTGGCAATTTCGGGCTCCCTGTTCATTGGGCTAATTCTGGTTGTAATGGTAAACAGGCACAGCATGGATAATCCCTATATATTAGTTGTTCATTGTGATGACGAAAGGGTTGAAAGCGAAGTGTTACAGATTGTTGAGAAAGAAGTCAAAAAGTATGTCGTCAAATCCAAAACGGTTACCGGGGGAAAAGGCATCGAGTTTACGATTGAAGTCCGCCTTAAAAGTATGCAGTCATACTTTGTTAATGAGATAAGCAAGCTGGACGGTGTTCGCAATGCAGTAATGGTAAGCTATAATGGCGACTATGTAAGTTAATATATTAAAAAATTGACTTAAAGGTGGGCTGAAGATATTGGTCGGTAATAAAATTGCTGCCAGCTTGGTGATGTTAATACTATCGTTAGTGTTGCCGGCCATAACGGGAAGCCCTTATGCCAACAGCCAAAAAGCCGAGGCAGCTATTAATCAGCCTGAATATATGAATAAAGTATTTAATAAGGAAAAGGTTAATGAAATCCATATTGAAATCGCCCCAGCCGACTGGAATTGGCTATTGGAAAACGCAGCAAAAAAAGAGCCCCGCGGTTGTACTGTAACGGTAAATGGTACCACATTTTACAATGTCGCGATAAATCCCAAAGGTAATTCGACACTCACAACCATTATTGCTGATAAAAACTCGAATCGTTTCAGCTTTAAGCTCGACTTTGGCAAATATGTTAAAGGGCAGACCTGCTTTGGTCTTAGGAAAATTTCCCTGAACAATATGTATGCTGACAAAACCTATCTGAAAGAGTATCTTTCCTATGATTTGTTTGACTTTCTGGGAGTTCCGGCACCAGCCTACGCATTTGCAAACATCAAATTGAATGGCAACAACTGGGGCTTGTATCTGGCAGTAGAAAATATGGAAGAAAGTTTTATCGAAAGGAAATTTGGCACTACCGAGGGTAATCTTTATAAACCGGAAAGCATGGATATGGGGGGTGCCGGAGAGGGCTTCCAGGAGCGAGCCCGTCTTTTCCCCAATGGTAATAATCAACCAAACAAGCCAAATAATATCAATAAAATCCCCAACCAGCCTTTTAATGAAGGCGGGCAAGCGAATAAACAAGCTGAGGACGATCGAATCTTTCCGGGCAATATGCTGGATGTCAAAGGGACCGATTTAAAATATACCGGAGAAGCACCGGCAAACTATGCCAATATCAGAGACAATGCCATTCTGAAAACGACCAACAATCAGGAATTCAAAAAAGTTATCACCATGATTAAAAACCTTAACCATGGTACAAATCTCGAAACATACCTTGATGTCGACGAAATTCTCCGCTACTTTGCAGTAAACACGTTTTTAGTGAACCTGGATAGTTATTCAGGCGGAATGTTTCATAATTACTACCTGTATGAGAAAGACGGCGTGTTTAAGATTTTGCCCTGGGATTTAAATATGTCATTTGCCGGTTTTGGCGTGAATAACAGCACGGAAGCCATCAATTTTCCTATTGACAAACCGGTAAAAGGGAAGCTGGAAGACGCACCGCTCATTGGAAAACTATTAGAGGTTCCCGAGTATAAAGAGCGCTATCATAATTACCTGCGCCACATCATCGAGAACTATATCGAAAGCGGTGTTTTCCAAAATTCCGTATACACGCTTGATAAAATGATCAATGGCTACGTCAGAACAGATGCTACTGCATTTATTACTTATGATGACTACAGCCGGGCAATTCCTGTTTTGATTACCTTCGGCCACGAACGAGCCGGTAGTGTTTCGGCGCAACTGAAAGGAGAGCAGCCTTCCACCGCTTATGGCACCATGCCTGCAACCGTGGATTTAGCAGCTCTTGGCAGTATGCAAATGGGTAGAGGCAATGGTCAAGCTAAGGAAGGCGGGATGTTTGACTTTTCGAAAATGAATGAGATAATGGCAATCATGGAAGAATCAGCCGGAAAGCAGTTAACTGCCGAGCAAACACAAAGACTGATCGACCTTGGTCTAGACGAAGACATGATTAATAATATGAAGTCCATGGGGATGTTAGGCGGAAATCAAAATATTAAATACTATCTATACATTGGTGTTCCTATAGTCGTTTTGCTACTAGGCATATTGTTTGTCATTAATTTTAAAAGGAAAAAATTTCGAGCGTATTAATATTCAGCAGGAGACTGCCTAGCTAATTGAGGCAGTCTCCTGCCGGTGGAGCATTCCGCAGGGTCATTTCCTTGCCACCATGAAATGGACTATGCTTTAAAAACTCCTGTGGGTTTCATAAGGCATTATTCTAAATCCAGAACCACCTTAATGGCCAGGCTGGGATTGGAAGCCGTTTCAAACGCCTGGACAGCGTCGGCAAGTTTAAACTTGTGCGTAATAATTTGGGTAATATTCACTTTCTTGTTGGTCAAATTATCGATGACCTCCAGAATATCCTCTTTGGTATAACCCCGCGATCCCATGATGACAGCCTCTCTGCTCATAATTCGCATGAAATCGATGGAAATACTCTTTTTATGCAAGGCTACGCAAGATAATTTGGCCCCTAGTTTGGCATAATTGAGAAACTCCTCCGGAATATTGGGTGCGCCGGCGCAGTCAATCGCCACATCAATATTGATTGCCGAATGCCCGTGCGCTTTCCTTATTTCTCCGAATTGTTCGATTAAAAAGCTGCGTGCGTCCCCTGTTGCCGGATTAAATCCCATGCCGCCTAATTCCCTTACCGTTTCCAACCGCTTGTCGTCTATGTCCAAAACGGCTACCTGTTTGTTTCCCTGGGCAATGAGACTGCTCAGGGCGCAAAGACCGATGGTTCCGGCGCCATAAATCACCACGCGCTGCTCCGCTGTCGTCTGCGGAATATTTTTGCCATGGGTGCCTACGGAAAAAGGCTCAATTAAAACCGCATCCGCAAAGGACAGCGCATCAGGCAGGCGGTACAGATTATCGTTAAGCCTGGCATTCTGAACCAAGACAAATTGCGAAAATGCACCGGCCCGGTCAGAGGCGCTCGGATCGGGAGTGCGGGTCATCGGATTAACAAACACCCTTGTCCCTTTCTCCAGCCAGGTCACGTTTTTACCCACTTCATGCACATAGCCCACCATCTCGTGGCCAAATTCCAAATCCGGCAAAATTCCCACATATTTGCCGTCATGCAGATAGGCAGTGACGTCTGATCCGCAAATACCGGCCCGGACATTGCGCACCACTACGTCGTCGGGGCCGCAGGCCGGCAGCGGCCTTTCCTGCAATTCCACCTTTTTCGGCCCTTTATAAATTAAAGCTTTCATTAGGATCAACTCCTGTTCATTATCGGTTATTGATAGTATTGGCTTACTGCGGTCATTTATAATCGTCAATAACCAGGAGATTACCTCCTTTTTAAGCGTGGTGAATTTTCTTCAATGTCCGTTTTTTGGTGGAGCAATATAGTCATGCTGGTTACACTTTTTGTATACCCAAAATAAATATCCACTATGAATGATAGTAACAAGTATAATTGGTAATATTGCAACTGAAATATCTAATATAATACTACTAACAAGTGCATATATATGCAAAAAAACGGGAATCCACAGTATAATTGCATCACGTTTTCTGGCAAATGGTTTTGAATACTTTGCGAATTTCAAAAGAAAAAATATGCTTACAGTATAATTTATAATCATCATAACGAACTCGGCTGACTTATTATTGCTATTGGCAAAGGGCGTAGCAAAGAGTAAGAACTGATTTATTGGGCTGACCAATAATAATAGTGTAATTATAACAGAGACAAATGGGTAGGTAATACCTATCCATTCCTTGTGTGTTTTTTCGTAAATGTGTCTACCTATAAGAATAGACATCATATAGAATAGCATCATTGTCAGCCATCCGGAAAAATTAAAAAATGGGATATTAACAAAACCACCATCATAATATTTTGTCCAATTCCACTGGCCTTCTATGACACCATTGATATTTTGCAGATCATATACAGAGCTTGGATCTAATGTCATGTCCTGAATAGATGACAGAACACCAGCGCCAAACGGGATGGCCCATTTGGGCAATTGTAAATGCTCGACCAGCAATACCGTCACATAAAGGATTGCACCTTCAATAAAAAGAATACTGAACGGTACTTTGCCAAACATCATAATACGGTCGACACTATAATAATAGGTATTTACCCAGACACCTATATTTTCAAAAATACCTGCTGTAAGCATATAGCAAAAAAGTTCAAAAATGCGTAACATCGGTTTCGCTCTTTTAATAGCATGCGCTATACAGATAAATAGCAAGATTGTCCCGATAAATTCATTGATTAACCAGCTTATTGGTGTTCCCAAAATCATAATATTAATCCTCATAATTTATTTAAATTAACTACAATGCCGCCTTCAGAAATTGTCCAACTATTCTCCTATGTGGTGAAGCAGCTCAGCCAATGCCTTTAAGGCACCAACGACTCCGGTGTTTTCAGGGGAAATGGAGTGGACACAATTTGACAAGCGCTATATCATATGAATGTAAGGAAAAAGTTACCGGTCTTTCTATACAGCATAAGTTATCCAGAATCAGGCATTTATACGCTTTAGGCTGTAGGATAGGAGTAACAAAAAAATAATAAGGTAAAGGAAAATATTGATGAAAAAATCAATCGTAAAACTTTGTGCCGTTATCATTATTATCCTGGTTGCAATTGGAATAGCTGGTATACTAAAAAATAATCCAAAGGAAAACGGGCAGGGAACAAATAACTGGACGCCAGTAAAGTCCATCGATTTTTCTTCTAAGCATCATGTTATGATTAAAAACGATGACGGCAGCCTTACGCCGATGGACGTGCCCTATTTCAGGTCCACACGGATTGCGCCAGGAACCTGGCAGATTCTCGCCGATGGCGATTATTGTTACCTGGTGGAGGGCGACGATGAGGCTGTCATGATTGATACCGGCTACGGTGCCGGAAATATCCGCGAGTATTGCCAGAGTTTGACCAATAAGCCGCTCCGGAATGTCATCAACACCCACTATCATTTCGATCATACGGCCAATAATGCCTACTTCGATCGCGCCTATATGGCGGCGGATACTAAACCCAATGCCACAATTCCATACCCGAGCTTCGCGGGGATTGATTTCCCCCGGGATTACCCCACCGTGATCATTGGCGAAGGATATAAGTACCAGTTGGGTAACCGTGAACTGGAGGTTATCGAAATTCCCAACCACACGCCGGGAGGCATTGCTCTCCTTGACAGGCGAGAGCGCCTTCTTTTTTCGGGAGACGAGGTGATGGGCAAAAGCCTCTTGCTGAATTGCAGCGTTGCTCAATTTGCGCAAAACATGAGCAAACTCGTTGCGCATCGCAGCGAGTTCGATACGGTCGGCGGCGGTCCCGGGGTCATGGATGCGGCCATTGTCGACCAATACCTTGCCGCTGCAAAGTACATTTTGTCAGGGGAGGGAACGCCCGAGAAAGTACAGCCCCGCGGGGAAACGCAGACTGCCGCCGATCCGTCCGGCCAGAAGGTCTACCTCCGGAAGAGGGTCCGTGCCGAGGACAGGGGGGATATGGCAGCCAAAGAGGCGAATCAATATCTGGTCAAAATGACTTACGGCGATTGTACGCTCACCTACGATAGCCGCCGGCTCACTGACTAAGCTCTTGTCCCCAGCCATACATTAAACCGCAGTGATTTAGCCGATTTGGGGATGTAGACAATGCCTCAGCACATTATTAAATGCTTCGTTCAGACTTAACGCCCTGAGAAATAGTATCTCTCTCTTTTGTATCAGTTTATTCACTATTAGCCGTTCGTTTCGCAAAGTCCGGCTTTTCCCATCCGGCCTCAAGCATTGTCTGCTGCGGCCGAAGAAGGCATATAGGCACTTAGGCATTGGATAAAAAAACCGGCCGGCCAGCCCCCATCAACCAGCAAGCGCTACCCGTTGCTTACTCTAATTCAAAGGCTCCTGTATAAAGCTGATAATATTTTCCCTGCTCGGCAATCAGGCTTTCATGATTGCCCCGTTCGACAATCCGGCCTGCATCCATAACCATAATCACATCCGAATTCTTTATGGTGGACAATCGATGAGCTATCACAAAAACCGTGCGCCCTTTCATCAACGCGTCCATACCGCGCTGGACGATCGCTTCGGTACGGGTATCAATGCTGGAAGTGGCTTCGTCTAAAATCATGACCGGCGGGTCGGCGATGGCGGCCCTCGCTATGGACAGAAGCTGCCGCTGCCCCTGGGATAAGCCCGCGCCGTCGCCGGCCAAAACCGTGTCATAGCCGTCAGGCAGCCGGGCGATGAAACCGTCGGCATTAGCCAGTTTTGCGGCTTTATAGACGTCTTCATCGGTCGCATCCAAATTACCGTAACGAATGTTTTCCCTGATCGTGCCGGTAAACAGGTGCGTATCCTGGAGCACAATCCCTAAAGAACGGCGCAGGTCGCCCTTTTTGATTTTATTGATGTTGATGCCGTCATAACGAATTTTCCCGTCGGCAATATCGTAAAAACGGTTAATCAGGTTGGTTATGGTAGTCTTGCCGGCTCCTGTAGCACCCACAAAAGCTATTTTTTCTCCGGGGCTGGCATACAGGGTGATATTTTGCAGTACCGGTTTGCCCTGCTCATAGGCAAAATCAACATCAAAGAAGCGCACGTCGCCGGTTAATTGCGTATAGGCTACGCTGCCGTCCTGGTGAGGGTGCTTCCAGGCCCAGATACCGGTTCGCTCCGTTGTTTCAATCAGTTCGCCGCTTTCGTATTGCGCGTTTACTAAGGTAACATAGCCGTTATCCTGTTCCGGTTCTTCGTCCATCAGGCTGAAAATTCGCTGTGCTCCCGCCAAAGCCATGATGACAGCGTTCAGTTGCTGAGAAACCTGACTGACCGGTTGGCTGAACGACCGGCTAAGCTGGAGGAAAGCCGCGATTGAGCCCAAGGTCAAGTCGGCCCTGCCACTTATGGCCAGTGCGCCACCGGCAATGGCGATGAGTACGTATTGCAGATTGCCGATATTCATCATGAAGGGCATCAGGAGATTGGCATATTTATTAGCGTTTGTCGCGCTTTCGCAAAGCTGCTCGTTCAGCGCATCAAATTGCGCTTTCGCATCCGCTTCATAACAGAATACCTTAATCACCTTTTGCCCGGTGATCATTTCTTCAATATAGCCGTTTATTTTACCGAGAGCCGCCTGCTGTTTGATAAAATAGGAGGCGCTTTTTCCCCCAATTTTCTTTGCCAGCAGCAGCATGATCACGGTCATCATTACCACAAAAACCGTCAGCGGCGGGCTGACATAAAGCATGGCGCAAAATACAAACACGATGGTGATCATTGAGGAAAACAGTTGGGGGATACTTTGCGAAAGCATTTGCCGCAGCGTATCAATATCGTTGGTAAAGCGGCTCATAATATCTCCGTATGTGTTGGTGTCAAAGTAGCGAATCGGCAGCGTCTGCATATGGGCAAACAGCTCATCCCTGATCTTTTTTTGCACACCCTGGCCGATGGTAATCATCAGCCGGTTATAAAGCAGCGTGGCGATAACACCGGTTAGAAGAATTGCCCCTACCGCAACCATTACGTTAAGAAGCCCGGTGAATACCGGATTGGTACTGCCTAAAAGCGGGGTTACATAGTCGTCAATCACGATTTCTATAAATAGCGAGCTCGCAACCGCCGCCACAGCACTGATCAGAATACACCCCATCACCAAAGCAAATTGCAGTTTATAGTTGTTAAAAATGTAAGCCAGAAGGCGCTTCGTCGTTTGCCCGGCGTTGCCGTTGTTGCCGCCGGCGTTTTTTTTACTTAACGTCATGAAAGCCGCCTCTTTTCATTTGCGAATTGTATATTTCCTGGTAAATAGCGTTATGTTGCAAGAGTTCTTCATGTGGGCCGATACTGTTGATTTTACCGCCGTCCAGGACAATAATCTTGTCGGCGTCCTCTACCGAGGAAAGCCGTTGGGCGATAATGAATTTGGTGGTAGCCGCAATTTCTTCCTTAAACGCCCGGCGGATCAGCGCGTCCGTTTTCATATCCACCGCACTGGTGGAGTCGTCAAGGATCAGAATTTTGGGCTGCTTGAGCAACGCCCGCGCAATACAAAGGCGCTGCTTTTGCCCGCCTGAAACATTGGAACCGCCTTGCTCGATATAGGTGTCGTAACCATGGGGCAGGCTTCGGATAAAGCCGTCCGCCTGGGCCAAGCGGCAAGCTTTCACCAATTCTTCATCGGTGGCATGCTGATTGCCCCAGCGGAGATTGTCTTTAATGGTGCCGGAAAACAATTCATTCTTTTGCAGCACCATCGCCACGCCATCACGCAAAGCCTGCAGGTCGTATTCGCGTACATCAATGCCGCCCACCGTAACGCTGCCGCTGTCCACCTCATACAGGCGGGGGATCAGCTGCATCAGCGTGGTCTTAGCGCTGCCCGTACCGCCTATGATGCCTACGGTTTCACCGGCTTTCACCGCAAAATCAATATTCTGCAACACCGGCTTATCTGTTTTCTTGCTGTAACTGAAGCTGACATGGTGAAAGCTCACGGAACCATCCGGTATTGCCATAACCGGATTTTCGGCATTTTGCAGATCGCTTTTTTCATTAAGAACCTCAATAATGCGTCTGGCTGAGGCCTTTGACAGGGTGATCATGACAAACACCATGGAAAGCACCATCAGGCTCATTAAAATTTGCATGGTGTAGGAAAGCAGGCTCATCAGCTGTCCGGTTGTCAGGGTGTCAGCTACAATCATTTGGGCGCCGAACCACGCAAGCAAAAGCGTACAGGCATACATGACAAACTGCATGAGCGGGCTGTTGAACGCCAATATTTTTTCCGCCCTGGAAAAATTCCGATAAATGTCCGCCGATACAGACTTAAATTTTTGTGTTTCATGCTCTTCCCGGACATAGGATTTTACAACCCGTATTCCTCGCAAGTTTTCAGCAACGAGGTTATTCAGACGGTCATAAGTCCGAAATATCCATTCAAAAATGGGATGGGCATTGGTCATGATCAGGTACAGACCAAGGCCTAGGATGGGCGTGGCGACTAAAAAGACAAGGGAGAGCGTTTTGTTGATGCTAAATGACATGATCAGGGAGAGTATCAGCATGATGGGGGCTCTCGCCAGGATGCGGATAATCATTTGAAATGCATTTTGCACGTTGGTCACATCGGTGGTCAGCCGCGTTATCAGGCTTGCCGGGGAAAACCGGTCAATATTGGCGAAAGAATAGCTTTGAATGTTATGGTACATTTCCCGCCGGACGTTTTTGGCAAAGCCGGCAGAAGCAATAGCTGCATATTTCCCCGCCAGCATCCCAAAAAACAAGGAAATAAAAGCGGCTAGTATCAGGGCGATACCGATTCTTAAAATGTATCCCATATTACCGCCGGCAATACCGTAATCGATAATTTGCGCCATAAGCAGCGGGATAATGATTTCCATGATTACTTCAATTGTTACATATACGGGGGCGAGAATGCTGCTCTTTTTATATTCCCCCACACATTTTGCCAGGCGTTTGATCATGTTAGCGCCTCCTCTGTTTACCGAAATTATTCCTCAAGCTTGCATTCCGTTATCTAACAGTATAATCAAAAATAGAACCGCTGTCTTTAGCAGACAGGGTTCAGCCTTAAACGGTAATTTCAGCGGCCGGGCGGCGAGGAAGAAAAATCGGTTTTGGCTGGAAGCATGCATCCGCAAAAACCATAAATAGCCTGCGGGCTTGAAGCCGTCGGTTTAGGAAATCACCTTGACAATATTAAATACTTCAGCCCGCCAATAGGGACTAACGCCTTTACTGCGCGCCGCATAGGGCCAACCCAAATTTTTTCAAGCCAATATCCCTTTTTGTATCAGGATCATTTGTCTTCGGCTTTAGTATAACTTGCCGGAAGAAGCTTTATCCGGGCTCATGACAGTTTATGCCCTGTCAGGCGCGGGTGGGCAAGCCGGTTGCTGGCGGGGACTTTACTGCCGCCATAAAATCGGCCAATCGTGTATTCGTCACGTATGCAGCTGCGACCTTTTCCCCCAATACTCAAGACACTCTCCCGCCTCTAGGCAGCGGTCCGAGAGTGTCTTAGCTTTTCTTACAGTAGTTTTTCAACCGCCGGTTTCATCTCCAGCGGGGAGGTCGTTGGTTCATACCGCCCTACGACAGTACCCTGGCGGTCGACAAGAAACTTGGTAAAATTCCATTTGATGCCATCGCCGGCCAGCAGCTCCGGAAAGTTTGTCTGCAAGGCCTCCTGCAGCTTGCCGGCAATCGGGTGGGTTGCATTAAAGCCCTTAAACGGCGCCTGTTCGGTCAGATAGACGAATAACGGATGGGCGTTCTCCCCGCGCACTTCTGTTTTCTCAAACAGGGGAAAGCTTACGCCGTAATTGAGCCGGCAAAAATTCTGCACCTCGGCATTGCTGCCCGGCTCCTGGGCGGCGAATTGATTGCTGGGAAAGCCCAGAATTTCCAGCCCCCGGCCGGCGTAAGCGCTGTAAAGCGTCTGCAGTTCCTCGTACTGGGGGGTAAACCCGCACTTGCTGGCGGTATTCACGATTAGCAGCACCTTGCCTCTAAACTCCGCCAGGGAAATAGTTCTGCCGTCAATGGTCTTCACTGAAAAATCATAGATATTCATATGATTAGCCTCCTTTAGTCTCGCAATGACTGCCGCCACGCTACAGTATATTTTGACTCTTGTCCCCAAAAGCATACATGTCCGATGATTGCCGGTTACCTTCCGGTTAAAAAAGCGGTCTGCGCTGCTTTTTGTAAGAATTCCCAGTCTGCCAAGGGCCGCCCGGTGTGATGGATACGCGGTAAGCAGGAAATGCTAAGACAGGACACCAGCGCATACCTGTATGGAGGACAACCGCATGACCGACACCGATCTCTTGCCATTATTAACACATTTGCAGCGGGCCGAAGCCACGGAACGGGATATCTGCCTGAACATCGCCCGGCGGGTAGCCGACGGCCGGAACAAGGCGATCCTTTTAAAACTGGCCGATGAAGAAGGACGGCATTACGCGCACTGGAAACAGTATACCGGCATCGATGCGAAGCCGTTTCGCGGCCAGGTGTGGTTTTATACCGCCATCGCCGTTTTACTGGGCTATACCTTTGCCATCAAGCAGATGGAAGCCCGGCTCAACCGCTATCAAACTGAAACCCGCATGGCCCTGCTGGTGGCGAAATTCCCCGAAATCATTGAAATCAATGCTGCCGCAGCGGCCTACGAAGACGAACTGATCGCCAATTTGGACGAAAGGCGTCTTCGCTATGTCAGCTCTATGATCCTGGGACTAAACGACGCCCTCGTGGAGTTTACCGGCAGCCTGGCGGGATACACCTTTGCCATGCAGAGCAATCAATTCATCGCCATGGCCGGTCTCATCACCGGCATATCCGCCACGTTGTCCATGGCTTCTTCCGAATATTTATCCACCCGCGCCGAGGATAAAAAGAACGCCCGCCACGCGGCCGGGTACACCGGCCTCTCCTATTTGGCCACCGTTACCATCCTGCTGTCGCCCTACCTGGTTCTGCCCGACCAGTCGTACGGAGCCGCGCTCGCCATCATGCTGCTGCTGGTCGTCGTTATCATCGCGGTCTTTAACTACTACATCGCCATCGCCCAGGGGCTTTCGTTCCGGCAGCGGTTTTGGGAAATGGCCGGCATAAGTTTAGGCGTGGCCGCCATCTCGTTTTTCATCGGCCTGCTGGTCAAGAATCTGCTGGGAATTGAACTATAGGCATGGGTACCGCTACTTATTATTTTGCACCAATTCCGGAATTTCATCGTAATTAATTGTCACGCCGATACTAAAATGAAGAAACAGATCGGGATAGCCAGCTACGGGCAGCCAATAAGTAATCATTTCTTTTTCTCCGTATTTTACTTTCTTATATACGGCCTGTTGCGTGCGCATTGCCTGGTCGGCCAGACAGCCTCTATGCGCCTCCGGCGCTCCGTGGGAAGAACACTTCATCCCCTGCTTGCGCCCAAATTGGGCGCAAGCGGCATTTAACGCAATGATTTCTCTATTCTTATGAGTCAGCTGCACCGGTTCCGGGAACTTGCCCCACATCAGCTGAAAAGCCCGCTCTAAGGCAACCAATTCACTTTGTGCGATGTTTACAGCCATGATAATGACCTCCGTTTTTCGTAAAATAAAGCCCGGGCAATCAAAAGCCTCTCTTGTGGCTTATGCCGTGAGGCGCTTCAAGGACTTTCGCCGTGTAGGCATCATCGCCGGCGGTCCACCAGGACAGCCGGTGTCTTTTTTACAGCGCAACCGTTCTGGTCGTGCCTGGCAGATCGCAAAAAAGTGGCTTCGGCTTTAGCCGCCTGCTCGAAGCAAGGGGCGCTGCTTACGCACGGCTGTGGTCACTGTCTAAAAAATGTAACAAAACACAAAACAACCGCCAAAATCCCCCACACTAAATGGCATTGTCTCAACCAGCCGGCCTTGGCTTTAAAATACAGGGCACACCCGGTAACGGCCGCGCCGGCAATGGATCCGCGGAACAGTAAATCCCAAACATCCCCAACCATGTTGCTTCCCTCCTTTATTCAAAACTCTTTCCCTACTTATTATGACGAAATGAATTTCGTTTTATTGCAGGAAGAAATATAATTTTAGACAGACCGCGCTGCTTCTATTGTGTACGTTTCATTGGTCATATATTACAATGTTTCTCCAACCATTTAATACCGCCTCTTTCGCTGTCTCTGCAAGCTCTTCCAGAGACAGCTCAGAGCCGGAATTAAGCCAATCGGTATAGATACCGATAATACCGGAAGCAATATATTCCGCATGGACATTAAATTGTTCAGCAGACATGCCGGACTTGGCATAAAAGGCTTCCCTTAAGGTGACCTTAAGTATATCCTTGCATTCTGTCTGCAGGAACGCATAAGATGCGGTTTTCGAAATACGGCGATATAGGTTGATATCCTCCAGCATAATTGCATTGAGACCTTGAAAGAAAGAATTGATGTCAAACTCTTGATTTTTTTTCAGCAGCAGCAGCACTTTGCCTGCCAGCTCGGTTTCAAATTCTTTTAAAATATCGGCAGTGGAGCTGTAATGAAGATAAAATGTTTTTCTGTCTATATTGGCCAAATTTGCCAATTCGGTAACTGTAATCAGTTGGAATTCTTTGTTTTGAATCAGCTGTAAAAAAGCTTTGCGTAGGCTTTCTTTGGTTTTCATTACCCTGCGGTCCATTTTATTCACGGTAACCTCCCTGTATTAATCGACAAATTGGGGCATTCTGCGGATTAATACCCACTATTTAATAAATTGGCAATTGATTTCATTGTAAAATTTATTATAATACGCATATGATGATTAATCAACAAACGAGAATTATTAAGGAGGTCTATTTATGCTAGAAAAATTATTCACATTCTATCCGGGCAATTATTCATTGGCAGATTTCACCTATGCCTTTAGCCCCGACAACCCTCAATTTGCTCTGACGGTGAGCATTGCAGCCCTCACCTTCTTTTTTGGCTATATGGAATATATCTATAGTTTTCAGTTGATAAGGCGAGAAAAGAGTGCGCCCTACCCTGTATGGATGCATACTTTTTATTTTGCCCACGATTCAATGGGCGCCATCGTATTTGCCCTTGCGGCAAAGGCAACCGGCGGTTTCTGGTTTTTCACCGCAGCCTCTATTGGCCTGGTCATATGGAATTTATTCGAGGTGTATAACCTGTATAAATGCATCTATGTAGAACGCCAGGACATTTGGGGGCATCTGCACGCTGAACCGGTTTCAGTAAAAGAAGCATGGCTCAGAGTCATTGGTCAGATCATCATTTTTATCGGCGTTGTAAACCTGTTTAGGGTGTTTATGCATGATCCGTATATGTTTAAATGGTTTATTTTCACCAATATATTAATTGCCATCGCACCCGGATTTTACTGGGAAAAAAGAAAGACCCAGATTGGCGCCTCGTATAAACTGGCCATTGTGATCCTTTTGGGCACAATCAACTCTTTTACCCCAATTAATATGTGGGCATTGACCAGCGATTATTTTTCCTTCGCCAATAATCCATGGTTTTATATCGCCGGCATGGTCAGCATTGGTTTTGCAATCAGAAATATCGTAGTCCTGAAAAAAATGCCCATAAAACCCAGCCAGCTTGACGATGGGACTAAGACAGTTTGGTAAAACCTACGTAATTAAGTGGAAGCCTAAAAGCCTAATTAGATTAGCTTGAGCGGGACGAGTTACCATGTTTTCTGACAAAATGGAAATAAAGCCGGCTAAGATGGTCACCAAAACCACCCTAACCGGCGTTTCCTTTCACACTCAATCTCCAGACCATCAAGCAAGCTAACCCTCACTTGCTCTCTAAAACAATGTTTTTTCCTTAGTCTGCGAGAACCAACCGATATACGGTTATCAGATTTAAAATTGAGAAAAACAAAGGCTTTTGCCAAGTCCTTACAGCCGCAGGCAAAAGCCTTTGTTTTTACTTGCGACTGGAAAGCACAGCCCCTCCCAGTTCCGGCGCAGCCACATATTTTCGCAACTTTTTCACCAACGGCAGGGCGATAACCGCCGCCACGCCGATCTGAACCAAATTCCCGGGGATGGAGGTCATCGGCGCCACCCAGTTGCCGTAAATAATACCTTCTGCACCATAATAACCCACCACTTTAATCAGGCAAGCTGACACTAAGGCCAGGATATACGCCGTCAAAGTCCGGTTCTTTTCACAAATAGCTCCGACTGTATACCCCATCAGGCCGACAATCACCAGGGTAAATGGAGCCCACAAAAACCAGCCGCCCACCACATCGAACAGGGCCATACCAATGCCGCCGGCCAAAGCGCCGGTCCAGCGGCCGTAGAGAATGGCGAAAAGAAAAAGTGGCACATTTCCCAAATGAATCAGTCCGCCGTTGGCGGCAATAGGAAGACGAAGATTGATAAAGGATGTACAAGTAAATACGAGAGCAATGCCTAACGCGGCATAGGCCAGTTGTTTTGTCTGGCTGAAAGCTTGTTTTTTCATACATTTTCTCCTACCTTTATTATAAAAATGACAAGTACAGTATAAACCATATTTGACCTCTTTAAAATATCCAGATCATTATTTTTAAATAGGTACAGTTTTCATAAAGGAATTTGACTATAGATTTATTGTACTTGATCCCACCTTGCCCGAGCCTCTATACAGCCACACTAAATTTTTGACCTGAGCTATATGATCCTCAATATTTCGGTAGCACAGAAAAAGCCAGCACGTACGCTGGCTGCATTTTGGCGGCACGGAAACAACAGGAGTATTTGCTAACCGGCCAAACACTTCATACGCTTTTATATACATCAACGCTGGCTAGGAAACACCGCGCGCAGGACGTTCCTTTGTCCCCTGCCCATATCATGTCAGTATCTTTGCGTTATTGTGTTACAGACGGCAAATTGTCTAAATTATTCCCTTCGCTTTCATCCGGTAGAGATTTTAGATACTCAGTCCCGTTTCTTACAGCAACGCCGACTCCTTGAATACCTCCCTGCTTAGCTAATACAACCCCTTCTTCCTTGCTCAAGACACGACCATCCGACAATTGATAACCAGTAACTAGCCCGTCTTCCTTTACCAGGGCGACGATTTGTTTGGCATCCGCATGTGGCTGCGGTATATCCTGCAATGCCATCATCGGCAGCTTTGACAAATCATTTTTCCTATCAGACATGAACATCAACCTCCAATTACAACTTAATAGTTTAAAACGGTCTGCGGCAAAAATAGTTTTCCAATAAAAAAAGGATACTATTCCCTCAGCGTTCGCCTTCGCAGATTGACCTGTTATTGGGAGAGTTGCGGTTTTTCCGACTCACAACGCCATATAAAAGAAAGCAATAGCCTGTTGAATTGTTCAGGCTGGTCCAGATTGGTCACATGGCCCGCATGGGGGATGTTTTTTACTGCACAGCCCGGATAATGTGCCTGCCAATCCGGAAGATGCTTTTGGATGGTTCCTCGCGTATCCTGCTCACCGGCAACAACCAAAAGAGGCGCGTCAAACTGGAACGATTCTTCATGCAGGCAGGTCGTAAAACCCTTCCACGAAATTAGAAACTCCTGCCGGTCTATTTCCTCAAACAGCTGCGCAACACGCAGCAACGCCGGTTTCGTATAGGTGCTGCCTTTGGCCATAGTTTTTTTCAGCCCCTTCCAGGTGTAAAGATACTTCATCATTGCCCCGGAGTATGCGAGCAGCAGCTTTTCCCACTTGGGGTAAGGTATGAATAACGGCGTCACCCCGGTCAGCATATAACCAACGGCCCCCCCGAAAAGGAAGGCGTATTCCTGTACGACAAAGGCACCCATGGACAGCCCGCACAGTAAATATTGCCCAGGCTGTTCTGAATTTATGATGGCATGAATATCCTCTGCCGCCAGTTTCACGCTAAATTCACTTGTGGGTCTTGAATTTCCATGGCCCCGCACATCAATGTTAATCACTGGGTAGCCACTTTCCTGCAAAAATATAACCTGAGGCTGCCACATGGCCTGATGCAGTCCATAACCATGCACTAAAATAACAGTAATGGCACAGTTCCCCGATAAATGCTCATAAGCTACTTTGCAGCCTTCCCGATTGATAAACTTTTCCATGAGCCCTCCCATCAATTTAGCAAATCGCGCCGCTGATACACAACATAGGCAAAGTAACAGGAGGCTGCAAGGGGCAAAGTCGAACCAATCCTCGATAGTACCACGCCTATTGCCATGCCTAACAGCAGGAAAATTGGAATCTTAACTATCCCACAGTCGTATGCGTTTTTCAAAACTTACTTGCATTACCCCAACGCTACGAGTACCGCCCCCAACGCAATCAAAGCCACACCGATACCACCTAACATGCTAATCTTTTCCCCCAATAAAGTGATGGCAATAACAGCGGCAATTACGACGCTCAACTTATCGATGGGCGCAACCTGGGATACATTGCCGAATTTGAGGGCCAGAAAATAAAACAACCAGGACAGCGCTCCGGCAACACCACTAAGTGCTATATAGGTTATAGCTTTTTTATCAGCGATGATTGCCGGGATTTCCGATAAGCTCCCCTGGCATACAACAACTAAAATTAAAAATACTGCCATAATAACGGCTCTGATAGCCGTAGCGGTATTGGAATCAACTGATTGCAGGCCGATTTTGCCGAATACCGCTACTAATGCCGCCATGATGGCGGATAGCAATCCGAACACTAGCCAAAGCTTCTCCATATTCATCCCTCCAACCGATACTACAAGCGCTTCCTTAGAATAGTGCCAATGTAGGGAATCCTTGCGATGTCTCGCTTGGTGAGGCCACCGGTAACAATCATAATTCCCCCATAAGCGAGGCCGCCGCATAACGAAGTCAAGACGATTGCCAACAATTCACTCCGCCCCATGGCCATCAGTGGGCCATAGGAAAAATACATCACTCCGCCCATGACTGTCGCCGCGCCGATATTCTTTAACAAATCACCCGCATTAAGAAAAAAGCCGGTATAACGGTGGACAAAATATAAATTCAAGGTGGCTGCAATACCGATATCAACCAAAGTTGCCCAGGCAGCCCCCTGTATGCCGAGAGTGGGTATGGCTGTGAGCGTCCAGTTGAGAATAACCTTGACCAGGGCGGATACCCCCATGTTAATCACCGGAATTAAAGTGCGTCCCAATCCTTGCAGAACACCTGTGCTAACCTGGTGAATGCCGAGCAGGAATACGCTGGCCGCCAGTACCCGGGTGGCTTCAGCCGCGCCGGGAGCGTGGTAGATTACGCTCACCACCGGTTCAGCCAACAGCCATAGCATCACGCCAAAAGGAATGGTTGCGATGTTAGCTAGCCGCATGGCGCCCGCTGTGCGATAAAAAATGTCCTGTCTTGCACCAAGCGAATGAGCGCGAGAAATTGCAGGCACAAGGCTGGTGGCCAAAGCGGCAGTTAAAAGCGTCGCTAAATTAACCAACGGCACGGCCATACCGGTCAAATAGCCAAATAGTTCAGTCGCTTGCTCGACTGAATACCCCGCTTTCTCCAGCCTCAGCGGCACAACCAATAGGTCTAGGTTTGCCACCAGCGGCAGCATGATGCTTGACAACGACACCGGCAACGCCAGTTTGACGATACGGTGGATAAGAGCCGCGCCGCCTTCCTGGCGAACTTGAACAGCCTCTGTTTGGAGCTTTGATTGGCTATCCTTTTTTAAACGGAAATAGTAGTAAGCCAGCACCACAAGGGCGGCAGCTGCACCAGCCCCGGCCCCCAGGCTGGCGCCGCCCGCGGCGAACGCCAGGCCCTTTGGCAGCAAAAGGCTGGCAAAAACGAGCATAGCGCCTACCCTAAAAAGCTGCTCGATAATCTGTGAAACAGCTGTCGGCGTCATGATCTGCCATCCCTGGAGATAGCCGCGGAAGCTTGAGATGAGGGTAACCAGAAATATCGCCGGGGACAGGGCGATAAGCGAATAGTACGCCCGAGGGTCGCGAATGATCCGCTGCTCGATCAGCCAGCCGGCTCCAGAGTAAAGCAATACGCTTAGGCCGAGACCGGTAACAATTAACAGAATGAAAGACAGATGAAAAACACGATTAGCGCCCCGGTAATCCCGTTGAGCTATTTTTTCTGCAGTGATAATGGAAATAGCCACCGGAATGCCGGCAGACGAAATACTTAAAGCCAGAAGATATAACGGGAAAGCCATTTGATAAATGCCAATGCCTTCGCCGCCCAACACGCGGGATAAAAAAATCCAGTTTAAGCTGCCGATCCCTTTAACCACTATGCCGGCGGCCGTCAGGATAAGGGTGCCCTTAAAGAATTGGCCGCCCCTGCTTTCCTGTCGGCTGTTTTCACTTTCTGCCTTCACATTCTCAGTCCTCGTTTTGCTATTTACCTCATAGGAATCTGACATCATACCTCCTCCTATGACGCATTAGTCACAGAATTTCCACTAAATTGCCAAGCCTACTTTTTTTAGCGATTAGCGCCAGGGCTAAAATCGGTGAATATATTACAGTGGCAAACTAACAATAAAGGAACTCCCCTTCCCGGGAGTGCTTTCCACTTTTATTTTCCCGCCATGGACATCCACAATCCACTTGGCAATAGACAGTCCAAGGCCAGTACCACCTTCTTCCCGCGATCTTGCCTTATCGATTCTGTAAAACCGCTCGAAGATTAGCTTTCGCTCTTTTTCGGAAATGCCTTCCCCCGTATCGCTTACTGCAATCGTAACAGATGGTTTCGGAGTTGCTGTCCTTGTGAGCAAAACATCCACCTTACCGCCGGCAGGGGTATATTTAATCGCATTATCAATCAAAATCAAAAGCAGTTGGCTTATTCTTTCGCGGTCGGCCGTAATAGGAAGCGTTTCATCACCACGCATTGCCAAATTAAGCCCCTTTTCAAACGCTAGCGGTTGCATCGAACGAATCAGTGATTCTATAATGACAATCAGATCAAATTTCTCTTTTATAATATTGGTTGCTCCGGCATCCGCTCGGGCCAGGGTTAACAGGTCGGTTACCAGTTTGGTCATCCTGTGGACTTCATTTTTCATGTCATCAAGCACTTGAATGGAGAATGGCGATAGCTTTTGGTCATTATCAGTCTGTACCGCCTCTACGGAAGTCTGGATAATGCTAAGGGGAGTACGCAGTTCATGGGAAGCATCGGCGACAAACTCACGTTGCCGGAAAAAAGCTTGCTTAATGGGAACCATTGCCTTCCCCGCCAATAAATGTCCGGCAAAAGCAGCAATAACCAGAAAAACAATAGAAATGATCACCACCATAATCAATAATATTTTTAACATACGATAATACGCGCTGATATCTTCCCCCACAAAAACAGTGCCCAGCACTTGGGAGCCATCGTATATTTTCCTGCTGCACAACATGACTACCGCTCTGTCACCGTTAGAATCATGAAATTTCTTTAGCTTAACTTCTCCCTCCGCAGCGTCCCATTTGTGGATAATACGTAGCACACCATCCCGAATTACATGTGATGGTCCCTCGGAAGCAGCCAACTGATTATCGGTATCGAAAACATAATAAAAAATCTTCGCACCATGGTCTATATCCTCACTTTCCTTCGACGGCAGTTGAAAAAAACCAGTCTTTTCTTTATACATCCCCGCTTGTTCTCTGGCCTCTTCTTCCGTAAAAGACCGCAGGTCTTGCTGTTCCTCCTGATAAAGAATCCAAAGCAGCCCGGCAGAGCTTGTGATAATAAATGACAGCATCATTAGCATCATGACCAGTGCATAGCGCAGAGTTAGCCGGTTACGGATTTTCGCAAACATCTTGAACCTCCAGCTTATAGCCAATGCCCCGAATAGTTTGTATGACGGCGACATCCTCAAATGGACTCAGCTTTCGCCGTAATAGGCGTACATAGGCATCCAGATTGTTCGAAGAAACATCGGCTTCCAATCCCCATATTCGCTCTAAAATAACTTCACGCGGGATTACGCGCTCCTGATTGCGAACCAACAGATCAAGCAGCTGAAATTCGCGGCTGGTAAGCTGCACTTCCGTATCACCCCGTCGTACACAATGGGTCAGACCATTAAAGACTAAATTGCCGACCTGCAAAATATCTTCCTCTAATCTCACTCTACTCCGCCTAGCTAAAGCACGCAGCCTGGCAAACAATTCGGCAAACTCGAATGGCTTCACAAAGTAATCATCAGCTCCCGTATCTAAACCCAGCACCCGGTCATCAACAGCATCTTTTGCTGTCAGCATCAAAACAGCGCCGTGATAACCCCGTTTACGCAACTGATCGCAGACGGCAACGCCGGTTTCGCCGGGCATCATCCAATCCAAGATAACCACATCATAGGGATCATAAAGTGCATACTCCAGCGCCATATCCCCGTTTAACACCCAGTCAACCTGAACCCCGGATTTTTCCAGCATATGCTTGATTAACTTTCCCAGCTTTGCATCATCTTCGGCAAGTAATACTTTCATCTAGACACCTCCTTATCCAGCATCAGCGACGCCCTTATTCCGTAGTTGAATAATAAGACAAGCCTTCACTATTTTTTAACATGACCAGTGCATAGCGCAGAGTTAGCCGGTTACGGATTTTCGCAAACATCTTGAACCTCCAGCTTATAGCCAATGCCCCGAATAGTTTGTATGACGGCGACATCCTCAAATGGACTCAGCTTTCGCCGTAATAGGCGTACATAGGCATCCAGATTGTTCGAAGAAACATCGGCTTCCAATCCCCATATTCGCTCTAAAATAACTTCACGCGGGATTACGCGCTCCTGATTGCGAACCAACAGATCAAGCAGCTGAAATTCGCGGCTGGTAAGCTGCACTTCCGTATCACCCCGTCGTACACAATGGGTCAGACCATTAAAGACTAAATTGCCGACCTGCAAAATATCTTCCTCTAATCTCACTCTACTCCGCCTAGCTAAAGCACGCAGCCTGGCAAACAATTCGGCAAACTCGAATGGCTTCACAAAGTAATCATCAGCTCCCGTATCTAAACCCAGCACCCGGTCATCAACAGCATCTTTTGCTGTCAGCATCAAAACAGCGCCGTGATAACCCCGTTTACGCAACTGATCGCAGACGGCAACGCCGGTTTCGCCGGGCATCATCCAATCCAAGATAACCACATCATAGGGATCATAAAGTGCATACTCCAGCGCCATATCCCCGTTTAACACCCAGTCAACCTGAACCCCGGATTTTTCCAGCATATGCTTGATTAACTTTCCCAGCTTTGCATCATCTTCGGCAAGTAATACTTTCATCTAGACACCTCCTTATCCAGCATCAGCGACGCCCTTATTCCGTAGTTGAATAATAAGACAAGCCTTCACTATTTTTTAACAATTGATAATTAAACTTAGCTGCCTCCAGCAGAAACTTCTCTCTTTGCTGATCCTCCACGATGATCAGACGACCGGATAATGGGGGCTTCGCCCCAAAGTCAGCTATCCCCTGGGTCGGCATGGTGTATTTGCTTGACCAGTCCAACGCTTCCGCCTGCCGTGAAGACACTTCATTTGGCGGTATAAGCTTGACTGCGAGCTTGCCGCTATAAAAAACCGCCGCAGTGCTATAAAATTGATACATCCCTATCTTCTCCGCGCCAAGGCTGATCATACTTTCTGCCATCCCTTTGCCTGACCGAGTTTCCGCTATGGCAGGAAACATAAACAAGGAAAGTACGATATATGACCCTAGCTGGCACAGGCAAAGCAGCTTGAAAATATCAATCGCAGTCCCGGTTCTTGCTTTCCACGCACTGAATACCAGGAGCAGCAGCAGACTTCCTCCAGCTAAGCTAAGTTCCCATCCTGCAAGATAACGATAAGCGGCAAACATATATCCAACCATGAGCAAGACCACCGGAAACCCTATCCAGTAGATAACTGCTGCCGCTTTATTTTGCGTAAGCATTCGTTCCAGTTGAATAGCCGTTAGGATTGCCACTGGAAAGAGGATGGGAAACGTATAAGTCAGGTATTTAGTAGCCATTAGCGAATAAAATCCGAAATAAGCGGCTATCCACAGGAAAAGGAATAACAGCAGCGGGGACTTCTGGGAACGCAAGTCCTTACAGCCTTGGATCAAAGCTTTTATGGCCAGAGCAGACCAAGGCAGCATACTGAGCACAAATACAGCAAGATAATAGTAGCTTACATTATCTTTGGGGTGTTCGGAAACAGTGGCGCGAAGATAGTTATGAACACCAAAAAAGTTATTGATAAACTCCGTACCGTGCAAAGTATACATGGCGGCGTACCAGGGCAGAGCCACAACGGCAAAGAGAAAAAATCCCGTCGGCAAAAACATTGCTTTGAGTTCCGTCCAATTACGCTGCAGCACAATAATCAGTAGCATAACCAGACCAGGTAGCAAAGCACCAACTGGTCCTTTAGTCAATACAGCCAGAGCCATGCTGACATAGCATGCCAAATACCATCGCTTAGTGCCATTCCTATTTACATACCCCAGATAAAAAAATCCCAGGGCAGCACAATTAAATACAAAGAACACCATATCAGTAATAACCAGCTTTGCCAACAGAATATACTCGAAGGATGTTCCCATAATCAGCACGGCCAAAAGTGCTGCCCTGCGCGTTGTTGTCTTCATTGTAAACCAGTATAACAGCACCAAGCCTGCGGAAGCAAACAAAGCTGGCGCTAAACGCGCTGCCCATTCGGAAAAGCCAAAGAATTGAAAGGCTATGGCTGTAAGCCAGTAGAAAAATACCGGCTTATCAAACCAGACATTCCCATAGATCCTTGGTGACACCCAGTCCGCTGTCAGCACCATTTCTTTCGCTGTAAGCGCATAGTTCGATTCCACCGGATCGGTGATGGGTATAGCTTGATTAAAAAACATATAGCCCAAAAACGAAATCAGAAACAGGGCCCAATACATTTTGGGGGAAGCTGTGAAGTCGCCTACGTCATCGAATGTTTTCATTGCCACAAATCCTTTCTAAAAAACAGCTACTTGTTTTCATAGATTAAAAGAATTTTATCCTTTTGAACAACAAGCAGACGAAGCTTATTCTGAATTGCCGGGGGCAGTTTCTCATACTTTTTCTTTTTCATAACCAAATACGCCGTGTCTTTTCCGCTAGCTGTAACTGCTGCCAATTTCTCCTGGCTTAGTTCAGTCCCTGCTATACCGCTGTAGTACATAAAGCCGGGACGGTAAAACTTCTCAACATAAACCGGAGCTTGTCCGTCATAGTGCTGCTGAAACTCATTAATAAACGGTTTTACAGAAAGCCCAGGAGTAATAACGGGCAGGGCATGCGTCATTAAAACCGCGTAAAAGATCATTACGCCCAGTACCTGGGTGGTAAACACAGCGCGAAAGTTACGGCGAAAGCTCTGCAGCAAAACAGAGGCCGCCAATACAGCTAAAATCACTGCCAGAACTTTGACAGAAACCATCAGTTCCGTCGTTACCGCCGTTCCGGCATAAAACAGCCCGGCGCTCAGGAGCGTGGCGACGATTCCGAAAACGCCGCCAGCACACTGTAATGCTTTATCTCGCTGCGCTGTCCACACTTTGTCGAAATAATAACCGGTCAGTAATGCTAACGGAGGATACATCGGCAGGATATATGAGACGAGTTTTGTTTGTGATAGCGAAAAAAACAAAAATACAACCGCCGCCCATATAACCAGGAAAATGCAGGTATTACGATATTCTCCTTTTTCTTTGATCCCTGTAAAAAAAGCCTGGACTAAGAAAGCAGACCAGGGGAAGAAGCCCAGGATTAACACCGGAATATAGTAATACCAGATTGCGCCTGACGCGTGCTCGGGCTGTAAAAAACGGGTTACATTATGAAAACCTAAGAACGTGTCAATAAAGGCTATGCCATGGAGCGAATACATCGCCACATACCACGGCAGAGCAATGAGCGCAAAAAGCACACTCCCGCTAATAAGTTTCATCGTCTTTATCCTGTTTAAGCTGCCTGTTACGATCAGGTACAAGCTAATAATCACACCGCAAAAAAAGAGGGCAATCGGGCCTTTGGTCACTACGGCGAGCGCAGTACATCCATACAGCAGATAATATTGCCGGTGTAAAAACGCCAGTAATGCCGCCGTCAGGAAAAAGGTCAGTGTCATATCAGTGACAGCGGCGTTGCCAAGATAGAAATATTCCAGGCTGGTGGCCAACACCAGGGCGGCCAGCAAGCCGGCCCGTTCATTGAATAGTTTTCGGCCCGCTAAATAGACAAGAACAGCTCCGCTTACCGCGAGAAAAGCGGAAGGAAAGCGAGCGGCAAATTCTCCAAATCCCAAAACCTTAAATGCTGCTGCCACCAGCCAATAATACATTGGCGGCTTATCATACCAGAAATCACCATAAATTCGGGGAGAAATAAAATCCTCGAATTGCAGCATTTCTCTGGCTGTCTCAGCATACACAGGCTCATCGGGGTCCAACAAGGGATGCGTTCCCAGAAAAGTAAACATGAGTATACCGGCTACGCATAAAATCAGCGCAATCGAGAGCCAAACTTGTTTGTTTTTCATCGTATCAATAGTCCCTTTCCAGCTCGTTCAAATTCTCCAACGGATATTAGCAGCGCAGCGCACGCAGCATCGAACATAAGCCTTCCTTTAAGGTATAGGCCGGCTGCCAATTAAGGTTATTGACCGCAGCCTGATTGTCCAATACCGAGTATCGTATATCATCGTCACGCACTGCGTCATGAATCACTTCGGGCCGTTTTCCAGAGACATGAATCAACAGCTCAATCAATTCCCGAAGGCTGGTCTCCTTCATCGTGCTGATGTTATAACTCCGATTTGCCGCTTGACTAAATAACGCTCGGTAATTCGCCATTGCCACATCCTTAACATAGATAAAGTCCCGGGTTTGATTTCCATCGCCATATACTGTCAACCCCTGACCGGCAATCAGCTTATTTAAAAATATGCTGATTACGCCTCCTTCACCGCTGTCGCCCTGGCGCTCCCCATAAACGTTGGCATAGCGCAGTGCAACATATTCCAAGCCGAAATTTTTATAATATAAGCTCAGATAATGTTCCCCTGTCAACTTGCTCTCACCATAAAAGGAAACAGGTCGTTTCTTACAGTCCTCATAAGTCGGTAAAACGGCAGTATCGCCATAAATGGCCGCACTTGATGCGAAAACAATCCGCTTTACTCCCGATAACCGGCTTGCTTCAAGCAGATTAATTAACCCACGGATATTCACATCACAATCGTAATAGGGATCTTCCAGAGAATTAGCCACCGTTGTTTGGGCGGCTTGATGAACAACATAATCAAATCGTTCTCTTAACAACAATTTCTCAAGGTCCTCATCCCGAATATCCTTTTTCAGAAAAACGGCTCCCGGATTGATATTACTAAAAGATCCGGTACTCAAATTATCCAGAATGGTTACCTGCATATCCGATTGAAGCAATAAGTCGACAATATGTGAGCCAATAAAACCAGCTCCTCCTGTTACTAGAACTTTCATCTTTCTTCTCCTCTCACTGCTGCGATTTGATGCTTAGGCAAGTAGCTTCCACTGCGTTTTTGGTATTGCAATTTACCATGGGTATTGCCTTTTTCAAAAACGGGGTCAGTACCACTGTTAAGTTCAGCGCTGATCCAGTATAATGGCCGCTGCTTGACCTCCTCAAAAATGCGTCCGATATATTCACCGATAATCCCCAAGCCTACTAATTGGACTCCTCCAAGCATCAATATACTGACTGCTATCGTAGACCACCCCGGTACAGCATCCGAGGTAAACAATTTCGTGTATACCACATCCAGGGTCAGGCCAAAACTCAACACTCCAAAAAGCAAGCCAAGATAAAAAGCAAAACGCAAGGGCATCCTTGAATATGCTGTGATACCGTCAAGGGCAAAAGAAAGCATCTTCCTAGGCGAAAACTTAGATTTGCCGGCAAACCGCTCGGGCGCCACAAACTCTATCTGTGCTTGTCGATACCCCATATCGCCGATGATCCCCCGGATAAATCGAGCCTTTTCCTTAAACCGATGAAAAGTTTGAACCGCTTTTTTATCAAGCAGCCGGAAGTCTGACCCGCCTTCCACGATATGAATATCAGACATGGTATTAATTAACCGGTAGAACATACTTGAAGTAGCCTTCTTTAGCCAGGAGATGCCAGTTGTATCTACGCGAACAGTTTGCACAACCTCAAAACCCTCTTCCCATTTCGCCAGTAAAAGCGGCAACAGCGCCGGCGGATGTTGCAGGTCGCCATCCATAGTGATCACCGCGTCCCCCCTGGCATAATCAAGTCCGCAGGTTAAGGCCACCTGGTGCCCAAAATTGCGCGCTAGAAGAAGCGCCTTAACCTTTAAATCCCGCTTTGTCAGCCGGTCGAGAATAATTGGGGTATCATCACTGGAGCCATCATCAACAAAAATCAATTCATAGGAATAGCCCAAAGGCTCCATATATTTGCAGACTTCTTGATAAAACACATTCACATTCTCTTGCTCGTTAAAAACAGGTACAACTACTGAGATTAGTTTCATTTCTATCTCCGCCTATCCGTAAAATATCAGAAAAGTATTTTTAAAACTCCTGTGTGATCTACATGACCAACTATATCTGCAAAATGCGGGGTTAAAGTGCTTCAGATATTGCTTGTCTAATTTGCTCAGACTGAGTGTAACAAGTCAATCTGAAAATACTATGAAAAGGGTAGGCCGCAAGTAATAAATTAAAAGGCGCACCCATCTTTGCTCAAAGAATGGATGCACCTTTTTGCTGTCACTGTTTATGCAATGTTTTCTTTTTTGATTCTGCCATGCCCGGGAATCATTGAAATGTAAAGCTATCGGATCGGTCTTTTTGCCATAAGAAGTTTATAAACGAGTGCTGTCAAAAATACATGCCTAAACATAAAAAAAGAAAAGCCAGCATTATTGACCTGGGGCGAAAAGCACTTAATGGCCAAACATACTGATATCCCGGTTAAATGGATAACCGCTCCCGATACACCGATTATTAAGAAAACCAGCAAGACTACTCGTTTATAATAGTTCATCGTGTTCCTTTCGCTTGTGTTCTGATTGTTTTTTTATCACGGCGCAATTCTGTAAGTCATCTCCGTCGTCTGCACCATCTGATTCCGCGGGGGCCCGGTCGGAACTGTTCTTTTTAATTGAAGTTGCGCCCCTCACAATGACGCCTGGTTTTATAAACTTAATGAAAAGTAATACCCCGGCAATACAGACGAAAACTACTAATGCAACATTTCCCATGGAAGTTGCATTTTCCAGCATTGTAATCGCTTTGGCCCGAAATAGTAAATCAAGGCACCCTCTAATAAGAATCGTTTGGCCCTGCCTATAACAGATGCCAGGATAAAAATGGGGAGTCTGATGTGAAACATGCCGGAGGTCAGTGTAATCACTTTGTAGGGTATCGGTAATAAAGCACCAATATATACTGCCCAAACTCCGTATTTATCGGCTAGTAGCCGCATCTGTTCAATATAATGCAATGGTATGAAACGCTTAATTACCGGAAGTCCCCACGCTTTTCCGACAGCATAGCCGAGCAGTCCGCCAAGCACAGAAGCTACTGTAGCCACCATGCCATAATAAACAGCGTTTTGTGGATTCGCAATCGCCATCGGAATGAGTAAAAGGTCTGGCAGTATAGGAGAAAATACGGATTCCGCTAGAGCAATGACAAACAGACCGACAGTCCCGTAATGATTAAGATATTGTATGATAAACTCCATGACAGTTCTCCTTACTGTTAGATAAATTTATAAACTGTCCATCGATATTTCCAATCTTGATATCACCTGCTTTTTGTTCTAAAATATTTTAAGTGCTTGGGGATAAGTCTAGCCGGTGATTCTGAAATTAGCATGAAAACCCAATAGCATTATGAAAATAAGAAACGACAGACAGTGAATTGTCTGTCGCTGACACGGTGCATTGCCTGTAAAATATCTTTTGGCTTGCGAATACAAATGGCTGCTCTGCTTGTATGCAAAAAAAGCTCAATCGCAGTTAAAACTGCTGATTGAGCTTTTACATATACAATGCTCCTACCATGGCCAATAGAGAGCAGTTTCTATAAAGACTTTACTTAAACCGTTTCTACAATCCCGAATCCCGAATGCAATACAAACTCCACTTGCACCAAATTATTACTTTTATCCGCTCCACCAGCATTCCGAATAGTTCTTCGGCAACGCCCCTATTGTATCCCTAGACCGCAGAACCTCAGTTACCCTCATTTCGCCAAAATTTTCCTGACGCACGATTTCCGCCACCGCAACACTCGACCTTCTTGTTTTCAAATTCCCTATGATTCCCCATACTTACTGTCGATAAGCCAAAATCTGCCCCACATTCACAGCTGCCATCACGGGATAGCGCAAGTGAGCTTTGCGGACCAACGTATCCCCGATGCCCACCACCAGCATTCCGGCAGCCAACCCGGCCTCCACACCGGCGGCGGAATCTTCAAAAACAGCACATGCCGGCGGCGACACACCTAAACGGCGGGCCGCATCCAGAAAAAGATCGGGAGCCGGTTTGGCCTGTTTAATGGTGTTGCTGTCCGAAACGGCGTCAAACAGCGCGGCAATTTTCAATCGGCTCAAAATGACCGGTGTGTTCCGGCTGGACGAGGCCACCGCCAGTTTGAAGCCGGCTTGTTTAATCTCATTCAGCAGGTCGCTGACTCCCGGCAGAAGATTGGCTGGCGACAGATGTTCGATTAATTGCAAGAAGTATTCATTCTTCTTTTTCAACAATTGTTGAAAGTCCGCGGCCGAAGTCGGCCGTCCCTGCAGAAAAAGCTCCATGGAGTCCGGCCGTGACAGCCCTAAGAGCTGTTCATAGTCTTTGCGGGAAAAAGCCATGTTGAGTTCAGCCGCCAGCTGCTGCCAGGACTGGTAATGATATTCCACCGTATCGGTAAGTACGCCATCCATATCAAAAATGAAGGCTTTTATTGGCTTGTCAACAGAGCGCATCACTCACCTCGTCACCCGTTTATTTATCCGCTAATGACGGTCATCAACTGCTGCCGCCGCAGCGTGGTTTCGGCCGCCGGCCAGAATATGGCCGGCTTGCTGCAGGGACATATGAGCCAGAGCATCATAATCGTTCAATCTCCCAATATCCCACCATTCATAATCCTGAACAAAGCCCTGTATCGGTTTCCCTTCACGCAGCAGCACCGGGAACACATCGCCGGGTAAATCCACTTCATTCCTTGACGGGTCAAACCGTTCGATATAGGGAAAAATCGCTGCCTCCAGCAGATAGGTTCCTGTACTGACGGGACGATCCAGGTTGGTTTTTTCCAGAAAAGCAGTGACCCTGCCGTCACGGTCGACTTCTGCCAACCCAACCTCTAACCGATACCGGGTGGAAAGAGCCACTGAGACCATTCCTTTCTGCCGTTCATGAAAGGCTATAAACTCCCGATAATCCAAATGGCAGATGGTATCGCCCGGCACAACGAGAAACCGATCTTTATCCTTCAACAGTTCCCGGCAGCGCCATACTTCCCCCGCTTTGCCAGCCGGAGAGGCGCCGTGGCCGTATGCGATCTTGATCCCCCAGCGGGAACCGTCGCCAAAATAATTTTCTATTTGCTCGGCTAAGTAGCTGACGGCCAGCACATACTCGGTTACGCCATATGACCGGAGCTGCAGTATGACCCATTCCAGCAGCGGTTTGCCATGCAGGGGAACCATAGGTTTGGGAATATAATCGGTAACGGGACGCAATCTGGTTCCCTTACCGGCCGCTAATATCATGGCTTTCATATTGCTTCCGCCTTCATGAGCGCCTCTGCCCAGTCAGCCACAGCACTCGCTCCTCCGTATTTCTCACCTATTGTTTTTAGCTGTTGGGCATTTTGGCGGTAAGCGTTGTCGTGCAGCACCTTTTGTATAACTTCGACTAACCGGGATGGTGTGAGTGTTTTTTTATCGAGTACGATGCCCGCGCCAAATTGCGCAAGCACGGCCCCGTTATCCTCCTGTTCCCCCATAGATGGAACCACCACCGCCGGCGTGCCGCAGGCAATGCAGGTCATAAGCGTGGAGGAGCCGCCGTGAAAGATTGTTACGTCACTGGCTTTAATCAGTTCCGTTCCGGGGACAAATCCCCGAATGCTGGCATTAGCGGGCGGCTCAAACTGATTAATGGCCTCTGGCGAAAATTCGACACCGGCGGCAATAACGCCGGTAACCTCCGGCAGCAGGCGTAAGGCATTTAATACCGTTTCAAGAAACCGCTCACCGATCATCGCTGAACCGCCAATCGTAATATAAGCCATTTTCTGCTGCGCCTCACCGGTATGTGCTTGTTTTAACGCCTCCCGTTCGGGCAGTTGATCAGGATACTCAACCAACAGCGGGCCGGCAAATCTGAATTTTTCCTTGCTCTTTACCAGGGCGTCGCCAAACGTTTCAAACGCGATGCCGCCGCTGATTTCCGGCATCCCTTCCAGCACAATCAGATTAGCCGCCTCAAACGCATCCACCAGCATTGCCAACAGGGTTTTCATCACCAGCCCGTCGTCGTAGCGCTGCGCGAGAGTTTTAAATGCCTGGAGCGTCTTGTCGCCGTGAGGCTGGAGAAAGGTCATAATCGAGGGAATACCGAGCTCCCGGGCAACGGCGGTGCCCGTAAGCGTCCCGCTGATGATGAGGTGCGGCCTTTCTGTAAGAGCTGCCTCTCTCTCTATTTGCCGAATTTCCTGCAACATCGCAGGCAGCCTCGGTATAATCTCGTCGGGAGGAGCACTGGGCATTCTTGCCGCTTCCCAAACATCGAATCCGAAATTTTTAATAACCGGCAGCAACGTTCCCGCAGCGATAAATTTCACCTCATGGCCACGGCCCAGTAAAGCTTTGGCCACCGCTACCGCCCGCATCGTCTGTCCGAAGACATTACCGGTCCCCATTTGCGCCGTGCATAACACTTTCATGCTCTATTTCCTCCTTGAGCTCATGGATGGTCAACTGATGTTCGAAGAGAAACTCATCGAGTATTTTATGAAAATAATCCCGGTAATGCTGGGAAATCAGGCTTTTCACTTTCGGACCGGTTGGCAGATCACTAGCTTGATACGTAGCCGCTTTTACAGACCCTACCATATTTCCCAATACAACCGACAGTAGCGGACTTTGCAAGTTCGCATACGAATACACAAACCCGCCTGAAGCCGAATCGCCGCAACCGATCGTATCCACTACCGCTCCCGTATGGGTTACCGGCACAGTGGCCCAAATTGTTTTTCTGCCCCGTTGCCAGACAATCAGCGAGGATTGGTCGCCAAAAGTAATCCAGCAAGCCAGCAAGCCTGCCTTTACCATAGCAACGGCAAAGTCCAGATAGTCGGTAAAGTTCGTAAGCGAGCGTCCTGCCGCCCAGGCGGCTTCTTTCTCATTCATCTTGAGCATGTCAATTGCTTTCAGCCACTCTCCCGGCTGCTCCCACTGCTTTTTATATCGATTTCCCTGTTCATCCACACCGGTTATCAGCCCGTGTAAATCCAAGAAAATCGTAGCCGAACTTGCCTCCCGGAAGGGCTTTAGTTGGGCAATCTCTATATCAGTTTCATTTACCGGCATTAAAATAATATAATCGCAATCTTTCAGTTGCATCAATTCCGGCCAAGAAATCGGCGTCATAATCTGTGCTTGCCGGCTAATGCGTTCCTGTTGGTTAACATAGGCCAATTTGATTTCCGCGCCGGTATCATCCGGCTCCGGCCTGCAGATGAATGTTAGGTTGGGATGCTTTAGTAGTGCACTGACCGTAGCTGCATCCTGCAGTGACAAATGCGTCAAACAAACGACTTCATCTTCCGTACCTTCCGCCAGCTTGGCAATCACCGATGCCGTATAGACAATGGACCCGAATTTCGTCACCGTTTCACCATTTGGCCACGTAATTGTATCTTTGGCTATTGGCCCGACAACGCCAATCTTCATCAATTCACCGCCTTATAATCCGTCATTGCTGCAAATGCAAGCACTCAAAATTAAGATGCCCAGTATCCGGACAATGATACCTGAAAATGCCATGCCGTTTGCAGTTGCTGATGCTGAAAACGGCAATGACTATGAATTAGTCGTCCTGTAGGATTGCGGATAAATGCCGAAATATATCGGTTGATTGTGGCTTCATCTCCAATGGTGCACCTGCCTAAACAGCAAGATACAGGTTCCTTGGGTTCAAACAACATACTATGTATTTTTTAGAAATGCGATATAGGATAACCACATCTTACATTTTTTCGGGATGTAAGATGTGGTTGTTGTATGATAAAAAATTCAAAACTTGTTTTTAAGAAGGAGGAACTATGGAGTATCGTAAAATACTAAAAAGTAATGATAAGGTCAGTAGCATCGGAATAGGCGGAACCCATCTATGAACGAAGTCCACCAGTTGGTGGACTTCGCTTTCGAGCAAGGTGTGAATCTGATCAATACCGCCCTGGCCTATCCAAGCCACTAGATATGCGCGGCGCTGCTTTGAAAGGACGGCGCGATAACGTATTATATCAGATGCATCTGGGCCTCACTTTCCCCAATGGCCAGTATATGCGCAAGTGCAACAATCCAAAACCAAAAAACTCGGCGCTTGGTCAACAACCCCGGCGACAACGCACTAAAAACGTCGAACATGACGACGGTAAGGATGATCGCATTTCTAACAAAAAAAATGTCAAAGAATCCACCTTTATGCCTCTCCTATTTCGAAGCTGCCGATTTTATCAGCGTCTTATTTGATCTGTTTCCACCAGGGTGAAAAGCGTTGTTGCTGATTTTGAAGCTCTACCGGTTCTCCGATCAGGGGCGTCAAAAGTCGGTAGCTCTTATTCTGGCCGGCAGCAGCGATCCGGTCAAACGGTTCATCCCAGGGATGGTTGGCAATGGTGAATTTTCCTACGTGCGCGGGCAACAAGGCTTTGGCTTTTAGATCTGCGGCAGCCTGCACCGCCTCTTCCGGTGTCATATGGATATACGGCCAGTTCTTATCATACTGACCGCTGTCCAAAATAACCAGGTCAAAGCCATTGAAGCTTTCGCCAATTTGCTTAAAATGCGGTCCATAGCCGCTGTCGCCGCTGATAAAAATCCGTTGTTGCGGCGTTTCCAGCGCAAAGCCGGTCCACAACGTCTTGTCTCTGGTCAGCATGCGCCCGGAAAAATGGCGGGCCGGCAGCACATGAACAGTGAAATCAGCTTCCAGCGCCACTGTGGTAAACCAGTCGGCCTCCTGGATGAGGTCTGCCGCAAAGCCCCATTGTTCAAAATAGGCGCCTACGCCTAAACCGCAGATTATATTTTTAATTTTGGCTTTCAAAGCCATAATCGTAGGATAATCCAGATGATCCCAATGATCGTGGGTAATCAGCAAATAATCGATTTCCGGCATATCTTCCGCGGTATAGGGATTGGTGCCCGCAAAGGCCTTGTTGGCAAACGAAACGGGGGCCGCGTAAGGGCTAAATACAGGATCAATCAGAATTCGTTTGCCGCCAAGCTGCATAAAGTACGAAGAATGGCCAAGCCAAATCACGATATCCTGATCCTTGCCCAAGATCATCAGTTCTGTTTTTATGGAAGGAATGGGAGCTATCGGCGCCGGCCGTTCTTTTTTGCTAAATAGCTGCTCCCACCACAGAGAAACAGAACTTCTGTCTGTTATCAGGGTAGGCGTGGGAACCAGATTTGCAAATTGCCCGTCAATATAATGGGGTGAACTTTTGATTTTTTCAAGGCGGGCGCCTGCGGGCAAGTTGCCAAACTTAGGCTGCTGTAAATAAAGAACTATACCAAAAGACATAATCATCAACAGGCCGAAACTTATCAACAAAATCAAGGCTATTTTTCTCAACCGCCTTTTCATAGCAATCTCCGGAACTCTGGTTTTGAAGGATATTGGTGCCGCGGGCTTACCTCTGCCAGCGTTTCATTCATACTGCCGGTGCGATAGCCGGCCAGATCCAGAGTAACAAAGCTGAAACCCAATTGCTTTAATGCACGCCCCAAACGCTCTTTGGTAATCTCCAGGCCGTAGGCCACCCGGGACGACAGGCAGGCGGCACTGGGTTTCTTCCAGGTAGGCAGACCCCATTCAAGGGAGATTTCCCGTTCCATTAAGTGATCCAGTTTAGACTGAATTTCAGCATTCATATTTCCTGGTTCCTTTCTCCTCGACATTGGCTGCCAAGCCCGCAGCTTCAGTCGGTGCAGTCGTTTCAAAAGGGACAATCCCGGATTTCACGGGAGTATCGTTTAGAATTTCAATCGTGCCGGCGCAGGGCTGACAAGCATTTAATAAAGGCAGCCGAGCCGAACCCAGCCGCCTTCACAGGGTAATCATAAAATTAACTCTACTGTAATGCAATAAATTAACTGCTTTAATGTCCACATAAATTAGGCAACAACATGCTATACCAAAAATGGATCAAATTTCTACCAAGTTATATTTCCGGCTGCCCATACCCAGTGTGTCCATATATTTAAGCTGATGCAGGCCGCCACGGGATTCAATGCGTTCAACGATGTCACGGCGCTGATCGGCAGGCAGCTGATAAATCATATCGATTCCAGCCTGGTCAGCGGCCAGAATATCGGTCGAGCCAATAATACCGATGTCATCGCAAGTCGGTTTTGCGGCACTAGACCCGGCGCAGTCGCAGTCAACAGAAATATTTTTCAAGACGTTGATATACGTGATATGCCCTTTGAAATGATCAGTAATGGCCTTGCCGGCTTCCACCATTCGCTCATGGAATCCGTTGCCGCCCAGCCAGCCGTCCCCATGAATCATTCTTTTGCCCACTTTACCAGAGGCAAACCCAATGCCTATATTCTTTAAAGAACCGCCGAAACCGCCCATCGTATGGCCTTTAAAATGCGTATATACCAAAATAGAATCATACTTTCGCACATTTTTCCCTATCGCAATTTCCTGCAGATGAATTCCCGGTTCAAAAGGAAACGGTCCGCTGGCATCCATGTACTTGTCAAGAAACGCTTTCACTCCCGGCACCGGCAGCATAACATCTCCATCCTCATCCAGAACATCGACGGGACAAAAATCAAAACCATTGGTCTTAATTGTTTCACGATGCGTCTTGGTTTCCCGGCGCGGGCTGTTATACATCACGTTGCATTCAACAATTGCGCTGCGCGGAATTTGTCTCTGCAGGTTCTTAATGTATTCAATAGGCAATAGATTCGGTCCGTGCGGTTCACCGGTATGTAGTTTAATCCCAACTCGGCCGCTAATCCCCTGGTTAATCTTTTCATAAATCTTTTGTACGCCTGCCGGGCTCAAGTCCCGCGTAAAATACACAACGGGCTTGCTCGGATCATACGACGAAACGGCATGTGATCCCCCCCAAGTCACCTGCTTCGGCCCGCTCTGCGCATGTGCAATGATCTGGCTAAACGACGGAATTGCTGCCATTGCAGCCACTGTGCCGCCGGCAAACTTTAGAAAATTACGTCTGGTAAATTCTTTTGTTTCTTTTCCTTCCTGGTTATTCCTTGTTTCCATCTTTTCCAGTCCCTCTTTGCCATATTTTATCCTGTAAGAAAGTATAACTTTCCGCCTGGATAAGGGCAACATCGGCTTACGCCTTCGCTAAGGCTCGGCGCAAGCCGGTTTTCTTTATCACTTGAAACTTAGACGCTGCAACAATCCTATCCATATTTTCCCTTGTTGCAACTTATTGCTGTTATTGTACAACTTGAAGTTAACATCAGGTCAAGAATTTTTTTAAAATTTTTGACCTATCCGGTAATAGCGCACAGATTATCCGTGTTCGACGGCAAAACGCTAATGCTTGGAAAACTCAGTGACGAGCAATCGGATATAGCTTAAATAAGCCAGCCCCCTACTGCATAATGTGGATCAATGATCTGTATGATTACTGAATACGTTTTTATTATGAGTTCATATTTTTTCAGCCCATCTTCATTCAGTGCTCCAATATTTGTTGCTTTTGCTTTATCCGTTTAACCTAAAAGAAAAAAATTTTGATCTTCTCGGTGTTTTTTTCTATAACCTATTTTTAGTTCAAACACTCAATTTTATAATCCATACGTTTCAGAGTTGCCAGCATCTCGTCCGTTCTTTGTTGGAGCAGTTGACGCTGTTCGATAAGCAGTTTCTTTCTCGCCTCAATGGTTTCATCCCCCTTTTGATATAGGGCGACATATTCAATCAATGCTTCAACCGGAAGACCTGCTCCTCGCATACATTTGATGAATTCGACCCAACCACAGTCTGCTTCTGTATAATCCCTAATTCTGCTTTTATTACGGTTCACACGGGGAATGAGTCCGACACGCTCATAATAACGGAGTGTATCCTGGGAAATATCAAATTTTTGACTTACCTCTGAAATCGTCATGCGGTTTCACCTCCAGATACTTATTTAAACATTATAATACTTAAAGTTAACTCCAAGTCAAGGAACAGACAGAATTTTTTCTTCGACATTTTTATAACTTGCGGTTATTTCGCAATTACGCCGTTAACCACAACAATATAGATGTATACAATTTATGCTTAGTGATCTGCAATACCTTTATAAAATATGTACGCTTATAGTGCCGGCAATAATAGTTGGTCATCTTTTTAAAGAGGAGAACCACCGGACTTTTAGTGCCGTTAATGACCTGCAAAGCAAGGTCTCGGTCTATTATGATAGAAATTCTAGAGCATCGATAAAGCACCGCAAACTAAAAAATTGATAAAAATGCTTGACTTGGTGTTAACTCCAAATGCTAGACTAACCTTCAAGGAGGAAAACACACTCCATATATCCAGCATTTACAGACAAAAAATCTTAAAAATTACTGAATTTAATTCTCCTGGCAGCCTATGAGTTAGGAAAAGCACTTCAATCTGTGAAAGGAGTAGATGAAGGAAAATGAAAAAAACAATATCTATATTGCTTTTCATTCTATGTGTGATTACTTTGGCTGGCTGTTCGGGTCAACTTGCAAGTCCCCCTCCATCCTCCACTCCTTTAACGCCTTCTTCCGCTCCGCCAGAACCGGGCATACCGAAAAAACCGCTGCCCTCCGGGCAGACTTCGCAAGCAAGAGGCAACACCATGCGAACTGTAAATATCCAGGTTGGCAATAAAAACTTTACGGCAATCCTATATGACAATGCTTCCACACGGGCTTTACTGGCAAAGCTGCCTCTGACCTTGAACATGGACGAACTGAATGGAAACGAAAAATTCTACTTTTTTTCGGAAAAAGTCCCTGCCAACAGCGAACAGGTGGGAACTATCAAGACCGGCGATTTAATGCTCTATGGTTCTGACTGTTTGGTACTGTTCTATAAGAGTTTTTCCACTTCGTACAGCTATACAAGACTTGGTTATGTTGAAGATGCAAACGGATTAGCGGCTGCGCTTGGCAGCGGGAGTGTGCCGGTAACTTTTAGCGCACGGTAGAGGGGGAATGCCTGTAAAACAAATAATCGTAATTGCAATCACAAAAATATTAAAATAGGGGTCTATAAAAATGAAAAAAATGATTGCCCGTGGCTGCCAAATGCTCACAACGATGGCCTTGGGCTTAGTTCTCTCCACGACCGGCATTGGTGTTGCATCCGCGGCAGACCTGGCCAATGGCACAGACAACTTTTACAAGAGCGACAAGGTAACCGTGCAGAAGGTTACGTTCAAAAACCAGTACAACATGAAGGTTGCCGGGAATCTTTTTATTCCCAAAGATTTAAATAAGGACGCCAAAAATCCCGCGATCATTGTCGGGCATCCGATGGGGGCAGTAAAAGAACAAAGCGCGAATCTGTATGCTGCGAAAATGGCTGAACAGGGCTTCGTTGCTTTATCCCTGGATTTGTCTTTCTGGGGAGAAAGTGAGGGACAGCCTCGCAACGCTGTTTCGCCGGATATCTATGCTGAGGACTTCAGCGCGGCGGTGGATTTCCTGGGCACCCGGCCGTTTGTTGACAGGGAACTGATTGGCGTTATCGGGATTTGCGGCAGCGGCAGCTTTTCCATCAGCGCGGCCAAGATCGACCCGCGCCTGAAAGCCATTGCGACAGTCAGCATGTACGACATGGGCGCTGCCAACCGCAATGCGCTCAACCATTCCCTGACCCTTGAGCAAAGAAAGCAGATCATTGCAGAGGCCGCCGAGCAACGCTATGTGGAGTTCACAGGCGGTGAAACCAAATACACCGGCGGGACGGTACAGGAACTGAATGAAAACACCGACCCCATTCAGCGTGAGTTTTATGACTTCTACCGCACGCCAAGGGGTGAATTCACGCCTAAAGGTTCGTCAGCAAAAACTACAACGCACCCGACGCTGACCAGCAACGTTAAATTCATGAATTTCTACCCGTTCAATGACATCGAAACCATTTCTCCTCGTCCTATGCTGTTTATCACCGGCGATCAGGCGCACTCCAAGGAGTTCAGTGAGGATGCTTACAAGCGTGCGGCTGAACCTAAAGAATTATACTATGTTCCGGGCGCAGGTCATGTGGATTTGTATGACCGGGTGAATCTTATCCCCTTTGACAAACTCACAGCCTTCTTTTCCCAGTATCTGAAATAGGGTAGTACTAAAAACCACTATTTGCTGCCACGATTGAAGCACCTTACCCGAAGTTTTGGTCAAGTGATTGCTAATGTAGCCTGGTTTACAACAGTTACCTCCGCATGAAATATATCCACTGCCCATTGTCTATCTGACAATGGGCAGTGGATATTGTGTTTCTCAAGTTGCTGATCCACTACGATGATGTTGGATCTCATGGGCCACTTTATTTAATTATATCAGACAAATATGACACCTATTTGTCATATTTGTCTGATATATTAAATCACTAGGGACAATAATACCAACCTAGTAAAACAACAACTAAATAAAGAGTGGTTAGTATAGTTAATTTTTATATAGGGATTGATTTTTAATAGATTTTAGATTATATTAGCACTAACACCCCTCCCCCGAGGGAGGGATTTAAAGGAGCGAATTATGACAAAAGAAGAATTAAAAAAAAGCGTACAACAACGATTGGGCACGATTAAGGGGCATATTGCTGGTATCGAAAAAATGGTAGATGAAAATAAGAATTGTGAGGATATTCTTGTCCAACTGAGCGCCATCACAGGCGCAGTGAACAAACTAAGTGCTCATATTCTGGAAAATTATACAAATGCATGTCTAGATCAAGCCAATATCAACGATGCCAAAGCACGTCAGCAGATTGAGAATTTAACTAAAATAATGCTTAGCATGTTAAGAAAATGAAATTAATATTAGATTGTCTATGCTAATCCGGCATGATTTATCCCGGCAGTAGGCAACACCATCGGAAATTTCTTGCGGCAATATCATGCTACAAGGAATCGCCCTGTTTTTTTAGCATAGGTTATTTTAAGGGTTTGTGGGCCGCAGGGGATTTTTACCATAGCGTGGATAAACTGATACTGAGAGGGTGAGGGATTTTATGGCTCATAATTTAACCCGGAAAGTAGGCATAAGCTGGACAACCCGCAACGGCGCAACCTTCTTCCGCCGGAAGAAACATTGCGCCGTCTGGAACTGAAGGCAGGCGATAGCATGGCCGAATCGGCTGCGGCATCAGCTACTTCACCGTACGTAGGGTATCGCTCCAGGAAGAATATTCTTATAAAAGTTTCCTATTGCTTCTCAGATTGCTAAGATTTATAATGATAGTACCCCCACCCCGTGGGGTTGGGGGTACTATCATAGAAGGGGAAGTTTTATGAGAAAACGCATCCGGCCTTATTTGTTTTGGGTTTTATTAGTATTTTTTGCTGTTGGGCTGGTTTATCCGACGATCGGCATTGTTGCCTTGGTATGTATGATTGCGCCGGTTGCCGTTGCGCCGTTTCGGGGGCGATACTGGTGCGGCAATTACTGCCCGCGGGGCAGCTTTTATGATCATGTTCTGGCCAAGCTATCACCAAAGCGGAAAATTCCCGCGTTTTTTTCCCATACCGCCTTTCGTGGGTTTATGGTTCTGTTCATTATGACTATTTTTTCGGTGCAAATGTATTATGCCTGGGGCGATTGGGCGGCCATGGGCAGGGTGTTTGTGCAGATCATTTTTATTACAACGATAGTAGGTATTGTTTTAGGGATAGTCTATCACCAGCGGACCTGGTGCTATTTTTGCCCGATGGGGACGCTGGCTAGTTGGATTAGCCGGCGAAAAAAGCCATTTCCGTTAGCTGTGGAAAATTCTTGTGTTAGTTGCAAGCTTTGTACGAAAGCCTGTCCGATGCAACTGACGCCTTATGCGGCAAAAGGCATTGACGAGGGCTTTAGCCATAGCGATTGCCTGAAATGTGACCGCTGTGTCGAGCATTGTCCCAAGCAGGCCCTGCAATTTAACAGCAATACGAAACCAGGGACAACATAAGGAGGAAGCGTATGGAAAACACCGGGTGAATTTTCATCTTGTGAATATGTTAAGAATCGCTGTCTGCTTGTATTAAAAATAATATTCACACTAAAATATAAAGTGTTTTTCTATTGGAAGGCGAGAAGCATCCGAATTAGAATTTTTCATTTTGATCAAAATTGGTAATCCACCCATTAGCCAAAAGGAAAGTTCAGGGTTTTCTTTTCTTCTTCAAAAAATAGTTCCAACTGCTCATGTCCTTGTGACACGATTTTCCCAGCCGTACTATTTACCGATCGTACCAGTTCACCCTGCCACCGCTTACTAAACTCCCGGCGTGCCGCTTCACTAATGATATCTGTTGCGTTTTCCGGGCGAACCAGCTTAATTCGTGCGGTAAAACCCAGCTTAAAATTCCTATCCCCCAATATACCTCTTGACATTTTTCCTGGTGTTTACGCAGCCTAGGGCATACATCTCCCACCATTTCCTTGATGATCATGAGAATTTCTGCTTTTATATAATAATCCCGCATTAATATCTGGTTTTTACTATAGATTTACTTTTCGGCCGTTCCTTCCGGCTAATGATGCTGGCCTCCAAGCCCCATGCGTGGTAATATAACTGCAACCCCATTACGCCCAGAGTTTTCAGCAACCACACTGGATTGGCTTGAGCCAGACCCTTAATCGTATAAAAAATACCCATTCGCTTGAGTTTCTCATCGTATCCTCTGGCTATGCCCCAAAACGCAGTCAGCGGCTGTATTTTCCATACCGTTACCATCTCATACGTCCATTTTGCCATCCATGGCGGACGCTTTTTAGCTTCATTATCCAGTGCCAGTTTTGCCAACAGCGGGTTATCGCCAATGCCTACCGTCACAATCAAACCCAACTCATCCTTCACCATCTTTAAGATGGTTTCCGCAATCGCCTCTACGGGTCCGAACAAATTTTACGATGCGGTAACATCCAATATGGACTCATCAATGCTATAAACGTGTAGATCTTCATCTGGTACGAATCGGCGGAATATATTCTGTATGGCCTGGTTCACATGGATATATGACGTAAATATCACCAAACAACAAAACAAAACGGATGCCCCACAGGGTCAAGCATGACTGTCCATTCGTCGCAATACTGGGTGCCTGCTTTCGTTGCGCCACATGAAATTGCGTGTTTCACAGCACGTTCCATATCTTCCTTACTTTGTACCCCAAAGTCGATGTGTAGCATCTGCTGCTGCGCATTAGGTTCTTCTGGCCAAACAGGCGCAACGTAGTCAGGGTTGGTTTGAAAGGCGATCTTAACACCGCCCAATGGAGAGCGGATAGCTAGAAAATCCCCTTCCTCTACAAAATCCTTTTCCCATCCAAGCATCCGAATATAAAAATCAGCCAAAGCTTGAATGTCGGGGCAATCAAGTACAATTGACTTCAATTTGATTGTGGGTATGTTATTTTGTTTTATGTTATTCATTTACCGTTCCTCCCATAATATAAAGCTTTCATTCACGATTACAAAGCTTTATTTTCAAAATCAACCTGATGTTTTCTTCCTTTGTCTGCGGAAACATAGACCATATTTTCCCACAGCCCTTGAACTCAGGACCCTCCTGGCTTCAAGGGCTGTGTTTTCTTTTCAGACAAACTGTTCACTCCGGGATTCAGTTTCAGGGTTTAAAGTGAGGATTTACATGGTGGAGGCAATTCGTGGCCTTGCAAATACACCTATATTTTTATTACCTGTGAGCAATTACTTCTATTCCCACCAAGCCCTCTAGCGGCACTTTGTTTACTTCTACAGTAGTTCTCGCTGGAGGATTCTCTTTAAAATATGTACTATAAACCTGATTAACTTTGGTGAAATTGCTCATATCAGTTAGAAATACAGTCGTTTTTACTACATTGCCAAGAGTCATTCCTGCTTCTTGGAGAATGTTTTTTAGGTTGTCCAACGTCTGCTTGGTTTGGCTTTCAATACAATTTTCGACCAATTTGCCGGTAGCTGGGGAAATACCTATTTGGCTAGAAAATAAAAGGTCACCCGATAATATGGCTTGTGAATATGCGCCTACCGGTTCAGGCGCTAAATTGGTTTTTATTACTTTATTCATCGTTTGTCCCTCCACGTGTGATATGGTTTTTCCTTTCACTTGAAAATTTATGTTTATAGTGTATCATTCCTTAAGAAATTATAAAAACGAATGTTTATCATAATATTTATTACAAAATCAGATATATAATAAAGCTTATAGCCTACGAAGCATCACTCCTTATCCTTGATGCGCTAGTTTCACCTATCCAAATGGAACCCAACAACAAGGTGGCCCCGAACAATTGCTGTAAAGTCATTATTTCTTTCACTATTAAAACAGAAATCACCAGTGATGTAAGAGGGTCAATATAACTCAAAACGGCGATACTTTGAGTTTTTAGTCCTTTCATACCGATAAAAAACAGATAAAGTCCAACGCCTCCATGAAGGACACCTAGCAGAAGCATCAATATAACCGTTTTGCCTGTGATAGAAGAAAAATTGAAGCCATCCGTGAACAATACAAACGGGAATAATAACATAATCGACAAACCAAGTTGCACAAGCGTAATGGTCAACCCATCTAGCTCCCGAATAAACTTATTGGTCAGTGTCATCGCGGCGTAGAAACTCGCCGCAATCAATCCATAACCGATGCCAAGCAAATGATTTCTGGTGGTTTCCAGTGTACTATTTTCCAATATTAAGAATAGCCCCAGCAAAGCAACGCCTATGCATATCACCTTTTTTAACGACAGCTTTTCTTTCACAACCAAAGGGGAAAGCATAATAACCAGAACAGGCGCAAAATAATAGCTCAGTGCCGCATTAGCAATTGTTGTTTCCTTATACGCCTTAAATAAAAAAATCCAGTTTCCACTTAATGCAATGCCTGCCATAACCAGAGCGGCGGCATTTTTCTTCACACTGTCCCACGCTACCTTCTGTTTCTTGCATCTAAAAACGATTAATAAAAATATTAATCCAATCAGGCATAAAAACAACGCTATCTTGCTGGAGGACATGTCGATGTATTTCACAAATACGCCAACTGCGCCGACGATAATCATCGACAGTACAAAATATAGCTTTTCCTTCACATATGTTCCCCCTTTTTACTTAAGATGATTAAAATGATAATTTTACTTGATTTTGCAATATATAAAAGGTAACATATGTTTACAGATTACAAAAGCGAATTTTTATCATAAATCTTATAACAAAATCAGATGATAAAAGGATCGAACGCCATATGGATATGAACATCCAAAAATACATGGCTTTTGTCAAAACCGTCGAATATGGTAGCTTTACAAAGGCGGCAGAAGTCTTGAACTATTCCCAATCCGGCATCAGCCGCATGATTAATGATTTGGAAAAAGAATGGAAAGTGACGCTTCTTGAGCGTGGGCGCGCCGGTGTGCGCCTGACTTCCGAAGGATTAAAGCTATTGCCGTTTGCTAAAAATGTATGTAATGAATATCAGAGATTGCAAACGCAAGTAGATGAACTGAACGGCTTGCAATCAGGGCTAATTAGGATTGGCACATTTTCCAGTGTAACAACCCATTGGCTTCCGAATATCATCAAAGCGTTTCAAAAGGACTACCCCAATATTGATTACGAGTTTCTGTTGGGCGACTATACGGAAATTGAAAGCTGGATTTTAGAGGGGCGCGTGGATTGCGGCTTCCTCCGGCTTCCTGTATACCCGGAGTTTGAAACGATATTTTTAGAGCAGGATAAACTGCTTGTTGTTTTGCCAGAGGATCATCCGCTGGCCGACTGTGAACGCTTTCCTGTAAAGGCGCTATGTCATTACCCTTTTATGCTTGTAGAAAAAGGCGCCAAGGCTGAAATATCGGAAATATTTGAGAAATGCAATATTGAACCAAAAGTACAATTTACGACATGGGATGATTATGCCATCATGTCAATGGTCGAAGGTGGATTGGGTATCAGTATTTTACCGGAGCTTATTTTGCAACGTATTCCATACAGAATTATAACAAAGGAGCTGGACATACCTGCATACCGACAAATTGTTCTTGCAATGAGAGATAAAAAATCTGCCTCGCTTGCGGTAAAGCGATTTTTGGATTATCTGATTTACAGGAATAACCCTAGGAAAGAAATGGTATAACAACTATTTCTCAGTATTTCAGATTTCTCACAAAACGGTAAGTCGTTGGAGTGTATTGAAACTTGCACATTTTTAGGATTTTCCCTACGGCCAACTCCTAAAAAAGCACCCAACCCCTGCAACTTCGGGCCACCTTGGCCCGAAGTTGGCGCGCTGCGTCTTACTTTTCCGTTTTGGCAGTATCCTTCTGTTGCCCCTTCCATTCATCCAACTAGCGGGTCAATTCCCCGCCGAACCGCCTCTACGGACGCAAAGAATGATTTTACGTCGATGCACAATACGCTCCTGCGGGGAAAACAAGAAAAATCAACGAGCCCCATTACTTTTGCCTTCTTGGTCTTTCATCTGCTCGTTGTGTTCAGACAGAAGCATTCCCGCCCACTTGATCATATACCGGTCGACATAAACTATTCTAGCCATTTATTGGTAAACAGGGATACTCAGTAAATCTATCATATGTGCGTTCATCACTATCCACCTCCATTTACATAATGCCAGAACGTATGTTCTGTGAAATGTCGATGGGCTTGGTAATTTCTGCTAATTTGAATAGAAATAAAGCCGGCTAAGCTGATCATCAAAACCACCCTAGCCGGCATGGCATTATGCGTTTCGAAGAACTAATAACCGTAACTCCCTGCCACAATGATTACTTTGATTCGATTCGGATCAAACTGCCGCTTAATAATAACAAAATCATTGCAGATTCGATCTTCACTTTGGCAGTCAACACAGTAGCCAACCGTAGTACACGGTGTCTTTTTATTTAATCTTTTAGCATCCATTGGGGCCGCGTAATTTCTCACCCTGATTTCGGCTTCCTGCAGATTTTTCACAATTTTATTGACTCCGGCGACAATAATTACCTGCTTGGGTCCATAAATCATCGCAGCAACCCTGCTGCCGTTTCCATCAATATTATAGAGTTCACCGGCCTCCGTTAAAGCATTTGTACTGCATAAAAACGTATCAGCGGAAAACGTCTGCCTGTAAATCTGATCTTTTTCAATCCGGGTAAGGCCGGGATCGTACTTATCGAGAAATTGATATTTCCTACTGCGCAATCGTTCAATGACACCTGTTTCAAAGAGAGTCATTGAATCTCCTACCGCCACAAGGGAATTTTCAGGTATCAATTCCTCAATTTTATTCATGAGCTGTACCCTATTTTCCACATAAATCCCCTGCATATTATGCCTCTTCAAGCTAGCAATCGTTCTTTCCACTTTTTTCTCGAGATACCATTTAACATTAGCATCCATTTTCCACACTCGCCTTTCTATCGCTCGTCAGAAGTGTAACAAATTGCCGGGCAGCCGTTGATAATGGGACATCGCGTAATATCACCAAACCGATTGACCGTTTTGGAATCGGTTCCTTGATCTTGACTTCATACAGTTCCCCGTTTTGCAATTCCTCTCTGATAAAATCCTTTACCACACAGGAAATTCCTAGTCCGGTTTTAGCAAAATGAACCAATAAATCAATTGTTCCTAATTCAAACTCAGGCTGCAATACCAGACCATTGGCGTTCCAGTACTTTTCCAGAAAAGCTCGTGAATTGCCACCCTTCTCTAATACCATAACCGGATATTTCGTTAACTCCTGTAAACTGATTTCACCTATGCTCAAATGCTTGAATTTGGGACCAGCGACAAAACAATCCTGAATCTGTTGGGTTTCCGTGATTTCGATAGCATCCTCCGTCTCAATCGGCAAATTAATAATACCCAGGTCGATCTTACCTGCCTTAAGAAAATCAAGGATTTCAAACGTAGTCTGATTAGTTACGTGTATTTGAATCTGCGGATGGCATTCGTTAAACTGGCCAAGATAAGGCAGCAAATAATATTTACTCAGCGTATCTCCTGCACCAATGCGAATCTGTCCGGTCATTAGATGCAGCATCTCCTGGAATTTATGTTCGGCAGTCTGTATCAACTGATACCCCTGTTCAATATAGCGAAAAAATATTTCCCCTTCGGCAGTCAGCGAAACACCCCTAGACGTACGAAAAAACAATTGTCCGCCAAGCTTTTGCTCTAATAGTTTAATTGACTGACTAACGGCAGGCTGAGAGGTAAATAACTCTTTTGCCGCTTTAGAGATGCTTCCTGTTTTGGCAGTCATGTAAAAGATACGGTAAAGCTCCAAATTTATATGCATATAATCACACCTTATATCTCATATATTTAATATCGATTTTTCTTATATATTAAAAATTATTATAATAAAAGTGCAGCTAACTTACAAGGTCACTTAACTATAAAAATGAGGTGTGAGTCATGAACTTTATGTATTATTTATTGTCATTTTTATCAGGAACAGCCATCAGCACGCAGGCAGCCATTAATGGGAAATTATTATCAAGTCTCGCCAGTCCGCTTTTGACATCTACTGTCAGTTTTGCCGTCGGTACAGTCGGCCTATTTGCCACTTATCTGATTGCAGTAAAATTAGGATTACAGAATTCACCCTCACTTCATCAAGTCATCCAAACAAGCTGGTGGATGTGGACCGGAGGTTTACTAGGCGCTTTTTACATTCTCACAACGGTTGTTGCTTCTCCTAAAATCGGTTTCGCTAATTTATTCAGTCTTATGATAGCAGGGCAAATTCTTTTTGCCCTCATCATTGATCATTTCGGTATTCTCGGGACGACGCACGCTGTAAATACAGCCAGAATACTGGGTGTAACTTTTCTAATTCTAGGCGTATATACAATACAGACACACTAAACCTCGGCTTTTTACATTCTGATTAAATCGATTCCTAAGGTTAGATTACAAGGGTATTATTTGAAACTGCCGTCATTTGATTTATCCTAAACTTTGTCCCTTTTTAACAGCAAAACATCAGGACCAAAAGCCTGATGTTTTCTTCCTTTGTCTGCGGAAACATAAACCATATTTTCCCACACCCCATGAACCCAGGCCCCGCCTGGCATTACCTGCAAGGCGTCACCGTCAATGAATTCGGTTGGCAATGCCATTACTATACCGGGGAATGCCTCAACAAATGTGAAGAAAATGAAATTACCGCCATCGTAGCCAAGCAAAATCCACCCTCAACTACCGGGAATCCGGCCTATACCTTGGATAAATTCAAATAGGTAAGACATCCATCAAACCCGTATTTACAGGAATATCGTCGATCCATGAATACCACGTTCTTTTACGAACTGTTGCTCTATAGCCAGTCCATTTTTCAGTTCAAAAACTAAGTGCGTTGGCGTGAGCACTTTTACGCGCTCCACCAACTCACTGCATATTTCTTCATCAAACTCTTCCATTATATAAACTCGACCTTCCAGAACCGCAATCGTTTTTTTGCCAAATCTCTTCCGAAGATCATCTACTACTCTATCTATGGCATGGTTCTTTTCTTCTCCTGCAAAAAACAGTTCTAACTGCTCATGTCCTTGTGACACGATTTTCCCAGCAGTAATATTTACCGATCGTACCGGTTCCCTTGCCACCGCTTATAAACTCCTGGCGTGCCGCTTCACCCGCCATGCTTTCTTGAGCTATGCCGCGAAAGCTGATTAAGGCATCCTCCACACGCTCCCGACCTATCAATCATATACTAAATTATAATGGCATTTTTTTGTAATACCGTAGCATGAAAAAGTGCAAGGTGTATATAGAGGGGGTATCCTGATGCAAACATCTTTGCAAGCCGAACGGCTGGCAGCCGGTTTTATTCAAGCCGGAGCTAACGTTATTTTTGATTCACCGATCTACTCGGAGGGCGCTATCTCATATGACAGCGCTACAGGCGAAATCACTATAAATCAGATTGGAACATTTGTCATACAGTGGCTGATATCTGTCCAAGCCTCTTTTTCCACCATCGGTTCCGTATTCGGAGTGCAGGCTGCCGACGGCGGAACAATTATCGGCAACTCACCCATCAAAACAGGAGAAACGGTGGGCTTTGCCGTAGTTCGCGTGGACACAACGCCGGTTGTTGTCACATTGGTCAATGAAAGCGCCGCCGTAGTGTGGTATTCTGCTGTCACGCCAATCAAGTCCTCTATCGTCGTATTCCGAAGCAGCGGCCTTGAACATCTTGTGGACGGAAACACCGTTGGTTCTCTCGCCGGGATCGGCACCTATTTTGACTATGTCATGGGCGAATATGCAGTGGCGCTGGGCTATCTTACCCGTGCTTCCGGCAACTACGCTCTGGCCGAAGGCTGGCTCACAACTGCCTCGGGTTTGGCGTCCCACGCCGAGGGGTACAATACAACGGCTTCAGCCCAGGTATCGCATGCGGAAGGAGGCGATACGGCAGCCTCCGCAGACGGTGCACATGCCGAGGGGTTTGGCTCAATCGCCTCCGGCCCCTACTCCCACGCGGAGGGCGACAACACCAGCGCTCGGGATGTGGGTTCCCATTCGGAGGGGATGGGTACAATTGCTACAGGTCGTGCTTCTCACGCGGAAAACGGAGTTAATAACGCAATAGCGCAATTTTCGCACGCAGAGGGGATTTTGAATATCAGCTCCGGCCCTCAATCACACGCAGAGGGGATTCTGACTAATAGCTCCGGCAACGCCTCACATTCAGAAGGCTTTCAGACTACCACGGGGGGATTCATAGGTGCCCATATTATGGGTACCTATGGGGACGCGGAAATGAATTACTCATGGTTTCTGGCCAACGGATCAATCGCAGCCAGAGGGCTGGCCGCAAAAATCCTCACAACGGGAGAAGCGTTTATTGACCAGAACTGGAATGGTGGCGGCGCTGATTATGCCGAAATGTTTGAATCGGCCGACGGTACGGCAATCGAACCCGGCTATTTCGTCACGTTTGATGACAGTGACGGTGAAAAGATCAGGCTGTTTAATGCGGCGGCAGACAATTATGTGCTGGGCGTAACCAGCGCGACCCCGGCATTTTTGAGCAACGCGGGAGAACTTCGCTGGGAAGGAAAATACCTTACCGATGAGTGGGGCAGAATCCAATTTACAGAAATAGAAATTCCTGATTTTATCTATGAGCCGACAGGGATGGTCATTATACCGGCCCATACTGAAACCAAGCCTGTGTTCAGTCCCGAATTTGACCCCACGGTTCCTTATGTGCCGCGTTCCCAAAGGCCGGAATGGGTTCGCATTGGACTGCTGGGAAAGCTGCGCGTCCGGGATGACGGAAGCTGCATACCCGGGGGCTATTGCCGTCCCGGCGAAAACGGTATTGCCGTGTCTGCGTCCCAAGGTTACCGGGTGCTCAGACGAACCGGCGCCGAACAGGTGATGATTCTGCTCCGGTAAGATTCCTTGCAGCGATTTTGTCAACAAAAACGGAAGATGGCGATACCTCAAACTTTATCCGTCCGTTCCGCCTGGCGCAAACTTCTCCCACCATCTCCTTAATGATCATTAGAATTTCTGCTTTTACATCGTAATCCCGCATCAATATCTGGTTTTTACTATAGGATTTACTTTTCGGCCGTTCCTTCTGGCTAATGACGCTCGCATCCAGGCCCCATGCGTGGTAATATAACTGCAACCCCATTACGCCTAGCGTTTTCTGCAGCCACAGTGGATTGGCGTGGGCCAACGCCTCTATCGTATAAATAACCCATTCGCTTGAGTCTCTCATTGTATCCTCTGGATATGCCCCAAAACGCAGTCAGCGGCTGTTTCTTCCATACTGTTTGCGGCACCATTTCATACGTCCATTTTGCAACCCATGGCGGACGCTTTTTTGGCTTCATTATCTAGTGCCAGTTTTGTGCCAAAAGCGGGTTATCGCCAATGCCTACAGTCACAATCAGACCCAATTCATCCTTCACCATTTTTAAGATGGTTTCAGCAATCGCCTCTGAGGGTCCGAACAAATTGTGTGATGCGATAACATCCAATATGGACTCATCAATGCTATAGACGTGTAGATCTTCATTCGGTACAAACCGGCGGAATATGTCCTGTATTGCCTGGTTTACAGTGATATATAGCGCCATATTCGGCTCTACTACCATGATCGGGGAACGCTTGGGAATTTCAAAGAGTTGATTTCCGGTCTTGATATTATATTCCGATTTAACCCTCGGGCTGCTGGCCAGTACGACCGCGCCGGTTCTCCTCAAATCCGATACTACAGCAATATAGGCTTCCAGTGGGTCAAGCCCCCGCCGCACCGCCTCTACGGACGCAAAAAATAATTTTACGTCGATGCACAATACGCTCCTGCGAGGAAAACGGGAAAAATCAACGAGTCCCATCGCTTTTGCCTTCATTCTCTTTCATATGTTCGTTATGCTCAGGCAGAAGCATTCCCGCCCACTTTACCATACATCGGTCGACGTAAAATATCCGTGCCATCTGCTGGTAAATAGGGATACTTAGTAAATCTATCGTATATTCTCTCATCACTATTCACCTCCATATACACAATACCAGAACATATGTTCTTATGTAAATGTCGATGGGCTTGGTAATTTTCGCCAACTTGAATGGAAATAAAGCCGGCTAAGATGGTCATCAAAACCACCCTAGCCGGCGTTTTCTTTATAGAAAAAATATTTGCATTTTAATGATGTTTTCTTCCTTTGTCTGCGAGAACATATTCCACTATTTCCCACAGCCCTTGAACCCGGTCCCCGCCTGGCTTCAAGGGCTGTGTTTTCTTTTCAGCCAAACTGTACACTCAATCTGCCCTTCCTCGTAAAATCAAGTTACCTAGTGTGTTATAGGCCCAGGGACCTTTTGTAATCATTTCCATCCTTGAACACCGTGCCGACAACCTTGCCTAATTCAAAATATGAGGGGAACATCATGACCATCGGGTTTATTTTTACAGGATCGATCTGCCCATCGGTTAAGCCTTTTTCATCTGCATAAACGGCCACTATTTCGCCCAGAAACATCAGGAAACCCGATAATGTAATCGTTTGGTTTACTCTGCAAAGTATATTGATTGGGCACTCCTGTATCATCGGCGCTCTGCCTGCCTCATCGTAAAACGGGGTGAACAATTCGGATTTATCCGTTGTTTTCCCTGATACCACGCCACAGAAATCAGTTTTCTCAGCCAAGTCCGGCGAGGGCAGATTGACGCTGAAAAATCCGTTCTCCTTAATACCGGTGGTTGTATAATGCGTTTCTTTCAAAGAAACATACAACATCGGCTCCAAATTCACTACCCCGCAAGCGCCAACTGTGCAATAATTAGGTCTGCCGTTAACATCCGCGCCTACGAGGATAGTTGGAAAAATCATAGCGGGCCTGTTTGGCATTTTTATCTTTTTCAGTTTAAACACCTACACCTCCCCTACAGATTTAGTATCTGCGGTTCTGATCGGTAATATTGGGTTTTCCGCAAATATTATGCCCAAGGTGGAGCGAACCGACTCCCCCATTTCGGATATTAATCAAGAGCACGTTATCGAATTTCGGAGTTCCAAACCCCCAGTGTTTTCTAGGCATGTCAGCGGAAACATAAACCATATTTTCCCACAGCCCGTAAACCCAGGCCCCGCCTGGCTTCACGGGCTGTGTTTTCTGTCATCACTATAACAGCTATGATAAAGCGCTCCAATTCCAAATTCGCTGGCCGCCCTTTGCCGGAATGGGTGTATCTAACATCTTCATGTTGGTAAACTCCCACGCATATCTACCGGGTTGCCAATCTCCCAATGAAACTTGTTGTTCGCTAATGGCATAAAATTCCCATATACCATGATTGCTACGCCATAATCCGATACTTCCCTTTTCGTCTTCTTTTATCTCATGGCAAGCAATCAAATCAGCGGTTGCAATTACAGCTCCTCTTGGATAGTCTGTTGAATTATCTGCCCCAAAAATTGAAGTAATAATGCCAAACATTTGATATAGCAGCTTTTTAGGTTCGTTAGCTGCCGCATGAATCGCTATCGGTCCACGATAGTTTGTAGTCCACGACCGTGTTTCGTATTCTATTACGCCGCAAGCCAGTAAAGATGCCCATGGTTTTGCCATAGTGTTATTGCTTTCATTTCCACACACCCTGTTATCACTTTGCTACTTGTATTATTATAAACAAAAACCGTGTCACTATCTGCAAAACTAGTGGTTTCGCATCTATCTAACAACGAGCCCTTCAACCATGATTTTTATCTCGTATTGATGAATCTTCACCAGACACTCGGCATTTAGATTCGTGTAAATTGGAACTTAGCAGAAACCCATTGCTTCTTTTACAATTCCCATTTGCTCAGCAGAGGTGAGTTTCTCCAATAACTTGAAAGCAACGCCCGAAGCGGTTTCAGGACAATATGAAGTAATTACATTATCATCGACCACAATGGGACTATCCAACACATTCGCGCCAAACTGGGCTAATTGTTTTTGGCGGTGCCCCCCTTGCAAGTGATATGTCGTCGCATTTCGGCCTTTCAAAATGCCGCTTTTTCCGAGCGCCAATGCTGCAACGCAGATAGTGGCAATCGTTTTGCGCTTTTCATTGAATTCGCGGATCAGATGCAAAAAGTTCTCATTATAGGCTTCTTCATAAAATCCGAAGTCTTCAAATCCTCCGGGTATTGCCAATGCATCGTAATCGTCAACACAAATTTCATTAATCAGTCGATCCACTATGACAGGGACATTAAATGTGCTGGTAACTGTTTTTGTAAATCCGCATGTTATCACGTCAATATCATAATGATAATCATGCCTTGCCCAGCCAAGCACATCTACAAAAACACTGAATTCCATTGTCTCAAATCCTTTAGCCAGAAACAATAAGACTTTCATACAATCGCCTCATTTAATTATTAAATTTCTCTTTATCTGTGAGTTATATCACTAAAACCAACTAAATTATACCAGTTTGCCACTATGTTTTCAATTATAGCAATATAGACAGCCCTGCCGGTTCCTCCGTCCGTTCCTGTGCCGGAGGTTAAGCCGCTGGAAAGGTTAAGGAGCCGCCCACAAAAAAGCGGAGCCGAGAACTTGACCTCGCCCCTGTCCGGGAGCTTGTTTCCCTGCAACGCAGGTGCGCCAATAATCTGAATTAGGTTACCATTCATGCCAATGCCTACGGCGTGTACCCGTCCGAGATTGCGGCTTTGCAAAAAGACTATGCGGAATTACGGAGCCGGGTATCCGATGTTCTCAAACAGCTTACGGCGCACAGCTTCTTCGCTTATTCCTTTCTGCTTGGCAAGTTTATTTAATGCTTTTTTAGCTTTGACAGTACCCATTGTTTTCTCTCCTTTTCATTGGCATGTGTAAGGTGCCTGATTGTGAGATTAGCGACATGCTGGAATTTGTCGCCTGAGAAATGACTTCGGGCCGTCTTGGCCAGAAGTGGCAGGGTTTGGGGAGGCCCCCCAACAAGCAATTTTTTTATGATTTGACCGCAGGGCAAATTATAAAAAAATTGTGACTGTGGGCACAGTCACATTGCTTGCCGTTTAGCATTGACTAGAAATAAAACTATATCCTTCTGTTCAGAAATGGCGGGTTCCCCACACAAATAGAGTTAGGTCGTTTTGTTGTTTTGACCATTCCAATAGTTTCCCCAGTCTTCTATAATCTCTACTGCAGGTATAATAGCTCTTCCTTTATCTGATATTCTATATTCAACCTGTGGGGGAATTACTTCATATTGAGTTCTCTCAACAAGACCGTCATTTTCCAAATCTCTGAGTGCGCGTGTCAACATAACATTGGTAATCCCACCGATACAGCGTTTTAATTCATTATACCGCCGAGGTGATTGATTGAGATACCACAAAATAGGAATTTTCCATTTGCCGCCAATAATGCTCATTGTAGATACAAGCGGACAGTTTTCTTCTTTCCGATCATTATCTATCACGGTATATGTCCTCCTTCAGTTTTAAGGAACAAAAATGTGCGTACTTGCAAAAATGTTTCTATTAGTTAATAATAACTTATAAGAAATTAATTTTCAAGAGAGGTGCAGTCTATTATGGAATTTTTTGATTTAGTAAAAAATAGGCGGTCTATCCGAAGATACAAACCTGATCTTGTGAAAAAAGAAGACATTTTAAAAGTTCTGGATGCTGCCAACTGGGCCCCATCGGCAATGAACTGGCAACCTTGGGAATTTATTGTTGTATCAGGGAAGCGGTTAAAAGAGATGGGCATCAGCTACGAAAATGTAGTGCGAAATTTCTCGCAAAGCTTATATGGAAAAGATGACGACCAAATAATTTCAAGCAAAGAGTTTATTAAATTTGCCGCTGTGTACGGCGGTGCTCCTTTAGCAATCGTCGTCCTTGCAAAGTTAAGCGACAAGCCAGACGAGCAGAAATCAAATCTTGAAAGCGTATCCGCCGCCATGCAAAATTTAGTGCTTGCCGCTGCGGATTTGGGACTAGGTACATGCTGGATGACCAGCCCGATTGACGATGAAAATTATTTGCGTCGTATTCTTGATATTCCTAATGATCGAGAAATCGTGGCGGTTACTCCCCTAGGATATCCGGATATTACTCCGCCAAAGCCTCCACGGAAAGACCCAGAGCTAAAAGATAAAATTAAGTGGTTTGTGTAACTGGATACAAAATCCTAAAACACGTCAGGAACTTAGTTCAGTAACTCAATGGATAGAATAAGTTAGTGGCCGGCTCGTATTTGTGAAATAAACAAAAAGAATATAGGGACACCCGCCAAATAAAAAAACGTGGGTTTAGCGGGTCTTCCCTATGCTTAATACAGTTTTCCCCTCCAAATATGCGGGTTGGAGGGGATTTTTTGTACCAATTATTTGAGCAACCTATTAAATAAATTGGAATTTGTACCTCTACATTGTTGATATAAACTGCGACAAAAACAATGCTTATATTATAAGACTATAAAGAAGATGAGGCATGTCTTTGTTTTTATAACGTCTAATAAACTGCTTCTTTATGGACATGCCAAGTTTTTCAGCCACTTTTCTTGAAGTCGCATTCTCCGGTCGAATTTGCGCCGTAATTTCATTTAAATGCAAAATATTAAAAGCATAATCAACACAAGCAGAAGCGGCTTCAAAGGCATACCCGTTTCCCCAATATAATTTTTTATAAATATAGCCAACTCCGACATAGTTTTCATCATCTGCTTGTTCAGAAATTAACCCGGTAACGCCAATTAACTTATCAGACGCTTTTTCTATCACTGCCCAGTAACTATAGCCGTCCCTATTATACCTCATAATATTTTCGTCAATCCACTGCACTACTTCCTCATCAGAAAAGGCATGTTCCCAAGCATACATGACATCAATGTCTTGCAAAATTGAGCAGACAGAACTATAATCATCTATTTGTATTTTCCGCATGTACAAACGTGGTGTTCGCAAAATAACCATGCCCAAATTTCTCCTACAAAATATATTTGATACACCTTTTGCACGATTATGAACATTGATAAATTTCTGTTTATCAAATCCTCATTCTACTACTATATTATCGCTAGGTTTATGCCGGTTTGCTTGCCGTAGGAGGGGTAACTTTATGTGCTTTAAGGACTTCCTGTGCTTTGAAAAAAATGTCAGGACTGATTAACGGCTCGATCTCTATAGTTTTCCATTCTCCCGCTTCAATCACGAATTTCTTTTTAAACCTGCTGATCTCTTCGATTTTTTGCTTATTACATTCGATGGCATACATAATTTCTTGGCACATTATTTGGTCAGCGGTTTTGGGGTTCATTATTCTACCCCTTTTGTCATCCTTTTGTTACCCTTATGGTCTAACATTCTAGCTCTATAATATTAATCCGTCAATAGATATTATGACCATGCTGATGAGAGTCGGGCAATCGGTCCTCTTTACATCATTCACTTTTTCCTTTCACACTCATTCTTCATACCATCAAGCAAGCTAACAATCACTCTGCTCCCTGCCAACTACTATTTAAAATGATGTTTTTTATCTATAGTTAGGGGAAACATATACCATATTTTACTACAGCCCTTGAAGCCAGGCAGTTTCTGGGTTCAAGGGCTGTACTTTCTTTTCAACTATACGATCCAGTCCATGTAATACATTTCTTTTTTATCATTAGTATACATGTTAACAGAACTCAATTATAAGCAATAAGCACGGGGTGTTATTCCTACCATACGCTTGAAATGCCGGGTGAAATGGCTTTGATCGGCAAATCCCATCTCTTGCGCAATGGAAGATAATGGCCTGCCTTCCAACAATAAAGCTTTAGAACGCTCGATTCTAACAAAAATCTGATAAGCATGCGGCGGAAGCCCAAACCTTTCTTTGAAAATGCGCAATAAATGGAATGGACTTTTTCCTGCAACCGATGACAATTCAACCAAAGAGATACTCTTAACGTAATGATGGTCTATATAGTCACGAATGCGCCCGGCTACCATATTGTCGCAACTCCACTTTCTGGCTTCATATCTAAAAAGTGCATGCTTATGTATGATCTCGGCCATGGTTATAAAAAAGATTGACTCACTCTCTAACAAAGAGGTTGGCTCCTCTAACGCTTTAAATAAACTCAATAATCTATTTGCGCTGTCTGTGTCGCCTACCACAGGCTGAGGAAAATAGGGGAGATTGGTTGAATTTTTTTCTAGTTGTTCAACTACTTTTTTTATCAAAACAGGAGGGGGATACATAATTCGATACCGCCAGCCTAATTCCTGTTTAACAGCCTGACCGGTGTGTACAATACCGGGATTCATCAGTATGATACTTTGAGGCGGCGCGTAATATTTCTCTCCTTGGTAATCAAAAACCTCACATCCCGCTTCAATCACACCGATGCCGAACCCATCGTGCCAATGCCGGGAAAAAGCCTGGGTTGTATAAGAAGCCTTATATAGCTCTAATCCGTTCAAATTTTCTATAAAACTATGACTGACGTGATTAACTTTGGACATGGATCTCCGTATCAACTCCTTTTAGACGGTTTATTGTTCGTATCCCAAACAACACCCCACTTAGGATTATTATAATACCTATCCACTCAAAAAAGTAGGGAAGACGTACATCAATAAAGAAAACATAACCTAGACCGCAGAGTGTTTCTCCGACGATTAACTGTCCTGCCAATGAAACAGGTAATAAATGTGAGGCTCTGTTCCAGAACATCGTCCCTATCCATGACACTACTACTCCTAGAATGATGCTGCCTATCAAAAATTGCCAACTGCTACTGCTATAGAATATTGAACCTACATTTATGGCTTCAGGAATAAATAGTATACTTACCGACGTAAAAACTGGCAATAAACATAATGTTGCTATGCCGGTAATACTAGCCCAATTTGCCGGTGAAATCCGGGGATTATCTTTCAAAAATTGCGCATTAGCCACTCCATACCATGTCCAAAGGGCCAGAGCGATCAGACTACAGGCAAAGCCGTTATAGTTCCATTCCTGTTCATTATTATTAATGATGTGCGAATAATTAATAGCAACAATACCAATAAAAATGAGGCATACAGACGGCCAAACCTTTATAAAATTAAACTCTCGGTTCAACCAGTTGCCATATAGTGAAATGGAAATAGGCAATACCCCGATAACCAATGTTGCAATTGTTCCTCCAGTTAATTGAATTGCAAGAACAAGGAAAAAATAATAGCCAATATTACCACAGAAAGCAAAAAGTAATGCTCTCCGCCACAAATTTAAATCAATAGCAGTCTTCTTGCTGAAGCCGAAAATAATGAGCGAAATTATTCCATATGTTAAATAGCGTCCAAAAGCAATTTCGACTGCACTATATGTAGATAATAATTTAGGAATAACAAACGCAAGCCCCCAAACCAAATCAGCGGCTACCGCATAAAAAATACCAATGATCGGTATATTTCCCACAGTTAATCAACCTCCATTGTATTGTTAATAGCAACAGGATATCAGTCTTAACACTTGTAGTCTTGAATGATATTGCTAAGATTGTAAAGTATTCGACTGATATGCCAAATAAATAATTTCAAGTAAAACAAAGAGAGACTTAGGCAACTTTAATTGCCTAAGTCTCTCTTTGTTCCTAAAATATTCCAGATTATTATTTTTGCATTTTTGTAATGTTTTCTATCTTTGTCTGCGGAAACATAAACCATATTTTCCCACAGCCCGTAAACCCAGGCCCCGCCTGGCTTCACAGGCTGTGTTTTCTTTTCAGCCAAACTGTACACTCCACGTGCATTGAAGTTACATAATGGCTGAAAAGAAAACACCAACCAACTTGATGTGCCTTAAGAATACAAAAAAGCCACTTGAACCTAGTGAGTGCCTGGGCTTCAAATTCGTCTTATTCTTCCTTCTGACCACAGTTATAATTCAATGTATATTTACTTTAAAAGGCTTTCCATCCCATATCCTCAAAGAAACCCGAGCCATCTTGACTATAAAATAGAGCTTCTCTTCCATCTTCAGTAACTAAAGTAGCGGATATAAACTCTTTACTCAATAGAAGTCGTTTAAACTCAACATCTTTTTTGTTAAGAGATAATATATCAACTAATTCATCCGATAATTTTAAATTAATACCAGATGCAGAAACAAAAAAAAGAAAAAACTTTGATTGTACACCACATGATGTCCATCCACATGAATTACAATATTCCGTCCATAAGAACGACCCTTGGGCCTGCTTTTATCGCAGCCTCACGTGCTGCCGGGGTAAAAGTCGAAGTAGTAATGAATATTCCCTTTTACGCCGCCTTTAGTTGCAATGCGCCAATCAATCCTTGTATTTCGGGGCTTCCCGCAGAACCATTCCAGCGTTTAGATTGAACGTAGTTAAGTCCAAGCCTAATCGATCTGCTTTAATGATGCCGTCAATTCCCCCATCGCCGGATTTTCCCACCACCTGAGCTGCATCTTCTCGTGAACCGCCCTAACCCATTTTTAACAATAAATCCAGCACCAAATGTTCAAAGAAAGCCGGGGAACAATACTTGGCGCAGCTCTTTAAGGGAATGTACTTGCCCATCTGCTAATTGTTTCAAAAACGGCAGCATAATATCTTCATAGGTTGGCATGGCCAAAGGAAAAATCTCCTCAATATGCATTGCGAAGGCACTCATCTTAATAGAAAACAATTATTTATTCGTCATATTATGTGGTATCCCCTGTTGTTTTCTCCCGGTTTAACCTTTGGTAATATTATGAAGCTGGTAGCAATGATCAAGCTTTATCTCACATCGTCTGACGAAAGTCTTCAGTTATTTCGATGAACCTAATAGAAAACACCAAGCCATAAGCTTGATGTTTTCTAGCGGGTCAATTCCCCGCCGAACCGCCTCTACGGAGGCAAAAAAAGATTTTACGTCGATGCACAATACGCTCCTACGGGGAAAACGGGAAAAATCCACGAGCCCCATTGCTTTTACCTTCTTTCTCCTTCATCTGCTCGTTATGCTCAGACAGGAGCATTCCCGCCCACTTTACCATACATCGGTCGACGTAAAGTATCCGAGCCATCTGCTGGTAAATAGGGATACTCAGTAAATCTATCGTATATTCGTTCATCACTATCCACCTCCATATATACATAATACCGGAACATATGTTCTGTGTAAATGTCGACAGGCTTGGTAATTTCTGCTAGCTTGAATGGAAATAAAGTCGGCTAAGATGGTCATCAAAACCACCTTAGCCGGCGCTTTCTTGATAGGCAGGGAGCAAGACTGGTCATCTTAATGCCGCAAAAACACTAATATATCATCCACTAAACCGATAAGCGTATGACCCGCTTCCTGCAACACGGTGACTTTTGCATTAGGCACAAGGTTTCTATAGCGTTGTGCTGTTTTTAGCGAGTGAAACATGACATCTTTCTGTCCCACAAATAAAATGGACGGCATAGTCAATTGCGTTAGTTCGGCATCTGAAAAAAGCGGAATTTGCTCCCGTCTAAAATTGAAGTTTTGTCCAATTAGTTTTTGATAATCCATCATGACCTGTGGTATGGGTTTGCCTCCATTCACTTTACGATACAGCCGCTCAACGCCTTTTTCACCCAAAAGCAGCATATGGAATAAAGACACATACGTAAAGGAAGTTTTTGGCGTGCCAACACCGGCTGGGCATAACAGAACAAGTTTATCGACCATTTGGGGATTAGCTATCGCAAACTTTAGCGCTATCCATGCTCCCAACGAGATTCCGACTATACTGGCTTTTTCGATGGACAGTCCCACAAATACATCGTGAAGCCAATTTTCAAAATCAGAGCCTTCAAAGGGTAATTGCTGATCATCGCTTTTGCCGGGTTCGCCTTGTAAATCAACAGCATATACCCTGTAATGCTCGGAATACTTTTCCATGTCCTCGATCCACATGACTGAATTTATACCGCTACCGTGAAGCAGTACCAAAACGGGCGCATCTTCTTTACCTGCCGCTATCACAAAAGCCTTCCCAAAGCGAGTGTCAACATGGACTTCTTCATGGGGAACTCTCATGTTGCCAAGGAAAGCATCATACGCTTTGTATACAGCGTTCTTACCTTCGGTCGTTTTAAAGGCAAATGTATTTGCCATTTTAAATTCCTCCTCTATACTAACAGCCAGCTTACGGCATCATCCAAATTGGTAAATATGCGAAATGTGTTTCCAGTGCTATGTTCGGAAACCATTTCCTGAAAACGCGCAGGAAAATTCTGCCCGCCTTTTATGGCTACCGCCGCTTTGATATTATAGTTACCAAGCTTCTGTAGCACGGCGCCGGCAAGTCCTGTCCTTAACTTTACGAAATCATCTGAAAGGATATCGCCGTCCAGAACGACTGCGTTCGTGTCATGTTCAGCACAAAGTGAAATGATGTCCAGCGCATCTTGCTCCTTATGGATTAAAGAGCCACTGCTTGTAAGATAGAGATATCTTTTTCCTTGACTTTCCATTATTTGATAATTCATTGTTGCTTCCACCTCATTGTTTTCTGTTTGTATGATAGTTTGCTTCGTAATGTTTCTCTCATCCGGCAGCCACCTAATAAATTCTTTCACCTTTTGAATCCACGCAAGTTCGCTGGAATAAAAGGATCGCACATTTTCTCGTATTAAATCTACGAAGAAGGACTCGTCGGAAGGCTCTTGTCCAGCAAAATAGCATTGATCGAGGTCTCTTTCAGACAAAACAGCTTGCATCTTAACTGCATCTGCATAAGAAGTCAGCATATTATCCAAATCACCACGTTTTAATTGATTAGCCAAAGCTAGTTTGATCAGAAACTGCTTTTTGAAAACCGGTACATCGGTCACGGAAAGCAGCCAGTTGTTAAACTCGTTTATGCCGTCATCGGTGATTGTGTAGATATTTTTGGTCGGTGAGCCATCTTGGTGCTGCACCTCTTTTGTAACAAAGCCTTCGTCCAATAATTCAACAAATGCTTTATATATCTGGTTATTGTTTCCAGACCAATACATAAACGGTGTATTTTGAATTATTTTTTTCATTTCATATCCAGTCAATGGTTCTCGGTTTAAGAGTCCCAGAATCACATGGTTTAATGACATAAAAACCCCCCTTATTTTTTTCTATAACATATGTTAATAATAACATATGTTATTTATGTAATCAATAAAATTTTTGATTCTAAAACTGCACAAAGAAACCGACAGTTGATATTTTGACATTCCAGAAAAAAATGTTTCCAAACACCAACCGTCGTTCAAATAGGGGATGCCCTGAGAGGGTTCACCCTCACGGGAATAGCAGATGCACATTGTTCCAGCTTTTAAGCAGAGAGAACTGATCCAGCTATGGTTACAAGACCGCAAACAATACTCAATCCATCATTCCCCTTTAAGTTTCCATAGTGCAAGGGCAAAGCTGCCGCAGCACATCACCATAACCGATAAAATGAACAGCACCGTCTGATATGGTTGACGGTGCTGTCATACTATTATATCTGTACAAGTAAATTATATCGTACTGGGAAGGACTAAAAATTGCGCCAGCCGAAACAGCAGGCCCAAAATCAACCTAATGTTTTCTTCCTTTGTCTGCGGAAAGATAAACCATATTTTCCCACAGCCCGTAAACCCAGGCCCCGCCTGGCTTCACAGGCTGTGTTTTCTTTTCAGCCAAACTGTACACTCCACGTGAAAAGTCATCGGGAACAAATCAACCGGCTGAATCTCCCTGGTCTCATACCCCAATTCGTCCAAAACGGCCAGATCCCGGGCCAGCGAAGCCGGGTTGCAGGATACGTAGACAATGCGGCTGGGCTCCATGCGCGCAAACGTCTCCAGTACCGGCTGCTCACAGCCGGCGCGGGGCGGGTCGACAACGATGACGTCAGGCCGAACGCCTTCTTTAAACAGGCGCGGCATCACGTCAATCGTATCACCAACCATAAACTCCACATTAGTCACCTGATTGTTCACGGCATTCTGGCGGGCATCCAGGATAGCCGGTTCGACAATTTCGATGCCATATACCCGGGCGGCCTGGCGGGCGAGAAACAGAGTGATTGTGCCTGTACCGCAGTACGCGTCAATCACGGTTTCCGTACCGGTCAACCCGGCGTATTTAACAGCCTGCTCATACAGCACTTCCGCCTGGGCGGTGTTGACCTGAAAAAACGACCGGGCGGAGATAGCAAAGCGAAACTCGCCCAGCCTGTCGGTAATCGTATCCCGGCCCCAGAGGGTAACCGTTTTCTGGCCCATGATGATATTGGTGCGCTGGGAATTGACATTCTGGACAATACTGACAAGGCCTGTCAGCCGGCCGCGCAGTTGTTCCACAATCTCTTTACGGTGCGGCAGGTGGTCTGTGGCCGTTACCAGTACAACCATCACCTCGCCGGTAGCCGTGCCCACCCGCCCCAGTATATGGCGGATAATGCCCCGGCCCGTATGCTCATCATAAGGCTCAATGCCAAGTTCATGTATGACTGACCGGGCTACCCGGATAATATCGTTATTGGCCTGATGCTGGATCAGGCAGTTATCGGTATCAATAATATGATGGCTGCCCTGGGCATAGCAGCCGACCACCAGCTTGCCGTTCTGCTGTCCCACCGGAAACTGCATCTTATTGCGGTAATGCCAGGGAGTGTCCGCTCCCAGGGTCGGATGAACGGCCACCCCGGTCAGCTTGCCGATCCGGGTAACCGCATCCACCACCTGCTGCCGTTTATGTTGTAATTGTTCTTCATAGCTGATATGCTGCAGCTGGCAGCCGCCGCATTGGCTGTAGATGGTGCATTCCGGACGAACCCGGTGCGGTGACGGGGTATGGACAGTTGCCAGCCGGCCAACCGCATGGGTCTTTTTGACAGTCGTAATCACCGCTGTCACACTTTCTCCCGGCAAGGCGTGCGGTACAAAGACGGTAAAGCCCTGATAACGGCCTACCCCCTCCCCGCTATGGCCAAGGCCGGTAATTTCAATGCTATAGCTTTGTCCTGTTGTCAGGGGGATTGCTGATTTCTTGTTTGCCACAAACTGTCACCTTTTCTTTGCTATTTAAACAGAGGGCGGAGATTCCGCCCTCTGTGCTCAATCAGTTTTTGCCTGGAGAAAGCTATTAACTTTCCTTGTTTGCCTTATCCTCTGCCGCCTTCCCCAGTTTGATCAGGGTCTCCGTGTATTCCTTCAGCTTCCGGCTGACGCGGGCGTTGATTGTGCCGTCAGGGTAAGTGCCGTCAGGGCCGGCCTCACCGGCTGGGATGCCTGTCAGGATCTCAATGCCCTGATCAATGGTTGCGACCGGATAAATGTGGAACCGGCCCTGCCGCACAGCCTCGACCACCTCGTCATTTAAGGCCAGGTTGCTGACATTCTGATGGGGAATCATTACCCCCTGCCGGCCTGTCAGGCCTTTCAGCTTGCAGACCGCGAAGAAGCCTTCAATCTTTTCCGTCGCGCCGCCGATGGGCTGAATCTCACCCTTCTGGTTGACTGAACCGGTGACGGCGATATCCTGCTTAATCGGCACATCGGCCACACTGGACAGGATGGCATACAGTTCGGTGCTTGAGGCACTGTCGCCGTCGACGCCGTCATACAATTGTTCGAAGGTGAGGCTGGCGGTCAGGGTCAGCGGGTATTGCTGGGCGTATTTCTGGCCAAGATAGCCACTGAGGATCAGCACGCCTTTGGTATGGCTTGTCCCGCTGGTTTTGGTCTCCCGTTCGATATTAATAATCCCGCTTTTCCCCAGATAGGTGTTGGCAGTGATACGGGACGGTTTGCCAAACATATACTCGCCGACAGACAGGACGGCCAAGCCGTTGACCTGCCCTGTTTTTTCGCCCGCGGTGTCAATCAGGAGCTGCCCTTCGGCAAACATCTCCTGCAGGCGTTCTTCATACTTGTTCGCCCGGTAGCGCTTCTCTTCAATCGCTTTTTTAATATGGCCGGCAGTAACAATTTCACTGTTGTCCATCGTGGCCCAGACATCGGCTTCACACAGGATCTCAACAATATCATTGAACCTGGTTGTCAGCTTATTTTGCGAGCCCGTCAGGCGGGAGCTGTATTCAACAATCCGGGCAACGGCGGAACGGTCGAAATGCTTGAGCTTCTCCCGGCTGACAGTGGAACTGATAAACCCGGCCAGCTTCTGAATATTGACAGGGTTGTTCTCCATAATCACGTCAAAATCGGCATGAGCCTTGAACAGCTTGCGGAAATCCTCGTCATAGTTGTACAGCAGCTGATAGATATAGGGATTGCCGATCAATACGACCTTGACATTAATCGGGATGGGTTCCGGTTTCAGCGAGGCCATGGCCAGCACGCCATATTGCTCGCCCAGGTTTTCAATTTGGAGTTTCTTGGTCTTAAGCACCCGTTTTAAGGCATCCCAGGCCCCGACATTGGTCAATACGTCGCGGGCATTCAGGATTAAGTAACCGCCATTGGCTTTATGCAAAGCCCCGGGCTTAATCATGGTATAGTCGGTGCTGACAACCCCCATCCGGGTTTCGTATTCGGCCCGGCCCACCAGGTTATAGTAGGTGGGGTTGATCTCAACGACAACCGGTGCTCCCTGCGGTTCCCGGTGTTCTACCAGCAGATTGACATTATATTTATCTTTTGCATCCTGGGCCGGCCGCTTAAAAATAGCCAGGGGGTTGTTGTCCTCTTCCGGCTGGGGCTTGAATTCATTAATGTTTTTCGATACGTCCTGCCTGATGGCTTCCAGATAATCGACAACCGTTTGGTGGCCGTCATACTTCTCCTTCAGCTCGTCAATCAGATGGCCGGCAACAAACAGGCCGACTTTGCGGTCCAGCTGTTTCATTTCTTCCCGGGTTTCCCGTTCCAGCAACTGAATCCGGCGTACAACCTCCATGCCTTTTTCATGGACTGCAAACAAATTTTTTTCAATCGCTTCCCGCTGTTCTTTCTCCAGTTTCTGAAACTCCTCCGGCGCCAGCGCTTTGCCATCCACCATCGGCAGGCCGACAAAGCCGGTTGAACTCCATTGGGGGGAAATGCCCTGCGTTTCGGCATACTGGGTAAACTCCTCCACCATCACCGAGCGCTGCTCCTGATACTGCTTTAACAAGCCGGCTTTCGCCTGCTCATAGTCTTCGCTGCTAAATACCTTGGGAATATCGGTTTTCAGATTTTCAACAAGCTCCTGCATATCCTGCTTGAAAACCTGGCCAACGCCGGCCGGCAGCGCCAGCGCAATCGGCTGACCGGGGCTCTCCAGATTATTCACATAACACCAGTCGTAGGGAAGCTCCTGTTGACTGGCCACTTTTCTGACTGCCGCTTCGGCATAGGTAATCTTGCCGGTGCCGACTAACCCCGAGATAAAAATATTATAGCCGGGGTTTTTGGTAAACAAACCGAACTCAACGGCTTTTACTGCCCGTTCCTGTCCAATCATGACCTCCAGTGGCGCTACTGTCTCGGTGGTAGTAAAGTTAAACACGCTGTCATCACAGGTAAAGCGGAGTTTTTCGACCGGCAATTCCTGACTTATGGTCATGAAAATAAGTCCTCCCTTTGTTTTCATTTACCCAGCATTTGTACCGCAGGCCTGCTTCAGCGCTGACTGATGCTGAACGCGGCCCTGCAGACTGCTGGCTTTCGATTGGCAGGTGAAGCGACACACATTGGCAGCACTGCGAAGATTGCTCTATGCAAAAATTACCACATAAAAGTTTTCTAGCGGCTGCCGGCAAAATCCTGCTACAGGAGCGACATACCCATATACATCATGAATATTTTACTGGTATTAATGAAAGAATGGGCCGTAATGGCAGTGAGCAGCGACCCTGTCCAAACATACAGCAGGGCGAACCCAATACCAACGATAATCATCTCCACAAGCCAATAAGCATTAAAATGAAACAGGGCAAAAATTGCGGCACTGAGCAAGGCGCCGCCCCACAAACCCCATTTATCTTTCAGCGGCAGAAAGGTAAACAGGCGATACAGAACCTCTTCCGTGACCGGGGCGGCAATACCGGCCAGAAACAAGGGCATGATCAACTGCTGCCAGGATATTGCAGCCTGCACCTCGGTCACAATCGGATGCTGAGCCGGTGCTACCAGCAGCATCGTGGTGTACACGCGTTCACTGTACAGACTGATCATGAGCAGCACCAGTCCACCGGCCAGGCCTTTGCCGACATTGCGCCCCCAGTTGCGGAACGAAAGTCCCAGCTTGGCCAGGTCGCCTTTAGTATCGCGGACTTTCCACACCACTAACGCCAATACGATCAGGCGGTCGGTCAGTTCGATAACCCAGGGACTTGCCGTAAAAAAAAGCGGATATACCAGCCGCACAATCAGGATGCCGGCTGCCAGACGCAGGACATGCACAGCGAGCACGGCCCGTAGATCCCAGGTAGCTTTCAGCATGATAATAACCTCTTTTTCGGCGTTATCAATACTACCATTATGCGCGGTCAAACAGGCTTTCATGCAAAAAACAGGACGCGGAAAACCGCGTCCTGTCTGGCAATTTATGCTTGCCTTACAATAAAGCCAGCCGCTCTTTTAACAGTTTGTTGACAAGTTCAGGATTGGCGCGGCCTTTACTTTGCTTCATAACCTGGCCGACCAAAAAGCCGATCGCTTTTTCTTTGCCGGCTTTAAAATCAGTTACCGACTGGGGATTGGCGGCAATCACACCGTCAACGATAGACACGATGGCACCTTCGTCGCTGATTTGCACAAGCCCCTGCTCTTTGACAATGACCGCGGCGTCCTTGCCGCTGTCCCACATGCCTTCAAACACGGTTTTGGCAATCTTGCCGGAAATCGTGCCTTTGGCAATCAGGGCAATCAATGCGGCTAACTGGGCCGGCACCACCGGGCAATCGGCAGCGGACTTGCCGGCGGCATTAAGGTGCTTAGAGACATCACCCATCAGCCAGTTGGCGGCTGCCTTGGCATCGGCCCCGGCCTTAACAGTGGCATCATAATAATCCGCCATAGCCCGGCTGGCGGTGATGGTTTCGGCATCATACGCCGACAGGCCATATGCGGCCATCAGCCTGGCTTTACGGGCATCGGGCAGCTCGGGCAGGCTGGCCCGGACACTCTCGACCCAGGCCGGGTCGACGACGATGGGAACAAGCTCCGGCTCCGGGAAATAGCGGTAATCATGGGCCTGTTCCTTGCTGCGCATTGACAGGGTTATGCCCTTATTTTCATCCCAGGAACGGGTCTCCTGGATTACACGGCCGCCTTCTGTCAACAGCTCGGTCTGCCGTTCCACCTCATATTCGAGGCCTCGCTGCACGGACCGGAACGAATTAAGGTTCTTGAGCTCGGCCTTGGTGCCAAAAGGCTCGGTGCCGGCCGGCCGCAGCGAGATGTTGGCATCGCACCGCAGGCTGCCTTCTTCCATTTTGCAGTCCGAGACATCAATATATTGCAGGATGGCCTTCATTTTCTCCAGATAAGCCTTGGCTTCCTCCGGGGAGCGCAGGTCCGGCTCGGAGACAATCTCGATCAACGGCACGCCGGTACGGTTATAATCGACCAAAGCGTATTCGCTGTTGCTGATTGTGCCTGAATGGACCAGCTTGCCTGCATCTTCCTCCATATGGACGCGGGTAATGCCGATGCGCTTGGTCTCGCCATTGACCTCAATATCCAGGTAACCGTTAACGGCTATCGGCAGATCATACTGTGAGGTCTGATAGTTCTTGGGCAAATCCGGGTAATAGTAGTTTTTGCGGTCAAATTTACTGAACGGCAGGATCTGGCAGTTCAGCGCCAGGCCGGCCCGGACGGCAAACTCCACCACCTTTTCGTTAATCACCGGCAATACGCCCGGCAAGCCCAGGCAAACAGGGCACACATTGGTATTCTGGTCAGCGCCGAAGCGGGTGCTGCAGCCGCAGAATATTTTCGATTGGGTTTTTAACTCAGAATGGACTTCCAATCCAATGACTGTTTCATATTTCATGGCCTTAAACCTCCCCCAGCGGCGCAAAACGCGTATGGTAATCATTCGCCTGTTCAAAGGCATAAGCCGCCTGGATAATGGTAGCTTCAGCCAGCGGCTTGCCGATAATCTGCATACCCACCGGCAGGCCGTGGACAAAACCGCAGGGGATGGAAATCCCCGGCAGGCCGGCCAGGTTAACCGGAATGGTAAAGATATCCTGCAGGTACATCGCCAGGGGATCGCTGAGTTCGCCGATTTTAAAGGCCGTTGTCGGCGCCGTTGGCGTAACCAGCACATCGACCTCGGTAAAGGCCTGATCAAAATCCTGTTTGACCAGGGTCCGGACCTGGAGGGCCTTCAGGTAGTAGGCATCATAATAACCGGAGCTGAGGGCATAGGTGCCCAGCATAATGCGGCGCTTTACCTCCGGTCCGAAGCCTTCACTGCGGGTTTTTTTATACATGTCGATAATATCGGTGCCTGCCGCCCGGTGGCCAAAGCCTACACCGTCATAGCGGGCCAGATTGGAGCTGGCCTCGGCCGGGGCCAGCAGGTAATAGGCCGGCAGGGCATACTCGGTGTGCGGCAGGGACACTTCTTTCACCTCAGCCCCCAGGCCCCGCAGTTGATCAACCGCCTTTTCAATCGCGGCCGCAACCTCCGGCTGAATACCGGCGCTAAAATACTCTTTGGGCAGACCGATCCGGAGACCTTTGACCTGCTTCACCAGCGCCTGGGTATAATCGGGGACATCGCCAGGAATGGAAGTCGAGTCCTTGGCATCATGCCCGGCAATGGCATTCAGCACCAGGGCGCAGTCGGTAACATCCCGGGTAATCGGACCGATTTGATCCAGCGACGAGGCATAGGCCACCAGGCCGTAGCGGGAAACCCGGCCATAGGTTGGCTTCAGGCCGACATTGCCGCAATAGGCAGCCGGCTGACGGATAGACCCGCCCGTATCGGAGCCCAGGGCCCACACGGCTTGGCCGGCGGCCACCGCCGCAGCCGAGCCCCCGCTGGAGCCGCCGGGAACCCGCTCCGTGTCCCAGGGATTGCGGGATACAAAAAAACCGGAGTTTTCGGTGGAACCGCCCATGGCAAACTCATCGCAGTTGGCCTTGCCGGTAACCACAGCCCCCTGGGCGGCCAGCTTGTCTACCACCGTGGCATCATAGGGGGGAACAAAATTGGCCAGAATTTTAGAGGCACAGGTCGTTTTGGTCCCGCGGGTGCAGATATTGTCTTTCAGCGCCCCGGGGATGCCGGCCAGCGGCGCAATCGCCTCGCCCCGCGCGATTTGGGCGTCGACTTGGGCAGCCTGCGCCAGCGCCTGGTCCCGGGTCTCGGTTATGTACGAGCGTATGCTGGGTTCAACCGCATCGGTTCTGGCAAATACGTCCCGGGCCAGTTCAACGGCCGATATTTCTTTTTTTACCAGCAGTTCATGCAGAGCATGTGCTGTTTGTGTAAACAATTTCACTGTTTTGACCTCCAATCCTTACCCTTCCATGATCTTCGGCACCTTAAAATAACCGTCCTCGGCCTCCGGTGCATTAGCCAATGCCTGGTCCTGCGGCAGCGAAGGCCTGACCACATCGGGACGCATGACATTTTTCAGCGGCAGCACATGGGCGGTCGGCTCGACGTCTTTGGTATCAAGCTTATTTAAAATATCCGCATATTCTAAAATGGCGTTAAGCTGTACGGCATAGGCGTCCAATTCCTCAGGTGCCATCTCCAGTCGGGACAGGAGGGCTACATTCTCAACAGCTTGGCGGTCAATTTTCATAAAATCCCCTTCCTCAAGGCAAAAACATGCCAATATTTTCAATAACAGTTATTATATCATGCCTGCGGCTTTTGCACCAGCATCCGGAACTGTTCTTCATCCAGCACCGTAATGCCCAGCTCCTTTGCCTTGTCAAGCTTGCTGCCGGCCTCAGTACCGGCAACGACATAACTGGTCTTTTTGCTGACAGCCGACGACACCTTGCCGCCGCAGGCGGTAATAAGCTCTTCCGCCTCTTTCCGGGGCATCGACAGCGTACCGGTCAGGACGAAGGTTTTACCGGCCAGCTCCTGGCTGGCCGTCTGCGTCTCTTCTGTCAGCTTAATCCCGGCCGCTTTCAGTTTTTCAATATAGGCCAGATTGGCAGGATTAGCAAAATAACTGGCCGCGCTTTCCGCAATTTTGGGGCCGATTTCATCGATTGTCAACAGTTCTTCCGCACTGGCAGCCGCCAGCCTGTCAATGTCTCCGTACCGCCGGGCCAGAATCGCCGAGGCCTTAGCCCCGACATAGCGAATGCCGAGGGCAAAGAGAGCGCGGGCTAAACCGGCTTTTTTACTGACCTCAATGGCGTCCACCAGATTTTGAGCCGATTTTTCCCCCATCCGGTCCAGAGCGGCCAGGGCTGCAGGCTGGAGGCTGTACAGATCGGCGGCATCCCGGACCAGCCCTGCTGCGAGCAGACTGGCAATGACCGCCGGCCCCAGGCCGTCGATGTTCATGGCATCGCGGGAAACAAAGTGGATCAGCCCTTCCCGGAGCAGGGCCGGACAGCGGGGATTGACACACTTATGGGCCACCTCGCCCGGCTCACGCATAATCGTCTGACCGCACTCCGGACAGACAGACGGCATAACGAAGGGTGCCTCACAGCCTGTCCGGCGGTTCGTCACAACCGCTATCACCTCGGGAATAACCTCCCCGGCTTTATGGACAATCACCGTATCACCAATGCGGATGTCTTTTTCTTCGATATAATCGGCATTGTGGAGCGTAGCCCGGCTGACAGTGCTGCCGGCCAGGCGCACCGGCCGCAGCACAGCGGTTGGCGTCAGCGCCCCGGTACGGCCGACCCGGACAAAGATATCCTCCACAATCGTAGTAGCCTGCTCGGCCGGGAATTTATAGGCAATGGCCCAGCGCGGGTCCTTGGCCGTGGTCCCCAGGGCACGCTGGCTGGCAAGGCTGTTGACCTTAATCACCAGGCCGTCAATATCATAGGGCAGGTCAACCCGCTTTTCCGACCAGCTTTCGCAATAGGCGGCCACATCGTCAATGTTAGTAAACAGCCGGTAGTGAGGATTAATTTTGAAACCCAGAGCCTGCAGCTTTTCCAGCATGGCCGCATGGGTTGCCACCCCCAGCCCCTCTTCGGTCCCCAGGCCGTGCATAAAGATATCCAGTGCCCGTCCGGCCGTGATTTTGGGGTCAAGCTGGCGGATGGAGCCGGCGGCTGCGTTCCGGGGGTTGGCCATCAGGGCTTCGCCGGCGGTTTCCCGGAGCTTGTTGAGACGGTCAAACTCGCGCCTGGGCAAAAACACCTCGCCCCGCACCTCCAGCAGCGGCGGCACCCCGTCGTCAGGGTGGAGAACCAGCGGCACCGACCTGATAGTGCGGATATTTGTGGTAACGTCCTCACCATAAGTGCCGTCGCCCCTGGTGGCCCCCCGGGCTAACCGGCCGTTTTCGTAAACCAGATTCATAGCCAAACCATCTATCTTAAGCTCGACAACATATTCCACCTCGTCCCTGTCAAGCCCGCTTCTGACCCTGGCATCGAAACTCTTCAGCTCGGCCACGGAAAAAGCGTTGCCCAGACTAAACATCGGGGTCAGGTGGGCGACCCGCGCAAACCCGTCGGCCGGCGCGCCGCCCACCCGCTGGCTGGGTGAATCAGGCGTTATGAGTGAAGGATAGGCGGTCTCGACGTCAATCAGCTGCCTGAGCAGCCGGTCATACTCAGCATCACTGATTTCCGGGCTGTCAAGTACATAATAACGGTGACTGTGGTAATAAAGCGTCTTTTTCAATTCTTCAATGGTTTGCGCGGCGGCCGCCAGGCTGGCCGGTATTTCTGTCTTCACATCATTAACCCCCGAAAAGAGTATATTATATCCTGCTGATTGGCGCCATTTGGGCCAGCAGTTTTTTAATGCCTTCGTTGGGAAACGCAATACTAAGCTGCAAGCTGCTGCCGCTGCCGGTAACGGCAACCACCGTGCCGGTGCCCCACTTGGCGTGATAAACCTTTTCCCCCGGCTTCCAGTCGGTAGGGGCAGGCTTGGCCGCAGACGGGACCGGGTCTTTGAGCAGAATCAGTTCCGGCTTGGGCAGCGCCGGGGACGGCATCACGGTGGCGGCCGCCGGACGGCTTGGCCCCGAGACCGGATAGACGGGGCGCCGGGGCGCATACCGTTCAATCAAGGCCGGTGGAATCTCATCCAAAAAGCGGGACGGCGCGTAGCATACCGAATTGCCATAGATCATGCGCTGTCTGGCATTGGAAATATACAACTTGCGCTCCGCCCGGGTAATCCCGACATAACACAGCCGGCGTTCCTCCTCTACTTCCTGTTCATTCATCAGGGTGCGGACATGGGGGAAAATCCCCTCTTCCAGCCCAGCCAGGAATACGGTGGGAAACTCCAGACCCTTGGCCGAATGCAATGTCATCAGCGTAACCTTATCATCACTGGCTTCCGCTTTATCCGTATCGGTCAACAAAGCTACATGGCTCAGGAAATTCTCCAGGGTGTTGTCCTCTTCAATTGCGGCAAACTTTTTGGCATCACTCTTGAGCTCTTTCAGGTTCTCAATCCGGGTCTCAGCCTGGGGGTCGCTGTCGGTTTCCAGTTCGGTCAGATAGCCTGAATCGCGCATGACTTTTTCCAGCAGATCGGCTACAGACAGGGTATGCTGGCAGGCCATCAGGTTGAAAATCAGGGCCGCTAACGATTCCAGCTGATGTTTAGCCCGGGCGGTAAGGCCCGGAACCAGGTCCGGATTGGATACGGCATCAAACAGCGGCACATCATTGCGGGCCGCATAATCGGCCAGACGCCTGATGGTGGTCTCGCCAATCCCCCGGCGCGGCACATTGATAATCCGCAGCAGGCTGATGGCATCGGCCGGATTAAATACCAGCTTTAAATAGGCCATGATGTCTTTTATTTCCTTGCGGTCATAAAAGCGCAGCCCCCCCACCATCGTATAGGGGATCGCGCCGTTGCGGAGACCTTCCTCAATGGCCCGGGACTGGGCGTTAGTCCGGTACAGGATGGCAATATCCTTATACGGTGTGCGGTACACCGTATTGAGCTTAATGATCGTATCGGCAATATGGCGGGCCTCGTCCCGTTCATCCATCGCCAGATAATGGGTGATTGCATCGCCGGCCTGATTATCGGTCCACAGGGACTTGGCTTTGCGGTTGCAGTTGTTTTCGATAACCGCATTGGCCGCGTCCAGAATCGTTTGGGTCGACCGGTAGTTTTGCTCCAGCTTAATGACCTTGGCCTCAGGATAATCTTTTTCAAAATCCAGGATGTTTTGAATATCTGCCCCCCGCCAGGCATAAATGCTCTGATCGACATCGCCGACAACACACAGATTGCGGTATTTGGCCGCCAGGGTGCGGGCCAGCAGATACTGGGCCCGGTTCGTGTCCTGATATTCGTCAATCAGAATATAATGGAACTTATCCTGATATTTTTCCCGAACCATGGCATTATATTCCAGCAATTCAACCGACAGCATCAAAAGATCGTCAAAATCCAGGGCATTATGTACTCTGAGTTTGTCCTGATACAGCTTGTACACCTCGGCCACCTTGAGGTTATAGAAATTATCGGCCTGAGTAGTAAATTCCCGTACATCCAGCAGACCATTTTTGGCATTCGAGATCGTAGCCTGGACGCCGCCGGGGGTAAATTGCTTATCATCCAGATTCAGGTCCCTGATGCAATTCTTGACAAGGGTCTGCGATTCGCTGGCATCATAAATAACAAAATTGCGGTTGTATCCGCCCAGGTTTTCAATCTCTCGCCGCAGGAATTTGGCACAAAAGGCGTGAAAGGTACTCAGCCAGATATCGCGGGCGGCCGGGCCGACAATGGCGGTTACCCGTTCCTTCATTTCGGCGGCGGCTTTATTGGTAAAGGTAATAGCAAGAATATTGTAAGGTGCCACCCCCTGCGCCAGCAGGTTGGCAATCCGGCTCGTCAATACCTTGGTCTTGCCTGAACCGGCGCCGGCCATAATCAGGAGCGGTCCGTTGGTGTGGGCGACAGCTTCCTGCTGAGCCGGGTTCAGGCGGTCAAAAATTTTATTCATAGCATCCTCCCTCAATCCGAGTAGGGTAAACATATTTATTTTCTCCATCTGTTTCCTTTTTCCTGTCAAGAAAAGAAAAAAGAGCCTGTTGTACAGACTCTGTTTACTATTGACCTGTGCTCCATTCAATAGGCCTGAATCAGCTTAACACCCTTTTGCAGCATGGCAATGCCTTTAGCCCCCAGTACCTCGATGGCCCTGTCAATCTCGTGCTCGGCAACCTGGGCGGCCAGACCTTCACAGGATGCGCTCAGTTCACGCGGCACCGGGATTAGTTCGGCCAGGATGCCGTTCTCTCTTAAAATTTTTTTCGCCCGGAAGGCGTGATAGACGGACGGAAATGTAATGACACAACTAGGCATATATCTACCCTTTCTAAAACCGGCAACATCATTGACCGCTATTTGGATATGTTAATAGTATATTCACCGCCGGCCTCAGCCCATTCAACCTGCAGCTTCTGCGACCTCGCATATTGTACTATTTTTTCTTTAGCCGCAGGCTCATCCGCCAGGATGCAGATACTGCCGTCAGCCGCCGCCAGCGCGGCTTGGGCCCTGAGCAGCGGCAGGGGGCAGCTTAGGCCCCGTACGTCAAGAGTATTCGCCACAGTTTATCAAACTCCTTTACCTGCCGGCACAAGTTTTTCCCTGAACAGGCAGCCAATGCCGGCAACTACGGCGATACCGGCTATGACGGCAATCTGCCCGTTGATGCCGACACCGGCTGCCGAGCCGGCCGCATTAAGATTATGGGCTATACCGGCCCCGGCCAGCATGCCGAGCACGCAAAATATCGCATCCGTACTGCCCTCGCCGGACAGTATCAGCTGCCGGAGGGGACAACCGCCCGCCAGTGTGGCTGCCAGACCGGTCAGGAACAGACCAAGGAAATTCCAGATATGCATGGTATGAGCCAGCGGCTGGTTCTCAAAGCCCAGCTTAAAGAACCCGAAATACAGGTTGCCGGCGAGGGCGGCGGCGAACATAACCCCGTAGATTTTAAGCAGCGTGGTATCCCCGGCCAGCATAAAATCACGAAAACCACCGCTCAGGCACATCCGGGTCCGCCAGGCCAGGGCGCCACCGGCCAGGCCGGCGCCCAGGCTCAGGATGACTGGCGCATGCATAGAGCCTGGCCCGTTAACACTGAAGTGCAAAAAGCCCGCCTCCAGACTTACGCCAAGCAGCAGGATAAGGGCCGCTGCGGCAGCCAGATAACCGGTCACCCGGCTGCCGCCCGTATAGGTATAGGCTCGTCCCAGATTAAAACCGCGCTTCAAAAATAGGATCCCGGCCCCAATACCGGTAATAAAGCCGGCCAGGGCTGTGATGCCGTTGAGATCGCCGCCGGCCACCCGCAGGATGGCTCGCAGGGGACAGCCTAAGAACACCAGCGCCCCCAGCATCATCGCCATTCCCAGCACAAAGCGCACGAGCGGGCTGGAGCCGCCCCTGGCTTTGAACTCGCCGCCGGCGCGGGACAGACCGAAAGCACCAAGTACGAACCCCAGAATCTCAGGCCGGGCATACTGCAGGGTGGTTGTGTTATGCAGCCCGACGGCACCGGCAATGTCCCGCAATTGACAGGCAGCGCAAAAACCATAATTGCCGGGATTACCAAACTTGACCAGCAGCACCGCCCCGAGACCAAAAACTACGCCTGTGACAATAATCAACCAGTTCAATTCCTTCACCCCATATACAGAAAATTTTTAATACCACCATATATATTATATATAAACAATTATATTCCTCCCCTGCCAGGCTTTAACAGGATAATTTATCTTGGCTTACGAATTATTAACAATAAATTAACACCATACTAACTAGTTGAGGTGAGTGCATGTCATATATCCAATCTTTAACTGTGTTTTCCTATGTTGCTGAAGAGGGAAGTTTTTCTGCTGCGGCAAAAAGGCTGGAACTCACTCAGCCCACCGTCTCCTTTCACATTGATAACCTGGAAAAAAGTTTTGGCTGCCCCTTGTTCTTCCGGACATCCAAAGGTGTTTCCTTAACCATATATGGCGAAAGACTGTATCAGACTACCCGGATAATAAATGACCTGACTACCGCTACCCGCAAGGAAATTCAAGCCATGGCGCAGGGTTCGGCCGGCCGAATACTGCTCGGCGCCAGCACAATCCCCGCCGATTATATCCTGCCGCCGCTAATGGCTCAGTTCCTGCAAAGCAACCCCGGCTTGAGCGTATCGCTCATAACCGGCGACAGTCATACCATCCTGGCAAAGTTCAGGCAGGGTGAATTCCCTATTGCCGTAGTCGGTACCAAGCCGGATGACAGCCTGGTCAGCCAGCCGCTGTGGGCAGACGAACTGCTGCTCGTCGCCCACCCGGACTATCAGGCAGTGACCGGTGATGGCCCGGTAAAAAACTGGCTTTTGCCGCTGCCGTTTATTCTGCGCAAAAGATCATCAGGCACAATCAGCTCGGCCCTGGATGCCCTAGCCCGCTTTGGCATCAACCGGGACGAGCTGACTGTGGTTATGGAAGCCGGCAGCAATCAGGCGGTAAAAGCGGCTATCCTGAATAAAATCGGCGTAGGTTTTATTTCTTCCTGGGCGGTGGAGGCGGAGATTATGTCCGGCCGATTAATCTCCCTGTCGCTGCCGGTACCGGTAATCGAACGCCGGTTTTATGCGGTTTGCCGCCAACCGCTGCTGCCGGCCTGTCTGGACCGTTTCTGGCAGTATCTTATCGGGCAGGCTAACGGCCCGGTTCACCACCTGCCAACGCCGACCGGCCCGACTGCCTGAGGAACCCTTCGCCCCTGCCATCAGCTGCTGCTTTTACTTGCGAAAATATTTATCTCCCTCTTTACTAGAACATATGTTCTCGGGTATAATAAGGGCATGCAAGGAGCTGATGAACGTGGATGTGTTCGATAAACTGAAAATCTTAACCGACGCAGCAAAATACGATGTGGCCTGCACCTCAAGCGGAGTGAATAAAAAAGCTTCAGCCGGCGGGATCGGCAGTGCCGCCGCCTGCGGCATCTGCCACAGCTTTTCCGCTGATGGACGCTGCATTTCCCTGCTCAAAGTGCTGCTGACCAATATTTGTGTTTATGATTGCAAATACTGCGTTAACCGCCGCTCCAACGACACCCCGCGAACCGCGTTTACGCCCCGGGAATTAGCTGAACTGACCATCAACTTTTACCGCCGCAATTATATTGAAGGCCTGTTTTTAAGCTCAGGCGTGCTGAAAAATCCGGACTACACCAGCGAACAGATTATCGAGACCTTGCGCATCCTGCGCGAGGAATACCGGTTTGCCGGCTATATTCATGCCAAGGCGATTCCCGGCGCCGACAGTGCCCTCATTGCCCGTCTCGGTCTGCTGGCAGACCGGATGAGCGTGAATATCGAACTGCCGTCGCAAAACAGTTTGCAGCTGCTGGCGCCGGACAAATCCAGGCATTCTATTTTTACGCCCATGGACTATATTCAGAACCAGATCCGGGAGAACTCGCGGGAGCTGGTAAAGTACCGCCAGGCACCCAAATTTGTTCCCGCCGGCCAGAGCACCCAGATGATTATCGGGGCTACGGCCGACACCGATTATCAGATTTTAAACCTCACGGAAAACCTGTACAGAAGATATAAATTGAAGCGGGTTTTCTTCTCCGCCTATATGCCGGTAGCAGTGGACAGTCTCCTTCCCGCCCCGGATACCACCCCGCCGCTGTGGCGCGAGCACCGGCTTTACCAGGCCGACTGGCTGCTCAGGTTTTACGGTTTTGCCGCCGGCGAGCTGCTTGATCAGCAGCATCAAAGCTTCAATCCTTATTTGGACCCTAAATGCAACTGGGCCCTTCGGCATATGGATTCCTTCCCGGTGGAGATTAACCGGGCTCCCTACCGTGATTTGCTGCGGGTACCGGGGATCGGCGTAACCAGCGCCCAGCGGATAGTAACAGCCCGCCGGACAACCTCCCTTCATTTTGACAACCTGAAAAAGCTGGGAGTTGTCCTCAAACGGGCCCAGTATTTTATCACCTGCGTCGGCAAAACCGCCAGCGGCATAAAAATCACCCCTAATGCCATGCTCCGCTCTTTGCTGTCGGCCAAAACGCTGGAACTGTATCACTCGCAATTCTCCAGCCAGCCGGAACAGCTCTCGCTCTTTCACCAGCCGGCACCGGTTTCTTTACTCCAGGAGGCTAACAACAATGCCGACCGGGTCTGATCTGATTTACTGCTATGACGGCAGCTTTGACGGTTTATTGTGCTGTGTCTTTGAAAGCTACGAAAAAAAAGAAATTCCCCTTGCTATCCAGATGACGGCTGCCGCTCAGCCACTGCTGTTTGCCACCAAACAAATTCCAACTGACAGCCAAAAAGCCGGCCGGGTATTGGCCTCTATTCCCCAAAAACTGGGCCCGGCCGCGCTGAATTTTGTCCAGCATGCCTTCTTAACCTGTCTTAAACAAAAAGAGTTAACCATCCTGCTCTTCCTGCGGCTCGGTTACCGTTACGGCCCGTCGGTGATGAATAGGCTGACCGACAACGTGGTGGGCACACTCTGCCAAGCGGTAAAGCATTTGGAACGGGAGAGTCATTTGTTCAAAGGCTTCCTGCGCTTTTCCATCTTTAACAACGTCCTGGTCGGCGAAATCGAACCCAAAAATTATGTATTGCCGCTGCTGACGCAGCATTTTTGTGAGCGCTATCCGGAAGAACGCTTTTTAATTTATGACAAGACCCATGGCATGGGCCTGGTATACCAGCCCTACCAGTCTGCCGTCATCCCGATCGACTCGCTTGAGCTGCCTGCGGCCGATGCCGAGGAACAGAAGTTTCGCGAGCTCTGGCAGCTATTTTACGATACCATCGCGATCCAGGGGCGGTATAATCCAACCTGCCGCCTGAGCCACATGCCCAAACGGTACTGGACGTACATGACGGAGTTCGGCGACCGGCCAAAAAAAGCCTGGCCACAGCTGCCTGCGGCCGGCGGGACCTTATTGGGCACCTCTGGACAGGATAAATTGCCCTGATAAATTCATTATGCGCAGCGGTTTATTGCCCGGTACCGGGCTGAGCCGTTTTTGACCGCTCGCCCTCCCTGGTACCAAGGGCAAATAATACAATTCCCAGGCACACAATAATACCGCCCACACTATACATGGTGCCATAACCCCAATACTCACTGACAATTCCCAGAATTACGGCCCCGGCCGTAATGCCCACATCCATAAAGGCAGTGAAAAAAGCCAGGGCACTGGCCCGGTCATGCGGCAGCGTCCGGTCGACTACAAAAGCATTCAGCGCCGGCATAAATGCCCCAAACCCCAGGCCGAAGCACCCGCCAATTACCACCAGTAACCACACATCATCCAAAAATGACAGCAAAAAGGTTGCCGCCGCCAAAAGGGTTAAAAAGGGCAGAATTACTTTTCTCCGGCCATAGCGATCAGATAATTTGCCGGCAATCACCCGGCTGATTAAGGTAAATATCGCATAGGTGGTAAAGAATAGGCCGAAATTGGTTATCCCCTGCAAGGGTGCGTATACAGGCAAAAAGGTTATCACCGCCCCATAGGCAGTCGCAGCGGTAAAAAACGTCAGCGACGCAACAAGCACCGCCGGTTGACGGCCAACAGCCCAGATGCTTACCGCCTGCTGCCGCGTTGCCGGCGGTTTAATCTCATCGACACAGCAAGCAGCTGCCAAAGCAGCACCGGCTGTAATAACTGAATAGAAAAACAAACGGGAAAAATCATGCGTACCCGCGATAATCATGCTGCCCCAGGCCGGGAATAAGGCCATCGCCATCACATTGCCAACGCCATATATGCCCATTACCTCGCCGCGGCGTTGAGGCGGGGCCAGATCAGCCACATAAGCGAACGCGGCTGCCAGATAACTGCCATGGGCAATGCCGTGTAGTATTCTCAGTATATATAAGGGGATAATCGTCTGCGTCTGACCATAAAGCGTAAATAACAGGGCAAACAGCCCTGCCCCAAATAGCATCAGCTTTTTGCGGCCATGACGATCTGCCTGTTGGCCGAAATAGGGACGCAGGATTACCGAAGACATGGTAAAAATACCTACAACAATCCCAATCTGGCTTGTCGTTCCCCCTAAGCTGGCCACAAACTGGGGTATTGTAGGCAGCAACAGGTAGAAACTGCCAAAATAAAAAAAACCGGACAGACATATCATGATAAAATTTCTTGACAGCAAACTAAATTCACTCATCTTTTTCCTCTCCCCCGCCGCCACAGCCGCTATGGCCACATTCATTTTCTTCTTCAGATTCACTTACCCATTCGATTGCCGTCTTGCCTGCTGTTTGCATTAACCGCAGCAGCAGAGTCTTCTCCGCGCCGGTGAGCTTGCTTGTCAGCATATTTGACCACTGGTTTTCAATGGCAATGATTTCCTGATAAATTGCCCTGGCCTTGGCAGTAGAATATAAGCGGGCGGTACGCTTATCTTTTACACATGGTTCTTTATAAATAAACCCGTTTTCTTCAAGCTTCGCCAACCCCCGGGTAATATTGCTTTTATTAAGATGCACTAGTGGCAACAGCTTATCTTGCGTAATGCCTTCATTCTCGCAGATATGGATAATAAACATATGCTGACTCGTGTTGATTCCCAGTGCTTCAAACTTTTTATCCAGATATATCTTGCTAAAGCGGTCTGTAATAGCAATCCATTTGTATAATTTGCCCATCTGTTAGCTCCTTCCCTGACTTTTTACACACTCCATATTTGCGCGCGCAACTAACAAATTGCGCGCGCAACCAATACTTTAAAGTATAGTCAGGTTATTTTGTTTTGTCAATAAAAAGTACACCCCGCTAAGGCCGAGCCGCTACTACAGCGCCGCCAGCAACGGGGTGCATTTTTTTACATCATCAGAAAGTATTTTCCCTGCCGCTAAAGGCCAGAACAACTATTAACCTCCAGGCTTGGCTGCAGGCCATGCCTTTTCTTATCTGATTAACTGATCGGCATAGACCAGCCTGACGCCGGCGGCTTCTATCTCCGGGATCATCTCCCGGACGGCAATGACCGAGTTGGGCCGGGCATGGCCAATAACCGTTACACTGCCATTTCTCCGGGCCATAGCAATAGCTGTCCGCAATTGTTTTTTTATTAATTCAATGTCTGAGCTATTATCCAAAAACAGCTCGTTTTCCCCGGTTCGCAGCCCCAGCTGCCTTGACACCTCGGCCGCCACCGTTTTGGCGCTGGTCCGGCTGTCGATAAAAAACAGATTATGGGCCTTAATAACACCTAAAACGGTTGTCATTACCTGCCTGTCGGCAGTTGCTTTTGATCCCTGATGGTTGTTGACACCTTTGAGGCCAGGTATAGAGGCGATCGCCTTCTCCACCGTCTGTTTAATCTCAGCCTCCGTCATGTTGACGGTAATAACGGTAGGCTCTGTTTCTTCCGTTGCCGACAGCGGCTCCAGCGGCAGGTGCAGCATCACCAGATGGCCGGCGCTGAGAGCTGCCGATGCCGCCTCGGTACTATACTGGCGGTAAGGTAAAACGGCAAAAGTGATTGGCCGCCCCATATTGGCATAGGCAGCAATGGGTTCCCGGATATAACCAAAATCATCAATTATAATAGCCATCTCGCCAACAACGGCTTGGGCCTTGCTCTTAGGCTTAGTCTGTGGTGCCGGGCTTTTTGCCTGCGCAACATAGATCCTGTCAGTTACTAAGGTCAGGGGCTCATTGTTTAACATATCCTTAATACCAACATCAATCCGCACAACCGGGGCCCCATTATGAACATCCGGCTCGGTGCCGATTACCCGGCCGCCGGCATTAGCAGCCAGCGGGGTTAAAGCCTGCTCCACCGCTGCCGGTGACAGTGTGGACGGCACCGTAATCAGCATACTGCGGCTGTGCCAGCGAATCAGCCCCTCAACCCCTGGGCGCGGGACCTCCTGACCGGCTTCCTTCAGCAGCTCCGTCTTCCCCTGGACACTGCTCAGGCCAGTATCAACAGCGGCATGAATTTTATTGGCGGCATCAGTAAAATCAAGCACCACACCGGCCCCGGTTTTTTCCAGCTCATAGCCGGCCGGCGGCTGGGCCGGCGGACTGCCGGCCTGATAATAGACAGCGGCAATAATCAGTGCCGCCAGCGCCAGTATCCATTGTAAATAATTGCTTTTTTTTGCCATAATATTTCTCCTCGTATGTGTTTGCCTGCATTTCAGCCTCTGTATAATTATATAGTTTTGTGACTGCTTATGTCTACCAGCTGGTGTTGATTATTATCAGCAGCGTCGTTAACAAAAACTTAACATAAAGTTAATACTCCCTTAAAATGCCAGAGAAGGATAATACCCTGCCAAAGACTAACATGTTATAAAGAAAACAAAATGGAAAAAGATACAATGGGAAAACTACACAAAAAACAAAGGAGTATAGCGTGAGACTATTAAAACGCATGGCAAGCAAGGCTAAATTGCCAGGAAAACTAAACAGTAAACTACTGGCCGGCTTCCGGTTCCCCGGTCAGCTAAAACTGCCGGCAATGGTAAAACAGCTGCAGCTAACAGCACTTTCGTCTGTATTAAGCCGCCTGCATCTCAGAGCAAAACTCCTGATTGTGGTGGCTGTATTTTCGCTGTTGTCCGTGGTTATCGGCCTGGTCGGACTGCAGGGTATAAAAACGGCCAACACAGCCCTTGAGGCTATGTATGCAAACCGGATCACCGCCCTCCAGGAGCTCAAAATCATGTCCGACGCCCTTACCGTCAATGTTGTCGATACCTGCCACAAGGTTAGCGACGGACATATGGCCTGGTCATTGGGCAGAGACAGGCTCAAGGACGGTTCCCAGACAATCAGAAGCCAGTGGGACGCCTATAAAAGCCATGTGACGACCCCGGAAGAAGAACAGATGGTCGCACAGATTGACGGGTTCCTGGGTATGGCTGACGGAGCCCTGGCTAAAGCTGCTGAAATTATGATCAGAGAAGATAAGCCGGCCTTGCATGCTTTTATGATTGAAGAACTGTACTCCAGCATTGAGCCCGTATCAGATAAGCTGACTGAACTCACCCACCTCCAGCTTGAGTTGGCCAAAAGAGAATATCAGGCGGCCGATAGCCGGTACACTTGGCTGATTATGCTATTTTCGGGCATGATTATCGCCGGGCTGGGCATCGCGGTTACCCTGGCCCTCTTTATCCTGCGCCAGGCGTTGCGGGAGATTAACAATATGGTGACAAGCGTGGAACAGGTTGCGGCCGGCAATTTGGCATTATCAGCCATCTCCGTCACGACCACCGATGAAATCGGCCGCCTGGCCACAGCCATAAATTCCATGGTCCTTAGCCTACGGTCGCTTGTAAAAACAGTTTCGGCCTCGGCCGAACAGGTAGTGGCCGGCGCCGAGGAGACAGCCGCAGCGGTGGGGCAGGTATCGGCTACCGCCGCGGAAGTGGCCGGCAACAGTTCCCGGCTGGCCGCTGCGGCGGCGGTCGGCACAACCTCGGTTGTTGAGGTCTCTAAATCGCTGTTAGAACTGTCCTCCCTGGTCGATATTGCCAAACGCGAAGCCACATCGGCCGCCGCCAATTCCCAGGCTACCCTCAATACGGCCCTGGAAGGCCGGAGCACAGTGGACAACACGGTAACCTGTATGGGCAACATTAAAGACAAAACCCTGGAAGCGGAAGCGTTAATGACAACCCTTAATCAATATATTGCCAAAATTGGTGCCATCACGGATACCATAACCGGGATTGCCTCCCAAACCAACCTGCTGTCGTTAAATGCCGCCATTGAGGCGGCCCGGGCCGGCGAAGCCGGCCGTGGTTTTGCCGTAGTGGCGCAAGAGGTTAAAAAACTGGCTGACCAGTCAACCAAAGGCGCAGCCGAGGTATCGGCCCTTATTCAAAGAGTAAAGGAAAGTACCGCTGCCGCCGCGGCGGCCATGCAAAGCAGCCGGAACGAAGTGGAGGACGGCGTAGCCAGCGCCGGCCAGGCGCAAAACGCCCTGGAAAATATCTTTGCGGCCGTCAGCAGCACCGTCACCGACATCGAGTCCGTAATGGCAATCACTGATGAGGAGGTCACGCAGTCTGACCGTATTATCGACCTGATCGACTCACTCGCCACGGTAATCGAAAATACCGCCCAGCAGGCGGAAGAAGTCTCTGGCGCCACCCGGCAAACAGCAACGGTAATGGACTCTCTTGCCGCAAACTCCACCGGCACCAACAAAATGGCTGTCAGTTTAAAGGCTGCCATTGCCTTTTTTAAAACAGACCAATATACAAATAAACAGGAGGCCTAATAATGAAAAATCAGGAATTTATCCTCGACAACTGTCAGGTAACCGCAATTCTTACCGGCGATCTGCAAGGGCAGCTGGCCGCCGGCATCCGGGAAACGCTGCTGGCCTATCTAGCCGACGGCTACTGCAACCTGAATGTTAATCTGGCTAACGTACATACGATTAACGCCACCGGCCTGGGTATGCTTGTCAATATTCAGAAACGGGCCTGCCAGCAGGGCGGCAATATCACCCTGGAAGGCCTGCAAGGCACAGTGAAGGCAGCCTTTGACCGCACCAGGCTGAGCAAAGCCTTTACAATCCAGGAAAGCAAACCATTCACCGCCAGGCCATAACAGGCCAATCTTGTCTGCAAGGAAAGGGGTATGTAAGGAGTGAAAACTGATCGTTCCAAAGTCCTGATCTGCGATGATTCCCTGCTTGTCCGCAAACAGCTGCGCGACTTGTTAGCCGAGCTGCACTGCCAGGTATATGAGGCCAAAAACGGCCTGGAATGTGTGGAATTATACAAAGCGCACAGGCCCGGCACAGTATTCCTGGATATTATCATGCCTGAATGTGACGGCCTGGAGGCCCTCCGGCAGCTTAAGGAGCTTGACACCGACGCCAAAGTCATCATGCTGTCGTCCACCGGCACTTCAGCCAAAGTATTGGCAGCCCTTAAATATGGCGCCGCCGATTTTATCCAGAAACCGTACACCAAAGCCCAGATCGCTGCGGCTGTCGGTTATCCGGCATAGTAAAGGAGACAATATGTTTACTCAATATTTTGGTCAATACCTGCTCAATAACGGCCTGATCGCCAGGGATCAGCTCTGTGATTTATTGGTTTATGAGCAATCGGTCCGGGTAAAGCTTGGTGTGTTGGCCCTCAACGCCGGGCTGATGACCGCTGCGCAAATCGCCGAAATCCACGAACTGCAGCGCAAGCAGGACCGGCGTTTTGGCGAAATCGCCCTGGCGAAAGGTTATCTTACCCCGCAGCAGCTTGACAGTCTCCTGGCTATGCAAAACAGCCGCCATTTAGGCTTAAATCAGGCGATCCTTGATAAACAATATCTTACCTTACCCCAGCTGGCAGCAGCCCTCGAAAGCTTTAAGCAGGATAATCAGTTGTCACCGGCGATGCTGCATTCTTTGCAATGTGCTGATATGGATCAAATTGTTCGCCTGTTTTTTGACTTTCCCCCGGATGAAGCCGGCAGCCTGCATTATGACTATATCACCCTGCTGTTAAAAAACATTGTCCGCTTTCTTGACGATCAACCGCTGCTCTCCCGGACGCTTCCCCCGGCCCGGCCGCCTGCCAGCTGGCTTATTTCCCAGCAGGCCAGCGGTGATCGCACCCTTGCGACCGCCTTATTGCTCGACGATACCGCGCTGCTCGGTCTTGCCAGCCGTTTCAGTCAGGAAAAACTCACGCAGGTTGATGAACTGGCCACAGACAGTGCCGCTGAATTTTTAAATCTCCAGAACGGTATTTTTTTAGTCAATCTGTCTGACCGGGGTTTGGAACTGGACCTTAAGCCGCAGACAGTTGCAGCCGCGACTGGCAATACCATGATAAGCGGCTGCCGGATACCTCTTACTCTCACCTTTGGCTCAATGGAGCTTATATTCTCGCTTACATAAGCCGCGGCCGTACGCCATATAAAAACCGCTAACCCTTCGACCGTTAGCGGTTTTATCATTACGAGCGGAAATTAACGCATTGCAGTTCGATCCCGAAATCCTTTTCTTTCAGCTTGTGAATAACAGCCTGCAAATCATCTTTTTTAGCCCCGGTCACCCGCAGCTGGTCATCCATAATCTGCGCCTGAACTTTTAGCTTTTGTTCCTTAATAAAGGCAATTACCTCTTTCCCTTTTTCCTTGCTGATCCCTTTTTGGATCGTGACCGTTTGCTTAACCGTACCGCTAAAGGCGGGCTCCGCCTTACCCACATCCAGACATTTTAAAGGAACATTGCGCTTAACCATTTTGGTCCGCAGAATATCGAGCATGGCACCCAGCTTATATTCATCTTCGGCTGATAATTTTAAGGACTGTTTATCCAGAACGATTTCTGCTTTGCTGCCTTTAAAATCGTAGCGCTGCGCAATCTCCTTGGTAGTCTGGTTGACAGCATTATCCATTTCCTGCATATCCACCTCGGATACAATATCGAAGGAACAGTCTTTCGCCATCGGTATGACCCCTTTCATTGCCTAATATCATTTAATTATAATACCATATTTCTCTAATTTTGCCAAAAAACCTGCCCCGCCGGGGGATTTTGGTCAAAAGCCAGAGGTGACAAAAGGCAGGGCCTAGTAGCTTGTCAGCCCTAATCCAGTGAATACTGACGGTCTATTTCCCGCAACCCTTCGTTGTCGTCAGTCGGCATACGTCCGGTATGCCTCCTTCCTCCGCCTTGGTTTGCGAAAAATAGCCTCGCCATTATTCTTACTGTGTTAGAACTGACAAGCTACTTGTTGCCCTGCCGTCCTAAGAAATAACGGGGATTTATTGCCGGGGGAAGGCAAGGTTGGACAGAAAGCGCTGCTGAAAACCGGGTTGAGCTGCCAGCTCGATATAATGAGCCTTACCGGCAATGGCAAAACACCGCTGCATTCTTGCTGCCGACAGCAAGGCCTGGGCGGCCCCGGTCCCGGCGGCATTGCCGGCCGAGCGGACGAGCTCTTTTTTGCCTGCCGGCAGCATGCCGATCGCCAAGGCACTGTCAATATCAATGTAATTACCAAAGGCACCGGCCAAATAGACTGTCAGCTCCCGGTCAGGGTTCAACTTTTCCAGCAAAAACTCAATCCCCGTATAGATAGACGATTTCACCAGCTGGATCTGGCGGATATCAGCCTGCGTAATCGCGATATCCGCCCCGCTGGCACTATTTGCCCCTTCAACCAGAACAAACTCCCACTGTCCGTCCTGCTTCCGCAGGCGTGTCTGCAGGCCTGGCGGCAGTTTGGCCGCTGCGGCGCCGGTAAAGCGGCCGCTGGTATTGATTATGCCGGCTTTCACCAGCTCGGCCACGGCCTTGACAATCCCTGACCCGCACAGGCCAACCGGTTTGCCTTCGCCAATTAGCTGGACCTGCACGCCCTGTTCTGTCAGCACAACATCGGTTATGGCTCCGTCAGCGGCCCGCATGCCGTCACGGATATGAGCCCCCTCAAAAGCCGGGCCGGCCGCAGTGGAACAGGCATACAGCTGATTGCCGGCACCGATCACCATCTCGCCGTTGGTTCCCAAATCTACCAGCAGCAGTGGTGCTTCCGCAATATCCTGGTCTACAGCCAAAATAGCGGCCGTTGTATCTGAGCCGACAAAACTGGCAATATTGGGTAATACGATAATTTTTCCCTGTGGGTTAATTTCCATCTCTATATCCGGTGGATTTAGCGGCGCCATGTATTTAAATAACGCGGCATAGGGCTTGCGTACCAGGGTTGACGGAGAAATTTCCAGCACCAGATGCGACATCGTGGCGTTGCCGGCGATAGTGACAGCATAGATATTGTCCGGCGTAATGGCCGCCTTCGCGCACAGCTCGGCAATAATCTGATTCAAACAACGCCGGATCAGCTGTGACAGCCCTTCCAGTCCGCCCAGCAGTTCATGGGTCGCCTGAATCCGGGAAATCACATCAGCCCCCATGGACGCCTGGGGATTATTTTTTGAGCAAACAGCCATAACCTGTCTTATATTAAGATCAATCAGCATACCTACAACCGTAGTTGTCCCAATATCAAACGCCACGCCGTACAGCACCTTTGCGGTATCGTGCGCTTCAACGGCAATGGCTTGCTGTTCCAGCAATGTAATCGTAATGAGTTCAGGCTTTGTTTCCACAACCTCGCTTAACCGCCGCAGCATAGCCGCATTGTCAATAAAGCCGGCACCGGGCAGGCAACTGTTAGTTGTCCCGGGCGCCAGGGCCTGCTGAATCATCTCCTGCAAAGAATAATGATTATCTACGGTGGGATAGGCCGGGGCCAACACCACTTTCCTTACCAGCGGCATATCATCATCAACACTGATTTCGGTGGCTTGTCCTTTCTGACTGGCCTGTGCCTTTTTTAATATAATAGTTATGTCAGTCTGAGGATACACCTGGCAGGCCAGGTAGGTATTGTCACTGGCTGGTTGTACTGCCAGGCCGTTCTTATCCATAACCTGCCCTTGAGCGACCTGGATCTTGCACTTACCGCAGGTCCCCCGGCCGCCACAGTTAGCCTCCAGAAACACGCCGCCATCAATCAGCGCCCGCAAAACGGTCTTGTCCTGCGGGCACGGCAGGCACAGGTCATTGCCTTCAATGTATAAAGTATAGGTTGCGGATGGCACAATCATGTGTAAACCCTCTTTCGTATTATCATTCCCGATACGTTAATAGGCCGCTATAAACCAAAAAGAAGAACTCCTATTTTATTAGGGGATAGTTCTTCTTCCGGTGGAATGTATGTAGCGCGCCTGTCGGTAAAACAGACGTCGAAACAGCGTTATTCTTTACATAAATTACTTTGCCGCAACACGGCCAGGGCCGCATCGACGGCTTTGGCAATGACCGCTTCGTCATAGCCAAAGACCAGGACATTGACATCCAGATCAAACCGGGCCAAACCACGCTCGGCCGCAATCGGCCACTGCGCGGAAGCTCTTACATCTACCCGGTCGAGGCGAGTTAGCGATACAAAGATAAATTCCCCATCCGGCAATTTGGCCAGCACTTTAATATGGCCCACAATAATACCCTTATGGGATAACGGGCCGCCGACATCCAGCACAAGCCGCTTTACCATGCTCTCCAGATCAGGCTTGGTAATTTCCCGGTCCAGGGAAATCGTGTAGGTTTTACTGAACACCGTGGCATCAGTTAATTTATTCAAAATCAATTACCTCCTCCATTACGTCCACAGGCAATTGATTGGCCGCACTGGCGACCCTGACCGGAGTGTTGCTGACAAGCTCCTGGATATCGGCGATAATCTCCGCCTGATCGGTACCAACAATATCCGCTTTATTAATAATGACAAAATCGGTTTTTTCCACCTGGCTGGTAACAAGCGGTCCCAACACCTCTTTTAATTCCGGCCAGCGCCCCATGTCGACAATCGTTATTGTTTTAAAACCGGTATAGAAATGACAGTATTCATTAATTAGCTTGGCTATGTTGCCGGGTATCGCCAGGCCGGTCATCTCAATCATCAGCCAGTCCGGCTTTATCGTTTCGTGGATCTCCCGCACCGCACTGACCAGATCACTGGTTATCTGGCAGCATACACAGCCGCCGAACAAGGGCCGTACTTGTAAGCCGCTGTCGGCCAGCAGCTTATCGTCAATCCCGGCTTCGCCGATTTCGTTTTCAATAAGGGCCACTGTTTCCTGCTTGTTTTCTGTAATATATTTCGCGATTTGCAGTATCGTCGTTGTTTTGCCAGAGCCCAGGAAACCGCCAAAAAGTAAAATACGCATATTCTCCGCCGCCTCTTGATACAAATTTAACGGGCTTGCCACCGCAGCGCCAAGCAGCCGGCACCGGCGCAAGCTGTGTTTTTTATGTGTCTCCAGCAGGAAATCCGGCTTGCTAAAGCAACCCGGATTGAACTCACTTAGGGGATCTGTCATACGTATGTTCACTGGCTTGGGAATCATTTGCAGCTGATCGGGCTTCTATCGGAATTTTCCGTTCAGACAGGCAACAAATCTCTTTCGCAATGCTTAATATCCTGGTAATAATGGGTGCGATCTCATCCCGGTCATACGTTGCAGCTACTAAGGTTTGTGTGTCCTGGCCATCAGGCAGGGTATCGGCCTCTTTCCTGCTAACACTGGTTTGTATCTTGCTGTTGCTACAATTCATGCCGAGCCGACACCTGCCTTCAGGTCATCTTTAATAAGCGTTTCCCCGGACTATAGAGGAGGCTATAGAGGAGACTAGGCTACAGCGCCTGATGCTTTTTTGGACATTTCCACTGCATCATAGGCATTTTTGCAATATCCGTCAGCTGAGCACCAGGTGGCAACATTCTCATCAACAGGACCGCCGCCGACAAGAACTGTGGTTTTAATACCGGTGGCTTTCACTGCGGCAACGGTTTCTTTCATCACATCAAAAGCAGTCGTCAGCAGGCAGAACATCCCTACCACATCAGGGTTGTGGGTTTTTACGGCCTCAACGAAGGTTTCGATCGGAGCATCAACCCCGATGTCCACTACTTTGAAACCATTACAGCTCAAAATTGTGGAAACGATATTTTTGCCGATATCATGAATATCATCTTTTACAGTACCAAGGATAACGGTGCCGATTGTTTTGTTCTCGCCGGCATCAGCCAGGGCTGATCCGAGCAGCGCGGCCGCATTGGCAAACACCTCGGCCGACATAATCAATTCCGAGAGATAGTAGTCACCGGCTTCATACAGCTTGCCTACGCCTTCCATACCGGCCTGCAGCTGGGCCAGTATTTCTATTGCGGGCACACCGGCGGCTGCCTGTTCTTTTACACCGGCAATTACTAAATCTTCTTCCAACTCGGTTACCGCTTTTACAAGATCAATTTTTGACATTCCAAACTCCCCCTAATTTTATATATTTATAAATAGGCTTACTTCTGTTTTATTCGTAAAGCCCTTTTCTGTGAGCCTTCAGGTATTTTGCGCAATATCTGTCGTTGCCCAGTAAAGCCTGTCCGGCGTAGACCACACCCATCATGGCTTTGTCGGTCGGGTTCAGGATGTAGCCGTCCATGCCCACCGTCATGGTTTGAACGACAAACAGCCGGTTGAGCACAGCCCGGTTGGGGAAACCATAAGAAATGTTGCTTAAGCCGCAGGTCAGGTGAACGGCAGGATATTTCTGCTTGATGGCATAAATGGCATCCAATACGGATTTGCCATATTTATCATTGGTGCTCAGCGGCTTGATCAGCGGGTCAATATAGATATCATCCTGATCAATACCCTCTTTTTCCATATCGTCGATCAGCTTGCTGGCAATACGCAGACGGTCCTCGGCAGTTTCCGGCATGCCGGCGTCTTCAATGCACAGGGCAACAATTTTAGCGTTAAACTCTTTAACCAAGGGGACAACCGCTTGGTAACGGGCCGTTTCAGCTGTTGTCGAATTGATCATGCGCTTGCCGTTGCCGGTTTTAGCCAAGGTAAGTCCGGCTCGTAATGCATTCACGTCAGGGCTGTCAATGCACAGAGGCAAATCGGTAACCTCTTGAATGGTATTTACCAGCCATTCCATACACTCAATTTCCTGCCCCACCATAGTGCCGCAGTTTACATCAAGATAATTAGCACCGGCTGCCTCCTGCTGCTTGGCAACTTCCTGAATGTAAGCGGCGTTTCTTGTTTCCACAGCTTCGCGAATCGCCTTGCGGCTGGTGTTAATGAGTTCTCCGATTATTAACATTAATCCTTCTCCTCCTGGTCGCCATCTATGTTGTATATACATCTATATATAGAGTAACGCGATCTGTTTTTTTTGTCAATACTATTTATTCTTATATTTCAAAAAAATCTCATATTGGTGAATGGGCTTCTCTGCCAGTACAGACCAGGCGGCCCCGATAAAACGCCAGTCTATACTGTTTTAACCGCTCTCAGAATATACAGGGCGGCGAGAAACCAAAATAAAGACAGTGGCTCCATTGCTTCTTGGCCACGAGTTTAGTATTATCATTAGTAGGATATTCTGGAAAAGCAGGTGAGTTTGATTGTTAACCACAACTACTTTCACTGTTGGTGATATGCACTGCCCGGCTTGTGAAAAAAAGCTTGAGCAAGCGCTACAGGGCTTACGGGGGGTCACCGCCGTCCAGGCCAGCTATTTCCAAAACACCGTTACTGTCGAATTTGACCCGGCCATCTGCAGCGAGGCCCTGCTTCAGAAAACGATCCATAAATGTGGTTATACCGTTGACGGTCAATCCCAGGCGAAAAGTAAACTGAAAAACTATCTGGGCATAGCCTGTGTATTTTGTGCCATTCTTATACTCAGCCAAATTACCGGCCGCTTTGACATGAGTTCGCAATTAACAGGGCAGGTCACTTATTTGGTAATTTTTATTATCGGCCTGATGACTTCACTGCATTGCGTGGGCATGTGCGGCGGCATCATGATGTCGCAAACTGTTGCCGACGTGCCGCACGGCGGACCTGCTCCCTGTTTGCGTTCCCTGCGCTATAATGCCGGCAGAATCATCAGTTATACCCTTGTCGGCGCCATTGTGGGAGCGCTGGGATCAGTATTCTCCGTTTCGATCGGCTTTATGGCCGGAGCCGCAATCATTGCCGGCCTGTTTATGATTTTTATGGGACTCAATCTGACCGGGCTCACACTCTTCCGGCGGTTTCTAACCCTGCCCCGGCTGTTTAACTTACCGGTAAAGCCGGCCAATTCCCCTTTTATTGTCGGGTTGGCTAACGGCTTAATGCCCTGTGGCCCCTTGCAAACGATGCAGCTTTATGCGCTAAGCACCGGCAGTATGCTGGCGGGAGCAACGGCAATGCTGGTCTTTTCGCTGGGCACATTGCCGTTAATGCTGTCTTTTGGCACCATAACGACTATGCTTAGTAAAAACTCAACCAAAGCAGTACTCCGGTTCAGCGGTGTACTTGTTATCATTTTAGGTTTAATCATGACCAACCGGGGTCTTGCCATTGCCGGCATCAATACGTCCTTCCTCTCCAGCTACACTGCCAAAAACACCGCCACCAGCGCCATGCTGGTAAAAGCCGAAATAAATGACGGGCAGCAGACCGCTACAATAGCGGCAACAAATCAGGGGTATGTGCCAAACGTTTTATATGTTCAGAAAAACCTGCCCCTGAAGCTGATCGTTACCGGCGATCAAATCAATGCCTGCAATAATCAGCTGATTATTCCCGCCCTGAACATAAAAAAGAACCTGACTGCCGGGCAAAACATCATTGAAATGACACCGCAGGGCGCAGACCTGAGCTTCAGCTGCTGGATGGGTATGCTGGGCGGCTTGATTAAAGTAGTGGATGACCTTGACAGCATCGATCTCTCCCGGCAAAACGTCGTGGTGCCGCCAGGCAAAGGCTGTTGCTCTGCGAATGGCAAAGCCCCGTGCTGCGGCAACCGGGAAAACCGCCCCAGTATATACGGTGATGATATTAGCCGGATTCCCACTGACCGGCTGTTGAAAAAGGCCGTGGCCGGCAGCCAGGGGCAAACCGTACATATCGCGGGCATTGGCTATGAACTGGAACCTTTGATTATCGTTATCAGCAAAGAAATACCGGCGCAGGTGCTGTTTAATTTTGAAAAATTCGATGCCCCCGCAGGTAAATGGGAAATTGTCGCCTATGACCGGAAACAGGTGATTCAAACCTTTAACGGCACCAAAACCACCTATGCATTAGACCTTCCGCCCCAGTCGCCGGGAACCCTCGGGATTTACCACCAGGGAGAAATTGTCGGCGTCGTTGAAGTAGTAGAAAATGCGGCAGCTGCTGATCCGGCAAAAATCCTCGCGAAATTATTGCATTAGCAGCCAGCCGCTCTGCCGCACCTTCTCCCACCCTGTAAATGCATAGGCCTGATAAAAATTCCCCGCCACTCATCCGCAGTGGCGGGGAACTTTTATGTCTGGCGCTTTGCTATTTCTTTACCAACGACCCCAGAATCGTTTTGCCGCTGGCAATGACCATATCGCCAAAGCTTTTATTGTTCGCGCAGATTACGTCCAGGGCAGCCAGTAACCGGTCAAGTTGTTCATAAGAGACAGTAAGCGGCGGCTCTAAACGGATTACATTGGGATTATTCAGGGTATAGGCCGTTATGATCTGATGATTGTTAAGGAGCTCTCCGGCTACCATTGCCCCCAGATATTCACCGGCTAACTTTTCCACGGCACCGCCGGTCAGTTTGTTGAGCAGCCCTTTTTCCGGCTGGGCAAACTCCAGGCCGATGATGAGCCCTTGCCCGCGCACCTCTTGTAAAAACGGATATTTCGCCTGCAGCTGCCGCAATTTACCAAGCAGGTATTCGCCCTTTTCGGCCGCCTGGCGGGCTAGCTCGTCGCGGACAAGAACGGTTAAAGTGGCAATACCAGCCGCTGCCGCCCGGGTATTGCCGCCAAAAGTCGAGGTATGCAACGTAGCTTTTTCCGTACTGCCGTAGGCTGTCTTCCAGATTCTTTCGGTCGTCGTATAGGCCGCAAGCGGCATGATCCCGCCGCCAAAAGATTTGGACAGGCACAAAATATCCGGCGCAATGCCCGCCAGTTCGCAGGCAAACATTTTCCCGGTGCGCCCGAATCCGGTCTGGATTTCATCGACAATCAGCAAGGTATGATACTTCGTACAAATATCCCTGACTTCTTGCAGGTACCCTGCCGGCGGAACAATGATGCCCCCTTCTCCCTGAATCGGCTCTACGATAAAGGCCGCTGCCGCATTGGCCGATAAAATGTTCTCCAGGGCCCGGGCGTCGCCAAAAGGAATAAAAACTACATCAGGCAGCAACGGGGCAAAGGGCTTTCTGTATTTCTCCCGGCCCGTAACCGACAGGGCGCCAAAGGATTTGCCATGAAAAGAGCCTTCGCAGGAAATGATTTTGGTTCTGCCGGTGGCGGCCCGCGCCAGTTTTAAGGCCCCTTCCACCGCTTCGGCGCCGCTATTGCAAAAAAATGAGTATTGCAACTCGCCGGGAGTCAATAGGGCTAAATTCCGCGCCAAAGCGCCGGCAATCGGGTTGAGGGCAGCCTGAATCAGATTCGGCAGTTCATTTACCGCCGCTACGGCGGCCTCGATTTCCGGGTGGTTATGCCCCAGGTTGAGAGCGCCATAACCGCCTAAAAAATCCAGGTATTCCTTATTCTCCCGGTCCCAGATGGTTGTCCCTGCCGCTCTGACAAAACTTTTATCAAAATTTAGCAGTCCCATAAGGTTTACCAACTCCGGATTTATAAAGTGCCGGTGATTATCCCGGTTTTGTTCCCGCGATAACGCCATTGCCTCTTTCAGCTCCAAAAAATCCGGCATTACCTCTTTTATATTTCTGGCCATTTCTGTATCCCTCCGCAACATAGATAGTGTTGTTAATAACTTATTATGTAATAACTTCCCTGTATTGAGGATAATTACCTGCAATCAGACCGGCAAAAATTAGTGCCTTATAGATAATTATGGCATTAATTGCCGTTCTGTAAACATCTGCCCCCAACAAATAAATAAACTGGCACCTGCCGTTCAGGCTGCCAGTTTGTTCTCCGGTTCAATAATCATAGTTTTTTCATTGTTGGTACTTGTTGATCAGACAGTAAGCCGATTTCTTTCGCAATCGCAGCCATCTTCTTAATGATCGCTACGACTTCGCGCTGTTCCCTGCCGGAATCGCTCATAGACCGGCAAGCCTTTTGAAAGCTTTCCGCAATCAGCTGTAAATCAGTATCTAGGTTTTTCGTAGCGGCAGGGTGTGTGGCATTTTTCCTGCTGTATTCTGCAACACGGCAGTCCTGCTGATGATCCGGCGCAGCACTTTTCACTTCATTCACCTCCATTCCCCGCGGCTTGGCTGTTCTTGACCAAATTGCCAGCTTCCTCCGTAAGAACAAAGCTTTTATCATTCAAGGCGAAAGTAATCAGCAAACCTGCCAGCAGAATTACGGCGGCCGCGACAAAGGTATACGGGGCAGCCTGGCTTGCAAAATTATCTTTCAGAAAGGCGACAATCTGGGGTCCCACAATGCCGCCGCACCCCCAGGCGGTGAGAATGGCACCGTAAACAACAGGCATCAGTCTCTGGCCGAAAACATCCAGCACAAAGGAAGGCATGGAGCCGAAGCCGCCGCCGTAGCAAAGCAGGATATAACAGACAAGCACGCCAAAAATAATTGGATTATCCACAAATAAGAGGGCGATAAAAACCACAAACTGTGTGCCAAGGATAAGGCGGAAGGTCTGTACCCGGCCGATTTTGTCTGACAGGCTGCCCCAGAAGAAGCGCCCCAAACCATTACAGATCGAACTAATGGCAATCAAAGTTGCACCGGCGGCAGCCAGTCCGGCAACCACCTGCGGGTTAGACAACGCAACCGGGTCCATATTCCTTTTCATCAGATCCTGCAGCAGGGGCGATTGAAAACCAATAAACATGATGCCGGCAATAATGTTAAAGAAGAATACCGTCCACATCATCAGAAATTTGCCGGAAAAAACACACTGTTTGGCTGTAATAGCCTCCTGCTGCGCCTGGGCTCTGGCAGCTGCGGCCGGGGGAGCATAACCTGCCGGCGCATAGTTAGGCGGCGGGTTGACAAGAAAATAGCCGGCAGGCAGGGTAAGCACGAGCATAACCGCACCTAAATAAAAAAATACCAGCACAAGGTTGCCACCGGTTACAGACATGAAAAAGGGGGCCAAAAGCTTGGCCATGATCAGGGCCCCAAAACCAAACCCCATAACCACCATGCCGGTGATAAACCCCTTCTTGTCCGGAAACCACTTGGCAGCCGTGGCCACCGGGGTTACATAGCCAAGCCCCAGACCGCTGCCGCCAATAAACCCATAGCCGGCATAGAACAGGGCGAGACTTTTGCTATAAAGCGCATAGGCAGCAACCAAATACCCGAGGCTAAACAGCAGGCCCCCCGTCATGGCGAGCCGGCGGGGACCGTACTTGGGCAGATTAATGCCGCCCCAGGCCGCTGCCAGGCCGAGAAAGAAAATGGCCAGGCTAAAGGCCCAGGCGGCCTGAGAATTAGTCCAGTTGTTAGCGTCCATAACCGGTTGCTGAAAAAAGCTCCAGGCATAGACTGTGCCCAGCGCAAGCTGCAGCAAGGTCCCCATGCCCGCTATCAGCCACCGGTTGGGAATTGACTGTGATTCTGTTCTCATACTTTTTGTCTCCTTTCCAATTAGCCTTGCTGCGAACAAGTCAATTACCCTAATGAAAGCCAAATAAGCTGAGAGCCCTGGAAGAAACCGCTGCCCATGCTGAAGCGAGGAAAGCCGGCAGCAGGCAGCGACGGCTTTCCTCGCTGGGGGCAGATTTATCTTCGCCAGGATTAAAACAAACCAACAATCTTCCCGCTGTTGTCAATATCCATTCTAACTGCCGAAGGCTCTTTCGGCAGTCCCGGCATAGTCATAATCTCGCCGGTAATCGCCACTAAAAAGCCGGCGCCGGCCGCTACCCTGACTTCACGGACCGTAATCGTAAAGCCGGTGGGACGCCCGATCTTGGTCAGATCGTCACTCAGTGAATACTGGGTTTTTGCCATGCAGACAGGTGTCTTATCAAACCCCATCGCCGTCAGTTCCTGAATGATTTTTTCGGCTGCCGCCGTGTAGTTTACGCCGTCAGCGCCATAGATTCTTGTGGCGATTGCCGCAATTTTATCTTTAATCGGCGCGGTTTCATCATAGGCAAAACGAAAGCTATTCACCTTCTCGCAAGCGGCCAATACCTTTTCGGCCAGTACCTGACCGCCAAGGCTGCCCTTAGCCCAAACCTCGGAGAGTGCGACTTCCGCCCCCATGGCCTGGCATTGTTCCTCCACAAACCGCAGTTCTTTATCGGTATCTGTAGGAAAAGCATTAATGGCTACCACAGCCGGCAGGCCAAACTGCTGGATGTTTTCAATATGCTTGGTAAGATTGGCAAGCCCTTTTTCCAAGGCCGCCATATTCTCACCGGCCAACTGATTCTTGGGCACGCCGCCATGCATCTTAAGCGCCCGCACTGTGGCGACAATAACAACCGCACTGGGCTGAAAGCCGGCAAAACGGCACTTGATATCAATAAATTTTTCCGCCCCCAGATCGGCGCCGAAACCAGCCTCGGTTACACAGTAATCAGCCAGCTTCAGGGCATATTTAGTCGCCGATACACTGTTGCAGCCATGGGCAATATTGGCAAACGGCCCGCCATGAACGAAAGCCGGTGTGTTTTCCAGGGTCTGCACAAGATTGGGTTTAATCGCATCCTTAAATAACAGGGTCAAAGCGCCGGTTACTTTTAAATCATTCGGGGTGACAGGCTTGCCGTCATAAGTGTAGGCAACAATAATCCGGCCAATACGCGCCTTCATGTCGTCAAGGTCATTGGCCAGGCAGAGAATGGCCATCATTTCCGAAGCAACGGTAATATCAAAGCCGTTTTCCCGGGGCACGCCGTTGGCCTTGCCGCCAAGGCCGCAGACAATGGCCCGCAGGGCCCGTTCATTAAGGTCAAGCACCCGCCGCCAGGTAATGCGGCGGGGATCAATGCCCAGTGCATTGCCGTGGTGAAGGTGGTTGTCGAGAATAGCCGCCAGGAGGTTGTGGGCCGTGGTAATGGCATGAAAATCACCGGTAAAGTGAAGGTTGATATCTTCCATCGGCACAACCTGGGCATAGCCGCCGCCGGCAGCACCGCCTTTTACGCCAAAACAAGGTCCCAGTGATGGCTCGCGCAGGGCAATTACTACCTTTTTGCCCTGGCGGCGCAAAGAATCCCCCAGTCCAACAGTTGTTGTTGTTTTACCTTCACCAGCCGGCGTGGGATTAATGGCCGAGACTAAAATGAGTTTGCCATTAGGCCGGTTATGAATCCGCTCCCAGGTCTTAAGAGAAACTTTGGCTTTGTAATTGCCGTAGAGTTCTAATTCTTCGGCCGGAATCGCTAATTCGGCAGCGACTTCTACAATGGGCTGCATCGAGGCTTCCTGGGCAATTTCCACATCACTTTTCATAAATAATACCCCCTAAAATGCGCTATTTCTATTACCAATTAATTCTGCGACTCTGCCGCCTGAGCCAGTTCTGTATTTGAGCCGTGAATCCCGCAGACCGGGCAAACCCAGGTTTGCACCCTTAACAGCACTTCCTTGTCTTCAAAACAATACTTAACCGTACTGTATTTTGAAGTCTTTTCATCATGTTCACACCACAAAGACAGATTCATAATTGGTCCTCCTTTATTAATATTGCAATTGCCAGGCAAAGCTCAGGCGATCCTGGAACTTTAATGATTAATTCCATATTAACGCATTAATCATTAAATTCGCATAAAACAAACAACTTCAACATTACAAAAACATAACAAATCCCACCAATTATTTACTGGTGGGATTTTTCCCCTTCCATATTCGGAATCATATAGCCAACGCCCGGATAGGTTACAATAAAGCCCCCGTCAATGTCGACACTCTTAATCTTCTGGCGGATCCTGGCAATGGCTACCCGCAGATATTCCACATCGTCGCGGTATTCGCTGCCCCACACATCCGTAAGCAGTTGCTCATGCGTCAAGACCTTACCCGCATTCGCCATCAACAACGAAAATAAATTATACTCTGTTTCCGTCAGCCTTAGCTCCCGGTCGCCGGCCCAGGCCCGCCGCTGGGCCAAATTAACCGTAACCTCGCCATTTTTAATTTCACTGGTCATATAATGATTCTCCACCCTGCCGGCAGAACGCCGCAAAACAGCCTTAACCCGCGCAAACAGCTCCTCCAGCGAAAACGGTTTGGTAAGATAATCATCAGCCCCCATGTTCAGCCCCTGTACCTTATCGGTCGCATGCCCCCGGGCAGTCAGGATAATCACCGGCACATTAGTAAACGTGCGCAGCCGGTTCAGCACGGCCAGGCCATCCAGTCCGGGCATCATGAGATCCAGCAGGATAAGCTCCGGGTCCAGCAGATCAAACTTCGCCAGTGCATCGGCGCCATTCTGAAAGATATGGGGCTCATAACCCAGCGACTTGAGGTTGGCTGAAATGAAGCGCAATATTTTGGGCTCATCATCAATAATAAATATCCTACACTTTTTCATAGTTACCACCACTGCCTCTGTATTTCGGTATGGAAACGGTAAAAACACTACCGCTTCCTTCACAGCTTTCCACCCTGATCCGCCCGCGATGGGCATCGACAATGCCTTTACAGATTGCCAGGCCCAGGCCCGTGCCGCCGCTGGGGCGTTCACAGCCGGTATCAACACAATAAAAACGGTCAAATACTTTTGTCAGGTGCTTTTCACTGATCCCGATCCCATTGTCGGCGACACTGATATGAACATACTTGTCATCGCAATCGGCCGTAATTTTAATATGCGGACTGCGCACGTTATAACGAATGGCATTAGTGAACAAATTGGACAGCACCTGCCCCAGCCGGACCCGGTCACCATACAGCAACGGCAAATTTTCGTCCACTGTGGCTTCAATCTTCACACCGCTGGCAAAATGTTTGGGCAGCTTTCTGACGGCATGATCGACAACAACACTCGGCCGTACCGGTTCCCGGTCCAGGCTGATCGCTTTCGCATCAATGCGGGAAATATCGAGCCAGTCATTAACCAGCTCCTGGATACGGCCAATATCCTCATGAATTCCGGTCAGCATTTCCTGTTTGAAATCCTCGTCCCAGTCCGTGTCTACCCGCAGCAAGGTTTCCACGCTGCCTTTTATACTTGTTATCGGGGTCTTAAATTCATGAGAAACCATGGAGAGTAAATCGCTTTTAAGCTTATCCACCTCATGCTCCTTGGTAATATCCCGCCAGACAAGCCCCTTGCCGATTATATGGTGTTCATCGTCGGTAACCGGGAAAGCGGACAGCATGATATGCCGCTGCGTATCGCCATAATTCATCTTAAAGCGGAAGATCCCATTGCCCTGCCTCACTTGCTCAAAAATCTGCCGGTCCGAATCCGCCAGGCGGCCGGCAATCACCTCAAAAATATGCGCCTCCGGCAACCCCCGCATCTTATCACGGGGTATATTCAGCAGCTTGGCCATCCGGCCGTTTGCATACACAACTTCCCGCTTTTTATCAATCAAGGTAATGGCATCATACATACTCTCCAGTACGGCTTTTAATACTGCATGATTTTGTTGCAGCGTCAGCGATAACATTTCCTTTTGAATAATGATCCCCGCCGAGTGCGACAGGGTCTGCAGAAACTGGCAGTCCGCCTCACTGAGCGGCGAGTTGGCCACCACCAGATGGCCGAAAGTGGCATTGCCTGACCGGATAGGCTGAACATAGTACCTGTGGACATAGTATTTGTGAACATTGGCCTGCCTGCTTCTACCACCGGACTCGTTATCCCCGCCTCTTACCATATCCTCATAAGCTCCCAGCAAAGAAAACACCGGTTTTGTGAGATATAATTTCACGTTTACCCCTGACAACTCGCAAAACTGCCGCACACACCCCCCGATAATATCGGCGCCCCCCGGTGCAGGCGCCGTCGGGGTGATTAACTGATTTAGGATTGCCAGCTCGCGGTTGGTTCGCAGCAAACTCATCGTCCGTTCCTCTACCCGCTGTTCCAGGTCGGTATTTAAATTAATCAGTTCCTGACGGCTTTCCTTGATTTTTTGGGCCATGATAAAAAAATTTCCCGCCATAAAATGAAACTCCTGCGGGGCAAAGCGCGGAAAGCTGACCGGATTGATCTCATCTTCGCTGCTGATGACTGCCTGAATATATTCCAAGAGAATTTTAATCGTACTATTTATCCGTTTCGCCAGAAAATAACCTAACAATAAGGTAAATGCCAAGGTAACAACAACACTCAAAATTACCGACTGCAGCGGAACTGCCTGCGACTGCAAAAGCAGCAGGCTGCTAAGAATGACTACGGGAATTATGGGGATAATGGCAAAAGCAATCCATAAATGCGCTTTTATTGATAAGTTTTTCATCGTAACGGCTTCAGGCATACCGGCCCCTCCTTTGCACACTGCACTCTATTGAGTCATTTCGCCCTAAGGTTACAATATCCTGTAACTGTTAACAAAATAAAAAAATCACAAAATATTTATATACCGGCCGGGGCTGCCAGGAGGGCAGACACCGCCCTTTGCCTCTTGGCCGTCAGCAGCGTAACAGATAAGGTGGTCCAGGCACTATCTGCGGGAGTAAAGAAAAAACCCCGCAATCCGGTAAACCGCGATTACGGGGGATGATTTTTTTATTTACCGGTAGCGGCGGCAATCATGGCTTTGACATTTTCAACCTTGGCATTCGGCGGTATCGAGCAGCCGGAAGAGAGGATAAAGCCGGGTCCCATATCCCGGATTAACTGGGACGAATAATCATATACCTCGTCCGGTGTTCCCAGCGTCAGTTTTGCGGCCGGAACATCCCCTTTAATGCACATGACGTCACCGATGACTTCTTTAACTTTATAAATATCGGTGGCATTGTCGGTCTCAAAAATGCATTTTCCTTTCGGCAGGGTCCGGAAGTATTCCAGATCGCGCGACCAGTTGGAATCGATATGAATGTCTGCGAATGCCCCCTCCTCCAGGATAACATCGATTGTTTCTTTCAGATATTTCCAGGTAAACCGCTGCCATAATTTAGGCGAGAAAAATTCACTGGCCCCGCGGGCAGGAGACATGAAGACAATGGCGGCATTCGTCGCCCGTATTTGCTGCCGCAGCGTTTCGAGGCATTCTTTTTGAATCACATCAAGAACCGCTTCCACCTTATCCGGTATCTTATACAAATCCCGCATAAACTTCGGCATGGAGCGGCCGCCGCCAAGGAGTTCCGGTACGGCCACGCCGATGATGGGCGAATAGATCATGTAGCCGGCATCCTCAAAGTTTTTGACAAACTGCGGCGTTTGCGCCAGATCCTCCATAATCTGCGGCAGCGGATAATGCAGCCTGTTCACCAGATAATCCTGCATAAACGGGCCCCAGCCCTTATTGAGTATCGTATCGTAGTCCTCCACTGTCATGACTTCCTTCTCGTCCAGCTGCCACAGAGCCTCTGCCGGCAGTTCCCGCCCGGGCAGCTTCACATGGGTCATAAACAACAGCGGAAACAGCGGTCCGGCTGCATATGGGGCGTTCATACCGTCAATATCGCCCAGAGCTTTCGCTGAATTCAACATAGTTTGGTTTTGCAGGACAATGCTTGAACAAAAATCGGCCATCTTGACCCCCATATGGTTTGCGCAAAAGGCATCAGCCATGATGATGACCGGTGTTCTGTCCGGTTTTTCCAAAGTGATGGCTTTATGGACCCTGGTCTTACGTTCCAAAAGTAATTCTTGTGGTGTTTTCATGTCAACACTCCTTTGTATATAATGATTAAATATTTATTTTTCATCAGCGGCGCACCGTTAATTCGCAGCCGTAATACGCAGCCTTTCCCCTAGTTGACACTACTGCCCTGAGCAGGCTATGACCAGTTATGGGGGGCAGGTCTATTGCGGAAATCCCGTATATTCAAGTCCCACTGCTTCTGAATCATAGTATTGTTTATGTCTGTCAGCAGTATACGCAACCAGCCATATAATGCCTATTTACCGGTAGCGGCTGCAATCATAGCCTTAACATTTTCAGGCTTGGCGTTAAGCGGAACACAGCAGCCAACTGCCAGGATAAATCCGTCCGGTCCTAAATCGCTAATCAGTTTTCGGCAATACTGATACACTGCCTCCGGTTCTCCCAGGGTCAGCAAAGCGGCCGGAACATCCCCCATTACACACATGTGACCGGCCAGCACCTGTTTTGCTTTATATAAGTCGGTGTTGCTGTCAGAGGATAAAATGCATTTGCCTTTTGGCAGGTCTTTTAAATAATCAATGGCGCGAGTCCAGTTGTTATCCCAGTGCAGCAAGGCGTAGGCGCCTGAGTCAACAACAAGCTGCACCTGCTTTTTAATCAGCGGTAAGGCAAAACGCTCCCACATTTTTGCCGACATATATTCAGGCGCGCTGCGCGTTGCGCCGATGAATACGGCAAAGGGCTTAAATGCAGCAAGCTGTGCTTGCAGCCCTGCCAGCATATCAGCGGCCATAACCGCCAGCACGGCTTCGACCTTATCAGGCATCCGGAACAAATCCTTGGTCAGATTGGCCATTCCCCGCGCACTGGAAAGAACGTCAAACGGGATGACCGATATAACCGGGCTAAAGGGAACAATACCCGCATTGGTATAATTGGCTATAATTTTTTTCCAGTCGGCCGCGATATATTTTTGCAAATCGGGCAGGGCATCGGGGAAATGGGCAGCAAGCACCTGTTGTTGATAGTAATTGAAGCCTTTAGCCAGAATAATATCATAATCGGCAACTGTCATGGGCGAAGTTTCATCAATCTGCCACTGACTATCAGGCGGCAGTTCTCTTCCCGGCAGCTTTACTTTGGCGAAGGTCGCCGCTCCCAAGGCATGAACACACGGGGTTAAGTACTGAATACCATCAATTTCACCCAGTTGGGCGATTGATTGTAGGTGAATCTGACTGCTTACCTCCAAATCCTGCAGATATTCAGCCAAGGGGATGCCCATATGGCGGGCAAAAAAAGAATCGGCGGCAAGAATTACCGGAGTTCTGTCCGGTTTTCCCAGCGTAATCGCTGTTGTTAGCCTGTTGGTGTGCATACTTAGTAATTGTGCATTACCTTCCATACATCCTCCTAATGAATAATATCTTAACAGGCAATCTGCTTCTTCAATACAAATGTACGGTCCCGCACATTGCTTAATTTTTATGTTAGAATATTTTGTAAGCGCCGTCAAATTCTCATAATTCCGACTACTATTCCTAATCAGCATAATAAACAGGTTTAGCCATCTATCGTTTTGTTGGCAGTTATATTATGATATATATATATCTATATATCATAATTCGGGCAGGCAGGAGGAATCTGTCATGGACATTCGGAATTTGCAGTCCTTTATAACGGTTGCGCAATGCCTCAGCTTTACAGAGGCTGCTAAACGGATCTACATTGGCCAGTCAGCCCTAAGCAAACAAATTGCCGACCTTGAATCAGAATTGGGCGTTGAGCTATTTATTCGCCATCATAGATCATTGGCATTGACACCTGCAGGCAAGACGCTGCTAAAAGAAGGCAATGGCCTAATGGCCAAAATTACCGATATAGTGGAAAAAACCCGGCAGGCCCAGCGGGGAATCCGCGGCAGTTTGAAAATTGGCTGTTTTGGATTCGAGAATGCCTTTCTCCCCTATTCCCTCAAAAAGTTCCGTGCTCTCTACCCGCAAATCAGTGTTGATATCCGTGTCTTAACCCTAAGAATGATCGAAAACGCTATCGAGGCGGGAGAATTAGACCTTGGCTTTACCTTAATCATGGGCAGTGAATTAAAGGCTAACCGGTTCTCCCGGCGTTTAATTCACCGAACCCCCCTGTGCTTTTTGCTGCCTGGCGACCACCCCTATGCCGGCACCGCTTCATTAGATATCTCGGCTTTAGCGGCGGATTCTTTTATTGTCCTGTCTGAGTCCGAAACACCGGATGGCTTTAACTGGTTTATGAATCTATGCGCCGACAGGGGGTTTACCCCCAGCATTGCCAGTAAAACCACGCGTATGGAAAGTGTATACTGGTATGTGGAGGCAGGAGTGGGTATTTCTTTTATGCCGAAAGATCCCTCGCTGGTCAGGCACGTGCCTGCCAATATTTCTTTAGTCAGCATGCAGGGAAAAGAGGCCTATTGCAACATTATGGCGACCTGGAAAAAGGAGCATACGAACCCGGCCGTTCCCCTCTTCCTCAAAGTCCTCAATCAATTCAGCCAGGATACCCAGCCTGATCCCCCAAAATACCTTCTGACACCAGCGGCAGGGGCGCGGAATTAAATAGCGAAGGCCCAGCCCGCTGCATTCTCCCCGCCCCTTTACTTATATAATACAATTATTGTAATATATACATAGAAAGGATGGTGCATTCCTATAGCCAGACATGCAGAAACGTCTGACGAAAAAGTTACCGTTAGTGCCAGGGTCAACGGAGCCGCAGTCAGTATTTTAAAGCGTTATGATATTCCAATTTCTGATGTAATCGAAGCCGGCCTCATCTATTTTTTATGTTTGGATGATATCGACAAAGTTGCCCATTACTTAAAAAACAATTCCGATGTCGTTGACAGGTCTGATTTTAAAATTCCCCATACCGCCTGGACGGAGTGCATACGGCATGTACTTGATTTGAGCGCTGCCGCCGACGTCAAGGAAGAAGTAAAATCTTTCAAGTCGGCAGCGAAATGGCTGCCTGACAAAGGAGCGGCCCGGATTAATCAACTGAGCCTGCGCAAACTAACGACGTCAGAAATAATAAAAAAAGCCGACGACCTTATCCGGACAGGTAATATTCAGGAAGCACTCCTTTATTACGATTATGCGGTCATGGTCCTAAAAAATGCCGCAAACTCTCGGCAGATCGGGAAACTGCTGCTAATTATTGGTGACGCTTATTGTAAAATGGGCAACTTTTCCCTCGCTTTAAGTGCCTATGAGGGGGCGGAAGTATATTTTGCCAAAGACAATAATGAAAATGATAAGGCAGAACTGGCTTATTCCCGCGGCGTTTGTTTCCAGCTGTGGGGCAAACACAAAGAAGGCTACGACTATTTACTCACGGCCCATGAACTTTTTACTACGGTGCGCAACTTTGATAAAGCCCACAAAACACTGTCCCGCATGTCGCTCAGCCTTAGCTTTTTAGACCCCGAGGATGCGATTAAAGCCTGCAATGATGCTATAGATTTTTTTGAACAGCAAAAGGCCATTTTTCAGGATAAACTGGTTAAAAAATTATAAAAGGGGCCGTGTTGAAACGTAAGAGTCTCCACACGGCTCTTTTTTAGATCAATGGCTCGGCTGATTACACCAATAATATGGTTAGCAGGTATCAGGGTCTCCAAGTCCATCGGTAGCATCAATGGCTTCTGGTTGTAGTCTTTAAACGCTACTTTATCATGCACTTTTTGCCCTTTTCGATACATCTTTCTACACCCGCCACGCTTACTATTTCTTATCTTTATTTTCCCATTATTTCCTTGTCCGCATGAAAAAGCCGCTAAAGCTCATTGCTTGAGCGGCTTTTTCGGCCAGTTTTCACTTGGCCCTCTTACTCTGTTATGAACTGCCTACCAGCGATGAGTAGCTGTCAGGAGGACTGTCCGGTCTTCACCTGCATAGCTGTAAGTACTTTCATATTGCTTATTAAATACATTGCGGATATTAAGGGCGTAATGCCAGTCAGCGACATCATAGCAAAGTTGCGCGTCAGTCAGTAAGACATCGCCAAGCTTTACGGTATTATCATAATTATAGCGGGAACCAATATAGCGAAGACCTGCACCAAAGCCCAATCCTTTTGCTGTTTTGCCTGGTAGGGAAGTGTCAAGCCACAGGGTGGCATTGTGCCGCGATACGCTTTGGGGTCGAAGACCAATATCGCTTGCAGTGCTGCTTTTTGTTGTTTTGGCGTCAAGCAAGGTATAAGAAGCTGTAAGATTAAGACCTTTAAAAGCAGCCATGTTGGCTTCCAGCTCCAGACCTTTGGATTTGACTTCGCCTACCTGTACCTCATACCATTCGGTGGATGTGTTGAGCGGGTCAGGCGTCAATACATTTTGTTTGCGCAGGTCAAAAAGGGAAGCGGTAAAGCGGGCGTTCCTGTGTTTCGGTTCATATTGTATACCCAGTTCGTACTGCCGGCTGGAAGACGGATCAAAGTTCTTGCCGTATCGGTCCTGTCCCTCCACTGGTTCAAAGGCTTCTGTGTAGCTGAGATAAGGTGATAATCCGTGTCCGGCATGATAGACCAATCCTGCTCGTCCGGAAAATTGATTCGCCTTGTGCCGGATTCTTTCCCCGGTCTGGGGATTCATGGCATTTCGGTCGTAGTGATCCTGCCGTCCGCCTAACAAGGTTGTCCATTTATCGCCAAGCTTAAGCTGGTCTTGGGCATAAAAACCAGTCTGTTTAATGGTAGCTTGATAGTTTAAAGCGGTTTCGGGAAAAGTTAAGGGAAGACTATTGTATTGTAAATTGTCCAGATCAAGGGAGGCATCAGTATCGGCATAGCCATAACGCTGTTTCAGATTACCTTTTCGGTAATCAACGCCAATGACGGTATGATGGCTTACGATACCGCTTTGCCATTTTGCTTCCCCATAAGTATCCATAGTATAGGAATCGGCTGTATAATCATACACTTCCAAGGGTCCTAGTGCAACGGTATGGCCATCATTCTGCAGCGTTGCCCAGTTCATGTTATAAACGGTTCCCACATGACCGTACCGGAATTTGTTGTGCAGTGTCCATGTGTCATTCACTTTGTGATCCAGGAGATAGCCATAATAATACTGCTTGCGGGTATAGCCGCCCCAGCCTGGTATGCCTAAATATATTTTATCGGAAATCCCGTAAAGGCTATCGCCGGGATGGTAAACATATCGGTCATCACTGCCGTCAAGTGCATCTTTTAAATAATGAGCCTGGAAAGTAATGTTAGTATCATCGCTGATTTTCCAAGCCAGAGACGGAGCAATAAAATTGCGCTGGGAATTGCTGTAGGCGGCAGCAAAGTCACGGTCGCGGCTTAAAGCCGTCAGGCGGAAAGTCAGATTCTCCTGTCCGCCGGCCTGTCCGCCAAGATCAAGGGCTGCACTTCGATAATGGTCGGTACCTCCTTGAATCCGGACTTCTCGCAGCGCTTCGGCAGTCGGTTGTTTGCTGACCCAATTAAATAGACCACCGGGTGAGCTGCCGCCGTAGAGTGTGGAGGCTGGGCCGCGCAGGATCTCCAGACTCTCCATGCCATACGGTTCAAAATCCCATAAAGCATAGCTGTTGGTGGATAAGCGCAGACCGTCAACGCCGGTGCCTTCATAGCCGACACTGAAGCCCCGTACTAGGCTCCAGTTCCAGCGGGTATCGTTGCCCCAGGGGCTGGCGGTGATGCCGGCGCTATAGGACAAAGCCTGAGCCAGGTCAGTGACGCCGCGGGCGTCCATCTGCTCTCTTGTTATAATACTGATGGATTGTGGCGTGTCGCTAAGCGCCGCTTCCAGCTTCGTTCCAATGGTGCTGTATTTGGCTATCCGCTCGGTGCCTGTTGTAATTTTATTAGCAATGACCTCAACTCCGTCCAGTGAAAATTCACTTTGTTCTTTGGTTGAGGTCATTGGATTTTGCTCGCTGGCGATCTGATCAGTGGCTGCTTCTGATGCCGCAGAGACCATTGGCATCTGCCAAAACAGGATGTTGCCAAGCAGGGCATAGAGCAAGTTCTTTTTAGTATGGGAAAGTTTTTTCATGATATCGCTCCCTTGTTCTATACACAGAGTGGCCATCTCTGTTTAAAAATAGTAACGCGTGACTTGTTGCCAATTATAGCAAGGACTTTTTATTTGCGTCAAGGCACTAGCAACAAGGAGTTTCTGAGCTTGCTTCAGCAGTCAATCCTTCAGAAAGCGAGAACGTTTATCATTTATACGTTTGTAACGTTACAATAATTGCGATAAAAACCAATAGTATTATGTTAGTTTCAAACAGCAGATTTGTGCCCAGGTTATTTTTTTTTGCTAAAGCATATGCTATCATAAACAAAAAAGCTGATCCAAGCGCAGTTTATAAAATGGGCTAAAGGATGGTGACGATGGGGACAAATGAGTATCTGTTGGGGAATGGTGAACTGGCGGAACAATTAGGCTGCAAGAAATCAGAGTATGGTAACAGTATCTTATATAAGCTGCCGCCGGCAAATGGTAATAGCTGGATCATTGATATTCATCCGGCCCCGGGATTATTTGTCACCAATGCTTTTTTTCAGCTGCTGGAACCGGTCACAAGAACCTATGCTATTACGCAAACCGGGCTATGGCTTTGCTCGTGGGACAGCGGTGATGCTACGATTATTGAGATAGGTAAAAAGGCCAGAAAATTGTGTCAGGGAATCCATTTAGTGGTAAATAGAGGCCAGATGATAAAAGTAATTTTCAGTGCTGCTGAGCCTATTTGGTATACCAGTGTGCTGCTATTTGATGATTTTTTGACAGGGTATCTAAAAGGCAGGCCTTTGGAAGAAGGATTTACTTCAGCCGCTGCAACCGCCTGGAAAAATCCGCAGTATAATACCCCGGACTTAGTGATGGTATTTGAGCAGATAAAATATGCCATTAGAGACGCAACGGTACCCATGCTGTACTACGAAGGCAAAATCGGTGAAATTCTGGCACTCATTATGCGTAATATCCAGCATGAGGCTTACTACAAGACCCATTTTAAGAAGCATCGCCCCGAACATTTAACCTATCAAAATTTGCAATACATCTTGCGGGTTAAGTCTGCATTGGACAAGGATATTTTAAATCCGCCAACAATAGAAGCACTTACCGCCATTGCTGAAATGGGGGCAACCAAACTGCGCCAATGTTTTAAGATATTATACAAAATGACCATTGCTCAATATGTGCGACAAGAGCAAATGAATTATGCCTTGCGCTTATTGTCTCATGACAACATGAGCATTTGTAATATTGCGGGTATCGTGGGGTATGATAGTGCCAGCCAGTTTACTGTTGCCTTTAAAAAAGTGCATGGTTTCGCACCTAGCGAAATTAGAAAATCCTTTCGGATATAAGGGGATGAATTCAGAAAAAGGGGCCGTGTTGAAACGTAAGAGTTTCCACACGGCTCCTTTCTTTTGCCCACCAGCCAGAAACCTGCTAAAAAAAGGAGGCTGTCAATAGTAACAGCCTCACGATGCGTTCAAAGACAAACGAAGGTGGGTACGCCTGCCTCAGCATTCCTCAACTAATGAAGAACCAGCTTACGCCAAAACTATATAATGCTCTGAAAGAAAGTTTTTCACCTTCCAGGAGAGCCAAATAACGTTTTTCTGGCCAGGCTCACGCAGTTTCCTCGCTCTGCCGGCGAAAATGATAGGAGAAGTAAATCCGGAACAACAGGCCGCTGCCAACTTGCTAATAACATCATCAGACTGGCCCGGGTAAAAAGCGAAATAAAATCTCCCAATTATGTATTACAAAAAGTAAATTTATATAATACAAATATAGCCTTCTATTATTTTTTTGTCAAGACATATTTTCCCTGCCGCCAAACCTTCTGCATTTAGAAACAGCGCCAAAGCTTAACAGGGTTATTGCCGCTTCTATAGCCAATCGCTATATGATCTGTGTCAAGATAAAAATGCCATTTTCTATTGACAATCGTTTGCCCGGTTCTGTAAAATAATATTATATATAGATGTATATACATCATGGTAGTTTTTGCAATAAATAATATATTTTCTTGTCAGTTCACTTGTAAAACGCAAGGTTAAAGATAGGAGAAAATAATAGATGGCTGCCAAAATACGGTTGGATATTGTTACTCCTGACCGCATGGTCTATTCTAAAAATGTCAGTAAGATTATTGTCGCAACGCCGGCAGGCGATTTGACCATTCTTCCCGGCCATTCCCTGGGGGTTGCCAGCCTCGAAATCAGTTCCCTCAGAATTATCAGGGACAAAAGTGAGCAGCAGCTGTTGATCGGCGGCGGCTTCCTGGAAGTACGCAAGAATAAACTCATGGTCTTAGCCACTTATGTGGAAACCCAGGCGGAAATTGACAGCAAACGCGCTAAAGCAGCCAGAACCCAAAAAGAATTGAAGTTACACGGCGGTATTGCGCTTACCCGCCGGGCCCGCATCCGCACCTATCATGCAGCTCCGCGCGTTACGTCTTCCCGGACGCAAGAACAGCAAAATAAAAAATAATTTTCAGCCGACATTTACGCAGTTACCTTTCCCTGCTATTAAACCGGGGAGAGGTGGCTGCTCTTTTTGCCCATTAGCACTGTCCTTCAAACACGAAATGCAAGCTCCTGTACTCTTGCAGCCAGGCCGGTCAGTCCTTCAATAGCTTTACTTATCTCATAGCTGGCAGCTTTCTGCTGTGCACTGATTTTATCAACCTCGTCTATTTCTTTTTCAATCTGTGTTATTTCCCCGCGCATGCTTGCTAAAATTTCCTTGATCTCCTTAACAGATACCTGGCTGTTAACAGACAACTTCCGAATCTCCTGCGCCACCACCGAGAATCCCCGCCCTTGCTCTCCCGCTCTCGCCGCTTCAATGCTCGCATTTAGCCCCAGTAAATTTGTATTTGCTGCTATGTCCCGAATGAACATAAGGATAGCGTCCGACTTGCCAATATGTTGCACCATAGATTGACCTGTGGTCCCGAGCAGTTCTAATCTCCTGTTAAGTAAGGCCGCATTAGCTGCCAGTTCCTGGCTGGATGCCGCCACCTGCTCAGACGCTGCGGCGATGGTTTGCGCAACATCATGCAGAATCTCCTGCGTTTCTAAACTGCACGCCAGGCCAATTGCACCGACAATTTCACGGTCTTCATTAATGACAGGCGCACTAATACTCCGGAACGGAAAGCCCCACACGTCTTTTGCCACCACAATATCCTGCGTAATTCTACTGCTTATGGCTTCCCACATACCATCGCCTTTGTTCACAGCTTTACCGACCGGAGACTCATGCTGCATCTTTCTGCCTGGACTATAGTATAAAAAGGTGTTTCTGTCAGATATAACGGCCATGGCGTCAAACGGCAGCACCGTTTGCATGATAGGTATGCATAAAATGAGTGATTCTAGTGTTTTATCCATAATCGATACTTCCCCCTTTTGCTCTACTTCCTCTTTCTTATGCCTCTATTTATAAGCAATAAACGTGCCAAAGCAATATTGGCCGGCGCCGGCAGAGCAAAATACGGAAAAACGAAGAGCATCCCCTATAGCAGGATGCTCTTTAGTATTGGCTGCTTGTAGCTAACGATCTCGTTACAGGCCTGATGACAAACAACGATTAACTGCCTGCTTGCCATAACAATTATATCGTTGCAGATCGTGGGAGCTGTTCATTTCTTTTCCACCTGTTAGGGCTGCATTGGAACCGGAAAAACCCTTAACAAAAAACGGAATTGCCGGATTTGAATGCTTGCGATTCCAAGCAATCATTACATCAAAGAAGCGTTGCGGATAAGTAAGTTCAATAACGCAAATTTCAGGGCCGGCGACTTCACGGACAGGTCCGGGAACTACCATCACTCCCAAACCGGCTTCAACCATAAACAACAATGAAGCTAAGTCCTGACTGTGGTTAGCTACATGGGGAGTAAAGCCGCTTTCGCCACATATTCGATAAGTTAAATCATGCAGCAGGCAATCTGCTTGCTGATTGAACATGACGAACGGTTCATTAGCAAGCTCTGCTATATCAATTTTCTCCTGTTTGGCCAATGAGTGCTGGCGGTTAACGGCTACGCAGAATACATCGCTTAACAACCGCTGACCAACAAGATCAGGAAAACTATGTAATTGATACGACAGGGTAAAGCCAACATCTAATGCGCCCCGCATCAGTGCTTCATTCATCTTTAGCCAATTGTATTGATACAGTGTAATATGAATATCAGCGTATTTTTGATGAAAGCCTCTGATTGCTTGGGGCAGTATCGCTTTCTCAATGCCGCCCAAAAAACCTATTTTCAAAAATCCGGAAATTCCTTTAACAGCTTGCTCCATCTTACTTGCTATTTCATTAGACACAGCCAGCAGAGCATACGCCTCTTCTAATAAGACTTTTCCCGCCCAGGTTAGCTCCAGCGGGCGTTTATTCCGGATTATCAGTTGTACGTTCAGTTTCTTTTCCAATTCTGAAATTTGCTGGCTTATGGCCGATTGCGTAACACCGGCCTGCGCAGCAGCATCGGTAAAATTCAAGCATTCTGCCACCGAAATAAAGTACTTCAATTTTTGAATATCCATCCTTTTGCCCTCACCCGCCTCTCCTGCGCACCATGTTTTGCTAAGACAAGAGAAGAGATACACTTTCTGATAATGAAAAAAATAAACCAAGCCTTCTATGTTTAGAAAGGACTTGGCAATAATTTAAGTCAACATAGGCAGCCCAAACCAGACGCGTAAGCTGCGCTGACCTTTTCTTGCACTCCTTTCCAATAGGGAAGCATAGCAGTTTCCCACTATACCGATCGGCCGGCTACCATGCCAAAACGGGTTAGGTAGATCGGCTAAGGAGTAGTAGCTAATTCAATTTTTCGCAGCATGATGCGGCCATGACAAAACAAGGCAACCTCTGATTACAACTATCTTAATACATCTGCCAAGCACTGTCAATCACTATTGCTAACATAATCAAACATAAACGATTTAGTGGTTAAAGTTAATTAGGCATCAGTACATTTGCGTTTTATTGTTGCCGCTAAATCAAAGGACCCGGAAGTTGTCTGCGCTGCCTGCCGGAAGTATACGGCATAACCAGCGGGAGTGAAAAAAAAACGTCCCTGGTGCTGCTGTACCGCAGTAGCACCAGGGGCGTCCGCCCCTAGACTTTCCAGCCGGAGAGGGATGGAGCTTACATTATTTTTTTTGGTTTTGTCTCATTTGCCCCACCGTGCAGATAAGACCGAGAATCAGCATTAAGCCGCAAAGATAGGAAGCAACACCAAGGTCGACACTCATTTCCCTTCCCCCTTTTTACCATTTTTTCCCCGGATTGGCGAACCGCCAGGCGCCATAAAGGATAAAAGCGATTATCAGCGTTAATATTAGCTCTTGCATAAATAATTGTACAACCCACATATTTCTTTCCTCCCAATGCAGTTATTTCAGGTTAGGATGATCTGCGGCAGCATAAGCAACAGCCGCGGTATTGGTCCGGCGAAGCATCCCGGGTTCGCCGGGAAGAGCGGCAAACAAGATAACGCCTAACACAATGGAGCATAAAGTCACAGGGTACATATTCAAGGCCCATGGACCGGATGCCCAGGCCGGGGTGGCAAAGGTCCACCAAAAGTTTACAATATAGGTAACAATAACGGTTATCCAGGCAGCGGGCTTACTGGTCTTCCAAATTAGGCCAAACAGAAAGATCAGGAACAGCGGGATGCCAAAAGAAAAGGCCCACAGGAAAACAGGAAATAAAATAGGGGCAATCATGGCGGGAACAGCTGCCAGCAGGCCACACAGCAGAATCATCGGCCGCATCAGCTTAAGCCTGGTGCTGTCAGACATTGCCGGGTTACAAGCACCTTTGAGAATATCGTTAACAAATACGGTTGCGTTCCCCATAATAATAGCACTGCCTGTCGACAATACAGATGTCAGTAAGCTAACCATTAGCAAGGCATAAACCCACTGCGGCATCGTTTTCAGGGCGACTTCCATGACTATCAGCTTAGGGCCTATAGCAGCAAACGCCGGAATGGCCATACCGCACAGCGCTATAACAACCCACGGAAAACAAGTAAGAACATTAGTCAAGCTGCAAATCCAGAAGCCTTTCCGGCAGTCTTCATCTGTTCTTGCCGATAAGAGCGGTATATACATCCCCTGAGCAACGCCACCTGCACAGATATGCAATACAGCTACCGGTATTATGACCTGAAATAATGTTTCCGGTGAGAAATTAAATAAATCAAATTTCCATAATTGATCGACTTGCGCATAGGTGGCGAGTATACCTTCCCAGCCGCCAACATTAGCAGCAAGCCACGTTCCCAGGAAAAACAAGGCAAGATAGGAGCCGACCGTCATTACTATGACGTTGATCGTACTTATCCATACCAATTCCAATACCCCGCCAAAGATAATGTACCCAATCATTAACAGAAAAGCCAGGATAATACACCAGGGCTGATACGGGAGTACTCCGGCACATAAACCGTAAATAGCGCCGGCTGTAGCCAGCGTTTCAGCCATAGCAATCGCGGTCCAGGTACTAATCTGTATACTGCAATGTAAAAAACGCATCTTGTGCCCATAGAGAAGTCCCATAGCCTCAGGAATTGTTTCCACTTTTAAGTTGCGCACCCACGGTCCGGTCCAGAACATCATAATCGGGATAAAGGCGCCGCCGACAATGATCGGCCACCAAAGTACTGCCGCTCCCATTACCGAGGACGACTCCCATAATGACATGGTATGTCCGGAGCCATGCGGGATAAGCGCTAAAGCTAAAGTAACCAACCCCCAGGTTAGCGACTGTCCCCCCATTGAAAAATCAACCATGTTCTTGATGCGGCTATGGAGAAAATAATTCGCCAAGCCGATTAAAATGACAAAATACAAAATAGCAATGATTAACGGTCCCCACATAGTAACAACCTCCTCCTTTTTGGCAATATATTACCTGCATATTCATCATTATTTTTTTATTTATCCCCTCCCCACGCCAGCACCGGCCAGTCATACTGCTCTCCCTGCCTGGCGCCTTCCCTCCGGCCTTAAAATTGCTGTTTAAAATATGCGAATATTCATTTTTTATTGCAATTCATGTGCCAAGCTAAAAATCCCGTTTTAGCAGTAATTTTCTTACATTCTGCAATCTATCGATGATTTTTTTCATCGCAAATATATAAGTTGATTTAATTTTTCCATAAACATTACTAATATTAGGCGAAATATTCTGATGCTGTTATTCATCATACGATGCCTTCTGCCATCTGTTGTGGCTTCTGATTTCTCCATGGTGTAATCATTATAAAAAAAAGCGGCAAACTGGTTGAACCACCGGTTTGCCTGACAATATTTCATCAAAAAGGGGTTATCGCGCCGGGAAATTAGCGGAATACTACAGCAAATCTCCTTACAAAATTATAAAGTAACTCTGCTCTTGCCCACCAGTAACTAGTAAGTCCTCCGGCGTGTTAAGATTGTGGATATCGCCTCTAATTCGCCGCTAAACCTTAAATCCTGTTCATTACCTGCAGCATTTTTACCTTAGAATAGAATTGAAATACGCTGATCCCATAATGCCGCCTCCTGTGCAAAAGCTCCTTACAGGCCGGGGAAAACCGCTGTTGACTGTTCATCAATGGTGCCTACCAATACGGCGGAAACTTTCTGGCCGGCCCAAAGCGGACCGCTGTTAGCAGGTACGTCAATTAAAGCATTGCACATAATCATAGATTTTAATATGCCATTACTCTGTTCCCCTGTCAGTTTTATATAATTTTTTTCATTTTGCCGGTAAAGCCTGCCCCGCAAAAATCTCCGTTGCGGGCTTTGCTTATGAAACGTATCAGCAAATACTGCCGAAATACGCAAAGGCAGCTGACCCGCAAGCCCCATCATTTTTTTTAATAATGGCACAACGATTAAGTCAAAAGTTATCAGGGCTGCAGCAGGATTTCCCGAAAGGGCAATAATCAGTTTATTGTTTTTTTCAGCTGCAATAATAGGTGCTCCTGGTTTCATATCGACTTTCCAAAAAATAATATTTGCTTCCAGTTGCTTCAGAGCATGTAAAACCACGTCATAATCACCGACAGAAGCTCCGCCTGTGGTAATTACTATATCGGACACCATCATGGCTTGAGAAATCCGCTCAGTAGTAACCGCCTGCTTATCAGCGACAATCCCAAAAGCAATCGGTTCCGTACCTAACTTTAGGCAAAGCGCCCGCAAACTATGTAAATTACTATTATAGATTTTTCCCGGCTGCAGTTCTTGCGCCGGGTCTAACAGCTCATCTCCGGTGCTAAGAATAGCTACCCGTACTTTATTAAATACCGGCACTTTGCCTAATCCAATCCCAGCGCATAAACCAATCAGCGACGGGCTTAGCAACTGATTTTTATAAGCAACGGTTTCGCCTTTTTTTATATCCTCTCCCGCCTGAATAATATTGCTGCCGCCGTTTAAGCTAGCCCGGATTGTTATATAGTCCCCGTTTCTGTCTACGTCCTCATATTTAACAATCACATCAGCGCCAGCCGGCAAAGGCGCACCAGTCATTACTTTGCTTGCGGTACCTGCGGTTACTTTCTTCGCCGGGAGATATCCCGCCCGGATCTCCTCAATCACCCTAAGTCTGACAGGCCCCAGTTGGGCAACCTTTTCCGTATCTTTTGCCAGCAGGGCATATCCGTCTAATGGCGATTTGGCAAATGGCGGCAAATCCTGATTTGCCTGTATATCTTGACTTAAGACACGGCCTGTGGCGTCGAATAAAGACACATAACCTGCTTTTACAGGCTTAGCCAGCGCCAAAAGCAAATTCTGAGCTTCTTCCAGAGAAATATTTGTCTTCACCTTTTTCCCTCCTATCACGATTAATACTATGCGCCGGTGCCAAATGAACAGGCCGGATACTGGCAGACATCACATTCCAGACATAAGCCTCCCATCCCCAATGTAATGATATGAGATCTTGTAATCACCTGCTTTGTCAGTACAAGCGGCAGCAGGAGATCGAAAATGGTAGTCTGATGATACATGACACAACCGGGAAGTCCTAATATCGGTACGGTCCCCAAATAAGCCACCATCAGCATCGCCCCTGGTAAAACAGGTGCGCCGTAAGTTACTATTTCAGCCCCGGCTTTTTTAATTCCACTTGGTGTTACATCGTCAGGATCAACCGACATCCCACCGGTAGTCAGGATAAGCTCTGCCCCATCGGCAAGTAAGGTTTTAACAGCATTGGCTATTAATTCTGCCTTGTCCGGAACAGTAATATGCTGTATTACTTTGCAATCATATCTTTCTGCTTTCCTTCTGACAACCGGCGTAAATTTATCTTCTATGCGGCCATGATAAACCTCGCTCCCGGTAGTAATAATACCGACCCTAAAGGGATGAAATGGTTGTATGGATATTACCGCCCGGCCATTGGCGATAGTATCCACAAGCTCCAGTTTCCGTTCAGCAATGACTAAGGGAACAACCCGGACACCGGCTATTTTATTCCCTGTTTTTACCGGTCTGTGATTATTGCGGGTAGCAACTGCTATTTCCTCCACCGAATTAATTTGCCGCAAAATCTGCTCGTCGATCATGCAGATTCCATCATACTCAGCCGTCATGGTGACCTTACCTTCACTAGGCTCGGAAAGAAGAATTCCTTCGCCGCTTATCGTCCGGGCAATGCGTAGTCCTGCATCATTTTCATGGACGAAGCCCTCTTTGCATTCCCAGACAAAGATATGCTCCTTGCCTAGCTTTAACAGTTCGGGAATGTCCCGGGCCGTAATGATGTGACCCTTTTTGAATGCCTGCCCCTTAAATTCTCCGGGCACGATTTTGGTAATATCGTGGCACAATATACAGCCAACAGCATCTTCCACTCTCGTTTTCTGCATATACTTCATCTCCCTCAGGGTTCATTATCCGAGCAAATTCCTTTTACGTCGGCAATTATTTTTTTTATAAGCAACTTACAGTTAACCATAAGTTGACTCATATCTGCTGTGGATATCTTATCAATATGAATACCTGCCACAACCGTTACCCTGCAATTTGTTGCCGCCGCTATTTTCCTCGCCGCCTTCCGGGCTAACCCATCCTCTTTGTGGCCGGTTACACACAGGACAGAAACACTGGCAGAAACCTGCGAGGAGTCAGCAAGGCTGGGGCGCGGTATCCCCAGAGCCACGGCCCCGATGTGATAGGCAGTGCCGCCGCCAATGACTACCACTACATCGGTTCCGCAAATACAGACTGCTGCTTCCACTTTGTGAACCCCTGTGCCCCAGCTTACCCTGCGCATTTCGATCTGACTGCTACTCTCGTTCACGCATTTTTACTCCTTTCCAGGGAGCGAACTCTGCAAAAGCAATATCAAACAGCAGCATAATCTTCCCCATAAGGTGATTAACCATATCTTGAATCGAGCCTGGGTTATTGTAAAAAGTCAACATCGGCGGAAGAATGATGCAGCCCTGTAGAGCAGCCTTGGACATATTCTCCAGGTGAATTAAACTTAATGGCAGTTCTCGGGGTACCAGCACCACCCGGCGCCGTTCTTTAAGGCAAACATCGGCCGCCCGCAGCAAAAGATTGTCCGTAAAACCTGTAACAATACCGGACAATGACTTCATACTGCAAGGAATGACGACCATTCCATCTGTTTTAAATGACCCACTGGCAATTGGTGCCGCAAGATTATTAATATCATGCTGATAGTCCGCCCAAACGGCGATATCCTGAAACCGCATATCGGTCTCATATTCAAAGGTTTTTTTCGCGCCATCAGTAACAACCAAATGAGTTTCACAATCTGGCTGCGCTGCCAGTGCCTTCAGTAAACTCACGCCCAAAATTACACCGCTGGCGCCGGTGATGCCAACAATTATTTTCATGTATCTGTGCCCCCTAGAGTATAACTAAAGAGATGCCAGGGTCTCTGGCCGGCAGGCCCGGCCAAATTTACCGGCGCACGGGGTGCGTATACCAGGCGACCCCGACCGGGTCGGGGCCGCCTAGCCTGCTGCTAACAGAAAAGCCCAATTTTCAGCATACAGGTCTGATGCAGCTAATTTATGTTGCTACCTTTTTTTGAATAACTCCGGCGCATAACGGCTGGGGTCCACCTCCATAAAATTCGCCCTGTGGAAATGGTCCTTTAGGGAAAAAGGTACTGTACAATCAAAAATTACCTTGCAAGAAATGCCACGATCACGGATCAGGGGATTATAGTCGGCAGTCTGGGAAGGGTCTAACGGATGACAACGTACGCCGGGTATAAAAACTGTGTCAATATCACCTTGATAACGGGTATTTAGAGCCCACAGAACATCATTGCTGTCAAAGGGGTCCACATCCTCATCGACTAAAATTACATGTTTTAGCTCCGAGAAGGCCGAGAAGGCCAATAACCCAGCTTGTCTTTGCCGGCCTTCATCACTGGGCATGCTCTTTTTGAATTGCAGCACCGCCATATATTTGCCCCCACCGGCCGAATGGGCATAAACATTCACCAGACGGCCTGGCATGGCCTTTTCCACCATCTGCAATATACTTGCCTCGGTCGGTATGCCGGCCATAGTTACATGCTCTTCACTTGGCCCGATGCAAGTTTGCATAATGGGATTACAGCGGTGAGTAACTGCTTTTACTTTGATCACCGGCAGTTCCGGTGCCGCCGGCCCTGAATAACCGGGGAATTCCGGCATAGCTTTGCCGGTATTACTGTGGAAATCTTCGCGCATGCGTACTCCCGGCAGCAACTCGCCTTCAATAACATATTCCGCATTAGCAATGGCCCGTTCGTTAATCGTTAAGCAGGGGACCATCTCTACGGCTTGTTGCCTTATGGCTCCGGCCACACTTAATTCATCAAAGCCAAGCGGGGTCGTCGGCGGTTCAAAACATGACCCCACCGCAATAGCCGGGTCTACGCCGATACTGATTGAAATCGGCAGCGGCTTGCCGGCAGCTTCGGCTGTTTTAAAAAAAGAACCTATATGGCGCGCTCCGGGGGTTATCCACATCGACATTTCGTCCTTGCTTTGTAAGCACAAGCGGTGTATGGTGACATCTGATTCACCTGTTGCGGGATCTGAGGCATAACACATACCCAGGGTAATATAGGGACCTGCGTCTTCTGCGGTATTGGTTGGCGCAGGAATCAATTTTCTAATATCGAAACCGGGTTCTGTTGCATAATGGACAATTTCCTGACACAGGGCCCGCTCGCGGGGAATGGTTACAGGCGCGATCGGCTCTTTAACGGCCTCATTTAAAAGAAAGCCAAGATGCTCCGGCTTGGTACCAAGCAGTAAGGCTACTCTTTCCCGACTGGCCAAAATCCCGGTGACCACTTTTGCCCCTGCGTGCCCTTTTATGTTATTAAAGGACATTGCCGGTCCAATTCGCGTGGGCCGCTGCACCGTCCCGCCGGCGCCCACATGGCGATAAACCCCGGCTAGTTCTGCCTGGGGATCTACTGGTTCGTCGGTCTCAATTAATTGTCCCGGAACGGCCCTTAAGAGGTCCAGGGCGGAACGCAAATCAGTTATTTTTGCATTGGTATTTGCAGACATCATACACCCTCCCCTAAAAATCGCGGCAACGGTATCCGCGGCCAGCACGCCAGGTTATTAAATGCCCCGCCGGCAAACCGCTTTACCGCCTCGCGGTTGCAAAAAGTTCACCCAATCTCGGATAACATAAGTTAGGCTTTGTATATCCACAATACAGTCAATACTATTTTGCTAACCCGTTATCCATTGCCGAATTTATATCTTTTTGGAAAAAATCAGTGGTAAAACTAACTACTATGGCGCTAAAGACGGGAAACAGGGCAAAAAACATCAGATTATAGCCCACAGGCAGGTTCATGGCTAACAGCATGCCGCCGATCAGCGGGCCGGCCGTACCGCCAACACGGCCCAGGCCATAGCCCCAGGTGGTACCTGTGGCCCGGAAAGAAGTTGGGTAGGACTGGGCGATGTAGGAACCGGCCACGCCGGACAGACCGTGCTGGGTCGATCCGGTCAGGAACAAGCATACTGCCAGCAGGTAGGGATTTGGCAAAAAACCGATTAGCGAGACAAGCACGGCTAACGTAACCAAGCCGATTTGCAGCGACTTCTTACCGCCAATAGTATCCTGCATCCAGCCAAACAGGGGGATACCCAGTAAGAACCCAAGATTCCAGGTCATTGTAAAGAATAAGCTGGTATTTATGCTCCACCCCAGCATGGTCATAAGTTTAGGCAGCCACATCAAAACCCCATAGATGAATATGTAGTTGCTCATCATCATCAGCCAGAACAGAATGGTATTTTTGCCGTAGCCGGCTGAGAATAAACTGGCCAGACTGGCTTTACCGGTATCCTTCATATCCAGCTGATAATCATCTGCCGGCGTAGCCTTGAACGTCGGTTCAACTTTTTCTAAAATCCGGCCAATTTCCTCCTGTCTCCCTTTCTTCTTAAGAAAGGCTAATGATTCAGGCAAAGAATACTGCGCTACAAGCAGCAGCACCATAACAGCAGTAAGAAGGAACATCGGTCGCCAGCCATAGGAAGAAATAATCGCCATCCCCACCAGAGCAGCGATCACTGTACCTGAAGCCATACCGGAAGTAACCCAGACAGTTACACGGCTGCGAATTGGCTTCGGCGAAAACTCTGAGGCATAGGCCACTGCCAGCGGAAAAACACCAGCCAGGGCGAAGCCGCCCAGGAAACGGTAGACGGCAAACTCGGTCAAAGTGGAAACAAAACCGCACAATACGGTGAATACGATATACATAGCCGTGCCGATCATAATTGCCAGCTTCTTGCCAATCTTATCGGCTAAAGGGCCGAAAAACAAGGAACCGAAAATCATGCCAAACATGCCCCAGCTGCCGAGCATACCGATTTGAGCAGGGCCAATATTCCAATCCTTCATTAAGGAGGGAATAATCAGGCCAAAAATGTTAATATCGATACCATCACAAATTGTGGTAATCATACAAATACCAATAATTTTCTGGAAAAATCGATTAAATTTAGCCTTATCAATTATTTCACTTATCAATATTGGACGCATTTCTTACTCCCCTTTAATCTTAAATCTGTTTTGCTCCGCATCCCTGGCAGTACCCAGTGTCTTGGCCATTTTGGCCGTCATCAAACGAAAAAGATAATGTGGTCAAGACACTAGTTTAAAACCTAATTCTGCCGTGGCAAGAATTAGATAAACGCAATAATTTTTCTAATTATTCGGTATATTTAGGTTGTGCCCGCTCACTTCGCAAACCCCCCAGACTTAGACAACCACTGCTACGGCGTCGCCTGTTTTTATGACCCCGCCGCGGAGAACAACCGCAAAAATCCCTTCTGTGGGCATGATACAATCGCCGGCCTGATAATAGATGGCACAACGGTTATGACATTTTTTACCGATCTGGCTTACTGCCAGAACCGCTTCACCTATGCGGAGACGAGTTCCCAGCGGTAAAGCCGGCAAATTTAAATTAACGGTTGTAATGTTTTCTGCGAAATCACCGGGATTTACCAGGAGACCCGCCTGCCGCATTTTTTCTATACTTTCTAATGCCAGTAAGCTTATCTGCCTGTGGGCAAATCCGGCGTGCGCATCACCCTCTAAACCTAAACCCTCTAGTAGGCGGGCCGAACTAACATTTTTTTTGCGCTCCCCCTTGTTAAGGCTGGTGGATACGGCGACTACCCTGCTTTCCAAATCCATGTCCCTTCCCTTCGGCTTTATTTTTTTGGTTCATCCCCCAATTTGCGACATTCGCCGTTTAAAATCCGGATAGCCACTGGCGCGGCAAAGGGAATGGCCCTGCGGTTTGGCCTTGACGGCCTCATGAAATAACATAGCCAATTCCCTGTCACTGGCCCCACTGCGTAAAGGCGTTTTAACATCCACCTCCCGGTTGGCTAACAGGCAGGGTCTAAGCATACCATCAGCAGTCAGTCGCAAACGATTGCACTCGCCGCAAAAATGGTCGGACAGGGGTGTAATAAAGCCGAATGTGCCTCTGGTCCTGGGGAATTGGTAATATTTCGCCGGTCCGTTGCCCTTAATATTGCCTGCCGGCCCCAATGCCTGGCTACCAGCAACCGTACTTAATAATTTTTTCACAGTAGCCGTATCTGACCCGCTGCCAATACCGTTGCCGCCAATGGGCATATATTCGATAAACCGAACCGCTATGGGATGGCGATAAACCAGTTGATTAAAATAGGCTAAGTCGGTTTCTTGCAAGGCATCGGTCATCACTACATTAAGCTTTACCGGATGCAGTTCTGCCTGCAAAGCACTTTCAATCCCCCGCAGCGTGTCTTCCAGCCGCCCGCAGGTCGTGATTCGGGAAAAGCTGGCCGGATTGACAGTATCAAGACTGATATTGACGCGATGCAGGCCGGCGGCTTTTAAAGCCTGCGCCAGCGGCGGCAGCAAACTGCCGTTGGTGGTCAGAGATATATCATCGATAATGCCTATTTCCTTAATGCTGCGAACGAAATCCACAAGGCCGGCCCTTACCAGCGGCTCTCCGCCAGTAAGCCGTATTTTGGTGATTCCTTCGCGGCCAAAGACCGTAATTAACCGCAATAGCTCTTCATAAGTAAGAATTTCCTTGTGCTCCAGCCACTGGGCCCCTTGGGGAGGCATGCAGTATACACAGCGAAAATTACAACGATCGGTAACAGAAATCCGCAGATAGTTCACAACGTGCTGATAATGGCCCGGCATACCTGTCCTCCTCTCCCGATATAAGTAAGCGAAATTAGCAAACGGTAATCTGATTTCGGATTTCTTTCGGCATGAATCCTAATTGGCGTCTGACTCATGGTCTACCAGCAGCATGTATCTCCCTGCTCTGATAGACCATTTATCATAGCCGAACCTCTATTCAGCCCCTGGTCCGGGGGCGGGCTGCATCAGGGGTTCAGATAAAAGGTTCCTACATTCACACTTTCACGCACAGCAATCTCCCTGGTCTGGACAGCATAGCCGGGATACTCAACAGTAACGGCATAGGCGCCGCTATTAGGTTCCAGTTTGTCGATTTTAAAATCGCCATAGTTGTCGGCAGCTGCCACCCAGACTTGCTTTGATGTTATATTCGTCAAGGTGACTTTTGCACCGTCAGCGCATTCCTTTTTATCATGCAGTTCTATGCTGCCGGCAACATGGCACTTAGTGAACCGGTATAAATTTTTGTACCATACGCGGGGTTTGGTGCCATATTCCGGATGGAAATACTCCAGGCCCTCAGCTGCTGTTTTTTCAGCCATTTCGCCATCAGTGGCATATAAAAAAGTCAACGACCCGGTCGGGCAGGCAAACGAGCACCGCGGCTGGCTCCATTCACCGCTGTCCAGTAAGTGGGCACACATGGTGCACTTTTGCGGCAATTGGCTCTCTTCGTTCCAATAAATAGCCTTATACGGGCAAGCATCAACAATCGGCTTTTGCCCCTTGGCTTTCACCGGGTCAATGATGACAATGCCATCATCCCGTTTGAAAACTGCGCCGTCTTTGGCAGCCTTGATACAGGCCGGATCATCACAATGCATGCAGGCGTAGGATAAAGAACAAACATCCTGCAGCGGATATTGCCCCCGTTCTACATAAAGAACATCACGCCATTTTTGACCGAAGCGCGGTTGAGCCGCAGCAATGGGTAGATGGTCATTGTCCCAATGCTCATCTTTGCAGCTAAGAAAGCAGTTATTGCAGTCATGGCACCTGGCGACATCCACAATCATATTAACTTTTTTCATTACTTCATCTCCTCCCATTTTTCCACTTCTACCAGGTAGGAGTTGGCAGCCATACCACAGGAATTTTTGGTCATAAACCGCTTGGAGTTCAAGTGGTTGATGCAGCCTGCCCGGTCCGGAGAATTGCCGGGTTCGCCGATCGGCTGGTAATCGGCGCAAGACTCATAAGTATGACAAGTTCCCGGCGGAACCCGTTCCGTCAGCTGGGCGGCACAAATAACAGCGCCTCTATCGTTGTAGACTTTGATTAAGTCATGCTGTTTGATACCTCTGGCCGCAGCATCCTTAGGATTCAGCCGCCAAATCCAGTAGCGATAGCCATCTTCTTTTAAAACACGGTGGTCTCTCAGTTCATTGAGGTGACTTTCCTTGCAATCTCCCATAGTGTGGAAGCTAAACCTGGGATGGGGGGCAACAGCCTGGAGCGGATATTTAGCGGCATGGGCGGAATGATGTCCTTCCCATGATTCAATATACCGGGTTACCGGATGCCTTTCCCCGTCATCAGGATCAAACCGGGCCAGGCTGGTGCTGACAAACTCAAGTTTGCCGCTGCCGGTCTGGAGGCCTTTGCGTTTGACCTGTTCATGAGGCATCGGGCCCCAATCAGGGGTATCAATTTCTCGGTCTTCGGCAAACCAGCGCATGGCCGGGGTAGACTTCGCTGTCTTCGGTTTATTAGGCACAATATAATAGCCCTTGGCAAAGAATTCTTCCCAGGTAATGACTTTAGGCAGGTCGGTTGCATAAAAATGCTGTTTAACCCAGTCAAGGTCAGTCTTGCCGCCGTCGGTGTAAATTTCCCACAAGCCCAGCCGTTTAGACAATTCGGAAAATATTTCGTAGTCGGACTTAGATTCACCAAGCGGTTCAATGCATTTCTTTTGCAGAGTGATTACCCGGTGGTTACACTGACTATAGGTGTGGGGAATGTAACCTGAGCAATTGGCAAATTCGCTGATGTCCCAGCGTTCAAAGTTAGTGCAGGCCGGCAGGATAATATCAGCGAATCTTGCTTCGCCTTCAAACCAAATAGACTGATTCACAGCAAACGGCAGATTCTTGGTCCGGTACATTTTTGCATAGCGGGCTGTTTCGGTCATGGTCCCAATAAAAGAACCGCCATAACGATAATACATCTGAATTTTTGAATACCCGGGAGCCGGATATTCGTATTTCTGGAATTGAGCTTCTACACTAGCGCCGCAGAAGCCCTTACCCCGCCATTCCAGCTTGCCTTCGAGTATAGCCTCAGGAATTCGTAACCGGGGAATGTGCTGTCCTTGGGGAGAGTTAATCGGATTGGTGACAGGGCGCGAATTGGCAAACATCCGGTACGCAAACTCGTACCCTGCTGCTGAATTGCCGGTATCGCAGGCAATGCCGCCTTCAGCGTAGCCAGGGAAAAAGAAGCTTTCATCGCAGGGAGCCCCTTGGGTTGTGGACCAGATGTTGATACCGGGTTTGCCCATACCTTGCATGGCAATCAGGCAAATCATCATCCGGGCCCATTCGTTGCCGGTTGCAGCGCGGCAGGCGCCACCCCAGCCGCCTAATCCGCCCGCGCCTAACATAGTCTTCTTTGCGGCCCAGTCACGGGCTAAGGCTTTAATTTCCCGGGCGGGGATGCCTGTCTCATTTTCTCCCCATTTGGGATCTTTCGGAATGCCGTCTTCCATACCAAGAATATATTCCGACCACCGCTCAAACCCGTGCGTGCGTGTTGCCACATATTCTTTATCATACAGGTCCTCAGTAATCCAGACATAGGCGATACTGGCCGCCAGAGCGGCATCGGTACCGATACGCGGCGAAAACCATTTATCTGCATACAAACGGGCGCTGTGGTTGTAGTAAGGATCAATAAAGATCATTTTTACGCCCAGTTCCTTCAGCCAGAAGCGCCGGGGAGTACTTTCAAAGGCGGAGTAAATACCGTTATTTGTTTCCGGGTCAGCTGACCAGAAAACAATCATTTCCGTATTCTGGAGTCCGTCTTCCAGCAGGTCGTATTGTTCAGGGTTGCCAAGGCGCCAGCTAAATCCCCAATTGTGCATGCCACCCCAGTGCCAGCCTTCCCAACTGTCAGGGTTATGATCGGCATAGGTAAAACCAGCCAGATTCATAAATCTGAATAACGTACTAAAACGGTAGCCAACATTGCCCCACAGGTGATGAGAGCTGGCAGTACTTAAAATGGCGCCAGGGCCATAATCCCGTTTGATGCGGATTATTTCCCTTGCTACTATATCTAAAGCCTCGTCCCAGCTAATCCGTTCGTAACCGGAACTACCACGGTTCTCCTCATTTCTTTCACCATCAGGATCAAAATCTACCCGCTTCATGGGATAAAGTATCCGTTTCGGTGAATAGATCTGAGACTTCCAGGCGGCAGTAACCGGAGTAATAGTAGTTTTACGTGGCGGTGTAAACGTTTTGCCTCTGGCCTCAATCTCCCAGGACGGGGCATCTTCATCAGTGAGTTCCATGGGATACATCCGCAGAATCTTGTTGGCTTCCACATCGACATCGACAAATACCGGGCCACCAGTAGTACCATTGGTAAATCTTTTAATTTTCCCCATTATTTATCCTCCTTTTACATAATTAAGGCTAGCCCTGTATGATAGGACACACAACTAGCCATACAAGTCCACTGTCAGGCTTTACCTGCCTCCCTGCTACATCCTGATACACCTCCTTTATCTAAACAAAGCCTCCCGTCCGTCATCACCGCGCGGTTCCTCCAGCCAGATGCCGGCTGCCAAGCACAGACAATTAGAAAATATTCTGCACTCATTACTTTTTCTAATGCAATTAATATGCCAACCTGTCTGACCTGACAAATCGGGTTATTACTCAGAAATTTTCGTTTATTCTGATGATATCTTGCATCAAGCAGACGCCATTTCAGCAAAACATTCAGGTCTCTTTTCCTTTTGTGAATGATGATAAATTGCTTATTGTTGATGCCACAATTCATCATTTTCCTAATATAAAAATTAGTTAATCTAATAAAATAAATTATGCAGTGAAACAGGCTAGAATTTATTTTAATTTTATAGCAATTTCGATAATAAATTAGCTTGCGAAGCAATAGCCTCGCCTTACATATGTCCGATATGTGCGGCCTGCCGCCTATATTTCGAAATTGCAAATTTGCCGTTTAGCCTATAAACAAGGTATAATTGTGAAAAAACCATCAAGGTAGTGGAGGAAAAATGGATATTCAAAAACTAAAATATTTTGTTTCTGTTGCCGAATCTTTGAGTTTTACAGAAGCAGCTGCCCAACATGGCATCTCCCAGTCGGCAATAAGTCAACAGATCTCCGAATTAGAAAAACAGCTGGAAACACAATTGATTATCCGGAATAAACGCCCGCTGCAATTAAGCTGGGCTGGCAAGATACTGCTGGAGGAGTCGCATGCCCTGATCGCAGCATCGAACGAGGCATTAAAAAAAATACGGCTGGCCGCAATGGGAATGACCGGTTACCTGAAAGTTGGTTTTCTGGGAGGAATCGAAAAAGTTTTTTTACCGCAGGCAGTCAGAGATTTTAGAAAAAATTTTCCCAGCATTCACGTAAGTTTGCATCAATATAACTGGGCGGAAATTAACGAAGCGCTGATGAGAGAGGAATTAGATATTGGCTTCACTCTTTCCCACAATCTTGAAAAATTCCCTGATCTTGTTGGCAAAAGCTTACGCAGCGATGTGCTTTGCGCCGCCATCCATATCAATCACCCCCTGGCCTCCCAGGAAATGATCAATGTCGCCGATTTAGCCAATGAGTCCTTCGTTTTATTTACGAGAAACGCCGACTATCTCTTGAATGATTTAACCTATCAAATATGCTCGGAAAACGGGTTTACACCAAATGTAGTAAATCAAAGCCGGGATCTGTCAGCTTTGCTGTTTATGGTCGAGGCCAGCTTAGGGATAATGATTGTTCCCGGTCCTGTCCGCGAGGTTGCCAGTCCGGACCTTCGCCTGATTGAACTTAATACCCAGCATAAGCATTTTGACGTTATGGTCGTCTGGAACCGAAACAACTTAAATACCTCAATCCCAGTGTTTGTTAAGCATCTGACCAGTTATCCCCTACCGAAATAATGGTGATTGCTATAGTAAATTAAGAAAGGTGAAGCCTAAGCTTACAGGCAGCACCTTTTTTCATTTCCCAGGCTCAATCCCGCTTGTGGCAGTGAGAATCTTGGGCCCAGCGGCGGGCTGACAATATTTCAAAACCGTACCGTTCATAAAGTGTCCCCATAGCGCCTTTAGGCGCAACAAAAATAATTCCGATAGCAATGATCCCCAGAATAATCATGCTGATGCCGGGATAATCGTAAAGATATTGTTTCAATATCACATACAATACAGCGCCCAGTACCGGCCCTTCCACAGTACCGGTTCCACCGATAATAACCATAAAAACCATAGCTACCGTCCAGTCTATCCCAAAAGCGGCAAACGGCTGAACATAGGCAATCGACAAATATAAGGCAGCGCCTGTTATCCCGGTAACAAAAGCGGCTATCAAAAAACACTTTAATTTGGTCTTGTATAGTTCAATGCCTACCGTTTCCGCCGCCGCCTCATTATCACGCATGGCCATCAGCGCCAGACCCAGGGGAGAGCGCAGCAAGGCATATACTAAAACAACAGCCCCGGCGCCAACAACCAAAGCGATATAATACAAATCAACAGTCGTCAGCTCATAACTGGCAGTTATATTAAAACCCTGCCCGGACCTAACATACGTCCAATTGCTAAAATAAACCGCCAGGGCCTCGGCCGCTATCCACGTGCCAATGGAAAAATAGACACCGCGCATTTTAAATATTGGTTGCGAGATAATTAGCGCAAAGATTACGGAAATCACCCCGCCGGTAATTATGCCCCAAATCATCGGCAGCTGGTAAATCTCAGTAATTACGGCTAAGGAATATCCGCCTAAACCAACAAACATTTGTTGTCCAAGTGAAACCAGCCCGGCATAACCGGCAAGCAGATTCCACATCTGACCTAACGTCATATACAGCAAAATCTGGATTAAAATTGACGTTATATATTCGTTAACCACAAAAGGCAAACTGCAAAGTATCACTAGCAATATAGCCGGAATAAGCAATCTGGCCTTTAATCTCCGGAATTGTGACTGTATTGGTATCACCTTAATCAATTAGCTAACCCCCTAAAATCTACAGCCTATTTTCTTGTTTTGGCCGCTAGGAGTCCCTCTGGTTTAACTGTCAATATAATCAGTAAAACCAGATAGCCTGACAACAATTGATAGCCGGAGCCAAAAAAGAAAGCGCCGAGTAACTGAGCAAGCCCCAGTATAATGCCTCCTGCCAGGGTTCCTATCAGGCTCCCCATACCGCCAATAACAACAACGCCAAAAGCGATAATTAAATATTGCGTACCGGTCGAAGGATAAAAGACAAAGGTCGTCCCTACCAATAAACCGGCAATTGCCGCTGAAATCATTGCCAGCCCCATGGTATAACTAAATACTTTTTTCGTATCTACCCCCATAAGCTCAGCAGCGCGGCTGTCATCGGCAGTAGCCCTGATCGCCCGGCCCAAATAGGTATGGTTTAGAACATAATGCAGTGTAACAATGACACAGATTGCGACTATGAAATCAACTGTGTAAACCGCCGGCACCGTGATTAATTCAGTTGCGACAATATTCGTTGTCGCAAACGAAATGTTAATGGAACGAGCATCGGCCCCAAAAAATAAAAGCAAGGCATTGGACAAGCAAATGGAAATCCCGAAGGTTGTGAGCAGTGCCGGCTCAGGCCCTTTGTCCAGTACTTTGTTAATTAAGAAATTTTGTATGACAAAGCCCATTACGGTCATCACCAATATGGTTATAGCCAGGGCCAGCCACAGGCTGCCAACAAGCTCGGCAGCCAGGATCATACAGATAAAGGTTCCTACAATAATAAAATCACCGTGAGCCAGATTAGTTAACCCCATGATGCCAAAGATCAAGGACATGCCGATGCCGATCACCGCATATAATCCACCTAATAAAATTCCATTAAGCGCGGATTGTATGATTTCCATAGCATTTTCTCCTTACCCTTATTGTTTATCAGCCTGATGTAAGCCAAAATAGGCCTCCTTTACTGCCTCCTCAGCCAGCGCGGACGATTCCCCGGCCATAACAATCTGCCCTTTCAGCATCACATAGCTAAAGTCGGAATGCCTTAGACTCCGCCGGACATCTTGGTCAACCAGGACAATGGTAAGGCCTTGTTCATTGATTTTTTTGATTGTCAAATAGATATCTTTTATGATTATCGGGGCTAAACCTAAGGAAATTTCATCACAGAACAGCAGTTGCGGTTCTGACATTAGCGCCCGGGCTATTGCCAGCATTTGCCGCTGGCCGCCACTTAAATAAGAGGCCTCCTGCTCGGCTTTTTCTCTAAGCACCGGAAAAAGCGTATACACTTTTTCTAAATTTTCGTTTTTATGTTCCCTGGCCCGGGGTAAATAGGCTCCCATGAGCAGGTTTTCTTTTACCGTCAGCTTCCTGAAAACGCTGCTGCCTTCCGGCGACATCGCCAGCCCCTTGGCCACAATTCTATTTGCCGGCAGGCCGTGAATCCTATCGCCGAGGAATATGATTTCGCCGCTGGCAGGTTTATTCAAGCCTAATATTGTATTTAACAATGTCGATTTGCCGGCACCGTTAGCGCCGATAATAGAAACAATCGACCCTGCCCTGATTTGTAACGATACCTGGTTTAGGGCTTGAAAATCACCATAATGAACATTAATTTTTTTCACTTCCAATACCATATCTTTACTGTTCATTCGTCTACCGCCCCTAAATACACGTTATGTACTGCCTGGGATTGCATGACCACCGCCGGCAGATCGCAGGCAAGGTTTCTTCCTCCGGCCAGACATAAGATCCTGTCAGTGCCTTCATACATGGTTCTTAATACATGCTCTATCCAGACAATACTAATGCCCTGCTCCTTAACCGTTTTTACAATAGCAAGAATATCCGTAACTTCTACATCGGTAAGCCCGCCGGCGACTTCGTCAAGTAATAAAAGCTTGGGGCTGCCAGCCAGCGCCCGGGCAATTTCCAGCCTTTTTCGATCTAACAGTCCCAGTTTGCCGGCAAACCAGTCCTCCTTCTTACACAGTCCGCTTATCTCAATGATTTCGCGGGCTTTGGCCTTAGCTTGCGTCTCACTCATGCGACTGCCATATACTGCTCCCACCACAACGTTTTCAAATACAGTCATTTTTTCAAATGGCCGGGGGATCTGGAATGTACGGCCCAAGCCCATTCGGCAACGCTCGGTTACCGTTTTATGGGTAATGTTTTCTGCATAAAAAGAAATCTCTCCCCGGGTAGGTTGTAAAATGCCTGTTAAAATATTTAACAGCACTGTTTTTCCGGCTCCATTCGGCCCTATTACCCCTAAGACCTCATTGGCCTGTACATCAAAAGTAAGTGATTTGAGTACATCATGATTGCCAAAAGATATGCCTAGATTCTCAACCTGCAACACTGACCCCACTGTCGTCACCTCCACCCTGCTGGGCGTGAACTTTGCAACTGCAAACCATAAAGACTTTGCAGTTACTTAGCCTGGCACCATTCCCGCTATAGCAGGGAAATATGATACTGCTACGGCTGCGAGCCTGGTATATATTGCATGGGCGCCGGCGATAACGGCACAATTGTCATTTTCCGGTTGCTTACAATATTCATTTCCCAGGGCCAGGTTTTACCTTTGACCCATTGTCCGCCAACCACGAAGGTCTCGGCTAAATTCCGGTCATTATATTGAACATGGCCAACAACAGTGTCAATATTGGTAGCTTTGATGGTCTCTCTGATTTTATTTCTTTCCAGCGACTGAGCCCGTTTCAATACGTCAACAACTATTTCCATGCTGGCGTGTTTATAGCCCAGGGTAGCCATCGGCTGCTTACCTGTCAGCTCGGTCCAGGTTGCAGCCAGCTCTTGCGAACTTTGTCCTGTCAGGGAGGATGTATTGCCCGCCATCGGGCTCCACCAAACCTCAGTTGTCAGATTTTCTCCCAAGCTGCCACCCAGCGCAGCAACATCGGCTGGAAATAGAATTGCTTTGGCGGCAGACATAATCTTGGGAACCAGCCCTTGCTGCTGCATTTGTTTCCAGGCCGTCGCAAAGTCGGGCGGAATCTGCATGGCAAGCACAATGTCAACATCAGCCTGTCTGAGCTGGTTAATCATTGCTGTGTAGTCTTTGGTATTGGGCGGGAACCTGCCTGGATCTATCAGGGTATAGCCTCTGGCCTGCACTTTTTTCTTAAGCGTATCGGCAATGGCAAGCCCGTCAGGATCGTTAGGAGCAATTAGGCCAATTTTTTTATTAGTAGCCAGTTGATCCCACATATCCAGATAAACATCAACCAGCGTATCTACTTTCCAGAAAGCATGGTAGGTCCATGTATAGGGTCCGCCCGCAAGCCATGCATCTGATAAGGCATCCACTGTGATACACGGAATTTTGTGCCGCTCTGCGGCAGCAGCCACAGGGTTAACCGTATCTGGCGTGTGAGCCGCCATCAGTATATCTACTTTATCCTGAAGAATCAGTTTATTGGCTGCTTCGGCCGCTTTGGTCGGACTGCTCTCAGAATCGGCAACAATTATTTTAAGCGGCAGTTTCTTGCCATACTCGGCAATGTAAATCCCGCCTTCTTTATTAATTGCTTCAATTGCTTTTTCCTCAATCTGCGGCGTTCCCGCCCCAAACGATGCTAATGGGCCGGTCACCGGATTTACCCGCCCGATTAAAATGTAGTCCTTGCGGGCTTCGACTGGTCCGGTGCTTCTTCCACATCCGGCGAATACACTCATAGCGGCTAACACTACAATAAAAATGATCGTCGCTAACTTATCCATGCTTGGTTTACCCATTTTTTCTCCCTCTTTCCATTTATCGATTTATAGCCCGCCTAATCAAGTACGCGCTTTACCATAATAAGATTTTGTTTTCCATCAATCAGTTAAACTTATATTACAAGCCATAAAACGGCCAGCAGTAATTCTTTAAAGATTCAGATAATAATTAAAGAATTCTGTCTATGCCACTCCCTCTAGAAACGCAAGCTCATTGCCACGTTCAACAGGCAAAACCTATTATTGGCCGGAGAACCAATAATACCGGCCGTGTCCATGAATTCCCGGCAACCAGGGACGTGAACTGGCTTGTGCCAAATCGCTTAAGCCTTCAATCTTATACGGACTGTGCATACTTCCTTGCCATCTTCCATACTATAGGTTTCACCTAAATCAGGATCCGCCTTCACCGTTGCGTCATACTCCTCCTTAGTATAAGTAATATTGCCGCCATTCTTATGACAAAGGACCTTTAAATGGGTCATCAGCAGTCTTGCACCAGATGAGATTTCCTCACATTTCCGCATGGATTCCTGTACTGCCAGAATCAATTCTTCCCGCCCCATTGCTTGCAAGGCATCCAAGCCCTGCTTTTCTTCTTGTTTTATTGGTTCATCCACTGTATAGCCTCCCTTACATTTTCTACCCTATCTCGACCAAGAGACAGTGAGGTTATAATTACACTTCCAATTCAAAATTCCTGCAATATTTTAATTTTTTCTTCTATTATTATAATTTTTTCTTATATTATATTTATGTCTTTCCGGCTCACACGATATTGAACAAGACTGATACTGCAAGGAATACAGTATCAGTCAGGTTTTTAACGTGAGCTAGTGGTCTGCTGATCAACACCGGCAGCTTATTCGTTTGTCTGCGGTAAATCTGTCCGGTACGGGATTAAAATCCACCGTAATTGTATACTCTGTCCGGTACCGGATTGAGATCATCTTCATCTATTTCAGCAACGCAGCGGACCATAGCGCCATCGCCCAGCCACCAGCGAATCGGGAAGGCCATGAATTTAAACCGTTTGCCTACCACTTTTTCCAGATCGCCACCAATGTTTTCGACCCCGACGATGCCGTTACCCATCATATATTTATGGCAGGGCTCCCAGGTTCCCGCCAGACCGTGATTCTCCAGCTTGCCATACGCCTCCATATATTTGTCTTTGCCAAAGGTTTTAATAAATACATCCTTTTCGAACTCTGCATAAGCCTCAATGCCAAATTGCTCAATGAATTCCTCGGTAATCGGCTTGCCTGAATCACCGATAAGATTCATTGCCGGCGGACCGTTCTTGCCCATGGTGGTGTGCAGAGGGTGGTCAAGGGCTTGCATATCCATGGCCACACATTTGGGTCGATATTTATCAAACCATTGTCCCGCTTCCCTGCCGCAGCCGCAGGAATAATGATAGTATTCCTTGGTGTCGTCAAATTTCAGATGCATGCCTGTTCTTAAAACAAGTACCATGCCGTTTACTTCCGCATGCGTTACACCCGCCCGGGCCAAAGCATCATCAAGATGTTTGGCTGTAATAAGGCCCCAGCGGTCAACACGTATATCCAGGCAAACTGCCTCGCCATAATAAGCATCCAATGGCAGCTCATGGGTGTAACGGGCGCGTTTACCGTCAAACTCGTATTCCATAACATGGCGGGGGGCATCGGCGTGGGTGCCGCAATGCATAACAACATCTATTTTTTGTGTTAAAACGCCGCTTTTGGCCAGGCTATGCATAGTATCAATTTTAGGTTTGGCAAAATACGGCCATACGGGTATGTCAGCATGGAATGGATGAGTTAAATCTATTAATACTTTTTTTCCCATTGTTTGATTCCTCCAATTGTATTAATTTATTATCGGGTCTCTAGCTAACGGATGCAGCAGTGATATCAGCCGGCAGTACAGCCGCCATCAACGTAAAGAATTTGGCCTGTTACAAAGTCGGAAGCCGGTGCAGCCAGGTATACGGTTGCTCCGACCATATCCTCGGTCACAGCGGCACGGCCCAACGGGATGCGGGACAGGAAGATTTGCTTGAGTTTTTCGTCCTCAAGCACCTGCTGCGTCAGCGGTGTCCAGAAGATAGTCGGCGCAATGGCGTTCACCGTGATATTGTATTTAGCCCATTCGGCAGCCAGTTGTTTGGTCAGGCCGTCGACGGCAGCCTTACTGGGCCCGTACGCCGCATAGCCGCCAGGATGTCCGGCAAAACCGCGCACGGAAGAGATAGTAATGATTTTACCAAAGCCCTGTTCTTTCATGACCCGGCCTACGTGCTTGCAGGTAAGAAAAGTGCCTTTAACGTTGATATCCATGACCTGCTGGAAGTCTTCAGCCGGAAAATCTTCGGCCGGATAGCGCTTGGCAATACCGGCTACCGTCACCAGGATATCAATCTTGCCGAAGGTATCCACAGTCTGCTGAACCATATTGATTACATCTGCTTCTTTACTGACATCACAGGCCACAGCCAATGCTTTCCGGCCAATTTTTTCCACCCCTTTGACCGCTTCTTCCAACGTGGCAATGGTGCGGCCGGTAACAACAATGTCAGCACCATAGGCCGCCAGTCCGGCGGCAATCGACTCGCCCAGGGCACCGGCACCACCGGTTACTACTGCTACTTTGCCTTCAAGGCAAAACAGTTTTTTAATTTTGTCCAAAGTCAGTTGTTCCATTTACATCACCTCTACAATTATGCTTCCGGGTAGTTCATAACCACCAGCATGCTTGCCGGTTTATTGGTTTCATTGATAATTTCTCTGCCTTCATTGGCCCCAATGTAAATAGAATCCCAGGCCTGCAAAACGACCTTTTCCGTCTTGGTAGTAACAGTTACTTCGCCTTCCAGGACAAAATAGATTTTCTCGACCGGAGATGCATCATATTCAGCGCCGCCAGCCGGCAGGAAATGCGACAGGCCCATCCAGAACTTCTGCGCCCCCGTTTCCTCCTTCCCGTGCAATTTCAGAGCAACCATATTAAAGTGCTTGGGTGCCTGATACGGCTTTACATCCTTTAATTCGACCTTCTTCATGTTTTTTGCCTCCCCCTTTCGTTGTTTTTTCTTTTATCTGCTTCCATCACCAGCAAAAAACGTACTTAGACCGCCATCTCTTTGACATCAGGCGAGATAATATAATCGGCACCGGTAGCTTCCCTTACAGTCTGCAGCGTAACCCCCGGCGCTATCTCGGTTAATAGCAGCCCCGGTTTCATTACTTGAAACACACACAAATCAGTAATGATTAAGTCCACTTCCTGCGAGGCGGTAAGCGGCAGCGTGCACTGCTTAACAATTTTAGGCACACCACCCTTACCGACGTGCTCCATGGCGACAATAACCCGTTTAGCCCCCACGACAAGATCCATGGCGCCACCCATGCCCGGCACGATCTTGCCGGGAACCATCCAATTGGCCAGATTGCCTTCCTGATCCACTTCCAGGGCCCCCAGCACAGTGGCGTCAAGGTGCCCGCCGCGAACAATGACAAAGGACATGGCGCTGTCAAAGGTAGCGCCGCCTGGCAGAATGCCGGCCGGTTGTCCGCCTGCATTGCTCAGGTCAGGATCAATGGTTTCGCCGGCAGGCCCCAGTCCGATAAAGCCGTTTTCCGAATGCAGGATCACCTGTTTATCCTTGGCAATATAATTGGCAACAAGCGTGGGTATACCAATGCCCAGATTCACCACATCGCCATCTTTAAGTTCTTGCGCTACCCGTTTGGCAATTAATATCCTGTTTTCCATGAACGCTCCTCCAATCTCCCGCTACGCTTGCACGATGCTGTTAACAAAGATTCCCGGCACCATAACCTCATCAGGAGCGATCTCGCCCACAGGCACGATTTTTTCCGCTTCCGCAATAACAACATCAGCGGCCGTGGCGATTTGGGGATTAAAATTACGTGTCGACATTCTAAATACCAGGTTGCCCGCAGTGTCGGCTTTATGGGCTTTTACCAGGGCAACATCAGCCCGCAGGGGTTTTTCCAGTAAAAACTCGCGGCCGTCGATGGTTATAGTCGGCTTGCCTGCGGCCACAACCGTGCCTACACCGGTTGGTGTGAGCACGCCGCCCAGACCGGCCCCGCCTGACCGTATGCGTTCAATCAAGGTTCCCTGCGGGGATAATTCCACTTCCAATTCATTTGCATTCATTTGGCGGCCGGTTTCGGGGTTTGTGCCAACATGAGAAACAATGGCCTTTTTCACCTGGCGGTTAACAACCAGTTTGCCAATGCCCCGATCCGGAAAGCCAGTGTCATTGGCGATGATCGTAAGGTCTTTATAGCCTCTGCTAACCACAGCATCAATTAAACCTTCCGGCGTTCCAACCGCTAAAAATCCCCCAATCATGATAACAGACGAATCTTGTATTTTGTCTATTGCCTGTTTCATACTGATTACCTTAGACATTGTTTCCCCCTCAGTTCTTAGCGTTTATGACCTTAACGTCTACGCTTATCTTTATTTGCAAGAAATATGCCAATCCCAAAACATTGATTGATTATTTGCATATTTTAAAAAACAAATACCAGCTTACCAGCTTTTTACGGCTATTCCCTTCCCGCCTCCTGGCCTGTAAACAATATGCCCACATCATGGCCCGGGGCAATAAGGCGTCCTCCTGCCGGGTCCGGCTGTCCTTTGATGAATTTAGTCATCATATTTCCGGGATAAATTTTACCTATATAGTGACAGCCACTATTCGCAAGAGATGAAAAGACGCATCGCTATTGATGCGTCTTTTCATCTCTAAGGACAATACCAAGTCTCTTGGCTTTCTTAACAATGGTTGATTGATCTACCTTTAAAATTTTGGCGGCTTTTCTTGTACTCCCGCATAACGCCAGGGCCTTTTCGATCGTCTTTTTTTCAATATTGCTGACGATTTCTTTAAGTCCCATCTCTTCCACGACCAGTTCGGACATGTACGAAGGATGGATATTCAGCAAATTGCCGATTTGCTCGTTACTAATCGTGCCGTCGTGGTCAGATACGATAACCAGCCTCTCAATGATATTTTGCAATTCCCGAATATTTCCCGGCCACGAATATTGCCGCATCATCTCAAAACCAAGCGGCTCAATCGCTGTGTTTTTGGCGTATTTCGTGTTGTATATTTCCAAAAAATGGCGGGCCAAAGTCTCAATATCCTGGCTCCGTGAACGCAGCGGCGGAATATGAATAGGAAATACATTCAACCGGTAGTAAAGGTCTTCACGAAAACGTCCCTGTTTGACCAGGTCCTTTAATTCGCAATTGGTTGCCGAAAGAATTCTTACATCTAACTTAACCGGTTTCGACCCGCCGATACGGGTTATTTCCTTGTGTTGGATGACCCTGAGTAATTTTGATTGCAGTTCCATCGGCATGTCGCCGATTTCATCAAGCATAATGGTTCCTTTGTCCGCTAATTCGAACAGGCCGGTTTTGCCGGTCGTGGCCGCACCGGTAAAGGCCCCCCTGGCGTAGCCAAACAACTCAGCTTCCAGCAAATTGGCCGGGATTGCGGCACAATTGACTTTGATGAAGGGATCATTTTTCCTGGCGCTATTCAGATAGATTTCATTGGCGACAACCTCCTTGCCTGACCCGGTTTCCCCGGTAATCAAAACAGTAACATCCAAACCGGCGACCTGTTGAATGCTCTTGATGACCTGCCGCGTTTCCAGACTGTTGCCAATGAGATTTTTATTTAAATGCAGTTTCCTGAGATGTTCTACCTCAAGTGTACTTTTAATTTTATCTTTTTCCACAGCTTTGATCTGTTTCTGGGAGGCTTCCAGATCAGATTTCATTTGCAGCAGGTCGGTTATTTCCCGGTCAATAATAACCACTTTTTTGACATTCCCCTCGGCATCCAGAACCGGACTGCCGGTAACCAGCATTTTCGTTCCGTTCCTTAAGCTTTCGCCCATGGAGTTTACTTGTTTTTTGTGCTTAATGACTTCCGGTGTTACGGCATTGAGATAAACGCCCGCCGTCACAAGCTCGTCCACATACTTGCCGACAACCTCTTCCGGGCGAATACCGGTTATCCGGGTATAGGCCGCATTGACATACAAGGTCTTCCCGTTGCCATCGGTAATATAAATCCCGTCATAAAGATGGTCCCCGATCTCTCTAAAATCAAGCTCCCTTGCCTCAGTGAGCTCACTGAGCACTTTGTTCAACCCGGCAAGAAGCTCCTGATGCGACGAAATATCCCAGTTTTGTTTTTCTATCCTAGCGATTAATTCTTTTAGAATAGCTTCACTGCTATCTATTTTGTTATTCATTTCATCGCTCCCTACTATTAACTAACTGTTTTCAGCCTTATACGCCATCAGTTATCTATTAACCAAATCATAACCAATCTTTATCCGCTTGTAAATATTCAAGTTTGCATTTATTTGTGAATATTGGCACGAAAATTGCGATTGTTTTTTGTTGTAAGCAGTCTATCGTCAATAATCACCTAGAAGGAGGAAAAGATGAGAGAAGTCGTTATTACCGCCGCCCTGCGCACAGCCATCGGTACCTTTAATGGCGCCCTGGCCCCCTTGGCAGCGACCGAGCTGGGCAGCATTGCTATTCGCGCTGTGCTGGAAAAAGCCAATATAGCCCCAGACGCTGTTGACGAGGTCATTATGGGCAATGTACTCCAGGCAGGCCTGGGCCAGAACCCAGCCCGCCAAGCAGCCCTGCAAGCCGGCTTACCGGTTGAAGTGCCGGCGTACACAATTAATAAAGTGTGCGGTTCCGGGCTAAAAGCGGTAAACCTGGCCGCCCAGTCCATTATGGCCGGCGACGCCGACATTATTGTGGCCGGCGGCATGGAAAGCATGACTAACGCCCCTTATCTTCTGGAAAAGGCCCGCTGGGGCCACCGGATGGGCGACGGCAAGCTGATCGATGTCATGATCCGCGATGGCTTATGGTGCGCCGCCAATGACTATCATATGGGGATCACTGCTGAAAATATCGCCGCCCAATACGGTATTACCAGGGAAGAACAGGACCGGCTGGCTGCCGCCTCACAGGCCAAAGCCCTGAAAGCAATCGACAGCGGTGCTTTCAGCCAGGAGATTGTGCCTGTGACCATTAAAGGCAAAAAAGGAGATACCCTTTTTGCCACCGATGAGTTTCCCAAGCGCGGCACATCGGTTGAATCCCTGGCCGCCCTGCGGACAGCTTTTAAAAAAGACGGTACCGTCACTGCCGGCAATGCCTCCGGCATTAATGACGGTGCAGCGGCACTTCTCGTCATGTCCGGCGAAAAAGCCAAAGCGCTCGGCCTCAAACCACTGGCACGAATCGCCGGTTACGGCGCCGGCGGGGTCGACCCGTCTGTCATGGGTCTGGGACCTGTGCCGGCCAGCCGCAAAGCGCTGGCCAAGGCCGGACTGACGGTGGCCGATATCGACCTGTTCGAAGCCAATGAAGCCTTTGCCGCCCAATTCCTGGCGGTCGGCAAAGAACTGGGGCTGCCCGGCGAGAAGGTCAATATTCACGGCGGGGCGACCGCCTTAGGCCATCCCATCGGGGCCAGCGGGGCCCGCATCCTGGTTACCCTTCTCCATGCCCTGCAGCAGCACGGGGCTAAACGCGGTTTAGCCACCCTGTGCATTGGGGGCGGGCAGGGCATTGCCACCATTGTGGAACGCATTTAATTACTATTATGAGGTGAACTAATCATGGAAAAAACCATCATTACTGTCGCGACAACCGGCGCTTGGCCAACTAAAGAACATAACCCCAATATTCCCTTAACGCCCCGGGAGATTGCCGATGATGTCTATGACTGCTGGCTGGCAGGCGCGGCTGTGGCCCACCTGCACATGCGTGATGACGCAGGCAAAGGCACGATGTGCAAAGAGAAATTTCGGGAAACCGTAGAACTGATCCGCAGCAAATGTGATATTGTCCTCAATCTTACCACCTCCGGCGACCTTCACGCTACTGATGAAACCAGAATGGCTCATTTAATTGAACTCAAGCCGGAAATGGCCTCCTACGATGCCGGTTCAATGAACTGGATGCATAACAGCTTGTTTCTGAACCCCCCTCACTTCCTGGAAAAGCTTGGCCGGACCATGCTGGAAAATGGGGTAAAACCGGAGATAGAGATTTTCGACGCCGGCATGATCTACAACTCGCTTTATTATATGAAACAAGGCGTTCTCGCTCAGCCGGCCCATTACCAGTTTGTTTTAGGCGCCGCCGGCGGCACCGCTGCTACGATTGAAAACCTGGTATACCTTAAATCCCTGCTGCCCCAGGGATCTACGTGGTCAGCCCTGGGGATCGGCAACGGCCATGTGCCTATCATGCTGGCCGCCATTGCCATGGGCGGTCACATCCGCGTAGGCATGGAAGATAACGTGTACTACGCGAAAAAGCAATTGGCAAAATCCAACAGTGAATTTGTCGCCCGGGCCGTAAGGATAGTTAAAGAAGCAAACAGAACAGTGGCCACCCCGGCCGAAGCCAGGGAAATCTTAGGTCTTACAAAGAACTAGCTAGGAGACGAACTATGATTAAAAATATCGGTGTTATCGGCGCAGGCACCATGGGGCATGGCATTGCCCTGTCCTTTGCCCTGTACGGGTATGATGTAACTCTATATGATGCCTACGATAATCAATTAAAAAAAGCAATGACGGAAATCGCCGCTGAACTCGCCCTCCTGGCTGAGGAGCAATTCATCGGGACCCAGTCCATTCCGGCCACCCTTGAGCGCATTACAGTTTGCAGCGATCTCCGGCAGGCCGTTCATGACAGGGATTATGTCATTGAAGCCACGCCGGAAATACTGGAACTCAAACAAAATTTATTCAAACAGTTAGATGAACTCTGCCCTAAGCATACCATTCTGGCGAGTAATACGTCCAGCCTCAGACTGGATGGCATGATGGCCCTGGTTGCAGAAGATCGTAAACAGCGCATGATTGTGAACCACTGGTATAATCCTGCCCACTTAATGCCGATTGTCGAACTGTCATACTTTGGCAATATGCCTGAGGATTTTTACGCCGAGGTGGAGCAATTACACGCGGCAATTAACAAACAGACGGTCAAAGTATTAAAAGATGTGCCGGGACTGGTTGCCAACCGTATCCAGCAAGGTGTTGCCAGAGAAGTGTTTTCGCTGATGGAAATGGGTGTTGCCGAACCTGCCGATATTGATAAAGCCCTCAAATTCGGCCCGGCCTTTCGTTACGCAACCACCGGCCAGTTAGAGGTTGCCGATTTCGGCGGTCTTGATATCTGGAGCATTGTCGGGGATAATCTATTGAAAGAAATGGATAACCGTCAGGAGGCCAACGATCTCTTAAAGCAAAAAGTAGCGGCAGGCAAGCTGGGGATAAAAACCGGAGAAGGTTTCTACAAGTATGAAGAAGATAAGATCCCTGCCATAAAAAAACAATTTATGAAAAAGTTAATCCATCAGTTAAAAGCCTCCGAGTACTATAAACAGAAATAATAGCCTAAAAAATGCACCCGCCGGGGGTGCATTTTTTAGGCTGCTGTTATCGCAAGCGGTCTCTGGTAAGAAAGCTCACTGACCGGCCAGCCGTTTATAAGTATCGAGCCTGTTTTTAGCATCCTGTTCGGCCTTGGCAAACAACGCCTGGGCCTTGTCCGGGAACTGCCGCAGGAGCGCCGAATAACGGACCTCACTCTGGAGGAAATCCTGGAAACTGGCCGTGGGTTCGCGGGAATCCAGTTGGAAAGGATTGTTCCCCTGCGCTTTTAACTGGGGATTATAACGGTACAGGGACCAATAGCCGGCCTCCACCGCTCGCTTGGCCTGCAGCTGGCTCTTTAACCCGCCCCGGATGCCATGGTTGACACAGGGAGCATAGGCAATAATCAACGCCGGCCCCGGATATGCTTCCGCTTCGGCAATGGCCTTTAAGGTCTGGTTTTTATCAGCTCCCATGGCAATTTGAGCTACATAAACATAACCATAGGACATCATCATAACGCCAAGATCCTTCTTGCGCATTTCTTTGCCGCCGGATGCAAACTGCGCAATGGCGGCGGTTGGCGTCGATTTTGAAGACTGACCACCCGTGTTGGAGTATACTTCCGTATCAAATACCAGAACGTTTACGTCTTCACCGGCCGCCAGCACATGGTCGAGGCCGCCGAAGCCAATATCATACGCCCAGCCGTCGCCGCCGAATATCCACTGGGAACGTTTAACCAGAAAATCCCGGTACTCGTAGATTTCGTTCAAAAGCGGCCGGGTGTCTTTTTCCCTTTGCAGGCTGGCGATTAACCGTTCGGCCCGCTCACGCGTGCCTTCGCCCTTGTCTTTGTTGTCCAGCCAGTCTTGTAAGGCCATTTTTAGCGGTTCGCTACTGCTTTCCGTCAGCGCCGCCTGCACCAAACCGGCTAAAGTTTTTCTTACCTGCTGTACCCCCATATGCATGCCAAAGCCGTATTCGGCATTATCCTCAAACAGCGAGAACCCCCAGGCCGGACCATGCCCTTGGGCATTCGTGGTATACGATACCGATGGCGCACTGCCGCCCCAGACGGTGGAACAGCCGGCCGCATTGGCAATCATCATCCGGTCCCCGACAAGCTGGGTAATCAGTTTGGCATAAGGTGTCTCACCGCAGCCGGCACACGCGCCGGAAAATTCCAGCAAGGGCTGCTGAAACTGGCTGCCTTTTACCGTGAGCTTCTGTTTCCCGGCGATTTCTTTACCAGGAATCTTACCGGCAAACGCCCACAAATCTTCCCCGTCCCGCCGCTGGTCGGCAAGCGGTTTCATCGTTAAGGCTTTTTCCGCTGCCGGACAAATGTCAGCGCAGTTACTGCAGCCGGTACAGTCAAGGGCGGAAATAGCCAGATGGAAGTTAAGTCCGGGGTAACCCTTGGCCGGGGTGACGACAAATCCCGGCGGTGCCTCCACCAGCTCTTCATCCGTTGCCAGCAGCGGCCGGATAGCGGCATGGGGACAAACAAAAGCACACTGATTGCACTGAATACATTTGTCGGAATGCCATACCGGCACCCGGATGGCAATACCGCGTTTTTCATAGGCTGTAACCCCCAGCGGGAATGTTCCGTCTTCCCGGCCGTTAAAGGTACTCACCGGTAGCTTGTCGCCTTCCTGACGATTCATCGGCAGCATAACTTCCCGGATGAATTCCGGCAAAGCCCCGGCCCAAGCACCTTCTTCGTCAACCGCATTCAGCCAGGCTTGCGGCACTTCAACGCGGTACAGCTCCTGAATTCCCCGGTTAATCGCGGCGTTATTCATTTCAATTACCGCCTGGCCTTGCTTGCCATAAGACTTCACGACAGCCGCTTGCAGGTAGCGGACCGCAGCTGCGACCGGGATAATATTGGCCAGCTTAAAGAAGGCGGCTTGCATAACCATGTTGATCCGCCCGCCCAGACCGAGCTTTTGCGCAATATCGACGGCATTGATTGTGTAAAATTCGATAGCATTTCGGGCAATATACCGCTTCATAGCCGCCGGAATATTGGACTCAATCTCGGCCGGATTCCATAAGCAGTTAAGCAGGAATTTTCCTCCCGGCTTTAAGCCGGCTAACACAGCATACTGACGCACATACGCCTGGTTGTGGCAGGCCACAAAATCCGCCTTGGTAATGAGGTAGGAAGATTGAATCGGCTGTTTGCCAAAACGCAGGTGTGATATGGTCAGACCGCCTGATTTTTTAGAATCATACGCAAAATAAGCCTGTGCATATAGATCCGTGTGATCACCAATAATCTTAATCGTATTTTTATTGGCCCCTACCGTTCCGTCCGCGCCAAGTCCCCAGAATTTACAACTGGTTGTTTCAGCCGGAGTTGGGTTGATGTCTTCCGGATATTCCGGCAGCGATGTAAAAGTAACATCATCGACTATGCCGACAGTAAAACCGTCGCACGGGTTTTCCTGCCGGAGGTTTTCATAAATGGCGGCAATATGCGCCGGCGTGAAATCCTTGGAACCCAAACCATACCGCCCGCCGACAATAACCGGGGCATCCTTTTTACCGAAAAAGGCATTACGGACATCGAGGTATATCGGTTCCCCCGCTGCTCCCGGTTCTTTGGTCCGGTCCAGAACGGCAATCTTTTTAGCACTGGCCGGTATGGCTTTCAGAAAATGGCCAACAGAAAAGGGACGGTACAAATGAATCTCTGCTAGACCGACTTTCTCACCACGGTTTTTGAGGAAATCAATGGTTTCCCGGATTGCGTCGCAGCCTGACCCCATGGCAACAATCACGCGCTCCGCTTCGGGGTCGCCATAGTAATTGAATAATTGATAATTCCGCCCGGTTAGTTTATTGATTTCACCCATATAATCCGCAACAAGCGCCGGAACGGCCGCGTAAAATTTGTTAACCGCCTCACGGGTCTGAAAATAGATATCCGGATTTTGGGTTGTACCCCTGAGTACAGGATGGTCGGGATTAAGCGCCCGGCGGCGGAACTGGCGTACCGCTTCTTTATCAAGCAGCCTTGCCAGCTCATCTGCTGCCAAAACCTCAATCTTCTGCACCTCATGCGAGGTACGGAAGCCGTCAAAGAAGTGCAGAAAGGGAACACGTCCTTTAATTGCGGCTAAATGGGCAACGGCACTCAAGTCCATGACTTGTTGAACACTGCTTGATGCCAACAGGGCAAAACCGGTTTGACGGGTCGCCATAACATCCTGGTGATCGCCGAAAATGCTCAGGGCATTAGCGGCTAGTGCCCTGGCACTTACATGAAATACTGCAGGCAGCAGTTCACCGGCAATTTTGTACATATTGGGAATCATCAACAGCAGCCCTTGGGATGCAGTATACGTAGTCCCCAGGGCCCCGGCCTGAAGGCAGCCATGAAAGGCACCGGCCGCTCCGCCTTCGGATTGCATCTCGATAACCCGGACCGGCTGGCCAAATAAGTTTTTGCGCCCGTGCGCAGACCAGTCATCAACCAGTTCCGCCATCTGCGAGGAAGGGGTAATCGGATAAATTGCCGCCACCTCGGTAAAATGATAGGAAACATACGCGGCGGCAGTGTTTCCATCCATAGTTTGTTGTCTGCGCTTCATGATAAGAATACTCCTTCCTTAAAATTAGGACAGTGAATCAGGCTTTCGGCAATTACGCCGACGCGGGCGGATATATATACAGTTCCAGACTGTATGCACCACTGACGCCGTTTCCCGGCAAATGGTAAACTTTTTTACTGTTAGCGTGTTTAATAGAAAAACCGCCGCCGGGGTCCCCGGTTCCGCATCCGTCTAAAATAACCAGCGTTGCTTTCGCTGCCGTCGCTTCCGCCAACGTCAGCAGATGATTCACACTACGCCGGGACACGTCGGTTTGCTTTACGATCGCAAAAAATTTTTCCGCCGCCTGGCAGCCGACACCGATTAAAGCCACGCCGGGCCCGCCTGGATAGGTTATGATACATATATCGGGCGTGATAAACTCCATTTGGCTTTGCGCCGCTTGAAGGCGTTCATAAGGGGAACCGATTATGCCGCCCCCGGCTTCCTTCACCTTCTCACTGCTTGCACTAAAGCCAATTACCTCAACCGCCTCAATCGCAAACAGCCTGCTTTTTTGGGCCAGCCAAGAGTCCAGTGCCACCGGATCACAAATCTTTGCCAGTGCTTCCTTTTCCGCTTCGATCTGCTTATGCAAACGGCTGATTGCCGCCAATAAGGCTTGGTGGCGGCTGCCAATATCACTAGCGGCGTTGCCATATCCCACAACCAATAGGGAAAAAAGTGAACTTACCACCATTCGAAAAACGAATATAAGCAAATTACTCCCTCTTTTCCTCTTTACTGAAACGGTAGTGCCGTTCTTTGGTATTCGTTTTGAATTTCAGCCATTTTTCCGCCGCACAGCCTTCTTTTTGCGCTGTGATGGCGATTAAATCAGCAACCGATATTTCCGGCGCCTGTTCGGCTTTCATTATTTTGGCAACTTCAGTCCCCCTGATGCCTTCATTGGCAATCGCTTCCACGATATTCCGTTCATTTTTATATACTTGTTCCGGCGAAAACTCATATACATCAAATTCCAGACTTTCCCCGGATACGCCAATTACCCTTACCGGACGCTCCAAAACAGCAATCAGTTCTTTCTCGATTGCGGTTAAATTAATCCTCGCTATTTTTAGCCCCGTTATTTTGACAACGGTCTTATCAACATAAACAATCACGCGGTTACAACCCATTAGTGACCAACCCCGGCTTTCCTATTTCACTCAACACGCTTTGTTGTTTGCCCACCGGCTGCAAGAGTAGCGGCAGCACCACTCCCCCACTTACGGAGAAAGGATGTTTTTTACACGATATTGCGCCAATATGGCTTGGGCAACTTTGGTTGCTATCCGCTTTAAATCCAATTCCCCGGCCAGGTTTTCCAAAACGGCCTTGGCGCCGCCAACCGCCTCAACCGTAGGCCCCGGCAAGGTAACAAGCAGCTTGTCTTCATATTTACCCACTACGATTTTCGCCAAAAGATGACCATTGCTGCCGATTATCTCGACGGCTTCACTGCTTTCCAGGAGTTCCTCCACCGCCGTATGCGTGCAATCTACGGCTAAATCGCTGTTAAACGCCCTGCCGCCGCCGGAACCCCCGGTGAGAAAGATAAGGCCTTGGCCGCTGCCCCAGCCCCGGATTTCCTTTTGAATCTCCTCTTTTACATCCTCTGCCGGAACCGCTCTGACAATTCTGCAGGCCGGCCAGCAGCCAAGCACCAGTTCCATAATGCGAGGGGAATTGGTATCCAATACCAGTCCGTTTTTAATTTCGTCGCCGGTGGGGATAATAATAACTTCTTCCATTATTCTGTAAGTCACCCCTTATTCGTCTTCAGGCCGGTTTTTCTCCTCTCATTCCTGCCTCGGCTCTATATAGGGATTACCACTCTTTGTATCACTTGCGTACTCGGAAGCCGGGTGGCATTTTCAACTCCCGGAATAATGGCATCGGCTTTGGCGATAATTTCCTCGCGGCTTAATTGGGGCACAGTGTCCAGCATCGTATCGACATGGATGCCGATGGCTGCCAGTTCCAGCCTGGCGGCAGGTGTGATATTCTGCGGATTTAATTCTACACCATACGCGGCTGCCACATGCAAAACAGCCGGTGAGCAACCCAGTTCCCGGGCCGGCCTTAAGCCAAAATCAAGGGCAGCCAATATGGTTTTGGCTAAAACGTCTTTCGGCGCAACAATACAGGGCAGTTTTGCTTTTAAAGTCTGGGCGTATACTCCCGAATTATGCGCCGTATCACCCGGCTTGCATTTCATAAATTGCTGAGAACGGCTATAATCTTCTACAATCGTGCAGCCAATACCCACGGAAATCTCTTTGCCGGTAATCCCCCATAGGATATCCTCATCCTTAAGCACCTGCAACTGGCCTAAAATCGGCACAAGCATCTCTTCCATGGTTACACAGTCCATAACTTCCGTGCCGGAATTGTTATTCACTACCCGGCCGCTAATGGCAACATTGTGCAAGGGTACCAGTTTGTGGGCCGGATCCGGCCCAATAAACAGTTTCTTATCGGGAAAAATTTCATGGCCCATCCGCAGATGCGGTTCTTTTTTACATGTTTCCGCGGTAAATTTCCGTTCTTTGCAATACAAGAGGCCAAATTCGGGATGAATTTTCCCGCCGTCGGCAGCGGCAAACGCGATGATGGAGCCCGCGACACACAGACCGTCACTTGTTGTGGTATAGGAATTTTCCATATCGAAAACATTCATGGCCGTCGGGCAATGAAAATGCTTGGCCATAATTGCCAGACCCTCATGGATTTCCATTCCAGCCTGTCTAAACTCACCGACATCGACGTAGGCGATATTAACCGGCGCACCGTGTTTAGGGCCACACCCCTTGGGCAACAGTCTGACTGTTATTTTGCTGCACCCCATAAATCCACCTCATTTTAAAAGTTTTATAGTAACGTACGCTTAGTGCTCCCCGAGTCGGGGCCGCCGATCGTCAATTTCTGTGAAACCTGTCAGTTCTACATCTTCCGTAGGGTGTAATATATTGGTATTTTCCAGTATGGCTTTCACCGGCTCGCCGTTTTCATCAAAACCTTTGATAATAATGGTGTGCATTGTTTCCGGTATTCTTGGCACCACAACAATCTCTACATTTTTGATGCGATTGTCGGCGGCAATTTCCGCAACGGCAAATTCCACTCTCCCGGTGCGGAGCGACTGGAATTTCGCGTATTTTAAGTTCTCAATTCCTTTAATAGCCACTGTTTTAAAAGGAAAACGGTCATAAACAGCGGCCTTAAGTTTAATAATCCAATCAGGCAGGCTGGTATGCATGGCTCTCATCTGTGAAATTCACCACCTATATACATTATTTTAATCCAGGCAGGTCATTGCCGGCCGGTTGAGTAACAGCACATCAGGAAGGACGCCGCAATGACCAAATCGTATTCCTTTCATAGAACAGCCTGTCACGGCCAGCGGCGGCGAATCCTCCTGAAATTCTTTATTGTCCGGGCGTATGTTATTTATAGTACGCCCCGCCAATGAATTACCCGCTTACGCATTGGATGCGGTGGAACCCCGGAATGATTTTGCAAAGACCGCTACCAGCAAAGCACCGGTGACGGCCAGGCCGCCGGTTAGGAAAAACGCGCTCGAGAAGTTGCCGGAAACCTGTACGATATAGCCGGTAATGCTGGGGGCAAATATGCCGGCGGTATTTGACAGAAAGTGGACAAAACCGCCTACGCGGCCTACGCTGTCGCTCTTTACCGAGTCCTGGATCACCGCCCAGTAGGACGGGGTGGCAAGGTATGCAAAAAAGATGCCGAATGACATTAATAGTACCGCGGCCGTGGTCGTTGACACCATGCCGCAAATGGCGATAGAAGCAGCCGCCCCGGTCAGGCATATGGATATAACTAATTTTCTGGCCAAAACCAGATCACCCAGTTTTTTGACCAGATAATCGGATATAAAACCGCCGCCGGCATAACCGAGCGCCCCAAATAACCAGGGAATGACACTGACAATAGCCATGTTTTTAATGCTCAGGTTATGGGCCATTACCAGGTAACTGGGAAACCAGGTGAGGAAAAAATATGTTGCATAATTCGTGGCAAAAAACGCTACGATCGTGGCTAAAATGATCGGCTGTTTAATATAGTAACCAAGTGGCAGCTTTTCCGAAACCTGCACGGACGTAACTTTGCCGGCTTCAATTTCTTTTAACTCTTCCGGCGAAACTTTGGGGTGATCCTTAGGAAGATCCGTTACCATCCTGCACCAGAAGATGGACCAGACAAAGCCCATAAGCGCCAGCGTAATAAAGGAAATCCGCCAGCCATACTGAACGGCAATGAGTCCCACAATCGGCCCCGCCAATGCCGCCCCCAGAGACATCCCGGTGTCGGTAATGCCTTTGGCCTTGGCCCGTTCGGTTGCCGGGAACCAATTATTAATCATTTTATTGGTAACTGAGCTTACCGGCCCTTCCCCGGCGCCAAAAATTATGCGAAATATCAGCAGCGAGGCAAAGCTCCAGGCGACGGCCGGCGCAGCGGCAAATATCGACCATAGTATCAAAGCAATCGTAATCGTTTTCTTCGGGCCCCAGATGTCGGATACATAGCCGCCGACAAAACAAAACACTGCATAGCTTGCAAAAAAGCCACTAAATAAAACACCCATCTCGGTGGGCGAAAGGTCAAACTCCTTCATAACATACGGGGCAACGATTGATAGGGAAGCCCTGTCCACATAGTTAATAAATGTCAGCAACACCATCAGCATCAGAACTACCCAGCGGTATCTTTTCATTGTCCAACCTCCTTGTAATGCGAATACCTTGCTTTACTCCTTAGCTGGCAGTCCAGCCGCCGTCAATAACTATGTCGGCACCCGTAATATAGCTGGCACGCGGGGATGCCAGGAAAAGAATCAATTCGGCAACCTCTTCCGGAGTTCCGGCCCGGCCCATAGGCGTACGCGACTCAATCAACTGCCGCCAGGAATCATCCCCCAGTACTTTCTGTACCATCGGTGTACTAATAAAAGCCGGCGAGATGGAATTGATTCTAACTCCGCTCTTAGCCCATTCATTCGCCATCCCCTTGGTGAATTGTCTCACCCCGCCTTTACTGGCGGCGTATATTGTCCTTTCCGGCAACACGATATGTCCCTGCAGCGAACTCAAGGTAACAATCGCGCCCGAGCCTCTGGCAACCATAGCTTTGCCGCATTCCACGCAGCTGAAAAAAGATCCTTTCAGATTAATGTCAATAATATAGTCCCAGTCTTCTTCCGTATAATCCAGCGCTAATTTTCGCACATTTACGCCGGCGCAATTTACCAGCACATCAATACGGCCAAAACGCGCCAGTACCGTCTGAACCATTCTCTTGATATCACTTACTTTGCCAACATCGGCGCTGGCATAGCTGGCTTGATACCCTTTACCGACAAGTTCCTCGGCGTATTCCTTACACTTTTCTTCGTTTCTGCTAATAATAACGCAATGCCCATCCTCTTCGCAAAACCGCTTAACCGCCGCTCTGCCTATTCCTTCACTGCCCCCGGTAACCATGACAATTTTTCCACTAAACTCTTTCACCATGACTAATGCACCTCCCGCTTTGATTCGTTCCTTCGCCTGTCATAAACTAGTTGCAAGCCTGACGCAGCCTCGCCATCCCCTCCTTGTTTTCCTAATAATAAAAATATGGCAATGCTCAAAAACCCAAAAGCAAAGTCATTGTTATCATAATTGGGCCTTTGTTCCATATCAGCTTAGATATATGTATTTCTCAAGAGTCGCAATTTTAAAAAACCATCAAAACAAGAATGTACCATTCCATTATCAAATTTATTAGATTTTATTTTTTTAGTAATTTTTACATTATTCGCCAATAAAGCTTAGCATTACTAGGCAAAAACCCATAATTCGTTCGTTATTATTTGATTTTTTTCGTTGTTTATTAATCTTATTATATTTTTTCGGAATTTGTCATTCCATTTATAAGCATATTTCGTTTCAATTTTTATTTTTCCTGCTGGTAATTTATAATTGTTTTATTTTTTTGATAAATTGTTTTATAGTCTTGGCATTACCAAATTTTCTTAGCAGGTGAACCAGAAAATGCAGAAAAGGGATGTGAAAAACGACATCTTTGCAGGTCGTTTTTTACACCCCTTTTTCTGCTGGTATCAACATTTACCGAAACTAAAGCCAAACTACCGTTGAAATCATACGGCAGCTTAATTTGACGGTCTGTCAGCCAAACAGAATATATATTCAGCGGAAATTTTCCGCGCTGTGTCAATTACAGCGGGAATTAGCCTGGCAATTGTTTCCGGCGTCATTCTTACCTTCGGAGCCGTTACACTTAAAGCAGCTACCACTTTGTTGCCAACCCCAAATACCGGCCCGCCAACACAACATAGCCCTAGATAGAACTCTTCATCATCAATGGAATATTTTTTTCCCCGGGTTTCTTTAATTATCTTAAGCACTTCTTGTCTGTCGACATTCGTATACGGAGTTAACTGCGGTATTGATTCAGGCAGAATCGCCATTACCATCTCGTCGGGAAGATCGCACAAGAGACTTCTGCCTAACACCGTGCAATAAAGCGGGTAACTGTCATTAAACGTAAAGTTCGGGCGCAGCAGGTGTTTTGATTCTACCAATTCAATATAGGCACATTTATCATGGTTGCGGACCGCCAAATTGACACTTTCCCCAAACATGCCATTCAATTCAACCATATGCTTCCTGGATTGTTCACGCCATTTTACAAAACGACTGCATTTCGTGGTAAACTGTAGCATTTTGGGAGTTAAGCGGTATTTCTTATTGTCCGGGTTCTGGTACAAATAACCCATAAACTCAAAAGTATTGACAATTCTTTGCACGCTGCTCCCCGGCATGTCCGTAATATGCGCTAATTCCGTTATACTAAATTCATCATAATCCTGAAAGCAATCAAGTATATTCAAGCCTTTTACCAGTGCATGGATTTGATATTTTGTATCATCATTTTTTTTCATAATATCCCCTTCCCTTTCCCTAATCTTGTCGCTATAACTGGTAACATTCCATTAGGCATAGGCCCTGCTCGCCTAGCCCTCGATTCTGTCAAGCAAAAGTATTCCAAAATAGCCGTTATAACTCACCAAAATTAGCGAGCATACATTTCAAGATACTTAGGGTTAGAATACCACAAAAAATATATTTAATAAAGTGCTGTAGTTTCCTTCCTGCCGCCCCTTTCCCCTCTCCTCCGGCAACCCAGTGCCGTACTCCATGATTATAGTGATTAATTTGTTTGTAGAACGGCCCCGATAGTTTCTACAGCCACTTTATCGATTCCATTGAAAAGCAGTTTTGGTTGAAAAACACTGGATGAGGCCGTAAACCAATTCCCCAACGCTTACGTAAAGCATTTTGAACTCCGCTCGGGGGAAATCGGTTTGGTCTAAATTGGTAATGATCCTTTCATAAGAATCATGAAAAAAGAGCAGGGTATCTTTTTGGATACTCTACTCTTTTTTGATAGGTATTGCGTTTTCCTAACTTAATGACATTGCCCGCCGGGGATGCATTTCTTGCTTCTACTTGCCGCTAAAACCTGGTTTCCTTTTTTCGATAAAGGCCGACATCCCTTCGGTCTGGTCTGCAGTGGCAAAACATAACCCGAAGGCTTCCGCCTCATAGGCTGTGCCTGAGGCAAGATCCATCTCCAGCCCCTGGTTGACCGCCGCTTTACACAGTTTTACCGCCACCTCGGCCCGGGACATAATCCTTTCCGCCAAGGCTCTGGCCTCATTAAGCAAGTTATCCGCAGCAGTTACTTTGTTTACCAGCCCCAGCCGGTACGCTTCCTGGGCATCAATGATATCACCGGTATACAGCAGCTCTTTCGCCCGGCCTTTGCCAATCAAACGCGGCAGCCGCTGGGTGCCGCCAAAGCCGGGAGTAATCCCCAGCCCCACCTCAGGCTGGCCAAACTTAGCCTTTTCCGAGGCTATCCGTATATCGCAGGCCAGCGCCAGTTCGCAGCCGCCGCCAAGCGCAAACCCGTTAACAGCGGCAATGACCGGCTGAGGCAGGTTATCCAGTTTGGCAAACACGCTTTGACCGAATTTACCGAAATTACGCCCCTCCACTGCCGTCAAACCACGCATCTCAGCAATGTCGGCCCCGGCGACAAACGATTTATCACCGCTGCCGGTCACGATAACCACGCTAATGGTTTTGTCCTGGGCGATACTGTCCAACAGGCTGTTTAATTCTGTAAGCAGTTCCGTGTTTAGGGCGTTTAATGCCTGGGGCCTGTTCAATGTAATCAGGCCAATGCCATTACCTGCCTCATACAGCAGATTATTAAATTGAGTCATAAACTGCACCTCCAACCTTTTTTGCTTAACTGTAATTATAGAAGCCTTTACCTGTTTTGCGCCCTAAATAACCAGCCTGAACCATTTTTTTCAAGAGCGGGCAGGGCCGGTATTTGGGATCGCCATAACCATGATACAAAACCTCCATGATCGACAAAACCGTGTCATTGCCAATCAAATCCGCTAACGCCAGCGGCCCCAGCGGATGGTTAAATCCCAGCCTGGCTACCTGATCGATATCCTCAGCACTAGCAACCCCCTCCATCAAGGTGTAAACCGCCTCATTAATCATCGGAACCATGATGCGATTGCCAACAAAGCCTGGATAATCTTCCACCTTTACCGGATTCTTATCCAGTTTTTCAGTCAGCGTCCTGACGGCGGCAAAGGTGTCCGCGCTGGTGGCCAAACCGCATATGATTTCCACAAGCTTCATGATGGTGGCAGGATTGAAAAAATGCATGCCGATAACCTTATCCGCCCGTTTGGTATAGGCACCGATCGCCGTTATTGGCAGGGAAGATGTGTTGGTGGCCAAAATAGTATGGGCAGGGCAAAGCTTGTCCAACAATTCAAAAACCTCACGCTTGATGCCGGCATTCTCCACAGCCGCCTCAACCACCAAATCCACATTGCAGATCGAGGTATCAAGCTCGACAGCGCCCCTGATGCCTATCATGGCAGCAGCCTTTTCATCTGGAACCAGTATACCTTTTTCCACCAATTTATTCAAGTTCCGTTCTATCCGGGCTATTCCATTTTGAACAAATTCAGGCTTAATGTCCTGCAAAACAACAGCAATACCATGTTGGGCCATAACCTGAGCAATACCACAACCCATTTGACCGGCACCAATAATGAGCACTTTACTTATTGCATGTATTTCCAAAATGATTTCCCCCTCTGTGGCTTTGAATAATTCTGCAATGCTTATATTAACGTAATAAGCTGCCGGCAATAACCATCCGCTGCACCTGATTGGTGCCTTCATAAATCTGGGTAATTTTCGCATCCCGCATCAGGCGCTCCACCGGATATTCGCGGCTATAGCCATAACCGCCGAAAATCTGTACCGCATCGGTGCTGACCGCCATAGCCGCATCGGCAGCGTACAGCTTCGCCATCGCTGCCTCTTTGGCATATGGCAAACCCTGATCTTTTAAATAGGCCGCCCGGTAAACAAAAACTCCTTTTCTCATCCCGCTCGGCCGCACCTGGCGCCACTGCCTTTTCGGCAAATTCACGAACTAGTTTTTGCATGGTTTTTTGCTCGTCAGTAAGCTCAAACTGCATACTTTCATCTCCCAGTTTAATAGTGAGGCCACTTGCGCCTATACAGGTAATATCGCAAAAATCATGCCAGCCAAACAGCACCGTAAACGTTAAAAAAATCACATAAATAAGTAATTATGATGAAAAAAATCATCAGCAAAATTGGCAGCGTTAATAAAACCGCGAACTTATTCTGATGCTTATTTTCATCTCCTTAGATGCCAATAAGCATCTTTTTTTTAAAAAAGCAATCCAGTACTATAATTCACAGCCGGACAACGTCAGTTCCTGGGCCTGCATCTATAAAAACTGCTCAAGCAGAATGCAGATCACCAGGCCGTCCACCATACCATTGAGCAACAGGTAGCGCAGCAGCGGCGGCAAATGGTTAAACACCGCCTGCGGTAAAAACATTACTCCGACCCCTACCATAAGCGCTATCCCCGCTATATACATTTCCCGGTTAGTCAGATCAACCTTCGCAAACTCTTTTAACCCCATCCCCAGAATCAAACAAAAAACAACAAACATCACCGCATTGCCGACAGCAGGCGGTATGGCGGCAAAAAATACGCCAACCTGCGGAAAAAGTCCCAATATAGTGATTGACAGGGCCCCGGCAATAAAAGGCTTTCTTGACGCTACGCCGGTCATTGCCGTAAACCCGATCGCCGATGCATACGGAATAAAGCCGATGACCGCCCCCAGGCCGGCAAAAAGGTCTGACACACCGGTAAAGACCGCACCACGATTGAACATTGCCGGTGTAAGAGGCTCGCCCGTCACTGTGCTCATCCCTAAAATACTGGCAACTAAATTGGAAAAAAGCAGTAAAGCGGCAATAACGCAGGTCAGCACAACCCCGATATCAAAGGTGGGCATACCCCAGGCAAATATTTCAGGCCCAGCGGGCAAAGGGGCTCCATATTGACTGGCCTGCGGCGAAATACCAAGGCTGAACGCCGTAATCCAGCCCAGGCCAGCGCCAAGGAGAACGGCTATACGCTGGATAAAGCCCCTGCTTTTCAAAGTGATCCACAGGATCAAACCGGTTGTAATGGCAAAAACAAAAAAACTGGTGAAATCCACCATCTGCTGGGCGCTGCTTATGCCCAGCATGCCTTGTATCATGGCCGGACTCAGCTGCAGGCACATCAGCACCAGAAAAACGCCATTTACCAACGGGCTGAAAACCCTGGCAACCATCCCCGCCATACCGGTTACGCCGATGAAAACGCACACGATCCCGGCGATGATAAAGCCCATTTCAATATCGGTTCGCAGCACAGCCAGACTTTTTCCCAGACTCGGTGCCGCCGTGGCCAAAGTAATGAGTACACCGTACCACAACCCTGCCGGCCCTTCCATGATGGGAAAACGATGACCCCATACCGCCTGGAATAAGGATAAGATTCCGCACAGAATAAACGTCCGCTGCACCAGACTGGCTAAACCAGCCTGGTCAAGCCCCAGGTATCCGCCTACAATGACCGGCAGAATAGCAGCATTGGCCAAAAAATAGGTCAAATGCTGCAAACTATAAGAAACCAGCTCCTTTAGCGGCATATCATCCTGTAAACCATATCTCAGCCCTGACGGCGGCGTACCTTTCCGGCCCATGCTTAGTCCTCCTATATCGTCACTACTGTATCTTGCCAGCTTAGCGGCTGGCATCTATTCATATTGCAATAAGCATGCCAACAAAGAAATAGCCTTGCCTTGCAATTGCAAGGCAAGGCTATTTCTCTAATTGTTCTTTGTAGAGTGGCTGATGAGTTCCTCAGCGACGAAGCAGATAGTGAAACCCACGCTAACGCCAGCCCTTATTCTAGTAATTTTATCCCAGGTATACAGTACCGATATTCTGGCTGGTAGTTAATTCAACTGTTACTGTGGTCTTCTTAAATCCGTCCTGCTCAATTGCCAGTGAGTATTGACCACTGTTCCCGGGCAGGTTATCTATTTTGAAATCGCCAAAATTATCCGTAACCGCCTCGGCCAGCTTTTTCCCGTCTGAGAACAGGCTGATCCTCACCCCTTCGGCACAGTCCGTAACCCCGTTATGCTTAACGGCAATACTCCCGGCAATAAAACACTTGGTAAACCGGTACAAATTTTGATAATACACACCGGGCTGGGTATTGTACTCCGGCTGCAGCACCTCTAAACGATTGCTCTGGCAGATACGGTTCATCTCCGCCTCTTCCCCGTATTCCACCCGGAGCGCGCCGGTAGGGCAGGCCTGCACACAGCGCGGCTTTTGCCAGCCCTGGTCAAGCAGGTGGGCGCAAAAGGTGCACTTTTGCGGAACGTCCTGTTCCTCATTCCACCAGATTGCCTGATAAGGGCAGGCCTTGACCAGTTCCCGCCGGCCTTGGGCCTTATCGGGATCAATAAGCACAATGCCGTCCGGACGTTTGACAATACTGCCGCCGGCCGCTTTAATGCAGGGAGCGTTCTGGCAGTGCATGCAGGTAGTCGGCCGGTAAGCCACATCAATAAGCGGGTATTGCCCCCGTTCGGCGCGCATGATATTCAGCCAGCGATGGCCGTGCCGGGGCTGGGGCCGGGTATACCCCGGCCAGTCGTTGTCAACATGCTCATCCTTGCAGGCTAAAAAACAATTGTTGCAATCCACGCATTTCTCCACATCAATAATCAGATGCCACTTTTTCACGACACGCTCTCCTCTCCGTCCCATTTGCCGATTTCAACCAGACAGGAATTAGCGGCCATGGCATGGGACTTTTTAATCATCATCCGGCTTGGCGTCAACAGGTTGATGCAGCCGCCGATATCCGGCGACTTGCCCGGTTCCCCCACCGGCTTGTAGACGGCTGAGGATTCGTAGGAATGTACGGTTCCCGGCGGAATGCGCTCAGTCAATTGCGCGGCGCAGATAACGGCACCGCGGTCATTGAAGACCTTGACCAGATCGTTGTCCTTAATGCCCCGGGCCGCGGCATCACTGGCATTGATTCTTACAATCCAGTAATAATGCCCGTTGATCAGCACGCGGTGATCCTTAATATCGTTAATGGTGCTGTCTTTACCGTCACTTTGCGTATGAAAGGTAAACTTAGGGTGCGGTGATATGAGCTGCAGCGGATACCTGGCATACAGCTCCGGTGCATGCGGTCCTTCCCAGGCCGGATTATATTTCATAATTGGCGGCCGTTCAGGGTCATTGGGGTCAAACCGTTTCAGGCTGGATGATTCAAATTCGAGTTTTCCCGACTGGGTCTGCAGCCCCATCCGGTATTCGCCTGTATAGTCGGCCGGGGCCGGAAACGGCTCCGGCGTATCTTTCGCCCGGCCTTCGGCATACCAGCGGAAAGACACCGGGTCCCGGCGGTTCTCCGGCAGCGGCGGAATCACATAATAGCCTTTTTTCAGGAATTTTTTCCAGGAGATCCGGTTGGGCAGGTCGGTGCCGTCAAATAAGCGCTTGCACCATTCCAGCTCGGTGGAACCTTCTGAGTAAACCGATCCCAGCCCCAGCCGTTTGGACAGTTCCAGGAAGATTTCAATATCAGACTTGGATTCTCCCAGCGGTTCAATGCACTTGTGCTGCAGTACAGCCACCCGGTGGTTAACCTGGGTAAACGAGTGGTAAATATAGCCGCCGCAGTTGGCAAATTCGCTGATATCCCACCGCTCGAAATTCGTGCAGGCCGGCAGGATGACATCGGCGAACTGGGCTTCGCCTTCAAACCAGATCGACTGGTTGACAACAAACTCCAGGCCATCGGAACGGTACATATTTACGTAACGGTTGGTATCGACCATTGTGCCGATATGGGAGCCGCCATATTTATAATACATTTTTACCGGTGAATGGCCGGGGGACGGGTATTGGAAGGGGAAGAACTGGCCTTCGATGGTTTTGGCGTCAGCCGACCAGCCTTCGCAGTGGCCGTCCATGATGGCTTCCGGTATCTTGAGGCGCGGCACCCCCTGGTTAACGGTATTCATTGTCACGATATTAGGCATCCGCTGATATAAATTAAGGAAGTTGCCTGTACCAAAAATATCACCGGAAAAACCGCCTTCGGCATAACCGGGGAAATAGAAACGGGTATCGACCGGCGTGCCTTGCTGCATGCCGCCCATATTGACGCCGGGTTTGCCCAGCCCCTGCATAGCCATCAGACAGACCATGCCTCGGGCCCAGTCGGTGCCGGTGGCAGTGCGGCAGGCACCGCCAAAGCCGATAATGCCGCCGGCCGCCAGATAGGTCTTCTTGCGGCCCCATTCCCGCGCCAGGGCTCTGATGTCTTTAGCCGCTATGCCGGTTTCCGCCTCCTGCCATTCCGGTGTTTTCGGCACCCCGTCCTCTTTGCCCAGGACATAGTCCCGCCATTTTTCAAAACCGGTGGTGCGTTCGGCCACATACTCTTTGTCATAGAGATTTTCCGTCATCCACACGTAGGCAATTGCCAACACCATGGCACTGTCTGTTCCCGGCCTGGGTGCCAGCCACTTACCGCCCATCAGCCCGGCCGTGTGATTGTAATAGGGGTCAATATGGACAATCTTGATGCCCAGCTCTTTCAGCCATTGCCGGCGCACGGTCCCTTCCTGGGCGCCATATACGCCGCTGGTGGATTCGGGGTCGCTTGACCAGAACACAATCATTTCGCAGTTTTGCAGACAGTCTTCCACCAGATTGTAGGTTTCCGAGCCGCCGTTGCGGGCGCTTTGGCCCCAGTGATGGGTCGCCCCCCAGAACCAGCCTTCCCAGCTGTCAGGGTTGTGCACCACCGGCGTCCAGCCGATGGCATTGAAAAACCGCAGCCTGGCACTCAGCCAATAGCCTAACGCCCCCCAGGTATGGTGGGAACCGCTGCCGTTCATAATGGCCCCGGGACCATGCTCCTTTTTCACCCGCTTAATCTCGTTGACCACAATGGTCAGCGCTTCATCCCAGCTGATCCGTTCATAGCCTGATAGCCCCCGGTTTTGCGGGTTCCGTTCGCCCTGGGGATCAAAGTCCACCCGTTTTAGGGGATACAGCAGGCGGTCGGGCGAATAAATCATCGATTTCCAGGCTAAGGTATGGGGGTTAACGGTCGTTTTCTTAGGCGGGGAAAAGGTTTTGCCCCTGGCTTTGACCACCCAGGGATCGGCATCCTCTTCATCAAAATCAATCGGGGTAATGCGGATAATCTTGCCGTCTTTTACATAAACAAAAACCGGTCCGCCATTGGTATTGCTGGTATAGCGCCTGACACCGTTGCCGGCATCAACCCCATATTCCGGATCAATGCTCATCGTCATATTCAGCGTCTCGGCAAACCAGAGTGTCAATTCGTCCGGCCCTTGCATGTCTATCTGAAAATGCTTGGCGGCACTGATAAACTCCAGCTGCGTCCTGGCAGGGCTCATTAGCCTGACCGCCGTCTCGGCATCCTCGAAGATCATGGCAATATCAGGGTTGTCATGGATACCGGCCTGGGAAGAGACCTTGCCGTCCCGGAAAACAAAATACCGGCCCTGCGAGTTATCCCGCAGTTTGATCTGGGCGGTCAGATTTTTTTCTTGCAGCCGCCGGGCGAAAGTTTTCGTGCGTATTGCCGTCATCTTCAGGATTTTTTCCAAGCCAAAAAGAATAACAGAAAATTGCGTACTTTCAAATGCCATCTTACTCTTCTCCTTTCAAAACACTGCCTATCCTGTCAACCTAATCATATCGCACTCGGCTTGTTACGTGAAATACGATGTATGTCTAAGCTTATGACAAAAAAGTATTACGTCCTGAATCCATGCATGTTTTTACCGAAAAGAACTTCCCCTTGGCCCCTAATCCTTTTATACTATTGTTAGAGAGTATTTCGCCGGGAGGTACTATGGAAATCCAGTTGCTACGTGAATTCACCTGCCTCGCAGAGCATTTAAACTTTAGTACGGCTGCCAAGCAGCTTTTTATTGCCCAGCCTGTTCTCAGCAGACATATCGCCGATTTAGAATATGCATTAGGCGTGCAGTTGTTTGCCCGTAATAAACAAAGCGTCCAGCTAACACCGATTGGCGCCGTGGTGCTGGCTGAAGCCAAAGCTATTCTTGCGCATTATGATGAAGGCATAAAAAAAATCCAGCTTGCGATTGCCGGGTTTGCAGGTCAATTAAAAATTGGCTTTTTGGGAGCACCTGTAAAAAACTTTTTTCCGGAGCTAATCTCTCGCTTTCGCAGCACTTACCCCAATGTCGATTTACATTTAAACCAGCTCAATCTGGGACCCCTTACCCATGCACTAAAACGCGGGGATATCGACATTGGTTTTACTCTTTCGTTTGATTTGCCAAAGCTGACCGGCTTTTGCTGGAAAACCCTGTATTCCGAATCGCTGGCCGTTGTTCTGCGCCACGACCATCCTGCTGCCAATCAGCCTAATATCAGGCTGGCGGCATTGTCCCAGGAAAATTTCATCCTGTTGTCACCGGAGGAATCACCGGGCCTGCATAATCAAATTATCGACCTTTGCGCTGCCAATGGGTTTTCCCCTAAGCTGGCCAAGCTTTCGGCCTTTCCCGAGAACGCTTTACTTATGGTCGAATCGGCAATCGGCGTGGCTATCTTACCCCGCCACATCCAGGTATACGCCAGCCCTGAGCTACGCTTTTTGGACATCGACGGCGGCGGCACTGACTTTGATGTCGCGGTTGCCTGGGGAGAGGTGCATGCCAATCCTGCCGTGCCTTTGTTTCTGCAGGAGCTTGAGAGTCTGCAGGCGGCAAACCGCCTCCCCTAATCCCCCAAAATCTAAAACAAACACAGCCTCACCTGATGTACGCAGCAGGTGAGGCTGTAAATAATTGCAGGCGTTAGAAATACAGTTTTAAATCAGCAGTGAAATAGCTGCGGTCTTTGGGAACGCCGCCCATATCCTTGACCCGGTCGGCCGGGGCATAGTTGAGCTTTAATACCGTATTGTCGAATACAGTTTGTTCATAGGTAATTACCAGGCCTTTAAAGTTGTCAAAATTCGAACCGTTGGTCGGATAGCCCCAGCCGTTAGGGGTAGTCTCAAGGACCGTATTCGTGGAGGGGTCAAAATACGGATCGGCTTTAACATACATTAAGGCCGCGCCGTTGGAACCGACTTTCTCCGGCACCGCTCCCCGGTATTTCACCCGGGCAAAGTAAGCATCGGCGGCCGAACCGCTATTCTTCAGATTAGCCAGATTAGAGTCATTGCGCCCGTACTCACCGGTAAAGACCCAGTCCTGGTCCAGCTTTTGCTGGTAGCCTACAGTTACTGTCTTATAGGCATTATAGAGATCTTTGTCGGTATCTTGCCACAGGGTAGCTACAATCTTCTTGTCAGGCTTCACATCATAGGCCACATCTACCCCGTAATAAGTCCGGTTATTGGTAACTGGTCCCCCCAGCTCAGGTATGAAGGTGCAATTGATTACATTGCCGGCGGTTACAGTAGTTGTCCATTTGTCATTTTTCAATTTGACGCTTGCTCCGTCAAAATAGGGGCTGGACCCGGTCAGGCCCAGGCCCTGCCAGGTGATTAAACGGCCGATATTAAATTCGGCGTTACCCTTTTTGGCAATAATCATGGCCATCTCCAGCGAGGTTTCATCAAACCTCCGGCCCAGGTTATAGTTTTCGTCCGTGTTATGAGAGCCGGCGAAAATCATCCCCATAAACGACACGTCTTTGGAGACCGGCGCAATCAGGCCGATATCGGCCCGGTGATAAAAACCGCTTTTGCTGAAATCATCGGCGAAATTATAAATCCCTTTATCATTGGCACTGCTATATCTGGTATTGAAGGTACCGGTTATAACCACATCGGCACCCGATATGGCCAGACTGGTTGAAGTTGTTGCTACTCCCAGCATGCATACCGCTAACATAGCGGCTATTTTCTTGTTCATGATAAATCCCACCTTCTAAATTATTTAAGCTACTGTTTTTTTAGCGAACGATAGACGGTTATGGCCCCAAATACCAGCATCATCACCACAATCGAAGCCATCCAGCTGGTTTCCAGCAACGGGCCGCTATTCATAACTACTCCCCCTTATCTGCGATTTTGGTACCAAATGACACATTGCCCGACAAAGCAGACAAAAATCATAACGCCCATATTGGCAAGGAACAAGTCCCAGAAAAGCATGCAGATTCCTCCCCTTTACAATCATCCTGATAACTTTGCTTACGCTTGGGCCGCTTCCGCTTTTTCCCGGGCCAGCGCCGGTTGCGATAATCTGAAGATCCCCGGTTTTCCCTCACAGCAGGCCGTCAGCAGCACACCGACCACAACCGATACACTTAAGGTTGCATATACGTTCGCAGTTGTCAGCATTTCCAGACCGATAGCGGCAGGCAGGCTGGTAAAGGACCACAGCATGTTAACAAGCCAGGCGGCAAACATGGTCGTAATGGCGGCCGTAGTCGACCGCTTCCAGAACAGACCGATCAGGCACATGACCATGATGGGGGCCGGCCAGGAGAAGAGCCAGTTTATGGCCGTCACAATCGGCGGCAGGATGGGCGCCACAATCGTGGCCAGGATGCAAAAGACGACAATGGTAATCCGGGCAATCCGGTTCTCTTCTGTCGGCGACATGCATTTGTTGCTCGTATAAGCAAAGATGTCTTTGGTGAACAAGGTGGAGGTAACCAGGGCGATAATGGAAAAGCCGGACAACATCGAGCCAAAGAAGGCTGCCAGCACCAAAGCAATGGCAAAGTTGGGCAAATACTCCAGCAGCATCGCTATGGCCGCCATTTTAGGCCCCAGGGCATGGAATTCGGGAATGCTCTTGGCCGCCAGCCCCATGGAGATAGTGAATACAGCCAGCATGCCGTTTACAATAACGGCCATCCACATGGAATTAGCCACAACCCGGTCGTTTTTAGCCGCCATACAGGGCTGCATGAGCTGCTGGCCCAGGCTGTGGTTGACAAGGATGGCGATAACCGTGCTCATCCCAAAAGAAATCAGTATCTGGGGCGTACCCCAGATACTCAGCATCCAGGGCTGCCCCTGATCAATGAAGTACTGAGACACACCTTCCCAGCCTAACGGCAGCCTTTTGGTCAGCAGGATCGTGGCCACAGCAAGCCCCACATATTTAATCACGGCATTGATGATATTGAGCCAGACTACCTGATTCAATCCGGACAGGCATACATACAATACCCCCAGAATAGCTCCCAGGTACACCCCCTGCTCAACCGTAACCCCGGTCATCAGGGCAAAGGATATCCCCATACCTTGTAATTCCAGAGTCATTACCGCCCAGATGATGGGGATCATGACTGACGGCAGAATCAGGCGCATTTTTTCACCAAACAGCATGTGCATCAGCTCAGGCATGGAGGATACATTCAGCCGCCTGACCCACCGGCCGGTAAATACGCAAACTACGACCAGGAGGATGGAACAGCCAAAACCAAACCATAAACTGGCCGCGCCCATAAACCAGGCCATCTCAAACATGCCGTAAATATGGGGTGTCCCTAAAATACTCAAGGCCAGCGTAATCGATAACAGCTGCCAGTTGAGGCTCCGGCCTGCCAGCAGAAAACCATCCTGTTTGTTCTGCTGCCTGTTCAGGTACCAGCCAACGGCAATGATGCATAAGAACTCAAAGGCCAATACCGCGATCAAAATTCCCAACTTCATTATTTGTCCTCCTTCATACATCAAGCGGAAGATTGCAAAATAATTGCTGGTAATGAGGGAATTGCCGGTATTTCTTCCATTCCGCCTTCCTGCTATTTAACTCAAACCCGCATAATAAAAATGATTTCTTGTGCTTGCAAAAACTGTCCGCTTCCTCCTCTCGTCTATTTTTTTAATTTTCTGCAATATTAAGCCCTTTGCAGGTCTCAACATGTTGCCCCATTCCTGCAGGCAAAGGGATGGTAGGAAATCTATATTTATAATAAACGGAAATCTATTTTTATGGAAATTCACATTCCTCATTGCAGCAATAACAGAAAATAATACCCTGGCCTCCGGTTTAAGCAGTAGGTTCGCAGCGGCCGGCAGCAGAACGCCCCGTCCCGGCTAGGACGGGAGCGCCTGTGCCGGTAATCCGGCGTAAACCTACACTTTGAACTGCTGAACAGACACTTGCAGCTCTTCCGCTATTTTTGCCAAGGTCTGACTCGAAGCGGCAATTTCCGCCATTGAAGCGGCTTGCTCCTCGGTGGCGGCAGATACCGTCTCGGTTTGTGCTGCCGAGTCCTTGCTGCGCCCATCAATTGCCTGTACGGCAGTGACAATTTCCTGACTGCTGGCAGCCACTTGCTGAATAGCGCCGGAAATATCCTGAACTTGCCCTGATACCTGGCTGATCAGCGCCTGAATCTGACTGAATGCGGTTCCGGCAGTGTTTACAACTTCTGTTCCCAGCCGTACCTCCCGGTTGCCTGTAGACATAGTCGCCACGGCCCGGTCTGTGTCACTCTGAATTTTGCCAATGAGTCCGGCTATCTGCTTGGCCGCCGCCTGCGACTGTTCAGCCAGCTTGCGTACTTCCTCGGCTACAACAGCGAAGCCCCGGCCCTGTTCGCCGGCGCGGGCCGCTTCGATAGCAGCATTGAGCGCCAGCAGATTGGTTTGACCGGCAATACTGGCAATCGTATCGACAATTTGGCCAATTTCCTGCGACTGCTCGCCCAGCGCAGAAACTACCTGGGCCGATTCGCCAACTACGGTTTCCACACTGGCCATTTGCCTGATCGCCGTCGCAATGGCATTATCGCCGGCGGCGGCGGCCTGGGCGGTCTGTTCCGCCATTGCGGCCACGCCGCTGGCATGAGCGGCTATCTGCTGAATACTGGCTGCCATACCTTCGACAACATGGTTGGCCGCATCGATGGCCTTAACCTGGGCCGCCGCGCCGGCGGCAACCCCGGTGATGGCCCCGGCCACCTGGCTTACGGCCTGGGAGGATTGTTCCGCACTGGCCGTAAGTTCTTCTGATGAAGCGGCCATATGGGCTGAAGCCATTTTTATATGCGTAACCAGCCGGCCGAGGTTTTCGACCATCCCATCGAACTCAGTGGCTAAGCGGCCGATCTCATCCTTTGCCCCCACTGCCGTTTTTCTGCCGGTCAGGTTGCCTGCGGCAACTGCCTGCGTCTGCGCAACAAGCAGCCTGAGCGGAGTAATAATTACCCCTGCGGTGTACCAGGCTATACAGCCGGTCAAAATCAGGGCAATTACCAGAATGATGGCCAGCGACAGGTAGGAGGCCTGCCGGCTTTGGGCGGAATTCTGCAGCGTTTGCTCGGCCTCCTGCGCGGAGTAGGCTGCTAAATCCCTAAAACTGGCATTGATCTTGTCAAAACGTCCAGCCACGTTCTGAGTAAACTCAACATAGGCTTCCTGCCTGTTTCCGGCTGCGGCCAGCTGCATGGTTTGTGTAAGCGGCGCCGCCGCCTCTTGTATCACCTGCATCCCGCCGGCCAGCCGTTCCTGTTCGCCCGGGCTCAGCGGCTGCTGGCTAAAAGCCTCAAGGACCGCCATGTTCTCCTGCAGTAATTCGCCGAGTTTCCGGAAATCCTCTTGCGCCCGGGCCTGATCGGCTGTAGTCGTCAGTTCCAGCATCAGCGCCGTTACCTGCTGCCCCCGGAAGGCTATATCGCCGGCAACCACCGTCTTGCCCATCTGGCGGTGAATTTCGTCCGTGTCCTGCGCGAGCTTCGTCAGGTAGTAGATGGCAAAAGCTCCTGCCGCCAGCTGGCAAGCCAGCACGACGGCGACTAAGACGGCAAATTTTCCCTTTACTGCTAAATTTCGAAACCAGTTCAACAGTTTGTCCCCCTAAACATATTTGTACCTTCTGTGCTGCACAATAAATTATCCCGTGCTCATCATCATGATCACGGGATAATTTATTTCAATGGCCAAACTTAATTCATACCCAGTGCGTAGATGAGCTATATATCCAGCAGGCCAATCGCCTTGATTAATTATAGCGTCCGTACTTTTCCACTGCGTCAAAGAAAGCTTTCATATTCTCGTTTTTCGCGTTCATGGGGACACAGCAGCCGGAGGAATAGATGAACCCGCCGTCTTTGCCGACAACGGTAATCAGTTTTTTGGCATAGGCGTCGACATCATCAACCGACCCAATCGTCAGCAATGCCGCCGGCATATCCCCCATAATGGCACAATGGCCGCCCAATATTTCCTTGGCCTTAAAAATATCTGTATCGCCATCAAGCTGCAAAACGAATTTTTTGGCAGGCAGTTCCAAGAAATATTCGAGGTTTTTGGTCCAGTCTGAATCACAATGGAGAATGGGCACAATATCCTTCGCAGCCAAACCGTTTACCAGGCGTTTCATAATCGGCAGCAATAATTTTTCGAATCTTTTCAGGGATATCCATTGGGCACTGCTGCGGGAATCACCAATAAAAGTCCGCCTGATGCCGATCTGATCGGCCTGGGCTGCCAGGATGCTGATCATATCGTCGGTGGTTACTTCCATTGCCTGATATACTTTGTCGGGGATTCTGAACATATCTTTGAAAAAGCATTCCATCGAGCGGGTCATGGATAAAACGTCAGGCGCCGACCCGCCGAGAATCCCCCAGGTGGAACTCTGCCCGCGGCGTGCCGTACGCTGGTTTTCATCGGCAAGCAATTTGCCTTTCTCGATCATCGCCTGCAGCATTTCCTCGGGGTTTGTGCCAAAAGCAACCTCGTTGAATTTTGTCACATACGCCAGCAGGCCTTTTTCGATCAGCAGATCATAATCAGCCTGGGTAGTAATCTCGACCTCGTGCATCTGGAAAGAGGCATTGTCCGGCAGCTCGGTGCCAGGCATCTTGGTCCGCATAAGGCCAACCTTCTTCATCAGCGGGGCGTAACGCTCGCACATGATAAAAGGGTTGCTATCCCAGACCGGAAACGCCTCATGCACTTTATCAATCGCAGCCATGCATTTTTCCCAGTCCCACATAAACTCTTTGTTGGTAAGGCCGGCGAACTGGCCGGCATACTGGTCAATCATGGGCGCACATACCACCCGGTCCACAGGCTCAAGGTTAATTGTGGCCACAAGTCTTTCTTCTGCTGTCATAACATCTTTTTTTGCTGTCATTTATTCCACCCCACAACAGTAGTTTTATCTTTCTGTTAACATGATAGCGCAAATGGTACCGCTTGGGAAATTGATTCTCCTTATTGCACCGATTGACAAATAAAATGCTCCGTCTTACTTCCCGGTGGCGGCCGCAATCATGGCCTTGACATTTTCCACCTTGGCATTGACCGGTACGGCGCAGCCTGATGCCAGAATAAAGCCCGGTCCCATATCCCTGATTAATTTTGCGCTGTAATTGTATACTTCATCAGGGGTTCCCAGGGTAAACAGGGCGGCCGGCACATCACCCTTAATACACATGCGGCTGCCGAGAACCTCCTTTATCTTGTAAATATTAGTGGCGCCGTCTGTTTCAAATACGCATTTGCCGACCGGAAAATCCGTAAAGTATTCTAAATCCCGTTCCCAGTTGGAATCAATATGGAAATTAATTACCGCTCCTTCTTCGATAATTACATCCGCCACCTGTTTTAAATATTTCCAGACAAACCGTTCCCACAGCTTCCGCGAGAAGAATTCGCTTGCGCCCCGGGCCGGCGATATAAATACATACGTAGAATTGGTCGCGCGGATCTGGTTGCGCATATTAACCAAAACCTCTGCCTGGATGACATCCAGCACCGCCTCGACTTTATCAGGGCGCTTATACAGATCCTGAATAAATTTAGGCATGGAGCGGCCGCCGCTAAGCAGTTCATTAACCAGATTGATAACAAGCGGGGAGTACACCACATAACCGGCATCTTCAAAGTTTTTTACCATTTGCGGGGTATCTGCCAGTTCCGCCATGATTGAATCAAACTGAACATTGAGCCGGTTAACCACATAATCCTGCATAAAAGGGGTCCAGCCCTTATTCAAAATCGTGTCATAATCCTCGACTGTCATAACCTCTTTTTCATCAAGCTGCCACACCACATCGTCGGCCAGTTCCCGTCCCGGCAGCTTGATATTGGTCATAAAGCCTAAAGGAAACAGGAGGGCCGCCGCAAACGCGGAATCAAACCCGTCTATATCTCCCAGCTCTTTTATGGAGTCCACCATTACTTTGTTGGAAGCTTTTAGGCTTGAGCAAAAATCGGACAGCTTAACCCCCATATGGGTGGCACAAAAACCATCAGCCAGGGTAACTACCGGTGTGCGATCCGTTTTCTCCAGCGCTACGGCCTTTCTTATTCTCTCTTTCCGCTCCAGCAGCAATTCTTGCGGTGTTTTCATAATTTGCTCCCCCTTACATGTTAGTTGATGACCGGGCCTCAAAATCTTATTGTTTGTATGCAAACAGCAGGCAGCATCATATATCAGACATGTTTATAATAAACCGGAATAGATTCTGAGGGAAATTCACTTTTCTCATTGCAGCCATAAAAAAAAACAATGCTTTTATGTTACAATAAAGAAAAGCAGAAACTCCACCGTACAGCCGGATGACTATATGCCATCGCTGTTGTCATTGCCGGCTGGAGTGCTCTTGCCGTCACCGGTATGGTTAGCCGCCGTCTGATCCGTATTGCCAGCGCTGCTGCTGCCTGCTTGCAGCCGTTTGCCCTCAAGGCACCGTGTCTTCTAATTTCTCCACAGGTAAGGGAAGCAGTCTTAGTATGCTCGCAGGCCGGACGCGTGATGCGCACAGTATAGCTACATGCCGGCTCCCTGCCACGGCGTGCGCATAATTAATAGGTAAAGAAAGCACGGCTTGCGCCGAGCCTTAGCGAAAGCGGAAGCCGCTGTTGCCCTTATCCAGGGAAAGTTAACCTTTCTAGCAGGATGAAAAAACGCATCGAATATGATGCATTTTTTCATCTCTGTTAATTGGCCAGGGCTAAACAACAGCACTGTCTAGCTGACAACTGTGATGACACAATTCATCAAAAAGCTGAAATAGGCCGGGTAAATGCTTACATCTCACTTGGCACAGTACTTGCGTATAGATAAATAATAAGAAATGAGAGTATCACCAACAGCTGTCTGTCGCAACGCACCGGGCTTAGCCATTGTAGCGTCACGCTAGAATTTACTTAATATTCTCACATCTTCAAGTCTCCATATATTCTAATAGCAGGAGGAGTTTATGGACATTCGACAATTGGAAATCTTCATTTGTGTCGCAGAGCGGTTAAATTTTACGGAAGCCGCCAGGCACTTATACCTCACACAATCAGCAGTAAGTCTACAAATTGCAGATTTAGAAAAGCAGCTTGATGTTAAACTATTTGCGAGAAATTCCCATTCGGTCCAACTGACAGAAGCCGGTCAGGTTTTTGTGAAAGAGGCCAAATTCATTATCGCCGCCTCGGAAGAAGCAATAAAAAAAGCCCGCCACACCGCTTCCGGTTTTGCCGGCACTATAAAAATCGGTTTTTTAGAATCCCATACCAAACACTATCTGCCTAAATTGGTCAAAGACTTTCGCAGCTCTTATCCGAAGATTAAATTAATCCTCAAACAGTTGAATTGGGGCAGTCTGAACACGGCAATAGAGCGGGGGGATGTGGATATCGGCCTGACGATGTCGGTTGCCCTGCAAAACACCCCTAAAGTAGTCTGGCAAACACTGTACTGGGATGTGGAATGTTTTGTAATGCCCAGCGACCACCCGCTGGCGAATGAACCGCAACTGGATTTAGCGGTTGTATCGCGGGAGCCCTTTGTTGTTCTTAACCGCGAAGTGGCGCCCTGCCCTTATGACTTTACCCTGCGCCTGTGCAACAACAGGGGCTTTACGCCTAATTTCGTCGAACGTCCTTTTCTGACCGAGATTTTACTCACGCTGATTGAGTCTGGCGAAGGCATCGCTATTCTCCCCTATTTCACCACCAAACCTTATGCCAGCCCTAATCTCCGGTTTCTGAAACTGGAAGGCGACGACGCCCAGGTGGAGATGGTCGCATCGTGGAAACGGACAAATCGGAATCCGGCCATTCCCCTGTTTCTTAACAAAGCCAAAAGCGCCATTCAGTTTTTTCAAAACAGTATGGGGCTGCCGCCGTTCAGCGATAACGATATCTTCCCCCCTCCCATTGAGTCACCGCTTTGGAACCGACAGGGGGCAGGAGGTTCTGCCGGTGTTAAGCTAAGTGTTAATTGCAGATAACCTGCAAAGGAGCGGCGAATGACCGTCATCGCCTTACGCCAGAAGCCTAGTACCTCATCTTTCTTAAAAAGCGAGGGAATAGTTTGCGTAGATTTTTTCGCAATGCAAGGCGGAGGAGCCGCGCATATCGGACATATGTAAGGTGACGACAACGAAGCAGTGCGGGAAAAGATGCGCAAACTATCCTTGGTTTTAAGGGAGATGAGGTACTAGGTCACCTGCACCCAGGCTTCTGTTCTATGCGCCGGGGGCTGGTTTGTCTGGCGGCAGGCTGCCATTCTCCCGTTTACCAAACAAATGCTCCATCACAATGGTCTCCCCCGGGTTTATGATGATAAAATCCTGATCCCAGGGACCGGTGAGAAATTTACGCAGATAAGCCAGGGTTCCGGGAATCACCTCACATGTCAGCTGCAGAAAATCGGCATGCACCTGGGCTTTGGCCATCAGTTCCGCCAGCGGAAACTCGCCGGTATCGATTAACCCTATTCTTTTATAGTGCTTGAAGGTAATGCGCAGTATTTTATCCGCCTTTTCCCGGCCATACCGCTTAATCGTCCGCTCGTACTCCTCAAATATGGTGCGTTCCATTTGTTCCCAGCTCGTAAGCCAGCCGCTGGACAGGAAATAGGTTGGCATTGTTCTTTGCACCTCGGCCCGTTTCTGCTGCGACCCCAGCAGCATAGTGAGACAGTCGTCCGCCCGGGGGATGACCAGCCTGAAGCCTGCCGGTTTCAGGCCCAAAATGGCATTGCCGCAGTATCCCATCAATACCAGTACCTGGTCAACATTGCCGGCCCGGTTCAACACCTCCTGCAGAACACCCCTCAGCTTATCCGGTTCGTTATGCAGAGCCGATTCCAGATAAAGCACCGGAAAGCCACAGTCTGTCTGTTTAATGGCCTTATCAACCTCGGCCTGAATGGTCCGGCAAGTTATGATAAGGGACTTCAGCCCCTGCTGCCTGTTCATCTTAACACTCCTCTTCCAGGTTAAACAGGATCAGTCCGACATACGATACGGTGTTCTTGCCATTGTAATAGGGAATGCCGCAGGTTTTTTCCAGATTGATGACATCAATGCCGTAGGCTTCCACCGAGGCAAACGCCTCCTCCGGAAACCGGCAGGGCTTATTGTCCAGATAGGCGCACTTTTCACAATACTCACAGGCGCCGGCATTTAAAGGCAGAATTCCCTGCAGCTTGTAATCTTTTTTAACCCGGTCCAACAGTTCCCGGAATACCCGATCATGGATTTTTTTCGCCGCCACCATGCCGTTCCAGTCAAACGAGCTTTTCATTTGGTGGACGGTTTGAAACAAGAGCCCGTACTTATACTGGCAGGCCTGGGCTTTTAATTCTGCAAACGGCCCGACAGCAGGGGGACAGACCCAGTTCGTGTTATACTTCCGGCAAACATTCTGCTCACAGGCTTTTCTAAAATCCTCAACAAATTTGATTTGGGCTACTTCGGCAATCGCCGCATGGTCCGCCTTGGAGTCTAACGCGGCCTGCACTAAATCACTAAAAATTGCTTCCATGTTTTTACCTCCCTAGTACTTCATCTTTCTTAAAATCGAGGGAATAGTTTGCGCAGATTTTTTCGGCCGGCTAGGCGGAGGAGCCGCGCATATCGGACATATGTAAGGCGACGACAACAACGCAGGGCGGAAAAAGATGCGCAAACTATCCTTGATTTTAAGGGAGATGAGGTACCAGACGCAATGGCCTGGCACGATAATGAAAAACTTACTATCCAGATGCTGTAAACAGGTAAAAGAAGACTGCCGGCGGCAATCTTCTTTCTTATATATACATCTAGATATAGAGTAATGGATAACCCTTGTGGTGTCAATATTTTTATACTATTCTTGCAATTAAATTGCTTTTTTCCGCTGCCCCATTAGAAGAAAAAGTCCAGCTCGGCCTTCACAGTATTTAATTTGCCGGCATGAATACCGTCCGTTGCTTTCAGGGACGAAGCCCAGAACATGATGCCGACATTTTTATCCACCATCACCATACCGCTTAGCTCAGGCCCTTCCAGCCCCCAATCGTACTTTGAGACCCAATAATTGTCAGGGGCGATGGAGGATTTGGCCTCAGCCCGGATATACCGGGCCGTAAGGCCATAAGAGCCGGGTTTGGTTAGCTCAGCCCGTTTGTAGTTGAGACCGGCTATGTAGGCTTTATTCTGCTCGGACGCGTTGGATTGGCCAAAAGTTGCAAACAACTGCAGATCCTTGGCAATGATCTTATCCACACCGGCTTCCCACAGTCTGATGCGATCGGAAAAAACCCGCCCGTCAGCGCCGTCAGTGCTGAGATAATGATAGGCCGCTTTTAAATTAGTATCTCCCGCCAGCGGTGTATTAAACTCCAGGGCCACATAGCGATTATCGGTTGTGCTGGCAATAAGGTACGGATTCGTCGCATTGCCGGCCCAGCCCTGTCTGAAATACCCGTAAGTCCATATTGTTTTTGATTTTTCGCCTACAGCGAACTGCACCCCCTCCACGCCTTTTCGCCCCGGGGCCACCATCAGGCCATAGGCAGCGCCATAATCAAATTTGCCGGCCTTAACAGTGGTAGCACCGACAAGTCCCTCCGCATACATCTGGCCATTACGCTGGCTGGCGCTCACGGAACCGTCGGCCGCACCGCCGTTTGACCAATAGCCGCCGCTCCGGAAATCCCTGACGGCTTCATCTTCAATCTTTACCTGCCATTTATCGTTGACCTTGTAATTAATATATAAGTCAATACCCAGGGCCGGATAATGGCCATCCCGCGGGTGCGGGGTGTCGCCGGTCAGGCCGGTGCTGTTTTTAAAATCGCCGCTGTTATCCCAGACCTGCTCTGACAAATGCAGAAAGCCGTTAAAGGTTAACCTGTCGCTTTTCTTCTCCACGGCTTCCATCCGCACGCCCAGGCTGTTCAGCTCATTGGTAAACTCAGCCGCAAGCTTGTCAATCAGGGCTTTGTCTTTTGCATCGGCTCTTTCCGCATTCCACACGGCTCGCGCCACCATCTGCGCCATCTCATAGCGGGTAACCGTTCGTTCGCCCTGGAAATTGCCTGTGCCATCACCGTCAATCAGGCCTTCCTGTTGTAGCTTGCTCACTGCCTCATAGGCCCAATGCCTGGCAGGAACATCACCAAAAGGGTTGGGAGCGGCCGCCAGCACGCTCGCGGTGCAACCAGTCAATGCGGCCCACGCCAGGGTAACCACCAGTTTTTTCTTTAGGCTGTCCTTATTCATATTTTCCCCACCTTTTATTGCCTGCTTTTTCTCTCTAAATAACCGTCAGCCTTATTTTCCGGTCGCAGCCGCTACCATGGCTTTGACGTTTTCCACTTTGGCATTGGGCGGTATGGTGCAGCCGGAAGCAAGAATAAACCCTGTTCCCATATCCTTAATTAATTTTGTACTATAGTTATAGACCTCATCCGGCGTGGCCAGCGTCAGCAGCGCCGCCGGCACATCCCCTTTTATGGCCATGTGGTCGCCGAGTATTTCCCGGACCTTATACATATTGGTAGCGCCGTCCGACTCAAAGATGCATTTGTGCCGGGGCAATGTCTTGAAATATTCCAGATCCCGTTCCCAATTACCGTCAATATGCAGGTCGGCCACCGCTCCTTCCTCAATGATTACCTCGGCTGCCGCCTTGAGATATTTCCAGACAAAGCGCTCCCAGATTTTAGGGGAGTAAAACTCACTGGCCCCCCGGGCGGGGGATATAAATACCACCAGCGGCTTCAGCGCCCTGATTTGCTGCCGGAAATCAAGCAGCGTCTCTGCCAGTATGACATCTAAAACAGCCTCTACTTTGTCGGGCATTTTAAATACATCTCTCATAAATTTGGGGAACGACCGGCCGCCGCTCAGGTATTCATTAACCGTAATTGACGCGCTGGGCGTATATACCAGATAACCGGCCTCTTCAAAATTTCTGGCAAACCGGGGAACATCGGCCAACTGGGCCAGCAGGGAATCAACATCAACGCCTAAGCGGTTTTTCAGATAATCATTGCTAAACTCCTTCCAGCCTTTATTCAAAATGACGTCATAATCCTCCACCGTCATCATTTCCTGTTCGTCAAGCTGCCACGGCGTGTCCTCAGGCAGCTCGCGCCCGGGCAATTTGATCCTTGTATAAAACATTAACGGAAACATCGTCGCCGCGGCAAAGGTGCCGCCGGTGCCGTCAACATCGCCCATGTCTTGGAAGGAGCTTAAGATGGCCTCATGGGAAGCCTTCATATTTGAGCAGAACTCGGACAGCTTCATGCCGACATGGCGGGCGCAGAAAGCATCGCCGGTCAGGATTACCGGAGTCCGGTCGGTTTTCTCAAAATGAATGGTTTTTTTCAGTCTCTCTGTACGCTCCTGCAGTAATTGTTGTGCTGTTTTCATACTGTTCCACCTCTCCCTTTGTATTTGCATTTTAACCTTTCACGCCTGTTGTCCTGGGCTGTTGCGTATAGTTATGCAATAGCAGCAGCAGCCCGACAGCCAAAAACGCCACCGCACTGATCAGCAGATAAAAACGCCCCGGCCCCTGGTTAAAGGGAGCAGCAAGCAACTCAAACACGAAAGGCGCGGCAAACTGGCCAATCCCGCTCAGGGCTGAGGCCAGCGCGATACTAAAGGCAACCCGCGGCGGCGGTGACAGTACGGACAGGGCCACAAAAAAGGCCGGACAGGTTGTGGAAAAGCCAATGCCCCCGAGCAGGCAGCCTGCCAATAGTATTCCGAAATCATGCCCACCGGCGACAAGCGCCATGCCGCTGCCGGTTACCAGCCAGCCCAGGGGGATGGTAAAGCTTTTCAAGGCTTGCATCGTCTTGCCGAACAATAATCCCCCCAGCAGTCCGCCGCCGGTAAAGACGGTCAGCGCCAGCCCGGCACTGGCTGCATTGCCCAGATTTTCCCCGACAACCAGAATTGCCACATTGGTAAAAAAGGCAAAGATCAGCAGATTGTAGCTAAACACCAGAAATTCTGTAAAATATACCCGGCCGGGCAAGGGCTCCTTAACCGCCGGCTTATCCGGGCCGGCAGCCGTTTTGACCCGGTCCGGCTCGGGCAGGTAAGCGTAAACAAACAGGAGGATCACAAAACCGACCGCGTAGGCAAGAAAGGTGTTATGCCAGTCAACCGTACAGAGCAAACCGCCCAGCATGGTAAAAATAATCCCGCCCAGATTAACGGCAACACTTTGCAGCCCCATGACGGTATCCCGCTCATTGCCGGCAAAGAAATCCGAGATGAGGACAATGGACAGGGGAAAGATGAGGCCCAGACTCAGGCCCAGCACCGCCCTCATGCCGAGAATCAATGTAAGGTCATTCATAAAATAGGGACTTATGCCGCCGGTGAGAAAAAGCGCCATCGCCAACTGGAAGAGCCCCCGCCGGCTCAAATAATCGCTCAGCTTGCTGAATACCAGCGATGCCAGCACCATTGTCATGGATGGCAATGCCACCAGCAGCATAATGGTCTGGGCGCTGGCGCCGGGAAAAGCCGCGCCGATATTGGCCAGGGCCGGCGACACGGCCGTAGCTGCCAGCAGCAGCAGGGAAATGGATAATACCGCCGCTTTCAGACGCATTCGTTCCATAGCTTCACCTTCTCGCTTAATAGTAGCCGTACTTTTCCACGGCCTCAAAAAAGACTTTTACATTGTCATGCCTGGCATTCATCGGCATACAACAGCCACAGGCGTATAAAAAGCCGCCGCCCCTGCCGACAACAGTGATCAGCTTTTTGCAGTATTCCTCAAGCTCGGCCGGTGATGCCACCGTAAGGTACGCAGCCGGCACGTCGCCATGGAGGGCGCAATGACCGTTCAGTATCTCTTTGGCCCGAAAGATGTCGGTGGCCCCGTCCAGCGCCAGAATGAATTTGCCTTTAGGCAGCTCCAGGAAGTACTCCAGATTTTTGGTCCAGTCACAGTCAAAATGCAATACAGGCACAATATTTCCGGCCACTAATCTTGCCACTAACTCTTTACAATACGGCCAGACCAGCCTGTCAAAATATTTCTTGGCGATAAACTGTCCGGCCGACCGGCTGCCGCCGATAAAAACCCGGTTTACACCGGTTGCGGCCACTGTTTTTTCCGCGCCTGCCACAAAAGCGTCAACCAGAATCGGCATTAATTCTTCCAGCCGGTCGGGAATCTGAAACATGTCTTTATAATATTTTTCGATTGACCTGGTCAGAGAAAAAGTGTCAAAAGGGACCAGGCCGCCCAGATCGCCATACAGCGGCGCCTGCCCCCGCTGCCGGATGGCAGCAAGCTCTGCCGCCCGCACCCGTCCTGCTTCCGCTAAGCCAGCCAGCACTTCCGCCCGGCTGATGCCGTTAGCCCGCTCCAGGAAGTTTAGGTGGTACTCGCCATACCCTTGGTCTGTAACGATTTGATAATCTGCCCGGGACATAACCTCTGTTTCCAGTACCTGGCTGGGAGCATTGTCCGGCAGTTCCCGGCCCGGCAGCTTCATCTTCCCCATACCGGCTCTGGCGGCGACATAACCGCTGGTAATGCCGTTAATATCACCGCAGCAATCCCACAGGGGATAGTCGCCGGCGAGTTGCTCAATCGCCGCCAGGCCCTTGGTAGTAAACTCCCAGACAAACTCTTTATTGGTTATGCCGGCATATTGCCCGGCGTAATTGCCGGTTTCCGGCGCGCACACTACCCGGTCAACCGGCTTAAGAGCAATGGTGGCCTGCAGGCGCTCCTCGGCCGTCATGCTATCCTTCCCCATACCATCCCCCCTAGCTTTACGTTGCCTACCTGCCGCCTTGCACCCCCTTTGCCAATTTTTTGAATATTCTTTCCGAAGTCATGATAGCATGCCGGGAAAGCCTCTGTGAAATTCAAAAATTGACTTATGGTTGTGCAAAAAATCATAACCAATAGCCTGTAGCTGCTGTTGAAAATACGTATTGGAAGCGATATGATAATTCTAGTCAGAAAATTTCGAACATATATTTTATAGCAGGTACACCGGCAGATTATCCTGAGGGGGAGAGGCTAGAATGGAAGATATCCGGCATTTACGTTCCTTCATCTATGTGGCTGAGCATTTAAACTTCACCAAGGCTGCTGAACAGCTCTATATAAGCCAGTCAACGCTCAGCAAGCATATTGCCGAATTGGAGGAGCAACTGGGCGTTCAGCTGTTTGTCCGTACACATCATTCGGTCCGGCTGACACCGCCGGGGGCCACGTTGTTCGCTGAGTCCCGTTCACTCCTGACCAGAATCAGCGAGGTCTTCGAAAGAACCCGCAAATCACAGCTGGAGGTTTGGGGGACGCTGCGTATCGGCTGCATAGGCCTTGAACATGTCTTTTTGCCTAAAGCCCTGAAACACTTTGCCGCCCTTTACCCTCATGTCAAGCTTGATATCCAGGTTATGCCTGTCCCCTTGATCAACGAAGCGCTGGCCCGCCAGGAACTGGATATCGGGTTCGATACCTTCGTAGGCAGTGAGTTTACCTCAAAATTTGAAACCTGTACCATCCGCCGGGCCCGGCTGTGTTTCTTATTGCCGCGCCATCATCCTTATGCCAGCAGATACTCAATTGATCTGGCCGAGTTGAAACAGGAACGTTTCATTCTTATGTCTCCCGCGGCTTTTCCTATTGGCCTGGAATGGTTCATTCAGCAATGCACTGCCCGCGGCTTTACTCCGGACATTGTCAGCCAGCCGCTCCGGGTGGAAACCCTCTTCTGGCAGGTTACAGCCGGGCTGGGTATTTCCTTTTGGGGTTTTGACCCGGTCTTTTGTCAAATGCTGCGCCATAACATCTCCCTGGTGGCGATGAACGGGCCTAATGCTTATGGAAATATCGCCCTGATCTGGAAAAAAACCAATCCCAATCCGGTCATCCCGCTGTTCCTCAAGGAGTTTGATAACCTAAAACTCAAGGACAAACCCCCGCTGAGGAAACTGGCCGCCCGTTAGTTCCAGTAAATAAAAAAAACACGGCTTGCACCGAGCCTTAGCGAAGGCAAAAGTCGATGTTGCCCTTATCCGGACGGAAAGGTATACTTTCTTACAGGCTAAGAAAAGACTTGGCTTGCGCCAAGTCCTGTAAGACGACGGCAGAAGCCGCCTGTGCCCTGTAAAGTATAGATTTTTACCCCTTGCATTATGAAATTATAATGTTTATCAATGCGGAGGAAACTAACAAAAAAAAGACGTCCGCAACCCCGCCAGAGGTTCCCGGACGTATATTTTTTGTTTATTTGTTGCCGCACAGCTGTAAGGCTGTGCTTTGAGTGAGACGGACCTGCCCGCTGCTGTCCCGGCAAATATCCTGCATCGTCACAGCCTGACCCGGAGGCAATACCAGGAACTCATCATCCCAGTCCCCCTGCAGGAGCTTATGGAATAACCGCAGCGAACCCGGCACCACCTCATGACACAGGTTAAGCTGCTCGGCAAAATTCTGCGTCTGGGCCAGGATGCTGTCCACAGCATAAGCCCCGGTATCGATCAACATAAACCGTTTATAGTGACCCATCATTATTTTCATAATTCTCAGGGCTTTCGCCTGGCCGTAACGCTCAATACAGCGCTCAAACTCACGCAGCAGGTTGTTTTCATAATCCAGCCAGCCTTTGGTTAAAAAATAGGTGCCTGCTTCTTTTGATATATTTCTTTTCGCTTCACAGGAGCCCAGCAGCAAGGGAATGCAGTCATCCACCTTGGGCAGCACCAGTGTAGCTTTGTCGGACTTTATATTGAGCAGGCTATTGCCGCAATAACCAAACACTAATAGGATTACATCCACATTATCGATACGGTTGATTTCTTCCTGTATGCGCTTATGCAGCAAGTCCGGTGTGTCATGCAGCCCTGACTCGATATAAAAAACCGGATAATCGGCACCAGTGGTTTTAAGTGCCAGTGTTAGCTCATCCCGCAGGGTCTGACAGGCTAATATTGCCGTCCCCATGCAATCCCTTCCTTTACGACGACTGAATCATTCGCTGATTTGTCACAAAAATATTGCGGCATAATTCTGTAACTTTAGTGCAGTCGGTCGCCCAATAATCGGCGCCTGTATATTTCCTGACACTTTCATTAACTAAGCCGCCGATAATTACGCTGGTCTGAGATCGAAGCCCGGCCTCATCCAGAAGAATAATCGTGTTCTTCATCGATTCAAAGGCCTCGGTAACAAGCCCGGTTAAACATACCACCCGGCTATTATATTTTTTTACGGCTTCAACAAATTTAGGTCCCGGCACATCAACCCCCAAATCGCAAATATCAAACCCATTATAGCGCATAATGCCTGTGGTGATATTTTTGCCGATATCATGGATGTCATCTTCAACGGTCCCGAAAATAACCGTAGGATAAAGAGAACGCTGAGTAACCGTCTGGTCTTTGATGACCAGGGTCAGCACATCCTTAAAAATCTCAGAGGCCATAATCAAATCTGACAAAAAATACTCGCCTTTGCTGTACAGCTCGCCGACCCGGTCGGTGCCGGCCCTGATTTCATCCAGCAGCACATACGGACTTATTCCCATTTGCAGGCCTTGCTTGACTAAATTAATGACCATGGCTTCATCCAGGCGGGACATGGCGGCAACAAGCATCTTCTGGGTCTTTAACATAGTTTCACAACCTTCCTGAAAGTGGATATGAGGTTGCCTTTAATTCAAAGCGGTCTTTATGACAAACCATGATGGAAACGCCCAGCGGATTATCCCCCTTGGCATAAATAACCTGTTTAATGACAAGCGCCGGCAGGACCTCATCAGCCTCTAATAATTTGGCTTGTTCCGGCAACAAAGCTGCCACCGATATGACCATATCATTGCGGACAGGTACACTTTCCTGATGTTTGGCCACCAATTCAGGAAAATCGGCATATTCCAGCTGCGTTTCGAGCAGCGGCTTTCCTTTCTGATACCGCAAAAACTTCTCTTCAATCGCTACAGGCTGAGCGCCTTTTAGCAGGAGGCGCTTTACGGTAATAATGCTGGATTGCCCGGTAAAACCTAACTCGCTGGCCAAATTCAGGTTATTGCGGATCAGGTTGACACCTAACAGCTTGTAACGCAGCTGTTCATCATTGACACCGCTGTTCTTCAGATCGATGACCAGCTGATTCAGGCGAGGCCGGGTTACAAAACTGCCTTTGCCCTTAACGGTGTCAATCAAGCCGGCTTCGGCCAGCAGCGCAATCCCCTGCCGCACGGTCATCCGGCTGATGCCGTATTTTTCCCCCAGTTGCGCTTCCGTTGGCAGCAATTCACCATCTTTAAGCTCGCCTGCCTCGATTTGCTGTTTTATATCTTCGGCTAACCGGTAATACACAGGGATCAAATTTTCGCGACTTTTCATAAAACCGCCCCTTGCCGTCACTCTTTACTCATTCACGTATATACATATATATATACAGTTTACACAATAAATAAGAATTGCGCAATTATTTTATTTAGCCAACAAACAAACTGACAAGAACAGGCGCTGCCAGAGCCGTAAACACACCGGCCAGGGCCATGGCCACACCGGCCATCGAACCTGGCCGCTCCCCTTCCAGGAGCGCCATCGCCGTTCCCTGGCCATGGGCTACCGTTCCCATAGCCAAACCGCGGGCCACCGGGTCGTGGATCTTAAACCAGGTCAGCAAGCTGAGACCGGCCACCGAGCCAAAAGTGCCTGTGGCGACAACAAAGGCTACGGCCAGGGCCGGGTTGCCGCCAGCCAGTTGGGCAACCCCGACGGCAAAGGGGATTGTTGATGACTTGGGGATGATGGAAACAATAATATCCCTTGCTAAGCCGCCGGCCTGAGTAATAAACAGCACAGCTGCCATTGACACTAGGCTCCCTGCGCCGACACCCAAAATAATTGCCAGGCCATACTGTTTCAATAAATCACGGTTGCGGTAAAGCGGCACTGCCAGGGCAACGGTAGCCGGCCCCAGCAAAAAAGTCATGATGTCTTTAGCCGGGACATAAGCGGTATAAGGCAGTTTGCAGGCAACCAGCAGCGCGATAATCGCCGCCGTGCTGAGCAGCACGATATTGATCAACGGATTATTATAGCGGAAATATAAGTAGCGGCTAAAAAGATACACCCCTGCCGTAGCTAGAATCGCAACAATAGTAATCACCGTCTGCATTACTTGTCCCCCCTGCGCAGCAACTGGGTCAAAGCCCCGACGGTAAAGAAGGGTAATACGGCACCGGCCAGCAGGGCTGCTGCCAAAACCAGGCCGTGCTCATAAAATACAGCGCCCCAGTCCATTAGACCTACAGCGATGGGGATAAAGAAAAACAGCATATGCTTAAGCAAAAAGTCGGCCGCCTCCTGGATGTAGCGCAGCTTAATAATGCCACTCAGCAAAAGTAAAAACAGCAGCACCATCCCAAATACGGTGCCAGGAATGGGCAACCCGGTAATGGCAGTGATTTGGTTGCCCAACCAATAAACAATCCACAACAACGTTCCTTGCCCGATCATCTGCAACAACTTCAACACCCGATCCCTCCTGCGCTCACTATTTCACCTCAATATAAAAAGCGTAGCGGAGAGAGGTAATTCTGTCAACCTTTTTAATGTCCCAAACAATAACACGCCGCATCCTGGTGGATGCAGCGTGCCGGCTATTGCCTGCGTTTTTTTAATTCCGCCAGCAGTTCACTGGGAGCAATGTTATGGTTAGCCAGCAATACCAGGCAATGATACCAGAGGTCGGCCATCTCGTACAGGATCTCGGCTTTATCCTGATTCTTGGAGGCAATGATGGTTTCCGCCGCTTCTTCGCCAACCTTTTTCAGTATCTTATCCTGGCCTTTTGCAAACAGGTAATTGGTATAAGAACCTTCTTTAGGGTTGTGCTTGCGGTCGTTGATGACATGATACAGTTCATAGATAATGCCGGCCAGCGGCTCTTTAGCCACCGCATCCGGCTCAACCGGCTTGTCTGTCTGCCCGTTGCCGCCATCCAGCCTGCGGCTGAAACAGGAGAAGGTCCCTTCATGGCAGGCGGCACCGGTCTGGCTGACTTTGACCAGGATCGTATCGGCATCACAGTCATAATACAGTTCTTTAACAGCCTGCACATGGCCGGAGGTTTCCCCTTTCTGCCAGAGCGTACGCCGGCTGCGGCTGTAAAACCAGGTCACGCCGGTTTCCCGGGTCTTGCGGAGCGCCTCGGCGTTCATATAGGCCAGCATAAGCACAGTACCGCTGGCTTCATCCTGAATAATGGCCGGTACTAGTCCCTTGTCATCATATTTGATGTTACTATCATTCATAATCTCACCTCTACCCCGCGGGCTTGTAGATATTGTTTTACCTGGCCAACAGTAAACTGGCCATAGTGGAAGACTGACGCCGCCAGTACGGCATCGGCTTTGCCGGCTGTCAGTACCTCATAGAAATGCGCAAGCTCACCGGCCCCGCCGGAAGCGATGACCGGCACATTGACAGCTTCAGATACCGCTTTGGTAAGCTCAATATCATAACCATCCTTAGTCCCGTCTTTATCCATACTTGTTAAAAGAATTTCGCCGGCCCCCAGGGCGGTGGCCTGCTGTACCCAGGCCAGTACATCCAGGCCTGTCGGTGTCCGGCCGCCGTTAATATAGACCTCCCACCGGCCGGGCACGGTACGCCGGGCATCAACAGCCAATACGATACACTGGCGGCCGAACCGCTTGGCTCCTTCGGCCAGCAGCTCCGGCTTTTTTACAGCGGCCGTATTCAGGGAAACTTTGTCCGCCCCGGCTTTGAGCATCGTCCGGATATCCTCCACCGTACGTATGCCGCCGCCCACCGTAAAGGGTATAAACACCTCGGCCGCCACCCGTTCCACCACATCCACCATCGTCGTGCGTTCATCAGACGAGGCCGTAATATCCAGAAAAATCAATTCATCGGCAAGCCTGATATCATACACCTTCGCCAGTTCCACCGGATCGCCGGCATCCCGCAGGCCGACAAAGTTCGTGCCTTTTACCACCCGCCCGTCTTTTACGTCAAGGCAGGGAATAATCCGTTTCGTATACATTATGCCCCCCCTTCCCTGGCCAGGCGGATGGCTGCCGCCAAATCGACCGCTCCGGTATAAATGGCTTTACCGACAATAACGCCCTCAATCCCCTGCGCCTGATTAACCGCCTGGAGGGCCGTAATGTCCGCCAGGCTTTTAACACCGCCCGAGGCAATGACCGGAATCCCGGCCGCCGCCGCCAGCGCCGCTGTCGCCGCCACATTAACCCCCTGCAGCGTACCATCACGGGCAATGTCGGTATAAATAATACGGGCCACGCCGGCGGCCGCCATTTTTACAGCCAGCTCCTCGGCCCCGATTCCGCCTGCCACCTCCCAGCCTTCCAGCGCGGCCTGGCCGTCTCTGGCATCAATCCCCGCCACAATCCGGCTGCCGAACTGCCGGCAGGCTTCCTTCACCAACTCAGGCTTGCGGACTGCGGCTGACCCCAGAATCACCCGGCTGACGCCGGCCGCCAGCACTTGCTCAATGGTCGCCAGCGACCTGATGCCGCCCCCCAGCTGCACCGGTATGGACACAGCGTTAGTGATGGCCCGGACCGCCTCAAGATTGACCGGCTTACCGGCTAACGCGCCGTCCAGATCGACAACATGCAGATACTCGGCCCCGGCGGCTGCCCATCTGAGCGCCATCGCCGCCGGGTTATCGGCAAATACGGTCTCCTGGTCGAAACGCCCTTCTGTCAGGCGGACGCAGCGTCCGCCCCGGATATCAATTGCCGGATAGATTATCATGAATTGTTCAACCCCTTAAAAAATTGGCTAAGATTTTCAGACCGGTCGCGCTTGATTTTTCCGGATGAAACTGCACGGCCTGCACATTGCCGCAGCCTACCGCGGCCGTAACCGTGCCGCCATATTGAGTGACTGCCGTTACCAGCCGGTCATCTGCCGGTACGGCATGATAGCTGTGGACAAAATAAACAAACGGAGCTGACGGCAGGTCCGCAAAAAGATAGCTGGACGACTTCATGTCCAGACTGTTCCAGCCCATATGAGGAATTTTTACACCGGGGGCACTGAGCTTGCATACCATTCCCGGCAGAATTCCCAGCCCGGGCACACCGGGGTCTTCTTCACTGCCGGCAAACAAAAGCTGTAAGCCCAGGCAGATTCCCAGAAACGGTGTATCCCGTCCAGCCACTTCTTTAATAATAGGAATAAGGCCATAGCGGTCGAGGTTGGCCATACAATCGCCAAAGGCCCCTACCCCGGGCAGCACGACCTTGGCCGCGCCGCCAATCACCGTCGGCTCGCTGGTCACAACAATCTCATAGCCGCCGCCGGTTTCTGCGTTTAATTTAGCAAAGGCTTTGGACACACTGTGCAGGTTGCCCATGCCGTAATCAATAATTGCCAACGTGTTGAGCGCCATGGCTAATCCTCCTTATAATATCCCCTTGCTGGACATAACACCCTGTATCCGTTCGTCCCGGCCGGTGGCCTCGGCCAGTGCCCGGCCCAAGGCCTTAAAGATGGCTTCGATAATATGATGGGTATTCTTGCCTGCCAACAGCCGCACATGCAGGGTAAGACCGGCATGAACACAAAGGGCCCGCAAAAATTCCTCTGTCAGTTCACTGTCAAACTGGCCGACCCGTTCACTGGGCAGTACCGCCTCAAACACCAGATACGGCCGCCCGCTGATATCGAGCGACACCATAGCCAGCGCTTCATCCATCGGTACAAAGGCGGTGCCATAGCGTTTAATGCCGGCCTTATCCCCCAGGGCTTTAGCCAGAACCTGACCGAGGACAATCCCGGTGTCTTCCACCGTATGATGCCCGTCAACCTCAAGATCACCCCGGGCGTCAACCTGCAGGTCAAACAGCCCGTGTTTACTGAACAGGATCAGCATATGATCAAAAAAACCGATACCGGTGGCCACCCTGGCCTGGCCGCTGCCGTCAAGGTTCAGGGAAACAGTTATGGCGGTTTCTCCGGTTATCCGCTCGCTCACGGCAGTACGGCTCATCCGGCAGCCACCTCCAGCACAGCATCATTTTCCGCCGGTGTGCCAATGCTAATCCGGATACAGCCGGCAAGTCCGGGCGCGGCGCTAAAGTCGCGCACCCCGATGCCCCGTTGGCGGAAGCGGGCCGTCAGCGCGGACGCCTGCTCACTCTTTATCAGCAGGAAGTTGGCTTGCGACGGATAGACGTGGATGCCGGCCACCGCCCGGAGGGCGGCTGTCAGCCGTTCCCGCTCCCTGCTGTTTTCAGCCAGGCTACCGGCAAACTCCCCCCGCATGCCGAACACCGTCGCGGCCGTAATCAGCGTTAAGGCATTTACACTATAAGGCAGCAGCGCCTTGCCGATCGTGCCGGCCACTGCCTCGCCGGCCAGCAGATAGCCCACGCGGGCCGCCGCCAGGCCGTAGGCCTTGGAAAAGGTGCGGGCAATCGCCACATGCGGGTACTTGCCCAGCAGGTTGACGGCCGTCTGCCCATAAAACTCATGATAAGCCTCGTCAACTACCACCAGGCTCCTGGTATTGGCGGCAACATATTCAACCTGTGCCGGCGGCATCACCGTACCGGTCGGGTTGTTGGGATTGCACAGCAGAATCACACTGGCCGCGGCCTGCTTAGCTGCCGCCAGCATTTTGTCCGCATCCAGCGTATAGTCGGCATTCAGCGCCACCGGCACCGGCTGGCTGTCTGCCAGTCTGGCATAAATTCCATACATGGAAAACGACGGGCTGGGATAAACAATACTGCGGCCGGCCCCGCCATAGGCAAAACACAGGGCCTCTAACAGCTCGCTGGAACCGTTGCCAATCAGAACATTGGTTGCACTCAGGCCAAACTCCGCCGCAATTGTGGCTTTTAGCGACTGGGCGCTGATCTCGGGATAACGGTTAAACGGCAGGTTTCCCAGCCGCTCAATGACCCGGGCTTTAACCGCCGGCGGTAAATCTGCCGGCCGTTCATTGGCATCAAGCCGGACGGCCCAGTCGGTGTCGGCTGCAGCGTATGGTTGTAATGCTTCCAGCCCGGCACGAGGCATAAACATATTAATTCCTCCTTATCCTGACGGCATTGGCATGGGCGGCAAGCCCCTCGGCCTCGGCCAGCGTGATCACCTGACTGCTGACGGCCGCCAAAGCCGCCTGTGTATAGGCGATTACACTGGTTTTTTTCATAAAGGTATCCACAGTAAGCACCGAATAAAAACGGGCGGTGCCGCCGGTGGGCAATACGTGATTGGGACCGGCGAAATAATCGCCCAGCGGTTCAGGCGAATAGGGCCCCATGAACACGGCCCCGGCATGGCGCACAAAAGGCAGCAGCTTGAAAGGCTCGGCGGTTAGCAGCTCCAGGTGCTCAGGGGCCGAAAGATTGGCCAGTTCCACTGCCTCGGCCAAATCCTTGGTAATAATAATCAGGCCATTGTCCTCAATAGACCGGGCGGCAATCTCTTTGCGCGGCAGGGCGGCCAGCTGACGTTCGACTTCCTGGGCCACCTTGCCGGCTAAATCGGCACTGTCTGTAAGCAAAATACTTGAAGCCAGCACGTCATGTTCGGCCTGGCTCAGCATGTCTGCCGCCACATAACCGGGGTCGGCCGTATTGTCGGCAATAATTAAAATCTCACTGGGACCTGCCAGCATATCAATATCGACATGGCCATAGACGGCTTTTTTAGCCAAAGTGACAAAAATATTGCCAGGCCCGGTAATCTTGTCCACCCGGGGAATCGTTTCCGTGCCAAAAGCCAGGGCCGCTATGGCCTGAGCCCCGCCCACCCTGAATATCCTTGTGACTCCGGCCAGCTTGGCTGCGGCCAGGACATAGGGATTCACCCGGCCTGCCGCATCGGGCGGCACAACCATAATAATTTCCTGGACCCCGGCCACTGCTGCCGGCACCGCGTTCATCAGCACAGAAGACGGATAAGCGGCTGTCCCGCCGGGCACATAAATGCCCACCCGGTCCAGGGGCGTGCATTTTTGTCCCAGCACAGCCCCGTGCTCGCGTTCGGTAAACCATGATTCAGGCACTTTTTCGGCATGAAACTTTTCAATATTGGCGGCCGCCGCCGCCAGGGCAGCGAACACCTCCTGGTCAATCCCGGCGATTGCGCTGTCAATCTCAGCCGGTGTTACCGCCAGCGTCGCGGCCGTTAAATCGGCACCGTCAATTAATCTGGTATACTTGAGGACAGCCTCATTGCCCTGGCAGCGCACATCATCGACAATGCGCTGGGCAACCTGCGCGGCCGACAGTTCTTCGCCAAACAGCATTTTTACCTTGGCCCTGGCGCCAGCCCCGAGCACCACCTTGTCAAAAGCCGGTTTTTCCATAATCTCCGCGATTTCTTCTTTGCTCAAATAGCTGCTGTATATCCTTTTCATGCTTTTCCCTCACTTTCTACCAGCGCTTTTAACCCTTCCACCATGGTGTTGATCCGGTCAAATTTCATTTTGAAGCTGACCCGGTTGGCGATAAACCGGGCGGTCGCAGTGTGGAGCTGGGCCACTTCAATCAGATTATTCTCTTTTAAGGTCCGGCCTGTTTCCACCAGGTCAACAATGATTTCCGCCAGTCCCACCATTGGCGCCAGTTCAATGGAGCCATTGAGCTTAATAATCTCCATCTGAATACCGTTGCTGTGGAAAAAACGCTCCGCCACCCGGGGATATTTGGTTGCCACCCGCATATGGGCATAATCACTTAATTTTTCCTGCCTGAGCGCCTGGGGCACGGCTACCATCATCCGGCAAAAGCCGAACTTCAGGTCGAGCAGCTCGTAAACATCTTTATTTTCCTCCAGCAGTACATCTTTGCCAATAATGCCGACATCAGCGGCACCGTATTCAACATAGGTCGGCAGATCAGCGGTTTTGGTAATAATAAAGCGGATCTTTTCCGTCTCATTCGCAATCACCAGTTTACGCGAATTTTCACTGAGGCCTGCGGCCGTATAACCGAGTTGACCCAGGCGGCCGGCAGCAAGATCAAACAACTTGCCCTTCGGCAGGGCAATGGTTAAATAATCCATATCACTTGAGGTCATCGTATGCCTCCATTTTTACTTTAATTAATTAAAGTGTTAATATAATAATATATTAACACTTTGCAGTCGCGAGCGTCAATCCCCTTTATTTGTTTTTTACCTGTTGCGCTTACGTTTTTCCAGGTAGGAAAAGTCTCTGCATATGTAGAACTAAATGGCAGGATAATAAACCTGATAAGGAGGTTCTGTATGTCTGTACTTAATATAGTAGTGCTCAATCCGCTTGCCGACCGTCATCTGGCCGTCCTGCAGGCGGTTGATCCTGATATTACGATAACGGTTGCTGATAAGAGCAACGCCCTCGCAAAAATGCCTGCCTGTCATATACTTGTTACCTGGGGCTGGATGGAAACCAGACCTCTGTTCCAGGCCGCCCCGCACCTCGAATGGATTCACGCCTTAAGCGCCGGCGTGGAAAATCTTATTTTTTCGGAAATCCAGGCTGCCGACACCATTCTGACCAATTCCAAGGGGATTCACAGCATTCCCGTATCGGAACACGTACTGGCCCTGATGCTGGCCTTCAACCGGGGACTGCCTGTCAGTATCCGCCAGCAGACGCTGAAACAATGGCAACGCATGCCCACCAACGAACTCCATGACCAAACGATGGCGATTGTCGGCCTGGGCTCCATCGGCCGGGAAATTGCCAAAAAAGCAAAAGCCCTGGGTATGAAGGTCCTGGCCAGCAAACAGGAAATTACTACCGAGCTGTTTGTTGACAAGCTCTATCCCGCCGATAATGACAGCCTGCTGGAGATGCTGAGCCAGGCCGATTTTGTCATCATCGCCCTGCCGCTCACCGAACATACCCATAATCTGATCGGCCTGCCTCATTTCTCCGCCATGAAACGCTCGGCCTACTTTTTTAACATTGCCCGGGGCCCTATCGTTAACGAAGCCGAACTGATTGCCGCTTTGCAGCAGCAGCTTATTCAGGGCGCAGGCCTGGATGTGTTTGCCGCCGAGCCCCTGCCGGCCGACAACCCCCTGTGGGATATGCCCAATGTCATCATTACGCCCCATGTGGCGGCCCTGTCGCCGGCCTATCTTGACCGGGCGGTTAAGCTGTTTGCCGACAATCTGACCCGCTTTGTCCAGGGCCGGGATATGATTAACGTTGTTGACAAAATAAAAGGGTATTAATGCAGGCTGTCAGCTGTGCGCAATACCGCCAGCTCCGGCGGGTCATCAACGGCCGGCGCCGCGTGATGCCGTTCCACAATCCGGACCATGGCCGGGGAAGCGCCGCTAGCCTGCAGCAGGGCGGCCCCCCGGGCCGCATGGTGATAATAGACATAGATGGCGTGGCGCAGATTGGCCACTTTCCCGCCCCGTCCCGCCCGCGCCCAGCGCCGGGCCCAGCCGGCAGCCACTGTATCGAGAATAACGGTCAGCACTTTATCAAAGGTGCTGACATCGCCCCGTACTTTACCGACATCATGAAGCAGCGCGCATGTAAGCAGCAGTTCCCGGTCCAGCGTATCATCGCCGGCGGCAAGCGCGGCCGCTGTATAGGCAACATTCAGGGCATGCCGCTGGTCAGGCAGATTCATCTGCCAGAAAAGGGCCGCCTGGGCAGTAGACAAATGGCCGGCAATAAACTCGCGGTCCTGCCGGGTAATCCGGGCCGACAAGGCTGTAACCAGCTGCTTCACCCGTTTATTCAATATAAATCAACTCTTCACAGCCGTATTCGGCCGCCAGCCGTTCCGCCTGGTCCCTGGCCGCCGGGGCCAGAGCCAGTTTGGTGCGCCGGCCGGCTTTACGGCAGTTCTTCGCCGCCTCAATCGCGGCGGCAAGCCGCCCTTGCGCCCAGGCAATATATACCTCCTGCGCCGGCAGGCTGGCACTGATGCCCTGCCGCTCCATCGCCAGCAGCACCCGTTCAATGCCCAGCGCAAAGCCGGTGGCCGGACTGTCAACACCAAAGGCCGCCAGCAGCCTGTCATACCGGCCGCCGCCGCACAGGGGGAAGCCCAGGCCTGGTGTATAGCCTTCCAATACCATGCCTGTATAGTAATCGAAGTCACGAATAATCCCTAAGTCAAAATTAACATACCGGTCCACACCATAGCCGGCCAGCAGCCTGCGGATATCAGCCAGATTAGCCAGAGCCTGCCGGCTCAGGTCATTGTTTACCAGCCGGTAGGCCTTGCTAAGCATCTCCTCCTGGCCATGGAGCAAAGGAATTTGCTGCAGCAAAGCCTGCGCTCCCGGCGATAAGCCGCTAGTTGCCAGGATCTCACCCAGCCCTACTAAATCCCGGGCGACCATAGCGCCCTTGACCTGCTGCTGACATTGCGGTGTTAACCCGCTCTCGGCCATCAGGCCATTGATAAAATCCACCTGGCCTAAGCTGATTTGAAAATTAGCCAGACCGGACTCCAGCATGGTTTCCACGGCCAGCGCCACCACCTCGGCATCGGCCGCCGGCCCGGGCGCGCCTAACAGTTCAACCCCGGCCTGATAAAACTCGCACTGCCGGCCGGCCTGAGCCTGTTCGTGACGGAATACATTGGTCAGATAAAACAGCCGCAGCGGCAGCGCCCCTCCCTTCAGCCTGGTCGCGGCCACGCGGGCAATCGGCGTAGTCATATCCGGTTTAAGCACTAAAATACGGTTGTTGTTGTCGAAAAACTTAAATACCTGCTGATGCATATCACTGCCGGTACCCACGGTGAGGGTTTCAATGTATTCGAACGTTGGGGTGACCACCTCATCATAACCCCAGCGGGAAAACAGTTCCGCCAGTGAGCCTTCGACCAGCCGCTTCTGCCTGGCTTCCCGCCGCAGCAGATCCCGTGTACCATAAGGAATTTGCGGTACAAACTGATTTTTGTTCATTATCCCCACTCCATTTTTTAGTCAGCCTTTTTTCCTTCTAAATGATCCAGTACCGCTTTGTATCCGTCGGCACCGTAATACAGGCAGCGCTTTACCCGGCTGATTGTCGCCGTACTGGCGCCGGTCGACGCTACAATATCATCATAAATGACCCCTGCTTTTAATAAGCGCGCCACTTCCAGCCGCTGGGCCATGGCTTTGATCTCGCCGATTGTACAAACATCCTCAAAAAACTGATAACATTCCTCTTCATTTTGCAGCGACAAAATACCCCTGAACAACTGATCTGTCAGTTCATCTTTCAATTTGGGATTTACCGGCATGCTATGCGCCTCCCTGTAAATGACTTGCTATTGCTATGATTAGTTCGCTGTTAACCTGGATTTTCCTTCTTTAATCCTTTTTATCTTTATTTAATTAAAATGGGCTATATAGTAATAAACTTTGTCTTCTTCACGTAAATAATACATCAATAATCCTGTTGACAGATACATTTTGCCATGGTATCATAAATTTTGTAAATTAAATATACTCATCAAGAGCTGGCTGAGGGAATGGCCCTATGACGCCGCGGCAACCATCGCGCATGCGAACGGTGCCAATTCCACCAGGATTAACTCCTGACAGATGAAGAACTGGACAACAAGCCTCTTCACACTGTCGGAGAGGCTTTAATTATTGGCCACGGAGGAGGGAGGACCGCAACCACTTTGTCTGCTGTCAACAACCATATTATATTTTTATCCAGGAGGAATCATGTATGAAAAGAATAACCTTATTATTGCTTACAGCCTTATTGGCCTTAGCTACCTTCATCAGCGGCTGCGGCGGCAAAGAAACCCCGGCGCCGGCAGCTGCGGAAAAAACGACGGTTAAGGTTGGCGCTACCGCCGTACCCCATGCCGAGATTCTCAATGTAGTCAAACCTGCTTTGGAAAAAGACGGGATTAATCTGGTTATCGTGGAAATGAGCGATTATGTCCGTCCGAATATCGCCGTGGCCGAGAAAGAACTGGACGCGAATTTCTTCCAGCATATTCCCTACCTGACTAAATTCAGCAGCGAGCGTAAACTGGATCTTACCTACACCGCGGCCGTACATATCGAGCCCATGGGCATCTACTCCAAAAAAATCAAAAGTCTGAATGAGCTGCAAAGCGGCACCCAGGTTGCCATTCCTAACGACCCTACCAACGGCGGCCGGGCGTTAGCCCTGTTAGAAAAAGCCGGTATTATTAAACTGAAAGACGGCGTTGGGATTAATGCCACGGTAAAAGACATAGCGGACAACCCCAAAAACGTTAAAATCCGCGAACTGGAAGCCCCGCAGCTGCCGCGCGCCCTGGACGACGTTGCGCTAGCGGTTATCAACACCAATTACGCCCTGGAAGCACAGCTTGTCCCGGCCAAAGATGCGCTCTTTATTGAACAGAAGGACTCTCCTTATGTCAACATTCTGGCCATCCGCAAAGGGGATGAAACCCGCCCGGAAATTCAAAAGCTGACCAAAGCCCTGACCTCGGAAGAAGTAAAAAAATTCATCAACGACAAGTACCAGGGAGCCATTGTCCCGGCCTTCTAAATTATCAACAATACAGGTAAGGCTTGAACCCTTTCGCCCAGAAAGAGGTTCAAGCCTTTTTTCACGCAACCAGGCGTCTTTACACTCAGCGTTTCACAACACCATAGAGAAAAATGTCGGCAATATTGTTGGCATTCGCTTCAATCGAATCGGCCCGGGCATCGACAAAGCCCTGAAAAACCATCATTACAATGACACTAAACAGCCCGTGGGCCGCTTTATGCACATCACACCGGCGGATAGCCCCCTGCTCAATACCAGCCTGCAAAACCGTCTCCAGCACCCCAATGGTATGGCCAAACCGTTCGCGGTATTTTTCGCGCTGGGCCGCAGTAAAGTTTGATGCTTCCTCATGGCCCAGGCCGCGCATCTCGTGCATCAGTACCCGCCATAAATCAGCATTAGCGACATAAAATTCTAAAAAAACCTTAATTACTTTCTTTATTTTGATTAGCGGCAATTCATCAAGACCGGCCAGCCGGTTAAGCTCAGCTTCAAATTTGGCGCTGCGCTCTTTGACCAGGGTATAAAACAGCTGCTCCTTACTGGCAAAATAATTATATACCGTGCCTTTGCCGGTATCGGCCATGGCAATAATCTCATCGACAGTGGCCCGGTGATACCCCTTGCGGGAAAAAACAGTATAAGCGGCATCGAGTATTTGCTGTCGTTTCATATGGTTCCTCCTGTCACCCTGCCCACGTTAGCCTGGAAATGATCAGCGCCACCATGCCGATGGCCATCGCTAGTTTGAAGATAAGCCCCAATGCCTGACCGACCACAATACTTTTTGCCACTCGCCCGGCCTTTTCCGAGTTGCCTGTGGCAGCGTATTCCGCCAGATAGCCGGCGGCAAAAGAACCGCCCACGGCTCCGGCGATAGACCCCAGGCCCGGCATGATCCCGGTACCAAGAATCCCGCCGGCGATACCGCCGATAAATGCGGCCAGAACCGCCCTATTTGAGGCATTTTCCTTTTTTGCCCCTAACGCGCCGGCGACAAACTCAACCAGTTCCCCGGCCAGCACAGCGCCAAACAGAATAAGCAGGACCGTATGATTCATATAGACAAAGGATTCCAGATAACCATAGCCCAGGGCAATGAAAAAAATCAGCCAATTCCCGGGTAAGCCGATAACCGTTAAGCCAATGCCGATAACAGTCACAACAAGGACCAGTAAATTGATGGCTATTAAACCAGCATCCAAAGTATGCACTCCTTCTGCGCGCTGCCTTTACTTCCGGTTCAACGCCCGGTGGGCAATGTCTCTACGATACTGCATGCCGGCAAACTGTATCGCCGGCACCGCCTGGTAGACCTTAGCCACCGCGGCCTGAATGTCAGGGGCAACCGCAGTCACACCCAGCACCCGGCCGCCATTAGTCACAATCCGGCCATCCTGGCAGCCTGTCCCGGCATGAAAAACCAGGGCCCCCTGCGCCTCAGCCTGTTCGAGCCCGCTGATAGGATCGCCTTTGGCATAGCTGCCGGGATACCCGTCAGCGGCCAGTACCACACACACGGCGGCTTGGTTTGCCCATTCAAGGGTGATGTCTGCCAGCCGTTCATCGGCACAGGCTTCCATAATGGCAACCAAATCACTGTTCAGGAGCGGCAGCACCACCTGGGTTTCCGGATCGCCGAACCTGGCGTTAAACTCTATAACCTTCGGCCCCTGTTCAGTAATCATTAAGCCGGCATATAAACAGCCTTTATAGAGGATGCCTTCCTGCCGCAGGGCATCCACCACCCGCTGCAACACCTCCCGCGTTACCTGGGCCCGCACCGCCTCGGTAACCACCGGCGCCGGCGCATAAGTGCCCATCCCGCCGGTATTGGGTCCCTGATCATTGTCAAATATCCGCTTATGGTCCTGAGCGGCGATCATAGGCGCTACGGTAAACCCGTCGGTAAAGGCCAGCAGGGAAGCTTCCTCTCCCTCCAGGTATTCTTCAATAACCACCAGGTTGCCGGCATTGCCAAAGGCCTTATCCTGCATGATCATAGTCACTGCCGCAATTGCCTCCGCCACGGTCATGGCGACAACAACGCCTTTGCCGGCTGCCAGTCCATCCGCTTTCACCACGATCGGCGCCCCCTGCGCTTGTATGTAGGCAATGGCCTGCTCCGCATCGTCAAAGGCGGCGGAGGCCGCAGCCGGAATGCCGTATTTATGCATAATCTCTTTGGCAAAAGCCTTGGAGCCTTCTAATTGGGCCGCCTGGCGGGACGGGCCGAATACTTTAAGATTAAGAGCGGTAAAATGATCGACGAGGCCGTTGGTCAAAGGCAGTTCAGGCCCGACCACGGTTAAACCGATATTGTGGGCCAGGGCAAAGCTGCCTAAAGCCTCATTATCGGTTATATCAAGCGCCACACACTCTGCCAGTGCCGCCATGCCGGGATTGCCCGGCACACAGTACAGCTTTTCCACCCGGGGGCTCTGCTTCAGTTTCCAGGCTAAAGCGTGTTCACGCCCGCCGCCGCCAATAAGTAAAAGGTTCAAAATACCACTCCTCAGAATAAATTCATTAAAACCAGTTAACAGCCATAAGGCCGAGATATTCTTTGACAGCCAGCTGCGAATTATAGAACGCATCGGCCCGGGGCCACAGCTGATGCCATTCAAAAATAAACCTTGTATTCGTTTGATAATCGGTAGGATAGGGCACCACCGGCACCTGATATTTGGCAAACTGCGCCACAGACCGCTCCATATGGAAGGCGGAGGTCACCAAAATCGGGCTTGTGAACCCCCGGGCAGACAAAATTCCGGCCGTGTACCTGGCATTATCGGCAGTATTCAGGCTCTGGCCTTCGACAATAATTTTATCGCCGTCAAGCCCCAGCCCCTGCAGAATATGGCTGGCAATCTCCGCCTCTTTGCCGCTATTGGCAAACACCTGCCCGCCGGAAACAATAACAGGCGCGCCGGTTAGCAAGTGCAGTTGCGCTGCCGTCAGTAGCCGGTTGGCGGCAAAGCCTGTCAAATGGCCCTGACCATGAACGTTAGGGGTATCTGCCGTCGCCCCGCCTCCCAGCACCACAATCACATCGCCGCTGACATGAGCCGGCGGCTGGTAACGGCTTTCCAGCGACCGCATCAGCCAGTCACCTGCCAGGGGCGTGGAAATCAGGTACAGCAGGCCGGTGATTACCGCCAGCACCACCCCTACCCCCTGCTGCCGGCGACGGAACAGCCACAGGCAGAGCAGTGTCAGCAGGGCAATAAAGAGACCGGGCGGCAGCAGAAAGGTTATATACAGGAACTTAATCAGGACTAACACGGCAACATTCCCCGCTTCGCAGATGGCAGAAAGACTTTTACCGGCAGGCCTGCCAGGCAAAAGTCTTTCGTGCTGTTATTTCTTGATCTACCAGAATTTACAAGTAAATTCTGTGGACATAAGAACGACTATACCCTAAAGGGCACAGGCGGCTTCTGCCATCGTCCTAAAGGACTCGTCACAAGCCAAGTCTTTTCTTATCAAGCTTAGCCCAGGAGTCTTTTAAGGATATAATACGGTTAAATACCGGTTTGTCCGGAGCCGAGTCCCGGTCCACGACAAAATAGCCGTTGCGTAAAAACTGAAACCGGCTTCCCACCGGCGCCGCCTTAATGCTTGGCTCAACAAGGCAGTCTACCAGTCTTTCCAGGGAGTCCGGGTTAAGTTTATCCACAAAATCCTTGGCTTCTGCGCCTTCGTCCTCCTGGTCCTGCTGGCTTGTCAGCAGGTAATCGTACAGGCGTACCTCAGCCTGGCCGGCCTGGGCTGCCGATACCCAGTGCAATACGCCTTTGACCTTGCGGTTGGCAGTGCCGCTGCCACTTTTGGTATCAGGGTCATAGGTGCAGTGTACGGCCACAATCCTGCCGGTTTCCTCGTCCTTTACCACCTGTTCGCACTTTATAATGTAAGCATGCTTAAGCCGGACTTCAGCCCCCGGCGCCAGGCGGAAAAATTTTTTCGGCGGGTTTTCCATAAAATCATCTTGCTCAATATATATTTCCCGGGAAAACGGGATTGTCCGCGTCCCCATCGCCGGGTTTTCCGGATTATTCTCAGCCATAAGCTCTTCTACCTGCCCGGCCGGATAGTTGTCAATAATGAGCTTCAACGGTTTCAGCACAGCCATAACCCGGCTGGCCTTTCCATTGAGATCTTCTCTGATGCAGTGCTCCAGCAGCGCCACATCCACCGTGCTGTTGCTTTTGGCCACTCCAATCCGGTCGCAGAAATCACGAATGGCTGCCGGCGTAAAGCCCCGCCGCCGCAAACCGGAAATGGTGGGCATCCGCGGATCGTCCCAGCCACTGACATAGCCTTGTTCCACAAGCCGCCGCAGATAGCGCTTGCTCATGATCGTATTGGTAAGGTTCAGCCTGGCAAATTCAATCTGCTGGCATTGATAAATGCCCAATGCCGCCAGCGTCCAGTCATACAACGGGCGGTGATCCTCAAATTCCAGGGTGCAGATCGAGTGCGTCACCCCTTCGATGGAGTCTGAGATCGGATGGGCGTAATCATACATAGGATAAATGCACCAGTTGTCGCCGGTACGGTGGTGTGTAGCGCGGATAATCCGGTACAGAACAGGGTCCCGCAGGTTAAGGTTCGGGGAAGACATATCAATTTTGGCCCGCAGCACCCGGCTGCCCTCGGCAAATTCGCCGGCTTTCATTCTTTCGAACAGGGCCAGGTTCTCTGCTACTGCCCGGTTCCGATAGGGGCTCTCTGTGCCCGGCTCAGTCAGGGTGCCGCGATACTGGCGCATCTCTTCGGCCGACAAATCACAGACATAGGCCTTCCCCTTTTTAATGAGTTCCACCGTATATTGATAGATTTTTTCGAAATAATCCGAGGCGTAATATTTGCGGTCGTCCCAGTCAAAGCCCAGCCATTTTACATCTTCCTGGATAGAGTCCACATACTCGACATCTTCTTTGGTCGGGTTGGTGTCATCAAAACGCAGATTACATTTGCCGCCGTATTTGAGGGCCAGTCCAAAATTCAGACAAATGGCTTTGGCATGCCCGATATGCAGATAGCCGTTCGGTTCCGGCGGAAAGCGCGTGTGAACGCGGCCGCCATATTTTCCTGTCCTTATATCTTCATTGATAATCACTTCAATAAAATTTGCAGGCATAGCAGGATTGGCTTCAGCTTCTTTATCCACATAATCATTTTCCGTATTCATGCAAATCCTCCTTAGGGTAATGTGTCCATTATATTATATCCTTATATTATACAACATTCCTGCCTTTTCCAAAAGCAAGAACAGGAATTTATTAATATTTTCTTATTCTCCGGCTCATAAGCAATCATTTTCCGCTGCCGATGAGACATAAAGGCCTAACTGCGTATGCGGTCAGGCCTTTATGCGGCGTTCTTATACCCGGAATTTCAACACGGCCTGCTGCAGCTCAGCCGCCATGTGGGCCAAACCGGCGGCAGCGGCGGTGATTTCCTGGACGCTGGCGTTTTGCTGCTGGCTGGCGGCGGCCACCTCCCCGGCACTGGCGGCATTAAGGCGGGCCGAATCCGCAATACTGTAAACAGCAGCTTCCACCTGGCCGCTGCGCTGCTGCTGCTCTTCTGTCAATGCCACAATCCGGCCGACTTCAGCCCGCACCTGTTTAACCGCCTCATAGATTTCTTTAAAAGCAGCCCCCGAGGTTTCCACTGCCCGGACACCGGCGGCTACTTCCCGCCCGCCCTGATCAATCGCCTTGACAGTGGCCACCGTTTCCGTCTGGATCGCCTCGATAATACCGGCAATCTCACGGGCTGCCGCTTCCGACTGCTCAGCCAGTTTGCGAACCTCATCCGCAACCACGGCAAACCCCCGGCCCTGCTCACCGGCCCGGGCAGCTTCAATCGCCGCATTCAGCGCCAGCAGGTTTGTTTGCCCGGCAATCCCGGCAATTACATCAACAATCTGGCCAATTTGCCGGGATTTATCACCAAGGGCATGAATCATTTTCGTAGCCCTGTTAACATCCTGCTCAATCTCATTCATTTTAATGACAGCCTGGCCAATCTGCTGAGACCCGGCTTCAGCCACCTGCTCGCTTTGCCGGGATGCCGCCGCTACCGCCTGGGCGGCGCCGCCCGTGTTGGCCATCGCCGTCACCATTTCCCGGATGACCTGAACGGACTGCTCGGCGCTATTCACCTGGCCGGCAGCCCCCTCGGCCACACCCTGGATGGTGACAGCCACGGCCTCGGCGGCTTTGCCCACCTCACCGGACGATGCCGCCAGTTCTTCCGATGACGCAGCCACGGTTTCAGCAGTAGCCGCGGTTTTGGCCACAAGCTCGCGCAGGGACCGGATCATGGCATTAAAGGCAGCGGTGAGCTGGTTAATCTCGGCCACCCCCCGTACTTCAATCACCTGGGCCAAATCCCCGGCGGCCACCTGGCCGGCCCCATGCACCAGCTTGCCAAGGGGGCGCACAATGTTCCCCGCTACATAATAGGCACTGATCAAGGCAATTAAAACGGCCAGCAGGGTTACGGCCCCGGTTACCAGTGCCGCCCGGGTTACGGCAGCCATGACCTCGCCGGTCGGCTCATAGACAATAACGCCCCAGTTATAGCCGTCAATGGATGAATAGGCAACAAGCGACTTGTCGCCCCGAGTCGAGACGGCCTCCTGCGAACCCTGGCGGCTGTTTATAGCCTGAGCAACATAATCATAAGCAGCAAAAGACTCTTTTTTCAGCACCCGCGCCTTATCCGGATGGGCAATCACCGTACCTTTATTGTCCACAACATCAACATAGCCGGTTTGACCAATCCGTACCTGATCAACAATCTCCCATACAGCCTGTAAACTGACGTCAGCCGCCATAACCCCGGCAATCTGTCCGGAACTGTTGGTGATCGGGACGGCAATCGTTATACAGGGGGCATTGGTGAAAGAGGATATATATACATCGGTGAAAAAATGCTTCCCCTGCATCGCTTCTTGAAAATAAGGCCTGTCGGCACGGTTAGCCAGGTTGCCCGAGGTTCTGGCAATCTGCATGCCTGTAGCGTCCATAACAAATATCAGCTCAAAGATGGAATGATTCTGTTGGGCTGCCAGCACCAGTTCTTTCATGGCCGCCGGATTCATTGACCGGGCGGTCGGTGTGTCGGCAAGCAGCTTTACAACTCCCTGGGCATCGTCTACCATCCGCGTAATTTCGTTGCCGATTTGCTGGGCCGTATTAAGGTTGGCATGGATCGTGGACTCCCTGATCGCCTGTGAATTTATGTACCCGCCCACGAGGCCGCTGATACAGGCCGGAATCAGAGCAAATAAAACCAGCAGCACAATCAATCTTGTTTTTAAACTATTGCTGACAAACACAACCTTTAACCTCCATACATTATGATTATTCCTTCGCTGTAATAATTATAGCTGTAACAATTCTATTCAGCAATCGCCATTTCCCCGGGTTCACTGTAAGTTCACGTAGGATTTTGTAGGTTAGCGGCCGTATTTGCCATCAACAGTATAAATATGTTAATAATGCTAAAAATATCCATAGATGCAAAGGAGTGGTGCGCCCTGATCGATAACTCGATTTTTAAAGTATACCGCTATATGAAAAGGCTGTTGCTCTATCAGCCGCCCACCCAGGCCGCACCGTTTATCCTTGAGGAAACCGCGGCCGAAAAACCCCAGCCGGAGAAAGACTCCGCTCCATACCGGCAAGCCTGCCGCGAGGGACTCAAGGAACGGCACCGCGCGTTCCGTTCGCTGCTGCGGCAGGCTTACCGGCTTACGGAGCTAATGGAAAAAACCACAGCGGCCTTAACCCAAGCACCGGATGAGGCCAGCCGCCGGGAGCTTGAGGCTGCGTTGCGGCGCCTTGACCGGCAACAACAGGAATTAACCCCTTTGCTTCTGGGCTATGATAACCAGCAGGACCGGACAAGCCTGGGAACAGCCCCGCTGCAGTCCAGCCTGGAAGAAAACCTGCATGTTGTTAAAAACCTGTACGAGCTGCCGGCCAATAAGGACCTTGTCATCAGAGAGATTACCCTGCCGCTCTGTGCACCGGTGCCGGCAGCGCTGCTGTTTCTTGACGGCATGGTAGACTCCAGGCTGCTGAACCTGACTATTATGCAGCCTTTACTGCTGATGCGCCCGCCCCGGGACCTCGACAGCAGTGACGGGCTGATCAATTACCTGCGCAAAGAAATACTGCCTGCCAATCAGGTGGCTGCAGGCACAACCTTCGGCGACCTGCAGGAGGGCATTAACAGCGGCGACACGGCGCTCCTAATTGACGGTATCGATGAACTGCTGATTATCGGTTCCAAAGGCTGGGAACACCGGGCAGTGGGCAAACCCACCACCGAACAGTCCATCCGCGGCTCGCAGATGGCCTTCAGTGAAAACCTGCGCGTCAACACGGCCCTGATCCGGACCATGCTCCGCACCAGCGACCTGGTGACCGAAATGATTAAAATAGGCGAGCGCAGCCGGGTCAATTGCGCCGTCATGTATGTGAAATCCATTGCCAATGACGCCCTGGTCAGTGAAGTTAAACGCCGGATTGGCAGTATCCGAACAGATTATATTGACGACATCGGCCTGCTGGAACAATTCATCGAGGATCATCCGTCCCTGCCTTTCCCGCAGACCATATCGACAGAACGCCCTGACCGGGTATCGGTCCACCTGGCGGAAGGGCGGGTGGCCATTGTCCTGGAAGGCAATCCCTTTGTGCTGGTAGTCCCGGTCAATATGTTTGCGCTGCTGCACTCGGCCGAGGATTTCAGCCTGAAGGTGCCGGCCGGCAGTTTTATGCGGCTGCTCAGAGTTGTCGGTACCCTTATTTCCACGATGCTGCCTGCTTTTTATATTGCCATCAGCTACTTTCACCAGGAGGCCCTGCCCACCGAGCTGGTGCTGGCGATTGTCGGCGCCCGGGGGGATGTCCCGTTTCCGGCCTATTTTGAGGTTATTGTTATGGAAATATCGTTTGAGCTGATTCGTGAGGCCAGCCTCAGAATCCCGAATATCCTTGGCTCCACCATTGGCATTGTCGGCGCGATCATCCTGGGGCAGGCCGCAGTAGCCGCCCATATTGTCAGCCCGATTATGGTAGTGATTATTGCCATTACCGGCCTGGCCTCCTTTACCATTCCCGAATACCGCTTTGCCTTTGCCGTAAGAACTGTCCGGTTCGGCCTGCTGCTGCTGGCGACGCTAGCCGGGCTGGTAGGGCTGTCGTCGGGAATTCTCCTGCTGATCACGACCCTGGCGTATATGAAATCCTTTGGCATGCCTTATCTCTCGCCGGTCTCCCCCAAATCGATGGGGGGCCTTGATGTATTCATCCGGGGCGCCGTTTTCCGGCAGGAAGCCCGGTCGGATGCGCTGAACACCAAAGATCCCACCCGGCAGCCCCATATTAGCCGCCGGTGGACCAAGGCTGCCCCGCAGGAAGGAGATGACGAACCATAAGCTATCATGTCGGCCACATGGGGATCAGCGAAGGGCTGGCCCTGGTCTTTCTCAATACCCTCCCCCGGATCTTCCTCACCCGTCCGGCGCAGACCATTGAAGCCAATGCCGGCCTGGCCTGGCTGGCCGCTGCCTTGCCGCTCCTTACCGTACTGATTCCCGTGGGTATGTTGCTGTATGTGTTCCAGCGGAACCAGGGCGATATTTATGCAGTAACACAGCAGTTGTTAGGCAAAGCCGGAGCCTGGTTCGTATCACTGGTGCTGATTACCATGTTTTTGAGTGACGCCGCCCTGCTGCTCCGCCAGTTTGCGGAAAACACGCTGTTGACGGCGCTGCCCTTTATGGAGTTTAGCAATGCCATTTCCTGGTATACGGTCAACGCCGTTATTCTCTGTTACCTGGGGATTGAATGCATTGCCCGCACTGCCTATATTATCCTGCCGTTTGGTGTTGTCAGCCTGGGGTTTGTCATGGCCGCGCTCATTCCCTTCTATGATATCAACCTGCTGGGGCCATGGCAGGGGCATGGGTTCAGCACAGCCCTCCGGTCAGGTATCGCCATTTCCGGGATCAATTTCGGTGTCCTGCTCCTGTTTGTGCTGGGGCCGGTATTGCAAAACCTGCGCACCATCAAACGGGCGGCGGTGTTCGGCCTGGGTGGCAGCACCCTGCTGAAAGGATTGTCCATATTCGTATTTACCCTGACCTTCGGGACGAAAGTAGCCCTTGAAAAAACCATCCCGTTTTTCGAAATGGCCCGCCTGGTGTATCTCAACCGCTATGTCCAAAGGGTGGAATCGCTGTTTATCGTGCTGTGGGTTATTGCCGGCATTATGGGCATTGCGATTGATATCTATATGGCCGGCTACCTGCTGACAAGGGTGCTCAAGCTTGCGACCCCGCGCCCGCTCATTGCCTCCCTGGCCCTGCTGGTAACCGGAATCGCCATGATCCCGCCGGATATTGCCAGCGTCATCCGGCTGGATACATTGATAACTCTGACACTGCATAATGCCGGTCTCTATGGAATTCCTTTGTTGTTATTTGCCGCCACTCTATTCAAAGGAAGGAAAAAAAAATCATGGACGTCCGCTTAAAGCTCGCCGCCTGCCTGCTGTTGCTCACGTTATTTACCACCGGCTGCAACGGCGCCAGAGAGATTGATGATTTTGCCTATGTAGTCAGTGTCGGCATCGACCCCGGGCCGGACAATCAGCATATTATTACCTATCAGATTGCAACAGGCCAGGGACAAGGCGGCAAAGAAAACGGTTCAGGCGAGGCCAGTACCTTCCTTGTCACCATTGTTGCCCCCTCGCTCGCCGAAGCCCGTAATCTGCTGAACTCTGTCGTTGCCCGCACCCCGAACCTGTCTCATACCAAAGCGGTAATCATTGGCGAGGACCTGGCCAGAAAGGGCATCGGGGATGTACTGGGACCGCTCCTGCGCTTCCGGGAATTTCGCGGTTCTATGTTTATCACCGTTACCCGGGGCTCGGCCCAGGAATTTATGCAAAAAAACAAACCCTCCATGGAAAAGCTCCCCTCGCGCTGGCTGGAAAACTCCCTGGCGTCCCGCCAGGATACCGGTTATTTCCTGGCTGCCAACCTGCACCAGTTTTACACAAGATTAAAATCTGTCAGCGGTGCCCCCTATGCCACGTATATGGGCATCAACCCCCTTGATCTCCAGCCTAAGCCTGTCGGCAAAAAGGGAGCAGGCGAAAAGGCCGACGCCTATTATCCGGCCGGGCTGGGACGCGAAGGCGGCGATCCGGCCGAGGTAATCGGCACCGTCGTATTTGTGGCCGACAAAATGGTTGGCGCACTGAACAATGAGGAATCACGGGCAGCTTCGATCCTCAGCGGCGATTTTGTCAGAGGGTTTATTACCGTAGCCGACCCGCTGGCCCCGCAGCATGGCATTAATGTCCAGCTGCGTCTTGGCCAAAAGCCGGAAATTAAACCGGCCTGGCAGGATGATAGGCTGATCTTTACCATTAAGCTCCTGCTGGAGGGGGAAACAACCAGTATTCCCAGCGGCATTAATTACGAAAATCGGGAATACGGGCAGCTGCTGGAGCAGCATATCTCTAATATCCTGACAAATCAGATGCAGCAGATGCTGGACCGCACGCAGGAGATGAATACCGATGTGGTCGGCTTTGGGCTGCATACCCGCAATCTTTTCAGCAACTTCAGTGAAGTTGATCAAATCAACTGGTATAAAATCTATCCGACAGTGGGATTTGACCTTAATGTTTCGGTAAAGATCAGGCGGACCGGACTTATGTATAAGTCCTCCCCCATGAAGACGGAGGCGGGCCAATGACCGATACCATGTTTTTAATTGTCGCCATCCTGGCAGGCATCCACGCGTGCAGCTATGCCCTCTATGAACATAAACAGGGAAACCGCCTCGGCGCCGGCGGCGTTATCCTTTTAGCCCTGGCCAGTACCGGGGTGTTTGTCTACCTGCTCTTTGCCGCTTAACCCCCGGGGCCGGTCCCCAGCCCCGGACGGGAACGCCGTCCGGCCAGGGGGAATATATTGGCACTGAGATTATTCTTGACAGTTGCTGCCTATCACGTACAATAAAAGTAATCCATACTTTGCACCTGCTGACATACATAAGGGAACAGTCAGCCGCCGGAGGGATTATGAGAAAAATCCAGTTGCTTCTGTTAAGTGTTATCCTGTTATGGCATTCAGCCATTGGCTATGCCGGCCCCCGGGAGGATTATGAAGAGGCCCGGGCCCTATATATAGCCGCAGCCGCCAGTGTAGCTGCCTATGATGACCGGGTCGGGGAACTGGCCAGCCGCTACCTTGCGCAGGAGGGGTGGCATATTGACCATTATGTTCAGCCCCAGTCCCGCAGCGGTGTCCGGTTCCTGCTGGCCAAAAAAGAAAATGAACCGGGAAAATATCTTTATGTCATGGCCATTGTGGGTACAGAAACCACCGGTGATATGAAAATCAATCTTAAATTTGACAAAGTTTATTTTGCCGGCGCTACGGCGGAAGAATTTGCCCGCAACGCCGCCAAAAAAGAGCCGGCCCGCACTGACCCGCAGGTCCACAAGGGGTTTAACGAATTTATCGAGTCCGGCCCCTCGGCGGTACTCCGCAATGCGGACAATACGCCGCTCCTGCTGCCGGACCTGCTGCACATGAACCCGAATGACAAACTATATCTGACCGGCCACAGTCTGGGCGGGGCCGCCGCCACCCTGGCCGGGGCACGCCTGCTCAGCCTGGGAACGAAACCTGAGCAGCTTCAGGTCATCACCTTTGGCGCGCCCGCGGTCGGGAACGAAGCTTTTGCCGCTGCCTATGGGCCTGCTTTGCCTTTAACCCGGGTTGTAATCGCCGGCGATCCCGTAACCGGTGTCCTGCAGACCTTAGTGGGCGGCTATAAGCAGTTTGGCCGCGAAATCACCTGGAGTAAACCGGCCACAATCGATGACCCGCATAAAATAACCGGCTATGTTGATGCCGCCTTAAAAAATTATTATGATAAGCGGCAGCTGGCGCGGCAAGCCGGCGTCAGTATTGCCGAGCCGGCGGTCAAACAAACAGTAAACCCCGGCCGGGTCTACATTGCCCCGATGCAAAACAACCTCCCGGCTGCCCTGACAGACGATTTTTGGTATATGCGCGAAGCCTTAGTGGACGAATACCGTAAAACCCTGCCGGACTGCCTGATTATCGATGAAGCCGGGACCGGCAATTGGCGGGAAGAGGCCGTCGCCGCCGGCTGCCGGTGGGTCATCGTGCCGGAGGTAAGCGGAACACGCTTAAAAGAACAGAAGAATTCCTATTTAATTACCTTCAATCAAACTGTTTTTGATGCTGCCACCGGTGTCGCCGTTGATGCGGCTATATTCTCCACCCGCACCTACAACATAACCCCCTTGGAGGCCTTTATTCACACCTTCAGGGGCATTAGCGCCCATCAGGCTGCCTGGCTGAAAGACTAGCAATAAAGGCGGACGTGCTGTTTAGCACGTCCGCCTTTATATACCTGAACAAGGAAACTCAACTGGAACTGCCGGCAGCCGGGGGCAGGTTGATGTGGAGACTGACCGACCGCGGCTCCCATTCCTGTCCGTTATAGGCCAGCACGGTTTCTACAGTGGCAAGCCCGTCAGCGTTGTAAGCGCCGGCGATGCGTTGCCGGCCTTTCAATTCATAAATCCCGTCATGATTGACGTCAACCGGTTCCAGCCGGCCGAATGGCGTAACCATGGTCCCGGTCTCCTGCCGGAGGGTTCCGTCCTGATCATAAAGCCCCAACCGCAGGTAATCGGCTTTACGTTCACTGACATCCAGCGTTACCGCCGAACCGGTCCCGGCTTCCTGGTAAAATTCAACTTTGAAACCGTCCTTAAATCGGCCGGCCACAAACATTTTACCATTGTCCTGCTGGTCAAAAATAACCGCTTCCTTATTGGTAAAGGTGACAACCCGGTTATCATACCAGCCGCCGCTGCCGCCGGATGCCGCCGTAACCAGGGCATCGGCCAAACGGTCTCCGGTAAAGTCGCCCAGGAATAGGCAGGCTTCATAGCCGCCCATTCCCGCCATAGCGGTTTCGGTCCGTTTTTTTGTAGCGCCGTCCTCGACAATCAGCCGGATGGAGTCCGCATAACCCGATGCGGCCGCCGGCTTATGGGCGATCAGATACACGCGGTCCGGAATTTTATCCCCTGTAACATCCGCCGCCTGTACGTCCAGTATTTGATACCCGGCAGGCAGCCGCCAGTCAACGGCCAGGGCAGCGCCGCCGGCAGGGCCGGTGATTTCCCCGTTCTGGTGCGGACCGGCCAAACCAGGCAGCGGCATAATCAAAAAACTGAATACCAGCGCCGCCGCGAAATAATATTTTTTAAGCATAACAGCAAGTCCTCCTTATCACTACAGCTGCGGCAATCCATATACCTTGTTAAACGCCAGCTCACTCCAAAAGTAACGGCTTATAATTATTTTTTTTCAACATTTGCACAGGCAGCAAAACAGAAAAAACACTCCCCTGGCCGACAGTGCTTTCCGCCTGCACTGTGCCGCCATGGATTTCGGCAAGCTGTTTGACAATGGCCAGGCCAAGACCGGTGCCGCCGCTTTTTCTGTCCCGTGACTTATCGCCCCGGTAAAAATGATCGAATAAATACGGCAAGTCAGTACTCTCGATCCCCTGGCCGTTATCGGCAACCGTAACCTGTACCCAATCCCGCTCTTCCTGCCTGGTTTGAGAGGTGGCAATTGTTACCTGCCCTCCGGCCGCAGTATACCGGATGGCATTGGTAATCAAATTGTAAAAAATCTGGCAAATCCGGTCGCCATCAGCCATAATTGGCGGCAGCCCCGGCAGCAGGTTCCGTTCAATGGTAACCCCCTTCTCATCCGCCAGGGGCTTTAACATGTATACCGCTTTATCCACAGTCTGATTCACACTAAGCTCAGTAACCTCCAGGGATAACTGGCGCACTTCGGCCATAGACAAATCTTTTAGGTCTGTAATCAGCCTTGACAGGCGGATGGCTTCTTCATGCAGGGAGGTCAGCTGCCTGCGGTTAGGCTCAATAATGCCGTCAATCATACCTTCCAGATGGCCCTGGATAACAGCAAGCGGAGTACGCAGCTCATGGGCGATATTGGCTTGAAACTGCTGCCTTAACTTACTGTTGTTATCCAGCGTTTCCGCCATACTGTTGAAGACCACGGCCAGTCTGCCCACTTCATCATCTGAAGTCACAGGTACTTTCTGGGCAAAGTTTCCCCGCCCGATCTCCAGCGCGGCGGCACTTAATTTACGCAGCGGCGTGGTAATACTGAGGGCTAAGACATAGCTCGCTCCCAGTCCGGCTACCAACAGGGCAACGCCGACCCAAATGAGGGACTGATGGACTGATGTTAAAAAATTCTGCTCCAAATTCCCCATCATAACCGCCTGGCCCTCACCGCCGGCGTTCATATGCGTCATCATATGACGGTGCATTTCGATCTGCTGGACAGTCACATACTCCTGAAACAAGCCTGTCATTTGGATGTTGGCCAAATAAATGAGCGAGAACACGGTCATCGCCACCGCGAGGAACATCAGGCCTGTAATCCGGTAGATAATGCTATTCATGGGGGGTGCCTGCCATCCGGTAGCCTACACCGTAAACAGTCTGGATATAGACCGGTTCGCGGGGGTTGTCTTCAATTTTCCGCCGCAAATTTTTTATATGGGCGTCAATCGTTCGCTCATACCCTTCAAAAGAATAACCCTGAGCCTGTTCAACAATTTGCAGCCGGCTAAAAACCCGGCCCGGATTGGCCGCCAGCAGCTCCAGCATTTTGAACTCGGTCGGCGTAAGTTCCACAGGCTGCCCGCCTTTTGTTACCTGATACTGTTTCAGGTCAATAACCACATCCCCCAGCCGGACCGATTCCGTTTTGGCGGTTGTCCGCTTGGTCCGGCGCAGAATGGCCTTAACCCGGGCCACTACTTCTTTGGGGCTAAAAGGTTTGGTCACATAATCATCGGCACCAATTTCCAGCCCCACCAACCGGTCGCTTTCTTCCGCCCTGGCGGTTAGCATTAAGATCGGAACCTCACTGCCGCGGCGCAGAGTCCGGCAGATATCCCAGCCATCCATTCCCGGCAGCATTAAATCAAGCACCAGAATATCCGGCTCTTTCTCGCGGGCGGTTTTCAGGGCAGTCAACCCGTCATTGGCCGTAAATACCACAAACCCGTCTTTTTCAAAATACAATTGCAGCAATTCAACCAGCTTGCTGTCATCGTCAACAATTAAGACTGACCGTTGTGACATAGCTTTCACCCTCCAGCGGTTATTATCAGTTGCACGCCATAAGGCTGTATCTGTATATACCGTTACCTCTATTTATATTATAGCACAGGACCTAACCCCCGGCTGCAGCAACATCTTACCAGAAGCGGTGCGCAAAAGACGGATAATTAATACGCCTGCAGCCGGGTGCAAAATACCTTCTTTGGGGTCAATTAACGGCTGTAGCGAACTTCTATGATTTACTGGGCCCTGTTTTTCTGATAAGATATGCCTATACACTTAATGTGCTGACAATGTCTATACTCTGCCATCCCGGATACCAGTATACTAGTTGAGGTGATTTTATGGTACCCAAAAAAGGCCAGGCGGCGATTAGTCTGGTATGTGTTGTGTTAGGCATCATACTAGCCGTACAGTTTAAAAGCAATCAGGACTTCCGCTATTCACTCCAGAATCAAAGAGTCGAAGATTTAACCCTCCGTTTGAGTTCGTCGGAAAAGGAAATTGCCATTTTGCATTCGCAAATTAGGGAATTGCAGTCCGCCGATGCGGCTCATAAAGAGGCGCAGCGCATTGCCATGGGCGCAGGCACCCTTGCTCTGACAGGTCCGGGTATCCTTGTCACGCTTGAGGAAGACCGCCGGCAAACGCTAAATACCAAAAGCTCGGAGCTGTATTTAATCAGAGCCGAGGACATGCTTAAGATTCTCAATGAGCTGCGGGCTGGCGGAGCGGAGGCCATCGCTATCAATAATCAGCGTCTTATTACCGGCTCGGGCATCAGCCAGAACGGACAGTCGATGTCTGTCAACGGCACCGCCTTTGCCGCTCCCTTTGAAATAAAGGCCATTGGCAACCCGGCAACACTGGAAAATTCATTAAAAATGCGAGGCGGGGTCATTGAAACCCTGTCCTTCTGGGGGATTAAAATAACGGTTTCCCAGCAGCCGGATATTCAGATTCCAGCCTATACGGGCGGGTTTCACTACCAGTACGCCAAACCGGTTGAGGAAGCCGGAAAGTAGTACCTCAGCTTTCTTAAAAGCGAGGGAATAGTTTGCGCGGATTTCTTCGGCCGGCTAGGCGGAGGAGCCGCGCATAGCGGCAATCTGTAAGGCGACGACAACGACGCAGGGCGGAAAAATCTGCGCTGTATAACCTAATATTTGACTTCGTCAAGGTACTAGTACATTGACACAATTAGAATTTAGGATACAACCATTTCAGTTTATCTCTCGCATTATCCGTTGTAAAGTGCCATGAAACATTCTTTGCAGAAGCGTTGCGCCGGCTTTGCCAAGCTCCGATTTGTAGCTGCAATTGCCCCATATCAGAAATTCTCCGATTCAAGCACTGTTTTGTCATGGCACTAAGTTCTATTTCTGCAATATTGAGCCAGCTTCCATGCTTTGGAGTGTAATGTATTTCAAGCCGCTTGGCCAGCTTTAACGCAACCTCTGGCGGGAAGGTTTCATAAAGAGAAGAAAGCGAGTGGGTATTTAGGTTATCCATGACCAAACGAATACGTTTTGCCTGAGGATAATGAACTTCCAAAAGTTCTTGAATTTGCAATGCCCAATCTTTTTTTGTCCGGCGTTGGGTTGCCTGAACCTGTCGCCATCCCCCCAGCGGTTCGGTGAATATGAATAGGCAGCAGGTGCCCTCTCGCGTATATTCATAATCTTCTTTGTGGGCTTTTCCAGGACTCATGGAAAGCGGTTTGCGTTTTTCTCCCAACAGCTGATACGGTTGTTCATCCATGCAAATCAACGGAATTTCCTCATCGTAGGGCAAGGCATATACCTCTAAAATATCTTCCATGCGCGCAACAAACTCACCGTTGTACTGGGGTGGAATGCACCACTGCTTTTTCAGGTGAGGCTTAAGTTCAGTTTTTTTAACGTCCGTCTCACGGTTTCCCGGCTGGCTGTAGGGACTATGGAAAGCTCAATAATCTTTTCTGTCAGCAAGCGGACTGTCCAGCGTGAATAGCCTTTCGGTGGTTCTCCGCAGGCAAGCGCTATGATCCGTGCTTCTTTTTCGCCCGTCACTATGGCGGCCCTTGGGGGAGTTTGCGACTTCTTATACTGGAGGGCATATTCTATGCCATGTTGGCAATAATCCCGAACCGTGTGGTACACCGTTACATCACTCACCCCGCATCGCGCAGCTATTTCCGCTTGGGTAGCGGGCTTACCTACGCTTTCATCTAACAGCAGCAGTACATTGGCTCGTTTCTTATATCCTGCTGCTGTCTTTTTACTATTTAGTATTTCGTTGACTAATTTTTTCTCTTTTTCGCTTAACCGTACAACATATTTCTTGTTCATTTCTATACCTCTATCTTTTTTCTCTCTAAGGTATAGTTTAATGCTAATATCTAATTGTGTCTATATACTAGTGTCTTGGCCATGTTATATTTTAGTTTTAGGGCGAGACAAAATGGCCAAGGGCAAGGAAGCACCGACGACGCATACTGGAAGGGGTCTGCTAGGAGGGGCTGACGCCGCCATTGGTCATTTTGGCCGTCATCAAACTAAAAAGATAATGTGGCCAAGTCACTAGGCAAACAGCCCTCCGCTTTACAGGCAGAGGGCTGTTTGCTTATCCAGTACCAACGATTGGTTTATCCAACCTGCCGGTCGTTTTAGCCGTGATGCCCGCTATGACCGCCAGAAAAGCTGTCGCCAGCCTGCTCTGCCGGTTGCTGCGGCCCATGATCGCTGTCCATATCCACAGAATTTACCAAGTCGGCCATAATTTGATGAAAGGCCATATCCTGCTGGAGCATTTGCTTCAGGACCCCCTGCATTTCCGGCGTTTTCAGCATCTCTTTCATTGCCTGCTGCATGGCAGGATTGTTCATCATGTCCAAGCACTGCTTTTGCATCGCCGGTGACTGCATCATTTCCGCCATGGCCCCTGGCTGATTGGCCTGTGGTTCGCAGGCCGGCGCCGATTTTTCGGGCGCGCCGGCGCTGGCAGGACCGACCCCCGCAACCAGCACCGCCGCAGTTAAGAGACCGCCAACAGCCCAAACAATAAGCTTTTTATTCATAGTAACCCTCCTGAAATATTATTTTGCTGTTTCCGATGCGTTATTCACTGCCATACCCGCTTGGCTCCATAATAGCGGCTGACGAAATAGGTGTCGTTCATATCACCAGTCGCCACCAGGCCCTGGCCAAAAGAGGTATGGATAAACTTGCCGCCGCCCGTATAGATGCCCACATGAGAGGGCCCCGGTTCATAAGTGGTGAAATACACCAGATCGCCTGGCTGCAGGTCGGCCGGCGCCACAGTTCGCCCGACCATAAACTGCAGGTCGGCGGTCCGCGGCAAATTGACACCGGCCTGCCTGTAGACATACTGCACCAGGCCGGAGCAATCAAACCCCTGAGCCGGCGAAGCCCCGCCCCACACCACCGGCCAGCCCAGCAGATTCCGGGCGGACGCTACAACAAGCGCCGTCCGGCTGGCTAGGGCGCGACTGGCAGCCGGGTTTTGCGACTCGTCAGCGACAGGCATAACGGCACCGGCTAAGATCGCATCAAGCGACTGGATAAACTGGTTATAGCCGGGAGCCGCCGGAGCGGCGGCGGCCGCCGCAGTGCCGCCAAGCAGGGCTCCGGTCAGGATTATGGTCAGTATCTGCCTGCGCATGCTCCGCCCTCCTGCCTGTTCAATTAATGACTCATCGTCTGCAGGTGGGCTGTCGTTTGCTGCATCAGGTCCTGCATCGCTTTCGCCTGATCCTCAATAACGGCGGGATCCACCTTGCCGGCATTGACCCTATCCTTAATGGCAACGGCCGCTGCGCGTAATTTTTCTTTTAAGCCGGCATCCATCATATGGGGCATAACCTTATCGGTAATACTCACAAGCTGGCCGGCGCTGTTTTGCGCCGCCATGATCTGGCCGGCCTGCACCTGCTTGACGACGTCCTGCAGGTTTTTTTCCATGTCTTTCATCATTGGCATCGGATCTTCCTTGGGCATCGTGGCACTATGACTTTGGTGCCCGGCAGCCTGTTCCTGGCCGGCTGAAGGCGGCGCAGCCGCTTTCTGACCGCCTCCGCCGCAGCCTGTTACCAGAACAACGGCCGCCGTGATGGCTAACAGGCCCAGAACCACTTTACTTTTTTTCATATTTTACAGTCTCCTTGCTTAATAAATTATTTGGCAACAGGCTCCCTGCCGGCTGCCTGCGCTCCCGCCGCTGGTTCCAGACCAGGTAAATGCAGGGCAGGACGATCAGGGTCAGCACGGTGGAAGTGACCAGGCCGCCCACGACAACGGTGGCCATAGGCCGCTGCACCTCAGCCCCGGTGCCGGTGGCAAACAGCAAGGGGAACAACCCCAGGCTGGCGACAAGGGCGGTAATCATAACCGGCCGCAGCCGGGTTAAAGCGCCTTCAACAATGGCTTCCTCCAGTGTCAGGCGGTCACGCAGGTGTTTAATATACGTTACCATAATGACCCCGTTTTGCACGGCAATACCAAACAGGGCAATGAAACCGACCGCCGCGGCCACCGTGAGGTAGGTGCCGGTAAGATACATGGCCACAATGCCCCCCACCAGGGAGAAGGGGATATTCAGCAGGATGAGGAAGGCATCGCCGGCCGACTTGAAGGTCAGATACAGTAAGAAGAAAGTCAGGACAATGACTGCCGGCACGACCAGCGACAGCCGCTCCTTGGCCCGCTGCTGGTGCTCATACTGGCCGGTCCATTGCAGGGAATAGCCGGCAGGCAGGTCGACTTTTTCTTTAATCACCTGATTGGCTTCCTTAACAAAGCCGACAATATCCCGGTCGCGGGCATTCATTTGGATAATCATCCGGTATCTGCCGTTATCACTGCTGATCATGGACGGGCCATCCACAACCTGGAACCGGGCGACCTCGCCCAGCGGCACATACGCCCCGCTGACCGGCGCGGCTGGGGCGGCAGGTGACCCGTCCCCCATGCCGTCCATCCCGCCACCGCTGGTTTTGGCCATAGCCCCGCTGGCCGGTACCGGTATAAGGATGTTCTGCATGGCCTCGATCGTCTCCCGGTTTTCCCGGTTGTAGCGGACCAGGACGTTAAAACGCTTGCGGCCTTCAATTGTGGTTGTGGCGGTTTTGCCGCCTACTGCCAGTTCGACGGCGTCTTCCACGTCGGCAATATTCAGGCCATACCGCGCCGCTTGTTCCCGGTTGACCTCAATCTCCAGATAGGAAGCGCCAAACACCCGCTCGGCTAAGAGATCGCTGACCCCCGGCACCGTGGCCAGGGCTTGTTCAATAGCAAAGGCTTTTTGCTGCAATACCTGCAGATCCTCGCCATAGAGCTTGATCCCCAATTCGGTGCGGACGCCGGTTGTCAGCATGGCCAGCCGGCCGGCAATCGGCTGGGTAAAGGCTAAATTCAGTCCGGGAATATTAGCGAGTTTAACCATCATTTCCTGCTCGATGGCCTCTTTGGTCATCCCCGCCCGCCACTGCTCTTTTGGCTTGAGGGTGACAATCGTCTCAATCATACTGATGGGCGCCGGGTCCATAGCCGATTCGGCCCGGCCAACCTTGCCCACAGACATCTCAATCTCGGGAATTTCCAGAATAACCCGATCCATCGTTTTGGCTGCTTCCACCGCCTCGGTGAGGGACACACTGGGCAGCATAGTCGGCATAACCAGGAATGTCCCTTCATCCAGAGACGGCATAAAGCTGGTGCCAATGAGCGGCAGGAGGGCAAAGCCGGCCAGCATGACAATAACGGCAATGGCAATCGTGGCCTTGCTGTGCCGCAGCACTGATTTGACCACAGGCCGGTACCATTGATGCAGCCGGGCTACAATCCAGGTATCTTTTTCCTGAATTTTCCCTCTGAGCAGCAGGGTGCAGAGTACCGGTACCAGCGTAAAAGCCAGCAGCAGGGAGCCGCTCATAGCGAAGGACTTGGCCCAGGCCATCGGCGTATACAGCTTCCCTTCCGTACCGGTCATGGTAAATACGGGCAAAAAGGTTACGATGATAATCATAATGGAAAAGAAAATCGGGGCCGCCACTTCTTTGGCCGCTTCCAGGGTTACCTCGACAATATCACGGCGGCCCCGGTCTTCGGCCAGATGGCGGTAGATATTCTCCACCATAACAATAGCCGCGTCGGTCATAACACCAATGCCGATGGCGATACCGCCAAGGGACATCAGATTTGCCGACAGGTGGATCTGCTGCATGGCAATCAGCGCGATAAGAATCCCCAGGGGGATGGCGCTGGTCACAATCAGGCTGGACCGCAGGTTGCCCAAAAAGGCGACGACAATGATGGATACAAGAATGAATTCTTCCACCAGAGCCCGGGTCAGGGTATTAACTGCTTTTTTCACCAAATCAGTTTGATCATAGAAAGGTACGATACGCATGCCTTCAGGCAGGGTTGGCTGGATTTCGGCAATCTTGGCCTTCACCTGCTCAATCACATTCAGCGTGTTTTCGCCCATCCGCTGAATAACAATCCCCCCGGCCGCCTCGTAACCGGATTTAGTCAGCACACCCCGGCGGAAATCGGGCCCGGTGGTTACCTGGGCCACATCTTTAATATAAACAGGCACATTATTATTCTGGGTAATGACAATATTCTTGATATCGTCAGGCGACTGGATTAAGCCCAGCCCGCGGACGATAAATTCCTGACCGTTTTGCTCGACCACCTTGGCTCCGATATTGGCATTGTTGGCGCCAAGGGCGGCGAATACCTGGTTGAAGCTGACCCGGTAGCTTTGCAGCAGCTGGGGATCAAGGTTGATCTGATACTGCATTACATAGCCGCCAATGCTGGCAACCTCAGCTACCCCCGGCACAGCGCTCAACTGCTGCTTAATAGTAAAATCCTCAACGGTCCGTAAATCAGCCAGGTTGTGGCGGTCACTTTCCACGGTATACATAAAGACCTGGCCCATGGGGGTGCTGACAGGTCCTAAGGCCGGCTGCACTTCCCGCGGCAATTGGGGAATGGCCTGTTGGACCTTTTCATTCACCACCTGGCGGGCAAAGTAAGGCTCTACCCCATCTTCAAAAATAACCGTAATGAGTGACATCCCAAACGAAGAAGCCGAGCGTACTTCCTTCACGTCAGGCAGCCCCCGCAGGGCTGTTTCCAGCGGATAGGTGACCTGATCCTGAATTTCCTGCGGTCCCCGCCCCATCCAGTCAGCTGAAACCAGCACCTGATTTTCACTGAGGTCCGGAAAGGCGTCAATGGGGGTATCATGGACCACAAAGACGCCCCAGACGACGACCAGAGCCGCCAAAGCGAGGATAATCACGCGATTGGTCAAAGAAAACTCGATAATTCTGTTTAACATGCCGTGCCCCCTTAATGACCGCTATGGCCGCTGTGTTCGCCCCCGGCAGCGGGTGCAGCCGGCGCACGCGGTACAGGTGCCGGCGCCGCCGGCGGTGCGGTGCCGGCGGCTGCTCCGCCGCCACCCTGGCCACCATGGCCGGCATGGCTGCCAAAGCTGCCCAGCTTGGTCTGCGAATCAATCAGGAAGGTAGCCGCGGTAACTACCGTTTCACCAGGCTCCAGTCCGGACAGGATTTGCACATAACCATCGGTCTGCTGTCCGGCGATCACTTCCCGCTTAACAAAGGTATCCTCGCTTTGCGCGATAAAAACGATCTTGCGGCTGCCCGTATCCAAGAGGGCCGATTCCGGTATCACCAGGCTCGGCGCTAATGGCGTCTGCACCCTGGCGTTAACGAACATATTCGGCTTTAGCCTGCCGCCGGGGTTAGCCATCTCGACCCGGACCTTGACGGTTCGGGTCGCATCGTCCAGTACGGGATTAATAAAAGTGATCCGGCCGCTAAATTCCTGACCCGGATAGGCGCCGCTGGTTACCACAACCTCCTGCCCGGGAGTTATGCCGGCAATATCTTTTTCATAAATATCGGCATACAGCCAGACAGTAGATAAGTCCGACAGACTGTATAATTTATCCCCAGGCATAATAAAGGCCCCGGGCAGCAGTTGTTTTTCCAGCACCGTACCGCCGAACTGGGCATACACCGTCATCTGCTCCTGCGCTTTCCGGGTGTGCTCCAGGTGAGCGATCTCACTGTCAGGCACATTAAGGAGCTGCAGCTTGCGGCGGGCCGCTTCCAGCAGGCGGTTGTTGATCTGGACAACATCCCGGCCGGCATGTTTTAGTTTTTGCACAGTCTCCAGGGCTAGCAAATATTCTTCCTGGGCGGCGATATAGTCTGGGCTGTACACGGCGGCGATGGCCTGGCCGGCGGCAATGGTCTCCCCCTCTGCCGCCACATACAGTTCATCCACCCGTCCCTCCACCCGGGATGTAATATAAGTCCGGCCATTTTCATTCATGGCAATCTTGCCGGTAGTCCTAATTTCTTTGGTCAACGCTTTCACCAGCGCTTGCGCAGTTTGTACCCCGGCCAGCTGCCTCGCCCTGGCATCCAGGGTTACCGTATCGCCCATAGCCATAACCGGCCCGGACATTTGATGGCCGGCATGCTCTGCCGTCGCCGGTTTGTCGAGCTGCAGGGAATAGTAGTAGCCGGCACCGCCAACGACCAGGACACCGGCGGCCATGCCGATGAACATCTTTTTTTTGGCCTGTAGTTTTTCGATCATGCTGTCCTCTCCTTCTCCCGCTTACTCACGATAGCCATCCACGCTGGTAAATAAGGGCTTGCCCACCGCTTTTTCCAGATTGGCCGCCGCTTTTTCATAATCCACTTTTGCCTTGTATAAACCAAGCTTGGCGTTGCGCAGGGTATTGACCCCTTCCAAAACAGTCATGAAGTCAACCTTGCCGTTGGTATAGCCCACTACCGCCGCCTGGTAAGTCTGCTCAGCCTGGGGAATAATGGTATTTTTATATAATTCAATCTGGCGCCAGGTTGCCTGCGCTTCTGTAAGCGCCATCTGGACATCAAGCTCGGCCATGTTTTTCATATTCCGGAGGGCGGCCTGCGAAGCCTCGAAGCCGGCCTGGGCCGCTTTGATTTCGGCTTTGTTTTTGCCTTGCCAGATCGGGAACATCGCCATGACCTCAATCTTCCAGGTTGGTTTCCGCTCCTCCAGCATCAGAGTGGTATTCATGGGGTTCATATGATCCACCTGTTCTTCCACCATTGGTTCTTTGTTTTTTTTGTAGCCCAGCCGGACCTCAAAATCAGGCAGCCGCTGCTTCTTGGCCAGTTCAATGCCGTTTTGGGCCATTTCCACCTGATATTCCATGCCGGTTACAGCCGGCTTGCGTTCCGCGGTTTTAACCAGATAGGGCAGATCAAAGTTGGGCGGCGGTGCCGTAAACTCTTCTTTCACCTCCAGGCCCGTATTGGTGCTGCGGCCCATCACATTGTTCAGCTTGGCTTTGGCCACCGCTTCCATTGACGCCATATTTAACAGATCAATTGTCATCTGCGAGAACTCGGTCTGGGCTTTCAGGGTATCCTGCAGGGGTACCATACCGGTAGAGTAATTGATTTGAGCCAGTTGCACCAGCTGGCCCATAAGCTGCTGGCTTTCCTTGCCGATAATCAGGGCCTGCCGGGAATACAGATAATCGTAATAAGCCTGTTTGGCCTGGGTATACACCTCCAGCTGCTTGTCACTCCAGCCTGCTTTGGCCATGTTGGCCTCACTGCCGGCCATCTTTCCCATCGCTTTTAGCTTGGACGGATTCATAAACTCCTGGCTCAGGCCAAACTCGGTCATCATCCCCTGGCCGGGATTGAAACTTGAAGTGGGAATGTCGTCCTTCATAATCCCGAAGCTAAGATTCGGTTGGGCCGTAACAGCGGGAATCCGGCTGGCTTTTTCCTCCCATTGCTTCTGCGTCTCGACAACGGCCGGATTGTTGCTGACTGCATAATTTACAATCTCCTGCAGCGTCAGGGGCTGCTCGGCCGCCAGCAGCGGCGGCAGATTGGCTGTCATCATAATAGCAAAGACGATAAGTGCCCTGAGAACGCCAGAACTGCGCATGATTCAACCTCCCTTTGGTTATATTCATCGGCTCCGGCTGCGCCGGGCCTATGTACCTGTCTGTACTATAGCCTAAAGTTTTGAAGAACTAATGAAGAAACTGTGAAAATGTTATGAATTTCCGTAAACCCAACCTAAAAATAAGAAAAGACTTGGCTTGTGCCAAGCCCTTCAGGACGCCGGCAGAAGCCGCCTGTGCCCTTTAGGGTATAGGCGTTCTTAGGTCCACAGAATTTATTTATAAATTCCGGTAGACCAAAAAAATACGCAAGCACCTGTACAATCAGGTTCTTGCGTATTGGCGTCCGGTTATACAATTATACTACATCAAACCCGGTATCTTCTACCGCCTTCACCAGTGCCGCCCGGTCAGCAGTGCCGGTTACCAGTGCTTCTTTTTTGGCCAGGTCCACACTGGCGCTCACGACGCCGGGAACAGCCTGCAGGGCCTTTTCCACACTCATTTTGCAATGTCCGCACGACATGCCCTCAATTTTCAGTATTGTTTGTTCTTGGCTCACAACCTCACCTCCCCTCGCCCCGGCCTTAGCCAGCTTCACTCCAGTCTTAGGCTTTATAAGGGTTAAACCGTTTCAGCCGCAGGGCATTGGTTACCACGGATACCGAACTAAAGGCCATGGCCGCGCCGGCCAGCACCGGTGACAGAAAACCGGCCGCCGCAACTGGAATGCCCAGGGTATTATAAACAAGGGCCCAGAACAGATTCTGCTTAATGTTCCGCATCGTTGCCCGGCTTAAGCGGATAGCCGCCACAATACCGGTCAGGTCGCCCCGCATCAAGGTAATATCGGCCGCCGCAATCGCCACATCGGTGCCTGTCCCGATCGCAAAGCCCACATCGGCCGTAGCCAGCGCCGGCGCATCATTAATGCCGTCGCCGACCATAGCGACAACCTTGCCTTCCTGTTTCAGCGCCGCAACCTTTTCCGCCTTATGCTCTGGCAATACCTCAGCCATAACACTGGTTATGCCGACCGCAGCGGCGATAGCCTGGGCGGTGCGGCTGTTGTCTCCGGTGATCATCCATACTTCGATGCCCATATTTTTCAGTTCGGCCACCGCCGCGGCCGAGTTTTCTTTCACCGTATCAGCCACCGCGAACAACCCGCTGAGCTTGTCTGCCAAGGCAAACAGCATGACAGTCTTGCCCTGAAGCTCCAGTTCTTCCATTTGCCCGCTTGCGCCGGTAATGTCAATCCCGTTGTCCTGCATCAGTTTCCGGGTGCCTACCAGAATGCTTTGCCCGTCAATGGTAACCGCAACCCCGTGTCCCGGTATGGCTGCAAAGGCGGCCGGATCCTCCGGCACAAGCCCCTGCTGTTTGCCATAGCGGACAATTGCCTGCGCCAGGGGATGCTCGGAGTTTTTCTCGGCTTTAACAGCCAGCTGAAGGAGTGTCGCCTCATCCAGACCTGCCAGCGGGATAATATCGGTAATTTCCGGTTCCCCTTTCGTGATAGTGCCGGTTTTATCTAAAACAATGGTTGTCAGCCGGTGGGCATGCTCTAAATGCTCGGCCCCCTTGATTAAAATCCCATGCTCGGCGCCTTTGCCGGTGCCCACCATAATCGAAGTCGGTGTGGCCAGTCCCAGGGCGCAGGGGCAGGCGATAACCAGCACGGCGGTAAAATTAACCAAAGCCCGCGAGAAATTGCCGGGGTCCAGGATAAAGAACCAGCCGGCAAAGGTTAACAGCGCCAACCCGACAACGGTCGGCACAAAATAGGCGGATACCACATCGGCAAAGCGTTGGATGGGAGCCTTCGAGCCCTGGGCCTCTTCCACAATCCGGACAATCTGGGCCAGGGCGGTGTCTTTGCCCACCTTAGTGGCTTCAAATTTAAAGGTGCCTAATTTATTGATAGTGGCGCCAACCACCTGGTCGCCGGCCTTTTTATCAACAGGCAGGCTTTCACCGGTCAGCATTGATTCATCAATTGTCGAGGTCCCGTCCACAATCACCCCGTCGACCGGTACTTTTTCCCCCGGGCGCACGACAACAATATCACCGGTCAGGACCTCAGTAATAGGAATGTCAAGCTCCTGGCCGTCGCGCACCACCCTCGCGGTTTTGGCCTGCAGCCCCATAAGCGCCTTAATTGCCTCCGAGGTCCGCCCCTTGGCCGTCGCTTCCAGCAATTTCCCTAAAATGATCAGCGTAATTAAAATAGCCGAGGTTTCAAAATACAGATCCGGGGCCTGACGCAGCACATTGGCCACACTGTAAAAATAGGCAGCGGAGGTGCCGAGCGCTACCAGCACATCCATATTGGCACTGCCGTTCTTCAGTACGATATAGGCCCCTCGGTAAAACTGCCAGCCGGCAATAAACTGAACCGGTGTGGCCAATACCCATTGCAGGTAGGGATTCATCAGCAAATGGGCAATGCTGTCCATTACTCCCAGCATATGCAAAATCATGCCCAGCAGCAGCGGCAGGGAGAATACGGCAGCTGTCAGCAGCCGCAGGCGCTGTCTGGTTACCTCGGTTTCACGGGCCTCTTTCTCTCTGTCCACAGCGGCGGTATCGGTTAAATCATGGGCGCCAAACCCCAGCTTCTCGATCCTGGCCTTGATCTCAGCAATGCCGGTTACCCCGGAATAATACTCTACCGTTGCTTTTTCCACCGCCAGATTGACAACCGCACTTGTCACCCCGGGCAGTTTGCCCAGGCCTCTTTCTATCCGGCCGGAGCAGGCGGCGCAGGTCATGCCGGTAATCTTTACCTCCACTTTGTCTTTAATAACCTCGTAGCCCAGGGCTTCTATCTTTTGCGCGATTTCCCCCAGGCTGGTCCGGGAACTGTCATAAGTTACAGCAGCCTTCTCCGTAGCCAGGTTAACCGCCGCCTTTTCCACCCCCGGCAGCTTTGCGAGCCCCCGTTCCACCCGGCCTGAACAGGCGGCACAGGTCATCCCTCCCACTTTTAAAAATACATTTTCCAGCGATGCCTTTGCCTCAGACATATGCCTCACTCCCTGATGTAGTTTTTCCCCCTGCGCTTGGGCAGAGTATACGCCGGCACGCTCCGGCCTTACTTTGTAAATCTGGATAAAACACCCATTAATTCATCAATGGCTTCCTCGGTGCGGTCTTCCCTGATAGCATTGACCACACAGCTCTTCGTATGGCTCTCGATCATAATCAAGGCAACCTGATTGAGGGCCGCCCTGGCCGCCATAATCTGCTGCAGGACCTCCACACAGTAGCGGCTCTCATCGATCATTTTCTCGATACCGTTGATTTGACCACTGATTCGCCGCAGCCGTTTCTTTATATCAACTTTTTCCTTATCATTTAACACATGGTCAGCCTCCTACTATACCCCCGTATAGTATGTATTTTAAATCCGGGTGCAATATATTGTCAATACTTTAATAGTATTCCCCAGCTGCGTGTAAAAAAAAATGAGCAGCCATAACCCGCTTTTTAGAGGTACGGCTGCTTGCTCTCATTTTAACTTGTTGCCGTGTCTGACCCGGAAAGCCGGCAAACAATACGCACTTGCATTACCGGCCGCAGTGATGCCGGCCTTTATTGGCCCAGTTTCACCCGGGCGGCCGTTTTCGCTCTCACAGTCTCCGGATCAACGGTAATCCTGGCCACCCCTGTTGCCATCGCCGCCCGCGCCACGGCGGCAGCCACAGCCGGCGCCACTATTGGATTAAATACCTCGGGGACAACATAGTCCTCACGCAGTTCATCCTCAGGAATAATATTAGCGATAGCATAGGCCGCCGCCAGTTTCATCTCCTCGTTAATCTGCCGGGCTCTTACGTCCAGGGCACCGCGGAACAGCCCGGGAAACACTGAGGAGTTGTTGACCTGATTCGGCGCATCCGACCGGCCGGTGCCCGCCACTCTTGCCCCGGCGGCTTTAGCGTCGGCATAGTAGGCTTCCGGAACCGGGTTGGCCATGGAGATTACAATGGCATCTTTCGCCATACTGCCGATGATTTCCCTGGTAAATACACCGGGGGCTGAAACACCGATGAGAACATCCGCCTCGGCGGCAATCTCTGCCAGCTTTCTCTGCCGCTTGCTTTTATTTGTGTCTTTTGCTAATTCCGCCTGTACCCTGTTTAATCCGGGCATCCCTTCATAGAGTGCGCCCCCGATGTCCACCATAGTAACATTCCGGGCACCGGCATTGACCAGTATCCGGCCGATAGCCGTTCCGGCCGCCCCGGCACCATTGACCACAATGTGAATGCCTGCCAGGTCTTTTTTCACAAATCGCAATGCCCCGAGGATGCCGGCCAGGGCTGCAATGGCCGTACCATGCTGGTCATCATGAAATACGGGAATATCCATTTCCTTTTTCAGGATGTCTTCAATATCATAGCATTTAGGCGAAGAAAAATCTTCCAGATTAATCCCGGCAAAACTGGGTTCCAGCAGCTTGATTATCTCAATAATTTTGGCCGGGTCTTTCGTGCCAAGGCAAATAGGCACTGCATCCACATCGGCAAAAGTCTTATAAATTACGCTTTTTCCCTCCATAACCGGCATGGCGGCTTCGGGCCCGATGTCGCCAAGGCCAAGCACGCGGGTGCCGTCGGAAATAACGGCGATCATGTTGCCGCGGCAGGTATATTCAAAAGAAAGCTCTTTGTTCAGCTTGATTTCCTTGCAGGGTTCGGCAACCCCGGGCGTATAGGCAATGCTGAGATCATGCATGTTTTTAAGCGGCATCTTGCTGCCGACCTGTAATTTGCCCTGATGCTCTTTATGGGCTTTTAATGCTTCTTCTCTAATATCCATGTACATTCCCCTAACTTTGTTTATCTTAATCTTATACTCTGAGCCAAGACCCCGCCTCTACAGGCGGCGTAAGTTCAGGTGGAGTAGACTCTCCACCTGAACCCCCGATGTTTCAGTCATGCTGAAACGAGTTCACTACGGCCCTGCACCGCCGTTATCCTTAAGTTCCACAGCTTTCAGCCAATACCCTGCAAGCCGGTTGCCCGCTATTGCCGCTATTTGCCGTTATTGATTAAGGGAACGGTGAGGCTTCCCATTGGCATCAGGATGATGCGCGGCTCTGTCAGGCCTAATTTATGCACGGCCAGCGTCATTGCCTCCTCCATATCTTTGGCTGGCGTAAACAGCAGCAGTCGGGCAAGCTCCGGTGCCATGGAGGAAACTAAGATAAAATGGGCCTTTTTCATCAGCCTGGTAACCGCATAGGCCTTATGTGCGCCTATTTGAAAGTCGGCGCGGATGGCTCCTTCCACCTCTGCCGGTGTCCTGTATTGCCGCATAGTTTTTTCGTATGTTGCCGAGCCGGAGCCTTCCGCGCATTCGCCGAGGATAATCACCACGCCGCCTTCCCGTACCGCACACCAGGCATTATCCATGGTCTTCTGCAGCTGATATACATTAATATCCTTTGGGTAGCCGCCACAGGAGGCAATAACCAGATCGGCCTCTTTGGCCACCGGAACCCCATAGACGCCGTTTACAAACGCGCAGCATTCCCGGTGAGCCTGAATATAGTCGCCGGCAAACACTCCCAAAAATTCTTTTTTTTCGTTTAATACTACATTAACCAGAAAGGCTGGGCGGCACATCTCTGTGCCTTCCACCTGGTCATGATATATCGGATTGCCGTCCAGCTTACCGATCACTGCCTTGGCGTCAAGCATCAGGCTATGATTTTTGCGAACCGTTTCATAGGCCGCGGCACCTGGCAGCATGGCCTTGCGGCCGCCGCCGAACCCGGCGAAAAAATGATGTACCACACTGCCTGTGCACACAATATGATCGGCCTCGACAACCTTATTGTTAAAGTAAACAGGCGTCCCATAGGATGTTGTCCCAAAATACCGGAACTGCCCTTCATCCCGGCAATCGCTGTTATACATCCTCACCCGTTGAGCCACGGCCATGCCGACTTCGCCAATCATTTCCTCCTCGGTCATCAGCCGGTGCGTCCCCAGCGCGAACACAATCCACATATCCTGGTCCGGGATGCCGGCCGCATTCAGTTCGTCGAGCAGGACAGGCATAACAATATGGCTGTTGGCAACCCGGGTAGTATCATTGACAATGAAGACAACCGTTTCACCGGGCTTGACAATATCCCGCAGCGGCTTAGAGCCAATGGGGTTGCGAATTGCCTCCCGTACAAACTCGGCCGGATTCGTCAGAACCGGACATTGCCTGATATATAGTTCATCTGTTACCAGTGATTCATCAATCGTGAATCCCACTTTACCCCGGCCATATTTATAGATATAATTTTTTTGCATTTTCATTACACCCCATATTTTTGCTCAGCTGCCTTTGCTCTAACAGTAGCGGCTTTCATCCATAATATCGGTATTTAGGCCTGTTTCTATTTTATTGTTTATCTGCATTCGCCGGCAACACTACCCGGTAAATATCCCGGACTATGAAAAGATAGGAAAGCGCTCCGATCATTGCCAGCACGCCCACATATACCAACGCCAGTTCAAAGGAGTTGGTTACATGCAATATATAGCCAATAACAATCGGCGTGGCAATGCTTGCCATTTGTCCGATGAAGTTGAAAATTCCTCCGCTCAGGGCTACCATTTCTTTCGGTGAGGTATCACCCACAAGGCACCAGCCCAATGCCCCCAGCCCTTTGGAAAAGAAGGCCAGTGACATAATAGCGATAACCGCGGTTTCCGACTGAACATAGTTGCAGACAACAATGCTGCTGGACATAACCAGTCCGAGAACAATGGGAAGCTTCCGGGCAAACGTAAGGGTGTGGCCCCGTTTAAGCAGCCAGTCCGACCAGGTGCCCCCCAGCACGCCGCCGATAAAACCGGCAATGGCCGGAATGGAGGCGACAATCCCCACCTTCAGGATTGACATGCCTTTGGCGGTAACAAGATAGGTCGGGAACCAGGTCAGAAAAAACCAGGTAATCGTGACTACGCAAAACTGAGCTAGATATATGCCGATCATCTGCCTGTTGGTCAGTAATACCTTAACATTCTCCCATTTTACCGGAACCTTTTCTGTGCCGATATCCGTTAGGCCGCCGCCTTCCCGAATATAGGCCAGCTCCGCCTGATTTACGCTTTTGTGCTCATTGGGATCACGAATTACTTTAAACCAGATCAAAGCAATGACAATGCCGGCAAGGCCGGTGCAATAGAATACGTAAGGCCAGCCATAGGCCGATAAGATCCAGGCCATTAGTGGCGTGAATGCTGCCAATGCAAAATACTGGGCTGAATTAAATATAGCGGTTGCAAAGCCGCGCTCTTTGGTCGGAAACCACATGGCCGCAATCCGGCTATTGGCCGGAAAGGCTGGGGCCTCAAACATGCCCATAAGAAAACGAAACAGAAAAAGCATGAAAAAGCCGGTCGAAAATCCTTGCAGGTAAGTAAAAACCGACCACATAAACAAACCAACACCATAAACTACCCTTGAACCCCATTTGTCCAAAACCCAGCCGCCAGGTATCTGGAAGGCCGTATAGGCCCAGCCAAAGGCGGAGAACGCCAATCCCATGGAAACGGCATCCATCCCCAGATCTTTTCTAATAGCCGGTGCGGCAACCGAAAGAGTTGCCCGGTCTACATAATTGAAGGTAGTGACAATAAACAACATCGCTAAGATAAAGTAACGAATATTGGTTTTTTTAGTTACCGATTGAACAGCTGCATTCGCGTTCATTTTTCAATCTCCCTTCAGGATTACTTTCCGCCCTGTATATCAACAAGATAACAGTCATGAAACCTGCAGGTTCACTAAAGCATCCGGAAACTTAAGCGAAATAAAGCCTGCCATATATATTCTCTTGTTCCCCTCCTTCAATAACAACGAATATCGGCCGAATATTCTTTCTATAAAAATATTAGTATAATTCAAACTATTAGTAAAGCGAATACTTTAGATAAAAATTATTCCAAATCACGATAAGTATGATTAAATGAAGTACCGCTTATGTGCCTGCTTTAACGGATACGCAAAAGGGTTGTTCCTGCTGTCAAAGCCCGCAGCAGAACAAGGGAGAGCATGCAAATACTCCGCTGGCCTCTGAGGAAATCGGCTTGGAAATAGTCCAGGGTTACCAGTAAATATAACTGGGCAGGCGAAAGCATGCAGCCGGCAAAACCGGCCACACTAGGCGCATGAGGGTCTCCTTTTCCGGCTGTTGTCAAGCGGCAAGCCCTATACCGGTGCCGTGAAGATAAGCGAATAGACCGTGTAAAATTTAGGCTCCACTTTTACACGGCCAGTACGCAGTGTTACAAAACTTGTTTTAACAATTCGACAATCTGGGCCGGGCTGTCGGCAATACGCACACCGGCAGCCATCAGGCTGTCAATTTTGGCTTCGGCGCTGCCTGCACCGTCGGCACCGACAATAGCGCCCGCATGCCCCATTACTTTGCCTTTGGGGGCGTGTCTGCCGGCAATGTAAGCGATAACCGGTTTTTTCATGTGCTTCTTTATATAGCTGGCTGCCGTCTCTTCATCGGTGCCGCCGATCTCGCCGATCAACACAACGGCTTTCGTCTGCTCATCCTCTGCAAACAGCGGCAGCAGCTTGACAAAGGAGGTTCCCGGGATTACATCCCCGCCCACCCCCACACAGGTGGATTGACCGATACCGTTTTTTGTCATTTCATTCACAGTTTCATACGAATTGGTGGCACTGCGGGACATTAAACCCACCGGGCCTTCACTGTAAATCCGGTGGTCCATGAACCCCGCCTTGCCTTTACCCGGTGAGATCACCCCAAAGGAATTGGGGCCGATAATCATCAGGTCCTGATGGGCTCTGTTAATATGATAAAGAGTACGCATATCTCTAACAGGCACGCCTTCGGCAATGGTAATTACCAGCTTGACACCGGCCGCAATCTGTTCCAGAATTGCGTCCAGCGTCCGCTGCGGCGGCACAAACAGTACGGCGGCATTGGCCGCTGTTTCCTTTACCGCTTCTTCGACAGAATTAAAAACAGGTACGCCTGCCACTGTCTGGCCGCCCTTGCCGGGGGTAACACCGGCGACTACCTTGGTGCCGTATTCCAACATCCTTTGTGTGTGAAAAGAACCCTCGCGGCCGGTAATCCCCTGCACGATCAATCTTGTTGACGAATCAACCAAAATACTCACTATCAACACCCCTTAATAACAATTAGGCATCAGCTTTGCGCTTCAAGAACCTTTTCCGCTGCTGCTTTGATGGTATAACCGATTGTAATATCGGTTCTGTTAGCATTAACCAGCAGTTTCATACCTGCTTCCTTGTTCGTGCCATCCAGTTTAGCCACAATCGGCACAGGAATATTTTCAACGGCTTTGATGATGCCGCCGGCTATCTCGTCACAACGGGTGATACCGCCGAAAATACTGATTAGGATCGCTTTGACACGGGGATTCTGGGCCATTATCCGGATACCCTCGGCCACTCTGTCAGCGGTTGCGCCGCCGCCTAAGTCCAGCGCGCAGGCAACTTTGCCGCCTTGCTTGGTAATCCAGTCAACACAGGACATAATCATACCGGAGCCATTACTGATGACCCCGACCGTACCGTCCGGCTCACAATCAATATACAGGAATTTGACAGCCTTGGCCTGTTTTACCAGTTCGCCGGCAGCCATTTCTTCCCGCCAGGCAACTACATCCGGCTGACGGTAAACGCCGCTGTCATCAATATCTACCTTGGCATCGGCGGCAATAACGCTGCCGTCCGGCAATATCATCAGCGGATTAATTTCCACCAGCATGCAGTCATAGTCGGTAAACAGCGCATAAAGCGAAGTAATAACTGCTTTAATCCGGCTCTTAACTGCCGGCTCCGTGAGCCCGGCTTGCCTGAATATAGCTTCCAAATAAAAGTCTTGCAGACCAATGAGCGGGTCAATAATCACTTTGGCAATACGTTCCGGCTGGGTCGCAGCCACCTCTTCGATATCAACACCGCCATATTTGCTGAAAATAACTACCGGCATTCTGCTGGCACTGTCCAGGGTGATGGACAGGTAATACTCCGCCACAAAAGGAACACATTCTTCGATAAGAATGGCGTCAATTTTGCAATCCTTGAGCTCCGCCCCTAACAGCTCAGCGGTGAAAGCCGCCGCTTCCTGCGGATTCATGGCCCGTTTGACACCACCGGCCTTCCCCCGCCCGCCGGACAGAACCTGCGCCTTGACCATGGCGGGATAGGCTAGGGCCTGCGTTTTTTCCGCTATTTCGGCCGGGCTATGGATCACAATGCCTGCCGGGGTGCTAATGCCGCCCTTGTTGAAAAGCTCTTTACCCTGGAACTCATATAATTTCATGTATTTTCACCCCTATAACTGCTTTTTTAAAAGTGCTTGCGCTTTTTGGTAGCCTAACGCCAACGCCCGGCTATTTTCTTCCCTGGACTTGTTCCCCACCTGATCAACAAGTGCGGCCATAAGGGTTTCCGGTTTCACATTATTCATGATGCCATTGAGGAAGCCAAGCGCAAGCGTGTTGGTGAACAACTCCTTGCCCATTTCGGTGATGGCGATTTCCGTTAAAGGGGCTGCATATACTTTGATGTCGTGTCTTTGCGGCAGCGCATCAATATAATAGGAATCACAAATAACGATTCCACCGGCCCGCACGGCTTTAACATATTTATCACAGGCTTCCTGGGAAAGGGCTAACAGGACGTCCGGAGCCGTTACATGCAAATGATTGATGATTTCTTTACTGTAAATCACTTCACCGCTGGAAGCGCCGCCCCGGGCCTCGATGCCGTACGCCTGGGTCTGAATGACGTTGAAGCCTTCCTTGGCCAGGGCATTGCCATAGATTATGCTGGCCAGGACAACCCCCTGCCCGCCAAAACCGCTGAACCGCATTTCGATCTTATCCCCATTTATCACAAGTCTGTTCCTCCTAGCTTTACTGGATTCGCACCGGTCTGCTCAGCCCATGGTAATTACCACTTCCGTGTCTTTTTTCCGCGTAGCCAGCAGCTTGGCATATCTCTCGGTAAGTTCAAGCTGGCGGGTATTGACAAACTCGCCGATAACAAACTTTTCCGCCAGTTCTGCCGGCGACAGTTTTTCCGCCGCGGTTTTAGTGACCACCATATTCTTGATCCGTTCCACCATCCTGGCCGGATCAGCCAGTTTGTTGCGCCGGCCGAATTGTATGGGACAGCTTGTCAGCGCCTCCACAACGGCAAACCCCTTGTGTTGGAGGGCAGCCTTCATAACCTGATACAGATTGCCCACATTATAGACATCCCCCCGGGCCACATAGGTGGCACCGGCACTGGCCGCCAGACCGCAGGTATCAAAGCTCGGCTCGATCATGCCATAAGGAGCTGTTGTCGCTTTGTGCCCCACCGGCGTTGTCGGCGAATACTGGCCCCCGGTCATGCCGTAGATCTCGTTTCTGAATACAACCGCGGTTATATCGATGTTTCTTCTGGCGGCGTGGATAAAATGATTACCGCCAATAGCCAGCGCATCGCCGTCGCCCATGAAGACAATGACCTTGACATCGGGCCTGGCCAGCTTTATGCCGGTGGCAAACGCCAGCGCCCGGCCGTGGGTAACGCGCAGCACGTTAAAGTCCAGATAGGTCGGCGTCCGGCCGGCGCAGCCGATAGCGCAGACAATAACGGTTTTGCCGCGGTCAAGCTGCAGTTCGTCAGCGGCCCGGACGAAGGTGTTGATCACCGTGCCGTGGGTACAGCCGGGGCAGGTAAACAGGGGAAACTGATCTTCTTTTATATAATCGCGGCTACTCATGCGCAACAGCCTCCTCAATGGCCTGGCTGATCTGCTCCGGCATAATCAGCGAGCCGTCAAATATATTCAGCTGTATGACTTTGACATCATCAGCAACAATTTCATTGATTTTGTGAACCAGCTGGCCCCGGTTCATTTCCGGGACAATAACAGTCCTGACCTGCTTCAGCGCCTGTTGCAGCGGTTCGTCCAGAAAAGGCCAGATAGTAACAGGCCGGAACAGCCCCACTTTGTACCCCTTGGCCCGGGCGGCCTGCACCGCAGCCAGCGCCGAACGGGAAACACAGCCACAGGCGATAACCAGAATATCGGCATCTGCGGTGGCGACTTCCTCCCATTCCCAGATATCTTCCCGGTTGCGCTCAATCTTGCCGTTGATCCGTTCAATAGAATTATAAATGGCATCTTTGCTCAGGCTCGGCATGCCGTCGGCAGTATGGTGCATGCCGTTGATAACATAACGGTAGTTTTGCTCGTTGCCGAACGGCATCAGCCTTACCACCCCTGACTCATCCGGCTGGTAGGGAAGATAGTCCGCCGGTGGTACCTCCGGCAGCTTCCTGTTAATAATCTCTGCGGTTGCATACTCATCCAGGTTAATATTTTCCCGCATATGGCCGATAGTCTCATCCAGCAGCAAGATGACAGGTGTCATATATTTTTCCGCCAGATTAAAGGCCCGGATGGTGGTTTTATAAATCTCTTTCACTGAATTGGGATAAAGGGCAATAGTCGGACAGTCTCCCGACCGGCCGTACTTGGCCTGCAGCAAATCCCCCTGGGCGCAGATAGTCGCGCCGCCGGTGCTGGGACCGCTGCGCTGAACATCGACAATGACGGTGGGGATCTCGGCCATGGCGGCAAAGGCGATATTCTCCTGCTTTAGATCAAACCCCGGGCCGCTGGTGCAGGTCAGTGATTTTACGCCCATAACGGAGGCGCCGATAACCGCTCCCATACTGGCAATTTCGTCTTCCATCTGGATGAATTTTCCGCCGGTATCAGGCAGCTCCTCCGCCAGTATTTCCATCACTTCCGAGGAAGGGGTAATGGGATAGCCGGCACAAAACCCAACACCGGCTTTTATCGCCCCCAGGGCGCAGGCCTGGTTGCCTTGCATCAATTTGGTGTTAGCCATTAACTGCCGTCTCCTTTCGGGTAATCGTTATTGCGAGATCGGGGCACCGGTACTCACACATTTTACAGGCGACACATTCGTCCTCTTTGTCAATAATCAGCTTTTTTTTCTCAGTTACGGCAAATACCTTTTTCGGACAGTACGCAACGCAGATACCGCAGTTCTTACACCATTTCGTATTCACACGTACGCTATTTCCGGCCAACTAAACCGCCTCCTAAATTATGTTCCCGTGACAGGAAACGACATTATTCCCAATCATCCCGGTAGAGCCAGACAGCGCCTTGCTCGGCTCCCGCCACCCCGGCCCGGTAAGCGGCCAGGACACCCTGCAGTTTGCGCACAGGTTTTCGCACTGCGGCTTTACGCCGTTCCAGCTCCGCCGGCGCCACCTGAAGGGTGAGCAGATTCTTATTCAGATCGATTTCGATAATGTCACCGTCTTTCACCAGCGCTAACGGGCCGCCGGCCCAGGCTTCCGGCGCAACATGCCCCACACAGGGGCCCCGGGTGGCGCCCGAGAAACGCCCGTCGGTGACCATGGCTACCGAGGTATGCAAGCCCATGCCGACCAGCATGGCCGCCGGTATCGACAGTTCTCGCATACCCGGTCCGCCCTGGGGCCCCTCGTAGCGGATGACTAGTACCGAACCTGGCTCGACTTTCTTATGGAGAAGATAATCCCGCACTTCTTCCTCCGAGTTGAAAACCACGGCCGGGCCGACGTGATGATGCATCTGCGGCTCCACACCACTTTTTTTGACTACGGCGCCCAAAGGCGCCAGGTTGCCGGTCAAAACGGCGAAACAACCGCCCGTTTGCAGGGCGTCGTCCACAGCATGGATGACCTGTCGGTCAATATTGCCTTGATAGGCATCCAGGTATTCGCCTAAGGTTGTACCGGCAAATGCCAACGGCACATTGACATCAAGATATTGGCGGATGGTGGCCAGCACGGCCGGGACTCCGCCGGCGCGGTGGAAATCATTGATAGTAAGGCCGGCGGACGGCTTGAATTTAGCGATAACCGGCACCGCGGACTGTATGGCATCCACATCCTTTAAGGTTAGTTTGGATCCCATTACCTTCGCTATGGCCAGGCTGTGGAGCACGGCATTGGTTGAGCCGCCGGTAGCGGACACATGCTTAATGGCATTAGCCAGCACCGCCTCGTTCAGATAGGTGGAAAACGGCCGGCCTTCTTGCACCAGCTCTACAATCCGTTCGCCCACGTCTCTGGCCTGGCGGCCTTTCTCTCCGTCACAGAACAGCATGGTGGAGGAGCCGAACGGGGCAACACCGGTGGCCTCCAGCAGGGCCCCCATCGTGTTCGCCGTCCCGTACATGGAGCAGGTGCCGGCCGAGGAGCACATATTGGTCCGCCAGCGGTCAAAGGTTGCTGCGTCAATCTCCCCCTTGTTAAACTTGCCGATGGCTTCCTTCAGATCGCTTGTACAGTATGTCCTGCCGCCATCTTCATAAGGCAGCATGGCCCCTGCCGTCAGAAACAGTGCCGGCAGGTCCAGATAGATAGCTGCCATCAGCATCCCGGGGATAATCTTGTCACATGATCCCAGGAATACGAGACCGTCAAAGCCATGAGCGGAAACCATGGTTTCCACCGCGGCGGCAATCAGGTCGCGCTGGGGCAGTATGTAATGCATGCCTGCGCCCTGAGCCATGCCGTCACAGGGGCCGGGTACCCCAAATTCGGCCGGTGTTCCGCCGGCAGCCCAGATTCCTTCTTTGACGTATTTGACCAGTTCGGCAAACGGCTTGTGTCCGGGGTTGGCGTCGGTATAGGAATTAACTATCCCAATGACCGGTTTGGCCAAATCTTTTTTTCTATAGCCGGCAGAACTCATCAGGCCGGTCCAGTAGGCTTCCATCACATCGTTTTCATTGCCGCGCTTGGGCATATTCTTCACTCCATTCTAAATAGTCATTATTGACTGAATTCTCTTACTGAGTTAATATTAATGTAATTCAACTTATAAGTAAAATGAGATATTTGGATATAACCTATTCCGATATTCGATAAGATTGCGAGGGATGCCGTATGTATAATGCCGGTCTGGAGGCTTTTCTGGCTGTGGCCAGGGTGCTGAATATCAGCCGGGCGGCCGAGCAGTTGAATCTGGCCCAGTCAACCGTCAGCAAACGGTTAAAAGACCTGGAGTCCGAGTTGGGTACAGCCCTGATTGAGCGTGGCCAGGGCTCCAAATCCATCCGCCTGACCCCTGCCGGCGAAGAGTTCCTGGATATTGCCCAGCGCTGGAGCGTTCTCTGGAATCAGGCCCTGGCGCTTAAAGCTGAAAATGCCAGGCTATCGCTGACCCTGGGAACCCTGGACAGCCTCAACTACGCCTTATTTCCGCCGCTGTACCACGCCTTATGCCAGCACCGTCCCAAAATACGCCTGAGCGTAACCACCTCTCATTCGCCCGACCTCTACGACCTTCTCGAACGCAGGCAGATTGATGTCGGCTTTACGTTGATCGAAAGATCCCATCCAACCATTGTGGTGGAAAAATTATTCAGCGAGCCAATGGTGGTTTTGCGCCCTTGCCTGGCTGACGGCACAGACTGCCAGGTTCTGCATCCCCGTGAACTGGACTCAAATTACGAGCTGTTTCTGGCCTCCGGTCCCAGTTATAAAATATGGCATGACCAGTGGTGGGACCCCTTAAACAGCAACTGCATCCGGCTGGACTGCGCTCAATTGATCTTTTCCTTTTTGTACTCGGATAAGCAGTGGGCCATCGTCCCCCTGTCTGTTGCCCAAAGGGCCAAAAGCAGGGGCAAATTCACCATCTCCCGTCTTTCCGAGACGCCGCCTGACCGGGTTTGCTATAAAATCACCCATAAGTATCCCAAAGCCAGCACCCTGGCCAGCTTGGCACTGCTGGACCATTACCTGAAGCTATATCTGCCGGACACGCTTACCGCCGCAGGTCAGCCCCCCGGCTGACCTGCTCCCTGCCTGACATACGAAAAGACAGCCTCGACAATTCATTCTTGTCGGGCTGTCTTTTTTGGCTGTCGGGCTTTCCCATTTTACCGGCTGCAGCTTACCACTTTTCCGGCTATATGGCAAACTCCCCGGCCTGCATAAAATCAATAAAATCAGTGCCGATTTTCGAGAGGGGCTGTGATTTTTTGCTATACAGCATAATATTGCGCATGGCATTTTTATCATCCAGTTTATAAAAAAACAACTTATCGGTCGGTTCCAGGCAATGGGTGACTCCGGCCCGCACAAAGGTGATTCCCTTGCCGCTGCAGGCAATATAGTAGGCGGTAAGCAGCTGGTCCAGATACATGGCTACTTTGGGAACAAAACCTGCCTGGCGGCACATTTTCAACCCCCGCTGGTACATGTCGTTGCCTTTTTTAAGGAGCAGAAAGGGTTCCTGCTCAAATTGTTTCAGGCTGACCTGAGGACAGGTCTGCTCCCGGTACCGGCCACGGCTCATATCGGCAAAGGTCAACCGGCAGCTCGCCAGCCGGCGGTTAATCTCATAGCCTGACGGCACAGCCAGGACAATTTGCTCTTGAGCCCATACCCGGGATTGGAAGGTATTGGCATCCAGATTCTCCACATCCAGGATAATATCAACAATCCCGGACCGCAGACATTTGACAAGATCGTCGGCATTGGCTTCCAGAATATTTACCGAATAGCCCGGAAACTTCACTTTAAACTCCTGCACAATGGTTGGCAGAATGTAGGCACAGAAAAACGAAGCGCTGCCCACATGCACAGTTCCCTGCTTGCTCAAGCCGTTAAAATGCGCCGCCATTTCCTTCTCTATCGCCATAATCTTCTCTATCGATTCTATATAATACTCGCCTGCCGCTGTCAATTGTACAGGATTGCAGCTTCTGTCAAAAAGCGGCAGCTGAATCTCTTCTTCCACTTTTTTAATGGCCGCACTGAGCGCCGGCTGAGAAATATATAGCTGCTGAGCCGCCCTGGAAAAGCTTTTATTCTCATAAACTGCATATACGTAATCCCTATTCTTCAGCATGAATACTCCTTTGCAATATAAATAAAATCATATATTGCTATATAAATTTAAGTATTTGAAGCTACCGGCAGAACTTACTATTATTATAATATAGCTTGCTATCACACCACAAAGCAAATTTATCACGGTAAAACAGCGCAGGCTGCTCAGTATTACACAGGAAAGCGGGGAATAACATTGGACTTACTTAATGAAAAGTTTTTAAAAATCGGCGTAGAGAATGCGCCCGGTCAGGAAGCACGCCAAAAAACGGAGGCGATCACACTGCCGGGGGAAAAGCTTGCCGGCACACCGGTTGATTTTTCCCATGGCGATGTGGACGCCTTTGTGCCGGTTCCCGGGGCCCTGGACCTCTTTACCGCCGGTGTTCATCGCGGCGGCAGGCAGGCTTACACCGAGTATCGCGGCAGCAAAAGCATGCGTGAGGATACAGCCGCAAAGCTTGCCGGTTTTACGGGCACTGCCGTTGATGCCGACCGGAATCTTATCATTACCCCCGGTACACAAGGCGCGCTTTTCCTCGCCATGGGCTCTACGGTCTCCCGGGGTGACAAGGTTGCCATCGTAATGCCCGACTATTTTGCCAACCGCAAGCTGGTCGAATTCTTTGACGGCGAGGTTGTGCCTGTTCAGCTGAACTACTCACAGGCAACCGACCGTGCCGGTCTGGACTTAAACCAGCTGGAAAACGCCTTTAAAGCCGGTGTTAAGCTCTTTTTGTTCTCGAATCCCAATAACCCCACCGGCGTAATCTACTCACCGGCTGAAATAGGCGCAATGGCAGCGCTGGCGCAGAAGTACGGCGTCTTCGTCATCGCCGATGAGTTATATTCGCGCCAGGTCTTTGACGGCAGAACCTACACGCACTTATGCGCGCAATCCGGCCTGGCGCCGGAAAATGTACTCACCATCATGGGCCCATCCAAAACGGAATCGCTAAGCGGCTACCGCCTGGGGGTGGCATTTGGCGCCGGTAAAATTATTGAACGGATGGAAAAGCTGCAGGCTATTGTGTCCTTGCGGGCCAGCGGCTACAGCCAGGCGGTGCTGAAATGCTGGTTCGCCGAACCGCAAGGCTGGATGAGCCAACGGATAGCTCAGCACCAGGCCATCCGTGATGATTTATTGGTAAAACTGCGCGCCGTTGACGGCATTGCCGTAAGAACCGGCGAAGCGGGCAGCTATCTCTTTCCTTCCCTGCCGGCTTTGACTGTTACCATCCAGGAGTTCGTAAAAATTCTGCGTCTGCAGGCCGGTGTAACGGTAACACCCGGAACGGAATTCGGCTCACAGTTTACCCGCAGCTTCCGCATAAACTTCTCACAAAATCACCAGGCAGCCCTTGCTGCTATCGACCGCCTGATCCGGATAATGGAAAGATACCGTCAATAATAACCCCAAATTCTGGTAGACCAAAAAAATAAGTTTTGTAAACAAGGTCAGGCCTTGCTTACAAAACTTATTCTATAAGGAGTGATCCATGTGATGAAACAGGCTGCCTTGATTGGCTTTGGCACAATCGGCCAGTATTTATTCGAACGGCTGAACGCCTGTGACGGCATTAAGGTTACCTGTGTTTACGATGCCGACAGGGAAAGAATAAGAACGGTGCCGGCTACGGCTGCCGCCGGCTCGCCGGCCGGGCTTGTGGAACGGCTGACCGGCGGGATGATTGACCTGGTAGTCGAAACCGCGACCCAACAGGCTGTCCTGGAGTTGGCACCGGCCATTTTACCATATGCCGACATAGTAGTATTCTCCACTACGGCCTTCGCCGATGAGCATTTTGAAGCCGACGCGCTTGCCCTTTGCCGCAAACATGCCAGAAAAATATACATACCCCATGGGGCGGTATTAGGGCTGGACGGCATCAGGGACAGCAGGGATATGCTGGAATCGGTGACAATAACCACCGTAAAAAAACCGGCAAACCTGGGCCAAACCGATACCAAACGAACGGTGCTGTTTGACGGTCCGGCCCGTTCCGCCTGTAAACTCTATCCCCGGAACGTGAATGTACATGCCAGTATCGCTATTGCCGGGCTCGGTTTTGACAAGACCCATTCCCGGATTATTGCCGACCCGGATGCGGCCGGTAATGTTCATCACATTGAAATGGTTGCTGCAGGCGTAACGGCCAAAATAGAGATCTGCAGCCCACCGCTTGGCTTGGTGACCGGTATCTATACACCGGTTTCCGCCTACAACTCGGTAAGTAAGATATTTACCGGCAGCGGTTATGCAATAATCTGATATCCTGGCTCTATACTTTCCTGCCAGGATTTAAACAGCACCACGCGAGAATCGGGCTGCCGCTGCCTGTCTGTTTAAGCCAACAGGCTATTCAAATAATGCGGAAATGTTCTTCATCTCTTCCTTAATTTTAATCCCCTGGGGACAGTGGCTTTCGCACTGGCCGCATTCCACACATTTGGATGCCGGCGCCGCTAATTTTGTCATGATTTGATATCGCTGCCTTGCGGCCGGCGTACCGTCAAAAACATGATGATCATTATATGTGGCAAAACAGTTAGGAATATTTATGCCCGCCGGACAGGGCATACAGTAGGAACAAGCCGTACAGTTGACTTGAATCCGCTCCTGAAAGATTTTCTTGACTGCCTCAATCAGGCCCAGTTCCCGGGCTGTCAGCGAACGTGCCTCTGCCGCCTGCGCTATGTTTATATTCTCCACAACCTGCTCCATGGCCGACATCCCGCTGAGAACCACCGACACCTCCGGCTGGTTCCACACCCACCGCAGGGCCCATTCGGCCGGTGTTCTTTTTATTGCCGCCTGGTTGAGAACAGCCAGCGCCGGCTGGGGCAGATTCGTTATATTGCCGCCCCGTAAAGGTTCCATGATGGCTATGCCCAGGTCTCTGGCGGCGGCATATTCTAACCCCTGTTTGCCGGCCTGGTAATCCTCGTCTAAATAATTATACTGAATTTGGCAGAAGGACCAATCATAATAATCCACAATTTCCTTGAACAATGCCGCCTGATCATGGAAAGAAAAACCGGCATATTTTATTCTGCCGTCTTTTATTGCCTGATCCAAAAAGCTGCTGATGCCGGCTTCTTTGAGGCTGGGCCAGGTGCCGCTGTTCAGCGAGTGCACCAGGTAGAAATCAATGGAATCGGTCTCCAGACGCGCTAATTGTTCATCAAGGTATTTATCCATATCGGCTCTTGTTTTAATCAACCAGCTGGGAAGTTTTGTTGCCAGCTTAACCCGGGCCCGGTAGCCGTCTTTCAGGGCCCTGGCCACAAACGGTTCACTTGCGCCCCCCTGGGTAAAGCCGGTACCATGATACGGATACGCCGTATCCACATAGTTGACCCCGGCATCAATCGCATAGCGGATCATAGGTATGGCCTGTTCATCATCAATCTTAGTGGGGTCATTGCCGATAACAGGCAGCCGCATACAGCCAAAGCCCAGGGCCGAGACCATTTCCTCCGTTTTACCAAACCTTCTGTACAGCATAATACTCCTCCTCGTTTCTGAATAATAACCGCAAACAGCCGCAGGTGTTACTGCAGGGTATTGTGATTATGAACTATAGCTATATATATAAACCAGTTTTAACCGGTTTTATGCACCACTGCCGGCACAAGCCTATTTTTATCCAGGAATGAACGTTCATTCCTATATTCCGAAAAAATTATAGCATTACTTTTTAATTGCGTCCCATATTGCCCTAACCCCTGCATCAAGTATAGCTTTCTCAGGTTTACCGCCGCCAAACAAACATAATTTCACCAGCGAGATGGCTGCACCATAAGCGAGGGCGCTTAACATTTCCAGGGGCAATTCTTTAAGCAGGTGTTCCTCCCGGGCCCGCCTGAACAACTGGGTAACCGGGGAGAAGGTGCGCATCCCTTCTTCACGGGTGGCAGCAGTAATCAGGGGTGAGTTCGCATATTGCTCCATAAACAGCAATTCGGCCGGATTCGCCAGAAAATAATCAATCATATTGCCCATCAATACCAAAAAACTCTCATGCACAGCCCGCTGCTCCGTGTAATCGTGCAGGGTATGCCGGACGAGGCGCAGCTTGACATCAATATACAAGGCGTTGATCAGGTCGTCCTTGCCGGTGAAGTAACGGTAAATCGTTCCGACGCCAATATTGGCCCGCTGGGCAATCTGCGACATAGGCGTACCATGAAACCCCTGTTCTGATATGAGTTCCAGTGCTGCCTGCAGGGCGGCAGCCTTTTTGTCAGGTAATTTTTCTCTCATGTTGCTCTCCCGCTCGTGAGTTTGCAATAGGGTCAAAAGGAATGAACGTTCACTCCTTTTGATTGGTTTAATTTTACTGAAAAAAATCCTGTTTGGCAATACTTTATCTAAGTCTTTTTACCTGAGTCGTTACATGCCATTTTATTGCCTGCCCTTATTCTTTCTTTTTCGATATTTGGCTTGTTGCTGCGCAGTCTGCCGCTATCAGTCGTCCTTTGCTATGATTCCCCCGGCCAGAGATACTCCTGACCGGTGCATATTTTTATCTATGGTTATACTAAACAAAGGACTGACGTGTGCAAACACGCCAGCCCCGCAGACTGTCTAACCGGAGTACAGTTAGTCCAAGCTTTAGTGATTAGAAATACCGCCGCTATAGTCGTGACCAATACCATGAGCGTGGCAAATGCAACAGCAAATGTTAATGTCTCATAGATACTATACCGGCAGTGGCATTGCGCAACAGCACAAATATAACCGGCTTAAGATTGCGGCGTCGAATTTTTTATTCTATAACCGATATACAGGCCCAGCAGCCAGACGGGCGCAATATAGACGGAAAAACGCAAATCCGGCATATAGGCCATAATGCCGACAACGCCGGCCAAAAAGGCCAGACTCACATAAGAGGCCACTGGATACAAAGGCATCTTGAACGCCGGCGTCTTAGCGGCCAGCTCCTGAGCTTTGCGGAATTTCAGCTGAACAAGCACAATTGTCGCCCAGTTAATAATAATGGATATCGTGGCGACAGCCATCAAATAGATAAAGACCTTCTCCGGATTCAGGTAGCTCAGCAGCACGGTAATCAGGGTAAACCCCGTGGAAACCAGCACAGCATTTACCGGTGTTCCGGCTGAATTCAGTTTCGCAAACATTTTCGGGGCATTTCCCTGCTTGGCCAGCCCGTAGAGCATCCGGCCATTGCTGTACAGGGCGCTATTATAGGCCGACAGGGCGGCGGTAAGCACCACGAAATTCAGCAAATGAGCGGCGGCCGGAATCCCCACATACGAAAATATCTGCACAAAGGGGCTGCCGGTTGTGCCGATCTGATTCCAGGGGAAAATCATTAAAATAACCGTCAGGGCCCCCACGTAAAACAGCAGAATGCGCCATACGATCTGATTAATGGCGGCGGGAATCGTCTTGTGCGGGTTTTCCGCTTCGCCGGCCGTAATCCCGACCAGTTCCACGCCGCCAAAGGAAAACATGACAAGCACCAGCGACAAAATAACCCCATGCAGGCCATTCGGGAAAAAACCGCCATGAACCCATAAATTGCTGATCCCCACAGGCTGGCCGCCATTGCCCGTACCGAACAGGATCATCGCCAGGCCAAACACGATCATGCCGATAATGGCCAGAACCTTAATAATGGCGAACCAAAACTCCGTTTCCCCATAGGCCTTTACATTAATGGTATTAATAAAGGTTACCACAATTAAACAGGCCAGCGCCGACACCCAGGTGGGAATATCGGGATACCAGTAATTAATGTAGGTGCCCACCACCGATAATTCAACCATCTGCACAATCACATAATTAAACCAATAATTCCAGCCGGAAATGAACCCCGGCAGTTCGCCCCAGTATTGATACGCATACTGACTGAACGATCCGGAAACAGGATGTTCGACCGCCATCTCCCCCAGGGCCCGCATGATAAAGAAGATCACAATACCGCCCACTAAATAGGCCAGGGTAATGGCCGGCCCCGCCATTTTCACCATCGAGGCCGAACCGTAAAACAGGCCGGTGCCAATCGCGCCGCCCAGCGCAATCATTTGGATGTGCCGGTTTTTTAGCCCCCGCCGCACTTGCTCCTCATTGTTCACACTTTTTCCTCCTTATTTTTTTCAGATCACCCTGCTGGCCTTGCCAAACTATAAAAAAATAGACTGCCAAATTATATAATGTACCTTTTACAGGGTTTTGTCAAACTTTTATCGCGATTGTCCCTGTTGGGCGTACATTTTCCCGCTCCGGCCGGAAGAAGCTACTTCCTCTCCCACCACAGGAGCAGGGAAACGCAAAATGCCAGCCACATGGCACCGGCGCTATAGCCGGCAACTACGTCAGTCGGGTAATGAACCCCCAGGTAGACGCGGCTGATACCGATGGCAGCCGCCAGCAACACGGCCAGCATAGCGGCCGCCAGCCGCCAGCGCCAGCGCTGGAGGCAGCGGGCGATCAGGAAGGCCAGCATGCCATAAAAGCACAACGATACCATGGCATGGCCGCTGGGGAAACTAAACCCCGCCGCCTCCACCACCCGCAATAATTCCGGCCGGCTGCGGCCAAATAAATGCTTGAGTAGAATATTTAACAGGGTTGCCCCGCCCAGACAAACGAGCAGCCCCGCAATCTCCAGCCGCCGCCGGTAAAAAGCCAAAGTCAACAGCGCGGTGAGCAACACTGCCCAAAAAGGATAGCCATAGCCAAGATCAGAGATCACAATCATCGCCTGATCAAGCCCCGGACTGGCAAAGTACCGCACCAGCCAGATAAATACATTGTCAAACATGTCGGCTTCCTGGCTGAACAGTGTCTCCCAGGCCAGTTTTGCAAAAACCACTAACATCAGGCCGCTTAGAGCCAAAGCTAAAAGGATATACAGCGCCGGCCAACGCCGCTGCAGCAGTAAAAATTGTTCTTTCACCCATAAATAGGCCTGGTTATGTCTTAGTATCCGGCCAGCAAGCCATACCAGGACAGGGAGTGCGGCCAGGCCGACGGTTCCCGCCAGCAAAAGTCCGCCGATCACAACCCCGGCAACAGGGGTTGTGCCTGGCGCCAATACCAGAGCGTGCTGCTTGAGCTTAGCCCCTTCCTCGAGCTGCACCTCTCCGCCGAGAACTACAATCCCGTCTTTAATATGGGCGCCGGCGGTTATGATCAGGTTCCCGTCAACCACTACGACCCCTTTTTCCACTACTCCGCTCACAGTGGCGGTTCCCCCGGTCACCAAAAGCCGCTCCACCGTCTGACCGGCTTCGATGCGGATATCTCCATGGGCAAAGATATCGGCATAGTCCGGCTCTAAGCTGAATGCGGCCAGGGCGCTCCCCCGGGCCAATAGTAACAGGATGATGACAATGGCCAACCAGCGGCACTGGCAAAATAACTCCCGCCGGCTTTTCGCCTGCTCGCATTTTATTAGCCTTTTCAACATAGATCCCCCCTGAATCACGCAAGCAACCGTCTCAATCCGGTTCTGTTCCGGCGTAATAGCCACCGGAATACCGGCTCAATAGATAAGCTACCGGCTTTTACCCGGACTGCTGGTCCTGCAGGCCGGCTCTCTCTTATAACTTCACCATTAAGCCGTAATCCTATGAAATAGACAGCAACACGGCGGCAGATCACATTGACAGCAGCTTACCAAGCCAGCCCCGTCAGCCCTTGAATCCGCTAAGCACCTGTGCAAATAAGGTTTCGCGCTCCCTCCCCCGCTCTCCTGTTTTGACAGGCCAAATCTATACCGGCACAGCGGTCCCTAAGTTCAAAAAGGTGCAGGGGGCTGCTTTTATTTTTCTCTTGACTTATTTAGCAAAGCGCCATATATTATACACATGAATACATAATCATATGTAATACAAAAATCAAAATTACCTGCCCACCCGCCTGGAGTCTTGCCCTCAGTCTGTAAATTCAATATTAATAATAGAATAGATAGGACGTGAAATTAAAAATGGCCTTAAAAAAATTAGCAGACAGAACAACGCCCGGAGAAACCGCCTGCCAGAGTGGCTGCTGTTCCTCAGCGCCGGCAGCAGCGCCCTGCGCCTGCTGCCCCCCGGCCAGCCCGGTTACTAGCGAAACAAGCGGCCGTTGCTGCTCGGAACCTGAGCCGGTCCGTTCATTGCCCGAACCGGCGTGCCCTTGCTGCGCGGACCCAGGCGCCAGCGCCGCCCCGGCGCCGGCAGCCGGTGACTGCTGTGGTGATAACGCCGTTCAGGCAAGCCCCCAGGCGTCGCCTGACTTACTGACCAGTACATTTACGGTCGCGGGTTTGGACTGCGCCGACTGCGCCGCCAAGCTGGAAAAAGGCCTTGGCAAGCTGCCGGGCATAACCGCTGCCAAAGTCAATTTTGCCACCGCCAAGCTGCAGGCAACCTATGATCCGGCCCGGCTCCAGGCAGCGCAAATCGAACATGCGGTCAGCGGCTTTGGTTATCAGGCTGTACTTATCCCCGCCGCCGGCAGCCCGGCCGGGACTCAGCAATCGGTATTCCAGGTTTCCGGCCTGGACTGCGCCGACTGCGCTGCCAAGCTGGAAAAGCGGGTGGCTGCGCTGGCAGGCGTAGTGGCCGCCCAGGTAAATTTCGCCGCCGGCAAAATGACAGTAGACCATACCGCCCCGGTGGCCGCCATCCTGCAGGCAGTGGATCAAGCCGGTTATCAAGCAGAACGCCTGGCGGCAGGCCCCCGCCGGCCGGAGGTAAAAGCGGCTTGGTGGACCAACCGGCGTACCCAGGCGACAATAATCTCAGGCCTTATCCTGGGACTGGCCACAGCCCTGGAATGGTTAAGCTACAGCGACACCGTCCTTATTCCGCTCTACCTGGCTGCAGCCCTAATTGGCGGCTATAGTGCCGCCAAAAGCGGCTTGTATGGCTTGCGCTCCCTGACTTTTGACATGAACTTTCTCATGACGGTGGCCGTAATTGGTGCCGCGGTGATCGGCGAATGGAGCGAAGGGGCAACGGTGGCCTTTCTATTTTCCTTTGGCAATACCCTGCAAACCTATACCATGGACAAAACCCGCCAATCCATCAGGGCTCTCATGGAACTGGCCCCGCCGGAGGCGCTGGTGCGGCGCAACGGCAAGGAAGAGCGGCTGCCGGTGGAAGAAATCGTGCTGGGCGATCTGATTATTGTCAAACCCGGCGAACGGATTGCCATGGACGGCACAGTCATCCGCGGTGCATCGGCCGTCAACCAGGCCACCATTACCGGCGAATCCCTGCCTGTGGAAAAAGCAGCCGGCGATATGGTGTATGCCGGGACTGTGAATGAGCATGGCGCATTGGAAATTGAGGTCACCCGGATTGCCGCCGACTCGACGCTGGCCAAGATTATGCACCTGGTGGAAGAAGCCCAGACGCAGAAAGCGCCTTCCCAGCAGTTCGTCGATGTCTTCGCCAAATACTATACCCCGGCCGTCTTGCTCGCTGCCGCCGGCATCATGGTCCTGCCCTGGCTGCTGTTCGGTCAGCCCTTTGCCCCCTGGTTCTACAAGGGACTGGTGCTGCTGGTTATTTCCTGCCCCTGCGCCCTGGTTATCTCGACGCCGGTCTCTATCGTAGCGGCCATTGGCAATTCCTCCCGCCACGGTGTCCTCATCAAGGGTGGAGCCTATTTAGAGCAAATGGGCGGCATTCGGGCCATTGCCTTTGACAAAACCGGCACCCTGACCCACGGCCGCCCGCTCGTTACCGATGTCCTGCCGCAGAGTGAAATCAGCGAGCACGAGCTGCTGTCCCTGGCGGCGGCAGTGGAAAAATGGTCTGAACATCCTTTAGCTGTGGCGATTGTGGAAAAGGCGAAACAGCTCCCACTGCCGCCGGCCAGCAATTTCAAGGCCCTGGTCGGACGCGGCGCCCAGGCCGATGTCAACGGCCAAACAATCTATGTCGGCAACAGCCGGCTGTTTGCCGAACTGGGCCTAAGCCTGGAGCAAACGCAGGCTGCGCTGCTGCATTTGGAAGAACAGGGAAAAACGGTTATGCTCATTGGCTCCGCTCAGTCCGTTTGGGGAATGATCGCAGTGGCCGATACGCTGCGGAGCAACAGTAAAGACGCGGTCAGGAAACTGCGGCAGGCCGGCATGAAGCATATTGCCATGCTGACCGGGGACAACAGCCGGGTTGCCGCCGCCATTGCCGGCAACCTTACGCTTGACGCCTATTACAGCGATTTACTGCCCCAGGATAAAGTGACTACCGTGCAAAAGCTGACTAAAGACTATGGTGCGGTCGTGATGGTCGGCGACGGCGTCAATGACGCCCCGGCCCTGGCTGCCGCCAATGTCGGTGTGGCCATGGGGGTCGCCGGCTCGGATACGGCCCTGGAAACGGCCGATATTGCCTTGATGGCCGACGACCTGGGCAAGCTGGCCTATGTAATCAGCCTGAGCCGGAAAACAGTGGCTGTCATTAAGCAAAACATCGGCTTTGCCATATTGATTAAAATCATATTTGTCATATGCACCTTCTTCGGGTATGTTGATTTGTGGCTGGCGGTGCTGGCCGACATGGGCTCGTCCATTCTGGTAACCCTAAACGGGATGCGGCTCATGCAAACCATCCGTTAACTGTTATTTCCTGGAAATAACGAACAAAGGACTGGCTGCCGGCCAGTCCTTTGTTCGCCTTACTATTCTTAGCTGCTCATTTTTGCCGGATGTGATTCAGCCCCTGCTGCAGCAGGTCGGCTACATGCTCATCATTAAGTGAATACCAGGCCAGGGTTCCCTCTTTGCGGTATTTGACCAGCCGGGCGCCGCGCAGCAGGCGAAGCTGCTGCGATACGGCCGACTGGGCCATCTCCAGCACCGCCGCAAGGTCGCAGACACACAGTTCCCGGGTCGCTAACGCCTGCAGGATTTTGAACCGGTTCATATCGCCCAATAACCTGAACATTTCTGTCACCTGCCGGATTTCCCCCATGGGCGGCAATTCGCTTTGCACCTGACAGACTGTTTGGGGGTGTTCGCACAACTCTTCACACATATCGGCATCACAGGGACACTTTTTCATCACACACCGCCTGAATATATAGTCATGTAAAATATATCTGTTCTTATCCCGGCTGTCAAGGAATTGCTTCCCGGCCAGGGACCGGAAAAGCGCCGGCCAGCCTATATTTTTGCTGCAGCTCATTTTATGCGAGCTTTTTCCACTTTCTAAGCTTAGTTCTGAAAGTCCGGAAGGGTGCGACTGAGTTGATGTGTACCCATTTCCACAGGGGCCAGTTGGCATTTGTTACAGTCCATTTGCGCATATTAGGTCTAAACAGTTCCTCATCGCTTAATTGTTCAATCCAGGCACACCATTTGTCAATGCTTTGCTGAAACATTGCCCGTAAGTCTTGTAAGGAATAGCCGCGGTATTCCGTATAAAACTGCTGATAAAGAGGCCCCAGCTGGTTCCATTTATAGTCAGGGGAAGGAGTTATCACTTTTTTGCCAGCCAGTTCATCTTTCTCCCAGCCCATTACGAGATTTAACCAGCCAAGCTGATAGGCAATCATCTCCTGAGGAGTTCTGTCCACTTCTGTAATGCGGATATTCATTTTTTCTTCGGGAATACCGTCGAACTCTTTGGCCAAAAGCGTATATGTCTTTTGAATTTCGGCAATTAGGGCTTCTTTATTACTGTACTCTTGCATCCACAGCACCTCTTTACGCATTTGCTTCTATTGTATCAAGATTGTATTAATAAGAAAAGTTGTCAGCAACAGGTCAAACACTATATACTAATGCTAAGATCATTCGCGTTTAGGTCAGCTAGCCGGAGGTGAAACTAATGAAGCCGCTCTCTTCAACCGTCGCTGAGAAAATACAGTTTATTGATATTGAGCATACCCACAGCCATTCATTCGGGCACTTAATTCTGCCATTACAAGGAACGTTGTGTTTAAAATCAGGTCAGCGGTCGCTGCTGCTGGACTATCACCATATTCTTTTCCTGCCGCCCGCATGTGAGCACAGCTATTATTCAAAAGATCGAAATGAATTTTTGGTATTTTATATTCCCTATACCTTACTGTCCCATACCTGTACCGGCGACGAAGTAAAATATTTAGACTTTGACGACCGCTGGCGTGCCCTGCGGTTTCTGATGCTGAACGAGTGTGAATCGGAAAAAACAACTACCGCCGCCATGAATCAGCTGCTTCAGTATTCATTGCAATTAATCCGGCAGCAGCAGGAGTATCCATCTATCCGCTATCTGCACGAGCATTATCATACCAGCATCTCTCTGCACACGTTAGCGGCTTTAGAACATTATCATACCGGTTATTACAGCCAGTGGTTTCAGAAAAAGATGGGAGTCAGCGTACAGACCTATCTGCAAAAATTAAGGCTGCTGGCAGCCAAACGGCTGCTCCGGGAAACAAACTACAGCATGCTGGCAATTGCCCAGCAGGTCGGCTACGAACACCAGGCCTCATTAACCAGATTGTTTAAGCAGTGGGAAGGAATAACGCCCCAGGCCTACCGCAATGATTCTACAAATAAGTAAAATATTATCCTGCCTACGGTGAAAAAACCTCTTTTTACCGTGTCTATAATAAAGTAAGGCATATGCCTTGCTTTATTATTTTGCCCTGCGGGAAAAAGAAGGAGAACCGATGGAGAAACACTCCCAACTGTTATTATTAAGTTTTGCGGTTTTTTTGCTGATGACAGGCGACGGCATGGTGCTGGCTTTGCTGCCCAACGTCGTCATTACCCTGACCGGCGCCAGCGCCTCTGTTTGGCATCTGGCGGCCGCCTATGCGTTAGCCCAGGTATTATCGCAGCTTCCTGTCGGCCTGCTGGCCGACCGCTGGGGCGCCAAACCTTTCCTCCTGCTGGGATATATATTAAGTACCATTGCCGGATTATTATTCTACGGTGGGAATAATGTGCATTTGATTCTTTTCGGCCGACTGCTGCAGGGCATGGGCGAGGCACCGTTACTAAGCCTGGCACCGGCTCTATTGTCAGTACGTTATGCTGCCAATAAGGGCAAAGCAATTGGTATCTATAATGCGGCTATTTACCTGGGCCTGACGCTTGGCCCGTTGTTGCGGGTCATGGTGCTGAACGCTTGGTCAGATCGTCAAATTTGCTTGCTTTACGCCGTCTTTTGCCTCTTCAGTACGTTCATTATTGGCTGCTGCTTACAGGCTCACGGAGACAGCCGGCACTCAACCGGAGCAACACTCACGCCGGGCGATTGCCTGCTGCTAATAAGAAAACCTCAAATTGCAGCCGTCCTGTGGGGGATCGCATTGTATGGAGCCGGCTTCGGTTTGTTTATGACCGTAATTCCCGCCTTTTTGCTTACTGTGAAAGATTACAGTCAAGCCGGTATTAATATCTTTTTCTCAATGTTTTATGTTGCCATCAGCCTGGCGCAGTTGACAATCGGCTGCCTGTCAGACCGACTGGGGCGGCAATTGTTTATGGTTGCCGGTATGCTCGTCGCCGCTGCCGGCATTGCCGCGGCCGTGTCTTTTCAGTCTTTGGCCCTCATCCTGGTTTTGTGTTGCGCCAGTTTTGGCTTAGGGGCTTATTACCTTGCTTCTATGGCTTTTTTAACGGAAAGAGTACCGGCAGGCTGCAAGGGGGCCATTACGGGAATTTATTATCTGTTCTGGGGAACCGGCATGTTCTGGGGGCCGATGCTCCTATCCGGTTACATACAAGCCACCGGCTATCAAAGCGGGTTCCAAGCGTTTTCCCTACTGCTGCTGCTACAGGTTATTCTGCTGGTAATTACGGCCAGCCCGGCAAGGCTAAAAAGGACAAAAACCTATTGACAGGGGGCGGGGCGTAAAGAAAACACGGCTTGCGCCGAGCCTTTGGCGAAAGCGGAAGCCGATGTTGCCCTTATCCAGGGAAAGTTAACCTTTCTATCAGGATAAAAAATCCCGGCGTAAAACGCCGGGCAGCACTACCCTACAACAGTATATACTTTTACCTTTTCCCGGCCCTGTGTCTCACCGGCGGCGCGCTGCGGGCATGCCCGGCACCAGCGTCCTTCGCGGCGTCTCAAAGGCATACTTTGCTTTGCTCACCTTCGCCGGTGGCGTTATTTTTTTAACATGGTGGCCTTGCCGTCAACCACAAGAGTTCCGTCCTGGTTGGTCACCGTGGTTCTGAGAACGACACGCTGCTTCGCCGCCATCTTTTCAACGACTTCCACGGTGGCGGTGACGGTATCGCCGATTTTCACCGGCGCTTTGAAAGTCAGCTCCTGCCCCAGATAGATCGAATTGGCGCCAGGCAGCGCGGTGCCGATAACCGCCGAGATAAACCCTGCCGACAGCATCCCGTGGGCGATGCGTTCCTTGAACAGAGTGGTTTTGGCATATTCGGCATCAATATGGATCGGATTGAAGTCACCGGTCACGCCGGCGAACGTATAGACGTCGTATTCTGTTACCGTTTTGGCCATACTGGCTTTATCGCCGATTTTGAGATCGGTGAATTTAATATCCTGAATCACGGCTCACACCTCTATTAATTTTGATTTTCCTGATTGCCGTTACCGCAGCAAAGCGCCGGCAATAACCATGCGCTGCACCTGATTGGTCCCTTCATAAATCTGAGTAATTTTGGCGTTGCGCAGCAGCCGTTCCACCGGATATTCGCGCGAATAGCCGTAGCCGCCGAAAATCTGCACGGCATCGGTAGTGACAGCCATTGCCGCATCAGACGCATACATTTTGGCCATAGCCGCTTCCTTGGCAAAAGGCCGGCCCTGGTCTTTGAGAAAAGCGGCGCGGTAAACAAGATAACGGGCTGCCTCCACCTTGGTGGCCATATCGGCCAGCATGAAGGCGATAGCCTGATTGGCGGCAATTGGCTTGCCAAACTGGGTTCTGTCTTTAGCATATTTGACCGCATGGTCAAGAGCGGCCTGGGCAATACCCAAAGCCTGCGCGGCTACACCGATCCGGCCGCCGTCCAGGGTGCTCATGGCAATTTTAAAGCCCTCGCCCTCTTTGCCCAGTACATTTTCTTTAGGGACCTTCACAGCCTGGAATATGAGTTCCCTAGTGATCGAACCGCGGATTCCCAGTTTATGCTCTTTTTTGCCGAATGTAAAGCCGGCCATACCCTTTTCCAGCAGGAAAGCCGTTATGCCTTTTACCCCTTTGGCCCTGTCGGTCATGGCGAAAATTACATAGGTCTCGGCTTCACCGCCATTGGTGATAAAGATTTTACTGCCGTTTAGCAGGTAGTGGTCGCCGTTATCGACAGCCACGGTCTGCTGGGCGGCGGCATCGGTACCGGCATTGGGCTCGGTCAGGCCGAAAGCGCCCAGAGTTTTTCCCTCCACCAGCGGTATGAGGTATTTTTGCTTTTGTGCCTCGGTGCCATAGGCCAGAATAGGCCACTGGCATAAAGAGACCGAAGTTGCCAGCGTTATACCGACACTGTCGTCAAAACGGGACAGCTCCTCCACCGCCATAATATAACTCAGGTAATCACCGTCAGCACCGCCGTACTGCTCCGGAAAACACAGGCCTGTCAGGCCCATGTCCCCCATGGCGTCATACAAGCTGCGGGCAAACTCTTCCTTTTCATCCCGTGCCGCTGCCCCGGGCGCCACCTCTTGCTCGCCAAACTCGCGCACCATTTTTTGCAGCATTTTTTGCTCTTCAGTAAGTTCAAACTGCACGCTTTATCCCCCCTGTAATTATTGAGTGTACCATCAGGCCTGGAGCAGGGTGCGCCCGCACTGGAACGCCCTGGTGTCGGCCTCATGAAATCTGGCATGTACCATGGTGAGCAGTTTACTGAGTACTGCCTCGGCCGGCAGGATCGCGGTAATGGCGGTAAAAGCCCCCAGCATGATTACATTGGTCAATAACACGTCGCCAATGTCTTTGGCCTGTTGCGTCGCATTCAGGAAATAACCGGTAAGCCCCTGGGCCTGAATGGCAGCCACTATATCCGCCTGGGAGGGATATTCGTCAACCATGAGGTTGGCCAGGATGGTCGGCACCGGCGCCGTGTTGATGATATATTGGCCCGCCGGGTTCAGCATGCTGATATAGCGCAATGCTTCCAGCGGTTCAAAGCCGAGCAGCACATCGGCCTGGCCCTGAGGGACAAGGGGCGAATAGATCTCGCCGGCGGCGACCCGCACATGGGACAGTACCGAGCCGCCCCGCTGCGCCGCGCCCTTAGTTTCGGTGTTAACCACGTTATAGCCGGCGTCCATTGCACATTTGGCGATAACCTGCGAGGCCAGTATATTTCCCTGGCCGCCGACGCCGGCAATTACTAAATCAAATTTCATTTAAGCGCCCCCCTTTTGCATACAGCCACACATACGCCGCAGCCGTTGCAGCTGCTGGTGTCGATTACCGCCTTTTTCTCAACAATGGTAATAGCCGGGCAGCCGAAGGTACGGACACAAAGGCTGCAGCCGTTGCAGACATCATTGTCAACCTGTACCTGATGCGGTGTATAGGAGATTTTGCCTTCCCGTCCGAATTTCAGGTAACACAGGGCTTCGGCCACGACCACCTTTACGCCCGGCTGGGCTGTTGCCTCGGTAAGCACCCTGACGGTTTCTTCCACCTGATAAGGGTTACAGCGGTAAACCCTGGCCCCCATGGCCGCAGCCACCACGCCCGGGTCCATCGGCGCCAGGCCGGCCCGGGTCAGATTGCCGGTGCTGCCCGGATGCGGCTGGAAGCCGGTCATAGCCGTTGTCGAGTTGTAACCGATCACAACGGTAACGTCCGCGCAGTTGAAAATGGCGCTGGCCAGGCCGGTCAGCCCATTATGGAAAAAGGTCGAGTCGCCAATCAGCGCATAAGTGGGCTTGTCAAAACCGGCGGCTTTGATGCCGTAGGCCATGGGAATGGAGGAGCCCATACAGTAGATGGTGGTTTGCAGCTTCATCGGTTCAAAGGTCCCGGCATCATGGCAGCCGATATCACCGGTCACCACCCCGCCGTTTTTCCGGGTGACCTCCTTAAGGGCCATCAGCAGGCCGCGATGGCTGCAGCCCACGCACTGCGTCCGGGTCCGGGCCGGAATATACTGTGCTGCCTGTACCGGATAGGCCTGGCCGGCCAGCGCGGCGTTCACGGCGGTAAGAATGAGATTGGCGGAGAGTTCGCCTTCTTTGGGGAGAAAGGTATCGCGGCCAAGTATTTCCAGACTGATTTTGTTTTCAAAGCACAGTTCTTTGATCAGGGTTTCCACAACCGGTTCAATTTCTTCAAAAATGACCACCTTGGTGCGGCCCTGGACGAATTCCAGAACTTTTTTCTCAGGCAGCGGCAGGGTGGAGAGCTTGAGTATAGGCAGCTTTTGACCCAGTATCTGCTCCGCTTCCTTTAGGAACGCGTAACCGATGCCGCAGCCGATAAAGCCGACCTCGCCGTCAGCGGACTCCGCCCAGTTAAACGGGGATTCTTCCATGAGCGCCGTAAGCTCGGTTTGCTTTGCGTTCAGCCAGCGATGGCGCATCTTGGGCCGCAATTCGCCGCCGAGCTCTTTTTCGACGACAGCGGACATGACAAAGCGGCTGCGGTCCGGAATGTATTCAGGCTGCCGGCCGGCAAATTCCACTTCGCCGCGGTAGGTCACCATGGCACCGGCATGATTAATGCGCATAACCGGCCGCAGCGCGAACAATACCTCGGTTTTTTCCGCAAGGTCATAGGCCGCCTTGGTCATTTCATACGCTTCCTGCACACTGGCCGGGTCAAATACCGGCAAATGCCCGTAGGTATGGATAAGTACCCGGGTATCTTCCTCACACTGCGACGAAAGTCCGCCCGGATCGTCGGCCGAAATCAGCACCATACCGGCTTTAATGCCGGTAAAGTTGATGTGCATTAAGAAGTCGGCCGCCGCGTTGGTGCCATTGTGCTTCATAACCGCCAACGACCGCTGGTTGGTCAGCGAGCCGGCCGCGGCCACCTCAAAAGCATGCTTTTCGTTTGTCGACCATTCTGCATACACGCCGGCAAAACCGGCACAGTGATCGACAATTTCCGTTGCCGGCGTGCCAGGATAGCCTGCTACTACCTTCACACCGGCTTCCACTGCGCCCCGGGCAATGGCTTCATTGCCCAGCATAAACTGTTTTTGCATTTTTTTGCCTCCCCCAAATCTGAGAATAATGGCTCAAGTCCTAGCACTGCCCGCTTTATCAGGTTTACGAACCTCCTGGCTTACAGCCGCAGGGACGGCCTTGCGGTTACTTCATATAGGCGCCGGCCATGGCCGAAACGGCTCTTTCCGTATACTTTTTCAGTACGCCTTTTCTGGCCTTGCGGACGGGAAGCCGCCATTGTTCCTGGCGCCGCGCCAATATGGCGGTTACTTCCCCGGATGGTTTTCTTGCCCCCCCAAAACCTACGATAGCAAGCTGGCGGGCCGGTATGTCAATTTCAATCAGATCATCGTCCTCAATAAGGGCAATCGGTCCGCCCTCGGCGGCTTCCGGCGAGACATGGCCCACGCAGGGACCCCGGCTGGCCCCGGAAAATCGGCCGTCGGTCACCAGCGCCACCGTGCCGTTTAAGGTTTCGTCAAATACAAGCGCGTCCGTGGTCATGAACATTTCCGGCATGCCGGAACCCTTAGGCCCTTCATAACGGATGATCACGACATGCCCCGGCTTGATCGCACCGGTAATAATCGCCTGTTGGGCGTCTTCCTCGCTGTTGAAGACGGCGGCCGGGCCGACATGGTGCTGCATGGCCGGGATAACGGCGGAATATTTGATAACCGCGCCCTCCGGTGCAATATTCCCTTTCAGCACGGCAATCGAACCGTATTGTTTGGCTGTAGCCGCCGGCCGGATAATCTCTGCCGCCGGCACGTTATAGCTTTTGAGGTAATTCAGCCCCCGTTCAAAAAAGCCTTCCTGCTGCAGCTGTTCCAGGTTTTCCCCCAGCGTCCTGCCGGTTGCCGTCATAACATCAAGGTCCAGATAATCTCTGATCTGCCATTGAATCATCGGAATACCGCCGGCAAACCAGAACAATTCGGTAACATACCTGCCGCTGGGCTGGATGTTGGTTAAATAAGGGATCTCGCGGCTGTATTTATCAAACATTGCCGGATCAATCTGTAGCCCCAGCTCATGGGCGACAGCCGGCAGGTGGAGCAGGGCATTGGTGCTGCCGCCTATCGCCGCATGCACTTTCATGGCATTTTCAAAAGCTGCTTGTGTCAGTATTTTGGCGGCCGTTATTCCCTGCTGCGCCAGATAGAGCACCTGGCGGCCGGCACGCCGGGCGTTGCGCCGGATCTCGGCAAAGGTCGCGGGCATTAAAGCGCTGCCCGGCAAGGCCAGCCCCAGCGCTTCCGCCATGCACTGCATGGTGCTGGCCGTGCCCATAAACTGACAGGCGCCGCAGGACGGACAGCCGGTAAGCTTATAGTTGCGCAGCTCGGAATTGGCGACTTGTCCTTTTTTGGCTTTGGCGGACAAGGGCCCGGCCAGGCCGGAGGTCCCCAGGTCCGGCCCCACCCGCATGGAACCGCCGGGAATATGGATAGTGGGGATGTCCATGCGGGCGGCGGCCATCAGATGGGCCGGCCCTGACTTGTCACAGCTGGAAATCAGGATCATGCCGTCCCAGGGAATGACCGAGGCGTGTATTTCCACCATATCGGCAATGACTTCCCGCGATGCCAGAATATAATTCATGCCGTCATGCCCCTGGCCCCAGCCGTCGCAAATATCGGTAACATGGTGTTTGGCCGGCCGGCCGCCATTCTCATAGACGCCGACCGCGGCTTCGTCGCTGAGGACATCCAGGTGAAAGCTGCCGGGATGGCTTTCGCCGAAAACATCATCTATCAAAATATGCGGCTTATCTGTATCGTCCTCCGACCAGTTCATCCCCAGCCGCAACGCATCTACCTGCGCCCACAGTTTGCGGGCGTCCTGACATTTTTGCTGCATGGTCTGTCTCGTCTCCCTTACGTCTATACTTTTTCTTCCTTAAAGGCTCTGGCCGCGGTGCTGAAGGCCTGATACAGCAGGCCGACGTCAGCGGCAAAGGATAAATACTGTATGCCCCACTGCTTCCACTTAATGGCTGTTTCCACATCATCCACAAAGAAGCCGATGGCGACGCCGGCCTCACTTGCCAGCTTCATGTTCTTCTGCATTTCGGCCACCAGGTCGGGATGATCCACCTGCCCGGGAATGCCTAAAGAGGCCGACAGGTCGTAAGGGCCGATAAACAATACGTCAATGCCCTTAACGGTAAGAATGTCGGTCAGATTGCCGATGCCTTCCTTGCCTTCCACCTGCAGGATTACGGCAGTTTCCTCATTGGCGCCGCCGAAATAGGCAAATTTGTCCTTGGCAGAGTAACCGGCAGCCCGCACATAACGGTTGCAGCCGCGGGTCCCTGCCGGCGCAAATTTGGCAGCCCGCACAGCGGCCTCCGCTTCTGGTTTGCTGCCAATTTGCGGAACCTGCACACCTTCGGCGCCAATATCCAATGCTTTAGCGATCAGTTCCGGCTGATTGCCGTACACCCTGACCACCGGGCTGACACCGGCCAGCTTGGCGGCCCGCACCATGTCAACAGCCCGGTCAGAGGATAGTTCCCCATGCTCGGTGTCAATAATCGCAAAGTCGAAGCCGGCTAAACCCGCCACCTCCAATACGGCCGGATGACACAGGTTTACAAACAGGCCAAAAATTGGCTCTCCCAGTTTCAGCCTTTCTTTCAATAGCGTCATATCACACTCTCCTTTATCTGCAGCTTGCGTTCCAGTCACCAAAGCAGGTTGTCGCTGCCGTCGAATTGCATGGGCGCCGGTTCACCGCCGATTTTAACGGCCCGATTAGCCCCGGCTTCCGCCAGCAAGGCTGCGGAAATATAGATCTCGCCCAGATGCAGCGTGTCTTTAATTCTTACTACTTTTACTTTTGCCAGGTCGCGGGCATTACAGGTCTTAATGGCCGCCAAAACGGCTTCCTTATCGGTCTCCATAATAAGGGGAATCCGGGCGGGAATGGCAATGGTCGATGTCAGACAATTGGCGTAGGTGCTGGCAAAATCAATTTTATTAAACAGCTTGCGGGTCGTGAAATCAGCGGTGCCCATCCCATTGGCATTGCCGTGAGTCTGCGGCGTTAAATCCAGCACCACCAGCTTGGCGACCTCCGGCCCGCCGCTGGCGTAGGGAGTGGAATACCGGCCGGTAATATTCGGATCCATACCGTCACCGGATATTTCCTTGCCAATCCGGTCGACAATCAGCACATCAATCTGGTCAAACAGGATCCGGGGCATGCTGGCCTTGGCTTCCTGCAGCAGTTGCTGATCCACGGCAATGATCTCGGCCGCCGGCACGGCTACCAGCTTGGCTACCTTGTCATAGGCATTCTCCACTGTCGCAATACCAAACAATACCGGGGTTCTCTCGATCTTGATTTTTGCCATGGCGACAACATGCTCGGCCATATGCTTGAAGCTGTAGGCATGACAGGAGTCGGCGCCTTTTTGTTTTCCCAAACCAATAGTAAGCATTTTGGCCAGTCCGCTCTCGCAGGGTCCGCGATAGGCGGTGTGAGGCTTGACCCGGTTTATGACCACAATGCCGTCGGCCTCGTACGCCTGTTTGTCGATTAAAACAGCAAGCCCGTTGGCCAGTTTGCCCACCTCCACCACCTCCATGGAGGATATAATCGGACAGCCGGCAGCCGCTTCCGTGACCCCCAGTTCAGCCAGCACCTGCCTTTGCCCCGCAGCTGTCGCGCCGCCGTGACTGCCCATGGCAGGAACTACAAAAGGCTTGCCGCCCCGTTTTTTTATTTCCTCCACCGTCGCCCGGGTTATCGCCGGAATTTCGGCAACGCCCCGGCTGCCAACAGCGACAGCAATCCGCATGCCCGGCAACACGCGGTCGCCGACACCCGGTTTGAGAAACTCGGCCCGCAAAGTTCCGACTACATCGGTTAATGCAGGCGCAACGAAGGTTTGACAGACTTTAACCATTTTCGGTATAGGTATATCAGCTAAAAGCTCCTGAATGATGCCTATTTTCGCCACCTCCCCTAATTAGCAATGGTTTTTCATTGCTTTTTGTTCTTGTTTTTGAACTTTGTTCAATATCGAGAACAATCTTTACCTGCCTGGTGTGCTCCGACTACATTGAAAGCGTAAATAATTTACGGGGATTTTTTTGCAAGACGAGGCGAAGGCCGCTAACTGATTCAGTAAGATCTGCTTTCATAAGGCCAGTAGGTGCTGGGTCTCTTGCAGGTGATTCTTCTCATGTCACAACCAGAAGCCGCGTTAGAGCAGGCCATTTTTTGTTCTTATTCATGAACTTAGTTCATTAAAATATTTACTAATAATTACATACTACATTGCTGGCAGTTTTCCTGCCTCTGGCAAAGCTATTTTATCAATTTTTTCAAGTTATCACTATACTTTCCCCAAGCGCATGGATATATTGACGCCGGCCGCTTTAACTTTCCTGATCAGTTCCTGCAAGAGGTCATCCGTCAAGCGCATAGCCGGCACAGTGGCACTTATGGCCGCAATCATTTTGTGCGTTTTGTCATATATCGGCGCCGCTACGCAAACCCCGCCGGGAATAATCTCCTGATTGTCAATCGCATATCCTTGCTCAGCGACCACTTTCAACGCTGCGACTATCTCCGGATAAGAAACTATCGTTTTTTCCGTATACCGTTCCAGTTCGACATTGGCCAGCCTGGCTGCCAATTCTTCCTCGCTTAATGATGACAGCAATACCTTCCCGACACCGGTGGTGTGGGCAGGAATTCTAAAACCAATATTGGAAACGGCACTAAGATCTTTTGTCCCCTGGCATTTGGCAATGTAAACGGCATAGCGCCCTTCCAAAATAGCCGCATGGGCTGTTTCTCCCCCCAGGGCGTCACTGAGCAGCTTAATTCCCTGCCATATTTCCTGGGAAACATTTGTGTTATTGATGCAGGCGGCACTTACCTGAATCAGTTTAAGTCCGGGATAGTATACCCTTGTCTCATTGTCGATCTGGAGATATTCACGGTTCAGCAGGTCCTGCAGCAAATAGGAAAGCGAACTCTTGGGAATGTCCATATAATCCAATATGGCGCTAAAAGTAGGCGGTTTGGGATTCTTCACAACAAATTCGATTATATCCAGGGCCCGCGACGCCGATTTAACAATTGCCGGTTTGTTTTTGTTCATAAGTCCTCCACTCTCGCTTGGGGTTGTTCTTACATTTTAAAAACACGCCCATAGTAACACGCAAACATAATTCCGCTGGGTTTGCGTGCTGCATTTAAGACTGATTTTACAGGAAAGTTTCTTTTCCTGTCAACAGCGAGTGTCTTGGCCATGTTATATTTTAGTTTTTTAGGGCGAGACAAAATGGCAAAGGGCAAGGAAGCACCGGAACTTTCGGCTGCAACCTGCCAACATCGGCTTATCGTACAGATTAACTGCACCGGTTCGTATGGTAAACCGGCGCAGTTAATCCGCCCCTTACTCTAAGCAAAATCTACAAAGTCGGGCCAATCCGCTGAATGCCAAAATCGTTATGCCCCAGAATTTCGGCTTTAGTCAGTTTGCCGGAGGCCACCCGGATCATTTCGGCTAAAATGCGCTGGCCTACCTGCTGTATAGTCTCGTCGCCGTCAACTATCGTGCCGGCATTGATATCCATGTTGTCTGTCAGTCTAGTATACATCGCTGTGTTGGATGCCACTTTTATTGTCGGGACAATGGCCGAACCGGTCGGTGTCCCGCGGCCGGTAGTAAAAATGCATATATGACAGCCGCCGGCCGCCATCCCGGTTAATTGCTCAATATCATTACCGGGCGTATCCATATAAATCAGGCCCTTCTTGGTAATTTTCCGGGCATAACCGATAACATCCACCAACGGCCTGGTGCCGCCTTTATAAACACACCCCAGTGACTTTTCCTCGATCGAGGACAAACCGCCGGCAATATTGCCCGGCGTGGGATTGCCGCCGCGCATATCAACGCCAATCGCGTTCGCGTTGTCTTCAAAAGCCTTGATGGTGGCAATGCACCGGTCAGCCACCTCTTGGCTGACAGCCCGGCCGGCAAGAATATGCTCAGCCCCGATAAGTTCCGGCGTTTCCGAAATAATGGACGTGCCGCCGGCATCCACCAGTAAATCGCTGGCCGCCCCCAGGGCCGGATTGGCGGAAAGGCCGGAACAGGCGTCGGAGCCGCCGCACTCGGTTCCCAGAATCAGCTCTGACACGGGAAACGGCTCACGGGCCAGGCTGGAAGCTTGTTCAACCAGCCGGTGCGCCGCCACAGAGCCCTCGGCAATGGCTTTATAAGAACCGCCCGCGTCCTGAATAATTACACAATGCACCGGCTTATACGGGCATTGCTTCTTTATTTCCGCCGCCACATCCTGCGCCCGCACCACCTCGCAGCCCAAACCGACGACAACCACACCATATACGTTGGGATTTGTACCGTGGCCCACACATACCCGTGCTGTTTGCGCAGCATCCGGCGCCAGTTGGGAACAGCCATGCTGGTGCTCCACCCACACACTGCCTTTTACAGCCTGGGAAATTCCTCTGGCTACCTGATTTGCACATACCACGGTAGGTATAACCAATACATGATTACGAATGCCGACCGCTCCGTCCGGCCGGCGATATCCCATAAACTCCATATCTATTCCCTCCTGTGATGGTTAATCCCTCCTGGTGGCGGCTCTGATTTACAAATCACCGCGGCCGCGGCAGCCGCCCAGATTATGCACATGCGTGTGCTGCCCCGGCTGAATGTCTGTTGTCGCTTCACCAATCACTTCACCATATTTAATAATTTTTTCGCCGGCTGCGATTTTCCGGATAGCCACCTTATGGCCAAAAGGAATGGTTTCCCTGACATGAACAGCAACCACAGTGCCGTTAACCTGTACTTTTATATCTGTTGCCGGCAAAAGCTCCTGGGTCGCTGTCGCCACATTATCGCTGGCTTTCATCACAATTGCCTGAGACTTACTCATGTTCACTGCTCCTCTTATTAATTGCGAACTCTTTCGCTATACGTTATCTGTCAAATCTTAAAATTCAGTTAAATTATCCACTGGAACAGGAGACCCGCCTATTCCCGGCCGGCAGATAAGAAAGGGCTGCCGTGCATGTAGTACTACACAGTGTGCCGCGGGCCGCCCGTGGCGGGGTCGGCGGGCACAGCCGGCTTGGTATTGCTGCCAATCCCCAGCGGAATGGAAAGCAGGAACAATATGGCCCCGACAAAGGATGCCACCCCTAATACATATAAACCGGCGGCAGGACTGTGGAAGGTCTGTTCCGCCCACACCCGCAGGTTAGGAGCCACAAAACCGCCGAGATTGCCGATTGAGTTGATCAGGGCGATTGCGCTTGCAGCCGCCACCCCGCTTAAAAACCGGGTCGGCATCGTCCAGAATACGGGCTGACAGGAAAAATATCCCGCTGAAGCAACACATAAGGCAGCTATGCCAATTAGCGGCGAACCGGTGGCCGAGAAAATAACCCCCAGGCCGGCCAAAGTCATCAGGCCAGCGGCGAGAATACCCCGTTTGCCTGATCTGTCAGAATAACGCGGAATGGTAGCATTGGCCATTAAGGTACATACCCAGGGAATCGCACTGACAAACCCCACCAACAGACCGACTTTTTTCCCTAATAAACCGGCCACCTGCGTGGGCAGATAGAAGGTAACGCCATAGACGCTGATTTGAATCATGAAGTAGATGGCGCAAAGATACAAGACCTTCGGATTGGCAAGCGCCTGCCAGGCGCTGACATGGCCTGCCGGTTTCTGAGCGTTTTCTGCTGCGAGTTCGGCAACAAGGCTTTGCTTCTCTTCTTCCGGAATAAAGCTGGCCTTTTCCGGCCGGTCAACAAGGTAAGACAGCGCCCAAATACCGACCGCTGTAGCCATAAGGCCTTCTACGGCAAACATCCACTGCCAGCCGGTAAAGCCAAGGATTCCATCCATCTCCATAAGCAGGCCGGACAAGGGCGAGCCAATGATAAAGGACAGCGGCGCGCCAAAGTAAAACAGCCCCATAACCGTACTGCGCCTGCTGGCAGTAAACCAGTAAGTCAAGTAGTAGATAATTCCGGGAAAAAAGCCTGCTTCACAAATACCGAGCAATACGCGGAGTACCAAAAACTGCATTTCTGTTGTCACAAAAGCAAACCCGGCGGCAACAATACCCCAGGTAATCATAATCCTGGCCAGCCACATTCTGGCGCCGATATGGTGCATAATAATATTGCTCGGAACCTCGAACACTGCGTAGCCGAGGAAAAATATCCCGGCGCCCAGCGCAAAGGCCGCGTCACTAATGCCGGTGCTTACCTGAAACTCTTGCTTGGCAAAGCCAATGTTGGCTCTGTCTAAAAACGCCAATACGTACATAAGCAGGATAAAGGGTACTAGTTTTTTCTGGGCTTTGTCCATTGCCAAATTTGCGAGCTGCTGCCTTGTGGTTAAAGATTCCATTCGTAAAATACCTCCCTGACCAATAAAGTTTTTTGGCTGTTAGAATTCCCGAGCTTTATTGGCCGCTACGGCTGCGACAACTGGAATATGTGACGAGGAATGGTCATATAACTACCAGCATATTAGCGCCTATGTATACAAAATACTGACCAACCGTTCGCCTTAAAATGATAGTAACAACGCTCAAGCGGCATGCCAACCACTATGTCTGCTGACCAACCAACCCCCTTCTGCACTCACGCTTATTCAGTTTTATCTAAACCTTCCTGTTGAATAAAGGTAAGTACCGCTTGCAAAGCAGCTGCTATTCCCGCTTTTACCCCCTGCAGCTTTTCCTCCTCGCCGGCGGACAAAGGCTGCTTATACGGTCCCATCGCGAAGCCGCGCATTTCCAGGGCTGCCTTGAAGCCAACCGGGAATGGCGCCGCAAACATGGCTCTGATAAGCGGCAGCATAGCCTGCTGCGTGCGGTTGGCTTTCCCATAGTCGCCGGCCTGCCAGGCCTCCCAAATCCCTACCATGATTTCGGGGATAATCCCCGCGCTTGCCGTCATACAGCCGCAGGCGCCTGCAGACAAAGCCGGCGCCAGTATTTCTTCCCTGCCGACCAGAAAACTTAAATCGGCACCGGTACGCCGGACCTTGTCCATATAGTGCATCAGGTCCACCATACTGCCGCTTGAGTCTTTCATCCCCACGATATTGGCGCGCCGGCTTAGCCTTTGGACAACATCGGCCGAAATAGGCGCGGCAAACAGCGGTATGTTGTATAAAATAACCGGCAGTCTGGTAGCCCCGGCCACCAGTTCAAAATGCTTTTCCATACTTTCCTGGCTAATGGGATAATAATAGGGCGGGCAAATCACCACACCATCACAGCCTAACGCCTCTGCCTTGCGCGTTAGCTTAATCGAATTCTCCGCACAGGTCGAACTGACCCCCGGGATGACGGCAATCTTTCCCCGGGCCTGCTCAACGACTACCTCCATAAAACGATAACACTGCTCTAGCGACAGGTGGACAAATTCACCTACTGAACTGATCGGAAATACCCCGTGCAGCCCCTTGGCAATCATAAAATCGATCATGTGCCTCAGTACTGCTTCATTGATGTCGCCGTCAGTTTTAAACGGCGTCAGCATGGCCGCATAAATCCCGGCTGGCTTAAACATATAACAACCTCCCAAGCCCATATCACATTATTCTTATACATGAATTACGTTCAATATACAGAACACACTTCATGTACCTTGCGATAGATGCAGCTACAATCTAACTAGCTGCATCTATCGCAAGGTACACATATATGAACTAAGTTTTCATATGTGATTTATTTAAATTTACCACTTTTGCCGAAATCAGTCAATATATTTTCTTTATTTTCAGATACTATTTTAATCGCGAAAATTTATACAACCGCTTTTTCAGAAAAAAAAGCTGTGCCGGATACTTCCCAGCACAGCATATTCCACGCTGGCCTGTAAAGCCACTGCGCGGTGCGGGTATTATTGCTTGTAAGACGTGCCTCCTATCACTCAACCAGGAAGACCGTGCCCGGATTTAAAATAAGATTAGGGTCAACAGCCTTTTTGATAGACTGCATCATTTTAAGCTGCACCGGATCGGCGAATTTGTGCATCCATTTGGCTCGCTTGGAGCCGATGCCGTGTTCGCCGGACATCTTGCCGCCGATACGGTAGGTAAAAGCCAAGAGCTCCTCCAAAATTTCGTCTATCTTGGTGGGCCATGCTTCGGCCGGTATATCCCCCTGCAAAATATTCAAGTGAATATTGCCGTCACCGGCGTGGGCAACAGTCCGGCTGACAGCCGAATGTTTGGCGCAAATAGCGGCGATTTCTTTCATGGCGTGCGGCAGGTGCTTAACCGGAACCACCATATCCTCCGAACTATGAATGTAGCTTTCTTCCCGGACGGCATCGCCAAAGGCCTTACGGGCCGCCCAGATTTTCTTGGAGTCAGGCACCAGCGTGGCAATTGCGCCGTTGGCATTACAGATCTCATCAATTTGAACGGCTTTGTCATCCAGCGCGTCTTCGTCGTTGGTTTCGATGGTAATGATGAGATAATTGCCGTCTTGCTGGTGGGGAAGGCTCTCCTTCAAATATCTGGCACATATATTAACGGCGCCATTATCCATATACTCCAGGGAAGTAGGATCAATACCCGCTTTCAGAAGTTTAAACACGGTGCCGATCGCTGCTTCCGCATCGGGAAATACGGCCAGCAAATCCATTTTGTGTTGCGGCAGCGGTATTAATTTCAGCGTAGCTTTCGTAATAATTCCCAGCGTACCTTCCGAGCCGATTACTAACTGTTCCAGAGAATAGCCGGAAGTGCTTTTATTGAGTAATCCCCCCAGTTCGGTTATTTCACCGGTGGGGGTTACGATTTCAATCGCATAGACCTGCTGACGGGTAGTCCCATACTTAATCGCTTTATTTCCACCGGCATTTGTTGCAATATTCCCGCCGATAAAGCAGTTATCCCCGCTGGACGGGTCGCCGGCGTAGAGCAGGCCGGCTTCTTTGGCTGCCGTTTGCACATCCTGGGTTTTAACCCCGGCTTCTACTACCATGTACATGTTTTCGGCATTAACCTCCAGGATTTTGTTCATTTTTTCCAGGCTTAGCACAATCCCGCCATATATAGGCGCAGCCCCGGCCGCCAGGCCGGTGCCGGCCCCGCGCGGCGTAACCGGAATCAGCTCCCGGTTCGCCAGTTTTATAATTTCAGCGACTTGTTCGGCCGTTTCCGGAAACACAGCCGCCTCCGGCAAATGCTGATAACGGCTGTCCGTTACTTCATCCTGACTGTAAGTCACCAGCTTGTCAGCGTCGGTTACGACATTTTTTTCACCCGCAATGGCTCGTAAGGAAACTAATACCGCTTCATTAATCTTGTTATACGCTTTCATAAAAGACCCCCAATTCGTTCTTTGCAATGAACAGAGTTCGTCAATAAGAACATTTATTTTATGGCTTATTTATAGTATTTTGTTGCCAGAATCAAAACTCCTGCTATATTTTTCATATTTTTTTGTAATAAGCTGTATACCTAAAATAGCAGATAAAAAATACTCCCGCCGCCCAGTTTACTTTCGACCCGGATTTCCCCCTGATGTTTATGCAGCATTTCCCGGGCAATGTACAAACCTAAACCGATAGATTCTTTTTTCGCATGCTGTCCTTTGTAGTATCGGTCGAAAATGTGGGGAATATCCGCCGGCTCAATACCCGGCCCGTTGTCTTTGATGGCAATCTCCACTTTGCCCTGCCCCGCAGGCACGGCGGACACTTCAATCCGGCCGCCTTTGCCGGTATAGGCAATCGCATTGGTCATAATGTTTTCGACCGCCCGGTACAATTTGACGGCATCCACCGTTTTGCAGACAGCAGCTCCCGCGGCCACAGTCAGGAAAACTTCGATTTGTTTAGCCGCCGCTTTCAGTTCCGCATCTTCGACGATTTGTTGCAGGAAGCAGTCTATTCGCACCGGTTCCCGGTTAAGCACCAGATTATTGTCTTCCAGTCTGGCCAACAAAAAGAAATCATCCACGATGGCGCTTAAATACTTGACTTTTTCGCTTATTTTCCGAATATACCGGGCTTTATCGTCCTCTGTTTTCACCTGGCCTTCCGTCAGAGCCTGGGCATACCCCAGGATCACCGTCAGCGGGGTCCGCAGGTCATGCGAGATACTGGCTATCAGCTGGGTTTTGTCACGGTTGGCCTGTTCGGCTGCTTTTTTCGACCGGATCAGTTTGCGAAAGGTCCGGCAGAGGAAATATACGGCAATAAGCAACAGGCTCCCCAGCAGGACGGCGAGCGCAAGCAGCCGTTTTTCGGCCCGGTTGTTTTGCGGAATTACCATTGAGGCTTCATAAATTTCATCATAATTGATGTGTTGAATTACTTTGTTGATTATGGGAATTAATTGCCCATGATCTTTTCTGGCGCCAATAAAAATCTGATTCTTTTCCCCCAGTTCACCCACTATCTTTATGTCTTTGTACAGTCCCTGCTCTTTATAATAAGTGAATACCGGAGTTTCGCAGACCGTATAGTCTGCTTTTTTTTCGGCCACATACTGCAGGGCCTCTTCCATATTTTCCACCTCAATGATGCCGGCCTGGGGAATCTCCCTGGCAATGATATCCCAAAACCAGTACCCCTTGGGTACGGCAAAGGTGCTGTCCTTAATCCTGGCAGCATCCCTGACCAGCTGTGTTGCCTCTTTATCGCCGACAATAACCTGGGTCGTTTCCATATAAGGCAGGGAAAACTCCAGGTATTCCTCGCGCCCCTGCGTAAAAGATACGGTCGACAGCACATCAATCCGCCGGGCGGCGGTGCTGTGCAGAATTTCTTCCCAGGTTTCATTCTTGCTGTTTGGATACAGCATAAACGTAAGTCCTGTCAGCTGCTGCACCTTCTTGAGCAGCTCAATGCCCATCCCCCGGGGGCGGCCACTATCGTCCAGATATTCAATGGGGATATAGTCCTGAGCTACCCCCACATAAAATACCCGGTCCTGCTGCGCCTTAATCCACGTTTGTTCCTCCTCCGTAAACAGCCACAGCCGGATATCGGCCTTTTCGCTTTTTATCTCCAGGCCAGCCGGACTCCCGGAAACTTGTGAGCCGAAGCCCAGGATAAATGCCAAGCACAGCCCGGTCATTACCAGCAGATTTTTCATGGTCATAACTCCTCATCCGCGCTCTGTCTGTTTATACCATACCAAAATGCCGGTGCCTTGACCACATTATTTTTTACGTTTGGTTGTCACACTACTATTGCCACTCCTTTTTTTACCGGCGGGAACATGGTAAAATAAAGAAAATACCCAAACCGGGGGAAAGGTGGTGAAAGGTTGCCCGCCGTAACCGCTTGCCATGAAAAATTACACCATTCTTGTCGTCGATGATGATCCGGATATTGTCGAGATTGTAAGCTTGTATCTGAGCAATGCCGGCTATCGCGTATTCACTGCCGCCGACAGCGCCGCAGCCCTGGAGAAAGCTGCGAGCATCGACTTTGATTTAATGATACTGGATATTATGCTGCCTGCCCTGAACGGAACCGACCTTTGCCGGCGGATACGCAGCACCAGTTCCTGTCCGATTCTGTTCATCAGTTGTATCGATGCGGAGGAGCAAATTTTGCAGGCCCTCACTGTCGGCGGTGATGACTACATCCGCAAACCGTTTTATCCCAAAGAATTAGTGGCCCGCGTGGCAACCACGCTGCGCCGGGTGGAACTGGAGCGCCGCTCTGCTTCGGCTCCGGCTGCTGAATTGTGCGCCAGGGACCTGGTGGTCGATGTAAAAAAGTGCGCCGTTTACAAAAATCAGCGGGAAATTCTGCTATCACCGATTGAATTTGACATTTTGTTATATATGATGAAGCATCCCCGCCAGCCCCTTCCCTCTACGGAAATCTATGAACAGGTCTGGCAAAACGAAAGTCTGGGCGACGCCCGCACCGTCATGGTCCATGTGAGCAACCTGCGCAAAAAACTGGAAGAAAATGATACCAAAAAATATATCAGAACAGTAAAAAAAAGAGGCTACGTCTTTCTGGCGTAAAGCCCCTGCCTATCCGCTCCAGCCGGATACCTTGGCAACAGTCCGCCAAACGCATATCCTTTTGCAGTCAGCCCCGAGAGGGGCTTTTTCTGTCTTTTACAAAAACATTTTGTTAGGTATAATATAATTGATTATTATTATCAATAAGCGGGGATTTTGTTATGGAACACCGGCAAAATAATTTCTTATATTATGCTGATGATGTTATCATCAGCCGGCAGTCGGATCACTGTATTGTTTACGAACTAAAAAATGCCGGCGCACCGGGACGCATCACCAGTTATCAGGTTTTTCCCGGCATCAGGCTGACTTACAACGATTTTTATACAGATAAATGCCCGGACCACCTGATTCCGGACCAGGATATAACCGATATACTGGAAATCAATCATTGCCGGGAAGGCCGGTTTGAGTGCGAGTTTGCCAACGGTATGTACGCCTATTTGAGCGAAGGCGATCTTGCCGTCAATCCGGTAATGAATAACCGGATCACCCATGCCGCCTTCCCGCTGGAGCATTATCGCGGCGTTTCCATCTGGATCGAGCTGGAAGTCGCGGCCCATATGATTTCCACCGTACTAAAGGATATTTCAATTGATTTATACGGGCTGCGCACTAAACTGTGTGCCGGCGAGCGCTGCCTTATCCTCCGGGCCCAAGAGTCCATCCAGCATATCTTTTCGGAGCTCTATACCGTACCTGCGTCAATAAAGTACGGCTATTTCAAACTAAAGGTGCTGGAATTGCTGCTGTTTCTCAGTGCCCTTGACGTTTCCGAGCAGTGGGAAGAGCGTCCGTATTTTCCTAAAAACCAGGTAAACAAAATCAAGGAAATCAAACAATTGCTAACCCGGCATATAGCAGATCATTTTACGCTGGAGGAACTGTCCAAACGTTTCGAAATTTCACTCTCGGCCATGAATTCCTGTTTTAAAGCGGTTTACGGCATGTCCATCTATGCGTATATCCGCGCCTACCGCATGCAGGCGGCAGCGGCCATGCTGCTGCAGACCCAGGACAGCGTCACTGTGATTGCCGGCAATGTCGGCTATGAAAACGCCAGCAAATTTGCCAGCGCCTTTAAATCTGTTATGCAGGTGTCCCCTTCCGTTTACCGCAGATCACGTTAACCAAATGGAGCGAACACCGTTTATATGGAGTATTCGTTTCCCCCTATCTTCTTTACAATAGAAATCAGCTGCAGCCTTGCAGCCGGTTTCTATTTTTATTGGCAGCCAGTAGAAACAAAAAGATTTTTACACCTATTCGCCTTATGTTTGCCGCTTTTTTACAGTTAGGAGGGATAACCGTGGATAATCAAAAAGATTCCTTGTTTGCCAGACTGTTCGCATTTGCCGGGAGTTACCGGCTCCTGCTGGTAGTATCCTGGCTGTTGTCAGGCGTTAGCTCCGTACTGTCGCTTGGCCCGTTCCTCTGCCTCTGGTTTGTCATCCGCGAGCTGCTTAACGTATTGCCGGATTTTTCCCAGGCAGTGGACCTGGTTCGGTTTGGCTGGCTGGCGGTGGAATTTGCCTTTGCCAGCATTGCTTTTTATTTCGCCGCGCTGCTGTGCTCCCATCTGGCTGCCTTCCGCGTGGAAAAAAATATGCGGCAGGCGGCGCTGCATACCCTGGTACATTTGCCGCTGGGGTATTTTACGGCCAATACCAGTGGCAAACTGCGCAAAATCATTGATGATAATGCCGGCTTGACCCATGCTTTCTTAGCTCATCAGTTGCCGGATTTGGCCGGCGCCGTCATTATGCCGCTGGCGATTTTGGCCGTTTTCCTGGTCTTTGACTGGCGCCTGGGGCTGGTTTGCCTGGTTCCGGCATTGCTCAGCCTGTTGTTTTTGCGGCAGCTGGTGGGCAGCAAAAACGCCGCGGCCATGAACCGCTATATGAACGCCCTGGAAGAAATGAATACCGCTGCGGTGGAATATGTAAGAGGTATTCCGGTTGTAAAGACCTTTCAGCAAACCGTTTACTCTTTTAAGAATTTCCACGCGGCAATTACGAGCTACTGGCAGTTTGCTGCGGATTTTTCCCTCTCCTGCCGGGTCCCGCTGGTCGGTTTTATGCTGACAATTAACGCACCGTCCTTGCTGTTGATCCCGGCCGGCCTGTTGCTGCTCTTAACCGCCCCTGACTACAAAAGCTTTCTCCTGGATCTTATTTTTTACATGCTGTTTGTCCCCGTATGCGCCACCATGCTGGGAAAAATCATGTATGTGGGGGAAAGCATCATGGCGGCCAGGGAAGCAGTTGGCCGGATATATGCCATCACCCGGGCGCAAACCCTTCCCGCCGGCAGCGGGGCCGGCCCCCTGCAGGATACGGGCATTTGTTTCGAAAATGTAACGTTTACCTATCCCGGCAATCCCCAGCCGGCTGTTGACCAAGTCAATCTTACGCTGCCGCCGGGGAAGACCTACGCGCTGGTCGGTTCTTCCGGCGGAGGGAAAACCACGTTGGCCAGCCTGGTGCCGCGCTTTTGGGATGTAGATGAGGGCAGGGTAAAAATCGGCGGCATCGATGTCAGGGATTTCCCGGAAGCAGACCTGATGCGGCAAATCGCCTTTGTTTTCCAAAACACCAGGCTCTTTAAAGCCAGTCTGCTGGATAATATCCGCGCCGCCAAACCGGAAGCCAGCCGGGAAGACGTGCTGCACGCGGCCCGTCTGGCCCGGTGCGATGATATTCTGGCCAAGCTGCCGCAGGCCTTGGATACGGTCGTGGGAGCAGGCGGCGTGTATCTGTCAGGTGGGGAACAGCAGCGGATTGCGTTGGCGAGGGCTATTTTAAAAGATGCGCCGATTATCGTTTTGGATGAAGCGACTGCTTTCGCCGATCCGGAAAACGAGTATCAGATCCAGCAAGCCCTTAAACACCTGACGCAGGGGAAAACCGTACTAATGATCGCCCATCGCCTGTCTTCGGTTAAAAACGTCGATGCCATCGTCGTGCTGCAAAAGGGCTCGATTGTAGAGCAAGGCACGCACGATCAATTACTGCAGCAGCAGGGCGTGTATGCCGGTATGTGGCGGGAATACCAGACAGCCATTGCCTGGAAGGTGGGGAGGACGACAGAATATGCTTAACTTTTTGCAGACTCAATTTGCTCTCAGCGAAAAAGGCGCCCGGGATTTATGCAAAGGCAGTTTATACAGTGCGCTGGTGAATCTCAGCCTGATGCTGCCGGCCGGCCTGTTTATCCTGCTGCTGGCTGAGCTGCTGCCCCCCCTGGCGGGGCTATATGCACCGGCCCCTCAGCCCATAATGTATGTGGTGCTTGCAATCGCCACGTTTCTGGTGTTATACCTTTGCCATTTTCTGCAGTATTCCAGCGTGTTCCTGGCTACCTATGAGGAAAGCGCCGCCAGGAGAATTGCGCTGGCCGAGAAACTGCGTCAGCTTCCCTTATCTTTTTTCGGCAAAAGAGACCTGGCGGATCTGACGAATACAATTATGGGCGACTGCACAACACTGGAACATGCTTTTTCCCATGCTATTCCCCAGTTATTGGGAGCGATCCTGTCCACACTGCTGCTTACAGCCGGGCTGCTTTATGCCGACTGGCGGCTGGGCCTGGCTGTATTATGGGTTATTCCCGCCGCCTTACTGCTGATTGTCGGCTCAAAATATCTGCAGAACAAGGCCGAGCTTACTCACTATCAAGCCAAAAGAGCCTGCGCCGACGGGATTCAGGAGTGTCTGGAAACCATGCAGGATATAAAAGCCTGCGGTATGAAGGAGCGTTATCTGGCGGACCTGGACAGAAAACTCAATGCCGCCGAGCAGGCGCAGATCCAGGCCGAACTGATTACAGGCACCCTTGTAACCAGTGCCCAGGCCGTTCTCCGGCTTGGCCTGGCCTCAGTGGTGCTGGTAGGCGGCGCTTTATTAATGGCCGGAAAAACAGACTTGCTGACCTACCTGATTTTTTTGATTGCGGCCTCAAGATTATACGATCCCCTCGCGGGAACACTGGCCAATATTGCCGAGATTTTCATGGTTCAGATCCCCATGAAAAGAATGCAGGCAATGAAAGCCCAGCCTGTCCAGCAGGGTGAAAAACAGTATACCCTGCAGGGCTGCGACATCGCCTTCGACCATGTCGCATTTTCCTATCATACGGGCGAGCCGGTTTTAAAAGCTGTTTCGTTCGTAGCCAAACAAGGGGAAGTAACCGCGCTGATAGGCCCCTCCGGCGGCGGCAAAAGTACGGCCGCCAAACTGGCGGCCCGGTTTTGGGATGCAACAGCCGGCAAGATTACCCTGGGCGGCCGGGATATAACGACAATCGATCCGGAAGCCCTGCTGGAAAATTACGCCATTGTTTTTCAGGATGTCATTTTATTTAATGACACGGTCCTGGAAAACATCCGCCTGGGAAGGCTGTCCGCCACCGATGAGGAAGTAAAAGCGGCGGCCAGACTGGCTAGGTGCGATGAGTTCACAGCGCGCCTGCCGCGGGGATACCATACGGTCATTGGCGAAAACGGCTCGCTCTTGTCAGGCGGAGAACGGCAGCGTGTCTCGATCGCCCGGGCGATTCTGAAAAACGCGCCCGTCATTTTATTAGACGAAGCTACCGCCTCGTTGGATGTGGAAAACGAAACAAAAATTCAGGCCGCCTTGACAGAACTTATTAAAAATAAAACGGTTTTGGTTATTGCCCACCGGCTGCGGACGGTTGCCAACGCGGATAAAATCGTCGTTTTGGCCGACGGCGGTGTCGTTCAGCAGGGCAGACCGGCTGAGCTGCTGAAGCAGGATGGCTTATATCGCCATATGGTTGAGCTTCAGCAGCAAAGTACGAACTGGACCTTATAAGAGCCAGGCCCAAGCACTCACGGCGGTCGCCGAAACGAAAGAGCAGGTCGTAGCTTGGACGAGCCACTCACCCTGACGTTTTCATGCAGGCCCTGCGGAATACGCTAGTCCCGCAGGGCTGCCGCGGCGGCACCGGGCTGTCCGGTTTCAGTATTTGTCCGCTTGTTCCGGCTTATCCGGTTTGGAACGTCTGCTTGCAGCGATATCATGCGAAAGGGCGAGCAGCCAGTTGTTGTGGTAAAATAAAGAAAATAAAGAAAGGAGGCCCGCTTATATGAATCGCATCAATCTGATATGTCTTGGCGTCAGGAATATGGAAAAATCCCTGCAGTTTTATAAAGACATAGGCTTTAAGACATATGCAAAAGAAAACAATCCGCAAATTGTTTTCTTTGACAATCAGGGAACGAAATTGGAATTATACCCCCTTGACAGTTTAGCGAAGGACATCAATGAAAAAAATCCACCACCCCTTAATACAGGCGGATTTTGTGGAATCACCCTGGCGATCAACCTGAAATCCACAGCGGAGGTTGATCAGTTTATGGCGGCCGTTGCCGCCGCCGGCGGTATAATTGCCAAGAAACCGGTAAAGGTTTTCTGGGGTGGCTATAGCGGATATTTTCAAGACCCTGACGGCTACTACTGGGAAGTCGCTTATAGTGCGGACTGGCAGTTTGACCACAACGGCATGTTGGTGATAGACGAAAACAATTAGTCCCTGCTATGCAAACTATTCTGGATCCTGCCTCTGGCAAAATCCAAGAACAAACCGATCGAATATCTGTAGTCCTCCAGTGTGTTGATCCAGGTTTTAAGACAGTCCAGCCCATCATCCGTTATTCGATACAGTCTTTTGGCCGGCCCTGAATTGGACACATCCCACACGGCGGTAACATACCCGCCCTGCTCCATTTGTTTTAAGCACCGGTAAACGCCTGAGGGATCAGGCTTTTTGCCTTGAAACATGCAGGTAGCCTGCAGTTTTTGCACAATGCTGTAGCCGTGCAGCTCCTCATCTGCCAACAGAGTGAGAGTGGCCGGATGGATTAATTTTTCCAGATTCGCTCCCGTGCAAGGACAATTATTAAATTTTTTCTTAATACTAAATTTACGCATTCTCGTTGCACCTCTTGCAACCTGATTTATTCAGCAACTTGGCGCGATGATTTGATTGTAGCGGTAAGTCGGATTAGGACGTCCCGGCTTTAGGCATTTTAATGCGGCGAATTCTGCCATCACAGCACTCCCGCCGGCTTTGGAAATTTCCTCTAACACAATAGCTTTCAGTGGTTCCGGCTCCATCTGGGCCCGGGCATTCAGCGTCATTGTCGCTTTTTGACCTTCGCCGGCAGAGCCACGCACCTGGATCAGGTTATCCGGGCCTGTAATATTGCCAATCACAAAGCCGCTGCCTGTTTTTACAAGCAATTTCACATGACCGACCGCAGCTGGCAGCCCGGCAAAGCGCTGTTTCAATGCCTGCAGCAATTGATTGGCGTAACGATCCCAGTCTGCCGATTGGCTCTGCAGGTGGACAGTGGTGTTAAGCCAGCCGAGAACGGCCTCGCCTTCGGCGTAAATATCATAGTCTACCTCGGCTAGATGCTTCCCGGCGGCAGCAGACTGCAGCACATCGTTCAACCAGTTTTCCAGGCCGGCCCCGCTTTGGGCACTGATGACATAGACGTTAGCCCAAGGCCATTCTGCAGCGGTGCGTTTTTGCAAGGCTGCGGCTGTTGCCGGACTTAACAGGTCTGACTTATTGATAATAATAAAATCCGCCTCTTCCAGCTGCTTCCGGAGAATATAAACCGCACTCGGATGCAGTCCTGCCACGCTCCCGTCAAGAAGATGAATTAGTTGTTGAGGATCGACAAGCACAGACAGCGGCGCAACCCGTAATGTATCGGCAAACTTGTCTTTCAGCGGCTGCAATATGGTCGCCGACAGATCGGTACAACTGCCAACCGGTTCGGCAATAATAACATCTACCGCCTTTTTTTCAGTAATATCGGCAATCGCTGCGGTGAACCCCGGAAAGTTGCAGCAAAAGCAGCTCCCGCTCACTTCTGAAACCAGCGCGTTTGTATATTCAAGAAATACGGTGTCTACCAATTCGGATGCCTGATCATTGGTAATCAAGCCGACTTGGTTGCCTGCCTGACTGAGTCTGCCGGCGGCCTCTCCCAACAGTGTTGTTTTACCGGCGCCAAGGAATCCGCCGACTAAAATTAGCTTTGTTTTCATAACCATTCGCCTTCCTTTATTTAATACTCTATTTAAAGCTTATCTTTCTTAGCTGCATTGGCAGGCTGATTTTTTCATGAGCGGCTCCAATACCCGGGTGAAAAGCAGCCCTGCTGCCAGCGCCCCCATTATGGGAGCAAGAATGTACACGAAGAAGAAGCCACCGGCTTGGTCGGGAAAGGCCGCATTGCCCCAGCCAAAGATCCAGGCCACCAGACGAGGGCCGAAATCACGGGCGGGATTTAACCCCGCCTGGGTTAAGGGTGCGACTAAGCAAATGACGGAACTCACAGATAAGCCAATAAATAAGGGCGCTACATTGTCATCAGGCCGACCGAGATTGCAGCCTTCCGTAAGCGAAAATATCATAAGCACCAGCAAAAAAGTCCCAATCGCTTCGGCCCCGCTGGCCAGCGGCATGGAAATAACGGTTTCGCTGCCGGGCAACTGATAATATTCGCCAAACATTTTCGCCACTTTCATAGATTCAGGCGTACCGCGCACAATCTGCTGTGCCTTCTCCAAGGTGACAATAAAGGGATTAAATAAAAAGTACAACATGAGGCCGGCGAAAAACGCCCCTATAAATTGGGCGATAAGATAGACCGGCATTTTTTTCAGCGCCATTCTTTTACTTGCCACCATGGCGACTGTTACTGCTGGATTAAGGTGGGCACAGGATAAGTTCCTGGTGGCATAAATCGCCAGGCTAACCCCGACACCCCAAATCAATGCGATTTGAAATAAACCGCTGTGGGAATTGAAGAGAACCGACACCGCAACAGACCCGCACCCAAACAGAACCAGCAAAAAGGTTCCTAAAAATTCACCAATAAAATCACGGGAATATTCCACACCCTATCATCTCCTACTCATTTTTCAGCAGCGCGCTTATAACAATAATTTTAGCTGCTGACATATTTTCCACCCCACCGGTTGACTGTTTCCGCCGGCCTGTTAGCAGCAGCTCCAGCCTGGACCGTTGTAGTGGTATGTCGGCGCAGTCACAACCATATCACAGCGATTTAGCTTACGAAAATAATCTGCGGTTTTTTGACACACCGGATGAGGAATGTCACGGGGAATAATAAAGCCTGCTTCATCTCTTAAGCGCTCTTTGCCAAAATAAATAATGGTTTCCCCGGCAAACACCCGGGCTCCGCCGGCAGGTACAGGAACCTTATAGGCGACAATATCAATTGATTCTAAAAAAATAGGCTCGGTCAGCCCATACCGTTCTCTGTCCAGCACCCGGAAAGGCCGCCGCTGTCGAATCTCTATGGTGCCAAAGCCGGCACCGCTAACCTGATCCAGATATTCTTGATAGCGCAAAGCCCCCGCAAGGCACATCGCCCGCAGCCGTTCATCTTGCCGCAATTTCTCAGGAATCGGTTTGTTAGTAATAGGATCGGATATATAGAGTCTCCCCCCCGCTTTTAATACGCGGTGCATTTCCGCCAGGGCCTGCGTTAAATCAGCTTCTTCGAAGATGTTAAACAGACAGTTCTGGGCGGCAACATCCACGCTGCCCGCTGCTACAGGCAGATTAAGGGCATCCCCTTGGACCAGCTTAATGAAATCCAGCTGGAACCAATCATTCATTTTTACCGCAAGGTTAAAATTTCCCCTGGCTTTTTCCAGCATTTCCGGAACTTTATCCACGGCAACAACAGCCTCGGGCCGCCGGGTAAAATAAGCAAATTGCAGGGCCTCCAAGCCTCCGCCCACACCAATGTAGAGAATAGTTTCTTCCGGGCGCAAATCGCCAAAATGAACGGTTGTGCCGCAACCATAATTCATCGCCTGCATTATGCCGGGAACAGCCAGCCCCGGCAAAAACCGCTCCTGGCTGCTAACACAACATAAACCAGCCTGAGGTGTTAAGGCCGCTTTGCGGTACACCTCTTGTGCAGTATCCAAATACCCCATATATCGCCCTCCGTTTATTAATGCTTATGATATCTATAGGACTAATACTAATAGTAGACTTTTGCAATTATTGTGCCAGAAACAAACTTCCTTTTTCATCCCGGCTTTCCATCGCTAAAAAGCAGCAGGATTCGCTATTGGCGGAGATCGCTGCGGCTTGTCGAGCAACCGCCGACTGCAAACAAGCAGTACAGGTGTGTAGCGAACTGTCACATTTTTGGCACACTTTGGTACAGTTGTTTACATTGCGGGACTAACAACCGGGTATCCCGCACCATGCAAAACCAGTCCCACTAATGTCGGATAGATCATCTTCGTTTTTGATACAATGCAAAAGAGAGGAGGTCATACGTATGGATGCACTGAAACAGATGAATCTGGCAATGAATTATATTGAGGCGAATTTAGCCGGGGAAATTGATTATCAAAAAGCAGCCCGGCTTGCCTGTTGCTCAGAATACCATTTTAAGAGGATGTTTTCCTTCCTAGCCGGCTTTACCCTTAGCGAATATATTCGCCGCCGCCGGCTTACCTTAGCCGCATTGGAAATCCGTAACCGCAATATAAAAGTCATTGACCTTGCCATCAAATATGGATATGATTCACCGGATTCATTCACAAGAGCTTTTCAAGCATTACACGGTGTCACGCCGACGGCAGCCAGAAAAAGTGATAGTAGTCTAAAAGCATTCCCGCCAATGACTTTTCAATTAATTATTACAGGAGGAAATGTAATGGATTATCGAATCGTGGACAAGGAGGCCTTCCAAATCGCCGGCCTAAAAAAACAAATCACCCTGATGTATGAAGGCATCAATCCCCAAATGGATGCTATGTGGACAAAACTGACGGAAAACGATTTTATCGAGTTAAAGCAGCTTGCCAATGTGGAACCCCAAGGCATATTATGTGTATCCGCTAACTTTACCGAAGACAGAGCCGAAGGCACACTGCTGGACCAGTACATTGGTGTTGCGACCACTAAACAGGTCCCGGCACGTTGGCAGATTTTACCCGTTGCTGCAGGTACTTGGGCGGTGTTTACGGCAATGGGGGAGTTTCCTAACGTGTTGCAGGCTGTCTGGGCCAGAATTTATTCCGAGTGGTTTCCCACATCCGGCTATGAGTTAACCGGCGGGCCGGAAATACTCTGGAATGAAAGTAAAGATACCAGCCGCCCGGATTATAAAAGTGAGATTTGGATTCCGGTTATAAAAAAATAAGATACTTTTTGCCAGGCTTGTCGCCCTGGCTATAAAAACCAAACAGGCTTACGATGTGCAGCCACCGGGGGCTGTGGCGCTCATCGTAAGCCGTCATACAGAAGGACTAATATATTATATCCTGCCCAGCTCAGTTCCCTTTGGCCGTCCTAATACACAGCAAGCCGGGTTAGGCGCAGTTCCTCTTGTTCGCTATTTAACCAAAGAACTTAACTCACCTTTCAGGTACTCCAGGGTTTCCGTCCTGGCTTTCTCCTCCTGCCCGTCATACAGCAACTGCTCCATAAACTCCCAAATATCCTCCAGGCTGCGTCTGATTTTATAGAATTGCAGCGTGTCAGGATTGATTATATAGCGGCTGTGGGTTTCGCGATAAATGTCCAGCAACCGGTTAAAATACGGGGCCTGCGTCAACAATGCGAAATCCGCTTCAGGCGGGGCAAGTTTCAGCCCTTCCCAGTCGAGCAGAACCAGTCCCCGTTTTGTCGCCATAAGATTCCAGTGGTGTATATCGGTATGGCACAACACATACGGTAACCCTGAGGCCTGCAAGCGGGAAGCTAGTTCTTCCACCTGAAAAACGCGTGCCATGATTTCTTCCCGGTATGGCTCCACAACGTATTTTATATCATGCTGACACGCCACGAGCTGATTGTTTAAGAAATCGGCCACCTGCCCGCAAAATGGCAGGTGAAGCTCCTCTTTGAGGTGCACTGTTGCTACCGGTATATCCGCGCCGAATGTATGCAGTTCGGCCAAAATTCGGGCGAGCTGGTCAACCTGGCCGGGCGCAAGCCGGGCGCGGCCAATGGTAACGCCGTCAATATAGGCGAAAAGCATATAGATGCACTGCTCGTCTGCACACTTGTTTTGCCTGTTAGCGGTCTGCACAGGCTGAATGATCCTGCCTTGTAAGGCAGTCGTATTCAGCCAGGCTATAACCGGAACATACTCGTCGATCAGAGCTGTCCACTTTGGCGTGGAGGCTCTGCTTTTTTCATAAGCCTTGAGAAAATATACGCCTTGAAGGGCTTCCACCTTGAAGGCGAGCGACGCCCAGCCGCCGGTTTGTGGCGTAATACGCAGAACATCCAGCTGATATTCTTGTTTTAAGATGTGATTTACCTTGAGCATATCGAAACCTCCGGCCTCATTCATGAATCATAAAAAGCTTTTTCAGTTAAATATTTACGAAATGCTGGTAATAAAAAAAGCCTGCCAAAAGCATACAGCACCTGATAGAGTGCAGAATGCTTCTCAGCTTTCGATAAAATAAACGGCCGCGTCAGGGAAATAAACGGCGGTTGCCACCGGGGCAGACGAGTGGCGGCAGGTGGCCCGGGCTCTATAATGTTAACTCCATAAATCCGACTAAAAACGGTAAATGGGGATAAGCCTTCGTTCCAGTGCTAATAAACCCCTGCTCCAAATACCAATCCTTTAACCGGGTATTTTCTGCAATGATACCAATCGTTATTTTACTCCCGCCCAGTTCGGTAATGGCTTGACGGGCAAATGCCAGCAGTAAGGCACCATAACCTTGATGCCTCTCCTGCGGCAACACCGCCAATTTTTTTAATAGGTATACGGCAGTGTTTTTTTGTTCCAATTCCATGAACCCAATTAAATGACCTTGTTTAAAAAAACCATACATGCCGTTGCCTTTGTTCCAGTCCGAATAAAGGTGCTCCAGCTGAATAAAGGCGCCATTAGTCGGACAATTCTCTCTGGTCAAGCCCAGGTCATTCGCAACAGTGGCAAAACTCTGCCGTATCACCGCAGCGGCTAGAATCAGTTCCTCAAGGTATAGTTTTCGTATAATGCAGGCTGGCATCAGCATTTCCCCCCCAAATGAAAAATTAGGATACCGATTAAAAGCAGCGCATGTATGTTATCCTGGTAAAAAATCTCGCCATACGGACGGGCCGGCACCTCGGCCAGATTATCTTAGGATAGGCTCACCTCGCCCCGGCAGAAATGGCACAGGGGCTTGCCAGACTCAGAATGGCTATCGTTCAATAGCAAGAAAATACAATATAAAGCGATATAAAGCTGTTAAAATAGTGTCCAGCAATGCGCGGGAGGAGGCATTATAGGATGAATAAAGGCACGAATCAACAAGGTCGCCTGAGGTTGCCGGTTCATTATGGCTGGATTATCGCCCTCATTACGTTTCTGGTGTTACTGATAGCCGGTGGAATTCGGTCGCTACCAACGGTTTTCATTGTTCCTTTTGAACATTATTTTGGCTGGAACCGGGCAATTATCACGTTTCCCCTGGCAGTTAATCTTTTACTATATGGGCTCTGCGGACCGGTGGTTGCTGTCCTGATGGAGTTATATGGAGTCCGGCGCATCATGCTTTTGGCCTTGCTCCTGCTGAGCGGCGGCATCGGCCTGTCGGGCTGGATGCAGACGCCCTGGCAAATGACCTTTTTGTGGGGAATTATCGTCGGCACCGGAACCGGCTTTTTGTCAACGGTTGTGGGATCAATTGTTGCCGTTCGCTGGTTTGTTACACATCGAGGGCTGGTTGTCGGGCTATTCAGCGCCGCCGGCGCAGCGGGACAACTCATTTTCTTGTCGCTATTTTCAAAACTGCTCGCAATATTGTCCTGGCAAACAGTCATGTGGTCTATTTCGCTCCTGGCGCTGACCGTTACGGTATTTGTCGCATTAATGATGCGGAATACCCCCCGTGATGTCGGCCTTCTCCCATATGGGGCCTCGCTGGCACCCGCTTTGGAGCCGCTTCCGCCAGTTGCGGCCATTGCGCTGGTGTTCAAAACGCTAAAAATAGCTCTGCCAGTAAAAGAATTCTGGTTGCTGGCCGGCAGTTTTTTTATCTGCGGCGCCACCAGCAATGGACTAATCGGGACGCATTTTATTCCTGCCTGCGTCGATCATGGTCTATTGGCAATGACCGCTGCGGGCCTGTTATCCGTAGCGGGAGTATTTAATGTGATGGGAGCAGCCGCGTCCGGCTGGCTCTCGGACAAATTCGACAATCGGTGGCTGTTGTTTTGGTATTACTGTCTGCGCGGTTTATCGCTGGTGTTTTTGCCCTTTGGCTTGGAGCAAAACAATATTACTTTGTTATTTTTTATTGTTTTTTATGGTCTTGATTGGGCTGCTACCGTGCCGCCGACAGTACGCCTGACTGCCGATGTCTTTGGCGGGCAGCAAGGCCCCGTTATATTCGGCTGGCTTATGGCCGTTCACCAGGTAGGCGCGGCGTTGGCCGCTTGGGGCGGAGGCATCTTACATACCTGGATTGGCAATTACCTGGCAACCTTTGTGGCGGGGGGCGCCCTGTGTTTTATTGCCTCCTGCATGGTGGGCATCATCCGCAAACAAAAACAAACCAGGGCCGAGTAAATCACCATTCATATTGTCCGGGCGTTATGCCGAATTTTCTTTTAAAAGCTTTCTGAAAGTGGCTTTGGTCGCAAAAACCCGTAGCAAGGGCTACCTCCACCAGGGGTTTACCGGCAGCCAGCAAATCAGTGGCTTTTTTCAAGCGGATCTGTAGTTGATAGCTATGAGGCGGCACACCGATTTCTTTTGTAAACACGCGGGCTAAGTGAAATGCACTGAGCCCTGCAAGGTCCGCTAATTGTGCCAATGATACATTTTCATGAAAGCAGTCTTGCAGGTATTCACAAACGCGGGCTACCGGAGTGCCTTCGTCACCGTCAGCAACCTTCTTTAGCCCTTCGCAGGCATAGCGGGCATAAAGCTGCGCGAGAATATCCAGCAAAAGGCACTCCTTTTCCAATCTTGCCCCGTCTTCCCCCAGAATCCTGTGTAAGCCGCTGATTTGCCGGGCCAGTGCCTGATCATAAACAACCGGTTGGCGCAAGCGGATAGTGTTATCCTGTCGCCGGTCAGTGATTTGCTGCAGCAACGCGCTGAGCTGCACCGGGTCTATTCGGATGGAGCGGCTCGAATAAGTATAGCCGTCAGGCACGCTGCTGCTGTGCGCCTCGCCGACATTTACAATCAGAATACTGCCAGGTGTTATATACTGTCTGCCCTGCTTCGTCTCGTGAATTCCTACGCCCGCCTCACCCACGCTCAGGCTAAAGACCCAGTGGATGTGCCGGGAAATTGAACGAGCAGCATCAACGCTCCGGTATAGCTCCAGGTTAGGTACATCCTTAACCCGCAGAAATTGAACCTTTTCTTCCACGCAATCACCGCCCACACTCAATAGAAAAATACCGGAGAGGCTCATCTCTCAAATACAATCAAAACGCCTATTTCTAATATAGCATACATAGTATGGCAATTGTCCAGCCTATTTCCATTGACGAGTTGAAGAAAATGCTTGTGGTAAACGGTCCCGGCTATGATCAAACGCGTTCGGCAATCGATAGGATATGTGATTTGTTTTAATCCTGGTAGAAAGACACTGAACTATTCGATTTTTGCATGCACCGCACGGGAATTAAGAAAAAGGAGTATAAGCAAGTATCACGAATACAATAAAGCATAGGCCTTTCATGACATCTCAATTATATTTTCAAAGCTTGGGAAGAGCAAGAAAAGGAACATTAAAATAAATATAAGAAGCTGATCAGGAAAAAGCTGAAGGCTATAAAGCCCCTTGCAATAAGGGATTTTACAGCCTTCAGTTTTTTAATGGAAAAACAATGGAATTTATAATATATAACAAGTAACAATGGAAAATCTAAATAGCAGCAAATAACGTTTGGACTGGTACATTAAACATTTTTTCTAAAATTGAGGAGGACGGAAATGGACGAGACTTACAAAGCACACGCCGTGTTATGGAGTGCTGATTTCATCCGCATTTGCCTGGCCAATTTTACTGCCTTTACTAGCTTATATTTTATCATGCCTACGCTGCCACTCTATGTCAAACAAATCGGCGGCACAGAGGCAGTTGTCGGCCTTGTTGTTGGCATTTTTACTTTTTCCGCCGTTGGTATCCGGTTAGTGATTGGCCGGGCTCTGGATGAGTGGGGGCGACGCAGCATCTATCTAGGCGCCTTGGGAGTACTCAGTATCGCCGCCATTGGTTACCAATGGGCAGGAACGGTGGCAGGCCTTTTGGCAATACGGGTATTGTACGGTTTCGGCTGGGGCGCATCACACACGGCGGCGGGAACCGTAGCCGCAGACATTATTCCGGCATCGCGCCGGGGAGAAGGTATGGGTTTCTTTGGACTATCGAATAACCTCGCTATGACGATAGGACCGGCGGCGGGAGTGTTTATCGGCGTTCAATGGGGTTTCCCTATCCTTTTCAACCTGGCAGGGCTTTGTGCGCTGCTTGGTTTGGTGCTGGCATACAGTATCCGCTATCGTCCTGTACAAGCGGCCGGGCCGAGAGGAAGCTTAATTGAACCTGCTGCTTTACCCTTTGCGGCAATGAGCTTTTGTTGCACTACTATTTATGGGGGAATTGTAGCCTTTATGACCCTTTATGCGCAGGAACGAGGAATACATAATCCGGGCATGTATTTTAGTGTATTTGCTGTTGCGGTAATAGTAGTACGCCCAATTGCCGGTAAACTTTATGATCGATTGGGCCTGCGGGTAGTAATGGTGCCGGGCCTCTTGCTTGTTACCCTATCTATGACAATCCTTGGCTTGTCCCACCATCCTGCCCTTTTTTTGGTCAGCGGGATATTCATGGGCTTGGGGTTCGGGGCCACCCAACCGGCACTGCAGGCTATGGCGATTACCGTTGTTGGACCTCAGCGCCGGGGCACCGCTACCGCGACGCTGATGCTGGGGGCTGATTTCGGCATCGGTACCGGGGCAATACTCCTGGGCTTAATTGCCCAGACTGTAGGTTATGCGACCATGTACCTTTATTCCACGGTAGGGGGAATAATAGCACTGATCCTGTATATTGGCTATGAATACCACACCGTAAGAGGCGTGCCGGCTGATGGCCAATAGATGAAAAGGAGTTTTTTCCTGAAAAAATCCGGCAGGCTGCACGCCCCTATTGATAAGGCCGCTTGTTTTGTTTACCTGATTTTTTGCGCCGCTAAAGCAATCCAGTCACCACCCGCCTTATATGGTGCTCCCGTTAAACTATTCCACCGGTGTACAATCTTGAAATTATGCTTGGCCAGTACTTTTGCTATGGTTTGCAACGAATAGTCATGAAACCACATATGATATCTTCGGCAACTGCCATCTTCCTGGATGACCGTATATTGGTCGACCCAGATATCCTGTTCCGGATAATCAAAACCCTGCTCCAGTACTATATGTTTTCCTGAATACCAAAAACCGCCATCAGAAAACTGCCATCTATTTTTCAGTCCTTCGCGTTTTCTTAGTTCACGGGTGGAAACATCAAAAATAAATAAGCCATCTTGCTTCAACGCTTGGTAAATCATTGTTAGCAACCGGTCCCGCTCTTCATCAGCAAAGGTGCATAACTCACCATATATCTGCAGAACGCTGTCAAACATTCCATCATAGCTCATGTCAAAAAAATTCCCGTGAACATATTCGATGGGCTGTTTTTGCGCCTGCGCTTTTTTCCGGGCGTATTCAATTGAGCGCGCGGAGAAATCAATGCCGGTCATATGGATGCCAGATTGACTAAGCCTGCTGCTGTATAAGCCCGGACCGCATCCCAGGTCTAATACCTTGTCACCGGGTTTTAACAAAGCGCTGCTTGTAAGATGCGCGACTGTTTTCTCGATAGCAGCCAGTGGACGGCTCGCACCGTCAAATTCTGGATTTAAATGGGCGGCCAGCAGCTGCCCAGAAATATAAGGGTCATCCCAAAAGGGAACCGCATCTTTTTCAAATAAGGCCGGTCTTTTAGCCGACGCAGCAAGTGCTGCAAATAGGTCGGGCCATTGTTGCTCTATGCTGGTCATAGTTGCCTACCTCCAACTAATTGTATTATTACATCATTAACCTTGCTATCGGCCGGCTATCACTAAGGACGGGCGGGTAGCCTTTGTGGTAATACACCTCCCCCTACTGGGCCGTCAGGGCGCAGTCCCGACTTTCTCCTTGCTGGGCTTAACGAATTATAAAATTTCCAGGTCTCTCAAAATGGCCTTGCTTATCTCCCTGGCCCTGCCGCCGGTCGCTCCATCCGGCGCTTGAATATTGGCGGCAAAGAAATACCGGTTTCCTTGTTTTTCTACACTGCCAACAAACCAGCCAAGCTTCCATTTCCCATCTTCAAAACCTGAGCCTGTCTTGCCCAGCAAGCGTATTCCATTGTTTTCGGACACCGTGATATTTCTCTTGACTACCTCTATGTTTTCTGGCGAAAACGGCAGTTTTCCCGCATATAATTTGCGTAACAGTTCAACTTGCTCACGCGCCGAAATTTGCAGCGAAGAACGCAGCCAGAAGGTAGTCAGCCCGCCGGAAATGTCCCGGTTGCCATATTCAATTGTATCAAGATATTCCTGCATTTTTTGTTCGCCAATACGGGAGGCGAGCACCTGAAAATACCAGACGACGGAATCCCGCGTGGCTGATGCCAGGGTTTGGTCCCGGTTCCAGGCGGGAAAGGAATATTGCTTGCCATTCCAGGGAAACAAGGTGTATACGTCTTCCCTATCCAAGACACCCGTTTCCAGGCCAATCAAGGAATTGTAGATTTTGAAGGTGGAACACGGCGATAAGCGGACTGTGCTTTGCGCTTGGTTAAATACGGTGTATTGGTCTTGCGCCTCATCATACAGGACAAAAGTACCGGTAAAGTCTGAAGCATACTTTTTCAAGTCGCGGCGCTCCACGAGATCAGCGGCATTTACGCTGGCTATAGCACACATAAAAAAGAGTGTCGTAGCCAGTAACGCCAGAAATGCTTTTTTCACTCTAAACACCTCCTAAAAATTACAAATCAAAATTAGTATAACACTGTCTGGTTTATTCTACCAGTAAAAAGCGGCGGGTTGGGGCCAGCCACTGGTGGCAATTATTTTTTATCCTATTAGCGGTAGTGTCTCAACCATTTACAAACCCGCGGTTTCATGCTATGCTAAAACCATCTTATCGACGAAGGAGTTGTATGAATGATTGTTCGGTCTGTAACGGTGATATTCAACTAAATAGTTGAATAGGCTGCTTGACAACGACAGGGGTCTCCTGTCTGTTTAAGCTTGCCTGTTCCGCAAGTTGCCGGCATTGCCGCCGGTGCTTTCGGGCTGTCCTGCAGACTGCTTCCGTCAATCAATCAATACGGCCGGGTGAACACGGGAAATCCGTGGTTTATCTTAGTGCCGCAAGCCGGGTGTAACAGGTCTGTCCTGTTATGCTTTTTATTTTATCCGATGACTAACCTGCAGCTGGGGTTAAACCCCCCACCTGAAGCTAAGTCTACTTTATCGCCGGGGTTTATGATGCCCGCAGAAGCATGTCGCGCTTGCCCACAAGAGGCAGTCCGTCTTCTGCGGGCATTTTTGCGTCCATTGCGCTTTTCCGCCGCTGTCGGACGACAGGCGGCAAGGCAACATCGTTACAGAAACGGAGATGACCGGAATTGAATAGTATTACAGTCAATAACTTGAGTAAAGAATATCGGTATTTTGAAAAAGCTGCCGGCTTAAGAGGCTCCATCCAGTCGCTGTTTAGGCGGCAAACCAAGGTAAGACAGGCTTTGTCGGACTTTTCCTGCACCATCGGCGAAGGCGAGTTTGTTGGCCTGATGGGGCCGAACGGCGCCGGCAAAACAACGCTCATCAAGCTGCTGACCGGGATTATTCAGCCAACCGGCGGCGAGGTGACGGTAAATGGCTTTTGCCCCGCCAAAGGCGAAGCCGCTTTTAAGAAAAGCTTTGCTGTGGTAATGGGACAGAAGTCACAGCTGTGGTGGGATTTGCCGGCCAGCGACAGCCTGCTGCTGACCAAGGCCATCTATGCGCTACCCGATAGGCAGTACCGGGAGGCGCTCGCCTATTTTAGCCGCTTGTTTGCCGTGGAAGATATCCTGTCCGTTCCCGTGCGCAAGCTGTCGCTGGGGGAGCGGATGAAGCTGGAACTGATCGCCGCCCTGCTGCATTCGCCCCGGCTGCTGCTCCTGGATGAGCCGACCATCGGCCTGGATGCCGTTGCCCAGCGGCAAATCCGAGGCATGCTAAAAACCGCCGGCCGGGAGCGGGGCGTCACCCTGCTCCTAACCTCCCATTACACCGAGGATTTGCTGGCGCTGACCAAGCGCTGCATTGTGCTGCGCAGCGGGCGAAAAATCTATGACGGCGATTTGCAGCAATTATTGGCCGGGCACAGTCTGACCAGCACGATTACAGTGGCCTTCGCCGCCGCGAAAAAGCTCCCTGCGCTGGACCATGCGGAAATTTTGCAGCAAAGTGACTATGCCGCTGTCATCCGCACCCCCAAACAGCAGATTGGAAATTGCCTGCGACAGGTGCTGGCTTTATCCGATATCGCGGACATCAAAATTGCCGATGAGGATGCAACCCTGTTGGTGGAAAGGGTGTATCAGGGCCTATGAAAAAATATGGTTTCATCATCAGCAGTGAATGGAAAAACTCCCTGGCTTACCGGGGCGACACCTGGCTGACGGCCATTTTCAGCGTGTTCGCGGTTGTCCTCGCCTACCTGTTATGGAGCGCCGTGTTTGGCGGCGCAGACACGCTGAACGGTTTTACGCTGCAGCAGATGACCACCTATTATCTGCTGGCTGGCATGCTCGCCCCGCTGACCCAGAGCGACGGGCTGCTGCAGGATTTTGCCGCTGAAATCAGGGGCGGCGGCTATGCCAAGTACCAGGTCAAGCCGCTGTCGCCGCTCGGCTATTTCCTGGCCGCCGGCCTGGCCAGGGCGCTGTTGCCGCTGCTGGCGTCAATCACTGTACTATCTGTTGCCCGCCTGGGGTTTGCGGACGCCTTCGCGGTTATTCAGCCGGTCCATGTCCTGCAGGCGCTGCCGGTCATTCTGCTGGGAACGCTGTTCAGCCTGCTGACCGGCCACCTCATCGCGATGACCACCTTTACCTTCACTGACGTCGAGTTTATTTATGTCCTGCAGAATGTGATTAAAGCCTTTCTGGCCGGCGCCGTCATTCCCCTGCATATGGTCTTTGGCGACAGCCTGCCCCTGTGGTCGCCCTTCTCGTATCTCACGTATTATCCGGTGCTGTTATGCCTGGGCAAGGCGGAAATTCCACCCCTTACCGCCGCTGGCGTGCTGGCCGGCTGGGTGCTGGCGGCGCTGGCGCTTTGCCTGGCGCTGCAAAAACAGGCTCCCAGGCGCTTTGAGGGGGTGGGCTTATGAGCCGGCAGGCCGTTCATACCCTGAAAGTCATCGCCACCCTGGCCAGGCTGCAGCTTAGCACCGCCATGATGTACCGCGTCAGCTTCTGGGGCGCCTTCCTGGTCGATTTGACCGTATTTTCCATCCAACTGTTATTTTTCGGCGTACTGGCGCAAAACGGCGGCATCGGCGACTGGAACCTCCACCATTTGACGGTGTTTACCGGCGCCTTCATTGCCCTTGACGGGCTGTATATGGGTACCTACTTCTTCGGCGTCCTCGCGCTGCCTGATAAAATCCGCACCGGCGCGCTGGATTTGGCCCTGGTCAAACCGGTCAACGCGCTGCTGTATACCAGCTTCGGGCAGACAAATCCGGGCGCGCTGACGCTGTCCGCCGCCGGCCTGGGGATTGCCGCCTACGGCGGGGCCGGGCTCGGCGTCCTGTCGGTCGGCAATGGGCTGCGGTTTATCATCGTGCTCCTCTGTATGTACCTGCTGATGTACGCGTTAATGGTGGGCCTGCGCACAGCGTCCTTCTGGCTGACCAGGGTAAATGCCTTTCAGCAAATGGAGGGTGCCCTGGTCGAGTTTTCGTTCCGGCTGCCGGCGCCCGCCATTCAGGGGGCCTGGAAACTGCTATTGTATGTCCTCCTGCCCTATGGCCTAATGGCCAATATGCCCGCCCAGGCGCTGTTTTCTCCCTTTGGCCTGCAGGAATGGCTGTTGTGTACCGGCGTTACCGCCTTTTTCCTGGGGCTGGCGCTCTGCTTATGGCACGTGGGCCTAAAGCGCTATGACAGCGCCAGCAGCTAACGGCTTACACTGGACAAGGCGGTACGTCAATTGACATACCGCCTTGTTCTAATGGAATGGGTACGTATTTGCAGTGTGCGGGGCCGGCCGCGGTGGCCCCGGCTGCGCCTCCAGGCCGGCGGTAACGGACAAAGCGCTTGAATACAAGCGCTCTAGCGCCTTCCTCACCGGCCGCAGCCTCAGCCTGCACAGGATTTCCTTTTGCCTCTGCGAAAATATCCAGAAGAACACAAGGGGGGTTTCCATATGTCCGCCTTAGTGCCTGCAAAAAATAGGTTTCCTTATAATTTGCTGTCCGCTGCCGGCCTAAGCGCCGCCCTGTTCTTTTTCTCCACTGGTTTTTATTAACTGGCCACTGACCTGGCTGGCACCGCTGCCGGTCTGTCTGTATTCTTTTGCGGCGCCCGCCGGCCGGCGCTGGCCGCGCTTACAGCCTACAGCCTTGGCGCACTGAACCTGTGGGGGTATTTGCCGCTGCCGCTTTTCGCCGGCTTGACCGCACTGAGCGCGATCGCCTTTGCCGCGTCGGTCCTGCTGCTTCGCGCCCTGGTCCAGTCCGGCCGCCCCGCTTTCGCGCCGTTTGCCTATGCCGCTGCTTGGACGTCCTTTGAATATAGCCGTTCCCTGTTATCCTCGTTCGGCACTTTCGAAAGCCTGGCCTATACGCAGGCACTCAATCTGCCGGTCATTCAACTGGCTTCTCTGACCGTCATCTGGGGCATTATTTTCCTACTCATGCTGGTTCCCGCCTGCCTGGCCGTTGCCTGGCACTGCCGCCGGCACGGCAACGAGTATCGCCTTGTCTTGCTGCCCGTTGGCGGTCTGCTGGCAGTCGCGCTGCTGTACGGGGCCTGCCGGCTCTATCTGCCGGCCGCTGGACCTGTGGTAACCGTCGGCCTGGCCGCCGTCCCGGTAACCAGGGCTGAACTGGTTAGTCAGGACACTGCAACCGTGAACCATACATTGCAAAACTACGGCCGTAGTGTGGATGCTCTGGCCGCCGCCGGGGCCCAGGTAGTCGTGCTGCCGGAGAAGCTGGCGTTCTTAGCGCCGAAAAACCGGGAGACCGGACTGGCGCTGTTAAGCCGGATAGCGGCGAAAAACCGGGTTGTCCTCATTGCCGGCCTCAGCCTCCGGCAGGAGCGGCTGGCCAATACGGCACTCGCCTTTACCCCGGACGGCTCCCTGGCCGCCGCCTATGACAAGCAGCATTTGCTGCCGGCCTATGAAAGCCGTTACACGCCCGGCGACAGCCTGGCCTGGCTGGATGCCGGCGGGGCCGTCACGGGGCTGGCCATCTGCAAGGATATGGATTTTGTCCTGCCGGCCAGGGAATACAGCCGGCAAGAGGCCGGCCTACTGCTGGTGCCGGCGCTGGATTGTCACACTGATGGCTGGCTCCATACCCGTGTTGCCGTCCTGCGCGGCGTGGAAGGCAATATGGCCGGCGACTGGCTGGCCTGGCTGTGCCTCATCACAACCGCCTTGGCTGTATTTCAGATCAGCCGGCCCAAATGCGACTAACCCGCGCCTTGGTGAAGCATCCTGCTTTCACGGCCAGGACACAAAAACAATCGGCCGCGAGGTTGCCAAATTGATATAAACGAAAAAAGAGCTTTATGAAATCCTCGCAAAACCCTTGCTATACCTATGGCGGCCCCGGCAGGATTCGAACCTGCGACCATTTTGATTCGTAGCTAAGGTTTGATTCTATATTACGTTTCTAAACGCCATGGAACGTCACAGAATTTTTAGTGTGTTTGTTGTAAATTGTTGTCAAAACTACTGATCAGGGGAACTATATATGATCAATTTTCAAATTCACACTAGCTTCATCTGACGCTTTACTTTTGCTTAACTAATCTGTGTCCGTATCCACTGTACTTTCTGTATATTTTGCTCTGTCGATACCACCATATTGTGGTGGTATCTTTATACTCTGCCTAAATACCTTACTTATCCATTCAATACTTCATCTAGTCTTTGCTTTATTTTTTCTTTTTCGCCGCTTCCCATTGTTGCAAACCGTAAAAGAGGTAGCCCATGTTTATCTAAAATACTATTTTTTAATGCATCTCTTGCCAATTGTCTCGGATTATTTTCATGAAAGGCAAAACCATCAACTTCAATTATTAACACTGGCTTCCGATTCAGTCTGTAATAAACTACAAAATCTACAGAAGCATTATGATTTACATAGCTTACTTCTTCCGGCGTTAGCTTATCGTCATTTTTGAGTAAGTTCTTCAGCAATACTTGCATAGTAAATTCAAGACAATTATATGTATCTTCACTAACGATATCGTCTAACAACTGCCACATTATGTTTTCCGATTTGTACTTTGACTTGTTAGGTAAGCGGTTTTGGAATGTGATTAGCTTGCTCGAATACTCCTTATACAATAAATCGAATACAGAAACCACTTCACTCTCAATCAAATGTTCATCTAACGTATGGTATTCGATGTAACGAATCAGATCACTTACTTCTTTTCCCGCTTTTTCAAAAAACGAGTTATCGGTAACCAATACAAACTGATTTTGCGCTCTGGAAACGGCAACGTTTATTTTACAGGGATCATCCACAAAGGCAAGTCCCCTCTTACCGGAAAAAGTATTATCCAGAACCGTCGACATAATCATAAGTTTTTTCTCTCGACCTTGATATTTATGTACAGTATCACACTCCATACCATTATCAAATGTCTTTCCCGCTCTATCCGCCTGGTTTCTGTAAGGTGTGGTAAAACCAATCTCAGTAAATTCTTTTGTAACAATATGAGGATTTTGTAAAACTTCTTCGATAACATCCAGTTCGCGTTGATTATATTTGCCGCGACTTTCCCCTTTTGTTACTTCCCGCATATGGTTTCCCTTGACAGTACGATATAAAATAAATGGAATGTCGCTTGCATCTTCCCGCGTAAATGGAATCAGTTCACCACGGTAATATTTTTGGTTGCAGAATCCAATAATCTTGGGATGACACCGATAATGCTCTTTAAGAATAACTCTGGGAAGTTCTGGATAGAGAGCAAGTATGGAAGAAAGAATATTGTGCTGGAAATAATCGTATATATTTTCCACATCCGCTGTTTGTATTTTTTCTTTTGTCTTCTCATCCACGATCTGCGGTAATTGTTTTGTATCTCCTACAATAATCGCATGTTTACAGCAGGACAAGGCTAACGCGCCTGACAGTAGATCAACCTGTGAGGATTCATCAACAATTAGATAATCAAACAGATAGTTACCCGGTATGCAATTACGTAAAGAATACGTGGTGCTAAGTATAACCGGAAACCGTTCAATGAATTTATCAAAATCCCGCTTGTAAGAGGCACTAGTAAATTGAACGACTTCTTTAGCGTGATATCGGCCAAACAATTTCTGCCTGAATAAAATTGTCGAGTATTCCTTGTGCTGGTCCAACAATTGATCAAACTTCGCATTGGCTAATTCTTGCTCTAATGCCTTCTTGCGCTGCTCAAGGCCTGCTATTTTTAAGTCGTAATACTCTTTTTGTAAATTTAATACAATAGCGATTTCATTCTCTTTTAGTTTCTTAAAATCAGTAAAGCCATATTTTATTAGCAATTCCAACTTGTATGTAAGCTTGTGGGCTTTCTGTTCTTCCAGTGCAAAATAATGATCGGATAGAAAAGATATAACTCGTTCCGGCGTTTTACGATAAAACAACAATCGTTTAATTTCTTCAATATCTTGATTGTCATAGTATCGATTAAAATGTTGTCTCTCTATATAATAAGCCGCTAATTCTTGTTGAACTTTAGCCTGCTCATTATTTAAATTCAACAAATAATTGATTTGGCCATTCAAACTATTAATCTTCTCAAGTAATACGCTTTCCTCAATCTTGCTTTTCCAATCGGTTACATCATACTGGGGAAACTTCTCAAAGAAAGCCTTTCGATTCTCCTTCTTTCCAAGAAAAGCGACCCAAAAACCATATTGCTCTTTTTCCAACTTATCTTTAACATTTTGTACAGCTGCGTTATTGCCTGACACTACCGCCACTGTCTTGCCCTGCATAATGGCAAGGTTCGCAATGATATTTAAGATGCTTTGCGTTTTTCCTGTTCCCGGAGGCCCTTCTATGACTGAGATGTTCGCTTGCAGGGCATTTTCCAATGCTTGCTTTTGGCTCAGATTAAAACTGAAAGGAAATATTACATTATCAGCGTCATGGTTCAAACGCTGCAAAGGGGCCTTAGTTATATAACAGCCTAACACACTTTCAAGATTTATACAGGTTAAACGATCATACTCCCACTTCAAGAAAGCTTCTTCATCATCGTCGATTCTGGTATACGGCGCTATTTCCTTCCAATAGTTTAAGATATCTTCTGCAGCATTATGATTTAAATAGTTATCATCTACCCGTATAGCGTCAGAATTACATACTTCACTTTTCTGTTTCTCAAATATTATTCTTACTCTTCCATTAAAATGTAATATTTGCTTTACGCCGGTTAAAAGAATGTTGTTGTAATATACTACCTGATCTATGACATCGATTACTGCTGGATTTTCTTCAATAATTACGTTTTGACGTTTGTATAGATACGACTTTAAGCTTTTAAACGTGACATTCACTTTTGTACCATGACTGGTATACGACAAAACATTTGAAGTTTCATCTTTCCCCTTAATCAAGATTAAATATTTGGTTTCATCCATATGCTTATGTCCTTTAGTTCAAGTATTTTTATAACTTGATGAGCAGAAGGAATAAGTATTATATATATCAGATATCAAATAAGTAAGAATTGCAAGACTAAAACGTATCCTGTATCTTTTTCTGCCATCTCTGTTTATATCTCAAGTTAATTGAGAATTTTCATCCAACACTACAGTCCATCATTCCGAATTGCAAAATTTATTACCCGAGTTCCCTTTAGGTCCCCGCGCCCTGAACCACCTCAAATAATTACTTGTTGAGATAAATTCGCTCCTTGCCAATTTTCTTCGATACAAGGAAACCACCTTCTTCTAGAGCTGACAAATAAGCGGCCGCTGTCTTGCGCGAAACGCCAAGCCTGCTTCCATGTATGCCGTTCTGGTATAAAACTCATAAATAATAGCTCCACCAGTTCTTTTGAATAAACCCGTGGCAGCATATTTTTATGTCTTCTGCAGTCTTGTCCACCATTGCATGAATATTCTTCACCAATAGCAATGTCTCTTCGGCGGGTTGCTCAATGCCATCTAGGATAAAAGAACCCATTCCGGCCCAAGCCTCCTTCTTCCACACTTCCTGTATTAGCCGATAATAGGCGTTTTTGTTGCGTATGATGTATTCACTAAGATATAGAATCGGACTGCCTAACAGCTCTTTAAGAACCAGGTATAAAACATTTATGATTCTCCCGGTGCGTTCATTCCCATCATAAAACGGGTGGATCGATTCAAACTGGTAATGAATGGGTGCCGATTTGATCAGCGGGTCAATCGTATCATAATCATCATTGATATATCTTTCCAGGTTTGACATGAGTCAAGAATTTCTTGTTCACTACTGGGTGGTGTATAAATCACTTCACCTGTGGTCTGGTTTTGCAAAACCGTTCCCGGTAACTTTCTGATACCGGCTCGTTTTTTCTCAGTGTCTTGTTGGATTTCAACAATCATATTCGTGGTCATCATTTTTTTGCTTTCACGAGTTCATACCGGAGCTGTCCGATAATTTACAACTTATTTGTCAGTCTCTCCTTTTTTAGGTGCAGTTTCGCCTTCGACCTTACTCTATAATATCCTTCAACGCAGCCTTACCTGCTGCCTCCAAATCGCCCTTAATCGAGAAAGACAACGACCGTACACGTATATCCCGAACTTGCTGATCAAACGATTGAATTTCGTCTGTCGGATAAAGCAATATTGCCTCCTGACATCCAGCAGCCACCGCATACGCTATCACCTGGTTTCTATCGGCTGTGGCAGGCGTATAATCTGTTTTATATTTCGTATCCAGCACACAGATCGTTTTCCGTTTTTCACGGTCATACAGCACCAGATCAATAGTAAAACGCAAATCACCTGCATCTCCAAACTGCAGGCGTTCTTGCGACTTTAACTCATATCGCGATGGTAAATGGACCTGTAACCATTCCGAAACAAACAATTCAAACAAACGCGCCATATCCACCAGGAATGGCAACATCACATGTGTCCCTGCCTCATGCTTAGGGCCACATTGATCTAAAAAGAACCGGCAGAGCCCATGGATTGGTTCATAATCCTGATTTAACCGATTATATTGCCGCCGCAAGCATTCACTTGCGGTACATTGACACAAGCTGGCATGTCCTTGCAAAGAGCGATATGCCTTTCGAATCGTTGGCAACACCCGCTCAGAACACAAGCCACTGCGTATAATCCGATGCAAGGTCCATAGAATAATTTGATTATCCTTGATATCTGCTAAGTGTTCTTGATATTCACAAGGAAAGCTCGCGCGATTCGGGCTTGTGAGCATCTTGGTTAAATTCAGTCGCCCACGAACTGCATGTAATGTCTCAGTATAGTCTTCATATTCCCGATAGTAGCCTTTTTTCGCTCGCGTAAGAACACGTAACGTCAATAGATGAGCAATACGCTCATAGAACTCTTGTAAGCTTCCGCAAGTTGTGAGCCCTTCTAAAATTCGGAAACTTTTCAATCGATAAGCATATTCTAGCATTCCGAATAAATTCTCCAAAGGAACCTTCGGTAAAAGCGAAATCCCAAATTCTTTGGCGAGAGGGAGATAGCCCACCCAGCCTTGCGATATAAGTTCCCAGTGATCATTATTTTTGAATGATGGCGCTTCAATGCTCACCTGCTCTCGGTATTCTTGCCAAATGTAGGTGGCAGTTTTCTCTGCAATTCGATCCTTAGGCAGATAAGCTGGCGTATACTCTACAAGCTCAATGCAATCTGCTTTGCTCATAAGAAAACCTTACTTTTTATTTGTTCCCACCGAAACTCGTGAATTTTATCAGGCTGATCGCAAAAATATTCTTCTAAATACGGTTCAATCTCCATTGTCCATATATCTTCTATTTGCTCAGTAAGATCTTCACACATAAAAAAAGAGATGCCAATTTCATAATGCTTATCAGCAATTTGCTGATTGATATTCCTTATAACAGAAAGCAGTCCTTTGCTATTAAAACCTGTACCTTGATGGAACTGTTCTAAAACATCCAGATTTGGCTGCAATGCAAGAAATGCAAATCTACGCCGTAACGCATGATCAACCAATGCGATTGACCGATCTGCCGTATTCATAGTACCAATAATAAAGACATTGTTAGGAATATTAAACAGGCCACCCCCGGCTAAAGGGATTTGCTGATTACGATACTCCAGCAAAAACATTAGCTCACCAAAAACACGTGCTAAATTAGCTCGATTAATTTCATCAATAATGAATACGCATGTGCCTTGGCACATCATGGCACGCTGACAGAAATCCAAAAAACGACCAGGCATAAGTGAATAGCCAATTGATCCGTCCTCTTGCGTCGTTGGCCGTATCCCTTGCATAAAATCTTCATACGAATAAGCCGGATGGAATTGAACCAACTCGCTAAAGCCCTCTCCTTCACTAAGAAGTAATTTAGCTAAGCGCTCCGCAACATAGGTTTTACCAGTACCCGGTGGACCATAAAGAACGACTTGCCCTTTTCTCCGAATGGCTCTCAACCAACGAGTTGCTTCGGTGGAATCAAGATAAGTTTCCGCGACAAACTGATCCATTGAATAGGCTTCATTACATATACGTTCAGGCGTGGCAGAACACTGTGCCAATTTCTCCTGGGCTAAGCGTTCGAATTCCATATATTCTTGTGCTGTTGCCGAAAATATCCTCCCTTGTTGTCCAATATGCAAATTTGCCAAGTTTTCATTGTCAGTGATTTGAGTTTGCAAAATAGGGCAGTCAACCAATGAATAGTCGATCAGTAAATCACACCCCGTGTATTCTTCATGCTCTTTTGTTTTATTGACCCAGTACGGAGATACTTTGTCTTTTATCCAATCTACATCTGAGGTTACTGTTGCTAGGGCATAACAGCCCGCTTCTGCTCCAGTAATCCACAAAATGACTTTATCGCCTTTTTTAATCGCCTGCTGATGTGTAAGGACCCGCCAATTATGGACAGCCTGATCACGCAAAGCGTCTACCGCCTTATAGTATTGGGGATTACTCTTGAAAATCCAATACTTAACCGCCTCTTCTCGGTCTAACTGGGTAAACTCAGGCCATTTTGTTGCCAAGTGGGTTTGTTGAATACGCTGTAGCGCTTTCTCATTAAAGCGGAATAGATAACCCTGTTTTACCCCGCCATTACTATCAAATGGACCTTGTTGAATATCCAAAGTTTGTAGTGCAGACGTTACCATTTTTAGAGGAATCGCTGGTTGCAGTTCATAATACTCAACCTTAGCCAAGTAGCCTGGTCGATCGTGGTAGGAATTTTTTAATGCTTGTGGTTGCTGACTTTCTACAGCAGGAACTAACACCCGGCTAACATAACGCAAAGCACCATTAGAATAATGTAAAACAATATCATCTTCCTGTAGTTCTGTCATTGTATCCCAATGATACAACGATTTGCCGTCACTACTCTTTTGTGGCGACCAAAGCACGCCTTCCGCTTGCTCTGCCTGTTGGGAAGACCCTTGATTAACCCACCAGACACCAATTGTTTGATCAATATCCGACTGTTTTAAACCATCTTTCAGCACTGTAGTTAAGCTATCCTGTTCAAACATAGCCTTACCTAATGTCTCCATATGACTCCTCCGATAACGGCTCCGCTTATATTGCGCAAACCGTTTCTTAATGTTATCCATCGTTTGGGCTATTGGTCCTTTTAATTTATCTGCCAAAATAAGATAGGTCTCAACGGGAAGTGCATATAGACTAATTTGGTGCTCATCTGGCTTACAAGCATAACGAAAGTCACAAAAAAGTGCATCTATTGCTGCTAACTCATCAAGTAGCGGGAAGAGAAGCAAAAGTTGGTCTTGTTTGCGCACAAACTGCAAAACTAGCCAATCACAAAAGACAAAGTTCAGCTTATCACCTCGTCGACTCAAGCGGATAGAATAGCGAAGGTCATGAGCATCAGTTATTCCAAGTTGTATGGCAACAGCAACTATTGTTTGAAATGCCCATTGAGCCTGGCCTATATCCTGAAAAAGCTTACTAAAGGATAGGGCAAGTATTGCCTTTGTTGAAGTATGAAGCTCCAGACGATAAGTAAATGGTTCGTCTGTTCTGTAGAAATCGATATATTCAGCCAGTTCATCTGGAACCCGTATAGCGCTAGCATCTTTTGCTATCGCCTTTTTTTCGCGCACCTGTTGGAGATAGTTATAGCTTGTACGAAATTTATCAATAAAAAATTCCTTTACAATTTTGTTAGTATCGTAACGGATTTGTAATGTATTGGCTTCAACGCCTTTGCGCTGAATATTAAAAAGCTTTACTTGAAACCGTTGATCTTCAACTAATAAGGTAATCTCGTGATGTTTTCCACGCTCAATATGATACCCATCATTTGCTTGTTCAAAATCGGGATGAAACTCTACTGGAATATGGGTGCCATATACAAAAACCGACCAATCAACGTATTTTCGTCCCAGCAGATCAGGAACATCTGGTTGTGACCAACTCCGAACTGTTTTAATAATGATATTTCATCCTTTCTACTCCAATACGTGTCGATTTATTAGATAAATAGTCTATAAATTAAATTAATTATACCATAATATTTCTATCAGGAAGTAGGCTGCAGCAATTCATCCAATACTTACCAAACTATTTTCCTGTATTGTGCCAAACCAAAAAAAGCTGCCGGCATCACCGGCAGATCTCCTGCAAAAACTGAATAACTATCCCCCAGCACGAGTGAAGGGCCCTGCCGGGGCCGCGTACCCCATTCGTGCAGTTTGGCCTCCAGGTTTCGTGCTTTATTTTCGTTCCCGGCGGCCCGCGGACCCCGCCTGGGTGCCTGTATCTTTCTTTTTTTAACGGCCGGTTACTCCCTTCGCCATCGGCCTATAAATTTAACCGGAGATATACATTGTCAAGCTCCTCTTGGGTAATACCGATATAAGCCAAAGTAATGGCGGGAGCGGAATGGTTGAGCAGCTTTTGGATGCGGGTAATATCCACGCCGCTCTGATACACATGATAGCCGAAGGTTTTGCGCAGCGTATGCGTGCCGATGGCGTCGCGAATACCAACCTGCATGGCGGCAAGGCTTAAAATCCGGTAGGCCTGAACCCGGCTAATTGGTTTGCGCCCTTTACGGCTGGCAAACAAATAGCCCTGCGTCACGCCTGTCACGGCAATATATTCCTGAATGGCCTTTTTGCAGGCATCCGACAAGGGAAAGCTCTTGCTTTTCCCGGTTTTCTGCTCACGAACCTGAATGCGTTCTTTATTGTACACATCCTCCACCGTCAGCCTTAGCAGGTCCGATATACGCAGACCGCAATTGATGCCCAGGACGAATAACAAATAATCGCGGATATTTTGCCGTTTGAGATATCGTTTCATCTTTTCGATTTGTTTCTTGCTGCGAATTGGTTCTACTAACTCCATAGGATCTCCCCCTGTTGTTCAATGTAGTGCGTATAGTCTAATTATAGATTGCCATACATTGAATGCAACCGGACAGAGCCTTAAACAGGTAAGTCACAATACCCTCCTATTCCTTATGTTGCCTGGCTTAATCGGATTTCTGCGAATGTAACAGTTTCTTCTTGTGTTACATTCATGGTAATCGCCACAGATTCAGCTTGTTTCGCCTATAAGACAAAGTATATAAGATAATGATAATCAATGTCAACTAAATTCCTCCTGCTATGCACAAATCATATAAAGAGGGCTCCTAGCCGCCTCGTTCCTATTGGTATGACAAAATAAATTTAGCAATTCCGTCAATATAACACAAGAAGAGTAAGTTACGTTCGTTCAGCGCCGTTTTGCTACCTTAGCCATTGCCATTGCGCCGGGACAAGCAGGCTTTTCGGCATGAGCCAGGGACCCTAAATCTTAAAGGAGTGTGAGGGAACGAATGAAAAACAGTACACTAAGCCCGGCCAAAAAAAGGCTGCTATACGCCCTGATCGGCAGCAGCCTTTTTTGGCAATATCCCGTTTACGCCGCCGCAGAAGCGGCGCAACCCCCGTCTGAGCAGACCGCCCGGGAAACAGCAGCCGCCGGTGATGCGGCGCAGCGTGAATTTGCCCTGGAAGGCGTGGAGGTAACAGCCACAAAAGACACCGGCTATATTGCCAAACGCAGCTCTGTTTCCACCAAGACCAACACGCCACTCAACGAAACGGCTCAGTCCATCAGCGTAGTCACCCGGGAGCAGATGGAAGCCCGCGCCGTACAAACCCTGGATGAAGCCATCGCCTATACGCCGGGCATCACTCCCACCACATACGGCAAAGACGCTCGCGGCTACAGCTATGTGCTCATTCGGGGACTTAGCAGCGGCAACTATTCGTCCTTTACCGACGGCCTGCGAAACCCGGTCGGCGTGTTTGCTACAACCAGTACCGACACCTATGCCTTTGACCGGATTGAAATCCTGCGGGGTCCGGCTTCTATTCTTTATGGCGCCAACGCTCCCGGCGGTCTGTTTAATCAAGTTACCAAGCAGCCGCCTGAGCAGGAACTGCATGAAATCCAAATTCAGGCCGGCAATAACGCGAATAAGAGTATCGCCCTGGATATCGGCGGACCGGCACGTACGGACGGCAAACTGTTGTTTCGGCTGACATCCCGGACCCAGGAGCAGGATTTTGAACGGGATTATACCAGCGGCAGAAGTGTTTTTATTGCTCCGGCGCTAACGTGGATACCGGATGCTGACACGAAATTGACCATCTTAGCTACTTACCAAAAAAATGATATTAAAGGCTCTTCTACCGGCACCCGGCAAATTTTTTCATCCGATCATCCTCTGTACGGGTATCCCAGTACCCTGTTTATCGGCGAACCGGATTACGATCGCTTCGAGCGGGAGCAGAAGCAGATCGGCTATATTTTTGAACATAAGTTTAACGATATGTGGTCAGTAACGCAGACTGCCCGTCACTCCGATATTGACCTACGGTATCAATATATAGACATAGGCGGCGGGCTTAGCAGCGACGGCCGAACCTTAGACCGGGTCGCATATGCAATGCCGGAAACCTTGAGTGCCGATAGCATCGATACTCATTTTCAGGCCAAATGGTCAAACGGGGCGTGGTCGCATACAGCTTTACTGGGCTTGGATTACCTGCGGCGCAACTTTGATTCCCGTTGGCTAATGGGCTCTGCCCCCAGCCTCGATTTAGGGAGATTAAATTATGGTCAGGCGGTAACCGCGCCGAATATTCCCTTTTATTCTCAATTATCTCATATGCGCCAGCGCGGTTTGTATCTGCAGGACCAGGCGAAATGGGGAGATCGTTGGGTGTTTTTGGCGGGCGGCCGCCGGGATTGGTATGAAGATAATGCGAAAAGTATCAAACAGACGGCCACTACCGGCCGGGCCGGTATCGTCTATCATGCTACCAGCGAGCTGTCCCCTTATATCAGTTATACCGAATCCTTCGAACCGCAGTCCGGCTCAGACCGGTACGGCAAGGCTTTTGTGCCTACCACCGGAACCCAGTACGAACTGGGTGTCCAGTACCAGCCAACCGGAAGCACTGCCCGGTTTACCGCCGCCGTATTTGACCTGCGCCAGCAAAATGTGCTGACCGCCGACCCGCTGAATGAAGTCATTATCAGCCAGCCTGACTACAATGTACAAACCGGAGAGGTGACATCCAAAGGGTTGGAACTGGAAGCCCAGCTGACACCGGTTAAAGGTCTTAATATTATCGCCGCTTATACCTTGTTGGATAATAAAACAACGAAGAGCACTGTTGCAACAGACATAGGCAAGCGCACCGCAGGGATTGCCAAGCACGGCGCCTCGCTCTGGACCGATTACACGATACAGGAAGGCAAGCTGAAAGGGCTTGGGGTTGGCGGCGGGTTGCGCTATATCGGTTCTCGTTATAATAGCGCCAACACCATTAAGCATCCGGGGGTGGTAGTGACCGATGCGATGATCCGCTATGACCTGGATGAATGGCGGCTGGCGCTGAACTTCCGCAATCTGTTTGATAAGTTTTATGATGTCGGCACCGGCTATGCCGGCGAAGGCCGGACCGTGCTGCTGACAGCCACGCACCGCTGGTAAGAATAGAAAACACTCCTGTCAGCACCAAAATTTTGCGACAATGCGATAAAAGGAGGTTTCATGCGGTACTGGTATTCCCTTCATAAATGGTCCAGCCTGATTTGCGCCCTTATCATGCTCATGCTTTGTATCACCGGGCTGCCGCTCATCTTCCATGATGAGCTGGAAGATGCGCTGGACAGCCGCCCGCATTTGACGGCGCGGCCTTCTCTGTACCGGAATCTGGACACACTGGTCGCGGCCGCCGCCGCCGAGTATCCGGCCTATCAGCCGCGCTGGGTCATTATTAATAATGAAAAACCGGAAGTTTCAGTCGGCCTGGCGTCGCCGGACAACGGTGAAAATCCGTGGATTACCTTGAATGCTTACACGGGGAAAGCCATCACGTCCTCAGAAACCAAGTCTCCGGAAAAAACCGCGCTGACCTGGATCTCCCGTTTGCATGCCGATCTGTTTGCCGGTTTGCCGGGACAGTTGTTTCTCGGCTTTATGGGATTTTTATTCCTGCTGGCCCTGGTATCCGGCGTCATCCTCTACAAGCCGTTTACGCGGTTTACTGCCTTTGGCACCATTCGCGCCGCAGGTGCGCCGCGCCAAAAATTTGCCGATCTCCATAAACTGCTGGGCATAGTGGCTTTGGTATGGGCTGTGCTCGTGACGGGAACCGGCGTCTTACATACGCTGTCCGCCCCTTTGTATCAGCATTGGCAAACTTCGTCTATGCAGTCCCTGTTGGAGCCTTACCGCCAGCAAGCGCCGCCTGACCGGCTCAGCCCTGTGCAGCAGGCTGTCGCTACCGTCCGGGCGGCGCTTCCCGGCCACCGCGTCGCCTTCCTCTATTTTCCCAATGACCAATGGGGCAGCCCCTATCATTATATGATTTATACAACAGGCGCAACATCGTATACCACTCACTGGTATACGCCGGCGCTGGTTGATGCGGCAACCGGGCAGCTAACGGCCGTCGCCGCCGTTCCCTGGTATATACGCCTGCTGCAGCTCGCCCATCCGCTTCATTCCGGAAATTATGGCGGCCTGCCGCTGAAAGTCCTGTGGGCCTTGCTGGATGTCGTCACGATCGGTATGATTGTCAGCGGCAGCTATCTGTGGCTATTGCGAAAACGGCCGGCGCCACCGATTATAGCACAGCAAATACCGGCAGTTTCCGAACTGGCGGCCGCGAAAGCGCCGCAGCCGCAATCCACCTGGCAAATATGGAAACTGCCCCTGCTGCTGGGATCCTTAACCGTCCTAGGCTGCGTGGCCGCACTGTTCGGAGCCGGAATCTGGCAGGGATTGTCCTGGTTGTTTCTCAGCCTGCCGCTGCTGATTGCCATAAAGTTATGTTTGCGTTCACGGCAAAACCGCTGACGCGGAGCCCAAACGTTAAGTGAATAGAAATAATCGCCGCTATTTGAGCAGTGAAGTGCCCCCCTTTTATTAGACAAAACCAAATCTACTGAAAGGGGGTTTTTCTATGGCTAAAAGGATGTACAGTACGGAATTAAAAATAGAGATTGTTCAAAAATATTTGCAAGGAACTGTTGGCGCAAAACAACTGGCCCAGAAATATCCCGCTGCAGCCAGGCACTGGCATAGCCAACAGGATATAAAAGACCCGCGATCTCTAAAAATGAAGCCGGGAGCTGAAATGTTCAGCGCCCGGCTTCTCGCTTATTTATTTTTCCTGCTGCTTTATCATCAACACATTCGAGCCCAAATCAAATTTTACCACAAACGCTTCAAAGAAATCCCGCCCTAACAGTCCGTCTGCTTCAAATTCGGGTGGAAGATCTTCAAGCAAAGCCGCATAGAACCGTGCAATGGGCTGCTTATTATCGCTTAAGTCTAATTCTACCAAGTCTAACCCAAGCCCCTTGAAAAGGTCAGCGTTTGGCAAGAAATCAACCTTGTCGGCGGGTACTGTCTCAACATTTGTGGCGAGCGTTTGCGCTTTAATGATTGAAAGCGATGCGCCAGTATCCAATATCATGCCGCAGCGTTGTTTTCCATGAGCAACCTCAACCTTCAACCCTTCCGGAACAAGCTGAAAAGGCAGCCGTATCCACTCGCTCTCATCTTCTCTCCCTGACAGAACAGGCGTATCTTCAATCCTTAACAAACCCTTTTTATAATCGATAGTCACTGTATGCCGGTTGAAAAAGCCCAGACCGATTACCGGCAAATCTTCGTCATCAGGCGCATCCACCGGGTCGCCAAGCGAAAGCCCCCAAGGCTGAAGCTCTTCACCGGAAACCGCCGTAAATCGCATCCCGTTCATATCCAGTTCTTCGATAATAAACCGCTCATTAGTAGCGGTTCTTCCCGCCAAGTCTATCCTTTTCTGCGTTCCGATTATCTTCAGCTTCGGAATAGAGTCCATTATTCGTCTTGGCAAATGCACGCCTCCACTAGAACCCAGATCAAGTATGCCAACCTGTGGAGTTCCATTAATCTTTAGTTCAAGCATGGGGATTCCGTAATCAGTTATGTGAAACGGAATATCAATCGCTTTTGCAAACACGTTGGCACTCAGGGTTAACAGAAATGTAAACATAAATAAAATTTTGTACTTCATGCTTTATCTCCTTTACGTCATTTTTCCTCTTATTTAAGGCTTTATTTTCGGCGCAGTATCATAGCAGCCGCCGCATGCAATCATTGTAATAACAATCTGCCAGATGATTAACCCCAGAAGCGAGCTTGCATTTGACACCGCAGACCGGTATAGGAGGCAGAACAAAAACAGAAGAAGGGCATTGTCATTCGGGTTAATACCATCTCCCGCAAAGAACTGGACATTATTAACCGAACACTTAGCTAAAGCGTAATTACCATCCAAAAAGGCAAAAACAAAGCCCCCAAAATTATATAATATTTTAATTTATATTTTTTCTGTATCTAGCTTACATTCTTGGCAGGGCTCAGCGATTCCTTTTACTTGCCCAGAAAAAGTATACCATTCCTTAAGGCAGTATAGCCTATTTTACCCAGGGTAAAAAAAAGAAAAATTCCCCGGCTATGCGTACGCCTTCCTAACCAGAGGGCGGTCTTTTTATTTCCCCGCCGCGCAGTCCGGGGCTCCCTTGCTGCCGGCAGGCCCGTCGCACGGGACGCGGCGGCGCGGGTTTGGCCGCCGTGGCCGGTGCGCTTTCCTTGCTGACGCAAAGGAGCAGGCCCAGCTTACGCAGGGCGGCCGCGCGCTTTTGGCGGCAGTGCAGGGTAAGCCGCTTTGGGCCGTGAGTGTGGCGCGGCGGCTTTCCCCCTCCCGCTTGTTTCCCGGGAGGGGGTCAGGGGGTGGGTCCGTCCCATCCGGCACAGGATTTCCTTTGCGCCTGGCGAAAATATCCAGAAGAATGCAAGGGAGGTTTTCCGTATGTCCGTCTTACCGCCCGTGAAAAATCGGTTGCCTTATTATTTTCTGTCTGCCGTCGGCCTGAGCGCCGTCCTGTTCTTTTTCTCCACCGGTTTTTACGATAACTGGCCGCTGACCTGGCTGGCCCCGCTGCCGGTCTGCCTGTACGCTTTAGAGGCACAGGCCGGCCGGGCGGCGCTGGCCGCGCTTGCGGCCTACAGCCTTGGCGGGCTGAACGCGTGGGGCTATTTGCCGCTGCCGCTTTTCGCCGGTTCAACCATCCTGAACGCGGCCGCCTTTGCCGCGGCGGCGCTGCTGCTGCGCAGCTTGGTCCGGTCCGGGCAAGCCGCGTTCGCGCCGTTTGCGTTTGCCGCCTGCTGGACAGCGTTTGATTATGTCCGTTCCCTGGTATCCTCGTTCGGCACGTTCGCCAGCCTGGCCTATACCCAGGCGCTCAATCTACCGGTCATTCAACTGGCTTCTCTGACCGGCATCTGGGGCATCACCTTCCTGCTCATGCTGGTGCCGGCCGGCCTGGCGGTTGCCTGGCGCTGCCGCCGGCAGGGGCGCGGGCGTCGCTCTGTCCTGCTGCCCGCCAGCGTCCTGCTGGCGGCAGCGCTGCTGTACGGGGTCTGCCGGCTCTATCTGCCGGCCGCCGGACCGGTGGTAACCGTCGGTCTGGCCGCCGTCCCGGCCACCAGGGCCGAGCTGCGCAGCCAGGACGCCGCAACCGTGAACCGTACCCTGCAGGGCTACAGCCGCAGCGTGGACGCGCTGGCCGCCGCCGGGGCCCAGGTAGTGGTGCTGCCGGAAAAGCTGGCCTTCTTAGCGCCGGAAAACCGGGAAGCGGGGCTGGCGCTGTTCAGCCGGACAGCGGCGAGCAACCGGGTTGTCCTCGTTGCCGGCCTCAGTCTCCAGCAGGAGCGGCTGGCCAATTCGGCGGTCGCCTTTGCTCCTGACGGCTCGCCGGCCGCCGCCTATGACAAGCAGCATTTGCTGCCGGCCTATGAAAGCCAATACACGCCCGGCGACAGCCTGGCCTGGCTGGACGCCGGCGGGACCGCGGCGGGACTGGCCATCTGCAAGGACATGGACTTTATCCGGCCGGCCAGGGACTACAGCCGCCAGGGGGCCGGCCTGCTGCTGGTGCCGGCACTGGATTTTCACGCTGACGGCTGGCTGCACGCCCGCATTGCCGTCCTGCGCGGCGTAGAGGGCAATATGGCCGTCGCCCGCGCCGCCCAGTGGGGCCTGCTGACGCTCAGCGACAGCCGCGGCCGCATCCTGGGCCTGACCGCCGCCGATGCGGCCGCCGGCGAAGCGACCCTGCTGGGGCGGCTCCCGGCCGGCGGCGGCCGCTCGCTGTACAGCCTGACCGGCGACTGGCTGGCCTGGCTGTGTCTTGCCGCCACCGCCCTGGCCGTATACCGGCTCAGCCGGCCCGGATGAGGTCGGCAAACACCGTACGGGACGTTGCCGCCGGGCCGGTGTCACAAACGACTGCGTTAAACCCAATAGGCAAGCCATTGATACCAGCTTGCAAGTGTCATAAGATGAAGAGAGAGTTCTCCAAGGATATCAAAAGCGATTTGAAAATTTTAAAGCAAATCGCTTATAATTAATGCTCAATTGTAAAAGCGAGGGAATTTATATGAGTATAGTTAAAAGACGGAACTGTATACCTAATGGCTCTATTATTCGCAATGGCTTTGGGGAGTTTAATTATTGTGATTCCTACGAAACTGTGATCAATGTGCAAAATAGAAGTATTGATCAAATTCTAAGCGACCTTTTTGATTTATCATCGCTTCCCTGGATAGTTCTCCTGAAACGCATTAGAGACAGCTTAGTCCAACCGTTCGGTCTCCAAATAGACGAGGGTATACTAACGAATAAAACAAGCAGTTATAATCCAGGTTCTAAGGTTTTTTTATTTGCCTTTACGGTCTTGAAGCGAACTGTAAATGAAATTGTAATGGGAAAAAACGATAAGCATCTCAATTATAGGCTTTCCCTATTTTTGGCTCAAAACGATTCGAAAGTTTATGTGACAACAATCATAAAATTTCATAATTTAGGAGGACGAAGCTATTTTGGGCTAATAAGGCCTTTTCACCAACTTATTGTCTATTCTTTAGTCAAGAAGAATTTAAGTTTAACAATCTGAGAAGTACAACGCCGCCGATGAAAATTCAGATACTGTCTGTTTTGGGGTTGCCGTCACCAAGAGGCGGCCTTTTTTATTTTCCTCTCCCGCGTATTTTCCGAGAGAAGTCATGTGGGTTAATGGCGTTCTTAGCGCCGAAAAACAGGGAAACCGGGCTGACCATGGATTTGTTCTGGCCGGCCAGGGACTACATCCGCCAGGGGCCCGGCCTGCTGCTGGTGCCGGCGCTGGATTTTCACGACGACGGCAAGTCATTGACACCAACTGATCGGTGTCTTAAAATGAAAAGAGAATTCCCTGTGAAAGGAGGTCAAGAGGATGTATGCTGTTTTTGATTGCGTATTGCCCCGTGATGTACAATCGCCGGTTCGCGCAAGCGGTTTGGGCCAAAATTGGCTTCGTCCGCCCTTTTTTAGGCAATCGCATATCGCGAACAATTACCGGAACCTCTTGACCGCAATAAGATCGTCCTATTGTTGAAAAATATTTGCGAAAAGACGCCGGTTATTCGGTGTCTTTTTTTGCTTTCACGGAGGAAACGCTATGCAACCACTCATAAGTTACCGACAAATCGGCAAGCTGGCTTGGCCGGTTATCGCCGCCCAATCTGTTGTGTTAATTAACGGCATGATTGACCTGGCTTTCATCGCCCCTTACGGCACTGAGGCCATTGCCGCCGTAGCCATCGCTAATGCCTTATGCGCTGTGCTGTTTAATTTTCTGGAAGGGTTCCGGCTTGGCACAACCGTTTTAATCGCCGAAGCCTCGTCTGGGAATAATATGCCAAAAGCAACCGCCATAGTAAGCAGCGGGTTATTCCTGGCGGCGATAATTGGCGGCTTGTTCACTGCCTTCGCCCCGCTCATCAGTCATTGGGTTTACCGGCTTGCCGGTAATGCGGCAATGCAGTATCACGGTACAGACTACTTGACAGTCTGGCTATGGGTCTTGCCGTTCATATTATTTTCCTATGTGCTTACCGGACTGTTCCGGGGGCTAAAGGACACGGCAACGCCGCTGTATGCAACCTTTGTTGTCTGCCTGCTCAATGTTTTGGGGGATTATGTGCTGGTTTGCGGCGGCTTTGGCTTTCCCAGCCTGGGCGTAAAGGGAGCGGCCTGGGGAACGCTGCTTGCCAGCCTTGCCGGGTTCAGCATCCTCATGCTGCTGGCAGTAAAGAAGCCTTTGACCAGCTCCTGTCTGCACGTTAAGCAACCATTTTTCAAACAAATCCCGGAATATGTCGCATTGGCCGTCGATGTCGGCCTGAACACAGGCTCCACACTGCTGGCCCTGCTGCTTTTTGTGTTCATCGTCAAACCGTTGGGACCTGCTGCTCTGGCGGTGCATCAGATTACCTTACAGGTTTTTAATTTAGCCTATCTGCCCGCCGTCGGCTTTCTCATCACAGCCTCAATTATTGTTCCCCGGCTATTGAACCCCCTTCATAGCGGCCTGCTGGTCCCCACCGTGCGCCGGATCGGTCAAATGAGCGTTGGGGTCGTCTTGATTACAAGCGGTTTGCTGGTTATCTTTTCCGCAACTGTCAGCAATTTTTTCAGTCCGACCGACAAACAAGTGGCAGCGCAGGCGGCGCAAACAATGCGGCTTGTTTGCGCCGGTCAGCTATTTTCTGCCATTTACATGGTCCTACGCGGGGCGCTCACCGGGTGCAAAGATACCCGGTTTATTGTTTATGAAGGCTGGATATCGGGTTATCTTGTCTTTTTGCCTTTGGCTTATTTTTTGGCAATAAAGGCAGGCTATGGCATCTACGGAGGATATATGGCCTTCGTGGCATGGTGCATAACCGATTGCGGCGCGCTTGCCTGGCGTTTTTTTCGTCAACAGCGTTTACTATAAAATGCTGCCGCTACAATAGCCGTGTTTCCTACACTTAACTGGCAGTGCTCCTCAGGGCCGTGCAACCGTTAATGCATTACGGAAAGTACGCAAACAGGCTGTGCACAAAGGCACAGCCTGTTTGCCAGACGGCCGGTTAGTACGGTTTAACACAAACCCTTCCCGCCAGGTTCAGCCGCGTTGTTGTACGGTTGTTGTAAAACTGCTCTGAAAACGAAAAAAAGGCTTTACGAAAATGCCCGTAAACCCCTGAAATATCTATGGCGACCCCGGCAGGATTCGAACCTGCGACCTTTTGATTCGTAGTCAAACGCTCTATCCAGCTGAGCTACGGAGTCATGTTCAATTGTTACTTGACTATTATATTATGAGAATCGAATAATGTCAACACCGACAGAATTATTTATAATCAACCATAATAGCAATACGCTGGGTCACAATCGTTTAAAACAGCAGGATTTTCCCTTGTCGCTTCCAGCGGCACCACCCTATCATACCCTGAATCCAAACAAAACAGGCTGATCCATACCAATAGATCAGCCTGTTTTTTATCTATTCTTTATACTTTTGTATTATATACCGTGGCGGCAGCAATAGCCGCGCCTATGCCGGAGCCATCTTTACTTAGTTTAAGCGTTATCTGCTTGGCATTTTGACTAAATATTTCCGCTATAGCCTCCAATAAGTGAGTTTTATACCCTGGCATCTTTTCATACAATGAGCCATCAACCGCAATTGTATGTTGCCTTGTTAGCATCGGATCAATCTTAATTAAAACGCCAGCCCATGTAGCAGCTACTAAACGGGCGGAACGCCTTGTAACAAGGCGGGCAACGCTCTTGATTGCCGCAAGCTCATGAATCCTTAACCCAGTAAGTCCCCAACACTTAGCGGCCATATTGGCTACAGCGTCCAGTGCCGGTGATTCATCGGCCAGAACCGGTGAAAGGTCTGCTGTTGAAACTGAATAAGGAACCCGCAGCCTGTCTGAAACAATACATATATGCCTCTTAATTGCGAGCTGATGAATAATCAGTCTCACCAGCTCACCCAAATATTGTCCTGAAGCCATTTTCTCAAGCCGTTGAGATCCAATTTTTTCACTGTCCGTATCGAGCTGCCTGTCATATTCTGTTTGCTGGATTCCGTCAAAGTTGCCTGCCTCCAAATTGATAATCATAGGCTGTCCAGTCAGAGGATGACAAGGTTCAAGGTAGCAGGTATTATGGCCTGTTCCGCAGATTGATCCGACCGAAGTGGCCATGTCGGTATAAGCAGTTGATAATAATGTACCGGTAGTGTCATTAATTACGGCTACTGATTTAATATGGCTAAGCCCGTTGCGTGCCAGCGCTGCCTGCAATAATTCGCCGATATTCCGGCCTTCAACCCCGCTCGTTGTAAATTCTTTCGTCCAGGTGATCAGTACGGCTTCGTTAACACCTTGCTGCCGGCAGGGAAAGGAAAACGTGTGCCCCAGGGGATATGTACCATCACTGGGTGCAATTTCAGCTATTTTGCCGGCGATGAAATCAAAAAGTTCCTCACCGGAGGCAGATGCCGCAGTATAATCGTAATTCCCATGCTTATCTTTTAATAGGGCTGCACGTTTGTCAATAATAGTAACCTGACCGTTACCAGCCAGTTCGACTAACAATACGCGAATATTAGTACCACCAAAATCAATAGCAATTACTTGCCCCTGCTCCCGGCCTGTCGGATTACCAAGAAAAGACGGTAGCATTTTCAGGGAACTTGCCTTTCCAGCCAGACCATTGCACATGTCCTGCTGAAAACAAATAGCAATGTCTCGCATAAAATCGGTAGATATAACAAACTGTTCCTCAATCAGTGCCAAAACTCCAGCTAATGTGTTCAGGATGATCTACCTCCGGGTTAATATATGATTAACTGAGCCTCTTCCGAGAGGCTATTTATAATATTTGCTGGGAGTAAAGATATACCTTATAGCTCGCAGTAGACGAATAGCCAGACGAATTAGCATTCGTTTGAAATCCAGCCACACCAGGCCGAGAATAATAATTGCAATAAAAAGCATTCGTAGGTTTACAGCAGTATAAAACTGATCGATTATAATAAACCCTGCCACAGCAATCGCCGCAAGACTGGTCCAGCTCATAAAAAACCTTCTTCCATGGTTTTACACTATGCTTTTAATGAAAGAACCTGTACTTTACTAGCATCTATAACAGTCTGAGTACTATATCAACAAGCTGACAACTAACTGCTTAATTATCCTGCTGAATACGATAATACTTGCTAATGTGGCTGTCTAACAACTGACTGGTTTCTAATACCTGAGGATCAGAAACTCCATAAGATGCAGCCAGCAAATTCATCTGTCTCCGTAAATATTCTATTATATCAAGGATATTCAAAGCTTCGATATTTTTAGACAACGAGCGCGCCCCCACACAGAAAAATACCTCTTCTCAACAACAATTAACATTATAAACTATATTCCCTAATTTTGGAAGAACGATTTAGTTGTTTTTTTGAAATTTTTTATACACTAAATAAAATCTATGTTTATTATTTCCCAAAACATCAGCTAGAAAAAGGACATGGCCTCCTATATATTTATATTAGAAAAAATCACCTGGCAATAACCAGATGATTTCTTATACAACCTATTTATTCCAGTCCCGTAAAATCTAAAGTAGAAAAATAATCTTCAATAGTTTCTGCCCGCCGGATCAGCTGAACACTGCCGTCACTCTTCAGCATTAATTCGGCTGAACGCAATTTACCATTATAATTAAAGCCCATTGCGTGACCATGTGCCCCAGCATCATGAATGACCAATACGTCACCAATATCGATCATAGGCAGCTTGCGATTAACGGCAAATTTATCATTGTTTTCACACAGCGATCCGGTAACATCATAGATATAGCCAAGCGGCCAGTCTTCTTTCCCGAGGACTGTAATGTGATGATAAGCACCATATAGGGCCGGTCGCATCAAGTTAGCCATACAGGCGTCAAGGCCAACATAATTTTTATAAATTTCTTTCTTGTGTAACACGGTTGATACCAGATAACCATAAGGGCCGGTAATCATCCGTCCGCACTCCATGGCAATTTTGAGCGGCGCAAGCCCATTAGCGGCAATCTTAGTCTCATACGCCTTTTTGATTCCCTGGCTGATTGTGTTAATATTAACCGGTTCTTGTTCAGGGCGATAAGGAATGCCAATCCCTCCACCAAAATTAACAAATTCAACCTTAATATCAAGAGTACGATAAATTTCATTAATAAGGTCAAACATCATATTGGCGGTTTCCACAAAGTAGTTGGGATCAAGCTCATTAGAAATAACCATTGTATGAAGGCCAAATCGTTTTACGCCTCTACTCTTCATAATCCGGTATGCATCCAGAAGCTGCTTCCTCGTTAATCCGTATTTAGACTCTTCCGGATTGCCAATAATCGAGTTGCCGCCTTCACGCAACGGTCCCGGATTATAGCGGAACGAAATCATATCCGGGATGCCTGCATGCTTATCCAAATAATCAATGTGGCTAATATCATCCAGATTAATAATAGCCCCTAACTCACGCGCTTTCTTAAACTCAACAGCCGGAGTATCATTGGAAGTGAGAATAATCTCTTCCCCGCTCATACCGGCTTTCTCAGCCAAAATAAGCTCAGCCAGCGAACTGCAGTCCGCTCCCAGTCCTTCTTCCCTCAGCACTTGTAAAATATAAGGATTAGGAGTGGCTTTAACAGCAAAATACTCCTTAAACTCCGGCGCCCAAGCAAAGGCTTTAATTAAATTGCGGACATTGCGACGGATAGCCTGCTCATCATAAATATGAAACGGTGTTGGGTATTCTTTAATAATTTCTGTTAATTGTTCTTTTGTAAACGGTATCACTTTCTCAGCCAAATGTTTCGCCTACCCTTCCAAAAATCAGTACCAGTAATACAAAAAGCAGTCTGCGCTAAATCTCGCAAACTGCCTGGCAACAAAAGAATGCTCTTAACGGCTGGTGCAAGATAGCGCTCCACCTGTACTATCAGCAGGTGACAGTCTTACATTTCTTAAACGTAAAACCAGCAAAAGTTTCTGGCAAAACCTTCACTTCGGCGGTTTGCCCCTTTCAGTACCATCATCGCTGCCAGCTCTGTATACTTACTGTTGGTCCCCGCAACCTCTATCGGAAAACGGTTATTTAATTATGTCTATAATACCAGTACACCCCAACCAATGTCAATATGCCGGGGGAAATCTTATATAATCCCTTCTATCGACGCCCTGACTTAGGTAGTATAGTATATCCCTATGCAATTATATGCAGTGAACGGCATCACTAGAGATAAATTAAAAGACGGAAATCTATCTCAGAAAAATAGAATCCCGTCTTAATTTCTGGGGTGACTAGAGGGTCTCGAACCCTCGAATACCGGAGCCACAATCCGGCGTGTTAACCGCTTCACCATAGCCACCATAAATTGGTTGCGGGAGTAGGACTTGAACCTACGACCTTCGGGTTATGAGCCCGACGAGCTACCAACTGCTCCATCCCGCGATATAAGCAGAGAACCAGGTTTTTAGGAGCGACAGCGACGCAGAAACCTGCGTGAATCGCTTAGTTACGAGCGTTAGCGAGTAACCTCCTTATTCCCCTTCTCTAAATCTCCAAAGACTAAAATGTGGCTCCTCGAGTAGGACTCGAACCTACGACCGATCGGTTAACAGCCGATTGCTCTACCAACTGAGCTATCGAGGAATATAAGCAGAGAACCAGGTTTTTAGGAGCGATAGCGACGCAGAAATCTGCGTGAATCGCTTAGTTACGAGCGTTAGCGAGTAACTTCCTAAATTTCATCATTCCCTGAAAACTTCACAGAAGATAAGCATTGCGCAATAGGTATCAATCAATGTTTGCACTTGTGCAAACGAGGGTTTAAAGTCAAGTCCTCGGCCTATTAGTACCAGTCCGCTCCATGGATCACTCCACTTCCACTCCTGGCCTATCAACCTTGTCTTCTTCAAGGGGCCTTACTTCTTGCGAATGACAGACCTCATCTTAAGGCTGGTTTCACGCTTAGATGCTTTCAGCGTTTATCCTTTCCGGACGTAGCTACCCAGCTCTACCCCTGGCGGGATAACTGGTACACCATGGGTCCGTCCACTCCGGTCCTCTCGTACTAGGAGCAGTTCCCTTCAAGTCTCTTACGCCCGCGATGGATAGGGACCGAACTGTCTCACGACGTTCTGAACCCAGCTCACGTACCACTTTAATGGGCGAACAGCCCAACCCTTGGGACCTACTTCAGCCCCAGGATGTGATGAGCCGACATCGAGGTGCCAAACCTCCCCGTCGATATGGACTCTTGGGAGAGATTAGCCTGTTATCCCCAGGGTAGCTTTTATCCGTTGAGCGATGGCCCTTCCACTCGGTACCACCGGATCACTAAGCCCGACTTTCGTCCCTGCTTGACTTGTCTGTCTTGCAGTCAAGCTCCCTTCTGCCTTTACACTCTTCGCGCGATTTCCATCCGCGCTGAGGGAACCTTTGGGCGCCTCCGTTACTCTTTCGGAGGCGACCGCCCCAGTCAAACTGCCCGCCTGACACTGTCCTCAGTTTCGTTACTCCTTGAGTTAGAACTCCAGTAAATAAAGGGTGGTATCCCAACATTGACTCCAATGAGACTTGCGTCCCATCTTCCTAGTCTCCCACCTATCCTGTACATCATTTACCAAAACTCAATGTCAGGTTGCAGTAAAGCTCCATGGGGTCTTTCTGTCCAGTCGCGGGTAACCTGCATCTTCACAGGTATTTCAATTTCACCGGGTCCCTCGTTGAGACAGTGCCCAAGTCGTTACACCTTTCGTGCGGGTCGGAACTTACCCGACAAGGAATTTCGCTACCTTAGGACCGTTATAGTTACGGCCGCCGTTTACCGGGGCTTCAATTCAAACCTTCGCGTTTCCGCTAAGCTCTCCTCTTAACCTTCCGGCACCGGGCAGGTGTCAGCACCTATACGTCAGCTTTCGCTTTAGCAGGCACCTGTGTTTGTGGTAAACAGTCGCTTGGGCCTCTTTTTTGCAACTCATTCCCGCTTCGACCGCTTCTGGTCTACACGGTTTACAAGCTCCCCTTTTCCCGAAGTTACGGGGACATTTTGCCGAGTTCCTTAACGAGGGTTCTCCCGCGCACCTTAGGATTCTCTCCCCGCCTACCTGTGTCGGTTTACGGTACGGGCACCTAGTCTCTCACTAGAAGCTTTTCTTGACAGTCTGGGATCAGCAATTTCGCCATTATCTCTAACAGCTACCCATCACTCCTCAGGTTCCAGCATCACGGATTTGCCTGTGATGCACCCTACAAGCTTAGACGCGATTTTCCATCCTCGCGCTTGCCTGCCCTCCTGTGTCACTCCCTCGCTCAAACGATCCTAGGTGGTACTGGAATATTTACCAGTTGTCCATCGCCTACGCTTTTTGCCTCGGCTTAGGGCCCGACTGACTCTGAGCGGACGATCCTTCCTCAGAAATCCTTAGGCTTTCGGTGGACAAGATTCTCACTTGTCTTTTCGCTACTCATACCGGCATTCTCACTTCTATACTCTCCAGCACTCCTTACGGTATACCTTCTCTGGGTATAGAACGCTCCCCTACCCAAGTCCGTAGACTTGCCATAGCTTCGGTTCCGTACTTTAGCCCCGGACATCTTCGGCGCAGCGACACTCGACCAGTGAGCTATTACGCACTCTTTTAATGGTGGCTGCTTCTAAGCCAACATCCTGGTTGTTTTTGTATCTCCACATCCTTTGCCACTTAGTACGGCATTGGGGACCTTAGCTGATGGTCTGGGCTGTTTCCCTCTTGACCACGGGTCTTATCACTCGTAGTCTGACTCCCAGGATTCCACTACAGGCATTCGTAGTTTGACAAGGTTCAGTAACCCATTAGGCCCCTAGCCCTATCAGTGCTCTACCGCCTGTACTTACTTCCTGAGGCTAGCCCTAAAGCTATTTCGGGGAGAACCAGCTATCTCCGCGTTCGATTGGCATTTCACCCCTATCCACAACTCATCCCAAAGCTTTTCAACGCTCACGGGTTCGGTCCTCCACGCATTTTTACCTGCGCTTCAACCTGGCCATGGATAGATCACTGCGGTTTCGGGTCTACACTATCCAACTTTCGCCCTTTTTAGACTCGCTTTCGCTTCGGCTCCGTGTCTTCCACTTAACCTTGCTGGATATTGTAACTCGCCGGTTCATTCTTCAATAGGCACGCCGTCAGCCTCCTACGGGCCTTCGACTGCTTGTAGGCATACGGTTTCAGGTTCTTTTTCACTCCCCTCCCGGGGTGCTTTTCACCTTTCCCTCACGGTACTATGCGCTATCGGTCGCCTCGAGTATTTTGCCTTGGAGGGTGGTCCCCCCTGCTTCCCACAGGGTTCCTCGTGTCCCGTGGTACTCTGGATTCCGGCCATTTCGCTCTGCCTTTCGCTTACAGGGCTGTTACCTTCTGCGGCCTACCTTTCCAGGTAGTTCGGCTAGGCCTGACGAAACTTCCGCCGGTCCTCAACCCCAGTCGACCGAAGTCCACTGGTTTGGGCTCTTCCCCGTTCGCTCGCCGCTACTTGGGGAATCTCGTTTGATTACTTTTCCTCCGGGTACTTAGATGTTTCAGTTCCCCGGCTTACCTCCCGACCTGAGTCGGGTAATGGTGCATGACCACCACTGGGTTCCCCCATTCGGATATTCATGGATCAGGGCCTGCTTGCGGCTCCCCATGACTTTTCGCAGCTTACCGCGTCCTTCTTCGGCTCTTGGCGCCTAGGCATCCACCGTATGCCCTTACTAACTTGACTTCTAGCTCCGACTGTCTATAAGCCGCCATCTGCGTTGTTGCTCCTCAACCCGATTGTTTGCGTACGCGAGTACGCGGCACGGCTCGGGTTTCCGGGGCGCCTAGCATATGGCACCTTCTAGCCAGTCTCCGCCTCAACTTAAACTTTGCTTGTGACTAAGGTTAAGTCATTTTTTAAAAATCCTAATTGCGCTTCGTTAAGCTACTTCACATATTTGCATATGAGAGGTACTTTTACTTTGCTTTCTTCTGTGCAGTTTTCAAGGAACATGGTGTTTCAGGAATCTCTATGTTATCATAATTACTTGTGTATTGCAACAAGTAATTATTGGTAATATAGGTTCTGAAACTTATGGTGGAGACGAGCGGGATCGAACCGCTGACCCCCTGCTTGCAAGGCAGGTGCTCTCCCAGCTGAGCTACGCCCCCATAATGTGAACTATATAAATAAAACTGGTGGGCCTAAGTGGACTTGAACCACTGACCTCACGCTTATCAGGCGTGCGCTCTAACCAGCTGAGCTATAGGCCCATTGAGGATATTGCATTCCCTCAAAACCAAACAATGTAAATGAATTTACTACAGCCACCGCATATGGTGCGTCTAGTATCTCCTGCATCTGCCAAATGTACCGACCTGGAATAGAGCTCGCTTAGTTATATGATGTTCTTCGCTTGCGCTCAGAACTAAGCGATTCACACCAATCAGACTTCGCCTCGCGGCTCGCCTTCTTGGGTTCTCTGCTTATCGCTTGCGCTCAGAACTAAGCGATTCACTCAGGTTTCCGCGTCGCTTTCGCTCCTAAAAACCTGGTTCTCTGCTTATCCCTAGAAAGGAGGTGATCCAGCCGCACCTTCCGATACGGCTACCTTGTTACGACTTCACCCCAATCATCGGCCCCACCTTCGACGGCTAGTTCCATTTCTGGTTACCCCACCGGCTTCGGGTGTGACTGACTTTCGTGGTGTGACGGGCGGTGTGTACAAGGCCCGGGAACGTATTCACCGCAGTATGCTGACCTGCGATTACTAGCGATTCCGACTTCACGGAGGCGAGTTGCAGCCTCCGATCCGAACTGAGAGCTTGTTTCTGCGTTTCGCTTGCCTTCGCAGGTTTGCTTCGCTTTGTTTAAGCCCATTGTAGTACGTGTGTAGCCCAGGACATTAGGGGCATGATGACTTGACGTCATCCCCGCCTTCCTCCGCATTCTCTGCGGCAGTCTCCCTTGAGTTCCCGCCTTTACGCGCTGGCAACAAAGGATAAGGGTTGCGCTCGTTGCGGGACTTAACCCAACATCTCACGACACGAGCTGACGACAGCCATGCACCACCTGTTTTCGCGTTACCCGAAGGTAAGGGATCTATCTCTAGACCTTTCGCTCAATGTCAAGCCCTGGTAAGGTTCTTCGCGTTGCGTCGAATTAAACCACATACTCCACCGCTTGTGCGGGCCCCCGTCAATTCCTTTGAGTTTCAACCTTGCGGCCGTACTCCCCAGGCGGGGTACTTATTGCGTTAACTCCGGCACAGAAGGGGTCGATACCCTCTACACCTAGTACCCATCGTTTACGGCCAGGACTACCGGGGTATCTAATCCCGTTCGCTCCCCTGGCTTTCGCGCCTCAGTGTCAGACACAGTCCAGAAAGTCGCCTTCGCCACTGGTGTTCCTCCCAATCTCTACGCATTTCACCGCTACACTGGGAATTCCACTTTCCTCTCCTGCACTCAAGCCTGGCAGTTTCCTGCGCCCATACGAAGTTGAGCTTCGCACTTAGACACACGACTTACCAGGCCACCTACACGCCCTTTACGCCCAATAATTCCGGACAACGCTTGCCACCTACGTATTACCGCGGCTGCTGGCACGTAGTTAGCCGTGGCTTCCTCCTTTGGTACCGTCATTACCCTATATTGTTCACATAGGATACGTTCGTCCCAAACGACAGAGCTTTACGACCCGAAGGCCTTCTTCACTCACGCGGCGTTGCTCCGTCAGACTTTCGTCCATTGCGGAAGATTCCCCACTGCTGCCTCCCGTAGGAGTCTGGGCCGTGTCTCAGTCCCAGTGTGGCCGTTCATCCTCTCAGACCGGCTACTGATCGTCGCCTTGGTGAGCCGTTACCTCACCAACCAGCTAATCAGACGCAGACCCATCTCTGAACGGTAGCTTATATATAGAGGCCACCTTTCTTATCTCAGTTATGCAACTAAGATACCACATTCGGTATTAGCACCACTTTCGCGGTGTTGTCCCCAATTCAGAGGCAGGTTGTCTACGCGTTACTCACCCGTTCGCCACTAAGTAGCTATTGCTAACTACTCCGTTCGACTTGCATGTGTTAGGCACGCCGCCAGCGTTCGTCCTGAGCCAGGATCAAACTCTCCAATAAAGTTCATAGCCTTGCGACTATATATATTGAAGCCGTTTTATCGGCTCAATTCAATCAAAATTGTTGTTGGTTGTGCTGCATGGCAGCACACCGCACATCTGGCTTTTATGATGCATTTCTTTACATTGTTCAGTTTTCAGGGAACGACGCGCATGGATGCGCTAGGATCACAGGCGTATCATGGACGATACGCTCTGCCCGGGACCGACGCGCATGGATGCGCTAGGATTCGCTTGAATAGCGACTAAAAAGTATATTAGCATTTTTATTTGTTTATGTCAATAGTATTGTTCATCATACTATTGACATTTACTGGTGCGGTTGGTGAGACTTGAACTCACACGCCTTGTGAGCGCCACCCCCTCAAGATGGTGCGTCTGCCGATTCCGCCACAACCGCATGTAATTAGGTAGATAATGGTGCGGTCGAGTGGATTTGAACCACCACGAGGTTGCCCCCACTAGCTCCTGAGGCTAGCGCGTCTGCCGTTCCGCCACGACCGCATGTAATTGGTGGATCTACTAGGATTTGAACCTAGGACCCGCCGGTTATGAGCCGGATGCTCTACCAAACTGAGCTATAGATCCTTAAATGGTGGAGGGAGGTGGATTCGAACCACCGAAGTCAAAGACGGCAGATTTACAGTCTGCTCCCTTTAGCCACTCGGGAATCCCTCCAGATTAGCTGGAGCTGGCGAGAGGAATTGAACCCCCAACCTGCTGATTACAAGTCAGCTGCTCTACCAATTGAGCTACGCCAGCATATAACAACCATGTTGTCGCGAGCCACAAGGCGACACGAGAACATACGTGAGTCGCTTAGTTCTGAGCGTAGTAAAGAACTTCCACTCAAAAAGTAAGATGGCGACCCCGGCAGGATTCGAACCTGCGACCTTTTGATTCGTAGTCAAACGCTCTATCCAGCTGAGCTACGGAGTCATAAGCAGCGAACCAGGTTATCGAACCGCGAGGCGACACGATAACCGTGAATCGCTTAGTTCTGAGCGTAGTAAAAAACTTCCACTCAGAGAGTAAGATGGCGACCCTGAACGGATTTGAACCGTCGATCTCCGCCGTGACAGGGCGGCATGTTAGACCGCTACACCACAGGGCCGTTAAATGGTGGGCGATGACGGGATCGAACCGCCGACATCCTGCTTGTAAGGCAGGCGCTCTCCCAGCTGAGCTAATCGCCCGTTATTTGTGGGTTCGCTTCGTTCGCGAGTTCGTTCCTTCGAACGCGCGACCTATTGAACCTCGAATCAACGAAGATGGTGACCCGTAAGGGAATCGAACCCTTGATACCGCCGTGAAAGGGCGGTGTCTTAACCGCTTGACCAACGGGCCGGAAACAAAACTTATTCAGGTTCTCATCTTGCCTAACGGCTCGTAAGAACCCAGGGTGCTTATGGCGGAGTGGGTGGGATTTGAACCCACGCAGGCCTCACGACCTCTAACGATTTAGCAAACCGTCCTCTTCAGCCACTTGAGTACCACTCCATATAATATAATTATTCAAACAAGTATTTGGAATAATCTGAATCATAAGCAGAGAACCATAAGCAGAGAACCATAAGCAGAGAACCATAAGCAGAGAACCAGGTTATTAGGAGCATCGCGACGCTAGAACCTGCGTGAATCGCTTAGTTACGAGCGTTAGCGAGTAACCTCCTAATTCTCTCTTTATTCCCTGAAAACTTCACAGAAGAAAGATTTGCGCATTAGTCATCCAATTAATGTTTGCGAACCGGTCGCCAGTTCAGAGCTAAAGGATACATTATGGATGTTATCGCTCCGCTCTAACTAAGCGACTCACACAACTTCCCGTTTCGCTCTCGCTCGCGGCAAGCTGGTTCGCTGCTTAAAAGTCAAGTCCTCGGCCTATTAGTACCAGTCCGCTCCATGGATCACTCCACTTCCACTCCTGGCCTATCAACCTTGTCTTCTTCAAGGGGCCTTACTTCTTGCGAATGACAGACCTCATCTTAAGGCTGGTTTCACGCTTAGATGCTTTCAGCGTTTATCCTTTCCGGACGTAGCTACCCAGCTCTACCCCTGGCGGGATAACTGGTACACCATGGGTCCGTCCACTCCGGTCCTCTCGTACTAGGAGCAGTTCCCTTCAAGTCTCTTACGCCCGCGATGGATAGGGACCGAACTGTCTCACGACGTTCTGAACCCAGCTCACGTACCACTTTAATGGGCGAACAGCCCAACCCTTGGGACCTACTTCAGCCCCAGGATGTGATGAGCCGACATCGAGGTGCCAAACCTCCCCGTCGATATGGACTCTTGGGAGAGATTAGCCTGTTATCCCCAGGGTAGCTTTTATCCGTTGAGCGATGGCCCTTCCACTCGGTACCACCGGATCACTAAGCCCGACTTTCGTCCCTGCTCGACTTGTCTGTCTCGCAGTCAAGCTCCCTTCTGCCTTTACACTCTTCGCGCGATTTCCATCCGCGCTGAGGGAACCTTTGGGCGCCTCCGTTACTCTTTCGGAGGCGACCGCCCCAGTCAAACTGCCCGCCTGACACTGTCCTCAGTTTCGTTACTCCTTGAGTTAGAACTCCAGTAAATAAAGGGTGGTATCCCAACATTGACTCCAATGAGACTTGCGTCCCATCTTCCTAGTCTCCCACCTATCCTGTACATCATTTACCAAAACTCAATGTCAGGTTGCAGTAAAGCTCCATGGGGTCTTTCTGTCCAGTCGCGGGTAACCTGCATCTTCACAGGTATTTCAATTTCACCGGGTCCCTCGTTGAGACAGTGCCCAAGTCGTTACACCTTTCGTGCGGGTCGGAACTTACCCGACAAGGAATTTCGCTACCTTAGGACCGTTATAGTTACGGCCGCCGTTTACCGGGGCTTCAATTCAAACCTTCGCGTTTCCGCTAAGCTCTCCTCTTAACCTTCCGGCACCGGGCAGGTGTCAGCACCTATACGTCAGCTTTCGCTTTAGCAGGCACCTGTGTTTGTGGTAAACAGTCGCTTGGGCCTCTTTTTTGCAACTCATTCCCGCTTCGACCGCTTCTGGTCTACACGGTTTACAAGCTCCCCTTTTCCCGAAGTTACGGGGACATTTTGCCGAGTTCCTTAACGAGGGTTCTCCCGCGCACCTTAGGATTCTCTCCCCGCCTACCTGTGTCGGTTTACGGTACGGGCACCTAGTCTCTCACTAGAAGCTTTTCTTGACAGTCTGGGATCAGCAATTTCGCCATTATCTCTAACAGCTACCCATCACTCCTCAGGTTCCAGCATCACGGATTTGCCTGTGATGCACCCTACAAGCTTAGACGCGATTTTCCATCCTCGCGCTTGCCTGCCCTCCTGTGTCACTCCTTCGCTCAAACGATCCTAGGTGGTACTGGAATATTTACCAGTTGTCCATCGCCTACGCTTTTTGCCTCGGCTTAGGGCCCGACTGACTCTGAGCGGACGATCCTTCCTCAGAAATCCTTAGGCTTTCGGTGGACAAGATTCTCACTTGTCTTTTCGCTACTCATACCGGCATTCTCACTTCTATACTCTCCAGCACTCCTTACGGTATACCTTCTCTGGGTATAGAACGCTCCCCTACCCAAGTCCGTAGACTTGCCATAGCTTCGGTTCCGTACTTTAGCCCCGGACATCTTCGGCGCAGCGACACTCGACCAGTGAGCTATTACGCACTCTTTTAATGGTGGCTGCTTCTAAGCCAACATCCTGGTTGTTTTTGTATCTCCACATCCTTTGCCACTTAGTACGGCATTGGGGACCTTAGCTGATGGTCTGGGCTGTTTCCCTCTTGACCACGGGTCTTATCACTCGTAGTCTGACTCCCAGGATTCCACTACAGGCATTCGTAGTTTGACAAGGTTCAGTAACCCATTAGGCCCCTAGCCCTATCAGTGCTCTACCGCCTGTACTTACTTCCTGAGGCTAGCCCTAAAGCTATTTCGGGGAGAACCAGCTATCTCCGCGTTCGATTGGCATTTCACCCCTATCCACAACTCATCCCAAAGCTTTTCAACGCTCACGGGTTCGGTCCTCCACGCATTTTTACCTGCGCTTCAACCTGGCCATGGATAGATCACTGCGGTTTCGGGTCTACACTATCCAACTTTCGCCCTTTTTAGACTCGCTTTCGCTTCGGCTCCGTGTCTTCCACTTAACCTTGCTGGATATTGTAACTCGCCGGTTCATTCTTCAATAGGCACGCCGTCAGCCTCCTACGGGCCTTCGACTGCTTGTAGGCATACGGTTTCAGGTTCTTTTTCACTCCCCTCCCGGGGTGCTTTTCACCTTTCCCTCACGGTACTATGCGCTATCGGTCGCCTCGAGTATTTTGCCTTGGAGGGTGGTCCCCCCTGCTTCCCACAGGGTTCCTCGTGTCCCGTGGTACTCTGGATTCCGGCCATTTCGCTCTGCCTTTCGCTTACAGGGCTGTTACCTTCTGCGGCCTACCTTTCCAGGTAGTTCGGCTAGGCCTGACGAAACTTCCGCCGGTCCTCAACCCCCGGGTCGACATTCGACGTACGACTTTAGACTTTCGTAAGGGATTCGTAAAACTATCGTTTTACTCTTCCAAAATCCAGTGTCGAAAGTCGAATGTCGATCCGGGTTTGGGCTCTTCCCCGTTCGCTCGCCGCTACTTGGGGAATCTCGTTTGATTACTTTTCCTCCGGGTACTTAGATGTTTCAGTTCCCCGGCTTACCTCCCAACCTAAGTCGGGTAATGGTGCATGACCACCACTGGGTTCCCCCATTCGGACATTCATGGATCAGGGCCTGCTTGCGGCTCCCCATGACTTTTCGCAGCTTACCGCGTCCTTCTTCGGCTCTTGGCGCCTAGGCATCCACCGTATGCCCTATATAACTTGACTTTTGCTGCAAAGCTGCAACTGTCTATCGCGCATCATCTACTTCGTTGTCAGTCCGGGCGCTCTCTTCGACGTACTTCCAGTACGACTCCGTTCGCGTCCTCCCTCCGCCTCGCAGCTGATACACGCTAGCCAGTTTCGCCTCAACTTAAACTTTGCTTGTGCTCGGTTTAAGTTTTGTTTTAATAAATCTTAATTGCGCTTCGTTAAGGTACTTCACATATTTGCATATGAGAGGTACTTTTACTTGCTTTCTTCTGTGCAGTTTTCAAGGAACAGCGGAACATCTATGTTATCACAACCACTTGTGTATTTCAACAAGCAGGTTGTGGAACTTTTGTTCCGGAACCAGCAGCTTCCTAATCTCCCGGGCCGTTTCCAGCCAAGTACCTTCGGCGTTTGTGGGCTTAACTTCTGTGTTCGGTATGGGAACAGGTGGAACCCCACAGCTATCGTCACTGGATCTTTTGTTGTCAGGAATATCTATGTTACCATCGTCGCTTGTGTTTTGCAACAAGTAACTTTTGCTAACAGACCATTCCCTCAAAACCAAACAATGTAAATGGTTTGCATCAACCAGATGTACCGACCTGGAAGTTGTTTGGGTGTTAACCCAAACGCTTCTCCCTAGAAAGGAGGTGATCCAGCCGCACCTTCCGATACGGCTACCTTGTTACGACTTCACCCCAATCATCGGCCCCACCTTCGACGGCTAGTTCCATTTCTGGTTACCCCACCGGCTTCGGGTGTGACTGACTTTCGTGGTGTGACGGGCGGTGTGTACAAGGCCCGGGAACGTATTCACCGCAGTATGCTGACCTGCGATTACTAGCGATTCCGACTTCACGGAGGCGAGTTGCAGCCTCCGATCCGAACTGAGAGCTTGTTTCTGCGTTTTGCTTGCCTTCGCAGGTTTGCTTCGCTTTGTTTAAGCCCATTGTAGTACGTGTGTAGCCCAGGACATTAGGGGCATGATGACTTGACGTCATCCCCGCCTTCCTCCGCATTCTCTGCGGCAGTCTCCCTTGAGTTCCCGCCTTTACGCGCTGGCAACAAAGGATAAGGGTTGCGCTCGTTGCGGGACTTAACCCAACATCTCACGACACGAGCTGACGACAGCCATGCACCACCTGTTTTCGCGTATCCGTAGATAGGGATCTATCTCTAGACCTTTCGCTCAATGTCAAGCCCTGGTAAGGTTCTTCGCGTTGCGTCGAATTAAACCACATACTCCACCGCTTGTGCGGGCCCCCGTCAATTCCTTTGAGTTTCAACCTTGCGGCCGTACTCCCCAGGCGGGGTACTTATTGCGTTAACTCCGGCACAGAAGGGGTCGATACCCTCTACACCTAGTACCCATCGTTTACGGCCAGGACTACCGGGGTATCTAATCCCGTTCGCTCCCCTGGCTTTCGCGCCTCAGTGTCAGACACAGTCCAGAAAGTCGCCTTCGCCACTGGTGTTCCTCCCAATCTCTACGCATTTCACCGCTACACTGGGAATTCCACTTTCCTCTCCTGCACTCAAGCCTGACAGTTTCCTGCGCCCATACGAAGTTGAGCTTCGCACTTAGACACACGACTTATCAGGCCACCTACACGCCCTTTACGCCCAATAATTCCGGACAACGCTTGCCACCTACGTATTACCGCGGCTGCTGGCACGTAGTTAGCCGTGGCTTCCTCCTTTGGTACCGTCATTACCCTATATTGTTCACATAGGATACGTTCGTCCCAAACGACAGAGCTTTACGACCCGAAGGCCTTCTTCACTCACGCGGCGTTGCTCCGTCAGACTTTCGTCCATTGCGGAAGATTCCCCACTGCTGCCTCCCGTAGGAGTCTGGGCCGTGTCTCAGTCCCAGTGTGGCCGTTCATCCTCTCAGACCGGCTACTGATCGTCGCCTTGGTGAGCCGTTACCTCACCAACCAGCTAATCAGACGCAGACCCATCTCTCAACGGTAGCTTCTTTGAGAGGCCACCTTTCTTATCTCAGTCATGCAACCAAGATACCACATTCGGTATTAGCACCACTTTCGCGGTGTTGTCCCCAATTCAGAGGCAGGTTGTCTACGCGTTACTCACCCGTTCGCCACTATCTGCTGTACAACACCAAAGGCTCTGTGTTGGCACTTTTATTTTGCGTGAAGCGCTCTCTATCGTTCGCGCTTGACGCTGTCGGATTTCACCATCACTTAACTCTTGGTGTTGAACAGCAGACCGTTCGACTTGCATGTGTTAGGCACGCCGCCAGCGTTCGTCCTGAGCCAGGATCAAACTCTCCAATAAAGTTCATAGTCTTGCGACTATATATATTGAAGCCGTTTTATCGGCTCAATTCAATCAAAATTGTTGTTGGTTGTGCTGCAAGCAGCACACCGCACATCTGGCTTTTATGATGCATTTCTTTACATTGTTCAGTTTTCAGGGAACGACGTGCACGGATGCGCTAGGATCACGGGCGTATCATGGACGATACGCTCTGCCCGGGACCGACGCGCATGGATGCGCTAGGATCACGAACACCATACTGTTCGGACCGGTATTTCTCATTTGTTAACCGACAAGATATTATAATAGCATTTTCATCTGTTTATGTCAATCATAATTTTCTTGCCAATTATTGCCGCCACTCATCAGCGACTTTTATAGATTACCATGAACTTCTCATTATGTCAAGTAATTTTATAAATTATCTTTGAGGCCAAACTACAAAATTAAAAATAAAATACCACTACCAATCGGCAGCGGCAGGAAAAGAATATATCTAAATAGACAACGCACCGGATTATTGTCTAGTACCTCATCTTTCTTAAAATCGAGGGAATAGTTTGCGTAGATTTTCTCGCAATGCAAGGCGGAGGAGCCGCGCATATCGGACATATGTAAGGCGACGACAACGAAGCAGTGCGGGAAAAGATGCGCAAAATATCCTTGGTTTTAAGGGAGATGAGGTACTAGTAGCTTGTCAGTTCTAAAACAGTAGAATAATGGCGAGGCTATTTTTCGCAAACCAAGGCGGAGGAAGGAGGCATAGCGGACGTATGCCGACTGACGACAACGAAGGGTTGCGGGAAATAGACCATCAGTATTCACTGGATTAGGGCTGACAAGGTACTGGTATTACTTAATATTAGATATTAGAGCTTTATCATACCGGTACGTCATCTAGTTAATTTTACAGGTTTAACTATAACATGGAAATATGACAAATATATGACAAATACTCTTTTATATGACAATTATTCTTTTACGTTTCTCAAGTCTACAATTCGCTTGGCTTTCCCTTCCGAGCGGGCTATCGTTCTCGGCTGTACTAATTTTACAGTAGCATCAATCGATAATATGACCCGCAGCTTATGTCGAATTATATCTTGCAGGCCTTCCAGCTTGCGAAAATCTTCTAATAAAGTATCATCAGCCAGTTCAACCATGACCTCCATATCATCGAGGTAACCTTTTTTGCGAACAATGATATTATAATGAGGGCCGATTTCCCGGATACCCACCAATACACTCTCAATCTGTGAAGGAAAAACATTTACCCCCCGGATTTTAAGCATATCGTCAGTACGGCCCTGCACCTTTGTCATACGCACCAGCGTCCTGCCACACTGGCAGGGTTCCGGATTAAGGCTGGTGATATCACGGGTCCGGTAGCGCAGCAGCGGCAAGCCTTCCTTAGTCATAGTGGTAATGACTAGTTCCCCCATTTCGCCATAAGGCAACGGTGTACCGGTCACTGGATCAATAATCTCCGGATAAAAGTGATCTTCATTAATATGCAGCCCGGCCTTACACTCACATTCTCCCGATACGCCAGGACCAATTAATTCGCTCATACCATAGTTTTCAACAGCATTGATGCCCCAGATCCGTTCTATTACCTGGCGCATCTCTTCCGAGCAGCCCTCGGCCCCGAACAAACCCAACCGGACAGAAAGCGACCGGATATCTATCCCCATACTATGGGCAGTTTCAGCGAGATAGAGGGAGTACGACGGTGTACTTACTAATATAGTAGTGCCGAAATCCTGCATCATCATAATCTGCCGTTCCGTATTGCCCGTAGATGCCGGCACAATAGTAGCGCCAAGCCGTTCCAGTCCATAATGCAGCCCGAACGCGCCGGTGAAGAGCCCATACCCAAAAGCGACCTGCGCTACATCCTCTTCCTTCGCCCCGGCAGCAACAGCCAGCCGTGTCACCATATCAGCCCATAATTCAATATCCTGCCTGGTATAGCCCACAACAGTTGGTTTGCCGGTAGTACCAGAGGAAGCATGCAAACGGACAATTTTTTTTAAAGGTACGCTGAATAAGCCATAGGGATAATTGCTGCGGATATCGTCTTTGGTGGTAAAGGGAAGCAAACTCACATCCTGCAAAGAGCGGATATGATGTAATCCTACCCGTGCATTGTCTAACGCCTGACGGTAAAAAGGAACATTTTCGTAAACTCGCCGTACTACGTGCTGCAGCCTGGTCAGCTGCAGTTCGGCCATCTTGCCGCGTTCCAGGCATTCTGCCTCAGGATTCCATATCATAACCTCTAACCTTCTCTCAATATATTTATCTGCCTTCCGTCACAGTCCGCGGCACAGGCTGAGTTAACAAACTAACGGCAACAAGCACTAAGGCACTAATCGGCAGGGTAATGACCAGCGGATCAATATATGTCCAGGGGGCGAGCGCCACAGTATTCACGCCGAACAGCTTAAAACACAGGCCAAAAATAGTGGCCTCTTTCTCATGCACAAATAATACCAGAACGAGGTAAATTACCGATGCGATGACCATGCTGGCAATGGCACCGGCCGGGGTAATTTTGGGCCAGTATAACGCGGCTGTATACATAGGCAGAAACGCCGAGGTACACAGGCCGAAAAACAAGGCGGTAGCTACAGCGATTACACCGAACGGCAGCTTTAATGCCAAAGCACTGGTGAGAACAAAGCCAAACAGCGTACCAAGCCGCGCCAGCAGGAGAGTCCGCTTGTCGCTTTGCCCCTGGCTGGGATTTAAATCATAGGAAATTGACGTGGAGATAATATGAAACTGACCGCTTAAGGTCGACATGGCAGCCGACAACAACGTAAACAAAAATAAATATTTGAGCCATTCCGGCATCGCCTGGGTAATAAATAAGGGAATGATTTTGTCAACATTCGGCGCCGCCCCGCCAACTGCGGTTGCCGCCAAGGCCAGCGTGCCGCTCTGTTCCATAAAATACACATTGGATAATGCCCCGACAGTGAAGGCCACACCGGTCATGAACAAAATGAATAAAGCACCGATGCTTAACCCTTTGTAAATATCCTGCGAACTGGCTACAGTCATAAAACGGACGACTAACTGTGGCTGGGCCAAAACACCAATGCCAACACCAAGAATCAAAGTAGAAAAAACAAACCACCATATTTCCGACCCCACAGCCGGCATAGCCGTCCAGCCCTGGTGCCCTTTCGCGGCAAGTCCAGCCGGCACAAGCTGCTTTAACGCTTCCAGTTTGCTATGAGCGGGAGTGACACCACCTAGCAGGGAGTAAGTCAGGACTATCAGGGCCGCCATACCGGCAAACATAATCAGCCCCTGCATAGCATCGGTGTAAATAACCCCGCGCAGTCCGCCAAAAAAGACATACGCAAGGACAATGAGCGCAAAGATTGCCAAAGCTAAGGTGTAACTCATATTTAGGGCTTCTTCCATATACCGGGCGCCGCCAATCATGACTGCAGCGGCATACAGCGGCATAGTCAGGCTGATCATGCCGGCAGCAAACTTCCTGATAAAGGGCGAATCGAAACGAGCGCCTAAAACTCGGGAAATGTTTTGACCTGCAGGTTATGGGCGATCTGACGGGTTCTGACACCAAAGAAAACAAAAGCAATAAAAACGCCTATGAATATGTTAAATGCCGTCAACCACAACAAGCTCATGCCATAAACACCGGCCGCCCCGCCAAAGCCAACAATGGCCGACGTAGAAATAAAAGTAGAGCCATAGGCCAAAGCCATCAGTACCGGATGTACATTTCCGCCGGCAATCATATAATCTTTGGCTGATTTGGTATGCCGGTAGCCAAGATAACCGAGCAATACGGTCATCCCCAAATAAACTGCCAGCATTACATAGAGTAACTGATTATCCATAAACATTCCCTCCCGGATAGTTAATCTGCTTTTTTGCCTTTCCAAATTGCATATATAATGCAAAGAGCCGTAGATCCCAGACAGGCGGCATACGCCAGAGCAATCCAGGGATCGCTGAAGCCAAACATCTAAATCACCTCCTGTAAAAAAAATAACTCCCGTCCCTTATGTAAAAATAAGGGACGGGAGTTTTATTCCCGCGATACCACCCTTGTAGAGCCGTTAAACTAACGCTGAGCGGCTCCGCCTCTGCAGAGTACGGGTAAACACAAGTATTGAACCGGTTTACCGATACCCCCTTCCTGATAACGGCGGAAGTTCCGGCCACACCTACCAAATTCATAAACTAACTAGATAGTTTAGCGAACTCTTCAGCTAGCAACTCCGAGGTGTACTTCACGATTCAACCCCAGGCCGGGCTCACACCGCCGCCGGCTCTCTGCGCTGCAATTGAATGCTACTTCTCCTCTTCACAGTCTTTAGGATAGTTATATCTAATTGTAATCACCAATTGAACCTTTTGTATTTTTTAAACATTGTTGTTACTTTTAGTTTAATATAACAATACATATGTTTTTTGTCAAGCAAATTTTCTCAAGAATTCCATTTCCTAGCGGCCCCTCGCTATCTTCTACTCATCCGGTTTTGCGGCTCGGACGATTCTTCCATTCCCAGCAGATAATCCAGACTGTACTTTCCCGGTCCGATAAAAGCCGCAGCAAAAAAGCTTAACCCATCCTCCAATGCCTGGGAGGCTTTCTGCAAGCCCTTGCCATCCAGCATCTGGCTGGCAAACGCAACCATCATATTAGTGAACAGCAGGAAACAGGCCGGGCGATAAAATAAGCCGACCGCAAACAACAGGCCGCCGCCAAATTCGGCGAAGCTGGCCATAAACCCCCAGAAACCCGGCGCAAACTCAATGCCGAAAGTACCCACAGCTTTGCCAAGACCGGCCCATCTTTCCGGACCGCCGATAATCTTTGGCCAGCCATGCCACATAAACATCCCGCCTAAGCCCAGCCGAAAAATAAGGAGAGCCAGATCCCGATAGCGGGAAAGAAACCGGGCAAATAACCGCAGAGACTGTTTCATCTCATCAAGCTCCTTTATTGCTACCAATTCATCTTATATAAGTTTACCTCGTTTGCGGCCAAAATATATGAGTCAGCCTGCTACCTAAAGCTGCCAATAAGTTGACAGGCTCCTAAGGCAATAATATACTAAATTTGTAAATGTTCTCAATACAAAGGGGGGTAACTATGAAAACAGTATTTCTCAACTTAGCTAAGCTGGACTTTGACAACAAACTGGATTTTTCCCGGTTAACACAACAAACGACGGTGACAAAATATGCTGCCAGCAGTGACAAAGAAATCTTGGACAGGGTTAAAGACCAAAACATTGTCATTACCAAAGAGTTGCCGGTAGGCAAAGATTTGATTGCTCAGTTTCCGCCTTCTGTCCGTCTCATTTGTGAGGCAGGCACCGGTTACAACAACATTGATATTGCCGCTGCCAGAGAAAAGAATATTACGGTTTGCAATATTCCCGGCTACAGTACGGAGGCCGTTGCCCAACTGGCCATCACTTTTATCCTGAGCCTCAGTGCCTCGTTAACCCAGCAGCAGACCATGCTTAAACAGAAAAATTACGATAATTTCACCAAACACTTGCTGGTACCGCATATGGAGATTCAGAATAAAACTCTCGGCATTATCGGCGCCGGCAGCATTGGCCGTCAGGTGATAAAAGTTGCCTTGGCCCTCGGCATGAACATCCTTGTATATAACAGAACGCCCAAAACGTGGGACGATCCGAAGATAAAGTCTGTTCCTCTGACAGAACTGCTTGGCCAAAGTGATTTTATTTCCCTGCACTGCCCGCTTACCCCTGATACCAAACACCTTATCAACAAAGAAACCTTAAGCCTGGTAAAACCATCGGCATTCATTATCAACACCTCCCGCGGCGCCCTGATCAAAGAAAGCGATTTAATTGCCGCTTTACAGGCCGGTACTGTCGCCGGCGCCGCCCTGGATGTGCAGGACCCGGAACCGCCGGCCCTGGATAACCCCTTATTCACAATGAACAATGTAATCCTCACCCCCCATATTGGCTGGAAGCCATATGAAGCCAGACAACGCCTGATCAATTTGATCGGCGACAATATCGCAGCCTTTATCCAGGAAAAACCCATTAATGTCGTGAGTTAGCCAAAATACCGGGGCCGGCCTAAAACAATTAGGCCGGCCCCGGGTCTACAGTGAATACCCCCTGCCCGCATATAAAAGCACTGTGTTCAGCCTGTTTTCCGCAAGACAAAAAGCCATTTTTACGTTACAATATATGTAGTGGCAATCATTACCATCCTTGTTGCTTTGGTCATCACTGTTAATGAGGAGGCACTGATGATAAAGATAACTAATGTAAAATTACAAAACCTGATTAACTCCTCTTTCTTGCAGGAGTTTCAGGACAATTTCGCTTTAAGCGTGGGCGTGGCCAGCTTGATCGAAGATAACCAGGGACAAGCGCTAACCTGCCCCAGCTGCTTTTCCACGTTTTGTAAGGAAATCCGCACAAGCCCGCTGGGACTAAAACGGTGCCTGGCGGACGACATGCGCGGCGCCGCCCTGGCAGTGCAAACCGGCAAGCCGGCAATATACCAATGCCATGCCGGCTTAATTGATTTTGCCGCCCCTATCCTCCTTCACGGCCAGGTACTTGGCACAATATTCGGCGGCCAGGTGTTAACCACACCCCCAAACCCGGCTGCCTATCATAAGGCCGCCAAAGAATTGGGGGTTGATGCCGCCAAATATCTGGCGGCCATAAAAGAAATCCCGGTAGTGACCACAGAAAAGATTCATGCCGCGGCCAGGGTCCTGTTTTCAGTTGCTAACACCTTATCCCAGAACGCCTACCAAACGCTGCGGCTAAAAGAGACAACCCGGGAAATAGTTTTGTCCTATAACCGGCTGGAAAATATATTTAACACCATGTCGGACGGAGTTTTAATTATTGATGATAAGGGTATCGTCAAACAAGTCAACGTGATTGCCGAAGAGATCTTTGACAGACCCGGGCCTGAACTTCTTAATAAATCGGTGAAAGAACTTATGGGCAGTGAACCTCCGTTTATCGAGAATATTTATAAACTGCAGACTGCCTATACGGATTTTGAAATCTTCATTGACGCCAGCTTAGGCCGCCTGCACTGTCTGTCCTCAGGCCGCCCCATCGTTGATGATGAGGGGGAATTGTCAGGGGCCGTTATCCTCCTCCGCCCCATGAAAATAGTGCATAATCTGGTGAACCGCCTGAGCGGCGCCCAGGCCACCTTCCGGTTCGGCAATATTATCGGCCAGGGCCCGGCCATACGCAAAACGGTGCAACTGGCCACCCAGGCGGCGGCAGGCGTATCCAACGTACTTATTGAGGGAGAGAGTGGTACAGGCAAGGAGGTTTTTGCCCAGGCCATCCACAATCAGAGCGCCCGGCGCAAAGGACCTTTTGTCGCCGTCAACTGTGGCGCCATCCCCCGCGAGCTGATGATAAGCGAGCTGTTTGGCTATACGGAGGGGGCCTTTACGGGCGCACGGCGGGGGGGCAGACCGGGAAAATTCGAGTTTGCCTCAGGCGGTACGATTTTTCTTGATGAAATCGGCGACACGCCGCTCGAACTGCAGGTGGCTTTACTCAGGGTAATCCAGGAACGGAAGATTACCCGTATGGGTGACAATAAAGTTATTCCCGTTGATTTAAGGATTATCTGCGCCACCAATAAAAATCTGGCCCAGGAAGTTGCCAAAGGCAACTTTCGTCAGGACCTCTATTACCGGTTAAATGTTATCTCCCTGAAAATTCCGCCGCTGCGCGAACGCCCGGAGGATATCCCGCTGATATTCAAGTATATGCTCAATACGATGGGCCGCGAATGGGGCAAAGCCACAAAAAAAGTTGATCCGGCAGTAATTGCGCTTTTGCAAGAATATCACTGGCCCGGTAATATTCGCGAATTACAGAATATTGTGGAAAGAGTGATTAGTATTGCCGAAGAGGATATCATTAAGCCTGAGCATTTGCCTGACCACCTGGTAACGCCGGCCGGTTTACCGGTCGCGTATCTGACCTCACCGTCCAAGCAGGACGATATCTGCGCCCGGGAGAGGATTAAGCAAGATCTAAACGAGAAAGAGCGCCAGCAAATCGTCGACTACTTGCTCAATGCCAGCGGCAATATCAGCCATGCGGCCAAACAAATGGGCATCGCCCGCAGTACGTTGTATCGGAAAATGCGCTACTATAATTTATCAGATTAAAGCCTTATGCCCAAATAACAGGCCGGAGATGAAGTTGCAGCCAACTTACATCCCCGGCCTGATTTAGGTTAACAGGGTTTTACAATCACCTTGATATTTTGTTCTTTGCGATGTACCAGTTCTTCAAACCCTTTCTCGACAATGTCATCAAGGCTTATCTTACCGGTAATCAGCGGCTCAACGTTAATCCGGCCGTCAGCCATAAGCTGAATGGCCGGCGCAAACTCACCGTAATAAGCCAAAGAGCCCACAACCTCTCTTTCGGTAAAAGACAACGCGTTGAAATTCAGGACAGAAGCCTTTTCAAAAATACCGACAATAACCACCTTACCGGCCGAACGGGCCAGTTCGAGGGCCACAGGCGCCGTTTTATCACTGCCCACACACTCAAATACTACATCGGCGCCGCCGTTGGTCAGCGCCTTTACCCTGGCAACCACATCGCCCTCTGTCGGGTCCAAAACGGCCGTGGCCCCGGCCTTTAAGGCATATTCCTTTCTGGCTTTGGCAACCTCTACCGTATATACCTTACTGGCCCCGGCCGCCTTGGCGCACATCAGGGTGGCAAGACCGATTGTCCCTGCCCCCATAATGACCGCTGTATCCCCCTGAACCAGGGGCGCCCGCCGTACGGCATGCATCCCTACCGCCAGCGGCTCAATGAGTGCGGCGGCCTCATAGGACATGTCGTCGGGAATCTTGTATATTGTGTAGGCCGGCACATTTACATACTCGGCAAAAGCCCCGTCCGTCATCAGGCCGGTAAAGGCCAGTTTCTCGCACAGACTGTAACGGCGCTCCCGGCAGCGCGGGCACTCCCAGCACACCTGACAGGCGTCAGGCGCCACCCGGTCGCCAATGGCTACATTCGTCACCCCGGTGCCAACCTCTACCACATCGCCGGAAAACTCATGCCCGAGAATGACAGGGGCCGTACTGCCGGTCAGGGCATGGGGCTTATCTACAGGGATGAAGATCGGACCGGCAAGATACTCGTGCAGGTCTGAGCCGCAAATTCCACACCACCGCACCTTGACCTTGACCCAGCCGGCTTGCGGGCTGGGCGGCTCAGGCACATCCATAACCCGCACATCTTTTTGACCATACCATACTGCTGCTTTCATTCCAACTCCCCCTTTAGTCAAGGATTCTGCATCCTCACAGTTTCTACTTTTGCAAAAAACGTGCCAGCAGCAGAGAGTGTCCGGGAGCCCTAAAGCGCTCTAATTAACTCAATATTTTTATAATTATCAACATTCAGAACATTAGTTTGTAGCGTTCTGTTCCATAATTATCCATAACTGTAGCCCTGCCGATCACCGGTGCTACAAGAAAAGACTCGGCTTGTGCCAAGTCCTTGCGGACGATGCCCTGTAGGTTATCGTCGTTCTTATGTCCACAGAATTTTTTATAAATTCCGGTAGGCAAAAAATTCCGGCAATGCGGCCGGAGTGTAACCAATGGAGCTACCCACTACAAGGTATTGCTTGCGCGCCATATCTTGCCAGTCCCTGCAAAAGCCGCAAGATCAAATCATTTTTTAAGCGGGTCTGATTTTCAAAACGGCCCTGATACGCTGTTTGCGCCTGGCCGAGGTCATAGCACGTACTGTTGTCAACATTAACAAGGATGCCCGGTAAGCCAATCCGTTCAAAATCCCGGCCGTGCTTGACCCAGAAAGACTCGCAGCAGGTGCCGATAAAAGCCCGGCAGCCATTCTGCTTTAAAAATGCCAGCTGTGCCTCAAGCATCTCGTAATTCTGAATGGTGATTGCCGTCAAGCCGTAGTGGTCTGCCAGGCGGTAGATATGGCCAGTGTCACATTGGCCGCACCGGCCGCAGCCTTCGGTATAACGGAAGCTGCAGCCTTTGTCTTTGGCGCAGTAAGGAATAAGCAAGGGAATTGACGCCTGTGCGAACAAGTCTTGGCCCGGCCAGTCACCAACGACAGTGATCTCGTTTAGCTCTTCCGGGTAGGCGCCCCAGTCAAGAAAGCGCAGCTTGGCGGCCGCCCTGATGATGGTTTGACTAAAGTGGTCTGGCAATAATCCCGGTACATAGCCCTGATGGTTACGGAAACAAGTCTCCACGGTTGTGCTTATTACCTCCGGGTCGGCCTTAATGCCGCATAAACCGGCCTCCAGTTCTGCGATTACTGCCAGGGGATAAGCAGAAAAGTCGCCGGCGATGGCGACAGCCTCAAGTTGTTGCCGCTGCCCATCCAATGCCAGCGAAACCGTGAGTGCAGCCTGTTCCTTGGCCGTTGCCCGCAGCTTATAACAGCCCGGCGTAAGAACCTCAGCCGGACCGTCTACCCAGGCCGGCGAGGAGGTCTCGGCATAGGCCGGCGGATAAAAGCTGCCGGCGACAGCTGTGAGGCGCCCCGGTATGGCCGCAGCCTGAAAGACCTCGCAAAAACCGGCAACAATCGCCGCTTTGATGTCAGCCGGCAGCGGCGGCCGGCCGAGCACTCCCGCAAGGCTGGTACACCTTTGGCCAAACAGGGCCAGCTCTTTGTTTTTTAACTTTTCCGTAGGAATGCGCAGGGCATACAGCATCCTCTCTATATTAACATCGGCAACGCGAACGCAGCCTTGATACAAAACCGCGTTCCCCTGGCGGGTGCCGCCAAGCCAGCCAAGCTCCCGGCCGGTCACGGTTACGGCGCCGGGATGCCGGTAGTGGGCAGATACTCCCAGCCGGGCAAGCCCCCGGGCAATACCAGCACCAAGCTGCAGCGTCAGTGCCGCCAGCTGTTCACCGGCAGCTACGCCGGCACGATACACCACAACCTCCCAGCCAAGGGTTGACTCATCGCAATACACCGTATTGCCGCCGGCCAAACGGCGATTAACCTCAATCCCCTGCTCGCGGCAAAAATTGAGCCTGACCTCCTGGGCGGCGGTTTGATAGTAACCAAGCAAAACACAGTCAGACGTAAATTGATAAAAACGGAGCGTATCGGGAATTAACTGTTCCTGGCCGGCCTGTAACAAAGCTTTAGCCAAAGCCATATTCTGCGCCCCGGTTTGCGCGCCTGTGTCGATTACCTGCACCGGTCTCATCTTTTGCCCTCCTTGCCAATGTCCCGGCTGCGCTGTCCGCAGCCGGGATTCTCCAGTCAATTGCCGCGCCGCAATGCCAAGGCATCTATTTCCTTACTTAGGCCGGCAGGCCGCAGCAGGTTTCCTGATAGGTCACGGTATAGCCGAGGGAATATACATAATCCACAGTTTCACGGGCCGGATAGGCAATGGCGTTAAACCCGGCATCCACTGCCAGCCGCTCCACCGTCCGGGCGTATAGCCCCGGCGGGCGGGCACAGCCCAAGGCCAGTGGGATATCCGGCAACAGCTCCCGGGCAGCCTGGAAAACCCTGGCTACCGACTCGGCCGGCGGGGGAACAACCGCCCCCATGGGGGTATTCTGCAGGGGATTCAATAGTACCAGGACCAAACTTTCCGCCCCCTCGGCCGCAACCATCTTCAACGCTTCATATTCGCCGCGGATTTCACCGTAATGAAGACCGATAACAATATGCGGCGAGGCTTTCAGACCGGCCAGCCGGGCGGCGCGCAAACTGTTTTGATAGTCCTGGGGGGTGCGCGCCAGGTGGTATACCTCACGGATCGTGGCCCGGTCCCCGATTAGATCCAGGGCGACCCGCGCTACTGCAGCCTGCGCCAGTGCCTGGGCCAGTTCACCGGTCAGCAGCCCCGGATGGACCACAACGGCCAATCCCATGGCGGCAATCTCTTTCAGGGCCCCGGTAAAACGCTGTAGCGGCACACTGCCGTCCCGGCAGGCCCCGCCGCTGATCAACACACCGCGGCAGCCGCGCCGGCGCAGATCAGCGGCCAGTTCTATTAACAGTTCGGGTTCGGTGGCGGCCGCCATGGTATTGAGCAGCTGGCCCCGGCAGTGCTCGCAGCGGCATTGACAGGCAGAACCGGTGATACTTATGTTAACAAAAGAGTGCGCGTGATTTTGGTATAAGCCATTGTCATAATGCCGTACGCCCGGCGCATAAAAGGCAATCTTATTCATCCCAGATCTGCCCCTTAATGATATCAATATCCCCGGCTGCCGGCGGGAACGGGTAATTGCGCAAATCAGGGCCTGGCCGCTCATTGCCGTACGGCCGGTTGCAGGCCACACAGCCCTCCCGGTTGGGGCAGCCTGAGGTTCGGAACGGCTCGCCGGCGGCCAGATCATCGCCCAGCAGTTCCTGCAGCCGGCGGCCATAGCCAATGATTTTCCCGCGGCTGTTAAAGGCAAAGGCGTCGCTGGTACTGTGCCTGTTATTCAGCAGGTAGGCCGCCAGCTGAATGCGCCGGTACTGACCGTAGGCCGGCGGCTTGCAGTTCCCCAGCCGGCTGCCGGGCTCCGGACAGAACGAAAACAAGTGGGCCTGCGCCCCATATTGGTTTGCCCTGTCGATGGCCTGTACCATCGCCTGTTCCGTCTCGCCCAGCCCGACAATCAGGTGCACGCTGACCTGGCCGGAGCCAAACACCCTAACCGCTTGTTCGATTGCCTCCCAGTAGGTCTCCCACCGGTGGGGTCCGCCTGCCGCCGGCCCCCGCAGGGCGGAAAACAAGGCCGCCGTTGCCGCATCGACCGCTATCCCCACCCGGTCGGCCCCGGCGGCTTTAACCGCCTGAAAGAAAGCCCCCGCCGCCGGCAAGCTGGTGGGCGAGGCCAGGACGCTAACCGGTAACTGGCTTGCGGCCTGTAACTGTTTGACTATTGCAATGCAGTCAGCCGCCGCCCGGGGGTGAGTAATCATCGATATACAAATCCGGCCCAGTTTTTGCACTTTAGCGGCCGCAGCCTGCGGCGGCTGCAGTAAAATATCAATGATATCCGCCAGTGCGTAGACCGGCCATTTTACTCTAATAAAGGTATTTTTATCAGGTTCGGCCCACCGTTCTCTGGCCAGCCCGCAATAGCTGCAATTGGCCCGGCAGCCGTCCTGATAGGTCATTAATAGATTCAGGCTGCCCGGATAGGCGTTACGGTAGAAGCTGCCTGGCTCCAGCCCCAGCGCCATCGCGCCGGCCAGGCTGGTCTGCACATAATCCGGGCTTTCCTGTCTGCCAATATTGTCCATGGACCGGAACCCCCTCCACGTCAAATCGTTTGTTCTGTAAACTTCACTGTTGCCGGTAGTATTCGGGAAAAGCAATCCAGCTGCGCCGTATGAGCGTGCTGAAGGCCTCCGGGTCATCTGTCCAGCCCTGGTTACGGCGCAGCAGCCGGTCACCGGCGATAGCAAACTGCGTCCCGTACTCGGCCAGCAACAGGTCCGGGTAGCTCCTGGCAAGCGGCTCGCCGCCGCCATTGCGGCCGGCTTGCCGCACCACCGCCCTGGCCGCCAGCTCCCCGCTGACGACAGCATTCATAATGCCGGCCCCGGTAATGGGGTGAGTACAGCCGGCTGCGTCACCGGCTACCAGCAGATGGTCCTTGGCCAGATTTTTTACCAGGCCGCCGGCCGGGATCAAGCCGCCGGCTGACACGGAAGGCGGCCCGGCCTGTATGGTCCCCCTGCGGCTAATCTTGCGGCAGAAATCGGCCAAGGCGTATTTTAATTTATCTTTACAGCCGCCATGAATAGCCACGCCGACATTGGCGGTTTTGCCTTTGGGAAAAACCCAGCCATAGCCGCCGTAATAGGCCGGGTCAAAGTAAATCTCAGCCTGGGCCAGCGGCTTGGCAAGCAGCCTTTCCGCCTGCAGGGCAACGCACATCGCCTGGGGTTCATTGCCTAACCCTTGGCTGACGACAGAGCGGGGGCCATCGCAGCCAAGAATAAAACCGGCCCTAAGCTCCCGCGACCGGGCGCCGCTTATCAGGGTCAGTTTCCTGCCGTCAATACCGCTCACCCGGGTTGCGGCCATAATGGTGGCGCCGGCGGCCTGTGCCAGCCGGGCCTGATAGGCATCCCACAGCCCCCGGTTCAGCACAAACCCCGGGGCGCGAAGGGTACTTACCGGTTCACCGTTGATAAAGGTTTTTATTCCCTGGACAGGCTGGGCTATATCGGCGGCGCGCACAGCGGTGTGGCGCGTAATAGCAAGGGGAACGAACTCCGCGCACTGGACAGGGCTGCCAATAACCCGGCGCTGTTCAACCAGCAGCACCTTCAGCCCCGCCTGCCCCAGTCGCCTTGCCGCCATGCAGCCCGCCGGCCCCGCCCCGACGACGGCCACATCATAGTATTCAGCTGTTGGGTTCACAGCTACCCTCCGCCAGGCCGTTCCCGACCGGGTGAACTGCTCTGGCCTTCGTCACGGCCAGCAGGACGGCCTCCACAAAGTGTTCAGGCGAAACACCGGGAATCTGGGCCTGATTGGCAAGAAAAAAATTTCTAATCCGGTCAGCGATCCGCGACCTGTCGACAGGCGTATTTTTCAAAGCCGTTTCCAGGTCGTTGATCACCCGGGCCGGATACGCAAAAAAGTCACCGCTGATAAACAGATATTTGATGACGCGGAACCCTTCATCCAACCGCATCTGAATCCGGATCAGGCCGCCCGGCGCCTTATAATTGGCCAGGCAATCCACCGTATTCACTACCCTGCCGGCGTTGCCGTAAATCCAGTCCTCACTCTGAAAGTACGGCAAATACTCGCTAAGCCTGTCTGTTTCCAGCGAAGTAAGGCCGCCGGCGGTAAAATCATACCCCAGGGTTTTCTGTAAACCGGTTATAATGGCGTGCTTAATCAAACTGGCTTCCGGGACATACCCTAGCTGCTCTTGGAGCGAAGTTACCCGCTCCCGCATGGATTTGACGGCCTTGTCACTCAGTTTTTCCAGGGGAAGCCGCAAAACCCGCAGCATTTGCTCCACATCAAAATCAACCAGCAAACTGCACTGGAATACAAAAGATGCAGCTAATTCCGTGCCGCCGGTCCCGGCGATTTTGCGGCCCTGGATCTCGATATCGTTGACCGGCCTATAGGCCGCCGCCAGGCCCAGGGTCCCGAGCCCCCGGGCCATTGCTTCACATAACAGGCGGTACATCCCTTCTACCTGCCGGGGAATGCCGGGGGTATTTTTACCGGCATACAGTTCCCAGCCGATTTCCCGCCGGCCCCAGTACAGGCTGCCGCCGCCGGTAATCCGCCGGTTTATATCAATGCCATGATGCTGACAATAGGGAACATTTACCTCTAACAGCGTGTTTTGAAACGCCCCCACCAGCACGCAGGGGTTAAACTGCAAAAACCGCAGCGTATTGGGAATATGGCCCTGACTGTGGGCACCTATGATCACCTCATCCAGCGCCATGTGTTCAGCCGCGCTGCAGGGTGCAGAATCCAGAACCCGGAAAGCGGTACCGTTATCCACCCTAGGCATTTGCTTTCATTTCCTCGGCCAGCCAGCTGCGCAAACCGGCCGCCGCCATCAGCTTACCCAGCTCTTCCGGCCGGGACAGTTCAATCTCGGCAAACCAGCAGGTATAAGGCGACCGGCTGATAAGCGCCGGGCTGCCAAGCACGGTTTCATTGACGCTGGTTATCCTGCCGCTGGCCGGGGCATAGACACGGCCCACCCATTTTCCCGCCTCCAGCGACCCGCAGGCGCCGCCGCCCGCCACCGCTGTTCCCACCGGTGGCAAAGCCAGATATAAAACATCACCGGTGATCCCATGGCCATAAGGAGTCAGGCCGAATACAATCTTATTGCCCGTTTTTTTAATCCACTGGTAATGGGTATCATACAATAGGTCTTCCGGAAAATTTTCCGTAATTGCCGCCATCGGTCGCACTCCCTTTCTTCCCTGTCAAGACTCCCCTTCGACCGCCATTAACAATAATTCGGCCACATCCATCACCTGCACAGGCAGCTTTTCTGTTCTTGCCGCCTTCTCCAGCATCTGCTCACACTGCTGACAGGCTGATACGACAATCGAGGCCTTGGTGGCCGCAGCTTCCCGGATACGTTTGCAGGCTATCGCCTCCGCCAGCCCCTGGTCGGCTCCCTGCAAATTCCCGCCGCCGCCGCAGCAGGTGGATTCATCGCCATGAGTGGCCATTTCCCTAAACCGAATGCCGGGGATACTGTTAATGATCGCGCGCGGTGCATCGATAACCCCGCTGTTGCGCCCCAAATCACAGGGGTCGTGATAAGTAACCGTTTCCGCCAGTTCCCGGGGAACTAATTGCCCCGCCTGGATCAGCTCTGACAACATTTCGGTCGCGTGCACCAGCCGGAACCCCGGCGGCTCGCCCAAAATCGCCGGGTAAACATGGCTCCACACATGATAACAGGAGGCACAGCCGGTAACCAGGGTTTTCGCGCCCAGCTGCCGCACCTTTTCCACATTATGCCGGGCAAACGCAGCGATCTCCGCCCCGTGTCCGGCAGCCAGCAGGGGAAAACCGCAGCACCATTCTTCCGGGCCCAGGGTCGTAATGCTGACTTGTGCTTTGGCCAGCAATTGCACCATGGCCACCGGCACTTGCGCGGCCCGGGGGAAAAAAGAGGATACACAGCCAACAAAATAGGCGACTTCGGCCCCCTGCTCCCGGTCAAGATAATCCGGCACCTCATCAAGGTCTTCAGCCCAGTCCAGCCTGGTGGCGTTGGCGAAGGTAGATATATTCCGCCTGCTGTTCAGGTTTTCGGCCATCGCGTTATAAGCCGCAGGCGCTTTACCGGCTGTGACCAGGCTGGCCCGCAGGTCCTGCCACAGGCTTTGCAGCTCGATCCTGGCGGCACAGGCCCGGGTACAGGCCCCGCACAGGGTGCACTGGGTAATGCGCTTGGCATACTCCTCGCTGATCTTGCCAGCGCCTTTTCTGGCAAACAACTCGCGCGCCAGCGAAATCTTAGCCCGTGGCGCCGCCGACTCCCAGCCGATTTCCCGGTATACCGGGCAGTCGCTGCGGCAATTGCCGCACCGGCCGCAGATCAGGGATTCGTCAATCAAGCTTTTATAAAAGCTGCCGCTGCTCATAGCTGTTCCCTCCCGGTCCTGCCCCTGTACAGTAATCTGGTGGCTGCCAGCAAATCCATGCTCAGGCCAAACAGCGCCGGCTGCAGCAGCAGAGGGGGCTGATATCGTTTGCCGGGGTTCATGATGTTGCGGGGATCAAGCAGTTGCTTCCGCCGTTTGAGTTCGGCCAGCTCCGCCGGCGATTGGCACCGGCGCAGATACGGTGTGTTCCACAGGCCGATGCCATAGGGAATACCGCCATGGCGGGCGCCAATATCATGCAGTTTTTTTACTAAAGCCAGGCCCTGCAAATAGCCCAGCGTATCCCGTTCATCGGCATTGAACATGGTCATGACCATCGCGTGTCTTGCTGATACGATATGCCCATAGCTTGTTAGGCCCAGGCCCTGTTTCCCTGCAAAAGCCGCCATGGCGGCCAAATAGCCGGTCAGGCTCTGAAGGGGCAGCCAGATTTCTGCTCCCAGCAAGGACGGGCCTTCCCGTTTTAGTACCAAAGAACAGAACCGGTGCTGCCATTCGTGCTCCGCTTCTTCCCCCAGATCACTGCCGTCTGCCGCCTGCAAACAGCGGTAATAAGCCAGACGCAGCGCCTCCGTTTCCGCTGTGGTGCCGTCCCCGTCGAAAGCCACCGTGTAGGCAGCGGCGGCCCGCTCGCTTGCCAGCCCCAGCCGCTGCCGGAGCGAGTTGCAGCCCGGGTCACTGAAATGCAGATTAAAGGGTTTATTGGGCAAGGCTGCAGCCTGCTCAATAAAACGCTGCATTTTCCCGGCATCGGGGAAGGCGGCCAAACCATGCCACTCGGTTGCCGGACAGGGGCGCACCTGCAATTCCACTGCGGTGACAATGCCCAGCGTCCCCTCCGAGGCGGCCAGCCAGGCAAGCGGCGGCTGACTTGTTTTGTTTAATTCCCTGACACTGCCGTCAGGCAAAACTACCTGGGCGGAAATAACCTGCTCGATTACCGGACCGTATTTCAAACTGCCCAGCCCATAGCCCATCATTACCAGCCAGCCGCCGACCGTAGCGGACTGGGCGCTGCTCGGATAGGAGCAGACAGCCAGGCCAACCCGGTTTAACGCCCGTTCCAGGTTCCACCAGGTCAGGCCGGCCCCCACCCGGACAAGGTTGTTCTCCCTGTCCACGGCCAGCAGGCCGTCCATGCCGTTTACGTCGACAACGATGCCCTTCTGTGTACATACTGTGTTGAAGTAAACAGTAGAGCCCCCCGCCCTGGTGGTTACCGGAATCTGTTGCTCCGCAGCCGTCTTAACAATATAGGCTACTTCGGCCGTGGTTTGGGGCCTGATGACAATATCCGGCAGGGTAGCGGCCAGGGGTTTAACTAAAAAATCCGGTACAGGCGCCAGATCCCGCTCATAAAAACTGCGCTCGAAGCTATCGTCAGTAGCACGGTCGCCGAAGGTTTGCTTTAAGCTTGCCAGTGTTTGCGCGTTCATATTGATGCTCCTTCCTGGGAAAAGGTTGGATTTAGCGGTTAAGCTACTACCTTGTCAGCCCTAATTCAGTGAATACTGACGGTCTATTTTCCGCAACTCTTCGTTGTCGTCAGTCGGCATACGTCCGGTATGCCTCCCTCCTCCGCCTTGATTTGCAAAAAATAGCCTCGCCATTATTCTACTGTTTTAGAGCTGACAAGGTACTACTCTGGTTTTGCAAACTTTGCATGTTCCTCGGTAAAAAATTTGTCGGCGTCGTCGCCATGAATCAGCGTTTGCAGCCCGGCCGCCAGATCATCGGGTTCCATAACGCAAATCCAGCCCGCGCCGTAACTGTCGCTGTTTAACAGCTTAGGATTAGCCGGCAGTTCGCTGTTGGCCGCCAGCACCTTGCCCGCCATCGGCACCTGAATCTTGCCGGCCCACTTCCCGGACTGGATCGAGCTGAGCGTTGCCCCGGCCGCAAGAGTTTTGCCAACCCGGGGAATCCGGATAAAGGTAATCTCTCCCGCCAGTTTTTGCATAAAGTCGGTAATGCCCAGCCGGATTGTGTTGTCCTCCACCTTTACCCAGGCATGATCCCGTGTATAATAAAGCCCCTGGGGAATCTCATACTGTGCCACTAACAAATCACTCCCTATTCCTGTCTGGCTAATATCCAGTCAATTAATATCTCCTTAAAAACCCGGACTGCGCCGTTGTCATCCCGGCGGAACCACTGCGTCAGGGCCAGCCTGACAGCAGGCTCCTGCCAGCAGCTGCCAATAAGACAGGCTGCCAGCGCAGACAGTTTATATGGCTCCAGGCAGGGTAGCTCCTGGCTCTCGAAGGCAACAATTTTATTATTTTGAATCACCAGGACAGCATACCCTGTGCAGGGTCCGCCCCGCCTGCTGCCGCAGCCGCATTGGCCGGCAACCGTACTCTTAAGGCATTGGGGAAACCGATGCAGGCGTACATAAGTGCCTTCATTGACCTTTACCTGACGCACCCGGGTCTGCTTGCCGGGCAGCTGTAGAAACTCCGGGCTGGTCAGATACTGCACCGCCTGACTGACGGCTTGCTGCAGCGCCGGCGAGTATTCACCCCGCCGGAGATCAAGCCAGGCTGAGAAATGATAAACCAGTCTGTCTTCCACGGCCCTATAGTCCGGCATGTAGCCAAGTTCCTCACTCATCGAGGTTAAATACCGCGCCATCGACAACCGGAGCTGCTCGCGAAACCGGCTGCCGGGCACCTGCAGAACATTGGCCATGGCCGTGCGGTCAAAGGCCAGCAGAATATTGCCGGTATACACGGAAAAGCCATTGATATCGCCGGCGCCGTTGCCGGAAATTTTTTTGCCGTCCACCACAAGATCGGCCGGCAGCTTAATTGCGGCCCTGATCGCAAAATCGGCTAATGTTTTTATGGCCGGTTGTAGAAACTGAACAAAAAATGCCTCGCGCCGTCCTGTTAACAGCGGATTGCCGGCCCGCAGCACCAATTGAAAAAAGATCTGTTCCTCGGCCAGCAGCACCATGCCGCCGCCGATATCCCGCCTGATAATCGGTATATTATGCTCCCGGCAGTAGCCGGTGTTGACCTCCTGCGCCAAGTCGTCATGCAAGCCAAGGCAGACACAGCGGCCGGCAGGGCGGCAGATGACCAGCCCCTCCTGCGCATTTTGCGCCAAGGCATGATAGATCGCCTGTGTCTCAGCCCACGGTATAGCCCCCAGCCGATATAGGTCCATTCACTGCCCTCCGTACCGGCTTTGCCAGCAGCCACGCTTATGTACGGAAAACTCTACGCCAAAAACACCGGCAAACTGCGCCGCTATCGCTTGGCCGACTGCAGCCAGGGTTACATCAACCCCCAAAGCCTGCATCGACACAACCGGGCGATTGGTTAGGCCACACGGATTAATCAGGCCGAAATAACTCATGTCAGGCCGGACATTCAGGGCGAAACCGTGCAGCGTTACCCAGCCGCGGGCTCCGATGCCGATGGCGGCTATTTTGCCGCTGCCGGTCCAGACCCCGGTCAGGCCATTTTCCCGGAAGCCCTTGATCCCATATTGGTCCAGTGTCCTGATAAGGACTGCCTCCAGCATCCGGGTGTAGCAGTGCAGGTCCTGTTGGTAGCCCCGGAGGTCCAATATCGGGTACCCTACCAGCTGACCGGGGCCATGATACGTGACATCCCCGCCCCGGTCGACCTCGATGACCTCAAGCCCCCGTGCCTGCAGGGCCTCGCCGGTAAGCTTAATATTGCCCCGGCTGCCGGACCTGCCCAGCGTATACACAGGCAGATGCTCGACCAGCAGCAGGGTATCGCGGCCCCGGCCCTGGCGGCGGGCCGCCGCAACCGCCTGTTGCAATTGCCAGACCTCGCCATAAGGCCGGCGCCCTAACAGGACTAAGTCACAGGCGTTGCGTTCAAGCCGCCTGCTCAAAAGACATCATCGCCGCTTTTTCCTGCCAGCCCGGGGTGGATATCAAACCGCACTACACCGACAACCGCCCGCTGCTGCGCAGCCTTTTTAACGGCCGCCACCCCCTCATGCCCGAAGCCGCCGCATAATTCAATCGCCTCTATGCCTTGGCCAACAAGCTCTGCCACGGCCGCAACGGACGACCGGATATCACGCACCCCGACAACAGTCAATTCCACTGCCGGGGTGGCGATCACCGCCCGGTGCTGCCTGCTGTCCGCCTCAGGCGCAATAAAGATAAAAGCTGCTTTAAGCATTGCCATCCCTCCTCTGAATACGATTGGTAATAGGCTGATCAAGTCCGGGCCAGCCCGGCAAAAGAGTACCCGGCGTGGTAGGAACTGCGCACCATCGGTCCGGCGCTGACCTGCCAAAAGCCGATTGTTTGCGCAGTCCGGGCCAGCTCGGCAAACACAGCCGGCGGTATGTATTCCTCAACAGGCAAATGAGCCGGTGACGGGCTGAGATACTGTCCGAGGGTCAGCATTTTACAGCCGCAGTCATACAAATCCTGCATTACTGCGACGACTTCCGCGATTTCCTCACCCAGGCCCAGCATCAGGCCTGACTTGGACACTATCCCGTTTCCCGCCCGGCTGGCCCGGTTAAGCAATGCCAGTGAGCGCGAATAGACCGCCTGCGGTCTGACAACCGGGTACAGTCTGGGAACGGTTTCCAGGTTATGGTTAAGGATATTGGGGGTAGCCTGGAGCACGGTTTGCAGGGCCCGCAGGCTGCCTTTAAAATCCGGAATCAGCACCTCGACGGCGGCCTGAGGCAGCTGGGCCCTTACCGCCCCGATAGCGGCCGCAAACTGCCCGGCCCCGCCGTCGGCGAGATCATCCCGGGTCACCGATGTAATCACCACATGCTGTAACCCTAACTGCCTGGCGGCCGCTGCCAGCAGCTGCGGTTCATCGGGGTCCACCGCCTCCGGGCAGCCGTGGGTCACGGCGCAAAAACGGCAATTCCGGGTGCAGCGGCTGCCCAAAATCATGAACGTACAGGTCTTATTGCCAAAGCATTCGCCGATATTGGGACAGTCGGCGCTCTCACATACGGTATGCAGCCGTCCCTGGTCCAGCAGGGCTTTCATCCGGTCAAGCGCCGCTGCTTCCGGCACCGGCAAAGTGAGCCATGGCGGTCTGTCCGTAGGCCTGCCGGCTGTCTTAGCCATTATTCAAACGCGTCAAGCGCTTTCATAAGCGTAGTGGACAGGTAAGCCATAGCCGGTGACCCGCCAAAAGCTACGGCAACGGCGGCGGCTTCCAGGATTTCCTCCCGGGTGGCTCCCTCCGCCAAAGCATTTTTTACATGAATGTTCATGCAGTATTCGCAGCGTACGGCCAGGGCGATGCCGATACCGATCAGTTCTTTGTACTTGCGTTCTAATTCCCCTTCCACATAGGCGGCCTGATCCATCTGCACGAACGCGGCCATCAGTTCCGGGCTCTCCGCCTGGAGCTGACCCATTCCCGCCTGTAGTTCACTCACTAAATCCATGCAATCTCCTGCCATTGTATCTCCCTGCCTTTTCCTTTTATTTTGTTAAAATTAAATAAAGATTTTATAGGGCTGTTCAATCAGTTTAATCAATAAGGCCAGGAATTCCGCCGCCGGCGCGCCGTCAATCACCCGGTGATCAAAGGCCAGCGACAGGCCCATGATGGGTTTGATGACAATCTGTTCGCCCTGAACAGCCGGCTGCCGGACCGTCCGCCCAACCCCCAGGATGGCCGACTCCGGCTGATTGATAATAGGTGTAAAATAATCGACCGACCCATAGCCGCCCAGATTAGTAATGGTAAAGGTGCCACCGGTCATCTCGGCCGGGTCCAGCTTGTTTTTCCGGGCCCGTTTGGCAAAATCCTTAATCTCCCGGCTGACATCAGCCAGGCTTTTTTGATTGGCGTTCCTAACGACCGGGACGACTAGTCCGGCGGGAATCGCAATCGCCACCCCGATATGGATATCCTGCAAAACCCGGATTTCCTCCCCGCGCAGGGTCGAGTTAAGCCGGGGGTGAGCCTGCAGCGCTTTCGCCACCGCTTTTACCAGGATATCGGTGACGGAGATCTTCTCGGTATCCTTAACCTCGGCATTTATGGTGGCCCGCAAAGCCTGCAATGCGGCGATGTCCACCCCCGCATGATGCGTAACCTTCGGCGCTACGGTCCAGCTGTTGGCCATATTTTCACCAATTGCCTGGCGCATGCCCTCATACGGAATAACCTCCAGGACAGCGCGGTCGTCGGTGTCGGCGGCAGCATTGGCAATCGCCTGTTCGATGTCTTCCCTGACAATCCGTCCTTCCGGCCCGGTGCCGGCAATCACAGTATAATCAAGGCCATTGGCCTGGGCCAGCGCCCGGGCGGCCGGGGAAATTTTCACTTTGGCGCCGGGTACGGCGGCCACGGCTTTCCTGGCCGGCTGCCCGCCGGCGGCCTTAGCGGCCGGCGCCGCTTTAGCGGTACTGTCGGCGGCAGCTCGCAGCAGCTCGCCGATATCTTCGCCGGCCTTGCCAATAACCCCCAGCAGACCGCCGATCGGCAGTTTTGCTTTCTTATTGGCAACAATTTTTAGCAAAACCCCATCGGCCGGGGCGTCAATTTTATTGGCAATCTTATCGGTCATGACCTCCAGCAGGGCATCGCCCTTTTTGACCGGGTCCCCTTCATTGACCAGCCATTTGCCTACAGTACCTTCTTTCATGGACAAGCCTAGTTTCGGCATATTAATCTCTATGGCCATTACTGCTCCTCCTCATCGTGAACTGGGTTTACCTTGTTGTTGAACTTACTGTAGCCGCCGGCGACAGCCAGGCGCAGCGCCGCGGCGGCGTCGATTACGTTAGGCCCGTCAAAAGTCAGCTCAATCTGCGCCCGGTCGCCGGCCCGGATCTCCACCTCCCGCTCGCCGTCCAAAGCAATAACACCGGCTCCGCTGACCTCAATAACCTGGCCAAGCCGGATATAGCCATAATTTTGGACCGGTACCTGTTCGATCAGGCCGGGGGCAATCGGCGCGCGCACCTGCAGGCGGCCCGGACCCACTTCAATAGCGGCCCCCCTGGGCTCAGCGGGCGTCACCGGCACCAGATTGCCGGCAATGGCCGCTATGCCGATATTATGCGGCTCGCCTCTGGTCACGATAATCCGTCTGATCTTGGCGGCATCCCAGACTGCCCGCGAGCCGATAAAGGCTTCATTAAGCACAACCGCGTCAACAATCGCACTGTCGGCCAGCCGGCCATTCTTATAAATGTTAAGCTTCTTGCTCGGTTGTATCGCCGGCGCCCCCCTTACCAGGCCGGTGGCCACAACAGCGGCCGCCAAACCGGCAATTGTGCCTTCGACCAGTGTGGGAAACACATTGTTCGTGCCCGTGGAAATCGGCAGCAAAGGCACAGCCCCGCAGCCCTTGGCCACCATGCGGTTCGTGCCGTCACCGCCCAGCGTAATCAAACAGCCAGCCCCGCCCTGGGCCATAATGGCGGCGGCCTGAAAGCTGTCCTGCTGGGTGCCTGTCATGCACATCCCGGCGGCTGCCAGCTCCAGATCCGGCCGGTGGCGGCTGCAGATACTCGCCGCCGCAGCCGGGACAATGCCATAATACTCCGGCATATAGGTAATCTTGGTAACCCCGGCGGCCGCCAGACTGAGGATAAGCCGCCGGACAATATTCACTTTTTCCTGATTATCCACAACCGTTCCGTACGCCACCAGCCGCCGGATATCCTTACCTGATGCCGGATTCGCAATGATGCCGACATGCCCCATACCGCCTCACCACCTTGCCGGCTGCTTAGAACAGGCTTTTAACGGCAGCCACGATTTGATCTTCACTGGGTATGACGATACTCTCCAGGGCCGGGCTGAAGGGAATCGGGGTAAAAGGCATAGCCACCCGCTTAATCGGCCCGTCCAGCAGATCCAGGCCCTCTTCGGCCACCATAGCGGCGATTTCGCCGCCAAAGCCGCCGGTTTTAACCGCTTCATGCACGATAACCAGCCTGCCGGTCCGGCCTACTGACTGTAAGATGCTGTCGGTATCAAGCGGGATCAGGGTACGGGGGTCAAGCACCTCGGCGTTAATTCCCTCCCCGGCCAGTGCTTCGGCCGCTGCCAGGGCTTTTTGCACCATCCAGGACCAGGCCACAATCGTGACGTCAGAGCCGGCCTTCTTGATATCGGCCTTGCCAAGGGGAATCACATACTCGCCCTCCGGTACATCGCCTTTAAGGCCAAACAGCTGCTTATGTTCGATATACATGACCGGATTATTGTCCCGGACCGCAGCCGCCATCAGGCCCTTGGCATCGGCCGGGGTCGAGGGCATTACCGTTTTTACGCCGGGTATATGCGTAAACCAGGCTTCCAGGGACTGCGAATGCTGCGCGGCGGCACCCATACCGGCGCCGCAGGGAGTTCGGAGCACCAGCGGGATTTTAGCCTTGCCGCCAAACATATAATGCATCTTTGCCGCCTGATTGAATAACTCATCCAGACAAACCCCCATAAAATCCACAAACATAATCTCGGCAATCGGCCGCAGACCGGCGGCGGCCGCGCCGACAGCCGCGCCGACAATGGCTGTTTCACTAATCGGGGTGTCGATCACCCGCCCGGGGAATTCGGTATATAAATTGCCGGTTACGCCAAAGCAGCCGCCAAATCCGGCTACATCCTCGCCCCAGATAAAAACATTGGGGTCTCTTTGCATTTCCACGCGCATCCCGTCTCTAATCGCCTCAGCATAAGTCATTTCTGTCATCGTTTTTCACCCTCTCTTCCTTGCGGTTATTCCGCGTATACGTCGGTTAAAGCGTCTTCCGGGGCAGGATACGGACTGTCTTGCGAGAATTTAATAGCCGCCGCAATCTGAGCGTCCACTTTGGCCTTGATTTCATCTAATTCCGCACTGCTGGCATAGGTAAGCTCCACCAGCTTGCGGGCAAAGCGGGGAATGGGATCTTTCTCCAGCCACGCTTCCTGTTCGGCCGGATCCTTATAAGCGCCGGGATCACCCTCAAAATGGCCGCGCCATCTCCAGGTCTTGCATTCAATCAAACTGGGGCCGTCGCCTTTTCTGGCCCGGGCAATCGCCGCCGCCGCCGCTTCGTACACAGCAATCACATCATTGCCGTCCACGGTCACCCCCGGGATGCCGTAAGCGCCGGCCCGGTCCGAGACATCGGTAATCTGCATGTGATTTCGCTGGCAATTGGAAATACCGTACATGTTATTTTCACAAACAAACACCAGCGGCAGCTTCCAGATGGAAGCCATATTCAGCGCCTCATGGAAAGTACCGCGGTTGGATGCGCCATCGCCAAAGAAGCATACGGCTACAGCATCGGTCTTTTTATACTGACAGGCAAAGGCCGCCCCGGCCGAGATCGGCTGGCCGGCGCCGACAATGCCGTTAGCGCCCAGAATCCCCAGTTCAACATCGGCAATATGCATGGAACCGCCTTTGCCCTTGCAGTAGCCGGTGGCCTTGCCGAACAATTCGGCCATCATCAGGTCAACCTTGCCGCCTTTGGCCAGCAAATGCCCATGGCCCCGGTGGGTACTGGTAATATAGTCCTTATCGGTCAGGCTGCCGCAGACACCGGTGGCAACCGCCTCTTCCCCCAGGTACAAATGCACGAACCCCGGCAGTTGATTATCAGCGAACAACTCTACCGCTTTGTTCTCAAACGCTCTGATGGTGAGCATAGTTTCATAAAAGCCCAGCAATTTCTCTTTGGTAATTTCCATAATTCTCCCCCCGTTTTCTCTTCTTTGCTCGTACATGGCAATACACTTAGCCGGCTATAGGCGTTTCAACATATACAGTAAGTGCAGCTACAGCAACAACAATCGTATCCCCTTCACCGAGCGCCGGCAGGTGCAGCCCCCGGGCTGCCAGCCCCCCTGACACCGTTTCCACCGTTACAGCCCCAAACGGTATGACCTCCCTGACCGCAGCGGTGTTGATTTTTTCCGGCTGCGGACAGCCAAGCCGCACTTCCACCTGCATCTGGTCAGGGTCACTGATGCCGGCAATCTCGAATAAGCCACAGAGACAGCTTCTGGACAGGGCGTCTTTTACGGCCCGCTGCGCGGCTTTAGTGACATCGCCGCCATGCAGATCAGCGCCCATGCCCAGCTCGACAATGAATCGCTTGCGTTTCACCTTATCACCTCCGTTGAAAAGTTTGTACCGGGGCTGTAAAAATGACCATGCGCACCACTATACTTGCAAATCCTGTGCCAACAATAAAAAAAAGGAACTGATAAACCCCTGGCAGGAGCTTCAGTTCCCTGTATTGCCACAATTCTGAAATGTCTAATTTGTTTTCCGCCGGCAATTATCCGGCTTGCCCCGGTGGCGACTGTAGCAGCGGCTGTAGCACTCTGTAGCGCCCGCGCACCTTACGCTACACTTTGCAACAATGCGAGTGTCAATAAATCGCATGCCGCTTAATTTTACGGTACAGCGTACTGCGGGCAATCCCCAGTATCGCGGCTACCCGGGTGATATTGCCGCCCTCGGCCGCAAGCAAAGCCCTGATCCGGCCAATTTCGTAATCCACCAGGCCCTGCTTGATCTCCCTGTTGCCGGTTACAGCCGGCCCGATGGCTGCAGGGGGCCGGCAAATCTCGGACGGGAAACAGGCCATGGAGATAACACCGTTCTCCGCCATGGTGCAGGCTCTTTCGGCCGCATTGTGGAGTTCCCGGACATTTCCCGGCCAATGGTAGCCGTTTAGCAGGGCAAAAACACCGGCAGCAATCGTATAAGCCCGGCCCTGTTCACTGCCGATTTGCTTAACAAAATTACGGAACAGCAATTCGATATCCCCCTGCCGCTGCCGCAAGGGCGGGATTTCTAGCTTAAATACGTTCAGGCGGTAGTATAAATCCTGGCGGAATAAGCCGTCCTGCACCAGCCGGCTCAACTCTTTATTTGTCGCGCAAATGACGCGCACATCAACAGGGATCACCTGATTGCCGCCAATCCGGGCAACCTTTTTTTCCTGCAGAACCCGGAGCAGGGCAACCTGCTGCGCTAACGGCATATCGCCGATCTCATCGAGAAACAGGGTGCCGCCGGCCGCCAATTCAAACTTCCCCGCCCGGCCGCCACGCTTGGCCCCGGTAAACGCGCCATCCTCATAGCCGAACAGTTCGCTGGCCACCAACTCTTTGGGGATGGCACCGCAGTTCAGGGCAACAAAGGGGCCGCGGCCGCGGCTGCTCTTGTTGTGGATCGCCTGGGCAAACAGCTCTTTTCCGGTGCCGCTTTCCCCCTGCAAAACAATGTTGGACACGGTAACGGCTGCCGCGGACGCCTGGCGCACAGCCTCGGCAATCGCGGCACTGCTGCCCAGGATACTTTGGAAATGAAAGCGCGTATCATAGCCGCTTTCCCCGGTGACTAAGCGGGTTCGCCGGCCGGCCGGGCGCAGGATAATAACCCCGCCGTTGCTGCCGCCTTGTTTATCGGGAATGGACTCGCCCGAGACTAGGCAGCGGTTCGGCCCGGCGGCGCAGCCGGCTTGAAGCTCCAGCTCAATCCGGGCCTCCTTGCCGGTTAACAGCTGTTGTATTGCCTGACCGTTGCCCTTGAAAATGGTCTGCACGGAAGCGCCGTGCAGCCGAGTGCCGTTCTGCCCCAGCAGCCTGCCGGCAATTGGATTGTATTCTGTTATGAAACCAAAACGGTCAAATAAAATTACACCCTCTGACATGGTATTGAAGATACTCGCCAGGTGCTTGTTCATCAAAGACAGCTCATTCCGCTTTTGCTCCATGCCCAGTTGCATGCTAATCGCCTTGGCGGCAGCCGCAACCATCCCCAGCGTATGCGAATAGGCGGCCGGCGCCGGTCCGGATAAATCCAGAAAGGCAGCAATCCGGCCGTCAAGGCCGTAAATAGGCGCAGCCGAGCAAGTCCACCAGTGATGCTTGGCGCAATAGTGCTCGGCGCCGGAAACCTGCACCGGTTTACCGGTTGTGAGCCCAACGGCAATGGCGTTCGTGCCCACATCACCTTCCCGCCAGCTTGCGCCCCGCACAAAATGCAGCTTCTTGGCACTGGTCAGCGAATCCCGGTCGCCAAAGCACTCCATTACATAGCCGTTCCCGTCGGCTAACACCACAATAAAGCCTGAGTCGCGGAAAAACTCATATATATTAGCCATAAACGGCTTGGCAATATTAATAATCTCCTGATTCTTTTCCAGCAGCAGCCGGACATCGGCCGGCGCCAAAATATTCTGCGCCCGGCCGTCCTCAGAATTAAGACCGGCCTGCGAGCATCTGACCCACGAGTCCGCAATCTCCGGCAGGAGCACGTGACGCTCCAGCTTGCCCTTGCCAACGAACGCTTTCCAGGCCAAATCTTTACTGGCTAACCCGGTTGGTTTATCTCTTAGCATCTTGCCACACCCCTATCAGCGCCTCGACATTGTTGTTGTAGGAGTTCTAAAAATAGCACGAAAATTCCTGCAATATCTCTCGCCAGGGTAAAAATTTAACCAGGCGCCGCTGCTCGTCTCAGCCTCACCGTTCCCGTCTCTAAATTTTATATTAAGTGATAAGTTCGATAAATGCTGCGAAATGACTCAAGAGAACCGTCCCCTTGAGTCATTTTCCTCAGGGCGGAAACGTGAGAAACGGGAAACAACAGACCGAGGCGCGGGGACGCACAGTTTACTTTGCAAGAACGAAACAAACAGCAAAGCAAAATATATGTCCCCTGTTTCTGCTTATTTGACAACAGGCAGTCTCAATACAGTATGCAATTTTTCCGGCTTGGTTTTATTGGGGTCGGACAAGTAGATTTCATGGTGTTTGCGCTCTGGTCCTGTCCTATCGGCAAGGCCGTTTTGCGCCATAAATGCTCTCATTTTTTCAATTGTAACCGGCTCGTCCGCATACGGCCCGCGGTGCAGCATTTGGACGCATAAACCTTCATTGAACACTTCCAGTCTTGCTTTGGTAACATCAAGCTCCGGCTTTTTCTTTTGCGCCATCGCTACCGCCCACTGGAAAACAGCAGGTGTAACAAACTCCGGCTGGCGTATCATAGCTATCCAGCGCCAGTTATGCCGTTGGTCAATAGCAAAAACACCGCCTTCACACCACCACAAACCTTCAAGCGGAAAAACAGTATACTCAAAATAGCCGGCAATTTCCTTGCCCTTCATTTTAATGGTATACGCAAGGGCATACAACAGGGAAACAGCGTCCTGATATTCTTTTTCTTGAGGGTCGCCTTTTCCATTCACCATGATATAGACCATTGCCGGCACATCAATGATTGCGGGCCCGGCTTTAGGCAAATACAAGTCTTTATAATCCTTCCTGTAATCTACTTTCGGCATGTTCATCCTCCTTAACCGGCATGATAATTTCCGTGATATAATTATTTTCATTCCCGCGAAAAATCAGGCCAGGGCCTTTAATATATATTTCCCGGGAAGGCAATTCCTGGGTGAGGTTGTTCGCATGAGCATAGTCCAGCAAGGCTTTATAGGCATGATTGGACAAGGCATAGCCGCCCTTGTGGATTGTGCAGACAGCCTTGACAGCAGGTATTGTCTGAATGGCAATGGCGGCGTCATCCAGCCTGTTTGTTATAGGAAGGCAGAGAGCAATATCGGCTTCCTCCTTGTATTCGCGATCATAGGAGAGGCTAAACAGGCTTCCGGCTGCATTATTTCTTACAGCTTTGAACAGAGTTCTAACAGGCGTACCCATTTCATTGTAATTTCCCCGGTAACGTATAAAAGCAGCCAGCACAGCCGGAATTTCCTTCCGTTCTACTTCATAGGCCCCGGCGGGTTCCGCTACCCTTGGCGGCTGAATGTGCAAACTGATTTTGTCAATCAGGGCGCGTTCTTTTTCCATATTGCGTTTTATCTGCTCTCGCTTTTCCCGCAGATAATAGGATATATCCGCTTCGTTATCACAACAGCTTAAAACCTCCTTCGTCTCCGCGATCGAAAATCCCAAATCCCGCAGAAAAACGATGAACTGGGCTTTGTGAAAATCGTTTTCGCCATAATATCTATAGGCATTGTTTTTGTCCCGGTGGGAAGGAGTTAGTATCATTTCTTCATCATAATAGCGCAAGGCCTTTACACTTATTTTGGCAATCCGGGAAAACTCACTGATTTTATACATCCCTTCTCCTCCCTAATCAGTATAAACTATCCCCCGCACAGGCAGGTCAAGTAACGCTCGCCTCTGTATAAAAAAAAACCGCGCAACAGCAAAGTCACAGCGGTCGATGTAAAAAATAGTCTCCCGGCCAGGGCAGTTGTGAGCGGTCCTGGGCAAGCAGCGGACACCGGCCGGCGCCACGGCATCAATTGCGCTCCTCCGGCTTGGCCAAGCCAAGATTTATATGGCAGTACCCGCCGGGCGTCTTTCGCAGATAAGCCTGATGATACTCCTCGGCCGGATAAAAGCTCTGCAATGGCTCAACCTCGACAACAATAGGCGCCTGATACCGGGGCTGCATGGTTTTAATAAATTCGAGGATAACCGGCCGCTCGGCCTCATCCTGATAATAGACCCCGGACCGGTATTGAGTCCCCCGGTCCGGCCCCTGCCGGTTGAGGCTGGTCGGGTCGATGATCCGGAAATAGTGCTCCAGTACCTTGCGGATTGGCAGCACCTCTTCGTCATAAACTATTTCACAAATCTCAGTGTGTCCGGTCTGGCCGGAACATACCTGCTCATAGGCGGGCTTGTCCGTATGGCCCTGGCCATACCCGACCCGTGTGCTCAGGATACCTTTCAGTTGCTGAAAGTATGCTTCAACCCCCCAGAAGCAGCCTCCTGCAAGCCATAATTTTTTCATTAGCATTCCCTCCTTTAGGCTATTAGCCTTACATTCATCAGGCAGTCCAGCTGGAAAAACAACTGCCCCCTAATTATATAGTATACAATTTGCGGCCCGCTTAGCCGGCGCCATGCCCAGAAAGCCGGCAGTTCAGATTATCGCCGCCAAGGCGCCGTTCATTTTCTATATAAAGTTGTGATTTTTGTGTTACAATAATTCATATCAGCTTGCAGGCCCCCATGGAACTTCCTGCTGCCGGCAAAGCGTTGTCCAGTATTCATTATCGAGGAGGCGGAATATGACAGAACAACATATATTGCTTAAAAACCAATTGCATACGCGCTATGCCCAAAACTCATTTGTCAATTTGCTGCAAATAGAGATTGTCGAATTAGAAGCAGGAAAGGCAAAATTATCCATGCCGGTACTACCGGCTATACATACGAACCTATACAATATCGCCCATGGCGGCGCCCTGGCCTCACTGGCCGATACCGGCATGGGAATGGCCTGCGCCAGTCTCGGCAAAAAGGTAGTAACACTGGAAATGAATCTGAATTATATTCGCAAAGCCGAATGCGAAGCGACAGTCATCGCCGTCTGCACGGTCATTCATAACGGCAGCAAGACACTGATTGCCGAAGCCGAGCTCCTGGACAGCACGCAAAACCTGCTGGCCAAAGCCAGAGGCACCTTTTTCATAACCGGTACATTCTTAGAAGAAGTTAAATAATCGCCAGGTAAGGATAAACAATGAGTAATCAAAGAGCCTTATGGAGCATCCAGGCCCGGGCCTTTAAAATCCCCTTTACCCCTTTCAGCCACAATTTTTGGGCTCTGGGCAACCCCGCCGGCCAGGTTGCCGATCAGATTCACGGCTTGGCCTATGATCCCAAAGCGGGAACAACGAAAGCCATTGGCAATGCTTCGCATTATTTGCGCGTTGTCCATGATGCCACCATTGTCTGGTCACTGCAGCCCAACCAGCCAACTGCGGTTTGCAGCACAGGGCCGGAGGCGGAAATCCGCGACCGCTGGCAGGCAGCGCTGAACTCAGTTTTTGCTATCAATGCGTTAAATCTGCGTTATCCCAGCCTCTGGCAGCATCTCTATAAAATGAACAGCAACACCATATTCAACACACTGGGCCGGATTATGGGGGTCGCTCAGCCGGAAAAGCTGCTTCCTACCCTCGCCCCCGGCATAAAATTGGTCGTTTCCCAGGCGATTATTGATCTTTACAGCTATAAATACCCGCCGGCCAAGCCCTGTCAGCCGGAACATCCGGCCCGGGCCTGAGGCACCAGGACAACCACAGCACCTTACCGTGATTTTCTCTTTGTGTGCCCCGGTGTAATATCTCCGGCTGCTTTGTGAAATACTTACAGTACTGGAGGTTGCTGCCAATGGATACTGCCTTAAGAACACACAAACGGAAAATCTATTACCATACCTTTATCGTTTTTTCCTTAATGATCTTTATCACCTTGAATTCGGTCCTCATTTTTCTGGGCATCTTACTTCATAATGGGATCAGCGTGCTGAACACAAGAGCCGAATTCATGCATTATACCAGTGTTCAATCCCGGTTAAAGCATGGTTTGGAAACCAAAGGCTGGCAGCCGGTCAGCCTCAATTCCCGTTTTGGCTATAGGCTGGAAGGCACCTTTATTGCCAATCCGTCCCCTGCCAATAAAACCGTAATTTTTGTTCATGGCCTGGCAGCCACTCAGTCGATGGGGCTCCATGTCCTGGATATGTATCTTGACCGCGGCTACAACCTGCTGATTTATGACTCCCGCAGCCACGGCGCCAGCGGCGGCCCCTGTGTAAGCTGGGGGTATTACGAACAATACGACCTGGACCAATGGGTCGACTGGCTCGAACAAAAACAGCCTGGCGGCGTCATCGGCGTGCATGGGATATCACTGGGAGCCACCACCGCAGTGATGCATTCGGTGTTAAACGAATCGTCCCGGCGGGTGCAGTTCTATATTGCCGACAGTGCCTACAGCGATTTGCCACAACTGCTGGAACAGCAGCTTGCCAAGCACACCCGGTCGAATAACCTGCTGTGGATCGATATTCTTATCCATTACGCCAGTCTGATTTCCTACCTCCAGTCTGATTTCGCCTATGCGGCCATCAGGCCCGCTGCCGCCATGGGGACGGTTACTACCCCCGTCTTATATCTCCATGGTGAAGCAGACACGCTTGTACCGGTGGACATGAGCCGGGAACTGGCCGCTGCCACCAATGCCGCCAACGGCTACCGGGAATTGCACACCTTCCCCGGCATTAAACATGGCCGGGCTGCTTTGGACAGCAAACAGGAATATCAGGCGGCTGTAACTAATTTTCTGTCAGCGACCGGCCACTGATCTGTTCCTCGGCCCTTACCAGGTGCCGCCGGTCATTTCCAGGAAATAACTGTGTCAATAATAAACGCCCCTGCCAAAGCAGGGGCGTTAAAAATTCTAGTATCTGTTGTTGTTTTGAGTGAAGCAGTCTCTGCAGTAAACAGGACGGTCGCTGCTGGGACGGAACGGCACTTGTGTTTGTACACCGCAAGCGGCACAAGTTACATCATGCATTTCGCGTTGGAAGTTATTGCTACGGCCGCCAAAGCCGCCGCGGTTGTTGTTTTGTTGTTTGCGGGCTGCTCTGCACTCAGGGCAACGGCCTGGCTCGTTGGTGAAACCTTTCTCCGCAAAGAAGTCTTGCTCAGATGCTGTGAATACAAAGTTGGCACCACAGTCACGACAGGTTAAGTTTTTGTCTTGATTCATTATAAAATTCCTCCAAATTAAGATTGTACCCGGATAGCTTCTCGTAAATTACTCACTGGGCTTCTCTTAATGAGAAGGTCTAATGATCAATTAACTGGGCCTTCAACTGGGTCTATTTCATTATACTTCGATTCAAACTAAAAGTAAAGCCTCAAGCTGTGTTTTTTTGTTATTTTTGCATTTTTTTGATATATATTAGTCTGTACGGTTTACCGCTGGGCGCCCGAAACAAAATATCCGCCGCCGGGGAATGCCGCCAGCCCGGTACGGTAATCAAAAAACGCCCTTGAATAAACTGAACGAGTGCCTGACCCTCATTGTATTGAAACAGCTCGCTTACAGTAACAAACTCATAGCCCTGTTCCCGCAGACGATCAATAATAATTGCCAAAGCCCGGGGGGTTGGCAACGGATACTGGCCGTCATGCAGCAGGATAATGCTGCCCGGCTTTATCTCGGCTAATACTTTTTCAACCACACTGTCCGGCGGCGGGCAGCTCCAGTCCCTGGGGTCAATGGACCATAAAACGACAGCATACCCCCGCTGGCGGGCTGTCTCCATAACCTGGCTGTTATAAAAGCCCCCGGGCGGACGGAACAAGGTTGGCTTGGGGGCAACGGCCTCAAGCGCTCTTTCTGCCTTGTCAAACTCCTCGGCCATTTTTTGCGGGCTTAGCTTCGGTAATGCCGGGTGGCTGTAGGTATGAACCCCGATCTCATGGCCGTCAGCCACCTCCTGCGCCACAAACCCGGGTAATTTTTCGGCATTTTGGCCAAGCACGAAAAACGTTGCCCTTACGTTTTTGGCTTTTAAGACTGCCAAAATCTCCGGGGTCGCTTTATAATTGGGCCCGTCATCAATCGTAATGGCCACTACCTTATGCGTAGTGGGCACTTTCGAAATTACCTGCATATCATCCGCTAACTGCCGTTCGGCCACGCCGGCCAGGATAACCATAACAGCTAGCGTCCAAAGCATTGCATAGCGTCTGCCCATAAGAACCTCCCTGTACATTGGTTTGCGGTAGAAAACGCCTCAATATTTAACTGTATGAGCAATATAGGCTTAATATAACGAATCTATCTGCGGCTCCGCCAATTTCAGTCCGGGAAAATGGGGAAACGCACAAAAAAAATAGTATTCACCACCTGGACACCGGCCCTTTAGCTTATATAAAAATATGACAAAATTAAATAATCCCCCTTGCTTTCTGGCTGATATGAATATATAATTAGAAATCATCAGCAGTATATTGCACTTATCGGCTGAGCAAAGGCGCTCAATCCATTGGATTGAACGCCTTTTTTTGTTACCATTTTTTTGGAGGAGAGGAGGAATGCTATATGATTACCTTAGCAAAGGTAAACAAATCTTTTGGCAGCAATCACGTGCTTAAGGACATTGATTTAACGGTAAAAACCGGTGAGAAACTTGTTGTGATCGGACCAAGCGGCTCCGGCAAAAGCACAATGATCAGGTGTATGAACCTGCTGGAACGCCCCAATAGCGGCACCGTAACGGTAGACGGGGTAGATATTACGGCCGCAAATGCATCAGTCAATCAAATACGGCAGTCGGCAGCCATGGTCTTTCAACAATTCAATCTCTATCCTCACAAAACGGTACTGGAAAACCTGACCCTGGCCCCCATTCTGCTAAAAGGAGTCAAAAAAGAAGCAGCGGCGGCGACAGGTATGGCCTTCCTTGACCGGGTAGGGCTTAAAGAAAAAGCCGACGCCTACCCGTCCCAGTTATCAGGCGGCCAGCAGCAGCGCGTCGCGATCGCCCGGGCCCTGAACATGCATCCGAAAATCATGCTGTTTGACGAGCCCACATCGGCGCTTGATCCGGAAATGATTAAAGAAGTGCTTGATGTTATGGTCGACCTGGCCAACGAAGGAATCACAATGGTGGTAGTCACCCATGAAATGGGATTCGCCCGCAGGGTTGCCGATAGAGTCATCTTTATGGACGAAGGGCGAATCATGGAACAGGGAACACCGGAACACTTCTTTGTTAACCCTGACCATGACCGAACAAAACTTTTTTTAAGCCGTATTCTGCATTAATTCAAAAACACGGAGGCGATCATTGTGAAACTGATGAAAAAACCTGTACTCATTTCTTTCGTTATGCTGCTGGCTTTCAGCCTGTTCCTGGCTGGTTGCGGCGGCTCCTCAAGCCAGCCGGCAGCATCCAAGGAAGATGTCCCTGCCGATATTAAAGCCATTAAAGACCGGGGCGTATTTAAAGCCGGCGTAAAAGTGGACGTACCTAAGTTTGGCTATAAAGACCCAAAAACCGGCAATGTTGAGGGCTTCGAAATTGATTTGGTCAAAGCCTTAGCCAAAAAAATACTGGGCGACGAAAATAAAATTGACTTAACAGGCACTGTCGCCAAGACCCGCGGTCCCCTGCTGGATAACGGCGACGTCGACGTCGTAATTGCCACCTTTACCATTACCGAAGAACGCAAAAACAGCTACAACTTCTCCGACCCCTATTACACCGACGGCGTGGCCTTAATGGTTAAAAAAGCCTCCGGCGCCCAGGGCTTAAAAGACCTGGCCGGCAAAAAAATCGGGGTCGCCCAGAGTTCCACCAGCCGTAAAGCAATCCAGGAGGCAGCCGATCAACAAGGCATCAAAGTCAGCTTCCTCGAATTCGGCACCTACGCCGAGGTAAAAGCAGCTCTGGATTCGGGCCGTGTCGACTGCTTCAGCGTTGACGCCGCCATCCTCTATGGCTATTTAGATGATTCCACTACCATTCTCAGCGAGCGTTTTGCCCCCCAGGAGTATGGAGCAGCCACCAAGAAGTCCAATACGGCCCTGGCTAAATTGGTAAATGATACCTTAAATGACATGAAACAATCCGGTGAGATTGACAAACTGCTGGCGAAATGGGGACTTAAATAGTGCCAGGTCCCTTCGCCGGGTTTAAGTGGCTGGCGTTATTCCAGGATTGGACAGTCTTTGCCGAAGGTTTTCTTACAACCCTTATGGTAGCAGCCTTAGGTTTGACGTTGGCCTTAACCCTTGGCATTCTGTTCGGTATTCTTGGCACCGCCCCCGGACGGGTGTTCCGCGCTCTTAACCGGATCTATGTCGAATTCATCCAGAATACCCCGTTAGTCATCCAGGTCATCTTCCTGTATCATGGCCTGCCGCATCTGGGGATTATGCTCCCGGTGTTTTCCATCGGCGTACTGGGGTTAGGTGTGTATCATGGCGCTTATGTTGCAGAAGCAATCAGGGCCGGACTGCAGGCTGTCCCCAGAGGACAGCTTGAATCCGCCTATTCCCAGGGTTTTAATTACTGGCAGGCCATGCGGTATATCGTTTTGCCGCAGGCGAAACGAATTGTGCTGCCTCCGATCACCAATCAGTCGGTCAGCCTGATAAAAAATACCTCTGTATTAGCCATGGTGGCAGGCGGGGACCTGATGTATCATGCCGACTCCTGGTCGAGCAGCAACCTTTATTATGGACCGGCCTACGTCATTACCGGCCTTCTCTATCTCAGTCTGTGCTACCCGCTGGCCAATCTGGCCCGGCGCATGGAAAAGAAACTGGAGGTCTCATTATGATACAAGACCTTCTACAACCTGAAATCGCCTTATTCCTGCTGGATGGGCTGTATATCACCCTCAAAATCGCGCTTACGTCAATTATCCTGAGTCTGCTTTTCGGCACAGTGCTGGGAGTGGCTCAGTCCTCCGGCCATCCGCTCTACAGCCGGCTGGCCACACTCTATATCGACTCCATCCGCAATACCCCGCTGCTCTTGTTCATCCTGGCCGCCAGATTCACCACCAGGCTGGAACCTGTCAATTCAGGCATTCTGGCTATGACGGTCTTTACCTCGGCGGTTATGGCGGAAATTATCCGGGGCGGGATTAATTCGGTGCATAAGGGCCAGTGGGAAGCAGCCCGTTCTCAGGGCTTCAACTACTGGCAAACCCTCCTCTATATCATCCTGCCGCAGGCTTTCCGCAACATGATCCCGCCCCTGCTGTCCCAATGCACGACCGTCATAAAAGATACTTCCTTTGTTTGGGCGGTCGGGGTTGAGGATCTAACAGGCAAAGGGATGATTATCATGGGAAAATACGGGTCAACAGGCCAGGTCTTTGCCATCTTTGCCATCATTGCCGGTCTCTATTTCATCGTTAACTATTCGCTTTCCCATTTTGCCCGGTATCAGCAAAGGCGGCTTGCAGCCAGAAGTTATTAGCCAACTCCTTCCCCTTTCGCATACAAAAGCAGTGTGGGCCTTACCTGTCGCAGGTAGGCCCACACTGCTTTTTATAAATTACCGTTCTTCCCGGTTATAAGGAATACCCAGCGCGGCCGGCGCGGCCACCCGCCGCTTCCTGGTTTCGCGGGTAACAATAATTAAAACAGCAATCGTAATCGCATACGGCAGCATCTTAAGAAAAAATGACGGTATCCCAATCCCGAAGTTCTGCATATGAAAGCCAAGCACATCAATCGTTCCGAACAGGAAGCTGCCGAGAAAGGCCTTGCCCGGATGCCAGGTGGCGAATATGACCAGCGCGACAGCAATCCAGCCCCGGCCGGCCGTCATGTTCTCAAGCCAGGACGGAGCATAGGCCAGCGACAGATAAGCGCCGGCCAGGCCGGCCAGCATGCCGCCGGTAATGACAAAAAGATAACGGACCCTGAATACGGAAATGCCGGCTGTGTCCGCCGCCCCGGGGTTCTCGCCCACCGCCCGCATTGCCAGGCCCGCACGGGTGCGGAACAGGAAAAACCAGAGCAGGGCAACCAGCCCATAACTAAGATAGACAAGGGCATCATGCTGAAACAGGATCACGCCGACAGCGGGAAGCTGGCTGAGACCAGGCAGGTCAAAGGGTTTAAAGGTATTGGCCAGCGGCATCCCGATCAGGGACTTGCCGATATAGCCGCTTAACCCGGTGCCGAAAATAGTCAGCGCCAGACCGCTGACAACCTGATTGGCCCGTAAAGTGATTGTTAAAAAAGCATGAATGAGGGCCATTAAGCCCCCGGCAGCAACAGCCGCCAGCAAGCCAAGCCAGGGCGCGGCCGTGTGGAGGGCGACCATAAACCCGGTAACGGCACCAACCAGCATCATGCCTTCCACCCCGAGATTGATTACCCCGGCCAGTTCGGCCAGAATTTCCCCTAAGGCAGCAAGCAGAATCGGTGTGCCGGCAATAATCCCGGTAGCGAAAATAGCTACCCATACTGATTGTTCCATCTATAACCCCCGCTCCTTTTCCCGCCAGTTTATCCGGTATTGGACAAAGATTTCGCCGCCAACGACAAAAAACAGGATCGCCCCCTGCAGCATAGCCACCGTTGCCGCCGGAAAGCCGCTGGTCTGAATGCTGAAGCCACCGACCAGCATCCCGCCGAAGATAACAGACACCAGCACAATAGCAAACGGATTCAGACGGGCCAGCCAGGCGATAATAATGGCCGAATAACCGTATCCGGGTGAAATGCCGTGCTGCAGCCGCTGGGTAATGCCGGCTACCTCAGTCATGCCGGCCAGACCGGCCAACCCCCCGCTGATAAACATCACCAGCAGAATGTTCCGCACATAATGCATGCCCGCATATTGGGCGGCAGCCGCACTTTCGCCGCTGACCCTGATTTCAAACCCCCAGCGGGTATAGCGCAGGACAATATACACGATGAAAACCGCCAGCAGGGCCAAAACCAGACCCAGATGGATACGGGTAACCCCAAACGCGGGTAAAATGGCACTGTCAGAGAACGGGGCGGTAATCGGGAACCCGAGGCCTTGAGGGTCTTTCCAGGGACCGTAAACCAGATAATCCACCCAGAGGATGGCAATATAATTCAATAATAACGTCGTGATCGTCTCATTCACCTTACAATAGGCCCGCGGTATGGCCGGCACCAGTCCCCACAGGCCGCCCATAGTGAACCCGGCCAGCACCATGGCCGGCAGCAGCAGCCATGACGGCCAGTGAGGGTAGGCCAGAGCGACCCAGCTTGCGCCAAAGGCCCCCATATACAGCTGCCCTTCGGCCCCAATATTCCATAATTGCATCCGGAAGGCAACCGAAACGGCCAGACTGGCAAAAATCAGGGGCACCGCTTTTACCAGCGTCTCCGATAAGCCATAAACAGACCCGAAAGCCCCTGTGAACATCAGCTCATATACTGCCAGCGGATTCTTTCCCGACAGACCGATAAACAAACCGGCAAACATGAGACCAATAATAATCGACAGGACCGGTACGGCTACGATCATCTGCTTCGACACGGTAGCCCGTTTTTCAAACCGCATGCTTAGTCATTCTCCTCTCGCCGGCCATCATCATTCCCACATCCTCAAGCGAAGCCTCACAGGGATCAACAAGCCCCATTAATTCGCCCCGGTGCAAAACCGCCAAACGGTCTGACAAGGCAAATAAATCCTCAAGCTCCTCGGAAATAAGCAAAACCGCCTTGCCGGCCTGCCGCTGGGCCAGCAGCAATTGCCGCACAGTCTCCATCGCCCCCACATCCAGGCCGCGCATAGGATAAACAGCTACAAGCAGCCGGGGATCGGCCGTAATTTCCCGGGCCAGAAGCAATTTCTGCAGGTTTCCGCCCGACAACATCCGCACCGGATTGGCCACACTGGCAAGCTTGATGCCAAACCGGTCAATGGCCTGCAGCGTCTCTGCCATGGCTGTTTTCCAGTTAATAAAATACCCCTGCCGGTCGTAGCTTTTTAACAGGTAGTTGTCCACGGCATCCAGCCCGGGAACCAGGCCTGTGCCCAGACGGTCTTCCGGCACATAACTGACCCCGGCTTTAATAAAGTCTTTGGCAGTGCCGGCGGTAAGGTCAGTCTCCCCGATAAGCCGTTTGCCGCTCTCCAGCTCCCGGAGTCCGGCCACCGCCTCGGCCAGTTCACTCTGCCCGTTGCCGGCCACCCCGGCTACCCCCAGAATCTCACCGGCCTGGATGGCCAGCGATACGTTGCGGACAGCCAGCTGCCCCCGGTTATTCAAGCAGGAGACATTCGCCAGCGTCAACACCCTCGCCCCCGGCGCGACCGTGTTTTTTGTACAGCTAAACTCCATATTTTTGCCGACCATCATCCGGGTCAGCGATTGTTCATTGGCTCGTTCCGTCCGGGTCTGCCCTACCGACTGTCCCCCGCGCAGCACAGTGACCGCATCGGTTCCTGCCAGCACCTCACTGAGCTTATGGGAGATCACAATGATCGCTTTCCCCTGTTTGGCCATTAATCGGAGCGTACCATACAAATCCCGTGCCTCCTGCGGCGTCAAAACCGCTGTCGGCTCATCCAGAATCAGGATCTCGGCCCCGCGGAACAAGGCTTTGAGGATCTCAACCCGCTGCTGCTCACCGACTGACAACTGCCATATTCGGGCCCCGGGATCAATGAGCATGCCATATTGCCGGCAAAACTCACCGACCTGGGCCTCGGCCGCGGCCTTGTTGAGCAGCAGCCCCTGCTGGGGCAGCCCCAGTATAATATTTTCCGCCACCGTAAAGGAAGGAATTAGTTTAAAATGCTGATGCACCATGCCGATGCCATGGGCGACAGCATCTTTAGGCGACCGCAGCTCGGCCTTTTGCCCGCGCAGGTAGATCTCGCCCTCGTCCGGCCGGTACAGGCCGGTAAGAATGCTCATCAACGTGCTTTTTCCTGCCCCGTTTTCGCCAAGCAAGGCGTGAATTTCGGATTTATTAACAGTCAGACTGACACGATCATTCGCCAGGACTCCGGGAAAGCGTTTGGTAATATTAATCATTTCCACCATGGGAATTGTCACTGCAAAAACCACCTTTCTGCGCTTGGGACTTGATCCTTGGCGGCGGGTATTTCTCCAGGATAATAAATACCCGCCGCCAAAGCTCCAGCCGCCCACTGCTGCCGGCAACAGTACAGAAGGCCGTTTCTCACAAAACGGCCTCCCCCCAACCATTACTTGGCAATAGTTCCGTCAACGCCCTGAACGAACCAGTTAAACTCCAGCAATTCCTTGTCGGTCATTTTCTGACCGGCCGGAACTTTTACATTGCCCTGCTGGTCTTTAAGCGGGCCTGTAAACACGTCCCACTGGCCTTTAACGATTTCTTCCTTCTTCTGGGCGATCATAGCCTTGGTATCTTCAGCAACCATCGGTCCGTAGGGACCAAGATCAACAAGGTTTTCCGCCATGGAGCCCCAGTACTGCTCTGATTTCCAGGACTTGTCCAGAATGGATTGAACTGTTTTCACATAATAGGGTCCCCAGTTCCACACCGGGCCGGTAAGTACCGCTTTGGGCGCAAAACTGCGCATATCGGTATTATAAGACACGGCAAATTTGCCTTTCTCCTCCGCGGCCTGCATGGGGGCCGGTGTGTCCTGATGCATGGCGATTACATCAGCCCCGGCGTCAAGCAGGCTTTTGGCCGCATCTTTTTCCGTGGCAGGGTTATACCAGGTGTTGGTCCATACCACCTTTACCTTAGCCTCCGGATTGGCAGCCTGGACCCCCAGCGTGAAGGCATTAATGCCGCGTACAACCTCGGGAATCGGGAATGCAGCCACATAGCCGATGGTATTGCTTTGCGTCTGTTTGCCGGCGGCCAGCCCTGACAAGTACCGGGCCTGATACATTCGGCCAAAATAGGTGCCTACATTATCGGCGGTTTTAAAACCGGAACAATGCAGGAAGGTAACATCAGGAAACTTCTGGGCTACCTTTTGGACATAATCCATATAACCGAAGCTGGTGGCGAAAATAATTTTATTGCCTTTCATCGCCAGTTCTGTCAATACCCGCTCGGCATCAGCCCCTTCCGGGACTGACTCAACATAGGTTGTCTCCACATTAGGCATTTCTTTTTCCAGTTGCTTACGGCCCTGATCATGAGCATAAGACCAGCCCGCATCCCCCACCGGCCCTACATAAACAAAAGCCACTTTCACTTTTTCTGCGTTGGCGGGCTGATTTTCTGCCGGTTTTTGTCCGCCACAGCCTGCAAGCAGAATGGCCATGACCAGTACTGCAACCAGTGCAAGCAGCCCCTTATTCCGTTTGCCTTGCCTTATCACCATATCTCCCCCTGTAAAAAAATTGCCACTCGCTCTATCATATACGGATAAATCCAGAGCAGCCCCAATAAAACACAAGTTTCCCTGCTGCCGGGACAAACACAAAAACCCGGCCAGAATAGCCAGCACTCAACCTTGAGAGCGGACCTCCTGCCGGGTTTCTCTGTAGTTGCCCACAGAAAATAGGACACTTCCACTCATAGTAAGGGCATTTACGGTTCCCTTGTAGAAACTCCCAGACCATATCTCCGGGATTATACGAGTACATATGTAATTGCCGTACGCAAAATCTGTTTCCGGATTGAGTATACCTTATAATGGGACAAAAGTCCATATAAATCGGCAGGATTTTCGCCAGTAACACCAGCCGCCCGCTGCGCAGTGCCAATTATTTTGCACTGCGCTGATGCTCTTTGAACATCGTATGATGTTTTTTCAGCATGGCCGGGATCGGCAGTTCATAAGGACAGCGCAGGACACAGTCCCCGCACTCTATACACTTTTCCACCGATTCCATTGCCGGGCGGGCAAAGTCAACCGCAACCGCCGGCGACATCCGCCGGGCAATAACCTGATACCCCATGGCCGGAGTGATCATTACCCCGTGCGGGCAAGGCTGGCAGTATTCACAGCGCCGGCAGAATTGTTTCCCCAGCTCCTCCCGGTATTTGTCCATCAACTCCCGGTCCGCGGTTGTCACTCTATTCTCTTCCTTATACAGGGCCAGAATTTGATCGACCGATTCCGGCGAATCAAAGCCGGGGATCGGCAGCAATTCCGGGAACTGCCGCAAAAACTTAAAAGCGATAGCCCCATTGTCAATCATGCCGCCGGCAAACGGTTTCATCACAATAAAGCCGGCGTTCATTTTTTGCGCCAGTTCACGCAATTCCCCCCTGGCCGCATCCTCAATAAAATTAAAAGGAAACTGGATTGTGCTGAATAAGCCTGTTTTCAGCAGCCGCACAGCCATCGCCAGGCTGTGGGAGGTAACGCCGATATGCCTCACCTTGCCTTGCTGCCGGGCTTTGGTCACCACCTCAAGGGCCCCGCCGGCCGCAATGGCAGCCTCCCAGTCCGGTTCCCGCGAAATCTGGTGCAGCTGGTAGAGATCAATATAATCGGTCTGCAGCCGCCGCAGGCTGTTGTCAAGATGCTCCAGCGCCCCTGCCCCATCCCGCCGCCCCGTCTTGGTGGCAATAACAACCTTGTCCCGCCGCCCCGCAAAAGCCTGGCCGAGCTTAGCCTCACTATCGCGGTAGGCATTGGCGGTATCATAAAAGGTGATCCCCTGCTCATAAGCATGGCGCAGTGTCTTAACAGCCTGTCCGGTTTCCAGACGAATAATCGGGATACAGCCAAAGCCAACCTCAGATACGGTTAGGCCCGTATTCCCCAGTGATCGGTATTGCATACCTTATAACCACCTTTCCGGCAATAAATAATTGCCATTTTCTATCTGTAAATATCTTACTGTCATTCACCCTAAAAATCAAATCAAACCTTGCACCCAGCGTGAAAACAGGGTCCCTAACCCGCCCTGGTGGCCAACACCGCTAATACGGCCTGGGTAAAGCAGTCGCAGGACTGCCTGTTCTGACCTGTGATTATATTCCCGTCTACCACTACCTGACTGGTCCAGGGAGCACTGTTAACAAATTCGGCCCCCAGGGCTTTCAGCTTCGTTTCCAGTAAAAAGGGGACAACAGCCTGCAAGTGGGTTGCTGCTTCTTCCTCATTGGTGAAGGCGGTCACCTTTTTGCCGGCCAGCAGCGGTTTCCCGTCAGGCCGGACGGCACCCACCAGTGCTGCCGGCCCGTGGCAGACAGCGCCAATCACCTTGCCGGCGGCGGCAAGCTGCGGCAGCATCCCTGCCAGGTGCCGGTTTGTGGCCAAATCAAACAGCGGCCCATGGCCGCCGGGAAATATAACAGCCTCATACACGTCAACATTCAGTTCAGCGAGTTTCTGCGTTGCCGCCAGGGCGGCGGCTGCGGCCTGCCAGGCAGGCGGAATCCGGCCGGTTACGCTCAGGGGGTCAACCGGCGCCCTGCCGCCGGCCGGACTGCCGACCGTCACCCCGTAACCGGCAGCGGTCAGGGCCAGATAAGGCACGGCAAACTCCTCCAGCCACAGTCCGGTAACATGGCGCTCATCAATCCGGGCAAAGCTGGTAACAATAAATAACACCGGCGGTTGCGCAAGCAAAATGACGGTCCCCTCCTTAGTAAATGCCACTAATCCTCACTAATCAAAAAACTGCGCATGGCGATTGATCCATTCTGGATATCCGAGCAGGTGAACTCCAGCCTGTCGGTTTCGCTTTGTAAAGCGATTGCGTAAAGCATTGGCAAATAATGCTCATTGGTCGGAACAGCTAGCCTGGCATGAGGAAAGGCTTCATAATCAATCAAACCGGCGTGGTCACGCCTGGCCAGCGCCGCGGCCATCTGGCCGTCGGTCTCGGCCGCCCAGGGATAGACGGGACCGTATAATTGCGAAAAATCGATCCGGGAAAGATTATGGACAATATTGCCGCTGCCGATAATCAAAATGCCCTGTTGCCGCAAAGGCGCAAGCCGCTTGCCCAGTTCATAATGCTGCTGCGGCGATTTTCCTCTGTTCAGGCTTAGTTCCAGCACCGGAATGTCGCCATGGGGATACATATGTTTCAGTACAGCCCAGGCCGCATGGTCAAGGCCCCGGTTCCGGTCATACTCTACTGTATTATCCGTAATTTCCCGGACTGCAGCCGCCGTTGCCGGCGAGCCGGGGCAGGGGTAAGCCGCCGCGTACAGTTCCTCCGGGAAACCATAGAAATCATAAATCGTTGGCGGCAGTTCCGCGGCGGTGATATAGGTGCCTCTGGTCTGCCAATGGGCCGAAACAACAACAATCGCTTTTGGCCGGGGCAGTATCTTGCCCAGTTCATTGAGACTGTGCGTATAACTATTGTCCTCAGTGATATTCACGGGCGACCCATGCCCGATAAACAGGACCGGCATTTTCATTGCTCTCACCTCTGTAAGCTAATTATTTCTCTTGGTAATGTTAGCCATTACCCTATATATATGTACACTTCGGACAAAAGTCCCCGGTTCCTGCCAGGGGGTTAGCAGGGAGCAGGAATTATCCGCCCGTGCCGGCTCTTATATAAATCTTATTGACAGGAAACTGTTTGTATGATACAACTTTCTTATAAAGGAGCAGCCAATCAATGACAAATCATCTTAGTGATATCGAGAAATACAACCGCTGTGTAGAAGATATCGGCCTATTGCTGCAGCGGACTGTGCGGATCTGCCAGTTATTTGAGCGTGAGCAGATCAAAGTTCACGGGTTTACCAGTTCCCAGTGTTATATCCTGCTGGAAATTCTTAAAAACGGCCCGTTAACCATCAATGAAATCAGTACGAAAATGAATCTTGAGATCAGCACGATCACCCGAATCATGGATAATCTGGTGCGGGATCAGCTCCTGGTGCGCAACCGGCTCCTGCAGGACAAACGGGTTGTTGAAGCGGCGCTCACTGACCAGGGCCTGCTCGCGGCAACCAAACTGCAGGCCAGCATCAGTGATTATTACAGGAATGTTATTTCCCGCCTTCCCCCCGGCCATGTCCGGGAAGTCATGGGCGCGGTGGAACTGCTGCTGACAGCAGTAGAACAGGCCAACAGGCCGAGCGAGTAAAATTTTTAACCAATACTTGTATTATACAAATATTTTTCTTATAGGGGGAATAAAGATGCAGTGGGTGCAAGCAAGCGTAACCGGGGCAGCAAATTTTTATGGCCGGCACACCCCGGCCGGGCTGATCAGCAAATATGGCAGCCCGTTGTACGTGTACAATGAACGAATCCTCCGGGAGCGGTGCCGGGACATCAGGCGGCTGGTTAAGGGCCCGGATTTTGTTGTCAGCTATTCAGCCAAAGCCAATAGCAACCTGTCCTTGTTACAGATCATCAGGGACGAAGGGTGCGAAGTGGATGCCATGTCGCCAGGCGAAATCCATGTTCAGCTGCAGGCAGGCTTTAAGCCTGAACAGATCCTGTATATTGGCAATAATGTCTCCGCCGCAGAAATGAACTATGTCATCAGTCACGGGATTGCGGTCAGCGTCGATTCCCTGTCCCAGCTGGAGCTTTATGGAAAACTCAATCCAGGCGGCAGTGTCGTTGTCAGGTTTAATACCGGCGTCGGTACCGGTCATCACCACAAAGTAGTTACCGGCGGCGATAAAACCAAATTCGGGATCGAAACAGCGTTGCTGCCGGCGGTAAAGGAAATCCTAACAACCTATCAGCTGCGCCTCCGCGGCATTAATCAGCACATCGGCTCCCTGTTTATGGACAGCGATACCTATATCGTCGGGACGCAGGCCCTCCTGGAGGTGGCCCTGCACTTTCCCGCTCTGGAATTTATCGACCTGGGGGGCGGTTTTGGCATACCCTACCATAAATATGAGCACGAGCCGCGCCTGGATCTGGCGGCCTTGAGTGAAAAAATCAGCAACGTCCTTACCGGCTGGGTAAGCCGCTATGGCCAACCGGTACGGTTTAAAGTGGAACCAGGCCGGTACCTGGTAGCTGAATGCGGTATTCTCCTGGGTACTGTCCATACTGTTAAGACGAACTATCATACGAAATACATTGGCACCGATCTCGGCTTTAATGTCCTGATGCGGCCGGTCCTCTACAACGCGTATCACGACCTGGAGCTCTATCGCCGCGGTGATGCCCTGTCCCGTGGCCGGGAAACAGTCACGGTTACCGGCAACATCTGTGAAAGCGGTGATATTATCGCTGCCGGCCGCCTGTTGCCGGAGATTTTCGAACAGGACATTATCGGAGTGCTTGATGCCGGCGCCTATGGTTATTCCATGGCTTCCAACTATAACAACCGGCTCCGGCCGGCTGAGGTTCTGCTTACAAGCGCCGGTGACGATGTCCTCATCCGCCGCCGGGAAACCCTGGACGATCTAACAAGGCACTTTACACTATAAAAAATAAAAAACGAAAGGGGTCAAACCATGGCGGACAATTATATTCAGCAGCTGTTTGCCCAGCGTATCGGGGGAAATTCATTCGGCCAGGACACGGTCTTATACAAGTTTGAAAAAATTAAAAGAGCCAAACGGGCGGCCATTGCCAACAATCCAGGGCGGGAATTGATTGACCTGGGTGTGGGCGAACCGGACTGGATGGCGGAGCCGGAGGTTGTCGAAACCCTGTACCGCGAGGCCCGGCGGCCGGAAAACCGCGGCTACACCGACAACGGCAGCCAGGACTTCAAGGCTGCCGCCGCCAGCTATATGGAAACAGTGTACCAGGTGGCCGGTTTAGACCCGGTAACAGAGGTAAACCACGGCATTGGGTCCAAATCGATCTTGGCCCTCCTGCCGCTGGCCTTCATCAATCCCGGCGACATTACGCTGCTGACAGTTCCGGGCTACCCGGTCCTGGGCACCATGACCAAAGCCCTGGGGGGCGAAGTGCTCCCCTTGCCCTTGCTGGCAGACAATGCCTTCCTGCCGGACCTGGATTCCCTGACGGCGGAGCAATGCCGCAAGGCCAAGCTGCTATATCTCAATTACCCCAACAATCCCACCGGGGCGACGGCAACCAGGGAATTTTACGAAAAAGCAGTCCGCTTCGCCCGGGACAACGAGATTATTGTTGTTGCCGACGCGGCCTATGCCGCCCTGACCTTTGACGGCGAAAGGCCGCTGAGCTTTTTGTCAGTCGCCGGCGCGAAAGACGTAGGGGTGGAGATCCATTCCCTGTCGAAAGCCTATAACATGACCGGCTGGCGGTTAGCCTTTATCTGCGGCAATGAGCTGGTTGTCAAAGGCTTTGCCGCTGTCAAGGACAACAATGACTCCGGCCAGTTTGCCCCTATTCAGCAAGCAGGCGTTTACTGCCTGCAGCACCCGGAGATATCGGTAAAAACAGCCCAAAAATATTCCCGCCGCCATGACCTGCTGGTAGAGGTGCTGCGCAGCGTTGGCTTCCCGGTAACAAAGCCCAGGGCTTCCTTTTATCTGTATGCGCCAATTCCCCGGGGCATAAAGAACGGACCGGTGTTTCCTTCGGCCGAAGCTTTTTCCGAATACCTGATTGCAGAACAGCTGATTTCCACCGTACCCTGGGATGACGCCGGGGCCTATGTGAGGTTCTCAGTCACCTTCGCCGCCCGGGATGAGGCCGCAGAGCGCCGGATTATGGCCGAAATCAAACACCGCCTGGCGGCGGTTGAATTTATCTTTTAGGAACAGCCTGCCGGGCCATTACCGTACCGGCCGCAAGCCTCTTTTTCGGCCGCCGGCCACTGACAACGACCGGCCGCGCCGCGGATAAACACTGCCGCCAAGCTCGGCCAGCGCTGCCGCTACCACCTTCTCGACCTCACTCAGGGTATAGCCGAAAACCAGCACATTGACACACAGCTCCAGATGGCTGACATCAGCCTCTTCCCGCTCAGGCCAGTGCTTGGAGGGGGTAACATCCACCTGCGTCAACCGGGTATGGGATAAAAAAAGAAACTGCTCGGGCGCTGAATCCGATAATTTGGCCAGCACCTTAATATGACCCAGAATCACCTCATTCCGGGATAAGGCCCTGCCAATAGCACCGATAAACTCCCGCAACAGGCTCTCCGCGGCCAGTGCGGTTAGGGGCTCCGCCAAGATAATACGCTGATTGCGGCTAAAAACGGTTGCCTCACTGTCCACAGCAGATAACCTCCTCCAGCACCGCAGCAGGTAGTTCCCGGCTGGCGCTGCCGCTGACAATCCGGAGACCGGGCTCAATCGCCTGCAAATCCCCTGTTATCTTTTCCAGCTCCTCACCGTCCAGATCGGCCTTATTAAGCACAATCAGGTCACTTCCCGCCACTTGTCCGATCACCAGCGGTTTCAGCATCGCCATCAGTTCCGACCACCGTCCCCGGTCGACAATAGTGACTGTCTTAAAAGCAGCATACACCTTACTGTATTTTCTGATCAGGCCGGCTGTTTTGGAGGGATAGGCGAGGCCGGTCATTTCAATAATCAGCCAGTCCGGTTTTACCGCCGTATAAATTTCGTCGATGGCACTGATCAAATCGGTGCCGATCTGGCAGCACACGCAACCGCCAAACAGCTTTTTTACCTGCAGGCCGCGCTCGGAAAAAAGCTTGTCGTCAACCCCGGCGGCGCCGATCTCATTTTCAATAATGGCGACAGTCTGGCGGCGGGTGTCTGTCAGGTATTTTGCTACCTGCAAAATAAGTGTGGTTTTGCCTGATCCCAGAAAGCCGCCAAAAAGCAAAATATGCATAGGTTCTCCCCTTCTTCCCTGCTAACAGCAAGAGGCTATCTCCCCCACTTGGAGACAGCCCCTGCAATCTAAATTACCAGACAAAAGCGTCGCTGCGATAGGCCTCAAGGTAGTTTACACAGAAATTATCACGGCCGGCCAGTGTTTCAGCCGTAATAATACTGGCCATCATCGCTTTGTCCAGCGGGTTAATAATCAATCCGTCCAGCCCTTTGGCAATTCCCATGACGGCAAACATCTGATTCATGAATTTGCGGTTCGGCAAGCCGTAGGAAATATTGGACAACCCGCAAACAGAATGCACGCCTGGGTAGTTGGTCATAATGGCCTGGATCGCGTCTAAAAACTCGATGCCGAAGGTATCGCTGGTAGCAATCGGCTGTACCAGGGCATCGACATAAATATTATCCAGAGGCACATTATGCTGGGTGAGGTTATTGATCAGCTTATCGGCAATTTTCAGCCTGTCCTCGGTAGTCTCCGGCATGCCGTCATCACTCATACATAAGGCCACTACCTTAAGATCGGTGCCGGCAACGACAGGCAGCAATTGATTATACCGCTCTTTCTCCAGGGAGATTGAGTTAACCATCGCTGTTCCCTTGTGAATCGCAAGAGCCTGTTCTACGCATTTCGGGTCAGGACTATCAATGCAACAGGGGGCATCTACAGCTTCTTGCACAATCTTAACCAGCCATTTCAGGTAATCTGCTTCCTTGCCAACGAAAATTCCGGCATTCACGTCAATGTAATTCGCTCCGGCTGCCAGCTCATCTCTGGCTACTTTCTGAATGGCTTCCACATCCTGGGCTTCTATTGCCGCCGCGATGGCTTTACGGCTGGAATTAATCAGTTCTCCGACAATTATCATGCTTTTATTGTCCTCCTTCTCTCACGATTCAATATAAGCCGTAGTCCGCCCGCACCTCCCGCTTCCGCCAGGGGGAGTTGCGGGCGGCTAAGTCCCTGGCTAAGGGTAACTAACCTTCAGGCGGGAGAGGGGTACCCGCCTGAAGTAAGTTTTTATGAGTTACGCTGCACCGGCCGGGAGTCAGTCCAGTTCATATTCGGACGGAATAAACGTATCCAGTTCCAAATCGCCCTTCACTTCATGCCAGAACTTTTCTTCATCATCCGGAATAGCCGCCACCTGATCATCCATGATATCCAGCCAGTTCTTTTCCCGTTCGGCAATATAGACTTCTTTATTGTCAACGGCCTTTCTGATGGCATCTATTGCCAGTTTGGCCCCGGCCTTGGTCCGGAGGAACGGTGTTTTGGCCTTGACCAGTTCCCGGCTGATGTCAAAGACTACATCAGGCCGCAGCACATATGCCTGGGGATCCCATTTGGAATCAGATTCTGCCAGCAAATCCCGGAAGGTAATCCCATAGCCTTTTTGTTTCGCCACATTCATCAGCCGGCAGTCATAAATGAGCTGCTCAATGGAAACGACCGGGGCGATATCGGATAAGAGCCGGACATTGGTCACAGACTCATTGCTCCAGAGGTCGGCCACCGCGGCGGCAATGTTGCCGACTGCACTCAGGTGAGCACAAGCCGCTGATTTTCCTTCCATGGCGATCGGGATGCCGGCTATCGCTTTGCAGTATACACCTTCATAGCCGCAGTCCTTATCCGGGCCAACCGCGCCGGCTTCATAAGCCGCCAGAGTCCTGGCCGCACTGGCTACCCGTACCACCGCCGCAAACACATTGGGGATAAAACCCTTGTGGGCGAGGACCATCGCCGTATTGGCAAACCCACAGGCCGTATCGCCGGCGGCCTGGGCCCCATTCTCCTTAGCGATCCGTACAATGTGCTCCCACAGGAATTTCATATCCCGCGTGCCCATAATCCCTAAGGCAAAGATAACCTTGGTCAGGTCGGCATTCACCAGCGCCTCGTCATGAATCTCTTTGCCGCCGGTTGACTCAATGGCGATAAAGTCAGCCCCGCCCTTGGCCGAACCTTCAATTGTCCGCAGCAGGTTGTCAAAGATTTCGCCACTGCGCATCAGCGGCGGCCGCTTAAATTCCCGCACATCACCGGGCGTGCTGCGCAGCGCGCTTTTCAGCCCGTATTTGGCTTCATATTCCGACATGGCATTGCGCAGCAGATTACTGACTTCAATGCCCCATTCAGGGACAAGGGTCATCTCCGGCAGCATTTCGAACTCCACCACAATCCCCGGTGCATACAATTCTTTCGCCCGTTTCAGCACCCCGTTGATCATTTCACTGTAAATCTCTTTGATTTCCGGCATGGTACCGGCGTTTACCTCCATTGGCGGCAGGGTAAAATTCAGTTCCGGGTAAATTTCGCCACCGCCGATCACCATCCCGTTTTTGCATGTAACAGGATTGGGTGCACTGCCATAGATAAAATCGTTTAAAGAATTATAAGCCAGTTTATCATACGTCCTTGCCATTTTAACTCTACCTCCCCAACTCTCGCTCTTTTTACTGGTCCCTTATTATTTTTTGGCCAGTATTTTTTTAGCAACATCCACGGCCACGACAGCATCTTCGGCGTAATAATCGGCGTTGATGCTCTTGGCATAGTTTTCACTGACAGGAGCGCCGCCGATCATGAACACAAACTGGCTGCGCACGCCGTCTTTTTCGAACTCCTTGATTACGCTGTCCATATAAGGCATGGTTGTCGTAAGCAGGGCAGACAGGCAAACCATGTCGGCCCCGACCTCTTTGGCTTTATTTAAAAACGCCTGGGCAGACACATCGATCCCCAGATCATACATCTCGATCCCCGCGCCCTTGAGCATCATCCGTACCAGATTTTTGCCGATATCATGCAAATCGCCTTTTACGGTACCAATGACAGCCTTGCCGATCGGCTTAACTCCGGTAGCCGTCAAAATAGGCTCCAGCACCTGCATGCCGGCATTCATGGCTTTTGCGGCCATTAACATCTCCGGTACATACACTTCGTTATTTTTAAATTTTTCTCCTACTACCGACATCGCCTGGATCAAACCGTCATTTAAGATTTTGGTCGGTGACACATTCTGGGCCAGAGCTTCAGACACCAGTTCTTTTACTTTGGCGGTACTTCCTTTTTGCACAGTAAGCGAAAGTTGATTTAGATCCATTTTTCTTCCTCCTCTTGTTTTGCGGTGATTTTCTTTTCAGTCCTCACACTCATATGTCATAATGGCGATATATGCTCTGATCATCTGAAATCGGCGTAGCCACCTCCTTCTGATACACCCTGTACCATATATTGCCTTTACCTGTTTTCATTATAGCATTATTGACATTCTGAAAATTCGCAACAGTTTTGTACTTTTGAATGCAATCCGTGCATAATGATATTTGCGAAGAAAATCACAAAACAAGTTTACCGTAACCGGTACCACCGGCAGCGAATGCAGCAGCCGGCCCTTGCGGCAAGGGCCGGCTGTTTTGTTCGCCAGACGTCAATAGCAGTCGTAAGTTTCTAAGTAGCCAGCTTGCGCCTGAGCACAATCTTATTCAGATTGTGCTCCAAAAAGCTTTTGGCGTCCTTAGCGCATTTAAAGTAACAATCAGCGCCGATAGCGCGGGCAAAGGCTTCGTCGACAGGCGCTCCGCCGATAGCCACAATCATGCCCTGCCGCATCTGGGCTTCTTCCAGTGCATTGATGACTTTGCGCATGACCGGCATCGTCGTTGTCAGCAATGCCGCCATCATCAGGATTTCCGCCTTGGTTTTTTCCACGGCCTGAATAAATTTCTGCGGCGTGACATCAATCCCTAAATCGACAATATGGGCACCGGTCCCCATTACTGTCAGCTTTACCAGATTTTTGCCGATATCATGCAGGTCCCCGGCTACAGTCCCAATCACGATGGTGCCTGTTGTCGGCCGCTTGGCCTTATGCTTCAGCTGCGGCTCCAGGATTGTCAGGCCGGCATGCATGGCCCGTGAGGACATTAACACCTCCGGAACAATGACCCGCCTGTGGCTGAATTTATCGGCAACCAGGTCTATACCGACAATAAGTCCCTTTTCCAGCACCGCCAGGGCCGGATACCCCTGGGATAAAGCTTTGCAACAAAGTTCGATTACGGCTTCTGCATCGCCGGCCTTGACTTTTTCGGTAATTTCAGCATAAATCATGGCCATCCCTCCGTTAAGACAAACTATTACGATAAATCAATGGTGCCACGCCGATATGTTTACAAAACACCTTGGCAAAATAACTTTGACTCTGAAAGCCGACTGACTGGGATACCTGGGCGACACTCAGCTCCGGCTTTTTCATCAGCTCAACAGCCTGCTCCACCCGGACCCGGGTAATATATTCATTGACCGTGCATTTGAGTTCCTGCCTGAACAGGCGTGACAAATAAGAGGGACTGATAAACAGCTGCGCCGCCACATCATCAATTTTAATCGACCGCGAAAAATTCTCCATAATAAAGCCTTTCGCCTCATTGACCAGACCGCTGTGTTTCTTATCCTCCAGCGACAGGCTTTGGTCCAGAAATACCCCCACCAGTTTCTGCATGCGGAAAAAAAACTCTTCCATCTGGCGGCATTCATTGATCTTCTCGTTAAATTGCTGCAGCATGACCATAACGACCTCCGGTTCGGCCCCGCCTTCGACCGCAGCCCGCGAGGTCAGCGCGGCCAGTTCGACAATCCGCATTTTAATGGTCCTTTGGTCACCGGTGGCTTTAACAAACAGCTGGGTCAGCAAGGTGTGCAGATGTTTTTCCGCCCTGGCCTTGTCGCCAAGCCGGATATAGCGGAGAAAGCTTCGCTCCCGCTGCAGATAGGTCCCGTAATCGTTTTCCTCTTTGGCGGTAGACTGCTGCTGCTTTTTGCGCTCCTCCAGCTCTTTGCGGATCCGCTGCTGGATCTTATAGGTATCCACCTTTTCCAGCACCAGCAAGTCCCGCTGCATCAGCTGATTGACGGTGACATACAAGACATCGGCCGCCGCCTGAAAGCGGTCAGGGGCAATAATATCCAGCTGATTTACTTTTCTTTCCATTTCCGCAAAATCATCCACTTCCGGATTCAGCTCGCGCAGCTCCTGATAAAAGAACCGGTCCGGTTTCCACAGCAGCACCTGGCTGCAGATAATACTGCCCAGCGAAATCCCCCGCAGGCTGATAGGCACTACCCAGATCACCAGGCCGGCCCGGCAGCGGAAGAAATACGGCTCCTCCCACTTGGAAGCTTCCTGCGTGGCCTGTTTGTAAGAAGCCCGGCACTTCGCCACGCCGTTGGGTTTACTGCGGATATACCGGCAAAACTCGCAACGCTCGGCTGTGGCAAACAACCCGAAGGATTCGCCGGCTTTGTTGACAATCGCCACATGCAGGCCGGTTGCTTTCGAAAAATTCTCTAATACCTCCTGGAGATACTGGAGATCAACCAGATTTCTGTCAACCATCGCTTCTACTCACCCCAATCTGTCTCATTATCTTGTAACCGCATCGGGGTAAACCTGATTATAGCTCGCAGGGTGCGATATACATGCTTTCCATAAAATACATACTAAAGGTGGCGCTGCCGCCCAGTTCAACATGGGTAATAGTATTGGCCTGGCGGCACAGGCGGTCAAACGCCCGCTGGTCCAGCAGTGCCTTAACGGCCCCGGCATGGGCCGCATTGCCGGCTGTCCGGAGTTTATGCAGGCTCAGCTGCGGAATAAGGCCAATGTCCACTGTACTGGCCAGATTAAGATGAGACGCAAACGTGCCGGCCAGCACGACCGAATCCAGCTCAGCCAGCCCCAGGCCGGCAATATCCAGCAAGGTCCGGATACCGGCGCAGACCGCCCCTTTTGCCAGTTGCAGCTGACTGATATCACGCTGGGTTAAGACAACATCATTGCCGGCGCCGTCAGAAGCCAGAACAAACTCCCGTCCCTGCCGGCCTTCACGGATACGGGCCAGCAGACCGGGACTCAGCCTGGCCTGCTCCTCCGGCTCGGCCGGATTCCGAATGCCGCCCTGTTGATTGATAATGCCGGCCTGGCGCATTTGCTGCACCGCTTCAATAAGCCCCGAGCCACAGATGCCTGTTGCCGGTCCGCCGCCGATAACGGCAACCGTCACTGACTCGCTGTCAATCATGACCCGCTCAATGGCCCCCGGCTGCGCCCGCATGCCGCAGGTAATGCCGGCGCCTTCAAAAGCAGGGCCGGCAGCAGTGGAGCAGGCCCACATCCGGGAACCGTCCTGCAAATACAATTCACAATTCGTGCCAATATCGATCAACAGGTGGCGTCCCTGCTGCAAAAGCGCCTCCGCCCCCAGCACGGCCCCCAGCGTATCACCGCCGACAAAGCCCCCCACATTGGGAAATAAAAGGACCTTAGCCTGGGGCTGCAGCTGCAGGCCGGTTTCAGCGGCACTAAGGTCCAGGGCATCGTTGCAAACCGAAACAAACGGCGACAGGGCCAGGAAAGAAACATCCAGCCCCAGAAACAGATGGTGCATCGTTGTATTGCCCACCACCACCGCTTTATAGACTTGCTGACTGTCAACCCCTGCAGCCGCATACACTTTACTCAGCAGGCCGTTAATTGTGCCGGTTACCGCCTGGCGCAGCAAATCACGGTTATGCTGGCTCTGATTCGCAAAATCAATCCGGGAAATTACATCAGCCCCATACAGGGTCTGGCCGTTCTCCGCCGCCGCCAGGTGCAGCAGGGTTCCTGCGGCCAGATCATACAGCGCAACGGCAATATTCGTGGTCCCGATATCAATGGCCACGCCGTAAACAGGCGGCTTATCAGTTCCCGGCCGCACCGCAAGAATATGCTGCTGCCATAAAATGGCGGTAACCGCAAACTGTTCCTGTCGCAGCACCGGGGCTAACGTTTGCAGCTGCGGCAGCCCGATCGTCACCGCAGGCAGCGAATAGCTGGCCTGCAGTTTTGCCACCAGCCGTTCCCTGTCGCTGCGCTCATCGTCAAGCGTTGGCAGGTCCACCTTGACGGGGGCCGGCAGCAAACCACAATGCTCGCAGCTGGCTTGTTCCGCCAAAAACAGGAGTGCGGTTTTGCGGTCCATATGCCCGCCGGTGCCGCAAACCACATTCATGCCCGCCGCCGGCTGAACCTGGCAGGCCAGACGGATGCCTGTGGCAATTTCCCCGGCACTGAGCCGCTGATATTCCACTGCCGTCGGTTCCGGCGCCTGGCCGGCTATGGTGACTTTGCATTTTCCACAGGTTCCCTTGCCATTGCAGATATTGGTCACAGGCAGTTTCCGGCGCAGCAATACCGCCATTAAACTCTCTCCCGGCAATACATTCACCGGTTCAGCATTTACCTTGATCTGCATACCAATTCCCCTCCTCCACTATTATCGGCTTGCCGGGAGCGACCCGGATCACATCGGGCTGCTGCCTGCCGCTGACGACTGCCCCCAGCAAGGCAAGGTCGCCGGGCACCTCGCTAACCTTCCAGTTGAAGAAACTGGCAATCCGGTTGACCTGCAGCCGGCATTGCCTGAGTGTTTCCCCCTCACAAGTCCTGATAAATACAGCTTCCTCGTATTTGCCATACAGTGTCTGAATCAGATACCGGGCATCTGCCTCGCCATATTTTTCAAAATATTCCAGATATTCAGCATAGGGATCTCGTCCATATTTCAGCCAGCCCTGGCTAAAATAATAGACGGCCGGATTACGTTCCGAAAGTTGCTGCCGCCGCCGGTCTGAACCCAATAACAGGCTGACACAGTCATGGGCTGCCGGCGCCACCATGGGCACCCGGGCGGAAACCAGTCCCGCCAGGGCGTGCGAACACCGCCCATAGGTCAGGATAATCAGGTCATAAGCCTGGCTGGCATCAATTCGCCGCTGGATTTCCTGATGCAAATCCCCGGGCAGGGCATGTAAGGCAAAATCAAGAAATTCGCAGTCTATCCTGGCTGTAAGCTCCAACCCTGTCACTTCCTCCTGCGTGGCTTGGCAGCCAATTAACTTAATGCGCAATCCTCACCCCTCCCGGCTAGTAATGTATGCAAATGTAAAAATTATGCAGTTATAAATTATGATATATAATTTCAAATTTAAAGTCAATTGCTATTCGGCGGCGGAGATTGCTGCCAATGCTGAAAACCGCTATCAATCGGGCCTTTAGGGTTGCTGAAAATAAAAAAAAGCCGGCTTTGCGGAAAACGACAACAAAGCCGGCACCTCTTTTTTAGCTAACCTTTTTTGGTTTTCAATACAGTTTTTATCATTCCCCGGGCATTTAAATTAAAAGCGTTGAGCGGCTGTTCCCGCCTGCTTTCGTCATCCCGGAAATTTTTTTCATATTCGCTTAAAATTTCTTCCGCCGTACAGCCTTGCGCAAATAACCGGAGAATAAAATTTCTGGTTTCTTCGATTGCGGCCAGACATTGCTCCCAGTAACCAGCCGTTTCCGCTTCACTCAGCAGACCGTGATGAGGCGAAATAATAAAGCGGGGCCTGGCTGCCCTGCATTTCTTAATAGACGCAATGGCGTCGGTATCACTTGTTATAAAGCCGGGATATACCACGCCGGCCTTACTCATATACCCGGTAGTTTCACTGGGGAACAACACGCCGTTACTGAGCAAAAAGGACAGGGAACATTGGGTGTGTCCTTTTGTTTCCAGCACGGTAATGCCCAATCCCCCCAGTTCCAGCCTGTCCCCGTCAGCAAGGCACTGGTCCACTTGCAGCAAGGCATCATCATATGCTGCCGGCACAGCAGCACCATAAAGCAGGGCCGCCTGCCGGCCAAGCTCCTTGATGGTTTGCAGCGCATTCGGCCTGGTTAAGATCCGCCGGGCATATTCGGCACCGAGCACCCTGGCCGCCGGCCAGCTTGTTTTTAGATAAGGAATGGCTCCGATATGGTCATAATGAGAATGGCTGATCAGAATATAATCCAGCGGTCTGGCAGCAAGCACCTGCCTGATATTGCTGATAAGCCGGTCTGCACAATAGGCCATGCCGCAATCGATCAAAGCTGTTTGGTCTTGACCGAGGATCAAAAAAGCGTTGCCGCCTTTGCCCCCGGTAACATCTACAATTCTCTCCATTTATTCACCTTTATCCTCGTTGTGTGTTAGGGGCTTGCTCTTTTACGGCTCAATTATCTCAGGCAGATAATCCAGTAATTTGGGCGGCGTCGGCGGCTTGTCAAGCCGGGTAAGCAAGCTGTCAAAATCAGTAGTGTCGAAAATGGGAATCCGCCTTAATAAAAAAACATGATCCCGGCCTGGTTTGTTCAGGCCGCTTAATACGGTAAAAGCCCCCTGATAGCCGCTGGCCTCCGCCGCTTCCCAGACCGGCAGGTTATAAAAACCGTAGGGATAGGAAAATAGCACAGCCGGCCGGCCGGTGATCCGTTCCAGCTGCCGTTTATTGCCGCTGATTTCGCGCTTAAGCTCCCTGTCATCCAGTTGGGTCAGGTCCCGGTGGGTCATGGAGTGACCGCCGACACTGAAACCGGTTTGCGCCATCTCCCGCACTTGCCTGGCGGAAAGGCGCCGGTCGCTGTCAACATTGATTCCCACCACCAAAAAAGCCGCTGTAAAGCCATATTTCTTTAAAACCGGCACAGCATACATATAATTATCATCATAGCCGTCGTCAAAAGTAAACATAATCGGTTTCGCCGGCAGCGTTACCTGCCGGCCCTGCATATACGCAACCAGCTGCTCCGGGCTAATGGTCTCAAAACCAGCCTGCTTCAACAGCCCAAGCTGCCGCTCAAACTCGGCGGCAGTCACGGTCAGCCGGGGTAAGCCACCGTCGTCGCTGCCGATATGATGGTACAGCAGAACCGGGATACCCTCTGCCGCGCCGGCCCTGGCGCCAGCCCCCGGCAGCAGCATTAACCCGGCCAAAAGGAACCCGATCACTTTTTTCTTTAGCGTCAGCATCTTTCTTTGCCTACTCAATAGCAAACACCTCAAAGCTCAGTATACCAGTTTTGACGATTTTCGACAATGCCTGCCAGGGCAATTGCCTGCAGCGTTACAGGGGGAATTTTTTTTCGCTGCCCCAATCACATTATGATTACATTTGCCTTTAATATCAACTACAATATTAATAACAGCTACAATAAAGAAAACAGATTAGCCGGTAACCGGCTGGTCAAACAGGGGGAGGTCACAAACTGTGAAGAATACCAAAGTGAGTATTGCCGTCGCTGGCGATATCTGTGTAAATATCCATCAATGGCAAACTAAACAGCAGGGTCCTGCGGGGTTAAACTGGCAGCATTTCCCCCAGCTGCAGCAGGCCAGCAAAGGCGGCGCAGCGCTATTACTGGCCAAGCTTGTCGCTTTATCAACAGGAGCGGTCGTCCATTCACCCCAGCTGCAGTTGGCAGACGAAAGCCTGCCGCCGGGAATTCTCCGGTCTACGCTGGAGTTGGGTCTCTTCCCGGTACAGCATCAGGCCGGCCTGCCTGACAGGGTCTACCGCATAGCCCGGTTTCTGGGGTTTACCGGGCCTGCCGCCGGTTCCCCCGCCTTGCTGCCCATTATTGAGGACGATGTGCAGGCCCGGCTGGTCATATTGGATGACAACAATGACGGCTTTAACGCGAGCGAGGAATACTGGCCGCTGGCTTTGAAAACGCCCGGCACAGCGCCTGTTATTATTTATAAAACCAATAACCCCGCCAGCTCCAGCCCTATTTGGCAGCAGATTGAAAAAAACCACCTGCCGCATGCCATTGTCGTTATTTACGGCGACGATTTGCGGGCCAAGGGCGTTAATATCAGCAAAGGCCTCTCCTGGGAAAAAACGGCGCTGGACTTTGTCTGGCAAATCAATAATAATCCGGCCCTTGCCTATCTGGCCAATGCCCGCCACCTTATCGTCCCCCTGGGCCTGGAAGGCGCTGTTTATTATCGCAATGACGGCCTGACCGCTGAATCGCGTCTATTTTTTATGACTAATGAGTTTGAGGGGAGTTTTATCAAAGAATCACAGGGCCGAATGTACGGCCTCTCGTCCTGTTTTGTTGCCGGCCTTGCCCATAGCATTGTCGCCGGCCTCCAGCTGCAGGAGGATCTGACTAAATCAATTGAAGAAGGCATCCGCGAGGGGATTGTTGCGGCCCAGAAATATTATAACCTCGGTTTCGGTGCCGGGCTGCCGGATAATAACTTCCCTGATCCCGCTATATTTAGCGAAGGCGAAAATGATTTCATCTATAAAGAACACATTCAGGATGTTCCCATTCGCAATTCCAACAACCCCAAATGCCGGGCCTGCTGGTACATTATTAAAGACAAAAGCTCTACCGGCCTGTCGGAGATTGCCTATGATATTGTAAAAAACGGTGAAAAAAGCGCCCTTAAATTTATCCCCATCGCCAGATTCGGCAGCTTAATCACAGTGGACCGGACTGAAATTGAGGGTTACCGCAGTATAAAAAACCTCATCCTGGAATACATTTCCGCCAAACATGCCACCCGGCCGCTCTCCATCGCCGTGTTCGGCACCCCGGGCTCCGGCAAATCGTTTGGCGTTACCGAGGTAGCCGCCAGTATTGCCCCCGGATTAATTCAAAAACTAAGCTTTAATCTGTCCCAGCTGCAAAGCCTGACAGACCTCATTGCCGCTTTTCACAGGGTGCGGGATCTTGTCCTTGAAGGCAAACTCCCGCTGGTCTTTTTTGACGAATTTGATTCCGCCTTCAACGGCAGCCTGGGCTGGCTGAAGTACTTTCTGGCCCCGATGCAGGACGGGGTCTTCCGGGAAGGCGATTCGCTGCATCCGCTGGGCAAAGCGATTTTTGTATTTGCCGGCGGCACCAGCAGCACCTTTACAGAGTTTTGCGGCGAAACACTGCAGGACGAAGCAGAGTATAAACAGTTCCTCCGGCATTTCCAAAGCGCCAAAGGGCCGGATTTTGTCAGCCGCCTGCGCGGTTATGTCAATATCCTGGGACCGAATCAGACCGATGAACAGGGAGACCATTTATTTGTGATCCGCCGGGCTATGCTGCTGCGTTCCCTGTTAGAACGCAAAACACCGCATTTGCTGAACGAACACGGACAGGCGCAGATTGACGACGGGGTATTGCGGGCCCTCCTCAAGGCTCCCAGGTATAAGCATGAATCAAGGTCAATGGAAGCAATCCTGGAAATGAGCCGGCTGTCACAAGCGAAAAAGTGGGAACAATCCCATCTGCCGCCGAAAGAGCAGCTGAAGCTGCACGTAGATGAAGAGCAATTTGCCCGGCACCTGATGCATGATGCGTTCTACAGCGAAAAGATTGAGCAGCTGGCGATGGATCTCCATCATAAATCGGCTTATCTGCGGGAAGATAATGATCAGGCCGCTGCCGGCTACCGCTGTTCCTGGCCCGGCCTCAGGGAAGAATATAAGGCGACGGTCCGCAGCCTGGCCAAACACATTCCCAATGCCCTGCGCAAAATTAACTATGATGTTGTTGCCGTCAATGAAAAGCCGGCGCCAATCGAATTCTCCGCCAAAGAGCTGCGGCTGTTAGCCGAATATGATCATAAGCGCTGGTCACTGGAAAAAAAAGAAGCCGGCTGGAAATACAGCCGACTCTTCAATGAGCAAAAAAAGCTCCATCCCTTATTGATCCCCTGGGATGCCCTGACAGTGGAAATACAAAACAAGATCGTGGACAATATTAAATACTGGCCGGAAATTCTGGCCGACGCCAGCTTCGCGATTGAGCGCCTGAAATCCCTGTGTTATTGCGAAACCCAGCTCTGATCCTAAACCAGTCCGGCCGGCCTCCCCTGACTGCGTACTGCTTACGCCCGGCTATGGCTTACGGATAACAGCAGGGGAAAAACCGGTATATTACGGTACCAAGGCCTCCAGTTTGGCGATCAGGTGATTAAACTGCTCCACCTCCGGCTCCCCCAGATATTGCCGTAATGCGGCCTGGGCCTCATCCCATAACCCTGACGCAGTCCGGATGGCTGCTTTGCCCGCTTCAGTAAGGCGGATTTGCCGGGAACGCGGGTCGATGCCGGTATTCAGGGCGATGAAACCGGCCTCAAGCAGCGGCTTCATATTCCGGTTCAGCGTCGTCCGGTCAATACGCATGACTTTCGCCAGTTCACTGATTGTAACCGGCTCCACGTGCTCCAGGTGCCGCAGGAGGGAATATTGTGTAATTTTAAGCCCGCTGGGCAGTAAGATTTGTTCGTAAAACCCGGTTACCGCCCGGGAAGCCCGCCGTAGGTTAAGACACAGACAGGGACTGGGGGTTTTAGGATAGGTACCTGCAGCATGTTCCATGATACTAACACCTTTCACAATATAATCAAAAACACAGTGCATATGCACATATACATCTATTGCTAGAATATAACTTAATCCCGGGACTGTCAATATGAATACGCACCTGCTACAGCTGTAAATTTTTAGTCAAATAAGCCCGGGCCGGCAGGATTTGGCTTGGTCATCAGGGAAAGGGTACAAAGCGAGAACAATATCACCGTATAAGGAGAAAAGGTATGGTTATTTCCAAGGAAATTATGCGCAAAACCGATTTGCTGGGAGCCCGCAACTATCATCCCCTGCCAATAGTAATAGCCCGGGCAGAAGGGGTATGGGTGGAAGATCCGGAAGGCAACCGCTATATGGATATGCTCAGTTCCTACTCGGCCCTTAATCACGGCCACAGACACCCGAAAATTATCAGCGCCCTAAAAAATCAAGCCGATAAAGTAACCTTAACCTCCAGAGCATTCTATAATGATCAGCTGTATCAGTTGTTTGAGCAGCTGGCCGCACTTACCGGCAAGAATATGTTCCTGCCGATGAACACCGGCGCCGAAGCGGTGGAAACGGCAATAAAAGCGGTGCGGCGCTGGGCTTACCGCCATAAAGGCGTGCCGGAAAATCAGGCCGAGATTATCGTCTGCACCGGAAATTTTCATGGCCGGACAGTAACGATTACCTCCTTCTCTTCTGCGCCTGAATACCAGGAAGGCTTTGGCCCCTTTACCCCGGGTTTTGTCCTGATTCCCTACGGTGACCTGGCCGCCCTGGAGAAAGCGATAACCCCCAGCACGGCCGCCTTCCTGCTGGAACCGATTCAGGGCGAAGCCGGTATTATTCTCCCCCCTGACGGTTTTCTCCGCCAGGCCAGCCAGCTGTGCACAGCTAATAACGTTTTATTTGTCGCCGATGAGATTCAGACAGGTTTGGGGCGGACGGGAAAACTGTTTGCCTGTGACTGGGAGGATGTCATCCCTGATATGTATATACTGGGTAAGGCTTTAGGCGGCGGGGTGCTTCCCATTTCCGCCGTTGCGGCCGATAAAAGCATTCTGGGCTTATTCAACCCGGGCTCCCATGGCTCTACCTTTGGCGGCAATCCCCTGGCCTGCGCCGTGGCCACAGCCGCCCTGGAGGTGCTGGCAGCAGAAAACCTGGTGGAAAACTCGCTTACCCTGGGCCGGTATTTTCTTGACAAGCTCCGCCGGCTCTCCCATCCGGTCATCAGCCAAGCCCGCGGCCGGGGTCTGTTTATCGGCCTCGAACTGACAGTACCGGCCCGGCCCTATTGTGAACAACTGAAAAACAGGGGCCTGCTGTGCAAAGAAACCCACACAAACATCATCCGCTTTGCCCCGGCGCTGACAATTACCCGGGACGAGATAGACTGGGCCTTTAGCCGCATTCAGCAATGCTTTGCCGGCGCAGACAACACATAACCCGCTGTGCCCGCTTGGGGTTTCACCAGACCGGCAGGCAGCAGCCGGCCAATAAAGAAACACGGCTTGCGCCGAGCCATAGCAAAAGCGGAAGCCGCTGTTGCCCTTATCCAGGGAAAGTTAACCTTTCTATCAGGAAAACAAAGCCGCACCTAAAGGGTGCGGCTTTCAGACCGTAGACAAAAAGGCACTTTACGCAAAGCGTAAGGTGCCTTTTGTCAATGAGTGGAAACAAGGAGATAAAAAAGCAAGTTTTCCGAGCCAAAAATCGGCAAACAAAGGAGCTAATAGCCCCGTTCTCCGTTTCCAGGTGGCTAGCTTCTTTAAATTCATGCAGGCAAAAATAAGGGTTACCTGCATCTTTACTTTTTGCAGACCCCGCAATTGTGTATATCTCATTGCATGTTTTTCCTTTGCATCCGCAAATACCCGCTCAATCGTTTGACTTCTCAGTTTATAGATATCTCGATAGACTGGCATATGCCGATAGTCTTCGGCTATTTCTATGTAGTTCTCCCATACATGACGTGTGACGAGTTTTTGGTGTAACTGGCTTTGGGTACATTGCGATAAATACCGACAGTCTTTACAGTACTTGGGATCACTTTTAAATTCCTGGTATCCCTCCCGGTTCGTTGTACTGTATGACAGTACCTGATTGCCAGGACACACTATGCAATCATAATATTCATCATACACATATTCGTATTTCTTAAAGAATCCTTCTTTCGTCATTGGCCGCTTATACGGCACGGCCGGAATCCTTTCACTATCTATTACCTGCTTCATGATCCACGGCGTTTTATATCCTGCATCTACAGCCACTACTTTGATCTCTGGAAATTGACCGATTAGCTTGTCATACACTCTATCAAACAGGGTGCTGTCGTGACTATTTCCGGCCCCAACCTCAAAGTCCAGAATGAAGTTATGCCGGTCACAGGCTGTGTTAGTCACATAGGCAAAGCACTTGTCATGCTCTCCTTTGTGGAATAGCCCACTTTCCGGATCGGTGCAGCTTTGCTTGCTTGCTTTCATTTCCGGAGGCTCATCGTCATCCTTTTTCAGGGGCTTTTTCCCATGATTTTGCCGGTCTTTGTTGATTTCTTCCTCTAATTGCTGCTGATACTGCTTGGCCTGGTTTTCTACCATTTCATTCCGGGCTTTCTTTTTGTTTGCACTGGCTTTGATATGCGTTGCATCCATAAACACGGCACTCGCATCGACAAAACCACTATCAACGGCTTCTTGTAAGATACGGGCAAATATCCGCTCAAACACATCCGTATCTTTAAATCGTCTCGTATAGTTCTTGCCAAAGGTCGAGAAGTGGGGGATCGGTTCTGTCATATCGTAGCCGATAAACCACCGATAGGCCATATTCACTTCTATTTCTTTGATCGTCTGACGCATACTTCGGATTCCAAACAGGTGTTGTATAAATACTATTTTAAACAGGCTTACCGGGTCGATTCCCGGTTTTCCCCACTCTATCTCGCTATATAATCCTTTTACTTCTTCGTAGATAAAACTAAAATCAATGGCTCTATCTATATCCCGTAACATATGCTGCTCGGGCACTAAATCTTCCAAACATACAAACTTGATTTGCCTTTGGCTGTCTCGATTCTTTTTTACATACATAATAAAATCACTCCCTTCTTCATTTTACCATAATGTTGGGAGTGATTCTGCTTTTGTCTACAGGCTGAAAGCCGCACCTAAAGGGTGCGGCTTTTTCCGGCCTGTAAAAGCCCTCCTGCCCGGCGTCCTGCTTCTTCAGACCGCGGAATAACAGCCGCTTCCTGACCGGGCTTGGCCGCGCAGCAGCACGCCGGCTCGACCCGGGGGAAAAACATGGTAAACGACGTACCTTTATTGACCTCAGATTCCACCTTAATCACCCCGCCATGGCCTTCAACAATATTCCGGCACACGGCCAGGCCTAAGCCGGTTCCATTTTGTTTCGAGGTATAAAAGGGCTCAAATATGCGGTTAATTAGTTCCGGCTGGATGCCGGTACCGGTATCCTGAATAACAAGCGTTACGCCATTAACCGATTTCTTGGTGGAAATCCGGAGAGTCCCCCTCGGGCCCATGGCATCCATCCCGTTCCGGGCCAGGTTAAGAACAAGCTGCCGGATCTCCCTTGGATTCAATTCAAGGGTGTCCGTCTTGTCACAAAGACAATATTTCAGCTCAATCCCGTTTTTAATGGCATCAGACAAAATCAGGGGGTACAGCGAGTGCAGCACCTCGTTAATATCAAGGGGTATTTTATCAACCAGCCGGGTCCTGGTAAGCGACAGAAAGTCCTCGATGATACCATTCATCCGGTCTAATTCCTCTAAGATAATCCGGTAATATTCCCGCTGATCCTCCCGGCATTTCCTCTGTAATAACTCCACAAAACCTCTTATTGTACAGGCCGGATTCCGTAATTCATGGGCCACAGAGCCTGCCGTCTCGCCAATCGCATTCAGGCCCTCCAGCCTTGCCATTTCCTGCTTGGTTTTCTCTGCTTCGGATATATCGTGATAAATGGCAATCGCCCCGTTAACGCGGCCGGTAGCGGCATTAATAATCGGCGCTCCGTTTATTATCCAGTCGCAGTCCAGCTGTCTTACGTATTCGTTTCTAATTTCCTGTCCGGCCATTATCCGGCCAATAAAGCTTTTCTTATATTCAATACCCAACTGACCGGATAGTACCTGAATCGATTCTCCAATTATCGCTTCCCGGCTGTATGCAAGATATTTGTTGTAAAAATCCTGCATAGCCTTGTTCAAATTGGCGATACAGCCATTACTGTCTAACTCAATAATCGGCAGCGGACAAAGATCTATCAGGCAGGCAAGCTTTGAATTTGCCTGCCGTCCTGCTGCCTCCTCCCGTCCTTCGGCCCCCGCTTCACTGGCTGGAGAGGCTAACCGGCCGATTTCAACGGTAAGCTTATAAAAAACCAAATAGAGCAGTGACATTGTCAAAAACCAGCAGCCAAACACCAAACTGAGCAGTGATAGTGTGTGCCGGCCGATCTCCATATCGAGATAATCAGGCCTATAACTTGCCTCCATATAACCGGTGAACTGACCGTCAATATACAGTGGGTAGCTTACATGCAGCCCGGACTGACCCTCCCGGCCGGCCGGGTTATCAAAAGAAATCCCAAGCTCATATTCAGGGTTTGCCATTGCTGTCTCTAATAAAAACGGCTGATACACATTATTAAGAACAGCAGCCTTCTCTGCCTGGTTACTTGCTGATCCGTCCCCCTTGATAATCTCCCTGGCCAGCTCATCCTGATTGAGCTCTCTTTCAAGGGTTGAGGCTAATTTTAATAAAGCGAATTGCTTGTTGGTAACAAGCAGATCCTTTTTTTCAGCAATAAAATAACCGGCAACAGCTGCGGCGGCTATAGTAATTATAACACTGACAATCAGGTATGCCTTCCACGCAATGTTCAAACGACGCAAACAAAACATCCCTCTTTTCCCTTTATGGTTTACATCCCATCACAGTTAGTTTTTGCCGGAATGACCTGCCAATTACCATTAACCGCTTTATTCCATTAAGCTTCTCCACAATCCCAGCCTTTCAGCTGATTATCGACACCTCCGTCAGCTTAATACATATCCTGTCATTTTTGCCGCGCCACCTAAAAATAAACCAAATAAATATCCCGGCAAATCCCTAAAACCTTCATTCTTTCAACATGTATACACTTGTTCGTCATCGCTTAATTCAATTCCTTTATTTTCCAATTACAAAAAATGTATTTTTTTACCCACGGGTGACTCAAGGGGACGGTTCTCTTGAGTCATTTTTTAATTATCAACATCAACCGTCAATCGTCAGCCCTGCCGCCACTACTCATTTTTAGCATGCTATTTTCAATGGCCCTGTTGCTGGCTTGCCTTGACTCAGGGGGACGGTTCTTTTGAGTCATTTTTTTGCTTGCTAATTATCAACATCAACCGCCAATCGGCGGCCCTGCCGCCATTACTCATTTTTAGCCACGCTATTTCAGTGGCCCCTGTTGCTGGCTTAATGACTGCTTCCTGCCGAAAAAAATCCCACTAATTCAATAATAAAAACAGACTCAAGAGAACCGTCCCCTTGAGTCAAAAGAACTGTCATGTTGAGCCCTGTTTACTTTGTTTGTTTATTTAATTTCTTCCATGGCCTCAACCTGGAACATGCATGACCCGGCCTCATTCAGGCGCTGCCGGAGCTTTGCCTTGTCTATTGCAGCCGCCGGGACCTTGACATCAACAACGGCCTGGCCAACCCGCTGCGGGACGGCCGCCGCCGCCATGCTCAGGCCGGCAAATTCGCTGACATTGCTGCGGATATAGGCGATTATCTCGTCTGCCGCCCGGTCGGTATTGCCGAATACAATCCGTAAATGGCCTGGCTGATTTTGTGGTAATTCTTTTGCTTGACTCATCACATAACCTCCTAAACTAGTGTCTTGACCACATTATCTTTTTAGTTTGATGACGGCCAAAATGACTGCTGCGTTGTCGTCACCTTTACATATGTCCGCTATGCGCGGCCCGCGCAAGGAATAAGAGCCCTATCACCTGCCGGCCTCATTACAGCAGGTCTTACCGAATCGGTTAACGGCCTCCGCCTTGCCTTGCGAAAAAATCTACGCAAACTATTCAGTGGTTTTAAGAAAGAGGAAGTACTAGCAATTTATTTTTAATTATTGTACCCTGCCCGGCAAAAAGATGCTTCCTCACCGGGACGGCGCCCCTGCGTCAATGGACTTGTAGACAACAGTACCGACAATAATCAGGCCGCCGCAAATTTCTCTTAGTGCCGGTATCTCCTGCAGCAGCATAACCGCAAAGAGGACGCCATATACCGGCTCCAGACTGGAGATAATGCCGGCCGTCTGGGTGTTGATTGTTTTCAGGCCGTTAATAAACAGGGAATGAGAAACACCTGTGAAAACGACCCCTAACAGCATCAGCAACAGGATGTCCTGAGCCTGCACCGCCGGCAGGGGACAAAGGAGAAGCAGCGGCAAGAGCAGGATGGCGGCCGCGGCCTGCTCGTAGAAGGCAATGACCAAAGCAGAGTATTCACCGGCAAAGCTCCGGTTAAGCATTGATAGCACAGCATAGGTGAAGCCGGAGACTATTCCCCACAGAACACCCTGGGTCACATTATTATGCAACTGGAATTCCGGGATCACCAGCATAACCCCCAAGACGGTAAGCAAGGCGGCAAGGATATCGGCAGGCCTGATTTTTTCTTTTAAAAAATATGGTTCCAGAAAGGTTACAAAGACGGGAAATGTAGAAAATGTTAACAGCCCGATGGCGACGGTGGCGGTCTGAATCGCTAGAAAAAAAGAGACCCAGTGGACTGCCAGGATTATGCCCATTCCGGCCAGATAAACATAATGCCGCTGCCGTTTCAGCCTGAGATTTTGCCGGAGATAAACCAGCAGCAGCAACAGAAAGATGCCGGCAAAAAACACCCGGCCCAAAACAATGAAGCCGGCCGGCAAAGCCACGAGTTTCCCAAACAAACCGGATAAACCAAATAAAAATACTGCTGCATGAATCTGCAATAAGCCAGCGTGCTTTGCTTTCATAGGTGACTCCAATCAACTTCCCCCGCCGCCGGCCATGCTGCTAGAGGTTACCGTATCCCTCTGGCCCGGTGCCAGTCCGACCGGAGAATGGCATATTGTTTAACATCCCAGTACCGGCCTTTAGCGAACAGCCGCTCCCGGGCAACCCCTTCCAAAGTCATACCCGCCTTTTGCATAACCCGTCCTGACCGCGTATTTGGCAAAGCGTGAATACACTCAATCCGGTTTAGCTTCAGCTCATGAAAAGCAAACTGCAATAGCCGCCGGACAGCTTCCGGCATCAGGCCGGCGCCCCAGTAATGGCGGCCGGACACATAGCCGATAGCTGCCTGATTATTTTTCCTGTCGACCTGGGGAAACCCCAGGGTGCCGATGAGTTTTCCCGTTGCCTGCAGAATAATGGCCCAGTCTCCGGCCTCATCTTTTCGGTACCGTTCGACCGTGAAATTTATAAAGGCCAGCGAATCCGCCACTGTTTTATGGGTATCCCATGACAGGTATTTCGTTACCTCATGATCTGAGGCATACGCAAAAACCGCTGCGGCATCTTCAGGCTCAAGCCGTCTCAAAAGTAACCGCTCTGTTGCCAGCTGTGGTGTATTCCGGAAAAAAAGTTCACTCATAGTCGAACCGCCTTCCTTTCACCGCGTGATTTTGTCAACCCCTTTCCTCTGCCCTGCAGCAATGGGTTGTAAACCCCGGACAGCCAGACAAGCCCGCCATCAGCCAATAAGAAAACCCCGCAGAATCACAGTGTTGTGACTCCGCAGGGCTGTTACCCGCGTGTAAGGCTTGCCAAGCCTCTGTACAGCTCCAGCATCGCTGCTGTTATGCACACTCACCTTGAAAATATTTTTACATATATTTTCCAGAATGTCAATATGGATTAGCGGCCGATATTGCTGGAGTAGATACAGATATCCGTTCGCCCCTGAAAGCCTACATGGCCCCAGAAGGCCAGCCCTTGCCGGTTATCGGCCAGCACAAACAAATGACACTTGGCTATACCGGCGGCCTTAAGCTGCGCTAAGCACCGCTCAGCCAGCGCCCGGCCGATTCCCTGCCGGCGGTGGCCGGGCTGCACTGCCAGGTGGTAGAGAAACCCCCGCCGTCCGTCATGGCCGCACAGGCAGGTGCCAATCAGCTCCTGCCCCGCTTGCGCAACAAAGCTCATTCCCTTGTTCCGGCTTAGAAACTGGTCAATATTCGCAGCAGAATCGGCCTCGCTCAACCCCAGCCCCGCGGTCTGCTGCCACAGGCTCAGGGCCGCTGCATAATCAGACGGCACCATTGCCCGTATTACATATTGATTGAAAATCTCCACCTCCTGCCGTAGTCAGCCTACTGTGTTCCGCAATGGACCGGTGAGCTAGCCGACTAAGCCTACCGACCGCAGCACCTGGCTGATGCTGGCCGCACTGTGGTGCAGCTTTTCCTTTTCAGCCGCCAGCAGGGGAACATTAAGCCTTCTGGTTACACCGGTGGCAGTAATCTGGCAGGGAAGGCTCAACGCAACCTGGCTCAGGCCGTAGTCTCCCGTCAGGGTTGTCGACACAGGAAAAATACTGCCTTCATTGAACAGCACGGCCCGGGCAAGCCGGCAGGCAACCATGGCGATGCCGGAGTTTGTGCAGCCTTTAAAATTGAGGACATCATAGGCCACATTCACAACCGCCGCCGCTGTTTTTTCCCGGTCCAGCGGCTCAGACGGCTGAAAATACTCATCCAGCCTGTCACTGGGGATTCCGGCCACATTCACAAGGCTCCAGGCCGGAAAGGCCGAATTGCCGTGTTCCCCCAGCATATAGCCATGGACGTTCTTAGGGTCCACAGCATATTTAGTGGCTAAAATCCGCCGGAGCCTTGCCGTTTCCAGGGTTGTGCCGGTGCCAAACACTTTATGCCGGGGATAGCCAAAAAGGTTCTGGGCACAATACAGGGTTATATCCAGCGGATTAGTAATGATAATGATAATGGCCTCTTTGGTATATTGCGTTATTGCCGTCATGACATCTTTGATCACCTGGACGTTCCTGTCGGCCAGCAGCAGGCGGTCTGTTTTCTCGCCCGGCAGAATGCTGGGACCGGCGGCCACAATAATCACCCTGGCATCTTTGCATTCTTCATAACCGCCGGCATGAATATGCACATTCGGGCCAGGGGCAAACGGCGTGCCGTGGCTGGCATCCAGGGCTTCACCAATGGCCTTTTTTTCAATGATATCGATAAGCGCAATGTCTGATGCCAGGTTAAAGGACAAAGCACAATTCAGTACCGCTGAGCCCACATGCCCCACACCGACAATGGCCAGCTTATTTTTTGCATACTTCATCTTTCATCCCTCCAGTATAAAAATCAGCTAGATAACGGCTTGCAATACACGCCGGCAGCTATTGTCTATTCTTCATAGACAACGGTGCCGCCGGCGATTGTGCACAAGACCCGGGTTTCGGCGATTGCTTCCGGCTGAGCTGCTAGCACGTCCCGGGAAACCACAATGAGGTCAGCCAGTTTGCCAACTGCCAGCGTCCCTTTGACTGCCTCGCTGAATTCGGCATACGCACTGCCCCGCGTGTAAGCCTGCAAGCATTCACCGACAGTCAGCTTTTGCTCAGGCACCCAGCCGCCGGGATGGGTGCCGGCCTGCGTCCGGCGGGTTACGGCTGTGCAAATGCCCTGAAAAGGGTTTAGCGGCGCCACAGGCCAGTCAGTGCCAAAAGAAACGGCAACACCGGCCGCCAGCAGGGAGCGAAAGGCGTAGGCCTGCCGGCAGCGCTGCTCGCCAATCCGGCTACCGGCCCAGCTCCCATCCTCATACACATGGGCCGGCTGCACGGAAGCCAGAATGCCCAGCCGCGCCATGCGCACAACATCGGCCGGCAGCAGATGCTGGGCATGCTCAATGCGGAACCGGCGGTCCCGCGGCCCATTGGCTTTCATAACCGCCTCGAATATATCCAGCAGCAGATGATTGGCCTTATCGCCGATGGCATGCACCGCTACAGGCAGTCCGGCTTTATCGGCAGCCGCAATCCGCGCCTGCATAAGCCCTTCCGGATACATCTGGTCGGCCAGCAGCCCGGCCGTGTCCGGCCGGTCGTCATAGGGGGCAAACATCAGCGCCGTTCCTGACCCCAGCGAACCGTCGACAAACCCCTTTACCCCGCCCAGCCGCAACCAGGCATCACCGGCGAACCCCTCTGCCGCCAGGGCCGGCTGCCGCTCCCATTCAGAGATGGGCGTGCGGGCATAAATCCGCAGAGTCAGCTTTTGCTGCTGCTGAAAGCGCCGGAACGCCTCCCAGTCCTGCCAGCCCTGCCAGGCGGTGATATCCTGAACCGAGGTGATGCCAAGCCGGGCAGCATGCCGCAACGCGGCGGTCAGGGCCTTGTCATACTGCTCCTCGGTGGGCGCCGGCAGGCACCGCTGCACAAGATGGATGGCATTATCCTTAAGAATACCGGTAGGTTCACCACCCCAGGGGTCCCGTTCAATAACACCCCCGGGGGGATTGGCTGTATTCCGGCTGATTCCGGCCAGGCGGAGGGCCGCACTGTTGGCAAAGCCCATATGCAGGTCACTGCGGGTCAGAAAAACCGGGATATGGGCGGTAAACGCATCCACCCATTCTTTCGACGGCAGCGGGGATTGTGCCCACTGATCATTATTCCAGCCGCCGCCGGTAAGCCACTGCCCCGGCGGCATAACAGCCGCCCTCCCGGCAATGGCCCGGATAAAGCCGTCTTTCCCGGCCACCGCCCGCAGATCCAGGGACAACAGCTGCAGCCCGCCGGCCAGCAGGTGGGTGTGGTTATCAATAAAACCCGGCAAAACCAGTTGACCAGCCGCATCCACAACCCGGGTGCGGCGCCCCGGCAGCAAACGCAGCTGGTCAGTGCCGCCAACCGCCACTATCAAACCGTCTTTAACCGCCAGCGCTGCCGCATAAGGCCTGGCCGGCTCCCCGGTCCAAATACGGGCATTGACGATCATTACATCCGGTTGCATGCTCATACATACATCTCCTGCTGTTATTCGCCTGGCTTCGCTGCTGCCTGTCCCGTCCCTGCCACCACAACCGGCTGCGCCAGACATTGTCTGATTAGTATCATTTTACGCCCATCCAGGTTCTAATTCAATAAAATCATACATTTTTATCTCGCGCAAAAAAGGAGCTACTCAATACTATCTCGCCGCTTCTTTCAGTTATCTATATTATAGGACAACTTTTTATCGATTGCAACAAACATTGTCATTGCAATCGTTAAATTCACATTGATTGCCCATGTTTTTGCTCCGGCGATGAGAATTTAAATTCCGGTTCTTTTTTTCGCAGCTCCCGGGCTTTTTCCCCGGTTATCACTTCAAACCAGATACCTTCCACCCGGCGCCCGGAAAATGTGGGGCCAAACCGGACAAAAATAGCGTCATCCCATTCATAAATTTCCTGGATTGACGGTTCAATAACCCGCAGCCGCAGCTGGCCATAGGAATAGCGCGTGTGTTCCAGCGATAATTGCCGCATCATCTCGGCAATACTGTATTCTACCACCCCGGCGGCTTGCCAGGACCGGAGAATTTCAAACACGGCCAGCGTATGCTTGCCTTTATACTGAATTCCTTTTACCAGCCGGTACTCAATATCACCGGGATCAATAGCGGCAATTAGAGACAGCACGCGCTCCGTAAACTGAAAGTGAATCGCCTGGCCCTGATAGGAAATCGCCTGGAACCACTGGGTCCGGATCAGGGTTTTTGTCTGCTCATCATACAGCCACAGGCCTTTTTTGGATATTTTTTCAATTTCATTGACGATATAAGCATACATGTCAGCAGGCGCTGAATCACCACAAATTTTTGCGAACTCATTGAAGTGCATCTTATAAGCGGCAGGATCCGGCTTATCAGGCCTGCTTTCGTAGCTTAGGGCAATCGCGGTCGTCAGTATTTTTTGCTGCAATTCTGTCAGTGAATCCCGGCGGCCAGTCAAACTGCCTGTTTTAACAAGCTGATTCGGCCGGGTGATTTGTCCGTCCGGGCAAAGAGCAGTATGAATAAGCTGTGACTGCTCCAGCCCGGTAATCTTTCTTTTGAGATTAATATCCATTTAGTACTTCATCTCCCTTGAAATCAAGGATATTTTGCGCATCTTTTTCCGCCCTGAATTGTTGTCGTCGCCTTACATATGTCCGATATGCGCGACTCCTCCGCCTAGCCGGCCGAAAAAATCTGCGCAAACTATTCCCTCGCTTTTAAGAAAGATGAAGTACTAGCCTCACCTCTCTGGTTCATTATATAGTATCCAGACCTACGATTGCAATATTATATTTATTTGCAATCAATATTTCCCGCCCGCATTACCCGGCACCGGTTCAGGAAATATCAGGCAGGAAATCTTGCCGGCAGGAGGTAATATATGTTATAGAGCCCTGACTGCATACAAGGGACGCCAGAACCGCCGGCTCACGGCAGGGGTCCGCTGCTGCTTGCGGCGGCAAATACTGACTGGAGGGAAAAAAATGATTGCATTAACAGGGGGAAAAATCCTGACCATGTGCGGCAAAACCCTGGACCGGGGCACCATTATCGTCCGCAGCGACAAGATACGGGCCGTCGGCAGCAACCTGGACATTCCGTCCGCCTGCCGGGTCATCGATGTAACCGGCAAAATCATCACCCCGGGCCTCATTGACGCCCATACCCATTTAGGGATTGAAAGCGAAGGCATGGGCTGGGCCGGTTCGGATGTCAATGAACGCAGCGAGCCGGTTACCCCCGGCCTGCATGCCCTTGATGCCATTAACCCCGCCGACCTCGGCCTGCTGGAAGCCTACCAGGGAGGCGTAACAACCGTAATGGTGGCGCCAGGCAGCGCCAATCCCATCGGCGGCCAATGCGTACTCCTGAAAACAGCCCCCCGGGCCACCGTCGAACAAATGCTGCTGCAGCGGTATGCCGGACTGAAAATCGCCTTTGGTGAAAACCCCAAACGGGTTTACGGGGCCGACCGCAAAAAGATGCCCGTGTCGCGCATGGCTACCGCCGCCCTCATCCGCGAGGCCTTCTGGCAGTCCCGCCAGTACCTGCAGCAGCAGGGGGAAAAGGATTTCAAATACAATATGGGCCTGGAAGCAATCGCCAGGGTATTGCGCCGGGAGATGCCGCTCCGGGCCCACGCTCACCGGGCCGACGACATTATTACGGCGATCCGGATTGCCCGGGAGTTCGATGTGGAAATCATCATTGAGCATGGCACCGAGGCTTATCTGGTTGCCGACCTGCTGGCAGCCGAAAAGATCCCGGTAGTGCTGGGGCCAACCCTATCCACGAGGTCAAAGGTGGAGCTGAAGGACAAGACCATGGAATCACCGGCCCTGTTGTACCGGCAGGGCGTAGCCTTTACCATGATGAGCGACCATCCGGTAACCCCCAGCTGCTTCCTGTCGCTCTATGCCGGCCTGTCCACCCGCTATGGCCTGCCGGCCCGGCAGGCGCTGCGCATGATTACCTGCGACGCCGCCAGGATTCTGGGGCTTGCCGACCGGATCGGCAGCCTGGCCCCCGGCCTGGACGCTGATCTGGTCGTATGGAGTGAAGACCCGCTGATCATGTCGGCCCGCCCGGAGATTGTCATGGTCGACGGTGAAATCGATTTTTTACAGGCGAATGACTAACCTGTAAAAAAACAAACCAGGCAGAAACACTGGAGGAAAGTGGCAGCCAGCCGCGAAGTATTAACCTATACCGAGGATGGAAACGAAGCAGAAAGGAGTGGTGAAATCTTGGAACACAACGAACAACTGCGCAGCCTGTTTCCCGGCGAGGCCGATATTCCGGAACAATACCGGCTTAAGCAGCCGGTCCTGCAACAGGAGTACCTGGTTAACGGCGAGCTCAGGCAGTGGCAGGGACCTTGCCAGCAGGTAATCTCACCGGTCCAGGTACAAAAAGACGGCACCCTGCAGCCGGTGGTCCTTGGCTGTTATCCGGTCCTGACCGGCGAGGAGGCCCTGGCGGCCCTGGCGGCGGCGGAAAAAGCCTATGATCAGGGCGGCGGCCTGTGGCCGACGATGACGGTCGAACAGAGAATACGCCATATGGAGCATTTTACCCGCAGCATGATTGACCAACGGGCCGAGGTGGTAAAACTGCTCATGTGGGAGATCGGCAAAACACTGCCTGATGCCGAGAAAGAGTTTGACCGCACAGTGGAATACATCCGCGATACCCTGGAGGCGCTCAAGGTCCTGGACCGGGAGTCCTCCCGCTTCACCATCGAGCAGGGAATACTGGCCCAGATCAGGCGGGCCCCGTTAGGGGTCGTATTATGTATGGGACCCTATAATTACCCGCTGAACGAGACCTTTACCACCCTGATTCCGGCCCTGGTTATGGGCAATACCGTTGTTTTCAAACCGCCCAAGCTGGGCGTATTGCTGCATTCGCCGCTGCTGGCGGCCTTCCGGGATGCATTTCCGCCCGGGGTGGTCAATACGGTTTACGGCTCCGGTCAAAAAGTGGTGGGCCCGCTGCTGCAGTCCGGCCGGGTCAACGTGCTGGCCTTTATTGGCTCCAGCGCCGTGGCCGATACTCTCAAGCAGCAGCACCCCAAGCCCCACCGGCTGCGCAGTATTCTGGGCCTGGAAGCGAAAAACGCCGCTATTGTGCTGGCCGACGCGGACCTTGACCAGGTGGTGGAGGAAACAGTGGCCGGGGCCCTATCCTATAACGGCCAGCGTTGTACGGCATTAAAAATCCTGTTTGTCCATAACCGGATCATCGACGAATTCCTGCGGCGCTTCGCCGCCAGAGTCGACAGTCTTACACTCGGCATGCCCTGGGAGAGCGGTGTCAAAATTACGCCCCTGCCGGAACCGGGCAAAAGCCAATATCTGCAGGAACTGATTGCCGATGCCGTCAGCCAGGGCGCGGCAGTAGTCAATCCGGACGGCGGCACCGCCGCCGGGCCGCTGTTCAGGCCTGCCGTCCTGTACCCGGTCAAGGAGAAAATGCGGCTGTATACGGAAGAGCAGTTCGGGCCGGTAGTGCCGGTAGCCGGCTATGATGATATCAGCGAACCTGTGCGCTATATCATCGAGTCCAATTATGGCCAGCAGGTCAGCATCTTCGGCACCGATGCGGCTTTGATGGCCAGTCTGATCGACCCGCTGGTCAACCAGGTCTGCCGGGTGAATATCAACAGCCAGTGCCAGCGCGGGCCGGATAGTTTTCCCTTTACCGGCCGCAAGGATTCGGCCGAAGGCACGTTGTCGGTGGCCGATGCCCTGCGGGCATTTTCCATCAGGACGATGGTAGCCGCCAAAATAACACCGGCCAATAAGCAATTGATTACGGAAATTGTCAAAGGCGATAAATCCAAATTCTTATCAACCGATTTCCTGTTATAGCCATCCGGCCACAGCACCGTCACCAGACACGGTGCTGTTTTTTTCTGAGTAGCCGCCGCCAAAACCGGCAATAATAGGGAGTACCGTAATAACCGGCAATGAGGGAGACAATGGATAAACTACTACTGGCCCGCTGGCAATTTGCAACAACCCTGACCTATCACTTCTGGTTTTTATCACTGACCCTCGGCCTGGTCCTCCTGGTTGCCCTGCTGGAGACCAGGTATGTCCGCACCGGCCATACCCACTATAACGTGCTGGCCAGATTTTGGGGCAAACTGTTTCTCATCAATTATGCAGTGGGCATCCTTACCGGCATTATCCAGGAATTTGAATTTGGCATGAACTGGTCCGAATATTCCCGGTTTGTGGGTGATATCTTTGGTGTGCCTCTGGCCATCGAAACCCTGACGGCATTTTTCGTGGAGTCCACCTTCATCGGTCTCTGGGCCTACGGCTGGGAGCCGCTGTCCAAGCGGCTGCATTTGCTGACCATCTGGCTGGTGGCGCTGACAGCCAACCTCTCGGCCTTCTGGATTCTGACAGCCAACGCGTTCATGCAGCACCCGACAGGCTATATCCTGGCCGGGGATCACCTGCGGCTGCATGATTTTATGGCTGTAATCACAAACCCCTACGTTTTTTACCAGTATACCCATACCGTCCTGACAGGCCTGCTGACGGCAGGCTTCTTTATGATGGCTGTCAGTGCCTATTACCTGCTGCACAAGCGGTATACGAACCTGTTTAGAACCTCCTTCCGCCTGGGCTTTCTCTGTGCGGCGCTGGCCACAGTCCTCGTTATTGGCACCGGCCATTTCTACACCCAATATCTGGGGAAAGTTCAGCCGATGAAACTCGCCGCGATGGAAGGCCTGTGGGAAACGTCGCGGCCGGCGCCATTTACAGTGGCGGCCCTGATCGACCCCGCTACGAGCAGCAATGCCTTTGAGCTAGCCGTACCGGGCCTGTTGTCCCTCATGGCCGGCAACCGCCTGGATGCGGAGGTGGCGGGTATGAAAGAGCTGCAGGCCAGCCTTACCGCAGCCTATGGACCAGGCAATTATATCCCGCCGGTCGCACTGTTATTCTGGAGTTTCCGGCTTATGGTCCTGATCAGCCTGTACCTGTCAGGGCTGCTGCTCCTTGTGTATTGGTACTGGCGGACGCAGCAGCTGGAAACAAGCCCGGTCCTGCTCCGCACGATCATGTGGAGTATGCCCCTGCCCTATATCGCCAGTACCGCCGGCTGGATTCTGGCCGAAGTGGGACGCCAGCCCTGGATTGTTTATACCCTGCTGCGGACCGAGCAGGGTATCTCGAAGGTTGTATCCCTAACCAGCATCGGGGTAACGCTGACCGGTTATACGGTGATTTATCTGGCCATGAGCGCAGCGGCCCTGTATTTCATGCGCAAAGTCATTGTCGCCGGCCCGGAATCATAACCATAATAACTGTTGCGGAAAGGTGCCGTATGGATCTGAACACACTCTGCTTCCTTTTATTTTACATCTTGTTTACCGGCTTTCTGGTGTTAGACGGCCTTGATTTCGGTGTCGGCATGCTGCTGTGGACCGGCAGGACCGATATCGAGCGGCAGGCGCTTATCCGGTCAATCGCCCCGGTCTGGGAAGGCAGCCAGGTCTGGCTTATTGTGGCCGCCGGGGTATTATTTGCCGGCTTCCCCCACGTGTACGCCACCCTGTTCAGCGGCCTGTATCTCGCCTTGTTTGTTGTCCTTGTGGCCCTGCTGCTCCGGGGTCTGGCGATCGAACTCCACAATAAAGAGGACCATCCGTCCTGGCGCCGCTTTTGCTATGGGTCGGTTTTTCTGGGCAGCCTGGCGCCGGCGCTGATCTGGGGAATTGCCTTAGGCAGCCTGCTCGCCGGCTTGCCTGTTGACGGTGACAGACAATACAGCGGCGGTTTCCTGGCTTTGTTCAGCCCCTATTCCCTGGTAAGCGGGCTCACCTATACGCTCCTGTTTGCAGTTCAGGGAGCGGTATACCTGACCTGGAAGCTCGAGTCCGGCCTGGCTCTGCGGCTGCGGCAGACAGGCCTGGCTGTCAGCGGCTATGCCCTGGCTGCCGTCGCCGGCTTTGGCGCCCTGACTGCCGTCTCGGCCACTGCTGGCCATAAAGGTCCGGCCTTGGTGCTGATCGCAGCCGCGCTGGTCTGCCTGTATTGCAGCCGCCGCAGCCTGGAGCGGGAACAACCGCTGCCCGGTCTGGCCTTAAGCAGCCTGGCCATTATCGCCCTGACCGCCTCCCTGTTTACCGGTTTATATCCGCGGCTTATAGTCTCCAGCCTTGACCCCCGCTGGAGCCTGGATATTTACAACGCGTCCGCCAGCCCGTTAACCCTGAAGATTATAACGACATTAATCCTCGTTGTCCTGCCTGTCACTATGGCCTGCGAAGCCTGGAAGTTTTATGTCTTTCGCCAGCCTGTCAGCCTGCAGGCGATGGAGCTGGCGCCTTATTTGCCCCAGCTGCGCCGGCTGAGCGCAAGATTAAAACGCAGTCTCACCTATGCCTGCTGCCTGGCCGATGCCCTCGATAAAACCGGCAAAGCGCTGGCCGGCACCGACGGCGCCATTATCAGAAAGCTAAAGTCCAGACACCGGACCTTTTTATTCGGTAAACGCAGTGCCGGCCGGTGCCGGCACAACCAGGAGCAGACCGGGGAAACGCCGGCCGACGGCGACAACAAACCGCAAGCATAAACACTAAACACCGTATCAGGCCGGAGCCGATACGGTGTTTATGTTTAACCTGCCTGATTGAACCGGCTACCGGCCTGACTACACATGGAGCCATAAAAACAAGAGGGGATACACCGCTCCCAGAAACACGGCGGTCGTCAGAAAAAATGCCGCCCCGGCCAAATCCAGATCCAGCTGATATAAACGGGCCAGGACAATGGCGTTAATGCCGGTGGGCCCGCTGGCGGCAATCAGGATGGAGCCGAAAATAACCGGATCGGTAAACAACGGGTAGGCCAGCAGGACTGCCACCAGCGGGGAGACGATGAATTTAATCGGCACCAGGCTCTTGATACAGCAGCCGCAATACTTGGGCATTGTGGAAAAATGGATCGAGTAGCCGGCCGGGATCAGCGCCGTCCAGGCCGCCAGATGGATCAAAATCTGAAACAGGTCTCCCAGCAATTCCGGCCGCGGCACAGAGGCCGCCGACAGCGCCGCCCCCACCGCCAGGCCGGCCACAGGCAGCTGCTTACGGTTGAAAAACAGGGCCTTAACGTTCAGGGTGCCGGCAACGCGGCTGTTTTGAAACACTTGCTGATAATAATGGGCCACAGGGAAACAAAATAACAAAAACAGCAGATTTTGCGCCAGGGCAATAATCTGAATATAGGCAAAGCCGGTCTCGCCAAAGAGAAAAAACGTGCATAAGCCGCCCAGCGTGCCGGTATTGGACAACATCGCCGCCGCCAGATAGCTGCCCTTTTCCGGGCCGTCTTCATACTTCCTGCTCAGATAAGCCGCCAGGGCCGGCACGAAACTTAAAATAATCCCGAAAACCGGCAGCCAGAGCAGGACACCGGCCTCCAGCGGCACTACCCAGATGCTGAGCAGCGACAAAACCGTGCAAAAGACGGTAATATTGATCATGATAATCCGGTCGCAGGCTTTTTCACTCAGCCAGCACTTGCTGTGCAGGTAATAGCCCACAACCAGCGGTAAAATAAAATCAAAGGCAAAATAAAATAACTTCTCAGCCATAGCGGTCCGCTCCCTTTTGTGCCGAACACAACCTGTGAACAGGGTTCAATGATTACATTATAGTACAAAAAAACGAGAAAGCAATCCCCTGTTACCGGTGATTGCTTTCTTCAGATTAGGCACTATTTTCTGATAAACGTTCCGTCTTCTAGCTCCTGAAAAGCCTGCTGCAATTCCTCACGGGTGTTCATAACAATCGGTCCGCCCCAGGCTATCGGTTCCCGCAGCGGCTCGGCGGCAAACAGGAGAAACCGGAGGCCCTGCTCGGCCGCCCGGGCAACAAACCTGTCGCCCTTGTTAAACAGCACGGCCTGGCGGCTGCCGGTCACCTTGTGCCTGTCGCCGGCAAAACAGCCGGCCCCGTCCACAATATAGACAAACAGGGTATCCTCCCGGGCTGTGGACAGCTGCCACTCGCGTCCCGGTTCCAGCACCACATCCAGAAACAGGGTTTTTACGTAATCGCCCTGGGTTGCACCGGTTGTCTGGCCATAACGGCCGGCAATCACCCCGATAGCCGCCCCCGGCTCCTGTACTCGCGGGATCATGGCGGCGGCAAGGTCGCGATACTGGGGCCGGACCAGCTTGTCCCGGCGGGGCAGGTTCAGCCACAGCTGAACCCCCAGCATCCGCTCCGAGGCCTGCGGCATTTCCTGGTGGAGAATGCCGCTGCCGGCGGTCATCCACTGGCAGCAGCCATCCAGAATACTCCCCTTATTGCCCAGGCTGTCGCTATGTTCAATGTCACCATTGATCAGATAGGTTACCGTTTCAATCCCCCGGTGCGGATGCCAGGGAAACCCCCGGGTATAGTCGTCAGGGTTGCGGGAGTCAAAGGCATCGAGCATCAGAAACGGATCAAACTCCCGGGTATCGGCCCGGCCGATTACCCGCACCAGCCTTACGCCCGCCCCGTCAACCTGGGCCGAGCCTGCCACAACCCGGCGTATTGTCCTCACAGTATTAATCCTGCTCACCCCCTCTACCTGGCCTGGTTTAATTTGGGCAGGTCCTTATTGGGAAACAGATTGTCCACACTATACCGGCCAGGGCCGATAAAGATCAGGCTTAAGAAGACGATTCCCATCTCCAGCGCCTGGGACGCCCCGCTCAGACCGGCGCCGGTGCTAAACTTCAGCACAACAGCCACAAACATGTTGAAGGTTAAAACCATGGCCGTCAGCCGGGTCAGTACGCCGGCAGCGATCAGCATACCGCCGAAGAATTCGGCTGCAGCCGCCATAAAGCCCCAGAATACAGGTGCGAACCCCAGGCCCAGGTGCTGCATCGCCAGACCAAGCTTATTCCAGGTTTCAACCCCGCCGGAGATTTTCGGCCAGCCGTGGAAAACGAACATTAACCCAATACCCACCCGCAATATCAATATGCCAACATCCCTATGCCTGTCCCAATTGCTTAATAACATTATCCTTACCTCCTCGCAAGCTGTTTAATACCTGCCATCCTAACAGTCACGTACGGCTCATGTAGGATGTGTCTCAATCTTACTGAGCAGAATAATCGCCTGCTCCAGCTCTGCTGTCGTCAGCCCCCGGCAAGCCCGGGCCAGCGTCTGGCCATGGCGGGGAAAAAGCTCGGCAATCAGCCGGTGCCCCGTCTCAGTCAGACTGGCATAAGTCACCCGCCGGTCCCCGGCGCAGGTTGTCCGCGCCAGCAGCCCTTTCCGCTCAAGCTTGTTAATCACATACGTGATGCTGCCGCTGGTAATGAGGATTTTTTCCCCGATCTGCTGCAGCGGGTAGGAAGCCCGGTGATACAAAAGTTCCAACACGGCAAACTCCGTCTGATTCAGGCCATATTGCCTGAAATCCCGCCGGCCCGCTGCCAGCAGTGTGTTGTGGGTTCTGACCAGAACCGTAAAGAGCTTTACTGCCAGCGTCTGTTCATCACTGCTCAGGCTCACTCACCTCCCGGCAACTGGAATTTTTATCTTGATGTTAAGATAATTTTAACTTAATTAGAAACAATTGTCAACAAATAATAATTATACTTTGTGTTTTTTATTTAAATTAATTAGAATATTTACAATAAAAGTAGGAATTTTATTCCTGTTGCCAGAATAATAAATGGCAAGACCTGTCTTACATTCCATTTTCCCGGCAGTACTTTTTCAGTGACAACGAATAAAGGAGGGAGAATAATGTATACTTCGGCAATAAGCAACTTTGCGGGTAATACGATCGCCATGGTATTGGCAGGCGGCAAGGGTGAACGGTTGAGTCCGATTACCGTAAACAGACCCAAACCTTATGTTCCGTTTGGCGGCAAATACAAAATCATTGATTTCGTCCTGAGTAACCTGTTTAATTCGGGGATCAAAAGGGTATACATTCTCACCCAGTACCGGGCTTACTCCTTAAACAAGCACATTAAAGACTCCTGGGCCAAATGGGCCGGACTCGGCGAATTTTATGACACGATTTCACCGGAGACCACCAATATCGGGGAAGAATGGTTCAAGGGCACGGCCGACGCCATCTTTCAGCTTATGCGAATCCTCGAAGCGACCGATGCCGATTATATTGCCATCTTCAGCGGCGACCATGTGTACAAGATGGATATCGGCCAAATGATCAGCTATCACATTATCAATAAAGCCGATATGACGCTGGCGGCGCTGGAGGTAGCCCCGGCGGATGCCAAACGGTTCGGCATCTTCACCGTCGATGACAGCTTCCGGGTCACCGCCTTTGCCGAAAAACCCCAGGAACCGGTCACTATTCCCGACCGGACAACCTGTTTTGCCTCCATGGGCAATTATATTTTCTCCACCGCCAAACTGATCGAAGTACTGAAAACAAGTCGGCAGCATCATGCCGATCTTGATTTCGGCAAACATGTCATTCCGCTGATGATCGGCAACGGCGACCGGGTCTTTGCCTATAATTTCATGGATAACCTGCTGCCCCAGATGGGGCCGGGGGAAAAAGGCTACTGGAAAGATGTCGGCACGATCGATTCCTATTATGAGGCCAATATGGACCTGATTAATGTGGTGCCTCAGCTCAACCTCTACAACTACCGGTGGCCGATCATCACCAACCAGGGCAATTATCCGCCCTCCAAGACCGTATTTGACGAGGACGGCCGCCGCGGCCAGAGCCTCAACTCCTACACCTGCGGCGGCTGCATCATCAGCGGCAGCACGGTGCGCCGGTCCATTCTGGGGCCGTGCTGCAAAATCAACAGCTACAGCCTGGTCGAGGATTCGATCCTGTTTGAAAATGTGGAGATCGGCCGCCACGTTAAGATCAAAAGGGCCATCATTGATGAAAATATAAAAATTGCCGACGGCGAGGAAATCGGCTATAACCATGAAGCCGACCGGGAAAAGGGCTATATGGTTACCGACTCGGGGATTGTTGTGGTTATCTGACATAAGAAATTATCATTGACAGCAGACGTAAATCCTGTATATACTGTACATAGGTTTACAGTGTTACATTGTTTACCGATAAAAATTACATAATGTTAAGGAAAAGTGATGAAGGAACTAATTGTGTGTAGTATGTTGCAGAGAGCCGGTGGCTGGTGCGAACCGGTAACAGAACGATACAATCGTCATTCCTGAACTGCAACGCTGAACATTGAGTAGGCGGCGCCGGTATCAGCTCGCTATGAGTGCAACCGTTATATTGCTAGGGTTGTTGGACCTGATGAGATGTATCTATATAGTTTATAGATATAACAAGGGTGGTAGCGCGAGAGTCAACCTCTTGCCCCTTTACAGGGGCAGGAGGTTTTTTATATTCGCGCCCGGCCGTGCTGTGGCCCGCCCATCAGGCCCGATGGCCACCAGCAGGTCACTTCACTACCACTACTATGTACAGGAGGTCTTATTTATTATGAAACCCCAGTCTTCTCAATTCCGCTGGTATCTGGCGGCCCTGATGTTTCTCATCAGCTTTCTCTCCTACATGGACCGTGTCAATCTGTCAGTCGCCACCCCGGCCATTATGGCCGAATTCGGTTTTAGCAAAATTGACATGGGCTTACTGCAAACCGCTTTTTTTCTTGGTTATGCCCTGATGCAAATCCCAGGCGGCATTATGGCCGAGCTGTTCGGCTACCGCAAAACCATTACCCTCGCCGCCTCCTTCTGGTCAGTCTTCACCGCTTTAACCGCCGTCTGCAGCAACTTTACCATGTTTGCCGCCATGCGGGCCTTGTTTGGCATTGGCGAGGGCCCGCTGGCCCCGTCCTTCGGCCGCTTCATCTACCGCTGGTTCAGCCCCGGCGAGCGCGGCCGGGGCTCAGCCCTGTTCCTGAGCGGCATGTTTATCGGTCCCGTTTTTGGCCCGGCCGTCACCGTGGCCCTGATGCTGGCCTTTGGCTGGCGTTCGGTATTTATCATCTTCGGCGCTGTCGGCATCGTCCTGGCCCTGGCCTGGTACTTTTTCGCCACCGAATCGCCCCGCGACAACAAATATGTATCAGCCGCGGAGGCCGATCATATCGAAGCCGGCCTCCAGCCGGACACCGCCAAGGAACTGGCCCCCTGGCGCGATTTTATGCATTCCTCCCAGTTTTGGGCGGTTGGGATTCAGTTCTTTATCACCGACTATATCATGTATGTCTTCCTTGCCTGGCTGCCGATGTATCTCATGGAAGCCCGCAATTTCACCCTGACCAGCATGGGCATTGCCGCTTCTTTCCCCTGGGCGGCCCTGTGCCTGGTGACCCTGGCCACCGGCTTTATCAGTGACCGGCTGATTGCCTCCGGCCTGTCCAATCACAAAGTCCGGACCCTGTTCGGCATAACCGGCCTGACTATTTGCTGCGCCGCCCTCTACCTCGGCGCCGTCACGGCTGATCCCTGGTGGAACGTATTCTGGCTGACCCTGTCTCTCGGTTCCCTCGGCTTCACCTTCAACGCCGGCTGGGCTGCCTGTATCGACATTGGCGGCAAATTCTCCGGTTCCGTCACCGGCTGGATGAATTTCTGGGGCAATATCGGCGGGGTTACCGCCCCGACCCTGACTGCCTGGCTGGCTACCACCTATGGCTGGCAGCTGGCGATTACCTTCACCGCCGCCCTGGCCGTAGTCGGCATTGGCGCCTGGCTGGCCGTCAAGCCTGACCGGCCGCTCGTCCCCGCCGGCCCGCTGCCGGCCACGGCGGCGGTGCCGGGCAAAAAGATTTGTTGAAATTCCCGCCTGCCGACCGATTTACCTTCGCCGTCAGATAGGGTATAATACAATTGGTTCTTTTTAACAATTCCGCATTGCGCTGCTGTATGCAGTGGTTTGTGGCGGCAGCTAAGCAAATTTTAATTGGCATGCAGGCAGGAGGTACCAATGGCAGACTATACAATCGGTGAGATTTCCCCTGAGGAAGCCGGCAGTGCCCTCGTCTTAATCACCGCAACCTTTGACCGCTTTGTCGGCCCCGGCTATTCAGAACAGGGGCTGCAGGCCTTTAAGAATTTTATCACCCGCGAACGGCAGCGGCCGCATTATGCCGATCGCGCTTTCATGCTGGTTGCCCGGCAGGAACGGCAAATCATCGGCGTCATCGAAATGTGGGATTACCGTCATATTACGCTGCTGTTCACCGCGGCCGAATGGCACAACCGGGGCATCGCGAAACATCTGCTCCAGGCCGCGATCAATACATGCCGCCGGCACAACCCGGCCCTCGGTAAAATCAGCGTCCGCTCTTCCCCCTTTGCCGTCCCCGTCTATCAAAAACTGGGCTTCCTTGCTGACGGCCAGGAACAAATAGTTGACGGTATGCGCTTTACCGCAATGACAAAGCCCCTACTTGCTTGAGCTCACCAACCCCCTTTACGTCTGCCCGCCTGAAAGGGGTATGAATGATCCGCCTGCGCCGCAGCCTGCTGCTGGGAAAATGCCAGAGAAATTCAAACACCGGAAGGGAGCCGCCTATGATTACATGCCTGTACTGTGGCTATGAATGCCCGGACACAGCCCAGTTCTGCCCCAACTGTGGCAAGCCGCTTGTCCGGGTTGCGCCGGACAAGCCGCCGGCAGCTGACACCAGTAATGCTGCCTGGCAGCGGCAACAGGCGGAGGGAAAGCCTGAACAAGCGCCCCCGTCCAAACAGGTTATCCTGGCTGCCAGCGGCATCCTGTTGCTGGCCTTCATTATTTACCAGATTTTTGCCGGCTGAAGCTGATGAAATTAGCCCCACACAAGCAGCAGAGGGTAAGCGGCGGAGATTTTTCTCCCGCCGCTTACCCTCTGCCGTTGCTGCGGGATTGCCAAAATCCCGGCTGCCGTCCCCTGCCGGCTGCCGCTACGCCACTCCAGCGGCTGCGGCCCTGGTTCCAGCCCCAGCCGCACCGTGACCAGCCGGCTAAGCAGCGGTTGCGGGGGCAAAAAGCCCTGGGCAAATACCTGACAACATTCTGAGCATAATAAAAAGGATTTATAAATGCAGTCTACAGCAACCGCTGTTGGAGGTTCCATGAAAGTAATCGTTATCGCCGACACCCATCTCCAATCCCCGGCCAAGCTGGCCTGGCTGACCGGCAGGCATGCCGACGCCGGGGCGATTATCCATGCCGGCGACTATACCGGCCGCTCTGTCCTGACCTTTCTGCAAAGCCAGGGGCCCTTCTTCGGCACCGCGGGCAACGCCGACCCGGAAGAAATAAAGCGTTTGCTGCCCGAGAAGCAGGTGCTGACGCTGGCCTCCTACCAAATTGGCCTGTATCACGGCCACGGCACCGGCGGCACAACGCCGGACCGGGCGTTCCGGGTCTTTGCCGGCGAGCCGGTGGACATCATCATCTTCGGTCACAGCCATCAACCCTGCATATTCACCCGCAACAAGATCCTCCTGCTGAATCCGGGTTCCCTCACCGCCAAACGCCAGGAACGCTGGTTTTCCTACATCATCCTTACCCTTGCCCCCACAGGCCCCGCCGCCCAACTGATATTTGACTCAGAGGGACGGTTCTCCTGAGTCACTTTTCTGTTATCCAGAGCCTGCCTCTTGCCCTTTGACTCACGGGGACGGTTCTCTTGAGTCACTTTATCTGTTATCCGATCAGTGAAACTAGGCCCTGTCTTTTGCCCTTTAATCGTTAAGTTGCCCGGCAAGTAATTCTTGCGCCTGCCTCAGTAGCTGAATATCACCGCACAGGGGCGTATCGCCACAGGTTGCGCGCATCGGACCTTTGTCACCAATTGATTCAGCCAGGTGAGCGAGGCGGTAAAAACATATCAGCCCAAACCGGTATTATTCCCGGTTCTGCTCGCCCCATTGATACATCAGCTCCAGAATGGGTATCAGGGTTTTCCCCTTTTCCGTCAGCCAATACTCCACCTTGGGAGGAATCTGATTATATTGTTCCCGGTGAATCAGCTTGCTGCTTTCCAGTTCTTTCAACTGCTGGCTCAGGGTTTTGTGGGCAATTGGCTGCAGCCGTGCTTTTAACTGGTTGTAGCGAATAACCCCGGCCGTAAATATTTCCCACAAAATAATCCATTTCCATTTGCCTTCAAGAATTGATAAGGTATAATACATGGAACAGCTGCCGTATTCTTTTTCAAAATCACTCATAAAATACCCCTTTACTTACTTTAAGGTAAGTATATAACAAATATGTTCATACTTAACGCCTGCCTTATAACCATATATAATACATATCAGGAAGTCAAGGCCAAATAGTAAAGGAGGATTTTTTTAATGAAAGTTTTAGCGATCAACGGCAGCCCCAGAAAAGGCTGGAACACGGCAACTCTGTTGAACAAGGCGCTTGCAGGGGCGGCCTCGCAGGGAGCCGCCACTGAACTCATCCACCTGTACGACCTCAGTTATAAGGGGTGTATCAGCTGCTTTGCCTGCAAATTAAAAGGCGGCAAAAGCTATGGCAAATGTGCTTACCAGGATGAACTGACGCCGGTGCTGGCAAAGATCGCCGACGCTGACGCCGTCTTCCTGGGGTCGCCGATTTACCTGGGCAACGTCACCGGCGAGATGCGCTCACTCATGGAGCGCATGGCCTTTCAGTATCTGGTCTATGACAAAAACTACTCATCCCTGCTGGAGAAGAAAAAACCGGTAGGTTTTATTTACACCATGAATATCACCGCTGACATGGTGCACGAATGGGGCTATGATGTTATTCTCCCGACCACGGAACAAGCCTTTGCCCGGACTTTCGGCGCCACCGAGTCCTTGTATGTCACAGATACTTACCAGTTCAACGATTACGACAAGTATGTCGCAACAGCATTTGACGCCGCCGCCAAGGCAAAACGGCGGGAGGAGGTATTCCCTCAGGACTGTGACAAAGCCTTCGCTATGGGTGTCAGGTTCGCAACCAAAACCGTGACCGAGATTGCCGGCGGACAGCCGCTGTAAGTACCGCGCAGCCCCATAATGACTTTACCAACAGGGCAGCAGCCTTGCATAACCCCTATTCTATCGCCAAGTATAAAAAACGTATCAGCCACAAAGCTGATACGTTTTTTATACTAATGGCCTGATTTATTTACCATCACAATTGTCCTGTACTATGCCGGCAAACATATACACTTTACACAATACCGTTTACAACCTGCAGAATAATAGCAACCGCAGTCTAGCGTGTATAATTTCCCCATTACAAAAAATGCTAAATAATCCTAAAGAAGGTAATATGGCGATTATTGTAGAACAAATATTCAAATGCAATAAATTATCTTTCGGCAGGAGTAATTTATGGATTATATTCAATTATCAGTAATTGGATCATCGATTGGCACGATTTCCATAGTTCTTGTTTATATTTATTTGTATGTATTGTATCGCGAACGCTACATGGGTAAATGGGCCCTCAGTTGGCTCATTCTTCTCTCACGGTTTGCGCTTTTCGATTCAGGACTACTCGCTTGGAAACAATCCGACTTAGGCGTGACTACATATCAAATGCTGAATATAATCAGTGCTCTACTGTTTGTATGGGGTACGTGCAACTTTATAAACAAACCTCTTAGTAAAGGATGGTTATATGGAGTTGTCAGCATTTTCATCCTCAATGCTGCGTTAAACGTCCTATGCTCATCCGTGGTTTACAAATTGTTACCCACCCTCTTTGTCTGCTGCGCTGCAATCATATGGATAGGTTTAACTTTTATACGCAACTTGGCACTACCGGGAATTGGCCGCTTAATTACCGGCTATGCGTTCATTCTCTGGAGTTTACTCAGTTTAGCGCTGCCTTTTTCAATTGGCGGATCATGGTTTGCACCTTGGGGTTACTTATTGGGTGGGTTATTGCGCCTGGTCATCGCGATGGGTACATTAATGGTATACTTTGAAAAGACCAGAGCAGATTTGGTAAACAAGGAAACCCAATACCGGCTATTAGCAGAGAATGCCATCGACGTAATCTATCATTATCAATTACTGCCTGAAGTGAAACTTGACTATATAACCCCTTCAGTTTTGTCAGTTACTGGTTACTCCCCTGAGGAATATTACGCTGACAACAAATTAGTGCTCAATTTGATACAGCCTGATGATCGTTGTCTGTTTGACGATTTCATTAATAATCTACCGCACTCGGTTAAATTGCCACTAACATTGCGTCTGATTTGCAAAGATAAAACTACCCTGTGGATCGAACAAAAATGTGTCCCCATTTATGATGCCAAAGGCCAGCTCATAGCACTGGAAGGTATTATTCGCGACATTACAGTGCGCAAAAAGCTGGAACAAATGACCTCAAGGTTTGATAAGATGAATATGGTAGGCAGTATGGCGGCAACGGTCGCGCATGAAATTCGCAATCCGCTGACTACGGTACGCGGTTACCTGCAGGTTCTGGGAAGAAAAGATAAATTTCAAACCGAGCAAGAAAAATTCAAATTAATGATCGAAGAAATAGACAGAGCCAATAACATTATTCGGGAATATCTTTCTTTATCCCAGAAAAAGGCAAGTAATTTTAAAACAGGCTCTTTAAACAAGATTATCCAGGCCTTGCTCCCCTTAATCCAGGCAGATGCGACTACTTCAAAAATATATACCCAGATTGAACTTACCAGTATTCCCGAACTATTGCTCGATGACAATGAAATTCGCCAGCTACTGCTGAATCTGGTACGTAATAGTATTGAAGCAATGCCGGCAGGGGGCAACCTGATTATTCGCACCTTTATGGAAGATAGCAAAGTTGTCTTGTCCATCAGTGACCAGGGTTCTGGCATACCGGCGCATGTACTTGATAAATTAGGTACTCCGTTTTTTACTACCAAAGATACAGGCACAGGTTTAGGGCTTCCAATCTGTTATCAAATAGCCCACAGACACAATGCCGTTATTAAAATCAACACCAGTGATGAAGGAACTACATTCTTGGTTAATTTTACATTGTCAACACCATAAAACTCCAAATCACTCTAGCCCTTTTTCAGTGAGTAAATACTCCTGAAAAAGGGCTTTTTATTTTCCCTCAATAGTATATAAATTTACTTATTACGCCATAATTTAACATTTTTTTACAAGGATTATATAGAATCTCTCCGTATTTCCTAATTAAGGGGGTGGCAGACAATGGAAATGTAAAATATCTATTTGTAAAAAATTCGGCACGTTAATAGCTAGTATAAGGAGAGAGATAAAAATGATAAACAACTATCAAAAAGCAACATCATGCTCGGCAGAAGCTCCAGAAAGCTCTATTCAAATTGGCATAGCCACCACTCCATCTGAAAAAAGAGAAGTATACCATTTGCGTTACAAAATCTATATCGAAGAAATGTCCAAACAGCTTGAAAATGCAGACCATATTAATAAGCTGCTGTATGATGAACTCGATGAATGGACCATTCTGCTCTATGCGAAAATTGGCTCAAAGCTAATTGGTACTGTACGGATCAATATTGGCACTCTTACACAATTTCCACAGGAAATAGCAGACTTTCTGTCTCTGGACGCATTTCAAACTTTTTATCCAAAACAAAGTGATCATAAATTTGCCTTTACCGGAAAATTAATGATTGCACCCGCTTATCGAAGCTCGTCAGCACTTTATCTGCTTATTGTGAAAGGTTACGAGCTTTTCTGCAGTAACCAAATTCAATTCGCCTTTGGCTCTTCTAATTTTCATTTGCTGCGTCTCTATGAGCAGATGGGCTTCCGCCGTTACAACAAGAATTTTGTCGAGTCGGGTTATGGTTTATTGACCCCTTTTATCTTAGTTGTAGATGATATTCAACATTTCCGTGCGGTACGTTCCCCTTTTTTCCGCATCGCACGTAAACGAGAAGCAGTAAATACGCAAGCAGGCGAATGGTTTCATGCCAAATTCACCAAGCATTCACCGATTATCAATAGTCAACTCGTTACAGAAGAAGAGCTATGGTCTGTTTTGTGTAAGCGGTTTGCTTGCCTACCAACTGAAGCCATAGCTATATTGCGCGAATTATCAGTATCAGAGGCAAAAAAGTTTCTCCACTGCTGCAGTTCCTATGTTCATTGTAATGCAGGCGATATAATTACCAACCAAAGTGAAATTAGTTATTCTTATAATATATTAATTTCTGGCAGGCTAAAATCATTAACTTTCCAGCACCCGGTTAAAGAATACACCAAACCAGGACAACACTTTGGCGCAAATGGATTAACCGAACACACTAAGCACACGGAAGATATTGCGGCCCTTGATTCTGCCGAAATATTAGTATTGTCCGGTTTGGCTTTCCAAAGGTTTTTCCACTCGCAGCCGGATATTGCCCACAAGATCGTACAAACGATGAACAGTTTAACCAGGAGAGCACCTCAGCTTAAAATGATGTAACCCGCCCTCCCCCAGAAGCATACGCTGGCGTTACATCGCAATATATACTAATCAGAAGGTATACATAAATCACAGAATCGCGCTTATCAGGCGAGTTCCGGCACTCCAGGGCAAAAGCAGCAAATCTATTATCTATTATAAAGAAGAACTTGAGTACATAGAAGCCCGCAAACGTATGCCTATTTCCGGGGGATTAGAGCAGCGTTCACTGCGCTGCCAAGTCCAGTGCAGCGGTCACCTAAAAAACAAGGAAGCAGCCTTTCCTAATGCACAGGAGGGCTGCTTCCTTGCTCTGCGGACAGCAGTTGCAATAACGACTTTCGTCACACGGTTATGCCAGCTCTTGATTATACGTTTCTTCAGCCAAAAACACTAACACCAGCAAAGTGACCAGCGCACCGGCGATCAAATAGTAGGTCGGAGCCAGATTACTGCCGGTAACCGAGATCAGCCAGGTCGAAACAAAGGGTGCTGTTCCGCCAAAACAGGCCACTGCAATATTATAGCCAATAGCGATTGCACTGCAGCGGATGTGGGTGGGGAAGATCTCGGTCATATAAACCGTAGCACCGCCACACAGCATAGCCTCCAGAACAGCCAGGACAACTAAGCCCAAAAGGAACATAGCCGGGCTTTCCGTGGTACTCATTAAGTAAAATACGGGGTAGCCCAAAACAATTAACCCCAACACAGACCCCAGCATGACCGGTTTTCTGCCTATCCGGTCGGCAAGCATGCCGGTAAAGGGTATCGCCAGCATAAAAACAATAATCAGGAACGTATTAAAGGACAGTCCTACAGATAAGGGAAACTTTAAGACCTTGGAAATGTAGGTCGGCATATAAGCCATGATAATCCAGTACGAAATCGTCCAGCCAATCACAATACCAAAGCTCAGTATCGTTTCCCGTTTATGGTGCTTCAACACCGTCTTAAGCGGGGTCTGCACCAATGTCTGGGCATCCTCACAGCCTTTAAACACCGGCGTTTCATCAATTTTACGCCGTATATACAAACCGTAGAAGGCAATTAAAATTCCACTGAGAAACGGGAGGCGCCAGCCCCAGGCATTCATGTCTTCAGGCGAAAGCAGGGAACTGAGAACAGCGCCTGAGCCGGAGCCGAGCAGCAGCCCCACCGCAATACTAAACTGCGACCAGCTGACAATAAAGCCCCGGTTGTAGGGGGTGGCATATTCAGCGAGAAAGGACATGCAGCTCCCCCATTCGCCGCCGGTCGATATCCCCTGCAGCAACCGGCACACAGCAAGCAAAATGGGGGCCAGGACACCGACCTGGGCATAGGTCGGCAGAATCCCCACAACGAATGTACTCAGCCCCATCAGCATAACCGTCCAGGTCAGCACATTACGCCGGCCCACCCGGTCGGCATAATGGCCGAAGATCAGCCCGCCGATAGGGCGCATGACAAAGCCAACCCCAAAGACAATAAAGGCCAGCATCAACGCTGTCACCGGATCTTGGGAAGCAAAAAACTGGGAAGAAATAATGGAAGCAAAATAACCGTACAGACCATAGTCGAACCATTCCAATGCATTGCCGATGGAGCCGGCAAAAACCGCCTTAAACATACTGGGATTTGCTGCTGCCCCACGCTCCAGTTTACTGGTAGTAATCATAATTTGCTCCTTTCCAAGTGAGTTTTTTTAGCCGGCAGGCCAGGCGACTACAGCATCACCCCGCTTTTAATCACCTGGCGGATACTACTGATACAGCGAATATCTGCCAAAGGATTTTCCTTTACAAGCAAAATGTCAGCCTGTTTCCCGGCCTCAATCGTCCCTATCACCTGGCTCCGGCCTAACGCCGCCGCCGCCGTGAGGGTTGCCGCCCGCAGAATATCAGCCGGGTTCATTCCGTACTGCCCCATCGTGCACATCTCCAGCACTACTGACGGATGTGGTCCGAAATTGGGCGAGCCGGCATCAGTTCCCAGCGCAATGGGAACCCCAAGCTCCATTGCCTGGCGGAAGGTCTCCCGGTGCCAGCCAACCACCGTCCTGGCCTTGTCAACATATTGCTCAGGGATTTGCCCGGCACTCTCGGACAGTTTTTTGTAGACAGCCAGGGTGGGCACAAAATAGGTGTTTTGCGCCTGCATTGCCTGCAGGACATCCATGGTAATATCGGCGCCATGCTCGATGGTATCCACCCCGGCCTCCACCGCATTGGCAATCCCCACCCGTCCGAGGGAGTGGGACGCCACCTTTAACCCCAGCTGGTGCGCCTCGGCCACAATAACCGCCAGCTCCTCCCGGGAATAGACCGACGGGCCGATTTCCTCCGGACCGTAGGCGCCGCCGGTCGAGGCCACCTTGATCACCCCGGCGCCCCGCATTTTCATGTACCGGACAGCTTTAACCAACTCATCCCGCGAATCGGCGATATAACCAAGCTCAGGCACATGACCGCCTGTGGGCTGAATAATCCGCCCGGCGGCAACCACGGTCGGGCCGGTCAGCATGCCGGCCGCAAATACCCTGGCTATATCCACGGCCACGTCATCAACAGACCCGACATCCCGGAGTGTGGTAACCCCCTGGGCCAGCGATTTCCGGGCATTCATTATCCCTCTGGCAAATGCCAGATAGTGTCCGTCTCTGGCCATCGTATACAGTGGGTCGGCACTGCCGTCCCAGACCAGATGGACATGCAGGTCAATCAGGCCTGGCAGCAAATACAGCCCCGCCGCGTCAAAGCTCTCAACCCCTGCCGGTAGCTCCGGGCCGGTAAACACCTCCACAATGCGGTCATCCTGAATACGGACCGCCGCCCCCCTGACAACTTCTCCCTGCGCTATATCTAGCAAGGCAGCGTTTTTGATAATATAGCCGCGTGGTCTCCCGGCAGCAGGCATTCTCTCCTCCGGCAATTGAATCATCTGCATCATCCTCTCTTCCCCGCTCTGGAAACAAGGCAACAAAAAAACTTTTGACCAGTAAAGATCAAAAGTTCAGCGCTGAACAAGTATTTTGTTGCCCCGTTTGACCGTGCTCCGGTAGCCGGGGGTCTTTTTATAAACTTAGTATAAAGCAGCAGGAAATCCATGTCCAATATATAAATAATACGCAAATAATACTTTTAAAATATAAAAATAAAAGGATGGATCGGAATGGAGCTACGGCATCTACACTATTTTATTGCAGTGGCGGAAGAATTGCATTTCAGCCGGGCCGCCAGCCGTTTAAAAATGGCCCAGCCGCCGCTAAGTCAGCAGATTCAAAACCTGGAAGCAGAAATAGGGGCCCCGTTGTTTTACCGCACCAAACGCCAGGTGGCTCTGACAGAAGCAGGCAGGGTCTTTCTGGAAAAAGCCTATCAAATCATTGCCGATGTTCAAAAAGCCTGTGTTGCGGCCCGCAATACGCAGCAGGGAAAACAGGGCTGCTTAATTGTCGGCTTTACCGGCATCGCGACCTTTAATATGCTGCCCCGCCTGATCCCCGCGTACCGGGCCATGTATCCGCTGGTCGAGCTGAACTTGCGCCAGTTGGGCACCACCGAGCAGGCCCGGGCCTTGCTGCAGGAAGAGCTGCAGGTAGGAATACTCTGCCTGCCGGTCATTACCGCCGAATTGAACTTTGAGGTGGTTTACCGGGACACCTTCGTTGTCGCCCTCCCCCAGAATCATCAGCTGGCAGCATGCCAGTCGGTTGATGTCCGGCAGTTGGCGCCGGATTCCTTCATTATGACAACACGGAAGGTCGGGGAAGGGTATCATGACGGCATTATTAATATCTGCCGCCATGCCGGTTTTGAGCCCCGCATATCGCAGGAGGTCCATGAACTGCAAACTTCGGTATCCCTGGTTGCGGCCGGCATGGGCATCGCCCTGCTGCCCGGCTCCATCCAAAAACTAAACATCAAAGGGGTCCTCTACCGGCCGTTAACAAACGCCATTCCGCCGCTGGAAACGGCGATTGCCTGGCATAAAAATGAAAAGTCGCCCCGAGTCGAAAATTTTCTGGCCCTGGCCCGCAGCGTAGCCGCGTCGCTGGCCCCAACCGAATCGCTTTAGCTAGCTGCCAGCAGACAGTCCGCTACACGCAAAGGCTCCATCCCTCCGCCGCCTGCCGGATGGCCAAAAACCGCCTGTACACCCCGTCCTGCCGGCGCAGCTCCGCGTGGGTGCCCTGCTGGACAATGCGGCCGGCCTCCACCACCAGAATCTTATCCGCGTTTTGAATGGTAGCCAGGCGGTGGGCAATAATCAGCATGGTTTTGCCCTGCACCAGGGCACTGAGCGCCTGCTGAATCAGATGCTCGTTCTCCGGGTCCACACTGGCGGTTGCCTCGTCCAAAATAACAATCGGCGCGGCCTTCAGTATGGCCCGGGCAATGGAAATGCGCTGTTTTTCCCCGCCCGAAAGAGTGGAACCGCCGTCGCCGATTACAGTCTCATAGCCGTTGGGCAGCTTGCTAATGAAATCATGGCAGCAGGCCTTGCGGGCCGCCGCCACCACCTCGTCCATGGTTGCCGCCGGCTGGCCGAAGCGGATATTATTCAGCACCGTGTCATGAAACAGGTAGACCTGCTGGAATACCATACTGATATGGGCAAGCAGGCTGTCGCAGGTCATGGTTTTGATATCCACCCCGCCAATCAGCACCCGGCCCTGATTCACATCATAGAAACGGGCGATCAGGCTGCAGATTGTCGATTTGCCGCTGCCCGAGGGACCGACAATGGCCGTCGTTGTGCCGGCCGGGATGGTAAAGGACACATTCTGCAGCACAGGCTGCCGGTCATAGGCGAACGTGACGTCCTCAAACCGGATATCATAGGCCGGCAACGGCCTGTCAACCCCGTCTTTATCAATAAACTCCGCCGTCTCAAGCTCCCCGAGTTTATCGAGGGTGACATCAATGAGTTCCAGCACATGGGCGGCATTGTTCACTGTCTCAATCTGCTTGAAGATCATAAAGGAGAAGATCGCCATCAGCAGCAGCGTCGGCACAGCCATAGATCCTGCCAGCGTCAGCAGGGCCGCGGCCAGGACCACGCCGGTGGCGGCGGCTTTCAGGGACAATAAATGGAGGCAGTTGTAAGGCACGTATTCTTTTTCAATCTTGCAGTTGATTTCCCTGCTCAGCCGGTAGGCATTGCGGATTCCGTCCCGGGCCACACCGTCCTGCTTGAAGGCCTTGACAACCGCCATGCCCCGCAGGTATTCCAGGGTGGCGGCAATCATGCGGTCCTGGGCACTTTGATGGACCGGGGCGTTGGCCTTGCTTTTCCGGCCCAGCAGCCGCAGCGACCAGGCCGAGGCCGCGATGCCGGCCGCCGCCACCAGCGCCACCGGCCAGCTGTACAGGGCCAGGCACAGCACCAGGGTAACCGCGCTGATATAGCCGTTGACAACCACATCCACCATCTTCATGCCAAACAGCTCCAGGAAGGATAAATCGGTTGTCACGGCGGCGGCAATCTCGCCGGCAGTTTTCTTGCTGAAAAAGCCCAGCGACACCCGTTTCAAGAGGGCGCCAATCGCCAGCCGCTGCTCGGCGGCCACTTCATAGCCAATGCTTTCCTGGGCGGAGGCCCACAGATAGGCGAACCAGAACCGCCCGGCCACGGCAGCCAGCATAAACCCCAGCATATACCAGACCCAGGTCCCGTCAATGGCGGCGCGGCCCCTGCTGTCCTCGATAATGAGATTGAGGCCCCAGGCGGCCCCCATAACCGGCAGGGCCGTAAATACCGTATGCAGGAACGAATAGACACAACCGGTATATAAGCGCCTTTGGCGCTGTCCAGACCAGGCGATAATCCGTTTTATTGTCCGCAGCATCGGCTGTCACCTCCTTGTTCGTGCTTGGCCGCCCACCGGCGGGCGCCGGTATGGGCCGCCCACATCGACCGGTAAAGCGGGCAGCCGGCAAGCAGGGCGGCGTGCGGGCCGGTCTGGATAATCCGGCCCTGCTCCAGAACCACGATCTGGTCGGCCCGGGTAATCGTCGACAGCCGGTGGGCGATAACCAGCAGGGTCTTGCCACGGGTCAGGGCGGCCAGGGACTGCTGGAGCTTGTCCTCGTTTTCCGGATCGGTAAAGGCCGTGGCTTCATCCAGAATGACCACCGGCGCAGCTTTTAAGATAGCTCTGGCAATCGCGATCCGTTGCTTTTCCCCGCCGGACAGCCTGCTGCCCGCTTCGCCGGCGCCGGTATCGTACCCTTCAGGCAGCCTGCGGATAAACCCGTCGCAGCAGGCTGCCCGGGCGGCGGCCACAACCGCCTCGTCCGACGCCCAGGGATTGCCCAGGCGGATGTTTTCCTTAAGGGAGCAGTTAAACAGGAAATTATCCTGGGTTACAAAACTGACCGTGTCGGCCAGTTGGGACAGAGGCAGATCCTTAATATCCACCCCGCCGATGCGGATTGCGCCGCTCCCCACATCCCAAAAACGGGCGATCAGCCTGGCAACCGTCGATTTGCCGCTGCCCGACGGCCCCACCAGCGCCGTAAAGCTGCCCTGGGGCAGGCGCAGCGTCAGGCCGTCAAGCACCTGCCGGCCCCCGGCCGGCCCCGGGGCCGCCGCGTCATAGGCAAAAGACACCCGGTCCAGTGCAATGTCATAGGCTGCCAGCGCCACCGGCGCCGCCGCAACCGGCAGTACCGGCAGGTTTAAAAAATCAGCCGCGTCTTTCACCGCGTATTCGATGGCCTTGGCATCATTGACAAACACCGTAAAGCTGGTCAGGGGCGCAACCAGCCCCAGGGACAGGATCAGGCACATCGTAAGCTCGGCCGGCTGCAGCGTGCCGTTAAGATACAAATACATCCCGGCCGGCATGGCGCCCAGCAGGGTGGACGGCAGCACCGCGCTCCCCAGGTTCATGGCTTTCCAGGTACTCCGGAACCAGGCCAGGGTATACTCCTTAAACTGCCCAACGGCGCGCTCATACCGTTCATAGGAGGCGGCCGACTGGTTAAAAGCCTTGATCACCTCGATCCCTTCAATATATTCGACAATCACACTATTGACATAATTGCCGGCGGCCATATATTCAGCATACTTTTTGTCAAAGGCCTGCAGCAGCACCGCATAGATGGCGGCAGCTGCCGGTATCGTCAGCGTAGCCGCCAGGGCCATCCGCCAGTCGATGGCCAGCAAACAGGCAAATATCGCCAGCGGCAGCAGCAGATTGGCCGTGCCCTCCGGGATGAGATGGGCCAGGGGAACCTCCACGCTTTCCACCTTGTCGACAATCACACTTTTCATTTTTCCCGCCGGCTGGTTCAGCACCGTTCCCAGCGGCGCCTGCAGCAGCCGGTCGGCGATGCGCAGGCGCATATTCTCCAGGATGCTGTAGGCGGAAAAATGGGCCAGCATCGTCGACAAGGCATAAAATCCGAGCTGGATTAGATGTCCGCCCAGACTCAGGGCTGACCAGAACAGGACGGCCCTGACACTTGCCTGCCCGGCCAGAGACAGGCTGATAATCTGATAAACCCCCAGATACGGCACCATGCTGCCGGCCACACTGACCACTGCGCACAGTATTGCCAGCAGCAGCTGCGGCCGGCAGCCGGCGGCGAAGAGCCACACGGTTTTCAGCCAGTGATTTCCTTCCATCAGTACTTCCACCTTTCTCCCCAAAGAGCAATCAGCAGAAAAGCCGCAGCCTCCTGCTGATTGCTGCGCCGGCTACAGGCGCTGGTCAATACCAAAGACAACCTGTCTGCCCGGCATCGGATACAATCCGGTCAAATCGCTGGCATCCCCCTTGTAGGAGCCGTGCAGTTCATAGGCTTCGTCCGTCAGGTTGTATACCTTCAGGTACAGGCGGGTGGCCGGGTTGGGCTTGTAATTTACCCCCAGGTCGATCACCCGGTAATCTGAGGCAGTGAAGGCCTGGCGGCTGCGCCCGGTTGCGCCCCGGAGCGAAAAGTCGGCGTCCCATTTGTCCTGTCCGTACTGCAGTCCCAGCCGGTAGCCATGGGGTTCGTTATTGTTATACTCTTCCCGCTTGGTAGCCCCCTCTTCCTCCACTTTCACATAAGAATAGCCGGCCGTTACCTGCCATTGCGGCGATAACCGGTGTTTCAGGCTCAGGTCTAGCCCCTTGCGTTTCAGTTCATTGACATTTTGCCATTGATACTTGTTCGTGCCAACTACAATAAAATCCAACGCATCGTCAAGGCGACTGCTGAACAGGCTGGCCTGAAGCTCGGTCCCCCCGGCCAGCCGGGTATTCAGCCCCAGTGTGATGACATCGCCGGTTTCGGGCTTAAGGTTTAGATTGGGGACCATAAAGCCGCCGCCGTAGACATCGGCGATAAACGGCGTCTTGAAAATCTGGCCCCACGACGCGTAAAGGTTGGTAGCTGCGTTAAGTTCGCGGTTGGCCGTAACGCGGGACGTGGTCTTATCGCCGAACAGCGTGTAATCGTCATAGCGCACCCCGGCCGTCAGCGACCAGTCCTGCGGCAGGCGCCAGTTATTTTCCAGAAAGAAGGCCCGGTTGCTTAGCTTTTTATCGCGGTAATTATAGCCATCCACGTGTATATTGTACATCGGAATGTCAATATCATACTCTTTGGAATCGGCCGTGACCTGGCGCCACGAGGCACCTCCCAGCAGGGTGTAGGTGTCGCTAAAGCGCCAGGTCTGCTGCCACTCGGCGCCGTCGGCCTGATTGGTATAGGACAGGCCGTTGAAATAATAATCAGGGTAGTACATATTCATATGGTTGTTATAATCATAGGTCATATAATTACGGTACAACCGGATAAAATTATTGACTTTTTCCCCTTGACCCCAATTGTAAGTCAAGGAAATATTATTTTCGACGTAAGTTTGGTATATATTAGCAAAATAATTCGTATCACCACCGGAATCGGCATAGACATTGTAATCGGGCATAACGTTAAAGCCTTTCCGCCCGTCGGTATGGTCGACCGTCAGCGTCAGCAACCGGTCGGCGCCGAAATCCCTGTCCAGGCGGAGGTTGATTTTGTCCTGGTCCAGGGCCGTATTGACGGCCTGTTCGTCTTTTTTGCCGCTGTAGCCGCTGTGATAGCGGTAGTCGTCCTGGCGTTCCCGTTCCCAATTGAGGCGGAAACTGATATCGCCGCTGCTATCCTCAGTAGTCAGCTTATAGCGGCGCAGCCCCCAGCTGCCGGCTTCCGCCGTATAGCGGGTGGACGGTCCGGAGCTTTTGCGCGTGATGATGTTGATGACGCCGCCTACCGCGTCGCTGCCATACAGGGCCGAGGCAGGCCCCCGGACAATCTCGATCCGTTCAATGCTGTCCACAGCCGGCAGATTGTCCATATTGGCGCCCGACTGGCCCATGTGCATACCGCCGCCCTTCCAGTTGACCTCGCGCCCGTCAACCAGGACCAGCACGCGCACGTCGCCATTGATGGTTGGGACACTGGCGGTACGGTCATTCTGGATCGTTACGGTAGTATTTTTCAGGGCATCAGGCACGCTGACCGCCCCGCTTCTTGCCAATTCCTCCCGGGTAATCACCGTTATGCTGGCGCCTGTTTCCGTCTTTTTCACCGGCATCCGGCTGGCCGTCACCACATATTCATCCAGGCTGAATTCCTGCTCCTCCGCCAGCGCCGCCGGCCCGGCCAGCAGCACGGCGCCGCTCAGCAGGACACCGGCCAGGCCTAGTCTTTGTCTTTTTGACACCTAATCACCCTCCTTCGTTAGCTAACCGGTCACACAATCCCGGCTTTTTCAAAATGAGCCCGCAACAGCCGCCGGCCCCAAAAACTGCCCCCATAGGCGGCAAATACCGTAAGCACGCAGATCAGGGCAAACAGCGGCGGGTTCATCAACTCCAGGCACTGCTGCAATATCGACAGCTGCTCGGCGCCATGAGCGGCCTCCTGGGCCAGATAGGCCTCTTTCATAAAGGTCAGCGGCAGGCTTTCCCCGACGGCAAACCCCAGCATATAGCAGGCAAAGCCGCTGGCGGCGGCAATGAACCGCTGCCGGCCCAGCCGGCTGAATACCAGCTCGCCCAGCACGCCCCCCAGAAAAATGCTCAGGCCAAACACCCCGGCCGGCGCCATGGTGAACATGACCAGGCCCAGCAGGGCGCCGCTGATGACAAATACCCCCGGCAGCGGCGCTTTCGCCAGCATCAGCATAAAGATAATCCCCCCCGGGATGGACAGGATCACCGGCATAAAGATCAGTACCGGCGGAATAAGCCCGATCGTGAACCCCAGCGACATAAAGATACCAATAATCAGGGCATTGAAAATGCCGATCGTAATTAAAGAGCGCACCGTCTGCGCCGTATCGTCCCGGTCCGCCACACTACTCCCCTCCTTCCGTCAACCGGCCGTCTGCCGTCAGGCAGAGCAGCCGGTCACAGGTGTTGGCCGCAAATTCCCGGTCATGGGTTATGACAAAAACGCAGCGGCCCGCCTGCGCCAGCTGCCGCAACAGGCGGCTGACCTTTTCCATGCCCGCCCCGTCCAGGCCGCTGGTGGGTTCATCAAAAAACAACAGCTTGGCGTCGCGCATACAGGCCAGCGCCACCGCCAGCCGCTGCTTCTGGCCGCCGGAAAGGGCGGCAGGATGCCGATCCCGGCAGGCTTCGAGCTGAAAATACCGCAGGTATTCCCCGGCCCGGGCCTGCACCGCCGGTGTCGCCGGACAGCCCAGCAGCAGTTCCTCCCGGACGCTGGCGGCAAACAATTGATAATCGACATCCTGCATAACATAAAACGACTGCCGCCGCCGCTGGCCGGCGCCGGCCGGCCGGCCCGCAAGCCGGATCTCGCCGCCGGTCTGCTTTTCCAGCCCCATCAGCACCCGCAGCAGGGTGCTCTTGCCGGCGCCGTTGGCCCCCATAATGCCGGTAATCTCGCCGGCATACGCAGCCAGGGACAGATTCTCCCACACCGGCCGGCCCCGCGTATAGGCAAAGGCCAGCTGCCGCGCCTCCAGCAAGGGAACCTGCCCCGGCCGTTGCCGGCAAACAGCCGCCGGCGGCGCCGCCCCGTCAGAATAACGCAGCCCCTGTTCCCGGAACCAGCCGGCCGGTTTGGCAAAAAAATCCGCCGCCCTAAAGTCCCCGGCCGCCTGCGCATCCGCCAGCAGGACCACCCGGTCCGCCAGGCCCCGCAAATAGGCCAGGCGGTGCTCGGCGATAATAACGGTACGGCCTTCGCCCTTGAGCGTTTTCAATAGTCTCAGCAGCTGGGCCACCCCTTGTTCATCCAGATTGGCCGAAGGCTCGTCCAAAACATAGATTTCCGGTTCCAGGGTATAGGCGGAGGCGATCGCCACTTTTTGTTTTTCCCCGCTGGACAGGGCAAACAGAGATTTCTCCCTGAGCGCAGCCAGGTCCAGGTTTTCTATCGTTTTTTGCAGCCGGGCCCGGATAACCGGTCCCGGCAGGCCGAGATTCTCACTGGCAAACGCCAGCTCACTCAGCACATGGAGGGTGAAGAACTGGGAGCGGGGGTCCTGAAAAACAGACCCTACCTTGCGGGCCAGCTCCCGCAAGGAGGCCTGACCGGCGTCAAGGCCGCCCACAAAAACCCCGCCGGTGACCTGCGCGTCATAAAATTTCGGCATGAGTCCGTTGATCAAACGGGTCACCGTTGTTTTGCCGCAGCCGCTCCTGCCTGTCAGCAGGACAAACTCGCCCTGCCGTACGTCCAGGCTGAAACTGCGCAGGCTCGCCTGCCGGCTGTGGCGGTAGACTGCCGTTACCTGGTTGAACTGAATCACGGTTGGTTTTCCCTGTGTCTTCACGCTTGTTATCCATTCCTTTACTGTTCCTTACCCGTCCCCGTGCAGCAGGACGAAGGCCGCCGCGACCAGGGCGATAGCCAGGCAGCAGACGGCATCCTGCCGCGCAAACCGGACCCCGGTGCAGGACGTCCGGGGCTGAACGGCGTCAATCCCTTTGCATAAAGCCGCTGCCGCCAGTTCATCGGCCAGCTTGCCGCTGCGGATCAGCAGCGGGATCATGAAGGTTTCCACCGTTGTGACCGGCTGCAGCACCAGGGCCGCCGGCGAGGGATTCAGCCCCCGCAGCCGCAGGCTGTCCCGGATATAGGCAATCTCCTGCCGCAGCGTCGGCAGGTAGCGGTAAACAACCGCCAGGGGAATGATCAGCAGCTTCGGCACCCGCAGCTGCTCCAGGGCAATCAGCAATTCATTCAGGGCTGTTTTTTTCAGCATCAGGCTGTAGGCCATATACACCGGCAGCAACCGGAAAAACAGCAGAATCAGCATGCCGGCCACCATGTTGACAAACGGTACGGGCAGCAGCCGCAGCAACTCCTGCAAGCCCAGCAGGACCAGGTAAACAGCGGCAAAACGCAGCGCCGTCCGTCCCATTTGCTGAACCGCCATCAATGCGGCCAGCAGCAAAAACAGGCAGAAAAGCTCGCCCCGGCTCCCGCACACATAGGTTAGCCAGGAAACCGTGACAACCAGCAACAGCCACACCCGCGGGTCCGGCTTGGCCGCCTTCAACCAGGAGCCTCCAGCCATCAAATCCCTCCTTACCTTGTCCACTATATGATAATGATTATTTATATCATTTATTAGTCTACTAAACCGGACCGCCGGCCTCTACCTGTATCCGGATTTTAACAACAGTATCGGGATTTTTTCTCGCCCGCCGTCCGGGACCGCAAACAACAAACCGGCTGCATCCTAATGGATGCAGCCGGTCAGCAGCCGGGGCTTATTCTCTTTGGGCCTGATACTCGCGCGGGCTGACACCATTTTTCTTCCGGAAGGCCAGGGCAAAGTAACTGGCGTTCGCATAGCCGATGTGCGAAGCCACCTCGCCGATGTTGAGCCTTTTTTCGGCCAATAGCCGGACAGCCAGTTCCAGCCGCTTGTCGACAACATAGCTGTGGACCGTCTGGCCGAATACCTGTTTAAAGCCGTTTTTCAATTTAAACTCATTCAGACAGACCATTCTGGCCAGACCGGCCAGCGTCGGCGGCGTGATAAAATTCTGATCCAGCAGCTGCCGGGCCTGCTGCAGGCTGGCGATATCCTGCCGGGAAAGCCGGAGCGGCCCGTCGGGGAGAACAGCCTGCCGGTAAACCGTTTCATTGAAATAAACAGCCAGCAATTCCAGCAGCTTTCCTTCTATGTACAAATCCCGTACCGGGACGGGATACGGGCAGTCGGTCAGTTGCTGCAAAATATGCCTCAGGCCCGGGGTCAGCCGGTGGGTGGAGAAAAAGCGGTCGCCGGCCGGAAAACAGGGCAGCAGGGCCTGCAGGCTGCTCCCCACCCCCTGCATTTGCTCAGGATAAATTTCCACCGTAATGATCCGGTTATATACACCGGACTGAAACCGGACCTGCCGCAGCTCAGCCGCGCGGAACGCCAAAAAGTTGGCGTCATCCACGGCCAGTCCGTTTTCCTCCAGGGCAAACTGCCCGGCCAGGCAGAAATACAGGACAATATGCGGTATCGCAAAGCGGGCGCCGCCGGCAATGCTGTCGCCAAAGGTCAGCTCCGTGTCCCGGACGCGGGCAAAGGGGCCGCTGAATAAATGCCGCACACTGGCCCGGCCAAAGCGCTCACCGGCCCCGGCCACAACCCGGTCCGGGGTTGAATACATCACATAAGGCCGGTTGTTATGCACCAGCCAGTGTTCCTCACCGGCCGGGGCCGCTTGTTCTGCCGCTTCCCATCCATTCATGGCAATCTCCCTCATCTCCGGGTTAATCTGCATAGCCGGCCCCACAAATGACACCGGTTATCAGGACAGCAATACCCGCAGTAATTAATTGATTATCATTATCAATTATATCATGAGCAAACGCCATATACAAGCTGTCCCTGAGCAAACCGCCGCCCCCAGCCAGACACGAGTCACCCCTGCCCGGCGGGCCCCGCTAGAGTAAGCTTCAGTACTTTCGCCACGGCCAGGCCGGTTGGTTAAATAACCGGTTACGGAAAAACTGCCACAGTTCTTTGAAGGCGGCCTGAATATTGTCCGCACTGGGCCCTAAAGCCCGGAAACAATAGGCCTGGCTGGTAAGTTTAGTACCGGCCAGCAGTACACTGTACCTGCCGGCCAGCTGCTCAAGATAACCGGCTTCAACTTCCGTATTGCGCTGCAGCGCCTGGCCTATTGCCTGTTCGGCATTAGGGTCAATGACCCAAAAGGTACCGGTATGCGTATAGCCATGCAGCAGGCCAAGCGGCTTGGGCCAGGACTGCAGCCCGACCGGAATTGTTGCCGGCGCAAGTGCAAACCGGTCGCTGCCGATTAACTCCCGGTCAATATAGACATTGGTCTGCTGATCCAGTTTATGATAGGCAAAAAGCTCCTGCCGGGCGACCCGGCCGGGGGCGTTAATTTCCCAAAACAGGACCGTGGCCGGGCTTGCAACCAGGAGGTTGGTTCTGCTGAACAAACAACTGTCCGCAAAGGGAATGACCACCTCCGGCAGATACTCCAGCCGGGCCCCGGCCTCGACGCGGAGGGTCGTAAACTGCCGGGAAAAGTTGCGCCGGGGGGAGCGAAAAACCTTGGTGGCCCCCTGGCCCAGGACGACAGCCCGGGCCCCGGCTTTAACACATAGATAAACACGATGCTGGTCTCCCTGGAGAAGACCGGCAGCAGGATTCATAATGAAAAAACTTACCGTCTGGGGACTGACAGGATACAGCGGGCTGGAGACACGCAGCGGCATCCGCTGCCGCAGGGAACTAAGCACGCTGCGCCCGTTTACCAAAGCTACCTCGGCCTGAATAACGCCCTGTTTTAACCTGGCCAGCATCAGACAATATCCGCCATAATGACATTATGCCGCAGCCAGGCCAACACTTCAGCCAGGCCTTCTTCGGTCTTTAGGTTTGTAAACAGAAACGGTCTCTCGCCGCGCATGCGGCGGGAATCGGCGGCCATAACCTCCAGACTGGCACCAACATACGGGGCCAAATCAATTTTATTAATAATCAGCAGGTCCGAGCGGGTAATGCCCGGGCCGCCTTTGCGGGGAATCTTCTCCCCCTGCGCTACATCAATAATGTAGATGGCCACATCCACCAGCTCCGGACTAAAGGTTGCCGCCAGATTGTCACCGCCGCTTTCCACAAAAATAAGCTCCAGGTCGGGGTAGCGCTCCAGTAAAGCTTCGATGGCCTCCAGATTCATGGACGCATCTTCCCGGATGGCCGTGTGGGGGCAGCCCCCTGTCTCGACCCCAATAATCCGGTCAGGGGGCAAAATGCCGTTGCGGCAGAGAAACAGGGCATCTTCTTTGGTAAAAATATCGTTGGTGATAACCGCTAAGCTGAATTCCGCCGCCAGGTACCGGGTTAACTTTTCCACCAGAGCCGTTTTTCCCGAACCTACCGGTCCGCCTACGCCAATGCGAATGGGCTTCATTTCCATGGCCTCCTATGACATAAAGATTCGTGAGTATAAGCCTTCATGCGCCATACCGGCCCAGTCCAGGGCCGGGGCGCTCCCGCCCCATTCCGGTTCTGCCGCCGTTAAAGCCCAGTTAATACACAGCTCGGCCAGCGGCTGGAGCCGGGCTATGACTTGCTGGCCATCAGTCTGCCCCAGCGGAATGGCCCGTACGCCATTGGCCACCAACGACACAACGGCTGCATGGGCATAGGCAGCCAGCAGCGGCTCCAGCTCGCCGGCCAGCGCCCCATACTGGCCAAAGACAATGGCATGATGGCACCAGGGCAACCGGCCGGCCGGCTGATACGCCGGGTCGATTTCACCTAACAGCCGGCTTAGGCGCTTACCCATTTTTACACTGCCCTCCCGGCTTTCAGCAGGCAGCTTCATGGCATGCAGCCGTTTATCCAGCACTATCAGCTTATTCATATTCAGCGTCCGGGCGGCCTGCCAGGCAAGCCGGACCGCCAACAAATCAGTAACGCGCCAGGTATAGTAGAGATAGGTTTTCATATAGCTGGTCAAGTGGTGGCTGTTAGTAATATCGCCACGTTGAATAAATGTTTCCAGCCCGAAGGACTGCGTAAAACTGCCTGCGGGAAAAGCCGAATCGGCGAGCTGCATCAGCCTTAGTCTGGCCTGTAATGGCTGCCGGCTGCTCATGGGTTAAACGGCCGATTTTCCACCTGGGTTGCCAAACCCAGCTTCTGCAGTTGAGCCGCTAACACAGGATTATACGGTGTGATAATTGTGTCTGCCGTTATCTCGACCGGCGCATGCATGTTGCCGATGGCATGCGCCGCCAGGCCCATATTGCGCATAGTGCCGACAGCCACAACCAAAACAGCTTCGGCTTTGACTGCCACAACGATTACATGGTTACCCTCGCGATGCAGAATATCGCCGGGATGTAAATGTCCGTTCTCAAGCTGGATACCGATTTCCCGGCCGCCATCGGTGGTTTTACGCAAAATCCGTTTAGGCAGCTCATCCCAGGACAACAGCACCCTTTCGATAGTAAGGTTCGTATTGCCCTGCTGGTGGTCCAAATTCAACTCGGCCAGCTTGCCCACAACCTGATGAATAATCATAGCGACTTACTCCTTGTTCCCTTAGCTTCAATATTAATTAAAACAGGAAATACCGCTGCGCCAAAGGCAATTCGGCCAGGGGTTCACAGACCAGCGCCTCGCCGTCAGCGGTAACCTGATAGGTTTCCGGATCAACGGCAATAGCCGGGGTGGCAAAGTTATGCTGCATATCCTGTTTGCCAATAGTGCGGCAGTTGCGGACAGGCACCAGCTGTTTCTGCAGCCGGAGCCGGTCTGCCAGCTGGGCGGCAGCCGCGGCCTGCGAAATAAAAGTAACTGCACAACTGGCAATAGCCTGGCCAAAAGCAGCAAACATCGGGCGCTGAATGACCGGCTGGGGGGTGGGAATCGAAGCGTTGGCATCCCCCATGGCCGCCTGCATGATCAAGCCGCCCTTAATAACCAGGGCCGGCTTCACCCCGAAGAACTTCGGCTGCCACAATACCAGGTCTGCCAGTTTTCCGGGCTCTACCGACCCGACCAGCTGGCTGATACCGTGGGTTATGGCGGGATTAACGGTATATTTGCTGATATACCGTTTAATACGGTTGTTATCCTTATGCAAACCGTCGCCTGCCAACGCGCCCCGCTGCAGCTTCATCTTATGGGCTGTCTGCCAGGTCCGGATGATAACCTCACCGACCCGCCCCATGGCCTGGGAATCGGAAGACATCATGGCAATCACCCCCAGGTCGTGCAGGATATCTTCGGCGGCAATGGTTTCCGGGCGAATGCGCGAATCGGCGAAAGCAACGTCTTCCGGGACATTGCGGTCCAGATGGTGGCAGACCATCAGCATATCCAGGTGTTCTTCCAGGGTATTCACGGTAAACGGCCGGGTAGGATTGGTGGAAGACGGCAGGACGTTCGGCAGTGCAGCTACCTTAATAATATCCGGCGCATGGCCGCCGCCGGCGCCCTCGGTATGGAAGGTATGGATCGTCCGGCCGGCAATGGCGGCAATCGTATCTTCGACAAAGCCGGCTTCATTGAGCGTGTCGGTATGAATGGCAACCTGAACATCAAACTCATCCGCCACCGTAAGACAACAGTCGATGGCGGCCGGCGTAGACCCCCAGTCTTCGTGCAATTTGAGCCCGATTGCCCCGGCTTTAACCTGGGCGGCTAAGGCCTCAGGCCGCGAATTGTTGCCTTTGCCAAAAAAGCCAATATTGACGGGAAAAGCTTCTGCCGCCTGCAGCATGCGGTACATATTCCATTCACCGGGTGTGCAGGTGGTGGCATTGGTGCCGGCGGCCGGACCGGTACCGCCGCCCAGCATAGTTGTAATGCCGGCGGCAATGGCGGCTTCGATTTGCTGGGGGCAAATGAAGTGAATGTGCGAGTCGATGCCGCCGGCGGTAACAATGTAATTCTCCCCGGCAATCACCTCGGTGCCGGCGCCGATGGGCAGGTTGACGCCCGCCATGGTCTTCGGGTTGCCGGCTTGACCGAGCCCGCAAATGCGGCCGTCTTTAATGCCGATATCGGCCTTGATAATCCCCCAGTGATCAATAATCACCGCGTTGGTGATCACCAGGTCCATGGCGGCGGCAAGCGCCTCCGGGTCCTGGCCCATACCGTCGCGGATAACCTTGCCGCCACCAAATTTGGCTTCATCGCCCGGTTTTGTCAGGTCTTGTTCAATTTCAGCCCATAGCTCCGTATCGGCCAGCCTGATTTTATCGCCGGTGGTCGGTCCGTACATATCGGCATGCTGCCGTCTGGTCATGGTTAAACTCACGCTAGTCCCCCCTTAGCTCTTGGCACAAGCTATTTTATAAAGCCCTTGTCTCTGGCCCGGTTAAGGCATTGCTGCCTGTCGGTCGAACCGGCGGTTAAGTTATTGGCCCCGTGCCAGGGACCGGGGCCGGAAAACCTGACAAGCGCAATGGTGCGGCTCTCGCCCGGCTCGAAGCGTACAGCCGTTCCCGCCGGAATATTCAGGCGCATCCCCCAGGCCCGGGTCCGGTCAAAGGCCAGGTACCGGTTGACCTCAAAAAAATGAAAGTGCGAGCCGACCTGGATGGGCCGGTCACCGGTGTTTTCCACGGTAATGTCGGCAATCTCCAGCTTGCAGTTGGCGCTAATATCCTCAGTGGCCAATATCAGTTCACCCGGTATCATAATGCAGTCCCCCTGGCCAGACGTATTGGCTGATGCACGGTAACCAGCTTGGTGCCATCGGGAAAAGTTCCCTCGACCTGAATCTCAGTAATCATCGCCGGCACACCTTCCATAACCTGCTCATACCCCAGAATGGCCGTTCCCCTTGTCATCAGCTCGGCCACACTATAACCATCGCGAATGCGCTCCAGCAATTCGGCCGTTATCAAGGCTACCGCCTCAGGATAATTGAGCTGCAGGCCCCGGTTCAGCCGTTCCCGCGCCACCTGCCCGGCAACATATATGAATAGCTTGTCTTTTTCCATCGGACTCAGATGCATTGTCTAACCCCCTGCCAGCAAATTCACCTAAACAGCCATGCGCTTTTGCATCTCTGCCGGATTGATGTCCTTAGTCAAACCCTCGGCCACAATCTGCCCTTTCTCCATGACATAATAGTAGTCGGCAACCGCCATGATAAATTCAAGATACTGTTCAACAATCAGAATAGTAATATTGCCCTCTTGCCTTAACTGCTTGATTACGCTGCCAATATCCCTGATAACCGACGGCTGAATCCCTTCCGTAGGCTCGTCTAATATAAGCAGCTTGGGCTTGGCCACCAGGGCTCTGGCAATAGCTAACTGCTGCTGCTGACCGCCGCTCAAGTCGCCGCCTTTGCGGGCGAGCATGGTTTTTAATACCGGAAACAGGCTGAATATTTTATCGCTGTTTACCCCGTTGCCGCCGGCCATGGCCAAGCCCAGCTGCAAATTTTCCGCTACCGTCAACTGGGGGAAAATATCCCGTCCCTGCGGTACATAGCCAATGCCCCGCCGGGCGCGCCGGTAAGTAGGGTCACTAATTATCTCCCGGCCGTCAAAAACAATGCTGCCGTGCGGGGTGTTCACCAGACCCATTAGGCTTTTAAGAAAGGTTGACTTGCCAACCCCGTTCCGGCCAAGGAGGCAAACGACCTGCCCCGGCGCCACCGCTACATTCACTTTGTCTAAAATAGTACTTTCCCCATAACAGGCCGTTAAATTTTTTACATTAAGCATCCTGCTCGCCCCCTCGCCCCAGATAGACGTCAATGACTTTGGGATTGTTTTGTACATCGCAGACGCTGCCTTCATCCAGCACGGCGCCTTCATGCAGTACCGTGACCCTGGTGGCAAAGTCCCGGACAAACTGCATATCATGCTCAACAACCACCACCGTACAGTCCTGACAAATCTTTTTTAGCAATTCGCCCGTTTTCTCGGTCTCGCTGCGGCCCATGCCGGCAACAGGTTCATCCAGCAGCATCAGCTTGGGCTGCTGAGCCAGCAGCATGCCGATTTCCAGCCACTGCTTTTCACCGTGGGACAGGGCTGCCGCCCCCCGGCGGCGCTTTTCATACAGGCCAATGGTGTTCAGGATATCGTCATTGCACGCTTGCTGGGCTTTACTCATACCGGCGAACAGCGCTGCATACAGCGAGCGGTCTTTAACTACGGCCAGCTCCATATTTTCCGCTACCGTAAGACTGGTAAACACCGACGGAACCTGAAATTTACGGCCAATACCAATGTTAACAATCTCATGTTCGGCATATCTTGTCACATCAAGGCTGCCGTTGAATAAAACCTGGCCGTCCACCGGCTTGACCCGCCCGCAGATGGCATCAAGCAAGGTCGTTTTACCGGCCCCGTTAGGGCCAATGAAAAAGCGTATTTCCCCTTGGGCAATCTCGGTATTTACGCTATTGACGGCCTTGAAGCCATCAAAACTGACCGTCAGATTATCAATTTGTAAAATTGCCTCCATTTGACCGGCCTCCTTTCCCTGTTACGCAGCCTCACCGGCTTTAACATCCTTACTGCCGGGCAGCCTGAACCGGCGGGCAAGCTGCCTGGCCAGACCCACAATGCCTGCCGGCATAAACAAAACGACGGCCACAAAAGCCAGGCCGATAAAGTACGACCACACAGCCGGGAAACTTTCACTGACCCCGCTCTTCAGGGCATTGACCAGGATGGCGCCGATTACCGCCCCGACTAATGTCCCCCGGCCGCCGATTGCCACCCAGATAATCATTTCGATAGAAGGAACGATCCCCATTTCCGCCGGCGAAATAATGCCCACCTGGGGTACAAAGACGGCGCCGGCCACACCGGCAAGCGCGGCGGACAGACAATACACAAAAATCTTATAGGCCGCCGGATTATACCCGGAGAATCTGACCCTATTTTCACCGTCGCGAATGGCGATCAGTATTTTGCCGATCCGGCGGTTCACCAGCACCCGGCATAGATAGTAGGTCAAACCCAGCAGCCCTACCGCCACATAATACAGCACCAGCCTGGTAGTATCATTCGCTAACGGCAGGCCCATTATGCTTTTGTAGCCGGTTAAGCCGTTTGTACCGCCGGTATAGGCTTGCTGGCCGACAAACAGTACGACAAAGATAAGAGCCAGCGCTTGTGACAGGATGGAAAAATACACGCCCTGAATCCGGTTTTTAAAGGTTAAATAGCCGATTACCAGGGCGATTACTGTGGGAATCAGGATGGCTAAGACCATGGCTGCCGCCCCGTTGGCAAAAGGCTGCCAAAACCAGGGCAGCACCTCCAGGCCGCTCCAGGACATAAAATCGGGCAGCTTCCCGTTGGCGGCCTCCAGTTTTAAATGCATGGCCATCGCATAGGCCCCCAGGCCGAAATAGACCCCGTGGCCGAGACTTAAGATCCCGGTATAACCCCAGATTAAATCCAGGCCAATGGCCAAAATAGCGTAAGCAACAAACTTGCCCAGCAGATTGGTTCTGAACTCTGACAGAAATAAAGGCGCCAGTACCAGGCCGGTAAAGATTGCAATAAAAACCAGTTCTTCTTTGGCTTTCATCTTATGTAAAAGGTGCAAAGGTAGCCCTCCTTCCTTTGTTTGCTTAATCCAATGAGCGGCTGTTGATCGTAAACAGCCCTTGGGGCCGCCACTGCAAGAATAAAATAACCAGGGTAAAAACCAGCACTTTCCCTAATGAGGTATTAGTAAAAAACTCAAAAGTGGTATTAGCGGTGCCGATGACCAGCCCCCCGGCAATCGTACCCAGCAAGGTGCCGACGCCGCCCAGCACAACCACCATAAAAGTATCCACAATATAATAGGTGCCGACCGTAGAGCCAATCGACCCCAGTAAGGTTAAGGCACAGCCGGCAATACCGGCAATGCCGGAGCCGACAGCAAACGTATAGGCGTCAACCAGCCGGGTATTAATACCAAGGCTTGCCGCCATTTCCCGGTTTTGCATAACCGCTCTGATCTGGATACCATATTTACTTTTATACAAAAAGACAAACATCCCAATAATACAGGCCATAACCAGGGCCATAATAAACAGCCGTTTATAAGGAAACTGCAGGCCCTGGGCGATTACTAAAGCCCCCTCTAACCAGCCCGGACTCTGTACATCCACATTGGGGGCACCAAAAATACTTCTGGCTAATTGCTGGAGAACCAGGCTGATCCCCCAGGTAGCTAAGATACTGTCCAACGGCCGGCCGTAAAGATGTTTAATCACCACACCTTCGAGCAGGAAGCCCATCGCCCCGGCCACAAGAAAAGCCACAGGGATGGCGGCAACAAAATAGTAGCCAAAGAGGCTTTTATCAACATAGTGCAAAAAAATATTCTGCATAACATAGGTTGCATAGGCGCCAATCATGATGAATTCACCATGGGCCATATTGATGACTTTCATCAAGCCGAAGGTAATGGCCAGCCCCAGGGCGGCCAGTATATAGATTGAACTGACGCTAAAGCCGTTAAAAAGCTGCAAGATATATGTTTCCATCTGCCCACCACCTTATTTTAGCCGTCAGGCGATGCCGGCCGGTCAGCCGCTGCATCGCCCTGACTCATAACATGCTAATTGCTTAGCCCTTTGGCCCAGTCATAGGTCTTGAGATAGGGATCAGGTCTTACGGTCTGGCCCGTACTCCAGATTTCTTTAATCAGACCATCGGCGGTAACTTCACCGATTCTAACCGGTTTCCAGATATGCTGATTCTCACCCTCGATTTTTACAAGTCCTTCCGGCGCTTTAAACTCGATGCCTTTGGCTGCCGCTTTTACCTGTTCAATATCGGTTGTCCCTGCTTTTTTAACCGCTTCGGCCCATAAATATACGGCAATATAAGCGGCTTCGATCGGATCATCGGTTACTCGGTCGGCCCCGTACTTGGCCTTGTAATTTTTCACAAACTCCTTGTTTTCCGGAGTATCCGTGGTTTGATAATAGTTCCAGGACACCAGATGGCCTGCCATATTGGCGGCCCCAATCCCGCGCACTTCTTCTTCAGCCACGCTTACCGAACAGGTTGTCAGGTCTTTAGCCGTAATGCCCGCATCTTTCAGCTGTTTAAAGAAAGCCACATTGCTGTCGCCATTGAGCGTATTGAAAACAACATCCGGCTTCGAAGCCTTTATTTTGTTGATAATTGTGCTGTAATCCGTATGTCCCAGCGGCGTGTATTCCTCGGCAATTAATTCGCCGCCCATGGCTTTTAGCTGTTCCTTGATGATTTTGTTGGCGGTGCGGGGAAATACATAGTCAGAACCTAATAAGAACATCTTTTTGCCTTTGTTTTGCAGCAGCCATTCTACCGCCGGGACGATTTGCTGATTGGGAGCAGCCCCGGTGTAAAAGATATTCGGCGATGACTCCATGCCCTCATATTGGACCGGATACCACAGCAGCCCTTTATTCTCCTCGAATACCGGCAGTACAGCCTTCCGGCTGGCCGAGGTCCAGCAGCCAAACACCGTCGCCACCTTATCTTGCTGCAGCAGTTTTTTCGCTTTTTCGGCGAACGTAGTCCAGTTAGATGCACCGTCTTCAATTACCGGTTCAATTTTTTTACCTAATAAGCCGCCGGCGGCATTAATTTCTTCGATCGCCATCAGTTCGGCATCCTTAACCGATACTTCGCTAATCGCCATTGTCCCGCTGAGGGAATGCAGAATCCCTACCTTAATTGTCTCGCCGGCCGGGGACGCCGCCTGGTTGGCCGGCTGGCTGGAAGAGCAGCCGGTAAGTACTACGCTGGCCGTTAGCGTCACCGCTAAGGCCGCAGCAAGACGCTGCTTCAACTTTTGCCACACACTGTTTGTCATGGATTTTCCACCTTTCATTCCTTGTTCATTACTGCAACCCCGCCGCGGCCGTCAACGGTGCTGACAAAGTACCATAGCGCTACAGTCCAAACAGAAAAGCGCTGTAAGCAGGGACATATCCTTAAGGATACGGTCTGCTCACAGCGCCGGTGCTGGTTGGATTACTTTTCTATTGATGCTATTTTACAATGTTTACGCACCAAGGAGAACAGTAAAATCCCGCTATTTTCCCTCAAAAAACTGAAAAGAAAACTTTTTTATATTCCAGCGGCGTATATCCGGTGTAATTTTTAAACAGCCGGCAAAAATAGTCCGGACTGCTATAACCAAGCTTTTCACTGATTTCATAATTTTTATACTTGCCGGTGCCGAGCAGCTGTTTGGCATGCTCCATTTTGGCTTTGGTCACATAATTAATAAAATGAAGCCCTGTTTTTTGCTTAAACATTTTGCTTAAATAATCTTTATGCAGCTGCACTTCCTGGGCAACCACCTCCAGGGTGTTATTCTCTTCAATATGCTCCATAACATACTGGCAGGTTCTTCTGATAACACTGTCGGTGTGATGGAGCTCATATTTCCTTATTACCTTGATCCTGAACGAAATACAGGCAAGAAAACTGTCTTTAATGCTCGCCAGCGCGTCATTTCGCCCTATCTGATCCTGATACAGCGTACTTTCAAAGCTGGCCAGCCACGGGAACTGTTTGACCAGCTCCGCATTGACATTGGCAAGAATGATCGCCAGCAGCTGCCCCACTTTTAAGCTGTCCCGCCCCAGCATTGCGGCCAAGTCGTCAAAGGCAGCCTCCGCCGCTACCAGGGCGGCCGCATTGCCGGCCAGGATATAGGTTATGATTTCTTTTTCCTTATGTACCGGATAATGGATGGCGAGGCTTTCTTCGATCAGCCTTTGCTCCGCCTGTATTGTTCTCCGCTTGCTTGCTTTGTCTTGCAGACAGTGTTTAACCCGTTCCAATACCTCGCCCAGGACAGCATCATCAACCGGTTTGGTCACATAGTCAAACACCCCCAGCCGGATGGCTTGTTTAGCATACTTAAAGTCGCTGTGGGTGCTGAGAAAAATCGTGCAAATATCGATATGCGCCCATTTGAGTTCGTTCAAAAACTCGATGCCATCCATGCCCGGCATCTTAATGTCGGTAATGACCAGATCAAAGCTCTCAGTAGCGAGCATTTTCAGCGCTTCTTTGCCATCGCCGGCCTCACCGGCAATAGCAAACCCATAGGCCTTCCATTTGCCGAAGCGCTTAAGAATATAGCGGGCTGTTTTATCATCGTCGACGAGCAGAACCTTATACATGTTTTCTTCCTCCGGGCGGACTGAATTTTTACTGGTGGCCGCGAATGGCCTTTAGCTGGTTATACGCTTCATCAAAATCATAAGCCTGGATCGTCTTGTAAATTCGCCAATAGGCATCACTGCCCAGCCCGGTCTGCAGAATCGCCTGCGCTTGCGCAAACAGGCTGCAGGCCTCGGCGTCGCCGGCTTCCAACAGCTGCAGTATGTTATCGAGAATATCGCCCAAGTCGGCACCCTGACCAACCGGCATGGTATTGGCTGCCGGCTCAGTAATCGCAGCCGCATATTCAATGGCACACAGACAGGTTTCCGCCAGGACCATTGCCAGATTTTCCATTGCCAGCCGCAGCACCGGGGCATTTTCCTGCGCTAAGGCCTGTTCTACCTGGCAGCAGACCTGGGTTAACCTGGTGGCGCCAATATTGGCAGCCGTGCCTTTAAGGGTATGCACTAACAGCTTAGCGCCGGCAAAGTCGCCTGTTGCAATATGGGTTGCCATGGTGCCGGCATCCCCGCCATGACCTAAAAAACGCTTCAGCAACTGTTTATAGGCGGACTGTTTGCCGCCTAGCCGCGCAACCGCACCGGCAGCGTCCAGGCACGCAGCGTTGCTGGACTGCTCGCCAGCGGTTGCGGCCACAGACCCGGGCGCCGGCGGCAAAGCAAGCTGCTTTTGGAGAACCTCGATCAGCCTGGCAACCTCCAGGGGCTTGGTCAGATAACCGCTAAAGCCGGCCTGTCTGGCCTGCTCCTCTACGCCCTGGACAGCATCGGCGGATAAAGCCACCAGCGGCGGACACTTTTCCCCGGTGGCGGCGATGATCCGGCGGGCTGTTTCATAGCCATCCATTTCCGGCATCCGTATATCCAGCAAAATAGCATCGTACGTTGCCTGGCCCAGCCAGGCCAGCGCCATGCGCCCGCTCGCAGCGGCGTCGACAGTGAAACCAAACGTTTCCAGAATTTCCTTGGTCATCTGCAGATTAATCAGATTATCTTCGACCAGCAAAATGCGCTTTTCGATTATAATCTTCTTGCCGGCAGCAGCGGTCCGGTGGCAGGAAAGCTGAGCTGCCGCGGCCAGCGGCACAGCAAAACTAAAACACGAGCCGTGGCCAACAGCACTGCGAACCGTAATGCTGCCGGACATAAGCTCAACCATGTTCCGGGCAATAGCCAACCCTAACCCGGTGCCGCCATATTTTCTGGAGGTCGAGGCATCGCCTTGCGTAAAAGCATTAAACAGCCGCTGCTGCTGCTCCGGGCTGATCCCAATCCCGGTATCGGTTACGCTGACGCCAAGGACAATATGCTCCCCCTTGTTTTCAATAAGTTCTAAAAAAATCCCAATACTGCCCTGCTGAGTAAATTTAACGCTGTTAGCAAGCAAATTCAGAATAACTTGCTTAAGCTTTACCATATCGCCCTTTACATACCTGGGTACAGCAGACTGAATTTCACGGTTAAAAACCAGGCCCTTCCGGCTGGCTTCCACCTCGACCATACTGCAAAGTTCTTCCACCGTATCATAAAGATCAAACGCCACTGCTTCCAGGGTCATCCGCTGCGCCTCGATCTTGGAAAAATCAAGAATTTCGCTAATAATCGCCAGCAGCCCGGTTGCGGCCTTGCTTATATTGCCGCTGTATTCCTGCTGCTTGCGCGTAAGTGTTGTACTGCCCAGCAAATAATTATAGCCGATAACCGTATGCAGCGGCGTACGGATTTCGTGGCTCATATGAGCAAGAAATTCGCTCTTGGCCTTGTTGGCCTGCTCGGCCTCTTCCTTGGCCGCTTTCATCGACGTAAACAGATTATTAAAAGTGTCGGCCAGCAGGCGCAATTCCAGGGAGCCGTCAGGAACAAGCCGAAACTGTTCGTCCTCAGGCGAAAAGCCTGTTAATGCCTCATTATAATTCTGAATCGGGCGATTCACCTGCGTAAAAAACAATCTTAACAGCGTAGCAACAGCACCGATAATAATGACGGCCAGGACGACCTGCAATAACGCAGCCTTCTCGGTTCGGTCACGGGCCGCCGATAATTCGGCTTCCAGCCGGGCATTCATAATATCCTGAAACTGAGCAATGGGCTGCATGATACCCTGCTTGTCCAAGTCATATTTATTGTCAAACATGATATCCCGGGCCTTAGCCAGTTTTTCAGCGGCACTTAATTTTTTATCCGCCCCATTAAGTTGAAAGCGGGCAACCGCCGGCGGCATCTCGCTTTCAGCCACCCCTTGTGCTTCCAGCACCAGCCGCATCGACTCTTTTTCCGTTTCTACGAGCGCGTCGGAATTTTTCTTGGCCTCGGCCAGCAATTCCATCTCGGCGTTGGGTGAATTCAGCTCTCCCAACCGGTCGATAACATAATCCCTGGTTTTGGTCTGATTAATTTCCTCCCAGTATTTATACATATGAATAGCGTCTGTCGTAACAGCATACTTGCGGGCCTCATCGGTTAAATAGTCGGAAGCGGCCGCCAGGTTAATGCCTAACTGCTTAAATTCGGTTCGCCTTTTTTCTGCAGTCTGCTCATCTTGAATACTAATATTCATATAGATAACACTGCCGCCAAGCAGCAGGGCGATAAACAGAAAAATCACCAGCAGCAGGACACTAAGCGTGGACTGCCTGATAATAAATTTTGCCGGCATCAATTCACCTTCCACCACCGAAAATAGCAAAAAGGCATAGTCGCAAGTTTGATTGCTCAAACGGCCACTATGCCATACTTACTTTTTTCTTTTATTGTAATGCAAATAAATGCCGTTGACAAATATTTTTTTGCCTGACCGGCAGGCATCACCGCCTGATCTTTTTTTATCAACAGCGTATCTTGAGATTATGTTACCACTACTTTAAAATAAATAGTAACATACGACTTTTACGGAGGATGACTGGAAATGGAATGTAATCAGCCTGCCCATCAGCCAACCATACTGATCATTGATGACACCCCGGAACACATTGAAACTGCGGTAGTTGTCCTCCGCGCCAATAATTTTAATGTCCGCGTGGCTACCAAAGGCAGTACCGCTTTGAAATTGCTGGAACAGCATATCCCGGACTTAATCCTCCTTGATATCTATATGCCGGAAATGGATGGCTTTGAGATCTGTCAGCTGATCAAAAGCGACCCTAAATTCAGCTCACTGCCCATCATATTTTTGACCTCCCTTACTGATGAAGCAAGTATCAGCAAAGGCTTTACGCTGGGCGCCCAGGACTATGTGGCCAAACCCTTTAATACTTCGGAGCTGCTCGCCCGCGTCGCCACCCACATCAAACTAAAAAAGCAGGCTGAATCCCTGCAGCAGGCCAATAAGGAACTGGATAGTTTCTGCTACTCTGTCGCCCATGATCTTAAAGCACCTTTACTATCCATAAATAAACTTACCGAATATCTTGCTGCTGATTATGCAGCTAACCTGGATGCCGAAGGGCGGGAGCTAATCGGCAATATCCGGGAAAAATCGCAGGAAGTCGTCCAAATCATTGATCATCTGCTGGATATATCCCGGATGTCGGAAAAAAAGATGAACCTGACGGCGATTAACCTGAACCGGTTGTTTGCCGAAACCTATACTGAACTGGTGGCCCTGGAACCCAGGCGGGATATTGAATTTACCCTGGCTCCGCTCCCCACCCTCCAGGGCGATGTTCTCATGCTTAAACTGCTTGTACAAAACATACTGGCTAATGCCTTAAAATATACGCGTCACCAGGCCAAAGCCACGATTAAGGTTACAGCTGCCCAGACTGACACGGAACATATTGTTGCTGTCCAGGACAATGGCGTGGGTTTTGACATGAAATATGCAGCCCGGCTGTTTAACATCTTCCAGCGGCTGCATGCCAATAATGAATTTGAAGGTTCCGGCGTAGGCTTAGCCATCTGCCAGAAAATCCTCAAACGGCATCAGGGCACAGCCTGGATGACCGGAAAAGTCAATGAAGGGGCCACCTTTTATTTTAGCTTAAAAAGAGAGGATGCAACCTGGTCTTGTAGTTCGGCCTCACATTAGTATGCTTTTTATAACCGGCACGGCCGCGGCCGCCATCACCCGGTAGCCGGCCGCATTGGGGTGCAGCCCGTCGGCATACAGCGCGCGCCGGTCGGCAACGGCCTGGAAAGCCGCGTAAAAATCAATCACGGCCAGCCCGCCGTCCGCCGCATAGTCCCGCATATCCCGGCGGTACAGGTCCAGATACGCTTCATCCGGAGGATAATTGCAGGGAACCGGCAGCCCGATAAGGGGTGTTATCTGCTGCTGCAGCGCTAGCTCCGCCATTTGCCGGACCTGGGCCGCCACCGTTTCGGCCGCCACCCGGGCACAGGCGTCATTCGTGCCGCCCAGGATAATGACATGGGACGGCGCAAGGGCGATCACATCCCGCGTAAACCGCGCCAGCATCCCGGCCGTGCTGTCCCCGTTGAGGCCTTTATTCACAATGGCAAGGCCCAGCTCGGCCCCGGCAAGCCCGGCCCAGGACGAGGCCGGCGTATAGGGAAAGCCATAGGTAATTGAGTCACCGAGGGCAATAATCCTCGCCATGGCGAGCCTCCTTTGCTGTGTTTTCCGGGCCTCCTATCGTCTTAAACCCGGAACTCAAAGTTTTGTTTGACTTTGGGCGCTGTTGTCGGCGGCGACACCACGATATCCAGGCCATCCTGGTCCATTACGGCGGTGGTGCGCTGGGAATAATCGATAACCGTACGCTGTTCTGCTTTTTTATGCTTGCATAACCGCAAGCCCCAGAAGACGGCAGCGGTGACGGCGATAATGACCACAAAGGGGAAGTAGCTGAACCCGGCCGGCCTGGCCTCGGGCACCGGCGGTGGCGCAGGGACGGTCGTCCGGGCGGCAACGCCGGCCTCTGCGGCCAGGGGGCGGGCGGGAGTTGTCAGGCTGTTGGTTTCGGTGCCCCTTACTGCCGGCTCGGTCCTGGCCTCGGCGGTGGGCGGGGCCCCATTGCCCTGCCAGGCCTTGCCCAGTCCTTCCAGCTCCCTGGCAGCACCGGCCGCCGCCGGGCTTGCCGTTTTCCCCGGGAGCTGGTTGGGGTTAGCAGGAGCCGGAGCAGGCGGCGGATTGCCGGCGGCATTGGCATTGGCCGGCGTAACAGCCGGGACTACAGGCGGCGAGGGTCTCGTGGGCGGAGTGGGAGCTACCGGCATACAGAAATCACCTTCCTTCTCTCCTTACCTTAGCTAAGGATATATTCTGCACTCCAGGCAAGCATCCCTTTTTCGCGCCAACGAAAACGCCCAGCGTCAGAGCGCAGCCAGCACCGGCAACGCACCAGCGAATTATCCCTTCACCCCGGAAGAATCAGCACTCTTGCGCCCGTACTTGGCGGTGACCTTTTCGACCACAACAAACAGCACCGGGATTAAGAATATGCCCAGCACGGTCGCGGTAAACATCCCGCCCACGACGGCGGTGCCCATAGAATTCCTGGCGCCGGCCCCGGCCCCTGTCGCCACGGCTAACGGGATGCAGCCGATAATAAAGGCCAGTGAGGTCATCAGAATCGGCCGCAGGCGGGTTTGGGCCGCCTCAATCGCCGCCGTAACCGGGTTCATGCCTTTGTCGACCCGGACTTTGGCAAACTCAACAATCAGGATCGCATTTTTCGCCGCCAGCCCGATCAGCATAATCAAGCCAATCTGCATATATACACTATTTTCCAAATTGCCCGCATACTGAAACAGGAAGGCCCCAAAGACCCCGGTTGGCACCGAAAGCAGCACGGCAAAGGGGACGCTCCAGCTCTCATACAGAGCGGCCAGACATAAAAAGACAAAAACGATAGCCATCCCAAACACAACCAGGGCGCGGGAACCGGAGAGCTTTTCCTCCCGGCTTTGCCCGGACCATTCATAGGTATAGCCGTTGGTTAAGGTTTGCTCCGCCACCGCTTCCAGGGCCGCCATGGCCTGGCCGGAGCTGTACCCTGCCGCCTGAGTGCCGCTGATTTGAACCGCCTTTACCCCATTAAACCGGGTAATGACTGTTGGCGCATTCAGTTTTTTCGGCTTCAGGAGGGTATTGAGCGGCACCATCGTATCGTTGGAGCTTTTTACATAAAGATAGCGCGTCGCCTCCACATCACTGCGGAATGACGGTTCGGCCTGAACGGTAACCTTGTAGGCCCGGCCAAATTTATTAAAATCATTGACCTGGGCGCCGCCCAGGAATACCTGCAGGGCCGTAAACACATCATCCACCGCCACCCCCAGCTGTTCCGCCTTTTCCCGGTTGACCTCAAATTCATAGCTGGGCGTATTGGCTTTAAAAGTAGAGGTAATCGAACCGATCTCCGGCCGTTCTTTGGCCGCCGCCACGAATGCCTGGGCCATGCTGTCAAGCTCGGCTAAGGAACCGCCGCTCCGGTCCTCCAGCATCAACGTAAAGCCGCCGACCATTCCCAGCCCCGGCAAACCGGAGGGCGCAAAGGCAACGACCGAGCCTTCCGGAAACTGGGCGCCGCTCAGCAGGGTCCGGCTTATTTCGGCTTGTACCTGTAATTCAGGTGTTGGCCGCTCGTCCCAGGGAACAAGGGAAATAAACATCGCCCCGGCATTGGTCTTGGTGCCGCCCCCCAGTATATCCATGCCTGATAACGACATGATGTTAAGAACCCCCGGCTGGGCACTTACCTGCTCGGTAAACTGCCGCATCACCTCAATCGTCCGGTTCAGGCTGGACGCTTCCGGCAAGGTGACGGCCGTTATATAGAAGCCCTGATCCTCATCCGGCACAAAGGAAGACGGCACCATTTTATACAGCCCGCCGGTCAGGATGAGCAAGACGGCCAGCAGCACCAGGCACAGGCGGGCTTGGGGAATCAGCCGGCCGAGCCCGTGGCCATACCGGGCAATACCGCGTTCAAACCACTGATTGAACGCCCGGAAAAAGCCGGCCAAGGCCCCACTGTGGGCCTGGGGCGCATGGGGCTTGAGCAGCAGCACGCACAGGGCCGGCGTCAGCGACAAGGCGACAAGGGCCGACAAGGCCATTGACACCACAATGGTTAAGGCGAATTGTTTGTATAAAATCCCGGTGGTGCCGCCGAAAAAAGCCACCGGAATAAAGACCGACGCCAATACGAACGCAATCGCGACCACCGGGCCCGATACCTCGCTCATGGCCCGCCGGGTGGCGTCCAGCGGGGACAGCCCGGAATAGCGCATATGATACTCGACCGCCTCAATGACAACAATCGCATCGTCCACAACCAGCCCGATAGCCAGCACCATCGCAAACAGCGTCAGCGTGTTAATGGTAAAGCCCAGGGCGCTAAAGGCGGCAAAGGTGCCCAGCAGGGATACCGGAATGGCCAGCAGGGGAATCAGCGTGGCCCGCCAGCTCTGCAGGAAAACAAACACCACGATCAAAACCAGCAGCAGGGCTTCGGCAAAGGTCTTAACCACCTCCTGCATGGATTCGCGCACAAACTCGGTATTATCAACAACAATCTTGTATTCTATATCGCCGGGAAAATTCTTCGCGGCCTGAGCCAGCACCGTTTTCACCTTCCCGATGGTCTCCAGGGCATTGGCGTCACTGGTCAGCTTAACAGCAAACCCGGCCGCCACCTTACCGTTCATTAAGTTGTCAAAATTATATTCCTTGCTGCCCAGTTCCACCCGGGCAATATCCTTAAGCCGGACGAAGGAAGCGTCTGACTGGGAACGAACGATAATATTCTCAAACTCTTTCTCGTCCGTGAGGCGGCCTTTGACCTTGGCCGTATACTGGAACTGCTGCGCCGACGGCGTCGGCATTTTCCCAAAAGCCCCGGCTGCGGCCTGGACATTTTGCGCTTCGATCGCGGCCGTCACTTCGCCGGCTGAAATCCCCAGCTGGGCCATTTTTTCCGGCTGCAGCCATATCCGCATACTGTAATCCGAGCCAAAGGCCGATACTTCGCCGACCCCCTTGACCCGTTTGATATCGTCTATCAGATAAATAGTGCCATAGTTTTTTAAGAAATTGGCGTCATAACTATCTGACGGCGACCAGAGTGTAAAAATCAGCGACATATCCTGCGAGGCTTTACGGGTCGTAACCCCGGCGGTCTGCACCGCACCGGGCAAAGAGGCGGTGGCTTGGGCCACCCGGTTCTGGGCTTGCACCGCGGCCGTATCCGAGTTTTTTTCGGTCTCAAACTGAATGCTCAGCGAATAGGAGCCGGAGTCGGTACTGGTGGAAGACATATACACCATATCCTCAACCCCATTGATCTGTTCCTCAATGACCTGGGCCACGGTTTGATCGACAACATCGGCATTCGCCCCCTGGTAGGAGGTGCTGACGGAGATGGTCGGCGGCGAAATCTGCGGGTACTGCGCTACCGGCAGGGTAAAGGCGGCCGTAGTGCCCAGTAAGGTAATAATGATCGACAACACAATGGCGAAAATCGGGCGCTTAATAAAGAATTCAGCCATATATCAACGCCCCCTATTGCCGGGCCGGAGCCTGTGCATCCGGCTGTATCATTGTGACCTGCAGCACATCGCCCTGTTTTACCTTGTCGATCCCCTCGACCACAACCCGGTCGGTGCCGCTAAGGCCTTCCTCCACCAGCCACAGATCGCCGATCCGGTCGCCCAGCTTCACTTGCCGGCTTTCGGCCTTGTTAGCGTCGGTTACGACAATGACAAAGGCATTATCCAGCACTTCCTTGACCGCTTTTTGCGGAATCAGCAATGCCCCCTGCCGCATATCTTCCTGCGCGACCACCCGGGCGAACATCCCTGGCAGCAAGTAGTTTTGCGGATTGTCAAAGCTGGCTTTGAGCGTAATCGTACCGGTCGTACTGTCAATCCCCCGGTCGATTTGCTCCACCCGGCCAATGAGCGGATACTCGGTGCCGTCGCTTAATACCAGCTGCAGATGCTCCTTAAAGCTGGCCGGCAGGGAACCATTGCCGCGGCGGAGATAGCCCAGGTATTCGGTTTCGCTCATGCTGAACTGCACCCAAACCGGGTTGATGGAGGAAACCGTAGCCATGGTTGTCGACCCGGCGGCCACATAATACCCGAGGCTGACATCATTCACATCAATACGGCCGTCAACCGGCGAAACAATCAACGTATCCTGCTCATCCTGGATGGCCTGCTGCAAGGCGGCCCGGCTGACCTCCACCGTGGCCGCCTCTTCTTCCGCCTGGGCCACATAGGCATCAACCGTTTGCTGGGCAACTCCTTTTACCGCGGCCAGCTTCTGATAGCGCACCACGTCTTTTTGCGTGTTATTAAGGGTCGCCTGCGATTTCAGCAACGCGGCCCGGGCGGAATGAATGGCTGAGAGGTACTGTTTATTATCGATCCGGAACAAAGGCTGGCCCTTATAGACCGTATCGCCGCCGTTCACCATCTTCGCCACAACATTCCCGGCTACCTTGGACATGATTTTTACTTCACTCTTGGCTTTAACCTGGCCCACAAACTCCCGGCTGACAGGGGTATCGCGCGTTACCACCTGCATCGCCTTTACCACGACCGCCGGCGCGGCTGTGCTCACCTGCGGTCCGGAAAATATGCCGCTGCGCGCCACGGCTAGGCTAAGCAGCACAGCGGCCGCCAGCAAGCCAAGGTACAGTTTCTTTGAACCCCTGATACGCACTGGTCTTCCTCCCCTCTCCCGTTTACTGCACCGGCAGGCCCATAGCCTGCTCCAGCTTGACTTTGTTCAGATTGTAATCGTACAAGGCCTGGATGTAATCCTTTTGCGCCGAGTCCAGCGACAGCACGGCATCGCGCAAATCCAGGTTGGTGCCAACCCCGGCCTCATAGCGGGCTTTCTGGATCATTAGACTCTCGGCGGCATAATTGACAGATACCTTATTGGAATCAATCCGCTTCTCGGCTTCCTGCATGCTCAGATAATACTCGCGTACATTCAGCAGGATCGTATCCCGCTGCTGCTCGGCCTTATCCAGCACCATAGCCACGCTGTGCCGGGCTTGCTTAATGTTGGCACTGGTTAAACCGGTATCAAACAGATTGAGCGATGTGGTTAATTTCACTAACCAGTTGCTATTTTTCGCGCCGATGAAATGGCTGTCATACCAGCCCTGCTCGGCCGTCAGGTCAACCGTCGGCCGCCGGTCGCTTTTGGCGATATCCACGGCATAATTGGCACTGGCGATTTGGGCCTCATATTGCGCCAGTTCGGGCCGGTGCACGAGAGCATACTGCAGGCATTCCGCCAGCGTTTTAGAATATTTTTCGTAAGCAAACTCATCCTTTAGCGTAACCTCGGCCGCGTGGGGCAGCCCGATCGCATTGTTCAGGGCAGCTACGGCATTGGTATAATTATTTTGGGCTTTTACCAGATTATCCTGAGCACTGGCCAGATCCACCTGGCTTGACAGCACATCGGTCTTCGCCACCAGCCCCAGGTCGTATTTATTCTGAACCAGCTGCAGGTGTTCTTCATAGTTCCCGACCGTCTCCTGATTCACCCGCACTTCATTGCGGTATTCCAGCACGGCCAGGTAATTCGACACCACAGTCAGCTTCAGCTGTTGCTTGGCTGCCTCCACCTCCAGGTCCGCCACCGTAAGCTCCTCCGCCGCCTGTTTTATCTGCTTCTCCAGCTTCCCGCCCGAATACAGCGGCAAGGTGAGCGTAAGCTGGTTCGCAAAATCTGACGTATATTCATATGTAGAGGTTCCGGTCGCCGCCGGCGGCGTGTTGTAGCGCTGGTCGGTGTGGGTAAAATCGAGGGAAGGCCCTTTATTGCTCCGGGCTGCTTGCATGGCCCAGTAGGCCTTTTCCCTGGCTGATTGGGCATATTTGAGATCATGGTTATTCTGTAAGGCCAGAGCGATACTGTCTGCTACCGATAACTCCACCGCCGCGGCCGGCACCGGCTGGGCCAAGGTCATCAGCAGGGCCACAGGGATCATGGTCAGGAACTGGCGCAGGCATCTCTTCATACTAAAACCTCCTGAAAATTTATTCTGCTTGTAAGTGCCAGCGGGGCTTACGAGCTTGGCTTGTACCAGTACTCATGATATAATATAAATATTAATATACTATTAACATTCAATTATATTTAATACATATGTATAGTAAGCTTTTATTTACCATACATATGTATTAAAGTATTTATGACAGACTGTCAATAAAAACTAAGGAGTGCTTGCTTTGGATCGCGTAAAAACCGCTGAAATGCTGTTTCAGTTAATTCCGTTCCTGGATAAGGAGTTTGTGCGGCCGATTAAACAACAATTTAAAACAATTCTCACTTCGGCCCAGGTTCATGTCCTGGCAATTCTGCGAGAGAAAAAAGCCACAATGACAGAACTCTCCCAGGCACTGCTGATGTCCAAGCAGCAGATGACGCCGATTATTGATAAGCTGGTGGCGGAAGGCTTTGTCCGGCGGGAATACGATACCATCGACAGGCGAATTATCCGCATAGGCATAACCCCGGCCGGCCTGAGCATGTGCGAGAACGTCAAAGAAAAAACACTACAGCTGCTAACAAAGAAAATTGAGCGTTTAGAGGAGCAGGATGTGCTGCGGCTCCAGCAGGCGATCCGTGCCTTGCAGCAAATTATAAGCAAAATGGCTTACTGATACGCCGCCGGCAATAAAAACAAGGCAGGAGACCAGTGGTTGCAACCACTGGTCTCCTGCCTTTGCCCTTACTGCTGGATGTTACGTAAAGTCAGCGTAGTAGCCGGACGCCCGTGCAAGTTGAGGCAAATTTTTGCCCCGGCCCGGATTGAATAATGCACTTTATTTAATCTGCTCACGCCACTGCAACTGCGTTTCGCCTGCTGCCTGCGCAATCGTCAGAAACTTGCCGTTTAATAACGGATTGGTGAACGTATAGTCCGAACGCTTGTGCAAGCCCCTTGTTTCCTTTCTTTCTCTGGCCGTGATGCAGATCAAACGGCCAATTTGCAGAAGATCAAAACATTCTAAGGCGCGCATCAGCTCATGGGCTGTTTTTACGCCAATGGCGGTTTTCGCTTTTTGCTCTAACTGCTCTAAGTAAAGCAAGGCGGTGGTAAGAAGATTTTCCGAGCGGACAAAGGTCACGCCGGCATAGTCGTTCATAATTTGCTGAATGGCCGCGTTCAGGTCCTGCCAGGGCTCGCCCGCCGCCTGTGCTAACAACGCATTGCAAAAGGCTGTTTTTTCAACAACAGTACGGTGATCCACCAAATTATCCTTTGTCAATGTACCGGCCTGCGCATAGCGGGCAGCGTTTTCCCCGGCGATTCGCCCCATAACCGCCGCCCCGGAAATATCGGCCCGAAAATTTCCGACTTCATCCCCGGCCGCATACAAGCCGGCAACATTGGTGGCAGCCTGTTCGTCAATCTCGATGCCCCGGCCAATCAGGATCGGCTCATATCTTGTAAATTCGACCTTATGCCTGGTAAGGTCGATGCCCGCGTCTTCCATGGCATCCAACAGCGAGGTATCGCCTTCGCACTCCAAGCCCCAGCGCATATATTCCAGATCCGCGGGCGAGGTCTCTGAACAGTCCATGTACACAGGCCCGGTGCCATTTTGCATTTTGTCGGTAAATACAGAATGCCAGACGTCGGCCGTAATATCGCCTAGCTCCCGGGTGGGCTTGGTAACAAATGGGCCTACCGGTTTTCCCTCCGGGTCATTCAGGATCCCGATCCACGTGGCTTTGCCGCACCGTTCGAAATACTTAGGGCCGGCATGGGTATTAGGAATCTCAAGATTGATCAACCGGGCGCCGGCCCTGTAGGCGGCGGCCCGCCCCCCGCCGGCGTTAGCCGGGCAATGGGCGGTATTAAATAATTTAGTAGGCGTGATTGATGGATACAACCTGCTGGTATTGCCGGTAGCGGCAATGATCGTTTTGGTGCGGAACAGTACTAATGCCGGTTCGGCCGCCGCAATATCCAAGCCAACGGCACCGATGATTTTAGGAGAGCTGTCAGTTAAGAACTCAATAATTGGGGTTTTGTTTTCAATGCGTACGCCCCGTTTGCGGGCTTCGTCAGTAAGTACCTGTTTCTGGTTGTACCCATTATATTTCAAAAATATCCTTCTGCGTCCCGGATAGGCATGGCCATTGAATTCCCACTCGCCGTGCGGCTGCATATCAATGCCCCATGCATGCCAGTCCTTTACCACCTCAAACGATCTTGCGGCAAATATGGCCTGGATTTTAGGATCGGCATTACCGCCCACCAGCGACATGTTGTGCTCGACCAGGTATTCTTCCACTGTGCATTGATGATACTCGGGGATATAACAGGTAAAATGGTCATTGCCTGTGGCCCCTGAGCCGCTTCTTCTTGTATCGCCTTTATCGGCAAGAACAACTGCTGCGCCACTGTCAGCCGCGGCAATCGCCGCCATTAAACCGGCGATACCGCCGCCCACTACCAGGACGTCACTGTCCACTACTTCCTGCTTTACCTTAATCATGATTCCGGCCCCCAGCACCAACGGCTTCTCTATATAATAACGACATCGGCAACGGCAATTTCAGCCTGATCGCCTGGGCCGGGCAATCCAGGACACAGGCGTTGCAATGCCAGCAGTCCTCTTTATAGAGGGGGCTAGGCACCGCATTCTTTTGGGCCGGGCCATAGACATCAAGCCCGCAAATCCCGGCACACGTCCCGCATTTTATACATTTACCCGCATCAACAATTGGCGGCATATTCTCACATTCTTTCTGCTTATTTCTTGATGGCTTTGCTGGCCTCCTGGTAATAGCTGCTGTCAATCCATTTATCCAGATCAGGCTTCTCCCTGATTAATTCGTTGGCAAATAAGAAGTTAGCAACACCGGCAAAGGCTTTTTTGGCCGCATCGCCGGCAACCACGTTGAAATCAATTTTTTGATCAGGGAATAACAGGGCCAGGGCCTCTGGCGGGTAACCTGATTTCTCAAGAATAGTAATGGCTTCCTGACTATTGGCTTTTGCATACTCGCCGGCTTGAATCAAGGCACTGACCACTGCCGTAACGGCTTCCTTATTGGCCTGTGCGTAGGCACTGCGGGCGATAATGCCGTGACTGCCTTTCCACGCGGCGTTGTCAGCGCCCGACAGCAAAATAACACCATGCCCGGATTTAACGATTTGTGCTTCCTGCACCGCGGAAAGCACTGCGGCGTCAACCGTTTTGCTGATGATCGCCGCCGCCGCATCCTGGGAGGTCATATTGACAAATTGAATATCATTGATTGTCAAATGATTGGCAGCAAGCATATCGGCCAGCGTTTTATGCATATACGAACCCTTGAGGGTGGCGACCTTTTTCCCTTTTAAAGCCTGAATGGACGTTATGCCGGTATCCTTGGGCACCACCAGGGCGGCATCATTAAAGCCCACTTCGGCGGCGACTAAAACGGTATCAACGCCGTTGCTTTTGGCAATGGTAACAGGTACGTCACCTGACGATGCCATATCAATACTGCTGCCGGCGATCGCCTCATTAATGGCCGGACCGGCACCGGTAAAGGGTATGGCCTCCAGCCGATAGCCGGCTTTATCCAGCTCTGTTTTCAGAAACCCTTTTTCGATTGCAATCGCCAGGGCATCATTGGGAAAGGATTTACCACTATCGACATAGCCAATTCTCACGACTTTTGCCGTTTCGCCGGCGCCCGTTGGACTTGATTTACCGCCACAGCCGGCAACAAATACCCCTAATACCAGTAAGGCAGCCAACAACGTTTTCAATCTCATACAATTCCCTCCATTTTTTTGTTAAAGATAATACTCAGGATCACGTTTTTTCGAGTCGAAAAACTCTTGCATGATCTGGGCCTTAAGTAAGCTAAAGTAATGGCCTATTCTTTCCCGGGGCCGCTCCAGATCAACCGGAAATATTTTTTTGATCGAGGCCGGCCGGTTGGTATTAATGACAACACGATCACCTAAATAGATTGCTTCATCAATATCATGGGTAACAAGCAGCATCGTCGTTTTTTGTTTTTCCCAAATCTTTAGTACCTCGTCTTGCATTTGAATCCTTGTCAATGCATCTAACGCGCCAAATGGTTCATCCAAAAGCAAAATATCCGGTTTGTGCACAAACGCGCGGGCAATCGCCGTCCGCTGGGCCATACCGCCGGATAGCTGATGGGGGTACGCCTTTTCGAACCCGTTTAAACCAACAAGCTCAATATGTTCGCGTACTCTGCCCTGCTTTTCCTGTTCAGCCAGGCCGTAGAGGCCAAAGCCAATGTTTTCCTCCACCGTCAGCCACGGCAGCAGCCTGTGGTCCTGAAAAATCATGCCTCTCTGTACGGCCGACTTGCGCAGGTCCTGCCCGCCGCACAGCACCGTTCCGGCCGAATATTCAACAAGGCCGGCAATAATTTTCAGCAATGTGCTTTTACCGCAGCCGCTGTGGCCAACGATGCTGACGAATTCCCCCGCTTTAATATCGAGACTAATATTATCCAGCACTTGTATCGACTCAGACCCAACCCAAAAGCTTTTGCTCAAAGCCGTAATCTGTAAGTCAAATCCCATGGCCCGCCCCTCCCCTATGCTCTTTGCCATTTGAGCACATACCTGGCTATTGCTTTAATAACGAAATCCATGATGCCGCCGATACAACCAATTAAAATCATATATACAATTACCACATCAGACTGCATTAGGTTGCGGGCGTCATTAATTCTGTAGCCTACGCCGGCGGTAGCGGCAATCATTTCCGCCGCCACAATGGACATCCAGGCCGTGCTGGCTCCGAGCCGCAGCCCCACGAAGATGGACGATAAGGCCCCGGGCAGATAAATGCGCAGGAGAATATCTCTTTTCTTGATTTTATACAGCTTGGCAAATTCCAGTAACCCTTGGGGCACACCGGTAATCCCGTTCACCGTATTTAATAAAACCGGGAAGAAGGAACCGGTAATAATTAAAATTACTTTGGAAGCATCGCCAATACCAAACCATAATATCAACAGCGGGATCCAGGCTAAGGGCGGAATTTGCCGCAGCCCGTTAAGCACCGGATCAAACAGGCGCTTGACCCGGGGAAAAATCCCCATTAAAATCCCGGCTGTCAAGCCTAACAGACTGCCGCCAATGTAGCCCTGCAAAACAATGGATAAGGAGGAAATTAAGTCTTTTGCCAGCAGCCCGTTTGTTAGATTCTTGGTAAAGGCAGTCCATATCTTGGTTAGCGGCGGCATTAAAATCGGCGGAAAGATTGCGCTGCTGCTTAAATACCACCAGCAGAAAATCAAGGTTAAAGGAACAATACTGTTATTAGCGATGTTAACCAGTCCGGCCAGCGGCATGCTCCGGGAGATTCTTTTTTCTTTCCCTGTTTCTAACGCCACATCATTCACTCCTACACTTCCTGGGGCTATCGGTCTCTGCATTGTAAAGCGGTTAAGACAAACAAAAAAGCTGCAAACCTAAACTGCCATGGTAATGGCGCGTGTTAGGTCTTCAGCTTTCTGATCAACCACAGAATGTTTAATTAGGTAGATTATAGCAATATTTTTGTCGAAATGTCAACCTACTTTTGCCAAAACAAGTCGAAAACACATATATTCCCGGGCTATTACCCTGGAGATTAAATATGTCAGTGCCGGCTTGCACCCTGTCATTGCTGGCTGTTGGCGGCCCTTACCGTGGGGGGGACCGGGTTCCCGTCCCCGCCCCCATCAGCCCATATGACTAATTTTACTGCCATTAAACAAAAACCGCAACAGCGTCAGCACCGCGGCCGGATTCAGCTGATCGTGATAGCCCAGCTCGGCAAACTCAGCCCTGACGCTCGCCTTGTCGGCCTGGGAAAGCACTGTCAGGCTGCGGATTTCAGCAACAACCGCTTTAATTTCATCGTTATCCATCGCGGCAATGATGCGTTGGCCTTTTTCCCTGCCCATAAGCATAAGCAAAATGGCCACCTTTTTTAGTGGCGTCAATGTGAACGGCCTCCCTTATCCCTGCGAACCGGCCCGGCCTGCGGCCCAGCCGCGCTGTTATCCCTGTTAATTCTACCACTTGGCTTATATTACGTAAAGCCCGGCGGTCTCGTCGGACTCGCCCGGCCTGCTATACTGATTTTCTGATATCGGCTATGATTTCCAGGATTTCTTGTTCATTCTCCTTGGTGGCAAACAGCAGGCCCCAACCATAATTTCTTTGAAAAAGACCGTCATAGGCACTGTCATGAAAAGATTTGAGATAATGTTTAATCTGACGCTCCGTTAAAATCGACGCCAGGATTTGGGCTTCAAACTCGTCCTCGATTGTGGCTAGCTTGATATATTCCATTAGGGCACCTCGCAATGTTGATTTTCTGCTCCTGGCTCAATTATATTACATTTTGGCTGATTTTATTTAGGCTTGGCGGCATGTCGCAGCTGATTATCTGCCGGCACATTTCCCGCCAGCCAAAATGTCAATTATTCGCCTGTCAATCCCGCCCCTTGGAAGATATCAAATAACAATAGCGTGAACCCCGGCATCAGCAGGAGTTCACGCTATCTTTGTTCTGTATTGAGAAAGGTTAAACGGCCAAAATCAGCCTTGCTTTGTTGGCGCTTTCACACCGACAATGCGGGAAATAAATATAGCAATCATCGCAATAAACACGAGCAAGCCGAGCAAATCCGCGGTGGGGCCAAAGTCCTTGCCGACCAGTGCCAGCGGCGAATCGCTGCCGCCGCTTGTTACGGAGAAGACGATGATAATGGCGATAATAACCCCCATTACACTTTCACCGACAATCAGCCCGGACGCAAACAGGACACCGTGGCGGTTGCAGCCTTCCACATCTGCTTCAATGTTTTCCGGACTCCGCTGTATCGCCCGCTTATGCAGGTACCGGTACACAAAATAGCTCATGACGGCACCTAAGACAAGCGGTATTTCCAGGGTAGGCGGCAAATAGATCCCCATGCCTACAGCCAATGGCGGCAGGCTGTATTGGGCCGAGTTTCTTTTCAATAGCAAATCCACGATAATGATGGCAATCCCGACGCCTACGCCGAAGAGGATATAATTCCAATCCAGATTATGACTGAAAATCCCCTGGGCGATCGTAGTCATCAACGTGGCCTGCGGCGCGGACAAAACCTGACTTTCGTCCATCCCCGCCCGGGGCATAGCCCCGACAAAACCATAGGCTTCATACAATAAGTTCAATACAGGGGCAATAGCAAAAGCGCCGACAATACAGCCCAGCAATAAGGCTGCCTGCTGCTTCCAGGGCGTAGCGCCGACGAGATAGCCGGTCTTTAGGTCCTGCAAATTATCATTCGAGATAGCGGCAATGCTGACAATAACACTTGTCATGAAAATAGCCAAGGCAATGGCGAACTTAATTCCCATCGCCGTATCAAACAGACTGACAGTGGTGCCGATTCCCAGTACGACAAGCGAGGATATAATAATTCCCAAAATGCCGATCCCGGAAATGGGGCTGGCCGAGGTGCCGATTAAGCCGGCCATATAACCACAGGCAGCAGCGACAAAGAAGCCCATACCGATGGAGATGGCAACACCGGCGGCAACAAAAACCCAGGTCGTGCCGGCCGACAGGTTCGCGTCCGCAATAAAGGAATAGAATGTGCCCACTAAACCGATAACAATAACGCCAAAGACCATCGCGGTTGTTTTGGGGGACAAATCGGTGTCCATGCGGTGCAGGGTTTTTCCTGTTTCAGACTTGCGCATGGCCTGTATCGAAATCCGCATCCCCTCTATGATTGGTTTTACCAGCATAATCAGCGTCCAGATTGCGGCAATACCAATCGTACCGGCGCCGATCAGCCGCACCTTTTGTGCCCATACCGCCGATGCAAACGCACTGGCGCTCTGCCCTGCCGCCGGAGACAATACAGAGGTAAGATAGGGCACAAATACACCCCATGACAAAATAGTACCTACTAATATAGCAATACCACTGGCAATACCGATCAGATAGCCGGCGCCCAGTAAAGCGGACGAAAAGCCGAGCGGCAGCTGCGAAGTAATACTGCCGAAGGTGAACCAATAGTGAATTTCCGAGGAAATAATTTGAAACCCAGTTGTACACAAACTGACAATAGCGGAAATAATACCACCGGCCATAATATCTTTTACGCCATTTTCTTTCGCGCCGGCCGTATTGCCACTGCCTACTTTCAGGATTTCGGCTGCGGCCAGGCCCTCCGGATAAGGCAGGTCACTATTGACAATCATCGCCCGCCGCAAGGGAATAGTGAACAGCACGCCAAGGCTGCCGCCGCAAGCACAAACCATCAAGGTCTGCCAAAAAGCAAAGCCCTGCCAATACCCCATCATTAACAAGCCGGGAATAATAAAGATAACTGCCGAAAGAGTACCGGCCGCCGAGGCCTGCGTCTGCACCATATTGTTTTCCAGGATATTGGAATCTCTAAACATCTTCAAAATCGCCATCGATATAACCGCTGCCGGAATAGACGACGAAAATGTGAGCCCTACCTTTAAGCCTAAATAAACATTGGATGCTGTAAATATGACCGTAATCAGTACGCCCAGCAGCATCCCCCGGAACGTTAATTCCGGCACATTCAGGTCATGGCTCATATAATCCACTTTTTTCATATGTATCCTCCTCACCTAGTAACTTTTACCCATGGATTCTGTCCGATTTTCACAAGAGTTGCAAGATCTCCGCCCCCCATCTTGCTTACGGCAATAAGCTCCTGTTGGGAGTACCGCCGTAAGCTTAATAATCTTCGTCAAAGCTCATTTAGTAATTTTCTCCATTTCTACTTTAAATCCTTTGTTTTTTTGCTTAAATATACTCAATAGAGAGACAAAAAATGATTTTGTCATATGTATATGTACACAAACAGTATTTCGATTACCAGCAGACAGTTTGAAGAATACCTGATGCTAAAACAATAACAGCGATATCTCAAAATAAATGAGACATCGCTGTTATCCAGCCGGTTCTATATCCGGCGAGTTAGAGCAGATTCTTTCAGGAGACTGAAACGGAGCCTGTATCACCTTACTCTGACAAGCTCAAAAAATACCCCGCCCCCGGCCAGAATTAAAGTGTCATTATCTTTAATAAAGAAAATACAGCCATTGCCGTGTGCATCTGACGCCTGGATTTGGCTAATAGCATCGCTCGTGACACCAAGTGCAGCAAGTGTAAGACGATAGGCGGTTACAAAATCACTTGCAGAAACAACCGTTTTCTTATATACAGGGTTGATCGCTATATCGTCTACATATTTTAACTGGTCACCAAAACAGCTTGCTTGTTCTCGGGAAAAGCTTAGCTTTCTCCCCGCTATAGTTTTTATGTCATCCTGACTATACGTTCCTACCGGACCATAGGCCAGTACTCCCTTAATCACCCACTGGCCATAAAAGATCTCCTGCTTTATTGTTGTCCCGGCCGAAGTAATGGCGCCATTTTGTTGTGTTGCTATTGTTTTGCCAGCTTGGGGCGGAGTAGCGGCTATGTTTTGCGTATCGCTTACCGACTTGGGTGGTGATTCATTGGCCGCTTGCTTTAGACAGCCTGCTATAACAACACTGAAAGAAATAAGTGAAATTACCACTATGAGTTTAGTCATAATACTCCTCGATTAGTTTATATTCTTGCTGCTTTTCCCAATATCATTATAAAACAAAGGAATTAAGGTTGCTATATTGAAGGAGCTGCCACTTTTATCCGCAATCCGGAACTTTATATTACCCCGCTATGTAATTCGGCCAAAAACCAGGTTCACTTTGCTTGTTGTTTCCGGTTGGCAGCTATCCGGGTCCGGATAGACTGATGTTTCTCCTCTTCCTCCCGGACCAGCCGCTGCCGCTCGAACAGGGCCCGTACCGAATTCGAGGCAAAGGCCGGGGCCTGATAGCCGCGCTTGGCCTGCAATGTAAGTGGCGTAGCCGCTGGGTCTTCCCCGTACAGGCTGACTGAATTAAGATAATAGGTATCGGCCGGGCCGTTGATCTCATAAGAGGCTTTGGTCTGGATGAGAGAAAGGGCTTCAAAATTATTCACATCCTGGGCACACAGGTCGACATACATGCCCCGGGCCAGCCAGATGCGATTGTTGTCGTTGGCCAGAACGGCAAAAACTGAACCCTGGTTAGGGAAAGTCGTCGGGAAGAAATAAATGCCTGTCAGATAATCAGGAACTACATTATCGGCCGGGAACTGGAGCACATAGCCGGTAAGAATTTTATAATTGGCATCAAAGTATCCGACCAATACATAAGCGTTGCCATCGTTAGTGAAGGTAATGTCCCGCAATTCCGTCCCTTCATCGAGAATCGGAACCAGGTCAGCTGCCTTAAATGCCGTCGTAAACGCCAGGCCGGTAGGATCAGTGGTATCGGCAAGATTAATAACGTCCAGCTTGGAGTCCGGCTTGGGCGTGCCCCCTCCCTGCTTGCCGCCGATGCTGCAGACATACAGCTTGTCGCCGTGCCGCTCCAGCGTAAAGGCATTGCGGCCCAGGTTAAGGTTATGATCGACGGTTGACACCCGTTTGGTCCGTCTGACTTCAGTAAAAGTCGCCAGATCGATCTCTACTACCGTACTTTCCTTGTAGACCGGGGCGGCAGCCCACAAATCATCGACCGTAATAAACAGACCATAGAGCTTGTTGGCAGCAAGGTCGGCGCTCAACGCCACCCCGTAGCTCTTATCCGCCGGATAAGACGGATTACTAAACGTGTAGGCCCCAGCCTCCACATAGGGGGTGCTGCCGGTCATGGGTATTTTCGGGATTTTGGCATTGTCGAAGTCGAGCGGATAGAGATAATTCCCGACTCCGGCCACAGCATAGACATTCTTGACGCTCGGCCAGTCTGTTGGCTGATTGACAGTATGCGTGACCGTCCAGGTTTTAGCGTCGCGGATTTCAATGGCTGGTGTCCCCGTAGTCGTCGTCGCGCCTGTTCGTGTATACTTTGACTGAAACAACAAAACCTTATTGTCGGCACTGCCGTCCTGAAACCAGTAGCTCCTGGTGTCGCCACTCATCTCACTGGCCTTGTTGCCTTCCACCCCGATGGCCATGGTTTCATCCTTGAGAACGCCGGCCCTGCCGGATTTGACAATTTCGTTAGTTTCACCGGAAGGGGAATCCCAACCATAGGTCTCATCCACCGTAGTCACTGCCAGTCTTGTCCCTGCCATCCTGAAAACCTCCTTTTCCTTACTAATTCCCTAGTCAAACTACCACCAGTAACTGAGTTATTTTTGTTCAGCCCCCTTCAACTGATATTCCTAAAAGTTAACTAACTACAACACCGACAATCATTAAAAGAGATATTGCATGGTCAGATAATATGTCCTGCCCTGCAAGGGATAATAGATAGTACGGCCATCCTCGCTATGGGCGGAATTAACAACATCGTATACGACATCCGATCCCTGGTTAAAGAGGTCATTTACCCCGGCATTCAGCCTGATCTGATTGTCAATGGTATACCGGGTTCCCAGGTTGGTCAGCCCGTACGCCTCCTGCCACTTGCCATACCCTCTGCTATCCACACTGATCGGGACTTTGCCGGTATAGTGATGCTCGGCAAACAGGGACAGCCGGTCACCGGGAAAGCGGTAGGTCAGGCGGGCATTGCCCTCCCATTCCGGAATATAGGGATAGGGCGAGCCCAGCTTGTAAGGATCGGGGTCCGGCATACCCATATATTTGTACATGTCGCCCCAGCCCAGGATCTTGGTCCGGGTCCAGGTCGCCGCCAGCTGCAGGTCCCAGCGGTCCCACGTAAACTGGCCGGCCAGTTCCACGCCGCTGGCCTTGCCGTCGCCGCCGTTGGTGTAGAACGCGGTGCCCATCGGCGTGGTATTCAGCAGCATCAGGTTATTAGTATGATTGGAAAAATAGGTCATGGTAACCTCGGCCTGGGCGGCCAGCGCCCTACCCTGCCAGGTAACGCCGGCATCCCAGTTCAGGCCATGCTCAAAGTCCGGCGGCGGGAAGCTTTGCGGCGGTGGCTGCATCGAACCGCCATCGCCGAAGATTTCATAGAAATTGGGGAAGTGGTGGAAAGTACCCCAGCTGCCGCGCACGGTCCAGTGGTCGTCGAGGGCCTTTTTCGCCCCCAGGCCAAAGGAATATTTCCAGGCATCCTTACCGTCTTCTTTGTAGGCCGTCATATCGAGCTTATCCAGCTTCAGAACCGGGGTGAGCTGGAAGGTGCCGGCGCGGTTGAGCTGCATCGTATCCTGCAGTTGAAGGTGCCAGCGGTCAATCTGGTAATATTTCAGCCATTTATAGGCGGCAACTGAGGTTTTTCCCTCCACATAACCGGCCAGCCCTGATAAATCGTTATCCATTTTCTCGCGCGAATAGCCGGCATAGAATTCCAGTAGATGGCTGTTGCCCAGTTTCCAGGCCGCGTCCAGGACCCCGCCGTAGCGTTCGCTCCGGAGGTTGCTCCAGGCCTGGCCGGGATAATAGGACTCATGGGCGATCTCCTGCAAGCCGCTGCGCCATTGTTTCTCCGAGTCCCGCCAGTCCAGCCGCCAGCCCCAGTCCAGGTTGCCGGCCTGCTGCCGCCGGCCCACCGCCAGGTCGGTCTGCCTGATCTCCTGATAGGAAGGATGGGCCAGCCTGGCCCGGGGCTCGGGGTTAATATACCCAGGGTCGTCACTGTGCTCGTTGCCGGCAGACCAATAGGGGAAATGGCGGAAGTGGTCCTTGACCGCTAGCTTGACCTGCCAGTTCTCATCCTGCCATTTGAGCAGGCCGTCGGTCAGGTGATAGTCATTGTCCCGCCGGGTCCGCCGCTCAGCCGTCAACGGCCCTGCTCCGTACGGGGTCTGGGGATGGTAGCGGTTGGTATAGCTGAAATCGCCATCACTCTGGTCGCGGTTGACGGCCAAGAGCAAGCTGCCCTCACCCAGTGGAGCCGCAACCTCCAGGTTGCCCTTGTAGCCGCCGAAGGAGCTCAGGCCGGCCGCTACGGAGCCGCCGCTGTCCCGGGGCTTTTTGGTGACAATGTTAATCACCCCGCCCATGGGAGCGCCCGCGAACCGGGCCGGGACATACCCGCGGTAGACCTCAATGCGGGCCACATTGTCCACAGGAATGGCCGACAGGTCGACGCCGGTCTCGGAGGTCAGGTTCATCTCCACGCCGTCCAGATAGATGCCGACCTGGGCGGCGGTGCTGCCCCGGACCCGGGCCAGGCTATAGTTGCTAGTGCCCCGGACCTTCTGGATGTGGATGCCAGGCACAGTTTCGAGGTAATCAGGCAACGTCTTCTGCTCGCCCTGGAAGTCTTCCGGCCGGATGACCGACACGGTGCCTGGCGAGAGGTCCCGCTCCCATTCCGGGCGCGGGGCCTCTACAGTCACCGGCGCCAGTGCGTAGTCCGCATCTGCGGCCAGGGTGGCAGATGCAAGCGGGCTGCTCGCTGGTGCAGCGGCTTTAACCGGCACCGGACCGCCAGATCGCCGTGTGCCGGCCGACGCAGCCACGGTTGCCTGGCTGTCCGCAGGCTGATTATGGTCAGGTGCGGCCTCCGGCTGTAGGGCGGCGGCTTCGTCTGGCGCATTTGCCCGACTGCCAGCGGCCGTCGTCGTCATAGTGGCAGCTGCCAGGCTGTTAGCCGCAGGCACAGCAGCCATTACCGGTTGAACAACCGCCGCTTTGCCACCTTTGGCCGGTAGGCCCCACCTCCAGGCCAGGCCGCCGTTGAGCTGCCAGTCCTGCCGGACATCACCGCCGGTGGACTTACTCACCTCCAGAAAGGCCGTGCTGTTCCGGGCAGTGTTCAGCCTGGCACCCAGGCTGAACTCCAGCCAGGTGTCCTGGCCGGCCACTCGCAGGGCCTCGCGATCACCGGAGTACCGGGCTTCCAGCTTGCTGCTGCCGAAGTCATGGCGGGCGATGAGCCGGACATAGGCCTGGCCGCGCTGCCGGTCATCGCTAAAGGCCTTGCCCACAGCTACACCGAGATGGCCGACTACCGGCCGGTCGGCGGTCTGACTGACAGTCAGCTGGTTAGGCAAAGTATAGGTGACCTGGTCGATCCGGCCGATGGCTAAGCCAACCTGGGGTTCCACATACCAGTCGTTGGCCAGGTCCCGGCGGTAGCCGTAGCGGGCGCTGAGACCGCTGGCCCAGCTGTCATAGCGGGCGGTGTTGGCACTGTCGCTGTCATAGAAATGGTAGTCGTTTTCGATTTTGGTCATCCGGGCCGCCAGGTCGAGGTAGCGGCCGTTGTGGCCGGTCCAGGAGGCATAGGCGCCAAGGCTAGTGCCTGTCAGGTCTCCCCGGCCGGTGACGTAGGTGGTAGCGGCATTGCTTCGTCCCAGCAGCAGGCCATAGTAGAGGGTGCCACGATAGAAGTCGCCCTCCCGGGCTTTATCAAACCCGGCTAGCAGCCCGTCATAGCTTTGGCTGCTGCTGCGCCCGTAGGCGCCCTGGTTGTTGAGCTTGCCCCGGTAGGTATGGGCCCAGACGTTTTCGGTTACCGGATTGTCCCCCGCGGAGGCCGGGGATAGCGTGTCCTGACGGTAGTGACGGGTATGCAGTTCATCCATACGGTGGAAGAGATTGCCCTCTTCCCTGCGCCAGACATTGCGGAAAGCCAGCTGGGCATCCCTGGCCATTTTGCCGGATTCGGAGATGACACCGGTGTTGTAGGCTTTGAGGGCCACGAGCACGGCCTTGCCAGCCTGCAGGTTGTTCCAGTCGATGACCGGCACCAGTTCGTAGAGCCGCAGCGGCCCATCCATCAGGGAGGCCTGCCCCACTACGTTGACCTTGCTGTAATCGGCAGCGCTGAAATCAGCGGCGATGTAATTCTTATAATTATCTGAATCAACATAATCCAAATCCAAGGTCTTGCGTTCATAAATCCCGCCGGCGCCACTGACCAGTTCCTTCCAGGCCGGGTCATAGGCCGACTGAATATATACCGTGCCGCCGGCACTATCCAGTTGTCTGACAGTGATGCTCGCCCCGGTAAGACCACCACTGCCACCCCTTTGTTTTACATTGGTATTGATGCGAAAGACAGTATCGCCAGTCAGTGTCAATTTATCCATGGTAAAATGATAGCCACTGATTCTGTTTTGCGTGTTGTCATACCCGTCAGGATACTGAACCGAAGGGGGATAAACTAGGGCCTGCCGGCCGGCCAGATCCAGCATACTGCCGGCGTTGAGGGTCAGGTCGCTTACGGTTGTATACACGGCCGCAGAAGCAGTTGCCGGTGTCCGCATATCCAGGGGCCGCCAGCGTTCACCGGTATTGACAACGATAGCGGTAAGATATTTTTTCAGCGTGGTCGCCAGGTTCCCGTTGCCACCGTCCGTAGTGGTGGATGTCCAGGTGGCGTAACCGTCCACCTCGCCCAGGAAGGTCCAGGTATTCTTTGTATCGTCTGGCGGTGAAAAGGCAGCTACTGTGGGAATCAGTGGTGATGTTAAGCTCAGAATTACCAGCCAACTCAGACTGAGGGCCAGGTGTTTGGCCCCGCGCCCGCCGCTGCTGCTGCGAACTGATTTTATCCGGCCGGTGTTTTTCGCCAGCTCCGATACTACCTGCCAGCAGGCACGGGCCCGGTTCCAAATGATTTTATATGTATGGTTCAAAGATGATCAGTCCTTTGTTTTTTCCTTATACTTTTGTTTACATGCACTAAAAAAACACTCCCGCAAAGAGAGTGTCATGCCAATTCGCCGGATTTTTCCGGTAATTTTTCATAATCTCCTCCCTGTCCGCGCAGGTACACATGGCGATTGCCGGACAGGCAGTTCTCCTGACTCCGGTTCATCACTTATCCCGCACCTTCCCCAAGCCTGAGGCTAAAGTGGTATATATGCGGAACTGCTCCCCGTTACAGTGGCGGGACCGTGCCGGCCTTTAACCGGCTTCCCTATTAAGCCCTTACGGGCACCTATCCCCTGGATATATACAATTGTCTCTTTTGCTTCACCCTATGCAGTATGGTCCAGAATTATTACTTTTTTTCTTTCCTCTTTTCAGGTAACGACAACAGTTTTTCTACAGATTCTTTTATTAGCTTTACCGCTGTAACAATGGTCCTGCATTTTCTTAGCACCTACATTGAAGTCAGCCACCAACTGCGGTTGATGTAACGCAGTATCAATTCCAGTGTCCTTCAGACACATTCCTAGATAGGCTTTCCCTTTTTTTACAGGATAAAGAGTTTACACCCGTTGTCTAAACTGCTCTTTTATACGCCTCCTTTCTGTAGAGCGGGACTCAAGTCGACCAAGCCACTTCATTCCCAATGTAGGCACCCTCATGTTCCATAATACATCTCAATCATATCATGCCGTCATTTTGCCGCCAATATGCCTTTTGCATCTCTTTTAATATACAGTTATTGTAATTAGACTCTATCGGAGGGGAATTACAATGTCATCAAATACGTCTAAGTTTACACTTCGTATCGACCAACAGATACTTGAAAAATTCCGCTATATTGCTGACAATAACTTCAGAACAGTCAATAAGGAACTAGAAATGATTATAAAAGCTCATATAACTGCATACGAAACAAAGAACGGGCAAATTAAGATTGATTTAAATACAAAATAAATTCTTGCGACTTTTTTTAACCCACATTCCGCAAGTTAAATTAATCCAAATTAAATTAAAGAAAAAAGCAACTCCAAACGACCAATGTCAAAAATTATGTTTGATTGCTTACTCGAATCCGAAAGTATCCTGTCAATTTTGAACTCCGCCCAAAATTGATTTTCATGAGTATTTATGAATCAGAGAGAGACCAAATATTGCTAGGCTTATTTCCCTTACTGATATTTTAATGTGTCGCTAGATTATCAGTCGGCAGGTCGGATAAAGCCCGAAGATAATAATAAATTTACGGTTTGCGATTATTTTAAAGTATCTTTTGATTACTTGGTAGAATGTTTGAATGATCCAAGAAGATGATAACAATTTCCAAGTAAAAAAGTGCCTAAAACATCACTGCTCGTAAATGAGGAGGGGGGGGTTTTAGGCATTTTTAAAATACTTTAAAATACTATATAACACATACGTTTTAAGCTTGCTTCCTCTACAATCGAGACATTCAATTAATGGCTTTATTGCATTATGACAACTTATAAAATGCAGGGAATGTGCAACTTTTTGCCGAATAATCCTGATAGGTCAATTAATGGGGGGGCTAATAATGGTTGATACAAAAAGAAAATCTTTAGCTGATTATAAAATTGATGGTCATAATTGGATTACGTTAGCTTCAGGCGAATATTATCCTGATATATTAAAAGATGCTTGTGAATTGTACAAGCCTGTATTAGTTATGTTTGGTCAACTTTTAAAATCATCTGAATCTTCGGTTCGATTATTTTTGCAAATTGCAGATGTTCCAGATGGTTGGATGAGGATTCAGCTTTCGCGGGTTTTTAGAAAGTATGTTAGCCCTGAAACGCCCGTTGAAATGCTGAAGAAGAAAACAAAAGCAAATGAAATATGTGAACAATTTGGCTCTGGCTTTAGGCCAATTCATGAGGTTCAAGCTGCATATATGGCACGTCCGATACCAGATGAAGCTATTTGTGCTATACTTTGGGAGTATAAAGACCGTGGTAAAAAGGGTTATGACTTGACAGAACGCTTCTTTTCAATTTTTCGGTTGCACTTTCCTGACTTGGATGTAACAGGACCAGAGCGAGCAGGTAAAGATATCTTACTAGGTAATGTATTTAATAATTATCCAAATCCAAGTCGCCCTGTAGACTTTGTTATTCGTAACAAAGACACAAAAGAGATATTGGCTATCGGGTTAGCCCGGTATGATGGTGATAGAGGTGGAGCACAGGAAGATGATCGCACAGGTGGCTACACTAGCTGTGCTGATGAGATTCTTAATTATGCTAAGACGAATAACTTAAAAACGAAAGTAATCTTTTTAAACGATGGACCGGGATTACTACTAGGCTCAATGTGGGATGACTATGTAAAACTTGAGAATAGATGGAGTGGTAAAATTCTGGTTGCTACTCTTCGTATGATTCCAGAGAGAGTTGAAATTGATTGGTTAAACTCATAATCGTATTACGGGGGAGATAGGCGTGGCTACTGGAATACCAAAAAATAAATGGACAAGTAATATAGTTCCCTTTGCTACACAAGTGGGGGGCTTAGATGTTACGCTTTCCTATGTAGGCAAGCGTAGTGAAGGAGAAATTTTAAGCACCGAGAGGGCTAGTTTAACTACGATTTGGCAAGGGGAAAATCAAAAGAATCGCCTATACTACGGCAATAATCTAAATATTTTAGCTTCTCTCCTCGATGACGAATCGGTAAGAGGTAAGGTAACACTCGTTTATATTGACCCGCCCTTTGCAACTAATAGTGTGTTTCAGTCTCGCTCACAGAATGATGCTTATTCTGACTTGCTAGTTGGTTCACATTATATTGAGTTTTTGCGGGAAAGGCTTATTTTGATTAGAGAATTGCTTGCAGATGACGGTTCTATTTATATTCACTTGGATGATAATATGGCATTTCACATTAAAATTATAATGGATGAGATTTTCGGAAGTTCTAACTTTCGAAACTGGATTACTCGAAAAAAGTGTAATCCGAAAAATTATACTCGTAAGACTTATGGCAATGTCACAGATTACATTTTGTTTTATTCAAAGACCGATAATTATACTTGGAATCGCTCTTACGAGCCATGGACACAAGAACGTATTGAAAGAGAATATAATTATACTGAAGAAGGCACTGGTAGACGATATAAAAAGGTTCCTATTCATGCACCTGGAGTTCGAAATGGTGAAACAGGTATGATGTGGCGCGGTATGAATCCTCCCCCCGGAAAACATTGGCAATATAAGCCTTCTACACTTGATGAAATGGAGGCACGAGGAGAAATCCACTGGTCTTCTACTGGAAATCCACGCCGCAAAGTATACATTGACCAAAGTAAAGGGGTTCCCGTTCAAGATATTTGGCTTGAATTTCGGGACGCTCATAATCAAAACATTAAAATTACGGGCTATCCCACAGAAAAAAATCCTGATATGCTAGCTCGAATTATTGAAGCGTCTTCAAACCCCGGTGATATAGTCATGGATTGCTTTTCGGGCTCTGGAACAACATTAGCCGTTTCGTCTAAACTAGGACGTAATTGGATAGGAATTGATAATAGCTCAGTAGCTATTACTACAACCTTACGGAGATTAACTAATGGGCTTGAACGCATGGGAGATTTTGTAGCTAAACCCAAGGATGCCAAGGAAAACAGCCGATTTCAGCAAGAGGAAGTAATAAATATTCGAGATTTTTCTTTATTTATAAGCGAAGAATCTGAAGAAATTAATGATTTTTTAGTATTATGGAAATAATTCCAGACTTATGATAAATAAAATTTAAATAAATCCTCTGCCTCATTTAGCAGAGGATTTACTAAATATTTGGAGCATTATGGAAAATATGTTTATTTTTGATAAAAACAGTACGCCTATTAAGTATTTAATAGGCGTAGATGAAAGAATGAGTTATTTAATAAGCAGAATTGATTGTTATATACTTAGCATTAGAACAAACTATTTTGAGTCTATAGTTTATTCAATAATAGGTCAGCAACTATCATCAACTGTTGCAAATGTTCTGCGTCAGCGTTTTTTTAAAATATGTGGTCAAATTACCCCAAATATACTCCTTTCTTGTACTGACGAATCACTACGCTCTATAGGTATATCTAAGCCTAAAATAGCCTATATTAAAAACTTATCAAGTAGTGTATTAGACGGTAATCTTGATTTTAACCTTTTGTTAAATCTCCCCGACGAGTCAGTTATTGATAAACTAACTCAAGTTAAAGGGATTGGACGATGGACTGCCGAGATGTTTCTAATTTTTTCTTTAGGAAGGCTCAATGTTTTTTCGAGGGCGGATGTAGGATTACAGAGAGCAATTAAATGGCTTTATAATCTTGACGGTACACCGACCATTGCTGATTTAGATGAATTGAAAAATAAGTGGGATCCTTATTGCACGGTAGCTTCGTTATATCTATGGGAATCAGTCAATCAAAAGTTAATTAACAAATAATATTTTTCTAAAATCCTGCAACGTCTACCCGTGATGTCAACTTTGTATTCATCCCAGAGTGGAACAAAAGACCACGTGCTTCAAGAAATTCAACTTCATAATCCACGACATTTGTGGTCCTTGGGGTCAGGCCTTACTCTTCCAGTGGGGGGACCGTACCGGCCTTTAACCGGCTTCCCTATTAAGCCCTTGCGGGCACCTATCCCCTGGATACATACAGTTGTTCTTTTGCTTCACTCTATGCAGTATGGTCCAGAATTATTACTTTTTTCTCCCCTCACTCCCCCATAGCGACAACAAAAATTCCCCCGCAAACTTCTTTGCAGGTTTCCGTCTGTAACTATTTGCCGTATTCTTCCGCGCTCGCATTGAAGCCAAGCGCTGGCTGCGCTATAATGGAGACAATCGCATGTGAAACACACCCCTGTTTCCGTTCGATTTGTCTCCATTGGTAGCAATTGCCTGTTTATGACGATAGGCAACAATGTCTTTGAGACATATTTTGGAGCAGACTTACAGAATGTTAGCCCTTGTATGCAGGCTAACATTCTGTAAGTCTGCTCTAGTTTAGGGTTGCTACCCTCTTTTATTTACCGCCTTTCTGAAAAAATCATTTAGGAACAATTTGTTCCTCTTTATTATATAAGAACAAATTGTTCCTATCAATATTTTAGGAGAGTTTTTATGAATTTTTCAAGTCGATTAAAAGAGTTAAGACAAAAACATAACGTATCACAACAGGAATTAGCCGATTTACTAGACGTGACCACTCGCGCCTGGAGGTTTTATGAATCAGGAGAGAGAACCCAATATTGCTAGGCTTATTTCCCTTGCTGATTATTTTAATGTGTCGCTAGATTATCTGGTCGGCAGATCAGATAAAGCCTAGAGATAGTAATCAATTACGGTTTATATAAATGTGATATACTGCAATTGTTTTAAAGGCATCAATTTAACAACATCTATTATTGGACACCATTAAGACAATCCAGGACAACTCACTAATATAATCAGAATGACTAAAAAATTTACCAGTATTAAGTACTGGTATTCTATTTAATGGCTTACCTCAATATAAGCCACTAGGACAATCAATCTGATAATATTGACTAACGGGTTATTGCCGTCTGTGCGCCTCTGCTCACACGCGGCAATAACCTTACGTCAAATACAATAAATATCCAATTAATTCTCAACCTACCAAGTCGCGCTACTGCGCCCTGGAGGAGCCTATTGCAAATTGCTGACATCCTCTAACGGCCTTTATGTCACCGGCTGCCGCCTCCGCTACCAGCCGTCACGGCACTTGAAAAACTGCATCAATCGCCGCGCCAGTCAGCAGCTGTGGCAAAAAAACATTAGCCGACGTCCGCAGAGCCTGCGGCAGCGAGGGTCCCACCCCTGACCCCTCCCAAAGCGAGGGACATCATAGATTTTAACTGCTGTAAACACCGCTAGGATAATATGAGACAAATCAATTGATTATAAATATTTATTTCTTAGCAAAGAAAGGCTCTTTTTAAGTTCCCGTAGTTCATAATTCCAAGCGTGATTAGCGGCTTCAACGGATACCCACTTAAATGCAGTCTCTAAATAATCTTCGGCAACCGTGTCATGGTATTTACCATAGTATTGTAAAGATTGATTTGCAAAAGTACTGGCGTGGTATATTTTTCTTTTATCATTCTTATAACACTCACTTAGTATTTGCATACTACGATCAAGAGTGTCACGCACAGTAGCACTGCTATCATCCCCATTTATATTAGCCGAAAAAAGAATAATTGAATGGGAATTTCTAATCGAAAAAATCCTGTTTTTTGACAGTAATAAAGCATCATCTATCCAAGTAAACGCCTGTGGAAATTTATTCTTGTAAGATAAATATAATGCTCCCTGTTGTAGCAAATAAGGTGATTGATCACGATTATAAACCATTTCATAAAAGCTTTTCCCCTCTTCCCAGTCAATAAACGCATATTTCATGAGATTAGCATCATAAGCACGCCTTTTAAAAATGTCATAGCGACAAATACGAAAAGGAGATACACTTTCGTGGAAGCGCCAAATTGTCCGTTTTAATATTTTGGGAGGAACACGTCTAAGCACTGTCTCTGATAAAATTGAAGAACGTGGGCAAAAATAATCCTGTGTTTCGTCAATCAAATCACCAGTATAATCTATGATCATACTACCTAATGTACGCTTGAGATCATAGATATCTTGGATTTGTGAAATGGTATTTCTAAAAAAAGCAAGAATCATATCAAGTGAAACTGGTGTTCTGCACGAATGTACATAGCAGCACATCATAAAGAAATCAGATAAATCTGTCGACTTACCTTCAAGGTCACGAATAACCGAAGTAAATCTCTCATTTATGTGCGGTTTATTAATATTTAAATTAATAAACTCAAATAAGGAAGGCTTATCACCATCGTTTCTCGCCGTTCGCAATGAAATCTTACGAATCTCTGGCGGTATACGATTGAAAATACTTTGCATATCTTGTTCTGTAATATCTGTGACATTATAGAAATTACATAAGTCCCGTTCAATTTTATGTGACACAATTTCATAATGATATTCTCTTTCAAATCCAATCGCTTGAACATTTGGACTCTGGACAAGTAGATTAAATGACTCAATATTATCTGCTATATTGTCCACAAACACAATGGCCTTATTTCCATCTAATGCTTTTAATATAAATTCTGCTTTTTCTCTAGTTAAAGCATTTGCAACCAACTTATGCCCTGAATACTTTTTATTTGCGGCCGTTAACATCATCAACGTAGTTTTGCCTGATGCAGGTGTCCCAAGTACTACCAAATTTTTGCCCGAATCTATAAAATCATTAATAGATTCAAAATGTGATGTACGATATACTCTATTATCTAGAATGTCCGACCATATCGGTGGTTCCCCTAAATAAAAGTTGATTAGAGGTCTGACTGGAACACTACCAACTTCAGGAATACACTCATTTGGAAATATTGTTTTTGTAGGTGCAACTTTTATATCAGCAACATCATAATCCAAATCAACATTCGAGAGATAATCTAGGAACTGGCCTGAACTACATTGTATTACATTAAACCCAAGTGCTTTAAAGTATTGCATACTTCCTTCATCACAATCTTTTAACACAATCCATTTTGTGTTATGTTGTTGATCTCCAGAAGGATACATCGCCTGTATAACACCTGCATCACTAAAGCTATATCCAATAAATACAGTTGGAAACTGCTGAACTCGCTCACGCAAGAAATGCCATGTATCTCTATCATGCGAAAATGCTGTAGCCAAATCTACAGTATTAAACACAAATTTACTGTCCGGAAAACATACACACCCATGGAGCGGCACATAATCAACAGCATTCCGGTCAGCAAAAGCAGTGCCGCTGTTAATGATATTGTTTAAGTATGATGTTGTATTATTACTGTAAATTTTATAAACAAGATTGTCTATATTAGTCGTAAAAATACTCTTTACTGCAATTTTATTTATTATCATATATCGTATATCGCATTCTTCGACAAAAAACCTAGATTGAAGATAACTATAAAATTCATTTCTATTAGTTCTCTCTAAAATAGTCGCTAATTCTGACAGTCCGAGCGCTGATGGCAACTTAAACTTAACAGCTAACTCTTGCGCCAATTCTTTCCCAACGGGTAATGGCTGACCTTTAGCGTCTTTAGAGTGTACAGAAAACCCTGATCCTAGAAATAGATTTATTCCATCCTTCAAAGCCCTCCTAAAAGTATTTGAATGTTCAATATTCATTAAATCAATCCTTCCATTTAATTATTATAAATCTCCTGAATGACTCACGGGGAATGACTCACGGGGACGGTTCTCTTGAGTCATTTTATGCCTTTTTATTGTACTTTCACTCGACAGAATTCAGGGACGGCAACGGGAATGGTCCTTTTGGGGCACCTTTTTTATTTATTTGTATCATTAGCCATACCTCGTTCACGGAGTATAAAGGAAAGTTAACTCAAATTCAATTCTACTTTCGAACACAATAGATCAAACTTCAGACTCATCATTGTCAGTAACATCATCTGTACCTCCGCCAAAGTACCAGCCATGGCTTTCTACAAAACGTATAAACCGATCTATAAATTCATCATGTGTTAGATAGGGCTGAATAGATACACACCCGTCTATTTTTATGATCCGCTCATCTTTAGATTCAAGTTCCATTGACAGTGCATCATATATTTTCATGGCGGCTTTACGGTATTTTTCCATTCTTATCTTATCTTGTTCACTAATATCTTTAATCCGGGATAAATCCATATTATCGTGTAAGTCAGCCAATTTGATGCGACATGCTGTTTTGTTTTTTAGTACTCTGCTAATGAATTCATCGTAACTTTCCTCAGTACGTTTTGTTAAACAGTCTAAAATCTCAATAACCTCTTCTGAAAAACCTTCTGCGCGCAAAAATTCCAGTGTAATATTGCTGTCTTCAATAGTATCGTGCAAAACGCCGCATATCTGTTCAATTTCACTAGTGCTTGACATCATCACGCGAAAAGGATGAAAAATGTATGGTGCTCCTGCTTTATCTATTTGTCCGGCATGAGCTTCAACAGCTATCATGATAGCTTTATTGAGCATAAATATCCTCCGGTCTTATATTTTCGCAATATAGCAATTGCTTCCCATATAATATATATGGTCTTAACTTTCTCTCATATTGTCTGATGTGCGTTTATCCCAAGTAAACATTTTCGTTATGCCATTCCAAATAATGCGGGTCTGGCAACTGTTCTCTCCGTTCAGGCAAAATGATCAGCTTACTGCCATGATGAGCATAATATTCCTTGCCGTTGCCAAAATCCTCTTTAATGCGATGGCTGACTTCTACGGTCAGTGATTTATCAACAGTAATGTAGCCCCGATCAAACAGGGTATGAAAATCCCGCCTGAGAAGCAAGCCATTATTTATCGCATGCGGGCCGTTAAGGCTATAGGGCTTTATATGAGCTGCCTCAAGAACGGGCAATGTTTTTTCGCCTGTAATTGCACATCTGCGCTGATATGCGTCTGTAATCAATACCTTAAAAGCGCCTTGGCCAATTCTTGGTTTTATGAGCTGTTCTTTTCCGTAGCGATATTCTAACGCTCCTTCTTTGACAATCGATTGCACCAATCCTTGCTTTCTGAGCTTATCTTGCACCTGCTCAAACAATACTTGTCCAGTGGCTTCAAAAGCGTTATAGTTTTTCCCCTGTACAATATTGCGGTTCCAGTCATTAGGAACGGGAATCCAGTCTCTTTCTTCTAAGTAAAAAGGCATGGTGAGGATGATGCAGCCTATTTGCGGATCTGGGTCGGATAAACGGTTTGTCTTTTTATACTTATATATCCGGCTTCTGAGTTCCAATAAATTATTGGCTCCGTTAGCGCTGCCGAATGCTTCCCATGCCAGCGAAGAGGGCAGTATGGAAAACTTCAGGAAAAAGCCACCACCAACAATATAATTTTGAGGGCTGTGTAATTTGAACAAAAACATATCGCCTTCATGCAATGCTTTAAAGTTTGTACGGCCCCCCGGTTTCCAAAAATTAACCTCATCACAGTTGGCCTGCTTTAAAGTCTTAAACCATTCAAAATCAGTAATCCCAACGTACATCCGCATGTTAAATGCACCGCCTTCATGTCAGCTGCAAACTGTTCGCCATCTTTCTTCTAAAAAAAGGGTTAGATTTCAAAAAAGCCGACCTTCATGTTCCCTGACAAATACTATAATATTTCAAACTCGAGACCTATCGGATATCCTTTTACCCTTCCACAAAATAATCCGAATCAATCCGTTTAATTTCATATGTAGTCTCGGTAGTCACGCCAACGCCATAATCAATCATCAGCTGTGCTAACTGCGTTCCGTCAATTAATACGATTCGGTTACCTATTCTGGTGGCTACATCGCGGGCTGCCGCAGTAAAAGCGGAAGTGGTAATAAAGATGCCTTTATGAGCACCCTTGAGTTGCAAGGCCCCAATAAATCCTTGAATATCAGGACTCCTAACAGAATTCTTCCACCGTTTAGCCTGCACATAAATGACATCCAGGCCTAAGCGGTCTTCTTTTATTATCCCATCGATCCCTTCATCACCGGACTTGCCGACTACCTGCGCGGCATCTTCCCGTGAACCGCCGTACCCCATCTTCAGTAGCAAATCCAGAACTAAGTGTTCAAAGAATTTCGGTGACTGGTCGGCGATTTGCTGTAATAGTTCATCAGCTAACGCATTTCTCAATTCCTGATAATAGTTATGAAGCATTTCCCGTGGCGTTTTGTCATTATTATCATCCGGTATAGACTGGTCATCCTTAGGCCGGACTTGCTGTTTAAATTCTCTAAACTCAGGAAATTGGCTCAATATGCACATATCAATGCGGGGAGGTTTTTGTAGTAGCAGGGTCCGCCCCCGTTCGGTAATACGGAATTGCCCGGATGCTATCGCTTCAATAAGCCGTGCTTTTTTTAAATATGTGCGGGCCCAACCAAGGCGATTATAGAAGATGGACTGCAAACCGGACGGCAATTGACGGGTCCGTTCCTCTTCATCCAGTTGCATTTCGTCTGCTAATACTTGATGAAGCTCTTTTAGCGAATGCACGTTACCATCAGCTAACCACTGCAAAAAAGGCAGCATAATGTCTTTATGGGTTGGCATAGTCATAACAAAAAACCTCCAGCCATTCGTCAGGATTCCTACAAGAATCAATTTTAGAGCCTTTAAGCAAAAGGTTTCACACCGCAAGCTCCGCTGCTCCAACACACTTCTTAAGCAGCCCGCTTGCGCTGTTCTGTACATCTTTCAAGCAATGGAGATCCCCGAACAGGAAGAAATGGTCTTTGGCACGGGATACGGCCACATTCATGAGGCTCTTGTTGGCATCAATAAAAAAGCATCCGTCCTGTTTGCCATATACGGTAGACAAAATAATAATTCTGCGGTCCGCTCCCTGAAAGGTGTGTATGGTGCCAACGCTAATTGCTGAGTAGTGCTGGTGCAGCTTTTCTTTAGTTCCAGTTCGATGCAGTTAGCCTGGGCTTTAAACGGAGTGATAATCCCGATCAGGTTTTCCTGCTTTTCTTCCGGATAAGCAGCCGCTATAAAAGCATAATTCGCCTGCAGCCACGCTACAATCTGTTCCGCTTCCAATTGATTAAACCTGCTGGTGCCTTTTTTCGTTGAATGCTCAGAATCAATTTGTTTAAAACCCATTTGTGGCCATTGAGCGATAGCGCGCTTCCGGTCTTGTTTCCCTTTGCCCCGCATGGGTTGCAGATTGCCTTTATAGATCAGTGCGTTGCAATAATCGATAATCTCATCGTAGCAACGGCGATGTTCGCTAAGGAACAGGCCCTTCGCTTCAAACTTCTCATAGCGGCAGCACTTTGCCGCTACCTTCATAACACTGGAATTCGAAGTAGTGAGACTGGCTCGCTCGAGCACTTCGAACTCCTCTAATGATTGGATGGCGCCATTCGCTAACGCCAATGCTTTGTCCAGGGCCCGGTTCACGCTCCATACCGGTTCGATCTGGTAAGTGTCGCCGACAACAACAGCCCGCTTGGCCAGAGAGAAGGCGCCGACGGCAATTTCAGGCGAAACCTGGCCGGCTTCATCAACGATCAGCAGATCAATAAAATCGTACAAAAAGAATTGCTTTTGATCACCATAAGCCAGAAACTGTTTTGGCAGCATGAAAAAGGTCATCACCAGGCAAGGGGTCAACATACTGAGGCGGTTATAAAATTGCGTCAAGACATTTGGGAAGCTTTTCCCTTTTTGCTGTTCTGTCAGCGAATCTTCGCCTTGAGCCCACCTGCATTCGAAATAATGAACGGCCAGCCAAAACTCAATGTATCTGATTTTCTGATCGGCTAAGTCGTTAACAAAATCTAATTGAAGCCTGTATTTCTCGTCTGTATTCTGATGTAAAACAACCTGATGTTGTGCCAGCCGCGCCAACGTATCATCATATTGCTGTTTAAGCGCCTCCAGCTCCTGCTTTTGCTTTACGTCTGCAGCAAGCACGCGATTGTGCTCGGCAAGCTGCCGGCTATAGACTTCTTTTATCTCATCAAAGCTCATGTATTCATTGATAAAGGCTTGCTCTTCATGGTTGATGAATAGGCGAAATTCCGTCTGGATCTTGTTGGAAAAGTAGCTAATGAACCTTAGCAGCCGGTAAAACAGCGGAATGCGCTGATAGCACTGCTCCCATTCCGTCACCCGCTGCCGGATCCCGGCAAGAAGCGCTTGCCTTTCCGTAATGCGGGCGTCCAAACCAGTCAGGTACCGCTCGATATTGTCTTCACCCAAACCATAGCCGGCAAAACGCTGAGCCAATGCCAGCAACGTGTTTTTAGTTTCTTCAACGAACAACAGCTCTTCGTGCAGCTTATTCTCACAGGCTTTAAGATCCTGATAACTGGTTGCGAAATATTCATTACAATTTTGCAGCAGCTGCTTTGCCGCTCGCGCTATATTCTCGTCATTATCAACATCGGCAACAAAGAATTCGCCTTTCTGGTTAGTATAATGATACCCTTTTTTCTTTGCTTCGCTTTGTTTAGAGGCCGAGGGAAAATAGACGGCAAAGCTATTTACGCCGTCAATCCACCGTGTTTCCAAGTTGGCAATTCCCACGGTTTCGATCTTGCCGAAAGAATCAATAATATTGGTTACCGCCTGATTATTGGTTGAGGCCGCCACAATAAGCGGCGCTTTTTCCCGCCGTATTGCGCGTTTAACATACATATCGGCGACAACGGATTGCAGCAAAGTGGTCTTCCCCGTTCCTGGCGGTCCGTTAACCGCCAGGATTTCGCCATCCTGCATCACATTAAAATGATTCACCGCTTCCCGCTGCGATGGAGACAACGGATACCTGCCGCCCATTTGTCCGCAATGCTGCTGCATTGCCGCTAAATCGTTGCCAACAAGGGTAATAGCCGGCTCTGTCTCTGTCGACAGAAACTGTTTATAAAGAGCATTCGGCTGGTCATTTTCCCGCAGATGATTATATAGCTTCATGATATGGTAGGTTGAGTTTACCGTATTATCCAGAAACATATAGACGTTGTTTTCCAATGCAAAGGATGGTTCCTTTTCATCCAGATTGCGAATGCTTTGTTGTCCGAACTTCGATTCCGTCACCGCTTCGTAAAGTCCCTGAAAGAAGGCAACATAGCTGGACCAGTCTGCGATTTTTTCAATCCGGTCCACATGATTGCTCATAAACGCGTCAAGCACAACCGCATCGCCGATTGCCAGTTTGGGCTCCACCATTGGCTGCAAATACTCTCTGGGAAACCAGGCTAGCTTTTTATCACCGTCATCAAATTCCAGTTTCCCGTTTGACTTCAGAATAGCCGGAACATAAAAGACTCCCGTTAATTCTTCGATTTCATCCTGAACTTTCGTATTGTCCGTAAAAATCGTTTTGATCGTTTTAGCGCATAGGATAACATGGAGCAACGATTTCTTGGCTTCACGTTCATCATTGCGGCTCTGTTTCCGATCCTCTGCAAAGATAGCCTCACAGGCAGCCGGATGAATTTCGCCCCGCACTAATTCCTCAGCAGCGATAATCTGATAATGATCTTTCTTAAAATCAATCCCCATATTAGCCTGAGCAGCTACAGCACTGCGGAAATAATTCGTAAGGCCTTTTGTTGCGTTGCTCATGTTGGTCTCCTTTGCTTGCAAATTAACGAAACGACTTTTGTTATTTTTATTGCTTGAATAAGTTCTTCCATAAAAATTTACTATTCATAACATTCAGGAACAGCAACATAAAATCCTGCCAGGATTTGTAGAATCAGGCAGGATTTTATCCTTATGGGCTTAAATGTAAAAAATTAATTAAGGATCGGTAATTACATAATCCACTTTGTGCAGTCGACAAGCTTATTATTAATAGCGCCTGATTGTTCAATCATTTATTACGTCAGGCCTGTTTGGGAAGTTTCACCGCATTTTCTTTTAGCCAGGCGGACTGCGTCTCATCAATTTGCCCAGTCGCCCAGCGCCAGAACGGCGGCCGCCACAGTTGCCTCCGGCACCTCCAGTTCCAGCCATTAAGCGCGAGAAACGTATAGGCGGCAAGGAAGCCGAAACATCGGTTTCAAGCGGATGGGGATGATACCGAAAAAAAGGCAATTGAAAGCAGTCAGTTCTTCTTGAATTCAGAGTGACTCAAGGGGACGGTTCTCTTGAGTCATTTTCTTACCTTCCCAACTGCGTCGATTACCTTTATATTTCCGTTCCTATTAATATTACCGAAACTGATTCCCGTCATTAATCCTCTCCAAATCCCAAAGTTTTATTTTAGGCCGTGGGCTTTCGAGCTTTCACGAATGATGTATACGGTTGAGCTTGCAAGACCTCTTGAGTACTCCACTAAATAACCAGTTTTGCTGCGTTCGATGGTAAAGGGCAGCATGCTGTTTATTCCACGGCTTATCCTCAGATTCCATCTACTATCGGAATGAGACGCTTCTACAACCAATTGACTGCCTATCTTTATTAAACTTACTTATTCGTTCTTTGCTGACATCATTTAACATTCAATACTTTATGCAGTTGTATTCCTAGCCTTAGCCGTAGTTCTGGATAACGGTTGATTAAGTCAAAGATTTTTTGAATTGACTTTTGTCGTCCACTTTCTACCTGAAGAAAAACCCTTCCCTCCGGTAAATTATGATTCGATATTACATTGATATTAAATTCATCATCCACAACATACTTTAATTCGTCCGCCCGACAGTACAAAGCAAATCCGCTACTGGGTTTTGGGGACGCAGTAATCCAATCAATCCCCCACTCAATCGGTATTGGGTTTGTGCCATTGGTTTCTATAGCAACGTATTTTCCTAACTTGTGTAATCCTTGAACTAACGGTTCTAGATTGTACAAGGTTGGTTCTCCTCCGGTAATAACAACATGGTGATGGGAAAAACATTCTACGGCTAATATCTCACCGACACTCATCCACTTTGATTTTGATAAATCAAAAGAATGCTCTGTGTCACACCATGAGCACCTCAAGTTGCACCCCGCGGTCCTAATAAAAGTTGCTCCCTTTCCCATATGAAAACCTTCACCTTGAATACTACTAAATATTTCGCTTATTGGATAGAGCGCCTCAGTCATTGGAAACCTCGACACAAGCGTCGGTTGTCTCCCATAATCGTACTTTTTCAACAATAATTTCATAAGGCAATAATTTTTCTGTCAAAACATCAAAAATATGATCTGCAACATTCTCAGCAGTCGTCCTAAATGGATATATATCATTTAAAATTTTATGATCAATTTTGTTGATCACTTCATCTTTAACGACTACGTTAAGATCAAAAAAATCTATAACCATACCATCGCTTGAACCTCCACTTATTAGAAGTTTATTTGCTCTAGCAACAGTTACTTCCAGTTTATAGGAATGCCCATGCATTGCAGAACATTTTCCTTTGTGTTCTGGTAAAAAATGAGCAGAATCAAACATAAATATCTTCGTTAGTTTTATAATTTTCCCCACTTATTGCTTGCCTCCTTCATGCCGAGATATTTTTTCAAGCCATCATTCCTTAGTTTGCATGCGGGACAGTCACCACAACCGTCACCAACAATGCCATTATAACAAGTAAGTGTCTTCTGCCGAATATACTCCAACTTACCCAACTGATCAGCTAATCCCCATGTATTAGCCTTATCTATCCACATTAATGGAGTATGAATAACAAATGGATAGTCCATAGCTAAATTAAGCGTAACATTCATTGATTTAACAAAAATATCCCGACAATCTGGATAACCACTAAAGTCGGTTTCACAGACTCCTGTAACAATATTATTAATGCCTTTCTGCTTGGCGGTTACTGCCGCAAATGATAGGAATAGTAAATTACGGCCGTCCACAAATGTTGTAGGTAACTGTCCGTTTTCCCCAACTTTTATGTCTATATCAGTTCTTGTTAGCGCATTAGGAGCCAACTGATTAAGTAAGCTCATATCTAAAACAATGTGCTTTATATTAAATTCTTTGGCAATACTGGCAGCACGTTCTATCTCATATTTATGTCTTTGGTTGTAGTTAAACGTAATTGCTTCCACTTTATCAAAGTGCTTCATTGCCCAGAACAGGCATGTAGTACTATCTTGCCCACCACTAAAAACTACTAGTGCATTAGACATTAATTTATCCCCCTAAATCCAACAGTAGTCAATATTCAAGTAATCTATTCGATTTCACTCAATAGTTTCTGAAATTGGTTATAGAATACAAATGTATTATGAAATCCGCGTCTACGGTTACGGTTGTTACCTCGAAATATTATAACCTCTATACCGTTTTCCTGGCATATTTTACAATGACAATGTTTCCATGGCTGATCCTCTAAAACCCGTCGGTAATAATCAGCATGCAATTCCCTCCCTTCACCGATTCGCTCATCGTAAACCAACACGGCTTCCAAAGCATCATCTAAGGATACGGTGCCGTGGTCAAATCCACGTAATGCAGCGAGGGCGTTAATTTCCAGCGTCTTAAATTCTTCCTTGGTTCCGTTACCAGCTTCAATCATCTTTTTAACTTTAAAACCATGTCCATCTACCTGCGGTATTCGTATAGCAGCATACGTTTGGCCATCTATCGAAAAATAATTGCTGCTAGAACCTAACCAGGCCCTTCTTAGATGACTAGCTGAATCAAAAGAAGTAATACCTAGGGCTTTAAAGGTTGGAATAGCATCTAAGCGCGCTACTCCAAATAGGTGCAATTGTAAGTCTTCGGGAACAATTGGTGCCACTTGTTGCAAGACTTCTATAATTTGCTTGGTAGGGGTTCGAGCCATTCCGCCCAGTGCAATGAATTTATAGCCCATATCAATGAGCTCTGATACCGAATCACGATATGATTGTGGGTCCCATCCCTGGGCTACACCAATAGGTTTAAACGAATATGTACCGGTTTGCCATTTTGTTAGAAAATCTGCAGCATTTTTTCGGGTAATTTCATATCTTCTCTGTCTTAGTACAGGATCTTTAGCATACTTTCCAACAATGAGATGATCGATAGAAACTCCGTAGTTAAAGCCCAGTTTCTCATAATAGTCTAAAATTTCTTCAGTGGAATACGGTGGTTCATCATCGGTAACATAGCCAAATGCACCGCAATCACCCATTATTGGTTTTGAGTTTGAATAACGAATAAAATCATGAACACCTACATCCTGAATCTTTTGCTTTTTTATCTGGCTAGTTTCAATTGTTTCCTTTGAGATCAACACGCCATCATAATTAGGAACATCGTAGATCTCGTGGGCGTATACGTCATGTAAATAAGGGTCTCGTCCCTCAACAGGCTCGTCCGTAATGAAATTATAGCCTGGGTCAACTCTATCGTCACATTCGGGGATATAGTATTGCATGGATATTCCGTAATTTTTGGCCCGATATGAATCGGAGATACAAAATATTGGTTTAGGTTGTTTGGAAGGAATTTTTGTTTTTCTGTTCAGTATCGCAGTAACGGTTTCATGCGGAAATAGTATTTCTTGCCGGACGTGTGACTCTTTTCGATATTTGGATAATAGAGGTCCTAATATGGAAGGATTACTTCTTAATTCACTCAAAACTTCCTTGCCTTGTGATACTATCTCCATCGCCAATAGTTTAAATAAATAACCTTTAAGGCCAATAAGTCCATAACTATACGCCTTAGCATCTTCTTGTCCGACTTCATGTACAAAGTAGTTTTGTTTATTTGGTATTAATTTACGACTCGTTCCACTAGCAAGGAATAACAAAGTCTGATTATCAAAAGTACTAATAGGTAATTCTAAGGCTCGAAGATATTTATCTCCTAAAAGAAATATAACAAAATCATACCCCTTTACCACAGAAGATAAAGTTTCTTTAACCCGTAGTATTCTTGCCCAATTTATGATCTCTCTCGAATTCATAGTATTAAAGGTAACTTCATAAGGTGCTATTTTTTTATTCTCCGGTATTAGCCCATATCCGGCCGATACTATGCAAACATCAAGGATATCAGATCCATACTTATCACGAAGTAGATTTATTCCTTCCATAAGACGTAGGTGCTGCATACCAGTATACATCTTATTGGCCGCCATGCAATACGCGCTAAGCTCTTGTTCTCGAACAATTAAATGCTCAGGATTCGTAAAGTCCTCTTGTAATAGTTGATTCTTATGTTTGTGGTACTTTTCCCCAGTACAGGAAGTTATTATTAAAGTGCGTAATGACATGAGTCCTCCTGATACAACATGTATTATAAGCATTTTCTAGTAGATAATTCAACTTTTAAACACAGTTTTTCAACTTATTGGATAGTTATTCACTATAGATTATTCGGTAAATCTTAATATTTCCCTTTATATTTCCTTTTGAGTTGTTTTTTGTTCGACAAATTTTTTAACCAAAACCATCTGCCGGATTCTGCGTAATAGAAACACTATATCTTTTAAGGTGTGGCCATTATAATCTTAGTAATATTTATAAAACCGGCACTGCCCCCGAGGCAGTGTCGGTTTTATTATAAGAACAATTAAGCTTGCGCTTCCCTAAATATATTCAAAGCGTATTCTTCAAGAATTTGTACAATTCCTGTCTCTCCAGCATCACGAGGGTATATAGGCGGATTTTTTAAATGGGGCATTATCCCATAGAATAAAGCGTGCGACAAACAGGCAGTCACGATTATTGAAATATCCGCATTACTTGCGTGCTGCTTTGCACTTACTGTCATACTCTCATCTTTACAAATAATAATATTCAGCGACCCATTACGGGCTCTAATTCTCTTTGCTGCACGCTCTGCTGCTTGCTGCCGTAAAGAGAAAATTACGATTTTTTGCTTACTTAACATCTTAATTGGATCGACTGTAAGTGGAGTCTGTGTTTTCTTGCGGAGTTGCTCTAAGAGATACGCGTCAGCAACAAGACATTCGCCGTAATATAGCCAAGACTCAGCTTCAGTAATCCGATCATGCGAGAATTTTAGGGCCAGATAGCCCATCCATTCATTCCAAAGGGTAGTGATAGTCCTGTTTGTAACACCATAGTCGTAGAATACTTCGATAAACGATAATATACTAGGTGATAATTGTAGAGATGGTGTAATTTTAAGATCATCGTACATTTCCATGAATAGTTTTGATGCACGTATCGGTTCTAGACGTAGTATTCCTTCTATAATACGACCTTGAAAAGATAAATTGGTCTCGGTATTTGAGCACCACGTCCTTAAAGCATATAAAACACAGTCGTATAGCTCTTGGTGTAAAACATGAGGAAAACTACTATCTACAACAACATTATTGACAAAACCAGGCAGAGAACGCTTTAAAAGTTGCCGCTGAAGGGTATCTAACTGGTCATTAAGAGCTAAATCCTCAAATATACTTTGTATTTTAGACCAACCTTGAATAGACACGGGCAATAAGTCTGCCCGTTGTTCAAAGTCTTTGTAATGATCAAAGAGCAGACGAAGGTTCTCATTTTCTGAGATATTGGAAAACCACTCTAACCAATTCAAAGGAAGACGAACTGTGTGCTGGGTAAGATTATCAGTTTGATATCCTAATACCCATTTAACACTATTTTGATCAGTTTGTAGCGACATAAGCGCGTTCTTATCCGAGTCTTTCAAAGCAGTGTATTCATATCGAACCTGAGTACAAATATGAGTATCTTCCGTGATTTTAGCAAGGCGAAGCATCAAACGTACACGCTCAAGCCCAAGTTCGTAGTTTAAAATGTTCAAATAAGCCTCGTCATACAAACCTTCTCCAAAAGCCGATTTAGCAAGTCTTAAAGAATTTCCTTCTTGTACTGTTGCTTCCACTTGTGGTTTAGAAATTTCCGCATTGCCTTTATTGACAACTAGGAGCAACCTTTCGATCACTGCCAGGTTCTCATCACTTGTAATATTTGTAGCTATACTGTTCAGTTTTTCCACATCTTGGTTCCATGAAGCCTCATAGCAGAATACAAGCAAGGGTAAATTCCCTTCAATACCTGATCGGTAACGGAGAAGAGCCCCTAACCGATATCGGTTTGATTCATAGGCGGTCAGGGCCCCATTCATATCTTCTCCATAGGGGGCAATGACAGACATATAAAAAGCTGTCAGTAATGCACCCCTGACTTTGGCGGGTAATGGATCAAGTCCAGACGCCAATCCGAAGTCATTATCGTTCCACAACTCATTCCAGCGCTGTTGAGCACTTAAAAGTTGGATACGAAGAAACAAATGATTTTCATCCGATAGGTAATGCCCCTGTCTAATTATATCCAATAGTTTTGTTGCTTCATTCCAGTCTTGCAAAGCAATGGCATTCTGAAACTGACTACGTAACATATACACATCAATCTTGCCTTTTTCGTCTTCGACGATCGGACGCATGTCAACCAAATCGGCCCACTTCCCCAACAAATCTAATGCTTGTTTAATGAGATTTATTGGGGTGCGAAATAATCGTAACCCGAAGGGAAAGGCATCCGGCATTCCTGCCAGAAACGCCATCGACTCATTAGCAGGGTAGATTTCGGCCCACACAGGCGTTAGAAAGTGCCGTAGTTCATCATCTGTTTTATGTAGTTCTCTCTTGTCGTTTCCCCGCACAACCCATAAGACACATTGTTCTTCAGGGCACAAAAACGGAAGGACTGTGGCTTTACCATTTGCGTATCGTTCAATAAGTTTTGCCAAATCCCCATCACTTACCGATAGTCCATTAGTATAGTAAGTTATTTCGAAAGGATATATTCCAGTTGGTCCAAGCAAGTTGGTAAGAAACTCTAGTTTGCACGGATCTGGAACAGAAACTTTAATCATACCGATTCCTCCCAGCGTGCCCGGGACGATAATATAGCGCTATTAATTTCAGACTGCTCTGTAGTTACTCGCACGCATTCACCATTAATATAAATTCCGTTATATGTAATATTCATAGAGCCATGGATATAAAAATTGCTAGTAATGATACCCTTTTCGTGGTGGTCTTGAAGCGCTCGGTATTCCATTTTACTCCCTAGAATATTTAATAGTTCCCTTGTATACTGTGTATCAGGATTGCATATGAGCCGTACCGTACTGCCTGACCAAGTAAACATCTTCAAAATGTCGGCAAAATGAACGGTACTTGTTTGAATTAAAGGAAATAGATCGCTCATGCCATGGTTAGCATTTTGGATAATTGGAGCATTGCTTATCCACGGAGACACAATGTAGATCTCAGGGCTAGGTTTTACCGCCTCTAGGGCGAGTAACGAAATAAGCGTATCTAATAAATGTTGTGAACCGCGGTGAGAACGAATAATTCGACTAGGCATGAAGCACCTCCCTGATTTCTATATCAAAAAACCATTCATTACCTAGGTTTTTTACATCATTAATATATGGGTGAAGGAGCTCAAAATCTATTTCTACAGGTTCAAGTAATTCCCACATAAGATCTCGTCTGCAAGAGGTCAATGTTGCAGCTGTCGTTACTAACTTAACCCTTCCATATTGGCGCAATTGCTCTCTAAGTATATTTCGCCAGTTCTCACTCCCGTAAGTTAGGACGGTTTCACAATTGAACAGCAAACTGCGTAAAATGAGTCGGGAGGGGGCTAAAAATTCGGTATAAGGATTACTCAGTTGTAAGCAGTCAGGGCAATTATCCAAGCATTCATCCCATAACAATGACTCAATGAGGTTGAAGCGGTGCTTGTCTTCAATCTCTTCCGAGGAAATTCTACTAAGCATGAGGTCAACGTTATCTTTGACATCGTCGATTTGTAAAGCGGCAATAGCAAATACACGAGGCAGAATTCGGCAGGACAACCTTTCCATCTCAATGCGCCACCGCTCATGGAGCATAACAATTAAGTTATCCACGTCGCTGTCAGAGTTCTGGTTTACAAGCTTGTACATAATACTCACAATGATGTCCCGCTTTGGAGAAATACCTTTGGTGTAAAGTGCTTTTTGTAGTTCTGTTAATGCTAGTTGCTGGGTCTCGAGTGTATCGGCAGAGCGTAACTGCCCGAACACATTATCCATCTGTCCAGATTTTATCTGCTCTAGCACCGCGCTTAATCCTAGTGCTAATCTGTTTCGGGAACAGGTAAGGGCAGCTGCCAAGAAATATTCGTCAAACTCCTTCGGTCGGTTCTGAATTTCTGCTGCCACTCGACTAATAATCCCCATGCCGCCTGCTTCAGGCTCAGAAATCCAAACCCCGCTCTCTTCAGTGTCTACTAATAGCTCGTCTACACTGACATCAGGAATTAATTGTTCTATTGCGCTTCGAAAAGCCGCAGCTACTGATACTGGATATCGATTATCTAACCAGTTCCAAAATGTATCGTCTAAGGCTAAGTCCTTATGAAGGACCTCCGCATTCTCTATAATAGCCTGGCACACGGTCTGATCATCTAAATGGTTCTTAATTTTTTCGAATAACCGCCCATGTTCTTCGGTGGTATCGTCCGTATGTTCTGTAACTTGAAAAATGACTTTTAAGGCTCGTTCGGCATATCTATAGATGTTTTTACCAAAGTGCACAATAGCTTCGGGTACTGAGATCTGCAAGCTAATACCTGTAGCCATAATGGATGCCAAGGCAACTTGGTATAACCACTCAATTTCAAACACGGACAGATGCCCCAAACGAGGATCCTGGCTTAATCTATACTGGTAATATTGGGGCGCGAGCTCAGTCCGCATTGTACTCCATTCAGGCGTTTGCATTGAACAACGCAAAGCTGGTGATTCTAAGGTCATAAATAACGCATCAGAGTGGCGCGAAAAGCCAATAGATGCCGGGTGCCCGTTATAGGTAAAAGAAACAGCTCGGCACTCGCTCCCTCCTCGCCTATCCTTTATTTCAGACGCAGCGCCTATGGCATATCGTATAAATAATACGCTCTCTTGATTCTCGCTTGAAAATATACGGACATCGCGGATGACCTTATTCAAGGCCTTAGTGTTAGAAATACATAAAGATATGCCACCTTCTAGATTATCTAACCCGTTAGGGCGTATCCTTGTCTGCCACTGTAAACGTCCACTAGATCGGTCGCTAACATCGTCAGGGATTTGTTCTAATAGGTACGTATTAGGAGTACAAACATAAAGTCCTCCTTCTTCTCGAAGAATCTCAACCGGGTGACTTTTAACATTCGTGCCATTAAGCTCTAGAGAATCCGCCGCCAATGGTATCGGTAACCAGTGTGCGCTTTTGATTTTGTGCTGGTCAGCAAAACGTTTCGATACATTACCTGGCGCATATTCAGACAGGGTTATAACTAAACCTAAATACTCCGGTTCCCCTCCAGGATATGCAATTTGGACTTCGCTGCCATGCAAACTGGAAAATAGGTTACGGGGTACATGCAATGCTAGCGGGCCTTTACCACTATGCGGGTGACTTGCTAGCTCAAGGTTGTTTTCTACCCCCTTCTCCCACTTAGTGATCAGAGCGGAATATAACCAAGGGACTAGGTCCAGTACTATTGACCTTGGTGGAGACCACATAACTTGGTTTGTTTCGAAAGAATTCAATTTTAAAGAAGTCTCTATATACTGCTGCAATTCACTGATATTTCCGGCAAGTAAATCAGCAAGAATCACACAGATGACGTCAATTTCTTGTAGGTACATCCCTTTTTTTTCTGGAGATAAGACCTGCCACACATTTGTAAACCTATACCCTTGTTCCCTGAGCTTGATACCTAACCAATCTACAAATGCGAAAGCAGCCTGAATATGCAAAACATAATGATTGCGCATAGGCAGCATCATTTCAGGAAGTATTGGGTTGAATAGTTGCTCAGGGTGTTCAAACACCCACCGATCTCTTCCATAGGCAGATGTTACGACAACCATCCAAGGTCTCATACCTCGATTACGTCCAGCCCGCCCCTTTCTTTGTAGAAAAGATGCCATGTCGCGCGGCGCTTTATGTTGAATGACGGCGCCAACCGCTTGGTCATTAAACCCGACCTCGAGAGTACTTGTAGCTATTACTAACTTGGCGTTAGGATCCACGCCTCTGGAACGTGAAGAAGTGATGTCGAGCGACAATGGTCGACGTAAACACCCTTGGCTAATCCAGTCGGCTACCGTCCAGGCCTGACCTTGTTTAACTTGAGTTAACAGAGTGTTCTTAGAAATGAATTTACTGTCTCGGAATTGAGATAAGCATTTATTACTTTCAGCGTCTCGCTCAATATGAAACCAACGAGTAACGGTATCCATTTTGTCGCTAAATCCATATATCTTCTTTCCCCAGGCTCCGCGTGACACGTCCTCTTTCATGGGGTCAAGCATCCGACCTAACAACATTGCCGTTTGTACGGTGGTAGACAATAGAGAGGTAGCGGAAACAGGATCACCGCGCAGAACAGCATTATATTCAATCCCCTCGGAGATTAGCTCCTCTTCTGAGGGCGTAATATACGTTGTATATCTTTCTGATACTCCTGTCAGTTTAGCAAAAAACTCAGTCGGTTTAGTCAGAGTTGCCGATAAACCAACAAATTGAATTTTTGCATCAGGGGAAAAAGTGCGAACCATGTTACGCCATCTTCGCAAGACATAGCCCACTTGTGCCCCTACTAATCCATTATAAATGTGTACTTCATCAAGTAGTAACATTCTAGGTGCATGTTTTTTATGTATACCGAAAACATGCTGTTCCGCGAGGTCTGCTAGTTTAAGATTCAGCATTTCTGTGGTAGTAAATAATAAGTCCGGAGGTTTTTTTGTCATATTTTTCCGTGTCAATTTGATGAAGGAAATCTCATTTCCGCAACTGGGACAGCCGAGTATCTCGAAGCGTCCAAATTCTCCCTGCGCATTGCAATCGATTTCCTTCTCTATATGATTAGATGACCATTCCATTAGGCCAGATCCACATGGGCATGCGACATACGGGCAGATGTAGCCTATCTTCCCTTTTTTCCACTCATAGTACTTACTTTCTTTCACCATCTTAGCAGTGGGCGGGGTATCACCATAGTAGGCACCTAACGTGATTTGGCGAACGCCCTCCATTTTGAGAAGACTTCGAAGTTCAAGTAATTCACTAGTCGCTTCTTTCAATTGGTCCTTCAATAGTTCGATTCTTGGGTAAATCCCTAGAACTTTCGCGAAAGCAGTAGAGTCTTTACGAACATCTTCTGCAATTAAAGCAATAGCTGGTAAATAAAATGCCTTCGTCTTACCCGCCCCAGTACCCGCGCCAATAATAGTCGCCGAATCCCCTTTAATCGTTCCCAGAAGGATATTGTATAAACTATTTACTTGAAACTTGGATAATTCAACCGAGCCTTCTTGTAATAATCTTCTAATTATCTTACTACCTAATTGAAGGTTATTAGGTATAACTCCTACTACATCTTGCCATCCTTGATCACGACGTGGATAGGTTCTATAGCGTAGTGCCAGTTTTATATTACTAACAAGATTTAGTCCTGAATGCCAATCTTCAACCTTAAATCGCTGCCTTAATAAATACATCAATTTGATAGTTTCTGCGAAGCGGGTTCGCCCCATTCCAGCGTTATCCCTAACAAGAAGTTTTCGATCGATAAGATTCTGAACAATATCCGCTACCGAAACACCTTGTCTCTCGATCATATTCCAGTACTCACTCATCCGCGGGGTTGCAGGGCATGCCAGTACATCCTCCACCTCTCTCTGGACAGCGAAACGACCTCCGACAAATCCCCATGTTAACATTTTAGTTTCACGGAGTTCTAGTTGAGACAGTACCTCGTTGCCTAGTAGGTCTAATACGCTCATACATTATTCGTCCTCTCTTAATCACCAAAAGTAAGTGTGATCTTCTTCTTCATATCTTGCTTCTCTAACCACTCCATGATTGAAGGCGTTATATCGCTCAATCGTATTTGTTTCATTCTTAAGTTTGCAAGGAAAGACTGAATCTCAGTGTCAATGTTAAGCCCTGTCGTCAATTCATCAATTTCGGTTCGCAAAGCTTCAAACCGATTTAATGTATTCTGGTTTACCGGCCAATTGTCTTCAATAGCAGTTAGACATGCAATACGGATATCTGCTTCCGACTCACCTATAATTCCGACCAAGGCATCTATCATACCTCGTTGAGCCTTACTCTTTTCCTGCACATACGCTTTCCATATTTTTTTGAGATGCTCGTCCTTTTGCGTAATAGCCTCTTGGATTTTTTTATAGACTTGTGCTTTCGGAACTTCAGATACGTTGCCAAGTTTTTGAACAATGCTCTCCAATTGCACGATCGTCTGGTTCCAGTCTTGCTTTTGGAAAGCGATTGGATCGAATTGATTAAGTGTTTCAAAAATCTTTAACCATTTTTCCCCTAGAGCTGCAGTTACTACAACTTCATCTAAGAGTTTCTGGTATTCATGCTGTCTTGTAACAAGGAGGCTCATCTCCTGCCATTTCCGCAATGTATTTGTTGCCTGGACAATCTTTGATGTTAGCATTCGAACTCCTCCTCACAAGCGGACTTCAAATTCACAGCCAAAGTTGAAGTCCAATCTATAACTTGTTTAATTAGGTCATTTACGTCTGCACCTTCAGATGATTGTTCCAAGACAGTAATCTTATCATTAAATCTCACGATCTTTTGATCTACTAGTTCATTAAACTTTGTAAAAATTACACTAGCAGGCTGCAATCGTTGCATTGGAAAAGCTGATGCCAATTTATGCTTTAATGCCCCCTGGGCAGTGATAAAACGCTCGACAGCGCTCATTTCTGCGGCTAGTTTAATACCGGTAATATTACCAGAAGTCAGTTTCTCAAACGTCTGACTGGGATAAGATTCATTGGCTTCTTGAAGTAAAGCCAAGAATTGCCTCATAGCATTTAAGCACCCGTCCAATCCTTCTTTTGAAATATCGCCAACTGATGCAGTAATCGCTGCCTTTACCCGCGCAGACTCTTCCAGTTCCTCTAGAAGAGCGGCATTATATTGCTTGCGAATCTCCTGTAACACCTGAAGCGGGTAATATATAATTTCATCTTTTAAATTGCTAAATAACTCTTCCTCTAAAACTTCCGTATTCCAATCAGACCGATTCCAATCATCCATAACTCGCAAAATTTCCGCTGCGTCCAAAAAATATATACTACTTCCATGAGTTATATCACCTTGTTTGCGATTAAAGTACTCTAGGAAAAAGTTATGGTTTTCCGCAAATTTTTTACTTTTTTGTTGTAGACCTCGCCATTTGCTACTACGTAGTTCGTTCACTGTAATGTCTCGCCATGGTTGTGTCATTTTTACATAAATTTCACGAATACTATCTCTTTCACCAAGTTGCCCACCAATAACTACCCCATAATAAGCGGCCAAGACCGTCCATGATCCACAAGGAAATTTCCCATCATTATAATAATGCACTCTACTAACAGCTTTAATAAAATCGTTCTTGACTTCTTCCATCCATCGATATAGTTGCCCAAGATACTCATCAGAATCTGTGAAATTCCACGATTTAGACCCAATATATTGCCAAGCAGCAAGAGCCATTAAGGCCGCCTGCGCTTTTTTACTCCTTTTGATTTGAAAGCCTTCATGTGCCAACCCAGTCTGATCTTCGATAGAAAAACGTTTAGTGGTAAAAGCATTTAAGACGTTTCCAGGTATTTTTTCTTCCTCCCAGTCGATAAAATCCTTTAGAGCATTGAGGGCATTGTCACGGAGCATCCCATAATTGACTAATGATTTTCCATTCACCCAATCCTGCAACTCTTTTTGAATACGTTTGAATTTGACTTCTTGTACATTTACCGTCGAAGAATTAGATGGAGTAGGCTCTTGAATCGTTTTTTGACCTGGAGTGTTACTTACTGATTTAGGATTAATACCGTCTTTTACCCCTTCAATGAAGGGCAGTTGGAACGCATTAAAAACATCTCTGTCTAGGTCTCCTACTGTTAGTCGGTCGCCAATTTCTCTACGAAATGCGGTAGCGTTTCCCCACAGTCGTAATAAACAAGCAATATTATCACTATATTTAAGATTTTGACTGTCGACTGTACCTGCGTGAGTTGGTACTGCCCATTGTGGAATAGAAAACTCTCCTTGAATTTCGGATTCAGGCGGTGGAAATGGTTCATTTACCCTGCCAATAAATTCTCGCGTAATAAAGCTTATTACATCTTGAAGAAGGTGTCTTGGTGTCTTAAGTTTTCTAAGTCGAGCATAAGACTGAAGAACTGCATTTTGGTTAAACGGGAAAATGGTTAATTTGGGGCCATCAGGAATTTGATACATAGCCCAGTGATGTTCACGATATAGCTCTGAAATTGGCAGATTCTCTTTTATGGCTCCTTCATTTACCCACGAACTTATAACGTCTGTAGAGAGGTAAATGGCATTTAGGTATCGAGCAGTCATCTCTAATAAGTACTCGTCACCGTAAGAATCCTGATCAATTGTCATTTTATGAGTAACGCGTTCCTTGATATTGTCGGGTAAGCCTGTATCAAAGTAGTCCTTTGTAACACCAACTATTGAACAAATCCTACATAGTTGCTCGTTAGCCTGAGATCCTGTATGTTCTTGAATTAATACTTCCATTAATGCACGATCAATACCAGTGAATGAAGTAATGTCTTCAATAAATAAAATAAGGCCTTTTTGCATTTTCTTCAATTCGCATCGTAGGCGTGCAAATACTTTTTTAAGATCACTTACGTTTAGGTTAGTACATTCTTGAACAACCTCGTCTATATGGTTATTTAAGAATTTTGAAATGAGCTCTCGTAAAGCTGGTCCACGTTTAGCATCTGCTATCTCTTGAGCTAGACGTCGGGCAGAACCCGCCCCTTCTCCTTGCTGCATCTGAGTAAGTTGCTGATAGTCTAGCTTAAAGTCGTCAGGAAAAAAGCGTGGTTCAACATCATCTACACGCTGGTTGGAACCATCTGGACTCAATCTTTTATGGATACGCTCAACAGCGCTCCCGGGACGACATAAAAACTCTAGTATTGTCTCATCCACCATAAACGGGAATAGATGGCGTCCAAACCTATTATTCATTTCGCTTTCGGCGAACTCACTGGCTATCCTAGCAAAACTTAAAACAATTTTACGTTTAAGTGCAGTCTCGCTTAGATGCTGATTTGCTTCTATCAGTTTTTTAAGCTCATTTTGACGGTAGTCTTCTGAAAAAACTTTAGATTGAACAATCTGTTCTAAGGCTCCCCTTAACGTGTTCTCGGCTCTTGTTATGAATAGAATTACATCGTTGTTAGTCTCCGAATAATGAACGTACCGCTCCTTCAACCAGCGAATGACATGTGATTTACCTGTTCCTTGGTCGCCACGAATTACGACTAACCGATGAATTTCTGGGGCTTCTAATAAGGTGCTCCGAAGCAATTCATCTTCGTCAATTACTTTTTCTGGAGCACCACCTCGTTGATATTTTAACTGACGAAATGGTGTGTGGGTTGCTAAAAAGTCCGCTCTTGATACAATCGTAGCATCTGTACGGATAACTTGATCCAATCGCCGCATGATAACTTGAGGTTGCATCAAACACTACCCCCAATCTGGATAGCAGATACTTGCTCTGCAATTTCATGAGTACCTACTCGGTAAAGATGCCATAAATCAGTCGAGTCAGGCGTATAGATAAGCGTAAGCTCGCCTGTATCATGTAACGCCCGTAAGCCTGCCGACAGACCTACAGACAGTGTTTTTGATTCTATTACTCCACTTCCCTTAAAATTAATGGCATATTCCCCAAAATCTAGTTCAGGGCAAGTCCGGTTTAACCAACTCATAAAGGTAGAAAACGGTACCCGAATTTGGCGAGGTAACTCATAATCGTTAACCATAAGATCGCGAAGTCGACCAAATACATTTGGTATTACTTTGCCATTATGGTCATACCCATAACCGAGGTAAATAAACCATCCTTTCCAACCATTCAATTTAGTTTTATTAAAACTTGACCCCAAATCATCAACAAATTTTTTAACTAAATCATCTTCTCCCATACCATATACTAAGCGCCCCTGCATCAAGTACCAGGTTGAAAAACGGACAAAGAGTCGCTCTGGCTGGTTCATAACCATCTGACTCAAAATAAATCGAAACTGCTGCTTATTCTCTAAGTGATGCGAATCAAATTGCAAGTGAATAAATCCATCGCTATCTTCTTTAATTAGCTCTCCTTTACGCGCAAGGCTATACACTTGCTCAAACCCTTTCTGCGAGGTAAGAGCACTTGGTTGAAGATACTCTTTTAGTTGGTCACTTGTCATTCGTCCCCGAGCAACTAATTTAAGCAAAGCTATCAAACGATGCGGCGTCTGGGTACCATATAAATTGTCATCAAATGCCATACTATCCTCCTTAGAATAAAACGTTTTCTTCTAGTTGTTTCATCGAAGAAGTCAATCGTTGCAACGGGTATCTTCCCTCAACTAATTCACTTAAAGACTTCCCTTGGGACGTGATAATAGTTTCTTCATTTGTTATATGAATAACTTGGTTCTCGGTTGATGCCGACAGATATAGCCTTAACCACTCATAGCACATAACCGTATCCCTAGCAGCAGAATACCAGGCAGCTATTACCCCACGAATATTGGTCTTCTCCCTGTTCAAGACCTCTTCCCAAGCATAAAGTGTATAATGGAAATGGAAAGAGGGTAACGATTCCATGAATGCAGCTAAACTAGTAATTTTATTTCCAGGAAGTATGATGGTGCGAATTCCTGATTTGATTAGTGCAGCAACGTCGGAAGCCTCAACCGAACTCTTCGCAGTATATAGCAGTAACTGAGCTCGATAACCTAACCAGCGCTGTAATGAGCCTGTTAGTGCGTCCTCTCTAGTTAATTGAGGCCCTTGGATTACTAATTCAGAATTCGACTTATTATAACATGGGAGATTACCCCGGCAACTCGGGCACCCACCACACACTTCACGAGTGTATGAATAAACTGCTCTGAAATGCTCACTCCAGCAACGCGTACCCTTTTTGTTGAGTAATGCGTACATGCGTCTTAAATCTTCCCGCTTAGCATTCCATTCCTCTTGTCTTGGTTGATTTACAATACTAATTAATAGTTCTTCGTTTTCAAATGCACTAATATCGTTCATTTGTACTAGAATATGGCGTCTAGATTCCATACTAGGATATTTAACATCGATAATATTGATTAGATTGCAACGGTATAAGAATAGCAACGTAACTTCATTTATATTCGCGTTAGTATCACCTGTCTCTTTGTCTAATAGATGAGGGGGGCGGCAACCACTATCAACCCACACCATATCACCGTCGATGAACTGACCCTGCTGCCGTAAGGAAAACCATCGCTGGGCTATTGTTTCCGGGCGAAGTACAGAACTCTTTATTAAGTTAAACGATTTTTTATAATCCGGCAATTCGACAACACTAAGAAGCGCAACAAAAGGACACCCATCTCTACCGCCTCGTCCTACCTGTTGATAATAACTGTTGATACTTTCAGGTAGGTGTACGTGAATAATTGCTCGAATATCCGGTTTATCCACGCCCATACCAAAGGCCGACGTAGCAACCATGACATCTATCTGGTCCGAGTTCCACTGCTCAACGAGCTTTTTTCGCTTATCAGCACTTGTACTTCCCGAAAAGATTTCTACTCTACTAAGCCCTGATTGATTAAGACGGCGTTTCCATTGCACTGCTTCACTTGGGTTTGTTACATATAGGATAGCGGGTTTTGGCAGCAAGGGTATTATTTCCACTATCTTCTCGTGCCGTTGTTCATTACTGCTCGAATGGTCTAGGATATAGATGGGTTCAGGGCGAAGGGCATCCCCGCGCACAGAAATTAATTTATCAGGTTCGGAAAACATACTTGTTAGTAACTCTGTCGTTCGATCTGATAAGGTTGCCGATAGCAGAATTGTCCGTAGTCTTCCGTTACTTTCGTCAAGCAGTTGCTTTCGGAAACCGGATAATAATTGGAAATCTGTACGAAATGCACTCCCCCAATCTGCAACCATATGAGCCTCATCAATAACCAAACTCACTAGTTTACCCTTTCGCGCTGTCTCGAGAATAAGTGTACGAAAACCGCGCCCTAAGATAGTCTCAGGAGACATATAAACAAGCGGAATGGTACCCATTCTTATTCCATTATATATCTGCTGGTGAACCTCATCGCTAATCCCCCTATAATAGGCTGCAGGCTTATATTCATCACTAAGTGCATTACTAAAACACTTTTTGGCCTGTTCAGCCTGGTCTATAGCTAACGCAACCGTCGGCACTACGACTAACGTCGTTCCCGCCTGATCAATAGCGCCACTTAATGTTCCACCCTCGGTCACCCAGTACGCTGGAAATCTACCAACAGTACTTTTTCCTCCTCCTGTCGGAAGGCAAACAAGTAGCGTGTAACCAGGGGGTAATTCCATGGCTTGCTTAACTGCGATTTTTTGACCGCTAGAAGCAAATTGGTTGTAACCGGTCATCGCCGCAAGCGTTCCGTCACCTAGATTAAACTCCTTCGTCTGACACGGTTCCAAATTGTAGACTTTTTGAATAGCATCAAATGCTCCAAACCAGGACGGCATCTTTTTTATCGCACTAATCTCCCCGTCGTTATCAATATGTAGGTTGGTATTGTCGCAAACTGCCTTCATCTTTTTTACATACTCAGGGTGAAGCACAAAAGTACATTGCCAGTTTAAAAGGACTTGCCTCAAATGACTTGCTATATCCAACCATCCCTTAGAACTCGGTTTCTGCTCAGAGTCACTAAGAGAACGGCATAAACGGTAAGCACAAGAAACCTTTGAACGAATTTCACTGCTTTTCATCAGTTTTTCAATGAGGACTACCCCATCGTCCGGGGTTAAGTCCTTTTCTAATACAAGTTGGAGAATGCTGGTTACGTTATTCAAGTGTGGGCCCCCCCCACACCAGAGCAGCAGAATCTAGACGCACCTCTGTTTTCTTAAGACCGGTCTGTAATGCACGAAATACAGTTTCCATTTCGTCGATTCGTTCATCACTTGCACCGTGTTTTTCTCCATAGTACAAAGCAGATGCTTTCAAGCCATAAAAACGTCGTGAAAAATCAGCTCTGGCAGCTTCGATTTCAATGAGGCTATTAAGCTTTTCGTTAGCCTGATTCAATCCCCGCTCATAGGCTTCATTAACTATTTTCCGCCATTCAGTTGCTGGAAATTGTTCTTTAGTCCATTGCAGATTACTAGTCTTGAATTGTTCCTTGATCCTTAGAAAATCCGTTTCAATTTTGCGCTTTCCAAGATGGGCTGTTTTTTTTGGCTCAAATTCTTGTGTGAGTAGGGTCGTATCTATCTCAGATACCAACGCCTCGTCCTCTATCGAAAGTCCGTGAACAGTAATAATGGGATCAAGAGGAATATAGCCCTGAGCCAGCGAGATATGTGTCAACGGCACTTTGTACTTTATCAATGGACTAGTGCTGAAAACTACCGCCCAGGTGAAAACTAAACCCCACCACTCTCGTGGAACTGGCAACCTTATTGCATAAGCGCAGCAACGCCCGCGATAACATTCTTGGGCGTTTTCAGTGATGGCATCAAACATTTTTTCTCCTGGTGCAAAGAACGAAAGATTCTCCATTTCTAGTGCCACACGCCGTGAGAAGGTTCCCCGAATCTGCTGAGCAACTCCGCTTCTTCGGAGAGTTTCCTGCATGTTAGGCGGACGAAACAAGGTATTGTTCGTAGCGTTCGGGCTAAAACGCTGTGGTGCAAACGTTACAATATTGCTGCCTCTAGCGCCTGTGGCACCAAGCCCTACGGCTGATGTCCATTTCATCATTGTATCCGCTAAAACTCGTCCTTCTTCAGCATCAAAATGACTAATTAGTTTAATTAATTGACCTTCCACTCTTTGGTCCAATTGTCGGCACAAGTCAAAATATCGTTCTTTAGCAACGATCTCCCGCATCTCGGTCAACTGCTGTTGCAGTGGTTCAAGAGCTTCCTTTAGTCCATAGCGTACATCGTTCAAAACAGCCTTTTCCATTTGAGTGAGGATTTCTTTTAAGGCAATTTCCAGTCCGCTTAAGGATTTATGAAAAATATTCAGGCCTTTGTTCCACAGAAGAAATAACTGCTCTTCCACTGTTTCCGTCGCGTAAAAAACTACAGATGTTACTTCTCTCGATCGTCCAATACGGTCGACACGACCAATGCGTTGCTCTAATTCTGAAGGATGCCACGGTATATCAATATGAATAATGGCGTGGGCTAACTGGAAGTTCCGCCCCTCGCCTCCTAAAGCATCGCACAATATAAACCGACACCTGGAATCATTCTGGAAGCGATCAACTTCTTCTTGAAGTTCGATTGCCTTTTTACCTCGATGAAAGATGGCGACAGATTGTTCTCCGTAACGGGATCGAAGCGTTTCCGCCAGCGGTATAATTGACTCAGTGAAATTCGAAAACAATACGAATTTTTCGCATTCCAGTGTTTCTTCAAGATAGTTACATATCTTGCCAAATCGCCCCTTAATACTATCAGGATCTTCGTCCAATAAATAACCAATCTGTGATAACTCATGCTCAACTTCATTTTGCCAGCGTGAACATATTTTATCAATTGAGATCAACTTCTCCTGTTCATTAAGAATGCTTGGTATCTCACTTTTTTGGATTTGAGCAAGTCGTTGACGAAGTATCTCACGTATAGCCCAAGGGGAACTGCAAACCGAACTCAGCATTTTTTTCACGAGTGACATAGTGATCTCTGAATCAACTTCTTCCAAAAAAGCTACGATATGCTCGTAAGCGTCTTGTTCATAAAATCCATATTCTGAGCCTGCCATGTCGTATTGAACTGTTTCAAGGACACGAGTAGGGAGTTTGTCTTTAAGTTCTTCTCGACGGTGGCGAATAATTCGCCTCTCAATTTGATAGTTCTCACCTAAATAGGCCAGTGCTACTTTGACAACTTCCAATCCATGGTCATCACTTTCTGGGTCAATTTTATAAATAAGACTGCTAAAAACCCTATCGTCAAGTTGATTAGCTAGTTGGCTTAGTTCGTCGATGAATTCTTCTGCTAACCTGTCTTCAATGTAAAACTCAATATCCTGCATTAGTCGCTGGACTGTCGAAGCGATATCACTTTGTTTTTCTAAAAGTTCTGAAAACTTATTGATTGCCATTTTTCCAAAACGCTGAGGAACTAATAAAGCAAGTAGTCGCAGATAATCCTCCCGGCGTTGCTGAATTGGAGTGGCACTTAACAACAATAAATTATCAGTCTGACAACTTAATTGATAAATAAATCTATAATGCTCTTGTAATGTTAATAGTCGATGCGTTTCATCTACTATTAACAACCCCCAATTGTCTAGGAGAATATCTTGGGCCTCTTTTGTTACAATATCTTCAAGCGGAAAGATCAAGTAATCGGTATAAACCATACTCTTTGAATATATAGGAGCTTCAATCCAGAACTTATAAGAAAGTTCGTTTTGCCATTGGTGCATAAGGGATTGAGGGGCAATTATGAGCGTTCTTAGGCGTGAATTCTTATCTTTTAAGCCCTTCATAATAACACACGCTTCAATAGTCTTACCTAAACCCACTTCATCGGCTAACATCAATCTACAGGGACTCTCAGTCATGGCACGTACAATAGTATCTATCTGATGGGGCATAAGGAAAACTCTCGCCCCGATGAGAGTCTCAAAACCGTAAGTAGCGTTATGTAACATATGTAAGGAACTTCTTACAATATTACGATGCTTGAACCAAAACGGGCTTTGAAATTCATAATTAAGTAGTTGCGTAAGAGGGGGCATATCGGCACGATTTAACGGTATAATCAAATCTCTTTCACAGACCAGTTTAACTACTTTTTGTCCGTCATGATCAAACTCAGCAAAGTACCAGTAGAAATCATCATCATCCTTAACTGCCCGGGTAATTATTTTCCCTTTATGTTTTTTCCATAATACCGCTGTGCCATCTAAAGCGTAACAACGGGCGACTTGCCTGATGTCAAAGTCACCTACCTGCGGAATATTCTCATAATAAAGTTTTAAATTATAATGGTCGTAGAATTTAACTAGAACCTTGTCACTATCATCTTCAATCCGAACAATCTTCCCTAATACAAATGTACGAGGATCTGTAGGATACTCAAGATCCTGAGGACATCGCACATACATCCCACACTGCACTTTCGGCATACTAATTTCCTCCGCTAATATGATTGCTCTTCGTATTTTTACTATTACATCAGATATTCTCAACTCTTAGTTCTTTGGCAGCAAAGTTACGTTTAGTATAAAACTCCTTGTGGTTCTGAACTGAACTAGAGTAACATACTGATTACCTTTTTCACCGGCAATACCAAAACTCGACATAATAATTACATTTCTTTAAATATCTGTAAACACCTGCCAAAAAATACTGAAATAATTTAAATTGAAAAAACTATCCAATATTTGGCTAACTTAATATTTGAATCTCTTCCAGGTTATTTTCTAGTAATTAAAAACGACCTTTAAAACCATTTTCTGATTTCAAAGGCCATTTTACATAATTTGTAACTTTTCGTCAATGTGCAAGCTTAACAAGATTTTCATAATCCGGAGTCCTTCGACCAGTCTCCCAAGAAGCAACCGTTGAGCAATTTATGTGTATATTTTTAGCAAGATCCTCTTGAGTCATTTTATTTTTGTCACGCATTATTTTAATCTTGTTGACAAAATTTCCATATCATCTATCTCCTTGCAATACTATAAACCTAACCAGAAAAATAATTTTATTGACGCTCCAATTTATCATATTATATAATCGCGTCAGTTAGACACTCAAGGGAGGTCGAGAATATGCTTTTTAAAACTGTCTATGGCCCAGAGTTACAAAGTATTACCGAGTATATAGTACAAAACTCTCCGGTTACTAAAGAAAAGCTATCCCATATCTTCGTGCCATCCATCAATGGTGAACATAGAAATACAATAAACCTAGATGATGCATTGGCTTTCCTAACCTCTTGCCATATGATCGAAAGAAACATTAATGGAAAGTATGAAAGTACACTAAAAAACTCCACCTTTCATGTCCAATTCCTTGCTTGTCTGCGGAGAATCCAACAAGATCAAACTTGGCGTAACCATCCCTTAGATGGTTGGTTTCTCGACATTATTGAGCACTTGTATATTCAATCCGACGAAGCAATACATTTTGGGCTCCATAAAAAAATTAACGCCCTACTATTGTCGGAAAAACTTAGTGAAGAAAAAATAAATGCCTGGAAGCGGGTGCTGGAATTTGCCGGTGTAGGGCGTCGAGTATATAGTGGTTTTTTATGTACCTACCATCCCCATATAATAACAAAAATTATTGAAATTTGGACCGAAACTGAAGGGCCAATACAAGTGTTATTGGAAGAACATCTTAACAGATTTCTTCCATGGAGAACAAAAACTGGTGAAATCAGTAGATCATTAAGCTTACCACTGGAGTATTTACATTCTAAAGGACTTATTAAACTCTCTATGAAACAAGATTTACCCCATCGTTCATATTTTAGAAACCAACGCGCAAATTGGATTTTAAAAGGAGAGAAGACATGTTACCCTGTGTGAATGAAAACTCCTTGAAGCTCTTTTCGATTACTGCGGACGAACGTTTTTCCCTTGGAGAAGGTATATTTATCCGAACACATAGTCCAATCACAATGAGGCGATTTTTAGGCAACCAGGAAATTGATCCCTGGAACGAGCAAGACCTATTTTACTCTCTAGCACAAAATAATTCAGAAGGTAATATAGGTAACCGGACCTATGTCCTCTATGGAGCAGCAGGTTCGGGAAAATCCGAGACCATTCGATGGTTACAGCATAAATTGTACAACACGCCGCGGGCGCCGCTTATCCTACGTATATCACGCACTGAACTTGACCCAGTAAAAATCCTAGAAAAACTTTTACAACAGTTCAGTGGAACGGGACTAACACAGAGCGTATTAATACATTGGGATAGTCTACAAAAAAAAACTGTTACCCTTGCCAATCACCTTGTCTGGTCTGCACTAGGCAAAATGTTTGATAGTGACGAAAAAATTATCCCTCTCACTTATAAACTTCGCCCAATTATAGAAGAAAACCTAAAAACTAAATTTTTCTCTTGTGGGGAGGATACTCATTCTGTTCCTGCCGAACTTATTTCTCTGGAACAATTAGAAATAATTGTAGAGGATACGTGTTTTGACTGTAACATAAACTGCGAACAACTACAATCCCTCATGATACGTGAGCTAGAACAAGAAATGTTTGGGGGATACAACTTTAAAGAAACTCTTAAACGCATTGGGAGCAACGTTTTCCGTCAGACTGGTATACGTCCACTACTTCTTATCGATGATTTAGTACAGTCACTGAATGTATTTGCAAGTGACTTATTGGACTTTTTCATTACACTTGATGAAGGAAACTGGGATATTGTAATGGGGTTAACCCCAGCATCATTTGAAAGCACCAAGCGAGGTCGCGAACTTCTTAATAGGATTTCAAATCTTGATACATTTGATGACCGCATGATGAAACTATGGTTCAGTGATGAACATGGCTCTCAATCATATTTTTTGAATATTGACAATTGTATTGACTATGCTGCGCGGTATATGCAAGAGGCTAAGAGGCAAAACGGATACGATTGTGATTACCGATGTATACACGCTGATTATTGCGCGAGTCTGCATGAAGAATATCCAGGAGCAGTTACTCTACTCCCATTCAACGAAGCATCTTTAAAACGTATGTATCTCCATATACCAGAAAACAAAGGCCGTCCGCGACATTTTATTAACAGTATCGGTAATGTTCTAACCCTCTATCTTCAAAACAAACATACCACTGCATGGGAAACCTACTTTAAAAGGGAATATGCCCCAGCGTGCGAAGACTCTTGCCTACGATTGTTATTATCTGTTTACACTTCACCTAGCGCAGTCGATGATGGCCACGTACTTGTAAATCCTGCTCTAGCCAAGTTCTTCTTTCCCGCGTTAAATGAGGCAAAAATACCTGTTTCGGTTGAATTAATACCTCTAACTTCTTTATCTACAATACATGACGCATATGATATAGATGACTCCCTTGATCCTGTCAAGCAAGCAATACGAGACTGGTTAGATGGCCTTCCAGTCAATAAGGAATTATTCCGAAGTGTACGTCAAGGCCTTGCTTCCGTATACCGTGATATCGTACAACCAAACAGCTTAAGTTTGCCCTATAGTCCCCGGCAAAATAGCACTGTCCGCATAGAAAAAGATTTTGAAGGGTGTAGGTTTGCTCTCAATTTGGAAGATGTCGGCGAAGAAAGCTCAGAAGATGCAATATTGGTTAGTAGATCACTAGGTCATGCTACCTTCTTATTTGAAAATATTCATTCTCTCCGGGGTTATACAAAAGAAAAACAATTATCGCGTATTTTTTCTCAAGACGAGTCTTTTAAGCTTTTATATCAGACAGACGCGTTACGTAAGCAAACGGAACAGCAATTGGACAACGAACTTGGTATGCATCCTGCAGACTTTGCATACTGTTGTTTCTATGTTCTTCTTGAAACAGGACAAGCAGAACAGGAACTACCGCCTTGTTTTAATTTCCGCATTATTCATCAGTATCCTGCAGACTTGAGGCATACAGTCAAACTCCCGCCCGAAATAGTATTTCTTATTTATCAACAATTCCGAGATTGGTTTTTATTACGCGAAAACATCTATGATGGTCCAAGTATTGAGATAGTGAAAAAACGCTATCGCGCATTAGATGTCTTTTCAGTCCTAAACTCTATAGATGCCAAATCCGTAGATCCACATTACAAAATAGGCAACTATCTATTATGTAATTTTATTGACAAAATACAAGATCATATTTCTAAGTGGTTTGACTTCTGGAACTCAACACTGGTTAAAGAACGATTAGAAACCTTTCGTCAAGTCTTTAGATTAGTAGAAGAATGTAGTAATCCCAGGCTATTGGAGGAAGTAAATATTTATGTAAATGATATTGCTTCATACTGTAGCCTTCCAGCTCCTTTATTGCCAGATTGGCAACTATATTACCGCCTTCGAAACCATTTACATAAAAATTGGAATGGGTTATTTAAAGATACTAAGACATTACCACTTTTTCCCGATTACTTCAATCCATTATCTGCCCACTATCATTTGATGCTGCTTGGCTCATTGCATACCGCAGACTGGTCATCGCCTTTTGGTCTGTTGAGATTTACGGATACTGTATTTGAATTTTTGCATGCTAAACAAAAGCATTTCGATGAGATTTTGTTTGAGAAACGTCTTGCCAGTTACTTTAGTCCAATAGATCCACTCCCCCCAAAAAGTACACTTAACGGCGATATTCTGTATGTCCTCAGAGAACTGGCTTGCCAATCGAACGAACGAAAAATATTAACCCTTCACCTTAATTATCTTATCCTTGTACACCCATACGCAGGAGAAGAACTGATAGAAAATGCCAGATTATTTCTGGATATGATAAACAAATTACAAACTGCTAAGTTGCCTGAATCAATACACTCTCGCCTGACCAAGCAACAAAAAAACTGCGAACGATATTTAAAGATTGTTGCAACTCTATATCATTCGGAAATTCACAGTATTTCTTCACCCCCAGGAATGTATGAATGGCAATTACATGCCTACCAACTATCAACAGTTGCACTGTGTGAAAGTATTCAATACTGTATTGAAAAGCTGCAATATTACTATTACATACGTTGTACCTTACTTGCGTCGTTCATCCCTCAATATCGAGAAGTTGCCTCAACGCTGAATCGGAATCATTCACATCTGGTACAGTTCGCCACACTTGCTGAGGCATGTGCCAACTTGATAACACAGGTTGAAAATTTGGAAGAAATCCCCTGTGCAGAATCTATTTTAAGCGATCTTAATATTGATTATCCCCAAATAGGGAAAAGTGTGCTTATTAGTCTATTAAATGGTGATGAACCCTCGCTTACTCTTGATAAATTCAATCCAGAAATAATAAATATGTTTCGAGATTTTCCTCACCTTTACGAAACCATCGAAATACGTTTTAAAACAAAGAAGGTACAAACTTGAAAACCAGGAGGTTCAAATGGATTTTTTTATCTCATGGTCTGACAGTGACCCAAATTACTCAAACTTTATGCCAGTTGTTAACCTCCTCGTGAGCCCATCTGGAGTGTCGCAGACGTGGACCACATCTCGCCTTCCAGTTCAACCTCAAAAGCTTATCATTGATAGTGGCGCTTTTGCAATAATGAATCATACTAAACAATGGTCTCAAAAAAAAGTGTTTTCCTGCCAGATAAACATGCTCCAAGGGTCGACTGTTCCAACATGGATCGGCCATTTTGATCATCCGATCCCGCCATCCTGTGACTCTAATTCAGAGGTCTACCGACGCATTGAAACAACCTTAGCTCAAGCTTATGAATTTATTAATCTAGCTGCCAACGCTAAACTTCCATCAAATGTGAAAACAATAGGCGTTATACAGGGGAATAGCTATGAAAGTGTACGCTACTGTGCCCGTGAAATCTCTAGATTAGATTTTGATCTTTATGGTATTGGTTCATTAGCCCCAGTATATGATTCTCAGTCAATTCTGGAAAGAATAATGGGTGCTGTGGAAATTATAGGAACGCGCTTGCATGTTTTCGGCATTTCTTCCCTTCAAGTCATCGAACAACTTATCCGTATGAAAATCCAGTCATGTGACTCATCTCGCCCAATAAAAGCTGCTTTCTATGGGGACGCTTTTTATAGTAATCCTTTTCGAACTTTTACTGTTTCATCATCGCGACGAGAGCGAACAGCATTAACATTAGATACTCCACTTCCTTGTTCTTGCCCAATTTGCAGTAAAAATCCCTTAGCAATTATGACTTCAGGTAGCAGACAGGGTATCCATCTTAGGGCTATTCATAATTTTTATCACTTACTTGAAGAGATAAAAATTATATCAGACAATCAGACTTTAGCATCTACTAAAATTTTTTAAAAAACAAACTTCTTATTGTCCGACTTGTAGATTGTATCACCTACCCTATTCGCTCTTACAGTATGCTGTTTTCCGCACATACCTACTAAACATCCGATAAAAAATGTCTCCCTGTCCAAGCTCGCTTTCCACTAGATTTTGAACTGAATCCCTAAATCCGGACATTGAAAGAAAGACCTCCTATTGTAGAATTAGAAATCTGCACTAGGAGGTCTTGTTATGTCCGGAAAATGTGGCATGAAACATTTTGGGGAAAGCATTATTAAAGAAGTTCTTCAAATGAAAGAAAATGGAGTGACCAATCGTGAAATTGCTGAATACTTCAACTTGAGAAATACTAAGGCCGTTAAAAGTCTAGTGAATAGGCATAATCGAAAGCAAAGGTCCCTAGAGGAGGGAATCGTATTACGGCCAAAAGGAAGACCAAGAAAAGGAACAAGTTTAACAACCGATCAGGAAAAGGACAACGAAATTAAGCGGTTAAAGATGGAGAATGAGCTTCTGCGTTCTTTTCTTCAAATCGCTGGAAGGAGGTGAGTCCTTCAGTAAAATATCGAGCAATATATCGCTATAGAGATAAGTATTCAATAACGGCCATGTGTAAGTTTTTTGCAGTATCCCGTAGCGGATATTACGATTTTTGTAAGAGAATCGATAAACCAGACAAAGATGAACTCTTGGCCCAAATGATAAAAGAGTGCCAGGACTGTACAGGTAAAACATACGGCTATCGACGGGTTAAAATATGGCTGCATCGAAAAAAGCAACTATTGGTTAACCACAAAACCATATTGCGAATCATGAATAAATATGGACTATTGGCTGAAATACGACGACGCAAAAAGTATAAACGAATGGGTGAGCAACTACATAAATACGAGAACCTTCTAAATCGAGACTTTAAGGTCGCCAAACCCAATCAAAAATGGGTTACCGATATTTCCTACATTCACACTGGTCAAGGGACTCTTTATCTGTCCATGATTCGTGATCTGTTTGATGAAAGCATAATTTCATACAGGGTAGGCGCAGAGCAAACGGTTAATCTCGTACTTAATACTGTTAAAGCTGCTATACAAAAAGAAGGGGTCACCGAAGAGCTGCAACTCCACAGTGACCAAGGGTTTCAATACACTTCAACCGGGTATTTCAACCTAACCAAAGAATACGGTATTATACCTTCCATGTCAAGAAAAGGGAATTGCTATGATAACGCAATGGCGGAAAATTTCTTCGGTATTCTCAAATCAGAGTGTATCTATAGACATAAGCCAAAAAATTTGGATGAGGCCCGACAACTAATTGATGATATATGTATTTCTATAACCATGAACGTATTCAGCTTAAAACAAAACTGACACCGCTCGAAAAGCGATGCCAGATTGCGTAAATCCATATAATTCTACGATAGGCTTTTTTAATTATGTCCGTTGCACAGGATTCAGTTCATATACTCTTATAGGCTATTTTTATATGAGACACTAATTACACCCCCAGCCAAATTCTACTATTTGTAATTATTTCTATTTATGTATTTTCTTCGGTTCACGTTAAAATCCCTCTACCCCTGCTTTCTTCGCCTGCACCATGAAAAGGCAGGAATTTTGCCCCTATTCTTATTATGGGTAGGGATGTAAATTCAACTCAAGAGAATCACTCGGTGAGCTATTTCTAAATGCCTCTGTTCTTACCATGAGATAAAGTTTGACTCAGGAGAACCGTCCCCCTGAGTCACAGAATATTGCTGTAATACTGCACCAATACGGCTCTCCTGCAACGCAAAAAAGAACTCCTGTAAAATCCCACTAGATCTTACAGGAGTTCTTTTTAATATTGGCTGATAAATAAGGGTAAGGGGGGAAGGCAGACTGTGCGAAAACGTTTCGGAAAGGAGTTCGATATGCGATCCTCGCCCTTGTAAATCCACCCTGTGGCTCTAATGTCATAACATACGAACTGAATCTTCAGCCTGAAGATATCCATTCCAAGCAACTTGTAAATAATCAAGTACTGATTTCTCAGTTACTCGATTAATAAACTCTTCTTGGTCAGCTGTCCGAATCCATCCCTCATAAGTCGGATTACCGAAGTCATCGACTTCAATTAACACTCCATATTTGTTTGGGATACCTTTTTCTGCATTAACAAATAAAGGATTTGCAGGTCCTAACATGGTTTGAAAATTATCTTGCCATTTTTGATTATATGTTGTTAAAGATAAAGCATTTGATCTATTCGTTGCCAGTTCTTTGGCAATGGTCGTTTCGATATTGAGTGAATTCGAATAGTTAGTTGGAGCAGACTCTGAAGTCATTGGTGAGCCAGATAGCTCATCATGACTCCGTAATGAATCAACGAATTTATACCCGTGCCTTATCTGCGGTGGATTATTAGGATTATTATACTTTTCACCAGATATATCATTAGTTGCCCTTGGTAACCAGCTTTGTATTTGGTTAAGCTTCCCTCCACCCCACAGGCAGGAATCTATATCAAGCCACATAAGATTACTTGCCGCTCCGTATACAAAACTGGCTGATGCAGTAAATGACATAAAAGCTGGGTTGAAGTAACCATAGGTTCCATCATAAGACCTTTGCAGATCATCTATACCACCTGTTCTGAAAGCGTTAATTAGAACAGTGTAAGTATACTCCATATAGCCTTCCGTGGAGGGAGGAATAGCGAGCAATTTATATTTTTCAATAAATGCCTCAAAATCAAACGAATACGGTACTATATATGGATTACCATCAGGACCTAGCACGTAATCTCCCTTATAGGTTAAAAATTTAGCCCGGACAGTGTTTCTATCTCTATCGTTATCCATAACTTCAAAATAATCTGGATTAAAATTGGCATCTTGAGTTTCGAACCGAATCCATTCTGCGTTTGCATTTTGCCGCATTATATAATTTCCATCATATTTTACATAGTACCCCCCTTCTGTTTTTGGTTCCTTCGTAAATTGTCCCATAATCTCATCCTCCTAATCTATAATTTCTACAATGGTTTATTAAAAAATATACGACCAGATATGCTGGTCGCAAAGTAAATCTCTATGGGTACCAAAAAGTGTACTAGCCTCAAAAGATTCTGTTACAGGATAAGATTTATCCCTCTACTATTTATCCGTACAGTTAAAAGCAAACTAGTATAGGCTCTTTATATCAGATTAGGATTTTCATTGCCGTTTTTACGCTTCTCATTGTTTCAGCGCTTATAGTACAGGTATCCAATAGGAAATAGATAAAACCCGCACAGTAGGCTTGCCGTCTCACCAGGCGGCAGTCCCCATCATGAACAGCCGTTAAAGAGCCGAGCGCCAAAAAAGGGCCTTCTTTCAGCTCTCAGCCAAATAAAAAAAGTGGCCAATTCGTTGCAGAGTGAGCGGGTCACACCTTAGCTCCACAGCTCACTACTTGCAACGCATTGTCCACTTTTTTTGGGGAAACAGGGTTTTGAAGTCTACCCCAGCAAGTTGGTTGGCTCCTGCAGGGAGTTTGCGGGAAACCTCTTCTTGCTGCTCGTTCTGCTGCAACCGCAAATAGAATGCCCGTTTCCTCCTCAACTGCTCAGTTTCTTAAAGCCCCGTGGGGAATACAAGAAAGGCGATCGTCGCCATAATGCCGGACAAAACAAAGAAGAGGAACGTATAGGGCAGAATATCCTGGAACTTCAATTTAAATGCCGCCAGGTATGCCAAGGCCCAGAACGGCTGGATGTTGTTAGCCAGCTGCGCCCCGGTGCTGTAAGCGTTGACTACATGATGCGCCGGGACGCCCAGGTGTTGACCGGCGGAAAGAATATAGGGCGCCTCGATAACAAATTTGGAGCCGCCGGACGGGACGAAGAAATCCATCATCGAAGTATAAATCACGACAATCAAGGCGTAGGTTTCGGTCGTGGAAATGGAGATAAACCAGTGGGTAATGACGCCTGCTAACCCGGAATTGCTGATAATGCCGAAAATACCGGCGTACAACGGAAATTGAATAATAACACCAAAAGTCGTATTAACCCCTTGCTTGACGGAAGAGATAAAGCTCTGCGGCGTTCTGTGCAGCAGCAGCCCCATGGCAAAAAAGGTAAAGTTAACCATGTTTAAATCTAACTTTCTTACACCGTTGAGCCAGAAGAATTTTGCCACCCAGAACAACATGACGAGCGCCAGTAGCGTAGGCAGGACGGGAGAACGCTCCCACCGCTCCGCTGGGCGCAAATTCTTTACATCGCCGGTTGCCGGCGGTACATGGGCAAATTCGCTTGCAAGCGCTTCATCAAGCTCTACGGCATTTTCTTTCTTCGGCAGCAAATACATTACCAGCAGGGGAATAGCAAAAAGCTGGATGACCATAAAGGTCATGAGAAACGGCGACAAGGCTGTCTGTGTCAGGGGAATCAGGCCACCTACCGTTTTCTCCAAAAAATTGCCGGGAGTCGCCATTAGCAGCGGGGCGGCCTGGGACACACCGTTGGCCATGATGCACTGCGTGCTGTAGGCCACGGCCGCCAGGAAGGGATAATGAATCCCCAGCCCCCGCTTGCGGACCGCTATTTGCTTGCCCATTACAATCGAAAGCATTAAACCGATGCCCCAGTGAAACCAACATACCACCCCGACCACCAGACAAAACATGAGCATAGTCCGTTTGGGGGTCTTAGGCCAATCCACCAGCTTAATGATACCGCTTTTAACGAACTTGGAATCGGCTACGACAAAACCGCTGATCATCATCAAACACATCTGCATGGCAAATGTCAGCAACAACCAAAAACCGCTAGCGAAATCGTCAACCAGCTCGACTGGTCCGTGGTCTGTAAAGACCAGGGCCATAAGGTATACGATTACTGTCAACGCCAGTACGAAGACCATGGAGTCAGGTACCCAGTTAAGGCTCCATTCCGTAAATCTGTCGACCAAGCGCCGGGACGTGTTCTTTTCAGATCTATTTGCCGAACTCAAACCAGCCATAATTATACCTCCCTTAATAATACCAACGTTTTTCCTCGTTTATCTCAACTCATTCGCAGTATTTCACCTTGACAAATCGAACTTTTCCGCAGATAGACCGGCTATGCAAGGTACACTGGACCTGTCATGATTTTCCTTTATACATCTGGCCAGTTGCATCCGCAACCAGGATAGCGGCCAGTACGTCTTGGTCAGTTACCGGAAACGGCTCGTTGTGGACAGACCGCTTGGGCGCCGTGATCGCTTGCGCCACCGCCAGCAATTGCTCGCGGCTAATATTGTCCATACCGCAATCAGCCAGTGTCGTCGGCAATCCCACGCTCAGGCAAAACCGCAATACTTCTTCCAGTTCCTGACGCGGACGATTTTCGAGGATTAATTGTACCAGCGTTCCGAAAGCTACCCACTCACCATGGTACAAAGCATGAGCGTTCGGCATGATCGTGAACCCATTATAAACGGCGTGGGCCACGGCAATGCCGTTACTCTCAAAGCCGATGCCGCTTAACAGCGTATTGGCCTCGATTACATTCGCCAATGCTTTGGTGACAGTCTTATTTTGAATCGCCAGTTTTGCGGCAAAGCCATCGGCCAGCAGAGTTTCATAGCATAATTTGGCAAGAGCGTACGATGCCAGTGTGAATATTCCCCCCGCATAATTTTGCCGGTAGCTTTCCACGCAGGTGCGGGCTTCAAAATAAGTGGCTAACGCATCGCCCATGCCTGCAACCAGCAGCCGGGCCGGGCTGTTAGCGATAATGCTGGTGTCCATCAGAACGACACTGGGATTTCTTCCGGTGGACAGCACTTCCTGAAAACTGCCATCTTCATTATAGAAAACAGCAATCGCGCTGGTCGGCGCGTCACTGGACGCCACCGTGGGAATAATTACCACCGGGAGCTGTTCATAATAGGCCACGGCTTTGGCCGTATCGATCACTTTACCGCCGCCCATACCAACAATAACTTTGCTTTGATAGCTTTTGGCAAGTGCCAGCAGGCGCTCCACTTCCCGTTTTGAGCATTCGCCGCCGAAAGCCTCATAGGCAACGGCAATATCGGTGTCCTTAAAACTGTCTTGAATGATCCCTTGCAGCTCATTGAGTCTTCCTTGGCTGGCGATGATTAAAACGGCTTTACCCAAAGCAGCGACATATTTACTGATACGGGACAACTCGCCGTACCCTTGCACATATTTTCCCGGGAATGCTATTACTTGAGCCATTCTGCCTAACCTCCTAATGTATTTGCAATCAGTTCCATAATTCCGCAGTACACACACCACCGCTGCAACCAGGTATTATAATAACCGCTCGCGCCGCAGGAGTTCTGCTTTCTCGGGGACAGATAAACATCTGCTGCGCCGCGAAGCGTTGCTTGTAGCGTTCTAGCGCAAAATGGCGCCGGCGATAACCATGCGTTGGACTTGATTGGTCCCTTCATAAATCTGGGTAATCTTCGCGTTGCGCATTAGGCGCTCTACCGGATATTCACGGCTAAAGCCATAGCCGCCAAAAATCTGCACTGCATCTGTGGTAATTTTCATTGCTGCATCGGACGCATACATTTTTGCCATTGCTGCTTCTTTGGCGAAAGGCTGCCCCTTCTGCTTCAGGTAAGCGGCGCGATAAGTTAGCAGCCGGGCGGCATCCAGTTGGGTGGCCATATCAGCGAGCAGGAAAGCGATGGCTTGATTGCTGGCGATGGGTTTACCAAACTGGACCCGTTCCTGGGAATATTTGATCGCGTGCGCCAGCGCGGATTGGGCAATACCGAGAGCCTGCGCCGCAACCCCAATCCGCCCGCCGTCTAACGTGGTCATTGCAATTTTAAAACCGGCGTTTTCTGGGCCGAGACGGTTCTCCACCGGCACTTTGACATCCTGGAAAATTAATTCTTGCGTCTGGGAAGACCGGATACCCATTTTGTGTTCCTTTTTCCCAAAGGTGAAGCCGGGCATGCCTTTTTCCAGAATAAAGGCGGTGATGCCTTTGACACCTTTCGCCTTGTCGGTCATGGCGAAGACGAGATAGATCTCGGCCGCACCGCCATTGGTAATGAAAATTTTGCTGCCATTCAGGACATAGTGGTCCCCGTTCAGGACAGCCACCGTTTGCTGCGCGGCAGCGTCCGTGCCGGCATTCGGCTCGGTCAGGCCGAATGCGCCAAGCTTACTTCCCTCTGCCAGCGGCACCAGGAATTTTTGTTTTTGCTCTTCAGTGCCATAATTATAAATCGGCATGGCGCATAGTGATACTGATGCTGCATAACCTGTTTGCACGCAGTCATCAACCCGGGCTATTTCTTCATTGGCGATAATGTAACTGATATAGTCGCCGTCAGAACCGCCGTAGCTTTCGGGAAAACAAATTCCCGTCAGCCCGAGTTCACCGGCCTTATCGAGCAACGCCCGCGAAAATTCCTCTTTTTCTTCCCGCTCCATCACCCCTGGTGCGATTTCTTTCTCCGCAAACTCCCGCACCATTTTTTGAATCATTTTTTGTTGCTCATTAAATTCGAATTGCATAATCCAACCTCCAGCTTTTCAAAAAAATAGAACTAAATCCGCTAATGCGAAATGCCTGTCATTCGGTTTACCTTGCCCCTTACCGCTAGCAGTCCCTAGGCGCCAACACTACCGCTTTCACCATTCAGAATATTGCCGGTGTGATTTTACACCCTGATTAGCATTGCCGTTCCCATGCCGCCGCCCACACACAGGGACGCCAATCCGTATTTCCGGTTAGTCCTTTTCATTTCGTAAATCAGGCTAACGACAATTCTGGTTCCTGAAGAAGCTACCGGATGCCCTAAAGCGATCGCTCCGCCGTTTACGTTTGTTTTTTCTAAAATGGATTTTTCTGTTACATGATACTGCTTGGCCAATTCTTTTACACAACCCAGACTTTGTGCGGCAAACGCTTCGTTTAACTCCACAAGCTCAACTTGCTCAAAATTTATTTTCGCAGCAGCCAATGTCTTAATAATGGCCTTGACCGGCCCAAGACCCATTATGGCGGGATCAATGCCGACCGTTGCCGACGAAATTATTTCGGCCAAAGGCTGCCAGCCATTTTCTATTACCGCCTTTTCCGATGCCAGAATGATGGCCGCCGAACCGTCATTCAACTGAGAAGCGTTGCCGGCAGTTACTGTGCCCTCTTTCTTAAAGGCTGGTTTTAATTTCTGCAGCCCCGCAAGCGTCGTTCCGGGAGTATGGCTTTCATCTGTAGCGAAAACCATTTCCACACCTTTTTTGCCTGCCTGCTTAATAGGAACGATTTCATCAGCGAAACGCCCGGATTCAATCGCCTGCTGCGCCCGGTTCTGTGAACAAACCGCAAATATATCCTGCTCTTCTCTGGAAACACCGATCTTCTCAGCCACGTTTTCCGCCGTTACCCCCATCAGATAACCGTTGAACTGATCAATTAACCCGTCGCAGAATAACGAATCCTGAACGTCTATGGCTGTGTTGCCCATCTTAACGCCTTTTCTGGCCTTATTGGTCAGGATAAAAGGTACTTGCGACATGTTTTCTACGCCCCCGCATAAGACAATATCTGCCCCGGCCTGAATTGAGTTATAGCCCAATATTAAGGCCTTCATGCCACTGCCGCACTGCATATTAATAGTGGTTGCGGGCACTTCAACAGGGATTCCCGCCTCAAGCTGCGCTCTTCTGGCAATGCTCGGCCCCTGCCCGGCCGAATGCTGATGGCCAATAAAAATTTCATCAATTTTAGCAGCGTCAAGCTGGGCGTCCTTAATAACTTGCTTCATTACCTGGGCAGCCAGATCGCCTGGCCTTACAGCTGCTAAGCTTCCCAAAAACTTACCTATTGGACTTCTTTTTGCTGCCACAATATATACTTTGTTCATTATTTTGCCTCCCTTACGTCATAGGAAATAGCTGATACTTCTTGGGTGCGGCCTCATTTATCGTACTTATAGAAACCTTCCCCGGTCTTCTTGCCTAACAGCCCTGCATGAACAAGTCTCTGCATATATGCACTCGGCCTGAAACGGTCGCCATAGGCCTCAAACAGGATTTGGTCAACCTGCATATTTAGGTCGTGGCCTGTCAGATCAAGCAGTTTGAATATCCCCATTGGGTGCCCCAGTCCGTAAAGGCAGACCTTATCTACATCTTCAACGCTGCAAACCCCTTCTTCAACCAGCCGGCAAGCTTCGGCCGTAAAGACATGGAATAATCTATTCAAAGCAAAGCCAGTAACATCCTTAACCCTGACAGGCTCCTTTTCAATGGCCACCAGCAGTTCTACTACAGCCGCTACCACTGTTTCCTCGGTTAAATAGCCGGGAATAACTTCAACAAGCTTCATGACGCTGGCCGGGGAATTGAAATGCGTGCCGATGAACCTCGCTGCCCTTTCTTTACTGACAGTCGAAGCCAGCTTGGTGATTGAAATACTAGAAGTGTTACTGGCAATAATGCAGCTGGCTTTACAAATTTTATCCAGTTCCTTAAAAAGCTGTGTTTTCACATCAAAAACTTCGAGCACAGCTTCGATAACAATATCACAATCTGCCATATCGGCAAGGTTTGCAGTGGTGGCAACCCTATGCAAAATAGCGTCTTTCTGCTCTGCCGCCAGTTTGCCTTTGCTAATATTCTTATCTAAAATCCCGGCCTGTCTCGCCTTGCCTTTGTCCGCGAATTCCTGTCTGGCATCGCTCATTATCACGCTATAGCCACACTTTGCAAAACACAGGGCGATTTCGGCGCCCATCATCCCGGCCCCAATCACGCCAATTTTTTTCACTGTCACTGTTCCCACATCTCCCATTTTAGTAATCATATATTTATTAACCAAACGGTTTTTATGTCACTAACAAAGCTTCCCTACACAACAGAGGGGAAAATGAGTACTACGAAGCATTGTCCAAATGCACTTATCTACTACTGACAATTTCTTGTTTTAGAAAGTCTTCTACCTCATCGGCTGTATATCCCAGCTCAAATAAAATTTCCCGGGTATGTTCCCCTAACAACGGAGCCCCGGCCGCAAATCCGCGCTCCGCTTTAAATTGGATGGGAGTATTAGGTAATATGGCCTGTTCACCATTCCGATAGGCAAAATGATATAAATAATCATTTGCCCAGGCCTGTTCATCCTTAGCCACCTCGCTAAAGTGTAGAATTTTATCGCAGACAATATCTACAGCCAGCAGCTTTTCGCACCATTCATCCCGGTTTTTTGTGGCAAAAATACGATCCAGCAATTGTACAAATTCCTGCGAATAATTCTTTACGGCTTGTAAAGTATTATATCTTTCGTCATCAATTAAATCTTCTCGGCCCATGACCTTGCAAAATGCCGAATAATAACGCTCATATTCGATAATGCACAATAACAGCCATTCCCCGTCCTTGCACTTATACATTGCGCACAGGGGGCTAGACGGAAACAACCTGGATTTGGGGAATTCATCGCCATAACGTTCCTGGGTAGAGGCTACCATCAGACCTGCACTCCAAATCGCATTCCCCAGCAAGGAAATAGATACTTTTTCGCCTTGACCAGTCCGTTGCTGTTTATATAATGCGGCACAAATTCCTGCACATAATATTGAACCGGTGGAATTATCACCAAAAGCATAGGCTTGCGTCAAGGGTGGGTCGCCCGGCTGACATAAATCAGTCATCATACCACTACGAGCCCAGTAGGCAGCTACATCAAAACCAGGTCGCTCCGCATCAGGTCCTTTTACACCATAGCCGGAAATATGCGCCCATACCAGCCGGGGATAAAGCCCTGCTAACTCTTCATATGTTAGCTTTAATTTGCGCAAGGCCTTTATACGCAAGTTGGTGATGAATACATCAGCCTCAGCCAATAATTTATACAATATCGCCTTTCCTTTTGTACTCTTTAGATCTACTGCCAGCGAACGTTTATTGGCATTTTGAATTTCCCAGCAAGGATTCTCCTCTGCGGTTGCGGGTGTACTGCCTAATGTACCGTAAAAACGCCAGGCATCACCGTGTAACGATTCCACTTTGACAACGTCGGCACCCCAGTCAGCTAACATCCGCGCTGCTCCCGGCGCTGCGGCAAATGTGGATAAATCGACGATCTTTACCCCTTTCAGAGGTAATTCTTTTGACATATTCCAATCCTCCCTAGGCATCTTTTTCAAACGCTTGCGAACTTGTTACTGCACCGGAACTTATAGCAATGCAAATAGGTGCCAAGAAAAACATTGCGGCCCAAATGTTATAGAAGATCTGATATACCTGCCATTTACTCACCTCCATTGGGCCGGCAGAGTGTCCATAATTGCGTAAGCAGGGCCGAAGTTTTTTATTCATTGCAGCAACGCCTTAACTACAATGCAAGTTTTATACCATTTTCATTTTCTTCTGTATTTTTAGTTAAATTGGTTTTGAAATAAAGGTCCCAGCCGCCCTGGAGCCACTGGTGGCTACCCCTGAATTATAAAAGCGCAAGCTTGCGTACCGTAGAGGCAGAAAGCTTGCGCTTTTAAACGTAAATCCGCTTGGCAACTTGCAGCGTTGCTTTGGAGTTCAACTTCTTTCTCCCTGGAAACACTGCCATTAGTAGCATTATTGATACAAAAAAGTAGCAATAATGCTACTAGTAGTATTATTGCTACTTTTCCTACTATTCAGGAGCGAATACGTCTTAATTTTCGGTATAATATTGTCTTGTGGATCCCGATCTTTTCGGCCGCTTTTCGAACATTACCCTCACATTGGTCTAGGACTTTAAGAATATATTGCTTCTCAGCCTCGGCAACAACTTCTTTTAAGGTAATGTTATGATCACAAAGATTTATCTGCAAAACATTTTCCGATAACTTTTCACTTTTTTGCTGCCTCCCCCCCTCTTCCCCAGCGCCCTCTTTTAAAGATGGGGTAATGATATTCCCATTTATTAGCGCCAGCTCGGTTTCAGGGCAGGAACCTGTAATTACTAGTCGCTCGACGACATTACGCAACTCTCGCGCATTTCCCGGCCATTGATATTGCAACAACGCATCCATTGTCTGCCTGGTAAAAGTTTGGCCATAGCCATACTTCGTATTGAACAACGATAAAAAATGCTCCGCTAGAACAATAATATCTTCCAGCCTGTTACGCAACGGCGGTATCTGAATCGGAATAACATTCAATCGATAATAGAGATCGTCACGAAACCGCTTCTCTGCCACCATCTTTTTTAACTCCCTATTCGTAGCCGTGATTAAGCGAAAATCTGTTTTTCTGCCGGTTACACTGCCAATTCGTCGAATTTCATGACTTTCCAGCACACGCAGCAATTTAGCTTGCAGATGCAGCGGCAATTCTCCTATTTCATCCAGAAATAATGTTCCTTTATCAGCAAGCTCCATGAGACCCACTTTCCCCTGCTTGGACGCCCCGGTAAAGGCTCCTTTTTCATAGCCAAACAATTCCGATTCCATAAGATGCTCTGGAATCGCTGCACAATTTACATCTATAAACGGGCCACTGGCCCGCAAACTATTCTTATGCGTATATTTTGCCAGAAGATCTTTACCTGTGCCAGACTCGCCAAATAATATGATTGTACTATCGGCTTTTGCCACCGTATTCAGCTTGTGCAAAATGTTTTCCATTGCCTTACTAATAAAAACAATATTGTCTTTTTCGATATATCTATGTCGCAAGTATTCAACTTCTGCTCGATACCGCTTGGTCAACGCTCGTTCCTCTTCGATCATCTTAATAAAGCCATCGACCCGCTCAGTATCAAAACTGTTGGTAATCACCACCGATACGTTGCCATCATCATCAAGAATCGGTCTACTTGTAGACATGATTTCTTTGCCGCTTTTAGTGCGATATATGCCTGAAAATAGCTGCTTTCTTTCAATAGCCTCCATCGTTGTCGACCGATCGTAATATCCGGCCTCCACCAGATTCTTTACATTAGCCCCCACTAGCTGATCCTCTGTCATATCCAACAACATACACACCGCAGGATTAACCACTAAAATATTTCCGTTTTTATCTGTCACAAAAAAGGTCTCTGCCGACGCGGCGATTAATTGAGCGTAATCCGGCTTAGTTTGCACCTTGCAGTCCCACCTCTCTGCGCCTGTATTTTTTGCTTTCCTACACCAAAAACCAGCTGGAACAGGTAATATGCCCTCTCCTTTACAATTTTTCAAGGAAGCAATACCGGCCAAGCCTCGCATTCTCTTGCCCCTTGTATTTGACATAAGTTTAAAAATCCCTTTTAAGACAGCAGGGGACATCGGGGACGTTCCTTTTCTGTCACCTTTTATTGCCTGCACTATTCAGGGCAGAAACTATTTCCAATTCTTAAGGAAAAATGACTCAAGAGAACCGTCCCCCTGAGTCTACTTTGAACTGCATACCAACCCTTTAGATGTTGAAAGCAAAAAAAATATTAACCCTTAATTAAGTAAGAGTTAATACCTTACGCAGAGACGAACCATTCTTCCGCCGGGGCGGTTAGCGTGAAAATAAGGATGCTGAAGTCTCGCAAAAGTCTGCACAACAAAATAAGCCTAGCCCGCAGAAATCGGCCGGTACAGCCACCATCGGCGCATCGAAAAATTCCAGATAAACACCAGGCCTGTCGCCCCGATCTTGGCTGTTAGCGGATATATACGCCCCAGTTCAATCGCTACGGCGATAAGCAACAGGTCAAGCAATAAGCCGGTGGTATTCAGGGCGAGTATACTTAAGGCTTCGATGTTGATATTGAACTTGCACTGATTTTTAAAGACAAATTCTCTTCCCAGAAAAAAGTTGACAATAACGGATAATACAAAGCTGCCGGCAGCCGCAGCAAGATAATGATAGCCAGTTTCAGGTGCAGCACGTAAAATAAGCCCCAGTCTGCCAGTGCCGAAATACCGCCAACGCAAAAATAGCGTACAAACTGATTCAGCAAGCCCTTATTTTGAGATAACATTTTTATGGCTGTCCTGCTTGAACTTTACGTAACTGAGACTAAACCAGGTTTCCCGCACCGCAATCCAATACCATTTCCAATAGAAGGGCAGCCACCTAAGCAATTGGAACCGTGATTCTCCTGCTGTCCGCTCGTACCAGGAAGAAGGCACCTCCGTTATTCTAAAGCCGTGCAAATAGGCTTTTACCGTAATTTCCATGCCGATTTCAAAACCGCCGGTACTCTCAATTTGAATGGATTCAATGACAGCCCGGTGATACATTTTAAAGCTGTTGGTTATATCGTGCGTAGCAATCCCTGTTGCCCAATGCAGGCTTACGCCCGCCAGGCGGGACAAGGCCTTTTTCAGGAGCGGTCCCCCGTATTGCTGCCCGCCTGCCATGTACCGCGAGCCGCAGACAAGGTGATTGCCCTCTTTTACAATTTTAGCGTACATTAGATCCACGGCTTTCAGACTGTCTGATAAATCGGCCATTACCACCAGCACGATATTGCCGGCAAAGGTATGCAAGCCGGTTTTGATGGCATTTAAGGCACCGCGGCCATAGATATTCTTTTGCAAATAAATGGGATAATTATATTGTAAACGCACCTTGTCCACAACAGGCAGGGTGTTATCCTCGTCGCAGTCATAGATAAGCGTGAGCCGCTTTTCGGTCTTGACCTGGCGCGCTATCTGGTTAAGCAGGTTTTCGATATTTGCCCCCTCGTTATATACCGGGACAACGATATCCAGCATGGCATACACCTCCTTGTTTCCTTGGTTCACCGGAAGTCCTGGGTAACGGACTCCTCTTTTGCCTATTTAAATATTGCCTGTCCTTACCTGCTCTTTTATCCAGGGAATGACTTCATCAAGCATAGCATCCAAATCGGCCTTCGCCTCAAAACCGAGCAGGTTTTTCGCCTTGGCTACGGCCGGTATCCGTTTTTGCACATCATATATATAGGGTGTATCGGAAATGTAGCGGAATGGCTTGTCCCCATTCACCTTGTTCCAGATAGCTTCTGCCAGCTCCAGCACCGTAGTTGAAACCGGTGTGGACAGATTGAAGTCTTCGTTAACGGCTTGTTCGCTTTCAATGCACAGGGCAATGCCCTCCGCCAGATCACCGCCATAGGTGTAGTGGCGTATTTGCTTGCCGGTTCCCAAAATATGCAGCGGATCCTGGCCCTTGAGAATCTTCTGCACCAGATCGGGGACGACATGGCTCATGGCCAGCTTTACGTTGCCGGAGAGAATTTCCTTGTCATTTTTAGCCCGCCGTTCACCGGTTCCCACACAATTGAAGGGCCGTATGATCGTATAGGGAAGCTGGTATTGCTCCCAGGCCCCTTTGGCAAAATACTCGCAGGCCAGCTTTTGCAATCCATAGGTTGACAGCGGCGGCGGACAGCGTAATTGCTCTCCCTCCGGGCTGGGATAAACAGCTGTGGATTCATAAACCATGGATGAAGATAACACATTAATCTTGAGTAATCTTTTATGTTGATAGGCCCAGATGGCGGCATCAAAGGTAGCGGCTGTAATGCGCTCATTTTCCGCGAGCAGATCATAGGCATGTTCGTGAAAATAAGTGATCCCGCCAATCATCGCCGCAATCGCCACCACCTGATCACAGTCGGCGATTAGTTCCTTCAGCAAATGGCTGTCCTTAACATCGCCTTGCACAAACTGATACTGCGGATGATGATCATAGGATTTCTCCACCGGACCATATTTACTGTAGTTATCAATCCCTACGACAGAATGGCCGCGTTGCAGTAATTCTTCGACCAGATAGCCGGCGATAAAGCCGGCCGAGCCGGTGACCAGGATTTTCACTATATCAGACCTCCCCTGCCCAGTACATTCCAGATATCAACAGTAACCTTACCGGACGGAATATCCAGTCCCCGATAGTGTTTATGCGGGGTGGCAATGATCAGAATATCGGCCTGCGCAATCACTTCCGCCTGGGGCAGCAAGGACTCATCCGTCACATAAGGATCGGCGCTCAGAACCCTGCCGGCATGCACTTGCAGGATTTTTTGCAATTTGTAGGACAGAGATTCACGGATATCATCCGAGTTGCCTTTAAAGGCCATGCCCAGAATGCCTACCGTCATTTTTGCCAGCAGATATTTCACTTTCAGCTTTTGCACGATGTAGTTAGGCAGCCCCTCATTGACCAGCATAGCCGAATGGCCCAGATAAAAGTTGCCATTATTGAAAGCAGCCAGCTGCATCGCATCTTTAAACAAACAAGGCCCGGCGGCAAAACCGGCTTGCGGTAAATCCCGGGCACGGTCATACCGGTGTGTCACGGCATGATACACGTTATAAAAGTCCAGGTTATAGTCATTGGCAATCATATAAAATTGGTTGGCCACAGCAAATTTTATATACCGCCAGACGTTAGTAAACAGCTTGGCCAATTCGGCTTCCGTCGGCTGCACTTCCACCAGTTCGTCTGTCAGGAGGCCGAATACCTCCCGGCAGGCCTGCAAGCCGGCCGGCGTGAAGGAGGAAATTATCTGCGGCAGGGAGTACAGCTCCGTCATGGCCTTACCTTCCAAGATCCGTTCCGGACAGAAGCAGACATTCATGGTTAAGCCGGCCTCCCGCAGCCAGTCATTGACCCGTTCACTGATCCCCGGGTAGACGGTGCTGCGCAAAATTAGGGTTTGTCCATCGCGAAAATACGGCAGGCACTGATTCACCGCATCCATCATCACCTGGAATTTTGGGTTTAGATGCTCATCCACCGGCGTACCAATGATCATAATTACAATCTTGCTCTGGGAAATTACCGCCGGCGAATCAGACAGCGCCAGCGTGCCGTCGGCCAGTACCTTTTGCAGCAAGGCGGCGGCACCTTCTTCCTGAAAAGGCATGGTTCCTTGTCTGACGGTGTTTACCGCCGCTGTGCTGATATCATAGACGATTACTTTTTGGCCGCGATCAGCCAGCGTAATGGACAAAGGCAGGCCGACATGCCCGCAGCCGCCAATCACGCATATATCATACCTAAACATAGCTCCACCTCATACTCTGTTGAAATACTTTATTCTTCGGCAAAATACTTATCAATAAAATAATTACCTGCCGTTGGCAGCCAGGCCGGAAGCTGATAGTAGTTGTTTTTGATCGGCCGCAAAACCAGCTCGCGGTACACCTCGTACCGGAAAGCGCTGCCCAGGACTAAGTATATGGTTGTGTTCTCGAACTTGATTTCATTAACGGCAACGCTTTGAAAAAAGGGCCTGTATTTATTGATATCAGGCGGCGCGGTACGGACAATTGCGATATTTTGCTTGTCAAAGTGCCGAAAATCAGTGTACATGTCATCATGACGGGCATGAAATGAGCCGGGCCCAAAGCTGCTTATGTATCTGCCCGTATAGTAATACAGCACGGCCGACTTAGAATAGCTTTCGGTAGTCAGGCTATAGTTGTTGGTATACGGTATAAGCAGGTCCGCCACGGCCCGGGGCTGCCAATAGAATAACGCCTGCTGATACGTCTTGCTCTGCGTCAATTTCGCAGGCGGGTTGATTATTATGTACGCGATTAAGGAATTTACGGTAAACGTATACATGGCTACCACCAGAACTGCTTTACGGAAAGTTGCTGTCGGAAAATGAAAGACGGTAAGGATAAACACAAAGGGCAGAAAAGCCAGGGGCCAGTGCAGGCCAATGGCTTTGGTGAAAGACAGGAGGGCCAGAATGCCCAGCGGCACGTAACTTAACACCAAACAGTAGCGCCGCAGCGGCTCGGCCGCAGCCAGATACCGCGCTGGTTTCCCGGGCCGGAATAAGCAGTACATCGTAAACGGTGTGAGCAACAGCAGGAGCTGCCCCAGATAAACCAAAAAATTTCCCGGTGTAAAGGAGCCCATGGCGTGATTGCGGTTAAACACATTAAACATAATATTGGCCCAGGCATGCGTATAGTTGTAGTAGATATTCAGCAACACAAAGGGCAGGGTACAGACAGCTACCAGCGCAAGCGCGGCCAAGCCCCGGCGATGCCGCTGATACAGCAGCACATAAACGCCATAGGCGATGATAAGCAAGACGGAAAAATATTTAGATAACAAAGCGCCGCCAAGAAAAACCCCGGCCAGGATTAAGCTTATCCGCTTATTAAGGTGCAGACCCTGATAGAAGCAGGCGGCCGACAGGAAAACAAACAAAAAAAGCGGCGTATCGGTGGTAACTAAAATATTCAACATATTAAGCGGTGACACCAGAAATAAGATTACCGCCCAGCGAGCCCGGTTCTCATCGAAAGCCTTTAGCAGACGATACATAACAGCACCCACAAGATACGGGAAAATAAGGGCCGGGAGCCGGAGAGCATACTCGCCGGCGCTCCATTTCATAATGAGTGCCAGCAGCCAGCCAATCATGGGCGGATGATCATAATAGCCAATATCGGGAAATGTTGCCCATGTGTAGAATAATGCCTCATCACCAGTAAACGGAATTATATAGGCCAGCAACGACTTGATGAGAAATGTCGCCATTACTGTTAGCCATAACAGCTTGTCCGCAGGCAATCGTATCATCCTTCCTGAAAAATATTAGGTCCATAGCTTGTGGCACCAGCACCTAGCCAGTAGTTCCGTGTTGCCAGAAACAGGATTTTAAGCTTGCAGAAAACATATTTATAGTGTACTCTTAAAATCAGCATTGGTCTAATACTATAAATATTATAAATTATATAGTATTAATCCTATATCATTGGTAAGGATGAGGCAAAATGGAATTAAGACAGCTTCAATACATGTTGAAGGTTGCCGAAGAAGGCAGTTTTTCTAAAGCGGCCCAGCAATTATACATATCGCAGCCCTCGTTAAGTCAGTGTATTCAAAGGATCGAGCAGCGGTTGGGGCTTCCCTTGTTTGACCGGTCAACTGCCCCTTTACGTCTTACCTATGCCGGCGAGGTTTTTGTGGAGAATGCGCGGCGCATGCTAAACCTGAATCATCAATTCCAGTCGCAAATGCAGGAAATTATTGACTTCAAAAAAGGCCGCCTGACAATCGGCGTTACCAACATCCGGGGCAGCATTTTATTTCCTAATGTTCTCCCCCTGTTCTGCCGGAAATTCCCTGGAATCGAAGTGATTCACAAGGATGGCACCCTCGCTGAACTAGAGGATTATGCAATCAGAGGGGTAACAGATCTTTCCTTGATTAATTTACCGCTGAACAAGCCGCAATTTGTCAGCGAGCTGCTCTTCACCGAGAATATTGTGCTTATCGCCCCCCGCAGTCACCCTTTGACCAAGCTAGCCGGCACCCGTCCCCCCTGGCCGCAAGTCCATTGGGACGATTTACGGGAAGAGCCTTTCCTGTTACTGAAGAAAGGACGAAAACTGAGGGATCTGGCTGATCAATGCTTTATTAAGGCCGGGTTTAACCCGCGGATTGTATTTGAAAGTGATAATTATGAAACGATATTATCGCTCGTAAAGGCTGGTCTGGGTATTACTTTCGGATTGGATGTGTTAGCATTATTTAAAACACCTGATCAACTGGCCTTCTTCACATTGGCTGAACCCCTGCCATCGCGAACCTTTGCGGCAGTTTATTGCAAAGATCGGCATCTGTCCCGGGCAGCGCTTGAATTTATTGCTTTGACAAAAGACATATTAGCGGCAGCAAACGATAACGTTGGTTAAACTCAGCCAAATTCACATTTTTGAACTGGCATCCCCTCCTTTTTGCCAGGAACACAAAAAAACCGGCTAATCCGCTACAAGATTCAGCAATTAACCGGCTGACAAAGGGGGACGTTCCTTTTTTGGCACCTTTTACCATCTGTTCATTACAAGAGTAGGACTATACCCCAGTTTTCACCAGGCAAATAGGGATATATTTTTGACTCAAGAGAACCGTCCCCTTGAGTCGTTTGGTCACACATTCTCAGATAAAAGATAGAGCACCTGCCAATTTGTATAGCAGGTGCTGCACTTAAGGTTTTTACTCCGCAGTGGTGATTTTTTGCAGTTTGGAATTAGTACGGGAATTAACTAACGTTTTGACAATCCCGCCCAGTACCGCTCCGCCTGCCAGGCCGATGAGGCCAAGCAGAATTGGGCCGAGCAAGGTTTCAAAAACTACAACAACAGTCGAGTATACTACGCCGAGTGTTCCGAAATAGGCGCTGAACACGCTGGGCAGATATGCATAGGCAGTCTTGCCGCCGCCGGCATCGCGGCAAGCATCCCAGATAGCAAAGGAATAAATACAAGGATAAAACATGACCCATTGATAATTTGTTATCTGAACGGCTTGATCGATATCGCCAATAAAGCTAAAGAAAATGGCTTGATTAAGATTGGCTTTTACATTGATCAAAAATTCCAACCCCAAAAAAGTTATGCCCTTAACCAGCTTACCGTTGAGAATTTGGCCAAACCCCGGGAAAGCGATGCTCCACAATACTTTTTCCATTGGATTAGTCATACCGCTAATGGGTTCCCGCTAAGGCGGCCCGGTCTTCGGCCATCGGGGGTTGTTCCAGCCAGTTATTATCTATCATGATTTGAACACCGTCTTCAGCGAGCAGCCCTATTTCAGCTATCAGGCGGCCATATAACACGGCAAGATCGCGGCGCTGTGATGCGGCTGCACCAACGGCGTAATTACCAATACCAGTAGCATTCATCGCGCAGATATGAAAAATCATTAGTTTATCAGAGAAAGGGGCTGTTGTGGAAGCGGTCACACTGGGATCGGAGGGCATCGGCGCAGGTATGTCGTCTTGGGTTAAGGTGGTGGTAAAGATGGCAATGTGCTTTTCTGCTATTTGTTTTGCCCGCCACAGAAAGTTCCTAGTGTCGTTATTCCGGGCACATTGGGCAAAGGCGATAGACATTGCCTTTCCCATCTCGTTGGTTTTAACATTTTGGACAAGATGGGTAATCTCAATGGCGGTAAGCGCCCGCTTTTCCCCTAAAAAGCCGGTGAGAAAGCTTTGCTTTTCAACGTATTCTGCTGTAAGCGGCGCTGAAATGGAAGGAGTGCGGACGTAAAGACCTTTTTTCAGCAACAGCTGCCGCGCCCGGTCGTGTAACTCGACTGCTCCGGCTATGACTTCCTTAAACAGGGTACTAACGTCAGAGCGGGCAGCTGTACCAATTGTCAGGCCGGCGCCGGCTATGCCGATAATGGACATGTGCCGCAGATACATCAGGATGAAAACATCAGTAAACAGGCGGGGGGCTGTGGTGACAACATCCTCCGCCGGTGAAAAGCCGAAGGGTACAGGATAGCTGTCTTTGACGAAAATTTCCTTTATTGTGCGGATATGCTTTTGCGACTCTTGCATAGCATATGTAATGAGCGGGCGTATCTCGGCATCCTGGACGGTATGCAGAAAGTGGGTAAATACACAGGAAACCATTGTATCTGCCTGATATTGACCCCAGAGGGAAGCGACTTCGGCTGCCGTGAGTCTGATTGTATTATGGTTTGACATGCTTGTCTCTCCTTTTGTTAATATACAGGTATTATGGCCGGTTAGGGAAGAATTATCCTGTCAGCCGTCACCAGACGTTCAACTAGAATAATAACGGAAAATCCAGGCCCAATAAAAAAAGGCACCGAAACTCGGTGCCTTTTTTAAAAGCGTTCTTCCGGGGAAACTCTGGTTGGTAACAACTGCCGGACTTACGCCCGGACGATCTGGTAAAGGTCCGCGCGCAAGGCGACCCGCCGGCCTGCCGTGAGGTCCTCCTGCCGGGCTTTGGCTTGCGGTACGGTCGCCATTACCATCTGACCTTCATCCAGCCGGATATGGAGTTGCCTCAGCGGGCCGAGAAACACCGTGTGGCTGATAGTCCCGCCGGCTGCTCCGGCCGGTCCCGCAGCCCCGTCGGCTGCCAGTTCGACCGACAGATTTTCCGGCCGTACCAGGGAAGTGACAGCCGTGCCGGCAGGCAGGTCCCGCAGATGCGCGGGCAAAGGCAGCACCAGGCCGGCGACATGGACTGTGCTGTTTTTTATCTCACCGGCAAGGCGGTTGATATTGCCGACAAAGCAAGCGACGAATTCCGTGGCCGGCGCCTGATAAATGGTTTCGGGGTCGCCAATCTGCACGATTTTACCCTGCTCCATCACCGCGACCCGGTCGCCCAGTTCGAAGGCTTCCTCCTGGTCATGGGTGACAATGACGGTGGTAATCCCCAGCTTCCGCTGCAGGGATTTGATCTCGTTGCGCAAGTACTGCCGGATTTTTACATCAAGGGCGCTGAGCGGCTCGTCCAGCAATAAAATATCCGGATTGGGCGCCAACGCTCGGGCGAGGGCCACCCGCTGCTGCTGCCCGCCGCTTAGCTGATTGGGTTTTTTATGGGCCTGGTCCTGCAGGTTGACAATATGCAGCAGTTCCGCCACCCGGCTGTCGATGGCCGCCCCGTCGGCTTTGCGGATTTTCAGGCCGAAGGCCACATTTTCCCCTACGGTCATATTGGGAAAGAGGGCATAGTTTTGAAAGACAAAGCCGATGCCCCTTTTTTGCGGAGGCAGACCGTCGATCCGCTGTTCGCCGACATAAATCTCCCCTTGCACCGCGCTCTGCAGACCGGCGATGAGGTTGAGCAGTGTCGACTTGCCACAGCCGCTGGGCCCGAGAATAGCCAGAAATTCACCTTGTTCCACCAGCAGTGAAACATGATCCAGAGCCGTGGCCTGGCCGTATTTCATCGTCAAATCGCGTACATCAATGGATCGTGTCAATTCTGATTACCTCCCGTTTGTCCGAGGTCAGCCAACGCAAGCAGAACAGGATAATAAAGGAAAACACGGCCAGGATCAGGGCGATAGCACTGGCCCCCTCGATATCCCCTGTATTAAAGCGGGAAAAAATATAGAGCGGACCGGTCTGGGTCCGGCCGATCAGATTGCCCGATACCATTAATGTCGCGCCAAACTCGCCGACCGATTTGGCGAAAGTCAGCACACTGCCGGCGATGAGTCCGGTTTTGATGCCTGGCAAGGTAATATAGAGCAGGGTTTGCAGGCGGCTCGCCCCCAGCGTCTTGGCAGCCCGCTCATAATTTTGGTCAAAGCTGGCCAACGAGGTGCCCACGGCCCGCACCATAAAAGGGAAGGTGAAAAAAATATGGGCCAGCAGGATACCAGGAAAGGAAAAAAGGATTTGGATGGTTTCCGGATCAATAAAGCGGCCCAGCCATCCCATCGGCCCGTACAGCAGCAATAAGGCAAAACCGATGACGACGGTCGGTATGGCGAGAGGAATGTCCACCAGCGCATCAATAACATTTTTAAACGGCAGGTCAACCCGGTGCAGGACAAAAGCGACGGCTGTGCCGATGACGACATTCACCGCCGTCGACGCCAGCCCGATCTTGATGGTCAGCCAAATAGCCGCCAGGGCCTCAGGCGACAGCAACCGGTCGACAAAGATCCCTAGCCCGGCCTTGGAAGCATAGGTAAACAGCTGCCCCAAAGGAAACAAAATCAGGATGGTGAAAATCAGCAGAATAATGCCGACAAGCGTCCGTGCAAGCAAGTGTTCCAGTTTCATCATAACGCTCCTATATCTGATATTGGTTCTGGCAAAGAAACCGGTAACCGGAGACGGATAGCCGTTCCGGTTACCGGTTCGCTGGCCCGGTTATTTTTGCTGCGTCTTTTTCCATAAACCATCAATGATGGTTTTCTTGGCTTCCGTCGACCCGCCAAGATAGTCCAGCGTGAACGGCAACTCAATATTGGCGTATTTGCTGGCTAATTTTGCATTGATCTCAGGCTTGTAAGAACGGAAGCCGTATTTGGCGTAAGCATTTTGTGCTTCGTCGGAAAACAAAAATTTTACAAATTCATCAATAACTTGTTTTTGTTCGGGTTTGATGTTTTTGTCGACCTGTACAACTGTCCAGTCGGTCAAAATAGTGCTGTTGGGAACAATCACCTGGTATTTCTTGCCCTTTTCCAGTTCCAGCAGCCCTTCCTGCTCATAAGTCACCAGCGCGTCCCCCTGACCCGCGTCAAACTGCGCAGCAGCTTGTTTCGCCGATTCGGGCATGCTGATTACATTGTCCTCGATCTTTTTGAGCAGTTCATAAGCAGCTGCCTCATCTTTCTTGCCGGTTTTCGTTTCGGTTTCCTTCAATACCGAGCCGTAGAAGGAGTAGATGGCCCAGGAGGCGCCGCCGGAAGTGGCCGGATTGGAATGGATAACCTTAACGCCCGGTTTGGCCAGATCGGCATAGGAGTGAATGCCTTTCGGATTGCCCTCCCGCACCAGCATAACAATCGTCGAGGTGGCGACTACGCCTTTGTTGGGCAAAGCTTTCCAGTCGGAAGTCGTTAATCCCTCCGCTTTCAGCTTCAAGGCGTAGGATTCGTTGGACAGCACCGCCACCTGCACAGGCGTACCGCCCACAATCTGGTTGGTCAGCGTGCCTGACCCGGCGAAGGAAGGTTTAACCTCGACGTCTTCGCCGAACTTCTCTTTATAATATTTTTTGAAAGCGGGGATTATTTCTTTAGTGGTTACATCTTCCGACACGCAGCAGGAGGAAATGCCAATTTCAACGGTTTTGACCTCTTTGGCTACCTCCTTTTTTTCACTGCCGCAGCCGACGACCAACAGGCCCAGCCCTAGCAACAGCACCCCAAACACCAGCAGTTTTCGTTTCATTATGTAATGTAGCCTCCTCTGCCTAGACTTCCGTCCGCGCCTCACTAACAGCAAAAAAGGCTTAAGAATCCCGCAGGGGGGATTCTTAAGCCTTCAGACTGTCTGATCAGCTTTACGGTATCTATTTTCCCTTATTATACGAGAGAAAAACAGCCTTGTCAATAGACAGGACCGCGGGACAACTTATTTGCCTGGCGCCTGAACAGGAGTGCAAATTCTGAAGCATTTACTTCATACTAATGACAATCACACTATTGCTAATTTCAATTACCCGCAGCGGCAGCTCAGTTATGCCTTCCAGTTGTTCTGCCAGAACAGCAGGCGACCCGGAATAGTTAACATCAAACATAGCGGTTCCTTGTTGATAGTCCCGCAAAAAAGCATTGGTAATCCCTGTTTGCTGCCGGAGCAACCGGCCTAATAAGTTAACGACCGAATAATCGTTGACGGCCACCACCTTTATCTGGAGCCCTTTCTCCGGATTAGCGGCATAAGCCATCAGCTTGTCTGCAAAATACTTGCCTGCGGCAGTGCCGGCATTGTGCAAGGATTTCTTGGCGGCCGTAAATTCAGTTATGTCAACTCCGCCGCGATGGAACCCCTGCGCCGCAATGATTTCGCCGGTATCCACCTTAATCAATCTGGCTTCAACCCGCGCGCGGCAGGATATAAGGCTGTAGCCGGGATCGGTCCCCGCGTATTCGGCAAAGGCTTCCCCCACGATTAAATAATCGAGCCGCTCATTTGTCAGCTGCCGTACAGCCGTCTTGATATCGCCCTGATTAAGGATGGTTTTTATCGCATCTGCTTTGCGAATCCGGGCCAGTTGGCCGGGATCTGCCAATCGCCGGAAGCCGGCCTCAGTCAGTTGGTCGATAATGGCCGTTTCAGCAGCCGGATCGGGAATGGGCCGTATGTAATGCTCGACCATGATAACGCCGATACGGGGATCACGCAGGCCTGCATCAATCATTTTCAGGCGCTGTAATTTGGTCATCAAATGGGAGTTGGGCTGCGCATCAACAGTTACTCTGGCTTGTATGACAACCTCGCCCTGTAAGCGGTTTTCCGACAAAATAGCATAATCACTGACAAAGCCCTGGGATTTTGTATAAACTTCATCTTTGAGGACCATATAGTTTTGTACCAGTGTTTGCGAGTCAACCAGGGTTCCGACAGCTTGTTCCACGGCCTGGCGCAGGGCATCGTGGATTGCCGCCTCCCGGGAAATACCGCGGCCTTCAACGCTAACCGCCTGCGCTGAGGCAGCCGGACATTGGACTGCCCAAATTAAGACTGCCACTAGTAAGAATCGGAAGAGCTTCACTCAATCAGCCTCCTGCAACGTATACTAATAATTTCTAATTCAATGTTAGTGTAGCGCTGGCACACAGCAAAAGCAATAAATATTTACATTTATTTAAACCGCAAGCGTGAATTGCCTGCCACAAGCAGGATTTTTTGGCAAAAAAATGAATAATAATACCAGAACACTGATCTATTACATATTTTGCAGTCGCGGCTGAGGAGGTTTTTATGGTACGGAGAGGTATTTGGGGAATCGCGTTGGTTTGTGTCTTTATTACTCTATTGGCGGGCCCAGCGTTAGCGAGCGAAACGACTTCCAAGAAAATCGGCGTGCTTCCTTTCAAAAATGACAGTCCCTATAATCAATTCGGGGTAATGGCCGCCGAAATGATCACTGCCGATTTGGTAAACTTAAAATCTTGCACAGTGGTGGAACGAACCGAATTATCACGCGTATTTGCCGAACAAAAACGCAGCGCCCAGGGCCTTATTGACGAAGCAACGGCTACCGAACTGGGGGGCATCCTGGGCTTGGACTACCTGTTGCTGGGCTCCGCTGACGGCAGTATTACTAAAGAGCCGGGGCATTATTACTATAATAAAAAGAGCCAGCGCAATGAATGGGTGGAAGGTACCTCGAAAAGCAGTGTTACGCTTACGCTAAAACTGGTTAATGTCAAGAATGGGCAAATTGCCTGGTCTGATCAAACCGCCATTACTAACTATAATGAAGATATTAACGCTGCCCTCTCGGAAGCAGCCTATGACTCGGTTAGAAAAATCTATAAATTTATCCCCCTGCAGGGCTATGTGATCAAAGCCGAGGGCCGCCAATATTATATTGACCTGGGCACAAACCACAATGTAGATATCGGCGATATACTGGAGGTTAACGGCGCAAGTAATGCCATGAGGCATCCGGTTACCGGCGAGTTGATTGTGCTGAAAAGAAATATGGGTGAGCTGGAGGTCATTGAAGTGTTAGATACCCTGTGTGTGGCCAAACTAAAGACGAAAGACGATGGTAAGGCCTTACAAAGCTCAATCCAGCCGGGAGATGTCGTAACCAAAAAATTACGGAAAAAACCCCGGGGCTTTTTAGGCCTTGGCTGGTCGGGAAAACACGTATTTTAATGCTGTGCACACTACAGAAAAAAGATAGCCATGACTTACCGCAATGGTAGGTTATGGCTATTTTTGCTTAGGTGATAATATCAGGCGCCGCGGAAAAGCCCGGCGACAGGCGTTGCCATATTGGGCTCCGGGACCGAACTGGCCTGCAGTTGCTGGAAAACCATATCAGCAATGCGGGCTGAGCCATGATTCGGGGGTATCTTGTCGGCGGCAAAGACAAAATCGCCGCCAGCGGCGAGCCCATTAATGATGCGGCAGCCCTGGCGCGGCTCGGGGCAAAAGTAACCCAGCCGGTTGTTAACGACGAAATCAATGTTGCCGGTTTCCTGGATGCCGACAGCCTCAGTAATGATGAGCGGGCGCCGCATTGCCACCGCTTCCATGATAGTGCCGGGACCTGCCTTGCTAATGATGACGTCGCTTGCCGCCATCAGCGTTTCCATGTTGTCGACAAAGCCATAGACGTGAAGGTATTTAACCTCGTTTTGCAAAGCCTGTAACTGGTCATAGAGGACTTGGTTTCGCCCGGTGACTACTATAAGTTGCTTGCCGGGACAGCGTTGCACAAATTCCCTAATCCACGTGGACATGTTGCCGGCACCTACGCCGCCGCCGGTCAGCAGCACGGAAAACCGTCCCGGATCAAGGCCTAACCCTCTACGAATTTCTGAACGCGGGGCTGACAGGCAGCTGAACTTAGGATGAACGGGAAAGCCGGTGAGGACAATCTGGCTGGTGGCGATTCCGTGCCGGGCAAGAGCATGGAAGGCTTCTTCTGTCGGTACCAGATACAAATCGGCTCCCGGAGTTGCCCAGGAGGCGTGAAGGGTGGCCAGATCGGTTACGACGGTAAAAATTGGCCAGGAGGCACGAGTAGCCTTGCGGCTGGCGACCAGCAGTCCAATGACCAGGGGATGAACGGCCAGCAACAGATCAGGTCTGATTTGGTCAATTTCCCATTCGAACTGCGGCGCAGCCTGCTGATAGACAAACTTGGTCAGCAGGCTCATTCTTTTTACGCTGTTCGTTTTTTCGAAAAAAAGGTTGTTCAGCCAGAGCTGCTTGCGCGAACAATAGTCATAGATTTCCGGAGCTTTTGTCAGGCCGGGAAAGCCGGTGGCTTTGAGCAAGTCGGAAAGCGTGCACTGGACATGACCGCAGTTGCCCAGGGCGGCCGCTATGGCGGTGGCGGCGCTGCGGTGACCGCCGCCGGTGTCGGAAATGGCAAAAAGGATATTGTTGACGGTGCGAGTCATAGATATCCTCCTCATATCAGGATGATTCAGGTTTAACCGCTGCAGGCGGTTGTTCCTGGCAATTTTATTGTACGGGATAATGTAACTGAATAGGTTATTTTTTTGTAAAGTACTTGTTAATTTATTATTGCCGCTGATTTTACAAAAAAATAACATGACCTTAATAGAAATATCCGCAAAATATGCAATGATTAAAGGAGCTAAACGCAACAGCTTCATTACTTATGTAAATAATTTTGCCTGGCAGCTCAAGTAGTAAATGAGGTGAAGTACTGATGGAAATTCGGGAAGGCAAATTTCTGTGGAAACTTGCGGAGACAGCAGCGGAAAAAAAACAAATATATGCCCTTCGCTATAGAGTTTATTGCCAGGAACTTAACTTTTCCGGGCAGAAAACTGAGCAGGTGGAAGAAACGGAAGAGGACATTGATTGCTTTGACGAATTATGCGATCACTTAGTTATTCGCGATATAGAGCAAAACCGGTGTGTCGGCACCTTCCGTTTTTTGCCGGGAGGCAGACTGCCGCCAGGCGGTAGCTTTTACTCTGAGCAATGGTTTGATATTGGCAAATTAAGTGACAAAAGAATACAGATTCTAGAACTGGGGCGAGCCTGTATTGATACTCAGTATAGAAATACCGGTGCTTTCCGCTTGTTGTTTGCCGGCTTAGGCACTTACTTGCAGCGCAATCCCCATGATTATCTGATTGGTCTCACCACATTGCCGGCTGGCGCCAAAAACGACATTGGCGTGATAGCGAAGTATCTGCTGGGAAAAAACGCTGTTAATATGGATTTTGGGGTAAAGCCCAAACAGCAGTTAGACCTTGCTGCGGTTACTCCCGGCGCAATGGCTGTTGCCGAGGTCAACCAGCGGGCCATTTTAAAGAAGATGTCAACACTGATGCTGGCCTATTATAAATATGGCGCGGAATTTATTAGTGAACCGTCAATGGATGTGGATTTCGATCCGCCGGTATTTGATTTTTTCACAATTTTTGATGCTCGTAAATTCCCCGCCTGGATAACCCAGGGGAAAGCCGGCTAAGTAAACGGCCGGTATAGCCTGATAAGGAGTCAATTGGGATGAAGCTTGGTATTGAGAAAGCCATTAGCCGCATAAAGCGCAAAATATTGGGCTGGCTGCAGATTGCCGCAGCGTATACCAGCGTATATTGGATATGCAGGGGCAGCGCAAGATTTGATTGCAGCGGCATTCAAGACATAAAGCCGCCATTTATTGTCCTGGGCAATCATACTTCGTTTATTGATCCGGCTTTAGTACAGTGCGCGATAGCGAAGTACCCCTGTTACTTTCTCACAACAAACTTTTATTTTCGGCAGCCGCTTATTGGCAAAGTCTTAAGACTTTGGGGCGCAATTCCCAAAACACAATTTTTGCCGGATATCCGTGCGACCCGGGGGGCGCTGGCGGCAATAGCCCGGGGGGATGTTGTCGGTATTTTTCCGGAGGGACGCCGGTCTATTGACGGCAGTTGCTGCGCTATCCCCGCATCAATCGCCCGGTTTATAAAAAAAATGCAAGTTCCTGTTGTTGCCGTAAAAACAAATGGCGGCTATCTCGCCTGGCCCCGCTGGTCTTCTTTTTGGCGCAGGGGCCGGGTGGAAACGGTGGCCAGGCAAATTCTTTCGGCCGCAGAGGTTGGCACGCTCGATTCCGGGCAGATCTATACGTCGGTTTGTCAGGCTTTGACTTACAATGACTATGATTGGAACCGGTTGGCCGGGGAGCGTTATCACCACCGGCATACAGCTGAGCAGCTGCATCTTATTCTCCACCAGTGTCCGCGTTGCTTGACTGAACAAACGATGAAAAGCAAGCGAGACAGGCTATATTGCAGCGCCTGCGGCAATGCCGCGACGATCGACGAATATGGCTTTTTACAACCTGCCGATCCTGCCTGCGTAGTGTTTGCCGATCCGGTAAAATGGACTGCCTGGCAACGCGAAACCATGAGCGAACAGGTGCGGGACGAAAAATTCCTGATCCAGGCCCTGGTAACAGATCTGCGGGTTGCTGACACAGGTTACGGAGCATTTCGCAGTTGCGGCTGCGGATATATTAGCCTGCTGCAGGCAGGACTCTATTTTCATGGCCAGGTGGATGGGCAAACAACCGATTTATTTTTCCCAATCGCAAGGCTGCCATCCATATCAACCGAATTCAAACATGATTTTGAAATCTGCGATGATAACCATGCCTGGTGGTTTTTTCTGGCGGAAGAGCAGCAAACCGTACGCCTGGAGAGCGCCATAACATTGCTTCATCAGCTAAATGACTCACGAAATGACTAAAACGACTCACGGGGACGGTTCTCTTGAGTCGTTTTCTATCTTTTATCACACTTTGTCACTTGCCGGGATTCAGTAAACGCAGGGATATCGTTACTGCCCCTGTCTCTAGGGAATATCTAAAAAGGTCATAACCGGGAAAAGTTTTAAAAAAATAGAGCTGCCGCGAAAGACGGCGCTGAACAGTTTGTGACAGAAAAGGAACGTCCCTGTGCGTCAATAAAACCCGTCCTATGGCAGGATAAAAAGACTGCCCTAGGACGGGTTGGTTATGGGTGGTAAAAAAGAGCTGCTTTACAGGCTGTTAACAGCTGTTTCAATACGCCGGAGCGCCTCAGCCAGTACGGCCCGTCGGCAGGCGATATTCAGGCGCATAAAGCCTGTCCCGCTCTGGCCAAATGTTGAGCCTTCGTTCAGGGCCACTTTCGCCTGTTTCAGAAAAAATGCTTGCAGGGCGGCAGGCGGCATGTTCAGGGCCCGACAGTCCAGCCAGATGAGATAGGTTGCCTCCGGCTTGATTACTTTGATCACGGGGATCCTTGCGGCGAAATACTCGAGCAGATAGTCAAGATTGCCTTGCAGGTAGATCATAAGCTGATCGGCATAATAATCGCATTCGTTGTAGGCGACTTCCACAGGCAGCGTGCCAAATACCGTTCGGCCGTAAGCTTTGTTATTAACCACACTTTCATGCAGTTGTTCCCGCAGGGCCTTATTAGGGGTAATCGCGGCCCCGGTGCGCACGCCGGCAATGTTGAACGTTTTGCTGGGGTTAACACAAACAATGCAGTTATTGGCAAATTCTGCCGATAAGGCAGCAAACGGAATGTGCCGCTGTCCTGCATAAATAATATCGGCATGAATTTCATCCGCCACAACCAGAACGTTGTGTTTTAAACACAAATTACCGATTGCCAGCAATTCTTCCCGGGTGAAACAGCGTCCTACCGGATTGTGCGGATTGCACAGCAAAAACAGCCGGGCCCGCGGATGGCTCAGTTTCCACTCCAGATCCGCAAAGTCGATAACATACCGCCCCGCCTGCAGTTGAAGCTCATTGGCGGCGATGAGCCGGCCATTGTCGGGAATAATCTGATGAAACGGGTGATAAGCAGGCATTTGCAGGACAACATGGTCGCCCGGCTGGGTAAAGGCCCGCAAGGCAAAGATAATCGCCGGCACCACCGCCGGAGTATACTCCACCCATTCGGGGTCGACCTCCCAGCCGAAACGTTTTTGCTGCCAGTTCGCTATCGCTTCATCAAAATGCCGGCTAGTAACCGGATACCCGTAGATGCCGTGCTCGGCTCGTTTAACCATGGCCGCAACGACCGGCTGCGGGCACTTAAAGTCTGTATCGGCAATCCACATCGGGATGACATCAGCCCCGTAAGTATCCCACTTTTTGCTTTCCGTGCCCCGCCGGTCAATACATTCATCAAAATTATGGATCATTTGATCTTCTCCCAATTACTATTAATTGTATTGTATTTCCTGCTGGTATATTGGTATACCGGTTAACAGCAGGATCAGGCCTGCCCCAATTGTTTTTGGATAACCAGGCGGGCTTCATCAAGATGCTCCCGCATTACGGCAACAGCACCGTCCCCATCCTGGGCAATGATTTTTTGCAAAATACGCTGATGATAGCCGAGGGCAACTTCATGGCGGCCCGGGTCTTTCAGGGAATACTGGCGGGAAACACTCAGCATGTCCAGTAAGTATTCATTCAGCTTTTGGATCACCTGGTTATGAGTGGCATCAACAATCGCGGTATGAAACTTTAGTGAAGACGCCCCCACAGCCTGGCCCAGGTTGATGTTCAGCTGCATTTCGACAATGGCCGCCTCCATGGCTGCCAGATCTGCCGCCGTTCTTCTTACGGCCGCTAACCGTACGGCCTGCAGTTCGATCGCTTCGCGCGCCTCGAACAGATCGAGCAGGGCATGCATAGGGTCCATAATCATAAACTCAATATGATCCAACACCTGCCGCATCTTAATTTTTTTGACAAAGATGCCTTTGCCGCGCACATGCTGAACCACGCCTAAAAACTCCAGCACCTTCAGCGCCTCGCGCACCGGCACACGGCTGACATCATAAAATTGTGCCAGATCCCGTTCGGAAGGCAGCAAATCCCCCTCTTGCAGGTGGCCCTGACGTATGGCTTCCCGCAGATCGTCGACAATGCGCATATACAGATTATCGCTGGATTTATCCAGGATTTTGCCCTCAGGCAGCCGGTTAAAAAAAGCTTCCATCTTTCCGTCCTTTCGTTAGCAAAGGGGCAGTATTTTTAATGCTTGGCATAGTTCCGCTATTTCTCCTGGCTTGTGCCGTCAATGCCCAGTTTGCGCCGCCAGTAGCGGGAGTACACTGCCCCCAGCGGATTATGAGCCAGTACCCGGTCCTTGGTTACCAAACAGGTTACCGGCGCCGCCGACGCCTGCTGGAACAAAATATCATGCCCAACACACAGGCCAATGGAAAAGTTTAGTTCCGTCCCGGCCTCGGCCAGAACCTTCGCCTGTGTTTTCGGATTGCACATAGCCTCAAAGCGGCCGGCCTGAATCTGTTCAAGCTCTAAATGTTCCTTGCTCATTCCGCATACCTTGCAGCAGACGGACTGAACTGCAAAAAACTTGGCAAAATAGGCCGCGATCACTTTGGCCTCGGCCGCCAGCCCAATGCAGAAGGCCAGGCCGACTTTTTTTACACCGAGCTCCTGCGCAAAAGCCGCGCTCTCTTCCAGACGGCACATCTGCATATAATGCCGTCCTTCTGTGCAGGCGGCAGCCGTCATTAAGCGGCGGTCCTCTCCGGCGTACATGTCTATTATAGCTTCCACACCGACGCCTGTACAGTTTTGTCCGTCGGTAGAACATTTATTATGTTTACATAGTGCACAATTCATCTGGCATCCCCTATCTTCTAATCCGATTTTCCTTCACCGGTCCCGGCCTGCTAATGCTCGCGCAGCAGTACCCCGCAATGATCGCTGCCGTCTTGGCAGCCGCTTTGCCGCAAGGCATACCAGAGGCTAGCCTGATTGGAAGTTATCACCGGCTTGCCCAAATGCATTTCCAGATACGGAATGACTTCCATCGCTCTGATATTGGTACAGCTGATAAATAAGCCATCACTTTCGTCCGCGAAATGGCGTACGCAAAAACGGTAAATTTCCTCCGGCGCCAGGCCGGGCAGCTTGCTGGTCTGCTCAATATTCATGCCCTCCAGGGCGGCAACGCTGAAGCCGTTGCCGGCAAAAAAATCACTTTCCCGCCGGTTCAGTTCAGCAATATACGGCGTAATGATGGTCAAGCGCTGCAGGTTCGTTACCCGGAGCGCCTCAAGGACAGCGGTGGCCGTAGTAACCACCGGGATACCCGCTGCGGCCTGGAGGGACGCCGACAGGGTCCGGTCCTGTCCACAGCCGTGGAGAAAGCTGGCGGCGGTGCAGCCGAAAACAGCCATGTCCACCCCGGACTGGCCAAGTACTGCGGCCGCCTCGTGCGCGGCGGCCTGCAAGCCGGCCATAGTATCGATATTGGTATAATCCTGATCCTTTTTAATGCGTGTGCTGTGCACAGTAACTCCGGCCGGCTTATAGCGGTTAAAATCCGGTTCAATTACCTGGTTTCTGGCAGAAATCAGCAAACCAAGTTTATAGTTCCAGGCAAACATCCCCTCAGTCCTTTTCCTGTTTTCAGCACTGGCAAAACTCATTCGCTCTCCTGCCATTCATAGCCGACAAAGGCCAGGCGGTCGCCGCTGGAAACCACCGGATTAAAGCAAGCGGCAATGACAAACAGGTCCTCCTCGGCGTACACCCGGTCCACTTCCTGCCAGAAATCATATATCGTGGCCAGCAAGCCGCCGGCAGGCACAAAACTGCCCGGCTCCACCGCCATGCGCACCAGCCCGCCGCTGTTGCTGCGCAAAAACTTCCGTTTGGTAATCATCAGCTGTTGCCGGGGCGCCGGCAGTTCGCCGGCCAGCAGCCCAAGACTTACCATCACATTGCGGATGCCCTGATAAGCAACCTCAATGACCGGTTCGTCCCAGCGGCCGCCGCCGCCCAGTTCGGCCATAAAGCAGGGAATATTGTTCTGCATGCACAGTATATCCAGGGCGCCGCTGGTCGTTCCGGGCAGTTCCCCGCTGGCGCTTTGCAAATCCACCCGGCAGTTCGGATACACACCAAAAGCCCTGGCCATACGGAGTGCCGTGTCATTGGTACCGGCGGCAGCTCCGGGCACAAGCTTCGACACCGTATACGGAGTGGCGCTAAACAAATGATTCAGGGTATGGAAATCAATTACATAATCGGCCTTGTGCCGCAGCTCACTGAAAACAGCATGGGCAACCCGTTCGGAGTAAAGCCCCTGAGGATTTCCCGGAAATTGCTGGTCCATATCCAGATAGTCGAGCGGGCTGATTTTCGTGCGGGCCAAAAAAGCCAGCGGGTTCAATAACGGTGTAAGCACCAGGGTTCCCCGCAAATTTTTTGCATTCAAGTCCCAAAAAAACCGGCGCATAGCCCACAGGCCGTTGAGTTCATCGCCGTGAACGGCGCCGGTCAGCCAGAGAGTCGGCCCGGCCTGCTCGCCGCGTATTACCAGCAGGGGAATGCGGATATCGCTAAAACACGCCAGCTCACCCACTTTGACATACTCGCACAACCGGCTTCCCTTTTCTAGCTGATAGTCAAAAATTTTCATAGTATCACCTCATTTTTTTTCGGAAACGCTGGCCGGCCGCCCGGATGAACGGCCACAGCAGAATTACAGCCGCCAGTCCCATCATCGTCCCCGATAAGGGCCGCAACAGGAACCCCAGCATATCCCCGCGGAACAAGACGGCCGACTGGCGGAAGCTGTCCTCCAGCATCGGCCCCAGGATCATGCCTAAAGCCAGCGGCGTCGGATCATACCCGTGGTTGCGGAAAAAATACCCGAGAAAGCCGAAGATCACCAATACCCAGATGTCAAAAAGACTGTTGCGCACGGAAAAAGCGCCGATAAAGCAAAAGACAATAACCAGCGGCATCAGATATTTGCCGGGTATACTGGCGACACGGGCAAACAAGCCCACCAGCGGCAGGTTCAGCACCAGCAGCATTACATTGCCCACATACATGCTGGCAATCAGCCCCCAGAACAATTGGGGATGCTCCTGGATCAGCGTCGGCCCGGGCACGACATTATGCAGCATAAAGGCTCCCAGCAAGACAGCCGGCAGCGGTGAAAAAGGCACTCCGAGCGATAACAGCGGCACCAGGGCGCCGCAGCAAGCGGCATTGTTGGCCGTTTCCGGACCGGCGACACCCTCAATGGCGCCCTGGCCGAACTTTTCCGGCTGCCTGCTCAGCTTTTTTTCCACACCGTAGGAGACAAAGGTGCTGATAATATTGGCAGGTCCCGGAATCAAGCCAATGAAAAAACCCAGCAGCGTCCCCCGCGCCACCGGCCCGGCACTGTCCTTAAAATCCTGTTTGGAAGGCATAAGCTCGCGGAATTTTACTTTCAGCACTTCTAACGGTTTGAATACAGCGGCCGAACTGCTCAACACCTCGGCCAGGCCATACAAGCCCATGATAACCGGGATAAAATCCAAGCCCTGAATTAAATCCTGGCGGCCAAAGGTAAACCGTTCTGTCCCGCCGATCGGGTCCATGCCCACTGTCGCCAGGGCAATCCCCAAAAACATCATCATATAGGATTTAACGGCCTGCCTGCCGGTCAGGCGCGTCAGCACGATCAACCCCAGCAAGGCAATGCCAAAGTATTCCGGCGGGCCAAACTTAAGCGCAGCTTTGGCCAGCGCCGGCGCCATCAGTGTAATCAGCACAACCCCCACTGTGCCGGCCACGAAGGAACCAATGGCGGCAATTGCCAAGGCCGGGCCGGCTCTGCCCTGCTTGGCCATCTGATTGCCGTCAAGGCAGGTAATCACCGAAGCCGCTTCCCCCGGAACATTTACCAGAATAGAGGTGGTTGAGCCGCCGTACATTGATCCGTAATAAATACCGGCCAGCAATATCAAGGCGCTGGTGGTATCCATAGTAAAAGTCACCGGCAGCAGGAGCGACATGGCGCCAACCGGCCCCAGACCCGGCAGCACACCGACCAGGGTCCCCATGATCACGCCCAGAAAGCACCAGGCCAGGTTCTGTCCGGTAAAAACGGTAATAAAGCCCTGAATAAGATCCTCCACAGGTAGTAATCACTCACTTTCAAAAATCAAGCAGCATTAGCAGCGGTTCAGGCAAAGTAAGCTGCAGCAGCCACTGAAAAATCAGGACGGAAAACAAGACGCCGGCCAGGCTGAACCCCAGCCGCTTAACCAGGCTGTGATTTCCCAGCAGGTAAGAAACATACATCAGGACCACAAAGGTGCTTAGCGAAAAGCCGATGACCGGCAGCAGCAGCGCGTAGCCTAAAATTGCCACCCCCACTTTACACACCCGGGCTGAATCGGCCCCGCCCGGCTCTCCGTCCTTCTTTGTCTCGTCATTTTTATTACCAAGGGCAAATAGGGACACGGCCGCCCACAATATGCCGATAATCACTGGAAACAAGCCGGCGCCAGGGTTTTTTAACGTCCCCAGCGGGAGACTGCCGGCGACAGTCAGATAGCCGGCAGCACAAACCAGCTGCGCACTGATAATGAATTTAGCCAGCGTCATCTGGGCTTCATTCCCAAATCGGTGTAAATCTGCCCGGCAGTTTCGTACCATTGCTGCAGATCCTGTTTCGATTTATCCGTTTCCGCGTAGATTACCTGATACCCCGTATTGCCGGCAAATTCCTGGAATTGCGGATCCTCCGTCACCTGCTTCAGGGCGGCCTGCAGGGTTTGGGCTACATGATCCGGCAAGCCGTTGGGCGCCACAATGTAATGGCTGGCACCACCGGCCACATCAATCCCCTGCTCTTTCGCCGTGGGCACATCCTTAACCGCATCCACCCGCGTATCGGCAAAAACGCCCAGCAGTCTTACTTCCCCCGCTTTATACTGGCTCATGATTTCCGAAACATTGAGAAAGGCAAGGTCAACATGGCCGCCCAGCAGGCTGGGAATCAACTGGCCGCTGCCCTGAAAAGGCACTGCGGTTAACTTGATGCCGGCCTGTTGCGTGAAATTTACTCCGGTAAGGTGAACCACTGTTCCCTCGCCGGGAATCCCCACCGACAGTTTGTCAGGATGTTGCTTGGCGTAGGCGATAAGCTCCTGCAGGTTTTGCCAGGGCGCGTCTTTTTTTACAGCAACCGCCACCCGCAGCGAGCCGACCTGGATCAAGGGCGTATATTTGTCAATTCCATAGGGCGCTTTGACCACATGCAAGCCGGACGACAGTTCCCCGCTTGAGCCAAAAAGCAAAGTATAGCCATCGGCGTTGGCGGAGATGACCTCGTTGGTCCCGACTGTGCCGGAGCCGCCCGGCCGGTTGACAACATTAACCGGCTGCGGCAGATAGTTCTTGCTGACCTGGGCAATCTGGCGGGATACCAGATCACTGACGCCGCCGGCCGCAAACGGCACTACCAGGGTGATCGGTTTGGTCGGATACTGCACTTCCTGTTTCTGCGGCGTTTGCTTGGCCGTATTGCAGCCCGCCGCCGCCACGGCTGCGAATAACAGCAGCATCCCCAAGAAAACGGATATTTTTTTTGCACTCATAATCTTTCCTCCTGCACTTTTCTACTTTTTTCCCACAGGGATACGGCATACCGGTATACTGGTATACCACATCAAACAACATCCTCCTGCTTGATTATCCTTTTTAGCGCTGTGTACTTTGCCGGGTTTCGTGCATAGTTCCGTACTCCTTCCGTTAATAAATTAAGCAAGAGCCTGGCTTGTTCCCTGTCCTGCCGGACCCGAGACCAGCCGTTCTTCCGCCTGTCAGCACAGGCTGCCACGCTGATAATACAAAAAGGCAAAGAAAAACTCGCCTGGAGTTTTTCTTTGCCTTCAGTGGCCTGATCAGCAATAAATAATAACTATGGACAGAATAGCACGTAAAGAATATATTGTCAAGCCGGATTAGCTATTTTTTATCAATACCGCCACCGCTGCCCCGCTGGCTCAAACCACCTGCCTGTTGCAGATAAAAAGCCGCTAAAGCGCGGAATGACTCACGGGGACGGTTCTCTTGAGTCATTTTTATCAGCTTCGGTCTGGCTGATGATGTCTTGTATCATTCCTTTTTCCCTGACAAAGCCACCAATCACCATCCGGGTTCGCTAGAGCATCAGCGGTTAATTACCGTCATCTGCAAACCGGCCATTACGTCAAGGGCGGCCTGATGCAACCGTTCGTCAAAACTGGCGGTACAGGCGGCATCGATGACAATCTCCGCCTCCGGCAGAGCCGCCTTGGCCAGCACAGCGTTGGACAAGACACAAATATGGGAAACCACGCCGACCAGTTCCACTCGCTCGAAGCTCTGCCGGCGCAGATACGCTGTCAGGTCCATTGATCCGAAAGCACCCTTTTCAAACCGCAAATCGCCGGCAGCGCAAAGAGACGCAACCTGACCGTACAGCCGCCAGCCCGGCGAGTCCTTCAGGCAATGGAGCACCGGCAGCTTTTTACCTTCCTGGGTTGCCATATAATCTTGTTGATGCGTGTCAAAGGTAAAGGCAACCGGGTCGCCGTTGCGTTTGTACTGTTCAATCTTAGCGACAATCGCCGTCTCCAGTTCCGCCGCTCGGGAAAAACCAAGCGCCCCGTCAACAAAGTCGTTTTGATAGTCAATGACCAGTAGGATATTTTTCATGCGAGTACACTCCTTTTCTGTCTAAGCTGCATTCTGCCGTTTTATCAAAATGATGTAAACCCACTACATTTTTTTGCAGCTTCTTGTAAATTATACCATATTGCCGAAACTTCAGCGCAGCTTATGCAAAAAACGCTGTAAAAACTTGATTAGTTTAGATTCCAAAAGGTCAAGGAAGTCCCGCTGAATGCAGGCACAGAAACCGTCGCCCGGTCCGCGCGGATCATTTGGTATCTCTTGACAAATCAAATCATTTCATGATAATTTAGTAATGATTCCTGGCGTTATAATAAATAGGCGGACCATCGTCTGACTTTGACAATAAAAGAGGACGAGAAAATTCTTATTGAATTTTCTCGTCCTCTTTTTGCTTAAGCAGCATAATCCATTCTTAAAAGCAGGCTAAAAGCCAAAAAAGACCTTGAGTTTCCCGCCAAGACGCAGACAGTCACGTACCCTCTTCCTCAATAAGCGAAATACTGATAAGAAAAAATCGGGAGTGGTGATAATGAATTGGCATCAATAAAACCTTATATTTATAGTTTAAGGCGCTTATTGGGGATAGTTGCTCTGCTGCTGTTATGGGAGTTTTTACCGCGAATGCAGGTTGTGGATAAAAATTTTCTGCCCCCTTTTTCCGTGGTTGTAGCAACTTTTTGGCAAATCCTGTTGTCCGGCGAATTAGTCGAGCATATTTTTGTCAGTTTAAAACGGTCAGTGGCCGGTTTTTTTCTGGGTATTGGCCTGTCCGTCCCGCTGGGCTTTGTTGTCGGCTGGTTTAAACAGGCCGAATTTTATATTGATCCGATCATCCAGTTGTGCCGGCAAACATCTACACTGGCACTTTTACCGGTATTTATGCTGGTGTTCGGGATCGGTGAATTGTCAAAAGTGGCCATTGTTTTTTGGGGCGTATGGTCGGCCATCCTCTTAAATACCATAAACGGGGTAAAAGGAGTTGACCCTTTGCTGATCAAGGCGGCCAAATCCATGGGTTCCTCTCAGCTCACCATATTTTATAAAGTGGTGTTTCCGGCGGCGCTGCCTTCAATCATTACCGGGGTCCGCCTCAGTGCCGCCTCTTCCATTTTAGTCCTGATTGCGGCGGAAATGATGGGAGCCAGTTCCGGCTTGGGTTATCTGCTGATGGATACCCAGCTTAAGTACCTTATACCCAAAATGTATGCAGCGATTATGACCATGTCGATCATCGGCATCATTGTCAATTATGTAATTGTTTTTTTTGAAAAAAAAGTATCCCGGTGGCGCCGCCAGGAAGTATAACCCACTCGCCCGGCACAGGGCACAGGCTTACTGTAAAATTGAACTTTAAGGAGTGTCTGCAGATGAAAAAAATCCAACTCACATCAATACTGCTACTGCTTATTGTATTGGCCTTATCGTTGTCAGGCTGCGGAAATTCTGCCGTTGATTCCAAACACGCAGCGGCAGGTGAAGGTTCCCCTAAATTTGTAAATGGTAGGCTTACCCAGCCATTCACGTTGAAGCTGCCTACTCCCACCGGCTTTAACGAAATCATCGTGGCCGATAAAAAAGGTTTTTTACAGGAGGTTGGCCTTGCGGTCGAATATACCGGGACGCTGCCGCAAAATGCAACGCTGGCCCAATCGGTGATACAAGGTTATAACCATGTGTTCGGTTCCGGCCATGCAACAACCATTGCCGCGGCGCGGCAGGCCGGAGCCAATCTGAAAATTGTCCAGGCGGGAACGCTGGATTCGCCTGAATTCGATAAAACCCATATGACCTGGTTTGTAAAATCCGGCAGCGGCATAACCCAGGCGGCCGATTTGCGCGGCAAAACCATAGCCATGAGCGGTAAAGGCAGCTGCGCCGAGCTGTTTAATTCGGAATTCTTACGGCAAAACGGAATCAATCCCACGGAAACTAAAATCATCGTCATGAATGATTTGCAGCAGGAACAGGCACTGCGGCGCGGTGACATTGATGTTGCCATTTTGCACGCACCGCACAATATGAAGGCTAAAAATAACGGCGGTTTGGATATCCTGGCCACAAGCTACAAGATCGCGGCCGGGGCCGGCGACGGGCGCTTCAGTGCCGTTGGTGTGCGGGCATTCAGTGAGGATTTTATCGAAAAATATCCCGATGTCGTAAAAGCTTATATTGTTGCCACGGTAAGAACGCAGCATTATATTAATGAAAACTATGATGATGCGATGAAAATTGCGGCCGAGTTTCTTAAAGTGGATGTCCAGGATATGGCAGGTACAACCTATGGCACCTATAAATGGGTGCAGCCTGAACAAATTAAATTCTGGGTAGACCTGGCCGAGAAAAACAAACTTTCCGGCTTTGAAACGCCAGGCAAGGTCGTTGCGGAAGATCTTTACACCAACGACTATAATCCGTATTACACCGGTGAGTTAAAATAGCTACAAGCATAGGTGGTTGAGCGCAATATGGAATATTTATCGCTACTGAAACAATACGCGGCCCAGGCGGAAGAGCGGATCATTGACTTGAGACGGACAATTCACCGCTGCCCGGAACTGGCCACCAAAGAATGGAAAACAGCCGGACTTGTCGCCGCCCGGCTGCGTGAATTGGGGTTTGAAACCCAGGAACGAATCGGGAAGACAGGCGTAGTCGGGCTTCTGCGGGGTACAGGCGGCACTAAAACAGTAGGGCTGCGGGCCGACATGGACGCATTGCCCATCAAAGAAGAAACCGGCCTGCCATTCCGGTCTCAACAGGACAATATCATGCACGCCTGCGGCCATGATGCCCATACGGCCATGTTGCTGGGAGCGGCGGAAATACTGGCCAAGCTGCGGGAATATGTCCCCGGTGCGGTTAAGCTGATCTTTCAGCCCAGTGAAGAAAGCCCTTTAGGGGGCGCTAAAGACATGATTGCCGAGGGCGTTCTAAAAAATCCCGCTGTGGATATGCTGTTTGGTCTGCATGTTGACCCCCATTTACCGGCCGGTACAGTTGGCTACCGCAAAGGAGCGTTTTTCGCCTGCGGCTCCAGGTTTGAAATCGCAATAGCCGGACAGGGCGGTCACGCCGCGCTTCCCCACCAGGCGGTCAACCCGATTGTCATTGCCGCCGAAATTATTCTGGCTTTACAAGGGATTGCCGCGGCCAAAATCGACCCGGTCGAACCGTTTGTCCTGACGGTTGGTACAATCACCGCCGGCACGAAAAGTAATGTCATCGCAGAAAAAGCGGTGCTGGGCGGTACGCTGCGTTGTTTTAAAGCCGAGATTGCCGCACAGGCCGGCAAACTGATTGAACAGACCGTGAAATCCATCGCCTCCCTGCATGGGGCCCAGTATCAGTTTTCCTTTACCAGAGGCCTGGTGCCGCTGATCAATGACGATACAGCGGTTGACATCCTGACAGGTTCCGCCAGGGAAATTGCCGGCGAGCAAAGCGTTGTGCCGGTGCCGCAGGTGCTGCTGGGGGAAGATTTTTCTTTGTATTGTCAACAAGTCCCGGCCGCATTTTTTGTTTTGGGGACAGGCTTTGCGGGGCAAAAAAATTACCAGCTCCATCATTCGAAATTCAACCTGAATGAGGCGGCGCTGGCAGTCGGAGCAGCGGTGCTGGCCAATGCAGCACTCGCTGCTTTGCGTAACTAACGGTACCACGGTCATGGAAAAGGGAACTACTTTCCTTTCGCTTTTTCCATTCTCGCCACTACTTTGTGCCATGCATGTTTCTCTAAGAAACTGCCCGCCACATTTTCCTCCATAGCCAGAAACATTTTGTAGGGAACAGAGAAGGACAGCATGTCGGCTTCGACCATGGGGCGCACGGTAATATCAGTCAAACCCACAACTGCCCGGGGATTCTCCTTCTGCGCCTCGCCATAGGGAATAAGAAAAACAGCCTGACACCCTGAGCTAAAAGGTATCATCACATTCTCATTCCCCGGTCGATAATAGTTTGCGAGTACGGTAAGTGCCGACAACTGATCATTATTAACATAAAACATAATTAACTCAGGGATTTCCTTAGCAGCATCCACCTGTGACAAAGGTTTGAATATAACATACTGATAGGGAATATCAACCATTGGCAGGCACTCAACAAACTCTGCTCCCAGTGCAGGATCTTTCTTATACCCTTCTCCCTCAAACTGACCGCTTTTGCCAACTGTCAGAAAATATTCAATCCCATCCGGATAATTGGGATATTGACCAAACCCTAAACCTTTTTTACCACCTATACAGCCTGTGGTTTTCCGTTCAAAAACTGAGGTTTTTCCTTTGGCGGCCGCAATAAATAACGGAATTACACAGCTCCACTGTCCTTCTTTACCCTGCAGTGCTCCTGCCGGTTTTTCATTGCTGAGCAAAACAGCTACCGGTTCATAACGCAAGTTCAATTCTTTAACTAAACGGCTTTCCATATGCTTTACCTCCCTTTATTTTATCCTGGCTTACACTGTGAGCAAGGGCTGACACTATCATATTTACATAGCACTCTAGTTGTCATGACAACCATATTTTTAAAAAAATCGATTATTTGATGTTATCGTAAACTTGATTCAGCAGCTTTTTCATTTCTGCCACTTTCTGTTGTTCGATTCCGGCTGTTGCTTTAGCCAATAGTTGCTTAACCCTGGGAATTAACTGTTCACGCAATGCCCATCCGTCCTCGGTCAGAAATATTTGAAATGCTCGCTTATCCACCGGATGAGCTTTGCGAACGACCAGTCCCTTTATGATTAACTTTTCCAAAATGCGATTCGTGTTCGGTTTATCTTTAAAAGTCATATCGGACAACTCTTTGGGGGTACTCCCCTCTTTTGCCCATAAACAGTTTAAAATCGCCCATTGCTCCGGTGTTACATCATTTTCTTTCAATTGCTGAAATAATTCATTTTTTAATTTTGTGTTTACCTTATTTAGAATAAACCCTAATGAATCTTCTAATTTAAAATGCATGAAAACCCCCAATATAGTTGTCCTGACAACTACATTATAATCTCATTGCCGTGATCAGTCAATATATTTTAGAGAAATATCAGAAAAATACAGCAATTCACCTGCTATCATTCCGGCTGCCAGCATGAGCCTGCCATTTATGGGCATAATAGCAATGAGCAAGCACCGGTCTTATAAAACATATAACCAGAGGTGGCGAATATGCACCATAACCCGCGCGTTGTCTGCCCTATTTGCAGTTCTGATCAACTGACACTAAAATACCAAGCTACTTATGAATATTCCTATAGCCTGGACGGGAATGCCCCTGGCGTCAATAACACCAGCGAGCTTCTCCCCTATATGTATGATACACGGGAACAAAAGGAGGCTAAGCAATATATAGAATGCAGGACCTGCGGCACCAGCTACCCCTGCTATTTTGATAAATGGACGGAAGGGGTTACCGCCGCCATGCTACAAAAGGCGATTACTTCAGCAAATGACTCACGGGAATGACTCACGGGGACGGTTCTCTTGAGTCAGCTTTTTCCCTTGCGCACCGCAAGAAGGCGGCGTTTCAGCTTACTGAAACGCCGCCTTCTATATATTAGTTATAGCTTTAATGAGAGTTTAATCCATCCGGTTATCCGCTTTGCAGTCAGGATCGGCTGTAGAAATCCCTCAAGTGTGTTTTCCCGCAAGCAGGTAAGATTAAAGGTTCATAACCTTATCCCACACCGCGACAAAGTCACGCAGGAACTTTTCCTGGGAATCCTGGCAGCCATATACTTCGGCAAGGGCCCGGAGTTGGGAGTTGGCACCGAATATGAGGTCGACACGGGTGCCGGTCCACTTCAGCTCACCGGTTGCCCGGTCACGGCCCTCGAATACGTCGGCAGCTTCCGAGACGGCCTTCCAGGTGGTGCCCATGTCGAGCAGGTTCACGAAGAAGTCATTGGTAAGCGCCTCCGGCCGCTTGGTGAAGACACCGTGTTGTGATTGTCCGAAGTTGATATTCAAGACACGCAGGCCACCAAGGAGAACCGTCAACTCCGGCGCGGTCAGCGTCAGCAATTGCGCCCGGTCAATCAGCATTTCCTCTGCCGAGATGGAGGATTTGCCTTGCAGGTAGTTGCGGAACCCATCCGCCTTCGGTTCCAGCACCGCAAAAGAATGCACATCGGTCTGCGCCTGCGATGCATCCGTGCGTCCCGGTGTGAACGGAACGGACACATTGCTGCCGGCATTTTTTGCCGCCTGCTCGATGCCCGCACAGCCAGCCAGGACGATCAGGTCAGCCAGGGAAACTTTCTTGCCGCCTTTCTGGGCGCTATTGAAATCTGTCTGAATTTTTTCCAGGACCTTAAGGACGGCCTGCAGTTGAGCCGGCTGGTTTATTTCCCAGTCCTTCTGCGGCGCCAGGCGGACCCGTGCCCCGTTCGTTCCGCCCCGCTTGTCAGAGCCGCGATACGTGGCGGCCGAGGCCCAAGCGGTTGAAACTAACTGGGGAATGGACAGGCCGGCAGCAAGAATCCTGGCCTTAAGTTCGGAGATATCCTGTTCGTTGATCAGTTCATGCTCGACTGCCGGCACCGGATCCTGCCAGATCAGCTCTTCTGCCGGCACCTCCGGGCCGAGATAGCGGGACCGAGGCCCCATGTCCCGGTGGGTCAGTTTGAACCAGGCCCGGGCGAAGGCATCTCTGAATTCTTCCGGATTTTGCAGATAGCGCCGCGCGATCGGTTCGTAGACCGGGTCGTAGCGCAGGGAGAGATCCGCCGTGGTCATCATCGGCCGGTGTTTCTTGGACGGATCATGCGCGTCAACTACCATGTCTTCTTCGGCCACGTCCTTGGCCAGCCACTGATGCGCTCCGGCCGGACTCTTGACCAGTTCCCATTCGTATTTGAACAGCACCTTTAAGTAGCCCATGTCCCAGGTAGTCGGGTTTGGCTTCCAGGCGCCCTCAATGCCGCTGCCGATGGTATCGCCGCCTTTGCCGCTCCGGAAGCTGCTCTTCCAGCCGAGTCCCTGTTCCTCGAGGCCGGCAGCCTCCGGTTCAGGCCCCACATGAGTCGCCGGACCGGCGCCATGACATTTGCCGAATGTGTGACCGCCGGCAACAAGCGCCACAGTCTCTTCGTCGTTCATCGCCATACGGGCGAAAGTGTCCCGCACGTCACGGCCGGAACCAATCGGATCAGGGTTACCGTTCGGACCTTCCGGGTTTACATAGATCAGGCCCATTTGCACGGCGGCAAGGGGATTCTCGAGATCCCGGTCGCCGGAATAGCGTTCATCGCCCAGCCACTCGCCCTCAGACCCCCAATAGATATCTTCTTCCGGTTCCCATACGTCCTCGCGGCCGCCAGCAAAACCAAAGGTCTTGAGTCCCATGGATTCAAAAGCGCAATTTCCGGCCAGAATCATCAGGTCGGCCCAGGAAATTTTCTTGCCGTATTTCTGCTTAATCGGCCACAGCAAACGGCGTGCCTTGTCCAGATTCACATTGTCCGGCCAGCTGTTGAGGGGAGCCAGGCGCTGGGACCCCGACCCGCCGCCGCCGCGGCCGTCGTTGATACGGTATGTACCGGCGCTGTGCCATGCCATCCTGATAAAGAGCGGCCCGTAGTGGCCGTAATCGGCTGGCCACCAATCCTGGGAGTCAGTCATCAGCGCATAAAGGTCTTGCTTCACGGCTGCCAGGTCGAGACTTTTGAACTCTTCGGCATAGTTGAAAGACCCACCCATGGGATTAGAAAGCGAGGAATGCTGATGCAAAATCTTGAGGTTTAACTGATTCGGCCACCAGTCCCGGTTTGAGGTACCACCACCGGCAATGGCTTTTCTGGTCCTGCCTGTTACTGGGCACTTGCTGTCTTCACTCATGAAAGCAACTCCTTTTCTGTTTTGTATTTTGTCAAGCCATGTGGGCAAATACGCCGCAATGTTTCTTTTTATCAGTTTATTACACTGAGCAGGTCGCAGCCAATATAGCTGCTTTTTTTATAATAAATAAAAACTAATATTCTAAGTTTGTAAATTTTAATTATTATGTTTTTATTTTATTCATTAAATTATTGGTTGTCAATTACAAAATTGGAATTATGTTTTTTCGGGCCGATCGCTGCTATCGGTGCTAAAAATCGATAAACCGAAGGTAACACAGTATGATTTAAATACTAGAACAAATTAATTTTATTATGAATGATGTAAAAGAATTCCCCGTTTGTATCTATCTAATAATTTTTCCGAAAAACTTAAAAATCCTGCAATATTTCCTCGAAATTGCAGGATTTTCGCAAAAAATTTATTTATTTTATCTTATCTCCCTTACCGGGCTGGAGCCTTCGCTCTTTCAGCCATTTCCGGCAAAGCATAATTGCTTCTGCATTGTATTCATAAGGAAAGTATGGATTTTGCCGGTTTTGGTTGTACAGAGCTGCCGTTCGCCACAGTTATGGAATCAGCCCCGGAGCGGACCACCGTCCCCTGGGCAAAATAGGCGCCTGGACCGACGTTGATTCGCCCGATTAAACAGGCTGAGTCAGCAAAAAACTCTTTTTCCATCAGCCGTTCCCCTGTCTGTTCTCATAGCTTATGCGATAAACGGTGTTCGCCCGGTCATCCGAGACCAGGAGCGCCCCATCGGGCATGACCAGAACATCTACCGGCCTGCCCCAGGCATTGATGGCCTGCAGCCAGCCTTCGGCAAACACTTCATAGCTGACCGCCTTGCCTGCTTGCAGACGCACCAGGCTGAGCTTGTAGCCGGTTGGTGCTGTCCGGTTCCAGGAGCCATGTTCGGCAATAAAGATTTGGTTGCGGTATTCCTCGGGAAACATGGTGCCTGTATAGAACCGCATCCCTAAAGCAGCCACATGCGCGCCGAGCTTCATGGCCGGCCCGGTAAAAGCCGCCGGGTCCGGGTGCTGGCTGAATTCAGGGTCGGGAACATTATCGCCGTAATAGTGGGGATAGCCGAAATGCATTCCCGGGCGGGGAGCATGGTTAAGCTCATCGGGAGGCAGGTCGTCGCCAAGCCAGTCGCGCCCGTTATCGGTAAACCACAATTCCCGCGTGGCCGGATGCCAGTCAAACCCTACCGTATTGCGGACCCCGTGAGCGAATACTTCCAGGCCTGAACCATCGGGATTCATCCGCATAATACTGGCAAAGTGCTCATCCCGGCTTGCGCAGATATTGCAGGGTGCTCCTACAGGCACATACAGTTTCCCGTCAGGCCCAAAGGCAATAAATTTCCAGCCGTGGTGCCGCTCCTGCGGCAGCCTGTCGGTAACCACCACCGGTGCCGGCGGCTGCCGCAAATTGGACAGGATATTGTCATACCGCAGAATCCGGCTGATTTCGGCGACATAAAGCGAACCGCCGCCATAGGCGACTCCGTTCGGTGTATCTAGGTTCTCAGCGACTGTCAACACCGCAACGTCAGACCCGTCGCCTTGCTCGTCAACCAGCGCATACACCCGCCCGGCATTGCGCGAGCCGACAAAAACAACGCCGTTATCGCCCAGCGCCAGCGAACGCGCCCCCTCAACCCCGCTGGCGTACACGTCTATACGAAATCCCGGCGGCAGTTGAATTTGTTCGACAGGGGACTGCGCCTTGCCGCAGCCCGCAGCCGCAAGCAGCCACAACACAATGACCACACTGGCTATACGAAGTCTCTTCGCCATGTTGTAACCTCCATGTATTTATGTATTTAGATAACAGGAGAGAAGGGCTTTTCCGTCCATTGCTTTCATACCCCGGGGGAGATGCCTATTCACCTCTATTTGATAAATCATAAAAGCGGCCATGGCTCAGTCTCAGACCGCGGGCTCTGCCGCCGAACCGGCAGGGCAGGCCTAGTCGGCTCTGCGCATTAAGGCAATTTGTTCATTGCCATTGGCGAGCATTTTCAATTCCGCTTCGCCTTGCACGATAAGGTTTTCCAGGTCGGCTTTTTCGGCTTCAAAAGAAGTTTGTATTTCTGCTATTGCCGCCTCCGCCTGTTTACGTTTCCGCTCAAGGTCCTGACGCCTGCGTTCAATATCCTGTTGGCGCTGCAATAGCGCCGCTTTTTCCTTAGCCTCTTGTGTAAAGCGGGCGGAGCCGGTTAATACCCCCTCAGGGCCGGTGTATACATCCAATAAATCAATTCCCCGGTCGGTAAGGACAAACTCTCTGATCTGATTAGAGTGAGCCATGCCGCGGGATTTTAAGATATAGAGGCCGCGATTGCGCTCGCCGCCAAGCTCGATATCGCGCAGTTCAATCCAGGTATCAGCCAGAGAGGATATGCCAACCTTGGTTTGCTCGGTGCTGTTTACTGTTGACAATTCCAGCAGGATGACGGTAATTTGCTGGTGCTTGAGGAAATCAAGCAACCGGGTAAGCATACTTTTTACATCCCTGGCGCTGCCCATTGAGACCAGGTCTGACATGGAATCAACGATGACCAAACGCGGATTAAGTTCAATAATCTTTTTATACATCGTTACCAGATGCATTTCCAGACCAAAACAGGTTGGCCTGGCTGCCAAAAATTGCAGCAGTCCCTTGTCCACCCATTGCTGTAAATCGATCCCTACGGATCTGATATTGCGAATGATTTGATTAGGTGATTCTTCCAGGGCGAAATATAAGCTCTGTTCCCCCCGGCCGCAGGCGGCATGAACCGTGTGAGCAGCCAACGTCGTCTTCCCCGTCCCTGCCGTCCCGGAAATCAGCACACTGCTGCCGACATAGAAACCATCGCCGCCAAGCATGGTATCCAACCGCGCAACACCGCTGGCCATCCGCTTGGTGGAAGCAACCGCATCAAGTGCCACGGAGGTTATCGGCATAATGCAAATGCCGTACTCATCGATGAGGAAAGGATATTCATTGGTTCCGTGGGCGGAACCCCGGTATTTGATAATACTTAAATGCCGGGTTGAGATGTTGTCGGCAGCCGTATGATCCAGCACAATTACGCAGTCGGAAACATATTCCTCGATCCCATGCCGAGTCAGCGTGTCAGTTCCTCGCTCACCGGTTATTATCGTCGTAACCCCTTTTTCCTTCAGCCAGCGAAACAGCCGCCGAAGTTCAGCCCGTAACAGTTTCGTATTGTTCAAACAAGAAAATAGCGCCTCAATGGTATCAAGAACTACCCGTTTGGCGCCGATAGAGTTTATGGCAGAATCAAGGCGTACGAAAAGCCCGGCCAAGTCGTACTCACCGTTTTCGACAATTTTACTTCTATCAATAAATACATGATCCAGGCGGATTTTGCTTTGTGCGGCAAGCTTATCCAAATCCAGGCCGAGAGAGGCAAAATTCTCGGCCAGCTCGGCTTCGTTTTCCTCAAATGACATAAAGACCCCAGGTTCGTTATACAAAACTGCGCCATTAACGAGAAATTGCATAGCAAACAGCGTCTTGCCACAACCGGCCGCGCCGCAAACAAGCGCCGCCCGCCCCCGCGGCAAACCGCCATAGGTAATTTCGTCGAACCCCTGAATACCTGTCGGTATTTTTTGCAGGCCCTGCTCCCTTTGTATTCCAGTTGATTCCATAGACTACTCCTTATGTTCTTAAAATACTTTTTCCATGACTGTTGCCTGTATCCGCGTATCTGTCCCTTTATCGCTTTTTTAAAAACTCTTCCACCGTCTTTTCCCCAGCGGGAGGGCAATAAAGAAATCCCTGGGTGAAATCACAGTGGCACGCTTTAAGGATATTGACCTGTTCACTGTTTTCCACCCCTTCAGCCACAACCTTCAAGCCAAGATTGTGAGCCAGGGATATAATGGCCTTAAACAGGCTGATGTCACTTTCCTTGCGCTGCAGGTTGGCGGTAAAGCTTTTGTCGATTTTCAATATTTGGATTGGCAGACTGTTGAGATAACTTAAGGATGAATAGCCGGTCCCAAAGTCATCCAGAACAATACCCACCCCTATTGTTTTCAATGCTTCCAGCTTGTCTATTGCTTTTGCATCCCCATTAATCATTAGGCTTTCGGTAATCTCAAGTTCCAGGTAGCGGGCCTCCAGGCCGGTCTCCCGCAAAATCGCAATTACCTGCTCCACAAAGTCATCCTGTTCCAGCTCTCGAGGCGATATGTTCACCGCAATGGGAATATGCGGCAGCCCTTTATTCTGCCATTCCTTGTTTTTCTGACAGGCCTGCTGCAGCATCCATTTCCCATACTGATGAATTAAACGGTTTTCCTCGGCAATAGGGATAAACTGGCTTGGCGGGACGTTGCCTAATTGCTTGCTATGCCAGCGCAGCAAAGCCTCCATTCCCCGTAAAGCCCCGGTTTCGATGGCAAACTGGGGTTGAAAAAAAACCGTCAGTTCATTTTGCTGTAAAGCTTCCCGCAAGTACCCTTCCATGCAGGCCCTTTTCATCACTTCTTCGCGCATAGAATCGTCGAAGAGGCAGCATTTGTTTTTTCCCTGGGCTTTTGATTTATACATTGCCGTATCCGCATTTTTCAGGAGTTCCTCTTCTGTATGTCCATGGTCCGGATAAATGGCAATCCCGATGCTGGCACTTAACACATGGGTCGTATTATTTATGCTAAAGGGCTGGCTAGCGACTCGAATTAACCTGCGCCCTAACTCACCAGCTTCTTCGTTGTGTGAATTTATATGCATAAGAATCGCGAATTCATCGCCGCCCATACGGGATAAAATATCCGCTTCCCGGATACAGTGCCGGAAGCGAACACCAATTTCTTTGAGGAGCAAGTCTCCGGCTTCATGGCCCATCGTATCATTCACTCTTTTAAAATTGTCAAGATCAATAAATATGACCGCCAGCTTTGCCGTCGCTCTTTTTGCCTCATTGATGGCAGCGCCCAGCTTGTCCATAAATAGAGTCCGGTTGGGAAGATCAGTTAAGCTGTCAAAGTATGCCATCCGGGTAATGATTTCCTCTTTTCTCCTGACCGTGATCTCGGCAGCTTTTTGCGCCGTGAGATCGGTAAACAGCATACAGATAAGCTTGCTCCCGTTCCAATCCAAGCGACTGGCCGAGACCAGTACCGGTATGTTATCCTTTGCAACGGTAAACAGATTTATCTCCTGCCGCAGATTCCGTTGGCTATTTTTCAAAAAACTTGCTATTTCGGCTCTGTCAGGGCTGGTAATGATATTGGCAATAGCAGTTCCGACCATCATTTGCGGCTTGCTCCCCAACATATTGGTAAATGCCTTATTGCAGAAAAGAATAAATCCCTCTTCATCCAGGGTCACAAAACCCTCCAGCATTTCCTCGACAATAATGCGGTATATATGATCGGCCTCAACATTATGATCGGCATGATCACCTGCATTCAGGATGTACAAAACCTGTTCCGTGTCTGATAAATCGCCGATTATCTTCGCACCAGGGGGTGGATAACACTTGACCAGCGTAGGTATTGCCAGAATTTTATCCTGCTTTGCTTTTTCCGGATGAATTTCCAAATCACAAATTTCTATGAAATATTTCCCGCCCAGGTTATTTTCATTCATTTTCCGAAGATTAGCCATTGCATTTATGGATTTCTGAGACTGACCAAATATGTATAATTTTAGTATCCCGATTTCTTCCCCGGACTGATCAGCAAGCCTATTCATTTTTGCGTTCATCTTAGATATTCAAATCCTTTCAACAGACCGTACAGCCCGTACACCCCAGAAAGCAACTGCTTTAAGAGTACCTAACCGATTACCAACAGACCATGATTATTTGTACTTATACAGCAGCCCGCATCCTTGAACAATCAGCCATTGACCCTATTCATCTTCTTTTGGTGCAGCCAGATGATCGTATTAAACAAAATCAGTACCCATCTATGTTTGACGGTACTGATTGATGGGTTCATTTATCTACTTGACGGTAGTCAGGTCAAGCCTCGGTTTTACACCATCCTGGAAAATTCACATAGCATGCAGCATATTCCATATCAAATTAAAACATGAGCCTGATTACGTTTATTTAACTTAATTCACAAACTAGCGGAGCCCTGTAATTCTCCCGCCAGTTTGACCGACTTCCTGCTTGCTGAAGCATGTTTTCAGCTGGGCTGCAGCAGCTATTGTGTAATATTTCGTCAAAATATAACAAAAACCTTTTTTCTATCTCACTCTTGACCAGATCGCTTCACACCCGCGCATTCCCGGCAACGCGCCCCAAGTTCCGTATCTTCCTGCTAGTTCGGAAGATATATGTTTGTCCTCATTTCCCGCCTTCGGGCAAATTTCTTTCGGCCCCAATGCCGGCTCGCATTGAATAATTATTACCAGGCAGGTAAGACTGGTATATAAGAATATCTTTCATGGAGAGAGTCCAGTGGATAACCAGGCACAGCAGCAACAATCACAACAGCAACTATCGCGTCGCCCCAAGGGGATGATGAATTCTCTCGCCACTAATTTCTTTCACCTGCGCAATCCTTATATTATCGCCTGGTGGTCTTTCGCCTACCCCGGTTTTGGGCATATCAGCATGGGCAGCTATATCACCGGGTTTCTGCTGTTCTTTTGGGAAATGCTTGTCAATACGCAGGCTAAAGTTAACTTGGCTATTCTCTATACTTTTACCGGGCGCTTTGACCTGGCCAAAGAAGTAGTAAACAACCAATGGTTTTTGCTGTACGCGCCTGTATTCATATTCGCCGTATGGGACAGCTATCGCCGGGCGATAAAATACAACCAGCTTGCCATATTGGCAGACCGGGAAGATCAGGTAATTCAGCCGGTAAGCATGTCCTTCATGGAAATAAATGTACTGGACAAACGTGCCCCCTGGGTTGCGGTAGTTTGGTCACTGATTGCGCCGGGCCTGGGCCATCTGTTTACCCACCGGCTACCGACAGGTTTTTTTCTGCTGTCCTGGTGGATAATAATTGTCTATTATTCCAACTTACTCCAGGCCGCGCAGTACACGGCGTTGGGATTATTTGAACAGGCCAAGCTAGTGGTTGACCCGGAATGGCTTATGTTTCTCCCGTCGGTTATTGCTTTTGCCGCCTATGATGCCTATGTGAACACCACCGAATATAATCGCTTGTTTTCCAAAGAACAGGTGTACTATTTCAAAAATAAATATCAAAAATCCGGTTTCAAAATGCCGACAAAGGTGGGAGCGGAAGTGTATATCACGGCATCCTTTGACCACTCCATATTTAATGAGCTAACGATCTCGGAATTAAAGCAGAAGGGAATTCCGGAGGATAACGTTTGTGTTATACCGATGAATCTACCCCAGAAAGAACGGCAATTAATGGACACGATACACCGGGCCGACGGTCTGAGTATGTTTGACCTTTCCACCATTCTGGGCACTACGTTTATGTTGTTTGGCGTAATGTGGGGCTTTCTGTGGACCTGGGGACCGATTGCCTGGGGATTAATCGGGTTATTTTTAGGGGGAGCCTTAGGCTTTGCAATCAAGTATGTCTATTATCGCCTGTATGATCAGAAGCAACCGCTGCCAGGCATTACCACGGAACTGATCATCATCGTAAGCTGCCATAGATCGGAAGCGGAAATGGTAGAGAAAATATTAGCCGGACATCGCGCAATCAGTATCGGGCGAAAAGAAAACTACCCGGATGAATAGCCGGAAGCCAATAACCCTGGACACAGTAAAAAAAGTCGGCTAGCCGACTTTTTTTACTGTAACCTGCTATTCCCTCGCTGCGTTGCGCCATGAGCCTGCGCCATTTGCCCAGGAAAAGTAGTAGCTGATCATTTTACAAATTTTATATTGGTTGCCAGACTGTCGCTTGCCCCGCCGTTTGTTCCCCGGGCAGTGACGGCGACCGTGTTGGCAGCCTGCAGATAAGCTGCCGGTATTTTGTAAATGAGCTCATAACCAATAACTTTGCCCCCGCTGTTAGTAATAAAGAATTGGCGGTCAAACAGTTGGGAATGCTTGTATTGCGTGCCATTGACCTTGATAAAAGTAAGGTTCCAGTTGGGAATGCCGGTATATTTAACATTCATATATAGCTCCGCCCCTGAAAATTCATAGCCGTTCATACTTTTTAGAAAGCCGGCCGGTGCAAGCTGCCACTGATTATTGTAGCTTTGGGCGGTAAAAGCGTGGATATCAACCTTGGTTAATGCCGGCGCCGGACCGGCCATTGCCACTGTATAACCACAAAATACTGCCAGGCAAACTAGCATTAGGAATACTACAGATTTTTTCATATAAGTTGTCCTCCTCTGCAAGAAAAAGTGGACAAGCCCGGGGAAGATGGCGATTACCGGGCAAGGAGGCCATTCTAGGGCGCGACCGTATCCGTGGGCCGAGGCAGGTCCCTGGCTCGCGGGCTGCCGGCAGGTTCTTTCACTGCTTGGCCCCCACAAATGACGCAGGAGAACCGTTCCCCTGAGTCATTTCCTTATCAAACAGGACCAGATAAACCGTCATATCATGGTTCTGCAGGAAGTCGCCGATTACAGCCGTCGCTACTTTCAACGCGTCAGCCTTGGGATACCCGAAAGCGCCCGCGGCTATCAGCGGAAAGGCAATGCTCTCCAGCTTATGCTCTTTAGCCAACGCCAGCGAGTTCCGGTAACAATCGGCCAGCAGTTGTTCCTCGTTATTGCCACCGCCGCGCCAAACCGGTCCGACAGTGTGGATGACATACTTGGCAGGCAGTTTATAGCCCTTTGTTATCTTAGCCTGGCCAACCTTGCAGCCGCCAAGGGTACGGCATTCGGCAAGCAGCTCCGGCCCGGCGGCGCGATGGATAGCGCCGTCAACCCCGCCGCCGCCAAGCAAGGACGAATTGGCCGCATTGACAATCGCATCAGCCTGCACTTTCGTTATATCATTGCGTAGTATTGCAAGCGCCATTTTTTCACCTCCTTAGCTTAATCTGACGCGATACCCATGTCCTGGCAAGTAAGCTGTCTATCCTTACAACTCAATACTCTATTTGCATATCGGTTTCCTCTATTATTTTTTATAACCTGGTCACATAGCCAAATGAGACTCCGTGCGTATCATCCCCGGGGTTATGTGATTGTAAGCCATTCGAAACATGCATAAGCTTATACCCGACATGTACGGCAGAGTTATCGCTGATTTTATAAATGAATTGCGGCCCTATCCGCCACATGAAATTATACCATCGCCCGCCGGCCGGAAATGACCGGTCATAGATGATAAAGCCGCCGCTGATATCGAATGCTGCCGACAGCTTTTTCGAGAGCTGTTTTTCATTGCGGATCATGTAAACAGGTCCGATGCCGACGGCCGGGCTGTCGCGTGTTTTTTCTTCGAAAAATATATCGCCATAGGCCCTGGTTACGGTAATGCCCCGGTATACGGACCTGTTATTCCGTGCAGAAATTTTTTCAAATATATGCAGCGATATGGTAGTAAGATCACGTTCTTTTACGTGGGAATGCATGTAATCCCAATCCAGTTCCAGTCCGGAACCGACCGCGTAGGAAATTCCCGGCATGGAAAGCAACAGAAATGTAATCACCGTTACTAAATAAATCAGTTTGCGCACAATGCGTCACTCCCCTTTATGAAGCTGTGACAGCCACAGATTCAGGCTACGATAAGTTACTATTTCGATAACGAACTGATTATTCCTGTTAAATTGTGGCATGAGGTTATTCCTTTTCGGCCTCCCGCTTACCATTCACGTGTCAGCAGGAACGGGAATCACTGGCCCCGTTAGGAGGAAGGGAGACAGCGCAAACTGCATTGGCGCTCGCGGCTGACCGCTAAAATGGCAAAAAAAAAACGGCGGTATAATCGCCGGCTTTAACTAAGCAGGTTAGCCTGTATCGATCTTAACACCCTGCCGATGCCGCTGTGAATAACCCAGGTTGCCGAACTGTCCAGCGGGGTTGGCTCCTGGTTGACAATCAACAGCTTGGCACCGTTTTGCAAAGCTAATTGCGGCAAATAATTGGCTGGCGACACCACTAACGATGATCCGAGCACCACGTAAAAGTCAGCCTCTTTGCTATGCCTGACGGCTGCTTCCCAGGCTTTGTCCGGCAGGCTCTCGCCAAATAAAACCACCTCCGGCCGCAAGAAGCCGCCGCAGTGGGAACACCGGCACTCGTCACCATAATGATAATGCCCCTGCTGATAGTCCTCTTCCCAGGTTGAGTACCGGGGCAGCAGTTTTCGGCTGTCGTATACGGCAGCGCACTGCCGGCACCGGACGGTCCGCAGTGAACCATGCAATTCCACAACAGGCCCGGCATTGGCACGTTGATGCAAACCGTCAACATTTTGCGTAATAATGACCATATTGCCTGCTTGCTGGAGGGCGGCAAGAGCCTGGTGGCCGTGATTAGGCACAGCAGCCCAGAGCCGGGCAATGCGCCACTGATAAAAAAAGTAGAATTCATCAGGCTGCTGTTCTAATGCCGCCATAGTGGCCAAGCTTTCGGGGCGCACTTTCCATAGTCCCCGGGCAGACCTAAAGTCAGGCAGCCCCGACTCGGTGCTCATACCGGCTCCGGTAAACACAACGATTCTCTGTGCCTGCGCCCAGGCCGCCCCAATCGCCCCTATTTTGTCCTGTCCGTCTTCTCTTGACTCTTTATTCATCTGCTCCCTCCCGCCGTCAACTGTTAGCGCCCTACAGCGACTGATACCTGTAAAGCGAAGCCTGCAACGCAAAGATTGCGGTAAATGCCGGCAGGTGCCGTATTGGTTCCCCCCGCAGGCTTCTTGCCCAGGCAATCAGCTCAGCGCAGGATTTGCCAGGCAAAGACGGATCCTCCGCCAGCTGCCGGGCAGGCTGGACTGCTGCCGCTGGACCCAGCCATACTTTTTCCAGCTCTTCCATTATAGTGATCGCAGCCTCCGCATTGAATAGGGCTTTGGACTCTAAATCCTGATATATTTCCGCCAGACGCTGGGCAGCGAAGTTCAATTCACTCATAATCCCACCTCTTATTTTTCCTTGTTTATATAATAACACTATTACTCTTTCCTTGCCTGGTAAAAAATCCCTAATAACAATTGATGTTAATATTGGGGAAACGCTTAAGGTAGTCCTCAGCTGCTGTTAGCATCATAAAGTCAAAAGAAATTAACCCGATTAGAGTTGTAATCATAAAATTCACCTCACTCTCTATTATTTGCATTAAGATAATACGCATGCGTAATATATGGTTAAAATTTATCCCGCCATACTGATCACACCCCTAGCTTCATTGGCAAATGATGACAACCTTTCAGCCTAAACAATCATGGTTGTGCAGGCTGCAGATACCTGAAAGCAAAATATATTTGTACAGATATTAAGTGTACGTAATAAATTTGTAAAATTTTTTGCCACTTTTTAATGGCAAGTAGTTTGCATGCGTAATTTCTACTATCAGAATAATACATCTCAGCCATATTTTCAATACTTTTTTCAAAAAATATGCCTGCATTACAGTTTATAAGGTCTGGTAAATTTTTCGCAGCACCTTCTCAAACACAATTACTTCTTCCTCCGTGCATTCTTTCAGCATTTCCTTGCGGACGATATTCAGGACTTCCAGCACTGACTCCTTCAGGGCAAAGGCTTTCTCTGTCAAAAAGATATGGTATGCCCGGCGGTCGTCCGGCGAGTCTGCCCGATATACTAAATTGGAACTCTCCATGCGGTCAATCAGGCCGGTAAGGGTAGAACTGTCCAGGTAACACCGTTTCCCCAGTTCGGAAAGACTAATACCGTCGCCTTTATAGAGAGTATAGAGAACCATCATCTGTACAGGCGTAATCCCGATTTTCCGGCTAAGTATTTCTTTTGCAAACTGATTATGCTTTTGCTCCGCTTTGGCAAGCAGGATACAGATACTATCAAAAATGGGGAGCATGTGTACCTCCGTTATGCTTATGCATGCAAATTATTTGTAGACGTAAATTAAAGCTAAGTATAAGCTGGTTGTGTGTAAAAGTCAAGCCGGCTCCGTAAAGGCCGCCGGGCAGCAGACTGAGCGAAATCAGGGGATATAGAAGCCGGGTTGCCGGTTCAGGCCCTCCGGCAGCAAGTGAACCGGCATAAACAACGGCTGGCGTGCGGCAAGCACGCCAGCCTGAACTGCGTCCTGAAGCGGGGAAGGATGAGATTCGTGGATATTGACAGGCTGCCGTTCAGGAAGACAGGGACAGCTTGATAAACAGTTTCACAAACTGCTCCACAACCAGGGGATGATAGTCGCTCCCCTTGCTGGCGAGAATTTTATTGAGCGCCTCGTCCACAGACAGCACCGGCTGTTGCAGGGCAGCTGTCGTAAAGCAGTCAAAAGCATTGGCTACCGCGACAATAGCGGCGTTGAAATGAATCTTATCATATTGCTCATGGTGCTGCAGGGCAACCAGATATATGCTTTTGGGTAATTTGTCGGCGGCCAGCAGCTCACTGCCCAGCTGGGCATGCTGTTGATAGAGCTCACTCTGCCCTGCGCACAGCTTCTCCTGTTCATCCAAAACCGATTTGGGCAACAGCATTTTCCCCAAATCATGATACAGGGCGCCAAGTGCCAGTTCACGCAGTTTAGCGTCTGCCAGGCTCAGCTTTTGCGCAATAATAATGGAAAGCAGGGCGACATTAATTGAGTGCGAATAGGTGGCGCGCCGGCCCTGGGCCAGGATCTTCAGATTGTTGCTTAAAAAAGGATCCTCCACCAAGTCCGCCAGCAAGAGATTCAGGTATGTAGAAGCAATTGTCACTGCCTCGATGTCCAGTCGCTCAAATTTTTTATCCAGCCGTTCCGGTACTTGAAAGCGGGTATCCTGAATGCCCAGGCTGAGATGCGCCGGGGCATGATTGCCGGCGCTTTTTTTGGGCGCTATTTGAAAAACAATATTTCTCTTCTCCAGGCGCTGAATAAGCAGTTGATTCATGGGTGCACCTTTAGCCAGCAAAAGCCTGCCAAATTTGTCAAAGATGTTGTGAGCGCTATATCCGATCACTTCCAGTGGATTTTCATGGTTCAATGTACATCGTTCCTTTCTTAATGGAGAGCGGTATCTTTATTAGTGTAAAGTAAACAAATCTAAAATGCCATTGTGTTGCTCGTATAATTTTTCCTGTAAAATAAGTCCCTGACATTAGGTAAAACTACCAATGATAACCGCTTTAAAATATTTTTAATTTATACAGTTTGATTGCGGTAGCCAAAGCCAGCCTGGTTTCATAATCATTAAAGGAGATTTGCAGCAGTTTCTCAATCCGCCGCTTGCGGAAAACAAGTGTGTTGTAATGCAGAAATAATGCCGCTGCCGCCTGCTTCAGGCTGGAGCTTTGCAGGATAATCTCCAGGGTAATAAGATAATCGGTGCCTTTCTGCGCATCATAAGCAATCAATTTGCCCAGTGTTGTCTGAATAAACTCTGCCGCCCGCAGCCGTGTTCCCCGCTCCAGATACAGCTGCAGAATTCCCAGACTGGCGTAATGAGCCACTTGTCCGCTCCTGCCCCCCAGGGCCTTGGCGGCCAGGGAGGCTTCCAGGGCTTGCTGAAAACTTTTTTTAAAACCGTCAATGCCTGTCTGGCAGGAACCGATGCCGATATTCACAATCAGATCCTGATAATGGATGTGAATCCGGTCTTTTATGTATTGGGCCAGCCCATTGTTATCACGGCTGTACCGGGGCTCAAGCTCAGCTACTATGCATAATACGCCAAGCTCATTGCGGTGACGCCATAAGGTACAGCCCTTCAGTGGGTATAAATCGGCCAGCAGCTTGGTTTTGATTTCCTGGATGATGGCAAAGTCCTGGTTATTAAGAGGATGGGTCCTGTCGACGAAATCAATGGTTACGGCACAACAAAATAGCGGGCCGGCAAAACTCAGCCCGAGATTGGCGGCATAAGCCAGTTTTTCTTCATTGATTAACTGGGGCTCATAAAATATTTCATTAAGCAATTCGCTGCGCCGCTGCAGTTCATAAGCCGTTTGCAATATATGGCGGGCGTCTTCCTGGGCGGTGATATCGATCAGGATTAACGCCACGGTCTTTTTGCCATTTACCTGAAAATCCATAGGCACAATGTGATGCAATAGTGTGAGGTTGGCCTGGGTTGTGTAACGGAAGCCCCGGGGGGACTGGCTGGCTACGGCCAGACTAAGCTCCGCGGTCAGCAGCTTGGCCTGCTCCGGTGAGATAGTATTGAATATATTCATTTCACCGCCCCAGATTTCCAAAAAACCGCCGTTCCCGTCTGCAGCAAAAATTGCGGCGGATACCGCTTGGGCAAAACTATCCAGCAAAGGGGCATACCGAGCGAAAAGCTCCAGGGATTTTACTACTTTTAGCGGATTATTCATCTGTAATTTTCACTCTCCGATACCATATATCTGTGCACCTATACTTTCAGATGACTGATACAAATTGGATTCTCAAATAAATGGCAAAAAACCTTTGCCAGCAGTAAACTGATTATTTTTATCAGGAAAATAAAGCCAGACAAGCCGGCGGCCTTGGCAAAGGCGGCCGGCTTGTCAAAAAAAAAACCTTCTGTCAAACGACAGGAAGGTTTTGAGGTTATTTAAATAACTGACAATCGTGGACGGCTCTTTCTAAAAAATAGCTCATAAACTTTTTTAGCGGCTGGCTTATTTTCTTATCTTTTTTTATGATAAACCCTAAATCCCAGAAGGCGGTCGGCACGTCAATGGGAATGCGGACAATTTCAGGATAAGCATCTACTTTTGCCAGGCTGTTGACAAAAATAAAAATCCCTTTATTTAAGGCCACAAAATCATAGGCCGTGTGTAAATCATGATTGCAGCGGCTGTACACCCGGGGCTTGATTCCGGCTTGTTTGAAGTGTTCGGCAACGACAAGCTGCATGCGGAAAGTATCGTCCAAAAGGATTAAGCTTTCCCCCCTCAGGTCTTCAAAAGTGATGCTCTGTTTGTGGGCAATCGCATTCTTTTTATTGACCACAGCCACAAAATGATCCTTTAGCAAGGAATAATAGTGAAAATCAATGTCATTATGGGGATTAACGGTGAAAGCCGTATCCAGGGTTTCATTGAGTACGTTCGCTTCGCAGGCCACGTCCGAATATTCGGATATTTTCAGATTAATATCCTGATGCTTATCAGTAAACGCGATGAATTCCTTCGCCCGCAAAACCTGCAAGGTGCCGGGGGAAAATCCCATTTTAATGCTGTGTTTCTGTTTTTTGGCCTCAATATAAGCCTCTTCCTGGAATTCTGCAAAACCCTCAATAATGGCTTTGGCGCGCGGGTAAAGATATTGCCCCATTTCGGTGAGACTGACGCCTGTATGACTGCGATTAAACAGGGGCGAGGCAATCTCTTTTTCCAGATTGCCAATAATCCGGCTTAGAGCCTGCTGGGTGATGAATAATTCCCGGGCGGATTTGGTGAAACTTTTGTTTTCGCATATTTTTACAAAGTATCGTAAAGTGATTATATCCATACTATCACCTTGGTCATTTTAATCAGACCGCGAGTACCTTGACCGGCTTAAACCGGTGTTTAGCCTGCGGATGCAAAGTCGCCGCAATCTAACCGGGATTTCAACCCGGGTCAAGGCATTAGGGGCTTGTACTGTAATTATATCGTACAAGCCCCAGGTTACACAATGCAACACAGTGTCTTGGCCATGTTATATTTTAGTTTTAGGGCGAGACAAAATGGCCAAGGGCAAGGAAGCGCCGACGACCCATACGGGAAGGGGTCTGCTAGGAGGGGCTGACGCCGCCATTGGCCATTTTGGCCGTCATCAAACTAAAAAGATAATGTGGTCAAGACACTAGCCTGCTCTATTTATAATTGTCGTACATATTCCCCAATAGGCTTTCCACCTCGGCGTTAGTCAATTCTTTCGGCACGAATTGGTAACAGGCATCGTTAAAAACCAATGGTGTTACCGCCAGCAATTCTTTTCTGGCTATGCCCAACGCGGCAAAGGATTTTATCTGGAGCTGCTCAGCAAAATTCCGTATCCCCCGGGCCACCAGTTCCCCGACTTCCTGCGGGCTTTCCTGGCCGCTGAACCGGATACCCATGGCCTCCCCGACAACTTTCACTTTCTGGCTGTTACTGTCAGCAGCATACTTCATTACTTCCGGCAGGGCCAAAGCACAGACAAGCCCATGGGTTATATGGAAGGCAGCCCCCGCCGCATGGGCAATGGCGTGTCCTAAATGCACCAAGGCGTCATTGAACGCGATGCCGGCAAAATTGCTGGCCAGCAACAGCTCGCCGCGGGCTGCTATATTTTGTCCGTCGGCAACAGCCAGGGGCAGATTGGCAACGACTTTTTTTATCGCCGCTGCCGCCAGCAATTCCGATTTTGGATTGGGTATCTTGGCGGTAATGGCCTCGGCCGCGTGAGCCAGGGTATCCATGCCGGTATAGGCTGTCAGTTCCGGCGGCGCGGTGACTGTCGCCTCCGGGTCCAGTATACCTAAGGCCGCATTGCAAATCACGGAATTTTTAACATTATTTTCGGTATCTGTTATTACCCCAACAGAAGTGCTTTCACTGCCGGTCCCCGCAGTGGTGACCACCATCACCACAGGCACGCCCGGAACATAACAAGGATTGCCAAAGTATTGATTAACCGTGCCCGGGTTATTGATTAAAACAGTAATGCCCTTAGCGGCATCCATGGGGCTGCCGCCGCCAATGGCTATGATACCGTCAATCTTTTCCGTTCTGGCTAACTCACCGCCCCGGTTTATCACATAATCCGGTGGATCAGGAATGATTTCTGTAAACTCCACGATTTCCAGCCCGGCAGTCAGCAGGCTGGTTTTGCATTTTGCATAGGTTGGCAGTCCGGCAACAATATTATCAGATACAACCATGACTTTAGAACACCCCAGTTTCCTGACTTCTTCCCCCAGCAGGCTGACGGTTCCGGCCCCATAAATAATCGGGCAGGTTTGTGCATATCTTCCCATTGCTATCCCCTCCTTTACAAATTATAGGCGCTTACAAAGCCTGTCTCCATTGCATCCCTTATTCTGCCTGCCTTTAAAGCGTCTCCCAGGATATAGACCGGCTCGAAGTTTGCTTTAATTTCTTCGACTAATGCCGTATTGGGTTTTGTTCCCAGGCAAATGACAATGGCATCAAATTTATACGTTTTCTCTTCGTGCCTTTCCTGGTCTGCCATGATTGCAAAAACCGCATTGCCATTATCTATTCGCAAAAGCTTATGCTTTGGATACAGCTTTACGTTTAATGGCCCGAGCTGGCTCATTACGTCAATGAGATTCTGAAAAAACAATCCCGGCCCGATCGTAGCGGCCATCTCAAATATACTGACCTCATTTTCGTTTTCAGCCAGCAGATGGGCTGTTTCCAGGCCGGTCATGCCTGAGCCGATCACCGCTACTTTTTTGCCGGTTACAGTTGCTGTGCCGCTTAAGATTTCCGCAGCGCCCATCACCTCCTGGCCGGCGATGCCGGGAATGAATTCAGGCATAATGGGCTCGGAGCCCTGGGCAATGAAGACTGCATACGGCTTTAGCGCTTGCAGGTCGGCCAGCGTGGGCGCCGTATTAAAACGAATTTCCACCCCTAATTGCTGTACCTGTCCTGTTAAATAATTGATCAGCCAGTTGATTTTGTCTTTTTTCGGCGGTTTATTGGCAAGCTCCAGCTGTCCGCCGGCGTTAGCGGTTTTTTCAAAAATAATGGGTTTATATTTGCGCATGGCCAATACCCGGGCGGCTTCCAGACCGGCAGGCCCGGCCCCGATGACCGCCACAATCCGGCCATTGCCGTCCTGCTTAAAATCACTGTATTCCAACTCCCGGCCGCTTTGGATATTAATGCCGCATTGGCAGGGTATGGGACTCAGGTCCGCAGCCATAAGTGTTTCCATACAGTGGAGACAGGATATGCATTTTCTCAGTTCGTTCACTTTGCCCGCTTTGGCCTTGTTGGCCCATTCGGGATCGGCGTAATGCTGTCGGGCAGAACCGGCGAAATCAAGCTTACCCTCGGCGATCAGCTTATCGGCGTATGCAGGGTCTCTGATCACCGCCACGCCGATAACCGGAATAGTCACTGCTTTTTTTATTGCGGCCGGCAGATAACTCTTCCAGCCCTGGTCAAAGGAGGCAGGTTCCCAGGCCGTATTCATGCTCTCGTAGATGCCGGAGCTGACATCAATTGCGTCGACGCCCCATTCTTCCAGGTGCCGGGCGATGCTTAGGCCATCAGCCAATTGTAAGCCTCGCTCGCAGCCGTCAACCGTTCCTAAAAATTCATCCACCGACAACCGGACCAGCAACGGATAATCCCGGCCACAGTGCTGCCTGATTCCCAGCACGATTTCTTCCAGGAAGCGCAGCCTGTTGGCAAAACTGCCCCCGTAGTTATCCTCCCGCCTATTGGTATAAGGGCTTAAAAACTGATTAATCAGATACCCATGGGCCCCGTGCACCTCGACCCCGTCTATCCCGGCTGCTTTTACCCTTACCGCGGCTTGGACAAACCGCTCAACCATAGCCGCTACCTCCGCCGTCGTCATGGCTACCGTCGGCTGGTGCACCGCCTGGCACTCCACTTCACTGGGAGCCAGCAGCGGCAGATTCCCGTTTACGGCACTGATGCCCTGCCGGCCGGGATGATAGATCTGGACAACGATTTTGCTGTCATAGCGATGAATTTCCCGGGCCAGCTGCTCTAAGCCCGGTATAAACCGGTCCTCCGCCACCGATATTTGCTTATTGTTGCCTTTGCCTCTTACGCCGTCCACAAGAGCGCATTCGGTAATTATCACCCCCACGCCCCCTTGGGCCCGGGCCCGGTAAAAAGCAATATCCCCTGCCGATACGCTGCCGTCAGCGTTTGCTAAATGGTTGCCCATGGCGGTCATGACAATGCGGTTTTTCGTTTTCATGGTGCCGATTGTACCTGCGGCAAATAGATGTTTGAACATAGCTCTGCCTCCTAACCGCTAGTAGTCCACCAAGCCCAAATCTACAGCGTTCTTGGCGCGATATTTCCCGTCCAGCTTCGTTGTCGTTACCTTACATATGTCCGATATGTGCGGCCGCGCAAGTAATAAGAGAGCCATCACCTACCGGCCTTATTAAAGCAGGTCTTACTGAATCAGTTAGCGACCTTCGCCTTGCTGGGCGAAAAATCTCGCGCAATGCAGCCTATAGCTTTAGACTTGGCGGACTACTATATTTTTTGTATTTTCAATATATTATAATTTTTCCGCCGCTTTGGGAAACAAATAACTGTTGTATACACCACAACAAAATCTGATGAGTGCCGCCTGACTCAAGGGGACGGTTCTTTTGAGTCACCGGCCGCGCCCTTCTTCACTCGCTCTCGCCAGGCAAACAAAAAAGGCCAGCGGATTTTCAGGCCCGCGGCCCCCTTTACAGCTCTATATAATTATATTTATGCGGCGCTTGTTGGCTTTTTCTTTTTTGCCCTTGTTACCAGCGGCTTCCTCGCCGTCAGCCTTCAACGCATTCGCTTTTCGCCTGCGGGCAACCTCGGCGGCCGCGATCCCAAATGCAACAGACTCTTTCAGGTCTCTTTCTATTTCAGCACTCTTCCCGGTCAGGCTGTAGGGCGAAGTGCCGGCGCCCTCCGGCTTTGCCGGCGGCCAGTTGCAGGAAACCGTCATTCCCGCGCCGCCAATACTATTGCACTGGGACACCTTGCCGGCAGCGGCAAGCAGTTTACCCACACTGGCGTTCAGCAGAACACGCTCATGCCTGGCTAAAGCCTTTTCCCGGTCACGCAGTTTTTTAGCCGCCGCCGCTTCGTTTTTCACTCTCTCCAACTCAAGCTTCCTGGTTTTTTCTTCGTATATGGCTTGCTGGAGCTGTTTATCAGCCGCCTGCAATTCAACAACAACCTGCTTAATATCATTGGTTTTGGTCTTATCTTCCTTGTCAGGCATTGCTTTGCCGCCGCCGGCTGCTTGTTCCAGCTTTTTTTGCAGCCCCTGGCGATATTCTCTTACCACAGTTAGATTATTCTTAGGGTTCAAAGCAGCTAAGAGGTTATGTAAGCCCTTTTGATCAACAGGCATTATCTTCACCCTCCACCAATCAGATTCAGTCAGCCAAATCCTTTACTACCTAATGCATCGAAGATTATAGGGCAATACTTAACAAGAAAAACGAATAGCGCCCGCAAAAAGGCGCTGTTGCCTGTATGTCTTGGCAAATATAAAAGGAAAAAAAATCTTAACAACGAATATTACGTACTTAATTACACGCAACAAGGTGAAGGAGCGATAATAATGATCTTTAGGCAGGCAGCCAAAGCAGAAATACCCCTGCTTTTTCAGGAAGGCTACCAAGAATGGAGTAAAAATAGAACGTTCGCGCAATACTGTCTTGACAACAGTAAAGATGATGCCATCGGCACACGATATGTCCTGGAAGCAAACGGACATATCGTTAGTTCGGCCGTTCTAATGCAATTAACAAGCAGCAAGGGCACGGCCGTCTACGGCCTGGGGTCCATACTGACTGCAAAAAATCACCGGGGGAAAGGCTATGGCGGCGAACTCGTAAAAAAATGCCTGAAGCTGGTGCCCGCCGATAATACGGTTGTTTTTCTGTACTCTGATATCAATCCGTCTTATTACGAAAAATTAGGGTTTCAAAGCTTGCCGCCGGAACTGCAAAAATACGATAAAAGTGTTTGTATGGCCTACTGCAAAAAAAATGTATGGGCTGAATTGCTCAGTGCGGATATAGCTGATATACCCGACTATTTTTAAACCATGACTCCTGGTGGCCGTTTTTTCGACTCACGGGGACGGTTCTCTTGAGTCATTTTTTTGCCTTGCGGGATGTGGTCACAGCAATGCGGACGATCGGCTCAGGCCAAGCTCCCCCTGTAACCGCTCAACAATGGGTATATCAGCCGGTGCAAATTCCACAGCATCTAGTTCAGCCAACGTAACCCACTTTACCGCATCGTGAAATAAGGCCTGAGCTTCCCCGCCGGTCAGCTCAGCCCAAAAAGCCAGCAAATGAACCTTTTTTTGCGGGTACTGGTAGGTACTGTCAGTAAAGTAGCTGCCCACCTTAATGTCCAGCCTTAGCTCCTCCAGTATTTCCCGGCGCAAGCACGCCTCCGGTGCTTCCCCTGGCTCGATTTTGCCGCCGGGAAATTCCCATAACCCGGCCAGGTGATCAGTGGCAGGACGCCGTGCGATCAATATGCGATTACCACGTCGAATCAAAGCAGCTGTCACTTCTATCATAAGCGGCCTCCCCCAGGTCATCTCTGTACTTGAATACTGATTTCAAGCCACTTTAGCTGTTTATAGCCTTCCACAAATCCCCGTCAATATTAATCATATCAATGAGATCTTCATAAGGGATGAGATAGCCGCCATAATAGCCTGTGGCAAAATTGACACTGTCATAGACCCGTACTGCTTTAGGCGACAGCAGAAAGATCTCGCCTGACCAGGACTCGGCAAATGTCGCATAGGTCCATTCATTCCACTGACCGGGATGGGTCAGCCGGTATTTTTCCTCATTGCCCTGGCAAAGCGCCTTAATCCGGGCCTGATAATCAACGCCCGGCTGAAAAAGGTCTGCCAGTTCATAGATTCTGCCGGTATTCAGATCAAGATGAATCCCGGCGTCAATTTTCTGGGGGTGCGCCGCTCCCGGCGTATGGCTCAGACCGGTCCACTGAACGGCCAGCAGGCGGCCATTGTAGTAGGTGACAGCAAAATCACCTTGCAACGAACTGCCGGCAGTGGAATTGCGGAAAGACAACACCCGGTTCTGCAGCGTGCTGTTAAGCGCAGCCTGCCAAGCCGTATCGTTCATGCCGCCGATGGCAGGCACAGCAACCTGGTCTCCTGCCGGGGTATCCAGGCTGCGGAAGATAGCGGCTCCTGCAATGGCTGCGCCTGAGCCGGCATAACCGACAGCAGAGCCCAGCAACACGCTCATAATGAAACAGACAAGCACCAGCCCCAGTATCCTTTTCATTTCTTGGCCCCCATTTCTATATTGCAGTTTAATGTCGACATAGTAGTGATCCCTAACGGAGGGCAGCCTGCAACCGGCCCGGTTAGCGTTCCCTGTCGCCTCTGCGTAACAAAAGCAGTAAATATGCAGCTAATTAATTATACCATGTCGCCAAAATGCCGGGACAAAGAATTTGTTGCCAGGTGCAAAAGCCGGGCTAAGTTCCCGGAGACAGGAAAAAAATGACTCAAGAGAACCGTCCCCTTGAGTCTACCATGCCGCCAAAATGCCGGGACAAAGAATTTGTTGCCAGGTGCAAAAGCCGGGCTAAGTTCCTGGAGACAGGAAAAAAATGACTCAAGAGAACCGTCCCCCTGAGTCACCCGGCTAAGGTCCCGGAGAACAGGGAAAAACGACTCAGGAGAACCGTCCCCTTGAGTCGCCCCGGAGTCAGGGGTTTGCGCATTGGGCCTGCCACATAGCGTAGTATTTCCCCTGTTTTTGAAGCAGGTCCTGATGCGTGCCTTGCTCGATAATTTTGCCCCGGGACAGGACCAGGATCTGATCGGCGTTTTGGATAACAGACAGGTTATGGGCAATCATAATGACGGTTTTATTCTGGCCCAGCAGGCTGACAACTGCCCGCTTCACGGCAAGCTCGTTTTCAATATCCAGTGAAGCCGTGGCTTCATCCAGCAGCAAGACCGGTCTGTCCTTCAGGATGGCCCGGGCAATGGAAATGCGCTGCCGCTGCCCGCCGGACAGCCGGTTGCCGTTTTCGCCGACGCCGGTGTCATAGCCATGGTCAAGGGCGGCAATAAACTCAGCGCAGTTTGCCGCCCGGCACGCCTGGGCCACGGCCGTATCGGTCGCCGCCCTGTTGGCCAGCCTGATATTATTGCCAATGGTGTCATTAAACAGGAACACCTCCTGATCGACCATCGAGATAAGGGCAAGCACTTTTTCCGCTTGCACCGGGCCGATGCTGGCGCCGCCGATGGTGATATCGCCGGACCGGGGCTCATAAAACTTGGCGATCAGGTTCAAAATGGTGGATTTGCCGGCGCCGGAATCGCCCACGATAGCCGTCAGCTGCCCGTTGGGGGCGGTAAAGCTGATGTGCTCGAGCACTGGCTCGTCTTCCCGGTAGCGGAAGGAAACATCCCGGAAAGTGACGGCAAAACCGTCCGGCGCAAAACCGGCGGCGGCAGCGGGTTCCTCCTCTGCCCAGGCCAGCTGATCCATGGCTTGTTTGGAAAGCATCAGGTTTTTATAGGCGGTCAGGTCGATAAACAGGGTGATGGCCATGGTCGCGATATACAGGGGCAGGATCACGCAGACGGCCAGCGCCGTGGCCGTGATATCCCCGCGCAGCCACTGGGTTCCTGCCGTATATAAGGACAGGGGCAGACTGAGGTTGACCATGCCCATCAAGACGCTGCCGCCGGGAATGAGTTTGGCTTCAAAGCGGTAACTGATATCGCTGATTGCCTTCAGGGAGCTGTTGACCTTCTGGTTTTTGCTGCCCCCCAGCCCGTAACTCCGCAGGGTCTGAATGCCGGTGATATATTCGACGATGTCGCTGACATTGTCATTTAAGATCTCCTTTTTTCTGCCGCCGTATTGCCGTACTGCCTGGAAAGAAAAGCGCAGGGCGGGAATCAGCAGCAGAACAAGCACCAGGTTGATAAGCCCCACCGGGGGATTGACATAACAGACAAAAGCAAGCAGCATCGCGGTCAGGGTAATGTTTTTTACGATGTCGCCGGCCTTGTGGGTCAGGATATTCTCATAATTGTTGACATCATTGGTGAGGACATTGATATAGCGGCCGGTTTTCCCTTGAAAAAAAACGGACAGCGGCAGCCGTTTGAGCTTGTCGCCGAGAAACAGCCGGATATTTTTGGCGGTGACCGCGCCGCCCACATGACCGATGGTATAGCCCCAGGTGTAAAGAACAAGGCGGACAAGAAAAATCACGGCAATGGCGGCACTGAACGCGGCCAGTTTTTTTATGTCAAGACTGTTGGCAAACAAGGCGTCGATTGCCAGCAGCACCATGGCCGATACCGAGCCTGACAGGAGCCCCTCCGCCACGTTCAGCCCGATGGCCCGGATAAAACGTTTGTCTGTTTTCAGCCACTGTCGGTGCTTCATATGCCCGCCTCCTGTCCTGCAGTCCCCAGAGCGTAGGCGATGCCCCGGGCTTGCTGATAATCGGCCCACACGCGCCGGTAATAACCGTTGACCGCCAGCAGTTGCTGATGGGTGCCGATATCGGTCACCGTATTGTTTTCGACCACGGCAATCCGGTCGCATTTTTTGACAATATCCAGCCTGTGGGCCACGACCAGGACCGTCCGGCCGGCACACAGGGCGTCAATAGCCTTGTCAATCTCCTGCTGGTTTTCCGGGTCGACGGCCGAGGCGGCTTCGTCCAGCAGCAGCAGGGGCGCGTCCTTAAGAATGGCGCGGGCGATGGCCAGCCGCTGTTTTTCCCCGCCGCTGAAGCGGGAGCCATAACTGCCGACCTTCGTTTGGTACCCGTCAGGCAGGCTGGCAATAAAATCATGGATCTGGGCCTGTTTAGCGGCCTGCCTGATCTCGTCCAGGGTGGCGGCGGTTCCCATCCGGATGTTTTCCAGCACGCTGTCCCGGGTCAGGAAGGTCTGCTGAAAAACGATGCCGATATGCCGCTGCAGGGTTTCATAGTCCATTTGCCGCACATCACAGCCGCCGATGCGGATTTCGCCGCCGCTCACATCATAAAACCGGGCGAGCAATTGGAGAATGGTGCTTTTCCCGGCGCCGGATCTGCCTACAAAAGCAATTTTTTCCCCTGCCCGGAGAGAAAAACTCACATCCTGCAGCACCGTGGCTTGCCCGTCATAGGAAAAACTAACCTTGTGAAATGTTATGTCCCGCTTGGCAGGAAACGGTTCTTTCCCCTGGGTAAAAGGCGGAATATCGAGGATGGCCTTGGCGTTATGGATGCCGTTCAGGACATAGGACAGATTGGAGCCAAGCTCTAAGAGCGGCCTTAGCTCCAGGAGATACAAGGAGCCGACAAAAGCGAACAGGATCAACACGCCGGCGCCAATCTGGCCATGAACAAACAAAAAGCCGCCTGCCGGGACGACCGCAGCCACGGCGCATTGCAGCACAATGACGAAGGCGGCGAACAACGGCCCCATGCTGCGGGCAACCTGCTTCCATAAGACATGGTGGGCATCGATGGCGCCGGCGTATTTTTGATAGGAGCCGACCCCCATATTGTAGGCTTTGATAAACTTCATCCCGCTGATGTATTCGATCATGGCCGAGTTCAGCCCCGCCAGGACCCGGTTCATCTCCTGCATCCGCCGGCCATACCCGGCAAACATCCGGTATTGCAGCCAAATGGCCGCCGGGACAGGCAGCAGCGTAAGCAGCGCCAGCCCCCAGTGCACGCTGGCCAGATACAGAAAAATCGCCACCGGGCCGGCGGCGTACAGGCATAGTTCCGGCAAATGATGGGCCAGAAACAGTTCCAGCTTTTCAATGTCTTCGCTGATGACCTTTTTAATCTCCCCGGTTTGTTTCCGGCTCAGGCTGCCCAGCGGTACTCTGACCATATGGTTGACAAGCATGGACCGCACCCGGTACAGGGCGTTGTAAGCCCCCTTATGGGAGAGCAGGATGCCGGCCGCCAGCAGCAGATAGCGGAAAACTACGGCCGCCGCAACGGCCAGCGCGCAGGTAAGCATCATTTCTGCCGTTAACTGCCGGTGATACACCGCCTCCAGGATTTGATAGATGGCCATATAGGGGACAATCACCAGCAGGCCGCTGAGTAAGCCGCACAGCATGGCCAGCAGCAGTTTGTACTTTTCTTTGCCCGCCCAGGCCAGCAGCAGTAAAAATGGTTGTTCTGTTTTTTGTCGCAATTCATTCACCCCGCTCTGTCATAGTCAGGCCGTCCACGGCCGTGCCGCCGGCGAAACCAAGCACGCGGCTGCAGGTACTGGCGATCAGTTCCGCATCATGGGTGACAAGGAATACCACCTTGCCCGCGGCCGCTAATTCCCTGATCAGCCGCGCAACCTGGAGCATGCCGCCGAAATCCAGGCCGCTGGTGGGTTCATCGAAAATAATAAGCTCTTTATTGCCTAACTGGCTGACCGCTACAGCCGTCCGCTGCTTTTGCCCGCCCGACAGCGACTGGGGATGACGCCGGCGGTATTCATACAGCGACAGCCCCTGGAGCACCGCCGCCACCCTGGCGGCAGCGGGGCGGTCAATGCCCAGCGTGCATTCTTCCTCCACGCTGTCCGCAAACAACTGATAGTTGACATCCTGCATCACCAGATAAGACAGAGCCAGCCGCTGCCTGGGGCCGACCGGCGCTCCTTCCCACGAAAAAAGGCCTGAAACCTCTTTCCGCAGCCCGCAAAGAGTTTGGGAAAAGGTTGATTTTCCGGCGCCGTTGCTGCCAATCACCCCGATGACATCACCGCGGGCGGCAGTCAGATTGATATTCCCGGCTATGGCGGCCTGATCGCAGGCCAGCCTCAGATTCCGGATTGCCAGTACCGGCTGGCCCGCGCCGGCGGCAGAGGCAGGCAGCGGGATAGCGGTTAAGTCCATGGCGCGCAAGCCTTTATTGCGTCTTTCACCAGGGCTCATTTGCCGGAACGCAGCGCCTGTATATTCGGCGGCAATGCCGCCTTTCTCCATATAGACGACCCGGTCGGCGATACCTTCAAGATAATAAAGCCGATGCTCGGCAATGACAATGGTCTTCCCCTGGCGCTTCAGCTGCTGCAGCAAGCGGCTCAAAGCGGCGACCGCCGGCCCGTCCAGATTGGACGAGGGCTCATCCAGAACGTATACCGCCGGCGCCAGGGCATAGACAGAGGCAAAGGCGATCTTTTGCTTTTCCCCGCCCGATAGTTGAAAAATACTGCGTCCCAGCAGGCTGCCGAGATCCAGCTCCCGGACGGTTTGTTCCAGCCGCCGGCGGATCTCGGCCGCCGGGTAGGCCAGATTTTCCAGCCCGAAAACGATCTCGCTGTCGGTATCGACATTGAAAAACTGGGACCGCGGATTCTGGAATACCGAACCCACCCTGGCGGCAATAGCGTGCAGGGGGGTTGCGGCAATATCCATACCGGCCACCTGAACGCTGCCGGTCAGCATCCCGGCATGAAAATGAGGAATGAGACCATTGATCAGGCGGGTAACCGTGGTTTTCCCGCAGCCGCTGCGGCCGCACAGGAGCAGGCATTCGCCTTGTTTCACCTGCAGGCTGATATTGTGAATCCCGTCGCCGGCAGTGTCCTGATAAGAAAAAGAAACATTGCGCAGCGTAATCAAACCGCCACCTCCTTTATCACTAGGAGCAGCAATAGCATAAAACTGCCAGCCCATAAGCCATCCGCCGCCGTAAGGCCGAGCCGTTCAACACAGGTCCGGGGCGCCGGGTTGTCGATCCCCCGCGTCACCGCCGCCGCCGCCAGCTCATCGGCAAGCCTGGCAGCGGAAAACAGCAGGGGCACATAGACGCATTCGATGGTTTTCAGCGGGGCCTTAAGCAAACCGGTAAACGATGCAGCCAGGCCCCGCATGTTCATGGCGTCGCGGATATGGCCCCATTCCTCCCGCACCGCGGGAAAATACCGCAGCATAACCGCCAGGGGGATGACCAGGCTTTTGGGCAGGCGCAGCTTGTGCATAGCTGCCATAAATTCATTGACCCTGGTCGTGGCAATGAAAATACCGCCCACCATGGCGCAGGGGAAGATCTTCCGCAAAAACATCACGAACGTCACCAAAAATACCTGCAGGCCGTCGGCAAGATACAAAGCGCCCAGCACCTGAGCGGCTGCCAGCAAGAGGTACAGCGCCGTCATCGCCAGCGTATACCGGTAGACACCACTCACTAGGCCTAACAGCAAAATCAACAGGGTCATACTAAATTCCTGCAGCAAGCCCGGTGAAAGCAGCACCGTACTATTGACGGCCAGCAGGATGAACAGCTTGGTCCGGGGGTCCAGGCGGAACCGGCGCTGCCTGTCCCGCCCCCCGGTTAATAATGTGGTTTCCATTTAGACGATCCCGGCTCTTTCAAAGTGTTGTTTGAGCAGCTTATTGCCGCTGGCGGCTCCTGCCAGCGCCGCGACCACCGTGCCGGCAATCATGGCCGGCAAAAACCAGCCCTGCGCGGTTTGCAGCATGCTGTCCAGATAAGCCGGCTCCGTTCCCTTGCTGAGCAGGTAGGCCTGAAAGGAGTGCCGGTCAATCCAGATCATCATATAGGAAGCAATGGGATTCAGCGAAAAAATGCTAAAACCGACCATATTCAGTTTCCGGCTTTTAAACCGGCCCAGCGCCGAAATCTCCCCGGCGATAATGCCCAGCAGGACATAGGCCACCGACCATAGCCAGAACATGCCGGTCACAAACATCATCAGGCCCATGATACTGCCTAAAATGACGGTCGGCCCCCGTTTCGGCACCTTGGCCAGCAGCAGCATGTAAACCGGGCCGGTGAAAAAGGCCACCGCGACAGGCATGAGGAACGTCAGCACCGGGTTGGGTGCAAAAAACATACCGGCAATCATGGTGGCGAGAAAGAAAAGAGCGCTGAAAATCCCGGTGGTAATTAAATCCTTGGACTGTAACGCAGACTGAGGGCGTGCCATGGCAGAACTCTCCTTGTGTTCGTATCATTTCGCTTGCTTACAAACGCTGCTCCACACCGAAATACCAGTGGCGGGCCGCCAGGGGAAACGCGCCCCGGGTACCGGCTTCACCGCGGGTTTCATAGGCCCGGTTGGTAAGGTTATAGACCTTGGCATAGGCGCGGAGGTCCTTTTGCAGCTGATAACCGGCCGCCATATCCAGCACCCAGTAGGAACTGGCTGTATACGCGGCCAGGCTGCGGCCGCTTGCGCCCCGCAAGGCCAGGCCCGCATCCCATTTATTCTGGTCATACTGGATACTCAGCCGGTAACCGTTGGGCTGGGCGTTTCGGGGGTCCAGGTAGTAATCGGCCTGGCCCTGGTCTTTGTTCTTAACCTGAACATAGGAATAGGCGGCGGTTACCTGCCAGAAAGGCGACAGTTCCTGGGTGAGGCTGATATCCAGCCCCTGCCGTTTTTGTTCCTGCAGGTTGGCGAACTTCCAGTACATATACGTGGAATCAATTGGATAGTAGCTGATGGCGTCGTTGATGCGGCTGCTGAAAATACTGGCTTTGAGCAGACTGTCGTCAGCCAGCCGGGTGTTCAGGCCGAGAGTAACCGTATCACCGGTTTCCGGCCGCAGGTCGGGATTGCCGATAGCCTGGCTCTGGCCGTAGAGTTCATCGGCATTGGGGGCTTTAAACACCTGCCCCCAGGAAACATACACATTGGTATTGGCATTGAGTTCCCGGTTGGCTGTCACCCGGGCGGTTGACTTGCCGCCAAAGACATTGTGGTCATCATAGCGCAGGCCCGCGCTGACCGTCCAGGCCGCCGGCAATTGCCAGCGATTTTCCATAAACACCGCCTGATTGGACAAATCCTTGCCGTAGATCCCGTCTGTGGGGGCATCAACCGTAACTTTGCGCCACTCCAGGCCGCCCAGCAGCGTGTAATTCCTACTGAGTTGCCACCTTTGCTGCCACTCGGCGCCGGTGGTCCGGCTGGTCAGAAATTTATCCGGCTGATTGGTGTCACTGCCTTTATGGATATCGTAGCCGGCGGCATTATGATACAGCTTGAATGAGTTTTCCACACCGCCCGGTCCCCAGCGGTAGGTTAGATCCACATTGTTTTCCACTGTAGTTTCATAAGCCGTAGGATGATGCTGGGAGTAACCGGGGGGCATCAAACCATAGCCCGCTTTGCCGTCCAGGTGTTCCCAGTAGAAGCTCACTGACCGGCCCTCGTCCAGCTCCTGGTCCAGGCGCAGCGTTACTGCGTCCTGGTCGAAATAGCTGTTGGGCATGGTGACCACCTTGCCGGTTTGCCAGTCTTTGTATTCAAAGTCGTCCTGCCGTTTGCGTTCGGCCGTAATCCGGTAGCCAAAGCCATTGTCTTTGCCTTCTGTCGTCAGCGTATAGTTGCGCTGGCCCCAGCTGCCGCTCTGCAGCGACAGGCTGGTGCCGGCTGCGGCCGCCTGGTGGGTAATGATATTAATGACCCCGCCGGCCGCGTCGCTGCCGTACAGTGCCGAAGCGGGCCCGCGAACAATCTCAATCCGGTCGATATTTTTGACGCTGGGCAGCTGGTTCAGGTTGACCCGGGTTTTGCCCATCCCAATAAAGTACTCCCGGTTGATTTTGCGGCCGTCCACCAGGACAAGCACCCGGTCGTCGCCATTGATCGTAACCGCGCTGACGCCGGCCGAGCCGGCGCCCACGTCATCCACATTGACGCTGGTCTGGGCGAGGATCTCCGTCACCCGCCTGAACCCGCCCTTTTCAATGTCAGCAGCCGTAACCACCGTCACGCTGGCCGCCGTCTCCGACAGCTTCACCGGCATGCGGCTGGCCGTTACGACATACTCGTCCAGACTGAATTCCGCCGGCGGAGCCTCCTCGGCCCCTGCCCATGCCGGCAGCAACAGCAGCAAAGCTCCGCCCAGCATAGCTGCCACGACTGTATGTGCTGGTTTGTCCATTTTTCCTCATCACCCTTTACTTACGATTTTCCCGGTTTAATCAATAATGATTTTTATTATCAGTGATGATTATAAGGGTACAAAAATAACCGGTCAATGCCAGTCAGCGGGAAAATACCTCCTGCATAAAAAAGAATCCCTGACGCAATTGAAAATCATTATCATCTTTGGTACTATAGAATAGAGAAACATTAACAGGAACAGACCCTCCCGCAGCATCAGCCGGAAAATGCGCAATGAACAGGACGGACCCTGTACTGAAATATTTGCAATAGGATTGAGGCGGTTGTGATGAAATTTTTGCTAAATACTGTCAACCTTGAGGACTTTTATCAACAACTGAATGAAATTGGCTTTCTCCATAAAAGCACAGCGAATGTGCATGAATTTGAGGTATTTAAGAAATTCGGCGCCGGCTGCATCCGCCGCTACGCGTACCGTAACGGCCTGCATCTTTCAGTCGGCGCCATGAATCTGCACAAGGATTTTACTTATTCCTTTGCGGTAGAGCACAAGTATTTTGAAATTGTCTATGTAACGGCCGGCTATCTGGAGGTGTTTAACGAGGATACCGGGCAATTGCAGCGGATTAATGCCGGCGAGTTCCTGCTGTTTGCCAGACGGAATTTTAAAGGCTGGGTCAGACACCCCCAGCAGGAGGCGCTCCGGTTTGTCGTTATTAACATCGAAGCCGAGTATGTGCAGGACCTGGCGGCCAAAGATCTTGACATTACGGAAAAAATCAACTTTGCCCGTAATCATTGGGCCGTTCACAGCCCCCGGAAAATCGATCTGGAGATAGAAACCCTGCTCAATAAGATCTGTTTATGCCCTTATGACGATGAAACAATCAAAAAATTGTTTTTTGAGGCGGTTGTTCTGGAAATATTGTCAGAGCATCTCTTTCAGGCCGAACTCCGGGAGAAGTTGCCGGCCATGCCGGTATTGCTGGATCATGCCGATATGGAGCAGCTGTATCTGGCCAAGCAGGTATTGACCGAAAAGATGAGCACGCCTCCTTCGATCGAGGAGCTGGCAAAAATCGTTTGTCTGAATACATTCAAATTAAAAAAGGGGTTTAAAGCCTTGTTCGCCGATACGGTTTACGGCTATCTGCGCCGGGCCCGCCTGGAAAAAGCCAAGCTGCTGCTCAAGAATACCCGGTTAAGCATCCACGATATCTCCCTGCAGCTCGGCTATTGCAGCGGCAGCAGTTTGTCCGCCATTTTCAAAGAGCATTACGGGCTCACCCCTAAACAATACCGCCAGCGGCAGACGAAGGGGCAGACTGCGAACCCCCTCCCCAACACCGGTAATTAAAAAACGCCGGCAGCCGCTTGTGCCAGGCAAAACCCGGGCTGCTGGCAGGCGTTTTTTGCGCTTTTGCTCAGATTGACTGCTGCGGCTTTATACTTGCAAATAAATAATTAACCCTGCCGCAATCAATTCGGCAGGGTTTTCGCGTTAATCGGGCAATCGCTGGCTCATACTGCTTGTAGGGGCAGCTAACCGGCCCAAGTGTAGACACATAGGCGAGTCAATGGTAAACTTTGTATATGAATCAGTTCCTACAATATAATTAATTAAGAATTGAGGTATTGCTTTGCATCGAGAAGACGAAATCATGGAGCCCTCGGAAAATCCCCGGCCGCCGGCGCCAAAGCCCTGGTATAAAAGAATCGGGCTGGGCGGGGCTGTTACCCTGCTGCTGGCGCTGCTGAAATGGAAGAGTATTCTCGGTTTTCTCAAGGGAATCTTTCTGGTGTTCAAGTTCAGCAAGTTTGGGGTCACCACCTTATCGATGCTGGCGACGATTGGCGTGTACGCCTGGTTCTATGGGTTGCAATGGGCAGCCGGTTTTATCCTGCTGATTGCCATCCATGAATACGGGCATATGTTTGCCGCGAAACGCCAGAACATCCCCGTAACGGCGCCGGTCTTTATCCCGTTCCTGGGTGCACTGATTGGCATTAAAGAACCGCCTAAGGATGCGGCCACAGAGAGTATCATCGCCTATGGCGGCCCGCTGTTTGGCTTTGCCGCCACAGCCGTTGTGCATGCTGCTGCCTATGGCTTGCAGTCGCCGCTGCTCTTCTCCCTGGCCTTTACCGGTTATTTCCTGACATTATTTAATCTCATTCCGGCCTCGCCCCTTGATGGCGGGCGGATTGCCGGGGCCGTCTCACCCTATATCTGGTTTCTGGGCATTCCCCTGATCCTGGTCCTGATTTGGGTTAGCTTCAACCCGATCTTAATCCTGGTGTTGTTCGGGGCGGTTCACCGGGCCTGGGAGTTCTGGAAACACCGCAATGATCCCTACTATGATACCGATGCCGGCTTTCGCCTAAAAATAGGCCTGGCCTATCTGTCCCTGCTGGTATTGAGCGGGGTGCTGACCTACGAAGCCCACATTACGGCCGAGGCGCTGCGGCCAAGGATCTAGCGCGGCTAAATACCAGGCTGGTTCTGCTTTCTCGCGATCTAATGTAGTAAATTTTAATGGGGCTGTCGCAAAATAGTGTTGCAAGTTATCCACAGCCCCTAAATTTAATAATAATACTGAAAAAGTGGTATAAAATTAGCTTTTAAATTGCTATTTATACCACTTTTCTTATTCCCACCAGCCCGGCACGTCCTCGGCGCTATGAGCAGCCACGTGCGAATGGCCGGAAAAACCGGGAATAATTAAAATGGCGTTATCCTTGGCTGGCGCCAGTTCGCCATAGGTCTCATAGGCCAGGGTTATTTGCCTCAAGACTTTGCGATAGGGCCCGGGCACCTTAGCGGTAGTAAAAAAGCGCAGCTGCTGCCTGTTCACGGCCTGTCAGCCAGATAATCATACGCCAGTTGAGCCAAGGCCGCAGCGCCGTACTTGAGCGCCGTCTCATCAATATCAAAACGGGGGTTATGCCACTGATGGACAATGCCCTGGGCCGGATTGCCCACGCCCAGCCAAAAGAAGACGCCGGGCACCTGCTCCTGAAACAGGGCGAAATCCTCCCCTCCCATACTTGGTATTGGCGTAACCAGGCCCGTCTCGCCCACCACCGCTGCGAGCCGCCGGCGGCACCAGGCCGCCAGAGCCGGCGGATTGAAAACAGCCGGCAAATCCTGCCGGTACACAAACTCAGCTTCCGTGCCCATAGCCTGGGCAATACCGCTGATCAGCCCCTGCATCCGCCCGGGCATTTCCCGGCGCAGTTCAGCGTCAAAAGTCCGAACGGTACCGGTCAATTCCACCTTTTCGGGAATTACATTATTGGCGTTCCCGCCCTGGATGGTGCCGAAGGAAATAACTGCAGCTGCCAGCGGGTCGACCTGGCGGCTGACAATGGTTTGCAACCCCTGAATGACGGCGGCAACTGCCGTTATCGGGTCTTTGGTCTTCTGCGGAATGCCCCCGTGGCCGCCGGTGCCTTTGATCGTCAGAAAGGTAGTGTCGACAGCCGCCATTAACGGACCTTCCTTGCAGCCGATTTGCCCGGCGGGAAGCGTAGGCGTATTGTGCAAGCCGAATATTACATCAACATTGGGATTTTTCAGGACGCCTTGTTCCAGCATCAGCCTGGCCCCGGCATTAATTTCCTCGGCCGGCTGAAAAATAAACTTAACGGTACCGGCCAGACTGGACCGGTGCGCGGCCAGGATCAACGCCGCCCCCAGCAGGCAGGCGGTATGGGCGTCATGGCCGCAGGCGTGCATAACCCCCGGTTGCTGCGACTGGTAAGAGCAGTCGTTTTCCTCACTCACCGGCAAACCGTCAATATCGGCCCGCAAAGCAACCACCGGCCCCGGTTGATCGCCTTTGAGCAAGCCAACGACCCCGGTTTCGCCGCCCCAGGGCACCACTTCAATGCCCGCCTGGGCCAGAATTGCGGCAATATAGCGGGTTGTACGGTACTCCTTAAAACTAAGTTCAGGGAAACGGTGCAAGTCCCGCCGGATTTCAATCATCTGCGGCGACAAGGCAGTTGCCTGTTCCAGAATAGAATTCATGCGCATTCCTCGCTTCCGATCGCAGGCCGCAACAGTTGCCGTCAGCCGGCCTGCATATCAAATAATATTAAATCAAACCCTCGACCTTAAGCATAACCTGGGCAATCATCGTGGCGCACACAAAAGTGCCGGTATAAACGAACAAGGCGACAACAATAATCCGCCAGGACATATTCTTAAACAAGGGCAAATCCTTGCCTACAGCCAGACCGGCGTAGGCCAGAATCGGGGTAGCCAGAGCCATAAATTCCAGCTTGCTGGTATACTCAATAATGATTGAGGCCCAGGGCGAGAGCGGCGATGTCGACAACACAGCCAGCAGGGAACTCCAAAAGACGATCGGCATCTTAACAGGCAGGTACCGGGCCAGAACCATTCCCAGTAAAGTAATCACCAGCAAAAACAGGTAACCGGCAGCAGCCATCGCCAGTGGCTGTTGATACCCGACAGTATTGCCAACTACTGTTATAATACCAGTAACAGCAAAGATTGCAACCGTTTCCGCCCATTTCATTTCACAATTACCTCCTGCTTCTGTTGCGGCCCAATAATAGGGGTCAGCACCTTATACAGGTAATTGGTTACAGGCAGGGATACAAATAAGCAAAAGTAGATACCGATAACTGTAGTCAGCAGGTTGCTGGCCCCGGCATACATCAAAATCTCATTGCCGTATTCGGGGAATACCGCTTTAATTGCTCCGGAAGCTGCTGCCATCATACTGCCTGAACCAACACCGGCCCCCATGGCCAGCGCATAGGGATGGAAAATTTTGAGGGCGGCCAGATAACCGGCCAACAGCCCCAGCCAGACTGCGCCAAAAACGGTGCCACAGATATATACTGCCATGACTCCGCGCCCTTCCGGCGAATCCAGCCCGTATTTTTCGCTGATAATGGCGATATTGGGCTCGCGGTCGATAGAAAAGGTGGCGCCTACCGATTCCCGGCCCAGACCTAAAAAGATGGCAACAGGCAAACCCAGGATGACGGTACCGAAAAAGTGTCCTAATTCCTGCAGGGACAAGGCCAGGCCCGATTGAGCCACTTTCGCCACCTGCGGCCCGATGATTACCCCGAGTTTTGTCACCAGCAACAAAGCAATCAGACTTAATACATGGGAGGCGGCATTCATTTCCTGCAATTTGATCAATTTAAGACGAGGCCAGCTGATAATGCCGCCAATCACCATGGCGTACAGCAAAGGCAGAAATAGTAAGACTCCCGGACCGACCGACACCTTCCTTGTGCCGATCCATTCACAAATGGCAACAATAAAAAAAGCAAAAATATGGATTCTCCAATCTTTCATCACCAAAACTTCAGCCTCCTTTGTTATTTACTCCGCGCAGCTAGCTTTTTCCCGCCATTCCTCCTTTTCGCCAAGGCTAAAATGATATAAACTGATAAAATGCAAATTCTATGCCAGCAGCGCATAAGTTACAAAAAGCAATTACCGCCTTGCCGCTAATCGCCGAATGTGCCGGCTATAACGTATTTTATAAACACACCAACAGTGTCACCAGACAGCTACCGGGTGTCTATGATACTGGCATCCAGGGCCACCTGCAGGATAACTTATTATTATATTTAATAAGCTATCCTGTGCAGCTTATAGAAAATTCAGTATTCCCTTAATAATTTTATACCTCAGAGCCACTTATCAAAAATGATAAGACGCTTCTTATTTTTGCTCAGACCTTACCGGCTCGCAGACCGGGCTATCTCTCAAAATTGAAAACCCGTCTAAATTCCTTCCTGCCTCCCACCGGCCGCCAGCGCTTCGCGCGGCTGTTCATCCCCGATCGCGGCCTTTAACTCGGTCGTTGTAAGATATAACGGATAGTGCAGGCAAAACTCCCGCACGAGCTTCTTAGCCGCCGCAAGCACCGTTTCATCACGGCCACCGCTCAACACGCGCGCGATGATGTGGCCGATTTCCCTGATCGCATCGGTGTTGATGCCGCGTGCCGTCATGGCCGCCGTGCCGATCCGGATGCCGCTGGCCTGTACCGGCGGACGCGGATCATAAGGGATAAGGTTTTTATTAACCATAATACCAATTTCAGCTAAGCGTTCTTCCGCTTCCCTGCCAGTTAGTTGTCCTGCCAGATCTACCAGGAACAGGTGGTTGTCGGTGCCGCCGGAAACGATGCGGAAGCCCTCCTGCTGCAGCGTCTGGCACAGTGCCTGGCTGTTGCATAAAATCTGCCGTTGGTACGCCACGAAATCCTCAGTCATCGCCAGCCTGAAGCACAAAGCCTTGGCGGCTACAGCCTGCAAAATATGTCCGCCCTGGATACCGGGAAAAAGAGCTTTATCAATCCTGTTGCCAAATTCCCTGCGGGCGACAATCATCCCTCCCCGCGCGCCCCGCATGGTTTTAGTGGTCGTAAAAGTAACAAAGTCGGCATACGGCACCGGACTGGGTAACAGCTTTGCGGCCACAAGCCCGGCGATATGAGCCATATCCACCATTAAATAAGCGCCAACCTCATCTGCGATTTCGCGGAAAATTGCGTAATCAATTTTACGGGAATAAGCGCTGGCGCCGGCGACAATCATCTGCGGCCGGTGCTGCTTCGCCAAAGTTCGGACCTGATCGTAATCAATGACCTCGGTATCTGTCACCACCCCATAGGCGAACGACTTATAAAAGCGACCGGAAATACTCATTTTGGTTCCATGGGAAAGATGGCCGCCATGATCAATACTCATGCCCAGAATCGTATCGCCGGGCTCGAGCACGGCAAAGTATACCCCCAGATTGGCGTTCACGCCCGAATGCGGCTGGACATTGGCATACTCCGCCCCAAATAGGGTTTTTGCCCGTTCAATGGCCAGGGTTTCAATGGCATCAATATATTCGCAGCCGGCGTGGTAACGCCGGCCGGGATAACCCTCGGCGTATTTGTTGGTCAGGATTGACCCTTGCGCTTCCAAAATTACCGGCGGAACGAAGTTTTCCGATGCAATCAATTCAATTGTCATGTTTTGTCTAAGCAATTCGTTCTGCAGTTGAACGGCAAGTTCACGGTCAACTACGGCCAGTTTACTAAGCATATTGCCCACTCCCTTCGATGTTAATGTTTTTGTAAGCTTACGAACATATAGAACTGCAAGGATAATGCCAAAGGCCGGCAGGCCGGAAAAAAACACCAATAATAAGCGCCGCTGCAGCAGTTCCTGCCGCCCGGGGAAGCCTGCGGGAAACCATTTTTTAAAAGCCGGCCTTGCTTCTACTCAATTATGAGAAATACATTGGAGAATATTGAGGTCAGCTTGCTGATATTTACTCGCTAATGTTCAGATATACAAAGCTGTTATTAATTGTGAGAAGGTCATTCTTATATTTAAGAAAAGACTTGGCTTGTGCCAGGTCCTTGAGAACGACGGCAGAAGCCGCCTGTGCCCTTTAGGGTATAGGCGTTCTTATGTCCACAGAATTTATTTATAAATTCTGGTAGACTAATAAAAAACTATACCCGGAGGTACAGTTTTTTTATGCATATGCAGTCAGCTAGCGTACACTGTCTTTATTATGCGGTCGAACCCGCTTGTCGGTTTTAGAACTGAAAGGATTGTCTTTTTCTATCTCCATTAATTTCCGGTATAATGAGGGTACACTGATCCCCAACTCCAGCGCGGCTTTTTTCTTACCACTAATTCCCCACCCATAACTGTTTAACGCCTCCCGTATTTGCACAATCTCAAAATGTCTCACTTTATCCCGCAGGGTCCGGTGAGGGTCGGACTGCTGAAACAGCCGTTTAGGCAAACTAGCCGGCTTGATATACTTGCCACTTTCAATATTGACAGCATACTCAACCGCATTTTCCAGTTCTCTTACATTACCCGGCCAGGAGTAACCGCCCAGGACCTCCAGCGCACCAGGGGAAAAATTCAAAATATCCTTTTTCAGTTTATGATTATAATTCAACAGAAAATATTTGCTGAGCACGGTAACATCTTTTTTTCGCTCCCGCAGGGGAGGGATGAAGATGGGAATTACATTAAGCCGGTAAAATAAATCCCGGCGGAATTCGCCGGCCCGGACTTTTGCCTCCAAGTCCTGATTGGTGGCAGCGATAATCCGGACGTTCAAATGAATCGTGGTTGTGCCGCCCACCCTTTCCAGGCAGCGTTCCTGTAAGACCCGCAGTAATTTAACCTGAAGATGGAGCGGCATATCGCCAATCTCATCCAGAAACAGGGTTCCCCCTTCGGCCAGTTCAAACTTTCCGGGCTTACCGCCTTTTCTCGCACCGGTAAACGCGCCCTGCTCATAGCCGAAAAGCTCGCTTTCCAACAGCATTTCCGGAATCGCAGCGCAATTAATGCCCACAAACGATCCTGGAGCGCGGGCACTGGCTGAATGGATGGCCCGGGCAAAAACCTCCTTGCCGGTGCCGCTCTCGCCCTGGATAAGAATATTGGAGTCCCCCTGCGCCATTTTCAGGGCCTGCTGCTTCACATCAAGCATCGCCTCACTCTCGCCGATGATGGCCTCAAAAGTGGTATTCCCCTGCATCCCGGTCATTTCATTGACAACGGTCCGAATATTATGAATATCGCTCAGGGTAAGCACCGCACCGGCTATGGCCTGCTCATGATAAATCGGCTTTATGGAAATTAAGCAATGAATCGCCACCGCCCCCGGAAAAATGCACTCCTGATTCAACAGCACATTGCCTGCCCGGATAAAGGCCAGTATATTTTTTCCGGTGATAATCTCATCAATATGGCTGCCGATTAACCGGGCATTATCAGTTTTTAACAGGCTGCAGGCCACACCATTGGCATGGGTAATGATCCCGTCGCAGTCAAAGGTGATAATGCCGTCATTAATCGAGTCCAGGGTGGTTTCAATCAGGCCGTTGACTTGTTTCATCCAGTCAATAAATTCCTTTTCCCGGATTTTACAGACCAGCATATGGGCCATTTCGTGAATAAACTCCAGCAATGTTTCGATTTTTCCCAGCAGACGGTACCGCTGCTCCTCATCCAAAGCCACCATACTGATAACGCCGATGACTTTTTCATCCATTTCGATAGCGCACAAAACCTCGGCTGTTTCCGGACATTGCCCTTCCAGCCGGCAGCCCTGGCAATAAATGAAATGCCCCGGGCTCTTGCAAACAATGACTTTTTCTTGCATTACGGCCTCAATAAAAGGTTTATGCGGTTTATAAACCTCTAAATTGTTAACCTTAGCATCCACATAGCCTTTGCTGGAAGCTACCAGTTTGGAATCGGCATCAATGATCGCCACTTCCACGCCAATCGCCGCTGCGATTGCAGTAACCGTTTGCTGAACCGAATCCTTAATATTGCCAAGTCTGAACATGAACGTCCCCTCCCCCCTCGTGGTAAGCCGTACATTTGTTCCCGCAGCCATCACCTGCTATCCGGCACGGTCTGCCAATAAATACTGATCGGCCTGCGCAAAACTCCACACAACTATTTTACAGTAAATTCAAATAATTTCTCAACAAAAAAAACGCCTTTGCAACATATTCTGCCAAAAGCGTCAGTGCTTTGCAGCATACCGTAACCCCAGGTAACTACAGGCTGCTACTCAATCCATTTAAATTCATGGCCGTTTCGGCAATAGCGCGCATGGCATCATTGATTTCCCGGGTAGCCTGCTTTTGAATGTCCAACAAAGAATTAGCCGTATCCATCTTGGCTTCAACATCTTTGCCCCCCGCGTGAATACCGGCCAAAACCGTGCTGATCTGCTTGACTGTCGCAGCACTCCGGTTGGCCAGTGCGTTCACTTCCCCCGCAACTACTGCAAAGCCCCGGCCGCTTTCACCGGCACGGGCAGCTTCAATGGCTGCATTTAAAGCAAGCAGATTAGACTGTGATGCAATATCCCTGATAATTTGATTCATTTGGCCTATTTCCTGAATACTGGCCAGCAAGCCGGTAAAAGAGCGCATAAACACCGCCATGGCACGTTCAATCTCACCGGAGTGCTCATTGATTTGCTGCGCGGCAGCCGAAACTTGCTGTGAGCTTGCGGAGAGGTTTTCCACAGCCTCATTGAGCTGCAGCTGCCGTTCGCGGCTGTGACCGATACCCGCACAGCCAACAGCCTGACCAGCCTTAACGATGGGGACGGTTATGGTCCGTAAAGGAAAGCCGGTAACTTCTTTGGGGACTAAAACCTCCATCTTTTTTCCTGATTCAATGCACTTTCTACCACTGGACCCCGGCGGCAGTCGGTCGCCTTGCTGCAACGCATACCCTTTCTGTCTAAAAGAGCCGGGCACAGTCAGACTGACTACGCAGCAATCTTTGTCAGCCACAAACAGCAACGCTTCCTCGCCCCACAATTCAGATAAAACATCCTGGAGAAGGACAAAGGCTTTTCCCTGCTCTTCTGTTAGACTTATATTCACAATGCAGACCCCTTTTCATCGACACCCCAGCAGGCTGGCGGTTTCTCAGCTATGTTTAATCTATATAATTGCAAATTTTATGCCACTTTTTATATAGTTGAGAATAAAGTGAATATAATATAATCAATTTGCCCGCTAATTCGTATAAACTCCCGGTTATGGCGGCGGCAGGGACCACAACAAATCAGCTAAAATCATTGATCACCGCTGGCAATATTGATACAACAATTATTATATTTAATAATTGCTGCGCTTTACCAATTTAAAAGCCAGCAATAATCTTACCATTTCCATAAGCCCATATCATCTTATCAAAAATAATAACTTTATTATTACTTTTGATAAGATAGTAAAGGGTTTGCCAATTTCCCTGGCAGCCCCCTTACTCCCCCAGCTGCGCTGCCAGACGGTCCAGGCGGAAGTATTGCAGCACTTTTATAAATTGGGGCTGGTGCAGCGGGTTTTCCTCCATGCCAAACAGATGGCTGGCACAGGCGCAGTCGGTACAGCCGAAACCGGGCACCTGCCAGCCGGCAATTGCCTTGATGGCTCCGGCCAGCTCGTGCTCCAGGTCGGCTGTAGTGCGGATGGCAATGGCCGCCTGGAATTCACAGCAGGCCCGCAAATAGTCGATATGCCAGTGAAACCGCTTCCGTTTGCGCTGATGCCGTTCCAGCCGTTTGCTCAGGTTGTTTTTGGCCGAGCCCACATAAAGATAGTAGCCTTGTTTAAAGACCATGCTGCCTTTGCTGCCGATGGCAACAGCCTGCGCGGCCGGCAGCCGGATAATAAAGATGTAACAGCCGCTGTCGTTTATTTCCCGGCCGATTATTTCCCAGGGAATAGCCACAGGCCGCACTGCGTCAGGCAGGGAAAAATCCCGCTGCCACAGGAGTGACACCGCCATAAACCGGACTGTATGGCGCAGGCGGAAAAAGGTCCGGCTAAATTCCAGATCGGTATGATAGTCAGGCAGGAAATATTCGGCCCGCTGCCAATGGACGAGGAACAGAACGCCTACCCGATACCCCTGCCCGGCCAGTTGGGCCAGTTCCTCCAGATGTTTGCGGCCCCGCTCGGTAACGGCATCAGGAAACATGGCCAGCCGTTCGCCAAACAAGGTGCAGGACTTGACTTCCAGGATAAACCGCTCCTCGCCCCGGCCCAGCAGCAGGTCAAAACGGCTGTGGCCAAACGGCACTTCCCGTTTCAGCACCTGCCAGCCGGCAAGCTGGGGAATGCGCTGACGGCTGATCAGCCCGGCGGCCACGGTATTGCTGTAGTGGGTATCCAGCATTACCGGCACGCCGTCCCGTTCGACACCAATGACTTTAAAGCCGGTCTTCCGGTCCTGGCCGGCGGTTGGCACCAGAAAAAGCAAGGTCCCTGGCAGCAACAGCTCCCACATCCGGCCGGGATTGGGCAGATGGGCCTGTTTTAGCCCGTCCCCGTCTGCGCACAATACAACAAACCGGTTCAGCCGGCGGTAAAACCGGGCTTCCATAATAACAGGGTACATGGCTTTCCCTCCTTGCCGGCCGCGTTCTTACCCGCCATCTACTGGCCAAAGGTATTGATTAAGGAGATCTTGCCGGCGGCTTTGCGGCTTTCCAGATAGGCATGGGCTTTGCCAATGTCGGCAAAGGCAAACTGCTGCGGGTCACGCTGAATCCGCAATTTTCCCTGTTCAATCAAGCGGCTTATCTGCTGTAATATGGCGCCATGGCGCTCGCGCTCCCGGTTATAAAGCAGGGGCACTGTCATCAACAGGGCCTGCAGCGTAAGGGCTTTGGCATGCATAAGACTGATATCAAGCGTAGTTCTGGCATTGGTGGTGCAGACTACGCCTTTTAATTTTACGGCCTGCAAACTCTTGGCCAGATTGTCGCCCCCTACCGGGTCGAACACGGCATCAAAGCCCTGGCCGTCTGTGTAGCGGGCCACATAACTGTCAACCGTCTCCTCCGGCGCCAAGATTATATGATCGACCCCCAGGTCGCTGACGATATCCGCCTGGGCCGGCGTTGTCACAGTCCCGTAGACAACAGCCCCCTGCTGCTTCGCCAGTTGCAGGGCCATGTGGCCGACGCCCCCGGCAGCGCCATGGATTAAAAGCTTTTCCCCCGTCCGGGCCAGGGACTTTTCGATAATTCCTTCCCAGGCGGTAATGGCAACCAGCGGAAACAAAGCCGCTGTCGCGTAATCGATATTGGCCGGTTTGCGGGCAATTAAGCGGGCGTCTGCCAGCATATATTCAGCCAGTGCCCCCTGCAGCGGCCCCACCCCGCCGGTGCAGCCAAACACCTGCTCCCCGGCCTGCCAGGGAACGCCCTCGCCGACAGCCACAATCTCGCCGGCAACATCGGCATTCAGGATGGCCGGCAGCGCCGGCCCCAGGGAAGCAGCCAGGCCGGAACGGATTTTGGTTTCCAGGGGGTTGAGGCTGCTGGCCATAACCTTCACCAGCACATACCCCGGCTTAAGCTCCGGTTTGTTCATTTCCACCATTTCAAATACTTCCGGCCCCCCGTATTGGCGTATGACCATTGCTTTCATGCAGGTATCCCTCCTGTTTTTTGATAAGAAACTCAAACCTTACCCCGCTGCGCACTCACCCATTGCTGGCAAAGGCCTGCAGGGCCACAATGGCTTCCCCGGTAAAGAGAGCCACAATCAGGCTGGTAAAGGTACCAATCAGGAAATATTCGGCAAAATTCTTTTCTTCCAGCTGTTTATATCTCGCAATGGTTTTGGCGGCAAAAACCAGCCCGATAGCGGCGTAGTTCTGCTGGATCACCAGGGTGACTATGATGAGCCGTTCCAGGTTGCCGATCGCTTCACCGGCATTTTTACCAGCCCCGGCCGGCAGGCGGGCAGCGGCCGACTCGGCCACAGCCGCGCGGCTGTCCGGCGGCAGGCTGACAGGGAATGGCTGCGGCGCTTTCAAGTAAAGATACCTGTCAAGCACCAGCTTGATAATCACTGTTGCCCCTTTAAAATTAAACAGATAGCCTGACAGGATCAGGATATAAACGCATAGATCTTGTTTAGTCAGGAGACCAAGCACCGGATAGTGGGCGGAGAGAAACCCGGCCAGGGCCGAAAAGGCGGCGGTTGGCTGAATATCCTGCAGCAGGGGGTAGCTCAGCCCGATGAGGCTGATGTGGGCTAATTGGTCCAGACAGAACGATCCCAGGCCATGTTTATGGCGCTGGTCATATTCGACTTTTTTCACATCAATGAACCAATGAGCCAGGGCCAGGGCGATTACCAGGTACCACAGGTTATTGGCCAGGCTAAGGTAAGGGGCTAACAGGACAAGGTTGGTAAGCAAGTAACAGCAGGCATGGCTGCCCATTATTTTATAATTCCTGCGCTTGCCGTCGGCAATCCGGTCTGTCTGTAAAACAAAGTCTGCGATAACATGGCTTAACAGCATTAAGGCCAATACGATATTGACATCCAAGCCCTTTCCCCTCCATTCCCGGCTAACCCCTGACGGTATTGACCTTACATTAATACCACAGGCTCTGCCGCCTGCCGGCTGAAATACAGGTTATTACCCCTGTATCCTTTTTCACAGGTTATCAAACCTGTTTTTACGGTTGTCCCCCTGCCGGCCCGGCGTGCTGAATACTGGCTAAATAACCGGCGATGGCCTGTTTAGCCTGCTTGATCTCCGGCACATAAGCGGCGTTGATAATGTCGTGGACACTCTGCTGTCTGATCCCCAGCCGGCCGGCAATCGCCGCCTGCGTATAGCCCTGCCGCACGTAGGCCACAACGGCCTGCTGCCGTTTGGTCTGCCGCTCCTCACAGGTTTCAATAAAGCAGTGCAGGGCGTTAACCAGCTCAATGGCGGCGGCATCAGACTTATAGACAATTTTCGGTTTTTTCTTTTTCGCCTGTGTCAGGGCTGCTCGGGCCAGATGGAAGGCCGGTCCGTCCATGCCGATGGCCTGCCGGGGATTAATATCGGTATGAATGGCGCCAATCCCCAGTCCGAATACCAATTCGACGGGTTTCATGGCCTGCACAACATGCTCGACAATCTCCGGGGCCCGGTCGATGGCTCGCAGCAGGACCTGGAATTCATCGCCGATGGTTACGGTAAAAGGAGACTCAATTGCCGGCGCATACAGCCGGCTTGCCTCGGCCGCCATGGCCAGAAACCGGCGCTGCACAAACTGCCTGTCCGTTATCTGGCGGGATCTGATTATATCCCCAATGATTGCGCAGTAGAGCATACCTATCCCTCCGTTTGCAGTCTGCAGCATGATAAAAACAGGGTAACATGGCAAGGCTGTGCAACATGCTCCCCCATACCCAGGCAGCCCTGGCCGCCGGTGATTTATTGCGGCAGCCAGGGAGTCAGGGCGCTACTATAATATTCCGGTCAAAAAAAGGAAACTCCTGCTAACCGGCAATAAAGTTCGGCGGGAGTTTCGCTCCGGTTTGTTCACAAGGCCGCTGATCACGGCAGCGCCGGCAAGAGTAAATAAAATTGCCGCCATCCTTTGCGAGATGGCGGCATGTGATTCAATGACTTTTAAAGGCGGCCAGAGACTCCTGGACGACTGTTGATAATTGGCTTTCCGGCTGATCGTAGGGATTTATCCATTGCTGCTGGATCATATAGTTCATGATGCCTTCATGGCCGGTCAGGCTTTGCGTGCAATATCCGGCCAGTAACGCCCGGATCTCAGGCGTAGTGGCGGCGAGGGCGGCGGAAAAATAGGCTTGCGCCGTGGCAGCTGCACCATAAGCAGCATTATAGGCAATGGTTTTATCAGCAGATTGACCGGTATTGCCGGAAAAAATCGATCCCATCAATGAAGCCATTATTGTACCTCCCCGCTTACTTGCGTTGTCAAACCGGAACCGGTGACGGTGATCTTGTTCTCGATCACAAATTGCTGTAAGCCGGCAATTCTGGCCTGGGTTGCCGCAAGCCCCGCCTGGGTCATGTTTTTTAAATGCTCGTCCGCTATCGCCATCAGACTGGCTTGCGCTACCGTAAGGGCATTTGTTTCCATCTCTAGCAGTTTTGCTAAAGAGAGCACTTCAACCGCTGTTAATTGACGCAATCTAATTCCCCTTTCTGCTGCATATTTCAGGATATTTATATATTTTCCAAAACCTGAATTAATATAACAGAAAAGGGTCTTACTTTTATTTACCATCAATCAAAATCCTGAAAACGGACACAATAAATAGCGGAGGTGATAGATTATGAGAAACGAAAACCAAAATAGAAAAAATGAACAGCGCCGTAATGAAAAGGAGCAAAAAAACCTTGATTTCGCCTGTGAATTAGCTAACGTGGAACAACGCCGCAATGAAAAAGATTGTGGCGGCGGCTGCGGTGGCAAGCGGTAACGTTCTCATAGTGTCAATCTCCGCATCTCCCTATTTCTTCCCCTGGAAACGGCGGCTTTAGTCGCCGTTTTTTGCTGTTATGAATATCACTTTGACTCAAGAGAACCGTCCCCCTGAGTCAGGAACCCCTGCTAAAACTGTATGCTTCAGCAGGGGTTCGCTCATTTTTCGCCTACTCGTTTATTTATAACCGTCAACCCATTCCAAGCCCTTGTGGATTTACCGGTTATCCTTATTCAGCACACTGTGGGAGCGGCCGTACAGGAAATAGATGGCGATGCCAATAATGCTCCAGACCACAAAGCGGATCCAGGTGCCTGTCGCCAGGTTATACATGATATAGAGGCAAAAGAGAATGGCGGCAGTGGCAACAAAGGCCAGGGAAGGGCAGCGGAAAGGGCGCTCGGCGTCAGGGTTGGTTTTACGCAATACCATAACCCCGACCATCGCCACAATGAAAGCAAACAGCGTACCGACGCTGCACATTTCCGCCACAATATGGATAGGGGTAAAGCCGGACACAAAGGCCACGCCGACACCAACAACGATTGTAATGATATGAGGCGTACCGTACTGGGGATGAATTTTGCAGGCCTGGGCCGGTATCAGACCGTCCCGGGACATGGCAAAGAAAGCGCGGGTCTGGGCGTACATCATAACCAGCAGCACCGTGGACAGGCCGCAGATAGCGCCGGTTCCGACCAGGGCCGAGCCAAAGTTATAGCCAATGCTCCGGAGGACATAGGCAACAGGCTCGGCTGTATTTAACTGGCTGTAAGGAACAACACCGGTCATGATGGCGGTAACCGCGATATATAAGACGGTGCAAACGGCCAGCGAACCAATGATGCCCAGCGGCATATCCCGGCTGGGGTTATGGGTTTCCTCCGCGGCGGTGGCAATGGAGTCCACACCCAGATAGGCAAAAAATATGAATGCGGCGCCGGCCGACACACCGGCCCAGCCATAGGGTAAAAACGGCTCCCAGTTGGCAGGATTGACCTTGGGCCCGGCCAGAAAGATAAACAGAAAAATGGCCCCCAGCTTAATGGCAACCAGGATACGGTTGACATTCGCACTTTCCCTGACCCCTTTTACCAGCAAAAAAGTCAGGAACAGGGTAATGAGTACGGCCGGAAGGTTGACAATACCCCCATCGGCCGGTACGACTGTCAGGGCTTTTGGCAATTCAATGCCGGCCGACTGTAAGAGGCCGACGGTGTAGGCGGACCAGCCGCCGGCCACGGCGCTGGCGCCGACGGAGTATTCCAGAATCAGATTCCAGCCAACCAGCCAGGCCATAAACTCGCCCAGCGAGGTATAGGTATACGTATAGGCGCTGCCTGCAATCGGCACCATCGATGCCAGCTCCGAATAGGCAAGGCAGACAAAGGCGCAGGTAATGCCTGCCAGCACAAACGAAATCATAAGACCGGGCCCGGCATATTTGGCGGCCGCCACCCCGGTAAGGACAAAGATGCCGGTGCCAATGATAACCCCAATACCAATCATAACAATATCCATGGCGGTTAGGGATTTGCGCAGCGAATGCCGGCTTGCTTCCTGCTTCAGCAAATCAATACTCTTAGTGCGAAAGATGTCCATCTATTTTATCTCCCCCTTTTAATGCATCGCCTTTAGTGTCTTGACCACATTATCTTTTTAGTTTGCTGACGGCCAAAATGGCCAATGGCGGCGTCAGCCCCTCCTAGCAGACCCCTTCCCGTATGCGTCGTCGGTGCTTCCTTGCCCTTGGCCATTTTGTCTCGCCCTAAAACTAAAATATAACCTGGCCAAGACACCAGTTTAGTGAAAATTTTATATTGCGCGTTAATTTTTATCAGAAAAACAGGCCGAACAAGCAGCAGCAACTTATTCGGCCTCTGAGTCAGAGTAGACAGCCCTGCCGGCAGGCAGGCTTAAGCCAGCGGCCGGAAACGGGCGGTGAAGAAGCGCAGTACCGGTGGTTCGTAAATCATTTCCAGGCCTTTGATCGACTGGCGTTTTTGGTACAGCTCAATGACGGATTCGGCAACAACATCCATATGGGCATAGGTATAAACACGGCGCGGGATGGTTAAGCGCACAAGCTCCAGTTTGGGATAGTAGTGATTGCCGTTTTTATCGCGGCCGGCGGAAATGATGCCGCGCTCCATACTGCGCACACCGGACTCGACATAAAGCTGGGCGGCCAGCATCTGCGCCGGGAACTGGTCCTGGGGAATATGCGGCAGGAACTGACGGGCATCAAGGAATACGGCGTGGCCGCCGATGGGTTTTACGATCGGCACACCGGCCTGCTCAAGCTTTTCTCCCAGATAGCGCACTTGCCCGATCCGGTGCTGAATATAATGGAAATCAATGGATTCATAAATGCCACGGGCCATGGCCTCCATGTCGCGGCCGGCAAGACCGCCATAGCTGGGCATGCCCTCAAACAGAACGACCAGTTGGGTGGCTTGCTGGTAAAGGGCTTCGTCATTGAGGGCCAGGAAGCCGCCGATATTGACAAGGCAGTCCTTCTTGCCGCTCATGGTGGCGCCATCGCCATAGCTGAACATTTCCTTCAGGATCGCGCCGATTGACTTTTCCTGGTAGCCTTGCTCGCGCTCCCGGATAAAGTAAGCGTTTTCCACACAACGGGTGGCATCAAACATGACTTTAATATTATGCTTATGGGCCAGGGCAGAAACTTCGCGCAGATTCTGCATGCTGACAGGCTGGCCGCCAGCCAGATTAACCGTGACCGCCACGCAAATATAAGGGATTTTGTCGGCGCCGACGCGGTCAATCAGGCTCTGAAATTTATTTAAATCCACATTGCCTTTGAAGGGATGATCGGCCTGGGAGTCATGGGCTTCATCAATAATCACATCGGCGAAGCTGGCGCCGGCAAGCTCCTGATGGGCCCGGGTAGTGGTAAAGTACATATTGCCGGGAACCCAGTCACCGGGCTTAATGGCGATCCGGGACAACAGATTCTCGGCGCCGCGGCCCTGGTGGGTGGGCACCACATACTTAAAACCATATACTTCCCGCACCGCCGCTTCCAGGTTGTAGAAGTTCACACTGCCGGCATATGCTTCATCACCAAGCATCATGCCGGCCCATTGGTTGTCGCTCATAGCGGTGGTGCCGCTGTCGGTCAGCAGATCGATATATACCTCTTTGGAATTGAGTAAAAAAGTATTGTAGCCGGCTTTTTCAATAGCGGCCTCCCGCTCAGCCCGGCTTGTCATTTTGATGGGTTCAACCACCTTAATTTTAAACGGTTCGGCGATAGTTCTGGCCATAAATAAATCCTCCTTTTGCTATATAAATATTGGCTGCAAACAGCTTTGCCATTGCCCTCTATCTATTGCAAAATGTATGCCAAAGCCAAAGGAGCGATATTTGCCAGAAAAATCAGTCACCCTGTAAACAAAAGGTTACGGTTAGGTTGACAGCGTTACCAAACGGTTACAGTGGCCAGCCGGCAAATACGCTAACAACTATCCGGCCAGAGCCCGTATTTTTTCATTTTCTTGATAACAGCGGTATGGGACAGCCCTAACGCCGCCCCGGCCCGCCGGGAGGAACGAAACCGCTTTATGGTGGCCTGCAATATCTCCCGCTCGACCTCCGCCACCCGCTCCTCCAGGGTCTGATAGGTTTCAAAGCATACCTTGACCGGCTTGTTGTCAGCAGGCCTTTTGCCCATATGCAGGTGCCCGGGCTGAATTTCCGGCCCGTCCACCAGATTGACCGCCCGTTCAATAATGTTTTCCAGTTCCCGCACATTGCCCGGCCAGGAGTAGGCCTGCAGCTTGTCCATGGCAGCTGCGGCAAAGCGGTATACCGGTGTCTGCAGCTTGGCGGCAAAGCGCTTGAGAAACTGTTCGGCCAGCAGCGGAATATCCTCGGCCCGTTCCCGCAACGGCGGCAGGAACAGGGGGATAACATTTAACCGATAGTACAGATCTTCCCGGAATAATTGACGGGCCACCATCTCCTCCAGGTCGCGGTTCGTGGCGGTGATAATCCGCACATCTACCGGCAGTTCGCGGGAGCTGCCTAACCGGCGAACCCGCTTTTCCTGGAGCACACGCAGCAATTTCGCCTGGAGATGAACCGATATTTCCCCGATTTCGTCCAAAAACAACGTGCCGCCGTTGGCCAGTTCGAACAGGCCCGGTTTGCCGCCTTTGGCGGCCCCGGTAAAAGCCCCTTCTTCATAGCCGAACAATTCGCTTTCCAGCAGGGTGTCAGGAATGGCGGCGCAATTGACAGGCACAAAGATCCGTTTGGCCCGGGGCGAGCCGCTGTGCAGCGCCCTGGCAAAAAGCTCCTTGCCAGTGCCTGTTTCTCCGTGAATCAGCACAGTGGAGGCACTGCCGGCATAGCGCTGCGCCTGCTCCAGCACCTGGGCCATAACCGGACTGGCGCAGGAAATATCCTGGAAGGTCACAGGCATGAACGCCGTAAGCTTTTGCACCATTTCCCGGACATCCCGGCCGTCACGGATCATGACTACCGCCCCCACCACCCCGGCCGTATCATTGCGCAAAGGGCGGGTGCTGACGACACAATAACCGCCAAGGCTGTCAAGGAAAACCTCCCGGTTCCGGAACGAACGCCCCTCCTGCAGCGTACGGGTAATAAGCAGACTGTCGGCCAGATGACTGGCCAGGGGCTGCTCGAGCCCATTGTCATCCAGTCCCAGCAGACAGGCGGCAGCGGTATTGCATTGCTTAAGAATGCCCAGTTCATTCACCGCTAACACCCCATCCTGTACGGAAGCCAGAATGGCATCCAGCTGCTCGGCCCGTTCCTTCGACGGCATATAAGCGATCTCAGTGATTTTGTGTATCCCTGCCACCTGTTGCAGCGCCCGCAGGAGTTCCTGCTTTTGTTCATAAGCGACCTGCTGGCACTGCAGATATACCGCGCCCCGCCCCACCTCAATCGCCGCAATATTTATCCCCTCTTCGGCCAACACCCGGGAAACATCCAGCAGCAGGCCCACCCTGTCCGCACAAGTCATACATAAGCGCATAAATCCCCTTCCTTTCACAGAAAGCACATAACGCGCTTTACCTTTATAATACCATATATTAGGGATTGCCGACATAACTGGCGAGGATTAATTTGCTGTATGTCGCCTGCTCGCGGACAGGCCAATGCCGCTTCTGATCTGTTGTGTTCTAAACTTTGTGATGGTTTTAATTGGATATGTTTAGCAGTTAGAAAAATCGTGTCATGGGGGGGAAGAAGGTTTCATTTGGTTTCACCAGGCATAGTGATATTTTGGGGAGGATAGGTTCAGAAACAAGTTACCTGAACGACCTGTCCCCCGCATTTCCTCTATCAATGCAAAAAAAGCCCGGACAGCGCTTGGCTGAACCGGGCTTTAATCTATTATAACAAGTAATAATCGGTAATACCTCTGGCTATGGCTCTGGCAAACGTATCACGCGTATCGGGGTCAGCCAGTAATTTTTCATCATCCGGGTTAGATATGAATGCCAATTCCACCAAAACAGCAGGGCATTCTGTTTCCCTCAACACTTGGAAGTTGGCTGTCTTTATGCCCCGGTCAACAGTATGCAGACTGTCGACAATTTGCTGCTGGATACACCGGGCGAGTTTTTCACCTTGGCCGCCAAATGAGTAGCAATAGGTCTCAGTCCCTTTGGCGGAAACCTTGTTTGCCGCATTACAATGAATACTTACAAATAAATCAGCCCCGAATTGATTAGATGCTGCTGTAATTTTCGCCAGTTCATTTTTTTGGACCACTAACACGCAATGGCCAATTACCCGGAGATAACCGGCTGTACGTTGCATTACATCACTTACAACAATAGCTTCTTGTAGACCGCTTATCCCTACTGCCCCTGGATCCACCCCAGGGCAGTGGCCTCCATTAATTGTATGTTTCATGGTGAGTTGCCCTTCCTCTAACCAATGTCATGTTCAAATTCATTCACCCGGCCCTTGATATCACCCACATTTTGGTTCAGGCACATCATGGTATTGTTGATATGATTCAAGGCTTTCGTCTGCTTGATTAGCGTGTTATTTACTAAATCCCCCAGTCTTTCTTCCCTGACCTTTGCATCATCCATTGATCTATTGAAAAACTCCTGCTGTCGGTCTGCCTGCTTGTCTGCCTTACGGATAACATAGGCCAGCAACGGTAAAAAGCATATGACAAATAAAATAAAACCGATCATATTCGGGTTTTGCGCCATTATATGTATAATTTGCGTTGCTTCCAACTCCCTCACCTGCCCTATGTGTTGTATACTCCTAAATAGACTAATCTTTAGGAGTGATCTTGTTGAAACTACCCAATGGATTTGGCAGCGTATTTAAACTCTCTGGCAACAGGCGGCGTCCTTTCGTTGCCCGAAAAACAATTGGCTGGGACGATAAAAAACACCCCCCAGTATTTTATAGTTGGCTACTATGAAACAGCGCCTGAAGCCCTTGCCGCATTAATTGAATATAACAAAAACCCGGCATTATTCAACCCCAATAGCATAACCTTAGCTGAAGTGTTCGAGCTATGGAAAGCGGAAAAATTTAAGCATATCAGCGAAAGTACTAAATCCGGGTACAAGTCAGCCTATAAAAATTCAGTGGATTTGCACCAAATGAAATTTGTAGAGATAAAAGTCGCTCATCTGATGGGAGTAATCAATACAATTCGCTTGGCAGGCAATGGCTATAGCACTTGTAAAAAGGTCAAAGTTTTGCTTTGTCAGCTTTATGCCTATGCGATCATCAATGAAATAACAGACAAAGATTATAGCCATTACATAGACATTGGTAAAAATACCCCTGTCCTGCCCCGTAAGCCCTTTACAACTCGGCAAATTAATAAGCTCATCAAACATGCTGATGAGTTTGAACATACGGATACCATATTAATTATGATTTTTAGCGGTCTTCGTATCGGCGAATTATTAAATCTCAAACCCAAAGACATTAAGTTGCGTGACCGTTATCTCATCGTGACCGAATCTAAAACGGAAGCAGGGAGAAACCGTGTTATACCTATAAATCGCAAGATATTTGACATGATTGAGAAACGCGCAAAGTCAGGTGACAAATACCTAATTGTGACTAATGCCGGGGAAAAAATGTCCTATCACACTTACTATGAAACAATCTTTAAAAAAATCATGGCGGCTCTAAAAATGAAGCACTGGCCCCATGACTGCCGCCATACCACGGCCACCCTCTTAAACAATGCCAACGCCAATCAGACAGCTATCAAACGCATTCTGGGCCACGCCTCCAAAGATGTGACTGAAAAGGTGTACACACACAAGGATTTGCGGGAGCTGAAAAAGGCTATAAATTTGATCTGATTTGTTGCTAGCGTGTTTCTATAAGACAACATAATAGGTGTTTAACCTCTTTACAATTCCCGCCTCATATAATTACTAACAAGTCACTTGTTTTTCAAGCATACTAAAAGCCGTCAAACCCTTGATTTATAAGGATTTATTAACTTTACTCTTCTGGTTTCCCAGGCCAAACCGGCTTATCCGGATCGCACGTTTCGGGCATATCACGCAAGGCTTGCCGGTACACTTTCCACACCTCGCGCTGTTCATCGGTAACCGGGTAATCCAGCAACATATATTTGTCACTTTCGCTCAGAAGCCGGTCTCGGTCCGCCCTGATTACAGTCATTTTTTCTTCAGTTGTCGGTACATAGGGCGGCTTGGCAACCGGTTTTTTGTCGGCGCCACGGGATATACTGATGAGTGGCGTACAGTGCCTGATCTTCGTCAGTAATAGGAATAAAGCCTTGATCTAAATATGGCTGCAATTCTTCTTCAGTCCTAAAATGGACATTAAAAGCAACTGAAGTTTCGCGTTCGCCATTTTCGCAGAATTTTGCATAGTATTTATTCATTTTTTTATCATCCTTTCTCTTTCACCAGTGGGGAAAAGGGGGCGGTATTATTGGGCAAAAACGAAGTACAATAAATTTTCCAATTAGCTTTCCTACTGCATGTTTAATTGCTACTTCTACTATAGTAACGCCAAATACTACCTTGGGGGGGAACGATATTGAGGTACTAGATTCTTGGCACCAAGTGATTAGCTATAATCAATCATCTATTACTATTTATCAACAACAGGGTTCACTTCTAGGGGAAACATTTTACCCGCTTATAATTGCCATAGGATATTAAGCCATTGATCACCAGTGGGGATTTGTGGAAGCGTCACGGGCCACCCAATTCCATTCCCCAATCCAATTTCCAACTGCTTAGTTTTGTGGTGCTATTGGCACCACCATACACAACGACACTAGTCAGACTAGTGACAAACATGTTGATCAGAAGCACATGGACAGCTAACTGACATTTATATTAGCCACTACCTCATTTAATGGGTACACTTGGATGGCTTATTGGATAGCATTAGGCATATAATCACCAGTGGGGAACTGTTTCAGATGTTCCAGCAGATGGAGGGATCACTGTTTCATTGCCGATTACATTCAACTCTGTTTTTATAGGAATAGCATCCCCTTTTAATTCGGCTTATGACGCTTCCCCAGACCAACCAGCACATTGCATTTTTCCAAATCTGTCACAAATAAGAGTGAGAAATTCTTGGCAATACGGTAAAATGACAATTAATTATATTGCTATTGGCATCTAACCTCTCCCCCTGGGGGGGTTTAATACCCAAGTGCAAGCCAAGTTGCCTTATTATTCTTTTGACCTACAATAGCACTTGTTGGGGTAAAATCCCATACTACGGCAAAACCTCCATCAGTTTGTGCAGTGGCCACCACCGTAAAGCATTCTCTCGGAAAGGCAATAGGGAATGTAACATTATTACTCATGGTGATTTTTCCCCACTGGCGATTATATGCCTATTGCTATCCAAAAAGCCATCCAATTGGACCCATTAAATGAGGTAGTGGATAATATCAAATGTAGTTAGCTGTCCATAGCTGTCTGATCAACATGTTCGACACTAGCCTGACTAGTGTCCTTGTGTATGGTGGTGCCAATAATACCAAAAAACTAAGCTGTTGGAAATTGCAATGGGGAATGTAATTGGGTGGCCCTTGATGAAGCCACAAATCCCCACTGGAGAATTAATCCGTTAGCGAACTTTACGTAACCGTTTTCAGCTAAACTTGCTGCCACAATGCCGCTGCCTGAAGTAGTCACCAAAGACTGTACAAATGAGGTAGTGGCAAGCTGAGTATTATTGGTCCCTGCGGCTGCAGTCGGTGCTGTCGGTGTGCCGGTGAAGGCCGGTGAAGCTTTGGGGGCGGCTCCAAGTGTGGTCAATGCCGCGGCGGCATTAGCATCATCGAGCAAGGTACGGGCAAATGCGGTTAAGCCTGTGGTTGCAAAAGTATCATTGCCGGTGGCATAAATTAATTGATTGGCCGCTGTAACCACTGCCGCCAAGGCTGTTAAGGTGGCGTCCTTAGGCTGTTTCTCCGTGTCCAATTCGGCAATAGCGGCTTGCACATTAGTAGCTGCCACCCCACCTGTAGCTGTACTGGCTATTGCGCTTGCCGTATGGGCGCCACTAGCGGCGGCAATATGGTTTGTTGCATTGGTTGCCGTTACCGCATTGCCGGTACAAGCACCCGCCGTTGTTGCTGTGGCCGCGTTGCCTGTACAAGCCGCCGCTGTATCTGCCGCTGCCGCAGTCGGTACTTTACCGCTTACGGCAATCGTTACCCGGTCATTCGTGGCATCCGGGGTCAGGGCTATATTGGCACCGGCAACAAGTTCCAGGGTGTCAGTAGCCGAATCTGCCGCTACCGTAGTAGCGCCCACAAGCACATTGCTAAATGCATTTTGGTTTGTTTGGGCGCCGGTAGCTATACCATTTAATTTTGTTACCATGGCCGGGGCCATAAAGCCAGCGGCGCTCGTGGTGGCGGTGGTATGGGTATGGCCGTTAGCCGTGACGGCAATTGTGCAGGCGTCATTGGCAGCGTCACCGGTAACGGTTATCCCGGCCCCGGCATTGATGGTAAAGGTGTCTTGTTTCGCATCGGCAGCTGCCGAAACCCCGCCGGCAACGATAGTGGCAAAAGCATTTTGATTTACCTCTGCGCCGGCGGCGATGCCGTCCAGCTTTACTTTGTCTGTTGCCGAAATAAAGCCGGCGGCGCTGGTCGTAGCGGCCGTGTGGCTGTGACCGTCCGGCGTCACGGTGATGGTTACAGCATCATTGGTAGCATCGGGTGTTAAGGTTATGCCGGTGCCGGCCTTCATTTCCAGGCCATCAGCCGCCGCGTCGGCCTGGATAGTAGTAGTACCGACCTTGACACTGGCAAAGGCATTCTGATTTTTTTCCGCCCCGGCGGCGATGCCGTCCAGTTTGCTTTTATCCGTATTGGCCATAAACCCGTTGGCGGTAGTTGTTGCTACCGCATGTACGTGAGTGAAGGGCGAGTAATATGAACCTGGCTGACCGTTGAGTTTTTCCGCATTTAACCCAACACTCAAGGTCCCGTTATTAACCGGGATATTTCCACTGGCATTACCGACAGTTAAATCCTGTAGTTTCCCGGCATTGACAATCTTATCATTGACAATTGCCCTGTCGTTTTCCCGGATTTTACCGGGAGCAGTGGATAAATACTCTGTATCGGCCGGACTCGTAAGATCAAGCGCCATGTAATCATCTCCTCTAAAATAATATGCAGGACTAAATTAATACCCTTTTGCAATCCATGTGATCTGACCGCCAACAGCTACGCCGGCGGTATTTAAAACCTTGACTGTAAAACTGCTTTTGCCGACACTTTGCAGCTCGGCCCGCAGCCCGGCACCGATTGCCGTCGGCACTACTGCCGGATAATCCCAATAGGTATAGCCATAGTTTACTGTAGTCCCGCCTGCTGTAATTGCGGCAGTGCCCGCTTTATCCGTATCGGGAACATCAATAACGGCTTTTAAGATATTGACTTCCGGTGTTTGCCCCGGATCAGCGGTAGACAAAAGCACCTTAAAGTCAATGTAGCGAAAAGTAGCAAGTACCGGGCTAAAGTCTGCCCACTCGGTAAAAGTTGTTCCATCCTGGCTTGTACGGAACTGAAGCTTGGCATTAACACCGGCAACATGTAAAACGGTTGACACAAACTGACTGGAGATGTTCGCCGTGATACGCTGACCCAGGTCTTTGCGGACACAAACATATTCACCGGCCGGATAATAACCGCCACCCCATTGGCCTACTAAAAAAAGACCTTCCTCGGTCTTCTTATAGATACGGGCCCATTGTAACTCACTCCAGTCCCCCACTGCATAGGTGCCATAGTTAAACAGGCATTTTCCCGGGTCTGTGCCGGTGGCTCCGATCGTATATTCCCGCCGGAATACCTGCCATGCAGTTGTCAGGTTCTGGGCGGCGCCGGCAGCGGGAGTCACATTGGCCTGGGCGTATGCACCATTCTGACCGGTAAAACCGCCGCTCAAGCTAAGGGCCTTGCTGCCTCTGGCCGCAAACTCAATAACGTAAACAGCGCCATTGCTGAGCGTTTGCGGGAAATCGTAATAAAGGCCGTTGGTACCGGCTGCGCCGGCAGTAAGCCGTAAAACACCATTGACTATCGCCAAAGTCCCGGTGCCTGCTTTTAGCCATTGGCTGCCGATTACGCCGGTCTGGAAATTACCATCCGGAATCAGATTAGCGCTTTTAAGCTTGAGCACTGTCTGACCGCCAACATCACTGAATTTCGTTGTTGGGTAATCACTGAACCGGCCCCCCATATTGCTCATATTAAGCAGGGACGGTCCAAACTCAGTATTGGTATGGCTGCCACTTTGCAAAGTAATTTCATCAAACTCTTCCACTACATTTTTCGGTGGCAAGCCGGCAATCGTCACCTCCGCGCTCAGCGCTTGCTGCGAGTACTTACCGGCCCGGTTAATGGCTTTAATCCAATAGCGGTAGGTTTTTTCAGTATCTACAGGCAGCTGATAGGACAGGGTGTTGATGCCTGTGATTACTAAAGAGCCGTTGTCAAAACTACCGCCTTCCCGGATCTCATAACCGACAACATCGGCTTCGTCAACCTTATCCCAAACCATAAGCACGTTGCTGCCGTTTTGCATCGCATGCAGGCCCTGGACATCAGCAGGCTCAATATAGGCGTCAAAATTACATTCGGCAATATCCGATAGCCAGTTCGTATTATTGCGTGCTGCCAGCATAAAATGATAGGTCAGACTGGCTGGGGGATACCAGCTGGTTTTTGTTTCTTTGGTCTTGGTAATGATCACTGTGTCATCATCATCCCAGGTTATACCTGCACGCAGCTCATATTCTTTTACGTCCTGGTCAGCAATAGAATTCCAGGCAATGTTGATTTTGGTTTTGTCAGTGGGGTCAGCGGCTACCGTAAGCCCCGCCGGGGTTGATGGATTCATGCTGAACCTGCTGCTGACACCGGTTGGGCTTAAACTGCCTTTGCCGGCCGTATTAAAGGCCCGGATCCAGTAAGTATATTCGTCCTCAGAGGTGATGCTGGCATCAAAATATAGTCCGGTAATTCGGGTAGCCACAACCGTGCCGGTATCCCAGTTTATCCCCTGGCGGATCTCATAGTAGGAAAAATCCTTGTTCGTCACGGCCGACCAGCTCAGCCGCACCTGGGAATGATCTTGAACCTGCTGACTCACAGTAAACCCGGTCACATCCTGCGGATTTATATTCGGCAGCGCAGTCAACCGCAATACCGGTGAATAATAACCGCCCACGTTTTTTGCGGCTATACAGAAGTTCAGGGGAGTATTGTCGACCGCAGTATAGCGATAGGTAAGCTCACGGGTAGTGCCAATAAATATCGCCGTGTCCCAATTGGCCCCCTTGCGAATTTCATAGAATACCACATCCGCGTCATCGACGGCACTCCAGGCTAACACCTGTAGGGCAGAATTGTTTTCATCCTGGGTTATCGAGCCGGCAGCAGGGGCATTAGGCTGCAGCCGGACAGTTAAAATTACGCTCTTGGCCGTGGCGCTGTATTTATTTGCCGCCGAAATAGCTTTGATTAAAAAAGCTGCTGTTTCTTCGCTAGTAGCCGGGTAGTCATATTTGGTAGCCTTAACCCCTGTAGCCACTACTGCTGCACTATCCCAAACCGCACCCTTGCGAATCTCGTAACCGAGCAAATCAGTATCCGGCACCGCACTCCAGGCTAAGTTTACAATACGCCGGTCCAAAGCATTCTGTTCTGCGGTAAATGAGGCGATATCTCCCGGTTCTTGTTTAACAATTGTGGTAATTGTCCGCGGGCTGGAATACTGACCGCCAATGGTTTTGGCGGCAACAAGGAAGGTAACCGTGCCGCCGGCAGCTGCCGTATATTGGCAGGCAGTTTCTTTCGTCGTTGTTATCGTAGTCTCCGTCGCCCAGGTATTGCCCAGACGCACCTCATATCCGGCCAGGTCGGTATCCGCGACTGCCCCCCAGGCTATTGTCAGCTTTAAACGGTTGTTGGGATCAGCAATGGCACTGCCGGCGCCGGGTATATTCGGTGCTGAAGCAACCACGACATTGTAACTGGCTGCTGCTTCAGAATAAGTGCCTGAGATGTTGACCGCCTTTATCAGAAAAGTTGCGCTGCCGCCGGTAAACTGAAGACTGCAGAAATTACCTTTAATCCGGCTTGCCACGACCGCGGCGGTATCCCAATTTGGGCCCTGGCGTATTTCATAATGACTTAAATCAGTATCCGGCACCGCACTCCAGGAGCAGTCCAGCACTCGCCTGTCTGTTGTACTGACGTCAATCGCAAAGTCAGTCACATTCGCCGGGCTTAGGTTGGCCGATACGGACAGGTTCAGGGTACTGCTAACCTTGTCGGCAACATTCCGGCTGCAGACCATAAAATGGTATACACCGCCAGCGGTTAATTTATAACGGCAATTCGTTTCTTTGGTTGTTGTAATGACGATGCCGTCAGACCATGCTGTTCCCAGGCGGACTTCATATTCTTTTACGTCTTTGTCAGCAACAGCCGCCCAGGAAATTAACAGCACTGATTTATCGTTACTATCCTGCACAATGCTGCCGTTAGCCGGAGTGTTGGGACGCAAGCCGATCTGCAGTATTTTAGCAGCAGGCAGCTCACTCCCATACCCGGCAACGTTAAACGCTTTGATTAAAAATGTGGTGCTGCCTTCCGCTGTCAGCGTGTATTCAAACATTGTCGCTTTCAGCTGGGTCGCAATAACAGCAGCCGTATCCCAATCCGAACCTTTGCGGATTTCATAGTAGGAAATATCACTCTCCCCATTGGCCGTCCAGGACAGCAGTAACCGGCTGCGGTCGGTTTCTTTCTGGACACCATTAAAACCAGCGACCTGTGCCGGTCCAATCGTTACGTTAATTGACACAGCAGCCGGCACCAATGATAAATTGCCGGAATTGTCGACGGCCCAGACCTTAAAATTATGAGGCCTGGTTTGCTTTGCCGTATAGGTATATTGGGTGTCACTAATCGGGGTTGCCGTAATCACGCTGCCACTTTCCGCTAACCGATAGCCGCTAAGGTCGATATCTGCCACCGGCGACCAGGACAACTGGACTTTACTGCAGTTTGACGAATCAATGGTAGCCATAATCTCCGCCACATCGCCGGGAGGAGCATCTTTGCCGCTAATCAGCACCGGCGGGGCGGTAACCCCGGCTGATACAACGCCGGCCGTGTTGATCGTGCAGACCTTTACCAGATAGGTATTTTGGGTTTTAACACCGATAATCGAGGTGCTTAACGCATTGATTTTGGTAGTCCATTCGATCCAGGTCCGGCCATTGTCGCTGCTGTATAATACGGCATACCCAAGCACCAGCTTATTGCGGGGAATACTCCAGGCCACATTCAGATTGGAAACAATCGTACCGTCCTTTTGCCGGTAGGTCTCTTCCGCCACACTCACACTGCTGACCTCCGTTGTTTTATCCAGTGCGCTGTGGTTGACTGCCGGTATATCAGTTGCCTCTGTATAAATGTCCTCAATATATTCGATGCAGGATATTTTGCGCCGCAAATCCTGGTCGCGGCTGATGCTGAGCACCCGGAACGGCTTCACCACCTTACTGGTTTCGCCAAAGCTGTACAGATCCCATGGTTGCGGCACCCGGGACAACGGGCTGGTCAGCGTCACGGTATCTGTGCTGATTTCTGCTCCCACACCCTGCACACCGACAGTGACAATGCTTTGGGCTTCCTGGGCAGTGGTGGCCGCCGGGTTGGTGATCTGCACCGCGACCGTGTAAGATTTTCCGGGCTGTAAGGTTATCTCCCGGTCCAGCTGGAGGGTTGTGGCTGTTGCGGCCAGCAGCCGTCCGGAATAGCCCCACTGGGGCACATCATGGGCCAGCAGAACCACGTCGTTAATCTGGCAGGCGATCGCATCAATGTCTGCGCTGTGCTCGACTGTCCGCTGCAGGTATTGATTGAGCCGCAGCCGGTATTTGGCTTCCCGGTAGGCCTGTTCAACAGTGGTGACGCCGTCAAGCGTAATTTGGGTGATGTTCGGCTCGGTCGCATTGTCATAGTCGTCGGCATAAGCGGTGATCACTTCCTTCTGATAAGCTTTGTCTTTGTTGACAAACGTCACTTCTATCGCGTTGGCCCGGTCCTTCAGGCCCACGAAGGTTTCCTGGAATTTATCGGTGAGAATATTGCCCACTGTAAATAGCTGGACCGGTTCGCCGGGAGCATCACAGACACAACCGTACCGGGTTCCCCGCATGATTACCTTGCCGCGGCCGACACTCTCCGGCTTTTGCAGCGAGGTCCACAGATCGGCGGCTGTATTAAAGATATAGTTAAAGGTCAGGTTCCGGCTATCGCAAAATTCCGCCCAGCGGGCAAAATCCTGATAGACGGCCCGGGCCGCCGGCGTCCCCTTGACAATAAACTCCGGATAGCCGGTATGAATATTTTTGATCTGCCGGCAGCGGTGGATCATGTCATAGGCAGCCCAGGCCGGATTCGTAGCCGGCTTTTGTTCATACTGGCCGGCATCGGCATTCCATACCCATACCATGCTTCTGGTTTGCAGCCAGGTTATGCTTGGCATGCCCCCGCTCAACTGGTTGGTGGCCAGAGCCTTGATGCCGACAAGCACCTTGCCCGGACGGGCAAAGTCGTCATAAATAATATTTGACAGCTGGGTCCAGAACACGCGGGTCGAGTAGCGGTTACTGGTCCCGCTCTTGGCAATGCCTTTAACGCGCACCTCATACTGGGCAGCGGGGAGATTATCAATACGATAGGTGCGGAAGAACGAAGTATTCTTTGCGGCTTCAATTTGCAAGTTGATATTGGGGCTTACCTGGATTGTAAAGGTGTCGCCAAGCCCAAAGCCGGAATCACTCTCGCCCCTGTACTCCGCAATATTAAAGACGATGAGCCCGTTATTGTAGTTTTTAAATTTTTGGGCATTTGGTTTTACACCCGATACAGACCCGGATACGCTAAAACTGTCATGGCCAACATAGGTAACAGTCCAGGTTTCTGTCGGGGCGTCTGAGCTTACTGATAGCATTTTTAAATTCCCGTTGCGGTTCCCAGTTACTGTCCACGACATTCCGTCAGCTACATTGCGCCAATTATCTTCCTCAACCTGCCGGTATTGCGTTTGCAGGGTAACTGACGCGTTCCCCAAACCGCCGCTGTCCTTGGCGTAGAATAAACCGGCGGGAAACTCCAGTGTGATTTCCAGGCCTTCCACTGCGTTCCCCGCGCTTTGCTGTGTCACCCAGGTGTCGTCGTTGTTAATTTCGTAGGCTAAAGCCTGGTCAATATAGGTATCGTTAAAATTGGCGATAGCCGTCTGGTCATTGTCACCTACCCGGGTTTCGACAACAATATCCTTGTAGTAGGCAATGGGGTTGTCATTGATCCGGATATCGCTGATACTGTCAATCACCCCTTCCCCGCCGCCTAACAGGAGATTGAGATATTGATTATCGCCGTCACTGGACACATGCTGGGCCAGTACCTGGCCGGCTGTCCGCATGGTGCCATAGGTTACGGCCAGGGCATTGCCCTGGTCAGTCAGCGGCTGAGCATTACTCCAGTTGTAGGACGGAGCGACTTCATAAGTCCGGTCGGCTTTAGCCGGCGGGAACCAGTGATTGATGAGGGTGCCGCCGATCGCGCTAACAGCCCCGGCTGCCATTTTTGCCCAGAACTTATTTCCCCACAGCCTTCCCCAACTCGCACTCGCACTTAAATTGCCAACAGCAACACTCAGGGCAATCGAAGCAATAGCCCTAAACCAGTCCCGGCCACTTTTGCCGACAACCGGACAAACGGCAATCCAGTCATCATGATTGACAAGCTGCTTTTTGGCATTGTCAACAACATTACCGCCAATGCTGACAACAAATTCATCCAGCCCCATGATATAGGGCTGAATATATTCATACGCTGTTTTGCCGGGAATATGTGCGCAGGTATGGATTTCCTTATCAGTATGGTTGAATGGATTTTTCAGTATAGTTATGGTAATCATTCTCTCACCTCCGGTACATAGAAGCCCTCGATGCGGTTTGCCCAGGCCGGACTGTCAATGCGGTCGATGTTTACGCCAATCCCCTTGCGGGTATGGATAAACCGGCCCTGGCCGATATATACCCCCGTATGGTCACAGTAGACGGTAAAGCGGATGACGACAAGCGCCGGCACCGGGATTTCCTGTTCACACCGGCGCCAGCCTGCCCGCTGCGTCATCACTTCACTGTGAATCCGGCTGGCATCTTCGCAGGATATTTTGTAGTCAGGCAGGCTGATCCCATACCGCCGGAAGACTTCCGTGGACAGCCCCCAGCAGTCGAGCCCGACGGCGGGATCACGCCCGCCGTCGATAAAGGGCAGGCCAATCAGATCATTAAGTTGTTTATTCATACTCCCCCCCAAATAAAAAATCGCCCTGCGGCGATCACGTTTACCTAACCTTCTCTATACAGTTCGGAGCTTACGCGTACAGCCCTCCTTCCGGTATACTGGGCTCGCCCCCGTAGCGTACCGAGTTGCCCCGGTCACGGCAGGACTGCAGCGTGCCGTCGCACGCCGGCAGGTCGCCGGCATACCCGCACTCAATTCCCTTATATTGATCCCGCCAGGCGCAAAAGCTCTTTAACACCCGCCGGAAAGGAAAGCGGAGCTGAGTGGAGATGTCGGAGCCCAGATAAAAGGTAACCCATTTGCTGTCACAGGTGGTTGACTGGACGGTAAAGAGTTCTTCCACCTCAGGCAAGGCATGGTCAAGATGCTGGGAATGCACCACCCGCAGGGTTACGGTAGTTCCGGTCAGACCGTTGTGTTCTTCCACATAGGCCTGGACAATCTGCGTGATGTTGGAGACCTGCAGTGGTATTGCCTGGGGTTTGCCTTTGTTGTCTTCGATAATTTCGCCCAGCTTAAAGTTAAAGGCGGTCCAGGTATAGCCATTCCATTCGATATCTTCATTGTTGCGGATCAGACGTAAGGGCTCCTCCGAATTGGGAATAGCAACCTCAACCAGCAGCAGCCACACGCCGTCACTGGCCAGCTGGCTTTTTTCCAGCATGCCGGCAACTGATAGATTCAGCATATTACACCTCCTGCATTGTCAGGGTACCGGCATAGTATCCCGGTGCTGACAGGTCAAAACTAAAGTCTTCGCCGGTAAACCGAACCGAAAACAGCCGCCCCGAATACGGGTCATTGGGAACTGTCGGGTAATACCAGTCAAAGGCCCTACTGCCGCCGCAAACTGTTTTGCGGTAAAATTCGCGCAAGCTTGCGAAATCAGCAGCAGGCAGAGCCGTCCATTTCAGGACAAAGGTCTGGGGTACCCGGGTAAACTTAGCCCGGGAAACCACCAGCCCGTTTTCCATTTCCGACTGCAGCGAGGGGTCTTTGATTTTAGTGGTCAAGGGGTATACCGGTTGTTGGATATTGGGGAATTGGGCCATGTTTTTTTACCTCCTTGTTCGGTATAGTATTTTGACTATTTTATTTGTTTCTTTGCCTCTGCTAAAAGTTCTGCAAACCAATCTAACGGAACAATTAACTGATTCTGATTTGCACTACCATTGTATTTCTAATCCATTTTCTCCTTTTCTTATTATCGCTACATCTGTATCATTGTATAATATTTCCACAACTAGTTCAAAATCATTGAGTACATTATTTGTAAAATCAGCAGTCCATCCCTTCATATTATCTCTCTCCTTTACGGTTTGGTTGAAAATCGTTCTAAGAAACCAATAAACGTTTTACCATCTGCAGACCACCGTGCTCCCATTCCCTCTGGTAATCTCACATCTAGTACTTTTCCTATGCATTGGTATCTCTCACTGCATAAGTAGCACTAGGGGTAGAGTGGGTAGACTGACTGCAGAATTTGTGTTCTACAGCCAGCCGCTGTGCCCTATGATTGTCAAGCAGCTATTTAGCACCAGCATTCTTCAGTTAAGTATCTTTATGCTGCCGCCTCATTCTCAACGCATTATATTTCCCACATACCGGGCACCGTATAATCCGTTCAAGCAATTCCGGCTCAAATTCGCTTCGTATATTGCACTTCTAATTCACTTTGAGCACATTCCGGGCATAGAACCTTTGTACCAGGGTCTTCCCCTAGCACGATTCCTGCCTCAAGCCATTTCTTTGACGTATCCCAAATCTTTTTATCAATTCCTTGCTATGCCTGTTTTACTTTGCTATCCACTTGCTACTGCCCATTTCAAACTTTAATCCTTCTTTAGCAACTTATAAGCTTTACTGGCTAAGATCATCAACAGATTTACTTACCCTTTTGCACTCAGTTTGTCAGAAAATTAGAAGGTACAGAGGTTTCTGCGATGCAGCCACCGACTTTCCTATTTTGCATTGAGTTCGAACGAAGTTGAACTTTTTCAATAAAACTACTTTCCCTTTTCAAGGATGTATCGCTTTATGACTTTATCACCGTCAAAAACATGAATTCTTTCACACTTCGGGCATCTCCATACTTCATATTTAGGAAAAGGTATCGTCAAAGGGTCAATACAATCATGCTGTATAATTTCATCCCATTCTCTATCTGTATATACCCTTAACTCAATGTCATTAGGAGCCTGCGTATTTGAGAGAGTCTCACCACATTTACACAAAAGCCTAGCCATACTATCATCTCCTTACAATTCCTTCTATTGTCCATATTTCAACCCGCCCAGGTAAGGCTTTACTCTCGTAGGTTCCAGCAGCGCGAGTGAGAACTTGTTCCGAATCTTTAATGCTTAATCCAGCCTGCCTACCATCTATTATAACTACTTCGGCTCCCTGCTTAAAGCCCTTTTGAATTCTAGTAATAGCGGTATTTAGATTTAGATTTTCAAGCGATTTCAATTCCGTCTTAACCCCGTTTACTAAGAAATCCGGGGTTTTTGATTCGGTGGTTTTAGCTATTATCTCTACTTTCTTTCCTTTTGATAATAGGTCACTCACCACGGTTCGCTCAGCGGAAGTTAGCCCGTCAAGAGATCCCAACAGTTTGCCAGCTTTACTCGACCCCTTAATGACTCCGTTTAAACCCCGGACAAATTTCATACCCCCAGGAACCACGGAGTCTTGAAGTCCGTCCAACAAATTCATGTATTCTCGCAATTTAAACTCATATAGCGGATCTTCCGGCGAAACTCTTTCAAGCGCAAGCATATTCTTCGCCATTGTCTCTCGCGATTCCTTTTCCTGGTTTGCCTTCAACAATTTCCAGGATTCTACTAAATTTCCAATGCCATCGGCAATACTTTGTCGCTTAACCCTATCCCGGTCATCAATTTTTTCCAGCTCTCCCGGAAGCGGCATTTCGCCCTTAACTTTCGTTGTCGTGCCATCCTCATTATACTGCAGCGTTACCCCTTCTGCTTTTTCCTGTTCCGTTAATTCTTCTACGACATGTGCGCGATTATCAGGAGACAGTAAATACTCAGCACTGATACCACTAGCTGAATCAACGCCAATACTATATTGTACCTCCTTTAAAAACGCTACCGTTTTATCAGCGAAATCAGCTTCGTCCTGCCATTGCGTATCTCTCAGATATCTTAAATCATTATCAACATTAATTCCTGATTTGCGATATGCATCTAGCTCCGGCTTATGGGTACTAATTTTGTTTTCTCGCTCTGCCCGTGAACTACTATTGGCAATATCAAAAATTAATTTTTTATAATTAGCATTCCAGTTTGCCTCATTAATCTGCCGGGTCATTTCATCATATACCTGTTGATCAGTCCACATAGGGTTTGCTGCTCTTACTATTCGCCATTTTTGATCATACCAGGCAGCTTGTTTATTATTATCAAATTGTTTCGTCGCCGTATGCGCGGTAGCACCGACGCCAGGAGATGATGAGGGTGTTAGCTGTGGCAGTGAAGATATATACCAATCCCCGCCAAATCTTGCAAAGGCAACTCCATCACCATTGCGAACAACTATTGAATCGCCATATTGCCGTAACAGCCAATCCCCCTTTGTTCCTGCCGCCGTTGTATAATAAGGAGTTTTCCAAGGACTGACGACAAACAGGTTTCCTATTTCATCTGACACAATTGAGTTGTCGCCGTACAAGTGATATAACCTATTTCCAACAAAATCCTCGCTCATTCATCTATCACCTTCAATCTTGGCATAAAAAAGCGCAAGCTACCACTTGCTTGTTGGAATAGCTTGCGCCTTTTTACTTTAGTTTGTAGTTAATTCATTCTAAGGCAGGCTTCTTTTACTCTCTTAAAATTTTAAGGCTATACCGTTGCATAAGAGGCAAAACCATTCACCAAAGTCGCTACAATAGCACTGCCGCCGGCGCCATTATCGTAAAAGGCCTTAAAGGGCAGATTGATATAGATCCCTTTTTCGCTTTCAATCCCGGGTGATGTTTGCTGAAAAATGACTTCTTCCATAAAAAATTGCAGGCTATGGGTGCCGCTGGTAAACTTGAATTTTAGGGAGGATGTCGTGTTATTAACCGCCTTATGCAGCAGTACCGTGTCGGCAAAAAACGCCTTAATACTGCCGGACACCTGGAGGATACCCTCAGGCAAGTCGGTTCGGCAGCCGTTGCCGCCAATGGTATAGGTATTGCCGTCCAGACCGAAATCCGCGCTCAGGCTGGCTTCCGTTACTATGGCCAGTTGTGCTCCGCCTTCCTCAATCGATCCCTGAAAGTTGCTGAATTTCAGGAGCGGCAGGGCGGTCAGGGATGACGCAAGGGGCGCGGCCCCAACGGTACGTTTGGCGCCAAGAATATCGATATTGGCAGTTAATTCGGTGTCACCGCCATAGGTAAAGGAAAATTTGTTGACTTTGCAGCCGTTAAACTTTTCATAGGCCGTAATATCCGGATACTGCTGCTCCAGCACCAGCGACGGCTGCCTGTTGGTAACTTTAAATACATGGGTGTAAGGACCGGCGCCGCTTGTTGCCGGATTGCCAAACATGGCCCGCAGCCAGAAACCGATACCGGTTTGATCAATTGGCGCGACAATGCTGCCGGCTACGTCGGTATTGCCGACCGCCGGCTGGAGCTGGTCGCGGCGGCCGCGAATGGTTGTGGAATCTATCCGGTTTTGACTGATTGTGAGTTTGGACTGATTGATAGGCATATTATAGCCTTGGGGAATTGCCGGCGTCAGCCCGTAAGCAGCCTCATAAGCCAGGGCCAGCTGAGAGTTAATTCCTTTTGCTCTTGACATGGTAAATCCTCCTTAAAAATGAATGCTATAGCCATTTACAGGGTCGATTTTCACGGTAATATCCATCCGCCCGGGAAACTGCGGGAAATAGGCAACTGGTTCGATACTGTAATCCAACACACTGATTGGGTTGTTCGGGCTTAATTGAGCAAGTTCCAAATAGATTAACTGGCCCAGGGCATCACATTCTGTAATGCCACTGAACTCTGTTACCTGATTGTCTACAGTCACTGCGTTTTGCACTATCGTCCAGCCTAGCGTGAGCTTATACACGTATTCCTGCAATTCCAGCCCTTCTGTTTTAGAACCTGGATAAAGAATAATCAGCGGGCACTGCTCTGCCGTTGGCGGCAGTTTGCCGTTAAGGCCGACAAAGATATTGGGCGCCTTATTATAATGAGTTAAGCAAAAATCTTGTATGGGCTGGCTGGCTTGCAAGGCATCCCGCCATTTACTGATAATATCGCTTAGTTTCAGCGTGGGAATCATAGGATCACTTCCTCTCTTTCCTTGTGGTTATGCCGTCTCGTCAGTCATGGCTGCGGTTAGACCCAATTGGCATATGGCGCATTTGCCGGTGGTACCGGTAGTAATCCACCAGGCGCAGGCATCCTCCAGGCATTGACAAAACGAAACCAAGTTGTTTTCCGGCTTAAGACAAAGTAATGGACAATACATTCGCTCACCTCCTATTCTCTATCCGTACACAATGGGTTCAAAAGGATTAGGTATAAAATTAAATATAGTCCAGCGAAAAATCCTGAAGTTGATTGTGCGTGTAAAACCGGCGATTACTCCGGGCCCAGGATATATCCAGGGTGTTTAATTGACGATGTAAGTTTTTAGCCTTTTCTTTAGCCTCCTCTGCCGACAGTCTGGGTTCCTGGCAGCGATATAGATTTTCCAGCATCTCCAGGGAATAATATTTCTTCATCCTTTTACACCTCTTTTTCGCTGGGGAGTATTGAGGTAAGCCGCTAACCGGACGACTGCTTCCTGGATATGAAACTTTACTGTTACCGGCCTGATGCCAAGCATTTTGCTAATTTCCTCAACCTGATAGCCCTGTTTTAATAACTCGAACACTGTCAATTGCCGCGGCGATAATACAACCACTCCCTGATCAATATCCGCAAGTGCACACACAATGTCATCTTTACCATGTGTAAAGCCACCGCCACTGCTGATTTGCCGATATTGTGCAGCAGTTATTTCAGCTGTACTTCTCAATTCCTGGTAACGCCGAATAATATTTGCAATTCTTTTTGAATCATACTCAGTTTCTTTTGTGTCATATTGCCCTCCTTTTACATGATAAGTTGCGATTAGCTTTGATTTACCGCACATACAAACACCTCCTTAATAGATAAAGCTGCAATATATTTTTTGCAGCTTTATAACAATTCTGGAAAAATATAAATATGTCTTTCATCAATAAAAGCGGTATGTTCTCTCTGGGTATTAACCGTAAAAAATTTTTTGATTATAAAAAAACAAGAAGCTCGGCATTGTTTTGCCTTCCCGCTCCTTGCATTAGTTGATTTGTTCTGTATGAATCTTAAAATTGTCCACCTTCCGCATCTCCGGATAATCTCATACCCACTCTTCAGCTTGTGAATTTAATTATTATTTAAATTCAAATTCCTGTTTTACCTTACGAATTACCTTTCTACTCTTTATCCGTACAGTTTGATACAAATAGCGATAGGTTTTTTTAAAATTTTCCAAATTAATTACTATTAGTAAATGCAAGGAAATCTTTCCAGGCTAAATAATATCTTTAGACAAACATCCCCTTAAGTTGACGACATTGCCCGCATAGCGGGTGGTATGATTACGCAATAAAAAATCATCAGAAGTCACTGAAATAACTCTGATGATCTTTAATAGTTTGTTTAGGTCTTCATGTCCTGGCTGGATTGCAAGCTGTAGAAGAATTAATGACTCAAGAGAACCGTCCCCTTGAGTCACCCTTGAGTCATTTTCACCCCTTACATAAAAGCTCTGACTGATAATACTTAGCTATTGCGTTGTTATTTTATGACTCTTTCAATATGCTGGCCGGGTTCCGGATAGTAGTTGATCGTTAGGTAGCCGTTGTCGGGATTTTCCCGAATGTCGCAGCCTATTTCGTATACTGTACGCACTAACTCCGGGGTAAGGATTTTGTTAGGCGGGCCGCTTGCCACAATTTTTCCGTCTTTTAAAACATAGAGCTTGGTACAGTACATGGCTGCCAGGCTAAGGTCATGCAACGCAGCCAATACACCAATTCCGAGGGATTTGACCGTGGCGAGCAGCTGCAGCTGGTACTTAATATCCAAATGATTGGTGGGCTCATCCAGCACCAATATCTGCGGCTGCTGGGCCAGCGCCCGGGCCAGAATGATCCGCTGCTTTTCACCGCCGGACAGCGAAGCGAAACTCCGGTCAGCATACGGTTCCATCCCGACCTTCCGGACTGCTTCCAGAGCGATTTCGTAGTCAGTCAACGTATCCGCCGCCAGCATCTTTTTATGCGGGGTGCGTCCCAGCATCACCATGTCCATAACGGTAAAGTCAAATTCTAGATGATTGAACTGTCCGACCACGCCCATTTTTTTGGCTGACTCGGCAAACTTGGTACTCCTTAAGTCCTGCCCATCCAGAAGAATAGTGCCGCTGGCAGGCGTAAGGACACGGTAGACGGTACGAAGCAGGGTGGACTTGCCACTGCCGTTCGGCCCGATAATGCCGACAAAGTCACCTGTTTGGACATCCAGGGAGATATCCCGGATAATATGCTGTTTACCGAGTTCTACATTGATATTTTTCAGTGCCAGCTCCATTTTTATCCTCCTATTTGCTGCTAAAGCCCAAGGTGTTTTTAAACAAGATATACATAAAAACAGGCGCGCCAAGAAGTGCGGTAATGATGCCGATGGGCAGTTCACCCGATTCCAGGGTGATCCGGGTCAGCACGTCCGCCCAGGTTACAAACAGCGCCCCCGCCAGAATGGTAAAGGGCAGCAGACGCCGGTGGTCGGTCCCTACCAAGCCCCGTACAATGTGGGGAATGATCAGCCCGACAAAACCAATCACACCGCAGGCGGAAACAATCAGGCCCGTAATCAGGGCGGTGGCCAGCATATAATTCCGGCGGACGCGGGGTAAATTGACGCCTAAAGTGATTGCGGCTTCCTCGCCTAACAGCAGGGTATTCAAAATGCGTGACTGGCACAGGAATAAGCCGCCGCAAAGTATAACCCCAAGGGCCGGCAAAAGCAAATTGCTCCATTTGGCCGCAGCCAAAGAACCCATGGTCCAAAAGGCAACCGAACGGATACCTTCGGCATTGCCAGCCGTATAGATAATAAAATTGGTAAAGGCGCTGAACAAAGCATTGGCAATCGTACCGGCCAGGATCATTTTGACTGTAGACATCTGCCCGCCAATGCCGGACAGAGCCATCACCAGCAGGCAAGCTCCCAAGGCTCCCCCAAAAGCCCAGAAGGCTGTTCCCAGGCCGGCGAATATGCCACCGGCACCAATCAGGACCGCAAAAGTAGCGCCCAGGGAAGCGCCGGCAGATATACCCAGAATATATGGATCTGCTAACGGGTTTTGTACGGCAGCCTGCATAATGGTGCCGCACATGGCCAGCCCGGCGCCGGCGATAACAGCCATAAGCACACGGGGAAAACGGATCTCCCAGATGATATCCATATGGGCCCGGGACATTTCGCCACTGTCTACCTGCAACATTTTAGATAAGAGGATCTGCAAGGCTTCCGCGGGAGGAATCCTCACCGTACCGTAACAAACCGCCAGCACTATGGACACGAGAACTGCCGCACTCAGGCCTGCCGTCCAGAGGAAAAAAGTTCGTCTCTTTTGAATGAGGGCAGCCATTTGAAAATTCTGCCGGGATTTTAAGTGCATCACTGCTGTACAGTCTCCCATTCCTTTTTTCACATAGGTATATTCTGAAAAATAACAAGCGGTAAAGGCAGAAACTAATTCTTCCCTCCATTACCGCTGTTCTGCATATTAAAACCAGTCTACCAAAACAACGCTTGTTATAGACAGTGGAACAAAACATTTACTGATAATAAAAATCATTATCAGTAATATTATAGAACGGTCCCCACCGCCGGTCAAGAGGATGCTTCGCTGCCCTTTACCATTGATATTTCAAGGTTGCCAGCACTGTACGGCCATTGCCGTAAAAAGTATTATACTCGCCAAGGCAGCTGGCCACATATTGTTTATCGAAAAGATTGCTTACGTTTATAGCCATGCTGACGCCGGCCAGCCTGGGATTCTTCTTACCGAAATCATATTGAACACCGGCGTCAACCAACGTATAGCCAGGAACCCGGGACGATACCGTCTGTCCCTGATAAGCAGTGGCATTGCTCGCCGTACCATAACTTGGACCAATATACCGGATACCGGCACCAACACTCAGTCCGTCAAGCCGGCCGGCAGGCAGCGTATAGTTGGCCCATAGTGAGGCCTGATGCTGCGGTACAAAGGGCAGCCTTTTCCCGATATTGCTGGTGCCGGCAGCATTGGGATTAGCCTTGGTTACTTCTGATTCCATATAGGCGTACGATGCAGTCAGGCTGAGATGGTTCGTAAGGCTGGTCTTGACTTCGAGTTCTACACCCCGTACCTGTGCTGCCCCTTCCTGCACGCTAAAGCTGGTCTGAACGGTATCCGGGGTGAGCACGTTTTGTTGCTTCAGATTGAAACCGGACAAGGTTACAATACTCTTAGCACCTTGCGGCTGATACTTTACTCCCACCTCGTATTGCTGGCCGGTTGTCGGCACAAAGGCATTGCCCAGGCGGTCCGCGCCGCTGGTCGGCTCAAAGGAGGTCGAGTAGCTGACATAGGGAGCCAGGCCATTGTCATTAAGATAGGTAAGCCCGATCCGCTTGGAAAAGGCATCATCTTTTCGTCTGGCGGGGCTGGTATTGGTGACGGCATCAGTATCAACCCAGTCCTGGCGGCCGCCCAGTGTCAGCACCCAGCGTCCCGCTTTAAGCTGATCCTGCAGATAGAGGCCGAACTGCTCCCGGATTTGGGTGGTGTTGATCACTGTCGGCGGATCAGCAGCCCCCTGCCCGTAAACCGGAGCATATACATCTAAAACGGAAGCAGTACCGGCAGCATAGCCAAATTTGGCAGCATACCAGGCACGGCGGTAGTCGGCTCCCAGCAACAGGGTATGGCGGACGCTCCCGGTATTAAAACTGGCCTGTGCTTGGTTATCGATGGCAAAAATATCACCCTGCTCCCGCATTTGCCAGGTGGCGCGGTTTAGCAGACGGTCTGAACCGGGAACAAAGCCGGTTGCATAGACCATACGCCCATCAAAGTCAACTTTATTATAGCGAAGATTTTGGCGCAGCGTCCAAGTAGCGTCCAGCTTATGCTCAAGCTCATACCCAATCGAGGACTGCTCCCGCTCAATGCGGTCATAGCCGGGTTCGCCCAGCAGTCTGCTGCGCGGAATGCTGCCATGCGGATTGGGCATTAATGTACCATACATCGGCATCGCCTGATAGGTTGCCCCGGCACTATCTTTCAGGTATTGTGCGAGTACGGTCAAACTCGTGGCGTCGTCAAACCGCCAGGTAAAACCCGGAGCAAGAAAAGTGCGTTTATTATCCGTAAAATCGGTCTGCGTGCCGCTGTCCCTCATCAGGCCGGTCAGCCGGAAAAGCCGGGTCTTGTCTGCATCGACCGGTCCGCTGAAGTCGAAAGCGCCCTGCAGGCGGTCAAAACTGCCTGTCTGCAGCTGAATTTCCCGGATGGATTCCGCGGTCGGCTTCTTGCTGATCATATTAAACAGACCGCCGGGGACATTTTGCCCGTACAATACGGAGGCGGGTCCCTTAAGGACCTCGACGCGCTCTATGCCGTAAGCTTCCATAAGCGGAGTTGTATACCCCTGGGCAAAACCATTGTATAAATTCAGACCGTCAAGATAGTTTGGCGCACGAAAGCCCCGGACGTACATCGCTTGTACGCGCGTGTCGGTGCCATAGACTTCACTGGCCACACCGCCGGTATAGCGCAAGGCCTGCTGCAGATCGTACACCCCCTGGTCATCCATCTCCTGGCGGGTTACCACATTGACAATTTGCGGCGTCTCGGTCAGCGGCGCGCCGGTCTTGCTGCCGGTTGTACTTGTACCGGTGGCGGCCACATAATCATGCCTCGCTTTTGCCCTGGTAGCCGTAACCACTACCGTATCCAGGGAAAACTGCGGGTTTTCCGCTGCCGCATACGAGCTGCCCGGCATGGGAAACAGTAACGTACTGCTCACTAGGGCATAGAGCATGGCTTTTTTGTTCTTTGCCAATTTTTTTCCTTGTAACATGATGCCTTCCCCTCCTGTTTGCAACTAAGTTCAGCGGCAACTCGATAATGAATGTCATTATCATTGTTAAGCGAAATTAAAAAGCCGGCTTATCCATTGCTAATTTGCCACCTGCCGGACTGTTCTTGCAAGTCCCACAAACGACGGTACAAAGCCTGATTCTTCATAAGCTGATCATGAGAACCCTGTTCCACTACCTGGCCATCAGCCAACACAATAATATTGGCGGCATTTTTAATGGTTTTCAGCCGGTGGGCAACGACCACCACCGTCTTGCTGCTGACCAGAGCATTAATCGCCTGTTGCAGCTGCCGCTCATTTTCGGCATCCAAGGCCGCCGTCGCTTCATCCAGCAAGATAATAGGTGCATTTTTTAAAAAAGCGCGGGCCAGCGAAATTCTCTGTTTTTCCCCGCCTGATAACGTGCTGCCCCCTTCCCCCACCATCGTGTCATAGCCCTGCGGCAATGCGGTTATGAAGTCATGACATTGCGCCAGTCGCGCCGCTTGTTCAATTTCTTCCCCGGTGGCGTCCTCTTTACCGATTTTAATATTGTTGTAAATGGTATCATGAAACAGATACACGTCCTGAAACACGATGGAAATATTCTTTAATAACTGCTCTGGCTCCATCTCTCTGATATTGGTACCGCCAATCCTGATCTGACCGCTCTGAACCTCCCAAAATCTCGCAATCAGACGCAGGATTGTACTTTTGCCGGAGCCGGACGGGCCGACAATCGCGGTAACGGCTTTAGCCGGTAGGGAAAAGGTAAGATTGCGAAACACAGCCTCCGGTCCATAGCCAAATCCGACCCGCTCAAACGCAATAGCATAGCCGCCTTGACCGGCCGCGCCGGTTCCGGACAAGGCGGGCGCGGTGCGGATAGCCGAAATTCTGCGCGCCGCCAGCGCCGCAAAAGTAAGCTCGTTAAAGCTAACCAGTGTGGCGGTAAGCGGTTCGAAAATCTGTGCGCCAATAACCAGAAATGCGACTAGAACCGTTACATCAAGGCTGCCGCCCTGCAGCAGATACACCCCTGCCAGAATCATGACGGTAAGGCCGCTGCGTAAAACGCCTGTCGCCAACAACATAAAAGGAGCAAGGCCTGCCTCGATTTTTATGCTGTTGTGCATCAGATTTTCCCAGGCGTTTTTCAGCCGCCCAAAGCTGGCCCCGCCGCTATTGCAGGCCTTGATTACCTTCATGCCCGCAAGATATTCCTGCAGCCTGCCGGAGCAATCAATTTTCGCCGCGTTAAGTTCGTTGCCCCATACCTGCTGCAGCTTCAGGCTCAGGTATATAAGCAGCAGCGCCGCCGGCAAAGTAACAAACATAGCAATAGCCATCCTGACATCGACAAACGCCAGCAAAAACGGTGTAAGCACCGGTAGCAGCAAGCCGGCGATAAACCGCGAGAACACATGAGACAGAGTATGTTCCAGCAGGGTATAGTCATTGAGCATGGTGGCGGCCAGCTCCCCGGGCTCCCTGGCCTGAAAAAAACCTAGCGGCAGCTTGCGCAAATGCTCCGCCAGCTCAAGCCTGCCCTGAGCCGCCAGGCTGTAAGCACTGGTGTAGGTGTGGCGGAAACTCAGAACGGCGAATAGTGTGGCCAGGGCCAGCGAGGCCAGGATGCCCAGGCAGTACAGAGTTAAATTGGTAAAATTAATGATCTCGCCCGGGATTTTCAGCGGTTTTATCAGCTCCAGAATAATCAGGAGGGCGAAAAAGGAAAACCCGCCTCTGATAAAAGTATCCAGCGTCGTATAAAGCACCGGCTTGATGAGGGCGCTTGGCTTTCCCCCGGAAAGATCATACAGCAAATTACGCAAGACAGAACCACCTTTCTGTTAGGCCAGCGCCCATTGGTCGGCATCAAGGTATGCCCGCCACAGGCGGCTGTATACGCCCTGCCTGGCCAGCAGCTCCTCATGCTGCCCCTGCTCAACAATCCGGCCTTGGTCCAGCACGCAGATCTGGTCGGCATGCTGGACGGTATGAAGCCGGTGAGCAATGATAAGGACGGTTTTTCCCTGTAACAGCTCGGTCAGCGCCTTTTGAATCTTCACCTCATTTTCCGGATCGGCAAAGGAGGTGGCTTCGTCCAGCACAATAACCGGAGCATCGCGCAAAATGGCCCGGGCAATGGCGATTCTTTGCCTTTCACCGCCAGACAAAGCCATCCCGCCGCCACCGATTTTAGTGTCATACCCTTGCGGCAGCCTAGTAATGAATTCATGACACTGGGCCGCCTGCGCCGCCGCCCTGACCTGCGCCGCCGCTGCCCCGGGGCTGCCGATCCTGATATTTTCAAAAACTGTATCCTCAAATAAAAACACATCCTGAAAAACAAAGGAAACGGTATTCATCAAATCCTCGGTCAGCATTTCCTTAATGTTGACACCGCCTATTTCAACAGCGCCGTCCGTTACATCCCAGAAGCGGGGCAATAAATGGGCAACTGTGCTTTTTCCCGATCCCGAAGGACCCACCAACGCAGTCACCGTCCCCTGCCTGGCGGTAAAATCGATATGCTTCAGGGCCATTGTCGAAGCAACCGCACCTTGATTATAGGAAAAGCTGACATTGCGGAAGGCAATATCGTAGCCCCGGCACGGTTGCGATACGGCCGGCTGGGATATGGGCTCCGCCTGTAGCAGTTCATCGATGTTTTTTACCCCGACGGCAATCATTTTCACCCCGGCGCCTAAAAAAGCCAGTTTTGTAACCGGGGCGCTGACGCCGGGCGCCAGAATCAGAAAAAACAGCAGAGTAAAGGCAAAGGCCGTGTGGTCGGCAGTGCCTTGCAGCAGGAATATTCCTGCCGGAGCAAGGAATACCAGAATGCCGGAAAGCAAAGTATGATAAAGGATATTGTGGGTTTTATAGGTCTGCGTAATAGCCAGCGCCAGCTTTCTATATCCGGTAATCCGCGCATGCAAGACACCGAAGGATTTGACAGACTGCCCAAAGGCTTTTACTACCGGCATGCCCCGGACATATTCGACTGCGGCGGCATTCATCGCCGCCAGACTGGCCTGTTTCTGCTGCATCAGCTTCCCGGTGTCCGGATTGGTAAAGACGCGCCACTGAAGCACAAACGCCACCAGGATGGGCACCAGGCTGACAAGCCCCAGGCGCCAGTCCAATACGAACATGTAAGTAAAAATAACCGCCAGGCTGACCAGGGTACCGATTAAGTCGGGCAGCTGATGGGCAATAAACCCTTCCAGCTGTTCGACATTGTACTCAATGGTTTTCTTGATGGCGCCGCTGGAATGATCGGTAAAAAAACCCAGGGGCAGCCGGGCCAGATGTCCGGCCAATTTTATTTTCAGATCATATAAGACCTTAAATGCCGCCCGGTGGCACAGTACAGAACCGGCATACATAGCCGCCAGTCCCGTACCTGCCGCCCCCAGAGCCAGCCTGGCATACTTGATTATGTAACCGCAATCGGCCCGGGAGAGGTCACCGGCCTTGCTGATAATCTCCACAAGAATGGTATATATACAGTAATAGGGTACAAACAACAGCAACGTGGCGCAGGCCGAGACCATGCCGGCCGCGGCCAGCGGCCAAGGCGTCGCCCCGCTTATTTCCCACAGCCTGGCCAAGCCGGTTTTTGCTTTTTTCGTCATGCATTGCCTCCTTTTGAAATTGCCGCTTTTTCCGGTCGACCATGTTGCGCCGGTTGCCTATATAGACCTATTGTCTATTGCAGCAATTCAGGATAAAAGGCCTTGGCAAAGGTTTCAATCGTATCGACGACCCGGACTCCCCCGGTATTGATATCGGCAAAGTCTACAACCAAAATTCTGTTGTTTTTTACCGCCGCAACATGTTGCAAAGCCTTGTTCTCCTTTAGCCGGGCCAGCACGGTTTCATGGTTCATCCCTTTTACCGCATAGGCAGCGCAAATTAAAATGTCCGGGTTCTGCTCCACAATGACTTCCTGATTAATAGGCGAGCTTTTTGCTACCAGGGTTTCGCCGCCTGCTTTACTTATCATGTCAGCCACAAAATGGTCTTGCCCCCACACCCCGAATTTCTCACCGTCAAGCACAATCAGCAGCATCACTCTGACTTTCCGGTCTACGCCGCCGAGCCGGCTCTGGATGGCGGCAATCCGGTTCTGCTGTTTGGCGATATAAGCGCCGGCCCGGTCCCGGATAGCAAACATTTTCCCGAAATCCTCAATTTCTTTGTAATAGGTTTCCAGTGTATTGACCCCTTCCAGATTTTGCGCCAGCCGCAGCAAATAGACCTGTATCCCCCTGTCGCGCCAGTCTTGGGCCGAACCCAAGGCATCCTCGGTTAAAAAGGGCATGCGCCAGCTCACAAGCAATTCCGGCTTTTGGGCGATGAGTTGCTCCTTAGAGGGATATTGGGCGGCAAGAACCGGTATTTTTGCCAGTTTGGCAGCATGCCTCGGCAAAACCGGACTGTCAAAATTCGCTACGCCGATCAGTTTGTCTTCCAGTTCCAGGTCCAACATCAGCTCGGTGGTAATTTGCGTTAAGGAGATTACCCTGTCCGGCGCTTTGGTAAAGGTAATATCAACCTTTGCCCCCTTTTCGTCAAAATTCGTAAAGGTAACAGGAAATTGCCCTTTTTGCTCCCCAGCAACAGTCGCCGCCTGGCGGACCTGACGGTCTGTTGCCGCCTTGTCGTCTGCCGGTTTGCAGCCGGCCAGCAAGCCCGCGCCGATTATCATTACCAGCAGCACTGCGCTTATTGTTTTCACTGCATACCCCCTCTCACCGCGTTGGCCTGCCGCGTTGAGTATTTGGCTGTTCAAGCTTTCTGTAGACATGAATCCATCCCCTTTTTCTTCTTAGAATTATAGAGTTTTACTGCTGCCTTTTCTACTCATAAAGGTAGCAGTAAGCACCAGAAAAGTATTTTTAACTTATCGCTCTTGGTAAAGAAAACACGGCTTGCGCCGAGCCTTGGCGAAGGCGGAAGCCGATGTTGCCCTTTCCAGGGAAAGTTATACTTTCTATCAGGACAAAAAAGCCTGCTCCACCGGATTGAAGCCGGTGAAACAGGCCTTGCTGAAACAAGCGCATTATGTATCTTTCCTTTTATATTGGCCCGGGTTTATGCCATACTTTTTCCGGAATGCCCTGCCAAAATGGCTGACATTGGAATATCCCATCATGTCTGCCACTTCGCTTACCTGCATTTTCTTTTCCTCCAGAAATAACCGGGCTGCCTCCATCCGTTTGTCCAGCACATAGGCATATACAGGCCTGTCAAAAATGCTCTTGAAACCTGTTTTCAACTTAAACTGGTTGAGGCAGACCATTTGAGCCAGCTTCGCCAGCGAAGGGGGAGCAGCGATACTATGATCCAGAATTTCCTTGGCCTTATAAAGACTGCTGATGTCAGAAGCCGACAGGTTTTCCGTCCGGGAATTGCTGTCTTTCTGTAATAAGGTTTCGGTAAAATAAAGGGTAGTCAATTCCAAAACCTTGCCTTCCAGATACAACGCTTTTAACGCACCCTGATAGGGGCAGTTCAGTATTTGCTGCAGAGCAATTTTCAGTGACGGTGATATCTGCCAATGTTTAAAATCCTGTTTGTAGGCCAGGCATAACCGGACGGCTTCCGGCGGCAGGCTATCCCAAAACGCCTGTAATTGGCCGGGTTTTGTCTTTAGGCACAGAGTATAATACTTTTTCCCGGCGGCATAAGTAAAATATTTTTTACCTTCTTCGCTGCCGGCCACAAAGCATTCATCCGTATCAAAGCGTAAGCTTTGCCTAACCCCCTGCAGATCCCACTGCATTCCTTCGCCCAAGCAGAATCCAAGGCCGTAACTGGCTTGTCCGGCTTTGGCTTCCACATGGAACGGACTGTAAAACATATTATTGCAGATAAATATCTCCAGCAAGCCGCCGGGACTAATCCGCCGGTAATAGCCGTCACCAAGCTCCGGGGGAATATAAAACTCCGACTCAAAACCTGCACGCCGGTAAAAATCGGCAAGACCTGTGCATACACGACACTCTTCTTCCTGCCGATTGGTAACATTGTATATCGTAGCTGCCATTGCCCTTCCATCCAATCAATTGAGAATTAATATCATTTTACCTATTATCATATGATTTGTTACCATTGTCAATATGCGCCACAATTGTTGTATGGATATTCCCGCCGAAGCAGGGGAATGAAGCAGAGACCAGCTAACTAAGGCAAGTCTTTTTTTAAAAAAGGCTTGCCTTAGAATTAATGACTCAAGAGAACCGTCCCCTTGAGTGTTATTTTGGCATCTGCTGTTTTGCGGGTATCTAGATTGACTCCCACGCTGCTGGCACTGTACTCGGCCTTATTCTCAATATCGCTAAAGGTCAGCGTATCGGTACTGAGCTTATTCTTGTCTGGATCGGCATCACTGCTAATGACCGCACCCTTCAAGTCGGTGTTGCCGCCGACTTCGCTGGTAAAGCCACCTTCTCCGGCGTTGATTCCGGCCTGCTCGGTCACGCTCTGGTAAGCGGAGTTTGTTTTGCCTTTACTGAAGGAGCCGGTTATGCCGCTGCCAATGCCGGCGTTGATTCCGGTATTTTTGCTGTTCGCGCTGTAAGTGTCCATATCCTGCAAGCTGGCGATAGTAAGGTCGGCGCCAATTGCGGCGACTACTTTGGCCCCTTCTACCTGCGAACCAATGAGGTTGGTGTCTTGTCCCGAAACCAGGGTTATTGTATCTGCCGCGATTAAACTGCTGCCGCTGTGGCTGGTTGTGCTGGCGTTTTCATTGCTGCGGCCCTGTTGATAGCTGCCGAAGATGCCGGTGCCTAACACCAGGCCTGCGCTCCAGGCGGAACTTTCGCTGTCGCTTTGTACCTGCTGCTGATTCTGGGCGGCCTCCAGGTTGATATCACCAGCCGCTTTGATCGTGATATCCTGGGCATCTATTTTTGTGCCTGTAAGGTGCACATCACCGCCAGTTGCCGTTATGGTTACCGTATTCCCGGCGCTGATGTTGGCAGGGTTCACGGTTTCGATATGAACGGTCTGCTCGGAGCTGCTTTTGCTGCTGCCTATGCTTACGCTACTTTAATATCTTGTTTCAGGTCTTCATGTCCTGGCCGCACTACAAGATGTATAAGAACAAATGACTCAAGAGAACCGTCCCCTTGAGTCAGTCCAATACGATAAAAAGCAGTATGTTAATAGAGCAGTTTACTGGTCGAACTCCAATTTCTATAGAGCAAGATTTCTATGTAACCATGTATTTAACGAACTTAGTTGCTTTTGCAAAGATAGAGTCTGATATGACTATAAAGCAAGCGGAAGACGAGAAAAATCTAAAATATAAACACAAGACAAATGAGAAAATGCTTATTGGCCTATTAAAAGACAAATTAATCCTTATGCTTTTATGCCTAGATCCAAGGCAGCGGCAACAAATTTTTGCTGGAGTAATTGCTGAAGCATCTCGTTTTAAAACGGAAGTTCGTCCAGGACATCATTTTGATTGTCCGAAAGATGCCCACCACAGACGACGAATTAGACGAAAAAGTGTTATATAAGTTCTTAAGTTGACGACATTGGCTGCCCCGAACCCCGGAGTTTACCGCTTTGGTTTTCCGAGGCGGCAAAATAAGGGGCGGACTCTACCGAATCCACCGTCCCGCCAAACCTCTCCCGGCGCTCGGTTCGGTCTCCACCGTTGACCTATCCTCCGGATGAGTAAAAGCATTTCTAAGTATTCCCTTTTCTTGGAACATTATTCCGTTTACACACTCTCGGGGTCACTCCTAAACTTTTAGGTGACTCACGGTACTATGATGTTGTGCAGCATAAATAACAAGCTGGAAAAAGCAGATATGTATTTACCCATAAAAGCGATATGTTTACCACCGGGAAATAACCTTAGTTTCCTGTTATTAGAAAAACAAGGAGCCCTGGCATTGTTTTGCCATCTGCTCCTTGCATTGGTTAACTTTTCTTATAATTCTAAATTGCAACCTCAGGCTCCGGATATCCCCACTCCTTAGCTTTGCCTGCAAATTTTCTTTAGACCACAATTCAGTGTTTACATTCTGAATTACAATTTTTTTATTGTTTACCATATTATTTGAAGAATAACTTATTAAGCTAGGATTATCCTTCTACTCTTTATCCGTACAGTTTGTTACAAATAACGATAGGATTTTTATAATTTTTTTAAAAATTAATTCAATGACATCTTTCACTTGCCGGCATTACTTGTTTATCAATACCATGGAGTTTATTGACAGGAACAGCGGTCCTCAGCCCAAGCCATCTTCAAAGTAAATAAAAAAAGCCGGATTCCGCAGAACCCAGCTTCCGGTCAAAAAATAAGCGTCAGGCCTCCAGCCCTGGCGTGTCGGGCACGCCCCTTGTGTTTGTTTCCCGTGTTAGCGGCCGGAGGGTTAGCGGCGCAGCCAGTAGTATACCGTCAGGATGAGAGGTATTGCCAAAGCAACTGTCGCCGGCGTATTGTAATGTCCGCCGGCTAACGGTGCCAGAACACCGACCAGGGACAGGGCGATAATGACAACCGGCAGCAGCCAGATTTGCCGGTTCGACTGGCGTACCGGGCGTTCTGCCGGCGTCAAATGCTGCGAGGCTACCGGTCTGGCCGGCCGGAATTTTACCCACCAGGCATAAATGCCGGTAATAATCATAAAGCAGGTCAGCGCATCGGTAACGAACCACAGGATTTTTAACGGTAAAGTATCATGGTTGTTGAAATGAATTGGCCTGGCCAATGAAATTGCCTGCAGATACCAGGGCTGGACAATCGTGGCTGTGACAGTGCCGGTCGACGCGTCAACCCAAACAGACTGCTGAAAACGCGCGGCAAAACCCTCGCCCTGGGTGCGAACAACATAATGCCAGGGCATTTTTCCGTCTTCCTGCGGCAGCTCAATTGACGTTACCTGCCGCTCCGGCGAGGTCGCTGCGGCTGTTTTCAGCACATCATCAAGGGAAATATGCGATGATGTGGAAAAAGGCGTTCCCTGGTATTTGGCCAACAACTCCTGGCGGACATTTTCATTCCAGGCATTGCTCACCGAACCGCCAAAGACCAGGAAAAAGCCGCTCAAACATAACAATACCGCCCAGACCAGCGTGACAATGCCTGACAGCTTATGCCAGTCCATCCACCAGTGCCGGCAGGGTGCAGCGCGGATGACTCCAAACGGGACGGTTTTCATGAATGGCGCATACAGCCACAACCCCGTCAACAGGGCAACAACGCTTAACCCGCACATCCAGCCCAGCAAATCCCGGCCGAAAGACCCCAGGTACAGGTCCACATGCATGTGGTGCATGAAATTAAGAAACTGGGGGATAGCCGTATACTTTATCTGGTTATCGGACTGTCCCCCCCGGCCACCATGACCCGCACTCCGTTCGGACTGTTCAAGCACCCGGCCAGTCTGAAGGTCAGTACGGATCTGCAGCCTTTTTCCTTCTGTTTGCAGGGAAAACCGCGCGTTTTGCTGTTCATAATCCAGCGAAACCGCGCGCAGGCTGTAGCCGGGATTACGCTCAAGAATATTTGCTGCCTGCGTGCCCAAAGAAACAGGGGTTGTTTCCAGCGGCGAAGGCGCTGCCTTCAGCGGCGCCGGCCTTGACACCACCGGCCTCTGTACCCGGTTAAAGTCGTTAATTTCCTGTTTGAAAATCAGCGGTAGCGCGCTGGCGCACATAATCAACAAAAAAACTGCACAAACCAGACTGGTCCATTTATGTATTTTATACCAGTATTGCATCATTGCCACCGGTTCCTTCCGTCTGTGACGTCCGGACTACGGCCCGTATCCGCATACTGCACTGATAAATTCGCTGCGGCATTACGTCGCCTCCTTGTCGTTAGATTAGTTGTAGTTTATTGTGAATAAGTGCAATCACAGATGAATTTGGATAACCCATAAACAGATCTACGGAATATTGGGCGGGCAATGCGAGAAAACACGAAAATAGAGGTAGCCGGAAGCTTCGGAAAGCAGTCGCTCAGCCTCCTTTGTGCATAGCCGCCAACCGTATTGAGGAGAGACCGCGGCGGCCGAATAAAAGCCATGCAGACCGGACACATCCGCGTCTGCATGGCTCCCACAAAATACGTTTTAGAAATTGTAGTTCATGGATACCCAATAGTTCCGGCCCGGCAAGACTGCGCCGCCGCTTGAGCTTTGCCCGAGAGTACCGTACTTATAGTAGTTCGTGCCATTGAAAGTGTAATGCTCGCTGAGGTCTTTGTCCAGCAGATTGTTGACCGCGAAATTCAGCGTGACAGAGTCGGATAGCTTGCGGGATATGCCCAGGTCAAGCAGGGTATAGGTGCCGAAGTGCTTGCCATATCTGTCGATGGCCTGCTGCTGCGCCGCAGTAATGGTTGGTGTGTTATACCGCAGCATTTTGCCGCGATATTCCGTCCGCAGCCAGGCACTGGTCTTCTCGTCGGCCTGCCAGTTCAACCGCGCGTTCACCGACTGCTTCGGCGCGTTGGTGATCCGGTAGCCGTCATCGCCGTTGTTCGTATAGGTGTAACTTAAATTCAGCCCTAGGTTTTGCGCCAGCGGAATCTTGGTGCCCAGCTCAACCCCCTTGACCTCCTGTTTGCCGCCCAGGTTTTGATAGGATGCATAGTTAACCCCGGCGTCAGGATCAAGGTAATTGCCTTTCCACCAGGTTCCGCTCTCAAGATCCACCGACTGGATTTTATTTTTAAAATCCGTTTGGAAGAAGGTGACATTGGCGCTGAGGCCGCCGGGCTGCTGGTAATAGAAGCCCAGTTCCTTGTTGGTGGTTTCCTCAGGCTTAAGGTCGGAGTTGCCGTATCTGTGGGTGGGCACGCTATTTGGGTCAGTGCCCTGGCTGCCGCCCGTCCTGCCGTCGGTGGACTGCGCGAGGGTAGGCCGTTTGTAGCCGCTGCTGACGCCGCCTTTCAGCGTCCAATTGTCACTGGCCTTCCAGACCAAGTAGCCCCGCGGTGACACATGGCTACCAAAGAAGTCGTGGTGCTCGTAACGGGCGCCGTAGGTAAAGGTCAGATCATCCTTAAGCCGCCAGTCGTCCTCCAGAAACAGCGCGGTGGTTTTGGCGGTAAGCGTATCCTTTCCCAGCTCGGCGACGTAATTCGGGTCAGTGAGCTCCTGATCCCAGTAGCTGCCGCCCACCGTCAGTTTATGCGCGTCGCCAACCGGCGCGACCAGCTTGGTTTCAAAGGTCAGGTTGTCGTTTACTATGGTGCGGGCGCCGTTTAAATAGCCCTTCCACGTGATTTCATTGTAGGTCAGGGTGGTGCTCCAGTCGCCGTAGGAGACTTTATTGTCGCTGCCCAGCGTCCATTTGAAGCGGTCGCCGCGGAACGGGTTGCTCCGCATGGTCGCCGATACCGATTTGGAGAAATCGTTGACCGACTTATCGACGTCCAGCCAGAAGCTGTTGCTGTCGTCCCGCTGCCAGGTCAGCTTGGAGCCGAGGCTGTAGTTGCGCAACGCGACAAAGCCCTCGTTGGGGACAATGCCCTTGACGGCATCGGACGCGCCCCGCCGGAGCCAGTGGCCGCGCAGGGACAGTCCCAGCCGGTCGTCGTCGTCCAAGGGACCGCTTGAATACAAGGACCAGCGGCTGACGGTGCCCCGGTCGGAATCCGGGTAGACGGTGTAGTCTGTCGTTAGGTTGTGGTTCCATTCACTGCTTACTTTTTTGGTAATGATATTGACCACGCCGCCCATGGCGTTGGAGCCGTACAGGGTCGACATCGGGCCGCGGACGACCTCAACCCGCTCGATGGACGCCATCGGCGGCAGGTAAGAGCCCGCCACCGTGCCGCCGTATTGGGTTCCGCCGTTGGCGCGGTCGCCGTTGATCGGAATGCCGTCCACCATGATCAGCGTATACTCCTCCGAGAGCCCGCGGATGCTGATGGCCGTTACCCCGGCCCGATCGACCGAGCCGCGCACCTCGACGCCTTCGACATCACTCAGGATGCCCGCCAGATCGGTATAGCCGCGCCGGCTGATTTCCTCGGCGGTGACCACAGAAATACTGGCCGGCGCCTCGACAAGACTCTGCTCGTAGCCGGCGGCCGTTACCACTATTTCGCCAAATTGGTAAACATAATCGTCCTCGGCGGCAGCGGCGTATGCCGGCAAGCTCATGGCAACGCTCAGACCGAGGGCGACCAGCCCGATTTTGCTTTTTTTCCGTTTCTTTCCCGAATTCAATAGATCTCCCCCCACGATTGAAAAATTAATCGTTCCTGTTAAATAATTTTGTGTAAAGTCGTTATGTTTTATATAAATGTAAAAATAAATACCCGGTTCTCTTCTGCGCTCCTACCGCACCCCATTTCGCCAGCGCTTGATGCTTGCCCGCCATATGCCGAGGTTTCCATGTTTCCCTCAGCGTTGGGCCGCACGGCGGTGATTCAGGCCATAGGAACAACGATGATGTAGCCGGTCATTGCCGTGTGATTATCGTGCCTCCCCCCTTGTTTAATTAATGGCCTTGCGCAGACTCCTCCTGTTGTTAATGAATTGCTTGTCCCTCTCAATATTATTTTGATAATGATTCCCAATATCAATTTATTTAATTATAAAGTAAATAGCTGATAAATAATATTACATATTTTATAATGGTATTATAATAAAATATATATGAATTCAGGGAAGCGTCGTCTTGCCCCCGCCGTGATTTTATGGACACGAGTTTGGTATGCCTGGGGATACAGCATTATTCGCTTGCACAATAAAAGCCGGATTCCGCAGAACCCAGCTTTTGGCATCTCGATCTTAATGCACTCGTCGGCAGCTTACCCATACCCCTTTACACCGCTATATGCTGCCACAGCCCCGGCGGCTAATGAATTTTCCAAGGCCGCTTTCATTAAAAACAAGGAGACCTAATTATAAAACTCGCGGCAGCTTGGCAGCTCGATAGCGGCCAGCCGGCCGCCGAATACCCCGCCGCAATCCAGGCAGATCTTGTCCTGGTACTGGCGGTCGTACCAGATCCTGGCCTGTTTTCGCTTTTTTATATCGTGGTAATGATACAAAAGCCAGGTGGGAATGTGCCCGAAGACGATAACCTTGCCGGCATAGGCCGGACAAAAGGGAAAGGTTTCCTCCATCCATACCAGCTCATTCTCGGTATTGGCTTCAATCGGTTTGGCGGTGTTGGCGCCGGCATGGCTGAAAATAAACTTACCAACCGCCAGATACAGGGGCAGGCTGCGGACAAACTGCAGGATTTCCCTTAACCGGCCTGGTGACAAATCTTTAATTTCCTCATACATCCGGGCGCCGCCGTTATGCTTAATCCAGGTATACAGGCTGTCGGAGGGCCGGGTGCGCCAGGTATCGGTTGTCAGCATTTCTACCAGACTGTGTTCTAAGAATTGCTCATGATTGCCTTTAAGCAGGATGGCCCCCTGCTGCTGCAACTCTATGCAGGTAGCAAGACAGTCCAGGTTTTCTTCGCCCCGGTCTATCAAATCGCCGCATACCACCAGCAGGTCCTGGCCTGGTTCGTAACCGGTTTTTTGCAACAGGTTAACAAAGCGTGTGTTTTGCCCGTGCAGGTCTGAAGTTGCTATGATACGATCAACGGTCCGCATTCCGTCCCCTTCTCTCCTATTTCACTCGGTTTATTCCCGCTGTCCGCAAGCAGTGCGGCAGGTCCGGGCGGCAGCCCGGTTCATGGCCCGGCCAGCACCGGGATGCGTTTATAAGGCAGCTTCCCCAGTATTTGCTCGGTCAGTTCTGAAAAAACAAAGGCGGCGTCTGTGTAAATGCTTTCCGGTTCCCATTTAACTTTCGACACTTTGATTACATCATATTTGCCGGTTACGGCCGAATAGGCATACCCTGTCAGCACGATGTTGGAGTCAATATAGGTTTCATCATACCAGGGCAGGTATAGGCGTTTCAGCCGGACTTTTGACAACTCGACCACAACAACGATATCGGCAGACAAGGCGGTGGCAAGACCGGCCATCGCCTTTTCATCCGCCAGCCCGCGAGGGTAGTTATCAGCGCTGACGGCTTGGGCGGCCTGGGCGGCCGTATCGGCCGGCAGCAGCGTATAATAAGGGTATTTGAACGGTTTTTTGATAAGGTCCTGAACGATCTGCACATCCTCGGCGTATCGGTACTGGGCGGTATTGATAACAGGCAAAACGGCCACTTTAAGCGGGGTAAGCGCATGGGCAGGCCCGGCAAAAGACGTTAAACAAAAGATGAGCAGCCACAACACAGTTTGCCGGCACAGGTTCATTGGTCATCATCTCCTTTAAAACCTTACACAGGAAGAGGGGGCAAAAACTCACTATCATTCTATTATCTATCCAGTTCGCCATAAACTGCCAATATCCTTTGGTGAAAGCAGCGGCAGCCGGGCCTGCTGCGCTAAAATCCGGACAGCAGGAAAAACAAACCCGCTGTTGTCAGTTGCCGGACAAAGCGGGTTCCGGAGGTCAGCTCCGGCTTTTTTCCAGGTTAGTTGCTGCTGGCACGGGTAAGCAGCTTAGAGAGTTCCTTTAATACCAACGGCACCAGACTAAACAGGATGACCAGGCCCCAGTCGTGGGCGGAAAGCATCTGGACCTTAAAGGCTGCGGCCAGGAACGGGACGGAGATGACCGCAAACTGTAAGATAAACCCGACCAGGATCGCACCAATCAGAAACTTATTCGAGAATAAGCCAAGCTGGAAAATGGACTTTTCCGAATCACGCATGGCTAAGGAGTAGAATAGCTGGGAACCGGCCAGGACCACAAACGCCATTGTCCGGGCATAGGTCAGCACCTCGTCCGGAATCGACCTTGAGCCCAGGCTGTAGCCATGTTCCTGCAAGCCAAAATAGAAGGCCGCCAGCGTAAGGCTCCCGATCAGGAGGCCGCCCAGAACCGCTCTGAAGCCGTCACCGTTGGCAAAGAAGCTTTCTTTGGGGTTCCGGGGTTTTTTCTTCATAACATCTTTATTGCCGGGATCGACACCGAGGGCTATCGCCGGCAGGCTGTCTGTAATCAGGTTAATCCACAGTAGATGAGTGGCCATTAGTGGTACCGGCCAATAGAACAGGACGGAGAGGAATATGGCGACAACCTCGCCCAGATTGCAGGAAAGCAGGAAGATAACCGATTTTTTAATGTTATTGTAAATGTTCCGGCCTTCTTCGATGGCATGGACGATGGTGGTAAAATTGTCATCGGTCAGGATCATATCACTGGCACCCTTGGAAACGTCAGTCCCGGTGATCCCCATCGCGACACCAATATCGGCATTCTTTAAGGAGGGGGCGTCATTAACGCCGTCGCCGGTCATGGAAACAACGTTGCCGTGGGCCTGATAGGCTTTTACGATTTTGACCTTATGCTCCGGCGACACCCTGGCGAAGACCCGGTAATTGTTTATTTTGCTTAAAAATTCCTCATCAGACAGTTCATCCAGCTCGGCGCCGGTAATACTCTGCTCGATGCCGGTGGCAATCCCCAGTTCCCGGGCGATGGCCACGGCTGTATTTTTATGGTCGCCGGTAATCATAATTGGTGTTATGCCGGCATTGATCGCTTCATGGATGGAATCGCGGACCTCAATCCGGGGCGGATCGATCATCCCCACCAGCCCAATTACGGTCAGGTCGGTTTCCATGTCGGCCTGCGCCAGCATCTGGTCCGTGTTTTTAAAGGCCGCCCCCAGAACGCGCAGGGCATTATCCGACATTTCTTCGGCAACCTGTAGGTAGGTTGCTTTCATCGCGGCGGTTAGGGGAACAATCTGGCCGTTCACTAAGGCGGTGGTTGATATTTCCAGGATATTATCAATAGCCCCTTTGGTATGAATCCGGTAGGCATTCTCTTCCTGATTGAGGGTCGACATTAACTTCCGGTCTGAATCGAAGGGTTTTTCACCCACCCGTTTATATTCGGCATGCAGGGTTCTCCTAGCCAGGTCATATTTCTCCCCCAGGACAATCAAGGCCACCTCGGTGGGGTCGCCGGTGCTTTGGCCATTTTCCCAGGTTGCGTCCGAGCACAGCACAAAGGATTTGATCAGTTCCTGCTCGTCCTGGCCGGCCTCCAGTCCCATGCCTTCTGCCGGGACTTCTTTTACATTGCCGAACGTATAAAGCTTGACCACCGTCATCTTATTCTGCGTCAGGGTTCCGGTCTTATCCGAGCAAATGATGTTTACCGATCCCAGCGACTCCACGGCCGGAAGTTTTTTGACGATCGCATTGATTTTGGACATTCTGGTGACCCCCAGGGCCAAAACAATGGCAACAATCGCCGGCAGCCCTTCCGGAATGGCGGCGACCGCCAGGCTGATGGCGGTGATGAACATCTCAAATAAATTGCGGTCCTGGAAAAGGGCGATAATGAATATAAGCGCACAGATGCCGATAGCAAGAAAGCCTAAGGTTTTGCCCAGCTCATCAAGCCGTTTCTGCAGGGGCGTCATTTCTTCGATTTCTTCATCCAGTATCGTGGCAATCCGGCCAATTTCCGTGTCCATTGCCGTGGCCACCACGACCCCTTCCCCCCGGCCATAGGTGGCTAGAGTTGACATAAATGCCATATTGGACTGATCCCCCAGCGGGGTCTTGGGGTTTTCGTGGATAGCATTGGCCTCTTTCTCCGACGGAACTGATTCACCCGTAAGTGATGACTCCTCTATTTTTAGATTGGCACTGTCGATCAGCCTGAGATCGGCTGGGACATAGCGGCCGGCGTCAAGAACAACAATATCCCCGGGGACAAGCTCTTCGGAGTTAATTTCGTAGACCTCGCCCTCACGTTTTACAAGCGCTCTGGGGGTTGTCATTTCCTGCAGCGCTTCGATCGCCTTTTCCGCTTTATATTCCTGCACAACACCGATGACTGCATTTAATACAACTACCAGCAGGATAATAACTGCGTCAACATATTCGCCAATATAAATAGTAATAACGGCGGCGCCCAGCAAGACATAGATCAGCATATCCTGCAGATGGGCGAAAAATAACGCGATTAACCCTTTCTTGGGTTTCCCTTTAGCTTGTTTTCGCCATATTTGGCCAGTCTGGCTTTGGCTTCTTCCGTAGTCAGTCCGGTCGCCGAATTGACATTAAATTCGTTAAGCGCCTGTTCCGGTGCTTTTGAAAACCACATATGCAGTCACATACCTTTCCACGATAATAACGCAAATAACTAAACCCCGGCCTGTGATTACAGCCTTTGCGGTCAGTTTGGCCGGCAAAAACGCACAGGCTGCTTAGCTTGCAATACTGGTGTACAATGTTAGAAGTTTAACCCGCGGCCTAGCAGGTTATGTATGAGTAGTGGGCCGGCACAAGCCGCCGGACGATAATACAGACCTGAATAGTATGCTACAAAATGGAATTTGCGGGCAATAATCCCTATTATTTAAAATAATCAAAAAGCAGCCCAAAGTCAATATCTGCTACTTTTTTCTTTTCATAAATGCGGTACAGATCATCGGCGCCTTCCCGGAGATGGCGCGAGCTAATGCCATGGGCCAAGGAAAGCTTGGCTTCAATATAGGCGGCAAAGTGGTCACAGGCCTTAAGCAGATCACCATCAAGCGGCGAGTATTGATCTTCGTTATATTTAGCCGCAATTTCCCCCGGATTGACAAGTACTACCTGGTTATCCACAATGATTTTATTGCTGAACTCGTCCCGAATAAAATAATAGAGCTGTTTATGCCAGCCTGAAGGCAACAGCGGCAGCAGCTTTTCCTGGATCTGGCGGTTCTCGATTTGCTTGATCAGATCTTCCAGCCCTTGCACGGACCGTTTCACCGGGGAAACGATGTCTCTGGTAAGAACCTCCGGCAGGTCATGAAACAACCCGCCAAAATAGTTATTGCAGATCCGTTGGGCACAGGCCCCGGTCTGGAGCGAAAATACATAGGCAAATATCGCGACAATCAGCATGTGTCCCATCACCGACGTCTCCGGCACGCGGGGCGACTGGGCCCATCTTTGCTGAAAGCGCAGCTGGCCCACAAGATTGATAAAATGATTGGTCTTTTTCCCCAACCAGATTTTTTGCACGCCGACCAGGTCGGCATGATCCTCGATTTCATTGTCAATTCGTGCTTTGGTTTCTTCCAGGCCATAGATGTTCGAATTGAGGTTGTGGATAATCTGAAACTCCCAGTTCGTCGCCAGATAATGGGCGGCCCGCAGGATTTTCTTTTCTTTATGAAAATATCCCGCCTCGGTGAGATACTTTTCAAATTTATAGTAAAACTCTTCGCCGACACAGTCTATTTTCGGCTTTAATTCGTTTAACACCCAACGGTTCAGCTTATCGCCATGGGTGGACATCAATTCATGAAAAACCGAAGGTTTTATGTCTGTCAAACAAATCCTGTGCAGAAACTCGAAAATTCCCCCCTCGATTAAATTGACCCAGTTAATGACCGCCCCCCGGTCATCCTCTTCAAATCTGGCCAATACAAAAGCGATAATCATTTTGTGGGCCTGCTTGTCCAATTCCGTAAAGCCTGTGGGGCGGATATGGTCATTCCAGCGCTGCATATGGGCACTCTCATACACCAATTCAATAAAGGCTTTTCTAATCACTGCCATCCCCCCTTTGTTCCGTTTCACAGCTTGTTGTGCAGATTTAACCTGGCCGGTTTCATTCAGGGCTGCTGTTTTCCGGCGCTGATGACTATATACAATAAATTCCCAGGAAAATGCCAAAAATCCTGCAACATTACAAGATAAATTGCCGGATGGGGAAGGAATTTTCTTTTTTTATTGCAGAATGTAAAAAAGCCGCTCGCCATTATAGCGAGCAGCCTTGTCACTCCCAGCCAGCAAGGTAACGATTCCGACCGGGCAGCTGCCGGTGCCGGTAAAGGCAGCCCCGGTCTGTTGACGGCCCAAAAGCCACAAAAAGACATAAGCAATTCTCTGCTTGTCAACAAAAACTGTCTGCTTGATCCTGATCTAATCCGGTTTCGGTGTAAATACCACCTGGCACGAATAGGGGTTGCAGGCATAGCCGCAGGCCGGGCAGTTATCATGTTTTTCATCATTTATTGTCCATATATAGCCGCAGGCTGTACATTTGAAGCCATCGACAGGCTTTTTGGCATCCTGGGCAGCGGCGGCCGGCTTGGTCCCGGACGCAGGCAGCACCTGACAGGAATAGGGATTGCAGGCATAACCGCAGGTCGGACATACAGACTGTTTGCTGTCTGCGGTTGTCCAAACATAGCCGCAGGCTGTACATTTGAAATCCAGTGCAGTATTTTCCGGTTTATTCACATAATACTGAGTCATAGAAAACACCTCCTATTTTCCTACAACTCTGTATTCTTTAAAGATATAACCGTTCCTGCCGGACTAAGTAATTTCCCTAATTTTTCATATTAGAGGACAAATATTTTCAAAGATAATAGCAGCCGGCTTTGCGGTCAAACTCCGAATGCAACAGCACCCGCATATCCCGGGGCGGGCGCGAACGGCACAATATTCCACTTTGCCGTCCTGATCCCGTCTCCGGTTACACAGGCCATACCATGGTTCTTTTGATTGCTCAGTGTAATGCTAAAAGAATCAAGGGAACGGCTCAAGCCTTCGCCTGTCGCTTTGACAAATGCCTCTTTACATGTCCAGTATTCAAAAAAAGCCTGCTGTCTTTCATCGCAAGGGCGGCGCTGCAGCGCTTCTCTTTCCTGCGAATGAAAAAAAGACGCCACTATTTCCGGGAAATCCGGCATAGGCCGGATATGCTCCACATCAACACCAAGGTTGCGCACTCTGGCAAAAGCCAACACCACCAGGTTGTGCGAATGGGAAATATTAAAGGAAAGCAACTCCCGGTCATGCGTACCTGCCAGCTCAGGCTTGCCGGCAGAACCTGCCCCGAACAGAATCTGGCCGGGAGCAAGGTTCAGATACCGGCCGAGTAGCCGTCGGAGCAGGCTATGGGCCACAAGGAAACGCAGTCGGTCCTGGGGGAAACGGAACTGTTGCATCCGGCCGGCTTCTGCCTCTGAAAGCAACTCCGCCAACTGGTTGCTTCTGCTCGCGAAATTCTGAATAAGCACTGGCCAGAGCTGGACTTCACCGGCCGGCAATAACATAGGTAAATCCGGGCTAAGCGTTGAGGCAGGCAATACCATAATCCGGATATTCAATAAGCCAACTCACTCCTTGATCCGTTCTCACGCTGTCAGCTCTGCCAGTTTCTCCCGTTCCTGCTCCAATTGCCGGTACTGTGCTACCGGCAACGGCAAATTCACTGATTTTCCGCCCATTTTAACAATTTTTGGCGGTGAATAAATTACCGTGCAGTCTTCCGGCACATCCCGGTTGACAATAACCGTTTGCGCTCCGATTTTACTGTTGCTGCCAATAGTGACCGGACCAAGAATGGTAGCACCGTGGCCGATAAACACATTATCGCCGATGGTGGGATGCCGCTTTCGTTGTTCTTTTCCGGTTCCCCCCAGGGTAACGCCATGAAACAGCGTACAATTAGCGCCGATTTCCACCGTCTCGCCGATCACCACCCCGCTGCCATGATCGCAGAAGAAACCTGGCCCGATTTTAGCTCCTGGATGAATTTCAATGCCGGTAAAAAAACGCATGAACTGGGAAAATAAGCGCGGCAAAAATGGTATTCCTATAAGGTAAAGCGGATGTATCACATACCGGTGGACCGTTATGACATGCAATGAGGGATACAAAAGGAACTCCAGGTTCCTGCAGGCAGGATCATGTTTGTAAATAGCCCGGATGTCTTCCAGCAATGCAATCATAAAACAGGCTTACCTCCTTCTATTAGTCATAAGCTTTAACCAGTAAATATAATTCGCCCTGACAACTTAACCCCAGCTATTCCTCTAATGCCTACTGTTCCTATTAATATCATGATGCTTTCATTTTCCAGCCTGCTGACTGCTGCTGCAGGGTCCACAGGCGGTTGTACAAGCCTGGTCTGGCCAGCAGTTCTTCATGCACGCCTTGCTCTATTACTTTTCCCTTCTCCAAGACAATAATCTTGTCTGCTCCCTGGACGGTTTTCAGGCGGTGAGCAATAATTACCACAGTCTTGTTGCTGACCAGCGCATTGATGGCCCGCTGGACCTGAATTTCGTTTTCCGGGTCCAGCGAAGCAGTGGCTTCGTCCAGCAACACAATCGGCGCATCCTTTAACAGCGCCCGGGCAATGGATATGCGCTGTTTTTCACCGCCCGACAGAGTGCAGCCCCCTTCCCCCACCGGTGTATCATACCCCTGGGGCAGCTTCATGATAAAGTCATGGCAGCAGGCCTGCCTGGCGGCCCATTCAATTTCTTCCCGTGAAGCATCCATTTTGCCGACTCTGATATTGTTGACGATAGTGTCTTTAAAAAGATACACATCCTGAAAAACCATGGACACGCGCACTAAAAGCTTCTCCGGATCAATCTCCTTAATATCCCTGCCGTCCAGCAGTACCCTGCCGCCCTGCACATCCCAAAAGCGCGTGATCAGACGGGCTATCGTGCTCTTGCCGCTGCCGGAAGGGCCAACCAGAGCCGTGATGCTGTTGGGGGCGATGGTAAAGGATACATTTTTTAGTACAGCGGTATCCTCATAAGCAAAGGTAACATCTGCAAATTCAATACTATGGCCGGCAGGAGCGTCACTGGTACCGGGCAAAGGCTGTTCCCGGCGTATTTGCATGATCCGTTCCGCGCTTAAGGCCGCATAACGGATTTCGGCGTAGTTGACGAATACCATGGTCAGCGGTTCAAATACACGGATGCCGAGCAATAAGAATACAAGGAATACGGGCAGCGTGAGTTCACCGCCGGCCAAAAGATAGGTCCCGGTAAATATCATCAGGGTAAAGCCGGCGCGAACACAGGCAATAGCCACCATCATCACCGGACCGATAAAACCCTCCAGCCGGATTGATTCGCGCATCAGCCGCATAAAGGCTTCCTGCAGTCGCTGAAAACGCTGGCCGCTAAGGTTGTGCGCCTTGATTTCCCGCATGCCCAGCAGGTATTCCTGCAACCGACTGGCACTGTCCACCTTGGCCTCTACATGTTTTTTTCCCAACCGCTGTTGCAGACCCGATGAAAGCCAGATGATGAATAGGGAAAAAGGCAGGGCCACAAACATGGCAACAGCCATTTGCCAGTTGATAAAGAGCAGGGAAATAAAGGCCAGAACAGGAAAAGCAATCGCACTGACCAACTGGGGAACATTGCGGGAAATCGTAATTTCCACATTGGCATAGTCGCCGAGCATCATAGTGGTCAGGTCACCGGGATCGCGGCTGGACAAAAAGCCCAGCGACAGCTTGCGCAGATGTTCGGCCAGAGCGGTTCGGCCCAGGGCGGACGTATCATAGGCGGCCGTAAAGGTCTTACTATAGGCAAAACCGGCAGCCAGATATTGCACGATCATCCACCCCGCGAGTATGGCGCTTACCGTCCACAGCCTGCCGGTGTTGAGCGGCAGTGCCGGTTGTGCATAAGAAACATAAATAGTGTTAATCACATCAAAGACCAGGACTGCAGGTACGATTTTACAGAGGCCGTCCAGAAAAGAGGCTATGCAAGGCAGGATTAGCGCCTGCGGATGGCCGCTGGAGATATTATAAAAGAAATTTTTCATCAGGCAGTCACCGCCTTTGTTGTTTTATTTTGGGCAAGCGCCCAGGCACCGGCATCGATATGAGCCTCCCACAGGCGGCGGTATAACCCGTTTTGGGCAAGTAAATCACCGTGCCGGCCGGATTCCGCAATTTGTCCATCAGCTACCACCAGGATCTGGTTGGCCTCGCGGATGGTGGCAAGCCGGTGGGCAATAATGATGACGGTTTTCCCTTTGATAAGCGCGCTGAGTCCGGCTTGTATTTTCGTCTCGTTTTCCGGGTCGGCAAAGGCGGTGGCTTCATCCAGCACCAGGATGGGCGCGTTTTTGAGAACAGCCCGGGCAATGGCCACACGCTGGGCCTCGCCCCCGGAAAGATAGGTGCCTCCTTCCCCGATTTTGGTTTCATACCCCTGGGGCAGCTGTTCAATGAATTCATGGCAACAGGCCGCCTGGGCCGCCGCGATGACCTGGTCACGGCTGGCGTTTGCCTGGCCCATGCGGATATTTTCCTCAATGGTGTCATAAAAAAGGTGTACATCCTGGAACACAAAAGCAACAATATCCATCAGCTTCTCCGTGCCCATATCCCGGATATCCACACCGCCAATCCGGATAGAGCCTGACCGGACATCCCAAAACCGGGGGATCAGATTGGCAATGGTACTTTTCCCGCTGCCGGAGGGTCCCACTAACGCCGTAATTTCCTGTTCGTGCGCCGTAAAGGATACACAGGTAAGGGCTTCCGTACGGGTTGCAGCCTCTTGGCCGTCATAACTAAAGCTGACATTATCAAATTCTATCCGGTAGTTGCCGGGCGTTTGGGGACTGTCCGGTTCCCCGAGAGATTTTTGCGCAAATATATCATCAATCCTGGCCACACCCTCGGCAATCAGCTGCAGATAGCCGCCTAAATACATCAGCTTCATCATCGGCACAGTCAGCCCCGGCGCCAAGACCAAAAAGAGCATAATTGTCAATGCAAATGCCTGATTGGCGGGCTGACCGCTCAATAACAACAGGCCTGCCGGCAGAATAAAGGCCAGAAGCGAGGCCAGTATCGTCGTAAACAGGATGTAAGGGCGTTTGCAGAATTTTGTATACTCTACCACACAGTCCCGGTAGCCGGTAATGGAGTTATGAAAGCGCAAAAAAGTATCCACCGTAAGGCCAAACACCTTGACCGCGGGCATGCCCCGCACATATTCGACGCCTGCCGCATTCATCCGTTCCAGCGCATCATGGTACTGCTTGGCGATTTCTTTTCCTTCCTTACTAAAAAAAAGCGAGAATTGCAGCAAATAGGCAGCGGCAATGGGGACGGCGCAGACCAGCGCCAGCCGCCAGTCAAGCACAAACATGCCCAGCAGCATGATCACCATCAGCGCCACTGCCCCTATGAAATCAGACAGTTGGTGAGCAATAAACCCTTCAATTTTCTCCACGCTCATTTCCAGCGTTTTCTTGATCGCGCCGGACGACCGGCGGGTATGGTAGCCCATGGGCAGCCTGGCCAGATGCTCGGCCAGGCGCATGCGCAGGCTGTACAGTATCCGGAAGGCAGAGATATGGGAAGCGATACTGCCGCCATATAAAAATACCAGAGCGCCTAACAGAGACCAGAGGGCCCCCAAGCCCCACCGGCGGATGAGCGCCATATCGCTCATCGCCGGCTGGGCGGCATTATGTAACAGCTCCGCCACAATAAAGTAGGTAACGACAAAGGGAATAAACAACAGCAGCGTACTGATTGATGACAAGATGGCGGACAGGATCAGTAAATCCCTTTTTTCACCCGCGATCTCCAACAGGCGGAAAATCCCTGTCTTCTGCTTTGCTTCTGCAATATTCTCCATATATTCACCCCGCTTCGTCAATTTGATCCATTAGCATCGAACCGGCTTAAAAATAGGTCGCCATGCCTAAGCCGACAGTACGTCCCCGGCTGGGTACGCCTATAGCATAGCCCCCCGAGTTAAAGCCATAATAGTCAAACCGTTCATCCAGCAGATTGTCCACCCAGAGGTAAACCTCACGCTTGGCGTTGGCTAAACCGACCCGTACATCTACCTTGTGATAGGCATCCAAATTAAACGAGTTTTGCGGATCAGCAGCCCGGCTGCCAACATATCTGTCGGTAATTTTGCCATGCAGGGTGGCGTCCCGGATACCCAGTACGTCACCCACCGCTTTCTCGTAGCCCAGAGACAAGGTTGTGCTCCACTTGGCTGAATCCGGCACATGATTGCCCGCACTCGCCCCCGATATACTGCCGGTGGGCACGGAAACAATTTTGGCATCGGTATAACTTACACCCGCCCCCAGGGTAAAACCGCCGCCGACAAGCCAGTTCAGTTCCAACTCAGCGCCCTTACTGCGCGTATCAAAGTTTTCCGCACTGGCAGTATAATTCACCGGGTCGAACACCATCAGGTGGTCCCCATCGTTATCATTATAAAAATAAGCGCCGTTTAACATGAGGCGGTTGTCGACCAGGGTGGATTTAAAGCCGGCTTCATAGCTGTTGACCCGGGTGGGACCGTAAGGTTTGGCAGGTAAACCAAAGGCAATATTGGTATCAACGTCATTAAAACCGCCGGTTTTGTAGCCCCGGGCAGCAACCGCATAGAGATTAGTCCGCGGGTTGAGTTCATAGTTGAGCGCCACCCGGCCGGTAGTATAACTGTCACTAAGTTCTTGCCGGTCTGTAGCCAGGCGAAGCGAACTGGGGTTATCGTCGTTAGCCCGCCATATCGCGTTATACTTTTTCTCTTCCCAGGAGCGCCGCAGGCCGCCAGTCAGCTTCAGCCTATCGGCCACAGGATAGGTCACTTCCCCAAAAATTGCTTTACTTTCCACCTTAAAGCGCCGGTCAATATCGGCGTTAAAGGGGTTGGATGCAAAATAGTAGCCATAAGCGCTGCCGGTATCAAAATCGGTGTCATGGATGCGATCGGTATGCAGATAATTCATACCCACAACCCAAAAGACCGGCGCCTGAGGTTTGGAGGACCAACGAAACTCTTGACTGAACGCGTCTTCATTGCCACTAATCCCCCGGACCGCCTCCGGCCTGATGCCATAAAGCCTTTCATACAAATATCCCTCAAAAGGGTGCTTTTCTGTGTAATCTGTTTCTGAATAGCCGGTCAAGGAAGTAAAGATACTGTTGCTGAGGGAATGTTCAGCCTTTAGCGTATAGCCCTTTGCTGTTTTGTCGCCGTCACTGCTGCCTGCCGGTTTATTGAATACCCGAGGCGAGTCGCCATAGGGATGGAGCACTGATATCGCAGGTTTGTTAGTATCCTTATCATAGTTAATGGTCAGTGTTAAATCGGTGGCTTCCGTAGGCTGCCACAGCAATGTGCCTCTCATAGCGGTCTGCTCCGGCTTGGTGACCGGCCTTCCACCCTCCGCATCATTTTTCACCGGGTGGTCAGACTTGCTCCACCGTGCCGCAAAGCGGCCGCTCAGCTTGTCCGCCAGCGGCCCGCTGACGGCCCCCTCCAGCATCTGCTGGTTTTCTTCGCCAAATTCAGTGCGGAAATAACCTTCAGACCACTGCGTCGGCTGGCGGGTCACAATATTGATGGCACCGGCTTCGCTGTTACGGCCAAAAAGGGTGCCCTGCGGCCCCTTGAGCACTTCCACCCTTTCAACGTCCAGGAGATTCAGCGTGGCGCTGACCCCGGACTGGGGGACGCCGTCCATCGAAAACGTCACCGAGGTATCGTCAAGGCTTGCTTTCTGTAAAGCCCCTACCCCACGAATTTTTACCGCCGTGTCAAAGGCGGCATTGTAGGAATTAATTTCCACGCCGGGCACCTGGCGTAAGGCCTCTTCCAGCGACACCAGCCGCCGCTCTGTTATCTCAGCGCTGCCGACAACATTGACCGTGAAGGGTACGTCTTTCGGATTTTCTTCCGCCCGGCGGGCCGTAACCGTAATCCCTTCCAATTCCCATATCGGTTCGGCGGCCGCCTGCCCGGCAACAGCCTGCTCCGGCTCTTCTTCTGAAACCGGCTGGGCCCAGCCGGGGGCTGACAGACTGCAGGCCCATACAAATAAAAAAGCACCGCATGTATATCTGTGCATTTTTTTCAATCTCTTTCTGGACGTTTTCATATACTGTTTATCTCTCCTCTTCATTTTCAGGCGGCAACTTACGTTTGGTGAGGTAACAAACTTTCACAATTAGTAAATAATTATTGCCATCAATAAAAATAAGGCCCTATGCGGCAAGTTCCCTCTTACTCCCTCCTTTCCTGACAGAGCCATGCTCATCTGCCTGTAATCTTCCTTCACCAAACTTTCCGTCCTGTGGTTTGCCGTTATAGCGGTTATAAAAAAAACAAAGTTTTTTTTGAGATTGATTATCATAATCATTTATCAAAGATAATTATAACATTTCCATTTTTTTCTTCTACGCCAAAAAGGGCATTTCTATGCCGATCAGGATAATTTGAAAAAAAGGTTTAGGCAAAAAGCTCCTGCTTCCTGTCCTAAACCGCTTGCCACGATTCATCAGTTGTTGCCAAACGCTTGGCGGCGCCTCTCTGCACTATAAAAAGGTATTCTTAAGGTCAATATTCTGCGCCGATAATAAATCTATCAGCTTAGTAGCCTGCACCCCCTCTGCCGCAAAATAACAGCCGCCGCTGTCCCGTTCCGTCTCTATGACCAACCTGGCAACATTAGCCACAATGATACCTGACAGAACATTACTGTCTTGGGGAAATAAGAGATTGGAAGTCAGCTGCACTGGTCTGCCATCTTTGTGCCCACTTGCATTCAGGTGAAACATGGTAAAATCATGGGCCTCCTGTTTCTTTACACCGAATTGTTCTGTCAAAGCCTTAGCCGCTGCTCTTTTCTGCTCTTCGGTTTTATATTGTTCCAAGGCCTTAATCATAACAAAAGTATTCAACACAGACTTATTGGGGTATGTGTTATAAAGGTAGGCGGCTTTGATATTATGGCGTTTCGCTATTCGTTCAAATTCCTGGTTTAAAATCGGATATGTATCCAGTTTACCAACCGGCCAGGGCAGGGTATAGGTTCGATGAAAAATGCCATCTATTTTTTTGGCCTCGCCATAGTGGCAGTAGGTCATCCCCAGGCCGCTATTTTCTTCGATACTGCATACAATGTCGTAGGCCGCGTTCAGGGAAAAATCCCCCTGGCCGGCAAAAAATAATTCCAGCAAGTCGATTTCTTCAAAATATCGTTCAGCAACATAAGCAGGAAATAGCTCAGATAAACCGGGAAACACTCCGGCGGAGATAATGAACACCCGTTTCTTCGCTTCTATTTCCTGTTTTCTCTGCAGCAATTGCCTATACAGATACTCATAGCCGGCAACATCAACATAATGAGTCCCCTGTTCAAGGGCTGCCGCCGCCACTCTGTCTAATATTTGTTTTGCCGGTCCGGCACAATTTACCACTATATCGCAGCGGCGGCAAAAGGTATGCAGCATATCCCGGTTATAAACATCTACTTGCAGGCATTTCCCCCTTGAGGCCAGCTCCGGAAACATTGTGTGGATTTTTTCCGGGTTCCGGCTCCCAAGCATAACATTATGGCCGGTAGAAGTAAGAATCGTTTTAACCGCTGCCCGGCCTACATATCCTGTGGCACCCAAAATTCCAATAGTTTTTTCAGACAAATTCCGTCTCCTCCCCCTCTGACAACAGCAAAAGCTGATGGACAACCCTATCCTGAACCTGCTTGTAATCCCCGGTGGCTTACTTTCCCTTGTTTTGCCTGACTGGCCCGTTTTCACTTGCCGCAGCCTGAAGAATAGCCAGGGTTACAGGCTTGGGCGCCTGAGCGGTAATAAGCTGCACCGGCCCTATTTTTTGGCTGATATCCTGCCAAACCTGGCAGGCTGTTAACTGATACTGAGCTAACCTCTTATCATTTTCCCGGGAAAGAATTGCTGTCCGGAAACGGGACAAAGAACGCTTAATACTCTCAGGCCACCAACTGGCAAGAGCCGTCCTGAACGATTCATGCTTGTAAGGTGTCACCAACTCTGTTATCGCCAGATCCAGCAGGGGATCGGCACTATCCAGGTCAGGCACGCCGTCTGCCCGGCGGGCCACATGCATACGCGGACTCCATAAAACGAGCCCCTGCGAATCGGTCATCATCAGATTGCCGCTATTCGTGCCGATAACGATGCGATGCAGCAAATGCGTGTAATTGTCGGGGTCAACCGGATTAAGCTGGTTTTGCACTTGCAATGTTATGGGAATTCCTTTAATTTGCCCGCTTAGGGAACAAAACGGTGCTGCGGAAGAAGGATTGGACGCAGCCAGGAAAAACCATGGCCTAAACCCACCCAGTGACTGTCCTAAAATATCGACAAGAGGGAAAAGCACTTGAATACTGCACGCGGCGTCAATATAGCTGGCTTCAGTTTGCTGCAGGACCTGGCGGGCCGTAGTGATAAAATTGCGGACAATTTCAAGATCCGGATAAAAACTGTTCAGGTGATAGCAGCAGCCGGCTTTCCGCGCGCTGCGCAGGCATTTCACCAGCTCATCATGGTGCACCGGCTGTTCCTGCAGCACATGAATTCCTTTCAGCAATAAATTGTTAGCCAGGTCAGTGCCCTGGCCGCCTACGACGGTTGACCTGACAACAACGCACGCCATATCAACGCTTTCCTTTGTTAGCTGCTCTACGTCTGTATATAAAGGAACATTATATTCTTGCGCGCATTGTACCGCCTGACTGCTGCCCCGGGCCAAAATTCCCACCAGGGTAAATTCTTCCGGCAGCTGCTCGAGGCCGCGCAGATAAACCCGGCCGAAGGTTGTACCGCATACGACTACCCGCAAAGGCTTTTCCGCTTTAATCATAATATCCCCTCTTCCATCTCTTTAAAGGTGGCAGGTTGATAAATAGGCGGGATATCCACAACAACAAGACTTGTCGCCGCCTTTGTCGCCAGCAGTTTTTCCATCACCTCGGCCGGATTCAAAAACTCAAAAGCCCAGTATACGCCGGCAGCAGTCCTTTGCCGCAATATGGCCTCCACCGTTACGGCGGCAACAACACCACTCAGCCGATAGCTGCTTGCACTGCGCAATATTGCCCGTTTGCGTACTGTTTCGCCTCGCGCCTGTCCTTGAATCTCAACCATAATCGTATACCAGGGCGGACTTCCGCTTAGAGCCATTGCGGCGGCGGCGGCAAGTTCCGACACCGCTGCCGTCAGTACGGTATCCCCACTATCCACCGTCAAACGGGCGCAACAGGTTAAAATAGTATCAGCCGCCTGCTTATCAGCTACAATATTATACCAATGAGCCTCTTGCACAGGCAGTTGCCTGGCCAGGCGAGCCGTTTCCCTGTTAAGAAATCTCTGTACATAAACCTCTTCTTTACAACCGGGAAGCTCTACTTTGTCAGCGTATTTGCCCGCATTGCGAACCACAGCGCCCTTGCGCCAAAAAGCATCAGGAATGCCAAAACCGGCAACCGAGCTTAATAACAGATCTGCGCCGGCACCGGGCGAACAATATTCCCGGCCGCCGGCAAAGGCATGGAGCGAGTCCAAAACGTCAAACCCCTGCCCAGCCAGCCAGCGGGGCAGAATTCCGGATAATCCCGGAAAACTGCCTGCTGATAATACAAATATACTGCTTGTGCCGACGCTTTTTTCAGACAGTGATTTTTCTACAAGATCGGCCCCAAAGGTATCGACATAATGGGCGCCCGCTGCCGCTGCCGCCAGCGCAACACGATCGCCGATACGGTAAGAAGGACCGGCGCAATTAAGTATGACATCGCAGCCCTGGCAAAAATCAGCCAATGATGTGGTGTTGTACAGATCTACCCGCACCCATTCGCCAACCTCTTCTTTATCCGCTGCTCCCAGGTTTTGCGGCTGACTGCGCTGTCCTCCCCGGATTCGGCATGACGGCCGCAGAACCTCGCAGGCTACACGCCCCAGGGCGCCGCCACAACCTAAAATTCCTATTAATGGCTTCATTAGCTTACTCCTTGTGTTAACAGGTCTGATAAAGAAGCGACATGAGGTGGCTGCATGCACGACAAATGATGGCCGCCAACGTGATGAATCCGCATATCGCCTAATACCATTCCCTGCCAGAATTCCGCACTGGATGAGTCCATAAAGGGAAAGAAAAGATTTTCTCTGTCGCGGACGCATATTACGGAAATATCACCGGCAAAGGACAACGGTTCATAGGCAGTTATCCCTCTAAAGCTATGGCAAAGTATTTGATATCTATTGAAAAAAACATTCAATTGCTGCTCTGAAATCTCTCCCTTTGAGGCCGGCAGGGTAGAATAAAGCTCTGCCAGACGTTGAGCCTGAGGCTTCGCTGCCAATTGCCGGTAGCACTGCGCTACCGTTGCGAAGGGTTCGCTTAAAGAGCACGCTGCTTCAGTGGAAATTACCCCGTTTTGCGAAGTAATAATTTCTTCCAGGGCTTTTTGCATCATTTTATGGTGAACAGTATGACCAGCCTTAACGATATCTGCGCCGACCAAAAGCCCAAAGACCCGTTCCATAAACAATTCATCATCAATCCGATAGGGGAAACGGTTACTGTCGATGACGGTTACCGGCGCTACATCGGCCCCTGCCTCCAGCAGCACTCTTGCCGTTTCAACAGCAATCAGGCCCCCCATGCAATGGCCGATTAATTCAAAGCGGCCGGTTCCATGACGCAAAAGCAAGTCAGCATACTGCTGCCCTAAGGTCACAATCAGCTTATCAAGGGGGATGGACAGATAAGCCTGCTCATCTGTCAGTGTAAACCCGGCAATCGTTGCTGTCCGTCCCGGATCATTAATTAAAGCGGGCAGCAAATTGTTATAGATCGTAAGGGTTCCTGTGCCGTCATGAAAAAGAACTTTCATGACACCGCCTGGCTCTTTCCCTTCAGCCAGGATAACAAGCGGCGTCGCCGGTCCAGGCATAGTCTGGTCTGCGCCAAAGGCGGGAACTGTTGTTTGTAATCTTAATTGGCTCCCAATGGCAGCCACGGTCGGCAGGCGCAGCACTTCCCGCATCAAACGGTCCCATTCCCACTCTTTCGCTTCCGGCAAGCTTTCCCGCATGTTAGCCACAACCTGCGCAACTAATAAAGAATCACCCCCGGCGGCAAAAAAATCTTCATTGCGCCATATGGTTTCGCGATTCAGGGCCGCCGCCCATATGCCGGCAATGCGCTGTTCCAGATCATCCTGCGGGGCCTCCCCGGAACCGGGCGCATAAGCGCTGCTAATCTCGCCGCGGCGCTTTAAAGCCGCACGGTCAACCTTGCCGTTGCTGGAAAGGGGGATTTGCGGCAATACTTCGATATAACCGGGAACCATATATTCAGGCAGTTGGGTTTGCAGGTAATTGGTAATTTCCGCGGCAGTAATGGCTACACTCTCCGCCATAAAACGGGTTATGAATATGGTTTGCCCGGCATAGGCCAGCGGGTCCTCTTCTGTAGGATATTCGCACATAATATCAAGTTTGAAATCAGAAAACATTTCCCGCCAGTTTTCACGGCTAAAAAAAGTCCAGTCGCTATTGGCCCGCAAATCGGTAAATCCCGTTGCCCCGTCTTCAAACTCCAGTCCATTAAACAGAAAAGCCAGTGAAGTCAGCAGCGAATACGCTTCCTGCGTGGCATCGATTACAACCAGGGCACCGTCGGGAACAGCAAGTTCCTTTAAGTTTGCAAGGACAGTGGGTGCATGCCGGGCATTATGCAGCACGTTGGCGCAAATAATAATATCCCAGGAAGCTGCCGTCAACCCTTGCTGCCAATAGGCCTCGTTAATATCAAACAAGCCGTAGGTGACCCAGGGGTATTCAGCAAAACGTGAACGGGCTTCATTAAGAAAAAATGTGGAAATATCAGTAAAGCAGTATTCTACCCGGCGGCCCTTCAGGAGGGGAAGCAGTTCAACCGTAGTGCCGCCCACACCGGCGCCTACCTCCAGTATCCGCAAAGGCCGGGCAGGATGCAGACGGGCATGCTGATCAACCAAGTTTAGAACCCCTTGGGCGACTACACTATTCAGGCAACGGCTGGCCAGATTGTCATTATAGGCAGCCATCGCCGTCTCCAGTTTTCCCTGGGGGAAAAACAAGTCCAGAGGATCAACTTCCCCGCGCAGCAATTCCGGCAGCCGGGAATTGGATTTTTGCAAATAACGTACAAGATCGGCTCCGTATTTAACCTTCTGCTCCAGCTCTTCCATTTCTGTTTGCAAAAGACCAACTGCAGCATCGTCCGGGGGAAGCGCCAGCAGACTATACATATCGGTATCGGCATCTCTCTGCAATAATTTTTCAACAGACAAGGCATGCAGCCAGCGCCTTAACAGTCGATGATACTTGGGCGCGATGCCCGCTGCGGTTTGGATTTCTTCCCGGCGGTGCCGGGCATTGGCGTCTTTAAATAAGCCAAATTCGCGCAACGTCTTGATAATATCCCCCAACGCCATTCTGTCCGAAATTGCTATCCACCGGGCAAAGAGTGACCGGTCAACAGCAGCCAGGGACTTTTCCCCGGCTTGAAAGCAGGCTTCAGAAAAAGCCTTTTTTTCTTCCAAACTCATGTTCATCCACGGTAACCGGCGGGCTTCAACAAAAGCTGATAACCGGTATTCCTGGGGGCTATTGCCGTTTACCATTGCTACAGCGGAAGCAATCGACGGATGATTCTGCAATACGCTTTCAATTTCATTTAACTCAATACGGTGCCCGCGGATTTTCACTTGGGCATCCTCACGGCCTAAAAATTCTATGACCCCGTCCGGCCGGTATCTGCCCAGATCGCCGGTAAAATATAGGCGTTCCTTGGTTTCCGGATGAACTATAAAACGTTCGGCCGTGAGTTCCGGATCGCCTGAATATCCCCGGGCCAGACCGGCGCCGCCAATATATAGGTCCCCAATTGTCCAGTCAGGGCAAGGTTGCAGCCTGGCGTTGAGAACATAAAAACGTTGATTGGTAAGGGGTTTACCATAAGGGATGCGTTTTGCGCCTGCCGGCACAGCCTCTAACGGGTGGAAAATTGACCAAATTGCTGCTTCTGTAGCCCCGCCAAGACTGACGCCCTTAACGCCTGGGCAATGGGCAAAGAGCATCTGGGGCATGGCTGCCGGTATCCAGTCCCCGGATAGCAAAGCCAGCCGGAGAGAAGGCTTTGGCAGAGCGGGGTCGCTTTGCAGATAAGACAATAGCATTTGCATTTGTGCCGGCACTGAATTCCAGATTGTTATACCATATTGGCTGATCAATTCATACCAGTGTCCGGGATCGTTTTGTCGTTTGGCATCAGGCAGGATTAATGTGCCGCCGGCGGTTAACAAACCAAAAATATCATAAACCGAAAGGTCAAAGCCAAGGTTTGCCAATCCCAGGATTTTATCCCGGGAATTTACCTCATACCGGGCATTAATATCCTGGATCGTATTCAATACGGCACGATGATCCAGGATAACGCCTTTAGGCCGGCCGGTGCTGCCTGAGGTATGAATGATATACGCCGGCTGCGAAGGATCTACAGGCACGGGCTGTAAAAGACTATGAGGCTTTATAGTCAGCGCTTCCACCGTAATGAAAGCAAGAGGAATCTCCCCTGCCTGTTCGGCCAGTTCGTCGTGAGTGACAATAAACCTGGTTCCGGAATCCTTCAGCATCGTGTCCCGCCGGGCCCGCGGCTGGGAAACATCAATAGGTAAATAGACACCGCCGGCAAGCAATATACCAAGAACAGAGGCAATCTGCCAAAGTCCTTTCTCCAGAACCACGGCCACGTTATCCCCCCTATGGCAACCTCTGTTCACCAGGGCCTGCTGTACCGCAGCCGCATGATCCGCCAGGTCCTGATATGTAAACTGTCTGCCTGCGCTGATTAAGGCGGGGGCATCCGGGTAGAGCTTAACATTGGCGCAGAAGCCGTCCTGCAAAAGACCGGCCGGCATTGGCACCGCGGTATTATTTACAAACTTACGTGTCGTTTGCACATGGTCAGGCAAGGTTAATGGCGCCTGTTTTTGCCAGATATCTTTACCCGCAGCCATGGCTTGCAGCAACTGCTCAAAAACCGTAAAAGCATCTTCAATCATCCCGGCCGGGAAAACTCCGCCTCTTACATCCCAATTAATGTGCAGTTCCCCGCAGCGTTCAGAGGCCTGGCAGTCAATCCACACTTGCGGTGTCTGACTGATTCCATAAGTAAAGCGGGCTCCTCTCATTAACTCACCGTCCTGGCAGCCGGTATCGCCTATGCCGATCATACTTGTGTACACGACGGGAATGATAACGCTCTTATTGCGGCGGCGGCTTAATTCCCGCAGAAATTCGATGCCTGACAAGGAGCTATGTTCCATATCCAGCCACAAACGCTGCTGTAAGGCCTGCACCCGTTCTAAAAAGGAACTGCCCGCCCGGGGAGCGACTTCCAGGACACTTACCTCAGTAAAATCGCCTACGATTTCATTAATTTGCGGATGCAGTTCGGGACGATTCAATACAGTGATATTTATACAAAATTCAGACCGCCTGGACCATAAGCCAATCACCTCGGCAAAAGCGGCCAGCACTGCGCCGGAGGATGTTATTTTTTTCTGTTTAGCCTGTTGGCAAATAGAGGCCCATTTATGTTGGTCAAGGTGGAAATGATGCCGCTCAAACGACACTTTCTGCAGCTTTGCCTCGCCTTCGGCCACCGGTAATTCGGGTGCTTCAGGCATATTCTCCATTCGTTCCAGCCAGTATTGACGGTCCCGCTCTTTCCGGGCGCGGTTAAACGGCTGTTTTTGCTGTGACTGCTGAAACAGCAGCAGGTCCCTATAGGTTACTTCAAGCGGTGGCAGTGGTTTTTCGGGCTGATGATACAACTGATTCAGCTCTGCCATAATTATATTGGCACTGACAAAATCAGCAATGAGCATATCAAGAGAAAAATGTAAAATGCTGTTTTCATCAGTTGTCGTTAAAAACAGTTCATATAAAGGCCACTGCTCCGGTGTGTATTGACGGTTCGAGAGCTCTGCCCGCACTTTTTGTATGGCCGCTTGCGCCTGATCAGGGCTGAATCCCCGCAGGTCCTGCGTTCGCAGGGGAGGGGGGATTACCTCTGCCAGCACTTGCTGATAGCCTTGCTTAAAGACCACGGCGCGCAGCATATCATGACGCTGAATTACTGCATGCCAGGCCTTTTCCAAGCGATCTTTTTCCAGGCAAGGCATGGTCAATTCCATATAACCATGGCAGCCAACGCCGCCAAACTCATAGATATCTTCGCGGCCTACCAAATAAGCAGCCTGTACATCAGTGAGGGGGAAAGGGGAATAACGATTTTGCGGGTCGGCAACGACAAGGGAATGATATGCATCTTGAATGTGTGTAAGCAAATGTTCTTTATAGGAACGTAGTTCAGCCCTACGTTGATCATTGAGCACACCGGCAGGAGCCCGGAAACGCAGTTGCCCGCCCTCTACCCAAAACTGAACGCCTAAGGCTTCATACTTATTAACTACCTCGGTTATCGTCATATTATTCCCTCCTCAAAAATCTGCTGTTGCTGTTCATACTCCATAGACAATGAGTCTTGCAAAGTGCGAATATTCTCGGCCAATGCGGCTATTGTCGGCGCGACGAATAAGGTCTGTAAGGACATGCCCGTAGGCGATACCTGCTGCTTTTGCAATTGTCCGATAAGACGTACCGCTTTTAAGCTGTCACCGCCACATAAGAAGAAATCGTCATCCCGGGCAGGCTCCGGCACGCCTAAGATATCTGACCATACAGCGGCTATTTGCCGTTCCAAACCGTCACGCGGAGGCTCGGACGCGTGGATTGCCGCCCCCTGATGTTGCTGTATAATTTGTTTAACGGCATCTCTGGCCACTTTGCCGTTGGCACTGAGCGGTAGTGTTGCCAAAATGATTGTTTGATTGGGGATCATATAGCCCGGAAGGCTTTTGCCCAAAAAGCTGCGCAGTGCTTCGCCGGTATTGCTTTCATCTCCCCTACTTTCTTCACGCAGCACCACGGCGGCCGCAAGGGCAGGAGGCTCGCCCACAGCCGCAACAATCACGTCCAGCACACCCGGATGCTGCTTCAAAGCGGCTTCGATTTCCCCCAGTTCAATACGGTGGCCCCTGATCTTGACCTGCAGATCTTCCCTTCCCAGAAACTCGATATTGCCATCAGGCCAGTACCGCCCCCAATCCCCGGTACGGTATAGCCGTTCACCGGTGCGGGGATGATGGATAAATTTGTCTTTGCTCCTGGCCTCATCCTGCCAGTACCCTTTGGCCAGGCCAAGGCCCCCGATGTACAGCTCGCCTGGCACCCACACAGGGCAGTTCTCCATATATTCATTAAGTACATAATAGCGCTGATTGGCCAGCGGACGGCCATAAGGAATACTTCTCCAGCCGGGATCTACTGCTTGTATCGGATACAGGTTGGACCAGATTGACGCCTCTGTGGCCCCGCCCAGGCCGATTACCTGAACGCCGGGAACCTGCGCCCTGATTTTATCCGGCAGGTCTAAGGGTATCCAGTCCCCGCTCAGCAACACCAACCGCAGGGATTGCGGCAGCCTTTCATCTCTGCCGTCAACATATTCCAACAGCATCTGCAGCAAAGCCGGCACCGTGTTCCACACCGTAACCTGCTCCTGCCGCATCCATGCCAGCCAGCAGGCCGGATCCCTGGGTTTGTCCGCTGCCGGCATGACAATGGTGCCGCCGGCAGCCAGCAGTCCGAAAATGTCATACACCGAAAGATCAAAATTCAGGTTGGAAAGGGCCAGTACCCGGTCGGCGGGACCCACGGCAAAACGCTGGTTTATATCTACAATAGTATTGACCGCCCCCTGGTGGTCGATCATAACCCCCTTGGGCATACCGGTCGAACCCGAGGTATAAATAACGTAGGCCAAATCTTCCGCTTGGACCGCAAGGAGCGGCGGACTGCTTTCCCTGTCCCTTACCGGTAGTCGGTCAACAAACACCCGTTCGATACCGGCCGGCCAGTCCATTTGCTCGTCCAGCCAGGACTGGGTAAGAACCAGGCTGCTAGCGCCGTCGCCCAGAAGCTGCCGGCGTCTCTCCGCCGGATGCGCCGGATCAAGCGGCAGATAAGCGGCACCGGCCTGCAAAATCCCAAGGACTGCCACCACCTGCTCCCAGCCTTTTTCCATTGCCACCGCCACCAGGGTATTGGGCCGCGCGCCCTTAGCCCGCAAAATACTGGCCACAACCGCGGCGCGGCTGGACAATTCCTCATAGGTCAAGGTGCCGCCGGCGGCAATCACCGCCGGCTGGCCCGGCTGCCGGGCGGCCTGCCTGGCAAATAAACCGGGGAGCGTTGCCGACGATACCGGTGTGGCCGTATTATTGGCCTCGATTCTTGCTTCCAGCCGGGGTGCGGCAACAAGGCTCGGTACGACCTCATGCCAGGCCTTTTCTCCAGCGGCCAGGCGCTGCAGCAGGTCGCAATAAGCGGCAAACATGTCGTCAAGGAGTCCTGCCGGGAACAGCCCGGCTACGGCGTCCCAAATCAAGAGCAGTTCCCCGTCTTGTTCCACGACTTGATGATCCAGCCATACCTGCGGTGTTTGCGTAATGGTGTAGACGAGCTTGCCCAGCCAGTTTTTGCCCGAACCGTCCTCGTTCCATTGCTCGACCCCCAGCGCGCTCGTAAACACAACCGGCATTACCGCGCCCTGATGTTCCCCGCGCTGCTTGGCCAATTCGCGCAATACCTCGATACCGCTGACATACGAGTGGTCTAAATCCTGCCAGAGTTGTTGCTGCAAATATCGTCCCCGCTCCAGGAAGGTCCGGCCTGACGAATGATCCACGGCCAGTAAGGTCAGGGATGTGAAATCCCCGACAAGTTCATTCACCTGCAGGTGCAGGGGCAGCCGGTTGAACTGGGTCAGGTTGATGGTAAACCGGGGGCGCCGGCTCCAGACAGCAAGCACTTCGGCATAGGCAGCCAGCAATAGGCCGGAGGGCGTCAGCCCCACCTCCGCCGCACGCTGCTTAAGCTGCTGCCAGGCTTCACGGGGCAGCCGGGTATCCAGGCGCCGGAACCGCTGCTGACCAAGAGACTCCGGCTTTTGCGCCAGCGGCAGTTCCGGCGCCGGCGGCAAGTCAGGCAAACGGGTAAACCAGTATTCCTGATCCCGCTTATACAGCACTGATTTTTTGCTTTCTTCCAGCGCCAGGACATAATCGCGGAAGGACAGGTTAAGCAAAGTCAGCGGTCCCGCTGGTTCGTGGTAAAGCCGGGTCCATTCCCGGAGAAGGTGAAACATGCTCCACCCGTCAAAAATCAAGTTGTCAAAGCTTATATGCAGTCGTACACAATTTTCACCAAACCGGGAGGCCCGCACATCAAACAATGGCCACTCGTCGGTAGCAAGCACCTGGTGGGACATTTCTTCCCGCGTATTTTGCAGCCCGGCCGCAACCGCCTCCGGACTTTTGCCCCGCAAATCGAGGACTCTGATGTGGTAGAGAGGAACCTGGGCCAAAATCTGCTGGTGCTGACCGTCGGGCAATGCCACCGCCCTCATCATGCCGTGATAGTCAATCAGGCGCTGCCAGGTTTTATTAAGCCGCTTAAGATCCAGATCAAGCCCTTCCAGTTCAAAGTAGCAATGGGTGGCTACATTGCCTAGGGCATAGACGCCGCTGCGGCCAACCCAGTAGGCTTGTTGGATATCGGTCAGCGGGAAAGGAAGGCGCCACTGCTCAGGCGCGGGCACGATCTGCGGCAGGCGGGAACCGGCCTCTGCCGCTGGTTTTTCCATCAGCGCCTGAATATGCTCAGCCAGTTCGGCGATGGTCGGCCCGGCGAAAATGCTGCCCAGGGACAGTTCAACCGCCAGCTCCGCCCGTACCATGGTGCTCAGCCTGGTTGCCAGTAAAGAGTCACCGCCCAGTTCGAAAAAGCTGTCGTTAATATCGATCGACTCAGTTCCCAGCAACCGGCGCCAGATACCCGCAAGCGCTGCTTCCAGCGGTGTCCGCGGCGCGGTCAATGGCTTCTCCGGCTGGGCCTTTTGCCCATACTCCGGGGCTGGCAGCGCTTGCCGGTCAAGCTTGCCGTTAGCCGTTAGCGGCAGTTCCTGCAAAAGTATAAAAGCAGACGGGACCATGTAGGCAGGCAGCTTTACACTCAAAAAACCGGCTAGTATTCCCGGCTCGAAGTGTTTTAGGTTCTGCGGCGCCTGTGCTGCCATAACCTGCTGTCCCAAAACACTAGCCGGCTCCCTCTGCTCAGGGAAGACTGCAACTTCGGTAAACTGTTTGGATTGCAAAAGGCTCTGCCATTTTTCCGGTGAAAGCAGGGGCGAGCCTGCCGCCTGTCTTTCATCTTCGAAATGGGTAAAGCCGTCTTCCAGGAACCCCACGCTGATCGGCAGTAAATGGCTGTTGCGGGTCGCCTCCAGCATGAACAGCAGACCGCCGGGAGCCAGCAGATACTGGATATGAGCCAGAGCGGTTCCGATATTCCGCGCCCGGTGTAAAGAATCGGCGGCAATAATTACATCATAACTGTATGCATCAAATCCCTGATCCTGGGGATTTTTGTCTATATCCAACAGCCTGTATTCAACAAAGGCATAGTCATTAAAGCTGGTTTTCACAGCATTGATAAAAAAAGTGGACAGATCGGTGCAGGTGTAAGTGTCCTTGTCAGGAGCCAGCAAAGCCAGTAAAGACTTGGTCAGACTGCCGCACCGGGCGCCAATTTCCAGCACCCGTAACGGTTCAGGCCTCTGAGCAACCGTTTGCAGGAGTTTTTGGACAATGCTGCTTCTGTATTTGGCCCCGGGCAGGGTTTGCATAAGATCGTCAGGCGACAGAGAAAGCTCCTCGGAAAAGAAAAGTTCTAATGGATCAATAGCGCCTGTTAACAACTCGGTAGAGTATTGGCCGAGCTGCTGTAAGTAGCGGCTAAGACCCGCGGCCTGTTGTTCCCAGGCCGGATATACCCTGCTGGCCTGTGGCTCTGTCGGTAAAGTCCAGGGGTTGCTGAAACTGCCTGCTGCGTCTTGTGTTACCAGTCCTTCGCCTGCCAGGATTTCAAGCCACCGTTTTATCAGTTCACGGTAACGGGGTTGTATTCGGCAATGCTGCAGCAATGCCTCCAGAGTATAGCTCTCGCCCGGTATAAGGAAAGCCCCTGCTTTTTTCAAAGCACGGCAGATATGGCAGAGGCTTACGTGTTCCATATACTCCCAGAACACAGGGAAATCCTCATATTTGATCTCTTCGGCTAAAACCGCCTGCGCCTGTCGGCGTCCCGCCTCTACCAAAGCGGTCCAGCGTTCTGTGGTTATCTCCGGATCAGCGGTTTCCGTTGTCAACAGAGACGTCCCCTGTTCCCGGTCAGGAACCACATAGCCCACAAGCTGCCGGGGCTCGCCCATAGCCGCAACAACTGCATCCAGCACACCCGGATGCTGCTTCAAAGCGGCTTCGATTTCCCCCAGTTCAATACGGTGGCCCCTGATCTTGACCTGCAGATCTTCCCTTCCCAGAAACTCGATATTGCCATCAGGCCAGTACCGCCCCCAATCCCCGGTACGGTATAGCCGTTCACCGGTGCGGGGATGATGGATAAATTTGTCTTTGCTCCTGGCCTCATCCTGCCAGTACCCTTTGGCCAGGCCAAGGCCCCCGATGTACAGCTCGCCTGGCACCCACACAGGGCAGTTCTCCATATATTCATTAAGTACATAATAGCGCTGATTGGCCAGCGGACGGCCATAAGGAATACTTCTCCAGCCGGGATCTACTGCTTGTATCGGATACAGGTTGGACCAGATTGACGCCTCTGTGGCCCCGCCCAGGCCGATTACCTGAACGCCGGGAACCTGCGCCCTGATTTTATCCGGCAGGTCTAAGGGTATCCAGTCCCCGCTCAGCAACACCAGCCGCAGGGATTGCGGCAGCCTTTCATCTCTGCCGTCAACATATTCCAACAGCATCTGCAGCAAAGCCGGCACCGTGTTCCACACCGTAACCTGCTCCTGCCGCATCCATGCCAGCCAGCAGGCCGGATCTCTGGGTTTGTCCGCTGCCGGCATGACAATGGTGCCGCCGGCAGCCAGCAGTCCGAAAATGTCATACACCGAAAGATCAAAATTCAGGTTGGAAAGGGCCAGTACCCGGTCGGCGGGACCCACGGCAAAACGCTGGTTTATATCTACAATAGTATTGACCGCCCCCTGGTGGTCGATCATAACCCCCTTGGGCATACCGGTCGAACCCGAGGTATAAATAACGTAGGCCAAATCTTCCGCTTGGACCGCAAGGAGCGGCGGACTGCTTTCCCTGTCCCTTACCGGTAGTTGGTCAACAAACACCCGCTCGATACCGGCCGGCCAGTCCATTTGCTCGTCCAGCCAGGACTGGGTAAGAACCAGGCTGCTAGCGCCGTCGCCCAGAAGCTGCCGGCGTCTCTCCGCCGGATGCGCCGGATCAAGCGGCAGATAAGCGGCACCGGCCTGCAAAATCCCAAGGACTGCCACCACCTGCTCCCAGCCTTTTTCCATTGCCACCGCCACCAGGGTATTGGGCCGCGCGCCCTTAGCCCGCAAAATACTGGCCACAACCGCGGCGCGGCTGGACAATTCCTCATAGGTCAAGGTGCCGCCGGCGGCAATCACCGCCGGCTGGCCCGGCTGCCGGGCGGCCTGCCTGGCAAATAAACCGGGGAGCGTTGCCGACGATACCGGTGCGGCCGTATTATTGGCCTCGATTCTTGCTTCCAGCCGGGGCACGGCAACAAGGCTCGGTACGACCTCATGCCAGGCCTTTTCTCCAGCGGCCAGGCGCTGCAGCAGGTCGCAATAAGCGGCAAACATGTCGTCAAGGAGTCCTGCCGGGAACAGCCCGGCTACGGCGTCCCAAATCAAGAGCAGTTCCCCGTCTTGTTCCGCAACTTGATGATCCAGCCATACCTGCGGTGTTTGCGTAATGTTATAGACGAGCTTGCCCAGCCACTTTTTACCCGAGCCGTCCTCGCTCCACTGGTCGACACCTAAAACACTCGTAAACACAACCGGCATCATCGCGCCCTGATGTTCCCCGCGCTGCTTGGCCAATTCGCGCAATACCTCGATACCGCTGACATACGAGTGGTCTAAATCCTGCCAGAGTTGTTGCTGCAAATATCGTCCCCGCTCCAGGAAGGTCCGGCCTGACGAATGATCCACGGCCAGTAAGGTCAGGGATGTGAAATCCCCGACAAGTTCATTCACCTGCGGGTGCAGGGGCAGCCGGTTGAACTGGGTCAGGTTGATGGTAAACCGGGGGCGCCGGCTCCAGACAGCAAGCACTTCGGCATAGGCAGCCAGCAATAGGCCGGAGGGCGTCAGCCCCACCTCCGCCGCACGCTGCTTAAGCTGCTGCCAGGCTTCACGGGGCAGCCGGGTATCCAGGCGCCGGAACCGCTGCTGACCAAGAGACTCCGGCTTTTGCGCCAGCGGCAGTTCCGGCGCCGGCGGCAAGTCAGGCAAACGGGTAAACCAGTATTCCTGATCCCGCTTATACAGCACTGATTTTTTGCTTTCTTCCAGCGCCAGGACATAATCGCGGAAGGATAACGCAAGTGGAGTCAGAGCGCTGTTCTGCTCCTGGTAAAGCCGGGCCCATTCACTAAAGAGATGAAACGTGCTCCACCCGTCAAAAAACAAGTTGTCAAAGCTAAGGTGAAGTCGTACGCGGTTTTCGCCAAAGCGGGAGGCCCGCACATCAAACAACGGCCACTCGCCGGCAGCAAACACCTGGTGAGACATTTCTTCCCGCGTATTTTGCAGCCCGGCCGCAACCGCCTCCGGACTTTTTCCCCGTAAATCGAGGACTTTGATATGGTAAGGGGGAACCTGTGCCAAAATTTTCTGCTGTCCGTCAGGCAAAGCAACCGCCCTCATCATGCCGTGATGGTCAATCAGGCGCTGCCAGGCGCTGTTGACCTGGTCGAGATCCAGATCAATCGCTTCCAGTTCAAAATAACAATGGGCGGCTACATTGCCCAGGGCATAGACGCCGCTGCGGCCAACCCAGTAGGCATGCTGAATATCGGTCAGCGGGAAAGGAAGGTGCCACTGCTCAGGCGCGGGCACGATTTGCGGCAGGCAGGCCGGGGAACCGGTCTCTGCCGTTGGTGCCGCCGTCAGCGCCTGAATATGTTTAGCCAGTTCGGCGATGGTCGGCCCGGCGAAAATGCTGCCCAGGGACAGTTCAGCCGCCAACTCCGCCCGTACCATGGTGCTCAGCCTGGTTGCCAGTAAGGAATCACCGCCCAATTCGAAAAAGCTGTCGTTAATATCGATCGCCTCAGTTCCCAGCAACCGCCGCCAGATACCCGCAAGAGCTGCTTCCAGCGGTGTCCGCGGCGCAGTAAAGATTCTCTCCGGGTGCGCCTTTTGCCTATACTCCGGGGCAGGCAGCGCTTGCCGGTCAAGCTTGCCGTTAGCCGTTAGCGGCAGTTCCTGCAAAGGAATGCAAACAGCAGGAACCATGTAGGCCGGCAGCTTTTGACTTAAAAAGCTGAGCAGATTTTCGGACTTAAAGTACTGCAGTCTCCGCGGCGGCACCGCCAAAGCAGTCCAGAGGGCTTGGGTCAGCCCCGGATCAGCGGGTTCTGCTGCCAAAAGCGATGATCCCTTTTCCAGATCAGGCACCACATAGGCCACAAGATACTTATTGCCCCGGGGCTCACCCGCGGCTGTAACCACAGCATCACTTACCCCCGGATGCTGCTTTAGGACTGTTTCAATCTCACCCAGCTCAATCCGGTGCCCCCTGATCTTGACCTGAAAATCCTCGCGGCCCAAAAATTCAATATTGCCATCAGGCCAATATCGTCCCAGATCACCGGTCCGGTACCACCGGGAACCATGCCAATCCACAAAACGCGCCGCGGTAAGTTCGGGATCGCCGCAATAGCCCTGCGCCACGCCGGCCCCGCCAATCCATAATTCTCCGGCTACCCAGTCGGGGCAATCCCGCCCTTGTTTATCAACAACCCGATAGGCTTGGTTGGTCAAGGGACGTCCATAAGGAATAGAAGTCCACTCGCTAGGCAATGGTAACGTAACATCAAAGAAATTAGACCAGATGGAGGCCTCGGTAGCTCCACCCATGGCCACCAACTGGCAACGCCCGGCTACATTCTGCAGCCGCGCCGGCAAGTCCAGGCCAATCCAGTCACCGGAAAGCAGCGTCAGGCGCAGCGGCAGGTTTCTTTGCTGCCCGCTTTCGGCAGCGACCAGCAGCATATCAAGTAAAACAGGCACCGAATTCCACAGGGTAATTTCATATTTATTCAATAATTTTAGCCAGTGCGCGGCTTCCCGCCGGGTCTCTTCCGTAATCAGCACAAGAGAGCCGCCTACGCTCAGCAACCCGAATATGTCGTAGACGGAGAGATCAAAGTCCAGGGCGGAAACAGCCAGAACCCGGTCGGCCGGGCCAACACGGTAACGCCGGTTGATGTCGGCAATAGTATTCCACGCCCCGCCATGGCTGATTTCAACCCCTTTGGGTTCGCCCGTAGAGCCGGAGGTAAATATAACGTAAGCCAAACACGCCGGTGAAAATTCCCCGGGGTTGGCCAAAGGCGGTATACTGGCTGCCCCGGCAATATCAAGTACGGTGGCGCCGCTCGGCCACTCCCCGCTTTGCACCCGTTCCTGATCGGTAAGCACGCAGCGAATGGCTGCTTTTTTATGAATACGCTCGCGCCGGGCCAAGGGCTGATCAATGCTGACAGGCACATAACAAGCCCCTATAGCCAATATGCCGCATACCGCAACAATCTGTTCTATTCCCCGCGGCAGGGTGACGGCGACAGACTCGCCTTCTGTAATGCCATTTTGCCGGAGGAATGCCGCCACCCGTAAAGCGGCTGTGGCCAATTCGCCATAGGAGAAACAAATATTGGCGGCACTGTCAATCAGGGCGGTTGCCGGCGGGTTCCTGGCGGCAAACTCGAAAAAAGCGGTATGTAAGCAACGGCTTGCCGGCGGCACGGGCAATGAAACAGCTTGGTTCTGTCTTTGCTGCAGGGAGGCAGCAAGAATATCCGGCGAGGATTGCCAGTTATTATTATCAGCCGCCAGCCAGTGAATGAGCTGCTGATAGGCGGCAAACATCTGATCCAGCAACCCCGCCGGGAACAGTTCATCTATGCCGTCCCAAATCAGCAGTAAGCCGCCGTCCATGTCAAATAACTGAAAATCAAGCCACACTTGCGGGGTTTGGGAAATCATATAGCTAATGTCGCCAAAGGCTTCACGAAACTCGGCATTGATCAGCGGGATACCTAAATTGCAGGAAAAAACAATAGGGGCAAATACCTTTGCACCTTGATTCAGCCGCGCCATATCACGTTGCACTTTCACCCCCGAATAAGCCGTGCTGGCCATATCCTGATGAAATTGGTTCTGTAACTTTTGCGTTTGTTCCAGAAAGGATTCACCGGTGCCACAATCCGCTTCCAGTAATAATAAATTGGTAAAATCGGCAACAACATCCTCAATGCCTTCGTCTGTTGCCTGGCGGTCAAACAACGGAATATTAATTAAAAACCTGTTAGTAGTGCTCCAGCGTTCGAGCACAAGGGCATACGTGGTTAAAAGCACCATCGCCGGCGTTACCTGATACTCGGCTGATCGCTTTTTCAACAACTCCCACACCGCTGGCGCAACAAAATAGGCTCTCCTGTTGAATACAGGCCGCTTGACGTGTTCCGGATTTTTTTTCAATGGCAGCGCCGGTCCTGTTGGCATGGTTGCCAAACGATTATGCCAGTACTCTTTCGCTTTGTCCTGCGCTTTCTTATTCCGTTCATTTTCCCGCTGTAGGTATTCGGCAAAATTCCAGTTTGCCGGCGCTTGAGGCTGGCAGCCGCGCGCGTAAGCGGCAGCCAAATCCCGCAAAATAATCTGGAAGCTTTGCACGTCCGCCACCAGCAAATCAATATCAAAATGCAGGCGCGTTTTTCCGGCCGGCAACAGACTGAGCTGCAAACCGGCAACCTCGCCATTTTCTATAGCGAACAACCGATGAGACAGGTGACTGCGGATGCGCATTAATTCCTGCTCAAGCTCAGTCTGGGAGTAGGTTCGCAAATCATGTATGATGACTTGTGGTGCTGCCGGCGCTGCCAGCACTTCCTGCTGTCCGTCAGGTAAAAACCTGACCCGCAGCATCGGATGATGCCGCAATAATTGCAGCCAGGCTGCTTCTAACCGGGACAGGTCAACGCCTTCCCCATCGACCTCCAAATAACCATGGCAGCCTACCCCGCCAAGATACTGGTCCTGACGCCGGCCGATCCAGTAAGCATATTGCACATCGGTCAGGGGGAAAGGCGCCTGCATATTGGCAAATTTTATATTATCCGGCTGTTCCTTATTATGTATTAAGACAGGTTCCCGCCTATTCTGTAATAAGGACCACCACTTACCTAAAGTAGGCGCTGAAATCAATTCCGCAAAGGTAACGGTCGCTCCCATTTTCCGCCATATATTTACCAGGCGCATAATCTGCAGCGAACTAAGACCCAATTCCAGCAGGTTACGCTGATCATCAAAATCCACAGGCGCCGCCAGCATTGCGGCAATTTGTGCTTTTATCCCGGCATAGCTTAGCCCGGCCGTATCTGCTACCGCGGTTTCCCGAATTGGCTGTTTAATCATCCTTGCACACCCTCTCTCTCCCAGCAAAATTCCCTCAATTTTTTCTTATCCACTTTACCCACATTGGTAAAAGGAAAGCAGTCGACGAGTTCAATCTGATCAGGGATTTTATACTGAGCAACACCCAGTTCATGCAAAAATTTACTAATATCAGCCATTGTGATTGTGTCATCCTCAGCAATTAAAAAAGCGCAGGTTCGCTCCCCCAGATTTTTGTCCGGCAGACCGAGAACCGCCGCATCTTTTATACTTTTGTGCCGGCGGAGATAGGTCTCAATCTCCACGGGAATTACATTCTCACCGGCCCGGTTGATTTGTTCTTTTACCCGTCCTGCCAGCTGGATGTTGCCCTCCGGCGTAATTCTTGCCCTGTCGCCGGTGCGAAAAAAGCCGTCTGCCGTAAAGCATTGCCGGTTCAGTTCCGGCGCCCGGTAGTATCCCAGGAAGGTATACGGTCCGCGCTGAATAAGTTCGCCAAATTCACCGGCCGGCACTTCAGCGCCAGTTTCATCAACAATTTTTACTTCATCCGCCTCCGAAACCGGCCGGCCCTGGCAACTGCAAACAATATCCTCCGGATCATTAAGAGCCGTAAAACACGTAACCCCCTCACCTAAGCCGTACCCTTGCTGCAGTTTGCAACCCAGCCTGGCAATCAGTTGTTTGGCAACATCCAGTTCCAGTTTGGCCGCGCCTACTAAAACCACTGCCAAACTGGGAACATTCACCGTTTCATCCCACGCCAGCGCTTCCAGCCAAAGATTAGCGATGGCCGGAACAATAGCCGTAATGGTCACCTTCTCCCGATCGATAAGCGGGAATGCCTCTTCATAACTGGCTGTTTTGCTTAGTACGGCTGTCCCGCCGGCTAACAGCGTGCCGAGCACGCCGGGGCAGCAAAGCGGATAATCATGGGCAATCGACAACACCGCCAGATACACACTTTCGCCTGTCACACCGCAGCGTTTAGCCGATGCTTTGGCATTATAGGCATAGGCGGCATGAATTTTCGGAATCAGTTTGGGTGTTCCTGTTGTCCCGCCCGACAGCAGAAAAAGAGCCGTATCTTTATAGGAAGGCGGCTGAGCAAAGGCCAGGGGCGGCCCGGCGATATTGTTCAGATCAAGATTGCCGCTCTGCCGTCCTTGTCCGTCTGTTAATGTGTATTTGAGCGACGGGTGCTTTTGTCTTAAGCACGCCGCCGTTTCTTCATAATGAAAGCCGAGAAAATCTGTTGGTATAACATAGGCCACCGGTTCGGCCAGCCTGAAAATCGCATTAAGCTCCGCTTCCCGGTGGGAAGGTAAGGCCAGAATCGGCGGTGCACCGATGCGGAACAACGCAAAACAAAGGGTAAGAAAAGAAATACAATTGGGGAGCTGCACAACAACAGTGTCACCCCTGCGAATCCCCAGAGCGGCCAGACCGGCGGCAAGCCTGTCCGCCGCCGCGTCAAGTTCCGCATAAGTAAGTCTTTTCTCATCCTCGACAACAGCGATCTTGTTTTGATACCTTTCGGCCGCTGCTCTTAATTGCTCGCCCAATGTTAACGGTTCCCAATAACCGAGTTTCTCGTACCTGCATGCCAGCTGTTCTAGCTCTGCCCCGGTTATGATCACATAATCCCCTCCTCGTATCCCCTGGCCACTTCCAGTACATATTCATCGGCCGCCAGTTTATACTTTTTCTTGAGCACCAATCCGCTGTCCCGGAATATTTTTTCAAACTCTGCTTCTGTGCGCTCCTTGCCGCCGCACATCGACCAAATATACAAGTCATGCAAATATAAAGGCAAATCATCTCTGGCCACTGCCTGGGGCAGCATTTTTTCGATCACTAACAAGGTGGCGTCTTCCGTCATGGCAGCTCCCACATTTTTTAAAATTTTACACGCTTTTGCATCCTCCCAGTCATGCAGGATGCGCGACAGGATAAATAAATCGGCCTGTGTCTCAAGCGGCCGAAAAAAATCTCCGCTTGTAAACGCGCATCTTTCATTTACCTTATGTACTGTAAGATTGCGCCGCGCCTCATCTGCCACATGTTCAAGATCCAGAATTATCCCTGCGGCATTAGGATAAAATTCCAGGAATTTAGCGATGATATCACCTGTTCCCCCACCAATGTCCATAATAGTAAGCGCTTTGTTACTGCTTGTCTGTTGACGGAAATAAGGAGATAAATCCAAATGGGCGTTTGCAATCTGCATCATCCTGTTAAAAGAGGAAAACTTGCCTGTATCCTCCTGATGCACTGCAAAAATTGATTTCTTGTCCACCAGCAGGTAAGGTAATTTATGCAGTTTTACTGCCTCATACATTTTCGCCCAGGCCGGCATGCCTTCCCGGCCGCAGAATAAAACCAACCCTTGCAGGGATTGGGCAGCATATTTTGACAATCTTTTCCCTAATGAGGTCAGGGAAAAAACACCCTGTTCCACCTGTATTAACTGTAAGGCGATCAAGGGTCTCAACAGTCGATAGAGGATCTCTTCCTCGATTGTTAAGGCCTCGCTTAAGTTCGCCAGAGTCATTTGCCGCTCACAATCTAAATAGTCAAATACCTCAAGTTCACAAGCAGTATATAATACATAGGCTGTAGAAAAACCCTGTATCATTGACATGATCATGCGGTCCTGCAGTTCCATGTTTCCCCTCCACCCTGCTCTCTTACTTCGCCTTATGTCCCTTAACGATGACATTGGTAACCGTCATATGGGATAGTAACACCTGCTTTTCATCTACCATTTCAAGGCTCCATACGTGGAATCTGGCGCCCTTGTGCAGCAGTTTGCCCCTGGCGGTAACATAGCCGCCGATTTTTTTGGCTTTCAGATGACTGGCGGTAACAGACTGCCCCACCGCCGCCTGATCGGGGGCGATTTGTTGCTGCGAAGCATAACCGGCGACAGTTTCACCAAAGGCAATGGTGGCGCCTCCGTGCAGATAACCGCCAGGCTGGCCGTGAAAGCTGCTTAATGTCATTCTGGCTTCCAGGCCGTCGTCTGTTAACCGAATAAACATAATGTTTAAGCCGTCGATCAGATTCATGGGACCCTCTCTCACAAAGCTCTTTTTACTATTTTTCCCGCTGTATTTTTCGGCAGTTCCGCCATGTGGATGATCTTTTTCGGCAGCTTGTATTTTGCCAGTTGCCGAGCAAGGTAGCTGCGAATCGCCGCTTCATCCAGCGAGGATACAACGTAGAGCACGGGAACCTGCCCCCATTGTTCATCCGCTTTACCGACTACGGCACATTCCCTGATGGCGGAAAGTTTATAAAGCAGGTTTTCAATTTCCTGCGGATAGATGTTTTCGCCGCCGGAGATTATGATGTTTTGACGGCGGTCCACGATATAAAGAAACCCGTCTTCGTCCCGGTAACCCACATCTTCCGTATTGAAGTAACCGGAAATTTTTTCGCGTCCGATATATCCGTTCATTACCATCGGCCCTTTGATCAACACCTCGCCGATACCGTTCTCATCGGGATTCCGGATGTCGATTTCCAGCCCGGCCAGGGGCAAGCCAACCGCATCGATTTTTCCGGGCTGCGCCAGGGCTGAAAAAGTAGCTGCCTGACTTGTCGTTTCCGTCATGCCAAAGGTTTTATAAAGCGGGATATTTTTTTCCAGGCTCTGCTCCACCAGCGCCCGGGGAATGAATTCACCGCCCACCAGCACGACCCGCAAATTGTGCTGCTCTATGCGCGGCAGGATTCTTTTCAGCATGGTCGGAACAACAGACAGCATATTTATGCTCTTGCCTGCAATTAAATTCAGCACCCGGTCTTCAGCAAAACCCGCCAGAATGGTTGCCTGCGTTCCATTGTACAGGCTGCGCAGGAGGATCATTAAGCCGCTGATATGATACAGCGGCAAGACCAGCAGCCAGTTGTCCGCCGCGGTCACCCCCAGGCTGATTTGTGAGGCCCGGGCATGGGCCTGAAACTGCTGCCAGCGCAGCGGCACAGCTTTAAATTCACCGGTTGTCGCACTGGTGTTCATGATAACGGCAATTTGTTCTCCGGCAAATTCGTATTCTAATTTAAGATTTTCCGGTTTGCCGGTGTATACTTCATGAAAGGGTATATATGTATCATCATCAGAAAAGACAGTCTGAATGTCTAACATTTGCAATTGCTTTGTTATTTCCCCCTCTGTTAAACGGGTGTTCAGCAGCAGCACTTCTGTTCGCAACACCTGCAGCGCGAAAAAGAACAACGCCGTGTCTACGGAGTTGCTGGCCCACAACGCCACTCTCCGCTCATTTTTTACATAAGGATAGAGCTTTTTAGCTAAAACAGCTACTTGCTCATACACTTCGCGAAACGTTAGCTGATTGATAAATTTTGCATCCGGCTTCTCAAGGTAATGTTTTTTTAGCCACTCCATGTCTTACCTCGGCAATCGTTAGGGAAATTTCGGGAACTGTTGAAAATCCGGCCGGCGTTTGTCTTTAAAAGCGTCCCGGCCCTCTTTGGCCTCATCGGTTGTATAAAACAGCAAAGTGGCATCGCCTGCCAATTGCTGCAGGCCGGCCAGGCCGTCGGTATCCGCGTTGAAGGCCGCTTTGAGAAACCGGAGGGCTGTGGGTGAATGCTGCAGGATTTCTTCGGCCCAGGCAACAGTCTCGGCTTCTAAACACGCAAACGGGACTACCTTGTTTACCAGCCCCATATTGAGTGCCTGCGCAGCCGTATACTGGCGGCATAAATACCATATTTCCCGCGCTTTTTTCTGCCCGACAATCCGTGCTAGATAACCGGCGCCATAGCCGGCGTCAAAGGAGCCCACTTTAGGCCCTGTTTGCCCGAACTTCGCATTTTCCGCGGCAATAGTCAGATCGCACACCAGATGCAGCACATGGCCGCCGCCGATAGCGTAGCCGTTTACCATGGCAATGACCGGCTTGGGTGTAACACGGATTAACCGCTGCAGATCCAGAACATTTAAACGGGGAATTTGGTCGTCGCCCACATACCCGCCATGTCCGCGCACCCTTTGATCCCCGCCGGAGCAAAAGGCTTCCCGGTCCTGGCCTTGTCCGTGATTTGCCCCTGTTAAAATAATGACGCCGATGCTGGCATCCTCGCGGGCGATGCTAAAGGCCGCAATGAGTTCCATAACCGTTTGCGGTCGGAAGGCATTACGCACTACCGGACGATTAATGGTAATCTTTGCAATCCTGTTATAGGTTTCATAAATAATGTCGGCAAAATTATGGGGTCCGCTTTCCCAGGGAAATCTCTCCATCTCTTAACACCATCCTTATCTTTTGTGGCAGGAGGAGCCACGGCCCTCCCTTTAGCAGCCAGAAGCAGTTATAGCTGTACAGGACAAAAACGTTGTTACCACTGCCGAAAAAGCAGACCCGTCTTCCAGATGGGTATTATGACCGGCGCCGTTGATAATTTCATGCCTGATATTGGGGTTTAATTTATTAAACTCCTGGCCGATGGCACTATATTTCTCATCATATTCTCCGCTGATGTATAAGACAGGCATTGTTAAACCGCTAATGTGGTCTTTCAGGCAGGGGAATGTCCCCTGTCCACTGCCAAGCAGCGTGTTGGCCAGGGCATGGGGCGCGTTGCCCAGACGTCTCGCCTTTATTGCCTGGCTGACAGTTGCCGGCAGTTTTCTTTGCGATGCAAAAATACTCAGACCGGACCAATATTCATCAAACCAGCCTACGCCCTTCTCCCGGATGTTTCCGGCCAACTCCGCGTCACTCTGGCGCCGTTTAAAGCGGTTCAGCCAGCCTCGCTCCCCATAGGACGCACTTTCCAGAATCAGACTCTCAAGCTCCCGGGCATAAGCCAGGGCATAGGCCAGGGCAATACGCCCGCCCATGGAATAGCCCAGTAGCGAATAATTCCTCACTGCCAGTTGGTTAAGGAGCTTGTTTAGATGCGTGAGCATTACCGGCACGCGATAGTAGCGGCGGGAATAGGGCTTATCACTTTCCCCGTGGCCGATAAGATCGACCAGTATCAGTTGCCGGCCCGCTAAATGAAGCGAGTGCCAGGTGCTTTGAGTCTCCGCAAAACCATGTAAACAGACAAGCGGTTTTCCCGCCCCTTTTCTTTGCACATGATAGGTAATGCCTTCAATCTCACAAAACATAGCAGCCCCTATATTGTCGTGTATTGATCATGCAGCATTTTACTCAGCTCTAAATCAATTTTCAGTTCAATCACACTGATTCCGTTTGCAGCCAGCGCCTGGCGGAAGGCATTTTCGAAGTCCTCATAACCGGCTGCTTCATAATAATTTAGATCATAGAGCGTTTTTAGTCCCGGAAAATGCAAGCCATGCCGAGTCCGGAACAAATAATCAAACTGTTGCTCCGCGCATTGCGGCAGGTATCTGAATATCCCGCCGCCATCATTATTTAATAACACAATGACCAAATTCAGGTTATGGGTTTTGCCGATAAGCAAGCCGTTTAAATCATGGTAAAAGGCTAGGTCACCAGTCAGCAAAACCGTAGGCTTATGAGCCGTAGCTATCCCCAGTGCGGTGGAAACAGTTCCATCGATACCGTTTGTGCCGCGGTTGCATAGTATTTGAATAGCCTGCGCGCGGGCGGCAAAAAAGTAATCCACATCACGGATCGGCATACTGTTGGCCACAGCCAGCAAACTGCCCGACGGCAGCAGCTCCTGCATAATTTGCACAACCTTGCCTTCAAACAGCTGCCTTTCATCCCTGGCCCTGTTCAAGTGGCTGCGCGCCTGCCCTTGCAGGGTTAACCACTTTTCCAGATACCGGGTGTCCGTATTTTCCTCCGTAATCGCCTCGGCAAACAATTTTGCCGAAGAAACAATATATTGTTTTGTAGACAAGGCGGGATTGCGGTAGGTAAAGCTTTCATCCACTTGCAGATATAAAGCTTCCCGTTGCAGCGCCACAAACTGCTGCAGCCGCTTAGATACCGGCACCTGGCCAAAATGAATGATATAGTCGGGCTGTAAGGCTTGTTGTACAGCATCACTTTTTAAAAAGACATCATAACTGTCGATGATAATATCGGCTGCATAATTGCGGATGTTGGCAAGGGGATCAGCCAGTACAGGCGCTTTTAATCTGGCGCCCAGCGCCAGCACGGCTTCCTGATAATCCGCATAGGCGTCGCCGCCGCAAATAATCAGCCCCTGCTTGGCTTTAAATATTGACGGATCAATACTAAGGCGGCTTTCGCCAATAAGATATTCAAACCGTTCTTGCGAACGGCCTCGCGTAAAATCCAGCCGGCCCCAGTCGGGGGTAAGCGGCTCCCGCAGCGGCACATTGATGTGGGCTACCCCATAGGCCCCGGTTAGTGCGGTCGCGTAAGCCTTTTGCATCGCCACCCGCGCATACCGGCACATGGGTTCCTGTTCTTCAGGCACTGCCAGTTCTTCATAATATTTGACAAAACCACCAAACAGCCGGTTTTGGTCAATGGTCTGCGGCGCGCCGACCTGACGCAGTTCAGGCGGACGGTCAGCTGTCAAAACAAGCAACGGTACCCGCGAATACGCGGCCTCAATGACGGCCGGCAAATAATGGGCCGCCGCCGTACCTGAAGTGCAAACCAGCACAACAGGCCGGGCACGGACTTTGGCAACACCGAGCGCAAAAAAACCGGCCGAGCGCTCATCGATATGTACATAGGTTGTAAAGCCGCGCTCGCACAACAGCAGGGACAACGGAGTGGACCTTGACCCTGGGCTGATTACAGCTTCCCGTACCCCCAGTTGATACAATTCATCGACTAACGCCGCCACATAATTTGTCATACCCTCACCTGCTATAAACTTTCGATTATTGTACGTAATTTATTATTGGTTTCGACATATTCAGCCCGGTGTTCCGATCTGTCCACCAACCCGCAGCCTGTATAGGCATAAGCCACGTTGCCGAGAATAAGCGCAGAGCGTATGCCGGCCACAAAAATACCGTCTCCCCTGGCATCCATCACACCAAGCGGAGCCGCATACATCCCTCGTTCATGTTTTTCATATTTTCGAATCAGCTCCAGGGCCTTGTTCACAGGATTTCCGCCCAAGGCCGGAGTGGGATGAAGCCTCGCCGCCCACTCCGCTAGGGTGCCCGCTTGATCTTTGGCATAAATGGGGGTTTGCAAATGATAGACATTCGGCAGGGTCAAAATTGAGGTTTCAGCAACCCGCACTGCCGGGGTGAATTTTTTCATAACATTGGTTATGGTATCAATAACCACCTGATGCTCATGCCGGTTTTTCTCATCATGTAATAACCTGTTTTTTTCTGCTTCGTCATCCTTGCCGTCCCGCAGGCTTGTCCCCGCTAAAGCGTAGCTTAAAATTTTATTGCGTTCTTTTTGGACCAGAATTTCCGGGGTTGCACCTAAAAACGTTTTGCCGTCTTTATAATAGGCAAAAATAAAACTCCGGCTGTTTTGGTTTTTTTCCAGCAGATTTTGCAAGATGCTTTCAACATGAATCAAGGTATCACATTCGATTTTTACCTCTCGGGAAATAACAACTTTATTTACTTCCCGGGCCGAGATCGCATCATTTACCTGCTTAAACAACTGTTTCCATTCTTCATAGTCATCTTCGCCGTATTTGTACGCATGCTGATATTTTTCTATTGCTTGGTTCTCTATTTCCACCGGTTCCCCAACATAATAGAGTCTCTGTTTGCCGTTTTTTTGGACAAAATAATATTGAAAGGCGATAGTTTCATTCCCAAAGCCACGCCACTTTTCGTCTTTAACAGAGTCAAAAAACGTCATCAGGGAGAATACATAGGCATACTCCCGGCAACTGTCCCGGGCTGCGAAGGTCTGCAAGCGTTTTGCACCCAGTATGAATTCTTTTTTCAAGGGGTGATAAAAAAAAATACGTTCTTCATTTTGGAAATGGGTCCAAAAGGAAAGCGGGTTGTCCAATTTGATTCGTTTTTTCTGATACCGCACATCACCGGCCTCCTCGCATAATATATTGGGAAGTGTGAGTGATTAGCAATAATTAAATACTGCTTTTAGCCGTTGTACTTCGTTAATCAGATCTTCAAACTGTTCAAAGTTTAGCGACTGTTCGCCGTCGGATAAAGCCTGTTCCGGCTGCGGGTGCACTTCTACCATAATGCCATCTGCGCCGATAGCCATCGCCGCTTTCGCCATAGGTAAGATCATCTCTTTTCTGCCCGTGCCATGGCTTGGATCTACAATGACAGGCAGATGGCTGATCTGTTTTACGGCTAATACCGCACTCAAATCCAGGGTGTTTCTGGTATATTTTTCAAAGGTTCTGATACCGCGTTCACACAATATTACATTCTTATTGCCTTCACACATAATATACTCGGCAGCCGCCAGCCATTCATAGATAGTTGCCGACAGGCCTCGCTTTAAAATAACCGGGGTATTTGTTTTGCCTATTTTTTTTAACAAATCAATATTTTGCATATTTCTTGACCCGATTTGCAGAATATCCACATACTCGGCCACAACATCCACCATTTCCGTGCTCATCACTTCGGTACTGACAATTAGCTTGTATTGCTGTCGCGCCTTTTGTAAAATATGCAAGCCTCTGACACCCAGGCCCTGGAAAGCATACGGTATCGTTCTTGGTTTAAAAGCTCCGCCCCTCATAAATAAAGTGCCTAAGCTTTGAACAAATCGGGCCGCCTGCAGCAGTTGCTCTTCACTTTCTACTGCGCACGGACCGGCAATAACGGCAAAGTTCCCCCCGCCAATGCTTGTCTTGGCAAAATCAATAATCGTTTTCTGATCATTTTGCTGTTTCTTTATTTCTCGTAGCGCCTCCATGGCAACCGCTCCCCTCCAAGTGTTGGAAAAGAATGCGCGTGACAGACCGCAAAAGAACCGGCTTAGCCGTTTGCAGAAAAAAATGGTCTCCCTTGATCATTTCCAGGGTAAAATCAGCCTTTGTATAGTGGGCCCAGGCTTCAATTTCTGCCTGCTTCGCCTCCGGATCTTCTGTGCCGCCGAAAGCCGCAATCGGGCAGTCCAGCGGCTCATCCTCCACGCAGGCATAGGTTTCATCAAGCGTAAAATCCGCCCGCAAAATAGGCATAAACATTTGCATAAGCTCTGCGCTTTGCAGAACCTCCTCCGGTGTGCCGGAAAAACGGCGCAACTCCTTAACAAACGCAGCATCCGGCAACTGGTGCAGGGGCTTTGGTTCGCGGATGTGGGGAGCGCGGCTGCCGGAAACAATCAGACAGCAAGGTTGGATACGCCATTTGCGGCAAAGATTCCGGGCAAGCTCGAAAGCAATGCGGGCGCCCAGGCTGTGGCCAAACAGGATAAACGGGCGTTGCAGATACGGAATAATGGCAGCGGCGATGGCATCCACCAGTTCGTTCATATCACATACAGGCGGTTCTGCCAGCCGGTTTTCCCGGCCGGGCAATTGCAGTGGGTATATACCCACACTGGCAGGGAATGCCTTTGTCCACCCCCTGTAAACGGAAGCACCGCCGCCGGCATAAGGCAGGCAGAAAAGACGTATTCGATCTTTAGCTTCAGGCCAGGTAAGCAGCCACGGAGAGGTTGATTTTTGTAGTTTCATAATTAACTCCTCTTCTTTATTCCTTTCATACTCACCCTAATAACAAGAAGAACAATACCATCGCCAGTTATTATCAATATTGCTGCAAATTAACCTGTAATTTTTCAAATATATTTTACGGTTGATGTCTTAACCAATGGCATACATAAAGGACCAATCTTCCGTTATCAGCATTAGCACATCTTTTTCAATATCGATATCGATATTGATATTCATTATCAATTAACTAATAAAATAATACCTTATTTTACTGCCGGTTACTACGCCAAAAAGGATGCGTTTATGCCAAAAGGGATTTTAGGAGCAAGCTCCTAAAATCCCTTTTCAACGCTGGACCTAAGCATATTCTGACGGATTAATGCCATATTTCCGCCTGAACTTTTCCGCAAAATGACTGGCATCGCTATAACCGACCTGCAAAACGGCCTCCGTGACCTTCATTTTTTTATCCTCCAGCAAAAAACGGGCCGTCTCCAGTCTTTTATCAATGACATAGGCATGAACAGGCATGCCGAACAATTCCTTAAAACCTGTCTTAAGCTTATATTCATTAAGGCAGAGCATTTTTGCCAGTTTGCCAATCGTTGGCGGAGAGGCAATATTGTCATCAAGAATCCTTCTAGCTTCGTAAAGGGACTTTATATCCGTTTTGGAAAGCCTCGCTGCAGCATACAGCTTTCCCTGCTCAAAAACTGTTTCTTCCAGATAAATCGCTATCAGTTCCAGTATTTTCCCTTCAAGATAGATTCTTTGCACATGCCCCTGATACCGGCAGCGCATCATTTCGTTGAGGATCAGACTGATGGCCGGAGGAAATTTTCGCCGCCGGTAAAACACACTGCTGTCAAAAACCGCTCCGGCATGAGAATGTCCTGTGTCTATATGGGGAATAAGGCTTGTCATTGTTTTTGCGTCTAAATAAAGCATAATCCCTAAAAATCGCTGGCCCGCATCATAATTGCAGATACCGTTTTTCCGGTTTTGCCGGAAAATAAGGCTTTCCCCGCCGGCAATTTCATATTCCTGTTTTTGCCCTTCCACCCGCCACAGGAGCGGTGCTCCCAGACAAAAAGCAAGGCAGTACAGGGAATTATCCCGGTTGCCCCGCATCACTATGTCTTCATAAAATGTCACATCGCATATGGATATTTCCATAGAGGACTTAACAATCATCCGCCGCCAGTAACCCTTGCCAATTTCCTCCGGTATTTTTATTTCATTTTGCACCAAATCGGCTCGGTAAATACTGTTCAGTCCGGCACAAACCGGACAATCTTCCTTTCTCTGATTAAATACCTGATATTCTTGCGCTGTATTCCTCATCATCATCCCTCCCACCCAATAGCAATTGATAATCATTATCATTAATTACATGTTTTATTATAACTGATCCCACATTAATTGGCAACCCTTTCCATTTTTGACATTAAAATAAAGCCGCAGGTGCTGTGTATATTGTCGATGCGCCATTTGAATTGGCCAGTCTGTTTACTGACTGCAGATCAACCTATAGGGACGCGGTCACAGGCATTAGCCGTCAGACAGGCAGTGCCGTGTCTGAACGCGGTGGCGGATAGAAAAGATTTTATGCGGCAAGCAAAAGAACCAGGGGTAAAAGAGCCCTGGTTCTTTTGCTTCGGTCAAGGAGGAGATTCGCCGAATGCGCAAACTAACTCGGCGTAATGCCCCCCGGTTGTGTCTGCCTCACCGCCTGGTCCGGCTGTGCCTTATACCAGGCAGCGTACATTGCGGGCAGCACCAGCAGCGTTAAGACGGTAGCCACGAACAGCCCGCCGGCGATCGCCACCGCCATCGGTCCCCAGAATACATTCGACATGAGGGGCAGCATCGCCAGGATGGCTGTCGCCGCCGTCAGCATGATCGGGCGGAACCGGGTGACGGCCGCGTTAATGATCGCCTCCCAGACTGACTCCCCGTCTTGCAGGTGCTGTTCAATCTGATCAATGAGAATAACGGAGTTGCGCATAATAATGCCGGCCAGCGCCAGTATGCCCAACTGGACCACAAACCCCATGGGGCGCCCGGTCACGAGCAGACTGACACTGACGCCGATCAGGCCCAGCGGCGCAGTGAAAAAGGTGAGCAGCATCTTGGGGATATTATGAAGCTGCAGCATCAGCAGGGTGATAATGGCCACAAACATCATCGGTACCGGCTGCAGCAGCCAGCCGCTGGCTTTCTGGCTTCTTTCCAGGGTGCCGCCGATATCGATGCTATAGCCTGGCGGCAGGGAGGCACGCAGGCCTGCCAGGCTTTCATACACCTCTTTGGTCGCATTGTTGGCCAGTATCCCTTCGATGGTATTAGCCTGAACCGTAATCGTCGGTTTTAAATCACGGCGCCAGATCAGTCCTTCTTCCGCCCCATAGCTGACGGTGGCAATCTGATCCAGGGGAATGAACCGGCCGTCGCCGGTGTGGATAGTCAGGTCCTTAACCAGGGACAGGTCGCGCCGGCCGGCTGGATCAAGACGGAACACGATGGCGACGGTCTTGTCCTGTTCCCGGAATTCGCTGATAGCGGAGCCTGACAGCAGGGCCTGCAGATTGGCAGCCAGCGTCCGGCTGTCAATCCCCAGCACCCGGGCTTTATCCTGATCGATGTCCAGCTGCAGGGCTTTGCTTTTTTCCTGCCAGTCCAGACTGACTTCCGTGATGATCGGGTTGGCGGCGATATGCTGCACCAGCCGGCCGGCAAGTTGCCGGACCTGCTCATGATCCGGCCCGGCAACGCGCAGCATGACCGGGTAGGCATAGGAGGGACCAGTTTTAATAAACTTGATATTGCCGCGCACCTGAGGGAATTCGGTGGACAGCAGGTCTCTGGCCTGTTGGGCCAGCATGTCGCGGGCCTGGGAGTCTTTGGTTACAAATACGAATTGGGCGAAATTCGTATTCGGATAGACCGTCTCGGCAGTTAACACAAACCGCGGCGCGCCCTTACCCACATAGTAGGAATGACTGATTAGGCCGGGATTCGCCGCGAGGCGCTGGGCAAAGCGGGCGGCTTCCTGCTCGGTGGCCCGCTGGGAAGTCTCCTGCGGCAGCCACATGTCCACAATCAGTTCCGGCCGGTTGGACTCGGGAAAAAACTCCTGTTTCACCAGCCCCATCAAAAAGATGGAGCCGATAAAGCAAACAAAGGTGAGAACCAGCACCTTGGTGCGATGAACCAGGCACCAGGTCAGGGTTTGCCTGAACAGCCGGTAAAAGCGGGTATCGTACAGGTCAGGGCCGGCGGCGGTGCCGGCCGGCGAAGCCTTTACCAGGCTATAGCCTAACAGCGGGGTAACCAGAACCGATACCACCCAGGAGAGTAAAAGGGCGATGGTAATTACGGAGAAAATACTGCCGACAAATTCGGACGCTGTGCCCTGGGAAAAACCAATCGGGATAAAGCCGGCGCAGGTAATCAGCGTGCCGGTCAGCATAGGAAACGACGTGGCCCGGTAAGCATAGCAGGCGGCCGCAAAACGGTCCCAGCCTTGCTGCAGCTTGACACTCATCATCTCAATGGCAATAATGGCGTCGTCCACCAACAGTCCCAGCGAGATGATCAGCGCGCCCAGCGAGATCTTATGTAAATCGACACCGACTGCTTTCATGACGACAAATACGCCGGCAATCACGAGGGGGATGCATAAGGCCACCACGAGGCCGGAGCGCACGCCCAGGCTGAGGAAACTGACAAGCAGTACAATCAGAACCGCTTCCGCCAGGGAGCGCACGAAATCATCAACCGATTGCTGCACCATGGCTGGCTGATCAGCCACGGTGCTTAGTTCCAGGCCGAGGGGCAGTTCCTGCTTCACCTGGGCCAGAGTCTGCTCCAGGTTGTCGCCAAGCTGGAGAATGTTGCCGCCCTTATCCATGGATACAGCCAGCCCGATGGCCGGCTGGCCGTTATAGAAAAACTTGGGGTCCGGCGGGTCGCTGTAGCCGCGGCTAATCCGGGCGATATCGCCCAGGCGCAGGCTGTGTCCCTCAGACCGGACCGGCAGGTATTTCAGGTCGTCCAGGGAGGCAAACCGGCCGCTGACCCGCAGGTATACATTAGCGGCCGGGGTTTCCACCATACCGGCAGGCGCCATAACATTTTGCGCCTGCACGGCGTTCATCAGCGCGGATGGGTCCAAACCCAGCTGCGCCATTTTGGCTGTTTCCAGCTCTATATAGATTTTCTCGGTTTGCACGCCCACGAGTTCTACCTTTTTGACACTGGGCACTTTCAGCAGGCCCTGCCGGATGCGCTGGGCCTGCTCCCGCAGTTCTTCATAGCCATAGCCGTCGCCGGCCAGGGCGTAAATGCAGCCGAACACATCATCAAACCGGTCGTTAAAATACGGACCGTCCACGCCCTGAGGCAGCGTAGCCTTGATATCATTCACCATATTGCGGGCCTCCAGCCAGATGGGACGGACCTCTGCGGCCGCAACAGTATCCTCTTTAAGAGAAACATAAATAACAGCCTGGCCGGGCTTGGAATAGCTGCGCAGAAAATCCAGCCCCGGGAGATCCTGTAGCTTCTTTTCGATTTTATCGGTGACCTGCTCTTCCACCTCGCGGGCGGTGGCCCCCGGCCAGTTCACCGCCACCACCATCATGCGGATGGTAAAGTCCGGATCTTCCATGCGGCCCAGGCTGCGGTAGGAAAAAATGCCGGCCACGAAGATGACAAGCATAAAATAGTACACCAACTGCTTATGACGGAGCGCCCATTCGGTAAGATTAAAATCTTTCATGGCTGATCACCGCCGCTGGGACGGACCGCCTGCCCTTCCCGCAGCTTATGAACGCCGGCCGTGACTATAGTCTCGCCTGGCTGCAGCCCGTCCAGGACCTGAACGGCATCGTTGCCGCAAACCCCGACGGTGACCGAACGCAGGCTGACGGCATTGTCTTGGACCACCCAGACCCCCGGTGTATCACCGGTTTGATACAGGGCGGACGCAGGAATCGTGACTGCAGGGGCCTGCTCGCCGGCAGCCGCCACCTTCACATTGGCGGTCATGCCCAGTTTAACTGCCGGCGGCGGCTTGATTAAGGTAATACGCACCTTGTACGTACGGGTGATGGCGCTGGCTGCAGGCGCAATTTCCCTGATCCTGCCCTCTACCCTGACCGCAGGCAGGGCCCAGAAGGTTATTTCACAGCGGTCCGCCCGGCGCAGTTCTTCCAGCCGGTGTTCCGGCACGTTGATTTCCACTTCCCGCTCACCGTCCTGGACTAGCGTGAGCACGGCTTGTCCGGCGCTGACCACCTGGCCGGCCTCCGCGCTGATATGGGACACTACCCCGGCGGCATTGGCGGCGAGCCGGCTGTAGTCCAATTGATTGGCACCCTGCACATACTGGGCGGATGCTTGCCGCACGGCGGCCTGGGCCACGTCATAGACGCTTTGGTACTGGTCAAGCTGGGCCCGGCTGACAGCGGCCTCGGCGTATAGCTGCCGGTAGCGGTTCAGGTTGCTTGCCGCCAACTCAAGCTGGGCCTCGGCGGCGGCCAGCTGCGCGGCATTGCTTGTTACCAATTGCTCAACATCCTGGGGATCAAGCTCCATCAGCACTGCGCCTGCCTGTACTTCCTCCCCCAGGTTTACACTGCGTGTAATGATCTTGCCGCTAACCCGGAACGCCAGCTCACTTTCATACCGGCCCCGCACTTCGCCCGGGTAGGCGTAAGCGGGGATCATTCCCTCAGCATGGACCCGGGCGGTGCGCACCAAGGGCGCATTCGTGCCGGCTGCCGGGTCAGCCTGCGGCTTCGTCTGCCACAGCACACCGCCGGCCAGGCCAAGGATAACAGCGGCGGCGGCCAGGCCATAATACCATTTGTTTCTTCCTGTCGGTATCCTATATTGCAAAATCAGTTCCTCCTTCACTGGACGTCAACACAGCTGAGACGTGGAGGGCCTGCAGGGAAAAAGTGACAGTTTGCACCTGTCACTTTCCCAATCACTATATTGATTATCCTCCTGCCATGTCAATGAATAAAAGGTTCAGCTGTTATTGCTTAATAAATCGATATTGATATTCATTATTAATAATTATATCGTATTTGTCCGTTTTGCTTGTATGCAAAAGGGATATTTTTTGACGCGAAAAGGTATTTTCGCAACCAGGTCAGGAGACACTCAGGGTATCCAACCTCGCTTTTGTTCTCAGCAGGGCAAACTCTTTGGCCACCATAGCCACTGTCCATAAGACAATCACCGCATCGATCGCCAGGGAGCCAAAGTAAATGCCGCCAACCCCCATCATTTTGGGCAGTATAAGCATCACCGGGATATAGAAAACCAGTTGCCTGGCCATACCGATCATGGCTGCCGGTTTGCCTTTGCCAATAGCGGGGAACAGGGTCATGGCCATAAAAATGGCCGACAGCAAGGGCAAAATAACCATATAAACCTGGAAGTGCAGCAGCTGTTCACCGGTAAAGCTTTGCTCAGGCAGCATCAGGCCCAGCACAAAGGCCGGACCGGCCATGCAGGCCAGCCAGAAAGGCAGCGTCAGCAGCATGGCCGCCACGGTAAAGACCTTATAGGCACCAATGACGCGCTCATATTGGCCAGCGCCGTAATTGATGCCGATCACCGGCTGCAAGGCCCGCATCAACCCGAAGATGGGCGTCAGCATAAAGACAAAGATCCGGTAGACTACGCCATAAAAAGCAAGGTCCAGCACCGTTCCGTAGCGGGCCAGCGCGTTAAACACAACAACGCCCTGCACCAGACTCATGACAACCATAATAAAGGCCGACAGCCCCAGGCTGACAATCGACTTTACCGTACCGGCATCCCAGTAGAAAGAAAAGGCTCTGGTTTTAAAAGAGGAAAAGTCTTTGCCAAAATAAATCCAGCCCAGCAGTGTGTAGACAAGCATCCCGATATTGGTTGCCCAGGCGGACCCCTCCACGCCCAGCGCCAGAACGGCGACAAGCAGATAGTTGGCCAGAATATCGGCCGCCAGGCCGATGCCCATCATCACCGCCGCCGACTTCATTTTGCCCTCGGCCCTGACGATCATGTTGGCCGCCAGCCCGTAAATCCAAAAAACCGCCCCCACTATGGTGATCCTAAAATAACTGTCCCCCAGCAGCAGGACTTCGCCTTCGCCGCCCATCATCCGGACCAGCTGCAGGGAAAAAAGCAGTCCCAGCACCATATACACAGCCGTGGTCAGCAAGGTAAGCACATTTACATTCCCCAGCAGCCTTTCCTGGATCTTTTTATCCCCGCTGCCAATGGCAATGCTTAACACCGAACCGGCGCCAACACCAATCAGCGAGCCGATACCGATACTGATCTGCGTCAGCGGATAAGCCACAGAAACCCCGGCCAAAGCGGTTTCACCGACGAAATGGCCGACAAAGACCGCGGAAATGACGGTATTTAAGCCGTAGAGCACCATGGCAATAATAGCAGGCCACGACAACCTGATCATAACCTTCCATAAATTCTCGTTTAAAATAAGTACTTTTTGCTGTTCTTTATCATTGATTATAGTCTGACTCATTACTCTCCCCCCTGTTGTTGCCTTGTTTGTGATTACTGCCAGCAGGCCTGCCGCATTTTTAAATGATAATCATTATCTATACGAAAAATATCGTACCATGTCTTGCTGCAGGCGTCCATGGCCAAAAAGGATAAAAAATGCGGCAAAAAGGATTATCTGCACGGGAGCCTGCATTGCTCCATCTGATAGCCACAATAGTTTCACAAATAATGACTTCCCTGCTGTAGGCGTATGATAAACACAGCCATCGACGTCAAAAGAAGAGTGTCGCAGCCCGAGCCTGCCACACTCTTTTTAACGTGATCTCCCACCCTGTTACAAACGGCCTTCCACACCGACAACCACTTGCCGGGAAGACATGGGCTGAGCCCCAATGCCCATAACCCCCCATCCTGTCATATAATTTGTTTCATAAGCACGGTTGGTCAGGTTGTATACTTTGGCGTATATTTTGATATCCGGCCTCATTTGATAGCTGGCCGACAAATCCGTCACCCAATACTGCTTACTGGTAAAGGTCTCCAGACTGCGGCCGGTGCCGCCGCGCAGAGAAGCGCTGACATTCCAGGCGTTGTTATGGTAATTGACTCCCAGACGATAGGCATTAGGGCTGCTGTTGCTTTTGTCCAGGTTATAACCAGGGTTTTGACCGGCTTCACGAAGGCTGCCAGCGTCCTCCTCCACTCGCAGATAAGAATAACCGGCGGTCAGATCCCAGTGCCCGGTTAGCGGCTGAGATACCGCAATATCAATACCCTGTTTTTTCTGTTTCGCTATATTGTATACTTCACGGGTATATTTACCTATCGAGGTGTCTATATCGTAATAATCTTTAAATGCATCCTTTAAATAAGTGCTGAACACGCTGGCCTGAATAGCGGTTCCACCAGGCAGCCTGGTATTGATGCCCAAAGTGGTGGTATGGCCTCTCTCCGGTTTGAGACCGGCGGGATTTTTATGGTAATACAACCCCTCCGGCATAAACAGATCCACCGCATTGGGCCCCCTATACACCTGTCCCCATGACAGGTAGGCATTGGTCGTGGCATTCACCTTCCGGTTAAAGCCCAGCCGTACAGTTGACTTACCGTCATATTCACTGGGATCGTCATGACGCAAACCAGCCGTGAGCGTCCAACTTGAATCCAGAGTCCAGCGGTCTTCCAGGAACAGCCCCAGATTGCGAATTTTCCCGGTATACGTGTTAGAGGGATCAACCGCAGGCCCCAGGTAGGATGTGTAACCAGCGGTTGTATTGCGCCAGTCAAAGCCACCCAGCAGGGTGTGGCGGTCATTCAGGCGCCGGGTCTGGTTCCACTCAATGCCGTCTGCTTCCAGTTCGTAATGTGAACTGTTGACATTATATTTATAGCGATGCCAGAAAGAATTGTAATGATTGCGGTAAACCTGCAGATGATTGGTCACATTCTCGCCCTGCTTCCAGCGGTACGCCAGGGAGACATTATTCTGAATAGTTTCCCGGGAGGCGTCCGGACTATGGAACGCAATCCCCGGTTTAGATACCGGGTAGCCGGAATCCTCATCCAGATGATCAAAATAAAGGGTCAGTGTCCGATCTTCGCCTAACTCCTTATCAATTCTCATTGAAACTGTTTCCCTCGTAGTATCGCTTTTGGGCATGCGTTGAACCTTGCCGGTAGCCGGATCTTTATATTCATAGTAATCCTGCGTCCGCCGGTCAGCCGTGATCATATAGCCGGTATCACCACTTTTCCCGCCAGTCTGCAAACCATATCGCCTTGCTCCCCAACTGCCAAATTCAGTAGACGCGACCGTACGCTGTTTCGTCCCTTTTCGAGTAATAATATTGACTACGCCGCCAACCCCTGAACTGCCGTACAGTGACGAAGCGGCGCCTCTCACCACTTCAATTGACTCCACAGAGCTCAAATCAGGCAGCATGCCCAGACTGTAACCGGCCTGCGCACTATCTACCTGCTGCTCCCAATGAATCCGTCTCCCATCCACCAGGATAACTACCCGCTTATCGCCATTTAACACCACAGCCGCATTATCCGCCGAACTGCCGCCCCCCTCCACATCCACGTGGATACCAGCCTGGGTCAGGGCTTCGGTGATCGTGCTAATATTTTTTTGTTCAATTTCCGCCCGGCTGACCACTGTAACATTGGCCGCGGTTTCCGACACTTTTGTCGGCATGCGGCTGGCTGTCACCACATACTCGTCCAGACTGAACTCGGCCGCTTCCTCGGCCGCAGCCCGCTCCGGCCCGCCAAGGAGCAGCGACCCTCCCAGAACCAGGCACAGTAATTGTTTTTGCCGTGTGCTCATTTTTCTTTTAATCATCTTTTCTCCCCCTCTACCCTTGCGTACCCTTGCTAATTTTCCAGCTGCCGGCCGCTATTCGCCGCTGCCAGAAATCATGATACTGGCCTTGTTTCGCAATCAGCTCCGGATGAGTCCCTGTTTGCACAATCCGGCCTTCATCAATCACCAGGATTTGATCGGCGTCTTTTATTGTCGCCAAACGATGGGCGATGACCACCAGGGTTTTATCTTTGACAAGCTCGCTGATGGCCTGCTGGATATGCTGTTCATTTTCCGGGTCCACGCTGGCCGTGGCCTCATCCAGCAGGATAATCGGCGCATCCTTGAGGATGGCCCGGGCAATGGACAGCCGCTGCTTCTCGCCGCCTGACAGGGAGGAGCCGCCCTCGCCCACGATGGTGTCATAGCCTTGGTCCAGTTCCAGGATAAAATCATGGCAGCACGCCTTTTTGCAGGCGGCCTCCACTTCTTCCCGGCTGGCATCCGGCCGGCCGAAGCGAATGTTGTTGAGAATGGTATCGTTAAATAAATAGACATGCTGGAATACCATACTGATATTTCTCAACAGGCTGTCGCAGGTCATTTCCCGGATATCCACGCCGCCGATTTTCACCGCACCGGCCTGTACATCCCAAAACCGGGCAATCAGGCTGGCAATCGTGGTTTTGCCGCTGCCGGACCGGCCTATCAGGGCGGTCATAGTGCGTTCCGGCACAGTAAAGCTCACTTGCTTGAGGATTTGTTCCCGGTCATACGCAAAGCTGACATTGTCAAATTCGATGGTAAAATGCGGCAACGCGATATCTTTGCCAGCCTCATCAATAACGGCCTCCTTCTGAATCGCCTCATACCGGTTGAGAGCGGCTTCAATGATGCGTACTTTGACACTCAGGATACCCAGCGCCTTAAAGGGAAGATAAAATTGAAAAATAAAGATTAACAGCATCAGCGCCAAAGGCAAATCCATCGCCCGGGTAAGTGCGAAAGAGCCGGACGCCAATACGGTGAAGCCGATTCCGAGGGTAAAGCAATGATCAAACTGCAAACTGGCAGGAATAAATTTTTCTTCAAACCGGATCATGGCATCCCGGTAGGTTTTAAATTCCCGCTTTATTTTTCCGGCCCGGTCGCCGGTCAGATTAAAGGCCTTAATCACCGGAATTCCTTTGACATATTCAAGGACGGTGTCCACGAGGTGCGACTGAGCCTCCTGCCTGGCAGTGGCCTGCTGTTTGACCACGGTTTCTATCCGGCCTAACGCCGCTACCGCCAAAATCAGGGCAACCAGCGAGATCAAACCGATCCGGTAATCCAGAAGCGTTAACAGGCCGACACCAATCAGCGTGTTCAAATACCCTCTGATGATGTTAGACAGCGTAGACATGGAATGTTCTTCGATAAATACCAGATCTGATGTAATCACCGCGGTAATATTGCCGACATTGCCTGCGGTGAAATAACCCATAGGCAACCTTTTTAACCGGTCGCCGATCCGCATTCTTTCCCGGGCAACGATTGCATAGCCGGCCCCGCTTTGCCAGCCGTCCACCAGCCGCTTGGCCAGCGCCCTTAACACCACACTAGCCGTGACCATAATACCGGCCAGCCAGGCATCCTGGGTAGCAATACTGCCGTTCACAATTTTAATAAGGATGAATAAAACAGTAATAATAGGAACCTGCGCAAAGATGGCTTCCAGGACACTGAAAATAAAGGCAAGCTTGATTTTAGCCGCCTCTTCCCCGGCCAGAACCAAAAGGCGGCAGATGATCTTAAGCATGTTGGCCCCCCCTAATTCCCCAGTTGAGGGCCTGCTGATGGGCCTCCCACAGCGTGCGGTAGGTGGTGCACTTCGCCAGCAACCCGGCATGGCGGCCCTGCATCAGCAGGTTTCCCTTGTCCATCACCACAATGCTGTCAGCTTCCACTATGGTCGATAACCGGTGGGCGATGACGATCAGGGTTTTTCCGGCAATCAGCTGATTCAATGCCGCCTGGATTTTATCCTCATTTTCCGGATCGGTGAACGCGGTCGCTTCATCCAGAATAATAACCGGCGCGTTTTTCAGCAGCGCTCTGGCAATGGTAATGCGTTGCTTTTCCCCGCCGGAAAGCCTGCCCCCACCCTCGCCGGCCTGGGTGTCATAGCCCTGCTCCAGTTTCATAATGAAATCATGGCACCCGGCCAGCCTGGCCGCGGCGGTAACCTCCTCATCCCTGGCACCGGGCTTGCCGATACGGATATTCTCCCGAATGGAAGTCTTGAAAAGAAAGGTATCCTGGGCGACATAACTGATCAAACCCATTAATGTTTCCAAGGACATGGCCTTGATGTCAACGCCGCCGATGGTAATGCGGCCGTCTTTCACATCCCAAAAATGCACCAGCAGCTTGGCCAGCGTGCTTTTGCCGCTGCCCGAGGCCCCGACGATGGCCGTGACCGTGTTCGCCCGGGCGCAGAAGGACACCTGCCGGATCACTTCCTTGTTATCATAGGCAAAGCTGACCTCGTCAAATTCCACGTCATAGGTTTCCGGCTCAGGCCCCTGCTCGGCCACGGTCAGTTCCTGCCCGGCAAAGGTTTGTTCAAGCTGGCCGATTTTATGCTTAAGCACCGGAAGCGTGGGAAAAAACTCCACCAGCCGGACAAGCGGCTGCCCCAGACTCATGGCTAGCAGCAGAGCAAAAACGAAGGTCGCCAGCGGCAGCGTTCCCTGGATGTAAAACACGGTGCCTACAGGCAATAAAAACAGGATGGTGCAAGGCAGAACCGAGCCGTAAACCGCCATATAGGTCCAGGATTCATTGCACCAGGCCAACGAATATTTTTTATAGTTTTCAACCGACGCGATATAATTTTCATACGAACTGGTCGTCCGGTTGAAAACCTTGATCACTTCCATGCCGGAAATATATTCTACGATCGTGGCATTCATTTTCCGCGCCGCCGCATAATAGGGAGCCATTTTTTTGATGCCGGCCCGCATCAGCAATACCACGGCGACCAGGCCGATGCCGACGGACGCCAGGGAAAGCAGCGCCAGCCGCCAGTCCACGATAAACAAAATGCCGTAAACCACGACCGGCGCAAGGATATAGGGGATGCCCTCCGGCAGCATATGGGCCAGCAGCAGTTCCACGCTTTCGATATCATCCACAAAATTTTTCTTGTAGCTGCCGGCGCCTTTCGCCTGAATGTCTCCCAAAGGCAGCCGGGTCAGCTTGTCGGCAAATTTGATCCGCATTCCCAGCAGCGTGTCAAATGCCGCCTGGTGAGACGCGGCCAGTCCTTTGTGGAACAACAATGATTGTAATAATAAAGCAACGGCAACACCACCGCTCATGAGCAACAGATACCCCGCCGTGACGCTGTGTTGTTCCACAAAACGAATAATCATATCATAAATGATTACATACGGCGCCAGGCCAGCCATGACACTGCCAAGAATCAGGAAAAACGCCAGATACGTTTTGTTTCTGTGCTCCCGGGCATACAGTAAGATTTTTTTAAAACCATCCATTATTGAGCAGTCACCTCTTAACAACTCTTTTTGATATTGATTATCATAATCATTAACAAGAACATGATATCGTATTTTCTTCCTGCCTTCTACGTAAAACGGGAGCAAGTGATACGTAAAAAAGTATTTTAGGACCAGGGAAGTCAGACTCTCTCTGGTCCTAAAATACTTTTGGCACTTGCTATTCGGTTGCGGAAGGCGTACCGTCCCCGTCCGTCCGGGGCCGTGTTTGCTTTAGATATTCGGATGGGTTGACACCATACTTTTGCCTGAATTTCCCGGCAAAACGGCCGACGTCACTATAGCCGACCAGCAGAGCCGCTTCCGTAATTCTCAGCTTTTTCTCCTTCATTAACAACCGGGCGGCCTCCAGCCTTTTATCAATGATATAGGCATGAACCGGCAGCCCGAACAATTGTTTAAAGCCTATTTTCAGCTTATACTCATTGAGGCAGATCAGTCTTGCCAGTTTACCGATGGTTAGCGGCGCGGCAATATTGGCGTCAAGAATACTTCTGGCTTGCCGCAGGGCCTCTAGATCACAAGCGGACAATCTGGCCGCAGGCTCCGGCCCGGCCGTTGCCAAGAAGGTTTCGTCCAGGCAAACAGCAATGAGTTCCAGGATCTTCCCCTCCAGATAGATTCTCTTTACCTGATCGCAGTAGCGGCAGTTTATGATCTCATGGAGAATCAGCCTGACGGCCGGTGAGATGGTGCCGTTATGAAAACCGCCCCAGTCGCCGGTACGCGCCTGCGCTTGCCCCCGCTGCTCCAGAAAACCGGTTATAAGTTCCGAGGCTATATCAATATTGAGTCCCAGAACCCGCTGACCGGGCAGATGACAACTGCTGACGCCAATTCCCCGGTCCTGGCTGAACATGTAGCTTGCTCCGCCGGCGACCTCATATTCCTGTTTATTCCCCACCTGGCACAGGAAGCCTTCTCCCAGACAAAAAGCAAGCTTGTACAGGGAGTGGTCATGCCTGCCGCCCATGGTCATCTTCTTATAAAAGGTCATATCGCTTATCGATATAGTCATTGAGGGCTTGATAACAATCCGCCGGCAATAGCCCTTGCCGATGGCTGCCGGTATTTCCAGTTCGCTTTGAAACGAATCGGCTCGGAAAATACGGTCAAGTCCGGCACATACCGGGCAATTTTCGTCTTGCGGATTAAATATCTGCTGCTGAGGCACGGCATTATCTATCATGAGCATCCACTCCGCATTATTGATCGTGTAAAAATACAAAACTTATAATAGCTTCTCTACTTTATAAAGTCCTGTTAATCAGATTATAAACGAAACAAGGTTCAAGCAAGGTTAAACAAGCGTTTCAGTTGTATGAAATTATTGTCATCAAGAACAAAATCCGCCCCAATTTTTCCTTCTGCCAAATAGACAATCCTGGTACAGGTCTGCACGATAAACTCATAGTCATGGGTGATGACAAATACCGTCTTCCCCTCTTCCGCAACCTTCTGAATCATGGCAGCAACCCGCCGCATATTTTCTGCATCCAGGCCGCTGGTAGGTTCATCAAGAATCAGCAGCTCCGCCCCTTTGACCAGGGCCACGGCAATCGTCACCCGCTGTTTCTGGCCGCCCGAAAGCGAAGCAGGATGCCGGTTTCTGAAAGGGGAAAGACCAAGACTTTCCATCGCTTCCTCTATTTTAGCCGTTACCTGCGGCATGGCTTCATTTCCCAGCCCCAGTTCCTCCTCCACACTCTCGGTAAACAGCTGGTAGTCGGCATCCTGCATAACAAAATAGGAATGCTGCAAGCGTTTGCCGGCTTTGGCCGGAACAGATGCTATCCTTACTGTCCCTTTCTTTTCCCCCAGCAGCCCGCAAAGAATTTTGGCAAAAGTGCTTTTTCCTGCACCGTTTAAGCCGGCAACGCCAATAATCTCACCTTCTCCGGCCTTAAGGCACATTCTGTCCAGCACCTGCGAGCTGCCCCCATAGCCAAAACATAGACTGTCCAGTTCCAAACAACAGCCTTTCCCTGCCTGGTTGTTTCTATCACGCCGCTGCCAAGCCAGCTTTTCCGGAAAAATGGACCGCAGCCCCTTAGCCAGACGGTCTTCATCAGACATAGATAAAAAGTTCTGCCTGTCATATTCCGCTGTGATTCTTCCTTGCTCCATGTAAATCACCCGGTCGGCCAGGTTTCTTAGATAATGCAGGCGGTGCTCGGCGATAATGACAGTATGGCCCTGCTTTTTCAGCATACACAGAATACCCTGGAGTTCTGCCGTAGCTTGCTGGTCTAAATTAGCCGAAGGCTCATCCAGTACGAAAACAGAGGGACCTGCCGCGTGGACGGAAGCAATGGCAATCTTTTGCTTTTCTCCGCTTGACAACTGGAATATATTTTTCTCCAGCAGCTTCTCAATTTTCATTGCCGCCACCGTATCATGCAGCCGGCGGATCATTTCCGCTCTGGCGATGCCCTTGTTTTCACAGGCAAATACAATTTCGGAGGTAGTGTCCACAGTGAAAAATTGCGAACGGGGATCCTGGAATACAGAGCCGACCAATTGGGCAATCTGATGCAGCTTCATTGCGCGGATACTCCGGCCTGCCAGCAGGACCTCTCCCTGCAGGGACCCTTCATAAAAGTGCGGAATCAACCCGTTAAGCAGCCGGGTAATGGTGGTTTTGCCGCAGCCACTGCGGCCACAGAGCAAAACAAACTCGCCTTGTTTAATCTGCAGGTTTATGGAGGAAATACTCTCATCCCGGTCTGCGTGATAACTAAAACTTACCTCGTTTATCTCAATCACAGCCAGAGCCTCCCTGCCGGCAAAGTGGCAAATACATTGTGGTCCAGATACCAGAGCGCTGCCGCCAACGCAACGAAAAGGCCGGTAATCACTGCATCGGCAAAGAAAATCCGCACCTCCCGCAGCGACGTCCGCCGATTCTCTCCGTCGATGCCCCTGGTCAATGCGGCCGCCGACAGCTCATCAGACAGTTTTACGCTCCGTAACAGCAAGGGCACCAATATATACTCCATTGTCCGGACGGGCTGAAAAACCATTCCCTTGAGAGACAACTCGATATTGCGCATTTTCATGGTGTCCGTAATATAGCCGAGTTCCTCTTTCACCGTAGGCAAAAATCGTAAAAGTACCGCCAGCGGGATAACAACCGTTCGCGGCATGCTCATGTTTTCCATAGCAGTAATAAATTCATTTACCTTTATGGTTGTGACCAGCCAGCTTCCCAGCATGATAATCGGAACAAATTTCATTATGCTGTAAATAAAAACACCCAGCAGCACCTTGACACTTTCTATACCGGCCAAGGCTGTTAAAAAGTCTAGGGCCGAAAAACAAGCAAAAGCTGCCAGAAAACGGATACTTTTTTTACCAATGCCGGAAAACAGCATAATTGCGCCTGCAGCAATTACAAATAAATAGATAGTCATCTTCTGGGCGGTAAAAAAAATGGCGGTACTGAAAACCAGGGACAGGAGAATCTTTAGCCGGGGATCGGTATCCTTCATGGTTTTGCTTCTTTGCCCTAATAACAGGCTCTGTATTTTGCTATCCGGAAAAATGCTTATATCTTCTTGCTTAGTCATCATATCCAACTGCCGTACCATGTTACACCTCACAACTTTTACGTTAATGCCTGCTTCAACACAAGCACCAGATAATTTTAGCAGCACGGTTATACAATGCCGGCTTTAACAAAATGTTTTTTCAAAATCCTTTTGCCGAAAACAGCTCCCACTAAGGCCCCCGCTATAGACACCGCCACCACGCCCGCGAGCAACGGTCCGTTTAACAGTTCAATAAAAGTGTTAATATACCCCGCGTCATAGCCCCGGCTAACCGCCATAGCCCTGTAAGCATCGGCAAAAAATACCAGCGGGGCAAAAGAACCCAGGGAATAGCTGCCAATCAGGACTGCATAGCCGGTTGTAATTCTTCTAAAGCTCTTGTATGAGCCGTAAGTAATAATTTCGCCGATCATTGACGCAATAATAATTGCTATGACCAAAGGCCAGTATATGCCTAACAGCAGCAATACCGTCCCCTGTAAAATGCCACTAACCAGGAATGTGCCTGTTTTGGCAACCTTGACCATAAGCAGCATGAACACCACCCCCAGCGGCACGGCCGCTACCGCCGGCATAAACAGATACGTGGCCGGAAACATGCCCAGAGTCATGCCGACGACCGTAAAAATAACAATAAATACCGCATTCAGCACACCCAAAGTAATTAAGTCCTTAACCTGCAGCTTTTCCTTCCCTTCCATTCCATGATCCCCCTTTTCCGCCATCAGGCATAATAAAGAATCATAGCCAGCAGTTAGGCCCCTGGCTATGAACTTGACTCACTATACAGCCAATCATTGATAATCATTTTCATTTGTTTTTGTTTATTATAGATGATATCATAAAAATTGACAACCCTTTCCAGGAAAGATTTCACAGACCACCCAACCGGCGGAGACTCTTTCCAGGAAAGTATCCAGTTTTACCCACAGGGAGGTTTTGCCATGAGAATCATGAACCTGCTGCTGTTGCTGGTGCTAAGCGCGGCCTTGCTTGCGGCCTGCGGCAATACCAATCAGCCGGTGCGCAACGGTTCGGTCCAGGAGTACTCGTCCCGGACCGGGGCGGAAACGGCGGCGCCGGCGGTAAAAAGCCCGGGCCAGGTCACGGTCAGCTTTGACTATCAGCGTCAGCGCCAAAGAGCCAGTGATCAACTGGCCGTCTGGATTGAAGACACCCAGGGGCGGCATATCCGCACCCTGCTGGTCACCAGTTTCACAGCCAATGGCGGCTATCAGAAACGGCCCGAGGCCGTACCCCGCTGGCAGCAGGCCTTTGAGCCGGCCGGTACCAGCCGCCAGGTACTGGATGCCATTAGCTCGGCCACCCCCGAGTCCGGCCCGGTTGCCGTAAAGTGGGACTGCCGTAATCAGGCCGGCGAGGCGGTTCCCGCCGGTCTCTATGTCTATAAGGCCGAGGCCAATATTGAATGGGCCAAAACAGCGCTCTGGCAGGGCACCCTGCCGGTCGGCAACGAAGCCGCCGAGTCGGCGGCCACCCCTGTCACCGGCGACGGGCTCCTGCTGCAGGCTGTACGGGCCAGCTTTGTACCAACCCCTGAATAACGCCGTCAGCCTGCTCGTTTAACTGATCCAATTTGGGAACTGCCAACTGCATACTCCTACATACTCCCACAGCAAAGGGGCTGTCTCAAACAAGCATTGAGACAGCCCCTTATTGTATTGCCGGCCAACTTATTGATTTATATCTGAAATTTAGCCACCGCCGCCTGCAAATCCTGCGACAACCGGGCCAAAGCCTGACTGGCGGTTGAAATTTCTTCCATCGACGCCAGCTGCTCTTCGATAGCCGCCGAAACCCCCTGGGACTCGCCGGCCGATTTTTTGCTGAAGTCGTCAATCTTCTTCACCGACATGACCGTCTGCTGACTGCTGGCCGCCATCTGCTGGATGGAAGCGGAAATGGCTTGCACCTGATCAGATACCTGGGTAACCACCGCCATAATCTCCTTAAAAGCAACACCGGCGCCGTTGACCACAGCCGTCCCCCGCTGCACCTCCTGCGTGCCTTCATTCATGGCCGCTACCGCCTTGTCGGTCTCGCCCTGGATCTCGCCAATCAGCTCGGCAATTTTCTTGGCCGCTTCCTGCGACTGTTCGGCCAGCTTCCGCACCTCTTCCGCGACCACGGCAAAGCCGCGGCCCTGCTCGCCGGCCCGGGCCGCCTCAATCGCGGCATTTAAGGCCAGCAGGTTTGTCTGCCCGGCAATGCCGGAAATAGTGTCCACAATCTGGCCGATTTCCTTGGACCGCTCCCCTAGCTGCACAACAACCTGGGCCGAGGCATTGACAGTATCCCTGATCTGGTTCATCTGGACAACCGCCTTTTCCACCTCCTGGTCGCCATTTTTAGCTTTATCGGCCGCCTGTGCCGACTGGCTGACCACCTGATTGGCGTCTGCGGCTATTTGCTGAATTCCGGTCGATAATTTTTCCATAATGTCCGTAGTCTCATTAGCCACTTCCATTTGAGCGGCAGCCCCAGCAGCCACCTCCGTAATCGATGACGCAATATGGTTGGCGGCCTGTGTCGATTGTTCCGAGTTGGCCGTAAGCTGTTCGGCCGAGTTGGCGACAAGCCCGGCATTATCCTGAATCTTACGGATAAGCTCGGTCAGGTTGCTGATCATCGCATTAAAGGCCTCGGCCAGCAGCCCAATCTCATCGTTCGCTTTTATCTCCATTTTTTTGACCGACAAATTCCCGGCAGCCACACTTTTGGCGGCCGCAACCAGGGCCAGAATGGGTTTAATGGCAATACCGGCAAGAACAAAGGCAATACCGCCGGTAAGAATAATTAAAAACAAGCCGATAAAGGCCGTATAGGTCGCGTCGTCAATGCTTTTGGCGACAGCTGTGTTATAGGGGATTTCCGTACAAATCAGCCAGCCGGATTTTTCATGTTTCATATAGCTTACCAGCATCTGCTGATTGTCTATCTTCACTTCCTCGGCCCCGCTGCTGCCGCCCAAACCGCGTTGGACAAAAGCAAACCCCGACATGTCCGTCCGTTCCTCCGGCTTTTGCATGTCCTTAGTCGGATGGGCCAGCAGCTTGCCCTCCTGGTCCAGAATATAGACGGTAACCTGATCTTTCGATAAGCCTTTGACAAATTCATTTAAAACTGACAGCTCGACCGTGCCCTGAATAACCCCGTTTACCTTGCCGTCACTGCCTTGCACCGGCGTGGCCAGCACCGAAATAAGATGCCCATTGTCCTTGCTTACAAGCACTTCCGAGATAACCTCCGCCTGTCCCTGCATGGCCAGCTTAAAAAAGTTGCGGTCTGACACATTAGTGAGCCGGAGATCGTCACTTCTGGCAACCTGCGTCCCATTGGCCCCGGTAACGACAATCGGATTAAGATCCGTATACACCTTGGCGGCCTCGGCAATCAGGGGCTTGATGCCGGCCGCATCCTGGGCCCGCACACTGGGGTTGGTCGACAGGACTTTTACCCCGTATAAATTCTTATCAATAAAATTATTTATCTTTTCCTGAACAATTTCCGTTCGCTTCAAATTCTCCGATAAGGCTGTTTCTTTTGCTGTTTCCATCGAATTGTTTAAGCTGATACCCGTAAAAATGATAAGCGGCAGTGAACTGGCAACCAGTAGTGCTAATGTTAGTTTTTTCTTAATGTCCATAAATTGCCTCCTCGTTTTTGAAACAGTTACTGAATTAACTTGCCCCTTAGAAGACGGTTGCGCATCAAACTCCTTTCCTTTACCCTTGATAACTTTATACTCCAGCCTTCCTCTCTATCTAAAGCACCTGGCAATACCAACAGAATAATAAGAAAAATCGTTCTATTCTATTCTACCTGTTCATGCCACTTTATGAAATAAGACAAAAGTCCCATATCACCGGCACCGGCAGGCACTGAGCATACTATTCCAGCCGCGGATGACTCACGGGGACGGTTCTCTTGAGTCAAAAACAAACTCCGGCTTGTACCGGAGCAAGTCTGAGTTTCAACTCCTGTCAAAATTAACAAATTGACAGCAGGTAATTGCTGCCAGCCAGCGAAGATTATATGTATTATTAGCAATACAGCATAGTCGGAGGTGCTGAAGTATGAGTATCAAAAACAAAATAATTATGGTTATGCTTTCATCCCTGCTTATCACCACATTACTGGTAAGTGCACTGCAGTTGTATACTGTCTATCGTTCCTCCGGGCACGACGCAGCCTTCAACCTGGAGATGTTAAACGGAATCTATTCCGGCATCCAGAGCAGTGCCCTGGCCCTGCTCGCCGCCCTGATTATCGTGGGTATCGGCTCCTGGCTGATTGTCGGCCGTTTATTTCAGCCGCTTACGTCTATGGCCAGGGAGGTATCCCGTCTGGGCCAGGGTGACTTAACCCTGGCCATTGACAATAAGTCACAGGATGAAATCGGCCAGCTGTCCGCTGTGATTAACGTAACGGCGGAAAATCTGCGGGATATTGTCGGCACAGTACAAACCAATGCCCGGCTGATCGCTTCCGCCAGCGAAGAATTGGCCGCCTCTACCGATGAAGTGGGCCGGGCAGTCGGCCAGGTGGCCCAAACCGCAGGCGAGATCGCCAAAGGTACGGAAGAAACGGGCCGGATGATGCAAAATGCCGCCAGCCGGACAGCCGAGCTCAGTGAGCTGTCAGGGGCGGTTACCCAGGAAATGCAGCTATTAAATCAAAATGCCCAGTCTATCGGCACAGCGGCGGCCAAAGGTCAGACCGCCATTCACCGGGCCACCGATGTTATTCAGGGCATTGCCGACACTACACAGATTAATGCCGGCCTGGCCGGTAATCTCAGTACAAAATCCCAGCAGGTAAGAGACATTGTGGAGATGATTAACGCCATTGCCGGCCAGACGAACCTGCTGGCCCTGAATGCCGCCATTGAGGCCGCCCGGGCCGGCGAGCACGGCCGCGGCTTTGCGGTGGTGGCCGAGGAAGTGCGGAAGCTGGCCGAACAATCCAGCCAGGCCTCCGCCCAGATTGAAACAATTATCCATGATATGCTGACTGATATCGACAAGGTTGTCAGCGAGTCAGGCAAAGCGACAAGCGCAGTGGCCAACGGGGTGACAACGATCCATGAGGCGAACGCCAGCTTTAGCGATATCAACGACCACATTGCGGCCACGGTGAATAAAGTTACTGCGGTCACGCAGCTGGCCGGGCAGCAGGCCCAGGCCGCCAATGCCCTGAAAGAGGTGGTCCAGAATGTGGCCGCCGTGACCGAACAGGCGGCAGCCGCCACCGAAACAACGGCCGCCAGCGCCGAGGAGGTTAACGCCTCGGTCGAAGAAATCACGGCCAATGCCGCCTCGCTTAGCCAGGTGGCCGGTGAACTGCAGGCTGCGGTCGCCAAATTCAAATTAGCCTGACCGGCTTTGGCTGGTCGCAAACAAAGCAGTAAAAAACGTAACGCCTGTATCTTGGGATAACGCTTTCTCTCCCTTTGGCAAAGCCATGGATGTTATATAAGTTCCGCGGGAGCAAAAAATCCGCCGTTATTCCGGTGACTACGGAACGGCGGATTTTTGGTCCTGCGGATTTGCCCGGCTTCCGCACATTGTGCTGAAAAACCGGGGAATATTAACAAACATAGGTAATAAGATTACTATAAAAAATCAAGCAGGAAAAGTGAAAGAATAGCGAATTTCGATCAGTGGTTTTCCAATGTTAATTTCTTTTTTTGAGCCATCAAAGTGGAAGCCGCTCTTTTCGTAAAACCGACAGGCTCTCTGATTCGCTTCGAGTACCCAAAGGATAACCTGCATGCAGCCGAGTTCACGCAAGCGGGTAAGGCAAAACGAAATGGCTTGATCCGAATAGCCCGTTCCCCACGAGTCAGGGAGGAAATATATTGCGCTGATTTCACCCGTAGTATCCGGTAAGTCCTCATCGCGGGCTTTCCTAAGAATCGCCATCCCAATGGGTTGAGTGTCCCTACTGAAAAGATAGAATTCTTCTGACCGCGTCGGAATCACCTTACGAAAGATATCTGCACGTTTTTCAGAAGTAAATGTATCCAAAAATTCAGCAGGGACAATCCCTTTATAGGCCGCTTGCCAAGATTTTGCATGGATATATCCGATTTTATCGGCCATAGCGACAGTAGCACGTACTGTATCAAGTTTCATAAACGTACCTCATCAGACAAAGTTGTTGTGAAACACCGTAAATACTTTAATACAAGGAGGCAACAGTATGGGGCATCACCAACATCACAGCCACAGCCAGGGCGGGCACGCCCAGGGAAAAAACAATCTGGCCGCGCTGACAACATCGCTGCTTATTACCGCCGGCATTATGATTCTGGAATTTTTCGGCGGGCTGTTTACCAACAGTCTGGCCCTGCTCTCCGACGCCGGCCACATGCTCAGTGACACAACCTCCCTGGGGTTAAGCCTGTTTGCCGCCATGCTGGCGCTGAAACCGCCGTCACCGAAAAAAACCTATGGCTTTTACCGCTTTGAGATTCTGGCAGCATTTTTTAACGGCTTGACCCTGTTTGCCATCGCCGGTTTTATTGTCTGGGAGGCCTATGAACGCTTTTTTGCCCCGCCCCTGGTCAACAGCGGCTATATGATAGGGATTGCGGGCATCGGCCTGCTGGCCAACCTGCTCAGCGCCCGGGTCCTGACCCGGCAGGGAGATATGGAGCAAAGCATCAATCTCCGCAGCGCCTATCTCCATATTCTCGGCGACGCGCTGGGTTCGGTCGGGGCTATTGTCGCCGGCTTATGCATGTACTTTTTCTCCTGGTACTGGGCCGATCCGGTTATCAGTGTTATTGTGTCCCTGCTGATCCTGCGCAGTGCCTGGGCTGTAATCAATGAATCAGTCAACGTACTGCTGGAGGGAACCCCCCCAACCATCAACTGGGAGGAGGTAAAAGCGTCCCTGCGCACGATTGACGGCGTCAGGGATGTCCATGATTTGCATATCTGGACCATTACCTCCGGTCTGGACTCACTCACCTGCCATCTGGTCATTGCGGCGGACAAGGACTCCCAGGTGATCCTGGAGGCCGCCATTTGCCTCATCCGGGACCGGTTTCAAATTAACCATACCACGATCCAGATCGAAACAGCAGACTTTACGCACCAGACCTGCCTGCCCTGACCGGTTGGTCCGTACCAACGGCAAAAACAATCCGAACCGATGTGCCGGCCGGGCTTGACTGTACGTAGATCTCCGCCTGGTGCCGCGCGGCAATCCGGTAACAGACAGGCAGTCCCAGCCCGGTTCCCTCATCCTTGGTCGTCACAAAAGGTATGCCGATTTTCTCCAGAATGGCCGGCGCTATGCCCCCCCCCTGGTCGGTGATCGTAAGCTCGATTGCCGCCCTGCTGACAGCCGTGCTGATTGTCACCAGCCCGCTGTCGGTCATGGCTTCCAGGCCATTACGGACCAAATTAACAATCAGCTGCCTGATTTCATTCTCATCAAAATCAAAATCCGGCAGGTCGGCCAGCTCCAGCCGCAGATCATGGCCTCGGCGCAGCGCGTCGGCCTGCAGCAGGGGCGCAAGCGCCTGGATAATGGCATTAAGATTGGCCCGGCGGATCTCAATCTTCTTATTTTTGGCCAGCGATAAAAACTCGGTAATAATCGCATTGGCCCGGTCGATTTCCTCAATCATAGTAGCGATCTGGGAATGATATTTGGCCAGTTCGGCTTTACGCTGGAAGATCTGCAAATAACCGCGGACTGTGGTCATGGGATTGCGCACCTCGTGACCGATGCCGGCCGCCATCTCCCCGACGATGTCCAGGCGGTCGAGACGGGCCATTTCATATTTATAGCGTTTTATATCGGTAATATCGGTAAACATGCCCAGCAGGCACTGTTCATCCTCCAGCGAGATCACCTCACTGGAAAACAGCACCGTCCGGACTTCCTTGTTATTTGTCACGATATCCACCTCGTGATTCTGGCATTTGCCCTGCTGGTGGAGGATATGGCTGCGCAGCTGCTGCAAACAGCCCTCGTCTTTCCACAGGGAAATCTGATCCGAGGTTTTCCCTACCACCTCCTCATATGTCCGGTTCAGCGCCGTTAAATAGGCCTGATTCACAGCGAGAATCTTCCAGTCCTGGAGGGAAACAATATACATCATCAGCGGATTGGCATGAAAGGCTTTCAAAAACCGTTCCTCACTCAACCGCTGCTCGGTGATATCAATGAGGGTGATTAAATACTGCTCCTCCTCACAATATTCGGTCCTGATCACCGAGATTATGCCGTAACGGTTGTCACCGGCCAGCGTTCTGAACTCAACCAGGCCGGCCGTATAGCCGTTCGCCTGCAGCTCGGTCAGCCGGGCGATGGTGGTGGGCGAATCGGCATTGCCGAAATCCAGCTCGCTTACGGTGCGGCCTGTAATGTCCTGCCGCCCGGCCTGCATAAGCTGCTCGGCTGCGTAATTCACATCCAGGATCATCAGGTCTGTCTGGCGGACGATGGCCATTGGCGCCAGATTCCTGGTGAAAAAAATTTTAAATATGATTTGCTGCTGGTTTAACAATGCCAGCGCATGGTTCAGTTGCGTTTTGGCGGCACACTCCTGTTCCAGCCCTTTGCGCAGGGAGGTGACGGCAGCCAGCAGCGGCGCCAGCTCGGGAAATTGCCGGAGCTGCTCGGGACTGTCGTTTTTGGCTACCACCTGCCTGGCTACATTACCAAGCAAGGTATCAAACTGGCGGAAGGTATAGCGCAAAATCAGCATGGCCCCCACCCATAATAAAAAGAAAGTCGCCCCTGATTGCCAGAGGGCAGCCATGAACGTGCTGTTTACATATTCCACTCTCGCATTGGTCCAGGTAAACCAGGCGACCTCGCCGTCCACCACATGGGGATATAAAACGCTGAGGGTCGGTTGATTCCACAGCGTATTGCGGTCATTGGTAAAGGTAACCGGCCTTTTGGTCGCATAAGCTTGCTCGATGGCCGCCAAACCGGCAGCGGCAAAGGGCCGGTTCAGGATATCCGGTCTGGACGGATAGACGGCAAGCCTTTCATCCTTGATTCCATAACCCAGGCCGCAATGCTTAAAGGTCTGGCCCGCTTCGACCAAAACCGCCTGCAGCTGAGGGTTCAATAACCGTAATTTTTCTGCCTGGGACAGCTTGCGTACGGTCTTGTCCTGCAACAGCCCGGCTGCAGACCGGGGCATCTGCTGGTCTAAATAAACGGCGAGCAGCAATAATTCATGCTCTTTTTGCTGAAAAATTTGCTCTTTCATCATTTCTGCATTCCGGTATACAAAAAAAAGCATCAGTACCGTAAACATAACCGTCGTCAGCAGATACGTCCGTTTAGCCACAGATTCTGGAATCATTTTGCCCTATCCCCTGTCTAACTTAATCTTTGTCGCCGGGTAAACACTGTTGCCCTTATTTGGCCTTAGCGGCAGAACCGCTGTGGCCAAGTCCTATTTCCTGTTTTTTTCCACATATATAATATTTCGCCATTTTTTTCCATCATCCTTCCATCATATCTATACAAATTTGGCAAAAAAGGGGCGTTTTTCAAAGAACGGCTTCCGGCTACCGGTTGCCGTCTTTGTTTTTTATAAGCTCATTAACACGACATCCCCTTTAATTTGTCCCCCGCCTGTTGTCGATAACCGATTGACAAGCCATTAATAAGAATGTTACTATTTAGTAAGATTAATAATGGCTATCAATACCAATTGCCCCTGGTATTGCCGGCCCAACACAACAAAGGAGGCATTCCGTTGCGATTGGGAAAAATACTGGTGTTTTTATTGATAGGGCTGATGGCTCTGGCCGTGGCGGGCTGCGGCGGCCAGGACGGCAGTCAAGCCGCGAAGACCGAACTGGTGTATGCCAGCACCAAGGATATCCGCAATATTAATCCCCACTTATACGGCGGTGAACTGGCCGCCCAGAATATGGTGTTTGAACCGCTGGTCATCAACACGGCCGCAGGCGTCAAGCCGTGGCTGGCCGAGAAATGGGATATTTCGCCGGATGGCAGGGAGTATACCTTCCACTTGCGCCAGGATGTCAGATTTAGCGACGGTACGCCGTTTAACGCCCAGGCCGTCAAGCTGAATATCGATGCCGTACTGGCCAATGGCAAGCGGCATGCCTGGCTGGAAATGGTGCAGCAGATTGATCATGGCGAAGTCCTGGATGAGTTCACCTACAAACTGGTGCTGAAGCAGCCGTATTATCCGCTGCTGGAAGAACTGGGGCTGACCCGGCCTTTCCGGTTTATTTCACCCCAAAGCTTTATCAATGGCGCGACGAAGGATGGTGTCAACGAATTTGTCGGCACCGGACCGTGGATTTTGAGCGAGCATAAAGATAACCAATATGCGATTTTTACCGCCAACGCCAATTACTGGGGGACAAAGCCCCGCATTGCAGCGGTGCGCTGGAAGGTGATGCCTGATCATCAGACAATCCTGCTGGCGCTGCAGAAGGGTGAGATTGACTTATTATTCGGCTCCGATGGCGACATGATTGATCTTGACTCCTTTAAAGCGCTGCAACAGGAAGGAAAATACAAGGCGGTTTTAAGCCATCCGATCGGCTCCCGGTCGATTTTGCTGAATTCATCCCGGCCGGTAACCGCGGATTTGCGAGTGCGCGAGGCTTTCCAGTATGCAGTTGACAAAAAGCAGATCGCAGAAGGGATTCTAAACGGCACCGAAGTCATTGCCGACACGCTGCTGGCGTCGACCGTTCCTTACTGCAATGTGCCGCTGGCGGCCCGCTCTTATGATCCGGAAAAGGCCAGGCAGCTGATGGACGCCGCCGGCTGGGTTCCGGGACCGGACGGATATCACTATAAAAACGGCCAGTTGTGCGAGGTGACCATCTCCTTTAATTCCAACAATGCCCAGGAACGCACGATCAGCGAGTTTATCCAGGGCAATCTGAAGGCCATCGGCGTCAAATTGCATGTCCTGGGAGAAGAGAAGCAGGCGTTTTTTGACCGGCAAAAAAGCGGCGATTTTGATTTGCAGTATTCCCAGTCCTGGGGGCTGCCGTATGACCCGCATACTTATGTGTCGTCCTGGCGGATTCCGGCCCATGGCGACTATCAGGCCCAAAAGGGAGTCGCGAAAAAAGCCTGGCTGGATGACTCAATCGGGAAAATTCTCAGCGAACAGGATAAAGATAAACGGCAGCAATTGTATAATGAGATCCTGACCTATGTCCATCAGGAAGCCGTCTATCTGCCGCTGACTTATTCCCGGATCAAGGCGGTGCATGTTCCCGCACTGCAAGGGGTGGAGTTCAATCCCTCGCAGTTTGAGATCGCTTTTGAAAAAATGTATTTCCAATAAGGAGCCTGGCGGCCGCAAGGAACACCTGCCCCTACGGTGTTCCTTGCGTTTGTATCCGGAGGTATGGATGAAAAATATCTGCTGAGACGCGCCCTCGGGATGTTCCCGCTTTTAATCGGGATATCCTTGCTGGCGTTTTTATTAATTAGCCTCAGCCCCAGTGATCCGGCTGAAGTTGCCCTGCGGGTCAACGAAATTACGCCGACGCCCGAGGTGGTTGCCGCCATGCGGGCAGAGCTGGGGCTGGACAAACCTTTTTTGATCCGCTATAAGGACTGGCTGACCGCATCGGTTCAGGGCGATTTTGGCAAGAGTTTTGTCAGCAAAAAGCCGGTATTTGCCGAAATCAGCCAGGCGTTGCCGGCAACCCTGCTGCTTTCGGCGGCGACGCTGGTCATCGTTGTGGCTGTCAGTGTCGCCGCCGGCGTGTTCTGCGCCGTCTATGAAGGCAGCCTTGGCGATAAACTCATCAGAGGACTGGTGTTTTTTGGAACAGCTATGCCCAGTTTCTGGGCCGGTCTGCTGCTTATGTGGCTGTTTGCGGTGAAGCTGGACTGGTTTCCCACCAGCGGCATGACCGGCTTTAGCTCGGTCGTACTGCCGGCAGTCACCATGTCGCTGGTGTATATCGCCACTTATATCCGCCTGCTTCGCAATACGATGATCGAAAACAAGCAGGAAAACTATGTCCTTTATGCGCGGGCCCGCGGCTTGAGCAGCCGGGCCGTCAACCGGCACATACTGAAGAATTCGCTGCAGTCATCGCTGACCGCGTTTGGCATGTCGATTCCCAAGCTGATTGCCGGAACCGTGATTATTGAAAATATTTTTGCCTGGCCGGGAATCGGCCGGCTGTGCGTTACCGCGATTTTCAACCGGGACTATCCGGTTATTCAGGCTTATGTGCTGTTAATGGCAACGCTGTTTGTGATTTGCAATTTTCTGGTCGATCTGGTAAGCGCGGTCCTGGATCCGCGTATCAGGCAGGAGGAGTAGGATGATTTTCTGGCAACGCCTAAAACAGGATAAACTGGCTATGCTGTGCCTGGCGGTCATTGCCGGCGTGCTGCTGCTCGGAGCGCTGGCTCCGGTCGCCGCTCCGCATGACCCTCTTAAACTGAATGTCGCGGCAAAATATGCGCCAGTCAGCTGGCAATATCCGCTGGGAACCGACCAACTGGGGCGCTGTGTGCTGTCGCGGCTGTTATACGGCATTCAGACTACCGTGGGGCTGGCGCTGGCAACAATGCTGGCAACCCTGGGCATCGGCACCCTGCTGGGATTGGCGGCGGGCTTTTTTCGCGGCCGTGTTGATGAAACGGTCATGCGGCTGTGCGATGTTCTGCTGTCTTTTCCCAGCGAGGTGATGATTCTGGCGATTGTCGGCATGCTGGGGCCGGGCCTGACCAATGTGGTAGTGGCCAACATTGCCGCCAAATGGGCCTGGTATACGCGGATGATCCGGTCGCTGGTTATCCGTTATACGGATCAAAACTATGTCCGTTTCGCCAAAATTGCCGGCTGCGGCACCGGCCACATTATGCGCAAACATTTATTGCCCGGGGTTTTCAGCGACATTATTGTACTGGCAACCCTGGATACCGGCTGGGTGATTTTAAGTATTTCGGCCCTCTCGTTTCTGGGGCTGGGAGTACAGGCGCCAACACCGGAATGGGGCATGATGCTGAATGAAGCCAAAAATGTTATGATTACGCATCCGTGGCAGATGCTGGCGCCGGGACTGGCTATTTTGATCGTGGTGGCGGCGTTTAACTTTCTGGGGGACAGCATCCGCGACGCCCTGGATCCGAAATACAGCCGCCGCCGGGTGGTGACGAAATGAATTTGCTTGAGGTGCGAAATTTAACGGTTTATGACCGGCGTACAGGCGAGATGCTGGTGGAGAATGTGAATTTTGAGCTGCAGGCCAACACTTGCCTGGGCATTGTCGGCGAAAGCGGCAGCGGCAAGTCGGTGGCCTGCAAGTCCTTGATCGGCCTGGCTAATCCCTGGCTGCAAACCGCGGGCAGCGCGCAGTTTGCCGGCAGCGACCTGCTGACCCTGCCGGAGGAGACTTTGCGCCGGATCCGGGCCAGACGGATCTGCATGATCCTGCAGGATGCCATGACCGCGTTTGATCCCTTATGCACTATCGGCAGTCAGCTGCAGGAAACCCTGGTTGGGGCAAGAGGCTATGACAAACAGCAGGCCAAAGCGGTGGCCTTAACGGCACTGGCAAAAATGTGCATCCGTCAGCCGGAAAAAGTCAGCGGCCAATATCCGCATCAGCTGTCAGGCGGCATGCTGCAGCGCTGCATGGTGGCGCTGGCGCTGGCGGTAGAGCCGGATATCGTCATTGCCGATGAACCAACAACCGCGCTGGATTCCATCAACCAGGCCGAGGTAGTGGCGGAATTTCAGCGGCTGCGGGAAATAACCGGCAGCGCGATTATTTTCATTTCACACGACCTGGGAGTCGTACAAAGGCTGGCGCAGCAGGTGCTGGTGATGAAAGCCGGCCAACGGGTCGAATACGGTGCTGCGGAGCAGGTCTTTACCAATCCGCAGCATGAGTATACCCGCTATCTGGTCGCGACCCGGATTGCGCTGACACAGGCTTTCCGCGACGCTAGGGCAGGGAGGCGCCGTGAATCATGCTGACAGTCAACCATATTTTTAAAAGCTATCTGAAGTCAGGCGGCCTGTTTGCCCGGGAACGGCAAATGATTTTACAAGGGATTTCTTTTTCCGTCCGGCAGGGCGACTGCGTCGGCCTGATCGGTGAAAGCGGCAGTGGTAAAAGCACTCTGGCCCGGCTGCTGCTCGGCATAGAGAAACCGGACAGCGGCGAAATCCTGATGGAAGGACGCCGGCTGCGGGACTGGTGTCAGAACTGGCCGGGGCAGATGAGCGTGGTCTTTCAGGATTATACTACCTCGGCCAATCCCCGGTTCACGGTGGCGGAGGTGATTGCCGAGCCACTGTTCCGTCTGGATAAAACGGCCGCCGGCGCCCGGGTGGCGGACTTGCTGGACCGGGTCGGCCTGCCTGCCGGTCTGGCAGGCCGCTACCCGCATGAACTCAGCGGCGGACAATTGCAGCGGGTATGCCTGGCCCGGGCGATTTCCACCCAACCACGGTTTATTGTGCTGGATGAAGCGCTCAGTTCTCTGGACGTATCGGTGCAGGCTCAGGTCGTGGAATTGCTCAGACAGCTGAAAACCGAACTGAATCTGACCTATCTGTTTATCGCTCACGATTTACAGACCGTTGCGAATCTGTGCGATCAGGTGCTGTTTCTTTATCAGGGAAAAATTGTCGAGCAGCTTCCCATCGCCCGGCTGTTTGAAGCTGAGAACGACTATGCCAAAAGGCTGCTGGCCTCGGTGATTCCGTTCGGCGGCTGTCCGGTCTGAAAAAACACATAGCAGCCAACAGAGACACCAAAAAAGGCGCATGGCATGCGCCTTTTTTGGTGTCTTGCGGCGATAACTGCAACCTGTTGCCTACAAACTGTTGGTGCCTGCCGCCTTATTCGCCGCATCAATGGCCTGATGGGCCAAATCAATCGCCTGGCCCAGGGTGTTAAGCTCCTGCACCGGATTGTGGAAGCCCATGCTGTTGGCGGCCGCCACATAATCCCAGTACCACTGGGCCTGCCGCAGCAGCTCGCGGGCGTTGGTCAGTTCCGCCTGACTGACGACAGTGCCGGCGCCGGCCTGTTGAATGGCCCCGTGAGCCCGGGCAATTTTAAGGCCGGCCGTATGCTGGAGCTGCCACACGTTATCCTGATAGGCCTTTACCTGGCTGAATAACAGCTCCGTGCCCTGATTGTGGCAGGGCGAGCAGGATTCATCCAGGGTTTTAAGCGGGCTGGTGATCCAGTGGGAGGTATATTTCTGGCCGTTGCTGCGCATATAGGGCATATGGCAGTCGGCACAGGAAACGCCAAACTTGCCATGCACGCCGTTTTGCCATTCCTCATAATCGGGATGCTGGGCTTTCAGCACAGGCACCTGAGAATCGGGATGGATAAAATCCTGGGCAAAACCGTTGGGCTTAGTGGCGTAATACTCATACATCTGCTGGGGCGTCAGCCCTTTATCCCAGGGGAAAATCACCTTAAACGTGCCTGGCTCGAAATAGTACTCCGAATGACACTGGGCGCAGACATAGCTGCGCATTTCTTCCCGGCTGGCTTTGGTGATGTCAATACCGCGCCTTTGCATAGCCTCGGTAAACGCCGGGTTAATAACCCGCAGCCCCATGGTCTCCGGATCATGGCAGCTTGCACAGTTGACCGGGTGCTTGGCCTGATCCATCAGCTCCGTGAGCGGCTTGGCGGCAAACCCCCAGCCCATTTCCCGGTAGGCCTGTTCGACATAAGGGGTTTTGCAGGTCAGGCAGGCCCCTTTGGCTGCCGGACCAATCCGTTTGGACTCCCGCAAGTCTTCCATCGCATAGGGATGGCCCCGGTCCTCGGTATAGTCCTTGCTAAACGGATTCCCTTTAAAATTAGTATATAATTCCGGCTGCATCGCCGCTTTTTGCACTTTCATACTGCCGCCATAGCCGGTCGGGGACGGCGCCATCTCCAGATTCTTCTGATAGCCGGCATACTGCAGCGGGTAGTTTTTGCCCCATACGGCCGTGTCATATTCGCCGGCCGGAATTTTAACAAGCTTGACTGCCGACTGGGGTTTAAACACCCATACCCGGCAGAGCACAACCCCGGTAAAGACAACAATTAGCGCTAAAAAAGCGATAAGCAGTTTCTGAACCCTATTCAACACGAACACCCTCCTTAACAACAAGCCGGTTGTGGATCAACCCCTGATGGCATTTCGTACAGGACTGCCCGCCGGCGGCCATGGCCGTGTTGGCCACAGTATAAGCATGGCAGCGCAGGCAGTTGCGTTCGACAATAGCCCGGCCTCCGGCACTCAGCCGGATGGTGTCAGGATAATCACGCAAAAATTCATGATACGTGTCATGTATGCCGGTCTGATTTTTAACGATCAGCTTCTCCACCATATTCTCCTGCGGCAGATGACAGTCGCCGCAGCTAAACTGGCGGTGGTTGGAGGCCTGCCAGGTAGCGGCCGCGAACTGCATGGAATGACAGCTGCTGCAAAACGAGGCCTTATCGGCATAGGCGATCCCGCCGCCGGCGACGGCCATGGCCGCCACCGCGGCCAAAGCGCCCAGCAGCAGCAGCTTAAGGCTGTTCTTTTCCAGATATTTTTTCCATCCCACTCAAGCCACCCCTCCGGTCACGGCTGCAGACTTGCAGGCCTGTTTACCATATAGCTTGCCAAACCGGTCATTGTTTATACACTGGGGCAGCTAAAACAAATAAGAAAAATACCGGCGCGGCCTTGACGATAACGGGAATGAGGGTTGCTTATAGCTATTTCTTAACAGTACAGGTATTGGTTTTGCTATTGTCCGCAAGGCATAAAGCACGGGAGAACCGGCCCCTTGTGTTGTCCCGGCAGGAAAAATAAAAGGCCGCCCTCATTCGATGCAGGCGGCAGTAAGCCGTGATAACAATCAGATAAAAAAACGCTTTTGTTCTGGCAGAATATGCTATAATTAGCGTAACAGGTTGTCGAGGAGCGGTTAGCCACTTCCTTTTTAGAAGGAGGTGGTGTGATGACAATGTTTGAGGCAATGTATCTCATGATTGCATTTGCAACACTCGTTGTTTTGATCATAAAAAAGAAATAACCGCTTCCTAGCCAAGGTCCGCGGTTATTTCTTAATAACTCTTACTTTAGGCTAACCGTTCGGTTAGACACCCTGTGGGGCTGGCGTGTTGCAAGCACGTCAGTCCTTTTCTTATATTATACCCACAGATTAAAAAATATGCAACCGGTCAGGGAAAATCTTCAATTAGCCTTTTTGCACACATCAGTTGATCTGGAATGCAAGGGCCGTGTCTTACTTTTGTCATCGCCACAAAAGTAAGCAAAAAGTCTAGGCCCGAAGCCTCCAAAAGCTGAAAAGCCGGGCGGTATTCCTAAAATCCGAAACTCGCTCCGCTCAAACAGTACGGATTTTTTTAACGGCATACCGCCCGGCTTTTCTCCTGCGGAACGCTTTTTCCGGCAAAGGGCCGGGGGGCTATCGGGGTTACGGGGGGCGCCGTCTTTGCTCAAGCTGGGCATTTACCTTGGTTCTCCTTATTTTATAAGGACTTTCAGCCTCTCAAAATTTATAAATTTCTATTATATGAAAAAAACCGCTGGCACGGCATTTCCTCTATACCGTCAGAAAAAATCCCTGGCAGACCCCTTACTCTGCTTGCAATTCCCCGGAAACAGGCTATAATTAGAAATAGGTGGAAATTAAAGTCGCCGTGACCTGCAAGTGTTACCAGCACTTTCAGGCCCGCGCAAGGTGAAAGCAGCACCTACACGTAACAGCAAGCTGTCCACGACGACATTTCTATTATACACCGGGCTTTCGCCCCAGCACAAGCCGGGGGAGGCGCGGGGGTACAAGGGATATGGCCGCAGGCACCGGGCTGTGAGTGCGACACAGACGCAGCAACACATTCATCCCCTCCTCACCCGCCAGTTGTCAGCAGCCGGACCGGCCATAGCCGGGGCTTATTGGGCCTGGGGATTTAGCAGCCATTGAAGCATAAGCGCATGTGTAGGCCACAACCTCGCATGCGCTTTAATTTCCCCCTGTAACCAGCTGGCGGCAGCGCTGCCCTGCAGCCTCCTGCCCCAGCCTCAATATAGGGGGTATATATGTGTTTGACAAAAACGGAACCCGGCTCAGGTCAACCGCTCACACCGCCAGGCCCCGCCGGCGGCCGCTCTGCCGGTTCGGTCCCCGGCGCCGGCGGGATGGCCGCACAGGCCGGGACGGGCTGAAAGGGATGGCAAACCAGGCTTTTGATCAGTATATTATTACCAGGGTCGAAGATATCCTCACCCTGGCCGGCACGGAGGATGCCGGCTACAGCCGGACGGTCAGGGAAGTCGGCGCCGCCCTGGACCGGCTGCTGGGTCTGGCCCGGGTGCTGAAAAGCCAGTATCCGCAAATGACCGGTTTCGTCATGGATTTTGAGGCGCTGACGTCGCTGGAGTCCGGCCAGTCGGCGAAAATTGCCTACAGGCAGGGCCTGCGGGACAGCCGCCGGCTACGCCGGGAGTTTATGACCTTTCTGCAGCAGTAAGGATTGCAGTACCCGCCAGCATAAAAAGAAAGCCCTGAACAGGGCTTTCTTTTTATGCTCTTAGAACTGGTTAATGCCGGCCGCCCGCTTGGCGCTTCCACAGCCTGATGAGCCAGTTCGCTGGCCTGCCCCGGCGTATTGAGCGCCTGGGACGAATTATCAGAGTCTAGCGGGTTCTACCCAACAGTCCTGTCAACAGGACTTTGACCCCTTTGTAAACGCTGGCTGTGTCCTGCCAGCCTGTGCATTCCGGCCCAGCCAGTGCCGGCGGTAATCAGCAAGGCACCCAGCCAGACCAGGTTTATGAGTGGTTTGTGGCTGATTTCCGCCGTCAGCTGCTCCAGGGCCGCCGCGCCCGGCGCATTACGATCCTTAAGCTCGATCATGACCTGGCCCTGTCCCGGCCGGATGCCGGTAATATGCAATTCATACCGGTCTAAGGCCGTGACGGTCGAACCGATAATGCGGCCATTGCGATTGGTAAGTTCAGGTCTTACTTGTTCAGTCCGGTCACCGGCCGTCACCTCGATTAAAGCCTGGACCCGCACCTCGGAAGCCCCGTCCATACCGGCCATCGCAAACCGGACAAAATGCAGGCTTACTCCCTCGTGCAGCAAAGACTGGCCTCTGGACAGCGTCAGTTCAGGCCCGGCCGCCCCCTCCTCGCCGGCAGCCGGAGCTATATACAGGTCGGCAAGCAGCCCCCGGTAAATCCCCGGTTCTCTCGCTGCCGGCAGCCCCTCCCGGTTGAGTTTGGTCACCGACCTTACCGTCCCGGCACCGCCCACGTGAAAGCTATAATAGACCGCAGTTGCCGGCAAATCAGTTTCCGTGCCGGCATAACTGACCTGCCGGCCAAAAACGGTCTGCGGCTGCCCCTGGACAAAATTCACCATGGCCGACTGGCCGGCCCCGCCGGAGGCGATAATGCCGGCCAGCAGCACCGCGACGCCAGCATGGCTGCAGGCCGCCGCGCCCGATATTTTGCCGCTAAAGGCTGCGTAGGCATTAGCCGCCACCGCCGCTGCCGCCAGGCACAGCACCGCGATAAACAGGGGCGGCCGCAACCCCAGCCAGGCTGCTACAGCCAGTCCGGCTGCCATGAACAGGCCGAGCCACCAGTACCGGCGGCCGCCGCCATAAACCCCGCCGCCCCATTTGACCAGCATCCCGGCGCTCAGCGCCGCTCCGGCGGCTACCGCCAGCGGCAGGGTAACCCGGTTATAAAAGTCGCTGCCGACACTGCTGGGGCTGCCCAAAGCCAGCGTCACCAGCGGCGTAGACATGCCGGCAAACACCAGACCGGCAAAAAAGGCCAGCAGCAGGGCCGTAAAGGCCAGGACAAATTCCCGGCTGTCAAGACGGGTATACAACTCGCCGGCCGGCATTTCCGGCCATTTAATAATATACACCACAAAAGCCGCAAACAGAGTCCCGAGTACGGTCAGTCCCAACAGGCCGCCCAGGCCCTCATCGGCAAACGAGTGCGTAGAAAAATCACTTAACACCCCGCTGCGGGTAAGGAACGTCCCATACAGTACCAGGACAAAACTGGCAATGACCCCGGCATAGGCCTGTTTCACAGCACCCGCCCGCACCCTGGCCATGACCAGCAGATGAGCCAGGGCCCCGGCGGCCAGCCAGGGCACCAGGGAGGAGTTCTCTACCGGGTCCCAGGCCCAGTAGCCGCCCCAGCCCAATACCTTGTACGCCCAGAAACCACCGATAAACATGCCGGCCCCCAGGGTGGACAACGCCACCAGCGTCCAGGCGGCGGCTGTATCAAGCCACTCCTGATGCCGCCCGGCCAGCATCGCCCCCAGCCCATAGGCAAACGGCACCGCCAGGGCCGCATAGCCGATAAACAGGACCGGCGGATGAATCACCATCCAGGGATCCTGCAGCAGCGGATTAAGACCGGCGCCGTCCAGCCTTGGTTCAGCCAGCATCATAAACGGGCTCTTGACCAGCAGCAGCCCAAGCAAAACGGCCTGGATCACACTGTAGACCGCCATGACCGGCGCCGGGGCACGCCTGGTCAGGAGCACCAGGCCAAACAAGGCATGCAGCACCAGCCAGAGCAGAAAAGAGCCTTCCTGGCCCGCCCAGAAGGCGGACACCTTGTAGACCAGCGGCAAAGCCTGGGAGGAATAACTGAACACATAGGCGTAATCAAAGCGGCTGTTTACGAGCAGATATAATAAATACGCAGCCGCCACGCCAATCAATCCGGCCGACAGGCAGTATAAAAGCCGGGCATTGCCGGCCAGGGTCCGCCGGCCTGCCTGGCGATGACTCGCCACTACTGAATAGCAGACAGTCGCCAGCAACGCACTCAGCAGCGCCAGCACCACTGCACCATAACCAATCATTTGTCTTCACTCCTATGGTATTTTGACGGACATTTGACCAGCAGCCGGTCTGCCAGAAACTGCCCGTTGCTGTATTGGCCGACCGCCACCACCCCGGTCGCCTGTTCCAGTCCCTCAGGCCTTGCCCCCCGGTACACCACCGGGACTTCTTCCCCGGCATCATCGCGCAGGATAAAAAGAATGGACCGGCCGCCGTCAATAGGGGTTATGGCCGGAACGGCCAGGGTGCCTTTAACCTGAACCGTATTGGGGGCACCTTTCGCCTGGGCAAAGGTCACATAAGGCGTGACTGCGTGTTGAAAGGCAAAAACACTGTAGGCAATAAAGCCGGCAATGACTGCCAGGCAGAGCAGACGGGATTTTTTCACAGCGGCAGCCCCGTTCTCCGGGCCACGCCGCGGACCAGCAGCAGGCCGTACAGCGCAGTCCCCCCGGCCAGCGCCGCCAGCAGCACCGCCAGCATAACCGGTTCCATCGCCACCGTGCCCGCGCTGTTCAGGATCGGCTCGGGATGCAGTGAAAAATACAGACGCGGAATAATAAAGACTAAAAAGGGGACGGTCACAAACGACAGCAGCGCGTACACTGCACTCACGGCAGCCCGCCGCTCCTCGTCGGCAATGGCCAGCCGGAGGGCGAGATAAGCGCCATAGATCAGCAGCAGGGCAAACACGGTCGTCTGCCGGGGGTCCCAATTCCAATAGGCACCCCAGGTCAGCTTGGCAAAAACAGCCCCGCTGACTGTCGCCAGCAGGCAAAAACCGAATCCCAGCCGGACCGAGCAGTCACTCAGATCATCGTAGCTGCCCTTGCCTGTTCGCACATACAAACCGGCGGCCACAGCCGCTACCAGAAAGGCCAGCACCGACACCCACGCCGCCGGAATGTGAAAAAACGCCAGCCGGACCAGATAACCCAGGCCGGCGGCCGGCGGCACCAGATAAAACACGGCCCAGGCCACGCCGGCCAGCCATATTGCCAGTAATGTTGCAGCTAATCTAAGCTTCATACATCCTCCTAATCGTGCCAAAGGTAATCAAACAAAAGTACGCCGGCGGCCACAACAGCCGCATCGTAACCAGCCATAAACACCAGGCTGCTGAAGGCGGGGTCTGTACCGGACAATATCCCGGCAGTCAGACTGATAGAGCTTAAAAACTGCGGCAGCAGTACCGGAAAAGTCAGCACGGTAAAAATAGCCTGCTTGCCCTCGGCATACATAACCATCGCCGCTGTCAGCGTGGACACAGCCGCTATACCGGCGCAGCCTAAGGCCAGTACGGCCAGCAAAGCCGGCCAGCCCGGTATCTCAATCCCGAAAAAAATGATAAACAGCGGCACTACCAGGCAGGCCAGCCCAAGCAACAGGGCCAGATTAAACAACAGCTTGCCGAAAAAAACATCCTGGCCCGCGGCATACACCCGCAGCCCCGTCAGGGTGCCGGCCTCCTGCTCCTGCACAAATACCCGGGCTAAGCCGCTCATGGCACAGAAAAACAGGATGACCCACAGCAGAGCCGCCGCCAGGGCCGGCGGCAAGCCGGCGCCGGCGATGGCCATACTGACGCTGGCCAGTGTTGTTAAGGCAAACATCGCCAAGGCCGCGGCGGCATACTTTGTTCGCAGCTCACACACCGCATCTTTGGCCAGCACGGCCCACACCGGCTGGCTAAAGCTCGATTTTAGTATTGCCATAACGGGCCTCCTCCGCCTCGTTGGTAGCAAGCACAATAGCAGCCTGCTGCCTGGCTGCGCCGGCAATCAGTTCTTGTACCAGCGTTCTGCCGCCGGCATCCAGGTTGGAAGACGGTTCATCCAGCAGCCATAGCGGCGGGTTGATCGCGGCCAGTACGGCCAGTTTCAGCCGCTGCCGCATGCCGGTGGAGTAGGCGGCAACCCGCTCATCGCCAGCCCCGCCCAGACCCAGCCGGCGGCACAACCGGCCCGCTTCCGCCTGTGAACAGGCGATACCCCGCAGCTTAGCCCAGAAAATAATATTCTCCATGCCGGTCAGGGCGCCATACATTGCCAGATCAGGCGATACCAGACCGGTATAGGCGCCTGGCGCCCGCAGGGGACGGCCATTAGCCGGCGTCAGTCTGATCTGCCCTGAACTCGGCCGGACCAGGCCGGCGATAATCTTCAGCAGGGTGGACTTACCGGAACCGTTAGGACCGGTTACCGTCAGACACTGCCCGCTGGCTACCTCGGCCCTAAGGTTGGCAAATAACAGCCTGTGGCCAAATTTTTTGCCAATCTGATCAATAAACAGAGTAATGTCCATCGCTCTAGTTTCTCCAATATCAGGAATATTTACGCTATTATACCATTTAGTCAGTCCATTTGAAATAATAAGTTGCAATTTTCAAACAAAACAGCCCAGACGCAGGCGGCAGCGCTGTCGCTGCCGCAGCCTTCCCCTGCGCCGGCACGGCCACCTAATCTCCCTCCAGCTCATCCAGCCCTTCAAACTGCATCTGATAGTATTTTGCATACAAACCATTCTGTGCCAGCAGTTTTTCATGATTGCCCCGTTCCTGAATGCCATGGTGATTGATAACGATAATCTCATCGGCATTGCGGATCGTGCTCAGCCGGTGAGCCACCACAATGGTCGTCCGGTTTTGGGCCAGCCGTTCCAGCGACGCCTGGATATAGCGCTCACTCTCATTGTCCAGGGCGGAGGTAGCCTCGTCCAGAATCAGGATCGGCGGATTTTTCAGGAACACCCGGGCGATCGCCAGCCGCTGCTTTTGGCCTCCGGACAGGCGGGTGCCCCGTTCCCCCACATAGCTGTCATAGCCGTCGGCAAGCCCCATGATAAACTCATGAATATTCGCGTTTTTCGCGGCCTCTCTAATCTCTTCCTCGGTGGCGGCCGGATTGCCATAGGCGATATTGTCCCGTACGCTGCCGGCAAACATGTAAACATCCTGCTGGACAATACCGATCGCACTGCGGAGGGACTTGAGCGTAACATCCCGCACATCATGGCCGTCAATCAGGACCGCGCCGCCGCTCACATCATAAAAGCGGGGCACCAGGGAACACAGGGTCGTCTTGCCGCCGCCCGAAGGCCCCACCAGGGCCACTGTTTTCCCGGCTTCCATGGTGATATTTACACCCGCGAGCACCTGAGCAGCCTGATTATACCGGAAAGAAACATCCTGGAAAACGATCCGGCCTTTAACCTCGGCCAGCGGTATAGCTGCCGGTTTCTCCAAAATTTCCGGCACCGTATCGATGACTTCCTGAAACCGTTTAAAACCGGAATAGCCTTTTTGAAATTGTTCGGTAAAATTAATCAACACATCAATCGGTCCCATAAAAATACCGATATACAAAGCATATACCGCCAGATCGGTTACCTGCAGCGTACCGCCGGCGACAAAAAAACCGCCGCTGACCAGCACCGCTGTGTACAATAAGCCCTGAAAAAGACCGTTGCCGGCATGAAAACTGCCCATGAGGCGATAGCTGTTTACCTTGGACTCTAAAAACTGCAGGTTGCTGCTGCAGAATTTTTCCCGCTCCAACTCCTCGTTGGCAAAGGATTTGACCACCCGGATACCGGCCAGGCTGTCCTGGACCCGGGAGTTAACCCCGGCAATCTTTTGCCGGTTATCCATAAACACGGCTTTCATCCGCCGGTTTTTATAAATACTGAACACAATCATAACCAGGGTTACCGCTAAAAGAATCAAAGTCATTTTGACATTAAGAAACATCAAGAGTAAAAAGGAGCCAAAAATTTTTAGGGTACAGATGAACACATTCTCCGGCCCGTGGTGAGCCAGTTCGGAAATATCAAACAGATCGGCCACCAGCCTGGACATCATCTCACCTGTATTATTGCGATCATAATAGGAAAAAGACAGCCGCTGGTAATGATCAAACAGGTCCTGGCGCATATCGCTTTCCATCCGGGCCCCCATAATATGACCCCAGGTGGTGATGTAATACTGGCAGGCATAACGCAGGCCGTACAACGCAATCATCCCGGCGGCGACAAGGCTCAATACCCCTTGGATCTCCGCCGGGCTCCGGGTAAAAACACCATGGGTGAGAAAATACAGAATCTGTGGAAAGGTGATGTCCACCAGCGAAACCACCGATGCACAGGCCAGATCGGTAAAAAATAGCCACCGGTACGGTTTATAATATTGAATGAATTTTGACCAAATCGACATAAAAGCCTCCGTTTAGCAAGCGTCACAGCAAGTGATTCCGCCTTATTCTTCAACAAGCGGTATAACCTTATACATTCCAAAAACAACATAAAACTCCTGCTGGCCAGGCAGAAATTACCGTATAACAAAGAGACGGTAATTGTGTCTGCTCTTCAAGCATTAACACAACCACCGTCCCTCGCCGCTATCGGAATCCCGCCCCGGCAAATTCGGCAGCAAAAGCAAGGCAATCTTCGCCATTGCCTGCAGTCTAATTGCAGTCGGAAGAGTTGGGGGATTGCAGTTTCTCGACATCGGCCTTAGACAACCCGGTTAATTCTGCCACCTCGCTTACCCTTATGCCGCGTTTTAGCATACGTAAGGCTATTTCTGTTTTGCCTTCTTCGCGTCCTTCTTCGCGGCCTTCTTCTTTGGCTCCCTCCATGGCGGATACATGGTCCAGCAGGGCTTTCTCTCTCATTTCATATAGATATCGCTCTTTATCCTGCTTCAGGAAAATTTCTTCCGCCGTCAGTGCCTTGCGGATTGCTGGCTCGCTCATGGCAATCGCCTCCAGTTCTTGGGAATTTGTGTTGGCAAGATACATAACCCATTTATCCAACCGGTTCTTCGGGGGTATTCCTTATTATACCAGATATTCACAGAAAAGTTACCTTGGTTTTAAACACATCTGATCTGCTTTTGCTTGTTTGACAAACAAGCAAAGTTATTTCCCTGCTTTTATAAGGCCGGTGCAGGCGGAACTTACCGCCAGTGATGGACGGCGGGAGTGTTTGCTCGATACCAACAGACATAGTTATCGCCCCTTCCTTTCCAGCCAAAAACTAACAAAAACTTATTGCACTTTTACCATTGACGGTTTATTATACTATTAAAGTTTGGTTTAATTTGTTTATGTTTATTGAATTATTGTCTATTCTTCCTCCACCAGACAGACGCTTAAGCAAGGCTCATCACAAACATAGGAGGCCCCGCAACCATGCCGATTCCCCAATTATACGAAAAACTGCCTGTCGATCCGGCCCCGGTCCAAAATCTGCTCACGCAGGGCATTGTTTACGAATTAGCCGCCCTGGCGGCAAAGACAGGCCTGTTTACCGCCCTGACGGTGAGAAAGACCGCAGCTGGACTGGCCCGCGAACTGGCCTGGGACGAAACCATCACCGAGCGGGTGCTGCAGGTCCTGACCCAGGCGGGCTATCTAACCTGCAGCAGCGGGACTTACGAAGCAGTCGCCGCCATGGAAACCTATCTGCATAAGAGCAGCCCCTGGTTTCTGGCCGATTCCCTGCTGCCTGAATTCCCTGCCGGTTCCTTTGCCTGCAGGGTACTGCAGGCCCTTAACACCAGGACCTCTCCTTCCGGTGGTCATAAAAAAGCCCCTAACCAGACAGAACGCCTGCGCGGCATCGGCGCCCGCGCCGTAACCGGTGAATTCGTCCAGACTACGGTGCAGGCGGTCAGCCTGGACCGGAAAAAACATTTATTGGACTTAGGCGGCGGTCATGGTTTTTACAGCATTGCCTTTGCCCAAAAATATCCTGCTCTTGCTGTCACCTTGTTCGATGTGCCGGAGATTGCGGCCCTGGCTGCCGCCTCCATCCACCACTACGGCTTAAGCGACCGCGTCCGGACCCTGGCCGGTGATTTTCTGGCGGCTGATATCGGTTCCGGCTATGATGCCGCGCTGTGTTCTTTGATGCTGTCCCCGTTTACGCTGGCTGCGGTGCTGCCCAAGGTCTACGCAGCCTTACTGCCGGAGGGCACCCTGATTGTCCGGACTCACATCAGGGACGGCTTCCCCAGCCTGGCCGGCAGCATTAACCGCCTGTTCTGCGCCCTCAACGGCCAGCGAACCATGTACACGCTGACCGAGTGGCAAAACTGGCTGGCTGATTACGGCTTTGTCGATGTCCAAACTGCCAATATAACCGATATTGTTGCTGTCCTGACGGCAACCAGGCCATAAATCATAACAGGGAGGATGCATACATGAGAAAAATAGCCCTGGTGCTCAGCTTGTTGTGCCTGCTCTTCTTACTCAGCGCCTGTGGCCGGCAGGACCAGGCGGCGGCCGGCACGGCATTTACCGTGACAGATCAGTTGGGGCGGCAGGTGGAGATTCCCCGCCATATCCAGCGGATAGCGGCCCTGGATCATTTTGAAGGCCAGATTGTGTTCGCCCTCGGTCAGCAGGACAAGCTGGTCCATCAGGCGCTGTACAATAAACTCGGCCAGGCTATGGCCAGGGCCGATGCCGGCTTTAGCACCAAACCCCAGCTCCGTCAGACACAAAAAACCATCACTACCGAGTCGCTGGCTGCTTTAAATCCGGAAATTATTTTTATCAACTCGTCTTTTGACAAAACTCAATTGCAGCAGTTTGAAAGCGCCGGCATGAAGGTAATCGCCGTAAAAGGCGAAACCCTGGCGGACAGCTATGAGGCGGTCAGGCTGATGGCCACCGTGCTGGGTTGTCCGGACCGGGGTGAAAACTATATAACCGCCTGCAACAACCTGCTCCAGCTTGTCAAAGAGCGGACAGGCGCGATCCCGGTCGACCAACGCCCCACCGTCATGTTCTCCGGGCCAAGAGACATTTTTGCCGTTGCCACCGGTGACATGGTGCAGGCCGCTATCATTGAAACAGCCGGCGGCCACAATGTTGCCAGCGAACTGAAAGGCTACTGGATCACAGCCTCGCCGGAACAAGTCTCAACCTGGAATCCAGATGTCATTTTCCTGGGGTCCTCCCAGGATACCTATACCCCCGAAACCTTGTACGCGAATCCTCATTTTGCCACGGTCGCAGCGGCCCGGAATAAACGGGTTTACGCTTTTCCCGCCAACATCGGCTGGTGGGATTACCCGGCTCCTCATCACGTTTTAGGTACAGTCTGGGCGGCCAAGACATTGTATCCGGACAAATTCGCCGATATTGACGTGACCGGAATCGCTGATGAATTCTATGCCGAGTTTCTCGGACATTCCTTTACCGAATTAGGCGGGAAGCTGCAGGAGCCATGAGTAAAAAGCTCCTCTTGCTGCTGACGGTACTGTTTGCCGTTTCTTTCGCCCTGGCGCTGGGAACGGGACGGTATGCCATCAAGCCGGTTGAGATTGCCAGTATGTTTTGCACTGCCGTTGGCTGGAACGGGTGGCTGCCGGCCGTGGCCCCCGAGACCTATCTCATTTTTACGAACATCCGCCTGCCCCGGATCATTATGAGTTTTGTGATTGGCGGCGGCATTTCCATTGCCGGTGCCGTTTTTCAGGGAATCTTCCGCAACCCCCTGGCCTCTCCCGACATTCTGGGCGTGAAATTCGGCGCCGCGTTCGGGGCTGCTTTGGCTATTATGTTTTTTACCCAGCTAACCTTCAGCATCTACAGCCTGGCCTTTGCCTTCGGACTGCTGGCCGTCCTGTCGGCGTACCTGCTGGCCCTGCGCAGCCAGGACCCGTCAGCTTCGGTGCTCGTCATTGCCGGCATTGTCGTATCAGCCCTGTTCCAGGCGGCCTTATCGGTATTGATATACCTGGCCGACCCATATGATAAATTAGCGCAAATCACCTTTTGGCTGATGGGCAGCTTCCATACAGCATCGTGGCTTAAGCTGGCCGGCATCTTCCCGATTATCACCGTTTCCTCCCTGCTCATCTGCCTGTTTAGCTGGCGCCTGAACGTCCTGACTTTAGCGGACGAGGAAGCCCTTGCCCTGGGAATCCCGGTTTTCCGGTGGCGTATGTTTTATATTCTGTTAAGTACATTAATTGTTGCAGCCGCGGTGGCTGCGGTCGGCGCCATACTCTGGGTCAGTCTGATTGTCCCCCACATTGCCCGTTATCTGGTGGGCACAGAGCACCGGCAGTTAATCCCGGTTGCCGGCCTGCTGGGCGGAATCTTCCTGATCCTGATGGATACCCTGGCCCGTTCCCTGCTGGTGGCGGAAATTCCAATTAGTATTGTTACCTCCATTTTTGGTGCGCCCTTTTTGGGCTACCTGATTCAAAGCCGTAAAGGAGGTGCTCTCGGCAGTGACCGTACAAATTAACAACATTACCGCCGGCTATACTAAAGTACCGATTCTTAAAGAGATTAGCGCCGCTTTGCCCGGCGGTCAGTTTTGCGCCCTCATTGGCCCCAACGGCTCCGGCAAAACCACACTGATGCGCTGTATCAACGCCATTCTCACCCCTTTTAGCGGCCACATCCTGGTCGCCGGCCAGGATGTGGCCCGCCTTTCCCGCAGCCAGACAGCCCGGCTGATCGGCTTCGTACCCCAAATCACGCCCAGTGTGTTTGCTTTTACCGTGCTGGAAATGGTGCTGATGGGCAGCGCCGCCCGCCTCAATGCCTGGTCGGCTCCCAGCCGGCAGGATAAGTCCAAAGCCCGGGCCATTTGTGAGGAAATCGGCATACTTCATCTGGCCGCCCAGTCTTTCCAACAGCTGTCCGGCGGCCAAAAACAGTTGGTCCTGCTGGCGCGGGCCCTGTTTCAGGAAACACCGGTCCTGCTGCTGGATGAACCCACATCCCATCTGGATTTTTGCAACCAGCACAAAATGATGAGCCTGGTCCACGATGTCATCAAACGCAAAAATGCCACTGCCCTGATTACGCTCCATGACCCCAATCTTGTCCTAAATTACTGCGACGCTGCCCTGCTTCTGAAAGCAGGGCGCCTCATCAGCGCCGGCCCGATAGAACAGGCCTTAAGCGATGCCAACCTGCAGCAGGCCTTCGGTGAAAACATTCAAACAGATACTACCAGCCGGGGCCTGCAGGTGATTGTCCCAAAGCATATCATCAGCCCCCACAGCAATAAGCAAAATAGTTAAAACACAATTATATAGATACTTACAGCAGGTTATTACGCTTGTACTTTAAAAAAACAGGGAGAGAAAAGCAGTGTTGAGGAAAAGGAAATCAATGAATTTTGTTTTTACAGTATTACTGCTGGCTATCCTTATCGTTTCTACCGCCGGTGTGGAAACAGCCTGGTCGGCTCAAGCTGATCCCCCGTATATCGCATTGACTTGGTCAGATGATCCCAAAACAACGCAGGCCATTAGCTGGCAGACAACTGATCCAGCATTGAACCAAATCCAGTATAGCATGGCAGGAATAGGCAATGATTTTTCAATGACTGTCAAAATAATACCGGCTGAAAGGGAATATATTCAAGACAGCGGGGATACTGTGGCTGTTTATTCAGCGCTGTTAATTGATTTAAAACCGGGAACACGCTATGCTTACCGGATTGGAAATGGCGAAACATGGAGTGAGGTGCATTTTTTTCAGACGGCTGCTGACAATGTAACCCAATTTAAGTTCCTAATTTTCGGTGATTCCCAAAGCACATCCTATGATACCTGGCATAAAACACTCCAGCAAGCCTATCAGGCCCATCCCGAGGCAGCATTTTTTACAAACGTAGGTGATTTGGTTGATGTCGGCCATAACTTTACAGAATGGCAGGACTGGTTTGCCGCCTCACAGGGCGTTATTAACCGGATTCCGGCCATGCCATTAACAGGTAATCATGAAATGTACACACCCGTGTGGAAAGTCAATGCCTTGCCTACGTTGTTTACCGCCCTGTTTCAGCTTCCCCTTAATGGGCCGGAAGGGCTAAAAGAGCAAGTATATTCTTTTGATTACGGCAATGTTCATTTTGTAATGCTTGACAGTCAGGAACGGGAAGAAAAGCAGTTCATACCTGATATGTTGAGCAAACAACGGGATTGGTTAGAAAAGGACCTGGCACTGACTGATAAGCCATGGAAGCTGGTATTCCTTCATCGACCTCCCTATCATAGCAAGTCAGCAACGAGCAATGACAAAATACGCGAGACATTTGCTCCGCTATGGGACAAATATCAAGTGGACGCTGTGTTTGCCGGACATGAGCATATCTACGCCCGGACATATCCGTTGTACGCAGATAGCATAGCCGGCCAGGGAACAGTCTATATCACCACTGGCCGCAGTGGAACAAAATACTATGATCAGGCCGAAGCGAATGTCTGGAATGAAGTGTTTTATAACCCCGTAGACCAGCCAAACTATTTAACAGTCCAGATAGCCGGCGATACGCTGACCGTAAAAGCGTGGAAGCAGGACGGCGAGTTAATTGATGCATGGCATGTAGACAAATCAGCTCCGGCACGGCTGGGAATGGCCGCAAATTGATGCGAAATAATAACCGCTAATCTTGCTCTCCGCTAAAGAGGAAGCAAGCCTAGCGGTTATTTTTCTTTTAGTTGCCTTTCGCTCACGCCAGCAGCGGCAAACAAACCTTCAGTGTTTTTGACTCGCCGGCGTCGATCTCAACCACCTTGACCTTTGTCATATACAGGTCGCTTAAAACAGTATCAGTTACTACTGCTTCCGGACTGCCCAGCGCCACAATCTTCCCCTGTTTCATAATCATTACCCGATTGCATAATAAGAAAGCATGGTTGGGAAAGTGCGAAGTCATAATAATCGAATACCCCTGTTTTGCCAGTTTATCAATCACGCGCAATATCCGTACCTGATTGCCATAATCAAGACTGGCTGTTGGTTCGTCCATGATAAGCAGCCTGGCGCGCTGCGTCAGCGCACGGGCAATAAGGGTCAGTTGCCGCTCGCCGCCGCTGATACGGCTAAACAGGGCATCTGCCAAGTGTAAGATACCCATTTCAGCCAGACTCTCTTGGGCAATAGCATAATCCTTAGCAGCAGGAACGGCAGTAACGTCAATATGAGGCGTACGTCCCATAACAACAATATCCAGCACCCGGTACGGAAATACCGTCGCGGCTGCCTGCGGCACATAGGCCAACTCAGCCGCCAGTTCCCTTGCCGGCATTGCCTGGATTTTTTGGCCTCTGATACGTATACTGCCTGTTCGTATTTTGGCAATGCCCAATAAACATCGCAGCAAGGTCGTCTTACCGGCGCCATTGGGTCCTAAGAGACAAACAACATCCCCGCTGGCAACAGAAAAAGAAATATCTGTAAGCAGATTGCCGGCCGACGGATAAGCAAAACTAATATTCTCTGCCACAAGCAAGTGTATGCCACTCCTTTCTCTACACCTAACCCATCTCCTTAGTGTTGCTGCCAAACCTTCCACAACTGCCAGCTTTCCTCATTTCCCGAATCACAGCCTGTCCTGCGGCAGCATTGGCTCACTCCAGGCCCCGTTTGCTTCTGGCCAGTAAAAAAACAAAGAAGGGCGCGCCAATTAAAGAAGTAAGAATTCCGACCTGGATTTCTATGGCGGCAAGGCTGCGGCTTAAATTATCCATCATCAACAGATATGTGCCTCCCAAAAGCATGGACGCCGGCAGGACGATGGCGAAATTTGCCCCGAACAGCATCCTGGCCGCATGCGGAATCAACAGTCCCACCCATTGGATAATACCGCCAATACTGGTAGCCGCCGCTGCCAGCATGGTAGCGCAGGCCAGCACCGCCAAGCGGGTGGTCCGGACATTGATTCCAAGCGTACGCGCTTCTTCTTCGCCGACACTAAGTACGTTAATCTGCCACCGCAGGCAGTATAGCACTGTCATTGGCAGCAGGATGGGAATAAAGAGCAATATTACGTCCTGGCTGGTAACCTTGGAAAGTCCCCCCATTAGCCAAAAGCTGATTTCCGGCAATGTATTCAGGGGATCGGCCAGATATTTCAGCACCGAAACAAGTGCCTGGAAAAAAGCCGAAACCACAATACCGGCCAGCACCAGCGATATGGTTGATTTATTGCCGAACCACGAACTGATCGTAAGGGCGCTTACCACCGACAGCAGGCCGAAGACAAAAGCCAATGACTCCACCCATATCCAGGACAGGTGGAAAACCATGCCCAAAACGGCACCAAAGGCCGCCCCCCAGGAGGCGCCCAGTATTGACGGCGACACCAGGGGATTGCGGAATAAGTTCTGATAAGCCGCCCCGGACACCGCCAGGGCACTGCCCACCAACAGAGCGGCCATGATTCGCGGCAGCCGGATGTCAAGCACAATGGTTTCCATCGTATCAGTCCCGGCCTGCGGCAATGCCAATAGCTTAGAGCAGAGAATAGCCACTACCATATCCGGGGCAACAGGAAAACGGCCCAGCAAAAATGAGCCAAAAAAGGCGGTTACCAGTATCAGCAGCAGAATAGAAAATTTCCACGCGGTGGTATAGGCTCGCCGCTCGCCGGTACCCCTGCCGCCTTGCGCCACACTGGCCGGTTTAGCTTCCTGCCCGGCCGGTATTGAGCTATTATCCAAAATTACCGTCTCCTCACACCTTGTTCTAGCCTGCCGCATTCCGGTTACTGCACTCTTTGCGCTCTGGCAGCCAACTCGTCCAGCTCCTGTTCGGATAGCTGATAATGATAAAACAATGAATAGAACCGTTTAACTTCAGAACGAAAATCAAAAGGATATACATCCGGATACAGCAAGTTTGCCACCCATCGTATGCCAATAAGACGGCTTACCGCCGGCGGCCGGTCAAACCAGTTAAAAGGTCCTGTGGGAATCTCATATACCTGCCGCGCCTTAACCCCACGGACATTTTGCCACGGTTTCTCCTCCAGGATCATGGGGTAGCTGCTGTCTTCCCCATCGCGGAAATAGCTGATTAATATTATCTCCGGGTTCCAGGCCAGCACCTGCTCCATCGAGACCGGGCTGCGGCCAATAGCACCGCTTGCCGGTAAACCGGGCTCGGCAACATTCAGCCCACCGACAAATTCGATGATTTCCGCATGCCAGGAGCCTCTTGGCTCTGTTTCCAAGCCGCGCCGTCCCTCGGCATAATATACTGTCACCGGGTTGCGTTCCTGTAAGAGCGGTTTCTTTGCGGCCACCAGCTCCATTGTTTCCCGGCAATAGGCCGCTAGTTTGCCGGCCCGCTCTTCGCGGCCCAGCACCTTGCCTGCCGTCAGATACAGCTCTGCCATTTTATTGATATTGTTATCCAGCATGACAACCGGTATTTTGGCCAATTGCTCCAGCTTGTCGGCATACTCCTTATTGGCCGCGTTCATTTCGGTTACCATCAGAATGAGGCTGGGGTTCATCTTGATAATTTCTTCCACATTGCTGACAGAACCGCGGGTAGTCCAGGCAAGCACCGGCAGCTGCTTGTACTCAGGCAAGATATAGTCCGACTGGTCGGCCGCCATATGATAGCTCCAGCCTGCCAAAAGCTCTGGCGCCAGCGTATACATAAGCACCATTTCTACCGGTGATACCGGATATACCTTCTCAATCTTCGGCGGCAAGGTAACCTTCCGGCCCGCCATGTCAGTAATAATCCTGCCATTCTCCGGCACTGCCCCTGAATTCACGCTTCCTTGCCGCCCGCACCCGGTTAAGAACAGGAGCAGGATGACACAAAATAAGATGAGCCGTGTGCTTACCCTTTTCATAACCCCTCCTACAGCATAACGCTTACGCCGGCCATGAAGTTAATGCCGTCGCCCCGGTGGTCATAGGTATCCCAGTATTTAGTGTCAAACAGATTGTTGATATGCAAATAATAGGAAAGATTATCATTTTCCCGATAGTTGAAATTAAGATCCACGGTATGATAGCTATCCAGCTTCTTATAGATATTCCCATAGCTGTTGGGTGAGCTAACACCGGTATTCTTAATATTGCCCAGATAATGGCCGATCAAGGTAGCCTGGAACTTGTCCACAGCGTAGGTTGCGCCGTAATTAAACATGCTGTCAGGCAGATTGGCGGCATCGGTTGTAACCCCGGCATTAGTGTCTTCGGCCTTCAAATACGTGTAATTAATAAAGCCCCTCAGCCGCTTGGAAATGTGTTGGTTATATTCCAGTTCCACTCCCCGTATCTCGGTTTTAGCAATATTGCGATATATCTTGTTTTCATCTCTGTCAATCCGGTTGTCAATGTCATTTTTGAAGACAGCAATGTCCAGCGAGGACTTTTCATTAAACCTATGTTTCCAGCCCAGCTCCTGGTTAGTGGCCTTTTCCGTCTTGGGAACGGCATAACCATCCCTGCGATTGCCGTTAGCCTGCTTGGCGGTAACAAAATTATGGGTTTTGCCTGTCGAAAAACGCAGCGTATTTTTCTCATCCAATTGATGGGTCAGGTTAAATACCGGATCGGTGGTAGAATCGTCAATATCTGCAAGTTCTGCCGCTGTTTTACCCGAAATATTGTCAAAGGCTTGTGTTACCTTGTCATGACGCACGCCGGCGGTCAGATTGGTTTTGCTGTCAAGCTGCCAGCTATCCTGCAGATAATAGCCTACTCGCTTATCGCTGCCGCCGTCAGTGATGCCGCCTGGATTTGTACTGGTACTATCGCCGGAATCCCAGTCAAGCTTGTTGTACTTGACACCAAAGGTGATGGTATTGTTTGGGGCTGCCTGCCAGTCGGCGTTAAGCTCCATACCATTGCCGCTTGAGGTCCAGTCGCTGCTGTACAACATCGGGTTGCTCTTGGTATTGATACCCAGCCTGACATTATTGCCATTCGTTACCTGCAGGGTATTGCGGTCAGTAACGTGGTAAAATTTAACATCATATTTAAACCGGTCATCGACCTTTTGATCATACTGTATGGCGATATTAGTTTGTTTAAAATCCCTGTATCGCCAGTCTCTCACATCGGACTTGCCACCATTTTTTATCGTTGCTGGATTTCCATTGCTATCTAACGTTGTATCACCAGACCATGAATTAGTGGTGGCCGATGTCTCGTTACCAGTCTTTTGATCAATGCCATTGGCGATGTCTCGGTCGGTATTCATATACCAGCCGCTGATTGTCAGGTTCTGGCCCTCGCCCAGCTGCCATTTTATTTGACCGTTGAAATACTCTTTATCAAACTCGGAATGTCTTAGATACCCGTCGCCTTCGCTTTTGCCGGCGGTAAAGGAGTAGCTGGCATTATTATCGCTGCCGCGGTAGGAGATGCTGTGGTCAAAGCGCGAATCCGAGCCGCCCGCCAAATTGAGTTGAAACTGGCCCGGTCCCTTGCCCTCCTTGGTTGTAATTAAAATAACGCCGCCTTTATAGTCTGTGCCGTACTGCACCGGTCCCGGTCCTTTGATTATCTCAATTTTTTCGATATTCTCAACCGGGATGCCGGCCAAATCAGAGGCCGAGTTGGAAGCGATGCCTGATAAGGGAAACACCGGCATGCCATCCATATACACTCTCGTCTGGTCGGTGGCTGCCCCCCGGATACGCACCAGCCGGGCATTCTTATCGGCAGTGGCCATATACAGCCCGGGTACCGTTTCCAGAACCTCAGCCAGGTTTCTCGCTCCTGTTTCCTTAATTTTTTCGGCAGTAATGACCGCAGTAGTAACCAGATAATCGGACAGGGTTGTCGAACGGACCTCCACTTCGTCAATAGCAATTGCCTCTTCGGCCATGACAGGATTAAATGAGCTTAGCAAACAAATACAAACTGCCGGTGGAACAGCCATTTTACTTAGCTTTTTATACATTTGATAATTCCTTCTTTCATAATATTTTGAGGATTAACCCTTTACGCTTTCATTGCCACCTTCTGTCCGGTCTTATAGATCGACCGCCGCTCCAGCCCGGACACAATCCGGGCCACGCCGGCATTATCCTTGACCACAAACCCCGACAGGTCGTTGACCCCAAATGAAAACAGGGCCGGTGCCAGCGGCGTAAAGGGGCCGACAAGGACGACATAGGCGTTTTTCGCCAGTGCGAGCAGCCGGGGCAGGGTTTTATACACCAGACTGCTGCAGCTGAGAACAACAAAATCGCTGACCGGCAGGATATACTCCACCGCCGCCTCCGGGTAGTCCCCCTCGCGGGGTTCCCGTTCGATAATGGTCAGCTCACAGACCGGCTGATACAGTTGTTCAATATAGGGAAAATGGCCTAGTACGGCTACTTTCTTATCTTTGATGACATTCTGATAGGTAATAAAGGGATCACTGGTCCGGTCCTCGCTATACAGGCTGTCGGTAATCACAATGCCGTTGGCAGCCGCCGTCACCGGGGAGTTGTACCAGGCGTTTATCGCCGCCATGCCCACAGAGGCCTCGACAAAGTTCCAGGACTTGATGCATTGGGCCAGTTTTTTCAGCGGCATGCCCAGTGATTTCCGCGTCACCTCCGGTAGGGTATCGCCGGGCAGAACATGGCTGAAGCCAACCCCGCCGCCGCTGCGGACCAAGGCGGCGTAGGTGCCGCAAATCAATTCATCAACAAGGCAGGCCTCGGGGATGCCATCAATTAAAGCATCGTATAATTCCCACATGCTACTCCCCCTCCTTTTCCTCCCGCCCGGGGCCTGCTCCCTCATCGGCAGGCGCCGGCTCGCCAAAGTTGACAGCCAGCGGAGAAACCCTTTCGCCATAACGCAGCTGCTGACGGATAGCCAGCATGATGGCGTCCAGTTTTTCAATCGCACTCAGGCTGTTTATTTCCTCAGCCGAGGTCTCTATAATTTTGTGGATGCCGCCGTTTTTTATCACGATCCGCTTGGTGGCACTTAACGCCAGCAGGGGATCGTGGGTAGAAATTAGGACAATTTTTTCATTTTCCGTCAGCAGGCTGATCGCCTGTTTCCGGTCAATGCCGGCATTTTCAATTTCATCAATCAGCACTATCGGCGACGAACTCATATAGGCCGTATCGGCAATCATCAGGGCCCGCGACTGGCCGCCGGAAAGCTGGGTGACTTTCGTATCCAGGGTGAATTTTTCCCCGGCCAGTTCATTCGCACAGGCAAAACACTGCTGTATCACCGCCTCGGCCTCCTTACACAGCCGGCTTTTGGCATGCATGGCCAGAAATTCGGCCACATTCAAGTCCATGACGAAATTCATGTTCTGCGATAACTGGGCCACCATTTTATTGCCTATAGCAAAGCGTTCCTCATCTGTCAAAGAACGGCCGTTAACCAGGATGCACCGTTTGGTCGGCGTATCGCCCTGAGCCAGGCACTCAATATCGCTCAGCAGGCAGCTTTTGCCTGAACCGGTGGGACCAACAATACTCACAACCTCGCCGGCGGCAATGGTAAGGGTTGTATTTTCCGCTTCCCCCTGCTTATTGCGGCCGCCGAGGATGGTAATCGTCCGGACACTTTCCCGTTCTTCCCGGTTATGGGTCAGCGTGGCCATGAACCTCACCAGTTCTTCCGTCAGGCGGAAGGCATCAAGACCGAATTCCTGCAGCTGTTCCGGCGGGATTTTGTCTAGAGCCCTGGCTACTGTTAGGTCCTGCTGTAGGTTCTGTAAATTATAATTGACAAAAAAATCCTGCACGACCGGATAGGTATGGATAAGCTCAGTTATGGTCCTATTAGTAATGATCTCTCTGATTTTTTCGTTGTCCCCCATGGTCTCACCTGAATTCCATCTTTTTCAGCATTCCCATCTGGTAACTCTCACCGACCCGGGTTTCGCCTGTGCAATAGGCGCATACCGAAGCCGGCATTGAGAAACGCAGCCGCCGGTTTCTCAGGGTTGTAATATCAGCGGCTTTGCTGACCTGCTTGCTGAGCATAAATGCCCCCTGACCGGTAATGCCGTTGACAAACAGGATGCGGGCGCCGGGATTTACCTGCCGGACATTGAACATAAACACTTCCCGTTCAGCCTGAGAGACGATATCGCCCTTGGTAATCAGGACAACATCGGCCAGCTTCAGCATCGGGCCAATTTTCCGGGGGGTATTGATGCCGGAGAGGTTATCAATCACACAAACAGCAAGCACGCCCTGAATATGGGGCGAACAACGGTTGCACAAGCCGGCGCTTTCGCTAATCAGGATATCGAGCCCGCTGCGCTGCCCCCATTCAACAGCATCCTCAATATTGCTGATAAAAAAATGATCAGGGCAAAACTTGCCGGAAAAGCCCACCTGAACCGGGACGCCATATTCCTGATAGCGCAGCTGGTCAAAAGAAGTCAGGCAGTCAAACTTTACCACCCCGGCCGCCTGGCCCTCCTCCCGGAGACAGTCGATCAAGCGGAGAATGACCGAGGTTTTACCGGCAGAAGGTGCCCCTGATACGGTAATAAGTTTCATTAAGCAAGCCCCCCATCAACGCGTTTGCCCGGCTGCCGCCCCTTGACCGTCAGGCTGAACACCAATAGCGATTCTGGCCAGCCCCTGCTGCCGGATAGCAGCCATCAGCGCCACCACCTGTCCGTGCTCGACCCCGCTGTCGGCATTAATAATGACCGGGATTTGTTTGTCCCCCTGACTCTGCTGCACCAGCCGCCGGGCAGCCTCCGCCGGCGTCCCGGCCGGCTCCCCGTCACAAAAGAGCTGGCCGTCTTTGGTTACTGTCAGCACCATTGCGGGCCGGTCCCGGTCCTGTACCCCGGCAGCCTGGGGCAGAGCGACCGGCAGGGTGCTCTGGACCGTCATGGCCAAGGTCGCCAGCATGAAAAACACCAGCAGAAAAAACATGGTATCAATCATCGGTATAATCTCAATCCGGGCCTTTTTTACCGGTTTGCGCGGTATTTTCATTCTGGCTGCTCCTTAGCCGGGTTTAATGCCATTTCCAGGCGCGTGGCATAATGCTCGATAGTTTCTGTTTCCCTTTCGATCCGGGCCAGGAAGTAATTGTAAGGAATAAGGGCAATAACGGCAACCGTAATGCCTGTGGCTGTGGCAATCAAAGCCTCGGCTACCCCGCCGGTAACAGCATGGGGTTGTCCCATGCCGGACAAGGCCATAATTTGGAAAGAATCAATCATGCCGATAATTGTACCCAAAAGCCCCAGCAGCGGCGACAGGGTAATAATCGTATCCAGCACCGGCAGGCCGCGCCGCATCGCGGCCAATTCCTGTACGACCACAGCTTCCATGGCTTTTGCCGGCTGATAGGGCCTGGCCATACCGGCCGCCAGGATGCGGATTAACGGCAGCGGCGACCGGCTTGCCTTGGCGGCGGCTTCCGCCCTGCGGTTGTCGGCGACCATGGCCAGTAAGGTTTCGGCCGGCTTGGCTGCATCCATATTCCGGAAGAAGTAGATACGTTCAAGAACAATAGCGATAGCTACAATTGAGCAGGCTGTGAGGGGCAGCATCATCCAGCCGCCTTGTAACAGTTCATGCACCGGAATCATCTCTCTTTCTGCTTGCAGGTTATGCGGCGGCGCGCTTACTCGGCCTCGTCCAGGCTGAACCGGACTCTTACATCGTGCAGGCTGGCAATCGGCACACCCCCTTCTTTCGCCGGGGCATAGCGCCACTTTTTCACGGCTTGTACGGCAGCCTCATCCAGGATGTCATACCCGCTCCCCGCCTTTACCGCTGCCGCTGTGACCGTGCCATCGGCTTCAATAAAAATACGGACCACGACCGCCCCTTCCCAGCGGGCTTTGCGGGCGGCCTGAGGATAGGCCGGCCTGGAACCGGCAATAAACGCCGGCGGGGTTCTGCCGCCACCGGCAGTATGCCGGCCTTCGCCGGCCCCGACGGCAGCTTGTCCGCCCCGGACAGTTACAGCCACTGCCGGTTCTGCTGCTGCGGCCGGGGCAGCGGCAATTGCCGCTATGCTGCTATCTGCCGCCGGGGCCTGAACGGCAGACACCGGCTGGTTTGCAGCCGGCAGCAGCCGGGAACCCGGACGGTTAGCAGCAGCCGGCGGGGAAGACGGGGAGGGCGGGGAAGCGGCCGGCGGTGCCGTTGTCTCCCTCTCCTCTGCGCCGGTCGCAGCAACAGGGACGATATCCACTTCGATTGCTGCCATCACAGCCGGCGGCGCAACCGGTTCCGGCGGTCCCAGCATAGCCAGACAGGCAATCAGTACTCCGTGGAGCAGCAGCGAGATTCCGGCTGTTTTCCTGTAGGACAATTTGCTGAAATCGTTCATTCCGGCCTCCTCCGGGTTCACAACCGTTGACAGGAAAGAATGGTGCCATGTAAACCCAAACTAGTAAAAATATTACACCCATTGGACATGTAAAAAAATCAACTAAACAGTGTCCTGTGTTGTTTAGTTGATACTGCGTTGTATCCATCCACAATTTTACTTTTTATTCATCTTAATACAAAAACAAACTTAGGTCAATATAATTCTTGCTTTTATGATGCTTTTGTTTGTTTTAATTTGTTTTATTTTGTTAATTTTTTTTTGGCCTTTACCATTTTCAGCAAATAAAAAAAAGCCGGCTTAGCCTTTTCGCCAGCCGGTTTTATAGCAAACACTTCCTTTCCTACAGGGCACCCTCCCGGTACATTTTTTCCAGTCGGGTCAGAAACATTGCCATCCAGGCATTATTTTGTTCGATATATTCCGGGTGAGCCAGCAGTTCTGCCGGGGTTTGAACATATTCGGCCGGAATCATTTCGTCCCGGCAATTTTCTATAAGACCGGCAATGATCTCCGGCGTATTTTCCAGATGATACTGAAAGCCGAATACCCGGTTTTTATAGATGAAGGCCTGATGCCGGCAGGCCTCGCTGGTCGCGATACAGGTGGCAGTAGCCGGCAGTTCGCTGAAGGTATCCCCGTGCCACTGAAATACGATGGGGGCCGGCGGAAAAAAAGAAAACAACGGCGACTGCCGCGCCTGGTCGCTCAGCCTGACCGGGAGCCAGCCAATTTCCTTGCACGGATTCGGGGTCACCTTGCCGCCGATCACATCGGCAATTAATTGTCCGCCGAGACAGAGGCCAATCACTACTTTGCCGGTGTCAATAGCCTCCCGGATAAATGCCTTTTCCGCAGCCAGCCAGGGATAGATTGTTTCTTCATAGATATTCATCGGCCCGCCCATAACCACAAGCCAGTCAAAATCGGCCGGCGCCGGCAAGGTCTGCTCAAGGTATAGCTGCGTGGAGGTCAGCCCATGCCCGTTTTCCCTGGCCCACTGCAAAATACTGCCAGGATTCTCAAAAGGGACATGTTGCAAATAATGAAGTCTCATCTTATCGCCTATCCTTTCCATCTGCTTTGCTTTTGTTCATTCTCTCATAAATAAATAAAAAAGCCAACCCTTAAGCGGACTTGTGCCCGCTTAGTTGGCACTTTATTGTCCGCCTGCTGTTGACACTTCATTGTCCGCCTGCTGACGGTCTCCCCGCCTACCGGTGAAGGACCGCTATATACCGGCAATAATCAAATATGACCTGCGCTAACTCCCGGCTGCCCGTCAGGCTGCAATTGCGGAAAAGGCTCACATTTGCTTACAGAGACAGGCTGGCGGCTGCGAAATGCCGGGGACTGATCTTCTGCCAAAAGGCCAATGGCATCAGCCCGGCATTGCCGACAATGACGCATTTGCGCAAGGTAAGACTGGCACAGATCGCGCATCGCCTCTACTTCTTGCCTGCTGGTCGGGGAATAACCCTGAAAGACACTGCCCGGCACGGGAATCAACGGCATAATATTGGTCATGATCGCCCCCAGGCTTTTTACTTTTTTTACTATTGCCGCGATATGCCTGTCATTAATGCCTTTGATCATAACAATATTAACCTTAACCAGGATGCCATGATCAGCCAATAGCTTTATCCCGGTCAGTTGATTGCCAATCAATCGTTCAGCGGCATCTTCCCCCGCATAGTACTTACCCGAATAATGAATGTGACGGTAGATTTTGGCCCCGATAGCAGGCTCCAGGCAATTTACCGTAACGGTTACATGGTTGATCCCCAGGTCGATAATATCCTGACTGTAATGGGGAAGCATAAGGCCATTGGTGGACAGGCAGAAGATCGTAGCCGGCGATTCGGCTTTGATTAACCTGACACTGCTTGTTACAGTCTCCCAATTGGCTAACGCATCACCAGGGCCGGCAATCCCAACCACACTCAAATGAGGGAGTTCTGCTTTTACCCTGATAAACTTTGCCAGACTCTGGGCCGGGGTCAATATTTCACTGGTCACACCAGGACGGCTTTCATTCACACAGTCACACTTACGGTTACAATAGTTGCAGCTGATGTTGCAAACCGGTGCCACCGGCAGATGCATCCTGGCATATTTATGCTGGGCAGCAAAAGAATAGCAGGGGTGTTTAGCCGTAATTGCCGCTAATTCTTGTTTTTCCATAGCTAATCAGCCCCTTTTCCTAAAGCCTGAAACATATGCTCCGGATCAACTGGGTTTTCTTTGGCTGTGAGTTCTTCCGGCGCAATGGCGTAAACGGCAACCGCCTTGTCATCAAAGGAGGAACGGTATTTATCGACGAATTGGGCTGAAAGCGGGGTTTTAAAAAACCGCGGCATAAACTTTTCCAGAAACTGCGCCAGCACTTGCGTTTTTTCTTCTAAGTCTTTGACCAGAACCGCTTTGCCAAAAATAACAACACTCAGATAGGCGGTATCACATTTAGCCGGTACAGGGTCGGCCACTGTACCGAATTCTTCGAAGACGGTAAAACAGACGGCCGGATTGGCGGCAAGGATACGATTTTTCTTGCCGCTGCCCATGCCATGAATATAGATCTTTCCCTGCCAAAAGACATAATTGACCGGCAAGGCATAAGGCCGGCCGGCAGCCTCACTCATACTTAAGGTGCCTACCCTCTTGCCGGTTAGGAAAGCGGCAATTTTTTCTTTATCCTGGCAGATCCGCTGCCTATAGCTTATCTGTTCCATATCCTCTCTCCTTTCGTTGCCGGACAAACCGGTTAACCGGCGTCTGCACTGGCAAAGGCCGCTCTTACGGCCGCAAGCCTTGTTTGGTCAAACAAGGCTTGCACCTGATTGCACATTGCCAGGACACGGTCTGTGTCGGCTGGTTCGGGAACGCCATGATAATAGTTTTCCAGAGAACAAATTCCAAATATTAAATCCAGTGACCGTATTTCCCGGTTTAATGCCGGCAACACGTCAATCACCAGTTCGACAGCATCCATCAGGCAGGTGTAATTGTGATTACCCGGTTCGACCCCGTATAAATCACATAAAGCAATCAGATAGTTTTCCAGGGCAACGGAAGCGACATTGAACACCACACTGAGGTCCTGGCCTTCATCCAGGAACTGTTCAGCCCGGCGATGGTACACCCGGGCACTGCGATAATCTTCTTCAAACGCCTCTATATCGATGTTGCTGATATCAATCATCGTTCTATCCTCTTTCCTTTATCGATTCTGCCAGCACCCGGCCACTGCCGGGCACTGGCAAAACCCAATGATTCCTGCTGAAGCTGCGCCAAGGGTGAACTCAGGCTACGCTGGCAGTGAATACCTACCAGACATTCAGAACCCATTCCTTGTTTTTCTTGTACTCCATATCGGTGAACAGGGTGTTGGCCATCTGTTCAGCCAGCCAGGTCGCGCCGGCATAGCCGACGACCGGATGCCGGTACAGGCCGGCCCGGTCATAGGTGGGGAAGCCGACGCGGACCATGGGGATATTATAATCAATGGAAACAAACCGCCCCTTGGAATGGCCAAGTATCAAATCAAGCTCCAGGCCCTCGTTTTTGATCCGGTTCTCCAGCTCCCACAAATCGGCATTCATAACAATTTCCATCTTGAAATCAACGTTGGCCTGCAAGGCTTTGATCCTGGGGTCTTCCGGATAGGATGTATTGTCGTCGCCGAGCAGCAGCAATACCGGTTTCATTTCCAGATCGAGACAAAACTCAGCCAGACCGATGACCAGATCAGGATGCCCATAGATGGCGACCTTCTTGTCGGCAAAAAACATGTGCGTCAGGTCGGTCAGGGCATCAATCGCGATGCCCCGTTCCCAGACCAGCGAGGGCGGGATCGGTTTGCCTGTCATGTTTTTCAGGTTCTGCAAAAAGGTATCGGTGTTGCGGATACCGATTGGCGTCGGTCCAATGATGGCCGGGATGTCAAATTCAGTTTCCAGATAGCGGGCAGCCTTAGCCCCTTCATACCGATTCAGGGCAATTGTGCCCAGGGCATTGGCGGTGTCGGTCAGGTCGGCAATCGTCGTATCGCCATGAGCCACGATATTGCCGGCCGGCATCAGGGGAGCGTCAAAATTCTCGATTTCAAACAGGACCGTAGCCTCGACCTGCATGGCTGCCAACAGGTGCTTGATCGCCGTCACATCCCCAGGGTTGACCCAACCGGTAATCAGGTTGACCTTGCCGTTCGGTTCGCTTTTTTTGGCAAAATGGCTGACAAAATCCAGCAGGGCAACATCATAGCCGGTTACCTGGCTGCCTTTAAAGCTGGGGGTATGAATAGGAATCAGGTGAACCTCCCGGTCAGCGTATTTTTCTTTTAATAAGCCGTTATTAAGCTTTAATACCACGCCATCCACATCATCGCCAATCACCTCGGTTGAACAGGTAGTAATGATCGGTATTACCTTAACATGAGGATAGCGCATGAGCAGGACATCTACGGCTTCCTCCACCCGGTGGGTGGCCCCGAATACCGCTCCGTCTTCATGCAATGAAGAGGATGCCAGTTCAAAGCTCTCTTTGAAATGCTGCGAGAACAGGAGACGGACAAACATCACGCAGCCCTGTCCGCCATGAACAATCCCAATGCAGTCTTTTATGCCGATGCTGGCATACTGCGCGCCGCAGGGCTGGCAGGTAAATATCGGGTTGATAACGCCGGCACGCTCTTTTGGTTTTACTTCACAAAACATAGCCATACTCCTTTTCCTGTTTGTTTTGTTCTGCGTCCGCCGTAATGGCCCACAGCCTGTCGCTCTTTAATAATGGACGTCAGTCAATTCTTCATTTAATGAACCGGTAATGGTCAGATAGTCCATGCGCTCTTTAAGCCCGCGCATCAATAGCTTGATCTCCGCTTTGTCCATTGCCGCCAGCCATGGATACCGGGCTTTAAAGGCATCAGCCAGGCACACGGCATCAACCCAGTGGCATTTGTCAATTGGCGACAGATTTTCCACAGGTTCATCACATAGCAACTGCATCGTCTTTGTCAGAATCCCCTCATTTTGCTTCTCCCGGTCCCAGGCGCGGGAGTGGAACTGCCAGAGGCATTTTTTCATAATATAATCCACCAGTTGTTCAATCCTGTCTTGTGTCACATTGTCCATTACTATGCTCGCCTCCTTATACTGCCGAAAGCCTGTTAGACGCTGGCGGAAATACCGGATAGGTCCTGGTGCGCAACTCTGAGACCAGGTCATATTTGCCTGTATATTCCCGCAGGGTTGGGGAAGCGGTTATTTCCGGGCTCAAATTTACATCAGAGAGCATTTTCTGCGTAACAAACCCTTTATCGACAGGAATCTCATCTTTGCTGATATCCAGGCAGGCAAGCTGATGGATCGGTGAATAAATCGCATTATAGATGTCCCGGGCAAACCGGACCCAGCCTTCATAACCCTTCCAGGGACCGTTGTGATAGGCATGGGCATTAAGGTAGGGAACCCGGATTTTCTTGGCTACCTCGCCCGGCCGCTTGCCGGTAAAGATGATGTCGGGCTTTAGGGTTTCCATGGCTTCCAGACCTTCCAGCTCATTGGGGTCATCAATGGCCAGGGCCCCTTCCTCGCAGCGGGCAATGCCTTTTTCCATATCTCCCTGATGGCCGAATTTGGTATATACCGAGACGACCTCAACCCCCATCTCCTCATGAATCACGTGCGCCCAGTGCCAGAGCTTGGAGCCGCCCGGCCAGAGGCATACCTTCTTGCCCTGCAGGCGGGCTTTGTACCAGTCGAGCTCCGGTTTCCACCGGGCAGTGTCTTCATCAATAACAGCCTGGGCCCGGTCTTCGATGCCAAAGAATAAACCAACCTTCCGGAGTGACGCCGACAGCGGCTCAAAGCCAAAGCCGTCGATATCCAGCCGGGGCGTCCCATACCGCACTCTCAGCTCATTGCAGATATACTCGGCTGAGCGGGCGCATTCGAGGACATTCAGATCGGCCCGGTGCATCGCCCGCAGGTCGTCGTACGAGCCATTGCCGGTAAAGGTGGACAAAACCTGAATGCCCATCCGTTTAAAATAACTCTGCATAACCTCCTGGTCGCCCTGAATGTTATATTCGCCCACATAGTTGATGACGTAATCACTGGTGAATTCCGGTTCGACATTGCCTACCTTCTGATTGATCCAGGCAATATTGATCTTGTGATGTCCCCCCGACTGGCTCGGTCCGCCGAAGCCGGGTGAATTGCAGACAAAGATGTCTACTTCCGGCATTTCATCCATGACTTCCTGGGCAACGGCATTGATATCATCCCCGATCAGGGCCGAAGCGCAGGTTTGGTAGAGAGTCATCCGTTTTATAGCAGGAAAAGCCTGGAAAGCTTCAATAATGTTTTGTTTGAGGATTTTTTCCGCCCCGAACACAATATGTTTTTCCTTCATATCGGTCGCATACGTATATTTAAGCTGAAAATTATCATTATCGCTGATATAACGTTTGGTCTGCCAGGTATCGTAGGTGCAGCCGACAGGGCCGTGACTCATATGAATCACATCTTTCATGGGTGTACCGATAACGTGCTTGGCGCCGCAATAGGCGCAGCCCCGTTCCGAGATTGACCCCGGGATGGTATTAAGATATCCGAGCGGCAGGGCTGATGTCAAATCCTCGCCCTTTCCTTTTATCACAGCATGTTTTTTTCTTTCCGGGATGCACTTGCTGCATTCAAACTCATGATATGGCATGGATTTGTTCCTCCCTTACTTTTGTTTCATTAATCGGCAATGCCGTATTTCACAACCATGGCTTCCAGTTCATCCATACTGAGCGGTTTCGGAATAACAAAATCCGTATTCTCGATAATCTTTTTCGCCAGCTCCCCGTATTCACCGGCCTGGTTGCATTCAGCATCATACTCAACAACGGTTTTCTTATTGAACTCGGCCTTTTGCACAATATTATCACGCGGGACAAAATGAATCATTTTGGTGCCGATCGCAGCGGTAAACTCTTCCAGGAACTCTCTTTCCCGGTCTACCTTACGGCTGTTGCAAATGACCCCGCCGAGGCGGACACCGCTTTGCTTGGCATATTTAACAAGGCCTTTGCAAATATTGTTAGCGGCGTAGATAGCCATCATCTCGCCGGAAGCGACAATATACACCTCCTGGGCTTTGCCGTCCCGGATCGGCATGGCAAACCCGCCGCAGACAACGTCGCCAAGTACATCAAAAAACACAAAATCCAGGTCCGGTGTATAGGCGCCGTTTTTCTCCATCAGGTCAATGGCAGTGATAACCCCCCGGCCGGCACAGCCTACCCCCGGCTCAGGACCGCCGGATTCAACGCAGCGAATGCCCTCATACCCGGTTTTGACCACTTTATCCACGGTAATTTTTTCTTCGCCTTCATCACGCAGCATATCCATTAATGTCTTTTGGTTCATCCCGCCCAGAATCAGCCGGGTGGAATCAGCCTTAGGATCACAACCATGGATGAACACCTTTTTATCATAAAAGTGGGCCATGGCCCCGGCCGTGTTTTGCTGGGTAGTTGATTTACCAATTCCGCCTTTACCATATATCGCAATTTTTCTTGGCATTGTTAGCACGCTCCTTTAAAAATGTGATTTTTTCTTAAAGATAACAGTACGAAGGTTTTCGCTGCCGGTTACACAGCGTCCTCACCGGTTTCACCGGTCCGGACCCGAATGGCATCAAAAACCGGCAGGACAAATATTTTGCCGTCACCGACCTTATTATCGGTGCGGTTTACTTCGATAATTTTGGCAATGATTTTGGGTACATCCTCATCGTGAGCGAGAATGGTAAACAGCCGGCGGGGAAACAACCGGGTTCCATCCAGAAACTCGACAATGAACTTTTCCGTCCTGGCTGCATCGTCCTTAGACAGGGTCAGCAACATTTTCCGCCGGTCGGCAATCAGCGTCGGATCGGTAACCAGCCGGCCCCGTCCCAGCACTTTGATGGCGGTGAAACCGGCTACCCCAACTTCCACCAGCGCTTTTTTCGTGGCGCTGACTTTGTTCATCCTGATAACGGCAATGATCTCTTTCATCTTCCGCCCTCCCTTATAATCCGGCGGCACCGGTAGAGACAGTGTACACCTCTTCAACCGGGCTGATAAAAATTTTGCCATCGCCAAAGGCGCCCTCACCCGTGCTCTTGGCATGCTTGATGATCAAGGCTATCAGTTCATCTTTGCTGCCGGCAGGAACCGCCATCATAATTAGATTCTTGGGAATCTCATCATATACGACATCGCCGATTTTAATCCCCATCTGCTTGCCCCGGCCTACAACATCAACGACGGTGGCGGCATGGAAGCCGGCAGCCGACAGCTCGGCAAGCAGTTCGTCTTTTTTCTCCGGTCTAACAATGGCTCGAACCATGATCATAGCGATCTACCCCTTTATTTTTTTTATAAACATTGGGCTGCAAGCTTCTTCTATCCCAGCTACACTTTAACGAACAGGCAGGGCGATAGCAGACGGTCAATTGAGGCTACTGCTTTCTTGATTTCTTCCCTATCGGCCAAAGAAATCAGCTCCGCCTTACAGGCAAGTTCACCTTGATTATCTCTGGCTTTGTCTTTAGCGTGTGTGGCCGAAAACAAAATTCCCGCTGCAATAACGCTTTGTTCATCAGAGCTGCCGCCGCCGGTATGTTTTTTATCTGTGTACAATGCCTCCTTTGCCATAGACTATTCCTCCTATTTTTGTTCTTGAAAAAAGAAAAGCAACTTGTTATAATAAAATGGGTAAATTAAATAAACCTGGTGTCACTGGGAATAAAAGATTTGCCTGTGCTTCATGGGTATTCGTGGTACCCATGAAGCTTTTATTGCGGTATGGCTGCTGACCTGATACAAATCACCTCCTTAACCGGCTAATTTCTCGTTTAAACTTTTCAACACAATCAATTTTTTTAAGCTGCATTGCTTGGAAAAACTGACTGTGGTGATAAGTTTATTTGCTATTGATGATTTTTTTCATAATGTAAAAATGGGTAACCCAAATAAACCTAGTGTCACTGGGGTTTGCCAATGGTTTTCCATCTCGCTGAACCTGCGTCTGCCGGATATTCGTGGTATCCTGCAGACTTTTATTTTACTGTCTGCGGGTAAAAAAAAATCAACCAACCGCACCTTAAGACGGTTAATTGATACCCCGTTGTACCTAAATTAGTATTTATACATAAGATACATCAAATCCGGACTATAGTCAATAATATTTTAGCAAATAAATATCTTTTTTCACAACATAACCAAATTAAAACCATTTTAAAAGTTCCCCGCCATAATGTTTTAGTTTGTTTATGTTAGTTTTTATTCTTTTGTGTTTACTTGAGATATACTCCATCGGCTTATTATATTTTTGCAGAAATATAGTAAGAAAAACGTAAGCCTAGCATTAATGTAATGTTTTTTTAATATTTAAACTATTGAAACAAAAGACTAAATTACATTCCCCGCTGGCTCTGCAACCTGAAAACAACCAAACCCGTCTTAGTTGCGGTTTGGTTGTTTTACTGTCCGGACCAATTGGGGCAAACCAGGGCTTAGTTTTTTTTCTTTTTTAATTCGCCGATTAGATGAGCATTAAGAATCCGGATATTGGTGCCTTTCATTCCCAGCGATTTGGACTCAATTACGCCGGCACTCTCCAGTTTTCTCAGGGCATTGACAATAACCGATCTCGTGATCCCGGCCTGGTCGGCGATTTTGCTGGCTACCACCAAATCCTCATCCCCCTCGACGGCACTGAGAATATTTACAGCGGCATCCAGTTCGGAATAGGAAAGGGTGTTTAAGGCAACCTGGACGGTGGTTCGCCGGCGGGTTTCCTCCTCCATCTTGTCCACCCGGCCCCGGAGCAGGTCCATACCAAGCATTGTAGCCCCATACTCAGCCAGCATAAGATCATTTTCGGTAAACTCCGCATGAAACTTGGCAATAACCAGCGACCCCAGCCGCTTGCCAATGCCAACAACCGGTACCACCAGCGAATACTTTTCCCCCACATGGCATTGCAGCTGGTCAGTAAATACGCAGCAGCCCTCTTCCAGACGGATATTGGTGGTGGTCTCACGGACACTGCGCAATACTTTCATATACTCTTCCGGGAACTGGCGTTGATCCAGCACATCTTCCAGTATGGTGCCGCACTCAAAGCTTTCATACAAAGCATGGCCGAGAATGAGGCCCTCTTTGTCAATCAGGTACACATTGGCTGACATGAATTCGCTGAGCAGTCTGGTAACCTTATTGTAATCCACCTTTTCCGATTCCTGGAGCAGTTTATTTATTTCCCGCGTCTGGCTTAATAATGTCGTCACGGTACAAGCCCGCCTTTCTCGCTAATATTTTTGAACCTATATCAAATCCCTGTAAGGTTAGATTGTTTTCATCACCCCTGATTTTCTTCTGGATTATATTCTATTTCTCATAAACCTGCAGAACTCCTGCCACATCCGACAAGATTTGGCAGGAGTTCTACTTTTTTTCCGCAATTTCTCTAAACTTGCCCTAACAAATTAATGATTCTATGCTGATGTTGTTACATTTTGTATTACTATGAAGTCCTAAAAACCTCACTGCCGCTTCGCGGATTCTATTTTTTTATCGCTTTAAAGGCCTCTGTTTGCTGCTTAATCCCCACTTCTGTTGCAAACCGTTCAATACTGGAAGCACCGAAGAACCCTTCCACAGCCCGGGTATTAGCAATAATATACTGGGCATCTGCCGGTTCGGCGATAGGACCGCCATGACACAGGACAATCAGCTCCGGGTTTACGGCTTTGGCCGCATCGCAAATAGCTTGTACCTTCACGACACAATCAGCGAGGGTCAGCGCGGTCTGGGCCCCGATTGTGCCTTTGGTCGTTAAGCCCATATGGGCCACGATAATATCGGCGCCGGCCCTGGCCATTTTTACCGCCTGCTCGGGATCAAATACATAAGGAGCAGTCACCATATCCAGTTCATGGGCCTGACGGATCATTGCCACTTCCAGGTCATAGCCCATGCCTGTTTCCTCCAGGTTTTGCCGGAATACACCGTCAATGAGGCCTACGGTCGGGAAGTTCTGGACACCGGCAAACCCTTGCTCCTTTAGCTGCTTGAGGAATACTTCCATTATACGGAACGGGTCAGTACCGCACACGCCGGCTAACACCGGGGTGTGCTTAACCACCGGCAGCACCTCGGCCCCCATTTCCACAACAATTTGGTTGGCATCGCCATAGGAAAGCAGTCCGGCCAGCGAGCCCCGGCCTGCCATTCTATATTTCCCCGAATTATAAATAATAATTAAATCAACACCGCCGGCTTCGCCGCTCTTAGCCGATATCCCGGCGCCGGCGCCGGCACCGACAATAATTTTTCCGGCCGCGATTTCCGCTTTTAATTTTTTTACTACTTCTTGTCTTCTTGGCAACATAAAAACCCGCCTCCTATTTTTGTTTCTCCCTTAGCAGCCTGAGCAAGGTTTGTGCAGCTGCCGTAGAAAACTCAGGATCATTAATATTGGCCTCCACCGCAATGATTTCAACAAGCGGATTGGTGATATTCTCTTTGAGTGTCGCAAATAATATGGCATCCTCTTCCGGACCATAAAAAGGCTGGCCGGGGGCATCAATCATGGATACCCCTTGCAGCGGCAGCAACAACGCTGCCTTGCTCCGGCACAGGTTCAGCTTGCCGGCAATAACCAGGCCTAATTGCCTGTTTTCTGCCGCCGTGGTCCGCATCAGGGTCACGGTTGGATTGTGTTTATAAAAGTTACGGCCGCTGTATTTGTCCGGCACCGTGGCAATCGGTCCGAAATTCACCATATCCAAAGCCCCGACAGAAACAACCTGGGGGATCTGATTAAGGGCGGCAGCTTCCAGACGGGTATCGCCGGCTGCCATGTTGCCTCCCATAAGTTGATCACACCATTCAGTTGTGGTAATGTCGAAAACGCCCTCAATATAGCCGTCCCTGATCAGCCCTTCCATGGCTTTCCCGCCTGTTCCTGTTGCATGAAAGATTAGCACTTCATAACCTTGCTGCTCCAAAATCTCTCTGGCCTGATTTACACAGGGTGTTGTGACCCCGAACATGGAGGCGGCAATCAGCGGTTTCTTGGCCAGCACCTGATTCACTTCAAACTTTACCATACCGGCGATAGCCAGCGCGGCATTGGTAAAAATCCTGGTTGAAATCGAATTTAAACCGGCAACATCCACAATGGAAGGATACATAAAAATATCACTGGTGCCAACATACATCGACACGTCCCCGGCGGCCACGGTGGAAACCATCACTTTCGGCACGCCAATCGGCAAAGCCCGCATGCCCGGAGTTACCAGCGAGGTGCCGCCGCTCCCGCCGCAGGAGATGATCCCGTCGAACTTGCCGGCCGCATACAGCTGCGGCAGTAAGATTTCCAGTCCCCGGGAGAGAACATCGGTCGCCTGCGCCCGGTCTTTACTGGCGGCGATAGCTTTGATATCAGCCCCCACCAGGGCGGCAATCTCCTCATTGGAAACATCGGTTGCCAGCTTTGCTGGAAATACGCCGGTATGGATCATAAATGTCCGTAAGCCCAGACTTTGAATCAGCTCCTGCAGATAGGCAAACTCGGCCTGCTTGGAATCAAAGGTCCCGGCAATAGCCACTGTTTTCATCCAATCCCTCCTTGCATTATGTTATTGTCGTATTGCTCAACTTTTATCTTCTCATAATAAAACAATACCGTATTTTCAGATAAAATCATATATATAATTGTCTGATTTTCATGCGTTTATGTATTGTTCAGGAACTCTATCATCTAACTTTGTCAAGGTGCTGGTTAATTTTAAGAATCACATTTAGCGGAAATTAAGTACTCTTCTAATTGAATCTTGGTGGGGTATCCTTCTACATCCCCCTTAACCATAACTGCCAGAGACCCAATAGCATTTCCACGAATTACAGATTCATGTAAGGAATATCCCTCCAGTAGTCCAGATATCACGCCAACTGCAAAACCATCCCCTGCTCCGACTGTATCTATAACCCGATTAACGGAAAATGCCTTTGCATAACCCACTTTAACGCCTGTCTCATCCTTAAAAGAGTAATATGTACCACGTACACCATCTTTCATTACAACGTACTTATTACCCATGTCATGGAATATTTCAGATACTTTATCAAAGTCGGACACACCTGTCATAATTTCAGCTTCCGCCAGACCAGGAAGAATCAAATCAGTCTCTGCCGCAATTTTCATTAATGTTTCTTTTGCCTGTTGTCTATTCCATAGCTGTAATCGTATATTAGGATCAAAAGACACTGTGGCTCCTTGCCGTTTCGCCATTCCTATAGCTGAGAGAGTAGTATTAAAGCAATTCTCTCCTAATGCAGGAAATATTCCAGTAATATGAAGTAATTTTGCGCTGGAAAAATAGTTCTCATCCAGATTTTCCGGTTGATACTGACTTGCAGCAGACCCTTTGCGATAATAATAAACCTTTGGGTCTCCAACTTCGTTTAATTCTTTAACAAGAAGCCCTGTAGGATAGTGGTCTGAAAAAATCACCTGACTAGTATCCACGCCTTCACCGCGGATAGTATTACGTATATATATTCCAAAAGGATCTTGTCCAAGCGAACTTATCCATCCCACCTGATGTCCTACTCGGGAAAGACCTATTGCTACATTGGAATCTGCCCCCGCTATCTTACGAGAATAATTAGTAACAAACTGTAATGAATCACTCTGGTCAGCAACCATCATTACCATGCTTTCGCCAATAGTTATAACCTCTGGCATAAAAACCTCCAAACTCAAGTGGATTGAAAATAGAGATATGAACTTGTTTCATATTGTTGAAACAAGTTCATATCTATCAATCGCCTTAAAATTTTTTTAAACTCCGGAATATGCAGAAAAGCCGCCATCAACCGGCACAACCACTCCGGTTATAAAACCTGCCGCTTTTTCGCTAACCAGCCACAATAATGTTCCAACTAATTCCTGACTTTTACCAAATCTTTCTAATGGGGTTTGTGATATGATTTTTTGTGCGCGCTCTGTCGGCGAACCGTCTGCATTAAGTAATAGCGATCTATTTTGCTCTGTCAGGAAAAATCCAGGAGCAATTGCGTTTACTCTAATACCTACTCTGGACATGTGCACGGCCAGCCATTGGGTAAAATTACTAATCGCAGCTTTGGCACCACTATATGCAGGTATCTTAGTTAATGGAGTAAAGGCATTCATGGAAGATATGTTGATTACAATGCCATCTTTTTTTTGTGCCATATCTTTTGCAAAAACCTGAGTTGGCAGCAACGTTCCGATAAAGTTAAGATCAAAGACAAATTTTATCCCAGCCGGATCCAAATCAAAGAAGGTGACCAGTCCCTTCTGGTCGGTCAGGTCTTCTGTAAACAAATACTCTTTACTGGTTGTCCCTTTCGGGTGGTTGCCGCCCGCCCCATTAATCAGGATATCGCAGGTGCCAAAAGCCTGGGTCACCGCATCTTTGGCCGCCAGTAAACTGTCGGTGTCAAGCACATTGGCCTCAACGCCAATGGCTTTGCCGCCGCTGGCGTTGATTTCCCCGGCTACTTTGTCGGCATTGGCTTTGTTTACATCTAAAATGGCAACTTGGGCTCCACATTGGGCTAAGGCTTGGGCAAATGTGCTGCACAAAACGCCGCCGCCGCCGGTAACAACAGCTACTTTATTTTTCAAGTCTATCTGAAACGGTAAGTTCATTTGCATTTCCCCTTTTCTAAAGCTTCCCAGATTCCGGTTAGGTAGATGGCGCCCAGTGCCCTGTCATACAGCCCGTAACCGGGCCGGCCGGTTTCTCCCCAGATCATCCGGCCGTGATCCGGCCGGACATAGCCGGTAAAACCGACATCATGGTAGGCTTTCATAATTTCGTACATATCCAGCGAGCCGGCCGAACTAAGATGAGCCGATTCTTCAAAGCTATGCTGACCGGTAATCTTGACATTGCGGACATGGGCAAAATGAATTCTGCCCATACCGCCGAAATGACGGATGATTTCCGGCATATCATTGTCCGGGCTTACCCCCAGCGAGCCGCTGCAAAGCGTGAGCCCATTATACGGACTGTCAACCAGCTTGACAAAGCGCTCCAGATTGGCTTTGTCGGTTATAATCCGGGGCAAACCGAAGATAGACCAGGGCGGATCATCCGGATGGATGGCCATTTTGACCTTGACTTCTTCCGCCGTCTTAATGACCCGCTCTAAAAAGTATTGTAAGTTAGCCCAGAGAGTTTCTTCGGTAATTGTCTGGTAGGTTTCCAGCAGGGCTTTCATACCTTCCTTTGTATAGCTGGTATCCCAGCCAGGCAGGTTTAAGTCGCCGGTTAAGGGATTCATTTTAGCTACCGTCTCTTCCTTGTAGATGAGCGCGGTTGAGCCGTCCGGCAGCACATAATCGAGCTCCGAGCGGGTCCAGTCAAACACCGGCATAAAATTATAGCAAACCACCTTGATGCCGGCTTTGGCCAAATTGCGCAGTGTCTCGCAATAGTTGGCAATATACTGGTCCCGGGACGGCAATCCCATTTTGATATCTTCGTGCACTGGTACGCTTTCAATAACCTCCAGTTCAAGCCCATGCCGTTCCACTTTATTTTTGAGTGCCAGAATTTTTTCCAGCGGCCAGACCTGGCCGACAGGCACATCATAGATAGCGGAAACAACACCGGTCATGCCGGGGATTTGCCTGATATATTCCAGCGTAACTTTATCGTTGCCTCCATACCAGCGAAATGTCATTTTCATGTAACTACCCCCCTGTAAAATCGACTATTGGAATAAAGCTGCCACCCATTACCAGAGATTGCCTGCGGCATCAAACGGCATAGCCTGCGGCTCTTCCAGGATTTCGATATTGGATATATGCCGCGCTTCGGCCAGCATGGTCTCGGAAATATAAATATATTCGATATGCAGCGAATTAGGAATCCGTACAATCCTCGGGTTTTTAATATCTATCTCATTGCAGGTTTTTAGGGCAGTTTGAATGGCTTCTTTGTCACTTTTTAAGATCATGGCAATTTTAACACAGTTAACAACAGTGGACGTGATAGCATTCGGATAGGTTTTTTCCAGATCCGCTTTATTGAACAGCCGACGGGTAATCAGGTCGGCTGCGCCGATCCCCACGGCATTGCCGTGGGACTCTTCGCTTAAGTCCAGCACCACCACCCGCTGAGCCTTAATCCCGCCGGTGGCGTACGGTGTGGAAAACGTACCGGTAATATTGGGGTCCATCCCATCGCCGGAATAGTTTTTGCCGATTCTATCGACAATTAAAACATCCGTCTGATCAAATAAGATTGTAGGCATCAGGGTTTTGGCTTCCTGTAATAAGCCAGGCTCCGCTGCCGCAATCTCTTCTTTGGCCAGCGCCACGACCTTACAGGTTTCATCAAAAGGATTTTCTAAAGTGGCCACACCAAACAGAATATTGGCATTCGCCAAAATAGCGTTGCCAAACAGCGGCACAAGTTTGGCCATATGCTTAAAACCGGCGGCATGGCAGGTGTCGGCGCCTTTTTGCTTACCAAGACCAATTGTCAGCATTTTCATGAGTCCTGACTCATACTGCCCCCGAAAGCAGGTATGGGGCTTTATCCGGTTCACCACGATAATACCGTCGGCTTCGGCCGCATACTTGTCAATAAATACCGGGTGCTGCTCGGCCGTAAAACCAATCTGCTTGGTTTCCATCGTCGCCCGGACCGGACAACCGCAAAATTCCTCCGTTATACCGTAGCTGGTTAACACCTCGATCTGCCCTTTGTCAGTAGCCCCGCCGTGACTGCCCATGGCCGGGATGATAAAGGGATACGCACCCTGCGCTTTGGCAAAACTCACTATTTCCCGGAGGATCAGCGCGATATTGGTGACACCTCGGCTTCCCCCGGTTATCGCAATCGTCATACCCGGCTTGATCGTGCCGCTGATTTTCCCCTGCAGCAGTTCTGCACGTACGGCCGCCCGCACATCTTCAAGCTTGGGCCGGGAGAAAATCTGTCTTACTTTCACCATTTTTGGTATTGGGATATCTTTAACTAAATCACTGACAACGCCCATACTTACTCCCCCTCCGTTAGAATAGGGATGGCAGCCTAAATAACGGCCACGACTTTGATAAACTTATCCGGCTGCTTGGCAATGTCAACAACCGCTGCCGGAATTTCATCCAGGGTAACCACTTTGCTGATTAATGGCTCCACATTGACTTTCTTAGTCTGAATCAGTTCGATTGCCTCGGCGAATTCCCCGGCGCTGGTTCTGGAACCTACAATATCCAGTTCTTTTTTGGTTATCATGGCTGTATTTAACGGAATTTCAGCATTCGGCCAGCCAACCAGTGAAATCCTGCCGGCGTATGACACATAATCAAACAGACTTTGGATAGCAGCTTTGGCACCGGAAGCCTCAATAACAACTTCGGCCATTCTGCCCTTGGTAATCTCCTTGATTTTCTCCACTGCGTTTTCTGTCACAGGATTTACCGTATACTTTACGCCCAGGCTATGCGCCAGCTGCAGTCTTTCCGCAATAAGGTCCATAACGATAGGCATCGCCCCATAGCTGACAGCCACCTGCGCCGCCAGCAGCCCGATGGCGCCGGCACCGATAATGAGGACATGCTCGCCCGCCTTTACCCCTGGCCTGTGATTGGCATGCAGCGCGATGGTCAGCGGTTCGATCATGGCTACATGCTTCCAGGCAAATTCATCAGGCACTTTGCTGATTAAATCAACGGGATGGGAAAAATACTCGGTCATGCCGCCGTCAACATGGACACCCAAAACACGTAAGGTTTCGCAGCAGTTGATCCGTCCCAAACTGCAGGGATAGCAGTGATTGCAGGGAATATACGGTTCCACAATGACCTTATCGCCCGCTTCAATCCCCTTGCTGTTTTCCCCAATCTCGACCACTTCACCGCCCACTTCGTGACCAATAACCCGGGGATAGCTTACTAATGGGTTGGTACCTTTAAAGGCGCCGATATCAGAGCCGCAGATCCCTAAGGAGCGAACTTTAATAAGCACCTCACCAGCATTCTGCCTCGCGGCCTTAGGCATGATTGCAATGCCAATTTCATTAGGTTTGTTCATTTTTACAACCTTCATCACAAAAAACTCTCCTCCCAAAATAAATACCTGAGGCATTGGCCGGCAGTTTCACCCAGCCACCGGTCGACGCTTTAGTTGAAATATTCACGAAATTGAATAGCTGCTTATGCGTCTTTGCCATTGCTAACGCCGGCAGCCGTTTTATTGGTTTCCTCAATGCCAGCCGTTATCGACGGCAATGTGAAGGAAACCAGGAAACCGGTCAGTAAGAAGCCGGCAAGAACATATATACCGGTATTCATGCTCCCCATGTTAGTTATAATCCAGCCAACCATGAACGGTCCCATAAAACCGCCCAGATTACCGATGGCGTTGATGATGCCCCGAGCACCACCGGCCACTTCACTGGGAAACAACATCGGCGGGATGGACCAGAATACACCGCTGAAACTTTGTAAAAAGAAGCCGCAGACTACAAGGAATGCAAACGAGAGCCCGATCATATCTTTGGTAAGAACAGATAAGATGAGGGCAATAGCAAAGCCCAAAGCCGGTAAGCCGGTATAGAGCCGCCTGTTGCCGGTATGGTCGGCCCGGGAAGCAACCAAATACTGCCCGATAATAGTCGCAATATAGGGAACAGCTGATAAAAAACCAATGGCAGTCATGCCACTATTGGTAAGTGACTTCAGAATCGTGGGCAGCCACATAACATAACCGTAAATGCCGACATTATAGCACAAATAAATGGTGGTTAATTTCCAGACATTAGGGTTAACCAGTATCTGTTTATACGAAACAGGCGTATCACCGGCTGCCTTGATGCTCTGTTGTTCTTCGGCAATCTTCTGATTGATATAGTCACGCTCTTCTTTGGATATCCATTTTGCCTGATCCGGCCGGTCACTGATAAGCGGCCACCAAACAAAAATCAGCGCAATCGATAGTATCCCTTCCCGAAAGAACAGGCCGCGCCAACCCCATTCACTGATCATCCAGCCGTTAAGCGGCCCGCTGATAATTTGTGCGATCGCAGCATTCATAATAAAGAAAGCATTGGCACGGGCCCGTTCTTCTTTAGGGAACCAATGACTAATAATGGCCAGCATGGCCGGCCAAACCCCCCCTTCGGCCACACCAAGGAAAAAGCGCACTACCATGAGCTGCCATTCATTTTGCACAAGACCGGTAAGAATAGACAATCCACCCCAAAAAACAATGGTGCCGGCAATGAACTTCTTGGCACTGGCACGCTCGGCAAGATGACCACCGGGAATTTGTAATAATAAATAACCAAAAAAGAAGATGCCTGCCGCCATCCCGGCGGCCGTTGCCGTAAGACCAATGTCTTTGTCCATGCCGCCGGCTATGGCGAAACCCAGGTTAGTCCGGTCCATATAGGAAAAGATGTAGACGAGCATGGCTGGTGGAATAATCCGCCACCAGCGTTGCTGGGGAATTTTTTTTGCTGTTGCCTCTAACGCCATTTTATAACCCCCTATTTTCTCCATTGAATTAGTTACAAACAACATACCATAACTTTTTTGGTTTTAACGCATGAAGGTACTGCCGCAGTGCAAACCTATTTTGTGTTTAAGTATTCGGCCCTTGTATCGGCTCTACTTTGCCAAGTCCAAAAATGTAAATCAAAGCACTTACCAGACAAGCCGCACCGGAAATAGCAAGTGCCGGAATGAAGGAGCCTGTCACCGTAATAATATAGCCGGTAACAATGGGACCAAGAATACCGCCGATATTGGATGCACAATTCTGAATTCCGGTTAAAACGGACGTCATATTCCGCGGCGCAATGTCGCCTGCTAATGCCCATATGGATGAGGCTGCAAATGCCAACCCGCCATATGATACGCACAATAAGGCAATCGCGACGATATTAGACTGCGCCAAGCCCGCAAATGCGATTGAAGTAGCTGCAAGCAGACCTACCCCCAGGTTAAGCTTGCGTGAAAAAGTAAGACTGCCCGTTTTTTGATAGGTATAGTCGAGTAGAATACCCCCACTCCATTGAGCTATAATACCCGCCAATGGCGGCAGCATAGCGGAGTATCCCATACTCATCATTTGAATCCCACGTTCTTTGACTAAATAAGTTGGAAACCAGGTAATAAAGAAAAACATGGCATAATTAAATAAAAAGAAACCCAAGCACATAGCGATGATGTTGCGATATTTTAGAAGCTCATACCATTTCATCGGTTGTGTTTTGTCAATACCTTCTTTTTTCGCCTGGCCATCACGAATATATTTTAACTCTAATGCATTAATAGACTTATGCTGTTCCGGGTCCCGGTAATAAGCCATCCAGGCTATAACCCAGAAAACACCGATAGCACCACATATGACAAAAGGAATCTCCCAGCCATACACACTGACCATCCAGGCCACCAGGGGCATCGTAAACGCTGTACCAAATTTTGTGCCGCTGTCAAAAAAAGCCGACACCCGCCCCCGTTCATGATCAGGAAACCACTTTGCGGTAATACCGGTATTACAGGGATACACAGCCGCCTCGCCCGCTCCCATGAACAGGCGGGCGCCAATTAACCCGCCAGTAGTCCTTGCCAAGGCCGTAGCGGCTGTAGCCAAAGACCACCACATGACGGCGCAAGCGAAAGTAATTCGCTGCCCAATCTTATCAGCCAGCCAACCGGCGGGGATCTGAAAAGCCGCATAGCTCCAGAAAAAAGCAGACATGATAACGCCCATTTCGGTAGGTGACAATTGAAAATCTTTCATGATAGCGGGTGCGGCTGCTGACATAACAGTGCGGTCAAGATAGTTAATTACCATTGCAGCCCACATAAACACGGCTATTATCCAACGTACATTAGTCTTTTTGCCTGAATTTTCATTCATGTGCTCACTCCATTCATTTGTATGCTTATTAATTCAAATGAAAGGCAATGGCATGACAGCACTGAGCCGCTCGCGCGATTAGGTCTCCATATTCTCGCTTAAAAAGCCAGACTGTTATAATGCTGTACATAGATTCAGCTCAATAAAAATGGATAGACAATCCATATATACTCACACCCAAAATGCCTTTGCAGGCTACCGTACAACTAACACTTCAGTTATTTACCCCTCTTACAGGCTAACAAAGCTGAGCTTTGCAGATCTCTACGGCCGCCCCGGCGTCGGCTGCATAGGCATCGGCACCAATTTCATCGGCAAAATCCTGGGTTACCGGTGCACCGCCAATAACAATTCGAACCTGGTCCCGGATGCCGGCAGCCTTAATCGCCTGTATCGTAGCGTCAATCTCCCGCATGGTTGTGGTAAGCAGGGCACAAATACCAACGATCTGGGGCCGGTGTTCTTGGATAGCGGAGACAAACCTCTCGGCTGGAACATCAATGCCGATATCGACAACTTCAAAGCCGGCTCCCTGCAGAATCATGGCTACCAGATTCTTGCCAATATCATGCAAGTCGCCGTGAACGGTACCGATGAGAAACTTGCCAATATACTGGCGCTCGCCTGGGGCAAACAGCGGTTCGATAAGCTTAACTCCGGCCTGCATGGCCTTGGCGGCTACCAGCATTTCCGGAACGAATATCTCCCCTTTTTTAAAGTCATCGCCAACGACTTCCATCGCCGGAATAAACCCTTCACCAATAATGACACTGGGACTGATGCCTGCAGCGATCGCTTTGTTTACTAGTTCCTGCACTTTTTTAGCCGAGCCATTCATTGTGGCTTCTTTAATTTGTTCGATGACTGACATCTTCTAACTCCTCCTCTTTTCCTGACAATAAATTATACTTTACCTGGCTTCATGCAATCGACTTCGGGTTTGCAGCAGCCCGGCGCAAACCAATTTTTTCTTTATCCTAAGCGCCCGGCGCGAAATCCCTTGATATACGCCATGCAGTATTCATCCCGACCGGTTAAGGCTTCCCCGGCATAAATGGCCTTAATCATCTCTTTGTTCATGGGATCGCAAATGACGGCGTCCAAGCCGGCAATGATACACATGATCATGAATGACCGGTTCAACAGTCCCCGTCCAGGCAAGCCAAATGACACGTTAGAGAGACCGCAAATGGTATGAATGCCGGGATACTCGCGCATAATGCTGGCAATAGTCTCAAAAACGGCTACGGCCTGAGCGCCATCGGTCGATATTGGCTGAATCAACGGGTCAATATAAATGTCATCCAGTTCTATCCCGTCTTTAGTCAGCCTGTCAATTAGTTTTCCGGCCACTTGGATCCGGTCTTTAGCCGTAGTCGGCATGCCGGTATCATCCATAGCCAGAGCCACAACGCCGGCCCGGTGCTCCCGCACCAGCGGCATAATCTGCTCATAACGGTCCCGTTCCCCGCTGATAGAGTTAATAAGCGCTTTGCCTTTGTGTTCTTTCAGCGCCTGAGCCAAAGCTAGCGGGTTTGGACTGTCAATACATAGCGGACTATCTAGCTGTTCCTGTACTGTTTTTACCAGCCAAACCAGGGCGGCCGGTTCTTCTTCCAATAAAGTTCCGCAATTTACATCCACATATTGACTGCCCGCCTTAACCTGATTTTCGGCCTCCAACTGAATTAAGGCAGCATCCCGGTTGCGTACAGCCGGTTCAATGCCTGGACGACTTGTGTTAATTCTTTCGCCAACGATTAGCATGCAGATAATTCTCCTTTCCCGCCATATATGATAGGCTGTCGTAGTTAACTTTCAATACTTAAAGCTTTAAACTTTAAGCTTAAAATACGTTATTAATAATCTGCATACTCCTTATATGCCTCATACATAGCAATGATATTTTCTGTCGGCACTTCCGGCATAATATTATGAACCTGGGCAAATACAAAGCCGCCGCCGGCTTTAAATATGTCGATATTTTTTTTCACCTGTTTTTTCACATCGTCCGGTGTACCAAAGGCTAGCGTATGCTGGGTATCCACGCCGCCGCCCCAAAAAGTAATTTTACCGCCAAACTCTCTTTTCAACTCGGCAGGGTCCATGTTCTTGGCCGTGATCTGAACCGGATTAATAGCATCCACCCCAATCTCAATCAAATCAGGAATAATATCCCGGATTGCGCCGCAGGAATGAAGCAGAATTTTGCATTCGCATTTTTCTTTTATATGTTTATACAGTGCAGCCTGCCGTGGTTTAATCAGTTTTCTGTACATCCGGGGCGATAATATCAGGCTGGTTTGAGTGCCCAGATCGTCCGCTATTTTTACAATGTCAATATCTTTGCCAATGCGTTCTAATATGAAATCTGTCCACTTCAAATAGAAATCCAGTATCCGGTCTAGGAGAGCTTCGGCTAAACCATCATCAGTTGCCAGGTCAGCATAAAAATCAGCATTGCCCCTTAGCCAGGAAGGCAATCCAAACATGCATTCCCGCAAACCTTCGAGAATTAGGCAATAATCCTTTTTATATGTGCTGATTCTTTCCGCCAAACCTGCCAGTACGAGCTCATTGCAGGGATCGGGAAATTGATATTTATCCAAATCTTCAATAACTTGTGCTGCTGACAAAGGATGTTTATAAAAATTATAGTAATTGCCGTCAGGATTCTCTTTGTAGCCAATATGCCACTGGTCTGTGTATATGCCTGTCTTCTCATCGTACTTCCAAGGCAATTCCGAAATAAATATCGACCTTGTATCACAGCCAAAGTACTGTAAAATGGCTTCATCCGGCACTACTACCTTTTGATTGATGGCTTTGATTTCACTGCCATGATCTGTTATGTTTAAATACTGTTTAAGTCTTTTTTCGACCGTTACATGCATGGTGGTATTGTTTATACCGCCAATATCCAATGGAACCCGGTCCGCCTCCCGGTAATTCAAGGCTGCCAGAACTCTTTCTTTTGGTGTTGTCATGTTTTATATCCTTTCTTTATGTATTACTAACTGCGTAGCGCAATGATCACTAATACCACTCTATGCTTCTGCACTACGGCAGTTTAGTTTTGATTAGTCATAAACTCCAGCATATCGCTTTTAACATTCTCAATATGCTGTTCCAGGTTTTTCACAAGCAAGGACTCATTTTTACTGATCAATGCTTCATAAATCAGGCGATGCTCCCTGAGTGCTGCTTCGCCTCTCTTTAATGGCAAATCACGGTAAATATAGTTATTGAAGGCCATATTAATGGCTTTAAGTTTTTTGTATTCCTTCATCATCATTTCATTGTCAGCCAACGATATCAGGGTTAGATGAAATGCCTGATCAATTTTCAGATGACTGATATAGTTATAGGAGGCATGTTGCTCAGCCAGTTGCTCCATTTGCTGCATTTTAGCCAATAATTTAGCTTTGACGTCAGGTCGGTCATCTATCACCTTGACGGCTAGCCGGGCACTAAAGGACTCATACATGAACCGCATATCATTTACTTCAATAATATCTTTAGGTCCAAATTTTTTTACCTGCATGCCCCGTCGAGGTACTGTCTCGACCAAACCTTCGGCAACCAGTCTGTTCAAGGCTTCCTTTATTGGCGTGTTGCTAATATTGTAAGCCTTTATCAGTTCATCAACGACCAACTTGTGCCCTGGAGTAAATTTTCCCAGACAGATGCTGTTACGAATTTCTTCATAAACAATCTCAGTAAGTGATGGACGCTCAAAACCATTTTCAATCATCTTGTTTTCACCAATCTTATGATTTTTCAAAAATATCAGCTTTATGTTTTAAGCTTAAAACATATTATTATTTTATAGCAAAATCAAGTTTTCCGCAAGAAAATTTAGATAATATTTTTATTTTACATTTTTTCTGACAGCGGAAACTATCTGCGAACTAATTAGATCAGTATATTTATTCCTATACATTAGTAGAAAAAAGGTATAGGTCCCCTATACCTTAACCCGCATCTTTGCCAGCAGTTTTCTGCTATCACATACAGCCTCTTCGCCTGCTATTTCGCAACCATAACAGGGCAGGCAGCGCGATGGAGAACATAACTGCTGACACTGCCGAGTACCAGTTCTTTAATTGTGCCCAGGCCGCGGCGGCCCATAACGATTAAATCATAGCCATTGGCAGCGCAGAAGCTTACAATGACTTCCGGCGGCGAACCGATTTTCATAAAGCCCTGGGCCCGGACGGCAGGCGGCAATTGCTGCAAAGCCTCGTCGATCATCAACTGGCCGGCTTCCTGGAGGTTCTCAAAAACGCGGTCCGGGATATATACGCCCATATTGCTTTGGCCGACCGAGGAGATGACCGCCGCCAGATTCACCACATGCAGGATGCCGACAGAGGCCTGGCACAATCCGGCCAGATAGCCGGCATAGGCCAAAGCCCGCCGGGAATTCTCCGACCCATCTACAGGAACCAGAATATTGCTAAAAGCGAGCATTTCCCTTCCCCCTTTTGCTTAATGACGCTCCGGCGGCCCGGGGCTTGCGTCTGCCTGTTGCCGGCGAATCAGCAGTGCCAGCAAGCCGCCGCCAAAGCACACGATGGCAACGGTATAAAACACATCCTGAAATGACAATATTGTCGCCTGACGGGCAATCATCTCATATAATATCGCTTTGAACATGACATACTGCTGCGGCAGGAAGCCCTGGCCGGTCAGCCAGCCCTGGGCGGCTGTCAGCAGCATGGAGTTGTCCATCCCCTGTTTGCCCCACAGGGCCTGAAGCAGGCGGAATATTTCATTCCCCGAATGGGCAGCAGGATGTAAGTATTCCTTTAATACCACAGTATGATATATTTCTCTTCGCGTCAATAGGGTTTCGGCAAAAACTACGCCCATACTGCCGCCAATGATTTTCGACAGGTTAAAAATGCCGGAGCCGACACCGATTTTATCCCGTGGCAGCGACGACACGGCACAATTGGTCAGCGGTGACATGGTCAGGCCGAGCCCCATCCCAAACAGGGCCAAACGGAAAAAGAAGTCGCGCCGCGAATAGTCCGCGCTGATAGTATCCAGGGAGTAAAGCGCAGCGGCAATCATCATAATGCCGGTAAAGGCCGGCAGACGGGAGCCGAAACGATCGGCCAGCCGTCCGCCCAGCGGCGAAAACACAACCATGGCCGCAGTAAGCGGCAGTAACATCAAACCGGCGGTAGTCGAACTATAGCCGAGGATGGATTTCAGAAAAAACGGCAATAAAAAGTTCCCCCCGAAAAAGGCAACAAAGGATATAAACCCGACCAGGTTGGCCACCGTAAAAGTGGCATTGCCAAATAACCGCATATCAAGCATCGGGTTTTCCACCTTGCATTCCACGGCCAGGAACAAGACAAACGCCGCGAACGCCATATAGAATAATAATAAAATATACAGCGAATCCCAGCCTTCTTTCTGGCCCTGATTCAGGGCCACCAGCAGGGCGCTGATGCTGCTGATCAGCAAAGCAGCTCCCAGGTAATCAACCGTAACCCCGGTGTTGCGGCTGGATTTCGGTATTACGGCCCAGGCGATGATAACACTAAGTACACAAACAGGCCCCACCGAAAAGAAAACCCAGCGCCAGTCAAACAGCTCGATTAAATAGCCGCCGACTGTCGGCCCCAGCGCACTGCCGGCAGCAGCCATCGCACTCCACAGGCCTAATGCCTGACCACGCTCATGGGCAGCAAAGGTTTCGGCCACAATCGTCATGGCATTGGGCAATAACATGCCGGCCCCGATACCCTGAACAACCCGGAAAAAAATCATGCTGGACGAATTTGCCGCCAGACCGCAAAGCAAGGACGCCGCGGTAAACAGGATTAACCCCAATATGTACACCGTCTTGGCGCCAAACTGGTCGCCCAGCTTGCCGGTCAGCGGCAGGGTCGAACCGTAGGGCAGCATATACCCCAGCGATACCCATACAATCGAGTCCATATTGAAATTTAAGGCGGCCATTATGTTCGGGAGAGCAATATTAACACAGCTGCTGACATAGGCGCTCAAAACGGTGCCGAGACAAACAGCACATAAGATAACGTATTTTTTTATCATAATAACCCTTCAATCCCGCTGTCAGCCGGTAATAATCCTGATCACAGCCGACATGCCCGGCTTAAGTACATATTCGGACGCCTCCGCCTGGATCTTGATCGGCAGCCGCTGGGTCACTTTGGTAAAGTTGGCTGCGGTGTTTTCGGTTGGCAGCAAGGCAAACTGCGACCCCGACGCCGGCCCCACCTCAATGACCGTGCCGATAAATTTTTTATTAGGGTAGGCATCAATTGTAAACTCAACCGGCTGGCCCACTTTTACCCGCCCGATGTAGGTCTCCTCAATATTGGCGCCAATCCAGACATCGGCCAGGTTGCTTATACTAAATAGCTGCTGGCCAAAAGAAATGATTTCCCCGTCCTCGGCTGATTTCAGGGCAATTACACCGGCGGCCGGCGCTTTAATGGTTGTATCGGCCAATTGGATTTCGGCATTTTTCAATACGGCCAGGGCCTGCTGCACCTGCGCCCGGGCAATCATGATATCCTCCTGCCGGGAGCCTTCGACACTCAGGCTATACTGCTCCGTGGCAGCACTGTACTGGGCCTGGGCGATCGCCAGGGCCGTCCGGCTGGCATCGCGCTGCTGCACGGCAATGGCGCCCTGCTGATACAGGATTTGATCCCGCTCACTGTTTCTCCGGGCATTTTCCAGATTGGCTTTGGCCTGCAGGGCAGCGGCATTGGCCTGGGCTATCTCCTGCGGTCTGTTGCCGGCCAGCACCGCCGCCAGCTTCGCCTGTGCCACGGCGAGATTGGCCTTCGCCTGCTCCACCTGGGCGGCAAACTCCTGCTGCTCAAGCACGGCCATGATCTGACCGGCTTGGACATTATCACCTTCTTTAACCAGGACTTTGTCGATCCTGCCGTTGATTTTGGCGCTTACGGCAATAATTGTTCCTTTTACCCGGGCATCGTCTGTAGCTACAACCCGGCTGCTGTACAGCCACCACCATAGGCCGCCGGCCAGCAGGACCGCTGCCAGCAGACCACTAATGATCAGCAGGTGTCGGTTACTTAGTTTTGCAGTCCCTGTACTCACAGATTTTTCCCTCACCTTTTCTGATTCTTTCCCTGCATGTACGATAGCTGGGGCAGCTTGTTCCGCTCCTGCTACTGTGACAGTAGATCGGCGCGCAGAATCGCAACCTTCCGCTCCAGTTCCTGCAGCCGTTCTTCGAGCATGACGGCCAGCGCCGGGATGCGGGCGGCACCGGTTTCAGTTATGGTATAAATGCGTTTGCCCCGCGTAACCGGGCTGTTCCATTCGCCGGTAATATATCCTTTTTCCTCCATAATCCGCAATAAGGGATACAAGGCATTGGTATTGGGCGTATAAGCGGTTTGCGTGCGCTGCTTGATTTCTTCTGCCAGTTTATTGCCATGGGCAGGACCCTGCTGCAATATTTTTAATATGTATAAGCCCAAAACCAAGCGCATGTAACTTAAATAATCATTTCTTTTGGCCGACAAGCAAATAGCCTCCTTTATTATTGATATTATTATTAATAATATCAAGTTTTTTTTACCAGGTCAATATATAACGCGCCTTCCTTGCCGCCTGCTGATAAATTGATCCATTGTGCGCACAAGAATAACCGCAGGCCCAAAATTTTTCAGGCCTGCGGTCATCAATCCCCCACCATGTCTATACGGCTGACGGCTGCGCCCGGTATACGGCTAAAGCCGCCTGTACCGCCCGGCCGGCGGGGATAGCCGCTCCATGCCATAGCAGAACGGCCTCTAACGCCCCTAAGACATGGAGGATATTTTTCTGTCGGCAGCTGTAGCCCATTGTCCCAATCCGCCAGATTTTCCCTGTAAGCGGGCCGAAGGAGCTGGCTATTTCAATGTGAAAATCCTCCAGCAGCATGCGGCGGACGGCTTCGCCGTCAATCCCGGCCGGAATCGAAACAGCAGTTACCACCGGCAGCTTGCACACCGGATTGCCGTACAGCTTCAGCCCCATGGCCTGAATACCCTGCATAAGCGCTTTTTCATGCCAGGCATGCCTGGCAAATCTCGTCTCAAGCCCCTCTTCCAGTATAATTCGCAGCCCTTCCCGCAGAGCATACAGCATGGTGGTTGCCTCCGTATGGTGATTCAGGCGGGCCGGACTCCAGTAATCCATCAACTGGCTAAGGTCAAAATAGTTGCTGCGGATCATCCGCTGCTGATTGGTTTTGTATTCGTCAGGCTCCACTAATCCCCGCTCAATCTTTTTCCGCGCCAGCAGCAGGGCCTCGATCCGGGAATTAAAGGTAACCGGTGCCATCCCGGCGGGAACAGATAAGCATTTTTGGGTGCCGCCGATGGCGGCATCAATGTTCCATTCGTCCACCTTAACAGCGGTCCCGCCGAGCGTAGCCACCGCATCGACGACAAACAGAATATCCAAAGCCCGGCAGGCTTCACCAATAGCCTGGAGCGGCTGCATGCAACCGGTTGAAGTTTCGCCGTGAACCATGGCCACGATTTTCGGGTTAAGCTGTTGCATAGCCCGGATAACCACCTGAGGCGCAAATACCTGGCCCCACTCGCTCTCAATTGTTGCAACCTCCGCCCCGTAACGCTCGGCAATTTCCGTAAGCAGCTGGCCAAAACGGCCATAAACCGGAACCAGCACCCGGTCCCCGGGTTCAATAATACTGCCGAGAACCGCCTCAATCCCGGCCCGGGAAGTACCGTCAACGGGAAAAGCCCATTGATTTTCTGTCTGAAAAACAGCTCTGAGCATAGCCATCGTTTCATTCATAATCCCGGTAAATTCGGGATCAAACTGTCCCAGAACCGGGGTACCCATGGCTCGCAACACCCGGGGTTCAGCCTCCACCGGCCCCGGGGTCATCAGCGTGCGTACAGAAGTGTTTAAGTCTTTATACATTAGATCAGGTCTCCTTTTTCTTGCTATTACAGCTGGCAGAGCTCCTGGACAAGCTGTTCTCATTACCATAATTAATTTCAACTTACCACAGGCCGCCGGCCCAGTCAATAAACAGCAGACCAGCAAAAAGGCAAAAAAAAGCAGGCAGCAGCAGGACGTGGCTGTTCAGCCCCATCCTGCTGCTTGTTCTCACGGCGAATGCGCCACCCTTTTGTCTTGTGCCTGCCCGGAACAATTATATTATTGCCCCCTGGCCCTGCTGCCGGTTTTCTGTTCTGCAATCAGGCTCTGTCCCTCCGGCCGGCCGCCCAGGCCAATAACCGTCCCGGTTGCCCCCTGGATAGCGGCACAAATGTTATGTAAGGTAGTGATAACGGCCCGCTTACCGCCCTGTCTGACGAATTCGACGGCAGCCCTGATTTTAGGAGCCATGCTGCCTTCGGGAAACTGGCCGGCAGCTAAATACGCCTCGGCTTGCCATACCGGCAAATAGTCCAGCTGCCGTTCATCCGGCTGCCGATAGTTTATGCATACCTTTTCCACGCCGGTCAGCAGCAGAAGATAGTCGGCTCCCACCATCCTGGCCAGGAGCGAGGAGGCCGCATCTTTGTCGACCACGGCCGCGACACCTGCCAGGCCGGTATCGGCTCTGACAACAGGTATGCCGCCGCCACCGGCGGCGATCACCACCTGACCGGCCCGCAGCAGGGATAGAATCGTATTTTTTTCCACAATATCCACCGGCCGGGGCGAGGGTACCACCATGCGATACCCTCGCCCGCTGTCCTCAATCATTGTCCGGCCGTATTTCCGGGAAATTTCCTCAGCCTCCCCGGCCGCATAGAAGGGACCAATCGGCTTGGTCGGCTGCCGGAAGGCTTGGTCTTCTTTATCAACAAGCACCTGGGTGACAACAGCAGCCACCTCTGCCGCCAAGCCGGCCTTATCCAGTTCATTGCGCAATACCTGCTGGATCAAATAGCCTAGCAGCCCCTGTGTTTCGGCGCCACAGGCATCCAGCGTCCCCTCGGCGACAATGGCGGCCGACAGTTTATGCCGCAGTAAGGTCTGCCCCACCTGCGGCCCGTTGCCGTGGGTGACAACAACCTGATACCCCTGCCGGACCAAGCCGGCTATTTTACTGCAGACAACCCGGATATTGGCAAGCTGCTCATCAATCGTTCCCTGATTATTTTCACTTAATATGGCGTTGCCGCCGATAGCTACCACACAAAGGCCCTGTTGCATACACGCCCTCCTTGCCTCTTATCGTGCTTTCCCCCGTTTTATAAGCGGCCCCGCCATCCCCAGGAACAGCATCAGTATCCCTGCGGCTGCGCAAGCGCTGTTGCCGAGCTGGCCGCCAAAGTACAGTAACGGAAAAGCCAGGATAATCAATACCGGCAAAAATATTGCCAGTTGCTGCATTCTTCTCACCACCCCAGTTGATACGCTGTGAAAATAACCACGCCAAAGACCGCGCACAGCAGCAGGGCCCCGGCCAGAACCCGGCCGATAACCTCGCCTTCCCGGCCGAGAATCCCGGCTGCGGTTGTCCCCAACAGGATTTTGCTGGGGGCAATAATGCTGCCCACGGCACCGCCCGCGGTCTGAGCCGCCAGCAGCGGCGCCTTGTCGATCTGCAGCAGCAGGGCAATCTGCTGCTGAAAGCTGCCGAATAGTATATTGGAAGACAGATTGCTGCTGGTCATAAATGTGCCCAGCAGGCCGATAAACGGGGCGAGAATGGGATAAATCCCGCCGGCCACAGCAGCAACGCCCTGGGCCAGCACGGCTGTCTGGCCGGTCTCATCCATTACTTTGGACATCGAAATCAGGCCAATCACCGCAATCGCAGAAGGAATGGTTTTGCTCAGCGCGTTTTTCATAATGCGCTGCAGCCCGCCGGCCTGTATATAGCCCCAGTGTGCATAGCAGCCATAGCCGCAGACTGCCGCCACCAGCAGAAAGGCGCCGGAATGAATGAGCGGCGCCAGTGGCGCATAAGCCGGGTAGCTATGGGTGGCAAACCCCAGCAGGGTTGTTTTGCCGGCAAATGCCAGGGCAAACTGCCATTGCCCGAAATAGGCCTTAAGGCTGCCATTGAGCAGCACGGTGACAGCAAGGATAATCAACAGCACATACGGCAGAAAGGCCTGCTGAATACGCATTGCCGTGCCGGGCAGCCCGTCGTCAGGCTGTTCGTCCGCCGGGTCGTGCAGTTCTGCCGGCTGACGGTAATAGGTAAGCCTGCCGATAACAAAAATTAGGCCTAACGATAAGGTTACGACCACAAAGTTGCACAGCATCGGATTCAGCAGGGCCAGTCCCATCTGGCCGGCCCCCTGCAGCAGTCCCAGCAGCACTACAGTCAGCGCATTGCGCTGCAGCCCCTTGCAACCACCGGCCAGCAGGGCAATCAGCAGCCCGGCAATAAGGTTTACAACCCCCAGCAGGCCTGTAGACCACAGCACCGTTCGCTGCAGGGTCAGCGGGTCGCTTACATCCACCTGGCTGAGCAAGCCGTCCCAGGCGATCCCCAGGGTCCCGAAGGTATTGCCCCAGGCCTGTCCGAGCATGGTAATCAACACGGCAGTCAGCGGCCGGACCCCCATACTGATGAGCAGCGGCGCGCCTACCACCACCGGTACGCCAAAACCGGTAATCCCCTGCAGAAAACCGACAAAAATCCAGCCGACAGCAAGCACCTGCAGCACCTTATCCGGGGTAAAGCGCTGCATGGCGGCGCGGATGACGGCAAATGCGCCGGCCTCCCGCGACAGTTCATAGATAAGTAACGCCGGCAAGACCACAAGGATGATAGACAGGGAAGACCACATCCCCTTGGCAACTGCCAGGGCAATCATATCGGTCCCGCCGCCAAAAACCAGATAGGCAATCAGTATCGAAAACAGCAGTCCGGCTGACGCCGCCTCATCGCCGCCCCATTTACAGCGCAGCAAGAGCGCCAGCAGCACCAGAATCGGCACCAGCGCCGCCAGCCACGGCACTAAACTAACGGACATAATCCATCACCTACTCTGCTAAAGTTTCGGCAAAGGCCGCCAAAGCTCGTTCAAAGCAGCCATAAGGCGCTTTGACCACACCGGCTCCAATCTGGCCAATTCCGGGCTGCCGGTGGGCCATGCCGGTGTTAATAACCGGCACAATCCCGCTTTCAACCACCTTGCGGATATCAATCCCCAGCGGCACACCCTCAAAATTCATGGTCGCCAGCAGGAACTGGGTACTCTTCGCATAGCAAATTTCCCCCATTTCCCTGGTATAGCGCACGGCATCGGCCTGCGAACCGGCGCCCACAAACCGGACTACCGCCGGCGAGGCCGCCATGGCAACACCGCCCAGCCCGATGACTTCAATGATGGCGCTGTCGCCCATGTCCGGGTTGGCATCCTGCGGGCCGTAGCCGGGAAAATACAGGCCTTCCGGCATATTAGCCGGGGCTGTGAACCATTCTTCGCCGGTGGCTGCGACCTTGACGCCAAATTCTGTGCCGTTGCGGCACATGACGGTAACCAGGGAACTGTCCTGCACGCCTTTAGCCGGATCAGTGGTGGCTTTAGCAGCCGCCATAGCCAGATTAAGGAAAAATTGATCATTGTCGCAGATAAACCGGATAACCTTGGCTTTCTCGGCATTATCCAGGGCAAGCCGGGCAAGCTGAGGGCAAATTTTCCTGGCAAACAGGGAGGAGGCTGCCATGTTGCGCTGGTGCATCTCATCCCCCATCGCTACCGCCTGAGCCATAATAACCTTCAGGTTGATGCCGCCGCTTAAGGCGATGGCCTGATCAAGGGCCGGCCCCAGGCTGTCCCTGAACCAGATCAGCCGCTCAATCACCTCCCGGTCATTGGCCCCAAACCGCATTACCTTACCAAGCCCTTCGTTGATCGAGCAATAGGCCATGTTTCCGAAAGTCTCGTTTTGCACTGTGAACACCGGCATATGGTAGGTTATCATGCCTGTCATCGGCCCGACCGAGCCGTAATGATGGTTGGGGGCCAGCTTTATCTGACCGCCTTTAATCCTCTGTACCGCGGTTTCGTCGTCTTCAGCCAGCCCCTCAAACCGCACGGCCCCTAAAATAGCCCCCTGCAGCGGCCCGCACATGTCGTCCCACCGGATAGGCGGCCCGGCATGTAAAATCGTTGCCCTGGTCAGGCCCGGCAGCACCGTATGGGCCGGTTTAACACCGGTCAGTACCGGCTGCGCAGCGTTGTATATCCGGATAACTTTGTCATTGGCGCCGTTAATACGCTCTTCATACCTGTCCAGTAGCTTGGCCACCATCTTGTTGCCACCGGCCGGCGGCCGCCAGGAGACATGTATTGCCGGCACCTCCTGCCTGGCCAGCGTCTGCGCGAACAGCTCCAAGCCAACATTGACAACCTTCAGTTGTTGATTGAACAAATTATTTGCCATCTCCGCCATTCCTTTCTGTACCAGCTATCATTCCGGCCAGTCTGGCCGCCTCGGCATTGGTCCGGGCCACCAGCACCCCGGCTTGCCGGAGTTTCTCGGCTTGTGCCGCTTTGTTTTGCTCATCCTGGCTGGTCCCGCAGACATAGGCCACAACCGTCAGGGTATTGCCGACGGCCGCCGCCGCTTGCCTGGCGCCGGCAATAACAGGCACTAAAGCCCCGGCCGGATCTTCCCCGGCCCCATAGCCAATGACAATATCCAGCAATAATACGGCCGTCTGCCGGTCGCCGGCAGCCTGCATAATATATTCGTCGCGCAGTGAGCCGTCAATCATCGGATGGGGCCTGCCCCTGGTAAAGTGGTCGTCGCCCAGGTCGATCGCCGTATGCTGGCCTGCCACCGCAATCTCCCGGGTCAGCAGCGGCGGTGCCAAGGGAATATTAGAGTAAATAGGGCCAAGGCTTGCACCTAATATCAGCATGGCTTCGTAACACAGGGTCCCGCCGGCGTACAGGGCCCGGACATAGCGCTGGCCGGGAGCCAGCCTGGCTGCCGCCGTTTCCGCCCAATTCGCCAGGGTCGCGGCCGGCGTAGACAGCACCGGCTGCTTACCGCTTAACAGCGCCGCTTGTACAGCGGCTTCTTCCAGGGTGGCGGCAACCGTTATATTCGCTGCTGCCAGCTTGACAGCACTGCCGAGAAAGCAGAGAACCACCGGTTTACTAATGCCGGCCAGCTTTGTCAGAATCTTTTCCACAACCGGCGCTGCCGGCGGCTTGGAGATCAGCACAAGGAGGCGGGTGTTGCTGTCATTGTTCAACAAGGCAAGCGCCTGCAGCATCGTCGCCGCCCCGATGGCGGCCTTTAAATCCCGGCCGCCGGTGCCAATCGCCTGGCTAACGCCCAGTTCCAGCGCGTCCAGTAGACAGATTACCTCCTGCAAGCCGGTGCCGGCGGCGGAAATCAGGCCAATATCACCGGCTCTGACTTTATTGGCAAAGCCGATCCCTTTCCCGTTAATAATGGCGGTGCCGCAGTCAGGCCCCATAACCAGCAAGCCTTTTTCGGCGGCCATTGTTTTCAGGTAGGCTTCTTCTTCAACGGCAACATTGTCGCTGAATAAAAATACGTTTTTGCCCTGCTTCAGGGCCCGCTCCGCTTCGATCGCCGCATATTCACCCGGAACAGAGATAAAGGCCAGGTTGGTGTCCGGGTCAGCCTGATAAGCCTGGGCTGCCGCCCGGATAACCGGCTGCTCCGCCGTTTGGCTGTCAGCCGCTTTTTTCCCCAGCTGTTCATCGATTTTGGTTAATACCCACTGCACATCCACAGTGGCCGGGGCCCGGAAGGCCAGAATCAAATCATTGGGGCCGGCGTTCTCGCCCTCAGGTCCCAGCAAATCAGCTTCCTGCAAAATAACCCGGTTGGCCGGTGTTCCCATCATAACCGAAACATCATCCAATCCTTCCACCTGTTTTAGCTGTTTGGAAATAAGCATGAGGGTAACTGAATCATAATAGTTGTTCTTGCGTACTATGTTATGGATTTTCATTTGCTGACCCCTTTCTCATCACCGGTTATACCTGCAGCCAGTGCGGTAAAACCACCATATACAAAACCTATTAATAAGTCGGCACCGGAAAAGTGCCCTAACTGCATGAGGTTGCGGGCTTTAGCCAGCATTTCCTGCTTAGTTCCGGCCGTAAAGGCCTGCAGCATTTCGCCAAAGCGCTGATGATACCAGCCCTGGACACCGTATCGCAGATACTCAGCCGACAGCAGGGTGGTCAACCGGGGAGCGTTCCGCCTCAGCAGCCGCGCCATTGCCGCCGCGGCCGGCCGGCAGCGCGGCGGCGGGGTATGGACAAGACCGCCGAGAAACCCGAGCAGAAAATCATCGCCCGAGGGGGTTGAACCAGGACCCAGCCCGAGCAGGCCACAAATCCCTTCAGCCAGTGCCTGCTCCCTGTTTTCCAGGCTGCCGGCAATCAGCCGGCCAATGAGCCGGGGTACTTTTTTTCCGCCCCAGCCGGATATTTCCCCGGCCGGGCCCGGCATTCCGGCAGCATACGCATCAAGATATGCCAGCATGCCGCCCGGCCTGCCGTCGTCCCTATGCAACTGCTGCAGCAACCGCAGGCGCAGCGCAAAATCCCCGTCAGCAGCCGCAGGCTGATAAGCATACCGGCAGGAAAAACGCGGGCAGTCCCCCAGGCCCTCTATTGTCAGAGTCTTACCGATTATAACCGCATCGGCCTGGAACAGCACCTCTTGCTGCCGGTCCAGGCCGGCGCCAAGCCAGCTGCCGGCAAGGTCTACCTCCAGGCCGAAGGGAATGTGCTCCCGTCCGGACCGAACCAGGGTTAGCAGGGCGCCAGCCGCAAAGATATTTACATAGTCCCTGTGGACTGATTGTACCTGCCCGGCCGCCCGCGCCGGCGGCAGCGCCAGCGCGGAGGAAACGGCGGCTGCCTTAAGCCGCAGCATAACATCACCTGCCCTGTGCTTCATTATAATGAATTTTCCAACTTTCCCCCTAGTGCATTTGCGCCAAAAAAATCGATCAGCGCTAGGCACAATGCACACCGCCCCGGATACTCCCGCCTAAAATTCTCCAGCCCTTAGCGCACCGTCTCCCACTGCGATAAATTCTGCCGGGGGAAACAAAAAGCTGCTGCCCATAGTTTTGCACCTATCGGCAACAGCCTCTCCGGCTGATTACGGCTGTCTCAGCTAGCGGTTACCGGCAGGACTGCCAGCCACCGGGGCCTGTTTTTCCGCGAATATCGTACCTTTTCTGAATTCTGAGTCCCTGAAGGCAAACTTCATCAGCAGGATATAAACGGCGCCGGCGACTACAAAGCCGATAACCCATGCCAGTTCCACTTTCAGGAAGGCAGCGCCGGCGCCGATCAGCATGGCCAGAATCGCGCTGGGGTTATAGCCGGCAAAGGGGCCGTCCTCTTTATACAAATCGGCGACATTTACCTTTTGTCTTCTTAAGATGTAGTATTCGATCAGCAGGATTGACACAATGGGCCCTAAGAAGGCCGAATAGATAAGGATGAACAATCCCAACCCCTCGGCTGAGGAATCCTGCACAAGCACCCAGGGGCAGGACCCTAAAGCCAGCAGACCCGATATCGTAACTGCCGTTTTATAGTTGAGCTTGGTAATCAGCGTAATCACATAGGTGGGCGGAATAATGTTGGCGACCATGTTTACGGCTACTGCCCCCATAACAATAAAGGCGGAAACAAAGAAGGTAATATACGGGTTGTTGATGACAATGGCAAACGCCTTTACCGGGTTGGAGATGCCGGTGGCGGCGGCAAGCATGGCCCCTATACATAAGACGAAGCCATAGGCTATCAGAATCGGCAGGAAATAGAGCAAGCCGCGCTTGCCATCACTGATGCCGGCCTTCAATTCGCGGGAATAATCGGCGGCGCTTAAAAAAATAGCCGCATAATTTCCCATAAACATCATAATGAAGGCAAAGAACGGCAAGCCCCAGGTACCCCGGGCATGAACCCACTTGTCAATAATCACCTCGCTGTGGCTGGTCAGCAGGATGCCAAAAACATAAATCAGCGCCACCATGATGACGGTGGAGATCACCGATTCCACCCATTTGATGGCATGAAAGCCGTAGAGCGAAAGCACAATCTGCACAGCCTGAAGCACGACAAAGCAGACAAAAATGTTGTCAAAACTGCCGCCGGTAATAATTTTGGCGATTTCATTCAGCGCCGTACCGCCGATCCAGCTTTGAAACCCGTACCAGATGATGGCGGGAATACCGCGCAGCAGGGAGGATACTATGGAGCCTTTCAGCCCGAAGGACATGCGCAGCTGGACTACATAGGGGATGCCGGTTTGGTAGCCCAGGCGGTCATTCAAGGCGAAAACACCGGAGATGATGGCAATGGCAATAATGGCCGCGGCAAAGGTTTGAAGAATATTCAGGGTTGCGATTCCCGCCACCACCAGACTGGCCCCCAGGGTCATATTGCCCAGGTTGACGCCATCGCCCAGCCACATGAACATATAATCGACCGGTCCCACTGTCCGGCCCGCCTCGGGCTTCGGACTGAGGGACTCATCCACCCCCATATCCGGCCGGACCTCAATAGTTGTGGCAACGCCGCTTTCTAAATTTGTACTCATCGTCAGACTGCACCTTCTCTCTTTTATTCTTTAGCCGCAGTAGGAGCATGCGCCGGCTTAGCCCCGGGGGCGCACATGCTTGCCCATCGGTTTTGCTACAATCCTGCCATTTTTAAACACAGTTGTGCCCCTGAGAATGGTCTGCGTCACAGTGCCCCGGAAAGTGAAGCCGGTATACGGGCTTACCTGATGCTTGTAAAAAAGATCCGCCGCCTGTAGGGAAAAAGCCTTATCCACAGCCACCAGGGCAAAATCCCCGTCATAGCCCACAGCAATCTTGCCCTTGCCCGGAATATTGAATATTTCATTGACATGGCCGGACGCCAGCGCGGCAATATCCTCCAGGGCGACCTTTCTGGCATGGGCGGCATGGGTCAGCAGAGCCGGCAGGGTTGACTGGCAGGCGGAGATGCCCCCCCAGACTGTTAAAAACTCTCCGTCTTTCAGCTGCGGGTCGCAGGGGGAATGGTCTGAGGAAATAAAAGCGATCTCGCCGTTTAACAGCCTGGCCCACAGCTTCGCCTGATTTTTGGCATCGCGAATCGGCGGTGAGCATTTTGCCACAGGTCCCAGCCGTTCCACATCCTCCTCGGTAAGAATCAGGTAATGGCCGATGGTTTCGCAGCAGACATCAACCCCTCTGCGCCTGGCCTCGGTAACAAGCGCCACGGCCCGGGCGGTGCTGATATGGGCAATGATTAATTTGCAGCCTGTCTCCTCGGCCAGGGCAATCATGCGGGCCACATTTTCTATTTCCGTAATAGGCGGGCGGGCGGAAAAATAATCCCGGACTGTGGTTCTGTTATTCATTAGGGCATTAGCGGTCAGCGCTTGCGTAATTTCAGCATTCTCACAATGCACCATCAGCGGCAGACGAAGTTTTGCTAATTTCTCCATCCCTACCAGGGCCGTATAATCGTCGGCCCGGCCAAACTCCTCAATGCCACTGAAGCAGGAGAAAGCTTTAAAGCCAATTACCCCGCACTCCGCCAGCTCGGCCAGCTTATCCAGATTGGTGGGGGTAAACCCGCCCCAGAAGCCGTAATCCACCAGCGAGTCCCGCTGCGCCACCGCCAGCTTGGCCTTAAAATTTTTCGCGTCAAGGGTGCAGGGACTGCAATTAAGCGGCATATCAAAGTACAGCACGCCGCCGCCCGCTGCCAGGGCCCTGCTGCCGGTCATAATGGTTTCCCACTCGGTTCTCCCCGGGTCGTTAAAATGCACATGCCCGTCTGTTACGCCGGGGAATACATGCAATCCCGTGGCATCGATCGTTTCAGCCGCATCACCGGCTATCTCCTCGGCTATTTCTACAATTTTTTCATCACAGACAGCAATATCGGCTTTTTTCAGCCCGGCGGGACAAACAAGCGTCCCGTTGCGAATAAGGACCTCATAGCGCTTATTCACCCAATTCCCTCCTTATTTAATTTTTTTAACAAATTCGCCAAAGCCTTGTTGGCCAACCAGCTTGCCGCCGCTGGCGACAAGCTGGCCCCGGACCAATGTGCATACAGGCAGGCCGACGCCTTTTAAACCCACAAAAGCAGATATTTTATTAACATAATACAAAGATTCCGGGGTAATCTCCCATTCCTGGTCAGGGTCAAAGATAACCAGATCGGCATCAAAGCCTACTTCAATGGCCCCTTTTTTGCCGTATATCCCGAAAACCCTGGCCGGTCCCGCACTCAGGGCCCGGGCAAGCAGGGTCGGGCTGTAGCCTCTCTTGACCACACCCTCACTGAACACCACCTGCATCGTGTTCTGCATGCCGCTGATACCGCCCCAGGCCCCAAAGACGCCATGGGCTTGTTCACTTTTCTCGCTGAGTTCGCAGGGGGAGTGATCTGAACCGATACAGCTTACAGTGCCATTATTTACATAATCCCACATTGCCTCTACAGCGGCCCGGTCCCGCAGCGGCGGGGCACATTTAAACAGGCTGCCGTTGTTGAGAACATCCTGATCGGTAAAGGTCAGGTAATGGGCGCAGGTCTCGGCGGTGACATCGACCCCTTCCAACTGGGCATCCCTGATGATTTTTGCCACTTGGGGGTGGCTTACATGGCAGATATGAATCTTGGCCTGTAGCTCTCTGGCCAGGCTGATGATATTCTGCGTGGCCGTCAGTTCGGCGATAACCGGCCTGGAGTCAAGGAAATCCTGCCAGTCCGGGTTATCCTTCTTCCGGGCCCGGGCCTCCTCCCATTTGATGATGGAATAATCCTCGCAGTGGAAGCCGGCCCGGGCGCCGGCCTGCCGCAAAATCTCCAGCGCTTCTTTCGCCTGGCCGACAGTTAGCGATACATAATCCGGCGAAACCGGACCGATAAAGGACTTGAAAGCAACACAACCCTTTTCGTCCAGTTCGGTCAGCTTGGTCAGATTATAATCCACAAGCCCGCCCCAGAAGCAGTAATCGACATAAGCCCGGGGCGCTACATGGGCCAGCTTGCTGTCAAAAATGCTGCCGTCAGTAAGTGCCGGCTCATTTTGGAGCGGCATGTCCACAATGGTGGTAAACCCGCCCACCCCGGCGGCGGCAGTACCATGGGCATAGTCCTCCCGCCAGTTGTAGCCCGGGTCATTCAAATGCGCGTGGCTGTCGATAGCGCCCGGAAAAATATACTTGCCCGCCGCATCAATGACCTCCGCGCCCGCCACAGCCGCCCCTGGTTCTGTTATGGCGGCGATTTTACCGTCCGCGATGCCCAAGGTGGCGGCAAAAATCCGGTCTGCTGTCACAAGCCTGCCGTTTTTGATAACCAGATTAAACATGATAATACCTCCTCGACAATATCCGGCCTGGAAACAGGCGGGCTTTACCCGCCGCTGCAGCACTGTTTACCTGGCAAAAGCTCCTTTTTTGTCATACGCATTGTTGTGAATCACGTCAGAAACAAGGTAGTTGTAAACATCGTCCACAATCTCAATCCCCTCCCGCTCGTAGTTATGTTCTCTGATAAGACTGGACTGACCGGGATACATAACTGCTGCAAAACCGGGCGCAGGCTTGATATTATTTAAGTCTGTCATCGTTTGGTTTATATTTAGCAGAAATTCATGCAGATCAGTAAAATAGGCGGGATTAATTACAATGTGCAGTTGGCCTAAATTGCGGCCTTCGCTCAAATCATGATACATTGAGCTTACCTTGTTGCCGAAAGGGACCCCCAGCAGCACGCCTGACAGCACATCAACCATCATCTGCAGGGCATAGCCCTTAGGACCGGCAATAGGGACCAGGGCATTGACTTTAAAGGGGTCGGTGGTCGGGGTGCCGGTTTCATCCACCGCCCACGTATCCGAGATGGCTTCTTTCCTGGACCGGGCATGGAGGATCTTGCCCCAGGCCTGAACCGTGGTCGCCATATCCAGCATTAATATCCTGCCATCCTGGCTGGGGGCGGCAAAAGCAAGGGGATGGGTTCCGTAATAAGGCTCCGCCCCGCCGTAAGGAACCACCATCGGATCTGACTGGCACACGGCAATGCCGATAAGCTTTTCTCTTGCGGCTTGCTGCACAAAATAAGATAATGCGCCACTGTGGCCGATACGCCGCACCCCTACGACGGCAATGCCAGTGGCCTGAGCCATTTTCACCGCTTCATCCATTGCCAGCTTGGCAGCAACATGCCCTGCGCCGTTGTCGCCTTCAAATATACCGCTGCAAGGCCCGGTTCGGGTAAAGGCAAAGTTCGGATTCCTATTGGTTCCCCCTTTGGCAATCCGCTCGGCGTAATATTCGACCCGCATGGCGCCATGAGAATGAACCCCCCTGGCATCGGCGTGAACCAGCACATCGGCGACAATATCCGCGTGGTCGCCGCTTAGGCCCGCCCGGCAGAATTTTCTTTTCATCAGTTCTTTCAATTCAGCTCTTCCTATTCTCATGTCGGCACCTCACCCCTTAGTATTTGAGCCTATAAGGCAGCATCACGGTTGCAGTCTTTGGAATAAAGATAAGACAGCTTCTCGCGGCCTACGGCATAAACAGCCTGGGGCACATACGGACCAAACCAGATATAATCCCCTTTTTTGACCGGAATCCACTCATTATCCAGATAATACAGGCCTTCGCCGGAGAATAAATAGGCCCCGTGCTCCTGCACATGTGTCTCGACAAAGGGGTGGCTGCCGGCCGGCTCAAAGGTAAGGATGTGCATATTCATGTCAAAGGCCGGATCTGTTGGCAGCAAGTCAATAATTTTGACATTTTCCATATCTTCATATATTCTTTCGGCTATTTCATTGACATTGCCGACAACAACCCAGGGCTGCGCCCCCTCTATCGGTTCATATTTCTGTTTATATAAAAGGAGCCGGGTTTCACTGTCGGCCAGGTTTTGTACATACAGCTTATCTCCGGGCGGGCAGTACATATAGCCGCCGGCGGCCAGGACAGCAGCCTGCGCCTCGGTGGAGGCTTTTACTTTGCCGGTGATGCAATAGACAAAGGTTTCTATCTCCGCCCCGCCGAAGCCGCGGGTATTCCCGCCTCCCGGCGCCATCGTCACCAGGTAATGGACAAAGCTTGCCCCCATCTTCGGTGAGGCCAGAATCGAAATTTTGCACTGTTCAAACCCCGGTATCACATTATTCACCAGGCCTGCCGGGGGAATGATGGCATAACTGCCGTGCTTGACAACGGCCCTGCTGGCCAATAAGTCTTGCGGATATCCCATAACACGGTTCACTCCTTTTATTTATAGGCTAATTCATATAACGCGCCGGCAAGTGCTTTTACCCCCGCCGCCAGGTCATGGGGATCGGTATACTCCAGCGGGGAATGGCTGATGCCTTTATGGCTTGGCACGAACAACATGGCTGTCGGGACAAAGGGAGCCATAATCTGCGAATCATGCCCGGCCCCGCTGTGCATCATTTTATAACTCAGCCCGTTTTTCTCACATTGCTTTTTGATAACCGCAACAATGGCGGGGTCCAGGGGAACCGGCGCGGCGTCCATCCACATGTCGATGTGGATTTTTACACCGGCCTGGCCGGCAATCTGCTGCATTTTAGCCGTCACTGCCTCTGTAAAATCGGCCAGCACAGCTTTTTGTGTGTGGCGGGCATCCAGCGTAAACAGGGCCTTGCCTGGCACCACATTAACAATATTGGGCTCCAGCTCCACTTTGCCCACAGTGGCTACCAGGGGATCACCGTAACCGGCCGCGCTATCCATAATCGCGCAAATAATACGGCTGGCCGCATAAACGGCATCTTTGCGGTACCCCATCGGCGTTGTGCCGGCGTGATTGGCTTCGCCGGTAAGTTCAATCGTAAAACGCCGCTGGCCGGCAATATGCTCCACGATCCCCACTGATTTTTGTTCCATCTCCAGCACACCGCCCTGCTCGACATGAACCTCCAAAAATGCTTTCAAATCTTGCCTGCCGGCACTGCCCTCGGGCCGGAAACGGAAACCGGCTTTGCCCATCGCCGCAGTAAAGGCTATGCCCTCAAAATCCGCCATCGCTTCCACTTCTTCCCGCCGGGCAAGGCCCAGAATATTCTTTACGCCCCAAAAAGCATAAGGGAAGCGGCTGCCTTCCTCCTCGGCCACGGAAACAACTTCCATATTGCGCAGTGGCTGCCCATACTGTTTTTGCAGGTAATTCAGCGCAATAATCCCGGCAATAATGCCAAACTGGCCGTCATACAAGCCGCCATTTTTCACAGTATCCACATGAGAGCCTGTTAAAATCGTCTCTTCCGGATAAACTGAGCCCGGCAGTTGTCCAAACAAATTGCCGACGTCATCATAATAAACAAGAAAACCTGCCTGCCGCATATACTGCGCTAACGCCTGCTGCGCCTCCACCCACTCCGGTTTGTAGAGGAAACGCGAGACTCCGCCGGTAGCATCTTTGCCAAATTCCCCCAGCCAATGGAGAAGTTTTTCCGTTTCCTGCCCAAAATCAAACGCATCCATTGTTTCCCTCCGTCATCAACTGAATTGCAACATATACAAACTCACCGCCTGGGAGAGCGCTTTCCCCATATTGGTCTCCATGCCCTGAAACCGCGTTTTATAAGCTCTCACGCCTCCTTCCGCCCTGTAAGCTAGGTTAATTATACTGAATGTTTTCATTTTTCCACCAGTGCATAGTTTGCAAATAAAACGGCTGAAACTGTGCATATTGCATATTCATTCAATTCCGACAATATAGCTACGGCCGGCCGGCCGGCGGCGGGAAGAGCCTGACCCAAGCTGGCAGGAATTTGCAGAAGAATGTCGAAACAAACAACATTCTGATGTTGCGGCGGGGGCTGATTATGCATTTACTCATAAAAGATGTCTTACAGCTTTTTCAGGATAAATCGGTATCCCTGGCGGCTGGCTTTGCCGGCCTGGATAATACCGTTATATCCGTAAATATCATGGATGCACCGGATATTCTGAACTGGGTAAAACCAGGGGATCTGATTTTAACGACTGCCTATGTTGCCAAAGACGACCCGGTCCTGCAGGAACGCTTAATCAAAGATCTCGTTGCCACCGGCGCGTCCGGGCTGGGCATCAAAACCAAACGGTTTTTGCCGGAAATTCCCGCTATAATAAAAAAAACGGCCGATGAATTGAACTTTCCCATTCTCGACCTGCCGCTGGCTATGTCCCTGGCGGAAATTATGAACCCGATTATCAGCAATATTGCCAACAGGCAATCCTATGTACTGCACCGGACGATTGAAATCCAGAAGGCCCTGACCAGGGTTGCCATTCAGGGCGAGGGCTTAGGCTCGATTATAACCTGTCTCGGCCAGCTCACCCAATGCCCTGCCGGCTGCTATGATGTCAATGGTGCCCCCCTCGCCCGCTGGCTGCCGGCAAAACTGCCGGGAGTGCCTGGCCCTATTATCAGGCAAATTGCCGCCCGGCTGGAAAAGCAGGTGGAAAACAATGACGAGCTGCAGGGTTTGCTGGCCCGGACAAAATCCCCCTGTATGCAGACTCTGACCCTGGAAAGCGACAGCTATCTGCTCACTTCCTTCCCGGTTATGTCTGACAACGAAACCTTTGGCCATATCTCCATTGTCCAGGTCAATGACACGTTCGCAGATATTAACAGTGTAGCCCTGGAACAAACCTGTATTGTGGCGGCCCTGGATTTCGCCAAGCAGAAAGCAATCGCCCAGAGCCGGCGGCTGCATTCCCGCGACATCCTTGAATATATATTATTTGATGATTTGGCAAAACCTAATGTGGCCGAGGTGTTAACCGGCTCCAGGCTCAAACATGCTAAATTCTTTGAGTGCTGGGTCATTCAACTGGCGGAAAATGAAAGTGTGGTCAATATCCCGGTCCTGTTGACCCGTATTTACAAAACCACGCAGCAACTGGTGACGGCAGCCAGTCCACTGTCCATTGTCTCGGAACGTACAGGCAAAATCATTGTCCTTATGGCCTCTGCCCACAGCTTTGTCAACAATGAACCTCATTGGGGAATCGTATTGCACAACACCCTGACCGGCCTGTACCGGGACCTGACCATCTCAATTGGCGTAGGCACACTGGCTACCAAGCTAAGTGATGCCCGGCAAAGTTTTCATAATGCATTGACCAGTCTGCGCCTGGGCCAGCAGCTAAAAGGCAGTGGCCAGATTACGTTTCCTTATGAAATTGCCTGTTACTCCATGTTAGAAAACGATGATTCCTCCTCCATCCTGGCCCAGGTCTGCCGCTCGATTATTGAAAAACTGGAAATGGGGGACAAACACTCCGGGGCCGATCTATTGCAAACCCTGGAAAAATATCTGGAATGTGACAAAAGCCTGACGGAAACAGCCGGCGAACTGTATATTCACCGGAATACGCTCTCTAACCGTCTGGAAAAAATTATGGACACCGTACATTTGGACTTTGCCAACAAAGAATTGGTGTTTTGCCTGCGCCTGGCGTTGCGGCGGCGCAGGATAAGCGGCGATTACGCCAGAAAAAAAAGGCCGGAACGCTAAAATATAGCGCTCCGGCCACACAGGAAAGGGGATGCACATGGAATTTAATTTACAGACAGGTATGAAAGCAGAAAGAGCAGAACAGGTAACCAGTGAAAACACGGCTATAAAATATGGCAGCGGCGGGGTTGCTGTGTATGCCACGCCGGCCATGATCGGGCTTATGGAAGGGACCTGCCTGGCGGCGGTTGATCCGCACCTGCCGTCAGGCCTGGCCACGGTGGGAATTGACCTTGCCGTCAAACATCTGGCGGCCACGCCGGTTGGCATGACGGTCCGGGCCACAGCCGAACTGACGGAAATCACCGGCAAAAAGCTGGTATTCAAGGTTGAAGCCTATGACGACAGGGAGAAAATAGGGGAAGGCACGCACGAGCGCTATATTATCGAGCTTGCCAAATTCCTGAAAAAGGCTGAAAGCAAAAAACTTCTGTAAACACGAAACCGGGCCGCTGCGCTGACTTGTATACAAGCCAGCGCAGCGGCTCGGTTGTTTTACCAGCTCAGGCGGCAAGCTTTGCTGCGCTTACACAACCAGCGAAGAAAGCACCGCCGCTTTCGTTACAATCCCAACAAGCTGTCCATTGCCGTTAGTAACGGCAATGGGATATTTGGCCTCGGCGGCAACAGGCATCAGTTCCTGCAAGGATACCTCCGGCGTTGTCAGCGGGATATCCCGGATGACGGCTTCCTCCAGGGTAAGCTCGCCACTGCGGACCCGCATAGCATGGTCAAGCGTCAATAATCCGGTCAGCCGCATATTTTCATCCACCATGTAGACACTGGAAACACCGCTGGACCGCATCTGCTGCATGGCCACATGCCAGCCGGCGCCGGCATTAATGATGGCCGACGGGGCGGTCATAACCTGCTTCACCGATAAAATCCTGGTCCTGTCAATATCTTTAATCAGGTTTTCAACATATTCATCTGCCGGTTTTTCCAGCAGTTCCTCCGGCGTGCCGGTCTGAATCAGGCGGCCATCCTTCATAATAGCCACGCGATTGCCAATCTTAAAGGCTTCGTTAATGTCATGAGTGATAAAGATGATCGTCTTGCGCACCTTTTTCTGAATACTTAACAGCTCAAACTGCATATCCCGGCGAATAATCGGGTCCAGGGCCGAAAATGGCTCATCCATCAATAATATGTCCGGATCATTGGCCAGGGCCCGCGCCAGACCAACCCGCTGCCGCATCCCCCCGCTCAGGGCGCTGACCGGATGCTGCTCCCAGCCGGACAGACCGACCATTTCCAGCATGGCCAGGGCTGTCTGCTCGCGCTCCGGGGCCGGCACCTTTTTCACTTCCAGGCCATAGGTCACATTCCCCAATACATTGCGGTGGCTCATGAGGCCAAAGTTTTGAAAGACCATGGCAATATTATTGCGCCGGTAATCCATAAGCTGCTGTTTGGAAAACCGGGTCACATTGGCGTCCTTAAAAAAAATCTCGCCGGCGGTAGGCTGATGCAGCAGGTTCAGACACCGGACAAGAGTGGATTTGCCACTGCCGGACAAACCGATGATCACAAAAACCTCGCCGTCGCCAATCGACAGGTTGACATCAAAAAGCCCCACGGTGACCCCTGTCGCTTTCTGTATCTCGTTTTTTGTGGCCCCGGCCTGCAGTTTTTTAAGAGCCGCGGCCGTGTTGGTGCCAAAAAGCATGCTTAACTGATGTACTCTTAAAATTTCCTTCACGGGGTGGTCTCCTTCCCTTATTGCTTCTTAGCGGCTGAGCCCCCCTGGGTCAGGCGGTCAATAATGATCGCCACAATGACAATCGCAACCCCGGCCGTGAACCCGCGCCCGATTTCCAGGCGGTTGATCCCGATCAGCACTTCCATGCCTAACCCCTTGGCGCCAATCATGGAACAAGTGACCACCATGGCGACAGCCATCATAATCGTCTGGTTCACGCCGGCCATAATGGTTGGCAGAGCCTGAGGAATCTGAACTTTAACCAGTGTCTGGCCCCAGGTGGAGCCAAACGACCGGGCGGCTTCCACCACTTCGGCGTCCACCTGCCTGATCGCATGGCTGGTCAGGCGGATCACCGGCGGTACGGCATAGATTGTGGTGGCGATCACTGCCGGCACCTGTCCCAGGCCGAAAAACATGACTGCCGGTATCAGATAGACAAAGGTCGGCATGGTCTGCATGGCGTCAAGGATCGGCCGGGCGGCCTGATTGGCTCTGTCACTGCCTGACACCAGGATACCGATCGGGAAGCCAATGCACAAGGATATCAAAACAGAGGCGATTACCAGCGCAATTGTTTCCAGCATCAGCTGCCATAGGCCCAGAAAACCAATACTCAGCAGCAGGCAGCTGAACAATATGCCCCGGGCGGGCCGGCCGTTTGTCCGCCAGCCCCATACACCAACCCCAATGACAGTCAGCCACCAGGGGATTAATTCGATCACATATTGAATGCTCAGGGTAAAACCTGATAGTATGGCTTTGATGAAATCAAAGACACCGCCATAGTTTTTGCTCAAATACAGGATGGCCTGGTTAATGGGAGTGCCGATGTCAAATTGCAATACTTCCGGAAATGTCGTAAACAAGTTTTCCATACTCTCTCCCAACTGCGTGATTATTTCAGGGCATTTTTAATTTTCTCGGCCTGTTCGGGTGTTACCCACTGCTGCCATAAGGGCTCATTATTGGCCAGGAACCATTTGGCGGCCTCAGGATAACTGGCCTTCGTCTCATTCATATGGGCCAACGCTTTGGCCGTAATCGCGCTTGATGTCTTATATTTTTTCAGGAACTCAACAACATCCGGTGCTTTCGCCGCCAGATCTTTATTAGTGCTGATCGTGACCCTGATGGCGGCAAAGTCACCTTTGCCTTCAGTGAACGTGTCCGGATCGTAAGGCGTGTCCCCCAGTCTGACCAGGTCATATTTGCCTGTCAGCCAGGTCGGCTCCCAGTAATAGCCCACAATCGGCAGCCCTTTCTCGTAGGCGCTGGTAAATGCCGCCGCCAGAGCAGCATCAGAACCGGGACGGAAATAGGTAAAGTCTTTGTCAAGACCATAGTTCATATACTTTTTATAGAGGATCTTATCGACTTCCCAGCCCGGGATTGCCCCGTAAATACGCCCTTTACCGCTGGTTTCCGGGTCAGCAAAGACCGCTTTGTATTTCTTTAAATCCTGTACAGTCTTCAGGTCTGGGGCCAAGGGCGGGAGATTGCGTGTTGCGTCCCCTGCAATCACATACCGGGGAACGTACAGGCCTTGCGCGTTATCGTCAAAGTTTACGCCCAACTCGACGATATTGCCCTGTTCCACATCGGTTTTGTAATCAGTCAGATTATCGGTCCAGGACTCCATGTAAATATCCAGGTCGCCATTTTTCATGGCCTGATAGGTAAGAGTGGAGGTGCCGCTGGTCTCTTCCACTTTGTACCCCATACCATGCTGGATCATAAACATCGCCACCGCATTGTGAAACTTAATGCTGTCCCAGCCGGCATCGGCAAACTTCAGTGTAGCCTGTTTGGCAGAGGGTTGTTGACTTTGACTGCTGCCGCAGCCGGCAAGCAATATCAGCATAGCCCCAAGGCCCAGCAGCAAAAGTACCGTTTTCCTTTTCAACATATTTTCACTCCTTTTTCTTCACAACTCACAACTTTATTTTAGTATGCAAGTTGTTACTATGTCAAGAAAAAACCGCAAGAATAAACAGGCACGGCCTTGCTTGCTAATCCGCTTAGCGGCTTACAAAGCAATGGCCGTGCCTGCTGCCAAGCAGCTGCTGCGTGCCGGTTCAGCCCTCGGTCATCATCCGTTCCACCCGTTTAAAGACGCCGGTGTCGCCAATAAACAAAATAATATCGGTAGGCATGAAGCAGGCATAGGGGCCCGGCGACACAATCACCTTGCCGTCCCGCTTGATGCCCACGATCGTGGCGCCGGTCCCCTGCCAGAACTGAACATCGCCGATCATTTTTCCCAGCAGCGGGGAATTCAGGGGCACCTCAAACTCCATAATGTGGATGGGGTTGATATTCCGCAGCCGTTCACTAAGATCAAACATATGCTCAATGGTTTCCAGTATCTCCAGGTTCAGGCTGTTGCGTTCCTCAATTTTTTTATAGATATCGGCTTTCAGGTCCCGTAAGTCTTTGCCGGTATTATATTTTTCCAGGTACTGCAGGGCATCTACCCGGGACTTAATTGTTACGCCGCTGCCTGTGTGCACCTCGACAATCCCCATGTCTTCCAGCAAACGCAGTGAACGCCTGATCGTTTCCGGTGATACATTGTATTCACTTGCCAGTAAAGAACGCCCGGATATCCGGGCCCCCTCCTTCAACTCGCCTTTGGCAATACGGGTCGCAATATCCAGGGCAATCTGCGAGTACACCGGAGTATCGATAAAGTTTTTCATGTTGTCCCAACACCTCATAATGGATGGTAACTATCATATCTCATTATCATACAATAAACAGAGCCGTGAATGCAAGTCAGCAGGGCTGCCCAGCGCTTTGTCCGGCCGGTCCGGAAGAATGGCAGGCCAGCAGGATGCCGATGGCGATGGAGTTTAGTTTGGCAATATCGGAATCGGCCCGCGAGGTAAGGACAACCGGGGCTTTGGCCCCAACGACAATCCCCGCTATATTGCCTCTGGCAAAGAACACAATGGATTTATACAATACATTGCCTGCTTCTATAAACGGCATTAACAAGATGTCGGCCTGACCGGCCACCGGATTGACAATCCCCTTATGCCGGGCCGCTGCCACCGATACGGCATTGTCCAGCGCCAAGGGGCCGGCAACCGTGCAGCCTGTTAAGGCGCCGGTTTCGTTCATTGCTACCAGCGCAGCGGCATCCAGCGTGGCCTGCATCTTGGTGTTTGTTTTCTCCACGGCACAGACACAGGCTACCTGCGGGTGGTCATTGCCCAGCGCCCGGGCCACCTGCACCGCATTTTCAATAATTTGCTTTTTAATCAGCACATCAGGGTTAATATTCATGGCGGCATCGGTAATGTAGAACAGCCGGTCATAGCCGCTGATTTCGGCTACCGCCACATGGGACAGGACATTGTCTGTCCGCAGGCCGATGTCCTTGTCAAGGACCGCTTTCAGGATTACGGCCGTATCCACCAGGCCTTTCATAACAACCTGGGCTTCGCCCCGGGCCACAAGCTGTACGGCTGTCCGGCAGGCTGCCGTTTTATCGGCCTGATCAACAATGGTGAAATCTTCGCTCCGGATATGATGGTCCCGGGCAATTTGCCGGATTTGCTCCTCATTTCCCACCAATATGGCATCGGCAATCCCCAGTTCTTTGGCCTGTTGCACGGCAAGCAGCACTTCCGGGTCCTGCGCTACGGCAACGGCGATTGTTTTGGGACCTTTGGCCTGGGCGGTCTGGATAATCTCTGCAAATTTTCTTATCATTTCATTACCCCTTACCCGTTTTTTAAGTTGTGGCATTCATTAGGCATTGTATGTTTCTTCCTCCATTTTACCACAAACCTGGCCACAGTTAGATAAAAAAAAGCCGCGCTTTTGGCGGCGGCCGGCCCAGGGGCCCTCATAGCTTTTTCCAGCCCTGTTGTTCTGGGGCTTGCGCTAGGGAACTCAGTTTTGCCTGTTAAGCAAAAATTCCCTTCATATTGGTTTGGCTTACTTTGTTCCGGATCGCTTCCACATCGGTAAGGTAAAGATTTTTCTTTTTCATACGCTCAAAATACACAGAGCCGGAAAAGGTGTATTTTTTAGTCAGCCCGGACGGAGTCTGCATCTGTTCATTCACGTGGGCAATGGCATCCCCGCAGGCCAGTTCTGGGGAAATTTCAATTGGCCTTTTGCCCAGCGCCACCCTGGCTGCATTATGTCCGGCCAGGGTGCCGGTGACAATGGCCTCGGTATGGCCTACCAGCAGTCCGGACTTTTCGCCGGCACAAAAAACATTGTCCAGCCCTTGCACTTGCAGCGTATTGTCCCGGGGCAGCATGCCGAAGTAACGCATGGAATTGCCAATGCCGCCGGCATAGGGATCTTCAAACCGGGCGTTGGCACAGCCGGGTATTTGCCGCAGCACGTCAAGCGGATAGTAGGCTGACATCAGTTTGGCATGACCCGTATCAAGCAGAATGATATTTTCGGCAAATTCCCGCAGGGCGTATTGCTGGCATGCCTTTTGCCCAAGGGATGCCATGCTTTTTTGCAGGCGCGGCGGCACAGCGATCACACAGACGCCGGTCCGGTCAAGCTGTTCCCGGACTGCAGGCGCGAGGGAATCTTTATGCAGCTTGCAGGAGCCGCTCATCGCCCCAAAGGTGCCATCCTCCTTCTCACCAATTATTTCCTCGACCCCCGCCTTGGCGGCAATGCTGAAACGGGGACCAAAGGTCGGACAGCGATAGATGCACATGACACAGCCATTGCCATATTTCATGCAATTGCCCTGCGGACCGGCAGTGCCTGAGGCATCCACAAACGCATCGCCCTCCGCCTCAATCGCTTCCCCGTGCAGCCGGCTGGCAGCCACGCCGGTGATGTTAGCGCCGGCCAGGACAGCATCGTTGATCCGGGTTTGAAGATGAAGGGTTACACCGGCGGCCTGCAAGGCCTGGCGGACCGCCGGTTCAATTAAGGCTACATCATAAAGGCTGACATGGTTGTGCCCGGGAAAGGAGATGTTTTTATGCCGGGAATGGGCATCACAGATTTGAAACAGCTCACCGCCGCCCATAGCGATACACTCTTCGGTCGCGGTAAACCGGCCATTGTTGCGCATAATCCCGCCCACCAGGCCAGTGCCCAGCAGCATATCGGCCCGCTCAAACAACTCAACCTCGCACCCGGCTTTCCTGGCTGCCAGGGCAGCGGCGGCACCGGACCAGCCGCCCCCGGCAATTACTACTTTCTTGCTCATTGGACCCCTCCTCCGCTTTCACTTGCCCGCAAACTTAAGCAACTTATCAGGCAAGAACAGTCTCTCTGCCATATTATTTAAAATTACCACTGATATTATCCTTGATCCCGGCCTGCCGGTCAGTTGCAGCCGGCGGCCTCTAAAAGGTCAGCCCTTGGCCTCATCCCCCGTGACACCGGTACCAGCCAGCGCCAGCGAGGGAGCAGGCTGTTTTTCTGTCAGTTCGTCCAGGGATTTATTCATGGTTTCCTTACCCAGAACAATAATATCGCAGGCAATAATGGCCAGCACGATCGTAAACATCATAAACACGGTGCCATACTGGTCGGAGCCGGTCATCAGCGCGCCTACAACAATCGGGGCGATAATGCCGCCAGTCCGGCCGCAGGCTGCGGCCCAGCCCACACCGGTAGCCCGCGCCTGGGTGGGATATTGCTCGGCTGAATAGGCATGGGTTATTCCCCAGGCCCCTAAGTTGCAAAAGGACATCACACAGCCCCAGAAGATGATGCTGCCGGCCGAGGTGGCCTGGCCAAACATAAAAGCCGCTAAGGCGCAAACTGCCAATAAGGTCCCCATGGTCGCCTTGCGGCCAACCTTATCCACAAAGTAGGCGGCGGCAAAATAACCGGGAATTTGTGCCAATGTCATATATAACAGAAATTCAAACGAACGGATGAGCGTATGCCCGCTTTGCACCAGCAGCGAAGGCAGCCAGGTAAATATGCCATAATACGAATATACCATGCCAAACCAGAGAACCCACAGACAAATGGTGCGGCGGCGATATAACGGGGACCAGAGGTCCATAAAGCCGAACTTTTTTGCGGTGCCTGCCGCCAGGCAGGGCACCGGCGACGGTTCGCCCACCGGCACACCCAATTCCCGCTCGATTTTGGCAACAAGGATATGGGCTTCGGTATGCAATCCCTTGCTGACAAGGTACATGGCCGATTCAGGCAGTACCCGCCAGACATAAACCACCACCAGCGCCGGCAGGGCGCCGATATAAAAAGCAAGCTGCCAGCCGTATTTAGGAATAACCAGATAAGAAAGCACCGCTGCCAGCAGCCAGCCAACAGCCCAGCTGCTATTTTGCAGCACCAGCATTTTCCCGCGGTGCTTTACCGGCGCATATTCACTCATTAAGGCATTGGCCACCGGCGGCTGGCCGCCGACGCCAGCGCCAACCAGGAAACGGAAAGCCAGCAGAGATTCATAATTCCAGGCCAGGCCGCATAAGCCGGTGCCAATGGCATAGATGCCTAAGGTGGCGACAAAAATTTTTTTCCGCCCGACCCGGTCGGCCAGCGTGCCTGACAAAATGGCGCCAACCGCCATGCCTAACAAGCCGGCGCTGCTGATAAAGCCAATCTGGGCCGGCGACAGGTTCCAGGACCCAATCATTTTTGCCAGCACGAAGGCAATAAGTCCGGTGTCCAGGGCCTCAAAAGCAATCCCTGACCCCATTAACAGTAAAAGGCGGTAATGGAAACTACCCAGGGGAAGATTACCTAAACGGTCTGTTATTGTTGCCATTGTCTTATCCTCCTAATATTACAGGTTTGATAGCGTAACCATGTTCCGGGTTACTCAGACCTCCTTTCTTTATTAACCAGGTACTCACGGGCAATATACTCCGCGTAATTCCTGATCGCCGTGGTGCCCACCTTATAGAAAGGGGTAGAAGTAATCCGTTCGCGAAACAGGACAACCTCCACCGCCGGCAGCAGTTTTTGCAGGGCAGCAGCCAACGGCAGCCCGTTCTCCAGCATTTCCATGGCATGAGAATTGCCAATGACAAAATTAAGGCCTAACTCTGCCGCCGTTTTAACTAACTCGCTTTCCGGCCGCACCCGGCTGATGGAGGCGATGACCGTATCTGCTGCCGGATGCTCTTGCTTTATCTGCACAAGATGCCGGGCGGTAAAACCGGTATGAGGAAAGATATGGATAATAGTCCCCACCTTGTTTTCCCGCCTGCCGACAAGCAGCTGACCGCCTGTGGCCACATTGGTTTCACAGATTTCACTGCAATCGCGCACATTTTTTTCTGTCAGCAGCATTTTTTGCTCCTCATCCATGCCCATAAATTCATTAAGCCTGTCTAAAATAGCGCCGATAGTTGGCACCTCCGCCAGTGCCCTGCCGACATAAACAATATTGCCGGGGGTATTGCCGTAAGCGATATCCACCCGGAAAGCCTGGTGCCCATGGATATAGGCGATACCGGGATGCAATCCGTGGAAAGCCTCATGCAGTTCAAAAACCGCCAGCCCATACAGGTCTAAATAGCCGCGCATGTTGACGCCGCCCGAATTGGCGGCATCCACCACCGGATGATGAGCAATAATGGCATCAACACCGGTTGCCCCGGCCAATTCAATGTTGCACTCGGTCAGGGTCATAGTCACAGCCAGCTTCTTTACCGGCGCTGCTAAATTGCCGCACACCAGTCCCGGCAGCTCCATGCATTCTTTGCCGGGGATATGGGAGGATTTCATGATGACGAATTGATTCGTGCCGCTGAAAATATCTGCCAGGTTCTTAACACAGCGGCCGCCGGTAATTTGATCCAGTGCCGCCAAAACATTGCTTACTCTGATAATGTTGTCCAACCTCCTTGTATATAAAAAAAAGCTACCGCAATGTCCTGCCACCGGCTGCGCATGTTTTACGCAGCCGGCGGCATTACACAAAGCGGTAGCTTTCGGCTCTCCTGCAGAGTTCCTACGACCATCCCCAAATATATTTTTTAATCAGGCTGTTTCCACTTGTACTTAACGCCTGTCCGCAAGCAAAATAAAGGTTACAGCCAGTTCATAGCCAGGCGCATAATCTTTCAGGACACAGAGGACAGGCAGCTCGATTTGCTCAATCAGTTCCTGCTTTAAACGGCGTTTATACTCGTCTAATATCGCCACATCGGCAATGCGGGAGGACATCCGGTCCTGCTGGTCAAGAGCAGCCAAGGCCGGAATACGCTTATGATCGGCGGTAATAATAATCTTGTCTTCCACAAGGGTTACCCGCTGCTTCCGCAGGCCTGTCCCAAACAGGGAAAGATTGACCTGATTATTAATCCGGGCAATCTCTTGCTTTAAATCTGTATCCGGTACTTTCATAACAATCGCTCCTGCCATGCCCGGCCTGCGGCCCAAGCGCTGGCCAATGCTGCTCTTAGCCCGAAAAAAATTACCCCTTACGGTGCGGGCAAAAATAAACCTCCCCGGCTACAAGCCCGGGGAGGTCTTCATTGACCAAGTCTCTTAAATTGTTTATATTTTAACACGTATTTGCTTATCTTACAAGGCAGAAATTGGATTTTTTCGATAATAACCGGGTATATGAGCAGTCATTCGCGGGGATATTGACAAAATACCGATTTGTCACAACAGGAGCCGGGATAGCTATGTTTAAAAAGAAAGTACGCCATATCAACCGCTACCGTGAGATTGCTGCCGCCCTTTTCAGCCAGGGCTTTGACTACATTGTCGAAGAAATCGGGCTCATTCAGAAAATCCCCTATTACCAGCGCGTGCGTCCGGTCATCGCCACCGGCGGTATGAGTGAACGGATCCGGCTGGTGCTGCAGCAATTAGGTCCCACTTATGTCAAGCTGGGCCAGATTGCCAGCACGCGGCCGGATCTGCTGCCCCGGGATCTTATTGATGAGCTGGAGAAACTGCAGGATAAAGTAGCCGGCTTCCCCCTGGCCGGAGTCCGCTCGGTGCTGGAGGCGGAGCTGGGGGGAAAGCTGGAAGAAATATTTTTGCAGTTTGCGCCGGAGCCGCTGGCAGCCGCTTCTATCGGCCAGGTCCATAAGGCCGTGCTCACCAGTGGTGAGACTGTGGCCGTAAAAATTCAGCGCCCCCATATTGCCGCCGCTATAGAAACTGATTTGGAAATTCTGTACGAACTGGCCAATCTGGCTGAACGCCGGTTTCTCTGGGCAAGATCCTACCAGCTGGTAGATATGATTGATGAATTTTCAAAATCACTCCTGCTGGAGCTTGATTATACAAGCGAAGCCCGCAATGCCGAAAAAATTGCCAAACAATTTCTACATAACGACCTGATTTGCATCCCCCGCGTATACTGGCCGTATTCGACGCCCAAGGTGCTGACTGCAGAATATATCGAAGGCATAAAAATCAGCAACAGGGACCTGCTGGCGCAGCAGGGTTATCAGCTCTCCCTCTTGGCCGAACGGTTTGCCAAAGGGATCTTGCAGCAGATTTTTATGGAAGGCTTCTTCCATGGCGATCCGCATCCCGGCAATGTTGTGGTATTGCCGGGAGAAGTCATTGCGTTTCTGGACTTTGGCATGGTGGGCCGCCTCAGCGCGGAAATGAAATATAATTTGTCGTCTGTGGTTATCGGCTTGATGCGTCAGAATGCGGATGAATTGACCAATGCCATTTTCCGGATGGGGACGGTGCCCGATCAGGTCAACAGGCGGCAGCTGCGGGAAGATATTGAGTTGTTAAGGGAAAAATATTATGGGGTGCCTTTAAGCAAGGTCAGTCTGGGAGAGGCAGTCAGCAGCATTTTTGCCGTTGCCCGCAAGCATAAAATTAAAATCCCGGCCGATTTGGTATTAGTCGGCAAAGCCTTGCTGACCATGGAGGGGGTTGTGGAAAAACTTGATCCCAACCTAAGCATTCTGGATATTGCCGAACCCTTCGGCCGGCAGCTGCTGCGAGAGCGCCTGCATCCTAAAAACCTGGCCAGAACCTGGCTGAGGAACCTGAATGACTTTAGTGAGATCTTTTTTCAGTTTCCTCAGCATTACCATGAGCTAAGAGCCATTGTCAGACGCGGCCGCCTGCAGGTGGAGATAGCATTGCCTGAGATCGAACAGATCCTGAAAGCCCAGGACCGTATCAGCAACCGCTTGTCCTTCAGCGTGGTTCTCCTGGCCTTCAGCCTGATTATGTCCAGTATTATCATCAGTTTGAGTATTGCCGGGCAATATTCCCTGTTATGGAAGGTGCCGGTTGTGGAAATCGGCTTCGGCATTGCCATGGTTCTGTTTGGCTGGCTCCTGTACGCCATTATCCGTTCAGGCAAGCTGTAGGCGATTACTAAAGGAGCGCCTCCCATTCAGGCTCTTTAAACCCGACTAACACCTTATCGCCGCTAATCAGCAGCGGGCGTTTCACCAGCATGCCGTCGGTTGCCAGCAAAGCCAGCTGCTCCGCTTCCGACATGGCGGCCAGTTTGTCCTTGAGGGCCAGAGATTTGTATAAACTGCCGCTGGTATTAAACAGTTTGCGGACCGGAACCTGGCTTTTCTGCCACCAGTTATTCAACTCGGCTGCGGTTGGGTTGTGGTCCTTGATATTCCGCTGTTCATAGGTAAGCCCCTGGGCATCAAGCCATTTTTTTGCCTTTTGGCAGGTTGTGCACTGGGGATAACAAAGGAACAGATATTTTTTGTCCATAATTACACACTCCTATAACCGAAATTTCGCGATCCCGGCCTGTAGATCGGCAGCCAATACGGCCAGGCTTTGGCTGGAGGCGGCAATCTGCTGCATTGCGGCCGACTGCTCTTCAGTAGCGGCCGAAACGTTCTGCGCTTCAGCCGCCGTCCGGGCACTGGCAGTGTCAATTTCCTGAATGGACTGCAGCAGGGTGGCATTACTGGCATTTATCCGGCTGACAGCGGCTGCCACCTCCTGGACCTGGTTGGCAATGGCCAGAATGGAATCGGCGATATGATTAAAGCTGTCACCAGTATTATTGACAAGGGCGATACCGGTTTGAATGCCGCTGGCACCGTTTTGGGTAATAACAACAACCTCATTCAGATTGGACTCATTTTTTTCGATTAATTGACTAATCTTATTGGCAGCCTGATTGGACTGTTCGGCTAGTTTCCGGACCTCTTCCGCCACAACGGCAAAGCCCCGGCCCTGTTCGCCCGCCCGCGCCGCTTCGATCGCCGCATTTAAAGCCAGCAAATCGGTCTGGCCGGCAATGGAGGCGATAAGGGTAACAATTTCTCTGATCTCCTGGGAGCTTTGCGTTAATTCGCCAATCGTGGCCTGGGTAGTGTCTGTGTTTTTGCCGATTTCATGCATCTGGCCTACAGCCTGATCCACAGACTGGCGGCCCTGTCTGGCAGCTTCTGTCGTGTCTTCCGCAATATGCGACAGCTCCCGGGTCGCCTGGGAGATCTGATTTACCTGGCCGGCCATTGCCTGGGACTGGGCCGTGATCTCGCGTACAACCGCGACCTGGTTTTCGGCCGCCTGGGCAATTTCGGTAATCGAACCGGCGACCTGATTAGCGGCATCGGCCGACTGGTGCGCACTGGCCGTCAACTCTTCACTGGAAGCGGCCAGTGCTTCGGACTGGGAAAGAACACTGGTTACCAGGGTCCGCAAGCTGCTGCGCATTTGCTGGAACCCCTGCGCCAACTGCCCTATTTCATCCTGGCTAGCGACGCGGGCCTGCTGCTCACGCAGATCGCCCCGGGCCAGCAGCAGGCATTCGTCCCGGATCAGCGTAATTGGCTTCGCCAGCCTTTGACTGAGCAGGATTATGAACAAGGCGGCTAAAATAAGACAAAACAGGGAGCCGCTCAGCATGGCATAAGTGAAGGCAGTCATGGCCTGCATGGCTTCGGCCTCCGGCGCGGTTACAATCAAAATCCACTGTTGTCCGCCCGTTAGCTGGATGGGTGTAAAAACACCGATTCGGGTAACACCGTCAACAAATTTATAGGTTCCCCGCACAGGCTTGCCGGTTTCGGCAGCCGTTGTAAACAGGCCGATAACATGGTCGTCAAGCTCGGCTTCTTTGGTGTTGAGCGCCGGGTCCAGCTTTTTTTCGGTGAAGTTTATTTTACCGACAAGCTCCGGCAGCTTGGGATGAATAATAAGTTTGCCGGTTTTATCGGCAATTGCCCCGTAGCCGGTAGCCAGAAACTGCATATCGGCAATCAGTTCAGTCAGTTTCGCCAGCGAAACAGTACCGGTTAATACGCCTGTAAGCTGCTCGTTATGCAGCAGCGGTACAGCCACATTCACAGCGATTTTGCCGGTGGTCCTGGAAACCAGCACATCGGAAACCACCGTTTTTTTGGTAGCCACAACCTGCTTAAAATATTCCCGTTCGCCCAGCTGGGTAGTCGAGCCGTCCGGGCGCAGGGCGGCACCGTCGGGGGCAATGTAGGTTACATTCTCCAAATTCCCCAGGCGTTTGGCGCAATCCTGCAGGGCCGCCTGCAATTGCTGCCTGTCGGCCGGATTATATAAGGCTTTGTTGGTTGAAAAAGCCTCCAGCTGCATGGCCGCCCCCTGTACATAGGACTCGATCCGGTTAGAATAATCGCTGCCGATTCCCATTGCGTTTTCATCAATGCTTGTTGTCAGGGCTTCTTCGGCCAGGTAATAATTCACCCCCAGCAATAATCCGAACGTCAGCATGAAAAACGGCAGTAAGACGAGCAGGAGCCGGGTTCTGATACTTGTAATTTTCATAGCAACCTGTCCTTTCCATAACTTAATTTTTATTATTTCATCCTGGCAAAGCTCTTACTGGCCGTCAATTGGCAAATGCGGCGGCGGCACAATGTAAAGACTGCCAGGATGCAGATTGCAACCTGGCAGTCTTGAGCGCAAACAGCTTGTAGACCCACGGCTTTGCGTCCCTATCTTTCGATAAGTTTGCCAACATGTTAACTTAGTAGCAAGGCATACAGTCATGTATGTTATCTTTTTAACTATGTTCGAAACCTTTTAGCAAAATCCTGCTAAAATAAGTTAATTTTTTCTTAAATTCTACAAAAAACGACTCCAGGAGGAACCCGGCTTAAGCCAGTAGTCGTTGGCTTTATATTGCTTCTGAATGGCAGCCACTTGTTTCCGGTTGCTGCTGAATTTATTCTTGGCCTGGGTCAGCAATTCCCCATGGGCGGACATGCCGGCCAGGGAAAAACGCCGCCGGGCGCGGGGGGCGCAGGTGTGTCCCCATTTCCCTCTTCTATACTTAAAAAATTACTTGACGGATAATCCGGCGATGACTATACTGGATAGTAAAGGTTTACAAGTTTACAATTGGAAATAACCAGTAAAAGTGATGAGGGAGACAAGCTTGCCGCAGCGTAGCAGAGAACTGACGGATGGTGCGAGTCAGTAACAAACCGGTAAAGTCCAATCACTCCTGAACTGCAAAGCCCAACGGCCAGCACGTAGCGGCCAAGTAAGCTGCGCCGGACTCGGCTCCAACGAGCGCAACCGTTATTTGCTTAGGGTTGTTTGACCTGACGAGAAAACCGCTGTTCACACAGACGGTTAATGAGGGTGGTACCGCGGGATTAATCTCTTGCCCCTTAGATTTATTTAGGGGATAAGGGATTTTTTTATTGTCCCGGGTCCGGCAATATTCCCGGTTTTTAGCATTCTTATTTTGCAGGAGGTCATTATGAACACAAAAGCTACTCAGTTTCGCTGGTTTCTGGCAATCCTTATGTTCCTTATCAGTTTCATCTCTTATATGGACCGCGTCAATCTATCGGTAGCAACGCCGGAGATTATGAAGGAATTCGGGTTCAGCAAAATGGATATCGGCCTGCTGCAGACCGTATTCTTTGTCGGTTATTCACTCATGCAGATACCAGGCGGCATTATGTCCGAACTGTTCGGCCACCGGCTGGTCATTGCAGGGGCCGCCACCTTTTGGTCGGTTTTTACGGCTCTGACGGCGGCCTGCAACAGCCTGCCCATGTTCGCTGTCGTCCGTACACTCTTCGGCATCGGTGAGGGACCGCTGGCCCCCTCCTTCAGCCGCTTCATCTACCGCTGGTTCAACGCCAATGAAAAAGCCCGCGGGGCATCGTTTTTACTAGGCGGGGTATTTTTTGGCCCGGTCGTCGGCCCGGCGGCAACTGTCGCCCTCATGCTGGCCTTCGGCTGGCGTTCGGTCTTTGTTATTTTCGGCCTGGCCGGTATTGTTTTAGCTGCCGCCTGGTATTATTTTGCTACCGAATCACCCCGTCATAATAGATTTGTCAACGCGGCCGAAGTGGCCCACATTGAGGGGAATAACCCCGAGGCTGCCCAGCCCCGGAAGGAACTGGCCCCCTGGCGCGGCTTTCTCTCGGCGCCCCAGTTCTGGGCTATTGGCATCCAGTTTTTCATAACCGATTATATTATGTATGTGTTTTTAGCCTGGCTGCCGCTTTATCTCATGGAAGCGCAAAATTTCTCCCTGCAGAAAATGGGCATTGCCGCGTCTTTCCCCTGGGCCGCACTCTGTCTTGTTACCTTTGCCACCGGCTATTTAAGCGATAAGCTGATTATGGCCGGCGCATCCAAGTATAAGGTCCGGACCCTGTCCGGGGTAGTGGGCCTTGCCCTTTGCTGTGTGTGCCTGTACCTGGGGGCAATTGCCACAACCCCGGTAATGAATGTGTTCTGGCTGACCCTGTCGCTGGGCTCGCTGGGCTTGACCTTCAATGCCGGCTGGGCGGCCTGTATTGATCTTGGCGGCCGGTTTTCCGGCTCGGTTTCCGGCTGGATGAACTTCTGGGGCAACCTTGGCGGCGTGGCAGCGCCCCTGCTGACCGCCTGGATAGCCACTCATTACGGCTGGCAAGCGGCAATCATGACCACTTCCGCCTTTGCCATTATTGGCATGTTCGCCTGGCTGCTGGTCAGGCCTGAACGCCCGCTAGTCCCCAAGCCGGTGCCGGGCCGGCCCTAGTGTCTTGACCACATTATCTTTTATCAAAACACCCAGCCTGCTTGTCAGACTGGGTGTTTTGCTTACTGCCGCCGGGGGACAGCAATAATATACACATTGTTTACTAACTTGCCCGGATCTAAATACTTGGCATCAAACCACATGTCCCGAAACCGCCAGGCATTAAAGGAAGAGATGCCGTCGGGGTTGTTGTCGGTCGTCCACTGGACAGCCGGGTCGGCAAAGAAGATGGAATCAACGCCCGGGGCCGGTGATTCGGAGGCGGCATAGTAACCGGTGACGACCACCCAGTGGCCGCCCCAGTCGATCCACTCCACCAGGGTGGGAATGCCCCGCGCCAGGTTTTCCCGCAGCATTTCCAGGGTTCCGTCATATCCGAGGGTCACCTCAAACCCGTTGTTCTTCAACCACGCTTCTATCAGCTGAGGGGGAGTACCGGGGTTTTCATGGCCCAGGCCGCCGGTCCCCATCTCCCGGGCAAGCCGCATTTCCGTGTCATGGTTCATTTCTGCGTCACTTAATAGCTGATACCAGTGCAACAGTGACATGACCGCCGCCGGACCGCAGGTATAGTCGGTTGTTTGTTGATAGCCCTTGACGCCCAGGGACAGGTAATAGGGATTGGGTTTCATCTCGTAATAGTTGGCGGCGCCGGTGGAGTCCGGCCGCGGCAGGGTTGTTTCTTCTCCTGCCGGCCTGGCCGCGGCCAGGTAGGCAAGAAAAACCAGGCAAACCAGAATAGTTTTCCACCGCGCGACCCTCGCCTGTCTGCTAACCATGCAACCCCTCCTCAATTTTATATATGCTTTTACAGATAATTGTAGAAGAGGGGGGCATCTGACCGGAATAGTAAGCTACACAACGAATTTATTAACAGCTTCTCTGAGGTCCATCGCCAGTTTAGCCAATACCTGGCTTGAGGCTGCAATTTCCTCCATGGCTGCCGATTGTTCCTCGGTCGCTGCCGCCACCGTCTGCGCCTCACCGGCGGTTTTCTTACTCAAGTCATCCATTTGCCGGACCGAACCGACAATCTGTTGGCTGCCATCAGCCATTTGCCTGATGGCGGCAGAGATTTCCCCGATTTGTCCTGATACCTGGGCAACAAGGGCGGTAATGTCCGCAAAGGTCCGGCCGGAGGTGTTAACTACGGCTGCGCCCAGCTTTACTTCGCGTGTTCCTTCCTCCATGGCGGTTACGGCTTTATTGGTGTCAGCCTGAATTTCACTAATCAAGCCGGCGATCTTTTTTGCTGCTTCCTGCGATTGCTCCGCTAATTTACGGACTTCTTCCGCTACCACGGCAAACCCCCGTCCCTGTTCGCCGGCCCGCGCCGCTTCAATAGCGGCATTAAGCGCCAGCAGGTTGGTTTGTCCGGCAATACCGGCAATAGTATCCACAATCTGCCCGATCTCTTTCGAGCGTTCCCCTAAATTGGCGACAACACCGGCTGAACTATTCACCGTCTGTTCAATATGCGCCATTTGTTTAACTGCTGCTGCAACCGATTGATTGCCTTCATCCGCCTTTTCCCTGGCCCGGGCTGATTGCTCCGCCACCTGATTCACATGCATGGCGATTTGCTGAATATTATCTGACAGCTGTTGTACGACAGTGGAAGTAGTATCCGCCACCGTCAGTTGTTCTTCTGTCCGCTTAGAAACACCGGCAATGGAACCGGCTACCTGATTGGCAGCCTGCGACGACTGGTGCGCGCTGGCAGTTAGTTCCTCGGCTGAGGTAGCAACCAGTTCGGACGAGGTATCAATTTTGCGGACAAGCTGGCGCAGATTATCGACCATGATTTCAAAGGCCCTTGCCAAACGCCCCAGTTCATCCTGGGAATGTATATTAATATTCGTTATGCTGAGATCGCCGCCGGCAATACAGTTAGCCATTCCTTCCAGTATTTGCACCGGTCTGGCAATGCGCGCAGCGGTGATCAGGATAACGAAAATAGCGGCAATAAGCACTATGACAATCGTAAGCAATGAAATCCAGGCAAAGGTTTGCAGCTGCGCTCTGGCCTCAGCCGCCGGTACAGTCACGCCGATGGACCAGGAGGTTCCTGTAATGGGCGCGTAAGCCAGGTATTTTTCTATTCCCTCATAGTGGTAGCCGGCGATCCCCTTTTCGCCTTGCAGCATCTTGGCCACTGCCGCCTGTAACGGCGGGGTTGCATGTGGATCATTGTTAATATTCATTTTGTTTACTAGCTCATGATTAGGATGAACAATAATCGTGCCATCTGTCCGCAAAACGTAGGCATAGCCGGTTTGGGCAACCTTTATAGCAAGAATGCGTTTTTCCACTTCTTCAATATTGATGGCCCCCGCTAAAATCCCGACAACGCGGCCAGCCGTTTTGATCGGGGTGGCGACGACGACCACCAGCTTGCCGCTTGTTGGCGATATAATTGGATCAGTAATAAAAGTATTGCCTGCAATCGCACTGGCAAAATAGGGCCGGTTGGTTGAGTTGCCGGCTACACCGCGGGTGTCGACGTAGTTGCCGTCGGCATCAGTCCAAAAAATATTTTCATACAGCTTGTTATTGTTGATTTCCGCGCTAATGTAAGCCACCCGGCTGTCACGGCTGCCATCAATCATAATGGGTGACCGGGCGATTGCCTCCAGTTCCTTTTTATGCCCCTCAAGCCACATGCCGACTGCTTCCCCATTGGTCTGGGCCGTAAGGGCAAGTTCATTCTCAATACCCCGGGTCAGCATTTTTTGGGATTGCCAGTAGTTAAGCCCTGCCAGCACCCCCAGAGCGATCATAAATAAAGCGATAACAATGGCCGCAAGCTTTGCCTTAATACTTTTCATATTCAACATCTCCATTCGTGTGGTCAGTGATCTTTAGCATATATGCACTCTTTGATCATCGCCATATATTATTGGTAAAACCCCTGCCCTTTTCCCAGACCCCCTTCCGTTATTCAGCCCCTGCGTCTCCGGTTTGCCGTGCCTTAATGCAATCTGCAAAACGAATGGATCAGCGCGGGCAGCGTGGCACGCAAATAAATCGATAATGACAGACCTGTCCATGGCAGGCCTGTCATTATCGATTTAAAACCGAATTGCAGCCTGGCAATCATAGGCGTACCGCCTTTAGACCCATGGCTTTGCGTCCTTGCCTTTCGACAAGTATGCCGTTATAGGTACTTACTATTTATATCGTTTAAAAATTCAAAAAGTTTAGTCGTTAAAACGTCTATACTAGTTAAAAGGTAAGGCAAACAAGAAATAAAGCAAAGGGCCTGTGCCAAAAACAGGCCCTTTGCCGGCAATAAACAGACTTCCGCTTGCTTGGCAGTACTTTCCCAATCAGAATTTCATTGTCCCGGTTTCCATGAACCGGCAATGCCAGGACAAGGCTTCGGCCAGGATATGCGGTGTATGCGCCCCGCCGGTCGTCTTCTCAGCTCTGGCAAGATAATCAAGCAAGCGGGGCCGGTAGCCGGGATGGGCACAGTGGCTGATAATTTTCCGGGCCCGCTCTTTGGGGCTTAGCCCGCGGATGTCGGCCACCCCCTGCTCGGTTATAAACACATCTACATCATGTTCCGTGTGATCCACATGGGAACACATGGGAACAATACAGGATATGGCCCCGTTTCTGGCGACAGAGCTGCTGAAAAAGAAGGTGAGGTAGCCATTGCGGGCAAAGTCACCGGAACCGCCAATACCGTTCATAATTTTACTGCCCATGACATGAGTGGAGTTAACATGGCCATAAATGTCAAACTCAATGGCTGTGTTCATAGCAATGACCCCCAGGCGCCGCACTATTTCCGGGCTATTGGCTATCTCTTGCGGCCGCAGGACAATTTTGTCCCTGTATTTGTCAATATTGGCATAAAACCGTTTTAACCCCTGCGGTGATGGCGTAAGCGCCGTACCGGAGGCAAAAGCAAGCTTCCCGGCATCAATTAAATCCAGCATACCATCCTGGATGACTTCAGTGTACACCGTGAGATCGGAGAAGTCCGAGTTCACCAGCCCGGTAATAACCGCATTGGCGACAGACCCGACCCCGGACTGCAGCGGCAACAGGCTGGCAGGCAGTCTGCCTGCCTTGATTTCGCCCTGGAGAAAGCCAATAAGGTGTCCGGTCATGGCCTTAGCATCGGCATCCATCTCGGCCAGCGGGCGAACATCATCAGGTATGTCACTTAAGACAATGCCGGCTATTTTATCCTCCGGGCAGGGAATATACGGTACCCCAATCCTGTCGGCCACATTGACAAGCGGCAGCACTTCCCGGTGCGGCGGATCGCCGGGCGTCAGAATGTCATGCATTCCTGCCAGCGCCAACGGCTGCGTCAGATTTACTTCGATGATTACTTTGTCTGCCAACCGGACAAAAGCAGCGGCGTTGCCAACCGAGGTTGTGGGAATAACATGGCCCTCTTCCGTAATGGCACAGGCTTCAATTATAGCAATATCGACCTTGCCGCCCAGAAAGCCGCAGCGGGCCATTTGCGCCACATGGCTTAAATGCAGGTCGGTATATTGCATGCCGCCGTTATTGATTGCCTGTCTGGTAACAGGATTGGTCTGATAAGGCAACCGTTTTGCAATGCCGCCCACCTGGGCCAAAGCAGCATCAAGCTCCTTGCCCACCGAGGCGCCTGTCCACAGATTTACTTTGAATCCCTCCTGCTGGATGCGCCTAGCCAAAGCCAAGGGTACGGCCTTGGGATAGCCCGAGGGGGTAAACCCGCTTGTCCCGATATTCATGCCCGGCGTAATAAGCGACGCCGCTTGTTCCGCCGCCATGATTTTCGCCTGCAGCGCCTTGCTCCGTATTCTTGCGGATAAATCACTCATAATTCCAACCTCCTCCTATTGTACTACCCCCAGCCATTGCCAATAGGTTAGTACCATAACGCTCATAAATGCTGCCGCAATAATACTCATCACCGCACCGGTTTTAATGATCTCGCCTGAGGTTATATGACCGGTGCCAATAGCAATAGCATTTGGCATATTACTTACCGGGAGCAGATACTGGTGCTGCATGTTCATTCCCATAATGAGCGCAAACGGCAGGGGATTGGCACCAATGGCTGCCGCATGGGCAATCACAATCGGGGTGAGCGCAGTAGTTTTCGGGCCGCCGCCGGTAAAAAATATCTGCAGTGCTGTCACAAGCCAGATAAGAATGATCATTTGTACAGCATGAGGCCTGGTGCCAATCGGCCCGAGCATAGTACCGGCCATCCATTTAGCGGCCCCGGAGGTTACAAGTGCCGTTCCCATAGATAAACCGGCTCCGTAGAGAACAAAAATATTCCAGGGTACTTTTTGTTGCGCCTCTTTCCAGGCCATAATCCCCGCACCGGGCCACAACAATAAGACAACAGCTACTATACCTACCAACACGACATTTACTTTGTGCATCGAGTCTGTAGCCCATAAAGCCAGGGTAACTAAGAACACTGCCAGCGTGTACTTTTCCTGGCGGGAAAGGCTGCCCAGGGAAGCAAGTTCCCTGCGCACATACTCCTGGCCTTGACCCAGGTTGTTGATTTCCGGAGCCCACATTTTCTGGAGCAGGAAAACAGATATTCCCGCCAGCAGGAAAGCAGGCGGAGCACCAATTTTGAACCACTCTGCCCAGGAAACGGTTTGCCTGGTGGCGGCCTCAATTAAACCGACGGTAATGGGGTTGCCAACATGAGCGGTTAGAATGCCGATACTCATCATAGTACCGCTCATGGCGACAATAAACAGCAAAGCCTTAACAATATTGCTTTCTCCCGGTTTGGCACCAAAAGCCTGGCCGATACCAACAATGATCGGCAGCATTAGCAGCGTCCGGGCAGTAATCGAAGGCACCAAAAAGCTTGTAAGCAGCATAACGAGTGCAACCGCCCAATACACCTTTATGGCTGAACCTTGGGCCGAGTTGACCAGCAGCAATGCAATTCTTTTGGATAACCCCGCTTTCTCCATGCACCCAGCCATAATAAAGCCGATAACAATGAGCCAGACCGCGGTATTGGCATAGCCGCCAAAGGCTTCTCCCAGCTTGGTGGCCCCCAGAGCTGCCAGTAAAAACACAATGACAAGGCCGCTGATAGCATCATCAAGCGCCTGGGAAACCCACACAATAATGGCAAAAACAGCCACACCCATTGACTTTTTTCCCGCCAGGCTGAGACCTGTAAGCTCCGGTGTCAGCCAGACAATTCCGCCTAAACAGACAAAGGCTAACAGCAGACACATCCATTTCCGCTTACTCATACTTCCCCTCCCAACCAATAAATTATTTTAATACTCAATTAAATTTTAATTTTCTTGCAAATCAGGAAGCTAGCGCATATTGACCAGCAGCGAAAAATCAGCGACCAGCAACCTATACACAGGACAAGAAAAAACCGCCACTACGGCGGTTTAACTCTTATAGTTCAATATAATCTTTTAACCGGGTAGCATACGCCCGGCCTACCGGCACTTCCTGGCTTTTGCCTGCCCCATTTTTTTGCAGGATAAGTATATAGCCTTTATTAAACCAGGTCGCAATCTCTTTTATCTGATTCACATTGACAATATAATTCCGATGACAGCGGAAAAACCGGTCTGCCGGCAATTTTGCTGCAAAATCCTGCAAAGTCAGTTTTGTCCGGTAAATCCCGCCATCACAGGTCTTGATGTATACAAGCCGGTCTTTAGCATAAACCATCTCAATTTTGTCACTATCGATAATTTCCATCCGGTCGCCCTTTTCCACAGAAAACTTACGAGCAGGGCCTGACTTTGAAAATTCCTTATTGGCAAAGGCCTTGGTCTTTACGCTTGATCCGGCAATCATTTTTTCAAACTTTCCCATAACCCGCAGAATGTCTGCTTCATCATAAGGTTTGAGAATATAATCCATGGCATTTACCGCAAAGGCCTGTAAGGCATATTCGTCATAAGCAGTGGTAAAAACCACGGCCGGCGGCTCTTCGCAGGCAATCAGCCTTGCAGCTACTTCCAGTCCTGTCAGCCCCGGCATCTGAATATCCAAAAAAGCAATATCCGGCCTATGCTTCTTAACCAGCAGCAACGCTGCTTCCCCGTCCTGGGCCCGGCCTGCCACCTGCAGGTCCGGATACGCCTCAAGCAACAAAGTTTGTAATTCATCAGCCATCAATTGCTCATCGTCCGCAATAATAATCTTTACATCCTTCAGCCTTGACATCTGACATCACCGCCTCCTGTAAAGGTACCCGGATAAGCACGCAAGTGCCCTCATCCTTATTACTCTCTATTGCTAGGCCGAACTCCCTGCCAAACAGGCGTTGAATGCGGGCATGAACATTGCTGAGGCCAATGCCAATCCCTTCGGATAATTGAGAATCAGCCGTAAGCTTGTCAAAACTTATTAATCGCTCCCTGGGAATACCAACGCCATTATCCTGCACTTGAATATAGAGCATCGTATTATCTTGCCAAATACGAATCTCAATAATACCGCCGTCTCTTTTTGGGGACAGACCGTGTTTAACTGCGTTTTCCACCAGCACCTGAATTGAAAAAACAGGGATAATGCGGCTGTAGGTCTCCGGGTCAATAACCTTAACGATCTGAATGCGATCACCAAAACGGACTTGTTCTAAATAGATATAATTATCGATAAAGTCCAGCTCTTCTGCTACTGTATTCAGTTCTTTACCCGGTTTTATATGCTGCCTGATCATATGTGACAAATTTTTTATCAATAGTCTCGCTTTTTCCGGGTCTGTCCGGGTGGTCGCACTTATGGCGCCTAAAATATTAAAAATAAAATGAGGATGGATCTGGGCCCGTAACGAGTTATACTCGGCCTGGGACAACAGTACGGCCTGCACTTCCAGTTCGGACTGCAATAACTGCAGGCTTAAAAAATCAGCTATCCCCTGCACCAGTTCGGCCTCATACGGCAGAATCATCCTGTTGCCGGTCTTATAGACCTTAATGCTTCCCTGAAAGCGATTATTAATGATCAGCGGGGCATCGATTACTGCGCTCAAGGGACAAGCATTATAGGGACAGCCGATTTCTTCCCTGTTATTGGTAATAATCGTCTGCCGGGACTGTAAAGCCTGCTTAGTAGCCTTGGTAATAAAGGGCTGACCTACAATATGGTGATCGTCTCCCTTGCCTATGAAAGCCAGAATCTTATCCGTATCGGTTACGGCGACGGCATCAGCCCCTATTTCCGCGTGGATAGTTTCGGCAATGCGCCGGGCAGACTCCAGCGTCAATCCCGGCCGCAGCATACTGCTTGTCTTCTGAATGACACGCATGGCCTGCTGGGCAGCCCTGGCCTGAACTTTGTCCTGCTCCTGGTAAACATCGCGCACAATATAAACGAACAGCATAACACCCAGACTATTGGCTATCGTAGTCGGAATGGCGATCACTCGCTCCAATTCCCAGGCGGCCGCAAAGGAAGTGGAAAAACCAAGTACTATTAGTTTGAGTATGACCTCAGCCCCAAAACCAGTCGCTAATGCTTTGCCAACCCCGATCTTGCGGGCGCCGTAGCGGGAGTATATTAATCCGCTGAGATAACCGACCAGAACATTGGCGGCAACTGCCGGCAGCATTGTAAAGCCACCCATAAAATACCGGGGAACAGCCCCAATAATGCCCGCCCCCAACCCGACAATCGGTCCGCCCAGCAGCCCGCCGACCACAACCCCCACAATCCGGGTGTTGGCAAGGGACCCTAAAACAGGCATCCCCAGATAATTCCCGATTGCGGAAAAAAAACCGAAAACCAAAATCAGAATAACCTTATCCTGCCAGCGGTAATGCGATTGATTCAGCGCCCTGCGAAAAGGCGGCAGCTGAGTGGTAAGGTAGGCGGCCACACCAAGCACGGCAATATTTTTGATGACAACTTCCATTAAACCCTGATTCACAGCGCCGCCCCCCTGCCCATGAGATTTACTTCATTATTGTATCACAAACAATCGTGCTGCAACGTGCCAAAACAGCCAATACCTTTGGTATTTTAAAACCTAATCGGCAGGGTGGCAATATTGATTTGCTCATGGCCTCCGCACCTTGGGCCTGCGGTCAAGGCAGGCTGACGGGCTGCCAACTGCAGCTAGTGGAAGGGTAACAGCAGGCGGTTTTGTGAGTCAAATGGTAATTCCTCTGCGTCCTCAACAATTGCTATTTCTTCCCGTGCGTACAGGTCTTGGGCTACGACTGCCGACACCAGGCATTCTGTCAAAAACAGGGTATTAGGAATAACAACCACCCGTAGTTTCTCCGGCGGAATACTGCTCAGACTATGCTGCACGGCCGCCAGCAGCTTGCGGTCATCCTCATAATGGATAGGGGTAACTGCCCGCATTACAAATGTACTGGTAAGGCAATTAAGATAAGTGGCCTGCCTATCCATCTTGTCAACCAGTCTTTGGGTCACAAAATCGGCCAATCCGATCCCGGTCGCGTTGCCGTGGGATTCTGCCGATAAATCCAGCACCACAATTCGCTTGACCGCCGGCAGCAAAGGCTCAGGCACCCCCTGAATCCGGCTGCGGCCTATGATATTGGTATCAATGCCTGTGCCGCTGAAATTTTTGCCCATTTGCCCGATAATCAGGATGTCAATATCCGCAACCGGCAGCGACGGCATCAGCGATTTTGAATAGGATAAAAGCTCACTTTCTTCCTGGATAAACGCGGTCCTGGCCACACTTTTAATTAAGGCGGTTTCCTCATAAGCGTTTTCAATGATTGCCAGCCCGCCCAGGATGGGGAGCTTGGCCAGGATGACCTCACCAATTTCTCCAAGCAGCCGCGGCAATTCCTCACTGCCAAACCCGTGAAACTGCTTGGCCCCCTGCGGGCCGCCCAGGCCCACAACCAGCATTTTAACCAGGCCGCTCTCCACTTTTCCTTTGAAGGAGGTGTGGGTTTTTACCCGGTTCACTACGAATATGCCGTCAAGCTGCAGGGCCGATTGTAAGACATAGGCAGGAATCCCCGCCCGGGTATGGCCGATGATCTCACACGCTGCACAGGCGACAACCTCAGCGCCGATCGTTGCGGCCGTAAGGCCTAAGCTGTCAAGGACCTCCTGTTGCCCTGCCGCCGTACCGCCGCCATGGCTGCCCATGGCCGCCAGCAAAAAGGGCTCGCCTCCCTGCTGCCTGATATATTGTGCAACCTGACGGAGAAAGACGGCGATATGCCGGATGCCGCGGCTCCCCGCCGTGATGCCAATGCGTTTACCCGCCAGCTGCTGCCTGCAGTTCAACCGGTCAAGTTCGGCCAGAACCGTGCCCGGCCCATCCTCAACCAGCGGTCTGGCAAAAGTCTGCCTGATTCTAACCAGCCTGGGAAAATCCATAAAGATCTGCCCCCTCTTTCCTTCTTACTGTTTTTGCCTGCTTACAGCAAGCCGATCCATTGCCACCAGGTAAAGGCCGTTATAATCCATAACCCCCAGATGATCAGGCCCAGTATAACTGAGGCTTTAAGCTGCTCCGTCACGGTGTAGTAGCCCTTGCCGAACATAATGATATTGCCCATGGTATTGAAAGGCAGGAAGAGCGCGTACGCCATCATAATGGCCAGCGGCATAACAAAGGCTACCACATCAAAGCCCAGCGTTTCTGCCAGGCCGATATAAATAGGTATCATAACTCCGGTCATGGCCGTCGTTGTGGACCAGATAACATGGCTGAAGATACTAAAGCCGAGCAACAGCAGCAGCAGCGGCATCATAGCCACGCTTTCCAGGCCCATGGCGCCCAGCAAGGCCTTAATAATCCACTCAAAGGCCCTGGTTTTCATCAAAGCGGCACTTAAGGTCAAGACACCGCCAAAGTAAACGAACAGTTCCCAGGGCAGCGATTTTTCGGTCTCTTTCCAATCAAGCACGCCGATGCGGGGCGTAAAGATCAGCATGGAAACAAAAAAGGCAACCATCGTGGAATTAAAATTGTGGATGGCGTCGGTTGACCACAGAACAAGCGCCAGGACAAAGTACAGCACGGCCTTCTTTTCGCGGACAGACATCGGTCCCATAGCCGCCAGCTCCTGTTTTATATAGTCCGCTCCCCCGGGCAGGGCCTTTACCTCAGGCGGATACAGCCTGAGCAACAGCCAGCCGGTAATGGCCAGAATAACAAGGTTTGTCGGCAAAGCGGCCAAAGCCCAGTAGCTCCAGGTCGTGTAAACAGAGACCCCGGCCGCAGCCGCAATCATGCCGACGGCAACCGGGTTGGGGATCGTGCCGGTCAGAAAGGCCGAACCGGTAATATTCGAGGTAAAGGTAGTGGCCAGCATAAGGGCCCTGCCAAAATTGCTCTGCCCCGGTTTGGCCTTATAGGCCTCGGCAATCCCATCGACGATAGGCAGCATAGCGGCTGTCCGGGCCGTATTGGAGGGTGTCAGCGGCGCGATAATGAAATTTGCCAGCATCGACGCATACACGGCGCCGGTTGGTGTCCGTCCCAGGATTTTCATCATCTGCAGCGCCAAGCGCTTGGCTACGCCGGCTTGGGTCATAGCTATCGACAACACAAAACCGGTAACCAGCAGCCACAAGGAGGAAGAGGCAAAACCGGCAACAGCAAATTCGGCATTGCGAATAAGCTGTCCGGCATTGTCCAGTTTGCCGTCAGGGTTACCGACCCAGAAATACAGAAGTGTCACAACAAAAAAGGTACTGACGGCAAAGTTGACGCCGATGGTTATCCACGCAACCACGGCGCCGCCAAAAACAGCCAGCAGCTTATGCTGCGTCACTGTCATTGTTGCCGGGGCAGGCAGCCCCCAGATTGCCAGCCCGACTAAAATGGCGGCAATAAGACCGTAACGTCTGCCCCATTCCTCGATAACGCTCGTGCTGGCGCCGGCTTTGGTGTTGACAGGTATATTGGCTTTCCCCACCTAGTTCACTCCTCTCCCGCATAGAATACATTGCCGGCGGTTCCCTAACCGCCAGGGCCTGCCGGCTAACCCTCGCCGGTAACCACAAGCTTGCCGGGATTGCCGCCATTGCTGTTTTTTCATACGTCCCTCCATGTTAGATTGAATATTTAGAAATTCAACTTAATTCTAAATATTAAAGGAAATGAGAGCTATTGTATCCTGACCAACAACAAAAAATCGGTAACCAGCGGCCAATAGGCAAGACAAAAAAAAACGCCGCCCCGTAAGGCGGCTGTATTCATGGCAGCTACTACGCTACTGAAATTACTTCCAAACTGCTGATCCTATCGAAGGCCGGATTTAAACGGAATGCTCACTCTCTTAAAACTATATAATCTATTTTTATCGATATAATCCGACAATTAACTACAAGTCGCACAGAGTATAATATTGATAAAAATTTAAATGAGGGATTAGTAATGGGCCGACTTATTTTTATACTTTTGTTACTTGTATTGCCTTGTCTAGCTTATGCAGAATCAGATGTACCTGGTGTTATTCCAGGTAATGCTTATATTCCTAATGGTACAACAATAGCAGTACAGCTAACCAGCACGGTAAACTCCAAACAGGCTATTAAAGGAGCAGTGCTTGAGGTATCCGCCCTTGAGGATATAACAGTGAATAATACGATAGTAATAGAATCAGGTTCTACAGGCTATGTTTTAATCTCAAATATTCGTCCGCCATCTAAATTCGGCAAAGCAGGTGGTATAGAATTAACTCCGCTGTATATAAGAACGATTAATGGGGTTAAGGTTCCCTTGATGAATGGTATAAAAAACGATGGCCAAGGGCATTCAGCCATTCGAACTTACGAACAAGGCATTGGTGGTGCAGGAGGCGCTGTAGGTGTTGATATTATAGCTGGCTTAGCAGGTATTTTTCTGGTTTATCTTGACCCTAGCCCTGGTAAAGAAGCAATCATCCCAGCCGGCACCATGTTTATTACCCAAATTAATGGTAATGTAGATTTAACAATGCCGTTTAGCAGCTTGGATCAGATAAACAGTTCCAGTGCGGGAGAAAAATTTGATTGGTCAGGCAATTATTATACTAATCGCGGGAAAATGAAATTAATGCAAAAGGGTAATAAGGTCACAGGTTCTTATGAACAAGGTAACGGAAAGCTAGAAGGTACTGTAATTAAAAATACATTAACTGGCTCTTGGAGCGAAGCTTCTAACAGCGGTTATTTTAAATTAACGTATTCATCAGAAGATAAAGCTTTGCAATTGTTCTGGAAACCTAATCATAGCGCTTCCTGGATTGAAGATCAGTTTGCTGTAAAGATTACATCTGGTTATTTATAGCTCTTGCATAAAGAAAACACGGCTTGCGCCGAGCCTTTGGCGCAAGCGGAAGCCGCTGTTGCCCTTATCCAGGGAAAGTTAACCTTTCTAGCAGGATAAAAAAGCCCCGGACCGCAGGCCGGGGCTTTTACCGGGCATTATTGAGGAGGAATACCCTGGTTAATATCTTTCAGTGCCTTTTCATGGCGCTCTTTTTCCATACGTTGACGTTCCTGCCAATCCTCGTCTGTCTCGTTCGGGCGCCGTTTCATTTCTTGTTCATGACGCTGGTTTTCCTCGCGGATTTGTTGGTCACGATCTTTAACCTTTTCTTCATACCGTGGTTGATTATCATTTCCTGTTCCCGGTGCCGGTGCCGGCTCCAACGCTGCGGCGGCGACTGTTGCACCTATCCCAATTTGCATCAGCGCTACCAGCGAATAAACAATAGTCTTTTTAGTTAGCTTGTTGATAAAGCATACCTCCTTTTGTTTATTTGCAATTAGCATAACATGGAAATATGACAAAAATATGACAAGCTGGTAAATAGAACCATCTTTTTCTTTAAAATTGCAGCCGCATTGGAAAATAATAAAAGTTTCACTTTAAAAGAATTTTAAGAACTAATTGTTAAGATAAAGTCGTACCAAACAAGGTACTAAAAAACAATTTAGAAAGAGGTTGAAGATATGTTTACTAAAAATAAAACAGTTTTGTCGCTGGCATTGGGATTAGCGATGGTGTACGGTGCCGGCACCATGTCCGCCTTTGCCGCCCCGAATGAGCAGTTACCGGAAAGGCCGGTTGTTCAAAGTCAGGCTCAGAATAATCACCCCAGCCAACACAAACCAAACTGTGACAAAAAGCATCCAATAAATGAACCATGCAACACAAATGCCAAAAAGCCGCTGCCTCCTAAAGATAAGCAGGATAAAAAACCTATATCCAAACAGCACGATAACAAGAGTCAAATGAATCCTGAATTCGAGAATCTACAGGATGTTCCCAATCGGGACCGATAAACAGTTCTAAGAGAAGTGGTTGAACACTTCTCTTTTTTTCGTTTAACTGCGATCATCCCCGCCTGGCCCCTCCCACTCCCACAGCCGCTGCCGCCCCCTGGCCGGCACCGGCTCAATCCGGCGCACATTGGCGAGTATCCAGGCGTAGCGGCCATGTGTATAATTACCAAGCTCAAGTTCATTGCCCGTGACCCTCATGTTATTTTCTAAAATAGCGGCAACTCTCTGTTCAGTGCCGATCTTTAAGGAGGCTGTACCTCTGACTTGAAGGCAGTCAACTAAGTTAGCTATCGCAATCACCGAGCCTAGGCGAATATGCAACCAATGGTCCGAAACACAACTTACTCCCAAAGCGGTAATAATAGGCAGGCTATAAAACGCCCGCTTCGTTTCCTGCCCCGCGTGAATCGCAATTGGCCCCCGGTACTTAGTCGACCAGCTCCGCGTCTCTATCTGTTTCGCGCCGCCGGCAATTAGGCTTGCCCACGGCTCCAGGATTGTTATGGCTTTCATTGTTCTCCCTCCACTTCAATTATTACTGCTGGTATGGCTTATCTTATTCAGGGAAAAGCTAACTTCGACCATTACGCGAAAGAGGTGCATGATGAGTAATCTATACCAAAGTAAAAAAACCGGCAATTCACCCCGTGTTACCCTTGGTGATCCTAAGACTGTCTCCAACAAGGAAAGTGCTAAAGAAGTAAATTCGATCACTAGGCCACAGTTACCGCAAGAAAAATGACGCTATACCGCCTAAAGGCGGTATTTCTTTTTACACTCCAACCATAACGAAAGAGTTGACACCGTATTCATCCCCATGCATCGCAAAGCAGCCTTCCTGCAGTATATTCGCTTGGTGAATGGTCCAATACAGTATTGGACCATTTGCCAATAGAGCGTGATTAGCTTATAATGGTATCAGTACAGGAGGTGCAGCCATGTCCAAAAAGAAAAAAATAATTAAATGTGGCACCATTAATCCAAACACTTTAAAGATTGCCGGTAAACCGAATCGGGCAATGACTCCCGCAGTAAAACTGGCGCCTATCTGGGTCGACCGCAAAAACGACTATATGCGTCATAAAGAGAAACAAAAAATCCGCTGTTATTCCGATGATTATGGATACAGCGGATTTTATTTATTTTACCTTCATTATTTTATGCAAAGCGATAATTTATGTTCACAAGACAATGTTACACTGCCTGATAACCGGTTTGCAAGGCTAACCTGTTCATAGCCTCCGTACCTTTAGGCACACGGGCCAGAACGGCCTTTTCCATGGCCTCCAGGCTGACAGAGCGGGTAAGCTTTATCATTGTCCCCAGGGCGATAATGTTCGCGAACAGCTCCCGGCCGCACCGTTCTTTGGCCAGCTGGGTGATGGGGACGGCATGCACCTGTTTATAGCCTGCCGGTACGTCGCGGACCAAGGTGCTGTCAACGATCAGCAGGCCTGTGTCCTTCAAATCGGGGCCATATTTATGGAGTGCTTCCTGCGTCATCGCCAGGAGCAGGTCGGGGTTGGCCACTTTAGGGTAATGGATGAGGCTGCTGCTGATGATAACCTCTGATTTGCTGGAACCGCCGCGGGCTTCGGGCCCGTAAGACTGGGACTGCACCGCCTCCTTGCCGTCGGCAATGGCCGCTTCGGCCAGGATAATACCGGCCAGGATCAACCCCTGGCCCCCTGAACCGCTTAATCTGACTTCCATCATATTAACCACGCCCTCCCATCGCCTGTGTAATAACCTGGCCATATTCAGCAGTATATTCCGGCGCCATTTCCTGATGCAGCAAGCCAATCGGGATTTTTCCCGCCAATTGCTCCGGCGTGAGCCTGGCTGCCGCTTCGACCGGCACGGTATTGTCTCGCTGCCAGGCCAACAGGGCGGCCGGTTTTCCCAGTTTGTTCTGGCGGCCAAAGGAAATCGGACAACCGGTCAGGGCCTCCACCACGGCAAACCCCTCATGGACAATGGCCTTGGCGATCAGTCCCGCAAGCTGCTTGGCATGGTAGGTGGTTGACCTGGCAACAAAGGTGGCTCCCGCCCCTTTAGCCAGTTGGGCCAAATCGAAAGCCCGGTCGATATTGCCGTAAGGCGCGGTCGTGGCTTTGGCCTGCCGGGGGGTCAGGGGCGAATACTGCCCGCCGGTCATCCCATAGATATTGTTGTTGTATATAATAACCGTAAGATCAATATTACGTCTGGCGGCATGAATGAAATGATTGCCGCCAATGGCGGTCGCATCGCCATCGCCGCTGACAACAAGCACCTTGTGGCCGGGTTTAGTCAGCTTAATGCCGGTGGCAAACGGCAGCGCCCGGCCATGAGCCGTGTGCAGGGTATCAAAGTGCAGGTAACCGGGAGCCCGGGACGAACAGCCGATCCCTGACACGATGGTCGTCTTATCCTGGTCAAGCCCCAGTTTGTCTATAGCCCGGACAATAGCGGCCGTTACAATGCCATTGCCGCAACCGGGACACCACATATGCGGCAATTTAGGCCGAAAGTATTTTTCCAGTAATTGTTCCACCTTATTTCCTCCTCAGTTGGTGCTGGCCTCTTTAATGACTGCCAGCATTTCAGCCGGTGTAATCGGGTCATTATTCCACTTGGCCAGCGATACCACCCTGGCCCGGCCGGCGACAATCCGCTCGACCTCGCCAACATATTGGCCGTAGTTGAGTTCGGCCACAATTATGGTTTTAGCCTTTTCAGCCAGGGCCGCAATCTGTTTTGCCGGCGACGGCCAGATGGTAACAGGCCGGAACAAGCCGGCCCGGATCCCCTGCTCCCGCGCCCCGGCAATGGCGGCATAAGCCGTACGGGCCGTACCGCCGAAAGCAATAACGGCCACTGCGGCATCCTCTGTATACTGTTCTTCAAAGGTAACAATATCGTCAATATGAGCGGTGATTTTGGTATGCAGCCTGGCAATCAGCTCCTGGGAAGTGGCATTAGCCCCGCTGGGAAAACCGGTATAGTCGTGCGCCAGACCGGTAACATGGAACCGGTAACCGTCACCGTAGGCCGGCATCGGCGGCACACCGTCAGGATCCGGCTCATACGGGCGAAACACCCCCGGTGGCAGGCCGGGCTGCTTGCGGTTAATAATTTTTACCGTCCCCGGTTCAGGCAGCTCAAATTTCTCCCGCATATGACCGATAATTTCATCAAGCAGCAATACCACCGGTGTGCGGTATCGCTCGGCCAGGTTAAAGGCTTCTACTGTCAGGCGGTAACACTCCGGTACGCTGGCCGGGCAGAGCGCGATAACCCCCCTGTCGCCATGCGATCCCCACCGGGCTTGCATAATATCGGCCTGCGCCGGCGAGGTCGGCTGGCCGGTACTGGGGCCCACCCGTTGTACATTGACAATAACACAGGGTACTTCGGCCATAGCCGCATAGCCAATTAATTCCTGCTTGAGGGAAAAGCCGGGACCGCTTGTGGCTGTCAGCGACTTAACACCGGTCAAAGCCCCGCCGATGGTTGCCGCCATACCGGCAATTTCGTCTTCCATCTGAATAAAGGTGCCGCCGACCTGGGGCAGCCGTTTGGCCAACAGCTCGGCCACCTCCGTTGACGGTGTTATCGGGTAGCCGGCAAAAAAGCGGGCGCCGGCGGCAAGTGCGCCTTCTGCGCAAGCATGATTCCCCTGCATCAGTACTGCTTTCGCCATGAATCCATTCCTCCGTTCATTATCCTGTTAATCTGCGGTCACATAAATAGCATAGTCAGGGCATCTGAGTTCACACTGCCCGCAAGCCACACAAGCCTCAGCCCCGGCAACCTCGATCTTTCCCAGTGCGTCGAGCTGCAGCACCTTTTTCGGACAAAACTCAACACAAATCCCACAGCCCTTACAATAACGGGATACCGTTTTCAGCATTTTTCTTCCTCCCCCTCATCAATGTTACAACTATTTTATCGTTACGCATTAAAGAGCTTGCCGGGGTTAAACAGGCCTTGCTCATCGAGGACCTGTTTCAGCTTTTGCCCGGCGGCAAAGCCGGTTTCCCCTGTCTCCCATTTGAGAAACGGTGCTTTCATATAGCCAATACCGTGTTCGCCTGACAACGTGCCGCCCAGAGCCAGGGCCGCCTGGAATAATTCCGCTACCGCCTGCTCCACCCGTTCCATTTCTTCGCGGTCATGCTTATTGCTCAATATATTGGGATGCAGGTTGCCATCACCGGCATGACCGAAAATAACCATCTTTAAGTCATACTTGCGGGCGATCTCGCGCAGGCGGCGGACCATGGCCGGGATCTCGCTGCGCGGCACAGTGGCGTCTTCGGAGATTTTAGTCGGATTGAGCTTGCCGCAGGCCGGGGAAATGGCGCGGCGCGCACGCCACAGTTTATCAATATCAGCCGGGGTGGAGGCTGCCTGGATCTCAGTGGCGCCGCACTGTTTGCACACCTTCATGACATGCCCGGCCTGTCTGGCAATAGCTGCCGCACTGCCATCCACTTCAATCAGGAGAATGGCCTCGGCCTGGACGGGCAGACCCACCTGCAGGTAATCCTCGACGGCGCGGATCGTCAGGTTATCCATAATCTCCAGTGTGGTCGGGATGGTGCCGGAGGCAATCATTTCGCTGACAGTGCGGGCGGCGTCATCAAGGCTGTTAAAAATAGCGAGCAGGGTTTGTTTCGCGCTGGGTTTGTCGACAAGTTTTATATATGCCTTGGTCACAAGCCCCAGTGTGCCTTCGGAGCCGACAAGGAGCATGGTCCAGTCCGGACCGGCCATCTCGCCGTCAAACCGGTTGCCCAGCTCAACGACACGGCCGTCAGGCAAGACAACCTCCAGCCCCAGCACATAGTCGCGGGTGATGCCGTATTTAACGCCTCTGGGGCCACCGGCGCATTCGGCAATATTGCCGCCCATGGTTGAGGTCTTGGCACTGGCCGGGTCAGGCGGGTAGAAAAGGCCGGCCTGATTTACAGCCGCAACAAAATCCTCGGTAATTACCCCGGCTTCGACCACAGCCACCCGGTTGGCCTTATCAATCTCAATAATCCGGTTAAGGCGGGTAAGCACAAGGCAAATGCCGCCCTTTACCGGCACCGAGCCGCCGGATAAGCCGGTGGCCGCGCCTCTGGCCGTTACGGGGATATTGTGTCTGCCGGCCAGTTTAACAACAGCAGCGATTTCCGCCACACTGCCGGGCTTAACCACCACCTCAGGCGGAAAATCGCGGAAGGTAGCGTCAAAAGAATAACAGAGCCTGTCTTCCAACTGGTCCATAACATATTGAGGACCAACCAGTCTTTTTAATTCAGCGATAATTTGCTGTTCCATTTCTCCACCTCCTTAGTCCAGGCCGTAAGCCCTGGCAATAATCTCAGCCGTATGCAGCACCTGCATGGGGCTGCCTTTTTGCCCCAGTCCGTCGGTAATATGCATCCGGCAGGCTGAGCAGCCTGTTGCCAAAATATTGGCTCCGGTCTTTTCCGCGTTAGCCAGTTTCCAGTCATTAATGGTCCGGGCTACGTCATAGTAAGCCATGCTGAAAGTGCCGCCGGCGCCGCAGCATTTGGCGGCATCCTGCATTTCTGCGTATTCCACGCCGGGAATAACCTTTAATAACTGCCGCGGTTCTTTGGCAACGCCCATGCCTCGCACCAGGTGGCAGGGGTCATGGTAGGTAATTTTCGCCCGTACTGTCCGCAGCTCGTTTTTGAGCCCCAGGGCCGCCACAAACTGGGTAATGTCCTGTACTTTTCCGGCAATTGCCTCCCAGGACTTTTTTACGGCCGGATCGGCGATAATAGCGCCGTATTCATGCTGTAAGGCCGACCCGCACGAAGCACAGCCGGTAATGATGGCATCGTAATTGCCGGCTGCCAGCAGCTTGACATTTTCTTCAGCCAGATGCCGCCCTACCTGATAGTCGCCGGAAGTAAACGCCGGAGTTCCACAGCAGCTTTGCCTGGCCGGAATGACGACCTCGGCCTTGTGGTCTTTAAGAATCTTAACAATGGCTTCACCGGCTGCCGGATAGACATAATTCAGCATACAGCCGGTATAAAACGCCACTCTCGCTTGCGGCGCCGTTACCCTGCTGGTTTCCGGCAGCCGGGTTCTTAGCGGCGAGACGGCTAGCGGCGGAATGATCCGGCGCTGACTAAGCCCGGCGCCAGGCACCGGGATACGGGCTAATTTCCCCCTGCCGCCTGGGGCATCTTTAAAGACAAGCCCCTGAAAAGCAGCCCCCATTTTGAGCCCCAGATCAAACAGCCGGCGGTAGGTCAGGCCGGTGAACGCCAGCTTTTTAGCCAGAGGCAGTCCATTGTTGGCAGCCAGGACCTGCCTGGCGCTTAAAAACAACTCATCGGTCCTTACGCCGGAGGGACAGCCGCTGACGCAGGCTTTGCACAATAAGCACCTGGACATGCGGGCCTGCAGCGCAGGGGTCAGCGCTAATTTTCCCTCACTAACCGCTTCCAGCAATTTGACTTTGCCTCTGGCTGTGGTGTTTTCATTGTCGGCGGCTTGAAAAACCGGGCAAACAGACCGGCAGGTACCACAGCGAATGCATTTGACCAGTTGTTTTTGCCATTCTCCGTAATGGTTCGCCATTTATTTCCCCCCTTGCAGCGTCAGGCGATTCAGGATAAGATGCGGGTCAAAAGCCAGCTTGGCTCGCTGCTCAAGCTCGGCCAGAGCACCGCCGCCGGGACCTCCGGCCAGCCGCTCATACTTGCCGGCCGCAATGCCGCCCGCCTGCTTAACAGCCGCCTGCAGCTCGGCAATAAAAGCAGCGTCCGCTTCCGGCCCGGGGCAAGCAATATTGAGTTTGCCCTCCGCCACCTGGCCAAACAGGCCGGCTTGAACGCCACAACGCCTGGCCGCTTCATAACAGGCGCCAATGAATTCGGCCTGACGGGTAAAGGCCAGCTTATATTCATCAGTCAGGACGTACCTGCCGGCCTGATGATAGAGACCGTTCCAGGTAACTGCTGTCTGGCCGCGCCCTTCATAAGCCTCCCGGACCGTCCCGCCCTGCTTTTTAATAAGCGCCGCCGCACTTTTGCTTTGCTCATCGGTTTCTTCCCGCAAGCCGTCAAACTCCAGCATAACCAGCTGACCTTGCCGGTTGTTTGGGAAAAAATCCTGCACCCTGTCATCCACCCACAACAAATAGGCCGGTACCAACCGGCTTTCTCTCAGGTCTTTGACAAAGGCCAACATGGCTTCCAGGCTGGAAAAAGTGACGGCCACCCCTTTGCGCGTCTCCGGCACAGGCAATAATTTCAGCAGAAATTGGGCGGTAATGCCATAATCGGTGTAGGGCGCGTTAAAAAAACGGGTAAAGTCATAACCGGTAACATTCTTGACAGTTTTACCGCCTGTTTTCAATACCTCGCCTGTCGGCAGAACAACCTCCGAGCCCATCAGGAAATGCTTGGCGCTCCCGTATTTCAGGCTGGATAGGTTAGAACAGCCTTCATAAAACAGCTGCCCGACCGTTTTGTGATGATAAAACGGGGTGTCGGCCGGGATAAAACGCAGGCCTTGCGCGCCTAACCGCTCGGCCAGCAGCCCGAGTGTAACGCCGGCCTCGACAGTGGCGACAAGGTTAGCCGTATCAATTTCAATGATTTTATCCAATTTTGCCAAATCGATGGTTACGCCTGCAGACTTTCCCGGCCGGTAGTTATATAGCAGACTGCCAGTATCAGCCGCTGTCCGCACTAGATGCTGCAACTCCTCGCTTGACCGGGGGAACACGGATTGGCTCACGGAAAGACCTCCTTCAGAATATTCTAATATAATAGTAGCGGCTTGTTGCTCCGCGCAACATACAATTACGACCAAACGCAGGAATTGGCTGACGAACCCGCCAAATCAGTCCCCAAACACGAAAACATGGGGATAGAAAACATGGGGACAGGTTATGTGTTTCATCCCCAAGCAGCCCCCGGCCTGGTTTATTGACAGCTCTAATTAAAGGCGAAAAGGATAATAAGGACGCGAGGGTGAAGTAAAGATTTAAAGTATTCGAATGGGACAGGTGTAAACATGGGACATACTGTAAAGCTGCCGCAGGCAGAGCTTATATTTGGCAAACCGCTGCCGGCGGCAACGCTGTTGCTGGCGGCCGGCGGCAGACCGCCGGCCGCAGAATGGTTTCTGCAGCTGGCACCCCAGGCCCCTCTGTGGTGTATCGACAGCGGCATCCATATCAGCCGCCAGGCCGGTATAACCCCGGCCCGGATCATTGGCGACGGCGACAGCGCCAGCCCCGAGGCGTGGGCCTGGGGCAAGAGCCTGGGCGTGCCGGTCGAGGCCTATCCCGCCGACAAGGATCATACCGATTTTCAGCTGGCTTTGCTTAGAGCCCGGGCTATGTACGGTCCGGCCACTGCCGTTGTCACCGGTGTCTGGGGTGGGCGGTTTGACCATACTTTTAGCAATATTCAGTCGTTAGCCGGCTGGGAAGCACTTGGCGGCAAAGGGATTGCCGCCGATGAGTCGGAAGTCATGTTGTTTATAGCAGGCCAGGATACCGTGCGGATAAAAGCGGAGGCCAAGCCTGCCGTCGTCTCCCTGCTTTCCCTGTCCGACTGCTGCCTGGGGGTTTCCATTGACGGCGTGCGCTGGCCTTTGCAGAAAACCGAGCTGCGGCGGGACCGGCCCTACGCCATCAGCAACCGGCCGCTGGCCGCCTGTCAGGAAGTAACGGTAGCGGTGGCTGCAGGCTTGCTGGGGGTTTATCTGCAATGGCCCCATGATAAATAAGAACAAAACTTGCAAAACTTATAAAATACTTGCCGGTTAAACCAAACAGTGCTATAGTGGAATAAAATACCAAATATGCTAGGGGTGCCTGCGGGCTGAGAGATGAAAGCAGATTTCATTAACCCTTAACCTGACCTGGATAATGCCAGCGTAGGGAAGCGACTTGACGTACAGCAAAAGCCGCAGGCCTGCCAGGGCCTGCGGCTTGTATTTATTTTCGAATGGAGGAGAAAAGATATGAACGGCAATCTGCTGGACAACCTGGCAACGATTGCAGCCAGCCCGACCGTACTGTTGACGCTGGGAGGAGTTATTCTGCTGGTCGCAGCGCTGCTGCGCATGAAGAAGATAACATGTAACGCCAGGCTGATGTCCCATATCGGGCTCGCGCTTGCTCTGGCTGCCATTCTGCACGCCTTTAAGCTATACCATATGCCGCAGGGGGGCAGCGTAACTCCCGGCAGCATGATTCCCATACTGCTGATGGCGTTTTTTTACGGCCCCGAGGTTGGGTATCTCACCGGTTTTTTATATGGTATGATTAATTTGATCCAGGACCCCTTTATCCTGCACCCGGTACAGATGTTGTTTGATTATCCGCTGCCCTTTATGGCTTTGGGGCTGGCAGGCTATTTCAAGGGCCGGTACCTGACGGGGGCTGCTGTCGGCATTATGGGACGGTTTATCTTCCATTATCTTTCCGGCATCGTGTTTTTTGCCAGCTATGCGCCGCCGACGGTCTCGCCCTATCTGTATTCCTTCCTGTTTAATGCCAGCTACCTGAGTATTGAATTTATTGTTTGCGTAATTATCATGCGCCTGCTGCCGATTGAACGGATTGAAATGACCATTAAACGGCAGGCATTGGTTGGCGACCATGTTAAAGAAACGAAAGTATAACCCTGATTCCTGGATGAAATTTATACTGTCCCGCCATTGGCGGGACAATGTTTATTACGACGCGGGGACAGGCTACTAGGCTACTGTTTTGCTTGTGGCAAAACAGCACAATTAACCGCAGGTTTTCCACGCATAAAACCAGGTAAGCCGCGCAAGTTATATAGTAAGGTATAAGCACCGGCTAATCGCCGGACTGATATTAATATCCAGCAACTACCGGAGGGAGGAAGAATATATGACGAAACCGGAAGCTTACCCTGTGGATCAGCCCCATCCGCCTAAACGCAGCAAAAATCAGGATAGCGATATGCCGGAACCACTTTCCGGCTCCAAGAAGGTTAAAAATCATAACCACACCGGCCAGCGCCACGGCGAAGGCTCCTAATTCCTTGTCTAACACGCATACGAATAGCCGGCGCACTAACAGCCATTACGGCCAAAAAAGATGCCCTACAGTTCCTGAACTGTAGGACATCTTTTTTGAATAGCTGCTTTACTTGCGGCTTCCTGCCCAGAACCAAACAGCCGCATATTTTCTCGACTTGACCACAACCGGCAGTACAATAACCGCCGCCACGCCGCTCTGAACGAGGTTGCCGGGAATGGATGCCATCGGCACCAGCCAGCTGCCGTAAATAATCCCTGCGGCGCCATAATAAGCAACCACTTTCATGCAACAAGCCGCCGCCAGGATCAGGACATAGGCCGTCAACGTCCGGTTGGTTTCGCAGATGGCGCCGACCGTATATCCCATGAGACCGACAATGGCCAGCGTAAAGGGAGCCCATAAAAACCATGCCCCTTAAGGTTTTGGTTTAAGATACTCATCCAATACCATTTTCGTTTTCCTTAATGCCTGTTCCAGTTTATTCGCCGTAACCACTACTTGTTGAAAGCCGGTGTGAAGATCTTTTAGCGCCATACATTGCTGCTCTTCCAACAGCTTCAGCGAAGGAAAACAGAGCGAAAAACTGCTCCAGGCTTTGTTTATAACTACATAGGTGAGCAGCGAGCTGCCCGCGGCATATACCAGCCCGCCTGCCAGCCGCAGCAGCAGCCAGGGAAAAAGCCCCTGGTTGGTTTGACCAACAGTTAAGCCCAGAACATACCAGAAATGCGACTGAAGGCCGCCGGCAACAAGCAGGGCGACTGACATAATCAATAAACCGCCATTGAGCAGCAGGAGTCCGATCCAGCTAAACAAATAATTTTTTGTGTCAAGTGCGACCTCTGAGAAAAAGATGTAATAGCTCAGGGCCAGCACCAGAAAACCAAAGACGCCAAACACCGCAAGATGGGAGTGGGCGGAGGTTATGTACGTTCCGTGAATATATTTGTTAACAGCCGGAATAGCCATAAAAAAGCCCAGCAGACCGGCTCCAAAAATATGATAAAACATACTGCACGCCAGCATGGCTGTAACCATTTTCTCCCGTTGTCCAAATTGGTAAAAATACTGGACTTTTACCGTCCTCATAATAGAATAAAGCAGTAATAACACCGGCACGATCTGGATTGTGCTAAAGGCGCCGCCGACCCAAATCCAGTAGGCTGGTCCGCCGGTCCAGTAATAATGATGGCCGGTAGCCAGAACACCGGTTACCACCATAACTATCATATCCAAATAAAGTACATTTTCAATGACCCGGCGCTGCATTCCCGGCAGTGTCACCACAACGGCCCCCAGCACGCCGGTGCCGATAAGTTCCAGGCTCATCTCCTCCCACAGATGAACGACCCAGAACTTTAAGAATTCTTCTGCGACCGGATGCGAATAACGCAGGATGTTGGGAATAAAAAAAACGATCAGGGTAAAACTCCCCGCTAACATACTAACCAGCGTGGCCCGGCTTTTTGGTACCTTTGCTGCCATATATGTCCGGATAAGATTATAAAACAGGATGCTGATAGAGATCGCAATCCCCACTTTGAGAGGCGGCAGCGCTTCGAGATATTCAATGCCTGCATTGAACCCAAGGATAAGTGAGCCAAGTATTGTTACTATCGTGACTAACAACAGCCAAAAATTTGCTTCGATTAGTCTTACACTATAGATTTCCCTGCCGGCTTCACTGCAAAAAAAATAGTAGATGATCCCGGTTATGCCAAACAGCGGCCACATAATACTGATATTGAGATGAAAGGCTCTGCCGGCAGTAAATGGAAGCGGCATGGGCACATCGGGAAACACGGTTTCCAAGGCACCGGCCAGCGCGATGATCCCCTGCAGGCCAAAAAATAAAAAAGTGATCAAAGCGTACTTATAACACAGTTTTTGGGAGATTAGCATTATAAGCTCCTTTTACCTTATGTCTTCCGGGTGCTGCCCCGAATGACCGCGGTTATTGGCATCAAGGGGCCAGCCAAGGGTATCAATGGTACTAAGGAATTTAAGATAGGCGGCAATGGCCTCAGCCTCTTGCTCGGTAACCTGGGCATGACGCTTGTGTTTGGCTCCGGTTAATATCGGCGGGTGTACCAGATAGTCCTTAAGTACCGCTTCTCCCCTTTTTTGACAGACCTTCGTAAGGTCGCCCCCTACATAGCCGCCGTTGCCAAAAACAGTATGGCATTCGACGCAGGCTCGCTTCTGAAAGGCGGTTTTCCCCGGTATCGCGTCCGGCGGAACCGGCCGGGCCGAGGAAGCATTAAGGATGGAATGATAGACAAGCAAGGTAAAGAGGCTTATGGTAGCTAACAAAAGACTAATAAAGACATACAATTTGGCCACGGCAACTCCCCCTCTTGCCTATTATTGCCGTATTCAACACAAAGTAGCAGTCTTTACAGCAAGCCGGTCATTGCCGGCCCCATAACCACCCCCTGGTTTAAAGCGGCGCGAAATGTTGAATACTACTGGTAGTCCACCACGCCTAAACCTGCGGTGTTCTTAGCGCGGTATTTCCCGTCCGGCTTCGTTGTCGTCACCTTGCAGATGCCCGCTATGCGCGGCCGCGCAAGTAATAAGAGGCCTGTCACCTACCGGCCTCGTTACGGCAGAACTTACTGAATCAGTTAGCGTCCTTCGCCTTGCCGGGCGAAAAACTTCGCGCAATTCAGCCTATAGCTCAGACTTGGCGGACTAGTAAGCAAAAATCCAGGCAGGGAAAAACATTATGCCAATTATTATCAGTAATTCCCAATTATTGCTGTTGCTGCTGCTGTCACTGCTTTTGGCAGCGGCAGCAGCCGTCTTGCTGGCTAAACCAATTGTGCGCTGTATCATAAACCGGGTCTCGGACGCTGCTTTATCCAAGCTGCTGTCCACTGATTATGAGCGAAACCTGGCCGAGCTGTACCCATCACTGCAGCGGTTTTCCGTGCTAAATTTAATTGAGACAAGCTTACGGGCCGAAACCGGCAAAGGTATAGCCAGGCCGCTAGGCTCACCCAAGCATTTTCCCGGTTATGACCACCTGATGTTTACCCCCCGGCAAATGACGGCCTTCGCCCTGCCCCCAAGTGCGCCCATTGACATGAACGTAACCATCGGCCCGCAAGCGGCAAAACCGCTGACTATAAAAATCCCGCTTATGATTGCGGGTATGGCCTACGGTTTGGCCCTCAGCGAGGAAGCGAAACTGGCTTTGGCCAGAGCCTCGAAAGTGCTGCAAACAGCGACAAATTCCGGCGAAGGCCCGTTTTTGCCGGCAGAACCGGTGGTAGCCGGCAAATTTATTTTACAAATTTGCCGTTGGTCCTGGGGCGGGCGAACAGACCAGGAAATCGCCGCCGCCGATATGCTGGAGGTTCAAATGGGCCAGGGGGCTGATATTGGCACATCCCGCATTGATGCGGTGGAAATCGAGGGCAGGGCGCGCCGACTCGGCGGCTTGGCTGCCGGCGAACCGGCTATTGCCCTGCCTGCCCCGCCCGGAATTCAAACCCCTGCCGATTGGCCTGCGTTTATGAATAAATTGCGCCAAAGAGCCAAGGGTATTCCCATAGCCCTCAAACTTATGGCCACTGACCGGATTGAGGAAGATTTAGCGGTTGCCGTCAGCCTGGGCTTTGATGCGGTCGTGATTGACGGGTCCGGCGGCGGAACGCACGCAACAGCGCCCATTAAGCAGGATGATTTTGGCTTGCCTAACATCTATGCCCTGGTGCGGGCCAAGCGGTATTTGGCGAATAGCGGGATTAGTTTAGTGGCAGCAGGCGGCTTTTCTACGCCAGGCCAGTGCCTGAAAGCGTTGGCCCTGGGGGCGGATGCCATCTACCTGGGTACCGTTCCCCTGTTAGCCCTCGCCCATAATCAAACCATCAAAGCCTCGCCCTGGGAACCTCCCACCACCCTTGTGTATTATAATTCACCGGCGAAAAGCCAGCTTAATATCGGTCAGGCCGCGACCAGTGTGGCTAATATACTGAACTCAATGGTGCTGGAGATGGAGGAGACTATACAGGCCTTAGGCAAGTCTTCTTTACAAGAACTTGGCCCTGATGACCTCGTTGCACTGGATTCCCTGACTGCGACGCTTACGGGTGTGAAACTGCATTCTGATTCAGCCGGACCCGCCGGCCCCCTGGTGTAACCAACAGGAAATATTGAAACAATAATACAAAATCCTTAGGATGGCAAAATGCACATAATCATAACTGACTTCCAGTGGTGGCTGCCGCTCTTATTAGTGGCTGTTGTGCTGACAGCGTTAAGCTTGTCAGCCAAACCTATTTTGCGTTATTTTATTAATCGGGTCAGTGACGACTCCTTAGCAAAACTACTTACCGAGGATTATGATCAGAATCTGGCCGAGCTATATACGTCAATGAAACGGTTATCTGCTTTAAACTTGTTAGAGATGAGCCTACGGGCCGAAACCGGCAAGGTTATAAACCGCCCCCTGGGCTCTCCCAGGCATTTTTTGGGCTATGATAACCTCATGTTCACGCCCCGCCAGATGACCAGATTAGCCCTGCCGGAAGGGGCCAGAATAGATATGACCGTAACCCTCGGACCAACGGCGGAGAAACCGCTGCATATAAAAATCCCCCTGCTGATCGGCGGTATGGCCTATGGCACAGCTCTCAGCGAGGAGGCAAAGTTAGCTTTGGCGCAAGCCGCAAAAACCCTGCAAACGGCTGCCAATTCCGGCGAGGGGCCTTTTCTGCCGGAGGAACCGCAGGCAGCAGGCAAATTTATTTTACAAATTTGCCGCTGGCCATGGGGAGGAAGGACTGACGGCGAAATTGCCGTCGCTGATATGCTGGAGGTACAAATGGGCCAAGGCGGTAACGTAGGGACATCCCGCATCGAAGCCAAGGAGATTGAGGGCAGAGCCCGCCTCCTGGCAGGCGTGGGCCCCAATGAATCCGTACCTGCTCTCCCAGGTCCGCCAGGGTTGCAAAAACCGGAAGATTGGCCGTTGTTTATGAAAACATTACGGCAAAGAGCCAACGGCATTCCTCTAGCCCTAAAAATCATGGCCACCGCTAACCTTGAGCAGGATTTAGCCGTCGCCGTCCAGTTAGGGTTTGATGTCATTGCGCTTGACGGGGCCGAAGGCGGGTCTCACGGCTCGGCGCCGACCAAACAAGATGATTTAGGATTACCGAGTTTATGCGCATTAGTCCGGGCCAAGCGGTTTTTAAAAAATACCGGGATCAGTTTAATCATATCCGGCGGCTACTTTACGCCAGGCCAGTGCCTCAAAGCGCTGGCCCTGGGAGCAGACGCCGTCTATCTCGGCACCATTCCCCTGTTTGCCCTGGTGCATAACCAAATCACGAAAGTCGCCCCCTGGGGGCCTCCCACCGCGCTGGTGTATTATAGTTCCGCCGCTAAAACACAGCTTGATGTCGCCCAGGCCGCGACCAGTGTGGCCAACATACTGACATCCATGGTCCTGGAAATGGAGGAGGCCATGCGAGCCTTGGGCAAAAGCTCTCTCCAAGAGCTGGATGCCGGCGACCTTGTTGCCTTAGACGTACTCACGGCCGAGATTGCAGGCGTGAAACAGGCCTTACCCCAGCCTCCCCCCTGAAGCAATCGCCTGTCTGAAACACGGGGACAGGTGATTTGTTTTTATTCTTCGCCGCTCGTTTTTCGGGCAATTGTTTTCGCCAAAACCCCAGCTGGTAAAGGCTACAATACTTCGCCTAGCCTTACGGCCATTTTTGTGGACGTATAAATGCCATGCTGTTTAATCATAGCAGTTATTTTCTGCGAAAACCAGTGAATATGGCCAAAGAAAGCCGTGTCTACGCTTTGAATGGCTAACATTATTATTTCTTCATCCAGGGTACGCCGATAGAACGCGGCATAGCCTGCCATAAATAACTGAATCGAAGACAATAGCATCATCAGCATAATATAACCAAAGGCCGACCCATTAAAAAAATATATGTTGGTAGTCATAAAATTAACGGCATAGTTCTCCAATACATATGTATAGTGGTTATAGTCCCTGACAATAAATTTTTCCTTGACGGCTTGGAAGTCCGCCAGGGAAAAAGCCTGTTCATCGATAATGGAGCGAATTATCCTGAGGTTAGCGAGGTATTGTTCGGTATAATCATTATCTGTTTCCTGGGTTCTACTGATAATCATTGCGTGCAGGCTTCCTAACGCAGCCTTCAGGTCCGGTTCAGGGAAAATTACAGTTTCCCTGTATTCACTCATCTGCAGGGACTTTTCACCTAAAATAAGCAACCGTTTTTGAAATGACAGATGTCTGTTCTGCAAACCGTTTATAGCCTGCGGTAAAAACTCAAAGTATTGTTTTATACGCTCTATATCGTATTCATCAGTAGAGGAAAGCTCGTAATGATAAAAATTGGGCTGTATCAACCCCTCAGGCATTCCCGGGCTGAAACTGATTTTATTTTGATTGATGATTGTTTTTATTGCTTCCCGGCAAACAAAAATCAGCGAAATTTCTATTCCCCGTGTACTTAAGCCGATGATGCGCGGAAAGGTCTTACAGGCATCAGGCAAATACTCGTAACCATACTTGGCATGTATATCGCATAGATGATTCTTATTTAAAAAGGAACAATGATTGCCGGTGCATTTCAACCTTCTCACCTGATTTGGGCTTACAGCAATATTGCTTTTGATTTCGTCAATGCCCGCGCTGGTTATTTTTTCAAAAGTAGCCTCATCCACCTCAAGGTATGAATCCCATTCTTTATTTCTATAACAGCAGTAGCCACAGGCCCGGCACCTGAAGGCGCCAACATGCGATCCAATCATAGTTCCTCCTCTTTTATCCACCCAATATAGGCAACTCTCTATTGGCATTATATTATATTTGCGACAAAAGATATATGAATTGTAAAAGCATATACAAGCCGCTGTCTTTTTAGCCGCTGCCTAAGCTTAGCAGGCAGCTTTGGATGTACCTCAAATTTTTCCGTCAATACAACAGCCCGCCAATTGGGCGGGCTCTGCGTTTAATCCTGCACAGCGGTAAGCCACCGCGGAACAAACACCGGCGGCTCATAGGAATCAATATAGACTAGAGCCGCAGAAATATCTTCTGTCACAAAGTATAGTTCCTGGCATTCCGGTTTGGCAAATTGCTGACTGATGATTGTCTCAAACTGCTCCAGCAGCTTGTCATAGAAATGGTTGATATTCAGAATGATAATCGGTTTATTATGATACCGCAGCTGCTTTAAGGTTATGATTTCCAGAACTTCCTCCAGGGTGCCGTATCCTCCCGGCAAGGCAATAAAGGCGTCGGAACGTTCGTCCATAGTGGCCTTTCTTTCTCTCAGTCCTTTGGTTACAACAAGTTCATCGCACCGGTCATACACAATGCCCTTAACATGTAATGCCTCCGGAATGATCCCGATAACATGCCCATGGTGCTGGTGCACCGACCGGGCGCAGGCCCCCATCAGGCCGGTGAGCCCGCCGCCGAAAAGGAATAGATGCCCTTTTGCTGCAATCTCCCGGCCCAAAGCGGAGGCCGCCTCGAAATAAACCGGATCGATAGCCCAACTGGAAGAACTATATACGCAAATAACTTTACTCATCGATACCTTCTCCATTTTGCCAAAGTATAAAAAGCGCAAACACCTATTATACTACCACCGTCTGTTGTAACTGTCCACATCTGCCCTGGATATCACTAGCGAAATTATGGAATACCGCCGAGTCATAGTTGCGGAACCATTCCACTTTCCAGCGCTTTGCTCATAAGGCTGATACCGGATTGTGTATAGCCCAATTCACCAGCAGCCTTGATAAAACTGCATGATACAAAAACCGCCATCCATCTGCAAGACTGCAGATAAGCAGCGGCTTCTCTTTTTAAAATTTGTGTGTCATACAAAATATAACCACCAGCTCCATGCAAACTGAAAGCGCATTGATGTTTTTATTTATCATGATCCATGAAGCAAGAATTGTTTACCCGGAATACCCGGCTTACACATCTCACTTGGTGACAGGATAATTTCGAGCTGTTCGTCCGGTAAAAGTTCCTTTTGTTTAACAAGCTCCACAACAGGAATGCCTGTTTCCAAGGCTTCTTTCGCAATGGCGGCAGCTTTTTCATAACCAATATGCGGCGACAGGGCGGTAATAATTCCAATGCTGTTTTTTACTTTAGCCTTACAGCTGTCATAATTGGCCTCAATGCCAGCAATGCATTTTTCATTTAATACCTTAACCGCATTAGTAAGAATGGTCAGCGAGTTAAATAAATTGTACGCCATGACAGGTTCCATGACGTTGAGCTCGAACTGGCCTGCCTCGACTGCTAAACTGACAGCAAGATCATTGCCGATCACCTGGAAGGCTACTTGATTAACAGCTTCAGGAATAACAGGATTCACCTTGCCGGGCATAATGGAGGAACCCGGCTGCCTGCTAGGCAGCCTAATTTCGCTGAGACCGGAGCGTGGGCCGGAAGCCATGAGCCGGAGGTCGTTAGCAATCTTTGATAATGACAGAGCGCACACCTTCAGTTCGCTCGAAAGCGCCGCCAAATCATCGGTATTTTGCGTGGCATCCACAAGATTAGGGGAAGAGCGGAAGGTTTCGCCGGTAAGGAGACTAATCTGCTTAACCACTTCTTCAATATATTCCGGGTCGGCGTTAAGGCCTGTGCCTACCGCCGTAGCCCCCATATTGATATTATAAAAATTCTGCAGCTCACCGCTGATGCGTTTGCCGGCCCGTTTGACAGTCATGGCATAGGCGGCAAATTCCTGCCCCAGCGTAATCGGCACCGCATCCTGCAAATGCGTCCGCCCCATCTTAATGCAATCGGCAAACTCTTCGCTTTTCGCGTGCAGGCTGTTTACCAGAGAGAGCAATTCCTGAAGCAGTCTGTGACCTTTACTGATCGCAGCCAGGCGAATAGCGGACGGCATAATGTCATTCGTAGACTGGGCCATATTTACATGGTTGTTGGGCGATACCAGCGAATAATCGCCTTTATGGCCGCCCAGTTTTTCAATAGCCAAATTGGCGATAACCTCATTGGCATTCATATTCATCGAAGTGCCGGCTCCGCCCTGAATCGAATCGACAACAAATTGCTCATGCCATTTGCCATCAATAATTTCGCCTGCAGCCTGCACAATAGCCGCGCCGATATCTGTCGCCAGCTGACCTGTTTTCATATTGGCCTTGGCGGCCGCTTTTTTCAATATTGCTAACGCGATAATAAATTCTTTGCATAATCCCACACCGCTAATCGGGAAATTATGCACGGCCCGCATAGTTTGAATGCCATAATACACAGCCCCGGGAAGCTTCATTTCCCCTAATGAGTCTTGTTCTATACGCACAGTAATACCCCCATATTGTATACCGAAATAATGTATACAATATTTCTTATGAATTGAATTACAAGCTATTCCTTACGCAAAAGCTCGGCCGCGGCCTGGCCTAACATAGCGGTCGCACTAACCAAGCTATCTTCGTCAAAATCAAAACGTGAATCATGATGCCCGGCTGCCAATTCGGTACCAATCATCAGATAGGCAGCCTGCCCGCCTTGTTGCTGCACCCGTTCCATGAAATAGGTACAATCCTCGCTGCCGCCGATGTTTCCTGCCGGCAATATGCGGGCAAACAAGTTGCTCTTTTCAGCAACCTGCCGTAAACGCCCAACAAGTATCGGATTATTTTCACAGTTGGCGGCACCGCCCATCGGCGACAAAACAAGTTTCACCTCATACATCGCGGCGGCTGCCTCCAGGATCGTAAGCGCTCGCTGGTACATATAAGCATTGATTTCGCTGGTAGTCCCGCGGGTTTCCAGCTTCAATACCGCTTTGTCCGGTATGACGTTGCGTCCGGTTCCGGCCTGCAGTACGCCGACATTGATCCGCGAAGCCCCTTGGCTATGGCGGGAAATAGCGTGCAAATTCAGGGCCGCCGTGGCTGCCGCCAGTAAGGCATTTTGTCCGGTTTCCGGCGCTGCGCCGGCATGGGCGGGAACGCCGGTATAGGCTGCATCAAGCTTCGTCGTCGCCAGGAAACCTACTGTGTTGCAGGTCATCGTGCCTTTTTGCCGCAATCCGATCCCCAGATGCAGGCCGACAAAGAAATCGACATCATCCACAATACCGCGCGCAACCATCGCTTTCGCGCCCCTTACCCCTTCTTCAGCCGGCTGAAAAATCAGCTTTACCGTTCCGGCCAGTTCATCTTTCCTTTCAGCCAGAATTTCGGCCAGGGTTAAGCCAATTGCCGTATGACCATCATGCCCGCAGGCATGCATCGCGCCCGCATTGACAGAGGCGAACCCTTCACGCCAGGGACGGTGTGCCTCCACCATAGCTTCCGCTACATCATTGGCATCCATATCAAAGCGGAATGCTGCCACCGGTCCTGGCTGCCCGCAGCGCAGCACGCCCATTACCCCGGTTTTGCCACCCGTCATTCTGCCTACCCAGTTGGGATCAGCCCCCTGCGCTATAGCTCTTTCCTGCTGGCTGACCAATTCCTGCGGGGATGGTACCCCCATCATCACCTCAGCATCAATCACCGCTTCGCCTACTGCCACCTGATAGCCAAGACGGGTTAAGGTCTCAGCCACGATTGAGGCTGTACGAAATTCCGTCCAGGCTGTTTCTGCATGTTTATGTAAATCGCGGCGGCAATTGACAAGCTGCTCCTTTTTCGCTTGCACTAATTCTAAAATGTCCGTATTCATGCGTTAATCTCCTCGTCAAAATAAGTTAATCCTGACATTAAGGCCTTGCCTATAATTGGCGCACAGTTTCGCCGGCTGTAGCCGTTGCAAGCAAAATCGCAAGCCGCACACCGCCGGGCGATGTACAGACTTGCAGCTTTTGCTTATAATTTTATTGAATACAGCTTCCCGCCTGCTATTAATACATCAAAAGGGCCATGCCGATAATCATAGCCCCCACCATCGGCAGCCAGTTGCGTTTTGTCACTTCCATCGGGTTAACACCGGCAATACCGGCTACAATGATCGTGGCGCCGGCAATCGGCGACATCGTACGCCCAAGCGTACCGCCTAAGGTAGCCATACTGCCCATTTGCATAACTTCCATGCCAAAATCGGCGGCATGAGGTGTAACGGCCTGATTGAAAGCCATCGTCGCCGCATCGCCGGAACCAGTGACAAAGCCCAAAAGGAAAGGCCCAACAGCAGCACACAGCTTGACAATGGCCGGATTATGGAGCATGGCGTCAATAAAGGCCTTGACTAACCCCATTGCCGTCAAGCCTGACACAAATACCCCGGCCGCAATAATAATGCCGATAATTTCACCATAGGCTTTGCCCATACCGTCAAAAAAAGCATTGCTAAGGCCGACAGGATTTTTCCTGGTAACGATAAAAGCCAGGGCACTGCCAATAATCATAGCCTGAGGCACATCCGTTTTTAAAGCGGGTACCAAGGTAGCCCCCAAAAGGAGAAGCAGAATCGGAAACATCGGCATCAGCGCATAAAGCAGATTCACTTTAAAGGAGTTATCCACTTCCAGCCCCGCCGCGTGGTAGCCCTTGTGTTCTTTTTTATAGTAGGCAATAACAGTAATTAAAATTGCAGCCACAATCAGCGACGCAATGTTGGCTTTGAATTGAAAGGCAATAACTTCCATAACCCCTACGCCGGCAATTTTTGCCACAATCGGATTATGTGCCAACCCTGGATTAAGCATACTGCCGTATGTACCGCACTTGACTGCTGCCGCCGCCATGGCCGGATGCACACCGGCAGACATCATCAGCGGCACAAAAATTGCGCCTGCCGCCGCCGCGGTTCCTGCCGCACTCGGCAACGCCACATTGACGGCATAGGTGGCAATCACCACGCCGGGAATCAAAAGCGGGCGAACTTTTCCCAAACCACTGGCCATCAGATTGATTAAATGTTTGTCACATTCGGTAAACCGCATAACCATAGCAAAGCCCATAACAGAACATACGGCCTGAATCAGTCCGGCATTGGTCATGTCTTTGGCAAAGGCGTTCAAAGCCGCCATCGGGGTGCCGGCCACACAGGCCATAAGAATACCGGATACTAACAGCACTAAGCGCGCGTCGTAACGTTTGACTAAAAAGTAAATGGTAATAATGACCAAAATCACACCAATAGTGAGCATCATAGCAAACACCTCTCCCCTTATTGCACTGAAATTCGTTACTTCTTATTGCTGAGTCCTAGCTCCTTTCCGGCTTTTTTCAAACTGGTGGCCTGACTACATTGATTATGATTCCAGTGTAGACAGACCACTAGTACCTCATCTTTCTTAAAAGCGAGGGAATAGTTTGCGTAGATTTTTTCGCAATGCAAGGCGGAGGAGCCGCACATATCGGACATATGTAAGGCGACGACAACGAAGCAGGGCGGGAAAAGATGCGCAAAATATCCTTGGTTTGAAGGGAGATGAGGTACTAGGCAAACCGCATAAGCAGTATGCCGTCATTCCATTTTCAGTCTATTTACGGATATTTCCTTAAATAGCAATTTAAAAAACGAGTTTTACCTCGTACTGTACAACAAAAGCCCTCGTATATAAAAATACGAGAGCTTCATTGCTATGTAATATACTATACTTGCTTTTATGGCCATTGTCAATATATTTTAGCTGAATTTATCTTGATTATGTGAAATGCTCCAGCAGTAAGCGGACATTGATTTTATAGAGTTTACGCGGCCGCCCCTTGGCAAGCATCTCTTCCCCGGCCAACTCAGCCAACCCATTCGCCACCATTATAGTTAAGATTCTTCTGGCGCTGCGGGCCGTAATGGTCAGATATACGGCTAACTCCTCCGCCCCAATCGTATCCTTATCCAGTTTATCAATTACTGCCAGCAAACGATTTACCGTAGTGACGCTGAGGTTTAGTTCGTCCGCCACGCGCTTACAGGCCGCAGCATCGGCCTGCACGGAATATTTAAGGTAGACGGCCGAGCTTAATGGGCCGATCACTTCCCGGTCATCATTGACTGCCAGCCATAAGCCCGTGCCTTTCTGCTGGGCAATGCCCAGGGCACGAAATGCATTTTGTTCGGCGTCATAGGCCGTAACACCGAACCCAATGCCGCCGCTGACCGCCGCCTTTACCTGGCAGGATATTTCTTCCAGAATAGGAATAACCGTAAGTTCATTGGTGATTTCTTCCAGTATGCCCCGGGTAGAATACAAAGTATACTGGCCATCACCCCGGCTTACAAGCGAACCTTTGAGCATTTCGGCATAGTCGATTAAAATCTTGTATAAACACATTTCCATCCGTTTCACATTATAGCTTGAACTGGCCCGTACTATATTATCGTATTCATCAATTGCAATTTCTTGTATCGCCAGTTGAGTTCCTTTAAACCGTTGCGCCAAACAGGAATTTATTGCCACATCCAACGTTGTGCGGATATTGCTCCGTGTCGTCCAGACGCGAATAACAGGTACCCCTAGTTCTTTTAATTTTTCATAAGTTGCCAAAAAACAAGTGACGGCAATATCAATCTTGCCAGCCTGCCATAATTCATAATGATGACTCGCAAAATCCTTGGCCGAAACCACATCGGCAAAAGGTTTAACATAGATGGTAGGCAATGGTAGATTTATGTCCTTAAATGTTTCTTCTACATCGCCCTGACTGTAGGTGTCAAAGCTGATTCTATGGAGCTTCCGTTTTTTAATATACGTAATCTCAAACAAGGCCCGGTATAAGCTGGAGCCGGTGTGGGGGATATAAAACACCGGCTTGTGTGTGGCTACAGACAGCGCATAGTGATATGGCACAATGCCGGAGAATAACCACATATCAAATTCCGGGCAGCGGGCTTGCATAATCTCGGGAACCTGTGCTGCATCCTGATAGATGATAACCTGCGGCGCTAAGATATCGTTTCGTTCCCTTGCTACCGCATAGGCTAAGGACACCGAATCGGAAGGCCCGACAATAGCTATTCGTATCTTTTCCATGTATCTTATTATCTCCCATTCTTTTCCAGCTCAATGGTGCCACTATTCAGCGAGAGAGTCCGGGGACGCTCCTTTGACTCAACTGTACTTTCAAAATTATGCCATTCTTTACTATTCTAGCTAAATCCGGCAAACTCCTTGCGCACAAATAGGGTTGTTGCTTGTAAAAAAAAATCGTATTTTTTCCTCCCGCCACCACTCATACCTGCAAATAAACAGCATAAAACCCGCAAAAAATTACGGGTTTTATGCTTCCTCTGAAGCGCCCATCACTAATCCGAATGATGATTATCCAATCAGCTTTAACCCAACAGCAGAGCTTAGCACAATGGCAATAGAAATAATTCTTGCTAAATCTCTAGGTTCGCCATATACCAACATCCCCAGGATTGCGCCGCCTGCAGCGCCAATCCCCGTCCACACCGCATAGGCGGTGCCCATAGGCAGTGTTTTCATCGCCAGCGCCAGAAAGAAAAAACTCAGGCCAAAGCCGGTAAACAACAGAGCAAAGGCCTGCCAGTTGCGGTCTTTGTGCAGCTTGTTAATCATGGCAACCCCGATCATCTCAAAACCGCCTGCCAGGATTAAAAATAGCCAGTCCATACTATGACACCTCCTGCTCTTGCCGCTTACTCAGCATCTTAAGACTGATAACGCCGCTTAGCAATAAGGCAATCAAGGCGAGCTTGGCCGGTACGACAGGGGCAGCAAACAACAGGATCTCCGCCAGTACGGTCCCCGCTGTGCCAAGGCCGACGAAAACGGCATATACCGTTCCCACGGCCAGATCGCGCCCAGCCATAATCAACAGATAAAAGCTAATGATTATGGCGATTACTGTCCCGCCCCATTCCCCGGCATTATCCGCATGCTTGAGCCCGATTACCCAGCCCACTTCAAAGCAAGCCGCAATAACAACTGACAGCCAGATTTTGTTCATATCGCCTTACCTCCTGCTTTATTATTAACACAATACAGATAAATAAAGCCCGGGAAAATAAGCTGCCCTGTTGCAGCTATTCTCCCGGGCTTTTATCCCTCCGTGCCACAGTCCGTAGACTGTCGTTTTCTCTCGGACCAGACCAGCGAACTGCGGAACCCTAGAAAACAATTTATTATATTGGCTAATATTATACACTGTTGGTTTGCGTTGTCAAGGAGTCTGTATCGCTGGTTGTGTTTAACTTGTCATAATGTCACCTTGTAGATTATCGCGATAAAATGTCACTATGAATAACGAGGTGCATTATCTATTGTCCCAAAAACAATGAATAGGCACAGCATTTTACAGCGGCTAGTTGACGGTTCCCTTACCCTTGAGCAGGCTGCAGCGAGTCTAGCTTTAAGTAAGCGTCAAGTCATTAGGCTAAAGAAAGGATTTGTTCAGGAAGGCCCTGCTATTTTAATCCACAAAATGATGCTACAGGCAAGATTATCGGACTTTGCCTCACGAAACATGAAGGTCTTATGGGCTATGTGGATGTGACACGCCAATTTTTACGCAATCATGGCATTCCTCTTAGCCTATATACTGACAGACACGCTATCTTTCTTTCAACGGCTGCTGCCAGGCTTACCCTTGAGGATCATCTTGCCGGTAAAGTAATCAATGATACCCAGTTTGGCCGCGCTATGAATGAGCTGGGGATTACGCTTATCCCTGCTCGCTCACCGCAAGCCAAAGGCCGCTGGATTACTGTTTTTGTAGGAGAATTACCGGCAAATAAATAGGAAAGCACTAAAAGATATTTTAACTTTTTTATAGGCGCAGCTGCTAGTCCTTACCGCCGCTTTAGCCGCAACCGGCTTAGTTTGCATAGTAATTAATTAAACAACCGGCAAGTATAATGTCCCGGTCCTCGGGGGACAGATTCTCCATTTTCAGGGCAATTGATGTGATTCCGGTGGTACTAATCAGGGAAGCAGAAATTACTTCGGTCCCATTTTTAACAGCCTGGTGAATGTTCGGGATAAAAATGTGGTCATTAACCCGCAGTTTATTTTTATCTTCTGCACCAATAGTAAACGGAATCATTCCCCAGTTAATTAAATTGCTGCGATACCGCTTTGTTGCATACTCAATGGCAATATTAGCGTCTCCCCCCAGTACCCTTTGGGAAGAAGCAGCCTGTTCCCTGGCGGAGCCATCTCCCGGTTTTACCGCAAAGATAACGCTGCCTAGCCCGGTATCCTGAATTAGACGCTGCAATTGTTCCGGTTCGTCGGCACCGTCAGCCAAGATTGGCCGTAAAATAGGCTCCAGTTCCTTGGCCACTACCTCCCCCGGCAGAGTCTGGCGCTTTCGCTCAAGTGCCTGAACCGACTTGGCCCGGCCAACATAGTCAGGATCCTTTCTGGCAAGAGTAAACTCCGCCAGTTTTATCGGGTTGGAACGGAACGAAGAAGCCTCGCCTGACGGAATAAGCTCATCGGTTGTTGTGACAGGGTCATGAATCACTGCCGCCACGCTGAGCAAAAGATGCTTCGGTAAGGCCCGAATTTTAGGCCAGGCAGCAATATTAGGCCCAAAGACGATTTGCTCTTCCGGCTTGGCCTTACTGAATCCCTGGTAGACACGGTTTGCATACACCTGCCGGTTAAACTGATAGGGTATCGCTGCGGCCGGAAAATCAATGTCGGTGGCCGGAGTCAGGATACCGCCGTTCAGGGCGGTAGCTGCTATGGAGCGGGCATCCATCAAAGCAACGGAGGCGATCTGGCCATCGCCCGGCTTGGAGCCTTCCCGGTTGGGGAAATTACGGGTCGTATGCCGAATACTCAAACCATTATTGGCAGGAACATCGCCTGCGCCAAAACAGGGGCCGCAGAAAGCGGTCTTGAGAATAGCGCCTGCCGGTAATAGCTTTTCTATTGACTGGCTGCGAATTAATGCAAGGTTCACCGGTTGACTTGATGGATAAATACTTAGCGAAAACTTGTCAGCGCCGATGGATTTCCCGTCAAGCACCTGGGCCATGGCAGCAATGTTTTCAAACGTTCCGCCCGCACACCCTGCCACGATCCCCTGCTCGACCTGTAAACGACCCTTGACTACTTTGTCCGTTAAGCGGAATAATGCGTCAGGGTTTTCCCATTGTTTTTGCCCAAGTAGTTCAACCTCACGGAGTATTTCCAGCGCATTCCGGTTCAGTTCGGAAATTGGCCAGACGTTGCTGGGATGAAACGGTAACGCGATCATCGGCTCAACCCGGCCTAAGTCCACCGCAATTACTCCGTCATAATAACTCAGCTCACCAGGCTCCAGCCTGCCATATTCCTCCGGACGGCCATGGATGCGATAATACTCGCTCACCTTTTCATCGGTACACCAAATGGAGGACAAGCACGCCGTCTCGGTCGTCATGACATCTATGCCGTTTCGAAAATCGACGGAAAGATTCGCTACACCTGGCCCTACGAATTCCAGTATTTTATTTTTGGCAAAGCCATTGCCAAACACAGCGCCGATAATTGCTAACGCTACGTCCTGCGGCCCAACCCCTGGTACAGGCTGGCCGTCCAGGTATACCGCCACAACGTCGGGGTAAGCAATGTCGTACGTCTTGCCCAGCAGCTGCTTAACCAGTTCAGGGCCGCCTTCGCCGAACCCCATCGTCCCCAACGCACCATACCGGGTATGGCTGTCTGAACCCAGGATCATCTTCCCGCCCCCAGCCATCATTTCTCTCATATATTGATGGATAACCGCCTGGTGGGCCGGAACGTAAATGCCGCCAAACTTGCGGGCAGCGGAAAGCCCGTAGATATGATCGTCCTCGTTAATTGTCCCCCCTACCGCGCACAGGCTATTGTGGCAATTGGTCAAAACGTAGGGTACGGGGAATTCGGTAAGGCCGCTCGCACAAGCGGTTTGAATGATTCCCACATACGTAATATCGTGAGAAGCCAGGGAATCAAAACGAATTTTCAAATGTTGAGCGTCCCCGGTCGTATTATGGGCCTGCAAAATTTGATACGAAATGGTGTTGGTCCAGGCGTTCTCTATATCATTTGCTGAATACTTGCCGGCCCCATACGCCCTTAGTTGATTTTTGTCTTCAACAATTATCCGGCCATTGATAAGGTAAACCCCTCTGTTTATTACTTTAACCATCTTCCCCGCCTTTCCCTACAGCATCATAAACAGCTGCCCCTCATCCGCTCTAGTGGTGCTGTAGTTTTTTTATAATAGCTGCCGTCATCTCCACGGTAGTTGCCGCCCCGCCTAAGTCCGGAGTCCGAATCTGACCGTCGGCCAGCACTTTTTCCAGCGCTGACCGAATTTTTTCAGCCACCGTTTTTTCTCCCAGGTGCTCCAGCATCATTACGCCAGACAAAAGCAGCGCCGCCGGATTAGCCATATTTTTACCGGCAATATCAGGAGCCGTACCATGAACGGCCTCAAAAATTGCCCACTCCGCTCCCAGGTTCGCACCAGGCACCAGGCCCAGCCCGCCGACTAACCCGGCGCATAGATCGGAGATAATGTCTCCATACAGGTTCGGTGCCACTAAAACATCGAATTTCCAGGGGCGAACTACCAGCTGCATGCACAGATTATCCACGATGACTTCATCGTAATCTATAGCCGGGAACCGCTCGGCTACTTCCCTGACACACTGCAGGAACAGGCCGTCAGTAAATTTCATAATATTGGCTTTGTGAACAGCAGTTACCCGTTTGCGGCCCTGGGCGGCGGCATAGGCAAAAGCGGCCTGGGCGATGCGCCGGGAGGCCTCGGCCGTAATAACCTTTAGTCCCACTGCGGCCTGGCATCCCGTCCGGTGTTCCGCCCCGCTGTATAAGTCCTCCGTGTTCTCCCGGAAGATTACCAAATCGACCCCCTCCGGATAGCGCGTCCGGACACCGGGCAACGACTTTACCGGCCGTAAATTACAATATAGATCAAATGTCTTGCGAAGGGTAACATTAATACTGCGATAGCCTTCTCCCACCTGAGTGGCAAGCGGGCCCTTCAGCGCCACCCGATTGGTGCGAATACTGGTTAACGTTTGCTCCGGTAATGGTTCGGCCAAGCGGCTCACCCCTGCCTGGCCGGCATAGCAAACTTCCCAGGTTACCGGTGCTCCCGCAGCCGCAAAAATATGTTGGACGGCCTCGGCAATTTCCGCGCCAATGCCGTCACCAGGTATCAATGTCACTTTATGCATAGATTAGTGCTCTCCTCCCTGTTTCAGCCTGCTGGCTGTTGATACTACCTGTTTTCCAGCGGAATCCACGGCACCTCTTTTTTGCCGGTATAGTGGGCGCGCGGCCGAATGAGCCTATTGTCCTCATGTTGCTCCAGGATGTGTGCCAGCCAGCCGCTTGTGCGGCTAATGGCAAAAATCAAAGTAAACAAATCACTGGGGATACCCAGATACAGGTAAACAGAGGCCGAATAGAAATCCACGTTTGGCAGCAGACCTTTTTTCTCGCGGACTAACTTCTCGATTTCCACGGATATGTCGTACCAGCGGAAATCGCCCGTCCATTCGGCTAATTCCCCGGACAGTTCCCGTAAACAGGCGGCTCTGGGATCGCCATTTTTATAAACACGGTGGCCAAACCCCATAATGAGTTCTTTGTTGGTTATTTTACGGTCAATATAAGCCTCGACGCCGCTAACCTCGCCAATTTCATGCAGCATATTGGCAACCTGCTCGTTGGCGTTTCCGTGCAATGGCCCTTTAAGAGTGCCTATGGCCGATACAATGCCGGAATAGATGTCTGACATAGTGGATACCGTAACCCGGGCCGCAAAGGTTGACGCATTCAACTCATGTTCCGCGTGAAGAACGAAACACCGATCCAGCGCCCTCACGGCAATTGGTTCCGGCTTTTCTCCGGTAAGATGCCACAGAAAGGTTTCTGCCAGCGAATGGGAGGCAAAAGCAGGCAGTTCGACGGGCTTTAAGCCTTTGCGAATCCTGTCAATTGCGGCGACAATAGAGGCAATACGGGCCATAATACGAATTGATTTCCGGTGGTCGGCCGCGAAGGAGTGGTCCATTACTTCGTCGTCAAAATGGGTAAGAAAGGATATACAGGTTCTTAGTTTGGCCATAGGGTTGCCCCACGGAGCATATAAATGCAGCAGATCATATATTCTTTCCGGCAGTACGGCGTTCTCATACAAATCCTGCTTGAGCGCCTTTAGCTCGAGTCGGTTGGGCAATCTTCCATACCAGAGAAGATAGATTGTCTCTTCAAATGAAGCATTCTTTGCCAGGTCCTCAATAGAACAGCCATAGTACCGTAAGACTCCATTTTCTATTGATGATATTGCTGTCTGGCAGACCATTTCATCCAAAGCTCCCACAAAGCTTCACCTCTTTTTTATTTTGTCTTGAACAATCGTCGATTGGCCTAACCAAGAGGATATTTATGCGTTTAGGGTAAAGAAAAAAAGCCTCAGCGGAAAATCGTATTCACGACCTTCCGCTGAGGCTTTTATCCTCACGGTGTAATGCACTTAGTGTGCATCTGCGCCACTCGGTTCTGTCCAGCACTACCCTGCGAATCCCTAGGCACACTCGTTTTTCAATATTGCTTCAATACATATATTATTAATATATGTATTCTTGAGTGCATTATAACACCCGGATTCTAAATGCGCAAGCAATTATAAATAGTCGAAATATTTTCATTTTATTCCATAAACTACAGCCCTGATCCGAAATAAATAAGATTTACTTGCAACTGCCTAGCCAATGCTAAATAAATTACGTTTCGGTTTGGAGTTTTTAAAATAGCTGCTTTCGTTGGATTAACAGTGACAATTGGGAACGTCAGGCTGTACAAAAACAAACTTCCAAAAATGATTCCACCACTTTACTATAAAAAACGATATTATTTAACTAAAACACAGAAAACCGCTTAAGAATCACAACATTCACATCTTTAACCATATATTGGTGATGGAATACAGTATGAATAAGCCGCTGCAGTAATTGGCGTAGCTACCTCCCTTTTATGACAAAAAAGGAGCGTCCCCTGCTGTCAAGCGGAGGAAGTAACCGTTGTACTTCCAGCCTAGCGCTGCTGCAGGAAAGTCATAAACTCCTGGTGGATATGGCTGCAGTCCCGCAAGCCCTGCTTATAGGCGATTTCCGCCGACTGGCCCGATTCCAGGGCTGTGAATGACTCCAATTCCATGACCAGGTCAATCAATTCCGGATACTGGTCCTGCAGTTTTCCGGCCAGCTTCAGCAGACGGTTCAGGAGGCTGCTGACCTCATGAACCGTCTTACGGTAGTCGGCATCATTGGTTTCGGCCAGTTTGAGGATATTGTCCACCCTGGTAAAGATATACTGATTAAAGGCCTCATTTAAGATGTTTTGCAGCATCAGCCGGTCGTCCTGCTCGGCCCCGGGCTGCTGCGGCTCCCAGTTCCGCTCTGCCGGCAGGGCCGACACCAGCCCCGGGCAAACAGGCGAACCGGATGCCATGAATTGATCAGACATATATATACCCCCTATATCAGACTGCGGCCGGTAATTGCCGTCAGCTTTTTTACAGGGGGAAATTAAAAAGAACGCATGCAAAGGGTTTATCCCTACACATGCGTCCTGTGGCGATATCTATTACATACTCAACGCTAATAAGCCGGACAATCCGGCCTGAGCAGCAAGGCGGCCATAAACCGTAGGGTCCCGGTTCCCTGCTGCTAATCATCAGCTGCTGAGACTAGTCGGAATCAATTGCTGCGTCCGTCGCACTCACAGCCCGGCGTCACCCGCCGGCAAAGTCTATTAACCCGCGCGCTCCCGCTTGTGCGGCGGCAGAAGCGCGGTGTATAATAGAAATGTCGTCGTGGACAGCTTGGCTGTTACGTGTAGGTGCTGTATTCACCTTGCGCGGGCCTGGAAGTGCGGGAACACTTCCAGGTCACGGCGACCTTTTAATTTCCACCTATTGTTAATTATAGCTCATTTCGAGCGAATTGCAAGTAAACTAAACCCCACCGGCAGGATTTTTTTCTGACCGGTTGCATATTCTTATACTACTTTTTTTTCGCAGTTCAGATTCAATCAGTCACAGGCATTCTCTATCCAGACGAAGTAAAAAACTGGCTCTTATGACAAATACCCTACGGTTCATTTCTTCTTGGAACCGTAGGGCATGTTTCTTTTATTTACCGTGTCTCAAAGTAAGAACGACAAAGCCCCTTTTGTTATTTACGTGAAAGGTCTTTATCGCATCATTATGTTCGACGCCTATTAAAAACTAGTATTTACCCTTTCTTTGCAAGTGCCTCAGCAATCAGCTTACCCAATCTAACTGCCTCTGCCACTGCCGGTTGTTCTTCAAATTTTTTCACACCGGCTTTTGCTACCGTGGCAGTCGGGCCCAATAGCATCTTTAGACCGGATATCTCACACGTGTCGCCGACACCACATCTGATACAAGGCACGTTGCCTACGACTTTTACCCCACCGAGATAATTCATCCCTTCCTCTATCACATAGTACATGATAGCATTTTGCCCCATAGAAGCCGCTGGCGGCAACTCGGGATTTTCTTCCGGTGCCGCGTGTGTAACAACGGAAACAGCTGGTTTACCTTTCATATAGTTCTTTAAATGGCGATTAGCAAAACATCTCTCTATAAATGCCTTTGTCCGGGAATCCAATGATGAGAAAGGCGTCCATCCCCCTATTACAATTGCGCTTGCTTCCCTGGCTTTTTCTATTAGCATAGGACCGTCGTCATCAATGACACACTTATTCGTGTATGTACATTCTAAACAATGCGTGCAACCAGAGTATTTATAGTCGCTCAATTTAATAAACTCTATTTCCAATCCTGTTGCATCCAATATTGCTTTGACGGCACGATCGGTATTGCTGTTGGGAATAGGTGAACCTGAAACTCCAAGTACTTTCATCTAACATACCTCCCATTTTATCCTTTTATGTAGTAGTGATTGGCTTAATTAAATAATAACTCAGGGAGGTGAAAGATGTTGTAAACTGCTTTACAATAATACTTTTTTTAGATAAGTCGATTTTGATACATGGTAATACACTTGTTGGGCAAGACAATACGCTGACCATCTATGTGAACCAGATTTTCTTTGCGTAATTCACCTAAAACATTGGTTACCATTACACGCGAAGCATTTACCAGACTACCGATATCCTGGTGAGTGAGATCTAGTGCTAGGATGATTCCACCACCAGTTTGTTGTCCATAACTTTCAGCAAGCTTACAGAGCACACTTAAAACCCTTCCTCTTACATCCATAAAAACAGTACGAGACATATTCTCTGTGTATTCATTCATTCTTTTCCCTAAATACTGGACAATTTTCAGGGCTGTTTGAGGACTTTCTAAAAGTTTGACAAATAGTTCTTTAGTGCAACAACAGATAAATGTGTCTTCCATGGCCACGGCACTCATCGTATGCACAGCATTTTCAAAAAATGTGACTTCGCCAAAGATATCCTCTGATTTCATATAGTCGAGCGTAAACTCTTTACCGTCTTCAGATATTTTGTAGAGCCTCACCCTACCAGATTTAATAAGATAAATGGCATCCGCTTCCGTTCCTTGATTGAAGATTGGCTCGTTTTTTCTGTAGATTCGCTTAAGAGCAAGGATGCCGATTTGCTCACGTTCGGCGTGAGACAAAGCAGAAAAGATATCCAAATCTTTCATGCAACGATTAATCATAATCGCATGTTCCTCCAGAAAAGCTTTTGTTCACTTATTCTGCACGCCACCATTTTAGTCCTTCCCCCACTATTATCTTAACACGCAAACGCGGGGACAGGGATATTGTTTCCAACTTTCAACCTGAATCATTATGCATATTGCTTTCTGGGAACCTTTTAAGCCAGCAACTTATTTTAGGCGGTATTGTTCAATCTGATCAGATAGTCCAGTACTTATTCTTATTTCATTTCTAGTATATATATAAGCCCGCTTCTTCCTTTGCCTCATTCTTACAGTTGCTCACAAACGTCTTGGTTCCCATCTCATAGTTACATTTTGCATGACTAAAAGCGATATTGTCCATGTCGTAAAAAAGCTGGGCCGGGTTGTCGCTTAGGACCCAGGATTCCTTGTGATCAATGGTAAATTCGCCGATATCGTTAATTTTCCGGCCACACCGAAAACAGGTATCCATATTGCACTTTTTGGCCAGGTCAAACATTAATATTTTATTCAGCTTTGACTTGGCGGTACTTAGCTTTTCACCCAGGAGCTCTTCTATTTTCTTTGTTCGCCGCTGACACGCAAACGCGGGGACAGGGACATTGTTTCCAACTTTCAACCTGAATCATTATGCATATTGCTTTCTGGGAACCTTTTAAGCCAGCAACTTATTTTAGGCGGTATTGTTCAATCTGATCAGATAGTCCAGTACTTATTCTTATTTCATTTCTAGTATATATATAAGCCCGCTTCTTCCTTTGCCTCATTCTTACAGTTGCTCACAAACGTCTTGGTTCCCATCTCATAGTTACATTTTGCATGACTAAAAGCGATATTGTCCAGGTCGTAAAAAAGCTGGGCCGGGTTGTCGCTTAGGACCCAGGATTCCTTGTGATCAATGGTAAATTCGCCGATATCGTTAATTTTCCGGCCACAACGAAAACAGGTATCCATATTGCACTTTTTGGCCAGGTCAAACATTAATATTTTATTCAGCTTTGACTTGGCGGTACTTAGCTTTTCACCCAGGAGCTCTTCTATTTTCTTTGTTCGCCGCTGATATGGTTTTAATCCGTCATCAGGTGTTTTATGCCGTATTTTATTTGCATAAGAAGCTGTACAGCTAAGACTGCAAAAAAAATGATTACGGCCAGCCCGCAACTGACGCCGTATTTCCTTTTCCTCTTTTTCAAAATCCTTCCCGCAAAAGTGGCATGTTAGACGCATAACAAAACCTCCACCCAATAATATATAATACAGGTCATAAACCCATTATACATCAGGTGGAGGCGACAATCATGTTGTGGTGGAGGCGAGGAGAATCGAACTCCTGTCCAAGAATGTTACTGCATAAGCTTCTCCGAGCGCAGTCGGTGATTTAAAATTTCGCGCCGTTGACGCCCACAGACAGGCTTCGCCGTTGCTATCTCGATAAAGTTTCCCAGTCGGCTCTCCGAGAATTGAGCTTCAGGTATCCCACTAATTGACGCCCTATCCTAGGCCGCGGGAGTGCGCAGGCAGGACGTTAGCATTAAGCTGCTAAAGCGTATTCTTCGTTTGCGTTTACTTTTTTCCACCGTGTTGACGGGCTGATGGAACCCCGGCTCGCTACCTATACCATAACTACCCCTGTCGAAACCAGTACGCCCCCATATCAATAAGGGGATCTGGGATTACTGCTGGATTTGCAAACAAAGCATATACTGCTTTATTCGTTTATTATATCATAAACCTCATGTTCAGCCAAATAAAACTTTTACCATCTTAGTACCCATATACAGGATTAATATTACCTATGCCGAATATATTGGGGCTAGAGGAGGTGATTATCTTGTCATCACAACATACCGGGATGCTGCTGGTCGCAGCTTCAGCCGCCGGCTTTGCCACCCTGGCAATTTTCATTAAGTTTGCTTATGCTGCCGGCGCCAACATTATCACCATTCTGGCCGGACGGTTTGTCCTCGCCGCAATTTGCCTGGCACTTATTCTAAAATGGCGTGGTATTCCGCTGGCAGTCGATAAAAAGTTACTGCGCGACCTCTCGCTGATGGGCGGTTTGGGTTATGGCTCCATGTCCCTGCTGTTCGCCCTCGCGGTCAAATACCTGCCGGCCTCACTGGCGGCAATGCTGTTGTATACCTATCCGGCCATCGTCAGTTTGCTGTCTTTTGGCCTTGGCGACGAACAGTACACCTGGCCGAAAGGGGCGGCGCTCACCATCTGTTTTTCCGGCTTGTTCCTGGTTCTCGGCGTCTCCTTTGAGAATGCCAGCCTGCTCGGCTTTGCTTTTGGCCTGGGTGCCGCTGCCGTCTACTCAGTCTACATTGTTGTCGGCAACCGGCGCCTGAAGCAGGTTGATGCCATGGTTACCACTACCTATGTATGCGCATCGGCGGCGCTCGTTTTCGTTCTGGCCGGGCTCCTTACCGGCAGCTTTACCTGGAGCCTGTCATACCAGGGCTGGCTGGCGATCATTGGTATTGCCCTCATCCCCACTATTGTCGGGATTATGGGCTTTTTTGCCGGCATGAGCCGGATTGGCGCTACCAGTGCTTCCATTATCAGCACCACCGAACCGGTAATAACCGTGCTGCTGTCCGTGATCCTGCTTAATGAAAAAATAACGCCGCTGCAGATCGGCGGCGGCGTACTAATCCTGGGCGGCATATTGATTTTGCAGCTGTGGGCTGAAAAAAGCAAGTGCACACAGGCAGTGGAACAACAATAATTATTCCTTCTGCCTGTCGCGCAACGCCCGTTCCATGTCCCGCTTAGCATCCCGCTCAGCAAGGTCCTGCCGTTTGTCATAGGTATGCTTGCCACTGGCCAGCCCCAGCTCTACTTTGACTTTGCCTCTGGTAAAATACATTTTAAGCGGCACCAGTGTATAGCCTTTTTCCTTAGTCTTGCCAATCAGTTTATTGATTTCATAGCGGTGCATTAAAAGCTTGCGGGTCCGCAACGGTTCATGATTAAAGCGATTGCCCTGCTCATAGGGGCTAATGTGCAGATTGTGCAGCATAAGCTCCGCATTATCAATTCTTGCATAAGAATCCTTCAGATTCGCTTTGCCTGCCCGGAGTGATTTCACTTCGGTGCCGGTCAGAGCAATGCCGGCTTCATAGGTTTCATGAATATGATAATCGTGACGGGCCTTCCGGTTCTCCGTTGCTATTTTTATGCCTGCTTCCTTACTCACCGCTGCTCACCTCTTAGAATCGTCAGATACGCATACCTATTGTAGCTGATTTACCGTCTTACGTCAATTCCGGCCCCATCATTTTTTCGTTGCCCGCGGCTTCTTGGGTTTAGCCACAGCAACCGGTTTCTTTTTAGCAGCGGCTGTTTGGTTTTTAGCAGCGCCGCCGCGCCCCGTCCCCGGACGGCTGCGTTTCTTTTCCGGCTTGCCAACGGCCTGCAGTGATTTTCCTTCCGTTGCCACCAGATAATCAATGGTCCGGTCGGCGGGATTTACCTTGGAGACAATAATCCGGACACTGTTGCCCAGCCGGTAGATATTGCTGGTCCGCTCCCCAATCAGGGCATACTGCTCCTCAACATACTGGTAGTAGTCGTCCTCCAGGCTGGACACCCGGACCAGACCTTCAATGCCATTGGTAATCTCAACGAAAAAGCCAAAAGCGGTTACGCCACTGATAATCCCGTCAAACTCCTCCCCGACAAACTGGGCCATATACTCGACCTTCTTAAGATCCACTGTGGCCCGTTCCGCCTCGGCCGCCGCCCGTTCCCGCTCCGACGAGTGCAAGGCGATCTCTGGCAGCATCACCGATAATTTTTGACTGCGCTTGGCGGAAATATCGCCGGTGGTAAAGGTTTCCCGGATGATGCGATGCACGATCAAATCCGGGTAGCGCCTGATCGGCGAGGTAAAATGGGTGTAATAGGTGGCGGCAAGACCAAAGTGACCCAGGTTCTCGGCATCATACCGGGCCTGCTTCAGTGACCGGAGCATAACGGTACTGATAATGCGCTCCTCCGGCCGGCCGGCAATCTTGCTTAACACACGCTGCAGCGCCATCGGCTGAATTTCCTGCGTTTTCGGGATATGCTGGCCAAAATTGCCCAGCAGCACATTTAACCGGCTCATTTTTTCTTCATCCGGCTCTTCATGCACCCTGAACATAGAGGGTACGCCCAACCAGTGCATATGTTCCGCGACCGTCTCGTTGGCGACCAGCATAAATTCCTCAATAATGGATTCGGCAATGCTCCGGATCCTTTTTTCAATGGCAATGGGGTGCCCCGCCTCGTCCAGCTTAACCTTTATTTCCGGGAAATCGAAGTCAATCGCCCCCCGGCGCATGCGGCGGTCCCGCAGAATCCGGCACAGCCTTTCCATCTCTTCCAGCGGCGCCACCAGGTCTGCATAGGTAGCCCGCAGCTGTTCATCATGGTCGGCAATAATCTGGCGCACAACCGTATAGGTCAGCCTGGTTTTTACCCTGATAACACTGGGAAATATTTCATGATTTATCACCTGGCCGCGGCCGTCGATTTCCATCTGCGCGGTCAGGGCCAGTCGGTCCTCACCGGCATTTAAGCTGCAAATCCCGTTTGACAGGCGTGGCGGCAGCATCGGCAGCACCCGGTCAACCAGATAGACACTGGTGCCCCGGATTCTGGCCTCATTATCCAGAGGCGTATTTTCCCGTACATAGTGGCTGACATCGGCAATACTCACATTCAATAAATAACGGCCGTTTTTGAGGCGCTCCACATAGACCGCATCATCCAGGTCCTTGGCATCCTCGCCGTCAATTGTCACCATATTAAGCGCCCGCAGGTCGCGGCGGCCCAGCAGGTCCTCATCACTTATCGTTGTTTTGACCCGTTCGGCCGCTTTTTCAACCGCCGGTGGAAACTCGGTCGGCAGATTATGTTTCTTAATAATGGATAATATCTCAATCCCCGGGTCGCCCTGGCGGCCTAAAACCTCAATAATGCGGCCTTCGGCACTTTTCTGTTTCTGGGGCCATTCTGTAATTTCAACAACAACCTTGGAGCCGGTTTTAGCGCCCATAAACTCTTCTTTGGGTATGAAAATATCCCGGCCGATTTTCCGGTCATCAGGCAAAACAAAACCGAAATTACGGCTGGCCTCGAAGGTTCCCACCACTTTGCGGTTTGCCCGGGTAACCACCCGGATAATTTCCCCTTCCACAGCTTTACCGGACAGATGCCGTTTGTGCATCCTGGCTACGACCCGGTCGCCGTGCATCGCCCCGCCAATCGCATCCGGCGGAATAAAGACATCCTCAAGCTCCGTGTTTTCCGGAAGAATAAAACCAAAGCCTTTGGTGGTTGCCGAAAATTTACCGACAACAAGGTTCATGCGGTCAGGAATTCCATACTTGCCATAGCGGGTTTTTATGATCGCCGCGGTCGCTTCGAGCTTGTCCAACACCAGCCAAAACTCTTCCAGCTCTTTGCCGCGAATACTCAACCCGTCAGCCAAATCCTCGGCAGTCAGCGGTTTGTACGCTTCTTCCCGCATAAACTCCAGGATTCTTTCAGCTAAGTCCATGTTATTCATCTCCTTTTATCGCAACTATCGCCTTTCCCTCAGCTGTTACTGTTCCATCCGGCAAGGTAATGTTGCCGGCCAGTTCATACATTTTTCCCCGTTGGCCGGTAATCCATCCACTAATCGTTAATTCTTGCCCAATTGGTGTGGGCTGGCGAAACCTAACCTCCAGCCTGGCAGTGACGGCATTAAGTCCCCGGGCATGCAAATAACGGGCCATAACCTCATCAAGCAATGTACTTACCAGTCCGCCATGCATAACACCGTCATACCCCTGATGTTCGGGACCTGGGACAAAAGTAGTCAGATATCGCTGATCTTCTTCACGAAAGGAAAGTTTCATGCCGATGGGGTTACGCGAACCGCAGCCGAAACACCATTGATTGCTCTCGTCCATAATGCACCTCACAGTATTTTTTAAGCCAAAAACTGGTCAAGTTTATGAAAAACAAAATCCCGTTCTACATCAAGGGTAACAATATGACCGGACTTATTGAGCCACACCAGCTGCTTTTCGGCACTGCCCAGCTTATCATAGATATATTGGGCACTTTCCGGTTCCACCGTATGTTCGGTCTTGGATTGTATAATGAGGGCCGGTACGGTAACTGCCGGCAACACCCCTCTGACATGCTTGACAAGCTCCAGCAGGCTGGACAGGCTGCTGAGCGGCGTTACCTCATAAGTAATAGAATATTCCTCAGCGGCATCGGCCAGGCGCTTGCGCTTTTTGGGAACAAAATTGGTAAACAGGCGGTACAGCGGCAGGTATTTCAGACGCTTATTGGCGATATAGATCGGGGCGCTGATAACGGCCAGCCGTCGAAGCGGATATTCACTGGCCAGTTTAAGTGACAGCAGCCCGCCCATGGATAAGCCCACCGCCGCTACGCTGGTGCAAATACCGGTTAACAGGTGATACCCGTCTACGACACTGTCGTACCAGTGAGGCCAGGCAGTTTTCGCCATTTCATCCGGAGTGGTCCCATGCCCCGGCAGCCGTGGTGCAAATACAGTATAACCCAAGTTGTTTAAATATTCTCCTGCCAGGCGCATCTCTGACGGCGCACCGGTAAAACCATGTACCAGCAATACGCCTTTTTCACCGCCTTGCAGGAAAAAAGGCTCAGCCCCTCGCATTAAAGCCACATACAATTCCCCCAATGTCGAAGTAATTTACTCTATCTACTGCGCAGAAGTAATTTTGACGGCCCGGCAGCGGCTGAACAATCCCGGTAAAACAAACCCAATAGTATTATTATACCATTATCTGACACAATAACAAAACGCCAAGCTAAAAAATAGCCTGGCGTTTATAGCAATCAGTTTAGAAGAACAGCAGCGGCGCTATGATGAGCGAGATGGTGCCGGCTACTTTAATCAGCGGATTCATGGCCGGACCTGAGGTGTCCTTAAACGGATCGCCCACAGTATCGCCGATAACGGCAGCCGCATGGGTCGGCGTGCCTTTGCCGCCATATTTGCCGGTCTCAATCCATTTTTTGGCATTATCCCAGGCACCGCCGGCATTGGACATGAAGAGTGCCATCAGTACGCCGGCAGCAGTAGCACCGGCCAGGAAGCCGGCTAACGCTTTTGCTCCCAGAATAAAACCTACCAGGATGGGGGCACCGACCGCGAAGATACCAGGCAGCATCATCTCCCGGATTGCTGCTTTGGTGCTGATATCCACACAGCTTGCATAATCAGGGCGCCCGGTTCCTTCCATAATCCCGGGAATCTCACGGAACTGGCGGCGAACCTCGGCAATCATTTCAAATGCAGCCTTGCCGACAGCTTCCATAGTAAAGGCGCATACCAGAAACGGCAGGGTCGCACCCAGGAAGATCCCGATAATTACAGCCGGCTCCGTCAGATTGATTACCAGATGGCCATCGACCAGCAGGCCGGACAGTTTCGGGTTCTTGGCAATCTCTTCCCCAAACGCGGTAAACAGGGCCAGGGCGGTTAACGCGGCAGAACCAATGGCAAAACCTTTGGCAATGGCGGCGGTGGTATTGCCGACCGCATCCAGTTTGTCAGTGGTTTTGCGGACTTCCGGACCAAGCTCCGCCATTTCGGCGATGCCGCCGGCATTGTCGGCCACAGGGCCAAACGAGTCAACAGCAACAACCATACCGGCCGTGCAGAGCATGCCCATCGCCGCCATGGCAATACCGTAAATGCCGGCCTGGCTATAAGCAACCCAGATGGCAACGGCAAACACCAGCATCGGCAAACCAGTGCTTCTCAGGCCAAGGGCAATACCGGCAATCACATTGGTAGCCGGACCGGTTTGCGAGGCATCGGCAATATGCTGGGTCGGTGCCTTATTATTAGCGGTATAGTATTCTGTGATCATACCAACAAGAACGTTAACAGCCAGGCCGCAGATAACGGCAATGGTAATCCCTACGGCTTTGCCCGGCAGCATGGCACTGGCAATCGCATAGGCAGCAACAGCAACAAGGATATTAGTTCCCCAGATGCCTCTATTCAGAGCCGCCAGGGGATCGCCGTCTTCACTGGTTCTAACCAGGAATGTGCTGACAATGGAGGCAAAAATACCGGCTGCGCCAATCACCAGCGGGAACAGCACGCCGTTAATATTGCCAGGGAACACGGTTTGGCCGATAAGCATGGCCGCAATGGCGGTCGCAGCATAAGATTCAAACAGGTCGGCGCCCATACCGGCGGTATCGCCAACGTTGTCACCCACATTATCGGCAATAACGGCCGGGTTGCGGGGATCATCCTCAGGAATGCCGGCCTCGACCTTACCAACAAGGTCGGCGCCTACGTCAGCCGCTTTGGTAAAAATACCGCCGCCGACACGGGCAAAAAAAGCGATGGCACTGGCGCCAAAGGCAAAGCTGTTAATAACAACAGGGTCGCCGAATACTATGTACAGACCTGATACACCCAGGAGTCCAAGACCGGCAACCGACATGCCCATGACCGCGCCGGCCCGGAAAGAAACCCCAAGGGCTTTATTAAGGCTGGTGCGGGCGGCCTCGGTAGTGCGGGCATTGGATTTGGTCGTGGCCGTCATGCCTACGTACCCGGCAATGGCCGAGCAGACAGCCCCTACCAGGAAAGACACCGCCAATTTGTACCCATCAACGTAAAATAGTATAAAGAAAATGACGATAGTGAACGGGATGAGGGTTTTGTACTGACGATTGAGAAAAGCCATCGCCCCTTCAAAAATTGCCTGTGAAATATCTTGCATTTTGGGGTTACCCGGGCTTTCTTTCAAAACACTAGCCATCAAATAACCGGCAAATGCCAGCGCCACAAGACCAGCAAACGGCGCAATGTACAATAAATCCATGTTCTTACTTTCCCCCTTTGAACTAGACCTCAAAAATACCTCAATATGCTGGAGAGTCTCCAGCAATTGAGGTTAGTGACCCTACTGCATTAATTTGACCAGAATCATGGTAACAATGCCAAACAATGCAGCAATAATAATTGTTGCTTTTGCCAGAATCTCATCAAGCCCTTTGCGCTTGCCGCCAAAAATGGATTCGGCGCCGCCGGCTATTGAGCCTGATAAACCGGCACTCTTGCCTGACTGCAGCACTACCACTGCAATTAATACAATCGAAAGTACTGCCTCCAGAATCATCAGCCCTGTTATCACTTTTTAACCCCCTTCGCGACTGAACCATTAACCCCTGCTGTAATGTGCTTGCCAAGGCCTGACAATATTCTAACACACTTAATTGATACTTGACAATTATTTAGTAAATATTTTCACTATTTTTCCATACATATTTTACCCTTTTTGTAAAAATTTAAACAGCCGGCACTAACCGGCTGTTTATGCATCTTACTGGCGCTGACGGGAGGTTTGCACCGGCTGGTGATAATCAACCCGGGACGCGGTGTTGGTAACATGGGTATTCAGGCGGCTGGTACAGCCAAACCGGCCCTCATCCTGCTGGATTACCTCCATGTCGGAACTGCCGCAATGGTCACAGACCTTATGGCTCAAGCATTCCATCAACTCTGCCTCACACTGGTACAGGTAACCGCAGCTGCTGCACCGAATCAGATATCCCTTCGGCATCTAGTTCACCTCCTTCCGGCGCGAACCTTATCTTAGGTTATAGAAAACTTTCCGGCCCCGGTATTGGGCCAGATCTCCCAGTTGTTCCTCAATCCGGAGCAGTTGGTTATACTTCGCCACCCGGTCGGTCCGGGCCGGGGCACCGGTTTTGATCTGGCCGGCATTCACAGCTACGGCAATATCGGCAATGGTAGCGTCCTCCGTCTCGCCGGAGCGATGGGAGATAACGCAGGTATAACCGGCCCGCTTCGCCATTTCGATGGCGTCAAAGGTTTCGGTCAGGGTGCCGATCTGGTTCACTTTCACCAGGATGGAGTTCGCCGTTCTGCTGGCAATGCCCCGGCTTAAGCGTTCCACATTGGTAACAAACAAATCATCGCCTACCAGCTGAATTTTGCCGCCCAACCGCTCGGTCAGGAGTTTCCAGCCGTCCCAGTCATCTTCCGACATGCCGTCTTCAATCGAAATAATCGGATATTTGTCAACCAACTGACTATAGTATTCCACCATTTCCGCCGGAGTTTTCACAACACCTTCCCCTTCGAGATGGTAATTTCCGTCTGCTTTAAATAATTCAGTGGCGGCAACGTCAAGGCCCAGCATAACCTGCTCACCCGGTTTATAGCCGGCCTTTTCAATCGCTTCAATAATAACCTTGAGGGCTTCTTCATTGGAAGCCAGATTAGGGGCAAAACCGCCTTCGTCCCCGACGGCAGTGGCCAGCTTCCGGCCGGCAAGCACCTTTTTCAGGCTGTGATAGATTTCCGAGCCCATTCGCAGCGCCTCGGCAAAGCTGTCGGCCCCTACGGGCAGCACCATAAATTCCTGCACATCCACATTATTATCGGCATGTTTGCCGCCATTTAAGATATTCATCATCGGTACAGGCAGTTCTTTGGCATTCGTGCCGCCCAGATACTGGTATAAAGTCAGACCCGATGCGGCCGCGGCCGCTTTGGCAACAGCCATCGATACACCCAGGATCGCATTGGCGCCTAATTTTTCTTTGTTCGGCGTGCCGTCAAGCTCCAGCAGCGCCTGGTCTACGCCAAGCTGATCCAGGGCATCCATGCCGACAATCTCCGGCGTAATCAGTTCATTCACGTTTTCCACAGCCTTAAGCACACCTTTGCCAAGATAACGGGCACTGTCACCGTCGCGCAGCTCCACCGCCTCGTAGGCGCCGGTGGAGGCCCCGGAGGGAACAGCCGCCCGGCCCAAGGTGCCGTCTTCCAGTAAAACGTCAACCTCTACCGTGGGATTGCCGCGGGAATCCATAATCTCCCGGGCCAGAATATCAACAATCGTCGTAGACATGTCATTCTCCTCCTATTTTTCCATCAGACTTTTGCCCGTCATTTCCGGCGGCTGTTCCAGACCTGCCAGTTCTAAAACAGTGGGGGCAATATCGGCCAGAATCCCTTCGCGCAGCCTGCGGCCCCGCTGGGACTCGGCCACCATGATAAACGGCACTTTATTCGTAGTATGAGCAGTGAACGGATCACCGGTCACAGAATCTTTCATCATTTCGCAGTTGCCATGATCAGCGGTAATCAGGGTAATGCCGCCCCGGGCCCGCATCGCCTCAACCAAACGGCCGACGCAGTTGTCAACCGTTGTCACCGCCTTGATGGCGGCCTCCAGAACCCCGGAATGCCCAACCATATCGCCATTGGCATAATTGAGGATAATCAGGTCATATTTGCCGGACTGTATCGCCTCAATCACCTTGTCCGTGACTTCCGGGGCACTCATCTCCGGCTGCAGATCATAAGTGGCGACCTTCGGCGACGGGATCAGCACCCTGTCCTCACCGGGGAAGAGGTTTTCCTCACCGCCGTTTAAGAAGTAGGTAACATGGGCGTATTTTTCCGTCTCGGCAATCCGCAGCTGCGTATAGCCGGCTTTGCTGAATACCTCGCCCAGGGTATTGGCCGGATGCCTGGCCGGAAACGCCACCGGCACACTGGAGCTTTCATCATACTGGGTCATACTGGCAAAATACAGCGGAAAGCAGCCGTTGGCCCGCTCAAAGCCGTCAAAGGCGGGATCGGTCAGCGCCCAGGTCAGTTGCCGGGCCCGGTCCGGACGGAAGTTAAAAAAGATAACCCCGTCATTGGGTTTAATGCCCGTATAGCCGCAGCCGGCAATGACTGTCGGTTCGATGAATTCGTCGGTGACCCCCGCCTGATAAGCGGCCTCCACGGCGGCGGCGGCACTGGTCGCCTCCGTGCACTGACAATGAACAATCGCCTGATACTGCTTGCTGACCCGCTCCCAGCGCTTATCCCGGTCCATCGCGTAATACCGGCCGGCAATGGTGGCAATCTCCCCGGTCCCTAGAGCCGCCATTTTTGCTTCCAGGGCGGTAATATAGGTAGTGGCACTGGTTGGCGGCACATCCCGCCCGTCCAGAAAAGCATGGACGTAAACGGTCCCGATGCCGTACCGCTTCGCCAGTTCCAGCAGGGCATACACATGGGTAATGTGACTGTGTACCCCGCCGTCCGACAATAAGCCCATCAAATGCAGCGCCGTACCGGCGGCTTTCGTTTGCTCGCAGATCCGGCAGAGTACGGGGTTGCTGAAAAAATCGCCGTCGGCAATCGCCTTGCTGATCCGGGTAAGCTCCTGGTAAATAATGCGGCCGGCGCCAATATTCAGGTGACCCACCTCGGAGTTCCCCATCTGCCCGGCCGGCAGCCCAACCGCTTCGCCGGAGCAGATAAGCCTGGTTGCCGGGTATAACTCGGTTAGCAGACTGATATGTGGCGTATCGGCCCTGGCAATCGAGTTGAACTCGTCATCCTCACGGCCAATGCCCCAGCCATCCAGAATTACAAGCGCAATGGGCGCTGCTAGTTTTGCCATCGTTTCTCTCCTTTGTCCAGTCTTAATACGTGACCAGTTTACTAAAGGAACCGGCCTCCAGGCTGGCCCCCCCCACTAACGCCCCGTCAATATCAGGTTTAGCCATGAGTTCGGCAATATTATCCGGTTTGACACTGCCGCCATACTGAATCCGGACCTGGTTGGCGGCGTCCGGCCCAAAGCCGGCGGCGACGGTGCTGCGGATAAAAGCGCATACGGCATTGGCGTCGGCCGCGGAAGCCGTGCGGCCGGTGCCGATGGCCCAAACCGGTTCATAGGCAATCACCAGCTGTGCTACCTGCTCGGCCGTAAGTCCGGCCAGGCCGTTTTTCGTCTGCTCGCCCACAACCTGTTCAGTCGCCCCCTGTTCCCGTTCTGCCAGGGTTTCACCGACGCACAGGATAGGAGTCAGGCCGGCCTGGCAGGCGGCTTTTACTTTTAAATTCACAGTCTGGTCTGTTTCCGCAAAATACTGGCGCCGCTCAGAGTGACCGATAATGACATGAGTGCAGCCAATATCCTTGAGCATGGCGGGAGAAACCTCGCCGGTAAAAGCTCCCTGGTCTTCCCAGTGCATATTCTGCGCGCCCAGGCCAATAGCCGAACCGGCCACAATCCCGGCTACCGCCGTCAGGGCGGTAAAGGGCGGACAAATCACAATCTCCACAGCGGTCACAGCCTTGGTCAGGGCTTTGAGCTGCTCGGCCAGCGCTGCACCTTCCCCGGCTGTTTTGTGCATTTTCCAGTTGCCGGCAATAATTGGTTTACGCATCATCTCAACTCCTCACTTATTCTACTTGTCAGCCAGAGCGGCAATCCCCGGCAGTTCCTTGCCTTCCAGAAACTCCAGCGAGGCTCCGCCGCCTGTTGATATGTGCGTAATCTTACCGGCCAGGTTGAGCTTTGCCAGAGCAGCGACCGAATCACCGCCGCCGACGATGCTCTTGGCCCCCAAAGCAGCCACCGCCCGGGCTACCGCTTCTGTGCCGACAGCGAACGCATCGAATTCAAATACGCCCATGGGTCCGTTCCAGACCACCGTTTTCGCTCCCGCTAAGGCCGCGGCAAAGCTGGCCGCACTGGCCGGTCCGATGTCAAGCGCCATCCATTCCGGCGGGATCTCAGCCACAGCCACCGTTTTCCGGGCGGCATCGGCGGCAAACCGGTCGGCCACCACCACATCGGCCGGCAGCAGCAGGCTGACCCCCTTCGCCTTGGCGGCAGCTATAAGTTTGCCGGCCAGTTCCAGCTTATCGGCCTCTACCAGCGATTTGCCGGTTTGATGGCCCTGGGCCGCCAGAAAGGTATTGGCCATACCGCCGCCAATAATCAGGGTATCCACCTTCTGCAGCAGATTTTCGATAACGCCGATCTTATCCGAAACCTTGGCGCCGCCGATGATGGCCACAAAGGGCCGGGCCGGGTCGGTAACCGCCTGCCCCAGGAAGAGCAGTTCTTTATCCATCAGAAAACCGGATACGGCCGGTATATATGTAGTGATGCCATGGACCGAGGCATGGGCCCGGTGGGAAACGCCAAAGGCGTCATTGACCAGAATTTCCGCCAGACCGGCAAGCTGTTTGGCAAAGTCAGGATCATTTTTTTCCTCTTCGCCGTGAAAACGCAGGTTTTCCAGCAGCAGCAGCTGGCCGCCGCTCAGGGCAGCCGACATTTTCCGGGCTTCGGGGCCCACGCAGTCCGCAGCAAACTGGACCTCCCGGCCCAACAGCAGCTGCGACAGCCTCTGAGCCACGGGTTTAAGGGAAAACTCCGGCACAACCTTGCCCTTGGGGCGTCCCAGGTGGCTGGCCAGGATAACAGCCGCATTGTTAGACAGTAAGTATTCCAGGGTGGGCAGCGTGGCCCGGATGCGCGTATCGTCCGTTATATTGCCCGCTTTATCCATCGGGACATTATAGTCTACCCGGACTAGGACTTTCTTGCCTGACACCCGGATATCAGTCAAACTCTTTTTTTTCATATGTCATTCCTCCCGTGTGAGCTTAGAGAGAGGAAGCAATCCCAAACGCTGTCTGAGATTGCTTCTTAATAATAAGCGCTATAGGCCTTTGCCGATAATAAAGCGGATGAGGTCGACAACCCGGTTGGAATAACCCCACTCGTTGTCATACCAGGAAACAACCTTGACCAGATTATCGCCCACCATCATGGTTGACAAACCATCAACGATGGAGGAATGGGGATTGCCGTTGTAGTCTTTGGAAACAAGCTCTTCTTCGGAAAAAGCCATAATCCCTTTGAGTTCGTTGTTGGCGGCTTCTTTAAGCGCGGCGTTGACAGCCTCGGCTGTAGCCGGTTTTTCCAGCTGCGCCACCAGATCGGTAATCGATACATTCGGGGTGGGGACCCGCAGGGCAAAGCCGTTGAGTTTGCCTTTGAGTTCAGGCAGCACCAGCGCCACCGCCTTGGCAGCCCCGGTCGTGGTCGGAATGATCGACATGCCGGCAGCCCGGGCGCGGCGCAGGTCCTTATGGGGCAGGTCGAGAATGTTCTGGTCATTGGTATAGGCATGGACAGTCGTCATTAAGCCTGATTTAATGCCGAATTTTTCCTGCAGGACTTTGGCAAACGGAGCCAGGCAATTGGTCGTGCAGGAGGCGTTGGAGATAACCTGATGGCTGGCCGGATCATATTTATCCTGGTTTACGCCCATAACAATGGTAATATCCTCATTTTTGCCCGGCGCTGAGATAACTACTTTTTTGGCGCCTGCTTTAACATGAGCCAGGGCTTTATCTTTTTCCGTGAAACGGCCGGTCGACTCCACCACAATGTCCACGCCCATAGCCTTCCAGGGCAGGCTGGCCGGATCTCTCTCCGCCAGCACCTTAACCAGCCTGCCGTTAACGGCGATGCCGCCGTCCACCGCTTTAACCTCAGCGTTCATCGTACCGTGAACCGAATCATATTTCAAAAGATGGGCCAGCGTTTTAGCATCAGTCAGGTCATTGACAGCAACGATTTCAAAATCAGGATTGTTGACGGCAACCCGGAAAACATTTCTGCCAATGCGGCCAAAACCGTTAATACCAACTTTAATAGTCATTATGAAATTCCTCCTAAATTTAATTTGTGTTTATAAGTAACCGGATGGCCCTGGCTGCAGCTTCATCAGTGATGAGCACATCCTGGCCGCCGGCGCCGGCTACCGCTAAAATAGCCTTAGCCTTGGCACTGCCGCCGGCTACGGCAATGACAGTGCCGATGCCGGCCAGGTCATCCAGCCGTAAACCAATACTGCTGGTAACATATACAATCTCTCCCGGCAGGGCGCAATACTGCCCCAGAGCTTCCCCCACGGCCCCCCGCTGTTCGATCGCGGCAACAGTCGCTGCCGGCAGCCCCCGCCGCTGCGCCATCTCAACCGCATCGCCAATGCCATAGACCAATATATTGGCTTTTTTAATGAGTTCGGCCACAGTCCGCAGATTGGCGTCACCGGCCAGGATGGCCTCCAGGGTTTCCTCACTGACTCCGTCGGGGATATGCAGCAGGCGGTAACGGCCGCCCAGTTTGCCGGCCAGTACGGCGGCAATGGTATTGGCCTGATACTCGACCACCTCGCCCAGGCCGCCCCGGGCCGGTACAACCATGGTTGTCGGCACGCTGAAGTTAATGGCTTCCGCCACTTTGGCCATCGTTGAGCCGCCACTTACGGCAACAACCATATTATCTCCCAGATGCTGGCCAAGTACACCTGCCGCCGCCCGGCCAAGCTCACGCCGGACGGTGCTGTCGGCCTCGCTGTCGCCGGGGATGATAATCACTTGGTTCAGCTTTAGCCGCGCAGCGAGCTCATCCTCCAGCCCAACCAAGCCATGAAGCAAGCGAATATATTCAGCCAGATCGGCCAGCATCGCCTGCCCTTCGGCCGTCACACTCATGCCAAGCTGGGAAAACTCGACCAGCCCGGCAGACTTTAACCAGTCTACCTGAGCCCGGACAACCCGTTCCCCCATAGCCAGCATTGTCGCCACTGCCCGGCGGCCAACAGGCTGGGCATGCTGAATATACCGCAGGAGATTATACCTTGCTTCAATAATTTGCGTTAATTCCGGCGCAATCTTGCGCTGTAGTTGAATGATCTTCTCCACGCTAATCCCCTTTGGGTCGCAAACTGTCCCGGTTGAACATATTTTGTCCCGTAACGGCAACAAAATTTCCACTTCACGTTAATACTATTCGCCCGGGGTAATGAAATTCCTGCCTTTTTAACAAAAATACGGTATTTTTTTCTCTTACTTGCCCGGCGGCCGGAACAACAGGCTGTCAGCGGGCATTAATCTGACCGTTGTAAACAATGCCGCGGGCCGCATCAACAGTAACGGTTGCGCCATCTGTCAGGCGTTCGGTAGCCCCCTCGGCGCCGACGATAACCGGGAGGCCAAAACAGGTGCCGACAATAGCCGCCTGCGAGGTGAGACCGCCTTCTTCAGCCACAATAGCGGCCGCCTTGGCGGCATACACCGCCGTTTCCTCATCGACAGCCTTGATTACCAAAACAGCGCCGGGCTGAAATTTTTCTCTGATCTCCCTCAGCGACCGGGCAATACAAACCGTACCGGTTGCCGCCGTCCGGCCCACACCGGTGCCCCGCAGCAATATATCGCCAACGACATGCACCCTGATCAGGTTCGTCGTCCCGGCGGCCCCTAACGGCACGCCGGCAGTAACCACAACCAGGTCGCCTTCTTTGACAATGCCGGTGGATAAAGCCCCGCTCACCACATTGGCCACCATTTCATCGGTATTCTGCGACCCTGGCGCCAATACCGGATATACACCCCAGCACAAGAGCAGCCGGCGCAGGGTTTTCTCACTGGGGGTAACAGCCACAACCGCCGACTTCGGCCGGTATTTGGAAACCATTTTCGCCGTATAGCCGGTGTTGGTCGAGGTAAGGACGGCAGCCGCCCCCAATACGTGTGCGACCTGGACACTGGCATGGCTGATGGCCTCGGTTGTCGTTTTTTCCTGCCCCAGCCCTTTCGCCTGCAGTAATTGGCCGAACTGCAAAGACTGTTCGGTGCGCGCCGCCAGTCTGGCCATTGTCTGCACCGCTTCAAGCGGGTATTGGCCGGAAGCGGTTTCACCGCTCAGCATGATCGCATCGGAGCCGTCCAGAATCGCGTTGGCAATATCACTGGCCTCCGCCCGGGTAGGCCGTGGATTGGTCAGCATCGACTCCAGCATTTGCGTGGCGGTAATTACCGGCTTGCCGGCCTGATTGCATCTTTCAATCATCTGCTTTTGCACCAGGGGGACATCCTCTACCGGAATTTCCACCCCCAGGTCGCCCCGCGCCACCATAATCCCGTCGGCTACCTTGAGGATTTCATCAAGCCGCAGAACCCCCTCGGCGTTTTCAATCTTGGCAATGATCTCGATTTCCCCCTGGACGCCGGCCTCTTCCAGCAATTTGCGGATCGCCAGAATATCACCGGCCCGCTGCACAAAAGAAGCGGCAATAAAATCAACGCCCTGTTCCAGGCCAAAACGGATATCGGCCACATCCTGCTCCGACAGCAGCGGCAGCTTGACATACACGCCGGGAGCCGCCACCCGCTTCCGGTCGGAAACAGAGCCGCTGTTCTGAACCGTTGTGACAATGTCCTGCCCGGCAACGCGATCAACCAGCAGGCTGATCAGGCCGTCGGCCAGCAGGATCACATTGCCGGGCGCGATTTCCGTATGCAGCAGCCGATGGTTGACTGACGCCATTTGACTATTGCCCAGTAGCTCCCGGGTAGTCAGGGTAAAGGTTTGGCCCTTGGTCAGCATGGCCTTGCCGCCCGCAAATAAGCCTAAGCGCATTTCCGGTCCTTTTGTGTCCAGCATCAGGGCTACAGGGCTGCCCACAGTCCGGGAAGCCTCCCTGACCATGGCCATCCGGCGGGCATGGTCCGCATGGGAGCCATGGGAAAAGTTAAAGCGGGCTACATTCATGCCGGCGGCAATCATCCGCTCAAGCATACCGGGAACATCTGTACTGGGCCCGGTAGTACAAACAATTTTCGTCTTTTTAAGCATACGCTTCCTCCTGCATCGGCAAATTATGTGCTTATTGTTTTGCTAATTCCATAAATGTGTACAGGGAAACCCAGAGGGACATTTTTAGTCCCACTGCATAAATCCACGTCCCATTATAGCAAAAAAAAATTTTTACTGTTTTTTAACTATTCGCCTGTATTTATAAAAAATCCTGCCAGGCGGAGCCAATATGCCGATTTTTTCCTGCAACCGGGTGCAGCCGGGCACCGGCGGCAGAGCGCCAGGCCCTGCCGGCCGGCGGTGCCACCCCGCCTGACTACAGGCCATAGGCTGCCCGGACTACCGCCACCGGATGAACCGCCCTGACCCCGGTGCCATGGGTAATCTGCAGCCGGCAGGTGCCGCAGTCTGACACCACGGCCGCCGCGCCGCTGTTTTTTACTGCGGCAAAGAGCTGGCTGCCAACCGCCATGGCAATCTCATACCGGTCGGCTTTAAAGCCGTAATTACCGGCAATGCCGCAGCAGCCGGCATCGGCGTCCGTTATCTCAACCCCGGGCAGCAGACGCAGCAGTTCCAGGCTGGGCCGGCCAATGCCCTGCGCCCGGAGATGGCAGGGGGCATGGTACAGATACCGGACCTGCTGCCTGACAAACTCCGTGTTAAGCCGCCCTTCGTCATACCGCTCCAGTAAAAATTCCGCAATATCATAGATGCGGGCCGCGACCGCCCCGGTGCCGTCAATGGCAAACAGCTCCTGATATTCCTGCTTCAGCATCAAACCACAGCTGGTGCAGGCCGTGACGACAGCATACCCCTGTTCAACATATTTGCCCAGGGTACTGACATTGTGCCTGGCCTTGGCCTCCGCTTCGTCCAGATAGCCGCCAACCACCAGCGGCGAGCCGCAGCACACGGCCCCCGCCGGCACAATAACCTCAAACTGATTGGCCTGCAGGACGGCGACAACGTCAAGCCCCACCTCCGGCTGGTTATAGTTCACAAAACAGCCTGGGTAAAAAACCACCTTGCTGGCAAAAGGCTGCTGCCTGATTTTGCGGAACTGGTGCATAAAAGACTGGCGGGCATAGGCCGGCAGCGGTGCTTTAGCCGCTATCCCGATCTGTTGCAGCAGCGCCCGGCTCAGGCTGTTGTCCAGGCCCGAATTGGCCAGCCCCGGCGCTATACCGGCCAATTTAGCCATTTGTTCGCCATGTGACAACAGCCAGTCCCGGAGCGGCGGCTTGTGTGTCTGGCGCTGCCGGGCCCGGGCCTTCATATTGAGTGTGGACACCGGCACCTGTGACGGACAGCTGATATCACAGTTCTTACAATTGGAGCAGTACTCCAGCGCGGCATCAAAATCCGCCTCCGACAGCCGGAACCGTTCCCCGGCCGGCCCTGTCAGCTTCGGCCCCCTGAACTCGCGTACCGCCTGCGTAACCGGGCAATGTACAACACAGGCCGTACAGGCCGTACAGCTATCCGGGGTATTATGATGTTTTTTCATACGTTTTCTCTCCATTAATTAAAATTACCGTACAGGCTTCCGTCTCAGAGTCTGTCAACAGTTCATTCCGGCCGTGTAGCCTGTCACCAGCGCCACGCCGTTGCCTGATTTCTCCCGGCAGTAATCATAGCCGGCCAGGTTGCGGCCGGCAATATACACATTTTCCAGCATTACCCGCCCGCCGGCATCTACCGGCCGCAGCTCGCTATTCACCTGCAGGCCGATCCGGGCAAAAGGCTGGTCCGGGCCGCCAAACAGCTTCAGCCCGCCCCAGTCCTCCCGGTCTGCGGGAGCCTGCACCGGCAGGTGCAGCACCGCTTCCTGCACCGCGTCCGGCCCGGCTGTGATACCGCCGCCCCAAAAACCGCCTGTAGCCAAAATGACCGCCTCCGTGCGGTAAGCCCGCTCACGGTCCATATTGTCTGTGACGATCGCCGCCACCCGGCCGCCGGTCTGTACCGCCCAGGCGGCATGGGCCTGCTCCAAAATCCTGACCCCCAGCTTGCGGGCGTGATTTACCAGCAAAGCCCGTAATCTAAGCCCGGTAATCGCGGTCGGCATAATGACGGTTTCCACAAAGCTGCAGGCCAGGGCCTGTTCCAGCTTATTCCTGACCTCATAATCAGGCCGTACGCCCAAAACAGGGGGAATGACCACAACACTGCCCGGCCTGACGAACCGTGCCAGCTGCTCATAACAGGCCTGCTGCCCGGCCGGGGTGTCAAGCCATCTGGCAATATCCAGGGCGGTTACGTCCCGCCCCCCGGCAAAACCGGGGTCAATAAGCACCGGTTCATACTCCCTGTGCCGGCCGGCGTGGGTGCGTAAGCCGCTGCCGACCAGATCCGGGAAATAATCTTTCAGCCTGGCAAATCCCGCTACCAGCACATGGCTGGCCGTTGCCAGCGGTGCCGGGTCCATGGTTAAAGGCAGCAGACAGCTCGGTTTCAGCGTGCCGGCAGCCGTAGGCAGCCAGTGGTTGGCAGCCAGCGTGCCGGTATAAGCAAAGCCGGCCTGCCGGCAAAGGTCAAGGAAAAACTCGACGGCAGCCGCGACCGCCTGCGGGCCGACTTTGCTGTACGGGTGGTCTGCGGCCAGGTTGCCCAGAGCGGCAGCCGGACTGTCAACCGGGCTATTATCCTCAAGGTACCCCAGCACATCAATGGTACCGCCGCCAATCGCCAGCGTACCGGCGCCGGCGGTCAGCAGCGCAACCTGCTTCCCCCTGCCGGCGGCGGCAATGGCCGCCGTTAACCCGGCTAACCCGCCGCCAATAACAATAACATCATTTGTTCTCATGTTTAACCGCTCCATCTATATTTAATGCCGCCCCGTAAATGCCGCGCAGCAGTTCGGCCTCCCGCAGCTGCTGGCCCCATAACACCGGGCGGATTCCGGTCCAGCGGGCCTCCAGGAAGTCTGTCAGCAGCTGCGGGGCGGACTTGCCTGTAATCAGCTGCCTGGTTGCCGCCACCCCTACGCCGCGAAAACCGCAAAACGCCCCCTGGCAGGTTCCCATCCCCATGCGCGTCTTGCGCCGCACGTCTTCCAGACTATAGCTGGCAGGGTCTGCCGCCATAGCCTCCACCTCGGCCAGGGTAACCATCTCACACTCGCACAGCAGTTGGCGTTTCGCCGGCGCGGCCGCCATTGCCCGGACCACTTCCTCCAGCTTGGGGCCCAGCCGGTCCAGGGCCCGGTTGACGCCGTACGCCGGAAAAAAACGTTTAGCCTGCTGTACGGCGGCGGCCGGCGGCTCTGCCAGCAATGCCTCGGCGGCAGTACGGCACCGGGCGGCAATACCCAGCTGCGTACAGACATGATCAGCCATCTTTTCCGCCATCAGGCGGTAGGTTGTCAGCTTGCCGCCGACAATTGTCGCCATCCCCCGGAGTCCGTCCCGGCTGTGGTCAATAATGGTAAAACTGCGGGATGCGGCCCGGCCGGCGGCGTGGGCATCAGCACTGTACAGCGGGCGGGTGCCGGCAAAAGTCCGGAGAATGCGATAATCATAGATATTTTCGAATACAGGCTGACCAAGCCGCAGCAGCTCTGCCACCTCAGCCGACCGCGGCACCGTATCATCAGGCCGGTCGGCGGCGGACGAGGTGGTGCCCAGGATCGTAATGGAACCGTGGGGAACAAAGATATCGCCGTCAGCCGGCGGCCGCAGCCTGTTGACTACGCGGCTGGTAAACCGGTGATTAAAGGCAATGAGCACCCCCCGGTCAGGCCGGACAGGGACATCCTGGCCGGCCAGGCCGGCCACCTGGCCAACCCAGGAGCCGGCGGCATTCACAATATAATCACAGGTTATTACGCCGGTCTCACCGGTTAGCGTATTTCTAACCCGGACCCCTGCCACCTGTTGATTCACCTGTTCAATGGCTGTTGCGGCCGTGTAGGTCAGCGCCTGCCCGCCGTATTTCCGGGCCGAAAGCACATTCTGCCAGACCAGCCGGAAGCCGTCGACGGCGGAATCCGGCACCCGGTAAGCCGAAACCAGCCGGCCTGTCAGCTGCGGCTCCAGACGCCTGGCCTCAGCCGGTGTTACCGGTATGGCCGGAATCCCCGCCTGCTCACAGGCCGCCAGCCAGACCGGCTCAAATTCCTCCTCGTCTTCCGGCAGTCTGACAAACAGCCCTTCGGTTTCCTCCACAGCCTGCCTGGCAATTTTACGTAAAATATGGTTTTCTTCCATACATTCGCGCGCCGATTCCGCGTCTTTGACCGCATAGCGGCCCCCACTGTGCAACAGTCCGTGAAACCGCGAGCTGGTGCCATAAGCTAAGTCTTTTTGTTCAAGTAATATTGTTTTTATGCCGCGCATGGACAAATCCCGCAGTATACCGACTCCGGTTGCCCCGCCGCCAATAACGACTACAGTAGCTCGCATAGCTTATACTCCTTCGGGAGGTCTGGTACAAAGTACTGGAACCTCCATATTTTTCCGGCGAAAAAAAGGCTAGAGAAGTCCCTCCGGGCCGCTTAGGGCGCAAGAAGGACTTCTCTTCATCTCTAAGTCCGTTTTAACAATATAAAGCCGTTTATCAACAAGGTTCTATTCTTCCCAGTCCATCGAGCGCTTGACAGCTTTTTGCCAGCCTGTATACAGTTTGGCGCTTTGCGCGGCCGCCATCTGCGGCTCAAACCGGGTATCGAGTTTCCAGTTTTGGATAAGCTCCTCCTTATTGTTCCATACGCCGACAGCCAGGCCGGCAAGGTAGGCGGCGCCCAGGGCGGTAGTTTCCGTAACCTGCGGCCGGTCGACCGGAACCCCCAGGATATCGGCCTGGAACTGCATCAGAATATTATTGACAACCGCCCCGCCATCCACCTTAAGCGCCTGCAGTGTAATGGCCGAATCGGCCTCCATCGCACTGAGAACATCTTTGGTCTGATAAGCCATCGAATCCAGGGTGGCGCGGACAACATGGGCCTTGGTCGTTCCCCGGGTCAGGCCCAGAATGGCGCCGCGGGCTGTCATATTCCAATAAGGAGCGCCCAGGCCGACAAAAGCCGGTACCACATACACCCCCTCGGCATCGCTGACTTTTTTGGCAAAATACTCAGAGTCGGGGGCGGCATCGATCAGCTTCAGGCCGTCCCGCAGCCACTGAACTGCTGAGCCGGCGACAAAGATACTGCCTTCCAGGGCATATTCAACCTTGCCGTCCAGGCCCCAGGCAATCGTTGTCAGCAAGCCGTTTTTCGACTCAAATACCCTGTCGCCGGTATTCATCAGCATAAAGCAGCCGGTGCCATACGTATTTTTCGCCATGCCAGGCTGAAAACAGGTCTGGCCGAACAGGGCCGCCTGCTGATCCCCGGCGGCGCCGGCAATAGGCACGGCAGCCCCCAGGAAAACACCAGGGTCGGTAGTGCCGTACACCTCGCTGGAGGGACGGACCTGCGGCAGCATGCCGGCAGGAACGGTAAGGACCGCTAACAGCTCTTCATCCCATTTCAGCTCACGGATATTATACATCAGGGTCCGGGAGGCATTGGAGTAGTCGGTGACATGCACCTTGCCGGCAGTCAGCTTCCAGATCAGCCAGGTATCAATCGTGCCGAATAAGAGTTCACCCCGCTCGGCCCTGGCACGGGCTCCCTCCACATGATCAAGAATCCATTTCACCTTGGTGCCGGCAAAATAAGCGTCGATGACCAGGCCGGTTTTCTGGCGGAACACGGTCTCCAGCCCTTTGTCTTTCAGGTCATTGCAAATATCCATGGTCTGCCGGGACTGCCAGACAATCGCGTTATATACCGGTTTGCCTGTGGCTTTATCCCATACCACAGTGGTTTCACGCTGATTGGTAATGCCGATCGCCGCGACATCGGCCACACTGATGCCGGCTTTGGCCACCACCTCGGCCACAACGCTAATCTGGGAACTCCAGATTTCATCGGCATTGTGCTCTACCCAGCCCGGCTTAGGGAATATCTGGGTGAATTCCTTCTGGGCAACAGCAACAATAGCGGACTCCTGGTCGAATAAAATTGCCCGTGAACTGGTTGTTCCCTGATCGAGTGCCAGGACATACTTTTTGGTCATAACAGCAACTCCCTTGTTTTAATTTATCTTGTAGCTAATGCAGGCGGCCTAGAGTATACCGGCCGCTTTAGCCACGATAACGGCGACGCCGGCGCCAAGCATCGGACCGGCAACAGGAATCCAGGCATAACCCCAGTCTGATCCGCCCTTGCCGGCTATCGGCAGGACCGCATGAGCCAGCCGGGGGCCCAGATCGCGGGCCGGGTTAAGGGCATAACCGGTAGGTCCGCCGAGGCTAAGCCCCAGGGCCCAGACCAGCATGCCCACAAGGTAAGGTCCAAAACCAGGGGCCAGGCTGCCAACAGATTTAGAAAAGATGGCAAAAATCATAGTAATTAAAGTGGCAGTGGCAATAATCTCGCACAGCAGATTGGCAAAGGGGCTGCGGATTGCCGGCGCGGTACAGAAAACCGCCAGTTTGAGCCCTTTATCCTCGGTGATCTCCCAGTGGGGCAGAAAAGCCAGCCAGACGATGGCGGCACCGGCCATCCCGCCTGCTATTTCCGCCACCATCGTCAGGACCGCATGGCCGGGCTCATAGACACCCAAAAACATTTTGGCCAAGGTCACCGCCGGGTTGAGGTCGGCCTGCGGCGCACCGGCGGCGATGGCGCTAAATACCCCCAGCATAACCGCCATGGCCCAGCCGGTGACAATGGTCAGCCAGCCGGCTCCCTCCGCCTTCGACTTGCTCAACAGACAGTTGGCGACAACGCCGCAGCCGAACAGACAAAGCACCATCGTGCCAAAGAATTCTCCAAACAAATTTGTCATCCTAAAATCCCCTTTCGCCCTTCTCCTCTAAACTCAGAATTTTCTGACAAAAAATGCCAATGATCCGCCTCCCGTTCTCACCCCCTCCAAACAAAATAAAAGCCCAAATCAACGCCTCCGCGACAGCATTCTGCCAGGCGAAAATTTGGACTTCTCTTCATCTCTGTCCCTGTATGAACTTCTTTGTTAATATATATTCTGCCTGGCGGAGATAATTCCTGCAAATTTTTAAATTGCGTGAAAATTATTATTTTCACATACAATTTCTGTTAATTAACCCCTACCACAACTCCCGTTTACTGGCACTTACCGCACTAAGCCCGCAGTCTATGGCCTGCTGGACCTCGGCTTTGGTATGCATCAGCCCGCCGCCCAGAATCGGCAGCCCGGTCAGGCTGGCCAGCTCGGCGACCACACTGCAGGGCACCGAGGCCGGCAGCAGTTCCAGGGCATCAGGCTTGTAGCCTTTAAGCAGATTTACCCCGGTTTTAATGGCTTCCGAATCCATTACAAACAGCCGGTGGATCACCAGCATGCCCGCTTCCCTGGCAATCTTGCCAAGCTGGGGCTTGGTGGTAATAATAGCCGACACGCCCATGCGCGCCAAAAACAGAATACCCGCTTTATCCTTGCCAACCCCGCCTAACAGGTCCAGGTGCACCAGTACCCGCTTTTTATGCTCACGGGCCTGAGCCAGCAGTTCGGGCAGGATGTTAATATCGCCGAAAAGCAGGCTGATGCTGGGGCTGGCCGAATGGGACAGGGCATATTTAAAATCCTCATAATTGCGGGGCGCCGGAATAATATACCCGTCACTTAATGACATGATCATGGTGTTTTGCGCCATCCAATCACCACCTTAACGTACTATCAGATTCTTATTCGCCATCGATGGCAATTCCCCTTTTCGTCACTTGGGCTTTTTTTGCCAATTAATGGTATATTTACAACCTCATTGCTGAAGCTAGCAAGTAAAATTTCCCGCCGCAAGGATTTATCCCCAAATAAAAAGACCTCTAACAGGAGCAAGCCTGTTTAGAGATCAAAATATTCACAACATTAATGTCTCTTGCGCCTGCTGGAGGCCGGAATTGCCAGTTCCTCCCGGTATTTAGCCACCGTCCGGCGCGAAACCATAATCCCCTTGCCGTTTAAGAGATCGCTTAACGCCTGATCACTTAAGGGTTGTTTCGGATTTTCGGCAACAATAAGCTCTTTCAGTTCCTGTTTGACCCGGCTGGCGGAAATATCCTCGCCGCCGGCACTTTGCAAACCGGCAGTGAAAAAGGTATTCATGCCAAACACCCCATGGGGGGTAGCTACATACTTATTGGCGGTGGCCCGGCTCACGGTTGATTCATGAACGCCAATCTGCTCGGCCACTTTTTTCATTGTCAGCGGCCGCAAAAATTTGGGGCCATGGTCAAAAAAACCGCGCTGGAGGTCAATAATGGCCTCTGTCACATTATATAAGGTACGGCGACGCTGTTCAATGCTTTTTATCAGCCACACAGCCGCATGGATCCGGCCTTCCACATATTTGCGGGCATCTGTGTCGGCTTCGCGGACAATTTGCCGATAATACGGATTGATTGACAGCTGCGGCACATGATTGTCGTTAATATGAATGACATATTCGTCATTAAGGCGTTCAATCGTAACATCAGGTGTAATATACCCGGGCTGACCGCCGCCAAAAGCGCGGCCCGGCTTGGGGTCAAGGGTGCGGATGATATCAACCGCCTGCTGTACTTCGTGGGGGGTACAGTGCAGCTTGTCTGCAATTTGCTTATAGCGGCCGCACGCCACCTGATCAAGATGTTCGGCAATGATTGCCTTGGCCAGGTCGGTCTCCGGCCCCGCCGGCGTCTGCTGCGCCAGTTGGAGCAACAGGCATTCCTGGAGGTTGCGGGCTCCGACCCCCAGCGGATCAAAGGTTTGAATAATTGCAAGCACATCTTCCGTGCAATCCTCGGCCACCCCCAGCTGAGCTGCTGCCTCGGCCAGGGTGCCGCATACATAGCCATTATCATCAATACAGCCAATCAGGTATTTGCCAACAGTAAGATGAATCGGTTCAAACACCGCAAAATGCAGCTGCATTTCCAGGTAGTCCTGCAACGATACCGCCTGGGCGTCAGCCACTTCCCGGGCCTGGGTCGTCTCCGCCATCCCGGCCTGATTGCAGCCGGATACCGGTGTCCCGCCCAGCAGGTATTCAATCCAGCCGTCAGCCTCAGGCTGATTGTCGTATTCGGCACCTGTTGGCTCAGGCACCGCCGGCGGCTCGTCGCCCTGCTCATGGTCATTCTCATTATAGTTGGCATCAGCCTCTAGCACCGGGTTTTCCAACAGTTCCTTGCCTACCAAAGCTGCCAATTCCATGGATGGAAGTTGCAGAATGGCAATCGCCTGGCGTAATTGAGGAGTCATAATGAGTTTCTGTGTTGTTTCTAATTTAAGTCCATAGTCTAACTGCACACCTGTTAACCCTCCCCCTGTGGCATCCGGCAGACCCTTTGCCTGCCCCTATACCATAATACTATGACAAGCATGAGAAAATATGTCAGCAGATCCGCGGTAATTGTTCGCCTGACAACATATCCAAGAGGCGAAGCCCGCCGACGGCAGTCCTGAGCGCCACCTGCCCGGCCGGCTGGGCTGTTACGGACCCGATTATCCGGGCCGCGGCTGCCAGCGGGTTTTGCCGCAATATCGTCAGAACTTTTCCACTATACTCTTTTTCGACAATAAATACGATTTTTCCTTCATTGGCCAGATATAAAGGATCAAATCCCAGTAATTCACAGACAGCCAGCACTTCCGGCCGCACCGGCAGTGTATTTTCTTCCAGGATCATGCCCACGCCGGCCTCGGCGGCAATCTCGTTGAGCGTGGTTGCCAGTCCGCCCCGGGTGGGATCGCGCAGCATCGCCACCTGCGGCACCTCGGTCAGCACCGCCGCCACCAGCTGGTTGAGCGGGGCGCAGTCACTGGCAATGGCAGCCGGCAGGGTAAGCCCGTGGCGCTTACTCATAACCGCCACGGCATGATCGCCGAGATAGCCGCTGACAATGATATCCTGACCGGGTTTAACACAAGCGGCGCCAATGTTGACGCCAGGCAGCACAACGCCAATCCCGGCCGTGTTGATATACAGGCCGTCAACAGCGCCTTTTTCCACAACCTTGGTATCACCGGTAACAATCGTTACCCCGGCTGCCGCTGCCATTTGGCGCATCGATTCGACAATTAATGTAAGCTCAGACAATAACAGGCCTTCTTCCAGAATAAACCCGGCGCTCAGGTACAAAGCCCGGGCGCCGCACATCGCCAAATCATTGACAGTGCCGCATACGGCCAGCTTGCCGATGTCGCCGCCGGGAAAAAACCGGGGTTTAACCACATAGCTGTCGGTTGTAAAAGCCAGGCGGGCACCGCCGATATCCAGCCGGGCCCCGTCGTGCAGTTCAGCCAGGACCGGATTGGCAAAGGCCGGCAGCATAAGATTCCTGATCAGGTCATGACTGAGGCGGCCGCCACTGCCATGGCCCAGCAAGATGCGTTCCTCCCGCTTATTCACAGTTCCACCGTCCTTGTCCGTATTTATACCAGGCGGCACAGGCCCCTTCGACGGAAACCATGCACGCCCCCACCGGCTGCTCCGGGGTGCAGTGCCGGCCGAAGCAGGGACAGGCCGGCGGGGTAATCAGGCCCCGCAGCACCTCGCCGCAACGGCAGCCGGCCGGCTCCTGCGACCCGGCAACCGCCAGCGGCAGCGCCGCCCGGGCGTCAAACCGCCGCCAGGCGGCCCGTAGCTCCAGGCCGGAGCCGGCTATCAGGCCAAACCCCCGCCAGGCGGCGGCAGCCGGCTGGTACACCTGATCCAGAACGGCCCGGGCGGCCGGATTGCCTTCGCTCTTAACCACCCGCCGGTATTGGTTCTGCAGCTCAGCCTGCCCCTGCTTAAGCTGCTGCAGCAGCATATAAACGCCCTGCAGAATGTCCAGGGCCTCAAAGCCGGTAACCACAGCCGGCACGCCAAATTGCCCGGCCACAAACCGATAAGGTTCCAGGCCGCTGATGGCAGCAGTATGGCCCGGCAGCAAAAAGCCGTCAACCTTTGTTGCCGGTGCGGCCAACAGGGCTTTAAGGGCCGGCGGCACCAGTTTGTGGGCCGACAGCACAAAGAAATTAGTCAGGCCCTGCCTGTCCGCCTCCAGCACCGTGGCGGCTGCCGTCGGGGCGGTGGTCTCAAAGCCGACAGCCAGAAAGATAACCGCCTTGCCGGGATTATCCCTGGCGATAACCAGACTGTCCAGGGCGGAGTAGACAATGCGGATATCGGCGCCGCAGGCCTTCTCCGCCATTAAACTGGACGCCGAGCCCGGCACCCTGAGCATGTCGCCAAAGGTGGTAATAATCGTATCCGGGCGGCGGCTGTAGGCAATGGCCGTATCCAGATATTCGTTAGGGGTCACGCACACCGGGCAGCCGGGGCCGCTGACCAGCTCGACCGCCGCCGGCAGCAGCTGCCGGATACCGGCGCGAAAAATGGCCACCGTATGGGTGCCGCACACCTCCATAAGCCGCACCGGCCTGCTGGCCAGGCAGTGTATGGCGTCCGTAAAAAAGCGGGCGGCCCGCTTCTTTTCTTCAGCTGTCAGCAGCATACTGATCCAACTCCCTGAACAAGGCCAGCGTCCGCCGGGCCTCTTCCTCATCAATCGCCTGAATCGCAAACCCGGCATGGACCAGTACATAATCGCCCACCGCCGCTGCCGGCAGCAGCATGAGGCTGACCTGACGGGTTACGCCGCTAATCTCAACCGTGGCCATATATTCTGTTCGTTCAATAATCCTGGCGGGAACAGCCAGACACATAATCAACGGCTCCTTTCCCCGGCAATAACCGCCTGGCCGAGGGCCAGGCCGCCGTCATTAGGCGGCGTCTGCCGGTGTAGATATATAGTAAGCTCATATTGCGTGAGCATTCCGATAACTTGAGTTAACAGGGTAAGGTTCTGGAAAACGCCGCCGCTTAAGGCGACCTGCCTGATACCGGTGGTCCTGCTGATCGCAGCCACCAGCTCACAGGTGGCTGCAGCCAGGGTAGTATGAAAATCCGCCGCCAGCTGCTGGCTGGGCAGCCCTTGCAGCAACGCCTGGCACAGCGCGGCAAATACCGGTTTAAAATCCAGGATCCGCAGCTCCCCGGCCTCATTGACGTCATAGGGCAGCACCCGGCCCGACGCCCCCTGGGCGGCAAGTTCAAGCTCCACCGCTGCCTGGCCTTCATAGTTAATACGCTGCCTGATGCCCAGGAGCGCGGCCGCCGCATCGAACAGCCGGCCGGCGCCTGAGGACAGCGGGGCGTTAAGGCCCTGGCCGGCAGCCGCCAGTACCAGCTGCCAGCCTGCCGGCAGCTGTTGCACAAACGGCAGCGGCAGCTCGGCAAACCGGGGCCCGTACAGGGCCTGCAGCAGCCAGGCAGCCAGCCGCCACGGCTCTTTGATCGCTTGGGCCCCGCCCGGCAGCGGCAGGTAGGCCAGATGTCCCAGCCGGCGGTAACCGCTTAGGTCGGCAACCAGAAATTCACCGCCCCACAGGGTGCCGTCCGGACCATAACCGGTGCCGTCAAAGGCTACGCCGATAACCGGCCCGCTCAGCCGGTGCTCGGCCATCACAGCCGCAATATGGGCATGATGATGCTGCACGGCCACCCTGGGCAAGGCCAGGGTGGCGGCATACTTTGTTGATAAATAATCAGGGTGCAGATCATGGGCCACCACCTGGGGCACAACATTGAGCAGCTTTTGCCAATGGCCGATGGCCGCAATATAGGCCTGATAGGTCGGCACATTCGTCAAATCGCCGGCGTGGGCGCTCAGAAAAGCCTGCCGGCCGCGGGTCAGGCAAAAGGTGTTTTTGAGCTCGCCCCCTACGGCCAGCAGCGGCGGCAGCTCCCGCCCCAGCCTGACAGGGGCCGGCACATAGCCCCGGCTGCGGCGCAGGAAATAGGGCTGATCCAGCACAGTTCTAACCACGGAATCATCGGCCTGACAGTAAATAGCCCGGTCGTGAACCAGAAAATAGTCGGCAATCGCCTGCAGCCGGGAGACCGCATCGGCATCGTCATAGGCAATCGGTTCGTCGCTGGCATTGCCGCTGGTCATTACCCAGATAGCCTCTGCGGCCAGCAGCAGGATATGGGCCGGCGCATAGGGCAGCATGCAGCCCACATACGGATTCCCCGGCGCAATCATGTCAGCCAGGTCATAGCCTGCCGCCTTGGCCAGCAGCACAATGGGGCGCGCCGCACTGACCAGCAGCTGTTCCTCCGCGGCCGACACCCGGCAGCGGGCTTTGATCGCCGCCAGCGAGCCGGCCATAACGGCAAAGGGCTTGTCTTCCCGGACCTTGCGCCGTCTCAGCCGCGCCACCGCGGCGCCGTCAAAGGCATTAGCCGCCAGGTGATAGCCGCCAATGCCTTTGATGGCCAGGATGGCGCCGGTGGCAATCAGCCGGCCGGCCGCCACAAATATATCCTGTCCGGCCGGGGCTGCCGGTTGGCCGGCCCGGTCCAGCAGGCGGTACTGGGGACCGCACACCGGACAGGCATTCGGCTGGGCATGAAAACGCCTGTCAGCCGGATTGTCATATTCCGCCTGACAGGCCGGGCACATGGCAAACCGGCGCATGGTCGTCGCCCGGCGGTCATAGGGGATATCCTCGATAATCGTATACCGGGGACCGCAGTCGGTGCAGTTGATAAACGGATACCGGTACCGCCGGTCCCGGGGATCAAGCATTTCCCGGCGGCAGCTGGCACAGGTGGCGACATCGGGCGCAACCAGCGCGGTTTTCGCGGCGCCGTCAGCACTGGCTCTGATGACAAAGCCTGTATACCCCTGCGGCTCCCCGGGCCGGACCGTGACCGACTCAATGGCGGCCAAAGGCGGCGCCTGCGCCTGTAAAGCGGCAATAAACGCGGTAAGCCGCTCCGCGGCGCCTTCGGCGGCAATGTCGACTCCCCTGGCATCATTGGCAACCCAGCCGGTTACGCCATAGCGGCCGGCCAGATTATAAACAAAGGGGCGGAACCCCACCCCTTGCACAATGCCGGTTATATGAATATGAACAGCTGCACAATTCATAGCGAACTCCTTAGCGTTAGCTTCCCTCCGCCGGCGTCTGACCGGCAAGCACCAGTTTGGCCTGGATCATAATAGCGCATTCCAGCCGCTTTTTCTGCAATTCACACCCCAGTTCATACGGCTTCAGCAGGTCGTTGTGGAACAAATCGGCGTTGGCATGACAGCCGCCGCTGCAATAAAACCGGGCCCAGCATGCACGGCAGGCCGGCTTATTGAGCACATGGGCCTGACGGAATGTTACCGGCAGCGCTTGATTGACGACCCCGGTATCTATATTGCCCAGCTTATATTCATCGCGCCCTACAAACTGATGACACGGATAAAGATCGCCTTCCGGCGTTACGGCAAAATACTCATGGCCGGCGCCACAGCCGCTCAGGCGTTTAGCCACACAGGGGCCATTGCTTAAATCCAGGTTAAAATGGAAAAAGTCGAAACCCCGGCCGGCCAGTTTGCGCTCCAGGTAGGCCTCTGCCAGTTGTTCATATTGGCGGTACAGCTCCGGCAGGTGCGCTGCCGTCAATTCGTAAGCAGCCGCTTTCGCCACCACCGGCTCCACCGACAACTGACTGAAACCGAGATCGGCCATGGACAGCACATCGGCGGCAAAGTCGAGATTGTAGGCCGTAAAGGTGCCCCGCAGATAATAGTTCTGGTCGCCGCGGGAGTCGGCAACCTGCTTACAGCGCTTGACAACCAGATCATAGCTGCCGCTGCCGTTGACACAGGGCCGCATCCGGTCATGCGTCTCGGCCCGGCCGTCCAGGCTGAGCACCAGGCTGATCTGGTTTTCGTTTAAATATTCAATCAACGGCTCAGTCAGTAACAGGGCGTTCGTCGTCAGCGTCAGCTTGAACACCTTGCCGGTTTCCTTCTCCCGCCGCCGCACATAGCTGACGACATGACGGACCGTATCCATATTAAGCAGCGGCTCGCCGCCGAAAAAATCCAATTCGCAATGGCGGCGCCCGCCGCTGCCGGCAATAATAAAATCAACAGCCTTTTCCCCAATCTCCCGGGACATGAGCCCCCGGGCCCGGCCAAAATCGCCGGTGCCGGCAAAGCAGTAGCCGCAGCGCAGATTGCAGTCATGGGCCACATGCAGGCACAAGGATTTAACCAGCGGCCGGTCGCTGAAAGTCAGCGGCACCGTCAGTTCCGGCGAAAACAACTGCCCGGCCTGTACCAGCTCCGCCAGTTCGGCTACCGCTTCTCTTACCGCCGCCCGCCCGTAGGCCGGCTGCAGGGCGGCAACAGCCTCTGCCGCGTTCGCCCCGTTATAAATATCCAGTATATCGTACGCCAGCTTATCGACAAGATGCACGGCGCCGCTATTAATATCAAGTACAATATAGAGACCGTTTAAATAGAATTTATGAACCTGCATTCCTCTTCCTCTTTCTACCGGAGACGTCTTCGTCTTACAAATGCCTCCCAAAAATACAGCCCCTTGGCCTGTCGGGGCAAGGGGCTATGCTGTGTCTACTTCTGGCAGACCTGATTGCCGACAGTGCAGGAAGTCTTGCAAGCCGACTGGCAGGAAGCCTGGCATTCCCCGCAGCCGCCGGTATGTACAGTTTGAGCCAGCGATGCTTTATTGATAGTCACAATATGCTTTTTCATAGTTAATTCCCTCCTTGCCTACTCAAATATATGGGGTAAACGGTTACTATACTATTTTAGCCTGTTTACCGACAGGAAGCAATAGCCAAACGCACCGGTTGCCAGGAGGACGGTTCTGCGCCCTATGACCAAGAACCGTCCCCCCTGACACGGTTCACTGGATTAGGGCCGGGTGACCGGGGCCAGAATAATTTTGACAGGCAGGTTGGAGGCCCCGGGCGGCGAAAAGGTCAGCCACAGCGACTGGCCGCCGCTGAAGTCGCCGAGATGGTCCATGTCGGTTGACGTCTTACTGCCAAAAAACAGCCTGTCCGCCGGGGTGCCGACGACGGCTTCCTCCTGGTGGCGGTATTTAAGCTTGAGGCCGCCGGCATATTCCCCGCCCCGGGGGTTTAAATAAACAGCGTAGTTTTGTTCAAAGGCGGTTGGCAAAAACACCCTGTACAAAACACCATAATTGCCGTAATTCAGGGCCGGTGAACCGTCTGTCGCATCAATACCGGCCACAAAGACATCCCGCTTATGGTCGGCCAGGGTAATCCCCAGCACGCCGTCACGGCCGGCACGATACACCTGGGTGGGCACAACCAGCCGGTCACGGCCGGCGAACGTCCCCCGCAGGCGCTGACTGTCAGTGGGCAATATCTGCGCTTTGTTAATAAACTCTGCCGGATCCGCATCCACCGGCAGCATCATAACAACAACTTTCACCGGCTCCTTGGTCTGGAAATCATAGATGCCATTGACCAGCGCCTCGGGGACAATCACCGTTTCATTAAGCACCGGTTCCAACAGCGCCGTGCCTTGGGCCGGCACCTCGATCAGTTCGACCTCCTGCTGGTTCAGGTAGTTAAGCTGCGCCATTTTCCCCACGGCCAGATAGTCCAGGCTGGGCCCGCCCAGGCCATACTGATTGACAACAACCTGGGCCGCGGTGCGCGCTTCATTGACAAGCAGCACAACCACCTTTTTTAACTCCCTGGTCGAATTCACATGATGGAAAAAAAGGCGGACATCACCGGCGACTGTGTCCTGATACATAATGCCGTCGGCCGGGACCATCTCCGGGCTGTCCGAAAGCAGCAGCGTTCCGCCCAGTTCCGTCACGGTCACAGGCAGTTCGGTGACCCGGGAAACATCAAAGGGTGCGGTGGGACCGGGGTTAGCTAGTCCCGGCTGGGGGGCTGAGATAAAATTAACGGCTACGGTGACAGCAACGGCGACACCGGCCTGACGAAACCAAGTAAACAAATAGCATACCTCCTAACAGGCCAATCGCCTTCCAGGCAATTATAGCAAACTATCGCCTGGCCGGCAACCTGCAGGAGGATTTTACCAGCACCCCGCGTCAGGGAGCCAGGGCTGCCAGCCTGCCATACAGGTGGGCCCGCAGCAGCCGGAGACGAAACTCCCACAGACCATAGCGGGGGCGGGGGATGTTAACCCGTTTGAGCTGATAGGCATCATCCGCCAGCGTGCCTAAGCCGGGCCGGCCCGTACAGGCGCCGGTATAACCGGCCTGCCGGGCAGCCGCTGCCGTCTCCGGGTTGTACTGCCCAAACGGGTAGGCCAGAAACGCCACCGGCGTCGCCAGGTTGTGCTCAAGCACTTGCTTGGAACGCCTAAGTTCGTCCAGAACCCGGTCCTGGCTGAGTTCGTTCAAGGCTGCATGGCTGTAGGTATGGGACCCGATTTCGATCCCTGCCGCCTGCAGGCCGGCAATTTGTTCCCAGGTCAAATACCCGGCCTGGCCAACCTGGCCGGCGATCACGAACACCGTGGCCCGCAGCCCGTATTTTTGCAGGAGCGGCAATGCCGTCCGATAGTTGTCCTCATACCCGTCGTCAAAAGTAATAATGACCGGTTTGGGCGGCAGCGGCCGGACGCTATGGCCGGCAGCAAAGAATTCGGCCAGGGAAATAGCCGTATAGCCATGACTGTGCAAATACTGCAGCTGTTCTTCAAACTGTTCGGGGTCAAGGCTGTAGATTTCCGGCTCACGGCTGATCTGGTGGTAAGCGAGGATAGGCACACCGCCGGCGGGTGTCAGCAGCAAAAAAAGCACTGCGGCCAGCAGCACAGCCGCCGCTTGTACCAATCTACTCATGCTGCTCCTGTGTCTCTGCCGGCTGCTGGCTGCGCAGCGCTTCGGCAATCTCCCCTAGTTTGCGCAGGCGGTGGTTGATGCCTGATTTGCCGACCCGCCCTTCCAGGGCTTCCACCAGTTCCGACAAGGTCGCTTCCCGGTGGGCGAGCCGTGCTTCGGCGACCTCCCGCAGTGTGGGCGGCAGCTTATCCAGCCCCAGCTGCCGGACAATCAGATTGATACTGTCCACCTGACGCACCGCCGCGTTAACCGTCTTCTGCAGGTTAGCGGTTTCGCAGTTAACAAGCCGGTTTACCTGATTGCGCATATCCTTGACCACCCGGACATTCTCAAACAGCAATAACGCATTATGAGCGCCGATAATCTGGAGAAAGGCGGTAATGGCATTGCCGTCCTTAAGATAGACGATGTAGTCGTCCTTGCGGTCGGTCATCCGCCCCGGCAGGCTGACGGACTTCATAATCCGGACCAGCGACTTGGCCAGTTCCGCGTTGCCTGTAACCAGTTCCAGGTGGTACGACCCTTCCGGACGATTGACAGAACCGCCGCCTAAAAACGCACCCCGCAGATAAGCCCGGCGGCAGCATACTTTCCGGAGAATGCTGCTGTCGGACTGGACATTCAGGCCGTCAGCCCCCATGATCCCCAGCGCGGCCAGCAGTTCATTAACGCCCGGCGAGGGAACAACCCGGACATGATAGGTGTTGCTTTTCTTCAGGCGCCGGCCACGGGTAACCACTACTTCGGTTTTTACATTGGAATAACGCTTGATAAGGCTCAGTACCTTGCGGGTAACAGCAGCATTTTCACTGCTGAAATTAATACCCAGATTGGCATTGCCGCCAATCGCCATCGAACCGCCCATCCGGATTAAGGCCGCCAGTTCAGCGGCCAAACAGCAGCTTTGCTCACCGGTTATACGGGCGAGTTCATTTTTTACTTCAGCAGAAAATGACAAAGTCTTCAGTCCTTTAGTTTTTTAATGCTTTCAGCCATAATATAGTAGTCCAGCAGCCGCATCCGGTCGGAATTGATTTTAAGGTCATAAACCATGGACATGATGGTACGGGACAGGCGGGCCGGATCATGCCGGACCAGATTGGTCTCACTGATCAGGTTGGCCTTAACCACCTTGACGCCCATGGCTTCGATGCGGTCCAGATCAGGCACAACCGGCTGCGCTCCCCGCTGGGCATAAAACTCCCGCAGCTCCGGCGCCACCTCCTGGACATTGACAATGGCCATGTCGATCGAACCCGGGCCGGCATGGTCAATAATTGCCTTAATATGATCGGAAGCCGTGTAGCCGTCGGTTTCTCCCGGCTGGGTCATCACGTTGCAGATATAAATCTTAACCGCGTCGCTTTCCCGCAGCATATCGGCAACGCCTTTTACCAGCAAATTAGGAATTACGCTTGTATACAAACTGCCGGGGCCTAAAATGCAGGCATCGGCCTCACGAATCGCCTCAATGGCACCTTTAACCGGCCTGACATCGGCCGGCGTGATCGCTACCCGCTTTATCCTTTTGCCGGACAGCGGAATCTGCGACTCGCCCTGCACCACCGTGCCGTCCGTCATTTCCGCCAGCAGCAATACAGGCTCGGTGGAAGAGGGCAGGACCTGACCCCGCACGGCCAGTACCTTGCTCGATTCTTTGAGCGCCAGTTCCACATCGCCGACAATCTCCGTCATGGCTGCGATATACAAATTGCCGAAACTATGGCCGGCCAGCTCGCCGCTGCCGCCAAACCGGTGCTGAAACAACTTCTCCATCAGCGGTTCCGTATCGGCCAGCGCCACCAGGCAATTGCGCAAATCCCCCGGCGGGATGATGCCAAAATCCTTGCGCAGCCGGCCTGAAGAACCGCCGTCATCGCCGACGGTCACAATGGCGGTAATATTACTGGTAATACTCTTAATGCCCCGCAGCAGCACCGACAAACCGGTGCCGCCGCCAATGACGGCAATCGCCGGCCCGCGATTGAGCTTGCGTTTTTCGAAAATAATCTCAACCAGCTTATCCGAGCCTTCCGGCACCAGCACACTGATAACCGACCGGATAATCTGCCGCGTGGCCGCCAGCATAATACTCATGCCCAACACAATAATAGTAAGCCCGGCGACGGTAGTCACGGCATAATAATAATTGCCTGTCGTCAGGTAAAACAAGCGGAAGATAGCTTCTTCCACCACACCGATATATTTATAGTTGAAGACAATGGCCAAACCTAAGCTGACGAGAATAACGCCTGCCGAAAATAGCAGCAGCCATCGCTTAAACTTCATTCCTGGATATAACCATTTCAAAAAGTGCATGTAATCACCTGCATCATTCAATCATTTTTTTGATTTGCGCAGCTTCTGACGCCCCATCATTCAATGACGTTGTGCTTAATATCGCGGTGTTCCACATTGACTTTAAAGCCTTTGGCCTTCAAATACTCAAACATCTTTTCCGCAATGAACACCGAGCGGTGCAGGCCGCCGGTACAGCCGATCGCAATAATCAGCTGGCTTTTGCCTTCTTTCACATAATGAGGAACAAGAAAGTCAATCAGGCCGGCCAGCTTTTCCATAAACTGCTGCGTAACAGGCCATTTCCAGATATATTCACCCACCACTGCCTCCTGACCGCTTTTGCGCCGGAGGGACTCCACATAAAACGGGTTGGGGAGAAAACGGACATCCATCACCATATCAGCGTCAAGAGGCATCCCGTATTTAAACCCAAAGGATACAACCGTCACCGTCATGCGTTCCAACTCGCGCTCTTCTGCGAACAACGTTGTTATTTTGCCTTTGAGTTCAGCGGTGGACAGACCGGAGGTATCGATAATATGTGTTGCCCGCCCCCGGATTTGCTCCAGCCGGTCCCGCTCCCGGTTAATGCCCTCGCTGATGCGGCCATGGGGCGCCATGGGATGACGGCGGCGGGTTTCCTTATAGCGGCGGATAATGGTCGCATCGGAGGCTTCCAGAAACAGAATCTCATACAAATGCCCCTGTTTTTCCATTCCCTCCAGCACCTGAGCCAGGGTATCAAAAAACTCGCCGCCGCGAATATCGACCACCAGGGCAATCTTGGAGACCTTTCCCCCCGACTGGGCACAAAGCTCAGCAAATTTGGGAATCAGCATCGGCGGCAGGTTATCCACACAAAAGTAGCCTAAATCCTCCATTGCCCGTATCACCTGAGACTTGCCGGCACCTGACATGCCGGTGATAATAACCAGGCGAAAGTTATCTATCGTCATCGTGAACACCTCAACTCTTCCTCCCCTTATCCTTAACCAAGGCGCCAAATCCTGCTGTTGTGCCAGCGGCCGCAGCCCTTAGCCCGGGCCAGGCTTTCTGCCCCGAAATATATTGCCCCCATTACCTATACATTAATTATAGGGCAGTGGCGGGAAAAAAGCAAAAACAGTTCCCGTCATTGCTGAGCAGGAACTGCCGCTGACCAATGTTATAGCTTAAACTTACTGACAGAAAGGTGCAATTCCTGCGCCATCTGCTGCAGCCCCTGGCCGGAAGCCGCAATTTCCTGCATCGAGGCTGATTGCTCCTGGCTGGCGGAGGCAACCGTCTGGGTCTGACCGGCAATATCCTTACTGCTGGCCGAAAACGCCTCAACCGCAGTAACAATCCGCTGGCTGCCGCCGGCTATTTCTCCAATCGCAGCCGATATTTCCCGGATTTCCGCCGACATAGTGGCAATATGGGCGGCAATGTCAGTAAAGACGCCGCCGGCTGTATTCACGGCCTCCGCCCCCAGCCTGACCTCGCGGGTCCCTGCGGCCATTGCTTTAACCGCCAGGCCGGTCTCGGACTGAATCTCGCCAATCAGGGCAGCAATCTGTTTTGCCGACTGGCCGGCTTGTTCAGCTAAACGGCGCACCTCCTCGGCCACGACGGCAAACCCCCGTCCCTGCTCACCGGCCCGGGCTGCTTCAATCGCGGCATTCAGGGCCAGGAGATTGGTCTGACCGGCAATCCCGGCAATGGCGTTAACAATCTCGCCAATCTGCTGGGAATAGCCGCTCAGCTTGCCGACCACAGCCGCCAGGCTGTTGACCGTTGCTTCAATGTTTTCCATCTGCGACACCGCCTTGCCCACAGTCTGGCTGCCGGCCTGAGCCGCTGCCGCCGTATCCTGCGAAGCGGTTACGACCGTGCCGGCATTGGCGGCGATCTGCTGAATGCCGGCCGCCATCTGGCCGGCCACAGCCAGGGCATCATTGGCGGCCGCCAACTGGCCGTCGGCATCTGCGGCCACATGGGCGATCGATTCATCCACCTGGCCGGCGGCCCGGGCCGAGTTCTCCACAACCGCCGCCAGGGTGTCGGCAGCGGCGGCTACCTGGCCGGCAGAACCCAGGATTTCCCGGATGGTGGTTTTAAAACGGCCCTGCATGGTAGTAAGCGCCGCCGCCAGCTTGCTCAGCTCATCGCCGTCAGCCACCGGCCTGGCCGGGATGCTCAAATCCCCCTCGGCCAGGCTGTTGGCAACCGTAAGCATACTTTCAATCGGCCGGCACACCATGCGGGTAAGCACCAGGCTGAGACCGCCGCCAGCCAGCACGGCAACCAGGGCGACCAGGGCCGTAACCCCTGAAATTCTGTCCATACTCAGATAAGCACGGCCGGCCTGTTCATCAACAATAGCCTTATTATCTTCAACCACTTTTGTCAAAATAGCGGTGATCTGCTCAGAGTAAGGTGTAATCCGGGCATTAATGACAGCGGCTTCCGCTTTCAGCTGCTGGGCCTCGGCCGCATTGCCTGCCGCCAGTTGCCGGTGGTAAGCACGGACAACCGGCGCCAGGTCGTTGACAACCCCGTCGGCATGCTTGCTTGTCAGCTGAATCAGCTTTTGCACATCCGGGCGGGAGCTTTCCTCCACTACATCGACCAGCTGGTGCTCCAGCACTACCGTATTACTCATGGACTGATCCTGCAGCTTGGCAAATTTCTCATCCCCGTAGGCAATAAACCCGCGGGTGGCAGCCACACCGGCGCCAAAACTGTTTTCAATCGCCAGCGCCAGCTGCAGCCGCTTGTTGGCCGTGTCAATCGCCGCCAGGGTCTTGCCGAAGGAATTCATCGACAGGTAAGCTATGGCCCCCAGCATAATAATCAAGCCGAACATGACAGCAAACCCCAGACTGATTTTAGTACCTATCCGCCATTTTCCAAGAACCATATGTATCTCCCCCAGCCGCTAATATCCCCTATATAAAAAAAACGCCAAGCCAGCATTACTACCACTGTACAAAAGCGTCTTTGCTATCACCGATATGTGTTTATAGTGTAATAATACCAGGTTGTCTGTCACTTGACAAGATACACTTTGCCAAAGCGGCCCCGGCCTGCTAAAAATATTTGCACTATTTCAAAAAGAGACCGCCCTGGGGCTACCAGCGGCGGTCCAGCATAGGCTCCACCTGCGCAGCCGGCAGCGGGCGGCTGAACAAATAGCCCTGCATGGTATTACAATTCATCTCCCGCAGAAAGGAACGCTGCTCCGCTGTTTCCACCCCTTCCGCCACCACCTTAAGGCGAAGATTATGGGCTAACACAATAATAGCGGAAATAATGGCCGCATCCTCGGCTGCGCGGGTGGCATCCTGGATAAAAATCCGGTCAATCTTAAGAGTGGTAATCGGGAACCGCTTTAAGTAGCTTAAGGAGGAATAGCCTGTGCCAAAATCATCGATGGCAATTTTTATGCCCATCGCCCCCAGTTCCTGCAGGATAGCGATGGTATAATCGACATCCTGCAGGGCAATGGTTTCGGTTATCTCCAGTTCCAGATACTCCGGGGCCAATCCGGTGGCAGCCAGGATCTGGCTGACCCTGCCAATAAAATTAGGCTGCCGGAACTGGCGGCCGGACAGGTTAACCGATACCACGACCGGCGGATAGCCCCGGTCCTGCCAGGCTTTATTCTGAGCGCACGCCGTCCTGAGCACCCATTCGCCAATGGGCACAATCAGGCCTGTTTCCTCAGCCAGCGGGATAAAGTCCATGGGCGGCACCAGGCCGCGTTCGGGGTGCTGCCACCGGACCAGGGCCTCAACGCCGGTAGTGCGGCCGCTAACGCTGTCAATTAGGGGCTGATAATGCACAACCATTTCATTATTGCTGAGGGCCTGCCGCAGGCTGTTCTCCAGCATAATCCGCTCAAGCACCTTTTCATTCATGCTCTTGGTATAAAACTGATAGCCGGCACCGCCCTGCTCCTTGGACCGGTACATGGCCGACTCGGCATTTTTCAGCAGCGAATCCACATCCTGGCCGTCATCAGGAAAGACCGCAATGCCGACACTGGCGGCCGCATGCCAGGTATAACCGTTCAGGTCGATGGGCCGGCGGATTTCTTCAATCATAATTTCAGCAAAAATGGCGGCAATTTTAGACTCCACCAGCTCGGGCAGCAAAATGGCAAAAACATCGCCGCCAACCCGGGTAACCACTGCCTTTTCCCCTAAGCAGCGGGTCAGTCTGATGGCAATAATACTGATAAGTTTGTCGCCAAGGCTATGGCCTAACGTATCATTAACGACCTTAAAGCGATCAATGCCGACAAAAAACAAGGCCATCATCCTCTGGTTGCGTTCCGCTGCCGACAGGGCCATTACCAGGCGGTCAATCAGCAGCAGGCGGTTGGGCAAACCGGTCGCCCGGTCAAAATAGGATAAATATTCAATCATGGCCTCGGCCCGGCCAAGCCTGATCGCGGTCCGCAAGCCCCGGGACAGAATTTCTTCGGACAGTTTTCCTTTTACCAGATAGTCAGTGGCACCGGCCTTCATGGAATCGACAGCCAGTTGTTCGTCTCCCTGGCCGGTCAGAATAATCACAGGCGTTTTGACGCCGGCCGCCCGGATCGCCGCCAGCACGGCCAACCCGTTATCACCAGGCAGGCAATGGTCCAGAAAAATGCAGTCATAGCCGCCCGCACGGGCTTTTGCCAGGCCGTCGGCGCCATTATCGGCTTCATCAATGACAATGTCGGCGTAGGCCGCCTTCAGCGCCCGTATGACCATGATTCTGTCAACCTGGTCGTCATCAATAAGCAGTATACGGAGTTCTTCAGCCATGCCAAGCCTCCCTTATGGCATTTCACTTAAGGTCCAGTAATGATCCAGTGCCGCCATCGCTTCAACAAACTGCTCAAAGGATACCGGCTTAATGATATAACCGGCAACGTTGAGCTGATAGGCAGCAATAACATCACATTCTTCATCCGAGGTTGTTAAAACGATCACTGTCAGGATTTTATATTCCGGGTCCTGTCTGATGGCACGCAAGAACTCAATCCCGTTCATGCGCGGCATATTGATGTCAAGCAAAACAATACCAGGCCTGCCCATGCCGTCAGCGCCGCTCTGCCCGCGCAGCAGGGCGAGCGCCTCAACCCCGTCGCGGGCGATATACAGCGGATTGGTCAGGTTGATTTTTTTAAAGGCCCGTCTTACATTCATGATATCGACTTCATCATCTTCCACCAGCAGTATACTCATGCTTTTATCCCGCATATTGAGCCTCCCATACTGGTAATGTCCTGGTAATGGGTATTCTCACCGGCGCCTGTAATTTCCTGCTGAACGCTGTCAGAATACAAGGTATTTTTCCAGCTTCATCCTTGCAGTACGTATTTTTCAATCGCTTCCGCCACACCGTCCGCATCATTGGACAGCGTCTCAAGCTGGGCGGCCGCTTTGACGGCGGCACTGGCATTGCCCATCGCCACCCCCCAGCCGGCATACTGCACCATCGCCAGATCATTGCCGCTGTCGCCCAGGGCCATGATCTCCGCTTGCTCAATCCCCAGCCGGTCGGCCAAAAACGCCAGGGCCTGTCCTTTATTGGCCAGCGGGTCGGTAAGCTCCAGAAAAGTCGGTTTGGAAACAGCAATGCTGAGTTTGCCGGCAAAAGCAGCCTTCAACTCGCCGGCAATCTTGACAATCTCGGCCGGGTCGGCCATAATCAGGATCTTGCTGGGGCACCCCTCTTCCGTGTATAAACGGTCGCCCAGCACCACTGCCGGCACCCTGGCCAGCTCGGCATAACGCTGCGCATAGTGGTTAAGCTCAGTCACATGGAGCTCATCATCAACATAGGTCTGGACATGCCAGCCCCGTTCCCGGCACAAGGCCAGGATCTGGTCGGCGAGCTGCCGGGGGACCGGCCTGCTCAGCAGCACTTCGCCTGACAAGCAGGACTTAATCAGCGCCCCGTTATAGGTAATAATCGGCACATCAAGCCCCAGCTGCCGGGCATAAGGCAGGGCCGAGGCGTACATCCGCCCGGTTGCAATCGTTACCGTAACCCCCCTGGCCACGGCCTGCCTGATCGCCGCGCAGGCCCGCGGTGAAACGGCCAGCTTACTGTCCAGCAGGGTGTCGTCCAAATCCAGGGCTATTAGTTTTATCGTCATTGTACCTCTCCTTTGCTTATTGAATACAAGGGCGGAATTCCCGGCGGCCAACCGGTTAGAGCCTGCCCCGCCGCTAACAAAAAAGGAATTTTGCTATTGGCAAAATTCCATAAATATTTACCTGTCCTGTATCACTTTAGACAAGGTAAAGCTGCACAGAGTCATCAGCGATACGCCTGCCAGCAAGGCAATGGCACCGGTTACCTGAAAACCCGGCAGCGCCTTGACGACCATCAGCGGGGTAAAGATGTTCGTCATCATGGTCACACCGCCCAGAGTCAGCATATTAAACGGCAACTCCGCCAGGGCTAACAGCGGTCTGATGGCGGCATTGGCCAGGCCGACAATCGTCGCCCCCAGCAGTGTCCCCCCCAGAGTGTCAACAAAAATCCCCGGCAGTTTGGCCGCCATGACCACCAAAATAAGTGCATTGATTATGATTCGCAACAAAAAACCTGCCACCGGACTTACTCCCTCCTGCCGAATCACCATTTTTTATGTCGGACCGGTACCTATTATTATATCCCACCGGACAAAATTCCCGCAACCTTTTTTTGCCTGTGATTAGCTTGCAGAGGCGTTGACCCTGAACCAGTATTGTTTACAGCCCGGCCCCGTTACCGGTCCTTGCCGGCGGCTTACCGCAAACTGTCAGCAGTTTCCAGCATGAGCAGGGCTTTTTTCAGATCGAGTCCGCCCCCAAAGCCTGTAAGGCGGCCATTGGCCCCCACTACCCGGTGGCACGGCACTACCAGGGGGGTGCGGTTGCGATGCAGAGCCCCGCCTACGGCCCGGCTGGCCCCGGGTTTGCCAATAGCCCGGGCAACCGCCTGATAGCTGACGGTGGTCCCATAGGGGATTGCTGCGGCCGTATGCTGCAGCACGGCTGTCTGAAAGGGGCTGTAGGCGCGCCAGTCAAGGGGAACGGAAAACGTGACCGGAAAGCCCTGAAAATACACTCTCAGGTCACCGGCCAGCTGCTCCGACCACAGGCAGGCCCGGTGACCGGCAGCCAGCGGCCTAACCGTGGCCTGCTGGCACTGAACCTCAGCAGCAGCCAGCTGCGCATCGGGCCGCGGAAAGCCCAGGGCCCACAGGCCGGTGTCAGACCAGACGGCCGCCACCAGGCCCCAGCCGGTAGTGATTATTTGGCTGTAAAGGCTGGCCGGCGCTACCATAATATTTCCACAGGCACATCACTCAGGCCGGCTGTACCGGTCAGGGTCATCGCCGCACTAAGCTCAGCCTTATATTTATTAAGAACAAACGCTACCCCGTCAGCGCCGCCGCCTACCGCCGCAATCGCCAGCGGCCGGCCGAGCAGCACGGCGTCAGCACCCAGGGCCAGCATCTTCAACACATCGGCGCCGCTCCTGATGCCGCCGTCCACCAGGACTGTCATTTTGCCTTTGACGGCTTCCGCCACATAAGGCAGCACCTCGGCCGTACCGGGGGTATGGTCAAGGGCCCGCCCCCCGTGATTGGAAACAACAATGGCATCCACCCCGGCCTGCCAGCAGGCTTCGGCATCATCAGGGGTCATGATCCCTTTGACAATAAACGGGATGGACGTATGATTCTTAATGTATTCAAGCTCCTGCATGGTTTTGGGGCCTACAGGCTGACCGGCATTGGTCATATTTACCAGGGCGGCGGCGTCAATATCCATGCCGAAGGCCGGAGCACCGGCCACGGCGGCCTGCTTGGCCAGCTCGACGATTTTATCCGGCTCCCGCGGCTTAATGACCGGTATGCCCCAGCCATCCTCCCGGCCCATGGCCTCCAGGCCGGCGCCAAAGACAACCGGCACCGGGCCGTCGCCGGTCATGCCGATTGTGCCTGCTTGCCGACAGCCGCTGATGATCGCGGCAGTGTACTCCGCCTCCGGCAAGGCCCCGTTCATATTAAGGGCAATACCGCCAATGGCGGCGCCAATCACCGGCAGCGCCAAATCCAGCCCCAGAATACGGCAGGACAGGTCCGGCTTCCTCACACTGTGAACTGTCCTCAAGTTCAGCCGGCATTCAGCCAGCGCTTGTATATTATGACGAAAGGCTGCACCTGTACCGAGGCCGCCCATACCAGGCACCTCGCCGGCACAGATAATCCCGTTGCATTCTGGGCACACCCGGCAGGCCCCGCGAAATTTCTCCTGCGCTGACCGGCGAATTGTATTTATATCCATACAGCTTCCCTCCCCAGTGAAACATTTGTCTTTTGTTGAAATTCTTTTTTAGCCGGTAAATTCCTGCTGAACCGTTGCCAAACAGGTATAAATTTTATTAACCTGACCATATTACAAAGTAGACAATCGTTGCGCTGAGGAGGTTATGTTATGACTGTGATGGACAAAATTAATTCCCAAACCCGCACAATCATGAATTCCATTTTTGACAAAGAGCCCTTAAACTATATTGAGGCCGCCGGCTTATACGGCATCATTGCCCAGGGCCGTTTCAACATCTCGCTGCTGCAGGTGATGTACAACCATACCACTGACCCGGAGCTGAAGTCCCTTGTGAAGGAAGCGATTGACCGGCATGTGGAAATGACGGTGGAAGCAGCGGAAGACAAGCTGGCCGGCAGCAAAGGCCAAACGCCAAGTCTCCAATCCGTTAAACGCAACCTGCACGATTCCCCGCTCAGCATCCCGGACGACGCCCGGCTGACTGACCGGGAGATCGCCATTGCCGTCGGGACAATGGCCAAGGCTTCGCAAGCCGTCATTCTGACCTGCCTGCATCAGTCCTATCAGCTGGATGTCGCGCTGATGTACCGTAAGGCCCTGGATGACGGCCTGGACTTTGACTACCGCTTATTACAGCTCATGCTGAAAAAAGACTGGCTGCCCCATCTTAATAAAGTCTCGCATTAGCCCTTCGCTCTCAGCCTTTTCTTTCAGCCAGGCTGCTGGCAGTAAAAAAGTCGCGCTCTGCGCGACTTTTTTCTATCTAAATTAAAGCTTTTCAAACTGATCCTTGCCTACCCCGCAAATCGGGCATTGCCAATCCTCGGGGACATCGGCAAAGGCCGTTCCCGGTTTAACGCCATGGTCGAGATCACCCTCAGCCGGATCGTACTCATAACCACATACCATACACTTATATTTTTCCATTGACAATCACTCCTTTTCGCTAATTACACTGCCTGTCTATATTTTACTATTTACGGAACAGGATTGCAAACTAAATTAGCGGCGGAAGAAATGGTATACCGCCTCGGCGGCCGGTGTGCTCATGCCGTCTACCTGGGCCAGTTCGGGGATTGGGGCAGCTTTAATCTTAGCCAGGCTGCCGAAGTGATCCCACAGGGCTTTGCGCCGCTTGGGGCCAATGCCGGGGATGTGGTCAAGGACCGACACCAGGTTTCGCTTTGACCGCAGCTGCCGGTGATAGGTAATGGCAAAGCGGTGAGCCTCGTCGCGGATGCGCTGCACCAGATACAGCGACTGGGAATGGCGCGGCAGGATCACCGGTTCGCTGCTGCCCTCGCGGAAAATATGCTCAAACTCCTTGGCCAGGCCAACAACCGGCACCTCCGTAAGCCCGGCGGCGCGGATCACCGCCAGAGCCGAGCTGAGCTGGCCCTTGCCGCCGTCAATAATAATTAAATCCGGCACAGGCCCTTTGGTGAGCGCCTCCCGGTAGCGCCGGCCCACGACCTCCTGCATGGACTTAAAGTCATCCGGTTTGCCTTCCACTGTTTTCAGCTTGTAGCGGCGGTACTCATTCTTATTCGGCTGTCCGCCTGCAAACACGACCATGGAGGCGACTGTTTCCGCGCCCTGAATATGGGAGATGTCGAAACACTCAATCCGGTCCGGCGCGGCAGCCAGGCCCAGATAGCGCCCCAGTTCAGCCGCGGCCCCGGTCGTTTTGTCAAAGTCGGCCTCCTGCCGTACAGCCTGCTCCTGCAAGACATTGGCCGCATTGCCTGCGGCCATATTGACCAGATCCTTTTTGGTCCCCCGTTGCGGCGTTGCCACCAGCACGCGGCCGCCTTTGACCGTACTCAGCCAGTCTGACAGGAGCTGCTGCTCGGCTACAGGCAGCGGCAGCAGGATTTCCCGGGGAATAAAGGCAGCCTTGCTGTAATACTGCTTGAGAAAAGCCGCCAGGATATCCTCATCGGTCTCCTCTTCGCCGCCAGTCAGCATAAAGTGGTCGCGGCCCACCATTTTACCGCTGCGGATAAAGAAAACCTGGGCGCAAATGCCGGCCGCCGACCGGGCCAGGCCAACCGCATCCTGATCGCCGCTGCCTGTCACAATGTTTTGCTTTTCGATAATCTTTTCCACCGCCGTGAGCTGGTCACGGAGCCGGGCGGCCTGTTCAAACGCCAGTTCCTCAGCCGCCGCCGCCATCAGCCGTCTGAGGTTTTTGACCACAGCATCACTGCGCCCTTCCAGAAACAGTCCCACCGCCTTAATCATCTCGCCGTAGGCGGCCTGATCAATTTTTCCGGCGCAGGGAGCCAGACAGCGTTTAATATGATGTTCCAGGCAGGGGCGCTTGGCATCCAGCCGCCGGCAGGAGCGCAGCGGAAACAAGGTCTTCAGCAGCCGCAGGGTTTCATGGACGGCGCCGGCACTGGTGTAGGGGCCGAAATAGCGGGCCCCGTCCTTCACCACCTTACGGGTGGCATACACCCGCGGATACTCCTCATTGGTCACCTTAATATACGGATAGGTTTTATCATCACGGAGACTGATATTGTATTTGGGGCGGTGCTTTTTGATCAGGTTGCATTCCAGAATCAGGGCTTCTATCTCCGAGGCGGTAATGATATATTCCAGATCGGCGATCCGCGCTACCATTGCCAGTACCTTCGGCGCCTGATTGCGGCTGGACTGGAAATAGGAACGGACCCGGTTTTTCAGATTGACGGCCTTGCCGACATAGATAATCCGGCCTTTCGTGTCTTTCATCAGATAGACACCGGGCTTATCAGGCAGCAGCGCCAGTTTTTCCTCAACAGCAGCAATGCTAGAAATAGCCGGCACCCTCCTTTACTGCCGCGGTCCCCGGGCCAAAACCGGGGCCAGATACTGACCGGTATAGGACCGGGGCACAGCCACCACCTGCTCCGGTGTGCCCTGGGCGACAATCGTCCCGCCCCGGTTGCCCCCTTCCGGGCCAAGGTCAATAATATAGTCGGCGGTCTTGATTACATCCAGGTTGTGCTCAATCACAACCACCGTGTCCCCGCCGTCGACCAGCCGCTGCAATACCTCCAGCAGCTTGTGGATATCGGCGGTATGCAGGCCGGTCGTCGGTTCATCCAGGATATACAGGGTCTTGCCGGTACTGCGGCGGGCCAGCTCGGTCGCCAGCTTGATCCGCTGGGCTTCGCCGCCTGACAGCTGGGTAGCCGGCTGTCCCAGCTTGATATAGCCCAGGCCGACATCCTGCAGCACCTGAAGCTTGCGGTGGATCTTGGGGATGTTCTGGAAAAACTCAACCGCTTCATCCACAATCATATCCAGCACATTGGCAATACTTTTGCCTTTATAGCGGACCTCCAGGGTCTCACGGTTATATCTGGCCCCCTTGCAAACCTCGCAGGGCACATATACATCAGGTAAAAAATGCATCTCAATCTTGATAATGCCGTCCCCTTTGCAGGCCTCGCAGCGGCCGCCCTTGACATTGAAGCTGAACCGGCCCGGTTTATAGCCGCGCATCTTGGCCTCCGGCGTCTGGCTGAATACCTCCCGGATGTTATCAAACAGGCTGGTATAGGTGGCCGGGTTGGAACGAGGCGTGCGGCCAATGGGCGACTGGTCGATATCAATAATCTTGTCAATATACTCCAGACCGCTCAGGCCCTCATGCGCCCCCGGCCGGGCATGGCTGCCGCGATACAGCTGGCTGGCCAGGCCTTTATAGAGAATCTCATTCACCAGGGTGCTTTTGCCGGAGCCGGACACACCGGTAACAGCGGTAAATACACCAAGCGGAAAACGGGCGTTCAGTTTTTTCAGGTTATTCTCGCGGGCGCCGATGATCTCCACCCATTTGCCATTGGGCTTTCGCCGCACAGCCGGCACCGGAATAGCCTTGCGGCCGCTCAGATATTGGCCGGTGACCGATGCGGCGCAGGCTTTTATCTCTGCCACCGTGCCCTGGGCGACAACGGTGCCGCCGCCGGCCCCGGCCACCGGTCCGATATCAATAATGTGATCGGCGGCATACATGGTATCCTCGTCATGCTCGACCACCAGCAGCGTATTGCCCAGGTCCCGCATGTGCTTCAGGGTCGCCAGCAGCCGGTTGTTGTCGCGCTGATGCAGGCCAATGCTGGGCTCATCCAGGATATAGAGCACGCCCACCAGGCCTGAGCCAATCTGGGTGGCCAGCCGGATGCGCTGGGCTTCGCCGCCGGAAAGCGTACCGGCCGCCCGGTCCAGGGTCAGATAATCCAGACCGACATTAAGTAAAAAACCCAGCCGGGCATTGATTTCCTTCAGGATCTGGTTGGCAATAGCCGCCTCCCGGGCTGTCAGTTCCAGGCGGCCGAAAAATTCCTTCGATTCCGCTACGGTCAGCCGGGTTACTTCATTGATGTTCCTGCCGCCGATCCGGACTGCCAGCGCTTCCGGCTTCAGTCGCGCTCCCTTGCAGGCCGGGCAGGGCTTGGAGCTCATATACTCTTCAATCTCCTCCCGGGCCCAGTCGGAGGTCGATTCGCGGTGGCGGCGGGACAACAGGGGGATCACCCCTTCAAAGGTCGCATGATAGGTCTTGTTTTCACCATACATATTCTCATAGCGGAATGTAAACCTGTGCTCGCCGGCCCCGTTGAGGATAACCTCCTTGACAGGCCCGGGCGTCTGCTCCCAGCTGTCATACAGCGTCTGCCCGAAGTGCTCGAGCACCGCCTCCAGCTGGCACATAAAGTAGGAGTTAGAGCTCTTGCTGAGCGGGGCAATGACCCCGTCGATAAAGGCTTTGCCCGGATCGGGGATAATGAGCGCCGGATCAATCTCCAGGTTATTGCCGAGACCGGTGCAGGTTGGGCAGGCCCCAAAGGGGCTGTTAAAAGAAAACATCCGCGGCGCAATCTCCGGCAGGCTGATGCCGCAGTCCACACAGGCAAAATTCTGGCTGAACATCAGCTCATTGGTGCCGCCGACATCGACCGTCAGGATGCCGCCGCCCAGTTTCAGCGCCGTTTCAATGGAATCGGCCAGGCGGGCGGCTACGCCGTCCCGGACGGCAATCCGGTCAACAACCACCTCGATGGTATGTTTTTTATTTTTTTCCAGCTTAATTTCCTCCGCCACATCGCGGATCTCCCCGTCCACCCGCACCCGGACATACCCATTCTTGCGGATGTCTTCCAGAATCTTCTGGTGCTCGCCCTTTTTGCCGCGAATCACCGGCGCCATAATGCTCAGCCGGGCCCCTTCCCCCAGCGCCAGCAGCTGGTCAACCATCTGCTCCACCGTCTGCTGGCTGATAGGCTTGCCGCATTTGGGGCAATAGGGGCGGCCGGCGCGGGCGAACAACAGCCGCAGGTAATCATAGATCTCGGTTACCGTGCCTACCGTTGACCGCGGGTTGCGGCTGGTCGTCTTCTGATCAATCGAGATCGCCGGCGACAAGCCTTCGATATAATCCACATCCGGCTTGTCCATCTGGCCCAGAAACTGCCGGGCATAGGCCGACAGCGATTCCACGTAGCGGCGCTGCCCTTCGGCATAGATGGTGTCAAAGGCCAGGGAGGATTTGCCGGAGCCGCTCAGACCGGTGATTACAACCAGCCGGTCCCGCGGGATGGTAATATCAATATTTTTTAAATTGTGCTGTCTGGCACCTTTAACAACAATACTGTCTGTCATGCTCTGGTTCTCCTCTTTATGCTACTATCTATTAACTGATAGTGATTATTCGACCTTATTATTATACCAGCATTTGTGGCGTAATGGTAGCGTTTACTGTCAACAAAAATACCGCCTGGCTCTTACCGGGGTGACCGGACACGGCGCCACGACAACAGACACCCGGCAGGAAAGCCGGGTGTGGGGGCGGTGCCTTTGCGGTCTGACGCTCCAGCCAGTTTATTTTTTCTGGCGCCTTGACGCTTTGGCGCCGGCAGTTTTGGCTTTCGCCGGTCCGGCCCCGGCTTTTTGCCGGAGTTCCACAACCATATCCCGGAGTTCGGCCGCCCGCTCAAACTCAAGCAGCTTCGAGGCCTGGCGCATTTCTTTTTCCAGATTGGCCGCCAGCTCCAGCATATCTTCCCGGCCCATATTGCCAATACGGTCGGTTTTGTAGGCGCCGGGCGACTCGGCCACTTTGGTTGTTTCGATCAGTTCTTTCACCCGCTTTTCAATTGTCCGCGGGGTAATGCCGTGTTTAACATTGTAGGCCTGCTGAATCTCCCGGCGGCGGTCGGTTTCCTCCATCGCCCGGCGCATCGAGTCGGTAATACGATCGGCATACATAATGACCTTGCCGTGGGCGTTGCGGGCGGCCCGGCCAATGGTCTGCACCAGCGAGGTCTCGGACCGCAGAAAGCCTTCTTTATCGGCATCCAGGATGGCCACCAGCGACACCTCCGGCATATCCAGCCCTTCCCGCAGCAGATTAATACCAATCAGTACGTCATGGACGCCGGCCCGCAGGTCACGGATGATCTCCACCCGTTCAATTGTGGCAATATCGGAATGAAGGTAGTTGACCTTGATGCCCATGCCTTTCAGGTATTCGGTCAGGTTCTCCGCCATGCGCTTGGTCAGGGTTGTTACCAGTACCCGTTCATTGACAGCGGCACGCTGCTTAATCTCAGTCAGCAGATCATCCATCTGCCCTTTTATGGGCCGGATTTCAATCTCCGGATCCACCAGGCCTGTCGGCCTGATAACCTGCTGGGCCACCAGGCTGGCTTCTTTCAGTTCATAAGCGGCCGGGGTGGCCGAAACATAAACAATCTGATTGATCCGGGCCACAAACTCGTCAAAGGTCAGCGGCCTGTTATCAAACGCCGAGGGCAGGCGGAAGCCATTTTCGACCAACGCCTCTTTGCGCGAACGGTCACCGGCATACATCGCCCGGATCTGCGGCAGCGTCACATGGGATTCATCAATTACAATCAGAAAGTCGTCGGGAAAATAATCGACAAGCGTGTACGGGGCTTCGCCGGGCCGGCGGTTCGTAAGATGGCGGGAATAATTCTCGATGCCGGAACAGTAACCCATTTCCAGCATCATTTCCAGGTCATAGCGGGTACGCTGGTCAATGCGCTGCGCCTCCAGCAGCTTGCCGTTAGCCCGCAGCCAGGCCAGCCGTTCCTCAAGCTCGCTTTCAATATCCTGCACGGCCCGCAGCATGTTTTCCCGCGAGGTTACATAGTGGGAGGCCGGATACACGGCAATATGCTTGCGCTCGGCTATAATCTCGCCGGTCACGGTGTCAATCTCCAGAATCCGCTCGACCTCATCGCCAAACAGCTCAATCCGCAACGCCTTCTCACCATAGGCAGCCGGGAAAATCTCAACAATATCCCCCCGCACGCGGAAAGTGCCCCGGGTAAAATTGTAATCATTGCGCTCATACTGGATAGCCACAAGCTTGCGCAGGATTTCATCGCGGTCTTTGATCTGGCCCTGCCGCAGCGACAGCACCAGCCCCCGGTATTCATCAGGCGAGCCTAAGCCGTAAATGCAGGACACGCTGGCGACAATGATGACATCACGCCGCTCAAACAGCGAACTGGTGGCCGAGTGGCGCAGCTTGTCGATCTCATCATTAATGGAAGCATCTTTTTCTATATAGGTATCGGTCTGGGCAATATAGGCCTCAGGCTGATAATAGTCGTAATAACTGACGAAATACTCGACCGCGTTATGGGGAAAAAACTCCTTGAACTCGCTGGCGAGCTGGGCGGCCAGTGTTTTATTATGAGCAATCACCAGGGTTGGTTTTTGCACCTGTTCAATAACCTTGGCAATGGTAAAGGTTTTGCCGGTGCCGGTAGCCCCCAGCAGAACCTGGGCCCGGTCCCCGCCCCGGACAGCGTCGGCAAGCTGGACGATCGCGACCGGCTGATCACCGGTAGGCGTAAACGGGGCTTCCACGGTAAAGGGAACTCCCCCTTCGGTATGGACTGTATTAAGTTTGGGGACAGTTGCCATGAGCCTCACCTCACTGACTTGTTAATTTTAGCGGCGTTTCAACTTGCCCAGCACCCAGTCGAGCAGCCCGTAGCGCTCAGTCGTCATTTCCGCATAAAACTGCTCGTCCCCGTCCGGCACGGGAATAATCCCCAGCCGGCGCTGGCCCCGGGCAAACCGGACCTCTTTCACCAGGGTCCGGCCGTCCCGCTCCAGACTGAGACGGAATTGGTCAGGCGCATGGCTGATGGCAGCGGCCAGCTCAAAGCGGTTATTAACAGGCATGCCGGCCAGGTGGGTGATAATATCACCGGGTTTAATAATCCTGGCAGCCGGCGTATCGGCAACCGTATCCAGGGCCATAAGGCCATAAGGCGGCGGCACAAACCGGGGCGGGGCCTGCATTTCCCGGCGGTTATCCAGCTGGATCAGCAGTTCATGGCCAAGCGGCGAGAGCAGGGCGGCAAACACCGTCAGCCAGGAGTATTTGGCCGACAGCAACGCCAGGGCTAATAACAGCAGGCTGTATACCGCCAGATTCAGGGCCGACTGCAACCGCCGCCGCCGGGGCAGGCTGGCGATGGCCATGTCGGTGTAGCCGAGGGCCGCCACGACCGGGGCCATGACATAGACCCAGCCTGAGCCGGCCGGCGGTTCCTCCGCCAGCGGCAGCAGGGGCCACCATTCCGGCATATGAATCATACCGCCGCCGGCATTGCCTGTCGGCACAGCCACCGCGGCCAGGATCACCAGCGGCAGCGGCCAGAAATTCTGCAGGCTGAATGCCCCCACCAGCCGGCCGTCGGCTTTTTTGATAATCATCGGCATGGAACTATAGCCGCCGCTGATGGCAATCAGCAGGCTCTCCGTGATATGCAGCACGGCCACCAGCGCCAGGACCTGCGGCACATCCACCTCCGGCCAGCCGAACAGTACATTGGCCAGAGCCACCAGGCCGCCGGCATAGGCAAAACATAAAAACCGCATATTGATGAACATCAGCAGTAAAGCGACCGGCCAGATATAGGCCAGCCCCAGCTGATTGAGGGTAACGCCGACCAGGGTTAATAACATGCTGCCGGTAATGCCGCCGATAAGGCCAAAAAAACCGGCCAGCAGGATCTGCTGGGACAGGCTGTAGTTGTATACGCCAAACATTTGCAGCTGCCGTTTCTGGGTCTGCCAGTACTGATAGCCCACCAGCGCCAGGATCAGCAGGAAGTTAAAATTGAAGAGTATCCCTAAGGCCCCACGGATAATGAGTAACGCAATATCTGACCACGGAAACAAGTTGTCTCACCTCAAGCAAGCTTTTAGTCCGGAGAAGGAAGATAAAGGTTGGTCTATAGTCACTATAAACCAACCTGCTGCCTACATTTTACTTTTTAAAACCTCAACCGCTTTATCAAGCTGGATGTCCTTATCCTGGGACTCCGTTAATTCCACATAAATATCAGGCTCAATGCCGACGCCGTTAATCGCCCGGTCTTTGGGGGTGAGGTACTTGGCAATCGTCAGTTTAATGGCTGAGCCTTCATCGAGACGGATGACCGTCTGGACAGACCCTTTGCCATAGGTCTTGGTGCCGACCAGGGTGCCCACACCCGTATCCTGGGCCGCTCCGGCCACAATCTCCGAGGCGCTGGCACTGCCGCCGTTAACCAGGATGGCTACCGGATACTTGGCTGCCGCCAGGTTGGACGAATGGGTCTCCCGGTGTCCGTCGCGGGTAACAACAGAAACGACCGGGCCTTTGGGCACAAGCTGGCTGGCGACTTTAACACTTTCATCCAGCAGTCCGCCCGGGTTATCCCGCAGGTCGAGCACCAGCGATTGGAGGCCTTGCTTTTCCAGCTCCTGCAGCTTGTGGATAAAATCATTGCCGGTGTTTTCATTAAACATCGCAATCCGGATATACCCAATATTGTTCTCGAGCATTTTACCGGCAACCGTTTTAATCTGGATGTTCGAGCGGGTCAGGGTATAATCCTGCAGTTCCTGGCCGCGCATAATCGTTAACACTACCGTGGTGCCTTCAGGCCCGCGGATTTTGCTGACAGCCTCGTCCAGAGCCAGGTCTTTGGTATCGTGACCATCAATTTTGACAATATGGTCCCCGCTTTTGATGCCGGCCTGTTCGCCCGGGGTACCTTCAATCGGGGCCACAACGGTCAGCAGCTTATCCTTGGTACCGATAACAATGCCTACACCGCCAAAAGAACCTTCGGTCTCGATCATAAATTCTTTGAACATTTTTTCATCCATATAAATAGAATGCGGGTCATTCAGGGAGTTAACCATGCCTTTAATTGACCCGGCCAGCAGGGTCTCCAGCGGCACATCCTCAACATACCGGGCTTTGACAACCTGCAGGGCCCGCAATACCCTGACCGTGCTGGCCACATCGGCGGACCAGGCATTCATCAGATACAGGAATCCGGCCGAGGTTGTCAAAAATGTCACTAAAACCAATAGCACTGCACCAAAAATTATTTTACGGCGGCTCAATCAATACACCTCGCTGAAGTCGCGGGTTCGATACCGGACTTATCCCTTTTCATTTTATATTTTTAACTATATGTCAAATTGCCGATAAATATTCTTGCTGCCTACGGCAGATAGCCCAGCGGGCTGACCGGCGTACCATCTTCCCGGACTTCAAAATGCAGGTGCGGCCCGGTTGAATAGCCGGTCGAGCCGCAGCGGGAGATCAACTGCCCTTTCTGCACCCGGTAGCCTGCTTCGACCAGCAGTTCCGAGTTGTGGGCATAGAGCGTCGAGATGCCGCCGCCATGGTCGATAACAACAGCCTTGCCGTAGCCGCCCATCCAGCCGCTGAAGATGACGGTACCGCTGTCAGCCGCCAGAATGGGGTCCCCGTAATCGGCGCCGATATCAATCCCGCTGTGATAGCGCTGGGTGCCGAAAATCGGATGCACGCGCCAGCCGAAGGGGGAAGTGATCGGACCGGCGGCCGGCCAGATCAGCGCGCCGCTGCCCCCTGCCGCCCCGGCCTGGCTGCCGGACTGGATACTACGGATCATTTGCTCGATCTGGCGCGAGGTTTCCATTAATTCCTGATAGGCCTGCTCGGCCGTATCCCGCTCATACACTGCCGAATCCAGCACTTTTTCCCGTTCTTCCCGGCGGGCTTCGATAACCAGTTTTTTGGCCGCCGCCTGCTCTTTAAGCTCGGCAATGGCGGCCTTGTCCCGCTCCAGCTCGGCCCGTTTCTGCACAACAAGCTCCCGTTCGGCCTTAACCTGGGCCACAAGGGCCAGGTCCTGATTAACGACCCGTTTGAGCAGATCGGCCCGGGTGGTGAAATCAGCAAAATCAGTAGCCCCTAACAGCACATCCAGGTAATTGACCTGACCGTTTTTATAAATGTCACGCATCCGTTTATTGAGAATCTGGCTGCGTTCAGCCAGGTTTTTTTCGACCACAGCCAGCAATTCGGTATTGACCTCAATTTGCTGCTCAGTCGCTGCCAGCCTGGATAAAATAGCGTTATATTCATCAGCGGCGGTATCAAGGTCGCCCTGAATGGCCCGCAGCTGGTCGGACACGCTGTCAACCTGCCGCTGGGCCTGGGCCGCCCGGTTCTGCTGGACCGCCATCTCCCGCTGAATCGTTTGCAGCTGCCGTTGTTTTTGATCCATTTCATCAGCCAGGGCCGTGCCGATTACGCCGGCCACCAGCACGACGACAAGGCCTAAAGACAATATCCGTTTGCTCACAAGGGTTCTCCCTCCTGTTACACCTTCATAAAGCGGCGCAGTGAAATCGTACTGCCCAGGGCGCCAATGGCCGCCCCCACGACTAACAACACAATACTGATATGGGTTAAAAACGGGCTCTTCGGAATCAGCGGCAAAAAGGCCAGTGATTCATAGACCTTTTCGGTCAGGACACTGTAGGTCTGGCTCAGGATCAGCACCGCGCACAGGGCGCCGCCAAACCCTAAGATCATGCCTTCAATCATAAACGGCCAGCGGATAAACCAGTCGGTCGCCCCCACATATTTCATGATGCCAATTTCTTTGCGGCGGGCAAATACGGTAATCCGGATGGTATTGGCAATGATAAACAAGGCCGCCAAAGCCAGAAAGCCAATCAGCAGCAGGCCGACGATCCTGATCATCTTCGTCAGGCTGAATAACTGTTCAATTACTTCCTGACCATATTTGGCGGTTTCGACCCCGCTGAGCTGGCTGATCGCCGCCGCTACCGGCTTGACATATTCAGGCCTGTCCACCTTTACCTCAAAAGAATTCGGCAGCGGGTTGGTATCCCCCAGGGCGGTAAGCAGCCCCTGCTGTTCACCCAGCCGGTCCTTGAACTTGACCAGGGCCTGCTCTTTGTCGACAAACATAACCTCGGTTACCCCGTTCAGCTTGGTTATCCTGGTGCCAATCTCCCGCATATCCCTGTCAGATAAGGAATCCTCCAGATATACGGTGATCTGCACCTGCGTTTCCAGGGTTGAGGCCATATGGTTAAGGTTAAGCACCATAATTAAAAACATGCCTAAAATCAGCAGCGACAGAGCCACCGTGCTAATGGAGGCGATGCTCATCAGGCCGTTGTGGCGGAGGGAGGAAACAGCCTCACGCACAAAATACTCAAAGGTCCTAATCTTCATAGCCATATACCCCTTTTACCTGATCACGGACAATACGGCCTTTTTCAATCGCAATAACCCGCTTCTTCAGCGCATCAACGACCGTCTTGTCGTGAGTGGCCATCACAATGGTGGTGCCGGCTTTGTTAATTGTGTCGAATACCTTCGTAATCTCCCAGGAGGTCTCAGGATCCAGATTGCCTGTGGGCTCATCGGCAATCACCACCACCGGATTATTGATAATCGCGCGGGCAATGGCGACCCGCTGCTGTTCCCCGCCGGACAGTTCTGACGGATATGTACGCAATTTATGCCTGAGACCTACCAGTTCCAGCACATTGTGGACGCGCTTCTGCATCTCCCGCCGCGATGCTTCAATTACCTGCATGGCAAAAGCCACATTATCATAAACGGTTTTATTCGGCAGCAGCCGGTAATCCTGAAAGACAATACCCAGGCTCCGCCGCAGGTAAGGCACTTCGGCAGCTGTCATCTCCACAACATTACGCCCGTTAACGGCAAGGCGCCCGCTGGTCGGCAGCTCTTCGCGGAAAATAAGTTTAATGAAGGTCGATTTGCCGGCACCGCTCGGTCCGACTACAAACACAAAATCCCCTTTGCCAATCTCCACCGAAACATCGGCTAACGCCACCGAGCCGTTATGATATACTTTCGACACTTCACTCATGGTAATCAATCCCAAATTACCTCCAACCTGAATTGCAAGACTAAAAACAATGTGTTGTATTCGACATGTTTTGGGAAAAACCTCCTCCATTTTTAATAATATCATTCCCGGCCTGTCATTTTTTTCCAGAATATTACATTATTTCAATAATTCCATGGTGTATAAGGTGGTTATTCCCAGTACGCTCAACAAGCCGAAATACCACCAGGCCACCTTGAGCCGCTGGGCGGCCGTCAGCTGGTAATAGGTGCTGTCCTGATGCTCTTCCCCCCGCCACAGCTCAAACAGGGAAAATAGGAAAATAATTAAGATGAATATATTATGGGTATACAGAAAAACGCCGCCGATAACAAGACTGCCAATCCACCACAGGCGGGGGGAGATGGCGGCGGCGATGCGTTCTCCGTCAAGCGGCGCGCAGGGAATCAGATTAAACAGGTTGAGCAGGCAGGCGGTATAGGCCAAAACCAGTATCAGCATACTGTCACTCCAGAAGTACAGCGCCAGACACAGCAAAGCACTGAGGGTTCCGGCCGCCGGCCCGCCAATCGCGATATTGGCCGTCATTTTCGCATTGACCGGCGGCCGGTTTAAACTAATGACAGCACCGATAAAGGGGATAAAGGTCGGGCCGGTGGCCCGCAGGCCGACAATGCGGGAAGCGACAACATGCCCCAGCTCATGAATCAGCAGGAGCAAAATAAAACCCAGAGCAAACCGGCCGCCGAAGGCGAGGGCATAAAAAGCCAGCGACACCAGCATGGAGGCGGCTGTCGACAGGGCGCCGCCCATCTGTATCAACGCCAGCAAACCGACAAACCCGATTCCGGCCCGGCGCAGTACCCGGCGAGCCAGGTTGATTACTGTCCAGTTGTTCACACAACCCCCTCCTCAAAAAAAATTGAGCCCGCCCATACATAATACATATGCATGGGCGGGCTTCTTTCATGCGTTAAGTCCGTCTTAGGCGTTTTTACGGCTGACGGCCTTCTGAACGGCGGCAACAATCGCCTCGGCCGTCAGATTATATTTTTTCAGCAGGTCACCGGGTGTACCGGATTCACCAAACGTATCCATAACCCCGACTCTTTCCATTGGCACCGGGCAGTTTTCCACAACGATTTCCGCTACGGCACTGCCGAGACCGCCGATGATGTTGTGTTCCTCACAGGTAACAATCGCCCCGGTGTCACGGGCCGCCGCAATAACGGCCTCCTTGTCCAGCGGTTTGATGGAAGCCATGTTCAGCACCCGGGCACTGATTCCCCGGGAAATAAGCTGCTCGGCCGCTGCGCGGGCCGGTGCCGACATAATGCCGCAGCCAATGATCGTCACATCAACCCCGTCGGTCAGCAAAGCGGCTTTGCCCAGCTGGAACTGATAGGCCTCGCCGAACAAATCAGGCACCGCGGCCCGGCCCAGACGGATATATACAGGCCCCTGATACGCAGCGGCAAAATCAATGGCTTGCTTCGTCTCTGTGGCATCGGCCGGAACAATCACCGTCATATTCGGTACCGCCCGCATAATGGCGATATCCTCAACCGACTGGTGCGAGGCACCGTCCTCGCCCACCGTCAGGCCCGCATGGGTGGCGGCAATCTTAACATTAAGCTTCGGGTAGCAAATGGAGTTGCGGATTTGTTCAAACGCCCGCCCAGTGGCAAACATGGCGAAGGTTGACACAAAAGGCAGCTTCCCGGCCGCCGCCAGGCCGGCGGCAGTCCCCATTAGATTCTGCTCGGCAATGCCGACATTAAAAAACCGGTCGGGAAAAGCCTTGGCAAATACATTGGTCTTCGTGGATTTGGATAAATCGGCGTCCAGCACCACCACATTTTTATTGCGCTCGCCCAGGTCCTTAAGGGCCAGACCGTAGGCATCCCTTGTCGCTTGGTTAGCCATGGTTGACTTTGCACCTCTTTCATGGGATGCCGGTTCTGAACGCCCATCTGCTTTGTTGCTCCTGCGATCCGTTGCTCAGCGTACTACGTGTACGCCTCCGCTACGGTTCTCGTCGCGCCTCGCATCTGGACATTCATAACCGGCATCGTGTATATTCATAGTTTTTAAAGAACGTAGTGTAGGATTAGTCCTCCAGTCCTTCTAGCTCTGCTAGGAACAGTTCGCATTCTTCCCGGCTGGGGGCTTTGCCGTGCCAGTCGGCGACATTCTCCATTTTACAGACGCCTTTGCCTTTGACGGTCTTGGCCACAATCATGGTCGGCTTGTCCTTGACCGTCTTGGCGGTCTGGATGGCCTCATAGATAGCATGAAAGTCATGGCCGTCAATGACCAGCACATGCCAGCCAAAGGCCTGCCATTTCTCCGGTATCGGCAGCGGCGACATCACCTCGGCCACCGCGCCGTCAATCTGGAGACCGTTAAAATCGACAAAGGCCGTAAGGTTGTCCAGCTTGTAATGCGCCGCAAACATGGCGGCCTCCCAGATCTGGCCTTCCTCCAGCTCCCCGTCGCCCAGCAGGGCATACACCCGGTAGTCGCGGGCATCAATCTTGGCGGCCAGGGCCATGCCGTTGGCGGCGCTCAGCCCTTGTCCCAAAGAACCGGTCGACATATCGACCCCGGGAATCGCCTTCATCTCCGGATGCCCCTGGAGCCGGCTGTTCACCTTCCGCAGGGTCTGCAGCTCCTCCACCGGCAAATACCCTTTCTCCGCCAGCGTGGCATACAGCACCGGCGCGGCATGCCCCTTCGACAGCACAAACCGGTCACGGTCCGCATCCTTCGCCTTAGCCGGCGACACATTCATCTCCGCAAAATACAGCACCGCAAGCATATCGGCGGCAGACAGGGAACCGCCCGGATGGCCCGACTTGGCTTCCGTCACCATGCTCACAATATTGCGCCTGATGGACTTGGCCCGCCCGGCCAGCTCCCGGAACTGCTCCGGTGTCAACTTCTTAACCATACTTTCTAAACCCCCCATTAGTCTTTATCTAAAATTACGTATATTGCAATTCCAGCAGGCAGCCAACACACCCAGCCCCCATCCCGTAACCCCGTCTACCCCGTCACCCCAATGTCTGCACCGCAGACGAGGCGTCCCCCTGCAACCCCAATGTCCGCACCGCGGACGAGGCATCCCCCCGCACCCCTGCCAACCCCAATGTCTGCCGCCGATCCCAATGTCTGCATAGCAGACGAGGCCGCCACCCCCGTCACCCCATCTCCATTGCATCCGGCAACGAAAATGCCGAGGGCCTGAAACGGGCGAGAAATGCCCAGATGCGAGGCGCACCGGAAGAGCGTGCCGCGCCGCGTACTGGCGTACGCAAGCAAACGCTCTGAGGAGCAACGAAGCAGGTGGGCGTTTATCGCCCGTTTCAGCGAGGGGGGGAGAAGCCTTCGCCGAGGACTTCGTGAGCATCCGCCACAATCACAAACGCCTGACGGTCAATACGGTAGACCAGCTCTTTCATATGGGAGACCTCCCGGGTACTGACCACACAGAAGACGACATCCCGCTCCGACTTGGTATAGGCGCCGCGTCCGGCCAGCATGGTAACGCCCCGGCCCAGCTCGGCCATAATGGCGTTAGCCACCTCGCCGGGGCAGGAGGACATGATAAAAAAAGCTTTCGAGGCACTGGGCCCTTCCTGGACCAGGTCAATAATCTTGGTAGTGACAAAAAGAGAAATAAGTGCGTATAATGACAATTCGGCGCTGCCAAACACAACGCCGGCCAGGGCAATAACAAAAAAATCAACACCCAGCAGCGCCTGGCCGATGCTGATGCCTGTCAGTTTATTGATAATGGCGGCGGCCAGATCGGTGCCGGCGGTTGTCCCCTTAAATTTAAAAACAATGCCCATGCCCACGCCGGCCACTACCCCGCCATAGACGGAATTAAGCAGCAGATCACGCGTTAACACAGGTACAAGCGGGGCCGTAAGATCAATGCTTACCGCCAGGATACCGGCACCCAGCAGGGTGTTCACACCAAAACGGGCGCCCAAAATCTTAAGGCTTAGTAAAAACATGGGGATATCAAGCGCCAGCATGGTCATCCCCACCGGCAGCCCGAAGGTATGATGCAGGACGGTGGCCAGGCCGCTGGTGCCGCCGGCGGCAACCTTATTGGGAATCAAGAAGATATTAAGCGCCAGCGCGGTGATAACCGTGCCCAGCATAATCCCTGCATAGTCCCTGAGCCACTTCCATTTCACCATTGCTCCCCCCTTATTTCGGCATGTTCAGCTGTGCAGCCGTTCCCGGAACGGTTACATTCACTTAATCAGACTGAGCGCGAGTTCGGCGTTTTGAAAAGCTTTATTCCGTAAAATATTAATATGTTCAACCCGCTGATGATTGGTCTGTTTGCGTTCTGTCCACAGCTGCCGCACCCGGCCCAGCAGGTTGCCGGCCGTTACGGTCTTAAGCGTGCCACAGTGCCGTTCACCAATCGTTTCCAAAAAGCGGTCAATTTTAGGATCATAGGAGATGCCGGTCATAGGCACCTGCATCACAGCGGCAAAGATCAGCGCATGCAGCCTGATGCCGATCAGCAAATCCAGATTGCCGACCAGCGACAGCAGCTCACTGGTAGTATATTCGCCAGGCAGCACAGTGCTCTTATTTTTCATCCGGCCGGCGATTTTTTGGGAGACACTGAGATCGTCCGGCCACTGCATGGGAATAAATACGACCCGGGCGCCGAATTCCTCCATCATCTGATCGGCGGCATGAGCCAGCACCTGTTTATAATGACCCCAGTCCTTCCACTCCCGGACGGAGATGCCGATTAAGGGAGCCACCCCCGCCTGCCCGTGCTGCTGGAGGATGGACCGGCCGATTTGCCGGTCAACCGGATGCATGGCCAATACGGGATCAGCCGTTATATAGATGGGGGGGGCCGTTACCCTGAGCCGCTTAAGCTCTTCGTAAGACCCGTCATCCCGCACCGTAATCAGGTCAACCATATTGCCGATATAGCGCATCGCTCCCTGGGCCAGTGTCCCCTGGACGGGACCAATGCCCTGGGCATAAAGCATGACAGGCTTCCCCAGCTTCTTGGCCAGCATCATAATGCTGAGATAATAATAGAGGCTGCGGTCACTGGTCACATCCTGGAGCAAACTGCCGCCGCCGCTGATTAATAACTGGCTTTTGGACATAACCCTGGCGATCTCCGGATAATTAAGCCGGTAAACGGCCCCAACGCCATGGCGCCGCCTGGTATCCTCGGGATCGCCGGAAATAACGGTAATCCCGACAGCAGGGTCAATATCGGTTAAAGCTTCGATCATGGCTGCCAGCATGGCTTCGTCACCGGCGTTGGCAAATCCATAATAGCCTGAAACAACAATTTCACTCATGAACGGCCGGACTCCTTCCCAAACGGGCAATTACAGCCTGGACGATATATACGCCAAGCACGGCGGCCCCACCAATCACCGCCCCTAACAGCATGCCATCCAGGCCACGGATGACCGACATGAAAATAGGTGTGCGCAAATGGGCGAATGTTTCCACCAGCGACCCCTGAGCAATGGTAGCCGTTACGACGAAGATGAATTGGAAAAACCGCGGCCACTGACGATAAACAGCCATTGCCGCCAGTAAAAATGCCGGATGGCCGATAAGAAACTCTTTGCCCCGCGGCCGGGCATACATGAGCTGCTCCAACAGCGCCCGCAGTTTAAGCTCCACAGCCGGTACAGGCACACCGGCAGTATGCCCGGAACGGCCGATAAATACCCAGGCGCCAAAAGCAGCGGCGCCAACAAACAACAAAGCCTTGACTGTCACCGGGTAGTTCAGGATGGCAATGACCTGGCGCCACACATCGCGGGCATCGGCCGGCTTAACCTGTTCAAACAGATTGTACCTGGCAAGATAGGCTGCCGCAACTAACACCAGCGGGGCGACAAAGGTCAGCTTTACGCCGCGGTATATTTCCATCTCCAGAAAAAACCGCACATCACTGAGCACAGCCCCTAAATACAGCCCGCCGGCCAGTGACAGCAGGGTCGTGACAGCAAGAGCGCCCAGGCCGGCAGCAAGAACCCGGCCCATACCGGCCGCGGGGCCAAAGCCCCCTGCCAGCTCCCGGGCCCGCCAGCGGTCAAGCTGCCAGGTCATGGCCAGCGCCGGGAAAATAATAGCACTGGCCAAACCGGCCATCTGCCGGCTTAAGGTACCGCCGCCGCTAAGCACCGGCAAAATCAACACCCCGGCCAGCAGCGCCACCAGCGCGTACTGCCAGCGGGCGGCAAACGGGACAACCAGGGATAAGAAAAGCACCCCGGCCGCTGTCGCGCCCAGCACAATAACAGCGATTAGCCATGGTGCCGGAAAGTAGGGCGCAAAGGTTGTTGCCCTCCCGATAGTAAAGCCTGCTGCTGTCAGTTCCGCCTTAACCCCGGCCACATAGTCAAGGTTTGTTTCAATCAGGGTCTTGCCCGGCTCCGGCTTATCATATTTGCGCAGCAGATTGATCCGGATATTGCGTTCCTGATCGGTGACAGTCCAGCGCTGAATCGCCTCAGCCGCTTTAAGTTTAGGCTGCTCATCCTTAGGAATCGTATACACCCGGGCGGCCTGATAATTATTGGCGGCAGCCAGCTCCGTCAGGCCTTCCTGTTTAAAAAACTGCAGCTGCAGGGGGTGTTCGATCATAGCCAGGGTGAGCTTGCGCTCTTTAAAATGCCTGGCAGTGAGCGGCAGCAAATCAGGATAACCTAAGATTTCATCCCCGACGAACATCATGGCACTCAGATTATTTATGCCGGCTAAGCGGCTGAATACGGCATTGACATCGTCCGGGGTCACCTTGGTATAGTTCGTCGGCCGGGGAACTACATAAAAGCCAAGCTGGTCAACCTTGGCCAGTTCATCGGACGGCAAGCCCAAATTCCATTTAACCACTTTTTCAAAATTAGCTTTGGCAGCCAGCACCGGCCGTTCCCCGCCGGCCAGCAGGGTAACCCGGCCTGGTCCCAGGCGGCGTTCCAGATCGCTCTGCACTTCGGCAAAAACCTTACTATCCTGCCCTGTCACATACACGTCCTCCGCGGCAATCCTGCCCCCGGCAATCAGATTTTGCCAGAACGGATCGGTAAGCGTCCCCGTACGACTCTGGTGGAGAATGTCCGCACCGGGCAATGCCGTTACCTGGCCGTTTTTATTAAGCTTTTCCAGCGTGGTTTCATATACAGCCAGGGAGGTGATGCCTGCCGCCTTAAACCGGGTCAGCAGGCTGTCAGCCGGGACCCCTTCAATTTGTGCCAGTTCCACAAGGTCTTCATACTCCATGACCAGTTCCACGGTGGAATTCGCCTGCTCTATCTTATAACGCTGCCAGTCAACCACCCCTGCCGCCAACAGCCCGATGAGGATGAGGCCGATCAACAGCTTATTATATGTAAAGGTTGTCAAAATCTCTCCACCCTTTTGGAAACCGGCGGTATGCCGTTTCCCTTGAATTACCCGCAGCACTAGGGCCGGTTATCTGTATAGATGGTCACTTGTCCCTGTTCCATAACAATGTCCCGCACATTGACGCCAAACGGCAGTTTTTTCAGATCAAGCAACGCGACCTCGGTCAGCAGGGAGCCGCCGATATTGCCAACAGGGGTATTATTCAGCCAAAACCGGTCGGTTACAAAGGTAATGCTGTGCTTTTCCCGGTCGCCGGCGATCCGGCCCTCCAGCCTGATATCCACCCTGGCAATGCCGCCCAGGGTCAGGACGCTGTCGACCTCCACCTTGCCGGGCGAAAGGGTAACAACGGCATTTTTTACACCTTTTACCGAGCTATTCAAAAATGCCGCCAGCTCCTCCTGGGTAATGGTGGCCGTAATGACAGCATCGTCAACCTGACGCAGCACCAGGGCCCGCTTGGTCAGCAGGGACGGCATATCGACAGCAACACCGGTTAAGGCAATATGCATATTCCGAAAGGCGAGCTTATCGGTTTTAACATCGCTGGCGTCTGCCGACACCCGGTCAAAGGTACCGCCCAGCATGAAAACAGCCGGACTTTTCTCCACTTTGGCCACAACCTGCTTGCTGCCTGTCAGGCCGCCCAGCCCCTGGGCCACAGCATCAGACACCACCTTGGGCAGGATAATCTCAACCGCCGCTAACACCATGGTGAAAAACAGAATGATTGTCGTCAGGCGCTTCATGCCCTACCGCCCCCTTTGCACACGGTACTAGTCCCGTGCATTCAGCTCACTCTTTAAATAGGCTTCCAGAAACAAGTCGATCTCCCCGTCCATGATGGCCTGGACATTGCCGGTCTCGGCCGCGGTACGGTGGTCCTTCACCAGGTTGTAGGGATGAAATACATAAGAACGGATTTGGCTGCCCCATTCAATCGCCTGATAGTCGCCGCCTAACTCGGCCTTCTTTTCATCCTGCCGCTCCCGCTCCAGCTCAAATAACCGGGCCCGCAGCAGCCGCATGCACTGCTCGCGGTTTTGGATCTGGGACCGTTCACTCTGACACTGGACAACAATACCGGTAGGCAGATGGGTGATCCGGACGGCCGAGTCGGTTTTGTTGATATGCTGGCCGCCGGCACCGCTGGCCCGGAAGGTATCCACCCGCAAGTCAGCCGGATTAATCGTAATCTCCACCGAGTCGTCAATCTCAGGCATGACGTCAACGGCGGCAAAGGAGGTATGGCGGCGGCCGCTGGCATCAAACGGGGAAATCCGGACAAGCCGGTGCACGCCCTTTTCCGCTTTTAAATAGCCATAGGCATTGAGACCGCTGATCATCAGGGTCACACTTTTCACCCCGGCTTCTTCGCCGGCCAGAAAGTCCAGTGTTTCCACTTTATAGTTTCTCTTTTCCGCCCAGCGCACATACATGCGCAGGAGCATCTGGGCCCAGTCCTGGGCCTCGGTGCCGCCGGCCCCGGCATGGAGAGTCAAAATGGCATTATTGCCGTCATATTCCCCGGCCAGCATCAACAGCAGGGCCGCCTGCTCCAGGTCCCGCTCCAGGCCGGCAATGGCGGCGGTTACCTCGGGATACACGCTCTCATCGCCCTCTTCCATGCCCAGCTGCCATAAAACAGACAAATCGCTGTGACGGGCCGCCAGGTCACGGTGCTGGCTGATGCTGTCCTTCAGACGGGTAACCTCCTGCGCTATTTTCTGGGCTTCTTCAGGCTGTTCCCAGAAGGCCGGATCGCTCATCCGGTCTTCCAGTTCTTCAATCCGTTCCGATTTGCCGGCAACGTCAAAGAGAAACCCTCATTTCATCAAGCCGCTTGGCCAGGCCCTCAATCGGCCCCCGTAAATCCTCCAAAAGCACACTCTCACTCTCCCTATTTGGCCCCGCAGCAGCGTTTATATTTTTTGCCGCTGCCGCAGGGGCACAGTTCATTGCGGCCGGTGGTATCGGCATTAACGACAGGCTCGGCCGGCTGGCCCTGATTGCCGCCGTCGTCGCCGCCGCGGCCGGCCTGGGCCTGCCGCAGATGATCCTCAGGCTGGGCCTGGGAAATAATATTAACCCGGAAGATATAGCGGACAATATCCTCCTGTACCGATTCAATCATTTGCTGGAACATATCAAAGCCTTCCAGCTTATACTCAATCAGCGGGTCTTTCTGGCCATAGGCCCGCAAACCAATACCCTGCCGCAGCATTTCCATGGCGTCAAGGTGATCCATCCATTTGGCGTCAACGGTTTTAAGCATAACTACTTTTTCCAGTTCACGCATATTGTCCGGGCCAAACAGGGCCTCCCGGCCGCTGTAGGCGGTGTCGGCCGTTTTCATCAGTTCTTCCTTAAGCTCTTCCCGGCTCAGAGTGTCCAGCACTTCCACCTTCAGCTCGCCGGCCGGGGCAAAGAAGCCTTCACAGTATTCAATCAGCCCGGCATAATCCCAGTCTTCCGGATACAGCTTTTCATTGGCATACAGGTCCATCCCGTGATCCACAAGCTTTTCAATCATATTAAAGATGTTTTCTTTCAGATTATCCCCCAGCAGGATTTTCTTCCGCTGGCTATAGATAACCTCACGCTGCTGGTTCATTACATTATCATATTCAAGCACATATTTACGAATGTCAAAATTACGGGCTTCCACTTTCTTCTGGGCCTGCTCGATCGAACGGGTAATCAGCGCATGCTCAATCGGCTCATCTTCCTCCATGCCCAGTTTATCCATAATGCCGGCAATATTATCAGAGCCGAAGAGGCGCATCAGATCATCTTCCAGCGACAGGTAAAAACGGGACGACCCCGGGTCTCCCTGGCGTCCGGCCCGGCCGCGCAGCTGGTTGTCAATCCGCCGGCTCTCATGCCGCTCGGTGCCGATAATATGCAGGCCGCCCAGATCAGCTACCCCGGTCCCCAGGACAATGTCCGTGCCCCGGCCGGCCATATTGGTCGCAATCGTCACCGCCCCGGCCTGGCCGGCCTGCGCAATAATCTGCGCTTCCATTTCATGATATTTGGCATTCAGCACATTATGGGGCACACCCTGTTTTTTGAGCATAGCCGACAGGTCCTCAGACTGCACGATAGAGGTCGTGCCGACCAGCACCGGTTGGGCTTTGCCATACTTTTCGACAATCTCGTTGACAACCGCTTTATATTTAGCCCGTTTGGTTTTAAAGATAATATCAGGAAAATCCTGCCGCTGCATCTCGCGGTTAGGGGGGATAACAACAACATCAAGACTATAAATTTTCCGGAACTCGGGCTCTTCGGTCTTGGCGGTGCCTGTCATCCCGGCCAGCTTCTTATACATGCGGAAATAGTTCTGGAACGTAATCGTCGCCAGCGTCTGGCTTTCCCGCTCGATTTTTACCCCTTCCTTGGCCTCAATCGCCTGATGGAGACCGTCGGAATAGCGGCGGCCGAACATCAGGCGGCCGGTAAACTCATCGACAATAATGACTTCCCCGTCTTTAACCACATAATCGCGGTCCCGTTTCATCAGGGCATGCGCTTTGAGGGCCTGGTTAAAATGATGAGACATCTCGATGTTTTCACTTTCATAGAGGTTCTGCACATGGAGCAGTTTTTCCGCTTTGGCCACACCGCTCTCGGTGGGCGCTACCGTATGGGCTTTCTCATCAATGGTATAGTCTTCGCTTTCTTTTAGTTTGGGCACAACCTTGGCCAGTACATAATACAGATCGGTCGATTTCTCGCCCGGCCCGGAAATGATCAGCGGTGTCCGCGCTTCATCCACTAAGATACTGTCCACTTCGTCGACAATGGAATAATTGAGCGGCCGCTGCACCATTTGTTCCGGGTAAATAACCATGTTGTCCCGGAGATAGTCGAAGCCGAATTCATTATTGGTGCCATATGTAACATCGGCACTGTAGGCCAGTTTGCGTTCATCAAAATCAAGCCCATGGACAATCAGCCCGACAGATAAGCCGAGATAGCGGTATAAGCGGCCCATCCATTCGCTGTCACGCTTGGCCAGATAGTCATTAACGGTAACCACATGCACCCCTTTGCCTGTCAGGGCATTCAGGTATACCGGCAGGGTAGCCACCAGGGTTTTCCCCTCACCGGTGCGCATCTCGGCAATTTTGCCCTCATGCAGGGTTATGCCGCCGATCATCTGCACATCAAAATGACGCATGGCCAGCACCCGGCGCGAGGCTTCCCGCACCACCGCAAAGGCTTCGGGCAGAAGCTCGTCAAGGGTCTGGCCTTTATCAAGCCGGCGCTTAAATTCAGCCGTCCTGCCCGTTAGGCTGGCATCACTCATCCCCTGCAGCTCGGGCTCAAACGCATTGATTTTTTCCACAAGCAGCATCATGCGTTTAATCTCTTTTTCGTTATCATCACCAAATAAGTTTCGTAAAAATTTAAACAAATTATCAACTCCCCGGCAAAACAATGAATCGAAATTAACAAAGTTCAGACTGCGGCAAACAGTCATAGATATAGTATGTGCCTAATATATGATTTTAACAGATTCCTTATATAAAGTCAAAAACTGGACAGCCGGGAAAACAGAAAGAGATTACCCCGCTAGGCGGAATAATCTCTCTTTTCGGCCTGGTCTAACCGGCCTGATGCTGCCCGGGAACGCCGGCTTGGCCGCCAGGGCCCGGGACCGGCTCGATTTCATCGGCTACCCATACCGGGTTATGATGTTTCGCTTCCTCCAGACTCTGGGTCCCGTCGCCAAACATGCACAAAAACTCGCCCCAGTTATAGATGCCGAGAAAGATATGGCCAAATATGGATACGCCCAGGATAATCCCGATCACCAGATGGACCATATCAAACCAGTACATAACCGCTTTCGGGGCTACAGGTAGGAACGCATACAGCGCCCAACCGGTAACGATCAGGATAATGCCGCCAAAAAAGATCATAATACCAAGCTGCTTCTGACCGGAGTTCATTTTCCCCATCGGCGGTACCGGAATGGTTTTGCCTAACAGCATTTTTTGCGGATAGCCGCCGCCTACCAGCAGCCAGTCCTTATCCCGCTGATCCCAGGAAAATATGCGCCGCGTAAAGGCAACAACCCGGTCCAGAGCAAATATCGTATACAGAATACAGGATATAGTAAGAATGCCGGCACCAACAATATGAATCTGCATGATCAGGTTCTGCAGATCATCACCGAACGGTTTCAGCCAGATAAAAAATCCGGTGATCGCCGCCGGTAAAAAACCGAGGATCAACCCCCAGTGGAATAGCCGCGAGATAAGTGGGTGTTTCAGTACCCGCGGGCCGTGTTCATCATGATGGCTCATCAGTCTATCCCTCCTATACCAGCTTAGTCCGGTCTACATATTTAGTATGAAAAAGTTCCTCGGCCAAATGGCTGAGCGGATTATGGGCAAACTTTTTATAGACATCGGTAACCGCCTGATTGTTATGGCTTTGGCGGATTTTGGCCTTTTCATCATCCTTATAGATGCCCTGGGCCCGCATTTTAATGTATTTAGTACGGTCCTGCACCAAATCGGTGGCAACATACGCGCCTGTCCAGAGAACCGCGCCGGCTACGCCGACAATTCCTAAAAACTCACGCCGCGTAACTTTGACGGCTTTTTCCACATAATCATATCGTGCCATAGTGTCCCCTCCTTATGCCCAAGGCAAGACGGCCTTGGCTTTACCAAGCCATGAAGTGCCCATTGGATTGACCGGCTGGCCCCCACCGTTGACACAGCCGCCGGGACAGTTCATGATTTCGATGAAGTGGTACGGCGACTTGCCGGCTTTTACCTCATCCAGCAACGGTTTTACATTCTGTTTCGTGCCATGGGCCACGGCTACATTCAGGGTAACCTCTTTGCCGGTTTTGGCGTCTTTCAGGGTAACACTGGCTTCTTTTACCCCTTTTAGCCCCCGCACCGGTTTGAACTCCAGCACATCAAGCTCTGTGCCGGTGATCACAAAATAGGCTGTCCGCAGGGCGGCTTCCATTACGCCGCCGGTGTTGCCAAAGATGGTACCGGCCCCGCTGTACTGAGCCAGAGGGTTGTCTGTGTCACTGTACTCAGCAACAGTCCGGACATCGATGTTCAGCTTTTTGAACAGGCGGGCCAGATCTCGCGTTGTGAGCACGACATCAATATCAGGATAGCTGCCTGACTTCCCCTGGGTCTGCCAATAGTGGGCGGCACTGTGGAACTCAGGGCGGGAAGCCTCAAACTTTTTGGCGGTACAGGGCATAATCCCCACCATAAACACGTCAGCCGGATCGACCTTCCACACCTCGGTCGCGCCATAGGTTTTTCCCAGGGCGCCGGCCATCATCATCGGCGATTTGGCCGAGGACATATGGGGCAGCAGCTCCGGGTAATACAGCTCGGCATACGTCACCCAGGCCGGACAGCAGGAAGTAAACTGCGGCAATGGTCCTAAGGGATGCGCTGCCGGCTCCCCCAGGGCATAGTGCCGAATCTTGGCAATCAGCTCCATCCCTTCTTCCATGATGGTCTGATCGGCAGTAAAATTAGTGTCCAGAACCTTAAAACCAGCCTGTTTCATCGCCCCATACAGCTTTTCAGTAACCAGGCTGCCCGGCTCCATCCCAAACTCTTCCCCAATAGCGACGCGTACTGCCGGCGCTATTGTTCCCACTACCGTCACCTGTTTGTTCTTCAGCTTGTCGATCACCTGATCCACGACGTCCACAGTATCCTGCGGAGCGCCGAAGGGACAGTTGATAAGACATTGACCACAAGAGACGCAGTTTTCGCTGTTAATCGTGTGGATGGCCCCATATTTGCCCTCGATAGCATCGGTTGGGCAAAAGGCCTTACATGAGTCACAGCCCTTGCATGTCTTGCGGTCAATTTCAATAATGCCGGTTTTTTCCTGTGATTGAAAACCTTTCAAGCCAAAACCTCCTCACCATAAAATTGATTAGTCCTGTTAGCCAGCGGACTTTGTGAAAACTAGAACATTTAAAGCGCGTTTAAGTGCCATAATAAATATAAATGCATACTATAACTGTAATTTATAAACCAGGTCTTGTCAATATTAGGGACTTGCCTCTACAAGTTATTTATTTCACTCAAATAAAAATCGATTAACCGTTTAATTTTTGGCTGCATCGTGCATACTAATATAAAAGGTTAGAGGGGTTTATCACTTGGGAGGGTTACCATGAGCCGTGATGTGTTAAATATACTGGATATTGCCGGCCAGCTTGCCGATTTGAAAGATGTCGATTACAGAAATACCCTGGCAATTGCCGCCCTCATTGAGCTGCTGATCGAAAAAGGCCTGTTCACCAGGCAGGAATTTATGAAAAAATCCCTGGAAATGGAATCGGCATCATTGGCCGAGATTATTATGAAACGCCGTTCGGAACTGCGAAGCCAGCGGCCAATGTAAAAACGAGCCGGGCAGCTGCCCGGCTCGTTTCTGTTCGACAATTAAAATTCGGGTTCAATCAAACCATATTGGCCGTCTTTCCGGCGGTATACGACATTGACCTCTTCCGTGTCGGCATTCATAAACACGAAGAAATCATGGTTGATGAGATTCATCTGCATAACCGCCTCATCGGCACTCATCGGCTTAACAGCAAAACGTTTGGTTTTAACAATGCTGAATTCGTCTTCGCTGTCCAGGTGAGGCACCGGCGGCGCAGCTGGTATCAAATCAGTTTTGAAGCTGCCGCTTTTCAGCTTGCGGGACAATTTGGTTTTATATTTCTCAATTTGTTTTTCCAGTTTTTCAATAACCAAGTCAATGGAAGCGTACATATCTGTCGTAGATTCTTCGCCCCGGAGGAGTATGCCGTTGATAGGCACCGTAACCTCCACAATGTGCCGGCCTTTATTGACGGTGAGGATTGCAGTAATCTCGCCTACGCTGGCACCATCGAAGTATTTTGTGACTTTACCAACGCGTTTGGCGACATAATCTTTTAGTGCAGGTGTGATCTCAATGTTTTTTCCACGTACTGTAATTGCCATACTACCCATCCCCTTTCCTGATCCTATATATCTAATATTCCCTATTTGTTGAAAAATTCCTTTCAAAAAATTCATACTTTATTTTTTTGTGCAGTTTTTTTTACACAATTCCCGAAATTTTCGGCTGATTCTGTAATTTAATAAAATTAAAACCCGGCGATAGCTCTATCGCCGGGTATGATTTATGTTGTTGATCGTCTTATTGCGCTTTATAGACGTTGCTGGCTTGCGGTCCGCGAGCACCGTCAACGATTTCAAATTCAACTTGCTGGCCTTCATTCAGGGTCTTGAAGCCTTGGTCCTGAATAGCCGAGAAATGGACGAACACGTCGCCGCCGTCTTCTCTCTCAATGAATCCGTAACCTTTTTCCGCGCTGAACCACTTAACTTTACCAATCATGTGAAACTCCTCCTAAGATAAACTACAGACCACTTTTTGCAGTCACAAGTGGAAGTATAACATATATTTACAGCAATGTCAACGCGACCGCCCGGCAGAGGCTTACAGGATCTTGGAGAGAAAAACCTGGGTCCGCTCTTCGCGGGCATGCAAAAAGATTTCGTCCGGCGTGCCTTCCTCGACAATCCGGCCTTCGTCCATAAACAGCACCCGGTCGCCCACCTCGCGGGCAAAGCCCATTTCATGGGTGACGACAGCCATGGTCATCCCCTCATTGGCCAGGGTCTTCATTACATCCAGCACCTCTTTGATCATTTCCGGATCAAGGGCCGAGGTAGGTTCGTCAAACAGCATCACTTTCGGCTTCATCGCCAGGGCCCGGGCGATGGCCACCCGTTGCTGCTGACCGCCGGACAGCTGCTCGGGGTAAGCCTGGGCTTTATCGGCAAGGCCCACTTTCTCCAGCAGGCTGAAGGCCGTCTTTTCCGCTTCGGCCCGCGATAGATTCCGGACTTTGACCGGTGCGAGCGAGATATTCTCCAATACCGTCATATGCGGAAAGAGGTTAAAGCGCTGAAAAACCATGCCCACTTCTTCCCGGACCTTATTGATGTTCGCCTCATTGGTAAGCGGGATGCCGTCTACCGTAATCTCGCCCTCGGTCGGCTGTTCCAGATAGTTCATGCAGCGCAGCAGGGTACTCTTGCCGGAGCCGCTGGGGCCGATAATGACGACAACCTCCTGTTCGCTGATATGAGTGGTTACGCCCTTGAGGACATGGAGCTTGCCAAACTTTTTATGTAAGTTTTTAATGCTTATCATCAGTCTTGTACCTCCGCTCAAGATAATCGACAAGGCGGGATATGGTAAAGGTCATTACCAGGTATATAAACGCTACGGTCAGCCAGATTTCAAAAGAGCCATAGGTCCGGGCAATGATCAGTTGGCCGCGCCGCGTAAGCTCCTCAAAGCCGATTACCGACACCAGAGACGAGTCCTTAAGCATGGCAATAAATTCATTGCCCAGCGGCGGAATAATGCGTTTAAACGCCTGGGGCAGAATGATATAGCGCATCGTCTGCGCCCAGGTCATGCCCAGGGAGCGGCCGGCCTCCATTTGCCCCTTGTCGATGGACTGAATCCCGGCCCGGAAGATCTCGGCCACATAGGCGCCGCTGTTGACACTACAGGCGGTAATGGCGGCGATAAACGGGTCAATGCGCTGGCCAACCACCAGCGGCAGGGCAAAATAAATCAGAAAAATCTGCACCAAGAGCGGCGTTCCCCGGATAAAGTCTACATACAAGGCGGCAAGTGTCTTTACCGGCCAGATTGTCGACAAGCGGGCCATGCCGACAAACATCCCGATCAGCAAGCCAAAACCGACACTAAGCGCCGAAATCTGCACTGTAACCCCGGCCCCCAGCAGGAGCAACGGGAACGAACGGATAATTAAATCAAAATCAAAATTCACATTCCTCACCCTTAATTAAAATGTATAAGGTGCATAAATCACATGACAATTATATGCGGACAGGCAGTGGGTGTCAATACGTTTCGACAATAAAAGACGGCGCGAAACATCGCGCCGTTGCCGTTCCAGCCCCTATTGAGGAGGTTTTTTGCCAAACCATTTCACATAGATCTTCTCATATTCGCCATTTTTCTTAAGTTCATCGAGCGCTGTATTGAGCTTGTCGGCCAACTCGGTGCTTTTCTTGGAGGTGGCAATACCATACTCCTCGGAAGTCAGCGGCTCGCCGACAATTTTAGCGTCTTTGCCGCCCGCCTGGGCGATATAATATTCGTTAACAGGCAGGTCATTGACCACGGCATCCACACCGCCGGCTTTAAGTTCCATAAAGGCTTCCGGCGCGGTGTTAAACTCCCGGATTGTGGCATCCTTAATCTTTTTGGCTTCATCAGCCCCGGTTGTGCCGATTTGGACGGCAATCCGCTTGCCTTCCAGATCCTTGAAGGCTTTCAGGGTATCATTATCGGCCTTTACAACCATTGACAGGCCCGATTTGTAATAGGGCTTGGTGAAATTAACCTTCTTTGCCCGTTCTTCCGTGATCGTCATCGCCGAGATGGTGGCATCGATGTTGCCGGCTTCCAGGGCCGGGATCAGTCCGTCAAAATTCATACTCTGGACCTGGACCTCCATCCCCAATTGCTTGCCGATGGCTTTGATCAGGTCCATGTCAAACCCAACATACTCTTTTGATTTCTCGTCCTGGAACTCAAACGGAGCAAACGCAGTATCAGAGCCGACTTTGAGCACTGCGGCCTTAGGCTGTTCCGCCGGTTTGGACGACTGACCACAGCCGGCAAGCCCGAGTACCATGACAAATATAACAAGAACGGATAAGGCAATCAGTTTTTTCGACACATAGGTAACCCCCTTATAAAGTGTTAAAAGATCTATAATGATTATACGATTCTCTGTATATTTAGACAAGTATTTAAACATGTATACATATACAAAATATATTAGTCTACTATTAAAGCACATTCCCCCAATTAGTCCTTATTCGGTGTACTTCAGGGCAAACTAAAAGCCCAGGCATAGCAATCCCGGGCATAGTAAGCTGCAATATATTTAATATGTATTTATGTATTATTGTTCTTTTCTGGCGATAAAGCAGTCACGGCAATAGATAGGACGGTCATTGCGAGGTTTAAATGGAACCTGGGTGGTCACACCGCATTCAGCGCATACGGCCTCATGCATCTCCCGCTGGGTAGACTGAGCATCCCCGCCTTCACGGCTGCGTCTTCTGTTGCCCCGACATTCACGACAACGGGCAGGTTCGTTTTCAAAACCTTTTTCTGCGTAAAACTCCTGCTCCCCTGCTGTGAAAACAAAGTCGATTCCACAGTCCTTGCACTTAAGAGTTCTGTCCTGAAAAGCCATTAACGAAATCCCCTCACCTTATGAATTTAAAAACCACTGCTTAGCCGACCTGGTCTTTGACCCCACACCCGCCTGCTGGGAATTTCGCTAATAGGAGTTAACCCCTCACTACAGTTCCTCTCGGTCAAACTTTAGCCTAATAACCGTCTGTTACTGGGACCGGCAGGGCTTACCTCTAAGCCGCACCATGCTCAAAGCCTCTTTGGGCTCCTTACGTGGGTCGTTTCGCCTGCGACTGGCATCGACTTTCAACCACAGACCTAAGCAAATTGGTTCTTATATTAAATTATAGATTTCACCCCTGAAAAAAGCAAGCACATATTTTCAGATGGTTTGAAAATATGGTGATATTTAACAAAAAAATGCTTAAATTGTCTTAAAAAGGCTGGCGAGCGGTACTGTCAGGCCTGGCAGCCGCCGCGAAGCAAACCTCACCGGCCTTTACCTGACGCACAGCCAGTTGCAGCTGACGGCCTGACAACGGAAGAGTTTTCCGAGAAGATTAAAGCCTGATAAAAAAGTCTGGTGCCTGCCGGAACAGGCGGCAGACACCAGACTGTGAATTTTGTTTTCATTAGCGCCCGGCCTCGCCGCACTGTTAAACGTAGGTGACAAAACTGGAATTAAAGTAGTACTTAGCCTGTTTCTCCAGCACCGACTGGGCCACACTGTTGAGGAGCGGCACCAGGGACCGGTCGCCGACCAGCAGCTGGCGGACCGCGGCCGGATCTTCAGCGGCGGCTTCACGAAAGCGCCGCTCGCTGAACTTCATATTGCCTGTCGCCTGCTCCAGCGTTAACCCGATACTCTCGAATTTTGCCGCTGCCGGCCCCTGCAGCATGGCTTGCACCTGGGCCAGCAATTTCGTGCCTTCACTGTTTAAATAACCATACGATTGCAAGGCCTCGTTCGCCTGGTTGTAAGCACGGACAAGACTGTCAGTGGCAGTCAGCAGCTTAAAGTTGTACACTGAATCGGTCGGCGAGTTTTCATACATTTTTGCAAGCAGGCCGCCTTTATCAAACGCCTTGACTGCGGACTGCAAATTGGTTATGGCTGTGTTCAGGCCTGCCACTTCTTTGTTGACCGCTGCCGCCGACGGGTAAAAAACCGCACCGGCCTGCCGCGGCTGGCCGGTACCGGCCGGGTTCTGCTGATAATCGGTCCGATAGGTTACCGGTAATATAGCCATCGCTGTCTCCTTACTTAGATACTAATGTCAAGACACTAGCTTTTCCGGTCAAAGCGGATGCCGGACACCGTTACGCCAAGGCCATCATAGGAGAGGGACCGGTTATGATTGTTTTTGGTTTTGTTCAACATGGCCCGCAATTGAACCATGATCCGCTGATTATCCTGCTGAATCGCGAACATCATCTGTTTGGCCCGGGCCGGCGGCAAGAAATCAATCTGCCGGCCGTCCAGCTCCGGTTGCAGCCGCTCCCGCTGATCCAGCAACTCATAAAAAAGTTCCATCTCTTCCTGGTCGAGGAATTTAATCATTTCCCGGGTCAGAAACAGATAATCCTCCCACAATTGCCGTGTTGTCTTCACTTACCAGCCACCGCCTAACTGCCAAGCTGCTGCGATAACCAGGTGCTTTGCTGACTTAATTTGGAGATAGCCGCCTCCATCGCGTCAAACTGCCGGTAATAGCGCGATTCGATATCAGCCAGCCGGTTAGTCATTGTCGTCAGCCGTTCCTCATAGTCGGTTAAGCGCTTCGCCAGGTTGCTTGTTGTATCGGTAGTATTGGCTTTACCGGCCTCGGTCTGCAATTTTTGCAGCGAGCCGTACATCTGCTCATAAATCCGGTTGGCCACCCCTTCGCTCGGGATGGTATCGCCGCTGGTACCAAAGATTTTAAACACAATATCCGGGTCTTCCTCCAGGGCTTTCCGCAGATCATCTTCTTTGACATACAGCTTGCCGTTCAGTGCCGACTCACTGTTGAAATTGCCCTCGTCATCAATATAGGAGCCGGTGCCAATGCCGATATCGGCCGCGCTTTGGTATTTGCCTGACAAGCCTTTAATCGGCTCAATGAAACTCAGCCGCAGCTTGTTGACCATATCGGTCAGGATGGGATCGCGGCGCAGCGTGCCGCTTTTGGCTTTTTCCTCCCAGGCTTTGATCTCGCTTTCCTTCATATCCGCCTTCTGGGCGTCGGTCAGCGGGACAAAATCACGGTACTTGTCCTCATTGAGTTCGCTGTTCAAGGCCGAAAGAAAGGTATTATAGGTTTCAATAAACGATTTTACCGTGGCGATCGTTTTATCAATGTCCGATGTTACGTTAATGCTGGTCGGTATCGGGTTCCCCTCGCTATCGGCATAGCTGACTGACTTCAGATTATAGGTGACACCGGAAATAGTAAAATTATTGGATGCCTGCTCCAGTTTGACGCCATCAAGGGTCAGGCTGGCATTTTGGCCGCGTTCGCTCAGGCTCACCAGGCCCAATGTGTCAGCCAGGAAGCTTTGCGACGCAGCGTCATCGCCTTCCAGGATGAATTCATCATTAATGCTGCCGGCTTTGATGACAATGCGGCCATTGGCATCAACAGTAGCCGTCCCGGCACCGACCTCGGCATTTAGTTGGCTAAGGAAATCATTGATTGACGTGGCTGCGTCCAGGCTGATGGTTTTATCCCCCGTCTGGGTCTTAACCGTAAAGCTTAACGGGCCTGTTACCGGCTTGGCTAATTCAGTTGCATCAAAGCTAGCCGTACGGCTTACCATTCCGCTGGTGTCCACAAGCGAACCGGTGCCGCCCAGTTTGAGCTTGGTAAACAGAAAATCCATGCCCTCCGCACTGGTGCCGCTGAAATCAACGTTTGCCGCCGTACCGGTCTTATTGGTATACAAATAAAACCGGTCTAAGGTAGCGTCATAATTGGCCTTTAGATCAATCCCGGCATTATTAATCTGCGTGGCAAGATCATTGAGAGACTTGCTGGCATCGACCGTAATCTCTTTGCCATTAATAGTGAGATTGAATGAAGTCCCTTCAGCATAGCCAAACTGAGCCTGCAAGGAGGTCTTCAGCTTGCCCTCTCCGGTAATGCCGGCACTGCTGGAGAGTTTAACGCCATCGGCCAGCCGGTCGACAATGATACTGTGACTGACATTGGCCGCTTCCCCATTGGCAGTGGCGCTGACGACCGCATCATTCATCGAGGTTACCAGCTTCGGCGACAGGTTGCTTTGCTTCCTGAAGTCCGACACCGTTTTGTTGCGGAATTCCTCAGTCAAGGAATAGATGGTGTTAAAGTCTTTTTTCTTCCATTCCACCTGGGTTTTCTGCTGCCATACCTTATCATACGACGCCCGGCGGGCTTTCATTAAGTCTTTCACAAGCTGATCGACATCCATACCGGAGCCGCTTAAGCCATAGGTACGCATTACCATGTAAATCCCTCCTGAATTGATTCTTGTAGCAAGCACCTGCAATATATCAGTAATTAAGCCTTTTTATCCAGTAAAAAGCCCACGAATTCCCGAATTTTGGCAATGGTATCGAGAAATTCATGAGGCGGAAACTCTTTCAGCACCGTATTGGTCTTGGTATCAACAACCTGCACTATGAGTTTTTTGGTTTCTTCATGCAATTGAAACTGAATATCCGAATTTGCCAGCTGCATAAATTTCGTCATTTCAGCCGACATGGCCTCCAGCTTGTCACGGTCGCTTTCCGCCTCAGCCTCTTTCACTGGCAGCAGGTCCTGGTCAACAGCACCGCCGGCCTTTCCCTCCAACTGGGGATTATAGGCCTTACTATTATAGTTAGTTGCAACTTCAGCCGGCTTCAACAAGTTCATGCAATAAACACCTCAATTTATGCGTTATCACTTATATTATCGGTAATTTTTCATTTTTCTTTAGTGAATTATGTAAAAATAGTTGTCAGCCTCTTCGCAATCTCCACCAAGTCTCACTCATCGACCTCGCCAAAAGCAAAAAAGCAGCCCTGGGGTTATTGGCTGCAATAGACACCACAAAATTCCTGCTCAATTAACTTAAGGTATGACTAATCATAAAATGTTACTACAAAAATCAGAGAGAGGTCACAGCATGTTTGGTATAACTGAAGGGTAAAGGTAGGAATAAAAGCCAGGTTGTTATACCCGCCCAAATTCGCAATAGGCAATGAGGGGGGGATAAGCCACTTGAATACCTGAAAAAGGAACGGAATTCATGAATCTAAGCGACTTTTTGCAACAATACCAAACGATAACTTTCGTTACCAATATTTTTATTTTCGTGTTCTCACAGGAACCAACCGGGGCCAAAGTGCTTCCATAATTGATGCGGCCGTCAATAAGGGTACACAATGAAATGTTCACTTCCGTACTAGCCTTTTCCGAATGTGCCGTCAAGCCGTACAAAGAAAGGAAATTGGGCCGTACTGGACCAGGTAAAGCTCATGTTTCAAATGCCGCCTGTGCGTACTTTTGCCCTTTTGCATAATTCTAATTTCTATATCCTAAATTCTTTATCTTTTGGTATAATAAACCTAAGAACAATTTTTTAGAGGTGAAGGACTGTATGCCATTACGTAACGAATAGCGCGAATATACGTATAAGGATCATTTAAGCTGGCGTGAAGGTAAGCTTGAAGGCAAACACGAAGGCAAGCTCGAAGTTGCCCGGGCTATGCTTAACCAAGACTTGCCCCTGGCAGTTGCCCAATGCACGGCCATTCCTATAAATGAACTAACCAAACTGTTGGAACAGTAAGTACCGGGAACTTCTCCACCTGACATTCTCATAATTTATTGGGGGCGCTCATGCTGAGCTGCCTCTTTTCTTTTGTTATGTGACAACGTTGGCAGTGGTCCATCCCCTGCACACGCTCATCTCCTGTTTCCATTGTATTACGGGGATGGATGTACGTCAAATCTTATGTCAATCTGGAAATGTCCCCACTCGGCTTGGACTCCTTTTCATCTTTGATAATATTATCCAAATACTTATTGTTATAATCACAAGACTATAAATAAGTCAATCCATCAATAAATCAAACCTGACCCCCTCCTTAGCCCTGTAGCCCTGTACGTAATACTCGAATATCCTCATCATCCGGCAGTAATTCTTCTAACTCGGCCAACTTCGTTTTTGCTTTTTCGATTCGACCTTGTCCCATATATATCCTTATTCTAAGCTTATTAAAAGATACCCACCCTTCGGGATACTCTGCCGCTGCACAAGCAAGCTCGCCAATATTACAGTAATCCTCTACCTGCTCGTCCGGTACCTCGCTAAGTGAAAGCAGCCAGTTAGCAACTACTGTGCAAAACTCTTTACGGAAATGCTGATATTCTTGTGCTTGTCCAATATATGCTCCGAAGTTCCCCCGTGCTATCAGCTTTTTTGTGTACTCACAAGTGAACATTTCAATTAAGCCTGTCAGTTTTTTCGTAATGGATATATTGGCATTCAGCAGAACCTTCAAAGTATCCCTGAGTGCATTAAGATATACTGCATAGAGGAAATCCTCGTTGCGTGGATTGATTCCACCAAATGGTTTTAGGTAGTCAAGAGCAGCTTCGTGTAAAATTTGGTCGTTCCGAACCCTCTCAGGGTTCAGCATATAGGAAATAGATTTAGACGATACATAATACTTATGCAAAGATCTCGATAAAATCCCAACGCGTTTCGCATCGCTAAATATACGCAAGCCATTGTAGGTATCTCCGCCGTATATACGGGGAAAACCAGGTGTATTTACATCCTGCACCATATTGCGCAAAGTCCAGCCTTTGTATAGTTTTCCCCAAGTAGTTCTCACAAACTGATGATAAAGTGGAAAATAGTCGGAAAATCCAGTTCCCTCCAATATCAAATTCTGGGGCAGCAAGCGCTGTCCTTGTAATGCATTGTTATCAGCAACGCTTAGAAAATCGCTCCCGCAAGCGGCAATGTCGAGATCATATTTATCAATGAACGCAAGCATTTCTTCAAAGAAGGTCGGTAGATATTCATCATCGGCATCAAGAGTGCAAAAGAAATCATTCTCTTCGATATTGTACGGCAAGAACAGGCACTCTTCCGTTTCCTGATGAGCGTGATTTACTGTATTGTAAAATGATCTGATGCGGGTGTCACGGTTTGCGTATTCCTTGATAATTTTGCGTGTCCCGTCAGTCGAACCATTATCACATAAATAATAGATAAAATCTTGATGTGTCTGATTAAGCACGCTGTCCACAGTCCGTTGTAACGTCTTTTCAGCATTATAGGCATATGTGCGAATATAGATCATTGTGCATTTATCCTTTAGCCCTTCTTTTTTCAAACTTATAAATTTCCTGCCTTAACCTAAAATCAATTGCATCTGTTAGGTCAAATCCTAATTTAAGCATATGTAAAATATACTCATGATTAAAAGCCGCGTGATAATAAGTCCAGTGAGTCTTGCGATATTCTCTGGTCATTCTGGCAAAGTCCTGCTTCCCAAAAATCAGAAATTTACAACTTTTAGAAATCATTTCAAGATACCAACGCCAATCACGACAGTATGGAATATTGCTCATCGAAAATATACAAGTAGTGTTGGGATCATAGCCTTCGGTGGGGGGAAATTCATATTTATTAAGATCGCATAATATCGTTTGATCCGAATAACGTATGTAATCTACAGGGATATATCGGATATTTTCCGGCAAAAATACCTTGACCCGCTCATTTGCTGCACCTAAGTCAATCAAGGTGTCGATCTTGCTAAAATCAATCATTCTTGCCGCAAGTTGTAAAGCGAGGAGCTTCTCTTCGCTTTTTTCAGTCACTTCTAAGCTGGCAGCATTTGCCGCCCTATCACTCCACTCAATGTGTTTCCATAACCTTGGACACTTTTCATCACCGCAAAAACTAATAGCCCACATAAAATGCTTGTTTTCTTCAAATCCCATATCCCTGAGTTGAAATGAAAGCTCCGTACGGTATACAATGGAGCCAATCAAAATTAATATATCATCCTTGTCCTCGTGCAAAAGCTCAGCAGGATGTTTGATCTCTTTTCCGAGATATGTAGTGCCAACCAGGTCAGGATTATTGTCCACAAAGTAGTCAATCCCACGAAAAATTGCATCCTGATCCATCTCATAGCGGACAGCGTAATCAAAACCGCCAAAAATAATATGTTTCATACTTCCCTCTCCATTGACTGTTGTCTTGAGTTAAATCTATCCGTTTTTATTCTCTCTCGCAAGACTTCTATCTTTATCTCTTCTCCTTTATTTTTAAAGCTAGCTAATACAAGCGGCATTTCCCTGCTCAGGAACAAGTAACTTGTCTCTGTAATGGAATAGGCCCCGATATTATGGAAAATAAGCAAATCCCCAATACCGGGATTGCTCATGGGATACTTTTTCAGTACTATATCGTTTATAGTGCATAAAGCACCGCATACAGTCCATTCTTTTATATCTGTAGACAAGCATTCATGCCTGCCTTTTATTACATTCACCTTAGGCGATTTCAAGCCCAGCATCTGGCCATAATAATTTATGTGATGAATTCCTCCGTCAATGATACAATAGCCTTGGTTTTTATTTATTTTCACATCCACAATTTGGGATAGATATATTCCGCATGTGGCAGTAAAATATCTCCCCATTTCCAGCGTTATTTTATACTTTTTTCTAACAGGTGCCAGTAAATCCATCAACTGCTCTAATATAGAAAAATTTTGATTAGCCGCTTCCTTTGAAAAATATTCGATGGGTAGCCCCGGCCCATATTCTACCTCCTGTACCTTATACCCATACTTCTCAAATAAGTGGCCGCAAAACCGGTCCATTTCTTCTATCTCTTTTGCAACCTGCCCCATATTTTTCTTTTGCGTACCGGAAAAATACTGTATTCCTTTTAAATTAACATGTGGATACTCCGTTTTTGCAGAAATAATCCTATAAATATCTGTCGCATCCAGGCCAAACTGATTTCCGCTTGTAAGACGCAGCAATACTGATATTTTTTTTTCATTTTTTTTGAACATTCCGCCAGCAGTTCCCATTGCTGCATGGACTCTACCGTATACCTACCAATACTGTTCTGCAACTGCATAGTATACTCTATATCATTGCTATTCTTATATACCCCAGATAACACAATGCTTTGCATATTCAGGTTTTCACGTTCGCAAATAGCAAACTCCCCCGGCGAGCAGACCTCCAGCCTATCGACAAAAGGCTTTATATAGTGAACCAGAAAAGGATTGGCTTTCATGGCAAAACAAAGTCCGATATCCTCTCCCGCTATTTCCCTTATAGACTGCATTCTTTGCGTTAATTCCTCTATATCAAAAATATATGCAGGCGTTTTATATTGTTCTGCAATATATGCCAATTGATTATATGCAAGCATACTATAAGCCACCTTCCTTTTTCAAACTATCCAGCAACATTGTTCTATCGATTTTACCGTTTTTTGTGATAGGCATTGATGCTAACTGTTCAAATTTTGTTGGTATCATATATTTAGGTAATTTTTGATTTAATTCTTTTATAATTTCGTTTTTTACAGTTTCCCCTTCATAGAAGCATAGTATGTTATTCCCGTCATAGATACAACACGTTCTGACGATGCCGCGAATAGCATCAATAGCCCTCTCAATTTCTCCTAATTCGATCCGGTGGCCCATATACTTAATCTGGAAGTCTTTTCGAGATGAAAAACATAGCTGATTGTTTTGATTATAATACCCTAAGTCTCCCGTACAGTAAATTCTCTCCACAAACCTTTGATTCAACGGATTCTGTATGAAGCTCACATCCGTATCCGTTTTATTATTATAATATCCCATAGATACGGATGTACCGGAAACACAAATTTCACCTATTTTGCCTGTATCATTTTTTTCTATTAATCTGCCATTTTCATCAAGCAAAAACACTCTGTCATTGGGGAACGGCTTGCCTATTGGCAGCACCTCTTCAGCAAACTCTTTTTCCACTATATAATAAAGGCAGTTACAAGTAATCTCTGTTGGCCCATATACATTCACAAAGACGGCATTTGGATATGTTTTTCTCCAAATATGCAATTGTTTTATTGGCATCACTTCGCCGCTAAAGATAACTTTATTAATAAATCCGGGCACTTTATATTGGAAAGCATTTCTTGACGATAAAATACACAAGGCGGATACCGCCCATATTAAAGTTGTGACCTTTCTCTCTTCAAGCAAGTCGATCAGTTCTTTTGGAAATGAAAACTTTCTTTTAGGAATAATCTCTAAAGTCGCCCCCACTTTTACAGCGGAATAAATATCTTTGACTGAAACGTCGAAATCCCATGGCGCCTGATTTCCGAGAATATCATCTGCCTGTATATGAAATAATTGTGTGAAATGATCAATAAAGTCTATGACGGAGCGGTGATTGACAACAACACCTTTAGGCGTTCCAGTCGACCCGGAGGTAAACATAATATATAACGGGTCTATATCACACACACTCTCCCTAATTTCAGCTAACTTATCTTCCTCATCCGGGAAGGTAGTTTTCTCTAGCAGATACTCTATATCCAAAATTTCTTTATTAAATCCTAGTTTCTGAATTTTAGACAGGTTGCCTGTTGTTGAAATAATACATTTTGTTTTCAACATACTGATAATAGTGCCTATTCTTTCAACCGGCAGGCTGGGATCAATAACAGTATAGCAACAGCCTGCATACACAACCCCCCACAAGCCTATTAAGGTTTCACAGCTTTTTTCCATAAAAATAACAATAGGATCCTGTGGACAACAAATATTTATTAAATAGCTCGCAACACCCTTAGCTTTTAATTGCAGTTCACAATACGTATAAGTTGTCTCTTCATATGCACAGGCAACTTTATCCGGAAAATCAGTTGCCGTCTTTTCCAAATATTCCAGTACGCTTTTGCTCATATAGGCACCCGCCCCCGACAATATTGTTTATGACAATATCTGATTTTACTTACTTGGTTGTTTTGTTGCTTGCACAATCTAAAACAAATGCCGCTATAGAATCAATATTTTTAAAATTACTCTCCACTACATTTTCTAAAGGAATTGTAATATTTAACCTTGTTTCCAATTCACTGACTAAAAATACAATACTTAATGAATCCAAAATTCCTTCTTCCAGTAACAGCGTATCATTTCGTATATCACTACAATCCTGTATTTCGCTTAATATCTCTAAAATTAATGCTTTACTTTTCATATCCTGTCTCCTGCATTCTTTTTATTTCCTGTATAATTTTGTCTGCAATCTTATTCCGGCCTTCATAATTGGTAGTTTCATCAGGTGTCGAGCTTGCTGCAAACAACTCTTTATGACAAATATGACTCAAGTCGAGTAGTTCACAGCCATGTTCTTCTATTATATTATTTACAAGTTTTAAATTGTATTGATACGCTTCTTCAAACTTTTCACCAAATAATTCTGTTCCCAGTTCGTAATTAACCGGGGGGACAAACGATAATACATAAAATCCTTGCTTTTTTGCATATTTTAAAATTTTAATTAAATATTGAATGCTTTCTATTTCCGGATTAAGCTTGTACATATAATTCAACTTAAAAAAAAGTTTAGCTGCTTTACTGCTAATTTCCCCCGTTTTGTTCGTAACTGTATCGGCTGAAAACTTGTGAGTGGTAAAAAATTCAGCTTGTATATTCTTAACTCTCTCTTCCGTAAGCTTTACATACTCCTCTAACTCACCGTCATCCGAGTTTTTTACTACATTAAACACCTGGCGAATTAGTTTGGTATGTTGGGATCTGGGCAATAGATGCTGTTTGCCTGTCAATGTTTCAAAATTAATCATAACTACAAAAACATCAGGCTGCATACCCATAGCTGCCTGAGCCTTTAAAACGTGATAGAATGCCCGCATACCCATACCATGCATTGTTAATAATTTTACTTTTTCGTATCCTATTTTTTGAACAATTATTTCAGTTAATGAATTTTTATTGATATCGTGAAATGATATCACTTCGAACATGCAGTCTCCCACGATCAATATTTCATTGTTAACTCTTCTTTTAAATTCAAGCATATATTTATCATATAAATTTGACTGGGGAAAAAGAAAGTTAACACCTTCTATAAGACCTGTTTTTTCTAACTGCTCTTTTATAGGGTATCCTTCTTCTGTTGAAATGAGTATTATGATTTCCTCCAGCATATTGAAAGCAGTTTTCGGTGAGACAATAGGATATTTGTCAATAACGCCTCCCCATTTTTCCGCATTATTATCAGTAAATAAAATATCACTAAATCCTTCAGCTTCCAGAATCACGGATATGAGCGCACCTCTGATTCCGGCTCCGAAAATCATGATTTTCTTGTTTTTAAAAAGATCGGCGTTATTATGAATGCAATGCAAGACAACATCGTAATCTTCCTTGCTGATAGCCGTAGCAGGCCAGGCAAAATTTTTCACTTCTCCCATGTATACGATTCCTTTCTTTTATTCATATTTTTTATATTGAAGAGGTTTACCTATTTGGATGGCCGCTTCGGATAGGGGCGCACTCGAACTTTAAACAAGAATATATTCATATCATGATCGTATCAGGTTCCGACGCTCTCCAACCGGTCTAGTATCGCATCTTTATAAGAATCAAGAACATCCTCAGACGATGTAACCGTATTTACCGGCACAAAACATCCTGCACAAGGAGTATGCTTATGACGAGTTAAGCGCAGATGTTCCTTTAAAAAGTCCAACCGCTGACGGCTATTCCACGCCGCTTGCAAGGTTGTATTGCAAATATTGCCAAGACTCGGCGGCGGTGGCAGATTGGTACACGAATAGATTGCACCGTCAGGGGCTACCCATATCTTATAAAACACCAATGGACAGTAATCCACTTTACTAAATTCGTACCCGAATTTATTCACCATGTCTCCAGGGGCAAACGCTATATTTTTCCACAGCGGAACTGTTTTTTCGACGAACACATCATCGGCAATATCGCCAAACAGCTCATAAAAACGCCGCTCACCATCCTTAGCATCCATTTTCCCCAGTGCAACATCGACAATTTTTATATGAATCCGTAATTTTTTATCTTTGCTCTTATATAACAGCTTCAAATTGTCATAAAACCGCCGAAAGTCGATCTTCGCTCTGCAGGTGCGCTCATATGCTGCAGCATCCAGCCCCTGCAGTGAAACGACAATACGCGTAAATCCCGCTTGCGCGATACGCACAGCGCTTTCTTCTGTTAACAGTGACGCATTAGTATGCATATCAATTTGTTCAGTGACATCCATTTTTTTCAAGAATCCCACCATATCTACAATGTCGGGATGACACAACGGCTCACCATGCCCCGACAATGAGATGACCTTTAACTTTTGTGGAAACTCCATAATTTGTTTCACGGCACGTTCAAAAATCACCGGAGACATCAAACCTTCCGCTGCTGCAAAGCCCCAGCTTTCGTCCTTTTCCCCTGCCCGGAAACAATAGCTGCACCGAAAATTGCAACGCTCACTAATGTCTAAAATAATCGAAAAAGGCGTATGTAGCGGTAGTTGTTCACCTAAAACCGCACGGTTGGTATTATAGGACGGTTTAATACATGCCATTATCTCATACCTCGTTTAACGAAATCTCCAGAAAAATAAATTGGGGGGCACTGAAGCAATCATTATACTGCTATACTGCGTACCCATTTGTTCTGTCCGCTTAGACCAATACGGGTTCACGTTCAAAGTCAAGGATAAATCCGTTCAGGTATATATCATCGCGAAGCCACCCTCTTGTTTCTAATATCATCTTGTGTCACAAAACAGTCGGCTACGATACAATAGCGGCTTTCATTCAGACCAATCTCTTGAAATAACGCTAACGCATCTTCTGTTGCACCCACGGCGCACACAATAACACAAATGTCGTCCATATCTTTCAAAGTATCCGGAGAGCTCATTTGAAGTCCAAGCAACTTCTCGTTCCGATGCCGGTCAAATACGGCTGCTAGTTGTGCGTTTGGAAATTTTGTTTCAATAAGATTTTTCCAGTAATCAGCATTGTTAGCACTTACTCCCCACAGTGCATAACAAATGGGTTCACCGTTTTTATTTTTCCAATATTTACTAGCATATTCCTCAAATCGATATCCATTTTGGTGTGTAACCTTATGCGGGTCTTCATAGTGGAGCCTTTTCTCCCTGGCTTCAAACAGAGAGGTCAACCAAGCTCCCTTGGTTGCACATTCCCCAGCAGTCCCAGCAACTTTGATTCGTTCAATGGCAAAATTGATGAGTTTTTCCTTGATGGGCTCAATATCAGGCACTGCCGGGAACCAGTTGATATCTTGATAGTGATCTCTATCATAAATAGGAATATATTTTTCAATAAACGAAAAACGGATATCCACCTTATCTTTTACCAATACTACCGGAATCCCAAAAGCCGTACAGGGCAACGCAACATGCAACCGCGATGTAATAATTAATCGCGCCATTTTTTGGTAAAAGTCATACTTTGATTTCACAAAACGAAAAATATTTTTATAATCTTTTATTTCGTCTTCATGAAAAATATACTGTTGTGTTGTAAATGACACATCAGAATCCAATATCGACGAGGGAATCCATGGCAATACACTCTTGGGCACATCTGCAAAAATAACGGCTCCACCGGCAGGCTCCTTACATTTTGGAAAAATAGTTGTGAGACAACCGTTAATATATGCCGGAATACCATATTTTTTGAAATAATGATACGAGACTTCATTACGGCATCCTATTGGTGCATAGCGCAGGAAATAGGCATGATTATGCTCGTCTTGCAGAAAGCGATCAATATCGAGATAAGAATCAAGCGCAATTAGTTGCACAGCCAGAAAAACCGGCGTAATTCGAGGTGAAATTGCAATTTTTCCATTAACGATAAAATTGTTAATAGTAAAATTAATCGGAAGCACAATATCTTCGCCATCATAATCTATAACGTCCTGTAACCCAATATACTGAAGCTCCCTCTCCTCAATTCCCATCTGCTCATACAAATATGTTATGGCAAGAAATTGTAAATAATCACCTATGTTAATGCTGGTTTTTCCTGTATTGCAATAATTGGCATACCTCATGACTCACATAACTCCTTTCGACTTAGGTGACTCTTTTTCTCAAACAAAAATAATGTGTTAATATCATGGTTCGGACGTGTGCTTTGCCTTTACCTGCATTTATACTGTTCAAAAACAAAGGAAATAATATTCTAAAGAGATTAATTTGCGGGCAATCTCCTGATACCAAAAGCCGTTAGATAAGCGAATCCACACAATTTAAGAAAAACATCATACATATTTTTCTAGCCATTCTTTTTCAAAGGCTAGTGTACAATTACTGTTAAAAAAATCCGTGCGATAAGTCCGCAATTCCCGAAGCATCGCTTCTAATTGCCGCCCACAATCCTTAATCTCTAATCTGTGAATTTTCTCGACCATGCTGATCATAAACGACCATTCAAAATACCGCCAAACCACCGCACTTACCGGAAACCGCTCCGATAGCCATTCCGTGCGCATCCGGTAGGCAGCAAGATATTCGTCCAGCGTATCCGGCTCAAGCAGGCTATGGTTCGTTGTCCATGCGGAGTTGTTGCTTTCGTGCCTATAAAAAGTGTACTTAGGCAAGCCATAATAGGCAACGCGGTTGGCAAAAGCAAGCAGACAGTGCATTTGCGAAATGTCGTCATACTTGTCACCCTCCGGGAAGCGGATGTGAGCGGCAAGATTCCGTGAGAACAGCTTGGTTGGAAAAGCCATGTTGTATTTTTTGCGCCACATTAGCTCAACCAATGCTTCCTCGGCAGTCATTACGCGGTGTTCGTCAAATATTTTGTCTGCCGCGCCACAAATACTAACCTCAGCGTCGGTTTCGACCACTAATTTGTACAAAAATTCCAGAAAATCCGGATCGCAGCTATCATCATCATCAACAAAGGCTATGTATTCACCTTGTGCTGCATCAAGTCCTGCATTGCGCCCGGAGCCGATATTGCCGCGCTGGCGGTGAAGGACACGAATACGAGAATCCTTCACAGCATATTCGTCGGCAATCGCACCAGAACGATCGGTCGAACCATTGTCCACAATAATAAACTCAAAATCGTAAAACGTCTGGGCGAGGATGCATTCAATCATTCGCCCGACGAGCTTTTCGCGGTTATATGTCAGCATGATTACACTGATTTTCGGCACACCCATCAAGTCCACAACTTCCACGGCGCATTGCCACTGTTCCAGTAGTGTTCCAGGGCGCCTTTATCCCGCTGGGTATCCATGCATTGCCAATAACCGTAGTGCTTGTACACGCCGAGCTTGCCGCTCTGGGTCATACGTTCCATGGGATCACGCTCAAATACCGTGCTGTCACCGTCTATATAATCAAAAACCCCGGGTTCCAATACCATAAACCCCGCGTTAATCCAATTGGTATCCTCCCGCGCTTTTTCGCGGAAGCCGACAACAAGGTTTTTATTTTCATCAAGGTCAAGTACGCCATAGCGTCCGCTCGGCTGCACCGCTGTCAGTGTTGCCATGTGCCCAAGGGTTTTGTGCTCGGCAAGCAGTGTGTTCAAATCGACATTTCCCACACCGTCACCATAGGTCAACATAAATGGTTCTTCACCAACGTACTTTTGAATGCGTTTGATTCTGCCGCCGGTCTGGGTGTTAAGACCGGTATCGACGACCGTCACTTTCCACGGTTCAGAACCATTGGAGTGAACAATCATTTTGCCGCCGTCCGTAAAGTCAAAGGTTACATCTGAGCCATGAAGGTAGTAGTCAGCAAAATATTCCTTTATCACATAACCTTTGTACCCACAGCAGATAATAAATTCATTGAAACCGTATGCAGAATAGTATTTGAGAATATGCCATAAAATCGGACGTTCCCCGATTTCGATCATAGGCTTCGGCTTCAAATGCGATTCTTCACTAATACGTGTCCCTAAGCCGCCCGCAAGTATAACTACCTTCATTTGTAACCCTTCTTTTCTCTGATTTAGACATTATAATTAGTCTTATCCTGCAATATTTCAGCAATTCGCACTCCTATACTACCGGACGCATCAAGCATGCTAAAATTCCAACGCAAAAATTCATAAATATCATTACCTCGATAGCCTGCATCATAAGCCTTAAGAAAAGCTACAGTAGCGTCAACCGGGTTACTCAGGCGGTGCAGGCAGTAGCCCTGATTATAATACAAAGCCGGATGTACCGGAGTGCTTTCAACCAAAGCGCGTTGCACCACATAATCGTAACATTGCAACGCGGCGTGATAATATCCCTCTTTTATAAACAGACTGCCTACAGCGGCCATACCGCCCGGGAATTGATCAGCCAAACTAAGCAGCTTCTTCAGTTCGATTTCATTGGCCCAAAGGCTAAAGGTGCGTACCAAATTAAGGAAAGGCGTTTTGTCTTCATCCGACAAAAACATAAACTCTCCATCATAAGCTTTGAGTAGTTTGGCATAGGCAGAAGGCAATTGTTCCACAGCTTGCGCAATATACCTTTCGTTGCCACTGAGCATGGCCGCCGTTGCTGCCACAACTGCTAAACGCTCGTCTCGATCCTGCACATAGCAGTCTAATGAAGCAGCAAATGCTTTGTCATAATATTTATTAGCTACCAACATTTGTAAAACTACGCAGTCTTGTTTCGGGCACTTTTTCTCCCGCAAACTTGTATAGTAAGCCAGAACTCTGGGCGCCGCATGGTTCACCAAACGGGTAGACAGAAATTCCAAATCGGCTTCATTGTCTATGTCATAAATAGTATTGAGAAAGGAAATAATATCCTGAACCGGTTGGTTCCGGATCAACTTTAATAAACGGTCAAAACTCAGTACATCCAATTTGTCCAATTGCAGGCTTTTAAGATAATATTCAACTGCCGTACCGCAAGCATTGCGGAACTCACTGACCGTCGCCATCAAAGTATAAATTGTGGTAAGATTAACGGCCAGCGAATTTACTTCGATATCCTGATAGTTTTCATGTAAATGCAAAGCTTGCCGTAACATACCAGAAGCAGCATCATACTGCTTAGAATCATATAATAATTTTCCTTTGTAAAAATAAAATAGCGGATGCTGAGGGAATTTGCCGATAGCAATATCTACTTCCTTCATAACCTCACTGCCGGGATAGTCAAGCTGCATCATCGCATCAATTAAAATATTGTGCGTTCGTACATTATGAGCGACTAAATCGATCCCACTATCCAAAAACAAACGTATATATTTAATGACCTTATCCCACTCGTCCAAGGTAAAATAAGAATCTGCGATGTAATAATAATATTCCGGTTTGACAGCAATATCACCGGTTAACTGCCGCAATAATAGAGTCAGGTTTCTTCGTGCTTTTTCCTGCTGTTTGCCCTCAGAATAGCCAGTGTGATAGATGAGAAGCTCCCGCTTATCTGCTAGGCAGGCATTCAGCTTTGAACGCTTACGAAAGTTATACAACATTTCATGAATAGGATTAACATAGCGGATCTGTTTATCATTCTTGAATAGCCGTACATGCGTAATTTCATTGATAATTTGCCGACTGGCTTCATCGATGTTAATCATTTTGCAGGCTACACAATTAAAATCCTTATCCAGTTTTCTCAAATAAGACCGCAGGTTACTGCCAGTGTCGTTGACAAAATATTCATCGGCATCCAAAAAAACAATCCAGTCGCCCTTGGCTTTCGAAATGGCATAGTTTTTTGCATCTGCAAAATCATCGTTCCATCTAAGTTGAAATACTTTAGCACCTAACCGTTTCGCAATTGCAACTGTCTGGTCTGTGGAACCGGTATCAACGACAATGATTTCATCCACAGCAGCATGGTAGCTTTTAATACAACGGGCAATTACTTTCTCTTCGTTTTTCGCAATCATGCAGGCCGAAATTTTCATTATGCCGACTGTCCTTTCTTATAAGTAGAGGCCAGAGTATGCACTCTGGCCTCTATAGATGATATAATTCGGATTACCGGAGAAGTTGCAGCACTCCTTGCGGCTGTTGATTAGCCTGAGCCAGCATAGCTTGAGCGGCTTGAGAAAGGATGTTATTTTTCTGGAAATTCATCATTTCTTTAGCCATGTCTACATCGCGTACGCGTGATTCGGCAGCAGTGAGGTTTTCACTGGAAGCGCTCAGGTTGTTAATAGTATGTTCCAACCGGTTTTGGACAGCACCTAATTTAGAACGTTCAGCAGACACCAGTTCAATTGCATTATTGATAGTAGTGATTGCAGCAGTTGCCTTTTTATAATCGCTTATATCCAAAGCTTTTGCATCTGTACCGCGAACCCCAAGGTCCTCAGCTTTCATTGAGTTCATGCCGATTAGGATATTCTGACCACTATTAGCGCCAATTTGCATGCTCAAAGAATCACCAACAGTAGTTTGAGCAGTTACCGCTTTTTTGACACTGATAGTAATGCTTTCACCCACAGCCAGCGAAGCTAACGAACCGGTCAGTTGAATGTCGCTTCCACCAAAGGAGATCGTATCCCCATCCGTAATACTTGCAGTAATTCCAGCCGGATTTCCAATATCAAAATGAGCATTGGCACCGCTATACTCAACTGTACCACCAGTGACTAAAGTACGGGTAATAATGATCGTACCACTCGTAGCAATATCCGAAGCGGTTGTTGTATCATTAATTTTGATTTCTGCTCTTGTGTTAAGCTGAATGGTAGTTTTAGATTTTTCAGCCTCCACAAGACCTTTTTTACTGCCGTCAATCAGTTTCTGGGTATTGAACTCGGTGGTATTGGCAATACGATCAATTTCGTCAGTCAACTGATTAATTTCCTTTTGAATCTCACCACGGTCAACTTCAGTATTGGTGTCATTACCGGCCTGTACAGCCAGTTCGCGCATCCGTTGGAGAATGCTGTGAGTTTCGTTCAGCGCACCTTCAGCAGTTTGGATCAAGGAAATGCTGTCCTGCGAGTTCCGTTGAGCCTGGTCAAGACCACGGATCTGGCCGCGCATTTTTTCGCTGATGGCCAAACCGGCAGCGTCGTCACCGGCACGGTTGATGCGAAGACCTGAGGACAGTTTTTCCAGTGATTTGCTGGTTTGGTTGTTATTGGCGGACAAACGGTTGTAGGTGTTCAGAGCCGCAATATTGTGATTGATAATCATGATATTATTCCTCCCTGATGTTTTTATGCCTGGGCATCCTTGCCCGGCAGAATGTATTTCAGTGGCTGTCTTCCTGTCCGGCCGGTACAGGAGAGACGGCTACTGATCTTCCCACTAATAATATCGGTAACTTGTCTAAGATACTTAAGGCTGAAATCGCTGATTATAGGAAATTATTTTCCTATAATACGATTTTTCTCGCTTGATCTCCCATTTTCATCTATTCCTAAAAACTTTGTCAAAAATTAGCGGTATTTTATACCAAAAACAAAAACCGGAAACAAGGTTTGCCTTTGTTTCCGGTCTCTTATATTCTGCACAGCCTGTACTCAACTACCGGGCCACGGCCCGCTGGGCTTTGGCGGTTTTCATGGCCTGGCTCCAGGTGTCGCGCAGCTCGGTCAGCATCGTTTTCACTTCTTCCAGCTGACTTCTGTCTTTTTTGATGTTGGCCTGGATCAGGCGGTATTCAATATAATCGTATAATTTATAATACCCCTGTGATATTTCATACTGCATGTCCAGGGTGCACATAAACTCCCGCACAATATCCTGGGCCCGCAGATTGGACGTATTGGCTTTTTCCAGATTGCCTGCTTCCAGTGCCTGCATACTCTCAGCAACAAACCGGATAGCGCCATTATACAGCATCAGTGTCAGTTCTTCCGGGGAGGCCGTCATAATCTGCTGATTTTTATAGGCATTAGCAGTATTAACCGCATTCATAGGCTTAACCCTCCGTTCTTTCATGAAAGCACATAAAGGACGCTGGTGCGCCCTGTTATCCTTTCGTAATCCCTTTTAAAAATTCCATCTTGCTCAAATCAACCGGCTGAGCCGATTGCTGGTTCTCGGCCGCAATCGCGTCATAAATCTCCCCCCGGTAGATCTTGATCTCTTTCGGGGCCTCAATGCCCAGACGGATACTGTCGCCTTTGATATCGACAACGGTAAGCACAATATTGTCACCGATGACAATCCGCTCGCCAACTTTACGGGTAAGAGCAAGCATATCTACTTACCCCCTTTGTCAGCCTGAATAGGCAGGCCCTGGGGAAACAGGCGGTGCCGGACCGTGTACGGAGATTTCTCCAGAACTATTTGCATCGCCATCCGGCTAGCCCAGTTGATGACAATGGGGGCCAGCAGGTTAGCTGTCATTTCTTCCGTTTTTTCCGGGATGCGGACAATATTGACAATCCGCGGCAGATTGTCGTCAGCCAGACCAAGCTCAGCGAGGATTGCGTCTTCAAGCTTGAAGCTGTAGTCTTTAAAAAACGGAAACGGATCGGTAATAACGAAACTCAGATCCGGGTCTGTCGCCGACTGCAGAAAAGCAAAGGGGCTGTCAGGCTGGTACGGCAGAAAAGCAAAGGCATGTTCGGCCGGGAATCCCGGCAGACCGGCGGGAAACCGGATAAGTTCGGCGTCGGCAACCTCTATTTCCCCAAAACGGGTAGACTGTATAAGCATAGGATCCCCCTTAGTTACGCCCTGATATCGATGTCATTATAACCGGTAACCCACATTGTAATGCTGGGGTATTGGACCATGCGGAGATTGAACTGGTACGGCTCATAGTCGATATTGACCGTCCCCCGGATCAGCTCGGTGCTGAACCGGGCCGGGGTCGGGCGGAATTCCGGCTGATGGGCGGTATATTTGATCGCCGGCGGTTCCAACCAGGTCCAGACTACCTCCGGCGTCGACGGGGTATTGGCCTCGGTGGCCAGTTCCGCCACTACATCCTGGCCTGATTCGATCCGGGCCAGCCGGTTGCCTTCATCGGCGATCCGGCCGATCGTCTCCAGGGCGATCTGCTGGCCCCGGGCGGCGTTGTCCCGCGAAAACTCACCGCTGTCCTTAATGCCGTAGGAAGCCCGGAACGGACGCCAGTCAATCTCCAGTTCCCCCTTGGGTTGGCGGATTTCAACGGTGGCCGCTTCGGTATCAAGCAGCAGCCGGGGCGGGGTTGTCGTTAAATTATTGTCCGCGCGGACTGTTGTTATCTCCATTTTAGCAGGTTGCTGAGAAATATTAAGGGTCAGCATAGGGTACTTCATCTCCCCTGTGCAGCGTTAATTTAAGAAATCGACAAGCGACGGCGGCATCAGCCGGGCTCCGACCGACAAAGCGGCCCGGTACACACTTTCGCTTGTTTTAAAATCAATGATGGCCTTGGCAATATCAATGTCTTCATTGGCTCCGACATCGCTGGTAATAATCACATTATTTTTCTCCAGCAGAGCCTGGGCCTGCTCGTACATCGCCATCCGGGCCCCGATCTCGGTCTGGGCGCGGAGAATTTTATCATGGGACTTATCGACAAGATCAATGCCGACCTTGGACAGCCATTGCAGGTCCGGTGTGCCGGCCGCAGCCTGATTCGGTACGGTATAGGTATCGCCAACGGCCGTATAGGCGGAGCTGGTCATATCGTAGACAACATCAGCCGTTGTCGCCATATTCTCCTTCGGGAAGGTAATCTGGTTGCCGCTAATGGTGGCATCCGTTTTCCAGGACAACCCGCCGTCCAGCGAATAGGAGACTTGGGTCGGCAGGCCGCCGGCCACAGCATCGACCCGGAAGGTAAACGGACTGTGGTCGCTCGGGCTGCCGGCATTCAGCTGAGTGCTGCCACCGGCCGGATTGCTCTGGACGTTGGCAGTTTTCCCCTGAAGGGCTTCCTTAATCCGCAGCAAATCATTCAGGATGCCGGCAGTCGTGATCTCCGTGCCACCCTCATTAATGATATTCAGCGGTCCGAACAGATCGGCGCCGTTCAGGCCGACACTATCCTGGGAGGGGGTCACCTCGCCCGGCTGGATCCGCATGGAAATCTTGCTGGTATCACCGGAGTACACAACGGTCTCAAACTGCGTGCCGTCAGCGGCCGTAACCATACGCCGCTTAAACGGTTCGGTCTTGTCCTGCTGGCCGGCAAAGACGTACCTGTCACCAACCTTGGAATTGCCGATCTCAATGGCCTGGTTGATAATCCCGTCCAGCTCCTTGGCAATCGCCTCCATCGCCATATCCGGATTAGAGCTGACCGATTTAATGACAAGCTCCTTGGCCTTGATCATAATCGAACTGAGATCACTCATCGCCCCGTCGGTGGTTTCCATCCAGGAAATCGCATCCTTGACATTCTGGGTATATTGCTCATTCTGCCGCAGATTAATATTAAAGCGCAGGCTCCGGATGGTTTTAACCGGATCGTCGGAGGGGCGATGCAGGGCTTTGCCGTCAGAGAGCTGTTCCTGAATCTCATTTTGCCGCTGCAGGGATTTATTCAGGCTAATCAAGAAATTATGAGTCACCATATTCGTACTTACACGCATAGCTTAGTCTCCTACCTTCCTACGACACCTGTGCCATTAATTAGTTTGTCGAGCATTTCGTCCATGGTGGTCAGCACCCTGGCGGCCGCATTATAGCCTTTCTGGAACCGGATCATATTGCTCATCTCTTCATCCAGATTTACGCCGCACACCGATTCCCGCCAGTTGGTAATCGTATTGACCAGGGTCTGCTGGTTGTCGGTCAGCCGTTCGGCATTTTGGGTCTGGACGCCTAAGGCACCGATAAAGGAGCCGTAAAAGCTGTCAAGGGACGAATTGCCCAGAATACTGGATGTATCCACCTTGAGCTTATTCGCCATCAGAACGGCATTGTCCCCGTTGCCATTCCCCTGCGAAGCCGCGGTTTTGGCCGCGATTTTTTCCACCCCGTTGCTTGCAAAGAAATCCGGATTGACCTGCAACTGTTCGATCCATTTATATTTGGGCACATCGGCCGCCGCTGCCACCCCGAAGATCGCAGTCAGGTCAGAGGCGCTGTAATCGGGATCAGGCTCGCCGCCGGCGCCAAAAAAGTTATTGCCGGTTGAGCCATCCATCCCATAGCCGCTGCGATGAGCCGCATTGAAGTCCTGCAGTAAAAACTGACTGATTTGGGCCAGCTTGTTTAAATAGGCTTTGATGCCAATATCGCTTTCCCGGCCTTCTCCCTGCGCGCTGGCTGCCGTTTTATCCCGGGCGTCAATCAGGCCTTTCAGCTCGCCGGAGGTGAAGTTTACGGTCAGTTGCGTGGAGGCTTCGACCACGTCAACCACCTCATAGCCATAATCGGGGTCCACATGGGATTTGGTTTGCAGCTTGCTGCGTTCATTGCCGTCCACCAGCACCAGCCCGGAGGACTGCACGATATAGTTGCCGGCTTTATCTTCCGTAACCCGGACGTTGACAATCTGCGACAGCTGGTCCACCAGGTAGTCCCGCCGGTCCCGGAGGTCATTGGCGTGATCAAGGCCGCCAACCTCGATCGCGGCAATCTGCTTGTTCAGAGACAGCATCTCGTCCGTAATCTGATTGACGGTGTCCACCCGGATGCCGACAACCGTATTAATATCGGCTGCCATCGCCCGCAGCTGGGTATTGGCCTGCTGAATGGCGTCAACAAGCTCCACTCCCCGTTCCCGCAAAGCGACTCTGGCCCCGTTGTCGGAGGCGTTGGTGGATACTGTATTCCAGGCCTTCCAGTAGGCATCAAGCACAGTCTGGATGCCGGTCTCTGTCGGTTCCTGGAAAACGCCTTCCACCTTGGTCAGGGTGCTGTAGATCGTCTCCCCATAGCCTAAGGTGGACTTTTCCTTCCACATCTGCTGGTCAACAAAGGTATCGCGGATTCTGGTAATGGACTGGGTGGCAACGCCGGTGCCAAGCTGCACCTTGCCATTGCCGCTGTAAATGGTCTGGGGGTTTGTTGACACCAGGTTGACCCGCTGGCGGGAGAAGCCGTCGGTATCCGCATTGGCAATATTGTGTCCCACTGTATCCAGGGACATCTGACTGGCGTAGATGCCTCTGACAACCGTATTTAATCCACCAAATGTCGATCTCATAATCTGCCTCCGTTTTGATGCGATTTCTGGTTTTATGCTCTGGTGTCCAAGATGGCACGGCTGGAACCCTTTTCCAGGGGCTGCCCCTTCGGCAGATAGGTAGGTCCAACCGCACTCTGGCTTAATATGTTAATATTATAATTGATAAAATCCAGCGATTGCTCAATTAATTTGGTATTAAGGCCGTTAATCTCCACAAGGTCTTTGGTCACCTGCTCAAAGCGGTCGCTCAGGCCGCTTAATTCCCGGGCGGTTTCACTGCCGGCACAGGCAATCAGGCTTGACAATGCCGTTGCCGACGGGGCTAAGCCTGCCGCCGCCGCTAATTCCCGGGCCAGGGTTAAGCGCATATTTTCCAGCTTGCCGGCTTCAATAATCAGGACCTCTTCCTGCTTAGTCAGCAATTCAAGCTCCTGCGGTCTGGCCTCAACCAATATATCGCGTTTTTTCCGGCTGAGGACCAGCAACGCCTGATACAGTTCGAGAGTCTGGTTCAGGAGAATGATCAGTTTATCCCACATTGCGGTCATTCGTAACAACCCCCTTTCTACTGCTGGCGTTCATTTTTGGAGTAGGCAATAATTCTATCGGCGAGTTCACGGGCATCAACCTTGTACTCGCCTTTGGCTATCTGTTCAGAAAACAGATTCACTTTATCTTCCCGTACTTCCGGCAGCCCTTTGGCTGTGCGGAGAATTTGATTCAACCCCTGGGCATGAGCGGATAAGATGACTTCATCCGGGCGCTGCGCAGGGCTTGAGCCCGAGTTTTTACAGTTCTTGGTTACCTTGGTTTGTTCGCCATAGATCTTGGCAATATTTTGGATATTTTTGATATTCATAGTGAGCACCTCACACCTCGGGAATTCTTATTAATACTATCGACAAAAATGGCGGGGTTATTAATACCCGCCACAGACGATTAGAGAGGTTTATCGTTCAATTGCGCTCCCTATGTACATATTACTCCCATTATCAACGCTTAGGATTCCTACTCGCGGCCATACATGCGTGAGCGGATTTTTACATCAGGCTCATGCTCTTTATGACGCTCTTCGGTTTTTATCTGATCCAAAATATTTTTGCTGCATTTATTGCATAACCGGCCCTCGGTAATCAGATCACCGCAGCTGTCGCAGGGATAAGAAACACCCCCGATAATACGGCCGCTGCGAAGCAGGCGCAGGATGATTTTATGCTTGACCCCTGTGGCCTGATGAATCTCTTCCATAGTTGCCTTATGGGCATCCCGCAGATACTCCATCACCTTTTCCGCATCGTCTTCCTGTCTGCGGTAGCATTCCGGACAAAGCCTGGCAACATTCTCCACATAGAGCTTGCCACACTCCGGACAGTTATCCAATCCCATAGCGCTGCCCCCTTTACCCTCCATTAACTTTATTATACATGATCAGGCCTTTTTTAGACTAGGCCTTTAGACTCATTTCAAAAATATTGGACATTTTTTTTTAATAAGCCGGCAGGATTATGACAGTTTGTGGCTAATTAACAATATTGCTTATTTTATAGTGTTTTATAAGTGAGATTGCCAAGTCCGTATCTTTGTTACCAGCAATCTCGCTTTTATGTATAAAATATGGAAAACAGGCAGGTATATTATGGAAACAAAAACCATGTGTTGCTTTCCTATGAAAGGCAGTTTGTCGTGTATATGCTAACGCTCATGCAGGATCCTGAAATCTATACCGGTGACACGGAAGCGATCAACGGTATCATCGGCAATTTTATGCAGCTTATTCAATTAAAAAACTCCAAACTATTCTTGCACAGCCAACAGGTTGCCAACTATTCCGTCAGTGTCGCTGCCAAAATGCGGCTGCCCCGGGAAGAGATTGAGCGAATCCGCCTGGCGGCGTTGTTACATGATATCGGCCAGCTTACCGTGCCTAACCAGGTGCTGTCCAAAGTGCCCTATCTGTCAACCCGCGAGATGAGCGTATTCAAAAACCATTGCAACGCCGGCAGTTATATGCTGGAAAACATCCCTTCCTGCCAGGAACTCATTCCCTATATCCGCTATCATCATGAACGGTTTGACGGCACAGGCTACCCCAAACGGCTGAAAGGGGTAAACATCCCGCTTGGCGCCCGCATCATTGCCGTTGCCAACTATTATGACCGCTTCATCAATCCCTGCACCCAGAACTGGGTAAAAACCAAAGATGAGGCGGTGCGCGAGCTGCTCAGCCTGTCCGGCACGGCGTTTGACCCCGAGGTGGTCCGGGCCTTTATTGATGCGCTAGGGTAGGCTTACCTGGCCCCGCCGGCCAGCGCCAGGCCCTGGACTTTGACCGCCCCGGCCTGTTTTAGGACCCTGGCGCACTCGTTCATCGTAATACCGGTGGTAAAGATATCATCGACAAGCAGAATACTCTTACCTTTGATCAAGTCAGGGCGCGTTACCGCAAACGCGCCCTGACTGTTTTTGCGCCGTTCTTTCAGGGTAAGCTCCCATTGCGGCGCCGTCGCCCGCGTCCGGGCCAGCGCCTCCAGCCAGGTAAGCTGCTGCCGCGCCGCCCAGGGGCGGAAGATAAGGACGGTTTGATTAAAACCCCGCTCGCTCAGGCGCTGCCGGTGCAAAGGGACCGGTACGACCGCATCAACCCCGCCATAGCAGCCGGACACCAGCCCATAATCAAGCAGCCGGCCTAACCGGCCGGCCTGCCTGGTCACCCGGCGGAATTTCATATCCCGGATCAGCCGCCGGACCGGGCCGGCATAGGCGACGACTGTCCGGCAGCCGTCCAGGTACACCAGGTTATGGATCGCCACCGCCACCTGCGTGGCCCTGACCAGGCTGCCCAGGCAGGCCCGGCACCAGCCGTGACTGTCCGCCCATTGGCGGCAAACCGGGCAGCGCTGGGGAAAAAAGAGGTCGAGCAGGGCCTCCAGCCAGTCCCTTACCATAAGCTTTCACCCCGCAGGCGTTCCGCCAGCAGCGAATAGCGGCGGCGAGTCCGATCACTCATCACCGCCGTATGGAGCGCGGCCCGGGTGCCGATGAGAATTACCCGCTCCTTGGCCCGGGTAACCGCCGTATACAGCAGGTTGCGCTGCAGCATAATGTGGTGGCCGGGGGTCAGCGGCATGACAACAACCGGGTACTCGCTGCCCTGGCTTTTGTGGACGCTCATGGCATAGGCCAGCATCAGCTCATCCTGCTCACCCTTATCATAGACAACGTCATCTTCCGGATACCGTACCAATAGCTTGCCGTCGGCAATGGCCACAATGTAACCAATATCGCCGTTAAAGACCTTTTTGCTGTAATTATTGCGGATTTGCATGACCTTATCGCCTTCACGCAGCACCTGGTTAACGCCCGGGAGGGCTTCTTTGCCCTCGGCCGGCGGGTTTAAGGCCGCCTGCAGCAGCCGGTTAAGGTTCTCGACGCCGCAGGGCTGGCGGTGCATGGGGGATAAAACCTGCACCTCCCGCCAGATATCAAACCCTTCTCCGGCCAGCTCAGTCTGGCACAGCTCAACCACCGCCCGGGCTGTCTCCTCACCGTCGGTCAGTTCGCGGAACTGAAAGTCAGGGCTGCCGCATTCCGGCAGGCGTCCCCGGTTAATCCGGTGGGCATTAAGCACAATCATACTTTCACCGGCCTGGCGGAATACCTCGGTCAGCCGCACCACCGGGATGGCCTCGGAGCGGATAATATCCTTCAGCACCGAGCCCGGTCCCACGGCCGGCAGCTGATCAACGTCACCGACCAGCACCACCCGGCAGCCGTCAGGCACCGCCTGCAGGAAGCAGCTCATCAGCAGCATATCCATCATTGATGTTTCATCAACAATGACCGCATCGGCGTCAAGGGGATTGTGCTCATCCCGGGCAAACATCGGTTCCTCCTCCGCTCCGCCCCCGGCCTCCAGCAGGCGGTGGATGGTCATTGCCTCGCGCCCGGTTGTTTCACTGAGCCGCTTGGCCGCCCGTCCGGTCGGCGCCCCGAGAATGATCTTACCGCCCTGCTGCTCCAGGAGAGCCAGAATCCCGCGCACGGTTGTTGTTTTCCCGGTCCCGGGCCCGCCGGTCAATACCAGCACCCCGTGGGACAGGGCGGCCGCCAGCGCCTGTCGCTGGGCCGCAGCCAGCGTCATATTGCCGGCTGCTTCCCAGTGATCAATCAAGCTGTCGGTATCAAGCCCTTCGATCGGCTTCGCCGCCGCCTGCAGCTGCAGCAGCCGCTGCGCCACCGCCTGTTCCGCCCGGTATAAATACCGAGGGTACACGAGTGTCATCCCATGAAAGTCCTCGGTGTACAGCTTGCCCAGCTTGATCTGTTCACTGACAACGGCAGCGATATCGGCCTTATCAAGGTTGAGCAGCCGGGCTGTTTCCTCGGTCAGCAGCGCCTCAGGCACACAGCAGTGCCCGGCCAGCCCGGTTTGCAGCAAAGCAAACTGGACCCCGGCCGCCAGCCGGGACGGATGGTCCCGGTCAAACCCCACCGCCTGCGCGATCTGATCGGCCGTACGAAAGCCAATGCCCTTTACCTCCTCGGCCAGCCGGTAGGGATCTGCTTCCAGCACCGCCACCGAATTGGCGCCATAGCAGGCAAAAATCCGGGCCCCATAGGCCCCGGTAACGCCATGCATCTCTAAAAAGAGCATAACCTCTTTCAGTTCGGCCTGCTCGGCATAAGCCTGGCGGATCTGCTCTGCTTTCTTGGCGCCAATCCCTTCTACTTCCGCCAGCCGGTGCGGGTACAGCTCAATAACCTCCAACGTCCGTTCGCCAAAATGGGCCACCAGCCGGGCCGCCATCGCCCGGCCAATGCCCTTAATCGCCCCGGAGGCCAGAAACCGTTCAATCCCCTGCAGCGAAGTCGGCGCCACCCGCCGGCAGTGACCGGCTTTAAACTGCCGGCCATAGCGGCTATGCTCCACCCACTCGCCGGTCAGCGCCACCTGTTCCCCCACCAGCGGGGCCGGGAAACTGCCGGTGACAGCCACCGTACCGTGCCCGCCGTCCAGCTTCAGGCGAAAGACGGTAAAACTGCCGTCGGCCGACTGAAAAGTTATATTCTCAACAAGACCTTCAAGTTTGTTATCCACGCTGCTAGCTCCCAAACATAAGTTCCTGTATGTATTCGCAGTACGGTTAGCAAAATCCTGCATTTTTTTCATAACCGGGGCAGGATTTTTGCGGGCGATGGAGTACATAAACATAAGAATAGTATTATTTACATCAAGTTACATATTGCGAGGCATAACAACTGTGAAAGAAGACATGTACACCTATCACTACTTTCAAAACCGCACGATCATGCGGCCGTCACGGTCGGCCACCTATGTGTTTCATGTGGCCCTGTTCTCCTCCACTGCGTACATTGCCGCCACCCTGCTGTATCTGATCCGCTGATACGGCCGGTGCAAACGTAATGTACATCCAAACGCCCTGTTACAGACTGTAACAGGGCGTTACTATTAGTACCTCCGTTTTATACCAGGGGCACAGTCTCCCGGCTGCGGACCCGGGCCTCCACCGGCGCCGTCAACGCAGCCCCTTTGATGCTGAAAATGTTCCGGGTGATCATCTCCGCCATAACCGCCTGCGCCTCGGCCAGCGTCAGCCCTTCCTTCGGGTCAGGCAGACTGATGCTGACCTCCTTGCCGGCACTGGTGCGAAACACCATTTCCAGGGTTTTAATCATCGCTGTCCCTCCTTTTGTTATGGGTTAATGGATAAAACGGCGTTACTGATTCACCAGCAGGCTGCTGTCCTGGCGGACGATATCCACCAGCGTATGCTGCTGCAGGCTGCCCAGCCCGGCCGCGACCGCATAGAGATCGCTGTCCGCCGCTTCGGACCGGATATTGGCATAGGTCCGGAGTTTGAACACCGGGCTGCCGGTTTCACTGACGCCGGTCTGGACCTTAAGGACCATTTTGCCGCTTTGCGGCGATTTTACCACTGCCATCCAAATCACCCCCTTACCCTCTACATTCCGGCCGACTGCCTTTTTAAACAGGTAAATAAAAAAAACTTACAGCAATCAGCACCACCTGTCCAATAGCACTTTCGGATGTTATTTTCATACAATATTCATCTGTTATTCAGATAATTAATTGTATAATTATCTGAAGCAGGGTATAATATAACTAAGATCTATAAAGGCAGGTGCTTACTATGTCCGTTATTATCCGGCCGATATCGGATTTAACCAAAAAGGTTTCTGAAATTGAGTCCATATGCTTCCAGCAGGACTCGCCCGTTTATCTGACCAAAAATGGTTCCAACCATATGGTGCTGACTAGTCACGAGCATTACGAAAAACTTCTCGCACAAGTTCGTCTCTATGAGAAACTGTTACTGGCCGAAGGGGAAAATCGCCAGGGAGAAATGCTTGATTTTAACACTGTGATGGATGAAATTGATGCGGAAACAGTAGGGGTTTCAGGTAAAAATGACCGAAAAGTACGCTATTGAAATTGCCCCTTCCGCAGCTAAGGATTTAAAAGAAATTATTCGCTTTATTGCCAAAGACAACCCTGTTGCTGCTCAAACTCTGGCAAATTCAATGCGGGATAAAATCAATACCGTACTTACCGCCAATCCGTACTTATGCACCATCCTGTTGGACTATCCGGCGTTGGCAACCGCCGGTTACCGCCGGTTAGTTGCTCACAAGCATTATTCGGTTTTGTACGTAATTGTCGGTTCGTCTGTCAAGATCATGCATATCTGGGATAATCGCCGCAATTGGAATTTAATGCAGTAAACAACCCCCAAAACTACTAATCAGACTCACAGTCTCAGACGGATTGCATAAAGTGATACTTACGTATCATTGCTGAGCTATACCGTCAGCCCTCCGGCATGCAACCAAACGCTCCTGTTGACGCAGGAGCGTTCTTAATTATCCGCTGTGTGTTATACCCTTTATAGACAAATATAAAAACATATTTTATTTATTATACTGCGCCGAAATATTTTCTCAGGCCGGCCAGACCCCGCTGCCGCAGTCCATAAGCCGCCTGCGGCGTAATCCCCAGCCCGGCCGCCGCGGCGGACAGCGTCGCATCCCCCAGCAGGGTTTTAGCAAGGACCAGACGCTGCCTGCCAGGCAGGGCGGCCAACCCCTCGTACAGCATGGAAGCCAAAATGCGGCCCTCGGCTTCCCGGTCAACCTGAGCGTCGGCAACCAAAATAGCCCGCAAGCCCGCTGTACCATCCGTTTCCTCATCACCATCGCCGCTCAGCGGTATCTCCCGCTGCCAGCGCCGCCGTTCCCGCTTAGACAGGTTCCAGACCGCATACCGGACCTGCTGCCTGGCATAACCGGCAAAGGGGATGCCTGTTGACAAATCATAGGCCCGTACAGCCTCAGCCAGGGCCAGCCAGCCTTCGGCGGCGGCCTCCTCTCTGATCGCGGCCGCATAGGGCTGACCGGCCCATTTATACACCAGGCCGGCAAACCGCCGGGCCAGCTCGGCAAAAGCCGCCCGGTCCCCGGCCTGAGCCGCGATAACCAATTCTTCTGCCGTCATTTCCTCACCTGCCGCAAGGAACCGGTTCCTCAAACTCAGCGCTTGCTGCCAGCATAGCACGAACGGCGCGGGAAAACAAAAACCGGCGCGGCCCAGGTCAACACCTGAGCCATGCCGGCACCGCACAAACAAACGCTAACCGGGCCTCCGCCGTCCTATTCGCCGGTTAGCTCCAGCCAGGCCTGATACTTTTCATCCAGCGCCGCCTGCCGCGCGGCGTACGTGTCCGCCAGTTCCCGGCTGAGACCGGCATCGGCATGGCTGGCCGGGTCGTTCAGGCTGACCTCCAGGCCAGCGATCTCCTCCTCCAAAGCAGCGATCTCCTCCTCCAGCTTCTTCACCAGCCGGCCAGGCTCGGGCTTGCGCCAGCTGCCCTTGCCGCCGCCGGCCGGCTCGGTCCGCTCCTGCCGGCCCCCGCCCTTCTTCGCCGCCCCGCCGGCCTGGCTGGCCGCCTGGGCGGCGGCTTTGGCCTGCAGGGCCTTTTTATCGCGGTAATAGCTGTAATTGCCGGCATATTCGGTCAGCTGCCCGTCTGCCAGCTCCACCACCCGGTTGGCCACTTTATCCAGGAAATAGCGGTCATGGGACACCGTCAGGAACGTGCCGGGAAAATTCATCAGGGCCTCTTCCACTGCCTCCCGGGCCGAGATATCCAGATGGTTTGTCGGCTCATCCAGGAGGAGAAAGTTAGCCCCGGCCAGCATCAGCTTCAACAGCGCCAGCCGCGCTTTTTCCCCGCCCGAGAGATCCCCTACCAGCTTGTACACCTCATCCCCCCGGAACAAAAACGCCCCCAGGTAATGGCGGGCCCGCTCCTCACTGAAGGCAAACTCGCCCATAATCTCGGCCAGCACACTGTTGGCCCCGGTCAGCGTCTCATGCTCCTGGGCAAAATACCCCAGCCGCACCCGGCTGCCAAGTTTAACCTTGCCGCCGGCCGGCGCCAGTTCCCCGGTCAGCAGCTTTAAGAGGGTTGTCTTGCCGGCCCCGTTCGGCCCGACCAGAGCCACGCCATCACCGCGCCGCACCAGCAGCGAGGCCCCCTTCAGCACCTGTTTGCCGCCATAGCCGGCCACCGCTTCGCTCAGTTCGGCCACCCGCTCGGCACACTCGGCCGGGGGATTAAAGGTGAAAAAGTCAAAGCTGCTTCCCTCTTCCGGCCGGCTCAGCCGCGCCAGCCGCGACAGTTGACTCTGCCGGCCCCGCGCCTGCTTGGACTTGATGCCGGCCCGGTAGCGGTCGATATAGGCCTCGGTTTTGGCAATATAGGCCTGCTGCTTGGCGTAGGCCTTCTCCTGGGCGGCCAGCTTCGCCGCCTTTTTCTCCAGGTATTCGCTGTAGTTGCCGCTATAATCGGCAATAGCGCCCTCCTCAATGGCCAGAATCCGGCCCACCACACTGTCCAGAAAATAACGGTCATGGGAAATTACCAGCACTGCCCCGGCATAGCCCTGCAAAAACTCTTCCAGCCATTCCACCATCGCCAGGTCCAGGTGGTTTGTCGGCTCATCCAGGTATAAAAAATCCGGCTGACGGATCAAGGCCCGGGCCAGGCAGATCCTGGTTTTTTGCCCACCGGAAAACTCGCCGGTCCGGCGCGTAAGATCCTCCGCCGTAAAGCCGAGGCCAAAAGCCACCCGCCGCACCGTATTGTCAAGCTCATAGCCGCCGCCCCGCTCAAACCGCTCCACTGCCAGCGCATACTCCTTCATCAGCCGGTCAAGGGCCGCCGGCTGCTGCTCCCCGGCAATCGCCGCTTCCAGCCGGCGCATATCGGCCTGCCAGCCCAGCACATCGCCATAGGCGCTCACCAGCTCGTCGTACAGCGTATGCTCGCCTAGGTCGGTATCCTGCTCCACATAGCCGGTCCGTTCGCCCGGCGCCATCACCACCTGGCCGCTGTCAGGCCTCTCCAGGCCTAACAAACAGCGCACCAGCGTCGTCTTGCCAGCGCCGTTGGGACCGATCAGCCCCACCTTCTCGCCGCGCCTGATCTGAAAACTAATCTCCGTCAAAACGGTTTGTATGCCATAGGCCTTGCTCAGGCCGTGAACTTCCAGTACACTCATAGGTCGCCTCCTGTCTGCATACTTATTGTACCTATTAATAGCGGCCGGCACAAGAGCGGCTTACGGCAAAATCGCGCCGTTCCCTTGCCAACCGGGTGTGATTCTGATAACATGGAATTATACAGAACATATGTTTGTCCATTGATGGAGGTACAATCCTATGAGCGAACCGCTAAACGCCTGTACACGTATTGCCGCCATCATCCCCTGCTACCAGCCTGGCGGCGACAGCACAGCCATCATTGCCGTCGATGGCAGCGTCACCAGCCTTACAGCCCGCATACGCACCGTCCTCCGCCGCCTGGCCCGGCTCCGGGCCATCGACCTGGGGGCGCTCAGGTCCAGAACCAGAGCCGCGACGGAACGGCGAAACCTCGAACCCCTGCCGCTGGCCCCCGGGCTTGTCCTGGTGCCGGTCAAAGTCCGCCAGCCGCGGGTAGCCGGCGACACGACCACCGGCTATATTAATTTCCATGCCGTTACCACCGTGGCGGCCAATAAAAACAAGCCTTACCAGACAACAGTCACCCTGGCCGGCAAGACCGAACTCCCGGTGCTCTGGACACCGGCCACCGTCAACCGGCAGCTGGCGTTAGCCCGCCTGGCGGCCACCGCAGCCCCGGCCCTGCCGGTACTGACCGAGGCCCTGCAGGCCACCTTGCCCGGTTACGACCCGGCGCTGCTGAACCTGGCCGTCAAGGTGGCCGAGCTTGTCAACGAAATCGTATGTATGAAACCCCGCCCCTAATTATCCTTCCATCCGGCTCCGGACAGCAATATCGCTCTTCTGCTGCCGCAGCAGGGAAGCGACCACTGCGATAAATTCCTCTGTTTTCAGCCGGGTAGTCAGGTCAAGCACATGCACCACCGAACCCCGGCACAGCGGCATGGCTTCCGATACCGGCCGGAGCGGGCTCCGGGAATGAACAATAGTCAGGGCCGGCATTTCCCCGGCCAGGCGCTGCAAAATAACCGGCGTCAGGTCATCGGAGTCGCAGTCCACCACAACCGCGTCAAACCCGTGGCTGCCTTCCTCCAGCTCCCTGACCAGATACCGCATCAAATCCTCCACTTCATATTCCATATTTTTAAGCAAAATGATCAAACTGGCGTCAGGCAGCCGTACCAAATCCAAGGCAGTAAACCAGTTCCACACATCCTTCAATACATACCACAAACCATACAGTGCCAGTGATACAATCACAATACTCACCGGATATGATAAAAACAAATTATCCTACCCCCTTCCTTTGGGATAGGATAATATATGCGGGCACCGCTTGATTGGTCATTACAAAACCACAATCTTTTGCCTGATCGCGTACAGTACCGCCTGGGTCCGGTCAACCACATTAATCTTGCGAAAAATATTGGTCAGATGGTTTTTTACCGTTTTCTCACTTAGAAACAGCTTCTGGGCAATCTCCTGATTACTCATCCCCTGGCCAATCAGCTGCAGCACTTCTATCTCCCGGTAAGTCAGCCGCTCTTCCTTCCGGCGCTGCGCCATGGCCGTATCATTCCGCTTCTCTTCCTGCCGGGAAAGCTCGCCAAACAACCGCCGGGCCAGAGTCGGGTAGATAAAAGACTGTCCCGCAAAGACCATGCGGATCGCATTGACCAGCATGCCTGGCTCAATGTCCTTTAACAGATACCCAATCGCCCCGGCCTTGATTACCTCAAACACATAGCTCTCATCGTCATGAATCGTGAGAATAATGATCTTAACGGCCGAGTTGGCAGCCTTAAGCCGCCGGGTTACTTCCAGCCCGTTCATCCGCGGCATATTTACGTCAAGCAGAATAATGTCAGGCTTAAGGCGCTCCACCTGTTTAATCGCTTCCTCCCCGTCAGAGGCCTCCCCGATTACGTCAAAATCCGGTTCCAGCGACAGCACATTTTTTATTCCCTGCCTAAGGAGCGCATGATCATCGGCTATTAACAGTTTTATTGACAACAACACTCACCTCCTCGCCGGGCATGTGCAAATATTTACAATATTAAAAAATGTTGCAGATGGGATAATATGTCTACTATTCGCTTCCCCTGTCGGTTTTCCTGCAACCTTCCCGCTCTTCCGCAACGGATAAGACAAAGGTCCTACAGCCAAGTAGGACCTTTTCCTTATCACTAACAGACCCCCAGTTTCATGAATAGTTTTTGCAAAATACCAGGCTTTTTGGTTTGGGCTAACGACTTGATTGCAAAAATCTCCACATCCTGGCTGTTGATGATATGCCGGGGATTGGTAGTCAGTATTTGCCGGGTTTTTTCCGCCCCGATTAAGCCTGTCAGTTTTTCCCTGGTTGCCGCCAGGTCCGGGTTGCGATGCCTGGCGCTGTGGGCGTCGGACCCAATACAGTGCACCATATCCCGGGCCAGCAAAAGCTCCGCCGTCTGCCGGCTGCGCTCTCCCATCCGCCCCATCAGGCTGGAACCGTTGACCTGGGTTAACACGCCCCGTCTGATCCATTCCACCAGGATTTCGGGATCTTTGGCCAGCAGTGGATGCCGCTCGGGATGCGCCAAAACCGGGGTAATGCCGCGGGCCTGCAAACTAAAAAAGAAGTCCTCCGTAAACCCCGGAATATCAATAGCCGGCAATTCGACCAGCATATAGCGGCCGCCGTTCAGACAGTACGGTCCCGGCTCTTTCACCAGCTCGAGAATATCGCGGTGAATGGCAACCTCACCGCCGGGATACACAGGCAGATCCCAGCCGCGCTCCCGGCCCTCGGCCTCCAGCAGGCGGCAGCCGGCCACAATTTGCTCCCAGGCCGGCAGCCATTCGCCCTCAATCACATGCGGGGTGGCGACAATGGCCTTTGTTCCGTTGTTCTGCGCAATCTCCAGCATTTTCAGCGAGGTTTCCAAATCCTTGGCCCCATCGTCAATAGCCGGGATAATATGACAATGTATATCCAGCATCTGATATTATGTCTCCTTTAAATGGCTAACCTTCGTTTTTAGTGTACCTTTTGTCGCCTGGTTTTGTCAATTCTCGCACCGGCAGAAAAACAAATCTCCAGGTCTGAAAAACCTGAAGATTTGGGGTTTAATTATTTATTTTATTCTGCAGGCATTTCTGCGCAAAAGAACAATACTCTTCCATCGTTTCAATAAGCTCCCGGCACTGCTCTGACGACAAGGCCGCCGGCTGACAGTTGGAATGGCCCAATACCTCCCGGTATATATCCTGCAATTGATAATTGCGGTATCCCAATTTCAACAGCTGCTCTTTCAAAAATTCGATGCGTTCCCATTCTGTCACCGCTATCCCCCTTAAACGTCAACAATAATCCGTCGCATTTGCCAGAATAATCCTGACAATTTTAGTTCTTAAGTCCTATTGACATTTATATGTATTCATTATATACAAATTCATTGAGAATGACAATCAAAACATTTCGTTCATTTAAGACAAATTTCGACAAAACTTGTCGCTCCCTAACAAACAATCCCGGCAGCCACAGACTGCCGGGGTTATATATTACCTTGCTTTGCAAGTAGACATAATGCTCGGTCCTAGACAATGATCACCTCTTGCAACCGGTTGCAGCAGATCAGCTTATCTTTGCCCGCCAGCCTGGTCCGGAGCTTGACCCCGTCCCCCCATAGGGCGGCCACCTGCTTGAGGGTCTCTTTGGCATAACCAAGCTCCAGCTCGCGGCCGTCATAGTCATGAGTCAGGATTAACTCGCCTTGTTCGACGGTCGCCGGCGTAATGGCCGGGATTCCGCCCAGGCCGACCGAATTGGCCAGTTGGTCGCGGATCAGCTGCCAGCCGTCTGCGTCCGCCACTTCGGCCACGACCACGTTATCGCCTTCCACCGCGTAAGCAAACAGGTTCAGTTCCCGGCACAGCTCCTCGTTCAGGTAGCGCCGCAGGAAAGACTGATCCCGTTCGTCGGCCCGGATCGCCGGCAGCTTGTCCCGCCCCAGCGACCGGTCCAGGTACTCAAACAGCTTGAAGCCGACATAATAGGGATTGAGCTGCTGCGGATGGGGCCGGACTACCAGGTTATGCCGCTGCAGGAACTCCAGCTGCAGCCCCTGGGGCAGGTCCAGCTGCTGCAGAATCCGGTAATGCCAGTAGCTGGCCCAGCCTTCATTCATGATTTTGGTTTCCAGCTGCGGCACAAAATACAGGCTTTCCTCATGAACAATGGTCACCAGATCCTGTTCCCAGTCCTCCAGCCGGCCTTTGGCCGCCAGAAACGCCAGCAAATCGTTCTGCAGCCGCGGGGGTACGGCCGCGGACCGCTCCTCTGCCAGCGTCTGGCGGGAATCGGCCCTCGCCGGGCCAGTGCGGCTGACCTGGAACCGCAGGGCATGGGCCGCATCCAGGATCCGCTCCACCTTGTCCGGACCGATGCCCGGGTCCTGAATATAGGCCCGGACCCGGTCGGCATGGGCCTTGAAGGTTGCCAGCGTCAGCTCCGCCCGGGTATCTCGCTTAAACAGACGGTTGTTTTTAAAGAAATCGTTATGCCCGTAGACATGGGCCATTGTCAGAATCTGCAGCAGCAGGGTATTGTCCCGCATCAGGTACGCCAGGCAGGGATCGGAGTTAATCACCATTTCGTACGGCAGTCCGCTCAGGTTGTACTGATAAAAGGTCTTTTGCCGCTCGTAGGCCTTGCCAAAACTCCAGTGCGGGTAGTGGGACGGCATGCCGGTATAGGCCTCATAACACAGCATATCCTCGGCGCTGCACAGCTCGAACTGCTGCTCGTAGCAATCCAGGCCAAACTCTGTGGCCAGCTGTTCAATGCGGTCATTCCAGGCCGCCAGTTCCGCCAGCGTATAGTCAGTCATCGTCCTCCCTCCCTGCCGTATCCTTATCCAGAATCTGCCTGAAGGCCGGCCAGACATCATCCTTGCCGGTCATGTGGGCGGTGATAAAATTGCCGGCCTGAACCTTGTCGTCAAATTCCTGTTTGACAGTGCTGACCCAGTGCTGAGCCCCCACCTCGACATAGCCGAACAGATTGCCGGCGGCGCATAGCTGCCGGGCCAGTTCCACCGCCCGGGGGTTGTCCTCCTGCCAGTTGTCGCCGTCCGAGCAGTGGAAGGCATAAATATTCCACAGGCCCGGATTATAGCGCTGTTCAATAATCTCCAGCGCTTTGGCGTAGCCGCTGCTGATATAGGTGCCGCCGGACTCGCCCCGGTGGAAAAACTCGTCTTCACTGACCTCTTTGGCCTCGGTGGTATGGGCGATAAAGCTGATCTCCACCTGCTCGTACTTATAACGGACAAACTGATACAACAGAAAGAAAAAACTGCGGGCCAGATATTTGCGGGTCTGGTCCATCGAGCCGGAGGTATCCATAATGCAGATGACCACCGCATTGGACTGCCGGTCCAGCTCCGGTTTTACCCGGAAATACCGCAGGTCCTCCTCCCGGAAGGGAACCCGGCCGAGCCGGCTGTCCCCGTCTGCGGCCGGCCTCTCGCCGCCCAGGGCGGTCTGCTGCCGTTTGAGCTTCTCAATGACCGAGCGTTTCTTGGCCAGGCGCGGCGGGATGCCCTTGCGCTGGAACCCTGACCGCTTGTAGTTGCGCTCTGTTTCCACCTGGGAAAACTTTTTGCGCTCCAGATCCGGCAGGTTCAGGTCCTCAAACAGGTACTGGACCAGCTCGTCCAGCGTGATCTCGGTTTCATAGATATCCTCGCCCGGCTCATTGCCGGCCTGGCCGGCCCCCTGTCCCGGACCGGGCTGGCCGGTCTTGCCGATGACCTGGCCCCGCTGCTCGCCGCCGCTGCCGGTACCGGTGCCGCCCTGGTTCTGGCCATAGACAAACCGGTATTCCCGGATCCCCTTGATGGGGATCTTAATTTTCTTGTCCCCGCTCTGACCGATGATGCTTTCCTCCGCCACGATGCCACCGACATTTTTTTTGATGGCATCCTCAACCAGCTGCCGGTGCCGCTTGCGGTCCCACTGGGAACGGTCGGTTCCGCCGGCACCTGCGTCTTTGAATATCGCCACAGCTATCCCCGCCTTCCGCTTAATATCCCCTGCCGGGCTTAGTCCCGCCAGAGGTTGTTGGCCGCATATTTCAAGATGACATTGCAGCAATGGTCACAATAGCCGCTCCGGTTCATCTCCGCCACCATCGCCTCATATTTGCCGTCCTGCTCCTTGTCCCGCACCCGGGCCTTGGTCACAACCCGCGACAACTCCCGGACCGAGGCGGTCAGTTTTTTCTCAATGGCCTCCTTGAGCGGTTCGTAGCTCCGGTAGTCGATGGTGCCCTTGTTGCGCAGCAGGGAAAACATATAGGAGGTTACATCCTGCCGGAAGCCGAGGGCGGCCGTGCCGGTAATGCCGATCTGCTCTTCAATCGACTGCAGGAAGGCCACATCCGGTTCCAGTTCCTCACCGGTATTGGGGTCTTTCAGCTTGGTGGCATTGACAAAGGCCTCCGAATGATCCAGGTAGTTGTTAAACAGGCTTTCGGCCTGCTCCTGGTAGCCGTGGATAAAGGCCCGGGTCACCTCTTTTTCCAGCAGCTTGTTGTATTCTTTTTTGATCGTATCCTGCAGCAGGCCCAGATAGCGTTTCTTCTCATCCTCGGCAATCACCATCTCCTTGACCGCCTTCACCAGGGTATCGAGCACCGCCAGCGGGTTGATGCAGTTATGGTCCGATTCGGACAGGGCCGTATCAATGGCTTTCATGATAAAGCGGGTCGAAATACCGCTCATGCCTTCCCGCGGCGCCTCTTCCCGCAGCTCCGTTATATCGACCTTGCGGGTGGAGCCCTTCTCGACAATCTCCTCTCCGTTATAGATGCGGAGCTTGGTCAGGGGCTCGACCTTGGCGGTCGGGGCCAGGCGGGTCATAATGGCAAACATCGACGCCACCTCAATGGTATGGGGCGCGATGTGGGCGTCAAAGGCACTGTGCGTAAGCATTTTGCGATAGATCTTGACTTCCTCGTCCAGTTCCAGGCAATAGGGCACCTCCACCTTGACAATCCGGTCGAGAATGGCCTCATTGGTATGGTCGGACTTAAACTTGTTCCACTCCGCCTCATTGGAATGGGCCAGGATAATGCCGTCAAAATAAATCATCGAGCCCTTGCCGGGCGAGGGGATCGATTTCTCCTGGGTGGCGGTAATCATCGTATGCAGATACTCCACATCATTCTTGAAAACCTCAATAAACTCGACAATGCCCCGGTTGCCCACGTTGAAAGCCCCGTTCAGGGCCAGCACCCGCGGATCATCCTCGGCATACATGTCCATTTTGGAGATGTCGACCGAACCGGACAGCACCGAGGTGTCCTGATTGTTGGGGTCGACCGGCGGCACAACGCCCACCCCTTTCCGGGAGCGGACCGAAAACTCGGACACCGTCACCGGCATCTGTTCAAACTCGCCGTTATATTCGTTTTTGAGGCGGTAACGGCAAACCGGGCACAGGTCCCCCTCAATCTTAACCCCCAGCACCGCCTCGAACTCGGGCCGCAGGTGCTTGGGAATCAGGTGCAGCGGCTCCTCCCGCATCGGGCAGTCTTTGATGACATACACGGGCGGGCTCATCTCCAGCGCTTTTTTCAGCGCCTCCATCAGCGAAGACTTGCCGGCCCCCACCGGCCCCACCAGGTACAATACCTGCCGCGCCTCCTCGCCCTTCATGGCCGCTGAATGGAAATAGCGCATAATCTTCATAATGCTTTTATCAATGCCGTAGAAATCATTCTCAAAAAACTGGTACCGGCGTAAGGTTTCATTGCCATAAATCCGTTTTAACCGGGGGTTTTCCTCGGTTTTTACCAGCTCAACGCCAGGCGCGGCCAACAGCTCATGCATCCGTTGATGGGCCAGCATGGCGACTTTCGGGTTTTCCTTTACAATCGCAAGGTAATCCAGCAGTGTCCCGGAAAAATGCTGATGCTTCCGGCTCTCACGGTCTGTGCGAATCAGACTGGCAAAATCAAAATTACCCATACCTGGCCTCCTTAACGTATTTACTCGGTAACCGGCTGGTGATACAGGGCCTTGCCGGCATCACCCGTTGTTAACCAACAGTGTTTTATATCGCACACACAACACACTCTGTACACCAATCCCCCTATGCCACGGACATTTGTCCTTATTTGTTACTAGTATATCAAAATTATGTAAACTTGTCTAAAGGATGTTTGTGGCAAAAAAAAGCCAGGGCACCCGGCCCGGGCTCCTGGCTTCGTATCCCCTATTAGCACGTACTGGCCGCCCCTTTATCCCTGTGTCTTTTAGACACTTTAAAGCGTGTTAAAAACGATAAAGGCCACGCAAAACAGACTCAGCCACTCTGACTCCATCCTTCCGGTTTACCGGCGGAAGCCTGGCGGCCGGTCAGGCAAGCTACATAGCCCGTTTTAAAGCCTGCATCTCCGCTTCCTGCCGGGTAGTGCGAATTGCCAGCACGTCCAGCACATCGGAATGATGGGCTTGTACCAATTCTATTTTATCTGTCTTATCACCAATTACAGTGATCATCTGGACGACATCGGCAAAACCTTTTTCCAGCTTGTTTTCCAGGGTTACAAAATCTTGCTTCAGTTCAGCAACCTCCTGCTGAAGTCTGGCGCTATCCTGTTTAAGCCCGGTGACATCCTGTTTAAGTCCCGCAACATCCTGCTTGATCCCGGTAACATCCTGACGCAGTTCCTCGGTAACGGCATTGTTGTGGCCTACCATGGTAATCAGTTGGGCCAGCATCTGTTCCAGCCGGTTAAAACGCTCTTCGCTCATTCCCTCTCCTCCTCCCATTCCCCAGTTAGGTTCTGCTTATAGTTTCCGCCTTTTTCCAGTATACCATCGTAGCAGGAAAAATGACAACTTTTCTTTTTCTTATTATCGGCTCCCCTGGCTGCGCCTGTAGCCCCGGCACAAGAGGATGCCCGCCAGAGCACTGCCGCTATCGATCAACACGTCCCGCAGCTCGCCGCTGCGGCCCGGCACATAGACCTGATGCAGCTCATCCAGAACGGCAAACACGGTGCAAAAAAGCATAGCGGCCGCCACCAGCCAGGTCTTGTTCCGGCTGCGGCTATGTAGGCGGAAAGCCTGATAGGCCAGGCAGCCCAGCACAAAATAGTTGACCCCATGGGCCACCTTTCGCACAAACCCGTGTAAATGCAGGACCAGCAGTTGCTGTTCTTTCGCGCTCTGAGCCACAGGCAGCAGGGTTGTCAGCAGGTCAACCAGCGCTTGTACCACCATTTGGCTCAGCCCTTTAGACTCAACGGCGGGCTGCGCGGAAAACCAGATAATCAGCAGCATCCAGCCGCCAAAAAACAACAGTGCTAACGTTTTCATTACCGCCTCCGCCTGGCTACATATGCTGAATGTGCCATGATATTAAACAACCAGCCGACGGTCCTGTTAAGAGACTGGCAGCTGGTTTCCTACCGAATGCTCTGTTATTTATCCTCACCGTCATAACCACAGGGGTTATTCAGCTGCCAGTTCCAGGCATCGCTGCACATATCCTCAATATTTTTCTCAGCCACCCAGCCCAGTTCGGCTTTGGCTCTGGCCGTATCGGCATAGCAGATGTCAATATCGCCCGGGCGCCGGCCGGTAATCACATAGGGGATCGGCCGCCCGGTGGCTTTCTCGAAAGCCCGGACCAGCTCCAGGACACTGTAACCCCGCCCGGTGCCCAGGTTATAGGCAGACAACCCCGGGCCGGCCAGCACTTTGGCCAGCGCCTGCAGATGGCCTTTCGCCAGATCCACCACATGGATATAATCCCTGACCCCGGTTCCGTCAGGGGTATTATAGTCATTGCCGAAAATACTGAGCTTCTCCCGTTTGCCAATAGCCACCTGGGTAATATACGGCATCAGGTTATTCGGGATGTCCTGCGGGTCTTCCCCGATTTTACCACTCCCGTGGGCGCCGATCGGATTAAAATACCGGAGCAGGGTTATGCCCCAGGCCGGATCGGCAGTATGCAGATCGCTCAGGATATCCTCAATCATCAGTTTTGTCCGCCCGTAGGGATTGGTCGCACTGCGGCCGCAGTCCTCGACTAGGGGAATACGCTCCGGCACGCCATAGACCGTGGCCGACGAACTGAAGACCAACTGTTTCACCCCATACCGGGTCATAAGCTCACACAGCACCAGCGTGCCGGTGATATTATTATGGTAGTAGGCAAGGGGCAAAGCAACCGACTCGCCCACCGCTTTGAGGCCGGCAAAATGGATAACTGCCTCAATATCATTCTCGGCAAAGACTTTGTCCAGCTTGTCTCCGTCCCGGATATTCAGCTGATAAAACCTGGGCTGTTTGCCGGTGATGGCCGCAATACGCTGCAGCACCGCCGCTTTGCTGTTGCTGAAATTATCGACGATAATGACATCATATCCGGCCTGGAGCAGTTCCACACAGGTGTGGCTGCCAATATAGCCGGCGCCGCCGGTTACTAAAATAGTCATAGTAAATACCTCTCCTGCTTGTTATTCAGTTCCCCAGCCCTACTCTTTCCGGGTGAATTCTATTTTTTCCTCCCGGGTGCTCCCATTTACCATTATCACCCGGGCTACGGAACCCTGCTCAGGCCAGCCGCCTGCTTCTTTATAAGTATACTGCAGGCTGTCTGTCATGGCAAAATCCCTGACACTGAAATCAGCAGCGGGTTGACGCCCCATTGCCGCCGCCATATCCTGGAGTGTTTCCATCAATATGGCTGCCGATCTTTCTTTGTCAACCGCCTGGTGGATCTGAATGTGCTTAAAGCCGCCGCTCTGCGAGGCCCGCATTGTGACCACTCCATCCAGCGGCCGGGCCGGATCCAGGGGATTCGGCAAGGTTATATTCAGCTGATAGTCTTCATCAGCCTCCAAATCCTGCCCCAGGAAGTAAGGGTTATGTAAATATATTATTTCTTTCGCGGCAATATAATCAACAAAGTTCTCATTACTGGTAAGGCTGGTAAGATACTTGCCGACCATAGCCCGTGCCGGGGCATCGGGAACCAGCGCCAGCAGCCGGGGAATCAAGTCGGTTATCCGCTGCCGCAGTTCCTCCTCATTCACGACCCGCTGATAAACGCCATCCTGGTTTGTGGCATATTTGATTCTCAGTTCTTGCATCAAGTCTGTAAACATACTACTGTAAGCAGCCGGTAAAGGAATGTCCGCAACAAAATCCTCATACCGCCATTCGAATACATAGCCGTCATCGCTTTTGCCGACTACGGTGACGGCAACCGTCATGTTTGCCGAATGGGTTTCGCCATTCTGGGTTCTGCTTTTGATAACCTGATACCTGGCTGTTTCGTGTTCATGCCAGGCAGGCTTAAAACTGACCGGTTCGGCGGCCGCCCCGGTCAGCGGGATACAAATGGCTGCAACTACTATTAGAAGCACCAGGGACAAAATGCGTAAAGGCATATCCTGCAACTCCTTCCAACCTTGGCTGGCCGCGGGGCGAGGGAACTCATTAATGAATATCGCCTATGCCTTAAGTCCTTTACCAGCCGCGCTCACTTAAAATCAATGAATGTCTATCTGGCTTGTGACAATTAACTTAAAAGGACTATAGCCGGTGCTACAATTAATTAATACAGCCAGCGCACACTGATACCGGCAAACTGATCCGTTTCATCCTGCCCGCTATTAAAATTGGCATTACTGATCCGGGCCACGCCAACCTGACCGTCCAGGAACACCCGGTCCTGCAGTTTGGTCTCGTATTGCAGCCACAGGGATTTTGTGGTTTGCTGAACAGGAGCATCCCGATCCTGTTTGACCTGTTTGACATTAAGGGAAAGCTTGCTGTCCTTGTCCAAATAATTGCCAAGCTGCATATAATACTGGTTGGCATTATACCCCATGGGATCGCCAATAAGGTCCCCCTTATACACATAGCCGTTGGTATACAGCTGGTGGCCATACCAGGACTTGCTGGTATTGGCATATTCCACCTTCATATCCCAGGCTCCGTCCTGGCTGAGGCGGGGAATATAAACCCCTACCCGTTCCGCGATTTTCGAGGGCATGTAGTTGGCCTGGTCTTCGCCGTACAACTCGCCATAGACCTGGACCCCGTTCCATTTCGGCACCCGCACTTTAAAATCAAAGCCGGCAATATTGTTCCATTTATCGGCATCAGCATCATCATTTTTACCACTAAGCCAGTCCCAGTAATCGCCACTGCTCAGGCCTTTGCCTTTACCGCCGAGCATCGAGGTAAAGGACAAACCGAAGGTAAAGTTTCGCTGCGGGGTAAAGGTACTCCGCAGCCCCACAAAGGAAGGACCGTCCACCTCGTTGGAATTAAACTTTGTCCGGTTGCTTTCCAGTTCGCTGTATAAAGCAGTAAAGTTCATGTCCCCCAGAAAACGGAAAAAACCGTTAGTCCGATAGGGTTCAAGGTTGGAAACCTTAATTGAAGTCAGCGGTGTCATATTATTGCCGAGAATCAGCGAGCCTGTAGCTCCGTGTCCCCAAAACACCGGGTCTTTGCCCACCTGAATGGAAGTCCCGTTGATCCTGGTTTTGATATAGCCGCTGGTAAGAGCGGCGTCTCCATGCTGGTCATCATCATAGCTAAACCGCGGCACCAGGGCTACAGCCACATCAGGAGCAAGCTTACCAGTCAGCAAGGCTGAGGCAACCACATTGGCGTCCCCACCATAACGATACCCGTTATTATTGTTGTTGAGCGGCTGCTGACCAGCCCGTGGACCACTGTTAGGATTCATGCGGTAACGGAGGCCGTCTCCGTCATAGTTGCCAAACTCCAGACGAACTTCCCGTAATGCCAGCGACGTATCGGCCACGCCCCCAGCCAATACCTCCAACTCCGGCGCCAGTTCGCGCTCCAGTTCATTCTTCATTCCCGCCAGATACGCCGGCACTGGCCGGTGCGCTGCCTCGATCCGGATTTCCGTCAGCCACTGGGCCATTTGCATTCTCGTATACGGCTTTGTCCCATCGGGGATTGATTGCAGATAACCTAAACCATCAAACTTTTCGATGTAGCCGTACAGCGGACTGGCTAAGGGAACATTGGGGGAAACAAGATCAGACGGTGAAGCCTGGGAACTTGCTGATAATGCAGAAACCACCAAAGCCAGAGTTAAAGATTTTTTCCATGCCATAATTAAAGCATACTCCCTTATTAATTCCTCAAGCCCTACAAACTTCAGGTTGGCTATCAATACAACAGACTATATTTTCCATTACTTTATTTATTTTATCATAAGCAGCCCTATGTTGCCAGAGCCATCAGATAACACCTGCTAAAAGCGCTTGCATCCTACAGCATAGCCAGACAATAAGAAAGCCTGCTCTATCGCTCTCTTTAGAGCGATAGAGCAGACTATGTTTATTCCATTCGTTTTATCTGTATTCAGATACACTTGCTTTTACGGCCTACGCACTCCCGGACGAGCAAGACCAGCTCCCTGATCGTCACATCTTTCCCTGAACCGATGTCTTGTTTTTAACGGTATAACTTCTAACAATCCCCAAGGCCAAGCCAATCATGTACATAACAATCAATAAGGTACTCGACTGTTGCAGCGTTTTATCGACCAAACCATGCAGTAATATGGTCATTACGCCACCACTAATTCCCAGCGTTAAGAGCCGGTGGTATTCATTATTTATTTGTGGATAATAGTTATAAACATAAATTCCAGATAAAAAGAAAAACACGATGAACGCAATTGCCGCCAAAATACCGGCTTCCGTCGCATACACTAGAACCTGATTGTGGGCATGCGATACTAATTCTTTGGCCTCAGGCAGCATAAATTGTGGATAGGCCTGCTTGAAGTTTTTAAAACCGACTCCAAACGGGTAGGCCTGAATCATTGCCAGGCTGCTATAAAAAGCATTGAGTCTTTCAGCATTGCTAGACATTTGCAAATCGAAGATGCTTTGTATCCGCATCAGGACATCGTTATAACGGAAACAGAGCACCGCAATGGCGGTCCCACAGACCGATAACAATATTTTATAATTTTTCTCTATAATCAATAGCGCCGGGACCACAATAATTACTGCCAGCCAGGCCCCCCGCGATAAGGAAACAAGCAGGCCCCCAGCCAGCAATAGGAGGGTCACGCTTAATACTGCCTTTATATAGGAATTCTGCTTGCTTAGCAGGATTGCAAGTACCACCGGAATCATGATTTCTATATTCATGGCTAATATATTAGTATTTGTAAAAGGTCCCTGTGGCCGGTTAATACCTAAAAAAATATATTGGTAGATTCCCTGTATGGCACTTATAGCGCTTATCAGCACTAACAGGTAAAGCACAGCCTGCATCCAAACCCGATATTTGGGATTCTGCACAGCTTTATAAGTTGCCAAACATAAAACACTACCGATAATGTGGTAAGTGTACGTGGTGATGCTTCTTCCTGAAGGAAAACTCATGACAGCTGGCAGGGCGAATAGAAGAAAACTTAATAATACCCCAAATATATGATTGCTGGTAATTTTATTTGTAAACATATCTTTCCTTTCCATATGGGTTTTATTAACTCTTTTTAAACTGACTCCCCTATCCTGATATTAGTTTCCACTCTATTCCTACTTATTTTAACAAACCAAGTGCACAGGCTTTCCACAAAAACTGATTTTTAGACATAATAATCCCATACTGTAATTGATGCGTAATCCGAAAATCCATTTTATGAACTGCTAAAAGTTCCTGTATACATTCAGGCTCAGCCAACATATGCAAAGCATCTTGATGCTGTCCATATTTAATCATTCTCCACAACAGTCGATACCGGTGGTAGCCTATATTTTCAGTCAAAGCCCTTAAAGCAGGCGCTGCTTTCAATTTGTCGCTATATTCCTGCATATATTGGACAACTCGCTTAATGGCTTCTAGCCTTTGAAGGCGTATCTGCCATTGAAAGGCGGAGTGACGGGCCGAACCTGGCCTTGTTCGATAGATCATTAATTTTTCCCGAACAGCGTGAACTTTAGCTATACATAGAATTTTCAATAAAAATTCTCCGTCTTCCCCCATCGAACAGCCTTCGGTAAAATTTATATTATACTGACAAAGAAAGGCTTTATCAACAAGCACTGAGCCGATACACATGCCAACTACGCCTTTTAAATAAGGGAGTAAAATATCTCCATCCATATATTGAAACCTAAACTTCTTAAGATATCCGTTTTTCGCCATTGATTGGTATCCGGAAAATACCATATCAACAGGATTTAACTCCTTGGCTGTTACAACTTTCATTAAAAAGGATTTGTCCCACAGATCATCTCCATCTAAAAAAGCCAGATACTTTCCCGCCGCAATCTTCATCCCTTGGTTACGAGCCACAGATACCCCTTGATTTTCCTGCTCATAAAGCCTGATACGTGAATCCTTTTGAATAAAAGAGCGTACAATGTCAGGTGTAGAATCTGTCGAACCATCGTTGATCACAATCAGTTCCCAGTTTTTATATTCCTGATTGATAATTGATTCAATGCTTTCGGCTATATAATCGGCAACATTGAAAGCCGGCATAATGATTGACACAAGACTACTCACTTTCCGCCCTGCCTTTCCTTATATTATTTAGGTATATATCTTCAAACTCTATTTACTAATTTTTGCTTCCATATTTCATTGTTAAATATCTGTAAAACCAAGCAGTTCCTGCAATAATATGGCCTTCAGCAAAAAGTTTTCTTGCATAGATCCTTGCATCACTAGGAATGGAGGGCTGCAGAAGCGGGAGTCCCCGCCATGGCGACAAACTCTCATACTGAGAATAAAGCCTATAAGCTTGCGATTTCTTATCACAGGCTACTTCCCAGGGCTTTGGCCGGGCCGTACAGTGAAGAAAAATTGTGTCATCAGGAATATCCTCACCACTCTCATTTTCTAAAATACAATTCCATTTCCGATCTAGAGTAATCTTTTTGCCTTCTAACACTAAATTAAGCGCATCTTGATCAGGAAAGAAAAAATGGGTCGAGGATTCTGATAGGGTCGATAAAACTTGTTCCGTGATAGTTTGTTTCAACCATTCCTCAACGTTAATCAATATTACACCTGAATTAAAATACGATTCACTCTCTAAATTCAATCTTTTTGATTGTTTAATAGCAGTTCGTGGTATATCGGGAATAACAGCGGCAGGATAATGATTCATATCCAAGTGAATCAGTTCCGATATATTGTTAAGACATATCACATCGGAATCAAGATATAACACTTTATTCCTGTCTTTCAAGATAAACGGCATAAAAAGACGAAAATACATAGGCAACGGAATGTGTTTTAGTACCGGCAGATGAGAAATAAAAGCATCATTAACCTGATAAACATGGATAGCTATCTTAGGAAAATCCATACTAAGCTTTTGCATACGCTCTAAATCCACGTATTCTATCGAACTAGCAAATACATGAAAATCCAGAAATAAATCCGGATTATTAACCGTAATAGAAGTTATAGTAACACCTAATGGACGGGCATACTTTGCATTAATCCCGAAACCAATACTTATTTTATCAGTGCCATTATCAAAATTTGTACCAAACTGATTACTCATAGTTATTGAATTTGCAATAGTTACTGCTAGTTCCACTGAATTCCCCCATCCTTAGTAATAATTCAATCGAAATAACATAATTGAAGTGAAAAGTCTTACGAATAAATTCTAAGTATCTAATTTCATAAACTCATCTAATTTGTCCAAAAATAATTGGATTTCAGATTGACTGACCGGGAAATTTACCCTCCCCAGCTTATAATGCAATCTTTTCACATTCAGTAGCCAGAATAATTTTCTTGGCAGCAGTGGTATAAAATAAATATTATCCACATCAATCAATTGAATCTGGAAATCGTCTTTATCTTTATCAAAATGAATAATAAAATTACCTAGCCAAGGGTCCTGATGTACCAGGCTGAGATTAATTAAACGACTCCACATAAAAGCAAATTGGATAACCATTTTCTTTCTCTGCTCCGAATCATCCTGAGCGCCTTGAAGAAGATAGTCATATAAATCCATGCCAGAAACTTCGCGGGTCACAAATATGCTGTCCGCAGAACGAAAGCCGGTTTTTTTGGTTAAAGCCAATATCGGCTGGGCAATGGGAACACCCGCCGCTCTAAGTTTTGCGGTAATTTGAAAATAACGGACAGCATCGACCGGCCGGAAAAAATTTTTAATTATTTTGCTGGTATCCCGGGGAGTATAGCTTTTCAGATAATAAACTTCCCCCTGAAACTTCATTTTATAGACTTTGGACCTAATATTTCGAATGAGTTCAAAGTTTTCCGCCTCTGCCGCTGTTGATAAACCAAACCAGGCATGCCGGATAATTGCCTCCGCCAGCTCATGAGGCAGCTCATCTTGATAATACAAATTAATTTCAGGGCTATATTCTTGCCGATTAAATGCCATGACCATTGTATCTCCTTACTATTAGCTAACTATAAAGTTCTTCCTTAATTTATCACTTACACCGGCACGATTCAAGCTTTTGCGCTGTCATTTAGAACTACGTCTGCCTATCCTTTTCAAGAAAGCACTAAATCGATCATATCGTTCCCGGCCAACGAGCGCCATCATGAATAACCGCAGGTGCTTCTTGACACGCCTGTTTAAAGGCAGCCAGGATCCTTCAAAATGATGGATTGCATAAGAATTGGGAGTAAGTACGATTTGATGGTTCCGGGGGCTCTTCGGACAAAAGTATTCACTGGGATAGACATGAACATCATCAACCAGAACCTGATACCTATTACCTTCTGCAAATCCATGCTGTTTCGCTAACCCTGTAAGCAGGAAAGTATTTGGCTTGATATCCGCTTTCCCGTTTTCCCGGTAAAAACTGCGGTTTTTATAGTACTCCAGAAGTTCACCTATCCACCAATGCTTGCTGCGGGTTCCTATAATGCCTGTGGAAATGAGGGTACTGTTCTCAAAGCCGGCAAACGCCGGATGCACCAGAAACCGGTCCAAATTTTGCAGCACTTCCACATCCGTATCCATATAAATGCCCCCATATTCATAAAGAACATAGGCGCGAACATAGTCTGATACAAACGCCCAGCGTTTAGCCGCATAAGCCTCACGGGCAAATTTATTGCTATTGATATCAAAATTTTCTTCATTCCATAATCTAATTTCATAATCTGGCAGGTATTTTTCCCAACTGGCGATGCATTCGCGAGCCAATGGCGATAATTCAGCGCCACCAAACCAACAATAATGAATCACTTTAGGGATAACCCTTAATTGAGCCTCACTCATAAGCATACCCCTTTTTTGCTGCACTTTGATCCTGTTTCTTTAATCCGCTCCTGGTATAGGGCTTCTGTTTTTCTAACACAGTTTTCAATACTAAACTTTGCTAATGCCGTATCACGGGCAGCCTGTCCAATTGCATTCTTCCTGGTATCATCTTCCAGAATATGAATCAAATTCCGGGCCAAACCAGACACATCACCGACATCAATCATAAAGCCATTGCAGCCATGATCGATCATTTCGGGAACCCCGGCAATGTTAGTAGCGATAACCGGTTTAGCCATCAGCATGGCTTCAATCACATTAATCGGCAACCCTTCCATTTCGGAGGGGCGTACCACAATATCCGACAGGGTAATAATCTCTGGTATGTCCTGGCGGTAGCCGGTAAAAATAAAATAGTCCGTAAGCCCTAACGCCTGAATACGTTGGCGCAATAAGCCCTCATGGGGTCCGTCACCGACCAGTAAAAACTTAGTATGTGGAAATCGTTGCACTATAGTAGGGGCGGCCTCAATTAAATACTGCTGTCCTTTGGACTTATATAATCTTGCAATCAGGCTGATTACCTTTTCCTGTGGTTTGATCGCCAACTCATCGCCTAAGCCCGCAAGCTGCCGCCGATCGTATTGGGCCGGGTTGTAACGGTCCTGATCAGCCCCGTTGTGGATGGTATGCACCTTTTCCGGCAGAAAGCCAAACTCATAAATAAACCGGTTCCGCAAAAATTCACTAACGGTTATGATGTGGTCATAGATTTTTGCGTGAATTTTTTTACCGTAAGCCCTGTTCCAGGGATCATGAACAGTGACCAAAAACGGAGCTTCGGTCAGATAATTTATATAAGCAGCCACATAGCCCGATGTCCGCTGATGCGCGTGAATAACATCAATATTACACTGTTTTACAATCCCTGCTACTTGGTGCGTCAGTTGAACATAATCCAGGGGATTCTTAGACCGGAAATTTAATACAAATTGCTCTTTTACGATTCCTTCCAACTGTGGCGACCGGTTGGCATGTACGGCTAAATATACGGCCTGGCCGCGTTGAACAAGGCCCTTGACTAAATCAGTTACATGCGTTTCGGCCCCACCTACCGCCCAGGGCTGCGAAAAAACGATCAAGATATTCACTGGCAATTCCTTTCTTATCGTAAAAAATTATTATACAAGAAAAATAATACCTTGTCCCATGGGCTTATTCTACCATACCAGCATTGTATTGCCTAGACGCAACCTGCATAATCCTCCTAGAAGAGTATCCCAGCAGCACACTTTTACCGGCAGCAGCCGTCCTTCACACTGCCTTGCATTAAAGTTTCAGAATGGTACACCACCATTATTCGATCTATATCTGATAGATTTTATAGAAAATAAGGTTGCCCTCTAATCTGACACTTCAACGCACTAATCACAACCCCAAATATTCACGCAGTGCCTGCTGCCATTCACGCATAGGATCCCCCACCGACATTCGCAGCATATAATTATCCAGGACAGAATAAGCCGGACGTTTTGCCGGTCTGACAAACTCAGCGGTTGTTACGGGAATCACCTCAATATCTTTGCCTGTCTGCCGAAAAATCTCACAGGCAAACTCATACCATGAGCACTGTCCCTGGCAGCTGGCATGATAGGTGCCATAGGCATCGTTTTCCAGCAATCGAAAAATTGACCAAGCCAGGTCAACGGTTGAGGTTGGCGTACCAATCTGATCCTGGACTACCCGTAAGGATTTTTGCGTTCCGGCCAGGCGCAGCATGGTTTTGACAAAGTTGTTCCCCTCCCCGTATAACCAGGCAGTACGGATAATATAGTGCCGGCCAAGGATTTGCCGTACGATTTCTTCTCCCTGCCATTTGGTCCGGCCATATACGGTCTGCGGATGGACCGGATCAAACTCACGATACTGGTCAGTGCCTGCACCATCAAACACATAATCGGTACTGATATAGGTCATCCGCGCCCCGGTCTCCAGACAACCGACCGCTATATTCCGGGCACCAATGACATTAACACGGAATGCGGTATCGCTGTCCGTTTCCGCCCCATCCACGTTCGTATAGGCCGCACAATGGATCACTACCTGAGGGTGCACCGCCTGGAAAAGGGAACGAACCTGCTTTCCGTCCGCTATATCCAGAGTATCAACATCAGTCAGGATCAACTCATGGTTTTGCCCTTGCCTGGCAATCTCCCGGCCCAGCTGACCGTGAGCACCTGTTACTAACATCCTCATAAGATCGCCTCCTGTTTTACTATCCACCGAATTGCGGCAGACGCGCCGGATTAATATCACGCAAACGCGGGTAGTCCTGATCTTTTCCCGAAAGTTTGACCTCGGTCAGCGGCCATTCGATCCCGATATCCGGATCGTTCCAGATGATACCGCCTTCAGCGGCCGGTGTATACACATCACTGCATTTATACGCGAAATAGACAGTATCACTGACTACACAGAAGCCATGGGCAAACCCCGGCGGAATCCATAGCTGATGATGGTTTTCGCCGGAAAGAAATGCACCTGCCCAGTGCCCGAAAGTCGGTGAACCCACTCGGATATCTACAGCGACATCAAATACCTCTCCCTGGATAACCGATACTAGTTTCCCCTGGGTATGAGGCTGCTGGTAATGTAACCCCCGCAATACACCCCGTGTAGAAAAAGAGATATTATCCTGTACAAACTCTTCGGTAATTCCAATCGCTTCATACCGCGATTTCTGCCACGTTTCTTTAAAGAATCCCCGCCTATCCCCAAACACCTTGGGTTCCAGAATGACTACCCCCGGTAAATTTGTTTCGATTACTTTCAAATCAGTCCACTCCACTCGCTTGATATTTTATCAAAAAAAGCCTGCCATTACCGGCAGGCTTAGCCTTCCTATTCACTCCTGGCAATCTTCAGGAGATACTGACCATACCCATTGTTCTTCATAACACTGCCTAGCGCGATCAATTCATCGCGCGATATATACCCCATGCGATAAGCGATCTCTTCCGGGCAGGCTACCATCAGTCCCTGCCGCTCCTGAATCGTAGCAATATAGTTCGAGGCCTGCAGCAGTGACTCATGTGTCCCCGTATCCAGCCAGGCATAGCCGCGGCCTAATGTTTCCACCCGTAGTACATTCTGTTCCAAATACAGGCGGTTTAGATGGGTAATTTCCAGTTCCCCCCGCACCGACGGTTTAACTGACTTAGCCAATTCAACCACATTGTGGTCATAAAAGTACAGTCCGGTAACGGCGTAATTGGATTTAGGCTGAAGCGGCTTCTCTGCCAAGCTGACAGCCTGTCCTTTACTATCAAACTCAACGACCCCGTACCGCTCCGGATTACTGACCCAGTAGGCAAAAACGGTTGCACCTGCAGCTTGCTGAACGGCTGCCTGTAATTTTTGGCTGAAACCATATCCATAAAAAATATTATCTCCTAGGATCAGGGCACAACTGTTATGGCCAATAAATGCTTCACCAATAATAAAGGCCTGGGCCAACCCGTCAGGGCTTGGCTGCACGGCATAGGACAACTGAATGCCCCACTGCTCGCCTGTGCCAAGCAAGTTCAAAAAACACTCCCGGTCCTGCGGGGTCGTAATGATTAAGATATCCCGAATACCAGCCAGGAGTAAGGTAGATAACGGATAGTAGATCATTGGTTTATCATAAACCGGCATCAGCTGTTTACTCACTGATTTTGTCGCCGGATACAGACGAGTGCCGGAGCCACCGGCCAATATAATCCCTTTTGTTACTGCCATTGTTGCTATTCTCCCATTCCCAGTCGTTCACGGCGGTAGCTGCCATCGGTGACCCGCTGACACCACTCGCTGTTATTGAGATACCAATTAACAGTCTTGATGATGCCTGTTGCAAAGGTTTCCGCCGGTACCCAGCCTAACTCCCGCTGGATTTTCGAAGCGTCAATGGCGTAGCGTAAGTCATGGCCGGGACGGTCTTTAACAAAGGTAATTTGCTCACGGAACGACTTGCCATCACTGCGTGGACGGTTCGCATCAAGAATATCGCATAAGGTATGAACAATATCCATATTAGTCATTTCATTATGCCCGCCAATATTGTATTTTTCACCGACAGAGCCCTTATCCAATATGGTTAAGATAGCTTGACAGTGGTCCTCTACATACAGCCAGTCGCGTATATTCCGGCCTGTCCCATAGACAGGCAGCGGCTTACCCTCCAATGCATTGAGGATTATAAGCGGGATAAGCTTCTCAGGGAATTGAAATGGCCCGTAGTTATTAGAGCAATTAGTCATCAATATCGGTAAGCCATAGGTGTGGAAATAGGCACGCACTAAGTGATCAGAAGCAGCTTTGGAGGCTGAATACGGTGAATTAGGTGCATAGGGGGTTTCTTCAGTAAAGTAGCCAGTTTGCCCTAAGCTGCCATACACCTCATCTGTAGAAACATGCAAGAACCTGAATTTATTTTTCCCTTCATCGCTTAACTCACGCCAATATTTTCTTGCGGCCTCCAGCAGCGTAAATGTACCATTAATATTCGTTTTAATAAATTCATCCGGTCCATCAATAGAGCGATCCACATGTGATTCAGCGGCAAAATGGACAATCGCTATTGGCTGATATTTAGTTAATAGTTCAGCTACTACCGCCTGATCACAGATATCCCCCTGCACCAAAGTATATCTCGCCTCATTTTTGATATCAACTAAAGAATCCAGGTTCCCTGCGTACGTTAGTTTGTCCAGGTTTACAATCTTAACATCTTGCTGTTTGAGGGCAATATGAACAAAGTTGCTGCCAATAAAACCGGCCCCGCCGGTAACAATAATAGTGCCCATGCTGTATCTCACTTTCTCAAATCTTAGATTTACCTATAGCAGCAGTACATCTGCTTAATTATAATAAATCCTTTATACAAACATCACTCTGCTAAGGGCTTACTTTAATGTTTTCTTTGTATTTTCTTTAGCTTATACTTATTATATTGCAATACAAAAAACCAACTAAACGGGAAAAGATATCGGGCATATTCATGCAGAAATATTAATCGATAGTGGTCATACTTTTCTACGCTTACAGTACCGCAGGCATGGAAACACCAAGGTGTGTCTTGCTTTGGTATTACAACTTGGTATCCCGCTTTGATAAACTCCAGGCACTGAGACATGTCATAAAAGTGCCAGCCATCGAAAATGTCGTCCCGCCAACGGATGTCGTATTGCGAAACCAATATTAAACCATCTAAAAACTTAACTGACTGATAATCATTATTTACATCGCCAAAGCTAAGCAATTTACTTGCGCCTGTTCTATTTTCAAAGACTTTGCCGTATTTCTGTTTTCCGTGCCACCATACTGCGTCTTTGGTTATATCTTTTGAGCCAATTACACCAAGTAAGCCTATTTTAGGATCACCATTAAATACATTAATTATCTTATGGATAAAAAAGCGGTCAATGATAAAAGTATCTTGGTGCAAATAAATCTTGTATTTAGCCTTATTAGAAAGGACTGAGTTATATCCACTTGTAATACTCTTTGCACCTCTAATGGCAATAGTTTGAATGTTTATCCCTGTGGGTACATCAAGTCGGCTAATATAGTCCAAGCATTCGTTATATAAATCGTCGTTGTTAACACAAGTTATAAAACATGCTGTTTCAGTCATATTATCACCTGCAAATAGCTTTTACATAATTATATCATATTAAGCAATTCGTAATTATATATATTTAATTTGTTAAGTATTATGCTGTTTATTATAAAATAGGATTTGATTCTTTTGCTGAATCTTCTCAGCCTGATTGTACATAGTTTCAATTTTTGCCACATAAGCGGAAAATTATTTAAGTATAAAGCACTCTATACCTTCATAAACATAACCCTTATAACCATTTCCAAGCTCACGAAAATTTGTTGTATAAAAATGGTCTTCGGTTGAACTATTGTAATATCTGTGTAAAGGAACTGTTCTCTGGTGACGTTTAGTATAAACGTAGCATTGTATCCCCTCATAAACGTAGCCATCTTTCCCTCTACCAAGTATTCTAAAATCAGTAGTATAAAAATGGTCTCCAGTCCGATTGTTTATATATCTATGTAAAGGAACGGTACCTTGTTGTTGTCGATTATAGACATGACCTTCAATACCTTCATACGCATAACCTTGGCCACCATTGCCAAGTTCATTGAAATCTGTAGTATAAAAGTGGTCTTCAATTGAGCTATTGTAATACCTATATAAGGGTGACATCCCATCGGATTTTTTTGCAGCATAAACATTTAAACCCGGCACTAAAAATATACCTATAAGAATAAGCATTAACAACTTTTTCATTTTTTTATAACCTCCTTTTTGCTTCGCTTAAGGCACAAAACGAAAATAAATTCGTTATAGCTTGTAGCGTTTTTTGTATATGCTTACTATTCAAGAATAGCAATATTACCAGAAATTATGTAGACTTACATCTCTCCTATCCAAATAATGGAACAAATTATAGGTAAGAAACCCATATATTACGATTCGCTTTCATTATTACAATGCTCCTGCATATTAACTTTTCGATATGTGCCAAATCGGAAACCGTCCCCCTTTGGCCTAAAAAACAGGCAGATCTTAGTCGCAGACGCCTGTTTCACCTGCTCAATATATACAGGTAACTGGTGGCTGCCAATATAGCCGGTACCACCCAGTTACCAATAGCCCGCTTTAAGCTCCGCTCGACTTTCTGTCAACGGCCAATTCAGCACGGGCAGCTTGTACCTGCTCCCTTTGTACTGTAACCCCTTCAGTACTGTCTTTAATCAACAAAATCCGAACAGTCTGCAGCATAATTTCCAAATCATTCAGCACTGAGCAGCGCTGAATGTAAATGAGATCATATACCAGCTTGTCCTGCGGTAAAGTATTATACTTGCCATGAACCTGAGCAAAGCCGGTAATTCCGGGCTTGACATTGTGACGATAGTGATAATTTGGGATGGTTCGCTTTAACTGTTCAACAAAAACCGGACGTTCCGGACGCGGACCGACAATACTCATTTCACCGCGAATGACATTCAATAACTGCGGCAGCTCATCCAGTCTGGCAGCACGCAGAAAGTTTCCCACACGGGTAATGCGGGGATCATTCTCTGCAGCCAGTACAGGACCCGACAGTTTTTCCGCATCGGTGCGCATAGTGCGAAACTTATAAATGACGAAATCTTTTTCATCCCGGCCGGTCCGTACCTGTGTATAAAGAACCGGCCCTCTGCCCTCAAGCCGAATCGCCGCAGCCACCGCAATAAAAACAGGCCATAAAACCAGCAACCCAACAACAGCGACTGCCAAATCAAGCCCTCGCTTCATCAGACGGGTTTCCATCGTTGGCCGCAAATACTTGGCCCGAAACACGGGGATGTCATCATATTTATCAAGTTCCGTATTCAGGCAGAACAATTCATAAAAATCCGGGATAAAGGCGACCTGCTTGCCGCTGTTATGCGCCTGTTGAACAATCAATGCTTTCTTAGCAAGCGGCACATCGGAAGCAATGATAATCAAATCTGCCTGTTCCATCTCCTGCCGCCAGTGATTATTGGTTTCATTTCGTGAAAGTAAGCAGCAGCGGACAAAAAAATGCGCAAAGGTTTGACTGGACAAGCGTGCGATAATCCGGTTGCAATCCTGACCTGAACCCATAACCAATACATTTTTCGGCTTCAATCTGGCTTTTTCGATACGCCAATTGATATATTTCCACAGCGAAAGAAGCACAAATTGAAATATCGCCGCAAGTAAGAAGACCGCGCGCGAATGAGACTCAAACAGAAAAAAACTGGCAGCCATTGTAATAATCAGCAATTGAAAGATAGCTACGCCTACACTAATAATTACTTGTGACGCCAGCATTCGCACAATAGATAAAAGACTATTCGCTGTTAATACCAGCCAAGACGCAACAACGACAACAGGAAATAATTGATAATAGGCTAATATTCCCTGTTGCGGCGCAGTTTTTAATGCCCCGTTAACTAATATCGCAAGGATTAAGCCTGTTAAGATAAGAATCGTATCACCCAATAGCAACACTACCCGGCGAATAATGGGAAACCGTCTATGCACGTCAAACGCCACCTTTACAAAGACAAATGATGAACAAAAAACTTAATTATGCTAGAATACGACATTAACTAAGAAATTCCTGCTGTTGTATACAATTCCATATAAATACATTTATTTTCTATTTATAAAACAGTTTAGCTCCCACAAGCTCCAAATATTTCCCTCAAAACCAAACTACTGCTCCATAAGGTACCTTCTGTTGGATATAGCTTATGCACCGAAAAACTGAATGCCTGATTTACCTGATAATCTGCCGGGTAGGGTATACCACTACTGAGATAGGGCGGTGAAAGCCGTGGTGCATGTAAATTCGCTTAACATTTTCAGCATTCTGCCGCGTATTTAAGCTAGCCGCTTCGATAATCACTTGACTTGATGTAACACCCAGCCCGGTTGACACCCGCTTCATAATAACAGCTTCCAGTCCAGAGAACGAGTACACTTGCCTACCTGCGACAACGAAGGGAATCTGTAAATTATGCTTGTGTCATGGGAATCCATTCCTTTTTATTCTTTATGGATATTATTCCTATTTACACAGTTGAAAAAACATTCTCAAAGTTTCAGGACATAAAGCATATCGGCTTCACCTTAACTAAAATATTCCCCTTATTTATAGCACGCACTGTGTCACTTCCCCACATAGACTCACTATTTTAACCTGTCTGCAATTCCTTCTTTGCTAGAGGAATATAAGCTTTCAATTCTCTCCGCAGCCTTCTCCCAACTATGGTATGCTTCGACATATTGACGAGCAGCCTTTCCAATTGCTAAGATGCGCTCCCTATTCTGTATCAGTTCGACAATACACTCGCTAAAAGTTGAGGGATCGTCTCGCACAATAATCTCCTTATCGGCTACTGCACGTATACTTCCCAAGCCTAAAGTAGTTGTTACTACAGGCAGCCCACATGCCATTGCCTCTAAAATTTTATTTTGCATCCCTGAACCGGATTGCATGGGAGCAATCGCAATACCAGCCTGAGATATATATTCAGACATGGAAGCAACATAACCGACCACATGAATCCCATTGACTTTGTTTAATTCCTGTATAGCCGAAGAAGGATTCTTGCCTACTATACAAAACTCAACATCCTGAATCTGTTTTCGTATAATTGAAAAACATTGTTGCACAAACCATAAAACGGCTTCCTGATTAGGCGCATACCCCATATTTCCAGAAAATACAATTTGATTGTATTTTCGTGCACTGGTGATAGCCATCGGTTGAAAACTTCCTAAGTCAACCCCATTGTGTATAATTTGAACATTAGCACTACGAATATATTTGCGATCTTCCTCAGCCACCACAATCAAATACTTGACACGCCCACCGATAGTCGGCTCATAACGACAAATCCGCTGGAATTCGTTTTGGATTACTTGTTTTTTTAAAAACGGCTCTCGCGTTAATCGACGTTTTAAATTAAGTTGCATTGAATCAATTAGTTCTAATATTATTGGCACCTGACAATTTTCCAAATAGGGCACTAATCTAAGTAAAAAACAATGAACGACATCAATTTGATAATCATCAATAAGCCGCTCCAAAGACTCCTGAAACCTTTGCGATCCTGAATAATATAGTACCTGTAAAGGTAATGACGATCGCCAGAAATTCAATCCGATATGTAAAATAGATTTCCATTTAGGTAATTGAATCAAAATTATATCTTTACAAAAATCCTGCAAATGCTCTATGCCTTGTAACTCATCTTCTGTTTCAAAAAAAGAAAGTAAAATAACATTATGCCTTTTTCCCAATGTCCTTATACGATTATAGGCAACAGTTTGATCACCTTTTACCGGAGGATAGGGAAACCGAGGCGTAAGAAATAAAATATTCATACAGCTTATTCGTACCTTTCTAATACCTCTCGGTAAACATCCAATGTCTCTTTCGCCATTCTTAACCACGAAAAGTCCTTCGCCCGAATCAAACCAGCGAAAACTAATTGCTGCCTTAATGCATCATTATGCATGACTGATGAAATAGCAGTCTGCATGCCTTGATTATCTAAAGGATCGACCAGTATCGCTGCCTGACCAACAATTTCAGGAATGGAAGTAACATTTGACGTAATAACAGGGGTACCACATAACATTGCCTCTAAAGGGGGCAACCCAAACCCTTCATATAAAGAAGGATACAGAAACATTAGTGCCCCATTATATAATGCAACCAATTCAACTTCTTCCACAAAAGAGGTAAATATTATATCTTCCCTGAATCGTGTTCTCTGCCAAATTGTGTAGTACTCCGTTTTTTCCCATTTTGGCACACCTGAAATTACCAACTGAAACGGAATTGAATTGCTTTCTCTCAATGCGATATAATTTTCTAAAATGCGCTTCGTATTTTTGCGTGGATCAATTGCTCCTAAAGTAAAAACATAGGGGCTCCTTATGTTAAACTTATTTTTGATTTTCTCTATCAGTACAGAGTCTACTTGTTTAAATTGCCGATTTGCCGCTTCATATATAACTGTAAGATCACCATTTTGCAGTTTAGGAAATTCACCAATAATTTCTTCTTTAGAGAAATTAGAAATAGTTACAACCTTATCTGCATTATAAACAATTCGAGGAACCACCCACCCCCTATATATGCGTCCCATTTTTTGATATAAACTCTTTACTCCCGGAACCACATTGGATTTTTTTAAGTACATCACATCATGTATTGTGATAACTAATCGAATTGATGATGGTAGCCATATAGGAGCAGTATTTCCTGTGCAATGTAGAATATTGATTCCGTCTTTTTGAGCCTGCAGAGGCAACAAAATTTGCTCCCACACTGCATAATTAGCGCATCGCAGTCTCTGTACGCTAAAGTTTTTTTGTGATGGTAAAACCTGCTCTAAGTCGTCCTTATCGGTATATAAGATGTACTGATTACCCTTATCGATTTCAGATAGATTTTGTAGCAAAGCCAGGACATAATTACCAATTCCTCTGCGAGAATGTATGGCAAACCTAGAATCGATTCCAATTATAATATTTTATCACTCCACTTCTTTTACTATAGTTACAGTAACTCAAAATTGAATTTATATTGAATATTACCTCTATCTTCAAACTGATTATAATTATATATTCCGTAGCAAAACCATACTGAGAACAGAAATAATATAAATAAAGCAACTAATACAACTTTTTCTTTAAACTTATACATAAAAAAAACACTGGTAAGAACAAAATAAGTATCAAAATAATATCTTATTCTATATAGTCTCGGGGAAAAACTGCCTAATATCATTATGCATACACCTAATGTATTCATAAACATTATAAAATTTTCGATCCGATTTTTGCTATTGCCCAAGCAAAGGAACAAGCCCCATACAAAGATATAAATAATACTTGCTAGTCCAAGAATAGACGGATTGATTTCCAAATATTCTTTATAATGAGTGATAAAACCAAACATACTAATTACGCTATTTATAATATGAGGAACAATTCCCAGTAAAGAGAGTACTAACGATGCAGCCACTAAAGATACCATTACCCATTTCTTTATGGGGTTAACCCAAAAATAGCAAAAAAACAAAAGCATAGCACTATAATGTATGCTTGCCATTAAGCCGCATATTAATGCGTAGTGAAATATTTTTTTTTCTAAGATATACTTACTTCCCCATAAAAAAATACTTGTGGCTAAAGACTGTCTTATGCTATTAAAAGATCCCCACCACCCCGGAAGAAATATCCCCCACAAACTAATAGCAATAGTCATTTTGGTGTAATCAGCAAAATATATTTTCAATCCTTTCCACAAAAATAGTGAGGTTAAAACACTATAAATTACAAATAGAGCTTGATATTGAAATCCATATAAATGTAATATATTTGATAAAATTTGAAATGACACTTCTGGATAAGCTAAAAAACTTTGACTAGATGATACATAATCGTAAAGCCTAATGTAATTAAAATAATCCGTTCCTATAGCATATCGAAAAGCTGAAAAAAAAGTAAGCATGGATAATAATGCAACCGGTACATAAAGATTCTTATTAGGTAAAAAAAATTGGATGATAACCCCTAAAACTAAAAACATATTAATTCCAATCCAAAAATCCACATCCATCATCCTTGCAGGTTAATTTCGGCTCACCACATTAGCATCAGTTTTTGGACACACTAAAAATAAGATATTATTTAACTATGAATGAGCAAAACTGATTCCAATAAATAAATACAAAAAAATAGAGACAATGACTCCATTCTGTATTATGAATAAGTTCCCACACAAACCATAACCGAAAGGGAATGCAGATGTCTCCAAGCCATAGGATATCAGAAACATCCAAACTACGCAAATTCTTAATCGAGTCTTTCCTTCGCATTCTATTTCTCCAAGCCCGTCTTACGCCATATTGAGGAGTTTATCATAGGGGCTGTGCAGTTTGGCTATCGCTGCAAGGTGGTGGATTTAGTAACGCTTAGTCACGCAGTATGCCACCGAACAACCTACGAAAAATTTTTAAGCCAAGGTGCCTGGAATGAGGAATATATCTGGCGTTCCATCCGCAAACAGTCGCTACAACTGGTCTATCAAAAAGCTCGACAACACGGTGCTCCCCTCTTGTTATCCACGATGATACAATTGCTGAGAAGACAAAGCCTTCGTCACAGGCCAAGTCGCCGATTGAAAAAAAGCAGTTTCATTAATCCCATCTGGAACATCGAAAAGTATGGGGACACCAGATGCTTACCACGATGCTGTCTTGTGCTGGAAAGCTTGTTCCTTACGCGATAGAGCGTTACGATCGTGAGCGCGAAAGCAAAATCGATAGAGTGTGTCATATTGTTGAATCTTTGCCTATGGCTACTGGCGCTGCTTACGGTCTGTGCGATTCCTGGTTTACCTGCCAAAGCGTAATCGAAGCCCATCTAAGGAAAAGTTTTCATCTGATTGGCGGGTTAAAAACCAACCGTGTAATTTATCCCCAAGGAGTTCGCATCCAAATCAAGGAGTTTGCCAAATACATTGAAAAAAACGATGTCCACCTCGTTACCGTGGGACGTAAAGAGTATTGGGTATACCGATATGAAGTTGCTCTCAATGGGATCGATTATGCAGTTGTTATCCTGTGTTGGCCGAAACATTCCTTTCAAATGCAGGGTTGCCTGCATGCCTTCCTTTCTACTGATACCGAGTTAGCCACTCAAACCTTGCTTGCGTATTACAGCCAGCGGTGGCCGATTGAAATCTTTTTTCGTCAAAGCAAAGGCAACTTTGGGCTAAATACCTACCAGGTGCGTTCCGCACAAGCTATCGACAGAATACTTGCGCTAATTGCCCTAACCTATCTCTATTGCGTGATTGGTACGGGAAACTACTGTCGTTTAGGACACAGGCTGAAAGAAGTACGCACTGCTAGCCAACGCGACAAAGTGGCTATGATTTACCATGCTGCGAAAAACAATGTGCCGCTTACAAAAATTTTGGTGAAACTTAAAATTGCATAGGGATAAGCTTAATGTTTTAACTGTGAAAATTTGTTATCATTTTTGCTCATTCATAGATTTAAGATAATTTTATAAAATGTCATTTTTTTATTTTTTTAGTTAACCATTTTTGTGATTTCGGTCTACCCAAAATTCCATCAATGAAACCTAAAAATTTAACTTTGTATAGAACGATTCCCAAATTTTCGATTCGCTCATCTTTAACTAAATAATGTCTTAATGGACCCAATATACAGACCGTACTAACTCTTATGATCCAGTAAAGGCGCGGAAGACATAGAAAGAATTTCTGCGATAACCCAATTGCATATCCATCGCCATACGCATAGCCTAAAGCGACCACAGCGGCCTTCGGTTTTGTGATTAGACTAGGGTGAGCCACCTTAATTGCAGGACATAACACTATAGGAATTTTTTGCGCAATTCCTCGGGCCATTAATACAAAACATTCTCCTGAAAGAGCGGCGTGCTTTGAACCAGCGCCAATATTAGGAAAAGCACCTAGCCTTAGAAATGTTTTCTTATTTATTATAACATTCCATTCTATAGAAAAGCGGGGAAAATTTTTATAATTCACCTGTTGAGCAGACGGCCAGTGTGAGATATACTCACCTTCCACCACCTCTCCCCTTTGGGCTAAAACTATATCATACTTATTGGTTTCTAATAGATGAATTAATGTTAAAACGCCCTCTCTATTACATATAACCAATGCGTCATCATCTAAAAAGAACAAATACTCGCCCTTAGCTAACGTAGCGCCAATATTTCTTGCATTTGCTGCAGGAACTACCTGTGTCAGAATATGCTCTCGTACTGACGGTGTATTACTACAATAATCCGTTCTTTTACCGGATTGATTGACTATAATCACTTCAATTCTAGCATCAAAGATAAACGGTACCAATGATTTCAGTAACAATTGCAAATCCAGCTTAGGTTCAACTACTGGAATTATGATTGAAAGTAGAATGGACAAATAATCCCTCCTCCTACGATATAGTTTATCTTTCGCAATATTGCTTGATTACCCTTATTATCAACCATTTCCTTGCTTTAGAAGACTTTTTGCGTCTTTGAATGTAGTACTTTTGAACCTCGCATTTTTGATAGTCCTGCTAGTATTCGGCTTTTTATTTTTCAATCAAAGATTTAATGAAGCTGTCAAAAAGCTTTTCGCACGTGTTCGCCCTGCTGAGAGGATTTCCTCACATGCTGTGAAATTTATATTAAAAACAGCATTAAGCTGATACCCATTTTTCCTAGTGCCTTTTCGCTCTTGTAACGAAAAGGTATCCAGCAAGGTGTCAATACGCGATATCATACTTTGTTCTACGACTGATACCCGTTCACAACTAACAAAAGGAACTTGCATTAAGATGGAAAAAACCGTTCCATGAAATGAATCTGTATAGACAAGCCGGGCGTGTTCGACTAAATAAATAAATTCATCAGGAGCGCTGCAATAATACTCCAAATTGCTACGGTCTAATACATTGATGATTTTTAAGCTATTCTCATTTGCAATTTTCCTAATTGCCATTGTCGCTTCATCAGGAATTGGCCCCAAAAAATATAACAGTATATAATCCTCTTCCTTATACCAGACAGGCTTGCGGGCAATTTGTTTCCACTCACCGGCAGTAAGCAATAAGGTAGGATCAGCTAAAACCTCAGCTTTGCGTCCTGTCAGTTCATGGACAATATCCGCGCCGGTATGCTCGCGCACAGATATTGCCGTCATTTCATTCAGCCATGTTGTAAAATGTTCATGAACTTCTGATGGCAATGTTGATATACCAAAGCTGGCTGAATAAGCTATGCGTTTTCCCTTGGGAGCAAAGGTGAGAAACTCTAAACCAGTACATTTAAAGCAGGGGTTCCAAACTTGGTCGCTGCCAACAATAAAATAATCATACATGCTGGTTACAGAAGCAGGTATTTTATCGTAATATGCCTTAACGTCGCTAAATTTAATATATTTTGTATTAAACGCTAAAAAAGATTCCTGCCTTTTTAAGGCATAAGGCAGATTAGTTCGGCACCCCTTATAATCTATAATTATTTTTATTAAGCCTTTTATTAGCCCATGTCTCTTAAAAAAACCCCTCCAAGAGAAAGGTACGTGATCACAGTCATAGGTATCTAAAATAGTGTGAGCTATTATATTCATATTTTCCAGAAAATGTTGCAAGGCATAATTTTGCAGGCGATTGCCGTAATTTAGATCTCTAGTAATTGTGATAATTCCTACTTTCATAAAAACCGCTCCATCCTCTTGAACACATCTGCCAGCATATCAGCCATCCCCCTTGGCAAATACCGATAAATCAAATACTTTGCCTTTCCTCTTGCATTAGGAATCTCATCCAATCCTGTCCGTTCTCCTGCCACCTTGTCACTTAATGCCTCTTGCTCCCAGTTAATCTCTCTAAACGAGGGCTGCTTCAGCAAGGCACCTAGGCTCTTTTCCAGCCCCTCCCGAGCAGTTGTAAAATTATTCAAGCCTGTAGCATGTACAATTTTTGCACTGTCAAAAATTCTGTTATAAAATCGGTCATACTCCGCCTGGTAATAGGGTCTATTCGTTCCCAGGTCATACAGGCTGTCCACCCAAATTACCTTAGGAGTTTTACCCGTCTTCTTTCCTATTATCTGTTTGTATAGCTCCAATACTTCTGCCCATGTTAGGGACTCGTCGGTCGTTACCTGATAAATCTCACCCAAGGCAGCATCCTTCCCCACAAGTTCCTTTATGCACCTAGCCACATCATAGGCATAGGAAAGCGTCGTCATACGCGCTGCGATATCTCTTGAAAATACAATACTACGGCCACATAAAGCCCTGTAAAGCCATGACTCTTTTTCATATAATCCTAATTGCAGTCTTCCTTCGCCATAAGTTATGTAAGGTCTAATTACCGTCCAGTTCGTTTTGCCGCAAGCCTTCAGCATGTCCTCCTGTCTCGCCTTTGCAAGGGCATATTCATCTGTCGCAAGGTATACTTGATCCTCGCAGACATCAAGCAATCGGCTACTTGCTTCTCGGATCGAAACCTTAGAGTCTGCATAGACTCTCGCCGAGCTTAAGAAAACGTATTGGCGAGTGGCAGCTAACAAAGCATCCACTCTCGCCTGAAACTCCTTCTGGGTATATACCATGAAATCAACTATAGCATCAAACTGGTTATTCTGCAGGAGCTCCACTAAAAATTTTCTGTCATGCGTATTTCCCTTTATAAAGTGTATGCTGCCCTTGTCTTCTCGCGACTGCCTTGAGGTTACATAAACCGTTGCACCATCATTTGCCAAAAGGTCGATTAAGTAAATCCCCATGGTACCGGTGCCACCTAAAACTAATATTTTCACACTATCTTCTCCATAACTACTTTATCAATTTCTTAAGAGTTTGTACGCCTTTCGGCCCCAGCACTCCTTTAGCTAGTTTTTTGGCAGACCCAAGTGCCGATGTTTCCAGATTATACATTATCTGCAACGCATCGCTTTCATCTTTGCTATCCGTAAAAACCTCAAACACAATTGGCTTGTCCGTTAGATGCGGCAGGAGAAACCGTTCTATATTATTCAGATACTCTTCCTTATTACGTGCACACAAGTATTCAAAACCCAAATCATGCACATAATGCTTTACCAATTCCGGCGACTGATTCCCATAGTGCCCTGCTGCTGCCATATATGCATTCGCATCCTCCTTAAATTTTGCCGCTGGATGGGTATAATTACGAAACTCTGTACCACACCCATTATTCACGAGGATAAGGCGCAGATTATTGCCCACATGGCGATTGCCCAAGGCGTTCATATCATAGAAAAATGCCAAATCACCAATCACACCGAAGTACAACCTGTTTTGATCTGCAAACGAAGCGCCCAAGAGAGAGGAGAATATGCCATCAATCCCAAAGCCCCCAGTATTCGAATATCCCAACACACTCTCAGAAACCTCATAAAAATTCCATGTACGCAGAGAGTTCAATATTCCCAGATGCAGAACACTGTCCTCCGGCAAGCGTGGCAGTGTCTGCCCGGCAATCCATGCATTGGAGAAGGGCAGTTCTGGTATCTTCTCAGCAACCTTCCTGCATTCGCTTTTCCATTCAGACAGGAAGGCATTGCCCCGGCTGCTCCTCCCCGAAGCAAGCTTTACATAGCTTTCAAAGAAATCTTTTTCTTCCATCTCAAAGGTATAGCGGAGCTTTCGAAACGTATCTCGAAGCTCCCCATCAGGGTTCACCCTCCAGACTTCTCTAGCTCTCATGTTAATATAAGCACCGGATATATCGCCTATATGAATAAGCACGTCCATGCTTGCCGCAGATGTACTATATCCTTCCTGACTTAGCACGAGACAAGGATTGACTCGATATTTCCCCTTGTAATTGCTGGTATGATCGCAGAACACAACGGCATCATATGCTTCGCAGAAAGCATCTACCGCCTCTGTCAGGTCTGTTTTCCACCTTTTGTGCGCTCCCACAAAGATACCGATTCTTCCCCCTTTCTTTATCAAAGGAAGTGGATTGCCATAACAGACACGGTTGATCACCTGTACAGCCGGAAGCTCCTTTACAGAAAAATCACCACTGTAGGTGGTAGTCAGATTTACATGAACCGGACCGCCTCCGCGATGGGTCAACGCAAGCAACGCCTTATTCAGCATCACACTATATGCCCACTTATCCTCATCGTTATGTATCGTTGGTATCTGTACGCTTAATGTAGCGATATCATTCATTAATGTGCTTCGATCAATTACCTGTGCAATGTTATGACCGATTCGTCCTGTATGCTGTGTAGAGGTGATGGCAAGCACAGGAAGTTTGCGATAGAACGCCTCCGTAAGCCCCGGAGCATAATTTCTGGAGGCAGTTGCCCCAGTGCAGCTAAGGGCTACCGCCTCCCCGCTTTCGGCAGCAAGGCCGCAGGCTATATAGGCTGCGGAACGCTCATCAACCGACGAATACATTTCAAAATAAGCATCCTGCTGAAGGCTGGCTACCAAGCATACATTCGTAGCACCTGGACTCGCGACTACTTTTTTAACCCCATGGGCTTTCATCAACGCAATTAGCATCTGGGTGTTACGTTCATCCGTGTAAAATGTATCCATAACAATTCATATCCTCTCGTTCTTAAGGCTCATTAGCCGTTTGCTGTTTCCGATAATTACATTTCTTTGCATAAACAATCCGGCCAATATGATAAACGTCATGGAATATCTTATGGCAGCATTATGATATGTGAATAGGTATAAAAATCCTATCAGCATGAATCCGGCAGTAATACCGAGCAGTATCCTTGTATCATATGCCTTGGCATCATTCAGATAATCCCTGCATATTTTCTTCATAAAACAATAGTGCAGAATAGCAAATATCATATAGCAGACCAGTGTAGTGTAACCGGCAGCATAATAACCAAAAAGTTTGATAAAAATATAATTTAAGCTAACGTTGGCAACAGCCCCTGTCAGGGTTGCGAAAGTTATATATTTCGTTTTTTCAAAATAGAATTCAAACACGGCAAAAAAGGTGTATGCAAACATGAAGTATGCACTCATCGCAACCGGAGGTATGATCCAAATTGCATCATAGTATGCGGCGGGAGCAAAAAATGCCACGATTTCTGGAGCAAATGCGATCAGCAGAATGTTCACTCCGGCAATTATCAGAAATGCCGGGTATGCTACTTTAGCAATCCCTTCAATCTGCCTTGCGTTTATTTTTTTATACAGCCAAGGCTCTATTGTCTGCATCAACGCCTGGTTGAAAAGCAGCATGACCAGAGAGACCGAATATGCCAGGCTATATATGCCGGCCTCTGCTTCTCCTACCATGTCCTGAATCATAATGCGATCCGCACTGTTCAATATAGAGGACGAGAGATAGTGCGGAATAAGAGGCAAATTATAGCAGAGTGCATATTTCCAGATTTTCAGCGAGCAGAATTTCTTTCCACTTCTCATCTGGGAAAAGAAAAACCATGTATATGCAATCAATCCCACAAGCGCAGTTCCCAGAATGCGCGCGGTAACCTTGTCGTCAGCATTCAGGACAAAAATAATACACACAACCGGTGTTGCTACTGACACCGCTAAGGTTACCATGACTAAACTGCGGTATCTGAAGTCTACTCTCTGTTCAACAGACCAGAACGCAAATACGGCGCTTGTCCAGATTGTGATAATCATTGCCAGCATCTGTACCATGGTCAACGAAAAGATATTGTTCCAAAATTCATAGAAAAGCAGATAGATTAATGTCCACGCAAGCACCAGCGTCAGGCACAACCCTTGAAATGCTGACGAATATTCACTCCTTCTGCTTTCAAATTTTACAAGTCCCTGGGTGTAAACACCTGCGTACAGGTTCAAAGTAATAAAAACCGCAATAATACTTAACCACGAGGCAAATACATTATACTGTCCATATTCTGCAGTATTAAAGAGTCTCGTAAAAATGGGTGTCGTTATAACATGGATGCCTCTCTGTAGGATGGCACAAACCAAGAACCAAAAAGAGGCCCGAACCTGGACAGGCAAGTTTTTATATTTATTTAGTGCTTTATTAATCATGGAATACCTTCACTTTTTAATGCTGACGCAACAACACATCCCTTAGGGAAAGATGGGGATATTCCCCTTTGTCACAGATGATTTAAATATTACAACCTTACCAACTCAGGCTTGACTCTATCCAGGATTTTATCGCTGACGCCAGAAACCAAAACCCAAAGGGACGATTCCAAAATGATAGAATACATTTTTTATCATTCTACCACTAACTGCCCTACTGCAACCCTGTCAACAGGACGAGCTTCTACACCGCGCTCCTCAAACCCCCGTCTCTCCTTCCCCAACTTCTCCCGAGCAGCCCGATAGGAGGACAAAATCTTCTCTATAAGCCTTATAATCTACTCAGATGTACGCTCCTGAATCTGCAGCAAAGCCAAAGCTTCCTGTAACAGCCCCTTCTTCACCTACTTTAGATTAACCTCTCAAACCGGAGGTACAAGGCAACAAACGGCACCAAGGCAACAATAGCCGCATCAATTAACGCCAGGCACAGCGACACCATTCTCCGTCGCATAAGACCACTCCTCAGTCTTACTTAGCCTTTTTCTCATTCCCATAATAATAGTAATAATACGCGTGCTCCTCTTCAATCTCAACCTTATTCAAAATAACCCCCAGGATATGACCATTCGCTTTCAGCAACAGTTCCTTAGCTTTTTGCGCCATCTCCGGCCTGACATCCCCCGCCCCCAACACCAACAAAATGCCGTCGACACTGGCTGCTAAGACACAGGCATCAGTAACTGCCACTGTGGGCGGCGCATCAATAATCACAATATCGGCCAGCCCTTTCAGGCCGTCAATGATGTCCCGCATCTTGGCCGAGCCCAGCAATTCTGAGGGATTAGGCGGTATGGGCCCGCTGGTCAGCACCTGCAGGTTATCAATGCCGGTATCCTGAATCAAATCAGCTACCGGCCGGTCTTCGACGAGGATGTTGGTTACCCCCCGGTTCCGCTTACCGAAAATCTTGTGCTGAACCGGCTTGCGCAGGTCACAGTCGACGATAATCACCTTTTTGCCTGCCTGCGCCATAGCCACCGCCGTATTGGCCGTTGTCGTCGACTTGCCCTCACCGGGTCCGGCGCTGGTAAACATAATAACCCGCAGGTCACCGTCGACCTTGGCAAACTGAATATTGGTTCTCATCGTCCGGTAGGCCTCGGCAATCGGCGACTTCGCGTCCTCCTGGACAATGAGCTGTCGTTTCTGAGCCATAATTCACCTCTCCCTAAGAAATTAGGCCTTATGGCCGGTCTTGGTTTTTAGAAGTTCTGTAATCCGATTAACCCAACTGGCATTGCGGGACGAGGTGTCACTGTCAAAGTCGGGGATGCTGCCAATGACCGGCAGGTCCAGATACTGCTTGACATCCTCGGCGGTGCGGATGGTTTTATTAATATACTCGGTAAAGAAGGCAATGCCTGTCCCCGCAAACAGCCCCAGAATAGCGGCAATGACAACATTAAGCACCTTCTTCGGTTTAATCGGGTTCTCCGGCGCAATCGCTGTGTCAATGATCTGTACGTCGGTCGGCTCCATGACCTCGCTGATCCGGGCTTCTTCATAGCGTTTGGCCAACATGATGTAGATTTCCTGCGCCACATTGGCGTCACGCGCCACTCTAACCAAGCCTTGTTCTTTAGACGGTAATTTTACAATCTCCTGACTGTCCTCCGCCATTATTTGATCAATTGCCTGCTTTTGCGCAGTAGCGGCAGCTATGTCCACCTGCGCCTGGATTTCCGTCTGCAACAGGCCCTGGTGAATCGGGTTGACCGATGACGCTTCCGCGTTGACAACCCGGGCAATCTCATCATTTAGTTTTGCCTTGGTTTCAGCAATGGCGGCCTGCACAGCTACGACTTTAGGATGTTTCTCCGTGTAATTGGGGGTAAGGCTTACTAATTCAATTTCTAAGTCAGTTAGTTTGGCTTTGTACTGCTGAATCAAGAGATTGTCAGCAAAAGCGCCCGGATGCTGGTTGCCAAGCTGCTGCCGGGCACTCACGAGCTTGGCCTGGGCCGCTGCCAGCGCCACCCGGTTTTCGGCCGCGACTTTATCAATACCGGCCAGTTTAGTCAGCAAAGCCTTGGCTTCTTCCGAAGGGTCTACAATTTTCTGTTCTTGCTTATATTTTTCCAACAGTGATTCCGCTTGCTCCAACTCTTTTTTCGATTCCTGTATTCTTTGGCCAATAAAGTCTTTTACTACCGATTGTTCCGCCCTGATAAGAGTGGTCAGGCGATTAAGAAAGACTTCCACAAGTGTATCGGCAACAAGCTGTGCTTCTTCCGGTGAATCGGCCTGTACTTTTATATTCAGAATTTCTGTATCTTTGACAGGCTGAGTGGTAATTTTCTTAAGCATTTCTTCATAAGTAGGTATATCTTTTTTATCAGTCTGGGTTTTATCAATGACTTCCTGCACTACCGTCCTGCTTTTGAGAATTTCCGCATAAGTAGACATTAATTGTTTGGTTCCCATAGGATTACCGGTAGGTAAATCGGCTAGCAGCGAGCTGCCCAGCCCCTTGGGCTGTTTGACCCTAAGCGTTGTCTCGCCCTCGTAGGTGGGGGGAATGATAAAACTAATCAGTGCTGCAGCAATAACAAATCCAAGAAAGATACCCAGAATTAGTTTTCTTTTCTTTTTTATGGTCTTGATGATATCTCTAAGATCCAGTGTGGTTTCGTCCACTGCGATACCTCCAAATTCAGTTTGGCATAATTAATTGTTGCGCGTCTCACTAATTTGATAAGTGGCCGAAATCCACGGCAGGATATCTCTGGCAAAATCAATCTTATTACTTTTCGTCAGATAAACAATATCACCATCATGTAAGGGAATATTCTGCGACATGTCGCCTTTCTCTATCAGATTAAGCAGATTTACCTTTAAAGGCTTATCTGTCTGATCCTGGCGGATGACATACACCTTCTTCTTGGCAGCATATTTAGTATAACTACCGGCCATGCCAATGGCATCAATCAGGTTATGCTGTTTCTCAATTTCATACATGCCTGGTTTAAACACTTCACCTAGCACATACACACGGGTTGTCCTGAACTTGGCCACATTGACACTGACAACCGGATTTTTCAGGTACTGGCTTAGTTTCGTTGTAATCACGCTGGTCAGTTCACCCGCAGTCATGCCGCCGGCCTGCAGCTCTCCGGCCAGGGGGATAGCAATTTTGCCGTCAGGCCTGATGGGCAGTTCTTCCATTTTCATTTCCTCAAAACCCCAGACCTGGATGGCCAGTACATCTCCTGGGCCCAATTGATAAGCCTGGGCGGAAATGGGCAGCGGCAGGGTCATAATTAAAAATAAAAGAATTAATACGGTTACCGGTCGTCGCATTGTCTCCTCCTTGGCGCCTTTAAATAATTTAATTGAGTCGGTTTCTCACTTCTTTTGTTAGTATTTGACGTTTTACCAGTAAATCCTGCCATTAATGTGTACATAATACGTTTGTTGAAAATGAAAAAGCAACCAAGATGCAGCATCCAGTTGCTTACAGACCGCTGGTTTGTACTGAAACTTACTGGAATACGCTAATCAGCTTACTATAAAAAATTGCAACTCACTCAGCTATATAATTATAAAAAGAGCATATGGGAACTTTAAGTTAATACCACAGAAAGATTGAAAATTCCTTTGCAAACCACAAAAATTTACAATTTTTCTTTCGCCAAATTATGGATTATTTCAACGTTTTACGACATTTAACAGCAAAAGCGACATACTCCTGTAATACTTCTGCCACTTCTCTTGCCTGCTCGGCACTCAGGTCGTTTAGCTTTACCGTCCCTATCGCCTCCTTGATGATACTGTCAATTTGATACTGAACATATCCCAGATTGTTAAGCTGGTTGAGCAAACTCTTGATTTCCCGGTTCTCCGGCATCACTCATCAAACCTCCCCATTATGAATTTAATTACAACATAAGGCCTTCTGTTTACGTTTGTCCTATCTTTCTAGGACTTTATGCCTACTGATGTTTATTATAATCGATTTTTTCCAATCCAGATACTGGTAAAGATAAGATTTTAAGAAATCTTTATATTCAATAAGACTGATTAGTTACAGTCTTTTGCCAATAATTCCAAGCTCCCAGGCCTTAATCAAGGCCTGAGCCCGGTTGTGGACCTCAAGTTTTGCAAATAAGTGATTGATATGGGTTTTGACAGTGCTGAGTTCGACCCTTAGCTCCTGGGCGATTTCCTGGTTAGATAAGCCTGACGCCATCCGTGTCAGCACGGTTGCCTCCCGCCCGGTAAGGGACGGCAGTTCATAAACCGGACTGACCGGCCCTGTTTTTATTCTTACAGTATCGGCCTTGTGTTCTAAAATAATGGCCGCCATGCGCCCAAACCGTTTCAATATGGTGGAGTCCGCTGCTGATAAAACACGGCCGGTGGCTGGGAAACCCACGCCCCAAACGGCAATAACGCTATAGTCCGCATATAGCGGCATGCCCACAACGGAACGAACCTTGTCCCAGCCGTCGGAGCAGTCCCGGGCCCGTCCCGGCCACGCTTGAATATCCTGTATGGATAAGGCGCGGCCTGTTTTCCAGACAGTGCCGGCCAGTGACGGCTCATCGCGATTATGCTTTGCCCCCTGCCAGCGTTCGTAGAAACCGGTACCATATGTTAATTCCAGTTCTGCCTGTTTGTAATTGATGGTATAAATAAAACCGTGAGGGGTGTTTGCCAGCCTGCAGCCGATATGAACAATTGTCTGGTATATGTCCTGCAAATTCACGCATTACCTCCCTCTTCAAGGTTGATGATAACGCCGCCTACTGCCAACAGTCCGGCAGTGGTTATGTAGTACAAAAGCCGGCAAGCAAATACAGGACTTTATTCCTATTGCTTTATTATAAAGAATAGCAAATAAAAAAACCTCAACCATTAGGTGGAGGTTTGTATAAAAATTCTATTTTTTCTAGATTTTAACTCATCGGCAGCAGCCCGCCCTTTATCCTGTTCATAAAACCGAGCCACCAGGGAACTGTCGTTGCCGCCCGCTTGCGGCTTTTTTGCGTGAGGGCAATGTAATCTTCCATGGCTGTCATCAGAATAAGGTATTGGTCGGGTGACAGCTTATTGCTATTAAATGGGCCAAGCAAATCACAGCTTATTTTATTGATCAGATAAGGACCATATCCCAGTTTCATCAATTGCTGCTTGAGGGATTCAAGGTAATCGGTGTTCTCCATTCTATCCCGCCCCCGTCATCCTTACGGGCAATCGGCTGCACTCCCAGCAACGATCGATTGCCTCTTTATATTTTAATTGTAGTAAAATTGCGAAGATTAGACAACATCTTTTATACTACAATATCCCGCACAAACCTCTAGGAAGTGTTACGGAAAACCAATATTCGACGCGATACAGACTATTTTTCTGCTTCCTGTCGAAAAAATATCAGTCTCTATACAATCCGTTTAATTCGAATCAGGACTTTTCACTGATAGTTTATTTTATTATAGAATATAAAGCTTGCAAATTCTTCCACCTTGAGATGGATTTTTGTTTATATTTCCCTGCAACCAGTATGTAAAAAGATGATTCCACAATCACACTCTTTTCAAGATCCCTACGACAGACTCACTGCTTCCGCTCAGCAGGTATTAATCAGGCCAAGCTGCCAGGCCTTCATTAACGCCTGGGTCCGGCTGCGTACCTCCAGCTTGTCAAACAAATGATGGGCATGGGTTTTCACCGTACTAACCTCAACCCGCATATCCCGGGCAATCTCCTGGTTGGACATCCCGTTTGCCAGCCGGACCAGAACAGCCTGTTCCCGGTCCGTGAGCGCAGGCACATGCTGCCTTGGCCTGCACCGGGCAGCCTCCGTCTCGACTTGCTGCCGGTGGAGGTCACTATGCAGCCTGGCGTTATGGAGCGACACAGCGGCCAGGGCGGCAAACCGGCCCAGCAAATCGGCTTCGCAGTCGGTGAGCGCCCTGGTTTTGGTGGAAAAACCCAGGCCAATCACGGCAATTACATCAGCATCCACTCGCAGCGGGATACCTAAAACAGAATGTACGGCATCCCAGCCATGAGGGCGGTCAGTAGCCCGCGCCGGCCATTGCTGAATATTCTCAACCAGTAAAGGCCGGCCTGTTTTCCAGACAGTGCTGGAAACCGACGGTTCTTCCTTTTTCCGGTCCACGCCGTGGTAGTATTGATAAATGCCAGTGCCGTATGTAAGCTCAAGTTTTTCCCTTTGGTCATTTACCACATACAGAAATCCGTGCTGTGTTCTAGTTAACTCACACCCCAGGTGAACAATGGTTTGGTACATTGCCTGCAAATTTAGATTTTTCGCCAGCAGGATGGCAATGTGATACATTGCATCGATCCCGGCTGCCGCCACATTACCAGCAAAAGCATCGGCTTCTCCTGCCATCCTACGTCATCCCTCTTTCCCAACATGCTAACATCAGGTCTACATGCCAAACCACTCCGCCGGGGAGTGGGTGCGGGGTGCTGTTATTCCTGTTCCTGTCAAAAAAAAAAATTCACTCCCGGGAGTGAATTTTTCAACAGGCCTTGTTTATTTAGCTGTCTTCATTGCTTTCAGCATTGGCCCCAGCAGCCGCTTATAGGCTTCTACCCCCGGCTGGTCAAAGGCATCCACATCAGCCAGTTCTCCCTCGTAGGCCACAGATAAGGCCAGCAGGTACAGAAGTTCCCCCAGATGGAAGGCATTCAGGCGCGGCAATACAAAATTGGCATTAAAGCGGTTATCCCGGATCAGCGCCGTCGCATTGGCCTCGCGGGCCGCATCCAGGGCCTGGCTCAGCCTGAGGCCCGCGATATCGGTCAGGCTGGGTGCCGCCGGAAAGCAGTCAGGAATGACGATATCCTCCGGCCACCGACCAACCTGTACAAACTGCACCACCTTGTCCCGTTTGCCGTCCTGGTGCAGCTGAGTCTGGGCATGCATATCGGTCGTCCCGACGGCGACAACCGGCGTTCGGCCGTAGTATATTTCCTGACCGGACCGGTTGGTGCGTTTGCCCAAGGATTCAGCCAACAGCTGGATATACCACTCGGCCACCGCCTTAAGGTGATCGCCATAGGGCATAAAGACCTCGATCTGCCGACCATAGTTGGCCGCCGCCAGGTATTTGAGAGCGGCGTTCAGCAGTGCCGGGTTATGCCGGAGGTCCTCGCTGTGGCAGGCCTCATCCATCGACCGGGCCCCGGCCAAAAAGGCGTCAATATCAAAGCCGGTGCAGGCGGCGGTAATAAGGCCTACCTCGGAAAATACACTAAACCGCCCGCCCACGCCGTCCGGCACCCGGAACACCGGCCAGCCCTCGGCCCGGGCCAGACGGTGCAGCAGCGTCGCCTGCGGCCCCTCGGCCGGGTCGGTGACTGCCACCACCTCGACGGCAATGGCTGGGGCCGCCCGCCGCAGAGCGTCATAGACCACCATAAAGGTTGACATCGTATCCAGGGTCGCGCCTGATTTGGAGATAACCACAAGCGTAACCCGGTACACACCGTCGCCGGCCCCCCCCTGGCAGGCCTTGGTTTTCGCCTCATAGACAATCTGTTCCATTAGCTCGGCCGTCCGGCGGGGATCAATGTTATTGCCGCTGAAATACAGCTTCGGATAGCCCTGCCGCGCCTCCCGGCCCTTGCTGTTCCAGAACTCGCCGCACTGGATATCGAACAACACCCGGTTGCCGAGATAGGAGCCGCCGATGCCGAAGGAGATGACTGCATCCACCCGGTGGCGGAGGGACTGGCCGAAGGCCTTGAGCCTGGCAATGGAGGCAGGGGTGTTGAGGTTGCCGTCCCGGACATAGGGCAGCTGGGTAAACAGCACCTTCTCCGGCCGGCCGTCTTTGGACAGATGCCCGCGCACCTCACCGGTGGCCCGCAGCTCTTCCACCGCCTGGTGAGCCGCCCGCAGGCGGCCCGCTAAGGCGCTGATGTCGGCTGCGGTAACCCGGCCCTCGCCATAAAGATTGGTATAATCGAAGGTAAAACCTAATGGTAATGAAATTACGGTCTTAAGTTCAGCCATGCCTTCATCTCCTCCTATTTCCTATTCGAAAATACCTGGTGTCATTTATCGAAGTTTCAGCTTTGCTGAAACGAGTTCACTTTTCATTATTGGCCGCCGCTGCATCTTTGCCCAGCTGGCCGACAGTCCGCAGCAGGTACTGCAGAAATTTATCCCGCAGGTCCGGCCGTTTCAAGGCATACTCCACGGTTGCCTCCAGATACCCCTGCTTGTCGCCGATATCATAACGGCGGCCTTCAAACTGGTAGGCATAGACCGGCTTGAAAGCGGCCAGTCGCCGCAGGGCATCGGTGAGTTGAATCTCCCCGCCCCGCCCGGGTGGCGTCTCTTCCAGCAGATAAAAAATCTCCGGCTCAATGATATACCTGCCCAGCACGGCCAGCCGCGAGGGCGCTTCTTCCACGGCGGGTTTCTCGATCAGGTCAACGGCCCGCCAGACCTTGTCCTTCACCAGTTCCGGTTTCACGACACCATAACTGGATACTTTATCCTTCGGGACTTCCTGGACCCCCAGTATCGAACCCTGGTAGGCGTCATAGGCATCCATCAGTTGCCGCAGGCAGGGGACATTGGCATCAATAATGTCGTCCCCCAGGAGAACGGCAAACGGCTCATTGCCGACAAACTGCTTGGCGCACAGGACAGCGTGCCCCAGCCCCTTGGCCTCTTTCTGCCGTATATAGTGGATTGTCACCTCGGACAACTCTTCAACCAGTCCCAGCAGGTCGGTTTTGCCCTGGGCCTTGAGGGTCAGCTCCAGCTCAATGGCCCGGTCAAAATGGTCTTCAATGGCCCGCTTGTTGCGGCCGGTAATGATTAGGATCTCTTCAATGCCGGACTGGATGGCCTCTTCGATAATAAACTGGATGGCCGGTTTATCGACAATCGGCAGCATTTCCTTGGGCTGGGCCTTGGTGGCCGGTAAAAACCGGGTGCCAAGGCCGGCGGCCGGGATAATGGCCTTCTTGATTTTTTGATGGGATTTCGTCATACCTTTCCTCCCTCTAGGCTCGTATTATTGCCAGCAGTTCCGCCGTCTTCGCTTCCATCAGCCTGCGGTCGCACCGGGACTCGACATTCAGCCTGAGCACCGGCTCAGTGTTGGACATCCTGACGTTAAACCGCCACTGTTCATATTCCACACTCAGCCCGTCAACCCGTTCCACCTTCAGCGCCCCCGGCACATATTGCTCCTCAATCCTGGCGATGACGGCCCGGGCATCGGCGACCGTGCTGTTAATCTCGCCGCTGACGGGATAGCAGGCGGTCCGTTCACGTAGCAGCTCCGACAGCGGTTTCTCCTCGCGGCACATAATCTCCAGCACCAGCAGCCAGGGGATCATGCCGCTGTCGCAATAGGAGAACTCCTTAAAATAGTGATGGGCCGACATCTCCCCGCCGTAGACGGCATCTTCCCGGCGCATCCGTTCCTTGATGAAGGCATGGCCGCTTTTGGACAGTACGGGAATGCCGCCGGCCTTCTCCACCAGCTCAATCGTGTTCCAGGTCAGACGCGGGTCATAAATGATCTTGGCCCCGGCATAACGCCGGAGGAAGGCCTGGGCCAAAAAGCCGACAAGGTAATAGCCTTCAATAAAGTCACCCTGTTCATCAAACAGGAAGCAACGGTCGAAATCACCGTCCCAGGCAATGCCGATGGCGGCGCCGTGCTCCCGCACCACCCTGGCGGTAGCCTCACGGTTTTCCACCAGCAGAGGGTTCGGCACGCCGTTGGGGAAGGTGCCATCAGGTTCATGATTGACTTTGATCAGCTCGAACGGCAAAAACGGCTCCAGAGCGTCAATAACCGCCCCGGCCGCGCCGTTGCCGGCATTGACAACAACCTTCAGCGGCTTAAGCACCGGCCGGTCAATATAAGTCAGGAGATGGGCCACATAGTCCGGCATAATATTCGCATAAGCAACCTGTCCGGGAGCAATATCCGGGCTGACAGGCGGAAACGTGCCGGTCACAACCTGCTCCTCAATCTCTTTCAAGCCGCTGTCGGCACTGATCGGCCGCGATTCGGCCCGCACCAGCTTCATGCCGTTATAGTCCTGCGGGTTATGGCTGGCGGTGATCATAATGCCGCCGCTCAGCTTGAGGTGGAAGGTGGCAAAATAGATCTGTTCCGTCCCGCACATGCCAATATCGACAACATCGCAACCGGCTTCTGTCAGGCCCCGTACCAGGGCGTTCCGGAAAGACGGACCGGAGAGTCTGATGTCATGGCCGACCGCCACCTTGGCGGCTTTAAAAATATCGACATAGGCCCGTCCAATCCGGTAGGCCATCTCTTCGTTCAGTTCATCAGGTACCCTGCCCCTGATATCATAGGCCTTGAACGCATCCCGTTTAATCTCCATACATCCACGCTCCTTTTTTCCAACTATATACTATATACTACATCCACAAAAAATATTCCTGTATAGGAAGATGTTGACAGGAATATTTTTGGACCGGACTGACTGGCAGGCGCTTTTCCGCTGCTAATAGCTGCTTGTCTATCGGACCGATAAGGGTTAGAATAATAGTAAGATAAAATATTTGGGAAGATGATGTGAAAAGAAACATGGAGACAAAGGAACAGCTCAATCAGCTGCAGGCCATGATGGAGCAGTTGGTCAAAACGGTCGGACACAACAATGCTGTAACCGAGGAGCTCGTCGGCCGGATGGACAGAATGGAAGTCAGGTTTGACAGGCTGGAGGAAAAAGTTGATAAGCTTGACGTCAGGTTAGGTATGCTCGAGACCAAGGTGGGCGCTCTGGAAGCCCAAACGGCAAGCGGTTTTGCCGACATCGTCCAGATGGTTACCGTCCTCGGTCAGAAGGTTGACAAAATGGATGCTGCCCAGCTTCTGCACACGGAAATGGGTGCGCAAGCTGGCCGCCGACTATGTCCAGCATGAAGCGGAAATTTTATTGCTGAAACGGGCCAGATAACGATTTCAAGATTGTCTCTACTGACAAAAAATCCTGGCAGTCTAGGGCTGCCAGGATTTTTATGTTTAAGTCCGTCCGTATACATCATCAAAGCGGACAATATCATCTTCGCCCAGATAGCTGCCGTTCTGGACCTCAATGATTTCCAGCGGCAGCTTGCCCGGATTCGCCAGGCGGTGTTTGGTGGAAGCCGGGATATAGACACTCTCATTGACATGGACCATCTGCTCCTGCTCGCCGATGGTTACCTTGGCCGTGCCGCCGATGACAATCCAGTGCTCGCTGCGGTGATAGTGGAGCTGCAAACTCAGCTGCTGGCCGGGGGTAACGACAATCTTTTTCATTTTGTAGCCCGGTCCTTCGCCGAGCACCGTATACCGGCCCCAGGGCCGGTACATGGTTGTGTGTTCATCAACCTCCCGCCGCCCCCGGTTTCTGAGTTCGCTGACCACATCCTTGACCTTCTGGGACTCGCCCCGTTTGGCGACAACAATAACGTCATCGGTTTCCACCACCAGCACATCCTCCAGGCCGATGCCGGCAATCAGCCGGTTGCGGCCCAGCATGAGCGTATTGTTGCAATCGATGGGTAGGCAGTCGCCATCCAGGGCGTTGCCGTCCTGATCTTTGCCCAGCACATCATAGATGGCATCCCAGGAGCCGATATCATTCCAGTAGGCGGTCAGGGGCGCCATAACTACCCGGGCCGACTTCTCGGCCACCGCATAATCGATGGAGATATTGGGCATGGCGGCAAACTGGTCGACAACCGCCGGCAGCGGCGCCGACGCCAGCTGATAAATGGCCGGTGCATACCGCTCGAACTCTTCCATAATGCAGCCGGCGGTAAAGGCAAACATCCCCGAATTCCAATAGTAGTTGCCTGCCGCCAGATAGGCGGCCGCTGTGTCTTTATCCGGTTTCTCCCGGAAGGAGACGACTTCATAACCGGGGCCGCAGCTGTCGCCGGCCTGGATATAGCCATACCCGGTCTCCGGCTTATCCGGTTTAATGCCAAAGGTCACCACCTTATTCAGCGCCGCTAATTCCACAGCCTGACGCACATTCCCGGCAAAGGTCTCAACCGGATGGATAATATGGTCGGCAGGGGTGACAAACAGGACCTCCCCGCCGGCGCTGCCGAGCTCATCCAGGCAAAAGCGGACGGCCAAAGCAATGGCCGGGGCCGTATTCCGGGCCACCGGCTCCAGCAGGATATGGGCCTCACCGGCCCCGCAGGCTGCCAGCTCGGTTTTTACATGATGCATATATTCCTGATTAGTTACAACAACAATGTCTGCAGCTTTGACCAGTGGCAAAAACCGTTTTACCGTTTGCGTAAGCAGTGAATCGGTGTTGCCAAGCTTTAAAAACTGTTTAGGCAGGCAGGTGCGTGATAAGGGAAACAGGCGCGTGCCGCCACCGCCAGCCAGAATGATAAGTTTCATGCGTTTACTCCCTTGTTTGAAAATACTCTCTGTACTATATCATATTACAATCAAAATAAAACCTCTAGAAAAATCACTCTTTATTTATTACACTTTTTAAAATAACTTGTATCCTCAGCTAAAATCAAGTACTATATTGATTAGAATAATATTATTATATTTAATAATATTAACTGGAATTTGTTTATGTGATTGGAAGGAGTACTTTATGTTGCATTCAAAAAATCGAATTTTATGGAAAATTACCCCCGCAACCGGACTGAATCTGGCTGTTATGCTGGTTATGCTTTGCTTCAGTTGGCTGCTGCCGGCAAACTACGGCGAGGAAAATGGCCCGGTAGAATACCTTCAGCTTGTGGTTTTGGGAATAGCGGCCCTCGTCAGCTTTCGCTCCTTATTCGAACCTCGCTTGCTGCCTAAACGACGTCAGCTGATTGCACTGGCGGGAGTTTTCCTGCTGGTGGCTATTGCCCGGGAACTGAGTTGGGGCCGGGTTTTTTATATGGACAGCTCAGGCTATATCCCGCCGTTAAAAGCCCTTTGGTACGGCCCTGCCGTTTATCCGGTACTGAGCATACTTATTATCAGTTCCCTGTTTTATCTGTGTAGTAGAGGACTGCATTGTGAGCTAGCGACCTGGTTAAAACAGGATAGCCTACCGCTGCTTGATCTAGTTCTCGTTCTGACCGGTATGCTTGTGGCCACTGCCATTGAACACCATAGCGCCGGCTTATTGGGCAGTAGAACTGAGCTGTTCGAAGAATTATTTGAATTAGCAGCCTATTGCTCGGTACTGACTTTTATGCTCAATATCGTATATAATAGCAGTTTCCTACCGGCAGAATCAAAAAAATTGATAAAATTTAGCTAAGCCTAATAGCAGTTTGTGATAGCGCAACTCACAATTGGCGATGCCAACCAATGTCAGAAATCACGAATTGCAATATATATAGACAGGAAAGCAGGTTCGTAAATTTTTTTTAAAAATATATTTTTAATACGACTAATATTTATAGGGATGAACGGAATTGACTACATAATTGTTACCCTGAAAAAGTCTCCCATTCAGGCACTCCTTTTAATTTTGAACCTGCTTTAAAATATGTGCAATGGTAATCAATGTTGAATATTTGTTTTCAACATACTTGCAGCCTTGGTTGGCAATATCTTTTCTTTCATGGTCGCATTTAAGATAATAATCAATTTTTTCTATTAGTTCCCGGGGGTTATGATAAACTGCTAAATGTTCATCAATTTTAAAAAACTTCGCCATATCCTTTCTGGCATCAACTAATTGAAAAGCCCCACAAGCCAAAATTTCAAAAGTGCGTGGGTTGATACCTGTATGTTCGGGGATATGAATATTCAAACATATCTTAGAGCGTTTATAAATTGATGCAACTATATTGGGTTCCACTTTTCTGTTTTCAATAAAATGCTGCAGGGGATCAATTTTTTTTATATATTTCTGTTTTTTCCACCAATATTTATCACTCCAGTAATGCCCATAGACAACAAGTTTCCAGCCGCATTTTTTTGCCTGAACGGCAACTTCATGCAACAGGGCAATACGATTAGGCGTATTACCCCCAACAAAAAAGATGTCAATATCCTGTTCCACCGGGTCAGACTGACCATAGAACCGGGGATCATAGCCAACCGGTATATATGAACAAGCCAGTGAAAACTTAGTGGCGATATATTCCTGATCATTAGGCTCAAAAGAGAAGATTCTGTCATAAAATTTCAATTTGGGTTCATTTTCAGGCAATCGCACAATGCTATCTATTAAGTACAGGATTAGCTTAACATTCTGCTGTTTCAGCACCGCCATTGTTTCATCAAAAATCCATTCACCGTTAATAATTAAGCAAAGATCAGGTTGATAGCTTTGAAAACGCTCAATCAATTTTTTATTCCATTCCCGGTGATACTGTTTTTTAAATGAGCTAACTCCCAGTTTACTGAGTTTTTTTTCCAAATAAGTACAATTCTTATAAAAACTAATCCAGGCCTCTTCAATAGCATCGTGTCCCAACTGCTGCAAGGCCCAGGTTACACTTGACGTATAGTTAAAATAATCAGGTCCAATCACCAATACTCGCATAGGCTTTCCCCTTCCACCACGCGCTTGTTAGCCATGTTGAAAACTGCTAGAAGAAATAGTAACTTACCTAATCAAATTCATCAGCGATTCATATACAAGCTCAGGCTTGATATCAGCCAGGCAATCCAGCTCTTTGGGGCATTTACGCTGCCAGCAGCCTGTACAGGCGTGGCTGGTGGTAAGAACGACATGGCCGTGCCCGCAGGGGCCGTTGCGGTGAGGATCAGTGGGCCCGAACAAGGCCATTACCGGTGTGCCTATAGCCGCAGCCAAATGCATCGGTCCCGTATCACCAGCCACCACCGCCCGGGCATTCTTGATCAGGGCGGCCAGCTGTTTAAGGGAGGTTTTGCCTGTTAAATCAAGCGGCGGCACCGCACTCTGGCCATGAATGGCCTGCATTGCGTTTTGATCGGCACTACTACCAACAAAAACCGGAACCAGGCCGCCGGCAAACAACTTGCCGGCCAGGGTGGCAAAATGGCCGGCCGGCCAACATTTGTTCGGCCAATTGGTGCCGGGAATCAGGACAACATAGGGGTTGTTGCTGCCGAGGCCGGCCTGGCGGGCGATGGCCCCGGCCTGGGCGAACTCGGCGGCGGTAATATTGATGATAAATTCCGGTTCTGCTGCCTGACAGCCTAACGCTCTGGCAACATCCAGATAACGCTCGACAATATGGCCCTGATGGTTGGGGCCGCAGATCCTTTTCCCAATCCAGTCGCTGTGCTCGCGGGCATCGCAATACACCAGCCGCTCCGCCGCCCTGCTCAGCCCGGAGATGGCCGCACTCTTAAATAACCCCTGCAGATCCAGGGCCAGATCAAACCGGTGCGCTCTTAGCCCCCTGATAAACGCCGGGGCATAACGATACAGACCGGCCAGTGATTTACACCGTTTTTTTTCAAAAACAAGGATTTCGTCAATACAGGGGTTATTTGTCAGCACATCATAGGCCGGCGGCTCAACCACCCAGGTAATCCTTACCTGGGGGAAACACTGCTTCAGTGCTGTCGCCACCGGCAGGGCATGGATAACATCACCGATGGCACTCAGTTTCACAACCAGAATATTTTTGTAAGTCAAGGGATTGCCTCCAGTCTCCTCAGGGCTGCCGGCCGCTGATCTTCCTGATGATATTGCTGGAGGACCGGCCGGCCACTTCCGGAATCAGCACAATGCGGCCGCCGCAGGCTTCGACAATCTGGCCTTCGGGCAGGTCTTTGACGCTATAATCGCCGCCTTTGGCATAGATGGCAGGCTGCACCGCCGCGACAAGGTTCCCGGCTGTTGCCTCCGGAAAAATAACCACATAATCGACGGCCCGCAGCGCCGCCAGCACCTCGGCCCGGTCCTGCTGGGCATTAACCGGCCGGGTCGGTCCTTTCAGAGTGCGGACCGATTCGTCGCTGTTGAGGCCGACGATCAGGCAGTCGCCCAAGGCCCGCGCTTCATTCAGGTAACGGACATGACCGGCATGGAGGATGTCAAAACAACCGTTGGTCAAAACAATAGTTTTGCCGGCGGCTTTTAGTTGGGCGGCCAGGGTGCCAATCTCAGCATAAGCAACAATAGTCATAACCCTTGCTCCCCGATGGCCCGCTTTAGTTCAACCGGGGTTGCCGTGGCGGTGCCGGGTTTGCGGACAACAACACCGGCTGCCAGGTTGGCCAGGCAGGCGGCGTCATAGTGAGCGGCACCGGCCGCCAGTGCCAGCATCATGGTAACCACGACCGTATCCCCGGCCCCGGTAACATCATAAACCTCGCTTTTATTGCTGACAGCAATATGGAAAACCGGACCGGACCGTTCAAACAGGGTCATGCCGTCAGGCCCCTGGGTAATTAATACGGCCTCCGCCTGCAAGCGGTCCAGCAGGGTCCGTCCCGCCTGGAGTAAGGCTTCCGGCTCCCGCAGGTCAAGCCCCAGCGCACTGGCCGCCTCCGACTCGTTCTGCTTGACAAGCCGGATGCCCTTATAATTCATAACGCCATAGCGGGAATCAACCATTGCCGGTATATTAGCCTGGTTGCAAGCGGCAATAACCGCTTCCCGGACCGCCGGGGAAACGGAGAAACTGCCGTAGTCGCTGATGACTACGGCATCCATCTCCCTGACATGCCTGGCAATATAGGCCAGCAGGGCTTCTTCCACCGCCGGTTTCAGGGCCTGTTTGCACTCCCGGTCAATCCTGACAATCTGCTGACGGACGGTGGCCTGACCGCCGGCCATTACTCTTGTTTTGGTAATGGTCGGGCGGCTGGTATCAGTAATAAAGCCCCCTGTATCGACACCCTTACCGTTTAATACCTGGGCAAGCTGTAAGCCGGCACTATCCTCGCCGATAACGCCAACGGCAACAACCGCCCCGCCCAGGGTGGCGGCATTATGGACGGCATTAGCCGCCCCGCCGGGAACGACCGTTTCCCCGGCATGCTCAAGAATGAGGACAGGCGCCTCCCGGGATATGCGGGAGATCTTGCCCTCCAGATAGATATCGGCAACCATGTCGCCGATAATCATGATTTTTTTATTTTGCCATTCCTCAACCAGTGTAAGCAGTGTGCGGGACACAGTGTAGTCTCCTTCCGGTATTAAAACTTAATTGTACTAATATCTAGCTTAATCTGATCCCGTTTGGCCCGGTAAGTGACTTTCGCTTCCCAGCAGTGCAGGTTGCGGTACCAAACGTAGTCCACATCGGCCAGGCGGTCTTCATCCATATCATAGCTTTGCTCGATGCTGATCGTATTCATACGGTCAATCTTATAGGCAAAGCCGGCGACAAGCTCACGGTTGATCTCATCGGTATCATACTCAAACAGCTTGGGATTATTCTGGTTATAGTGATACCCGGCCCAGGTGGAGAACCGCTCCGACCACTGCTTGTCAATGGTGGCGTCATATTTAAAATTGGTGGTGGTCGAGTGATCATAGCTTTCCCGCACATGCTGCAGGCCGGCTCCCAGATACAGGTTGCTCGAGCTGCTGAGCTTTATCGGCTCATGGCTGAAGTACAGGCTGTAATCCTGATGCCAGCTTGATTTGTCGTCATCCGACCACTTGCCGTAAATCGCGGTAAACGTATAGTGGACCGGCCAGGAGCCTAATTGGTTGGGATAATAGGAAAACTTAAACTCCGGTTCTTTTTTTATCCAGTTGCTGTCACTATCCCGGAAATGGCCATAGGTCAAATCCAGAGAAAAGTTTTTCTCCCGCTGAATGAAGCCGGCGCTGGGTTTAAAGTCAGCCTGGCTGTAATAGTCCAGATTCGCATACGCCGACAGTTTATCGTCAAAGGGATACTCAATATGCTGCTTGATCGACAGGCCATCATCATTATCATAGCCAATCCGGGGAAAAGCCATGCTGTCTTCTCCTGGTTTCAGCGACTGCCGGTACTTGGGCATGGAAAAGATGACCGTATTGCCGATCCAGAATTTTGCGTTATAGGCAACCATTTGGTCGCCGGGCCAGATCTCAATCTTATCGGCACTGATATGATAATCCGGCACTTCGGCCGGACAGTGGGTTGCCGACCCCTGGCTGACGACATACTGATCAGGCTGCAGGCTGATCTTGTCCCCGGCCACGAATTTATGGCCGATTTTGCCTTTGATTGCTTCCATGCTGCCGGTCTTAAGCTTGTAGTTGTAGACGGTGCGGCTGCCGGACAATACCGCATCAGGCTGGGAAAAATGGGCCTGATCATGGATCCAGATCTCATTGCGCTTGGTATTGCCGTTGATTTGCTCAGCTTCCACCCGCTGCCCTTCATTGGTAATGACTACCTGGCCTTTGGCCAGGATATCACCTGTTTCCTCACTAAACGTCAGTTCCTCGGCTTCAATGGTAATCGGGACCTGACTGGCGGTGGCCGGCTGAGCGGCAGCCACCCGGACCGGGCCTGCCGGTGCCCCGAAGACAATCATGAAAGCCATGAGTCCCAGAATAAGTTTTCTATTATTAGGCATAGCGCTTAATTTCTCCTGTCTGAAATAATGAAAGAAAAAAGGGTACTCTCCCGGTTTAATTCTACAGATTGCTGCATTTTCCTTCATTATGCGCCTAGTAATATGTAGAAAAGCCGCAGTTATGCGGCTTTTCGGGCTGGTTTTTACCGTTTATTTAACTCTGATACCATAAACTTCAGCATCCTCTTTCGTCTGGATATACATCTGGCTGCCAATCGGGATCTCCACATCTTTGCCACTGATAAAAGCACCGCCAATAATCCCCACCGGTCCGAGAATGACCATGCCGGCCACACTGGCACCGGCCGCTTTGGCCATGGACTTGGTCTCTTCTTTGGCCTTGTCGCCTAAGAATGTATTCACACTGCTGCCGTCAATGGCCCCTACTGTATCAAAGCTAATCTCCAGTTTGGCATCACGGCCAAAGTTTTTGGCCTGCCGCACTTCTGTTATTTTGCCTGTGCCAATAGCCCCTTGGGGCAATACCAGCACCCCGCCGATAAATACATCTTCCGCAATCCCTAACGCTACAGAATCACCGACCCGGCTTTGCTTGCTGTTTAACTTGGACAGGGTTTTAACCTTAACCAGGGTATCTTTAACAAGGATAGCAGGCACAATCTCCAGGTTCCCATCGGTATAAGCAAGGTTGAGCAATGCATCCAGGCGGGCATCAAGGGAACCGGCGCCCGGGGTGCCGTTCATCGTCGTTTCCAGTTTTTCAATTCTGGTCTGGATCGGACTGTCGCTTATACGGTGGGTAAGCGTCCACTCAACAGCGTTGAGCTTAATAAGCAAGGAGGGGGTATGCTCATTGGCCTCAAAGAGATAGGTATAAATCTGCTCTACCCGCGGCAGTACGGCATCACTGGTTTCATGTCCATAAAGGTCCTGTTCCACTTTCGTGACCCGGTCCAGCAAGGAACCGGTTTGCGCAGCCCCATATATGCTTTTTTCGGCAATTGCCAGTTTGCCGATAACGGTGAGTTCGCCTGCTGCCTGCGCCGCCGCCGGAACGGCCAGCCCAGAAACAATCAGCATAACAAGGGTAACTAGTGCCACTATTTTCTGTTTGATCATGCCGGTTGTCCTCCCTAATTTGTTGATATAGATTGAATTCGTCATAATAAATCAATATCCTGCCTGTAATCAGGCAGGATATGTCATTTATGGTAAATAAAAAGGCCTGCCGGCATCGCCAGCAGGCCCGGGAGCTTAGAAGAAGAATTCTACCTGTGCTCTGTAGTATTTAGTGTTTTTATCTTTATTAGCGGTAGTAGTGCCGTCAAGATCCGTATAGGAGGAGGTCATCAGGATGTTTTTGGCCGGTGTGTAGTTAAAGCCGATTTCATAGCCTTTACCTTCGCCAATTGCTGAAGTAAGGTAGTCCTGATCAAAGACAGGAGCCATATAGGTGTAGGGATTTAACTCCCGGTAATGGGCATAAACACCGTACGAGCCTGATTTCGCTCTGTTTGCGCCTTTATAGTTAAGCTGCACATAGTAGGAATCGTTCTTGTCTTCATCTTCTTTTGCATAGGCGCCGACAAGTTTAACGTCTTTCAGTAATTGATAATCAAGGCTTAATTCATAAATATTTCGATCGGTGTCGTCATTGTGGAAATAAGCACCGCGAACATTGGTTTTATCAGTAAGAGCATAGCCTAAATTCAATAAATACAAGGTGTCATTCTTATTTTCAGACAGGGCAGTGGTAATAGAGGAAGTAGGATCATGCTTGAACGCGCCAAGATCCACTTTCAGCTTATTGCCGAAGCTGACGAGAGCGCCGTCAACCTGATCATCCAGGACTAAAGCCGAAAGGTAGCTGTAGCGGCCTACCGTTACAGTGGCGTCGCCGACTTTACCGCTGACATTGGCAATGTTAATCACGGTATCGCCATCATTGCCGCCAGTCCGCAATTTTTGGACATTCTGCACACGGGCATTGTAGCTCCAGTCGTTGTTAATCTTGCCATTGATCATTAAGCGGGTACGCAGATTTTGGCTCATATCAGTGGTGCCGTTAAAATCATTGTTTTCATATCGGGCCCGGATAATGCCGGTAATTTTTGTATTATCAACTTTTTTCTCAAGCGCATCCACCCGCACGCCCAGGGTGTTCAGTTCCTCGGCAAATTCGGTCTGCAGGGCAGCCAGTTCCTTTTTGATTTCCGCATCGGCTTTGTCGCTGTTAGCAAGGGCTTTGCCGACAATAGTGGCCATTTCATAGCGGGTGAGAGTTCTGTCACCTCTGTAGGTACCGTCGCCATAACCGGAAATGATGCCGGCCTGAGCCAGCTTGCTTACTGAGTCATAGGCCCAGTGTTTTGCGGGAACGTCGGTAAAGGGGTTTACCGGAGCCGCCAGGGCGGTGCCGGCTACGCTCAGGGCGAATACGGCCGCCAGAGCCAGGGCTGTTTGTTTTTTCATGTGTGTGCCTCCTTAGGTTATTAAAGTTTGGTTTTACGATAAGCGCCTAAGAAGGTAAACTGAGTATCCATGTTTCCTCATAATTCCCCTTGCTAGGTGATGCTTATATCTTGGCGCCTTGCGGCGGAAAGACCGGGTGCATATATATACTGGTTTTTTGGCACAATATTCTTGTGGATACAATATATTCTACATTTAGACATTAATTCCTGCTGCATTTTTCCTAATTTGACGATTTTTTTACAAAGGAAAAATATAAACAGGATTACTTCGCATAGGCTGAAAAAAACCTATTTAAAGTAATCCTGCTTAAGTTGACTTAGAACGAGTTTAGAAGTAGAAGTCTAATTTTGTCATGATGTACTCAGCTGTTTCCCGACTGTCAGCGGAGCCTTCCAGGTCGTTATAGGTGGCGATCCATCTAATATTTTTTGCAGGTATATAGCCGAAACCAATTTCATAGCCTTTACCGTCTTTTGTAACTGTTTCATAATCTAAAGTTGAGGAAATAATAGTGTTTTCTTCGAGGTCACGGTAGATAACCCAGGCGCCAAAGCTCTTAGCGGCGCTACGGTTAGCACCTTTGTAGGAAAGCCGGGCAAGGTAGCCTTTGTTAGCGTCATCGGCATCGCTCTTCAGATAGATACCGGCCAGGTTAACTTGAGGCGTCAGCTTATAATCCAGACCTACTTCATAGAGATCAGACGAATCATTACTGCTGGCCTCAGGCTCCAAATGGAAGTAAGCGCCTTTGAATTTCAGTTTCTTACTGAAGCCATAGCCGAGATTGGCAATGTATATATCGTCTTTTGTAGTCCCAATATAGTTCTGTCTGGCGGCAATGAGATCAACTTTAAGCTTGTCGCCGAAGCTGGCCTGTACGCCGTCAATCGTGTCATCAAGGGCAATACCGTAGGCAGGGGCTACGTCAAAACGGCCAACGGTTACGTCAAGAGCGCCAATCGGGCCATTGACATATGCCCAGTTAAGTTTAGTACTATCATCGTTGCCGCCAGTCTTCAGATCCTGCGTATTTTCCAGGCGGCCAACATAGGTCCAGTCATTATTGATGGCGCCTTGGAATTTTAAGCGGGTACGGAGCTGTGTGGTTTTTTTGCTCGTGGATACGTCGTCAACCGACGTCTTATCCTGATTTTCATATCTTACACGAGCTTCCCCGGTGATTTTTACATTGTCAACCTTCTTTTCCAGGTTGTCGACACGAACACCGAGTTGGTTGAGTTCGGCAGCAAATTCCGTCTGCAGGGCGTCCAGTTCTTTTTTGGTTTCGGCATCGGCTTTATCACTGTTAGCGAGGGCCTTGCCGACAATAGTGGCCATTTCATACCGGGTGAGGGTTCTGTCCCCTCTGTAGGTGCCGTCGCCATAACCGGAGATAATACCGGCTTGAGCCAGCTTGCTTACCGAGTCATAGGCCCAGTGTGTTGCGGGAACGTCCACGAAGGGGTTAGCAGGAGCCGCCAGAGCGGTGCCGGCTATGCTCAGGGCGAATACGGCCGCCAGAGCTAAGGCTGTTTGTTTTTTCATGTTTGTTTTCCTCCTTAAGTTTTAACTTTTTTATAGGCACACTTAAAGAGAGAATCTGAGTGTCCTTGTTTCCTCAACATTCTCTTGATCAAGAGTGCTATATCTTAACGCCTCACGGCGGAAAGACCCCACTTAGCGTATGAATGATTACGCTTTATTCTTAGGCATGAAAAATATTCTACATCCGAAAATCAATTCCTGCCTATTTTTTCCTCCTTAACATAACCTTAATACAGCTTTAACAATTCACTTAAAACTCGCATAGGAAATAAAAAAAGGATTACTTCGCATAGGTCGAAAACCTATTTGAAGCAATCCTTTTTAGTTACCTTAGATGGGTTTTAGAAGTAGAACTCTACTTTTGTCAGGAAGTACTCAGCTTTATCCTGGCTGATAGTAGAACCTTCCAGATCGGTATAGCTGGTGGTCCATTTTGAATTTTTCATTGGTACATAGCTGAAACCAACTTCATAACCTTTGCCGTCAGTTGCAACTGTGCCATAATCCAATGTCGTGGAAATCAAAGTGTTAGCTTCGAGGTCACGGTAGTTGACCCAGGCACCAAAGCTCTTAACTGCTGTACGGTCAGCGCCTTTGTAGGAAATCTGGCCAAAGTAGCCTTTGTCATCGTTATCGGCATCACTCTTCAGGTAGGCACCGGCCAGGTTAACATGAGGAGTCAGCTGATAATCCAGACCTACTTCATAAAGGTCTACCTTATCGTTGCTGCTGGACTCAGGCTTCAGGTGGAAGTAAGCACCGTTGAAGTTCAGTTTATCACTGAAACCATAACCCAGGTTGGCAATATATAAATCGTCTCTTTCGGAAGTTATCACTGAATAGTCATCTTGTGCTCTGCCGGCAATAAGATCAACCCTAAGTTTATTGCCGAAGCTGGCCTGTACGCCGTCAATCGTGTCGTCAAGAGCAATACCGTAAGCAGGAGTTACATCAAAGCGGCCAAGGGTCAGGTCAACGGCACCGATCGGGCCATTCACATAAGCCCAGTTAAGTTTAGTATCGCCCTCATTACCGCCAGTTTTTAAGTTCTGGGTATTTTCAAAACGGCCAACATAGGTCCAGTCATCATTGATAGCGCCTTGTACTTTTAAACGGGTACGGAGTTGTAAGGGTTTGTTTTCTGAGGATACGCCACCAATTTTGAAGTCTTGGTCTTCGTATCTTAAACGAACTTCACCGTTGATTTTTACATTGTCAACTTTCTTTTCCAGGTTGTCGACACGAACGCCGAGGTTGTTGAGTTCGGCAGCAAACTCAGTTTTCAGGGCATCCAGTTCTTTTTGGGTTTCAGCATCGGCTTTTTCGCTGTTGGCAAGGGCTTTGCCGACAATCGTGGCCATTTCGTAACGGGTCAGGGTTCTGTCCCCTCTGTAGGTGCCGTCGCCATAACCGGAAACGATGCCGGCTCTAGCCAGCTTGCTTACCGAGTCATAGGCCCAGTGATTTGCGGGAACGTCCACGAAGGGGTTGGCAGGAGCGGCCAGGGCGGTACCGGCAACGCTCAGGGAGAATACGGCGGCCAAAGCCAGGGCAGTTTGTCTTTTCATTGTTGTTTCCTCCTTAGGTATTTGTTTTTTTTTGCCGGTCATTGTACCTAAAGAAGAACGCATTGAGTGTCCATGTTTCCTCAAAATCTCTTCTTTCGGCGCCTGCCGGCATATCTCTCTATATCTTAACACCGGCATGAAAATACCGGCAGTAAGACCTGAATTTAGCTCGATATGTATTATTTACCTATCTTGCTGATAATACATATTCTACACGGGGGAATATATTCCTGCTTGGTTTGTAAAAAAAATTACAAGCAGGCTATAGTTTCTTGTCATAAAGTTAAAAAAATGGTTGCCAACAGGTTATAACTCCCGAAAATACCGTTCGGCCAGGATAAGGGCCACAAAGTCATCTACCGGTACCGGCGGCACCAGCATGCCGGTTGGCAGCAGGCGTTTCAGGCCCCGGGGCGGATGGCTGCGCCAGTACCGCACCCGGGCTTCATCAGTGGAGCGGTATTCATTGACAGGGATGATGGTCAGGCTGTGGCCCCTCACGGTGATTGCCGCCAGGGTATTCCGGGCCGCCCGGGTTGTCGTGCCGTCGCCGATAAGGACAGTTGTCAGGTTATGGGCCGCCGCCAGGGTGGCCACGGCAGCCGCGAGGTCGGCCGTGGCAATAATGGTTTTATCGATCAGCCCCTCTTTTTTGTGGACGACGGCCAGGCCGCATTTCTCCCGGCCCGGGTCGATTGCCAAAACGAGGTCCGCAGGCACTAAGCATCCCTCCATAACTATATGCGTTTGCCCTGTCTATGTTTCCTGCTGTAATAATAATATCACATTCCGGCGGCAAATAAAAATAATTGCGCCGGGGTCAGGCCTCACACTTTTCACTTTAAGAAAGTAGAAAGTGTGAGGCCTGACCCCGGTCAAAACAAAAAGGACGCCCGCAGGCGTCCTTTTGTTGCGGAATGCTTATTAGAATTTAACGTTGATGGCAGCCTGGGTACGGGCGCCGCCGCTAAGTTCTGTACCGTTTTGATCTTCGAAGTCCTGGTATTTCAGGTTCAGAGTGGTGTTTTTAGCAAGGGCGCGGTCATAGCGTACTTCCAGACCTTTGTAGCCGTTGCTTTCGTTTTTCAGGTTCTGAATATCATTGTGGATATTGGCGAACGGAGAGTTCGCACCGGCTTCTACGTCACGATACAGGGCAGTCAGGCCAAGCTTGTTGAATTTCAGGCCATAAGCAGCTGCATCGGCATCGATGGAGCCATTATCAAAGTTGTAGAATTCGCCAAGAGCAGTTACGCTGTTGGTCAGTTTGATACCTACATTGGCGCCATATACATCGGTTTCATTGTTTGTGCCGTCATCGTAGTTGGCATAGTCGGCAGTAACGGTAGCAGCACCCAGTTTCATGCCATATTCGGCACCATAGATCTTAGTGCTGTCTTTGAGGTTACCGGCATAAGCCTTCAGGTTGCCGGCTTGGGCAGCGATACCGGTCATAGCCGAGTCGTGGAGGAAGCCGTTGCCAAGCACCAGATCCTGGCGGCCAATAGTATTGGTCAGGCCAAGCGCATCAAAGGTTACGTTGGCAGTGTCCAGCTTAACGCCGTCGCCGTTGGAGAAGTCGGCATCATAGTTCAGATTGCCGCTGGTCATGCGGGCATTGAACTTCAGGTCGTTGTTGATTTTGCCGTCAAAGCTTACCCGGGCGCGGAAGTCAGTGTTATCGAAGTCGTCGCTGACGCCATAACGGACACGGGCGTCACCGGAGATTTTCACCATGTTGTCGACTTTTTTATCCAGGGCTTCCACTTTAATGCCCATTTCAGTCAGCTCAGTGGCAAATTCTTTGGACAGCTGGTCAACGATCTCTTTTTGGTCGTTGTTCAGGTTTTTCTGCATGGCCGAAGCCACCATGGATGCCATTTCGTAACGGGAAACGGTTTTGTCGCCTTTAAAGGTGCCGTCTTCGTAGCCTGTGATTACGCCGGCTTGGGCCAGCTTGCCGACAGCATCATAAGCCCAGTGTTTTGCCGGTACATCGGAAAACGGGTTGGCAAATGCCGGTACGGCAAATGCTACGGTCAGCGCAGTGGTAACTGCTGCTTTCAGAAGTCTCTTGTTCATTCGAAAATCCCCCTTGAAATGTTATATTTACATGTGCGGGTGTCGCCACCGACATACCAGGAGGTCTACCCGTTCAGGGGGGAGGGGTTCGAATGAGTATCCACGTTTCCTCAATCTGTCCTTCCTCTCTGCAGGGCTTATTCATGATATGCACCTGCCGCATTCCGCAGGTTTTATGTTAACATAATTTCGACACAGTTGCAATAAATCCTTCTGCTGAACTCCATGTAGTTTTTGGTAAAACTCTTGTAATATAAGCTTTGGTTAGATATGGCAACTGCATCTTGAAGCAGTTATGTACTTTACATAACTAAACTTCATATTGCCTATATTCTGCACAAAAAAAAAGAATCCTGCCTGATAGGCAGGATTCGTGACAGGTATATTGTGTCAATTTTCTAGAAGGCGCTTTTTATCCGGATCTCGATTTGCAGCGGCCCCACCGTATAGGTGTCGGCTTTCGCCTCGGCCGTTAACTCGATTTTGCCATTGTACCGTTTGACCCGGTTCACAACCTCAAAGAGCTGGGATCCGCTCATGCTGCCCACAGTGCCCTGGATCGGGTCAGGCAGAATGCCCTCGGTGACAGCCGCGGCATTTACCTTTTGCAAAAAGAGCATAACCGCTTCCTCGGCCTGCTGGGCATTGGCCGGGGCATTGATCACCTCGCTGTAAACACTCTCGCCTTTATTATATACCAAATGGTTCGGATACAGCTCAATCCGGCCGATAACCGGTTCGCCGTATACCGTATTGCCCACAGTGGAAATACGGACAATAACCTGCTGGTTGGTGTCGGCAATCAGGGCTGCCGCCTGGTCAAACTCCGAGCGGGCAATCCACAGCACCTCCAGCTTTTGCTCAGCCATGTCCAGTTTATCCAGGATCTGCAGATTAGCCCGGTACACAGCCGCCCCCAGGGCGGCCGTGGTCTCGGCCAGCGGCTTGCCGCCATCAATGACTGCGGTGGATAATACCTCGCCGGTCCTAAAGACCACCGTCCCTTCCCGGACACTCTGCAAACCGTTTTTCAGGCTTACGGTCAATTCATTCAACCGGTCCACATCGCTTTGCAAGGCAGTCTGTGCCGCCGTTAACTCGCCCAGTTTGGTGTTGAGACCGGCAATCCGGCTGTCCAGTTCTGTTTTTGTGGCCTGCAGCTTTTTAATATCCCCCTGATATTTGACCAGGTTTTTCTGGGCCAGGGCATAATTGGACTGCAGCTGGGTCAGGGCCGCTGCCGCCTTATCGCGCTCGGCCGTTACCGCATCCAGCTCGGCCATACTCTGGGCCAGGCGGGCGGCATTATCTTGCACCTTGGCCGTGATGGCCACATATTCGGCTGTTTTGGTTTCCAGCTCAGCCCGGCTGCGTTCCAGTTCGGTTGATTTTAAATCCACTTCGCCGGTCAGGGACACCAGTTCGGCTTTAAGCTCTTCCATGCCAAACAGCGCGGTACGGACATCCCAGGATACGGCGGCCATAAACCCCAGGGTAATCGCTGAGATGAGAATCCCTGTAACTATGGTTACAATGATGGAAGTGTGCTTGGGTCTGAGACCAAAGATACTGAGTTTCCTTTTTCCGACTTTTGTACCTAGTTTGTCACCAATATACGCGATGGCGCCGCCCATAACCGCAATTATGGCAATAAGCACTATACCGTACATGGCTATCCCTCCTCTCGCCAACAAATGAAACGCAGCTTAGCGTGATGCTTTATAGATTAAATAGATGCCGGCCACTGTCCCGATAATGTTCGGGATCCAGGCCGCAACCAGCGGTGGGATGGCCCCGCCCTGGCCCAGCGCCGTGGAAACTGTCAGTACGGCATAATACATGAAAATAATGATAATGCTCAGGCCCAGGCCGATGGAAGAGCTGGACCGGTTGGGCGACAGGCCCAGGGGGGTGCCGATCATGGCAAAGACAAAGCTGGCCATGGGAATAGCGACCCGCTGATAAAGCTCGACCTCATAGCTGCCGGTGCTGGCATATTCCTTTTTTAGCACTTCAATATGCTGTTTAAGCTCTGCCATCGACATTTCGTCAGATTTTTTTTGTTCCCGCCCGATTTCAACAGGATCTTTCGTAATCGGCATGATCTGCTCGGTAAACCGTAAGGTGCGGGTAACGCGGCCTTCTGCCGACAGGTCGGTGATCGTACCGTTGTACATAATCCAGCGGTCGGCTGCCCAGATCGCGCTTTCGGCATTCTCAATCCGGACCAGCTGGCCGTCCTCAAATTCCTGTACCGACACCTTGCTCAGGGTATTGGTATCGGCCATAAAGCTCTGGGCATAGGTTAACCGCTCAATCTGCCCGCCCTTAACATCCTTGACAATGATGTGCTCCTGCGATTTGGGCCGGGTATTTTTCTCAATCTCATAGCGCACAATGTTACTATAGCCGGCATTGGCCGCCGGCACAACCTTTTCATTCAGGACAACAGCGGCCATGCTGACCACAAAGGCGATGATCATAACCGGCACAGCCAGCCGGTAAAAACTGAGTCCCCCTGACCGCATGGCCGTGATCTCGCTGGAACCGGACAAGCGGCCGAAGGCCAGCAAGGCCGCCAGCAGCATGGACATGGGGAAGGTTAAGACGATAATCGGCGGCAGACTGTAGAAAAACAGCTTGGTTACGGAAAGGATCGAGGCACCGTATTTAGTTATATATTGAGCAATTTTAAATAGGGTGCTGGTACCGATAAATACACTGGAAAATGCGGCGATCCCGAAAAAGAATGGCCCCAGCAGCTCTTTTAGAATATATTTGTCAAGTATACGCATGCAATTCTCCTTACAAGCTGAAGTTGTGGCCAAGATAATACTTTTTCGCAACCTCACTGTTGGCAATGGTCTCACTGTCGCCGTCAATCAGGATTTGTCCTTCGTTGAGAATATAGGCTTTATCGACAATGCTCAGGGTTTCCCGGACATTATGGTCGGTAATCAGCACCCCGATGCCCCGTTCTTTCAGATAACTGATAATGGCCTGAATGTCGGCCACGGCAATCGGGTCGACACCGGCAAACGGCTCATCGAGCAGAATAAACGCCGGATCGGTGGCCAGCGCCCGGGCAATCTCCACCCGGCGCCGCTCGCCGCCTGACAGCTCCGAGCCCAGGCGTTGGCGAACGTGTTCAACATGAAACTCGGCCAGCAGGCTTTCCCTTTTGGCCACCGCTTCCTCCCGGGTGAGCTTGGTTGTTTCCAGAATTGCCATCAGGTTGTCCTCCACCGACAGCTTGCGGAAAATAGAAGCCTCCTGCGGCAAATAGCCGATCCCGTAGCGGGAGCGCTGGTACATCGGCATATGGGTAATTTCCTCGCCATTTATAAAAATCTGACCGCTGCTGGGGCGCTCCAGGCCGACTATCATATAAAAAGTAGTGGTTTTGCCGGCCCCGTTAGCTCCCAGCAGGCCAACGATTTGCCCCTGCTCGACCCGCAGGCTGACCCCGTTGACTACATTGCGGGTTTTAAAGGTTTTTACCAGATCGCGGGTTTCGATATACATGCTTGCAACATCCTCGCTACTATCTAAGAGTTTGCTCCGTCCGTTACTGCGGGGTTATGACCAGTTTGGTACGGCCCTGGGCGCCCATCGCCTTTTCATCCAGGCGCAGGGTCAGGGTTTCCCCGGTCAGAATATTGCCATCCTGGATGGCACGGGCATTGCCGCTCAGAATTACTTTACTCTGTCCTTGCGGGTCGCCATAATAGGTTGCTATATCGGCGGTGGCATCAAGCTTGCGCGTCGGGCTGACAATATGGACAGAGCCGGTGCCAACCGCCCTCTTCTCCGCGATGAAGGCTTCAATTTTATTAGCAGTCATGGTGCCGTCAGGCATCTCGATTTTAGCATTCGCCGGGACCAGGGCATATTGCGTTGTGGTAACATATTCAATCCGCGGGCCTGTAAGCCGTTGGTCGCCTTTTGTCAGCACCGCCTCCCCCCAGGCAACCAATTGGGTATTGCGGTTGTAGGTTTTGACCTCGGCCGCCGTCAGGGTGGCATCCTCGCTGACGGCCTGTACACCGCCGGTAAGATGCCCCTCCTGACTCTTGGTATTGTACTGGGCCCGGTCCCCGGTCATTACCGCCTGGCCCTGCGTAATCCGGACACCGCCGGTTGCCGTCATCAGGCCGCTGGCGGCGTCATATTCGATGGTCTCAGCCGCAATCTCCACCGGGGTGTTGGCCGGCGGCGCCGCCAGGGCACTCAGGCTGCCTGTATTGACCAGCAGCGCCAGGGTCATAGCCATAGCCGCCGGCCATAAAATCAGTGTTAGTTTTTTCATTCTGTCTTCCCTCCTGTGAGTACCCTGGCCTTACCGAGCACTTTAACTTTTTCCAGCGTGGCGTCTGTCAGGAGCTTATCGCCGGTAATCACCGTATCACCGCGGATCAGGGTGACACCGCCGGTACCGGTAAACAGCTTGGGTTCCCCGCTCCAGCTGGCGGCCGGCGCGGTAAATACGGCGCCGTCACTGGCAGTGGCCCGGATATCGCCCTCCAGGGAGATATCTCTGGTCTTGGCATCAAGTACGGCCCGTCTGGCAATGATCTCCAGCTTTTCCCCGTTTTCCTGATAAAACACGCCTTTCAGGTTGTATAAATAGACGACTTTGCCGTCAGGTTCCGCTTCAATGGTATCGGCACTCAGTTCCCATAACCGCTTGCCATCCTGTTCCTCAATGATGGAACTGCCGGCAAAGGTTAGATTCGCAGCCGGCTGCGCCGGTGTCTGGGGATCGGCGGTCTGCTCGCCGTCCGGTCCCGCCAGCAGATAATAGAGCCCTCCGGCCAGGATCGCAACAACACAAATAATAATCAGATAGTTTTTTTTCATCAAGGCGATTTCACCTCAGTATTCCAGCGCTTTTTAAACCACAACCATTCATCAGGGTAGGTTCTGACCGCTGCTTCAATGATTTTGGTCAGGCGTTTTGTCAGGTTATATAGATCGGCATCGGGATTGCCGGTATCTTCATAGTAAACGGGCGGCTGCAGCAGGATCCGGTGCGTCCCGTCCGCGTTCCGGACAATAAAGCCGGGCACCACCGGGGCCTTAAACTTGCGGGCAAAGACGGCCGGCCCCAGATGGGTTGCGGCCGGCTTCCCCAAAAAATCGACAAATACGCCGTCCCGGCCGGCATCCTGATCACCAAAAAATGCCAGCAGTTTGCCTTTTTTTAGCGCTTTGGCCGCGCCGATGATTTCGCCGGTGCCGCTGGCAAACAGTTCAATGCCAAACAGCTGCCGGTGTTCATTGAGGATACGGGTATGCTGGTCGTTGGGCTGGTTTTTCACAATGTCGGCCACCGGGAACCCGGCCAGGGCCAGGGCGGCGCCGAACCATTCCCAGTTGCCCAGATGGCCGGTCAGAAAAACAACGCCTTTTTGCCCGGCCAGGGCCGATTCCAGATAGTGGCGGTTCTCAAAGGTCACATAATTGTTGATATTCGCCTGATTCAAAACAGGCATTTGGAGTACTTCCAGAAATGTCTGGGTTAACTTGATAAAGGAGCTTCTGATGATGGCTTCCGCCGCCGGCTCAGTCAGGCCGAGACGCTCGCGAATCTGCCTGAGGGCCCGGCGCCGCTGCTTGCCGGCCAGCCGGTAATAAAGGCGGCCCAGCCAGCGGCCGGCAGTAAGCAGGACCCAGTGCGGCAGCAGGCAGACCAAACGGCTGGCCCCTTTCCAAATATGATATTGCCACTCCGGCGGCATATCCCCGGCAGGTTCTAAACGCCCATCTGTGCGATGCTGTTACAACAAACTAATGCCGACCAACTCTACAAAAATAGTCTCATAGGCGACGGTGTTGTTGTCAGTCCGGGCGTTCCCTCCGACGTACTTCCCAGTACGACTACGTTCACGTCCTCCTTCCGCCTAGCAGCTGAACATTTATAACCAGCCTCCACCTCCTGCCACTTTGAATTTACGTTAACATTAATTGTTTATTGGTTTATAGTGAATCGTTCCGGTTTCATATACTGCTGAATCAGGTTGTCCCACAGGCCCCGGGCTTTCAGGATATGCTCGATTACCTCACGCACAGCGCCGTTGCCGCCGTGCCGGCCGGTAATATATTTCGCCGCTGCCCTGACCTCCGGCACCGCATTGCCAACCGCACAGGGCAGACCGACCTGGACCATGACCGGCAGGTCGTTGATATCGTCGCCCACATAGGCAATTTCCTCTAACGCCAGACCGTGTTTGGTAACAAGTTCCTGCAGGGCGGTGACTTTATCCACAGCCCCCTGGTACACATCGCCGATTTTTAGTTCGGCGCCGCGCCGGCGCACCATTTCACTCTCGCGGCCGGTAATGATGGCGGTTTTAAGCCCGGCTTTGTGGGCCAGCGAGATACCGAGGCCGTCCTGGGCGTAAAATTCCTTGACGGTTTCGCCCTCGGCGCCAAAGATAATATGACCGCTGGTCAAAACGCCGTCTACATCAAAAATCAGCAATTTGACTTTTTTGGCCCAGGCTACACTATCCATTATACCACTCCTTGACGCAATAAGTCAGTAAGGTGAATAATACCAATCGCCCGAAACTGACTGTCAACTACTGGCAGCAGGGTAATGGGCCGGGGCTGGTTTTTCTCCATGATATTCAGCGCATGGCCGGCCAGCTTGTCTTTGGCGATGGTTCGCGGTTGTCTGGTCATCAGCTCGCCTACCGGCTTATCGAGAAATTCGTGGCCTTTTTCCAGACTGCGGCGGATGTCGCCGTCAGTCAGCAGTCCCACCAGCTGCATAGTGGCCAGCGACTCGACCACCAGCACTGCTCCCAGACCTTTGGCCGTAATGGCAAATAAAGCTTCTTTCACGGTTTTGTCCGGCGTTACCACCGGCAGTTCCTCGCCGCCGCGCATGACGTTCTCCACCGTCAGCAGCAGCTTGCGGCCCAACGCCCCGCCCGGATGGAACAGGGCAAATTCTTCGGGCGTAAAATTACGGGCCGACAGCAGCGCCACGGCCAGGGCGTCGCCCATGGCCAGCGCGGCGGTGGTGCTGGCCGTAGGGGCCAGCCCCAGCGGGCAGGCCTCTTTTTCCACCGCCACATTCAGAAAGGCATCGGCATTTTGCACAAGGGTGCATTGTTTCCGGCCGGTCATGGCAATAATGGCGGCGCCAATCCTCTTAATGGCCGGCAGGATACTGATCAGTTCGCTGGTTTCCCCACTGTTGGAGATGGCTAACACAATATCGTCGGCAGTAACCATGCCGAGATCACCGTGGATGCCCTCGGCCGGATGAAGAAAAAAGGCCGGCGTTCCGGTGCTGGCCAGGGTTGCTGCTATTTTTTTGCCAATAAGCCCCGATTTTCCCATGCCGGTGACAACGACCCGGCCGGAGCAATGCAAAATCATATTCATGGCAATGACAAACTGATCATTAATACGGGGAATTAAGGCCCGGATCGCCTCCGCTTCAAGCTCTAGGCAGGCCCGTGCTTGTTCAATAGGCATACTACACCCTCCTTGCAGGTTCATGCTATTTATGCTTGCTGACCACACTGTCGATTGCCAGTACATCGGTCAGCAGTTCTTCCAGTTTATCCACATACAGCATATTACAGGCATCCGATTTGCCCTCAGGCGGGTTGTCATGGACTTCCATAAACAGCATGTCAATGCCGGCAGCAGCGGCCGCTCTTGTCAGATAGGGAACAAATTCCCGCTGGCCGCCGGAGCTGGTGCCGGCTCCCCCGGGCAGCTGCACACTGTGGGTGGCATCAAATACCACCGGATACCCCAGGGACCGCATAATCGGCAGCCCCCGGAAATCGACCACCAGATTATTATAGCCAAAGGTGGCCCCCCGCTCGGTCAGCAGGATCTTCTGATTGCCGGCCTCCTCCAGCTTGGCAACGACATTTTTCATGTCCAGCGGCGCCAGAAACTGGCCTTTTTTCACATTGACAACCCGGCCGGTGCGGGCGGCCTGGTAAACCAGGTCGGTCTGCCGGCAGAGAAAAGCAGGAATCTGCAGAATATCCAGCACCTCGGCCGCTTCGTCAATCTGGGTTACACAATGGATATCGCTGACCACCGGCACACCCAGTTCTTTCTTAATATGAGCCAGGATACGCAGACCTTCCTTCAGGCCCGGCCCGCGGAAGGAGTTGTACGCCGACCGGTTGGCCTTATCATAGGAGGCTTTAAAGATATAGGGGATGTTCAGCCGGTCGGTAATTACCTTGATGGCCCGGCCAATTTTCAGGGTCCGTTCCGGCTCTTCGATGACACAGGGGCCGGCAATCAGGGCAATGGGCTGCCCGGCGCCGACGGTAATGTCTTGAATCTGTACTGTATGCATAACATGGCCTCCTTTTATTGTGAGTGATTGCGGAAATAGGCATTAACCCGCTCCAGTTCCTCCGGGGTGTCAACACCGATGGATTTAAAATCGGTCTTCAGCACTTTTATTTTATAGCCATGCTCCAGCGCCCGCAGCTGTTCCAGCGACTCGCTCAGTTCCAGCGGCGTTGGCGGCAAAGCGGCATAGCGCAGGAGGAAGTCACGGCGGTAGGCGTAAATGCCGATATGCTTATATACAGGCAGCGGCCCGCCGGGCAGTTTGTTATTCCGGGGAAAGGGAATCAGGGACCGGGAAAAGTAGAGGGCATAGCCGTCCAGGCTGGCCACAACCTTGACCGCGCTGGGCAGATTGTATTCCTCCTGGTCCATTTCGGTCATGAGAGTAGCCATGGCCAGCCCGGGGCTGTCGTCAAAGGCAGCAGCCAGCAGATCAATAACCTCCGGTTTAATCAGCGGCTCATCGCCCTGCACATTGATGATGACATCTACCGCCGGATAGTGGGCGGCGACCTCAGCCAGGCGGTCGGTGCCGGTGGGATGACTGGCGGCGGTCATGAGTACCTCGCCGCCAAAGCCGGCAACCGCGTTATAAACCAGCTCATGGTCGGTCGCCACCAGGACCGTTGCCGGTCGCCGCGCCTGCTTCGCCCGCTCGTATACATGCTGGATCATCGGCTTGCCGGCAATCATGGCCAGCGGTTTTCCCGGCAGCCGGGTTGACGAATAGCGGGCCGGGATTACACAGAGAAACTTCATGGACAATACCCCCTGTCAGGAACCATGGCTGGTCACCTGTTTTATCAGTTCCATGAGTTCGGCCTGCCCGTCATGAAACCTGACTTCTATTGACAATACATAGACCGGCAGCGGCCGTTCGGAGTGAATAAACTCGGAAGGGATTTTAACGGCGTCTTTATCGGTGGTAATCAGGGCCCGGGCGCTGTTGTCCACCGCCTTCTGCATAATGGCCTGCATCTCGGCCATGGTGTAGTCGTGATGGTCGGGAAATTGCACAGACCCGACAATATCGCCGCCCAGATCGACAATCGTCTTTTCAAAAGACGACGGATTGCCGATGGCCGAGAAAGGCAGCACCGGCTGCCCCTGAATCTTGTCCAGCGGCACTGTCTCCGGCCGTATTCCCTTGTACCATTCTTCAATCTCGATAAAACACTGGGGGGTATGGGTGCTTTCCACAACCAGCGCCTGATCGTTATAGCGGGCTAACGTGCCCTTAATCGTCTCCCGGGCGTTATCGGCCGCCTGGTCAACCTTGGTTAAGAGAAAAGCATGGGCCCGGTTCAGGTTTTGGAGCGGTTCCCGCAGCGTGCCCCGGGGCAGCAGAAAATTGTTGCCGAATACATTCAGGCTGTCAATCAGCACAATATCCAGATCCCGCTGCAGCTGCCAGTGCTGATAGGCATCATCCATGATGATTACCTCCGCCTGGAGTTGATTGACCGCATAACTGCCGGTAATATAGCGGTTGCGGCCAATAATAACCGGCACCCCCGGCAGGCTTTTGGCCAGCAGATAGGCCTCATCGCCGGCTTCCGTCACCGTCATGTAGATCTTGCTGCCGTCCGATACGACCCCCACCTCGCCCTTCCAGCCGGAACGATACCCGCGGTTAAGAATGGCCACTTTATAGCCCATATCCCGGATAATCGCCGCCAGGCGCTGGGCGGTCGGGGTTTTGCCGGTGCCGCCGACAGTAATATTGCCCAGGCTGATTACCTTGCAGGGCAGTTTGTTGCAGGATAAGACGCCTAACCGGTACATGCCCAGTTTGATTGTGACTCCAAGGCCATAAAGGAGCGACATGCCGCGGAGCAGGCCAAGAAGCACGGCTGCCAGCAGGCCGCTTTTTTCGCCATGCACTAATTTATATAGATATACCTGTAGCGCTTCACGCTGATGCATCATATGGTGTTCCGCCTTTTCGCCTGTTAGTTCGTTTGCAGTAAGCCATGGGCCTGCAATACTTCTTTCAAAAGAACAGCGCTTTTCCGGGCCGCGCCCTGATTTTCTTTAATAATGGCCAGGGCCTCGTCGCCCATTTGCCGGGCCGCGGCCGGATTCTGGAGCAGGTTGAGCACCGCCGCGGCCAGGCTGTCGCTGTCCCTGACGGTCTGGCAGGCATTCCGGCCTGACAGCAGGGCATAGGTATCTTTAAAGTTAAACATATGCGGTCCGGTCAAAATCGGTTTGCCATGGGCGGCTGGCTCCAGCAGATTATGGCCGCCGTGGGCAATCAGGCTGCCGCCGATAAAAACGATATCGGCAACACCGTAGATTTTCCCCAGTTCCCCGATGGTGTCAATGATGATTACATGCATAAAATTGCCGCCGGCCTCTCCGGCCAGCTTGGTCCGCCGGGCAGCGGTAAAATTATATTTGCCGGCCAGCTCGGCAATCTCGCCGGCCCGCATGATGTCCCGGGGGGCGATAATCAGCTGCGTGGCGGGAAATTCGGCAACAACCCGGGTAAAAGCAGCCAGCAGCAGATCTTCTTCCCCCTTGTGGGTACTGCCGGCCACGATGACCGTCCCGGGGCTGCGCAGGCGCAGGGCCTGATGCAGCAGGGCTTTTTCCGGGGCATCCAGTTTGGTATAGCTCTGGTCAAATTTGGTGTTCCCTGTTACCACGATCCGGTCGGGATCAGCACCCAGCCTGGTAATATATTGAGCATCAATCGTGGATTGCATGCAAAATTTCACGATGGTGTCCAGCATCTCTTTCAGCACACCGCGAAAATAGGAGTAGCGGCTCAGACTTTTTTCACTAATCCGGCCGTTTACCATCATTACGGGGATATTCAGTTCCCTGGCGGTTTTCAGGAAGTTGGGCCATAACTCGGTTTCCACAAGCAGAAACACCCGGGGCCGGATTTTGGCAATGACAGACCGGCTGAGCCAGGGCAGGTCCAGCGGCGCAAAAATCACCCCGTCCGCCTCGGGCATGATCCGTTTGGCCATATCATAGCCGGAGGCTGTAACTACCGATACCAGTATTGGTATGCCTGGCAGCTCATGGCGGACCTCCTTGACAATCGGGCTGGCCGCCACAATTTCGCCGACTGAGGCAGCATGCAGCCAGATAACGTCTTTACCGGCCAGTTTGCAAATTGTCGCGGCCGGCAGCCAGCCCAGGCTCTGTTTCAGGCGTTCGGCAAAACCTTTTTCCTGAAAAGTCCGTACGGCGAAAACCGGCAAGGCCAGGATTACCAGAATCACGGCCAGAATATTGTAGATAAAGTACATATTGCTACCTCTTTATTGGAATATACAGGGTTTTACTTGTCGGCAAACTGGACCTGGTATAGCTTGCAGTACAGGCCGCCGGCGGCGATAAGCTCCGTATGGGAGCCGCGCTCGACAATCCGGCCTTTGTCCATAACCAGGATGAGATCGGCCCGCTGTACGGTTGACAGGCGATGGGCAATAACAAAAGAGGTGCGGCCAATCATCAGCCGGTCCAGCGCCCCCTGGACCAGTTGTTCACTTTCCGCATCCAGGGCCGAAGTCGCTTCATCCAAAATGAGTACCCGCGGGTTTTTGAGAATGGCCCTGGCAATCGCCACCCGCTGGCGCTGCCCGCCGGAAAGCTTGGAACCGCGCTCGCCGATATGGGTGTCATACTGGTCGGGCATGGCCATAATAAACTCATGGGCATTGGCGGCTTGGGCCGCGGCAATGATTTGTTCCCTGGTGGCTTCCAGGTCGCCATACAGGATATTGTCGTAAACAGTGCCGTTAAACAGGACCGTTTCCTGCGGGACAATCCCGATTTGCTCCCGCAGCGACTGGAGGGTAACTGTTTTAATATCATAACCGTCAATGGTGATACGGCCGCCTTCGGGACTGTAAAAACGGGGGATCAGGTTGGCAATGGTAGTTTTACCGGCGCCGCTCGGGCCCACAATCGCGAGCATTTGTCCCGGCTCGGCCACCAGCGAGATGTCGTCCAGCGCCACTTCCCCCGGTTTATAGGAAAAGGTTACCTGCTCAAAGGCTACCCGCCCGGTAATGGCCGGCAGCGGCCGGGCCCCGGGCATATCCTGTATTTCCGGCTCCGTGTCCAGCACGTCGAACACCCGCTGCGCGGCCGCCAGGGCCCGCTGGATGTTGCCATACACACGGCTCAGCCGTTTGATGGGATTAGTGATATTTACCACATAAATCAGGAACGCAATCAGCGCCCCTGCCGTAAGGTGGCCGTTAATGACCTCGCGGCCGCCGTACCAGATGATGATCGTAACCCCGATCGCGCCCAGGAATTCGACAATCGGCGTTAAGGTGGCCCCCAGCTGGGCGGTTTTCATCTGGGCGCGGAAATTGGAATAGTTCTGCCGGCTGAAGCGGCCGATTTCGTAATCTTCACGGACAAAGGACTTAATGACCCGCACCGCGGCAATTGTCTCCTGCAGGACAGAGGTAATATCGGCTGCCCGTTCCTGCATGACCCGGCTGGCACTGCGCAGCCGCTTGCCAAAAATATTGATGGCCTGGGCCACCAGCGGCAGCGTAATAAAGGTCAGCAGCGATAACTTCCAGTGGATATAAAACATGGCGGCCATCGAGCCGATCAGTATGGCCGACTCGGTTATCGCCTCGATCACGCTGTCTACCAGCGCGTTTTGCAGGGCGGCCACATCGTTGGTGATATAACTCATAATGCTGCCTGTCTGCCGCTTTTCATAATACGACAGGGACAGGCGCTGAAGATGCCGGTATACGGCCTCGCGGATATCAATAACCACCTTTTGGCCGATGTAAGACATCAGGTAGGTCTGGCCAAAAAAGAAAAAGCCGCGCAGCAAATACACAACCACAATACCAACGGCAATGGTATCCAGCATCTGCATATCTTTGGCGGCCAGCACATCGTCAATCACATTTTGAATAATCCAGGGAATCACCAGATTGGCGGCAGACGCCAACAGAATACAGATGACTGCCACAATAAACCGGGGCATGTATGGTTTTACATATCTTAACAGTCGCAGATAGAGTTTCATGTAGATACCTCGCTTGTTGATCGGGACGCTACTGCCAGTATGACCTCGGCCACCCGGTTTACCGCACCGGTTTCTCCAAGCTTTGCCTTTACCTCGGCCAGGTCGGCCAGTACCTGGGTGCGGACTGCCTGATCGGCAATCAGCCTGACCGTCTCGGTCGCAATGGCGTCCGGGGTCACGGCCGCCTGCAGCAATTCAGGCACAATCCTCCGCCCGGCAACAATGTTCGGCAAGCCAATATCAGGTATTTTAACCAGGAGCTTGCCCAGCCAATAGGTCAGGGTCGCCATCCGGTACAGAATGACGGTAGGCGTCCCCATTAAAGAGGTTTCCAGGGTAGCGGTGCCGGACGCCGCAACGGCGGCATCGGCCAGCCCCATCAGATCATAGGGATGCTCACTGGTCAGGGTCACCTTTACCGTACAGACGGCAAGCATGGTTTGCAGCATTTCCCGGGAAATTGTCGAGGCCACCGGCAGATAAAACTGGCAGCCCGGCAGTTTTTCGACAATCAATTCACAGGCGTTCAGCATGACCGGGAGCAAGGTGTCGATTTCCTGCTGCCGGCTGCCTGGCAGCAGCACCACCAGCGGCAGGTCCGGGCGGGCGTTAAAATGCCGGTAAGCCTCCTCCTGGCTGAGAGCCGGCCGGACGATATCCACCAGGGGATGGCCGACAAAAGTGACATCGGCGCCCGCCTCCCGGTAGACTTCCGCCTCAAAGGGAAAAATAGCGGCTACTTTATTGACAATGCCGGCCACGTCCCGGGCCCGGCCCCGCCGCCAGGCCCAGGCCGACGGACTGATATACGATATTACGGGAATGCCTTTTTGTTTGGCGATCTTCGCCAGTCTCATATTAAAATCCGGATAGTCGATAACGACAAGGGCATCCGGCTGTTCTTTGTCCATCAGGGCAGCCAGGTTATCACGCAGGGCAAACAGTTTGCCCAGGTTTTTTACGACCTCGACAAAGCCAATCACGCCCAGGCCGGCAATATCATATACAATCGAAACACCGGCGGCCGCCATCGCTTTGCCGCCCATCCCGAAAAGCTCAATATCCGGCTGTAAAAGTTTCAGGGCGTTGGCCACGGTGGCACCGTGCAAATCGCCTGATGCCTCACCAACGGAGAGCATAATCTTCATGAGGTTCCTCCTGCCGCAGTTAACTTAGGGCGGATATGGCAATCCCATTATGATCCGCCAGAGCCACTACCTGCTGTTTATCCACCACCAGCGTCTTGCCGGCCTCGATTACCAGGGCGACGGCCCCGGTTTCAATCATGGCCTGCAGGGTATCAGGCCCCACGCTGGGGACATCAAACCGCAGGTCCTGATTCGGCTTGGCGGCTTTGGCGACAACAGCCCCGCCCCGGCCCAGCTGGCCGCCGCGGCGAATACAGGCATCGGTGCCCTCAATCGCTTCAACCGCCAGTACGGCCCGGTTTTTCACCACCACGGTCTGGCCAATATCCAGACCGCCGATTTGCCTGGCCATGGCCAGGCCATACTCCATATCGGCCTGTTCAGCCGGGGTTGGCCCGCGTTTGGTCAGTACCCCCGCCGCCGGCAGTAAAGGCCGGATAAGCTGCGTCTGATCCAGAACACCAATGCCGGCGCCGGCAAACTCCCGTACCAGGGCCAGCATCACCGTATCGTCATTCAGATCGGGAAGCCCGGCCAGCAGCTGCCGCATCCGGGCGTCAGGCTGGGCCGCGCCGCTGAACAGGTGCTCTTTCGTAACCTTGCCCAGCATGGTAATGGCGGACACGGCCTCCTGCTTCAATATAGCCAGCAGCCTGTCCAGTTCGCCCAGACCCACTGTATAATATTTGCCGGCAGTCCGGGCCAGCTCACTGTCGACACCGGGCGCAACCGCGATCGCAACCACGGCAAAGCCCATGCCGCGAGCGGCACGGGCAAATTCAACCGGCAACCGGCCAACACCGGCAATAAGTCCTATCGTATTCACACTGATTCCCACCTTATGTAGCAGGCGCGGCCCGGCCGCAGCCTGCACGTTCGTTATCCTGTTCCGTTACCTGCCTGTTATAGGTTTTGCCAAGCGGCGCCCGCCTATACACAGTTAATCGTTAAGATCCTTGCGGCCGCGGCAAATTCCGCGTTCCGCATTCCGGAGAAACCGCAGCATATGCTCCACTTCCTCACAGGATTCAAGGTCCTGCTCCATCACCGCAATGGCCTGGGCCAGGCTGAGACCGGAGCGGTACAAAATCTTGTAGGCTTTTTTCAGATTGCGGCGGGCGACTTCGCTGATGCCGGCGCGGGAGATACCCACGCTGTTTAAGCCGCAGACCTTGGCCGGATGGCCGTCAACAATAACAAACGGCGGAATATCCTGCACCACTTTCGAGGCCCCGCCAACCATCGCGTTGCGGCCAATTTTTACGAACTGGTGAACACCGGCGAGCCCGCCGATCACAGCCCGGTCTTCCACAACAACATGGCCGGCCAGGGTAGCCGCATTCGACATGATGACATGATTGCCGACAACACAGTTGTGGGCCACATGGGTGTAAGCCATCAGCAGACAGTCCGAACCGACCCGGGTCTCTTCCCCTTCGCCGGTGGCGCGGTTAACTGTCGCAAACTCGCGGATTTTGGTATTATCGCCAATAAACACGTAGCTTTTTTCGCCACGAAATTTCAGATCCTGCGGCTCGCCGCCGATCGATGCGCTGGGGTGGATGATGCAGTTGCGGCCAATACTTGTCCAGCCGTCAACCACCACATGGGCGCCAATCTTGGTGCCGTCCCCGATCAGGACATGTTCTCCAATCACGGCATATGGGCCGATTTCCACATCTTTGCCAATACGCGCGCTGGGATGGACGACTGCAGTTTCGTGTATTTTACGTAACGGTATTACAACCGATTCCGGTTTCATATCAGATCAACTCCCTACTAAATTAGAACTATATTATCAGATCCCGTATGCCATTTATTGTTATATATATTCCGACTCAACAGTCGAAATATGACATGCGAAATACAGGTATATTTCGACTTAATTACTCAAATACAGGGATTACTGCAGATTATCATCCGGTTTTCAGTAATTACATCAATATTACGGGTATTATCTGGACGTAAGCGCAAACATAAATTCCGCCTCAGCCACTACCTGACCTTCGACAAAAGCCTCTGCCCACAGTTTGCCCGCCGCGCCGCGCAGCTTGATGATTTCAGCCACCATATACAGCTGGTCGCCCGGCGTTACCGGCCTTCTGAATTTAACCCGGTCCATACTGCCGAACAGAGCCAGCTTGCCCCGGTATTCCTCCGGGTACAGCATGGCAACCCCGCCGACCTGGGCCATGGCCTCTAAAATGAGAACCCCGGGCATAACCGGCCGTTCCGGGAAGTGACCCATAAAAAAATGTTCATTCATTGTCACGTTCTTTATCCCTACGGCCCGTTTCATGGGCTCCAGTTCCAGAATACGGTCAACGAGCAGCATCGGGTACCGGTGCGGAATAATCTCTTGAATCTCAGATGCGGTCAGAATCATTGGAAAGCGCCTCCTCATATCAATCACATACTTGCCTGTAAGCCATTGTTTTTATAATCTGTTTCGCCAGCGTAGTATTCAGCTCATGGCTGGACTTAACCGCAATGACATGGCCTTTTAAGCGGCCAGCCAGCGCCAGATCGCCAATTACATCCAGTATTTTATGCCGGACCAGTTCGTCGGCGAACCGCAGCGGCGTTAAACAGTGGGTGTCATCATATACGATCGTATTCTCCAGACTTCCCCCCAGGGCCAGTCCCTGGGCCTGAAGGGCCGCAACCTCGTGCATAAAGCCGATGGTGCGGGCCGGAGCCAATTCCCGGGCAAAAACTTCAGCAGTAATCTCATAGTCGCCAAACTGAACTCCCAGCAGGGGATGGGGGTTAATGGAGGTAAAGGTAATGCGAAATCCATCATAAGGTAAGATAGTAATAAACTTATCAGGATAACGCACCGTAACAGCCTCCTGAATAACAACCGGCGGCTGGCGCAGCTCCGGCTGACAGACAATGCCTGCCGCTTCAATCAGGGTAAGAAACGGCAGGGAGCTGCCATCGGCGACCGGCGGCTCAACCGAGGATATTTCCACAATACAATTGTCAAGCTCCCGGGCATAAAAAGCGGCCAGCAGATGTTCCACAGTGAAAACCTTGGCTGCTCCCTGCTCCAGGGTTGTGGCCCGCATGGTATTGGTTACATTGGCGGCCCGGGCTGCCACCTGCGGCCGGCCGTCCAGGTCGGTCCGGACAAAAACAATGCCGCTGCCGGCCGGAGCCGGCTTCAGGGTGATCGTGACGTCCCGCCCGGAGTGCAGACCAATGCCGGTATAGGTCACAGATGAAGCCAGTGTGGTTTGGCGATTCATTAAGGTTCCTCCTGAGTTGTCTAATTCCAATTAATTTTACAGGAATTTATCACTTTGTGCAAGTATTAGATTTAGGCAGAGGCTTGTCAGGCGATGCGTTTCCCGGCCAGCGTGCTGGCGCTGGTGCTCAGTTGATATTCGATCAGCTCCTTATACTGGCGGCCCACCCGGGAAGCAGGCTCAACAAATACCTGACTGGGTATCCCGGTTTCCACAACAGCCCCCTTTTCCATGAGGACAATGCGGTCAGCCACATGCAGGGCGAAGGCAATCTCATGAGTAACCACCACCATAGTGGCCGCCCGGTATTTCGCCAGTTCCTCCATGACAATCAGCACTTCCTTGACCAGCATAGGGTCAAGCGAGGCGGTAGGCTCGTCCCACAGCATCAGTTCCGGCTCAAAGGCCAGGGCCCGGGCAATGCCCACCCGCTGCTGCTGGCCGCCCGACAACTGGCCCGGTTTTTGATCAATCGCCTGTTCCATGCCGACTTTGCTGAGAGCTGCCAGGGCTTTGGCATAGGCTTCCTCTTGCGACTGGCCGCCCATGACCAGGCCCAGCATCACATTCTCAATCGCACTCAGGCGGCTGATTAGATTAAACTGCTGAAACACATAGCCGATGCGTTTGCGCATGGCGCGCAGGGCTGGATCATCCAGGCCGGTAATATCCACATTGTCAAAAATAACAGCGCCCTTATCCGGCTCGATCAGCCTGTTGATCATGCGGATAGTTGTTGACTTGCCGCAGCCCGATGGTCCCATAATCACCACTGTCTCGCCCGGCGCTACGGTCAGCTCCAGATTATTAACAGCCACCAGACTGCCAAACTGTTTATACAGGTTTTGGATGCTGAGCACAGGCTTCACCCCCGGTTTATTTAAATTTTACTTTGCGCTGATTCAGTTTTTGCAATAACCCCGGCCGGCCGCTGGGAATAACAATCTCCCGCATGACCTCGTCCATGGTCAGGCCAAGGGCCTCGCCGGCCATGACTTCGGCCTCGGCAACGGGGCTGATTTTCTCGGTGTAACAGGCCACCAGCAGGCCCAGCAGGGCCCCCAGCACCGGTACACCGGCCCAGGGCAGATAAGGAATGCCGCCGCCAGCCAGCATAAACATAGCTGTCAGCAGGGCCGCCCCCACGCCGCTGCCATACAGGCGCTCAGGGGCGCCGATGGCAGCGGCCAGCCGTTCAGCAACCCGGCGCCAGCCGCTGGCGGGGATCTGCTTGCCCAGCCGTTTGCGGCGGATTACGGTCATAATCGCCGTATGGTCAAGCACCAGCAGCAGGAGGGTGGCAATGATAGCGGTCAGGCCGGCCAGGATGCTTTTGACTTCCGTCAGTACCTGGTACAGCTCGCCGCGCGGGTCCGGTTCGATAACCCCCAGCGCGGTGGAGTACAGCGACATATTCGTATGACCGGCCTGTTTTTGCACAACCGGCGTTACCGCACTGATGTCAATGCTGCTGGTGGTCAGAATCTGAATCCGGGCACCCGGAATGACCTGGCCGGCAATAAACCGGTCCAGCAAATTGATGGAATGGTTTATCTCTTCGTCCGTAAGTGCCGGCACCGCGCCGGCAAGGTACTGGATCTGAGCCGTAACCAGGGGGGTATTCAGCTCCTGCAAGGCGCCCAGACGCTGCTGGGCACTGGTAAGGCCGGCTCTGGCCCCCGCCACGTCAAAAGCTTTCAGAGTGGCGATGGTGTTATTGCCATTGGCGGCAATATGGTCGATCGTCGTCTTCGCCCGCCGGGCATTAGCCGCCACATTATCCAGCTGGGCCAGATTGGAGCTTAAGCTGGTCAGATTTTGCTGGGCACCGCTCAGCGTGTCAATGGTGGAGCCCACCTCGCCATTCACCATCCGCAGGACCTGCAGGGAACCGGCCAGCCCGCCGATAGTCCGGGATGAATTGTCAAGCTGGCTGCGGATACCGCTGGTATCGATACCGGCCAGTCCGCTGGTGGCAGCCTGAATAATGCCGCCGGCCGCCTGCAGGCTGGACAGTGTCTGCTCCAGGGCGGTGATACTGCCGCCATAATGTTCAAGCGCCCCCAGGGCAATGGTACTAAGGCTGCTGCTGTCCTGGGCAAAGCCGGGAATCTGACTGACAAGCTTCCCGGTTTCCGTAAGGGCATTGCCTAACTGCTGGCGCGGATTTTTGGCGGCAGCCGTGACAGCCTGGCCGCCGGTCAGGTTTTGTTCCAGCTTGTAGCCGGTCGGCACCTGCCCCTCCTGCTTATTCAGCCAGGCGGCGTCGCCGGTGGTAATCCGGCCCTCAGCGGTACCGTTGGCGGCAAGAACCGTAATCTCGACAATAACATTGCCTTTGGCCGGTGCAGTGCCGGCCTGGGGTCCATTCTCAGCCGTCCCCTGAAAGACAATAAGATCCCCTTTGGCCAGCTGCGTGCCGGCGCCTGGGGTAAGTGTCACCTGGGCCGCATAGGCCTGCAGGAAGCGTTTCAGTTCCAGCATGGTACTGACCAGATAGGTCATGTCGTCATTTTTGCCGTCGACAGATACATTGCCGGCATAGGCCAGGCGCAGTTCCTGCTGCATGGCCTCGGCGATTGTTTCCCCCAGCCGCAGCGGATTGGCCGGTTCACTGCCGACGGGGAAACTGATTTCAATGACCTGATACTCTTGCAAAAAGGTCTTAATGGCCGTATTGACTGCTGAAGATTTATCCAGCGAACTTAAGATCACGCCCACCGAGGAACCGTCGCGGAACACAAACCGCACGCCGTCCAGCCGGGCAATATGCTCCAGCAGCATGGTGCGGGCCCCTTCGGGCACACCCCGCACAGTCAGCCGCGGTTCGGTCATAACCCCGACACTGCCGCCGCCGGGAAGGCTGCCAAAGCTTTTCGCCAGCTCCTCATAGACTTTCTGGGTTTTAAACTGGTCAGGCAAGGCTACGAAAAACGGTGTCTTGCCGGCAATGGTCGGCCCTTCTTTGCTTTTGCCGCCCGGGAACACCTCATTGATAATCTTGTCGATGTGAACAGCCGCGTCCTCGCGGTTCTCTTCCCGCACCTGGACAAGCACGTCATATTCACCATAGTCACCGACAAGACTGGACAGGGTTTGAGAAAAATAACTATTCGCAGCCACCGCGACTGAACCAGCCACCAGCGAGCCTATAAGTACGCTAACAATAAACAGCGTCAGAATATCGCGTTGAATGGAGTCTTGAAAAAACCGTTTCAGAAAATCGAGCTTATTTGTTTTTGCTGTCAGCAATGATTCAGTCACCTCATTTCTGGTGTATATTATATCACGTATATCATTTTTCTGTCCATAAGTATATCAAAAAATCAATATTTGTATATAATGTCAACAAAAAAGAGATTGCCGCCTCTGGGCGCAATCTCTTTTCCTCATCTTATTAATAAAAAATGCTCTATACGGCCGGCGGCCGGGTTTTCCAACGGTTATGAAGCCAGAACCATTCATGGGGATATTGCCGGACATGGTTTTCAATGATCTGTGTCAGCTGCTGGGTTGTCCGGCGGATGTCTTCCTCCCTGTCGGCTGTTTTTTGCACAGTAAGCGGCGGATGAATGATTGCCCGGTGCGTGCCGTCAGGATTGGCAGTAATAAAGGCGGGGACGATCGGGGCATTATTCAGCCGGCCTAAGGCCGCCGCTCCTTGCGGCGTTGAGGCCGGCCGGGAAAAGAATTCCACAAAAATACCATGGCGGTGATTATCCTGGTCCATCAGCAGACCGATAATCTTGCCGGCCCCCAGCAGCTTGACCATCTCCCGGACCCCTTGCTTATAGGTAACATGCATGCCGGCTTTGGTCCGGTATTCGTTGATAAACCCGTCCATAGCCGCATTGGTTTGCCGCTGCACAACCGCCACCAGCGGAAAGCCGTGCATGGCCAGGGCCGCGCCCAAAAGTTCCCAGTTGCCGCTGTGGGCGGTGGCCAGCACGGCCCCGCGCCCCAGCTGCAGAGCGGCTTCCAGGTGTTCCCGGCCGGTAAGCTGGACATACCGGCCGATATTGTCCCTGGTAAGGCAAGGCATATGGAGGACCTCCATAACCATCGGCCCCAACCGCACCGCACTGGCTTTGGCAATGGCCGCTGCCTGCCGCTCGTCCACCTTGAGGCTGCGGCTGATGTTGGCAACCGCCATGCTGCGTCTTTTGGCCGGAACCAGCGGCCAGCACAGAGTGCCGATCAGAACGCCGATGCAATGCCGCAGCCTGGCAGGCAGCAAACATACCAGAGCGCTTAGCCCTTTTACTAAACGATACTGCATAAACCGCTCCTAGTAGGTGTAGGTAAGTCCAATGTAGGTCTCACTGTGGCGCCAGCCGGCATCAATTTTCAAACCCGGCACCACTGACAGGCGGGCGCCATAGTTCATCCGGTCGCCATCCCACTCGGCAATCAGGGTTGTAGCCGGAAAGGTGTTGCTGCCGGTAATTACCCCGACCGGGTTAAAGGTCTTTTCCAGCGAGGCGAATACGCCGTCATAGCGGCCGTCGCCAACACCGGCATGAAGCCGGAAGCCGAAGGGCAGGGCTTTACTGGCGGCGACATAGAAGGTCCGCTGGTCGTCACCGCCGATATCCTCAACCCCCACTGCCAGGCCCGGGGTAACGACAGTCTCCCGCACCAGGCTGTATTTGGCATTAAAGTAGGTTTCATTATCCCGGTTGCTGTCACTGTCATAGCGGAAGCCGGCCACACCCAGCTCCAGCTTTTTGGCCGGACTGAAGACAAAACTGCCGGCGTTTCCTTCCTCCAGGTGATGGTAGCCCAGGGAAAACTGTCCTTCCTGCAGCACATCGGCGGAAGGGGTATTGATCAGCCCGGTTGAGCCGTTAATCGACGGCGCCGCATATACAGGCGCCGCCGCCATCAGGACAGCGGCTGCTGCCAAAAAAGCTTTTTTTCCTCATCGCAAATTCTCCTCACTGCAAAATAATATGAGCAATGAGTACTAATTCCCTGTGATCCGCAAAAATCCTGCTCCCGCCTGCCGCCAATTTGTGGGTTAAAGAATATTTAGACTCACGGGGACGGTTCTTTTGAGTCATTTTTTCTTATATCGCACTTAGAATTCCCGACTTTCAGCCTCTCAAAAAATTGTAAATTCCGGCGGATTAGAAAAACCACTGGCGCAGTCTTGTGGCTTGCGCATAACAAATAAGCCTGGAATACAGGGGAACGGTTTTACTTTTGGCATTGCCCAAAAGTAACAAAAGGTCTAGGCCCGCAGCCTCCAAAAGCTGAAAAGGCGGACAGTATTCCTAAAATCCGAAACTCGCTTCGCTCAAACAATACGGATTTTTTAACGGAATACCGCCCGCCTTCTCTCCTGCGGAACGCTTTTTCCGGCAATGGCCGGGGGGGTTACCGGGGGTGCGGGGGCACCGTCTCTGCTCAAGCCGGGCATTGGCCTTGGCTCCCCTGGTTTTATCAGGACTTGCAGCCTCGCAAAACTTATAAATTCTGATACTACTTACTATAAAGAAAGGAGGTATACGCCAGCGTATACCTCCAGCCATTTTATTTGTTTTCCAGCTGCGCCAGCCGCTGCTCCAGCTCGCGGATTTTCTTGACCATATCCGGCAGCCGGCCAATGGCGGCCTCCGAACGGAGCCACTGTTTGTGCGGACGGGCCGGGAACCCGGCCAGAAAAGAATTGGCCGGCACATCATTAATCGGCGCGGCCTTGGCGGCGAAAACACAGTTGTCGCCAATAACCACGTGGCCCGCACAGCCTGTCTGGCCGGCAAAAGTGACATTATTGCCGATTTTAGCGCTGCCGGCAATCCCTGTCAGCGCCACAAAGTAACAATTTTCCCCAACTGTCACATTGTGGGCCAGATGCACCAAATTATCGATTTTCGTACCGCGCCCGACAATGGTGCTGCCGGTGGTAGCCCGGTCGATACAGGCATTGGCGCCGATTTCGACATCATCCTCAATAATTACATTGCCTACCTGGGGGACTTTCTGATGACGGCCGTCGATGGTAACAAAACCAAAACCGTCACTGCCGATCACAGCGCCGCTCTGAATAATGACCCGGCTGCCCACCTGGCAGTTTTCCCGGACGGTGACCTGGGGATAAATCAGCGTATCGCTGCCGACGGTTGTATTGCGGCCAATATAAGTATGAGGATACAAAATCGTGTTATCGCCGATTACGGCCTGATCATCGACGACGGCATGAGCCATGACGGCCACATTAACGCCAAGTCTGGCGGTGGAACTGACCGCGGCTGCCGGATGCACCCCCGCCGGGATGTCCGGCTTGGGTGTATACAGGCTCAGTAATGTGGTAAAGGCTATCCGGGGGTTTGCGACCCGGATAGCCGGTTTGGGAAATGCTTCCACAGAGTCGGGAATAATTACAGCGGCTGCAGCACACTTACCGGCTTTATCAAGATGAGGCGGCACCGCAAAGGTAATATCCCCGGGACCGGCGTCATCAATATTGGTCACACCGGTAATCTCTATACAGGTCGTATCAGTAACGGTACCGTTAAGCAGGGCGGCAATCTCCATTAATGACTTTTTCACACAACGGCCCCCTGCCTCTTATTGCATTTTCTGAATGACAGCATCAGTAACATCAGTGCCGCCTTGGGCCACACTGTTTTTATACAGTACAACCCCCAGCTTTTGCTCGGTGCTTACCTGCTCGATGGCCTGTTTAATACTGCTGTCAATCTGGCTTTCCAGGTCTTGCTTAACCTTGAGGAATTCGCCATAGGCGGTTTCCTGGCGCTTTTGGAATTCTTCGGCACTAAGGCCGGCTTTGTCCTTTTCCAGCTGATCGCTTAATTCTTTGCCTTTGACATTAAGCTGTTCCTGCAGCGCCTTGACCTTCGGGCTGTCGGACATCACCTTGTTTACATCAAGCACCCCGACGGTCTGGTTGCTGCTGTTACAACCGGCCAGCGCCAGGGCCGCAACCAAAACCAGGACTAGGATCAACGCCATTCTGATTTGCTTGTTCATCAAAAATCCCCCTTTGGAACCTAAGAATAATGTTTAAAATAGTATACGCAGACTGACTATTTCTTAACCGCCGCAATCACTGCGTCGGTAATATCCACTGCACTTACATTGACTCTGTGCCCGGTAAAGACAACATCAAGGCTGCTCTCAGCGGCTACTTTGCCGGCCTGTTCGCGGATATCATTGAGAATCGACTGCTCCAGTGCACTAATCTCCTGCTGTTTCAGCGCCAATTGCTGTTCCAGCGCACTGACACCGGTTGCTGACGGCCGGCTGAGCGAGCCCGTATTGTTCTCAGCTAGGTTGCCGGCCTGGGCAGCCAGCTTTTGACTTATTTCCGCATTTAGCTGTTTGGCATAAGCGGCAAGTTCCTGTTCACTGGCCGCTTGTTCAGGGGCCAGCGCCGCCTCCAGCTTTTTCGACAATTCCTGTTCGCGCGCCGCCAGTTTAGCGGCCTGTTCGGCCTTCAGGTCATCCAGCTGTTGCTTGATGGCGGCCGCTGCTGTTTCATCCATGCGGATGGTCTGCAATTTCAGCTGCAGGTTAAACTGCTGCGGCTGATATTCCTGTTCCAGCTGTCCGGCATAGGTCCTTAACTCAGCGGTAAGTTCACTGTGCAGCTTGCCGGCTTTCTCCGCCAGACGGGCCTGCAGTTCCTGCTGCTTCGCCGTCATTTTAGCATTAAACTCCTGTTCGGCGGCAGCCCGCAGGCCACTCTCGGCCGCTGGCGGCAGCTGCATTGCCGACATTTCCGGCGCAGCTCCGGCAGTCCTGCCGGCCTCGGCCGTCAGCTGCTGCTGCAGAGTAGCAGCCTGTTCTTTCAGCTTCTGCCATTCGGGGTGCTTGGAATGGGCCCTGACGGCTTTATCCATATCGATAACGCCAGCCTGGGGCGCGGCGGGAGGTTGGGTTTCAGGGGCGGGGCGGGCACAGCCTGTCAAAAGCACGGTACCAAGAATCAGGGTTGCCAGCAACCTAATTGGTGTTGCCATTTTCACACCAAATCACCCTCTCTAGATCCATCGTTATTGTGAAGAATAGAAAGCCGAGCACAGGCTAAACCGGCTCGGCTGTAATGACCGGGGCTTTACATTCCTATTTTCCGCCCAGTTTTTTTACCACATCATCGGTGATATCCTGACCGCCATAGACGATGTTGCTCATATCAAGGACAACGGCAAGGCCTTTGGCGTCGGCTACGGATTTAACCGCAGCGTCAATCTGATTCAGGATCGGAGTCCTCAGCTCTTGCTCTTTCAGAGCCAGACGCTCGCGCAGCTGATTATTATAATCCTGTTTTTCTTTATCATTCATGGTTTTGGATTTTTCGTCAAAATCTTTTTGAGCCTGGGCTACCTCATTCTGCATGGTTTCTCTGAACTTAGCAAATTCCGGGGTGGAATTTACCAGGCGCTGGTAATCGACTTTGCCTACATTGGAGGCAGTGCCGGCACCGGCGGCATGACCAATTGTGCTTTGGGTGATTGCCACCCCAAATACACCTAACAGAAATACGGCAACTATAGATACAGCCACAATTTTTGCTACTTTTTTGTTTTTAAACATTCTTTGACCTTCTTTCCTGCCAATTGGCAAATAAATTATTCTCCTCTATTTAACAATTATAACAGCCAGCCTGGCATTGAGCAAGTCTTACAGATTCGCCACCAGCCGCAGCCAGCTTTCTTTGTTGGTGATCACATACTCGGTGCTGAGGAAATCATGGAGCTTGTATCTAACGCCAAACTCATTATATTCCGGCCGGGGCGTGTGCTCAAACCGGATGGTCCAGTTAGCGCCCACATAGTGATTAACCCACAGGGTACTCTCCTGTTCGGAGAAATTATACCGGAAACCGGCCATTGTATTGTCCGTAAACTTGTGCCCCCAGCCTGGCTCGAACTCCCAGGTCAGGTTGTCAGGCAGAAATTCCACTTCCAGGAACACCTCGTCCCGGTTGCCGGTAAATTTGCCGAAATGGAGCTTAGCGGCGGTGTTATTTTCCTCCCGCCCCATATCCAGGCTGCCTTCCAGCATAACCCGGTATTTGCTGGTTTCGGCATTCACGATAATCTGCGTATCCCGGCCCGGCTCCACCAGCGTTGTCAGTTGGAGTCCATACTGGCCGGCAATGGGATGGCCGGCGGCAGCAGCCGTGATCGCCTCCGTAAAATAGTCCTGATGGCGTTCCACAAACGCCACCGGCAAGCCGCGCAGCATGCCTGCCGCCCCGCTGACAGCCGGATCGGCCTTGGCCAGCAGGACATTGGGGATCGTGCGGGATCGCATAGCGACATGCACCGTATCAATCACCGGACCGACCGGCAGCAGCGACAGCTTAATATGGGTTGTCGGCCCGCCCGCAATCTCCAGATTGCTCCGGAATTCCGGCAGCCGGTCTGCCAATAATTCCCGGATGACCGCTGTGGAAACACCACCGGCCCATTCAATGGAATCGACCGGCAGACCTGTCAGGACATTGGCAATCTGCTCTTCCACCCGGCTCATGTCGGTCTGTAGCAGGCCCTGCACCGCCGGTGACAAGTTGCCAAAATCAACCTCCAGGATAACGTCGCGGACCACATCGCCCCAGGGCACCACCTCTACCCAAATATGAGTGGTAGTACCGGGGGTAATCCGGACCTGGCCGACCGTATAGCCGACAAGCACCCGGTCAAATATCTCCCGTACCAGTTTCTCATAACTGTCCTGACTGGCTTGCACCTCACTGACCGTCCGGCCGGCCAGCATCTGCGTGCCGACAGTCGTAACACTGGCGGTCATCCGTTTGGCTACCCTGGCCGGCGGCGGCTCGGCCGCACTAATTGTCACCGTGATTTTGCCCACTGTAGCGGGGGCAGCCAGGCCGGTACCGGTGCCCAGGGTCAGCAGCAGCACCACAAGGCCCAGACAAAGCATGGGTCGCAGGCATTTTGCTATAATAACGCGCACCTCCCTAGTGAACGAGTCAGGCCTGTGGCCTGACTCGTTCGCTGCAACTATTAGAACTGGCCGCCAAAGCTAAAGTGGGTGCGCCCCCCCTGATCGCCTTGAGCGTAATCGATACGAATCGGCCCAATCGGAGTTGTTACCCGGATACCGACACCGACACTGGCATTGAGATCGTCAAGCTTGTACCCTTCACCATCCCAGGCATTACCGATATCGGTGAAGACCACGCCCTGCACCTTGCTGACTACCGGGAACCGGTATTCAACAGAGGCTGCCAGCATTTTGTCGCCATCAAACGCATCATCTTCATAACCACGCAGATTATCTGCGCCGCCCACCGAGAACTCACCGGACTCAGGCATATTGCCGTCGGCATAACCGGCGGTCAGCCGGGCGGCGATTACGTGATTCCGGCCTACTTTATAGTATTTGCGGCCTTCGGCAGTGTATTTGTTGTAGTCGAAATCACCGCCGAACATTTCGCCGGCAAATTCGGCCGACAGGGAGAAACGTGCCCCTTCGCTAGGATTAAACACATTATCCCGGGAATCGAATACCCGCATCAGGGTAACACTATGGGTTTTACCAAAATTATCCTCCAGGTAGCCCTCGTAGTCGGGATCTGTCGAATAATCGACGCCGTCTACTGCTTCCACCCAGGTATCTTTACGGTTTTTATAGGTGATATAATTTTGGACATATTCACCCTGCGGACGGCCGAGAGTAATCTCAAACCCCTTGCGGTTTTTATCGTAACTTGATTCCAGCTTGCCATTATTGTAATAGTCGCTGTACTCGTTCGTCATATCATACACGCTGAAGCTTAACGAGGTTTGTCTGCTGTCAAGCCAGGGACGGGTATAGCTTACTTCATAGTTCTTATTGCTGGCTCCGCCAAACTCCCAGTGGAACTTAACCTTGTCGCCCTTGCCGTTAAAGTTGTTGTCACCCAGTTCCAGGATACCAATCAGGCCGTCGGCCTTGCTGTAACCGCCGCCGATCGAGAAAGTACCTGTTTTCTGTTCCACAACACTGGCCTCAAGCACAACGGCATTAGGCTCCTGGCCGGGGTTCAGCTTCATGTTCACATCCTCGAAATAACCAAGGTTGTACACTTTTTGCATACTGCGGCGCGCATCTTTCACATTGAACGCCTCGCCGGGTTTGACCTTCATTTCCCGGGTAATTACATGGGTCTTGGTCTTTTCGTTGCCTTTGATTACAATGCCTTCGAGGGCCCCTTCATTAATTGTCAGGGTTAATACCCCGCCCGGCGACATGGACACATCACTGACCTTGGCTAAGATATAGCCCTGTTCATGGTAGTAATCCTCGATGGCCCGGACATTGGCGTTCAGCGTCCGGGTATTCAGGACACCGTCCTTACCGGTAGTCACCAGTTCCTTGATTTTATCGGTGCTAATCTTTGTGTTGCCTTTAACAACAATGTCGGTCAATTTTGGGTTTTCCATAACGGTGTAAATCACTTTCACACCTTCAGGCACTTCGGTAAAGTTGGCGACAACATCAAAGAAATAACCCAGGTCATAAATTGCCTGCATATCCTGTTTTATTTTTTCAGCCGACAGGGTATCGCCCGGTTGGATTTTCACCACGCCTTTGACAGTACTTTCATCAATCTGGCTAAGCCCGGTAATCGTTACGGCTGTGGCTGTCTTGCCTTCGACGTCTGCTGCGTAAACAGGCAAAACGAAAGCTGCGGCCATGCTTAAAACAATGATTGCCGCAATATAAAGCTTACAACATCTAATGTTCTTCATGCATTACCTCCTTATCTATTTGTTACTGTCCACGCAACGATTTTCCGGCTAAACGAATCAGTTTGTTAATCTCCTCAGGCGTCAGAGGCACATCTTGGTTTTGCTTGGTTGATGCCGGCTCTGCCGGCTGCTTCTGCGAGGTATCTGTATGTCCCTGATCAGCGGCAGCCGTGTTGGCCTTAGCTGCCGCTGCCGGTGCCGGCGGCACCGGCGGTGTCGTTACCGTACCGGAAATAGCATTGAGCTGAGCCGGACCCTGCTCAACTAGGGTAGCAGGCTGCGTAACCGGCAGCCGGTCCGGGGTGTTGTGGCGGCTTATTCCCCACATATAACTGGCAGTCATACCGCCGGCGGCAACCACAAATGCCAGGCCGACAGCCAGACTGTGCCGCAGGACAGGGTACCGGTACCGCCAGTAGCGGGACCGGTTGACCTCTTTGGCATGCGTAAGTTCGGCCTGAGCCAAAAACAGGTTCAGCTCACCCCGAATATCACTATCTTTGTCAAAAGCTTCTTCCGCCTCTGACAGCCACTGCTGAGCAGAGTTCAGATGCCTGTTAATATTTTGTTTACAATCCGCCACATTCACCACCCCTATTATAAACATTATTTATAGTCCTGGGAAGGGGCCAGATTTTGGTCATTAGCAAACAAGCAAAAACGGGCAATACATACAATTGCCTCGCTATTGCTGCTTATTTCGTCAGCATTTGACTGATTTGCTCACTTTCTCATAGCCAATCAAAACTGGCGAGAAATGCCCAGCCATTTCTCACCAGTTGCCCATCAGCTTGGACAGCATGCCCCGCAAGCGGCGAATGCCTTGCTTTTGCAGGCGGTACACGTGGGAAACGCTTAATTCCATTGATTCGGCAACCGCCTTGGCTTCGCAATTATCAAGATAAACACTGTGCAGAACCTGCTGCTCCTTGGCCGGCAGACGGTCCATGGCGGTTCGCAGCTGATCAACAAGATAGTTGTGCTCAGCCTGGGCTGCTACCTCCGCCCGCGCATCCACAAGTAAATCGCCCAGCGTGGCCTGACTGCTGTCAGCCGCCACCGGGCTGTCAATCCGGACCAGGTTATTATCCTCCCGGGTCAGGTAGTTAAGCATCCGCCCCCGGATGCGATGCACGGCAAACAGGCTGAAAGCCACACCCCGGGCATGATCAAAGCTTTCCACCGCTTCAATCAGGCCGACGGTGCCTTCCTGGATCATATCAAGCATTGTCGCCTCCGGCAGCTGCCAGCGCATGGCGGTTTTAAAAACCAGGGGCTGGTAGCTCTCGATCAGGCGGCGGCGGCAGGCCAGGTCGCCGTTTTTTTTGTAGCCCTGCCACAACACCGCCTCTTCTTCCGGCGTCATGATCCGGATATTTTTTAATTCAGCCAGATATTGACTGAGTATCATTTGTATCATTCCTTTACAGTAACCGGAATCTGGTTGCTATTCGTCTCTATTTTTAAAAGGCAAATCTGGTCTCTATGGTCAGCCGCGTTTCGGCACTACCGCCGAAGTAACCGCCCAGCCCAATGTTTTTGGTCAGGTCATAGCGGAAGCCGACACTGCTGTTATCCTGATCAAGCCCCATGCTGTAGCTTATGAGGAATTTATCGGTAAGGTACTTGCCAATCTCGATATTATACCCCTGGAACTGGTCGGACTGGCTGTTCCGCGCCTTTCTGCTGCCGGTATCAAAGAGGGACGACCGGACCAGCCGGAATTCATCAAGTCCCAGCTTATCCTGCAAAGCACCTTCAATCTCGGCAATAAAGCGCATTTGCAGGCCCGCATCGAGCAGGCTGAGCAACTCATCCCGCCCAAAGGTGCTGTCATTATCGCTGCCGTCATTTTTCGTGAAATAACCGCCGCGCAGGGTTAAGAGCGACATGATTTCCTGCTGGCTCATCGCCGGCTCTGAGGTTAATTTAAGATCCATCTCTGTAGCCGGGCCGTTAATCGCCAGATGAATCCGCGTGCGGGCGAACTTGGATTCCGCCTCCAGTCTGATGACCGGCACGATCGAGCCAAACTGGGTAAATTCGGCACTGCCGCTCAAGATGGTAAAGCGGTTTGTCAGGTAGCGCACCGTACCGCGCCGGACCTCGATCCGGCCTGACGCGGCGGGTCTTTTCAGCGACCCGTCAATTTTAATCTTGCCCGCTGCCAGGAAGTCATACAAATACGGGTTATACATACGCACTTTGTCGCCAACAACCACTTCAATATCCAACCCGGCATTAAAGGGCAATTCACCGCTGTCCGGCATGGCCGGAATATCGACGGTGGCATTGTCAACTGTCACTTTGCCGGCAATAAACGGCCGCGAGTTTTTGCTGGTTACCGCTAACACCCCGTCGACCGGGCCGGCAAAATATTTATGCTTTACCCCCAGCCGGTTTAACGTCAGCATGAGGTTGTAGTCATCAAGCGTTAAGCCGTTGATCCGGGCCGACCCGCCCAGGGAGTAGGAACCGCCGCCCATTTCCCCGTCAAAGGCGTTTATATTTATTGTATCATCTTTAAACTGAATATCAATCCCTACTTTTTGGATAGGGTCCGACAGGGCTTTCAGTTTAACTGTGCCATTGGTCACGGTTAAATGGCCATTCAGAGTCGGCTGGGAGAGGGTGCCGCCGACCGCGATCTCACCGGTGGTGGGGCCTGTGGCCCAGGCAACCTCTTTCGTCAGCATCGGCAGTATCCTGAGGTCAGCATTGTCAAGCCGCAAATTCAGGTCCATGGCATCGGTCCCATCAGCCTGGCCCCGGCCCTGGCTGTTCAGAGCCTTTAACGGCACAACGCCGTAAGCGCTGGCTTTGTACGGCCCCCGCGCCACAAACAGCTGATTGACATGGATGCTGCCGCTGTTATAGATGAGCAGGCCGTAGAGGTTATCAAATTCGGCATTGGCGATACTGCCGTTTTGCACTTCCAAAGACACCGACACATTCGGGTCGGCGGTCACGCCGCTGGCCTGGGCAGTAAAGCTAAACTTGCCGGTAGTCTCAACCGTTGTATCAAATAACGCGGTCAAAATGCCGGTATCGATGTCCCGCCCGCCAATTTCCATATCGATCTGGCCGTTTAAGTCAGCCTGCCCCTGGGCGGCCAATACCCCGTCAAGGCCCTGTCTGGCCATCAGCTTATTGACCGAAATGACCTTATTCCGGAGTTCGGCATCAATGTCAACCGTATCAAACAGGTATTCTTTAATTTTCCCCTTGGCTATCGAACCCCGCAGCACGACATTTGGGTTGCTCATACTGCCGCTTAAAACGATCTCCCCATTGAGACTGCCGCGAATGCCGCGGTCAGGTACATTGGCAAGCGCCAGAATCCCGGCCAGTTCCCCGCCTTCGACCCTTAATAAGCCGTCAATGCCATGAGTTCTAATGTCAACAGCCCCGCTAAACAGGTAACTGCCCTGGCCTTGGGTAAAACGCAGTTCTCTGATGTCTGCCTGCTCATCTTCATAACTAAGCTCGGCGTAGATATCCTTCAGTTCCTGCCCGTTGGCCAGCACGCTGCCGGCCGTCAGGCGGCCGCTGACCGCCGGACTGTTCAGGCGGCCTGTTACCTGGCCTGTCAGGTTGAAAATGCCCGATACCGGGTAGGGATACTCCAGTTTCAGCCTGGCCACATCAATATTTTCCGCTGTCACCCCGAAATTCAGGCTATCGTCGGCAGCCACGGTGCCGGCTAGATTAATTCTGCTATTAAGGGAGTCGATCATCAGATTATTTATGGTTATAACCCCGTTCTCCCGCTGATAGCTGCCTTCGGCACTGGCAATTAGATAACCGGCAAAACTGCCTTCCGATAATTTCAGTTTGCCATATACCGCCAGGTTATCCAGCGGGCCGCTGATTGTCATTTCCTGCTCCAGATTACCGGTCAGGGGCAGGTCGGGCTTAATGATCCGGACCAGGGTTTCGGCCCGGGCCGACCGGGTTGCCAGCGTAAGCTGCACCTCCGGCTGCGCCCCGGCCAGGACTACCTGGCCGGCCAGTTCATGGGCAACCGCCCCGTCATTCAGGGTCACCTGTTCCAAGGTTATCAGGCCGGGCGAGGCGGCGAGACTGCCGCGGGCCTGCCCCAGCTGTTGCTGATTAACCGTCAGGCCGTCCGCCTGAAAGGCCAGCCGGAGCTGAGGCCAGGCAATTGTCCCTGTTAGCTCCCCGGTAAAACCGGCTTTGCCGCCAACCCTGACATTTTCGCCTGCCGGCGCAGACAGGGCTGCCAGCTCAATCCCGTGGCCCTCTAAGGTGATAGCCAGCTTATCGTCCGTCATCGTTCCCTCGGCGGTAACAAGGCCGGTGGGCAAAATCAGATCATAGTGTTTAATGGCCGTAACATTGCCGGTACGTTCGACAATGGCGGTCATCCGGGTATAAGGCAGCCCCTCCAACTGACCGTCGGCCAGGGAGAGTACGGCGGAACCGCTGACTGACTGCCAGTTGCTGCCCTGGCCGCCGGCAGTTACCGTCAGGTCCCCGCTGCCGCTGACAGCAAGCGGCAAATCTTTGATGGCAGCCGTATCAATATGGCTGGCTGTCAGTTGCACCTGATAGCGCTCGGTGCCTGTATCAACCTGTCCTTGCCCGCGCACCTGACCGCCCAGCGCGTGGGTGGTAAACTCAGCAACTGTTACTATTTTGTCGGCATAGCTGACCCGGGCCCGGCTGTCCTGCAGGCTGTAACCTGCAACCTCCAGCCTGTCCGGCGCCGCCAGCTCGGCGGTAACCACCGGGTTGGCCGGCGTGCCGGTCACGGCAGCCTGCAAGGAAACCTTGCCGGCAAGGCCTGTAACTGGCAGCTTGTCGCTAATGGCAGCCAAATCGACACCTGTTGATTCAACCTGAAGGTCAAACACCGGCTGGTCACCGGCGATCCCAATTTTGCCGCGCACCGCCACCGGCTGGCTGTTGACCAAGGCATTGCCGCCAAGTATGTAGATATAATTATTGGTAAAGCTTACCCGCCCCTGCGCCTTTTCCACCGTGAATTCCCCGCTGGCGGCGGCGATCCGGTCCATAACAAACTCACCGGCATAACTTAACCCGGTCTCATTTCTGGCAATGGTAATATCGAAGCCTGTAAGCAAACCGTCAGTAAAATGCAGCGGCGCGCCTGTCAGCAGCAACTGCTCGTAGGCGGCCGGGTTGATGCTGTCGGCCTGGATTGTCAGCGACAGGCTATTTTGGGCAGTATTAATAAACCCTTCCACCCCTAAGGAAGAATGATTGTGGTCTGCTGTCAGTTTTAAGGCAATTTCCCGGCTGTCTTTGACAGTAAGGAGGCCGTCAACAGCCGCCAGCCGCCACTGTCCTTTGCGGGCAGTGACAGTAAGGAACCCCTGTTCAATGACAACCTTGCCGTTGAATACCGGGCTGTCCGGCTGGGTTTCCTGTTTTAAAAATTCGATATTCCAGGTGCCGTCCGCGCCTTCGGTCAGGTCGAGCACCGGCTGGGTAAGGGTGATTTTCCGCAAGGCATCCAGAGCCGTTTGACCGCGCGCCAGGCTGAGCAGGCTGTAATCCACGGTTACCTGCTTAATAACGGCCATATCGCGGCCTTGCTGATCCAATATAATGACATCATTAACAACAGCGGTTGTCAGCCCAACCGCCTGCAATTGTCCGATGGCAACCTGCGTGCCCAGGGCCTGGGTGAGTTCAGTTACCAGTGTATTCTCAAGCTGGGCAAAAACAGCCCGGCTGTGGGTGGACCACCAGCCAAAGGCAGCCATGCCAAGTGCAAGCAAAAGCACTGCTACGAGTGCGGCTTTGGTTCGCATATTGTGCCTCCCTGGCATGTTTGATATCTATGTATTTCGACAGCAGACCGGGTTCTCCTTTTTGTTTTTTTTGGGATTTTATTTGCTTTTGCCCGGTTCCGGGAAGGCTCTGTCAACAGGCAAAAGGCAGAACCGGAAAACCAGTTCTGCCTTCGCTATTGCTTTACTCTACGGTTATACCCATCGCCTTGTCAAGTTTAGCCCGGCTGGTGTTATAGTCATACATAGCCTGGACATAGTCGGTTTTGGCCGAAGTCAGGGCCACCTGGGAATCAATAACATCAAGGTTTGTGCCTACACCGGCACTGTAGCGCACCTGGGCTATCTTATAATCCTCTTCCGCTTTGGTAACGGCTACCTTACTTGTCTCGATGCGTTTCTCGGCTTCCTGCATGTTGAGATAGGCCTGACGGACTTCCAGCTGCACGCTGTCCCGGGCCTGGCGCAGCTGCTCTGACGCCTTGTCAAGACCGGCTTCGGCCCCTTTCACCTGCGATCTGGTAACGCCGCCGTCAAACAAATTGTAGCTGGCATTAATGCCAACAACCCAGTTATTGTTATCGGTGCCGGGAAAGTCTTTATCATTCCATTTCTCGGACGCCGTAGCGGCAATGCTAATCTTATTGCCGCTTTCAGCCACTCTGATGTCCGCTTTGGCAATATCCAGATTAGCCGCTGCCTGCGCCAGGTCAGGGCGGTTGGTCAGGGCGGCGCTGATACACTCTGCCAGCGACTTATCATATTTGGCATAATTCAACTCTTCCTTAAGCACAAGCGGCGTGTCGAGCGGCAGGCCAATCACATTATTCAGGCTTGACACCGCCAGTTCATAGGCATTGTTCGCTTTGATCAGGCTTTGCTCGGCACTGGCTTTTTCCACTTCGGAACGCAGCACGTCCGATTTAGCCACAGTACCGGCATTATATTGGGCCTCCACATTTTTCAGATGGGCATTGAGGCGCTCCAGCGACTCCTCGCTTAATTTGACTAGATTGCGGGTCTGCAAAATGCTGTAATAGCCAGTCGTTGCGTCCAGCTTGACCTGCTGCTGCGAATTGGCAACCCCCAGGTCGGAAACTGTAAGACCCAGTTTGGCTTTCTCAATGGTGCCTTCCAGTTTGCCGCCGGTGTACAGCGGCAGGGTCAGGTCGACACTGTTGGCATACCTGTTATTAATGCTTTCCGCAATGGGAACGGTAAAGGGCTGCTGGTTAGTATCATAGCCAATGCCGACGGAAGCGGCGCTCTTGGTGCGGGTGGCATTGTGGGCCAGCGTTACTGACGGCCCTTTAGCGGCTTTGGCCATCTTTACATCCCAGCCGGCTTTATCCAGTTCGGATTCGGATATTTTTATCGCGGGATTGCTGTTAAGAGCCATATCAATGGCCTCATCAAGTGTAAGTTCTACAGGCGCGGCAAAGCCTGGCAGAGCAGCAGCTGCCAGCAAGCCGCCGGTAATCAAGGCCGACATGCGTTTGGCTAGGCTGCCAGATAATCTAAATTGTGCCATAAAATACTATGACCTCCTTGATGTTATCGCTTTTCAGGATCTGACTGTTCAGTCAGTTACTTATAATTATATGTCCAAGCCCGGACGGTGTCAATGCCAAGGTGATTAGAATGACCGCCGGACGCCGAAATAAGAGGCTTTATCCTCCCGCTTGTTCAGATCGTCGGTCTGACCGACAAGAAAGGTGTCAGGTGCCACCTCATACTGGGTCCGCAGCTTGACCCGCACATCATTGGGATCATAGACATCAAGCGACAGGCGCAATTGACTGCCCATTTTGGCATCAACCCCGACCCCGGCTTTGCCGTCAACCACGCCGAAACGCTGATCAAAGACCGGGCCTCTTTTGCCCAGCTGGAGGTTTAGCTTGCTGTCTTCGCCAATATCACTTACGCCAATGACGGTAAAATCGCCGGGCCCGGTATTAACCGTAATATCGGCATTGCTTTTGTATTTATGGGTATCGGTGTTATACAGGGCTTCCACGTTTGTTTCTGTTTCTATCGCCGCCACCTGGCCCAGCATCTTATTGGCCTTGGCGCTGGCATCACGGGCATTCTTCAGGGTTTCTTTGACATTCTGGGCTGTTTCCGGATCTGTTACCACGCCTTCCAGGGCGGCTGCCATTTTCTCCACCCGGCTGCTGGTTTGTTTCAGGGCCGTAATGGTTTCCCGCAATTCAACAGCAGTCTTGCCGTCATTGTCGACAGCAGCCATCATTCTATCCACCCGGGCGGCAGTATCCCTAAGGCTGCCTGACATGGCCTTCAGATTGGTGACGGCGGCGGTCACATCCCCCTGATTTTGTTCAGCCAGGATGGCCAGCGTAGCCGTCAGCCTGTTTAGATTGGCCGTAATCTCCCGGGTATTTAGGGCCGATTCCTTCAGGGCTGCTCTTACTTTATCATCGGCCAGGACGTCATTAAGGGCCTTAACCAGCGTCCTCACCTCTGCCAGCACCTGATTGGCCGATACCATCAATTCATCCATGCCCTGGGGACTCTCGCCATACACTCTGGTATGGGGGGCTAAAAAGCCTTTGCTCTCCCGGGGCGGCATAATATTAATATATTTTTCCCCTAATAAACCGTCAGACCCGATTGTCAGCGCCGAACCTACCGGTATTTCCACCCCGGGATTCAGCATAATGTCGGCCGCCACGCCGTCAGGCAGAACCTGCACAGCGGTAACCTTGCCGATTTCAACACCGGCATAACGGACAATATTGCCCGGCTTCAAGCCGCTGACCTGAGCAAAAACAGCCTGAATCGGATACCCTTTGTCACCAAAAGTAATGCCGCTTAAATAGGCAAACATTCCGGCAAGCAGCAATAGGCCGGAAAGAGTGACTGCGCCGACTTTGGCCTCGGTATTCATACCCTTCCCCTCCCTTTACGCTCCGGCAGGACGGTCGCCCCGCGGATAAATTTAGCCACAACCGGATTTTCCGACTGTTTGAAGCTCTCCGGTGTACCGCTCTCAATGATGCTGCCGTTATGAATCATGGCGATCCGGTCGGCAATCCGGAAAACACTTGTCATGTCATGGGTCACGACGACCGAGGTGGCATCGATCATTCGCCTGGTACTGACAATCATCCTGTCGATCGTGTTGGCCATAATGGGATCAAGCCCGGCCGTAGGCTCATCATACAGGACAATATGCGGATTAATGGCAATCGCCCGCGCCAGGCTGACCCGTTTTTTCATACCGCCGGACAGCTCGCTCGGCATGGCGTTTTCCTGCCCGCGCAGGCCTACCATGCGCAGTTTGCGGCGTACTGTCCGCAAAATCTCCTCTTCCGGCATGGTGGTGTGCTGCCTGAGACCGAAGGCCACATTTTCCCCGACGGTCATCGAATCAAATAAAGCGGAATACTGAAAAACCATGCCCATCTCCAGCCTGACCCGGCCCAGTTCATCCTCGGTCATACCGGTAATCTCCCGGTTATTGACCCAGATCTCCCCGCTGGTTGGCTTCAGCAGGCCGATGATGAGCCGCAGCAGGGTGCTTTTGCCGGAACCGCTGGGTCCGATAATCACCATAATCTCCCCTTGTTCAATGGTAAGGTTAATGTCCTTGAGTATTTGCCGGCCGCGGAAGTCTATATTAACATGAATGAGTTTGATCATAATTTAACCTCAATTATTTCTTTACCGGTATAACAGGACAGATAAAAAATAGTTGCTGACAAAAATCAGAATGATCGATAAAACAACCGAACCGGTTGTGGCCTGCCCTACACCCTCAGCCCCCTGGGCGGTGGTCAGTCCTTTATGGCAGCCAATCAGGGCAACAATAACCCCGAAAAACATAGCCTTGACCATCCCGCCGATGATATCGTGGGGTATGGCAAACACCTTAATTGAATTAAAGAAAGTGAAGGGACTGATGCCGGCATAGTATTTGGCAATCATATAGCTGCCGAAAGTCCCGATAACATCGGCAAAGATAACCAGTACCGGCAGCATCACCATACAGGCCACCACCCGGGGCACTACCAGGTAGGCAACCGGGTTTACGGCCATGACCCGCAGGGCATCGATCTGCTCGGTAACTTTCATGGAGCCGATTTCGGCCGTAATCGCGGCCCCCACCCGTCCGGCGAAAACCACACCGGTTAGAACCGGCGACAGCTCACGGGCCATGGCTACCGACACAAGCCCGCCAACCGAGGACTGAGCCCCGTATTTCACAAATTCAAAGGCGGTTTGCACCGTCATGACCATGCCGGTAAACAGCATAGTCAGTAAAACAATGGCCAGTGAATCGGCCCCCAGATGCGCCATTTGCCGAAACAGCAGGGTAGTGTTCAGCTGGCGCAGATGAAAAACAGTCTGACTCAACAGGATTAGCACCTGCCCCACATGCTCTAAAAAACTTATAACAATTCGCCCGGTACGGGTGAATAGCTGATTAAGCATAGACCTGCTCCTTAACCCTTATTCGGCTTAGTTGATCTTTAGTAGTATTCAATATTTATTTCTAATTCCCTGCTGCAGGCCGCTTTTTTTACCTGCCTCTATTTTCCTTGCCCGCCTGGTGCTGCCGGGATAAGGCCGGAACGATAAAGGATAAAAGCCGCACTCATGCGGCTTTTATCCTCGATAGCAGTTTATTTTGTAATATTCACCATGACCTGCGTGTCACCATCAATAATATAGTCGGTTGTTACATACACTTTTTGTTTGGCCTCGTCGCCTCTGGCCTGTTTGGCCGCCTCACTGCCGGCAGCGGTGCTGTTGGACGGCTTCATGCCGGTTGTTTCCGGTAATGCCGGGCTGGGAGCAGTCTCAAAGGTACCGGCAAGCGGTTTCACATTTTTACCGGCATTGCCGGCGGCGGCATCAGGCATATTCATTGCAATGGCCTCAACCACGATATCGTTATTCCGGTCCCGGTTAGCGAGTTCCTGGACGGCTTCCGCCAGGGACGTGGGCCTGGCCTTGAGCATGAATAACTTGCTTAGATCCTGTTCCGCCCCGGGCCGCTGGCCAACGATCTGGGCAATAGAAACCATCCCGCCGCCCCGTACAGTCAGCATCAGCGGCCCCGGCTGCTGCTCCTTGGGCACAGTGTAAGTGACATATTTGGTCAGCGGTTCGCCGCGAAACGGTTTTATTTTCACCGCGATATCCACCTTGTCGCCCGGTTTGGCGGCCGCTGTATTGGTTTTTGCTTCAAGAATAGTCGCTGTCCGCCGCTCGTTGTCAATAACCACATTGACCTTAACATCCATGATACTGACAGGGGTAAACTGGTTGCCGCTCAGCAGGGCCAGGGCTTCATGCACCTCAGCGATTGCCAGTTCGCCAATATTGCCCTGCGTGTAAAACATATTCTCCCGCGCCAATACCTCGCCGGGTATACCGGCAGCACTGATCTCAAAGCTGATCCTGGCTGTGCCGGAACCAACCCGGTCGGTGGTTTTTTCAATGGCGTTAAACACGCTGACCGCCGACAGGGTCGGCGCCAGTTCCTCATCCTGCACCACCTGCGCCCATAATTCGTTGGTACGGCCCAGGTTGTTATCGGTAACCGTAATCCGGAGCGGTACTATATTGGGAAATTGGCTGATTGTCCCGGCAATGCCGGCCCCTCTGTCCTGGTTAATCATCCCGATTGTTTCTGTAGATGTACCGACCTTAAAAGAGTTTTCCAGACCGCTGATCGTGGTGTAAACCTCGGCATCGGTCAGAAAATAGTTGACTTTGCCTTTTTTCAGGAAAGGATGGCCAAAAGCCAGCAGTTTATCGCCCTCAACATAGGTTACTGTGCCTAACGCTCCCAGGCTGATATCCCCCCGTACCAGTTGCAAACCGATGGTGCTGCCTGGCTCAACGGTTTTATTATAAACAATCCCGTTATTGGCATCAGCCATGGTGCCGCTCACGGCATAAGGGGTCAGATTATAGGGCTTAAGCTTGTCTGCCAGCATCTTCAGCGCCTGGTCACCAAAACCGGCGGCCATTAAGGGTGTGCTGACTGCGTTGTCGTCCAGAGGAACTGCCGGCGTCTGCAATTCTGCCTGTCCGCCGTTCAACTCCCATAATTTGAGCATGTCGGCAATCGGGGTTACCATCCCGACCTTATGATCGGTCAAGCCCCAGCCGAAAGCGATGGCGCCAATCAGCTTGCCGTTAATATATACCGGACTGCCGCTCATGCCCTGGGCAATGCCGCCTGTCCGCTCAATGACATCGCCATAGGTACGGACAAGGATCAGATCACCGGACGGTCCTTTTTGTTTCATTACTCCCAGAACTTCCACACCAAACTCTTCAATCTGACTGCCTGAAACAACAGTTTTGGCTGTTCCATGCATGCCCTTGACAACCTGCTCAACAGGCATAAATTCAGGCGCAGCTTGCACATAGCCAATCGGCAGCATAATCAGTAACACCGCCAGCGCGGTCAGGCAACGCCTTAGAATATTAAACATATGTTCATCCTTCCATGAAGAAGATTAGGGCATAGCATGTTAGCCTTGCAAAATAATGCTTCCCTGTCATAGGTAGTACTGCCCTACCGCTTAAGCGGTTCAATCCTGACTAAAACATCACCGCTTTTGACTTTGTCGCCCGGCTTTACCAGCACTTCGCGGACAGTGCCGTCGGTGTTGGCACGGACTGCGACCGCCGGGCCGGTCAGGGTATTAACATAAACCAGTATATCGCCTTCCCGGGCCAGGGCCCCGGGAGCCACCAGGCCATTGGCCACAACAGTGCCTGCCAATACACCGCGCTGGTCAACCGTCTGGCCTGCTGCCAGTACCCAGGCTACGGCACCGACAATAACCAGCAACACGGTAATGACCATGATACTCTTTTTATGAACCATACAGAAACACCTGCCTTTGTAGTTTGCTATAGAGGTTTCTCCCCTTTATTATAGCGTATTTTTCTTAATTAGCAACACGGCTTGCAATAATTGCCAATGCGTCGCCGACCCGCCGTTCACGCCGGTCTGAGGGCCTGTTGATGATCTTGCCGTTTAATACCATCTCACTGGAGCCGCCGCCATCAAGATTCATAGCATCCTGCGCTCCCAGTTCCTGCATAAAGAGCGCCAGCTCCAGGAGCGTCATCCCGGTACTGAGCTCCTGCCGGCCGTCAACGACAACCACCAGCAGCTTCCCGTCGGCCTTGAGGCCGATTGCTGTCCGGGGAGCGCGGCCGCCGGCCACATCGGAGCCGAATTCTTCAATTTTAGTTGTTAAAAACACGCTGTTATTTTTAACAAGCATGGGTCCGGCGCCTAAGGCATGGCTGGTTTTATCCCACACCGTCCCCAGCGTCTGCTTCACCTCGACCCGGTCGCCAATGGCCAGACCGGCCAGACGGCTGGCGGCGGCACCGTGGGCGGAAAGGACAAAGCCGGCCGGCGGTATCGACGAATTGCCGGTATTGATGGCAACCACCTCGCCGTTGACAACTACATATTCGCTGCCGAAATCATTACAGCCGGTCGCCGGGGCATAAAAAGGATTGTAAAGAACAAGCTCGTTTTCCCCCCGCTGCCTGTTAACGCCATGTATCATCACGGTCCCCGCATCGGGCAATACAACCTGCCCTTCATAGTGAACCTGATCAATAAGCATCCGGCCGTCAGGCATAATGCCAAGGGCTGTGCGGGGCAGTTCAGGCGTACTGACAATTTCGCCACCGATCTTAAGCAAGCCGATAATCGTCCCGTCGGCCCCAAAATAAGAGCCATTGACAGCAGCTACCGCCCCGGCCCGCTCAGCCATCGGCAGCAAGGGTTCCAGCCCCTTGATCATTCCATTGGACAACACAGGCTGGACCGCAAAACCGGCCTGCAGGTCGACCTCAAGGATATGGGCCCATAACGGACCGCTGGCCTGATTTCTCAGCCAGGATGTATAGGTCAGGCCCGGTGCCGGTTCTTCCACCTGTTTTTGCTCATAGTCTTTAATAATATCAACAACCAGCCGGTTGGGGTCTTTCAGGGTAAATACCTTGTACAAATAGGGAGTTTTCAAATCGACAACCGCTCTGAGCTTGCCTGGCTCAGGCGCGGCCAGGCGTATCCTGGCTACAGTCGGGTCATTGACACTATATTGGGCGACACCTTTATTTACAACCCCCGGCATATCAATAACCAGCCGGAGCGGATTCTCCAGCGTCAATACTTTGTATTCCGGCAAGGCGGAGACATCAAACACAATTCTGACTTTCTCCACACTCTGGCTGAGCCTGATTTTGCTCACTACCGGTTCAGCCGCAGCCCAGGCAGCACTTGGGAGCAGCAGTACAAGCAGGAAGCAACAGGCTGCAAGCAGTGATTTTCTCAGCCGCAGGCAATTGAACATGAAACCACACACTCCTTATGATAAAGTAGCGAAACAGACCTATGCAAGAAAAGACTTGGCTTGTGCCAAATCCTTGCGGGACGACGCCCATTAAGGTATAGTCGGTAGACAAAAGAGGCCAGGCTATCGAGCCTGGCCTTTAACAGAACTTTTACTCAGCTGGCGGTACAGCATGTCGGCCAAGCCCATCCCCCCGGCTTGCGCCATATTTTTGGTTAACTCCGTGTCCAACAGCGATTGCATCGTTTCTTCGCCTGCTGTATCGCCCATGAGCTTAGTTTTAGGCACACTGGCCCGCATTCTCGTCAGCATCATGTTCAGGAAAACCGCTTCCATCTCCTGGCAGGCGGCCTTGAGCTTAGCCTCTTCACGGCCTTTTGCCGGCACAGCTCCCGCCAGCCCGGAGGTTTGAACCGCTTTCTCCAGCCTGGCGGCAAAAGCTGCGCCCTGGCCGGGTACCGCCGCCCCGCCGCCGGCAGGAATGGTGGTGGGCTGTATAAGATTGTTAGGATTTATTTTCAAAATTCACTCACCCCTTATCAGTATAGGCCCGCAGCTGGCTAGAAATGTCCAGCTGCGAGGCGCGACGAGGACGTGACCGCAGTCGTACTGGGAAGTACGTCGGAGGGAGCGCCCGCAGGAGCAACAAAGCAGATGGGCGTTTATAGCCTGCTGCTTTACATGATCTGCAGCTCGGCGTGCAAAGCTCCGGCCGCTTTTATGGCCTGCAGGATGGAGATAATATCGCGGGGTGTGGCCCCTACGGCATTCAGAGCGGCCACTACGTCGCCGACATTGGCTGAAGCCGGCAGAACAATAAGTCCGGCTGGTTCTTCCCGGGCCTCAATGGTGGTATCGGTGGTGACAACGGTGTTGCCGTCAGAGAAAGACGGCGGCTGGGAAACCTCTGTCGACTTGCCGATCTTGACAGTAAGACCGCCCTGAGCGACAGCCACCTGATCAATCGTCACATTGCTGCCAATCACAACCGTACCTGTCCGTTCGTTAATAACAACCTTGGCAACCGTATCAGGCATAACGGCCAGTTCCTCCAGGGCCGCGACAAAACCGACAATATCCTCAGTATAATAATACGGAATATTAATAACTACGGTACCGGGATCTTTGGCCACAGTGATCGGGCCAAAACGCTGATCAATGGCCGCACTGATCCGGTTGGCAGTTGTGAAATCAGGCTGGTTAAGCGCCAGAGTAATCCGGCCGTTCTCTTTATCCGCAAAAGGCATTGGTACTTCCCGCTCCACTAAGGCGCCGGCCGGAATATTAGCGACAGTCGGAAAGTTTTTCTGCTGGCTGGAGCCGCCGGAGCCAAAAATGAAACCGCCGGTGGACACCGGCCCCTGGCCGACCGCATATACCTGGCCATTAGCACCCCGCAGCGGGGTTTGCAGGAGCGTTCCTCCCTGCAGGCTCTTGGCGTCGCTCATAGAAGAAACGGTAATATCGATGGTGTCACCTGGTTTGGCAAAAGGCGGCAGCGTGGCGGTAATCATAACGGCAGCCACATTTTTCGGCTTAATCTGGGACGAGTTGATGACAACGCCAAATGATTTCAGCATATTGGCAATCGATTGCAGGGTAAACACACTTTTATTAGAATCGCCGGTACCAGCCAGCCCCACCACCAAGCCATATCCGGTCAGCTGGTTGTTGCGCATGCCCTGCACCTTGGACACATCCTTAATCCGGGTACTGACCTGGGTTGGAGCGGCCAGGGCCGGAACCGTTATGCTTACAGCCAGTACGGCGGTCAGGAAGATTGCTGTTAATTTGCGCATATTTCCTCCCTTAGTCATCCTTAAAATATAAAGTTGAAGATCTGGGTCAGAATTCCCTGTCTTTGTTTGCTTGCCAGCGGGCCCTTGCCTTCAATTTTAAGCTGGGCATCGGCAACATTGCTGGACAGCACCGTATTGTCGGCCGTAACATCTTCCGGCCTGACAATACCGGTGATGGTAATTTTCTGTTCATCACTCAACTGCTTTATCGATTGCGTGCCGGAGATAACCAGCAGCCCGTTCGGCATGACTTCAGTTACCTTAACCGTAATCCGCCCGGTTACCCTGTTGCTGTTGGCCACCGATCCCTGGGCCTTAAAGCTGTCGGATGAGCCGCCGCTGACCGGATTAATAAAGGTCAGCAGCCCCACACCGGCATCCAGGCTGGTGCTGGCCGATTTCGAATTGGACGCGTTGCCTGTCCGGCTGGCACTGGAAGACTCACTGATAACAATGGTAATAATATCACCGACGGCATGAGCCCGGAAGTCGCTAAACAGGCTGGCTGTCGGCGCCGCATCCAGCCACAGGGAATTGGCCTGTACAGGCAGGACAGGCTGAGACATCAGAAAAAGTAGTAACAGACAACCAATAAGCTTACCCATCCTCAGGACACCTCTTTCGCTATATCTGCGCCAGGACCGTTGTTTCATCTATAATCCTGGCAGTAATTACCTTGCGGGAATTGGCGTTTTGCACCCGGATCGACTGGCCTTCACTGCCGCTTTGCAACGCAATGCCCGGCGCACTCACTTCAATGCCGCCGCTGTGGGCAACAATCCGGACGGTTTTTCCCCGCTTAATCAGTAGCGGTTTTTCCAGTACGTTCTCGCTGAGCGCCGTTCCCGGCGACAATTGCCGTTTCACAGCCAAGCCCATTATTTTATCAGGATCGGTAAAATATCCCGGCGGCATACGCCCGATATCGCGGCGCTCAAAGATTATATTGTCACCACTAATCAGGTCCCGGGGGGCAATGGCCCGGCTGGCAACAGCCACCTGCTCATATTTTTTTATGTCAAATCTGACCCTGACCGAGGTATAAGGCTGTCCGGCCAGGTTAAGGCCGATTTGTACGGTTGTCGGCGCATTATATTTTACCCCATAGGGCAGGTCAAAACTAAAGCCCACAGCCCCTGGCGGCACCAGGAGATCCTGCGTCTGCCCCACCGGCAGGAGCTCAATATCGCTGCCGGTAAGGTGTTCCCGCAGGTATTGGGCCGCCAGAGAGGTAAGCCGTTCACCGGTAATGACCTGAGACAGGGCGGTTACTCTGAACTGCGGCGGCACCTGCCAGGCAAGACCGGTCAAATCGTGACTGGCGTTATGTAAGCGGATTGCTAACAGTTCTGCGGAAAATAGTATGCTCTGCCCCGGCGCCGGCGTCCGCCCCAGCCGGATTTGCTGCAGGCCGGCAATCCGGCCGGCATCGTCGCCGCTGAAGCTGGCAATGTCCCCGAGGGTAAAAAACTGGCCTGTAACCTGCGATTCAGCGGCAACCGTAATGGTCAGCCCCTGGGCCCTGGCGCTAACGCCGTTAAATAATATACCGGCAACACATAGGATCACCATGGTAAGCCGGTATAATTCATTCTTCATTGGTTATTCCTACCGTTTGAGGCTGGCTGCCTGCCCCAGCATATCATCAGCCGTTTGGATGGCTTTGGAATTGACTTCATAAGCCCGCTGGGCCACAATCATGTTTACCATTTCCTCGACCACCTGGACATTGGACATTTCCAGATATTGCTGGGCCAGCGTGCCGGCACCGTCATCGCCGGGGTTGCCTACTACCGGCACCCCTGAGGCCTCGGTTTCCCGGGCCAGGTTGCGGCCCATATTTTCCAGGCCGGCGGGATTAACAAAGCGGGCAATGGTGATCTGCCCGATCTCCTCTGTGCCGGCAGGTGTTGTTGCGCTTACCAGGCCGTCGGCAGAAATAGTCAGCCCTGTTGCATCATCGGGTACCGTAATCTGCGGCTCCAGCGGATAGCCTTCGGCCGTAACCATGCGTCCCTGGGAATCCTTTTTAAAAGAGCCGTCACGGGTATAAGCCAGCGTGCCATCGGGCATGGTGATCTGAAAGAAACCTTCGCCCTCAATCGCCAGATCATAATCATTACCGGTACTTTGGAAATTGCCCTGTCCGTATAGCTTCTGGGTAGCCACCTGGCGTACCCCATGGCCGACCTGAATTCCTGTCGGCAGCTGGGTATCAGGGCCGGTGGCCGCACCAGCCTGGCGAATCGTCTGATACATAAGATCCTGAAATTCAGCCCGGCCTTTTTTGAAACCGGTGGTATTCACGTTAGCCAGGTTATTGGAAATGGTGTCAAGGTTGGCTTGCTGGGCAACCATCCCCGTGCCGGCAGTCCATAGTGCTCGAAGCATAGTAATGACCTCCATTATGATTTTTGTTGCCTAACCGGCCGCGTCAGTCGGTCAGCGGCCAGGGGCTTCCGCTAAGTCCGGCCCCAGGCAGTTATTTTTTTGCTTAGCTATTGGGGACACTAGTGACTTGACCATGTTATATTTTAGTTTTAGGGCGAGACAAAATGGCAAAGGGCAAGGAAGCACCGACGACGCATACTGGAAGGGGTCTGCTAGGAGGGGCTGACGCCGCCATTTGTCATTTTGGCCGTCATCAAACTAAAAAGATAATGTGGTCAAGACACTAGACTTTCCCCACTTCATTGACAGCCTTATCCAGCAACTGATCGTGAGCCTGTACCGTTTTGGCGTTTACCTCATACGCCCGGTAACCGGAGATCAGGTTCACCATCTCAGCCACAATATTGACATTGGATTGCTCCAGCAAGCCTTGCATGATCTTGCCTGTCGCCGGTTGTTCCTCCTGCTCGGTCCGGTAGAGACTGTTGCCTTCTTTTATCACCTGGCGGTCATCGGCAAACGTCACCAGTCTGAGCTGGCCGGCCTCAGCGCCGTCAACAGTGATGCGGCCTGTTTCCTCAACGGAAATTTTTCCCGCCGGAATGGCAATGGCGCCATTTTGTCCCAGAACCGGAAAGCCTTCGCTGGTTACCAGTTCGCCCTGGCCGCTGCGGGTAAAGGCCCCATTTCTGGTATACCGGACACCGGCCGGTGTTTCCACAGCAAAAAAGCCCTGGCCGTCAACGGCAAAGTCGAGCGCATTGCCAGTCGGGCGAATGGCCCCGGCGGTTTGGATGGTCGCGATCTCGTCGATGACGCTCCCCAGCCCCAGCGTGCCGATGGCCGGCACTTCCGGCCCGTCATTAATGCGCTGGATTAACAGGCTGGCAAAATCCTTGGCTATGGCGACATCCTTTTTATAGCCGGTGGTATTGCCATTAGCCAGGTTATTGGCAATGGTATCTGTTCTGGTTGTTTCCGCCACCATCCCGGAAGCCGCAGTATAAATGCCTCGAATCAACGGGCTTCACTCCTTAAAGAATCTATCGTACTAATTATATCGTAATGATTGGTGGTTTTCTTAAGACAAGATTGCCATACAATTGTCAGGCTGCCAATCTTTCGCCGGTGGGGCGTATTAGCCCGCCAGCGTGCCTTTTTTCAGTGTTGTCAGGGTATCCTGCAGGCTTTCCAGGGAGTCAAGGGCTTTACCGGTGCCTAAGGCAACACAGGACAGGGGGTCTTCGGCCAGATAGGTAGGAATGCCGGTTTCCTGATTAATCAATGTATCCAGACCGTGAATCAGCGAGCCGCCGCCGGTCATGACAATGCCGCGGTCCACAATGTCTGCCGCCAGTTCAGGCGGTGTTTTTTCCAGGACGGATTTGACGCATTCAACGATCAGCGCCACTGGTTCGGCCAAGGCTTCCCGTGTTTCCGCCGAACTCATGCGAATGGTTTTCGGCAGCCCGGACACGAGGTCCCGCCCCCGGATCTCCATGCTTTCATTACGGCCGTCGGGGTAGGCAGTGGCAATGGCTACTTTAATCTCTTCCGCCGTACGTTCGCCAATCAGGATGTTATATTCTTTTTTGACATGCCGAATCAGCGCTTCATCAAATTTATCGCCGCCGATCCGCAGCGATTCACTGACAACAATACCGCCCAGGCTGAGTACGGCCACATCGGTTGTGCCGCCGCCGATATCCACCACCATCGCCCCGCAGGGTTCGGCAATCTCCAGACCGGCCCCCAGGGCAGCCGCCAGCGGTTCTTCAATCAGATAGGTTTTACGGGCCCCGGCCTGCATAGCCGCCTCCAGCACCGCCCGTTTTTCCACTGTTGTTACGCCGGAGGGGATACATACCATGATCCGGGGTTTAAAAAAGAAGTTCTTGCCGGCAACTTTTTGAATAAAATGCCTGAGCATGCTTTCTGTAGTGTCATAGTCGGCAATGACCCCTTCGCGCAAAGGCCTGATGGCAATAATGTTGCCGGGAGTCCGGCCCAACATCCGCCGCGCTTCTTCGCCAATGGCCAAAATCCGGTTGCTGTCGCGGTCAATGGCAACCACCGACGGCTCCCGCAAGACAATCCCCTTACCCTTTATGTATACTAAAACGTTGGCAGTTCCCAGGTCGACGCCAATATCCATGGTTCCAAACATGTAGAATCCTTAGCCCCTTTCCAAATCATCGTGCCCGCCTCTCCCTGTCCAACTGTCCGGACCAAAACAAGAAGCCTATTGCAAGATAAATACAAGTGATGTACGTATTCTACAAATATAATTAAATTCCTCTATTTTTCGCTGGTACAGATTATGCAACTTTGCCAGGCCGGTCCCAAAAACCGGCGGGAAAAGCAAAGGCGTTTTGCCTGTTAAAAGAAAAACAGAAGCAAGAAGGCCATGCTCTGCTCCCCTTGCTTCTGTTTGTCTGTTTTTATTCTTCCTCTTTTTCCTCTTTGTACTTCTTTCTGGTAGCCTCACCACCGCGGATATGCCGTTCTGCCTTATTCAGTTCAAGGATATTTTTCACCTTGGCTGCCAGCCGCTTGTTAATCTCAGGAAGACGTTCAATCATATCTTTGTGAACCGTGCTTTTGCTTACCCCAAAGACAGTAGCAGTCTGACGTACGGTATGCTTTGTTTCCATGATGTGGTTGCATATATCCAACACCCTTTTGCGAATATACTCTTTCATCCGGCCTCTTCCCCCTCGCGCCCGTCCTTTTAACCCTTTGCTAACATGTATATGCGGAGGAAAAGAAAAAATGACCTTACGCAAAGGTCATTCCTATTGGGAAAGTTAATTTAATTAATGAGATCCGGAAACAGCTCCCGGGGATCGATGCGAGTGCCGCTGCTGCCCTGGACGGCCAGATGCAGATGTGGTTCCGGTTCACTGGCGCTTATTCCCATCGAGCCGACAGGGCTGCCTGCTTTTATCCTTGTATTTTTGTTGACGGCCACACTGGCCAGAGATCCATAATGCACCGTGTATCTGCCGCTCTGCACAGCAACGGTTAAACCATGCTGCTTATCAGTATATATTTCCACCACTTCCCCGCTTAACAGGGCCGGTACAATCTGGCCTTCTCCACCGCTGATGTCAAGACCGTTATTATACCGCCAGTCCTGGTACAGGGGATGGAACTGCCAGCCGAATTCCCGGATCACGGCCCCGCGCCACAGATCCTGAATGGCCTCATGGCCGACCGCTGTAGCCTGTTGACCAGCTGCAGCCGCAGACAATTCGTCAGCAGGCGGCTGGGGGCCGGCAGGCAATTGGCTGATCGAAACAGCAGGCAAGGGTGGTTGCACTGACGGCAGGGGCTGGACAGGCTCTGACACCGGCGCTGTTTTCGCTACCGGTGGCGTAGGCGCCGGCTCCAGGGTGGTGGCAACCGCAAATACCAGCAATGCCGCTATCGCCAGCAGCCCCCCTGCGGTTAAGACCTGTCCTACGTGGCCGGACCGGGTCAGTTTTGCAAATATTTTTCCAGGCATATCATCCATCACCTCATGGATATTATGCCCAATTTGCCGCTAAATAATCCTGGTTCGGCCTAACGGTTCAGTGCGCTGCCCCTATGCCTGTGAATACAGGCGGGAGATTTTCCGTACTCCTGCTTGTCGCCGGGCAGCCAGCCTCCGGTATGCCGCTTCCGTCGCCGTGGTTTACAAAAATCCCCCCGCATTAGCTTACATTTTAGGAACCAAATATGTTTTTAATCGCCGTGCCTGTGTAGTAGTAGGTTAGTATCTGACGAAAATCCCGGTTGTCTTTGGCCTGGCCATTGGCCCCGTACTGGCACAGGCCGACGCCGTGGCCATAACCAAAGGTTTTAAATATCAGTTTGTCACCGGCCGGGGCAACACTGAAATTAGTCGAGCGCAGTTCCAGCTTTTGCCTTACCTCCAGGCCTGACAGCGTTTTTGTTCCAATCCTGATTTTGTTTACCCGCCCGGAGCCGGTATAGTCGATAATGCCGGCAATACTGGCACTGCCGCCGCTTTGGGCGGCGGCCAGTATCCCGGCATCAGCCCCTAACCGCGCTTCCAGTTCGGCCAGGGTTATTTCCTTGGTATCCTGGTACCGTGGTGATTTCTGGTCCCAGCTGCACGCCACACTTTGCAGGTAAGGATAGTCAAAGCCCCATACTTCCTGGGCGCTGGCCGTTTTTTCCCCGCTGGTGGAATGGAACACGGCGTTAATGGGTTCCCCTTTATAGGTGATAATGAGGCCCCGTGTCTCGCTGGCGGCGCGGCTGACTTTGCTCCAGTATTTAGCGTAGTTTTGACCCCATTTATTTCTTAATATGGTCTCATTATGCCAGGCCTGGCTGTCATTATGATCTGTCGTCACGTCGGCGCCGGGATACTCGCTGGAACCGGTGCCGCCGAACAGGGCTATATGCTTGACAGCATAGGTGCGCGCCGCCACCGCCTGGGCCTTGAGGGCCTCCAGCTCAAATTCCGCCGGCATTTCCGCCGCAACTACCCCTTTTACATAATCTTCAAGGTTCATCGCCACAATCTGGTTGATTTCATGTACATACACTTTAATCGTAATATCCTCGCCCCTGTAAGCAACTTGGTTGCCGGCTGCCGCCGGCTGCCTGCCCCAGTCGCTCACTCCTTGGACTATGAACGCCGGAATTGCAATAACAGTCACGATTACCAGTAGGATAGTATATACTGCCACGTAACGCACCGCGCTCACCTCTACTCAGCGTTATCCACATTATTAATTCATAATATGCAAACAAGCCAAGCGGTATGAGTGGAAAAATACCGAGCGGACCCGCCCCTGTTGGGCAAGTCCGCTCAGTGATGGCAACAGTGCGTATGATAATTATTAGTTCGGCTAACCTACACGTTCAATATTGGCACCAATACCGCGGAATTTTTCCACAAGCCGGTCATAACCCCGGTCAATGTGGTGAATATAGCCAATCTCGGTTTGCCCTTCCGCCACAAGGCCAGCCAGTACCAGCGCCGCTCCGGCCCTTAGATCGGTGGCTTTGACAGGACAGCCTGTCAGTTTGGTAACCCCTTCAACCACAGCGCTGCGGCCGTCGATCTTGATTGCTGCCCCCATGCGTTTTAATTCGTCCACATGCATAAACCGGTTTTCAAATACTGTTTCCGTGACAATACTCGTCCCCTGGGCCACCGTCATCAGGGCCATAAACTGAGCCTGCATATCGGTGGGAAAACCCGGGTAGGGTAATGTTTTGATATCCACGGAGCGGATGCTGCCTGTGGCGCAAACCCTGACGCCGTTTACGTCCTCTTCAATCAGCACGCCGGCTTCTTTTAGTTTGGCAATCACCGGTTTCAGGTGTTCGGTCAGGGCATTTTCCACATATACGTCGCCACCGGTCATGGCGGCGGCGACCATATAAGTACCGGCCTCAATCCGGTCAGGTATCACGGTATGGCAGGCCCCCCGCAACTCGCTGGCCCCTTCAATTCTGATCATTTTGGTGCCGGCCCCGCGAATGTTGGCGCCCATGTGATTAAGAATATTGGCCAGGTCCACAATTTCCGGTTCTTCCGCCGGGTTTTCTATGATCGTCTGCCCTTTGGCCATGCTGGCAGCCATCATGATGTTTTCGGTTGCCCCAACACTGGGAAAGTCCAGATAAATTCTGGCCCCCTTTAATCCCTGCGGCGCCCTGGCCTCAATAAAGCCGTGGCCCATAACGATTTCAGCCCCCAAAGCCTCAAAACCTTTCAGATGCAGGTCTATTGGCCTTGTACCGATGGCGCAGCCGCCTGGCAGGGAGATCTTGGCACAGCCTTCCCGGGCTAGCAAAGGGCCCATAACCAGAAAAGACGCGCGCATCTTCCTGACCAGCTCATAGGGAGCTTCACAGGCAATAATATTGGAGCTGTCAACATATAGTGTTCCTGGTTCAATTTTAACCGCCGCGCCTAAATGCTCAAGCACCTCGGCAATCGTCCGGACATCTTCCAGGTCTGGTATCTCTTCCAGGGTGCTGGGAGTTGTCCCCAGCAGCGTTGCCGCAATCACCGGCAGTACAGCGTTTTTTGCACCGCTAACCTTCACTGTGCCGGACAGGCGATTGCCCCCGCGAACAATTAGTTTTTCCACAAAAGTTTCCTCCCACAACAGCGGTTACTTTACAATGTATAAAGACCGGTTCAACCTGTTCGAATACAAAACTTCACAGTTTTCCTATAATAGTTTATCATTACCCTTATCGCGAAGCAATAGCCGGCGAGTTATAATAAAGTAAAATAAAGCCGTTATGTTCATTTTTGCCAGGATTTAGGCACGTTATTCTATGTAAATTATGGTGTGAGAAAAAAAGAAATGAGACGCTCGGCCGAGCATCTCATTTCTTTGCCTGTGCTTATCTTTTTTCCGCAACTCTTAAACGCATCGTGGCCCGCTTAAGCGCAATCTCGGCCCGGTGGACGTCAATATCTTCCTTGGACCGCAACCGGGCTTCCGCCCGCTCTTTCGCCGCTTCCGCCCGTTTCACATCAATTTCTTCCGGCAATTCGGCGCAGCTTGCCAATATTGTTACCTTCTGGGGACGGACTTCAATAAAGCCGCCGCACATCGCCAGTTGGTTTTCGCCTTCGTCTTTCATGATCCTGAGGGGCCAGATATCAAGACCGGCGATCAGCGGGGCATGGCCTGGCAAAATGCCCAGGTCGCCGTCTGTTGCCCTGGCAATCACCATATTGACGTCTTCAGAGTAGACCATCCTGTCAGGAGTAACAATATCCAGCCGAATCGTATTGGCCATCTATTATTCCCCCTTCATTTTTTGAGCCTTTTCCACTGCCTCGTCAATAGTACCTACCATATAAAACGCTGTTTCCGGCAATTCGTCATGCTTGCCGCTTAAAATTTCCTTGAACCCGCGAATCGTTTCCTTGAGCGACACATACTTGCCGGGAGTGCCGGTAAAGGCCTCGGCCACAAAGAACGGCTGGCTCAGGAATCGCTGGATTTTTCTGGCCCGGGCCACGGTCTGCCTGTCTTCGTCAGACAACTCCTCCATACCCAGAATGGCAATAATATCCTGCAGTTCCTTATAGCGCTGCAGTACCTCCTGGACACCGCGGGCTACCTGATAATGCTCTTCCCCCAATACGTTGGGATCCATGATCCGGGAGGTGGAATCCAGCGGGTCAACGGCCGGATAAATGCCAAGCTCTGAGATTTGACGGGACAATACCGTGGTGGCGTCAAGGTGGGCAAAGGTTGCTGCCGGCGCCGGGTCTGTCAGGTCGTCGGCCGGCACATATACAGCCTGGACCGAGGTAATTGAGCCTTTTTTGGTAGAGGTGATCCGCTCCTGCAGGGCGCCAACGTCAGTACTCAGGGTCGGCTGATAACCAACCGCCGACGGCATCCGGCCCAGGAGGGCCGAAACTTCGGAACCGGCCTGGATAAAGCGGAAGATATTGTCGACAAACAGCAGTACGTCCTGGCCGCCGACATCACGGAAGTATTCGGCCATTGTCAGGCCGGTAAGGCCTACGCGCATCCGCGCTCCCGGCGGTTCGTTCATCTGACCGTATACCAGCGCCGTTTTATCGATAACACCGGATTCAATCATTTCGTTCCATAAATCATTGCCTTCCCGGGTACGTTCGCCTACGCCGGCAAATACCGAGTACCCGCCATGCTCGGTGGCAATGTTGCGGATCAGTTCCATAATCAGTACCGTTTTCCCTACACCGGCGCCGCCGAACAGCCCAATTTTGCCGCCTAGCGCATAGGGGGCAATCAGGTCGACGACCTTGATGCCTGTTTCCAGAATCTGCGTGGAGGTCTCCTGGTCTTCAAACTTTGGTGCCGGCCGGTGGATTGGCCAATAATCATCAGCCGTAACCTGCTCGGGCTTTTTATCAACCGTTTCACCAAGTACGTTAAATACGCGGCCTAAGGTTCCCTTCCCCACCGGTATTTTAATGGGCGCCCCGGTATCCACTGCTTTCATGCCGCGGGTCAGACCGTCCGTAGAGGACATGGCTACACAACGGACGGTGTTATCGCCCAGGTGCTGCATGACCTCTGCTGTCAGTTTTACCTGTACATCACCAACGGTTTCGTCAATGGTGACGGCATTATATATGGCAGGCAGTTTCTCCGGGGGAAACTCAGCGTCAATAACAGGACCGATAACTTGAATAATTCTACCGATATTCACTAGGGTTTCCCCTCCTTAACTTCTTCGCCCTTCTACTTAAGCGCCTCAGCGCCACCGACGATCTCGGATATTTCCCGGGTAATCGTGGCCTGCCGGACTTTATTGTAGTTCAGGGTCAGTTTGGCAATAAGCTCTTGCGCATTATCAGTAGCCGAACCCATCGCCGTCATCCGGGCACCCAGCTCGCTGGCCGCCGATTGCAGCAGCGCCCCGTAAATGACTGTTTCCAGGTAGCGCGGCAACAGCAAACCAAGAACCTCAGCGGCCGATGGCTCAAATATGTACTCGGTCTGGGTATTCGGCTCCCCTTCGCCGATACCGGCTAGCGGCAATAGTTTGAGTGTTGTTGGCTTCTGATTAATAGGCGAATAGAAATGGGTATAAGTCAGATAAAGCTCGTCATACTCGCCGGCGGCAAACTTTTCAGCCATAAGCTGGGCCAGCATGACCGCATCATGATAAGACGGTTTTTCCGAGAAGCCGGTATATTCGCCGTCAATTGTATAACCACGCCGCTTAAAGTAATCGCGGGCTTTACGGCCCACCGTCACCAGTTTGGCATTGTCTTTGCCCCGTACCTGTGGCAATACCTCTTTCATCAGGTTGGACGAGTAGGCCCCGGCCAGCCCTTTGTCGGCACTTAATACCAGATAACCGGTTTGTTTGACCTCGCGCACCTCCAGCAGGGGGTGGGAGGCATCCCGGACATTGGCAGCAACGCTTGTCAGCACTTCTTTGATCTTATCGGTATAAGGCTTGCTGGCAATGGCCCGTTCCTGCGCCCGGCGCAACCGGGCGGCAGCCACCATTTTCATGGCCTTGGTGATCTGCTGAATATTTTTTACGCTTTTAATACGGCGGCGGATATCTCTGGCGCTAGCCATACATTATCACCTCGCCGCTTCAACTTTGACAAAAGTGTCTTTGAATTCTTTCACAGCTTTTTTTATGCCTGCTTCGGTATCGGCATCAAGCACTTTCTTTTCTCTGATGGTTTTGGCCACTTCCGCATAATTGCTGCGCATGAATTTCAGGAAGTCCTGTTCAAACTTGGTAACATCCTCAATCGGCACATCATCAAGATAGCCGTTGATACCGCTATAGATAACCATAACCTGTTCTTCCACAGCCATGGGCACATACTGGGGCTGCTTGAGGATTTCCATCATCCGCTGGCCGCGGTCAAGCTGGGCCTTGGTGGATTTATCAAGGTCTGAGCCGAACTGGGCAAACGCTGCCAGTTCACGATACTGGGCCAGGTCCAGACGCAAACGGCCGGCCACCTGCTTCATGGCTTTAATCTGGGCGGAGCCGCCTACACGGGATACGGACAAACCGGCATTGATGGCCGGGCGGATACCGGAATAAAATAACTCGCCTTCCAGGAATATCTGGCCGTCGGTAATGGAAATCACGTTGGTCGGTATGTAGGCCGACACGTCGCCGGCCAGTGTTTCGATAACCGGCAGCGCGGTAATGGAGCCGCCGCCCAGTTCATTGGACAGTTTCGCTGCCCGTTCCAATAGCCGGGAATGAAGGTAAAATACATCCCCCGGATACGCTTCACGGCCTGGCGGCCGGCGCAGCAGCAGGGACATGGCCCGGTAAGCGGCCGCGTGTTTGGACAAATCGTCATACACGCACAAAACAGAGCCGCCTTTGTACATAAAGTATTCGCCCATGGTGACACCGGCATAAGGCGCGAGATATTGCAGCGGCGCGCTGTCGGATGCGGTGGCGGCGACAATAATGGTGTATTCCAAAGCCCCGGCCTCTTCCAGGGTTTTTACAACCCGGGCCACGGTCGATGCTTTTTGGCCGATGGCGACATAGATGCATATGACGCCCTGGCCTTTTTGGTTAATAATGGTATCAACGGCAATCGCTGTTTTACCGGTGCCACGGTCACCAATGATCAGTTCGCGCTGACCGCGCCCGATCGGTACCATGGAGTCAATTGCCTTGATGCCTGTCTGGAGCGGCTCTTTTACCGACTGTCTGTCGGCAATGCCTGGCGCACGGTATTCAACCGGGCGAAAATCCGTGGTGTTGATCGGGCCTTTGCCGTCAATCGGCTGGCCAATAGCGTTCACAACCCGGCCAACCATGGCCTCCCCTACCGGCACCTGCATGATGCGTCCGGTCCGGCGGACAGTGTCGCCTTCCTTGATCGCAATCTCGCCGCCCAGGAGTACGGCCCCCACATTATCTTCTTCCAGGTTTAAGACCATGCCAAATACTTCATGCGGAAATTCTAATAATTCGCCGGCCATGGCCTTTTCCAAGCCGTGGATCCGGGCGATACCATCGCCTACTTCAATAACGGTACCGACATCATCAACATTGAGGTCTACCTGATAATGCTCAATTTGCTGTTTGATAATCGCCGTTATTTCTTCTGGCCTCATTTTCATAAGTTAAGATCTCACCCCAATCATAAAGTAGACTCAGCTTCAGACAGGGAAAACCCGCTGAACTATAGTCGACCTTATCCAGGGACTTAGCCGTTTGCGCTCCCACTGGCAAGCCGGAGCGAAAGCGGCCTGGTCATCGGATAAAGTCCGCGGCTATACGGCAGTGACTTGGTTCGTCAACAGCGCCGCTTTAAGCGTTTTAAGCTGACGGGCAACACTGCCGTCAATCAGTTTATCACCAATTTTAACGACTACACCGCCGAGCAGTTCTTGATCTATGGCTGTCTTGAGTACAATATTCTTGCCGGTAACCTGGCTCAGCTTGGCTGCCAGGGCCTCAAGCTGCCCGGCGCTGAGCTCCCTGGCAGTAAAGACTTCGGCCTCGGCCATGTTCCTGGCCTCATTGGCCAGGCGTATGTACTCACGGATAATGGCCGGCAGGGCGGGCTCGCGGCGTTTGTCAATCAGGAGCAGCAGGAAGTTCCGGACAAATCCGTCCAAATCTCCGGCAAACACCCGGTTGATTGTTTCCTTTTTGGCAGGAGCCGGCACCAGCGGATGATACATAAGGGTAGCCAAATCAGCGTGTCCGGCAATCGTGGACTCTACCAGCCTGAGCTGTTTCTCCACATTGTCAAGCAAAGCTCTGTCGCTGGCAATTTCATATATGGCCTGGGCATATTTGAGCGCCAACTTATTGATTAGCATGGCAAACCACCTATTTTCTTACCATCCAGGTTGGTGATAAAGTCTTCGACAATCCTGGCGTTGGCGGCATCGTCCATGTTCTGGGCAACGATTTTGGCAGCCGCGGCCACGGCCAGCGTCACCACCTCACCTTTCAGTTCGGCAATGGCAAGATCCCGTTCCCGGGCAATTTCTTCCTGGGTGGCTTTTAACAGCCGCGCGCTTTCTTCGCGGGCTTCTTTCAACATTTGTTCCTTGGTTTGTTCAGCCAGCTTGGCGGCCTTTTCCACAATAGCCTGGGCCTGGGTACGAGCTTCGGCCAGCTGGGCAAGATATTCCTGTCTGAGTTTCTCAGCAGCTTGCTTTTCCTGCTCGGCTGTTTCCAGACTGTCAGCAATTTTGGCCTGCCGGTCAGCCAGCGCCTTCATCAGCGGTTTGTATGCCACTTTCGTTAAGATAGCAACAAGTATAAGAAAATTTATAATTTGCGCTATAAGCGTCGCGTTCAAGTCAACCAATTGAGGGCCCCTCCTCTTTCCGGCGTATAAGGGGAGCGCTGGCAGAAACCACCCTGGTGGTCTGCCAGTCGCCCGATAACGCTTTGATTACTTTATAAACGGATTGGCGAATACCAGTACAATAGCAATAACAGCAGCGATAATCGGAATAGACTCGATCAAACCTACTGATATCAGCATGTTGACAAGAATAGTTCCTTTTGCTTCCGGTTGTCTTGCCATCCCCTCAATCGCTTTGGCGGTAACCGCACCGTCACCGATGCCGGCACCAATGGCGGCAAGGCCGATAGCCAAACCTGCTCCGATGGCAGAGGCTGCAATAATAATAGCTTGTTCCACAAAAAACTCCTCCTTTTTTCTTTGGTTGCAATGTTAAGCATTTACGGTAAGTACTAGTTAGTGATGCCCGTCCTGCAATGAATTTGACAAATACGACATGGCCAGCATGGTAAAAATAAATGCCTGCACAATGCCCACAAACACACTGAAGGCCAGCCAGGCCGTAGGTATGACATACGGCACCAGCATGCCCAGGATGATTAGCAGGATCTCCCCGGCCAGAATGTTGCCAAAAAGACGGAAGGATAAGGTAATCGGTTTGGCCAGTTCTTCGATTATGTTGATAATTACAAAAGGGATATAAGGTTCAAAAAAATGTTTGAAGTATCTGCCCGGGCCCCGGTTCACAATACCCAGAATATGTACAAGGATAACAACCATCAATGCCAGACCCAGTGTTGTGTTAATATCATTGGTTGGCGAGGTAAATCCCGGCACCAGTCCCAGTTCGTTGCCAATGACTAAAAATAAGAACAGGGTTATAATCATTGGCGCCAGTTTCCGCCCCTTTGGCCCCATGGTGTTGTCAATCTGATTCAGCAGGGCGGTAACAACTATCTCCAGGATGTTCTGCCAGCCCCGGGGAACCATATCCAGCCGGCGGGTGGCAACTACTGCCAGGAGTATGACAATGCCCATGACCAGCCATGTCATGTATAAGGTATCGAGATTAAAGGTTAACCCGGCAAATTGCGCGAGCTTATGTCCGCCAATCTCATGGCCTCCACCACCATGTCCCATACTTTCTTTTTCACTCCTTTCCTGATTTTACATTGGACTTGTTAAGGTTGCTTACAAGTCCGGCACTCACGGTTATTACGGCATTAACCATTAATACTATGTGAAGTGAGAACAGTCCCACTACTGCCGCCCAAAAATCAATACCCGGCACATATATTGACAAAACAAGTATCGAAATGGCAAAACTGAACCGGAGAAGCCAGCCGGCCCGCATGGAGGCGACAGCCTTTTCCGGTGGCAGTTCAACACTTTTCTTTACCCGGCGGCACATCAGGAGAAAATAGATCACACTTCCCGACCAGCCTGTCAATAAGCCAGGTATAATAAATAATTTGTCTGAAATAAAAGCGCTAAAAGTTATAAAAAAAACCCAGGCCCCCAAGTGGGCCAGTGTGCGCCGCATCTGCGCGGCGAAGTCATCAGCAAAACCGATTGTAAGCACTTGTCCTCCCAAACTTTTTAGAAAAACCTGGCTTATGCCAAGCCGGCAGGAAGCCGCCTGTACCCTTTAGGGTATAGATTTTTCTTATCCCTTAAATCATGGCCTTGAAATTTTATAAATTCTGATGGGGCTGGAAAACCCGGCTTATGCCAAGTCTTTTACGGTGTCATTTAACAAGCCGCTTATAAGTGCCCCACAGCCCGGCGATCATGCCCAGCACAATGCCCCCCACGGTAAACCAGGGAGCTGTATCCCAGAACCGGTCGGCAGAGCGGCCTAAAAACAGGCCGACGGCCACGGATGCCGCCATATTAAGCCCGATGGATCCGGCTAAACCAAAGGCTGACCACAGCCCGTCATTTTTGCCAGACATAGCATCACCTCTTACCAAGGCATCTTCAGCCTGACGCCGCCCTATTTCGGCAAAATACCCAAAATAGGCTAATACCCGTATGATGTTTCTCCATCAGCAGGCAAAATTCCTGCATAGACATACAGAAAATAATAAAAATTACACCTATTTAACTAAAAATTAAATTCGTCGGGGCGGCTGTCCACTAGCCCGTAGTTGTGCAAAATCGCGGCGACAATCCGCCTGGCCGCCTGCCCGTCGCCATAGGGGTTAACGGCATTGGCCATTTTATGATACTCACAGCCGTCAATCAGTAAACGCCGGGTTTCAGTATAAACACGGTCCCGGTCAGTGCCGATCAGTTTAACAGTGCCTGCGGCCACTGCCTCCGGGCGTTCCGTGGTGTCCCGCAGCACCAGTACGGGTTTGCCAAGGGCCGGCGCTTCTTCCTGAATGCCGCCCGAATCGGTAAGCACCAGGTAAGACCGGGCAATCAAATTGGCGAAAGGCTGGTAGTCGAGCGGATCAATCAGGTGCACCCGGTCCAGTTCGCCCAGTTCTTCCTCCACGACCTGACGGACAAGCGGATTTCTATGTACAGGAAAAACAATTTCCACATCAGCGTGACTGGTAACAATGTCTTTCAGGGCCTGGTACACATGGCGCATAGGCTCGCCCAGGTTTTCCCGCCGGTGGGTTGTGACCAGAATGACCTTGCGGTTAGCATAGTCAATATTTTGGAGCAGAGGGCTGGTAAAGCAATAACTGGCATCAACAGTGGCCATCAGCGCATCAATGACGGTGTTGCCGGTAACAACTACAGCCCCGGGGTCAACATTTTCCTGCAGCAGGTTTTGCCGGGCCGTTGTTGTCGGGGCAAAATGGATGTCAGCCAGCGCGCCTGTCAGCTTGCGGTTCATCTCCTCCGGAAAAGGGGACTGCTTATTGCCTGTTCTCAGCCCGGCCTCCACATGGCCGATCGTGGTCTGGTGATAAAACGCGGCCATGGCCCCGGCAAAGGTGGTGGTGGTGTCGCCGTGGACCAGCACAATATCCGGCTTTTCTGCAACCAGCACCTGATTAAGCCCGGCCATGGCCCGGCAGGTAATATCAAACAGGGTCTGTCCCTTGCACATAATATCCAGATCATGATCAGGGGTAATCCTGAACAGCTGCAGGACCTGATCAAGCATCTCCCGGTGCTGGGCGGTTACAGCCACCACCGGGGTGACAGCCTCAGGATATTTCGCTAACTCCAGTACAACCGGCGCCATTTTTATCGCCTCCGGGCGGGTGCCAAAAACAGTCATTACTTTTATGCGGGACATAAACATTCTCCTCTCGGTCGGCAGTTAGTACCTTGCCAGGGATAACATAAAGCGGGCAATGATTGCCCGCCCTATAACCGGTCTGTTGCGTTATAAGCGCGACTCAAGCCAAGATACTAATGGCTTTTAACTGAATCGGTATTTTTCAGGACACCTTCATTGTTTTTCAACACACCAATCTTTTTCGCCCCCAGAATTGCGACCGTGATAATTGCCAGTAAAATCAAGGCGGCATACACTTTACTTACGGCCGTCAGGGCAATAGCGCTTACGCCCAGGCAGCCGCTGATCACATACATGAGCAATACAGCCTGTTTCTGACTCAGGCCCATTGCCAGCAGGCGATGGTGCAAATGGCCCTTGTCCGGCTTAAATATCGGCCGTCCGCTCATATAGCGGCGGATAATAGCAAAGGCCGTATCCATAATTGGCAGCCCCAGGGCCACGATTGGCACAACCAGCGCGATGGTTGCCGCGCTTTTTACCGTCCCCAGGATGGAGACAGCGGCCAGCATATAGCCCAAAAACATACTGCCTGTATCACCCATAAAAATTTTGGCAGGGTTAAAGTTATGCTGCAAAAAACCAAGGGCACTGCCGGCCAGAGCCGCCGTTAAAATGGCCACTGTCCAAAAATCCTGTTCCAGCGCCACTAACAATATCGTTACCGACGCGATTGTCGATACCCCGGCGGCCAGGCCGTCGAGGCCGTCAATCAGATTAACGGTGTTGGTCAGGCTGACTACCCACAGGATTGTGAGCGGTATCGATAAATAATTAACATAGATCATATCACCAAACGGGTTTGTCAGCCATTCAATGCGAATATCGAACATAATGAGTACAGAAGCAGCCAGAATCTGACCTAAGAGTTTAACCTTTGCCGGCAATTGCTTGACATCGTCAATAATGCCGACTGCCAGAATGACAGTGCCGCCTAACAGCAGACCCCGGATTTCATGAGTGATATGCATACTGAACAGCACAGCCAGCACAAAACCGAAATATATTGCCAGTCCGCCCAGCCGGGGGATGGGAATTGTATGCACTTTACGCGCGTCGGGAGCATCAAGCGCCCCGGCCTTAATGGCCAGATCCTTAATATAAGGGGTGATAAAGTAAGCTGCTGCCAGAGCAACAGTAAAAGCCACTACATAGGTTTGCAAATGCTAACACCTCTTTTCTACGCACCACTCATTGTACCTCATCTGTGTAAAAGTTGTCAATCAGCCCTTAGCCGTCAAATGTTCCTGTATTGGTATTATTTTAATTACCAATAACTATATGAGACATCTATATGCAGTATACCTCGATTTATCGCAACCTTATACCTTTTTTTCAACAATAGCCTTTATGGCGCAGTTTGTCCACATGGGTGGCCACAAGCCCCGGTATGCTTACCGCATGGCGTTCCGCCAGAATATACATCATCGTAAAGCAGCACTGGGCGACATCCAGCAGCTCCAGAGCCGCCCCCCGGTTAACCTCCTGGCTGTCGAGCCGGGCCCGTTCCCCCGACGCGCCGGCATGCTTGCCCAGAAACTGAGTCAGTTCACCAAGTTCCTCCTGAATCTTGCACACCGTTGTCAGCAGGGTAACGTCCGCAATATTCAGGTGAGGCAGGCTGATGTATTTAAAATTGCCGCCATGAAGGTTTTTTATGGTGGTAATCGAGTAGTTCTGGCTACTGTCATACATATATCCCTTGGCAAATAGCTTGGCCAGATGCTCGCCGATCAGGCTGTCGGCATCAATGCCAAAGGAATCCTCCATGACAAAAATCATTGTCACACAAGTCTGGGCAACATCCAACAGCTCCTCTTTCACATCAGCCAGCAGGGAAACCGCCTCCGGCCGGGCACTTAATGCCTCAGGGTCCAATTGCTCCCAGGGCATAAACTTGAGTACGGCCCGGGCCAGTTCTCCGGCCTCTTCCATAGCCTTCAGCAGGGTTGAGTCCAGGGTTGGCGTCAGCGCCTCCAGTTTGGGTAAATAAATAGCTTCTACCATGCACATTCTCCTATAGCAAGGCAGGTTCAGGCATCTGGTACTTCATCTCCCTCAAAACCAAGGATATTTTGTGCATCTTTTCCCGCACTGCTGCGTTGTCGTCGCCTTACATATGTACGATATGTGCGGTTCCTCCGCCTTGCATTGCGAAAAAATCTACGCAAACTATTCCCTCGGTTTTAAGAAAGAGGAAGTACTAGTGGGATACCCGGACCGGCCTAAGATTATGAAGCTGAATTCGCCATGATCAGATAAAATCCCTCTTTAGCCGCGGATTAGAAAAAGCCGCTGCGCCTGGAAACAGGGCAGCGGCTGGTGATTAGCCGAAGCAGATGCATTCAATTCCGGCTTCGGCAATCAGTTGTTCAGCCAGTTTGTCAGGATAGCTGTACTGATAAACAATCCGCGTGATACCGGCATTTAAAATAATTTTGGTACAGGCCGAACAGGGCTGGTGAGTAGAATAAATGGTCGCGCCCCGGATAGAAACCCCATACATAGCCGCCTGAACGACAGCACTCTGCTCGGCGTGAAGACCGCGGCAAAGCTCCTGCCGTTCACCGGACGGAATCCGGTTGACGGTACGGACACAGCCGGTTTCCCCGCAATGGGCCAGGCCGCAGGGGGCGCCGTTATAGCCGCTGGCCAACAGCCGCTGGTCCTTGACAATCACCGCCCCGATCTGGCGGCGCAAACAGGTGGACCTGGTGGCCACCACCTTGGTAATATCCATAAAATATTCATCCCAGGTGGGACGGACAAGGTCTGTCTTACCGCTCATTTTCCTCTACCCCCTTGGCCAAACGGTGTAATAACAATGTATTCCCGGCCCGGGTATAACATGCCTTACTTTGTGCCAAAAATACGGTCACCCGCATCCCCCAGCCCAGGCACAATATAACCATTTTCATTGAGATGACTGTCAACTGCCGCAACATACACCTCAACATCAGGGTGATGGGCATTGACCAGGTTAACGCCTTCCGGCGCCGCTACCAGGCACATCAGTTTAATATTTCTCGCGCCTTTGGCTTTCAGCATATCAATCGCCGCCACCGAGGAACCGCCTGTCGCCAGCATCGGATCAATGACAATCAGTTCGCGCTCAGCCACATCGGTAGGCAATTTACAATAATACTCAACCGGCTTCAGGGTTTCATGGTCACGGTACACGCCAATATGGCCCACCTTGGCGGCCGGGATCAGCTTCACAATACCGTTTACCATCCCCAGACCGGCCCGCAGTATCGGCACAACGCCAATTTTTTTGCCTGACAGCATCTTGCAGGTACAGGTTGTCAGCGGCGTTTCGACCTGAGTCTCCTCCAGCGGCATATTCCGGGTCAGTTCATAGGCCATCAGCATCGCCACTTCTTCTAACAGCTCACGGAACTCCTTGGTCCCTGTTCTTACATCGCGGATCAGCGATAATTTATGCTGAATCAGGGGATGATCGATTATTTTCACCTGCATGTAGTCATCTCTCCTTATGTTTCATCAGGCCCCGCCTTAAGCGTAGAGGGGATATTTACGGCATAATCCGGCAACCAGGGAGCGGGCTTTGGCCTGCGTTTCACTGTCCTCCGGCTTGGTCAGGGTCATGGAGATGATATCCCCGATAACCACCATATCCTGTTCTGTCATGCCCCGGGAGGTGACGGCAGGGACACCGACCCGGATACCGCTGGTAACCATCGGGCTGGCCGGGTCGTTGGGAATTGCATTTTTATTGACAGTAATCCCGATCTCGTCGAGGAGATGCTCCGCCTGCTTGCCGGTAATCTTCTGGGCCCGCAGGTCGACAAGCATCAGATGATTGTCAGTGCCGCCCGATACCAGGCTAAAACCGTTTTGGTTCAGGCGTTCGGCCAGGGCCTGGGCATTTTTCACGATCTGCCCCTGATAGCGGCGGAATTCCTCACTGAGTGCTTCTTTAAAAGACACGGCCTTGGCGGCAATCACATGCATTAGCGGTCCCCCCTGAATCCCGGGGAATATGGCTTTGTCAATCGCCTTGGCATACTGGGCGCGGCACAGGATCATGCCGCCCCGCGGGCCGCGCAGGGTCTTGTGCGTCGTGGTGGTAACAATGTCGGCGTGAGGCACAGGACTGGGATGATAACCGGCAGCCACCAGACCGGCAATATGGGCCATGTCAACCATAAACAGAGCCCCGGCATCGCGGGCAATCTGACCCAGCCGCTCAAAATCAATCACCCGGGAATAAGAGCTGGCACCGGCCACCAGCATTTTCGGCTTGTGCGTCTTGGCCAGCTCGGCAACCTGATCGTAGTTAATGCGATGGCTAGCCTCATCCACGCCATAGGCAACCACATTAAAATACTGGCCGGAAATGTTCACCGGGCTGCCATGGGTCAGATGACCGCCATGGGCCAGATTCATCCCGAGGATCGTATCACCGGGCCGCAAAAAAGCAAAATATACAGCCGTATTCGCCTGCGCGCCCGAATGGGGCTGCACATTCACATGTTCAGCGCCAAACAGGGCCTTGGCCCTGTCAATGGCCAGCTGTTCAACAATATCGACATGCTCGCAGCCGCCATAATAACGATGACCCGGATACCCTTCGGCGTACTTATTGGTAAGCACCGATCCCTGGGCCTCCATTACGGCTTTGCTGACAAAATTTTCCGAAGCGATCAGCTCCAGCTTGTTTTGCTGGCGCTTGCGCTCCAGTTCAATTGCTCCTGCTATTTCCGGGTCCACTCCTGCAAGTATTGTCATAACTATTTCCTCCTCCAAGTAAAGCAAAAATTATTTTGTTAACATATCTCATATACGGCCCGGGCCCCGCCGATTAATTTAGGCCGGGTGCGCGCCGCCGTCAGATAAGCCTGTCCGATGTTGCGCTGCGTTAACCGTACCGGAATAGCAACTTTTTTTATATGCATGCCAATAAGGGTACTGCCGATATCGAGACCGGCATGAGCGATAATGGATTCCACCACCACCGGCTTGACAAATTCCCGCATCGCCTGGGCTGCCAGCGCTCCGCCGGCCTTGGCAACCGGAATGACAGTCACCTCTTCCAGACGGTATTGTTCGGCTACAGAGCGCTCTACAACCAGCGCCCGGTTCAGGTGCTCACAGCACTGGATGGCCAGCGCCACCTCATACCGGGAACAAATTTTCTGCAAACCGGCCAGAATCCGGGCCGCGACCACGTCCGAGCCATAGGAGCCGATCCGGGCTCCCTGCACCTCGCTGGTACTGCACCCTACCACCAGGATTTGCCCCGGTTGCAGACCGGCTGTCCGGATTAGTTCTTCCGCCGCCTGCATTGTCTGCCGGCCAATGATCGACAAATCTGTGTCCATGGGTTATCACTCCCACTACCTCTGGTCTTGTTCCAGAGCCATGATTTTTTCCACCCGGCAGGCGTGGCGCCCGCCGGCAAACTCTGTGCCCAGCCATACCTCAACAATCATCCTCGCCAGACCGGCACCGATGACCCGCTCTCCCAGGGTCAGGATGTTGGCATCATTATGCTCGCGGGACATCCGCGCCGAGAAGACATCATGGCACAACGCCGCCCGGATGCCCTTAATCTTGTTGGCGGCAATATTTACACCAATCCCGGTACCGCAGATAATAATGCCCCGTTCATACGCGCCGCCGGCCACCGCCTGGGCTATCTGACAGGAAACATCCGGATAATCAACAGCTGCAACCGTATATGTACCAAAATCGTGGCTGTCTACCTTCAGTTCAGCCAACAGGGCCTTAATCTCTTCCTTAAGGCGAAAGCCGCCGTGGTCACTGCCAATAGCTACCTTCATTGCGCAACACTTCCCATGTCAAAAAAATTTGTGGATCTTTTCACCTTTTCCACGTGAATTACTTTTTTCCTGCCAAAGTGACAATTTTTCCCCAGGCGGCCTGCAGGTACTGCTGGATCTGCCGGGCACAGTCACGGTACCGGGCCTCACTGCCGCCGTAAGGGTCGGCGACATCACCGGCCTGGCCGGCCAGTTCTGCCAAAGTATATATCTTGCCGGCCACATCCGGCGCCATACCGGCCGCCGCCCGTTTGTGGGCCTGTGTCATCGTCACGATCAGGTCCGCAGTCTGCAGCTGGGCCTGTGATAATTGCCGGGAATAATGCTTGTCCAGCGGCAAGCCGGCCTGACGCATTACAGCCTGCGCCCCGGCTGAAGCCGGCTGACGCCCGGCGGCGATCCCCGCCGACTCAACCTGGATAGTACCGGCCAGCCCGGCCCGGGCCGCCAGGTCGGTCAGGAGCGCGGCCGCCATTGGGCTGCGGCACGTGTTGCCTGTACATACAAACACAATCTTGAACATTCACGATCAACCCCTTATATTCTGTGTCCGTAAAAACTATCTCATACTCGCTAATAAATTGTCGTCCATAAAATATGCAGGCCCAGCAGGACTAAAACAATGCCGCCGATCATCTCGGCCTGCTCGCCGATATAGCGCCCCAGCTTGCGGCCAAGCCCCAGTCCCATCAGGGCGATCACAAAGATAACGGCCCCCAGAATGATACTCAGCCGCAGCAGATCAACATCAATCATGCCCAGGCTGAACCCTGCAGCCAGAGCGTCAATACTGACACTGGCCGCCAGGACAAAAAGCGCGCCCCCGCGCAGGGGATGGCCGGTGGCAGCCGCCTCGGAGCCGCTGATATTTTCCTTAATCATGTTTATGCCCAGACCGGCGAGCACCAGCGCGCCGATGATGGTGGCAAAGTTTTGCACATTGGCGGCCGGCCAGTCAATGTGGTAGGCGCCGACATGTTCAACCACATGGCCCAGCCAGTGACCGATATGGTAACCGGTCAGGATCATGATAATGTGAAATAAGGCAAAAACAATGGCCGACTGGACAATAACCAGCCGCCGCACCTTATTCATGCCGATCGGCACAGCCACTGAAAATAGGTCGGTACCCAAAGCTGCGCTTAAAATGAACAGTTCGAACATGCTCATAATATTCTTCCACCCCTTTACCTACCGGCCGTTTAACCACCAGGCTGCGGCCGGAACCTCATCAAGGCCTGGTAATATATATGTGACGGCAGGGGGCAATATGTGAGCATCACTTGTACTATTCGCGGATAATGCGGTAGCCGGAGGCTTTACGCAGCCTGTTCATTACCGCCAGCCCCAGTCCCTGTTCAGTAATGCCCTCGGCGTAGATAACATCAACCGCTTGCTCATCAAAACTCCGCAGCGCGTTATACAGATTGGCGGCGATAATATCGGCTCCGCCCTGTGGTCCGTACACAGCGGTTATGACCGGGGCCGGCAACAGCGGTGCGGTCTCGGCCGACACAATGGCCCCCACGGACTTGCCTGCCGCCAGCGCCCGGGTCACCTCCCGCTGCAGCAGCCCGGCTGTGCTTTCCGGTCCTGTTTCGATTAAAAACAGGGGCGCCGCCGGTGCATAGTGCGTATATTTCATCCCCGGCGAGCGGGGAACCGCCGGTGAGCCGGCCAGGGCCGGGTCAATCTCGACCGCCCCCAGCACAGCCAGCAGCATTTCGTAAGTAATGCCGCCAGGCCGCAGCAGGGTCGGCACCGGCGTGGTACAGTCCACGACCGTTGACTCCACCCCAATTGCGCAGGGACCGGCATCGATAATGGCGTCAATCCGGCCGGCCAGATCACTGGCCACCGCCTGGGCCGTTGTCGGGCTCGGCCGGCCGGACGTGTTGGCACTGGGAGCTGCCACCGGTACCCCGGCCAGGCGGATAAGCTCCCTGGCAATCAGGGAGTCCGGCAGGCGCACCGCCACCGTGTCCAGACCGCCGGTGACTGCAGCCGGCACATGGGGCTGCCGCTGCACCACCACACTCAGCGGGCCGGGCCAGTAGCGTTCAATCAAAGCCCGGGCGCTGGCCGGAACAGCCACTGCCAGCTGGTCCAGCTGCCCGGGGGCGGCAATATGCAAAATAAGCGGATTGTCAGCCGGCCGCCCTTTGGCCCTGAATATCCCGGCCACCGCCCGGGCATCGAGGCCGTTGGCCCCCAGTCCGTATACAGTCTCTGTGGGAAAGGCCACAAGCCCGCCCTGGCGCAGCAGCTGCGCCGCCGCCTCCAATACCCCCCGGTCGGGCTTGACCGGGTCTACCTTATAATATACAGTACGCACTTCACTTCATCTCCATAATCACCGACTCAACAGAACCGTCCCCCTGAGTCGCATTGACTCAAGGGGACGGTTCTGTTGAGTCACCCTTGAATCGTCAGGTTAAAGAAAATACCACTACCCGCTCAATGCCGGCATAATCCTTGATAATCGCGGCCGCTGTAAGCCTGCTGGCGGTATCCGCCAGCGCCGCCACCGGCCGGGCTTGATTCATGCCAACCTCAACCGCGATAAAACCGCCGGCTTGCAAATAGTCAGCACCGCCGGCCACAATGCGGCGATAAAAATTCAGGCCGTCTGTGCCCCCGGCCAGCGCCAGCCGCGGCTCCTGCCGCACCTCGGCGCTTAACCCGGCAATGTCGCCGTCCGGGATATACGGGGGATTGGACAGGATAGCGTCAAACCTGCAGCCGGCCAGCGGGGCGAACAGATCGCCCTGGTGCAGGGTCAGCCGCGGCAACACCCCGTGCCGGCCGGCATTCTCCCGGGCCGTTGCCAGGGCCGCCGGGGAAATATCCACAGCCATGCCTCTGGCTGTCTTTAGTTTCGTCAGAATGCTGACAATAATTGCACCGCTGCCTGTGCCCAGATCGGCAATATGCGGCTCCGGTCCCGCCGCCAGCCGGTCAAGCACGGCTTCCACCAGGATCTCCGTATCCGGCCGGGGAATCAGCACCGCCGGGCCAACAGCAAAGTCCAGGCCCATAAACTCCTTGCAGCCGGTGATGTAGGCCACCGGCGCCCGCCTGGCCCGCTGCTTGACAGCGTCGCGGTAACCGGCCAGTTCGGCCGGCGTCAGGGGCTGATCAAAATTTGTATATAAATACAGCCTGTCCTTACCCAGGATATGGGAAAGCAGTACCTCGGCATCCAGCCGGGGATTGTCAATCCCCTTGGCGCCAAAATACTGCCTAGTCCAGTTTAAGATTGAACTAATCGTCCACTGTTCAGCCATTTCACTCTACTTCCTTTAGCTTCTCGCTTTGTCCGGTTGTCACCAACGCCGAAATGAGTTCATCCAGATCGCCGTTTAATACGAAATCCAGTTTATGCAGTGTCAGCCCGATCCGGTGGTCAGTCACCCGCCCCTGGGGGAAATTATAGGTCCTGATCCGTTCACTGCGGTCGCCTGTGCCAACCTGGCTTTTGCGGTTTTCCGCCACCTCAGCCGCCTGCTCGGCCTGCGCCAGCTCCAACAGCTTGGCCCGCAGGACCCGCATAGCCTTGTCGCGGTTCTTGAGCTGGGATTTTTCATCCTGGCACTGCACGACCACCCCGGTCGGCAAATGAGTAATCCGCACGGCCGATTCGGTTTTGTTAACATGCTGGCCGCCGGCGCCGCTGGCGCAATAGGTGTCAATTCTAAGTTCATTGGGATTGACATCAATATCGACATCCTCGGCTTCAGGCAATACGGCAACAGTCACGGTTGAGGTGTGAATGCGCCCGCTGGACTCGGTTGTCGGCACCCGCTGCACGCGGTGCACACCGCTTTCATACTTGAGCTTGGAATAAGCGCCGTCGCCCTGGATGGAAAAGACGACTTCCTTAAATCCGCCCAGGTCAGGGGCATTGGCATCAAGCATCTCAACCCGCCAGCCCTGGTTTTCGGCATAGCGGGTATACATCCGGAATAAATCACCGGCAAACAGGGCGGCTTCATCGCCGCCGGCGCCGCCCCGGATTTCAACAATTACGTTTTTGTCATCATTGGGATCTTTGGGCAGGAGGAGGATTCTTAACTCTTCTTCCTGCCTGGCCACTTTGCTCCTGGCCTCGTCATATTCGGCTTCTACCAGTTCGCGAAACTCATCATCCAGTTTATCTTTCAGCAGGTCGCGGGCGTCGTCGATCGCCTGCAAGTTTTTTTTATATTCCCGGAACTTCTCAACGATAGTGACCATCTTGCTGTGGGCCTTGGTCAGTTTCTGCCATTCCCCCATATCAGCCATAACCGCCGGATCGCTGATTCGGCCCTCTAATTCCAGGAATTTATCCTCAAGGGCCTGCAGTTTATCAAGCATTTGTCTTCACCTCTACGTCTTCATCAGGGCGCACCGCGTTCAAGGCGGCAATGGCCACTTCAATCTGGTCATCACTTGGTTCACGGGTAGTCAGCTGCTGCAGCCACATGCCCGGGGTAATGGCGCAGGCTACCCAGCGGGCCCGGCTCCGGCCGGCAAACCGGATAATCTCATACGCGATACCGGCCACTACCGGCAGTAAAATGACCCGGGACAGGATGCGCAGCCACAAATCGGGCCAGCCGAGAAAAGCAAACAAAACAATGCTGACCACCATAACAATGAGTAAAAAGTTAGTGCCGCAGCGGGGATGCAGACGGCTGTGCCGCCTGATATTCTCCACCGTCAGCTCCTGTCCGGCCTCATAGGTATGAATGGTTTTATGTTCAGCGCCGTGGTATTGAAACACGCGCTGAATATCCTTCATCAGGGAAATCCCCAGAATATACAGGAAAAAAATCGCCAGCCGCAAAATTCCCTCGAAGGTGTTCAATAACCGGGAATCTGTCACCGAGCTATGAATATACTTGGCCGCATAGGTGGGAATGATGACAAACAATACAATCGCCAGACTCAGTGAAAATGCCATCGTCATGGCAATTTCCTTAGTTGACAGCGCTTCTTCTTCCTCACCTGCCGCCTGCGCTGAAAATGACAAGGCTTTCAGACCGTATACCAGAGATTCAACTAAGGCCACAACCCCCCGCAGCATCGGTTTTTTTAATAGCGGATAACGGTCAGTTATCGAAGTCAGACGTTCTTTTTGCACCGTAATGGTGCCGGACGGTTCGCGCACTGCGGTAGCAATATATTCCGGCCCGCGCATCATTACCCCTTCGATAACTGCCTGGCCGCCGACAAAAGGCTTTTTCTCACTCACGATAGCCGCCCTCCTTTACTTATAAGTACAGCAGAGCATTCCTGCTCTGCTGCCTTGTTCTTGTTCAATTTGCCAAGCCGCACTTATTCCTGGGCATTGCTGCCATAACGCTTGTTGAATCTTTCTACCCGGCCGCCGGCAGCCACCTGACGCTGTTGACCGGTATAGAACGGATGGCACTTGGAGCAAACATCTACACGCAGTTCTTTTTTTACCGAACCGGTTACGAATGTATTGCCACAGCCGCAAACTACCTTGGCTTCATTAAAATTAGGATGAATTTTTTCTTGCATGTCTTGCACCTCACTTTTTACAGCCACTTAATTTATCCGCTAGCTGTTTGTCATGCCGGAAAAGGCACAACCGGACAAGCTCTTTGGATAGGTTCAACTACGCCTCGCCGGGCCGGTTAAGCGCCGTGGAGGTAAGTTTCACTTTATGCGTAGTAATTATAGCATATCAGGCAAAGAAAGCGCAAGTTCTCTTACGGCAACTTTGCCAATATCGCAATAAATACTTTGGTTAACTCAGGATCAAACTGGCTACCGGCATTTTTCCTGATTTCCGCGATAGCTGCGGCCGGCGCCACAGGCAGCCGGTAGGGCCGTTGATTTGTCATCGCATCATAGGCATCGGCCAAAGCCAGAATACGGCATTCAATAGGAATCTCTTCCGCTTTAAGCCCCAGCGGATAACCGGTGCCGTTCCACCATTCATGATGTTTCAGCACCCAGTCGGCAATAAAGACCAGGTCCGGCGCCGACCGGGCAATCCGGTAGCCGATTTCCGAGTGGCTGCGCATGACGGCGGTTTCTTCGGCCGTCAGCCGGCCGGCTTTAAATAAAATGCCGTCAGGAATGCCGACCTTACCGATATCATGAAATTGGGCAAACAGTTGCAATTCCGCCAGCCTGTTCTCGGAAAACCCGATCTCCGTTCCCAGCAAGTGCACTAAATCCTGCATGCGGGCAGCATGGCCGTCAGTGATAAAATCCCGCACCTCCAGCGCCTTTTTCAAGGTCTGCACGATAGCGCTGCGCGTACTGCGGTTATGAAGCAGCTTATCGCGATACATATAGTTGTCCGCTTCTTTCAGCAGTTCGCCGGCATCATTAGACTGCTCCGTGCCTGTCGCATAACCAATTGACATGCTGAGCGTCAATCCCGGCGTCGCGTGATTGGCACTGCCCACAGCCTCTTTTATCGCCTTGCACAGCCGGGCCACATCCCTAGCCGGGTAATTCACAAGCAGGACGGCAAACTCATCCCCGCCAAATCTGGCGATAATGGCATCAGGCGGACAGGTTGCCCGCAAGACCTCAGCCGCCTTGCGCAGGAGGGCGTCACCGCTGCTATGGCCCAGGGTGTCATTAATCAGCTTAAGACCGTCAACATCAGCCGCCAGCACCTGCACCGTGGCGGACGAATCGTTGGCCCTGTCGATACATTCCTCAAAATAAGCGCGATTATAAAGGCCGGTCAGGGTATCATGGCGGCCGACGTACCTGAGCCTGGACTGGGCCTCTTCCAGTGAGACCAGCATATTGTTGATATTAGCCGCGAGCTCGGTTAATTCGTCCCGGCCGACTACCGGCAGCCTGATTGCCAGATCTTTGCTGGTGGTAATCTTTTCAACAATACTGTTTAGCTTAGTCAGCCGGCTAAGTACATTCCATTCTATCAGCATAAGCATGACAATACCAAAAACCAGACCGGCAGCCAGCAGCATACCGATAAAGTAATTAAGCGTCTGCTGTCCCTGCTGCGAAATTTCCCTTGCCGCCAAAACCCGCAGCAGCAGCGCCGGCTGGCCGTATAAGTCAGACAGGACTGTATAACCTGCCATGTAGGTATCGTCAATTGGCTTAACATATATTTGATCATGATAAGACAAGTAGTCCTGCGCGGAAATAAAATCCGGCGACAGATTATCACCATCCCAGACGGCAAAATCAATCGGCAGCTGAATGCGTTCCGATATTTTCTCCTTTTCCCCCGCGGTCACATAGCGGCCAATAAGCAGTACACCCCGGGCCGGAGCACTGCCGGCACTGTTGGAAACCAGCCCGGCGGCAACCAGCATCTGCCCTGCCGGCAAACGCAGCAGGCCTTTGCAGATACCGGCGGCAGCGGCGCTAGGGGCAACGGGTTTAACAGCCGCAAGTTTTGCCGCCATTGCCGCGGTTAACGGCAATTCCTCCCCTTTATCCCAGTCAAAGGCCCGGGCATAAATAATGCGCCCCGTCAGGTCGGTATACATAACCACATTAAGCTGCTGGGCTATAAATGTTTGCTCCACAAAGTTGGCCTTAATAAATTCCTGACTGCCGGTTTCAATAAAATGATAACTATCATCCCATTGCGACCAATCTGTGACCAAACTTGCTAAAGAAGCAGCTTCATTTTCTATCCCTTTGATCGCCCGCTGTACATTGCGTTCAGTATCGCTTTTCTCCAACTGGCGGAAACCATTGACTAAAATCGTATCAGCGGTAAGAAATATACTGAACAGCAGCAAAAACAGCGTTAATCCAATAATAATGATGCTTTTTTCCCGTAGTGGCACCCTTGTTACCGCCTTTTGCTTCCTATTATAACGGCCATGTCCGTTCCGTAGTATTTAGGGCAAACCGGCCTGATATTCGCCAATCATGCCGCCGGCCAGATAGAGGGCCGCCCCCCAGATAAAAACGGCGGAAAGCTTGCCGATAAACCCCAGCAGCTTACCGGTACTGTCTACATTGCCCATCAGCCTGCCGGCAACAGCCAGCGCGAAAAACCATAGCCAGGAAACGGCAATACAGGCCGCGGTAAACACAGCTTTGTCGCTGCCGCTATAGGTCAAGGAACTTGTCCCGATGACCCCGATGGTGTCCAGGATGGCGTGAGGGTTTAAGAGCGATACCGATGCGGCAAACATAACCTGCCTGGCAGGCGGCATCCCTGTGCTGCCTGCCGTCTGCTTGCTGCCAGGCTGGCTATGCCAGGAAACCCAGCCCATGTAGATTAAAAAAACTATACCTGTACCGATCAGCAGCAGCTTAAGCCAGGCAAAACTCAGGATCACCAGCGACACCCCGAGCACAGCCGCCAGAATAAGCAATGTATCACAGGCCCCTGCGGTCAAAACAGCAGGCAGTGCCTGCCACAGCGTGGTTTGCAGGGCACCTTGCGTAAAAATAAACAGGTTTTGCACCCCCAGCGGTAAAATGAGGCCGAACGCCAGGATCATGCCATGAATAAACGGTTCCATTTTTCTCTCCTCTGCGACTAGTACCTCGCTTTTAAGGGAGATGAGGTACTCGCCCCATCAGTCTCTATATAATTCCGGCCGCCGGTGCTTGAGCAGGGGCAGCTCATCCCGTACTTTTTCTGTTGTTCTGAAATCAATCCTGCCTGTAATCAGGGATTCCACCTCACTGGCCACCGCCAGTACCCGGGCCCAGGGGTCCACAAGCATGGAATGGCCATGCGCCTCATAATCAGCGGCGGCATTCAGTGCCGGCGCGGCCGCAACCACATATACCTGATTATCAACAGCCCGGGCCCGCATCAACAATTCCCAGTGGGCCGGGCCGGTGACCGGACCAAAAGCAGCCGGGTAAATTAAAATCTGGGCCCCTTGCAAGGTCATGGCCCGGGCCAGCTCGGGAAAACGGACATCGTAACAGATCGCTACGCCAATCGTCCCCAGTGAGGTTTTGACAACCGTCATAGTGCTGCCTGCGGTCAGCGTCCTTGATTCCTGAAACATCGTGCCGCCTTTAATAGCCACATCAAATAAATGGATTTTACGGTGGCGGCCAATCAGCCCCCCGCTTTCATCAAAGATAAAGCAGGTATTGTAAATATTGCCGGCCTCATCCCGCTCGGGGATGGAACCGCCTACTACAATCACCTGATATTTGGCAGCACATTCGGCCAACATGGCGATGGTTGGTCCAGTGGAATAGCTTTCTGCATACTCCGGAAACAGCTCGGACTGATAAGGACAGTTAAACATCTCCGGCAAAACCACCAGCCGGCTGCCCCGGGCCGTTGCTTCACCAATCATTTGCCGCGCCCTGTCAATGTTCACCAGCTTATCGGGTATAACCCCCATTTGACATATACCTACCGTAAATACCGACATTAATATATCCCTCCATTGTCTGATGTCTGATATTACCAAGCAAAATAGTATGTTTTTTTAAGAATCAAGATCCTTCCCTGAAGGATTTATTCCCCTAGGCTGTCGAATAACATAGCCTGGCAAATAAATAACTTACATTATAGGGAGGCTCCTTCACATTCATGCAAAAAGTTGCCATACATAGTTTACAGCCTGGCATGGTCATCGCCCGCAACGTTTTCAGTACTGAAGGCGTACTGCTCCTAGGCTCCGGGACAGAATTAAACAATTCCCAGATCGAGCGCTTACGTCATTTTGGTCTGGCAAGCTTATATATAAAAAACCCGTTTACTGATCAGATGGTCGATTCCGACCTTATCGATACGATCCCTGAAGTTGTTCGCGAAGAGACACGGGTTCAAGCGGTGCAGGCGGTGCAGGCGGCTTTTCAAAATATCGCCAGCACGCGCCGGATTGATACCAGGGAGTTTAAAGAAACTGCAGCCTTCCTTACCGATGAGGTGATTAAAAACAGAGGGGCCATGATTCATCTTACCGATATCCGGTCCCGTGACGGCTATACCTTCGGCCACTCGGTAAATGTTTGCGTTTTGTCAACCCTTACCGGTGTCAAGCTGGGCTATACTCTGCCGCAGCTCAGAGAGCTCGCCCTGGGGGCTTTGCTCCATGACACCGGCAAAATGCTGATCCCCAAGGAAATCCTGGTCAAACCGGGTCCCCTTACCGGCGAAGAAAGAAAAATTATGGAACAGCATCCTGACCATGGCTTTGATATTCTCCGCCGCCAAAGCGAGATCCCCCTTATCTCCTCCCATGTCGCCCTGCAGCATCACGAAAAATTTGACGGTACCGGCTACACCCGCCATATGGGCGGTGTAACGATACATCAATATGCCCGCATCGTCGCCATTGCTGATGTTTATGATGCGATTACCTCGGACAGGCCCTATAAAGAGGGCACACTGCCCCACGAAGCCTATGAGATCATGATGTCACTGGCCAATACCCATTTCGATCCCGTCATTCTCAGAACCTTCCTGAGCCAAATCGCCATCTATCCCCTGGACAGCGTCGTCCGGCTCAATACCGGTGAAATTGCCCTGGTAATCAAAGTAATCGCCGGGTTGCAAACCCGCCCTGTTTTAAAAGTCATTGTTGATGCCGAAGGGCGCAGGCAATCCGATGGCGCTGAGATAGATTTAACCAAGCATTTGACTACTTTTATTGATAAAATCTTTACGCCGGCGGAAATACTCAGCCTTAATGCGCATTTAACTTAATAAACAAGCCGGAGGCATCATCCCAGCGCTTGCTGGTTTTTATCAATAGATTAAACCAGTCCACGGCCGCCGCGAAATCCCGCAGATCAAGGTCTGCCGGCAGGCCATTGACCTCCACCAGATCCAATATGCCGTCAGTCACAAAGTAGATCGTATCACCGGCCTGCACCGGCATTTGCAGCTCGGTAATGTCAAGCTCCGGGACGATCCCCAGCAGTGAGCCGCCCGTTTTTATCAAGCCCTGGCGGGCGTTTGTGGCCGCAAAAAAACCCGTAATACCGGTTGGCACCAAAGTAAGCAGCTGTTTTTCAAAATCAAGTTCAAAACACAGCATGGCCGCAAAGGTTTCTTCCGTAAAGTAACGCATGACGGTCTGGTTTATCCAGCGGACTTTATCAACAAGCGGCACCTCCATTAAATAAGTTTCCTGCATAAGCACATTCAGGGCCGAGGTCTGCAGCGCAGTTCCCAGACCGTGGCCGGCTACATCAATCACATAACCTGACAGGATTTGACCGCCCTTAATAAAGGCGTAATGAAAAAAATCACCACTAACCAGATGGTGGGGTTCAAAGATTGTCCGCACACTCACCGGGCCGGCATCAAGATCAGCGGGCAACAGGCTGCGCTGCACCTGACCGGCTGTCTTTATATCCTTTTTTAAGGCCTCCTGCAAACGTACATATTCGGTAATATCCCGGAAAGTGGCGACAATAACCTGCTGACCGCTGTAACTGATCTGGGTTGCCGAAAACTCAACCGTAATTCCCTGCCCGTCTTTGCGCCGGAACGCCTGCTGCCGGCGGCTCCCGCCAGCCGCCAGCGCCTCTTCCAGATCGGCCACAATATCGGCCGAAATGGCCAGATCAGTAATATGAAGCCAAACTACCTCAGCCTCTTCAAATCCCATAATATGCTTGAACCGGTCGTTAGCTTCCTGAATGCGCCAGTTCTCGGCATCCAAGACAATGATCCCGTCACTTGACTGCCGCAACAGCGCGCGGTAGCGCTCATTCCTGGCGTTAAGCACCTCAGCCTGGCGGACCTTTTCCTGCATTTGCTGCTCGACCTGTCTGGCCATATGGCAATTCTGCCTGTATAACCAAGCAGAAATCATACATAGTATTAACAAAAATACCAATAACAAATTGATCCCGTCCATGGATTACCTCCGTCTGATTAACAACTGTTTTTTTATTATATAATATTTTCCTGCCTGAGAAAACAACATAGTTACCATAAATAAAAATGAGATTGCGGCAAACAGGCCGCAATCTCATTTTTTCTACCGATAGCTGATTGTTAATTTATTTTTACTCAACACCTTGCCGTTCTGGTCAACAAACGTAATATCCATACCGCCACGGCTGGAGAAGATCTCTTTATCAAGTACGATATAGTCGGCCGGCTGGGTCAGCGCCATGGTTACGGCTGAACCGCGGCCCGGGCTTTGGGTGCGGACAGTCACCGTCATCTTGCTGCCGTTCACAACCACTTTTTCGATGCCGATACCGTAACCCCCTGACGGAGCTGTGCCCAGGTAGGCAAACAATACGACTTTTTTATCATAATTGATATTTTTTATTTTGCTCAGAACCTGTTCGGGAATCCGCTTATCCTGCTTAAGCTGATAATTATAATCGACAACAGTGGCAAAAGCCATGTCCTTCAGATAGCTCCCTCTCTGCCAGCGCCAGCCCTCATATTTAGTTGTGGAAAACAAGGTTTTGCCGGCAGTTTCAGCCGGGGGAACCGGTTTATACTGACCAAGGACCTTATAGGTTGTCCAGATGGCGTCACCGCCCCCAAACGGCTTAACCAAAATCATGGTATAGTCTTTGCCAGCGTGAGTTACTTTGACGTGTATCTCGCCATGGCGGGCCAAATTGCTTTGTGCCAGCCGTTTCACAATGGTAAAGGTATCCTTGTCGGTGAAACCATACTGTTTTCCTTCCCGCCGCGCCACTTGCAGGGGGTCAAGGCGCCAGCGCTCGTAACCGGCATCGACATTTTGCTGCCACTTAATGACTTTGGCATAATCAAGGTTTTCCACCCCCGGCCCCACGTCAATCCGGCCGGAACCGGCGGCAACACGGCCTGGCAGTTTTACCGAAACCTTAGCAAGACTGTCCACCAGCTCCTGCACCGCAGTCTCCTTCAGGGTAACAGCCGGCATATCCTCCGTCATGGCCGGCAATAACCGCACTTCTGACTGACTCACAGCAGCGGAAGCGGTCTCCGGCCCTTTGGCAGCTGCCGCCCCGGGGAAAGCAGCCAGCAGCATGACTCCCAGACCGGTAACCGTGGCAATACCTTTTATCTGCTTCTTATTAAAATTCATATTTCTAAACCCTTTCTGTTGATTAATTACTGCAAATGACTCATTGGCCAACTCACCTAAATAAACGCCCCGGTTAAACAAAGGTAACGCCCCCTGCCCACAGCAAAGTTTTCCACCAACGCCCGAGCGACTCAGGGGGACGGTTCTTCTGAGTCATTTTTGCCAATAAAAAATGACTCAAGAGAACCGTCCCCTTGAGTCACTGTTTTAATTGGCGATACTTACCTGGGTGAGGGTTTTGGCCAGGCTCAGGAGCTCGGCCTCAGTGGCGGCGCCCTCCAGGGTTACTTCGATGTTGCCAATGGTTACGGTTACTTTGTTGCGGCCAGGCGGTTTGATCTCTACCGATTCGTTGGGAACAGGGGCCGCCATTTTCATCTGCATCTCCGGGGGTCTGGGAGCAGTCCGGAGGCTGCGCTGAGTTTTTGGGCCCTGGGTAATGATAATCTCAGCCGGCGATCCCTGGTGATAAACCTGGCGGATTGTTTTCGTGACCGCATCAATGGTAACAAGATCGGCTTTCCGCTCTGCCAAGGCCAGCATAGTGCCGCTGGCTGCCGGCACCGGCGACTGGGGCGGCATCAGGGCCACCTGGGGCGGTTCATCTGCGGCCGGAGCAACCTCAGCGGCTTCGGGCTGGCCGGCCGGGGGTTCCGGTACTGCCGGCAAAGCCGGGGTCCGGGTCTCAGCCGGCGGGGTGATTAAATCTGGTGGCGGCTGGGTAATGGACGGCGCCGGCGGTGGTTCCGTCTCGGCTGCCGGCGGCATCGTCCTGGCCAGTTGCTGCTCCGGGGTAACCGGCGGCATAACCTGCAGCAAAACCACCAAGACAACAGCAGCAACGGCACTTGTCACGCTGGCAAACCCCCAGGCCAGGCTGCGCTTGCGTTTTTCCCGGGCAATGGTGGTGGCTGCCTGGTCTACCAGGTGGTCAAGCACTGCCGGCGGTGGTGCTGTAACTGTGGAAGCCTGCTTAACCAGACGGGCAGCATGGAGCAGTTCTGTTAGTTCGTCGTCCTGGCTCTCATCAGGCGCCATGCCCCGGTTAAGGGCATCAATGGCGGCTGACAGGGCTTCGGCCTGACTTTTTTCAAATTTGGTATTGTCCTGCACCGGCTTCACCTCCAGTTATGCCCTGCTCGGCAAATAATTCTTTCAGTTTTTTTAACGCCCGCTGCTGCAGCATTTTTACCGCTGCGCCGCTTTTGCCCATAATCCGGGCAGCATCAGCCACTGCCAGCCCCCGGACAATGCGCAGCTCAATAACCTGCCGCTGTTCATCAGGCAAGCGGGCCAGCAGACAGAGTACCGCTTCCCGGCGCTCGGTGTTAAGTACAGCCTCTTCCGGGCGGGAATCAGGATCAATAATCGGTTCATGATAATCGGCAATATCCACAGTCTGAGGGGAACGACCGCGCCGGCGGTAAAAGTCAATGATAAGATTAAGCGCAATACGCGACAAATAGGTTTTAAAAGTGGCATTTGTTTCTTTGTAGCGCGGCAGCGCTGCCAGGGCGCGCAGGAAAGTGTCCTGGGCAATTTCCTGGGCATCGTCCGGATTACTGGTTTTGGCCAGAGCCAGCCGGTAAATAGCAGGCCAATGGCCGGAAACCAAAGCATTAAGCGCGGCCCGGTCGCCTTCCCGGGCCTTGGCAATTATGAGATTTTCATTCTCTGACACCATTGTCACCACTTTTCAGGCTTACATATACTTTAACGTCACAGCAGCCAATAAGTAACGCCGCCAGTTATGTACCTTATAGTATTTTACCCCATTAGAATTTATTAAAATGCAAAGCTGTATTCTAAGGGAGAAGAAAAATCTATACCCTAAAGGGCACAGGCCGCTTTGCCGGCGTCCTGCAGGACCGGGTCCAAGCCAGGTTTTTCCAAAGAATGAGCGAAAAATTGTGAGATGATTATTTAACCAGAAATTCCCCCAGGGTAAGCGGCAGCTCGCCCAGCTTCGCTTTCACCTCGCCGGCAACAGCGGCAAACCCGTCAGCCGCTGCCGGATCGGCAAACCGGACCTTGACATCTACGGTGTGGCCGTCATATAAGCGGAACGAGGTCTCCACCACACCGATGTTCTCTGTTTCCAGACTAAGCCTGAGCCAGGTTTCGATCTCTGTCTGGGCCGGATTATTTTTGTCTTGCTGCTCCTGCTGGTAAATATGGATATGGGCCGGATACGCTGTCTGGCCATCACCGAAATAAAGCGAAGTGGTAAAGGTTAACAGGCTCTGCTGCTCCTGGCGTTCGGCGACAACACCACCCGGCTTGGGCATTGTCTCCGCCAAATTTCTGATAATATTAGCGGCAGACTTCAATTCCTGGGGATTTTTTCCCGGCCAGGCAGCAGCGGCCTCAGCCGGATTTGCCGGGGTATTAGGCACAGCTTTGGCAGCAGCGGACCGCTCCGCCGGGCCGGATGACTCGGCCGCCTGCTCCAGGGCGGCGGCAAACAGGATCAGTTTTTCCGCCAAGGGTCGGGCGGATTTGATAAAAGCCGCCAGGGGTGCCGGCAGGTCCGCCAGACCGGGCCGGGTTTGCAGATCCGGGCGGGCCGGCGGGTTCGGCAGGGCTTGCTGGCCTGGTTTTCCGGGCTGGGCCGGCGGGGCCTGGCGCAGCAGGGTTTGAATAAACTCCCTGATCTCCGGCCGCAGGTTTTTCGCTAGTTCCGGCCGGCTTAACTCCGTCTTCGCCAAATCAGCGGCATCAGCCTGCGCCCCTGCTCCTTCAGGCCCCGGCCGCAGGGGCATTGGCGCCATATCTTTTCCCTGCCTGGCCTGGCCGGGCAGGGGAATAACCGCCGGTTTGCCGGGCGCAGCCGTATTGTCCTGGCGCTCCGGCCTGGCCGGGGTCTTCGCCGGCGTTTCCGGCTCAGGGGACTCGCCCGGGGGCGGAGCCGGTACTGCCGCTCCCGCTCCGGCCTTGGCAGCCGGACTGCCGGGCTGGGCAGCCGCGGCCGGAGCCGCTGCTTGCCCGGCGGGGGCTTGTTCCGGCTGCGGCAAAACGGTGGTGGCAAGCTCCCGCACGGCCCGGGCCGCGGCTTTAAGCTCGCCCGGGGCTAGCTGCCGCCAGGTCCGGGTAAACTCAGTCAGCGCCGCCTGGGCTTTGCCGGCCGGTGTCCCGGCCGGCGCGGTCCCGGTTTCGCCTGCTGCCATTTGCTCCAGCGCCGCCGCCAGGGCCAGCAGTTTATCCGCAGCGGTTCGCGGCGACCGCAGCAGGGCGGCCGCCCCGGCCGGCAATGCCGTTGCCGCCGACTGGGTCTGCTTCAGTATATTTTTGACAAGCTCCTGGATTTCAGGGGCCAGACTGTCAACAAGCGCCGTGCGGCCGGCCAGGGTTTTGCCAAGCTCAGTCAGCCCCGTAGCCGTAAAGCTTGCCAGCGCCAGGAGCAAGGCCGGCGTAGCAGCCGGTTGCGGACTGGCGCTGTTCCGGGAAACAGCCCCGGCCGGCTGCTGATTTACTGCCTGACCGGCGGCTGCGTCCAGCTTAACCGGCATTGCCGGCGCGGGATTATTGCTATTAATATTATTCATATGTAACTACACCTGCCTTCCTCATTCCCACAATAAACACGGCAATACTGACAACAGCTACCAGTGCGCTGCCGTAAAACATAGCCGTATAGCCGAATATTTCACCGGCAACCCCCAAAATAACCGAACCGGCAGTTATGCCCAGGTCCATAAAGGCGGTAAAAAAACCCAGGGCCGCCCCTCTGTCCCGGGGCGGTGTATAATCAACAACCAGCGCGTTAAGGGTTGGCATAAAGGCGCCAAAGCCGAAACCGTATGCCAGGGCGGTAATAAGCAGCATCTCCCTGCTGCTTAGCTGGGCCAGCAGACAAACGGCCCCCACAACCAGCGCCATGCAGGGCAGAATAACGCGCTGCCGGCCAATCCGGTCAGACAGCTTGCCGATAATTATCCGGCTGGCAATTGTACTGGCCGCAAAGGCGGTAAAAAAAATGCCAATATCATCGATTCCCCGCTGCGGCGCAAATAATGGCAAAAAGGCAATAATGACCCCATATGTGGTCGCGCCGCCAAACAAGGCCAGGGCCGGCATCAGCACCTCACACCGCTTGCCGACAGTGATAAAGTCACTTCCCGGCCGGCTGCCGGCAGGGGCAGCCGCCAGCTCCCTAACCGGCAGGATGCAGAGAAAAGCCATCCCCGCCACCGCCGCCGACAAAGCAAATAAATAATGAAAATCACCGGTCCGGCCGATAACCGCCGTACCCCAGGCCGGGAACAAAGCCATGGCCAGGACATTGGCCGTCCCATAAACCCCCATCGCCTCGCCCCGCCGCGCCGGCGGCGCCAAATCGGCAATATAGGCGGCAGCGGCAGCCAGAAAGGCGGCATGGGCCAGGCCATGAAAAACACGCAGCAAATATAAGGGGTAAACAGCCTCAATCAGGCCATAAAGCATAAATAACAGCGTAAAGCAGCCCGCACCGGTCAGCATGATTTTTTTCCGCCCCCGCTGGTCGGCGAGCTGGCCGAAATAGGGTCTGACCACTACAGCGGCCATGGTATACAGGCCGGTAACCAGCCCAACCTGCGCCGCCGTCCCGCCCAGGCTGTCAACATACTGCGGCAGAATCGGCAGCAGCAGATAAAAACTGCCAAAATAGAAAAAATTCGCCAGGCAACTAAGAGTAAAGTTTCTGGACCAAAGTACACTGTCCTGAGGATTCATAACCTACCTCCTTGCAGCATTACCTATATATTTGGCTTGCTTGGCCCCGGTTCCTGCCGGCCGGTTTATTTTTAGACTGTTTTTTACTTAATGGTTTAACATAAGCACACAAATAGTTGCGTGGCGACATAAACTATAGTAAAAGCCATAAGGAGGCAACATAATGGCATCTTTCCAAAGTATGATAACAGGACGCAACTGCAAGCCAAATCCAGTGGTTCAGCTGGTGCCGAGCCAGTCGCTCACTGCCGGTTATTTTTTGTTACAGGTCGAGCCTGCCATTCGTCATGGAATCAGAGAGCTTGAAAGCACAAGTACGCGCCATGCTATGACCGAGTTAGCGCTTATAAGTTATTTAATGGGCATGGGTTTTGAATATCGGACAGCCAAAGTCATTGTGGAGTCCTGGGAAACTGACGACAGCCTGCTGGCGCAGGGGCTACTAAGCGAATAAAGAAAAAGACTGCCTGGCACCGCCCGCACTGCCCTTGGCATATACGCCTAACGCAGTGCGGTCTTGGTGCGGCAATCCTCTTTTCTAACTAATCAATTACCGTAACCAGCTGTCCGAATAACTCTTTATTGGCTTTAATTTTCTGTTCGCCTCCGAGTACGCACAGGTAGTTGGCTTTCATAACCGCATCAACCACCGCGGCCAATTTTCTAATATCGTCCTGCCTGGTCGCCAGTATTTCATCCCGCTCCTGCTGCAGGTCGGCCTGGCTGATATTCCTGATATAGGCGGCATCGGCCCGTTCACCCTTCATTTGCGGTGTCAGCGGTGTGTCCAGGGCACTCATCGTCCCAATAATATATTTGGTCATTTCCCGTTTGCTTACCTGGCTGGCCGTAAAGTTATTCAGATATTGAACAGTCTCGTCATAGACCCTGACGGTTTCAGCCAGATTAGGATCCCGGTACGAGCCAAACACGACGTTGCCACTCCGGTCAAACTGGGCAAAGGCGCCGTAGGCGCCGCCCTGAACCCGGATCCGGTTCCAGAGATAATCGTAGCGCAGAATTGTCTCCAGCACTTTCATGCTGCCATGATACGGATAACCGAGGCGGCGGAAATTGGCGCCTTTGGCAACATACTGCACCTTGCCTGAGGTAAGAAGCCCTTCGTTAAGGGCCTGGGCCTTGAAGCTGAATTTTACCGGTTTAAACTGCCGGGAACCCAGTTTTTCTTTGAGTACGCCAACGCTCTGCTTGAATTTTTCATAATCCTCCCGGGCGCAGGTGACCCCTGCCAGCAGGTTATCCTTATTAAAGATTGTTTGCGCCACAGACGCCAGGGTCCGGCCGATTTCATCCACCCGGTTTTCCAGATTGTCTTCCAGGGCGGCAATAAACTTATAATAGGTCAGCAAGCCGACCTCATTGTATTTGGCTACAGGCGATACATAGGATAACAGACGGCTGGCAACCACCTGCTGGCCGCGGCGGAACAGGGCCGTATCCCAGGCGGCCTTGGTTTCACGGATCAGTTCCTTGAGCCTGCCGCTGTCATTAAACAGGCTGCTGCCGGTTACATCGCCCAAAAGGCCAAACATCTCCGGCAGCTTGTTCACAAGGGCCTTGGCTTTAACCCGGAACATCGGCGTAAAGGTTTCATCATCGGCATTTTCGGAAAAAGCAAAAACGTCATAGGCGAAACCGCCGGTGTGAATATTGATCTCCTTGGCCAGTTCTGTATAGGGCAGCCTGGCCGTATCCACCTTGCCCAATAGATCGGCTAACAAAAACACATACGGCAGTTCCGCCTCGGCTACGGCGCCGATGTTGAAATAAAGGTTGACATAAGCTATCTGATTGGTAAAGTAAGGATGCAGCAGTACCGGTATTCCCTGTTCCTTTTGTTCAATGGTTACCAGTTCTTCCGCTTGGGGATCAATATCTTTCAGTTCCAGCAGCGGGATCGACTCCAGTGCCGCCGGCGAATCAGAGGTTTCCTGCCGTTCCTTTAAGGCCTTGGTTTGCTTGACAAGGGTATCCAGCTGGGCCGGGCTTAGGCTCTCTTTGTATTTGGCTAACTTTTGTTTTAACTCGGCCGACTTTTGGGCGCCAACCTCACAGCTGGGGGTTAAGGCCACAAGGGCCTGGTGGGTATTATTGAGAAGGCAGGTTTTGATCAGTTGTTCAAAATAGCCTTTTTTAGCCTGCTGCTTAATGGCAGCCAGCGCCGGTTCATACGCCAGATGGATCAGCGGATCCGCATCATACAGCCAGCTGTCAAGGCACTTCATATTATAGACAAGACCTTTAGGCCTGTTCCCATAATTTGCTTCCCGGAGATGGAATTCGAAAATATTGACCGACGACTCGACCAGCTTTTTATCAAGGCCTTCGTCAGCCAGTTTTGCCAGCGTGGCTCCAACGGCAGCCTTAAAGTCCTCAATCTGGCCGGGGTTTGCCCCGCTGACGCCAAAGGTCATCGTCGGCTGCAGGATGCTCTTGTTGTAGCTGCCGAATACCTCTTTGCCCAGCCCGGCATCGAGCAGCGCTTTTTTAAGCGGGGCCGCCGGTGTCTCCAGCAGGATATGCTCCAGCATCATCAGCCCCAGATAGCTTTCGGCGTCAGTGGCCTGCCCGGCGGCAATATTGAGGGTAATGTAAGTCTTATCCTTCGTCGACTCCTGCGGCGATACCGGATAATCCACCACTTTAACCACCGTTTCGGTAAAAGGCTTTTGCGGCGGAATCGCCGAATCAACCTTCACTGCCGTAAAATCCTTCAGATAAGCCTCATGCAGGAATGCAAGCTGATCGTCTAAATCGAGATCACCATACAGGAAGATGTAGCTGTTGGCCGGGTGGTAATACTTTTTATGAAAAGCAACAAACTGTTCCTGGGTAAGGTCGGTAATATATTCAGGGTCGCCGCCGGACTCCACGCCATAGGTCGTATCAGGAAACAGCGCCGCATAGATCTGGTGTTCCAGGATGGCGTCAGGCGAGGAAAATACGCCTTTCATTTCATTATACACAACGCCTTTATAAGTAAGCTCGGCCTTCTTGTCAGGCAGATCATAATGCCAGCCTTCCTGCATCAGGATGGCGGGCGTTTTCAGCATCTGGGGATAAAATACCGCATCCAGGTACACGTCCATCAGATTGCGGAAGTCTTTTTCGTTCCGGCTGGCAACAGGATACATCGTTTTATCGGGGAAGGTCATCGCATTAAGAAAGGTGTTAAGCGAACCTTTTACCAGCTCAACAAAGGGTTCTTTAATCGGAAATTTGCGTGAGCCGCACAGGACCGAGTGTTCAACAATATGGGGTACACCGGTTGAGTCTGCCGGTGGCGTACGGAAGGTAACGGAAAAAACCTTGTTATCATCATCATTGCCCAGATACAGCAGACGGGCGCCGCTTTGCTTATGCACAAACAATTTGGCATCAGAGTTGATCTCGGCTACGTGTTTGGCATCCATCAGCTTAAATCCGTGATAGGTCTGGCCAATATTAAAGGACATGCTTTTACCTCACTTTTATCGTTTTATTTTTTTTATCCTATGAATTGCCTTGCCAGGAGGTTAACTATTTTGCCTTTCGTCAGCATGGAACAGTTTTCCTGCAACCACAGGCCGCAATCGCTAATAATAGATTCTCCCGTTTGGCGATAATTAAGCAGATAATTATTATATAATTAGAAAAACTTGTCTTGTGCTAAGTCCTCCAGGACGCCGGCAGAAGCCAAAGATTTTTCTTATCCCTTAGATCACGGTCTTGAAATTTTATAAATTCTGATGGGGCAAAAAAATGCCGGCACTATGCCGACATTTTTTTTGCTCATGCTAAATTGTAGGTTTTAATACCAGCCCCGCAGTTTCATGGCCTCCGTCAGCCGCTCAAGGGCAACAATATAGGCAGCCACCCTGAGGGTGCAGTTATAGTTCCGGCTGGCTTCGTAGACCTTGGCAAAGGCCTCGACCATCATTTCTTCCTGACGGGCATGGACCTCTTTCTCCGTCCAGTAATAACGGTACAGATTCTGGACCCATTCAAAATAGCTGACCGTAACACCGCCGGCATTGGCCAGGACATCCGGGATAATCATAACCCCCCGTTGTTCCAGCAGAGCGTCGGCGGCCGGGGTTGTCGGCCCGTTGGCGCCTTCAGCAATGATTTTTGCCTGTATGCGGCCGGCATTCTCACTGGTAATCTGGTTTTCCAGGGCGCAGGGAGCCAATACGGTGACAGGCAGTTCCAGCAATTCGCCATTGCTGATGGTGCTGGTGCCGGGGAATCCAGCTACCGAATTATGCTCCTTCAGGTATTCCTCTACCGCATAGGGATTAAAGCCGTCCTCCTTATAAATTGCCCCCTGCACATCACTGACCGCCACAACTGTTACCCCAATATCGTACAGCAGTTTGGCCGTAAAGCTGCCCACATTGCCGAAGCCCTGCACCGCTGCCGTGGCTTGTCTGGCATCAATCCCCAGCTTTTTAAAGGCCTCCCGCACGGTAAACATAACCCCCCGGCCTGTAGCCGAGCCACGGCCGGCCGAGCCGCCGATCGTCTTCGGCTTGCCGGTAATCACGCCCGGGGCCAGACGTCCGTAGACTTTGCTGTATTCATCCATCATCCAGCCCATAATCCGCGAATCGGTATTCACGTCAGGGGCCGGAATATCTACATATTCACCAATGACTGGCGCTATTTTTTGAATATACCCCCGGGAAAGGCTCTCCAGTTCGCGCCGGGACAGGTTGCGGGGGTCAACCACAACGCCGCCCTTGCCGCCACCGTAGGGCAGATTTAAAATTGCGCTTTTGAAAGTCATCCAGAAACTCAGGGTCTTTACTTCATCCATCGTAACATGCTGGTGAAAACGAATCCCGCCTTTGGCCGGACCCAGGGCGGTATTATGCTGGGACCGGTAGCCGGTAAATATCTCAAGCCGGCCATCGTCCATAATTACCGGGATAGATACTTCGAGGGTCCGTTCCGGCTCAGCCAGCAGCTTAGCGGCAGCAGGATGGATCTTAATCAGGGCTGCTGCCTTGTCTAACGGGATCTTTGCCATTTCAAAAATGTTTTGCATCTTAACCTCCCGATATGTTTAAATATTCTCACTTTTATTATATTATTTGCCAATGCATTTTGTCTACGGAATACATAATACAAAAATAGCGCTCTATAAGTTAATTATTTCACTATGCATAAAAGTCTTTTCACTGTCATCAACTCATTACGACGGACATAATTATCCCTCATCAATTAATAGTAGTGTAAATTAATAGGGAAAATATGCATGCGCTAAAAATCGGGAAAGGATATTTTCCCCGCTCCCCGAAACATGTATAGGAAATCATTATTGGCTGTACAATTGGCAGCAATTTTTAAGAGGGTGAGCTTGATTGTCAGAAATTGTCCTCATTGCCCCTGACCGCGAGATTGTGGAGTTAGCAGAAAAACTGGGCTTACAGGGCAGGCAAATTTCCTATATTCCCGCCCGCCTGAACGAAGGGGTAACTGCGGCCAAAGCCGCAGTCAGCGCCGGCGCCAAAGTACTGATCACCAGGGGCATAACGTTTCACATGATTCTTAACGCCATTCCCAATGTTCCTGTAATTGAAATCCCCTACACCGGCTACGATATTCTCCGGTCCCGCCTGACAGCCGCCCGCCAGGGCGGCCGGCTGGTTTTGGCGGCGGATAAACAGGTGGCCGACGGCTTTGCCAGTATTGAGGAAATTCTGGAATTGCCGGCCAGCATGCAGGTGCATTTAGAGGACGGGGCAGATATTGATACAGCCATCTTAAGGGCCAGGGACCTCGGGGCAACAACCATTATCGGCAGCCGGGCCGTGGTGGAAGCAGCCGCGGCTTATGGCTTAACCGGCATAACGCTCGCCTCCGGCCGGGAAGGGCTGGAACAGGCCATCAGCCTGGCGGTCCAGCGCCTGTCAAACCAGCGGCTGGAGGAACAGGCCGCCCGCCAGCTGGAAACAATTATTAATTCGATTAATTACGGTGTCCTGGCCATAGATCATACCGGCGCCGTAACGGCCATGAATATTGAGGCGGCCCGGTTATTTAATCTGGCCAAGGACGGCTGGGCGGCAGCGGAAAGCTCTTTCATCCAAAGACTATGGGAGTGTATGGCGACCCGGGAACGTCAGATCGGGGTTGTGGAGCGCATTGGCCGGGACTGTACGATTGCGGTCAGCTTTCAGCCGGTTGTCGTCAGCGGCGAGGTGGCGGGCGCGGTGGCCACATTTCAGCTTATTGACCAGTTGCAGGAATTAGAACAAAAGACCCGGCAGGAGTTATCGCTCCATGGCCGGATAGCCCGGGCGTCTTTTCTTGATATTGAAACCCGCACGCCTGCGATGCACAAGGTGATTGAAGAAGCCAAACGCTTTGCCGGCTATAACAGCACCGTGCTGATCCTGGGAGAAACAGGCGCAGGCAAAGAATATTTTGCCCAGGCCATCCATCAGGCCAGCCCCCGCCGGAACGGACCGTTTGTGGCTGTCAACTGTGCGGCGATCCCGGAAACCATCCTGGAGAGCGAACTGTTCGGCCATGTGGAGGGCGCTTTTACCGGCGCCAAGAAGGGCGGCAAAACCGGGCTGTTTGAGCAGGCCCACGGGGGAACCATTTTCCTCGATGAGATTGGCGAAATGTCCGACTCGCTGCAGGCACGGTTATTGCGCGTCCTGCAGGAGCACCAGGTGTACCGGGTCGGTGACGACCGCGTTATCCCGGTTGATATCAGAGTCATAGCCGCCACGAACCGCAATCTGCAGGCCATGATGGCCGGGCAAAAATTCCGGGCTGATCTGTACTACCGGCTGGCGGTGCTGACAGTGAGCATCCCGCCGCTCAGGGCGCGTAAAGAGGATATCGGCTTATTCGTTCGCTCTTTTATTGCCAATTTCAATCAAAAATTCCATACCTCTGTCAAATATATAGAACCCCAGGGAATTGACCTGCTGGCCCAGTACGACTGGCCGGGCAATATCCGCGAACTGCACAATATAATCGAAAGGCTGGTGGTGCTGGCAACTGCACCGGTTATCACCAGAGAGGAGGTCTGGTCCTGCCTGAAAAGCCTCCTGCCGGACCCGGGCCAGCCTCCGGCCGATCTCAAAGATTTTGAGACACTGGCGATTCGCGAAGCCCTGGCCAAAACCGGGGGCAACCGGCAGCAGGCCGCCAGGCTGCTGGGGATTGGCCGCTCGACCCTGTGGCGAAAATTGCGGGACTTAGACGAATGATTCGAAAAGAAACAGTGGTTGTTTCATTATGAAACAACCACTGTTTCTTGGTATAGGGGAGCGGCCAAAATATGGGCTTTTAATATTTGGCACAGGAATTGCATATTATATAGGTATAAAGCTCTTATTAACGTAAACCCTATAACATAATTACTGCACTAAATTAATACAAAGAGGTGTCGTTTATGCAAGAAATGAAACCCGGCTCCAACCCGGCCCCGTCGCTCCCGCAGAGAACCCCTGGCTTTACATTCTTCACTGCCATCCACAGCCTGTTTATGGGCAAAGCGGAATCCAAGGCCGAAGAAGCCCAGCAGCTGCTGAATCCGCAAATTGAAGAAGCCAATATTGCCGACAGCCTGGACACAGGCAAACTGACCAAGCTGATCAACTATATCAGAGGCGGCGCCCCCTCAGTAGTGTTATTGTCTTCCACTGCCTACGGCCTGCTTGTGTAATTGCTGCGGCCGGAATTGTTCAGGGCTGCAAAAAAAGTAAGACACAATATTCATAAACAGCAATCGGCCTGCCTTTTTCCTGTTGTGTCCGGCTGATATCTGGTATAATCAATTCAGTATCGCCAGTCTGGAATATGAATTGCGGAGGCCAGTATGAAACCGATTGTTGGAATTACCAATGCCACAGGCATGATCTATGCCGTGCGCCTTGTCGAGACTTTTTATTCCCTGGGGGCCGAAACCTGTCTGATCATGAGCCGTGAGGCCGGCGCGGCCCTGGAGCGGGAAACCGATTGCTCATTGACCCGGCTGCAAGGCTTAGTCCGGTATTTTTGTTATGATGATGCCGCTTCCCCGCCCGTCGGGGAGCACGACGCAGATGCCATGATCCTAGTTCCCTGCAGCCTGGCGGCGATTACGCCCCTGGCGCAGGACTTACCGCAGAACGCCCTGCAAAAAACTGCCGCCGGCCTATTAAAATTAAAGAAAAAATTAATTATGGTCACCAGCGAGCCGGTACTGGCGCCGGAGCATTTAAAAATTTTGCTGGCGATGGCGTATAAAGGCGCTACCATTATGCCCTATATGCCCAGCTTCTATCATAAGCCGACCTCGATTGACGATATCGTCACCCATCACACCGGCCGGGTCCTGGACCTGCTGGCGGTTGAACATAACCTGTTAAAACGCTGGGGCGAAGAAATTTTATAACCGAAGCAAAAAAGGGACTGTTGCGGAAACAGTCCCTTTGCGTTTGCTGGACGCCGTATTATTTTTTGAATGAATCGTAAACTACCTTATACTCGGGTGTTGGTGGGATAGATGTATAAATATACAGATGAACCCCGTTCGGGTCATTAACAACAAAGCTGCGTTCGCCCCACGGTTTGTCGACAAGATCCTCGCAAGGCTCCACGCCGGCCGCCTTCAGCCGGCGGTATTCCGCATCCACATCATCCACTTCCAGGGAAATGATAATGCCCGAACCGTGAAAAAACTCCCCCGCATCCCGCTGTGGCTTGGTAAAGCTGATACCGGCCGCCAGACCGGGAGCAATCAGTTCAAGATACCAGTCGCTTTCATAGACCAGTTGAAAATTAAAATGTTTTATATAAAACTCTTTGGATTCAGTCAGTTTATCGGTGCTAATCGTCGTATCAAACCGTGTTATTCTCATAACACTACCTCCCCCACTCCGGTTTACGTTGTTTAAAATAGACTACCTTCAGCCTGCAGGCCTCGGCCAGCGCCTGGCCCACATCCAGCCGGCAGCCGATGTTTTCCGGTATATGCGCATCAGACCCCAGGGTAACCATCCGCCCGCCCAGCTCATAAAACCGCTGATAGATGGGAAGCAGTCTGGCTACCGCTTCCGGACTGGTCAACCGGCGGGTATTGATCTCCAGCGCTTTTTCGTTCTGCACGGCAACCTTTAGGATTTCATCAATCCAGTCGCCAAACTCATGGTAATAAATCTCCGGATCCTCAAACCGCGCATACCGGGCAATATAGTCAATATGACCCAGACTGTCGATACAATCGTACCCCTTCAGACAATCCAGCATTGTCTCGAAATAGCGGCTGTAGGCCTCCATTTTGGTGCGGTTTTGATAGAAAACCTCCTGGTAGATTTCAATATTATCCACAAAATGAATCGAGCCAATCACATAATCAAACGGATAACCGTCAATTATAGCCCGGTTGTCGGCCAGACATTCCGTCCGCATGCCAACCTCGATCCCCAGCAGCAGCTTATCATTCCGGTATTTTGTATAATCCTGCCAATATTGTTCAACATCCAAAGCAACATCAGGCTCCGGCTGGGCCAGATCAACATGCTCGGTAATAGTGATCCCCAGTTTTAATGCGGCGGCACGGCTGATCGCCGTTTCTATCGCCATCTCGGAGTCATCAGAATAGCGGGTGTGAACATGTGTGTCAAATAACAAGCGAATGCCTCCTAATCAGCTAAAGAACTCCTCTATGTATCTATATACCATTTTAATATAAAAATACCCAAACTTCAAACATTGGTTCAGGAATTATTCCCTGCCTAACCGGCTATACTGTATTCTTAGAGCCAGAAAATGCCCCCTGAAAGGAACTGATTAAACGCATGCTCAAAGTACTGTTTATCGCCGGCGAAGCGGCTCCGTTCATTAAAACCGGGGGCCTGGGCACAGTAATTGCTTCCCTGCCGCAGGAACTCAGGCAGCAGGGTGTCGATGCCAGGGTCATCCTTCCTAAATACGGCGGGATTCCGGATAAATACAAACATAATATGTCCGTCAAAGCGTCCTTTTCCGTTCCGCTCTCCTGGCGTTTACAGCCTTGCCGGCTCGAAGAGCTTGCACTGGACGGGCTCCCCTGCTATTTTATCGATAATGAATACTACTTTAATCGCTCCGGCATTTACGGCCATTATGACGATGCCGAACGGTATGCCTTCTTTAGCCGGGCCGTGCTGGAGGCCCTGCCGCAGCTGGGATTTCAGCCCCATATCCTGCACTGCCATGACTGGCAGTGCGGCCTGGTCAGCGTATTCTTAACCGCCCATTACCGGAACCAGCCCTTTTACAATAAGCTTAAGACGCTTTTTACTGTTCATAACCTGAAATATCAGGGCATCTTTCCCAAAGACATCATGGTTAACCTGCTTGATTTAAGCTGGGATTACTTTACCGTCCAGGGTATTGAATTTTACGATCACGTTAATTTTATGAAGGGCGGACTTATTTTTTCCGATGCAATCAACACCGTCAGCCCCACCTATGCCCGTGAAATCCAGCACCCCTATTACGGGGAAAAGCTGGAGGGCGTGCTTGCTGCCAGGTCGGCACACTTAACAGGAATTATCAACGGCATTGATTATACAGACTATAATCCGGCAACCGACCCCGGTATTTTTATCAATTATGACTGGCAGACCCGAGAGCGCAAAACCAGGAATAAACTGGAGCTGCAGAAGCTGCTGGGACTGACCGCAGATGCCGCCCGGCCGCTGTTAGCCATGAACTGCCGCCTGGTGGAAGCGAAAGGTCTGGACCTGGTGCTGCGGGTGCTCACGGAAATCCTGGACAGTGGCGCCCAGATGGTTATTATCGGCCAGGGCAGTGAACACTATCATCAGCTGCTCTGGCGGGCCGCCTGGCTGCACAACGACCGGCTGGCCGCCATTATTCCCTTCAGTGAGGATATGAGCCGGAAGCTGTATGCCGCCGCCGATTTATTTTTAATGCCGTCCCGCTATGAACCCTGCGGCATTGGCCAGCTCATCGCCATGCGCTACGGCTGCCTGCCTGTAGTCCGGGAGACAGGCGGTCTCAATGATACCGTCCTGGCCTATAACGAGCAGACCGGCGAAGGCAACGGCTTCAGCTTTACCAATTATAACGCTCATGATTTTTTACACACGGTCCGGCGGGCCATCGGTTGTTATCACGATAAAAAAATCTGGCATCTGCTGTCCGGCCGGGCCATGCGGACCGATAGCAGCTGGCGTGTACCGGCAGGCCAATACCGGCAGCTATACACCAAGCTGTATGCCGAAGAGCACCTCTATAAATCGCCAATGGCCGCACCGGCTGTCAGACCCGGCCTGGCCCCGCCCCCTATCGCCCCTGCCAGCGACAACCTATTCCCGGTAAAGGAGGTTCCTTATGCACACTGACACCAATCTGTACAATTGCGAGCCGCTGACAGCCCCGGCCACTAAACCGGAGGCAATCTCGGTCACTGCATTCAGAGACAGCTTTGTCGAAAAATTTGCCGCTATGCACGGCAAGCCGCTCGATACAGGGGCTGACTGGGAAAAGTTTGTTACCCTGGCCGCCCTTGTCCGGGAAATCATCAGCAATAATCTGATCGCAACCCGGCAGGAGCGGGCCCGGGCGGAACCGAAACAGGTCTATTACCTGTCAATCGAATTTCTCCTCGGCCGGCTGCTGGCAACCAACCTTGTCAACCTCGGCCTCCGGGAAACCTGTGCGGAAGCGCTTTCCCAGCTTGGCATTCGGCTTGACAGCCTCTTGCCAAAAGAAGAGGACGCCGGCCTGGGCAACGGCGGCTTAGGCCGGCTGGCCGCCTGCTATCTGGATTCGATGGCCGCACTGGGTCTCGCCGGCCATGGCTGCGGCCTGCGGTACCGCTACGGCCTGTTTGAACAGAAAATTATTAACGGGTATCAGCATGAATATCCCGACAACTGGCTCAAAGACCGCAGCTATGTCTGGGAATACCGCCGGCCGGACGAAAAAGTGACAGTCAGGTATGGCGGTGCCGTCAGGGCGCAAACCAATGGCAAAACCTGTTTTATCCAGGAAAACTGCGAACAGGTCATGGCCGTTCCCTATGATGTGCCGGTTGTTGGTTTTCAAAATAAGATTGTCAATACCTTACGGCTCTGGAGTGCTGAAATCGACATTTCCCACTACACCTGCTGCCGGCAGAGCGCCGACTGCAACAGTGTGATCGACTACAAGCACGGGGTCGAGGCCCTCACCGACCTGCTTTACCCTGATGATACCCATTATGAAGGCCGGCTGCTGCGGCTTAAGCAGCAGTACTTCCTGGTCTCGGCCAGCCTGCAGAGCATTGTCCGCAGCTTCCGGCTGAACCACGACTCGCTCCGGCTGCTGCCGGCTAAAGTAGCCATCCATATCAACGATACCCATCCGGCGCTGGCGGTGCCGGAGCTGATGCGCATCCTCCTTGATGACTGCGGCCTGGGCTGGGATGAGGCCTGGCAGCTTACGGTAGCCACCATTTCCTACACCAACCACACCATCCTGCCTGAGGCCCTGGAAAAATGGCCTGTCACCATGGTTGCCCAGCTGCTGCCGCGGATTCACATGCTGATTCAGGAAATCAACGAGCGCACCGGGCGCGAGCTTTGGCACACCTACCCCGGGGATTGGGACCGCATCCGCGCCATGTCCATCGTGGCCGACGGTCAGGTCCATATGGCCCATTTGGCCATTGCCGGCAGCCATTCCGTCAACGGCGTGGCCAGAATTCATACCGAGATCCTCAAGCAAGCCGTCATGCGCAACTTTTATACCTGTACGCCGGACAAGTTTACCAATGTTACCAACGGCATTACCCATCGCCGCTGGCTTTTGACGGCCAATCCCCGGCTGGCGGCTTTGATTACTGATGTGATTGGACCTGACTGGATAAAAAACCCGGCAAAATTAACGGAACTGGCTTCTGCGGCCGGCGACTCCGGCTTCCTGGCGGCCCTGGCCGCTGTCAAGCTTGACAACAAGCGGCAGCTGGCCCGGTATATCAAAGCCAAAAATAACCTTACGGTTGATATTCACTCTATTTTTGACTCCCATATTAAGCGCCTGCATGCCTATAAGCGCCAATTCCTCAATGTCATGCACATTATGGACCTCTACAACCGCCTGCGGGCCGACCCGGCGCTGACGATCGCCCCCCGCACCTTTATCTTCGGCGGCAAAGCGGCGCCCGGTTACTATAAAGCCAAAAAGACCATTAAACTGATTAATACCCTGGCCGACAAGATAAATAACGATCCGGCCATCAGGGACCAACTGAAGGTTGTATTTCTGGAAAACTATAACGTCTCGCTGGCCGAACTGATTATCCCGGCCTCAGACGTCAGCGAACAGATCTCGACTGCCAGCCGCGAGGCTTCCGGCACAGGCAATATGAAATTTATGATGAACGGCGCGGTGACCATCGGCACCCTGGACGGCGCCAATATTGAAATCAGTGAGGCCGCCGGCGCCGACAACATCTTTGTGTTCGGCCTCTCAGCCGGTGAAGTCCTGAACTTTTACCAGCATGGCGGCTATAACCCCCGGGAACTGTATAACAGCGATCCCAGGCTGCAAAGGATAACAGACCAGCTGGTCAACGGCTTTTTCCCGGCCGGGCCGGACGAATTCCGCCTCCATTACGACGACCTGCTGCACCAAGGTGACGAATACTTTCTGCTCCAAGACTTTGCCGGCTATGTCGACACCCAGAACCGGCTGGCCGCAACCTACGGCGATCAACGGCGCTGGCAGCAGATGTGTCTGATGAATATCGCCTATTCCGGCTGGTTTTCCAGTGACCGCACCTTTGCCGAATACGCCACCGACATCTGGCAGCTGACAGAGCCGGTTCCCTTCTGGAGCCAGGACCGGCCCGGCATTTATGACCAGCTGCGGCTGCCAGCCCGGCAGAATGTATTGAGCTGATTTCGTTTTGTAAATGTAGAAAAAGCCGCGAAATTCGCGGCTTTTTCCATGGCTATGCCTGTTCTGCTTCGTCGTCGATCTCGATGGTATCCTCGAACGTATCGAGAATATTTTGATGATGGTCCTCAACGGCATCATTAATCAGCCGCAGCACAGCGTTGGTCTGCTCTTCCGGCAAACCCATGGCAATGATAATATCCATCAAACGATCGCCAAGAAGTTCAACATCATCAGTAAACAGTACCGGGATCTCATCTGTCAACTCCAGCTTTTCCTCATCACACATAATATTACACTCCTCGTCACTGTTATTATCTTTCTCAAACGAAAAGCCCTGCCAGTTGTCCCGGTCAACGCTAATGCTTGATCACTATTATTGTAACACATCTGCCGATAAATAATAGTCAAATCTGAAGATCACGAAAGCTCGCCCTTGATCCGGGCCAGCTCGGCCTGGCTTTCCAAATAATACCAGCGCACCGAATTGCCAAACCGGCACTGAATGGCATGCAGCTTGCCGGCCTGGGCCAGCTGCCGCATTTTGTCCAGCGAAAACCCGTTCGCCGAAAAATAGTTTGCCGAAATAAAGCCTCTGCGTTTCAACCATTTCCGATGCTGCTCAGCTTCTCTGGATTCCAGGGTAACCTGCCAAATCGCCATAGTTATCACAGGCCTTTCTTTGTAATTGCTTTTATTATAGATCAGCCTGTAAACATAAGTGTTAGGGACAGGTAAAATTATTGTTAACAAATTATCAAAACAAAACCCTGTCCCCCTGTTTCCAGAGAACAAGGGGCCTGGACACACGCGCTGTCCAGCCCCCCTGTTCTCTTACTTTTCTGTTAGTCTGGCTATGGCCGCCAGCAGGCAGAATTAATCAAAGCTAAGAATTCTTTGGCCGTTGACAATTTTCAGGCCTGTTTTCTTTTCAGCAGCCTTGCGGGCTTGCTGGGCCAGAACGGAATGGGCGGCGAAGGATTTAGCAACACCGGCCGCTTGGAGCGTTGCACCGGCCCGCGAGGTCAGATCCGGGGCCAGAATGATGGCCGAGTTCAGGTTGCCGCCGCTATAACCGAGCTGGGTCGGGGTGAAGGTTCTGGTAGCCGTGTCAGACGTGCTGGCAGGCAGGCCGGGATAGATGTCGATCTGGTTGCCCTTAACGAACCAGAAACGGGTGCTGTCGCCATAGATGCCCCAGAGGTAGCCGGGGGAATTAATGGTGCTGACATTGGTCCAGGTCGAGGGGGAAGTGAGGTTGGCAACGGTAGTGCGGTAGACATTGCCGAGCATGTTGGCAAACGATGCATTGTAGTTGCCCAGGAATACATAGGCGGTGTTGGCGTCAACGATGGTAATGTCGCGGAAGTCGCCGATCATGCCGCCGGTTTTGGTAACGGTGGTCTTGGTGAAGGTAGCCAGGTCGATGATATCCAGACGGGTGTCGGGATTGGCGAAGCCGGCATTCTGCATGCCGCCTACGGCGCAGACATAGAGTTTGTTGTTATAGTGATCCAGGGTGAAGGCATTTTTGCCGACAGTTATATAGTTTACATAATTCAGATTACCATTTGGTAAAATCGAGAATTTTGCTACAATGCTGTCGGAGTAGACCTCATAGCCGCCGTCGGGATTGATGGTAAACAAGGCATATAGGTTATTGCCAACAACTGCCAGGCCCTCTCCATGAACCGAAGCGCCAGCCGGTACGGGAATGCTCGGCCAAGCCGTCGGGAACTGATAGCTATTTATTTCCGCATATCCATCAGTCATATCTACAACAGCAATTCTTCCCAGATCATAGCCGGTGGCATACAAATAATTACCTCTAGTAGCCACTGCATGCAGATTAGCCACATTACTCCAGCTTGGCGATACAAGCGGGTTCCAGCTGGCGGCAAAGGGATCAATGATTCGGTTCGGCGGTGCTACAGGCGTATAATTGTACTGGCGCAGCACCAGCCGGCTTTCATTGCCCTGGAAGAAGTTAAAGAGCGCCGGATCACCGTTTAGACCGGTAACCTTGGTGCTGGAGGTAAAGGTGGTCGGGTTGCCGGTCCGCTCGCCGCTGATGGCGCCGGCCAGGCCTTGGGAGTAACCGGAATTGACAACCGTATAGCCGAATAAATTCTCCGGCGCGGCCTGGACGGCCGCGCTGCCGATAATGGACAGCGTCATCGCCGTTAAGAGTACCCGTTTCAGAAAACCTGCTTTCAGTTTCATGCGTTTAATCCCTCTTTTCCATTTTTGTTTTAGTCTGCTGGGTTAGAACTACTGCCGGCTTACTGCCGCTCATCACCTCCACTCTGCCAGGACTGGCTTTGTTTGTCATCAGGGCATCACCTCCTTAACCGAATTCCGGTCTTTAATATTTGTACTGCAAGGTTACATAATAAGTGCGCCCCTGGGTCGGATGATCCGGATTTAACGGGTGGGTAATTGTTGACGGCCATGTATTCGGGTTGCCATCGTAGTCCAGACCTGATTTCACATATGTCAGATCCGGGCCTTTGTCAAACAGGTCATTGACCCCTACCGTTACTAGGAGGTCCTGGTCAAATTTATGCTTTACCCCCAAGCCGACGGTAGTCAGCGAGGTTTGTTTTTTCTCCCAACCCTCACCGACAAACATTTGGTCCACATATTTAAATTCCGTAAAAATGCCTGTCTTTTGATCAGGCCGGTAGGTGAGGCGCAGCGAGCCCTCCCATTCGGGGGTATAGGTCATCGGCATATCATAATAAGTGTCCCCGGTCCCTGTCGGATTATTGTACTTGCGTTGCGCATTAACATGCGTATACGTTGCGGCCAGGTTCATATCCCACTTGTCCCAACTGAGATTGGTCTGCAGTTCAGTCCCATTTACCCAGCCTCTGGCAGCATTGCTATAAGACCAATAATCAAAACCGAAGCGGTACAGTTGCAGCATGTTCTCTGATTTCCGCCCAAAATAGGTCAATTGGATATCGGCATCGGCTCCCAGAATACGATCATCCCAGATGGCGCTCACATCCCACTGGGTACCTTCTTCCGGCAAAGGGAAAGCAGATACTAAGCCTTTCTCGTAATCCTTGCTGCCTATCGGTCTGGGAATAATACCGGCGCCGTCACCGGCTATTTCATAGAGGTTTAGCAAACGGTAATATGTCCCCACTGTGGAACGTAAGGTTAGGTTATCATGGACTTTCTTCTTCAAAGCCGCTTGCCAGGTTACTTTGCTGTCTTTTTGTTCATCTGTATGGTTGAAATATAGGTGGTTGGGATCTTTCTCTATCAATCGCGTACTGCGGCCTAACACGGTCGAGGAATTGTAACGCACACTGGGGGTAAACCAGAAATCCTCTGCTTTATTTAAGGTAATGGTATCCTGCAATTGAATATTGAACAGTGTCTGTTCAAAATAGTTGCGGAAACGCAGGCGGGCGTCAGTAAGTGCAACATTCCCGCTATCGTTATCAGTAATCAATCGCGAACCATCAATATCCATTTTTTCCTTCGACCAATTGACCAGGAATTCCAGCAGATGGCGGTCACTAACCTTATAGCTGCCGTCAATGGCTCCGCCAGCCCGGCGGGAATCGTAACTGCTCCAAATAGCGAGCGGCTGTTTGAAATAGGGGTAAGAGGCATTATCGTGTATTATGGGATCATAACTTTCGTTGCGGTAATCCTTATTCTGATCCAGATAGTTAACCGCCCAGCCCCATTCCAGCTTACCGGCAGTGTCCCTGCGCCCCAGGAGTAATTCCTTGGCCGTAAGCTCCTGCCTTTTCGCCCCCATGTAACCAAAATTATCTAAGTCCAGGTAGCTATTCGGATTACCGTAGCCATAGTTGCCTGTCCACAAGCCCCAGGGCAGGTGGCGGTCAACCTTTTTCCAGGTGCCTTTGGCTGTCCAGTGGTCGTCCTGCCATTTGATAATGGCATCGGTATTTTTGTAGTCGTTATTGCGGCGCCAGCGATTTTCATCAAAAATACCTTTCTGCTTATAAAAATCATTTTTAATCTTTTCCTCTCTACCCAGATAGGTTTTTTCTTTCATTTCTTCCCACATAGCTGTTGCATCCGGAGCCGTCATGCCCCAGTCATTCACAAACAGATTAATAGCCTTGGCGTTAAACTCTTCTGTAACAAAAGCCGCCTTTAATTCATCCATAGACGAGAAGCCGGTGTCTATAATTCCATAGCTTTGCAAATTGTTATTAATCCAGGTAAGGCTTTCCGCCATTTTTTTATCAAAATTTTCCTTCTCAATTGCATAAGCATCCTTAACGCCAAAGTTCTTATACCTGAAGTCGCCGTCACTCTGGTCCCTGTTGATCCCCACCATCAGGCTGCCGGTGCCGAGCGGGGCATCAATCTGCAGGCTGCCGGTATAGCCGCCCCAGGACCGTTGCCCCACAGAGGCGGATACATTGGCCGCGGTGGGCCGTTTGGTGACGACATTGATGACCCCGCCCATGTAGGTGCCGCCGAACCGGGCCGGGATATAGCCGCGGTAGACCTCGATCCGTTCCACGTTTTTGACCGGGATGGTAGAAATGTCGGCGGCCGCATCGCCGCCCAGGTTAAACAAGACCCCGTCAACAAACACGCCCACCTGGGCCGCCGTGCTGCCCCGGACACTGACGGTAGTATACTGGCCCTTGCCGTTAACCTCCCGCACATGGACGCCGGGAACATCCTTTAGCAGGTCAGGCAGCGTCTTCTGCTCGCCTTTGTAGTCATCAGGCCGGATGATGGTCACCGTTCCCGGTGACAGCTTGGCCTCCCAGTCGGGGCGTTTGGCCTCAACCGTAATCGCCTCCAGGGCGTATTCCTGAGCGGAGCCGGCAGCGGCGTTCACAGTGTCCTCAGTTGCCTGTGACGACTCGCCGCCGGCTGCGGCCGCCTGGGCAAGGCCGCTGTAGTCCGGGGTCAGGCTGAAGGCCAGGGTACAGGCGATCCCCATCGCCAGGGCTTGTTTGGACAATTTACGTTGTTTCACTGCAAATCTCTCCTCATATGTCTTACTCTTTTCCAAAAAAATTGCTGAGAATGGTAGCCCGATTTAGCTGCTGCTTGCTTCTTACCCTCCCTTCGTACCGTTTGCCTGATCTTCCCCTGTCGCTCGCAGGGTTGGCGAAGACCGTCCTTACAGGCAGTTCTCCTGACTCCAGTTCATCATCAGCCCGGCCTTCCCGGAATATTTCCTCCAGTGGCGTCTGCGGGCTGACTCCGTGTTACAGTGGCGGGACCGCGCCGGCTTCAACCGGACTTCTCTATTAAACCCTCTGCAGGGCACCTGTACGCAGTGAAATACGGCCAAATAAAAAATGGATTTCTCATATAGTCATCCAGGGGCGCTGACTATATGGGAAATCCATTTACCCTCGTTTTAGCAGCAACTTACTGCTATAAACCAGGAACAGACGGCCGCACATAATCCCCTACCCATCGCTCGCAGGTCACCGGTGATCGTTGTATAGGCAGTTCTCCTGACTTCTGGTTCATGGCGCCTCCAAACCTTCCCACGACAGTTGTCCGCATCGCAGTGGCATATCCTGGATTTGCTCCCCATTACAGTGGCGGGACCGTGCCGGTTTTGCACCGGACTTCCCTATTAAGCCCCGTAGGGCACCTATACCTGGCAACTATAAAATTGTCTGACTCAGGCTGCCAGCATTGGCAGCTTACTGCTTCTAGACCGGTTAATACGGATTGCTCAGATAATTACTGGCTCTGACCCGCCGGTCCTGGAAATACTGGATCAGCTCGCCGGGTTTTGTCAGCCAGTTGAGCTGGCGGTACTCCCACACCCAGGGTACGGTAACCTTAACCTCAGTATAACTGTCAAACGCGCCCCAGCGGGCAAAGACCCGGCCCTGGCCAATATCCTGACGGCGCTCCCACAACTGGGTCAGCGGCACCAGCCGGTAACCGCCATGGGCCCCGTCCGGCAGTACTTTGCTTATCGGCCCGGCCGGCTTGTCACTGGCCGGGATCTCATAGATACCGGCCGCCGGTCCCCCCCGTCGGCTCCGGCCGGCAGCAGTAATCTCATGGCTGCCGGGCCGGATATTCAGTACCGGGTGCCGGCCTTCCAGGCGCACCTTCGCGCCCGGCCACGGCCGCCATTTCTTATTGCTGTAGGTCAGCAGCATATCAAGCCGCCCGGTCTGATCAGGCGTTTTGGCCACCGCCAGCAGCACCCCTGTCAGATCATGCTCATGCTCGGCCCGGCCCGTATGGCGCGGATAATACTGGTAATAGCCGATAAAGTAATGGCTGTCGCTTTCCACCACCGAATAATACATAACTCGCTCCAGGGGATAAAACAGCAGATTATACCAGTTATTATTGAGCCGCCAGTCGCGGTCATAATTAACCAGTGTAAATATATTCTGCTGCGCAGTGAGGCCATTACCGGTATCGGCCTGGCAGATAACCGGCGACCACCGGCTGGCAATGTCCGCTGCCGGCACTGCCGAAACCGGCAAGGGAAACCATACGCAATAATATAAAAACAGGATAACTGCTAGACTTTTTTTCATCGTATTGTCACAACGTTACTTCTTGTTATATACCGTAACTTCATCAATTTGATAGACCTCCATATTCCAGGTGCCGCCGCGGGGAGGCGACTGGACAAAAACGCCCTGCCCCACAAACGAGACAAGATTGCCTGTTGCCAAAGCAGTTTCCAGCAGACTTTGCAGCCTTTGCTCGGCCGACCGGATCACAATGCTTTTGCCGGGGGTATCACGGAGATCAATCACCGCATAGAAGCTATTGGCAGGGGCGTAACAGTTTATCAGGGCGACATGACCATACAAATGAACGGCCGGCGGCATTAAGACAACGCCGATAACAGGCTGCGGCCCAGGGGCGGCAAAACCGGTTTGAACAAACGGTATAGAGAAAAATAATACCAACAGGAACAACCGGCTCGCCCGTACTAGGTACCTCATGATCTTGATCCTCCCACTATATTTAATCAATTATCTTTGGCGTCAGCATAATGACCAGTTCCGTCTCCGTCACCTGTTTGGAGGAGGAGTGAAACAGCCCTCCCACCAGCGGCAGCTGCCCTAATATTGGCACTTTGAAGGTATCGCTGGTCTCCTGGCGCTGAATCAGGCCGCCCAGCACAATGGTTACACCACTCTTAACCCTCAGGGTCGCATCGGCCTGGCGGGTGCGGATATTGGGATTGCCATTCTTCGTGGTATCGGTTTTATTGCTCACTTCCGGCTGAATGCGGGTAGTAATAAAGCCGTCTTTGTTGACAGTGGGCGTTACCTCCAGCTTAATGCCGACATCCACATAGATTACGGAGATAATGGGGATGCTGCTTGTCGTCGGCTGCTGGCTTTCAACCGCCAGCTTGTCCCCAATCAGGATCTTGGCCGTTACCCCGTCTAAGGTCGCAATCCGCGGACTGGCCAACAGCCGGCCTTTTTTATTCTCAAGCAGGTGATTGACAACCCCCTGGAGATTTACCCCGTATTTCCCGGTGCCGATCCTAAATTGCAGGTCCTCATAGACAATAGGGGCGGCAGGCAGCTTAAATGATGCCCCCCAGTCGACACCAAGATTGGACAAATCATCACGGTTAATCTCAATGACCTGCACCTCGAACATCACCTGCTGGGGCGGTGTATCGATCTGGGACAGCAGATAGTTAACCTGATCATACACATCCGGGCTGCTCATGATCACCATCGTGTTGCGTACCGGATCGGTTTTAATCTGTTCCTCAGGCACAAGGGCGCTGATGAGGGGTCTGGCCTGGTCCACCTTCAGATAGTTCAACTGCACCACCAGGGGCCGGCCGTAGGCATCAGGCGGGCTGGCAGGCTCAGCCGCATACTCGCTGTCGCTGCCTGCTGCCGGCGGCAAATCCGCCGGGTTATCCGGGGCAGTCTCCAGGCCGGCCGGCAAAGCCAGCGCCGGCCAGGACAACAGCAACAGCAGCAAGGCCAGTACCAGGGAAAAGGCACAACACCGGCGGTAACGGGCCACGATATTCACCGACTTTCCTTGATGTATACTTTATTGGCAGGCCACCCCGCTGCTCAGGTGCAGCATCCGGCATTCGCCGGCCGGGCAGGCCTTGTCGTCGATTGTAAACAGGATGAAACAGCTTGTACGACCTGCAGAAGCACGGGCCCATTCGCAAACAGGCAAATAAAAAGAAGCCGCCTGTGATGTGTGAACTACCCATCAGTCAGGGGCTTCCTGTTTCATACAGGCATAACGCCGGCACAAAAATGCAGAAGAATGCAGCAAATCCCCTCCCCATCTGTCGCAGGTCAACGGTGATTGTTGTACAGGCAGTTCTCCTGGCTTTAGGATCATTGCGCCTCCAAACCTTCCCAAGACGGTTGTCTCAGTGGCATACCTTGGATTTGCTCCCCATTACAGTGGCGGGACCGCGCCGGCCTTGAACCGGCTTCTCTATTATGTCCTGACGGACACCTGTACCAAATTGTATTTATTTATTTTTTATCAATTATTTTGTTATTATTTTATTTCTTTTCTAGATTTTACCACAAATAGTTATTTTTGTCGAAAGTTTTTATCTTTCAAAATTCGACATTTTCCTTGCTCCATTTATTAAATATTAAATTATTTTGCTTACTTCCCGTAACTTCCACAGCAACCATTCTTAATTAAAAACAGCCAGAGCTTATAAAGCCCATGGCTGTCCTTTTTTATAAACAAGAATTACCGCTAAGAAACCCGTATTCGGTTCACTCCGTTATCTGATAGATCTTCCTTGACGCTTCCGCCAGATTGCCGGCCAGTTCGGCCAGGGACTGGCTCGACTTGGCCATTTCATGAACAGCCTCGGTCTGTCCGTTTACATGCTGGTCAATATTGTCGATCTTGCGGGTAAGTTCGGCAATCGCCTGCTGAATGGCGCCTAAGGATGCTGATATCTGGGTAACAGACTCGGCACTGGACACTGCCAGTTTCCGGACCTCAGCCGCCACTACGGCAAAGCCCCGGCCCATTTCGCCTACCCGGGCGGCCTCAATGGCTGCATTCAGCCCCAGCAGGTTTGTCTGGCTGGCCACGTTTTTGATAAAGGTGACAATTTCATTAGTCTGGTTGGCCGTCGCCAGCAGTGTTTTCCCTAATTGGTCAAGCTCACTGCTGGTAGTGGCTAACCCGGAGGAACGGCTGGCCAGTTCCTGCAGCCCTGCTGTCAGTTCCTCGGAAGCGGCCGCCAGTTCGCTGGTGGCGCTGTTGATGCTTTCTATAACGGTGATACTCTGCGTGGTAGTGACGCAACCGACAATGTTGTCCCCTTCCCGGAACGGCAGGGCGCAGGCAATATAGGCAATACCAAAGGGCGATTTATCCTTGGGAACCACCCTGACAACCTGTTGGCCCGCATCAAGGGCCTGTTTACTGGCACCTGACACTACAGGCTCACCGACCCTGATTTTAAGGTCCAGATCGCCGGCCGGCAGATACAGCACATATTTACCGTCACGGATCACGGTAAAACCAATATCAGCCGCAACGATATCATTCATGTAGGGAGCCAAATCGCAAAACATATCCAGAATCTGGTATCCGGTAAGCTGCCTCATAGTTAACATCCTCCCAGACCGGCGCCGGCGCCAGCCTATTCAATATGGAGATTAGATATTCGCCTTTTCGCTAAAAAAACCTTTTTTTCGACAAAATCAACAGATTATTTTCTGATATCCCGGCTCTCCACTACCACCGGCTCGGTCCGCAGTTTACTCACACTAAAACCGTTGATCAGCTCTGCCGCCCTCACAGGCTCAGGCCTGTCCAGCAGGCCGGCTTTATAAGCCAGATAGCCGATAATCGCTTCCGCCCTTACCCCCTGGGCCCGTAAAGCGGCAATGGCCAGATCCTGCTGACGCTTGGACAGCCGGTGACCGTCGGGGGCAAGCAGGAGCGGCACATGGGTAAATGCCGGCGCCGGCCGGCCCAGCAGCCGGTACAGCAACAGCTGCCGGGGCGTGGAATGCAGCAGATCATAGCCCCGTAAGACATGGGTAATGCCCATGGCGGCATCATCCACAACCACAGCCAGCTGGTAAGCGTGAACACCGTCCGCACGGCGGATGACAAAATCGCCAGCCTCCCGGCTGATGTCCTGGCTGACGGTCCCGGCCAGCAAATCGGTAAAGGTGGTTGTTCCCGGCGGCACAGCCAAACGCAGGGACGGCTGCCGGTCCCCCCTGCCGGCAGCCGCCGGCTGGCGCCCGCGGCAGGTACCGGGATAAATCCGTTCCTTATCACCGGCATGCGGGGCCGAGGCGGCCAGTTCAGCCCGGGTACAGGTACAGGGGTATACGAGGCCGGCGGCCGTCAGCTGCTCCAGGGCCGCCTGATACAGGTGACGGCGGGCCTGCTGGCTGTACGGGGCACAGGGCCCGCCGACATCAGGCCCCTCATCCCAGTCCAGGCCCAGCCATTTCATATCAGCCAGCAGCCGCTCGGCATACGCCGGCCGCGACCGCCCCGGATCAAGGTCTTCCATTCTCAGGACCATCCGGCCCCCGCCGGCGCGGACCTGCAGCCAGGCCAGCAGTGCTGTCCAGGCATTGCCCAAATGAATTTCACCGGTCGGGCTGGGAGCAAACCGCCCCCGCATCATTCGCATACCCCCAGCGGGCCGGCCTTTGCTTTCGGTCCGGCAGGCGCCAGTGTGGTCAGGCACACACCGCTTACCACCAGCACCATACCGGCCAGATGCATAAAGGTCATGGTCTCGCCGTATATGGCCCAGGCGATCAGGATGGCATTAACCGGCATGAGGTTGATATAGGCGCTGGCCTTGCTGGCGCCGATGCGGGCAATGCCGATATTAAAGATGATGAAGGCCGCTACGGTGGCAAACACAGCCAGATACAACAGCTCAGCCATTACCTGGCCGGACAGGCGGGGCAGGGTGTGCCAGGCTCCTTCACTAAGAGAAATCAGCGCTAACAAGCCGGCGCCAATCAGGGTTGAAACCGTCGTCGCCAGGGCAGGCTTAACCTTTTTCATTACCACCTTGCCCAGGGAGGTATAGGTGGTCCAGCTGGCTACCGCTCCCAATAACAGCAATTCACCGTAATTCATGGCTAAGCTGGTCAGGGAAGCCAGGCTGCCCTGCGTGATGACCGTCAGCACCCCGGCCAGGGAGGCAGCGATCCCCAGGCCCAGGCGCCAGCTCCATTTTTCCCCCAGGAACATAACGGCAACAAGGGCCGTTGTTACCGGATTTATGACAATTACCAGCGCTCCGGTAATAGCGGAAGTATACTGCAAACCGACAGCAAAAAAATAATTATAGGCCAGGACCCCGCTCAGCCCCAGTCCGGTCAGGCCCAGCCAGTTTTCTCTAATTACTTTGACATCCCATTCGCGGCGGATGGCCAGCCAGCCGCCCAGCAGCAGCCCGGCTAAAAGAAAGCGGACAGCCGAGGCGGTCAGCGGCGGCAGCTCGGACAGGACATGCTTGGTGCTGCCAAAGGCACCGCCCCAGAATAAGGGCACCATCAGCATAATGAAATAGATTGACGCTCCTGTTGTTCGCTTCATGCTTGGCGGTAATCCTCCCTGACAGGCACAAAAACCTCAATCGCTTCCACGTCCTGCTGTATTGTGGCACCATGCTCGACCCCGCCGGGGATTGCCCAGCTGTCGCCCGCCGTCAGCGGGTAATGCTGACCGCCGATGGTCATAATCATCGCCCCGGTGATTAAATATCCCACCTGTTCCTGAGGATGGCTATGCCGCGGCAATTCAGCCCCGGCGGTCAGCGCAAATTTAACCACCATGGCCTGATCGCCGACAGCCAGCGTTTTGCGCCGGATGCCCTCAAGGACAGTAACAAAGCGTTTGTCTTTATCTCTAATAACCAGATAAACCCCTCCCGCGGCATTGTAACCCAACTATATTATACCATTCGCGGCCGCTGAAATTATTCCTGTTGTTTAAAGCCCACAATCCCGGCAATTGCTGCAGCCCTTGTCCGTCGGGACTGATCTTCTTTAAAGAAAAAGGCTCCCGCCGCCTGGCAGGAGACAACAAAACCCGGCTTTTCCCTTATTGCTGCCGGTCTGGCTCAGCCGGCGCATCGTTGGTAAGGCCCAGTTTGTCCAGCAGGGTAAAAGTCAGGCCAATGACAATGGCTACAATCGTGGCCAGAGCCATGCCTTTAAGCGTAACCGAGCCGAAGGTCAGCTGGGCGCCGCTGATGCCGATGATCAGGACAATCGCGGTCAACAGCAGATTCCGTGACCGGTTATAGTCCACCTTGGCATCAATCAGGATGCGGATGCCGGAAGCGGCAATCACCCCGAATAACAAGAGCGATACGCCCCCCATCACCGGGGCCGGAATGCTCTGTATTGCTGCTGCCAGCTTGCCGACAAAAGACAGGATAATGGCCAGCACGGCCGCAACCCCGATCACCCAGACGCTGTACACCCGGGAAATGGCCATAACGCCGATATTCTCGCCATAGGTAGTGTTGGGGGTCGAACCAAAACAGCCTGATAAAATAGTCGATAAACCATTGCCCAGCAGGGACCGGTGCAGACCGGGCGAGGCGGCTAAATCACGGCCGACGATATTGCCGGTAACAACCAGATGGCCAATATGCTCGGCAATCACGACAAGTGACGCCGGCACAATAATGGCAATGGCCTGAAGGTTAAACTCCGGGGCGTAATAGGTCGGCAGGGCCAACCAGGGCGTAGCCCTGACAGCAGCCAGATCAACCAGGCCCAGCAGCAGCGCCAGACCATAGCCCGACAAAATGCCAATCAGGATCGGGATAACAGCCAAAAACCCCCGAAACAGAATTGACCCCAGGATCGTAACAGCCAGGGTAAAGAGGGACACCGTAATGGTTTTCATATCCGGCGCCGCTGCCGTAAGGCCGGCCATACCGGCAGCCACCGGCGCCAGTTCCAGACCGATAATAGCGACAATGGCCCCCATAGCGGCCGGAGGAAAGACAATGTCGATCCACCTGGTTCCAACCACCCGGATACTGAGCGCTACCAGCGTAAAAACAATACCGGCGGCGATAAACCCGCCTAACGCCGCCCCATAACCATATTGGGGCAGGACCAGAAACACCGGTGATAAAAAGGCAAAACTGGAGCCAAGATAAGCCGGAATTTTTCCGCCGGTCAAAAAAATATAGAGCAAAGTCCCGAACCCGTTCCATAAGAGGACGGTGGCCGGATTAACCTTAAACAAAATCGGGACAAGCACGGTGGCCCCAAACATGGCAAACAGGTGCTGCAGGCTCAGCGGCAGTGTTTCCAGGAGCGGCAGCCTGTCCTCCACCTGAATTGTGCGTCTCACTGACATTCCTCCTCCAAAGTTGCTAGCCCTTTACCGGGGTAAGCTCGCCCAGCAGGGTCACAGGGCCGGTAATCTGCCCGGTACGGAAATAGGCGTCACTGACTGCCGCAATCACCACCGTGCTGGGCCCGGCCGACTGATTGATATCAACCCGGTCCTGCTCATAGACTGTGAGCTGCAGCCTGTTATTGCGCGCCAGCTCCTGCATTTCGTATAATATCCCTTTGGAACCGACCGGAATGATTTCATAGACCTCCTCCGCCCTGAGCAGTTGCCTGATAGTGTGATAATCAATCTGCTCTTCCTGCCTGTTTAATACCTCCCGGCCGACTTTCGGCCGGCCAAAGGCAAGGAGCAAAGCCTGGCCTTTAATATTGTTGACCTTCAGTTTTTTCGTCTCCGCCAGGCCAACTGCCGTAATGCCTAAGCCGGTCATCACGGTGGAAAAGTTTTCTTCCGTACTGCCGGTCAGGACAACGTCACTGATGCCAGCCGCTTTCAGTTCTTCCTCAATTCCCTGGATGACCGCTATGCCGGTCGGGTCAAATTCATTACAGATAGTGTTGGTCAGGCAAATCACCTCCGCCCCGGCACAGACAACCTCCATAATCGCAACCCGGGCCGTATATTTGCCGGTAATAAACGGAGTAACCTGCAGCGCATCGCCGGCTTTCAGACCAATACCGCCGCAGCTGTCACAGGCAATCACCATCGTTTTCGCCTGATCCAGCGCGACTAATGTTAAATCTCTTACCTTATTTATTTTCATATATTATTTATCATTCGCCTCTTTTATCGTAACATTGCCCAACATCCGGTAAATAATAACTGCCAGTAACACATTAAGCGCCGCCACGCCGGTGAGCAGCGGCAGCAGCGCCAGGATACCGGCCTGCCCTATCACCGGCATAAGTAACGGCGACAGGATGAGCAAGCCTGCCGGTCCATTGATCGAAACTGCTGCGATTGCTGCCAGGAGCGCCCCGCGCCCGGAAAAGCGGCTGCCGGCGGCAAAGCGTTGATAAACACGGCCAAAAACGGCCATAGTTGCCGCCATAATACCCATTGTGATAATATGAACAAGCAGCGACAGCGGAAAACCCGCCAGCAAGGCTGTCAGGAAATGGCCAGCCGCCGCAATCAGGGCGCCCCGTGCCCCACCCAACAATAGGGTTCCCAGAAATCCGGGCATTGAGTCAAAAGCAATGCTCCCCAGCACTTTAATATTCGCCCCGGCAAAGCTTAAGGCAATAAACAGGGCTGTTAACACATTTGCTCTCACGTCCAAGCTAATCCCCCTCAAGCGCCATACAACGGTGGCTATTTTTTTTCAACAAGCGCCTTACTTACCCCCGTCAGACGGGATATTTGCCTGATGGATAACCCCCGCTGGCGCAGTTCCTTGAGAAATACACTCCGTTGTGCCGCATCTAAGCCTATGAAAGCGCCCGTATCCTCAACGCCGCTAACCTCGCGGAGGATAACTTTTGCTTCCTCATCTGTCAGCCGCAAAGGCTCTTCACTTATATCAAGAACGGCTGCCGCCGCCGGCTGCTGATGGAACCGGATAAATTCCTTCCGGTTCATCAGCCCGGCAACAACTTCCCCGTCGACCAGGTCAGGCGCTCCCAGGTATTCCTGATAACTGCTCCAGGGATATTGAGCCGGTGCCGTGGCCAGACCGGCAGCAACCGGCTTGTTATGGATGTACCTAAGCACCGTTAATAAATAACTGTCATTATCTACCGGTTCACTCCTAAACCGGTCCTGAAACAAATGGCCGCTTCTTTTATATTTCCAATTATAATAATATACATATCTGGCCCCTATTCTTTTAAAGATTTGCTCTAAGCCTTCTGTTTCCGTTTTTAACAATAAATGAATATGATTGCCCATGAGGCAATAGGCGTATATTTTATAGCCGCTGATATGTTTGCATTCTTTTAATACGGCCAGGAATTTTTGATTATCCTCTTCATCGGCTACTATAAACTGTTTATTAATCCCTCTAATTACAATATGGTAGATGCCGCTTGCGCTTTTTACCCGGGCTGCTCTTGCCACGTGACCACCTCATGACCAGCATACCATTTCTGCCAGATATTTGCAAGACAGAACCACCGTCCCCTTGTCTTGACCGGTAATGAATAGAAGCCAGCAGCCGCTCAGGCGGCGCTGGCTCCTTATTTATCCTGCCTTATTTTCGTATAAAACGTCGATCTCCCGTTCCTGCAGCAGAGTCTGCACCTTAATCATATCCTGGGGTGTGGCCGCCGGGACCCCCTCCAGCAGATAAGCTCGGCCCAGCTGGGCCCATTTTTCCCGGCCAAAGGTATGATAGGGCAGCAGTTCTACCGCCGCTTCGCCCGGCAGGGACCCAATCAAGTCAGCCAGAGCGGTAATATCCTCCCTGGTGTTGGTAATGCCGGGAATCACGACATAGCGCAGGACAACAGGCAATACTGACGATACCTGGTTGAGATTGGCCAGGATCCGGGTATTGCCGGCCCCTGTCAGCCAGCGGTGCTTGCCGGGGTCAACCGCTTTAAGGCTGAATAATACAGCATCCGTAAACGGCAGCACGCGCGCCAGGCTTGCTTCCGGGCAGTTGCCGGCCGTGTCCAGGGTCGTATGCACCTTCTGCCCGCGGCATTGCTGAAAGACTTCGGCCACAAAATCCGGCTGCAGCAGCGGCTCGCCGCCGGATAGAGTGATACCGCCGCCTGAGGCTTCGTAGTACCGGCGATATTTCCTGATATCGGCCAGCACGGCTTCGACAGGTATGGTTTTTTCCCCTTGCACCCAGGTATCGGGGTTATGGCAGAATTTGCAGCCCAAAGAGCAGCCGGCCAGAAATAACACATAGCGAATGCCCCGGCCGTCCACGGTGCCGAATGTTTCTATCGAATGATAGTAGCCCAATTGCTGTGACATAATGCCCTCCGTTTACCGACATGGCCTGAGCCTGCCGCCTGGCAGCGGCAGACGCGGAGTGAAAGCTTAAGTAAGCCTGTTTCGCTTACACGGCTTCGTAGAAGGTTCGGCTGATAACCTCCCGCTGCTGGGCCGGCGTCAGTTTGATAAAGTTAACGGCATAGCCGGAGACGCGAATGGTCAGCTGGGGGTATTTCTCAGGCTGCTCCATAGCGTCCTCCAGCACCGAGCGGTCCAGTACGTTGACATTGATATGGTGGCCATTGTTTTCCGAGTAACCGTCAAGGACCGCAGTCAGGTTATTGACCCGGGCCGCGCTGCATTTACCCAGTGCGCCGGGCACGATGGAGAAGGTGTAAGAGATACCGTCGCGGCAATCCTCATAGCTTAGTCTAGTAACGGAGTTAACGGCAGCCAGCGCCCCGCGCTGATCACGGCCATGCATCGGATTGGCGCCCGGGGCAAAGGCCTGGCCGGCTTTGCGGCCGTCAGGGGTTGAGCCGGTTTTTTTGCCGTACATAACATTGGAGGTAATTGTCAGCACGGATAAAGTCTGCTCGGCATTACGGTAGGCCGGATGCTTTTTCAGGTTGGCGGAAAACTCGGCTGTAATCTCCTGTGCCAGCAGGTCAACCCGCTCGTCGTCATTGCCATAACAGGGCGCTTCCCCCACGATTGCAAAATCGGTGGCAATACCCCGTTCGTCGCGAACCGGCCGGACCTTGGCATATTTAATGGCGCTGAGCGAATCGGCGACAACCGACAAACCGGCAATGCCAAAAGCCATCAGGCGGCCGACCTCGGTATTGTGGAGGGCCATTTGCGCCCGCTCATAGGCATATTTATCATGCATATAGTGAATCAGATTCATCGTATTGACATACAGTCCGGCCAGCCAGTCCATGACCAGCGAGTAGTTGTGGCGGACGGCAGCATAATCCAGATATTCGCCGTCAAGAACAGGCAGCACCGGCGCCACCTGCTGGCCGCTGACCTCGTCCCGGCCGCCGTTGATGGCTAAGAGGAGTGCTTTGGCCAGGTTAGCCCTGGCGCCGAAAAACTGCATCTGTTCCCCCACCCGCATGGCGGATACGCAGCAGGCGATCGCATAGTCATCACCGTAAGACGGACGCATCACATCGTCATTTTCATATTGGATAGCGCTGGTATCAATGGATACCTGGGCACTGAATTTCTTAAAGTTTTCCGGCAGTCCGGTGGACCAGAGCACAGTCAGATTGGGCTCAGGCGCCGGGCCAAGGTTGTAAAGGGTATGGAGCACCCGGAAAGAGGTTTTGGTCACAAGCGGCCGGCCGTCAAGCCCAACACCGCCGATGGCCTCCGTTACCCACAACGGGTCACCGGCAAACAATTCATTATAATCCGGTGTCCGGAGCTGCCGCGCCAGTCTGAGCTTGATAACAAGCTGGTCAATGAGTTCCTGGGCAACGGCCTCGGTAATCCTGCCTTGCGCCAGATCCCGTTCCAGATAAATATCAAGGAAGGTCGAAACCCGGCCCAGAGACATGGCGGCGCCATTTTGCTCCTTAATCGCCGCCAGGTAGCCGAAATACAGCCATTGCACGGCCTCGGCCGCCGTTTCCGCCGGCCGGGACAAATCAAAACCGTAGGCTTTGGCCATGGCAATCATATCTTTAAGGGCCCCAATCTGGCGGGCAACCTCTTCCCGCAGGCGAATGACATCCTCTGTCATCGGCCGTTGCGCCAGAGCCTGCAGGTCTTGTTTTTTCGCTGCCAGCAAACGATTAATCCCATACAGGGCGACCCGGCGATAGTCGCCGATTATCCGGCCGCGGCCATAGGCATCAGGCAAGCCGGTAATAATCGCAGTACTGCGGGCCAGCTTCATCTCTTCCGTATAGGCCATGAAGACACCGGTATTATGGGTGGTCGCATGATTATGGTAGATGTCGCTAATGTGTTCATCCAGCTGGTAGCCATAGGCCTCGCAGGCCTGTTCAGCCATACGGATGCCGCCGTTGACAATCACACCGCGCTTCAGCGGGGCATCGGTCTGGAGCCCAACTATCGTTTCCAGCTCTTTATCTATATAACCGGCATCATGAGAGGTAAGGGTTGACACCTTGGCAGGGTCGACAGCAAGAACACCGTTATTCTTAATTTCCTGCTTTATCAGTTCACAGCACTGCTCCCACAGCCTGGTTGTCCGCGTTGTGGGACCTGCTAAAAACTGACTGTCACCGCTATACGGAGCATAATTCTGCTGGATAAAATCACGAACATTGATGCTCTCCTGCCAAACCTGGCCTTTGAATCCTTCCCATGCTTTCATGTGAAATCCCCCTCTTGAATATTCTAATAATTAGTACATAAAACCGCCTGGCATGAATGCCAGGCGGTCGGCCTTCACCTCATACAAAACCGTGTATCCCCTTGCTCCGCCCGGCCTGCAATCGGCAACCATTAACTTCGTAGACAAATTACTTCATCGTTCGAGTTTAATCGACATTTTTCATCTTTGTATTCATTATGCAACACATTGGCAAAGCTTGTCCAGCGATTAGGAAAAAGTAGTTATATTCTAAACTTTTTATATAATCATTAAATTTAAGGGGTAGTTCTTAGAACCACCCCTTAAATTTAATGATATCCATTTTTACTCCACATTGTTATAGGGATCCCAGTCGGTCACGTTGGCCAGCAGGCGCTGGGCCGCCTTAATGTCAGCCAGCAGCCTGTCCTTATCCTTCGGCAGGGTAGCGGCTAAAGCAATATGGTTGGAACTGTGATTGCTCCTGAACAGGCAGTGACTTGCCGCCGGCAGTTCAATGGCACTGATCAGCTGATAGAGTTCACCCATGATTGCCGCCGGCGGCAAGGGCTCAAACCGGCCACATTCAAATTGCTCCAGCAACTGGCTGCCGCGATACAGCATCAGCGTCAGCGCGCTTAGCATATGGGGGCGGATGGCGTTGACCGCCTGGGCGGTGTTATAGGCATGCCGTTCCGAGCCCGCCTTACCGCCAAGACCGGCAATCACCATAACCGACAGCTTAATGCCGGACTCGACAATACGCTGCCCGGCCGCGACAGCCTCTGCCGCTGTGACCCCTTTGTTAACGTCGGTAAGCACACCCTCATCGCCGGACTCCAGCCCATAATAGACCAGCTTCAGCCCGGCCTCACGCAAGGCGGTCAGCTCGGCCGGCGACTTATTCAGCATATCCTTCGGGCCGGCGTAACAGGACACCCGCTGCAGACGGGGAAAAGTCTGCTGCAGGACAGCCAATATCTGCAGCAGTTTGTCGGTCGCCAGCACCAGCGCATTGCCGTCCGCCAGAAAAATGCGGCGGATTTGCAGCGCATACGGTTTGGCCGCCTCAATTTGCGCCAGGATCTCTTCCAGCGGCCGGGTGCGGAACTTGACCGACCTGTACATATTGCAATACGTACAGGCATTGTGGGAACAGCCGATTGTCACCCGCAGAATAAAACTGTAGGCCTCACTTGGCGGGCGGAACACATTGCCCTCGGCCTGATCAAAATACAAGCTGCATCGCCTCTAATCCGACTCAGGGGACGGTTCGCCTGCGTCATTTCATTGGGGAAAAGTGACTCAAGAGAACCGTCCCCTTGAGTCACCAGGGTGCATTAGCGGTCTGTGTATTTTTTGGCCCCGGCGGCGACAGCGCTCAGAAAAGCGGACCGCAGCGGCTTAACCGCCAGCAACGCCTTGACCGGGGCCGATCTCTCGATCACAGCGGCTATGCGTCCCAGCGCCCGGTGGCTCAGGCGGGACGGGTCGTCAAACAGAAAGCTGCTCAGCTTGCCCCGTTCAATTGCCATGGCTACCATGCGGTCAAAGGTTGTCTCCGGAACCACGACCTGCTGCCCGCGCCCTTTCATCCGGATCGCCCCCTGCTTACAGGCCCGGGAGCAAACCCCGCAGCCCAGGCACAGGCTGGTTTCGCCCACCGCCCGGGAGCGGCCGTCAGCCCCGGCGGCAAGCCCGATGGCCTCTACCGGGCAGGCCCGGACGCACAGGCCGCAGCCGCTGCAGGCCGCGGGGTCAATCGCGGCGGCCCAGTTGGAGGTAACGACAGCGCCCCGCAGGTCAAAGGTCTTGATGGCCTGAATCATACCGCAGCAGCAGCCGCAGCAGTTGCACATAAACCCGACCGAGCGCTGGACATTGTCGGCAATTTGCGCCAGTCCGGCCTGTTTGCACTGTTCCAGCACCGCCATGGCGGCACCGGCGTCGGCCGGTTCGGCCATCCCCCGTTTGATCAGCAGTTCCGCCCCCCGGTCAAAGGTAAGGCAGGTCTTCAGCGGCGCCCCACAGGCTTTGTCCAGATGACTGGCTTTATGGCGGCAGGCACAGAGTGATAAACCGATTGTCCTGGCCGACTGAATGACATGGGTGGCTTTTTCCCAGTCAAGCACCTCTGAATAATCGCCGGCCGGCAGGGCTTCTTCCTGCACCAGAGCGCGGCCCAGCTGGGTATTCTGCTGGAATACATCGCGGGCAAAGCGGTCGTCGCGGTACATGTACTCTTCAAATAACTGCGCCAGCTCCCGCATCGGTAAATCATCGCGGGCCCGCATATAGACAAATTCAAAAAAACCAATGACAACCGGCGCCAATACGACATGAGCCTGGCCCCGGTATTCAAAATCAAAGACTAAGCCTTTCTCGGCCATGATCTGTATTTTTTGCTGCAAAGCCTCCACCGGCCAACCGGTTTTGCGGGCCAAGGCGGCAACAGCAACCGGCCGGAGCGGAATCTTTCTGGCAATGGCTGCTTCGGCCGGCGAAAACAGCAATTGCAGAATCCGGATCAGAACCGGCGAGTACGGCGCCCCGGTAAGGTTCTGGTCAAGCCGCTGCTGCAGCAAACGGTATTCGCGTTCGCCGTTAACTATATGTCCCACAAGGCAAGACCTCCCGCGCTTTAGACATTGTCACGCTGTTCATAAGCTGATTGATACAGCTTCGTCAGCCGCTGATACTCTGCCCAGGTGTCGGCGTCATAAAACGGCGCCGGCTCCGGCCAGTCCAGCTGCGTGACCCAGGCCGGATTTGCCTGCATAATTTTGCGGCCGCCGGTGTCACCGGTTAATCCGGCCAGCGCGGCCCGCCAGTAACTGCCGAACAAAACCGGGCTGTGACGCTGCCCCTGATGGCAGGGCACAATAATCGCCTTATCGCTGCCCCGCCGGACAAAGCAGGTCCGGACAGCCTGAATCAGCGCCGTACTAACCAGCGGCTGATCCCCCGGGAAAAACATAATGCCGCGTAAGGGCTGCGCCAGCGTCTGCAGCGCCAGAACAATCGAGGAAGCCTGACCACTCAGCCGGCCGGCATTATACACGGCCCGGACCGAATACCGGGAACACAGCCCGGCCAGTTCTGCCGCCGGCTCCCCGATTACGGCCACGCAGTCCGCCCAGGGCAGGCTGCGCACTGTACTTAGCACATGGGCGGCCAGCGGTTTATCACCCAGGGGCAGCAGCAGCTTCTGCCGTCCCATGCGGCTGGCAGTGCCTGCTGCCAGAATAACGGCACCAATTCCGGAATCTATAGCAAATACACCTCACAGGGCTGCATGCTGCAGCCATAGCCTTCAGTCAGTACCACCCGGGCCAGGCCAGCTCCCGCCAGCGTCGTATCGCCGGCAATCAGTCGGCCGGCCTGCCTGCAGTCAGGGTCCCGGGCGCCGCTGAGCACTAAAACCCTGGTTCCCCGGGCATACTGGAAAATCCCCTGGCGATGTATGACCAGCCGGACAATATCGCGCCAGTGTATCACCTCGCCGGCCTGCTTGTTAATAATTGCCGCCACCAGTTCCGGTCTGTGGGTGGTGGCCGCCGCCAGCGGCCGGCCCACAGCCCCCAGGTTTACCACCCCGGCCGTGACGGTGGTACAGGCCGGGACAACCGGCTCCCGGGCGGACGGGGCCTTAAGCAGTGCCTGGCGGGCGCCATCTGCCTCAACCATAATATTGACCCCGGGGGCACTGGCGGCCAAAAGGTCAATGCCGGCAGGCGCCACACCAATGACTTTCTCTCCCTCCCGCCGGGCAAACCAGCCTACCGGCTGGCCTTGCTGCAGGGCCGCCGCCACCTGCACCGCGCCCCTGGTTATGTCGCCGGTCACTACCAGCTCGCAGCCGGCCACCTGGCTATAGAACATTTTAGTCGTTGCTGTAATTACCACCGGCCAGCCCCGGCGGCCGGCGCCGGCGGCCAGCGACTGCAGCAGCGAAGTCTTGCCGCCGGCACCGACACCGGCCACCACTGCCGGCGGGGTAAGCCCCAGGGCATCCCACAGCATCTTATACCACCTGGACGAATACTTCCATCATTCCCCCGCAGGCCATCCCCTCTTTCGCTGCTGTTTCGCCTGTCATAACTACCTTATAGGTAAAACAGCGGTTATCATCCAGGGCGGTTAGCGCCTGCAGCCGGACTTCGGCCTCGGCACAGCCGCCGCCGATGGTGCCGAGCACCCGGCCATCGCGATACACCAGCATTTGCGCGCCGGCTTTACGGGGGGTTGAGCCCCGGGTGGCAATAATACTGACAAGAGCGGCCTGCGCCCCCGCCTGCTGCGCATCACAAACAGCCTGAACCATCCTGTCATCCATTGGTCCTGCACCTCCGCTTCTCGGACATTGGCCGGCAGCTGGCATCGCTGTTACTGGCCACAATCTCCGCCACTATTCCCAGGGCAATCTCGGCCGGCGTTTCCGCCCCGATATCAAGGCCGATCGGCGCCCGCAGCCGGGCTAATGCAGCCGGATCATAGCCTTCCCCGGTCATGGTGTTGATAACAACCTGCACCCGCCCCTGGCTGCCAATCATGCCGACATAGGCGGCCGGCTGATCAATAACCGCCCGCAGGCACTCCATGTCCGAGCGGTGTCCCCTGGTTACAATAACAATTGCCCCATACCCTGACAGGCTCAGTTCAGCCAGCGCCTGGTCAAAGTTCCGGCAGACGACCTGCTCGGCCTGGGGAAACCGCGCGGCATTGGCAAAATCCGGCCGGTCATCCACAACAGTCACGGCATAGCCAACCATGGCCAGCATCTGTGTCAGCGGCTGGCTAATATGGCCGGCCCCCAGTACCAGGGCCGACTTCCGCCGGGACAGCTTATCCCAGAAAACCCGGTATTGGCCGCCGTTATAGTCAATAGCAACAAGCAGCGGCCGTTTCCATTCGCTCCGGGCGACCTTGTCCATAATCAGCCTGGTAAACCCTTCATCAAGCAGCACCTGTGCATAGCGGCCGCCGGTAATGAGCAGCATTTGCCCAATACCGGCGGCCTGCGGCGCCGGCGCGCTAATCAGGGTAATAATATCCGCGCTGCCCGCGTCTCCGGCCAGCTGCCGGAGACGGTTAAACACCACGTTGTTCATCGCTCCACCCCCAAATGCAATAATGCTTCCAAGACCCCGCCGCCAATCGCCCGGGCTTTATCTGAAATCGTATAGCAATGTTCCTGGCGGCAGCGCGGATCTATGTCGCCAATTTTAAGGCCTGCAAATTAAGTAAAGTAAAGGCGCCAGCCGGATTAGAGGCTGTCGCCATTATTCTTTCGCTAATTAGCCAATATATTCCTGCTTGCCGATGGCCGCCTCGGCCGGCTTATCGGTGCCGTTTAAAACCGCATTCAGGACAATGGCCGTCACACTGCCGGCAGTAATGCCGCTATGCAGGATTATCTGGGCCCAGCTGGGAAAATTGTGATAAAAGTTCGGCACGGCCAGGGTAATCATGCCAATTCCTAAACTAACAGCCACAACCATAATATTATGGGTGCCGTCAAACTGCACCCTGGCCAGGGTCTTGATGCCGCTGGCCGCAACCATGCCAAACATGGCAATGCCGGCGCCGCCCAGTACCGGGCTGGGTATAGCGGCAATAACGGCCGCCAGTTTGGGGAATAAACCCAGCAGGACCAAAATAACCCCGGCAGCAGCCACCACAAAGCGGCTCTTGACCTTGGTCAGGCCGACCAGGCCCACGTTTTGGGCAAAAGCCGTATAGGGAAAGCTGTTTAAAATCCCGCCCAGCATGGTCGAGAAACCATCGGCCCGCAGGCAGCGGGTTAAATCCTGCTGGGTGACAGGCTTGTCAATAATCTCGCCGACGGCAATGCAGTCACCGGTGGTTTCCGTCATAACCACCAGCATGACCAGGACCATGGCCAGGATGGAGGCCAGATCAAATGTCGGCAGGCCAAAGGCAAAGGGGGTCGTAATGCCAAGCCAGCCGGCACTGGCAACCTGCGAAAAATTCACCAGGCCAAAGCTGGCGGCAATGCCGGTGCCGCAGATTAAGCCCAAAAGGACGGCAATATTGCTCAAAAAACCTTTAAAATAGCGGTAGAAGAACAACACCAGCACCAAGGTGAGCAGCGCCAGGCAGATATAGGGAAAGGCAGCAAAATCAGGGGCGGCAGGGTTGCCGCCGGCGGCCCAGCGGACAGCCACCGGCATCAGCGTCACCCCGATAATCGTAATGATCGTACCGGTAACGACAGGCGGGAAGAAACGGATAAGCCGGCTGAAATAGGGACTCAGCAGATAAGTGACAAAGCCGGCGACAATGATGGAGCCATAAATGCCCGTCAGACCGTGGGTCTTGCCAATAATGATCATCGGCGTTACGGCGGCAAAGGTTACCCCCTGGATAATCGGTATCCGGATGCCCATATTCCAGAAACCCAGAGTCTGGATCAGGGTGGCGATCCCGCAGGTAAACAAGTCGGCATTAATCAGATAGATAAGCTGTTCTTTGCTTAAGCCCAAGGCGTTGGCGATAATCAGCGGCACAGCCACGGCCCCGGCATACATGGCCAGGACATGCTGCAGCCCGTAGGTAAACAGCTGGCCAAATGGCAGCATTTCATCAACTGGATGTTTTAACTGGTTGTTTTGCACAATTCTCCCCCTTATTCTGGACCAGACAGTCAGCGGCGCCGCTTGCGCCGCAAAAAGCATTATTATCTTTTATACCCATAAACACCTTTTCCGGTGTGATCGGCAAGCGGGTAACAGCAGCCCCCACCGCATTATAGACAGCATGGGCAATTGCCGGTGGCGGCGTATTGATAACCACCTCGCCAATCGACTTGGCCCCAAACGGGCCTGTAGGCTCATAGCTGGCCTCAAAAGCGACGGTAATCCTGCCGACATCTTTACGGCAGGGAATTTTGTACTGCATAAACGTATTTGTCTGCATCTGGCCGCGGTCATCATATCTGACATCCTCGTACAAGGCCATGCCAATGCCCTGGGCAATGCCGCCCTCGACCTGAATACGGGCCAGGTTGGCGTTAAGCACGGTGCCGCAGTCGACAACCGCCACATAATCAAGCAGTTCGGTAACACCGGTCCCGGGATCGACCTCGACCTCGGCAAAGCCGGCAATGAAAGGCGGGGGCGAGACCGGCGAGCCGTAGGTCGCAAAGCCGGTTAACTGCTGTTTGCCGGCCCCCAGCACCATAAGTTCGGCCAGCTTCTCCAGGCTTATCGACCTGCTGCCGTCAAGGGCAGTCAGGGTTTCGCCGTCAAAATGCAGCTGCCCCGGCGCAACCGCCAGCAGCTTGCTCCCCTGGTCAATAATCTTTTGCTTTAATTCCCCGGCGGCCTGCAGGGTGGCCATACCGGTCACATAGGCGGTGCTTGAGGCATAGGAGCCGGGATCATAGGGAGAAACATCGGTATCGGCGGCGTGAACAAGAATATTGTCCAGCGAGGTTGCCAGCACTTCGGCGGCAATCTGCGCCAGTACCGTATCACTGCCTGTTCCCATATCGGTGGAACCGGTAAGCAGGGTATAGCTGCCGTCGTCATTCAGCCGGATTTCGATGGAGGCCGTATCAATGCCGGCAATCCCCGACCCCTGCATCGTGACAGCCATGCCGATAGCCCGTATTTTGCCGTCCGGCAGAATGCGGCGGGGATACTTTTCGTCCCAGCCGATGAGGGCTTTGCCTGTTTGAATACAGCGGTCCAGGGCCGAACTGCCCAAAGTCTTGCCCTGATACACCAGGCAGGTTTCCCCTTCTCTGATTATGTTTTTCAATCTGAGTTCAGCCGGGTCCATATTGAGCCGCTCGGCCAGCTTGTTCACCGCCGACTCCAGCGCGAATGTCCCCTGGGTAGCGCCGTAGCCTCTGAGCGCCCCGGCCGGCATCTTGTTGGTATACACAGCATACCCCTGATACCGGACGGCCCTGGTTTTATTGTATAAGGGCAGCGTTTTGTCGCCGCACACCATAAAGGTCGTTGAGGCATGTTCGCCATAGGCCCCTGTGTCTGACAGGTTCTCAATATCCAGGGCGCGGATCAAGCCGTCTTTGTCGGCCCCCAGCCGCAGCTTCAGCCGCATGGCATGGCGGCTGGTGGTGCAGCTGAAGGTCTCGGTCCGGCTATAGGCAAACAGGGCCGGGCGGCCGGTTTTCAGTGTCACCAGGCCGGCAAACACCTCGCCGGAACCGGTCTGCTTGCCGCCAAAGCCGCCGCCGATCCGGGGTTTGATCACCCGGACCCTGCTTGCCGGCAATTCCAGGGCCCGGGCCACATGACGCCTGATGTGGAACGGCACCTGCGTCGAACTGACAATAACCAGCCGGCCCTGGTGGTCAAGATAGGTAAAGGCGCGGAAAGTCTCCATCATCGCATGGGCCTGAGCCTGGGTATAATAGGTTTCTTCAATGACAATGTCGCAGTTTTTGAGTTCCTGCTCCACATCCCCGGCCTCAACCCGGTGGCTGGAGCAGATATTGCGGGCTTTGTCCATGCCGATAGCAAAATTGCAGTGCAGGTCGTCTTCGGGGTGAACAACCGAGGTATGGCCGATCGCCTGTTCAAAATCAAGCACCGGTTCCAACACCTCATACTGGACTTTGATTTTCTTCAGGGCCGCAGTGGCTGTTTTTTCATCGACCGCCGCCACGATAGCCACCTCATCCCCCACATAACGCACAACCTGCTCCAGAATCAGGCGATCATAGGGCGATGGCTCCGGATAAGACTGTCCCGCCAGCGTAAACCGGACTGTAGGCACATCCCTGTAAGTCAGAATACACTCTACCCCGGGCACGGCCCGGGCCTTAGTCAGGTCGATTGCTTTGATCCTGGCATAGGCATGGGGGCTTCTGAGAATCTTTACCACCAGCGCGCCGGCCGGCACTAAATCCTCGGTATATACCGGCTTGCCGGTACTAATGGCCAGGGCATCTGTTTTGGCAACTGCTTTGCCTACCCAATTCATTGTTCCGCCACCCCCAGGTATTTTTTAACGGCCCGGAGCTGTCCCTGATAACCGGTGCAGCGGCAAAGGTTGCCTGTCAAATAGTGAATCATGTCCGCTTCGCCGGGGTTGGCCAGTTCCCGCTTCATCGCCAGCACAGTCAGAATAAAACCCGGGCTGCAATAGCCGCACTGATCGGCGCCTTCGGCCGCCATAAAGCGGGCAAAGCCCTCGGCCTCGTACCGGAGGCCTTCGATTGTGGTAATATGCCTGCCCCGGGCCCGGAACGACAACAGCGAACAAGCCAGGGTCGGCCGGCCGTCAAGCCAGACCGTACACAAGCCGCAGCAGGCGGTGTCACAGCCCCGCCTTACACTGAACAAGCCTTGTTTGCGCAGGGTATCAACAAGAAACTCATCCGGCTGAACAGTTAATAAGACCCGCTGATGATTAAGATATAGCTCTATTTGCATGCAGTTACCTCCGTTAGCGCCCGTTGGACTAAGGTCCGGCACATCTGCCGCCGGTATTCGGCCGAAGCCCGCATATTCGCCCCAAAGGGCAATTCGGCGGCTGCCAGTCCGGCCGCCTGCAGCAGGCAGTCGGGCGGCGGCCCGTCACTGCCGGCGCCGGCCAGCAGTGACGCCGCCTGCGCTGCCAGTTTGGCCCGGGTTGGCCTGGCGCCAACGGCAATTTTCCAGTCGCTGTCAAGCCGGGAAGCAGCAACAGTCAGCACCGGAAAATCACTCTGCGAGTTCCGCAGGGCCAGATAGGCTGCCCTACGGTTTGTTTTATGAATAATGATTTTAACTAAAAGATCCTTGCTTCTGGGCATATCAATAAATTCAGCCAGCGCCAGGCGCCCGCCCTGATGGAGTTCAAGCTCCGTATCCAGCGCCAGCAGGGCGGTGAGAAAATCGGAAAAGCCATAACGGGAAAACACCGAGGCGCCGACGGTGGCGACATTGCGGAACTGCACGCCGATAATGCTCTGCACCGACTTGGCCAGGATGCCGCTAAACCACCCGTTCAGAGCCGCGCTGGTCTCAACCTGGCGCAAGCTGGTCATGGCCCCAATCGCAAAATAAGTATCATATTCTTTAATAAAATCCAAGCCAAGGTTAGATAAATCCACCCCGGTGTGAATGGTCTGCGACCCCAGCCGGAGCCAGGCGCAGCCGCCAAGAATAACATTACTCTTTTTGGCAGTCAGCAGCCGGTAGGCCTCCTGCTGCGTAGCTGGCTGCGCTATGTTAAGCAATGTGAACAATTTTTACCCTCCACTGCCGAATGTTCGGTTTATTTTACTTAATATGTTTCGAATTATAACATATAGGCAGCCAAGTGAAAACACATTTCTCTAGCCTTATTTGACATTTATCGCTATTTTTTATCAGTTTTCATCATTTTTCTATAATAATCCCGCATTATTTGCGCTGCGGTTTTTTTCAGCCAGCTTTTATGTTTATGCGCTTTTATTCGAAAAAATCGAACAATCGGGCATACAAAATACCCAGAACCTTCATCAGGCTCCGGGTTGCAGGGCGCTTGCGCCATCAGTTGCAGTCTTTATGGGAAATAAACCAGTAAGAGGCGCCAATCACCAGGGCGCCACCAATCACATTGCCGATAGTAACAAACAGCAGATTATAGCTAAAACCGCCCAAGGAGCCGACTGCCGCCTCCGGCATAAACAGGGCAACCGTCAGCAAGGTCATATTCGCCACACTATGCTCGAAACCGGTGGTGATAAAAGCAAATAAGCACCAGAAAATCATGATCAGCCTGGCTGTTTCGTCCTTCGTGCGGATCGAGCACCACACAGCCAGGCAGACCAGCATATTGCACAATATGCCTTTGGCTACCAGTTCCGTCCAGGGGAGTGACATCTTACTCTGGGCGATTTTGGCAATATATGCCGCGGTAGTGCCTGTAGCCAGACCGGCGGCAATAAACAGCCCGGCCAGTGCAGCCGCTCCCAGCAAATTGCCGGCGAAGCTAAACACATTAACCCTGACCCAATCCAGCACAGTGACCTGTTTGGCCAAGGCCCCGACCGTCATTGTCATATTATTGCCTGTAAACAATTCGGAACCGGCAAAAGTGACCAGACTCAGGGCTATGCCGAAAGACAGCCCCATGGCAATCCGGACAAAAGATAAGTATTCCGGGGACAGCAAACCGCCGATCGTATAGGCCAGCAGCACCGCAAACCCGACGTAGATGCCGGCCAGAGCCGAGGATAATAAATATTTACCGGTACTTGCCCGGAGAAATTGGGCCTTTTTTACGGCTGAGCTGCACAGACTGGCAATATCTTCAGAATACATGTAAACCTCCGGTAAGCTATGATATTTATACCTTTTCCAGATCAGCCACAAAATTATGCAGGCGAACGCTGTCAAATAAAAAGCGGCCTATGACTGCATCACAAACCGCCTGCGGGCTATACAATTTTGGTTGTCCAGTTCTCGACATTCCAGACAGCCGTTACCCAGTCTTCATAGAAATCGGGCTCATGGGAAACAAGCAGAACCGTGCCTTTGAACTCAAGCAATGCCCGCTTCAGTTCGGCTTTGGCCTCCACATCCAGGTGGTTGGTCGGCTCGTCCAGGACCAGCCAGTTCACCTCTTTAAGCATCAGCTTGCATAAACGGACTTTGGCATTCTCCCCGCCGCTCAGCACCAGCATCTGGCTGGTAATATGCTCGTTAGTCAGGCCGCAGCGCGCCAGCGCCGCCCGGACCTCAAAATTCGTCAGACCGGGAAACTCATCCCAGACTTCTTCCATCGCGGTCCGGCTGTTGTTGCGGCCCGACTCCTGCTCAAAGTAGCCTGAATGCAGGTAGTCCCCCAGCATTACTTTCCCCGCTACAGGCGGAATAAACCCCAGCAGGGTCTTCAGCAGGGTTGATTTCCCCAGGCCATTGACCCCCCTGATGGCTACTTTCTGCCCTCGCTCCAGTACAATATCCACCGGTTTAGTCAGCGGTTCATCATAGCCTAATACCAGTTCCCTGGCTTCCACAATAAACCGGCTGGGCGTCCGGGCTTCCCGGAACTGGAAAGTTGGTTTGGGTTTCTCCCGCGGTTTTTCCAGGATCTCCATTTTCTCCAGGCGCTTTTGGCGGCTGTTCGCCATCCCCCTGGTCGCAACCCGGGCCTTGTTCCGGGCAATAAAATCCTCCAGCCGGTCAACCTCCTGCTGCTGCCGCTCATAAGCCCGCGCTTCCTGGCTTTTTCTTACGGCATACAGCTGCTGGAACTGTTCATAGTCACCGGTATAGCGGGTGAGAACGGCGTTTTCGACATGATAAATAACATTGACAACCTCATTTAAAAACGGAATATCGTGAGATACAAGAATAAAGCTATTTTCGTAGCCTTTCAGATATTTTTTCAGCCATTCAATATGTTCAACGTCAAGGTAGTTGGTCGGCTCGTCCAAAATCAGGATAGTGGGATTCTGGAGCAGCAATTTGGTCAGCAGCACTTTCGTCCGCTGGCCGCCGCTCAGGTCGGCCACATCCCGGTCCAGGCCGATATCGCCCAGCCCCAACCCGTTGGCCACTTCTTCAATCTTGGCATCAAGGACATAGAAACCGCCGTGTTCCAGCATATCCTGCAGCTCGCCGACTTCGGCCATCATCTTCTCCACTTCGTCCTCGGTCGCGTCGCCCATTTTATCATATAAACCCAGCATCTCGGCCTCAAGGTCAAACATATTCTGAAAGGCTTCCCGCAGCACAGCCCGGATCGTTTTCCCCTTCGTCAGGACAGAGTGCTGGTCAAGATACCCCACCGTGACCCGGTTGGACCACTCGACCTTGCCTTCATCGGGTGTCAGCTGGCCGGTAATAATATGTAAGAAGGTTGATTTCCCTTCGCCGTTAGCGCCGATCAGGCCGACATGTTCTCCTTTTAACAGGCGGAAGGAAGCATCGGTAAGAATAGTGCGGGCGCCAAAGCCATGGGATACATTTTCAACAGTTAAAACGCTCATTATAAACTCCTCATGCTATTTAACAAATACTTCTTTATTTTATCGCAAAGGCTCCCCTGCTGTCAAAAGCAAATTGCCGCAACACGCGGACGGAAGCATGGGAAGCATGGGGACGTTCTTTTTGCTTCGCAAATAACCAAAAAAATAGAAGCAAAAAGAACGTCCCCGCGCTTCCGGCCCATGCTTCTTCAAAGAGGCGTTTCCGCCCGTTGCTGCTCTTAGCTCATTTCAGACAACTGGCGGGTACTGAAGCTCTGTTCAGTACCCGCCAGGGCTTACACCACTCTTTGTAAAAAAGCCTGCGTCCGGGGCTGCGCCGGCGCCCCAAACAGGGCTGCCGGCGGACCCTGCTCGACAATTTCTCCATTATCCATGAAAATCACACGGTTGGCCACTTCTCTGGCAAAGGCCATCTCATGGGTGACAACAATCATGGTCATATGCTCCTGGGCCAGCCGGCGCATGGCTTTTAAGACCTCGCCTGTCAGTTCCGGGTCCAGGGCGGAAGTGGGCTCGTCAAACAGCATAATGTCCGGGTTCATCGCCAGGGCCCGGGCGATGGCCACCCGCTGCTTCTGCCCCCCTGACAGGCGCGAAGGGTACACATCCCGCTTGTCGGCCAGTCCCACCTTGCCCAACAGCGCCTCGGCCTGGGGGATTATTTCCTCGCGCCTGGCACCTTTGACGGTAAGCGGGGCTTCGATAATATTCTCCAGCACCGTAAGATGCGGAAACAGGTTAAACTGCTGAAATACCATCCCCATCCGGCGGCAGATCCGCCTGGCGTCAGCTTCGGCGGCATAGCGGATTTTCCCGTCAGGCTCGCTGGCGGCAAGCACATCGCCGGCAATCTCGATCCGCCCTTGGTCAATGGTTTCCAGCCGGTTCAGACAGCGCAGAAAAGTGCTCTTGCCGGAGCCGGAAGGGCCGATGATGGCCACAACCTCTCCCTGGGCCACCGTGAGCGAAATGCCTTTTAATACTTCAAGGTGGTTAAACTTTTTCTGAATGCCGACGGCATGTATCATATTCATGGGGATGCTCCTACTCGTCATATACGGCATACTTTTGTTCAAGCTTCTGGAAGATCCAGGTCAGGGCCAGGGTCATCAGCAGGTAAAACACGGCCGCCACAATAAACGGCATGGTGTTGAAATCCCGCTGGACGAGGGCCCGGGTTGTCCTGAGCAGATCATTCATAGCCAATACATAAATCAGGGAGGTATCTTTAACCAGCGTAATCGTCTCATTGCTGACCGGCGGCAGCACTCTTTTTATCACCTGCGGCAGCACAATCCGGCGCATGGTCTGGATATAAGTCATCCCCAAAACCCTGGCCCCTTCATATTGACCGCGGTCGATGGACTGAATGCCGGCGCGGAATATTTCCGCAAAATAGGCGGCATAGTTGAGCACAAACGCCAGCAGCGCGGCCGGAAAGTCAGGCAGCCGGACACCAATATAGGGCAGGAACGGCAGGCCAAAATAGATGAATAACAGCTGCAGCATCAGCGGCGTCCCTCGAAACAGCCAGATATACACCCCTACGGCGCCGCTCAGCGCCCGCCAGCGGGAAATGCGGGCCAGGGCCAGCAGCAGGCCCAGCGGCAGCGCCAGGACGATCGTAGCAAAAAACATCTGCAGGGTCACCACTGTGCCTGCCAGCAGCGACGGTAAAATGCCCAGTATATAATCCATTTAGTTCTTCCTTATTTTACAATATCTTCGCCAAACCACTGCTGGGAAATCTTGGCCGCCGTACCGTCCTGCTTCATCTCATCCAGGGCTTTCTGCAGCTTGTTCAGAAGCTCCGTATCCTCTTTGCGCATGCCCACGCCGTATTCCTCGGAGCCGAAGTTTTCCGTCAGAATGGCATATTCACCGGGCTTTTTGGCTATGTAGTAACGACCGACAATTTCATCCACGACAACGGCATCAAGGCGGCCGGTTGTTAAATCCATCAGGGCGGCCACATTATCGCCAAATGTTTTAAGCTCTTTGAAGGATTTCAGCGTAGCCGCATCTTTTTCGATGGCGTCAATACTGCTGCTGCCTTCCTGGGCGCCGACAACCCGGCCGGCCAGGTCAGCCTTGGTTTTTACAGGCGAATTGGCAGCCACAACGATAATCTGGTGGTTTTCCATATAGGCTTTGGTAAACAGAATATTTTCCCGGCGCTTTTCCGTAATAGTAAGACCGTTCCACAGCACATCCACCCGCTTGCCGCTCAGCTCAGCCTCCTTGCTGCCCCAGTCAATAGGCTTAAATTCCACTTCCATGCCCAGCCGTTTGGAAGCCTCTTTCGCCATATCCACATCAAAACCGGTAATATTATTGTTGTCATCACGGAACCCCATGGGCGGAAAATTATCATCAAGACCAACCACAATTTTTTTCTTGTCACCGCCCCCGCACCCGGCGATCAACACCCCTGCGAATACCAGTGCCAGCATGGCGGCCATCCATTTTTTCATTCTCTACTCCCCCACTCTTTTTTTACTGCATTTCTATTTTACTTTAATGCATTAAAGTTTGGAAGTAATAAAAAGTGCCGTTTTGGTCAAAGGCCTGAATATTTGTAGTGTATTTCTTGGATTTACGGCTTATCTCTTACGTTCTTGTTCTTTTATTAAAGACAAAATTTTTTCGGCCGGTCATGCATACCAGTCATAGTGGAACACCCCCGGCTTATCCAGCCGCTCAAAGGTATGAGCCCCAAAATAGTCACGCTGGGCCTGCAGCAGATTGGCCGGCAGCAGGGCGCTGCGATAGCTGTCGTAATAGTCAAGCGACGCGCTGAGGGCCGGGGTTGGGATTCCCAGTTCCTTACCGGTCTTGGCAGCCAGGCGCCAGTTAGCCTGGGCGTCTGTCAGGGCCTGGCGAAAAAACGGGGCTACCATAAGATTGGGCAGGCTGCGGTTATGCCGGAACGACTCTTCGATCTGGGCCAGGAACCGGGCCCGGATAATGCAGCCGCCCCGCCACAGCAGGGCGATATCGCCATAATTCAGTTCCCAGTGGTAAGCCTTGCCGGCAGCCGCCAACAGATCAAAGCCTTGGGCGTAAGAACAGATTTTTGCGGCATACAGGGCATCGTGAATGGCTGTAATCCATTCGCCTTTATTGCCGCCATAACGCCTGTCAGGCCCTGTCAGCAGGCCGGCGGCCCCCAGGCGCTGCTGCTTATAGGCAGACAGATACCGGGCAAAAACAGCCTGGGTAATCGTCGGCGTAGGTACGCCAAGCTCCAGGGCGCTCTGGCTTGTCCATTGTCCCGTCCCTTTCTGTCCGGCCTGATCTGAGATCACATCGACAACCGGCTGGCCCGTATCGGGGTCCTGCCGGGCCAGGATAGCGGCAGTAATTTCAATCAGAAAGGATTCCAGCACCCCCTGATTCCAGGCGGCAAAGACCTGCTGCAGCTCGCCGGCCGTCAGTCCCAGCCCGTCGCGCATGAGGTGGTAGGCCTCGCTGATCAGCTGCATATCGCCATATTCAATGCCATTATGCACCATTTTTACATAATGGCCGGCGCCGTCAGGCCCAACATACTGACAGCACACGCCGCCCGGCACTTTGGCGGCAATTGCGGTCAGAATAGGCTCCAGCTGCCGGTAAACACCTTGGTCACCGCCGGGCATCAGGCTGGGGCCGGTAAGCGCCCCTTCCTCGCCGCCGGAAACACCGAGGCCGATAAAATGGAACCCTTTTTCCCGGCACTGGCGGCAGCGGCGGCGGGTATCCTCAAAGTGGGAATTACCGCCGTCAATGACGATATCGCCCGGCTCGATATGCTGCTGCAAGGCTTGGAGCATATCATCCACCGGCTCGCCGGCTTTGACCATCAGCAAAATTTTACGGGGTCTGGCCAGCAGGCCGGTAAATTCAGCGACAGAAGCTGCCCCGGCCAGCGGCAAACCCGCCCCCCGCCGCTGTACAAACGGAAATACTTTATCAACAGTCCGGTTATAGACAGCAACGGCAAACCCCTTGCCGGCTATGTTCAGGGCCAGATTCTGCCCCATCACCGCCAGGCCGATGAGACCGATGTCATATTGATTGCTTGGCATATTCCCTCCTGCTGTCTTTAGAATATATATATTATATGTGGTTCCCGCGGTTTTAGCCGCTGCCATCCGGTCATACTATCCACAAGGCCCACAGCAGACGGCAGGGCGGCTGTATAAAAAAGCAGCCGCTTGCTGCTGCCAAATTCTACTGCGACGGAAAGGTTGAACTAGATGGAAGCTGGCTTTACGAACCCGCTTAATGAAGGCTTGGGGCGCAGGCGTTCGGCTGAGCCTTGCACAGTCGTCATCTTCGGCGCATCCGGCGATTTGACAAAACGCAAGCTGATACCGGCCCTCTGCAGCCTGGCCGCCAAAAACCTGCTGGCTGCCGGTTTTTCAGTTGTGGGGGCCGCCCGGACCCCGATGAGTCATGCGGAATTCCGGCAAACCATGCGGGAAGCCGTCAGCCGGTACAGCGATGCCGGGCCGCTGCCTGACATCCTCTGGCAAAACTTTGCCGACGGCATGTTTTATAATACGACAGATACGGCATCACCGTCCAGCTATGAGCAGCTGTCCCGGCTGCTGGCTGAAATTGATTACAGGCGGGGGACACAAGGCAACCGCCTCTTCTTTATTGCCACTCCGCCCGCCATGTTCATCCCGGTTATCCGGCGTTTGCACGAGTCTGGCCTTGCTGCCTCCCCCACCGGCGGCTGGACAAGAATTGTCATTGAAAAGCCCTTTGGGCTGGATCTTGCCAGTGCCAGACAGCTTAACCAGGAGGTGCTCCAGGTTTTTGCCGAAGACCAGGTTTTCCGTATTGATCATTACCTGGGCAAGGAAACGGTCCAGAATATTATGGTCTTCCGCTTTGCCAACGGTATTTTCGAACCGTTGTGGAACCGGCACTATATTGACCATGTGCAGATCACTGCCGCCGAAAGTATCGGTGTGGAAAGCCGCGGCGAATATTACGACCAGGCCGGCGCCTTCCGGGATATGATTCAAAACCATGTCATGCAGCTGCTGACGCTGGTGGCCATGGAGCCGCCGATATCACTGGACACGGACGCTGTACGGGATGAAAAGATCAAAGTGCTGCAGGCCATACGCCCCCTTTGCCCCGCAGCGGCCGGCCGCTGCGCGGTCCGCGGCCAGTATGGCCCCAGCGGCCTGGCAGCCCCGCAGCGTAAAGGCTACCTGCAGGAAAAGAACATTAATCCCCGCTCCGCAACCGAGACCTATGCCGCCCTCAAACTGCTCATAGACAACTGGCGCTGGGCCGGTGTACCGTTTTACCTGCGTTCAGGCAAACGCCTGCATAAACAGGTAACCGAAATTGCGATTCAGTTCAAAAAAGCACCGCACCGCCTCTTTGCCTCAACTGCCGGCGGGGCGGTGGGGGCCAACACCCTGGTATTGCAAATTCAGCCGGATGAGGGCATCGCTCTCAGTTTTAACGCTAAAGTTCCCGGCCAGGCCCTCACGCTCAGGCCTGTCAACATGGCCTTCCGCTATGCCGAAACCTTTGCGCAAAAGTCGCCGGAGGCCTATGCCCGCCTGCTGTTGGATGCCATGCTGGGCGACTCCTCCCTGTACGCCCGGGGCGATATGGTGGAAAAAACCTGGGAGCTGCTGACACCGGTCCTTACCGCCTGGCACCAGTCCCCGCCGGCCATTCCCCAGTATGAGCCCGGCAGCTGGGGACCGGCTGAGGCGGATCAACTGCTGGCCTGTGACCAGCGGCGCTGGCGTCAACCCTAACCACTGATGCAGGAGGCGAACACAGTGCATACCCCTGTTTACACTACAGCCGAACCCGAGCCGGACCGGATTGAACAGGAACTCCGGCGGTTATGGGCTAAACTGGCCCAGACCAGGGACAGCGAAATTCCGCTGATTAAGAAAAATGCCGTCAGTTTACTGGCCGTTGTTGCCGACAGCAAAGGCGCAGCGGCAGTCACCCCGGCCGTTGCCGCCTTGTCCAGGCATCACCCCGGCCGGTTCATTACTATCGTCTTACAGCCCGATCAGACCGGCAGCGGGGAAGCAGACGGCTCCCGCTGCGCTTTAGCCCTGGCCTGTACTGACGACACCTGTTATGAGCACATTGTCATCCCCAATCGTCCGGAAAACAGCAGCCGCCTGCCGCAGCTGGCCAAAATGCTGCTGCCCTATGATCTGCCTGTCATTCTCTGGTGGCGTTGCCCTTTTCAGCCGGAGGAACCCCTGTTTCAGGAGTGTTCTGCCATCGCCGAGCAGGTGATTCTGGACTCCATAACGATGAAAAGTCCGCACAGCGGTTTTGCCAGGATTTTAGAGCTGTTGCCAACCCGGCAGGTCCGGGATATTAACTGGTCACGGTTAACCCCCTGGCGGGCAGCGCTGGCCGGGCTTTATGATCTGGAGGTTTACCGGCCTTTTCTTGCTGCTGTCGACCAGCTGGAGATCAGCTACAGTCACCAGCTGTCCCGTCATCACCTGCTCAATAACAGCCAGGTATTGCTATTATTCAGCTGGCTGGCCAGCCGTCTGGGCTGGAGCCTCCGCTCCGGCCTGACCGAAGAGCAGCCGGCTGTTGGTTACCGCGTAGATGCGGTAACCAACAGCGGCAGCCCTGTTCGCTGCCATTTCCGTATTTTTCCCGCCGGCAGCCACCTGGAGGCCGGCATCAAGCAGATTTGCCTGACCGCCGGCAGTGACCGGTCAGCGCAGTTTAGCATCACCCTGTGCCAGGATAACCGGCATCTCCGGACCCTGATCACACTCCCGGCCAACTCGCCGCCGGCCAAAATAACCAGCCTGGAAACAGGCAGTGAAACCGACCTGATCAGCGACGCCATGCGGCCCGGCCTAAGAGATCATATCTATCAACAAACACTGGAATACCTGGGAGGAAATCCAATGCTATGGAAATTCGGGGCAGGCCGGGACACCGGCTCTTAATATTTGACACCCCCCAGGCCGTGTGGCAAAAAGCGGCCGGATTGTTTGCCGGGGCAGCCGCCCAGGCGATTGCTGCCAGGGGCTGTTTTACAACCGCCCTGGCCGGCGGCTCAACCCCGCGGGGTTTATACCAATTGCTGGCCGCCGGCAAAGACGGACAGTGCATTGCCTGGGAGAAAATATATATCTTCTGGGGCGATGAGCGCTGTGTCCCCCCGGCTCATACCGACAGTAACTACCGTCTGGCCTATGATGCCCTGCTTAGTAAAGTAGCAGTCCCCGGGCACAACATTTTTCCCATGTACACAGGCAATGAACCACCCGCCGCTGCCGCTGCCGCCTATGAGCAAAAGCTGGTCCGGTTCTTCGGCCTCAGGGCCGGCAAGGCACCTGCTTTTGATCTGATTCTGCTGGGACTCGGCCAGGATGGACATACCGCTTCCCTGTTTCCCGGCTCAGCCGCCGTCAGCGAAAGCCGCGCCCTGGTGACAGCCAGTTACGTCCGGGCCCGGGGCGGTTACCGCCTGACCCTTACCCTGCCGGTGCTTAATGCTGCCAGCCGAATCATTTTTTTAGTAACAGGTGAAGACAAGGCGGCTGTGCTAGCGGCGCTTGTTGCCGGCCGGAGCGGAACCATGCCGGCCGGTCTCGTCCGTCCGGCCGGGGAATTGCTGATATTGGCAGACAAGCAGGCCGCCAGGGCTTTACCGGAATGAAACGGCAAAAACCGCCTGCGGTACCGCAGGCGGTTGGGGCATGAGGATTTTTCAGTTGGCCCGGCGGACAGGTACGGCCGCTTCGCACGGCACGGCGGTCTGGCATTTGCCACAACCGTAACGGGGTTTGAACCGCTCAGCAGTACGGTCAAGAAACGCGGCGCACAGATCATTGTCTTTGCCGGTGTTGTCAATGGCCTGGGGCGGGCAGCGCCGGATACAGGCGCCGCATTTGCTGCAGTATTCATCATGACGCTGGTACTTGCGGGGGGTGACCGGAGCAGGGGCGGTAACGATAACACTGCCCAGCCGGCCGGCGGCTCCGGCCTGGGTGATAAAGGACCTGTTCAGGCTAAAAGTGCCCAGTCCGGCGACAAAAGCCACATGCCGTTCCGACCAGTTGCTCTTGCGGCTGACAACGGCAAACCGGGGGTCAAGCCCCGGCGCCACCGCCTGATAACCGGCCTGTTCAAACCATTCCACCAAAAACCGGCGTACGGCATCATTGACAAGCTCCCCCTCAATCCGCGCATACAGCCATTCGACAGCAGGCTGGTCTCCCTGCCTGTTAGCCAGCCGTACAGCCTCGGTAAAAGGAAGAAAATAGGTGATAACCGACTGGGCGCCGGCCAGCCATTCCCGGGGCAGCAAATGCTGGGGACCGACAATGTCTGCCGCTTTCAGGTCCGCAAACAAAACATCAGCGGCACTGGCTACGCCGACAAGCGGCCGGTCAAAGATTTTCCCCAACCCGATTTCAGCAGCGCCATTCAGTGCGGTTTCATTCACAAATCCGGCTATGGCCTGCTCAATTGTTGTCAGTTCCATCGGTTTTTCCTCCCGGCCGTAATAACGTAATACTATAGGAGCTAAGGGTTTCGCCATCCGGCGGCTCGTCCTAATTTAGTGTTATTTCCCGGGCTCAATGGTAATCTTTTTGATGACAACATCCTCCACCGGCTTATCCTGCGCCCCGGTTTTGACCTTGCCGATCGCGTGGACGACATCCATCCCCTCCACGACCTTGCCAAACACGGCATGCTTATTATCAAGCCACGGCGTAGCCTTCAGCGTAATAAAAAACTGGGACCCGCCGGTATTGGGACCGGCGTTGGCCATGGAAATAACCCCCTCCGTATGCTTGAGGTCACGGTGAAACTCATCAGGGATGGTGTAACCGGGCCCGCCGGTCCCATTGCCTTTCGGATCACCGCCCTGGATCATAAAATCCTCAATGACCCGATGGAAAATCAACCCGTTGTAATAGCCTTTATTGACCAGGGTAATAAAATTTTTCGTTGTAAGCGGGGCTTTATCTTCAAACAATTCAATGCGGAAACTGCCTTTTGTTGTCTCAAACAGGGCCACGCTGTTTTTGGCGCTGGCCGTTTCGGCTGCCGGCGGCGGCTTGGGGCTTGACTCCGGCTGATTAGGCAAAGCGGCATTGCTGCCGGCACACCCGGCAGTCAGCAAAACCAGACACATGACCATTACCGCCAGGGCTGTCAGATATTTTTTCATATACCTCACTCTCTTTCTATCTTTTTTTATCCAAATATTAGTATATCACAATCAGTGGACAGTTTCCAATACGCTTTTACCGCTGCTGCCCGGGCTAAAGCAGGACCCAAACCCCGTCACCGGTGCCGCTTTAGGCAAATTTGCAGCCAAGAGCAGGATATACCGGCCTCAATCACGAATAAAACGCCACATAACACTTACGGAGGTCGGTAGGTCATGTTGCGGGTTGCTGCCGTACTTATCACCCTGACTTTGCTGCCGCTGCCCCCGGCCGGGGCAGAGACCATCGGAGCAGGCATTGTAAATACCTATGTTCAGTATACACTGGATACGGAGGTGAATACCACCGATTCCAAGCTTCACCTCAGTTTTGTCGATGACTACTCCGACTTTACAGTCCGCTACTGCCGCAAGTTTAACTATCCGGTCACACCCCAGCTGCTGGCTTTTTCTGATGTCACCTTCGCCGGCAACCGCCATGACGCGTATCTGTCCCAGGCGAATGTGGGACTGGAATATGTCACCCCGCGCCACAGCACGACCTTCTACCGGCGGGTTTATGAAAAAGATGTTGACGTCGAGGACAAATATTACTTTACCGTCGGCGCCAGGTTCAATTAAATAAGAAAAACCGCTAGCGCGGTCCTTTGGCTTTGCCCACGTCAGTTGATCTGGAATGCAAGGGCCGTATCTTACTTTTGCCATCACCACAACAATAAGCAAAAAGTCTAGTACCTCATCTTTCTTAAAAGCGAGGGAATAGTTTGCGTAGATTTTTTCGCAATACAAGGCGGAGGAGCCGCGCATATCGGACATATGTAAGGCGACGACAACGCAGCAGTGCGGGAAAAGATGCGCAAACTATCCTTGGTTTTAAGGGAGATGAGGTACTAGGCCCAGAGGCTCCAAAAGCTGAAAAGCCGGGCGCTATTCCTAAAATCCGCAAACTCGCTACGTGCGGATTTCTTTACGGAATACCGCCCGGCTTTTAGCTAATGGTGTAGCTGCTTGCCGTATTTTATCCGCCACCAGGAAACCGCCCGGGCTGAATCGACCTCCCGGCGGATTGTTGCCTGGTCAGGCGGTTCAAGACCCTGCTTTACCCTATGGGTTTCGGCATAGTCGCTGTCGGCCTTGCCCATAAAGCCGGGTGTTATCCAGAAGCCGTAGTTGATGCCGAATTGATTGCCTTTGGTCAGACTGCGGCCCACCGAGTAATACTCAAACCCCGGCGGGGCGATAAGTTCCAGCAGGGTAGGCACAATATTGATATGGCTGCCGGCCGCCTGGGCGGGCAGGGATTCCCTGGTAATGCCCTTCCCATAGACGACAAAGGGAATGCCGTACCGTTCATACAGCGAAGGGTTTGTTGCAATATTAACCCTGTCGGCATGATCGCCGACAATGACGAACAGACTGTCCGGATATTGTTCACGGGCTTCTTTCACAAACTGGGCCAGCATTTTATCGGCATACCAGAAATGCCCCAGCTTCTTGATCAGCTCCTGATCATTTTTCAGGCTTGCCGGCAGGCCGGCCGCAACAGTTGCGGGATCAAATCCCTCCCGGGCCAGGTCAACTGTATAAGGAGAATGGTTGGATACAGTAAGAATAACGTGCAAGCCCGGTTGCCTGTCACGGATCCGGTCAAGCACCGCCCGGTACAGGAAATAATCGTCACAGCCCCAGACATTGCTGTCGGTGCTCGCAAAATCACCCATGCCGTAAAACGAATCAAAACCCTGGGCCAGAGTAAAATCCCTGAGCTTTTCCCAGGAAGCCGGTCCCGCATACCAGAAATCGGCTGCATACCCCAGGCGTTTCATTTGCGGAGCCAGGGCCGTTTCATAGGGTTCCCGGTAGGATTCAGGCAGATAATTCAGGTACAGATTAGCCTCGGCCAAACCGGTTAATATCCCCATGACGCCGGAGATTGTACACATGCCGTTGGGCAAAAAGCTGTCAACATAGGCGGCTTCTTCCTGGGCTATAATACTTTTCAGGCCGTTGGCAATATTGAGGCTGCTGTACTGGGGCAGCAGCGGCCAGTTGGCATAGCTTTCGCCGATAATCAAAAACACCTGCCGGGGCGGGTTTTGGGTCCCGGCCACCACCTGTTTGCGGAGAAAATCAGCCAGCTCGCCTGATTGTACAGGCCGTTCCGCCAGATAGCCGCCATATTCGACCAGCCGGCCGGGGTCCATGTCCAGACCGGTGGAGGAACTGACCCGTTCATGCAGGACATAGGCCCTGTACAGGGCCTGCACATCATCCAGAATCGCTTCATTAAGCAGCTGGTCCTTGGTAATCCCCGCATTCTCCCAGTCAATATTGTAAGCATAGGTCATCGTGCCGCCAAACCGGACAAAAACAGCCAGCTGATAAACCACAATAAGCAGCGCCGCCCGCAGGGCAATATTCTGATACCACCTGGCAAACCGGGGAAAGGCATAGGTTTTTGCGGCCAGCCAGCGCCTGAGCAACTGGCCCAGGATCATTGCCGTAATGACAGCCGCCAATATCCTGGCAGGCAGATTATATTGCTCCACCACCGTATGGAGGATGGCTGTTACATCGTCATGAAAAGTATTAAACACCAGTTGATTAAAGGCCATGCGAAACTCCTGGTAGTAGGGGATGCGCGCCTGAAACAAAAAGCTGAGCAGGGTAACATACGCCAGCCCCAGGTACAGGCGGATTTTCCCCAGCTTCCGCCAGGCAAAAACCAGCCTGAGACCGGTGCAAAAGATAAGCGGCAGCAGCACCAGCAGGCCGGCGCTCTTCAGGCTGATCCTAACGCCGTAATACAGGGCGGCGGCAATATCACTCACCGTGACGCTCTCACTTAAAAAGGAATGCATAACAGCAATAAAGCCTATGCGAAACAAACAAAAAACTCCCAGTATAAACAGGAATAACTTAAAATCCTGCTGCAACTCACGGCAGAATTCTTCCCAGCTAGCCAGCTTTAACATGAACCCGTTCTCTCCCACCTGCAACAAATAATAACAGCCAAAAAACTGATTTGTAGCCATATCTATTTAGAACTTCGATAGTTTTCTACCTTTTTTGCCAAAATCCTGCTTAATTCAGCAAATCCTTCGCTAAACAATATAAGCAGCCTTGGTCCGCTGGGAGCGAACCAAGGCTGCTTATATTGAAAAAAGCGCGGGGACGTTCATTTTGCTTCGCAGAATGAACAGATCCAGCGAAGCAAAATGAGCGTCCCCATGCTTCGTTTCTCAAAATAAAGCAGCCCCAGTCCGATAAAGTTTCGAACCAGGGCTGCTTGCATTGCTTTTGGCGTGGGTTTTTGCGGGCGGGAATACACCGATTGAGACAGACCCCATTTTTACTTGCCAAAAGGACAATGGGGATATACGCATTCATCACAGGCCAGGCATAAACCGCCATGCCCCAGAGCGGCCAAATCGGCTTTGGTAACCGGAATATCGGCCATGATCCGGGGCAGCAGCACATCAAATACCGTAGTCCGTGAATACATACCACAGGCCGGCATGCCCATAATGATCATACCGTCAAGCTCGGCCAGCATAAACATCGCCCCTGGCAGCACCGGCGCCCCGTAGGTCACGATCCTAGCCCCGGTGGAGCGGATGGCATCCGGGGTAACATCATCCGGGTCGACCGACATGCCGCCGGCGGCGATGACAATATCGGCCCCCTGGGCTTTAAATTCCAGGATACTGGCGGCAATGCGGCTGCTGTCGTCAGGCTGAAAAACAGTAGCCAGCAGCGTGGCACCATATTTATCCGCCTTGCCGGCAAATACGGGCGCATATTTATCGGTAATCCGGCCATAAAACACCTCGTTGCCGGTGATAATGATGCCGATCTTTTTATTTTTCACAGCCTTAACCGCGATTACCGGCTGGTACTGCCGGGCCTCTGCCTCGATCTGTTCGATCAGCTGCCTGTTTATTACCAGCGGAACAATCTTGGCGCCGGCCACTGTCGTCCCGGCTTTGACCAAAGTACCGCTGTGCAGTGTGGCCAGGGCCACATGCTCCGTCATATTGACGGCGGTAACGGCCGCACAGTTCACCACCAGGACCCCGTCGACAGCGGCTTTAATATTGACCCGGCCTTCCCCCGGCGCAGCCAGAACAAGGCCTGGCCCGGCTGCAGCCGCCGCCAGCCGCCGGGCAGCCTCATTTTCGTGCAGTTCCTCCGGCCCCAGCTCAAATAAATAGATATGCTCTTTGCCGATATTCTTAAGCTGTTCAATATCTTCAGGCTGAATAATATGGCCTTTTCTAAAGGCCGGCCCTTTGTACTCGCCGGGAACAATCTTCGTCAGTTCATGGCCTAAGACCATGCCCACAGCCTCTTCCACCCGTACTTTGCGCATTGCCATGCTATCTTCCTCCATCAGGCTTCAACTCAGTAATGCTTCCCGTTTTCATAATAACTGCTTTCCTGCAAAGCAACAAAAAATATTTCTGCCTGGCCGCAGCCGGCACCGGCTATCTGCCGGTAAATCGCGGCCGCAGCCTGGTCCTGAACCTGCTGCCCCCGGTCAAACCAGTTAACCTGAATCAGCGGTGTGACTGACTGCAGCTCGTCCTCCATGATAAACACACTATTGACAGCCTCAATGGTAAAATAATCCCGCGGACAGCCAATAATCCCCTGCAGTTCATCAATAAGCGGCCTGCTGAGTTTTCTAATTTGCTCCTGCTCCAACCCTTTAATAATAAGCTGCGGCATAGTACCTCCCCCACTCGGTTACGAACCGGCCCAGTCACTGAAACTACAGGCTTACCGGTCTCTGCCTTTAATTGTCTCATGCTCTAATACTGGCATATTCCACTGTTTTTGTCAAAACTCCTTTTTACCCCTGGTTATGGCCGGTGCCTTTAGCATTTTTTATGGTTAAGCAGCCAGAAACTGCCGCGTTTGCAATGAACTGTTTCTGCAGACACTAACAAAAATTCATATCAACCTTGGTAAACGAAAGGAGAAAATAATATGTACACCAGCCGCAGAAAAATTGCCAGACGCAAATATAAGCGCCTAGTGGCGGCCCTTGCCGGCGCCGCCGTTGTATCCTCGGCTCTGCTGCCTGGTCTCCCCCTCTCCAAGGTTCAGGCTGCGGAAAAAACGATCGTTGCTTCACCGGCAGCGGAAGCGTCTTCACCCGGGGCGGACCGCGGCGATGCCAGCAAAGAACAGCCCAAGGACCGTACCAATGACAAAAGTCAGGACCGTGACAGGGGCCGTGATAAAGAACGGCCCAAGGACAATCAGAATACTGCCGGCTCCCCGGTGGCAGCCGTTAAAGCCGCTGCCGCCGCCTACGGCTTTGACGCCAGGCGCGACCACTTTACCCTGCAGTCAAGCAGTGACAAATCCGCCGTCGTTTCCGTCCGCAAGGACAATGGCAAAACCTTCAGCGTCCGCTTGACCCGGGATCAGGACAAATGGAAAATCGTGAGTGTTAAAGAAATCAGCAGCGGGGTTATCCAGGGCGGCGATCCGGTGGATGTAGTCCGGGCTAATGCCGGCCGCTTCGGCTTTGACAGCTATCGTGACGCCTTCAGCTTGCTGTCTGTTACCGGCAGCAAAGCCATTGTCCAGGTAAAAACCAGCGGTCAGACTTTCAAGGTCGACCTGGAAAAAAGCAGCGGCAAATGGGTGATCACCACCATCCGCGGCATTGGCAACAGCAAATACCCGGCTACCTACCGTCCGGCCAGCATGTACGGCACGGTGACCACTACCGGGCCGGTAGTGGTTGTCAAAGAACGAACTCTCTATGCGAACAATAACTTTTCCGGCTGGACCTGGAATCAAAGCACCTATCCGGCCGACATAAAATTCGGGGTCCTGCTGACCAAGCCAGCCTTATCCACTGGCGAAGAAATTCCCGGTGTCATCATTGACAAAGTCGAAGCCGTTGATTTTGGCCGTCAATTTGCAGTGTACGCCCATATCGGCTCAGTTGCCGAGAAAGGCTATGGCATCGGCATTGAAAAGGTGGTCCAGACCGGCAATGACCTTACCGTTACCGTCAGAACCAAAAGCCCGCAGGCCAATAGCCGGCTGACAACAACCCAAACCAATGACGTTATCCCTCTTGACCGCCTGTCCCTTAATTTCAATAATCCCGTTACGGTCACCTTTGTTGATCAAAACGGTACTACCTTAAGCACCTACACAGTTCTTAGACAATAATAAAAACCGGAAGGTAACAGGCCTGCCATGAAAACCTCCAATCGTAGTTTTATCCTACGGCTGGAGGCTTTTCTTTCCCAGATGCAGTAAGGCTTCCAGCACCCCGCCGCCAATGGCCCGGGCCTTATCGGAAATGGTATAGCAATGTTCCCGGCGGCAGCGCGGGTCAACATCGCCGATTTTTAACCCCTTTGTAACCGTCAGGCCGCTTTGAATGAGTCCCCGCAGCACACCGGTAATAGCAACCGCTACCGGCACGCCCCCCACATAACCGACAATTTCACCGGCCTGAACCGCAGCCCCGATTTCCCGGCAGCCGGTGAATTCACCGGCAACCGGCGCCTTTATCAGCCGTTCCAGCGTATAGCCACCTACTTCGCCGGGAATGCCGGTGTTGGCAATGGCAGTTCCCCGATAGATTACCCGTCCCAGGTCATGACCGCGCATAGTCTCAATTACGGCATGCACATCGGCGGGTGCGGTAAAACCCGGTCCAACCCCAATGACCACAGGTGCGTCCGTGAGCTTAGTGCCGGTATTCCGTTTGGCAATAATGGCGTCGATCACGACCTGTGGCCGGAGCACCGACACACACCTGGCGGCCGCATCAACAACGACCGGAATACAGCCCGCAGCCAGAGTCGGTCCGATAGCTGCAGCCGTTACCCGCCGGGCCGTCACACCCTCCACCACGGCTTCCCCGTCCACCACCGCCTGGGCGAAGGCGACCGTACGCCTGACAACCGTGGGCCGCGGCAATTCTGTTATGACAATGTTAAACCTACTCTGATAGAGACGGTGGGCAATACCGGTGGCAAGATCACCGCCACCTTTGATAATGATTAATTTATTCATAGTCACTCCCGGTTTAACAGCAAGAGAATAATTCCCTGGCAGCGAATAAGCGTATTTTATCAAATTGATATTTTTTATCATTTTAATAAAACAAATTCTTCTGTGTTTTCCTCCCAAATCGGATTTGTTGGTAATCGCCGGGGCGGTGTCCCCGCCTGCTGCCTTATCAAATTAATAATGTGCAGCCGAACCGGCTTACTCCGGCCGGCTGGCGGCGCGGGCCGGCGGGGCTACCAATACCTTCTGTGTTAAATTAAACTTGCAATTATCGTGCCATTTAGCAAAATTCCGTACCTTCCCAGGCAAAAATCGCGGAAAGCCCTTGTAGGGGGGACCTTTTCCGGACGGCGCGGCTTGCCGGTAACATTTTTACCGCGCTGACAGTGCAAGCTGCATTTCAAGTACTTGAAATGCAGCTTGCACTACTGGCCGAGCAGACGCCGCCATCAGGTGCCGGCGCCTTTTATTTTTGCAACTTTCAGACCGTCCTAACATTGCGGCTCCTCAATTTTCCGGCCGGCTACATATCTGGCGACAATATTTTTATCGTTGCCAATATAAATAAACCGGCTCAGCCTGTCTGCCAGGGTGAACGGCTTGCCGGCCGCAACCGTCAGACTGCTGTCGTCAATAACCAGGGCGTCGAACTCATAGCCTTCTTCAAAGCTGCCCACTTGGCCGAAAAAGCTGCCGCCGCCTTTGGTGGCCAGATACAAGACTTCCGGGATGGTGAAGAACGGCTCCTGCCGGCCGCTCAGCAGCCACTTCAGTTTGGAAACCTGCACCGCCATGGCCATAACTTTGGCGATCGATACCTCATGGCCGCCGGCTATGTCGGAACCCAAACCCACGGGTATGCCGCTGTCAATGCACTTTCTGACCGGTGCCAGGCCGCTGGCTAAGTTAGTATTGGAATAGGGACAGTGGGCCATATACACTTTGTTTTTGGCCATCAGCGCCAGCTCGGCGGCATCATTATGGATACAATGGGCCATTATGGTCGGCTGTTGTCCAAATAAGCCGAATTTATGATAGACACCGGCATAATGAGGACATTCGGGGTGCAACTCCCTGACCCAGGCAATTTCCCCGGTGTTTTCCGCTAAGTGCGACTGAACCGGCAGATTATACTTTTGGGCCAGCCCGGCAATGCCGCTCATCAATGCCGGTGTGCAGCTGGGAACAAAGCGCGGGGTTACAATCGGCTTTACCAGATCATACCGGTCAATGGTAGCTTGGATAAAAGCCTCGGTATCAGCCAGGGATTGTGCGGTTGTTTCGCTGAGAGCAGCCGGCGAATTCCTGTCCATATTGACTTTGCCGACATAACCGCCCAGCCCCGCCTGGGCGAGTAACGCCATTAACCGGGTTGTCGCTGCTGTATGAATGGTGCCGAACAGTACCGCCCGCGTTGTGCCCCACTGCCAGAGTTCCCGCACGAATTTTTTATAAACCCCGGTCGCATAGGTTACATCGTGATATTTCGCTTCTTCGGGAAAAGTATATTGTTCCAGCCAGGGAATAAGCTCCAAATCAAGCCCCACACCCCTGTTGGCAAACTGCGGCGCATGAGCATGCAAATCGACAAAGCCGGGAATGATCAGCTTATCTTGGTAATCGGTTGCCAGGCTGCCCTCATATCCGGCCGGCAATTGGCGATAAAGCCCCTTAATCCGTTTTCCCTCAATAACAATAAAGCTATCGGCGGCAATTTTTAACTCGCCAAAGCCGGGAGTGAAAATAAAATTACCCTTTATGATTTTGCTGCGGTTGCCCAAACCAATCAATTCCTTTCAGCTTATACAATGGCAGCATTCACTTGCTGCTTATTTCATATATAGATGCACAGCGAAAATAACTGCCAGGCCATACATCAGGGGATGGATTTCCCTGGTTCTGCCGGTGGCAAGCTTAAGCAGGGTAAACGCAATGAACCCGAACGCCATACCTTCCACAATACTGCAGGTCAGGGGCATAAGGATGATCGTGAGAAACGCCGGCAAGGCATTGGTGAAGTCGGTGAAGTCAATGCGGGTAATTTCCCCGATCATTAACGCGCCGATGATGATTAAGACCGGTGCCGTGGCCGCGCCGGGGACCAAACCCGCCAGCGGCGTTAAAAATAAAGTAGCCAAAAACAAGACGCCGGTAGTCACGGAAGTTAACCCTGTCTTACCGCCTGCCGCCACACCGGCGGCACTTTCGATATAGGAGGTAACCGTACAGGTACCGAACAGGCCGCCGATCATCGTGGCCCCGGAACCGGCCAGCAAGGCTTTATTAATGTTCGGCAGATTGTTATTTTCATCAAGTAATCCGGCCTTGCCGGAGATGGCTATCAGCGTGCCGATATTATCAAACAAATCGACAATGGTAATGGTAAAAATAATGGATATCAGCCCATACCCTATCGCCGCGCCAATGTCCAGTTGGCCAAACGTGTCGGCCGGCATTGGCGGCACAAACGAAATGATGTCGCTCATACTGGCCGGTACCTTGGTAACACCCATAAACATACCGATGACGGTTGTGGCTAAGATGCCCAGCAGAAAAGCACCCTTGATATTTTTGGCCATTAACAGGCTGGTTATGATTAAACCGATTACAGCCAGGAAAACGCCTGGCTGCTTTAGGCTGCCTAAGGTTAAAATAGTTCCCGGCGCCGGGACAATGAGCCCGGCGCTTTTAAAGCCAATATAAGCGATAAATAAGCCCAGGCCAACGCCGATGGCTGACTTTAGCAGCGGAGGAATCGCCGCAATGATTGCTTTTGTTATATTAGTGATTGCTAAAATAAAGAACAGCACCCCGGAAATAAAAACCGCCCCTAGCGCCGTTTGCCAGCTCAAGCCCATGCTGCCGACCATAACAAAAGTGAAAACAGCGCCAAGCCCCAGGCCCGGGCCCATCGCAATCGGCAGATTGGCATAGATGCCCATCAGTAAAGTGGCTACCGCGGTGGAGAGGATTGTCGCCGCCGTGGCGCTGGCCGGCGGTATGCCGGCGGCAATCAGAAACTGACCGGGAATTACAAAAATCAAATACGCCATGGCAATAAAAGTAGTTAGCCCGGCCATGATTTCTGTTTTCAGAGTGGTTCCCCGCGGTGATAACTGGAAATGCCGGTCTAAAAAGCCATTTTCACGGTGTGTTTTTTCCATTTCTGTTTCCTGCATAATAAACCCTCTCCCGTATAATAATTTTTTAGCTCCCAGCCAAGATAAGTTTTGTCCAAATCGCCTGGCCCGAACCTGGGGCGAAAGCGGAAGCCGATGCGGCTCTTATCCAGGGAAAGTCAACCTTTCTATCCGGACAAAAATAGCCTGACTATGAAAAATAGGCACAACAAATACCTATTCTTATAGTCAGGCTATTTACGGCAACCTGGTAGAAACTCTTGACCCCTATCGTCAATAATATACAAGAATATTTTTGAATTATACAATTGTTTAGGCCGACGGCAGGGCGCGCCGCTGCCGTCAGATGCCGTTGCTCGCCAGAAAGTCCCGCAGCAGATTCATACAGACCGCCTTTCTGTAGGCGGCCGAAATTCTGCCTTGGATGGGGACAATGGCCTGATCATAGGCGGCAAGGTACGCGGCCTTAACGGCCCTGGCCTCGGCCAGCGTTTTACCGGTCAGCATGGCGTCAAGCTCCGGCCGTTTGATGATAACGTCACTGACGGCGCCGAAGGCCGTCATACAGCCGGCGATTTTATCTCCAACCACATCCAGAACCGCCGCGAAGGATACCCGGGAAATAGCCAGCGCCTCTCTGGCGCCCACCTTTTTATAGTAATAGTTGCCAAGGCCGTTCTTTTTCATAAGCACTTCTGCCAGCAGCTCATCCGCCGCCAGCGCGGTCTGCTTCCGGCCAAGATAGAACTCGGTAATGGGCAGCACCCGTTCGCCCCGGTGGCTGACAAGACGCAGTTTGGCGTCTGTGGCCACAAAAATTAAAGCACTGTCCGCCTTGGGCGAGCCGTTGCAAACATTGCCGCCAATGGTGCCAAGGTTGCGGATGGCCGGTGCGGCAATCTGAGATACGGCTGTTTTTAACAGGGGCGGAGCGAGTTCACTTTCCAGGATCTCCGTAAAGGTGCAGGCCGCGCCAAGGCGGATATAGTCGGCATCCTCGGAAATCTTTTTCAATTCGGGAATTTTGCTGAGAAACAAATAGGTGGCGTTCTCATCGGCTTCAATCATCAGATCGGTCCCGCCGCCATAAGGAACGATGGTGGTGTCCCGGCCCAGAATGGCCAGTGCCGCCGGCAAAGATGCCGCCTGGTACCCGTTTACCATAAGCCTTTCCCCTCCCTGGCGGCGCTGCCGATGGCTTCGACGATGGCCTGATAGCCGGTGCAGCGGCAAAGATTGCCGGCAATACCGGCCCTGATCTCCGCTGCGGTGGGCCGGGGATTGCGGGCCAGAATGCATTCAGACGCCAGCAGCATGCCGGGAATGCAAAAACCGCACTGGACTGCGCTGACTGCGGCATAAGCTTTATCCAGCGCGGCAAAACGCGCTGTTGCGCGATATCCTTCGATGGTCATTACCGTACGGCCGTCAATATGCCCCAGGGCGACCATACAGGAGTTAACCAGCCGGCCGTCAAGAATGACCGAACAGGCGCCGCACTCCCCCTCCCGGCAGCCGCACTTTACACCGGTAAGGGCAAACTCCTGCCGCAGTACGTCAAGCAACCGGGCATTGGCTTTGACACTAGAGGAAACCTCCTGGCCGTTAAGAATGAATTGGATCATTGTGCTCCACCTCCTGCAGGACGCTCATGGTATCTTCCGGAGTAAACGGTATTTTATTTATTTTGACCCCCAGGGCGTTTTCCAAGGCGGCAATATAGGCCGGCGCAACCCCGACAACCGGCAGTTCACCGGCTCCTTTCGCGCCGTAAGGGCCATAAGGGTACGGATTATTGATAAATTCGGTGATCAGTGGGGGAACATCCATGGCCGTAGGCACAATATAATCACTGTAGCTGTTATTCCGGATCAGGCCTTTAGCATTATACTCCATTTGCTCCATTGAGGCATAGCCTATTCCCTGCAGCAGGCCGCCCTGCATCTGTCCGTGCAGAATGTTCAGGTCAATGGGCACGCCGACATCATAAATACCCCAGGCGCCGATGATTTTGTGAGTGCCAGTGAGCCTATCCACCTCCAGTTCAATGACATTAACAGACCAGGAATAGGTTGGGTAAGCATCGCCGGTGAAATTCTCCAGATCAAACGGAATGACAAAGTCAGGCTGTACATAACGTTCCTCAATGACTTGCTCCTCACCGGCACGCCAGTCGGCTTTAAGTTTCCCCGCCGCCCGCTGCAGCAGTCCGCCCACGATCATCAGCGACCGGCTGGCGACAGTCGGCCCGGAGTCGGGCACCCGGTCGGTATCCGGGTTGTCAATATATACGCGGTCAAACCCGATCCCCAGCGTATCGGCGACAATTTTGCAGAAGGTTGTTTTTAAGCCCTGGCCAATATCGGTATTACTGGCAAGCACCTCAACCGTACCGTCGGTGTTTTTCCGCAGCTGCACCACCGCCTTGATATAGTCCCGCTCGCCGCTGCCGGTAAAGCCGCAGCCGTGGAAGAACAGCGACAGGCCAATGCCTTTACGGTAGCGTCCGGTTTGCCTTTTATACAGCCGGTGTTTTGTCCGGTAGCCGGTAAGCTCATCCAGCCGCGCAATCATCGCCGGCAACGGGACCGGGAAATGATATTTGCCGCCGGTAGAGGTAGCGTCTCCCTGCCGCACCATATATTTCTCTTTCAGGGCCAGTGAATCCATTCCCAGTTCGCGGGCCACGTGCGCCATCATCATTTCGGCCGCAAAGAACGTCTGCGGCGCGCCAAAACCGCGGTAGGCGCCGGTCGGCACGGTATTGGTTCTGACGGCCCGGCCGGCAACACGCAGGTTGTCAATGCGGTATACCCCGCTGGCGCAAATCAGGCCCCGCTGCAATACAACCGGCGACAGGGTGGTATAAGCGCCGCTGTTGTATAGCACCTCAATATCCATGCCGGTAATTTCACCCTGTTTAATAGCGACTTTGTAAGTACAGATGGACGGGTGGCGCTTGGAAGTAAATTCCATGTCCTCCCGCCGGTCGTAAATCACCTTGACCGGCTTGTTGGCTTTCCTGGCAGCTACCGCTGTCTGGCAGGCCAGGATGGAGGGAAAGGCTTCCTTGCCGCCGAACCCGCCGCCGGTGACATCCTGAACAACCCGGACCGCCTGGGCCCCGCAGCCCAGGACTTTGGCAACCGCGCCGTGCACATAGTAGGGACATTGCATCGACCCGCGGACCGTCATCCGTCCGTCCTGGGGAGCGGCAATGATGCCCTGGGTTTCCAGATAAGCCTGTTCCTGGTAGCCGGTCTGAAAGGTCTCGGTTAATACCAGGTCGGCCTCGGCCAGCGCCTTGCCGATATCACCTTGGGCATAGCTGTAGTTGAAAAAAATCTCAGCGGCTTGGCGCATATCCAGGACTGGTTCCTGTTCCTCGTATACCACAACAATCTCCCGCAGAATCCGTTCCACTTCCCTGCTTGCCGGACCGACCACCATCAAAATCGGCTCACCGACATACTCCACCGTCTCCTCGGCAAACACCGGTGTATCATCCTGCACAATGTGAACACGGTTTATGCCGGGTACATCGTTCCTGTCCACAACCAAATAGCCTGCAGGCAATGCCGGCAGGTGAACAGCGGCGATGCGGGCTTTCGCCTTAGCGGCGTGCAATAGTTTGCCGCAGAGCATACCGTCTGGCCCATGATCATCCACATAAAGAGCGCGGCCGCTTATCTTGGCTGCATGATCTTTTTTCCTGGTTGATTCACTAATCTTCTCCATATCGCACCTCCCAGACCAGGGTAACAAGAATTGAATTTTATGTTAAACAGAGCAACTTCCTGTTTCATAATATTCAACAACTTTGTCTTAAAACCATTATAAAATGGAGACTGATTTTTCGGCAAATTCTTTGTCAAAAGAACTTGCGCCAGCGCCAAACCAGATGAAACACGGGGACAGGGATATTGTTTTCAGGCAATTGTGCCGGGAAAAGGAACTTTCTTATAGAAACGTGCGGTTCATAAACCATCTGTCAAACTCATTTTTTGCATACTGCCGCACGTTTTGTTCAAACTGCTGGAACTTTGCCAGGAATTGAGCGCCTTCCGTGGTCAAGTACGTCTTCCCGCCATTACTGCCGCCATGTTTTCTTGCCACCACGGCATAGCCTAACGCCTGTTCCAGCTGGTTGATCATATTCCAGGCCTTACTATAAGACAGGGCAATATGCCGGCAGGCGCTGCGGACCGAGTGGGTATCCTGAATCAAGATTAAAAGCAGCTTGGTGCGTGAGTTAAAAAACAGGGATTCATGTTCAATGCTTATGCGCAAAAACGGGTGAAGAAGCTGTTGGTTGTGTTTCTGCAGCAGTACATCCCGGCGGCCAATATCATCTATAGTGAGGCGAATTCCTTCATCGTCTGTATCCAGCCGGCAGTTCGCAATGCCAAGATTTTGTATGGCTCCCCCCATTCCCCTGTCACCGTCATAGGCTAAAAGGCGCGGAATCAGTTCGTTGGCAAGCAGGAGAGGATGGCCGGGTTTTCCCTGATAAAACGGTAAAACTACCTTTTCCCGGCAGGCCAGCATTCGCTGCAGGGTTGCCGGCGTAAACAGCGCAGTCGTAACCGGGCTGAACAGGACCTGCTCGCATTTGTTGCGGAGAAACGACAGACCAATTTTAGCCGAATCGAACATTGGGGAAGTTTCATAGTGTTCATTGCGTAAAAAGATAACCCCGTAATCAGCTAAATCATGTTCGATCTCTTCCGCTTTGTAGCCGGTAATGACTACAATCGGTGAAATGCCGGCTTGCTGAAAGGTTAATACGATCCTTTTTACTACGGTGATCGAGCCAATTTTTACTAGCGGACTCAGAACCCTGGGGTCTGTTTTTTTGCCGGCAGCAACAATGATACCGCCGGTTGTTTTGTTTTCCTTTGCTTCCATATCTCTACCTCTTACCAGTGTCTTGGCCATGTTTATATTGTAAAAGCTAATGTGGCCAAGACACTCGGGCATTGTCAAGTTTTGCAGGCGCTTGTTCAGTGGACTCACAGGAGCGCTGTTCCTTATCAGGCTCAGCGGCGGGCTTATAGTCCGCCCGGAGCAAATGGTTTACGGAAGAGGTAGCGGCCCTGGGGCTTCGCTGCCGCCACCCCGTCTTTCACTACCTGCCGGCCACGCAGGAAAACGTGAATGGCCTGGCCTTGCTGCATCATGCCTTCATAGGGACTGTAATCCACGTTGTGCGCGTGCGCAGCCGCCCCAATGATCAAGCGGCGATTTTCGTCCCAGAGCACTAAATCGGCATGGCACCCCGGAGCAATGGTGCCTTTTTGGGGATAAAGCCCAAAAAGCCTGGCCGGCTTGGTGGCCACTTTGTCAACAAACTGGGTGAGGCTTAGCTTGCCCTCTTTGACACCATAGGTGTACAACAGCCCCAGACGGTGCTCCACACCGGGAATGCCATTGGGAATCTGGCTGAAGTCTTCCCGCCCCCGGTCTTTCTGACCGCGAAAATTAAACGAGCAGTGATCGGTGGCGACAGTATCCAGAATACCTGTTCTCAGCCCGTTCCATAAACCGGCTTGGTTTTCCCTGGCTCTGAGCGGCGGTGACATGACGAATTTTGCACAGGCAAAAGTAGGGTCCTGATAGACACTGTCATCCAGCACTAAATACTGGGGGCAGGTTTCAGCAAACACCCTGACACCCCGGGCTTTGGCCTGCGCTACCGTTGCCAGGGCCTCCCGGCAGCTTAGGTGGACAACATATACCGGCGCGTCTGCCATCTCGGCCAGCACTGTCAAGCGGTTAACGGCTTCCTGCTCCACCCGGGACGGCCGGGATAAAGGATGAAAAGAAGGCGCAGTTTTGCCCTGCCGGCGCAACTGCCTGGTCAGATTATCGACAATATCGCCATTCTCACAGTGCACACAGGTGAGAATTCCGCAGTCGCGGCTCTGTTCCAGCACCTGAAACAGGACACTGTCGTCAACCTGCAGGCTATGTTTATAAGCCATGTAGAGCTTGACGGAAGTTATGCCGGCCTCCTGGCTGAGCCACGGCAGTTCCCGGGAAACCTGTTCATTCCAGTCGGTAATCGCCATATGAAACCCGTAGTCGGTGTAGCAGTTGCCGCTGGCCCGCCGCTGCCAGTTGGCCAGGCCCTGCTGCAGTGTCTCCCCTTTACCTTGCGTGGCGTAGTCAATAACGGTGGTAGTGCCACCCAGGACAGCGGCCCGGGTGCCGCTGCTAAAGTCATCGGCCGTAGACATGGTGCCAACAGGCAGATCAAAATGAGTATGGGCATCAATGCCGCCCGGGAATATATAATAGCCCTCTGCCGCCAATACGGTATCGCCGGCCTGCGCCAGCTGACTGCCAACAGCGGCGACAAGCTCCCCCTCAATGCGGATGTCGGCCTGATAACAGTCAGTGCCGGTAACAATCGTGCCGCCGCGTAGAATAATCCCCACAAAAATCTCTCCTTGCTGTATAACCAGCGTTAATCCGGTGCCGCCCAGGGCACCAGGCGACGCTACAGCCAGTCAGGCTGTTCCCTGTTTGCTTCTAGCTGTCGCTCGAAACTCCTTTCCCGGCGGCAACATCATTTGTTGCCATGTTGCCGTTCAGGACAAGGTTGAGAAGAATAGCGGCCAGGCTGCCGGCGGTAATCCCGCTGTGCAAAATTACCTGCAGCCAGTTAGGGAAGCCGTGATAGAATTGAGGGACTGCCAGGGTAATCATCCCGATGCCGATACTGATGCCTACCACCATAATATTATGCGTGCCGTCGAAGCTGACCTTGGACAAAGTCTTGATGCCGCTGGCCGCCACCATGCCAAACATAACGATGCCGGCTCCGCCCAGCACCGGATGCGGTATGGCCGCGATTACCGCCGCCAGCTTGGGTACAAGGCCCAGGGCAATTAAAATGGCGCCGGCCGCCGCCACGACAAACCGGCTTTTTACGCGGGTCAGACCGACCAGGCCCACATTTTGCGCGAAAGCGGTATAGGGGAAACTGTTGAGAATCCCGCCCAGCGTGGTCGAGAAGCCGTCGGCCCGCAGGCATCTGGCCAAATCTTCCTGCTCAATGGGTTTTTCAATAATTTCACCAATGGCGATACAGTCACCGGTAGTCTCAGTCATAACGACCAGCATAACCAGCACCATGGCTGCGATGGAGGCAGCATCAAAAGTGGGCAGTCCAAACCAGAAGGGAGTGGTAATACCAAGCCAGTTGGCCGTGCCCACCGGACTGAAGTTGACCATTCCCAGGGGCATGGCGATAACCGTACCGCAGATCAGGCCTAAAAGCACGGCAATATTACTTAAGAAACCGGTAAAGTACTTATAGAAAAACAAGACAAGGAGCATAACCACAAAGGCCAGGACAATGTTCTCCGCACTGGCAAAATTAGGAGCCGACGGATTGCCGCCGGCCGCCCACATGACGGCAACAGGCATCAGGGTAACCCCGATTATTGTAATAATGGTACCGGTGACGACGGGCGGGAAAAACCGGATCAGTTTGCTGAAATAAGGGGCTACCAGGTAGGTGATAATCCCGGCGACGATAATGGCCCCATAGATTGCGGTCATGCCATGGGTCTTGCCGATGATGATCATGGGGGTTACGGCCGCAAAGGTGACACCCTGAATCATGGGAATCCGGATACCCATATTGCCAAAACCCAGCGTCTGAATCAGAGTGGCAATCCCACAGGTAAACAAATCGGCATTAATGAGGAAAATCAGCTGCTCTTGGGTCAGGCCAATGGCATTGGCAATAATGAGCGGAACGGCAACCGCACCGGCATACATGGCCAGTACATGCTGCAGACCGTAAATAAACAGTTGCCCTGCTGGCAGCATTTCATCAACCGGATGACGCGTATTCTCTGTCACTTTAACATCCCCTCGCGTTAGTTTTCAAGTGGTTGCTCCCATTTTATTCGCGTGGACGGGCCTAGGCTGCGGACGGCATTGCTCAGCTCCTTTCAGAAAAATTTTCATCGCTATACTTATCAGTATCGTGCAAAAATCATGCCAAAAAAGCACTTAGGTAACCGGAAACAATTTGTTGCCGGCCGGCAATCGCCGCCCGGCATAGGCCATATAAAGCCTGGACGGTTAAATAACAATATTGTATTTACCATAACATTCTAAATAATCAATCTAAATTGACTGAACACAGCTGCATAATGCCTTATCAAATTGATAAATTCTATCAATTTGATAAGGCATTATGCTTACCATCCTATTTAATTCCATTTCCTAAGGCCAGCGATCTTATTGCGCTTACATTCTTCACCGTCAATTTATATTTCTATCAAAATGATAATTTTAAATTCACCAAATTACCATACAAAACGCTCCCGCTCTAGCGGGCAATGGGGCTCCCGGACTAAATGCCCTGCAGCTGTTAAAAACCTCGTCCTCTCAGACGCCAAGCAGTTTGCAAACCAGATCATTGGCACGGGCGGCCATTCTTTCTTCATCTATCTGGCAAAGCCGGCCGTCCTTTACTACCACCTTGCCGTTTACCAGGGTATACGCCGCCGGCCGGGCCACGCCCACGGTGCCTGGCAGGGATTTAGGGTCAAACTGCGCCCCGACATATTCGAGGCTATTGCCCTGAATCATAAATAAGTCAGCCGCCTTGCCGACTTCCAAACTGCCGATATCCGTTCTTCCCAGTATTGCGGCGCTGCCGCGGGTAGCCATTTTTAGCAGGTCATAAGCGCTTGGCGCCTTGGCGCTGGTATTCAGGCGGTGTAACAGGTAGGCGGCGCGTATTTCTCCCAGGAGATTGGAGCCGTCATTGCTGGCGCTGCCATCCACTGCCAGCCCCACTGGCACACCCAATTCGAGCATCCGGGGAATCCGGGCAATGCCGGAAGACAGCTTCTGGTTGGAAACCGGGCAGTGGGCGACACCGGTCTTGGTCCTGGCCAGCAGTTGCAATTCCTGTTCATTAAAGTGAATGCCATGGGCAAACCAAACATCGGCGCCAAGCCATCCCAGGCTCTCCATATACGCCAGCGGCCGTAAGTTAAAGTGCTGCAGGCAGTATTCTTCTTCATCCCGTGTCTCGGCCAAATGAGTGTGAAGTCGTACCTTCTTCGCCCTGGCCAGGTCTGCCGTCGCTTTCAGCAGATCAGCGGTAACGCTGAAGGGCGAACAGGGGGCGAGCGCAACCTGCCGCATCGAGTAACGGCTGTCATCATGATACAGGTCGATCAGCCGTTCACTGTCATCTAAAATTTCGTCCAAAGTCTGTACCAGGTCATCGGGCGGCAGACCGCCGCTGCTGCGGCCTCTGGACATACTGCCGCGGGAGGCATGGAAACGGATACCCAGTTGCTCAGCCGCCATAAATTGCTGATCAATAAACTGGCGGGAGCCGGTGTTAGGAAAGACGTAGTGATGATCAAAACAGGTCGTGCAACCGTACTTCAGCAGTTCCCCCAGGCCGGCGCTGGCGCTGTAATAGATGCTTTCCGGCGTCAGTCCCCGCCATATTTCATATAATGTCCGCAACCAGGAAAACAGTTCCAGGTTCTGCACCTGCGGCAAATTCCGGGTAAACGTCTGGTACAGATGATGGTGGGTATTAATCAAGCCCGGATAAACAATCATGCCGGCGGCCTGGATTACTTCCGCCGCCGCCGGACTCGCCGGCCCCAGATATTCAATATGGTTATCCCGGATAAAAATATTCTGATTTTCCAGCACTCTATCGGCGGCGTCCAGCGTGACGATGGCAGCGGCATTTTTTATTAGCAGGGTTGACATTCGCAGGGCCCCCTTTTTTTAACAGAACAACGCAGCTAGGCGGCTAACATGATCCGACAGCTAACCTGCAGGTTGTCTGCTTAATATCATGCCTGGGAAAGCTCCCGGTTCGCACTTCGGCCGGCTCTTGCGGGGAAAGAATGCAGCAGCGGCAGTGAACCGGACATACCCGGCCCACTGCCGCAATCCGCTCTGGGATCAGCTGCGGCCGCAGTATTGCCTTACGGCAGCTTATCCATAGTATCCCACAGGCGCTGCGCGACCTTGCGGGCCTGATCATAAATTGGTCTGACAGCAAAGGGAAATTGCCGGTTTTCCAGCACGATTTTGCCGTTGATGATAACGTCGGTCACATCCCGGGAGTCCAGGCCAAAGGCAATATGGCCACCGATATTGCCCGGTACCAGCGGCGTGGGCGCCTGGTAATCAAGCACGGCCAGGTCGGCTTTGCAGCCGGGAGCCACCCGGCCGAAATCAGCGGCAAAGTACCGTTTTAAAAGCGCATTGCCATTATGCAGGAACGTAAGATAGCTGTCAGGCCACAGGGGACCGCCGGCGTCTTTATGCTTGAAGTAGGCAAACCTCATTTCCTCCCACATGTCGCTGCCCATGCCGTCCGTCCCCAGCACGAGGTTGTTGTACAGGGGCAGTTTCGGGCTGTAGCCAACGGCATTGTTCATGTTGGAACGGGCGTTATGCGCCAGAAAGGCGTCGGCGTCATTAATAATCCCAATATCCTGGTCGGACAGGTATACACCGTGCACCAACAGCGCCTTGTCATTGATCAAGCCAAATTCCTGCAGGCGGACGATTACGTCTTTGCCGTACAGATGATGGCTGTGAGACACATCATAGCGGTCCTCGGCCACGTGCACATGAATGCCCCGCCCTGTCGCCTGCACGGCGTCCCGCATCAGTTCCAGGGCGGCGTCAGGCATCGTTACCGGGGCGTGACCGCCAATCATGGCCTCTACCAGGTGATTGCCGCCGGTCGCCGCTTTGTCGGCTTCACATAGTTCGGCAAAATCAACGTTCTCCTGTACGCCGGCCTCGACTTCCCGCCGGCCCCCATTGCGGTCGGTGGTTTCATAACAGGTAATGCCGCGCAGACCGGTTTCCTCAAACGCCTGTTTCAGGGTTTTGAGCGAACCCTTAATGAAGGCCGGCGAGGCATGGTGGTCAATAACCGCCGTAGTACCGCAGCGGATGGCTTCCAGGGAACACACCAGACCGCTGTAATAAAGAATTTCTTCGTCAATGGCCAGATCCAGCCGCCACCACAAATTTTTCAGCACCGACACAAAGTCGGGGCTGGGGGCAATACGGGCGGTAATGCCTCTGGCCAGGCCGGAATAAAAGTGATTGTGGCTGCAGACAATGCCTGGCATCACAATTTTGCCCCCCAGGTCAAGCACGCGGTCGGCCTCAATACCGGCGGCGGCGCCCGCACCGGCAGCAATGATTTTGCTGCCGTCGACGACAATATCCACGCCGGGCCGGATCGAAGCCGGGTAAAATTCGACAACAGTGGCGTTTTTCAGTACCAGCACAATAATTCCTCCCCTATTCCGCTACCGGGCCAAATAAGGCCGGCCGCCTAGTGTACAGGTAATTAAATATCGCTGCCACCTGGTCGAAAGCAGGATCGCCAGTTGGACCAAGCTGTCCGTTTTGCAAGGCATGGGCCGTCACCACACCCCCGGCTCGCAGCATTACGGTATTACCCTCCACCAGGAAGCCGTTGTTTTGACTAGCGTCGAAGTCGTCGCGGCGGCTGAATACGGTAAGCTTATCGGTGAAGGGGCGGCCTTCCCACGGGCAAAAGCCCGCACAGTTGCCGCATTCGTTGCAGAACGCGTCAAGGTGAATGATCTGACTATAATTGGCGCCGCCAGGCGCCACCGGAATCGGCAGATTGGCACGGTTCGGGCAGACTTCCACACATTTATTGCAGACATAGCTGCACTCCAGGCAGCGGCTGTATTCCCTGTCGCCGGTTGCCGCGTCAACCTGGCCCGGGCCTTCGGCCGTCAGGCTAGCCGCGCCCCGCAGGCCGCATTTTTTGGCCGTAATTTCCTGAACCTGCTCACACCGGGCCCGGGCGGGTGCCGCGGCGGTGCGCAAAAAGCCGGGAACTTCCCGTTCACAAATCGCGTCTGCGGCGCTCCGGCCGTCGGCTATGCACCTGACAATGGAGGAAGCGCCTTGCCGGGCATCGCCGGCTATATATACATTGTCGATATTCGTGACTTGCCGGGCCGCTGTGGTAATGCCCAGTGTGGCCAGCAAAGCCGCGTTGATATCTTCGCCGATCGCGAGGATAATGGTATCGGCGGCAAAGGTCTTGTACTCGCCGGTAGGCTCGCTGCGGCGGCGGCCGCCGGCGTCAGGCCGGCCGGGCCGCATAATCTGGCAGACAAGCCGGCCGGCAGCGTCGATTTTCTCTGGCTTGACCAGGAAATGAAAAGCCACCTGATCAGCCAGGGCCAGTTCGTATTCGGCACGATCGGCCGGCATTTCTTGCCGCGAGCGGCGGTAGACAATGGAACTTGCTTCGACACCCGGCACCCGGAGCGAGGTGCGGCTGGCGTCCATAGCGGTGTTGCCGGCCCCGATGGTAATAACCTGTTTGCCTAATTGGAGGGCTGACGCATCTTTATTGAATTGGGCCAGAAACTGCAGGGCCGGAATGATTTGCGGTTCTTTACCGCCGGCGGCGGTAAGGGTAAAGGGTTTCTCCGCGCCGGCGCCGACAGCGACGACGACATACTTGTACCCTTGTTGTTTGAGCTCGGCCGGTGTGAGCCCGGGGCGGGAATTAAATACAAACTCGACGCCATGGTCCTGGATAAATTGAATGTCATTGTCAATGGTCTCCCGGCTGATCCGGAAATGCGGAATAACGTGCTTCACGGTGCCGCCGGCGCTCGCGCGGGTTTCGTACACGGTCACGCCGATGCCCTGGCGGGCCAAAAAGAAAGCGGCGGCCAGACCGGCCGGGCCGGCCCCCATTACGGCCACTTTTAAGCCGTTCTGGCGTGTAGGCACTACATATTGCCGGCGGTATTCCTCCCCGCCCTGTTCCACCGCCAGCCGCTTGACCTCACGGATTTGTACACAGCCTTCATAATCCAGCCGGGTACAATTATGCTGGCAGGCATGATCGCAGATGGCACCGGTAATCCCCGGCAGGGCATTTTTTTCATAAATAAGCGCCAGCGCCTCGGCATAGCGCTTGTGCCCGACAAGCCGGATGTACTCGGGAATATCCTGACTGATGGGACAGGCCGTCTTACAGGGCGCAACTGCACAGTCCAGGAGCGGCAGCGGCCCTTGAACCGCGGCTTTACGGAAACCCCGGAAATGTTTTTGCGAATAGTGGGCCGTCAGGGCTTTTTCAGCCAACGCTTGCAGCCCGGCAATGTCAATTTTGACCCTTTCCCAGCCCGGCGCGGTCTCCAGTCTCGCGGCAATGGCCGCCAGGCGGGCATAGCCGCCGGGCTTTAAGAGATCGGTAGCCAGCGTGACCGGTTTGATGCCTGTGGCAAATACGTCGGTCACATTGTGTTCGGTAATCCCGCCGGAGAAGGAAATCGGCATTTCCCCCTGAAACTCGGCCGACAGTTTGGCCGCCAGAGTAATGGACAGCGGGAACAGGGCCCGGCCGGACATGTACATTTCGCCGCCTGGCAGCTTGCCTTTAAAATTGACCGATCCTAAGGTATTCGTCAGCTTAACGCCCAAGAAACGCCCGTGGGCGGCCGCCAGTTGCCTGAGCCTTGTCAGCATGGGAACGGCGTCAGTATACTGCAGGTCATGCTGAAAGGATTCTGCCGCCAGTTCGACATAGTCAAAACCGGTTTTATCGAATATGGCGCGCACACCCTCGTAAGTTAGCAGGGTAGGATTCAGCTTCACGTACATGTCAAGCTTTTTCTCAGTCAGCAAATAACCGCAGATTCGCTCGATTTCGGCCGGCGGACAGCCGTGCATGGTCGACAGGGTAATCGACTGGCAGACCTGGCCGGAAATGCGTTCCGTTATCCCGGCCAGCCGCGGCAGCCGTTCTTCCAGGCCGGTGCCCCGGAGGAAGCCGCCCTCCCCAAGCCGTGCCGCCAATTCCGCCAGGCATTGTTTAAAATACGGGTGCTGCGAAGCGTCCCGCAGATTATTTAAGTAGGCATCCATGCGCGGCGACTGAATGCCGGCCAGGTTATAACCGGCGCTCATATTAAAGATAAAGGAACGCCGGCCGCTTTGGCTAAGGCCGAAAACCTCCTCGACCAGGTGCAAAAGCACCCAGGCTTTGATGTACTCCTCATACGCTTTTTCCACCGTGAACTCGCTGGACCACTCGGTGTTGAAGCCTTCGTCGTCGGCGTCAATGCAGGGTTTGGCGACAGGCGGCTCATGTTCCTGCACGGTTTTCAACTCAATAAAACGGGCGCCGGCCAGGTACGCCACCACAATATTCTGGGCTAACTGGGTATGGGGCCCGGCAGCGGGGCCTACGGCCGTCTCAATGGTTTCGCCAAACAGGGCAAAGGTCTGCCGGTTCTTCTTATGGAAAAAATGGCAGGAAGGATAGCCAAAGACAGAGCGATCGGCTGCATATTCTTCAAAAATCCGCGCAATAAGCTGGGGCAGGGGAACTGGTCTCATTAAGTCTCCCATTTGTCATTCCTCCCGGTTATGTTCGTTATTGGCAGAGGGCAACGGCTTCTATTTCCACCAGGGCGTCCTTGGGCAGGCGGGCTACCTCCACGCAGGCCCGGGCGGGGAATTCGCCGGTAAAATATTGGGCATACACCGCATTGACGGCGGCAAAGTCGTCCAAAAATTATATCATTTTTTCCGGCTGTAGGGCGTCTCCTGCAGCGGTAAATCGCTGCGGACTTTGCCGTCCAGCCTAAGGTACGCGGCGGCTACGGCCGGAGCGGTGGGAACCGAGGTGATTTCGCCGACGCCTTTGGCCCCATAGGCCAGTTCGGCTTGGTTCTTTTCGATGATGATACTTTGTATTGCCGGGATATTGCCGGCCCGGAAGAGGCCTAACGTGCCGAATTTAACCTGGGGAATGCCGGCCTGAAGCGGAAAGTCTTCGGTCAGCGCATAGCCCAGGCCCATAACCACACCGCCTTCAATCTGACCTTCCACCCCCAGCGGGTTAATGGCTTTGCCGACATCATGGGCGGCAACCACTTGAAGCAGCTTGCCGGCTGCGTCGACAATGACAACCTGGCTGGCATAGCCATAGGCGACATGGCTGACCGGGTTGGGTTTGTCAGAGCCCATGGGGTCGGTTATCCCTGAGTATTCGCCGTAAAATTCGCGGCCTTCCAGTTCAGACAGGGAGGCTGCCGCCAGGGCTGCTTTAAGCTTCAGGCCCGCCTGGCGGGTGGCCTCGCCGGTAAATACCGTCTGCCGGGAGGCGGTGGTGGTGCCGGAGTCGGGGGTGAGGCTGGTATCCGGGGCAACGGCCGCTATCCGGGAAGCATCCAGGCCTGTCGTTTCCGCTACAATCTGGGTCATAACCGTGACCAAGCCCTGGCCGATACAGGCCGCCCCGGTAAGAATGACGACCTGGCCATTAGCAATTTTCAGCTTTACCCGGCCAATGTCCGGCAGTCCGACACCGATGCCGGCGTTTTTCATGGCACAGGCCAGACCGGCGTGAGGACTGGAGTCAAAAGCCGCTTTAACCGCCAGCAGCGTTTCTTTCAGTGCGGTGCCCTGATCGGTAATTTGGCCGTTAGGCAAGACCTGGCCGGGTTCGATGGCATTGCGCCAGCGTATTTCCCACTGGGACAGGCCTACCTGTTCGGCCAGCAGATTGATATTGGTTTCCATGGCGAAACAGGACTGGGTAACGCCAAAACCCCGGTAGGCGCCGGCGGGCGGATTATTGGTGTAGACACCCAGGCCGGTAATATCCACATTGGCGATCCGGTACGGCCCGGCGGCATGGGTGCAGGCCCGCTGCAACACCGGCCCGCCCAGTGAGGCATAGGCGCCGGTGTCGGCCAGAATCTCGGCTTTCATGGCCGTAATAACGCCATGTTCGTCACAGGCCGTAACAAACTCCATTTCCATGGCATGGCGCTTGGGATGGACAAAAAGGCTCTCCTGCCGGCTCAGCGTATGTTTCACCGGCTGTTTGGCATGCCAGGCCAACAGCGCGGCATGATGCTGCACGGATAAATCTTCTTTGCCGCCAAAGCCGCCGCCCACCATTTTGCTGACAATGCGAACGTCGGTTTCCGCCACTCCCAGCAGGGAAACAATGCCATGATGATCATCGTAGACGTTCTGCCCGGCCGTATACACTGTCAGGGTGCCGTCCGGCTGGGGAACGGCCAGGGCGCTTTCCGGCTCCAGAAAGGCATGCTCGGTAAACGGCGTGGTGTAACGCTGACGGACAACATGCCTGGCCACGGCAATGGCGGCGTCGGCGTCGCCGCGTTTCAACACGGTTTTGGCCAGCAGGTTCCCTTGGGGGTGAAGCGGCGGCGCATCGTTAGCCAGCGCCTGCCGGGGCGAGACCAGCGGCGGCAGTTCCTCGTACTCCACGCGAATTAGTTTGACGGCCGCCTGGGCGATTTCTTTGCTGGCGGCAGCCACAGCCGCCAGGGCGTCGCCGATATAGCGGGTTTTCTCCCCCTCCGCGATAAAGGCCGGCCAGTCGGGAATAATGTGTCCCTGATGGCGGCGCCCGGGAATATCCCTGGCGGTGATGACGGCTGCGACGCCGGCGAGCTCCAGGGCGGGGGAGATATCAATGCGTTTGATCAGCGCCCGCGGGCTCGGGGCCCGTAAAATGGCGGCGTGCAGCATGCCGGCCACATACATGTCGTCCACGTATTCAGCCAAGCCCAGTACTTTGTCACGGGCATCAATGCGCGGCATTCTGTCGCCCACTTTATAGTCACTCTCCGCCGGCGGCGTAAAGCCTTCCCGCAGGGCTTTGGCGGCCTGCAGCACGGCCTGCTCAATTTTTACATAGCCGGTACAACGGCAAATATTGCCGTGCAGCGCTTTTTTCACCTCGGCCGCGGTAGGACAGGCGGTTTTACCCAACAGCGCCTTGGCGCTGATTACCATGCCGGGGATGCAGAAGCCGCACTGTACGGCCCCGGCGGCGGCAAAAGCCCAGCTGTAAATATCTTTTTCCCGTGCGGACAAGCCTTCCACTGTGAGCAGGGTTTTGCCGGCGATTTTGGCCGTTGTCAGCACACAAGCCCGCACGGCCTTTCCCTCCAGCAGCACCATACACGCCCCGCAGGCGCCTTCGGCGCAGCCGTTTTTTACCGAGGTAAGCCGGGCAAAATCCCGCAGGTACACCAGCAGGTTTATGTCCGTGTCACAGACGGCCGGCTGACCGTTGAGTATAAAGCTGTACATACGTAATCCTCCTGTTCAGGACAGGTTTTGCTGCGACAAGCCTCTTAGAAAAACGCCCTTTCAGCAATGATGGCCGGCGGTTTCCGCCATTCCGCCGTCAGCCGCGGCTTTCTTGCCGCATTCATTAAAGAAATAATTGAGGACCAGCGCGCTGACACTGCCGGCGGTAATGCCGCTGTGGAGAATTAATTGGGCAAACTGCGGCAGCTTGTGATAAAAGCCGGGCGCAGCCAGCGGTATAAGACCAACCCCCAGGCTTACAGCCACTATCATGGCGTTATGATTGCCGTCAAATGACACTTTGGCCAGGGACCGGATGCCGCTGGTTGCCACCATGCCAAACATGGCAATGCCTGCACCGCCGAGTACCGGGTGGGGGATGGCGGCAACTACGGCGGCCGCTTTGGGAAATAAACCGAGCGCTCCCAGGATAAGCCCGGCCGCCACGACCACATAGCGGCTTTTAATACCGGATAAAGCCAGCAGGCCGACGTTTTGGGCAAAGGCGGAATGCGGGAAGGTATTCATGATACCGCCCAGCAAGGTGGAAAATGAATCGGCGCGCAGACCGCGGGCCAAATCGTCACTGGTTACCGGTTTGTCGACAATTTCGCCAACCGCAATAATGTCGCCGGTGGTTTCAGTCATGATGACCAGAAACACCAAGGTCATGGCAAAAATAGACGTTAGATCAAAGACCGGCAGGCCGAAAGCAAAGGGAGTAACAATGGCAATCCAGTCGGCGGCAGCTACCTGCGAGAAGTCGGCCATGCCCAGGGGAACAGCCAGCAGGGTGCCGGCCACCAGTCCCAGCAGGACGGCGATATTACTCCAAAAACCGGCCAACAGGCGGTACAGAACAATAACAATGGCCAGTACCGTAAAGGCCAGCGCGATATTGGAAAAGTCGGCAAAGTCCGCCGCCGCCGGATTCCCGCCCCCGGCCCAGCGCACGGCCACCGGCAGCAGCGACACGCCAATCAGGGTAATGATAGTACCGGTGACAACCTTGGGGAAAAAGCGGATCAGCTTACTGAAGTAGGGGCTGAGGAAATAGCCGATGATGCCGGCGGCGATCGTGCCGCCAAAAATTGCCGTCAGCCCGTGTGCTTTGCCTACCAGGACCATAGGCGCTACGGCGGCGAAGGATACTCCCTGCATAATAGGGCTCCGAATCCCCATATTCCCGATGCCCAGGGCCTGGATCAGCGTGGCGATCCCGCCCACCACCAGATCGCACTGAATGAGGTAAATCAGCTGGGCCTGCGGCAAGCCTAATGCATTGGCAATAATGAGCGGTACTGCCACTGCGCCGGCGTACATGGCCAGCACGTGCTGCAGTCCGTAGGTAAATAACTGTCCTTTGGGCAGCATTTCATCAACAGGAGCTACTTTGGTTTTCACTGGTGAGTTGCACCTCTTTTGCCAATATTCGCAATTTTAGTTGTGTGATCCTTACTTGTGAAATGTTTGCACTGCCTATACATCGTAAAGCGGCTGACGGCTTGCTGGTCACATGTCATAACCGCGGATTTTTCTATATCAATCAGTTGCTTTGCCAAACCATGCAAGGTATGGCAGAGATACTCCGGCACGGGAGTACCTCTGCCTTGCCTTTACAACATTACGTGAGTTCCCGTGTTTCCGGCCACCGCCGCTTCCAGCGACTCCGGATTGGTAATAATGGCTTTCCTGCCGCCATTCTCCAGAAAGCGGATGACAGCCTGGATCTTGGGCAGCATGCTGCCGGGCGCGAAATGGTTTTCCTTGACATATTCCTTCAATTCCGCCAGCGTGACTCTGTCCAGGGCTTTTTCGTCCGGCTGGCCGTAGTTTAAATACACTTTCGGCACCCCGGTGGAAATGATGAGTTCATCGGCCTTAACCGCAGCGGCCAGCAGACTGGCGGCAAAATCTTTGTCAATAACGGCATCGACACCGGTGAAGGTGCCGTCTTCCCGGCGGATGACCGGAATACCGCCGCCGCCGACGGCGATCATACAGTAGCCGTCCAGCGCCAGTTTATGGATGACCTCTTTTTCGACAATCTCAAGCGGCAGCGGCGAGGCCACTACCCGGCGGAAGCCCCGGCCGGCGTCGCTTACCATGACCCAGTCGGGATGCTCCTTTTGAATTTTTTCCGCCTGCTCCCGGGTATAGAAGGAGCCGATGGGCTTGGTCGGTTTTTGAAAAGCCGGGTCATTACCGTCCACCACTACCTGCGTAACCAGGGTGATGGCGGATTTGTCCAGGCCTCGTTGCTTAAATTCGTTATCCATAGCCTGCTGGATCTGGTAGCCGATGGCGCCCTGCGTATCGGCGCCGCAGGCCACCAGCGGCACGAAATGCATGCCGGCCACTTCGTTGGCAATTTCCGACCGCCGGAGAATAAAGCCGACCTGCGGTCCGTTGCCATGGGTAATGATGACCTCATACCCCTGCTCGATCATGCCGACAATATGCCTGGCCGTCTCGCAGACGGCAGCGTACTGGTCTTCTACCGTCTGGCGCGTGTTATCCCGGATTAAGGAATTGCCCCCAATAGCGATAACAGCTAATTTAGCCATGCTTATCGGCCGCCCATTAACAGGGTCATTACCGCCTTGGCAGTATGGAGGCGGTTTTCGGCTTCGTCGTACACGATGGAATGGGGACCGTCGATGACCGAATCTTCCACTTCATTGTTGCGGTCGGCCGGCAGGGCATGCATGTACATCACGTTTTTGTCGGCGGTAGCCATTTTGGCCTCGGTGCATTTCCAGGATCTTTGGGCTTTGAGTTTGTCGTCCACTACGGCCACGGCGCCGGCAGCGGCCACACCGGTCTGGTCGGTTACCCAGTTGCCCCAGTTTTTCGGAATTACGATATGAGCGCCGGCGTAAGCTTCGGCCTCATTATCGGTAACAGTGACCGAACCGCCGTATTTTTCGGCATTGGCCTTAGCCTGGGCAATTACCCAGTCAGGCAGTTCCCAGCCTTGCGGATGAGCCAGGACAACATCCATACCGTAGCGGGGGAACAGCAGCACCTGAGATACAGGCACGGAAATCGGCTTTTTGTGGCTTTCGGCATACGCCCAGATAATGGACACTTTGACCCGTTTTAAATCGCCGATTTTTTCTTTCATGGTCATGAGGTCGGCTAAGGCCTGGAACGGGTGATACAGATCGCATTGCAGGTTCATGATGGGCTTTGACGACCATTGGGCCATTTCGGTAAGGTATTTGTTGCCATAGCCCCAGTTGCAGTACCGGCAGGCAATGGCATGACCGAAACGGGACAGAATAATGGCGGTGTCTTTGGCGCTTTCCCCGTGGGCGATCTGCATGCTGCTGGAATCTAAAAAGCCGGCGTGGCCGCCGAGTTGGGCAAACCCGGCCTCCATGGAATTTCTGGTGCGGGTGGATTGCTCGAAAAACATTAAAAACATGGATTGATGCAGTAAATAGGGAGTGGGCACACCCATGGCAAACTTTTTCTTCAGGTCCAAAGAGACCTCAAGCATAGTATCTACTTCTTCTTTAGTAAAATCTTCCAGGTTGATAAAATGTCTTCCTCTGAAAATGGATTGCATTTGTAGATTCCTCCCTGATTTTTTCATAATTTATCTATTATTGTGGTATTACCATAAGGTAACTTAATTTAGCCGGAGCCTTATACCAGATTTTTCGTTTCTTTGGTCATTTTGTCCGCATATTTTTGTGTGTAGATGAGCGGAATAGCAGCATACATGGCGGCGCAGTCAACCAGTTCCTTCTTCCAGGTACGTTCGTTCGGCGCGTGGGCCTGATCTTCATGGCCGGGACCGAAACCGATGCAGGGAATGCCAAACCGCCCCATAATGGCAACGCCGTTGGTCGAAAAGGTCCATTTGTCCACTTGCGGCGCTTCTTTAAACAGGCCCTGGTAGGCATCCACCAGGGTATGACATACGGGATGCTCATTTGCAATCAGCCAGGTCGGGAAGTAGCATTCGGTCGGATATACCAGACCGGTATAAGCCGGCCGCTCATAGGTATACATGCTGACCTCGGCCTTGGCGGCTTGGACTGACGGCAGATTCTTAATTTGCTGGATGGCATACTGACCGGTTTCGCCGGCCGTTAAGCGCCGGTCGATGGAAATCCAGCAGCTGTCGGCTACGGCGCAGCGGGAGGGCGAGGTATGGAAGATTTCCGATACCGCCAGACTGCCTTTGCCCAAAAAGTCATGATCCATAAGGTTTTCGTGCAGGGCCTTTAAATCACTTAGGATGGGACCCATTTTATAGATGGCGTTATCGCCCCGTTCCGGGGCCGAGCCATGGCAGCTTACACCGGTGGTTTTCACCTTGATCTCCATCCGGCCCCGCTGGCCCCGGTAAATTTTGCCGTCGGTCGGCTCAGTGCTGACTACAAATTCGGGCTTAAGCTTATCTTCCTGAATAATGTACTGCCAGCAGAGGCCGTCACAGTCTTCTTCCTGGACCGAGCCGACCATGACCAGGGTATAGTCGTCTTCCAGCCCGAGCTCTTTAATAATTTTGCCGGCATACACCATGGAAGCCATGCCGCCTTCCTGGTCGCTGGCGCCCCGGCCAATAATGATTTCATCATCCTCATAGCCCTGGTACGGATCGTATTGCCAGTTTTCCGGATTACCGACACCCACGGTGTCAATATGGGCATCCATGGCGATAATATGTTGGCCCTGGCCGATATAGCCCAGAATGTTGCCCATCGGATCAATTTCCACTTTGTCAAAGCCGACTTTTTCCATTTCTTCTTTAATCCGCAGGATAACCTGTTCCTCCTGACAGCTTTCGCTGGGGATAGCAATCATATCGCGCAGGAATTTACTGATGTCCGGTTCATACTTTTTCGCCAGTTCCAGGATTTTTTCAAATTCCAGTTTCAAGGTGATGACCCCTTTCGTTTTTGCTTATACGTTGTTCCCGCTGTACAGAGCGGCTTATTTCGCAGGCGCAGGATATTCGCCGTTCCAGACAATATCGCGGTATTTCACCGGATCGGTATCGCCCTCGGTACTGAACAGCAGAATTTTGGACTTTTCATTGAGGCCGAGTTTCTCTTTTGCCGCCGCCAGCTCCGGGTTTGTCATCAGTTCGGCCAGGAGCCCGGCGGGAACAGCCCCCGACTCGCCGGAGATTACTCTGGCGTCATTGCCCAAAGGATTGCCCAGGAGCCGCATGCCTTTAGCCGCCACCCAGTCCGGGCAGGACGCAAACAGGTAGCTATAGTCCCGCAGTACATTCCAGCCGATGGTATTGGGTTCGCCGCAGGCCAGACCGGCCATGATGGTGGCCAGGTCCCCGGTGACAATGCGGGGCCTGCCGTCATTGGCCACTGCCGATTGATACAAGCAGTCGGCCTGATCGGACTCTACGACCACCGTTGGGGGAACGTCACCCTGACTGGCTGAAGCAAAGAAACCTTGCACGGCACCGGCTAACGAGCCTACCCCGGCCTGCACGAACACGTGAGTCGGCTTGTCGACCCCGGCGGCCTGGAGTTGTTCCAGCGCTTCCAGCGCCATGGTACCGTAACCCTGCATAATCCAGGCGGGAATTTCTTCGTACCCTTCCCAGGCAGTATCCTGTACTACCACCCAGCCATATTTCCTGGCATTTTCTGTTGCTAACCGGACGGCGTCATCATAATTCAGGTCGGTAATGGCTGCTTCGGCGCCTTCGGCCCTGATATTCTCCAGGCGGGTAAGGGACGAACCTTTGGGCATATAAACCACCGCTTTTTGCTTGAGCCGGCTGGCCGTCCAGGCAACACCCCGGCCATGATTGCCGTCAGTTGCGGTCGTAAAGGTAATCTCGCCCAATTGTTGCCGGACTGCCGCCGAGGTTAGCTGCCGGTAATCCAGCTTGCTGATGTCCAGCCCCAGACGCTGCGCCAGGTATTTCCCCATCGCATAGGAGCCGCCCAGGACTTTAAAGGCATTCAGGCCAAAGCGGTAGGATTCATCCTTCAGATATATGCCGCCGACGCCCAGATAACTGGCCAGTTCTGCCAAACTCCGCAGCGGAGTCTGGCTATATTCAGGGAAACTCTTATGGAACTCGCGTACTTTGCGAATTTCCTGGCAGCTCAAAAAGTCAATCGATGATTTCTCCGTTTTATCCATCATCTGATTTTTAACCCATTTGATTTTCTGGTCCATTCTTGTACCCTCTTTTCTGGTTTATGTCTGTCTCTGCTAATTACCATTGCAAAGATCGTGCCAATATGTTCAATGCTCTGAAAATTATTCCGGTTAATAGGGAAAGCTTCGTATTCAGGCCATAAACAGGAATAAAACCATATCCTGCCCGCTCTGCGCGTTATGGCCCCAGCCTGACCGGGGCCTGAATTCTCTTATTTTCTTTTATCAAAATAATAACTTTATCAATATGATAAATAGATAAAGAATTGCTACTTTTACGCCCTGGACAGTAGTTTGTTGGCTACAAGGCGTGGTTTTGGCAGCAAGTTTTTATCAGATTGATAAAATAGTACTTGGCTTCAGGTGGGGCTTTAACCCAGCTGAAAGTTAGTCGCCCTTAGCCGGGAACTTAGCCGCTCGCCTGGGCCGGAAGGGGTATAGCTCCCCCTTCCGGCTCCGGCAAGGCCATACTTATGCAGGTAAAAAAATATATGCTCTCTACCCACAAAGAATAAGTTTAAGGTAGAAAGCATATTGCTACGTCACGAAAACCGGTATAAATTACGTTAGCGGCTACTGTGTTTCTTCGATTTCACGTAATTTTCTGTATAGGGTGGCTATGCCAATTCCCAACTGCCTGGCGGCAGCCAGTTTTCCCTGGGTTGTATCCCCAAACCGCCGGACAGCCTGTAAAATGTGTTCCTGTTCCACCTGGCGCAAAGTCTTAACAGCAGCCGGTTCTGCCGGCGCCGGCTGCCCAGCCCGGTTGTCCAGGAAACTCCGCGGCAGGGTATCCGTGGTTAGCCAGCCACTGTCATCGGCCATATTAATCATAAACTCGATGGTATTTTCCAGTTCCCGGATGTTCCCCGGCCAATTGTACTGCAGCAGTATCCCCATGGTTTCGCGGTCAATCCCGCGAATCTTTTTGCTGAACAAACCGCCGTACTTGCCAATCAGGGAGTGCACCAGCGGCTCAATATCTTCCACGCGGCTACGGAGCGGCGGCACCTCGATGGGTATTACATTTAACCGGTAGTATAAATCTTCCCGGAATTTTTTTTCTTTGATGAGTTCTTTCAAGTCCTTGTTGGTGGCGGCAATAACGCGGATATCCAAGGATATCAGCTGGTTAGAGCCAATACGCACGAGTTGGCGCTCCTGCAGCACCCGTAATAGTTTCACCTGCAGATACAGGGGCATATCGCCAATCTCATCCAAAAAGATGACCCCTTTATTGGCCAGTTCAAACTTGCCGATTTTCCCCCGGGGATCGGCGCCGGAGAAGGCCCCCTTCACATAGCCGAATAATTCACTTTCCAGCAGCATGTCAGGGATAGCGGCGCAATTGATACCGATAAACGGCTTATCGCTGCGGTTGCTGACCGCGTGAATGGCTCTGGCCACAACCTCCTTGCCGGTACCGCTTTCGCCAATGATTAAAACGGTGGAATTAGAATCAGCCAGTTTCGTCAGCTTGGTTTTGAGCTGCTCCGTCGCCGGGGAACAACCGACAAGATTATCCAGGGTGACCGGCATATCGACTTTGGTTAAATCATAAATACCGGATTTTACATTTTTTATTTCATTAAATATAAAAATCCGGTCATAGGAAGGCAGGCCTGGTGATACGGACAATAAACTGCCTATGAGAAAATAGGTGGTATTATCAATGACTACTTTGTATTCTTCCACACCCAGCAGGGAATCGCTGGTGGCAGCCATCGCCACCGGTTTGCCGATAGAGTCGGCAGTCAGCTGCAGCTGTTTGCAGGCGCTGTCATTTATCTGGATGATTTTGCCCGCTTCGTCCAGCACCAAGACCCCATTGTCCACATTATTGATGACCTGCAGCAGCACTTCCAGCATCCGCTCATTCCGTTTGCTGTCCTGCCGCTCATAAGCCTTGGCACTGATAAAGCCGGCGATCTGCTCCAGAAACAGCTGATAAAAGCTTAAATCCTGCATGATTTGGTTCCTTTGCGCTTCGGCAAAGCAAATCAGCCCAATAACCCCGATAATCTCCTCGCCCAGGGTAATGGGAGTACATAATTCAAGTTTTTCCTCACAACAGCCCTGCTTGGGACAGCGGCAGCAAAGTTCGTGCCGGCCCGGCTCTTCAATATATTGGGGCTTGCCGGTAGCCAGCACATGCTTATAGACAAAACCTTCCTCCGACATATCTTCATTGATGCCCCGGTCATAGATGCCGGTGCCGGCAATGCGCACTAAGCCGGCATCGACGATTTCCACATCCACCCGGATAACATGGGCAATCATTTTCGCATATTGAATAACAGCGGGCTGAATCTCCTGTAAAACTGATTTTTTCATGTTTTGCTGTCCTTTGGCTTTACTGATTTTTGTGTGGGTACAACCCGTCGAACCGTCTATTTTCTCTAAATTCGCTTGCTGCCGCCTTTCCCCCTGCCTTCTCTGCCAACTTTTATCAGCAGCAACTTTTTCTTTGCTCCCGCCGTTCCGGGCTAAGCGTTCTTCCTATCTAACGCAGCAGCGCCTGCCGGTCATGGCCATACTGCAGCTCCAGCCGCATAATTTCCCGGCCCAGGTCATCAGCTCCCAGCAGCCGCTGCCAGATACGGTTTAACAGCAGCAGCGTCCGGGAAAAACCAAAAATATAAAAAGGTTTCTTAAATAACAGACTAACAAAAAAATTTTCCAGCAAACCGCTGCCTGCCTCCAGCCGGGCAGGCTCGCGGGCGGCAGCCAGTTCCTCCAGCCAGTCGTAGTTGCGGTTAAACAGGGCCGTCAGCTGGCGGGAGATGTCCTGGCTTCCCGCCAGCTTGTCCACGGCCTGTACCGTATCGGCCAGAAAGGCCAGCCGTTCGCCCAGGGGCATCGCCCGGCACTGCAGAAGATCAATAAAATGGCTTTCCAGTTCAAAATAATAGCGAAGAGGCTGCCGGTCCGGCTGCTGCTGCGGATAAATCTCAGCGGCATAGTTGTCAGCAACAAGCTCCAGCGGCGGGTCCTCGGCTCTAATAAGCCGCAGCCCTTCCTCCCGGTCGGCTAGTTCTAATACCGCCGGACAGCTAAAACTCAGGGTGATTTCGAGTCCGCGGGCTGTACTCACCGGGTAACGGGGAAAGGTCCGGCAAACGGCGTCAAGATGGCTGTGGCCGGCCTCTTGGTGCAGCCGGCACAGGTTACCTGCCCCTAAAAACCAACAGCCACCGCCGGCTTGTTTGGCAATATAAGCGTGCTCGCCATAACCACTCCGGCCGGCAAGGACAATAAAAGCCTGCTCAAACTCAGCCGTACGCCCATTGGCGCCAAACAGCGCCTCATTCCGGCGGTAGCTGGCCTTATCCACAGTTACCTGCCACTGATTACGGCAGCAGGTTCCGCACATCTGGCAGGTAAACTGACCAACAATATCAGTATAAATATACATTTGTCTCAATCCATCCGTCATATTTTTTAAAGAAGCACGAGAAGCACGGGGACGTTCATTTTGCTTCGTTTTAATTTAAATCTTAAATATAACACTTTGATGAATTCCCGTTACCCGGGCAACCTGCCGCTGGGTTACGCCTTCTATCCCTTTGATTAGCCTGATTAAATTATTTCGTTTATCTCTACTCAGGCTTTGCAACGCTGAAACAGGTTGTCCATGTAAGAGCTTCCTAATTTCCTCAGCTAAATCTGCATCGTCCTTGTGCTGCTTTACTACAAAATCCATGAATTGATCAGCGTTTTCCTGCTGCATAAAATCAGCAAATTGCTTTATAGCCGCCGCACGGTTACTATTCAGGACAGCTAATACAAATTCAGTATTAGTCAAGCCATCATAAAAATCCTGCTCTTGGTAATAGGCCTGACAGCTGCTCCACTTGTACGCTTCCGGCCTTACTACCATTTTTGCTTTTAAGGGATTATTATGGATATATCTTAAAGCACATAATAAATATGCTTCTGTCTCAATTGGCTCACTTTGAAACCGATTCTGAAAGACATGACCAACCCGGTCATACTTTTCATTATACCACCGGGCATAACTTGTACCGATGCGCTTCATAACAAGGGCAATTTCTTCCTTTTGTTCATGCAGTAAGAGATGAACATGATTCCCCATCAAACAATATCCATAAATAGCATAACCGCCATTAGCCTTGGCACGCTTCAACGTTTCTATAAAGCGGCAATTATCCGCTTCATCAATAAAAATCGCCTGCCGGTTGATCCCCCGCAGCATCACATGATAGATGCCAGTAACACTTTTTTTCCTCGCACATCTTACCATATTTTTCCTCCTTTTTCTTTAATTTTATCAGAATCTGCTGCAAGAAGCAAAATGAACGTCCCCACGTTTCTTTTAATTATTGCAAAATTTTTGCAATCTTTTCGCGGACACTTTGAAAATGTTGCGCATTCGGTTGATGCCATGAGCCTTCTGCTAAATAACAATACCGTAAATAATACAAAAACTTGTCAATTAATTGATGGTCCGGCTCTGCGTTTATAAACGGAATACACGCTGACAGTTGCTCTGATTGGGCAACATGGCAGACAAGGCCCTTTACATTGTAAAATGCATTCCCCAATGTTATAACAGGTTTATGATGTGCTAAGGACTCAATACCTACTGTTGAATTCAGGGTAATAACCCCTTGGGACCGTGCAATTAAGTCAGGCGTTGGATAAAAGCGTAAAAATAAGATATGATCATTTTCGTACCTTGCCTTCAAAGCAGAGTAATCGGCACGGCCAAAATCGGACGGATGCTCCTTGACAACAAGCCAAAGATCTTCGCCGGTGATTGAGTTATACTGTTTTACTGCGTTTACGGCACAATCCACCAGTTCATCCATTGTTCTAAAGTGGGGAGAATACAACAACACCTGCGTATCATCCTGTACCTGGAACGGAAGCAAGAGAAAGTGCTCCGGCAGGATAATCGCTTCCGGTTGTCCCTTCTCTTGCTTTTTCATTAGGTTTTGATACCACTTGCTCTTTATGTTCCGGATTGGCGGGTCCGTATTATATAATTTTGCCAGCAGCTGCGCTTGTGGTACTATAGCATCATAAAAGGAGCGCGGCTTATTCACTAAGCTATTCTGATAGTTAACACCTGTTGGATCGAGGGTAGTTGTATCTCTTAGATAGCCATTTTCAAAGAAGATAGTTTGCTTGCCAAGTTTTCTTGCCACCCTGATGGCAGCTGCCAGGGGAAGATTGATGCCGTTCCATACACATACAAGGTCAATAGGAACACGGCACAGGTATTTATAAAAATACAAAGTTGCATAATATGCCCGGTTTTCGAGAACTGACTGCGAATGCATCCAGCCGCGGAAACCTGTAAAGCCTCGGGTCTTTCCCTTTATTAGCAAAAAACGAATTATATCTGCCAATTCTTTGCTAGTGAAAGCTACACATTCCGGCAGTTCCGGTTTTATCAGCGCACCTGCAAAATCAGGCAAGCCATAATCAATATGGTAAATATCATAGGAATCATTTAAATTTGCGCCTAGCCGGCGAAAATACTGGCTTTGATGCCGGTTTAAGGCTACAAACAGGATTGATGGTCTGCCTTGACTTTTCAAACGATCAGCTCCTGTAAAAAATTATAATTATCTGGATAATAACTTCGCATCTACACTATATATCTCCTTGCTTAGCAAAATATATCCACCTTTAAAAGCTTCCTCTTGAAGGTGGATGTATTAAGAGTATAGAATAATATACAAAATAATAAGAACTAATTGTTTGTACGCAAGCGTAACTTGGGTATCGTATAAACTTACTTTCTTAGAATATTCGTTACAGAGTATTTTACAGTATGTGTTACCAATGGTCCGGTTGAGAAGATTTGTTCACCCTGCATTTCCTACAGCTTGATCTTAATGCTGTGACGAGAAGCAAAAAGAACGTCCCCTTGCTTCTATATATACCAGTTAAGGGAGGGAATTACTCTGGAAAGTAATTATCGTATTGCTTATGACAAAGGCTGGCAGGATCTTGAACTGAAAGCGCCGGCCGAGATCGCGGCCAGTATGGATGTACTGTATCTGAGGGAAAAACAGCAGTTTGTCGTCCCCTATTTAAACGAAAATTATATTGTTGACTGTGCCAATAAAACCATTTGTAAAGAAAAAGACGGTGCTGTTCCCAAAATCGGGGCGGCGATCCTGATCCTGCATTACCTCAGTTTCTTTCAGACCAGGGCGGAAATAGACAACAAGTGGGTCAGCCTAAAAGAAATCCCCAATGGCGGCATGCTCTTTTATCCCGCCTTCCATAAAGATGCCATCTGCGGCCTGATAAAAGCCTTTGGCCACCAGGCCTCGCTCTTGTTGGCGTGCGCCAAGCCACTGGGTGGTCAGCCAGCCGGTTTTGGTGATGCCTCTGCTGTCTTTAGGGTTTTCCCCAAAATCCCCCTGTGTGTGGTTATCTGGGAAGGAGATGAGGAAATTGCGGCCAACGCAACCGTTTTATTTGACCCTTCCATTGCCCAGTTTCTCCATATTGAGAGCGTAATCGGCCTCGGCGGCTATCTCGCCAATGAACTGATCAGGCGGGCTTTGCCGACCTATCGTCAGGGACATGATATCTGGTAATTGCGGCCAGACACAAACAGGCATTATAAGCAGGGTCACCTTGTCAGACAAGGTGACCCTGCTTATTGATAAATGAAAATTGCTTAGATTGGATTAATTCCCAGCCCCAGCACCTCATGCTCATAGCCTTTAATCGGCGCCCCCATATTACCGTACAAAGCCACCGCAATCCATTCCCCGTCCGTATTGTTGCCAGGCAGCTTCGCACCCCGGACAATACAAAACAACAGACCGGCACTGCGCAATACCGTCCCCAGCCCGATTTGCCCCCGGCACATGCCGCTGTAGGCTTCGAACACGGAATGATACAGGGCATGCTCTTCCCGGTAACGCTGGTCAATCAGCCCTTCTTTTTTCGCTGCCGTTTCAACCGCCGCAAAAATTTTGGCTGAATCCATCGAACCCACTTTGCCTTTATACAGCCGGTAACCGAATTCTCCCCCCTGCCGTTTCAGGGCGATTTCATCCTCACCGTCAGACATGATTGTCAAAATTGCCAGTTTACCCAGACTGCCGTTTTTTTCTATGCTGAACATTACTTGCTCCGCCTTTCTTTCACCATCTGCCGCAGGAAACCAGTACCTTAATACCAGTATTGTACCACACCGGAAGCGTTTAATAAATTTTCATCGGCCCAATGGCCGCTTCCACGGCCTTAATCAGCGAGCCGTCGGCGAGCAGCTGATAAATATTCTGAATATCAGGTGCCGGTATCCGGTCTTCGTCCAGATGGGGCACAGCCCGGCGGATCGCTTGATGGGCGGCGCCTGTTCCCTGTCCCGGGGTCAGAGGTGCCAGAAAATCAATGCCCTGAGCTGCTGCTAAACATTCAATCGCCAGGATATAGCGGACATTCTCCAAAATTTCCCGGGCCTGGCGGGCGGCAATTGTCCCCATGCTGACATGATCCTCCTGGTTGGCCGAGGTCGGAATCGAATCCGCGCTGGCCGGGTGGACCAGCACTTTGTTTTCCGACACCAGGGAAGCTGCTGTATACTGGGTAATCATTAAGCCCGAGTCCTCGCCCGGATAGGCGGTTAAAAACGGCGGCAGCTCACTCAGATGAGCGTCCAGCAACCGGTTAATGCGCCGCTCGGAGATATTGCCAAGCTCAGCCAGGGCCAGCTTCAGATAATCCATTACCAGGGCAATCGGCTGGCCATGAAAGTTGCCGCCTGATATGGCTTCACCGGTATCAGGCATAATCAGCGGGTTATCGGTGGCGGCATTGATCTCGATGTTCAGGGTTTCTTCGACTCGCCTGAGGGCATCCTTCGAGGCCCCATGCACCTGCGGGACACATCGCAGCGAGTAGGCATCCTGTATTTTCCCGCAATGAATATGGGACTCAATGATCGGGCTATTTTCTGTCAGCCGCAGCATATTTTCCGTGGTGGCCATCTGGCCGATATGGGCCCTTACCTGGGTAATGCGGGGATCAAAAGCCGTCCGGGTCCCTTTTAAGGCTTCCGTGCACAATGCAGCAGCCACGTCGGCGCTCTTCATCAGGTTGACGGCATCCTCCCATACCATGCAGCCGACAGCGGTCATAATCTGCGTACCGTTAATCAAGGCCAGGCCTTCCTTGCCGCCCAGGGCCAGTGGCTCCAGCCCGCTTTCAGCCAGTGCCTGGGCCCCGCTCATAAGCCTGCCGTTCACATAGGCCTGACCTTCGCCCAGCATAACCAGCACCATATGGGAAAGAGGCGCTAAATCACCGCTGGCGCCGACCGAGCCCTTAGCGGGAATTGCCGGGCAAATGCGCCGGTTCAAGAAGGTCAACAGCATCTCCACCGTGGAAAGCTTGATCCCCGAATAGCCTTTGGCTAAAGAATTGGCCCTTAACAGCATCGCCGACCGCACAACGTCTGCCGGCAGATGCTCGCCCACACCGGTGGCATGGCTGAGGATCAGGTTTTTTTGCAGCTTTTCCCTTTTTTCTTTAGAAATAAAAATCTGGCTGAAATTGCCAAAACCAGTGGAAATACCATACACCGGCGTCTCATCTTCCAGAATTCTATCGACAATGGTCCGGCTGGCCACAATCTGGCTGCGGCCCTGCTCACTTAAGCCGACTTCCTCATACCCGCGGGCCACTTTTACGACATCGGCCAGCGTTAAACTATATCCGTCTAATAATATCATTGTTTGTACCTCCATTTTTTAGAAATTAAAAAGGGGAATAAACTCAATACTGAGTTTACCCCCTAATATCTCATAACTATGGGCAAGCTATCCGTCTAAAAGCGCATTTTCCTAAAAACAGTAAACAACCAAACATATTACCTTTGCCTGCCACACTCTCATATCTAGCATCTAAGGAAGGCAACTTATATATTATGATAGTGGACCCGGCGGCCAAAGTCAAGCCTAATATTTGGTCCCAACAAGGCCGGGGTAGCCGGTTCAGCCTGCTGTTCCTATTTCTCAGCCTATTTGGGTATTGTTGTGGAAGTCTGTTTCGCCTGCGACTTAAATTTATAGCCTAGCCACAGAATGATAAGCCATACCGGGGTCAGGTACATGGAAATACGCCAGTCTCCGCCTAAATACCACATTACCCCAAATACCATTACCAAAAAGCCTATGCAGATATAGTTTGTGACCGGAAACCATACGGCCGGGAATTCAATTTTTTCCCCTGCGGCCACCTTGGCCATGCGGAATTTCATATGGCTGACGCTGATCATCACCCAGCTGATAATGTCGGCCGAGACAACCAGGGCCATCAGGTAGGTAAAGACCTGGCTTTCAATCAGATAGTTCAAAAATACCACCAGGCCCATAAGGAAGGAAGAAAAGAGTATTCCCACTACCGGCACGCCGCCTTTGTTCAACTTCTTGAACATACTGGGAGCATTGCCTTGCAGCGCCAGATTATAAAGCATGCGGCCATTGCTGTACAGGCCGCTGTTATAGGCAGAAAGAGCCGCTGAGATTACGACAACATTCAATAATGCCGCGGCTGAGGAAATACCGATCTTGGAAAAGATCTGAACAAACGGGCTGCCTTCCGCCCCGCCGACCCCCAATTGATTCCAGGGGTAGATCATCAGGATGATTAACAAGGCGCCGACATAGAAAATCAGAATACGCCACATCACCTGATTAATAGCCATGGGAATGGTCTTCTTGGGATTGTCCGCTTCCCCGGCCGTAACCCCAATCAACTCCGTGCCGCCGTACGCAAACATGACAATCGCCAGTGAGCACAGGAAACCTTCCAGTCCATTCGGGAAAAAGCCGCCATAATTCCAGAGATTGCCTACACCGCTGCTGGCGCCGGCCTGTCCGTTTAACAGGAGTATCGTACCAAAAACAATCATACCAATAATGGCTACTACTTTTATAATTGCAAACCAGAATTCAAATTCACCATACAGTTTAACATGAATCAGATTAATCCCTGTAAGTACTGCCCAGCAAACCAGCGCAGTAACCCAGACAGGAATATCGGGCCACCAGAACTGGACGTATTTGCCGACCACCGTCAGTTCGGCCATATTGACCAGTACATAAGCGATCCAGTAGTTCCAACCTGACAGAAAACCGGGAAAGTTGCCCCAGTACTTATAAGCAAAATGACTAAAGGAGCCTGATACCGGCTCATCTACCAGCATTTCGCCCATATGCCGCATAATCCAGAAAATAATAATGCCGCCAATCAGATAGGAAAGCATAACTGCCGGGCCTGCTATTTGGATCGCTTTGGTTGATCCGTAAAATAGACCGGTGCCGATAGCCCCTCCTAAGGCAATCAACTGAATATGCCGATTCTTTAGTCCCCTTTGCATGCTTTCTCCTTGAGAATTTTCGGACACTTTGTTTGCTCCTCTCCATAATGTAAATTTAGTACGTGACTTTCAGAACTTTTGGCTGCAAAGGTCCTGAATAATAAAAAGAAGCAAAACTCAAATAGAGTTTTGCCCCCTAATATCTAATAGCTATAGGCATTTAAAAATTATTTATATAATTTTCTTAACTTTAAATATATTATAAATTGAGCACATATATCTTGTCAATCTATTTCAGAAGTACATTTTAATTTTTCTTATTTGCCTAAATTGTGCAAAAAAAGGCTTATGATGAAGTGCTTCACCATAAGCCTGATAAGCAAGAGGTATTACAGAAAGTCAGAAAAGTTATCCAGTTTCCCCAATACGGTCAGTGTTTCTTTGGCTTCCGCAAACGTAGTGCCCAATTTCTCCACTTTTCTGGTGTTCGTGTTCAATAAGAGAAATTCACCATCGGCAACAGCAACCTGCTCTTCCATATCGTCACTATACCAGAAACTTGTAAAGTCTGACATAACTATGGCCACGTGAATCATCTCCTTAGTTTACTGATATAATGGAATATTCGGCAAAATTCGAGCAATTCCTGCAAACCTACACATAAATAACTGATTTATCCGAAAAATACTTTGTGGAAAATTGCGATTACCAGCACCACCCAGGCAATAGCCGCCACGGCAAGCATACCAAGGATATAAGGCATACGGCGGCCCCATTTTTCACTCTGCCGCCTGCTCTCTGCCAATACCGGCGCCGGCAGCAGACGGGTCAGATACATTGCCGCCGCCGTTACCAGGGTGGCGTCATCAGCAATGCCCATGAGCGGCAGGTAATCAGGCAGGATATCGACAGGGCTGATCAAATAGATAGCCAGCATTGTCAACAACCCCTTTACATATTGGGGAGTCAGTGGATGACGCCATGCATAATATAATATTACCGCATTGTCCCGCAGCATTCTGAGCCAGGCCCAAAACCGGAACAGGGTTCCGCCCTTAATCATGTGATCACCAATCCTGAAGGTTTTTATACGCCACAAATCCACATCAAGTGCCGGCCAGGCTGCTGCTTGCCCGTTTAAGGGAAATCAGGGCGCCTACCACCGCTAACCCAGCGCCTACCAGCAAGGCATCGTGATAACCGGTCATAAAAGCCGTGACCTGCTGGCCGGCGGTAGGCTCGCCAAGACCACTGAGATAGGCAGCACGCCGGTATTCCAGAATCGCTACCGCCACAGCGGTGCCGCATACCATGCCGAAGTTCCTGGCCAGGGCGTTAATGCCGCCGGCCACCCCCAGCTGCCGCGGCTCGACAGCACTCATTACACTGTTATTATTCGGTGACTGAAACAGGCCGTTGCCCAGTCCCATCAGCGCCTGAGCCCCCATAATCAGCCACAGGCTGGCATCCAGCTGCAGCTTTGCTGTCAGCAGCAGCCCGCCAGCCATCAAACTCAGGCCGGCCGTTGTCAACACCCTTGGCCCGACCCGGTCCGACAACGTGCCGCTCACCGGGGCAGTAACCGCCATAACCAGGGGAAAAGCCGACATAATCAAGCCGGTTTTCGCCGGGGCAAAGGCCAGCACATCATGGAGGAAAAACGGCAGCAGCATCGTATTGGTAAACATTGCCGTAAACGAAAGAAAACCAGCCAGGTTGCCGGCTGAAAATGCCATGTTTTTAAAAATGGCTAATTCCAGCATCGGCTGCTCAATCCTGGTTTCATACCAGATAAACACCGCAAAGACAAGCAGGGCGAAGCCTACACAGGACATGGTAGCCAGAGAAGTCCAGCCCCATTCCGTGCCATAGCTCAGGGCGAGCAAAAAACTGACCATACTTGCCGTAAATAAGGCCGCCCCCAGATAATCGATCCGCTCCCGGCACAAATCCCGGTCGGCCGGCAAAATCAGCCGCACCCCGGCATAGCCCAGCAAGCCGACAGGAATATTCACAAAAAATATGGCATGCCAGCCAAAATGCTCAACCAGCAGGCCGCCGATACCCGGACCGCTCAGACTGCCCAAGGCGACTACGGTGCCAACCACCCCTAAGACTTTGCCCCGTTCACTCTGGGGAAAGCAGCTGGTAATAAGGGCCATGGAGTTAGCCATAAGAGCCGACGCCCCCACAGCCTGCAGTACCCTGAACCCAATCAGCAGGCTGACCGAATTGGCAACACCACACAACAGCGAACCGGCAGTAAAGCCGATAAAACCAAAACCATACATATTCCGCCGCCCCCAAATATCCCCCAGCCGCCCCATCAGCGGCAACAGGCTGGTGATAACAAGCAAATACGCGGTAACAACCCACTGGGCGGTGGCAATATCTGTATGTAATGCGGCGGTAATCGGCGGCAAACCGACATTGACGATCGACGAGGTCATTGTCGCCATAAAAGAACCGGTAGCCACAACACCGAAGATTAACCACTTATAATAACTCAGATTCTCTAGCTTCGCCTGCATCATTAGCTCCTCTCGCCGGTTGATTTTCTTAGTTAGTTTATCTTTATATTCCCTGAGAAATTCCACTACCGAAAAGCATTCTCCTCTGGTAAATTAACCCAAACGCTTATATATACAAAAGTTACGTAGTGTGAACACCCTCCAAATGACTCAAGGGGACGGTTCTCTTGCGTCACTTTTTCCAGGCTTTTTCCGCTTCCCCGCCAGAAATACTTGCCAGGCATCACATCAGGCCTTGCTAAACATAATAATCTAGTCCTATAATAATCTAACAGACCTGGAAAACAATTGCTAAGATACGCGAGGTAACCGATTATGAGCAATCATCCTGATTTTCCCCAAGAGCAGCAGCATTTGGCTGCAACCATCCAAGCCATGCGGCAGATTATTACAGATTTAGAGAACGATATGGACGAACGGGTCCATAAAATCAGCCAGTCCCGCTCCAAAAAAGATGAAGTAAGCGCCTATGTCCACTCACTGATGAAAAGCGATCATGCCTGCAAGGCGGCAGACATTGCCAAAGCCCTGGACAGCCCCTATTTCGGGCGCGTAGATTTTCGCGAAGACGGCACCGAGGATTTTGAACCCTATTATATAGGCCGGACCAAAGTGGCCAGACTGGATATAGAAACCGTCAAGGATATACTGGTATTCGACTGGCGGGACCCGGTATCGACAATCTTTTACGAATGTCAGGACGGCCGCGCCAGCTACGAAGTCCTGGGCCGCTATACCTACACCGGCGATGTCCGTCTGAAGCGCCAGTATAAAATTGAGGACAGTCAGCTGATCTCCATGTCTGATGACAATATCCTGAGCAAACTGATGAACCGCCAGCAGGAGTCGCTGATTGCCGATCCGTTCCTGCTGGAACGGCTGCTACAGGGTGCCGGTGACCGCCTTAAGGATATTGTTACCTCCATCCGTTCCGAACAGAACCAGATTATCCGCGAGCCGCTAAACCAGGTCACCATCATCCAGGGTGTGGCCGGCTCCGGCAAAAGCACCATCGGCCTGCATCGCTTGTCTTATCTTTTATACAACGAAAAGCTAAACCCTGAGAAACTTGTCATCATTGCCCCTAATAAGATCTTTTTGGACTACATCTCCGACCTGCTGCCTGAGATTGATGCCCAGGATGTAAAACAAATGACTTTCTCCGACCTGGCGGCAGCGATCATCCAGTTTGAACCGGTTATCAGACCCGCAACGGCTGATACTGAGCCGCTGGCCGCAATGGCCAGATGGAAAGGCACCCCCGAATTTATTAAAGTAATGGAAGTATTTTTAGACAAACGTCTGGAAAAATTCTGTCTGAAACTTAACGATATCAGCCTGTTTGACGGCCAGCTTGTCATCAGCCGGGAACAGCAGCTGGAGAAGGTCCTCGAAGGCGCCAATGTCCCTTATAATGAACGGCTGCGTTCCCTGCAAAAATATATCAGCTTCCGGATAAGGAACTTTATCGAAGTCTATGAAGCCAGGTATAAACGGGGGGAAGCCCGGGCCGACGAAAAAACGGCCGCCCGTTATGCTGTCGAAGGCAATCAGTTTATGGAACGCCATATTGCTAAATGGCCGTTTCTTGAGCTATTAGCCGGCTATGCCGGGCTATTTCAGGATAAACAGGCCTGGCGCAAAGTAAAGCCCTCCGGGTTCACCGTCGATGAACTGGCCGCACATACCCGGGCCACCTTGGAGGCGGGGCAAATCGAACAGGATGACCTGGCCGGGTTGTGTTACCTGAAGCTGCTCCTGGACGGCTTTACTCATGCCGGGAAGTTTGACCATATTGCCGTCGATGAGGGGCAGGATATCAATCTCCTGGAATATATTGTATTATCCCGCCTGTCCCGCAACACATCCTTTACCATTATGGGCGATATGTCCCAGGCCATTCACACCGACCGGGGACTGACAAGCTGGCAGGCGCTGTTGAAGGATGTGTTCGACGAAGCGAAATGCCGTTATTATGAGGTTAACTTCAGCTATCGCTCCGCTAAGGAAATTGTTGATTTATTCAACAAGGTCCTGCCCGCCGGCCGTTCCAAAGCCGTCCCCGTCTATGAAATCGGCCGTCAGCCGGTTATCGAGCAAGCGCCTTCCCCACTGGCAGCACTTAACAGCACCCTCCGCACCATTGCGGAATTCCAGCAGTTAGGCTGCAAATCAATCGGCATACTGACTAAACTGGAAACCGACAGCCTGAAGTTGTATGAAGGTCTGCGGGCCGCCGCCCCCCAGCTCGATAACCTGAACCTGATCTCAGGCAGTGGTTTGAGCTACCACGGCGGCATTACGGTAGCCCCGGTCAGTCTGGCCAAAGGTCTTGAATTTGACGGCGTTATTATCTGGAATGCCGCCGCTGCTAAATTCACCAAGGATGCTCATGACGCCAAGCTGTTATATGTGGCCCTGTCCCGGGCCATGTATTATCTGCATATTATTCACCAGGGCCGGCTTACCCCACTACTATAAAAAAACACGGCTTGCGCCGCCCTTTGGCGCAGGCGGAAGCCGATGTTGCCCTTAGCCGGGAAATTAACCTTTTTATCAGGCAAATGACGTGCCCCGGTGACTCAAGAGAACCGTCCCCTTGAGTCAGTTTTTTCCATGAGTCGGTTATGCACATAGGTCTGCAGCGTGGCTTTGATGGCCCTGCACTCACCGGTATCCGGCAGGGCTGCCAGTTGCCGCTCCAGATGCCCCTCCTCGACCAACTGGGCGAGTGTCCAGTCAAAATAGATGTCGTAAAACCAGCTCAGCCTGATCAGGCGTTTGTCGGCCAGAGTTTTGACATCAAGGTAGGAGAGGACGCCCCCCGGTTTTAACTGGCTGAGCAGCCGGGGCGAATAATCATGATTCGCCTGGACTGGCGGCAGCAGCCTGAAAATATCCAGCTTGTCGGCATCGCGGATCAGCTTGGCAAACAGCAGGGCCTGCGGACAGGCCGGCAGAATCTGCATTTTATTATGATTGGTAATGGCAAAGACGATCACTGCCTGCTCAGCCGCGGTAAAATTGGCCAGCAGGCCGCTGCGGGCCAATTCCTCCGCGCCGGCATCACCATGATCAAAGGACTCGGCATCGACAAAGGTACGGTATTCCGTAATCTGGCGAAAACGGGCAAGATCATGGAACAGGCCGATCACCTCCGCCAGCAGCCTTGACCGCTCTGCAAGCTGTAACTGACCGGCCAGGGCGGCGGCAATGGCAGCCACCCGCTTGCTGTGTTCCTCTTTCAGCAAAACCCTGGCCATGACGAACTCATCCCTGGTATAATACGTCCGGACATAGTCCCCAAACCAGTCATAAAGGTAATCAATTGCAGACAATCCAGTCGCCCCCTTATTTAATAGGAAGAGACGGTTTTGACGAATAAAGTCAGAACCGTCTCTGTTGTTATCAGCTAGTACTAGTATCCGGCTGTCAGGCCGTTCTAATACCGGCAGAGCAAAACTTGCTATTCCCTACGGTGTTTTCCCTATAATTTTACCACACCGATGGAGCTTAGGAAAACCAGGAACAGCAGGGCGGGGGTAATATAGCGAACCAGGAAATAAAACAGAGTAAATAAGCCGGCGGAAATTTTCCCGTTGTTGGTCAGTTCCCGGCGCAGCTCGGAGGTTTTCACAACATAACCGGCAAACAAAGCTACCAGCAGACCGCCGACAGGCATTAAAATATTGGAGGATATATAATCAAAAAGATCAAAGAACCCCTTGCCGAACACGGTATACTGGCCCAAAAGCGCCGAACTGTCCGCCGATAAAGCCGCCAGCGCGCCGAAGGCTAAAATAATAACCGCATTCAGCACAACCGCTTTTTTACGGCCATACCCTTTTTCCTCAGCAAAATAGGCGACAGGCACTTCCACCATTGACAGCATGGCCGTCGTGGCGGCAATGGACGCCAGGAAAAAAAAGGCGACTAACAGGATACTGCCCAGGGGCATCTGGGAAAACACCAGCGGAATGGTCATAAATAACAGGCCCGGACCCGCCCCCGGTTCCATACCAAAGGAAAACACGGCCGGAAATATGGCCAGGCCGGCCAGCATCGACACCACCGTGTCCGATACCGCCACTTTCACAGCGGTGCCAAACAGGTTATTATCCTGGGTAAAATAGCTGCTATAGGTAACCATCGTCCCCATGCCCAGCGACAGTTTAAAAAACGCGAGCCCCAGGGCCGTCAAAATAACGGGCGGGGTAATCTTACTAAAATCGACATTAAAGAGAAAATCAATGCCGGCACTGGCGCCAGGCAGCGTCAACGCCCGGATATCGCACAGCACAATCAACAGAAAAAACAGCGGCATCAGGGTTTTAGTAATGCGTTCGATCCCTTTTTTGACGCCCATGATAAGAATGGCGGCAACCGTAATCATGACAACAACCTGCCAGATTATCGGGCTGGCCGGCCCTACAACCACACTGCCAAACTGAGCCTTGGCCGCCGCTGCGGTAATGCCGGCAAAATCGCCGGCGATGGCTTTAAACAGATACAGGTAGACCCAACCGGCAACACAACTGTAAAAGAACATAATCAAATACACGCCGAATATCGCCATTATCCCGGTATAGCGCCAGGCCGTTTGCGGTTTGAGCTTCTCAAAAGCACCAACGACATTGCGGCGGGTACTCCGCCCCAGGTAAAATTCACTTAACATAACCGGAAGCCCAACCAGAATAATACAGATAAAATACACCAGCAGAAAAGCCCCGCCGCCAAACTCACCGGTAAGATAGGGAAATTTCCAAATGTTTCCCAAACCGACCGCACTGCCTAAAGTGGCAAAAAATACAGCCAGGCCGGATGAGAACCCCTCTCTTTTTTGCTGCGACTCCGCCATTAACATTCTCCCCTCAGTAAACATTATTCCATTTTGTAGTTTACTGTGAAACAAAAGTATCTGTCAATGGTAAATCGACAGCATTCGCTATTATACATCTTTAAAGGTATCTCTAATATGCAAAAAATCCTCCAGATTTGCCAGAAAAAGATCAACAAGCAGGGGGTCAAAGTGGCGGCCCCGTTCACTGGTAAAATACTCAAGGATTTTATCCAGCGGCCAGGCGGGCTTATAAACCCGTTTGCTGCCTAACGCGTCAAAGACATCGGCAATGGCCGTTATGCGGCCATAAATATGAATGTCTTCCCCTTTGATACCGTCCGGATAGCCTGTGCCGTCATATTTCTCATGGTGCTGCAGGGCGATCAGCGCAGCGGCCTGCAGGATTTTACGGTTAGAACTGCGCAGAATCTCGTAGCCCAGAACCCCGTGGGCCTTGATGACCTCAAACTCCTCCGGCGCCAGCTTGCCGGGCTTATTAAGAATAGAATCGGTAATTCCCAGTTTACCGACATCATGCATCGGCGAGGCCAATTTAATCAGCTCGGCTTCTTCCTCCGGCAGGCCGTATTTTAAAGCCAGCAGCTTAGAGTATTCGGCCACCCGCCGCACATGATTGCCGGTCTCCTTGGACCTGGCTTCCGAGAACTCACCGAGGGTAAAAATAATCTCCTTTTGCGTGTCCTCGATCTCCTGGGCGAGAAAACTGTTATCAAAAGTAGCCGCTACTGTCATCCCGAAAATATTGATCAGATTTTTTTCCCAGTCCGACAAGCTGTTTAAGCCTTCTAAATAGATAAAGCTCTCATGCTGATTTTTCCCTTTAAAATACTGAATGAAGCAGTTGTCGGCATGAATGCCGTTTTTACTCTGCCGGGCCTTGTCGATCAGGTCATCAAGATCGCCGGCCGCCATCTGCCTGGCCGGGCAGCCGACAATCCCACAGTATTTCTCGGTACCATCCAATATGTAAAACTCGCCGTTGGCCTCTTTGACTGCGACTAACCCGGAAATGGCCGCGGCCCGGTGACTGGCATTAATACTGAGAATTGATAAGAGCTGTGTCAGCACACAGGCTGCCAGACGCTTCAGCGACTGGGCCTCCAGTAAAGCGGCCGCCGATTCCAGCGTCTTTTCCAGCCCTTTGCGATTATTGTCAAGATTGACGATATCCCGGTAAGACCGGAGCGAGGCAATGATCGTTGTCGTCAGCTTCCGGGCGGTAAGCTCGGTCTTTTCTTTATAATCATTAATATCATAGTCACGGATCACCGTTTCCTCCGGCGCTTCCTGCGGCTGGCCGGTCCTCAGAATGATCCGGGCCAGTTGATTATTCAGTTCTTCCCGGATATACCGGGCCACTTCCAGCCCGGCCTTATTACCATCCATCATAACATCCAGCAAAATTACGGCCACATCCGGGTTGCGCCGCACTAACGCTTTGGCCTCAGCCGGCGAAAAGGCGCTCAAAAACTGCAGGGGCTTGTCTTCAAAGGTAAATTCCCTGAGAATTGTTTTGGTTATCTGATGAATTCCTTTATCATCATCAACGATGAGGATTTTCCACCCGGCACGCTCGCCAGGTTCAAGCTCCGGGGCAAACGCCAGCAGGGTGTCCTTATCCTCGGTGTCAAAAATCAGGTTATCTGCTTCATTACTCATGTTTCAACTCTCCTATTGGCAGCCTTATTGTAAAAATGACGCCCTTACCGGCAGTGCTGCGGCAATGAATTGTGCCGCCAAATCTTGTCGTGACAATCTCTTTAATAATACTAAGCCCCAGTCCCGTATTGCCTTGCTCCTGCTTCGTCGTAAAATACGGCGCAAAAATATGCCCAAGGATGCTCTCGCTGATGCCTTTGCCATCATCGGCATATTCAAGTACCGCCATCCCCTCCGCCTGCATTAGCCTTAATACCATATGTCCCTGTTCCCCCTGTTCATAAGCATGAGTCAGGGAGTTAAGGACCAGATTGGTAATGATCTGCTGCAGGAGGCCAGGGAAACCATGCAGGCGAATATCGGCCTCATACTTTAACTCCAGTGTGTGGCCGGCCTGAGCAAGCCGGGGTTTCAGGGCCGTCAGCACCTGTTTCAGCTGACCGGCAATACTAAATACCCGGCGCTCTTCACCACCGGTTGCCGATTTTCTAAGATTGGCAACCAGGTCGGCCGCGGTTTGCAGGTTTACAAGGATACTGTCCGCTGATTCACTGTAAAAGGTAAGATGTTTTTCCAGATCAGACTTCTTAACAGCACCTTGCTTATATAACTGGGTTAATGTCTCCACTTCCTGCCCCAGATAAGAGGCCGCCATAATACCTGTTCCCAGGGGTGAATTTATTTCATGGGCGAAACGGGCGATTACGCCGGCCGCATCGGTTGCACCGGCGGCCTGGCAGACCGGACTGTCCGCTGCCGGCAGTGGCTTGGCCGGTTCCCCGGGCGTCACACCCTGCCCCGCCGGCGCTTTGCCGCGTTTAACCCCCGGTTCACGGCCAGCCTCATGCAGTGCCTGCCAGGTCCGGGCCAAAACCCTGCGGCTGTGTGCATTCTCGGCCGCTAACTCACGCCGCAGCAGCAAAAAGAAGGTCAGTATCAGGAAGCCAAAGCCCCAGTAGGCTGTATACGGCCCCGGCCAGACGGCTCCGCCTGCCGCCGCCAGCAGGCACACACCCTGGATAGCGGCCAAGATAGTGACACCGGCCAAAACACCCCTGGCGGCAAAGCTGCCGGCAATAGCCCGGGCGACAATAAGCCCCCCCGCAGCCAGACCGGTTCCGGCCGTGATCCCTACCAGCAGTCTGCCGGCCTCCGCCCCGGCCGTGGGACTGGCCGCCGCCCATAAGAGGGCAATTACCGCATAGGCAACATGCAGCCTGGCTAAACGCCCCAGCCAGGCATGATTTCCCTGACACACATAATACGCTACCAAACGGTAGAATGCGGCCGGCAGCAGGCAAGCGGCCAATAGGGCAACCTGCTCCCAAAAAAGGGGAACAGCAATAAATTCCCGCTTGATTTCCAATTGCGCCAACAACCGGATGCCTGTGCACAAAGCCAGCCAGCTAACCGCCGCAAACAGACGGCTGCTGCGTTTGCCAAGCAAAAAAACGGCCAGCGGCATAGCGATGGCAATAGCAAAAAAAAACAAAACCAACAGGGCCCCTTCTATATTGCTATACCCCAACCCCGCCGCCTCCTTTCGCCAGACAAATCAGCTTATCTGTTATTCAAATGGATTTTATTCTCGTCAAATTCTGTATAATCCTGCCGGCACTAAAATAATAAGTCGGCCTTTGTAAGATAATCCAGAAATTGCAGGAATTTACATGCGACGATGTCGAAATTAGCCATAACTCCCTGACGTGCTAGAAACCGGTCACATCCCCCTTGAAGGAGTCAGCCATACCTATGAATTTTTTAAAAGGCCTCGTGCTTCCCACTGGGATTATTCTCGCTTGGATTGCAGTATCCCAGTTCAAATTATTCAGTTTCTATATCCTGCCGCCGCCGGAACAGGTACTGGCAACAGCAGGCTTCCTGCTGAACAACGGCCTGCTCCTAAAACACCTGACAATTAGTTTTTACCGGGTAATTGCCGGCTTTCTCCTGGCCTTTCTGCTGGCTTTTCCGCTGGCGGTCCTGCTTGGCAGCACCCGGCAGGTTGCTCCTTTCCTTAACCCGCTGCTCGAATTTGTCCGGCATATCCCGCCGCTGGCCTGTATCCCGCTGCTGATTCTGTGGTTCGGTATCGGCGAAGCCTCCAAACTTGCCGTCATTATTCTGGCCGCATTTTTTCCGGTTTTTCTGAATACAGTAAACGGTATTCGGCAATGTGACCAAAAGTTATTGGAGGTAGGCGACGCATTTGGCTTCAGCCCCCGGGAAAAAATTCTCCGCATCGTCTTGCCTGCGACCCTGCCTTTTATCATTATTGGTATGCGCCTGGGACTGGGGTACAGCTGGCGGGCGCTGATCGGGGCCGAACTGGTGGCAGCATCGGCCGGCATCGGCTACATGATCCTCGATGCCGAACAAATCTCGCGCTCCGATATCGTAATCATTGGGATTGTTACCATCGGCACGGTCGGCTACCTGATTGACCATCTGTTTCTGCTGCTGACCCGGTATGGCATGCCCTGGGCAAAAAGGACGGTAGACACATGATGGCATTAACCCTAAGCAAGGTGGGAAAAACCTATTCCCTGGCAGCTAAAGAGGTAATGGCGGTGGCCGATATCAGCCTGACTGTGGCAACAGGCAGTTTTGTCACCATTGTTGGCCGCAGCGGCTGCGGCAAAACAACCCTGCTCCGGCTGATAGCCGGCCTGGAAGCCGCAAGCGGCGGCACAATCCGGTTTGACCCGCCGGCTGGCAAAATCGGGCTGGTCTTTCAGGAGCCGCGGCTGATGCCCTGGCTGACGGTGGAAAAGAATATGGCCTTTGCCCTGGGAAAGGAACCGGACCGAGACCGCGTGGAGCACACAGTTGCCCATTATCTAAAAATGCTGAAGCTGGAGGACTTTCGCCAGGCTTACCCGGCGCAAATTTCCGGCGGCATGGCGCAGCGAACCGCACTGGGCCGCACCCTTTGCTATGACCCGGATATCATCCTGATGGATGAGCCGTTAGGGGCGCTGGATGCTTTTACCAGGGCCGGTCTTCAGCAGGAGCTGATCCATATTTTTTTGCTGACCCGAAAAACAATTCTGTTTGTGACCCACGATGTGGACGAGGCCGTACTCCTTGGTCAGCAGGTAATTGTCATGGACAATGGCCGTATCTGTAAAACCGTCCCGGTTCCGCTCGCCTATCCCCGCAATCCGGCCGCGGCGGAATTTTACGCTCTCAGGACGCAGGTACTGCAGGCCATCATGACGGCCTGACCCGGAAGCAAATAAACCTAAAGGAGTGGTGTAACCCATGAAGAAGCTGATTGTAGCTGTGCTGTTTATCCTCTTGGTCCTGACAGCGGCAGGCTGCGGCCTACAGCAAGCAAACCGGCCTGCCGCCCCCAGTCCCGCCACTATTAATATTTCCTATGTCAAACTGCCGCTCAACATCCCTTCCATTGTTGAAAAAAGGTTGGAACTGTTTGAAAAAGAGTTTGCCAGCGACAATATCAAGGTTGCGTTTCCGGAAATAACCGAAGGTCCGAAGATGACAGCCGCCTTGGCGTCCGGTTCGCTGGACTTCTGCAGCGCCCTGGGCGGCACCTCGGCGATACTGGCTGCAGCTAACGGTCTTGATATTAAAATCATCGGCATGTACAGCCGCGCCCCGAAGGCGTTCGTCATTATGACCAGAGATCCCGCAATCCAAACAGCGGCCGATCTGAAAGACAGGACAGTGGCCGGGCCGAAAGGAACCATCCTGCACCAGCTGCTGTTGGCGGCCCTTAAACAACAGGGTATAGCCGGCGAGGCTGTCAAATTCGTTAATATGGGCATTCCCCAGGGGGTTACAGCCTTGATGGCCGGTGATGCCGATGCCGCGCTGGTCGCCGGTCCGGCTGTGCCCAAAGCCCTGGCGGCCGGCGGCCGGATTATTGCCACCGGTGAAGGCCTGCTGGACGCCACCATTGTCATTGCGGTGGAAGGGAAGTTTCTGCGGGATCACCCGGAGCTTGTAAAACGCTATATGAAAGTCCACCGCCAAAGCTTAGCCTATATGCAGCGCCATCCGGACGAGGTATACCGGCTGACGGCGGACGAAACAGGCCTGGCGGTGGAGGATGTCAAAAAAATGGTTGACTGGTATGACTTCAATCCGGCCATCACCGGTGATGACATCCGTGATTTGGAAAAAACCCAGGATTTTCTGCTGCAAAACGGCTTACTTACCCAAACGGTTGAGATACAGAAGTTAATTAAGGATATGAGTACCGAATTTTAATCGCCCAGTGACTTGCCTTGCATTATTTTTTGTGATACTATAATTACAAAATTAATAATGCAGCATGTGATGACAGGGACAGTACCAAAACAGTCTTACCCTCCAGAGAGCCGGCTAGGGTGAAAACCGGCGGAAGCTATTTTGGGAAAGCCACCCTTGAGCTGTAGGCTGAATTTAGTAAGTGCTACCGTTGCCTGGCGTTAACAGGTCAGAGCGAGCCGCTTGCCGGCTAATCTAGGTGGTACCGCGGGAACTATGATCCCGTCCTTTTCTAAGGACGGGATTTTTTATTTTTATTACACCTTGAGGAGGCTATCTATTCATGAAAGAGTTACTGGATTTACTGGAAAAAGACTGTACCCAGCCGCTGGAACAGCTTGCAGCCCTGCTCCGCCGTTCCCCAGACGAGGTCGCCGCTCAGATTAAACAGCTGGAAGCCGAAAAAGTCATTGTCAAATACCAGCCGATCATCAATTGGGAGCAGGTCGGCGAAGACAGGGTAACCGCCATTATTGACGTACGCATTACCCCCCAGCGGGAGGTTGGCTTTGATGCCATAGCCGAACGCATCTGCCGGTTTCCCGAGGTAGTCACCCTGTATCTCATGTCAGGCGCTTATGATTTGAGTGTCATGGTCGAAGGCCACACCCTGAAAGAGGTTTCCCAGTTTGTGGCCACCAAACTGTCGACAATTGATGGTGTTATCAGCACAACGACCCATTTTATGTTAAAACGCTATAAATATGCCGGTGTTATCATTGAAGACCGGGAAGACGACCGCCGGCTGGTGGTGTCGCCATGAGCTGGGCCGACCGCCTGTCACCGGCCGTTAAAGCCGTCCCTCCCTCAGGGATCAGACGGTTCTTCGATATCGCCGCCGAAATGAAAGGGGTTATCTCGCTCGGTGTTGGCGAACCCGACTTTATCACCCCCTGGCATATCCGTGAGAGCTGCGTCCATGGACTGCATAAGGGCTATACAACCTACACCTCAAATTATGGCCTGTTAGAGCTCAGGGAAGCCATTGCCCACACCATTTATACGAATTACAACGTAATTTATGACCCCCGTCAGGAGGTCCTGGTCACCGTAGGCGTCAGCGAAGCGCTGGATCTGGCCGTCCGGGCCCTGCTTAGTCCCGGCGATGAGGTGCTGATCCCGGAACCCTGTTATGTATCGTATCAAGCCTGTGTGATGCTGGCAGGCGGTGTGCCGGTGCCGGTGCCAACAACCATTGACCATGAATTTCGCGTCACTCCCGGGCAATTGGAAAAACTGGTCACGCCCCGCACCAAGGCCTTGTTGATCGGTTATCCCAATAACCCGACAGGGGCCATTATGCCCCAGCAAGAACTGGCGGCAATTGCCCGGTTTGCTGAAGAACATGATTTGATTGTTATTTCTGATGAGATCTATGCCGACCTGACCTACGAGGGAGTCCATACCTGTTTTGCCAGCCTGCCGGCCATGCGTGACCGCACAATCCTCTTAAACGGCTTTTCCAAAGCCTACGCCATGACCGGCTGGCGGATCGGCTATGCCTTATCCAATCCCGACTTTATCGCCGCCATGAATAAGATTCACCAGTATACCATGCTGTGCGCGCCAATTACCGCCCAGTTGGGGGCCATCGAAGCACTTCGCCACGGTAAAGACAAAATGGAGAAAATGGTGGCCGAGTATAACTGCCGCCGCCAGCTTATGCGGGCAGGGCTGCAGAATATTGGTCTGACCTGTTTTGAGCCGAAAGGCGCCTTCTATATCTTCCCTTCCATTAAAGAGACCGGCCTGAGCTCCATGCAATTTGCCGAACAACTCCTGTTGTCGGAAAAAGTAGCGGTTGTTCCCGGCGATGCGTTCGGGAGCAGCGGTGAAGGCTTTATCCGCTGCTCTTATGCCTCCTCCATCGGCAATCTTACGGAAGCCCTGAACAGAATCGGGCGTTTTGTCCAGCAACACGGTTGATGGCACGGGCCGGTACATTGTACTACATTTATAATGAGCAAAAAGCAATGAGCTTGCCGGGCAAGCGCATTGCTTTTTTGCATTATCTCACAATCATTAACAGCGGTAATGAGCGGGCAAATCGCGGCAGCACGTAAAACCGGCCAGCGGCGCCGCCTGGGTTACGGCCCGGATGACCGCCTGTTCAACAGCCTGGGCGGCCAGGATGCCGACGGCATTGACATTGGCTGCCGTCTGGCCGGTAGCCAGCGTAAAAATGGTATCCCCGTCCAAGAGAGTATGGGCCGGGCGAATCGTCCGGGCATAACCATTATGGGCCATAGAGGCCACCTTGTTTGCCTGGCTTTTTGTTAAAACCGCATTGGTCACTACGGCCCCGATTGTTGTATTGCCGGTAAACAGGCCGGCTTGCTGTTCATATCGGTCAATCAGCCCCTGCTCACAGTTAAGGAATTGAAACGGCTCCTCGCTGCAAGCGCCGGCCAGAATTTTGCCGTCCGCCGGATTAATAACATCGCCGAGGCAGTTTACAGCCACAATCGCCCCCACCAGCAGCGTCCCGGCCGTCAGACAGCAGGCGCCGATCCCGCCTTTCATAGCCTGTCCGATGCCATACACCTTGCCTACCGTTGCCCCCGTACCGGCGCCAACAGACCCTTCAGGCACCACCGGCCCCGCCGCCAGACAGGCGGCATAGCCCATGGCTTTGTCCGGTCTGATCCGGTAATCGCCGCAAGTCAGGTCAAACAGGACCGCACCGGCCACAATCGGCACTTTGGTTACGCCAACATCAAACCCGGCCCCCTGTTCCTCCAGATACTGCATAACCCCGGCCGCGGCGTCCAGACCGAAAGCGCTGCCGCCGGCCAGCAGCACCGCCTGCACCTTGTCAACCATATTTACAGGATTCAACACATCTGTTTCCCGTGTACCGGGAGCGCCGCCCCGCACATCAACCCCGGCCACCGCTCCCTGCCGGCACAGGATCACGGTACAGCCGGTGGCGGCGGTAAAATCCTGGGCGTGACCAATCTCAATACCGGCAATGTCAGTCAGTTTTGCCATCAATTATTACCCTCCTTTCGATAGACCAGATGTTCAAGGATTAATGCCGCCGCTACGCCAACGACAAAGCCATTTGTCAACAGCGGCCTGATCAGCGCGGGGATACCGGCAACCACCGGGCCGGGCAAAAAAGCTACCAAGGTTCCCAGCATCAGCGAGAATCCCAGCAGCAGCCCGGTCTCCATACCGCCGGTCCCGGCATGGCTGTCTAACATCAACAGGCCGCCCGCTACTTGGGAACACATGGTGTAAAACAGCAAACTGCCTGTAACCACAGGCGGTATGTACGAGAATATGCCGATAATGCCCGGCGTAAAAGCCAGCAGGATCATGGCCAGTGCAGCAACCGCCACCGGCAGACGGGATGCACAGCCGGTGGCAAGGATAACCCCGCTGCTGAAAGAATAATTAACCGGACCGATAACCCCCAGGCAGCCGGCAAGCACATTGCCCAGACCGGTTACGGCCAGGCCCGCGTTGGTGCGTTTTTCCAGATCGCCGGCAGCAAGCAGAGCGGCCGTACTCTGAATCGACCCCAGATCATTAGCCGTCAGGGCCAAAAAGCAAAATAAAAAAGACAGGATAACAACAGGATCAAAACTCGGACTTACCACTGCAAGCCCCCCGCCGCCCACTGCCGGCGGCAGCCGGGGCTGCGGCCATTCACCGGCCACAAAGGCATAATAAGCCAGGCTGCCCAGAATCAGGGCCCAAATCACCAGGGTTGATTTCAGCGCTGCCGGTAAAAACCGCTGACCGGTGATCAAGGCCAGAATCATCAGCAGGGCAAAGACCAGCTGCGAAAACGGATTATTCCCGCCGGCGAGGATTAGATTTAAAATCGCCGGCAGCATCGTAAAGGCAATCAGCAATAAAACGACGCCCACGACCCGGGGCGTAAAGAGAGCGCTGATGCGGTTGAGCAGCCGCAAACCGCTCAGAATAGTCAGCAGCAGGCCGCAGACGGCAATTGAAAAGTAAGCCGCATCACCGGTTGCGTGTCCCTGACTGGCTATCAGTCCGCTTAACAGCACGGCTGCCGGCCCCACAACCAGCGGCAGGCGGTGCCCCAGCCAAACCTGAGCCAGCATCGTTGCCCCGGTTGCAAAAAAGACCTTTGGCAAATACGTTAACTGGACGCCGGCCGCGCCCGGGCTATGAATACCGGCGGCAATGGTGCCAAGGATAATAATATAAGGAACAACGACCAAAAACCACTGCAGCGAAATAAGGCCTGCTGCCAGGAGCGGCGGCCTCTCGTCAAGCCGGTAATGCAACACCAGTTACTCGCCTCCCCCATCTATTATCCCCTTATCTTCTTGGTTCAGCAGAATATTTCCTCCAAAGACAGCAACACCTTTAACCAAATCAGCCCCACTTGCATACAATGCAACAAATCAGCGCTGGTTAAGCGTAATAGATTAAGAGGGGGACTACTCAATGAGTGGGTTTGGCAAAGGCAGTAATTCGTGTTCAATTATTATTATCATTATCCTGTTGTTGTTTTTCTGCTTCTGCGATAACGATTCGACAAGCTGTTAAGCCTTTAGTACCTTGACTGGATCAAAACCTTGTTCAGCTTGCGGATCTTTTCCCGCCCTGCTTCGTTGCCGTCGCCTTACATAGTCCGATGTGCACGGCCCGCACAGGCACCAGGAAACCATTGCCTACCGGCTCAGTACCGCCGATCGTTATGATGCAGTCAGCGGCCTGGCCTGGCAGGACGAAAATATCTCCCAGCCTAACCTGAATTTTCTCCCTGGTCAAGGTACTCACCTAACCAACAGGCCGCAGTCCTCTCCGGACTGCGGCCTGTTCATCGGCTGTTAGTTTTTATTTACCAGGCTGTCGGCTGTTGCCGCTATTTCCTGGCATTTTGCCGTAACCTCCTGAATGGTGGCCGAAATGCTGGTAATTTCCGAACTTACCGTATCCATCTTTGTTTCCAGGCTATCGGAGATACTAAAAATGGCTTCGATCTGCCCGGCAATCGAATCCACGCTGGCTTGCGTGGAAGCCACCGTAGCTTTGGACTTGTCTGCCAGAAGGCGCACCTCGTTGGCGACCACCGCAAACCCTTTGCCATGCTCGCCGGCCCGGGCCGCTTCAATAGCCGCATTCAGGGACAGCAGGTTCGTCTGGCCGGCAATACCGACAATCTCCGCCGAAGCCTGGGTAAAGTGCTGCAGCTTGGCCTCCACCTCGCGTACACTGTCCCGGAGTTCACTGGCAGTCTGCAGCAAAGACAGCACCTCCAGGTTAATGGCCTCAATGCTTCTGGCATTCTCGCTGCTGCCGAGAGAAACCTCCTGAATGGCGCTGTTTATATCCCTCACCCGTTCCTCCAGACGGCTGGCCGCGGCCGACCGCTCCTCACTCAGGCCTTTCACTGCTGCCATCATTTCCTCAATCTCCCGGTTCTTGCCGATTGCCGCCTGGTGTTCCAGCGCCAGTTCCCGCCGGTTATAATCAATACAATTATCCGGATGATTGAACCCATTGGCAACAGCCTGGGCAAAACTCCGGCAGTTGCCGAAACCGCAGGCATAACAGTTTATATTCTGCGATTCGTCTGTTGTCTTATGCAGCTTGGCAAATACGGGCATAAGGACTGCAGCGGACGAGTCCGGAACCTTAACACGTCCTGACTCGTCCTGATATGTGCGGGTAAAGTCGCTGAGCCTGAGCTCTTTATCAAATTTAGCAAATAAGGCATATACCTTCTTATAAAATGTCTTTTTACTCTGCTCCTTAACCTTGGCCGTTTTCAGCCTGTTCATTAGATAATCGATGTCGTCAATAGGGATATCCTTGGTCGTGCCTGTTCCTTTATTGCAGCCATTCAGGCAGTTAAGAATATCAACCAGCAGGGGCAGCGGCTTGCCGGCCTCCACCCGCCGGGCGTATTCCTCAAGATAGCCGTAGGCGTGCTGCGGCCCTTCCACCTGCCGGATCCAGATGCCGCCGTCGCCGGTGTGGTGCTCGACATTCTCCCGCAACCCGCCCGGTCGGCTGAAAGTAAGACCGATCCCGCAGGTGTCGCCGTCAAAATCAGCCTCCGGGTACTGGGACAAAACAACCTGATTGCGCACAATATATTCCTCCAGTTTCCTAAAGGTAACATTATACGCAACAAGCCCCTGGGTAGTGGTTTCATTAATCTCATCCAGCTTGCCGATACAGGGCGATAAAAAGGCCAGCTTATCTTTAATCCCGGCATATTGCCTGAGATAAACGGCCGTACACAGCATCGGGCTGTGAATAGGCGCCAGCCGGGATATCAATTCCGGTTTATACTTCGCAACATAGTTAACAATCGCCGGGCAGGGCTGGGCAATGACAGAATCAAGCTGCTGCTCTTTGATGGCCTTTAAATAAGCCCAGGTAGTTATATCTGCCCCAAAGGACACATCATAGACGACATTGACCCCCAGCGATTTTAGGTAGCCAAACAACTGTTTATAGGCAAAATGAAACCGCACGGCCGGAGCGGCAATCACGGAAATTTTACCGCCCTGCTTGAGATCGTCAAAAAACCTTTCCGTATCATCAGCGAAGTCCCGGGCCTGGTGGTCACAGACATCGATACACTCCCCACAGTGAATACACCTGGCCTGATCGACCCTGACCTTATTCTGTCCGCCAACAGCATAGGCAATATTGGCATTTACCGGACATTTGGCAATGCATTTGTTACAGCCGGCACATTGTTCCTCATTAGTCAGTAATATATCTGACATACGGCTCCCCCCCAACAAAGATAATGAAAAATTATAATAAGTTCATTTTGTCACATAGGCGATAATTTTCGCTAAATAGTGCCGATATCCTGCTTTATATTAATGGGTATACATAGTCAGACAGGTATTACGCCAAGGTTCCAAAAAAATATTATAGAGTATCTATATACTTTTTTGGAATATAATGTTATAATTATTTTTCAGGGTATAGATATTTAGTAATGCTTTACCCTTAAAACATAGTCAAGCCATGCCATTTAATTGCGTTGCGTCTCTTATTGCGGCGAAAACTGATTTTGAGTTACAGATAAGCACCGGACTCTGAATAAGTTGCTGACTTCGGAATTGATATAAGAATGCTCAGGGGGGTGGCAGGCATTCACAGGCTGCCTGCCCAGCACACCCTACGTATACAATATGTTATCTAGTGGCGATACTATGTAAAAGACAGGAATAAAAGGAGGCAACATTCATTGGAAAAATTCAAAGAGCTAGGAATTAGTGATTTGATAATTCGGGCTCTTACTGATATGGGCTTTGAAGAACCGACCCCCATCCAGCAACAGGCTATTCCCACCTTGCTTACAGGCCGGGATTTAGTTGGACAGGCTCAAACCGGCACAGGCAAAACCGCCGCATTTGGCATTCCTTTATTGCAAAATCTGAAAAATACCCTTGGTGGTATTCAGGGCATCGTGTTAACCCCGACCCGGGAATTGGCGATTCAGGTTGCGGAAGAGCTGAACAAACTTGGCCAGTTCTCACAAATTCGCTCCCTGCCGATTTACGGCGGGCAGGACATCCAACGGCAGATCAGAGCGCTGCAAAGAAAACCGCACATTATTGTCGCCACGCCGGGCCGGCTGATGGATCACATGGACCGTCGCACCATCAGGCTTAACGACATCAAAATGGTGGTTCTCGATGAAGCCGACGAAATGCTCAATATGGGTTTTATTGAGGATATTGAGAAAATCCTCAGCACAACCCCTGAGTCTCGCCAGACTTTGCTGTTCTCGGCCACCATGCCCAGACAGATTCAAAATCTGGCGCAAAAATTTCTGCAAGATCCCGTCCTTATCAGTACTAAAGCCAAAGAAGTTACGGTTCCCCTGATTGAGCAGCATTATTACGAACTGCATGACAGACAAAAATTCGACGTGCTTTGCCGGCTCCTGGACATCCAGTCGCCCGAACTGGCCATTGTCTTTGGCCGGACCAAGCGGCGGGTGGATGAGCTGACCGAGGCGTTAAAAAAACGCGGCTATTCGGCGGAAGGCATTCACGGCGACCTGACCCAGGCCAAGCGGGATGCCGTCCTCCGGCAGTTCAGAGAAGGAATTATCGATATTTTAGTAGCCACAGATGTTGCGGCCAGGGGCCTTGATGTCAGCGGCGTTACTCATGTATATAATTTTGATATCCCGCAGGACCCGGAAAGTTATGTACACCGCGTCGGCCGCACCGGCCGGGCCGGCCAAACCGGCCTGGCGACCACCTTTGTCATTCCCCGCGAACTGGAACAGCTCCGCTCCATTGAACGTATTACCAAGCGAAAAATCATACGTATGACTGTCCCCACAATCAATGATGCCATCGAAGGCCAGCAGCGCCTGGCCATCGAGAAACTGCTCAACCAGATTGAAGAAGGTAACCTCGAACGCTACCGGGGCCGGGCCGAGGAGCTGCTCGCCGAAACCGACTCTGTATCCCTGCTGTCGGCGGCATTGAAGCTGTTAACCAAAGAACCTGACAACACGCCTATTAAAATTACGGAAGAGGCACCATTGCGGACCCGCTCCTTTGGCGGCAAACGCCGTCAGACCGAGCACCGGAAAGATACCGTTGCCGGTAAATCACGCTATAAAACAGGCGGCTATAAAAAATAAAAACCAGCGGCTGGGCCAAACCTTAGCCAATAGCAAAGACAGCTTCCCCTACAGGCAGCTGTCTTTGTCCTTTGCCCGGCAATCCGTTTTTTCCGGCGTGGCTGGCTTTTTTATTGGTTTAATTATTGCGCGCATAATTCCTGGCAATATCATACATGGAGTCAGCAAAGGTTTTCGGTGTAACGGCGGCAAAGTTAGCCGGCTTCTTGGTTTCCTCCAGTAACGTTCCCTGTTCGCTGAATACCCGGCTCTCGGTCACGGCATACAGTTTTTCCTTGAGCTGAAACACCATCTGCATCTCACTGTAGGCGACTTTATCATTTTCCGGCAGCTGCTGTTTGTACTTTTCGGTCAGTTTGCCGATAATCTCCGGGTCCGAAAAAATGGTTTTGACCAGAACATAAACCAGGTTCTTGTCCTCCTCATCCTTGAGCAGCGACTTATTATCAAATGCGAACCTGCCAATATCATTGGTAAAAACATAAGACCAGCGCTGCCGCTCCACCTCCTCGGCTGTGGGTTTTTTCAGCACACTAATCTGCCAGTCCAGCGGCGATTTTTTTGCCTGATCCTCTGCCTGCACCGGCCCGGGCAGCAGCAAGCAGCACAATAGCATGAATAATAATCGTTTCTTGATGGTAAAACCCTCCTCTTGGCCTGAATGGGTGTCAACCTGCTAAAATTATCCTTCGCCGCAGCCCCCCTTGATTCCTTTACACTGCGGGCTTATATAAAAAAACGCTCCGGCCTGTTCCCCATCACCGCTTTTTAATGGTAGGAATATAAGCGGTGAACCTAGAAAAGTATAGGCAGGTCAAAAATCCGCTATGACGCAGTTGGAGGAGATATATGCGTTTTTTTACTATGATGTTCATCCTGCTGGTGGCAGCCGGACTAACCGGCTGGCTCAATTACTTGCTGTTGAAACGCCGGTTTCCCGTTTATCGCCAGCCGGTAGTTCGCTATACCTATCTGTTTATTACGGCAGCAGCCGTCGTTGTGATGATTTATACCCGGCGGCGGAATCTATCACCACTGAATCCGGACGATGAAGTATTGTACTGGCTGCTCTATATGGCCTTAGCCTGGTTATTTGGCCAGCTGGTACTCATGGGGCTGCAGCTAATTTGTTATGCGGCCGAATGGCTCCTAAGCCTGCGCAAGACCAAGCCGGCAGCGCCGGCTCCAGGCCAAGCGGCGATAACAAGGCGGGGCTTTTTACATGGCCTGGCCGCTGCCTTGCCGCTGATTTCAGTGGCAACGGGAGCCAAGGGGATATACGAGGCCCAATCGGAAATGCTTGTGCAACAATACCGGTTGCCGATTCCCGGCTTGCCAGCTCAGCTGCAGGGTTTTAAGATTGGCCAAATAAGCGACACCCATTTGGGGCCATATTTCAGTTTGGACCGCCTGGATACGGTGATCCGGCTGGTCACAGAACAAAAGCCTGACGTGCTGGCCATAACGGGGGACTTCGCCGATGACCTGGGCTTGCTGAAACCGGCCTTGGAGCGCTTGGACCGGCTCCAGCCGCTCATACCCTATGGTATTTATTTTTGCATCGGCAATCATGAATATATCCGTGGTCCTGAACGGTTTCGGGCCGAAATCGCGCACAGCAGGGCCGTGCTGCTGGAAAACGACAGCCGGTTACTTGTTGCCGGGCCGCAGCCGCTTTATTTGCTGGGAGTAGACTATCCCGGTTCTGATTTGACCCGCTCGGCCCTGGACATCAGCGTCAACCGCCGCTTGCAGTGCTTTGCCGACGCCAGCAGGAACATTCCCGCCAGGGCCTTTAAGATTTTACTGGCCCATCATCCTGATTTTCTTATTGACGGTTTTGCCGCGCAAATCCCGCTCACCCTGGCCGGGCACACCCATGGCGGTCAGATAAACCTCGGGGGCAAGCCACTGTTTAGCAACCATCTTTATATGGGCGGCCTGTATCAGGAAAATGGTGTGTACGGCTATGTCAGCCGAGGAGCTGGCCACTGGTTTCCCCTGCGCCTGGGCTGCCCGCCGGAAATCAGCATGTTTACCCTAACCTCATGACAGCCGCCGCTTTTGGTTCGTCACTACGGTAAGCAAAGAACCGTCCGGCCTCACCCATTGTGAAGGCCAGGACGGTTCTTTTTTTCGTCTTTAGGCGAAACTGAAATTACCGTTCGCAAATACCGCAACCGACTCTCCTGCCGCGGTAATGCCCGTAATGTTAAGATCAGCAGTTCCGATCATAAAATCAACATGCACGATCGAGTCGTTGACACCGGCTGCTGCCAGCTCGCCGGCGTCCATGGCCACTCCTTTTTCAATACAGATCGGGTAGGCCTTGCCGATTGCCAGATGGCACGAGGCATTTTCGTCAAACAGGGTATTGTAGAACAGAATATTGGCGTTGGAGATTGGCGAATCATAAGGAACAAGCGCCACCTCGCCCAGATAGTGGGAGCCTTCATCGGTCTCCACAAGTTTCTGTAATACTGCCTGCCCTTTGTCAGCCTTACAGTCAACAATCCGCCCCTCTTTAAAGGTGAGCGAAAATTTATCAATCACCGTGCCATTGTAATTCAGCGGCTTGGAACTGACAACCGTTCCATTAACCCCGGTTTTCTTCGGCAGTGTGAACACTTCTTCGGTCGGCATGTTGGCGACAAATTCGATCCCCCCGGCGGTATATTCCGGGCCGCCAAGCCAGATATGGCCGTCAGGCAGCTCAATCCGCAAATCTGTCCCCAGTGAATTCTGGTAATGAAGCTCTTTGATTTTAAGATCATTTAAGCGCTTCATATTTTGTTTCAGGGCCTGGCTGTGTGCCTGCCAGGCAGCGACCGGGTCGGCCGTATCCACCCGGACAGCTTGCAGAATAGCAGCCCACAGCTGTTCAACAGCCTGGTCTTCAGCCGCCTCCGGGAACACCTTCTGCGCCCAGGCAGTGGTGGGCACAGACACAATGCACCAGGCATTTTTATTGCTCATCAATCTTTCGCGGTACTCTTTCAGCGCTGTGTTACTGGCTTTTTGCACCCGCACAACCCGGTCCGGGTCCACATCTTTTAACAGCTCCGGGTCTGACGCGGCAATACTGACAAAGGCAGCCCCCTGGCGGACATAGGAGAGATAAAACTCTTTCTGCCAGTCAGGGAACTCGTCGAATATCTCTTCCGGGGCCTGGAGGAACCTGATTTTGGCAGACAGTTCATCCTTCCAGTTCATGACAACCTCTCTGGCCCCTGCCTGATAAGCCGCCTCGGCGATGGCCCTGGCAAAAGGCGCGCATTCGAGCGGCGAGTTAATAACAAGTGTCTGGCTTTGTTGAATATTGACACCGGTTTTAACAACAAGCTGCGCGTACTTATTAAGGATTGAAGTGTTCATAGTGGGTCTCCTTTCATGAGCTCATCTTTCCATTACCTATTCTATCCTATAGTATGCTCTTTATCATACAATCAGTAGCTACTATATTCTGTAAAAAGTTGGTCAATTCCTGCTGTCGCCGGGTCTGATCCAGAACAAGCCCGGCCGGCGCGCAAAAACAACAGAAGCGCTATTGGGTTTGCCAATAGCGCTTCCCTGCCTATTAGTTTTCGTGGCTGCCGCCACAGCAGCAGCCTCCCTGACTGTGCTCCTGCCGGCCGCCGCCGCAGGCCTGTTTTACTCCGTTTTCCAGTTTCATTTTCTTCATACTGCCGCATTGGGGGCAGGCCAGCTCGTAACCGTGCTTGCCTCCCTCGGTACAGGGAGCTTCTTCCCAGACCCGGTGACATTCAACACACTCAAATACCCTGTTCTTCATAATATAGTTCCCTCCCTGGATAATGATCGCCCGACCCTCTACCAGCGCCATGGCAATTTTATACCTGGCAGACTGCAAAATTCGCTGATAAGTTGGCCTGGACAAACCCATGACCCCAGCACAGGTAGCCTGCTCCCAGCCCTTATGATCTTTCAGGCGGACAGCTTCCAGCTCCTCCAACTGCAAAACAACCGGCTGCTCGCTGCCCGGCAGGCGGGGCGAAAACTCCCGGCAAAGCGGGGGATCATCAATTAAACCGCAACAACGTCTTCTTGCCATTCTTTATCAGCCTTCCATTCGGGCATATGCTCATTTAAGTATACCCCATATAATCCTACTTATCAATAAGAAATAAAAAATTATCATTGCCGCCGTCTCTAAAATGCCAGGCCGGCCGCGGGTGACTTGCGGCCATCCGTTGTATCCCTGCAAAATTCGACTATTTCCCGGGAAATTCCATTTGTTTTGCAGGAGTTCGTTCATAGCCGGGCGGGATTCCCCCCCGGCCGGCAGCCGGCCCTGTCCGGTCCAGATTCATGACCACAATGGCAGCAAGTGTTAAGGCACCGCCGGCCAGCTGGACCGGCAGCACGCTTTCGCCCAGGATAAAATAGCCGCCCAAAACCCCAACGACAGGCACTAAATTTAGATACAGGGTCGTTATCGCCACATCCAGCTGCTTTAACGCATACATATACAATAAATAACAGATTACCGAACAGCCTACTGCCAAAAACAGGATATGCCAAAACGCAGTGAGCGAGAATGCACGCCATTCATCCCATTCTGACAGGGACAGGGGCAATAAAAACAAGGTTCCCAGCATGGTTTGAAAGGTGGTCATACCCAGGCCTGTATATTTATTCTGCAGCGATTTGTTCACCAGCGTGTAAAAGGTCCAGGCGAGCATTGCCCCCATGACAAAAAGATTGCCGGTAAAGTGTTCAGAGTTGAAATCAAGCTTGCCATTGGCAGTTACGGACAAATACATGCCAATAATCGCAAGCGCCATACCGACTGCTTTCAAGGGTGACAGAGGGGCATGAAAAAACAGCACATCCAGGCTGATGGCAAGAATCGGGATGACGGTGACGATCAGCGAAGCGTTGACGGCGGTTGTCAGCTGCACCCCGGTATTCTCAAAGTAGAAATACAGGGTAATCCCCAGACAGCCTGCCGCTGCCATCAGGGGCAGGTCGGCCTTCGCTATTTTGGCCGCGGGTTCAAGCCGCCTGAGCAGCCCCCAGAGCAATCCAGAGGCAATGACAAAGCGGATAAGCGCCAGCGTAACCGGCGGCACTTCGGCAACAGCAATTTTTATGCTGATGAAAGAGCTGCCCCATAACACAACCGTCAGGAGCATCAATAGATTGGCCAGCAAATACCGGCGATGCCGTAAGGTCATAAGTTGTAAGCGTTGTCTGTACATAGTGCCTCCTGCTTTTTTTCTTTAGCATAGCGAAAAAAGCAGCCAGGCGTATTGTAAAAAATTGCAGAACCGGCTATGTCAGCTTCTGGTATTTCTCCGGCGTCACGCCGGTATGGCTTTTAAAAACCCTGATAAAATGGCTTTGATCATAAAAACCGGCTTCATAGGCGATCTCGGCCATAGGCTTGTTTTGACGCAACTGCTTTTTCGCATAGTTAATCCGCAGCAGCGTCTGGTACGTATGGGGCGGTACCGCAAATTCTTCCTTAAACGCCCGGATAATGGCAAACCGGTTACAGCCGGAGACTTGCTCCAGGGCCGCCAGGGTAATCTTTTGCGCAAAATGAGCGTGCAGGTAGTCTTTAATAACGGTTAACCGGGGCAACGCTTCCAGCCTGCCGCCGGGAAGCGCCGGACTTGCCGCATCGGTTGCCTGCTCCAGCAGCGCAACAATGCTTGCCTCTTTTTCCAGGGGGCCGGAGGGGTTTATCAGGCTTGCAACCAGCTTGTCCATAACGCTAAGGGCCTGCCTATCGGACATAACTTTTACAACCGGGCCATCGCCTGCCCGCCGGCCCCTGGCGGCAAAAAACCGGTTCACCCAGACCACATCCAAAAACAGCATTTTATAGCGCCACGGCTTGTCCGCCTGGGGATTGCAGGCATGGACCATGCCGGCCGGAATCAGCACTACCGACCGGGGTCCAACCGTCAGCAGCCGGCCGGCACACCAAAAGGTGCTGCTGCCATGCTCCACCAGGCCAAGCGAATACTCCTCATGGGCATGCTTTTTATAAGCAAGACGGCTGGAGTCGCATAATTTCAATTCAAAAAACGGCAAATCGGCATCACGGTAAAACTGAACGTCCTTCATACTAAACACTCCCGGTTCAGCCGGTTTTGCCGTCGGCTTCTGCGGCCGCCCGGCCTGCCGGCTGCAGGCCCTGCAGCTGTGTCGACAGCATCCCTGCCAGCATTAAAGCGCAACCGGCTAACTCTCTTACGCCTAAGCGCTCGTCCAGCAGCAAAAAACCGCCCAGAGCGGCAAAAACGGTTTCCATACTGAGTATAATGGCAGCATGGGCAGGGGGCGAGTATTTCTGGCCAACTACCTGCAGGGTGTAAGCGATCCCGACCGAAAAAATACCGCCGTACAACAGAGGGATGAGGGCCCCGGCCACTCCCTCGCTGGTGATTGTTTCAAAATAAAAGGCCGTGCCCAGGCTGAGCAGGGCGCAGGTAATAAATTGGTAAAGAGACAGCTTCAACACATCTACCCTGTTGGCAAAATGGTCAATCAGCAAAATGTGCACAGACCAGAATAAAGCGCCGGCCAGCTCCAGGAAGTCGCCATAGGCAATGGAAAAATCCTCTTTGACACATAACAGGTACAAACCGCTAAGGGCCAGCAGCGAGCCCAGCCAGGTTGCCCTGCTGATGCAATGCTGTAAACAGATGCCCAGAAGGGGAACAAACACAATATAAAGACAGGTAATGAACGCCGCCTTGCCGGCTGTAGTATAAATAAGACCGATTTGCTGCAGGGATGCCCCGGCAAACAGGACGACACCGGCCAGAATTCCGGCCTTCACCGCATTGGCAGGCTCGCCGGCCCGCGGCGGCTGCGCTTTGCGGCCAAAGTGGTAGATCAGCGGCAGCAGCGACAGACTGCCTAACACAAAGCGTATCCCGTTAAAGGCAAACGGCCCAATATGATCCATGCCCACCCGCTGGGCTACGAAAGCAAGCCCCCAGATGGCTGCTGCCAGCAGGAGCAGCAAATTTGATTTTACAGCACTCATTGTATAAACCCCTTTTCATTTCCTAAGCGAAGCAAAGGCAGTAATTATCAATAGCACCACATTACACTTAATACTACAAAAGCCAGTTAATTCCTGCCTTGTGTAACTTTACGCTGCAGCCGGATCAGCCTTAACAGCAGAACTGCCGCCCCTACGGCCAGGCCGGCGATAAACCCCACCCAGTAGCCATACGCGGTCAGGGCCGTGTATTTTGCCAGCAGATAGCCGACAGGCATACCGATGACCCAATAAGACAAAACAGCCATCAAAAAGGTTACCCGCACATCCTTATAGCCGCGCAGGGCCCCCTGAATCGGTGCGGCAATGGCATCTGACAGCTGAAAAAAAACAGCATAGAACAGAAAATTCCGGATCAATTCCAGCACGCCCGGCTCCTGGGTATACAGGCCGGCAATCTGCCGGTTGAAAGCAAACAAGCCGATAGCAAAAAAACCGGCGATTATTATCGCAATGCCAAGGCCCAGCTTGCTGTAAAGCGCAGCGTCATGATACCGGCGGGCACCGACTTCAAAACCGATAACAATTGTCAGGGTCATTCCAATACTCAGCGGCACCATATACACTAACCCGGCAAAATTAATGGCGGCCTGATGGGCGGCAATCACAGCCGTTCCGTATTCAGCCATCAGCAGAGCCACCACGCCAAAAATGCTGACTTCGCAGAATATCGCCAAGCCAATCGGCAAACCCACCGTCAGCAGCTCACGCCAGGTCTTGAGGGAAATGCCGGGAAGGCTGGCAAAAGCGCGATACTCCTTAAACGGCGGTAAATAATGGATAACCCCTATACTAATGAAGAAAAGACACCAGTAGGTTATGGCCGATGCATATCCGGCTCCGGCCCCGCCCAGCCGGGGAAACCCGTAATAGCCAAAGATCAGCAGATAGTTGAGCGCAATATTAATAGGCACCGCACACAGCGTAATCAGCATAGTGACGCGGGTATAGCCCAGAGCATCAATAAAATTCCGGCAGACTGCCGACGCAAACAAAGGCACTACCCCGACAGCCAGCGCGGCCAGAAACCGATAGGCAATATCACGGACAGACGGTTCCAGCTTCATGGCCGCCAGCAAAGGGCCGAGCACCGCCGAACCGCCGGCAATGACAAGACCGCCCAGGGCCAGGGCCAAATAAATACTCTGGATCAGCAGGAACGGCATCTCCTGCTTCCGGCCAGCGCCGTGGTGCTGGGCCAGAATCGGCGTCAGCCCGGCCAGTACCCCGCCAAGCCCGGTAAAGACAGGCATCCACAGGTTGGCGCCAATGGCAACACCGGCCAGATCATAATGGCTTACCTTGCCGGACATGACCGTATCAAAAAAACCGGTGGCCATCAACGACAGCTGGGTAATAAATATGGGTAAAAAAATAATCAGGAATTGTCGTACTTTTTCTTGCACTGAACGGGTTTCTCTCACCTGGCACCTCAAAATTAAGAAGCCAGACCAGCGTCTGGCTTGTCTCCATATTCTGTAATTATATTATCACTAATCCACGTGCCGCGTCCAGTATCGGTTATTTGTTTTATTTTCGAGTATGTGATAACAATATTGCCGGCCCGGGCGGGCAGTTACACTCACCTGGCCGCGGTTGATCAAATCAACTGAGTACAACCCCAGATTGGCAATAAAGGCACACAGATGATGATGAATGCATGCCACGCTTTTCAACTCAGCCGCCAGGGCTTTATCCACATATTGCGGAACGGCGGCAGGCTGGAGAATACTGCTGACAGATTCCCCCTGTTCATCGATATATTCCAGCCACTCCCATTTGAGCGGCAGCGTCTGCAGGTACCGTTGCTTGATGAAGGACCGGGCCTGGCAAACCCAGGCGAACGGGCGATGAACACCGTATTTTTCCGCCCATTCCGCCGCCTGCGCCGTTTGCTCCCGATAAGATAATGCAACCCCCAGGTGGGCGGGCAGTTCGGCATCTACGACCTCAATCCAGAGAAACCGGGCCGGCGGCAGCAGGTTTCCGTATTCCACCTCGCGGGCAAAAGCAGCCGGGCCGGGCAAAGTCTGCGAAAAAGGGGCCAGCAAGGAAGAGGCCTCAAATATTTTGGCCTGCATAGTAATGCTGTTCATATGCTGCCAGAAAGCAGCCATGGTATCAACAACCTGGAACCTCGCCCCCTGCGGTTTGTCAGGCAAGGCGGTTGCCTGCCTTAAAATATCTTTTAATATTTGCATGTAGCCATTAACTCCTGTTGCCTTTTCCACTAATTTTCCCACCCAGCCGCCCGTTTATGTAACCTGTTTTTGGGCAGAATCCTGCCTTGGTCGGGGATTCAGTCCCAGATTCGCTTTTGCCACCGCCGCAGATACAGGTTTTGTTTAATATTGTTGTTTTCGCACCACCCACGCCCTATTGACGGTATATGAAACAATCTCTATAATAATTAACAGGCACTTATATCTTTGTACAACGAACAAAACAGGGGGAAATCTAAAATGCAAACAACACCAACAGCCGCAACCCAAACGGCGGAGTCTGCGCGGCCGACAAGACAGCGGGTAGTGTTAGTGGCCATTCTGCTCCTCACCTTGCTCGTGGCTTACCTGGACAGGGTAAATGTCTCGGTTTTACTTGCGGACAATACCTTCCTCACAGAGATGGGAATTAAAGGCCAGCCTGTCCAAATGGGCCTGTTAATGACCTTATTTTTAATCGCTTATGGCGTGGCCAATGTCGTGCTCAGTCCGCTTGGCGACTACATCGGCCCCCGCAAAGCCATGGCTATCTCCATATTACTGTGGACCATCTCGGTTATGATCGGCGGCTGGGCAATGACTTTTGGCACCATGCTTGTGGCCAGAATCATTCTGGGAATCGGTGAAGGCATGCACTGGCCAATGCAAAGCACGTTTGTGAAAAACTGGTTCCCTCCCAACGAACGGGGCAAGGCCAATGGGGTCTGGCTGATCGGCCTGATGGGCGGTCCGGCACTGGCTATGCCTTTTTTCAGCTGGATTGTATCTACCTGGGGCTGGCGTCCCAGCTTTTTCATCCTGGGGGCCCTGGGTCTTATTCCCCTGGCATTAATCTGGTTTTTTGTCACCGACCATCCGCGGCAGCATAAACGGGTCAATGCGGCCGAGCTGGAGTATATCGAAAGCGCCTTAAAAATTGAGGCGGAAGAAGAAGCCCAAATTAAAACAGAAAGCCTGGGTGAACGGATACGCTCCTTTGTGCTCAATTACCGGTTTTGGCTGCTGACAGTGAATTATTTTTGCATAGCCTGTATCTGGTGGGGCACCATGGCCTGGCTGCCGTCCTACCTTAAAGCGGCCCGCGGGTTCTCCTGGACGGAAATGGGGGCCCTGGCCTCGCTGCCCTATATTCTTGGCAGTGTCAGCATCCTGTTCTTTGGCCATCTGGCCGACAAGCTTGGCCGCCGCGCCCCGTTCATTGCCGTTGCCCATCTCGGCTCAGGCCTCGGCCTTTATTTCGGCGCCACCGCCAACGACAACCTGACCGCCGCCCTGCTGATCTCCGCCGGCATTGCCTCTGTCGCCATCGCTTTGCCCTCTTCCTGGGCCATTCTCCAGCGCATTGTGCCAGGCAAGGCCATCGGGGCCGGCGCTGGGATGATGAATGGCCTGAGCAATGGCGGTTCAGCCTTTGCCCCGGTCTTAATCGGTTTTTTCATCAGCCTGACCGGCAGTTATGTGGGCGGGCTGATGTTCCTGGTCGGTATTGCCGCCCTGGGCTGTGCCTGTATGACAATCCTGTCCCTGCAAAAATATTAATCCCCAAGCGCCCCGTCCTGTTGGCAGGAAATCAGCAAGCAATCTAGTATATGGTTACCTGGAGGGATAAAACATGCTAAAAGAATTTTATTTAGGGCTTGGTGACAGCCAGGTCAAACTAGCACTGCCTGAAGAACAAATAATCCATGTTGTGGAAGGGAAACCGGCGGCGGCGATTGAGGATGTGCCGGCGGCAGTCAAAGCGGCACTCCGGCAGCCGATCGACTCGCCCCCGTTAAACGAAGTGGTACAGGCCGGCGATACTGTGGCCATCATTGCCAGCGATATTACCCGCCAATGGATTAAATATGATCAATTTCTGCCAACCCTGTTAAATGAACTGAATGAGGCCGGCATACCTGACGGCAATATTAAACTGATTGTCAGCCTGGGTGCTCACCGTCACCACACAGAGCAGGAAAACAACCTTGTATACGGCCGGGAAGTAACCGGCCGCATCCGGATTGAACAGAGCTATGCACCGGCCGGCGAAGACTTCGTTTATGTCGGCACAACCACCCGTGGTGTGAAAACATATATCAACAAGCATGTCGTGAATGCTGATAAGGTCATCCTGACAGGGGGGATTGTTTATCACCTCATGGCCGGATTTGGCGGCGGCCGCAAGGCCATTATGCCTGGTGTCGCCGGCTATGCCAGCATTCAGGGCAACCACAGCTTCTGCCTGAATGAGGTTGTCGGCCAGGGCATCAGCCCCAGTTGCATCTCCGGCAAACTGGAAGGCAATCCTATGCATGAGGATATGACCGAAATGGCGGCTATGGCTAAGCCGGCCTTCCTGCTCAATGCCGTTCTCACGCCGGAAGGCAAGTTTGCCCGTTTTGTGGCCGGCCACTGGTACAATGCCTGGCGTGAAGGCTGCAAAACAGTGGAAGATATTTTTGGCGTACCCATTAGCGCCAAAGCCGATCTGGTCATTGCATCGGCCGGCGGCTTCCCCAAAGATATCAATCTGTACCAGGGATCGAAAACCACCGACAACGCCTATATGGCCGTCAAAGAGGACGGCGGTGTCATCATTGTCCTGCTGGAATGCCGTGACATTATGGAACCGCCCGACTTCAGCGGCTGGTTTGACTATGAGTCACTGTACGACCGGGAGCTGGCGCTGCGCAAAGCCTTTACTGTCCCCGGCTTTGTCGCCCTTAAAACCGGCCTGATGGCCAGCAAAGTCCCGTTCATTATTGTCACCCTGCCGGAAAACAGGGCCTTTATTGAAAAAGCCGGCCTAATTGCCGCAACTACCCTCGAAGAGGCCCTGGCGATTGCTGAACAAAAGCTGGGCCGCAAAGACTATACGATCACCGTAATGCCTCACGCCGCCAATACGGTGCCGCTGCTGCAGCGATAACAGCAGCCGGAAGAACAGCCCGGACCTGTAACCACTCAGGTCCGGGCTGCTTTTTTTCTCGGCTGCCGCGCTACTCCCCCTTAAATGTAATCCGGATATCGACAATCTCAGGCTGATTGCCAATCCGTATGGGCGGGCCCCAGGTGCCATAGCCGCAGGAAACAATAGCCTGATACGCGCCTTTGCGCAGATACCCCCAGTCCAGCTCAAACAGCCGTTCTGTCACCAGGTTATTGGGAAAGAACTGGCCATGATGGGTATGGCCGGACAGCTGCAGGTCAACCCCCTGCCGCTGGCCCTCGTCCAGATTCTGCGGCTGATGATCCAGCAGAATCACCGGCAAAGACCGGTCAACTCCCGCCATAACGGCCGGCAAGGTCAGGCGTTTTGTCCCTTCCATCCGGGCCACTGTCGGATCATCCCGCCCCACCACATAAAATTGCTCATTAACCTTTACATACCGGTCACGCAGCACCTGCACCCCGGCCTGCTCCAAAGCCTGGACAGCCAACAAAGCCTGCCCGCCCAGATATTCATGATTGCCCAGAACAGCATACACACCGTACCTGGGGGTCAACTGCCGCAGCAGCGCCGCCATGTTCTGCCCGATAAACAGCTCGGCATCCTCGTCAATCGTATCGCCGGCCAAAAAAACAATATCCGGCTGCAGGCGGTTGACCTGATCTACCATGGCCGCCAGGCGGTCATTGCCGACAATAACCCCAAGATGGATATCCGCAACCAGGACCGCCCGCAGGCCTGTCAATCGGCCCGCCGCTTTCCTGATTGTCACGTCATAGCGGCAGATCCGGGGGTTGCGGCCATTCCAGACCCCGTAAACAAGCAGACAGCCAACCGTCACGGTTACGGCAGCGCCTAACCAGGCTGGCGGCAGCCCCGGCGCGGCCGGCCACAACAAGCCGCCGGCCAAACGCACACTGTCCGCCAAAACCCAGCTTATCACTAAATAATACAGTGCAGCCAGCCAGTAATTGCCGGCAACAGCAGCCAGGCCGCATAACCAACGGGGAATCCGGCCCCGGGCCAGCGGGGCGATTACAGGCGTAACGGCCAGCAGTGCATAACAGCCCCAGTAATAGCCGGCGTAAACCGGCAGAATCGCACCCAGGGATTGGTACAAACGTAAGCCGGTGTAATAGCAGGCTGCTGCGTAAACTAACAAAAACAAGCAGATAATACCAATAAAAGACTTCATTTTTTCTCCTGTAAAATAAAAATAAACTATGTCTACCTACAACTTCCGCGGCGGCGCCGCATTATCCTGCCGGCCGGCAGTCTGCGTCGGTCAGAGCCTGCGGACGTCAAACCTGGCCCTGCCGGGTACCCCGCGCTTACATTGCCCTGCACTTTGGCCGCTTACGTAAACAACTTTTCCCGGCGAGGCAGGATTTTCTCTGTTTTTGCAGTAACTATTAGATTACAAATAACAGCCGGAACAAAACCTTCCGGGTTATTTTGTTGATCCTGCAAAAATAATATGTAAGTGAGGAGATTTGTCATGAAATCATTACAAGGTACAAAAACTGCCGAAAACCTGATGAAAGCCTTTGCCGGCGAGTCACAGGCCCGCACCCGCTATACCTTTTATGCCGCCACAGCGAAAAAAGAAGGTTATGTTCAGATTGCCAACCTGTTCACGGAAACAGCCGACAACGAGAAGGAACACGCTAAGCGTTTCTATAAGTTTCTGATCGACAGCGTAAACGGCGAGATGGTGAACATTCATGCCGATTATCCTGTTGCCTGGGGTGACACCAAGGAAAACCTGCTGGCGGCGGCGAACGGGGAAAACGAGGAATGGTCCGAATTGTATCCTCATTTTGCCGATGTTGCCGACCAGGAAGGCTTTCCGGCCATTGCCGTCGTCTTCAGAAAAATAGCCGAAGTGGAAAAACACCACGAAGCCAGATACAGGAAACTGTATAACAATTTAGTCAATGAAACGGTCCTGAAAAAAGACTGCGCCGTGGAATGGAAATGTAACAACTGTGGCTACATTCACAGAGGCGACCAGGCGCCGGAACTCTGCCCGGCCTGTATTCATCCCAAAGGCTTCTTTGAAGTCTTTGTGGAAGCATATTAATACCTAACACGGCTTGCGCCGAGCCTTAGCCGTTCTTGCTATGCAACAAAGCCGGAACCCTTTCCACAGGGTTCCGGCTACTATTATTATATCCGGTTTTAGCTTTCCTATCAAAATTCCTAAAAGCGTTCAGGCAAAACCTCCAGCCAGTACCCGTCCGGGTCGGCAATAAAGTATATGCCCATCTCCTTGTTTTCATAACAAATACAGCCCATCTGCTTATGGTGTTGATAGGCCTGTTCAAAGTCACTGGTGGTAAAAGCCAGATGGAACTCGTTTTCACCAAGGTTATAGGCTGCCTGCCGCTCCTTCAGCCAGGTCAGCTCCAATTTGTGCGGTGTCTGCCCATCACCCAGATACACGATGATAAAACCTGGCTTTTCAATACGCCGGGTTTCTTCCAAATGCAGCGCGTCTTTATAAAAAGCCATGCTTTTTTCCAGGTTCAGCACATTAATATTATTGTGGGCAAATCTAAAATCCATCACAATTCCTCCCGCTTACATTTTTATTCCCGGCGGCCCCGGGTCCCGCTCAACCACATCTGATTGACAAACCCCTGAATATCCTCGCGTAGAACAACGCCATGGCCTGTACAGAAAAAATCAGGCTGGAAAGCACGCAGCCGGCCTAAGCCGGCAATAAAAGCGGCAAACTCCGCACCGCCGGCAGCCGCCTGCCCGGCAACATACTCGCAGGACCCCCGCCGGATATAGTCACTGGCGGTAACCAGTTCACCGTCCGGCAGGGCTTCGCCAAAGTAGCAGAAAAAATCACCAACAAACAGGACCTTGGTAAGCTGATCATAAATGGCAACCGAGCCGGGCGAGTGCGTGTTGACGAGAACAATCTCAAAATCGCTAAGACCCTCGGCCGTAAACCGCGAGCCCTCAGCCAGCGGCGCATAAGCAGTAAACTGGGCGGCCAGCGGGGCCGGCAGCAACGGTACATCGGCAGAATGGACAAATTTCCGGGCCTGGTCAAAACAGGCAGCGCCCTCAACATGATCATGATGCCCGTGGGTCAGCAAAATATGCGTCACCTGCGCAGGCGTCACGCCAATTTCGCCCAGCGCGGCGGCGATTGCCGGCTGGTATCGCTTCAGACCGGCATCAATCAGGATTGTCTGGCCGTTGCGCCGCAGTACATACATATTGGTATAAGAGGGAACATCCCAGGTCCAGGTATCTTCGACGGCGATTACATAGGCGCCGTCACCCAGAGGGGACAATAAATAATTCATGCGTTCCACCGCCATATTGTTGATAAGATGCAGTTAATTTATATTACCACATTTTACAAGCCCGGGCAACAAACAGCCCGGCCGGGATTATTTCACAACCGGAAACAGTATGGTAAAAATACTGCCGGTCCCCGGTGCCGGCTTAACGTCGATCCGCCCCTGATGCCGTTCCACAATACTGAGGCTGACAGCCAGCCCCAAACCGGTATGGGTCTTTTTGGTGGTAAAAAACGGGTCAAAAATCCGTCTTACCTGTTCCGGCGGAATACCCTGGCCTTCATCCTGAACATACAGCCTTACCCCCTGTTTGTCAAGCACCGTGCCCAGCGTCAGCCTGCCGCTTGTCCCCATGGCTTCAAGGCCGTTGCCGGCCAGGTGCATGAGCAGCTGCTCAATCTCGGCCGCATCCAGATTTACCAGTGGCAACTGCTCGCCTAGCGCCAGCTCGGCGGTCATGCCGTTTTGCGCGGCAGCCTGCTGAATGGCCGGATATGCCTTTTTTACAAGGTCATTAAGGTTTTGCGGGCTCTTTATACTTGTTTTGTTAGGAGCCAGTGATATAATAACGGTTACCAATTCTTCAATCCTGCCTAACTCCTGCCGGATGATGGCCAACGTTTCGTCAGGACAGCAAACTGCTCTTTTCTCCTGTAACTGCAAATAGCCTTTAACGACAGTCAATGGATTTCTAATCTCATGGGCTATCCCCACAGCCATACGCCCGATTACCTCCCGGCGGGCCACCCCGGCTGCCTCCCAGTCATCTGCCTGTGGATAGATAGTACTCACCGCCAACGCCCCCTCATCCCTGTAGCTTTGCTTTTCTTCAGTGTCATTAAGACACTTAATTCGGCAATAATTGTAAAATTCCTTTCCGGCAATGTCTTATGGACACATTAATTGAACCTGGGACATAAGCGCGTTATGGTAATAGTGAGGAGTGTGGGCTTATGAAAACCCTGGGTACAAGAATCAAGCAACTGAGGAATCAGCTGACGCAAGAAGAGTTAGCCGCCATACTTAAAGTGGACCGTTCCACCTTAGCCTCCTGGGAGGTTGACCGCCGCGAACCGGATATTGCCACCTTGAGCCGCATTGCATCCCATTTCCAGGTTAGTATTGACTGGCTTGTGGGCCATAAGCCTGCTAAAGCGGACCAGGCCGCGCGCATGGTTTGGGCCCGGGAGGCTGACGGCGACTACCTGATAACCATTGACAAAGCCTGGGAGAAAGTGATTGCCACTGCTCAGGCCTACGGCGTTGAACCCGCTATGGTTCAACAACTGGTGGAAGTAAACGCCAAAATTGCGTCAACACTGCACCAGAGCCGGCCAAAGAAGTAAACTCAACACTAACGGGATATCCGCCGCCAACCGGCCGGATATCCCGTTCCCTGTTATAGCGAAAAAAACTGCGCCTGCCAGCAGGTATCGCCTTCACCGGCTGGAATACATTCAGGTAACCTATTTTTGCTCAGGAGTTGCTGCCTATATGCTTGCTATAATAAAAATCCTTGTCACCCTCGCCATTATTGTCATCCTGCTGAACCGTAAAGTAAAAATGGGCCATGCCATGCTGACCGGAGCCACTGTATTATGGCTGCTCTCCGGGTATAACCTGCTTCATTTTCAGACGGCGGTAATCGATACCGTACAGAGTCACAGTACCTGGGAAATCGTACTGGCCCTGTATTTTGTCATGTGCCTTGAATACCAGCTGCGAACCGGCGGCATTGTCGACGGCTTAATGACAACCGCCCGCCGGGCCTTGCGCAGTGAACGGATCCTGCTAGCATTAATGCCTGCTTTTCTTGGCTTTTTACCCTCCCTGGGCGGGGCGATCTTCTCGGCCCCCTTAGTGGAAAGCGCCAGCAAGCCCTATCAGCTGACCCCGGAGAAGAAAACGGCAATCAACTACTGGTTCCGCCACATTTGGGAATATACCAACCCGATTTTTACCGGCATGCTGCTCGCCAGCCAGCTTTCCAATATCCCGCTTAGCGCCCTGATCGCCAACATGGCCTGGCTGACCGTCCTGGCAACAGTGATCGGCTGGCTGTTTTTCCTGACAATGCTGAAAAAACAACCGGCCGCGCCGGCGCCGGCCATTGTCAGTCAGGAGGTAGACCGCGGGTATTATTATGTGACAATGGCAGCAGGCCCAATTATAGTAAACTTTATCCTGGTCGTTTTCTTCAACCTGGCCGCTTCCGTTTCCATGGCCCTTGTCGTTGCCGCCATGGTTCTTATGCTCCGCCAGAACCCGGCCGCGATCCGGACGATGCTGGCGCATGCCCTGGATCGTAAACTGCTGTGGGGCATTGTGGCGATTCTGTTCTTTCAAAACATCCTGCACCAAACCGGCGCCATTGATGATATTGCCGTGCTGCTCAACAATCTCGCGATCGCCAATGCGGTTGTGGTTGGGGCCATCGCTTTTATCGCCGGCATTTTAACAGGTACTTCGCAGGGTTTTGTTGCCATAACATTTCCTTTTATCGCGGTTTTGTCACCTGGTGATATCACACTGGCGATGCTCTGCTTTGCCCTGGGCACGGCCGGGCAGATGCTGTCTCCGGCCCACCTCTGCCTCTTGGTGACGCTGGATTATTTTAAAGCCGATTTCCTGAAAACGCTGCGCCCGGTGGCCTGTTTAGAACTCATCATGATTATTGCGGCCTGTGTTGTCACAACCCTCCACTGACAAGCTGTTTCCAGGACAGCATCCCGCCTTTAAGCACATAAACCCTGTCAAAGCCGGCTTTCATTAAGATCTGAGCACCGGTAGTCGCTCTGGCACCAGACCGGCATACAACCACAATCCGTTTGTCTGTATGTTCCTGCAAGCGGGCCAGGCGGGCTGCCAGCCGGCCGATCGGGATATGGAGTATCCCCTCCAGCCGGCCAAGCGGACCGGTCAGTTCCTCCTGTTCCCGCACATCAAGCAGCACCACATTAGTAGGATCCGCTTCCAGCCAGCGGCTTACTGTCTGGGCCTCAACATACCGGACCTGAATCTCGTTGACACCGGCCGCCATCGTCCCTTTGATCTCACAGGCCGGCGTATCGACAGGAATCCAGGCCGCCTGAGGGTCTTGGGCACAGGCGTAATTAGCCGCAAGCACATCACGCATCCAGTCGGCAGGACCCAGCCGCAGGTCTTCCAGGTAGTGAATAAACTCCTCCTTGCTGCGCTGCTTAAGATGGGGATTGCTCTGCCGCTGCCTGCCAAGGGTTGACGGCTGTCTGTTCCGGTATTCATGGGCCGGGCAGACGACCAGTTCAGCCGGTAAAGCACGGAGTTTATGCAGGCTGTCCCAGTGGTCGCCCGGGCTGCCGCCCGGCAGATCGTCCCGGCCGGCGCCGGCATCGTCAAGAAACAGAAAATCCCCGGTTAGCAGCTTATCCCCAACGATCAAACTGATCGAGTCCGGAGTATGGCCGGGGGTATGCAGGACCGTAAGCTCCAGGTTGTTAAACCGAAGGACATCACCGTCGTGCACACGGATACTGACACACTGAGGCGGCGCCGCTGCCTGCATAACATACTCGCAGCCGGTTGCATCCCGTAGGGCGGAGCCGGCAGAGATATGGTCGGCATGGCTGTGAGTGTCAATAACATGGGTAAGGGTCAACCCTTCCGCTGTTAATAGAGCCAGATAATCATTAAAATGGTCAATAACCGGGTCGATGAGAATGACCCGCCGGTCATTTCCGTCACCGATAAGATACGTACGGCAGGCGTGGGGGTTTAACTGCCTGAATAGCATAGCTCACACTCCTCTGGCCAAAGCTGGCTTTGATTATAGTATACCATGGATAATATTAGTAATATCTATGATATAATAAAGAAAAAATTGGACAGGAGGCAGTTACCATGGTTGTCATTAAATTAAAAACCGGCGCCCATCAGGCTTTTCCTGACAAATATAAAACCATAGAGGATTTTTATGAAGATATCGCTACCTATGAAGAGATCATCTTTGAGTATAACGGGCAAAAATATGTTGTTACTTATTACGATAAGAAATTATCCGTCATGCAGTATAATGCTGCCGCTACAGAACAGCACTATCCGTCTCCCCAGGCGTTTGCCGAAAATTTTACAATCGGCGGTACCAGCTTCCGGGAGCTTGTCACCAAAATCAGTGTGCTGGTACGGTAAATAAAGTGCGCCAAAAGCCACCGGCCTCCCCCTAGGAGGCCGGTGGCTTTTGGCTGTCATTTATTCATTACTATTAGTTGTTTGCCTGGCCGCAGAAAAGATTCTTTCTACAACCGCTTTGATCACCCAGGGCATGAGGATATAAATGGGAAAACTATAAATATGCTGCCAGCCAAGCGGCACATACAGCCCCATCGCCACCAGCACAGGCTCACAAATAAAGGCAAACACACCGGCTGTCAGTACACTGATGCCGATAAATTTCCGCCAGCCCGGAAAGTGCTGATATTCCAGCATATAGATCACCGGCAGCGGGCTGGAATCAAAAAAGCTGACAAAAGGAAAAAAGGGCTGCACCTTGTAGGGATACGTCCAGTAGCCTGTTTCGACGCCTAGAGTATCAAGCCTGATAATAATAAAGTGTATGAGCAGTCCGAATAACCACAGCTCCGGCAGTTTTCTCCGGTCAGCCGCGTAATAGAAGATGAGCCACGGCACAATAAGCAAAGCTGCCAGAAACCACCATTGCCAGGTAAACAGGTTATAAGACAGCCAGTATTCAATCCGGGCCTGGGTTAAAGCCTGGGTCAGCTGTACTAATTGCTCATTTGCGGGCACACCGGACATTCAATTCCCCCTCCAGCCTATAAACATAATATAACCTGTTGCCGCCGGGAATTATTCCGGCCGCCGGCCACAGCGACGCGGCCGCGGTCCGCGATTTTTGTCCTGGTGCGCACCTGCACCGCTGTATATTTTTGCCGGCGACAGCACCGGGCCGGAACAGGCAGGCGCTTGGCAGCATGGAAAGTAAGAAAACCGCGATCGCGGTCCTTTGGCTTTGCACACGTCAGTTGATCTGGAATGCAAGCCGTGTCTTACTTTTGTCATCGCTACAAAAGTAAGCAAAAAATCTAGGCCCAGAGCCTCCAAAAGCTGAAGGGCCGGGGGGTTACCGGGTGCGGGGCACCTTCTCTGCTCAAGCTGGGCATTGACCTTGGTTCCCTTATCCAGGGAAAGTCAACCCTTCTCTCAGGATAAAAAAAGCACTATATGGGCTTTCCCGGCCTCACATAGTGCTTATTGCAATGCAACTTATCCCTTGGGTTTATACGGCAGTCCCTGGGTTCCCTGATATAACATAACCTCCCGGTCAGCCATTACCTTAACGGTAACCCGCAGGACAACGGCGACGTCAAAGCGCCGGGTGCAGCGCCGGGGACGTTTGTGCGGTTTGCAATGATGGTCATGATCGTGATCGCAGCCACAGTCAGGCTTGCACTTATGTTTCTTATGCTTCTTGTGCTTATGATGACCGTCATCGCAGTCACAGTCATCATCCCAGTCGTCGCAGTCATCATCATAATCATCGCAGTCGCAGTCATCATCCCAGTCGTCCCAGTCATCACAATCATCATAGTCATGACCCTTTTTTTTGTGCCAATAGGCCCGGCAGTGCTTATCAACATCATAATCCACAAACTCAACGACAACGCCGGCATCGGCGTCCATCCCCCGCCTGGCCCCCGGGATATCGGCATGAGCCGTGAAACGAATCGGCCACACTTCCACGGCGTGCACCGGCTGCCTTGGCCGGCAGGCGACATATAAGGCCTTAACCTCGAATTTTCCTCTGACAATAACCTTATTGTGTATGACATCAACACTGTTAATTTGCAGTCTTTTAACAAAAACATCAACGATTTGCTCAATGGCAGGCTTATGCCGCGGCACAACCACATGCACATCAATCGATTTTTGTACTTCCTGCTCGCCCAGTACCTGCTGGACGACAAGGGACTTCGGGCCGGCGCTGATGCCGGCAGTACAATATTGCGGCCGATCCCATGGTTCTATGTGTGTCATTGTTACCCTCCTTTCGCGTCTTATACCATATATATGCAAAAGAAGGGAAGAAGACAACAGCTGTTGGCGATAATAACTATTTTGCTCCGGTTTCTCCACCCCGGAACTGAGAGGATTTAGTATATTCAACAATAAAATCAATAAAAACCTGAGCCGCCCGGGACAGGTATTTGCCTTTTTTCCAGGCGAGGCCGATTGTGATGGACAAAGGCTCGGCCAGCGGTATACCCACCAGCTGCGGCTGATTGCGCACCACCATGTTCATGAGAAACGAAATACCGGCGTTACTCGCGACCATTGCTTTAATTGTCTCGATCTGGTTGGAAGAAAACACAACCCGCGGGGTGAAACCATGGCGGGCGCATTCTTCGAGGACAAGCCGGCGGTGAAAAAATTCTTCTTTTAACAGGATAAAAGGCTCCTGCTCCAATTGGCTGAAAGCAACCTGGTTGGCCGACCGGAGGGGATGCCCCGCTGCCACGCACAGAACAATTTCTTCCCTGGTTATGGGCGCAGTGTTAAGCACGGTGGAAGACTCCGGCAAAATAATCAGCCCCAGGTCCAGTTCTTCCCTTTCCAGCATTGACCGGGCCGCCAGCGAGCCTTCTTCATATACCGCTAAATCAAGATTGGGGTAGGTGCTCTTAAACAGGTTAAAAATATTGGGGAAAAGATAGGCGCCAATCATCGGCGGCGCCGCAAATTTAATACTCCCCCTGTTCAGCTTGCGAAAATCCTCCATCTCATGCACGGCCTGACGGATGTCAAATAAAATTTTTTTAATGCGAACCTGAAAGGCTTGCCCCTCAGCCGTAATGGCAATCTTTTTCTGACTGCGGTCAAACAGGAATACCCCGAGTTCTTCTTCCAGCTTCTGGATCGCGTTAGTAATCGATGGCTGGGCCACATGCAGTTCTTCGGCCGCCCGGGTAAAGTTCTGCAGTCTGCTGACAGCTTCAAAATATTCAAGTTGACGCAATTCCATGTATGATTCCTCCATTTTTAATAGCTACTCCCTATTGTACCATAGAATATCGATATTTTAATTACTTATACAGCGGTGCTAAAGTATAGATAGGGCGTTATCAAAATCATCAAAAAATTAATAGGGAGGAATTATTATTTGTGAACAGTAAACTTACCAAAGCCCTGGCCACAGTGGCCGTAGGCGCTGCCATCTGGTTTTTCCCGCTGCCGGCGGGGCTTGAGCCGGAGGCCTGGCAGCTGCTGGCAATTTTTGCTGCGACTATCTTTGGCTTTATTGTCCAGCCGCTGCCCATCGGGGCTGTGGCCCTCATCAGTGTGACGTTCACCGCACTTGCCGGCGTACTCAAGCCGGCCGAAGCCATTAGCGGCTTCGCCAACCCCACAATCTGGCTGATTGTTGCCGCATTCTTGTTTGCCAAAGGGTTTATTAAAACCGGTTTAGGCCGCCGCATTGCCTTTATGCTGATAAAAGCCATTGGCGACAGCACGTTAAAACTAGGCTATACCCTGGTCCTCAGCGACCTTATTATCAGCCCGGCCACCCCTTCCAACACGGCCCGGGCCGGCGGCATTCTTTTCCCCATTGTCCGCAGCCTCTGTACAGCCTTTGGCTCCGAACCGGGAACGACTGCCCGCAGAGTAGGCAGCTATCTTATGCAGACAGCCTACCAGGGCAATACGATCACCTCGGCCATGTTCCTGACCTCAATGGCCGGCAATCCCCTCATCGCTCTGCTTGCCGCTAAAACACTGAACATCCACCTAAGCTGGGGGCAATGGGCTTTAGCCTCTGTCGTTCCCGGTACTCTGTCGCTGCTGGTAGTGCCGTACTTCCTGTACAAATTCTACCCGCCGGAGATTAAGAAAACGCCGGAGGCTAAAGCCCTGGCGGCAAAAGAGCTTGAGAATATGGGACCAATGGCCTGGGGCGAAAAAATTGTGGCCCTGGTATTTGCGGGTGCCCTCATTCTGTGGAGCACCTCCCAGTACACCAAACTGGATGCTACGGTTGTCGCCCTCTTAGCCGTCGTGGTCATGCTGCTCACCCAGGTGCTGGAATGGAAGGATGTCCTTGACGAAAAAGGCGCCTGGGATACACTGATCTGGATGGGCGCACTTGTCGGCCTCGCTGATTATCTCGCAAAACTTGGTTTCATCCCCTGGTTTGCCAAAACAATAGCAGCAAGCATTGTGGGCATCCCCTGGCTGGAGGCGTTTATTGTCCTGACCCTCGTTTATCTGTATGCCCATTATGCTTTCGCCAGCCTTACCGCCCATATCACCGCCATGTATCCGGCCTTTATTGCGGTAGCCGTGGCTGCCGGCGCCCCGGCCTATCTTGTTGCCCTGTCACTGGCTTTTATGTCCAATCTCTGCATGTCACTGACCCATTATGCGGCCGGCCCGTCGCCGATTTATTTCGGTGCCGGCTACGTAGACCAGAACACCTGGTGGCGGCTGGGATTCATAATCTCTGTCATCAACCTGATTATCTGGATTGGCCTAGGCTCGGCCTGGTGGAAAATTCTCGGTCTTTGGTAGACCGGATCTATTTTATTGCTTATTGTTTGCAGCTATAGAGAGGAGCGATCACATGCGTACAATCAAAGCCCGGCAAATCACCGACACAGTCGCCAAACTGGCGGTGGATGCCAACTACTATTTAGCGGCCGATGTCTATCAGGCCCTGGTCGCAGGTAAAGAACAGGAAGAATCGCCGCTTGGCCGGGAAATCTTCGACCAGCTCATTACCAATGCCGGCATTGCCAGTGCTGAAAACAAACCCATGTGCCAGGACACCGGGCTCGCCGTCGTCTTTGTCGAATTAGGTCAGAATGTCTGTATCGAAGGCGGCACCCTGGAGGCAGCCATCAATGCCGGTGTCGCCCAGGGCTATACCGAAGGCTACTTACGCAAATCAGCGGTGGCCGAGCCGCTGTTTAACCGGAAAAACACCGGCGACAATACGCCGGCCATCATCCATCTGGCAAGCGTCCCCGGCGATCAGCTTAAAATTGTCCTCGCTCCCAAAGGGGCCGGCAGTGAAAACAAAAGCGGCCTGAAAATGCTGATACCGGCTGACGGGGTGGCAGGAGTAAAGAAGTTTGTTGTGGAAACAATCGAGAATGCCGGTTCCAACCCCTGTCCGCCGATTGTTGTCGGCGTAGGCATTGGCGGCACAATGGAAAAGGCAGCCTGTCTTGCCAAAAAAGCCCTGCTCCGCCCGTTGACTACACGCAATCCCCACCCGGACTACGCCAAACTTGAGGCCGAATTACTTGAACTGATCAATAAAACCGGTATTGGCCCCCAGGGCCTGGGCGGCCGCATCACGGCCCTTGCCGTTAATATCGAGTGGTATCCCACCCATATTGCCAGCCTGCCGGTAGCGGTAAATATCAACTGCCATGCCACCAGGCATGCGGCAGCGCTCTTGTAGGGGGAAAAGACATGGCTGAACAAATTCGTATCACTACACCCCTCACCCAGGAAATAATAAAAAGCCTCAGAGCCGGGGATAGCGTGCTGATTACCGGCGTCATCTATGCGGCCCGTGATGCCGCCCATAAATGTATGGTGGAAGCCCTCGGCCGGGGGGAAGAACTGCCGGTGGATTTAACAGGCCAAATGATTTATTATGTTGGTCCCTCACCGGCGAAACCAGGTGAGCCGATCGGCTCGGCCGGCCCGACCACCAGCGGCCGGATGGATGCCTACGCCCCGCAGCTGCTGGACAAAGGGTTAAAAGGAATGATTGGCAAAGGCTACCGCTCACCCGCGGTTGTCGACAGCATGAAGCACCATGGCGTTGTTTATTTTGTAACCACCGGCGGGGCCGCCGCGCTTATCGCCAAAACAATCAAGTCTTATGAAGTCGTGGCTTACGGCGATCTGGGGCCCGAAGCGCTGGCCCGGCTGGAGGTAGTCGATTTCCCGGCCATTGTGGCCATTGACAGTACCGGAAAAAATGTCTATCAGGAAGGGCAAAAGGCATATCGGCAAGGCTAAATTGGCAGACTGCAAATAGGCTGCGTTATATATAATACTATCATTGAGGTGAACCATGCTTACTTTTGACGTGCTCGTAATCGGCAGCGGCGGCGCGGGCATGCGCGCTGCCCTGGAGGCCGGCCGGCAACAGGGCCTCGCCGTCGGCCTGATGACTAAAATGTTCCCCACCCGCTCCGCCACCGGCTGTGCCCAGGGCGGCATCAACGGCTCCTTGCAGAATGCCGATCCCGGTGATTCTATTGAAAAACATATTTTTGATACCGTAAAAGGCAGCGACTATCTCGGCGATCAGGATGCCATTGAACACTTTATCGGCAGCATGCCTGCCGCCATCCGCGAATTGGATTATCTGGGCGTCCCCTTCTCCCGGGACGGCCAGGGCCGGATTGCCCAGCGCAACTTCGGCGGCGCCTCTTCACCCCGGACCTGTTTTTCGGCTGATGTGACCGGTCATGTTATTTTGCACACCCTGTACGAGCAGTGCCTGAAGCATGGTGTAACCATGCTGGCAGAATGGTACCTGCTGCAAATTGTTGCCGACCAGGGCCGGCTGTGCGGGGTTGTCGCCTATGATTTAAAAGGCGGCCGGATTGTCCCCATTGCCGCCAAGGCAATTGTTGTCGCCACCGGCGGCGCCGGCCGCATGTACTGGCTCCGCACCACCAATCCGTTTACTTCGACCGGCGATGGTATTGCCGCCTGCCTGGAGGCCGGCATCCCGGTCAAGGACCCGGAGTTTGTCCAGTTCCATCCTACCGGCCTCGCCGGCACCGGCATCCTGATGTCAGAAGCCTCCCGCGGGGAAGGCGGCTATCTGCTGAACAACCGGGGGGAACGCTTTATGGCCCGCTATGCGCCGGCCAAGATGGAGCTTGCCACCCGTGACCTTGTATCCCAGGCCATCGAAACCGAGATTAAAGAGGGCCGCGGCTTTGGCGAAGGACTGAGTGCCTACGTGCAACTGGATCTGCGTCATTTAGGCCGGGATAAGATCCTGGAGCGTCTGCCCCAGATTCGTGATCTGGCCATCACCTTTGAACAGGTCGATCCGATCGAGCAGCCGATCCCGATTCGCCCCAGCTGCCATTATTCGATGGGCGGCATCGACGTCATTGACCACCGTACCTGTGCGACCGCTGTGGAAGGCATTTTTGCCGCCGGTGAAGCGGCCTGCGTCTCAGTCCACGGGGCCAACCGCCTTGGCGGCAACTCGCTGGCCGACATTATTGCCTTTGGTCAGTTTGCCGGTCAGGGCGCCGCCGCCTGCGCCAGGCAGCGGCAAGCTGTCGATCAAAATCTGGTTGACCAGGCCTCACAGGCCTGGGAGAAAAAATATGACGCGGTTACCACCAGGGCAACCGGCATTACCACCGCCTCCATCCGCGACCGGCTGGCCGAGGTCATGTGGAACAAGGTCGGCGTATTCCGGACTGGTGATGAAATGCAGGCAGCGCTCACAGCAATTGACAGCCTGCTGCAGGAGTACCAGACCGTGACAGTGCCTGACCAAAACAAGCTCTACAATACAGCCTTTGTCGGCTACATCGAACTCGGCAGCATGCTTACCGTGGCCAAAACAGTCGTTCTTGGCGCCCTGAACCGCAAAGAAAGCCGAGGCAGTCACTGCCGGGCCGATTTCCCCGACCGTGATGACGCCAATTTCCTGAAGCACACCCTCGTGTCCCGGGCAGGCCAGTCCTACAGTATATCTTACCGGCCGGTGGCAATCACCAGCTACCCGCCGGCAGAAAGGAAATATTAATGTGCCAGATAACCTATAAGATCGAACGCTTTGACGGAACAAAAAACTTCATCCAGGACTACACCTTCTCGCATCAGCCGGGCAAAACCATTCTCTGGGGCCTGCTCACCATTAAAGAAACCCTTGACCCCACCCTTGCTTTCACCGCCGCCTGCCGGGCAGCCGTCTGCGGGGCCTGCGCCGTGCGGGTCAACGGCCAGGCCCTGCTGGCCTGCGCAACCCCCCTTGACAGTACGCTGGAGCGCTTCGGGACGACACTGACCATCGGCCCGCTCCAAAACTTTCAGGTGATCCGCGATCTTGTTGTCGACTGGGAGCCGCAGGCGGCGCGGCTGCTGGCGGCCAACACCTGGCTGGATCCCCAAGACGAATTCAGCGCCCAGACCGGCTGCCGCCAACACGCAGCCGATTTTAAAAAAATCAACACCCAGGCCGGCTGTATCCTTTGCGGCGCCTGCGCCTCCGAATGTTCCAAGCTCAGTGCGAACAACAAAGATTTTCTTGAGCCTTTTACCTATTCCAAGGTGTGGAAATTTGTTGCCGATACCCGGGACAAGTCGGCAGCCGAACGCGTCAAAGCAATCCTGGCCCAAGGCCTCTGGCGCTGTTTGCACTGTGTCGAATGCAGCACAAAATGTCCCAAAGGGTTAGCTCCCGCCGAAGATATTGCCCGGCTGCGCCGATTGTCCATCAAGCTCGGTTATACCGATAATCCCGGTGCCCGCCATGCCCTGGCCTTCCTGCAGGATATCGAGGCTGCGGGCCGCCTGAATGAAACGAAACTGTCGGTACGCAGCGCCGGCCTGCTGGGCTCCATGGCCAAATTCCCATTGGCTCTCCGCCTGCTGCGCCGCGGCAAACTCAGGCCCTTCCATTTTCCGGGCAAGGTGCAGGGCCACGCCCAGCTTAAGGCTATCCTCAAGGCCGTAAGGGAGAGTGAAAAACAATGAAATACGCATTTTTCCCGGGCTGTGTGCTGGAGGGAGCGGCCCAAGAAAACTATCTGGCCACTACCGCCGTGGCCCAGGCGCTCGGCATTGAGCTTATTGAAATTCCCGGCTGGACCTGCTGTGGCGCCTCCCATGTACAGGATGTGGACGACCTGGCGGCAACAGCCATTAACGCCCGTCATATCGCCTTGGCCGAGCAAATGGAGCTGCCCCTCCTAACCGTGTGCAATACCTGCACCTTAATGCTGCGCCAGGCTAAGGCCCGGCTCGACAACGGCCAGAAAGAAACGGTCAACAAATTCCTGGCCGCAGCCGGTCTTGCCTATAAGGGCACCAGCGCTGTCACCCATTTGCTGTGGGTGCTGCTGGACGACTACGGCCTCGACCGTCTGCAGCCGCTGGTTCACCGCCCCTTGACCGGTCTGAAAGTGGCCGCCTACTACGGCTGCCATATCCTCCGTCCGCCAGCCCTGATGGACTTTGAAGACCATGGCAATCCCCAGTCGCTGGAAAACCTCATTCGCGCCCTTGGCGCTGTGCCTGTCGACTATGAGGCCAGACTGAACTGCTGTGGCTTCCACGCAACCTATACAGCCAGTGAAGACCTGATCCGCATTACCGGTGAAACCAGTTACAGCGCGGTCAGAGCCGGCGCGGACTGTATCGTGACCCCCTGTCCGCTGTGCCAGATGTCGCTTGACATGAATCAGCCGGAAGGACGGACGGCAGTAGGCTGCCGGCAGGAGATGCCGGTGCTGCATCTGGCCCAGCTGGTGGGGCTGGCCCTGGGGCTTCCCCCGCAGGCCTTAGGGCTGCATCGGCATATTGCCGGCCGCGAGACCATTACCGCCAAACTACAACGCTCCTAACCGGAAACGGTCTGAATCCTGGGTGCAGGACTCAGACCGTTTGCATCACCGGGCCGGCGTACACCTGAGTTTAGCTTAGGTGTTCAGCCGGCTCGCTTTTTTATCCTGATAGGCAGTCATGTCGTTACAACGGCACCAGCAAAGAATGAAAAATGCTATTTTTCAGGATAGAAAGGTTAACTTTCCCTGGCTAAGGGCAGCATCGGCTGCCGCTTTCGCCACAGGCTCGGTGCAAGCCGTGTTTTTTTATCACGCAATGGAAGAATCATAGGTCAAATAAAGTCAAAAAGTCAGAAATAGTTAGACAGCATACGCTTACTAACTGCCATTTTATCTAATAGCCTTACACAGCCTTAAATCAGCTTAAATCAGATAATTAGCGACTCCAATCAATAACAATTATCTGGTAATATGTAATTGTAAACATTTGCATAAAGTAAATATACAAATCGCAATGAGTGCATATGAATAATAACAAATTAGGAGGCGTATCATTATGGCTAAAATAGTAGGTATCGATTTAGGTACAACCAATTCGGTTATTGCCGTACTGGAAGGAGGGCGGCCGACAGTCATTGCCAATGCGGAAGGCAGCCGGACTACGCCTTCCGTGGTATCCTTCCGGGATAAGGAGCGCCTTGTCGGCCAGCTGGCCAAACGGCAGGCAGTGCTCAATCCGGCCAAAACCTTTGCCTCGGTGAAACGGTTTATTGGCCGCCGCAATGATGAAATTTCGGCCGAGGCCAAGCTGGTGCCTTATAAAATCAGCGCCGACGCCAAAAATGCAGTACAGTTTAGCGTCGACGGCACGGCTTACGCCCCGGAGGAAATTTCCGCGCTGGTATTGCGCAAACTAGCGGAAGATGCCAGCAAATACCTGGGCGAGAAAGTCACGGAGGCAGTCATCACCGTTCCGGCCTATTTTAATGACGCGCAGCGCCAGGCCACCAAAGACGCCGGCCGGGTCGCCGGTCTCAACGTGCTGAGAATTATCAACGAGCCCACAGCCGCGGCCCTGGCATACGGGCTGGACAAAAAGAAAAATGAGACCATTCTGGTGTTCGATCTGGGCGGCGGCACTTTTGACGTTTCCATCCTGGAAGTGGGCGACGGGGTCTTTGAAGTCAAAGCCACCAATGGCGACACCCATCTGGGCGGCGATGATTTTGATAAAGCCATCGTCGACTGGCTGGCCGCCGAATTCAAAAAAGATCACGGCATCAACCTGCTGGCCGATAAGCAGGCCCTGCAGCGGCTGACTGAAGCGGCGGAAAAAGCCAAGATTGAATTATCGTCAGTGTCGGAAACCCTGATTAATCTGCCGTTCATCACAGCCGATGCCAACGGCCCCAAACACCTTGACACTAAACTCAGCCGGGCAAAATTTGATGAACTGACCCAGGCCCTGGTGGAACGCTGCCGGCTGCCGGTGGAAAAAGCACTGGCTGATGCCAAGCTGACGGCGGCTGCCGTGGATGAGGTCATACTGGTGGGCGGCTCCACCCGGATACCGGCAGTCCACAACCTGGTCAAAGCCCTGACCGGTAAAACCCCCAACCAAAGCGTCAATCCCGACGAGGTCGTGGCCGTGGGCGCGGCCATTCAGGCCGGTATCTTAAGCGGCGAGCTCAAGGACGTAGTCTTGCTTGACGTAACCCCGCTATCCCTGGGTGTGGAAACAATGGGCGGCGTTATGACCAGGATTATTGACCGCAATACCACCATTCCGACCCGGCACAGCCAGGTGTTCAGCACCGCAGACGACAACCAGCCCGAGGTGGAGATTCACGTGCTGCAGGGCGAACGGGAGATGGCAGCCGGCAACCGAACCCTGGGCCGGTTTAAGCTTGGCGGCCTGCCGCCGGCCCCCCGCGGCGTACCCCAGATTGAGGTCACCTTTGATATTGATGCCAACGGCATCCTGAAGGTAAGCGCCAAAGACCAGGCCAGCGGCCAAGAACAGTCTGTCACCATTACCGGCTCCAGTAATCTGGACAAAGCGGCTATTGACAAAATGGTCGACGATGCCAAGCAGTATGCGGCTGAAGATAAAGAACGCCGCCGCCAGGTGGAGCTAAAAAATGATCTGGACAGTCTCAGCTATCAGGCCAAAACCCTGCTGGAAAAAACTACAGCTACCCTGCCGGCTCACCTAAGCGGCCGCCTCAGCGACGCGGTGGCCCAGGCCAAAGCCGCGGTCGAGCAAAATGCCGCCATCGACAAGCTGCAGCAGGCCAAGACCGAGCTGGAACAGGCCTATGCTCAGGCCAGCCAGTATCAGCCTGCAGCCGCTGACCAATCACCGCCGGCCGGTGACGACAATATTATTGACGCCGAATATGAGTAAAATAAAACCAACAGCCCGGTAAAGGAGGGCGATGCTGATGAAATATATCGATTATTATGAGGTTCTGGGCGTCCCCCGGACAGCATCTGACAAAGAAATAAAGCAGGCTTACCGCCAGTTGGCCCGTCAGCATCACCCCGACCTGCACCAGGGGGATGCCAAACAGGCGGCCGAAGAAAAATTCAAAGCTGTCAATGAGGCGTATGAAGTGCTGGGCGATCCGGAAAAGCGGAGCAAATACGACCAGTTGGGCCGCAATTGGCAGGCTGGCCAGGACTTTGAACCGGCCGGCACCGGTTTTACCTACAGCACTCACAACGCAGCCGATTTTGATCTGGGCGGCTTTGGCTTCAGCGATTTTTTCGCTAACCTGTTCGGCCAGGATTTTGCCCAGCGGCGGCAGGCCGGCCGGCCGGCCAGCTTCAAAGGGGAAGATATTGAGGCCGAAATCAGCCTGTCGATTGAAGAATTGCTAAACGGCACCGAAAAAGACCTGCATCTTACCACCCCCAATGCCTGCACCGCCTGCGGCGGCCAGCGTTTCACCCGCCAGGGCGTCTGCCCGGTCTGCGGCGGTCTGGGCCTGACGGAGGAAACCAAAACTGTCAAAGTCAAAATCCCGCCCGGCCTGCACCCCGGTGCCAGCCTGCGCCTGAAGGGGCTCGGCGGCCTGGGCCATGGCGGCGGGGCCAGCGGCGACCTGTATCTTCACATTAAAGCCGCCTCCCATCCTTCGTGGCAGCTGGCCAACAAGGCGGACCTGACCATGGACCTGACCCTGCTGCCCGAGCAGGCCGTACTGGGCGCGAAAATGCCGGTGTCAACCCCTCACGGCCAGTTGCAGGTAAAGGTCCAGCCAGGCGTCCGTTCCGGCCAGCAGCTGCGCCTCAAAGGCAAAGGCCTGCCCCAGGGTCCTGGCCGCTATGGCGATCTGTTCCTCAAAATCCGCATTGATATTCCGGCCAGACTGACGGAGGAGGAACTGGAATTATACCGCCAGATCCAAAAACTGAAAACGCCGGCAGCAGGGAGTTAATAGTCCGGACGTTGCAGCAGGCAGCCTTGCGCTGCCTGCTGCTGCATTTTTGTAGTCAAACCACTATAGGACTATAGGCGAAAGTCATTTACGGTAGTCTGCAAATCCTGGGCAAGGTTGGCCAATGCCTGGCTGGAAGATGAAATTTCTTCCATGGAAGCCAGTTGTTCTTCCGCCGCCGCCGAAACGCCCTGCGATTCGCTCGCCGATTTCTGGCTAAGAGCAGCCATGGCTGTTATGGAACTGACAACCTGCCGGCTTTCTGACGCCATTTGCTGTACCGAAGCCGAAAACTCCCGCACCTGCAGCGATACACCTTCCACTAAACCGGCAATTTCTCGAAAAGCCTCGCCGGCATGGCTGACAACCTCCGTACCAAGCTTGACTTCCCGTGTACCATTATCCATAGCAGTGACGGCTTGGTCGGTGTCTGTTTGAATTTCGCCAATTAACCCGGCAATCTTCTTGGCGGCATCCTGTGACTGCTCAGCCAGTTTTCTAACTTCCTCAGCTACTACGGCAAAGCCCCTGCCCTGTTCGCCCGCCCGCGCCGCTTCTATCGCCGCATTCAGCGCCAGAAGATTGGTCTGCCCGGCTATACTGGAAATAGTATCTACAATTTGGCCGATTTCTTTAGAACGTTCGCCTAGCTTGGCCACAAGCTGCCCGGACTTGGTTACCGTTACTTCGATAGAATCCATTTGCCTAACAGCCTGCATGGCGATTTCATTGCCATTTCTGGCCTTGTCTGTGGCAGCTGCCGTATGGCCGGCAACCGTGCCTGAATTAGCAGCCATTTGCTGCATGCCTGCTGACATCTGCTCCACAATGGCAGTCGTGTTATCGGCGACCGCCATTTGTTCGCTTGCGCCTTGGGCCACATCAACAATGGAGGCAGCGATCTGATTGGCAGCTTGCGCTGATTGTTCCGCGCTGGCAGTGAGCTGCTGCGAGGAAGCCGATACCTGCGCCGTAGCGTCCTGAACCTGCTGAATAAGCACTCGCAGGTTCCGTGCCATCTGTTCAAAACTATGTCCTAACCGGCCAATTTCATCGTTAGTGTCAATAGGTATCGAGGTTTCTGACAGATCGCCGGCTGCAATACGATTAGCCGCTGCTGCCAGTACCTGAATTGGTTTGGCAATACGCCGTGCAAGCCAGGCAATAAATAAACCGGCGGCAATGAGCACCACGATGATGACTGCAGAAGAAAGCTTGGTAAGTATCGCCAAATCCTCCGCAACCTCCAGCATCGGAACAGTCAGAGCCAAAGACCAGCCTGTTCCCTTTATCGGGGCAAAGGCTACAACCTGGTCAACACCTGCAAACTCATAATTCGTTAAACCGGTTTCGCCTTTTACTTGGCGTGCCGCCGTTTCCCGCAAAGCGGCCGGCAGTTTGTCGTCAGTAACATAGTTTCCTTTCATAGCCACCTCAGCCCCGGGGTGGATGATGATAAGCCCGTCACTTTGCTGTACATAGGCATATCCGGTTTTGCCGACTTTTATCGCCAATACTTTTTCTGCTATGTCTTCTATGCTGATGGAACCGAATAAAGCGCCGGCCACGCCGGCATTGGTCGTAACCGGGACAGCAACATTAATAGACATTTTTCCTGTGGCCGGCGAACGGACGGGGTCGGAAACAGCGGCTTCCCCCTGCAGCGCCTTTTGGATATAGGGCCGATGGCTGAGATTTATCAGCGTTCCCATATTGTTATAACTATCGCCATTGGGTTGAACAAAAGCAAACGACTCATATCTGTCGTTTTTCTTATGAACATCTGCCAAAAAGGCAATAATCTCCTCCACTTTCCCGCTTTGTATGACAGGGCTCAGGGCAATGCCGGCCATCTCCAGCTTGCAGCCGTTTAACCAGGTCTCTATCTCAACCGCAGTCCCTAGCGTTTTTTCCTGCACACTTTTCAGAATGTCTCCAGTAATAATTTGCCGCGCTTTCCAATAATTTACGCCTCCTAATATTCCCATAGAGACCAACACAATAGACAGAATAAATACAGTAAGTTTGGTTTGAATACTTTTCATAAAAAGCTCCCACTCCTTGCATCAGATTTAATTGCACTCTGTGTTATTAGTCCCCACGCCCCGCTGCCAGCAATACCTCCGCTCTTACCTATCGGCTGAATAAAACCGGTATTTGTTCTTGCCATCATTTTTTGCTCTATACATAGCGATGTCGGCCTTTTTAATCAAGGTGTCGGCATCAAGGCCATGCTGGGGATAAAGGGCAATCCCGATGCTTACCGACAAAAAGATTTCGCAGTTGTCCAGGAAAAAAGGATAAATAAACGCCTGCCTGATAGCAGCGGCTGTTGTTTCGGCTGCCGCCGCCACCTCCTGCCCGCTGCCGCTGGTCAGCAGTACAAGAAATTCATCACCGCCAATTCTGGCCAGCATAGCTCCGGGACACAGAATAGCCTTAATCCGCTCCACCACCTGCTGCAAAGCCGAATCGCCGCAGGCGTGGCCCAACCTGTCATTAAGCAGTTTAAAATCATCCAAATCAAGAAACATTACCGCCAGGGCCCTGTTATCCCCGCCTCCGGCGAGCGTATCGTTGATCTGCTCGTAACACCGCCGGCGGTTAGGCAAACCGGTAAGATAGTCATAATTGGCATGATATTGCACCAGGGCGGCAGCAGCCCTGCTTTCCCTGATTTCCTCCTGCAGCGCCGCATTACACGCCTCAAGCGCCGCGATCTTACCGGCTATTGCCGCCAGAATTGCCCCCAGCTGCCCAGGGTGCCCGCCGGCCCGGTTACGGCGCTCCCTATTGTAAAGGAGAAACTGCCAGAACACGCTGCAGAAGACGCACCAGCCGCAGGCAACAAGAAATTGCCCATAAGCCGGGCCATTCCTTATCAGGGCGGCAGCGACCGCCAGGACCGCTATGCATACTATTCCATATAGCAGCAGCAACAGGCGGCTCAGCTTGCGGGGACGGCTGGCCTGATACCCGCGCAGGCCGTTGTAGAGGCTCATAACTGCGCTGCCAAAAGCGATAAAACCAGCAATAAGCAAATTATCCTCTCTCACTTTGTCTTACCTCGCAACCTGGAGTTAATAATTGGCCACAACCTGATCATGGGCCCATAATAAGGATTCACGATAAGATTTGGCCACATCCTGCTCATTGATTCCCAGCTCAGCCACACAATCGGCATAGGCCTGCCAGTCGCCCTGCTCATACGCCCGGATCAGCCGATACAAGGGGGAAAACCGGCTATGCCCTTTTTCCAGGATGGCATCCCTGATCGCCGCGTCCAGCGGGATTTCCGCCAGTATTTCTTCCAGCGGGCGGTCCAGCAGGGCGTCAATATGCGAAAACATCCCCATCAGAAAGGCATGGGCCACCAGGGCGGCCGGCATTCTGCCCGCTGCCAGGCTTTCGGCAAACCGCGCCCGGATCAGCGACCGCAGGATCAATTCCCCCGGCTTATCGTCACCGATGCCTTTTAACGCCAGCAAAGACACCCATTTTATCAGTTCCTTCTGCCCCAGCAGTGTCAGGGCTTGCCGCAAAGAACTGATCCGCTTTCTAAAACCAAACAGGGAGGAATTAATAAATTTCAGCAATTTATAGGACAGGGAAACATCGCGCCTGATAATCGCTTCGATCTGGCTGAACTCTAATTCAGGCCGGTTAATTTCCTGCAGGATATGAAGATAATTTACTTTGTAGCCGGGAAGATTCTTGCCGGACATAACCAGCGGCTTACAAAAGAAATAACCTTGAAAGTAGGAATAGCCCATCTGCAGGGCCGCTTCGAATTCCGCCCTGGTTTCCACCTTTTCGGCCAGAAACTTAAGCCGGTAGCCCTGGAGGCGCCGGATCAGCTGCTGCCGTTCGGCCGGCGGCGTAGTGCGGAAGTCGACCTTAATAATATCGGCGATCTCCACCAGCGGCAAATAAGCGGGCGCGAACGCAAAATCATCCAGCACTAATACATATCCGTCCTGTTTTAGCTGCTTGCAGGCTTTAATAACTGCCGCATCAGGGATTACATCTTCCAAAATTTCCACAGCCACCAGTTTTCGCGGCAGCATCGCGGGTATATTATTTAATAAGGAATTAGCTGTAAAATTAATAAATGCTTTTTTGCCGCTTGTCAGTGTTTCCAGACCAAATAGCAGCAAGCTGTTGGCAACGACATCGTGTGTGGCATGATCGCCGTCTGCACTGTTATAACTGTTGATAAAATTACTGCGAAACAACAGTTCATAGCCAACAACATTCAGTTTATTATCGAATATGGGCTGCCGGGCTACATGGACTTCGCTTTCCTGCATCATGACCATCCTCCTTTCGTCTTAGTTTGCCTGCTAGCGGTTATGCTGCCGGTGATCAACTCCGGTCAATTCCACCAGTGTGACCCCCAGAGCCGCTGCCAGCTGCTGCAGATAGAAAATTCCCGGATTCCTGCGCTTGCCTGCTTCAATCTCGCTGATCGCCGACTGCGGCACCTTGGATATAATTGCCAGTTTGTTCTGGGACAGGCCTCTGCTTTCACGCAATAAAGCCAATTGCTTGCCGAGGTTATTCATTTCATCACCTCCGATACAAACTTAATCATATTTTTATACTTTTTAGTATTATTGTCAATACATATAAGTATATAATTCTTTAATTTGCCTGTGTTACACTAGCTATACGAATCCATATAACAAAGGAGCATGCTCATGAAAATAGGGCAAAAGATCAAAGAAGCCCGGGAAAGCCAAAACATCAGCATGAATCATTTAGCCCAGAAATGCGAAGTTTCCCAAGCGAATTTAAGCCGTATTGAAAGCGGCCAGCAACAACCGGCTTTCGATACACTGGAGCGGATTATCAGTGCGTTAGGATTCTCCCTCGCCGAATTTTTTGCCGACGGCACGCCTGATATCCCCCCTGATATAAGAGCGCTGTTACCTGTTATCCAGACATTGACCGCCAAGCAAAAACAAGCCTTGCAGAAATTTCTGGAGGCAATGCTGCCCTAGTGCTTGCAGGCCGGAAAGGCAACAGGCTTACCTCCATTATGACAGTGCCGGCAAACCCGTTCAATCTCTCAGGCATACAACAAATCAGGCAAATAAACAGGGCTCACTATCCTGCGGGGATAGTGAGCCCTGTTTTTAACGGCAAAATGCTTGAAGGATAAACAAGAAAAATGTCTAAAGTAACAATGTTCCCGTATTGGAGAATTAAGTAGGGAGGTATTGATAATGACCCAAAGATATAAATTCAGTTGGGACCTGTTAGGAGATATTGCCGAAGGCAGGCCAAATCTCGGACCAATGGTCCGGACGGAAATTTACCGCTTGATGCAGTTTAGCTTCCGCGATGTCCTCGAACAAACATATGGGACAGGCGCGACAGACAAGCTGTTTTATCAGGCCGGCCTGCTGGCAGGCAAACAATTTTATCACAACGTAATGAAAGCAACGGCCGCCTTTACTGATTTCAGTGACTTTATCAAAACATTCCAGTCCACCCTGGCCGAAAAGGGAATTGGAATCCTGCGCATCGAAGAAGCCGATCACGCCCGGGGAAGATATGTGCTCAGCATTGCCGAAGATCTGGACTGCGCCGGCTTGCCGGAACTGGATTATGAGATCTGCGTGTATGACGAGGGCTTTATTGCCGGCATTTTTGCAAGCTATACCGGCCGGGCCTATACCGTCAAAGAGGTCGATTGCTGGTGCACCGGCGACCGAACCTGCCGGTTTGTGGCTGAGGTTGCCAACGCTAACCAGCCGGCGCATTGCGGGGAGGTCTAATGCTTGAACCCGGAGTTAAAGACGGAATTAGAGGAAATAATACAGCTCATCCACAGTCTGATTAAGAAAAAAGGACTGCCGCCGGAACTTGCAGACTACGCGGCTGAATCACCGCTGCTGGGACAATTAGTCAGTGACCTTACCGCCATCTGCGAATTTGCCAACACGTTATCTACCGGGGATTTATCCCAAACCTTAGGGCTGCGCGGCTACCTGCCGGGAGCCCTGAAAGCCCTGCAGGCCAATCTCAGGCATCTGACCTGGCAGACCAGCATGGTGGCTGCAGGCGATTACAGCCAGCGTGTTGATTTTATGGGGGATTTTTCTTTATCTTTCAATACTATGATCATCCGGCTGCAGCAGGCGACGGAAAACGAACAGCGCTATATTGGCGAACTGAAAAAAAGCCAGGCTGCCATTGCCGAAAGTGAAAGAAAATACAGGCTGATTGCGGAAAATACCGATGATGTAATCTGGCTGATCGACAAGACGATGAAAATCTGTTACATCAGCCCGTCAATAACCAAGCTGACAGGCTATCTGCCGGAAGAGTTTACCGGAAAAACAGCAGCGGAAACACCGTTGCCGCTCTTACAGGCAATTTTTTCCGAGGCCACACTGGCCTTTGCCGGTGCAGCGACCGGCGAAAAACCGGTCGTCATTGAGAGCGATCAGGTCCGGCAAAATCAAAAAGTGATCTGGACAGAATCACTGGTAAGCATTGCCAGCAACGAGGAAGGGGACTTCGTCGGCTTCCTGGGCGTAACCAGGGATATCAGCGAACGCAAAAAAAACGAGAGCCTTGTCCAGCAGGCATATGAACGAAGAAAAAAAGCCGATTTTTTTAATAAGCTGATCCTCGACAAAAATGTCAGTGAGCCGGAGATGTTCCAGGTAGCCAGGCAGAACAAAATTTTCATCCCCGCCAATTTCTCCTGCCTGGTGCTAATGGCGGCCAACCTGGATACACTGGTCACTGATGAACATAATTTGCACCGCAAACAACAGCTTATTGACGGGGTGATTGATTTCCTCAGCCGGAAGGAAAACACAACGGCCTGGGAAACAGCCGGCGGTATTGCGCTTATATTCCCGGTACCGAAAGCCCCTGACCGGAAAACAGCCGAACGGAAAGCAGCCGGCGAGTATGCCAGAGAATTATCCCTCCATTTCCCCGATCTCCGGCTTATCATTGGGATTGCCAACTTTGCCGCCGGCTTAAGCCTGTTTGCCAGCCGGCTGCATAATGCGGAGGCGGCGGTGGCGATTGGCACCCGCATCTGGCCCGGCCAGCAGCTTTATCACTACGATGATTGTGGTATTTATCAGGTGTTAGCCCCCTTTGCCAGAACAGAAGAAGCGAACAACTATATTAAAAAAACAATTGGTCCGCTTATTGAGCATGATCAAACAGAAGGCATCAATCTTGTGGAAACCCTGGAAAAGCTCCTTGCCGGTTTAAGCTTTAAAGAAATCGGCAACCAGATGTATCTGCATCACAAAACCATCCAGCTGCGCAAGCAACGGATTGAGCAAATCCTGGAAATATCACTTGATTCCTACGAAACGCGGATGACGTTGGCAACAGCCCTGCAGTTAAACAGGCTTACACAGCCGGCAAAGGAACCGGCTGCTCAGCCTAATCATTAACTGACCTCTCTGCCGGCGAATTGCCTTACTAACCCAGCCGTGCCCGCACCGGCCGGCACTTATCTAGAACAGTAAGCAAGCCAACGTAATTTTGCGCTTTGCCCAGATAATGTAAAATAATTCGTCGTAATGTATCAAATTGGCCTTATTTGATTTTATATTACCTTTTGACCTTTACTGACTTTATGCTATCATAAAGCTAAGGAAACCTGCTAAACCGCAGGCAAATAAATTATATTACTGGAGGTTGAGATTATGTTTGATCTGGTACCGTTCCGCAAAAACAGCAACAATCTGGTGAAACGTGGTGACTACTTTAATCAACTGGTCGAAAACTTCTTTAATGAAGATTTTTTTGCCCCCTTTGCGCCCAGTGGCGGCCAGTCCTTCCAGGTGGACCTCACCGAGACGGAGGCTGCCTATCTGATTGACGCCGATTTGCCGGGCATTAACAAAGAGGCCATTGAGGTCGACTACGCCAATAATTATCTGACCATTTCGGCCAAACGGGAGGATGTTGTTGAAAATAAAACCGGCGCTTACGTGCGGCGGGAACGCAAATACGGTGAATTCCGGCGGGCGTTTTTCATTGACAATGTCCGGCAGGACGGCATTGAAGCAGCCTTTGACAACGGGGTGCTGAGAGTAACGTTGCCGAAAGAAACGAAAAAACCCGGCCAACCCAGCCGGATCGAGATTAGATAACAGCACCAGACAGCACCCCATGCTAAAGATCGAGCGCCCGAGATGTTAGCCCCTGCTGTTGCCAATGGCAACAGCAGGGGCTTGGTTCCTATCGTTAACCGGCCGGCCGGGCCTGGGGCCCATGGTCCCGGCTGTAAAGCCAGCCCTGGCGCAAAGCCGCCTGATTCACCGCCACCAGTTGCGGTTTGGCGGCGAATTTTTGGGCAAAGGCGGCAATAACCGATTCCTCCGCCACCACACCGGTGGCAGCCAGCAGCGCCCCCAGCGCGACCATATTAATCATTTTCACATTCCCCAGGTCATTGGCGATTTCATTGATCGGCACCCGATAGACCCTGATGTCCTGCCGTGCCACGGCTTTATCGATCAGGGAACTGTTGACAATCAGCACCCCGCCGGCTTTCACGGCCGCCTCGAACCGGTCTAAAGACGGCAGGTTCATGACCACGGCGGCGGTGGCTTCACTAATAACCGGCGAACCAATCGGCCCATCAGCGATAATCACCGAGCAGTTGGCCGTACCCCCTCTCATTTCCGGACCATAGGACGGCATCCAGGTAACTCTCTTCTGTTCGAGCATGCCGGCATAGGTCAGGAGCTGCCCCATCACCATGACCCCCTGGCCGCCAAAACCGGACATAATAATTTCATGCCTCATTGCTGTCCACCTCCGGCCGCATCTTTATAAATGCCAAGGGGAAATTGGGGCAGCATATTCTCATTCAGCCATTTTTTCGCCTCCAGCGGCGACTTGCCCCAGTTGGTCGGGCAGGTGGAAAGCACCTCAACCAGAGCAAAGCCTTCTCCCCGGAGCTGCACGGCAAAAGCGGTTTTGATGGCAGCTTTCGCCTTGACGATGTTGCCGGGATTATTAACGGAAACCCGGGCAATATACCTGGCCCCGTCCAGGGTCGCCAGCATCTCGGACAGGCGAATGGGGGAGCCGGCCACTTCCGGCCTGCGCCCGGCCGGCGAGGTCGCCGTGACCTGGCCAACCAGGGTTGTCGGCGCCATTTGCCCGCCGGTCATGCCATAAATCGCGTTATTCACAAATACAATAGTAATGTTTTCGCCCCGTGCGGCCGCATGCACTGTTTCCGCCATGCCGATGGCCGCGATGTCACCGTCGCCCTGATAGGTAAACACCACCTTATCCGGCTGCACCCGCTTCAATCCGGTCGCCACAGCCGGGGCCCGGCCGTGGGCCGCGTTAATGGCGTCAATATTAAAATACTGATCCGCCAACACCGAACAGCCCACAGGCACGACCCCGATTGTTTTTTTACGGATGTCCAGTTCATCAATAACCTCTGCCACCAGCCGGTGAATAATGCCGTGCTGGCAGCCCGGACAATAATGGGTTTCCACATCAGTCAGTGCCTGGGGCCGCGCAAACACCCTTTCTTCCATGCTAGTTCCCTCCCTTGGCTGCCAATATAGCCGTAATCTGCCCGTAAATCTCCCCGGGCGTGGGCAGCATGCCCCCGGTGCGGCCATAAAAGTATACTGGTTTGGAACATTGAATAGCCAGATTGACATCTTCCACCATCTGGCCGGCGCTCAGTTCCAGCGTCAGCACAGCTGCGGCGTTAGCGGTCGCCGCAGCCAGGGCGGCCTTGGGAAACGGCCAGAGGGTAACAGGGCGGAACAAGCCTACCTTCAACCCGGCCGCCTGCGCCATTTCCATGGCCGAATAAGCGATGCGGGCGGTTATGCCATAAGCTACCAGCACCAGCTCGGCGTCTGCGGTGCCGATTTGCTCCCAGCGGGTTTCCCGCTCTTGCAGCCGGGCATATTTTGCCTGCAATTGTAGGTTTACCTGTTCCAGTCCTTCAGGATTGAGGACAACCGTATTAATTTTATTCGGGGTTGCCCGCTCGCCGCTGCCGGTAATCGCCCAGGGTTTCTCTACTGCGATCACCGGGCGATCGGCAAAACTCACAGGCTCCATCATTTGCCCCAGGGCGCCGTCAACCAGAATCAGCACCGGATTCCGGTATTGATCGGCCAGATTAAACGCCTGGATGGTAAGATCGGCCATTTCCTGCACACTGTTGGGGGCAAGGACAATGGTATGGTAATCGCCATGGCCGCCGCCTTTGGTTGCCTGAAAGTAATCGGCCTGCCCCGGCTGGATGCCGCCAAGACCGGGCCCGCCTCGCATCACATTCACAATGACGCAGGGCAGCTGGGCGGCGGCGATATAGGAGATGCCTTCCTGTTTTAAACTGATGCCCGGGCTTGACGACGAGGTCATAACCCTGGCCCCGGCACTGGCGGCGCCATAGGTCATATTAATGGCCGCCACTTCGCTTTCGGCCTGTAAAAATGTGCCGCCGACCTGGGGCAGACGCTTAGCCATATATTCAATCAACTCCGACTGCGGCGTAATCGGATAGCCGAAATAATACCGGCAGCCGGCGGCAACAGCAGCTTCGCCAAGGGCCTCGTTGCCTTTCATCAATAGATTTTCTGACACTTCTTCACTCCCTATCTTATTTGTAAATAGCAATCACCACATCAGGACAGGTGCGGGCGCACAGCGCGCAGCCGCTGCACTGGTCCTCATCCCGGCAGGTCGCCGGATGATAGCCTTTACGGTTAAACGTGTCGGCCATAACAATTAGTTTTTGGGGACAGGCGTCGCGGCACAGCTCACAGCCTTTGCATCTGTCCGCCTGGAAGACCGGTCTGGGCATAAACACTTCCTCCTTGGATAAAAGTCAAGGGCTTATCACCCTTACGTTCAGTCATGGGGCGAGCCGTCGGCAGGTTTTGAGGCCATGGTGCTGTTTTTGCGGCTATAGGTAAAATACACGATCATGCCGATTACATACCAGACCGCAAAGAAGGTCAGGGTTTCTACCGGCAGATTGAGCATAAGATACCCGCACAGCAGGACGGCCAGCGGCACAACCACACCAACAGCCGGGCAGCGGAAAGGCCTGGGCACATCGGGCTGGGTCCGGCGAAGCACCCCCACGCCAATCGACACCAGAATAAAGGCAAAGAGGGTTCCCATATTGCAGAGTTCGGCAATAATGTTGATCGGCAGCAAGCCGCTCAGCACCGCCACTACGGCTCCGGCCAGCAATGTAATCACATGGGGTGTATTATATTTAGGATGAATCTTCACCAGGCTTTGCGGAATCATGCCGTCCCGGGCCATTGCCAAAAATACCCGGGTCTGGCCATACATAAAGACCAATAGGACGGTGGTGATGCCGCAGATAGCCCCCAGGGCCACAAGGGCACTGCCGAAATTCATCCCAATGGCCCGCAACGCATAAGCCACCGGTTCGCTGTTGTTCAGGCTGGAATAAGGCACAACCCCGGTCAGGACAGCCGCAACGGCAATATAGAGCACAGTGCAGATAACCAGCGAGCCGACAATGCCGATCGGCACATCCCGGTTGGGATTTTTGCATTCTTCCGCGGCGGTGGACACGGTATCAAAACCGATATAAGCAAAAAATACGATGGCGGCACCGGTAGCCACGCCACCCCAGCCAAAAGGCAGAAACGGCTGCCAGTTTAACGGGTCGACATGCGGAGTGGCCAGAAACAGGAAAAAACCGATACAGGCTAGTTTAATAAAAACCAAAATTTTGTTGAGTCTGGCGCTCTCTCTGGTCCCCAGCATCAATAAATAAGTAAGGAAAGCAGTAATTAAAACCGCCGGCACATTGAGGATACCGCCGTCAGCCGGGACCGCCGTCCAGGCCGTGGGCAAAACAATGCCGGCGGACTTGAGCAGGCCGACCATATAGCCTGACCAGCCGGCTGCCACCGCCGCCGAGCCGATCGTGTATTCACAAATCAGCGCCCAGCCGACGGCAAAGGCCACCACCTCTCCCATCGACACATAAGCAAACGTATACGCGCTGCCGGTGACCGGCACCATGGAGGATAGTTCGGAATAGGCTAAGGCGGCAAAGGCGCAGGCCAGCCCGGACAAAACAAAGGACAGCATGATGCCGGGCCCGGCGTATTTGGCCGCCGCAACCCCGGTAAGCACAAAAATGCCGGTGCCAATGATACAACCGATGCCTAATAAAACCAGATCAGTCGCCCCCAGAGTCTTCCTCAACCCATTTCTTTCGCTGGTCCGGATCAGTTCCGCAATATCTTTTTTACGAAACAGACTCATGTATTTCCCTCCTATCATCTCAGAATATTCGGTTATTTTCCTTTTTAGCTTTCCCTTATGGCGACCTTATGACAACAATCCCCTCCCCAGCGCCGCTAACAGCTATAATACAAATGCCAGCAATGATCCCGGTGCAGGGAGGGGTGGTATGAACGGACTATGGCAACAGCGTTTTTTTCACCTTGCCGATCAGGGCAATCCGGGCTTCCGCCAAAATATCGGCCGCTTTATAGGTCGGAATCCCTTCGCGTTTGGCAATGGCGATGACCTGGGCGATATTATGATAAATACCGTCTACCTTTCGCAGGGCCCGCTCACGGTTATAACCGCCCTGCTGCAGTTCATCAGCCACATTGATAACGCCGCCGGCATTGATAATAAAATCAGGCGCATACAGAATTCCCCGGTCCTGCAGCAGATCGCCATGGCGCGTTTCCTGCAGCTGATTGTTGGCAGCCCCGGCAATAACCCGGCACTGCAACCGGGGCAGGGTTTCGTCATTGACTACAGCCCCCAGGGCGCAGGGGGCAAAGATATCGCACGCCACCCCATAGATCTCCTGCGGCGCAACCGCCCGGGCGCCAAAATCGGCAACAATGCGGCTGACATTCTCCTCACTGATGTCAGTCACAATCAGCTTGGCGCCTTCGTCGTGAAGATGCTGGCAAAGGGTGTAGCCCACATGGCCAAGGCCCTGAACCGCCACTGTTTTCCCCTGCAGCGAATCGGTTCCCCACACCTCGGCGGCACAGGCTTTCATCCCTTTCCAGGTGCCATAGGCGGTGACAGGCGAGGGATCGGCCACGCCCCGGCCCACCACATGGGCGGTTTCAATGCGGATATAATCCATATCTTCGACAGCGGTGCCGACATCTTCCGAGGTAATATACCGCCCGTTCAGACTCTGGACGAAACGGCCAAAGGCCCGGAACAAGGCTTCACTTTTATCGGTTTTGGAATTGCCGATAATCACTGCTTTGCCGCCGCCGATATTAAGCCCGGCGGCAGCGTTTTTATAGGTCATGCCCCGGGCCAGGCGCACGACATCGGTTATGGCCTCTTCCTCGCATTCATACTGCCACATCCGGGTGCCGCCCAGCGCCGGTCCCAGCGTGGTGTCATGAATGCAGATAATGGCTTTCAGGCCGGAAGCCGGATCGTGGCAAAACACCAGTTGTTCGTACCCATGCTGCTCCATCCTTGTAAAAATTCCCATTACAATCCCCTCCTGTAAAAGTGAGTTATCCATCTGCCTATCATTAAACGCAAGAAATATGCCAGACCCAACAAGCCCGCCAACCCTGTGCCGGCCGCAGAAATAAAGAAAATTCACTGCAAGACTTTGCAGCTATTGCAAAATCCTGCAGTGAACTATTTTGCAGCCCCGGTTAAGCCGGGCTGCTGCTGCTCAGGCCATATTTCTCCAGCTTATAGTACAGGGTGCGCAACGAAACATTAAGCTGGCGGGCGGCTTCAGCCCGGTTGCCCCCGCAGCCGGCAATGGCACCGGCAATGGCCCGCCGTTCCGCCTCTTCCAGTATTTCGGCCAGCGTCCGGCGGGCGGCGGCTGCCCCGGCCGGGTTTTCCCGCTCTGCCCTGACACTGTCCCCGGTAACAAGGGGCGGTAAGTGCGCCGCCAGAATCGTATATTCATTAAAGTGCATATTAATCAGCGCCCGGCCAAGAACATTCTCCAGTTCCCGTACATTGCCCGGCCAGTTGTAGGCAGCCAGCACGGCCGCCGCATCGTCGGCAATCCCCTGCACGCTGCGCCCGTATTCCCGGTTGAGTTTTGTCAGCAGATGCCTGGCCAGCTCCGGCAGGTCGCCCAGCCGCTGGCGCAGCGGGGGGATTGTAATCGGCAACACACTAATCCGGTAAAAAAGGTCTTTGCGGAAGTTGCCTTTTTTCACTTCTTCTTCCAGATTCTTATTGGTGGCGGCGATAATCCGCAAATCAAGCGCAAAGGCCCTGACACCGCCCACCCGGGTTATCTCCCGCTCCTGCAGCACGCGCAGCAGTTTCACCTGCAGCGAAGGCGGAATCTCGCCAATCTCATCCAAAAACAGAGTGCCGCTGTCAGCCTCTTCAAACAGCCCTTTTTTACCGCTCTTAAGCGCGCCGCTGAAAGCACCGGCCTCATAGCCAAACAACTCGCTCTCCAGCAGCGTTTCCGGTATTGCTGCGCAATTGACCCGGATAAACCGGCGGCATTTCCGCTGGCTGGCACTGTGGATGGCATGGGCGAACAGTTCTTTGCCGGTCCCGCTCTCCCCCGCCAGCAGCACAGTTGCCGGTGTCAGCGCCGCCCGGCAGGCATTTTCCACCGCCGCCCGCATAACCGGCCCGCTGGCCACAATATCATTAAAAGTATACCGGGCCTGCCCCTGCTGCATCAGGCTGTGCACCTGGTTAAGGCCGGCGGACAGAAATTTATACTCGGAAATATCATGCGCCATGGCCACACTGCCGCGCAGCCGGCCGTCGACGATCAGGGGCGCCGCGTTGATAATGACCTCACGGTTGGCCGGTCCGACCTTGAGCGGCACGCCCCGCACCGCCTCCATCGATTGCATGACACGCAGGTGGACACTCTCGCCCTGGCGGATATCCACGGTGGGTGACTTGCCCATGACCTCTTCCTTACGCATTCCGATCAGCCGCGTATAGGCCGGGTTGACCATGATAATCTTTCCCTGGTCATCGACAACGGAAATGACATCCTGCGAGGTATTAATAATCGCCTCCAGCAATTTTTTCATTTCTTTGATGCAGGTTATCTCCTCGGCCAGCTGGCGGATCTCCGTCATATCCCGGAATACGGCCACCGCCCCCACAATCCGGTTATCCGCATCCCGGACCGGAACCCGGTTGGTCAGGATACAAGCATCACCGGTCTCCTGCCGCTGGTTAAGCTCAGGCAGACCGGTCTCCAGCACACAGTGCAGGCGTGAGCCGGGAATAATGTCCCGGGCATATTCGCCATAGGCCTTCCAGGCCGCAATCCCCAGCAAGCGCTCCGCCGCCGTGTTAAACAGGATGATGATCCCCTTTTTATTGACAGCAATAATGGCGTCATGGGTTGAGTTCAAAATATCCTGCATTTCCCGGCTGCTGATACTCCAATCGTTGCCTGTGATTAAATTACGAACCTTCACCACACACAACCCTCCCCGGCTGCCTTTGTCCGGCAGACGTAAACGTCCACTCTTAATACCATATTTCTCCATGCCTCATTTAATTCCTCTCCTGGGAGTGGACAAATGCCATAAAAAAGCATAAAGTGCGGGTTAACACTTTATGCAAAAACGGTCGGCTGCCAGCCAGCGGGCCAACTATTATTAGGCTGGCGTCAGATCAGATGCTGCCCGTCCTTAATGACGACCTGGCCGTCAATGGTCAGCGTCGGCTTGGTTAAGATACCATCAAGGTGGATAGATACCTGGACTTTGCCGCCAAAAGAGGCGCTGTTGCCGAGGGCAACATGCACCGTCCCCATTACCTTCTCGTCCTCCAGCACCTGGCCGCAGAGGGTGGCTTTGTCATTGGTGCCAATGCCCAGCTCGGCAATATTCCGTGCCGGCCGGCCATATTCGGCCAGCATGGCTTCCAATTTGGCCGCGGCCTCACCGCCGGCAAAACTTGTAACATACCCTTTTTCCACCGTCATGCTAATTGGCTCTGTCAGCACGCCGATACCGGCCATTGCCCCGTCAATCACCAGCAGGCCCTCGGCTGTTTCCTCCAGCGGCGCAATATAGGCCTCGCCGGCCGGCAAATTGCTGAAATCCCCGGCCTGGTGATTGATACCGGTATCGGGCTGGCCCTCCCGCCCTGCCAGAGACAGGGTCAGGTCGGTGCCGGCCGGTGTCGTTATATGCGCCGTTTTTCCCGCACTAAGAACCGCCGCAAACTTTTTGCTGACGGCAGCGATCTGCTGATAATCGGCGCTTAAAGCCCGCGTCATAATCGCTTCGGTAATCCCCGGCAGGGTGGCGATACGCGCACCGGCCTGATTGGCCTCTTTCCGGGCGACCGTATGCGACAGGGAGCGGGATGTAGGTGCCAGCACCACCGCCGCCTGTTTCATCGCGGCGGCAACAGGGGCCGGCGGCTCAACCCCGTCGTTCTTCCGGGGCGTCATCTCCATATAAATTGCTTCGGCCCCGGCCTGCCGCGCTTGTTCCCACAAAGCCCGGCCAATGGTGCGGGTCGGTTCATCAACGACCACCAGCACCGTTTCCCCTGCTTTAACTGCCATACAGTCCCTGATGGCAATTCCCGCACTGTAGTCCAATTCTTTACCCATCATGCTTCCCTCCATCCAATTGATTCTATAACACACCCTGACCGGCCCAGCAGCAGGGCCAGCGGGTCAAGCATTCCATCCCCATCGGGATGACTTGCTTATGTATTTTTAAAAAAGACAATTCGCTATATATATTTTAGGAAAATTTTGAAAATCCTTTTTTTTTGCACAAAAAATAAATATCACTTTATTTTTTACAACTTTACACCGTTTTACTATGTAAATAAAAAACTTATACAATAATCACCCTTATTCAAGATATATTTTGTTCATTATCTCCTTTTCACTGTCGATAAAGCTGCGTTCCCGGCGGAGTACAACCGCAGAAAAGCTGACAATCCGCACCTTTAAGCAGACCGTCAGCTAGCATTTCATCCTCTCTGCCGGGGCCATGTCCGGACCGGCAGCAGCCAACTGCCGGCCAAATGAAACATAATCCCTGTCCCCTTGTTTCTAAACTAAAAGCCGCGAAACTTAACGTTACACGGCAGCCGCGGCTTTTAATCCCTGGGCCAACATTACTTTTTACGTGACAAGGCGATACAAGCCCCGACAATCAGGGCGCCCCCCGCCACAGTCAGGGCATCAGGCACCTCGGCCCAGAAGAGGTAGCCCCAGCCGGCGTTAAAGACAATCCCGATATAGCGGACCACTTCCACAACCACCGCATTCTCATGGGTGAAGGCTTTGGTCAAAAATACCTGTCCCAGCAGCGAAACAACGCCAATGCACAATAGATAAAACAGCTCCAGCCGGTCAGGCAGGACAAAGTCCTGCCACATCAGCGGTATCGATACCAGGGTGGCAGTTATCATAAAATAGAAAATGATCTCATAGGTATGGTGCTTTTTGCTCAGATAGCGGATGGCAATGCCGGCACCGGCAGAAAACACCGCGCTTAACACGCCAAAGAGGGCGTCAGGCGAATAGCTGGAAAAATTAAAGGGTTTAATCGTCAATACGGCGCCCAGAAAAACCACCGGCAGCCACAGCAAGGTCCGGCGCGCCAGTTTCTCCTTCAGGAAAATAGCCGCGAAGATCATAACAAATACCGGTGACAGATTAACCAGAATAATCGTATCGATCAAGGGTATTTTCGAAATGGTATAAAAATAAGTAATCATGTACAAAGCGCCCAATATCCCGCGCAAAGCAAGCGCAGGCACACCTTCGGTCGAAAACGCCACCTTTTCCCGGCGCATCAGGTAATAGATAATGACCGTACCGATAATGCTGCGGAAAAACACTACCTCTACCGCGGGAACCGACAAGCTGACTGCTTTAACCAGGGCGTTCATAATGCTAAATACCAGGGAAGACAAAAGTGCCATGATTACGCCATTTTGCATTTTTTCTTCTCCAATCTCCCCAGAGTATGCCAGGGTCTGGTGCTTACCAGCAGGCCTGTTTAACAGGCCTCACTGGGTCGGATCGGCGTCACCGTGGTATAGCCGCCGGTACTGATACTGACGTCGACCTCAACCTGATACACCTGCTGCAGCAGACGGGCATCCAACACCTCCACCGGTAAACCGGCTTTGGCCAAAGCCCCGTCATGCAATAAGAAAATATGGTCGCTGTACCGGGCCGCCAGGGCCAGATCATGGAGAACCACCAGGGTGATTGTCCCGTTTTGCCTGGTATAGCGCTGGGCAATTTCCATCACCTCAAGCTGGTGGCGCAGGTCCAAAGCGCTGGTAGGTTCGTCAAGCAATAAGACCCGCGGCTTGGAAACCAGCGCCTGGGCCATTGTCACCAGTTGGCGCTGGCCCCCGCTCAGCCGGGAAAAAGGGGCATAGCTGAGGGACAATAAGCCCAGTTCCCTGAGGATCTGCGTCACAGCCTCCAGATGATGCCGCTCGACCTTCCAGCCAAGGTCTTTCACCCGTCCCAGCAGCACCATTTCGAACACCGACAAATTGGTGGCGGTGTTTGCCATTTGGGGCACATAGGCTACCTGCTCCCAGGACAAGGGACTGCCGTCAGCCTCCTGCAAAATGACCCGCCCCTCATGTTTAATCAAGCGGGCAATCGCTTTAATCAGCGTTGTTTTGCCGGTGCCGTTAGGACCAATAATCGCTGTCAGCTTCCCGCCTTGCAAGGCGACCGAAATATTCTTGATGACGGTTTTTTCCTCATAGCATACGCCAATATCAGAAAGCTGCATTGTGATCATTTAAACTCACTCCTTTTCATGATTAAGTACAGCAGGAACGGCACCCCGACCAGCGAGGTAACGATACCAATCGGCACGATGACGCCGGGGATAATGACCTTGGCGGCGATAGAGGCCAGCACCATCAGCAGTACTCCGAACAGGATGGACATGGGCGACAGATACCGCTGGTCCTCGCCCACCAGCATCCGGGCGCAGTGCGGCGCCACCAGGCCGATAAAGCCGACAGTCCCGACGAAGGCCACGGCCCCGGCGGTAAGCAGGGCACTGAAAAAGAACACCTGCAGCCGCAGCCGCTCGGTATTGATCCCTAAGCTGCGGGCCCGTTCCTCTCCGGCCGACAGTGCCGTAAGCTGCCAGACATAACGGGAGGCCAGCAGGGCTGTTACCAGAAAAATCAGGCTGCTGACAGCGACGCCTGTCCAACTGGCCTTCAGCAGGCTGCCGAACATCCAGTAGACAATCTGGGAGGCAACCTCCGGCGTCGACCGGAATTGCACCAGGGACTGGAGGGCCTGAAAAAAGAAGTGCACCACAATGCCGCATAAAATCATGGTCCTGGCCTGCATGCCCTTGGCCCGCCCCAGCATATAAATGGCGAAGCTGCCCAGAAAAGCCATCATCGTGGCCGACAGCGACACATTCAGCCACTGGGCGCCCACAAAGGGGAACCCTGTCAAAAAGGCGATGGCGGCCCCAAAGCCGGCAGCCGAAGAAATCCCCAGCGTATACGGGCTTGCCAGGGGATTGGACAGAATCGTCTGCATCTGGGTGCCGGCCAAGCCAAGCGAAGCCCCCACGGCCAGGCAGGTTAAGGTCATTGGCAGCCTGACAGACCAGACGATGGCACTGGCGATCGTTTCCCCCTGCGGCCCCAGCTGCAGCGCTGTGACCACATCAGGCAGTGTCAGCCACGACGGCCCTGTCATCAAATCAACCAAAAAACCCAGAATCAGGCTGCATAAAGTAATGACAAACACGGCCTGGCGCCGCTTATTAATTTGCCGGTAAATCTCATAGCCTTTAACCGTGTTGCTTTCAGTTGCTATTGCCATAGTATCGGAATTTTTCATAAAGCTGTCCTTTCTTAGTCAGGTAATTTGGTCATAAAGCTGCCGACCGGCTCCACCGGCAGGTATTGCCGGTAAAAATTCTTATGATTGGCAACCGGGTCAACATCCTTAAAGGCCTCGGGGTGCAAGGTTTTGGCTATATATTGCAAATATACATAATCATAGAGGGTCCGCAGCCCGGCATGGTCGACACTGTAAATCTGATTTTGCCTGACGGCGGTCAGCTTATCCCAGCCTGGCCGCTGCTTATAGGGCTGGAGGCGCTGGTGGGTGGTTTCGACCGGAATATCAAACCCCATTAGAATGCATTTTTTTTCGGTCTTGGCCCAGTTTAGACCGGCAAAAAAGATAATCTCCGGATCAGAGGACAAAATATATTCCGGGCTGAGGGCGCCATAACTTTTCACCTTGCCGGCGGCTATGTTCTCCCCGCCGGCCAGGGCCACCATGCTCCCCCACATATAATTGCCATAGCTGTTGCCGTATTCGGTCGGTTCCATATTGCCCAGTTCAAAATAGACCCGTTTGGGTTTTTCCGCGGCCTTGGCCACCCGTTGTTTAACGTCTTCCACCGCAGCCTTGTATTCATCGGCCAGCTTGCGGGCCCGCTCTTCATTTCCCATAACCTTGCCGATAATGAGGGTGCTGGCCACATGCTTATCCACCGTTTGCGCGTTATAATCGACAACCACGACTTTTATCCCCGCATCTTCCAGCTTCTTCACGTTTTCCCCCAGTGTGTCAAACTGGAACGGGGCAACAATCGCCACATCGGGGCGGGCGGCAATGGCTGTCTCCATGCTGAAGGTCCCGGTATAAATGGAGCCTGTATCAATAATCTTTTCCAGGCGGGGCAGGGATTTGGAGTATTTCAGCCAGGAGGAGTAAAAAAAGTCGCGCCATTCTCCTTTAGACATGGCCGCTACCTTATCAAAAGCGTCAGGGCCGCCAATAGCCAGGAAATTTTCATAGTAAAAACCGAGAAAAACCTTCTGCGCCGGCTTGTCCAGCACAATTTCCCGGTCTAAGATATCTTTAAAGCGGATTTCCGTTTTTTCGCCGGTTGTCGCCGCCTGCTGGCTGCCGCAGCCCACCAGCAGCACCGAAAAAATGGCCAGCAGACAAATGAAAAGCATTTTTGTTTTCATAGCTATCACCATCCTTGTTTGTTTGCAGTTAGTTAATGTTTTGCCGCTTGATTTCCGCCAATATGGCCAGGGCCTCCTGTTCCGCCTTACCGTTTATGATTTTTTGGGCAAAACAATCCGCCCCGTTTTCTGCCTGAAAGTTCTTCACCTTGTCCTCAAACATTGTGATTAACGCCAGGGTCTGGGGCATAGGCAGCTGTCTGACCCGGCCTAACTGATAAATAAGCTTGAGTTTTTGATAATCCTCCAGCGGGATTCTGGGCACAAGCCATTTGCCTTCCCGGTTCCGGTAAATTTGTTGATACGGGACGGCCGAAAAATCAAAGTATTTCCCTTGGCTGTCCGGAACCGAAAACGGGTCGATCAAAATGGCCGAATATCTTATGTACAAAAGATATTCCTGCCGTATTTGCTCTGCCTCCATAAAAGTCTCAATATCCTCACGAGACAGCGTGTATTCATGCACCGGATAATTATCATCATTTAAAAATTTTAATAGATTAAGCGGCTGGGCCCCAAAGCTTTGCAGCAGAGCACCAATCTCTTTCCATAATAAAACCATGACCCGAATCGAATGCTGGCTGACCGGCCCCTCCGGGTAGAGCTTGTACAGCGACTTTTGCGAAGTGGTCAGCTTAAAAATCTCATCCAGTGAGAATTCATTGATAAAAAAGGGCGGATGCACATAGGTGGTAATGCTTCTACTCTCGGCTTCCAGCGGCTGATTCACAACGGTGCAGGCTATGCCCAGGCTTTCAAGAAAGCCTTTTACCGCCTCCAGGGCAGGGCTGTCTGGCCTGCTGGCGCCAACATAGATGCGTTTTTTGACAGCCTTCGTCAGCACTGCTAACAGGCTGGCGCTGGCGTCAACAAATTTTGTGGCCGCATAATAGGTGGAAAAACTGATCACGTCAGTATCCGGCTTTATTGGCTGCAGCTGGCTGGTCACCAGCAAATTAGAGCCGATGCCGGGTGAAAGCAGAATAATCGTTTTCACTGCCGCTAACACCTCGGGCCGTAAGGAACAGATCACCTCCCGGTAGCTGTCGCTTGGCGTGCAAATAACTAACGTTTGCCAGATATCCTCCATGGTGTCGTGCGGTTCATAAACATGCCGCACCTGCGCCCGGCCGGCAAGGCGGCTGTGTTTTTCATTCTGCACAGTCGCCTGCAGCCGATAATCGGCTTGCTGCAGCTCTTGTTTAAGCCTGTCGGTGCGGGGCCCGCTCCGGGTGAACAGCCCGATCCGGTCACACCAGCCGCCGTCCAGATTAACGGCGGCCTGTACAGCCGCCGGTCCGGTGCCGACCAGCAGGGTGTTGCCAAAAGGTGTTGCCATATCGCTTTTGCCTTCCTTTCTTGTCCTGATAGAAAGGGTAACTTTCCCTGGATAAGGGCAGCATCGGCTTCCGCTTTCGCCACAGGCTCGGCGCAAGCCGTGCTTTCTTTATACCATGTAGTCGGAAACAGCTTGCCAGGTTTCAGAAATCAGGCCGGCAATCTCGGTTTTTCTAAAATGATAGTGTCATAGATATTCTTATGTTGGCTGAGTTTTGTTTGCTTCCATTCTGAAGACAGATTAATTTCCAGAGGATAATTAAAAATTGATTTTAAGCCGTTGCCATAACGCACAATAATTTTGGCATTGCTTTTCATTGTTGCTTTTACATTGGCCAGGATCTCAAGCTTGTTCTTGACCAAAGAAGCGATAATCACGTGAGTGGCTGATTTACTAAAGGCCAAGTCCTGCAGGCTGGCATTGGAAAACTGGATAATCGAATCAAGACCGACACTTTTCGCCAGTTCACGGGCCAGGGCAACCGCCTCGGCATCAATATCCAAGCCCATAACTTCCGCCTTTGTCTCCTGCGCAATGGTAATCGCCGACACAGGGAAGGCCCCCATACCGATAAACAACACCTTGGATGTATGATCAATACCGGACTTTTCCAGTTCAAGCTTGGCCGAATTCGCCAGTGATTCAATATATTCACTGAGATTTAAGGCCTTATTGCAAGTCAAAACCGATTGATATTTCTCGATATTGCATAACGCTTTTATTGAGGTTTCACGCAAACACTCGGAGTATTCTCTGATATCCGCCTGCGCCTCCCACAATTGCCATTGTTTTTGATTTTCTTCAAAAGTCATGAATTGACAAAGGGCATCAAGTTTGCTTTTCAGTAGCTCAAAACAATCACAACACTGCTGGGAATACATCGTTAATTCTCTGATTTCACATTCCAGCAGCTTTAACGCCAGTAAAAATTGGTATTTGTCTCTCATAGATCCTCCAATTACCCGTCAGGGCTTATCTTCCCACTGTTAGTGAGATTGAGTCAGGACCCATACTCGTGATGGCCTAATAGAGAGAATTCAGCTGTACGCAGTACTTCATCTCCCTCAAAACCAAGGATATTTTGCGTATCTTTTCCCGCACTGCTGCGTTGTCGTCGCCTTACATATGTCCGATATGTGCGGCCCGCGCAAGTAATAAGAGACCCATCACCTACCGGCCTTATGAAAGCAGATCTTACTGAATCAGTTAGCGTCCTCCGCCTTGCATTGCGAAAAAATCTACGCAAACTATTCCCTCGCTTTTAAGAAAGATGAAGTACTAGTAATGTGGCAAGAGCTAACTTGTACAAATTTAGCAAGTTTGGCGAGTATTGCCCCGGTTTATCAAGGGCACCTATTGTATAAAAATTTTTGCAAGCTGGAGTCAATAACTCTCAATAGATATTAATTATCATTATCATTGACGCAGCAATTAAGCTCCCCTTAAGCTTCTAATCCATCAGCTTTTGCGCCCCCTTATTTCATTCTTTTACTAGTTAGGCTTGCCCTGAAAACATAAAGAACCCCCTCCTTTCGACAACACCGAAGGAAGGGGTTTTCTTCTAAATAATCTTTTCCTGAATCATAGCCAAACCCGCCAGGGCACCAGCAATAAAGATTACCTGAAATCGCCTCCCCATCGCGCGTGGGTCAAACGGTGACTGTCAGACAGGCAGTGCTCCTGGCTTAGGATCTTCGCTTGTCCAAACCTTCCCGGGCTGTCAACCCAGTGGTATTTTTGGATTCGCTCCCCCTTACAGTGGCGGGACCGCGCCGGTTTTACACCGGTCTTCCCTTTTAAGCCCATGCGGGCACCTGTCTCGAAATATATATTATATTGTCATTCCTGCCATTCTTTTACTAAAATGGTAGCATTTTGACATAAGCATGTCAAGCTATTTATATTTTCCTCCGGTAAGACCTTTAGAATGTATAACTGCAATCGGTATGACTACTCAAGAAGTACATTAACTCAAGTTTCGTAGATAAAAATGCTTCAAAACCATAAGTTTGAAGATGGTAACAGTACAAAAACACCCTGAAAAGCGGTAAAATGGAAGTGCTAACCCACCCGACATTATCATTGACTTCATCTTTTTTCAAAGAGTTTCAACATTGGCAAAGTCCTGGAGCGCCCTAACAACGGCGTCAATCTTTAAGGTAATGTGAAATGGGCAAAACACAAGCTTAAAATCGATAATTTGTAATTAGATGGTACGACGGTTTATATTTGCTAAAATCTGCCTCATTGCTATCATAGGGCTTCAGATTATAATACCGGGCCTCAAAATTCGCATTTTTTACAAATACATATTGGAAACCGAGGCCGTAACCTTTAGCACCGTCTTTGCCGCTGCCGTTACCGCCGCTTACAACCATGAGGCCAGGATTCCAGTAGGAATTTACCGCATAGTTTCCTAAGTGCAAATAGTCCAGGCTGATTCCGTAGGTGCCGGGTTTATTGTTGTTAATACCCTTCCACAATACTCTGCCCCAGTAACCATGATCCTGAGCGCCTGCGGGCAATTCACCATCACTATTTTTAATATATTCCCCGGTAATCGTCATTTCGCCGCTCTTGGCCTGAAAACCGTAGGCCGTTTGATTAAAATAGGCGCTGTAGGGATCGTTGGTTGTCATCGTATTTAAATGGCCTATTGTTAGATTGGCATTAGGCGCCACTTTTACTCTAAGGTTAGCTAAAAATGCATTGGTTGTAAACCCGCTGCCTGTATAGGCCGATAAATCACCATAACCGGCTGATACTTGTCCTTGCCCAAAATCATAGGTTGTGAAAAAACCATCTATCGAATTATAATCCCAGATCATTCCCTGGCCCAGGGAGGGTATAAACCGTCCAAAAGAGGTGGTTGCTTGCCTGTTTTTCCATAGTAACTCTGCCCGGTCGAAGGTTGGACTATTGGTTTTGGATGTCTTATAACTGTTGGCAACAACGCGTTTGTTGGATTCATTCGTGGCATTGAGGCGTCCGAGAATGGTTAAATGATCGGCGATCTCTGAAGAGAAGTTCAGCCGCACCCGCTGCTGCAGGCGTGTGGTAGAACTATTGTCTTTATCCTTGGCCCCCTGGTTCCAGTTGGTTTGATAACGTATCCGGGCATCGCCTGATAACTTAATAGAGGGTTTGCCTTTTTCCAGTTTATCTAGGCGTTGTTCCACCTTCCTGCTATTATCCGTCCTGTTGATATCTAATTCTGCTGCAAATTCTTTAGCCAAGTTATCAATGATTACTTTTTCCTCAGGAGTAGCTTTATCTGCTTTTGCCATGGCCTTAGCGGTGATAGCGGCCATTTCGCAGCGGGTTAGTATAACATCATCGCGATAAACACTACCGCCAAATCCTTCGACAAGACCGTTTTTCGCTAGTTGCGAAACGGCGGCATACGACCAATGATTCGCCGGCATCACCGAGAATAAACCGGCCGGCTCGGCCAGTACCGTACCGGACATGCTGGCGCTAATGAGTATTCCTAGAGCACTCCCAAGCATTTTTTTCATCAATGATTATCCCCTCTTCCCTATTTTTAACAATATCCCGTAGCGTTGCGGATGCGGATTTCCTCGTTTGAGTCCGGTCAAGCCTGGGCAGTAACCTTTGTTCATGGTTAATAACAACCAGCCCTGAAGCCCTTTTTCTGCATATCAGCAACTGTTCATACCATACCCGAATGGATCAAGGTTCGTGGTCATGCCCCATCAGCGTCCCTCTTTTCATAACATTTTTCCAAAAATCATTGACATAAGATAACTTATTAGTCCAACATGAGCGCCATTGCTATTTGATAATACTTCTCAGAACGATTTCGTATCATATTATAAAATTCCCAGATATATGCAGTCAATCCAAAATTGCGGGAAAATACTTACAACAAAACAAAAAATACTTTATTGAAAATAATTAACTTAAATAGTAAATAGTAAGGAGATGAAAATGTCTAATCCGCCGAATTTTAATCCTTTTGACGCCAAGTTCTTCCGTATTGCTGCTATTACTGAAAGCGGCAAAGATTATTATGAATTTAAAGTAGCCGGTCATTACGGTAAAGGATATGTAAAGCGCTATACTTATAAACAGGGGCTCGGTGTTTCTGTTTCCAGTATGCGCCTCCATGAAGATTTCGTTTATACATTTAAAGTTGACAATAACTTTTTCGAACTTGTGTATATCCAGGCGGGTTATCTAGAAATTTACGATGCCAACAGCAAAAACCACCATCGGGTAACCTCCGGTGAATATTTCTTTAATGTTTCGAAACAAGCCGCCGGTCAGGTTACCCACCCTAAAAATGAAACAGTAAGCTATATCGCGATTAACATTCACCCTGCCTTTATCGATTCATTAGGCAAAACCACCACCGCTATGATTGTCAAAATCAATCAATTCCGTAAAGCCTGCGGCGGCGGCCCGGTTTTTATTGAATCCAGCCCTGACGTTAAAATCCTCCTGGAAAAAATGCTTAATTGTTCCCAGGCTGATGATACTATTCATAATCTTACCCTACAGGCCGCAGTGATTGAACTGTTAGCCTATTGTTTGGCAAGGCTCTCGTTACGATCGACTCCAAACGCTGCGTTGAAATTAAGCCCTACTGACCTTAGCCAATTAAATCTGGCAAAGCAGTTGCTACTGGACAATATGACTGCTCCGCCCTCAATTGCTAAGCTTTCAAAAGAACTTTATCTCAATCCCTATAAATTAAAACTGGGATTTAAGGCCGTGTTTGGCACTACCTTATACGGTTATCTCCGCGATAAAAGAATCGAAAGAGCCCAGTTGCTGCTGAAAACCACTGATCTTATGATCAATACTATCGCCCTGCAGGTTGGCTATGGTAACAGTAGTAGCTTTATTACCAGTTTTAAAAATAAATGTGGAATGACACCAAAGCAGTACCGCCAACAGATCAACAGGGCTTTGCCCAGCCCCCCTAATTCCCCTTTTCCCGGCAGCGGCAAGCTCAGCCCGGACGCTGAGGCGCTGAGAGAACTAGAGCGGGAAAACCGTGAACTGCGGGAGACATGTACGGTCATAGGCTAGAACTCCTTTCCAGGCAAAAGAACCGGGTACGCTTTTTTCGTACTCGGTTCTTTTGCGGATTTATCTTTTTTGCTTTAACTTAATGATATTGGCCGCTCTACCGTCTCTTTAGCCCCAAAATCCAAAAAACAGTCAATAGGGACTCTGGCCCTATTGACTATTTTGCGTAAATAGGCAACACCCGCTTGAAGCTTGGCGCTACTTATTATATATTGGAAACACCACTCTGCTCCGCCGGCCGGTCAAGCAGCTCAATAAAACGCGGCACCAGCTCAGGGTCAAATTTAACCCCGGCCAATCCCTGCAATTCTGCCACCGCGGCAGCGGGAGGTATGGCTTGGCGGTAGGGGCGGCCATAGGTCATAACGTCATAGGCGTTCACGATTTGAATAATTCGCGCCTCAACCGGTATGTCCCGGCCTGTAAGCCCCAGCGGATAGCCTGACCCGTTCCACCATTCATGGTGTTTAAGAATCCAGTCGGCAACCGGGGCCAGTTCGGCCGTCAGCCTGGCCAGATGGAAGCCGGTCTCGGGATGGCGCTGCACAACAGCCCACTCATCGGCCGTTAAGGGCCCGTTTTTTTGCAAAATATTCGCGGGGATCATAATTTTGCCGATATCGTGAAACCGGGCAAACAGCCGTACCAGTTTTATTCTTTCTTCTGTAAAGCCAAGAACGGCCCCCAGACGGGCGGCGTGGTGCCGGATGCGCTCGCCCGGCCGGCCCAGACCGGCATCCCGCAGCAGCAGCGGCTTAATCACAGCATCCAGCAGGCTGGCGCTCATCTGCTGCATATGCTGCATCTTTTCCCGGTACATCCCCGCTTCGGCTCTTTTAACCAGCGAGAAGAAGTCATGCTCTGCTAAATCGCCGACAGCCTGGCCAATTGCCATATGTAACGGCAGCAATTGCTCCTGCTTATTGGTTTCCGCCAGTTGCCGCCTGATGCGCCGGCTGACGGAATCCATGATTTCCGGGGTGGCATGAAAGATAACAACGGCAAATTCGTCACCGCCGGTACGGACGGCAATGCCCTGCTCACTAACGGCATTTTTGATTATGCCGGCTACTGCTTTCAGCCACTCGTCCCCGGCCTCGCGGCCAATAAGATCATTGACCAGTTTCAGATTGTCGATGTCACAGACCAGCACCCCGGCGGCCTGTACCTGCCGCTTGTACAGCTTATAGGGCATCTCCTCAAAGTAGTTGCGGTTATACAGACCGGTCAGAGGGTCATAATAACTGAAGTATTCCAGATATTCCTTGATGCGGATCTGACTGGTAATATCCCGCCCGATACCGATAATGCCGGTAACCTGGCCGGTTTCATCGCAAACAGGCAGCTTGCTGATCTCAAAAAAATGCTTTTTGCCGTCGGCGGCGATCTGATACTCTTTAAAAGTGGCCGTCAACCGCTGCTGACAAACCAGCTGATCCTGCTTCTGGAAATCGGCCGCCCGCTCGGCCGGCTGGAAGTCAAAGTCTGTCTTGCCGATTACATAGTTTTTGGGCAATCCGAACAAGGTATTAAAAGAATCGCTGACAACAAGATAACGGCCATGTATATCCTTCAGCCAGATAAGATCCGAAACATAATTTAATATTGATGCCGCTAGCTGAAAGCTCTGTTCCATACGCTGCCTCCATCCACGGCAGGTCAATTTTTGTTTTATCCAGCCAAATACAGCGGGTCTGAATAAAGGCAGCCCCGGCTTGCGCTGCCGCCAAAACGCCGTGATTTCTCTATCAAATTATAAATCGTTTGGCTGTATTTTGCAATTCTTCCGCCATTTTTGCCAACGCCTCACTGGCGGCGGCAATCTCTTGCGTTGCCGCCGCTTGTTCCTGGGTAGCCGCCGTTACCGACTCAGTATGTCCTGTGGCCTCCTTACTGACATGATCAATTTGCCTGACAGCGGTCACGATGTGCTGGCTGCCGCCCGCCAGCTGCTGAATGGCCGCTGAGATCTCCCTGACTTGCGTGGATTGCTGCTCAATTAAGCTCACAATCGAGCTGAAAACCTCGCCGGTGCTATTGATTACCGCCGTCCCTTCCCGGGTCTCCCGCGTGCCGGCCTCCATGGCCTCGACCGCCTGCCCCGTATCGGCCTGTATCTGCCCAATCAAAGCCGCTATTTGCTTGGCCGCCTCCTGGGACTGTTCAGCCAGCTTCCGGACTTCTTCCGCCACCACGGCAAAACCCCGGCCCTGTTCACCGGCCCGGGCTGCTTCAATCGCGGCATTTAATGCCAGCAGGTTGGTCTGGCCGGCAATACCGGCAATAGTGGCAATAATCTGGCCGATCTCCTGCGAACGGGCCCCAAGGCCGGCAACCGCCGCCGCCGAATGCCTGACCGTATTTTCAATGGCCGCCATTTGCTTAATGGCCTGGTCCACCTCCTGCCGGCCGCTGGCTGCCGCTTGTGCTGTCCGGTCGGAATTTGCCGCCACCATATCCGCATTAGCGGCGATCTGTTGAATCCCGGCCGACATTTGCTCCACTACCTGCATGGTTTCATTAACTGCTGCCAGCTGCCGGTCCGCCCCCTGGGCTACTTTCGTGGCCGTATCGGTTACCTGGTTGGCAGCCCTGGCCGCCTGCTCGGCACTGGCAGTAAGCTCTTCCGACGAAGAGGCAACCTGCTCGGCATTGGCCTGGACATTCCGGACCACGGCCCGCAGATTCTGCACCATATTCTTGAACGCCTGCTGCAAATCGCCGATTTCATCCTGATACTGCACCTCAATCGTATGATTCAGCTTACCGGCCGCAATCTCACCGGCAGTTGCCACCAGCCGGCCGACAGGCCGGGTAATGGCGCGGGCGCTGAAAAAACCGATCAGAATACTGACCGCCATACTCAGCAGGCAAAGAACCGTACTGTATGACCTGGTCGCATGCATATCGGCGCTTGTCCGGTTAAAGCTTAGCTTCATCTGTTGCTCCCGGTACGCTGTATATTCCTGGGCTTTTCCCGTAAGAGCCAGGGCTGCCGGTGTAAGTTCCCGGCCGACCATACTGACCGCCTCTTCGTTTTTACCGGCTATTTTCAGGGGAATGATCTTATTTTCCGCAATCTCCTGATAGTTTCTCGCTAAGCCCTGCAGTTCGCCGACAAGTCTGCGCCCTTCGTCGGTGGCGGCAGAGGCCAGCAGTTCCCCTGTAAGTTTTTCATTCTCCCCGGCCAGCTGCCGGGCTTCATCAAGCATGGCCTGATTGCCGGTCAGCAAATAGCCCCTGATAGCGCTAACCTGAGCGGCTGAATTGAATGTTACCGTATTGGTCTGCAGCAGCCGGGGCAGATCACGTTCCTGCAGCCCTTGCATGATTTGATCGGCCTGACTCACTTTATATACGGTGATGCCGGAGCCAATCCCATTGATCAGCACTACCAGCAAAAAAAAGCCAATCGTCTTAACACCCAAACTTAACCGCATCTCACCAACACCAGCCCATCCTCATTATTTATTGTCGCAAAAAAAATATATCTGGTTAGCAACAGCCTGACTCGGCAGACACAGGTGCCGGCGGCTTGCGCGATTCAACATAAATTACTTTTTTTCGTCAAGTATTGCACTTATAATTATATTTCTTTGTTTCTAAGAATGTCAATGGATTATTTCAAAAATACTAAGAATATCCCCTATTAGACCTTAAGAAAAGCTAAAATATAATAAAGGAGGCATACCAGTGAATCCCAAAATTGCATCAAGGCTGAAACTCGCCCGGGAGCGCCAGAATCTGACTCAGGTTGAGGTCTATCAACTCACTGGGATTAATAACAAGACCTTGTCCGGTTATGAAAATAATGTCAGCGCTCCGGATCTCGACACACTAGTCATTCTTGCAAATCTATATGAAACATCTTCTGATTATCTATTAGGCATCGCGGATGATTACACCCCGAAGCCGTCGTCCCTGGCGCCCATTGATCTTACAGAGGAAATACCCAATCTGCCAGATGAATATAAAGAAATTATCTATGCTATGATTCGGTTGAACAAGCATGCTAAAAAAGGGGCTCGCTGCTGCAAGAAATAAAATTATTGCTGTATTTGCCGCCAAACCTGCGTAACTATCTGAAGATGCTGGAGACCTCCTTCACCCGCCGGCAAAACAAGGCAAAACAGCCGCCGCCGGATTTTGATTAGCTTCAGGCCGCCGGCCGGGCACAAGGGGAAAAAGACTCATTCTCCCTTTTAGGCTTGTAAAAACAGGAGAATGAGTTTTGTTTGGACCTTTATTCCATAATGTCACACATTTGTCATATTTATCTGCTATAATAACTATGACTGTCGTCATAAGTACCGCTTTTTTGTACTGATAACTACCAATAGGACCAATAATGCGGTACGCAGGCGATTTAATATATACATATTTTTTCCGACTGTGAACTTTGCGAAGAAAAGGGGGATTTTTATGAAAAAAACAATACTTGCTCTATCTGCTTTTCTGCTTGTCAACTGTGTCCCTGCCTTTGCCGCGCCGCTCAACGACCTGACTACAGGCCAGACCGCGCTTGGTGTTGACAGCGACACCTTCTATCTTGAACACAAACTTACCGATAACTTTACGCTGGGCTATCAGGACGTGGATCGCGGCCGTTATGGCAGCAGTGATGATATTTACGGGCAGTTGCAGATGACGAATGAACTCCGCGGCATTATCGGCCACCGTGATTTCGACTCTGGCTCTATGTATTTAGGACTGGGGCTAAACGGGCCGCTTTCGCCGAATGCCATCGGTTATGCCTCGTTTGTCGCCAGCGACAAATTCAAGGAGCTGCAGGCCGGGGCCAACTTTAATATTGCCCGCAATGTGGACCTGAACGTCAACTACCATCATTTCATGCCTGACAGGGGCAGCAATGAGAACGGCGTGGGTATTGGCGCCACCCTGAAATTCTAAGACAAAAACTACATAAAAAAATCTGACCTGCTTGGCTGCAGGTCAGATTTTTTTGTCCTGATAGGAAGGTTAACTTTCCCTGGATAAGGGCAACATCGGCTGCCGCTTTCGCCACAGGCCCGGCGCAAGCCGTGTTTTTTTATTGCGCAAAAGTGTCTGGTACAATAAAAAACGGCAATCGTGTATTGCGACATTGTCGCAATATGTGCGATAAATAAGCTAATGCCCAGCCACGCTACCAGCAGGCAGACCTGTGCTAATACCCGCTGACCAGCACAGATACCTCCCCTGTATGGGGCTCAAAGATTAAACCATGGATCGGTACATCGGCCGGGATCAGCGGATTATTCCTTATTCGTTCAACGACTTGCCGCACATTGTCATGAGGATGGTGGAAAGTATCCAGCCAAACGGCCAGCTCATCTTTGATCATTTTTATCGCGTCAGGCGAGATTCCCCTGTTCAGCATTTTATTAATTACAGTATCGGCACTGGAGTGAGCCACACCGCAATCTTCATGGCCGATAACCATGATTTCCTGCACCCCAAGTTCATAGATTGCAATAACCAGACTGCGGATGGTCGCCTCAAACGGCCCGGTCACCGAATTTCCGGCATTTTTAATGACGACGGCATCTTCGCGCCTCAGGCCAAGAGCCGGTTCGAGAAACTCGACCAGCCTTGTATCCATGCAGGTAAATACGGCCAGATTCCGTTTTGGCACTTTGCCAACATAGCTGCCGATTTGTTCATGAATCAGCGCTGTGCTGTCAACAAAAGCTTTGTTTTTGGCAAGCATCTGTTCTAAGACAGTCATATCTTTCCTCCTGCCTTCTTGGTTTTAGCCTTCATGACCGTTCTGCGGTAATTAATAGGCTTGTATCAGCTGGCGCGGGTAATCGGTAAGCAATTCCGAACCATTGTTTGCTATATAAATACAATCTGTCACCCGGGGGCCGCCAATGTCCTGTCTGTAGATGGTAGGCAACAGCAAATCCACCACCATACCGGCTTCCATCCGTTCCTGCCGGCCTTTGCCGATGAGGGGATAAAACTCGGATTGCCGAATACCCACGCCATAGCCAATAACATCAAGAAAGCTTTGGCCGTAGCCATGCTCCTCAACAATCTCCCTGGCGGCAGCATCCACCGCAGCGGCGGTTATTCCCGGCTTAAGAGCGGCAATGGCAGCTGTTTGCGCCTTCAGCAGCAGCTCATATACAGCTCTTTTGCCCTCGCCAATGTCACCAACAGCCACTGTGCGGCACAGTTTGGCACAATACCCCTCATACGTGGCTCCCAAATGGATAACGACAATCTCACCTGGGGCAATTTTCTTACTGCTGGCGCAGGGATGAGTCAGCAGCGACCGGCTGCCGGAAACAACCTGGGGACGAAAGGGAGATCCGCCTGATCCCGCTTTTAACATGGCATACTCCGCCTCGGCCAGGACATCCAGTTCGCGCACGCCTGACACTACCGCCTGCACAGCGGCCGCCATCCCTTGCACGGCAATTCTCCCGGCCTGGCGCATACACTCTACCTCACCGGCGTCTTTCACCGCGCGCAGGCGATAAAAGAGTTCGCCGGCGTTTTTGAACCCCTGCTCCGGAAAATGGTGGCGCAACGTATCATATACGGCAAACCCGACAAAATAGCGTTCAAACCCGATACTGGGTTCGGTATAACCATAGGCCCTGATCCGCTCGACGGTTTTAGATACCAGACTTTCCCCGGGAAACAGATAGCCGTACGTTTTTATACCGGTCTCAGTCCCTACATAACCGGCATCCAGCCATAACGTTACGGCACAGGGTTCCCCCTGGCGCGGAATGATCACAGCCAGACATTCAATCTGGGTCAACCCGGTAAAGTAGATCAGGTTTTCCCGGTTGGTTACCAGCAGGACATCAAGCTTCGTCTCAGCCATCATTTGCTGGGCTCTTTGCAGCCGGTCATAGTAAGGCGCCTTGATCATACGGCCCCCTGCCGGCGTTGCTTGCTCAGTTCAATGGCAACATCGATAATCAGATCCTCCTGACCGCCTACGGTTTTGCGCCGGCCCAGTTCCATGAGAATATCCCGGGAATCGACCCCGAATTTTTCCGCGGCGCGGCGGGCATGGAGCAGGAAGCTGCCATAGGCACCGGCATAGCCGATGACCAGCGCATCATTGCTGATTACCTGGGGGCGATGCAGCAGCGGATCAATGACCTCCTGGCCGACATCCATCAGCTTATAGAGGTTAACGCCGGTTTCATACCCTGTTTTAGCAAGAACTGCTGCCAATACCTCCAGCTGGGTATTGCCGGCACCGGCGCCAAGACCGCGGACCGAGCCGTCGATCAGGGTGGCCCCGGCTTCGATAGCCGCTAAACTATTGCCAACCGCCAGGCCTAAATTATTATGGCCGTGGAAGCCAACCGGAACCTTGACAGCCGCCTTCACAGCCGCAATTTTTTCCTTCACTTCCCCCGGCACCATGGCGCCACCGGAGTCGGTCACATAGACAACATCCGAGCCATAGCTCTCCATCAGTTTGGCCTGCTCAACTACCTTTTCCACCGAGGCCATATGGCTCATCATCAGAAAGCCGATAGCCTCCAGCCCGTGTTTTTTAGCAAAATTGATATGCTGTTCAGCCACATCGGCCTCTGTAACATGGGTGGCAACCCGGACTGTGTGTACATTGTATTCCATGGCAACCTTCAAATCCTCAATCGTTCCAATGCCGGGAATTAACAGCACATCCAGCTTGCAATTTTTCAGCGCCTGGGAAACTGCCGCAAAATACTCTCTGTCGGTAGATTTGGCGAAACCGTATTGCAGGGAGGAGCCGCCAATCCCATCCCCATGGCCAATTTCAACAGTAGTTATACCGGCCTCATCCAAACGCCGGGCAATTCCCGCCATTTGTTCGGCCGACAATGAGTGGCTGATGGCATGCATACCATCACGCAGCGTAACGTCAATTAAACGGATGTGCTTCATGCATTAACCCCCTTCAGTTTGTGCTGGGCATAACGCTCAGCGACGGCAATCGCGGCCGAGGTAATAATATCAAGGTTGCCGGAATATTTGGGCAGATAGTCGCCGGCCCCTTCCACTTCCACCATGGCCACTACCCGGTCCCCGTCCGCATAAGGCTCGACTTTTAAATGATAGCCGGGAACATATTTTTTTACTGTCGCCACCATAGCGTTAATCGCTTCTTTAATTTTATCCATATTACGAGTGTCACACTTGCAGTAAATGGTGTTGCGCATCATAACCGGCGGTTCCGCCGGATTCAGGATGATAATGGCTTTGCCATCCTTGGCCCCACCCACTTTTATCAGGGCACTCCTGGTGGTTTCGGTGAATTCATCAATATTTTGCCGGGTACCGGGTCCGGCGCTTTTACTGGAGATGGTGGCCACGATCTCCGCATATTCAACAGGGACCACCCGGTTGATTGCGGCCACAATCGGGACAGTTGCCTGCCCGCCGCAAGTCACCATATTGACATTGTCCACACCAGCCCCTAAGTTAAGCTCTACTGCCGGTACACAGTAGGGCCCCACCGCGGCTGGTGTTAAATCAATGGCAAAAATCCCTGCTGCTTTTAAGAGTGGCGCATGCATTTGGTGAGCCCGGGCACCGGTGGCATCAAACACGATATCGATATTCGCTGCCTGCAAAATCCCGTGAATGCCCTCAATTGTGGTTTTAATGCCTCTTTCTTCCGCCAGCTTTAATCCGTAAGAGTCGGGGACAATCCCGGCCATGATCACCAGTTCCAAATTCTCGCTACGGGCTATTTTCAGCATTAGGTCTATGCCTATATTACCTGGTCCAACTATAGCGGTTCTTAACTTCACAAAATCCCCTCCTGTTTTTTAAAACGGGCAGATACGCTGCCAATACGGTCAAAATAAAATGTTACATTATCGCCGTCAGCTACCGGGCAGGCGGCGGTAAAGGAACCGGACATGATGACCTCGCCTTTTTTCAGACTGATGTTATATTGGGCCAGCTTATTGGCCAGCCAGGCGACGGCGTTGGCCGGGTGTCCGAGAACGGCAGCGCCGGCCGCGGTCGCCACTATTTCACCGTTTTTCTCCAGCACCAGCCCCATATATCTCATGTCAATATCCGCAAGCGGCGTCAGCTTCCCGCTCAGAATAACCCGCCCGATGGAAGCGCCATCGGCAATGGTGTCCTGAATCTTGATCTTCCAGTCCTTTATCCTGCTGTCAATAATTTCGATGGCCGGCATAATCCCGGCGGTAGCCCGTAAAACATCGGCAACAGTAATACCCGGGCCCTGGAGGTCTTCCTTTAAGACAAAAGCAATTTCCGGTTCGACTTTCGGGGCAATCAGCTCGTTTAAAACAACGGCATCCCCTTCATAGCCCATCATATAATCGGCAATATAACCATAATCAGGCTCAAATACGCCCAGCGCATGCTGCATAGCCTTACTCGTCAAGCCAATCTTTTTTCCGACAATACGATGTCCGTCGGCCAGCCGCAGTTTCATGCCTTCCAGCTGAATGGCATAAGCCTCGTCGTTCGTAAGCGGATACTGATCGGTGAGAGTGGCAATCGCTGTACCGGTCTTCTCTGCCTCATAAAGCGCGGCAGCCAGTTGATTAATGGTGTTTTTTTCCATGGTGACCCCTCCATTTTTGTTGTAATTTCCCCCGTAGAATCCGGGCAAGCTCAGTTGCCAGACCAGCCTGATCCACCAAACCGGCGCGGCAGTATTGTTTTAGGACCGCAGTGGCGGCTACCACCTCATCATGGGGCCCGGGCAAGCTGACAATAGTGGCAAGCCCTACCCTGCCGATGCCAATACGCACCCCATCCTTGACATGTCTCCCGGTTCCTTGTTCAAATTGAACAATATAGGGCGTCAGCGCAGCCGGATCAACCGCTAATAACGCCTCAACGCTAAAATCCTTGTCCTCGGCCCCCACACCGCCGGTAGTAATAATCAGACCAAAGCCGCGATCGACCGCTTCGATCATTTTCCGGCTGATCGCCCCTTTGCTGTCGGCAATCACACCGCCGAACTCTGTTTTATAGCCGTTTTCCGCCAGGGCTTTACAGAGATAGGGGGAATTGGTGTCCTCAATCATGGCCTGTTCCAGTTCAAACCCGGTGGAGTAAACCAGAGCCCGGGCCAGAATATTTTGTTCGATTTCAGTCAGCATAGCCTGCGTCCTGGTCACAATCTGCCCGGACTCCACCGCATCGCAATTAATCAGTCCCATAATCCCCTGGGAATCAATAAAAGTCTCAGGCCTAACCGTAAGGCCGGCAATTTGCCCCAGCCTTGCCAGCAGCAATTTTTCCTTACCGACAAGCTGATTGATTGCAATCGTTTTTTCCAGGATATCCAGACAAAAATGATCTTCCCGCACGTCAATAACCAGTACTTTTTCCGGTGGCAATTCCAGGACCTGGGCTACGCTTGTGGCAATCTCACTTAAGTTTACATCTTTCATCAGGACATTCTGTACACGCAGTTCCGTTTTCTCAAGCAGGTTTAAATTCATGACAGCTAGCTCCCCACCACATCAAGTTTCATGTCTAATAACGGTGCGTCAATAATTTCCATGCCGATATCCAGAATGTCAATATCTTCGGCCTGTAAGCTGCCGATATGCTGCAGGGAAATGCCTTTGGCAAACGCCAGTTGAACCTTGGACCGCCAGCCGGTTGTTCTCAGGCCGGCGCTTACCCTGCGTAAATCTTCCACATTGCCGGTATCAACCATGATAACGCCGGCCCCGCACTCGGCCGCCAACACCGCCTCAGCCGCAATATCACCGCTTTCCCCTTTTAACTGCAGAACCTTTAACTCCGGTCTTGCGCTTACGGCAGCCAGTGTTGCCTTAATGCCGCCCAGCATGCGGACAAAGTTTTTGTCCAGATACAAAAACGGGACATCCACAATCCGAAACTGGGCGCCGCCATGCTGCACTGCCTCTCTGACAAGCTGCTTGATCTCCGGCGGCATTTTTTTCCAGGCGCCGCTCACAATGCGCAGGGAGCCAGCGCTGGCCACCGCCTTGCGGGCGGCAGTGGCAATCCCGGAGGGCTTACTCAACATGCCGATCGCAAACTCTTCGGCAACGGCAATCTCTTTAGGTGTGCCGGTCAGGGTAAGAATGACCTCGCCGGCGGCTACTGTATCGTTGTCTTGTTTATGCAACTGATATTGTAACCGTTGCTCCGCCAGGACTGTCTGGAGCCTCTTACTTCCCGACACTACCCCGTTCTGTTCCGCGGTCAGGCGGGCAGTAAAGATTTTGTCACGCACAGATGCAAAAATTGTGTCACGTATGTCGTTGGCCAATGCCATCCCTCCCATCAATTGAACTAGGCATTTTGCCCGTTTTCATGCTCAAACTGCAACTCTTGCTCTTGCTCCTGACGCTGAGCCATAAAATCCTCGCGTTCCAATATAATGGAGAACAGGAGACCGGCGATAAGCGCCCAAAATGGTGAGCCGATATTAAATATGCTGATATTGGAAACAGCGACAATGAAGGACACGAACGAACCGTATTTGAATCTGCCGGAAAAAGCACCGGCAAAGGCACTGATTAATACGCCAAACATAGCCAGACCTGCCAGCATCGCCGTCAGTTCTTTCGGCACAAGCCCGGCAACAGTAATGGCAACGCCGGCGGAAAGAGAGAAAAGAATCCAAAAAACACCTTCGGAAATAGCAGCAATAAAGCGGAGCGACTTATCCTCTCCGGCGGCCGGGCTGGCGCAAATGGCAGTACTGGGACCGGCAGTAACGCAGGGATGAGCCCCAAAAATGGCATTCAGAACAGTGCCAAGGCCAGGCGCGATGAATATCGAATTGATCGGCAGATTCTTATATCCTTCCGCCATCAAAACACCGACCGCCTGAATATTTTGCACGCCAAGCACCAGAATCGTCAGCGGGACTGTCAGTTCGAAAAAGGCTCTGGCCGTAAATTCCGGCTGCAGAAACAGCACCGGGGTGGCTAATTCAAACTGGAGCACATCCCACTGGGCCATGCCCAGCGTTGTTGCCAGAAATCCGCCCAGAATAATTGACCCCAATATGGGGGGAAATTTCTTAGAGAACCCTTTCAGCGCCGTGAGGGCAAAAAACAGCAGCACCGGCGGACCAATAAGCACCGGCTGATCCTTGATTGCAGTGACCAGATTAACGCCAAAGCTCATCATTACGCCGGCAATCATTCCCAGCATTACCGGCAGCGGCAGATAATTAATGGCCTTTTTTACCAGGCCGGAAACACTGATGATAATGACAAGCAAGGCCACCAAATAGTAGGCGCCCACCGCTTCCGCGTGAGGCAGGTGAGTTAAGGACTTGCCGATGATAATCGCGCCGGGAATACTGTAAGCGGCCACCAGCGGCAGCCGATACTTCAAAGCGTAATAAATGGTTAACAGGCCACCGGTCATATAGATCGCAAACAGCCAGGAAGTAGCGACCTCAGGGGCCAGCTGCCCCTGCTGAGCAGCATTCATGACAATAACGCCCGGACCCATAATACTAAATATTGCGGCGACAAAACCGGTGCCAATGCCGGCGGCATTAGCGTTTTTTACAGCAACCTTCAGGCTTTCGCTCAGTTTATACCCTGGTTCCATCCATGCCATATAAAATCCCTCCTCAATAGCGATTTATTATTTTACTTATTGGGCGATACACTTGCTTCATGCAGAACAGGCACCGGCTGTAGTTTCTTATCGAACAACCTGGAGCCAATATTTAACGTTGGCTGGTTGCCTGAGGTCAAGCGGCGGCTTATTGCCGCTTGACCCCCAAAGGCGAAATACCGCGTTGGCGCAGCCATTTTGGCATTAATTCCTCATCCACCCGTTTGGAGACAGCCGGCGCTTTTGCTTGCAGCAGCTCCAGGAGACTGTGGCTAAGATTCAGTCCGCCAATGGCGCCGTCAAAAATTAACACTTTATCGGTGTTGGTTGTTTTGTAGGCAAACTGCATGGCATTGTCAAGATTGTCAGAAATCACCGCATGTTTGGTATACTCCAGATTCTGGGGATCATTGTCAAAAAGTTCCGCTTGGGCTTTCTTGACCACAATTGTTGGTATCTGTTCCGAGAAAAATGCGCTGGGGTAACCGCCCCAGGCATAGTTGTGAATGACCATTTTAACGGCCGGATTAACCGGCGCAATATCGTCAATCAGCGGCTTGCCGTTTTTGCCGTAAAACGCCTCCGTATACCAGGTATAGGGCGGCAAATCGCCATCAAGGTCAAACAGATCGACGTTGGCCCCCACCATATTGGCATAAATGACGCCGGCGGCAAACACATAGGGCACCGGGCACGGGAAATCCAGGCCCACAATACATTCGTCAATCTCGCCCAGCAAGGTCATAATCTTCCCGTAATAATTAAGACCGACGAAAGTAAGATAGTCATTCAGTTCAAAGAGATCATTGGCAGCCACAACACCGACCACGCCGCTGGGTGCCATATCTAAAAACGCCGTAAAGGCAAATTTTGATTTAACAAACTCTGACTCAAAAATCGACCGGGCTGTAAAATTGGCGCCCCGCGGCCCCAGGTTCTGGTGATACGTGGAACGGGTTTCAATCCGGGCATAACTCATACCAAACGGTTTTACGGCCCGGTCCACATGGCGGTGAAAGTGCACTTCCCGGACGTCACTATTATGGGCATGGACAATCCAGTCGGCATCATACACCGATTTCAGCCCGTACAATGTCCCGATTTCTGTTTTAATCGGAATCCCTTCATCAATGGGGGCGATACATCTGGCTTTCCCTTTAAAATGCACATCCAGTCCATACTGCTTGATATACTCCTCGGTCTCACGGAAACGCAGCCCGTTGCCGGCCCGCAGCCTGATATCGGTGGCGCCCGTCCTGCTCTCGATCTCGTCCCGCACCACTTTCAGGAAGGTCGCATAGGGCTGGCCGCCAAGTAAGGTAAAGCCATGGTGCGAGGCCAGTACATTGACAGAGTGTCCCGGCTTAATCATAGACATGTCAATCTTTTGCAAAGCAGCGACTGCCGCCTGTTTAATCAGGTCAAGCCCGTCCCCTGCCGCACTGGGATAAATGACCTCCGGTGCATCAGGAAACAGCTCCTTGACCATTACCGAAGTCATCTCCGGATATTCGGCCATCCTTTTGGTGAGAAGATTAGGATGGATACCATATTGTGATATTTTTGCCGCTGTCGGTATAATCGGTTTGCGCATCAACGATCCCCCCTATTGCCTTTTGCTTTAATTACCTTTTCCAGAATCTTGATATCTTCGTCAAAATAGAAACCGCTTGTTTTGTATTTTTCTTTGATTTCCGGCGAAATATCCCAGAGTGTGGGCGTAATACCATACCATTGATACCCGTCAGGACGCTCGGGCTCAATGCCGGCTGCTTTCAGGATTCGCAGTATCGGCTGGATGCACTCCACCTTGCACCCCATACGAATGCCTGTCCTGCGGGATATTTCCTCCGGTGTGTTGGCGCCTGTCAGGACGGCTGCGGCTACTTCTTCCGCCCTGGTGGCGGTACAATAGCAGATGATCTGTTCCGGATGCATATGGGCAGTTTCACATAACTCCTGAATTTTTTCGTAAGGAACATCCTCCACATTAACAGCTACCGTATAAGGTTTTTCCAGCTTGACCATCGTAATGGCATATACGGGGCAGCGTTGCTCACAGGCGCCGCAGCCACGGCAAAACTCTTCATTGACAATCGCTTTTTTATCCTTAATCGCAATGGTGGCGGCCGGGCAAACCTTACTGCAGATAGCACAGCCAATACACTTATCGGCCGAAATCGACGGTTTTAAAGAAATGAGTTTCAAATGAATACCTCCCTGTTGAAATAATAAAAATCATCGTAACATCATTGGCGCCACATTCAGCTTTTCTTTTAAGCATCCCCCCCTAGATTGCGCGATAAATCCATGTGGTATTACAGCAAATGCAACAACCTCTCTTGTACGATATTATCGCACACTGTTCATATATATTCGAAAAAAACACGATACGAGTGTGCAGGGACACTTCGTTAGCGTGTTGTACTATTTATCTTTTATAGCCTAACTGGGTTGAGATTGTGTTGGCCGTATCAACGACATCGGCAATAATCTGATCTAATTTTTCCGGATTCATACGTTGCGTAGGGCCGGACAAGCTGATGGCCGCAATAACTTTCCGGCGATGATCGCGTATCGGTGCGGCAATGCAGCGCAGCCCGCTTTCGATCTCTTCATCATCCACAGCATATCCCTGGTGACGGATTGTTTGGAGGTGCTGCTGCAAGGCAGCCCCATCGGTAATCGTTTTTTCTGTAAATTTTTTTAATTGCTTTTCAGAAACTATTTTTTCTACTTCCTCATCCGCCAAACCGGCCAGCAGCATTTTGCCTACACCGGTACAATGGGCCGGGTTGCGGCCGCCAATTTGCGAAGAGATACCAATAGAATGCAAACTGGCCACCTTGTCAATATAAACAACCTCTCCCTGCGATAAAACCCCCAGATGCGCTGTTTCACCATGTTTGGCAACCAACTCCCGCAGCGGCGGCACAGCGAGTTTCCGGATATCCATACTGGAGTGAACAATCTGACCCAGTTCGAACAGCTTCATTCCCAACGAATACCGGGCAGACATCTGGTCCTGCTGTACTAACCCCAGCTGTTCAAGGGTAGCAATAATACTATAGGTTGTACTCTTGCTTAGGCCGACAGTTCTGCTGATATTGCTCAGGCTGTCTTCATTGCCGTTGGCAGCCAGATGGTCTAAAATACTAACCGCCCTGGCAATAGATTGAATCTGCTTACTGTCATTTGTTGAGTTGCGCATATATACACCCTTTTCACTGGTAACGGTAATTTAACTAGTAGCTTAAACAGCCACTGCCACCTACTTAAGCATCAGGTCAAGCAGGGGATCACAGCAACGCAATACCTGCAGCTGAATGGTTTTTAAGGGAATGTTATACTTGACGGCAATGGCCTTGCAGTCTTCAAATTCCGGGGCGATATTCATGACCTTGTCATTCAGCTTGCCAATCTTGACTTTAACCGGGCCCCACTCGGTCTCGATCTTCAGCAGGGAGACATCAATATGCGTAGTTTCGCAGCCCAGAATACGAACCCCCAGGGTACTTGTTTCGGCCAGTAAGATCTGCACCATATCGCTGACCTTGCCGGCTGAGGCCATAACCGTGATTTTGGTGCCGGGCCGGTTCTTCTTCATTAAGATCGAAGTGAGGTACACCTCATGGGCTCCGGCCGCAAACAGGCGCTCCATAACATAGCCGTAAACCTGCGGATTCAGGTCGTCAATATTAGTCTCAATGATCCTGGACTCACCGGCAGCGCCGATGTCATCACGCAGTTCCTTAGCTCCCAAATACAGGCGCAGAACATTAGGAATGTCAATATCCCGGCTGCCAGCCCCATAACATACCTTCCTGGTTATAAAATAAGCCGGCGGTGACCCGAAGCCCTTTGCCAGCGTAGCGACAATGGCCGCACCGGTGGGAGTCACCAGTTCTTTCCTAATATCCCCGGCATAAAAAGGAATTCCGGTTAACAGCTCCGCTGTTGCCGGTGCCGGGACCGGCATAAGGCCATGACTGCATTTGATATAGCCGGCGCCGACATGAAGGGCTGAAGCATATATTTCCTCGATTCCCAGATATTCCAGACCGATTGCGGTCCCGACAATGTCAACAATGGAATCAATCGCCCCAACCTCATGAAAATGAACTTTATCTACAGAAACCCCGTGTACTTTGGCTTCGGCAGCAGCTAAGCGGGAAAATACGGCTAACGAACGCTGTTTGACCGGCTCGGACAACAGGCTGTTTTCAATAATTTCCCGGATATCATTAAAATTCCGGGCAGGCTGGAACCATTTGCTGACATCGACATTAAAATATCTGGCCCTGATGCCATGTTTGGCTACTTCCTTATCAATAAGCTTATATGATGATAAAGATAGTTTTTTCAGCTCTGCTGCAAGGTATTCCAGCGGCATGCCGGCGTCCAGCAGGGCACCAACCATCATATTGCCGCTTATACCCGAAAAGCAATCAAGATAGGCAATCGTCATGCTGCTACTCCTTTTTTTGTGTAGGTGGTTGAACAAACACCATTGCGCATCGTGCGACATTATCGCATATCGTTCGACAATTTTCTTACATCTCTATTCTACATAATAATTTCAATTCCTGCAATAGTAAAAATTTTTTAATAAAGAAAATACGGGCTTGCGCCGAGCCTTAGCGGAAAGGGAAGCCGCTGCTGGCCCTTATGCAGGGAAAGTTTACTTTTTATCAGGAAAAAAAGCAAATCCCCTTTAGTCGGTAAGAGTAACCGGCATAAATCATTTTACTCTCCGTAGCTTTAAAACATGAAAAAAGACGGTCAAAAGTATAAAAGACTTGGCTTGTGCCAAGTCCCTCAGGACGCCGGCAGAAGTCGCCTGTGCCCTTTAGGGTATAGGCGTTCTGCATATCAATAGAATTTATTTGTAAATTTGGCAGATTGAGATAAACGCGCAAGCCCTCACCGCAAAACGGGAAAGCTCGCGCGTTTTTTTACTGTAGACAAAAGGATGCTTTTGGGGCGGTTTGTGGAGGAAAGCCCCAGGGCGGCCAGCACTTATTTGCGGTATCTTTCAATCAGCGCAACCGCCCGTTCAATGGCCTGCACGGCTGCTGCATGATCCTGGGAAAGATTCAGGCGAAAACTATCGGTAAAGTGTGAGCCGAACTCGGTACCGGGTGTGACAGTTACTCCCGCCTGCAGCCGGAGGATTTTGACAAAATCCCGGATATCGACAGTCAGCGCCGGCAGGCGGGGAAAGAGGTAACTGCCGGCCTCCGGCACTCTTACGGTAAGCCCCGTAACCGACCGGAGAATGGGTAATAAGTCATCCCGTATTGCCTTATGCTGCGCAATCCGCGTATCCAGCCACCCGCTTGGCTCGGCAAACCAGGTTTTCAATACGGCCTGGCTGTAGCCGGCGGCGCGCAGGGACACAATGGCCTGCAGTTTCTCCATGCGCTCAATGATTCTGGCTGAGCCAAATGCCACGCCCAGCCGGTAGCCACTCAGCGATTCCAGTTTTGACGGTCCGATAATCGTAATAATCTTCTCCGGATCGATGTCTGTCGCGCACAGATGGGTATAGGTTCTCCCTTCATAAAGCAGCCGCGAGTAGAGCTGATCGACAATAACCGTGGCCCCGTACTGTTGGGCCAGGCCGGCAATGGCGCGAATCTCGGCCGGCGAATAGATTACTCCGGCCGGGTTATTGGGGTTGGAAAATAAAAAGAGCCTGACCCCGGCCTTAAACGCGTTCTCCAGCTGGGTAAGATCCAAACCGGCATATTGTGGGGTGCCCAGATAATTAATTTGAACCGGAAATACCTCGCCCTCAAAGAACTGGACGAGCTTGCGGTTGGCAAAGTAGTCGGGCTCTACAATGGCAACTTTGTCGCCTCTGGCAACAGTGGCGCCGATTGCCAAAAACAGTGCCCCCTGTGTGCCGGGAGTGATAATCAGGCCCTGATCGGCAGAAACCGCCGTGCCGCAGAACCGGGTGAGCTTTTCCGCCAGATCCAGGCGGCTGCTGCCGGCGCCGCGGTACTCCGTGTAGGCCTGCTCGCCGCCGCGCCGGACCCCGGCAATATATTCGTCCAGCGAGCCGGGGATGGGTTCAAAGGCATTTACATCACCATGAGAGAAATCGACCGGCCTGCCCGGTATCGCTTCCCCCCGGAGTCCAATTTCCCCAACATGCTGGCGTACTTCCTGGCCAGGTGCATTATCGACACCGATCTTTGAAAATTTGTCCTGTAACAGACTCATGGTACTTCCCCTTTCATCCTTCAAAATATTTATTTTCAATCACAAACAAACCGCAGAATACGCTATGGGCTTACAGTATTACCAGCCCCTGCCTGGATAATATCCGTCGGATTGACGAGTAGGCAGAAACCGGTGTATAGGCGCCTGTGACCCCTGATCCCGGCTCGCTGACGACATCAATTTTAAAGGTACAGCCCTGGGCTTTGACCTCAATACAATGGGTGTTGCCAGGTGCACCGGGGTCGGAAATAATTATAGAGCGGGTTTCATCAAAGCCCAGCCCGGCCAGGGCAATCGCCGCATGGACATTAACATTGCGCGGATACAGCTTGCAGACCTCGCGGGTTGGTCCCTCGTAAAGAATCGTTCTGCCGGTGTCGGTGCGGCCCAGATTGGCGGGCCGCTTGGTGGTGGTAACGGTAACAGCCTGTAAAACCTCCTTGCCGTCAACTATACCGTCAAGCCCGACAATAGCCCCGTGCGGAATATAAAGCCGCCGCCGGTGGGTTTGGCAAAGGTGCTGCATCCGGTTCAGAAAATCCTGGTCGGCAAAGGCGGTTGCGGAAAAAACAGCCATGTCGGTGAACGGTAAAACGGCCGGTGCCAAATCCAGTACAGCCTGTGCGGTTGCCGCTTCTATGACCAGATCCACGCCAGCGGCGCATTGTTGCCGCATTTCTTCAACCGAATCCGTAATCAGGCTATCGACCTGTTTATCCCCTGCTGCCGACCGGTTAAAAATAAAGGCAAATTCCACGCCATCCCGGGACAATTTCTCGAAAATATATTTGCCGATGGTGCCATAGCCAATAAGACCGACTTTTCTCTTCATGATATTCTCCTTACGCAGTAGTTTTGCCGGTTACCGGGGCTTGGCCCTGATCCAGGTCAAGATACTGAAAGCGGCAATCGGCCACGTCAATGAGCTTACCGGCAATACACCGTATTTTTTCGATATCCGGTTCGGAAAACAACAGCGTACTGGTCGGATTGTCGGTTGTATGCAGTCCCCCGGTTTGCTGGAGGCAATACAGGAGCTGTCTGGCGGTTTCTGGCGCCGGGTCCAGGATCGTAATATCCTCGCCCATAAAACTGCGGATGGCAGGCAGCAAAAACGGAAATGCCGTGCACCCCAGCACCAGGGTATCGATCTGCGCTGCCCGTAACGGTGCCAGATATTCGGCCACAGCCGCTCTGGCTTCCGGCCCTGCCAGGTCACCACGATTAAGGAGGGGCGTAAATTTGGGGCAAGCCGCATAAAAGACCTGAATACCAGGATCCAGCTGCAAAATATCCTGCTTATGCAAGCCCGAACGGACGGTGATCTCGGTGCCGATAACCCCCACCCGTTTGTTCCTGGTAGCAGCAACTGTCACTTCAGGAATGCGGCTCACGCCAATTACGGGCACGCAAAACTCCTGGCTCAGCTGCTCCAGGCCCAGTGCCGTAACCGTATTACAGGCAATCACGATTGCTTTGGCTTGCTGGTTTTGCATAAATTGCATAATCTGTTTCACAAAACTTCTCAGTTCGGCTTCCGGTCGCGAGCCATAGGGCGAGCGGCCGGTATCGCCAAAGTAAATATAGCTTTCCTGGGGCAAAAGTTTCTTAATCTCTTTGTAAACCGTCAAGCCCCCCAGGCTTGAGTCAAACAAGCCAATCGGCTGCTCCTTCACAATAACGCTCCTCCTTACTATACTTACTACTTTTACCATACTGTCTCCTGCCTGCCGGCACCGGGGCGCCGGCATTTAAAAAGACATTCCCTCCTGATAGCGCAGCACGCCTTTTACCCAGACCCGGCAAATCCCGGCCGGCAGTTTTTTGGGTTCGGCGTAGCTGTTGGTATCTGTCACCCGCTCGTAATCGAACAGCACCAGATCAGCAGACATTCCCTCGCGCACCAGGCCGCGATCCCATAGCCGCAGACGCCGGGCCGGTTCATAAGTAATATTACGGATGGCGGTGTGCAGCGGTATGACGCCAAGCTCACGCACGTAGCGCCCCAGAAAACGCGGAAAAGTGGAATAGGCCCGCGGGTGCGGCACGGCGCCGACAATGCCGTCAGTACAAACACAATGATAGGGGCTGCGCATCACCTGCTGCACATCCTCCTCGCACAGGGCGTGGTAAATGCAAATGACTGACGAGCGGGTTTTCTCAAGAATATGAAGCACCGCCACCGCCTCCTCCAGCCCTAAGCGTTTGGCTACGGCGTCGAGATACAGGCCGGCCATCCATTCCCACTCACCGGGGGGGACGGCGGCAATCTGCACGCTCTGGCCGCTGCCGCGCACGTACAGTTCCTGGCGGGTATCTGCCAGAATTTTTTCGTAGAGTTCCGGCTCATGCAGACGCTTATGAAATTCGTCCTCACCGCCGGCATAGGCCCAGCCGGGAGCAATGACCTTCATGCCGGTGCTGCCTGCTGTCCAGGGATACTGGTCAAAGGTGATATCATAGCCTTCGGCCTGGAGTTCCGCCATACGGTCCAGGATTTTGAGCACCTTGCCCCAGTTGAGAAAGCCCAGTGATTTGAGGTGGGAAATCAGCAGCCTGACGCCGCTCTGTTTCATCACCTGCACCATTTCTTCAAACGATTCGAGCAGCCGTCCCATCTCGTTGCGGGTATGCACCATAACGATGCCGTCATGCCGGGCCACCACCCTGCAGACCGCGATAAGCTCCGCGGTGGCGGCATAGCTGCTGGGCGGATAGATCATACCGAACGAAACGCCGCACGCGCCTTCAGCCAGGCTGCGTTCAATGAGACTTAAGATCTGCTCCAGCTCTGCAGGCGTGGGCACCCGGTTTTCGCTGCCCATTACATGCATGCGGATTGTGCCGTGTCCTACCAGGCCAACATAGCGCACGGCGGGATTGACCTTGTCAATTTCCTGCATGTATTCGGCATAGCTCCGCCACCAATACGGGCGGTCTGCCCGGCCGCAGAGAGGCGCCATGTTTTCAGCCAGTTCCTGGACATGGGCGCTGTCAATGGGGGCAACGGAAGATCCGTCCTGTCCGAGCACCTCAGTAGTGATGCCCTGGCCGATTACCTGCAGCAGCCGGGGATCCCGGAAGATCTCAAGCTCGGAATGACTGTGGGTATTGATAAAGCCGGGGGCGAGAATCAGGCCTGCCGCTTCCACTACCTCGCAGCCCGCCGGTGGCAGCGTTCTGCCGATCCGGCTGATGACACCGCCGGCAAGCAAAACATCGGCGATGAAAGGCGGGGTGCCGCTGCCGTCATAGATAGTTGCTCCTTTTATAAGCGTGGGGATAGTCATGCCATTCACTCCATTTCGCGCCAATTCCTTCGGATATGGCGATAAGTGATATAAAATCTTATTTTAATGATTTAAATTCATATTTTATGCTATAGTGAAGTCCGGCGTTGTTCCGGCCGGTTAGTAAAGATGACAGGCAACCCGCCGCCCGGCCGGCATCATTTTGGTCGGGGGAGCTTCTTGCCGGCACTGCTCCCGGACAGCCGGGCAGCGGGTGTGGAAAGCGCAGCCTGACGGCAAATTAAGCGGTGACGGTACGTCGCCTGACAAAATAATACGCTCTCTTTTCCGGTTCAAATCGGTCCGCGGGATGGCGGAAAGCAACGCCTGGGTATACGGATGCAGGGGTTCGGCAAACAAGTCGTCCGTATCGGCCTCTTCCACCAGGCTGCCCAGATACATAACCCCGATTTTAGCGGCAATATGCCGTACCACACTCAAATTATGCGCGATAAACAGATAGGTCAGCGACAAATCCTGCTGTAATTCCGCCAGCAGGTTGATAACCTGCGACTGGGTTGAAACATCAAGGGCCGACACGGCTTCATCGCACACAATAAAACCCGGCCCCACCGCCAGCGCCCTCGCCAGCACAATCCGCTGCCGCTGGCCGCCGGAAAATTCATGGGGGTAACGGTCATACTGCTCCCGGTTTAAGCCTACCCGGTGAAAAAGCTCATAGACCTGCTCCCGGCGGGTATTAGGCGCCCCGAGGTTATGAATATCGAGTACCTCCCGGATAGCCTCACCGACCCGGAGGCGGGGATTCAGGGCGGAAAATGGGTCCTGAAAAACAATCTGCATGTCTTTACGAATCTGCCGCAGCGCCACCCCGTTTAACGTTACGATATCCTGGCCCTGATATAAGACCGCCCCGGCCGTGGGTTCAATCAGCCGCAGCAGCAGACGGCCGGTCGTGCTTTTCCCGCAGCCGGACTCCCCGACCAGGCCGTACGTCGTTCCTTTGTCAATCGCAAAGGATAGGTCGTTAACCGCCTTTACCACCGCCGGCGGCTTAAACAGTTCCTTTTTCCCCGGAAAATGCTTTACTAAATGCTTTACCTGGATTAACGGCTCAGCTTCCCGAACCACCTTACTGCCCGGCATGACACATCACCCTCTCATCCGGATTTTTATAATGCCAGCAGCGTACTTTATGGGCGGTATCAATGGTCTCCAGGCCCGGCGGCGCCGACCGGCAGAGGGCATCCGCCCGGGGACAGCGGGGAGCAAACCGGCAGCCCGGCGGAATCTGCTGCAGGGACGGAACCTTGCCGGCAATCATGTGCAGCGGTTCCCGCCGGTTGCCTTCCAGGGTGGGAATGGAGCGGATCAAGCCGGTGGTGTACGGATGGGCCGGCCGGGTAAACAGGGTTTCCACAGAGCATTCCTCGACAATTTGTCCCAGATACATCACCATGACCCGTGAGCAGACCTCGGCTACCACCCCCAGGTCATGGGTAATCAGAATTATGCCCATATTGATTTTTTGCTGCAACGCCAGCATAAGCTCCAGTATCTGCGCCTGAATGGTCACATCCAGCGCCGTTGTCGGCTCATCGGCAATCAGCAGGCTGGGCTCGCAGGCCAGTCCCATGGCAATCATGACCCGCTGCCGCATGCCCCCCGACAGCTGATGGGGATATTCATGAAGCCGCCGCTCCGGCGCGGGGATTCCCACCAGCTTCAGCATATCCACCGTCCTGGCCAGGGCCTCTTTCCGGCCAAGCCGCTGATGGAGAATGATCGACTCGGCAATCTGATCGCCAACCGTGAAGACCGGGTTTAAGGAGGTCATGGGGTCCTGAAAGATCATGGCTATGCGGTTGCCGCGGATGGCTTGCATTGCGTCCACCGGCAAAGCCAGCAGGTTCTTGCCTTCAAACAGGATTTCCCCCGCAATGTTAGTGCCGCTGTATTCTTCAAACAACCGCAAAACCGAAAGGGAGGTTACACTCTTGCCGCAGCCGGACTCACCGACCAGCCCCACTGTTTCGCCGGCCTGTACCGTAAAGTCAATGCCGTCAACGGCCGTTACCGTTCCCTGCTCGGTCGCAAAATAGGTTTTTAAATTATTTACTTGCAGTAAAGGATAAAGATTGTCCATGTGTCTCATCCCTCATTTTCTGTAGTTAAGATCAGCTTTTGGCTTTGTTGGTGCGGGGATCCAATAGGTCCCGCAACCCGTCGCCGATAAGATTCAGCCCCAGCACGGTCATAACAACGGCGCAGCCGGGAAAGATCATAATCCACCAGGCCTGCCGGATCAGGGTCCGGCCATCATTTAAAATATTGCCCCAGCTTGGCTGCGGCGGCGGTGTCCCCGCCCCCAGAAAGCTAAGGGAAGCCTCAATGATAATCGCGTAGGCGAAGATAAAGGTGGCCTGAATAATTAACGGCGACAGACAATTAGGGGCAATATGGCGCCAGATAATCCTGGCCGGTGTTGCCCCCAGGGCGTGAATGGCCTCAATATAGGTTTGTTCCCGCACCACCAGGGCCGCAGCCCTCACTGCCCGCGCCACCCGGGAGATGTACACCACGCTGATGGAAATAATAACATTTTGAATGGTCGGCCCCAGAGCGGCAATAATCGCAATGGCCAGCAAGATGGTGGGAAAGGCCATCATCCCGTCATTGATACTCATAATGACCAGGTCCAGCCGGCGGTAATAAGCGGAATACAGCCCTAACACCATCCCTCCCAGGGAGGTGATAATAACCACAGCCACCCCCACCTGCAGGGAGATCTGACTGCCGTAAATAACCCGGCTGAACACATCACGGCCAAACTCATCGGTGCCGAACCAATGGGCCGAACCGGGAGGCTGCAGCCGGTCCGCAACCTTCATGGCCAGCGGGTCATACACCGTAATGAACGGTGCCAATACAGCCATCATGATAACTAAGAGCACTAGCATACTCCCTGTTACGGCCAGCCGGTTTGCCAGAAAGCGCCGCAGAATAAGTCGTTTTCTTGAAATAGCTTCCACTGCCAACTCCCCCTTCATCGTGACTGGTCGTCCAGGCGAACCCGCGGATCAATGCAGGCGTACAGAATATCTATGAATAAATTGATAAAAACATAGGCTGCGGCAATCATCAGAATCGTGCCCTGGATCACCACATAATCCCGCCGCAAAACCGAGTTAACAACCAGCTTGCCGATCCCGGGAATGTTGAACACCATTTCGGTTACGACCGCCCCGCCGATCAGGGTGGCAAAGGTCAGCCCGATCACTGTTATCACAGGGATAAAGGCATTTCTCAGGGCATGCTTATAGATAATAACCGGCCGGTTCAGGCCCTTGGCCTGGGCTGTGCGTATATAATTTTCGCCGAGCACCTCCAGCATGGAGGCTCTGGTCATACGGGCAATCAGCGCCGCCTGCATAATCCCCAGCGACAAAGCCGGCAGCAGCAAATATTTAAGATGGTTCAGCAAGCCGCTGGCCAGCGGCTGATAGCCGGCCGCCGGCAGCCAGTTGAGCTTCACGGCAAACAGCAGAATAAAATTGAGCCCCAGCCAGAAGCTGGGAATGGAGATTCCCAATAACCCGGTGATCATTAACAACTGGTCAACCCAGCTGCCCCGCCTGGTTGCTGCCATAACGCCCAGCGGCAGGGCAAATAGTACGGCGATCAGCTCGGCCAGCAGCGACAGGGAAACCGTTGGCCCCAGGTGCTCCCAGATGGCCTGTGTAACCGGCATATTCATAAATATCGAATGTCCCAGGTCACCCTGCAGCACCCCGGAAAGCCAGTGAGTAAACTGAATGTAGAGCGGCAGAGTAAGACCAAGCTGCTCACGCAGCCTGGCCAAATCCGTTTCTGAGGCGTCTGATCCCAGCATAATAGCCGCGGGATCGCCCGGCGTCAGATGAATAATAGTAAAATCAACCAGGGCAACAACGGCCAGCACGGGGATCAACGACAGTATCCGTTTGCAGATATAGCGCAGCATAAGTTTCTTCCCCCTTGCTGATTATTGAACGGAAACATTCCAGAACGGCGACTCCATAAAGTATTTGTACCCTTGTACATAATTCCGGTAGACTACCAGCCCGTTCATATTGCCGAGCTTGACGGTCGGGACGTCTTGCCAGTAAAGCGCCTGGGCCTGACCGAATATTTTCCTGGCCTCCTCAAAGCTGGCGCTGCCCCGGACCTGATCCAGCAGGTTGTCCATTTGCGGGTTGTTATACCAGCCTGCCCACTTCAGACGGGAATCAAGGAACAAGATGGCGGTCGGCTCCCGGAAACCGGAAGAGGTGGTCACAAACATATCCCAGCCGCTCTGGTTCGAGCGTTTGCTGTTTAAGGTCGCCCAGTCATATACCTCCAGCTTGACATTGACCCCGATTTTTTCCAGTTGTTCCTTAACAACCAGCGAGCTCTTGTACATATAATCAAAATCACGGGTTACCAGAAACACCACCGGCTCGCCCTTATAACCGGACTCGGCCAACAGTTGCTTAGCCAGTTCCGGATTTTTCTGGTTGTACTTTTCCTTGCCGTTATCCACATACCAGGCATCCTGGGGGAATACCAGCCCGGCATCCAGTGTATAAAATTCCGGATTGCCTGTTACCGCTTTCATAATGGGGTCCATATCCAGGGCGGCAGCCACCGCCTGACGGGCCTTGCTATTGGCGAACAGCGGATTTTTTTTGTTAAATACCAGATTCAGATAGGTCGTATCCTGGGCAATGGCTGTTTTTAAACCGGCGCTGCTTTTTAACATTTCATAATTATCGAAGGGGATCTCATCAGCGATATCGTATTCACCGGACTGCACACCGGCCACCCGGGTCGCATTGTCGCCCACGGGGATGAAATAGAGATCCTTTACCAGGGCTTCCCGCTTGCCGCCGAGGCCGCTGGCCGGTTCCGGGCGCGGCTTGAAACCGTCAAATTTTGTCAGGTGAATATATTGATCCTGCTTCCATTCCACAAACCGGAACGGTCCTGTACCGACAAACTGTTTCACATTGCCGTCGCCGGCCTCCTCAATAACCTCCTTCGGCATAATCGACGCCCCCTGCGAGGGATAAGCGAGGGAGAACAGCACGGCATTGGAGGCTGCCGGCAGTGTTATGACAAGCGTAGATTTATCAGGGGCGGTAATCTCCGCCTTTCCCAGATTGGCTTTACCCAGAGCGGAATACTTGCGCCAGCGGTCAATGGACGCCAGCACATCCTCAGCTGTCATAAGCTTGCCATTATGGAATGTGATATCCTGGCGCAGCCGCAGGGTTGTGGTTTTGCCATCAGGGCTGACTTCAATTTTTTCAGCCAGCATCGGCACTACCTTGTAGTTTTCATCCAGTGTAACCACGGTGTCATAGATATGCCAGCCCACCTTTTGCGCAATCTGGGTAGTTGTTTTGTGCATATCCAGTGTCGGCGGTGCTGCCGATATTGCCACTTTCAGCTCGTTTTTTTCCTTCTTTGCTGACTCAGGGGCAGAATTAGAGCAAGCGGTTGTTACAAACAAAGCCAGTACTGTGATTACTGCCAAAAGCCATTTACATCGTCTCATGTAGAACCCCTCCTGTTTTTTTTTTGCTGATGCTATGATTTTAACAAAGCTGGCAGCCGGTTATCACCGTCGGTTCAGCCGGCAAACCGAGGCAATAAAAAAAGACACCGCAGTTGTAAGCGCGAAGTCTTCTTTGACTTACCAGCCTTCTTATCAGCTTGTGCCAGCCGTGCCGGGAGCTGCTCCCGTTTTCACGGCCGGCAATAAATAAAAAAAAACGCTTTTAAGCCTATAATCCATAGCCCTTAAAAGCGTCTTTGCTTTCATACAAATTAATTATTTTGTATGAGTAAAGTATAGCTCTTTCCTATTATGCTGTCAAATGATATAATGACATAAATATTATGATTTTTATTCATATGTTATCATTTTTTTGAGGTGAACCACATGAACATTAAAGAGCTTCAGTATGTTGTGAAAATAGCCGAGGAACAAAGCATATCCAATGCGGCCAATCAGTTATTTGTTTCCCAGTCCACCCTCAGCCATGCCTTAAATAAGATTGAAAGCAAGCTGGGAACCGCCTTGTTTGACCGCTCCACCATACCGTTGAAGCCGACGTACGCCGGTAAGGTATTTGTAGAGACAGCGCATAAAATACTGACCCTCAACAAAGAGCTCTATCAGCAAATCCAGGATATCGCCGAGTACAAACGCGGCGCGCTGGTTGTTGGTGTGACCCATCTGGCCGAACGGTATTATCTGCCTATGGTGTTGCCAGGATTCCGCCAAAAATACCCGGGCATTCAGCTTACGATTAAAACAGCAAGCCTGGCTGAACTGGAAAGCCTGCTGCTAAAAAATATGGTTGACTTTGCCATTACCCTGCCCAATACCCATTCGCAGCTGGAATACCGTCCTATTTTCGACATGGAAATCCTGCTGGCCCTGCCCATAAATCACCCGCTGAGCCAACGCCGCCCCGGCCAGGACGGGGAATATCCCGAGCTTGATCTAAAAGAGCTGGCCCGGGAGGAGTTTATTATTCTCCAGCCAGGCCGCATGATCAGGGAGACCGCGCTTGCGGCCTGCAAAACAGCCGGCTTTACCCCGAATATCGGTTTGGAAACCTCCAATTTGGATACGGCCCATGCCTTGGTGGCTGAAGGATATGGCGTTACCTTTATGCTGGATGTTATTTCTTATAATGCTCCCAAGAAAGACAGGGTCGCCTATTTCCGGATCAAGAATTTTAACCTGTACCAAACCTTTTGCCTGGGGTACCTTAAGGGCAAGTATCTGCCAAAGGTAGTCGATGAATTTATGCAGGCGGAAAAAGTTCGCTGATGCCGAGTATGCCACGCGGTTTCCCTGTAAGCGCCAAAAAAACTGCCCCACCCTTGACAGCAGTCAATAGAAAGCTTCCGCTTCAGCTTGCGCTTTCGGCCTCCTCCCTTTCCTGCCTACAACTATTTTTTTACATTTTTTCTCCTTTAATCCTTTAATTAGATTTTTATAGCTTTTACACTAATGTACGCGTTCTTCATACACACGGACGATAACCAGCAGCGCCAGTAGCGGACCTGCCGCTAAAATCCACCAGACATAGTTGAAATTGCCGGTAAAATCCAGTACTTGCCCAATAACCCAGGGACTCAGCAGGGATGCCATCTGGAATAGACAGTTGGCCACACCGTTGGCCGTAGCGGCCCGGGTTATGCCGGCGGTCTGCGATATCAGCACGGTAAGCTGGGGATTAGCCAAATAAGAACTGAAGCCGCCGGCGAAGCCTGTTAAATACAATAGTTCCAGTCTTGTTTGATAGCCGAACAAAATAGTAAATGGTACGACAAGGATAAATGCGATGATCACCAATGGCTTTCTGCGCCCCAGCCGGTCGGATATAATACCGGATACAAGCGGTGCAATAGCCCCCCCTAAGCCATAATATGCCATTACGGTACCGGCCTCACGCACCGAAAAGCCAATTCCCTTAATATAAACATTGGCCCAGGTGGCTGTCCCCAGCTGCAGCCACATTAACAAGAAACCGGCAGCAGAAAGCAACATCAAATCTCTGTTGCCAAATATGTATTTTAAACCTGCTAGAACATCCTCCCGTTTCTTGTCAACACTGTAATTAACTTTCATCAGGAAAAACACCAGCACACCGGCAATGATGGTCAGCATGCCTACGGCCTGAAAAGCGCCCCGCCAGCCAAACAGCAGGTTTAAGTACGGCACAAGAATATTGGTTATCAATATGCCGCTGGAAGGGGCTGCCGTTAATATGCCAAAAGCCAGCCCCTGCTCCTGCGGCGGAAACCATTCCACCAGGGCCCGGGAGCAGGAGGAAAAGACGGCGCCCGAACCTAAACCGGCCAGGATTCGCAGATTAAACCCCACCTCATAGTTGGCGATTAGGGAAAACGAAGCGGTCGCTAGGCCTTCAATAATCAGACACACCGCCAGAATGATCCGCACGCCAAACTTATCCGCCAGGATGCCGGCCGGTATCTGGGTGGCAACATACCCCAAATAAAAGGCGCTCATAAAGGCTCCGGCCTGGCCCATATTCATTCCTAAATCGGGAACAATAACCGAGATTAGCGGCGGCCAGGTAAACCGGGTAATAAAGCTGAATAAAAAGCATAATACGCAAAGAACTAAAATAACCCACCGGTATTGTAAAGAGTCAGTTCTGTTTTGCATAGCGGCCTCCTTGTAATGGGCTAGACGTGTAGACAACTTAAATTATATATACGACATATTTTGACAATATTCCTCTTATTAAAAATATTTAGTTTTATTATTTTGCTTGCAGCTGCTGTGATTCATTCAGAAAACCGGAGTCATTTCTTGGGGAAACAGCAAAGGTCTGGATAGCGGTTTTTACTATCGCAGACCTCCGGCCGTTCTCTATTTATAAATTTCTAATAATTGCATAAACACTTTTTATATTTTCCAGCCGCATCGGCGCAAACAGGCCGCTGCTTGTACCAAAAATAAACCCGCTGCCGCCTGCTGCCGCAGCGGCAATGCGGCGCACTGCCTGGGCAAGCGCCTCGGGCCTGCGCGCTTCAATCAACTCTGCCGGATCCAGATTCCCCCACAGGCAGAGCTTATCGCCATATTGCGCTTTTACGGCCCCGATATCCATACCGGCCAGGGTTTCCAGGCACTGCAGGCCGTCAAAGCCGGCGGCGGCGATATCGGCAAGCACCAGGGCCAGGTTGCCGTCAGAATGGAAAAATACCGGCAGCCCCAGCTGTCTGGCATAGGCAGCCTGGCGGGCCAGCGAAGGAAATAAGGCCTGGCGCAACAGGGAAGGACGGGCAATAACCCCCTGGTTAAAAGCAATGTCGTCAGCAAGAATAATACCGTTTATACCGTTGGCGGCCAGTCTGTCCAGCAGTGACAAATTCAGCTGTTCAACAGCCACCGTCAATTCCCGGAACTCCTCAGGCTGCCGGATCATTCTGGTCAGGAGCGGTTCAAAGCCAAGCAGCTTAAACCCCCAGCCCATGGGGCCGTCAAGCACCGCAAACGTAAACAGGTCAGTTGCTGTCCAATTCTCAAGATCGGCAAAAACCACAGCCTGCGGCCCCGGCAGCCGGGCTGACTCTGCGGCATCAGCCGGATGCAGGCACACGGCATCCAGGCCCAGAGTCTGAACAAATTCCAGCCGGTGGCCAAAGGCAAGCTCAATCGGGCCAAACATGGCCTGAATCACTTCGTCGTCAATTACCAGCTCCGCGCAGGGTATCCGGTCCACAGGCTGGCGGCCAATTGCCGCTGTCACTCTTGTTTTGTGGTTCATACTACCTCCCTGCCGCTTCCGCCTGCTCACTTCTGGGCGATTGCCCGGCTCCAGTCCAGACATATTTCCACACCCCGCCGGGCATCATCGCTCCAGGCATCGGCGCCGGTATACTCTCTTACCTTCTCATTGACCAGACCGCCGATCAGGACCTTGATTTTTGTATTCCGCTCCAGCAGCCGAACCAGCTGAATTGTCCGTTTTAAGGCCTCAAACCCGGGCGACAGCAAGGTGCATAAACACAATATCTGCGCGCCTGATTCGGTTAAGGCCAGCATGAATTTATCAGGCGGCACATCGACCCCCAGATCATAGACCTCGAACCCGTAGCACCGCAGCAGGGAACCGACCAGGTTCTTGCCGATATCATGAATATCCCCCTCAATTGTGCCAAAAACGACTTTGCCGATGAAGGGCTCCTTGTCGGCCAGTTCCACAACAGGGGCAATCATGCCCATAATCTGCGTGAATATCTCCGAAGAAAGGATGAGGTCTCCCAGAAAGTATTCGCCCCGGGAATACCGCTCACCTACGGCAATCAGCCCGGAGCGGCATTCCTCAACAATGTCCAATGGATATACACCGGATTCCAGACCTTGCTTAACCAGTTCGAGCGCCAGCGGCTCATCAAGCTCGCTAATGGCGTTTGCCAGGAGTGCTAACACCTTAACGTTCCCCCTTTAACGGTTGTATATCTGAAATTAATGGGTACCGGTCACTGCGGTAATAAAAAACGCCAATACCCACAGGCTGTTCGTCGCCGGTGTACAGAACCTGCTGCAGCCGCAATACCGGCGAGCCTGGTAAAACCTGCAGGTAGTTGGCGTCAAATTCACTGACGCTCTCGGCCGTCAGCATGGCCTGGCTCCGCACCGGCAGGAAGTCGGTGTGGATGGCGATAATTTCCGAAAAGGCCATATATTGAAATTCATTCTCCAGAATGGGCCGGCCTTTTTTATAACACATATACTTATGCTCAACCGCAACCGCTTCGCCGTCAGCTGTCAGCAGCCGGCAGTAGTATAGAATTCCCTGGCTGGGCAGCATACCGATTTTCCGGGCAAACTCCGGCAATTCCTTGCGAAAACGGACATGAATCAGGCGCTGCCCGGTTTCTTGCCCCTCCTGGGCCATCTTGGCGTTAAACTCATCCATAACAAACACGGCCCGGTCCAGTGACGGCCTGGATACAAAGGTGCCTCGTCCCTGCTGGGCGCTGATCAGGCCCCGTTCAGCCAGCAGACTGAGACATTTGCGCACCGTTGTCCGGCTCAATTCATATTCCCGCCCCAGATCATTCTCCGACGGCAGCGATTCCCCCGGTTTAAACTCACCAGCCAGTATCCGTTGCTCCAATATTGTTGCCAATTGATAAAAGGGCGGTGTAAATGAATTCTTATTAATTCTGTCCATTCCTTGTAGCAGCCACCTTATGCCAGCATTTATCTCTATATTTCTACATGGGCGGAATCTTCCCTGCCTGCCTGGTGAAAAAAGGTGTCAAGAGGGCGACCCCGGGTAACCCCTGGGCCGCCGCAGTTTTTTAGTAGTAGAATTCAAATTTTACCATATAGTTTTTATCAAGACGGTCGGATGCCAGGCTGGTCAGGCCTCTTTCCTTAATTTTGAAATCCTGGTATTCCAGCGACAACAGGAGATTTTTCGCAATGACATTCTGGTAGGCCAGCATCAGCACATTGACATTATCGGTCCCGTGATTGGAAACATTATAGGGCTGGGAGAGATTGCTGACCGCCGTCTGGTCATAGCCGCCGGCACCATTGGGGATAGCCCCGGGATCAATGCTGCGGTATCCGACCAGCCAGGCATCGCTGCCCACTTTCGCCGGGTTGACCAGATTTACCGCCGGATACAGCACAGCCGGTCCCTGGCTGTTGCTGAACTGCACGGCCCAGGCTTTGGGATTGGATCCCAGCCCGTCCCGGGCATTGTCGAGCGAGGTGCCCACATAATCGCCCAGCAGCGTATACTTGCCGAGCTTGTAGTCAAAGCCGGCCGACCAGCCTTGGGACTTGTCATAGCTGCCCCGGTTGGTGTTGAGCAAGCCTGTGCCGTCAGATTTGCTGGTCCCCTCGGCATTGGCCCAGTAGTAGCCTGTCTTAACATTCAGGTCGTTATTCACCTTAAAGCCGACCTGGGCGGTACTCAGCTGATTTTTGTTAGCCTCGGTGGACGGCCTGATGGTGCCTGTCCAGCCTTTGAAGCTGACATCGCCGAACCGTTTATTAATGGTGACACCGTCATAATTCAAAGGGCCGCCGAACAGGCCGGTTGTATAGAAATCAAGGGCCGACCGGCCGACGCGGATATTGTCTGATCCCAGCAGCCCCTGGACCGTCACATTCATGATATCCAGGCTGATCTCCGAGCCGGAGCCGGGATAATTGACGCTGCCGAATTTATTGCTGCCGGAGGTTGTGATCCGGCCGATCCAGGAGATATCCTCATTGATCCGGCCCCAGAATTTGATCCGCTGCCGGAAATCAAACTGCTCCGAGCCGCTTAAGCGTTTGCCTGGATTCGGATCGTTGGCAATAAACCGCATCCGCGTTTCCCCGCCCACCCAGGTGTTGGTCTTGTCTTCCACCTTGGCGACGCGGGCCCCGAGGCGGTTGAGTTCACTGTTAAACTCAGCCGACAGACTGTCGATGAGCTTTTTATTATTTTCGTCGGCACTCTCGAATTGCTCCATGGCTTTGGCCACAATAATGGCGAATTCGTACCTGGTCATGACCCTGTCACCCCGGAAGGTGCGGTCATTGTAGCCGTCAATAATCCCGGCCTTGGCCAGCTTGGCCACCGCGTCATAGGCCCAGTGATCGGCCGGCACATCGCTGAAAGACGTCGCCGCTGCTGCCGACACGGTGCCGGTCAGGGCCGGCGTCCCGGCCATAGTAATACTCATCAGCGCCAGGGGAATGATTGCCAGCAGTTTATTTACCTTTTTCATATAAATACTCCTCCTCCATAAATAACAGCCCTATTTCTAACTCTTTCTCTAATCTCAGGCAGGTATTACGCGAATTACATCGTCCATAGCCACAGCCAGTTAAAGGCCATCGCCTCTAAATCATCCCATGGCTGCTGAATCAAAGCCTCATTCCCCCGTACACCGCCAAGCTCCCTGGCCCTTGTCGCCCAAGGGGTGATCCGGTGCTGCCTGGCGATAGCGTCAGGGGCAAACGCAGCTGCCGCCGGCGGTTTCGGCGCCGGTTTGAGGCTTTTGTCATACCAGCCGTATTTCATAATCGTATCAATCATGGCCCGGAAGTTTTCCGGCTTGGTGTCATAGGGGATATTGCAGCCGCCGTTGATGATAAAGCCGCCGCCTTTGCCCACCGTCTCGCACAAATGCTGCACCCGCTCGGCCACCTCGGCCGGTGTGCCCAGAATAAAGGTGGAATCGGGAATCCCGCCCGCAATAGCCTGCTGCCGGCCAAAATCGGCTTTCGCCTTAAAGATGTCGCCCTGGGTGTCAATATCGCAGAGCACCTTGCCTTTAGGCAGTTCATTAAAATGGTGCCAGTGTTGCTTCCAGTCCCCTTCCAGATAAGCCCGCACAGTATATCCGGCGGCAATTAGTTTTTCCAGCACCTGCTTAAAGGAGGGCCAATAGAAGGTATCGAACTGCTTCGGCGACATAAAACAGGCTTTGTGGGTCGGCACAAAAATCGGGTAGCGCCGCAGCGGGTCGGCCGTGGACAGGGCAAACCGCACCATGACGTCGACCAGCACCTCGCAGGCTTCCATCACCAGCTTGGGCCGGCGGTAGGTATCCATCAACGCGCCCCGCAAGCCGCGCAGCACGTCCCCCAGCACATCAAACGGAGCGATAAAAAGCCCCATGGTAGGCTGCGGCATGCCGCACAGGGTCTGCAATTGCGCCGCCCGGTTGCGCAGGATGTTAATCATCATCATCTGCGCCATACCGGCTTTCAGAAAGGCCATGTGGGAACGGGTTACATCAGGCCGGCCGTATTCGCCCAGGACACGGGGCAGAAATTTTTCCAGCATAAACAAGCCGGGGTTTTCAATAAGCAGCTCATACTCGTCGGCCTGCATATATTCTTCCTCAAGGAACTGGAATTGCTGATTGGGAGGCAGGTCCCGCCCCGGCAGCTTGTAGGTTTTGCAGCCGACCGCATCATACATAGGCGCCCAGACGCGATTGTCCCGTAAGGCGTCAATCTCCGGAAAGTCTGTAATGAAGGCCATCTCCGCCTGCAGCCATTTATCAGGATCATAGATAATCTCCTGATTGGTGGCGCCGGAATATACCTCGGCCAGATAGCAGGAACCGGAGGCAATAGGAATCCTGTCGGTTGGCTCCAGCGCAATCGTAGCCTGATATCTTCCTAATCGCTCATCATATAACTTTTGCATTTCCAGAGACATTGACCATACCTCTCTTCATGTTAATTTATCAGCTGACAGCGGCAGTCTGGCTTTTACGCCCTACAGGCAGCAGCAGGAATATGCCGACAAGCGGTCCTGCCGCCATCATCCACCAGACAGTGTTAAAACTGCCGGTAGCATCAATGGAGAAACCCAGAATCACAGGGCCGATCATCGATGCCAGCTGGAATATAAAGTTAGAAATGCCATTGGCGGTCGCCGCCCACTCTTTACCGGCAAATTCCGAGATTAATATGGTCAGCTGCGGGTTGGCCATATAGGAGCAAAAGCCAAAGGCAAACCCCACCGCACACAGCATACTTAAGGTGGTCTGGTAACCAAAATACACCGTCAAAGGAATAATCGCCACATAAGACAGAATCAGCAGCTTTTTGCGATTGCCCAGCCGGTCGGAAAGATACCCTGATACCATCGGCGCAATTACGCCGCCGATGCCATAAAGAATCATGACCAGACCGGCGTCAGCCAGCGAAAAACCTAATTTCTTGATATAGGCATTGGCCCAGGTGGCAGTTCCCAGTTCGACCCACATCAGGCAAAAGCCGGCGGAAGCGGTCAGCAGAATATCGCGGTTGCTGAATACCACTTTAAATCCACCAAGCATACTTTTTTCACCCTTGGGCTCATCGGTCGTCCGCACCATGAAATAAATAGCGATCCCCAGCAATACGGTGGCAATACCGATAAACTTAAAAGCCCCCTGCCAGCCAAAGGCCTGGTTCAAAGCCGGTACAATATAATTGGATAACACGATACCGCCTGACGGAGCGGCCAGCATAATCCCAAATGCAATCCCCCGTTCTTTCGCCGGAAACCATTCCATCAGAGCGCGCGAGCATGCCGCAAATACGGCGCCAGCCCCCAGGCCGGTCACCGCCCGCAGCCAGAAGCCGGTATCATAGCCCTGCATATAACCCATGCCGAAGGTGGAAATACCTTCCAGAATCAAACTCACCGCCAGGATCAAACGGACACCAAAGCGGTCGGCCAACACGCCGGCCGGGATTTGCGTCACCACATAGCCAAAGTAGAAGGCACTCATAAAGGCCCCGGCCTGAGTCATTTTCATGCCCAGTGCGGGCACAATCACCGGTATCAGGGGCGGCCACGCAAAACGGGTTACAAAAGTAAACAAGAAGCATAAAAACATTAATAACAATACTACCCAGCGGTACTGACTAGACTCGTCCTTTTTCATCGGTGTCTCCATATTAACCTCCTTTTCTAACCTGCGCAGGTTTTCTTAAACTCGCCCTCCTTCCATGCCGGAAAGCGGCATGCCGCTTTCGCCTAGTCGAATACTTGTCTACACAAGTTTTTATTCTACATTATCTGTCAAAATCCTGCATAGTTTTCTAACAATTTATAATATTTTATTATATTAATTATAGCTGCCCACGCTGTGAAAAAATATGCGCAGGCCGCTGCCCCGCGGCCAGGGGTAAGGTCCTCATGCCAGTTAATCTGCTCCTCGCATTTCTATGGTGCCCGGTAATTTTTCTTTGCCTAATTTTTTATTAGCCTGGAATAAAACAGATATTTGCCCAATGCCGCCCGGGCTTTTATCGACTCTATGACAGGCTCCTTCCAGTCTTCCCCTGTCGCTGGCGGTTCCCAGCCCTGATCCCTCCCGGATTGTCCAACTTTTTTCGGCAATGCCCCGCCAAAGCAGTATACCATAATGCTTACCGGCACACACTAAGAACCAGCGGCTTGCATTACAGAAAAAAATTCCCTGTCAGGCCTAAGCCGTTACTCTTACCGGAAATAGGCCTGACCGGAAAAAAGGATTTTGCCAATTGTAATCTCTGATACTACCTTTTCAGCATAATTTGTCCATTTTTTTACTATGCGGCCGAAGAAATTCAGGCTCAAAGCGACAGGATTATAAATTACCGTATTGACGGGCCGAAACACCAATGATATAATTATTGTTTTTAAGGTTGATATTTATCCAAAAATATGTTATAATTAAAAACATCGTTACTAGGGGGTGACTTCATGTTTCAAGTTGGCGATAAAATTTTCTACCCGATGCATGGCGGGGGTATTATCGAGAGCATCGAGGAAAAGGAAATGTTTGGGGAGAAACAGCTCTATTATGTCGTAAATATACCTCATAGAAACATGCAGGTAATGCTCCCTTTTGATAAGACCGAGAAGCTCGGTATGCGCCCGGTTGTCGATCCGGATAAACTTGATGACGTTCTGAGTACCTTCCACAACCATGGAGAAACTGAGTTAATCATGAATGACACACAGCGACAGCGCGTAAACATGTCCAAAATGAAGACAGGCGACATCTATGAGGAAATTGCAGTCATACGTGATTTACTGCGTATCAAAAACAAGCGGAAGCTAGGCATGGCTGACAAGAACATGCTCGATAATGTCCGTCAGATTCTTATCAGCGAGGTCGTACTGGTCAAAGACATTCCTCATGAACAAGCAACTAATTTCTTAGATGAAATGTTTAATGCCAAGTAATGCTTATGGCAAAAACATCCTGGATTTTTTTTCCAGGATGTTTTTTTATTGATTATTGCCGGCGCCTGCATCCGGCTTCCAGCCAAAGGCCGTCTATTTGTTAATTTCCCAGGCGTCAATCAACAGGCCGCTTTGGCTGAACGCCTTGACGCGCAGCCAAGCGGCGCCGGTCTCCACGGTAATATAGGTTGCTGCCGCCACCGGATTATGAAAAAACTGGTTCCACTCTTTCGCAGCCGTATTCCGATAGGTTTTGGTCCCGCTGCGGCCGCTGGCCACGTAAATCGTGCCCCCGGCCGGACTGCCGGCTGCGGTCCCGCCATACAGCGGATAAGTACGGGCATAGACGTGATCATGGCCGGTAAAAACCAGGTCAACATGATACTGGTCAAAAATAGGCCCAAATACCTGCCGGAGACGGGGATCTTCCGGCTGGGGCTTATTGTTGTACAGCGGCCGGTGCATAAAGACAATCTTCCATTTGCTGGCAGTCGCCAGTAAGTCCTGCCGGAGCCAGCGGCTCTGCTTGTCCAGCATATCAGGCTCAAACTGGCGCTGTTCGCCAATCTGACTGTCAAGCATAATAAAATGGACATCGCCATAATCAAATGAATAGGCCTGGCCCTTAAGCCCCTCCGGGCCATTCTGGGGCAGCTTGAACTGGGCCGTGAAAAAAACCGGTTTCGAGAACTGCCGCTCCGGTGTATAAGACTCATGATTACCGGCCACAGGCATGGCCGGAATGGTATCGATAATCCCCCGGGCCGCACTAAACCAGCCGTCCCAGTGGGTATAATCCTGGCCCACATCCACCAGGTCGCCCACATTGGTAAAGAAGACAGCATCCCGGTTAGCCTGAAAGGCCTGCCTTAGCGTTGTTTGCCAAACACCGTAATGAATGCTCTGCGAATCACCGAACACCAGAAACTTAAAGCCCCCAGCCTGGGTGCCGGCGGTGGTAAAGGCCTGAGGCTCGCTCCAGTGCTCCGGGGTCCCCACCCGGTACAGATAACGGGTGCCGGGGGTAAGACCGGTCAGGGTCACCGAATGGATGGCCATATCGCCGGTATTGGTCCGCAGCAGCTCAATACCTGCCGCCGCCCTGGCGCCGGCAGGAAACGCAGTAAAACCAGCCGCTGCCGCATATTCCACCTGACCGCCCACCGTGGCCACTTCTGTCCGCCAGGTAATCGTCTGGGTGGTTGCCGGATCGCCGGTCCAGGTCAGCGTAATATGATCAGGCCGGGCAGTGGGCGCAGCCTGGCCAGCAGCCGGCAGCCAGGCGGCCAGACTAAGCAACAGGACAACAAGCACACAGGAAACTTGTACAACCAAGGGTAATCTTCGCATCGACTCACCTGCCTGGGGATTTGAAATCCCGTAATTTTATCTGCAACATATCGGTTAACTGCATAAAACTGCAGGCCCGGGCCTCGGCTCTGGCCTGCAGGGCAATCAGGGCGCAGACCCGGGCATCGTGCAGGGCGTTGTGATGGGCAAACGCAATGGCAAAACGCCTGGCTAAGGTGGATAACTTATAATTTTCGAGATCTGACCAGACCCTTCTGGCAATATCGACCGTGCAGGCATAGCGAAACGCCGGATAGGGAAGCCCGTATTCATCAAGCATCCCCCGCAGCACGCTGATATCAAAGGCGGCATTATGAGCAATTACGATTTTGTTCTCCAGGTGCGGCCTGATTCTGTCCCACAATTGGGCAAAGGTGGGTTTATCCTTCACGTCGGCCGCGGTTAAGCCGTGCACCTTCGTATTCCAGTAATTGAACTGCAGCACAGGCGGCCGGATAAGCGCATAGGCTGTGCGGACAATGACGCCGTTCTCTACCGTAATCGCCGCCAGGCTGCACGCACTGGCCCGGCTGCTGTTGGCGGTCTCAAAATCAATAGCGACATAATTCATCTTCAGGTAACTCCGCCAGCTTCTGGGGCTGCACCGGCGGCCTTTCTGTTTTTATAAAACATCCCCGGCCAGGCGCCGCAGCGCCATTTCCCCGGTACACAACCGAAAACGCCCTGCCAGATGTCTTTTGTCAGGGCGTTTTTACTTAAAGCGCTGCTACTATATCTTAAACCGGTTAACCACCTGCTGAAATTCCTGGGCCAGGGCTGCCAGGGCCTCACTGGCGGAGGCAATCTCCTGCATAGAAGCCGATTGCTGCTCAGTGGCGGCCGAAACACTCTGGGTCTCGGCCGCCGCATCACGGCTGATGCCGTCAATTTCCCGCACCGTGGCTACAATCTGCTGGCTGCCGGCAGCCATCTGCTGAACCGCCAGCGAAACCTCGCCCACCTGACCGGAGACTTCGTCAATCAGGCTGACAATCTCGCTAAAGGCCAGGCCGGCTGAGTTAACGACAGCGGTCCCTTCTTTCACCTCGCGGGTCCCGGCGCTCATAGCGGCGACAGCCTTGTCGGTATCGGCCTGAATGGTGCCGATGAGGGCCGCGATTTGTTTGGCGGCTGCCTGGGATTGCTCGGCCAGTTTACGCACCTCATCGGCGACAACAGCGAAGCCACGCCCCTGCTCGCCGGCCCGGGCCGCTTCAATAGCGGCATTAAGGGCCAGCAGATTGGTTTGGCCGGCAATCCCGGCAATGGTGTTAACAATCTGCCCGATTGCCTGGGAGCGCGCGCCCAGCTCGCTGACAACAGCGGCCGAGTGGGTAACCGTACTTTCAATATCCGTCATTTTGCTGACCGCCGAGCGGACCGCGTTGTTGCCGGCCTGGGCGGCAGCGGCTGTTTTGCTGGCCATGCCGGCAACTGCGTTGGCGTTGGCGGCAGCCTGCCTAATGCCGGCCGAGATCTTTTCAACAACCGCAATGGCGGCGTCCACACTATGGAGCTGGCTATCAGCCCCCTGTGCCACCTGCGCAATACTGCCTGCCACCTGCTCGGTGGCTCTCGCGGTCTGCTCCGCGCTGGCTGTTAGCTCCTGACTGCTGGCCGCCACCAGCTCGGCATTTGTCATTACATTACGGATAATTTCCTTTATGTTGTGCACCATAGTATTCAGTGTAGCGGCTATAGCGCCCAGCTCATCATCGGCGGCATGGCGTATCGGCTGGGTGAAGTCGCCGCCAGCGTAGAGGCGCGCCTTGTCGACAACCTCCCGGAAAGGCCGGCGCAGGCGCAGCGCCATAACAACACACACACCGCTGATCAGGAGCACGAACCCGCTGACTGCAACCGCCGTCGAACGCACAGCCCCGGCCTCACTGACCGACAGCTGGCTGGCCTGATGCAAAACCGCCGTATTATCCGCGGACAAAGCCTGCAATTCCGCATGGATCCGGACGGCCACAGGCACCAGGGCGGCATGTACCTCCTGGGGCTTGCGCTGGCCGCTGAACACCGCTTTCAGGCCGTCATCATACTCATCAATCAAGCGGATAATCGCTTCGATCTCCTGGCGTTTTTCCGGCCGGGCAATCGCCACATTCTTTTGCAGTAACCCCCGGGCAGTGTCAATGCTCTTTTTATACTGGTCAACCTGACTGGCATCATTATAAAGCGCGTAAGCCCGGTACTGACCGGCGGCATTGGCAAAATGATAGGCGGCCTGCAGCTGCAGCACGGCCCGGTCTTTAGACAGATCAACAACCGCCTGATTGCTGATGATGTTGGTCAAACCATAAAGCGAGTAGCCGGCCAAAAGTATGACACCGGCTAATATTGCCAGGTAACCGGCAATGGTGCGATTCACGATTCCCAGCTTTAACATAAAAAACCTCTCCCTGTAGTACCCGTATCATGTAATATGTATGAATAATCATTATTGATTATACGTCTAATGCCGTTTTTTAGCAAGATAATTCGGGGCGCGGCGCTTCGCCCTGCCCGGCAGCGGCCAGCCGCGCCAGGATGGTTCCCAGCACTGCCAGACCCTGCCGGATTTCGGCCGAACCGGGGGCGGCAAAGCTCAGCCGGATAAACCGGTCCGGAGCAGGCCGGGGAAAAAAAGCCGTACCGGGTGTTAAGAGGATACCCTGCCGTTCGGCCTCCCGGACCAGGGCCTGGGCGGAAACGGTTTCCGGCAGCTCCAGCCAGCAGGTCAAGCCGCCCCGGGGGCGGTGGCACTGAACCGCCGGTAAAAACTGCTCAACCGCCGCCAGCGTGGCCTGAAACCGCTCCCGGTAAATACGCTGCACCGCTGCAATATGGGTTTGCCAGATTCCCTTGCGCAGGTATAAATCAAAGGCCCGCTGCGTTAAGCCGGCGGTGGAGATATCGGAGTGGTGCTTCACGGTTAGAATCGGCGCGACCAGGGGTGGCGGCATCAGCAAAAATGCCAGCCTCAGCCCCGGCATAAAAATTTTAGAAAAGCTTTTCAGATATATGACCCGGTGGTCCCGGTCCAGCGCCTTTAATGGCGCCAGCGGCAGCTCCGAAAAATCAAGCTCGCTGATGTAATCATCCTCCAGAATTACGGCGTTATACCTTCTGGCCAGGCCGATAAGCCGGTTTCTTTTGCTCACAGAGTAGGAATAACCGGTGGGGTTTTGGATATTGGCCATTACATACAGCAGCTTGGGCCGGTAACACTTTATTTTCGCCTCCATATCCTGAATGTCGATGCCGTCGCTGGCCATGTTGATGCCGATAATTTTTGCCCCCCGGGAGCGAAAGGCGGCAATGGCTCCCGGATAGGTAGGGTTTTCAGTAAACACATAATCGCCGAAATTCAGCAGGGCCTTAGCCACAATATCGATTCCCTGCTGGGCGCCCGAAATAATCTGCACATTATCCGCCTGCGCCCTGATCCCCTGCGCCTTTAAGTATAAGGAGACAGCGCCGCGCAACGGCGGAAAGCCCTGACTGTCCTGATAGCTGAAAGCATTGCCCTTATCCCTGTCCAGCACTTCAATCAGGATATTCTTAAAATCATCAACAGGCAATAAATCAGGCGGCGGCATCACGGTGGCAAAATCAATCCCTCCGGCCGGCACCGGCCTGGTGGTCACAACCTCAGCCTCAGCCGCGCCGGCCGGGCTTTCCTCATCAGGCCGGCTGGTTAGCTCCGCTACATAGCTGCCGCTGCCGGCCCGGGAAAACACATAGCCGTTTTGCTCCAGCAACTTGTAGGCCCCCGCCACCGTACCGGGATTAATCTCCAGCCAGGCAGCCAGCTTGCGCACAGGCGGCAGTAAATAGCCGGCGCTTAACTGACCGTTCACAATAAGCTCCCGCAGCTGCTCATATAATTGCACATACAAAGGCTGCTTATCTTTTTTACGCAATTGTATCGATACAAAATCAAAAAAATCCCCGCTCATATTGAGTTCTTCTTCTCCCCTTGTTATAATTACAAAAATTTAGTACCGGCACAATAAAATTGTATCGGTACAATCATTTTAGCAAATACGATTCATTTACGCAAAGAGGAGGACAAAAAGATGTCAGACCGTTACGAACTCAACAAAAACCTGGCCCAAATGTTAAAAGGTGGCGTCATTATGGACGTCACCAATTCTGAGCAGGCCAAAATTGCGGAGGCCGCCGGCGCTGTTGCCGTTATGGCTTTGGAGAGGGTGCCTGCCGATATCCGCCGGGAAGGCGGTGTATCGCGGATGTCCGACCCCAAAATAATCAGGGAAATTAAAGCAGCCGTTACCATTCCGGTCATGGCCAAGGCCCGCATTGGCCATTTTGTCGAGGCCCAAATCCTGGAGGCCATTGGCATCGACTATGTTGACGAAAGCGAAGTGTTAACCCCGGCCGATGATTTATACCACATCAATAAGCATGACTTCAGCATCCCTTTTGTGTGCGGCGCCCGCAACCTGGGGGAAGCGCTGCGCCGCATTGGCGAAGGAGCAGCCATGATCCGTACCAAAGGCGAAGCCGGCACCGGCAATGTCGTCGAGGCAGTCAGGCACATGCGGACAATAGCGGCCGACATACGCCGGGTGAAAGCGGCGCCGCCGGCCGAGCTTATGAGCATCGCCAAAGAACTGGGCGCGCCTTTTGATCTCATTCAGTATGTAGGGGAACACGGCACACTGCCTGTGGTTAATTTTGCCGCCGGCGGCATTGCCACCCCGGCCGATGCGGCCCTGATGATGCAGCTGGGCTGTGACGGCGTTTTTGTCGGTTCCGGCATCTTTAAATCAGGCGATCCGGCCAAACGGGCCAAAGCCATCGTGGAAGCCACCACCCACTATCAGGATGCCGAGTTGTTAGCCCGCATCTCCGCCGACTTAGGCGAGCCCATGGTCGGCATCGAAATTGACAAGCTTGCCCCCTCCGAACGGTTAGCCGCCAGAGGCTGGTAAAACGGCGATGCTGAAAATAGGGGTTTTAGCTTTGCAGGGAGCCGTACGGGAACATCTAGACTGCCTGCGCCGGTTCCCGGCTGTAAAGGGAGTCGAAGTAAAAAAAGCGGCCGATCTGGACGGCATCGACGGCCTCATCCTGCCAGGGGGTGAGTCAACGGCGATTGGCCGGCTGCTGCAGCAGTTTGCGCTGACGCCGGTTATGATTGCCAGAATCCGGGCAGGGTTGCCGGTATGGGGAACCTGTGCCGGCATGATTCTCCTGGCCAGGCATATTGTCGGCCAAACCACCTGCCATTTGGGCCTTATGGACATTACCGTCCAGAGAAATGCCTATGGCAGCCAGCTGCATAGCTTTACCACCGAGCTGCTGATCCCCGGCCTGTCAGCCACACCGGTACCGCTGGTATTCATTAGAGCCCCCTATGTCGTAAGCGCCGGTGCCGCTGTGAAAATATTGGCGGCTGTGGATGATAAAATTGTCGCCGTCGAACAAGACAATATGTTAGCAACAGCATTTCATCCGGAATTAACGGCCAGCCTGGTTTTTCATCGCTATTTCGTCGAAAAGGTACGGGGCAGCAAGTCATCCCCTTCATAGATGATCAGCAGCGGATGCTCCTGGTCTGCAGCCTGGGCGTACGCAGCCGGCTCCGGCTCAGCCAGGCTAAAGCTCTCCACCGCCGTTGCCGGCTCCGAGGCGTAGATGACGGCCGCCACCGGCGCAGCCATAATAAGTAGGGTGGTAAAAAAACTTAAGGTATTGGTTAACAGCCGCTTGAACAATTTTTCCATCTTTACTCTCCCTTAACAATTATTCTCCGGTATCTCATGTCTATATTCTAATCCAATAATTTTAGTTTTTCTTTTGAAAACACCGGCCTGATAAAAAAAAAATAAGCATCTGCCGCGGCAGATGCTTATTTTTTTTGTTACCGAGCTGTAATCAGTTGGTTCAACCTCAGGAATCAGCCTGCTGTGCCTGTTTAGGCAGCGGTCCGGGACCTCTGTGCATCAGGCCTTCGGTATTGATCATCTTGGTCACGCGCTCGTCCATATTGGCTTTCATCTTGTCTGCCTGCTCGGCCGTAAGCCGGCCGGCCTGCACACCGGCATCCAGGCGCTCCGTCATCTGGGCAACCAGGAAGGCCTTCAGCTCCTGCTCAGAAACGCCGTGCTTGCCGGCAACCGCCACCAGCGTTTTTTCCGCCTTCAGCTCGCTGCGCAGCGTCTCGGCATCAATATTCAGGAAGGCCAGCATTTTGTCATTGGCAAACGGGGCATGGCCGGCCCTTGGCCCATGGTGCATAGGCCCCTGGCCATTCATCATCTTGGTCACGCGCTCGTCCATATTGGCTTTCATCTTGTCTGCCTGCTCGGCCGTAAGCCGGCCGGCCTGCACACCGGCATCCAGGCGCTCCGTCATCTGGGCAACCAGGAAGGCCTTCAGCTCCTGCTCAGAAACGCCGTGCTTGCCGGCAACCGCCACCAGCGTTTTTTCCGCCTTCAGCTCGCTGCGCAGCGTCTCGGCATCGATATTCAGGAAGGCCAGCATTTTGTCATTGGCAAACGGGGCATGGCCGGCCCTTGGCCCATGGTGCATAGGCCCCTGGCCATTCATCATCTTGGTTACAAGCTCAGGCATGGCGCTTTTCATTTTTTCAGCCTGCTCGGCCGTCATCCGCCCCGACTGCAGTCCCGCTTCCAGGCGCTGAGTCATCTGGCTTTCCAGGAATGCCTGCAGCTCTTGGGCAGAGACACCCTGCGCCTGGGCAACAGCCACTAACGTTTTACCGGCCTTCATTTCGGCTTTGAATGTTTGCTCATCCATCTTCAGCAAAGCAAGCAATTTACTGTGATCTTCTTTAAAAGCTTTGGCCTTGCCTTCTCTCTTCTCAAACGCCGCCGGCCTGTTGTCCTTGCCGGCATCAGCCGGCGCCGACCCCACGGCAGCCATTGCGATACCGCTGGCGGTAATCGTAACCGCCACCCCTACGGCCAGCAGCCATTTACTGTTTTTATTCATTCTATTTACCATCCTCTCATTTTACATTTCCCTAGCCGAAGCTATAGCTGTATTATGAACCCTGAATTTTAGAAATACTTTTGAAAAAGGAAAAAAACTCCGTCTCCGGGTGACTCAAGGGGACGGTTCTCTTGAGTCATTTTTCGCTGCTGCTCAAGCTTGCTTTATCCTGCCGGTCAGGCTTAACCATCAGCCGCCTGATCCGTTTTTTTGCAAACATTAACGTCCATTGTCTATGACTCCGGGTGACTCAGGGGGACGGTTCTCTTGAGTCATTTTTCGCTGCTGCTCAAGCTTGCTTTATCCTGCCGGCCAGGCTAACCATCAGCCGCCTGATCCGTTTTTTTGCAAACATTAACGTCCATTGTCTATGTTAATTATAGACAATTCCGTTTAATGCCTTGTATTATTTTAGACATTAGCATATAATATCTACGTAGGCAGCAAACAATACAATGAGGTGTTTATAATGAATGATTTATCTGAGCTATTTTGGCAGGCCTCGCTGGCTGAAATAAAGCAGGGCTATATCTATCAGGAGCCGAGTGATGAGTTTACCTGCCTCATCTGCGGGCAAAGCTTCGGCAATGGTATTATTTATCCCCATGGCGCCAAGCTCTATGAAGCGAAAAAATATATCCGGATTCACATTGAACAAAACCATTACTCTGCTTTTGCCTTTCTGCTTACCCTTGATAAAAAGCTGACAGGTCTTACAGACCATCAAAAAACAATTCTGGAGCTCTTTTATCAAGGCCGGAGTGATAACGAGGTGGCCAAAGCCCTCGGCACCGGCAGCACCTCAACCATCCGCAATCACCGCTTCACGCTGAGAGAAAAACAAAAACAGGCGAAAGTGTTTCTCGCCCTCATGGAGCTGCTGGCAGAGCAGCTTCCCCCCAAAAACACCTTCATCACCATTCCCCGTAATTCCAAAAATATTGATGACCGCTTTGCCATCACCGAGCAGGAAAACGCCGCAATTCTGGCCGCCTGCTTTTCCCGGGGGCTTGATGGCCCGCTTGTCGCCTTTCCTCTGAAAGAAAAAAAGCGGGTCGCCATTTTACGGCATCTTATCAAAAAATTCGAACCGGCCAGAACCTATACGGAAAAAGAAGTCAATAGTATTTTAAAACCCCTGTACAGTGATTATGTATTATTGCGCCGTTATTTGATCGAATATGGCTTCCTGGACCGGACCCAGGACGGCAGTTCTTATTGGGTTCTGCCGTAAAAACAAGACAAAGGAGCTGGCAACATTGGACAGACGCAAGGAACTCAAACTGACCTATAAAGAAACACCGCGCCCGATGGGTGTGTATCAGATTAAAAACACGGTTACCGGCAGGCTCTTGGTCGCTAGCGGCATGGACCTGCCCGGCAACTTTAACAGCAACCGCTTTCAATTAAACATGAAGTCCCATCGTAATAAAGAACTGCAGGCCGACTGGAATTTGTACGGTCCCGACGCCTTTACTTTTGAGGTGCTGGAGAGCATTAATCCGGAAAAAACAGCCAAAGAAGACTGGCGCAGCGCCGTGGCGGAGTTAGAGGAGAAATGGCTTGACACCTTGCAGCCCTATGGTGATAAAGGCTATCATACGCCGGCCAAAAAATGAACAGCCTTTACCGACAGGCTGTAAAGAGCAATAACCCCCGGCAGCTTGCGCTGCCGGGGGTTATTGCTTTATTTGCTGTGCATGGTGGCAAAGGCCGGAGCCAGCCCCAACGGTTGACGTCACTTTTTTGACTCAAGAGAACCGTCCCCTTGAGTCAGGTTACAGCCCGGAGGGGGTGATGGCAAGCTGGGCTGTCATATTCCAGCGCAACCGCTCGTCCCAGCTGTCGGGGGCAATGGTAACCGTATAGGTCATGTCGCCCCGTTTTTTCTCGCCATAGGGCCTGATGGACTTCACTTTTCCCGCCAGCTCCAGACCCGGTATGCCGTCAAACGTTAAGGCCACCGGATCATTGAGCTTGACCCTGGCCACCGTAAGCTCGGTTAAATCGTCGCTGCGAATCTCCCATTCGCTTTCATCGGCAATCCGCACTAACACCGTACCGATGCTGGCATGTTCGCCGACCTTGACCTCCAGGAAGGCTACCGTGCCGCTGATGGGCGCTCTAAGCTCAGTTTTATCCAGCAGGCCTTCGGCCTCAACCAGCCGGGCCTCCTGCGTTTTCAACTCGGCCTGCGCCTGGGCCAGGGCCGCCTGATTTCTGTCGGCCGCCGTTTTCGCCTGCTCAAGCTGCTGCCTGGAGGTGGCGCCGGCCGCTACCAGCCGCTGCTGCCGCTCCAGCTCGCGGACCGCATCAGCCAAATTGATTCGCGCCTGCTCCACCGCGGCGGCCGCCCGGCTGATATCGGCGCCGGTACTGCCAACCCGGGCCTGATAATCCTGACGCACCAGCCGGATGAGCGGCTGACCGGCGGCAACCGTATCGCCCTCCCGCACCAGCACCTCGCCCACGGTGCCGTCTACGGGCATCACCATCTGCGCATACCGTACGGGAAAAATAATGCCTTCGGCCAATACCCGGTTATCGGCCTTAACAGGCGCCAGCTCCTGTTTCTCGCCCTGGCGGCTGTTATAAAACCACCAGCCGCCGACAGCCAAGGCCGCAACAATAACAACTGTCAGTACCGGCAGCCAGCCTTTTGCTTTCATCCGCTTCGTCGCCTCGCTTCCCTTTGCTTTGTAATCTTATTCATAACTTAATACTTCCCGTACACTCAGCCTGGCGGCATTCCAGGCCGGCATTAAGCTGGCCAGTACCGACAGCAGGGTGGAAAGCGCCAGCCAGATGCCCACGCCGAGGAAACTGAAGGAAAATGCCAGCGGGCTCTGCAAAAACAGCACGCCGACCTGATAACTGAGCAGTGCGGCCACCGGCAGCGCCAGCACTGCCCCTAACAGCCAGCTCAGGATGCCAATACATAAGGCCTCCACGACAAACACCTTGCCAATAGCCACACCGGAAGCGCCGATGGCCCGCATAATCCCGATCTCCCGCGTTCGCTCCAGGACATTGATTCCCATTGTCCCCATCAGCCCCAGGGCGCCGACAACCGCCAGCAAAAACGCCATCAGCAGTAAAAAAACCGTCAGGATATCAAACTGCGACCTGATCCGCTGCTTTTGCTCCCAGGTAACATCAACATTCTGCACCCGCAGATTGTTCTTTTTCAGGTGTTCTTCCAGCTGGCGGCCCAGCTTGCTTTGCTCCGCCGGCTCGGCCGACTGGGCCACAATCTGGACAGACCGGGCGCCGCCCGCCTCCTGGATCGCCCCGGTAAACCAGGGATAGGGAGCATACACCAGCGGCCCGGTTAAGGTGCTTTTGGCCACACCGACCACGGTAAAGCGCAGCTTGCGGGTGCCGACTTTGATGACCGCCGGACTGCCCACCTGCAGCTCCGGACTGTCTTTCAAGGTTTCCGTATTTACCACCAGCGCGCTTTCGTCCCCGTCCACCAGCCAGCGCCCGGCAATAATCTGAGGCTGAATCATAACCGAGTCAACCGGTGGCGCCAGAATAAAGACATTTTGGCTGGCTTCATCCTCCGACTGCTTGCGTTCATCCCGGAGTATCCGGCCGGAAGAAAACCCCCAGGACTCGGCCGCTTTAACCCCCGGGACCTTCAAAACCTCGTGTTCAATCCGTGAGGCCCGGTAATTCTGGGTAAAACCGACAGATAAATCATAATGGAAATATTCCAGGGCGTCATCCAGGGTCGAATACAGGGAAGACCGGATGGAAAACACGGCCATAAAGACCGTTCCCGCCACCGTCAGCGTTAATAAAGTCAAAGCCAGCCGCCATTTGCGGCGAAAGGTATTGCGCAGGGAGAGCAGCACCGGCCGGGGCAGTTGCTTCAGCCTGTCCAGCAGACGGTCAATATACGTGTCCAGCCGGCTTTTGGCCGCCACAGTGCTCAGACCGTAATCACTGACTGCCTCGCGTACGGTTATGCCGGTACCGCGCCAGACCGGCCAGACAGCCGCCAGGAGGGGAACGACAATGGCGGCCGCCGCCTCTAACAGAAAAACGCCGGCCGGCAGCTCCAGGCCGCCTGAATCAAAGTTGAATACCTGGGCCATAAATCCGGTTACCACCCCGGCGGCCAGCGCCCCGAGGGGGGCGGCAACCGCCAGCGCCAGCACCCCATAGGCCCCCACCAGGATCAAATACATGCGCAAAAGCTGACTGCGTCGGGCGCCAACCGCTTTCATAATGCCGATCTGCCGCACCTGCTGCGTCAGGATCGCCGACACGGTATTAATCAACAAAAAAGTGCCGAGCAGCAGGGACAATACCCCGAGTACCGTTAGCAGCAGCAGCAGGGCATTAATGATCCCCTGCAACTGATGCTCCCCGGGTTTGTTTACCTGCAGCCAGAACACCGTTGTGTCCCCCTGCTCCAGCTTGCTCCAGGCCCGGCGGCCGATAGCCTCAATCGGGGCAGTATCCTTGCCCTGCAGCACCCACGGCTCAACCACAAAATTCACCTGGTCCAGGCGGCGCTCCTCATCCAGCTTCTCCAGGGTATCCATATTGATGTAGCCGTAGGAACGGCCGCTGAACAGACTGGGGATTTGACTGGAATCATACACAATGCCGGTAACCTTCAGCATACGCTTGCGGCCGGCAGCGGTTTCCACCTGAATGGTGTCGCCGGTTTTCACCCCCAGCTCCGACAGCGACGACCGCTCCAGCAGGACATCACCGTCACCGGGCGGCCAGGCCCCGCTCTGGCTTTTAACAAGATTCACCTTTTGCTCCTGATAGTCAGGTATGGCTGTCAGAAACATCTGCCGCCATTCGCCGCCGGCTGTATGCACCCGCAGGTCGACATTGCGCCGCCCCTCGGCTTCTTTGACGCCGCGGAGACTGCGGATACTGTCCACCAGCTCCTCGTCAAAGGGATCGGCATAAATACTGGCGCTGGCCGGCGCCGCCGCCGTCCAGCTTAACGCCAGATCCCGCTCAAACATCAGATAAGAGCTGTAAACCATCCCCACCGCAAAAACGCCGACTGTGATGGAAAGAACGACAAGCAGGGTCCGCAGCTTATTGCCCCATAAATCAGCCAGAACTTTACGCCACCGGGGTGAAACCAGCAAATACCTAAGCATGGCTCCCCTCCCCGGCGGCCAGGATTTGTCCGTCATAAACCGTTACAATCCGGCCGCTGCGGCCGGCCAGATCATTATCATGGGTCACCATCAGGATTGTTTTGCCCTGAGCGGCCAGCTCTTTAAACAAGTCAATAACCACCGTTGCCGTCCTGCTGTCCAGGTTGCCGGTCGGTTCGTCGGCTACCAGCAAGGGCGGATCATTGGCCAGTGACCGGGCAATAGCCACCCGCTGCTGCTGACCGCCGGACAAATTGGCCGGCAGCTTATGGGCCTGCTCCGCCACCCCGACCAGTTCCAGCAGCTCGAGGGCCTGCCGCGGCCTTGCCAGCCGGTCATACATATTGCAGAAATCCATGGGCAGCATAACATTTTCCAACACCGTCAGGGTTGGCAGCAACTGAAAAAACTGGAACACTACCCCGACGGTCCGCCCCCGCCAGACGGCAATCTGGTTTTCCGTCAAGGTATGTACCGGCGTGCCTGCCACCCATACCTCCCCGCTGGTGGGCCGGTCAATACCTGTAATCATATTGATCAGGGTCGATTTCCCACTGCCTGACTTGCCCACAACGGCCACAAACTCACCGCCGGCCACCTGCAGATCCACACCTTTTAAGGCGGTGAACTCACCGGCCCCGGTTACAAAGGTTTTCCGCACCGCCGTAAGCTCGACCGCGGCGGCGGCTGGACGGGGCTCCGGCACTTCCACACTCATCAGCCCGGACAACCATTTTCCCAACATAATTTCCTCCATCTATCCTTGTGACCGACAAGTGACTCAAGGGGACGGTTCTCTTGAGTCAGGCCCGCGCAACAATGCTTTGGCTGATGCCGGTTAGCCGCGCGATTTGCCATGTCGATACTCCCGGTAATTGCTTTATTTTATGTAAAATTTTATTCCGCTTGTGCTTGTCCATGCCTGGCAGCGCTGCCCAACTGTCGCTGCCGATACATTCCTGAATCAAAATCCGGGCCTGGGCATCGGTGGGTCTGGCCGTGTCATTCATCTCAATACAGGCAGCGGCTGCCTGCTCCGCCATAAAGGCTTGCAGGCGCGGCACAGCCTGTTCCGCTTCTGGCGCAAAAATGCCCAGGATAAACGCGGTTGCCGTAATCGCACTGCCGCCTGTGTATTCGGCGTAACTGCTCCAGACGTAGTCCTCGCAGCGGGCCGCCAGCCCGGCCTGCACCGGGTTTTGGTGAATATAACGCAATACGGTTAACAGATAGGATTCGTCTTCAATGACTTCACTTTTAAAGCGGTCCTGAAATAAATGCCCGCACCGCTGGTACTTGCGGTTATACCAGGCCACATAACTGACACCTATTTTTTTGATAAAAGCGGCAATGGGGCTGGGGCCTTCTTGCAGCAGCAGATGGATATGGTTATCCATCAGGCAATAGCCATAGATCAGGCATTGGCAGCCTGTCCCGTATACGCGCAGACAGTCGAGAAATTTTTTCCTATCCTCATTATCGTGGAAAATAACCTGCTTGTTAATACCGCGCAGAATAATGTGATAAATACCGGTCTGACTGTTTTGCCGGGCTTGCCTGGGCATAAAATCTCCCCCTTTCATGATAACATAGCTTGTCTTTTGACTCAAGAGAACCGTCCCCCTGAGTCAGATAAGGGCAAAGCGAAAGCCCCGGAACCGGGGCTTTCAGCAGGATGGATATTAGAATAAGCCACTGACCTTGCCGGTGTTAACATCAACATCGATGCGGCGATAGGCAGGGTCGGAGCTGGTGCCGGGCATCAGGCTGATGGCGCCGGCCATCGGGCAGAGGAACTTGGCGCCGCCATAAACCAGCACGTCGCGGATCGGCAGCCGCCAGCCTTTGGGGACGCCTTTCCAGGTTGGTTCATGCGACAGGGACAGGTGAGATTTAACCATCATTGTGCAGTAGTCGGCATATTTGGGATCAGACTCAAACCGTTTGGCTTTTTCTTCAGCCAGCGGCGCCCAGTCAACGCCATCGGCGCCGTAGACTTCCTTGGCGATCCGCTCAACCCGCTGCCGCAGCGGCATTTCCAACGGATAGAGGTATTGGAAATCGACTTTTTCCTTGCAGGCATCCATAACCGCGTCGGCCAGGTCCAGGGCGCCGTCGCCGCCCTTCAGCCAATGCTCGGAGACAGCGGCGCGGGCGCCGGCCTGTTCGGCAATTCTCTTGACCAGGGCATGTTCGGCCGGGGTATCGGTGTAGAAGGCGTTAATGCAAACAACCGGTTTGACGCCGGACTTCTTGATCATGTTGATCAAATGCACCATATTCTCGCAGCCTTTTTCCAGCAGGCCCAGATTTTCCTTGGTGTATTCATCAGGCAACGGCCGCCCTGGCACTACGGTAGGGCCGCCGCCATGCATCTTCAGGGCGCGGACGGTGGCTACCAGGATCGAGACGTTCGGCTTCAGACCGCTCAGGCGGCATTTCACATTCCAGAATTTTTCAAAACCGATATCGGCGGCAAAACCGGATTCGGTAACATGATAATCAAAGCATTTCAGGCCGATGCGGTCAGCGATGATCGAGGACTGACCAATCGCGATGTTGGCAAACGGGCCGGCATGCACAAAACAAGGCTGGCCTTCCACGGTGGCGCACAGGGTCGGGTTGATGGTATTGCGCATCCAGGCGGTCATGGCGCCGTCGACTTCCAGGTCGCCGGTGGTAACCGGATTACCCTGCCGGTTATAGCCCACCACAATATGCTTGAACCGTTCCCGCATGTCGGCCAGGTCTTTGGCCACAGCCAGGATGGCCATCAATTCGGAGCCGACGGCGATCCCGAACTTGGAGTGCATCATAAAGCCGTCTTTTTTCCCGCCCAGGCCGATAATGATATTGCGCAGGCCCTGGGCGGCAAAGTCCAGAACCCAGCCCATTTCAATATTTTTCGGATCGATATCCAGCCTTTTCAGACCGCGTTTGGCCAGCTCGTCATCGGTATAGTTGGCCTCATGCTGCATGCGGGCGTTTAAGGCTACCATGGCCAGATTGTGGGCGTTCATAATGTCATTGATGTCCCCGGTCAGGCCCAGGGAGAATTCGGTCATCGGAATCAAGAGGGCGTTGCCGCCGCCGGCAGCAGTCCCTTTTACGTTCATAGTCGGGCCGCCCGAGGGCTGCCGCAGGGCGCCGCCGACATTGACACCGCGTTTGCCCAGTCCTTCCATAATGCCGATGGAAGTGGTTGATTTGCCTTCCCCTAACGGGGTGGGAGTGATCGCGGTTACTTCAATGTATTTGCCGTCCGGTTTATCCTTCAGACGGTCAATTACCTTCAGGAAATCAACCTTCGGAGTTCTACCGTAGGGAATTATCTCATCCTTTTGCAGCCCCATCATCTCCTGGTACTGCTCGGTAGTAGGGATATTCCCCTCTGCCGCTTCTGCGATTTGCCAGTCTTTCAATACTGTAGGATCCCAAGCCATAAAAATACATCCCCCTCTTTTAAACTGTTAGATTGGTTTACTGCCTGCAACTAGGTCACGAACTCCCGGAACACCTCCCTGTTGGTCATTTCCTGTGCCTGCATCGGCAGGCACAGGGTAAAGTAAACGGGAACCGGAAAGGAAAAACGCTGCTAGATTTAAATTCCGTACACTCTAGTACTGGTAAAATGCAACTCGCAATTAGTTAAAAGAGCGGATTTCACACAATTCTGAAATTGCATTTTATTGTCCGATTCCCGGTTGCTGCACAGCAACTTATCTATACATCTATGTAACCTTTTGTCATTACTGTTAATTAATCCCACAGTTTTTACATTCTACATTGGAACGCTATTTCCTACCTGCGAAAAATATTTTTTTCACATTTCATAATATTGAATTAAATTCAACAAAATCTTTATAAAAACTATGGCCTTTGACAATATTTTCCCCAGCCCGCCTGGCGCCGGCCTGAGCGTTTAGCCCCGGCAGCTGCGGGCAGCCTGTTTTCCCGCCCGCAGCTGCAAACAAGACCTGCCGGCGCTAAATGGCCTGCAGGTCTTGCGGCAAGAGCTCTGAACAGAGCTTATAAATCCATGATAATGGGCAGGATCATCGGCCTGCGCCCGGTTTTGGAAAACAAAAATTTGGCAAGCGCTTCCCGGATGGCCGCTTTCAGCGGCGCCCACTGGGTAATCGGCTGGTTTTCGAACCGTTCCAGAACCGATTTTACTATTTTCCGCGACTCCTCCATCAAACTCTCCGAGTCCCGCACATAGACGAAGCCCCGGGAAACAATATCCGGGCCGTCAAGAACACAGCCCCTGCTTTTATCAAGGGTTACAACAACAATCAATACCCCGTCCTGGGACAGCTGGCGCCGGTCCCTGATTACAATATTGCCGACATCGCCAACCCCCAGGCCGTCCACAAATATTTTGCCGGCGGTCACCTTGCCGGCCATGCGTCCGGTCTCGGCTGTAAATTCAAAAACATGGCCATTTTCGCCAATAAAGACATTTTCTTTCGGTATGCCCAATTCAATGGCCAGCTTGCTATGATGCTTGAGCATTCTGTGCTCACCATGAACGGGAATAAGGAATTTGGGCCGGGTCAGATTCAGAATAAGCTTAAGCTCCTCCTGGCTGGCATGGCCGGAAACATGAATCCCCGATGTCCGTTCATAAACGACATGAATGCCGGACCGGAGCAAGGCGTCAATCGTGCGGCCGATAGAACGCTCATTGCCGGGGATGGGGCTGGCTGCGATCAGCACCGTATCGCCGTGCGCCAATTCGAGACTGCGGTGATTCCTTGCGGCCAGCCGGCTGAGTGCCGCCATCGGTTCCCCCTGGCTGCCGGTGGTTAAGATCAGCATCTGGTTGTCGGGATAACGGTTGATCTCCTCAACCCCGATCAGAATGCCTTCGGGAATTGTCATATAGCCAAGCTCCTGGGCCTTGGTGATAACGGTTACCATGCTCCGGCCCAGCAGCGCCACCTTGCGCCCGTAGCGGCAGGCTGAATTGATAGCCTGCTGCAGTCGCGGCACATTGGAAGCAAAGGTAGTCAGGATGATCCGCCCCTTGGCGGAACGGAAATGCTCGTCCAGCGCCACACTGACGGTACGTTCCGATTTGGTGTAGCCCGGGCGCTCGGCATTGGTGCTGTCCGAAAGCAGCACCAGCACGCCGTCATTGCCCAGTTCGGCAAATTTGTGGATATCAATCATTTTTCCGTCCACCGGGGTTTGATCGATTTTAAAGTCGCCTGTATGCACAACCGTTCCGATCGGGGTCTTGAAATAAACCCCCAACGCGTCGGCAATGGAGTGATTAACCCGGATAAAACCCACCTCAAACTGACCAAGGGTCAGGCAGTCGCCGGGCCCCACGGGAATCAGATTATGGGCCGAGACATCATATTCCTTAAGCCGTCCTTCTACCAGCCCCAGAGTAAGCCGGGAACCATACACAGGCACATCAACCTGACGGAGCAGATAAAATAAAGAGCCGATATGATCCTCATGGCCATGGGTTAACACAACGGCCCTGATTTTATCTTTATTTTCTATTAGATAGGACATGTCAGGTATCACCAGATCAATACCCAGCATGTCCTCTTCCGGAAAAGCCAGACCGGAGTCCAGGATAATGATGTCATCACCGTAACGGAACACCGTCATATTTTTCCCGATCTCGCCAAGTCCCCCCAGCGGTATAATGAGTAGTTTGTCTTTCTTTTTCAACTGGAACCTCCAATAAATTAATTTAGTTCTTTGCATAATTAGAAACTAGGACCCGGGCAGGTCCTAGCTTTACGCAACGTTACATTGTCATCCGCACCATCTGAGCAAAATTAACGCCGGTCACTAACTAGTATCTTTTATTATATACAACCGGACCGCGTTTTGCAAATAGGGTTATGCCTGTTTTATAAAAGCAATCAGTTTTCGGGCGGCATGCGACAAATACCGCCCTTTCTTCCAGGCCATGGCCAGCTGCAGATACAGCTGGGGATCAGCCATCGGCAGCGTGGTAAAGGCATCGGTGTTAAGCTCCCGGCAAACCTTGCCCGGCAGCAAGGCCACCCCCAGGCGGGCGGCAACAATCTGAGTCATAAGCTCCTGCTGGGAGGTCTCAAAAATAATATGAGGGGTAAAACCGGCTTCTTTGCAGCGCTCAATAATTTTGTCATGCAGGATATAATCATTGCTGTATAAAACAAACTGCTCATCCTTAAGGTCCTGATAAGCAATCACACTCCGGCCGGCCAGGGGATGCCGGGGATGCATGACGATATGAAGCTGGTCGCGGACAAAAGACACCTGTTCATACAGTTCTTCCTCTTCACTGGGCACATAAATGATCCCCATATCCAGTGTACCGTCCTGAATCCCCAGCTCAATTTTCTTGGAGCCATATTCATAGAGTTTGATCTGGATATTGGGATATTCATTTTTAAACTGCCCTAACGACTGGGCAAAATCACTGACGCCGGTAATCGGCGGCAAACCAATATGAATCTTGCCTGTTTGCAGCTTCGTTATGCCATTCAGCTGTACATTGATATTGAGGAAAGAAGACACAATCTGCTGGGCTTGCTCCAGGATTGCCTCCCCGGCATCGGTGAGTTCAACAAACTTGGTATTACGGTAGAATAAGGTGGAACCAAGCTGGGTTTCGAGGTCTTTAATTGTCTTACTGATCGAAGGCTGGGAAACATGCAGGGCCTCGGCCGCCTTGCTGAAGCTTTTTTGCCGGGCCACCTCAATAAAATATTCCAATTGTCTTATATCCACGTAAATTTCTCTCCATTTTCCTTAACTATTAACGATTTAGTGCCTGTAACAGGCATATTTTCCGGCCTGTAAGTATAGACTGTTCCATAAATCACATATTTTTTATTTACAAATCCAAAAAGCAATTGACGTGTACCCCTACTATTTACTATGATACTATTATATCAAAGTTTGCAGAGAATATTACTATATTGTCGAATAATGTAATAATTGAATTATAAATGAAGGGAGAATAGTTTTGAAAGAGTTATTGCAATGTATGGCGATCATATCGTTAATGTTATTAATGCCGCTGATATTTAATTAATAGCAGGCACTCATTCCGTTTTTTCTGAGAAGCTATATTCTCACCCCGCCTTTTATGGCCGGGTGCTATTTTTTTATGCGAAAAAAGCCCGGGCCGGCAGAATTTTCACTGCCACCTGAGCTTTTTCGGTATTTCCGGGCCGCCGCCCAGTTGCTGTTAGCTTACTTGACAACCACCCTGCCGCGGACGGTCCTGCTGGGCCGCCTGCTAATCTTTTACATCCTTAGTCTGCTTCAATGCCCCCGGACCGTCCTGCGCGACAGCGACCTCGGCCTCGCCAAAGGTTTTCATATCATTGATAACATGTTCCGAGGCCTTGACCAGCGACAGACCGAGAGCGGCGCCGATGCCCTCGCCCAAATCGATATCCAGCTTAAGATAGGCCGGTACCCCGCTCAGCGCCAGTGCAGCCTGATGCGCAGGTTCCACCGCAAAATGCGAGCCGATCAGATACGCTTTGACGGCCGGTGCCAGCCTGGTGGCAAGCAGTGCCGCCGCACTTGTGGCCAGGCCGTCCAGGACGACGGCGGCCCGGTGAGCGGCAGCCCCCAGAATGACGCCAGTCAGACCGGCGATGGCCAGGCTGCCGGTTTTGCTGACAACGTCCAGGGGATCGGCGGCATCAGGCCGGTTCACGGCTAAAGCCTGCTGCACAATCTCGGCCAGCGGACTGCCGGCTACCGTCAGGGCCTTGCCGCTGTAACAGGCAACCACCGCGATGCCCGGCGCCGTGCCGCCCAGCCCCATCTCCCCCAGCCCCAGCACGCTGGCTCCCTGGGCGGTCTCTGCGCAGGCAACGGCGATGCCCGCCTCGATGGCCTGAATCGCCTGCTGCCGCGTCATGGCCGGCCCCAGCGTAATATCGCCGGTGCCGTAAGCAACTTTTTTATGGCACAGCTGCGGCCAGTGCGTCAGTTCGGCCGCAACCCCGATATCCACCACCACCGGCCGGGCCTGGACATGGCCGGCAAACGTCGGCAGCGGCGACCGGCCGCGGCAATAGTCGGCAATCCGGCCGGCCGTTGTCTGGCCGGCGGCAGCCATCGCCGCGGCCACCCCGTTGTCGGCGGCCATGACAATGATGCTTTTCCCCAGGTTCCGGGGCCGGGGGCTGCCGGTAATGCCCGCCAGCTGACGGGCTATATGCTCAAAAGAATACAAACTGTTAAGAGGCTTGGTCAGGTTATCCAGCCGTAGCTGACATTTCTCCATCGCCGCGGCATCAAGGGGTTTAATTTGGCTAATCGTCTTTTCCAGCATTCGACTGACCTCCCAGGTTATTCAGCATGTTAACGGTCGCTGTCAGCATATCCACCACGACCGAGGCCCCAATCGCCTCGCCCAGGCGGACCCCCATATCCAGGCAGGCCTCCAGATTAAGGTGCCCCAGGGCAATGATATGGGCCGGTTCCCCGGACAGATGAGAGGCGAACATAAATTCCTTGCTCAGGGGATGGAGCGCGTTGGCGATCAAGGCCGCGGCCGTCGTATTCAGGCCGTCAATTACAACCGGGCAGCGGTTGGCGGCACAGCCCAGGACAACACCGGCCAAAGCCCCGATTTCAAAGCCCCCGACCTTGGACAACACATCAATGCCGTCGCCGGCGTCAGGCTGGTTCAGGGCCAAAGCCCGGCGGACAATATCGATCTTAACCTGCAGGCGGCTGTCTGATATCCCGGTGCCCCGGCCTGTCACCTGCTCCGGCGACAGGCCGGTAAAGGCCCCGACAATCGTGGCGCTGGCGGTTGTGTTGCCAATGCCCATCTCCCCCAGGCTGAAGCAGTTATAGCCCTGCCGGACCCGGTCATTGACGATGTCGATGCCTGTTTCGATTGCCTGTACGGCCTGCTCCCGGGTCATGGCCGGCCCCTCGGTAAAATCCTGCGTCCCATAGGCTATTTTCCGGTGCCACAACCCCGGTACATGCGACATATCGCCGGCCACGCCCATATCGACGACAACCATGTCGGCGCCGCAAAAATTAGCAAAGGCATTGGCGCTGCCGCCCTTTGAGATCAGATAATTGGCCGTCATATGAATAGTGGTTTCCACCGGATACGCGCTGATGCCCTGCCTGGCCACCCCGTGATCGGCCGAGGCCACCACCATGCAGGCCCGGGGAATGTCAGGCTGCAGCCGGCCGGTTATCACCGCATACTGCCGTACCATTTGCTCGAGACGGCCCAGACTGCCTGCCGGCCGCAGCAGCCTGTCCAGTTTTGCCTGTACCTGCTGCCCAATCGCCGGTGCCGGTGCCGTAATGCGCAATAACGTTTCTTGTAGCAAACTCATAATAACCCCCCATTTTTAGTACCTCTTGCTCTTTAACCATTCAGCTGGGGAAAAACAAAGGGCTTTTTTGGGTAGTCCCAAAAAAGCCCTCTTTTCCATGAAGGTGGTGTAACGGTATTAAGGCAGGTCTCCTGGCTCCCGGTTCATCAACACTTACGCCTTCCCCTTGCGAGTGGCATAGGTAAGGTCTTCCCGGTACAGTGGCGGGCCCGCGCCTATATATGGAAGCATTGCCTTCCATACTCGGACTTCCCTATTCTCCCCCGTCAGGGGGCACCTCAACCGTGCAATATATATAATATTCACCGTCATTATAGCAGACGCGCCGGAAGGGCGTCAATGATTAAAACCCAAATCCGCTACAAAGTGACACCGTTTTTAAAAATCGTAAGCTCCCGGAAGCCCATTTTTTCCGCCTGGGTCTGCCGGCCTGAGGCCACGGCCAGCACATAGTCGACAAACACATCGGCCAGCGGTTCCAGCTCCATGCCGGCGAGCAGCTGGCCGGCATCAAAATCCATCCAGTGGCGTTTTTTATTAAACAACTCGCTGTTTGTCGCCACCTTGACCGTCGGCACAACAGTCCCCAGCGGCGTGCCGCGGCCGGTGGTAAACAGGATCAGCTGGCAGCCGGCAGCCGCCAGCACCGTTGTCGCCACCCCGTCATTGCCGGGACCGCTTAACAGGTTCAGCCCCCTGGTCTTCACCTGCTCCCCATAGGCAAGGACATCGGCGACCTTGCCGGTACCGCCTTTTTGCGTACAGCCCAGCGATTTATCCTCAAGGCTGGAGATGCCGCCTTTTTTATTGCCTGGCGACGGGTTCTCATAGATTGTTTGGTTATGGGCGGCAAAATATTCTTTAAAGCCGTTAACCAGCCGCACGGTCTTTTCGAAAACCTCCCGGTTCGCGGCCCTGTTCATTAGAATCGTCTCGGCCCCGAACATTTCCGGCACTTCGCTTAATACGGTCGTGCCGCCCATGGCGGTCAGACGGTCGGAAAAAGCGCCGACCAGCGGGTTCGCGGTAATGCCGGAGAAGCCGTCCGAGCCGCCGCATTTAAGACCGACGATCAGCTCCGAGGCCGGGCAGGCCTGCCGGGAAAACTGCCGGGCGTAGCCGATGAGTTCGCCGATAAGCCGCACCCCTTCGGCAATTTCATCCTCAACCGCCTGGGCCTCCAGGAATTTCACCCGCTCCGGGTTGTAGCTGCCCAGCACCTTTTTGAATTCCCCGATATGGTTGTTCTCGCAGCCCAGCCCCAGCACCAGCACGGCGCCGGCATTGGGATGGGCAACCAGGTCGGCCAGAATTCGCTGGGTGGCCAGCTGGTCCTCGCCCATTTGCGAACAGCCGTAGGGATGCTTAAACTCAAAGATGCCGTCGATATTTTCCCTACTGCCATATTCCCGGGCTGCCTGCCGGGCGATCAGCTCGGCATTTTTGTTGACACAGCCGACGGTCGGCACAATCCAGATCTCGTTGCGGCTGCCGACTTTGCCGTCCGGCCGGCGGTAGCCCTGAAACATTTTTGCTGCCACCGGCTGCAGTTCGGTAAACTCGGGCTTATATTCATATTCCAGGATCTCTCCCAGGCCGGTGGTCAGGTTATGGGTATGGACCCACTCCCCGGCCCTGATATCGGCCGCGGCCAGGCCGATGGGAAAACCATATTTAATAATTTTCTCGCCGGCGCCAATATTGACGAGCGCAAGCTTGTGGCCCCTGTCCACAGCCCCGGCCGCCTTAAGGCGCCGGCCGCCGGCCGTTAATTCCTCGCCGGCGGCAACCGGGGCCAGGGCAACAGCCACATTGTCATTTGCATGAATTTGTAACAACGGCATTGCTATTCCTCCAACCCGCTTCCGCTACTCGACCAATTTGGCCACAGTATCCTGGATACCATGCTCGCAGATATCGTAAAGATAGGCTGTAACCATCGGCGTGAGGCCCGGAACCGTATTAAGATCAGTACCCCAGATGCCGGTATTGCCCAAAATCGCCCGGGCGACTTTGGCGGTGCTGGGGGCACTGCCGTCATAGTCCCGCCAGGCCGCAGCACAAAACTGGAGCGTCGGCAGATCATCCCTCATGCTAAACTCGCCGGCGGCGCGCCGGGCTTTCATGACCGAACCTTCCATGCGGCCGTCTTTGTATACGGAAATCAGGGCCGCCAGCGCAAATACCAGCTTCTCGGGCAGGTCGTCCCGCTGCCGGCAGTAGGCCAGCAGTGACGGCAGATTCCTGGTTTTAAACTTGGCGGACGAATTAAGCAGAATACTCAGCAGGTAATGTGTAATAAACGGGTTCTCAAACCGTTCAATCACACTGCCGGCGAACTCGCTCAGCATTTCCCGGTCAAGCTCGATCGACGGGACAATCTCGTCCCAGATAACCTGGCGGATAAACCGGCCCAGCACCGGATGATCCATCATCTCTTTAACTGCTTCCAGCCCGTACAGATAAGCCACCGGCACCGACGCGGTGTGGGCACCGTTCAGAATGCGGACCTTGCGGGTGCGATACGGCGACATATCGTTTGTCCAGATTACATTCAGCCCTGCCTGGGTAAACGGCAGACGCTCAGCCAATGCCGCCGGCCCTTCAATCACCCATAAATGGAATAATTCCCCCGCTGTCAGCAGCCGGTCACGATATCCCAGATATTGCTCCAGTTCCCCTGCTTCCTCCTTGGGGTAACCGGTGACAACCCGGTCCACCAGCGTATTGACAAACGTATTATGCGCGGACACCCAGGCGGCGAAGGCCGCCGGCAGGCCCCATTCCCGGGCCAGGCGCAGCACAATGGCCTGCAGCTGCTCGCCGTTGCGCTCGATCAGCTCGCAGGGCAGAATGACCAGGCCTTTGGCCGCATCCCCCTGAAAATGCTGAAAGCGGCGATACAGGTAGGCTGTCAGTTTGCCGGGAAAGGAAACAGGCGGCAAATGCTCGGGACGGTCAGCCGGATCATAAATAATGCCGGCTTCGGTTGTATTGGAAACGACAAACTCTATGTCCGGGTTCTCGGCACAGGCCAGGCAGGCCGCCCAGTCCGTGTAGGGATTGATCCCGCGGCTGACAGAGGTTATAATCTCTTTTTGCTCAACAATCCGGCCCGCCTGCAGGCCCCGCAGCAGCAGGGTATATAAACCGTCCTGCTCATTAATGGTGTCGGCCAGTCCTTCGGCAATCGGCTGTACCAGTACAATCCTGCCGTTGAATAAGCCCTGCCTGTTCAGCCGGTGAATCATCCAGTCAACAAAAGCCCGCAAAAAGTTGCCCTCGCCAAACTGGATCACCCGTTCCGGCAAATGGCTGGCGGCAAACACCTCCAGGCCGGCCGGCGGCTGCAGGTTGGCAAAAGTTGCTGCGTTTAATTGGTTCATCTTTTTCCCTCCCGCTATTAAATTAGAACAGGCCAATGACCTTAAGATATCTTTCCGGATGCTCGGAAATGTCCTTAACAGTAGCCGGAATCTCCTCTACCGGCACGGTTTTGGTAACAAGGGCCGCCACATCGACCTCTTTTTCGGCAATCAGGCGCAGGCTTTCCGGGAACAGGCCCACGCTGTTGCGGGAACCGACAATTGTCAGCTCTTTTTTGGTAAAGAGGGCTGTCGGCAGCGGGATTTCATTTTTGGGCCAGCCGACCAGCGAGATCCGGCCGGCGTAAGAAACATAATCAATCGCACTGCGGATGGCCCGGGCGTCGCCGGAGGCCTCGATGACAACCTCGGCCATGCGGTTGCCGGTGATGGCCTGAATCGCCGGCAGCGCATCACTGGCAACAGGATTAACCGTGTATTTGATGCCAAGCTGCCGCGCCAGGGCCAGCCTCTCTTCCACCGGGTCGACGACAACCGGGACCGCCCCTAAGGTCAGCGCATATTGGGCCGCCAGCAGACCGATGGGGCCGCAGCCGGTAATCACCACATGCTCACCGGCCTGAGTCCTGGGCTGGGTAACGGCATGCATGGCTATAACCAGCGGCTCAGCCATCGGCAGAATATCCCAGGGGATAGCGTCAGGTGCTTTATGTACCAGGTGGCGGGGATGGGAAAAATACTGGGCCATGCCGCCATCAATGTGAACCCCCAGCACCGTCAGATTCTCGCAGCAGTTCGTGTGCCCGATGGAACACGGGTAGCAGTGGCCGCAATAGACATAAGGTTCAAGGATAACCCGGTCGCCGACGGCAAACCCGGTTTCATCCGCAGGGATTTCAATGATCTCCCCGGCAATTTCGTGGCCGATGATCCGCGGATAAGAAACCAGCGGATTGGTGCCGCGATAAGCGCCGATATCAGAGCCGCAAATCCCGGCGCTGCGGACGGCAATCAGGATCTGGTCCCGGCCGCGCAGCGGTCTTTCCACCTCGGCGATGGCAATATCGCCGGGGTTTTGCAAATATACAGCTTTCATGTACAGCACTCCTTTACTTGACGAGTTCTGCCAGAATCAGGCTCAGAGGCGGATAATAGGTTGTAACCGCCAGTGTGATCAGCAGCACTACGTAAAATGGTATAATTTCTTTGAGGAATTCATCCATGCGCACCCTTGTCAGATTGCAGGTTAAAAACATGGTTGTCCCAAACGGCGGCGTAATCGCGCCGATAGACAGATTAAAGATCATCGTAATGCCGAAATGCACCGGATCAATCCCCAAAGCATGGACAGTAGGCATCAATAACGGCGTCAGCACAATAATGGCGGCATTGCCGTCCAAAAACATGCCGACAACCAGCAGAAACAGGTTAACCATCAGCAGAAACATCGCCGGACTGTCGGTAAACTCAGTCAGCAGGGCGGTTACATCCCCGGCCACACCTTCCCAGGACAGAATCCAGGCAAAGCCGGCTGAAGCCATCAATATCAGCATAATGGAACCATTGGCCCGGGCCGATTCGGACAGGGCGGCCTTAACATCGGCCCATTTCGTCTCCCGGTAGATAAAGCCGATGATCAAGGCGTAAATAACCGTTACCGCCCCGGCTTCGGTAGGCGTAAAAATACCATAGCGGATACCGCCGAGGATAATAACCATCAGCATCAGGCCCCAAACGGCATCCTTGGCCGCGACCGCCACCTCTTTAAAGGACGGCTTGTGCGTACGGGTGGCTTTATAGCCCCGCTTTCTGGCCACATAGTCAACGGCCACCATCAACAGCAAGGTCAGCAGGATACCGGGTCCCATGCCGCCCAGAAACAGCTTGCCGATCGAGGTGTCGGATACAAAACCGTAAATAATAAGACCAATACCGGGCGGCAGAATCGGTCCCAGCAGGGCCGACGCCGCCGTCAGGGCGGCGGCAAAGGAACGGCTGTAGCCATTGCGTACCATTTCCGGCACCAATACCTTGCAGATCATCGCGGCATCGGCCAGGCCGGCGCCGGAGGGACCGCCAATCAGCGCGCCCAGTATGACATTGGTCTGCGCCAGACCGCCGCGCATATGACCGGTAAGCATATCAGACAGCTTCAGCAGCCGCTGCGTAATCCCCGTATAATTTAATATGGAGCCCAGCATCATAAAAAACGGAATGGCCAGCAGCGGCACATTATCGGCCCCGCCGATCATCCGCTGAATCACCATAACCGGCGACAGGTCATTGGCCACAAAAAAATAAACAAACGTTGACAGGGTGACTGCGAACGCCACCGGCACATTAATGCCGAACAGAGCCAGCATGACGAATGCTGCAATTAAAACCGACATATTACTGTAATTCCTCCATCTTGCATTTTTCCTCTTTACCGGTTAGATGCAGCCAGGTGCGCCGGAGGTAATAGCAAAACATAAAGACGCCGGCAACCGGGAGAGCGGCATCAACAAAAGAATAGGGAATGCCCAGTATCGGCGTCACCTTGCTGGTGGCCAGTATGGACAGCTCGGTCCCGTACCAGATGATCAGGCCGATGGTCACCAGGGTGCAGAGATTGCCAAAAATCGTTATAATACGCCCTGGTCCGGGCGGCAGCTTTCTTGTTAACACATCGATGCTGCAGTGCCCTTCCGCTTTAATCACGGCGGCAGCGCCAAACATGGTCAGCCAGACAAAAGTAAAGATGGTTACTTCCTCCACCCAGCCCCAGGGGCTGCCGATAACATACCGCATAAACACATTGGCACAGGCCAGTAAGATAATAAAAGCCATTAAAATCATGCCGGCAATCTCGTCAAAATTCTTAATAAAATTCCATAGCTGACGTCCCACTGTATCACTTCCTTCCGGCTTGTTACAACCACTGATTAAGCCGGCCCCGGTTGCAGAACCGAGGCCGGGTGATTGTTGTTTACTCTTTAATGATGGAATACACCTTATCCATTACTTCAGGCGGAAACTCTTTGAATTTCTTGGGGAAATCCTTCATGACTTCCTTAAAGGCAGCGCGGTCAACCTCGATGACCTGAACGCCGGCAGCCTTCATTTTTTCTATCGCTTCTTTATCTGCTTTTTCATTCTCTTTTTCCAGGAAACGGCCGGCTTCCTCACCGGTTTCCTTCAACTGCTGCACAACCTCAGGCGGCAGCTTGTCAATAAATTTCTTGCCGGCAATCCAGGTGGACAGATTTACCTGGTGGCGGGTCAGCATCAGGTATTTGGCGCCTTCAAACATTTTGCCGCCATACAATACGGGGATAGGGTTCTCAGCCCCGTTGATTACCCCCTGCATCAGCCCCGGATAGGCCTCGGCCAGCGGCATCGGCGTAGCTACAGCCCCCATGGAATTCATCATTTCGTTGGACAGCTTGATGTTCGGCACCCGGATTTTCAAGCCGCTCAGGTCTTCCGGCTTGGTAACCGGTTTGGTGGCAATCAGGTGACGGTCGCCATAAATCCACTTGCTGTGAACGACATATAAGCCTTTGGTCTCCAGCTTCTGGGAGAGATCTGTAAACAGGTCGCTATCCACTAATTTATACAATTGCTCTTTATTATCAAAAATATAGGGCAGATAGGTTACACCAAACTCAGGCACATAGTCCATCAGGAACCCGCCGTCGGAGATCGTAATGACATTGGCGCCGATTGTCAATTGTTCGGTTACGTCTTTTTGCGAACCAAGCTGAGAGCTGGGGAAATATTGAAACTCAACCTTGCCGTTGCTCTTCTCCTTCATGAGCCGGCCCCATTCGCGGACCGCCTTGTCGTTGGGCTCACCCACGTTATTGCCGTAAGCAATTTTGATGATGATCTTTTCATCAGCCGCTGCTTTGTTCCCGTCTTTCTTGCCGCCACAGCCGGCCAGCGCCAGCGTCAGCCCCAGCATACAGGCTAGCAAGGCCAACACATACCTGTTTTTAATCAGTTTTTTCATGCTTGTACGTCTCCCCCTTTTTTTTAAAGCCCCTCCGGACCCTGTCAGTTTGGGCTAACAGTTCCGGCATAACTAATTAGCAAGAAGTGTGCCAAGCTGAAATCATAGATTCTTTGGCACACTTCGCTATTTTTGTTTCGTATATGAAATTACATCTGTTTCATTATTGAAACAAACCTTTGCTTTTCCGCCATAACGTGACCCGGCTGATCCCCAGCTGTCGGCACACCTCCTCGGAGGAGTGCTGCGCCAACAGACATTTTATAATCTCCGTCTCCATCTGTTTAAGCGAGCCGCCGGCCGGAATGGTAATGGACCGGCCCTGCTCAACCCGGGTCTCCTGCTCGCTGAGCACAGCGGCGATATGGTCAGGCGCAATCAGCTCCTCCCCGCAGTAAGTGACCACCTCGGCAATGTTTCTCAGCTGGCGGATGTTGCCCGGCCAGGAATAGGCCGTCAGCACCTTCATCGCCCCGGCGCTGATTTTGACTTTTTTCCCTTCCCTGGCACTCATGCGCCGGACAAAATGCTCAAACAGCAGCGGGATATCCTCCGGCCGTTCCCGCAGCGGCGGGATGCGCAGCCCCAGCACATAAATCCGGTAATACAGGTCCTGGCGGAAAGCGCCCGTTTTTACCTGTTCGAACAAGTCCCGGTTGGTCGCCGAAATAATCCGCACATCAACAGGTATGATCTTATCATCGCCAATGCGCATAATCTCCTTTTCCTGCAAGACCCGCAGCAGCCGGCTCTGGATCTCAGGCGTCAGCTCGCCAATCTCATCCAGAAAAATCGTCCCCCCGTGGGCCAATTCAACAAACCCTGCTTGCCGCCCTTGCGCGCCCCCGTAAAGGCCCCTTCGGCATAGCCAAACAGTTCACTTTCCAGCAGGCTGGGCGGTATGGAGGCCGTATTGACCGACACGAACGGCCCTTTATGATACTTGCTGTGGTTATGTACGCTCTGGGCGATTACCTCTTTGCCGGTGCCGGTCTCGCCGTAAATCAGCAGGTTCGATTTATAGGTGGCATAGTTTTTGGCCTTGGCAATCAACTGATGCATAACGTCCGACCGGGCGATAATATCGTCAAAAGTACGCTTCGCATATAAACCTTTTTGATAAGAAGAAAAGCGGATTTTTCTCTCAAAGGCCTGAATACTGCTGACCTCCTGGAAGGTAATCACATCGCCCCGTTTTTTATTATTAAATTCCAGGGGAATTATGCGGGCCAGTACGCTATTGCCATTAATGGCAACAATTTTTTCCTGATTGCGGTAATTGAGCAGCTCCCCGATATGGTCGAAGGTCAGCTGCTTGTTGGGCTGTGTACAGATACGTTTTGCCAGATTATTATAGAAACTCACTTTTTTATCACCGGTGACGGCAATAACACCTTCCTCAATATTGTCGATAATCGCCATAAGCTGGGCCGCCTGCAGTTTTTCGCTTTCCTTGGCCCTGACAATCCGGACAGCCTCCTCCAGGGCTTTTCTGATGGAGACCGCGCTGGAATCCAGCAGTTCGGCCACCAAACCGCACTCCCGGGCTGTTTCGTAAGCCATCCGGCAGCCGATTACCGCCTCGATCTTTTGCTCAAAAAACTGCAGCACCGTCTGCTGAATCTCCTGTTCATCAGCACAGGAACGGATATACACCTCCGTATCAGCGATGCAAAAATCGCCCATTGTGCCGTCAAACAAATTGGCCCGGCTGGCAATGCCAATGCGCCGGATGCCCTGCCCGGTAAGCCGGCTCAGCCCGCTGAGCAGATCATTAACAGACATCGTGATCTCCACAACACTCATATTGTCAAAACCGCGGACCTCCTCCGCCACCCCGCCGCGGCTGACAATGACCTCGGTGTCCGGATATTGCCTGACAATGGCTTTGGCCTGCGCATCGCCAGCGACCTCGACAATGACCGGAACGCCCATTTCACTGGCGATTGACTCTGCCAGCTCAGCCATCCCGGGAAAGGGCGCCAAAAACAAGATCGGTATCATGCTTATTCCTCCATCTGCCGTCCTGAAGCTGTCTCTAATTTGAATTTCGCCTAATTTCATTTCTGCAACAGCCGCTAAAATCCTTTTCCCCGGCCCCTCGCAAAATTTGGTATTATTCCTCGCCTAGGCAACAGCGACGGTGGTTCTGTTTTATTTTCAGCATAAGCATGGCTAAGCTCCAGTAAAAAAAGAAGCAAAATGAACGTCCCCATGCTTCTTCTGGCCAATAAACTGAAGCCCTCGCTGGCGCGAGGGCTTCAGTTTATTGGCCAGAGTCTTTGTTCTAGCTACTAGGCAGCCCCAGCAAGCTATGCTTATTAGGTAGCTGACAAGCCAACTGTTGTTACAACTAATTTCCTAAACTGTTATATAATTACTTTCGCCTGTAGAGATTATATAATGTTAATGGGACGGGTACACGGCCCGTCCCAAAACTGAATAAGGAGGTGCGACTTTTGCGCTTTACGACGAAGTGGTTCACAATCACCGTCTCAAGCGGCTTTCTCTGGATAATTTATCAGATCATCAGAGAACTGTGGAAGTAGCCTCCCTATTCCTAATGCAAAGCGCTCCTGTTCTCAGCAGGGGCGTTTTGCTGTATTAACCTATGCTTATTATAACCCATTTATACCAATTGTAAAAGGTTTTGTTGCTAAATACTTGCTAACCTGGTGAACAAACTATTGCTCATTTTCAATTATTCTCTCGGTAATTGTCATCTACTGCAATTTTTTTCACTATCGTTGCTATCACCAATCATTCAGCAAACTATTAGCGGGCTGCCCCTTTGCTAGCAGCAGCCCCTGAACTTGCACTTAATATCAAACCCCTACGGCTTAACAGTCGCCTTATACACCTGCTTGCCATCCTTCATTTCAATAATGACCGCGTTTTTCACCGCATCGTGGGTGGCGTTTAGGGTCGTTGCCCCCGTTACGGCCGGGTAATCCTTAGTTGCGGCCAGGGCCTCGCGGATTTTCGCCGGCTCCAGGCTGTTGGCCCGTTTAATGGCGTCAATCAGCACATTGGCGGCATCATAGCCCAGCACCGCCAGAGCGTCAGGCACCAGGCCGTACTCTTTTTTATAAGCCTCCACAAAGGCCTGGGAATCGGCACTGGTATCATCAACAGAATAGTGATTGGTAAAATAGGTATTATTCAAAGCCGCTGCCGTGCCAATCTCCACCAGCTTCGGCGAATCCCAGCCATCGCCGCCGATGATGGGGCCTGTGATCCCTAACTCGCGCGCCTGTTTAACAATCTTGCCCACTTCCTCATAATAGCCGGGTACGTACAGGACATCAGGATTCAGGGCTTTGACCTTCGTCAGAATGGTTTTGAAATCCTGGTCTTTTTGCAAATAGGCCTCTTCCGCTAAAATACTGCCGCCGCCTTTAGTGAACGACTCCTTGAAGAAAGCCGACAGGCCCTTGCTGTAGTCGCTGCTGTTGTCGACCAGGATAACCGCTTTAGTAAGCTTTAATGTATTAAAGACAAAATTGGCCCCCACCGTGCCCTGGAACGGGTCAATAAAGCAAACCCGGAACGTATATTCCTTCACCTTGCCGCTTTTCTCGTCCACCGTGACCTTGGGATTGGTCGCCCCTACTGCCAGGAACGGCACCTTGACCGATTCGGCCACACTGGAGGCGGCAATCGCATTGGAGCTGGCAAACATGCCGGTCACCGCCACGACCTTATCCTGAGTAGCCAGTTTGGTCATGGCATTGGCTGCCTCCGAGGGTTCACTTTTATTATCGGCAATAACGGCCTGAATCTGTTTGCCCAGCAGGCCGCCTTTCGCATTAGCCTCTTTAATCGCCAGCTTTGCCCCATTGGCGGATGAGTTGCCCATGGTGGCATTGCCGCCTGTCATTTCATTCAGGACACCAATTTTAACCTCATTGGCCGCCCTGTCGCCACAACCTGCCAGCACAGCCCCAGCTAGCAAAGCTGCCACCACCGTGGCGGCGAACCGGAAACCCTTCTTGCGCATATAAACGTCTCCCCTTCTTTTTTTGGCCATAATCATAGTGTCTGCTGTGCATTGTGTTTACAGCTGAGATAAGCCGGCCAATTTGCAGAGTAAATACCATAAAAGTATACTGACAACATACTTTTATAGTATTTTTTCATGCTTTACACTATAGTTCTAGATTATATTACATTAAGGCAAGTTTTTCAAGATGTTCCGTGGTAATTATCACTAATAAATCCAATATTTTTTACCTTTTGTATGCCACCGGCATACACATACCTGTTTAGTCTTTCCAGGAGGTATCATGTTAACATAAATATACCCCGGCAACCTTTTGGTTGCCGGGGTGGCAGGCAGCCTATTGCCGCCGGGCTGCGTTAAATCGTATAATCATAGACCGGCGCAGTGCAGCGGACAGCCTGGCCGGCCCGGGTATTCAGCAGCTGCCCCTTGGCCAGCACCAGCTTGCCGCCGATCAGCACATAGTCAATCCCCTCAGGGACAGCATCAGGCAAGCCAAAATCGGCCTTATCCATAATGCCCTTAATATCAAACACAACCAGGTCGGCATCCATGCCGGCCCGCAAACGGCCCTTGGTATGGAAGCCAAGCGTCTCGGCCGGCAGCAAAGTGGCTTTCCGGATGGCCTCCATAATCGTCAACTCATACCGCTCGCCCACCATTTGCCGGAAATAGCGGGGAAAACTGCCGGCAATCTGGGGATGGCCCTCGCCGGGCGCATACTCGCCGGTATCGGTGGATGGCATGGCATAGGGATGGCTTAAGGCCATGTAAATCTCTTCCTCGATCCCGGTAAACACAACGACCGAGGCCTGCGGGTCATTGGCGCGCAAATCCCTGTACATGTCCATATCCAGCCGCCGGCCGTTATACTTGCCGGTTACCGCCAGGATATCCTCCAGTTTCCAGCCATTGGCCACCATCGACTCCTCGCTGAACAGGACCGCGCCGATATGGCTCGCCCACTGGGTATACATGCCGCTGTCAAAACGGATGTCCAGGCCGTCGGCCCGGGCTTTGTCGATCACCGCCAGCGCCTCATCCATCATTCCGGTGCCATACTGATACACCAAATGGGAGATCTGGACCCTGGCGCCGGTTTGCCGGGCAATATCGATCGCCTCCACCAGCGAATACATATCAATGCTGGTGCGCATCCGCGTATCTACCGATACCACCCGGCCATAGCGGGCGGCCAGCCGGCTGAGCCTGTATATCTCATCATTGGAGCTGCCGGGGGCGTAGGCCAGCCCCAGGGATAAGCCGCAGGCCCCCTCGTTCAGGGCCTTCTCGACCTGATATTCCATCCGGGCCAATTGCTCCGCCGTCGCCGGCTGGTGCGGGTCTGCGGCCCCTACGGCCTCCCGCAGACTCATCGAATGCCCGAACATTTCCGCCTGATTGATAATAAAGCCCTCTTGTTCCTGGGCGGCAAAAAAGGCCTCAATATCCAGCGGGCTCAAACCGCAATTGCCGCCCACGGTTGTGGTGATCCCCTGCCGCAGCGACAGCTCGCCGCAGTAGGCACGCCAGTCCACATGGCCATGGATGTCGATAAAGCCGGGACAAACAATCCGGCCGTTCGCATCAATCTCTTCCCGGCCGTGAATCTCCTGCTGCGTAACCGCAGTGATCTTGCCGGCCTCGATGCCGATATTGCCTTGCCGCCGGGTCAGTTTTTCCGGATCAACTACAATGCCATTTATAATTACGGTATCAAACATCGTATCGCCACCTCGCCGCCTATAGGATTTATCAGGAATAGCCGCTGCCGCGGCTCAAGGTTATCATATCATTTCCCCCGCCTCCAGACAACAAAAAAACAGGCGTAAGCGATTGCGCCTGTTGCTAATCCGGCCCGTTGGGGTTAAGAAAAACAAGAAACCTGTCCCCCTGTTCCTTCCTAATCAGAAATTTTCTTTGATGTTCTCCCTCCGAATGCGTGCCAATATGTACGGATAAAAAATAGGAACTCTATTCACCATTAGCTAATTAACAGAGCCGGTGTTGGCAAATCGGCTATCAAAAAGGAGATGGTATCATTGCGTAAATTATTATTACCTTCCCGCTGTTGGAAAATTGCTCCTAGGAGGGAGGGACGGCAATTATGAACAACAAGGAGCCTGAAATAGTATTCAGACTGGATCAAATGGTCATTACGGCCCCCAAATTTGATTTTCATCAATATCTTGATGAATTAAGCCGGAAACTGGATAACTTCCTCAAGTGGTATCGACCGGACCCTTACAATTCGCTTTTAGAGGATGGCTGGCGGCAGGATTATAATCCCAATTTTCTTCCTTGGCGCGTTAGAAACGGCCCGGACGGAATAGAAATACATCCTGACGACTTGCAGGAATTTTATAAGCAGCAGCAACTTAATCAATCTGTTGCCGACGATGTTTTTGCTATATTTGGCATGGGTATTGGTGGCTTTAGATTAAAGCCACTATCCCAGGGGGCGAGTAAAGCTGTAAAAACTGCAGAACAATTGACTCATGAAAGTGTCACAGTCAAACTTGAAAGATACTTGCTAAACGCCGAACATGTTGACGGTGCAAGTAAGGCAAAGTGGTTTGAGAAAGCACTTGGTTTTACCAAGGAAAATGCTGGCGATTTAGCCAAGCAAATTGTTTTTGACCCTAACAAGGCTGTGAAAACCGCTACCACAGAGTTTGGAACCAAGTATAATCAGGTAATACCTATAACTGGCCCGAACGGCAAAACGATTGATGTAGTGTTTGCCTGGATAGAAAACAACGATGGTGTAGTTCGGTTGATAACTGCAATTCCCACAAAATTGTAAATCGGATATAATAGACATATCGACACGCAATGGAAAGGAGTGCACACAAACGTATATGCTAAAAGAATATGATGTAGTGACTGCGAGAAGAGACTTAAATGAAAAAGTAACGAAAGGTGCCAGGGGTACGGTACTTATTGTTTACGAAGCAAATCCTCCCAAATATGAAGTTGAATTTCTTGATGAAGATGGATACACAATAGATTTGCTAACTTTGTCGGATGATGAGGTCGTGAAGGAAAAATAAGCAGAGAAATATTCTAACTACAAACTCCAGCCAAATTCACTGCAAAAGACTGACGAGACGACACCCCGGCAAACCCCGGTAACCCCCGGCCCTTTGCCGGAAAAAGCGTTCCGCAGGAGAAAAGCCGGGCGGTATGCCGTTAAAAAATCCGTACTGTTTGAGCGCGCAGCGAGTTTACGGATTTTAGGCATACCGTCCGGCTTTTCAGCTTTTGGAGGCTCCGGGCCTAGACCTTTTGTTACTTTTGGGGCAATGCCAAAAGTAAGCCCCATCCCCTTGTACATCCAGAACTATCTGCCATGCATAAAACCCCAAGACCGCGCCAGCGTTTTTCCCGGCTGGGAGCCGGTAAAAAGGAATCCCTTTTTCCAGCCTAAGCCCCCGTACCGGCCGGAAAAATCGCGGCCGCCCGGCCGTCTCTACTTGCAAATTGCCGGAAACAGTCTATAATTAGAAATAGGTGGAAATAAAAAGTCGCCGTGACCCGAAAGTGTACCCAGCACTTCCGGGCCCGCGCAAGGTGTACGCAACACACCTACACGTAACAGCAAGCTGTCCACGACGACATTTCTATTATACACCGGGCTTTCGCCCCAGCACAAGCAGGGGAGGGGAGCACGGGGTACCGGGTGTTGCCGCCGGCGCAGGCTGTGAGTGCGACAGACGCAGCAGACCATGCACTCTTCCCTCAATCTGCCATTGTCAGCAGCGGGGCCAGACGGAACTGACCGGCCTGACTGCCCTGCTGACCGGGCCGGCTAGGGCCGGCTTATTGGTATTGGGGCTTTAGCAATTGACAAAGCCAAACGCATGTGTAGGGTACAAGCCTTCGCATGCGTTTTTTATTTCCCCCTGTAAAAACCCGGGGCGGCGGCCAACGGGCTGCTGCCCCGGCTTACGTATAGGGGGTATACCTGTGTCTGACGCAAACAGAACCTGTCTCCGGCCAGCGGCCGGCCCCGGCGCCCGGCGGCGGCCGCCCGGCCGGCCCGGACCCCGGCGCCGGCGGCCCGGTGCCGGCCAGGCGGACCGGGCCGGACTAAAACGGCTAATAAACCAGACTGTTGATCAGTATATTACGGCCAGGGTGGAACAGATCCTCCTCCAGGCCGGCGCGCAGGATGCCGACTACCGGCAAACAGGCGAGAAAGTCAGCGCCACCCTCGGCCAATTGCTGGCACTGTCCCGGAAACTGAAAGGCCGGCAGCCGGAAATGACCGGTCTGGTTATGGATTTCGAGTCCTGGACAACGCTGGAATCGGGACAGGCGGCGGAAATTGCCTACCGTCAGGGTTTACGGGACAGCCGCGAGGTCTGCCGGGAATTGCTGGCCTGCCTGCAGGGGCCGGATGATTGAAAAACCGCCTGCCAGGGCCCCAAGGCAACTAAAATCCTGCAAACCCTTATGCGGTCTGCAGGATTTTAGCTTAGGCATCCTTGCCCAAAACATGAACCTTAACATTCTTAATGCCAAAATCGTAGGCCTTATCGACCGAGGGCACGGCAACATCAATCCGGTTGCCTTTAATGGCCCCGCCCGTATCCTCGGCCACGGCATACTGGCTTGTACCGTCGGGATATTCAATATAGACCCGGGTACCCAGGGGAATCACCCTGGGATCAACAGCAACGATCCCGGGGCGGACGGTGGTGCCCAAAAAGGTTTTATCCCCCCACTGCCCGTTGTCATGTGCGCCCGGGGCATAAGCAGTGGCTTTAACATCAAGCACCTTGGTGGCATTGGCCGGCGCCTTGTCGGCGGCCGGAGAAGCCTGCACTTTTTTTGTGGTTTGCTTTGTATTTGGTTTTGTATTTTGCTGGGCGGCCTCTTTGGGGCCTGGCTTTGCGGTTTGTGCCGCAACCGGGGTTTTACTCTGCGCCTGCTGGCTGCGCTGGGCGGCGGCGGCTTTCGCCTGGGCTTTGGCCAGCTTCTTCTGGGGCACCCTGCTTTCCGACTTAAAATTAAAAGGCCCCTTCGGGGTTTTGGCCATCTGCTGCGTGGCCTGCGTTGGCTGCGGGGCCTGCTCCGGGGCGGCTGAGGCCTGGGCTGTCGCCGGCACGCCCGGCAGCAAGGCCGAAGTAACCAGGGCCGCCCCGGCGACAGCGGCGGCGGCCGCCATCCGTTTAAACCGGCGTTTAAGAGAGCGGGAATGTTTGCGCTGCGGTTTATGGTGCATCAAATTCGCCTCCTTTCCCAAACTATTATTTATAGTTTCTGTCAAATGCCTGTTTCCATGCACAGCAGTTTTTTACAAGCAAAATTTGTTGTTTTGTTGACAAGCCTGTAAAAAGACTGTTACAATAAAGCCTAAACAATAAAAACTATCTTGTTGGGGACAGGTCCCGGAAGTCGTTAGCGGCAACTGCCAATTGCTGTTATGTCAATATGCTGCCTTCGAAGGGCAAAGCCCTGACAGGGAAGTTTCGCTCCTATACGGCCAAGCGGAGTTTCCCTGCCAGGGCTTTTTGCATTGCCCCCCACACTAACACAGGAGGCTTATATGGACTTATTAAAACAAAGAATCCAGACTGACGGTCTGATTTTGAATAATTCCCTGCTGAAGGTTGACTCTTTTCTCAACCAGCAGATTGACCCTGAACTGATGATGAAAATTGCCGAAGAATTCGTCAGCCGTTTTCACGGCGAAAAAATCACCAAAATACTGACAATTGAATCTTCCGGTATTGCCGCGTCGGTAATGACCGGGCTCATTCTGCGGGTGCCTGTCATTTTCGCGCGCAAGCGCAAACCCAAGGTAACCGGCGATGATGTGTATACGGCCAACGTCTATTCCTATACCAAGGGTGAAAGCAATAACATCATCATCTCCAAACAGTTTTTACAGGCCGATGACCATGTGCTGATTATCGACGATTTTCTGGCCAACGGCGAGGCGGCCACCGGCCTGGCCAATATTGTCGAGCAGGCCAACGCCAAAGTCGTCGGGATCGGGATTGTCATTGAAAAATCTTTCCAGCCCGGCGCCCAGAAATTAGCCGCCGCCGGCTACCGGGTGGAATCGCTGGCCCGGATAAAATCCTTTGCCGACGGCCAGGTCAACTTTCTCTAACCCTGGCCCGGCAATGAGTTTACTTCAATATGAATAACCGTGACATCTGTGGTAGCTATCAGCCGATAGCTGCTTTTGTTTTCGCCTGCCAGCCGTTTCAGAAACCACCGCCGGCCCAGGTCCTTTCTGGTTGGCAGGGACAGGGCCAGCACCAGCCGGCTGGTGCCCTGCGTCAGACAAGCCGGAAACAACGTCTGGCCGCCCTTGCTGACAACCGGATGCGGCACGGCGGCGTTAACCTGGCAAAGAATGATTTCCTGCCCGTCTTTTTCAATCTGCCCGCCAATCTCGCGGATTATATCAGCCTCGGTGCAACCGGCTTTTGGTTCAATTAAAATGGCAAGATTATATATTTTCAAAGCAACCACTCCCTGCAGGCCGTGCCTGATATTGTCCGTGGTCCTGCTGCCGGCCCTTACAAACGCAGGACATCAAATTCTGCCAGCAGCAGACATTTGTCTTTGTTGCCTTCGGCCCGGACGCTCTGGGCCATGGGGGCAAAGCCGGCCTGCTTATACATAGGATTATCCCAGGTGCAAACAATGACCTGAAACTTGTCCGCACCATGGTGAAGCCTGATGCGGCGAAGCCGCTCCTGCAGCATCAGCCCGTTAATGCCCTGATGCCGCCAAGGGGGCACAACCGTAGCCCACGACAATTCATAGACCGAAAACCCGCACATCGACTGGGACCAGGCCGCCACGCCGATTACTTTGTCCCGGACCATGGCCAGAATGAATCTGGCCCGGATATAGCCGTCAATGTCACCATGCAGAAAGGCTCTCATTTCCGCCTTCACATAATGCAGGCTTTCTTCCGCCCAGCCGCTGCTGATAAATACGTTCAGCGCGTCCTCAAACCGGTCTTCTGTTAAATCAGCGAATGTAACGTTGCCCATAACGCTCCTCCTCCTGCTTGTACGCCTGTCTGGCAAAGCAGAGCCATGGCTTCTGACTAAAGGGATTTATGACTTCTGATTCGGTATGGCAAATTATTTTTCCTTTATTTCACTGTGCATAAATATCGACAAATATGTGCTGCTGCCTGTTTCCCGGCAGGGATATTGTCAGGCGGTCACGAAAAAATGCTTAATTCCCCAAGCCGGGCAAGGAGGGTTATATTGCTTGAAGTCGAGCAAATTCATACTTTTATTATTATTTTGCAGCGTAATCAGCATCATTCTTTACTCGCAGCGCTTTTTCACTGCTGAATTATCAACAATTGAAAACAATATTGCCGTCGTGCAAAATCATCATATCAAGCAGTCCCGCATGGTTGTTGATATTCAGACCAAAATCAACAAGGTTCCCCTGCTGCTGTGGAAATATATGCTGGCTGACTCGGAGGAAAAAAAGGCTTACTTTGCCAGGCAGCTGCTGGAACAGATTGGCGAGATTGAAACCGAGCAGCTGGTCACTTTTAACAAAGATTCGGAAGAAATGATCCTGTATAGTTATGTCCAGCAAAACTGGCTCGATTATAAAAATCTGGTTGTCAAAACCATGGCCGCCGACCAAAACAAGGAACCCCTGCTTGCCCTGGAAGCATTGACAACAAGCCTCATTTATCTGGAGCGGGTCAATGACAGCATGAAAATGATTGTTGATTTCCATCAAAATGATGTCTCGCAAAAAACGGCCAATGTTGCGGCCATTGCCGAAAGCTCCAAGCACAATGTATTCATATTCTCCTTTGGCGCTGTGGCCATCTTCCTGTTTGTTGTCTGTATTGCCTTCGGCAAAATCATTTTGACCGAAAAACAGCTGCGCAAACAGGTGCTGGCACTGGCGGAAAAAAATGCCCTCCTGGCCGAAAAGAACATGAGAATCCGGCAGCTGGCTTATGAGGATAATCTGACAGGGTTAGCCAACAGGTATGCCTTCCAGTCCGCCCTGAACAAAGAGTTAAGCGCGGCCTGGCTGAACAACAGCGCCGGCTCAGTCGTTTTTTTTGATATTGACGGCTTTAAACAGGTCAATGACCGCTACGGCCATGCGGTGGGCGATGAACTGCTGGCAACTATCGGTACCCGTATCAAGTCCCTGCTGGACCCGGAAAGCGCTTTCGGCGCCCGCTTCGGCGGCGATGAGTTTGCCCTGTTTTTCCGCAATATTACCGCTGACGGGATTGTGCCGGTCCTGGACAAGCTCTGCAGCGTGGTGTTCGTGCCGGCAGAAATTCAGGGGGTGACGCTCCGGCCCACGGCCAGCATCGGTGTGTCCTTTTACCCTGAGCAGGCCGGCGATGCGGACGGCCTGCTCAAAAAAGCGGATATCGCAATGTATCATGCCAAGAGCAAAAAAAATGCCTGCGTGCTGTATGATGACAGGCTGAAATAAAGCCGGCTCCGGGCTGTTCTTGACAAAGCGGCAACGGCAACGTATACTGACATCACATAAGTGAGAAGTCAATGCTGACCTCCTAACACCCTGGTGTGTTGGGATTTTTTTGTCCAATTCGAAAGGATGATACGAAGTGAATCATGCGGCCCGACAACTAGATTTAGCCAGAATCCTGGCAGAACAGTCTGTCACTACCTGGTTTCAGCCCATTGTCTCCGTCAAGCAGCATGGCCTTGTCGGTTATGAAGCTCTCACCCGCGGCCTGCACCCCGATACGCGGGAACTGATTGCCCCTCACACCCTGTTTTCTTTGGCCGGAGCCGCGAGTCAGCTGGTGGCGTTAGACCGGCTATGCCGGGAGAAAGCGCTGGCAAACTATCAGCCCCTGTCGGCACGCAATGAGCGCTCGCTCTTATTTATCAATTTTGATACGGCCATTATCGATGAAGGCGTCGTCGGTTCAGGCAGCCTGCGCAACAGCGTGCAGCGCCTCGGCTATCGGCCCTCTTCCATCGTCATCGAAATTATTGAATCCAAGGTTTGTGATATCGGGGCCTTAAAGCGTTTTGTCGGCAAGCATAAAGAATTAGGCTTCCTGATTGCGCTCGACGATCTGGGCAACGGCTATTCCAACCTGGACCGGATTTTCCACGTCCGGCCTGATATCATAAAAATCGACCGCTGGCTTGTCAGCGAATTGGATACCGATTATTATAAGCAGGAGCTGTTTAAAGCCCTTGTTTATATGGCCAGAAAAACCGGCTCACTGGTGGTTGCCGAGGGCGTGGAAACGGAGGCCGAAGCCCTGGCCAGCCTGGAATTCGGCGCCGATCTGCTGCAGGGATACTATTTCTGCCGGCCCCAGCCGGTAGACGTCGTCCGCCCCCTGTGCTTCAATCAACAGCTGGCCCATGTGTCGGCCAGTTTCCGGGAGGCGAAACTCAGGCGCATCACTCACGATTGCTGCAAAAAAAATGATTATCATGCCCTGTTGCAGGATGTTCTCGGTCAACTGCGCCAAAGCTCCGCCGGGCAGTTCGAACCGGTCCTGCGGCAGGCGGTGCGCACCACTCCGCTGCTGCAGTATGTATACATACTCAACCACAGTGGCCTGCAGATTACCGACAGCATCGGCCTGGCCGAAGCGGCCGCCGGGCCGTCCTCCGCGATCTTTCAGGCCGATACCCGGGGCACAGACCAGTCCCTGAAAGACTATTACCTGTTTATCCAGGCCGGTCTGGAGGCCTATATGACTGAGCCTTACCGCTCCCTGGCCAACGGCAGGCCTTGCATTACCTATTCTATTGCCTTCCGGGACAATACCAGTGCCGCCTATATCCTCTGTGCCGACTTTACCCCCTAAGGAGTAATCCCCCGCCGCTTCCGGCCGGAGCTAGCGGGGGTTTTCCATGTGCTGCAGGGCTCTTTCCTCGGCCGGAATACGGATGAACAACAGCAGGGCCCCATTGCACAGCGTAGCCACAGCCGCTGTCCAGACGGCGTCAAAGAGCAGCGGCACCGCCGCCAGCTCCGCCGTTACGGCCAGATAATTGGGATGCCGGAAATAACGGTAGGGGCCGCACCGCTTATAGGGCTGGCCGGGAATGACGAGAATCCGGGTATTCCAGCAGCGTCCCAGGCTAAGAATGCACCAGTACCGGAGTAGCTGGGCGGCAATAAACAGGCTCAGCCACAGCGGCCAAACAGCAGATACGCTCCCGGCCGCCTGCCCTTCTATAATCCAGCCGGCCAGCCAGCCGCTGTGGAGAAGGAAAAATAACCGGTAATGGCCGGCTCCGTATTCCTGCGCGCCACTGGCCAGCGCCCGGCGGCGGTTGCTGCGGGCCAGCAGCAGTTCGCCCAGCCGCTGCCCGGCAATGAGCACGGCCATGATCCCGATTGCCCCCGCTACCACCGGAACAATACCTGCTCAGCGCTGAACCCCGGCCCCAAAGCCAGCATCAGCCCGTACCGGTCAACCGGCTGGGCGGTGGCCATAAACCGTTCCAGGACAAACAGCACCGATGCGCTTGACATATTGCCGTAGCCTGCCAGCACAGCATACGCCTCCCGCAGCTTATCAGGCGGCAGGTCCAGGCTGTCCGCATAAGCGCCCAGCACCTTGGCGCCGCCGGGATGGACGACATAATGGACCACATCCGCGACAGCAATCCCGTTTCTGCCGCACATGCCGGCTGCCAGTTCCGGCAAATACCGGCGGATAATACTGGGTATATCCCGCGAAAAACGTACCTGCAGCCCGCCTTCGACAACATCCCAGCCCATAATATCCTCCGTATCGGGAAACAGGGTGCTGCAGCTGTCGATAATGGCCGGACCGTAGCCGCCGGGGGCAATGACAGCGGCGGCGGCGCCATCGGCAAAAAGACTTGTCCCCACAAGATTGGCCTTCGAATAATCGCCGCGCTGGAAGGTTAAACTGCATAATTCAACCGTCACCAGCAACACGGCCTTGCCCTTCAGGGAATAACAGAACTGAGCGGCCCTGGCAAGGCCGGTCACACCGCCGGCGCACCCCAGCCCCCAGACCGGCAGCCGGCAGGTGTCGGGCGGCAAGCCTAAATTTTGGATCAGCCTGGCATCCAGGGTTGGCGTCGCAATACCGGTGGAGGAGACAAAAATAACCATACCGATATCCGTTAGCCCCACACCGGCCCGCTCAATCGCCCGGCTTGCCGCCTGTTCCGCCAGTTCCAGCGCCGTCTGCTCGTATATCCGGTTGGCTTCCGCGAAGGTATGGGGCTGTGCATACCATTCGAGGGGCTGAGATAAATGCCTGACCGCAATCAAACTGTTTTCAAACACCGGCAGCAGCCGGTCAAGGTTGTGCAGACTGTCCCGGAACAGGGTGGCCACAAACCCTTTAATATCCTCCTGCCGCAGACAATAAGCCGGTACTGCCGTTCCCACCGCTAATACTTGCCCGATTTCCACACGCATCCCTCCTGCTGACTTTAAAGCGACTACTATAAAGCTATTGCCGCAGGAATAAAAAATGCCTGTCAGAAAAATTTATTTAGTAAAAATTGTAAGCTGACGTCCCCCGCTTAATGCAAGGGCAGCCCCTCCGGCTGATAATACTCGCCCGGCTGTATTGCCGCCCCCGCCACCTGCCGGTGGCTGGCGGCATAACGGATACCGGCAAACTCGGCCAGTTCCCGCTCCACCGCCACCAGGTCGGTGCGTTCCAGGTCTGATAAGGCCTGCTTGCCGACAGCCTGCGCGGCCAACTGCATTTCCACAGTACAGGAGTTGAGGAAATTAGCCAAATGCCTGGCGGCCTTGTCCACATCAAGCTTATCGGTAATCCGGCCGCTGTACAGCGCCATCTGGGAAGGCGGCGCCTGGGGCAGGGTTTTAACCACTTGCGCCTGCATCGCCGCCATCAGCGCAATGGTGCCGATATACACGGCGTCAGCCCCCAAAGCCAGGGCTTTCAGAAAATGCCCGGGCGTTGTCAGGCCGCCGGCGGCAATAACGCTGAAGCGGTCCCGCAGGTGATTGTCCGCCAGCCAGTCCACCGTCCGCACCAGGGTATGGAAGGTCGGCAGGCCGATATTGTCCTGCAGGGTCGGGTTGGACGATGCCGTCCCCCCCTCGGCGCCATCCACCACGATATAGTCGGCCTGGGTTTGGGCAATGACGGCCAGTTCATATTCTATATAGTCAGTACCGGCAATTTTTACCCCTACCGGCACCTCATACTGCTCTTTCATCGCATTCACCATAGTTATATAATCCTGCGGCGTTTGTTTGCCGGGCATCCTGGCATAGACCGTGTGGCTTTGCCCGGCCTCCAGCTGCCAGGCTTTGCGCAGGTGCCGGCCGATTTGCTCAGCCGGCATGGGCTCATCGACAGCCCCGCCCCAGGCCCCCTGCCCCAGCTGGATCTCGATGGCATCCAGCTGTCCCAGCTGCTGGCGGCCGCTTAACTGGCCGCCCCGGTGATACTGGCCTACCAGATACCTGGCGGCTTCCCGCTCTTCTTCGACAACAGCCGATTCGCCGGTGTTGGTTGACGTGCCTGCCATCGCCGCCCCTTGGGCCAGGGCTATTTTCATCGGCAGGCTCAGGGAACCGCCATAGGACATGCCGGTAATCATAATCGGGATCGCCAGCTGCAGGGGACGCTTAGCCTGAGGGCCAATGACCGTCTTGGTAGCCACCCGGGTATAATCAGGATAAGGCAGTTGAAACAACTGCCGGGGATTAAGCAGTATTTTGTCCCAGGGCGACAGAACCACCGGGCTGCCCAGCGGTCTGGTCAGTTCCTTGCCGGACTCAGCCCGCATGGCCGCCTCCATAATGGCCCGCGGGGATAATTTCTCGGCTACGGTAACCATTAAAAAGGGATTGTCCGGATAATCTTCGGTCAGCATTTTCGCCATCGCCTCATCAGCCATGGGGTCCATCATTTTCATCATCATCCAACTTAATAGCATAGCTCCACCTCCATATTTGTTTAATAGTCTGCCCAATTTGCCGCTATACTTGTAAAGGTCCGGAAAAACTGTGTTTAGCCACCAGCGAACCGGATAAATACCGCCGGATTTCTCATAATAACTAATAGAAACCAACCTTTACAAACAGGAGGTAGCTATGACACTTATAGCGCGTATCAAACTCATACACGCGGTTGTCTGCCTGGTAGTGCTGGCGGGGCTGCTGGCCGGCGGCTGCAACAACAACCTGACGCCCGTTGACCCGAACGGGTCGGCGCCGCCGGCTTCCCCGTCCCCGGCCAACCCGGTTCCGCAGGAACAGAAAGTTACTTATAATTACGGCGACACCGGCCCGATTCAGCTCTCGGCCAACAATCTGGAGCTGACTGTAGGCCAGAAGCTGATCCTGGCGCCGGCCCCCGGCCTTACCAAAAATACCCGCTTTACCTCCAGCGGCGAAAACTTCTTTGGCGATATCATGCAGCAGGAGGGTGACACAGGCACCGGCCAGGTGGTATTTGTCGCCAAGAAAGCCGGCAAAGGCAAACTTCAGATTATCCCCAACACCAATGAGACCAGCAGAGCCATCGATCTGTGGGTAACAGTACGGTAAAACCAACAGCGCCCCCCATGCTGCCGCAGCATAGGGGGCGCTGTTTATTCCCTTGAACCTGTCCGTAAACCGGCAGGGTTAATTTTTGTACCGTTTCTTAATCGCCGTCACAATCGGCACCGTAATCGCAGTGGCAATAATCGCCTCCGGCACTCCGTTCATCAGGGCAATACCGTAAATGACCTTGGCGGTTGTGGCCAGGTCAATTCCCCTCACCTCGGCAAACTGAGCGGCATATAAAACATAAATCATCGTCAGCACACCAAACGTATTGGTAAGCGAACCGACCAGGGCTCCTGTCCCGATCCGCACCCCTTCGTGCTTGTTCCGGGTCCATTTATACGCATAATAGGCGGTAATACCGATAAGCACCCTGGGCAATACGGACACCAGGGGATTAATAAAAGCAAACGACAGAATGTTCGGCGCCATCAGACTCTGGACAATGCTGAACAGCCCAAACAGCAGCCCGATCATGGCCCCGACAGCCGGCCCTTCCAATATGGCCCCGATAATAACCGGGATCTGCATAATTGTCGCCTTGGCTGTCGGCAGCGGAATAAACCCATAGCCCGAAAGCCCCAGGATAATTGATATTGCCGACAACATGCCGACAACGGCAATCTGCCGCACCCCGAATCTGCCTGTAGACCGCAACGCTTCTGATTTTCCCATTCCCATTTCCTCTACCTCCGTTCTTATTCCCGCAGGATATAAGTCGTTTTTTTAGTCTCCGGGCTTCACCAGTCTGGTTAATACTATACCAGCTATCTCGGTGCTCCGCCTAACATATTATCACACTTCAAATAAATTTTGTATAGTTTTTTTTAACTAGTTTTCCGGCTGTAAGCATTCCTGTTCGCCGGCCGGCTGCTACCGCCTGGGTATCAGCAAACAGATTAATTTAGCGAACTGATTGAATACCGGTAATACCATAAGGGAGGAAATAATATTAAACAGGGTGTGGATAACAGCGACCTGGCCGCTGAAGTCACCGGCCAACAGGCCGGCAGCGCGGATAAGCCAATGGGTCAGCGGGTAAAAAATAATAACGCCCAGCACATTCAGGAGGATATGCGACATGGCAACCCGCCTGGCGGCAACAGGGGCGGCGGCACTAAACACAACAGAAGACAAGCAGGAGCCGATATTGTTGCCATAGATCACATAGGCGGCAGTATGGATATCAACAAGCCCCATATCGGCCAGCAGCATTAACAGCACGGTGGCGGCGCTGCTGGACTGAAACATCAGGGTCGCCAGAATGCCGCCCCAGATGCCATACAGGGGCTGGGAATTAGCCAAAACCAGATATTCGGTCATTTCACTCAGCTGAGCCAGACCGGAAATGCCTGTTACCAGCAGCTCCAGCCCGGCAAACAAACTTACCAGGCCGGTGAGAGCCAGTCCCAGGTTGCGCTGTTTGGCGGAGGCACACAACAGGAGCGACAGCGCCAACAGCGGCAGGATATATTCTATGGGCACCGACAGGCTTACCAGCTGCACAGTGGAACAAGTGCCGATATTGGCCCCGAGAATGATCCCCAGGGCCTGACGGAAAGACATATAGTCGGCGCTCACCAGCCCGATGGTAATAAGGCATACGGTGGTACTGCTCTGGAATAAAGCGGCCGTGACCGTCCCCAGCATCAGACCCCGGCCCGGTGTCTTGGTCAGCTTTCCCAGCACCCCCTGCAGCCGGTGCCATAAGGCCTTTTTCAGCCCGTAACGCATGACAAAAATACCGCCCAGCAGCAGGGCCAGCCCCAGCAAGATATTCAGCATCGCCAAACCCTCCGGTTCCAAATTCCTGTTACTACCATATGACGGCGGCCGCCGTCATATGTTTGGTTAGCAGGCGCAAATGAATAAGCACTTGCCCGGACATCCTGGCAAGTGCTTATTCATCCTGGCTGACAAATTAAAACTCCCGCCTCGATAGGTGGCGCCAGTTCAGGTGGAAGTTGACTCTCCCCTGAACCCCCGCAGTTTCAGCTTTGCGGAAACGAGTGCACTTTGTTAACACCGGGTCTGCTGTCTGGTGCGGGCCATTTTCCCGGCCAGTCCCCCCGCCCAAAACACAATACCGCTCAGTACCAGCAACGTGCCGCCGGTGACAAGAAACACCGGTCTGATACCCAGCCAGGAGCTGATGCCTCCGCCCAGCAGCGGCCCGACCATGCTGCCCAGCTGATTGGCTGTCGTTGTCAGGCCGAAGATCCGCCCCTGCGAATTGGCATCACTGCAGGATACGGCAATCGTATTAATCGCCGGAAATACGCCGACGATAAATAACCCATAAAAAAATTGCAGGCCGGCAAACTGATAAATATTACCGGCGAAAAACTGGCTGAGATTAAAAAGGCCGGCTCCGGCAAAAGCGACTGTCAGGATTCTAAGGAAACCGGCGCGCTGCCCCATCCGTCCCCACAGCGGGGCGGCGATGGCGCCGGCCACCCCGGCCAGGCTGTAGACCAGGCCGGCGGTAAACACAACCCCCGCGGCATTCCCCTGCAATTGGATAACATACAGGGTGATCAGCGGCTGCAGGATCATGCTCACGGCCTGCACCGCAAACAGCAGCAGCAGTACAGCCACCAGCCGCCGGTTGCTGAAGGCAGCCCGCAGATCGTCCCGGATACTGCTTTCCGGCTGGACCTGGCCGTGTTTCGGCTCGGCTACCAGGGCCCCCACCATCAGGGTCCCCAGAAAAATGATAACGGCTGCCGCCACAAAGGATAGGCGCATCCCGAACAGATGGGTCAGGGTGCCGCCGATGACCGGCCCCAAGATTCCGCCAGTCAGCAGGGTGGTTTGCATCAGCCCCAGGCTGAAGCCCATTTGGGCGGGCGGGGTTCCGGCCGCCACAATCGCCATTGAGGCGGGAACAAAACCACTGGCCACCCCCTGCAGGACCCTGACGGCAAGCAGGTCGGCCGGATTTCTGACAAAGGCCCCCAGCAGATAAACCGCAGCCAGGCTGAACCCGGCCCGCAGGATCATCCGCCGCCGGCCGCTTTGGTCGGCGCACCGCCCCCAGTAGGGGGCCATGACGGCGGCAACGAAAAAGGTCACGGAAAATATAAAGCCGGCCCACAGGTTCACCCGGTCGGGGCTTACCCCGAGCTCCAGCAGGTAGAGGGGCAAAAAAGGAATAACCATCGTATAACTTGAGCCTGACAGCAAGACTGCCAAGGCTAATGTCCAAAGATTCCTGCGCCAATTCAATAGTAAGACTCCTCAAAATCAAATCCCCGGCCCGGGCTTGTAAATATTGCCTCACCCCCGCCGGCGCAACACACCGCCCAGAATCTGCCATCGCCGGTATAACAGGATATTGCGGCCGGGTAACGAATCATAGTATACAATTGCCGAATTAGAGAGCAGACAAGAAGGTGATGCCATGCTCCGCTTCATTATCAGGAGTTTTCTCCTGGCTGCGGCCTGCGGCCGCGGCCTGCGCGCCCCGCAAGGCGGCTTAGCCGGCAGAAGCCTGGTTATCCTGCGGCCCTGGTACTGCTGCCAGGCTGCCCTCCTGCTGTTGCTGACTTTACATTCACCCTTTCACAGGCTGCTGTTGAAAACAGCCTATGGCCGGGACCGCTAAAGCCCGGGGCAGAAGCAGAAACGGAAGACGACCCTTGATCCCGGCGGGCGGGAAGGGGTCGTCTTTTATTATCTAATTCCAGGGTATCACCGCCATAGGCATATGACTAATTATATCATGGCATTATTTTCATAACAAGAATAAAGCAAGGGCCGGCAATTCATCCCGCCTAAGAGGCGGGAGACTGCCTGCCGCCCGTGGCGGCAGGGGTTTCTTGCCCGGCAGCGCCAGCGTGCTGGCGGCTGTCCAGAAAACCGGTAGTAAAATCCCCGCTTACAAACACAGCGTCTGCCAGCAGTTGTTGATGAAACGGGATGGTTGTCTCAATCCCCGCAATGACAAACTCGGCTAAGGCCCGCTGCATCCGCGCCAAAGCCTCCGGCCGGGTCCGGCCCCAGACAATGACCTTGGCAATCATCGAATCATAATAGGGCGTAATTTCCCAGCCGGGATAGGCGGCACTGTCAATCCGGACGCCAAATCCGCCCGGCGGCAGGTATTGGGTAATAACCCCCGGTGACGGCTGAAAATTTTTCGCGGGATTCTCGGCATTAATCCGGCACTCCAGCGCCCAGCCGCGGCTTTGCACCTCGGCCTGGGTGACGGAGAGGGGCTTGCCGGCGGCTACGGCAATTTGCTCTTTGATTAAATCCAGACCTGTCACCAGCTCAGTGACCGGATGCTCAACCTGGATGCGGGTATTCATCTCCATAAAATAAAACCGGCCGTGCTTATCAAGGAGAAATTCCACCGTGCCTGCCCCCTGATAGTTAACAGCCCGGGCGGCCGCTACCGCCGCCTGCCCCATCTGCTGCCTGAGCGCCGGACTAAGCGCCGGCGACGGGGATTCTTCGACCAGCTTCTGATGGCGGCGCTGAATCGAGCAATCCCGTTCGCCCAGCTGGATTACCCGGCCGTATTGGTCAGCCATAATCTGAAATTCGATGTGCCGGGGCTCTTCCAGAAACTTTTCCAGATAAACATTGGCATTGCCAAAAGCCAGTTCCGCTTCTTTCTGGGCCTGGCGGACCGCCTTGCGCAAGGCCGCTTCGTCGGCGGCTACCCGCATGCCTTTACCGCCGCCGCCGGCTGTCGCCTTAACAATAACGGGGTAGCCAATGGCCGCGGCTACGGTCACGGCTGCCTCAACCTCGGCAATCACGCCTTCCGTGCCGGGAACGACCGGCACACCGGCCTGCTGCATCGTCTGTCTGGCCACCGCCTTATCCCCCATAGACCGGATGGCGGCAGCGGCCGGGCCGATAAATACCAGGCCGCCGGCCGCACAGAGGTCGGCAAAGTCCGCATTTTCCGCCAGAAAACCATAGCCGGGATGAATGGCGTCAGCCCGGGCCGCGGCGGCGACACTCAGCAGGGCGGCGATATTCAGATAACTGCCCTTGGCCTCGGCCGGGCCAATGCAGTAGGCCTCATCGGCCTGCTGCACATGCAGGGCCTGGCGGTCTGCGGACGAGTAAACAGCAACCGTGGCAATGCCCAGCTCCCGGCAGGCCCTGATAATCCGGACGGCAATCTCGCCCCTGTTGGCTATCAGTATTTTTTTAAACATGACACCCCTCCCTTAAAAGACTAGGAAGTACATTAAGAATATGTTGACGGTCAGCAGGATCAGGGCTGTCGGCACCTGGGCCTTGATTACACCGTTCTTGTCAGGCAAATCCAGCAGGGCGGCAGGCACAATGTTGAAATTGGCCGCCATGGGGGTCATTAAGGTGCCGCAATAACCGGACAGCATGCCAATGGAGGCCGCAATCGCCGCATTACCGCCGTGCAGCTGGACAATCAGCGGCAGCCCAATGCCGGCTGCCATCACCGGAAAGGCGGCAAAGGCATTCCCCATGACCATGGTAAACAGGGCCATGCCCACGCCATAAGCCAGGACAACCATAAACTTATTATCGACCGGAATAGCCGAACTGACCAGGCCGGCTACCACCTCCCCGACTCCGGCGGCGGCAAACAGGGCCCCCAGGGTGGCCAGCATCTGCGGCAATACCGCGGCCCAGCCGATAGCGTCAAACAGACGGCGCGATTCCCGCACCGGCTGCAGGCCCTTATCCCGGGTGAGGAGCATGGCGGCCACCAGCGCCAGCACACAGGCAATGCCCAGGCTGACCAGGGTAAGATTCGCTTTCTCCAGCAGTTGCAGGCCGCCCAGCTTGAAATCCCGCAACCCCAGGGTGCCAAATATAGTGAATGCCGGAATTAACAGCGCCGGAAAGAGCAGCCAGTTGCCCAATTTCCTGGCTTTGGCTGTACGCTGCTCAAGGCTTGCTTCCTCGTGCCGGCCTGTGCCGACGCCCCCGAACCCGGCAATCACTGCCATCGCAATCACCAGGATCCCCATATATACGGGACTGATTTTATTGCCGAACAGAAACACCAGCGAATACAAGCCCCAAAAGGTCCCGGTCAGCAAACGCTTGGCATTATTCTTATCCCGGAAGGACAGGAAGGCAACTACCGCAATCAGTGCGCCGAGTACATAATAAACGTGTTCAAGACTAATTAACATGATTGTTCAACTCCTTTGCCGAGGGGCTGCCGGCCAGCGACTGCTGCACCTCCCGCTGAATAGCGCGGTCCAGCAGAAACAGGCGGGTGCCATGAATAATAAAAGCGGCAATAGCAGTGGGAATTCCCCACAGGGCTATTTGCAAAGGCTCCAGGTAGATGCCGTGTTGCTCATAAAAACCTTTCATCAATAAAACCGCACCAAAGGCAATAAAAATATCTTCGCCAAAAAAGAGACCCACATTGTCGGCCGAGGCCGAAAACGCTTTAATTTTGTTCCGCGTATTTTCCGGCAGCGGACCGAATTTGTTTTCCGCCGCCGCCTCGGCCATAGGGGCGATGAGCGGCCGCACCAGCTGGGCATGGCCGCCTAACGCCGTAAGGCCGACGGCAGCAGCCACCTCCCGGATAAACAGATACAGAATCAGGAGGCGTCCGGTAGTGGCAGCCTGGATTTTGCCGATTATCGACAAGGCCTGCTCTTTTAAACCATTGCGCTCCAGCAGGCCGATAACCGGCAGCGTAAGCAGGAATAAAGGCAGATAGCGGTTTTTCACAAAGGCTTCGCCAAAGATAGTAAGAATCCGTTCGACCGACAGCCCGCCGGCCAGGCCTGTGACAATACCGGCGACGACGACGACCAGCAGCGGGTTGAACCTAAGGGCAAACCCAATAATAACGACAACAATCCCCAGAAGAGTCATATCTCTCGCTCCTTCATTTTTTCTTTATCGGCTACAAGCGCTACTAGCTGTTTTGCTCCTCTCTGATTACAAATAGCGGCTGTCCGTATTCCACCAGCTCGCCGTCCTTGACCAGCACCTCCAGGATTTCCCCCTTGACGCCGGCCTCAACCTCATTAAACAGCTTCATGACCTCCAGGACACAAACCACCGTATCGGCACTGACTTTCTGCCCGGGTTCGACAAAAGGCCGGGCTCCCGGCTCCGGCGCGGCGTAAAAGGTCCCAATCAGCGGCGCCGTAATCTTATGGCCGCCGGCCCCGCCGGCTGGCTCGGGCCGCTCCTCCGGCCGGACGGCGGCAGGCTGAGCGGCGGCAGGCCCGGCAGCAGCAGTGGTGGTCGTTACAGGCGCAAGCCCGCCGTCTTTGGCTATCGCCAGCCGGGTCCCCTCCTGCTCCAGTTCAAAGCGGGTAATGGCCGACTGGTTGATCGTTTTAATAAGCTCCATGATTTCAGCAAGTGTAAGCATTGTTTTCCCCCTGATCAAGCTTTTATTTTCAGGCCAATCGCCGCCCGCAGGCCGGCGATGGCTTGTTCCCGTTCCCGGTACAGCCGGGCCGCCTCATGCACAGTAATTTCCGCAAACCGTATTTTGCCGCCCGGTTTTATCTGGGCGACCCTGGCAATATCGACCTGGGCAACCTGGCCGATTTTCGGATAACCGCCGGTTGTTTGCCGGTCGGCCAGCAATATAATCGGCATGCCGTCCGGCGGCACCTGGATAGTCCCCAGGGCTACCGCTTCCGATACCATTTCCAGCGGGGCTGTAAGCAGCAGCGCCGGACCGGCTAACCGGTAGCCCATCCGGTCCGACTGGGGGGTAACGGTGAACACGCTGTCCCGGAATTTAGCCTGACTCTCCTCCGTAAACTCCCCAAACTGGCTGCCCGGCATCACCCGTACCGTCACCGGCTCGGCCTCAGGCCCCGGCCGTTCCCCGCCGGCATACCAGGGCGGATAGGCCACCGGCCCGTGGGCTGCCCGGCCGGACAGCTGCCGGCTGAGCTGGAGCGCAGCCGGCGGCGGGTTAACCGCCAGCACATCGCCGGCCTGCAGGGCCCGGCCCTGATAGCCGCCGATGCCGGCCCGCAGGTAGGTGCTCTTGCTGCCCATTACGGCGGCAATCTGATACCCGCCGGCAACGGCCAGATAAGCCCGGCAGCCTGACCGGCTGCGGCCAAAGGTTAATACACTGCCTTTTTTGATATATACGGGCCGCCCCAGCGGCACCGGCGTGCCGCCGATTGTCGGCGACAAGTCCCCGCCGGTAATGGCCGCCAGCATATCGTTTTCAAACCGGAGGACCGGCCCCAGCAGGGTTATTTCCAGCCCCGCTTCGGTTTCCGCGTTGCCGACTAGCAGATTAGCCACCCGCAGCGAGCAGGTATCCATGGCGCCGCTGGCGATGACGCCATAGCGTTGATAGCCGTAGCGCCCCAAATCCTGCACAGTGGTAAGCAGCCCGGGGCGCAGAACGGTAATGCTCATTGGCCTCCCCCCTTTAAGTCCCGGTATTCCTGCCGATTAATCGGCCGGAACCGGATCATGTCCCCGGCACAGAGCAGGGTGGGCGGATCGGCGGCGGGACAAAACAGGTCTAAGGGTGTACGGCCGATCAGCTGCCAGCCGCCCGGGGTTGTAATTGGATACACGCCGGTCTGCCTGCCGGCAATGCCGACAGATCCGGCCGGGATCGCCGGGCGGGGCGACTCGCGGCGCGGGGCGGCAATCTGTTCCGGCATGCCGCCCAGATAGGGAAACCCGGGCGCAAACCCCAGCATGTACACGAGATACTGGCCGCCGCTGTGCAGCGCAATCACCGCATCCGCCGTGAGGCTGTTGTGTTGGGCCACAAACTCCAGGTCAGGGCCGAATTCGCCGCCGTAACAGACAGGAATCTCAACAACCCGGGGCGTGCCGGGCGGTTCCTGCTCCAGCTTGCTCACAATCGCCTGCAGGCGGGCGGCAACCGTATCGCCGTCAAGCCGGACCGGGTCATAAAAGACGGTAACACTGGCAAAGGCTGCCACATATTCCACCAGCCCCGGAAAAGGATTATTGTCAAGATAGTGACTTACTGCCTTTACCTGCCGGTGCAGTTCCGGATCAATCCCCTGGCCGAAGGCCAGCGTAACGGCCGTTTCGCCAAACGGTACGATACTGACAGACGTCCGGCAGGCAGCTATGGTTTGTTGCAAAATTCATCCCCCCGTTAATAAACTGATTGGCCAGCGGCTAGAGGAAGGTCCCTGCCGGCTGAACCTCAATGGCGGCGCCGGCAAGCGTCTCCCTGATGTGGCGGGCAAAAGCCAGCGCGGCGGCGCCATCGCCATGAATACAGACCGTATCGGCCTGCAGTGCCACCCCGGTTCCGTCCCGGCTGGTTACCTGGCCGGTGCGCACCATGCCGATCACCTGGCTGACCGCCTGCTGCGGGTCGGTAATCAGGGCATCGGGCTGACTGCGCGGCGTCAGTGAGCCGTCGGCCTGGTAGGTCCGGTCGGCAAACACCTCCTGGGCGGCTCTCAGTCCGGCTTTGGCCCCGGCTTTGACCAGTTCACTGCCGGCCAGACCAAACAGAATCAATTCCGGATTCACCTTGTATACCGCTTCCGCGATGGCTTCAGCCAGCTGCGGCTGTCTGGCGGCCATATTATACAGGGCGCCGTGGGGCTTAACATGCTGCATCCGGCCGCCGGCGGCTTTGATAAAGCCGTCCAGCGCCCCAATCTGATAAACGACCATAGCGAACACCTCCCGGGGCGAAACCGCCATTTCGCGCCGGCCAAAACCGATTAAATCAGGCAGCCCCGGATGAGCGCCAAGGGCCACCTGCTGGCGCAGGGCCAGGTTTACGGTGTTGTGCATTACCCCCGGGTCGCCGGCATGAAAGCCACAGGCAATATTGGCCGAGGTAACATACTGCAGTATTTCCGCATCCGCTCCCAGCGTATAGGCACCAAAACTTTCGCCCAAATCACAATTCAAGTCAATCCGGTACATTATTTCCACTCCTTTTTTTTGGTCCGGCTGGCCGGGCATAGAAAAAAGGCACATCAAACAAATATTGTTCTGTTTGAAGCGCCTTTGCTTCTTACAACGTCTCATTATTTTTATGTGTTTTATCATACCACTGTAAACCTTGCAGGTAAAATTGAAAAATTAAATAGGGCAGTTCAAATTTCTTGAACTGCCCGTTAACTGAGCCTGGCCACTGTCTGCAAAAGGTGCTCCGCCGCTTGCAGCTCGGCAATAGCCTCAGGCTCGGTCACCGCGGCGAACCGGATCTTGTCACCGGCCCGGGCCTGGGCCAGTCTGGCTAAATCCACCTGGATCACATAGGCAATTTTGGCGAAGCCCCGGGTAGTCTGATGATCGGCGGTAACGATATAAGGCCTGCCGCTGGACGGTATCTGCACAGCCCCCAGGCCTACGGCATCGGAAACAATATCGGCCTCCTTGCCGATCGGTATAATCTTGGGTCCTGTCAGGGAATAGCCGGCCCGGTCCGACTGGCTGCCAACCACAAAGGTACTGGCATAAAAAGTGTCGAGCGCTGTCCTGGTAAACATTGTATCCTGCGGCCCCGGGAGCACCCGCAGGGTCACCTCCGGCTCATAGTGCCTGATAAATTGTCCGGGCACCCGCCGGGGGACAGCCGGGCAGGCAGCGCCCGCCCCCACATACAAGACATCGCCCTGGCGCAAAGGCCGGCCCTCATAGCCGCCGATTCCGGCCCGCACATAGGTTGACCGGCTGCCGAGCACCGGCGGTACATCAATGCCCCCGCGCACCGCCAGATAAGTGCGAAAACCGCTGGCTGCCGCCGCAAACCGGAGTTCTCCCCGCCGGGGAACGACGAAGGACGACCAGTTGGCAACCGGCCTGCCGTCAAGCTTGCCCTGCATATCGGCCCCGCAAACGGCGACAAACTGCTCCTCATCAAATTTAAACGCCGCCCCCCGGCGGGTCATCTCAATAACGGCAGCATGATCCGGGTTTCCTGCCAGCAGATTGGCCAGCCGGTAGGCATAGCTGTCCATAGCCCCGGCGACAGGCATGCCATACGCCTGATACCCCCAGCGGCCGCCATCCTGGATTGTGGTAAAATCGCCCGGCAACAGCGTGGTAATCATGTTTGTTCACACCTTTTGTCAGCAATATCGGTTTCCAGCTGATAGACGCCGGCGGCGACATCCCGGCGGATGGTAAAATAGTCATCAATCCCAATGCTGGTAAATTGTACATAGTCGCCGGCGGCAACAAGGAACGGGTCGGGCCGCTGCGGCGCAAACGCCTTGAGGGGAGTACGGCCGATAAGCCACCATTCGCCCGGGCTTTCAATCGGATAAAAACCGGTTTGATTGCCGCCGATGCCCACAGAGCCGGCCGGCACCTTGTTGCGCGGGGTTTCCTGCCGCGGCACCTCCAGCTCGGCCGGCAGGCCGCCCAGATAAGGAAAGCCGGGCGTAAACCCCAGCATGTACACCAGATAGGGCTGGGCCGTATGGGCTGTTATCACTTCCCGGACCGACAAACCGGTATACCTGGCGACAAAATCCAGATCCGGCCCCAGCACACCGCCATAGCAGACAGGCACATTGACAATACGGGCCGGTGAATTCGCCATGACCACAGGATTCAGCCGGGCCAGCAAATTCTCAACCAGCCCGGTCAGCACCGGCCGGCTGAGCAGTAAAGGGTCAAAATAAATACTGACCGAACGGTAGGTTGGCACTACCTCCCGGATACCGGCCTGGTCTAAAGCCAGCAGCAATCTGGTAAGCTGCAGGACCAGCGCGTTGATTGCCGGCGAGATAACGGTGCCAAACTCGACAACAAGCCCGTACTCGCCGGCCATTTGCAGTTTGACAGCCGGGGGCATCACCTGCATGCCTCACATCACTCCTTTCCCTTAAGCAGTCTTTCCTGAACCAATTTGATAAACGCCCGGATAGCGTGGGAATGCCATTTGTCTTTATGATACACGAGGTAAGCGCAGGTCTTAAGATCAGCTCCCTGCCACGGCAAGGCGGCCAGCAAGCCAGTTTCGATCTCCTGTTTGACGGCAATCAGCGGCAGGATTGCGATTCCCAGATTGGCAATGACAAATTGTTTAATAGTTTGAATGTGGCCTATTTCCAGCACCGTCCGGGCCTGCACATCGTTTTTAGCCAGGATCTCTTCCAATGCCATTCTGTAACTGCTGCCCGAATCGGTAAAAACAAAAGTCTGCCCCTGCAAATCCTTGACCCTTACTTTTTTCTGCCTGGCAAGCCTGTGCCGCGGCGCTGCCACCATAACGATCGGCTCCGGCCAGAGCAGCTGGCCGACCAGATCGGCGTCCTTAATATTCTTTTCCAGAAAAAAGGCCAGGTCCATCGTGTTTTTCCTCAGCAAGGGTCGGAAATCACTGGCAATACCCAGTTTCAGCTTCAGGCCGACATCTGGATATAATGAAGCATATTCTTTCAATACATCAGTTAAATAATACATGCACAAGGATTCAGGCATACCGATGACAACAGGACCGCGGGGCGCTTCAAAATTCTCAAATTCATTTTTGGCGTCGTCGGCCAGTTTCGCGATCTGCTCTGCATAATCATACAGCCTTTCCCCATCGGTCGTCAGCATAAGCTGATGCCCAAACCGCTCGAACAGCGCGGTATCCAGTTCTTTCTCCAGCAATTGAATATGGGTAGTGACTGTTGACTGGGTGTAGCCCAGAAACTGGGCTGCCTGGGAAAAGCTGCCCAGTTTTACAATCGTGATAAACGTCTTTAATTGCCGTATTTCCAAATAATCAGCCCCTCTCGCCAACAGCTTCTGGGTTAAGGAAAAAGTACCCATATACCTACCGGTTAGTAGGTTATGGGTACTTTCTCTGCAGCCTGGACTATGTCCTGCAAACAAAACTATTTTGTCCGGCCCACGGCGCAAAAACGGCCACAGCCAAAATTTTTAATATAGACGGTACTGCCGTCCTCATCCTGTACAGCCAGACAATCCCCCACCAGTTCCGGCACTGTGGCCTTGAGCAGTACCGCCATCTTGGTGATAAGGCCGCGTCCCGGGCGCCAGCGGTCCGCTTCATAGTGTTCAATCGCCGCCGCCGACACTCCCATCGCCTCTGCCAGCTCTTCCCGCGTCAGACCGCAGCGTTCACGCAAAATCCGGATTCTTTCGCCGATCATATCGTCCCCTCTTTATTCTCCGCCCTTTTCCCAACCTCTGCGTTTCTTGGCCTTGTTGATATACGTTCTGCTTAACTATACTCGCAGCAGCAGCAAAAAGAAAGTGTTGATTAAGGCCACGGCAGTGCAAGGGGAAGGCTGGCCTGCCATTACCGGCTATTGGCCTTATGGCTCTCAGATTATCTCGCTCATGCTGCCTGTTTCAGCCTCGTTCACAGGCGGGGACTGCAGCCGGCCTGGCAAAGCCGCTTTAATATACCTTGCTGATTGCCAGCCCCTGTCTGGCGAATGCCGCTTCAATCTCCTGCACATGGCTATGGCCGTTGGTCTCGACCGTAACCTCCAGCTGGGCCTGTTGAAAACGGTCCATCACCTTGGCCTGATTATGGTCCAGCTTGATCACATTAGCATGCACTGCGGCCAGAATCTGAGCAACCCGCAGCAATTCGCCGGGCTTATCCGGCAGCGTTACCGTAAAACAGAACAACCGGCCCCGGGCGACCAGGGCCCTGCTGATAATTGCGGAAAGGGTGGAGATATCAATATTGCCGCCACTCAGCAGACAGACAATATTTTTGTCTTTGTCCTGCAGCTTTTTAAGCCCCGCCAGCGCCAGCACACCGGCGCCCTCAGCGACCAGCTTGTGTTTCTCCAGCAGGAGCAGGATGGCATCAATGATATCAAAATCGGAAACGGTAATTATATCATCCACGAACTGCCGGCAGAAGGCGAACGTCAGACTGCCCGGCTTTTTGACCGCCGCCCCGTCGGCCATGGTATCCACCTTGTCCAGCGTGCTGATCCGGTTCCGGTCGAACGATTGCTTCATGCAGGCGGCCCCCTCAGGCTCCACCCCAATAATCCGCAGCTCCGGTTTTATCATCTTGGCGGCAAAGGCCAGCCCGCTGATCAAACCGCCGCCCCCGACCGGCACCAGGATTTCGTCAACAGCCTCAAGCTCCGCCATAATCTCCAGGGCCAGTGTCCCTTGCCCCACGATAACATCCAGATCATCAAAGGGATGAATAAACGCATAATCATGCTCTTCTTCCAGTTCCCGGGCCCGCTGATAGGCCTCATCGTAGTTATTCCCGTGTAAAACAACCCGGGCGCCGTGGTTGCGGGTGGCTTCCACTTTTATAATCGGCGTGGTGGCCGGCATCACCACCGTAGCCCGGACTCCGAGCAGTTTGGCGGCATAGCCGACGCCCTGGGCATGATTGCCGGCGGAAGAGGCAATTACGCCTTTGTTTTTTTCAGTTTCACTTAATCTGCTGATTTTATAGTAGGCGCCCCGGATTTTAAAGGCGCCGGTTACCTGCAGATTTTCCGGCTTGATAAACACCCGGTTGCCCGACTCCTGGCTGAAAGCAGGGCTTGGAATCAGCTCTGTCTTTTGTAAAATCGGGCTTAGCTGCTGCCCGGCCAGATAAACGTCGGCCAGTGTGATGGATGAGTTAGGCAATTCAAAACTCCCTTTATGTGTTGCGACCATACACTCCACTCCCTGTCTGTAAATAAAAAACCCGTCCTTGAATTTATTCAAGGACGGGAATACCCGCGTTACCACCTTATTTGCATGCGAATGCCACTCTTCGGTTCAATCAAACCTAAGCCGTGTAACGTGGCTGGCCCGGCATTTCTTACTCGGATTTCGGAAATGCAGTTCTGGAGTGATTTTCTGCCTGATGCCTGTTACCGGCTTTCACCAACTGCCGACTCTCTGCCAACCTTCATCCGGCTTACTATCTCCATCATTACTATTAGCGGTATAATTTGTATACATTATACTATTGTTTATTTCCAGATGTCAATTGTTTATATTTAATTTATACTATGTGTTAATTTTGTGTTTAATATAGCAAAAACCAATCGTCATTGTTACTATCGGCCCGGTAAGGCTCATAATTTTTCGGCAACCAGCTTTTCCCTGTCAACAGCCGGCGGCTTACGCGCTGCCCAAATACCGCCGCTGACAATAAACAAACCGCCGAGGATGTGGGGGGTGCCGATGGCTTCGTCTAAAAATAAAGCGCCGAGTAAGGCCCCATACAGGGGCAGCGTATTATAAAAAACCATGGCGCCGCTCGCGCCAAGCCGGGCCACGCCGGCATTCCAGGCGTAAAAGCCGACAGCGGCCGGCACAATGCCTAAATAAACAATAATCAGAATTAAGCTGACGTCAATCATAACAGGAATCGTTTGCCATTCCACAATAGCCAGCAGGCAAAGCACCGGCAAACCGATAAATATGGAAAAAGCCGTAGCCGCCAGGGAAGAACGGTATTGCATCACCCTGCTGCTAATGACAGAATAAAGGCCCCAGACAGCAACTGCCAGCAGGATAATTAGGTCGCCCCTGTTGAATTGCGCAGTCTGCCAAAAGGCTAAGGACCCGCCTGAGATCAAAACCAATACGCCGATTAAGGCCAGTATGGCGCCGCCAATCTGCCGTTTGGACATGGGCTCTTTGATAAGCCAGGCGGCAAAGAGGCCGGTCAGCAGCGGGGCCAAGCCATTAATAATCGTACTATTGACGGCGGTTGTATAATGCAGTCCCCAATACAGCAGCGGGGAAAAAAGCACGATGCCGGTTAAGGCCATTGCCGCCAGCAGCCGCCAGTCCCGGCCCAGCTTGCGTTCTGCCGGCGGTTGTTGCCGGAGGATAGCCGCAAATAAGAGTGACGCGATAAGAAATCTGGCGCTGGACAGCGTAACCGGGCCGATAGCATCTTTCAATACCCGTCCCAGAGCGATATTGGAGGCCCAGAATAAAGTAGCCAAATTTACACAACCAATCCCGATAATCTGGTTTAGCCTTGCCTGTTTCATATGCCAACCTGCCTTTACTGTTCAGTACGGTTACTTGCCGGGCTGCCGGTAGGGCATACCAAAATTATAGCAAATTCCCGGCGGAAATGAAAACAGGACTGCGCTCTGCAGCAATCCCGTTGTTCTCTGCCGGCATCGCTGTTTTACAATACCCGCGCGCCCAGCAGCGAGCCCAGCAGCGCCACCGCGACCTTCGCGGTTTGATTGCGATGATCCAGCACGGTGTTCACCTCGACAAACTCGGCGCTTGTCACAATATTGGCCGCTGAAATCAACTCCATGGCCAAATGGCTTTCCCGGTAGGTCAGACCGCCGAATACCGGAGTACCCACCCCCGGGGCATGAAGCGGGTCCATAACATCCATATCAAAGCTGACGTGAACGCCGTCCGTATCGGTCGAGACAATCCGGATCGCCGCTTCCATGACCTTTGCCATCCCCAGCATATCCACCTCGTGCATGGTGTAGACGGTAACCCCCAGCTCTTTCAGGAGAATCTTCTCGCCCCGGTCCAGGTCACGCACGCCGATCATGACAAATTTCTGCGGGTCCAGTGTGGCTTTGGGGCCGCCTACACCGGTCAGCCGGTCATGGCCCAGGCCAAAATTCACCGCCACCGGCATGCCATGAATATTGCCGGAAGGTGACGTTTCGGCCGTATTAATATCGCCATGGGCATCGAACCACAGAACCCCCGGTTTTTTTTTATGCTGGAGCACCCCGGACAGGGTACCGATAGCAATACTGTGATCGCCGCCCAGAACCAGCGGAAACCGCCCTTTGCCCATTTCCGCCGCCACTTGCCGGCATAATTCCGTATTGACCCGCTCGATCTCATCCAGGTATTTCAGGTTGGTCCCGTCCAACTGGCACGCGTCCGGCCTGTTCGGGACAATATCGCCTCGGTCGTCAACTTCATAGCCGAGCTCCTCCAGCTTTTCCCGTACCCGGGCATAGCGGATGGCGCTCGGCCCCATGTCGACGCCCCGGCGGTCGGCGCCCAAATCCAGTGGTACGCCGATAAGGGAAATCAGGTTATTGATAGTGGGCTGCATAGGGTATCCCCTTTCCTTCAGGTTTAGTATCCAGCAAGCATATATTACAACGCTGATGGGAAAAAACGGCCGGCAGCCATTGCGGCTGCAGCGGCAACCTGCTGGCAACACTCTAATTCATACTCATTATGCTCTGTATTGCCGGCTTTCATGATAAAACGGCCATTATATATCCGTGTGGTAATTTTATGAAAAAATTATACCATTAGCCTGGCCCTGCTTCAAGACTGATCCGGGATTAGCGGGAACGGCCGGCGCGGTCTTAGACTTTGCACAGAGCAGCTAATTTTGGACAGCAAGGGGATGGCTTACTTTTGGCATTGCCTCAAAAGTAACAAAAGGTCTACCAAAAGCTGAAAAGGCGGGCGCTATTCCTAAAATCCGCAACTCGCTCTGCGCCAACAGTACGGATTTTTTAACGGAATACCGCCCGCCTTTTCTCCTGCGGAACGCTTTTGCCGGCAATGGCCGGGGGGTTACCGGGGCTCAGGGGTTGCCGTCTCTTTGCTCAAGCCGGGCATTGCCCCTGGCCCCCTTGGTTTATAAGGACCTGCACCTCGTAAAACTTACAGCGCCGGGGCTGACCGGATTAGCCCGGAATGGTGCTAATAAAATAATACGAAATTAGCGACGATAATCACCAGCAAGGCCCCGATCATGGGGATGGCCGTCCGTTTGACAACATCAAACGGCGAGACGCCGCCCATGCTGGAGGAGACTACAATTACGGCAGTAATCGGCGATATCGCCCGGGCCGCGCTGGCCGCAAAGTGCATGGGCAGCAGCATAACCACCGGGGCGACCGACATCTTGGCGGCAACCGTGGGGGTTAAGGCGGCAAAGGCGAAAAACGGCGCATTGCCTGAGCCCATAACAACAGAAGCAACAGCGATAATGCCGACCATGACCAGAATCATGCCTGCCGCCCCAAAACCGGAGGACTGGGCGGAGGCGATGATGGCGTCAATTGTACCGATCGTCATAAGGCCTTTGGCAAAGGTTTCACCCGCCACAATCAGGGTGATTACATTGGCCATCTGCAGGCCCAGGCCGTCAAAAAACGACTGGATATCGGCAAAAACCTTTTTCCCGTCCCGGCAACGGATATATTCAAAGATCATGCCAATAGCCACGCCGATAAACATGGCTTTGATAATATCCATCTTAATCCAGGTAATCCACAGGCTGCTAAAAGCCAGAATCAGGACTAACGGCAAAGCCGGCAGTATGGCGTAGATCTTCGGCGGCAGATTGGCGTCGGCCTCTTCCGCCACTAACTCTGTCGCCTTGACTACATGGCCGTCGCGTTTATCAAACCATTTCTGGGTTACATAGTGAAGAACGGCCACAACGGGGATGACCGCAATGGCAATGGGAATCTGATAATTGGTCCAGTACAGGACAGGGTCGATCCCGGCCGTTGTGGCCGACAGGATCGTGCCGGTGTCGCTGGGACTCCAGTCCAGGCAAAGGGTGGTGGCAATTACTGCCGTGGCGGACAGACGGCTGACCCCTAAGCTGATTAACACCGGGAACACGGTGACCATCAGCAGCATAGCCAGGCCGGAGGCACTGTTAATGCACAAACCTAAAAACATGCCCAGTACCCAGGCGCCGGCCATGACCAGATAAGGGGAACGCAGCGCCAGCAGTGGTCTTATTGTCAGTTTAACCAGCGCCTTGCTGGCTCCAATATGGTCCATATAGCGGGCAAAGCCGCCTACAGCCATGATGTTCAGGCCCAGTCCGGCGGCCCGGGAGCTCATTGTCTGCTTAATAAACTCAAAAGCGTCAAACAGCACCGACCCGGTGCTGTCTTTGACCGGCAAAATCTTGCCAAGGCCCAGGGCTACCGCTGCGAACATGAGAATAAGCCCGGCCATAAACAGCACCGGCTGGGGTTTATATTTTTTTACGATCAGATAACCTACCCAAAAAGTCACAAGTAATGAAATAATAATACCCACTTCTTTACCTCCATTTTTTTGTAATGCTAGACGAACCAAGCCTCCCTTAGGCTAACACCCCCTTTATTCTTGTCTTACTTGATCTCCTGCCAGCCTTGCACGTCGGTAATGCCTAAGCCTGGCGCATCCGGAATAAGCAGCCGGTTTTGGGAAAAGCTTACGCCGCCGGCTACCGGGTCCTCGGCCAGCAGCACAGCCGCATCCAGATCTGCTTTGCTGATAATCTTCTTACCGGCCGTCAGGCTGGCCGCCGCCGTAATGCCCACTTTGCTTTCCAGCATACAGCCCATCATGCACTGAATGCCCATAGTTTCGGCCAAATGGGCGATTTTAACGGCATTATGCAGGCCACCGGCTTTCATCAGCTTAATGTTAATCAGGTCGCAGGCCCGCATAGCCAGCAACTGAAATACCTCATAGGCGCCAAAGGCTGATTCGTCGGCCATGATATCGGTTTCGACCTGGTCGGTGACATATTTGAGCCCGGCAAAATCATGGGCCGGAACCGGCTGTTCAATCAACTCGATCGCCAACCCCAGATCCTCAAATTTGCGGATGGTCCGGACAGCTTCTTTCGGACTCCACCCCTGATTGGCATCCAGCCGGATCTTGACGGTACTGCCAACCGCGGCCCGGATGGCCTGCACCCGTTTGATATCCAGGGCCGCATCGGTGCCGACTTTCAGTTTCAGCTCCGTATAGCCTGCCGCCACCGCCGCCAGCGAGTCCTGCACCATTTCTTCCGGGTCGTTGATGCTGATCGTCAAATCAGTGGTTATGTCCTGCCGGTAACCCCCCAGCAGTTTATACAGCGGCAGGCCATGGCATTTGCCAAACAAATCATAAGCGGCAATGTCCAGGGCCGCTTTAGCCGAGCTGTTGTGCAGCATCGCCGTGTCGATTGTGGTCATAATGCCTTCCAGATTATCAATATCCATCCCGATTAATTTCGGGCCGATAGTATCGCGGATGGCGGCGATGATGGAATCCTGGCTGTCACCGGTAATCACAGCCGTGGGCGGAGCATTGCCAAAACCGATTTCGCCGGTGTCGGCAATCACCTTGATGACAATATCCTCGGCCGAATGCACCTCCCGCAAGGCGGTTTTAAAGGGTTTTTTCAGGGGAATGCTCACTTTGCCAATTTTAATCGCCCTAATCTTCATGTTATAAACCTGCTCCTCTCATTGCTCTCATTAATTATATGTAGCTTAACCTCATAAACAGTCCTGCTGTTCATTGGCAAAAACCTTGCTGCCCGGCAGGATAAGAATGAAAAAATCCAGCATAATCAACCTTCTAGCTGCAGAAGGCTGATTATGCTGGATTTTGTTTACGTCTGCGCCGGCGGTCATAAACAGGCGTACGGTAAACAAAGCAGCGATTATCGGTTTTCAGTCGTTTAAATCAAGGGGCATGCCATTCATGATGCGGAAAAACTTTTTTTGCGCGTCTTTGTAGGCAACTAAAATCGCTTTTTGGGATGAGCCGAAATAACGGGTTTCCACCTGCTGCCTGATAAGGTCGAACTCGTCGCGCATACTTTTGCCGACAAATAAGCTGCAGATAAACTCGGCGGTGGTGGCTACTGTCGCCGAACTGCCGCAGGCCACAATCCTGCCGGTTTCCCGTTCCACCACAAAACCAATAAAAAACTGGCCGTAATGGTGAGTAATCGGATTATTCTGCTGAGACTTGGCATTACCGACTATATAGATGGTATTATCCGCAAACATACGCTCTCCCGTTTCGTGTTAATGGAACTTGTTGTACTATTCGCGAAAAATACCTGTTTTCCTTTCGCGGCTCCGCAGATTTTCAATATTTCAATAATTATCGACTCCGGTCCGCAGGGATTGCCAAATAACGCCACCCCGCCCGCCTCAGACGCTGCCATAATACGCCAAGCAGGAAATCGGCTGCTTTACCGGGAATATAATCATCCACACAAATAACTGGAAAGAAAGAGGCTGTTATGAAATTCATTTCCTGGAATGTAAATGGGCTGAGAGCCTGCCTGGGTAAGGGCTTTGGCGAGTTTTTCGCCGGCGCCGGCGCCGATATTTTTTGTATCCAAGAGACGAAAATGCAGCAGGACCAGTCGGAGCTGGTCCTGCCCGGTTATGAGCAATACTGGAACAGCGCGGATAAAAAAGGCTATTCAGGCACTGCGGTTTTTACCCGGCTAAAACCGCTGACCGTTACCTGCGGCCTGGGTATCGAAGAGCATGACCGGGAAGGCCGGCTCATCACCCTGGAGTTTGACCGCTTCTATCTGGTTAATGTCTATACCCCTAATTCCCAGCGCGGGCTGCTGCGGCTGGAATACCGCCTCCGCTGGGAAAATGATTTCAGAAGTTATCTCCTGCAGCTTGACAAAACCAAGCCGGTCATACTGTGCGGAGACCTCAATGTGGCCCACGAGGAAATCGACATCAAGAACCCCAAGGCCAACCGGAAAAACGCCGGCTTTACCGACGAAGAAAGAAATTGTATGACGGTCTTGCTGGCGTCCGGCTTTACCGACTCGTTCCGGGCCTTATACCCGGATACAAGCGATGCTTATACCTGGTGGTCCTATATGATGAATGCCAGAGCCCGCAACATTGGCTGGCGCATTGATTATTTTATCGTGTCCGACAGGCTGAGGGATTCGATTGGCGAGGCCCATATCTATCCGGACATTATGGGCAGTGACCATTGTCCTGTCGGCCTGGAGCTAAAACCGCCCCTGCCGGCGCAATAAGCATCAGGTAAAGGCACCAGGCCGCCCGGGCTTACAGGCAAACGGAAAAAAGGTACCGGGCCGAAACCAGTGTTTCGGCCCAGTACCTTTTATACGGCTAGTGGATTGCCTTTTTCTTAAACCTGCCGCCCATTACCTCATGGACGTCATTAATTGTAACAAAGGCCCCCTCCTCAATCTCGTCAATAATAGACTTCAGCTTAGCCATTTCCAGCCTGGTGACGACAGAATACAAAACATCCTTGCGCTCTTTCGTATATCCGCCCTCACCATGCAGGACTGTGACCCCCCTGCCTAAACGGGCCATCAGGGCAGCGGCAATCTGCTCCGGCCTGTCCGCTACAATCATGACCGCCTTCGACTCATCCAGGCCTTCAATGACGGTGTCAATGACCTTGAAAGCGACAAAATAAGCGACCAGTGAATACATGGCCTTATCCCAGGTAAAGATGAGTCCGGCACTGGTGAGAATAAACAGATTCATGAACATGATACATTCGCCCACAGAAAAGCTGGTGCGCTTATCCATAATAATCGCTACAATCTCCGTTCCGTCCAGCGAGCCGCCGTAGCGTATAATCAGGCCGACGCCCACGCCGATGATAATTCCGCCAAAGACGGCCGCCAGAAATAAGTCATGGGTTAAGCCCGGTATGGGTTGCAGAACCGATACCCAGTAGGCTAAGGACATAATCGAGAACATTGTCGACAAGGCAAACGTTTTGCCAATCTGGGCATAGCCCAGGTAGAGGAAAGGCAGATTGAGCAGCACCAGAAACAGGCCTAATGGCAGGCCTGTTACATAACTGGCCATAATCGACAACCCGACAACGCCGCCGTCAATAATATTGTTGGGAACAAGAAAAATCTCCAGTCCCACTGCTGTTATCATGGTCCCCAGGAACAGCATGGCGTACTTTTGGACCAGCCTCATTTTTTGATGTTTTTTTGGCATGTATAGATAACCCCCAGTATTGGTTCTCCTACTATAACTAGTTAACTTCTTCACGAATTATGCCATCTCCTGCCCATTTTCCACAATAAAATCAGGCGCCTACCGCAAGCCGTCCATTCAAGTGAAGCATTTGTATTTTCCATAAGGATTCGCTTACAAGCCGGCTACGCCGCCGGCGCTTTTCTCCTGTTTACACGGACATCTGCCGGGAATTCGCCGCAGAAATCATAAATAGTGGACAAACCCATACCGTTAGGCCGCCATAAACAGCCAGTTGCATTTATATGGTATTATTATAAAAATAAATAATTCAAGTAAAGGGTGAGGGTATGAAAAATATAACCGTCCTTGCCACCGGGGGAACCATTGCCGGGGTGTCTTCCTTTCCCGCCGGCACAGCCGGCTATCAGCCGGCCGTGGTGCCCATTGAGGAGCTGCTGCAGGACATTGGCTCGCTGCCGGGTATAGCGGCTGTCGCCAGCGAGCAGCTGGCGCAAATAGACAGTGCCGATATGGACCACGGCCTCTGGCTGCAGCTGGCCAGCCGTCTCAATACCCTGTTGCAGCTGCCGGCTGTGGACGGGGTTGTTGTCACCCATGGTACAGATACCCTGGAAGAGACCGCTTATTTTCTCAATCTTGTCGTCAAAAGCCCCAAGCCGGTGGTCCTGGTCGGCGCGATGCGCCCGTCCACAGCCATAAGCCCTGACGGTCCCATGAATTTGTATAATGCCATCGTCCTGGCAGCAAGCCCTGCGGCCTGGGATAAAGGGGTGCTTGTCACCCTGAATGATACGATTAACAGCAGCCGCGATGTCACCAAAACCAACACCTCGCTCCAGGATGCCTTCAAAGCGCCTGAGCTTGGTTATCTGGGCTATATCATCGATAATAAGCCGCATTTTTACCGCATGCCAACCCGCAAGCATACCTATCTGACTGAATTTGACATTACCGGCCTAACCGAACTGCCCCAGGTTGCTATCCTCTACGGGCATGTCAATGATAATGGCACCCTGGCCCAGGCGGCGGTGGCTGCCGGCGCCCGGGGCCTTGTCTATGCCGGCCTCGGCAACGGCAATCTGTCGCGGCACATGCGCCAGGTCCTGGGCAATATGCAGCGGCAGGGAATTGTCGTGGTGCGCGGCACCCGGGTTTGCAACGGGGTCGTCACCCGCAGCGGGGCCCAGGCTGACGGGCAGGCTGACTTTGTCGTGGCCGATACCCTTAGCCCGCAAAAAGCCCGCATCCTCTTGATGCTCGCCTTAATGAAGACCACAAACCCGGCCGAAATTCAAAACATGTTCTGGACTTATTGACAGGTACGGCCGCTCTAGCTTAGAGGATACAGCCTCCTCCCCTTGGCGGCCTGACAGTAAATTTTATACATAGACCGCATTACAAAATGCCCTGGATTTACGTTTTTGTAAGTCCAGGGCATTTTTCTAGTCTTCTTTTTTGGGGGCAGGCCGTATCTGGCAGGAATAGGGATTACAGGCATAGCCGCAAGCAGGGCATTTGTCAAATTTAGTGTCCTTTGGCGCCCAGATATGGCCGCAGGCCGTACATTTAAAACCGTCCACGGTATCGCCTGCAGCGTTCACATGATATTGAGTCATAACATCCCTCCTTAAAATTTTCCTGATTTACGCCATAAACAGGGTAACAAACAAAGTCAGCAGGGCAATTGTCAGCGCCGGCGGATCAATATGGGTGTCGCCGCTGTTCATGACTTTACCAAAAAAATCACCCAGCAAAGCCCCCACTATCCCGAATAAGCCACCGGCCCAGACGCTGCCTGTCGCCATAGCCGCCAGCGCTGCCGGCAGCGCCAGATGGTGGCTTACCGGCCCCACGCCCATAAACTGGAGAAAGATCAGGCTCGTTGCGGCAACCCCGAACCCAATGACCGCATTGTTAGTGACAAGTGAGGCATAACCGGAGATCAGGCCGACACCGAGGCCTAAAACCAGCAGAAAAACGGCAGTCCTGCTGTCAGGCAGGGCATAGCCGCTGAAGAGCCGGCCATTGCCGAAAGCAAGCCGGGCAACAATGCCCGACAGGACCACCGTCAGGGCCACCGTGTCGGTAGGTGTGCCGATACCGGCCAGCAGTTTCTGGACAACCAGCCCGGCAGCCCCAAAGATGCCGCCGACCAGCAGGATAAAGCCATCATTAAGCTTCGCCAGCGGCAGGAGGATATTGTTGCCGGCATCCAGGCCGCGTTTCCCGGCCAGCGCCGTTGCCGCCACCCCGCCGGCAAAAGCAATGTGGGGGCCAAAATAGGGGCCAAAGGCCATATCGGTCATGCCGGCTAACACAAGTATGCCGGCCATAATAAATGCCGGCAGGGCGCCGATTGCCGCGCCAAAAATCCCGCCGCCAAATGCCGCCGCTAGTTCAAATACAGAAAACACGCAGTCTCAGCTCCTTTGGTAAGTATGCAGCCGGTTAAAATAAAGCATTATGCAGGGCTTGATGCGGAGCGGCGAGCACCAGATGATCCACCAGGAAACCATGCTCCTGAATCGCATTGACCCCGGCCCGGACGGCCGAATTAACCGCCCCCACCTCGCCGGTCAGGGAAACGACCGCCTTCCCCCCCATTCCCCGGGCCAGCCGTACTTCCAGCAGCTCAATGGCAGCGGCTTTGGCCGCTGTATCGGCGGCAACAATGGCGGATGCCACTGAATAGGTTTCAATAATCCCCAGCGAGCGGATCTGCTTCACATCGGTGCTGCCTGATAAAGCCTTAAAGATATCGTTATGTATATTGGGCAGCACCGTTTCATCGACAATGTTTTCCGAACCGCCGGCGGCACGGCCGCTGCGGACGGCATTCTGCACGCCGCCGACATCACCGGCTATCATGATAATATATTTGCCGGGGCATAACGAATTCGCCATAATCATTTCCACGTTGGCTGCCTTGAGCATGGCATCGGCGACTAAAAAGCCTTTGGCGATATTCTTGATTTCCATAATTCCAATCGCACGTTTCATCTTTATCCTCCCTGACTGTTACACTGTACGAATCCCAATCCAGGAATCAATCGTATATACTTGCCCGGCAATGCTGGCATGCAGGGCAGCCCCGAGGCCGGCGCCGGCCGGAATGTCCGCGATTAGGTCCCCTTTGCTGACCCTGGCCCCCACCTCGACCACCGGCTGCGCCGGCGCCCCGATATGCTGCGACAATAAGAGTTTTACCTGGGTGGCCGTTACCGGTTGCGGGCTGAGAGGCGCTTGGACATCATACTGGGCCAGCCCCAGACGGTACAGCAGCCGTTTGGTGGGGATCCGCCGGTTTTCCCGCCCCCGGTGCGGGCTCTGCGGTTGCAGGGCATTGGGATTTTTAATGCCGGCTTTGCCAAACTGCTGTTTAAGCTCAGCGTTAACCCGCCGGGGCGACAAGCCCATCGTACAGCCATAGGTCTCACAGGCCCCGCATTCCGAGCAGAGAAAAGCTTTGGTCAGCACCTCGGTCTCATTCATCTGACCGCTGCCGATGGCCTGCATAATCCGGTGGGGCTCCAGCCTGTGGCCCAGCAGATAGCGGGGGCACACATCCGTGCAGGCCCGGCAGTTGCAGCACACGGCTTTGGCCCTGTTGGCAATCACAGGCCAGGGTGTTCTTTTCTGGATCACCAGGGAGTGGGCGGCAGGCAATAAAATGATGCCGCCGGTGGTTTTGGTAACAACGGCGTCGGCGGCAACGAGCCTGCCCATCATCGGTCCGCCGTCAATGATCGCAAAGTCCCTTTCCACCGCGCCGCCGGCCAGCTGAATCACCTCGGCCATGGCCATCCCGACCGGCACTCTTACTGTAAGCGGCTGCCTAACCGCGCCTGTAACCGTAACATATTTCTCGGTCACAGGCCGTCCTTCTAAAGCCCGGGCCACATTAACCAGGGTTTCCACATTGGCGACAATAACCCCAACCTGCAGGGGGATCCCGCCCTCCGGCACAATCCGGCCGGTAACTTCATACACCAGCACCTGCTCATCACCGGCCGGATACATATCAGGCACAAAAAACAATTCAATGTTCGCGGCCTTCATCTGCTGCAGCCTGGCCTTAAGTTCAGCGGTTGCCGCCTCATACTTGCGCTTCAGCCCGATATAGCCGCGCCTGGCGCCAGTGGCCACCATTACGGTTTGCAGCCCTAAAATAAGCTGCGTGCTTTCACTGGCCATAATATTCTGGTGGGCCCTGAGCAGCGGCTCGCACTCGGCGCCATTGACAATAATGCTATCGGCGGCGGCGTTAATTTTTACATGGGTTGGAAATCCGGCGCCGCCGGCGCCGACGACCCCGGCTGCCCTGACGGCAGCGACAATTTTGTCACGCATGACCGCACCCGCCTCCCGCTAGCTGACCGCTCATATGATTGACAGGGCATCGACGAGGACGCAGCGGCGCTGGCGGGTAAAGCTGCGGGCCGACGTCAGCCCCTCGCCGGTAGGTCCGGCAATGGTAAAGGTGGTAAAGCCCTCGCCGCCGACGCCAATACCGGCATAGGACGGGGCATTTTTTACAAAGATGGTGGTTTCCACCGCTTTGGCAAACCGGGTCAGATTATCCACGCTCTGAGAATGCATAACCGCAGTATGGCGGTTGCCATGCTCAACACTGACGGCCAGCTGGATCGCTTCCTCCACATTTCGCACCCGGATCACCGGCAGTACCGGCATCATCAGCTCCTCCAGGACAAAGGGATGATCGGCTGACGTTTCGCACAGGATGACCCGGATATCATCAGGCACGTCGATCCCGATTTGCTTGACAATATACTTGGCATCCTTACCGACAAATTTCTTATTGACGGCATAGGTCTTTTTTGGCCTGTCGGTGCAGCCGCCGGCCGCCAGCTCTTCCTTCTCTGTTAAAATCACCCGCTCCAGCCGTTCGATATCCTGGCCGGAGAGTAAATAACCGCCGTATTTTTGCATGAAGGTAATCAGCCGGTCAGCGACGCTGCTGACCACAATCGCTTCTTTTTCGGCAATACAGGGCAGATTGTTGTCAAAGGAGCAGCCGGCAATAATATCCCTGGCCGCCCGCTCAATATTGGCGCTTTCGTCGACAACCACCGGCGGATTGCCGGCCCCGGCGCCAATCGCTTTTTTGCCGGAGGACATGACGGCTTTTACCACCGCCGGGCCGCCGGTTGCGACCAGCATGCTAATCTGGGGATGCCGCATCATGGCATTGGTGGCCTCCAGCGACGGTTCTGCCACTGCTGTTAGCAGATTGGCCGGGCCGCCGGCTTTGCTGACTGCCTCATTTAACAGTGTAATGGTGGTCAGTGATGTGTTTTTGGCCGTTGGATGAGGGCTGAACACAACAGAGTTGCCGGCGGCAATCATACCAATGGCATTGGAGATAACAGTCTCCGACGGATTGGTCGTGGGGGTTATCGCCCCGATCACGCCAAAGGGCCCCATCTCAATCAGGGTAAGTCCGGTGTCGCCGCTCCAGGCCTCGGTGCGCAAATCCTCCGTCCCCGGCGTGTTGCGGGCCGCCAGTTGATTCTTTAACACCTTGTCGGCTACCCGGCCCATGCCTGATTCTTTTACGGCCATCTCCGCCAGCTGGGCGGCACTGCCATAGGCAGCCTCCCGCATGGCGCCGATCAGTGCTTCCCGCCTTTCAACGGTTAGTCTCCGCAACTGCTTTTGGGCGGCATAAGCGGCAGCCACGGCCTCGTCAATTGTGGCAAAAATCCCGCTGCCGCCTGAGTCCGGCCGGCCTTGCTGCTGCATTCGGGCCATCACTTCGGCCGTTATCCGGGCAATGAGATGCTGGTCAATAGTCATTGGTTTTCCTCCTTTATATAGCTGACAAACCGGCCTGAGCCACCAGTATGTCCTGGTCTACAGACCCGCCGCTTACCCCGATGCCGCCCAGCAAACGCCCCTGTTCGTAGATTGGCAGACCGCCGCCGAATATCACCAGCCGGCCATTGCCGGCCGTATTGAGGCCGTACAGCGGCTGGCCGGGAGCAGCCACAACCGCCGCCTGGGCTGTCGGCATTTGCAGGGCTACGGCGGTATAGGCCTTATCGGCGGCGAGGGCGATACTGGCCAGCAGCGCCTGATCCATCCGTTCCTGGGCGACCATATTGCCGCCGCTGTCAACGACGGCAATAACCATCGGCACCCCCATTGCCTGCGCCTTGGCCTCAGCCGCCGCCAGGGCGCGTTTCGCCTTGGCCAGCAGTGACTCTGACGCTGGCGGCGCCGCGGCTGCCGTTGCCCCGGCCAGCGCTGTCTGCACCTGCCTGGCGGCCTTTGCCACCAGTTCTTCCTGCTCCTTGCATCTTGCCAGTACAAATAATAAATCCGATAAGCGGTTTAAATACAGCAGCACCGACTCCGGCACCGTTTCCTGCCGCCGCAGTGCGACAACACACCGTTCGGCGCGGCGGACGATAGTCCTGGCCAAATCCAGGGCCGCGCTGGCCGCGGTAGCCCCGGGGGTTATAAAATACGGCTGGGGAATACGGCGCTCCTCTAAGCTGTCAATGATGGACTCCAGCCGTGACACATGGCCGGGCGTGATCCGGTAGTTGTGGCCGGGTTCCGGTTCTCTTGTGGCTAAGTCGGCGTTCAACCCAATCAATTCGGCCTGAAGGGTGTGGATAATTGCCCTTGCCCACTCCCTGGCAGTCAGCGCTTTCGCCAGGCCCATGGCCGCATTGGCCTCATCCACAGTGCCATAGGCCTGCACCCTGCTGTTGTCTTTATCCACCCGTTCTTTACTCAACAGGCTGGTTTGGCCTTGATCGCCGGTTTTTGTATACACCTTCATGTGTCCAGCTCCTCAAGCAAATCCTTATTTATCTCCATACTGTCAATAATCCCGATGATAGCGGCATCCACGGCGGCAGCGGGGTTGCCGGTAACATGCCGGGCGGCGCTGCCGGTCACGACCAGCACCGTTTCCCCGGTGCCGGAACCGACGGCATCAATGGCAACAACCGGCTGACCGGCACCGCGGTGCAGGCGGAGAGGCTGCACAATTAACAGTTTACTGCCTGTCAGGCTCTCGTCCTTGGGTGTAGCCACTAAGGTCCCAATTACCTTACCTACCCACATTGCCATCGTCCTCCTGCGTCCAAATCTTTTCCCTTTTTCACTTCACAATAAGGTCCACATGCAATGCCCGGGCGATATCGCGGGCCAGGGGCGTAACAATAGTTCCCCGGGCAATCTCCAGGGTTTTGGTGCCGGCAGCCGCAGCGTCTTTAACCATATCAGCATGCAAAATCCGCTTGCCGGCCGGCGGGTCCGCTGCGCCTGGTTTTATATCTATAGCCCTGGCCAGCGCCGCTTGCGCTGCCCCGGCCATTTTTTCTACCGGTGTGAGCTTGATCCCATAGGCGGCAATTTGTTTCAGGTTGGACGCCAGGGCGGCCCGCAGTGCCGGCAAGGCCCTGGCCATATTGTTTTGGACACGCCGGATATCGTCAGGGTCGGCGGCGTTTACGGCCGCAATCACCGGTTTTCCCAGCTGCAGGGCCTGCAGGATCAGGGTCAGCGCCATTGAGTCCGCCAGGGTATGCGCCAGCTTAGCCGCAGAATTCTGGGTCAGAACCGGAATCAGCAGGACATCGGCGGCCTGCAGCGCCTGGCCCGGATAGGGAGAGGTGCTGGTAACAAGGGGAACCGCAGCGCCCAGCACCTGCAGGATACGGCCGGTGTCCAGAACCTGTTCGGCCGCTGCGGACAGAACAACAGTCAGGCCCGTGTCCTGGCTTTGCAGCTGTTGCAGCTGTTGCAAACCGGTCTCGAACCCGATCGTGCCGCCGGTGAAAACAGCCAGCGCCCGGTAGCGCGGCCCTGCCGGCGGCTCGCCGCTCATCGCGCTTAACTGGCGCAATACCTCGGCTGTAACGGTCGCCACAAGTTTTTCATAGTCCACCCTAGTTCCCCCCATTTGTCACAGACTGACGATGTCACCTGTTTTCAGCTCTGTTGCGTTGGCTTCATCGGTATCGATGTGAAACTCCAGTCTGAAGTCGGGATGGACCCGTACGAGGACATTATCAAAAGTTCCGCCCCGCAAGCCGGGTAATTTCACGCTGACCCGCTGGCCGTCCGTAACCCGCAGCCGCTGTGCGTCCTCGGCCTGCATATGAATATGGCGGGCGGCGCAGATTACGCCCTGCTTGAGGGTAACGGCCCCCAGCGGTCCGACAATAACGACACTGGCTGAGCCCTCAAGCCGGCCCGAATCCCGCACCGGCGGGGCAATACCGAGGGTAAAGCCGTCAGTACGGGCTACTTCAATCTGGGTAACATTCCGCACCGGCCCCAGAATGCGAACCTTGGGGATAATCCCCTTCGGGCCCACCAGCGTAACCGTTTCTTTTGCCGCAAACTCCCCCACCTGTTTCAGGTCCTTCTCTTTGGTAAGGCTATAGCCCGAACCAAATAAGGCTGCCAAATGGTCAGCGGCGATATGGATATGGCGGTTAGAGACACCGACCGGAATACCGGGCGCCGCCCCCATTTCGGCCAGGATTCTGGCCACAACCTGCTCAATTATTTTTTGTTCCACCCGTACACCTCCCCCCTGCAGCACCAATCAGGCTCCATTTTTAAGAACCCATGGCCGGCAAAATCTTTTCCACATCTGTATGGGGGCGCGGGATAACGTGTACTGAAATCAGCTCGCCCACCCGCTGCGCCGCCGCCGCCCCGCTGTCGGTCGCCGCCTTGACCGCGCCGACATCACCGCGCACAAAAACAGAGACTAAGCCGGACCCAATTTTCTCATAGCCGATTAGCTCCACATTGGCGGCTTTTACCATGGCATCGGCGGCTTCAATCGCCCCGACTAAACCCTTGGTCTCTACCATTCCTAACGCCTCACCGCGCATAGCTTCAATCCTCCCTCTGGTTCTTTTTGTAATGAATACAGGTTGTTTTGGCATCTCCCTTGCGCCGGGAACAAGCCGGGTCACCGCATAGGTTGCACACCTCATCCGGCTGCGCCGCCTCTGTATCGCCGCCGACTGCTGCTGCCGGGTCGGGACCGTTTTTTTCCGCAGCGCCCTGGCCTGGGGCCAGCGCCGCCGGCCTGCCGACCCTGCTCTTTTTTTCCTGCCGCCCTTCCCGGGCCGCCCCGACAGTCTCTTTGGTGGTGATCAGCCCCTGCAAACCATGCCCGGGCCGCGGGATAACATGTGAGGCAAAAACAGTGCCGATTTTGGACGCCGCCGCCGTGCCGGCATCAATCGCCGCTTTGACAGCCCCCACATCCCCTGCTATCTTTATCACAACCATACCGCCGCCTTTGGTTAATTCGTAGCCAATCAAGGAGACATTAGCCGCTTTCATTGCCGCATCGGCCGCTTCGAGGCCGGCAGCCAAACCTACTACTTCTATCAGACCCAAGGCGTTTACCATCTGCTTACCTCCCTCTGCTCCCGACCATTTTCCTGCAATATTTTGGCAACCAGCGCCTGAATGTGAGCAACCAGCTGCGCCTCGGTACATTCCATTTCCCAGCTTCGCTCCCGCCTGCCTTTAAAGGGCAGGCCCTTAACCAGGCGGGCGGCGTTGTAGCCGAACTGCCGCCACAATTCCGGACGGCCCGTATCGCCGGCCGTAAACAGGGGTTCATTCGCCGCCAGCTTATGATAATGAATGCAGACTCCGGTCGGGCTGATCCCTAAGCCGGTCCCCAGCCCCGAGGCGGACGCCCCCTGCCAGGCCAGCTTCACCGCATCGCTGCTGTCGCCTGCAAGCCGTGTATAAGGCACCCCTTCTTCTTCCATGCCGGCCTGCACTTCCCGGATTTTTTGCTCGCAGCCGCTATAGTCGGCCACACAAATAACAATACTGGGTTTTATCATCATGTTATTGTTCAGCACGGTCACGCCCCAATTCCGCGGTAGGACAGCACCAGGCCTGTGGCTACGGCATTGCGTGAGCCTTCAGTCCCGCGGATATTCCCGCGCCCGCAGACAACACCATATTGAGCCAGGGCATCGGTAACCATATCGCCTACCTCGAAATCCATCGCCGATCCGCCAACCAGCACGACGAATTCCACATGCCGGATATTTCCGGCCGGGGCAATACGGGCCAGCGACCGGAGCGCATTGGCAACAAAGACCCTTTTTTTGGCCTCCCGCCGGATATGGCGGATTTTGTCCAGCGAATGCTCAAACGGAATCGGCACCATCCCCTCTTCTTTCAGGATTATTACCCTGGCAAAGACATGGGGCGGCAAATGGGCATCATAGAATTTGACCGTGCCGTCCTCCAGTCTGATGTGGTATAAGCTCTCCACCTTGGCCAGCGGATATTTTTTAATGTCCTCGGCCAAGTCGAAATCATTCAGCCCCAGCTCCGAATTAATCAGCATTGTCACCATATCGCCCGCTCCGCCCAGATGAATGGAGGTGACCAGGCCGTCGCCGGTAATCATCGCCGCATCGGTGGAACCGCCGCCCATATCTAAAATTGCCAGCGGCTTGTCTGTCCCCGGCGTGGTTAAGGCGCCATGGATGGCCATATTGGCCTCCACCCCGGCAATCAGCACCCGGATGCCAAACTGTTCGGTCAGCTGATTGGCAATCTGCTGCATCGGCAGCCGGCTGGTTTTGACCATGGCCGCCAGCGCCACCGCGTTTTCCAGAGCAAATTCGCCGGCCAGACCGCCCTGTACTTTCTGGGGGACAAAGGTATCGACCGCAAGAATGTCCTGGATTTTCATCTCGCCGACCGGCTGGCTGGTCAAACCGGCCATTACCTGGCGAACCCGTTCCAGCATGCCGTTGACATTGGTTCCCGGCTCGCCCTGCACGTCTGTCAAGGGCTGTACCCGTTCCACCGCCTCCATAATGGCCTGCGCGCCCAGCTCAACATCAATATCGGCTTTGCCCTGACTGCCCGCCAGGGTGATAAAACCGGCCGGAATGGAGCGGGCTTTTACATCCCCCGCCGGCGTCCGTACGACCACCGCCGAACGGTTGCCGATCAGGGCCCGGGCAATCGGCACCACCAGCTTCGTATCGTCTGCGGTCAGGGAGAACACGGTGGCGATGCCATAGGGATTGCTTAAAGTCTGAATGGTTTTGCCGGCTTCGGCGACCTCTACCGCCGCCAGCATGCCTACCGGCACCTTTTCCAGCAGGGTGACCTCATCAATCACCGGTATTTTCTTGTGCAGCCTGTTGACAATCAGGACGGCGTCATCCTGTCTGGCTATGGCCGCCTGCACGTCCACCCCCCGGCCGGCTGCTGCGTTAATCTGCCGGGCCGCGTCCTCAAAATCAATCCCGCCGGGTATCAGGCAGATAATCCTGTCACCGGCAGCCAGTTGCCCAAGGTCCTCGAATAGAACAGTTATCCCGATCCCCAGGCCGATCCCGCCCGGTGTGGAAGGGTTATGGCCGATCATGGTCGATTCGGTAATAATCGTTTCCGTAATCGTTTCCATGGCGACATCGCCAATAACAGGTGTCGCCTCATTCAGCCTGATTTCATCAAGGTGGTTGAAATCCAGCCCCGCCTGCCCGAGCGCCGCCTGCAAGGCCGTGACAATGCCGGGAACATTGGCTAACGTCCCTTTGATGCCTGTTGTTTTGGTCATGGCGCTCGCCAGATAGCGTACCGGCTGTCCCTGTTCAAAACTGGCCAGGCAAATCTCGGTTGTGGAATTGCCAATATCAATGCCTGCGATTACCGGCATGTACGCTCACCCTACTCTGCCCGGAGCCGGCTGCGGCGCTCATATACCTCGGCGGCCTCTCTTACAAAAGCGGCATTAATTTTCGCGTTGTATTGGGCTTCCAGCTCATCGGCGATGGCTAACAGCTCCCGTTTGGTAGAGCGGTAAGGCCGCAGGGCATTATATATCTCCAGGACGCGGGCATCGGGAATGGCCACCAGTTCGGCCGCCCGGCGCAGGTTGGCGGCAAACTGATAGCGGCCGACCCCGTCGGCAATCTCGGCCTGCAGCCGCAGGGTTTCCGGCGTAATCCGCACATCCTCGGCTTTAATGCTGCCATTGAGCACATTCTCCAGCGTAATATCCGTTATTTTTTTGCCGGTCGGGGTCTGCAACAGTTCCGGCCGTTTACCGGCTAGAGGGTAATCCAGTTCAGGATTCAGGCCTGCAGCCGATCCCTGGAACTGCTGGGGGGCCGGCGCCTGATACAGGCCGGGAGCGGGCGCTCCTCCTGGACCCTGCCCCATTGATTTTAAGACTTCACGCACTATATCTTCCAATACCTTATTATCAGCCATATTGGCCCACCTCCGCCTTATTTAAAACTGGACTTCCAGTTCCACCGGCTTAGCCCCGGGGACTACATGCTCGGTTTCTTTAATATGGAGCACCGCAGCCTTGGCCTGATACTTAGGCCTTGCCATCTGGTCGTTCCGGGTTGGCACCGGTGTCGGCGAATCGCCTTTGCCGTATTTGGCGGCATTGCGGCCAATCTGCCGGTAGGCTTCCAGGTCAAGCAGCGGCGACTGCGGGAACAGCTCCAGATTGCTGAGCGGCGGCAGATCTCGTTGATGAATGATCGTGGTGCCCCGGGACTGAATGCCGATGGCCACGCCGGAACCGCTGAGTTTAGCCGCATCATGGGCAACAAAGGCCACGTCCGAGGTCCGCAAAACCCTTACAATTCTGGCCTGCACCCCCTCTTCCTCAATGCCGGCGATGATTTCCCGCAGCACCTCGCTGTGAGGGATATTGACAATGGTTTTGTTTTGATATTTACCAAAGGCCGGCGCCAGGGCAATGATAATCTCATCCGCCCTGCCGCCGGCGCGGGCCTCCCCTTTTTCCACAAGGGTCATAGCCCGCCCGCCGCTGCTTTTGGGGGTGTTCCGTGCTGTCTGGCCGGCAACCGCAGGGCTCATGCCCTGCAAGACCTGCTGCACGATTTCGCGGATCATTTGCTCATTAACTTGCATTACCATTCACCTCGTTTTTTGATCATACGTCAAAGTCAGACGGCTTGATTGCCTGGCGGATGTTTTTAATCTCGGCCCAGCGCTCCTTGCTCAGGCGATAGCCGGTTCCGGGCCCGCGATAATCATTTTTGTTATTTACGGCGCTGATTACATTCATTTTGCTGTCAAGAATCGCGGCAGTATGTAAATAATCGCCGGCTACCCGCTGCTTCAGCGTGACGAGGGCACTTTCCGCCACATCGCCAAAGCCGTTCTTCGCCAGTGCTTTAACAATGTCAAGCCCGGTGATCCCCCGCTTCATCATCTCTTCGGCCGCTTTCAGGTCCTCAACCACATTGCGCTTGACAATCTCCTTAGTACCGTGGGCATAGGTCACCGCCTCCACCTCGTCATCGGTTATGACCGGCAAACCCAGGTCCCGGAAAACGGCCTGCAGGGCTTTGGCCGCTTTATTGCGCACAGCGATTACCTGTTCCTCGGACACAGGCCGCAGGCCGCCGTCCACCATCAGGTCCCGCTGCACGATATTCCAGTCGTCATAATCGTCGACATCCCAGTTGGAGCCGGCAAACATATTGTCATAATTGGGGCTGGCGCTATAGCCTGAGCAGATAAAGTCGGTGCCGGGCAGCATCTGCATCAACGTGCGGGCCGTACGGCGGATATCGGAATGAGTAAAGGTCTGGTCATTGCTGGAGGCTACCTCCAGGTCCAGCATGGCCGCGCACAGGTTTTCCCCCAGCACGGCCCGGATGCCGGAAGGGACAGCCGCCGGTACGCCGATACAGCTTACCGAACCGTTCTGCAGGCCCTGAACACCGGCGCCGCGGGTCAGCATAATGCAGCGGATCTCCAGGTACAGCATCGATTTGCCTTCGGCATAGCCCATCTGCACTTCCGACCCGGTGCCGGAGGTAAACCGCATCTTCAGCCCGCGGGAGGCATACGCCGAAGCCAGAAAGGCCTTGGACCAGGGGGTATCGTCGCCATCGACAAATACATTTTCCGTCCCGTATACGGAGATTGTCTCCGCATAGGCGGTAATGCCCCGCATGCCCAGCAGCAATTCGGTCGCCTCCTCCAGGGCGCACTGGATCAGCACGCCGCCCCGGCCGGTCTGAGCGCCGACCTGCAGGGCCAGCGCATTAAAGGGGGCATACCGGACAACCGCTACGGTTGTTTCCATTTCGTCAAAACCGCGCAGTGCGGCTTCGGCCGCATCGGCGGCGATTAATACCGGGTTGTCCTGGGTATTGGTTACATGGCATTGGTTGGAGGGGGTTTTGCGGGCCCGCATTTTTTGCATAGCCATCATCATTTCCACCACATTCATGGTGTTGAGCACCGCCAGAATTTTAGCGGCAGTCAGGCCCCGGGCAATTTTGACAACATCTTCCCGGGATACATTAATATCAACAAGCATCTGGGCGATTTTCGCATCGTCCAGCGCCATTGCCTTTTCGGCTATTGCCGTGTCAATGGCATAATCGGCAATAAACTGATCGATAAAGTCAAAGCGGTTGCGGGGCACCCCGTCCATCTCCACCACTTTGCCGTTTTCAATCTTGATACTGGGCTTGGGATCGTTGGGGCTGCTCATGGCTACCAACCCCACTTCCGGCCACTCAACGACAAAACCGTCATTATTTACCGGGCGGGCCGCCAGCATCTCAAAACGTTTTGATCTCTTCACTTTTGTTTTCCCCCTAGTCTATATGTACGGTGTCGCGGATGAGGGCGCCGGTCCGGCCATAGCCTCAAGCACCTTTTTCCCCACTTCTCTGGCGGCAATAACCGACTGCCGGACGGCGCCCGAGTCGCCGGTTACCATCAGAATCACTTCATTGGAAAAGCTGGTGCCGTTGCCGGGGCTGGAATAACCAACCACCTCGACACTGGCCGTTTTTACCGCAACATCAGCCATCAGCACGCCGATTGCCGCCGGGGCGCCCACAATCAGCCCAAAGGCCCGGCCCAGCGGTGCGCCAAAAGCCTTATGTATGGCCAGGCTGGCCCGGGCGGTGTACTGCAGCTCAAGATGGCCGGCGTCATTGGCATACACATCGCCAAAGGTGCGCTCCAGTTCTCCCAAAGCCACCTCAATGGCCCGCCGGGCGTCAGACACCTCCTCGGCGCCGAACAGAATCAGCGAGCCATGGCCGGCGCCGCCTTTCGTGTCCCGGGGCAATTCAATACTGATAATCTCGGTATTCGTGGCTTTGACGGCTTCATCAGCCGCCATAATATGCGGACCGGCCCCGGTCCGGGCGCCAAGGATGCCAATGGACCGGAACTTAGGGTCCAGCTTCATCTTTTCGTGCAACCCCGAATCTACGTTGGCAATGACCAAGCCGACCGTATCGCCGATGGCCGTGCCCACGAATTCCGTAATCCCCGGGCTGACACACACCCGGGGTGTGTCAGCTGCCGGTGCCGCCGTTTTCGGCTCGGTGCTCATACGCTTCTTGATCTCATTCATGACCTGCTCAACCAAATGATCTTCCATCTATTACACCTCCAAAATAGCTGTTATTAAATTTTGGGAATAATTCTTTCCACATCGGTATGGGGCCGGGGGATAACATGAACTGAGATTACCTCACCCACGCAGCCGGCGGCGGCAGCGCCGGCGTCTACCGCCGCTTTGACAGCCCCGACATCGCCCCGTACCATGACGGTAACCAGGCCGGAACCGATTTTTTCATACCCTACCAACACGACATTGGCAGCCTTGACCATGGCGTCGGCAGCCTCAATGGCTCCCACCAGGCCTTTGGTCTCGATCATTCCTAAGGATTCGCCCACTATTTACACCCCCTTTCAGTAAAAAAATCAATTAATGCCGTCAGGCCTTCGCCGGTAAGTGCGGACACATAGAAAAAAGGTCCCCTGACACCGGCTTGCTGCAATCGTGCCCGGGCTTTTTCCCGGTCGGCGCCGGCCAGATCAATTTTGGTGATAATGCCCACGGCCGGCCTGGGAAACATGCCGGCAAACCCGGGCGGCAGCCCGGCCCGGAAATCGGCGGCAGCCTGCACCACAGCGATCAGACTGGCTTCGGCGGCGGTAACCGCCAGCGAGGAATAGAAGCGGGGCATTTGCGCATACTCGCCCGGTGTGTCAATCATGCCGTCACGAAAAAGAATGCTTTGTGTTTTCCGGGCCGTACCGCCGTTATGCTGCAGGGCATTGATCAAAGAAGTCTTGCCGGCGCCAACAGGACCAATCAGCATAATCATCCTGCTAAGACCGGGTCAGGCCGGCGGCGGTAAACCCCAAGCCTTCGGCCAGTAAACCGGTTACCTGCCGCAGCGCGGCTTCTACCGCCGACACATTGCCGGTAATAACGACAGAACCGGTAAACCGGTCCATAAAACCAATCTGGACATGGGCGGTTTTGGTTGCTGCATCGGCGGCAATAATGGCCGCTTCGGAGGGTGTAATCGTTAAAATTCCAATCGCGCCGCTTGTCCCAAGCCCCAGCTTGTCGCATAATTCCTGTTTCGGATTGGCGATTAGGTGAGCCAGTGTCACCTGCTTGCCTGGTACATATTCCTGCACTACTCTTGTTTTTTCCACTACACTATACCTCGCTACCCCTAAAACTCTGCTGCCCGCAACGGGTCCCTGTCTACCAAATGTAAGCCAATTGGCAAATCACGGTTGTCCCCAAAACAAATAAAGGCAATAGGAAAAAGACTTTCAAACAAAGTCTTTTCCTATTGCCTTTTTCTTATGCAGAAATTGTCGAAAAGAAAGGTTTTATTTACACTAACTGACCGCCTGCCTACACCCCGCAGCAACGGTTGCCGGGCCTGAATCACGGCAGGCCCCTGCCAAAAGGGCAGGGGCTCATTGTTATCCTCATCCTTCTGGTAATACCCCTGACGCGGGGGTAAATAACAGCCAGCATAGGCAGGTCTCCTGGCTTGACGGCTTTCAGGCCCCCTGCATCCCCTCCTGCCGGCGGGTATGCGGGCTAACCTCCGTCTACAGTGGCGCGACCGCGTCTTGCGGGATGTCTCCATCCCTCGGAACTTCCCTATTCTCCTCTCGTTTGAGAGGCACCTATGTGGTGGCATATATGCTGTTTATGACCTGCTGTTATCATATACCGCAATTAAAATTTTATACATAAAAATATTAGCGTGTAGCCCAAACAATAAACGCCTGCGGCACATCTTGCTGTGCTGCAGGCGTTTATCACGCTCAGCCGTTATTTGCCCCGGCCACTCTTGCGCATAGGCATTTTATGATTGGAATTTTTCACCTTGCCGGCTTTGGGAAACGGCTTATTATTCTCATTGGCTTTTTTCTTTTTTTCTTGCAGTAAAGCGAGTAAATCCACTGTGAACTCCTCCTTTTTGCCAGTGTCCGGTATATCTCTATTTTACAACACCGCCGGCCGCTGGGGCAAGGCTTGCGGCCACCCGCGGCCCGGCTTGGCTGTCATTTTAACATAGGTAATATTATAGCCTTCAAAGCTCCTGCTGCCAAAATTGCCGGACCCCGCCGGCAATCCGGTCAACCCCCGGCGCACGTACGGCCCCCCGCCATTCCAGGGGGAAAAGCCGCCTGTACCGGGCTTGGGCAAAACGGCTATCAATCAGCAAAATTACGCCCCGGTCCTGCTCGGTGCGGATCACCCGCCCCGCGGCCTGCAGGACCTTGTTCATCCCCGGGTAGATATACGCGTAGGCAAAGCCCTGGCCGTTATTCTGTTCAAACCATTGTCTGATAATCTCCCGTTCCGGGCATACCATCGGCAGCCCCACACCAACAATTACGGCGCCAACAAGCCGTTCCCCGGTCAGATCAATGCCCTCGCCGAATACGCCGCCCAGCACGGCAAACCCCACCAGGGTTTCCGTATTGCCGGCAGAAAACTGCTCCAGAAAGCCGGCCCGCTCGGCTTCCGTCATCTCACCGGTCTGTTTGCTGACCCTGATCTGCGGGTTGTGGAGGGCAAACCGCCGGCTTACTTCCTCCAGGTACCGGTAAGATGGCAGGAATACCAGATAGTTTCCGGTTTTCGCCTTAATCGCGGCGGTAATGCTGTCGACAATCACGTCATAGGTCCCGGCCCTGGTCTTATAGGTTGTGCTGATATGGTCGGCGACCAGGATTCGTAGATTGGCGGCGGCAAAAGGCGAGGGCACGATGATTTTGCCATCGCCCTCCCCGCCCCCTAAGATCTCAAAAAAATATTCCATCGGGGCGAGGGTAGCGGAAAAGAAGACTGTCGCCCGCCCCCGCAGCCCTGCCTGGCGCAGCAGTTCTGCCGGATTAACGCAAAACAGTGTAAGCTGTACCTCTTTATCTAGTTTCTCGACATAGGTTACATACCGTTCATCATAGGTCTCAGCCGTGCGCAAGAAAGCATTCGCCTGGAAATAGAGCTCCAGCAGCTCTTCCCGGAAATCGGCCTGCTCATTTTTCGCCAGCCACTTTTCGGCTGCATCCATAAAGGTTCGCAGCAAGGGCAGGACCTCGCTGAATAGCTGTTCCCGCACATAATAGTCTGCGCCCCCGGCTGCGGTCTTTTCCCCGCATAGTTTGCCTAACTGCAGCAGCAGCCTGTTGATCTTGCCGGCAGTCTTAGCCAGGGCGGGCAGCTCCTTGTTGACCGCTTTCTTAATCTGCATAAAGCTTTGCTTTGTTATCGCCGCGGAAAACATCTCCCTGGCCCGGTCAACAAGATTATGGGCCTCATCAACCAGGAAGCAGTATTGCCCGCCGGGTTCCTGAAAGAACCGCTTCAGATAAACCCGGGGATCGAACACATAATTATAATCACAAATAACCGCATCTGCCCAAAATGCCAGCTCCAGCGATAATTCAAAGGGACAGACTTGGTATTCCCGCGCCTGCTGTTCAATGACCTCGCGGGTAAAAGCCGCCTCTTGCCAGCAGGCGAGCAAGGCCGGCTTAATCCGGTCATAATACCCCGCGGCGTAGGGACATTCCTCCGGCGTACAGGCCGAACCGGGACTGAGACATATTTTATCCTTGGCAGTCAGGGTCAGGGTTTTACACTGCAATCCGGCCTGCCGCAGACGGTCAAAAGCAGCCTCCGCCAACTGCCGGGTTACCGTTTTCGCAGTAAGGAAAAATATTTTTTCCACATGTCCCAGCCCCAGGGCCTTAACAGCCGGAAATATAACGGCCATGGTCTTGCCTGTGCCGGTAGGCGCCTGGGCAAATAACTTAACCCCCCCGCGGATTGTCTTATATACGGCAACCGCTAGCTGCCGCTGGCCGGGGCGAAAGGCAGAAAACGGGAACTGCACCTGGCCGGCGGAGGCATCCCGGCTGACCGCCCAGTCGCCAAGCCGCTTGGCCCACATAACATAGTCGCTGATGAGGGCCTCAAAAAAAACGGCCAGTTCCCGCACCGGGTAGATTTGCTTGAACAGCCTGGTTTCCAGGGTAGCGGCCTGGCAGTAGGTAAGCTGGACGCCAATCTGCTCCAGGCCATGCTGGGCGGCGTACATGTAGGCGTAACATTTGGCCTGGGCCCAGTGCAGGGGGTTGGCTTCGGCCGCCAGCGTTTCAAGCTCCTGGGTGACAGACTTAATTTCATCAATGGTAATCTCTGCCGTGCCTCCTGCCGTTGTTGTTGTAATCACACCGTCAGCCCGGCCGCTAATCTGCAGGACAAGCGCAGACCGCTCCACTGTTATTGTCAGGCTGACCTCCGGCTGATACTCGGCAGTCTGGGACTGCTGGAGCTTACGGTGGATTTTAGCCCCGTCAACCAGGCGCGAGCTCCCGGTGAAGGCTGCAACCAGGTCACCTGCTCTAAGTACAAACTCAACTAAATTGCGGACCGAGGTCTTAATTACTTTATTCTCAGACATAAACGCTTGCCCTCTTGCGATTGTAATTTAGCGCTGCCAATGCAGCTTTACCGGCAGGCAAACTCCTGGCTGCGCGTTTTTCCGCCGGTAAAAGCTAAGCGGCCTTTTCCTATCATCACTGTATAACCAGTCCGGCAAATTGTCAATGAGGCCCAGGAAAACACCCTTAACTCAGCGGCAGCAGCAGCTTTAGTTAAGGGCGCTCAATCTTACAGCTTTTCGTTGGAAGTTATCTGTACTGCCAGCTCACCTTTGGCTGACCGCTTGATTACGCCTTTTTTGCCGGCGCCGTCATCCACAGTGATGGCTTGCAGGTTATGGGCCATCAGAAAATTAAGCACATCCTGTTTGATAAAGGCTTCCCAGTTAAGTTTCTGCGTATTGGCGTCATTTTGATTTAGAATGTCTTGAGTCACTACAATATCCTCCCCGAATTCAACATTGAGCAAAATAGGCGCAGTACAACCACGCATACTTGCTCTTTGCATTATACCCAACATTGGCCCGCTTGCCTAGAGGGCAAATGGGCGCCGTTATCGCCAGCCGTGTTTTTTTATCCGGCCGGTACAAAAAAACTGCGCCAGCTGTATGGCACAGAGTAATGGCTTACGACTCCAATTTTTGAATACGCCTGATTAGCTCCTGTATCTGTTCACTTTCAGGTGAATTTTGCTTTTCCTCCTGCTGCGCCTTCAATAACTGTCTCTGGGCGGCGATAGCAAGCATGACACTGCCCAGGGCCTCAAAAAAGTTTCCCAGGGAATTGAGTTCATCCAGATCAAGTTCCTCTGCCCAGAGGATGGCCAGAATTGCGCTAAGTGCCCCAAGCTGATTAGCTCCAAGTTGAAATAATAATGCCATGCAGCCTCCCCCCTTGCGCAGATTAGCCTCTTATCTGCCGCAGAGTCATACGGTAACCCCTATATAGACTTACGCCGGAACCAGGGCAGATATACATGAATACTTAGCGATTCCCGGCTTCTACATCCATGTTACGGTCAAAGGCTCCTTGTCCCAGTCCATACGATGCTGCATGCACCAGTTTCAATACATCTCATGTTACGGTTCATTAATACGCCTATCTAAAACTGCTCTATTCCTACTGCTCTTCTCTTATACCAATCTTACTAAAACCACGCTATAATGTAAATGGGACGAGAGTCCACTCGTCCCAAAACTGAATAAGGAGGTGAATACCGTGTGGATTTCTCCACGAGTGATTGCCTGGTTAATTATCGCCATAACGATAATGTTACTTAAACCATTAGCAATCACAATTTGGCTCAGGTAGCCTCCCTATTTCAAAGGCAAAGCGCTCCTGTTAGCAGCAGGGGCGTTTTGCTGTATTAATCTATGTCTATTATACCCTATTTATGTGAGATATAAAAGATATTTTCAGCTGGTACTGGAAAAAACCGCGTTGTAATGTAAATGGGATGAGTGCTTACCCGTCCCAGCCGGATAAGGAGATGAGTACTGTGTGGATTTCTCCGCGGGTGATTGTCTGGTTAATTATCGGCCTAACAATAACCTAATCCCACATGTTACTTCAGAAAAACCCCAGCCGGCCAGCCGATCCGTACTTGCAATTTACCGCAAACAGGCTATAATTAGAAATAGGTGGAAATTAAAAAGTCGCCGTGACCTGAAAGTGCGGGAACACTTTCAGGCCCGCGCAAGGTGCCGTAACACCTACACGTAACAGCCAAGCTGTCCACGACGACATTTCTATTATAACCGCACTTCGGCCGCCGCACAAGCGGGAAGCGCGGGGTTAATAGCCGTTGCCGGGGCGCTGCCGGGCTGGGAGTGCGACTGGACGCAGCAAATGATTCGCTCTAGCCTCAGCCGCTAAGGAGCAGCAGCGGGCAAACAGGAATACCGGTTTGTGACCGCCCTTGTTGTTTCGGCCGGGTATGCCGGTTTATTAGCGCTGAGTATGTAACAGACATCGCAACAGAACGCATGTGTAGGGTAAACCCTTTGCATGCGTTCTTTTTAATTTCCCCCTGTAAAATAAGCTGACGGCCATACCGGCCGCAGTCTGAATATAGGGGGTATATATATGTCTGATCAAGCAACAGCAGGCGGTGCCGCTTTTTGTCCGGGGCTGGTTTCCTTCCTGCCGGCAGAGCGGGACCGGGAGCCGCAGCCGCCCGGGGCCGGGCCGGAAGAGCCGGAGGACCGGCTGATGCTGCGCAGCATCTTGACCGAGACCTTTAATCAGTATATCTTTATCCGGGTGGACAGTATCCTCAAACTGGCCAGCACCAACGAGGCCGGCTACAGTAAGACGGTCAGCAAGGTCAGCGCCACCCTCGACCGGCTGCTGGCCCTGGCCGGGGAGCTGCAGGACCAGTATCCGGAATTGCAGGAGCTAGTCATGGATTACGAGTCGTTCACTGGCCTGGAATCGGGCCAGGCGGCGGAAATCGCCTACAAGCAGGGCTTGCGGGACTGCAGCCAGATCCACCAGGAGTTTATGACCTTCCTGCAGCAGCGCTAGCTTGAACGCCAACGGCTCTGCCAGAACTCTTTGTTTATAATTCTTTTATGCCAATAATTCTTCTGCCTGCTGTAGTTTTGTTTCCCCGAGACCGCTTTGTATCCCTGCTGGGATATTCCTGTGGAGTACGAGCAAAGCCGCCAAACAGGCGGCTTTGCTGTGTTTTTGTTTTTTTATTAAACGCCTACTGCCGCCAGCAGTCTTCCCAATGCTGCTGTTTCACCTCAGAAACAAGTTCCAGAACGATACTTTTCCCTAAAGGTGAGTAAATACTTTGATTGTTAGAAACTATCATATCATATATAATAAATATTATTTATTTGTCTTTATCCAGCTTATAGTAGAATTAGCAAAACAATGCTGTTAGATTATCTCCAATTATAATTAATTATCGAAATAGCAGCTACTACTACCATTAGCCGTACTATCTGCAACAGTTACTATATAAGTGAGGGGAGATATTGTTATGCAGGAACAATCACAAACAAAACACATTGTCATCATCGGGGCCGGGTTTGGCGGCATCCGGGCCGTTCGGGCTTTAAGCAAGGCCGGTGTCGGGATAACCTTAATCGACAAGCATAATTATCATCTGTTTCAGCCGCTGCTGTACCAGGTATCAACGGCCACCTTATCCATTGATGATATTGCCTATCCGGTGCGGGCTATGATCAAGCAGCAAAAAAACGTTTTGTTCCGGATGGGCGAGGTAACCGGCATTGATTTTGCGCGCAAGGCGGTGCTGCTTGCTGACACGGAGATAACTTACGACTATCTGGTGATAGCCACGGGCGGCGTTACCAATTACTTTGGGCTTACTGCCGTGGCCAAGAACAGTTTTGGCCTGAAAGACCTGGATGAATCGGTAACCATCCGCAACCACATTCTCCATCAATTTGAACTGGCTGCCTATGAAAAAGACAGGGACAAGCGCCGGGCGCTCTTAACCTTTATCATTGTCGGCGGCGGGCCAACCGGTGTGGAATCGGCCGGCGCCTTGTCGGAATTAATCTATTTGGTCATGGCCAAGGAATATCATACGATTAATTTTAAAGAGGTTCGCATTGTGTTGGTCGAGGCTTCCGACAAGGTGTTGGCGGCAATGCCGGAGGAGTTGCGGGAAACGACGGTGGAAACCTTAATCCGCAAACATGTTGAAGTCCGGCTGTGCGTACAGGTCACTGATTATGACGGGGAACGGCTGGCGATCAAAGGCGGCGAAATAATCCCCACCCGGACAGTCATCTGGGCAGCCGGAATAAAGGCGGCGCCCCTGCTGGACACATTGCACGTCGAACAGGATCAGGCCCGCCGGGCCATTGTAAATGAGTTTTTACAATTGCCCGCGCACCCGGATGTTTTTGTTATCGGCGATGCCGCCCATTACGAATATTGCGGACGGCCTTTGCCCATGATTGCGCCGGTGGCCATCCAACAGGCCGAGACGGCAGCGAAAAACATCAAACAGCTCATAGCCGCAAAACCGTTGGCAAAATTCACTTATAAAGATGTAGGCAGTATGGCGACAATTGGCCGGAATGCGGCCGTTGTTCACATGGGGCATCTGAAGCTAAAAGGCTTTGCCGCCTGGCTCATCTGGTCTCTGGTCCACATTTTACGGTTAATTGATTTCCGGAACCGCTTTGTGGTTTTTATGAAATGGGTCTGGGAATATGTGTTCTATGACAGGCTTGTCCGCATCATTACCCGCCAGTAATCCCGGTTTACGGGGCGTTTTCCTCTTCCTTAGCTACTCATCGTACCACAAGATTGTCCCGCCGCTTCTGTCGCGATACCATGCCGCCTCCGTGAGGGCGGCTTTTTGCTTGTCCCCGGCCGGGAGGTTTTGCAGCCTGAACTCAGTCAGCCAAAATAGTAAACCGGACAAAAAAAGTCGTGCCCCGGGCTGAGGTTTCAACCTCAATTTTTGCCCCATGACTTTCGGCGATCCGGTAGCAAACCGATAAGCCCAGGCCGGTGCCCCCCTCCTTGGTGGTCAGAAAGGGTGTGCCGATTTTGGCTAAAATAGGCTCGGGAATGCCTGGCCCCGTGTCCTGAACAGCCAGTGTTACCGTATTATTATCGATATAAGTCCTGATGGTTACCAAGCCGCGGGATGCCATGGCCTCCATGGCATTACGCACTAAATTCAGGATAAGCTGCCTGATCTCTTTATCATCATAGCAGATAGTGGGGATATCACCGATATCGGCTTGGATTTCATGGCCAAAGTGAAAAGCATCGGCTTGCAGCAAAGGAAATAAGGCATGAATGGTTCCGTTTAAATTGCCTGGTTTGGATTCAATCCGCTTGTTTTTGGCCAGGGATAAAAATTCGGTAATAATTGAATTGGCTCTGTCCAGCTCCTCAATCATGACCATTAGCTGTTCACGATCGTCGGCGTACTTTTCTTTACGCTGGAACAGCTGCAGATACCCGCGCACCGTTGTCATCGGGTTTCTGACTTCATGGCCGATACCGGCCGCCATTTCCCCCACCAGATTAAGGCGGTCCAGGCGGGTCATCTCCTGGGCCAGCAGGCATTGGTCTGTTATATCGGTTAAGGTGACAACATAACCGATGAGATTGTCGTCAGCCTCACTCCCGTTGAATTGGCCGGCATTAATAAGCAAGTGCAATACTTTGCCATCCTGCCGCTCATAGGTGACTTCGATACCGCACGACGAACTGGAAGCGGCAGCCTCGTTTAAACCGAGCCTTAAGCCGTTATCTTCACGAAACAGGGGGATTATTCTGTCAAAGTTATTGCCGACCAGTTGCCCTCCCGCCATAGCAACAGCTGCCGGATTGGCCTGAATAATCTTCCCGTTTTTGTCACAGGCAATAATCGGTTCTTTAGCCTGATTAAATATCATTTGAGTAAACCGCTCGCTGCGCCTTAATTCCGTCAAATCGGTAATAACCAGACAAGTAAGTGTATCCCCGTCAATGGTAATGTTGCTTGCAGAAAGAATGACTGAGGCACAGAAGGCCGCGTTGATTTCAAAACTGCACTCCGTATGGAAACGGCCTGTGCGCGCCGATATAAAAAAAGCAAAGGCCGCTCTGTCCTTTGGTTTTAAAAAATTATATATGGACAACCCTAGGACCTTTTCCAGCGGGGTTTTGACAATATCGGCAAAGTTTTTATTGCAAAACAAAATGGTCCCGTCAGAGGCAATGGTAGCGCAGCCTTCCTGCATTTCTTCCACTAATACCCGATAGATATGATCTGCACCCTTTAAGATATAAACCTGGTCGCACGCAGCATCCGAGCCCAGCAGAGCGTCAACCTCGCCCTGCTTGATCGCGTCCAGCATACTATTAGCTTCCGCAAGCTGCTGGCGAAGCTGGATATTCTCTTTTAATAGAGCATCAATTGAACGATATTTGCGAATCATCTCAGTCCTCACTCTTCGGTAACAATGAATCTGAACTAGCTGGCAACGGACATATCCCTGTAACAGCCGTTAAGGCGCAGGAATTTTTATGTTGGTTATTGCGGCCGTAATCTGACCGCCTAATTAGGCTTTATACTGAGTCCCGCCAGTACACGTTCGGTATTAGATAAATCGCCGACAATTTTGACAAGGGGGGCCGGTAGTTTCCGTACCAAAGTAGGAATAGCCACAATCCGGTCAGTACGCCCCAGCTGCGGGGCTTTAAGCAAATCAATAATCTCAATGCTATACCTGCCGGCAAGATGGGTTTCACAAATCTCTCTTAGATTAGCAAAGGCTTTCATGCATTTGGGGGTCTGGCCGGCTACATATAAACGCAGCAGCCAGGTATCGCGGCCATTGCGCTTAAATAAGCGTTGTTCACCATGGGCATTCATAATTCACCTCCCAAACCCTCCGATTCGACTTATCAGCTGACACATTACCTTGAGCCGCTAATTGAATCTCCGCCTGGATCATGGAAACGAGAGACAGCAGCAAATAATTGATATTCTTATCATATAAGAAAAGTAAAAATCACGCAAATGCTTTCTTAAGCAAATGTTTATAAGGAAAGAATAGTCTATTACAAACAATAACGCCTCTGAGCAGCTCGCTGTCAGAGGCGTTAGCATCGCTTACATTTTACGGCTTTAGACCGGCGGCAAGTTCCTGCTCATAGGGAAGCGTATAGCGGTCACATGCCGGCGAAGCCGGCAGGGGCGGCTTGCTCGCCTGTTCCGGCGCGTAGGAGAGCAGCCGTGTGGAATTAAGTACCACCGCCAGGGTACTGGCATTATGCAGGATTGCAGCCAGAAACGGCGAGATTAATTTGGCAGAGCCCAAGCCCAGGCCCAAAATGTTCGCCCCAATGGCAAACAAAAAGTTTTGCCTGATTACGATTAAGGACCGCTTGCCCAGGCGAACGACGTCGACAATTTTCTCCGGATTGTCTTCCCGCAGCACAATCCCGGCTGTTTCAATCGCGGCGTCAGCTCCGCCCACCCCCATGGCCACGCCGACATTGGCCATGGCCAGCGACGGAGAGTCATTGATCCCGTCGCCAACCATGCCCACTGTATGGCCTTTGGCCTTCAACGCTTGTACCAGTTCAAATTTATCCTGCGGCAGCATCGCCGACCAGGCCGCCTCTATTCCCAGTTGACTGGCGGTTTCTCTAACGACAGTCTCCGCATCGCCGCTGACAATACCGATGTTAATAATCCCCTCGGCCCTAAGATCGCAGATCGCTTTGACGGCATTGGTCCGCAGGGCGTCCTGAATGACAATAACCCCGATTGTCTGCGTCCCGCTGCCAACATAGACCAGGGTTGAATTCTCGGCGTAAGCGCCGGTTAAGGCCGGCAGCCGCGGCGGCATTCTAAACCCCATCTCACTTAAGTACCGCCAATTGCCCACATAGACTGCGTTGCCGTTGACCATTGCCTTAACCCCGCTCCCCACAGTCATTTCACTGTCAGGGACAACAGGCAGGCTTATGCCGCGTTGTTCAGCCGCGGCTTTAATCGCATTGGCCAGCGGGTGGTTGGCATTGGCCTCGGCCGCCGCGGCAACTGTTAAAATCGCATCGGCATTATATTGCTGATGGGCGGAAATGACCTCCGCCACGGCCGGTTTGCCCGCAGTTAAGGTCCCGGTTTTATCAAATAATAAAAAATCCACTTTGCCGGCTTCCTCCAGATAACGGCCGCCTTTAACGAGAATGCCCCTGCTGGCGGCATTGCCGATCGCCGCACTCAGCGCAGTCGGGGTCGCCAGTCCCGCCGCACAGGGACAGGCCACAATCAGGATCGTCATCGTCCGCCGGATATCCCGCGTCAGCAGGAAAACAATAAAAGCCAGGACAAAGGAAAGCGGAATGATCCGGGCTGAGTATTGGTCTGCCAGCCGCTGGATGGGAGCCCGTGAATGGGTGGCTTGCTCGACAAGATGGATAATCCGGGCCACAGAGGTCTCATCACCTACCCTTTCCGCCCGGATATATAAGGTGCCCTGTTCAATCGTGGAGCCTGCCAGCACCTGATCGCCCGCTTGTTTATGAACAGGTATCGGTTCCCCCGTTAAAGCCGCCTGATTGACAACCGCTGCGCCTTCGACCACAGTCCCGTCCACAGGAATTTTGCAGCCCAGTTTGACCGATACCGTATCCGCTTGCTGCAACTGGGCCAGGGGAATGGATACCTCCTGCCCGTCAACAACAATCCAGGCATTTTTCTCATTGCCTTCCAGCATGGCGCGAATGGTCCGGCGCGATCTGTCGAGGGTTAACGTCTCAATCAGGGTGCTTAAGTTAACCAGCCAGACAACAACCAAGCCGGTGGCGCCCTCCCGCAGCAACAGCGACAGCAGCGTGGCTGAACCGATCAGGATTTCATTGTTCAATTTACGCTGGCGGATAATGCTTTCCAGGCCGCTGCGCAAAATGGGCAGGGCTGTAAGCAATGTAACCAAGCCTGTTATTCTTTCCATGCCCCGGGTAATAAGACTGCGGCGGCAGCAATACCTGACCAGGTAATAGAGCAGGGCAGCCCCCCCGAGGGCAACCAGAGCAATTTGGGTGGGAATGGACATATCTTCCAGCGCAAAGGTTTTTTTCGCAGCGGCCCTGTTGGCGTTCAGCCGCGTGCGGTTGGCGGCCGGACCCGGACAGTGATATTGCCGGAGCCAAGAGTACAATACCTGCTCCGATACCCGGGTCTGATCATAATAGATTAATATTTTTCCGGTTTTAGGGTTAGCACTACATTCTTTAATCCCGGTTTGGCTCTTTAAAAATCCGGTCATACGGGCGGCAACAGCGGGATTGGACTGCAGCCGGGGAAAATACAGGCGAATCCGTCCCGGCAATCGATGGACGATATAAGGAAATCCTCCAGACAAGCTACGTCCTCCTTTGAGGTACACAGTACTTTAAAAAATTCCGCTTCCTTGGTGTTCAAATAAAAATAATCCCAGACACTGGGATTATTGTGCCTAGCAAGGCTAACGCCCAGCTAGAATATTATATGGAGGAAGTTTTTGTTTATACGGCGGCTTCGGAAATAGGCAGATGCAGCTTTGCCTTGTGTAATAAAAGCTGCTCTTGAATCTGCTCAATCAGCATGGCTTCACAGGCGAATAAAAAATTAATAATACTGCCCCTGATCCTCTGCCCCAGATCAGCCAGCGCCAGAGCCAGCTGCTGTTTGGCCGAGCAGCCGCAGGTCCCCAGTACGGCGGACGCAATGTCGGCATGGAAAGGGATCAGCCTTTTCTTTACCGGCTTCAGCGCATAATCCCAGACCTTATTGCCCAGAAATTCGATGCACCTGGCGGTGCGCAGGGTAGCGCGGTGTTCCTCGATGATTGCCTGCAAAGGACGCAGGGAGAAGGCCGGGAAAGACCCTTTGAAAACTAACTCTGCCTCGGCGGAAAAACCATGCCGCCGGAGATGAAAATTCAAATGCTTCAACAGCCGGTTCAGCATTTTGCCTTTTTGCAGTTCAACTAATGAACCGGGCCATTCCAGCGGCGTCTTGCGCAAAAGCGCCTCAGCCAGCCGCTGAATCTCTTCCGGCCGGATCCGGGTATATATTTGATGGAACTCCCAACGTATATCTCTTTTGCATTCTACTAATAGCGAATCAATCGGCTGTAAATATGCTGACATAAATTAGAAGCCTCCTTGAAGATAGCGATAATCATTATCATTTAAATTAATTATAGTATATGTTGCCAGCCTTAGTCAATATGCAGACCGCAAAAAACATTTTTTTCACTGAGCAAATCCTGCATAATCTGGATAACTGTGGCAACAATATTCTTGTTTACATTTATTGTATAGAAGCTTCCAGGGAGGGATATAATGTCTGATATAGAAACGCGGTCTGACAGTAAACAGGAAGAACAATGCCACGCTAAAGCCAGTGACAAGTATGATCCCCGTTATGATTCTAAGCGTAAGTCCCGCTCTGACTACAACTATGGTGGTCGACACGCCGGCAGCCGGTGCGAGCCCGGCCCGGACTACGACTATGATCCGCGTTATGACGCCAGGTACAAGCCCCGGCCGGACTACGACTATGATCCGCGCTATGACGCCAGGTGCAAGCCCCGGCCGGACTACGACTATGATCCGCGCTATGACGCCAGGTGCAAGTCCCGGCCGGACTACGACTATGATCCGCGCTATGACGCCGGGTACGAAGCCCGCTCCGGCTACAACTGTGATCCGCGCTGTGATGCCGGGTACGAAGCCCGCTCCGGCTACAACTGTGATCCGCGCTACGCCGCCGGGCCCGAAGCCCGCCCTGCGTTGCGCTACAACCGCCGGCAGCGTATGCGCGAACTGGCGCTCGGAACCGGCAATGATGAAACAGTCCTGGGCCTTGAACAGGTATTTAGGGCCAAGCTTAATGCCATCCACACGTATGAGCAGCGCTTAAACTCCGTGACTGATCCCTATGCCCGCCGGGTATTACAGCAGATGATCAGGAAAGAACGGGCAGAATTGCTGCATTTATCGGAACTAACCGAGCTGGTGGAGCAAAGTCCGGATATGAACAGCTTTACCAGAGGCAAACGCCGGGTAAATCACGAAATAAAAATGCGGACAGGCCAGGATTTGACCTTTTGGTTAGGGGCGGCCGTTGTCGGCGCCGTACTGTTGCCAAGTGTCCGAGAAAAGCTGCGCCCGCTGGCTGTGAAAACAGTCCAGGGGGTAATGGGTCTGACCGATCAGGCCCAGGGCTTATTCAGCGGCATGCGGGAAGATATTGAAGACCTGGTAAGTGAAGCCCAGTTTGAACGTTTTAAGGATTCTCTTGACGACCCGGGCACTACCGGGCCAGTCTCCCCGGAAGAAAGTTCCACTTAATTATCTATGCGCCAGGAGGAAAAATTGGCTACCGTTGAATTATTACAGGAAAAAATGCTGAACGCCCGCCGCGAGTTGCACGAGGCGATTGATATAAGCATTGAACTAAGACGCCAGTCTTCCCAGTCTAAAGAGGCCGTAGTAAAAATCTGGGAAGAATTTATGGGACAATTCTTTGGTTATATTAAGAAAAAAAGCAAAGAATCGAAAGACAACTTGCTTGCAGGCATTTCCTGGACGCGCTTGAAACTTTTCTAGTCTTACATTCCGTTCGGTATTATAACAGCCAGGAGGCCTATGGCTCCTCGCTGTTGTTCTGTTAAGGGGAGGGCGCTTACAATTGGTTGTTGGTATCATCCACCTCCCGCTGCTACCGGCGGCTTTACTGCGGCAGCGGACTTTAGTATCGAGTCTGTACAGCCTAAAGACTGGCGGAATAGATTTGCTACAGGCGCAGATACTACCTTCAGAGGAGGTGGTGTGATGTATTGGATGCTGATGCGGCCCGCAATTGGCTGGGGCACGTTTCTGCTTGTCCACGCCATTGGAATTCCCCTGGTCTACGGTTTAGGCAAAGCCTGTGGAACCAAAGAAGCCGGCCATAAGCAGCTCTGTAAGCCTGAACACTCATAAACCGTCAAAACCCTCTCGCTGTTACGCGGAGGGTTTTGCCGGTTATTCCGTATTTTTTTTAGCGCCGGACCGCCTTTTCCGGGGGGCATCGGGACCAATTTCCGCCACCGGCGCTTCCAGCCCGTCCGGCAGCCGTTCGAGCCCTTCCGTACTTGTCAAGCCAGGGTCCGTTATTTCGCCGCCGGCGGCTGCCGGCGGCTTTGTTTCCCGCCGTTCTTTCGCTTCCTCGACAATGCCCTTAAATTCCCCCTGCAGAGCCTCGGCCTGCTCCTTCACGGCCAGTACACCGGCCGTAGTAGCCACAGCCATCCGGCGCCCTTTAGCCTTGGCGCAGGTCGTCAGGGAGTGCAGCGAACGGCCGCAAGCGCGAGGTTCGGACTCGCGCGCCTCGGCTACAATCCCGGCGGCCTCTGCTTGTAGCCTGGCGGTTACATTTTTTACCCCTTCACCGACAACCAAGGCTCCCTTTGTGGCCTGGACGGCAACGGCCCTCAGTCCCTGCCGGACCGGCGTCAGCGTCAGGGCCAGCACGGCCCCGCCGGCAAGCAATAAGACAGGCGAGCTGCGGCTGATTAGCCGTGCTCCGAAACGTAAAATATTCATGAGACACCTCCTCCTACTGCCTTTAATTTTCCCGCAGCCGGGAGGTTTATGTATGTTAGCTGTAAGTGGTTTGTAAATGCTGTTCCCGGCCATGCCGCTCCAGCGCCAGCTGGATCAGCCGGTCAATCAGGTCCGGATAGCTGATGCCGCTGATTTCCCAAAGTTTGGGATACATGCTGATTTTAGTAAAGCCGGGAATTGTGTTAATCTCATTAATTACGGCTTTGTTATCTGCTGTCAGAAAAAAATCAACCCTGGCCATGCCTTCGCAGCAAAGTACCTGAAAAGCCCGGACCGCAATTGCCTGCAGTTCTTGTTCCACCGGCGCCGGAATATCGGCGGGGATCTGTAGGACCGCCCCGTTCTCATCAATGTATTTTGCCTCATAGGAGTAAAACTCCTGCTGCGCAATAATGGCCCCAACCCGGGAGGCCTGCGGCGCCTCATTGCCTAACACGGCACACTCCACTTCCCGTCCGGCCACAAACTCTTCAATTAATATCTTGGTGTCAAAGCGGAAGGCATTGTCAACAGCTGCCATAAACTGCTCTTTGGTTTTTACCTTGCTCACACCGACCGAGGAACCTGCGTTCGCAGGCTTGACAAAAAGCGGCAATCCCAAGGACTGGGTAATTTCGTCCAAAGGCAAACGGTCCCGGTCCCATTTATAAACAACCATAAACCGGGCGATGGGAATACCGGCATCCCGCAGCAGCCGTTTGGCAACATCCTTGTCCATGCCAATGGCAGAACCCAGGACGCCGGCCCCGACAAAAGGGATATTAGCCAGCTTTAACAGTCCCTGCATCGTACCGTCCTCACCATACGGGCCATGGAGCACCGGAAATATGACATCAACATTGCCGGCTGCCCTGCTGCCGGTAAGCTGCAGGAGTTTTTCCCCTTCCTGCCCCGGCACGATAACAACACCTTTTTCCGTTTTACTTAAGGCAATCGCTTTGGGGTCATTGCTGTTCAATAAAAACTGGGGGCTGTCGTTTAAATGCCACTGCCCGGTTTTATCGATGCCAATCAGGGTTACATCATATTTTTCTTTATCAATGGCGTCAATAATATTTTTCGCCGACTGCAGGGAAACTTCATGCTCAGCCGATTTGCCGCCAAACAAAATTCCCACATTAACCTTCTTCACAGAGACCATCTCCCAACATCTTATTACCTTAATTTATTTCCTCTTTAAAAAGAATATCCCTGCCCGGACAAATTTATAGAGAAAATTACAAAACAGGTAAAAATTATGGACTTGTATATTTTTCATGCCTATTCAGATACAAATCTTTTTTCTGAAAGAAAGGATAATTTAGTAAAATAATTAACAGCTTGTCGGCAGGCTTACGAGTATCATAGTATCGTAGCACTATATGCTTATAGAGGTGGTGAAAGCAGCAGCGGCTTATCTTGCGAATGCTACTCTGCAAGAGTGAATAAGGTTTGTCGGAAATAAGACTTGAAAAGAGGTGCGAGCATGATACTGGGAATTAGTGCCAGTGGCCGGAAAGATGGTGTGACTGCCGCAGCTGTGCAAGCTGTACTCGAAGCGAGCAAATTAAAATATCACTATATTTCTTTGTCCGGGAAAAAAATTAATGGCTGTACCGGCTGTACTCTATGTGCAAGTGACAATTGCTGTATAGAGGCTGATGACTGGAATGAGATCGGCGAGCTTATGAAACAGGCAGATGCCATTGTCTTTGGCGCCCCCAATTATTTCGGCCGCATGAACGCTCTGGGCCATGCCTGTTGGGAACGGACATTTTGTTTTCGTCATCGCGAGGTATTTGATTTAGCAGGCAAGCTCGGGGTTAGTGTCAGTGTGGAATTTGCAGGCGCAAATCCGGTTCTGCCGGAGATTGAACACTATATGAAATGGAACTATATAGTCCCTGTAGCCACTGTGGCCGCCTGCGGGCACGGGCAATGCTACACCTGTGGTTACGGTCACGACTGCGCGGTGGGTAAAGTAGTCAGGGATCACGGCTTTCTCGAACAAATTTCTCCGGCTCAGTTTCCCCTTCACTTTAACGAGCAACCGCTGCCCAAGCTGGAGGCCTACAAAGCCGGCAAAATTTTGGGCTCCATTCTCCGGCACAGATAGCCAAAAGGACTGCCTCGCCTGGGTGTGCAATAAAGCTAAGCGAGGCAGTCCTTTTGTGTTCAGTACAGGACGCAGGACGGTGGTTTGTCTCTTCTGGTCAGCGCTTATCAAACAAATCTACATACTCCCCATAGCCCTCCTGCGCTAACCTTTCTTTCGGAATAAAGCGCAGGGCGGCTGAATTAATGCAGTACCGCAAACCGTCCGGACCGGGTCCATCGGGAAAAACATGCCCCAGATGCGAATCGGCCCCGCTGCTCCGCACCTCGGTCCGGATCATCCGGTGGCTGTGATCGTCTTTTTCCCGGATTTTTTCCCGGGCCAGGGGTTTGGTAAAGCTGGGCCAGCCGCACCCGGAATCAAATTTGTCTTTAGAGCTGAACAACGGCTCGCCTGATACGATATCCACATAGATACCTTCCCGGTCATTGTCCCAGTATTCATTCTGAAAAGGTGGTTCGGTGGCGTTTGCCTGCGTCACTGCATACTGTAGCTTATTTAATCTTTTCTTTAGGTCCTGGGATTTATAGTCTTTTGTTTCTTTGCCGTCCATTAAATCCCCTCCAAATGATAATTGGCTGATTTACGATTGATCTGTTAATTCTAGAAGACACCATCACCGTCTCATCCTCTTTGTTATTTGGCAAACACCGCTTTGATGACCTCTCTGACAATCCTGGCATAGAGAGCAAAGGTCTCGAAACTTTCCCTCAAATCATCTACCGTATCAGTAATTTCATTGGGAATTGACCGAACGGCGCAAGCAGTCTGAACAGTTGCTTCCTTTAAAGTCGCTGTAAGCTCATTGATATTGATGAGCGTTGCTTGAAACAGAGAAATGGTTTCATTAATCTCGCCCTGATGATCCTTGAGAATTCCGTGAACCAGGCCAAGGACGCCTAACGCCCGCCGTAAAACGGCGATTAAATAGCCGGCACCGATAAGCAGCACCACAAATAGGATAAAAAAAGCCAAATCGTATAATGAGATATACATCATTATCCCCTCTTTCGCCTTAATTAATCAATGACGGGCAGGCATTTCTGCCTGCCCGCCGCCATGCTTTCCCTGCTGCAAACGTTATTGCTGGCCCTCTACCGCTACAGTGGAATCCTTCTTGTCGGCGATTGCCTTCTTCGCATCTTCAACCTTTTCTTTGGTTTTTTCAACAATTTCTTTAGCCTTTGCCGGCAGCTCCTTAGCAGCCTGGGCAATGTCGGCCCTTGTCTCCTTGCCGGCTTTCGGTGCCAATAACAGGCCAGCGGCTGCGCCAACAGTCACGCCAACAGCAGCACCAACTGCCGCATTTTGCAAGGTTCTCTTCCGTTCCTTCAGCTTACGCTGTTGCTTCCGTTTTTCAATAATATCAAAAATCGACATACAAACCACCTCCAAAATTATTAGCTTAATTTTACCATACTTTAACAATATCAATTCGACAAATAATGGTAAAACTCCTCCAGGATAATATACATCTGTTGATAAATATTTTCTAAAGTGCTCCTGTTTGCTGTAAAATTCATAAAGCCGAAGTTATTGCTATGATTCTCCCTGCCAGAGGCTTGGTAAGTCCAGGCGGCCGGCTTATAATTATGCGGATCAATACCACCCGCCATACCGGCAGCAGCTCTGCCGGCGTCTCACAACATATTATGGAATGTATCGGGTATGCTAATGTTGTATATTGGCTGACCGCAATTCAGGCTATCCCTTACATTACAACAAACCCCTAGAAACAGTAAGCTTCTAGGGGTTTGTTGATAGCTTGCAACCAGTACAGACCGTCTCTGTTGTTAGAAATCTTTATAAGCCCAACTGCTGAAAACCATAATTCAATAGGCGGGTTGCATCCTCCCAGCGCCGCTCACTGTTTAAAACAACGACAACCAGCTGAACATCCTTACGTTTGGCGCTAGCAACGACACACTCACCGGCAGCATTGGTGAAACCGGTCTTTACCCCGTTAGCCCCCGCATATGTAGCCAACAGCCTGTTGGTATTTCTGGCATGGGTAATACTGCCCCGGCTGACAAAATGGACATCATATTCCCTGGTGGCAACGATGTCGGCAAATACGGGATTCTGCATCCCATATACAGTCATCAATGCAAGGTCATAAGCAGTGGAAAAGTGATTGACCGGGTCCGGCAGCCCATGAGGATTGCTGAAATGGGTGCGGATTGTGCCAATCTTCTCAGCCTTATCATTCATCATCTGGACAAAAGCCGGTATCGAGCCTGCTACACTCTCGGCTACGGCTGCAGCCGCATCATTCCCGGAAACAAGCATCAAGCCATATAAAGCCTCCCGCAGGATCAGGCGGTCACCGGCCCGCAAGTTGAGGCTTGAACCTTCACAGCCGGCCGCTGCCGGACTGACGACAACCACACTGTCCGGGTCACCCTGTTCCAGCGCTGTAATCAGGGTCATGATCTTGGTGGTGCTGGCCGGATACATAACATTGTCCAGGTTTTTCCCGTACAACACCCGTTTGTCGCTGGCCCGCATCACCACAGCCGCTTCGGCCTCCACCTGCGGCAGCACCGCCGCCAGCGCCCCGCTGGCCCACCCCAGAATCATAATAAACACTGCCACGGCTGCCTGCCTTCTCATACCTGTCATGCTCCTTCAGTTATCATATAGAAATTCGGTCCAACACTGCCAAAATTGCCGTTACGGGCTTTTATTCCACAGCCAATTGCCAGTTCCTCCCGCTGAATTGTCCAATTATTTACTTTCGGCCAGGGCTGTCTGCCTGTTATAAAGAGGGATACAAGGACCGGGAGCGAATATAATCTTATTCGCACACGAAAGGGGTGCCCGCGTTTGTTCCGCTATATGGCCAACCGTATCGCCAGCTCGCTGCTGGTTTTGTTAGCGATTATTTCCATTACTTTTTTATTAATGCATGCCATTCCCGGCGGTCCTTTCACCAACGAAAAGAACCTTCCCGCCGCCGTCCTGAAAACCATTGAGGAGCATTATCGCCTGCATGATCCTCTCTGGCAGCAATACCTAGATTATTTAGCCAGCTTAGCCCGGTTTGATCTGGGTCCGTCCTTTAAATATGCCGGCCGGTCCGTTAATGATATCATCCGCGAGAGCTTCCCCGTTTCCCTGCAATTAGGATCTGTAAGCATTGGCCTCGCCATCCTCCTCGGTGTCCCGGCCGGCGCTTTAGCGGCCTTGCGCCAGAACAAATGGCAGGACTATGTCACCATGGTGCTGGCAACCGCCGGCGTGTCGGTGCCCAGTTTTGTCCTGGCCACCGTGCTGGTCTACGTACTGGCTATTCAATTAGGCTTATTGCCTGCCGCCATGTGGGGCGGGGTGGAATATATGATTATGCCGGCCCTGGCTTTGGCGGCTCATCCGATGGCGTTTATCGCCCGCCTGACCCGCGCCAGCATGCTGGAGGTCCTGGCTCAGGATTATATTAAGACCGCCCGGGCCAAAGGCCTGCCGCCAACCCTTATCCTGTACCGCCATGCCTTAAAAAACGCCCTGATTCCGGTCATTACCTACATCGGCCCCATGTCGGCCTCGGTTTTGACAGGCAGTTTTATCATTGAAAACATCTTTGCCATTCCCGGTTTAGGCCGTCATTTTGTGACAAGCATTTATAACCGGGACTACACTGTCATTCTCGGGGTTACCATTTTTTACAGCCTGTTAATCATTGTCCTGAATCTGCTTGTCGATCTGATCTATCCCCTGCTGGACCCCCGCATAAAACTTAATGAGAAACAGGAGGGCTGAAACATGCGGCTGCACAATGATGCTTTTGCCCCCCTCCGCCACGGCAGCCCGGCCGGCGCCCAGCTGCGCCCGGGCCCAACCTACTGGCAGGACGCCTGGCAGCGCCTGCAAAAAAACAAGCTGGCCATGTTCGGCCTGTATACCCTGGTCCTGATTGTCGTTATCGCCATTGTCGGCCCCTGGCTTTCCCCCTTCTCCTACTCGGACCAGGACCTTAGCCAGACCAATAAGCCGCCCAGCGCCGAGCACTGGTTCGGCACCGACAATCTGGGGCGGGACTTATTTACCCGGGTATTGTACGGGGCGCGGGTATCCCTGGCCATCGGCCTTGCCGCCAGCCTGATCAACCTGACTATCGGTGTTGTTTACGGGGGGTTGGCAGGGATTCTGGGCGGCCGTGCCGACAGGATCATGATGAGTATTATCGATATCCTGTACGGCATCCCGCTGCTGCTGTATGTAATTTTACTGATGGTTATCCTGAAACCGGGACTGACCAATATCTTTATCGCCCTCGGCATTGCCTACTGGCTGGGCATGGCCCGGATTGTCCGCGGCCAGATTCTGAGCCTCAAGGAGCAGGAATATATCCTGGCCGCCCGGACCCTGGGCGCCGGCACCTGGCGGATACTGCTGCGTCATCTTATCCCCAACAGCCTGGGGCCTATTATCATCACGATGACGCTCGCAATCCCCGAAGCCATCTTTGCCGAAGCCTTCTTAAGCTTTATCGGCCTGGGGGTGGCTGCCCCGATGGCCAGCTGGGGCGTACTGGCTGCGGAAGGGGTAACCAGCCTGCGGTCCTATCCCTTTCAGTTATTCTTTCCCGCCCTGGCGATCAGCCTCACCATGCTGGCCTTTAATTTTCTCGGCGACGGCCTGCGTGACGCCCTTGATCCCCGTGGCGTTAGCACCAGGAGGTAAACCATGAAGCCATTATTGGATATCCAGGAGCTGGCAGTCTCCTTTGCCACCTACGCCGGTGAGGTAAAGGCCGTGGACCATGTCAGTTTTCAGATATTTCCCGGCGAGGCTGTCGGCATTGTCGGCGAATCAGGCTGCGGCAAGAGTGTAACCGCTCACGCCATTATGCGGCTGCTGCCCACCCCGCCCGCGACCTATAAGCACGGCCAAATCCTGTTTGCCGGTGCCGATCTTTTGCAGCAGCCGGAAGCGGAACTGGAAAAAATCCGGGGCAATGATATCGGTATTGTATTTCAGGATCCCATGACTTCCCTGAATCCGGTCCTTACGGTTGGTCTGCAGATTGCCGAATCCTTGCAGCAGCATCAACAGCTGAGCAAAGCCGCCGCGTATGCCCGCGCCGTCGAATTGCTGCAGCTGGTGGGCATCCCGTCGCCGGAGCAGCGGATTAAGAATTATCCGCACCAGTTCAGCGGCGGCATGCGCCAGCGGGTTATGATCGCTATTGCCCTGGCCTGCAAGCCGAGGCTACTGCTGGCTGATGAGCCAACAACAGCGCTGGATGTAACCATCCAGGCCCAGATACTCACGTTGCTGAAGGACCTGCAGGCGGGGCTGCAGATGTCCATCCTGTTCATATCCCATGACCTTGGCGCCATTGCCGGCATCTGCAGCCGGGTAATTGTCATGTATGCCGGCCGGATTGCCGAAACCGGCACGGCTGAGGATATCTTTCATCATCCCCGGCATCCCTATACCCGGGGCCTCCTGCAATCGGTACCGCGGCTGGATGCCAAGCACCAACAAACCTTAACCGGCATTGAGGGGCAGCCGCCCGACCTGCTTAGGCCGCCGGCCGGCTGCCCCTTTCATCCCCGCTGCCGCCAGGCCATGCGCATCTGCGCCGAGACTTATCCCGCAACCACCCTGATCACCCGGCTGCACAGCGTCAATTGCTGGCTGCAGCATCCCAGCGCCCCCCGGCCGGAGGTGCAGACCAATGACAACTAGGCCGATTCTGTCAGTACGGAAGCTTAAGAAATACTTTGCTATTCAGACCGACTTTTGGGGACGGCCCACAGCCTGGCTGAAAGCGGTGGATGACGTCAGTTTCGACATTGCCGCGGGGGAAACGCTCGGCCTGGTTGGCGAAAGCGGCTGTGGCAAGTCCACAACCGGCCGTTCGATCATCCATTTATACAAGCCCACTGCCGGCGAGATCATCTTTAACGGCACGATCATCAGCAGCAGGCACGACGAGCAGCAGCTACGGCGCACTATGCAGATGATTTTTCAGGACCCCTATGCCTCCCTCAACCCCCGCATGACGATAGGCGACATCATCGGCGAGCCCCTGGATATCCACGGTCTGGCCAGCGGCCGCCGGCGGGCGGAGCGGATTGCCGAACTGCTGCAGCTGGTCGGGCTAAACCCGGGCCACGCCAGCCGTTTCCCCCATGAATTCAGCGGCGGCCAGCGGCAGCGGATCGGCATTGCCCGGGCGCTGGCCATGGAACCGGAATTTATTATCTGTGATGAACCGATTTCCGCCCTGGATGTTTCCATTCAGGCTCAAATCGTCAACTTGCTGACAGACCTGCAGGCCAGGCTGGGGCTGACCTATTTGTTTATCGCCCACGACCTGGCAATGGTGAAGCATATCAGTAAACGGGTGGCGGTCATGTACCTGGGGAAAATCGTTGAAATCGCCGGCAGCGCCGAATTATACGGCAACCCCCGGCATCCTTACACCCAGGCCCTGCTGTCGGCCATCCCCATCCCCGATCCGCTCCTGGAGGCCAACCGGCCGCGCCTGCTGCTGCCTGGCGATATTCAGAGCCCTGTCAATCCCCCCGCCGGCTGCCGGTTTCGCCCCCGCTGCCGCCAGGCCATGCCGCTGTGCGCCGAGCAGGAGCCAGGGCTCGCCGACCTTGGGGCCGGCCATCAGGCGGCCTGCCACCTATATCCCGGCACCTGATTTTCACTTTATATCACCGGGTTTTTGTCTGATTGCCTACCCGGCCAAAGGAGTTTCACTATGGAAAAGCTGCACAAAAAAATCCAGGCCATCCTGGACCAGTATGCCTGCCGCGCAGCGGTTATCGTCAGGCAGCAAAACACCGGAGCCGCGGTAGCCATCAATCCGGCTATGGTGTTCCCGGCCGCCAGCATGATTAAAGTCCCCATCATGATTGAAGTGATGCGGCAGGCGTCAACAGGCAGGCTGTCCCTGGACACAACCGTGGAGATAACCAGCCGGATGCAAACCGGCGGGGCCGGCATTCTAAAAGAGCTGCGTCCCGGCATACAAATGACTGTAGCCGAATTGGTCACACTGATGATTATCCTCAGTGACAACACGGCTACCAATATCCTCATTGACCTGGCCGGCATGGCCGCGGTCAATGCGGCGATAACCGGCCTGGGCCTGCAGTCCACAGTCCTGCAGCGCAAAATGATGGATTTCCCCGCCGCCGGCGCCGGCCGGGAAAACCTGACCTCAGCCGCCGATCTGGCCGGCCTGTTTGCCGGGATTGCCGCCGGCAGCCTGCCCGCCATCCCGCCCCACTGCAACGCCCTGATGCTGGATATCCTGAAAAGGCAGCAGATCCGGGACAAATTGCCCTTTTACCTGCCGGAAGATACTGTTATTGCTCATAAAACAGGAACCCTGGCCGGGGCCGAACATGACGGCGGCATATTATTCGCCCCCGGCGGGCCGTATATTATTTGTGTGCTGACCGCCGGGCTTGCCGCCAATTATGAAGGGCTTCAGCTTGTCGCCGCCATTGGCAAAACCATCTATGATTACCTGGTTTTAGGAGAGATGAAGTAGTGTAAGGAGGAATAACCATGTCGTGTAAAAAACTCTGTGCCGCCCTGCTGCTGCTGGCAATGCTGGCCGCCCTGGCGGCAGGCTGCGGCAAATCCGGCGCCGGCCCCAATGAGCAGGTGTTTCGCTATGCCCTGGAAGCCGAGCCCGCAACCCTGGACCCGGCCAAGTCCACCGCTATCCCTGAGTCTTTGGTGGAACTGCAGATCTTTGAGGGCTTAACCCGGCTTGATGCCCAAGACCAGCCGGCGCCGGGCGTAGCGGAAAAATGGGAGGTGTCCCCGGACGGACTACGCTATGTCTTTCATTTGCGGGCCGGCGCCAAGTGGTCCAACGGCGAGCCTGTTACCGCCCAGGATTTTGCTTTTGCCTGGCAGCGGGTTTTGAGTCCCGAAACGGCTTCGGAAAATGCCTATATGCTGTTCCCGGTCAAAAATGCCCAGGCCTACAATGAAAAAAAACTGCCGGCCGAGGCCTTGGGCGTAAAAGCCCTGGATGAACGGACCCTGGAGGTTACGCTGGAAAAACCCACCGCCTATTTCTTAAGCCTGGTTGCCTTTCATGCCTTTTATCCTGTTCATCAAAAAACAGTCACTGCCAACCCTGCTGCCTGGGCTAACGAGGTGGCTACGTTAATTGGCAACGGCCCCTTCAAAATCAGCCACTGGACCCATAGCGGCAAAATTGAATTTGTCAAAAATGATCAGTATTGGGACAACACCGCCGTAAAGCTGACCAAAATGGAATGGCCGATCAGTGATTCTCAGACCACCCGCCTAGCCATGCTGGAAAACAACCAGGTGGATATGATGGTCGAGCCCCCGGTTGTGGAGCATGACCGCCTTACTCAGGCCGGACTGCTGAAAATATCGCCTTATCTCGGCATCTACTACTATGTCTTTAACACCCAGGCCGTGCCCTTTGACAATCCTCAGGTCCGCAAGGCTTTTGCCCAGGCTGTCAACCGGGAAGACCTGGTTAACAATGTAATCAAGGGCGGTAAAAAGCCCGCATACGCCTGGGTAGCCCCGGGTCTTATCAATCCGGCCAGCGGCAAGGATTTCCGGGAAGAGGGCGGCAACTACGCAGTTGAGGCTGCGGCCCAGGCCAAACAACTGCTTGCTGACGCCGGCTACCCGGACGGCAAGGGCCTGCCGCCTGTTACCCTCACCTTTAATACCAGTGAACTGCATAAATCCATTGCTGAGGCTATGCAGGAAATGTGGAAACAAAACCTGGGTATAACCGTCAATTTAGCCAACCAGGAATCAAAGGTATTCCTGGAGGCCAGAAACCATGGCAACTATCAAATCGCCCGGGCGTCCTGGGTCGGTGACTACGCCGATCCCATGACCTTTATGGATGTCTTTAAAGATCCTGATAATGATGCCAACTACGCCAACCCGGACTATAACCGCCTGATAGAGCAGGCCCAGTCCACACCGGACCAGCAGATCCGGATGCAAGCCATGCATGAGGCGGAAAAAATCCTGTTTGACGACGCCGTTATTATCCCCATCTACTATACAACCCAGCCGTTTATCAGCAAACCCTATGTCAAAGGTTACTTCTGGTCAGTATTGGGCTTAGCGGACTTTAAAACAACCTATATGGAAAAATAGGCGCGCCGGTCCCCTGCGGCGAGACTTTGCAAGGAGTTGATACTATGGCTACCAAGCCCCGGCGCAAACCCCGCCGGCTCCGGCCCGGCGCCACGCTCGGCGTCATTGCCCCGGCCGGCCCGGGCAGCCCGGAACAAGCGGCGGCCGGCCTGGCCTGGCTGGAGCAGGCCGGGTTCCGGATCAAGCAGGGCGCTACCGTCAGTCAGGAACTGGGCTACCTGGCCGGCCCGGACGCGCTGCGCGCCGCCGACCTTAATGCGATGTTTGCCGACCCGGCGGTGGACGGCATCATCTGCCTGCGGGGCGGTTATGGCACGATGCGGTTATTGGAGCTCTTAGACTACGATCTCATCCGGCAAAACCCCAAAGTGTTTGTTGGCTACAGCGACATTACCGCCCTCCATACCAGCATCGGCCAGCGCGCCGGCCTGGTCACCTTCCACGGCCCGATGGTGGCGTCAGATCTGGGCAAAGAGGTGTCTCCGTATACCTGGGAATACTTTCTGCAGGCCGTGACAGCGCCGGCGCCGCTGGGCCTGCTTGTCAATCCGCCCCTGGCCCCGGCGCCTGAATTTATCGTACCCGGCACAGCCGCCGGCCCCCTGGCCGGGGGTAATCTCAGCCTGCTCGCCGCCACCCTGGGCACCCCCTATGAGCTTGATACAACCGGTAAGATCCTCTGTCTGGAGGACGTGGGCGAAGCGCCCTACCGTATCGACCGCCTGCTGACCCAGCTGTCGCTGGCCGGTAAACTCCAGGCTGCCGCCGGCATTGTGTTCGATGTCTGTGCCGATTGTGAAGCAGAAGCCAAACCACCCAGCTTTACCGTCGCCGAGGTGTTGGCTGAACGCCTGGGCAACTTAGGCAAACCGGTACTGATTAACCTGCATTTTGGCCATACTGCCGACAAGGCAACCCTGCCCCTGGGGGTTAACGCCACCTTGCGTACGGAAGACGGCGGGCTTGTAATCACTGAGGCGGCAACCGCCGAATAACACCGGCAGGCTGGGAAACAGGAGGGAAAAATGGATAAACACCTACTGAAGAAGCGTGCAATTGAGTTTATAGATCAGCTGGCGCCTGAACTAAAGCACATCAGCCGCTTTCTCCATACCAACCCGGAACTGGGCCGGCAGGAATACCAGGCTGCCCGGCTCCTGACCGAAGCGGCTGCACGCCAGGGCTTTGCCCTGGAGAAAAATATCAGCGGCTATGAAACCGCCTTTATTGCCAGCAAAGGCTGCCGGGGGCCAAAGATTGCCTTTTTGGCTGAATACGACGCCTTGCCCGGCCTGGGCCATGCCTGCGGCCACAATCTGATTGCCGCCATGAGCTGGGGGGCGGCGGCGGCTTTTGCCGCCGTGGCTGCCGACCGGGCGGTAGCTTATCTGGTCGGTTGTCCGGCCGAGGAAACCAGCGGCGCTAAAGTGGCCATGGCCGCAGACGGTGTTTTCGACAACCTGACGGCCGCCCTGATTATCCATCCGTCCAGCAGCAACGCTATCGGCGGCACGTCCTACGCCACCCATCCGCTGCAGGTAACCTTTCATGGCCGCCCGGCCCATGTGGCCAGTAAAACCGATAAAGGGGTAAACGCCCTGGATGCGCTGGTTATGTTCTACCAGGGCCTGAAACCCCTGCAGCAGACCTTCACCCGGCCAACGATTCTCGGCGGCATTATTACCAACGGCGGCACCGCCCCCAATGTCATTCCGGCCGAGGCCGAGGCCAAACTTACCGTCCGGGCACTGTCCTCCGGCTACCTGGAAGAAACCGTGCTGCCGGCGGTACGCCGACTGGCGGACGGGGTGGCTCTGGCCACAGGCGCGACCGTAACGGCCGTCCATTATGAACCCTTATTTAAAGAATTGATTAACGCGTCCCACCTCATGCCCCTGTTCCAAAACAATATGGCCCAGCTGGGCGAAGCCGTGACCGTGCTGCCGCCGGACGACGCCGGCGGTTCAACCGATGTGGGCAATGTCAGCCACAGGGTGCCGACCCTGCATCCGGACATCGCCATCGGCAGCGGCCTTGTTGCCCATACGCCGGAATTCGCCGCCGCCGCCGGCTCTGATTACGCCCAGGAGCGTCTGCTGGTGGGCGCCAAGGCTATGGCCATGACCGCGATTGACCTGCTGCCTGAATAAATAAATTCCCAATTCAGCTTGATTGACGCCAAAAACAAAGGTGAGAGCAACAGAAAAAATTCTGTTGCTCTCACCTTTCTGGGGGTCAGGCCTTACTATTTACACTAATGATAAAATATGAAGTATGGCCGGAAAAAGAGAAGGCCGGATGTGGTCCGGATGGCAAAACGCCATCATGGAATAACTATGTCCACCTGCTAGGAGTTGCAACTGAACCACTTCTAAAATCAGGCAGGGAATTCAGCAAAGCTACACCCAATATTATAACCGCATCTTTCTGGGGGTCAGGCCTTACTGTTTACACTAATGATAAAATATGATAGCATGGCCGCAAAAAGAGAAGGCCGGATGTGATCCGGATGGCAAGACGCCATCATGGAATAACTATGTCCACCTGCCGGGGGAGTTGCAGCTGAACCACTTTCTAAAATCAGGCAGGGAATTCAGCAAAGCTACACCAAATTATAACCGTAAATATGACAGAATGAGACACCCTGTCGACCAGCCAACTTGCATATCTGGCTGGAAACAGCAGTATCGCGGATACGGAATTTATATTATCCATGCTTGCTAAAACAAAATGAAGGCGAACGAGAAGTATATAGAATATATAGAAGTAAAACTGTCGGAATCTAAGCATGAGTGAATTATTAGAGGGACAGCAAAGCCGTCGACAGAGATGAACTGCAACACCTGGCAGAAAGATTAGTAACAATTTGTGTGAAGTGTAAGGCCTGACCCCACACTCCCCTGCGGAACACTTTTTCCGCTAATGGCCGGGGGTTACCCGGGGTGCCGAGAGCACCGGGCATTGACCTTGGCTCCCCTTGTTTTATACTTTCAGCCTCTCAAAACTTATACTTTCTGATCTACAAAAAAACAAAAGGTTAGAGCAACAGAATAAATTTTCTGTTGCTCTAACCTTACCCTTTCCCAAGGACCACATGAATCTCTATAGCCGCAGCCAGGGTGCCCGCAGGGAGGTCATGCGCTCACTTCGTCCGGCCGCCACCAGAGAACAAAGGTTTTGGTCTGACTTTGGAAAGTAAAATCGTTAACTTTTCTAAAACTAATCCAATATGTGATAACCAAACGTCCGCCAAAAATCAGCAGGCGTATAAACCGCAAAATATTCCTGAATTTCGGCGGTATGGAAATCATAGTCGCCGGTTATTAAAATATCCGGTTGTGCCAAAATTGCAGACACCAAGATAGGGATATCCTTTTCATCACGGATATATGGTGCCCGAAACGCCAAAGGTTCCTCCGGTGTATAGACCATTTCAAATTCTAATGTTGTAATAAACTTATCCCATTTGGCAATATATTGGGGAAATTTGCGATTCATAATTTTGGAAACCTCAGCGATTGAATAGCTGCAAATTACCAGATGGTGTTCTTCAATCAGTAAGGTTAGCACATTACTTGACAAGGAGGAATTGGATAAAATAGCGGATATCAGGATATTGGAATCGATAAAGACACGCATTGCCTTACTTTTTTCGTTCATTCCACATTTCCTCGCGGACTTGTTCTAAATCCGCCAGCAATTCCGCTTCGGTAATTTCCTTTGCCTGTGCCTCTTTACTTAGCGTATCTTGCAGTTCGCGCAAAGCAATTAAGCTGGCCTTTGTAATGACCACCTTTCCATCGTCCTCAATAAAGGCAATCCTATCACCCTCGTTTAACTTTAATAATTCACGAATTGGTTTTGGAATCGTTACCTGTCCCTTCGAGCTAACCCGAGACACCTCCACGCCGCATCCCACCTTTCAAATTCTTTACATCTTTACTTTCTTTACTTTAGTATATCACAAGGCAAAGCAAATTTAAACAAATATATCTGGCTGGAAACAGCAGTATCGTCGGATAGGGAATTTATATTATCCATGTTTGCTAATAACAAAAACGAAGGCGAACGAGAAGTATATGGAATATATAGAAGTAAAACAGCAGACCGAGACTTTTGAGCATCTATATGCCCCTAAGCATGAGCGAATTATTAGAGGGACAACAAAGCGTCGACAGAGATAAACTGCAACACCTGGCAGAAAGATTAGCAACAATTTGTGTAAAGTGTAAGGCCTGACCCCACACTCAAAAAAACAAAAGATTAGAGCAACAGGAAAAATTTTCTGTTGCTCTAATCTTACCCTTTCCCCGGGATCACATGAATCGCTATAGCCGCAGCCAGGGCACTAACAGGTGTTTATGCGCTCACTTCATCCGGCCGCCACCACAGAACGAAGGTTTTGGTCTGCCTCAGCAGCTTAAAGCCGCCCTCCGGCTTGGGCGTTAAATAACGGTCCACATTGCGGCGGTACTGCTCTTCAAATTCCGGGCCGATTTCGCCGACAAAGCGTAGATCTGCGTAGGCTTGCTCGCGGGAAGTATAATCACGCTCAAAACCGTCTTCCACAACCACAATATTCGGATTGGCCCCCATATCGTATACCATGTTAAACATCATGTTATAGCCGAACATGCGGGCATCGGGATCGTGGGGCATTTTTTCCGCCGCAATGCCGGCAAGAAAGTCTAACTGGATCTCCCGCAGACTGGGGGCATTGGCCCAGCCCAGAATAATGACATATTTTCTGGCAATCTGATTGATTTTCGCTAAATCGCCAAAGCCCACGGAGCGCGAGGCAATGGCAATATCATAGTTGCCAACGGTTTCAACCGCGTCCTTTGCCAGCCAGTTCGCCCGCATTGGCGTAATATTGCGGACTCCTTCACGCCTGGCATTCTCCATGCATTTGGTCAGCATCGCCTCGGAAACATCCAGGGCAGTGACGCTCTTTACTTTTTTGGCTACCGGAACAGACAGCCGTCCCGGTCCGCAGCCGATGTCGATTACCGAATCCGCGGCCGACAACGGCATCTGGTCCACCTGTTTTTGGGTGAATTCCCTTTCCAGCTTTGCCATTCCGTCATACATGCCGGCAAAACTGCCCCATTGCTTGGCCTGGGCAGCCTCGTCCAGATTGGCAAACGGCAATTTCCGGTACTTTTGCAAAGCTTGCCAGTTAATTAAGCCTTTCATTATTACACCTCTTTTACCATCAGCCGGTATATTTTTCCCTTTACCTTTATCATTGCCGAACCGGAGGTTTGCCGCTGATGATTCGGTTTGCCTCCTCTACTGAAAGATCATAATGTAAAAAGGTCCGGTAAAAATTGCGGGTTTCCTGAACGATGTCAATATCCTGAAACTTACCAGGGTGTAAAATCTTGGCCGCCCACTGAATCTGCAACGCGGCCTCCGCACCGTACCGGTCCCAGAAAAAAGCCCCCTCCGGATTAATATACACCTGTCCTGTTTGTACCGCCTGCAAGCGCCGCCACTTTTCATCCTGCAGGATTTCGTTCAGCGCTTTCCCGCTGTCTTCCACCCCGTTCAAGGCCAGGGCCGTATTGCCAAAGATAATAACGTCCGGATTCCAGGTTATCACTTGCTCCAGCGTTACTTCACCGCCGGCCTCTGCGGCATTAATGCCCCCGGCGGCCGTTATCCAGGCGTTAATAATAGTATCCCTGCCGTCTATCATTAAAGGCGCAAGCCTTGTAATATGGATCACCTTCGGCTTTTGTTCCCGGGCAATCCCTGCGGTTATCGCCGTGATCCGGTTAAGCTGGTAATCCAGGTAAGCAATATATTTTTCGGCTTGCGGCTGTGCTTCCCCGCCAAGGATGACACCGGTTAACCGGACGCACTCTTTCAGGCTGTCAAAATCGTTAAACATCAATTGCACCACAGGCAGCTTTATATCAGCTATTTTTTGAGCGCTTTTATTATTCAGCGGCAAAAACACAATATCCGGTTTAGCGGCCATAAGGGTTTCCAGGTTTACGCCGGTAGTGTCAAAAGCCGTGACCGCCTGGTTCATCTGCGGATTAATGACCTTCATCCAGGGCCGTTGCGCCGCCGCCGGCGTCGTCGCAACGATTTTATCCCCCGCCCCCAGCATGCACACCACCTCATTATGAGCGGGCCAGGCATCGGCGATCCGGTTAATCTGGGCCGGGATTGCCACTGTGGCGCCACTGGCATCGGTAATCGTGATCTGGTTGGGCTTTGCTGCCGGTTGCGCCTTAAAAGCGTCCTGACAGCCGGCCAGCAGAATAAGTAAGCTAACAAGGCCACCCAACATGATAAGCTTTCCTGTTTTCATTTCTTCCCCCCTGCTTTTGCCGCGCTGCCGCCGTATTAAAATTTCTTGCTGACCTCCAGCCCGTATTCGGCGCCGGCATCATAATAGTTCATGCCCCGGCCATAACGCCGGTCGGTGATATTGCGCCCATAGAGGGTAAGTTTGGTGCGTTCATCGAGGTCTTTGCTGATGTTGGCATCAATGGTGGTATAGCCGCCTAATTTAGTAGCGTCCCCCATCGAACTGGCAAACCGGCTGAGGTGCAGCAGGTTGATATTGGCGGCAATATCGGCCTGTCTATAGTTCAGCGCCACCTGGTAGCTGCTGTGGGGGATATAGCTGTCGTCCAGGGCATCGCTGGAGGTAAAATAAGCATAGCCGGCTTTATAGCCGAGAGTGCCGGACAAACGGCCATGCACCGCCAGTTCCAAGCCTTTGCGCGTCAGATCCCTGCCGGTATAGGTAGTTACATTCATGCCATTCTCTGCATCGTAATACGTTTTTCCCGTAGAAACCCGGGCATCATTGATATCATATAAAAATGCTGTCAGTGAGGTGTTAAGAGCCTTGTTATAGCTGGCCGTAACGCCTGTTTCATATTTATAACGCACTTCCGCAGCAAGCAGCTCGTTGTTTTCCGTAATCAGATACCGGCCCGCGGGCTGACGCGAGTAGGAAAAACGCGAAGACAGTTTATAGACCGGATCCAGCTGATAAGCGGCGCCCAGGGAAAAGCTGACGGCATCCTTATCCCACAGTTCCCCGTACGTCGTGTCATATTGTATATTGCTGCCGCCGCCACCCGTAAAATATTTGGCGACGCCTTTGGTGATATGCTTTCTGTCCAGCCGCGCCCCGGTATCCAGCGTCAGTTTATCATTGACCTGGCGCTCCCCGTACAGGTAGTAGCCGTACAGCTCCTCCTGGCGTTCATAGCCGGCCTGCCCTGAAACCCCGGTTGGCGAATGCCACCACATGGCCTGAACGCCGAATTTCAGCGTATCCCGGCCAAAGTTCAGGGTATGGGCCAGGTTTACTTCGCGCAGGTATTCGTTTTCTTCCCAGCTCGGCTTTATTGACGGTGATGATACCAGCGCAATTCGGCTGGACCGCACCGAGCTATAGCCAAAGCTGAAGGTTGTCGTGCGGTTTTCATCCCATAGTTTCGCCGCATTTGTTGTAAACAGCGTCGTATTAATGGGGTCCCATTTGCCCAGGCTGGTATAGCGGTTCAGATAGCTGCCGTCGGCGTTAAACCATACCTGCTGGCCACTCCAGCCATTGTTGACAATCAGGGTCATATCGGCAAACCAGTCTTCGCCTTTATCCCCGGCTTTCAAAAAATATGTATCAAAATTTCTGCCGTTAAACCAGCCGGACCGGCCGTCACTCCGGTCCTTGGCGTATCCCAGCGCATAATAAGCGGCGTCACCGGTTGTATCGCCATGGACGAGGCTGAATTTTTCCGTAGCAAAAGTACCGTAACTCAGCTTGGCTTTGTCAACAGGTCCGGTTACCTGCAGGGTTTGGATGATAATGAACCCCTGACTAGGCGAGCCGCCCTTGGCAGTATTGGTAGCAAAATTGGCAATAGGACCCAGGGTCAGGATGGAGGCGTCCCGGACAAGGGTGATGGATTCGATCAGGTCTACCGGCAGATTGGCCAAAATACGCGAGGCCTGGGTATCGGGGAAATAGACCCCGTCAATGATGATCCCGATATTATCGCCGCCGCGCGCCTGTACTTTGTAATAGCCTTTATTGCCCCAACGCGTGCCAATAATCCCGCTGCTCCGTTCCAATATTTCCAGCACATCCTTGGGATGCATGGCCTCAATATCTTCCCGGGTAATGACTTCTGTCGCCGCCTGACTGCTGGCCGGAATGGCCAAACGGCTGTATACCGGCGTTTTTGCTTCTGCCTTTTGGGCCTTTACCACAACCGTCGCCATTTCCGGGTCGTTAGCGGCACCTGCTTCCTCCGCCCAGGCGGGTACCGCCGCCCCGACCAGAGTAGACAACACTACGGCGGCCACTGTTTTTCCCAGCTTACTGTTTTTCACAACGCTTCCCTCCTGTTACATACTCTGTCTTTAGCCTGCCTGTTCCCTGCGGGAGCTGTCTGGTCAGCCAACGGGACGCAGGCAGACGCAGCCTGTCCATCACGTAACTGCAATTGAACGATTTGCACATTCACCCCATACGTGTCTTGCAAATATTGCTCGGTAATGACCTGCCGGGGAGTGCCGGTGGTAAAGCTGCCGTCCTTGCCGATGGCCGCCACTTTCGACCCATACCGGAGCGCATGGTTGGGGTAATGGGTGGTCATCAGCACGCCGATGCCGGCTTGGGCGACCAAGTCGCGGATATACTCCAGGACCCGTATCTGGTTGCCAAAATCCAGACTGGCAGTAGGCTCATCCATAATCAGAAATTCCGGCTGCTGCGCCAAAGCCCTGGCAATCAATACCAATTGCCGTTCGCCGCCGCTGATGCGGGTATAGATGCTGTGGCGTAAATAGCCAATGGCTAAGGTCTCCAGGGCCTGTCCGGCTATTTCCATATCGGCAGCCGACGGCGCTCCAAACAGTCCCAGGCGGGCGCTCCGGCCCATCGCGACCACATCAAGCACGGTAAACGGAAAGGGAGGTGTGTGGGCCTGGGGAACATAACCGATTTTTGCCGCCAGCTGCGGCTGGGACCAGTTGGCAATATTTTCGCCATCCAGCAGTATCTTTCCGGACTGCATTTTCAACAACCGCAAAATGGTTTTAAACAACGTGGTTTTTCCCACGCCGTTAGGCCCCAGCAGACACAGGAAATCGCCGGAATGAATTTCAAAGGATATCCCGCTAAGGACCGTTTTGGCTCCATAGCCACAGGCAATATTGTCAACCGTAAGAATCATGCTGCCACTCCTTGCCGGCTGTTAAGCCCAGCCTTTGCGTGTATGTAAGAGGAGATAGAGAAAAAACGGCGCTCCGATTAGGGATGTCAAAATACCTAACGGGACCTCCACCGCAAACAGTGTCCGCGCTAAATTATCTACCAGTAGCATAAATATACTCCCCATAACGATGGCGGCCGGGAGTAAGCTTTTATAATTAGGTCCCACCAGCAGCCGGGACAAATGGGGCACCACCAGGCCTACCAGACCAATGACACCGCTAATGGCCACTGCCGACGCCGTCACCATGGTTGCGCAGACCACAACAATAATCCGCAGCCGGACGGTATTTACCCCTAAGGCCCTGGCCTCTTCCTCGCCAAAGGACATCACATTTAAATTCCAGCGCAGCAGTGTCAGTACAAACAGGCCGGTCCCAATCGGAACCGCGGCCAGATACACATCCCGGTTATTAACGGCAGCCAGGCTGCCCATCAGCCAATAGGTAATCGCCGGCAGGGCGTCATTGGGATCGGCCACATACTTGATCAAGGAAACAAACGCGGTAAACAACGTGCCGATAATAATACCGGCCAGAATCATAAGCAGAATCGTCTCGCCTTTTTGCCCCAGCCAGAGGGTAATCAGGTAAGTCGCCGTCACGGCCGCTAAACCAAAGGCAAAAGCAGCCACTTGAACGCCAACGGCATTCAAGGACAGCAGGATTGCCAGGGCGGCGCCAAAGCTGGCACCGGCCGTCACCCCTAATATGCCGGGGGAAACCAGGGGATTGCGGAACAGCCCCTGATAAGCGGCCCCGGACGCGGCTAAGGCTGCTCCCACCAGAATAGCGGCCATAATGCGCGGCAGCCTGATCTTCAGCATGACAATCTCCATATCCTCTGTCCAGAAAGGTGTCAGGTGTACAATTTTTGACAGCAGAATGCCTAAGGCAATATCCGGGGCAATCGGGTAGCGGCCGATTAGGAAAGACAAGAAAAATACAGCGATTAACACCACGATTAACAGGGAAAGTTTTATCGACGCCGCGGACTGCTCAGTACCTTTTGTCATGTTATCTCCTTCCAATTCCTCCGCCGTATGGCTGCCCTCACCGCGGCTGCGGCAAGCTATCCCGCCTCAGCCGGGCTGTTCCCGGCCGCGCCCCTGCCGGCCGCCCTGTTAAAGCGGCCTGCTGATCTCACTGCATTATTCGAGCTGAAACACAACAGGTACAACAACCCACGCGGGCACCGGCCTCCCGCCTTGATAAGCCGGGCTGAAACGCCAGCGGCGCAGGCCGCGGACCGCCGACCGGTCCACGCTGCTGTACCCCGAACTCTGCACAATTGCCGTATCGCCGACAGTCCCCTGTTCCAGGATTAACACCCGTACCCGTACCGTTCCCGCCCAGCCGCGCACCCTGGCTTCTTCCGGATAGACCGGGGGCGGACTGTCAAGCACATAGGGAAGCCGGCTGGCTCCGCCAGCTGCTGAACTCCCCTGGGCGCCGTTGCCCTTGCCGCCGCCAGCCGGGCCGGCCGGTTCAGCGGCAGCCTGGCCGGCCTGGCCTGTATTTTCCTGCCCCGGCGTTGTTTCATTTACAGCGTTGGCAACGGAAGCGGGAGCCATACCGGCAAAAACCGGCTCTGCCGCCGGCAAATGCCGGCTGTCGGCGGCTGGTGCGTCCCGGCTTGGCGGTAAACCGGGCTCTGCCGCCGGCAGCGGGGCATCAGCCGGATCGTCGCCCAGGTTATACTCGCCCAGTTCCACTTCTATCGGCAGCAACGGTTCCGACCCAGCCTGCGGTTGCTGCGCGCGGAAATAAAAAAAACTAATGCCGGCAACAAGCATCAGATGGACAGTTGCGGACAGGCAAAATGCGATTCCCCAGCGTTTTTGCATCATTGCAGCCACTTGTTATTTTCCATTGCAATTACTGGCAGGGCCATGTCAGCCGCCTTAACCCTCATCACCGCGGCAGTCGCCGCTGCCAGGTTACGCCTTAGGCCAACCCATCGGTTCCTGTTCATCACAAGCCAGACCGGCAGCAGGACCACGGCGGCCGGCAGCGCCATATGACCACCGGCACCGGCTGGCCGCACCTCCCGCTTATACAGCATTCTCCCCCACCTCCGTCCACGATCAGCATACCTGAGCAAAGTCGCGCCTTTACGGGCAAATTATAAAAGAAAAGAAAAATTTACCATATTACACTTATTACGATATTACACAAACTAATATAAGTCAACATACTTCAGCAAATTAACTCTGTTTTATTTGTTTTTATTTGTTTTTGTTACATCTTTTTTATTGGTAACAACAAAATAGCCCCTGCTAATAGACACTGATACAAAAGTGCTTTGTCGTGACAGTGGGCGTGACAGTGGGGACAGTGGGGACGTTCCTTTTTTGGCATAAAAATACACGGGGTAACAATTGCTGCCTGTGAGCGCCGGCACCAGAATCACTGCAAGCGGCTTACTTCCCACTGCTATTGCGCAGCAGGCCGTAAGGACTTATCAATGGCGGCAGGACAACCGCAGCGGCGGAAAAGATCGAGCCTGTCCAGCGCGATTCCCCGGAGTTGCCGACGCGCTTAGAGGCAAAAAGTGTTTTTTACTGAACAGTTTTGCCAGGCTATGTGATATAATATTGCTTAATTATATTGTAAGAAAATTTAGGTTTATCGGCATGGTTAAGCGGGCTGACACAATTTGTTTATAGCAAGGCGGCAGAAGCGTAGTGCGCCAAGACAGCGCCCGGTAGTCTGCCCGCGTTATGTCGGGGAATTTTTCCGGGGAAAAGCGGGGCCGGAAGTATATGCGTTTTAAAAATAGTCTTACAGGAAAGTTCATGGTGGGTATCACTACTCTTACGGTCGTCCTGATGCTGCTTAACCTTGTCTGGAATATCAGGCAGTATAATGCGCAGGCAGAACTGGAAATGAAGGAAAAGGCGGCTGTTATCACCCAGCAGCTTATCGCAATTCGGTCTTTTATTGCCTTAAAACAGGATACCATTAACTACAGTTGTGATGGCAGCTTTGAGTTTAAGCATTTAAACCCCGCTGCCGTAGGCAAAGGCGTCGGCGAAATTTTCAACGGCTACTCGGGCTATAAATTTAAGCAAACCCGTCCGGTTGTGCGCGATCAATACAATGCGCCCGACCAGTATGAACTGGAAGCGATGAAACAGTTCGCCGCCGACAAAAACATCGAGGAACTGTGGGGCTATGATGAGACAGGCGAGCAGCGCGTTTTCCGGTATATGGTGCCGCTCTACTACGATGAATCCTGCCTGCCGTGCCACGGACGACCGGCCGGCGAGCTCGATATGGCGGGGCATCGCAAAGAGGGATTCGCCGCCGGGAATTTTGCCGGCAGCATCAGTATCGTATTGCCGCTGTCTTTGTTTGAGGCGGCGCAGCGCACCAATATTGCCACCCAGGTTACCTTTATTCTGTTTATGGTCCTGACAAACATTGGCTTGACATACCTCATGATGGAGCATATCGTCATTACTCCCATCCAGCAGCTAACAAGCAAGGCGGCGGAGATTGGCAAGGGAAATTTGTCGGCCCAGCTCACCGAAGTCCAGACCTATGACGAAATGCGAGCGCTGGCCGAGGAGTTCAATCTGATGGCCAGCAAACTAAACGAGCTTTACTCCGGGCTTGAGGAAAAAGTAGCCGAGCGGACGGCGCTGTTGTCTGCGGCCAATGAGCGGCTGAGGGCCCAGGGGCGTGAGCTGCAGGCCATGAATGAAAAGCTGGCTGGCGCCGACAGGCTAAAATCAGAATTTCTGGCCGTCATGAGCCATGAGCTGAGGACGCCGCTTACGGCCATTATCGCTTTTACCGAAATTCTGCTGGTCGAGGGGGAGACGCTGAGCAGCCTGCACCGTGAATACTTGCAGGACATTCATGAAAGCGGGTATTTGCTGCTGGGGCAGATTAATGATATTCTCGATATGTCCAAAATTGAAGCCGGCCTGAGCAAGCTTAGCGGCAGCCCGGTCAGGCTTAAAGACGTGCTCGACCACCTGGCCTGCAGCATGTTTCCGCTAGTGAGCAAAAAGCGGCTGGCGCTTACTGTCGACATAGCCGCCGATGTCCCGGTCATTATCGCCGACAGGGATAAGGTTACGCATATTTTTCGCAATTTGCTCGGCAATGCCGTTAAGTTTACGCCGGAGGGCGGCACGGTTGCTGTTCGCGCAACGCGGAACGGCGCCGACGAAATTATGGTTACCGTGGAGGATAACGGCATTGGCATAAGCCAGGGCGACCAGCAGCATATTTTTGATAAGTTTCGTCAGGCCGACAGCGCCGGTTCGCGGGAATATGCCGGCAGCGGCTTAGGATTGTCGCTGGCGCGCAAGCTTATCGAAATGCATGGCGGGCGGATCTGGGTGGAAAGCCAGGTCGGCCGCGGGAGTTCATTTAGCTTTGTTTTGCCTGTTAAAGCAAAGGGGTGTTAAGGACAATGTCCGGCGAAAAAATACTGGTTGTTGATGACGACGCCAAAATACTTAAAATTGTTAAGCATTGCCTGGAGAAGGAAGGCTTTCAGGTGGTAACGGCTGCCGACGGCGAAGAGGCGCTGTCAACGGTGAAAAAGGAGCAGCCTGACCTGGTTATCCTGGACTTAATGCTGCCTAAACTTAACGGACTTGATGTTTGCAGGGCGTTGACGGCCGAATATGCCGTTCCGATCATTATTCTGTCGGCTAAAGGCGATGAGCTTGACCGCATTGTGGGACTGCGGCTGGGGGTCGATGACTATTTGGCCAAACCGTTTAGCCCGGTTGAACTTGTCCTCAGAGTCCAGGCCGTTATCCGCAGGGTGCAAGGCTGGGCAAAACACCCGGTAAGCCAGGTCCTGGAGTACCGGGCCCTGCGCATCGACGCGGGAGCACGGACGGTGACGATACATAGCAAAGCGATCAACCTGACGAGCAAAGAGTTTGACCTATTGTGGCTGCTTGTCAGCAACCGCCAGCAGGTCTTTACGCGGATGCAGCTGTTAAATAAAATCTGGCATAGTGATTATGAGGGTGACGAAAACACCGTTACTGTCCACGTCAGACGGCTGCGTGAAAAAATTGAGCCAGACCCGTCGACCCCTTTTTATATAAAAACAGTCTGGGGGGTGGGCTACAAATTTGCTTGTGAATAAGCCAATGGAGTTTAGCACGCATGGCAGGCTATCAGCCGAGTCCGTGCGTGTTTTAGTTTGCCGGGCCTATATTGTAATACTTTCGTAAGAATTGCTTAATAATTCTGTTATTATCTTTGGTTATGATGGAGAAAAGATAGACCGCAAGGAGGTCCGGCATGGAAAGGAGCGGAAAAACAGCCTTGTTTGTCGGCGGTATCTTATCATTGCTGCTTGGTGGTTTTACCGATAAAAAGCGGGCGCAGGCCTGGCTACGGCCGCCGGGAGCGCTGGCGGAGCCGGAATTTTTGGCCATGTGCCTGCGGTGCGGCAAGTGCGCGGCAGTTTGCCGTCCCCGGGCTATCCGGACAGCAACAGGCCAAGGCAGACTGGCGATCGGTACGCCGTACATAACTCCCCGGCAGGCCGCTGGCGATCTATGCCTTACATGTATTACCGCCTGTCCCAGCGGGGCGCTCAGGCCTGTGGAAAAGCACAAGGTCCGGCTGGGACTTGCCGAAATCGACAAAAACGCTTGCTCTTCCTGGCTTGGTGATGAATGCAAGGTTTGCTATACCAGCTGTCGGTTTTATAATCAGGCCATTAAGCTGGAAGATCATAAGCGGCCTGTTGTTGAGCAGGCGGTCTGCACAGGCTGCGGCGTGTGCGAGCATGTTTGCATCGCCGGGCCGGCCGCCATTACAGTCCGGGCCGGGCAAGGCTGATGAATATTGTAATTGTCCGGAGAACGGTTCAAGTTTTGGCGTTCTCCTTATTGGCGTTGCAGCGGGGGCCGGCGCTGCCGGCAAGTATGCACATGCGGGTGGACGCCGCCGGCAAATCGCCTGTCGACCGCCTGACCTGCACTAACTGCGGCGACTGCGTGGCGGCCTGCCCGGAAATTGTACAATCATGCTTGCAATTGCCAGGCCCAATAGGCCTCCCTGATTTTAATATTTTATTAGTATAAAGGAATTTTCCGGGCAGCACAATGGGCGGCAGCTAAAAATAGGCCGGAAGGCCATGTGCGCAAAAAGGAGCCGGCTATGCAGCAACGTGTCAGTATAGACCTTATGGGTATAACAAAAAAATATGGCAACAACTTTTTGTTCAGTCAGATAACTAAGAGCATTGAGCCGGGCGTATGCCTGGCGGTGACAGGCAGCAACGGTTCAGGCAAATCGACGCTGTTAAAGGTTATGGCCGGCCTGATAAGGCCGACGGCCGGTCATGTCAAAGTACGGGCCGGGGGCCGGGAGCTGAGCGCCAGTGAACAGGCCGGCTGTTTTGGCCTGGTATCACCGGAAATTGTATTTTACAACAATATGACAGGCTTTGAAAATGTTGACTTTATCCTGCAGTCCGCCGGAATCCGTCTGCTCCCGGCGCGCCTGGTAGACTGTTTGGCCACAGTCGGCCTGCCTGGCCGCTGTCACCATTTTGTCGGCGCCTATTCAACAGGCATGCGCCAGCGGCTGAAATTCGCCGTGCTCGCCGCCCTCGAACGGCCTGTATGGCTGCTTGACGAGCCTTCGTCCAACCTGGACGGCGCCGGCAAAATGCTGGTAAAAAGCCTGGTAATGGATGCCCTGGCAAAGAACACAGTTGTTGTGATCGCAACAAATGAAGCGGAGGGAGCTGCCTATGCCGGACAGAAAATTGCGTTGGGTTAGCCGGCTGTGGGCCGTTATGCGCAAAGATGCGCGGTGTGAGCTGAGGAGCCGCTACGCTGTCGGCGCGCTGGCCATGTTCGCCCTGGTTACTGTAGCCAGCATCAGTATGAGCCTGGCCGGAGCCGCACTGCGTCCCGCCCTGGCTGCCGCTTTGCTGTGGGTCAGCCTGTTCTTTTGCGCCATGGCCGGTTTAGCCCGGGTCTTTGTCCTGGAGCAGGAGGCCGGGACGCTGTTTATGCTCCGTCTCTATGCCGACGGGCAGGCTGTTTTCTTCGGCAAGACGCTGTTTAATAGCCTGCTGTTGCTGGCGGCGACAGTATTTGTCGTCCCGCTGTCGCTGCTGCTCTTAGACTTTTCTATCCCCCAGTGGCCGGCTTTTATCGCCGTAGTCGTCCTTGGCGATATCGGCATTGCCGCCATCGCGACGCTGACCGCCCTCATGGTGGCAAGAGCCGGCGGCCAGGGCGCCCTCTTTGCAGTTATCACGTTTCCGCTCTTATTGCCGCAGTTTTTAACGGCGATTGCGGCGACTGCCCAGGTTTTCGACAATACCAGGCCTGGCAGCGATATATTTTTGTTTATGGCCGGGTTCGACGCGGCGGTATTGGCCGCAGCCTCGCTATTATTTGATTATCTTTGGTCTGATTGAAAGGGAGGGTTGTTTGTGAGAACAGACTTAAGCATGTTTGCTACCGGCCTCTTAACAGCCGGCGTTATTTACGCCGTATTCGCTATTGTGCCGCCGGCCGAAGGCCTGGGCGATTTAGTCAGGATTGCCTTTTTTCACATCCCGGTGGCCTGGGTTTCGGTACTGGCGTTTCTGCTGTCGGCGGTCTGGGCCTTTCAGTATTTGCGGACCCGGCGCGCAGAGTATGACAGGCGCAGTTCGAGCGCGGCAGGCCTTGGCTTTAGCTTTTGCCTGCTGGCTACCGTGAGCGGCGCTATTTTTGCCAAACTGACCTGGGGGGCTTACTGGAACTGGGACCCGCGCCAGACAAGCATTTTTGTGCTTCTCCTTATTTACGGCGCATATCTGGCGCTCAGAGCCGCGCTAGCCGACGAGGAGCAAAAAGCCCGGACTGCCGCCGTCTATTCGATTTTTTCCTTTATGACTGTGCCCTTTTTAGTTTTCGTCATTCCCCGGCTTTATTTTTCGCTGCACCCCTCGCCTGTTATCAATAGCAACGGCAGGATCGACATGGACCCGGTCATGCTTTACGTACTGGGAGCGGCGCTTGTGGCTGCAACCGCCATATTTTGGCAGCTGTTTGTCCGGCAGGTAAGGTCCAAACGCCTGCAGGACCAAATGGCTGCCGCTAGTGTAAAGGAGGAGCAGCACCAATGAAAAAACGGCATATCGCCGGCGGGGCGATTATTGTGATTTTTCTTATCTATAGTCTGACGACTTTCAGCAGTGCGCTTACGCCTTATGTTGGTCTGGCTCAGGCCAGAACCGCCCCAGGCGCTGTCCAGGTGCGCGGCGTGCTGGCGTCCGATAAGATAGCTGTGTTTGACAACGGCAGGACAGTAGCCTTTACCCTTAAAGACGAAGCCGGCAATGAGGCTCTCATCGTGTACAGCGGCGTCAGGCCTGACCGGCTGGACCACGCGACAAGCATTGTCGCTGTCGGTACCTTCCGGGGCGACAGATTTATGGCCGAAAAGCTGCTTGTCAAATGTCCGTCCAAATACCAGGGGAGCGTGAAGCAATAATGATTGGTTATGCTGCGGTATTCATTGCCTTAGTTGCGGCCGGGGCCGCCGTATTTTGTTATCTCAATGCGTTTGTAGCCTCTTTTTCCCGCCGCGCTGACAAAAGAGTAGACAGGGGCGAGCGAACAGGGCTCTGCTTGTACCGGTTGTCGGCCGGCGGCGTGATGTGCGCGTCGCTCTATCTGTTTTATATTATCTTGACAGACCAGTTCCAGTTTGCCTATGTATTTGGCCACTCGGCGCGCGACCTCGGCCTTGCCTATAAGTTTTCCGCCTTTTGGGCAGGACAGGAAGGCTCTTTTCTCTTATGGGCTTTGTTTCATGCCGGGTTCGGCCTGATTGCTTTCCCCCGCAAAAATTTTCCCGGCGCTTGGGCTGTGTACTGTGGCGTGCAGTGTATGCTGCTTGTCACGCTGCTGGCCAAGAGCCCGTTTATGATGATTGTCGGGCAGCAGCCCGACGGCTTTGGCCTCAACCCGCTCCTGGAGGATCCCTGGATGGTCATCCACCCGCCGCTGGTGTTTTTAGGCTATGCCGGCCTGGCTGTTCCTTTTGCGTACGCTATCGACGGCATGGTAAGCGGGCGCCATCAGGAGTGGGCCGGGCGCTCGCTGCCGTGGGCGCTGTTTGCCTGGGCGCTGTTGGGCGCGGGTATCTTCATTGGCGGTTTCTGGGCTTATAAAGTCCTTGGCTGGGGAGGGTACTGGGCCTGGGACCCTGTTGAAAATTCGTCGCTGGTGCCCTGGCTGGCCTGCGGCGCTCTCATTCACCTCCAGCTTATTGTCCGCGTCCGTGCAGCGGCTGCGAGACCGGCTTATTTTGCTGCGCTATGCACTTTCGTCCTTGTTATGTACGGCACGTTTCTTACCCGCAGCGGCCTGCTGAGCGATTTTTCCACCCATTCGTTTGCCGATGAAGGTGTCGGCGGGCTGCTCGCGTGCTTTGTGCTGATTACAGCCGTCCTGAGCCTCGGACTGCTTGTTGTCCGCTGGCCTACGCTGCCGGACGGTGCTGTATATCCCGCCATCAAAAGCCGGGAGTTCCACCTCGCGGCAGCGGCCGTTGCTTTTGCCGTTATTGGCGTTATCGTGCTTGTCGGCATGTCTACACCGCTTGTCACCATGCTTATCGGTCAGCCGCAAAATGTCAGCCTAGCCTTTTATAACATGACTACCCTGCCGCTGGCCGCGCTGCTGGCTATGCTGCTTGTCACTGGCCAGCTCGTCGGCTGGGGTGATAATACGGCGCCCCTGCTTACACGCTATTGGTGGCTGGTACTCCTCGGCCATATCGCTGCGATCGCCGCGTTTTGGGGCGGCGTCCGCCCCCTGGCGGCAGTTGTGACGGTCGGCCTGGCAGCGGCGGCGCTGGCCGCCGGCGCGATCGCTGTAGCTACAAAAAAAATAAACCGTTCAGGCGCCTTTGCTCATATCGGTGTGGCGTCCGCGCTCATCGGCATTTTGTTTTCCTCCCTGGCCAGCCAGTCGATGTTCCTTAGCCTGGAAAAAGGCGAAAGCCAGCAGGTACTCGGCGGTACGCTTACTTATCTCGGCGATACCATGCTGGATAACGGCAAAGGGTTTTACCAGAGCTTTAAGCTGGCAGGAACGGCCGACACTGTTGTAGCGGCCCTGACAAAGCTGAACAAAGAAGGACGCCATGCCGCCCATGAACCGGGAATTTACCGCGGGCTGGCAGCCGATATGTACCTGGCGCCTGTCGCCCGGCATGAAGAGAGCCAGCTAAAGGAAATCGGGCTCGGTAAAGAGCAAACTGCCGAGGAGGCCGGGCTGGCAATCAAGCTCATACGCTACGGCATGGGCGGCAACCCGGGCAGCGGCGATATCCGCGTTTACGCGCTCCTGGAGGTAACAAAAGACGGTAAAACGCTGGAAGCCAGGCCTGAACTCGTTTCCCAGGGCGGCCAGATTGTGTCGGTCCCCTTAACAGTCTTTGACCATTATCAGCTTAACCTTGTTGCTGTAAGTCCAAGTCAAAATATGGTCGGCCTCGGTGTAAAAGATCTAACTCAGCCCCCGGAGGAGCGTGTTGACGTTGAGGTTAGCCGCAAGCCGCTCATCAGCCTTGTATGGCTGGGGACTATTTGCGCAACGGCAGGCACGCTGGGAGCCGGCGTAATGCGCATCAGAAAGAAACAGTAACTACGCCCCAATAAAGGAGGTTTTTTCTATGATTGGTTGTACAAAGCTGCTCTGCGGGACGGCAACGGTATCCGATATCGTCAAGTATGGCCGAAGCTCCCGCGGGCTGCCGCCGCATATGCTGCAGTTTTCTGCCGATGCCACGCCAATTGTCGTCTGGAATACGACGAACCGCTGCAATTTATCCTGCCGGCATTGCTATATTGATGCCAAAGACGCGGTGTATGCCGGCGAATTCACAACCCAGGAAGCGAAAGCCTTTATTGACGATCTGGCCGCCTGCCGGGTGCCTGTTTTGCTGTTTTCCGGCGGCGAGCCGCTCCTGCGGCCCGACTTGTTTGAACTGGGCACTTACGCCGGGGAAAACGGCATCAGGCCTGTCATTTCCACCAACGGCACGCTGATTACGCCGTTGGCAGCCGCTCTGATCAAGGCTGCCGGCTTCCAGTATGTCGGCGTCAGCCTTGACGGCAATGAGCAAGTCCATGACAAGTTTCGCGGCCGTTCAGGCTGCTTTGCCGAGACGATACAAGGCATTCGCAATTCGCTGGCTGCCGGCAATAAAACAGGCGTCCGCTTTACCATCAACAGGCTTAATTATCATACGCTGCCTGCTATCCTGGATATTGTGGAACAGGAGGGCATACCCCGCTTTTGCATGTACCATTTGGTGTATGCCGGCCGCGGCCGGGAAATGGCTGAGCTTGACACTACACCGGAACAAAAGCGCGCAACAATGGAGCTGTTGATAAAAAGAACGCAAGACTTCCACCGCCGTGGCATTGAGGTCGAGGTGCTGACAACAGACAACCACGCCGACGGCGTCTATATTCTCCAGCATTTTGAGCGTACGCAGCCCGAGCGGGTCGGGGAGGCCAGGCAGCTGCTCGCTATGCATGGCGGCTGTTCGGCCGGTCAGAAGATGGCTAATGTCGATCCGCAGGGCAATGTTCACGCCTGTCAGTTTTGGGGCCACAAGACGCTGGGCAATGTGCGGCAAACGCCGTTCAGCGCCATTTGGCAGGAAACGCAGGATGAATTTATGCTGAAAATGCGCAGCAAAGCCGCCTACCTGGAAGGGCGCTGCGGCCAGTGCCGCTATAAAGAGCTGTGCGGCGGCTGTCGCATTAGGGCCGAGGCCGTGTCAGGCAATTTGTGGGGCGAAGACCCGGCCTGCTATTTGACCGACTGGAAGGAGTGAGCCCGTGATTATTTCGTGGAATACCACAAAAGCCTGCAATATTCGCTGCCGGCATTGCTATCGCGACGCCGGCGCCGGGCTGCAGGACGAATTGTCTACGACCGAGGGCCAAAAGCTGCTCACTCAAATGGCGCAGGCCGGTTTTAAAATCGTCATTTTGAGCGGCGGCGAACCGCTGCTCCGCCCTGATATCTACGACCTTATCGGCCACGCCAGGGGCGCCGGCCTGCGCCCTGTCCTCGGCACCAACGGCATGCTGATTACGCCGGACGTTGCCGCTAAGCTCAAACAAGCCGGTCTGGCCTGTGCCGGCATCAGCCTTGACAGCCGGGATAAAGCCAAGCATAACAGGTTTCGGGGTGCAGCCCGGGCCTGGGAGCAGGCGGTCGGCGGCATGGCGGCTTGTCGTGAGGCCGGTCTGCCGTTTCAAATTCACACGACGGTGATGAACTGGAATGCCGGAGAAATCACCGCGCTTACCGATTTTGCCGTCGAAGCCGGAGCTGCCGCCCACCATGTGTTTTTTCTCGTCCCGGTCGGCCGCGGCAAAGATATTGCCGAAGAGACATTAAAAACGGCGGCATATGAGGCGCTCTTAACGCGCATTTTGCAAAAGCAGACTGAGGTGCCGCTCGAGATCAAGCCTACCTGTGCGCCGCAGTTTATGCGCATTGCCAAACAAAAAAACATCCCCGTGCGGTTTAGCAAAGGCTGTTTGGCCGGGACGGCCTATTGTGTTATTGTACCGAACGGCGACGTCCACGCCTGTCCTTACCTGCCCCTGCCGGCAGGCAATGTGCGTCAGGACAGCTTCGACGCCATATGGCGAAACAGCCCGCTGTTTGCCGAGTTTCGGCAAACCCCGCTCAAAGGCGGCTGCAGCCGGTGCGGCTTTGACGATGTCTGCGGGGGCTGCCGGGCCAGGGCGTACTACTATTCTGACGGCGATTATCTGGCAGAGGAGCCGTGGTGCAGCTATGGGCGCTGAGGTCTTGTTTGAGCCTGATGAATTTGATGTAAAAGTGCTCAACGCCTTGCAGTATGATTTTACCGTGTCCGAACGGCCCTACCGCGATATAGCCGTAAAGCTGAACACCAGCGAAGAGGCTGTCCTCGAACGGGTCAGGCGGCTGTATGCCACAGGCGTTATCCGCCGGCTGGGCGCCAGCATCGACAGCAGGCGGGTCGGCTATGTGAGCGTGCTGGTGGCGCTTAAGGTTGATAAAGCGCTGGTGCTGCCTGTCGCCAAAGTTGTCAACAGTTTTGCCGGGGTGACGCACAACTATCTGCGTGACGATGAGTTCAACATGTGGTTTACCGTAATTGCGCCCGACCAGAACGCGCTCGGCCATATCCTGGCAACGGTTACAGCCACGCCGGGAGTGGCGGCCATTATGCCGCTTACCGCCAAGCGCGTGTTTAAAGTCAATGTCCAATTTCCGCTGGTTAGGGAGTGTGGAACATGACAGAAACAGAACAGAAGATCATCAGCGCGCTCCAACAAGACCTGCCTGTCGTTGCCCGGCCTTATGCCGCTGTGGCCAAACGCTTGTCGATGTCGGAAGGCCGGTTGTTAAGCGAGATCAGGTCGCTGCTGGAGCGCGGCGTTATCCGCAAGGTAGGCGCCGTGCTGCGCCACCGGCGCGTAGGCATCAAGGCCAACGCCCTGTGCGTCTGGCAGGTGCCTGCAGACAAACTAACGACAGTGGGCGAACTGTTTGCCGCATTGCCTGTCGTTACCCACTGCTATGAGCGGCAGACACAGGCCGGCTGGCCCTATAACCTGTACACAATGGTGCATGCCGGCACGGAAAAAGAATGTCAGGAACATATTGCCGCCATGCAGCGTATGAGCGGCGTCGGCCTGTTCCGGGTCTTATACAGTACCCGCGAGCTAAAAAAAACAAGCATGCGTTACTTTGAATAGAGGGCGTTACTGCCTCGCCCGCGTTATTTCTTCCGGGGTCAATGTCTTCCTGCCGGGGACTAAAGCATTTACCCAAATTATTAAGAAAGGAGGCGATAATGTTGGATACTGGTCAATATTTAAACCGTAATGCGCTCAAGCTTATGGCTATTGGCTGTATTGTTACGGTAATAGGCCTGGCGCTGGCCGGGTTCGGCTACGCCCAGGCGGAGAAGCCTGCGTTTTGCGGGTCCTGCCACTCTATGGATCAGGCGTACGCTACGTGGCACATGTCGACGCACAAGTATATCGACTGCACCGAATGCCATTTGCCCAACAACAATATAGCCGTCAAAATGGTAGCCAAAGCTCAGACCGGTATTAACGATGTCTATCATGAAGTGATGAGAGATTATCCGGCAACCATCAAAGTTTCTAATCAAGGAATGCGGACTGTACAAGACAACTGCCTGCGCTGCCACAAGGCCACGGTGGAAGCTACCGGGATGGGGGCAGGCGGGCAGGACTGCACAAAGTGTCACCGCGGCCTTGTCCACGGGTCCAACATGAGCAAAGGGGGGATAAAGGTTGAGTAAGTCGCAGAAATTTTTGATTGCTTTGCTTGGTGTACTGCTCATTTTCTTTGGGTTTGTTATTGCGCGAATTGGGATATCCAGGCCTGCTGCCACCGTTACATTAGCGAAGATTCCGGCAGGAGAATATGATCCGGCGGTGTGGGGCAAGGTATATCCCCTGCAGTACGAAAGCTATCAGAAAAACCAAGAAATGTCGCCGTCGCCGACAGGCTATGGCGGCAGCGTAAACGTCCAGAAATATGACATGATGCCTGAAAACAAAATGAACTTTAAGGGCATGCCGTTCAGCATCGACTATACCGAAGACAGGGGCCACGTCTTTGCCATGCACGATGTGCGCGAAACCAAAAGGATCGGCCCTAAGTCGCCGGGCGCGTGCCTAACGTGCAAGACGCCTTATGTTGACAAGTTCTACAAAGAATCAGGCTGGGATTTTGCCAAAAAGCCGTTCAGCGAAGTGGCGCAGCAAGTCCCCGACCATGGCGCGATCAGCTGCGCCAGCTGTCATGACCCTGAGACAATGGACCTCAGGGTGACAAACCCGGCCTTTACCGAGGCCATGCAGCGGCGCGGCATCGACGTTGCCCAAGCCAGCCGTGAAGACATGCGCAGCTATGTATGCGGCCAGTGCCACAGCGAGTATTATTTCGCCCCCGGCACCATGCAGGTTGTTTTCCCCTGGGATAAAGGCTTAAAGCCTGATCAGATGTACGAATATTATGCCGGTATGCCGAACGGCTTTACCCAGGACTTCCAGCACCCTGACTCCAAGGCTGCCATGCTAAAAGCCCAGCACCCTGATTTTGAGACATGGGCGAACGGCACTCACGGCCAAGCCGGTGTATCGTGCGCCGACTGTCATATGCCGTATATGCGCAAAAACGGGCAAAAGTACAGCTCGCACCAGATGACAAGTCCGCTTAAAAATCTGGACGCCTCGTGCGGCGCCTGCCATACCCAAGGCGCAAACTGGCTGCTGGCCAAAGTCAGGACTACCCAGGACTACACCTTCCAGGCTATGCAAATGGCCGGCCAGAATGTGGCCAGAGCTCATGAAATTATCGGCAAAGCCAGCCAGGTAGCAGACGCCGACCAGGCAGAACTGGCCAAAGCGCGCGAGCTGGTGCGTAAAGCCCAGTGGTATTGGGATTTTACAGCTGCTGAAAACGGCATGGGCTTCCATAACCCGGACCAGACGCTTAATACCCTGGCTCAGTCCAATGAACTGGCGCGCCAGGCTATCGAGACCGCCAACAGAGCAGCCGGTGTAAACATGTTATAATTATAAGCAGAACGCCTACTTGATTTACAACAAAAAAATGGCAACCGGCAGCAGCCGGTTGCCATTTTTTTTGTTTTGAGGCCTTGCTTACTGCGACGGCCCTTTTGTTCTTACACGATGGTCACATCAAATAATGCTGCCGCCGGCCTGGCCAGGAGAAATTCGGCAATCTCCTCTTTGAGCAGGGCAAGCCGTGCGCCCTCGGCAGCGGTCAGGGTGCCGTCATGGGTTTTATAGGCCAGGGTAATAAATTCCGCCGGCAGCAGGCCGTGTTTTAACGAATATAGGCGTTTGCTGTTCTGATATGTAATTTCAAAGTAATAGCGGCCGCCACAGCCGTCGGCGGCATCAGGCGCCGCTGTGCCAGCGGCCGTCTGGGGGTCAACAAGCATTGCTGCCCGCGATTTTGCCCGGGTGACCATTTCCAAGCCATCAATAATCCCCGGTCCCTGGACGCCAATCAGGACAGTAATTTTCTCCCGCGCCGGCGGCTCAGCCGGCGAAAGCTGGCTAAAGGCCAGCTCCAGCAGCTTAAAGGCCATCGCCACCCCGCCGATAAACTCCCGCCCGTGGTATTTGACCATATCCTGAAAAGAAATGGCAAGCACATCCTGGTGGTCTTTAATTAACAATGCCGGTTCCATAGTTCCTCCTTTACGCTAATCCAATGGGCATCCCTAACCGGGAGACCGCGCGAGCCGCGCCGGTTAGCTCCGGATAAAATCCGCCAGCTGTAATTCCCGGTCAAACCGGCTAAACGTGTCTGCCGCCGTTTGCGTCCGGTTTTGCTCAGGCTGCCGGCTGCCCGGCGCGCGCCGGTTGTGCAGATAAGCGCCCACGCCGGTCCCGCTGTCGCAGCCGCCCGCACAGTTATAGACCTCCGTCAGTGTCGGCAGCGGCTGCTTTTTGACCAGGGCGGCCTGATAATCTGCCAGAAACGGATAGACCGAGCCGGTGCCGCTGATTTTCCGATAACTCCCTGGCGGCAGGTGCCCGGCCAGGCATTCGCAAATCCCGCCGTACGCGGCGAGCGTCTGGCCGTTGCCTTCGCCGGCATCAGTAAAATCCACCGGCTCGTAGCGGTTCAGGTCAATGCCGGCCGCCTGGAGATGCTGCTGCAGCCGGTTGATGGTGATACTGTACTCGATGCCGTACGGCTGAGGCCGGTTCAGGCGGATCTCGCCGCGTTTGGCAATGCAGGGCGATAAAAACGCCAGCTTCTCCCGGACTGCGGCATACTTTTGCAGATAGACGGCAGCGCACTGGAGCGGGCTGTATACCGGCAATAAATGGGCCTGCAGGCGGGGGGCATGTTTACCAATATAATTGTTGACGGCCGCACAGGGCGAGGAAAGGTAGGGCGTGTCCGGATTGCGCCGCAGGATGTGGACATAAGCCCAGATCGTGATGTCGGCGCGCAGCAGGACATTATAAAAAGCGGTAACCCCCAGGGTTCGCAAATAGCCGAACAATCGCCGGTAAGCGGGAAAATGCCGTTGGACGGCCGGCGCCACCAGCAGGGCTAAGGGCTTGCCGGCAGTTAACTCAGCCAGGAAGGACCCAATATCGTCCTGGTAGTCAACCGCCTGGTGCGGGCACCGCCGGAAACAGGCGCCGCAGGTAATACAGTCCTGATTGACAATCGGCTGTACCGACAGACAGCCGTCTTGGCTGCGGCCGAGCGGGCAGGCCGCAAGGCACAGCCGGCAGGTGCGGCAGCGGTGGCCGGCAAGGGTGATTTCCGTCTGCCGCTGCGGCAGTGTCACCGCCCGGCCCACCGGCCCTTTCTCCCTGCTCGTCGTGCTAATACCACAAAACATATGATTCCTCCTGCGACGCCGGTGATCAGCTGGGGCCAGCTCAGCATCATTTTTATCATGACTGCCAGGTTCTCCGGCAGATGGACAAAGGTTAACAGCCAGGCCACCGCCATATACAGGCCGGCCAGCTTCAGCCCGGCCGCCGCCGCAACCGCCAGCCAGCGATTGACCGGCAGCAACACTTTATAGCCAATAATATAGAGGATATTGGCGGCAATCACCGGGATAATCAATACTGGCACAGGCAGGGCCTGCTGCAGATAGGCAATAACGGGGGCGGCAAGCCCCAGCAGCAGGGCCGCCTGCCAGCCGGCGGTTTCCACCGCTGCCAGCAGGCAGGCATTAACGGCACTGCCAATGACAAACATGGAGACAAACGCCGGCACCGGCACAAGCAGGCGCAGGGACTGAAATATAAACATCAGCGCCAATAGCAATGCGGCTCTTGTCATACTGCGATACATGGCATCCTCCCTGTTTCAGTAATACTTGAATACTTGCGCGGACCGGCTGCTTAGAATTTCAGCCGGATTTCGCTGTAGACAAAGGCCCCCTGCAGGGACAGGTCCTCATCTTTCTTGTTGAGCAGGTTTTCCACCCCGACGCTGAAGGTATAATTGGGAGTTAGGGCCTTTTCCAGATTGACGTTCCACAGGGCATAGGACTTATTTTTACTGGCATCCGCACCGGCATCATACAGAAAATCGCCATAAAATTCGCACCAGAGACTGGCCCGGACCGAATCGTGGTCATCATAGGCCAGGCGGGAGGCCAGCTTATGGCGGGCCCGGTTTGTCAGCCGTGAATTGTCCTTGTCATCGGTGGCATCCAGGTTGGTATAATTGGCTGTCCAGGAAAGGGTCTCCGACAAAGGATAGCTCAGCTCGGCCTCCACCCCCTGCAGGGTGGCCTTGTCGATATTCTGATAAGTAACTTGACTGCTGGACAGCCATTCTTCTTCAATCATATTGTCAAGCTTATTGATAAAATAGGTCAGCTTGCCGGTAGCCTTGCCCCAGTCCTGCTCCAGTGAGAGCTCATAGGAATTCGACTTTTCAGACCGGAGTTTGTCGTTGCCAATTAGGGTTACAAAATTGTCATTGCGTTTCACCGATGAGCTGATATAAAGCTGATTGGGGGTGGGACTGCGGAAGCCCTTGGCAAGGTTAAGCTTAAGCCGTGATTCCCCGCTGGCCTCGTAGGTGAGGCCCAGCTTCGGGCTGAGATTGCTTTCAAAGCGATTGCTGTCGTCATAGCGGAGGGAGGAAACGGCCAGCAGTTTGGGCGCCACCTGCCACTGGTCCTGAATATATAACGCAGAATAATCGAGATCAATGCCTGAGCCCGTAAGAACCTTGCCGCCATGGTTCACAGAAAATATTTTCTGACCGGTTCTGACTGCGGTGCCGCGGAATTTTTCCGGCCGGTATTCGCCGCCGTAGGTCAGGATATGCCGGTCCCCGGCCTCCCGGGTCAGGCGGGCTTCGAAACCGGGCAGGGTGCGATGAGAGTCGCCAAAATTCATGAATACGCCGGATGCGGCATTATAAATATCACTTTTCTTATAATACTCGGATAAATAGGCCCGCAGAAAAAGACTGTCGGTGGCCGTCTCCTGTTTGTTGTAGCTCAATGAATAATCGTAGCGCTTATTCTGGTCATGAATTCTCATTCTGGTGGTTCCCGCCGGCGTTTCTTTATAAGCATACTCCTGCGTATCCTCACTCATATAGGCCGCAGTCAGGGTAATGGTTTCGTCTTCTGTCAGCCGGTAATCCACGCTGGTGCTGATATTCTCCCGCTCGCCATAGGGCGCATAAGTTGTCCCGTTGCTTTTAAAGGAGGCGTTATTCTCCAGCCGGGAGCCGGATAGGGTCACCCCGGTTTTGCCCTGCAGCCCCGAATCATAGGTAAAATGATAGCGGTCCTTCCCGCCCCGGTCGCCGCTGCTGAAGGCCCCGTGGCCCAGGCTGGCACTGAAGGCCGGTGCGGCGGCCCGCTTGGTGATGATATTGACCACGCCGCCCATTGCATCGGTGCCGTACAGGGAGCTGACAGGGCCGCGCACAATCTCAATCCGCTCCACATTGGCCAGCGCGATCCGGTCCAATTCATAGTTCTGGTCAATCTCCGACGATATCCGCTTGCCGTCAATGAGGATCATCGAGAAGCGGGACTCAAAGCCCCGGATCGAAATGGCATCCCGGCCGGTGGAGCGGATCATGCTGACCCCGGCGGCCGTGCTGATAATATCTTTTAAGGTGTGGGCCCCCCGGGCTTGCATATCGGCCTGGGTAATCACCTCGACCGAGGCCGGTACTGTTTTTTTCTTCATATCGGTCTTGGTGGCGGTGACCACAACCTCATCCAGGGCAAATTCCTCAGGCTCCACCGCCTGCGCATAGGTAGGGGCTGCCGAAAATGCTAAGGCAGTCAAGGCTACAAGGGCTGTTTTTTTCATCATGTCTCCTCCTCGTATACATCAGCATAGCTTGAATAAAAAACCTTAATGAACGATAATGAAAACCTTTATCATTTGTGTTTAGGTGTATTATAATGAAATTAAAAAATAAGTTGTGTATCCCAGGTTACACATTTGGAGATGGAGTGAAAAATGGAGAATTTTTTCCCGGCGATCGCCAGCTGCCCGCTGTTTAAAAACTGCAGCCGCTCGGACCTGGAGCGGTTTCTGGAACAGGCCGGCTACAAAATCGGCAATTATCGAAAAAACCAGTTCATTTTCAGAATGGACCAGCCGACCACCGACGTGGGGATTATCCTCACAGGCAGTGTCGAGGTGCAGAAAATCTTCCCGTCCGGCAAGGTGGTCAACCTGATCTGCAAGGAAAAAGGCGAACTATTCGCCGAAGGCACGATATTCTCCAGCCTGCCGGCCTATCCGTGCCAGGTTATAGCCCGGGCCAGCACGGACATTATGCTGCTCCCCAAGCAATACCTGATCAGGGCCCTGGCCGACAACAGCGTGCTGCTGGCCAATTTTCTGGCCCTTATGGCCGACAAGCTTGTTTTTTTGAACAAAAAAATTGAGCTGTTGTCCTATTGCTCAATTCAAAGTAAAATTGCCTATTCATTATTGCACTGTATTGCCACCAACGGCAATGGCAGCGTCATCAAGCTGCCGTATACGCAAAAGGCGTGGGCCGAGCATTTGAACGTGTCGCGCCCGTCCCTGTGCCGGGAGCTGAAAAACCTGTGCGACGCCAAGATTCTCCGGGCCGACAGAGGAACCATCACCATTTTGCGGCAGGACAAAATAGAGGCGCTTTTAAATGAATAAGTGGTAATTAGAACATGGACTGAGATAAATTCCGCTCGCGCCCGGCAAAAATCAACGGCAGCCGTTCCTTATTGCCCAGTCCCCTTTCTCCGGCCCAGTGAGTTGAATACCAGTTCATGCGAATGGTCGATCAACCCTTTGATCTCCGCCGCGGGTATCGTGCCATTAAGCACCAGCGTGTTCCAGTGGCGTTTATTCAGGTGATAGCCGGGGGTAACAGCCGGATACTGCCGGCGCAATAGCTCGGAATAGGCGGGATCGCATTTCAGGGACAGAATATCCTGTCCCTGCCGCCGCGACAGCAGGGCAAAGATTTTAGCGGCCACTTTGATGACAATGACATCAGGGCCAAACGGGTAATCTTCCCTGGCTCCCAGTTTAGTCAGGCAATAGGAGTAGCATGCTTTAGAGTTCATAATTTCTCTCCTTTCTCCGGCTGTATGATAAGCCTTTTTGAGATGAATGACAGCGTAGCCTTGTAAGCAAGACAAGTCTAGGCTCTTTACTTATAAGCAGAAAACCGCCCATGTAAAAGCTCTCTGAAAGGAATTTTTTCTTCTCAGAGAGCGATGGTACGCAGAGCACTAATTTATATCAAATAATATCAGAATGGCTTTGTTGCCTGTAATCCGGCTATTCCCCACAAGCATAAGGGACAATGGTAACAGGACAGCCGGCGGCGTTGAGCACCCCGTAGCTGACGCTGCCCAGGACCCCGCCCAGCACCGGATTCATACCCCGGGAGCCCATGATAATCATCCGCACCCCCGTAGTGGCACAGCCGGACACAACCGGAGCACCGGCCATCGCCTCCAGGCAGATTTGCTCCTTGGCATCGCCGATCCGCAACCGGAGCTCATAGTCTATACCGGCCTCAGCCAGTATTTTTCGCGCCGGGGCGGCAGTCTCTGCAAACAGCTGCTCCTGATACTCGCGGATTGTATTCTCTTTAAAAAACATTTTCGTATGGACGGTCTGAAAACTAGGCTGAACATTTAGGACAATCAGTTTTTCCTGCAGCAATTTCGCCATAGTAATCGCCAGTTGCAGCGCTTCGGTGGCATTCCTGGACCCATCGAACGGAACAAGAATATCTTTCTTCATAAAAACCTCCCGCTTTCCAGTCTCTTGTTTTATGGTAATTCGCCGCAGCCGCCGATTCTCCTTTTTTGGCAAGAAACAGAAATGGAAAAAGGAGGTTTTATGCTCTGATTATCGGTTATGCTAACCTGCCAATCCTTGCTTCAACCAACTCAACTATTTTGCACGAATGGATTAAATTCCTCAAGGTATTGATATGAGGATAAAGATAGATATCCTCGCTCATAACCGGCACAGTAAGTGCTATCTCTGCAAGGACAGCCTGAGCCGCCGTCGCCGGCAATCTCTCCCCTTCGAGGAATTGATGCGCCTGGTATACTGACAATAATTCAATCGCCAGGATAAATTCCAGTTTTTCCACAACCTGCCTGGCTTTCTTAGCCGCGTTGTAGCCCATCGCGACATAATCTTCCTGATTGCCGCAGGTTGGTATCCCGTCAATCGTTGCCGGATGCGACAGGATCTTCATATCATTCAGCAAGCCCGCCTGTGTATACTGTGGTATCATCAATCCCGAATTAAGCCCCGGATTTTTGATAAGAAACCAGGGGTAGCCGGAGAGACTGCCGTCTACCAGCCGGTTGTTTCGCCGCTCGGACATCTTGGCAAGAACGGTAGCGGCAATGCAGGCTGAATCCAGCTCAATGCCCACATACGATGAATCCGCGTTGCAGCCGGAAATAGCTTCGCCGTCAGCGCCTTCGGGCCAGAGAATCGGGTTATCACAGCAAGAATTTATTTCTGTTTCAATGGTTTTTAATGCATCTTTCAGAGTTTTTTTGGCAGCCCCGTGCAGTTGGGGTATACACCGAATCGACAGCGCATCCTGTAAGCGGTGATCCCGGAAATGGGCCGCAATCTCCGAATCGTGCAGCACATTTCTTACATTAGCCGCTGTGCTGCGCTGGTCCTCATGGGGCCGGACGCTCATCAGCCTGTCGTCAAAAGCGCGCGTAGTCCCTTTCAGGACTTCCAGCGTCAGCGCACCGATGATATCGGCGCACTTGGCGGCGTTGAGCATGTCATATAAAACCAGCGAACCAATGGCCGTGACGCTGGTCGTGCCGGACACCAGCACCAGGCCTTCCTTGGCCGCCAATGCGGTCGGGGTAAGGCCTACCCGCCGCAGTGCTTCCTTGGCAGGCAGGAGTTCGCCGGCCACATAGGCCTGGCCTTCACCAATCAGCACTAATGCCATATGCGCTTCCGGACTGAGATAGCCGACAGATCCCTCGCCGGGGGCGAACGGCGTGAGACCAAGGTTTAGAAATTGCCGGTACAGCTCTACCGTTTCCAGCCGCGCCCCACTGAAGCCTTGGCCGACATTCTGCAAAACCATGAACATAGTCGCCCGTACTTCTTCAACTGATAAGGGAGACCCCACTGAGGTAGCGTGTGATATCACAATATTTCTTTGCAGCTGCGCTGTTTCCGCCGGTGAAATCACCTGCGTGCAAAGCGCCCCGAAGCCGGTGGTAATACCATACATCACCCGGCTCTCCCCAATCCATTTTTCCACCAGGGCCCGGGATTTTTGAACCCCCTGGCAATAGGCCTCAGAAAACTCCACCTTGGCGCCAAAGCGGGCGACTGCCACCAATTCTTCTATAGTCACCCGGCTGCTGCCAAGAACCACTGTTGACGTATTACGGATATCCTTTTTTTCCGTCATGCTTACTGCCTCCCAGTGAAGGGAAAAACACACCGGCCTTTCCCTCCGATAATGTGCTAATGCTACTCTTCTACTTTGTCAATGAAAAATACTTTAATAGCCGAAGCCACTTGCAAAACAAAAATAAACAATACCATAAACCCGCCGGCTGCCGCCAGGAATTTCACCCCGTCAACCCCCTGAGCGCCGCCGGCATAGGCAACCATAAAGAAAGAAATGGCTCCTATCGAAATACCCCACAGGCATTTTTGCCACAACGGCGGTTCTTCATCATGCTTGGAGTTTTTCGTGCAGATCGATGCAATAGTGGTTGTCATTGCATCAGCGGCAGTGGAAAACGAAATGATAAGTGTAATCATAACTACCGGTATAAGAATAAAACCTGCCGGCAAATTGGCCAGGAAAGCCCACAAGCCAGCCACCGCCCCACTGGCTTTAATTGTGGCGATCAGGTCCACTACTCCTTTCATCTGCCATTCAATGGCCGTCGAACCCCAGATCCCGAACCAGACCAGACCAAAAACAGAAGGAAGTATCCAGTTAATAATCATAAACTCACGAATGGTTCGGCCATATGCGATCATAGCCAGGAAAATTCCCATCAGCGGCGCGTAGGCAATCCATATAGCCCAGTCATATAAGGTCCACCACATAACCAGCGCTTCACCGCCGATATCACCTGGATCAAGGCCCCACAGCCAAAAGTTCTGCAGCCAATAGGCCAGGCTAGCTACCGAGTTTCGGCAGATATACAGCGTAGGTCCGACAACTACCAAAAACAGCAGGATACAATAGAATATTTTGGAGTTGAAAACAGCCAGCCACCTGATCCCTTTATCCACACCCAAGGCTGAAGCGATGGTAAACGTAGCTGTCGTAACTACCGCCAGGGTCAGCCAGATCAGGGGCGCCTGTTTAATGCCGTAAGAAAGTTCCAAGCCGGATGCTACCAACGCAATCCCTGCTCCCAGGGAAGAAGCCAGGCCCAAAGCAATAGCAAGCAAGGACAATGTGTCAATCACATTTGGCCAGATTCCCTTAGTTATTTTTTCTCCGAACAAAGGGATCAATGTTGAAGTTACCGATAACGCTTTCTTCTTGTTGAAGTACATATAGGCTACAAGTAAGCCGCAAAGAGAATACATTGCATAGGGTATAAACGACCAGTTATAAAAACAACGGGCAATCGCATAAATAGCGGCCAGCGGTGTTCCCGGCGCCACACCGGTCTGTGCCATTTCGCCGTAGATATTGCCAAAATAAATAATTGGCTCATTGGCACCGTAAGTAATTACACCAGTGGCAATCCCGCCCTGCAGCGCCATGGCAAACCAGGCCATAAAAGGATACTTAGGCTTGGCATCGGCCCCGCCTAAACGGATACTGCCAAATTTGGAGAAGGTAACAATGGCCACAACAACTAATGCTATAATGGCAATAACCTGATATAACCAACCAAATGTTCTTAATGACCAGAGAAATGAGTTCATGGCCACGTCTGTAAGCAGCTTATTATTGACAATGCCGACTAAGGCAGCCCCCCCCACAACCAGAAAGGATGGCCAAAAAACACCTTTACGTACTTTCTTTGTTTCTACCGACACCTGAGTTGCCTCCCTTGTGCTTTTGTTACGTCACCTGTGTAACCGGAAAAATCCCAGCTTATTCACCTCCGCTTTACTTTCCGGGAGAATATTCACAAGATTACTATTGCAAAAATTATGCCAATTCTAAATAATGTCTCCTATTGGCGGATAATCAGGTAAAACAGGCAGAAAAAAAATACTTTTTCAGCTATTTATACTACAAATAAAATAATCGTTTGTAATTTTATAAAAAATCACAAACGATTTGGGGTTAATTGCCATAAAATCTTTTCGCAAAAAATTCGATTTTTGGTATTTCTTCCTTTAAGCTGATCCATATGCCAACTTTTTTTGCATCTATTGGCAACGTGTAAAAGAAAGCTCGGTTCCATCAGACAAAATAACTGCCAAATAATACGGCACCACTGAAAAAAATTTTTGCACTAATACTTAGTTTCTTCATCCGGTACTGCAAGCTTTGCCTGCTGATCCCTAGTTGTCTAGCGCTATTGGTAATATTCCCCGCTGTGGCCGCAAGCGTCCGGCAGATTAATTCGTATTCGTACCGGTCCATGCATTCAGCAAAAGTCCCGGTGGCTTCAGGCATGGCTATCTTCACCCCCTCGCACTGCGCCGTTAGGGGACTAGTCCCAGCTAATATTAAATAGCCTGGGAGGCATTCCATTGTCAGTATGCCGGCGTCGTCGGCAGTACGGTTAACGGCATATTCAAGGACATGGTGAAGTTCCCTTACATTTCCCGGCCACTCGTATTGTTGAAGCACAGCCAGTACTTCCGCCGCAAGCGCCAGTGGCTCCCGGTGATACTGCCGGCACAGCTCCTGCAGGAAAGTTCGGGCCAGCAAATGAATATCCTGGCCCCGGTCTTTTAACTCAGGAAGATCGATTCTAATGGTTGATATCCGGTAATAAAAATCCATACGGATTTTTTGCTGCTGCATCAGAATATTAAGATCCTCGTTCGCGGCCGAGATGATCCGCACGTCACATTGGATGTATTTACTGCCGCCCACCCGTTGGCAGCGCTTTTCCTGCAATACCCGCAAGAGCTTAGCCTGTATCTCGGGGCTGATGGAATTGACTTCGTCAAGAAAAATAGTGCCGCCGTTTGCCATTTCAAAAAGACCGGCCTTGCTGACACTGCCTGTAAAGGCCCCTTTCTCCGTGCCGAAGAACATGCTCTCAAACAGATTGCCCGGCACGGCGCTGCAATTAATATCAATAAACGGCTTATACCTTCTGGCGCTAAATGAGTGAATGCTCTGGGCCACAAGCTCCTTGCCGGTTCCGGTAGCCCCCACAAGCAGGATGGACGAATCAGTCAGAGATACCTTTTTGGCAAAATGAATCATATCTTTCATATTTTCGGCCTCATGCACAATATCGTCAAAGGTATACAAGGCCGGCTGCTTCACTGGCTCGGTACTGCCGATGTATGCCTCCAGATTGAAAGTTCTGGTTTTAAGCTGTCTTAGTACAGATATATCACTTTCAAAAACAACGGCGCCATATAGAGTGTTGTCAATAATTAAGGGGTAACCGGAATTAATAGTAGTCAGGATTGTCCCGTTTTTCATTTTAAAGCGGTCACACCGGTTCGCAACCGGCTTTTTGGTGCGCAGAATTGTCAGGACCGTACTGTATTCTTCGTTAACATCGTAAATATCAAGCAAATGCCTGCCCAGATAATCACTGCTATTATATCCCTCCAGGGCCTCACTGGCGGGATTGGCAAACAGAAAATACCCGTTGCGGTCGTAGATTTGCACCCCCTCGGCCAGATGCCCGTAAATCTGCTTGTAAAAATCAAGCAGTACGCCGCTACTGCTTACATATAATACGCTGCCATCCGGTTCAGCGACACACTGATAGCGAAAAAACTTGTTGCCAAGCTCCACAATCCCCTGCTCTTTTAGCTCAGCCCCCAACACATGGCTAATTGGCTGACCGATTAAGCCGGCACAAATACCGTCTGCCAGCAGCGCCGGATTTTGCCCAACCGCCTGCACGGCCTGTATGCGAAAATCAACAGTAAGTTTAATAATCAAATCAAGCATAGTTGGGCAGACCTCCATTTCCTGCTTCTTATCCGGACAACCGCCCGCCGGGTACTGCGTTTCCTGCTACAGCGAGTAGTGAATAACCATACTTAACCGTACCGGCCCGGTACCGGGGTTATGATAGGTATGGCGCTTGTCGGCCCGGAAGGTTATCGAGTCGCCTTGCGGCACAATGTATTCTTTATCGTTTGTCAGCAAAGTTAATTCGCCCTCGGCCACAGTAATAAACTCCTGTGTCTTCTCGCCATGGGTATCTGTGCTCAATCGCCCGCCAGGTTCTATTTCCACGATGTACATTTCGAACCGGCGGCCGTCCGCATAGGGGAAGACGGGGTACACCTTATAACGGCCGTCATCCTCAACGAGCGGCTCAATCCCGGCCTTATGCACAACCATTGCCTCGTCCTGGGGGGAGTTAATTATTGAGGTAAAGGAGACCTTCAGTCCTGTGGCAATTTTCCAGATGGTGTTGATGGTGGGGCTGGACTCCCCCCGTTCGATCTGCCTCAGCATGGATTTGCTAACACCGGTAAGGTCGGCAGCCTTCTCCAGGCTTAATTTCTTCTCCGCGCGAATCTGTTTCAGATTATTGGCGATTATCCAATTTAAGTCCTGCAAAATTTACCTCCTCTGTCTTGTAATCAGCCGATTCTATGTTATAATATCCTCAATACGTTATATAAATCATTATATACGTTATAACGAACAGTTTATCCGGTTTATTTTTAATTATAGCATATTGCAGAATGTTTTACCTATGCTGCGACGGAGGGGAAAATGAAAAACAAGGTCCACAGCTTCCAGGAAGGGTTGATCGCCGGCATCCCCCTTATTATTGGTTATTTCCCGGTAGCCATGGCCTTTGGCCTGCTTGCCAAAACAGTCGATATCTCCCTATTGGACAGTTGCCTGTTTTCCCTGCTGGTCTTTGCCGGAGCCAGTCAGTTTATGGCGTTAGACCTTATTAAAGCCGGTATTGCCATGGGTGATATTGTGCTGGCGACATTGCTGCTTAATCTGAGACATGTAATGATGAGCGCCGCCCTTGCCGTACGCCTGCCAGACGTAAAAAAGCGCTGGCTGCCCTGGATTGCTTTTGGTATTACTGATGAAAGCTTTGCGGTGGCCTCTGTACAGCCGGGCAAACTGACCGTGCCTTTTTTGCTGGCTTTACAGGGATTCAGTTATCTGTCATGGGTTGCCGGCACTTTCGCCGGCTATCTGCTGGGCAATGCCCTGCCGGTCTCGGTTAAGAGCGCGCTGGGAGTGGGACTGTATGCCATGTTTACGGCCATCCTGGTGCCTGAGATCAAAAAGTCGGCCAGTATTCTGAGCTTAGCATTATTGGCAGGAATGATCTATGGCGCCAACCACTTCTTTACTCTGCTGCCGCCCGGCTGGGGCCTGATTGCAGCGATTATCCTGGCTTCACTGGCCGGTCTCTTTTTATTAAACGCCGAAGCCGGGGAGGAACAGCCATGACGAAGCATTTACCGCTAATCCTGGCTATGCTGCTTGTTACCTACGGGCCCAGGCTTCTCCCCTGGCTGCTATTATCCAAGCGGCCGGTGCCGCCTTTATTACGGCGGTTTCTGCTCTATATCCCCTACACGGCGCTGGGGGCGTTGATTGGCAAAGGCATCCTGGAAGCCCCTGCAGCCATGACGGTGGCAACCCTTGCGGGCATAGCCGTGGCCGCCGCCTGCTCCTGGTATAAAGGCGGCCTGGTATCGTCTGTCTCAGCCGCGATCATGGCCGTATTCCTGCTCCTGTCGTATCAGTAGAAGTCAGTCCTGCGGGGCCCACAGCTCCGCAGAGAAAAAGCCTTTGCCAACCTGGCTGACTGAGCCTGTCATAAAAACATGGCCGCTTGGCCGGATATCGACGGTAATGATTCCTCCCGGCATATGAACATTAATTTCATTATCAACCAGCCCCAGCTTATAAGCCGCACTGGCAGCCGCACAACTGCTGCTGCCGGAGGCCAGGGTATAGCCGGCCCCGCGTTCCCAGATTTCGATCCGGATATTATTGCGGTCCAGCACTTGCAGGAACTGAACATTAATCCGGTGGGGAAATAAACTATGGGTTTCGATGGCCGGCCCCAGCGCCAGGGCGGTTGCCGGTAAGGCTGCCTCAGCCAGGACGACGCAATGAGGATTGCCGATTGATACACAGGTAACCGCCAAAGGCCGGCCTGCAACCATCAGCTCTTCATTCACGACCTCTCTTGCCGTCAGGGTTCAGTATCTGCAGACAAATCGCGCCGCCCTCGAAGAAAGGGCCGGCAAGAATCCCGTCTGAGCCAATTCCGAAATGACGGTGGCAGATCAGCCGGATGTTTGCCGCCGTCAGCTCAACACCGGCCTTATTGGGATCAATCACTATAGTCATTACCCAGGGCATTGCCATAAGTTTTCATTTGGTTACCCTGCTAATATTCTAAGGATGTTTCCGGACTCATCGAACTGCATGGGTCTCTCTGCTGCCAATAATTCTAAATTAGGTCTGACTAACACTTCTTGCAGCAGGCTTTCAGAGACCTCAATAACCTCAACCTCATTCGTATTGCGAATATGGACAACTCTGGCGTTTTCCGGCTTAGTAATGCCAATGCAGGTTAATGCGGCCCCGATACTTTCCTGTTCGGTAGCAAAATGTATAGGTAATTTCCCTTTTTCGGGAGACTGGGCTGTAATACAATTAAAATAAGTAGACCATAAATCCAGTTTATCCACCAGCTTTTTGGTTGTAAAGTCTGCCAGACCGATACCAGTAGCCATGCCATGACTTTCTACGGTGGTATCCAGTACAACAATTCGCTTTATGACCGGTGTCTCCGGTTCTTTCTGACCAAAAACCTGAATGCGGCCGATAACGTTGGCATCCATGCCGGAACCACTGATGTTTTTACCCATTTCCTCAACAATAAGAACATCGACTTCTTCGAAAGGTATCTTGCCCAGGCTCGACTTTGCCAGCTTTAACAGTTTTTTTTCCGCATCAATAATTTCATCAGGCAGCATAGCTTTGATATGCGCTGTTTGGTGATAATAGTTTTCTACCGTAGCGATGGCGAAGGCTACCGGTAACTGCTTTATGATATATGCACCCACCTCGGTAATCGTTTGTTCATAACCATAATCCAGCGAATACTGGTGTACGGCTAAAGCCCCTTGCGGATTTCCGAGCCCGATTGCGCAGATTTTATGGATACCGCTTTCGATCTCGCCCTCAAATTCAGTATGTTCCTTAACCCGGTTAAAAAGAATGAGTTTATCAAGTTGCCCTGATAGTGTTATATCATTAACATACACAGGTATTCCCTGCTTAGTCGTGCCTATGTGACTGGCTTTATCACCAGCAATGACCGGAACATGGATCGCTTCCGCCCTGATCCCCAGCGAATTTAGCATTTCAACCTGCCCGGCAGCAGTACCGCCGCCATGTGAGCCCATTGCCGGTAAAATAAAAGGTTCTCCGCCAACTTGCTTTACTGCTTCAATTATCACTTCCACGATAATTTTCAGGTTGGCTACACCACGGCTGCCAACAGTTATACCAACCTTTTCTCCAGGCTTAATCCGGTCAGCCACGTTGATCCGTTCTAATTCTTCTCTGACTGCACCTTTAATATCGTTAATGGCTGCTTGCGCTATAATTTGTTTTACCCTCGCCATTTTAGGAAACTTAACAGTTTCTGCGTACATAAATTTCCTCCTAGCAAATTACTCATTTTACAGGTGTTCCCTTTTATCGTACCACCGTAGACCCGGAGGAGAGTCAAGGAACCGTCCCTTGACTCTCGCAGGCGATAACTTTTGCTTTGTTTTATTATTTTGAATATTAAGAATATTATAGGCTGGTAGAATGAGCGCCGTTAGGTTTTGCTTCACTACGCTTAAGTGGGATATCCGGTTTAACAAATAGCCAAGCGATAATTCCAATTACTGCCGATAACGCGGTTAAGATTATAGCCGCCTGCCAACCATAATTAGTGGCTATCCAGGCTGTGAGCAGCGGGGCTATTACACCGCCAATATTCCCCCAGAAATTCATCCAGCCGGAGACAGAGCCCGAGAATTTCCCGCCAAGATCAATACAGGCTGACCAACTGGCCGGGAAGGCCAGGCCCAGCGACCCCAATGACAAAGTGAGCAAAAAAACATTCAGCGTCGGATTCGTGGCAATAGCCCCTAAATAGAGGAATAATGAACAAAGCACTAATCCGGTTATCCCCAGGTAAGACCTCGCTTTAGCTTTGGAAGCGCCTGTCGCCACCAACCGGTCGCTGAATGCACCGACCGAGAGGGTCACAATACACAACGCCGCCCACGGAAACGAGGCAGCAATACCCATTTTGGCCAGCGAAAAATTCTGAGCCTCCATAAGATATAAGGGCAGCCAGGCCAGATACACATACATGATATAGTCCACGATGAAATATTGAATCCCAATAGCCCAAAATTGCGTTGAAGTAATAAAGCTTTTCCACGGCGCAAGCTCTTTTTTATCCTCCTCGGCTGCATTGCGTCCTGCATCAATGTACTTTAATTCTGCGGCCGACACATAAGGACTTTCTTTCGGGGAGTTTTTGGCAAAGATCAGCCAGGCGACTGCGATAAGAATACCGGCCACACCAAAGATGACAAATACGGAACGCCAGCCAAAGGCCAGCATCAAAGCTACGGTTGCTGCAGGTCCAAATACGGGACCAACGAAAGCACCGCTAAGCATAATGGATGATGCTTTCCCCTTTTCCGCCGGATTAAACCAGCGGGCGATAAAAGTACTGAGCGCCGGATAAACGGGACCTTCACCTAATCCAAACGCCCCCCTGACAAGCACCCACTGGGAAAATGTGCTGGCTGCGGCAGTAAGAGCCGTAAACACAGACCACCAGGTAACAGCGGCCACAACAACGATCCGGTGACGAAAATACTCCGCCAGTATGCCGCCAGGCACTTGCATGGCAGCATATCCGATAAAAAAGACTGTTTGGAAAAAACCAATATCCATCTTGGTAAAATTAAATTCCCGCATAATTTCAGGTGTGGCAACCGATAGATTGACCCGGTCCATATAAGACATAAAGGTTATAAGGAACATTAATACCGCTAGTACCCATCTGAAATTTTTTTTCATTTTTTGGCCCCCTTTTTCCATTTCACACGAATGTAATGACAAATCCCCATCTTAGCTAAATTACCGTGTTCTGTGAAGGGACACTCCGCAATTAAACGCAGGTATCGTTACTACCTGCGGCGTTCTTTCACCGGCGTACCTACCTGGTGTGGCGCCGGAGGCGTAGCATAACAGATCTTCTTTACTTGTTAGGATATTTTGCTCGCCCACATTTTTTTCAAGTCATTTATTAGTCGGCTTTCCCTATCTGTCCTCCTTGTTATTTAATACCGGCACAGTATTTGCGGCAGTGGCCATTACCGTAATAGTGTAATCATCCCGCCCCAACTTCGCTTTGGCCAGCGCCAGGGCTTCGGCTGCAGTAGTCGCCGGAATCATACCTGCTTTGCTGATAAACCCGGCATTCTCCTGCTTGGTGACAATGATCAGCGATAATTGACGGGCTATATCTAATAATCTATAGGCCAGAAATCCGGGAATTGTGAAATTAGCCCTTAGCGCCATCTCATGCTCTAACATTGTTGGATATTTAAACCAGTCGCTAAACTCAGCCGGTTCCATAATATCGGGCAGTTCCAGGCAGCAAATAACGACTCCGCCTGGTTTGGCAGCCATATAAGCATTGTCAATTGTCTTTACACCCTGGTATAGGTTAATATCTTTCGGGAAGCCGCCGGCAGACGAGACTACCAAATCAGCCTGGGCAGTAATGGGAATACCATATATTTCATCCACCATTTTCGTTCCGGCCAGCCAGGCTTCGTACCAGTGCCCGGCAACAAACCGGGCAAACTTATTCTCCGGCGTAAACACGGCATTAAGTAAAAAGTCCGGCCTCGCTAAAGCAGCCTGCTCAATCATATCTTCATTCATTTCATTTTCCTCAAGCTTACCGGCAATACAGTTTGGGTTCAGCCCCTTACCAACTTCTTTATGCATGCAAAACAGATGATTGCCTTGGATGGTCTTAAAGCCGCTGATCCCTGGTAATATTGCTTTGCGCCCGCCACCGAAGCCAGCCATTAGGTGGTGAACAATGCCACCAGTCAAAATCAGCTTGTCGGCCTCGGCCACTCGCTTATTAATGTAACAATCGATGCCGCTTTTGGTCTTGCCGGTATACACCAGTTCCGCCTGCTTGTGGCAGTCGTGGTTGTAGACAGCAACCCGATGACATACCTTTTCCCCGCAAAGTATGACAAACTCTGCTTGCGTATTCAACCGGTGGGCACCAGGAGCAATGATAATAAATATGCTCTGATCAGGAATGCCGGCGTCATTCAATTCATCAAGCAAGACCGGGAGGAATTGATTAAAGTTAACCCAGGCCCGGGTAATATCGCTGACAACCACGGCAACCTTATCACCAGGTTTAACAACCGCCTTAAGCGGCGGGGTGCCGATCGGATTGCGAAGCGCCGCGCGTACCGCCGCCGGCACGTCGACAATGGCCGGGCAAGGGTTGCCCAAAACATTGTTGATAATTTTTTCAGCTGGCAGGCTTACCTGCAGCTTGCTATTTCCATAACCAAACTCAAATACTGTTTCCGCCATAAAAAATACCTCCTACTTAATATTGACTAATCCCTACTCACCACAGGAGTTACTAATACCCATCTTTCCTTTGTTGGCTTAACACCTGCCGGCTGCCGCGCGTCGTTTATGGTACTCAAATATCGCCCCTCCCAATTATAAAGTTTTGCGCCTTGGAAAAAATCTAAAAACCTCCTCTCTCATTCCTGGTTTTGTGGAAACTAAAAGAGCATTGCGGCTCAAGGCTTACCTTGAGCCGTTTTTATTTTTCCACCAGCAAAACCTTGAATAATAACTAGTACCTCACCTTTCTTAAAATCGAGGGAATAGTTTGCGTAGATTTTCTCGCAATGCAAGGCGGAGGACGCTAACTGATTCAGTAAGATCTGCTTTAATAAGGCCGGTAGGTAATAGGTCTCTTATTACTTGCGCGGGCCGCGCATATCGGACATATATAAGGCGACGACAACGCAGCAGTGCGGGAAAAGATGCGCAAACTATCCTTGGTTTTAAGGGAGATGAGGTACTAGGTAGAGTGCCAACGTTTTGTTGGGGAACAAATCAAAAACAGAGGAATATATTAGGCGCTGACTATTCTTAATATTCAATTAATTGAAGAGATAATGCTTTGCCGATTCTCACTGCGTTTGCTTGATCTGCATCACAAAATCGTAGCCCCGGTTAAGGGCTTCCTGGTTGGCAGGCACCATGCCGGGCTTCGCGGCAAACTTCTTGGCAAAGGCATTCATCAGCGATTCTTTCTCCACCACAGCTGTGGCCGCCAACAAGGCACCTAAAGCTACCATATTAATCATTTTTACACTACCTAGCTCACTGGCGATTTCATTAATAGGTACAAGATAAGCCTTGACATCATTGCGCTGTGCCGGTTTGTTAACCAGTGAACTGTTGATTATCAGCGCGCCCTTTGGCTTGATTGTCGCCTCAAATTTGTCCAATGAGGGCAAATTCATGATTACTGCCGCCGTTGGCTTGGTGACAATGGGCGCACCTACAGATGACTCGGCGATAATGACCGAGCAATTGGCGGTTCCACCCCGCATTTCCGGACCATAAGACGGCATCCAGGATACATTCTTATTCTCCAGCATTCCCGCATAGGTTAAAAGCTGGCCCATGACCATAACCCCTTGCCCGCCAAAGCCTGACATAATAATTTCGTGTCTCATTATTTCACCTCCTCAATATTTTTATAGACGCCGAGAGGGAATTGCGGCAGCATATTTTCTTTCAGCCATTTTTTTGCCTCTACCGGAGACTTACCCCAGTTTGTGGGACAAGTGGCCACTACTTCTACCAATGCAAAACCTTCGCCGCGAATTTGCACTTCAAAAGCGGTTTTAATTGCTTTTTTGGCTTTAGTCATATTAGCCGGATCATTAACGGAAACACGGGCAATATACTTGGCCCCGTCCAAGGTGGCCAGTAACTCGGACAAACGAATCGGCGAGCCTGCTGATGAAAGCTGGCGGCCATAGGGAGAGGTGGCGGTTATTTGATTTACTAGCGTTGTCGGCGCCATTTGACCACCAGTCATTCCATAAATAGCATTATTTACAAATATCGTCGTTATCTTTTCGCCACGGGCAGCGGCATGCACGACTTCGGCCATACCAATCGCCGCAATATCGCCATCTCCCTGATAAGTAAATACTACACTTTCCGGATGCACCCGTTTTATGCCGGTAGCAACTGCCGGCGCACGACCGTGAGCTGCCTGCTGCGAATCTATGTTAAAATATTGATCTGCCAATACCGAGCAGCCTACAGGCACAACACCGATCGTTTTTTTCTGTATCCCTAATTCATCAATCACTTCTGCCACCAAACGATGAATTATGCCATGCTGGCAACCGGGGCAGTAGTGTGAGGACACATCTACCAGCGATTGCGGTCTAGCAAACAACTTTGCGGCCATTGCTATTTGCCCCCTTTTATTGCAAATATTTTTACTATCTGGTCGAAAACATCCTGCGGGCTCATCATCATGCCGCCGGTGCGGCCATAGAAGTGAACTGGCTTAGAACATTTGATTGCCAGATTAACATCTTCTACCATTTGTCCGGCACTGAGCTCTAGCGTTAAAGCAGCGGCGGCCTGCTCAACCGCCTTCGCCAAAGCCGCTTTCGGGAAAGGCCACAGCGTAATAGGCCGGAACAAACCTACCTTATAGCCTTTTTCTCTCGCTAATTCCATGGCGGAATACGCAATCCGCGATGATATTCCGTAAGCTACCAGCACCAGCTCGGCATCGGCAGTGAAGGTCTCTTCCCAACGCACTTCCCGTTCCTGCAGTAATGCATATTTTTTCTGCAGTGTGTTGTTGACCTCTTCCAGTTTCTCAGGGTTAAGACGAAGTGTATCTATCTGGTTAGGTTGCTCACGCTCCCCCATGCCGGTTGTAGCCCACGGCTTCTTCACCGGAATTACCGGCAGATCATGAAAGTCGACAGGTTCCATCATTTGACCAAGAGCACCGTCGCCTAAAATCATGACCGGATTACGGTATTGATCCGCAATGTTAAAGGCGTGCACGGTTAGTTCCGCCATTTCCTGTACACTATTGGGCGCCACCACGATACAGTGGTAATCACCATGACCGCCGCCTTTGGTTGCCTGAAAATAATCGGCCTGCCCCGGCTGAATACCGCCTAGTCCGGGACCACCCCGCATAATGTTGACAATTACACAGGGCAATTCACCGGCAGCAATGTAGGAGATCCCTTCTTGTTTGAGACTCACTCCCGGGCTGGATGAGGAAGTCATAACCCTGGCACCGGCACCGGCAGCGCCATAGACCATATTGATTGCCGCAATTTCACTTTCCGCCTGCAAAAATACCCCTTGGACTTGAGGTAACCGTTTGGCCATATATTCGATTAACTCTGACTGCGGTGTGATAGGATAGCCAAAATAATACCGGCAGCCGGCGATGACAGCAGCTTCACCGATCGCTTCGTTACCTTTCATCAATACTTTTTCCGACATTTTCCACTCCCCCTTTTATTCGTAAACTTCAATTACTACATCGGGACAAGCCCTTGCACACAGAGCACACCCGACACATTCTGAATCAGCGGGACAAGTAGCAGGATGGTAGCCTTTGGCATTAAAATCCGCCGACATAACAATAATGTTTTTGGGGCACGCATCGAAGCACAACTCGCAGCCCTTACACCTTTCCTCGCGAAAAACTGGTTTTGGCATCCTTCATTCCTCCTTAGGTTTTAATATTATCGGCAACATTTGGCAATGTGACCTCACAGCCTTATACATCCGGCACCTGATTATAGATGTTTATTGCTCTGCCGCCAGATTCCCAATTGTTCAGCTCCCTTGATTAAATCCTCCCGAAACTCCGGGTGGGCAATATTGATAATACGCTCAGCCCGTTCCCAGGTAGAACGTCCTGCCAAATCAGCCACGCCCCATTCAGTCACAAGATAATGCGCCTGGGTGCGGGGATTGGTAACCACTGAGCTTAGGGGTAGATGCTTCAATACTCTTGATGTCATTTGTCCAGTCCGTTTGTCTGTGAAGGTGGACGTAAAACAAATGAAGCTTTTCCCGCCCTGTGAAAGATAGCCGCCAGTCAGAAAATCAAGCTGTCCCCCGGTGCCGCTAAGCTGACGGCTACCGGCTGTCTCGGCTGTCACCTGGCCCAAAATATCGACTTCAACACAATTATTAATTGTCACAAGCTTATCGTTTTTGGCCATAATATGCGGGTCATTGGCGTAATCAATTGGTACCGAGATCAGGGATGGATTGTCATTAGTCCACTCGTATAAATCCTTACTCCCGGCGCAGAAGGAAAATACGCTTTTTCCTTTGTTAATATTTTTTAGGGTATTGGTTATTTTTCCAGCTCGCGTCATGGTCATATAAGCATCAACTAACATCTCCGTATGCATACCTAAATTTTTTAAATCTGACTCGGCAATCATCGTCCCCACCACATTCGGCAAGGCGCCAACACCCAATTGAATGGTAGACCCATCTTTTATTTCCCGCATGATAAATTGCGCAATCTTCTTATCGGTATCAGAAACCTGCACTGGATTAATAACTGGCAGTTCAGGATTATCGCCTTCAACAATGTAATCTATCTCGCGGATATGAATGCAATCTTCCTGTCCGCCAGTTATAACGGGAAGTTGTTTGTTAATCTCCAGGATAACTATTTTTGCTTGTTCAGCAATGGCTTTAGATGCGGAATTGGTAAGGGAAAAATTGAAATATCCATCTGAGCTCATCGGTGGAACAGTAAACATCGCCACATCCACTTCCAGACTTTTACGATAAAACAGCGGCATATTCCGATAAATCATAGGTATATAATTACATAGTCCCCGGTCACTTAACTGTCGCTCATAGCCACTAAAGTGCCAACTGTTATAACAAAAATGCTCTCTGTCGGGATCAATCTCAACGACTTCTAACGGAGTTAATCTCATACCGCCTCTAATTTTTACTTCCCGCAGTTCGTTTTTGCGGGCTGCCAAAGCCTTATCCAAGAGAACAGGCTGAGACAAAACAAAGTTATAATCAACCCAGTCTCCCGATTTAATAACCTTGACAGCTTTGTCTGCAGAAACTAATTTAGATCGATATTCCTGCAATAAATTCATCAAATCTCCTCCACTAAAATACTTACTGCTGATAAAGTTCCTAATGAAATTACAGAGCTATTAATAAGTGCATCTTCAAAAACTATTCGCAAACAGCTTTGTTGTGCTTAGAATGGCAAACCAGTTATGTAATTTATATTTTTAATATTTTGAATTTTTTAAAAAGTTTTTTAGAGAGAAATGGTAGGACTGGTATGACAAGTTAAGCACAAGGCTCTTTATATCTAACTAAAAAGATTTATATCATAACTGGTATTACTGGTATGACAAGTGGTTGTTAATAACGTGCTGAATCAACCCCTAAAGTAACCTGAACCTCCTTCCCGCTGCCATCATTAATTCTACTCATTATTAAAAATTTTTTCACCCGAGAAATTCCCGAACCATTCTGTTACTTCTGCCAAATGCGCTTGCATCAGTTTTTCAGCAGCCTCCGGATCACGGTTTTTAAGCGCATTAAGTAACTCCCCGTGGGCTGTAAAGACTCGCTGGGGAGTCCCTGGCCGCTCATAAAACAGGGGAACAAAGCCAGCAAACAGGTTAAGTAAAGGCCACATCATAATGACAAGCACCGGATTACCGGTGGCTTCTGCCAGACGACTATGAAACCTTTTGTCAGCTTGCAGATATTTTTCGGGAAAATCTAAAAATTTGACCATATCACGGCAATCTTGCTCCAGCTTAACAATTTGCGCTTCAGTGACATTAAGACTGGCTATTTTGGCAACCTCGGGTTCAATAATTGCCCTGGCCTGCATTAGGTTGCCTAATGTAATTGATCCATCGCTCATTAAGCGCTGCACAGGCTCAATGACGGTCCGCAGCCCTGGTTTTCTAATATAGGCGCCTTTACCCTGAACCATGGTTATTAACCCTTGTGATTCAACGACTCTTAGCGCCTCCCGCAATATCGAACGACTTACACCGAGTTGTTCTCCGAGTTCACGTTCTGAAGGCAACTTATCACCTGCACTCAGAATCCCACTATCAATAAATGTACGTAAACGCTCTACAGTAACATCAAAAATATTACCACGCAACAGGCCTTCTCTGTCGTGGAACAGGTGATTAGTACCCATTAAATCGCCCTTTCACAATTATCCTGTATTACTGGTATGACAGGATATTTCATATCAAATAGAGTAATTTTTCTGTGTTTTCAGTTTAATCCACCAAACCCGCTGTGTCAATCTTTTTTTGTTAAAAATACCGGCCTGCCCCGGGAAAAAACGGACGCCAAAATGTTCATAGCCCCCGGTAAAGACCAGCGGTCTGCTGGCTAACACACTGCCGATTACTTGCGCATAGGGTTTTGAATAATCGCAGCGAAATACAACATCGACCACGATCTCATAAACAAAAAACGAAGGTTAAGAAATCCGGCTCATGGTGCCGGGTTTTTCAGCCTTCGTTTTATTTACGACTGCCCAAATGGTTACTTTGTGTTTGACATGTTCTATCTGTAATTTAGATATTACTGCATCTGAGGCCAAATTAATTGTAAAAAACGAACTAATTTTGAAGCTTTTAAACATCCCGTCTGCCGGCCTCTTTCCGCCCCCTCTTGCTAACCCTTCGCACTGGCAGCCCCCGGAAACTGCCTGAATGCCCGCTGACAATACATTGTGTACAGCAGCAGACTGACAGTTGTTGCCGCCAGCATACCCTGCGCACCGCTCAGCTCATATACCCAGCCCAGGCAGGCGGGACCGATGCCGTTGCCGAGAAATAAACAAAAGGCGAACAGGGACATGCAGGTTGACCGCGCTTCAGGCAACAGTTCTGTTGCATAGGTCTGCAGCGTGGTGTGCAGGACAATAAAGCCCAGTCCCAGCAATAAGAAGCCGGCCAGCAACGCCCCCCAGTGAGGTATCAGCCATATCAGGCCAAACGCGCAGGTGAGCAGCGTGGACCCAATTACCGGCATGTTCTGCTGACCAACCTGCCTGATAATCGCACTGATGAAATGACTGCCGCTGAAGGCGGCAAGGCTAAACCCGGCCGTCAGCAAGCCGACGGCAAAGTAATCCAGCCCCAGCACCTTGTTGCCGTAGACCCCCAGATATGTAAAACCGCCAAACAGCAAAATGCCTTCCAGGCCTACTGCCAGATAAACAATCCGGGAGCGGCGGCTGGCAAAAATGCGCTTATACCGTTCTGTCAGCGGAATTTGTTCTTTAGGGGCGGCAGATGCAGTCCGCGCCTGGTGCCGGAAAAAGGCGCCGCCAGCCACCATGCCGGCGATGCCAATGGATAAAAAAATAAACTTCCAGCTAAAAAAGTGGGCCAGCATGGAGCCAAGCACAATGCCCAGCGCCTGGCCGGACATAGAGAGCGACATAAAAAAGGAAATGGCCCGGGGACGCTCCTCAAAGCTGAAGCTGTCGCCAATCTGCGCCAGGGAAACCGGTATAATGCCGGCGGCAAAAGTACCGCTGATAATGCGCAGCAGCAACAGCGAAGTAAAGCTGTCAGCATAGCTGCACGCCAGTTCAGCAAGCGAAAACAAAAAAAGGGCAACCAGAATCGTCTGTAATTTGCCAAACCGCTCGGCAACAGGGCCGTAGACCAGCTGCAATAGGCCATAAGGTATAGCAAAAGCCGAAACCAGTAAACCTGCCGCTGCTTCTTTAATCAGCAAATCGTCGGCAATGGCCGGCAGGACCGGCGCAATGGCCCGGCTGTCGGCATTGACCAAAAAACCGCCAATGCCAAGTATCCATAGTAACTTCATAACACCCCTCCATGATATGAGCGCCGGCAGGCCGCGGCCCAGCCGGCCTGTACAAAGACCTGCCGCTTATTTACCAGGCGGCAGGTCTTGGGCGCGCTGGCCGTTACCCGGGATTTTTCTGAAGCAGATAATACACATTCACACAGACGACAAACAGGTTGGCCAAAATTACAGGCACCGCCTGAATGGCAATGCCATAGACGACAAAAAGCACAGCGCCAATCAGATTGACAAACCGCAGTTTGGTGATCGACTTCATTACAAATGAAACGGCGACCATGGCCGAGGCCAGATACCCCAGCCATTCCACGAAATTAATGGTTTCCATTGCTTATCCGGTCCGATCCTTATCAATATTTAAAAATTACATGATTTTATTAGTATACCATTTTCCCTGGCTCTACACAATTCCGCAACCATGGCCGAGCAAGGCTACTCCGGCGCTCCGTACACCTTCTTCAGCAAGGTGGGTTTACGTAAGTCAGCGCAGCCACAGGTTTGCCGGCCGTCAAGCTCTTTTACTGTATCAAGGAGAATATGGCCGACCGCATGGGCATCTTCATAAAATATCTGGCTGAGTTCACCATGCTGCCAGTCTTTAACAACACCCTCGCCATAGTTTACCACCGTATATAAGCCGGCAAAGCAGGCACCAATCTCCCGCGCCAGATACACCTCAGGACATAAACTCTGGCCGATAATATCGCCATGGCCTTTAAACATGGCCACCTCGGCCGGGCTTTCAAAATGACGCCCGTCGGTAACCACATACACACCGCGCGTGAATACCCGGTTTAACGGCCGGGCCTGAGCAAAATGGAGCAGGCGTTGCCGCAGGTCCGGGCATAGGGCTTGGCGCATGATCAACAGATAATGTCCCTCAAGGCCAATATCTTTACGCATCGACTGATCAATATAGTCGGAGGCCACGACAAAGTCGCGCAGGTCCAGCAAATGATTGACAGAGCCCACGCCGCCTTCAGCCAGGATTTTTTTTACCCCCGCCTCACGCAATAACCAGAATAACTGGCGTGATGCCTCTGCCCTGCTAACCCCGCTGCGCCAGCCATGCATCCGGCAGGTCAGCACATTTCTGCCGGCCAGGGAGAATAGCAGCAATGGCGGCGTTTGGCCGTAGGGAGTATCAAATATCAACTCCCGCGCAATAATTTCCACATCATCCCGCTGTAACTGCTGCGGAAAATCGATTGACAAGGTGCCCGAGCCGCCGATTATGGCCACCTGGGCCAAAGGAATATCCCTCATAAATCCTCCTGACATTTTACTAAAAAAACTTTTTAATAGTACCTGATAATATTATAGGCAGTATCCCGCTGGGCCGCTTTTTTACCTGCACCGCGGATGATATCCACCATATATTCTGTTGACATGTGATTGGCAGTGCCGGCTGCGCGCACCACATTCTCTTCCAGCATAATACTGCCTAAATCATTGGCGCCAAACGCCAGTGTCAGCTGGCCGACAGCCTGCCCCTGGGTAACCCAGGAACCCTGCAAATGTTTGATATTATGCAGATAGAGCCGGGCTACGGCCAATGTCCGCAAATACTCCCAGGCCGGGACTTTCCCGCCCCCCAATTGAGTATTTCCAGGTTGGAAGGTCCACATGATGAAAGCCCGGAAGCCGCCGGTCAGGGCCTGCAGCTCCCGCACGGCCCGCAGATGGTTGATGCGCTGCTGATAAGTTTCTCCCAGCCCGATAACCATGGTCGCGGTTGTCGCCAGCCCCAGCCGGTGCGCGGTTGCCATCGTGTCTAACCACTGCCGGCCGGAAATTTTGGCAGGGCTGACCCGTAACCGGACGGCATCATCAAGTATCTCCGCCCCGCCCCCGGGCAGGGAATCCAGTCCCGCCTTGTTAAGGCGGCTGAGAGTCGCCTGCACGGTCAGGCGCTCCTTCGCCGCCAGATCAACAATCTCCGTCGGTGACAGCGAATGGACGGTAATAGCAAACCGGGCCTTAATGCCGCGCAGCAGTTTTTCAAAATAGGCCAGTCCCAGCTCCGGATGCAGCCCCCCCTGCAGCATGATCTGCGTACCGCCGGCCGCAACCGTTTCCTCGATTTTCTGATAAATGCTTTGCTCATCAAGCACATAGGCATCCGGCGCGCCGGCCTGGCGGTAGAAGGCGCAAAACTTGCACTGATTTGTGCACACATTGGTATAATTGATGTTCCGGTCAATAATAAACGTCACCGGCGAATCGGGATGCTGCTGCTCCCGCATCCGATCAGCGGCCTGTCCCAATTCCCATATATCCGCCGCCTGCAGCAGCAGCAGCGCTTCCTCGTCCGTCAGCGGGAATTTATGCCATTCCCTGTCCAAGATCTGCCGCCAATCGTTCCCCATATTTATACCTCCAGAAAATCCAGCCGCGGGATTTCGGCAATATAGCCCAGCGCGCAAGCCCGGCGGTAGTATTCCAGCAGACCGGTCTGATGGCCGGCATCAAAACCATACTGCAAGGTCATAAAATATTCCTGCAGAAACCCGGCGCTGAACGGTTCCCACCGCGCCGCGTCTTTCGCCACCTGGTCGATACGCTTTTCGCTGTAGCGCAGTGATTTTATAAAAACCCGGGCGACTTCCCGGACCACCTCGGGATTAGCGGCCGCATAACTTCTGCGGATCGCCCAAACGGCAAACACCATTTTAAAGCCGGTAAGTTGTTTCCACTCGGTTCCTAAATCATAGGCGTACAGACCTGGCGGCACCTGATAGTGGATCTGCAAGGCCGGGTCGCCAATCAGCAGGGCCGCATCGGCCTCCAGCAGCATCGCCCCCAGATTCGGCGGCGATTGAAAACAAACGGGGGTAATGCCATAGCCGTCGCGCAATATAATTTTCATCAGGACCTGTGATGTCGCTGAGGTATTGGTTAGGGCTATCCGTTTGCCGCCTAATTCCCCGATGGGAAATTTACTGACAAGAAAGATACTTGTGACAGGGCCGTCACTGCCGACGGCAATGTCAGGAACCATCATAAAATCCTGCCAGTGCCGGGCGTATTCAATCGATGAAATGGGGCAAATATCCAGTTTTTCCTCAATCAGGTACCGGTTTAATTCCGTGGGCGTGCCTTTTATCAGGTCCACGTCCCATAGCACATGGCTTTTTACCAGTCCATAATAAAGCGGCAGGCAATTGATGAACTGAATATGCCCTACCCGCGGCCTCATGCCGTTTCCTCTTCCCGGTGAACCTGCACTTCACCATACAAAGTGTCGCGTTCGACCGGCAGGTGCCCGGTTTCCCGGATTAAGGCAATAATATCGGCCTTGGAAATCCCCAGAGCGGTTTTGGCCCCGGCCGAATGGACGATTTTCTCTTCCACTACCGTGCCATCCAGATCATCGACACCGAAAGCCAGGGATAGCTGGGCAACCGGGACAGTCAACATAATCCAAAAACCTTTGATATGGTCAAAATTATCCAGCATCAGGCGGCTGACAGCAAGCATCTTGAGGTTTTCCCAGGCCGTACTCTGTTTGATATTAGCCAAGCCTGTGTTCTCGGGATGAAAAGGCAGGGGGATAAAAGCCTGAAAGCCGCCAGTCTCGTCCTGCAGTGACCGCAAGGTAAGCAGGTGGTCAATTCGCTCCGCCGGCGTCTCCACATGGCCGTAAAGCATGGTGGCATTGGTATGCAGCCCCAGCTTATGGGCCGTACGGGCCACCTCGAGCCATTCGCTGGCACTGGCTTTTTTCTCACATATCAGTCCCCGCACCCGGTCATTCAGTATTTCCGCGCCGCCGCCCGGCAGGGAGCTTAAACCGGCCGCTTTGAGGACTGTCAGGACCTCGGCAATGCTTTTGCCGGAGATTTTGGCAAAATGTACGATCTCCACGGCGGTAAAGGCTTTAATGTGCAGATGGGGGAACTCGGCCCGGATGGTCTGCACAATATCTGTATAATAGGCAAAAGGCCTGTCCGGATGCAGGGCGCTCACAATATGCAATTCGGTTAGTTCCGGCGCCTGCCTGACCGCTTCGCGCGCAATCGCCAAAGCTTTTTCCTTATCCATTATATAGGCCTGCGGCGCGTCGGCGTCACAGCCGAAGGCGCAAAATTTGCAACGGGCCATGCAAATGTTGGTCAAATTAATATGCCTGTTGACATTATAATATACTTTGTTTTGCGATTTACGGCACTTTACGCTGTAGGCCAGTTTCCCAATCCGCAAAAGCTCGTTGGCTGCCAGCAAATACAACCCGTCTTCCTTGGTAAGCCTTTCTCCCTGATACACTTTTTGTTCAATTAATGTCAATTGATCCAAACAATCATCTCCTCAGCCCAGTAGCAAAATAATTTTTCGGCCTTTGGCAAGGCCAAGGTCTACAAAACTTTGATATTGTAGTCCCGGGATAAAGCTTTCTTTGTTTAGAATTAAAACACTATTCCTATCATATAAAAGATTTGGCCAAAGTGCAAAGGTGAATTGCATGCGGTCTGCTCATTCTGAACTTTCCTGGCGACTACCTCAGACATTTTGCCACCGGCCGGTCTAAGCCAATCAGCCCTGTAAACAACACTTGGTTGACAGCCATATTGAAAAAAAGGCAGAAAAAGTATACTATGATAAAAAAAGACCTGATTAATGAATACAAGCATTCTTCTTATTAGCTGATAACCAGCCACCTACAGAGGCGGGAGTCTTAACCCATCAAATAAGAGCAAAAACTCCTGGCAAATCCCATGGGATTTGCCAGGAGTTTGCTATCTATAATAGGATCAAATAGAATCTAACGACTCAATAACCGGCGCTACAAAGGGTTGCGGTGCTTCAATAACCTCTGTGGGCAGGCCCATCGTCGCCAGCAGTTCCATAAAAGGAGTCGGATCAAGTTCTTCCACATTGACCATATGCTTAACATCCCAGTCGCCGCGGGCGACTAAGATGGCCGCTGCCGCTGCCGGGACTCCGGCCGTATAACTGATGGCCTGGGATTCCACTTCCTGATAGCATTCGGCATGGTCACAGGTATTGTAAATGAAGATTTGGCGCGGCTTACCGTCTTTCGTGCCGCTGATGAAATTGCCGATGCAGGTTTTACCGGTATAACTAACTGCCAGTGAGGACGGATCAGGCAATAGCGCTTTCAGTACCTTGAGCGGCGCAATCTCCACACCCTCCGCTATTTTAACCGGTTTCTCCGAGGTAAGACCAAGATTGGTCAGCACAGAGAACACATTTAAGTAATGTTCGCCAAACCCCATCCAAAACCGAATAGAATTCGCATTAATATTTTTAGACAATGAGTGCAGTTCGTCATGTCCGGTCAGATATACGGAACAGGTTCCCACGACCGGAAATTCATAATCCACTTTAATCGAATGAACTTTTTGCAGTACCCATTTGCGGTCAATCCAGGTCCACACTTTCCTGAATTCACGGAAATTAATCTCGGGATCGAAGTTTGTGGCAAAATACTTGCCGTGACTGCCGGCATTGACATCCAGTATATCAATGGTATCGATTGTATCAAAATATTCCTTTTGCGCGAGCGCGCACCAGGCATTGACAACACCCGGATCAAAGCCGACTCCTAAAATTGCGGTAATCTGCCTGTCCTGACAGCGCTCTTTACGTTTCCACTCATAATTGCCATACCAGGGCGGGTCCTCGCAGACCTTGTCCGGATCCTCATGGATCGCCGTATCCATATACACGGCACCGGTTTCGATGCAGGCCTCCAGCACCGACATATTCACATAGGCCTGACCGACATTGATGACGATTTCCGACTTGGTGTCCTTGATTAATTCAATCACAGCCGGAACATCCATGGCATTGACTGCCCGGGAATACAGTTTTTTCGTTGGATCCTGCAAATGATTTTTGCGCAGTACGCTGTCAATAATTGCGTCGCACTTTTGCTGGGTACGTGAAGCGATACAGATATCACCCAAAACATCATTATTCATCGCGCATTTGTGGGCTACCACATGACCCACGCCACCAGCACCAACAATTAAAACATTTTTCCTCATTTCTTTCTCCTCTGCTAAAAAATTTAATTTAAGATAAATTATTTAAGAAATCCGAGTAAGTGAACTGACGCACAACCTCAACCGTACCATCCAGCCTGCGCACGGCAATCGCCGGCATCTGCAGGCCATTGAACCAGTTTTTCTTTACCATTGTGTAGCCGGCGGCATCGGCAAAACGGATTTGGCTGCCAATTGCCAATGGCTCGGCAAAAGCAAAGGTGCCAAAAACATCGCCCGCCAGACACGAGCGTCCGGCTACCATATAAGTATGGCTGCCGGTTGTCTCCATTTTGGCGGCAAGCCGGTAGATTAACAAATCCAGCATATGCGCCTCAACCGAAGCATCAACAATGGCAATATCCATTTCGTTATGCACAATGTCAACCACACTGGTAACCAGTTCGGTACAGCCGGTAATCGCACTTTCCCCGGGTTCCAAATACACCTGAACATTAAACCTGTCAGCAAAGTCTGCCAGTTTTTTGCTGAATTTGGCCAGCGGATAGCCTTCTTGCGTAAAATACAAGCCACCGCCCAGACTTACCCATTCCAACGCCTGCAAAAACTCGCCATAGTTGTCGCCAAGGATATCAAGCTGCTCGGAAAATGCGGCAAAATCATCATTTTCACAGTTGTAATGAAACATCAGTCCGCTAAGCCGGGGCAGCTGCCTGGCCAGCACCGCCTTGTCTGTCACCCCCAGGCGGGAAAACTTGCGGGCCGGATCGGCCAGATCAAAATGCGAATGGCTGATCCCGGGATTTACGCGCAAGCCCAGCCGGGCTGACTTTACTGCCTCATAATGCCGGTCCAGCTGAGAAACCGAATTAAAGATAATCTTATCGGCGAATTCAGCCACGGCCATGATATCGGCATCTGAATAGCCGACACAATACGCGTGGGTTTCCTTGCCGAATTTTTCGAACCCCAGTCTCGCCTCATAGAGAGAACTGGAGGTGGTGCCAGCCATATACTCACGCATCAGATCAAAGACACACCAGGTGGAGAAACACTTCAGCGCCAGTACCGACCTGGCGCCCGAGAGCTGCTGCACCTGCTGGATAATCTGTAAATTACGCAACAGCTTTTTCTCGTCAATGAGGTAATAGGGGGTATTTAGCTTCATGGTTTAAAACTCCTGTTTAAGTATGTACTAAAAATAACAGTATCAGTCAGTTTATTTTTGCCGGCCGCCTAGGGGGTATATACTATGACATTAATAATAACAAAAATGACGGCATTTGTCGATTATTCTTTAAAAACAACCGTAATTTGCCGAAAAAGTCGATTTACTCCGCCAATGTCGGGCAATGTACGGCAGATGCCGATTCTGACTGCTACCAACAGCGCAAAATGCAAAAAGACGGCCTCCCACCCAAGGCTTCAGGTTTGAGGCTGTCAAGATATTTATTTAGAACCTTATCTTATAAGTATATAATAAAATACGCTATTCCACAACCAGATTATTTTATACCATAGATGCCGGCCTGCATGCCGGAGACCCAAAAAACCTCAACCGTGGAAAAACCGGCTTCAGCCAGCAGCTGCCGGTGAGCGGCCAAGCTTACCGGCAGCAGTTCAAGGCCATACCTGCTGATATGCCTGTCCGCTGCCGCAGGGCTTTTACCGTTCAGCACCTGGGCCTGCCGCCAGCGCTTCAGGCCGATTTGCGTGCCTGTGGCAGTATCAGCCTGAATGGTCTCAAAGGTTATGTAAATCCCCCCGGGTTTAAGCATGCGGTAGCAATTGCCGGTCGCTTGCCTGCGGCCGGCTGCATCTAAATAGTGATGAGCCAGAACGGCTGTAATCACATCAAAATGTTCAATATAATCCAAATCTTCACTGCCGGCCAATACGAAGGCGACTTTGTTGCTTGCCAGTTTCTCTTCAGCAAGCTGCAGCATTGCGGCCGCCGGATCGGCGGCCACAAAGCGGGTTGAGGCAAACTCGGCCATTGCCTTGACAATCAGCGTGCCTGTCCCGCAGCCGGTGTCAAGCCAGATTTGGGGCGGCGGCACGGCTGTTTTGACCAAATCGAGAATTTCATCATGCAATAAATGATAGCGGGGAATCGTCTTGTCGACATTTGCATCATACTCAGCGGCGGCCTGCGAAGTCTTATTATTAGGCATCCTCTACCTCCTGTATTCCCTTTACTGGCAAACCTCCTGACAGTTCAGGGTTTCGGCAATCTGATCCAACTGGGAAACCATTCTGCTCACCTGCTGGATCGTGTCGGCCACCTGGGTTACGGCAACGGCAATCTGGTTGATGGCCTCCTGGGTATCATTAATCTGCGTATAGATAGTTGAACCGTCTGACTTGATATTGCCGATAATGGTCTCAATCCTCTTTACCGAATCGGCACTGGTTGTTGCCAGCTTGCGAATCTCACCGGCCACCACGCCAAAGCCCCGCCCTTGTTCACCAACCCGGGCGGCTTCAATAGCAGCATTGAGCCCCAGCAGATTTGTCTCACTGGTAACACTCCTAATCAGCCCCAGCACCTGATCGGTCTCCTTCACCCGCACCTGTGAATCACTTGCCACCTGGGCCAGCGTCCGGCCGGTGGCGGCGATCTCCTGGGTCTGGGCCGAAATCTCCTGCGTAGTGGCCGCGAGGATGTTCATATTGTCCAGCAGGTCTCCGGCCATCTGTTTCATCGATTCCTGCAGCTCAACCGGTTGGGTAATGGCAATGGCGCCAATCACTTCATCGGCTTCATTGTAAACAGGTATCGCCACCGAGGTATAGGGCAGCCCATACAACGTTTTATCGAACCGCATGGCAATCCGTCTTTTTTCGTGTATGGCGCGATACACCCCGCTGCCAGGCTTTAACGGCTGATCCTTTGGCACTTTTAAATCAAGTTTTCCGCCTGGTTTATACAGGATAAACTTTTCCCGGTCGGTAAGAGTTACCCCTGCATCCTGCTGCAAGGCCTGTTGAATGACCGGTAATGCCCACAGTAGTTTGTCCAAGATCTCTTTATCACTTGCCGACATACTCTTCGCCCCTCTTTTTTACATATAGCAGCCGCCAACAGCCGCAGGCAGGCTGCCAGGTTAAGCAAAAGGCAGGCACCTGCGGCGGTGCCTTGCCAACTATTTCACGTAGGTTGCTTCTATCGCTCTGATCTGCGGTAAGCCAATTAGCTCATTGAACTCGCTGAAAGCAACCATTTGGTCCAGCATGCCGGCGGTAGTTCCGGTTGCTTTCAGATTTTCCATTAAGCGGGTGACGGCCAGCGTTACGGTGTAGGTCGAGGCCGTTGGATAAATAACAAGGCGATAGCCGATAGCCGCCAGTTCCGGCACCGGCAGCAGCGGTGTCCTGCCGCCTTCCACCATATTTGCCAGTACCGGTACGGTAAAGCCGGCGGTAATCTGTTTCATTTCTTCGACACTCTCCGGCGATTCAACAAACAGGATGTCGGCCCCGGCCTCCTCATACGCTTTCGCCCGTTCCAGGGCCGCATCCAGCCCGTGCACAGTCCGGGCGTCGGTCCGGGCGATAATGACCAGGTCGGCATCCCGGCGGGCGTCAGCGGCGGCTTTAATTTTCCCAACCATTTCGGCCTGCGGCACAACCTGGCGGCCAATCATATGGCCGCATTTTTTGGGGGCAACCTGATCTTCCAGCTGAATAGCGGCCACACCGGCCTTTTCATACTCGCGGACGGTGCGCATGACATTAACGGCATTGCCAAAACCGGTATCGGCATCAGCAATAACCGGTATGCCGGCAGCCTCCACAATATTGGCCGCCCGGGCCACCATCTCACTCATTGTCAGCAGGCCCACGTCCGGTTTGCCCAGATGGCTGGCGGCCTGGCCGTAGCCTGTCATATACACTGCCGGGAAGCCGACTTTTTCCACAATTTTGGCTGTCAGTGCATCATGAGCGCCAGGAGCCACAATAATGCCCGGTCCTGCTAATAATTGTCGCAACACGCTAGTTTGTCTCATGCTCATTCCCCTTTAGGTTATCTTAAAATATTTTTTGGCAAACCGGCCGCACTGGTCGGCATAGCGGGCCCCCAGGGCGCCCAGGGCGTACAGTACATACTGTTCATCAATAATAAACCGGGGCCGGACAGGCAATAGGGATATCCCGGGATTTTTAAAAGCCTCAGCCAGAATCCACTCTTTATCAGGCTGGGAAGCGTGAGTAAAAATCCCGCCCACGGCGATCACATATTTTACCCGCCGCAAATCCCGGCCTACCGGGGTTCCCGGTATTACGCCCAGCACCGGGTTCGCCTCCTGGGCAATATACCCGGCATGCCGCTTTAATGCCACTTCAATGGCACTGGCCGCCAGAGCCAGGTCAAACTGTTTCTCCTGTGGCGTCTGGCTGATATGACCGGGGTCTCTCTCCAGGTATTGACAATACGCAGTCAATTGTTCGCTAGCGGCCTGGCTGGGGCCGCCGATTTTGGCCAACACCCCCTGGGGGCCTACTGTTTCCACAATGCCGGTGGCACTGACCCGCAACCCCAGATTACCTTCGACGGTACGGTAGGACGGCTGCTTTTCGTTATTGACGATCAGGCCTTTTTCCTCAATTGTCAGCTCTTCCAGCTCCGGCAGCACCGAGTGGATATCTGTCGTTGCGCCCCCAATATCAATAATCAGGACCTCGCCGACACCGGCCTCCTGAAAAGTCCCTTTTGCCAGCAGTTCCGCGCCCAGCAGCACGGCCCCGGGCGTAGGCACTACTTTCTTATCGGAGACGATATCCAGTAATTTATGCAAGCCTTCAGCCAGGGTAATCTGCTTGATAAACTGCTCATGGATGGCCTCTCTCGCCGGCTTTACCTTTAATTCATGAATTGTCGGCATGACATTGGGAACCCGGACAAAGGGAACCTTATGGCTGGTAAAAATTTCGGCTGCCTGGCCTTGGGCCTCTTTATTGCCGGCAATGATAACCACGGCTTTAATCCGGGACTGAACAATCAGCCGGGCGTTCTCCAGGAGCGACTGCCGGTCGCCGCCGTCGGTGCCGCCAGCCAGTAAAACGATGTCAGGTTTAATCTCCTGCAGTACCTCCAGCCGGTATGCCGGCGAATCTTCATGGCTGATAATCTCCAGCACCCTGGCCCCGGCGCTCATGGCCACTTCTTTGGCGGCTTTGGCCGTTACCCGGGGCATATAGCCGAGAGCGACCATCCGCAGGCCGCCGGCCGCACTGCTGGTAGAAAAAATCCGGGCGTCAGCCGGCACCCGGACGCCGCTTGCCGCCAGGGCCTGCCGGGCAGCGGCAAGGCCTGTGGCAATATCGGCGATTGTCGTAGGTGCCTGCGACCGGGCTACAAATTCGATTTCACCCTGTTCCAGCCGGAAGGCTGTCAATTTTGTATAGGTGCTGCCGACATCAAATACCAGCAGGTCTGCATGCATAGCCTCCACCCCCACTAGGCCTTACTGACGAATACATACCCTTCCATTATCCGGCGGGCCGTACGGGAAAATGCCGCCCGCACCAGCTCGCCCCCGTCCACGGCAGCCTCGATCTCAATGACACCGGCCGGATGGCCGATCCGGACCACGCTGATGTCATCAATATGGGGAATGGCTTCATGGACAAGCGTCCCCGGAATTTTGGCAGCGGCGCCGGTGCAGGCCGTGCCGGTGCCGGGATAGGTCTTATGCAGCACCTGCATAAACATCATTCTGGACAGAAAGTCAACCTGAGCGGCAGCAATTGTCTGGCCTGTCGTAAAATCAATATAATCGGCGGCCGGAGCCACAAAGGCAATCATGGGAAAAGCGGGGCTTTTTTGCGTCGCGGTCTGAACATCAGGGGCCATGCCGATCATCACTGCCGCCTGGGCCCGGATTTCCTCCAGCAGGGACAGGAGCGCCCCATTACCATTCACCTGCTGCGGCGTTTCCCGGCCGGTCATGCCGATGTCTTTGGCTCTGATAAAAACGCAGGGATTGGAAACATCCACAATCGAGACCTGCAGCGGGCCCTTGCTTGTTGCGATAGTGTCCACAGGCTTGCCTGTCGGCAACAGCCTGTCGGTCGCCGAACCGGCGGTGCCGGAGAAATCCATCATGATGCGGGCGCCGGTCCCAGGCACGCCATCAATCTTGCAGTCCCCGTTCACCCGGGCCCGGCCATTGACAGTGGGAACTTCCGCAACCAGAATCCGGCCGGTGTTGGTATTGTGAATTCTTACGGTTGTCAGCGGTTCCCTGGCGGCAACAAAGCCTTCATCAATCGCAAACGGACCCACGGCGGAGGAAATATTGCCGCAGTTGCCTGTGTAATCAATGTAGGGAGCGGTAATGCTGACCTGGCCGAAAGTATAGTCGATGTCCGCCCCCGGATGAGTGGCAGGTGCAATAATGGCCAGTTTGCTTGTCAGCGGGTCTGCTCCTCCCAGGCCGTCAATCTGACGGATATCGGGGCTGCCGAAAATCGCCAGAATGGTTTTGTCCCGTTCTGCCGGGTCCTGGGGCAGATGATTGGCTTTCAAAAACATCGCCTTACTCGTCCCGCCCCGCATAATTACGCAGGGAATTCGCTCTATTTCACTCACTACAAGCCTCTCCTCTCTAATTCCGACTCCGTCCATTTAACACACTGGGCCGGGTCGGTGCCAGGACCGAAAAATCCGTCAACCCCCAGAAATCCGGTTCCTTCATTGGCGATTTTTTCTTCATAAAATGTATGTTCTTCCTCTTTTTCGCTGATCCGGCCCCCGCCGATCAACAGTACCTTGTCCCGCAGTCCCAGCTCCTGCAAGCGGCCTTCCACCCGGGGGAACAGTTCCCGTCCCAGCCCCAGCAGATTGGCAATGCCCACAATGTCGGCCTTGGCCTCAGCCGCTACTTCCGCCACAGTTTCCGGCAGGTTCATGCCCCGCATATAAATGACCTCATAGCCGGCTTTTTCAAATTCCTCCCTGATTAGGTTAACCCCCATAACATGGGCGTCAGCCCCCACGGTAGCCAGTACCATCTTTTGCCTGCGGGTTGGTTTTTTCTCCGGCGGCACCACGACCGGCTCGGCGGTTACCGCCACCCGCTTCTCATCAACGCCCAGCGGCGTATAGCCGGGGATATAGCGTTTAATGCCGTCTTTATCCCGATGGGTTTTTACATGCCGCTTCAAATCCCAGCCGCCGGCGCGGGGGCAATCCATAATGCCCGCCTTGCCGGCCTGAACAATGCGCTCAATCAGCTCATCTTTCCCGTACTGCCGCCAAAAGCCGGCATGGATCTCGGCCGGTGCCAGGGTACGCTCCATTCCCAGCACCCGCTCCAGCACCGCCATCGCTTCCGCCAGAATTTCCTGTTTGCGTTCCTGGATATAAGGATCACGGATGGCGACGGCCACCGTGTTTTCAAACACATTCTGCGTGGCCCAGATGGCTTTGGCCATAGAGCCGCCTGTCGGTATTCCCACCGACTCAGCCGCCTTGGGCCGGTAGAAATGAGCCCCGCCCAGCCTGGCACTCACGGCCATGCGCGCAAAGTGCGCCGCTTCGGCAATCAAATCGCCCGGCGGGTTTTGGAAGGTCTCCGGTACAACAATCAGGCTCTTGCTCCACATCGTTTCCTTGAAGGCCTGCATAACCGCAAGATCAGCCAGCAGATTGAGGCCGGCCACATTCATTTGCACGGCACTCAGCTCCGGCGGCAGCCCCGCTAAAACCCCCAGCCCCTCGGCCAGCAGGCACATGGCTAAGGCCATACCGTCTGTACCGCCAATGTTATTCAGATGCTTATGGGATTCAATCTGTACGAATATGTTGTTCTCAGCACATATCTCCAGGGCCTTAAAGCCATTAACGACCTTCGTTTTATAGTCGTGAATGCCCCGGCCGCCAAAGTGCACATGGATAACCGGGCCGATATCAGTACCGTCAAAGCCGGCAATCAAGGCATTAATGATTGACAGATGGGGCGTGTCGCCGGTGGCGTTGATCCGCATCGGATGAACAGCCCCGCCGCCCAGTTCCACCAGCTTCCGCTCGCCGTCCGGGGTAATGCCGCCTTTACCGCGGGATTGCTCGATCAGGTCCCGCCCTTTCAGGGGATCGATATGGCGGGTTGCCTCGGAATGCACAAAGTGAAACAGGCGAATGCCCAGTTTTTCCGCCATATTGTACATTTCCAGTGATTCCTGATAGGTTTCTTCAGCGGTATTACGCCCTAAAATCGGATTCTGAACAGGAATGCCTGCCATTGCCGCCTGCCGGGCCAGCTCATAAATCCGGTAGCCGCTTCGTTCCACCCCGTTGACCAGCCGGGGATAGGGAGCGGGCAGCCCCTCAACCGTACCGTCTTTGCCAATTGTCGGCATCGCTACGCCGAAAGTCTCCCGGTAAGCGCAGACACTGTCATAATCTTCAATAATAATTTGTTTTGTTCTTTCCTGCACGCTTTATCCCTCCCATGGCTTTAGTTGTTGCTGATGCCCAGCTCTTGCCTGACCCGGTTGATTAAACCACCGGCAGCAATGGTTGCCAGTACATTGGCCGATAAAGCCTGGGCGGCAACCTCCCGCTCCGCTGTGCTGACAATACCCTGAACAAGATCGGCTTCAACCAGATCACCGGTCTGAACATGGCGGCGCAGATCCGCCACCAGCACCGGCAACCCGATATTAATGGCATTGCGCCGGAAAATCCGGGCAAAAGATTCGGCAATAATCAAACTCACCCCTGCCGCCTGCAGCGCCACCGGCGCCTGCTCCCGGCTGGAGCCGCAGCCGAAATTCCTGCCGGCAACAATAATGTCGCCGGCCTGAACCCGGGCCGCGAAATCAGCCTGTTTACTGCCGGCCATCGCATACCTGGCCAGTCCGGAAAATTCTTCCGCCATCGCATAGCCTGGCAGGATCTGATCGGTATCCACGTCATCGCCAAACACCCAGACCTGTCCTCTAAGCCTGTTCATAACAAACGCCGCCTTCCAGTGCTGATGACCCCGGCCGGGTAATCCGGCCGCAGACAGCCGTTACGGCCGCCGTGGCGGCCGAGGCTAAATATACCTGGGCGTCGCGATGTCCCATCCGGCCGGGAAAATTACGGTTGGTCGTGGACAAAATAACATCCCGTTCGGTGCCAAGCCCCTGATGAGCCCCAAAACAGGGCCCGCAGCCGGGATTGGTGACTACGGCCCCGGCATCGCGCAAAATCTTGCACCAGCCGGCCGCTTCCATGGCGGCCAGCACATTTTTTGAGGCCGGGATGACCAGCATGGTAACCGCCGGGTGCACCGGCCGATGCTTAAGAACCTTAACTACCTGCTCCATATCGGACAAACGGCCATTGGTACAACTGCCGACAACAACCTGGGTTACCGCAACCGCTGCCAGCTGGCTGACAGGCTGCACATTCGCGGGCGAATGGGGGCAGGCGGCCACGATATCAACAGTCTCCAGGGCCAGCCGCACTGTTTTTGCCACCGCCGGCGCGGCTGTCTCCTCGCCGCCGAAACAGGCAATCATCGCCCCCATCTCAATGCCCATATTGCAGATTGTCAGCCGGTCATCCATGCCAATAGCGGCAATGCCGGGGCCGGTAAAGACTACCGCCTTGTCAGTCAGTCCCGCCACCCCAAACTCTTTGATCAGGGACAGCACAATATCCTTGCCGCCCACATAGGGCTGCAGCTGCCCGGTCATATACACCTCAACGACCTCCGGCACCTCAAGGTCAATTGTCCCTGTCGCCATCGCCGCCGCCAGCTCGGTGGACCCCACCGGGATCGCAACAACCCCATAACCGCCGGCCGTACAGGTATGGGAATCGGCTCCCACCAGAATGCTGCCCGGCGGCAGCCGGTGCCGCTCGGCCAATACCTGATGAATGACGCCCTCGCCTTTATCATACAGGGTGATCCCGTAGTGGGCGGCAAAATCCTTCATGCTCCAGTGCATGGCTTTGGCCTGTACCGTCGCCGCCGGAAAAATATGATCAATTACCATTACTACTTTGCGGGGGTCAAACACATGGTCAACCCCAATCTGTTCAAACTGTTGAATAGCCATGGGCCCGGTAACGTCATGGGCTGCCACCAGATCAACACGGCAGCGGATATCCTGCCCTGTCACCACGGTCTCCAGGCCTGCGGCCCTGGCCAGATATTCTTCAATAAAATTCATGACGTCCCCCTAATCCACAATCTCAATCCCCAGCTTTTGCGCCACCCGGTACGCTGCGGCCTTGTCTGAGGCCTGCTTGAGCACCAGCCGGCCGCCGCCCCGGTTAAGCGACGATACCAGCGAGTTTTTTTCTGTGGCAAAAATCGTAATCTGCTGCAGCTGGGGCTCCTGAGCCGGCAGGATCTCCACCTCAATCCCCTCACCGGCCACCTTGCTCATTACTTCCCGGTACAACTGGCTGTTGTCGGTACCGGCCCCGTATACAGCCGCCATCAAAATTCCGGGCACATTAATCCCCCGGCGGGCAAACAGTTCCGGATACAACTCGATTTTAACCTTAGTAATCTTGCCTTTGGCCAGATAATGGGCAATCCGGGCGGCGTTAGTCGGTGATCCCACTGCCTGGCTGCTGCCGCCGACAACCGCCTCGCCAAAAGGCTTGACAATCGCATTGGCTTTGCGGGCCATAGCCCGCGCCTCAGCCAGAGCTTGCCTGACCGTTTCATCAATCCGGTCTTTCTCCAGCGCCCGCATATCGTCGCCAATATAGGTTTCCACCGCCGCATTGGTCTTGAAAAAAGGCTCCATATACTGAATGACAACAGGCACCACCTGCTTGGCCGAGACAGGATGCACGGCGGCAGCCATTGCCATCATGACATCGACCGGCACCGTCACCGGGATCGAGGTGTGCAGGGCCAGTTGGGCGGCCAGTTTGCCGATCATAACGCCACCGCCGATATGGGTCGCGCACAACCCGGCTACCATAACCCGCGGTGTACAGGGGTTGGCAATTGTCGGTGATATGGCCAGCACAATCGCCTTGGCCATAGCGGCCGGGCTGCCCCCGGCCAGTTCGACAAAGGCGGCGGCCGCAGCAGCAGCCCCGGCGCCGAAGCCTTCCATATTGCAGCCGGTGGAGGTCTTGCCTACCCGGAAGATGGTGCCGATTTTCAGCATAACAGCGGCAACCCGGGCCACGGTATCCTTATCCTCCAGTTCTTCCAGCATCGCCCTGACAAACCCCGCATAGGTACAGGAATCACCGGTACCGGCACAGGGCTGCAGTCCGACTGAGTGGTTGCCCACCTGGGCCCCCAGGGTATATGTCAGCACTTTATTAAGAAACTCATCAGCCACAAGCTGGGGGGCGCCGGTCTGGGCCACTTCCCGGCCGGTGGTCCCCATCAGAAAGCTCGAGCCGGTTGTCGTCCCGATTTCCACTGCATACAGATTGTGCGCGAAGCTTGCCAGCACGGCTGAATACACTTCTGACCGGGTCATGCCGCTTGTGGCCATTGCTTCCGTGACAATGACCTCACTGACCGGTACCTGTGCCTGGCCGGCTATATCAATACAGTCGCCAATTGTCAGCTCACCGGCTGGCAGACCCTTTTCCGCCATGATTTGTTTGATTTTTTCCATTATCGACCACCGACCTTTATCCCCTTACTTGAATGCCCGCCATTTCTTCCCAGACCTTGATTACCGCTGAAATATCCTCCCGGCCTAAGCCTTTGGCCCTGGCCATGGCAAACACCTGCTGGGCTGACGCCCCTACCGGCAGGGGAACCGCCAGACTTTTGGCTGTTTCCATTGCCAGCTCCAGATCCTTATATTCCAGATCAATGGCAAAACCGGCGGTAAAATGATTGTTCAGAATAAACTTTTCCCCTTTGGCCTCCAGTGCATAGCTGCGGCCGGAGCTTTCCCGGATAATCTCCAGCATCACCCGGGGATCAAGCCCCGACTTGGCCCCCAGCACCAGGGCTTCCGCCACAGCCGCCATGTTGATGCCAAGCAGCAGGTTGTTTACCACCTTCATTGCATCACCGGCACCGCTTGGGCCCACATGGTGGATTTTTTTTCCCAGCCTGTTAAGCAGCGGCAGCACACTTTGCACCACTGCCGTTTCGCCGCCCACCATAATAGTCAGCGACCCGGCCGCTGCGCCGGCAACCCCGCCGCTGACCGGCGCGTCAATATAAGCTACCCCCCGGGCCTGGGCCAGGGCCGCCATCTTTTGCGTGCTGCCGGCGGCAACACTGCTCATATCAATGATGGTCTGGCCGGCTTTGCAACCGGCCAGCACACCCAGCTCACCGGTCAGGGTACTTTCTACAATAGCGGCATTGGGCAGCATCATAATGATCACTGCCGCCGCAGCCGCCAGTTCCCGGGGTGACAGGCACACCGTTGCGCCCTGGGCTGCCAGGTCGCTCATGGCCGCTGCATTGACATCATAGATGTACAACTGCACTTCAGCCGACTGTAATAAATTCTGCGCCATCGGTTTGCCCATGGCCCCAATGCCGATAAAACCAATATTCATGCTTCCACTCCATCCCGGGCCGGTTAGCGCAGGCCGTCTTCCCCTTTTATTTCCTGTACTTGCAAACCACCGATCCGCGGATGAGGCCGCCCCCCCGAGGTCACGGCAACGGCAACCACAATTTCATCGGCTGCCGGCGCATCGTGCAGCCGTACCTCGATGGCATCATAGTGGGTTCTGACAAAAGCGGCATCTTTATAGTGCAGAGGAACGTCCAGCGCCGTTCCCGGTCCGCCCAGCTTTTTGGCGGACGGAATAATGGCTTTGCCGCCGCCGACCGCTTCCCGCATCGGTTTGCCCAGCTTGGGATGAAGAATGGCGGCGCCATGCTCCAGTTCACCGTTCATGCCGATGATCGCCCCTTTGCCATAACTCTCGGCCTGGCCGGCCTCAATGCCCATTGCCGCCACCGCCTTGCGGGCAAGCTCCCCGCCCAGATATTCGCCAATATCGCTGAGCAGGCTTAAGTCTTCCACATATTCACCGGCAAACGGGTTTTTGATCACCGCTATCGCCGCGCATTTTTTAAAAGGCTTATCAACCGCTTTCCTGCCATCCGTCAGAACCTCTTCCACAACAGTTACCAGCTTGCGTATCGTCAGCTCCATACTTCTTCCCCTCCTAAAATTCTTATATCCCTCAGCCCCGCATTGAGCTTATGCATTCTAGAGGGCAACAATAAAGCCCTCCGGCACCATAACCAGCTGCTGTTGAACAAAGACCGCCGCGCCGGCGATAATCCCCTGGTCGTATAATTCGGTGGCCCGGCTCCGGCCGTTCATAAGCGCGGCTTCCACCACTGGCGGCGGCAGCAACCCCACTGCGGTGACAACCTGGTGGCCCCAAATATCGGTATTGGGATCCAGTTGTTCAGCCCGGGCCAGTTTAACCGCCGGATGGCCGACATAGGTGGCATTGCCCAGACTGGTGGCACAGGCATCAGCAATCGCAGCCGTGTCTGCCGCTACGATCGCGGCAGTGGCAATGCCTTTGGTAAAACTGCGTCCGCCCAGGCCGCTTGTCGCTACCCCGCCAATGCCCCGGATGTCAGCCAGCACCAATTTGTGCGTAGGCCGCCGGCCAATGGCCGGCGCTACCCCGACCGCGGTTTTCTGACCGCATGCCAGCCGGAGGGCGATATCGCCGCCATTATTGACAATCGCCTTGGTGGCCCCCCGCGCCTGCAGCCAGTCGGCGGTCAGATCGGCAATGGTTCCAGCTACGGCCGCCATTGGCGTCAGGGTTATATCACCTGTCCGTTGTACCGCTGCCAGCATGCGCTTTAGCACCTCCGGCCAGTCATTGCCGCCCCTTATCGCCAGTTGCGGGCTGGCCGCCGTTTTCTGATGGGCAGCCAGCTCGTACAGTACCTGCACCGCATACTCGGCCGCCTGCTGAGCCGCCCCGGTCAGGGGGCTGCTGCCGGCCAGCGCCTTGATTGTCATTTGGATTGGGCCAAAATCTAGGCTGACCCTGCCCGGAGCCATTACCGTAATCATAGCTAATCTTCCTTTTTTACTGCAGCAACCGGCTTAACAGCGGCAGTATGGCCGCCAATTCTCTCAAAGGTTGCCCGCGTCATCGTATATTCCACCGGGGCTACCGTGGCCGGTGTGGCTACCCAGGTAAAGGCCTGAGGCACCACTTTTTCCACATCAACCATAAAATTAATCCCGCCGCCCGGCAGAATATAGGTCGGAGCGCCGCCAATCGTCAGTTTTACCTCACCCTGATGCACGGCCCGGGATAGCTTAAGCGGGTAGGTTGTCACCCCGGCCCGGGCACTGCCGCCGGTCCCGCCCACATAGACAGCCGATACCCGGGCATCCTCACAGTTGGCGGCAATCAGATCGACTGCGGCCTGAACCTCAGCCGTCAATGGAATTTCCCGGACCGTACCGTCGGCTTGCACCTCCAGCAGTCCGGCCTGCTGCCCGGTTGTCTCGGTAACCAGAATTTTTAAACCTGGCTTGGCCAGTGTCATATCGACGGTTTGTACGGCCTGCAGGGGCCCGGCGATACCGGTCCCGCCCCAGCCATGGCCCTGGTCGCCGAAATAACGGCCCCGCGTACTTTTGCGTCCGTTGGGAACAACACCGCTATAGGTCATGCCAACCTCTTCCCCCGCCCGGTGCTCGCTTAACAGGCCAATGACATGATGATCAAGAATGATCGCTTCATCCACAACCTTACTTAACTGGGCGGCAAACATACCGATAGTCGCACTGCCGCAGCCGACGCGCATTTTCTTTTCCGCCACGCCGTCAATGACCGGCGGCTGGCCCACAGCCAGCTCCAGCTTGCTGCCTTTCTCCACCTGCAATACCACCCGTTCCCCGTTAGCCAGGGCAACAATCGTCCTGGCGGCCATAAACCCGTGTTTGCCGCTCAGGGTATTGGCACCGCCGATGGATAACATTTTGGCACCGTATTCCTCCGTATCAACCATGCCGATTACGGCCCCATCCCTGAACACCCGCGCGCCCTCCGCGCCAATATGAGCGTTGGCGTCAATTTTGACCTTAATGCCGCTGTAGCTGAGCGGCGCCTCGGTAACGACTGTCACGACCTCAATATCCTGAACAGTGCCAGCAACAATATGCGGCGCCGGCTTGCAGCAGGGGTATTCCGTCCCTGCTCCCACGGCTGTAATCAGAGGTTGATCCGGTATTTCCTGGTGCACTGCACCGCTGCGCCCGCTGGCCGCCACTAAGGGGCGGTTGCGCACCAGGGTGCCGCCGACATTGGTGTACCGGCGGCAGGCCCCTTCATAGCCGGGCCGGATTGCGCATTGGACAGGACAAGCACGGCATATTGCCGCCCCGGGGGTGACAGCATCATCCCGGCGTACGGCTCCGCAGGGACAGACGCGCGCGCATACGCCGCAGCCGGTACAGTTTGGCCCCAGCTGCGCGATCCTGTCGACTAAAGCAACAGCGGCAGTAGGACAGTTCTTTATACATAACCCGCAGCCTTTACACAAACTTTCCTCTATTACAATCATGCGCGTTTCCCCCTTAGCCCTGTTTTACACTTACCTTGCCTGCCGCCGGTGGTGTGTTGCGGCTCTTATTCACTTTGATTTCCCCATCAATCAACACCAGCGCCACAGCGGGCAGGTCTCCGGCGGCAATGGCTTCCAGGGCATTGTTGCCGATTGAACCCATCGGCGCATCAATAATAGCCAGATCGGCTTCTTTGCCGGGCGCAATCACGCCGGTATTAAGCCCGTATACCCGGGCCGTATTGCCGGTAGCCATGGCAATCGCCGCCGCGGCCGGAACAGCGGACATACTGGCAAGCTGCACAATCGTGCGCAGGATGCCCAGCGGAATAACCCCGGTGCCGGAAGGGGCGTCATTGCCACAAATAATTCGGTGCAGTTGTCCCAGTTCATTCAGCTTCCGTACCGTCCGGTCGGCTATCTTAGGGTTGCCGCACTGGACAATCTCCAGCGCCAGATCGCTGTCGGTAATCAGTTTATCCACTTCGGCCGGAGAGATGGCCGTCGGTCCGCCATTGATATGGGAAACAACATCAGGCTGCACGGCCAGGACATCTGCCGCCGTCACGGTGGAGCTGCCGGGAATGGAGGTGCCGCCGGTATGCATCATTACCTTCATCCCCTGTGCCTTGGCCCACCTTACCATCGGAGCCGCCTCAGCCGGTTTTTTGATTGATCCCAGCCCGACTTCGCCCACAAGCCATACGCCGTTGGCGGCAAGTTCAGCAAAATCAGCCTCGGTCAGCCCCTGTTCCAGAATGACCGCACCGCCATGAACCTTAACGCCGCCGGGCCGGAGCTTCTGAAAGGAGCGCTGGGCCAGCACCGCCAGGGCCTTCACCCCGGCCGGATCGGTCGGCCGGCCGGGGGTGTGGCACTCGCCGGCCGAGATCATGGTCGTTACACCACCGTGTAAGGAGCTATCTATAAAATCAGCCATTTTCTGCCGGGGGGTATAATCGCCAATGACAGGGTGAACATGGGAATCAATCAACCCCGGCACCACTGTCATTCCGCCGGCATCAATGAGTTTATAGGCAACAGAACGTAAGGCAAGATCATCAATCAGCTTCTTATCACCCACAGCCTCAATCTTGCCGGCATGAATAATAATGGTATCAGCAGGTAAAACCGGCTCGGCAATATTGCCAGAGGCTATCATTCCAATATTCGTTATTGCTGTATAGGTCATGTCAGCCACCTCCTGAAATTTTAAAGAACAGGCAGAGAAACTTGATTTCTCTGCCGATTCTTTTTTATTACACTAATTCAACGCTTTCTGTTTGGTTTCGTCGCCCAGAACGATCATGTCCAAAGCGGCGATAATCAGAACTGCCGTAAACATCATAAACACCAGGGGAATTTTGTCAGGACCGGTAATCATGGCCGCAACGACCAACGGGGCGGCAATCCCGCCAATCCGGCCGAAACCGGCTGCCCAGCCCACCCCGGTGCTGCGGGCCTCTGTGGGATACAGTTCAGGCGTATAGGTATACAGAATCCCCCAGGCGCCAAGGTTGAAAAACGACATCAGGCAACCCCACAGATAAATGTCAAAAGTCGAGGCGGCATTGCCGAACATGTACGCCGACAAGGCGCAGCCGAGCAGGAAGGTGGCCATAGTAGCCTTGCGGCCGAGCTTGTCTACCAGGGCGGCAGCGGTAAAATAGCCCGGAATTTGCGCCACTGTCATCCATAATACAAACTCAAAAGACTGAACCATATTATGGCCGGCTTTAACCAGTAACGTCGGCAGCCAGAGGAAAATCCCGTAATAGGAGAATACGATGCAGAACCACAAAATCCATAAGCAGGCGGTCCGCTTCAAATATTTAGGACTGAACAGCTGCAGCACACTAAACGCCGGGGCTGCGGCCGCGGTTTGCATCTCTGCCAGGGACGGTTTCGGGCCCGGGGCTACGCCCAGTTCTTTTTCAATATTGGTCACCAGCGCATGGGCCTCATCAACCTGGCCTTTCTTCATCAGGAACAGGGCCGATTCCGGCACCGTCCGCCACAGGTAAAAGACATACAGCGCCGGCAGGGCGCCAATATAAAAAGCAATCTCCCAGCCATATTTAGGGATAACCAAATACGAAATGATCGAGGCCGCCAGCCAGCCGAAAGCCCAGGCACTTTCCAGCAGTACAATCATCCGCCCCCGCGATTTAGTCGGGGAATACTCGCTCATCAAAGTAATGGCCACAGGCAGTTGTCCGCCTAAACCAAAGCCAACCAGGAAGCGAAAAAAGAGCAGTGATTCGTAATTCCAGGACAAGCCGCAGGCACCTGTGCCCAGACTATAGATAACCAAGGTTGCGGCAAACACCTTTTTCCGGCCGATATAGTCGGCGATCGTGCCGCCAAGCATGGCGCCGATAGCCATGCCGATCAACCCCACACTGCCAACAAAGCCAACCTGGGCTGAGGTTAGTTTCCAGGTCGCAATCAATTTTGGTAAAACGAATGAGATAATCCCGGTATCCATGGCATCAAAAGCCCAGCCCAGACACATAATCAGCAATAACCGCCAATGGAACTTGCCAAGGGGTAAGTTTCCTAAACGCTCAGTAATCGTAGACACGTAAACAGCTCCTTCATTTTGGATTAGAAACTCGCACTGTCTGCCTCACTAACTTTTTTGCATCGCCTCCATCCAGCTGCACCGTTGCCGCTGTCATGCTACCACCATTGCGGGCAACCGCAGGGTTGCCGCCGTGGATCTATCTATACACCGGTTACAGCCCAGACATCGTTGGCTATGGCTGCGGCCTGCGGGGAATAGCCGTTGTTGCTTAACCCCGTAAACCGATGGTGGACAATGATTATTTTTATTGCAAACTTCGGCCCTGGGTTTCCCGGCCCAAAACAGCCACTGTCAGTCCGGCCAGGATAAAGGCCCCGGCTACGATGGCAATGGCCCCGGTAACACTCATAAAATTAAGGGCATAACCGATAACCAGCGGCGCCAGCATGGAACCCAGGCGCGACCAGGTTGCGGCCATACTTGTTCCGGTTACCCTGACACTGGTGGGATACAGCTCCGGTGTGTAGGTATAGGTTATTCCCCATACCCCGGATACAAAGAAAGAAGTTACGACACCCAGCATCACAACCTGGCTAATCGCCAAGGCACCATAACCCAAGGCCCAACCAAATAAGACTGTAGCTGCCCCTGCCAATAATAGATTGGCAGTCAGAAGCCATTTCCGGCCATACTTATCCATGCCGTAAGCGCATAAGATTTGATTAGGGATATAGGCCAACTGCATAATAACCACATATAGGAAGGACTTGACCATACTATGGCCAGCCTTTACCAATAATGAAGGCAGCCAGGCAAAAAGCCCGTAATAACCGAACATGCCCAAAAACCAGAGCAGCCACAGCATAAGGGTCGTCCGCCAGTACTGCGGCGCAAACAAGGTGCTCATGGCCCCCCTGCCAGCAACAAAAACAGCTGCCATGCCCGCTTCTGTAACAGGCGGTATGACTTTTGTTTTTGCCACCTCTGACTCAATTTGTTCAACAATCGCCAAAGCTTCCCGGCCTTGTCCCTGCAGGGCCAGCCACCGGGGAGATTCCGGCAGTTTTCTCCGGACTACCCAAATATACAGAGCCGGTAAAGCCCCGGCAACAAAAGCCCAGCGCCAGCCATCCTGAATCCCCGGAATAATAAAGTAGGCAAGTGCCGCCGCCGCCAGCCAGCCTATGGCCCAGAACGTATTCAGCAAACCCTGGACCTTCCCTCTGTCCTTCGCCGGGATAAATTCTCCCATCAGCGCAGTAACTACAGGGGTCTCCCCCCCCAACCCCACCCCCACTAAAAAGCGAAAGCAAATTAAGGATGTAAAGTCCCAGGCAAAAGCACAGGCCAGGGAGGCAGCGGAAAACAAAAACATTGTCCATTGAAAAACTGCCTTGCGGCCAAAACGGTCGGCAAGCGGTCCTGACAGAAAAGCTCCGGCCATCATGCCTAATAAACCTGAACTAAGTAATATCCCAACCTGCGCTGAGCTTAGTTGCCAGGCCTGAATCAACGCGGTGGCGATAAAGGTTACCAGACCTACATCAAAAGCGTCAAAGGCCCAGGCGCAACCATTAATAATCAGCAGCTTATAATGAAACCGGGAAAGCGGCAGGCGGTCAAGCCTTGCGGTCACAACCACCGGGGTGCCGTAGTTACTCATAAGCAATCACCTCTGATTAATATTTCAAAATCACCGATCGGTTACCATGATCTGACCTTTTCATGCATCGCCTCCATCCAGCTGCACCGTTGCTGCTGTCATGCTACCACCATTGCGGGCAACCGCAGGGTTGCCGCCGTGGATCTATCTATACACCGGTTACAGCCCAGACATCGTTGGCTATGGCTGCGGCCTGCGGGGAATAGCCGTTGTTGCTTAACCCCGTAAACCGATGGTGGACAATGATTATTTTAATTGCAGTTGCCCTGGCCTCCTGCTGGGGGCAGCCGGAAGATGATCCGGCATGCTTGCCGATAAAATAAGGGCTCACACCGGAGCGTCAGCGCGGGCCTGCAGCCTCGCTAACACTTTCTCCGGCGTAATCGGCAGCTCGGTAAACCGTACCCCGATTGCGTTGTATATGGCATTGGCTATCGCTGCCGCCGTGGGAATCAGGGTTGGTTCACCCACTCCTTTGGCGCCAAACGGGCCGGTTTGCTCCGGCTCTTCCACAATAAAGGGGTGCATTTCCGGTACATCCAGGGAGGTCGGCATAAGATAGGTTGCCAGGTTCTTAGTCAGGATCCTACCTTCATTGACCAGTATTTCCTCTGTTAATGCATAGCCCAGGCCCATCGTGCAGCCGCCTTCAATCTGACCTTCAATATTAACCGGATTAATTGCCTGGCCTACATCATGAGCAGCCACAATCCTGAGGACCTCGACCTCGCCTGATTCAGTATCCACCTCGACTTCAGCAATCTGGGTGGCAAACGCATACGTGGCATAGGGTTTCCCCTGTCCGGTTTCCGGATCAAGGCCGGTTGTGTCCGGATTAAACCAGCCATGGCCAAGAGTAAGCCTGCCTTTCATCCGGCATTGGGCAATACAATCGGCCAATGGCACCGACTGGCCCTTGCCTTTGGGCGGCAATCCCAAATCCAGCCGGCATTCGCTTAAACAGTCTGTCAGGAATTGGGACTGACCGGAAGCAGGCCTGACAAAAAGCTCTTTATGACCAACTACGATATCACCGGGAGCAACCCCCAGCATGGACGCAGCCATATCAATCAGGACTTTTTTGGCTTCCTGCGCCGCCAGGCGCACCGCATTGCCGGAAATATAGGTTTGGCGGCTGGCCGATGACGCCCCGCCGTCGGGAGTAATCCCCGTATCGGCCGATACCACGCGCACATCCTCCATGTTAATGCCGAACTCCTCCGCCACAATCTGCGCCATAACAGTATCGGACCCCTGACCGATATCGGCGCAGCCGGTCAGAACCAGCGCCGTGCCGTCATCCAGAAGATTTACATAAGCTCCGGCCGGATTGGGCAGGCCCGTGTTGCCGATACCATACCACATCGATGCCATGCCGGTGCCGCGCCTCTTATGGCCTTTGCCCCCGGTGCCGGGACTGGTGATTATCGTTTCCGCCGCGGCTGCCGTTTTTTCCAATGTCGGTACAATACCGACACTCTGCTCCAGCTCAGCTCCCGTCGCCGTCACCGCCCCTGGCCGCAACGCATTCTGCATTCTGATCGCCAGCGGCGTTATGCCGATTCTTTCCGCCAGCATGTCCATTTGCGCCTCATGGGCAAAAGCAATCTGCGGCACGCCAAACCCGCGCATGGCGCCGGCTGTCGGGTTGTTGGTATAGACCGTATAGGCTTCAATCGCCACATGGGGAACCTCATACGGCCCGGTCGCGTGCACCGCAGTGCGGGTAAGCGTCCCCGGCCCGTACGAAGCATAGGCGCCGGTGTCACCGATAATTGAGCATTCCAGGGCCAGCAGCTTGCCGGTGGCATCGGCGCCTGTCCTCATTGTAATCAGGCAAGGGTGCCGTTTGGCTGAATTTATAATCGACTCGGTCCGTGAATACACAAGCCTTACAGGCCGCCGCGTTTTCATTGTCAGCAGCCCCAGATGAACCTGGACTGAAATATCCAGTTTCCCGCCAAAGCCGCCGCCGGTCGCAGCCTGAATCACCCGTACCTTGTCCAGGCCCACTTTCAGATTCCGGGCAACCTCTTTGGCGTCAAAATGAGTATTTTGCGTGGATACCCAGATTGTTATTACGTCACCGTCAATTTTCGCTACCCCGGCTTCCGGCTCAATATAGCCGTGCTCAACCATTTGCGTCCTGTATTCCTGCTCAACCACCACCGAACACCTGGCAAAGGCGGCGTCAATATCACCCTTCCGGATTTTACGGACGGCCAGCACATTGCCAGCGGCATAAAGTTGGGGAGCGCTGTCCGCCATAGCGGCCACAGGATCAAACACCGGCGGCAGCACTTCAATATCCGCCTGTATCGCCGCCAGGGCCTGTTCGGCCTGCTCCTCCGTCTCCGCGGCGACTAAGGCCAGCGGATCGCCGATTTTGCGGATCTTCTCATTAATTTTAACCAATACGGGCTCATCTTTCACAATCATGCCGGTGCTGTTAGCTCCCGGTATGTCGTTTCCTGTCAGAATGGCAACAATACCCGGCAGCTTCAGGGCCGCCGACACGTCAAGTGAACGTAATATCCCATGCGGTATGGTACTGCGGAATACTTTGGCATGCAGCATGCCGGCAAAATGAATGTCAGCGGCAAATTGAGCTTTTCCCAGCACCTTGTTCACCGCATCCACCTTCTTGACCGACTGTCCGACAATCCGATATTGGCTCAACCTACTCACTTCCTCATCTTTCGTGACTTTTGGCAACTTTTTCAATCGCGCTGATTATTTTGGCATAACCGGTACAGCGGCACAAATTGCCGGAAATATGCTGGGCAATTTGCTGCCGGGTAGGTTGTGGATTCTCATCCAGCAGGGATTTGGCGCTCAACAGCATACCGGGAGTACAAAAGCCGCACTGTACGGCTCCTTCGGCGATAAACGCCGCCTGCAGGGGATGCAGTTTATCATAGGTGCCCAGCCCCTCCACGGTCAGCACCTCATGCCCTTCAACCTGCCGGGCGAGGATTAAGCACGAATTGACTGTTTTCCCGTCCACCAGCACCGTACAGGCCCCGCAGTCCCCTTCACCACAGCCGATTTTCGTGCCAGTCAGCCCTAGCCGGTCGCGCAGCATATCTACAAGCAGCAGATTTGGCTCCACCGCGATTTCAGTCTTTGCCCCGTTTAATATAAAGGCTATGTTTTTTTTATCCACATTGGCACCTCATTTGCACCTGCTCCAGCGCCGCCGTTAAGCCCCGGTACACAACAACCCGCGCCAGCCGGGTGCGATAACTGGCTTTACTGCGCACATCATCAATCGGCTTTAGCAATTGGGCCGCGATTGCACCGGCCTGAGCAAATGCCTCAACCCCGGCCGGCTTGCCAATCAGCCACTTCTCCAGTTCATATAAGCGAATTGGCGTAGGCGCTACCGATCCAAAGGCAATGCGGGTGTCGCAAATTATACCATCCGCTATTTTCAGCCAGACCGCGCAATTGATAATGGCAATAGCCAGGGCCTTGCGTTTGCCAAACTTAAAAAAGGCCGCTCCCTCATCAGCCTGAATCTGCCTGATTTTAATCCGGCTGATAAACTGGCCGGGCTGTAAGCAGGTCCGGCCCGGTCCTGTAAACAAATCGGCTAATGGCAGTTCCAGAAGATCATGCTGGCTATGGATTCTCACCCTGGCGTCAAGCGCCAGCAAAGCGGGTGCAGTATCGGCAGCCGGCGAGGCATTACAGATATTGCCGCCAACGGTGCCTCGGTTCCTGATCTGCGGTGAGCCGACCTGCCCGGCGGCTTCGGCCAGAATTGCCGCTTTGCCATTAACAAGGGGCGACCGGGCCAGAGTTGTATGGCTGACAAGCGCACCAATTGATAAATAGCCGTCTTCGTCGTCAATTGCCTGCAAATCATCAATCCCGTTTATATCAACCACGGCGGCCGGCATTGGCTGCAGCAGCTTTTCTTTCATTTTGACCAGCAAGTCGGTCCCACCGGCCAGCAGGGCATAGTTGTGCAGCCCGCGCAGCGTGTCAGTCAGGGCCTGAATGCTCTTGGGATTATAATAAGCAAACTCCATTTTTGGTCCACCCCCTCGTTTCCTAGTAACTTACTTAATTTATTTTGCAAGTATCATGCCAAATGGTCAAAAACCTATATTTGGGGGTAAAACATGGCTAAAAACCGCACATTCTGCCTAGTTTCAGCAATGTTTCATCTGATTGGCAGAACTTTATAAATAAAAAGCATTCCACTTATGAAATGCTTTTTGAGAGAATTACCAGGAATGACGATAGTATCCTACTTTATTGCATTTTATTTTTGCAATGCAGCTTCCAAAATCGTAATCGTCCGGCCCCCTCACTGTATGCTCACATTGGTCACAATCCCCAGATCAACCATCTTGCGCCACAAGGTTGTTGTACTGACCCCCAGCAGTTTGGCCGCTTCTCTTTTCGTCCCGCCGGTATATTTTAAAGCATTGATAATTGACTCCCGTTCCACGGCCGCCACCGCGGCCGCCAGCGTGCCAACCTGCCGTGTATCATTGTCCTGTCGTGCGGGGCTATGGATATAATGCGGCAAATGGTTCATCTCTATTGTGCTTTCATTAACACTGACAATATTCATAATATATTCAATGCAGTTTTTCAATTCACGAATGTTGCCAGGCCACTGATAACGGCCTAAATGATAAATGGCCTGATCGGAAATTCCCGTAACAAATTTCCCCAGCAGATTATTAAACTCACTGATGAACAGCTTGACCAGGGCCGGAATATCCTCTGACCGCTCCCGTAAAGACGGCACTTTCAGTTCGACAACATTTAAACGGTAATATAAGTCATTGCGGAAGGTGCCGTTGCTGATCATCTCTACCAGGTCCCGGTTGGTTGAGGCAATGACCCTCACATCAACCCGGAGCGGCTGGCCGCCGCCAATGCGGGTAACCTCCCGTTCCTGCAGTACCCGCAGCAGCTTGCTTTGCAGATTAAAATCCATTTCACTGATTTCGTCCAGAAAGATGGTACCGCCATTGGCCTGTTCAAACGCACCCGGGCTCCCCTTTTTTTTCGCGCCGGTAAAAGCCCCCTCTTCATAGCCGAAAAAACAACTCTCAATCAGTGATTCAGGCAAAGCGCCGCAATTAATGGCGATAAAAGGCTTGCTGCGCCGTTCACTGGCATTATGAATGGACTGGGCAAATAACTCTTTGCCCGTACCGGTCTCACCGGAGATAATGATGGACGAAATGCCCTTGGCCACAAAAGCGGCCCTGCTTTTCATTTTCTCAATAATCTCGCTGGAGCCGATAATATCGGAAAAATTATAACGGGCATACTGAAACTTTTTCACTTCCTCGATGAGCTTTTGCTGCCTGCGCACCCCCTGTTCGTTATTAAAGCCGAACCCAAACTTGCGCGTGATCGGGATGCGCACCGCCACGGCGCCCATGCCGGATATCGATTCGCCAATGACCGGTCGCTGGCTTTGGATAGCCTGCTGGGCGGCAACACTGATCTTACCGATATAATTCCTGTTAATCTGACCGTCGACGCCAACACTGGCTACCCGCCGCCCTTCCTCATTGAACAGCACGGCCTCACCGCCGGCAACCCGGGCGATGAACGGCAAAGCCTGTTTCAGCGACTCCGCTAATTGCTGCTCACATTTCAGCCGTTCAAAGTTGCTGGCGGCAAGCACATAGTCACCTACAGGCAGACTCCAGGCCTCGGCGCCCTCCGTCAGCTGCGACGGGCCGATACTCACCTTGCCGGTACTGCCGGCTTCCCGGGCCAGGTCAAATATCTTGCCTTTTAACGTTTCGACCTCCTGTCCCTGGGAGTCGACCGTCCTGATCCGTATTCCTTGTTTATCTGTAACAGTGGCGTAGCCGCCGGTAATACGCGCAATAGGTAACAGGGCCTGTAACAGGCATTCAAGTAATGCAGACATAACAACACTCCAACTTTAGTTATTTTAGAATTTTTTTGACCGGCAGGCACAAGTCGCACCGGCAAACCAAAAAAAAAGACTTTCTCACAATTTGCGAGAAAGTCTGCTATGACTAAGCGATTAATGTTTAGTTATTATGCGTTTCTTTTATTTTAATGTACAATTATATTTCCTGTCAAGTGATCTTATTCACTTGACATAATTTCAAAAAAAAGGAAACAAACTTACCCCCTGGCGGTCAATACGGCTTTCATCGCCGCACAGGCTTCAGTGATCGTAGCCTCATCGCGCACATAGCACAAGCGGACATAGCCTTCCCCGTTTTCCCCGAAGCAGGAACCGGGCACAACCGCTACCCCGGCTTTCTCCAGGACAAGTTTGGCAAATTCTTTACTGGTAAGGCCGGTGCCGGTAATATTGGGAAATACATAAATGGCGCCTTTTGGTGTGCGGCAAGTGACACCGGGAATTTCATTTATTTTTTCCACCATCAGATCACGCAATTTTTTATAGCGGCCAATCCGCTCCGCCATGAGTTCGGCCGGTGTATTCAGGGCGCTAATGCCGGCATACTGAATAAACGGCGGCACGCAGGTATAGACGGTTTCAAACATCTGCCCCATCTTGGCAATCAGGTCGGCAGGACCAATAGCATAGCCCAGCCGCCAGCCGGACATGGAATGGCCTTTGGAAAAACCGCTGAGAATAATCGTTCTCTCCCGGCACCGATCAACAACAGCCGGTGAATAATGGCAGCAATCATAGAGATTTTCCGCATAAATTTCATCACTGAGGAGATAAATATCCTTTTCTCTGGCAATTTCGGCCACCCGCAGCATTTCCGCTTCCGTCATTACCCCGCCGGTAGGATTCTGGGGAGAGGTAATGATAATCAGGCGGGTTTTATCGGTAATCCTCGATAACAGCTCCTCCGGGTTAAGCCGGAATTCATTCTCTTCCCGCACCGGTACCTTGACTGCTTTTATCCCCAGATAACTGGCGACCGCAATATATACGGCAAAGCCCGGATCAGAAAAAATGACTTCTTCCCCCGGATCGATAACGCAACGCATGACAAAATCAATGACACTGTTGGCCGGCATAATTGCCACCTGGGACACCTCAGGCCTAAAGCCCAGTTTCCGCTCGGTATTATCGCAAACAGCCTCCCGCAGAGGCAGAATGCCAAGGGAATCAACATATTTTATGTGGCCTGCGTCCAGGGCCTCTTTGGTAGCATTAATCACATGCGGATACGGGTCTATATTGGCGTCGCCCACCTCAAACCGGTACACCTTTTTCCCGGCAGCCTCGAGCGCACAGACATTTGTCAATATATCCAGCATCGGCTGGCCTAACAGCCCCCGGGTAAGTTTGGAAAAACCTTTCATGAATAAACACTCCCTCATAACTAATAAGACATCTATCCTGGCAAAAAAAATAACAGCCGGCAAAATGGCAAGAAACGATGACTGGCCGCAAACAGGCAAATCATCGTTCTTGTATTCGTGATATATCATTATTTGTCCTGCATAGTCATACTAAAAAATTACATTAATTAATATTTGCCGCTTTTCCCCCGGCCTGTTGTAAACCTTGGCTGCTCCTGCTGCCGGTCCCCTGCCCGGGAGTCTATGCAGCCCCTCCGGCAAGGTGTTTATTCCACCGGCTCGTACCGGATTTCCCAGGTGAGGGTGCCTTTGCGGCGGCTATCCTTGAAAATTTTCCTTTCATGCATGCTGTAGCCAATAACGATAATTTCCACGGCCCGCTTATCAGGTGAAAAGCTTGTATTTTGGGCGCCGGGACGAATCGTTTCCGTCTCGCCGTTTTCCCATACAATCCTAATCTCCGATTTGTCCGCATTTTCGCCGGTTGCCTGAAAGCTAACAACAGAGACATCCCGGGCCGCCCGCCCGGCAATCGCCTGCCGCAATTCAATCCTCCCCTCGAACGGGACTTCAATCCCGTGAATAATCCGCAAGGAGGGCAGCGGCGTTATCGTAACCCGGTCAGACGGAACCGGCGTGTCCGTTATCTCTTTTTCAGGCCCGGTAAAGCTGTTGCCGGCCCCTGTATACACCATATAGCCGGCGGCAACCGCCACCAGCATGAATACAGCGCCAATCAGGAAACTTTTCCACGACGTTATCATAAACTCCCCTGCCTTTACTGCTAACAGACTCATGGGTGACTCATGGGGACGGTTCTCCTGAGTCTGCTACAACAATGATCTTATTATCTTATTTGTTCTACACAGCCCCGGGCCTCCCCTACTTGCTCACACAGTTCCGGCCCTTTTTTTTCGCCCGGTAGAGAGCGGTATCGGCCGCTTTTATCACTTGCTGTGTTTGTGTATTCTTCTCGCTGCGTTCGGCGACCCCAATACTGACTGTTACAAACAGCTTTTTGCCTGATGATTTTTTTTTGGTTTTGGCCTTGTTCTCTTTCTTACCCTGATAGGTATAGGGAGTTTTCTCCACGGCCAGGCGCAACTCCTCCAGGAAAGGCACGGCATCGGCCGCTTTCGTGTGCGGAAATACGATGGTAAACTCTTCGCCGCCATAGCGGAAAGCCTTGCCGCCGGTCACCTTCTTTAATACGGAAGCGACCAGACGCAAGACATCATCGCCGGTATCATGGCCGTAAGTATCATTAAACTTCTTAAAAAAATCTATGTCCACCATAGCAATAGTATACTCGCCCCGCAATTTCATCAGTTCCTCCTTGAGGGCCCGCCTGGCAGGCAAGCCGGTCAGTTCATCAAGGTAAGCCATGGAGTACGAATCCTGAATCACCGCGATGATGAGCATCATGACTGCGGCCCCAAAAAAGACGGGAATGGCCAGCGGCTGGGGGTAGAGGCGCAAGGCAAGCAGTGTTGCTGCCAATACAGGCAAAATGGCGGTATCGATATGGGTACGGCTCTTTAGCTGCCTGCCAACACTGATTATGCAAGCCACGCCGTAGGCCAGTCCTGCCGCCGGCGGCAGGGCTGTGGCGGCAGCGGCGGCTTCAGCCGCCGCCAGGCTATTAAAGAAACCGAAAAATATCTGATCATGGGAGACGGCTGCCAGCGAAATATAGAATAACTGAAAGCCAATAATGCTAAAGCGCCCACAGCCCCAGGTATTGAAAATACCGCGTTCTTTTAGCAGGGAAAAAATAACTATATTAACAGGCAGCAGCAAGCAGACAACCGGATAAATTACGGCCGGAAAATCAGGCAGCCCCGCGGCAGCCGCCGCCAAATCGCTGAGAGCGTATTGGGTCAGGGCAATTACTGTCGTAATAAAAAAGACCCGGCTGCGGTTAAACCACCAGCTTAACAATAAAGCAACGGCATAAATCGCATAGGCGCTATTGCTGATCATATTGAATAATTCATACTCTGTTGCTAATGCGGCATAAACGACACCGGCAGCAATCAACAGCCCGAAAGGTATGGTCATAATAATTGATAGTAGTTTTTTTGCCATTAATTTTGCGAAATCCCCTTCTATATACATTGATTAAAAACAAAAATCTTATACGTTATTATAGCAAATTACGACATCTATTGTCATTACTTACATCTCCCCGGCCCCTGGGGCAGGTCTTGGCCCTCACCCGTGTCCGGCAAAAAAAAAACAAAGCTGCGCGGCCTTTGTCGGCGCAGCTTTGTTGTATCAGGTTTATTTATTGTCTTTTTTTGGGCCCTGACGGCGGCAAGCCGCCGGCTCCGGGGCGGTCCCCGTCTCACCGGTAAGTTCCTCCGCGGTCTCAAACTGCGCCGCCAGGGTTTGCAGCTTCCGCTTGCCTGCGCCGGTCTTAGCCGGCGAAATTGCGGCGGCTTTGCTGTTCCCGCCTCTGTGCGCCACCAAAAAGATTACGGAAAACAGCGCCACAAAACCCAGGCCGGCAAACAGACCGGCCCCCTGCCCGGGAATGGACGGCATACTGACAATAATCAGCACTATACTCGCCAGGGCGATTAACGAAGTGGCCGGAAAGCCCGGCAGCTGGCACCTGCCCTCCGGCGGGCATCCCTGCCGCTTGCGCAGCTTATAATGGGTTAGCAGAATCACCAAATAAGAGAATAGCAAAGAAAAACCCCCGGAGCTGACCAGAAAAAGGTAAACCTGGGCTGGCAGCAATAAGCCGATTCCCAGCGCTGCCAGCATCGAGAAGCCGGAAAAACCGATCCCCTTATAGGGTATATCGCCTTGATCCTGCAGCCAGGCCGGGGCGTGGCCCTCATCCGCCAGGGACCGCAGCATCCGCCCCAGGCCGAACATGGCCGCCAGCATGGTGGAGAGAATAGCTGTTACCAGCACAATATTAATGATATTGCCTGCCCAGGCAAAATTCCAGCTTGTCAGGGCCGTGACCAGCGGGCTTTGCGCCGGCGTCAAAACGGCTGTCGGCACCAGCAGCAATAACGCGGCAATGGCGGCCACATACAACCCGGTTAAGCCAAAAACCGTATAGGTAATAGCCCGGGGCACGGTTCTCCCCGGTTCAGCGGTTTCCGAGGCCGCCAGCCCGATCACCTCAAAGCCGGCATAAGAGAACATTACAATCAGCATACTGCCGGCCAAACCGGCTATCCCCCCGGGCAGCAGGGGCTGAGCGGCCACGGTGCCGGTGCCTGCCGCCCGCAGACCCGGCATGAGTCCGCTGACAATTGCCAGGCCCAGAATCACAAAACCAACAATGGCAATCAGCTTGATCGCGGCCAGACCGCTTTCCAGTTTGCTCAACCGCTCGGCCCCAAACAGGTTGAGCACGGTGACAATAACAATAATAGCCGCGCCCAGCAGCGGCAGGGCCAGGCCCGGCAGCCAGCCCCGCAGTAATTCCGATACGGCAATGGCCTCACTGGACATTGCCAGCACCAACCCGGTCCAGTATACCCAGCCGACAACAAACCCGGCCGCCGGCCCGTAGGCTTGTTCGGCAAATGTGCGGAACGACCCTGGAGCCGGATCGGCAACCGTCATTTCCGACAAGGCGTATAAAATCGCATATACCAGCGCGCCGCCGGCCAGATAAGCGATAATAATGGCAGGGCCTGCAGCCCGGATGGCAACGGCAGAGCCGAGAAAAAACGAGCCGCCAATCACTGTTCCCAATGCCAGCATGGTTAGCTGCCAGGCCGTCAGACCTTCTCCGTGGTTCTTCAAAATACCCCTCCTTAACAACCTGTAGCGTATATATCAAGTATCTGCGCAGAACAGGTATGTTATGAGTGGAGTATGGCTTACTTATTAATCAGGCAAAAAAAAGAGCCTGAAACAGGCTCTGCCGGTACTATACATAATATTTTAGTCTGAGGCCTAAGCGGCAGTACCAATTAGTCCGGTTGCTCACAACCAAAATCGCTACTAGTACATTGACACAATTAGAATTTAGGATACAACCATTTCAGTTTATCTCTCGCATTATCCGTTGTAAAGTGCCATGAAACATTCTTTGCAGAAGCGTTGCGCCGGCTTTGCCAAGCTCCGATTTGTAGCTGCAATTGCCCCATATCAGAAATTCTCCGATTCAAGCACTGTTTTGTCATGGCACTAAGTTCTATTTCTGCAATATTGAGCCAGCTTCCATGCTTTGGAGTGTAATGTATTTCAAGCCGCTTGGCCAGCTTTAACGCAACCTCTGGCGGGAAGGTTTCATAAAGAGAAGAAAGCGAGTGGGTATTTAGGTTATCCATGACCAAACGAATACGTTTTGCCTGAGGATAATGAACTTCCAAAAGTTCTTGAATTTGCAATGCCCAATCTTTTTTTGTCCGGCGTTGGGTTGCCTGAACCTGTCGCCATCCCCCCAGCGGTTCGGTGAATATGAATAGGCAGCAGGTGCCCTCTCGCGTATATTCATAATCTTCTTTGTGGGCTTTTCCAGGACTCATGGAAAGCGGTTTGCGTTTTTCTCCCAACAGCTGATACGGTTGTTCATCCATGCAAATCAACGGAATTTCCTCATCGTAGGGCAAGGCATATACCTCTAAAATATCTTCCATGCGCGCAACAAACTCACCGTTGTACTGGGGTGGAATGCACCACTGCTTTTTCAGGTGAGGCTTAAGTTCAGTTTTTTTAACGTCCGTCTCACGGTTTCCCGGCTGGCTGTAGGGACTATGGAAAGCTCAATAATCTTTTCTGTCAGCAAGCGGACTGTCCAGCGTGAATAGCCTTTCGGTGGTTCTCCGCAGGCAAGCGCTATGATCCGTGCTTCTTTTTCGCCCGTCACTATGGCGGCCCTTGGGGGAGTTTGCGACTTCTTATACTGGAGGGCATATTCTATGCCATGTTGGCAATAATCCCGAACCGTGTGGTACACCGTTACATCACTCACCCCGCATCGCGCAGCTATTTCCGCTTGGGTAGCGGGCTTACCTACGCTTTCATCTAACAGCAGCAGTACATTGGCTCGTTTCTTATATCCTGCTGCTGTCTTTTTACTATTTAGTATTTCGTTGACTAATTTTTTCTCTTTTTCGCTTAACCGTACAACATATTTCTTGTTCATTTCTATACCTCTATCTTTTTTCTCTCTAAGGTATAGTTTAATGCTAATATCTAATTGTGTCTATATACTAGTGTCTTGGCCATGTTATATTTTAGTTTTAGGGCGAGACAAAATGGCCAAGGGCAAGGAAGCACCGACGACGCATACTGGAAGGGGTCTGCTAGGAGGGGCTGACGCCGCCATTGGCCATTTTGGCCGTCATCAAACTAAAAAGATAATGTGGTCAAGACACTAGCTGACCTGACCGTGCAGTTCGCAGGCTTTGGCGTCGACAACGCGATTGCGCTCATCCACCATGACCACAACCGGTTTTATTTGGCTGGCCTCCTGTTCACTCATCAGCGCATACGTAATAATAATAACCGTGTCACCAGGCTGCACCAGTCTGGCCGCCGCGCCATTCAGGCAGATGATGCCTGAGTTTTCCTTGCCGGTGATCGTGTAGGTCTCCAGCCTCGCTCCATTGTTATTGTTAACAATCTGCACCTTTTCCCCAGGCAAAATATGGGCTGCCCGCAGCAAAGCCGCATCAATGGTAATACTGCCCATATAGTTTAGATTTGCTTCCGTTACAGTAGCCCGGTGAATCTTCGATTTCATCATCGTTATAAACATCGGCTTCCTCCTAAGTATGGCTGGGGCTCAGAATAATATTGTCAATCAGCCGGGTCGCGCCAAACCTGACGGCAACGGCAAGCAAAACATCCTCATGCAGGACAGTTATCTCCTCCAGGGCAGGAAAAGAGTACAGCTCCACATAGTCCACTTCAGCCTGGGGCGCCGACTGGATATGCTGCCGGACGGCTTCTTTGAGCGCCGCCGGATCCTGCTCGCCGGCTGCAGCCATCTCCCGCGCCTTATGTAAGCCCTGACTAAGCACCAGGGCGGCCTGACGCTGCTCCCTGCTTAAATACACATTGCGCGAGCTTTTGGCCAGACCGTCCTCTTCCCGGACAATGGGCACCATGACGATCTCCGGGGCCATATTCAGATCACGCACCATCTTTTTGAGGACAATGACCTGCTGCGCATCCTTTTGCCCAAAAAAAGCCCGGTCCGGCTGCACTATGTTGAATAGTTTCATGACGACTGTGGCCACCCCGCGAAAATGCGTAGGCCGCGACCGCCCGCACAGCTTGTCGGTTACACCGGTTACTTCCACCCAGGTCCCCCATCCGTCCGGATACAACTCCCGCGCCGCCGGGTGAAATACCGCGTCCACACCGGCTGAACGGCAGACCGCCAAATCTTCGGCCCAGGTGCGCGGGTAAGCCGCAAAATCCTCATTCGGTCCAAATTGGGTGGGATTGACAAAAATACTGACAACTACAATATCACAGGTCTTTCTGGCTTGCTGCATCAGGGCCAGGTGCCCGGCATGAAGGGCCCCCATGGTAGGGACAAAACCAATACTTTTCCCCGCCCGTCTGGCGTCAGCAGCCAAAACCCGCATGGCCGCAACGGTTTCAACAATGGTAGCCATATTCCACTCTCCTATCATAATGGGTAAATAAAAAACCTTCCTGCCCGCATAAAGATATACAGACAAGAAGGCCTACTCCACCTGTTGAAGCTCACCCGTCTAAGTCCATAAGGATCCAAGCGGTACGGAAAATGCTTTATTTACCGTTAGTAACAGCCTTCGACAGTATGACCCCGGGGGTATCATCCATCGTAACGGCCGGATTGTATTCATGTTACTATAAAAATCGGGCGGTGGCAATAAAATTCTTAGCCTGCCTGTTTTTTTCCATTATCATAGGGCAGGGGGATATATTGAACCGAGGGACGCTGCTGAGCCGGCTGCGGATATAATTCCATAAGTTCATATACCTCCAACGGCATTTCATCGCAAACAGAAGGCAATTCCATCTCCCGCAATTTTTCACAAGTAATCGGGTAATCATGGGTCCAGCGCCCTTCGGCCAGCATCTTCGCCAACTCCCGGGCTTTGTCGGCCGGCATCTTGTCGAGCAGCAGGGTTTCGACAAACTCCTGTACCTGCCTGACGGCTTTTGCCGCCATATCGGCCAGAATCAGGGTATTGTCGTCAATGCGGTCAATGTTCTTTTGCTGGACGACCTTTAGAATCGAGGCCGCCGGATACTGTCCCAGCTGCGGGTCCACCGGGCCTAAAACGGCATTGGGATCGAGAACAATTTCATCGGCCGCCAGGGATATCATCGTGCCGCCGGACATCGCATAATGGGGTACAAAAACGGTAACCCTCGCCCGGTGCTGCTGCAGGGCTCTGGCAATTTGCTCAGAAGCGAGCACCAAGCCGCCAGGGGTATGCAGTATTAAATCAATTGGCATATCAGCCGGGGTCAGCCGAATGGCCCGCAGAATATGCTCAGAATCCTCCACATTAATATACCGGCTGATCGGGATACCGAGAAGGCTGATTGCCTCCTGCCGGTGAATCAGGCTGATAACGCGGGAGTGCCGCTTCTCTTCAATTTTTCGCAGCAGGGTTAGCCGCCGCACGGCAATACTGCGTTGCTGCAGCATCGGCAACACGGTAAACGACAATAAAACAATCCAGATTATATCAGTAAAGCCAAAATTCATCCAATCACCTCTTTTTACGACATGTTGCTAGATATATTAGACTTTGGCTGCCATTTTTCCTGCAACAGCAAACGGTGGCGATTAAGGCAGTTTTTTACTGCTAAATTTGTTGCTTGCATATACCAGGAATTTAGATCCCGAAAATATGAGACACTAACAATAAATAAGGAGGGATTTAAATTGGAACGAAAAGCAGCCAAACGTAAGCAATTGAGCCATCATTTTCGTCGTAAATATAAACGCTACGCCGCCGCTCTGGCCGGTGCCGCCATTATGACCGGCGCCGCCGCCCTGCCAGGTATCCCGGTTGCCCAAGCCTTTGCCGCTGAAAGTCCCTCATCGGCCCCGGCCGCAACCTATTCAACGCAGGATAAGAATGTAAAAACAACCGTGAAAAAAGTGTATGCTGAAAAAAACCGGCATAAAGACCGCAACGGGCCGCCGGGCCGCGGCTGGCATGAGCACAGGCACAGCTGGCCAGGCCCTAATGAAAACCAGGCCTGGTATCAGGATGGAAAGATTTATTATCGCGGTGATTCCCGCAATAGTGCCAGCTATTACCGTTCCGACTATGCCTATGCTGTCAGCAATCCGGTCGATGTTGTAAAAAGCGCGGCCACGCGCTATGGGTTCAACCGCTATACAGATTCATTCACCCTGCTGTCCCGGACAAGCAACAGAGCCATCGTTGAAGTAATTAAAAGCGACACAGGCCAAATATTTAATATGGTTCTGGAAAGAACCAATAACAATGACTGGCGGATTGTAGGCACACTGGCGAGATAAAGAAAACACGGCTGCACCGGGCCTTTGGCGAAGGTGCAGCCGTGTTGCCTTATCTACTTTGCTGTCCAAGAAAACTATCTGGTAGTACGCTGATCTGCACCTGCCATTCCCCGCATTGCTAGATTATTATTTTTTCTGGGCTTTAATCTGCTCTAATAGACCGCTTTCTTGCAGTGTTTTTTTCAGTTTCTGACTTTCGGCAATCCACTTGGCTTGTGATTCTTCGGGACCTAAATATTCGACAGGCATACCTATATTATCCATATTTTTCTTAAATTCTGGATCAGCAATGATGAGCTTAAACCTTTCTGCCAGCTTGTTTTTAACCGCGGCTGGTATTTCTTTTGGCGCAGCAATGCCATGCCAGTTGTTTAACGTAATATCAAAGCCTTGCTCTTGAAATGTCGGTATCTGTTCAAACACCGGATCGGGGATGCGATGGTCACTGGATACGGCAAGGACTCTTACTGTGCCATTTTTTACATGCTCTTTAATAGAAACGGGGTTAATAAAAATAAGTTGAACGTGTCCCCCTAATAAGGCAGCAGTCATTTCACCGCCACCGGAAAAGGGAACATGATTAATTTTGATACCTGCCTCATAACTGAACATTTCCCCAAGGACATGGGCAAATGAGCCAGTACCACCATGACCCAGCTTTATGGCTCCAGGATGTTGGCGGGCATATATTATCAACTCGTCCAGTGTTTTCCAAGGCTGATCAGTTCTAGCTACTAATACGATTGGCAGTGATGCTATTTGCGCAATAGGCGTTAACGCCGTCGGATAATTATACGTTGTCGATTCATATAAGGAAAGCAATAGCATATCAATACTAGCTATGCCAAGAGTGTAACCATCCCAGCTTGCTCCAGCCAATTCATTCCATCCAATAACACCCGCACCGCCGGGCTTATTTATGACAACCAAAGGCTGTCCTAAATGTTGGAGAGACACTTTTTCCAGGGAACGTGCTGTCATATCCAACCCTCCGCCGACACTGAATGGAACAATTACAGTAATAGGCTTCTCAGGATATTTTTGATTTTTCGCAGGTATTGCTACATGTTCAGTTTCGCTGCAACCCCCTATTATAATAGAAACAACCAAAAGTGATATGGCTAATAATACACTCACTCTTCTCCGCACTGCACGTCCCCCTATTTTCCAAAGTAATTATTGATTTAGACGAACCATAAATAAATTATATGGTAATTTCCATGTCATAAATTGTCATTTAAAGCATAAAATAAAAAAACTGTCGTAATTAAACAACAGTTTACTATCATTTATCATACTTTATATAAAACCATATTCCGGCAAACAGCCCAGCCTGCCCCTACTTCCCCCCTTACCATAGCCGTCTGCGGCAGTAAGGGGGGATCTATTTTAAACGGAATATTTTTTTAGCCAGTTTTGGCAGCTGGCAAACCGGGTTATTCCCTGTTCCAGCCACAGGATTGCTTCCATCACACCCCCGGCGATGGCCAGAGCCTTATCGGAAATGGTGAAACAATGTTCCCGGCAACAACGGGGATCAATATCCCCGATTTTCATACGGGAGAATACCGGCAGGCCATCGTGAAGCAAACCGCGGAGAGTACCGGCGATGGGGGCGAATACAGGCTGTCCGTTAATATAACCGACAATATCGCCGGCGCTTACGTGCTCGCCAATTGCCTGCGCGCTTTGAAAAATACCATTGGCACCGGCCCGCAGAACACGCTCGGCCGAATAACCGCCTATATTGCCGGGAATCCCGGTATTCGGCAGGGCGGGACGGTCGGTCAGCACCCGGCCCAAATCGTGGCCGCGCATGGTTTCGATAACAGCGTGAACATCCCGGCCGGGGATAAAGCCAGGGCCGACGCCAATGACGACCGGCGCATGGCTTAGTAATGTGCCGGTATTTTTTTTGGCGATAATGGCATCAACTACGACCCCGGGAGCAAGAGCAGCAATACAACTCCTGTCCGGGTCAACCAGTACAGGAATCTGCCGCCGCCGTATCGTTGCCGCGGCTTCAGCTAAACCAGCCCTGACAGCCGTAATACCTTCTACTTCCGCCCGGCCATCGTAAACAGCCTGGGCAAAGGCGACCGTACGGCGTACTGCTGTCGGCTGGGCGAGTTCAGTCATGGCGATGGAAAAACCACTGCGAAATAAGCGACAGGCTATGCCTGTGGCAATGTCGCCGGCACCGTGGATAACAACAAGCCGGCAGGCAGGTATTTTGGCAATAAGCGTCAAGGTCACGCCTCCTCTTGGCCATTTGCACCCGGATTACCCCGGCCATCACGGGCCGGCGAACAAGGGGCTTTCACTTTAGATGGCAATAATAAACAATGTATTGCAAGTATCATGCCACTGTCCCCTAGTCGCCGGAAAAAGTCGAAACCAGCTGGAAAACCAGCAATTCCGGTATTAATTTAGCCGTATTTCCCCTAGCCATGCAAAAGACTTATTTCAAATTTGAAATATACTAATGGCAACATCTTATCAGGCCGGCTTTATCCTATTTCATTTATGCAATAGTTTTTCAAAATTGCATTACTCCTGCGTGAAGCGCAGGAACGCTGATTTTTGCTCGCTACAGGCGAATAAATTGTCCCAGACTGCCCGCAGCGCGGGCCGGCAGGCGAGGGATTGCAGGCTAAGTGGCAATAATATTGTTTTCCCGCATTTTTCGCCATAAGGTGGTATTGCTGATGCCAAGCCGCTGGGCCGCACGACAGCGGATATTCCGTTCCTGCTGCAGCACGCGCAAAATAGCCTGCTTCTCCGCTTCCCGCAAAACGGCTGCCAGATTTTCCTCATCACTGCCTTTAGTTTCATTGCGGTTCATTAACGCCGGATAAAACTTCGCCGGCAGATGATGAACCTCCAGCGTATCTTCTTCGGCCTGCACCATATTCAGGGCACTTTCAATGCAATTTTGCAATTCCCGAATGTTGCCTGACCACGGGTAATTTTCAAAAATATCATAGACGGCCTGTGCTACCCGGCTAATGTTTTTACCTAAGACCGGATTGTATTTGCCAATAAAGTACCTCGTTAACAGGGGGATATCCCCGGCCCGTTCTTTCAGCGACGGAACGCGGAGCTCAACGACATTAATCCGGTAGTACAGATCCTCGCGAAAACGCTTTTCTTCTATTAACCGGGATAGGTTCTTGTTGGTGGAGGAAATAATGCGGACGTTGACAGGAATGGGTTTGGTACTGCCGATGCGGGTAACTTCCCGTTCCTGAATCACCCTGAGCAGCTTGGCCTGTAAATCCCAGTCCATCTCGCTGATTTCATCCAGAAAAACGGTTCCCCTATCGGCCGCCTCAAAAACGCCGATATTGCCGTGCTTTTTAGCGCCGGTAAAAGAGCCGTCCGCATAGCCAAATAAATTTGCTTCAATCAAAGTTGACGGCAGAGCGCCGCAATTAATGGCGATAAAGGGGTGATTGCGCCGGTCGCTGAGGTTATGTATTGCCTGGGCAAACAATTCTTTGCCGGTTCCGGTGGCTCCATAAATCAACACGGAGGAAATCCCCTGGGCGACATAATTTACGATGGTTTTGCATTTTTTCACAGCTTCGCTTTCGCCGATAATATCAGACAGATTGTATCTGGCATACTGAAATTTCTTGACCTCTTCCAGCAATTTCTGTTTTTGCGATACCATCATTTCATTATTGAATCCCAGCCCGTACTTCTCCGTGAGGGGAATCCGCACCGCCGTTACCCCCTGCATAGTGATAGATTCACCGATGACCGGCTTTTGCGTCTGCATGGCTTCATAAGCGGCCTGACTGACTTTGCCGATGAGCCTCTCACTTCTCTTGCCGGTGTAATCAGCAGTCTCCAGCCGCCGGCCGCTGTGATCAAACAATACGGCATCACCACCGGCTACCCGGGCAATCATCGGCAGCGCTTTCGACAGTGCTTCCCGCAGTTTCGCGTCCCGTTCCACCCGCTCGACATTGCTGCAGCAAAGTACATACTCACCAATCGGCAGAGCCCAGGCTTCCGCTTCCGCCACAAACGGGGAAGGGCCCACTACCGGCATTTGCCGCTCCCCGGCCTGTCTGGCAATTTCGTCTACCCCGCCCTGATACTGCCGCATCTCCCGCCCCTGTGAATCAACACTTTTCAGCCTTCGTCCCAGTTGATCGGTAACAGTAGCAAAGTCGCCTGTAATACGGGCAATAAAAGGCAAAGCCAGACACAGTTGAGACAACAGTTTGTTATTACCCATAATTTCACCCGCCATACTGTTCTTGTCCTGCAAATGTATGCCCAGTCAGTACAATCCACCCGCAAATGCGGCCTGGAGGGGAATGATGCCGAATTCACCGTTATATATTTGGCTGCAATGAACTAAACCAGTTGCTTACCCTATAGTATAAGTGTAAACTTTATGTTAAAAAAGTGAATTTTTATAATGAAATGGTTGCAAAAAAATCATGTAATGCGGGAAAAGGGAAGTGATTGATTTGACAATTTGGAAATACGAGGTTTTCAGCGCGATTGTCGCCTCAGGCAGTATGGCAAAAGCGGCCGAATTGCTGAATTTATCACAATCCGGTGTCAGTCATGCCCTGGCCAGTCTGGAAGGCGAATTCGGGTTTCCCTTACTGACCAGGGATCGCTCCGGTGTCAGCCTGACCAGCAATGGCACCCAGGTGTTGCCCCATATCCGGCAAATTCTGCATTACAACGAACGGCTGAAGCAGGAAATTGCCGACATTGCCGGCCTGACTGCCGGCACCGTGCGGATTGGGACATTTACCAGTGTGTCTATGCAATGGCTGCCCGAAATCATCACCCAGTTCCACCACTGTTATCCGGCCATAACCATCGAATTATTGGACGGCAATTATGATGAAATTGAGGAATGGATAAAAAATGGGGCCGTTGATTTCGGCTTTGTTTCGCTGCCCACCATGAAACTATATGAAATCATTCCTTTAAAAAAAGACAGGCTGCTGTGCATTCTCCCGGCCCAGCACCGGCTGCGGCAGCAAAACATAATTACCTTTGCCGATATGAAAGAGGAGCCGTTTATTGCCACCAACTGGGGCAGCTATGATGAAATAAAACGGCTTGTAAGCGAGCATAACGTGAAACTGAAGATACAATATGAAGTAACAGAAGCCCGTGCTATTATCACCATGGTCAACAACGGCCTGGGCATCAGTATTCTGCCGGAAATGACCCTGTTACGGTCAGCAGACACTGTTCATACTGTCTGCCTGGAACAATCGCCCGCCCGGACAATCGGTATAGCCGCCCTGTCGCTAAAAAATAGTTCTCCTGCGGCCAAAAAGTTTATTGATGCTATTAAAGCCTGGTTAACCAAACACAACTTACTGGACTTTTAATAAAGAAAATACGGCTTGCGCCGGGCCTGTGGCGAAAGCGGATGCCGCTGCTGCCCTTATCCAGGGAAAGTTAACCTTTCGGTCAGGACAAGCAAATATAGGTGCCAAATCCAGTTTCCTGTTAGCGCCTTAGGCCGTCCTGCAAAAATCGCCGCCTAATCGCCAACATCAATATTCAGTTGGCGGGCGGCCGCCTGTGCTGCCGCCACCGACGGCATGGCCTCTTTGATAACCAGGCACCCGCCGCCTCTGTGTAACGCAGCAATCATTGCAGTTTTGCCTGTTGCATAAATAGTAACCCGCTGTACTTGCGGTGCACAGCTTTCCACAATTTCTATCTTCAGGCCGGAATTAAGCACCTGGTCCATAATGTCCCGGTATAACCCGGCATTGTCGGTGGCCGCACCATGTACCGCCGCCATTAGGATGCCGGGAATATTTATCCCCCGCCTGGCAAACAGTTCCGGATACAACTCGATTTTCACGCCGGTAATTTCGCCTTGCACCAGTGCATGGGCAATTCTCGCTATACCTGCCGGTGATCCCACAGCCTGGCTGCTGCCGCCCACAACCGCGTCACCAAAAGGCCTGATGATGGAACCGGCCTGATCGACCAGCATGCGGGCCTCCGCCCGGGCCTGGGCAAGCGTAGTGTGGAAACGTTCGGTATCGCGCGCTTTTATGGCCGGACTAATATATTGTTCCACAGCCTCATTGGTTTGGAAGAACGGTTCCAGATAACGGCTGACGATGGGCGCAACCTTCCTGGCCGACAACGGCTGAGCCGCGGCCGCCAGCGCAATCATGACATCAGGCGGCACGCTGACCGGGATGGTTGTCTTGACTACCAGATTGGCCGCCAAGTGGCCGATCAAGATGCCGCCGCCTAAATGCGCGGCGCCCAGACCGGAAACCATAACCCGCGGCGTACACGGATTGGCAATGGTCGGTGACAAGACCAGCGTAACCGCCTGCCCCACCTGGCTGGGAGTGGCATCCAGCATCTCGGCAATCACCGCCGCCGTGGCGGCCGCACCGGCACCAAAGCCCTCCATATTACACCCGGTGGACGATTTGCCGGCCCGGAAAATGCAGCCAATTTTTACGATCAGGGCAGCCAGCCTGGCTATCTCCTGTTTATCCGCCAGTGAATCCAGCAGCGTTTTTACCAGGCCGGTATACGTACAGGCGGCGTCACCGGTGCCGGCACAGGGCCTTAGCCCCACCACATGATTGCCGACCTGGGCGCTCAGGGTATACTTCAAGGCCTTATTGACAAACTGGTCGTCAATTAAACATACCTCCTGATCTGCCAGGTCCTGCCCCACGGTTCCCATCAGCAAACTTTTGCCGGAAGTCAGGCCGATTTCCATGGCATACAGGTTGTGGCTGAAGGCGGCCATAACGGCAGAGCCCACTTCTTCCCGGCTCATTTTATTGGTTGCCATGGCTTCTTCGATAACGATGTCACTGACCCGCACCTTCAGCTCATTCGCCAGCTCAATGCACTCCCCCAGTGTCAGACGGCCGAGGGTATATCCCTTTTTCTCCACCGCATCACACAACGTATCCATATATTACTCCTCCTGTCCGCACCAGCCCGCAATGCGCCGCCACCAACACACCTTAAGCCTTGACACTGACTCCGGCCCGGGCACTGCCGCCCCGCCTATACCGCCGCACCTGTCGCGGCTTCTCAATTGGCGGCCAACAAATCAGCCCTTCCCTGGCGGCCGTTTAGCCGCCAGGGCTGCAGGCTGTTTTCGGGGTGTAACCAGACTATGCCTAAGACTAGCCCCCGGCTGTTGCCAGGAGCCGGAGGGTGCACCGCCTAGGCAAGCAAACCGTCGCGATAGGCTGCTAAGTAGTCCCCGCAATACTCATCCTGGTCCAGCAAGGCTCTGGCCGCATAAATAACCCCCATCATGCCCGTGTCGGTCGGATTCAAGATATAGCCATCCATTCCCAGAGCCATTGTTTGCACCACAAATAACCGGTTCAATATTTTACGGGCCGGCAAGCCAAAGGATATATTGCTCAGACCGCAGGCAAAATGCACCTGCGGGTATTGTTTTTTAATCAGCTTAATCGTCTCTAACACCTCTGTGCCCGCCCCGCTGACTACGCTGATTGGTTTTACCAGGGGATCAAAATGAATGTCGCCGGCGGGAACACCAGCAGCCGTAAGCTTGGCATAAAGACTGTTTACTACCCGCAGCCGGTCTGCGGCCGAATTGGGCATCCCGGTATCGTCCATGCACAGAGCCACAATTTTGGCTTTATAGGCAAGCACCAGGGGCAGAACTTCAGCAAACCGTTCTTGTTCATCGGTAATGGAGTTAATCATCGGCTGACCGTACTTGGCAAGAGCCAGGCCGGTTTCCAGCGCCCGTGGATTTGGACTGTCAATGCAGAGCGGCGCTGCCACGGCTGCCTGAATGGTGTTGACCAGCCATGCCATGATTTCCATCTCGTTATGGACTTTATTGCCGCAGTTTACGTCCAAATAGGTAGCGCCTGCTTCCATCTGGGCCAGCGCCACCCGCTGGATGCACCCGGCGTCCCTCTTGTCAACAGCCTCACTGATTTCCTTGCGGCTGGTATTGATCAGCTCACCGATAATGATCATGGTGTCCCTCCTTGTGGTAATGAATTGTACCGCCTGTCCTTAGCCAACCGTCATCTGCACGGCAATTTCCTTGGCGGCGATGGCATCGGCGCAATACGCATCAGCGCTGATTTCATCGGCAAATTCCTGGGAAATGGGGGCGCCGCCGACTAATATCTTGACTTTGTCCCTGAGTCCCGCTGCACTGATGGCGTTGATGGTATCTCTCATGGCCATCATAGTTGTGGTCAGCAGGGCCGATAAGCCGATAAACTGCGGTTCATGCTCTTTTATGGCTTCGACAAATCTCTGCGGCGAGACATCCACGCCCAGATCAATTACTTTAAAGGAGGAACTTTCCAAAATCAGGGTCACTAAATTCTTGCCAATATCATGCAGATCGCCGGCCACTGTGCCGATGATAAAAGTGGTGGTCTGCCTCGTGCCGGCATTATCAGCTCCCAGTAAAGGTTTAAGCAATGCCATCCCGTTGCCCAGTGCCTTCGCTGCCCGCAGAACCTCAGGCACAAACATTTCTCCGGCCTTAAATTTGGGCGCCACGATATCCATACCGCCAAGCAAACCCTTATTAATAATTTCGTCGGCATTGGCACCACTGTCAACTAAGCCCTGCGTAATGGTTGTAACGCCTTTTATGTCTCCTTTGAATACAGCTTCCGCTAATTTATTGAATTCACTCATTGTTGCATTCCTCCTGAAAAAATATAGTTAGTCTTCATAGTAGATCGTTTCGGCTCTTGCCAAAGCACCGTAAAATTCATCAAGCACTTCTTTGTCGGTCTCTTTTGTCATATAGCTAACTACCACCATCAGCACGGCCGAAGCCAGCATCCCGAATACTCCGTACCAGCTGTCGCCCAGGCCATACTGATAGGTAAGAATTACACCGATAACACCGCCGACAGAAGCAAGCAGGGCGGCCGGTGCGGTGGCCCGCCGCCAGTAAAGGGCGGCAACCAGTACCGGAAACATCGGCATGACCAGGGCAATCGCAAACATAATCAAGGTCCACATCAAATCAGGGGGGTTCAGTGCCAGCCACAGGGCCGCCAGGCCTAAGGCGACAACAGCCAGCCGGGCCAGTGTGATATGAACATTGGGGCTGACTTGAAGTTTTAGCAACCGGTTAAGAATGTCCTCCGAGATGATGGAGCCGGCAACCAGCAGGTGCGAGGTCGCCGCCGACAGCCCCTTGGCCAGCGTGCCCCAGATAAATACGGCCATAAGCACGGCGGCAAAGCTGGCGGCCTGGGGCGAAATAATTTTAGTGATTAGCATGGGAATAACCAGTTCGGTGTCGCCGCCCTTCAAGCCCGGCACCATGGCGATGGCCGCAAACCCGATAAACATGGTTCCAGTCCATACAACAGTCTGCAAAAACGGTTGGAAAAACATCAGCCGGTGCTGGCCTTCCATGCTCTTGCCAAAGTATCCGGCCCGGATGAAAACGTCAGGCAGCATAATCGTCCAGCCAATGGCGCAGGCAATGGGATAACCGAAGCGGGCCGAGTATGGCACCCATTGTTCCGGCCCGGGATAAGAAAACCAGGAATTGGTGTTTTGCCAGACACTGGCGACGGCATCAAAGACATTGCCGCCAAAACCGTAAGCAATAGCGCTGATGCCGATTGACCATAAAGCCAGCATGAAGATCCAGGCCTGCACCGTAGCCGCCCAGGCTACTGATTTTACACCACCAAACGGAATGAACAAGAGCGCCGTCACACCGACAAAGACGACGGCACTGGTCTCGGAGATCGCGCCCTGGGTGGCAATGGCGGCCGCTTTGCCGCAGGCAATATAAATAGCCGCAGCATAAGGCATGGACACACAGAAGAAGACGACGGCCAGTACCAGCCGCAGGGTCGGACTCCGGAAACGGTCGACAAAGATATCGGCCTGCGTGGTATAGTTCCTTTGGGTATTCAGTAACCACACTTTATTCATTACAAAATAGGTGAGCACCGGGAACAGCGGAATATAACTCATTTCGGACATAAAATATCCAAAACCGCCGCGATAATAACCGCCTGGCCCTGCAAAGAAAACCCAGGTGCTCATAAGAGCGCCAATATAGGTCATGCACAATACAAACCAGTTGATCGTGTTGCCGGCCGTGTAAAAATGCCGGGCTGATTTATTTTTTTCGCTCCACCAGGTATAAACCCCAAAGGCAATTAGGGCTCCCATGTAGATAATATATAACGCCCAGGTTGTGGAAGCGGATAACATTTACATCCCCTCCCTGGAACCCGCATCGGCATTGCTGACGGCAATGTCCGCAGATTGAGGGGGAATCCGTTTCAGGCGCCGTTGCCTGCTTAGCAATGCCATACCGCCATACACAACAATCCACAGCGGTATAATGGTCAGTGCGCCGTGCCAGAGGGCGGCATTTGCGTCTCCGTAGGCAGGGAGCCCCGGTATATTGTACAGGGTGAAGAATAATACCGTGAGTCCCAGCCACCATTTTTCCGTCTTTTTATATGGTTTTTGCATACTTGTCCCTCCTTTTACTACTGGCCGCCAAGGAACAGCCATATCGCCCCGCTTATTTACCCACAAGCTGCCTGTCAGCCTGCCTGATAATCTCATCCATCTGCCGCAGCACTTCGCCGGCGACAGCGATCGGCTCATAGTTTTCCTTAATTGTGCGGTAAACGTCTTTGGCCCGCGCCAGCATATCCTTGCTGCCGGCCTTTACCCAGTTGGGCCGGGAGTCGCGGTTAAAGGTCGGCAAGCGCAGAGAATCACGGAAATGGTCAAACGTATGATCCATATCAACAAAAGATTCTTTGCCGGTTAAATTCATAATTTCCTGCCAGGCCAGCAGCTCATCACTAATTTCTAAACCACCCAGCATTTTTTCCGTCATGGCAAAAATATCATTGTCAATAATGAGCTGGAGCGGACTAATCGTTTTTGCCACCTCCAGCTGGCCGGCACCGCCCAGAACCGAGGCGCCGGCCAGGGCCAGCATATGGGTAAGGGAAGTTCTTTCCGCTATGCACTGGCCGTCCAGGACAAAGCTGTCTGTCCCGCTGCCGTAACTATGGGCCGGAATATTGTATCCCTCTTCAAACAACTGTATGGCTACCATCCGGCCCAGGGTTGTTTCAATTGGGGATTGGAGGGTATAGGTTGTCAGCATGTCCATGGCAAACAACAGCGGTGTGGCAATAACCGGCAGCCCCGGAGCAATAAGCTGAGCCACAATAATCTGGGCCATCACCTCGGTGGAAGCCAGCAGCGCTATCCCCTGCGGGGTAACCGGCGCGTTGGCCCCGGCCGCCGGCAGGGAGCACGGCTGGATGGGTACGCCGTACAGGCAGCTTTGGTAGAGAGCTTCCATATCCATATATTTGTACTGGAACGGGGGCACCGAACAAGTAATAAAACTGATAATCGGCCTTTTTCTTAACTGCTCTTTGCCGCCGGCCCGGGCCGCCGCCAAATCAAGCAGGTATTTCACATTGGCCGCTTCGTAAGGCTGTACCCAAATATGTTTCTTGCTATGTTCCAATACCGTCCGGAGCGTGTGAATGTCTACGGCTTCCCCCGGAACCGATTTGCCGGAGGTGGAGGGCAATGCGCAAAAATAGATATGCTCCAGGGAATTAACCAGTTGTATCCACTCGGTTACCTCCTCCAGCGTAATATTGTGATAATCGCCGTTTTCGGTAAGGTAGTTCATGCCCCCGGTGCAGGTTCTGGTGTAGAATTTCCCCGCAGGCAGAGGAAAGGTTAAATCATATTGCGGGTCCGGAGCGGCCAGGGTAAAATGTTTTGGTATGCTCTGCAGGGCCCTGGCAATTACAGCTTTAGGAAACTTTACAGTACCTGAAGCCGGTTCCACTTCAGCCCCGGCATTTTGCAGGATTGCCATAACCTGCGGATGGTCAATTTTAATGCCTTTAGTCGATAAAAGGGTTTCGACTTTCTCTTGCATGACCTGGATTTCATTTGGAGTTAGAATTTTAGCGGTAAGCGTTTGAGCCATTTTTATTAATACCTCCTAAAAGTTTTGTCAAGCATGTTGACTTATTTTTTAATACTGCATCAATCATGCCAAAAATTCTGACAATAACTAATCCCGGAACAAAAGACTGCCAAAAATAGCTTGCGCTCACCCCCCCTGCTTTTTTTCTCAAAGCCTTTTTAACTATTGGCTGCTACCTCATTGCAACCGCCCTCCCTGTCATACCCCCACTGCTTACTGGACAGCAACTGATACTAATAGATACTTTTTTCCAATTGTTTGCCGTCATATAAAAGCCTGACAAAACTATATAACGCAATATCTGTGCCAACCAGTTATTTCCCCGGCAGCAGCCGAACCAGACCGGTCTTTTTATCTTGACAGGCATGCCAAAAACACCGTTTATTTGTAGTCAGCTGAGTGTATATCCAGGTAAATTTGTCTGCCAAACTATACTTCTACACCTTTGAATTGTATAAATAAACTTATACAATTCGAATAAATATATTTGTCTATAATACACAATTTTTTCGATAATACACCTGAAGCAAACTATTTTGACTATTTTGTCTTTTAAGATATACAAAATAAACTAATGCCCTTTATTTAAACGACATTTTATATGCACACCAATGTTTGTACAATACGATTTTGAATAGGCAATAAAAAAATACATTCAGGCAGCTCCCGGCAAGCTGCCCTGAACGTATTCAACAAACAGTAATTTTTTTCAATATTGAAAGAATATTGGCGGTATAGCAACAGCAATTGAGTAAAATCAGGCAATTGCAGTACTTTCGAGAATGAAAGGATGTTGCATTCTTGAAAGTGCCGCGCCTGCCGGCGTTTAATTTAAATTGAACCTATTGTATTACAGCCTTTTTGCGCCGAAATGAGTCCTCTGGAAAAGCAAAAGCATTACACTGGAGACAAATGAGGAACCTAAGACGCAAAGCCCTTATTATGCCTAGAAAAAAAAGCAAGCCCTATAGGTGAAGCGCGGGGACGGAAGCGCGGGGACGTTCATTTTGCTTCGCAAAAATTAAAATAAATGACGAAGCAAAATGAGCGTCCCCCTGCTTCCCAGGCGCCATTTCAATAGTAAAAGGCTGTCGGCGCCAATCAACAACAATTGAGTGAAATCAGTTCATTGCGGTACCTTCAGGCATAAAAGATACTTTCATGCCTGAAGGAATGTTTAACTGCCGGGTGACAAGTACATTTAATTGGCAAACCATCAAAATAAACAACGATGAAAAATCTATTTACCCTGCTGCCTGTGCAGATATGGATATGGAGCCAGGCTTAATTTATAGCAAAATTTGCGTTAGTTTCTTATAGCCTGTATCAGTAAAATGAGTCATTTGCTAAACAGTTCAAGCCTGACCCCAGCTTTTTAGCGGCTTTACAGTCATTTGCGTTGGTGCTATGCTTATTATCAGGACATTTAAGGAGGGGTTGAAATCTTATGTTTGATCCAGTCGTTATTATTGCATAGCAAAGGCTATTGCAACTAAACTAATTTTTTATAATAAAATAGCCTTTGCTATTCCTGATGACAGAATTTCTTCATTTAGGAGTGGATGATGAGCTATAAAAAAGCGAAGCATATCCTGCCCACGGAATTACTTGAATTGGTACAGGAATATGTAGACGGCGAATGTATTTACATCCCCAGGAAGTCCGGTAATAAAAAAGAATGGGGAACTAAAACTTCTATCCGTACAGAATTGGCACTTAGGGATAGGCAAATTTATAAAGATTACCAGACCGGAGATAATTCGGGCTATCTGTCGCAAAAGTATTTTCTATCTTTGAAAAGTATTCAAAGAATTATAAGACAGGAAAAAAGGAAAGGCATTTAAAATGAGCCGGTACAGTTTACAGGACTGTACCGGCTCATCTTCTTTTATCAATAGTGTTTAGGGTATGGCTCTTTCTCATTACTTATTACAATGTAAGTAAGAAGCCTTGTGGATAAAGATTAAAAATTAGGAGGAAGCATCTTGAAAAGAATATACGGTTATACTCCACCATTTTATACCTTCCTGTTCATCAATGAAAACCACAGGAAGGAATTACGTTCATGCAAAAGATCATATGGGAGGTGCAATATCTCTCCCCACCATTAGCAATTAGATATTGCAAAAAATGTGCTAAAAAAAAACGGGTATATCTGTTCTGGATTATTTCGAGTTAATGCACAAAGGAAATATTTGGATATTTGGCTAATTTATAAATGCCCCAATTGCAGGACAACATGGAACTCAACTGTATATTCGCGGATCAGTCCTCAAAGTTTAAGGCCCGAACTATTAGAACAGTTTCACACGAACGACAGCACTCTTGTCGAACAATACGCTATGGATATTGAACTATTGCGTAGAAATGGTGCAGAAGTTGGTTTGCCGAATTATAGAATAACCGGAGATGAAATTTGTATTGACAAGCCCACAGAATTGCACATTATAAGCAAATACTCATGTCAATTAAAAGTATCAGCAATTTTACGGGAAAAGTTATATTTGTCGCAAACAGCCTTCGACCAAATGTTAGCTTGCGGACAAATTAAAAGTAATTCAGGGCTTGATTTAAAAAAATGCAAATTACAGAAACACACGTCTATTTTTATAATCCGCTCACTCTGAGGCTGGCTCCAGCGGCAAATGCATTTTTTCCATACAAAGAAACCTTTACTGCAGCCGGTCCAAGGCCAGCATCAGGCCATGGATCAGCGCCTGTGGCCGCGGCGGACAGCCGGGCACGTAGATATCGACAGGCACAATGGCATCAACAGCCCCTCTGATTGCATAGCTGTCGCCGAATACCCGGCCACTGGCGGCACAGGCCCCGACGGCCATGACCAGCTTCGGCCGGGGTGTGGCTTCATAGGTCAGCTGCAGTGCCTGGGTTGAGTTCCGGGTGACGACCCCGGTTACCATCAGCAGGTCGGCGTGCCGCGGCGAAGCCACAAAATCCACGCCATACTGCTGGATATCATAAATTGGATTACACAGATGGGCCAGCTCGAAATCGCAGGCATTACAGGAACCGATATCAACATGCCGGACATGGAGGGAGCGACCCAGCACAGCCCGGATTTTCCGCTTCAGTTCCGGTGCCGTTGCCGCCGCCAGCGCCCCGCCCAGCAGCGCCAATTTATAGTTGCCGGTCTGCTTAAAACAGGCCTTCTCGCAGGTCTCAACACAAAGGCCGCAAAATATACAGGCCTTTTGCTCAATGGTAACCGCTCCCGGGGCCGCTGTAATGGCCCCGGTGGGACAAACAGCGGCGCATTTCCCGCAGGTCTTGCACTCCGCATATTGTACAGCCACTTCGCCCCGGGAGCGCCGGGGCGGCAGGGCTGCCTCCCAGTCTTCCGTTACTGTGCCGGTAGATATGATGGTACGTAATACATTTATCATTTCCATTCCTCCTTCCTATCGGTCGAGGCAGGCATAAGATAATTCGTAGCTTTTATTAATAAGCGGAAAATCCGGGATGATATTGCCGGGGGCGGCCACAGTCAGCGCCGGCCAGTTAGGATAGGCGGCGGCACGCACAAACAGCCGGTAGACGGTGTTATTGCCGCCAGCCATCAGCCAGTGGAGACAATTACCCTGGGGCGATTCACTCCAGCCGAAGCCGGAGCTGTGAGGCGTAATCGCCGGCAGTTCAACCGCCAGTGGTCCGGCCGGCATATTGGCCAGAATCTGACGGATCAGCTGTATCGTCTGATATACCTCATCCACCCTCACCCACAGCCTGGCGGCAACATCGCCGGCGGTATACACCGGGACGTCGAATGTAAGCTCCGAATAGCACCCATAGGGATTATCGCGCCGGCTGTCGGCATCCACCCCCGAGGCCCGCGCCCCCACTCCGACCATCCCCAGATCCAGGGCTGCCTGCCGTGATACAATCCCGGTCGTATTTACCCTGTTCAAAAACTCATCATTATTGCGGAACAGCCCGATCATCGCCGTAAAATCCGGCTCCAGCCCGGCCAGCAGATCAAAAATAAGCTCTGCCAGCTCGTTATTCATATCCTGGCGCACCCCGCCGGGAACTACCAGGCCGCGCAGGAAGCGATGGCCTGTCAGCGCTTCATTAACCCGCATAATGGATTCCTTCAGGCGGGCTCCAGCCATAATCGCCACGGCAAAGCCCATACCGGCACACAGGTTGCCGATATCCCCGACATGGTTATACAGGCGTTCCAGCTCGGCCACCAGGGCCCGCAGATATTGGGCCCGCCGGGGCGCCGCCACGCCGGCCAGCGACTCGACCGCCTGACAGTAAGCGACTGAATGGGCGATCGTGCAAACGCCGGAAATACGTTCCACCTGATAGAAGGCTTTGGTTAGCGGCAGGCCTTCCACCGCCTTCTCAATCCCCCGGTGAACAAAGAACATTTTAGCATCCAGGCGCAGGATGGTCTCCCCTGCCTGGCTGAAGCGAAAATGGCCGGGCTCAATAATGCCGGCATGGATCGGGCCAACCGGCACCTCAAAGACCCCCTCCCCCTCAACGCTGTGCATGTGCCACTGTTTATGCATTGTCGGCACCGGTGTGCGGACCGCGAAATCCTTACGCAACGGATACAGGTTATCAGGCCAGTTTTCATGCAGGACCAGCGGCCGCAAATCAGGATGCCCGACCGGTGTAATTCCGAATAAGTCGTGAATCTCCCGTTCATACCAGGCAGCGGCTGATATTTTGGGTGTCAGGGAGGGAAACTCCAGTGCTCCCACCGGATCGATCAAGGCTTTGACAACCTTGCATTGCCGGCCTGCCGCAAAGACGCAGTAGACGGCATAATTGCCGTTTACGCTGCGTTCATCATTGGCAAACATCGCTGCCAGGCGGCGCCTGCCCTCCTCATATACCGCATATGCGGCTTCTTGCAGCTTAGCTGCGGCAACGCTTGTATATTCAATCACCGGCTTAACCTCCTAAAACAATTTCCGCAGCCTGTACCAGCACGTTATTCACTACCGGCGGCAGATATAGGCCACCAAAAGCAATGATGGCAAAAGAAAACAGCATTGCCATTTTGGCAGTGGGATCAAGCTGGAACTTGCGCAGCCCCTGGGGGGCAGTGCCGAATCCCATCTGTAAGCCATAGTGCATCATGCCGGCAAAAATCCCGGTAAGCAGGAGCAACGTCATGCTGCCCAGCAGCCACTGCTGATTTTCAAACATCGCTAACACAATATAAAACTTGGTTATGAAGACATTAAACGGCGGGGTCCCGGTAATGGCCAGAATGCCGACAATGAACAATGTCGCTACCAGCGGCATGACCCGGGCAATGCCAAAAATTTGTTTGATCTCCTTGGTTTTATACTCCTGCGTAACTACCCCGGCCAGATAAAACAGGGCCGATTTGGCGACAGCATGATTGACAATGTGCAGCAGGGCGGCATAGACGGCAAGCGGTGTGCCAACCCCTAAGCCCAAGGTGATAATTCCCATGTGCTCAACGCTGGAATAGGCCAGCAGCCTTTTCACATCATGCTGCACCAGAATAAAGGGGATGGCGATGGCGATTGACAGCAGCCCCAGAGCCAGCAGCATATACTGGGCAAATTCAGGTCCAATCGAGCCCCGCACGATAATGATATTGCGAACCAGGGCATACAAGGCACAGCTTAAGAGGGCCCCTGACAGCAGCCCGCTGACAGGTGACGGTGCCTGGCTGTGAGCATCAGGCAGCCAGGTATGCATTGGCGCCAGGCCGGCTTTGGTTCCATAGCCAATCAGAATGAAGACAAAGGCAATTTTAACAATAGCCGGGTCCAGACTGGCGCTTATTCTTTTGAGTGTTCCCCAGTCCAGAGCCTGGCCGGCGGCAGCACCTGTACTGACTTGGGCATAATACAGAATCATGGTGCCCAGCAGAGCCAGACAAATGCCCACCGTGCAGATCATAACGTATTTCCAGGCCGCCTCCAGCGAGTCACGGTTAAAATAGAAAGCAACCAGCAAGGCGGAAGCTAAGGTGGTTCCCTCAACAGCCACCCACATGAGGCCAAGATTGCCGACGACAATAACGCTGATCATCGCAAAGCTGAACAGATTAAGCAGGGCGTAGTAACGTGGCACCATGGCCTGCGTAATATGACCGTCGGTAACCTCTTTCTCCATATAAGACAGGGAAAAGAGCGTTGCCGTAAAGGTCAGCAGCGCGACAACAAACAGCATAACCGCGCTTAAATTATCTAAATGAAAATATTCCGAACTAAATACCTGTTGCCGGGTAATATTGGTAATAATCCAGACTAACACCGCACTTGTCGCCAAGCTGCCGGTAAAATTAATTATCTTGATTGTGGTCCTGCTGCGCTGTAATAAGGTTAACAGCCCGGTAACCAGCGGTATTGCCAGCGCAAGTAAAATCAGTTGTTGCATACTCTATCACCCCTTTAACTTCTTAAGCAGGCCTGTGTCAGTAGTCGCAAATGACAGCTTCAGGCGATAAGTCAAAATGACCAGGACAACAACAGCTACTAAAACGTCAAAAAATATTCCCAGTTCAATGATCAGCGGCAAACCCTGGGTAATCGACAGACCCATCAGGTAGAGGCCGTTCTCCATCGTGATCAGACCAATAGTTTGCATTAAGGCCTGACGGCGGGTCATGATCAGCAGCAGGCCGATAAAAGATAAGGCAATCGCGGCCGGCAGGGTGGAGTTGGCGGCAAAACCGGGCAGTGCTTCGCTAATCAGGCCATAGGCCAGAATAATCGCTAACAATGCGGTAAAAGTGGTAAAATTAGGGTTAACAATTTCCCTTTCCTCCTGGAGATAAGGCAAAACCCGGTATAAGGCGTAAGGGATAAGCCCCACTTTAATGACAACAGTCAGGAAAGCGGCAATATACATATGGACTTCACCGGTATGAATGCCGACAATGGCACAGCCTAAGGCGACGATGACCGACTGAACGACGATAATGTTAATCCCCAGCTTCAAGTTTGTCACCCGTGTCAGGAAGACAGCAGCCGACATGAGCAGGATGGTTAATAAATCCATTGCGATCCCTCCCTTTTCTCACTGCGCCACAATTGCCAGCAAGGACAAGCAGCCGGCCGCAGCCATCAGGCCCGGCACCCGGAACAGGCGGATTTTATTGGTGCTGCTTTCAATACAGGCCAGCGCCACGGCCACGGCGAAAACTTTTATACCCAGCCAGGCTGCCGCCAGCGGCGCAGAAGCAATGCCCGGCATATTCCAGGGAATAAACAGATTGACCATCAACAGAATAAATACCAGCTGCTTAATCGCTGCCGCCCAGAAAATCAGGCCCACCGGCCGCCCCGAGTATTCTAACACCATGCCTTCATGAATCATCGTCAACTCCAGATGGGTGTCAGGATTATCCACCGGAATACGGCCGGTCTCCGCTACCGTAATCATCAGAAAAGCAACCGCTGCCAAAACGGCGGAAAACGAGACCGGCGTGCTGGCAGCCGTACCGGCCATTGTTGACAATACAGTTGAATTGGCATTAAGGGCTACGGTAAATAACGTAATCAGCAAAGCCGGTTCCACCAGTACGCTGATAAACATTTCCCGGGAGCCGCCCATGCCCCCGAACGAGCTGCCTGCGTCCAGCGAGGCGGCCGCCAGAAAAAACCGCCCGACCGCAAACAGATATGCTAATACAAACAGGTTGTCAACCTGGATGCCCCTGTCGGTAAAGATTGTCGGGACCAGCGCGGCCGCGCCAAGGGCGGTGGCAAAATAGATATAGGGGGCAAAATGGAAGATCCACGATACGGCCGGCGAAACAACGTGATCTTTTTGCAGGAATTTTATAAAATCGAAGTAGGGCTGGCAGTAACCGGGACCACGCCGGCTTTGCAGCCGCCCTTTGGTATTTTTTATCACACCCTGGATGAGGGGCGCCAGCAAAAATAAGACAATAGTTTGCGCCATTATCGCTGTAACAGACATGTTGTCACCACCTTGTGCCAATAATCATTACTACTACTGTAACTACCATGATATAGCCAATGTACAGCTGCAGGCTGCCGGCCTGAATATGTTTGCAGCGCCTGGCCGCAAACAAAATCCCCGTGGCCAGCGGGCTGTACATATATTCATTGACGAGATGCCGGATATGGACAGTCAGCGACATCTTAACCCCATGATAAGGATTGCGCGACCGGTCTGCTGAAATTTGGGTGACCGGCCGCAGAATACCGCCAAATACCCGGCGAATGGGTTCGGCAAAGCCGGTAGCTGTATATTCCATCCGGGCTGTCGGGATAATACCGCAGGTCCAGGTCTCGCCGGCGGCAACCTTCGGGGCTCCGGCCGCCCGGGCCAAAACGCAGGCGGCAAGAAGGCCGGTGACAATAAGAACGACGACTACCGGCATGGTTATCAGACCAGCTGCATTGCTCTGCTGGGCTTGAAAGCCGACAGCGTACCATTGGCTTGTTTGAAACAAGCCGTCCATGGATACCCCGGTCCGGCCGGCCAGCACGGTTTGCAGCATGCCGGCCAGCCATTGGGGCCAAACCCCGGCGGCTATACAGACCAGGGCCAGCGCGCCCATCCCGGTCAGCATCGTACCGGGAACTTCAGCTGCCTGCTCAGCCTGCCTGCTGCGGGCTCGGGCAAGGAAAGTAACACCAAAGGCTTTTACAAAACAGGCGGCCGCCAAAGCCCCCGTCAAACCCAGCAGGGCAATCAGCACAACTGCGCTCAGCTTGCCGCCCACCCCACCGATTGCGGCGGGCAGAAAGAACAGGGCCTGAAAGGTAAACCATTCGCTGACAAAACCATTAAGCGGCGGCAACGCCGAGATGGCGGCCGCCCCGATCAAGAAGAACAAGGCGGTATAAGGCATCTTTTTGATAAGTCCGCCGAGGTGCTCTATATCTTTGGTATGGGCAGCATGCACTACAGCCCCGGCCCCCATAAACAGCAGCGATTTAAAAATCGCGTGGTTGAATACATGATAGAGAGCAGCCGCCCAGGCCAAGCCAGCCAGCGTTTGCTGCCCGTAACTCATAAACACCATGCCCGCACCAACGCCTAAGAGAATAATCCCGATGTTTTCTACGCTATGATAGGCCAACAGGCGCTTGAGGTCATGCTCCATAATAGCGTACAGAACGCCGAGAACAGCGGAGATAATAGCCAGAACTAATACCAGCCCCCCCCACCAGGCCGGCCCCGCTCCTAAAAAATCAAGGAAAAACCGGGCCAGGCCATAGATTGCCGTTTTTATCATAATCCCGGACATCAGGGCCGAAACATGGCTGGGCGCTGCTGGGTGCGCTTCCGGCAGCCAAATATGCAGCGGCATAACTCCGGCTTTTATACCAAAGCCAATCAGCGCACACAGAAAGATTGCATTTCTCATTGCCTCGGCAAGGGCGCTGCCATTAAGAAACGCAAAATCCAAACTATTGGAACCTGTCGCCAGCAGCAAAAAAGCGATGGCAATAAAGGCGGTGCCCACATGGGTCATTACAATATACAGATAAGCGGCCTTGGTATTTGCGGTCTTTTCATATTCATGGTTAACAAGGAAAAAGGACACTACGGTCATCAGTTCCCAGACAATAACAAAAACAACGACCTGGCTTATTGTCAGCACCAGTACCATCGACAGTAAGAAGGCATTAAATAATGCGGCCAGCACAGCAAACCGGCGGCCGTAATATTCCCGGCTGTAACCCAGGGCATAAACACTGGCGGCAGTGCCGACCACCCCTAAGGCCAGCAAAAAATAGGCCGATAAGTAGTCAATCCGCACTTTCAGCACTCCCAGCGGCGCCCCGGGGGAAAAGGTGATGACCTGCCCCTGCGTCCCTAAAACCGCTAGCGCGCAGAATGCCGCTGCCAAACACCCTGACGCCGCCAAACCGTGCGCAAGATAATTCGTGGTTTTGGCACTGGCCTGAGTGGCCAGGGGGGAGATTATGCCCAAACCGAATAGGGCAAGCCCAACCAGATACAATTGTTCAATAAGCACTAATTTCACTCCTATCCCAGTGTAATATTTGCCACAGGGGTGATTAACCGCAGCGCGGGTAGCCAGGGGCCAGCTTCCGCGAGGTATACTTGGTGTAGAGCAGACGGCGGCTGTTGTAATCATCGAGGAAATATTCATATAGCTTTTGCATATCCGGATTGTCGTGTGATTTTCTGTATTCCAGGTTTTCGTCATGGAGATAAGCACTGCAGGCGCGGCTTTCATAAGCAGCAGCCTTATCGCCCGGCAGCAGTACTTTCGGCTGACCGCCGCCGCTTACGCAGCCATTGGGACAAGTCATCACCTCTATGAAATGAAAATCAGCCCTGCCGGCCTTGATAGCGGCTAACACCGGCGCAACATTTTTCAGCCCGGCCACAACAGCCACCCGGAGTTCGACTTCACCAATTTGGACTTTGGCTGTTCTAATGCCCTCGCCGCCTCTGACAAAATTAAGATTCAAATCAGGAATTGACTGTCTTGTAAGTAGCTCATAGGCAGTGCGCAACGCCGCTTCCATCACCCCCCCGGCAGCCGCAAACAGTGTACCTGCTCCGGTATAGGTCCCCAGCGGCTTGTCAAAAGCCCCTTCAGCCAGGCTATTGAAGTCAATGCCGGCGTCTTTAATTAACTGGGCGAGTTCCCGGGTAGTAATCACAGCATCTACATCCCGGTAGCCGCTGTCTTTCATCTCCGGCCGCTCGCTTTCAAACTTTTTGCAAGTACAGGGGGTAACAGAAACGCTATAGACCCTGGCCGGGTCCACCCCATCCACCTGCGCGCCATAGGTCTTAAAGAGGGCGCCGGCCATTTGCTGCGGGGATTTACACGCGGAGAGATGGGCGGTGAGCTCCGGATAGTCCTGCTCAAGATACTTAACCCAAGCCGGGCAGCAGGAGGTAAACATCGGCAGCACCCCACCCTCGCTAACCCGGTCAATTAATTCATTAGCTTCTTCCATAATGGTTAAATCAGCCGCAAAATTGGTGTCATAAATCCGGGAAAAACCAAGCGTACGCAAAGCAGCCGCCAGCTTCCCCGGTGTCAGAGTCCCCAGCGGCATGCCAAATTCTTCGGCAATAGCGACCCGTACAGCCGGGGAGCACTGCACCATGGTAAACAGCGCCTTATTCGCCAATACATTTTTTAGTTCCGGGGCATTGCCGGTAAAATAGCTGGCAAACATCGGCTCTGTCACCGAAGCAAGCAGGTTGCGTTCTTGGATTTTTTGTTCCCGCGGACTAATGCCGGCAGCGAATGCCGACGCATAGGCGCTGCAAATTTGAATACATTGGCCGCATAATACACACCGCTCATAATTGATTGTCTGCGGCTGCCCCTGTAGCCCCTCGATGGCGTCAACCGGGCAGTTACCGGCACAGAGCCTGCAGCCGGTGCACAACTCCTGGTCGATCCGGACAATACCGGCAGTATTTACTGACATAAACAGCACCTCCTATATTTTAAAAATATGCAAACCTATTGTCTGGTCAATAAATCTTTACCGCAGCGGGAAAAACAACCGCAATCGCTTCCTTAGGGCAGGCAGCAACACAGGCTGGCCGATCGGAAGAGCACGCTATACATAACTTGCAGTTGCCTGCTACCATAACATCCCTGGCAGTTAGGCCGGCCTTGGTTACAGACGCAGCCCCGGCTGTGGCAATAAACAAATGCGGTATAACCGGAACAGCCATAGTTCCTGCCACCTTGGTGCCGGAGCCGGCATGAACCACCGCGCAGGCAAGCTCACAGGCCTTGCAGCCAATGCACTTCTCAGGGTTAACAATAACAAAAGCGTTTACTTGGTCAGCCATGGCTAATTCCTCCCAGCATTTTGATTGGCCATGGCTCCGCTGCCAGGTACAGTGGCTAAGCCAGCGTCGGGAGCCTGCCGGTACGGGGCTACTTTTTCGCGGCTGCAGTGGCAGCGGAAGCACATTTGCCGGCATCGCCGGTTGTATTGCGCAGATAGCTATACCAGTAAAAAGCGGCGACAAACAGGCCAAGACCAACGATATTGCCTAATACGGCCGGAATCCAGTTAGCCATAACCATACTTTCAATTGTCAAAGTATCTGCCTGCGCCCCTAATTTACTGGCCTCGACCACAGCCGGCAGCGTTTTTGCAAACAGGCCGGCCGGCAGATAATACATGTTGGCAATACTATGCTCAAAGCCACTCATCACAAAGGTCATAATCGGGATATAGCAGGTGGCGACTTTGCTGATAATATCTTTGGAGGAGAAGCTCATCCAAACAGCAAGGCCTACTAACCAGTTACATAAAATTGCGCGAAAAAATACCTCAGTCCAGGTAAGGTTTACCTTAGTAACGGCAATCGACAAGGCCGAGGCCCCCAGCAAATGATGGTTGAACTTAAAAAGCCCGGTCAGATGCATAAGCCAGGCAATGAATACCGCACCTACCATATTTCCGATCAACACAATCGTCCAATTCCGCAGTACATCTAGAACACTAATCCTGCCGACGAAGAGCGCAGTCAGCATCAAAATATTGCCTGTAAATAACTCGGCCCCGCAGATTACAACATACATCAGGCCCACGGAAAACACTGAACCGGTAATGAATCGCTGCCAGCCGGCACCGAGTGAAGTAAGATCATGGGCCGCCATGGTTGAGCCTTCTGCCCCAAAGGCAATGAAGCAGCCGGCAAGGATGCCCAGTATAAACAGCTTGCCTGCAGGCATCGTCGCTCTTTTTACCTGTGCTTCCATACAATTCTGAGCAATTTCGGGGGGTGTGCAATAATTCATATAAATTCCTCCTTTTTGGTGAGTAGTCTGTTCCTGCCCGCATCTATGTCAGCGTTGTACATAAACTGATCCGGAATTGGGTTTCACTTTGGCTGCCCGTTCAGCCCTGAATGCATTATTTTAATTGCAAAAAGCATGCCAATAAGGCATGCTCTTGCAGTAATCGAGCTATGTGTTTTTTGATTTATCGAAAAAGTCCAGATTTATCAGGAACTTTCGGAAAATTAAGGTTGTTTGCATAATTCACTTTATAAGTAAACAACCGCTATTTTCAAGGTACCTTATTGCACACAGTCTGCAATAATTGCATACCTGGCTGTTGCAGACTGCAAAAATTACATAGTTGGACAAATTACTTCCCTGATCGCTTTTTGTGCATCCTTTTGAGGCGATAATACAGTGTTCTTACCGATATCCCAAGGTGCTGCGCCGCCTTGGTCTTATTGCCGCCGCACTTTTCCAGCGCTTCTTCCACCAGATGGTCGAGATGTTCCTGCAGCACATAATTTTCCGGCTGCGAAACTGCTTTTTCCGGCCCGGCAGGCATAGCCGGGCTGTCCGGTGTCATGCTGCCCTTGCTGCCAAGTAAATTGCTCAAATGCTCCAGCTTAAGCTCGTCATCATCATGCATAAACGAAACCCATTCCATTGCATTCCTTAGTTCCCGGACATTGCCCGGCCAGGGATAGTGCAACAGGAAATCCGCGGCTGCGTCACTGATATGGGCAAAACGCTTGCCCCGGCGTTGGGAAAAATCCTGCAAAAACAGGAGTGCCAGCGGCAGGATGTCTGCCTGTCGTTCCCGCAGGGGCGGAATAATAATCTGTCCCACTTTCAGCCGGTAATACAGGTCTTTGCGGAATAACCCCTGGGCAATACGCTTTTCAAAATCCAGATTCGTTGCACAGATGATCCGTAAATCTGTTCTAATCTTTTTTAAGCCGCCAACCCGGTAGAAACTCTTCTCCTCCAATACCCGCAGCAGTTTTGCCTGCAGTTCGATAGGGATTTCGGCGATTTCATCCAGAAACAGGGTTCCCCCCATAGCCATATCAAGCTTGCCTTTACTGCCGCGGGCTGTCCCCCCCGTGAAAGAACCTGCTTCATAGCCAAAAAGCTCACTCTCAAACAGGCTGGGGGTTATGGCCGTGCAATTAATATCGACAAACGGCCCGGCATTCTGCATGTTGCCGTAGTGGATCATCCTGGCAATGATCTCTTTCCCGGCGCCGGTTTCACCCTGAATTAATACAGGCAGCGAGCGATCGGTATGGTATTTCTCAGCCTGTTGGACAATCCGCTTCATGTGCTCGGAAAATACCCCGATCCTGGCACTACCGGCTTGTTCGGCTACCGCCTGCGGGAGTTGAGCTAGGCCGGTATCTGCCCCGGCTGCTCCATTTTTCCGCCCCGGTTCCAGGGACTGGGTGACGACATAGGTTTCCGGCATAGACGCCTGGTGTTCCTCCACCCGGCTGAGCACGGCCTTTAGCTCCTGCACATTAATTGGCTTTGTCAGATAATCATAGGCCCCGGCCCGCAGGGCGCCGATGGCCAGGGCAATATCGATAAAACCCGTATACAGTACAAGATCGGCTTCCCGCTGCTGTTTAAGGGACTTTATCTCGCGGATTAAGTCAATCCCCGAGATCCCCCCCATTTTAATATCAGACAGAACCATCTGAAAGTTATTCCCTTTATATAGCTGGAGAGCCTCTTCACCGGACGCGCTCTCGACAACCTGATGCCCAAGCAGTAATAAATAATCTGCCAGAAAAGACCTGCTTTCACTTTCATCATCCACAAGAAGAATATGCATTAACGGCCCCCTTCCTGCCAGTACTAGGTCCCACTGTATACCGGAAATGATACTTTAATTGCCGCACCGCCACCAGGGCTGTTGCCTACACTAATCAAGCCATTGCTGGCGGTAACAATGGAATGAACGATAGATAAGCCCAGCCCCATAGAATCGCCTGATTTGGTTGAAAAAAACGGCTCGAAAATCCGGTCTTTGATCTTATCATCAATACCGGGCCCGTTATCGCTCACTTCCAGATAGACGTTATCCGCATCATGCCAGGTACGGACAACAAGCTCGCCGCTGCCCGCATCAACTGCATCCAGGGCTTGCATTGCATTCATTAGCAGATTGAGCAATACCTCTTCCAGGCGAATTGTTGAGCCATAAACATAAGGCAGATTGGAAGCCAGCTGCTTTTTAACCTCAATCTGCCGGGAAAACAGTTGATTGCTGACCAAAGACAGCGCCTTTTCAATAATATCGTTCAAATTGCATGGTATATAATCATAATTTTGACTATTGCGCAAAAATGAGCGTAAATGATTTACTATATTATCAATTCTATCCACTTGCTGGGAAATATTCAATATGCTCTTGATAACCTCTCCGACCTTCAATTTACCTGTTGACTGCTGGCGTAAAAGGATGGTTTCCGCCAGCAGGCGAATGGCATTTAACGGCTGATTGATCTCATGGGCAATACCGCCGCCAATAATGGCGAGGGTTGTCACTCTTGCGGCCCGTTCGATTGCGGCCCTGGCCTCAGCAATCCTGATTTCGGCTTCTTTCTGGGCGGTAATATCGCGCCCTACCGACTGGTATTCAACGATCTCCCCCTGCTCATTAAACAACGCGCGATTATTCCATTGCACCCAGCGATTGCCCGCAGCGGTGCCAAACTGATATTCAGAAAAGGCCACCGGGTTTTCCGGCGTTAGCCGGTTAAACATCTGCAGAATTGACTCCCGGTGAGCAGGCGGCACAAAATGGATAAAATTCTCACCAATAATCTCGTCCAGCCTTTTGCCAAAATACCGGCAAAACGCGCCGTTAACAAAAGTTAATTTACCGTCTGGCAAAATCCGGCGGATTAAATCCACCTGGTCCTCAACAACAACCCGGTAACGGGCCTCACTTTCCATGAGCTGCTGTTCCACTAGCTTCTGGGCGGTAATATCCCTGCCTACAGACTGAAACTCCAGCAGCCGGCCACAGTCATCAAAAATGGCCCGGTTTACCCATTGCTGCCACCGGACCTGGGCATCGCGGCCAACCAGCCTCCGCTCAGCCATGGCCACCGGCCTGTCAACGGTCAGTGAAAATATCTGTTCTTTAAACCTGTCCCGGTCATCCTCGGCAATGAGTTCCATAACATTGGTCCCGATAAGCTCGTCCATCGGCTTCTCGAAATACCGGCAAAAGGCGCTGTTAACAAAAGTCAGGCTGCCGTCAGGCAAAAACCGGCGGATTAAATCCACCTGATCCTCCACTACCGCCCGGTAGCGGGCCTCACTTTTTTTCAGGGCCTCCTCCGCCTGCCGCCAGGTCCTAACATCGGAGGTAATCATCTGCAGGCCCCCGTCGTCAAAGGCCGTTATGCTCAGTTCCACCGGTAAGCCGGTGCCGTCGGCCCGCAGGCAATGTACCGTGCCGGCCGCCGCTTCTTCCTGCCGGGCGGCCTTGATAAACTGCCTGGCCAGAGAAACATCGCCGGCGGCAATAAACTCATAGATGCTTTTGCCGGTCATATCGGCCTCCTCATAGCCAAACAGCCTTAACCCGCTGGGATTGACACTGACTAAACGGTCGTCGGCATCCATACTGAATACGCCGTTGGCGGTTTTCGCCACAAGCAGCCTGTATCTCGCTGCAAGCCCCTGCCGGTCCTTAGTGCCTTGCTTCCTGTTGCTCATACTCAGTCTCCGATCTGTCTTTATCAAGCCGTAAAGCCTATTGGCTGATAATCCGCACCAGCCGCACGCCAAAGCACTGTTTTATTGCCGGTAAAAACCGGCTCAGCAGAATTGACCTGTACATTTCCCGTTTTGTAATCAGCAGTAACTGGTCATCCACCTGCCGCAGCGAAACCAGGCTGTTAATATATCTGTCAAAATCCGCCTCGCCCATCACGGTCCGCAACTCTGCCAGCGCCGCCGACAGTTGGGGCGCCTCCCGGCCAATCCGCTCAGTGAGGGGGGAAAAAGGAACCGAATACCTTGCCGCAGCCATGCTCATCATTCCACCTTACAACTCATATACTTTTTTCATTCGCCGCCATCACGGCCTCTTCCTCTTCGTCTGGCCGCCGGGCAATCGGATATTTACAGCGCCCGGAAGATCAGCTAGTATTATAATCAGTACGCCCAAGCCAGACTAATGCTGACCTGACATTATATTTTGCCGGCGGCTTGCCGGGCTTTTCCCGGCTGCCGCCCCTGCCGCTATTCATTCCAGCAGAGGAGACGCGCTATGAAACGTTTATTACCCCAAACCTTGCGCAATAAAATGATTTTATTTGCTTTGATTATTGTCAGTATACCAATACTGCTGACCGGCTATGTCACCAAACTCGAAACCCAGGAGGCACTCCTGCTGGAAAAGCAGACCAAATTGTTCGGTATTGCTTTGCTCTTGGACAACTACCTGGGCGCAGGCTACCAGGAGCTGCTGCTGGCCAGCAACGCGCATACCGCCGACCGGGCAACCCAAATAAAAGTATTGAATGCTGCTTTAAAAAAATATACCGATACGGTGACAAGTGTTTACCCCGGTGTCGGCGCCGGCTATTACAGCCGGGAGCTTGACGCGATTATTACCTATGGCCCCAGCAGTAATTACGCCGATAAGGTCGGGCTGGCAATCGACCCGACCCATCCCGGCCGGAAGGTTATGAGTACCGGCGAACGGCGGGTTGAGTTTGCCCCCATGGTCAGAGGCGATATCATGAATGCCATGGTGCCGGTTGTGCGTCACGGCGAAATAATCGGCTATATCTGGGCTAACGAGCTGACAGACGACATTCACGCCCAGATGGCGGCCATGGACTATAACATCTACCTTTCTATAAGCTTAGGTATTATTGCCAGCCTGCTCCTGATCTTCTGGATGACCAGGGGTTTTATTCACAATGTGGAGACAATCAAAAACAGCCTGGAACTGCTGCGCTTTGATTTGCGTCACCGCATCGCTCCCATGGCCGGCGAAATGGGGCAGATCAGTGCTGCCATCAACCATATGGCCCACTCCCTGCTCCATGCCCAGACACTAAACGAAAATATCCTGCATAGCATTGCCGACGGCGTTATTACTGTGGATATTAACGGCACAATAACAAGCGCCAATAAATCGGCCGAAAACCTGACCGGTTTTCTCTGCGCCGAAATTGTCGATAAGCCTTATAAAGAAATCTTTTGCGAAGGCCGCCATTTTAACAGCCTGCTGCTGGACACCCTGGCCACAGGCACCAACTACATCGGGATCGAGATGGAATACCCGGTCAAGAATAAGGACATTTATATCAGTATCAGCACCAGCCGCCTGAAAGACAGCAACGATAAAATTATTGGCGCCGTGGTCGTTTTCAAAGACCTGACCGAGCAGCACCGCCTGCAGGCCCAGATGCTGCGCGCCGAGCGTCTGGCCTCGCTGGGCGAGCTGATGGCCGGCGTCGCCCACGAGATCCGCAACCCGCTTACAGCGATTAAAGGCTTTGTGCAATATCTGCAAAGCGCCGGCAATAAAGCCGAGCGGCAGGAATATATGCCGGTAATCATTAAGGAAGTGGACCGGATCAACCGGGTTATTGAGACTCTGCTGTACTTTGCCCGCCCCTGTCCAACCAATTATCAGCCCCTGGATATCAACAGCCTGATTGAGGAAACACTGGTATTGGTCAAAAATACAGGCACCCAGCATAAAGTGGACTTCAGGCTGCACCTTGACCGGACAGTGCCGTCCATAGAGGGGGACGCCGAACAGCTCAAACAGGTCTTTCTCAATCTGCTGATTAATGCGGTCCAGGCTATTGTAGAGCAGGGTACACTCGAGATTAGGACCTGGCAGGAGCACAGCGATTTTATCCGCATCCGAATCGCAGACAGCGGGACCGGCATTAACAGCGCCGATCTTGACAAGATATTTGACCCCTTCTTCACCACCAAAGCCGCAGGCACCGGTTTGGGACTGGCCGTGGTCCAACGGATCATTAACAGCCACTACGGGCGGATTACCATTCAAAGCGAGCCCGGCAGCGGCACTGTGGTCACCCTGCAGCTGCCGGTCACACATCAGGGAGGCGAGACTGATAAATAATAATTATACAATTATGGTTGTTGACGATGAAGACAGTGTGCGCAAATTATTGTCTGCTGTTTTGAAACGCGAGGGGTACCAGGTGGTGTGCGCCGCCAGCGGTGAAGAGGCGCTGAATAAATTCAGGTCCTTCCAGCCTGATCTGATCATTATGGATATCCGGATGCCGAACATCGACGGCATCACCGCCTTTAAGGAGCTGCGCAAGGTAAGCCAGAATGTCACGGTCATCCTGATGACAGCCTATGCGGCTGTGGAAACAGCCGTGGAAGCCATTAAGCTAGGGGCCTTTGACTATGTGATTAAGCCTTTTGATATTGAAGAGGTTAAGCTCCTGACCAATCGCGCCATTCAGCTGCAAAAAATGTCAGAAAAAATCTTCGTTCTGAATCAGCAGTTGATTGACAGCTACCGGTTGGACAAGATTATTACCAACAGTCCAAAAATGCGGGAGCTATGCCAGAACATGGCTAAAATCGCCCACAGCAACGCTACGGTGCTGATTACCGGTGAAAGCGGCACAGGCAAAGAGCTGATCGCCAATACCATCCATTATAACAGCAGGCGCAACAGCGGCCCTTTTATCAAGATCAACTGCGGGGCGCTGCCGGAAAGCCTGCTGGACAGTGAGTTGTTCGGTCATGAAAAAGGCGCTTTTACCGGCGCGGTCATGCGCCGCCCGGGACGGTTCGAGCAGGCGGATCACGGCACATTATTCCTGGATGAGATCGGCGAGATTTCGCCAAATCTGCAGGTAAAGCTGCTCAGGGTATTGCAGGAGCGGGAATTTGAACGGGTTGGCGGCAATACAACCATTAAAACCGACATCCGCGTACTGGCGGCAACAAACCGGAATTTAGCGGAAATGGTCAAACAGGGCAGCTTCCGGCAGGACCTGTATTACCGTCTGAATGTCGTCTCCCTGCTAGCCCCGCCGCTTAGAGAACGGCGGGAGGACATAGAGCTGCTGGCCGGTTACTTTTTACAAAAATTCACTGCGGAAAATGAAAAAAATATTATGGATTTTGATCCTGATGTTATAAAATTACTGGAACACTACAGCTGGCCGGGCAATGTGCGCGAATTGGCCAATGTTGTGGAACGGGCCGTAATTATGAGTACAGGCAGCCGCATCTTTCCGGAGGATCTGCCCGATCAGCTCAGGCATAGCAGCGAAAGCGACCTTATCAGCACCCTGGGGATCGAAAAAATGGCCGGCAAAACCTTAAAAGAAATGATAAAAAAAGCGGAATGCCTCCTCATTAAAGAGGCATTGCAGCGCAATCAGGGCAATAAGGTGAAAACAGCCAAAGAACTTGGCGTAAGCAGGCGTTCTCTGTTATACAAGATCCAGGAGTATGAGATTGAGTAAGTGTGAAAAAAAGTGCTCACTGCGCAAAAAAATGCGCACTCCCTTATAAAAAACAGGGTTGCTATTTTTTGAGTAATCTGGTTAAAGAAATCTTCAATCTAGTATTTGTAAGCATTCACAAGCTCTGTCGATTTTTCGACAGAGTTTTTTTATTGTTTGGCACGGATTATGCGTAATATGGGGACAGCTTGAAATTCTTGTCGTTTACTATCGAATTTCATAAGCACCAGTACTTCATCTTTCTTAAAAGCGAGTGAATAGTTTGCGCAGATTTTTTCGCAATGCAAGGCGGAGGACGCTAACTGATTCAGTAAGATCTGCTTTAATAAGACCGGTAGGTGATGGGTCTCTTATTACTTGCGCGGGCCGCACATATCGGACATATGTAAGGCGACGACCAACGAAGCAGTGCGGGAAAAGATGCGCAAAATATCCTTGATTTTAAGGGAGATGAGGTACCAGGCTGTATTGCGCCTATCATTCATTCAGCAGGAGGTTAGTATGACAAACAAACAAGCAAGTATTGAGCAGGTTACAGGCTATGTCAAAGACGGCATGACGGTCATGGTCGGCGGCTTTTTAGCGGTCGGCACCCCGGAAAGCCTCATTCAGGCTCTCATTGATCAAAAAATTCAAAATCTGACCCTGATTGCCAATGATACCGGATTTCCCGACAGGGGGGTCGGCCGTCTTGTTGTCAGCCGCCAGGTGAGCAGGGTAATTGCCTCCCATATCGGCACCAATCCGGAAACAGGCAAGCAGATGATTGCCCGGGAACTGGCTGTTGAACTGGTACCCCAGGGCACACTGGCGGAAAGAGTACGCTGCGGCGGGGCCGGTCTGGGCGGCGTGTTAACCCCTACCGGTGTGGGCACCGTCGTCGAAGAGGGCAAGCAAAAGCTCAGTGTCGGCGGCGTGGAGTATCTGCTGGAAACAGCCCTGCGGGCCGATGTGGCCCTGATCCGGGCCAAAAAAGCCGATAAAGCCGGCAATCTTGTTTATGACAAATCGGCCCGCAATTTCAATCCCCTGCTGGCAATGGCGGCCGATTTAGTCATTGCTGAGGTGGATGAGTTGGTGGAAGTGGGCGAAATCGACCCGGATGAGGTTATGACCCCGGGCGTGGTTGTCGATAAAATCGTTTTATTGGGAGGTTGTTAGGATGAATGCAAAAGAGCTCATTGCCAGACGGGTTGCCCTGGAACTGGAAAATGGTAATGTGGTAAACCTCGGCATCGGCCTGCCGACAATGGTGGTTAATTACCTGCCGGCCGGCGTTGACGTAACCCTCCAGTCTGAGAACGGCTTTGTCGGCTTAGGTTCCCTCGCCGGGGAAATCGACCCCAATCTGACCAATGCCGGCGGCCAGCCCTGCGGCCTGATCCCCGGTGCGGCCATGTTTGACAGTGCGACATCCTTCATGCTGATCCGCGGCGGCCATGTCGATGTTACCGTGTTAGGCGGCCTGGAGGTGGATCAGGCCGGCAATCTGGCCAACTGGATGGTTCCCGGCAAAATGGTGCCTGGCATGGGCGGGGCTATGGATCTGGTAACAGGGGCCAAAAAAGTGATTATCGCGATGGAGCATTGCGCTAAAGACGGCTCGTCCAAGCTGCTGCGCCAATGCCGCCTGCCCCTGACCGGCAAAGGGGTGGTTGACCTCATTGTGACTGAGCTGGGCGTATTCCGGGTAACCGGCGACAGCCTTGTCCTGGAGGAGATTGCCGCCGGTGTTGATGTTGAGTTTGTAAAAGCCCGCACCGAGGCGGCCCTGAGCATCAGCCCGGATCTGAAACCGATGCAGAACATTTCGTAGGAGGAATACAGCAATGGTAGGAATTATTTCCCGTTTTTTTACCAGTATCGTTAATAAATATTTGCCTGACCCGTTAGTCTTTGCCATCCTGCTTACTATCATTACCTTTGTGCTTGGCATTACCATAACGCCTCATTCGGCCATGGACATGGTCAATATGTGGGGCGACGGCTTCTGGAATCTGCTGGCCTTTGCCATGCAAATGTCGCTGGTCCTCGTGACCGGCCATGCCCTGGCCAGCTCCGGCCCGGTAAAACGGGGCATGACCGCCCTGGCCTCGGTGGCCAAAACCCCGGCCCAGGGGGTCATGCTTGTAGGCTTCTGTTCCGCCGTGGCCTGTGTCATTAACTGGGGCTTCGGCCTGGTGGTGGGAGCCATGTTTGCCCGGGAAGTGGCCCGGCGGATCCCCAAGTCCGATTACCGCCTGCTGATCGCCACCGCTTATATGGGCTTTTTATCCTGGCATGGCGGCTTTTCCGCCTCAGTGCCGCTGGTAGCGGCCACAGCCGGTAACCCGATGGAAAAAATGGTGGGGCTGATCCCCATCGCCGACACCATTTTTACGAGCTACAACCTGTTCATTACGGTGGGCCTGATCATTCTCGTGCCCCTCATTGCCCGCATGATGATGCCCAAAGAACATGAGATTGTGGCTATTGACCCGGCCCTGCTGCAGGAAGAGGTTTCTGTTGCCAAAAAATTAGGTCCTGACGCCACCTGGGCGGAAAAGATCGAAGAAAGCCCGATACTGGCCTGGATTGTCGGCCTGTTTGGCATTGTCTACCTGGGCACCTACTTTGTCCAAAAAGGGTTTAACCTCAATGTCAACACGGTAAACCTGATGTTCCTGACTGCCGGTATCCTGCTGCATAAAACCCCGATGGCATATGTGCGGGCCATCAGCGCCGCCGCCAAGGGAACAGCCGGCATCCTGATTCAGTTTCCCTTCTATGCCGGCATTCAGATTATGATGGAACACTCCGGCCTGGGCGGGATTATTACCAATTGGTTTGTTGATGTGGCCACAGCCGAGACCTTCCCCCTGATGGCCTTCTTCAGCTCAGCCCTTATTAACTTTGCCGTACCTTCCGGCGGCGGCCACTGGGTTGTTCAGGGTCCCTTTGTCATGCCTGCCGCTCAGGCTTTAGGCGCCGATATGGGCAAAGCGGCCATGGCCATCGCCTATGGCGAAGCCTGGATGAATATGGCCCAGCCGTTCTGGGCGCTGCCGGCCCTGGCGATTGCCGGCCTCGGCGTGCGTGACATCATGGGCTATTGCGTTACGGCCCTGTTATTTTCCGGTGTGATCTTTATTGTTGGCCTGCATTTCTTCTAGACCCTGTAATCAGCCGTAAAAACTTAAACCACTGGAGGTAGATACACATGAGAGAAGTAGTAATTGCCAGTGCCGTCCGCACCGCGATCGGCAGTTTTAACGGTGCCCTGGCGCCATTTTCAGCTGTCGAGCTGGGAGCCCATGTCATCAGCGCGGCTGTTGCCCGGGCCGGTATCGGCACAGACAGTATCGATGAGGTCATATTCGGCAATGTGCTGCAGGCCGGTCTTGGCCAAAACCCGGCCCGCCAGGCGGCGGTCAAAGCCGGTCTGGCTGTGGAAACACCGGCCTATACCATCAATAAGGTCTGCGGTTCCGGCTTAAAAACCGTCAACCTGGCTGCCCAGGCCATTCTTGCCGGCGATGCCGACATTGTGGTTGCCGGCGGCATGGAAAGCATGACAAATGCCCCCTATGTCCTGGACGCCAAAGCCCGCTGGGGCTACCGCATGGGCAACGGCCAAATCACCGATATCATGATCCAGGATGGTCTCTGGTGCGCCTTCAATGACTATCATATGGGCATCACCGCGGAAAACGTCGCCGCAAAGTATGGCATCAGCCGCCAAGAGCAGGATCAGCTGGCGGCCGACTCCCAGCGCAAGGCCGCGGCCGCCATTGAGGCCGGCGCCTTCAAACAGGAGATTGCCCCCCTTGCCGTCAAGACCAAAAAAGGCGAGATAATCGTGGACACTGACGAATATCCCCGGGCCGGAACAACGGTTGAGGCTTTGGGCAAATTAAAACCGGCTTTCAAACAAGACGGCACCGTAACCGCCGGCAATGCCTCCGGCATCAATGACGGCGGCGCGGCCCTTGTCATCATGGCCGGTGACAAAGCCCGGGAGCTGGGTATTAAACCGCTGGCCCGGATCCGTGCCTATGGGGCCGGCGGCGTTGACCCCAGCCTCATGGGGGTCGGCCCGGTGCCGGCAACCCGCAAGGCCCTCGCTAAAGCCGGCTTAACGATCAACGATATTGACCTGATTGAAGCCAATGAAGCGTTTGCCGCCCAGTTTCTCGCCGTCGGCAAGGAATTAGGGTTCGCTCCGGAAAAAGTAAACATTAACGGCGGCGCCATTGCGCTGGGCCATCCAATCGGCGCCAGCGGCGCCCGCATTCTGGTCACCCTGCTGCATGCCCTGGAACACAACAATAAAAAGCTGGGGCTGGCCACCCTCTGCATCGGCGGCGGCCAGGGTGTCGCCACTATTGTGGAAAGAATCTACTAGCCGCTGCCCAATAAAAAAAGTTCTCCCTGGCCAGTCATGGACAGGGAGAACTTTTTTAAATTAAAAAACTCCGGTAATGAACCGTTCCAATTGTTCGATATTGGCGCATGGATACACACCGGTGCAGCCGGGGCGGTATTTTTCCATAATGCAGTCATTGCGCAGCCATTGGTCCTCGGCCAAAGGGTTAAGCCAATACAAAGCCTTGGCATTTTCCCGGACAGCAGGCAAAATTTCACTGCCATCTACCGCGTTCCAGTTGTTTTTGGCATCGCCCAGTATCAGGACTGTTGTGTTTTTACTTAAAACAGTAAGATACTGGCCGGCAAATTGCTGCAATACATTACCGTAATGAGAAAAGCCTGTGCGGTTAAAGCCTTTTAACCTGCTTATTGCCGTTAGCGCGCTGTCTGCATCGTGTTCTTTAAAATAGTCGGTAACCTCCAACAGCTCATCAATAAACAGAAATGACCGGACATTGCTGAATTTATGCTGCAGGGTATATACAAACAGCAGCATAAAATAGCTGAAGCGCCGGACCGAATTGGACATATCGCACAGTAAGCACAGATCAGGCTTGGACGGTTTTCTTGCCGTCCTGACCAGTTTAAAGGCCATGCCGCCTGTCTTCATAGCCGCTTTCAGGCTGTGGCTGATACTGACCCGGCCCCGGCTGGCCACCTGCCGGCGCCGGCCTTTTTTTACAGCCAGTCGGCGCGCCAGCTTTGCCACTTCCCGGGACATGACGGCCAGCTGGTCGCCGGCTTCCAGAAAATTAACGCACAGGGGATTTTGCTGCTTCAGCAGCCGGCTCAAATAATCGGGGCTCATCATTTTTACCTGCCAGCGCTCTATTGCGGCCAGCAGAAAATTTGTCCAGGCCGCCAGGCTGTTTTGGGCACAGTGATAATCGCTGTCACTAAGCCGGCCCTCCCGGTAAACTTCCTCAACCCAGCCCGCCACCTGAAACCAGCCGCTGTCCTGCCGGAGGGCCTGCAGGGCCTCCTCCGGCTTGTCGCTTATACCCGTCAGACTCTGGGTATGACGGGTAACAATAGCATAGATGATGTCCATTTCCTGGTGTAAGACCGCCTCTGCCAGCCGTTGCCGCAGGGCGCAGCCCCCGCCGGCTCGGCCGGCGCCGCCGCCGCCATAACCCGCTTCGTCCGCCGGCTGGCCGGAAAGGGAAAGCACGCCGGTACGGTCGGCCACAAGCTCCGGGTCCGGTTCCAAAAAGAGTTCGATAAGCCGCTGCAAATAACCGACGCCCCATTCGGTTTTCACCATTGTTGCATTTAATATTTGATAGAACACATACTTATCCGGTTGCCTGCCGTTTATCAGTTGCAGAGCCTGTATGCTGTCGGCGATTTCCCGGGTACTGACGGCAACGCCCGACTGCCGGAGTATCCTGGCGATATCAAAGATTAGATATTCCACGCAACCAGTCCTTTTGCTTAACTTTCTCGGCAATGGCCTGACAGTCTTCGCGGTACTTCAAAAGGATGTTTACCGTATTCAGGATCACTTCAGCCGAAAGCCCCGCTACGCCCAGATAACCGAGAACGGTTACCCAGTCAAGGACCTCGCTGATACTGGGGTGTTTTTTTAATTTTTCCAGTCTTACCCGTCTGACAAAAGCCACTGCCTGCTTCCCCAGGTCCTCGTCCAGGGCGGGAAAGTACAGTTTCAGGATTTCAAGCTCCCGCTGCTCACTGGGATAATCCAGGTAAAGATATAAACAGCGGCGGCGCAGGGCATGGCTTAACCGGCGGGTATTATTACTGGTGAGGATGACGGCCGGAATGCTGGCAGCGGTTATTGTTCCGGTCTCGGGAATGGATATTTGCCAGTCTGAAAGGACCTCCAGCAAGAAACTTTCAAATTCCTCATCACTTTTGTCAATTTCATCAATAAGCAGGACGGCGGCTGTGGAACTGCTGATAGCCGCCAGCAGCGGCCTTGCCAGCAGAAACTCCCGGGCATAGATATTCTGGCTCAGGCCGGCCCATTCTTGGCCGGTTGTCGCCTGCGACTGGATATATAATAATTGTTTCTGATAATTCCAGTCATACAGCGCCTTGCTTTCGTCAATCCCCTCGTAACATTGCAGCCGGATAAGCGGGCGGCCCAGGTATTGGCTCCAGGCCTTTGCCAGTTCAGTTTTGCCGGCTCCCGCCGGTCCTTCGATCAGTACAGGTTTGTTTAACAACACGGCTATCCGGAGCAGCATGGCCGTATTAGCGTCGGCAATGTAGCCTTGCTGTTTCAAGCCCTGCCGTAATTCTTCCCATTCATTTTCCACTTTCCCGCCCCCTGCCCGGCACAAAAATCATTCGTCCTGCTTGTGCTCACACCAAATTGGCCGTTTGTACCAGTATAACAAATAATCTGCTCCTTGACCAATAGCGAGTTCGGGCCAAAAGCCGGCACTGCGGGCAGGCTTTAATCCGGCTGGCACGGCCGGATCAAGCAGGCCGACAAACACGCCAGCCGCAACCAGCGCCTTGACTGTGTTATAATTTAGCTGCGGGGCGAGACAAAATGATAAGGGTCAGCAAGCCTGGCCATTGGCTGCTGGCCCTGTGCCCGGAAACCGGCCCCGTGACACGGAATCTAAAACTGCTCTGCATAAGTCTGTTCCATGATTTTAATCAGTTTATACAGCAACGCATTGTGGGGGGTGGGTACGCCCAACCGCAAGCCTTCCCGGTACACAGCACCATTGATAAATTCCACCTCGGTCCGGGTTTTGTTTTTCATATCCAGCGCCGTGGACGGCAGATGAGCATATAGCTCGGGATTAATCGTTGTTTGGCCTCCGTTCACGCTGAGCTGTTCATCGGTAAAACAGATGCCTTTCGCTTTGGCGACCTCAATGACCTCATTTCTGACCGCCTGCATGACTTCGGCCATGCCTTCAGCCGCCAGGGCCTGCCCCATATGTAGCCGTAATAAACCAAACACTACATTGGTGGAATTATTTCTTAGCTTTATCCATACCTCACGGTCTATATCTTCCTCGATAAAAACCTTGATGCCGCTGCGCCTGAATAAGCCGGCAATTTTTTTCATATCATCATTAATAATTTTTTGGGCAGAGCCAAAACAAATCTTCGAATTATTGCCGATAAACGCCCGAATATGGCCTAAAGCCACTGCCTTCCCGGCAAATTCCATAATGCCGTAGAGTATTTTTTCCCGCCGATAGTAATTAGCCAAAATCTCAACATTGCCGATCCCGTTTTGCAGGGTCATAATATAGGTGTGCTCGCCGGCAATGCATTGGGCTGCTTGGGCTGCTGCTGCGGTATGGCAGCCTTTTACTAAAAACAGGATCACATCCATAGTTTCAGGAATCTCACATGGTGCCTGCACGATCTTTATAGCAATATGTTCTTCCCTGTCATGACTGCTGATCTGCAAGCCCTTATGCCGAATATGGCTGACAAGCGCCGGGTTGGCATCGACCAGCCAGACCTCGGCCCCGGCATTTTTCAGCATTGCGCCGGCCAGGCAGCCCATTACCCCGGCGCCAATAATCGCAAATCGCACCTGAATCCCTCCTACAGCCGCTGCTGACAGGCATTTTTCTGCGCTGCCGCGGCAATTCTGCCTTTAAAATAGCTGATAATAGCTGAGGTTATTATAACTGATAAAAGCGAATAAAGACCTTTCTCCATACCAACCGAATAGAAATAGGCAGCCACAATAGTGGCGTCAACCGCAAAGGTTACCCGGCCCGGATCGCAGCCGAAGCTTTTTTGCAGGTATAGGGCTAAGACATTAACGCCCCCTAATGATGCCCCGTTCCAAAATAACAGGGCTAACCCCAGGCCTAATAAGCCGCCGCCGGCAACGGCCCCTACATAGCCTGGCAAAATAAAATCCGGCAGCCAGCGGTTGATTTCCGTAAAGAGAGCAAGCGTTGCCACCGCGAAAAATGTCGCTAACGTAAACTGCCAGCCCATACGAAAAATCGACAGCAGATAAAAAGGGATACTAACCCCCAGTAAAGCCACAGCGAACGTGGTATCAAACAAATAAGCGATACCAAGGGCGATGCCTGTTGTGCCGCCGGTTACCAGATGGGAATGACTGAGAAATATGACCCCGGCGCAAACAAGCCCGCAGCCCAGAATTACATTCAGGAGTTTCCGGAAAATATGCATACCTCCTTCCTTGTCAGACCTTTACTCTATGATATAACCTCCAGTTACTGGAGTGTCAAGAGTGTCACAGGAATCTGAATTTCTGTAACATGCAGGTGTTTCTCGGCCGTAATATAGTCATCTATTATTGTACGTTCAATGGCCTGGCCGGCAATCTCATAACCGGCAGTGTCGATAAAAGCCAGTAATATATCATAGTACCTGGAGGACTGGCTATGATTCCCCCGATAATAGATACAGGCATACTCCCCTTCCGCCAAATACCGGACAAAGGCCTGCTTAGGGTCGGCCAGCGAATCTTCCCAGAATATAAAGACCGAGCTGTATTCCTGAAATCTCCGGGCCTTTAGGTTTGTCCCCGCTACCGTCAGCCCGACCCTGCCGATAAACAACGAAGGCGTAATGCCTGTTGCGTTCTCCAGCTTGCGTAAAGCAAGCTCCCATTCCGGTTCTGTACAAATATACTCGTCAATACTGATAATTCTCCGCCTGGCAATTTCTTTGAGAAAAGGCTGGTCTACCGCCCCAATGGCGAAGGCTTGCTCAAGATCATCAATTCTGTTGGCAAACTGGCTGCTGACCGCCTTGAGGGTCCTTATCCGCTCATGGGTAATACGCTGCCGGCGTTTCAATAGTTTCATAAAAGACTGAATATCCCTGGTGTCCAGATGCTGTTGGATTTCTTTTAAAGAAAACCCCAAAAATTTAAGGTACTTGATTGTATTTAATTGTTCAAACTGTTCGGTTGAATAATAGCGGTAACCAGTATTGCGATCCACCTCAATCGCCTTGAATAAACCGATCTCATCATAATAGCGCAGCGTTTTTACCGGGATATTGTGCAATTTTGCCATTTCGCCGATAGTAAACCTGTTTTTCATGTACTGCTCCCTTCTCGCTACTGGCCTGCACGGCGCAGGCGCTTGCTCAGGCTGCATAAGCACAGCTTGTGTCAGCAAGGTTTTGCTCTATTTTCTCTACCGTTTTCATTTGTCCTGCAAGAATCGGCGGGGCCCGCAGTTTTGCCCGCCGCGGCTAAGTGACCGGGCCAACGGCAGGAAACTATTTAAATATGACATAATTATGTCATATTAGTGTTATAATCAGCTTAGGTGATAAATATGAAAATGAACCGGCTATTTGCGATAACGACAATTCTGCTTAACAAAGGCAGCGTTACCGCCCAGGAGCTTGCTGACCGGTTTGGCGTCTCAACCAGGACAATTTACCGGGATATTGATGTGCTATCGTCAGCCGGCGTGCCCGTGTATATGAACAAGGGGCATGGCGGCGGCATCCATTTGCTGGAAAGCTATACGCTAAACAGAACGCTTATTTCCGAACAGGAGAGCGAAGGCTTGCTGCTGGCAGTGAAAACGCTGCAGGCAACACATTACCCCGAGCTTGACAGGGTTCTGGAGAAACTGGGCGCTATATTTAAAAATACACCGGCTTATGATTGGGTAGAGATCGATTTTTCTCCCTGGGGCAGTTCGCCCAATGAAAATAACAAATTCAATGACATCAGACAGGCCCTGCTGCAGGGCAAAGTCATTCGTTTTGACTATGTAAACGGTGAAGGGCGGAAAAGTACGCGCCTGGCCGAACCGGAAAAACTGCTATTTAAAAATAATGCCTGGTATTTAGCCGCCTATTGCCGGCAGCGCCGGGAACGGCGGACCTTCCGGATCTCACGGCTGAAAAACTTAGCCGTTATGCCCGAAACCTTTGCCCGCAGGCTTTGGCCCGAACAAGCTCTCAACCAGGCAAATGACGCCGCTGGGCAAACACTTATCCCGTTAAAACTCCGCATTCAGGCCGGGGCGCTCAACCGGCTCTATGACTATTTTGCTGATTCCTTTGTCACGCCCAACGCCGACGGCAGCTTTATCCTGGAGGCAGCGCTGCCGGCGGGCGAGTGGCTGACAAGCTATATTTTGTCCTTTGGCAGCCTGGTTGAGGTACTTGCGCCGGAACAGGTCAGACAAACAATCATCAGCCGAATGCAACAAGCGTTAGAAATTTATCAAACGTAGTTTCAAATATGACACACTGTTGTCTTATTACCTCATATATACTGGAGAAAAAACGAGGTGATAGGAAAAATGACCCCACTGGATTTTATTGCGGCTGACCCAGGCCGAAATCTGCTGCCGATTACATGGCAGCAGCTAAGGAAGGGGCTTGGCACTGCTGAGCAAGGAATAAAAAAAGACTGCATAAAGGTATCATAATATGGAAAAGGAGAAAAACTCTGATGTTAAAATTACCCCCAGTTATTGAGGCTTATATTCAGGGTAAGAATAAGCATGACAGCGGTGCAATGCTCGCCTGCTTCGCAGAGGATGCCATTGTCCAGGACGAAGGGCAGGAACTGCACGGACCGGCGGCCATAAAAAAGTGGCTTGACGAAACCAATGCCAAATATAGGGTTACCGTAACTCCCAATCACCTTGTCAATTCTGCCCATGCATTTGTCCTTACTGCCCAGGTTGCCGGCAGCTTTGCCGGCAGTCCGGTTTCGCTCGACTACCATTTTATTATCAGCCAAGACAAAATTAGCCGCTTAAGCATTAGTCTGACAGGACAATAGACCAAAATATGACTTAGCTTGATGTAAGGAGGCACAAACATGATCATTAATAATCAGCTTTTAAAATTAAAGGACAGAAGCAGTGAAAGTATCGCCAAAGCAAGAGACATCCTGCTGAGCATGCAGGGGAAAATTGAATATCTTCGTGATCTGAAAGTGGAAGTCGATATCCGCCATGGAGCAGGCGCCTATGATCTGCTGATGATTGCCAGCTATGACTCTATGGCCGATTTGGAGGCCTATATCGTGCATCCTGTCCATAAGGAAGTAGCTAAATATTTTGCGGATGCACTGGAAAGCAGCGCTGTTGTCTGCTATGAATCCTAAGCCTCACCGGCTCCGGCCTTAGCGTCAGCTTTCTCACTGCAGCTTTTCGGCTTGCTTGGCAGCAAGGAAGAGGGGACAGTGGACTGTTTTGGTAAACAAGACAATCCGCCGTCCCTCTCTTTTTCTTCCTGCCCTGGTGCCAGGTTATGCTTGTGTACCTGTTAAAACCCAGGCAGAAAAAGCAGCAATATCGCTAATCAAATATTACAGGAAAACCGTAAATCCTAGCAAAATTTAGTTCCTAAAAATTAAAGGATGTAATCTTCAGGATTTTGTATTAAAATAGACTTGACCGGCTAGTCCATTTGCATAGTTATAACGTGAACACAAACTATGTAATTTTCCACTGAAGTTGCAAATCACACTTCAGCATATTATTTTGAGAGGAGATAAAATATGCGAGGAAATTTACAATATTTCTTCTTAAAAATGCTCAGTCGACTGATTTGCTTATTGCCATATCGTTTGGTATGCTGGCTTGGCCGGCAACTGGGGATTATCGTCTATTTAGCAGCAGGGCGACAGCGGGAGCGGGGCATCACGCAGGTTGCCGACAGCCTGAAACTTACCCGGGCGGAAGCAAAGGCCCTGATTCGCCGCGTATTTTGCAATCTGGGACAAACGGTGATGGAAGTGCTGTACACACCGGTGCTGTCTCCGCAAAACATCCAGCGGTATGTATCCATTTCCGGCTTGGAACATCTGCAAAAAGCGTTAAGCCAGGGGCATGGGGTAGTGTTTCTGACCGCTCATATGGGTAACTGGGAATGGATGGCGGCCGCGTTGTGTTATGCAGGCTTTCCCATAACGACAATCGCCAAACCGCAACCTAATCCGCAGCATACCCGTATTTTAAATGAATTCCGGACCATGGTCGGGCTGGAGGTATTTAACAGGGGAACATCGGACATGATTAAGGCGGCCCGGGCCCTAAAAAAGGGCAAGGTTCTGGGATTCCTGGCCGATCAGGATGGCGGCACCGAGGGCGTATTCTTTGATTTCCTGGGCAAAAATGCCTCGTCGCCTGTTGGCCCGGCCTACTTCGCCAAAACCTTTAAGTCTGTTATTGTCCCGGCCTTTACCTATCATCGTCCCCAGGGCGGCCACCATGTGGTTATTAAGCCGCCTGTGGCCTATCAGCATTACGATGATCCTGACCAGGAAATCTACCATAACACACTGCAAATGACTAAAGTCATTGAAGAGGCCATATTAGCCTATCCTGACGAATGGATATGGTTCATGAGACGCTGGAATACACAAAAGCCTGCCGCCTCTTCCGCGGTACATGACCGATTTGCTTAAAAAATGTAGCGAGGCCCGGACTGCTTGTCCGGGCCTCGCTGTTGCAAGCTGCCGAATTCGGCCTATGCCCTGCCTGATAAGGAGCATACCGGGAGAGCAGCTCCTCACAGGAAAAATGCAAGGTTGTCAGCCCCTGGCTGCTGGCGGGTTTTAGCGGCTCACTTGCGTGATAACGTCGGCAGTGATATCTGTGCCGCCATAGATAACACTCGCAGCATCAAGGACCACGTTCAGGCCCTTTGCTGCCGCTACCGCCTTAATGGCTGCCTCAATGTTGGCCCGCACCGGGTCCATCAGCTCATCTTCGCGCTGAGCCTGCTGCAGCGCCAGCCTGTTGCTGAAAGCTTTCTTGTCGGCTGCCGGCAGGTCTTGCGTTTGGCTGTCATACTCTCTTTGGGCCTCAGCCCGCAGGTCCTCAATGCGCTGCATAATTTCCTGGATGCCGGGATAGCCGGAAAAGACCTGCTGTAGGTTGACATAGCCGATCGTTTGCTCTTTTTTGGCTTTAGCGGCCAATACCGGCGCCGGCGTTAACATACTAACCATACTAAAAGCGAAAAACGCAATCATGCTGATAATGATCCGTTTACCTATTTTGCTGTTTGCCTGTTTCATAGAATGCACTCCCTTCTCAATTCAGCCTGCTTTCCCTTTATTCCCTTTATTTGGCTAAATTCTATCATAGCCGCTTCTGGTTGTCGAGTTGTTTGTTTACTTTTTGAGGGTATTTCCGGATAATCTCGACCCCTTTTATAAGCGATATCTATATCCGCGCCGGGAAGAACAAGAAAGAGTGGTTTTGTTGAGAATAAGTTTGAAACAAATTCCCTGTCCCCATGTTTCAAAATATAAAGGCCGAAGGCCTTTGTGCAAGCCAAAATTTATCAACAACTGCCTCTTACATATATATTTAGCTCCGTATGCTGCTCCGGTGTGGCCGACTGAAAAGTCAGGCAGGCAAATCTGGCGATCACGCCGGGGACAAAGGTTCTCATGACCCCCGGAGCAATAATCTGCGGGGGGACGTCTGTCATCCAGTTTATGCCGTCAGGGCTAAGCTCAAGCGCAACACTGGCGCTTTGCGTGCCCGTATTAATTACATAATAGGTGTAATTAAAATGCTGGACGTTGAGTTTCGCTGTTGTCCGCACACCGTTGCCGGTTGTTACTCTTTCCTCGGTATCCAGTGTTTGGCAATGATTATCACTAGGCAACGGCTCCGAAAACGCTACTTGTAAAAAAGGCCAGCAACGCGAATCAAAGGCTCTATTGCTACAAAAGCCCAATAATCCAGGCTCTTGCTGATTTCTCATTTGTAAAAGCACCCCCAGGTTTGCGCTGACACCGCTATACCAATCCCTAATCAGTGTTGTAAGGTCAAAAGTTAACCAACCGTCATTGGCCGCAGGTACAACTGTGCTGGCCGCAGGTATGGGGTTAAACAGGATTGCTTTTTTTTTGCACCAGGGTGAAAATATCTGATGCGCATCAATGGTTGGCTCCTCCTGGAAGCAGGTATATTTAAGCACAAAAACATGGAGAGTACCGCGTAAAATCGTCAGGCAAGGCGGTAAAGCCGTTATATCGAAGTCGATAAGTGACTGAAACATCCGCTTGTTACGGCCTACTGTCAATATTTTATTGCTGCAGCGCCGGCGCCGGCAGCGGCTATTCACTAGCGTTATATTCTTAACAGGAGGCTTAATGGTTTTTTCCCCCACCTACTCCGCCCCTCCTTTTTGCCACTCGAAACTAAATATAATTAATAACAGCAGCAGCATCCACAATTTGCTATTATGTATAATTTGCCTCCAAACTGGTCGGAGACAAATTAAGCAGAGCAAAAATCACTAATTCAATATATTACGATGATTGCCCCTGGAAGAAGATCGTAAGATCCACTGCACTGGCGGCATTCACTGCAGCATAGTAGACTCTGGCATATTTAAGAAAAATACCGGAAACTAACCCGGTGGCAGTATTGGGGCTGAGGGTAACGGCCGCACTGTCGTTAAACCACACCACCCCGTCAGGGCTAAGCTGCAGCTGAACCGTGGCCTGGGCATCGGGAGCAGATGTAGCTTCGTTCACTAACCCGAACGAATATGTTGCCACCCCTAAAACGGTATATGTTTCGGATGGTGAACCGGCAATATCAACAAGACCGGTTTTCACTTCAGCTACATCAGTGGTCGACAAGGTGGACACAACCGCTAAGCCGTCGCTGGTAATCAATAAGCCTCCGGTTGGCGGCGTTACACTCAGGCCGGACGCCGGCGCCGTGACAATCAAGCCGTTGGCGGGACCGGTTACGCTCAGGCCTTCGACCGAAGCTGTCACTAAGAGGCCGTTGACAGGAGCCGTTACGCTCAGGCCCGATGCCGGTGCTGTAACGATCAGCCCGTTGGCAGGGCCCGTTACGCTCAGGCCTTCGACCGAAGCTGTCACTAAGAGGCCGTTGACAGGGGCGGTTACGCTCAGGCCCGATGCCGGTGCTGTAACGATCAGCCCGTTGGCAGGGCCCGTTACGCTCAGGCCTTCGGCTGATGCCGTCACTAAGAGGCCGTTGACAGGGGCGGTTACGCTCAGGCCCGATGCCGGCGCCGTGACAATCAAACCGTTGGCAGGGCCCGTTACGCTCAGGCCTTCGGCCGACGCCGTTACTAAGAGGCCGTTGACAGGGGCGGTTACGCTCAGGCCCGATGCCGGCGCCGTGACAATCAAACCGTTGGCAGGGCCCGTTACGCTCAGGCCTTCGGCCGACGCCGTTACTAAGAGGCCGTTGACAGGGGCGGTAATGCTAAGACCGCTAACCGGCGCTGTTACAGATAGATATCCTCCATTTTCTGTTATGAGAGCAGCGTTTTCCGAACCATAAATTTTAATTCGCGCCTGATCGGCTACGTCCTGAATAATCTTAAAATTTGGCATTATCGCGTCGCTTCCTTTCCTTATATTTGCTTTTGTAGATTACTCTACCCACCCTATAATATGTTGCGCCAAAAACTTATGTGACGACTTTTTTGGTTTTATGTAAAGTTTATTCTGAGCGAACGCCGTCTGGCTTCCGGGCATATACTGATAATAAAAAATAATGAGGTATGGCCATGAGCAATAAAATCAGCCTGTGCATGATTGTAAAAAATGAAGAGGTTAATCTGGCCCGTTGTTTACAAAGTGTGGCCGCAGCTGTGGATGAAATTATTATTGTCGATACAGGCTCATCAGACCAAACCATCCAGGTGGCCGAACAGGCCGGAGCTCAGGTCGTCTCGCACCTCTGGCAGGATGATTTCAGCGCGGCCCGCAATGTATCGTTAGAATTAGCCACCGGCGACTGGGTCCTGTTCCTGGATGCCGATGAGGTGCTGGAACCGGGCTCTGCCTGCGGTTTGAGGCAAGCGGCCGCAGCGGACAACGAGGGCTATTTTGTCAAAATCATCAATCTGATCGGTGTGGAAGGCAATCAGGAAGCCTGCCCGGATTTAGTATTCCGGCTATTTCGCAACAAGCCGGAATATCGTTTCCGCGGGGCCATTCATGAGCAGATTGCCGATGTGATTCTGGAAAATAACCGGCAGGCAGCCTTTCAGATCGCTGAGAACATTGTGCTGCGTCATTATGGTTATTTGGACCGGCAGGTCAGCGAAAAAAACAAAAAAAACCGGAACCTGGCCATTATCCAAAAACAAATAGAATGTGAACCCAATAACCATGCGCTGCGTTACCACTACGGCGTGGAACTGTACCGCATCGACAGATTTGCCGAAGCCGCGGCAGAACTGACCAGGGCAGCCAATCATACCGACCCGGGGACGATCTATTATCCCAAACTGTTACGTTACATCGCCTTGGCCCACTATGGGGCCCGGCAATATGAACAGGCCCTGGCGGCCGTTGCGCTGGGCTTAAAGTTTTTCCCCAATTACGCTGATTTATATTACTACGGCGGCTTAATTCAGCTGGAGCTCAGTAATTACGCCGGCGCCTTCGACTGCTTCCAGCATGCAGTCTCCATGCCGGAGCAGCCGGCTTATTATGCACCCTTCAGCGGCAGCCGCGGTTTTCGGGCTTATTATCAGCTGGCCCGGTTGGCCGAGGTCTTTGGCAATGAAGAAGAAGCCTTGCGCTATTACATCCTCAGCCTGCAGGATAATGCGGCTTTTACCCAGCCTTTGCCGGCCATTGTCCGGATACTGAACCCCCGGGAAGACCCGGACTATACCCGAGAGGCAATGGAAAAGCTGTGTGATTTTTGTACAGCCGACGCCAAACGGCTCATTGGCACGGTGTATTTTACCGAAGGGGCGTACCGGCTGGCGCTCGAATATTTCGAGCAGCTGGAACCGGCCGTGCTTGATGATTACACCAATATGCTGAAAGCGATTTGTCTGATTCAGCAAAAAAGAATCCTGGAGGCATTGCGCTTACTGGAGGCCATTCCCCTGAACCACCCGCAATACCCGTTGGCACGGATGAATGCGATTCTCTGCTTCTGGCTAAACAAAAACCGGACAAAAGTCCGCCGGCTGTGCGAGGATTTCCTGGCTGTCGGCCTCTCGGCCGATACCGGTGCGGTCGTCACCATGCTGAAGGACTCTTTATACAAACGGGGCTCAGCCCCGCCTGCCCGCCTGGGACCGGAAGGCATGGCCCTCGTACAGGATATAGTATTGCGGGCCCTGGATCTGCAGGAATTACAGCTTGCCGAGAGCTTGTTGAGCAAGGTTGCCCCGGAAACGACAAAAGAACATGCCCTGGATATTGCCCGGATTTTTGCCCATTACCACTATTGGGAACAAGCCAGAATGTACACCGAACTGTATTTGACGGCCCAGCCGGAGGATGCAGCCGCCTGGTGCCAGTTGGGAGAAGCACTGCAGCATAACCGGCAGGCAGCCGAGGCCGGCCTCTGTTACCGGCGGGCTTTATCGCTTGCCCCCCAGCAGCCGCAATATTATGTCAAACTAATACGCCTATACCAGGCTATGCGCCAGGAGCTGCTGGCGGAAGCGGCCCGCAAATATCCCGACATCCCCCTGTTCCGTGAGCTATTGGAGGAGGCTGCCAAACAATGACCCAGCCACGTATTTCTTTGGCGATGATTGTCCGCAATGAAGCGCCCCGCCTTGGCCAGTGCCTGGAAAGTGTTAAACAGGCAGTGGATGAAATTGTCATTGTTGACACCGGCTCAGCCGATACAACGCTGGCGATTGCCCGCACGTATACACCCAAAGTGTATTCGTACCGGTGGGGCGACGACTTTGCCGCGGCCCGCAATTATGCAATTGAACAAACAACCGGCGACTGGATCCTTTCCTTAGATGCCGATGAGCAGTTGACCGCTGCGCCGGAAGAGTTGCAGGCCTTGGTCAGCCAGCCCGGCTATACCGGCTTTTACCTGCCGCTGCAGGCCTTGAAGGCCGGCAATGAGGAGTATGAATATGACCGCTATATGGTGCTGCGGTTATTCCGGCGGCAGTATCGCTTTACCAGTCCTGTGCACGAATATGTGCGGATCGACACCCCCTGGACGGTCGGCTATGCCTGTGCCCCGGCAATCCGGCATCAGGCCGTGCCGGTCCGGGAACGCAACTCCCGCCGGGGCCGGAATATCCGGCTTTTAAAGGCAGCGCTGCGGACCAGCCCCGCTCCCTGTTTATATTATTATTTAGGGATCGAATGGCTGGGGCTGAACCGCATAGCGCTGGCGATTCCCGCCTTGCAAACCGCCTTGCAGCAACTGCCGGCCGCGCAGGTTATGTTGCGCACACCGGCCGTCCGTCATCTCATCAGCTGTTACCGGCAGTCCGCCAAGCTGATGGCAGCGACCCGGCTTTGTCTGGAAGAGGCTGAAAGCTACCCTGAGTATTGCGATCTTTTTTTTGATGCCGCCGTTCTCTTTGAGCTGCAGGGTGAATACGCCCTGGCCATGAAATGGTTCCAGGAGGCCATTCGCTTAGGACCGCCGCCGCCGGCCTTCTTTCATACCGAAGGAACAGATAGTTACCTGGCTTATTACCATCTTGGCTACTGCGCCGAAAAGCTGGGCCTGGCCAAAGCGGCGCAAACCTACTATGAGCAGGCCGTACATGTCGGTAAAAATTACTGCTATCCCCTCTATCCCTTAATCATGCTGAAACTGGTCCGGCAGCCGGCCGGTGAGGTATTGGCATTTCTCCGGGAACAGGGGTATCTTACAGTTGACGGCCTTGCCGAAAAAATGGCGGAGCTTTTCTGGACTGCGGGCCTCCCGGATCTTGGGGCCCAGTGCTTAACCCCTGATCCTGCCGGCAACGCACCCGTGCCCGAGATATTGGTTGCCTGCCGGCTGTACAGCGGCGACATCACCGGCGCTTTGCAGTCCATTGAGCAAATGCGGCGGCAGGGACTGGCTCTTTCAGCCACAGTAGCCGTAGATGAGATTATCGCCCTTATGCTTGTCCGCCGTTTTCCTGAAGCCCGCCAGCAGCTATGGCGCCTCTGGCAAACGCCGGCCAACCGGCCTGTGTTCCGGGCCGTATTTTGCCTGTATAAGCAATTGTGCCACAATACCACCCTGCCGCCGGCTAATCCCCAGGCCGCGTCTATCCTGCTGGAGATCAGCAACCGCTGCCTGCAGGTCCGGACAACAAAATACTCCGAGCAGCAGGGTTTTACCGCTGTCCTGGCAGCAATCAAGGACATACTCGCCGCCGAGGCCGAATCCTTTGCTTTATTTATCCGTAACCTGACCCTTAAAGAACAGGGTGTGAAACAAAGCCTGGATTACACCTTTTCCACCCTGCGGGGCTTATACCTATGAAGAGCACAACTTCCATTTCTTTATGCCTTATTTCGAAAAATGAGGCCCACTGCCTGGCTCATTGCCTCGACAGTGCCCGGCAGCTTGTGGATGAGATCATTGTGGTTGATACAGGCTCAACCGATGGCACGGCCGAAATCGCCGCCGGCCAGGGGGCCGCCGTGTTTCATTTCTCCTGGACAGACGACTTTGCCGCCGCCCGTAATTATGCGGTCAGCAAGGCCAGGGGCCATTGGATACTGGTGTTGGATGCCGATGAGGTATTAGCGCCCGTATCCCGCCCCGAACTGGTAAGCTACCTGGAACAAACACCGGCGGAGGGCTATTATTTTGAGATCATCAGTTACCTGGACGGCGGCCATAAGACAGTGAACGATTATGTGGTCCGTCTGTTTAAAAATAAGCCTGCCTACCGTTTTAGCGGTTCGATTCATGAACAGGTAGCCGGCAGTATTCAAAGCCATCATCCTGCCGGCCAGCTGCCTGTTGCCCCTTATACCATTCACCACTACGGCTATCTGCCGCAGGAAGCGGCCAGGAAACATAAATTCGAACGCAATACGGCCATTATTCAAAAAGCCCTGCGGCACAACCCCCGGGATCCATTTTTACACTACAGTCTGGCCATTGAGCATTTACAGCGTAAAGACTTCCGCCAGGCCGGCCTGCTGCTGGAAAGCACCCTTCCCCGGCTGGAGGGGACGGAAGGCTATATCCCCCAGGTATTAGCCGCATTATTGCTGACAAAAGTAGCCCAACCGGACGACGCCGGCGCCGAGGCCCTGTTTGGCAACTGCCTGCAGGCGCTGCCTGACAATGGGGACTTGTGCTGCCTGTACGGGGTATGGCTCATGCAGCATAACCGGTGGCCGGAGGCAGTCCCGCTGCTGGCCGGTGCCTTATCAAAAAATCTGGCCCTGGTAACTGCCGGGCAGGTTCATTGCTGCCTGGGGGATGTGTACTTTTTTACCGGTCTGTTTGGCCCGGCCAGTGAACATTATATTGCGGCCTTCACCGAAACGTCGCTGGGTGCATATCCGCTGACCAGGCTATTAACTATGTGGCGCGACCAAGCTGCCCTTCACGCCTGTGTACCGGCACTGAATAAAATCTCCCCGGCGGCCATAACTGGATTATTGCCGCGGCTTAGCCAGCCGGGCCAGGCCGAGCTGACAATTGCCGCTTTGCTGCTGGCTATTCTGGCAAGCGTCAGCACCGGCGATCTTTCGCAGGCTGTTTCCGCCTGCGACACCTATGCCCGGCATTTGGCGGCCCTGGCCCCGGCGCACTGGCCGCAACCGGAAATGTATGGCCTCCTGGAGTACAACGGCAGCAGGCTGCTGCTCCAGAGCCGGCTGCTGGCCTTGTCCGGCGGCCATGCACCCCGCGTGCGGCAGGCATTAACAGAGGACGCGCTGCAAAGTTTGCTGCTGATTGCGGCAGTTGTTCAGCACCGCGTCCCCGCTACTGACCCATTGACATTCTGGGAGGGGGTATTTATCGGTGAAACGCATTTTGCTGGCCAGCCCAATCAGGCAGAAACCGGCCATTCTGGCTGAGTTCCTTGCTTGCCTGCAATTGCTGGACCAAACAGGTTTTACCCTGGAGTTTCTGTTTATCGATGATCATGATTCCCCAAGCGCCGCACTGCGGCAGTTTGCTGCCGCCAATCCGGGGGTTACTGTTTGGCCGGGAACAGAGCAGTCCCGGAATTATCGCTGCGACGAACAGACGCATTACTGGCAGGAAGATATTGTGTGGAAAGTCGCCAAATATAAGGATGATTTCATCCGCTTTGCCCGGGAGCAGCAATATGACTATTTGTTTCTGGTTGACTCGGACCTGGCGCTGCATCCCCAAACCATTACCCATCTGGCCAGCCTCGGCCAAGACCTTGTCTCTGAGGTTTACTGGACCCGGTGGGAGAAGGAATTAATCCCGCTGCCGCAGGTATGGTTAGGCGGTCAGTACCGACTGCATGAGACCGGTGACGGCCGGCCGCTGAGTGAAGAGGAAACCGGCCGGCGCCAGCGGGATTTCATCAGCCGTCTCCACTGCCCCGGAATCTATAAAGTCGGCGGCCTGGGGGCCTGCACCCTGCTGAGCAGGGCGGCGCTCGCTGGCGGTGTTTCTTTCCGCAAAATATATAATCTGGACTTAACCGGTGAAGACCGGCATTTCTGCGTACGGGCCGCCGTGCTGGGTTTGGAGCTCTATGCCGATACCTGTTATCCTCCCTACCATATGTACCGGGAATCAGAGTTGCCGGGACTTGTGCAGCATAAAGAGCAATACGACTACCGGCAAAACCGGCCGGCGCCCCGCCTGACCCTGGCCATGCTGGTGCGCAATGAGGAGCATCGCTATCTGGTGCAGGTCCTAACGCAGGCAGCCGGTTACGCCGACTATGTAGTCATTCTCGACGACGCCAGCACCGACAACACAGTGCAGGTTTGCCGCCGCTGCCTGGCCGCTGTACCGCACCGGATTGTAGTTAACAATGAGGCCGGCTTCCACAATGAAATCGGCCTACGCAAACAGCTCTGGTCTTTAGCCGCCGCCACCGGCCCGGACTGGATTCTCATATTGGATGCGGACGAAATGTTCGAGGACAGTATCGTCCGCTGGCTGCCGTTTTTGCTGCGCAACCCCCTGGCAGATCTCTACCATTTCCGCCTGTATGACATGTGGAACAAAAACCAGTACCGGGAAGACGGCTGCTGGCAGGCGCATCTGCATTACCGGCCGTTCCTGGTGCGCTATCAGGCCGGCTATGAGTATATCTGGCACGAAACCCCCCAGCACTGCGGCCGGCTGCCCCTGAATCTGGGTCATCTGCGGGGAGTTCCCTGCCAAATCCGCCTGCAGCACTGGGGCTGGTCCCGGCCGGCTGACCGGCTTGACAAATACTACCGCTACCAGCAGTTGGACCCTAATGCCCGCTACGGCAGCCAAGAACAGTATCAGTCGATTCTGGACCCTAAGCCCAACCTGATTAACTGGCGGGATTAACACAGGCTCTTAATGCCGCCTGTCAGAATAATCAGGCCTGATTGGCCAGGCAGCCAGAAGCGAAGCAAAATGAACGTCCCCCTGCTTCTCTTTATTGTAAACAGCAAAAAATCCGCCAGGTGTGTGAGCCCTGCGGATTTTTTAAATGTAAGCATGTCGGTTATGTTGATTTTGTGCTGGCTGACTATGCCACTTCACCGGAGAAATTAATGACCGCAATCTCAGCGGCAAAGGATATCCTTAAAGAATTTGCAATCATTTCCAGCTTTTGGGCAGTCTCGTTGGAATAGGACGTTTCGCCGCACTGCGAGCAGACTTGTGACGGTACGTTCTTAATAATGACAATACACTTCCCTAAGTCGACCATAAAAGTAGTCTTTTTATCCTCTAACTGTCCTTTACACATAAAACAAGTCATTATTTGCCCCTCCTTGTCTTTCCATCACTTTTCCATTCGGTAGAACTGGGATAATAGGCCGTGATTAACCAAAGTTCCGAATCGGCAATGCCACATACAACATGAAGCTGAGTCCGGTTGAAATCAATTCCTAGAATTAAGCAGCTAGCATAAGGATAGTCAGCTGGATAACTTTCGATAATTTCACCGGTCAACAAAGCGCTTATGACATCATCCATACTTATATTACGCTGTAAGAGCCTGACCAATACATGATGCGTCCAGCGCAGTGCTTTTTGTTGGCACAGCGTTTGAACCGTCTCTATGTCAAGTTGGTGCATTTTGTCGCCTCCTTATACCGTTACGGCCGGCGTCTTATGCTGGTTAGGCAATAGTAATTTTTATAAACAGTTCCTGACAGGGACTGAAGATCATTTCACTCGCTGCAAACGATACATAGTTTCATCCTGTTCGGCGGCCTTCCGAATTAAAAGGAAATATCTGCTGCTGACCCTCGAATAGGTGCCGCTGTCCGTCAGGCAGTTGCTGCAGTACCCTGCCCACGCCTCCTTGGCTTCTCCTGCCGTACCATTTTGCTTAATTATAGCATAAAACGCTACTGAGTCATATAGCGCGCCCTCCTGATTTGGCAGGAACCCCCTCAGCACTGGGGCTGGTCCCGGCCGGCTGACCGGCTTGACAAATACTACCGCTACCAGCAGTTGGACCCTAATGCCCGCTACGGCAGCCAAGAACAGTATCAGTCGATTCTGGACCCTAAGCCCAACCTGATTAACTGGCATGATTAACACAGACCCTTAATGCCGCCTGTCAGAATAATCAGGCCTGATAGGTCAGGCAGCCAGGAGCCGCAGCAACAAGGAACGTCAGGCTGTGCGACACCAATTGCATTCACCACTTAGCTATTAAAACAGGCACTAATATTAATTTAAAGACAAAAAAACACCAAAATATCGCTGCTGTTCTCCGCTTTTTGGTTTATCTCAACAAGACTTGAAGTTTTTGCACAACCTGACATCCCCTGTGCTGCTCTTAACACTTCTAAATATTTTCTGTATTTATTGACCGTAGAATTCGCGCCGCACAAATGCGAGGCAGTTGTTCAAGGCAACCTCTAGCCGCTTATGTGCTTCTTTTGTATCTTTTTGTTCTCTTTCCAGTCGGTCAATTTCCTCACTTAATTTCTGAATTACATAACAAAGGTGATCATATTCTTGCTTCTTTTCGGCTGATAATCTTAACAGCATTATCATCCCTCAACTCAAACCTTTCAACAATCTTTGATATTTGCACTTAACTTATTGAGGCTTATTTACACGGATGATATCCGGATCTAAAAAATTTCTTCTTTATATTTCCTGGATACGAATCACCAACAACATCCATATTATACCATATACATCAGCAAGTTAGAAAGAAAATATCTAATATAGACAGGTGCGTTAAGTTAATCAGCTCTTTTATAATTAACATATCAAGTGACATGTAGGAGTGTAACTAACGGATGCGAAAAAAGGATACCGATCGATTTTTCCCCATTTACAAAGAAATTGGCCGCAGAATTGCTTTCTTTAGGAGCTTACGCGGATTAAGTCAGGAAGAGCTGGCAGGGAAAATTAATATCAGCACAAGTCATCTTTCTAAAATCGAAGCGCCCAACATACAGGTAAGCTTTTCCTTCGACATGCTTTTAATGATTGCCGAGGGATTGGATATAGAGGTTACAGCCCTATTTGCGCCGATTGATACAATTACCGTTAAATTTAGCGATAATATTCAGATTAACAAATAACCAATTTTAAATCTTAGTCAGCCTGGAGGCTGGCTTTTTTTATTTCTACGGATTTGTACCAAATAACTTTTTCCTATTCCGATTATAAAAGAGGATTTTAGTGAGTTTAGGACAGATAATAAAACAGTAGATCAATTGGAGAGATAAATATAAGCTAAGGAAATAAAGACGAGTAAGGCTTTGAAAGAAAGGTACACCAACCAATTAAGGAAGGTGTACCTTTGCATTATGATCTAAATTACTATCCTGCGCGTTTGTGTTCTAATACTCAGCACTCCATCCCGGCGTTGCATGCTTTCGTAGGTTTTGGCGATAGCTGTGGTTAACAAAATAATCAGGCCTGATAGGTCAGGCAGCCAGGAGCGAAGCAAAATGAACGGTCCCCTGTTCTCGAAAAAAAAAAGCCTGCCGGCGGGCAGGCTCGCTATATATGGCATTTACTCTGAGGCCGCTTGCCGGCCCCCTTCCTGCCAGTTCTTCAGCAGATATTGCTCTGCTTCTGCGCACCACAGGCCTTTGTTGCGGCCTGTGATTTCCGCCAGTTTGGCAAAATGGGGATTGGCGGCCCCCAGTTTGGCAAAATCCTCAATCGCCGTCAGTTCCATATCAATACCGGTATAAATCAGTTTTTTCCCTCCCGGCAGCTGCGGCAGAGCTAAGGTTGCGGCCGCCGCACTGTCGAGGCCGCCGACGTGGGTAACCATGACAGCGGGATTGATGCGTTTCTTTTCCGTCAGCCGCAGCGACTCAAACATGTCGCTGGTATTGCCGCCGGTCGTGCCCATTACATGAGCGGCATTGTAATGAACATTATAATAGTTGAGCAAACCGGCAAAGGCCGTATCGGTCGGACCGGCAAAAAAGTTCAGGCAGCCATCCCGTCCCAGAATTTGATCAGCCTGCTCCACTACGGCCCTTACCGGCGCATACACATGCACATCATCAAATCCGGTCCCGCCGGTAAGGCCCCGTAAATGCGCAGCCACATCGCTGATTGCCGCCGTATTGACAAAAATCAGCTCAATGCCGGCTTGTTTAACCTCAGCCGGGGGGAAAATAGCCTTGGCCCTCGCTATTTTGGCCGCATCCACATCAGTAACCACGAGCATTGCCGGCTGCCGGTCGCCATGCAGGGCGTAATCAATGGCCCCCAGGCCCATGGGCCCGGCTCCGGCCAGAATAGCCAGCTTGCCACCGGCGGCTATGCCCATCCGGTGTTCATAAGACCCCATATCAGTATGATAACTGGCATGGAAAGCGCCAATAATGCAGGACATGGGCTCGGCCAGCGAAGCATCATAATAGGCCTCACCCTCGTATTTCAACAGGCACCCCAGCTCCATGACCTCCTGCGGCAGGATGGCGTAGGTAGCCGCGCCCCCGCAGTAGCGGTAAGAATACCCGGGCGAATCCATGCTGCCCTGATAGTTTAACGCCGGCTGCAGAGCAAACTTCTCACCCGGCGTAAACCGGGACTGCCATTTGGCCCCCACTTCCACAATATTGCCGGCCATTTCGTGGCCGATAATAACCGGCTGTTCAGCAACGTCCCGGGGTACGCGTTTGTGCTCAGGTCCGAGCACAGCCGCCTTATAACTGGACATGCAGATGCTGTCGGAAATGATCTGAACCAGGATTTCATCTGCTTGTAGTGCCGGCAACGCAAAGGATTCCAGGCGCAAATCGTTTTTTCCGTATAGTCTTACCGCCCGCGTTTGCATTTGTTACCACCTCTTATGCATCTATTTGTTATAGCCTGCTAACAGCTCAGTTACTTCCGCCGTTGTGGCACAGGCAAGAACCTTATCGACAAAGCCTTCGCCAGCCATTTTCTCCCGGTCAAAGCCGGCCAGAGCCTGGCGCATCTGCGGCAATAACCCGGGCGACATGCTTAATTCATCAATCCCCAGCCCGGCAAAGAAAGGCGCCAACAGGGGATCGCCGCCGGCCTCGCCGCAGATGCCGGTCCAGATGCCGGCCGCCCGGCCAGCCCGGACCACCTGGGCAATCATGCCCAGCACCGCCGGATGGCAGGCCTGATATAAATAGGCAACAGCACTGTTTTCCCGGTCAACAGCCAAGGCATACTGAATCAGGTCGTTCGTGCCGATGCTGAAGAAATCCACCTCTGACGCCAGTTTGGCGGCCAGCCAGACCGCGGCGGGAACCTCAATCATCATTCCCACCTGCAGAGAACCAACCGGATGGCCCTGACTGACAACAGCCTTGCGGGCCGTTTCCAGATACTGTTTGGCCTGGCGCAGCTCTTCCAGGGTTGCTATCATCGGAAACATCACCGCTGCCGGCCCGGCTGCCGAAGCCCGCCAGATGGCCCGCAGCTGGACGGCAAACAGTTCCGGCCTGTTAAAACACAACCGCAGGGCCCGGACCCCCAGAAAAGGATTCTTTTCTTCCGGCAGCGCCAGCGCCGGCGCCCTTTTATCACCGCCGATGTCCAGTGTCCGGATAACAGTCAGCTGGGGGGCGCAGGCGCTGATTACCTCGCTATAAGCCGCAGCCTGCTCTTCTTCTGTGGGCAGAGCGGTCCCCATAAATAAAAACTCGGTGCGGTACAGGCCCACCCCCTGCGCCTGGAAACGCCGGACCAAAGCAAGGTCGGAGGGATGACCGATATTGGCAGCCAGCGTGATGCCGGTATTAGCCGGGGCTGGTTCTGCCGGCCCTGTTTCAGCGGATTTTTCCGCTGCTCCCGGCAGCGCTGCCAGGTCGGCAAGCGCCACCGCACCGATCCACCCCTGCTCACCGTCAACCGCCACCGCCTCAGCCCTGGTCAGTTCTTCCCAGCCGGCGGCCACGCCGACAACTGCCGGAATCCCATAGGTGCGGGCGAGAATAGCCGCATGGGATGTTTTGCCGCCATGGCGGACAATAAAGGCAGACACCCGGTCTTTCGGCAGCGTAATGGTTTGGGCCGGTGTTAACTCCTCGGCCAGCACGACCCAGCTGCCGGCCGGGGGAAACCGGCTGTCGCCGCTGTCCTTGCCGTGCAAATGCTGCAGCAGCTGCTGCGAAACATCCTGAACATCAACAACCCGCTCCCGAAAATAGGCGTCTTCCAAGGCCGCCAGCATTGTCACCGCTTCGGCCGTTACCTGCTGTACCGCCTGCTCGGCCGGCAGGCGTTTATCCTGAATCCGCAGCGCCATTTCGCCGGTGAAAGCGGGATCACTCAATAATAGCCGGTGAGCGGCAAAAATTTGGGCCAGCCCTTCCCCCTGTTCCCGTCTGACCTGGTCTTCCAGCTGCAGAAGCGCCTGGTCTGCCGAGACAATCGCCTGTTGCAGCCGGTCCAGCTGACTGAGGCTGTCGGCAGGACCGGGATCAGCAGCGGCTGCTCTGGCTGCCGGCCGGAGCAGCCAGGTCCGGCCGGCGGCCAGACCGGCTGAGGCGCCAATCCCCTGCCAGCTTTTTTTAGCCATGCTCAGCCTCCTGCTCTCCCGCTGCTGACAATGCAGCGATCAGCTGCATCAGCTCATTGTCGGCGGCCGTTTCATCTGGTCCGTCCAGCGTTATCTGGACACTGCTGCCTGCCGTTAACCCGAGCGAGAGGACCGCCAGCAGGCTTTTGCCGTCTACTTCCCGGTTGGCTTTTTTTAGCCTGATACTGCTTTGATACCGGCTGGCAGTCTGAACCCACTGGGCAGCAGGCCGTGCATGCAACCCGCTTTTATTATTAATTACGAATTCATGGACAATCATTTTTTCCACCTGCCTTATAATCAGTAGCCGCTGCACCCCCGCTGACCTGGACCTGAGACAGTAATTTCTCCACTTCCTGGACCGGACCGGCCTGAGTGCCGGGCTGAACAACCGAAGCCGTAGCCGCCGCCGTCCCCAGGCGGGCACAATCGGCTAAAGACAAACCCCGGGTTTTACCGACAACAAAACCGGCAACCATAGCATCGCCGGCGCCGACGGTACTGTTAGCGACAACAGCCGGCGGCGTAACCTGCAGTATTTCTGTTTTGTCGGCCACAATGGCGCCACGGGCCCCCATAGTCACAATGACTTCCTGGATTCCCCCGGCCAGCAAGTCGGCAACCGCATTTTTAACCTCGACTGCTTTTGCCAATTCCCGGCCGACCAGTTGTCCCAGCTCTTCCAGATTAGGCTTAATGGCATGGGGAACAGCCTTAATCCCCTCACGCAAAGCGGGGCCGCTGCTGTCAAGGAATACCCTGGCCCCCTGCTGCTGCAGCAGCCCGGTCAACCATCCATACATGTCGGGCGGCGCGCCCTGCGGCAGACTGCCGGCAAGCACAAACCATTGATGCTCTCCGGCCAGCCGGCGGATGACCGTTTCCAGTTCTTCCCGGTCCCGGCTGCCGCAATGTAAGCCCGGGAAATTAATTTCCGTTACCCGGCCGCTTTGGTCGTCAACAATCTTAATGTTGACCCTGGCGGCACCGGCAACCTCAACAAAGCAGTCAGTAATCGCCTGCTTCTGAAAGTACTCATGGAATCGCTTGCTGTTATCCTGTCCGAGAAAACCGGTGACACAAGCCGGGTGGCCCAGGGCCCTGACTACCTTGGCGACATTTATGCCTTTGCCGCCGGGATCAATCCGGTGCGACTGGACACGATTGACCTCTCCCTCCTGAAAATGCGGGATATATACAGTCTGATCAAGGGCCGGGTTCAGGGTAATTGTTACGATCTGCCGTTGTCTGTTCATAGCCGGTCACCTCCCTTGTTAGCCTATTGCCGGGGTCAGGACTTTAGTCAATGCCGCCAGCTGCTGCCTGTCGGTATCGGTAAGGCCGTCATCAGTAATTAATAATTCAATATCCTCAAGGCCGCATATCCGGGACAGGCTGCGCCGGCGGATTTTGGAACTGTCGGCAACCAGAATTTTTTGGCTGCCGGCGCGGAGCATATAGCGCTTGGTTTCGGCTTCCGTCAGGTTGGGCGTAGTAATCCCGAATTCAGGATCAATACCATTCGTGGCCAGAAAGACTTTATCAAAATACATCTTGCGCAACGCATCATTTGTCAGATACCCGACTAAAGCCCGCGTATTTTTCCGCAGCGTCCCCCCCAGCAACACGGTCTCAACCGCCGCTTCCTCGGCAAACACCTGGGCAATATCCATACTGTTGGTGGCGACAGTAATTTTCCTGGTACGTAATAAGCGGGCAATTTCCAGGGTGGTTGTGCCTGAATCCAGGAGCACCGTCTCGCCATCATTGACCAGACCGGCAGCCAGGGAGGCAATCTGTTGTTTTTCCGCGAGAAAGCAAACTTCCTTCTCCTGAAAACTCATTTCAAAACCGGTTTGCACTGAAATGGCTCCCCCGTGGGTTCGCTGGACGAGACCATTGTCCTCCAGTTCCTGCAGATCACGGCGTACGGTAGACTCGGAAACGCCGAAACGCTGGCTCAAACTGCTTACCGTTACAGGGTTGCCTATTCTGATAAGTTGTAGAATCTCCGTTTTTCGTTCTTCGGCAAACATAAATTCCTCCAGTCACATCTAAAGCATCTAAACAGCTATTTAACAAAGCGCCGGCCCGGGACCGTTGCGGCAGATAAGCGAACAAAGCTATTCTATATTTTCTTCAAGATAGGCGAATAACTCCTCTTCACTGTTGGCAGCCAGCAGCTTCTCTTTCTGCCCGGCATCCATCAGCAGGCCGGCCAGCCCGCCCAGCAGGGCAACATGCTCGTCATTATTGCCGGCAATGCCGAAGGCCAGAAATACTTTTTTGCCGTCAACCCATTCAATGCCCCGGGGAATCTTAACGATGGCAATGGCCGTTTTATTCACCAGGCTGCGGCTGTCCTCCGTGCCATGGGGGATTGCGATCCCCTCGGTAATATAAGTGCCGGTATCCTGCTCCCGTTTATGCATAGCGCTGATATAATCAGGCTGCACAGCGCCGGCCGCTACCAGCTGACGCCCCAGAAACTCGACAGTCTCGGCCTTGCTCTTCAGGTCAGACTTTATAAAAACCAGGTTACGGTCAAAACGCATGTTTTCGCTCTCCTTAATTTTCTGTATCGGAAGAAACTAAACCCGTATAAGCTATAAACCGGGACACAGTCTCAGCACTGCTTAATTATCTCGTCATAAACCGGGGTATTAATAAAGTCCTGCACCCCGTATACGCGGGTTCCCGGTGCCGCCACTTTTCTGGCGCTTTCCACCAACCCCGCCGCGGTCAGCACAATGTCTGCGTCCCGGGGGATTTGATTAACCGGGCTGTGGACAACCTCAATCCCTTTTTTTCCGGCCTGGGCAAGTTTTTTCTTCAGCACGGAGACAGCCATAACTGACGACCCCATGCCGGCCTCACAGGCGAAGACAATCTTTTTCACCGGACCGGCTTCTGTAGTTGCCAGCGTCTGGCTGGTGGCAGACCGCTGGACCTGCTCCTCCGCCTTTGCCGGTTTCATCGCCGTAACCAGCTGCTGGGCGCTGGTCAGGTCCGCGCCGCTCTGTTCATCAACATTGCCGCTATAGGCCCGCACAAAGATGCTGGAGACGAGGAAAGAGACAACCGTCCCGACAGTAATACCTGCCAGGACCCCGAGCAGACCCCCTTTGGGCGTCATGGCCAGCAAGGCGAAAATGCTGCCCGGCGAGGGTGTGGCAACCAGACCGGCCTGAAACAGCAGGAAGGTTAAGTCCGCCGCCATGCCACCGGCAATCACCCCAATAATGCACAGAGGGTTCATCAATACATAGGGAAAATAGATTTCATGAATCCCGCCAAGAAAATGAATAATGACAGCACCTGGTGCGGACTGTTTTCCCAGGCCTTTCCCAAATACCCAGTAGGCCAGCAACAAGCCCAGGCCGGGGCCGGGGTTCGTTTCCAGCAGGAAAAAGACAGACTTCCCGAATTCCTTGACCTCGGCAATGCCGATGGGCGAAAATACGCCGTGATTAATCGCGTTGTTCAAAAACAGCACCTTGCCCGGCTCGATCAGCAGGGCTAACAGCGGCAGCAGCTTGGCTTCAGCAATAACCTTCGCGGCACTGCCAAGCAGGGTGGCAATCCCGGCAACCACCGGCCCGATAATGTTATAAGCCAAGATTACCAGGATCATGCCCAGTATCCCGGCCGAGAAATTATTAACCAGCATTTCAAACCCTGTGGGGATTTTGTTTTCAAGCAGCTCATCGCATTTTTTTATAATCCAGCCGCCAAAGGGCCCCATCACCATAGCCCCCATAAACATGGGAATGTCGCTGCCGACAATAACGCCCATAGTGGCGGTGGCGCCGATTACCCCGCCCCGCAGTCCGTAAACAAGGCGGCCACCGGCAAAACCAATGAGGATGGGCAACAGATATTGAATCATCGGTCCGACAAGTTTGGCCAGATTCTCATCAGGGGCCCAGCCGGTGGGAATAAAAAAGGCCGTAATCAACCCCCAGCAAATAATGGCTGCAATATTGGGTATAACCATACCGGCCAGAAACCCACCAAATTTTTGCAGATTTTCTCTCATCTTTCTCCCTCCTTAAGTCTGATTCCGTGTAAGCCCGGTTAGCAATCTCCTGTATTCACCTCGCATTCAGTCATTTTTGCCCGTTTACTAAGTTAAATTTGATATATTTTGCTCATTTATTATTGTTTATGCTCATTATAATTTTATTTTCATTTGTTGTCAATACATTTTGAAAATACAGATTTTTTTAAAGAAAAACATAAAGACAATCTGCCCGGGGCAGATTGTCTTTGTTAGGGGTCTGTTTATCGCCGCTTTTTTTTATTTGCCAGTACCGCTGCTATCAATTTGCCGGCAATAGTATACTTGCCGGGGCAGGGCGGCAGGTCTTCGCTGCCAAACCAGGCGGCTGCATCGATTTCTTCCCCATCGACCTGGATTTCACCGCTTTCATATTCGGCCGTAAAACCAACCATCAGCGAGTCGGGAAAAGGCCAGGGCTGACTGCCGAAATACCTGATATTCCGGACCTTAAGGCCAACCTCTTCCATGACCTCCCTGGCCACACACTCCTCAAAGGTCTCGCCCGGTTCAACAAAGCCGGCAATAACGCTGTACCAGCCGCGCCTGAAATTTCTATTATGAGCCAGCAGCACCTTGTCACCGCGGACGACAGCCACGATAACGGCCGGTGAAATGCGGGGATAATATACAGTTCTACAACCCGGGCACAGTCTCGCCAGCTCACCCGGCTTCAGCTGCGTCGGCCGGCCGCATTGGCCGCAAAACCGGCTTAGCCGGTGCCAGTTTATGATTTGAAACGCCCGGCCGGCCAGCAGGAACAAATCTTCTTCCACCTGCTCCAGCAGGGACCTTAACTCTTTAAAAACCAACCCGGGCGGCAGAACGGCCGTATCATTGATCTCCATGCAGTAACAGGGCCGCCCCTTCAGTTCACCCAAATACTGCCGGCCGCTTAACTGCGGCCCTATTTGTTTAACCTCCTCACTGGTGGGAATGGCCGGCCGCGCTAAACCGTCCCGCAGCAGGATCTGGGCCGCTTTGAAAATAAACATCCAGGCCGGTCCGGCCGCGGCCCCGGCCGGGGCAACAACAGCCGGTCTATAATTTTTATATAAGCCCCGCTCAGCCATAAACCCCTGCGTCCTCATGGCTTTCCCCTGTTTGCGCGCGCTGATAGACCAGCCTGCCGGCAAAATAGGTCTGCAGTACTTTCACCTTGTCAATAGCAACAGGATTGATGGCCAGCAAATTGTGCTCAAGCACAACCAGATCAGCCTGCTTGCCGGCTGCCAGCGACCCGGTCTCATGGTCAATAAACAGGGAATAGGCGCCGTTGACTGTAAAGCTTCGGAGCATGGCCGCCACCGTAACCCGCTCGGCCTTATTCAGCAAATACCGCTCATCATCCCGGTCGGTTATATCTTCCACGCCATAGACCCGGCCGTCGAAGATATTGCGGGTAACCCCGGTTTCAATCGCAAATAGCGGATTAGGCACAGGGGTAATCGGATAGTCGGAGGAGGATATGATCGGCACACCGGCGGCCACAAAGGTCTGCAGCGGATATTCGTATTCAGCCCTGTCCCCCAGGAGCCGGTAGTCAACATTGTGCCACCAGTTGGGTCCTTTGAAATGCCAGTAAGGCTGAACGCTGGCGATAACCTGCAGTTGTTTAAACCGCACGATATCATCGGGGGCAACAAGCTGCAGGTGAGTGATTGTATTGCGGAAATCACCGGCAGGCGCCAGCTGCCGGGCTGCTGCCAACGCGTCAAGGACCTTGCGTGTGGCCCCATCGCCGATCGAATGGACATGAATCTGCAGCCCCCGCCGGTTGGCGGCCGCAAAGGCCTCGTCAAGGCCGCCCCCGTCCCAGAGAAACCGGCCGTAATAATCAGGGCCTTTGCCTGTCGCCAGGGTGTAGGGCGCCAGCAAATAGCCTGTGCCCCCCTCCACAACGCCGTCAGCAAAAAACTTCGCCGTGGTAATCCGGAAATTAGCGGAATCATATTCGGCCTGCAGGTCGCCAATAGCCTCAAGCTGGCTGTGCAGGTCCGCCTGCGGCTGGACCATGATGGCCCCCCGGACATGAAGCGCCAACTGCCCTTGCCGGGCCAAGTGCTGCAGGGCCTGCAGAATCAGCGGCATAAACCGTCCCAAAATCGCCAGTATGCCGGTAATGCCAAAGCTGTGCATCCTGCTTTGAAAGGCCGTCATCGCCTTTATATACTGTTCGAGGGTGTACTGCGGCTGCATAACCAATGAGATGGCACTTTCCTTCACCGTCCCCCACAGCTCGCCGCTGACCGCGTCTTTCTCAATGACGCCGCCCTCAGGCGCCTGCGTTGCGGTGGTTATGCCGCTCATTGCCAACGCCTTGGAATTGACCCACCAGCTGTGGCCGTCCATGGCCCGCAGAATGACGGGAATATCGGGCGCCACCGCATCCAGATACTCCTTCCGGGGACCTTTGTTCAGATCCTCACCGGTAAAAGCACTCCATAGCCAGCCCTGGCCAAAAACCGCTTTGAGGTCCGGCTGCTGCCGGATAAAGTCCCGTACGGCCGCAAGATAGCCTTCCAGGGTGTTGATCCCGAACAACTGCACCTCATAGAGTTCGGTCAGGGCAATGCCTGGCGGGTGAATGTGGCTGTCAATCAAGCCGGGAATGACCATCTTACCCTGCAGATCAATTGTTTCCGTGCCGTCGTCAATATAAGCCGCGATTTGCTCGTTACTGCCAACAAAGAGTATTTTTTCCCCCTTGACGGCGATTGCCTGATGAATCGTATCGTGGGGATCGGCAGTATAGATTACGCCATTCATCATGACAATGTCGGCCAAACGTCCTGTGGTCATTCTCATCACCTGCCTTGTTTTTTATTCCTGTACTGTCACTGCATTTTTTTAAGACTCACTGTCCTGCTTTTCGGGACGAGCCTGAAAGGCGGCAATGAGGTCATCGAGAAATTGGCCGGCAAATGTTAATTCTTCCTGCCTATAGGCGCTAAAAAGCCGGATAAAGCCGGCCTGAGCCTGATCATGCAGGATTGCATGAATCCGGAATACTTTTTTTCCCCGCGGCGTTAACCTATAATATGTTTCTTTTTGGTTGTTCGCCAGCCGCTGGACTTCGATCATATCCTTTTTGATTAATTTTGCCGTAATTTTTGAAATTCCGCCTTTGGTTATATGCAGGCGTTTGGCAATGGCCGTTGTATTGAGTAAGGCATTTCTTTCAATACAGTCGATGACATGGCATTCCGCCAAAGTCAGTCTCACCTGCTGCAGATCTTCCCAGTCCTGCTCTTGTAAGATTGCCTGCAGTATTTTTTCCTCGTAATCCTCAATACTGTTTACATAATAAACGAGGGTTTCCAGCTTGCGCATCAGCGCCTGAACCGTCAAATCTCTGCTTTGCATGCTAATCAACCTAACTTTATCCAGTGTTGTAGGCTTAAGAACTACTTTTCATTATACAATATGTGATTAAAAAATAAAATCAGTCCCGCTAAATAGTTTACAGGGAAACAACAGGCTGTCATCAATTATGCCGGCCCCACCGGGCTGCCGTGCCGGGTCCTCGCCGAATGATGAAAGAACCGGCCCCAGCCTGCAGTTGTGGCAGGTTGGGGCCGGTTATGATTATTGTCCCTGTCAGCCAAGCAGATTGCCGGCTTCATCGAATTTCATCGCCGCCGGTTCACCGCATACTTCAATCGCAGGATTGGCCTGAGCCGCCGGCAAGAGAGCCTCAGAGATAAAAATTTCGCCCAGGTGCAGGGTGTCTTTAATTCTGACCAGCCTGACTTTGGACATATCCCGGGCATTGCAGGTCTTGACCGCAGCCAGCAGGGCTTCCCGGTCATCGGCCATGACCATCGGCAGGCGGGCCGGAGCGGGGGTGGTGTTGGTAATGCAATTGGCATAGGTATAATCAAAATCAATCTTATTAAACAGTTTGCGAGTTGTATAATCGCCGACACCAATGCCGCAGGCGTTGCCATTGGTCGCTTCCGTCAGATCAAGGACTACCAGTTTGTTGACGTCCGGACCGCCGCTGGCATAAGGGGTCGGATACCGCCCGGTTATGTTCGGGTCCATCCCGTCGCCGGATATTTCCTTGCCAATCCGGTCGACAACAAGTACATCAATCTCGTCAAACAGTATCCGCGGCATCTTGGCTTTGGCCTCAAGCAGCAACTGCTGATCCGTTTCCATAATCTTTTCCGCCGGCACCGCAACCAGTGTGGATATTTTATCATAGGCGTTTTCCACCGTGCCGATAGCGAACAGTACCTTGCAGCTGGCAAGCTTGACCTGGGCCATAGCAAAAACATGCTCGGCCATATGCTTAAAGCTGTACATATGGCAGGTCTCCGCCCCCTTTTGCTTGCCCAGGCCGATTGTCAGCATCTTAGCCAGGCCGCTTTCGCAGGGACCCCGGTAGGCGGTATGGGGTTTAACCCGGTTTATAATGACAATTCCGTCTGCTTCATAAGCATATTTATCCATATGGACAGCCAGGCCATTGTCGATTTTGCCAACCTCCACAACCTCCATGGAAGAGCGTACCGGGCAGCCGACGCTTTCCTCCGTAACCCCGAGATTGGCTAATACCCTGGCCTGGCCGGCGGCAGTGGCACCGCCGTGGCTGCCCATCGCCGGCACCACGAAGGGCCGGCCGCCGCGCTGCCGTATCTCGGCCACGGTAAGCCGGACCAGTTCCGGCAGTCTGTCAAGCCCCCGGCTGCCAACGGCAACGGCAATATTCATGCCGTCTTTAATCCGCTCGCCGATACCGGCTTTGGCCAACTCCTGCCTGATCACTGCCGGTATGTCCTGCACCGTTGTTACCTTAAAATTCTGGCGGATTTTAACCATGCGCGGCAGCTCCGTCCCGGTCAGCAGTTCCTGTATAATCCCCATAACAATTCCCTCCAGCCTTTATATCTGACTACATTGTCGGCCCAATGCGCATAATGGCAAAATCATTTTGTCCCAAAACCTCCGCTTTGGTCAGTTTTCCTGAGGCAACGGCCAGCATCTCGGCCACTATGCGTTGCCCGACCTGGGCTACGGTTTCCTCGCCGGTTATGATGGTGCCGGCATTCAGGTCCATATTATCCTGCATGCGCTGGAACATGGCCGTATTGGTCGCCACCTTGATGGTCGGTGCTATCGGCGAGCCGGTGGGCGTACCCCGGCCGGTAGTAAAGACACAAATATGGCAGCCGCCGGCCACCATGCCTGTCAGCTGTTCAATATCATTGCCGGGGGTATTCATAAACACCAGGCCTTTGGCGGTTACCTTTTCCGCCCAGCCGATAACGGCCTGCAGCGGCTTGGTCCCCCCCTTGTACACACAGCCCAGAGACTTTTCCTCAATGGAGGATATGCCGCCCTCGATATTGCCGGGGGTAGGATTGCTGCCCCGCATATCCACACCCATGGTTTTGGCCGAGTCCTCAAACGCCCTGATCGTTGCATAGCACTGGTCCCTGACGGCCGCATTCACGGCCCGTTCGGCAATGATATGCTCCGCGCCGATCAGTTCGGCCGTCTCGGCCAGGATAGCCGTGCCGCCGGCATCGATCAGCAGGTCGCTGGCCGCCCCCAGCGCCGGATTGCCGGAAAGTCCCGAACAGGCATCCGAGCCGCCGCATTCGGTTCCCAGGATCAGTTCGCCGGCATCAACGGCCTGCCGCTGCAAAGCCGACGCGGCGATCATCATCGCCTGCGCGGCGGCGCTTCCCGACTGGATCGCCTTATTCGAGCCGCCCTCATCCTGGATAATAATCGTACGGACCGGCTTATAGGGGCATTGCCGCCTGATTTCGTCAGCCACGTCCTGGGCCCGGATAACTTCACAGCCTAAACCGACGACCACAATTCCATAGACATTGGGATGAATGCCATGGCCGATAAAGGCCCGGGTTGTCTGCTGCGCGTCCTCACCGAGCTGGGAACAGCCATGCTGGTGTTCAACCCAGACAGCGCCCCTTACATTGGCCGCAATCCCTCTTGCCACCTGGTTGGCACAGTTTACAGTCGGCAATACCAGTACATGATTGCGGATGCCGACAGTGCCGTCCGGCCGGCGATAGCCCATAAAATTCATTGCCTTATCCCTCCTGTGTTCCATTCTCTAAATCACCGCGGCCCCGGCAGCCGCCCAGATTATGCACATGGGTATGCCGGCCGGCGGCAATCGGCGCCGTTGCCACCCCGATTACCTCACCATACTTGATGATCTTGTCATCCTTGGCAATATCCCTGATCGCCACTTTATGCCCAAAGGGGATGTTGTCGATCACATGCAGGCTGATTACGGTACCGTCCCTATTGATCGCAATGTCACAGCCGGCGGCAATATCCTCCGTTACGGTGGCAACATTATCCTGTGGTTTCATAACAATCGCTTGGTACTTTTTCACAAATTCGCCTCCAGACCTTACATAATAACGTCAATTTATAATATTAGCAAAATTCATGCCAGGTAGCGCCGGCCTTCCCTGGCGGGTGGCAATGCCTGCAGCCTTCACAGCTATGATATTCCGGTCCGCCATAAACCGGCGCTTCCCTTGAAACAATTATTTGCATCTGAAACAATTTGTTTCATTCATTTGTTTCATTGCGTTTTCTGCCGGCCCGGAGTTTCCGCCAGAGAGTGGTTCTGCTAATCCCCAGCCGCCTGGCAGCCTGGGTATAGTTATATTTTTCTTCAAACAATATCTGTTCAAGGTTGCTCTGCTCCGCCAGCGCAGGTCTAGCCTGACCGGCAGCCCCTGGGGCCTGGCCCGGCAGCTCACGCCTCACTACATGCTCTTCAATAACCGGCCCCTCTGCCAGCAACCGGGCCCGTTCAATAACATTTTCCAGCTCCCTGATATTCCCCCGCCAATACTGCTGCTGCAAAACCCTGATCGCACCCTCGCTAATGTCAGTACCCGTACTGCTGCCTGGCGTTTTGTTCAGGAAGCTCCGGATTAACGCCGGAATATCCTCAATCCGTTCCCGCAAAGGGGGGATATGCAGCCGGAGGACATCCAGCCGGTAATACAAATCAGCCCGGAACTTTTTCCCGTCAACCAGGGACATCATATCCTGGTTGGTGGCTGCCAGCACCCGTACATTTACCGGTATAACTCCGTCAGCGCCCAGCCGCATTACCTCTTTTTCCTGCAAAACCCGCAGCAGCCTGGCTTGCAGCGCCAGCGGCATTTCCCCCACCTCATCCAGAAAGATCGTCCCGCCGTGGGCCAGCTCAAACAGGCCCGACTTGCCCCCTTTTTTCGCCCCGGTAAAAGCCCCCTCCTCATAGCCAAACAGCTCGCTCTCCAGCAGGTTTTCCGGCAAAGCCGCGCAATTGACGGCCACAAACGGCCCTGTTTGCCGGCGGCTGGCATTATGGATGCTTTGGGCTACCCGTTCTTTGCCTGTCCCGGATTCACCGGTTATCAGTACGGTGGCATCATTGCCGGCATAGAGCCGGACCCGCTCCTTGATTGCCTGCATTTGCGGCGAGGAGGCGATTAACTGGTCCAGATGAAATTTGGCCTTGAGGCCGTTTTTGTTTAATTTTTGCCGGACTACCTGTTCAAAGTACTGCAGCTGGGTTACATCCTGCACATTGGCGATGGCGCCGACAATATCCTCGCCCAGCTTAATGGGAAAACGCTTGATTGCAAAAACCCGGCCGCTAATACTCTGGACACTTTCCCGCTCATATTTACAGCCGGTCAGGCATTCCCGCAGGCGGTCGTCCGGAATGATGCTGCCAATGGGCCTGCCCACAACCGCGTCGCCTGCCATTTTATACATCCGTTCCACCGCCGGATTAAAAATAGTAATCTGCTCATTTTTATCAATAGCAATAATCCCGTCGGCCGAGGCATTGATAATTGTCCGGAACAGCTCGGCCTTCTCCCGCTCGCGCCAGCGGACCTGCGCCAGATTGACAGCCTCAATAATGGCTTTGCTGACAGCCTCGGCCGAGGATTCAATCAGTCCAACCCGCAAACCCCGGTCCAGCAGGAGACCGGCCGAGGAGGCATCGCCCAGAAAGGTGCGCAGCCCTGCCTGACAGGCGGCTTCCAGCCGGGCCGGCGCCACTGCTTCATTTTCAATAAAAATCTCCCGCATCGGTACGCCGATCAGTTCCCCCAATTTTTCGCATTCAAATAAAAAACGCCGCATAAATACCACGCCAATGGTGCCGGCAACCTCGCCCATGCTTTGCAGCGCCCGCAGAATATCGAAAGCAGTAACCTGAATTTCAACAACAGGCACATCCACAGCTTTGGCAATCAGCGAGGCGGTTGCCCCGCGGCTGATAATTACATCCGTACCTTTGGCCACCGCCTGGCAGGCTTGCTCCAGGCCCGCTTCCAGCAGGCCGGGGACCACCTCAATCTCGCCGGCCCATTCAAAATCCCGCTTTGCCAGCACCTCATTGGCCGTGTCCGCAATATTGCGCATCGGCGCAATAATGGTTATCCTCATACCTCCACCTCAATTCAGCCCCCGGTCAGCCGGGGGCGCCTGGTATTGCCTCAGCCCGAGTCTGCTGCCAGCCGGACAGCTTGCTTCCCTCTTCATTATACCGGATACCGGTGCCGGCCGCCAACGGAAAGGCTGCCGGCAAATATTACGGAAAAAAGCAGGCCGGACCGTTGTCAACGGTTCCGGCCTGCCTGCAGTCCTGTTATGGTGTTTTGCGGAACATGCGCTGCCAACGGAATCTGCCGTTTTGCAGATCATCAAACAGCGTATAGACAACAGGCACGACCACCAAAGTAAGGATGGTGGAGGTGATCAGACCGCCGATGATGGCATGGGCCATTGGCGCCCGGGCTTCCGCCCCCGGTCCGATGCCCAGGGCTAACGGAATCATCCCGACAATCATGGCCGCTGTGGTCATAATAATTGGCCGCATCCGCTGCACCGCCGCCTCTACCAGCGCCTGGTTGCGCTCGATCCCGGCAGCCCGGCGCTGTTTGGCAAAGTCGATGAGCAAAATGGCATTTTTAGTTACCAGGCCCATGAGCATAATGATCCCGATCAGGGACATAATACTCAGTTCACTGCCCATAACCAACAGGCCGACAATAGCCCCGATGATGGCCAGCGGCAAGGCCAGCATGATGGCAAAGGGATCGATATAGCTCTCGAACTGAGCGGCCAGTACGAAGAAGATGAACAGAACCGCCATCGCCAGCGCCATAATCATGCCGGTAAAGGCATCGTTCATGGATTGGGTCTGACCGGTGGTCACAAATTTATAGCCTTCCGGCATAGTTACTGCCCCAACCCGCTTAGTAAACTCGGTGTTGAATTCACCCAGGGTCGTGCCGCTTAAATTCGCAGAGATTGTAATCTGCTGCTGGTTGTCATAACGCTTAATCTGCGCCGGGCTTGTTGCATACACCGTGTCGGTTACCTGTGACAGCGGCACCATCACGGCTTGGCCGTTGGCCCGGGCCGTGCTGGACAGATATACCTTGTTGACGTCAGCCAGGCTGCGGCGGGCTTCCGGATCAAGGATGACCCTTACATCATAAGCATCGTCATCTTCTTTAAAATCGGTCACAATTTTACCGTTAAACATCGTCTGCAGCGTATCGGCAATGTTGGCCGCCGAGATGCCAAGGTCAGAAGCCCGGTCGCGGTTGACCACAATCTGAGCGTCAGGGTTACCGGCTTCATAGCTGGAGCTTACCTCCACTGTGCCCGGTACGCTGGCGACAATTTGCTGCACCTGCTCGGCGATATCGGCTAATGTGTCCAGCGATTGCCCCTGAATCACAATCGATACAGGCTTGCCGCCCCCCAGGCCTGATTGCTTCGATACACTGATTTCAGCCCCGGGAATCACACTGAATTTCTGCCGGAGATCGGCAATAATATCATTGTCACTCACACTGCGCTCGTTTTTGGCCGACAACTGAGCCATGATATTAATATTATTGGCTTTCGTCACACTATAGGTCATTTTGGCCTCAGGCACCTCATGGATTGTTTGGGCCATGGCGTCGGCCATTTCACTGACCGCCTGCACACTCCTGCCGGGGTCGACAACGGCCGTCACCGTGATTTCCCCATTATCCGCCTCAGGTACAAACGTGGAGCCGAGCAGCGGCATTAGCGCCAGGCTGCCGACAAACAGCCCAACCGCCAAGAGCATAACCTTGCGGCGATGACCTAAAGCCTGCCGCAGGAATTCACCGTATTTTGCGGTTATCCTATCAAACCAGTTACTCCAGGCAAGCCAGGCCTTACTTAACTTGGTAGTGCCTTTAATCTCGGTATGATCCAGATATTTGGCAGATAACATCGGGGTTAAGGTAATGGCGACAAACAGGGAAACCAGTACGCTGGCCGCAACGGTTATACCAAATTCTTTAAAGAACTGGCCGACAATCCCGTTCATCATGCCGACAGGCAGGAACACGGCCACCAGCGTAAACGTAGTGGCCATAACGGCAAGGCCAATCTCGGAGGTCCCCTCAAAAGCGGCGGTTACCTTATCCTTGCCCATTTCCAGATGGCGCACAATGTTTTCAATAACAACAATCGCATCGTCAATCAGCAGACCGACTGCCAGCGACAGAGCCAGCAGCGACATGGTGTTGAGGGTAAAACCCATAACCTTCATCGCCAAAAAGGAAGTAATAACCGATACGGGAATGGCGATACCGGCAATGATTGTACTCCGCCAGTTCCCCAGGAACAGGAATACAATCGCAATCGCCAGCAAGCCGCCGACAACCAGATTAAACTGGACATCCTCTACTGATTCATGGATGTGTACGGAATTGTCGCGCACGACAACCAGTTCGACCCCCGGCGGCAGCTCGCTCTGAATACTGGCCAGCTGCTTCTTGACATTATCAACAACATTGATCGTGTTGCTGCCTGATTGTTTCATGATCTCCAGGCCAAGCGCCGGCTTGCCGTCCAGCTTGGTAATCGAGGTGACATCAGCCGTAGTGTCTTTTATTGTGGCGATATTTTTTACATACAGCTGGACACCGTCCCGCTGGCCGACAGGGATATTCAGAAACTGGTTGGTTGACGTAATATTGCCTACGGCCCGTAAATCCGTTTCCCGCTGGCCGTCGGTGACTTTACCGCCGGGAGACTCAATATTCTCACTCTGCAGGCCATTGATAACCTCCGGCACAGTCAGGCCATAGGCTGCCATCTGGTTGCTGTCCAGACGGATTTGGATTTCCCGGTCCAGGCCCCCCTGGACAGTAACTGAGGCTACCCCGTTAATTGCTTTTAACCGGTCTGTCAGCGTATCTTCGGCAAACACCGTCAGTTCCCGCTGATTGAGATCGCCGGTCAAGGCAATCGTCATAATGGGGGTATCGTCAGGGTCAAAGCGGATGATGGTAGGTGCTTTGGCATCCTGCGGCAGCAATGCCTGGATGCCGCCGACCTTATCGCGCACATCCTGCGCGGCCGTATCGGCGTTGGTCTCCATGGTAAACTGAATAACCGTCGTTGACAACCCTTCGCTGGCTGTTGAGGTGATATGTTCCACACCTGCCACCACATTAACGGCTTCTTCGATCTTTTTCGTCACCTTTGATTCTACCTGTTCCGGTGAAGCGCCGGGGTATTGTACGGTAATGGCGACGACTGGCAATTCAATACTGGGGTATTGATCCACATTTAAGGACATATAACTAACCAAGCCTAAAACTACCAGCGCCAAAATGATTACCGTGGAAAATACCGGACGCTTAATACTAATCTCAGTAAGTTTCATGACCTCTCCCCTACTCTATTGCGTTACTCTCACCGCATCTCCGTCTTTCATGCGGTTGACACTGCTCGTAATCACCTGCGTACCAGGCTGCAAACCGTCCTTGACAGTAATGGTGTTGCCGCTGACATCACCAATCTCAATCTGGCGGCGGACGGCTTTATCATTTTCGACAACGAAAACATAATATAAGCTTTGTTTTTGGACAACAGCCGCTTGCGGTATGGTAAGTACCTGTGCGCTGTCGCCGGTTGTCAGCTGTACATTGGCAAACATGCCTGGCTTCAGCTCGCCGCCGGTATTATCCACTTTAATCTTGGTGCGGAACATCCGGCTGGCCGCGCCTGCTTCCGGATTCATAACCTCGACAACCCCCGGGAATATCTGCCCGGGATAGGCATCGACAGTGATATTGGCTTTTTGGCCGATTTTAATGCGGCCCAAATCTTTTTGCTCGACATTGATTACCGCGTATACCTGGTTAATGTCCTGTACTACCATCAAGGCCGCTCCTGGCGAAACCACCTGGCCGATAGTAGCTGTTTTATTGGCAATCACACCGTCAACAGGTGAATTGATTACGCCATAACTATATTGTTGCTGCGCGCTGCTCTGGTTGGAAGCCGCACTTGATAAATCGGCCTCGGCGGTTTTCAGTTTGGCCCGGGCATTATCCAGCTGTTGTTCGGAAACAGCCCCTTTATCATACAGCATCTGATAACGGTTAAAGTCGTTCAATGCCAGTTCATAGCCAACCTGGGCTTTTCTCACCGCATCACCGGCCTGGCGGGCGGAGTTTGCCAGCTCCACCGACTCCATCCTGACCAGCGGCTCACCGGCCTTAACCTGCTGTCCTTCCTGAACAAGCACCTCTTCAATCCGGCCGGAGATTTTCGCGCTCACCGTGGCTGAGGTCTGTCCCTCCAATGTGCCGTTTAAGGTGAGGCTGGGAACGACCTCGGTATATTCGGTCTGAGCAACGGTTACACTCAGCACATTCTCGGCCGTATTGACTTGTTGTTTATTGGCAAATACACCTGTACGTATAACCAGGGTAATTCCCACTAACAAAATCAGGGGAATAATCCAGTGCTTGGCTTTCCATCTATTCATGCAGACAATCCTCCATTTCAATTAGCAACATTTGACATACCTACCAGTCGGTATGTCAACTTCAAAAATAGTAGCGCTTTTGCAGGCGCTGGTGTCTTGACCATGTGATATTTTAGTTTTAGGGCGAGACAAAATGATAAAGGGCAAGGAAGCACCGACGACGCATACGGGAAGGAGTCTGCTAGGAGGGGCTGACGCCGCCATTGGCCATTTTGGCCGTCATCAAACTAACAAGATCATGTGGTCATGACACTAAGAATTCATCAACGACCACATATTGTTCATCATGCGCTGACGCAGCTCCGGGTATCTAAAGTGGCTTCCCAGTGACTTTTGGCCGTTCACTGTGGCCAAAATATTAGCTGCCAGGGCATAACTGTCCAGACTGCTCTTCAGTTCGCCGTTGTCCACCGCGGTCTGAATCCGTCTGGCCAACGCCTCGCACACCCAAAGCTGAGTTTGCTGAATCCTTTCCTGGATATCGGGGAACAGCTGCATAATATCAATCACAAAATGCACGTGATCGACAGTGCTCTCCCGGTCCAGCCCAAACAGCTTCCGGGAGTATTCCTCAAAGGCATCGTCCACCATGAGCGACTGCAAAACCTCCTGAATGCTCTTTTGATCGCTGAGCAAGTCCGTATATTTTGCTTCAAACCGTTCAAAGAAAAAGGTAAGCGCCGTGCGCAGCAACTCCTCCTTACTGGAGAAATAATGATAGATCCCGCCTTTGGTTATTCCGAGCTCGTTGGCAACATCAATCAGCGAAACCGATTTGTAGCCACGCCGTAAAAACAGGCGGGTTGCTGCAATAATAATGCTCTCTTTGGTCATCTTATCGTCGCCTTTCACAAAGTATGCATCTTTACATACCTACCAGTCGGTATGTTGTTATTATCCCTTAAAAACGGCTTGCTGTCAATAGGTGAGAGAAAAAAATACCGGTCCCGGACTGAGCAGAAACATTACGCCCGGCCGGTTTATAAAACAGGGAATGAGTCCTGTAACTACAGAACCCATTCCCTGCAAACTTCCTGCTGCGGTTAGTCCGGCTTTTGGGGTCAGGCCGGGCGGCTTGGTGATTGCTGCGGCTTCAATAAATGACAGGCCGCACTGTGCCTGGACCCAATCACCTTAAGGGCCGGTTTTTCCTGCCTGCAGATGTCCCTGCGCACCGGACATCTGGTTTGAAACGGGCACCCTGGCGGCAATTCGAGCGGGCTTGGAATCTCGCCTGCCAGCGTGCGCACCGCTGTCCCTGCCTGTTTTTTCACCGGGAAAACGGCCTGCAGCAACGCCTTGGTATAAGGGTGCTGCGCCGCATTCAGCTCGCTGCCGGCAAGCACCTCCACGATATTGCCGAGATACATCACCGCGATGCGATGGCTAATCTGCGATATTAAGGCCAAATCATGACAGATAAAAATCATGGACAAATTCTTTTCCTGTTGTATTCTGACCAGCAGCTCCACGATTTTTTTCTGCACAGATACATCCAGTGCACTGGTCGCTTCGTCGCAAACGAGGATTTCCGGCTCCAGCGCGAGCGCCCGGGCAATGCCGATCCGCTGCCGCTGCCCGCCGCTCATGTTAGCGGGGTAACGGCCGGCAAATTGCTCCGGCAGTTCGACCCGGCGCAACAGGTCTGCCGCCTTTTCCCCCGCCTCGCTGTCTTTTATCAGCTTGAAATTGCGCAACGGCTCGCACAAAATATCCTCTATCATCATTTTCGGATTAAAGGCCTGGGACGGGTCCTGAAACACCATCTGTATATGCCGCCGGCTTTGCCGCGCACGTTCACCCCTAAGCCGCGTAAGATCCTCGCCCCGGTAGCGGATAGCCCCGCTCGTCGGGGCATGGAGCTGCATGATTAGTTTTACCAGCGTGCTTTTGCCACAGCCGCTTTCGCCCACAACGCCAAGCGTTTCTCCCCGGTAAAGCGACAGCGATACATCATCGCAGGCGGTCAGCATACGCCCGTCAGCCACAGGGAAACGTTTCACAACATGTTCAATGGACAGAATCATTTCCTGTTCAGCTGACATAGCGTTCCCCTCCGACCTGCGGCACCGCAGCCAACAGTTCTTGCGTATAGGCCGACTGGGGCCGGGCGATAATCTCATCCGTTCTGCCGGACTCCACGATCCGCCCCGCTTGCATGACGGCCAGCTTATCCGACATATAGGCCGCCACACCGATATTATGCGTCACAATGATGATGGCTGTTTTATCCTTTTGGCAGATCTCCATCATCTCTTTTACTACCTGCGCCTGCGTTGTCACATCCAGGGCCGAGGTCGGTTCGTCCGCCAGCAGCAGGCGCGGTGTGAAAAACATGGCCATGGCCACGCCGACACGCTGGCGCATGCCGCCGCTCAGTTCAAAGGGGTAGCTTTTCATGATATTTTCCGTATTAGGCAAATGCATTTTTTTGAGCATATCCTCTGCCGCCCGGGCTGCCTCTCTTTTTGTCAGCGGCGAATGTTCGCGGATATATTCTACGAATTGACTGCCAATACGCTGGATGGGATCCAGCATGCTCCCACTGTCCTGAAAAACCATGGCGGCCTTTGTGCCGCAGAGGCGAAGCCACTCTTCCGGCGTATTTTCCAGCAGATTTTTCCCTTCAAAGAGAATCCGCCCGCCGCTTACCCGGCCCTCATGCGGCAGGCAGCCCAGAATCGCGCGGATAACCGTTGTCTTGCCGCTGCCGCTTTCGCCGACAATCGCCAGGACTTCCCCCTCATCCAGCGATAAATTCACATCCCGGACGGTTTCACGTTCTCCATAGGCTACCGAAAGCTCCGCTACCTGTAGCAACATTGCAGTTCTCCTTTGTGTGGATTTTATTTTTTCGCTGGTCTGATTTTATTGGTCAGCCAATAATAATCAGACGGATACATCTTCGCGCCGGCAATGGCAGTCGAGCTGATAATGTTGGTTTCCGGATAGCCCAGGAACAAAGCCGCGCCGTCATTCATGATGATCTGCTGAATATCGATGATCAGCTGACGGCGTTTTTGATGATCAAACTCGGAGGAGAGTTCGGCAAACTTCGCATCCAGGGCCGGATTGCTGTAGCCTGAGCCGTTTTGCGGATTGTCGCCGTTGTTGTTTGTCCGCCAGTACCAGTTCAGGAATATTTCCGGATCGCCCGTATTGGCTGTCGTAATATTGGAGATCAGCAGGTCGTATTCCCCGTTAATCCCCATTTTATCGATCAAATTATAGTCCACAGTCTTGATTTTTACATCAAAGCCCACTTTTTTCGCATCTGCCTGCACGGCCTCGGCGTAGATCGGCAGTTCCGCCCGGCTGTTATACACAACAAAATCCACGGTCAGCTTCTTGCCATCCTTTTCCAGGATTCCGTCACCGTCGCCATCCTTCCAGCCGGCTTCTGCCAAGAGCTGTTTGGCCCGTTCTATATTATAGCCGTTCGGATCTGTAAGCTGTTCGAAACCGTAATCCATTGACGGCGGCACAGGGGCCTTGCCTTCAATAAAGGTTCCTTTTAAAATAACTTCATTGTACACCTTTCGGTCACAGGCGCTGATGAAAGCCGCGCGCACCTTGGGATCGCCCAGCAGACCTTTTTGGTTAATCCGCGCCAGCACAGTGCGCAGCGAGGCAATTCTGTCGACATGGAACTTGGCCTTGTCATTAAAGAGGCCAATGTCACCGGCCGCAATATTGACCGCCATGTCTACCTCGCCGGACTGCAAAGCCATGGCCCTTGTATTCGGATCATCGATGGAAGGAATCTCAACCGTTTCATAAGGCACTTCGCCATCCCAGTAATGGGGGTTTTTTACCATAACTGCTTTATCCTTAACGAAAGACTGGCACATATACGGCCCGGTGCCAATCGGACCTTCCTTGGCAAAATTGCGGGCCGGTTCAGCCGCTACATCCACAATCAAAAAGAGCGGGTCGGCCAAAAAGCCGGGCATATTCGGCTCCGGCTTTTCCGTCAGGATCGTAAGCGTTTGCCCGTCAGCCTTCATTTCCTTATATTTAAAAAACGTTACCGCCCGTTTATTTTTAGCAAAGGCCCTTTCCAGCGAGGCCTTGACAGCGGCCGCGTCCAACAGCTTGCCATTCGAGAATTTCACGCCCTCTCTGATTTTAAAGGTCCAGCTCATATGGTCGGCGCTAATCTGCCAGCTTTCAGCCAGCCAGGGCTGCACATTCATCTTCTCATCAAATTTTGTCAGACTTTCCCCCAAGCCATAACGCATAACGACCCAGCCAAAATAATTCTCCGTGGGTTCCAGTGAATCGGCAAAATTGGTTACCCCAATTTTCAGCGTCGTTGGATCGGCTGCCTTTTTGCTGTCGCCGCAGCCGGCCATAAGGGCCGCCGCCATACAAACCATCAGTAGCACGCCAATAATTTTCCCCAGTTTCTTCATGAAACTCTTCCTCCTAGTATTTATTTAATTTGCCCGCTGCGGGTCCATGATATCGCGCAGGCTGTCTCCCCACAGGTTAAAAATCGCTACAACGACCAGAATGGCCGCTCCCGGATACAGCATCAGCCAGGGAGCCGTCTGAATATGCTGTCTGCCCTCATTGAGCATCAGCCCCCATTCCGGTGTCGGCGGCTGCGCGCCAAAGCCCAAAAACGACAAACCGGCCAATTCCATAATCATCACACCGATATCCATGGCGGCCGTGATAACAATGGTCGGCAGGATATTCGGCAGAATATGGCGCCATAAAATATGCAACGGCCTGGTCCCTGTGGTTACGGCCGCCGCGATAAAATCGCGCTCACGCAGCTTCAGTGTAAGGCTGCGCCCCAAACGGGCGTACTTGGTCCAGTTCACCGCCGCCAGCGCCAAAATCGCATTGACAATATTGCCGCCCAGCATGCCGGCAATGGCAATCGCCAGCACGATCCCCGGAAAAGCCAGCATCATGTCGACAATGCGCATGAGCACAGTATCCACTTTACCGCCCACATAGGCGGCCATCACGCCGATAAATGTTCCCACCACCGTAATCATAGCCACTACCGTCATTGTCATCATCAACGAAGTGCGCGTCCCGTACAGAATGCGGGAAAAACAGTCCCGCCCCAGCTTGTCCGTACCGAATATATGCTCTGCCGACGGTGCCTGCAGCGACTGCCGCATGACCGCGTCATACGGATCATAAGGAGCCAGCCAGGGCGCGAAAGCGGCAAAGCCGATAACCAAAAGGACAAAAAACGTGTACAGGCCAAACAAGATCTTGTCCTTTGTCCAAAACGCCACTCAGCCCCCTCCTTTCTTCAGCCGCGGATCAAGATAAGTATAGGAAATATCGACTAAGAGATTAATTGCCATATATAACACGGCAATCCAGAGGACAACCCCTTGCACCAGCGGATAATCACGCATCGCAATGGCCTGCACCGCCATTTTGCCAAGACCGGGCCAGGAAAAGACCATCTCAATGACGGCCGCGCCGCCCAGCAGCCAGCCGATCGACAGGCCCAGGAGCGTGACCAGCGGCAGACAGGCGTTCGGCAGTACATGGCGCCAGAGAATCTTCCGCATGGGTAGGCCCCGCATCCGGGCGCCAATGATATAGTCCTGCCCCAGTTCCTCCAAAACGGCCGTACGTACCTGCCGCGTATATTTAGCCGACATCGCAATCGCCAGCGTCAGCGCCGGCAGCACCATCCGGTCAAACGACACCACGCCGCCCGCTATCGGAAACCACCCCAGCTTCAGGCCAAAAATATACAACAGAATGAGGCCCACCCAAAAGCTCGGCATAGATACACCTAAAAAGGAAACGCCGCGAATGAGATAATCGGCAGCGCGGTTTCGATACACCGCCGCCAGTATCCCGCACGGCACCGAGATCAAAAGCATCATGACAATCGACGCGGCGGCAAGCACCACAGTGCCCGGCAGGCACTGCCAGAGGCGCTCGGCTACCGGCATCTTCGCCGAATACGACATGCCCATATCCCCCTGCAGCAGACCGGTCAGCCAGCGGAGATACTGCACATGAAACGGCTGGTCCAGCCCCAGCTGGGCCCGCGTTTCGGCAATCGTTTCCGCCGCAACAATGGTATCGCCCACCTCCAGCAGCATCTCCACCGGGTCCCCCGGCGACAGATACATCAGAGAAAACGTCAGCAGACTTACACCGAACAGCGTAATAAGCATCTGCGCCAAACGATGCAAAAGCTCTTTTCTCTTCAAACCACCCTCTCCTCTCTGTAAAATTAGAAAAACTTGGCTTATGCCAAGTCTTCAAGACGCCGGCAGGAAGCCTTAGCCGTTCTTATCTATGAGCAGAAACCGCTACTTTCCGATCATGTAAAAATCCGGATAGAATCATTTTCTTAACGAGAAGAAAAGGATTCTATCCGGATTAAGCAGGACGCCCAGGCAGTCGCGCTGCGGTCGTATGCAGCAATCAGGCAACAGCACAGATTGGCACACACGCACGCATCCATTTCCTTATCACGCGTAAGTCAACAATGAATCTTATTATAAGCAGGCTTTCTGGCTCATAGATCATAACCTTGCTTCCGCCTTCCCAGAGTTTCCTCCAGTGACGATTTTTGAAGCAGGCTCCCTATTTACAGCTGCGGGACAGCACAGGACTCTCACCTGTTTTCCTCTCATCGTTCAGCAATACATACTGCTGACACTTATAACGTTCTGTATAAAATTGTCAGTAAAAATCATAATTTAGGAAGGTTACTTTTTATTATTATATAAACAAGCAGCAATGATTGTCAATCCATTATTTTGCTGTACCTACTCCTCCCGGGGCTCGTTGTCCCTGCTTGCGCCAAAGTTGAAAGCCGGCGAGCCTTCTTCGCTCACCGGCTTTTCGCGTTCTTGCGATTAATAATACGCGGCTCGGTCCCAGCCTGCACCCGGTTATATAATGTAGCTAAATTCCTGCCTGTTAATCAATTCCAGGATTTCTTCGCGGGCCTGCAAAAACTGCGTGGTATAGCGTATCCGGTTGGAATTTTCGCCGGAGATGGCATACGTGAACGCAGTTTTAAATTCTTTCACGATGCGTCCCGGTCGCTTGGACATGACCAGCACCCTGGTTCCTAGAGCCAGTGCTTCATCCACATCATGGGTGATAAATAAAATGGTGCATTTCGATTCCCACCAGATATTGCGCAGCAGGCTTTGCATCTGCTCCCGGGTCAGGGCGTCCAGGGCCCCGAAGGGTTCATCCATCAACAGTACGCGGGGTTTATTAACCAGGGACCTGGCAATCGCCACCCGCTGTTTCATGCCGCCCGATAATTCGTACGGCTTATGACTGCCGAACTCCTGCAAGCCCACTTTCCGCAGATATTCGTCAGTAAGCTTTTGGCTCTCACTGTCCGGGATATTGCGCATTCTTAGTCCGAACCGGACATTCTCGCGGGTGGTCAGCCAGGGATACAGGGGCTGCTGCTGAAAAACAACCCCCCGATGCCAGTCGGCTCCCTGTATTGCTTCGCCATCCATAACAGCCTGACCGGTCGACGGGCTGATAAAACCGGCAATAATTTTTAACAAGGTGCTTTTGCCGCAGCCCGAAGGTCCCAGCAGGCAGACAAACTCGCCTTCGTTCAGGCTAAGATTGATGTTTTCCAATGCATTTACGTCAGAGTCGGCATGATAAGTCAGCGACACATTCTTCAGGGCCACTACCGTATCAGTCTTTTCCTCAGCCCACCCCGGCTCACTTAGCACCATACCGCAGCCTCCTGCTTACATTTACTTTAATGTTGCCTCAATATATTGGGGATTAACGGCTTTCTCAAAAACCTCCAGGCCCGGGGCGGTTTCGATTGCTTTTTGCTCGACCAGGAAATCGGCGGTAGCCTTTAACACCTTAGCCAGATTACCCTTATTGGCGCTTGAGCCAAAGTATTTGTCGGCCACCTGCTCCCGGCCGGACAGCCATATCAATTCCCTGGTCTGCTTCAAAGCCTCGGCTTTATCGATATTCAGCCCTTTAGCCAGGGCTTCGGCCGCCTCATCAGGATTATTTTTGTAAAGGTCATGTGCTTTTTGCTGGATTTTTATATATTGAGCGACAACCTCCGGATATTTCTGGGCAAATGCTTTGCTGACAACCCCGAGATCGGCCGTTATAATGCCTTTCTCCGCTAGTTTTCCACTGTCGGTGATCACCTTGCCATCGGCCAGCAATTTGCCTAAAAAAGGATTCCAGACATAAGCGGCGTCAATGTCGCCCCGCTGCCAGGCCGCAAAAATATCAGGCGGCTGCATATCCAGGATCCTGACGTCAGCCTGATTGACACCCTCTACTTTCAGGGCGTTCAGCAGGCTGTAATGAGCCGTGGAACTAAACGGCACCGCCACTTTTTTCCCTTTCAGGTCCTGCACTGAATTAATATTGGCCGTATTCTTTACCGCCAGCGATTCCGCGGCTCCGATAACATCATGAATCCAGAAAACCTCATAGCCAATCCCCTGGGAGATGCCGACAGCCGCAGGCGTACTCCCCATTAACCCAATATCAATGCTGTTGGAGGCAAAGGCATTATTGACATCGCGGCCGGAATCAAATTTTTTAAAATTAACCTTTACCCCCAGCTCAGCCTCATAATACCCTTTCACTTTGGCTACAATCTCGTCATTGGGTATATCCTGAAAACCAATAGTGATTGCTTCCGGCTTTGCCGGTGTGCTGGCCTGGTTGGTCTGGCTGCCCTGGCCGCAGCCGGTCAACTGCAGGGCCACAGCCAGCATCAGTCCGCCGGCCACCAAAAATCTTTTCCATTTTGTCCTCATTAACAACCTCTCCCTTATCTGTTTATTCTTTACCTTTCCAAGGTACGATCCTGCTCTCGGCCAACCTGATCAGCCCGTCAATGATAATGCCTGTTATGCCCATAATAATGATGCCGAGAAAAATGATATCGCTTCTCAGAAATTTGCTCGCATCCAGCACCATCCAGCCGATACCGGTCACAGCCGCAACCATCTCGGCCGCAACCAATGTGGTGTAAGCAACACCAATGGCGGTCCGCAAACCAACAAAGATATCAGGCAGGCAGGCCGGAAAAATTACATGCAGGAAGACCTGCCTGCTGTTGGCCCCCAGGGTATAGGCGCCGTCAATATAGTCGTCCCGGATCTTCCGTACCCCTGCCACACAGGCGATATATACCGGGGCGAAGCCTGCCAGGTACAACAGCGCAATCTTGGATGAATTCTCTATCCCCATCCATAGCACCAGTAGGGTATAATAGGCCAGCGGCGGCAGCGGCCGGTAAAATTCAATCAGCGGGTCAACCACCGCCCGGATTTTGGAATTGTAGCCGCTGACTAAGCCCAGCGGAATAGCGGTAAGGACCACCAGCAGAAAAGAAGCGCCAAGCCGGATCATGCTGTCCCCCAGGTGTGTAAGCAGGCTATTTTCCTTATAACCGTTCCTGACAATCTCCAGAAAGCTGTTCATAACCTTGTGCGGCGAAGGTACCAGTATATCTGACACCAGCTTTAACTCCGTAACGGTAAACCACAGCAGCAGTATGCTGCCGACTGTGCTGAACGCCAGCAAGCGCTCGGTGGTAATATGCCGGCCGGCAGTGCGGCCTGCTCCCCCTATCTTACCTCTGGCCATGCCATTCCTCCTGTCCCCGGCCTTACTTTCATATATCTCACTCCCTCTGCCGCACGATTAAACCCGCAGCTTGCCCAGCGCGCCCCGCAGGGCAGCGGTAATTTTATCAATCCCCGCTTTGTCGATAATCAGCGGCGGCGCCGTATACAAGACATTATTGAGCTTAGGAACACTGCGCACCATTCTGCCGATAATAACCCCGGCCGCTTTGGCGTCAGCCACCGCCTGGGCCAGATATTTTTCCGGCAGCGGCTGCTTGGTTTTTTTGTCGGCCACTAATTCAATGCCTACCAATAGCCCTTTACCCCTGACCTCGCCGACAACCGGCAGCTCGGTCAGTTCTTGCAGGCCCGCCATTAAGTATGTACCCATGGCCGCACTATTTTCCGCCAATCGCTCCGTCTCAATGATCCTGATATTCTCCAGCGCCGCCGCCGAGCAGCCGGTACAGCCGCCAAAGGTGCTGATATCCCGGAAGTAACCGGTTGTGTCCTCCGGTGCAGCCAGAAACCGGTCAAAGATATTCTGCTTCGCAACCGTGGCCGCTATCGGCATATAGCCGCTTGCCAAACCTTTGGCCATGGTAATGATGTCCGGCTCCACCCGATAATGCTGATGGCCAAACATTAAACCGGTTCGGCCAAAGCCGGTAACCACTTCATCCATAATCAGCAGCACCTCATAGCGGCGGCAAATCTCCTGCACCAGCGGATAATACTCGGCCACCGGCGGAATAATCCCGCCGCCGGCTGTAACCGGCTCGACAATCACGGCGGCCACCGTATCTTCGCCTTCTTGTTGGATGACAGTCTCCAGAGCCCGGGCACATTCAATGTTACAGCCGGGGTAACTCTTGCCAAAGGCGCACCGGTAACAAAGCGCATGGGGGATTTCCACAAAGCCGGCCGGCAATGGCCCAAATTTCAGCTTCCGCTCTGTCTGCCCGCTGCTAGCCAGCGCCGCCAGAGTAGTACCGTGATAGTCGCGGTTGCGGTAAACAATTTTATATTTGTCCTGCCGGCGGTTTTGCTCACGAAAGTATTGTCTGGCAATTTTAAACGCTTTCTCATTCGCTTCGGAGCCGCTATTGGAAATATATACTTTCGGCAGCTCAGGCAATAAGGCTGCCAGCTTCTGGGCCAGCAAAATATAAGGCGGGGTCGCCAGCGAGCCGGCGTAATAAGGCAGCCGCCGCAATTGCTCGCTGATTGCCTTGATCATGCTTTCCCGGCCATAGCCGACATTGACGGCCCAGACCCCGCCGGATAAGCCATCCACGTATTCCCGGCCCAAGGCATCTTTAATCATAAAGCCATAGCCCTCAACCATGATCGGCGGTTCCTGGTGATCAAACTGCCTATGGTTTGTAAGGTGCAGCCACAGGTGCTGCCGGTGGAGACGTGCCAGTTCATCGGCAGCGAGCCCGCCTGCCACTTCTGTATTCATAATGTAACCTCCCGCTTAAAAATTTCCTGTTGTCCGCAAGCAATCGCCAATTTTGCGAAAATATCGTCGTATGGTCATCATGATGTACGGACAATATAAAATATAAGTAATACTGACAAAATATAAAGGCTAAGAATCACTTCCCCCCAGGGATGTTGATCTTAGCCTTCAGTTATTCTGATCAGCTTGCTCGCAATTAAGTTATATATTTTATATCACATAAAACTGTACGTTGTCAATGACTTCAAGGGAATGATCCATGACTTTTTGCAAATTAAATAATTTACAGCAGGAAAAGAAAAAATAAGTTGTCCGAACATCCGGATAATGATATAATTAACAGCAAATTGTAAAATATGGCGTAACCGCTTATAACCGGAGATATGGTTCCACCCGAGGAAGGATGTACAGGGCTGTGTTAGATCGAAAAAATTCTATGCCGCTCCATTTGCAGGTGCGGAATTGCCTGCACAACGAAATTTTGAAGGGGACGTTTACCGATAAGATCCCGGCCGAATATGATCTTATGGCTCGGTTTGCCGTAAGCCGGGCCACCATCCGCCGGGCCATCCGGAGCCTGATTGAGGAAGGTATCCTCGAATCACGGCAAGGACTGGGAACATTCGTGGCCGTCAGGCCGATTGAAGAATGGCTGGGCAATTTAAGCACTTTTTTTGAGATTGTTGATGAAATGGGAATGAACCCTAATATCCGGGTGCTGAGCCAGGGAATGGTTGCCGCGCCCCAGGATGCAGCCAAGATTTTCGGCGTAAAAGAGGTCTATGAAACAATCAGGCTGCGCTTGGCCAATGACACCCCGGTAGTGCTGGAAACCCAGTATTATCCATTGGCGATTGGCCAAAAGCTGGCAGAATTCGATTTAAATAATGTTTCAACCTACGATATCCTGGAAACAAAACTGGGTATCAATCTCTGGGAGGCCAAGCAGACAATCGCCTCCATTATTCCGGCCGACCGGGAGAAAAAACTGTTAGGACTGACTGCCGATCCTTGTTGCGCGCTGCTGTCCAAGCGCCTGGTCACCGATCACGACGGCAATCCGCTGGAATATGAGAAAAGCATCTACCGGAGCGACATGTATGCCTTCCGGATTAACTTAACCCGCAGGCGTAAAATCTAGCCTGCTAGTACTTCATCTTTCTTAAAAGCGAGGGAATAGTTTGCGTAGATTTTTTCGCAATGCAAGGCGGAGGAGCCGCACATATCGGACATATGTAAGGTGACGACAACGAAGCAGTGCGGGAAAAGATGCGCAAACTATCCTTGGTTTTAAGGGAGATGAAGTACTGCCCAAAACCGGCTGATCAGAACCACTGAAGGCCGGAGAGCGCTTTGCTTTCCGGCCTTTTTCTTTTTGGGCGCAGGGACAACGTTGTCCATAACCAATAATAAAACAGGAGAGTGTTTCATGTGGAACTGAGTACTGTCATTGCCAACCGGAGAAGCATCCGGCAATTCAAGCCTGACCCGGTGTCTGACGACGACATCAAAGCAATATTGGCGGCGGCAAGGCTGGCCCCCTCCGGGTCCAACCTGCAGCCTTCACGCTATGTGGTTGTTAAAAGCCAGGAAACCAAAGCCCGACTGGCAGAACATACACTGCCGTTTGTAACGAAAGCCCCGGTGATCATTGTATGCTGCACAGACTCGCAGGTATGGTCGACGGCCGCGGCCCGCTGGACAGAGCTGCAAGACGCAGGCGCATTTAAAAACAATCCGCTTGATGTGGAAAAAATTCTTGAGTATAAGCAAAAAAACCCGCTTGACCCGGAAACAGCCAAGGCCTACGCCTGGCTGAATGCGGCGATTGCCATTGATCATATGACCCTAACAGCCTTCGACTTAGGCTTAGGCAGCTGCTGGATCGGCATCCTGGACCGCCAAAAGATTAAAGCAGTGCTTGGGCTGGACGCCAGATATGATGTGGTGGCCCTGTTGCCGGTCGGCTATCCTGCTCAGCAGCCGGCGCCAAGGCCGCGGCTGGCAATGAGTGAATTATTGTTAAAAGAGGCTATAAGGCTGCGCCGTATGCATAAACTCCACCGCTTGGTGGAGTTTAATCCTGACAACGGGGACGTTCCTTTTCTGTCATGGACGTGACAGAGGTGACAGAGAGAGGTGACAGATAGGTGACAGAGGGACGTTCCTTTTTTGGCATAAGTTCAGCAGAAAAAGTGAAATAGTAAAATGGACAGACAGGAGTAGAAAGATGCGTGCTACAGGCTTTTACCATATAATCTTTTAGGAATTAACCGGCAGCAGTTATTTAAAGAAGGATTTTCTATTCGCCCACTAGAGCAGGCTACAGGGATATCCCAAGGATGATAGCAAAAAAGTTGATAAAAAAGGAACGTCCCCGCGTGTCGAAAACTGCTGCCGTCTCCGCAAAAATTCCCTGCCGGCCGGCCACCCGTACTTGCATTTTACCGCAAACAGGCTATAATTAGAAATAGGTGGAAATTAAAAAGTCGCCGTGACCTGAAAGTGCTGGAACACTTCCAGGCCCGCGCAAGGTGCCGTAACACCTACACGTAACAGCCAAGCTGTCCACGACGACATTTCTATTATACACCGCGCTTCTGCCGCGACACAAGCGGGCAGCGCGAGGTTAATAGCGGTTGCCGCCGGCGACGCCGGGCTGGGAGTGCGACTGGACGCAGCAAATGATTCTAGCCTCAGCCGCTGATAATTAGCAGCAGGGCACCCGAACCCCGAGGTTTGTGGCCGCCCTTGTTGTTCAGGCCGGGTATGTCCGGCTTATTAGCATTGAGTACGTAACAGACATCGAAACAGGACGCATGTGTAGGGTAAACCCTTTGCATGCGTTCTTTTTAATTTCCCCCTGTAAAAAAGCTGACGGCAATAATGGCCGCAGTCTAAATATAGGGGGTATATACATGTCTGACGAAATAACGGGTTCCGGCTCAGCCGCTTGTCCCCAGCCAACATCCGTCCTGCCGGCAGCACCGGACCGGGAACCGCAGCAGCCCGGCGCAGAGCCGGCGGACCGGCTGATGCTGAAAAGCATTTTAACCGAGACCTTTAATCAGTATCTCTTTACCAGGGTGGACAATATCCTCAAACTGGCCGAAACCAATGATGCCGACTACCGTAAGACGGTTCATGAGGTCAGCGGCCTCCTGAACCGTCTGCTGAAGCTGGCCGGAAAACTGCAGGACCAGTATCCGGAATTGATTGACCTGGTCATGGAATTGGAGTCGTTCACAGCCCTGGAATCAGGCCAGGCGGCGGAAATCGCCTACAAGCAGGGCTTGCGGGACAGCGGCTATATTCACCAGGAATTTATGGCCTTCCTGCAGCAGCGGTAGGATTGAAGCACACTGGTGGTTAATCTCTCCTAGCAAGCATCGGAAATGCCCGCAGCGGGCAAACAGGTCTGCTTTTTCTCATTAATTACTTCATAATTAAGGCTAGAAAGACGAGTGCCGCTGGCATTCGTCTTTCGCCATAGAGCAAGTTACAAAGACATCGAAAAAGTTGTCAAAAAAAGGAACGTCCCCACGTGTCTCACGTGTCTTGCGCTTTTTATATGCAAGTTAATAGCCATAACTGCTATTTATTCATCGGCAGTTATGGCTATTGCTTCTCAGGCCGGCATTCGGCCGGTGCGTTTACCAGCCGTTACTGCGGTGGGGACAGATCACAGAGGCTGCCGCTTCGCCGGCTTAAGCTGATGAATGATATCGCCGTCAATCCCGTGGGCACATTCCATAACGACCTCGGACAGGGTGGGATGGGGATGAATGGTGTGGGCAATGTCCCGGGCGGTCAGGTTATTGCGGATGGCCAGCGCTCCCTCCATAATAAGATCACTGGCATGGGCCCCGAGAATGTGCATGCCCAGGACTTTGCCGGTGCCGGCCGCTGCCACGATTTTAACCAGGCCGTCCGGTTCAGCCATGGATACCGCTTTGCCGTTGGCGGCAAAGTTAAATTTGCTGATTTTAATAGCCTCGCCGCCGGCCAGCGCCGCCTGTTCGGTCAGCCCTACCGACGCTATCTCCGGTGTTGTAAATATGCAGGCCGGAACAGCACTGTAATCCATCAGCGAGCCGGCGCCCAGCGCATTTTCCGCCGCCACAAGGCCCTCGGCTGAGGCAACATGGGCCAGCATGGACCGGCCGGTGATATCCCCGATGGCGTAGATACCGGGGACATTGGTTTCCAGGCGCTGATTAACGGTTATACCGGAGCGGTCATAAACAACCCCGGCCGCTGCCAGCCCCAGATCGGCCAGCACCGGCCGGCGGCCTGTGGCCACAAGTACCTTGCCGGCCGGCAATTGTTGCCGGCCTTTATCGGTCTCAACTGTAACAAGCACCCCGGCCTGAGCCGCCTCGATAGCCGTTACCCTGGCGCCAGCCAGGATTTTAATACCCTGCTTGCGCAGAATCAGCCCCAGCCGCTTGACCAGGTCATTGTCCAGACCGGGCAAAATAGCCGGCAGCAGCTCCACAATTGTCACTTCACAGCCAAAGGAGCGCATCAGGGCCGCGAACTCAATGCCCACGACCCCGCCCCCAATAACCAGCAGGCTGGGGGGAACCTCAGTCAGTGCCAGCAGTTCATCACTGGTAATCACGGCCGGCAGCTCGCAGCCAGGCACAGTCAGCAGGGCGGGCTGCGAGCCGGTGGCGATAATGATCTTCCGGGCCTCATAACTCTCCCGGCCGTCGTCAGCAGGCAGCCTGACCTCCAGCCGGCCCGCGCCGGTCAGCACGGCGGTCCCCTGTACCACTGTGATCCCATGACTGCGCACCAGTTGCTCAATCCCGCCCCGGAGCTGGCCCACCACTGCATTTTTCCGGGCCATGACCGCACCAAAATCAAAACCTATCCCGGTTGCTGTCAGGCCAAACTCGGCGCTGCGCTTGAGGTCTTCCCATTTTTCCGCACTTTTTAATAAGGTCTTGGTCGGGATGCAGCCCCGGTTCAGGCAGACGCCGCCCAAAGACGCTTTTTCCACCAGGAGTACCCTGCCACCCAGTTGGGCGGCGCGAATCGCCGCCACATAGCCGCCAGGCCCGCCGCCGATAACCGCTATATCATAAATCATGGGATAATTCCCTCCTGTATTTGAAGCTACCGCAACAGATTCCAACTGTCACAGCCGTATTTTGTCCTGACAAGTTCTTCAGCCGCTGCCTGCTCCTGCGCACTCAGACGGCCCGGTTCCAGTGTCAGCCCCAGCGCCGTAGCAAAAGCTATGGTCATTGTCTGGCGAACTGAATCCCAGCTCACCTCCCGGCCCAGTATTTCCTGCACCGAGATGGCCCGGCTTGCCAGCAGGGCCGCCACCGAGCTCTGTTGCTCCGGTGACGGGAGCTTAAGCAAAGCCGCAACCTGCTCCGGCTGAAACGCCAGCAAAATGGATCCATGCTGCAGAATAACCCCATCTTTGCGCACCTGCGCGCTGCCCGCCAGCTTCCGTCCCGAGACAGTCAGCTCATACTGCGAGGGGGCGTCAAAACAGGCCGCCGAGGCCGGCCGGCGCCTGGGGCCGGCCTGGCTGTAGGCGGCCCTGGGCATGCTCAGGCCGGCCTCAATGCCCAGCGCCTGCAGTCCGGCCAGCAAACCGGCACTAAAATAGTGATAAGAAGCGGTAATAGTAGCCGGAATCCGGGGAGCATCGGCCCGCACCACCACACTGTAGGTTAGTTCCGCCGCATGGAGAACCGCCCGGCCGCCGGTAAGCCTGCGGACAACAGCAATCCCAGCCTGGCGGCATTGCTCCAGGTTGACTTCTGCGGCCGCTTTTTGAAAATAGCCGATACTCATGGCGGCCGGCTGCCAGCCATAAAACCGGACTGTCGGCGGTACAGCATCGCCGGCATGGGCGTGCAGGATAGCCTCATCTACCGCCATATTCCATGCTGCCGGGCCAAACCCGCTGTTAATAACCCGCCATTTCATCGGCTCCGTCACCTCGCCGCCGCGGCCGGTCCGGCCAGGATGCCGCTCTCCGCCATGGCCTGCTCCACTTCGGCCCGGCTTAGCCGCCGGGGATAGTTGTACATGGTCCCTCCCGGCCGTTCGTTGTAATATGGCCGGTTACAGTCAGGACAACCGCTGGTTTCAAAAGCCGTCCCCGCCCGCAGCAGCTGCCTTAATTCGCCCGCGGGCACATGGATGCCGGTTAAAGTCCCGGCCCGATACCGGAAAACGTCCGGACTATAGCCTGACCGCAGCAGGAAATGAGCAATCTGCACCCGCCGGTATTGACCGACAGCCGGCGGCGGCCGCTCAGCCCAGGCGGTGCCCCGCACAGGCGTAAAGGCAAACAAGCCAACCCCAATCCCTTTATTGACACAGAGTTCTATCGTCTTTATCATTTCCGCTTCCGTTTCCCCCAGACCAACGATGAGATGGGTACTGGCCCGCCCCGGTATAGCTGCGGCCACCTGCTGCAACAGTTCCCACCGCTGCTGCCAGTGCCCCGCCTTCACCTGACGGAATATGGCCGGCGTGGCCGCGTCAAGGGCGATGCAAATCCGCTCTGCACCCCGGCTGACAAGCTCCCGGGCCTGCGCCACCGTGTCGATGGCACTGGCAACACAGACCGGAATGGGGCTGGCCTGGGTCAAAGCTTCCACCGCCCTGGCCGCCGTTGGCCAGCTGGCTTCGCTATCGACGACCTGCAGACAGGCCCGTTTCAGATTTCCAGCCTGAAAGGCGGCGCTAATGGCCTGAACAGCCTCCGCGCCGGCCAGCTCGGGCCAGGTAACCCGTGACAGCAGATCGGCCCGGGCCGCACTGCCGCGGGCCTGCGCGCAAAACCGGCAGTTATGCCGGCATTTAGACCCCAGCATAATATAAGCAGTTGTCGGCAATACATCAGCCTGTGCGTGTTTTTTGCCGATCACACAGGCCGTGCCTGCCGACAGTTTCCACAGGTTCACAGTACACAGCACTCCTCTCCCCGGGAAATTGTCAGGCCCAGTCTTTTCGCCAGAGCCACCGCCGCCGGCGCCGGATTAACGACAGTGTCAAAGCCGATGCGGACAGCCCACTTGTCGATTTCCTCCCGGTAGCGCCCGCCGGGCCGCATGCAGCCCAGATGCAAGGGGATAGCGGGGAAATTAAGCCGCGCATAGGTCAGCAGCCGGGCAACCTCGGCCATACGGGGGGGCTTACGGTCGCCAAACCGGGTCCCCCGGGTCGGCACAAAAATAATGAAGGTTAGCGCCTCGGCGCCTAAGGTCTGTAAAAGGTCTAACGCCTGGTACTCGCCGCTGATCTCGCCTCCTTTCAGGCCGGCGCAGATATGGGGCATTACCCGTACCTTGCGGCGCAGGGACTGGTAGCAGGCGATATAGTCCGCCCCCTGGCGGCCATTGCCAAACACTTCCCGGATTGTGGCATCATCAATGACAAAATCAAAGGACACGCAGTCGGCGACGGCGGCCAGTTGATCAATTTCAGGCTCTCCCACCAGGCCCACATGCAGGTTGTACCGCCGCCCGCTTTTCACTGCCGTCAGTTGCGCAAGGTGCTCCGCCACCGGCACTGACCCGTCGGCCCGGCAACCGCCGCTGACCAGCCAGCTGGGGCTGTCATCGGCGGCAACGGCTGCTGCCAGGGGCTGCATATGCCGCAGGTAATGCCCCCCGCAATGGGCGCAGTTCAGTTCGCAGGCAGGCCCTGTCACACTAACCGGCCGGGTTTTGTGGGGATAAGCAAAACAGATGCTGCTGCGCTCCGGCAGCCGCTCTAGCCTTTCCATTTTACAACCGGTTTCCGGGCCGCCGCCGCCTCGTCCAGACGGCCTACCACCGTTGTCCGGGGAGCGCCGGTAATCAGGGACGCATCCTCCCGGGCATCCCGGGCAATCTGCCGCATAGCGGCAATAAAGCCGTCCAGAGTCTCCTTGCTTTCCGTCTCGGTAGGCTCAATCATGATCGCTTCCTCCACAATCAGCGGGAAATAGATCGTCGGCGGATGATAGCCATAGTCCAGCAGCCGCTTGGCAATATCCAGGGTACGGACGCCATAGTCCCGCTGTTTCCGGGACGTTATAATGCATTCATGTTTGCACAGCTGGGCAAAGGGGGCATGATAGTCCTCTTTTAACTGGCTAAGAACATAGTTTGCATTCAATACCGCGTCCTCGCTGGCCTGTTTCAGCCCCGCCGGTCCCATCGCCCGGATATAGGCATAAGCCCGGACCACCACCCCGAAATTGCCATAGAAGGAATGCAGCCGGCCAATGGACAGCGGGCGCTCCTCCTCCAGGCGGAAAGCACCGGCCTCGCGGACAATAACCGGCACCGGCAGAAAAGGAATCAGGGCCTGTTTGACGCCTACCGGGCCGGACCCGGGGCCGCCGCCGCCATGGGGCGTGCTAAAGGTTTTATGCAGATTTAAATGAACGACGTCAAAACCCATATCGCCGGGCCGGGCAATACCCATAATGGCATTGGCGTTGGCGCCGTCATAATACAGCAGCCCGCCCGCGTCATGGACGATCCTGGCAATTTCCTTGATATGGATCTCAAACAGCCCCAGCGTGCTGGGATTTGTCAGCATGAGGGCGGCTGTATCGGGACCTACGGCCGCTTGCAAAGCCTCCAGGTTGACAGAGCCGTCGGCATTGGACTTTATTTCCACAATTTCCAGACCGGCCACCGCCGCTGAGGCGGGATTGGTGCCATGGGCCGAATCGGGCACAATCACCTTGGTCCGGTTTTCCCCCCGGTGCCGGTGATAAGCCCGTATGAGCTTAAGACCTGTCAGTTCCCCCTGGGCGCCTGCCACCGGCTGGGTGGTAACGGCATCCATGCCGGCAAGCTCGGCCAGATAGGCTTCCATATTCCCGAGCAGTTCCAGCGCCCCCTGCACCGTTTCCGGGGCCTGCAGCGGATGGATGGCGGCAAAGCCCGGCAGCCGGCAGGCATCCTCGTTTATTTTCGGGTTATATTTCATTGTGCAGGAGCCTAATGGATAAAAGCCCGAATCCACTCCGAAGTTGCGCCTGGACAGGCCTGTATAATGGCGCACAAGGTCCTGCTGGCTGACTTCCGGCAAAGCCGCCGGTTTTTTTCTCAGAAACCGGGCGGGAATCATATCGGCAACCGCGGCCTGCGGCACATCGCTGTCAGGCAGGTCAATCGCCCGGCGGCCGGTTCTGCTGATTTCAAAGATCAGTGCTGACGCTTTTCGATTACTCATATGCTTGCCTCCAGTCTGGCTGCCAGCAGGTCAATCTCCTGCCGTGACCGGTTTTCCGTCACACACAGCAGGGTGCAGCCTGTCAGCTCCGGATAATAGTTGCCCAAATCAAGGCCGCCGATGATATTGGCAGCCAACAGCTTTTTATTCACGGCGGCAACCGGTTGCGGCAGACGAACGGCGAACTCTTTAAAGAACGGGGCGCCGAACACGGGCTCAACCCCTTTGATCCCGGTCAACTGCGTATAGGCGTAATGCGCCTTTTGCAGGGACAAGGACGCTATCTGCGGCAATCCCTCCTGGCCCATGGTGTTTAAGTACACGGCAGCCGCTAAAGCGCATAAGGCTTCATTGGAGCAGATGTTGGAGGTTGCTTTTTCCCGGCGGATATGCTGTTCCCGGGCCTGCAGGGTAAGCACAAAGCCCCGGTTGCCCTCCTGGTCCACAGTCTGGCCCACAATCCGGCCGGGAATTTTGCGCATTAGCTTTTCCGTCGTCGCAAAAAAACCCAGATAAGGACCGCCGAAGGACAGAGGAATGCCCAGGCTCTGCCCTTCACCCACAACAATATCCACCCCCAGCTTGCCCGGTGCTTCCAGCAGCCCCAGCGAAATGGGATCAACGGCCGCAATCAGGAATGCTCCCTGCGCATGGGCCGCAGCAGCTACAGCCGCCAGGTCCTCAAGGCAGCCAAAAAAGTTGGGGCTCTGGACAATAACAGCCGCCACTGCCGGCCCGAGTTTAGCCTGCAACTCGCCGGCAGCGAGGCTACCGTCCTCATAGCCGATCTCGGTCAGCGTATAACCCCGGTCCAGGGCGTAGGTGCCGAGTATTGCCCGGTAGTGGGGATGCACGGTCCTGGCCACCAGGAACTCTTTACGGCCATTGGCGCCGGCGGCCACCATCGCGGCCTCAGCCAGGCCTGTGCCGCCGTCATAGAGGGAGGAATTAGCCACCTCCAGGCCTGTCAGTTCAGCAATAAGGGACTGATATTCCCATAAAGCCTGTAAATAACCCTGGGAAATCTCCGGCTGGTAAGGGGTATAGGCTGTATAAAATTCGGAGCGGCGTAAAATATGATCAACCACGCTTGGTATATAGTGGTCATAGGCACCAGCCCCGAGAAAGCAAATATTCTCACCGGCATGGGCGTTGGCTCCGGCCAGGGCGGCCAGATGCTTCGCCAGATCAGATTCAGCCAGCGCCGGCGGCAGGTTTAGCGGCCGCTGCAAGCGCAGCTCTGCCGGAATATCAGCAAACAGCGCCCCGCTATTTTCCACGCCGACAGCCGTTAACATGGCTTTCCGGTCCGCTTCGGTATGAGGCAAATAGCTCCAGGCCATGCTAGTGACCCTCCTCAGCCAATAACTGTTCGTAGGCCTCACTGTCCAGCAGGGACTCCGGCTGGGCCGTGTCGGCGATTGCCAACACAGCGATCCAGCCGGTTCCGTACGCATCCTGATTAATGGTCTCAGGCGCATCAGCCAGTAGTTCATTGATCTCGACTACCTTGCCGGCCAGCGGTGCATAGATGTCGGACACCGCTTTCACCGACTCGATCACCGCCAGGCCGCTGCCGGCAGCCACTGCGGTTCCTACTGCCGGCAGCTCCACGAATACGATGTCGCCCAGCTGGGATTGGGCAAAATCGGTAACCCCGATAATGGCCCTGGTGCCTTCAATCTTTACCCATTCATGTTCCCGGGAGTATTTCAGCTCTTTTGGAATATTCATCTTTTTTCCCCCTCCATATTATATGTACACACGCAAAACCGCATTGATTGCGCCCTATTTCCTTGCCGCGCTCCGCCTGATACCAGCAATTAAGAACGCCGGTAAAAGGGTTTGCCGATTACTTCGGCGGCTACTATGTTTTTACCACGGATTTCCACAGCAAGCTGCTGGCCGATACCGGCATAGGCAGCCTCGATTAAAGCCAGGCCGATATTCTTATTGAGTGTCGGCGCATAAGACCCGGTGGTTACGGTACCAATCCGCTGCTCTTGAAACAGAACCGGATACCCTGCCCTGGCTACACCACGCCCGTTCAGAACAAAGCCGGCCAGCCGGCGCTGAGGCGTAAGCCGCCTTTGCTCGGCCAGGGCGTCCCGGCCGTTAAACTCGCCTTTATCAAAGGCTACAAATTTGCCAATACCGGCTTCCAGCGGGGTAATATCCCGCGCTAATTCATGGCCATAAAGCGGCAGCGCCGCTTCAAACCGCAGGGTATCCCGGCAGCCCAGCCCGGCCGGGAGCAGGCCATAGGGCTCACCGGCTTGCATAATCGCCTCCCACAGATAAGCGGCATCTGCCGGCCGGCTGTAAATCTCAAATCCGTCTTCACCGGTATAGCCGGTGCGGGAAATCATGACCGTCCGGCCGGCCACAGTTGCCTCAGGTATAAACCAATAGTAGGCAAGCTGCTGCAAATCCGCCTCTGTCAGTTTACTCAGGATGGCTTCTGCCAGTGGCCCCTGCAAAGCCAGTTCGGCCGTTTCCGCCGACAGGTTGCTTAATTCCACATGAAAACCGGTGCTGTTCTCCTCCATCCAGGCCCAGTCCTTTTCAATATTGGCGGCGTTAATAACCAGAAAATACTCGCCTTCGCCCTGTTTGTAGATCAGCAAATCGTCAACCGTGCCGCCATCGGAATAACACATCGGCGTATACTGGACCTGATGATCGGCCAGGCGCGCCACATCGTTGGTTACTAATTTCTGCAGAAAGGCCAGCGCATCCGGTCCCTTAACCAACACCTCCCCCATATGGGACACATCAAATAACCCGGCTCTTTCCCTGACTGCCTTATGCTCCTCCAGTATCCCCGTATACTGAACAGGCAGCAACCAGCCGCCAAATTCGACGATCCTGCCACCGTACCTGATATGAGCTTCATACAGTGGCGTCTGCCGTACGGCCATAACCTCATCTCCCTTTTGGTATATGTTGTCGTCAGACAAAACTACTCCACCGCTACCATTCGCGTTCTCTTTTTATAATGGCCACAGGCTAAAAATCGACAAATAAAAAAGAGGCAAAGGAATAGTTCCCTTTGCCTCTGTCCGTTGTACCTGAGAGATTTGCCTTTTTCAGGCTTCCCCATCGGTGACACCCCCATTCCTGGCGGTGTGCTCTCCAGAGTATAGTCCGGTTACAGTCCTTCTGCCTGAGAGTTTGACAAAGCACTTACTCCTTCGGCGCCGCCTGCGCGGTCTCTCCCATAACCTTCATCCTATATATCTAATTGTATTTATCTTAACAAACCTTACTAATTTTTGTCAATGCGCAAATAGTTACATCTTATTCCCGCCAGCAAGGCCAGCCATTACAGCCGTCTGCTTTCATTCTTATCCAGCAAAGCATCTGCCGCATCAACCGGGGGTTCGGAGTAATGCTTGCAGCCTGAGACAATCGAGGATAATTCACCGCTTTTTTCGACAACATCGTTATAAAAAACCATGTAAATATGGCCCAGGGCAAAAATAAAGAAACACCAGGCAATCACATGATGGACGACATGGGTCATATATTCACTGCCAAGCCAGCCGTTAACCGGAGCAACCAAATAAGCAACAGGCGAATTAGGGTTAATCATGGCGTACATGGCCAGCCCGGTGATCAGTTCGATAACCATCAGCAGATATGCTGCCAGGTAAGAAGTCGCCGCCAGCGGATTCCGCAGATAAAGGCGATGCCGCGGGCGGAGAAAGGAATAATACGCGGCCATTTCTCCCAGCCCCCGCCAATAATCGCCTGAGCGAAAATCAGGAAACAGCCGGTTTCCCGGGTAGGTAAACAGCAGATAGACCCGCAGCAGCAGCCCGCCGCTGAAAACAAAAGCAGCTGTAAAATGAACAAACCGCATGGTTTCCATAGAAAACAGATTGGTTACCGCGAAGGTCGGTTCAGTCCCCTGAGTGCCAATATATCCCGGACTGCCAATGTAGAGGCCGGTTAAGAATAAAACAGCCATACACGCTGCCATCAGCCAATGGAAAAACCGCAGACCGGGGCTTAATACACGATAAACGTACACGCTGCTCACCTCCAGGCCTATACATAAGGGTCGGTATGCACGACTGACACTTCCTGGCCGTCAGGGTTGTACAGATGGGCCGCGCAAGCCAGGCAAGGGTCGAAGGAGTGAATGGAACGCAGTATTTCCAGCGGTTTGTCGGCAATTGCAACCGGTGTGTCGATCATGGACAGCTCAAAAGCGCCTTGCTGGCCATCAGCGGTGCGGGGGCAGGCATTCCAGGTAGTCGGCACTACGGCCTGATAGTTTTTTATGCGCCCATTTTCGATGACCGCCCAATGGCCAAGCGAGCCGCGGGGCACCTCGTGCACCCCCACCCCCTGAGTTAGTTTGGGCCAGGTGCCGGGTTCCCATTTTTCATTATTCATTACGGTCGTGTCGCCATTACGGATATTCTCGACCAGCTTATTGAAAAAGTGGCGTTCCAGGGCAACACATACCTGGCTTTCCAAAGCCCGGGCCACCGTCCGGCCCACCGTGGTCGGCAGCCAAACCTCAGGTGCCAGCCCGAATATCCTGGAGGCTTCATCCACTTGCTGCACAATCATCGCCTCAACCCAGTTGGGCTGGATCACGCCCTGCTTCACCTTGGTATAGATAATCATGTAGCGGGCCAACGGGCCAACCTCAGCCGTTTTGCCTTTCCAGGCCGGCGTCTTGACCCACGAATATTTGCCCTTTTCATCCAATTCGAGCCACTGATTGCCTTGCTTTTTGCCGGTGAACTGAAAGTCCGCCGCCGATACGCCCTGCCAGGGATGCAAAGTCGTGCTGCCGGCAGGATATTTGTACCACGAATGGTCGACCGCTTCCGTGATGATCCCGGCCGCGGTCAGGTCGGCTGCACCAAGCTCATGCACCGTAGCCGTAAGCACACCGCCGGCAAAATTTTCGACCACCCCGTTGGAGCGCAATAAAATCCGGTCATAAAATTCGCCAATGCCTTTAAACGGGTTATCAGGATAATCACCGTAGCCAAGCACGCGCTGCTTGGCCAGCCCGCCCCCGCCGGTCTGTCCCTTCGTCAAGTATATATGGGCCATCGCCAGCACATCGGCAATATAATACTGATCCACGAGGGTAGCTGTCAGATTGATACTGGTGTCAACCATCGCCAGGCGATTGCTGTTAATGGGCGCATTCATGTCGTTCATGGAAATGGCACAGGGCATCCCGCCCACAGCATAATGGGGATGGGGGTTTTTACCGCCAAATACAACCTGGGGCACCATAATATCGGCCTGCTTGTCCAGGGTGGCCAGGTAATGGGCAATCCCGATCAGATGCACCTCCGGCGGTAAGAGTTCATAATCGGGGTGCTCCCACCAGTGAGCCGCAAAAATACCCAGCCGGCCGCTCTCGACAATGTCTTTGACTTTATTCTGCATATCCCGGAAAAAGGCGGCCCCGGCGCGGGGTGTCTCTTTCGGATAAGCGCTGAAGGCATGAACGGCAGGGGTGTCTGTTTTCAGCCGGTATTTGTCCAAAATCGTATCCTGCAATTGGGCGGCAGCCGCAGGATCAGCCTGCAGTGCGGCCACAGGGCTAACCCAGTCGAGCGCATGGAGGTGGTAAAAATGGACCAGGTGGTCATGAACCATAATGGCTCCGGCCATAATGTTCCGTATGTAATTGGCGTTTTTAGGAATTTCAATCCCCAGCGCATCCTCAACCGCCCGCAGGGAAGCATTGGAATGCTCTGAGGTGCACACGCCGCAGATGCGGCCGGCAAATGCCCAGGCATCCCGCGGGTCCCGGTCCTTGAGCACGACCTCAATCCCCCGCCAGGCAGTCCCGCTGGATAAAGCATCCTGCACCCTGCCGTTATCATCTATAATTAACTCCAGGCGCAAATGCCCTTCAATCCGTGTAATCGGGTCGACGACAATTCGTTTCATAGTTACTCACCACCTCCGATTGTCTGATCATGGCCGGTCCTTTCATCCTGCTTGCCGGCCCGGTTATGCCGCAAGAGGCTGGCCCCGGCATGGACAGCAATCCCGGCTGCCGTGGCCCCGGCGACCGCCATCCCGATCTGGTCGGCGTTACTGATGGTGTTAGGCGTGGCTACATTGGGCAGCCGTTCGAAGAACGGGTCATTATCCCAAAAACCGTTGTCACTGCAGCCAATACAGGGTGAGCCGGCCTGAATCGGATAGGACAACCCCTGCCACCAGCGCATATTGCCGCAGGAGTTATACGTAACAGGGCCGCGGCAGCCCAGCTTGTACAAACACCAGCCGGCCTTGGAGCCGGCGTCGTCCAGCCGCTCGGCAAACATCCCGGAGTCAAAAAAAGGCCGGCGGTAGCAGGTATCATGAATCCTGTTGCCAAAAAACTGTTTCGGCCGGCCGAAGCGGTCAAGCGGCGGCAGCTGGCCAAACAGGGTATAATGCATAATGACGCCGGTCATAACCTCTGGAATAGGCGGACAGCCCGGAATCTTAACAATGGGTTTATCGGCTAATACCCGGCTTACAGGCAGGCTGTCCGAAGGGTTAGGTCTAGCCGCCTGAATCCCGCCCCAGGCAGCACAGGAGCCAAATTCCAGAACAGCAGCCGCCGGTTTGGCCGTCTCTTTCAGTACGTCAACATAAGGAAAACCGCCGACAGTGCAGAAATTGCCGCCACTGCCCACCGGCACGCCGCCTTCAACCACCAGCAGAAACTTGCCGGCAAACTCCTGCATTACCTGTTCCCGGTGATGCTCTATTCCCAGCCCGGAAGCGGCCGACAGGGTGTCGCTGTACTCCAGGCTGATCATTGTTAAAAGGACATCAGAAGCCAACGGTGCTTTGGAACGGATAAATGATTCGGAGCAGCCTGTACATTCTAAACCATGCAGCCAGATTACCGGGACTAAAGACCGTTGTTCCGCCCGGGCAATAACATCCGGTAAAGCAGTGGGTGCCAAGCCCATCATCCCGGTCAGGGCAACGCAGGTTTTGATGAAATTACGCCGTGAAATCTTCTTCTTTTGAAATAAATCCCATAATGACTGGTCATAAAGCACGCAATTCCCTCCTTCATGTTAAGCCTTGCATTAGGGTCTTGAACGGATTAAAACGTTGGCTAGCTTGTGAATCTTTTCCTGTCCTGCCCTGTTGTCACCGTCTACATATGTCCGATATGCGCGGTCGTCCGCCTTGCAGGACAAAAAAATCTCCCAGCCTAACCTAAATTTTCAAGCCGGTCAAGACACTAGGCAGCTTCCCAAAAACCATCAGGAAATATATTCCTATATTTAGGTGATTTCTCTAAACAATGACAAAATCCTGCATATTTCAGCATTTTTACGCTGTTGAGCATTTTTCAAGAAAAAAACAGCAACGGCGGAAAAAACTCCTGCCAATTGCTGTAACAAACTTGGAAAACGTATGGACAGCGCGTAAGCTGATCTGTGAGTTACACATGCTGATTACTATAGGCCGGTTTTATCATTGCGCTCGCCGCCACTTGCCAGACCGCCAGTTGGGCCATAATTTCCAACAGCGCCCTGTCGATCATGGCCCTGACAGGTGCCGACAGCTCCAGCCCCACTTCCAGTGTCGCCGGCTCAACCCCCATAATTATTATCTCGCCGACTGGCTGTTCCAATAGCGCCAGCGTAGCCAGCACATCTTTAAGCCCCAGGTCATGCATTGACACTTTATTTTGCCAATACAGTTTAGCCTCATTGCCGGCAAAGCGGTAAAAAGTACCCGGCACCCCGCCGCCGTCAATAGCGTCTATTACCATTAGTTTATCGGTTCCGGCCAGAAATCTTACTAACCCCAGGCCAAGGGTCCCGCCGTCCAAAACCTGAACATGGGCCGGAAAGCAGTACCGCTCGCGAAGCTGTTCTATTACCCTGACGCCGAATCCCTCATCCTGCAAAAGAATATTTCCTATTCCCAGTACGGTGATCCGCTCCATTCGTTATCCCCTTTCCGCCTCTGTCGTAATCTTATATATATCCCTTGTTATAGTTTCACCACATTTTTTCTCTAAATTTCACCGGTAAAGTCTAATTAGGCCAATATTTTTTGAATAATATTACACCATTCAGAATAATTAAATTGAACTGAAAGCATCTTTACTATAAAATAATAATATACACTAACTGTAAGAACATTCGTGCTAATATTCCAAACCTTACACTGCAGCAACAGCATTTAATATCATTACACCATCAGAGTAAGAAAAGACGGTAAGTCAATTTATCAAAAAAGGAGGGTAAATGATAAGTAGTCAAACTATGCCGCAAGATATAGAAAATATCAATTTCTTTAATTAGTTTTTTCTATATCTATAAGCTGGTATTATCCTAAGATTTTACGATTTAGTGATTTCTAGGCAATACTCATGTAAAGGAGCGCGATAAAAATTTATGGAAACAATTAATTTGATAATTGATGGTTTGCCGGTACAGGCTGGCAAAGGGGCATCCGTTCTTGATGCCGCCCGCCAAGCCGGCATCAAAATTCCTACCTTGTGCCACCTGGCCGATTTAACCCCTGAAGGCTCCTGCCGTATCTGTGTTGTTGAGGTGGAAGGAGCCCGGGGCCTGGTTACAGCCTGTACGTATCCGGTTGCGGAAGGAATGGTTGTACGCACAAGTTCGGTCACAATTTTTGAAGCCCGCCGCAGTGTTGTGGAACTGATCCTGGCCAATCATCCGCAGGATTGTCTGTCCTGCAAACGCAACCTCGATTGTGAATTGCAAGCCCTGTCTACTCAGCTTGGCGTAAAAGAAGTGCGCTTTGCGGGAGAAAAACGCCAGCATGCTCTTGATGACAGCAATCCGTTTATCATTAGAGATAACAACAAATGTATTTTATGCGGCCGCTGCGTGCGCGTCTGCCAGGAAGTGCAGTGCTGTAATATCCTGGATTGGACGGATCGCGGCTTTACTGCCAAAGTCACACCTGCCTTTGATGATCCTTTAGTCAAAACCGATTGCTTTTTCTGCGGCACCTGCGTGTCGGCCTGCCCGGTAGGCGCCTTGCTGGAAAAACCGCTGTTCAACGAAGGCCTGCCGGATAAAAAAGTTAAGACCACCTGTCCCTTCTGCGGTGTAGGCTGCAATTATGACCTTAATGTTAAAGAAGGCAGGGTAATAGGCGTTACTTCCAACCTGACCAGTGTGGTAAACGGGCGGCTCACTTGTGTAAAAGGCCGCTTTGGCATCGATTATATCCACAGCCCCGAACGGTTGACCACGCCGCTGATAAAGAAAAACGGAGAATTTGTGGCGGCCACGTGGGACGAAGCATTGGAGCTAATTGCGACAAAATTTAGTGAAATAAAAAACAAACATGGCAGTGATGCCCTGGCTGCCATTAGTTCTGCCCGCTGTGTTAATGAAGATAACTACATTATGCAGAAATTTATGCGGGCTGTTATCGGCACTAATAATGTCGATCATTGTGCCCGGACCTGCCACGCCCCCACGGTAGCAGGGCTGGCCGCCTCCTTCGGCTCGGGCGCCATGACCAATTCAATTGGCGAGGTTGCGGACTCGAAAGTAATCTTCTTAATTGGCGGCAATCCTACAGAAGCCCATCCGGTCATTGCTGCCAAAATGCGTCAGGCCCTCCGTAAGGGGGCAAAACTGATTGTTGCCGACCCGCGGAAGATAGAGCTGGCAGGAAAAGCCGATGTCTTTATGCAGCTGCGGCCAGGTACTGATATTGCGCTTATTAATGGTCTGATGCATATCATCCTCAAAGCCGGCTGGCATGACCTGGAATTCATTAAAAATTGCACTGTCGACTTTGATTTAATGGTAGAGGTAGTCGAAAAATACACCCCTGAATATGTGCAAAATATAACAGGAGTACCGGCGCATTTACTGCGCGAAGCTGCCCGCATCTATGCCACGGCGGAGCGGGCTGCGATCTTCTACACCCTGGGCATTACCGAACATACCTGCGGCACTGACAATGTAATGAGCCTGGCCAATTTAGCCATGCTGACAGGCAATGTTGGTAAACTTAATGCCGGCGTAAACCCAATGCGTGGTCAAAACAATGTACAGGGTTCCTGCGACATGGGGGCGCTGCCGAATGTTTATTCCGGCTATCAGAAGGTTAATGACCCTCAGATGCAGGAAAAGTTTGAAAAAGCCTGGGGGGTAAAGTTGTCGGGAAAAATCGGACTGATGCTGCCTGACATGATTGATGCTGCGGTCGAGGGCACTTTAAAGGCCATGTATGTCATGGGCGAAGACCCGGTACTGACAGACGGCGATGCCAACCATGTGCACAAAGGGTTTGCCAATCTTGAATTTTTGGTAGTGCAGAACCTCTTCATGACCGAGACCGGTAAATTAGCTGATGTTATCCTCCCCGGCGCCTCGTTTGCTGAGAAGGATGGCACCTTCACCAATTGTGAACGCCGCGTGCAACGGGTCCGCAAGGCCATAGAACCCATTGGCAGCAGCCTCCCCGACTGGCAGATTATCCGCGATCTGTCAGCCAAAATGGGTTATCCCATGGCCTACAGCAATTCCAGTGAGATTATGGATGAAATGGCCGCTTTAAGCCCCATGTTTGCCGGCCTCTCGTTTGAGCGGATTGACGAAAACGGCTTGCAGTGGCCGGTACCAAGCAAGGAGCACCCCGGCAGTCAGTATCTTCACAAAGACGGTAAATTTACCAGCGGCGCCGGCGTATTTAAGGCGATCGAGCATCAGCTTCCCGGCGAGGAGCCTGATGCCGAATATCCCTTCGTCCTTACCACCGGCCGTATTTTGTATCACTATAATATTACGACAGCAGGCAAATCTAAACATTTGACCGAGTTCCGCCCGGAGGAACAGGTTATGATCCACCCTGCTGACGCGCAGCGCCTGGGCATCAATAACCAGGATATAATTAAGGTTTCTTCCCGCCGGGGTTCAGTACAAGCTAAAGCCTGGGTAACTACTGATGTATTGCCGGGCGGAATATGGATGTCTTTCCATTTTGTCAACGCGCCGACCAATCAGGTCACCAGCGGCTTCTACGATAAAGTAACCAAAACCTATGAATATAAGGTCTGTGCCGTAAAGGTTGCCAAGGCTGCCAGTTGATTGAAATTTTATAATTGCTGACGCGGTGAAGAAAAAAGCCGTCCAAAAGCGCAACGCTTGGGGACGGCTTTTTATTGCCCCTTACTATGAGGATATTTTACCGGATTACTTAATACTTGGTAATAAGTTTCACCACATCCATAATTAGCTGGAGTTTTTCGGGCGGACATTCCCGGAGCAGTTGGGCGATGTCTGCCTTTAGATAATCCTGTGAATGATAAGAAATACCGGTAAGAAAATAACCTGGCTCAGTGTCCAGCAAGCCTGCGAGCCGGACCAGCATTTCCAGACTGAGCTTTGTCCTCCCGTTCTCTATCTGACTGATATAAACAGTGGAAACTTCCAGGCTTTCGGCTACTTTCTCCTGTGTTAGTCGTTTTTGTTTGCGAATTTTCTTAATTCGTTGACCAATTGCATTGTAATCAACATACACACACATCACCTGACTTTTACTATATCAATGTCCCGAAAATGTATACATAAAATTATTGATTAATATTAAGTTATACATTAATATTTAATTTATAACTTAATATTAATTATGACGTAGGCATTGTTGGTTAGTACTGCAATAAACACGTCAACTTGACATCAGCAGAGGTGGGTAAGTGTTTTATAATTACGCTTGGTTAATACTCTCATCATCCGGAGCGCTTATCGGTATAACCGGCTATTATCTGGACATAGTTCTGGCGGGAAATTATGGCGGGTTATTGTGGGCAGGTATTACCGGCATCATTGCCGGCAGCGGTTTGGTAACCGGCAGTTTAATCCGGAAACTAAACCGGCTTTCCCACACCGATTTTCTCACAGGCTTATGGAATAGACGTTATTTTTACTCGGTCCTGCAAAAACATTTTTGCCGGGCAACGGCCCAAAGACTGCATTTATGTGTGGCCATGATCGATGTCGACGGGTTTAAAACAATTAACGATACCTACGGCCATACGACCGGCGATCAGTTATTATCAGGCCTGGCAGTCCTTTTGAAAAAAAATGCCGGCACCACTGTCGTTACCCGCTGGGGCGGTGACGAATTTGCCATTATTTTTGCCGGGACTACGATAGAAAGATCCCGCGAGGTGATGGAGAAAATACGCCGCCTCGCGGAAACCACTTTTTTACCCTACCAGCTTACGATAAGCGCAGGCGTTGTGCCATTACAGCCAGGCCAGACGTTAAATGAATTTTTGCTGCAGGCAGATCACGCTCTCTACAAAGCCAAAATGCAAAAGAATTCAATTATTACTATCATCGACGATGAACTGCTTACACTTTAAAAAAATTTGTTGTTCTACCCGTATCAGGCCCGTTTTTTTGCGTTTAAATCCCGGTATGGCGCAGATTTTGCCGGTTTTCGGCCGAAATTCGCTGAAGAGTTCAGCATGCAGCGCTTAGTGCCTTGACCACAGTATCTTGTTAGGCTGCTGACGGCCAAAATGGCAAGTGGCGGCGTCAGCCCCTCCCAGCAGACCCCTGCCGGTATGCGTCGGCGGCGCTGCCTTGCCCTTTGCCATTATCTCGCCCTAAAACTAAAATATAACCTGGCTAAGACACTGGCAGGAAATCACTGCTATTTTCTTGAATACTAAAAAGAGCCGGCAGTCGTCTATATCAACCCGGTTGAAAAAATTGCTGGAGGAGTCTATCTATGAAAAAGAGCAGGTTACTGATAATAACCTTAACTTGCCTGCTGCTGCTCACCGGCAGCGTTACCGCCCATGCAGCCAAGACAGTCAACTGGCATATCGAAAAAATCGGCCTGTACTCTATTCCTGAAAATTGGCAAACAACCAATTTGCTGTTTGTATTCTCGAAGATCATAACAGAAGCCCAGGAAAAAGCAAGTGCCGATAAGCCGGCCCCTCCCAAGCCGGTGCCGCCGGCCGATCCCCTGGTCCTGCTGGATAAATTAAACCTGCAATTATACCAGATTACTGCCAACGACGGTAAAACCTACCGTACGGCAGTCCTCTTGTTTTACCGGGACGACAAACCAATGTCAGCCCGCGATAAGGCATATTTCACCAGAGAAATTACCGCTGCCGAACGGCAAAACCTGGAGGCAACAATTACCGCCACCGCCAGTGTAGTGACAAAAGAACTGGCTAAAGCCTATGACCAAACGCGGGCCGGTGTGCCTTTCCTGGAGGTCAGCCGCCCTGACTATCTGACAATCAATGACCGGCCGGCCTATGGCCTGAGTGCCCGTTTACTTATGTCGGTGTACGGAATAAACATGCCGTATTATGCCAAAGGCTATACTTTTAATGATAATGGTCACCTGGCAACCGCGGTCCTGCTGACCACAGACAGCGAACGCAAATATTGGGAACCGCAGGTCCGGAAAATGCTCCGGTCATTTGCGCCTGCCAAGTCGTAATTGCTTTCCCCTACAGTGCGGCGGCATTGCTAGGGGCTTTATCTTTTTCAACAGTAGCTGTTGTACTTGTTAGGAGGTTCAAATGAATTTTATCAAAAAGCTTATTCTGTTTGTCATGGCAACAGCCATTCTGAGCAGCAGTGCAACCGCCGCTGCCCTTACAGTAACGCCAGGCCTGAATATCGGCTGGCTGCCGGAATGGGAGGTAAGCACAAGCTCCCGGGGCGGAACCTTACTGCTGTCTGATAGTCCGGAAATGGTAAGGGGTAACGGCATACTCTACCAGGATAAGGTATCAGGTTTTGTACGACTTTTCTTTTATCATGTCAATGCATCCAGGGATGTAAAAAAAATTGCTGTGCTGTTAACAAATCAGGGAGAGCATACCGCCCAGGTTATGGTCAGCCAGGCTACCCTGGGGGGACCGGGCAACCCCTGGCTCAAGGTCGGCAAAGAAACGCAGGCTGCTTACTTCGGCGCAAAACAGGCTTACCGGCTCAGCATTCCGCCGGGGGGAGTACTGCCGCTGGCTGCCAGCCTGGAGGAAACCGCCATTGTCCCGAATATGCTGGTCAATGGCATTTATGATTTTGAGGTTGACCAGCCGGTTACCGTTACGGTTATGATGCTGCCGGTGACGGAGAGCAGCATTTCCTATGCCCGGACGGCAACCGTGCTTGCAGCTGATGAGTGTCATTTACGCGGGACCTTTGCCGGGGCGAACAGGCGGATTACCCCTGTCAGGGACTATGACCCGGCAGCGGGGGAAATCGCCGGCATCACCCTGGCTGACAACGAAATCGATCCTTATGTTACGGGAATCGACGCCACTGACGGCTCCGCCGTGCTCAATTACGGCAATTACGGCATTGTTTATGAAATACTGCTGCCTTCCAAACCTGGCGGCAAGGTTTCCTATTACCTGGTGCCACTGGGGGGCACCTACGCCGGCGCTATCGGCATAAACCATCCGGAAGTAAACTGGAGCCCTGTTGCCACCCCCCGTGGCCGGCTGCATTTCGGCGATGCCCACAAGCAAGAATGGGCGTTCCTGGGCACGTACACCAGCGGTGACCCGCTGTCTTTCACCTTCAGCCCGCCAGGGGCATCAAACCTGCCGGTCAGACTTGTCATTGTGCCGCAGTGACGGCTCAGCCCCTAAAAATCCATATATTCCGCCGGCCGCGAAGGGCTGTCGGGATAGCTGCATAACAGAGACGGCCTGAAGCAAAAGGGCACAGCAAATGCCAGGATAAAAATCCTTGGCTGCTGTGCCCTTCTTATTATTAGGCGAAGCTTATGATAAATCTCTTCATCGATATCCTGGGTTCCTGGCCAGAGGGTCATCCGGATGAATCACAACACATAATCTGCCTCAACGCACAAAAACCCCGAAACCAGGAACAACCAGAAGCCAAAAACTTTCTTTGCAAAAGCAAGTAAACCTTGCAGGATTTTTCTAATTGATGGTAAAATTATATATTGATAATGAGAATTATTCTCTTTTGAATGGTTTATATGAATAAGAATACTATGCTTACAGGAGGAAGATAAAAAATGGCGCGAGTTTTGGTAGTTGATGATTCGATGATGATGAGAAATACGTTGCGTAAAATACTGGAAAAATCCGGACACACCGTGGCCGGTGAAGCCGCTAACGGCGAACAGGCCATTGCCCGCTATCCGGCATGCCAGCCGGACATTGTAACAATGGATATTACCATGCCAGGGTTGGGTGGGGTGGAAACAATTAAGCGCCTGCTCGCAACGGACCCGGCGGCAAAAATTATTGTAGTGAGCTCATCCGGCCAGAAACATGTCATCTTTGATGCGCTGCAGGCCGGGGCCAGAAACTATATTATCAAACCGGTCAGTGAGGACAATTTGCCGCCGGTTATTGACCTGGTCCTGCAAAATAAACAGACGCCGGCGCCACAGCTGTAGCCTGGCGTCCGGCTGCTGGTTATACTTGATTGTAAAGGAGCAAACACAATGTTTAATCAATATTTTGGGCATTATCTGTTAAATAAGGGCTTGCTTACGCCGGATCAGCTTTTCCAGTCACTGCAGCATGAGCGCTCCGCCCGGGTCAGGCTGGGCACCCTGGCGGTGGATGCCGGCCTGTTGACAGGGAAACAGGCGGAAGAACTCCATGATCTGCAACGGGCAAGAGACAAAAAGTTTGGCGAGCTGGCCCTGGAGCAAGGCTATCTGACGGCCGAACAGGTAGACAGGCTATTGGCCGCCCAGGGCCAAAGCCACCTGGCATTGGTGCAGGCCATCAGCGACAACGGCTACTTGACCTTACCGGCTATCGAAAAAGCCTTAGCCGATTTCCGCCAGGAGTACGGCATTGCCGGCAACGCCCCGCTCACGGCTGACGATGCCGAACTCAACAGGCTGCTGGATTTCTCGCAGGCCGGCGACAAGGCCCAGCTGCTATACAGCTATGCCGGGCTGACCTTGCGCAATATTGTCCGCTTCTTAAACGCCACGCCCTTCCTGCTGCCCCAGACCGTCCCGGCCGGCGCAGCCGGCTGCTGGGTTGCCTCCCAGCAGCTCACCGGTGATCAGGCTGTTACAATCGACTTAATGCTGGACGAACAGACTGTGCGCGCAGCAGCCAGCCGGTTCAGCGGCGAAAACCTTACCAGTGTCGACGAAATGGCCCTTGACAGCATTGGCGAGTTTCTCAATGTGCATAACGGGGTGTTCGGCGGCCTGCTGTCCACCAAGGGCATTAAGGTCGATTTACAGCCCCAGACAGTCCGCAAGCAAGAACTCCCGCCCGCTGAGGCCGGTTACAGCCTGGCCATCAATACCTCCCTCGGCCGGTTTGATTTCAGGCTATCGGTATCATAGCGCTCCTACGAAGCCAGTCCGCAGACTCTCGTCTGCGGACTGTTCTGCTTCACTCCCCCTTACCCGGTGCCAGTCGCGCAGCTTTATCTTTTTTTTAACTATTTTTATAAAAACTTTATAAACAGTTTAAAACGGCTTTAATTTCATTAGGTACAATAACCTCAAACAAATGAGGAGGTTATCATAACTATGAACAAGCTCAAATTATTGTATGATGTGGTGCAGACACTGAAAAGAAAAGAGGTAATCACCGGCGTTCTTACGGCCCAGGTGCAAAAAAACCAGAAACAAATATTCTTTTTGCACAATGAATTCGAAAAAAACCTGGCTTCCCGCCAGGTAAAAGCCAAGATTGCCACTGAATTGGATTACGGCGGCACGGCATGCCAGCATAAAGACAGCGATGAATTTACGCCAGACCGTTGGGGTGCACGCGGCCATCATGGGGAACGCCCCTTTCATCCCCATGGCCATGGGTTTAAGCACGGTGGGTTTCGGGGCGGTTTAACCAGGCTGTCATTAGCGCTAAGCTTATTAAATGCCCTGCAGATAACAGAACAGGAAGGCGAATCAACACTGCTGTCGCTGCAGAGCACTGACCTGCCGGCCGATCTGCAAACACGGCTGTATGAAAAATTAAGCGGTGAACGCCCGCATCACCGTCATCACCGTTTGCTCAAAGAACTCGGCCCTGTCGCCCAGCCCCGGTTTACGGTGAATGTATTTATCGACAAGAGTTATGAGATCCAAAAGGCAGTCGTGGCCTTAAGCGGTTCCGGAACCGAGGAAGATCAGGAACCGCAGGAATTAACCGCCAAGGTTGAGTTAACCTTCGCTGCAGCAGCAGGCTAATAATTTACAGGGCGCAATATTTTGCGCCCTGCAATTATTTGGAATATAATAGTGTAGTAAGTAAGCTGCCAAACTAAAACATATAGGGGATTGACATGTTCAGACACAGACGGCCTCAGGGCATTCATGCCCATTTACGGCGGTTGCATGATGGTCATGGCGGCCATCATGGCCGGTTTTTACGCCATTATAAATACTTCCGCTATCTGCGCCCGGCCTTTATTTTGTTTAACCTGCTTATCATATATCTCTTGTTTAGCTGGGTCGGCATCAAGGAAGTCGCTATTTTTTTCGCTGTGGCAATCGGTCTTAAAGAGTTGATGCAGCTCCTGTTCCTGCTACGGTTGGAAAAACGGATACTCCTGCCGATGGAAAAGCTCAGGCAGGGCCTGGATGAGGTTGCCCGGGGCAATTACAGCATTACACTGGAATATGACAAACCCAACGATCTGGAGCTGTTAATAGCTGCTTTCAACACAATGACCGAAAAATTATCTAACAGCGAAAAGCGGCAGGCCGAATATGAAGCCAACCGCAAAGCCCTTGTTGCCAATATCTCTCACGACCTGAAAACACCGATAACCGCCATTCAGGGATATATTGAGGCGCTGGTTGAGGGAACAGTCGCTGCCGGGGAGGGGCAACGCAAATATTTGCAGACTATCCATAAGAACACGGTTTATGTGAATAAACTCATAGATGATCTGTTCCTGTTTGCCAAATTGGATATGCAGAAGTTAGACCTTCACTTTGAGCGGGTACACATCGGCCAGTTTATGCAAGACCTAATGGAAGAATACAAGTTCGAACTGGCAGAACAGAACGTCCGCTTGCTGTACCATCCACACCTGGCGGCAGATTACTGGCTGCAGGTGGACGGCAAAAGAATCCGCCAGGCGCTGAGTAATCTGATCAATAACGCCGTCGTCCACAGCCCCGGCCAGGATTTGCTCATCACGGTCCGGCTGTATCAGCAGGCCGGCTCCATCTGTCTCGATATCGCGGATAATGGCCCTGGCATCCCTGCAGACAAACTGCCGTTTATCTTTGACCGGTTCTACCAGATTGACGCCGAACGCCCCAAAAATTGCGCCAGTACAGGCCTGGGGCTGGCAATTGCCAGGGAACTGGTGGAAGCCCATCAGGGAACGCTTGCCGTATCAAGCGGCCGGCAGCACGGTTCCTGCTTTACCGTCAGGCTCCCGCTGCCCCAGGCCCAGGAGGAGGAAGATCAGGCATGAAACGTGTGTTAATTATTGAAGACGATCCGGACATTGCTGAATTGGAGCGCGATTACCTGCAGCTGAACGGTTTTCGGGCCGATATTGCCGCCGAGGGGCTGCTGGGCCTGAAAAAAGCGCTAACCGGTGCCTATGATGTCGTGGTCGTTGATTTGATGCTGCCTGGTACAGACGGCTATGCAATTATCAGGGACATCAGGAAAACCCTGGAGATACCCATTATTGTCGTTTCCGCCAAAAACGACGACATTGACAAAATCAGAGGCCTCCATCTGGGGGCTGACGATTATCTGACCAAACCCTTTAGTCCGGCTGAACTGACAGCAAGAGTAAAAGCCCATAGCAAAAGGTATGAGCGGCTGCGGGGACATATGCCGGCTTATGAAGTAATCCAGTATAAAGGCCTGGAAATTGATACTGCCTCCCATAAAATTCTTGTCAACGGCCAAGAGGTACAGCTTACGGCCAAGGAATATGAACTATTGGTATTCCTTGCTTCCAATCCCAATATAGTATTTAGCAAAGATCATATTTTCGGGACGATCTGGGGGGACGATTATTGTGGCGATACGGCCACAGTAGCGGTGCATATCCAGAAAATACGCAAAAAAATTGAAAAAGATCCCGCCAATCCTGAATATATCGAAACCCTTTGGGGTACAGGCTATCGATTCAACCCGGTATAGCGACGGCGGCATTTTTGGACCACTGTTTACAAGAAAATGGTCACTTTCGCCAGCACCTGAATACTATATAATAACTGGTTATGTAATATTTCAGGAGGTGGCGTAAGTGACCATGCAAGATACCAGGGCAGACCTTACCAGATTTTTAAACCATTCGCTGGGACAACAAGTCGAGTTTGAGATATTGGAACGGTTTATATTAAAAGGTACGCTGTCTGCTTATGATGATGCCAGAGTAAACCTTACCGACGTTGTCCTGGAAGCAAATGAGCAAGCTGTTGCTTTTCCCTGCTATACGCTTGATGTAAAACATATATCAAACTATTCTCCGAATCGGTTTGTGTTTCCCTATAACCTGGCCTTCCGCAAAATAACGCCCGTAAACGGGTTCGATATCGACAACCCCGACAATGCCAGACAGAACAATTATACCGCGTCAATGGCTGAATTAGGCGATTACATGTATGTCGGCACAGCCAGAAATATTCCCTATACAGTGATAAGCAGCGGCTTATTCGGAAATATTCCTGTTCCGTCGGCCCTGATACCCCAAAATATCGATAACGCCGCCGAAATCTGGCGCTATAAAAAAGACGGCACAGCGGGCTGGCAGCGTGTGTATAAAGCACCGGCCGCACCGTTAATCATTGGCTTTCGCTACATGATCACCTACAATAATGTCCTGTATGCCGGCGCGCTTACACCGTCAAGCCCGGAATTGTTAATCCTAAAATCCACAGACGGCGAAACCTGGACGCTCCTGGACGCCAATATTCAGGGCTATGCAACCAGCGCCATTGCCATCCACCAGGGACGGCTGTATATGGGGGCCCAGCCGCTAACCGGCGTTGCCGAAGCCCGGTTATTTACCACAACGGATCCGGAACTTGGCTGGGAAGAAGTGAATCTCGCCGGCGGTCCTAACGGCAATCCCCGGGGTAATATTGACCTGCTGCTAAGTTATAACGACCAACTCTATGTGGCCACAGCCCTGCCGACAGGCTTTGAACTTTGGCGGACCAACAATACGTCACCGCAGGTAAACGACTGGAAGCTGGTTGTCGATAAAGGCGCCGGCGATGCCCGCAATGAACACCCCTGGTCGCTGGCGGTCTTTAAAGATCATATCTATATTGGTACAGCCATGGAAGCGGCGATTCTAAGCCTCAATCCGGGCGACCAGATTGTAGCCCCCAAGGGCTTTGATGTCATCCGGATTGCGCCCGATGACAGCTGGGAATTGGTTGTAGGGGGAATCCCGGTCAGTCCCACAGAACCTGTCACCGGCACGCGCGGCCTGCCGTTAAGCGGCTACCCTTCCGGCTTTGGCGATCTGACCAATGGCTACTGCTGGCAGATCCAGGCTTTTGACGACAAGCTTTATCTGGGCACCTGGAGCTGGAATAATCTGCTGCCTCAGCTTATCTCCGTGATTCCTGATATCGTGGAAACACTGCTGCCTGCCAATCCAGCAGGCACTATGACCCGCTTTCTTAGATATATCTTCTCCGCTTATCTGGTTAATGCGCTGTATGTTATCGGCTACAGATCACTTGGCTGTGATCTCTGGGAATCCAATGACGGCATTCTCTGGCTGCCGGTGTCTCTAAATGGTTTGGGTAATCCCTATAATTATGGTGTAAGAAAATTATTTGCCGGGGCAGATCAAAAACTATACCTGGGGACGGCAAACCCGTTCCAGGGCTGCGAAGTCTGGGTAAAAACCGCTCAATAATAATAGTGAGCAAAACAGACCTGCAATAATAGTGAGCAAAACAGACCTGCCGCGCCAGGCACAAACGCAAGCAGCTTTCCCTGATCAGGGAAAGCTGTTTTACTCACTATACGTCCTGTATATACTAAACAGATTGCTGCAAGTCTTCAGCAAGAGGCAGGGGTGGCCAAGCTAATATACAGGAATATTCTGCCTGAACATCTCGGCTATGATCGTTTCCATCGCGTACATGCCCGGCGGCTTGCCTATCAGAAAATTCACGGCAAAGATAGCGCCCTGGCCAAAGGCTGCCCGGCTAATGCTTTCATGGGACAGCCGGATCGTCTGGTTCGGCATGCCAAAGATAATTTCATGGCGGCCGACAATACCGCCGACGCGGATAGAATTCAGATGCTCCTCCACATTAAGGTTAAGCACATTGGCAATTCTTTTCGCCGTTCCCGATACCTCTTTTTTCCCCTTAAAATGCTCCTCAACAATCTCAATGTCCGCATGGGGCGCTATTTTTTGCAAAATTTGCGCCGCAACCATCAATACATTAATCCCTAACGTAATATTAGGAGAATAAAGTACTGGCGCAAATTCTGCATAGGATTTCAGCACTTCCTGCGCTTCCTGCTCATATTGGGAAATGGCGGAAATTATGGGTATTCCCGCCTGTGCCGCTTTGGCGTATTGGTATACACCGGATGAGTCTGAAAAATCCACCAGCGCATCCACTGGCCTTTCTCTAAAAAAACTATCATCAATGTCATCAACAGAGAAAATCTCCCCGGCATCAAACTCATGCCCCAGCAGCCGGCTGGCATATTTTTGATGATCAGCATCACCTTTACGAACTACCCAAGCCAGCGTAAATAAGTTGTCCTGCAAAAATTCATTAGCAACCACTTTACCTGTTTTCCCAAAACCGAAAATGCCAATCCTTGTTTTCCCCATCATACTCCTCCTTAAAACTGTAGTTTGTTCTTTTTCTACCCTCATCCTGCATGTTGATAGAAATTTCAAAACCAGCTTTGAGAAGGATTCTCAAAGGTATTTGTTAGCCTTTGAGAGCGGCAGGACAATAACATCCTTCTCTTTCAACGCCTACGAGGTTAGCTGACGGATTCGGGCAGAAAGAAATTCGCCCTACCTGCTTGCACAGGATTCACCCCAAAGATGGTTCCCCCGCTTCCAATTACATGAAACTCGGCGATTGCCTTTTAACAGAAAACACAGGTTTATGTTTAATAATACCTTATTTTCCTTTTATTTACAACTCCTAAGTGACAGCAGGCCCCGGAATTGTCTGCAGGACCCGACTGGCAACTTTACACCTTCCCCTAAAGCATATCATTAATAACGACGATTTACAAGACGAAACCACCGTCCCCGTGTCAGCATAAATTAAAAACTCCTGCACTTGGCCTGCATACAGGAGTTTAGAAAATGTTTTTTACCGGGAATACATTTAAAGCAGGCCGTAAGCCTCCATCTCAGCCCGGAGCAACGCCAGGTTTTCCTCACTGATTTCTGTTAACGGCATCCGGCACTGGCCGGCTTTGTACCCCAGCAGCCTGACCGCGGCTTTAATCGGAATCGGGTTTACCTCGCTAAACAAGGCTTTGATCAGATTAAGGGTTTGCAGCTGCAGCCTGATGGCACCGGCAAGGTCTCCCTGGATAAATTTCATGACCATAGCGTGAGTATCCCGGGGGATAATATTGGCCATCACCGAAATAACCCCCTTCCCCCCCAGTGACAATACCGGCAGGACCATGTTATCGTCACCTGAATACACGGTAAAACCCTCACCACATAAATTTACCACATCACCTACCTGCCCCAGGTTACATTCTTTAACCGCAATAATATTGTCTATTTCCGCCAGGGCTTTTATCGTCTCGGGATTCAGATTAAGGTTGGTTCTACTGGGTACATTGTACAGAATTAACGGAATGCCCACACTGTCGGCAATAAGCTTAAAATGGCCATACAGTCCCTTTTGCGTGGCCTTATTATAATAGGGCGTAACTGACAACAACCCGTCGGCGCCAACCGCTTCGGCGGCCTTCGACAGCTCGATGGCATGGCGGGTATCATTACTGCCGGTACCGGCAATAACCGGTACCCGTTTGTTAATTGCCTGTACGGCAAATTTAATCGCGGCAATATGTTCGTCATCAGGCATTGTTGAGGCTTCGCCGGTAGTGCCACAGACAATAATGGCATCTGACCCGCCCTGAATCTGAAACTCAATCAGTTCTGTGAAAGCCTGATAATCAATGCCGCTGTGGGCAAAAGGAGTTACAATCGCTACGCCGGAGCCGATAAATAATGGTTTCTTCATTAGTCTAACCGCCTTTATTTATATTTTAACATTAGCTCTTCCCGCTATCATAATATCAATATTCCCATCCCGGTATAAGAAATCCTGCCGCTCAGCCTGGAATTTAAAATATATCTGCCGCTTCTGCCGGCAGCGACCTAGAGTGAAATGTTTTCTTTTACCCTATTGACAAAAAACCGTTGTCCTGTGATAATGAATAATAAATAAACAATATCCCCCGTACAACGCCCATTAACAAACAAAACTGTAAACAAATCAGGCTTTGCGGGAGAAATTGTTTAATTACAGCAGTACAAGTAATGATTGGGATGAAAGCAACAGGACAAACACTGCAGAGAGCCGGCGGCTGGTGCAAGCCGGTGTGTGACTGTGGCCGTTACCTCGCCCATGAACTCTCCTGTTGACTTGTATACATTGTGAAGTATACAACAGACAGGGGCGCCGCCCGGCGTTAAAGAGGCTGTCCGCTTCCCGGCGGCCATAAAGAGTACAATGTAGGGTGGTACCGCGCATTCGCCCCTACTGGCAGAGAGTTCTGCCAGTAGGGGCTTCAGCTTTTCTTAAGGGGGTTGAGGACAGTTAGTGGTAATCGGACCGTAGCTGAAGCAGTTTAAAATAAAAAGCAAAGGTGGAGGATTGGTATGTTTACTATGCGCAATAAGTTCAAAAAATGGTCGGCAGCTGCCCTGGCCCTGGTATTGGCCGCTGCCGCCGCCGGCTGTGGCGGCAGCCAGCCGGCAGCCCCAGCCGGCCAGGAAGCAGGCGGTACAGCCAAAATCGGGGTGGTATCGTATCTTACCGGCGGCGGCGCTGCTTATGGCGAAGCGATTAAGCAGGGCCTGGAGCTGGCCCGGGATGAAATCAACAGCAGGGGCAAGGTTAAAATCGAGCTCATTTTTGAAGACTCCAAAGGGGATAAAAACGAGGCCATTAATGCCACTAATAAACTGATCCACAAGGATAATGTAATTGGCATAATCGGCCCGACCCTGAGCGGGGAAATGTTTGCCGTAGGCCCGATTGCCAGCCAGGCCGGGGTATCGATTATGGGTACTTCAACCACGGCGGAGGGAATAACAGACATCGGTGACTATGTCTTCCGCAATGCCTTACCGGAATCGCTGGCCATTCCCCACGCGGTAAAGAAGGCCAAGGAAAAGCTCGGCCTGCAAAAAGTGGCTGTCATGTATTCAAATAATAACGACTGGGCCGTATCCGGCTTTAAAACTTTTGAACAGGCAATAAAAGACAATGGCATGGCCACGGTGGCAGTGGAAACCTTTGCTGATAAAGACACTGATTTTTCCGCTCAGCTGACCAAGATCGCCGCCCTGCAACCTGATGCAATTATGGTGGCCGGCTTATATCAGGAGGCTGCGCTTATTTTAAAAAAGGCCAGGGAGCTAGGCATTACCGTGCCGATTGTCGGCAATAACGGGTTCAACTCCCCCCAATTAATTAAAGCCGGCGGCGCGGCCGCAGAAGGCGTTGTTGTGGCCAGTCCCTGGTTCCCGGGTAAAGACGATGAAAAGGTTAAGCAGTTTGTGGCTGCCTATAAGGCAAAATACAACAAAGAACCCGACCAGTTTGCCGCCCAGGCTTATGACGCCCTGTATATCATGGCCGACGGGCTGGAAAAAGCCGGCACCACAACCGACCGGCAGAAACTCCGGGACAGCCTGGCCAACGTAAAAGATTTCCCTGGTGTTACCGGCAAATTCGCTTTTGATGCCAAACGCAACCCGGCGATGGAGGTTACCATCCTTGTCGTCAAAGACGGCCAGTTTACTGAATTAAAATAGTATGAAAAAATAACCAACGAGGAGTGAAGCTCGTGTTCTTGCAGCAAGTGGTCAACGGCCTCACATTAGGCAGCACCTATGCAGTCATTGCCTTAGGCTATACTTTGATCTTCGGCGTACTAAACATTGTGAATATGGCCCATGGCGAAATATTCATGATTGGGGCTTTTGTCGGCTTGATGCTTGTCACAAAGTTCAATATCGGTATTATTGGCGCTCTGGCCGGGTCCATGCTTACCGGGGCCGTGCTTGGCTACCTGTTGGAACGGGTGGCCTTGCGCCCCCTGCGCCGCAAAGAAGTCTCCCACCTGGCGCCGCTGATCAGCACGATTGGGGTATCTATTTTTCTGGAAAGCCTGGCCCTTAAGCTATTTGGCCCCCAGGCCCAGTCCTTCCCGCCGGTCTTCGCCGGACAGCTGCTGGATCTGGGAATATTTAAGATTTCCTTTATCCAGCTTATCATTCTGGCTATCTCTTTTGGTCTCATGCTGGTGCTGCGCTTTTGGCTGGCTAAAACCAAGGCCGGCAAATCCATCCGGGCCACAGCCGAAAATATTGAAACAGCAGGCCTGTTGGGTGTTGACACCCGCCGGGTCATTGTCATGACGGTTATGCTGGCTTCCGGACTCGGGGCCGTAGCCGGCGTCCTCGTCGGGCTGGCATTTAATGCCGTCGAACCGACGATGGGCATTACCATGGGTTTCAAAGGCCTGGCGGTATTAATCCTGGGCGGTCTTGGCAATATAACCGGCGCCATGGTCGGCGGCCTGCTGTTAGGTATTGCCGAGGTATTTAGCGTCGCCTACGGCGATTCCTCCTACCGGGATGCCGTCGCCTTCGGCCTAATCATGATCTTATTATTTGTGCGGCCCCAGGGTTTGTTTGGCGGCAGCGCGCCTCAGGGAGGGCGGTAGCCATGGACACCCTCTTAAATCCATATTATCTCCAGATTCTGATGTTCATTCTGATTAACGCCATGTTGGGCATCAGTATTTATTTAACCCTGGCCACAGGACAGCTGTCGCTGGGAAATGCGGGGTTCATGAGCGTAGGCGCCTATACCTCCGCCCTGCTGACGCTAAAACTTGCTCTGCCCGTATATCTGGCCATCCCGGCCGGCGGTTTGGCCGCCTGCCTGACGGCCGCAGTCATTGGCATTCCCGCTACCAGGCTGCAGGGCATCTATCTGGCAATTGCCACCCTCGGTTTTGGCGAGGTCGTCAGAGTCATTATTCTCAACCTGAAAATTACGAACGGGGCGTTAGGCCTTGCCGGCATCCCCTCCCTGGGGGTGCTGATCGGCAAACAGCTTTCTGCCCTGGGCTATAGCCAGGGCTTGGCCGGCTTCAGCCTGCAGCAACTCAGCAATGTAGCGGTTATTGCCGTTTTGGCGGCGATCCTGGCTTTTATCGTTTTTTTTGCCGTCCGGCTGCGCAACTCCAGAATCGGCCGGGCCTTTGCCGCCATTAAGGCTGACGAGCATGCGGCGGAAGTGTCAGGCGTAAATACCACCAATTACAAGCTGCTGGCCTTTTTTCTCGGCGCTTTTGTGGCCGGGATTGCCGGCGGGCTGGCAGCTCATATTACCTTTTATATTGGCCCCAAGGACTTTTCCTATCACCGGGCGGTTGAAATCCTGCTCTTTGCCGTATTCGGCGGCAGCAATGTGGTGTGGGGGCCGCTGCTGGGCTCGGTCCTATTGACAACCCTGCCGGAAGTACTGCGCGCGGCTGCCGACTACCGGGCCATGATTTATGGCGGTATTCTTGTGATCATGATGATCTTCCGCCCCCAGGGACTGATCAGCGAAGAAACCATCCGCTACTGGCAGTCCAGGCTTAACACCGCTTCGCCAGCGCAGGAACAGGCGGAACCCACAAGGAGGTCGGCAGGATGATCCTGGCACTGGAAAAAGTCAGCAAAAATTTTGGCGGGCTGGCGGCGTTAGCTGATATCAGCTTTCATGTCAATAAACGGGAAATCCTGGGGGTAATCGGCCCTAACGGCGCCGGCAAAACTACTCTGTTCAACCTGATTACCGGCGTACTGCCGCCTAGTGCCGGCCGCATCGTTTACCAGGATAAAACCATCGTCGGCTTAAAGCCCCATAAGATTACCAAACTGGGGATTTCCCGTACCTTTCAAAATATCCGCCTGTTCGGTCAGATGACAGCGCTGGAGAATGTTATGGTTGGCGCCCACTGCCGTACCCGCGCCGGTCTCTGGCAAGGCTTATGGCAGACCAGGGCGCAGCGGGAGGAAGAAAAAACCATCCGCGGCCAAGCCCGCGCCATGCTGGAACTGACAGGCATCGGTGCTGCAGCCAATACCCTGGCCGGTGCGCTCGCCTATGGCCAACAGCGCCGTCTGGAAATTGCCCGGGCCCTGGCCTCGGATCCGGAGGTGCTGCTGTTGGATGAACCTGCCGCCGGTATGAATGAAAGTGAAACAGAGGACCTGCGGCAGCTGATTGCGCAAATCCGGCAGCTGGGCAAGGCAGTCATCCTGATTGAACATGACATGCACCTGATGATGAACGTATGTGAGCGTTTTGTCGTGTTAAACTTTGGCCGGAAGATTGCCGAGGGCCCCCCTGCCAGCATCCAGGAAAACCCGCAGGTGATTGAGGCCTATCTGGGAAAGGAGGATAAGGGAGATGCTTGAGATTTCACGGCTGGTTGCCGGTTATGGTAATATTAACGCCTTAAAGTCAATCGACCTTGCCGTCCCTAAAGGCAAAATTGTCTCCCTAATTGGCGCCAACGGTGCCGGCAAGACAACAACAATGAAAACCATCATGGGCATGGTTCAGCCGTCAGCCGGTCAAATCTCCTTCCAGGGGCAAAACATTGCCGGTCTGGCTGTGCATAAGGTAGTCAACCGGGGAATATCGCTCGTGCCTGAAGGGCGCAGCATCTTAGCGCAGATGACAGTGCTGGAGAATTTGGAGATGGGCGCTTACCAGCGTACAGACAGCGCTATCCTGAGCGATCTGGAAAAAGTTTTCGCCCGCTTCCCCATTTTGGCGGAACGCCACCAGCAGTTGGGGGGGACCTTGTCCGGCGGCCAGCAGCAAATGCTGGCCATTGGGCGGGCCTTAATGGCCCGGCCAAAGCTGCTGCTCCTGGATGAGCCCTCCATGGGCCTGGCCCCGCTGGTAGTCGCCGATATATTTAAAGTAATCCAGGAGATTAATGACGAGGGAACAACGGTCCTGCTGGTTGAGCAAAATGTCCGTCAGGCAATTAAGATTGCTCATTATGCGTATGTCATGGAGACAGGCCGGATTGTTCTCCACGGCCAAGCCGCTGAAATTGCCAATGACCCCCGGGTGATGGAGGCCTATTTAGGCGGCCGGAAAGTTTGCTAGCAGGCCACACACCCGCTTTCCCGCCATAAAACCGTGTTGATTTGTCCGTAAAATTAACACGGTTTTCCGCTTGCTCACAGACACTTGGCCGCTTAAAGCAGATCACAGTGCTGCCGGCCGAAACCTTATCATCGCCTAGGTATTTATCAGATCAGCAGGTTTATGCCCTGGGCTATTCTCCGGCCCAGCTCGCTGTCTGTCCGTAAGAAATGCTCAATCATTCTTCTTTGAATAGGCTCATAGGCCTGACTTAGATTTTCAACAATATTGGCAACCAGATGTCTCTTTTGCATAGCCGTCATGGTCCGGTACCTAAAACCGGCCTGATAATAAATGTCGCCGCCGCTCTCTTGCCGGACGGCACAACCGGCAATATGGGCCCGGGCCGGCTTGCCGGCCGCCGGCGCCGGCATGGGCGTCCCGCCCCCTAATGTATTAGGCAGATAGTTGGCAACGCCCCCGCTGTACATGGTCTGCATGGCTCCGTCCTGCATCTTGTTGTCTGCCGGCTTGCGCGGCCTGTTGGTGGGCAGTTCCAGATAGTTGACGCCAAGCCGGTATCTTTGCGTATCCCCATAGGCAAAGATACGGCCCTGCAGTATTTTGTCATCGGTAAACTCTATTCCCGGCACCAGAGCCGCCGGTGAAAAAGCAGCCTGCTCAACATCAATAAAAAAATTATCCGGATTTTTATCCAGTACCATTTTTCCTACCGGCTTCAGCGGAAATACATCTTCCGGCCAGATATTAGTCGCATCCAGGGGATCAAAGGGCTGTTCACACTCCTCTTTTATATCCATGGTCTGGACTCGCAGCTCAAATTCAACCGGCCGGCCGGCAGCGATGGTATCAAATAAATCCCGGCGCGCTATATCCGGATCGGTGCCGGCAAGCATGGCTGCGGTCTTGCTGTCGATATATTCAATACCGGCGCAGGGCTCCCAGTGATACTTAACATATACCGCTTCCCCCCGCATATTGACCCACTTGTACGTGTTGACCCCATAGCCCGGGATCGTCCGGAAGCTTTTGGCAGTGCCATTATCCGCAAATAAGTAAGTGAGGAAATGGATAGACTCCGGCCGTAAGGACATGAAATCCCAAAAGCGGCTGGCGGCGATCGGCCCGCCCCGGACATTGGTAACCGGGTCAGGCTTCAGGGCGTGAACCAGGTCCGGAAACTGAATTGGATCGCGCAGCGGAAATACCGGGATATGGTTGCCCACAATATCATAATTGCCTTGGTCTGTGTAAAACTTTACCGAAAACCCTCTGATATCCCGCACTGTATCCGCACCGCCCAGAGAACCGCCTGCTAACGAAAACCGGACAAACACCGGCGTTGCCTGTTCCGGGTCCTGCAAAAAATTGGCTTTCGTCAGGGCCGCCAGTGAGCTATAGGGTCTGAAAAAACCGAAAGCGCCGGCGCCTTTTGCATGCAACACCCGTTCTGGAATTCTTTCCCGGTCAAAATGGGCGATTTTTTCCAGAAAAACGGTATCCTCAAGTAAAATTGGTCCCCGCTGCCCGACACTTAAGGCTTGCTGGTCATTGGTAACAGGTGCCCCCTCATTGCTGGTAAGATAGCGTTTTGGCATATCCTCTCCCCCAAATCGTAAAATCTATTATGATTATATTGAATAGCGGGATTGCTCAGAATAAGTTTTAATCATCGCTTCATTAAAAACACAGAAAAACACGGGGACAGGGATTTTGTTTCTGTGCCAATCACAACGCCAGCCCTTGTTCCAATGACAGTTGAGGGCAACACAATCCCTATCCTTGTTGCCGGTAAAAGTCATTAGTGCATAAGAAACTCCCATGCAGGCCAACATTCCTTCTGCCTGCATGGGAGCCCATGAATACGCTGAGGTGCGGCTGGGGGTTACCGCCAACTGATCTTCAGCCTATTTTATAGCTTTTCGATTTTTACCAAGGCCTCATCCATTGCTTCCGTAATCCCTCTTTTCATCGCGGTGCCGATTCCGGGTACACCAATTGAGGTTACTTTGTTATTGCCTTTGCCGGTTGTTTGGAAAGCAGTGATTTTATCCGCGCCTTTGGAGTAGACTTTATAGCGAAGTTTTACCTCGCTTTTGGCCGAGGTTGAGAAAAAGCTGGCATGCCTTGAGTTCATAAAATGAACGATCTCCATGGCAATCACGTAGTCGGCACCGGTTTCCTGCGCCAACCGCCGCATTAGCTCATTGTCCGGCAATTCCAGATTCGATGGGTCATACTGGTTGGCGGACAAAATGCTTTGTACTTTTTCTGCGGGAACCGTTTGATATTTTTCATTGGCAAATTGTTGGGTAAACTTCTCCTGGACAGTTTCGCCGATGTAATCTTTGGTTTCTGCGGTAGAATTAAGATGAGGCAAAATGAGCACTTGCTTGACACTGGCTTCAGTAGCCGGGGGATTAGCTGACACACTGCCGACACTAACTGCAAACATAAAAAAAAGCAGGACCGTAAAACACAGCATAAATTTTTTCATATAACCATCTCCCTACATTATTCCCTTCCATATCATATCACTTTGTTTACTTAAATCCAAGAAGATTCTGATAACTAATTGACATAATTTTTTTTGCCAAACCACAGACACCGGGGCTATGGTTGAAAATCGCAAGCAGAGTCAACGCACGGTTGCCATGAGTTGACTCTGCTTGGTGCTGTTGCCGGTCCCGGCAGTTGCCGCCGCCGGCTAAAACGCCTGCTGTTCCGTTCTTTCGATAATTTCGTCCTGCAGGTCTTTGGTAAGATTATTGAAGTAATCGCTGTAGCCGGCTACCCGAACAATCAGGTTGTTGTAGCTCTCCGGGTTCTTTTGCGCCGCTTTTAAGGTCCCGGCATCGACGATATTGAATTGAATATGGTGGCCGTCCAGCTTAAAGTAGGCCCGGATCAGGTCTTTCAGTTTGCGCAGTCCCTCCTCGCCCTGTACGACCTGGGGGGTGAATTTTTGATTCAGCAAAGCGCCGCCGGTTCGGAGCTGATCCATTTTCGCTGCTGATTTAATGACCGCCGTCGGACCGTTTTTGTCTGCCCCCTGGACTGGCGATATCCCTTCGGAAAGAGGCCGGCCCGCTTTGCGCCCGTCCGGAGTGGCGCCGATCACGGCCCCGAAATATACGTGGCAGGTAGTCGGCAGCATCTCGATCCGGTACGTGCCGCCGGTCGGTGTTTTCCTGCCGTTTACGGCCTCATGGAAAATCTCAAATACCTTGAGCATAATTGCATCGGCATAATCATCGTCATTGCCATATTTCGGGGTTTTGTTCAGCAGCAGCTGGCGTACCTTCTCCTGGCCGGCAAAGTCAGACTTTACAATGTCCAGCAGTTCAGTCAGGGAGAACCTTTTATGATCAAACACATGGTATGCAAGGGCTGCCAGGCAGTCGGTGATACTGCCGATGCCAACCCCCTGGATATAGCGGGAATTGTATCTGGCCCCGCCGGCATTATAATCCCGGCCTTGGGCAATGCAGTCGTCAATGACAATGGACATAAAGGGAGCCGGCATATATTTGGCATACAGCATTTCGATGATGTTGTTGCCTTTGATTTTAATATCCACAAAATGTTGCACCTGCTGCGTAAAGGCCGCCAATAGTTCATCCAGGGAACTGAATTGGGCCGGGTCCCCTGTTTTGGGCCCCAGTTGTTTGCCGGTGCGGGGATCGAGGCCGTTATGGAGGGTAATCTCCAGGATTTTGACAAGATTCAAGTAACCGGTCAGGATATAGGCCTCTTTGCCGAAGCAGCCGACCTCGACACAACCGCTGGTGCCGCCGCCGCGCGCGTCTTCCAGGCTTTTTCCCTGGCGGAGAAGCTCTTCCAGGACCGCGTCGGTATTGAAAACCGAGGGAAAGCCCATACCGGCCCGGATGACCTCGGCCGCCCGCAGCACAAACTGATCCGGGTTTTTCCGGCTGACCTGCACATTGGTGCTGGGCTGCAGCAGTTCCATCTCCTCAACAATGTCCAGCAGCAAATAAGAAACCTCATTGACGCCGTTGCTGCCGTCCGGCTTAATCCCGCCGATATTGATATTGCAAAAGTCCGTATAGGTGGCACTTTCCTGCAGTGTAATCCCAACCTTGGGCGGCGCCGGCTGATTATTAAATTTGATCCAGAAGCATTGCAACAGCTCCTTGGCCGCCTCGCGCGTCAGGGTACCGGCCTGAAGCTCCCGTTCATAAAACGGATACAGGTGAATGTCAAGCTTGCCCGGGCAGAAGGAATCCCAGGTATTTAATTCGGTAATAACGCTGAGATGGACAAACCAGTACATCTGCAGCGCTTCCCGGAAGGTTCTCGGTGCCCGGGCCGGTACCTGGCGGCAAATATCGGCAATCTCCGCCAGTTCTTTCTTTCTGGCTGGATTCTGCTCTTTGCCGGCCAGCTCGCTGGCCATATCGGCATGCCTACGGGCAAAAGTGATAATCGCATCACAGCAAATGGCCATCGCGGTTAACTCTTCCTGCTTATCATACGCTGCGGGGTCCTGCTGATAGTCCAGGGCCGCCAGCCGGGCCTCGATCTCTTGTTTAAAATCGAGAAAGCCCTGCTGATAGATTTTCCCGCCGGCAACCGTATGGCCCGGTGCCCGCTGTTCCATGAATTCTGTGTAGATTCCCGCCTCATAACAATCCTTCCAGGCTGGAGTCATCTGGGCAAACATTAAATCACGAATCGCTTTTCCCTGCCAGAAGGGGATAATTTCTTCGGCCTGAATGCGTTTGGTCTCCTCGTCCACCTTAAAGAATATCTTATCCCGCTTATCCATAATAACAAAATCGTCGACAGTATGGCAGCATAGCTCCGGGTAAGTCGGGGCCTCCTGCGGCCCGGTGCCCCGCTCGCCGACTATGAGTTCCCCGTCATTGATGCAAATTGTCTTATTTTCCATTAAATATTGAAAGGTTAAGGCCCGCAGAACCGGAACCGAAACCTTGCCAGCGTATTGTTTGTAGGCTGCGGTTACCAGTCTGGCTCTTTCGATAGATAACCGCGGCACCGCAGCAACACTCTGGTCCCGTAATGTCTGCACCCTGCTATTGATGTTCTTGCCTGTAGCCATTTTTTCTCACCCTCCTATTTTTGCGGTTATGCCAAATGCCGCCAATCCCTGGGAAACCTCAGCCATTTGTTTGCTTGACGGCGGCTGCAGGCCGTCAAGGCGGTAGGTCCTGCCCAGCCGCCTGTATTTATCGGCGGCGATATGGTGATACGGCAGCAGAAAAACCTCGCTCAGGTGCAAAGCCGCTAAAAAAGCGCCCATTGCCTTTATATTTTCCCCATCGTCGTTGAGGCCGGGTATAACAGGCACGCGAATCCAGATTTTACGGTGACTGGCGGTCAGCTCTTTTAGATTCGCCAATATAAGCTGGTTGGAGACACCGGTGTACAGCCGATGCTTGCCGTCATCCATATGTTTCAGATCATAGAGAAACAAATCCACCTTGTCTTTTATCCTGGCAATTGACGGCCAGGCGGCATAACCGGAGGTATCTAAAGCCGTATGCAGGCCGCCGGCTTTGCAGGCGGTAAGCAGACTGTCCAGAAAGTCCGGCTGCAGTAAGGCTTCGCCGCCGGAAAAAGTAACCCCGCCGCCCGATTCTTCATAAAAAACCCGGTCTTTCTCAATCTCTTTCATAACCTCGGCCACCGTCACCGGCCTGCCAACCCGCTCCCTGGCGCCGGTTGGGCAGGCCTCCGTACAGGCCCCACAGGCCCTGCAGCTTGCCGCCGCTGTCAGCAACCCCGGTTCAGTTACTGTCAGGGCTTTATAGGGGCAGCTTTGCCCACAGTCGCCACAGCCGATACATTTGTTTTGCAAAAAAACGATTTCCTGGGCCATCGCCATACTTTCCGGATTATGGCACCACTGACAGGCCAAGGGGCAGCCCTTCAAAAATACAGTAGTGCGTATGCCCGGACCATCATGGATGGAATATTTCTGAATATTAAATACTGTTCCTGTCTGCAATAGATCACCTCCCATCACAACCACTATTGCCGGCTGTAACGCTCACTGCCCTCATTAGCCCGGCAATAATATATATTGCAATAACCATGCCAAACAGCGGCTGCCGCCAAAACACCGGCAAGCCTCCGCCGCCAGACCATTGATTGCCGCCGTCCCAGAATTGGGCTAAATTATTTGTGACATTGTCTGAAATTCGGGACTAATGTGTCACCTCACTTTGCGCCGGCAGAATCATATCGCCGGCCGCCGGTAATGTAAGGTGCTAATTCCGGGCCCTTGTCCCCCTATTCCTTAAAGGGGTTGGGTGCGCTGGCGACAATGAGCCTTACTAATTTATTGGTGTAGTTGGCCCAATTATGAACAAGGTTGGAGCTATAGTGGGCCGAATCACCGGGAAACAGCTCAAATTGCTCGTTGTTGAGAAAAAGCGTCAAGGTCCCTTCCAGCACATATACAAACTCTTCCCCCTCGTGGGCATAGGGAGAGATATCCTCTTCACAGTTGATCGGCAAAAGTTCAATTAATCTTGGCAATATTGATTTTTCTCCGGTGTCATTGGTTAAATGGTAATGAATAAAGCGGCCATTGATAATTTGAAACACTTCTTTTTCATAGCTGCGGATAATAGAACTGCGGTGTCTGGTATAGCCGACAAAAAAATAGGATAAATCAACATCCACCGCCGCCGCAACCTTTTCCAGCGAGTCAGCCGCAATGGAGGTTAAACCCCGTTCCAGCTGGGATAAAAAGCCGGTTGACAGACCGGTTTTCTCACTTACATCCTTCAGGGTCATCTTTTTTCGGGTTCGCAGCTCTTTAACCTTGCTGCCAATATCTTTGTTCATAACAATCCCTCATGTCTTAACGTGATCATATTATGTATATAATAATATATGGTGTCTGAAAACAACACATATTTTATATAAATGAATTTTGTTTATACCCATGAATATACTGCCATTGTGGTAAAAAAGCCTATCAGCACGTCAGCTAATAGGCCTAAGAAAAACATATGGGCGTAGTCTGCCTAGCCTACAATGGTAAGCTTTTTGTCAAATTTGTTTAATACCTCACAGCCTGTTTCTGTTACCAAAACCAAATCTTCAATCCGCACCCCGGCCACACCGGGCAAATAAATTCCCGGTTCGATGGAGAAGATCATGCCTGGCTGTACCTGACTAGCGTTGGCGGCAGAAACGTCACCCGGCTCATGGACCTCAAGACCAATGGAGTGCCCAGTGCGGTGGGTAAAATATTGGCCGTACCCGGCGGCTTCGATATGGTCTCTGGCAGCAGCATCAATGTCACAAAACCGGACCCCCGGTTTAATCTTATTAATCGCCCGTTTATTGGCCTCAAGCACCGCATCATAGATTTTTTCCGCACTAGCCGGCACATATTGGTAAAATACCGTCCGGGTCATATCAGCGCAATAGTCGTTCTTTTTACAGCCAATGTCAATTATGACACTCTCCCCGGCCTGCAGGACGGAGCCATCCGGTTCATGGTGGGGATCGGCCGCATTGGCGCCATAGGCGATGATCGGGGCAAACGAGCAGCCGCCGGTGCCCAGCTCGTCATAAATAGCAGTCAAACGCTGGGCCAGCTTGTGCTCGGAATAGCCTCCGGGAATAAGCTGTATCAGCTGCGCCATTGCCTGGTCATTGAGTTGCGAGGCCTGACGCATCAGGTCCCGCTCCTGTTGATCCTTGCACTGCCGGAGTTGGTCTAACAGGACCGAACCGTTTACAAACCGGCTGCCGGCGGCCTGCTCCATCAGCCTTAATAAAAAGTGGGCCGGCCAGTTTTTGTCCACGCCAACCGGGGTCCCGGCTTCGATACAGCCGGCCAGGACCGCGACTGCATCCTGGGTATCATCGAACCAGACTTTATCGACCCCCAGGTCGGCCTCTACCGGAAACAGCTTATTAATCAACAGTTTGTGCTTGCCCCTGCAGCTAAGATACAGCGCCAGCAGCCTTTCCCCCGGGTGAATCCAGGCACCGGTAAGATAAAAGACAGCCGCGGGATCAGTAATCACTAATTGGGGAAGGCCGGCAGCAGCCATTTTTTTCAATACGTTATCAACCCGTTCCTGCTTCATTACATATTCCTCCCTTTTTAGCTATTCCAGCATGCTTTTTCTTTTGCTCTCCATGTATTTGTGCCAGGCATGGAGCAGCAGCGATACGCCGATAATGCCGTAGGCGATAAATACCCGGAAAAACTCGCCGATCTGCGCATCGCCAAACAAATTGTTGCCGGCCTGCGGTGATACAATAAACAACGTATGAAAAAGCAGCGTGCCGATGACGGCATCGGTAATTGTCGCTTTGGCCACCGTGGCGCCACCGATTAACAGGGCGGCAATCGCGAACATCCCCACTTGTTCATGACTATTGTAGGTATTCAGGGTGCCGATATTCTGTAAGAATATGATCTGGCCCCAGGCGGCCAGGATCGTCGATATGGTGATCGCAATCAGGCGGATTTTATCGGTGGGAATCCCGGCCACCTGCGCAATATGCAGGTCCTGACCCAGGGCCCGGAAATCCTGCCCGATTTTGGTGGTGACAATAAACCGGGTAAACCACGCCAGGGAAATGACGGTGAGAAAGGTCATGACCGGAATGGTGATGCCGCCGATTTGGAAATAAAGCAGCTTATCCAAAGAATACTGGATAAACTTAAGATCAATCGCATTCTTTAAGCCCACACCGCTTTTCAGAACTATTTCCGGATTGTAAACAGGAATCAGCGTGCCGATAAACAGCAGAAACACCAATTGCCACAGCCCGTTCGCAAAAAAACCCAGGATCATGCTTGTGATCATTTCCCGGCCTTTGGTCTTATTTAAGGTCATACCGGTAAGATAGCCAAATAAAACCGCAAACGGCGTAGCGACCAGGATCGAGGCGGCCAAGCCGGCCAGTCCGCCAATATCCCAGATCTTAACCGCAATCAGGCCAATCTGCCCGGCCATAGCGCCGATGACCAGGGCAAAGTTAAGCCCCATGCCCGCCAGGACGGGAATAATCAGGGCGATGACCAGAAACAGGTTTCTGGACAGGCGGACCACCAGTTCGTTGATGACAAATTTTAACGGCAATTCCGAAGCAATGGTGGTAGCAATACATAAAACCAGGAAAATTAACGGTACCGTATGGGCCCGGAGAAAGTTTTTCAGCCAGCCAAAGGCCAACACCTGTTTCGCCTGGGTTGCCAAGCCTGTATTCATCTAGTGATTCCCTCCCACTTTTGTCAAAGCGTAGAGGATAACCCCGTTGCTGACAATAATACGAATGACCTCCGACAAATTGCCGACATTGACTGCCGAATTAATAACAGGCAACGATATGGTTAACAGGGTTTGAAACAGGATGGTCCCGGCCACCACATGGGCAATTGTCGCTTTTTTGGCGGTCGCGCCGCCGATTAAAATCGCGGCGGTCGCCGCAAAGGGCATCATGAGCGGCGCCTGGTAAAGCTGCAAAAAACCAAAACTCTGGGAGTATACAAGCATGCCGATCCCGCCCAGGACTGTCGACATGACGGTGCCAATCATCCGCTGCCTGTCCACATCAATCCCGGTGGCGACGGCGAATTGAGGATTATCGCCTGCGGCCATCATCGCAATACCGGTTTTGGATCTCATAAACAGCCACATGAGCAAACAAAAAATAGCAACAAACAAGATCGCGCCGGTTGGAATCTGCGAGCCGAAAAACGGAATCGCCAGAAAATCATCCAGTACTTTAGCATACCGGCCGCTGAGGGATATGGTGGTCCTCAGGCCGCTGCCGCCAATGGCCCAGATCATCTCCGGGCTTGTAAACGGCATGATCAGCCAGCCAATCGACATCAGCGATACAATGGCAAACCCCATATAGGTACCTACTGTCATCTCATCGCCTTTCACCTTGTTGAGAATCCAGCCGTACCAATAGCCCATGGCCGCCGACAGAGGTATCGATATGGCCACCGCCCACATAAACGCCGCCATCCCCCGCATATCCATTTCAATGCTGATACAGCCGGCCAGCAGCCCGGTAATAATGCCTAAAGACAAACCGAAGTTTATCCCCGTGCCGGCTACAATACTGGGCACCATAGCCAGGACCAGGATACCGTTCATAGCGATTCTCACCATGGAATCGCCGGCCATGGCCGGAATGTCCTGCTTTTGAAACACTGCCAGAATAATCAAAAATGCCAGAAAGATCGTAATGCAAACCTTGGGATAGCCGTATTTATCAGTCAGCCTGCGCCACAGTTCCATATTATACAGCCTCCTCCCGGCCACTGTACTTGCCGGCCATGGCTAAGCCAAACTCAACGTCCGGTGCCGTCGGACTCAATAGGGCTTCGATTTTTCCGCCGTAAATAATAGCAACCCGGTCGCAAATCGATCTTAGTTCACTAAGCTCGCTGGAGGTAACGATAATGGTCATACCCCATTCCTGATTAAGTTTGACAAGCAAGTCGAGCAGTAATTTTTTGGCGCCAATGTCAATGCCTCTTGTCGGCTCGGAAACAAATAAGATATCCGGTTGCAGGGTCAAAGCCCTGGCCACACATACTTTCTGCTGATTGCCGCCGCTGAGCCGCCGGGTGATTTGCGTCGGCCCGGTGCAGCGGATATCAAGGTCTTTAATCATCCGGAGAGCATGTTCGCGGATTTTTTTATAATCAGCCATCTGGATGGCCTTTATTCCCAGCAAAGGCTTGAGAAATTCCCCGCGTATCTGCATGCTTGTCATCATAATATTCAGCTCAATCGAGGTGTCCAGCAGCAGGCCCACACCTCTCCGGTCTTCGGAAACAAAAGCCAGCTTGTTCTGGATGGCTTTTTTAGGATTATTGAGTTCCAGCCGGTTTTGCTCCTTATACACTTCCCCGCTGGCAGGGTAGAGCCCCATCACCCCGTTGGCCACCCCGATTTTTCCCTGCCCGGCCAGTCCGGCCAAACCCAGAATCTCGCCCCGTTTAATATCCAGATTAATATTTTTCACCATTTCTCCCGGCATCGTCACACTCAGGTTTCTAATGGTCAGCACTACTTCCTGGGATTGTGCGGTTTTGGCTGTCTGCACGATTCTTTCCACATTTTTCCCAATCATCATTTCGGCGATCTTCTCCAGGTTTGCTTCCCCCCGGCTCATAAAGCCGACATTGGCCCCATCCCGCAGCACAGTGATGGAATCAGCAACAGCCAGAACTTCATCCAGGCGATGGGTAATAAATAAAATAGCGATCCCCTGTTTAGCCAGTATTCTCATGGTATCAAGCAGCTTATCGGCTTCGCTTTCCGCCAGCACAGCCGTCGGTTCGTCAAACACCAGCAGGCGGATATTTTCCTTGTCAATCTCCCGGGCGATCTCCACAAACTGCATATACCCGACCGGCAGCCCCGCGACCGGCAGCCAGTCATCCACATTCATCCCCAGCGTTTTCAGCGCCTTTTGCGCATCTTTGCGCATGGCCGGCAGATCGAGGGACCTGAGACTGGCGCCTGCTATTTTACTGACCAGATTGTGCCTGGTGGTTTCCCTGTTTAATTTAATATTTTCCGTAATCGTGAAGCCGGGCAGCAGCATAAATTCCTGATGCACCATGCCAATGCCCAAATCCATTGCTGTTTTGGGTGATTCTATAACCACCGGCTTGCCGTCAAAAGTAATCTCGCCTTGAATCCCGCCGGTGCTATAGATGACAGGCATCCCAAAGAGGATATTCATCATTGTCGATTTGCCGGCCCCGTTTTCGCCGACCAAGGCATGGATTTCTCCCGGTTTCACCTGTAGGTTCACACCTTTTAAGACCTTGTTGCCAAAATAATCTTTAACGATATTTTTCATTTCAAGTATATAATTTGCAGCCATTTGTCATCCCCCTGCGGATACATTTTCAGACAGTACAAACAAAACAGGCTGTTATGTAGCCAGCCTTGTCCTGGGAAACAGCCGATTTTCAACTAAGCCTCAGCGGCAGTACTGCCGCTGAGGCTTAGTTTCCCGCTTATAATGTTACATAATCAATAAGAATCAGATAGAAGTTATCAAGAACGACCTCTTTGCCTGTTTTGTCGGTTGTCTTAAGGGTTTGAGCCTCGATCTTGGTCCCTGCCGCTGCCGATAGTTTTTGCAGCAGAATTTCTTTGTTGTTCCGCTCGGGGAATTTGCCTTCCGCCCAGTCTTTGGCGTATTCCACGCCGGCCTCAATGAACGTCATTGTAACCGGTACCGGCCAGGTCGAGAACCGGCCTGTGCCGTTTTTCTCAGCCAGCTTGGCTTTGATTTCTCCGATCACATAGTCAACATCACCGGCTTTCTCTGCCGGAATTTGAATGCCAAGAGCCCCGGGATAGCCATGGTACGGGCTGGGACAGCACTGCTGGGCGTCAATGCCGCCGGCATCCAGGGTGGCCTTAATCAGCGGCTCCTGCATAGCGCAATTGGTATTGAAGAAATTGGTGTTTTTGCCATACTCGTTAATTTTGCGCGGGATATCCTCCAGCATAAACTGCTGGGCCCCCGGCACCCCGGCATCCCCCAGCGGGTCAGGCGCGGTGGCGTCAACAAATTTCAAGCCAAGCTTCTCGGCTTCCACCTTCATAATATCCCTTCTTTGGGCCAGCAGGGGGTAGGACATATGGCGCGGGAAAGAATAGTGCACCAGGGTTGTTGCCCCTAATTTCTTCGCCTGGGCGGGAATTGTTTTGCCCATAGCCAGTTCATCCGTATTAAGCACAATATCCGCTTTTTGGGCAACCATATCCGGGTCTTCCCCCGGCACACCGGCAATCAGCAGAATGTCAGGCCTGACTTCTCTTACTTTTTCAAAGGCGGCGGCTGCTCCCGGTACAGCCTGGCACATAATAATCGCTTTACAGTCAGGATCAGCAGCAAAAGCCAGCATATTGGCTATGGTTGTCTCCTGCTCTTTCATAAAATTATCGGGAGTAGTCTTAAACAGGATGACATCTTTCCCATACTTTTTAACCATTTTTTCGGCCGCCCGGTATTCTTCTTCATTTTGAGCAACCGTGTTGGTCATGATCCCGATTTTGATCTTCTTAGCGTCCGCCTTGGCATCGCCTGACGTTGTTGAGCTGCCGCACCCCGTAAACACAACAAGCAACAGCAAGGTGAACAGCAACAAAAAACCCTTCTTCAGCATTGAATCTCCCTCCACCTTCTTGATAATATTAGTAAAAGAAGCTTCCTTCTCTTGACTACCAGCCGCTTCCTGTTCGTTAATTTTTAGCCATATTTACCTAATATTAACATGGTAATATTATCCGGTCAATAATTAAATTTAGAATAGTAAATAAATTGTGAATTTTATATAAATAAATGTCGAATCCGGCGACAATATTCATATCTGTAAATTTTCTTAAACTAACCGGCAATACACTGAGCCGGCCGCTGGTTACGAAAACGGAAACAACACTGAAAACCCGTGGTCAGCCGCGGGTTTTCAGTGTTGTTTCTTATTGCATTATTTCATAACAGTGTTAACAGGCCCTGCTACGGCGACAGCCGCCAGGGCCGCTACCGTTTCGCCGGCAACACAAGCATAAGAAAAATAATTTTATAATTGCGTCAGGATAACCGTTTCTGACTCGAGCACAGCAAGTGTATGCTCATACTGAATGCAAATCGAGTTGTCAACAGTCCGGGCCGTCCAGCCGTCCCTGTCAATTTTCGCCTTCCATTTGCCATTGGTAATCATAGGCTCAATAGCAATTACCATCCCCGGTTTGATAACCGGGCCACGGCCTGGCTGCCCATAATGGGGAATCTGGGGTTCCTCCCACAGACTTTGCCCGATACCATGGCCGCAGAATTCACGGACAACGCCATAGCGGTACTGCTCGGCATACCGTTGAATGACAGCCCCAATATCGCCGATGTGCTTGCCGGGCCGGGCCTGCTCAATCCCCAAATCCAGGCATTTCTTAGTGACCCGCATTAATTGCTCCAGGTCCGGTGTTATCTGGCCGACAGCGTACGACCAAGCCGAGTCGCCATGGTATCCCTGCAGCTTAACGCCGATATCAATTGTAATGACATCGCCGTCTTTCAACGCGGTCTGATCCGGTATCCCATGGCAAATGACGTCATTAATCGATGTGCAGATGCAAGCGGGAAAGCCGTGATGGCCTTTAAAACTGGGAATGCCCCCTGCTGCCAGAATAAATTTTTCGGCAATCTGGTCCAACTCCCTGGTAGTAATCCCTGGTTGAATGGATTTTTCCAGAGCAGCATGGCACTGGGCCACAATCCGGCCGGCCTCTCTCATGATCTGGATTTCTCTGTCTGATTTGAATATGATCATTGCTATTCTCCTTCCAGTGTGACATAAGTTGAGTCAAACCGCCTCACCCGCAGAAGCACTCCTTCTGAAACCCTCATCCCGGTGCGGCCTGATCGGCCAGTAGCATGGACAAAATAGGATAGGGCTTGCCGGCTGCGTCAACCTCGGCGCGGCTGACTACCCTAAAGCCCATATGCCGGTAAAAGCCGACAGCCTGGTGATTTTGCTCATTTACATCTACCTGCTTTACCTTCTGTTCTTTGATTGCATACATAAGCAATATCTTGCCAATGCCTGTGCCCCGTTGAGCGGCATCAATAAACAGCATTTCCAGCTTATCCTTTACTATGCCCATAAAGCCGGTAATCTTCTGGTTGTTGTCCAGATGGCAAAATAAATTCACTTGCGGAAAATACTCCTGCAAAAGTAAGGGTTTATAGAACTGAATATCGGCTTCTGTCAGGAAAGTATGGGTCGCCCGTACTGATGCCTCCCAAACACTGAGCAGTTCTTCATACTGATTAACAGTTGGCTATATGATCATACTATCATTTCCTTTCCGCACCACTGAAAACGGTTCTGCTGCAGTACTTATTACTAGAAATTATAGCACGCGTCTCATAAGAATTCCAGAAACCATGGCAAACGACATTTATTTTGTAATATACACATAATTCCATTCACTGGTGCCGGCGACAAAAAAAACTTCAGCAGAGGATACTATCCGCTGCTGAAGGCAGACTTGGCGGGACCAGGCTCATAGCTCCTGCCGCCTGGTCTCTGCGGGCTGCAGGCAGAGCCGGCTAACAGCCCACTGCGCCATCTCCCTGACCTTCTCATGCCGGTCATGGCACGCCTCATATATATATTCCCGGTATTGTTCCTTATAGGCATTGACCATTGCATTGATCGCATTGGCTTTCCATTTCCAGACATCCTGCCGGGGTATATAAAAAAATTTCGCCTGCATTGTCTGCTCCAGAAATTCATAGTCCATTGTCAGGATCTTTGCCAGTGATATCTGCCCGCCCAATTCGCTCAGGGCAGGAAAGGACTCTGCGGCCTGCCACTTTTGTTTATTCATTGGACAAACATCCTGGCAGGCATCACACCCATACACCCAGCCGCCCATTTCCTCCTGGAATTTTTCGTTAGGCAAATCCCGGCCGGTGAAGGTGGTAAGACAGGAAACGCAATTTGTGAAATTCATAGCATAGGGCTGCGCTAAAGAAGCTGTCGGGCAGGCCTTGATGCACTGACTGCAGTTGGCGGCACACGCTTTCAGGGTCGTCGCTTCCACCGCTTCTAATTCTTTGTCAATCAGCCAGGCTTCCAGATGCACCCATGAGCCTGACTCTGTATAAAAGAAATTGTTTTTGCGGATTAAGCCCAGCCCGGCCTGGGCGGCCGCCCAGCGTAAGGCGGTAACGCCAAATTTCCGCTCCGTTTCGGTCCTAAGCCCCAGTTCCTGCATATAGGCCTCAAACCGCAGACTGTCCTGGTGCTCGCCGGCGTGGCTGTCGATGCGGCTGTCAACTAAATAGTATTTGCCGATCAGGCCTGCCAGGTGTTCGGGTATATGATATTTACCATAATACCGCGCGCAAACGACAATCGATTTTGCCCAGGGATAGGTATCCTCGGGACAGGCAAAACGGTAGAAATTTTTCAGTTGGGGCCGGCTCTCGGGAAAACAGGCGATACGTTCATCCAGCTTGTCTTGATAACCGGCCATAGCCCTGATGGGAATAATGCCGCACTTTTCATAGCCCAGGTTCAAAGCTGCATTTTTTATTTGGGTTGCCAATGCTTCCATTTATTCAACCTCTCCTTTGCCTAATACTAAATATTCACGCCCCGCCTTTGCAGTGGTTCGGGGCAATCGGCCCACATGTGTATATACACATATATGGACAAAAGCCTGCTCCCTTACCTTCCAGTCTTAGCTAGGCCCACAAACAGGCCCGACGACCTTCCGCACAGCCTGCCAATGGTTTATGTGTACATACACGTTTATATTCATTGTACTCTTTTGCCCTGGTTTGGTCAAGATTCGATTGCAAAACTTTATTAGTCCGCCTCGTTATCTGCGTTTATACTTTGCTTATACCGGCACTATACTACACACACAGCTTAGTCATCTGCTATAATAAGGATATACAGACAACTCACATGTAACCCATAAAAAAATGCAACCGGAGAAGGGAGACAGTTGATGAATATTACCGGAGAACAAAAACTGCTGGCTATCCTTGCCCACCTGGCCTATTTATTGGGCGGACTCGGCTTCATTATCGCTCCCCTGGTTATTTTTCTGCTCCGCAAGGAAGACCCCTTTGTCCACCACCACGCCAAACAGGCCTTAGTGGCTCATCTCGCTATATTAGCCGCCTCGGTCATTACCAGCCTCTTATGCATGGTGTTGATCGGCCTGCTGCTGGTACCGGTCATAGGGCTGCTGTGGCTGGTGCTGCTTATCACCTCCATTATCGCCGCTATAAAAGCGGCCGACGGCCAGTTCTACGAATATCCGTTCATTCAAAAGCTTGTCAGCAAACTATAGCAACAGGCTGACAAGGCCGCAAAAAAGAAACCGCTATTTGCCGGTCATTGGCCAATAGCGGTTTTTATGTATTATGGAAAGATGCCGGAGCTTGCAGGGCGGCCGTCTTACCCCTGGGATAACTTCCTTGCTTTAGCCAGTCTGCGCAGGCCCTGATTGCCCCGTAACTTAACGGTTGTGTCTGTGCCCTGCTTCGCTGCCTTCTTCTGCTGGTAAAGCTGTTTTAACATAAATGAACACACTCCTTTCATTTTGCCAAACCATTATGAAAATAGAGTATTCGGCATAAGCTGGAAAAAACCTGCCATAATTTTCAAATTACCGTTTATCGGCCGGCTGCCGCGCCTGCGGCTGTTTTCTTAGGCAGCGGCAACGACACGCTAAAGTCTGTTCCTTTTCCCACTGTACTCCTGACATTGATTTTACCGCCGTGCTTTTCGACAATCCATTTGGCAATAGCCAAACCTAAACCGGTACCGCCGGAATTTCTTGACCGGGACTGATCGCCCCGGAAAAAACGGTCGAATAGGCGCGGAATATGCTCAGGTGCGATCCCCGCGCCTGTGTCGCGTACACTGATCAGGGCCTTCCGGTTGGCGATCCGGCAGATCACCGTGACCTGACCGCCTGCCGGTGTGAATTTGAAAGCATTGTCAAGCAGAATGACGATCAATTGATGCAACCGGTCTTTATCGCCGATTACTTCCACCTGAGGCTCAATGCTGGCTGCCAAACTGACAGCCTTCAGCTCTGTAAACACCTCGAAATGGCTGATTACTTCCGTAACAACATCACTGAGATTAAGCAAACCCAGGCTGAGGTCAGACCGACCGGAATCGGATCTGGCCAAGGTAAGCAGACTTGTTATCAGCTTGGTCATCCGTTTTGCTTCCTGCATGATCGTATTGATGCGGTGACACTCGTCCCTGATGCTCTTGTCCGGATAACGCAGCATGAGTTCGGCATTGCTGTATATCCCTGTCAACGGGGAACGCAATTCATGGGATACGTCGGAAACAAATTGCTGCTGTTTTTCCCAGGCTGCCTGGATGGGAAACATAGCCCGCCTGGCAAGCAGAAACCCGGCGAAAACGATGCCCAGCACACTGATGACACCGCCACTGACAATCAGCCAGAGAAAATTACTGAGCAATTGAATTTCTGAATCGACAATGCCGATTACGATGACAGATTCAATTTGGAAGTCCGCCGCCCGGCCGTAACTATTTTCCTCATAGACATAAGGCCAGCGCATCATCCGGTAGACATGGCCGTCATATTCTTCTGTTTGCAATTCGCCAACCCCGATGGCGGCCGTAATCTCATCAATATTTTTTAATTCCTGTTCACGAAACGGAATTGGATTTAAAGTCCGGCCGTCGGTGCTGCGAATCAGGACAAAAATGCGCGGATCAAAGATCGGGCTCTCTAAGGGCACAACCTGGCCATCGGCTAATCTGAATTCCTTGGCTTGCCAGCGCATGGCTTCATCTATTCTGTCAAAAAGCCGGTAAGACAGATACCCATAGAGGATTGAGGTCGATAAAAAATAGATAATGAAAAAAACAAAAGAATTAAACACCGTCAATTGCGTCAGCGTACGTCGAAACATGTTAACTCTCCTTCAGCATAAAACCAACGCCGCGGACAGTCTGAATTAAATTATCCAAACCATAAGCACTGAGTTTTTTGCGCAGATGATGGATATAGATATCGACAACGCTCAGGGAAGTATCGCAATCCAAGCCCCAAACCCGGTCAAACACCTGATCTCTTGTTACAATCTGTTCTTTATTGAGCATTAAAAATTCCAGGATTTCATATTCCTTATTCGTTAACCCCAGCGGTCCTGCGTCTGTGAAACCGTCCTTCTGCCTGCTATGCAACGATAGGCTGCCATAATGCAGCTGGTCCTCGATAATGAGATTGCCTGTGCGCCGAATAAGCGCTTTGATACGGGCCAGCAATTCCCGCATAGCAAATGGTTTCACCAGATAATCATCGGCGCCGGACTCCAGACCAAGGACGCGGTCGTCAACACTGTCCTTGGCTGTCAGCAGCAGGATCGAAACGGCACAGCCCTTATCGCGCAGTGTTTTGACGATCTCTAAACCGCTGACCCCCGGCAGCATAATGTCCAATACAATTACGTCATGTATTTCCTGTTCTGCTAAATACAGCCCCTCGTCCCCGGTCGCCGCCTGATCCACAAGGTACTCTTCGCCGGTTAAAATGGCTATCGTCGCCTCTCTCAGAACATTGTCATCTTCAATAACAAGTATGCGCATCGTTAGACTCCTTCAGCTGTTATTCCCACCTCTAGTATGCGCCTGTGGCGGCAGAGACATGTTTACTGCCTGGTGCCAAAAGAAAATGGCGGCCCGCTGCGCTGCTTGCTTAGCAGCCAAGCGGGGCTATTATTCCCTGCAGGCAAAAAAAGCCCGGCAGCCGAAGCTGCCGGAAATTATTTGCTAGTTATTACACGTACTGGGGGACTGGCCCTGCTGAACCTCTCTATTTAGGTGCTGTTTATCGTTGTTTTCCTGTGCTCTTGGTTGTTGGCGATGATTTTTTTTGCATTCAGGCGTCACTCCCTGCGCACACTCTTCTAAACAAATGGGGTCCCCGCAGCACTCCGCAAAAAATGGCGGTTCTTCAACTCTTGGCGCGGCGGCCGCCGTGGCGAACAGCCCCAGCTGCATTAACCCCAGCATGGAAAACACCGTGATTCTTTTTAACATACCCTTCATCTGAATACCTCCCTTTTTTATGTATGCCCCAGGGCATGATTACATAATAAAGGCAGTTTCTTAAAATTTCTTTAAACTCCTTAAGGTAAAATTATCCGGAATAAAAAAACGGCCTGCCAAGCTGAGCCTTGTTTAAATTCCTTGAATACGTTTCCCTGCAAACGCATGGATAGTTCTTGTTCCGGCAATACACGTTCCCCATTGCTCTGTTCCCCTGGGAATTACGATTTCATCACCTGGCTTAAGAACAAACTCTCTACCGTTTATAATAACCGTATATTGACCGCAGATACACACCATATACTCATCGAATGCATGGGTGTGTTTCTTGGAAATGCGGTCAGAATAACATGTCCAAAACGCTATTTGACTGCCATCCGCGCCTTCGTAAACATAGCCAGCAATGTCTTTTGTATTTTGTTCTGTGCTGCTTATCTGATTTTTTGGGTTTTTCATGAACTCAGGGAAATCTCGCACCATTACACCCCTTTTCATTACTGTCTATACCTGCCGCCTCGGCAGCTGCCGCCCTTAGAACAGCAACAAGCTCACAGCCATGGCCAGCATGCCCAGCACCAGCCCCAGCATCGACGCGTGCCCCGAGTGCGACTCCCGCGACATCGGCAGCAACTCATCCAGGGAAATATAGACCATGATGCCGGCGACAGCCGCAAAGGATATACCGAATACGCCTTCACTGAAGACTGACCGCAGTATAAAATAGCCGATAATACCGCCGATCGGTTCAGCCAGGCCTGACAGCAGGGCAAAGGTGAAACCGCGCAGTTTGCTACGGGTGGCATAAAAAATCGGCAGCGCTACCGACATCCCTTCGGGAATATTATGAATGGCAATGGCGATAGCCAGGGAAACGCCCAGTGTAGGGTCCTCCAGCGCGCCGATAAACGTCGCCATCCCCTCGGGAAAGTTGTGCATGGCAATGACGAAAGCAGTGAGAAGCCCCATTCGTTTCAGCTTGCCGGCAAGCTCTTCCTGCGCTTCTTCCGGCTGATTAATCTGCATTTCGTGGTAACTGATGCCGGGCGGCACCAGCTTATCCAGCAGCGCCGCCGCCAGCATGCCGGCAAAAAAGCAGCCCACAGCCGCCCAGGGTCCCAGCTCCGGCCCCAGGTCCGCGGTCAGCGCGATCTCCGCCTTGCGCAAAATCTCGACAAATGAGACATAAATCATAACCCCGGCGGAAAACCCCAGACCGACGGACAATAATTTCATATTGTCCTTTTTCGCCACAAACGCAAGCGCACCGCCGGCCCCGGTCGCCAGTCCCGCCAACAGGGTCAGACTGAACGCCAGCCAGACATTTTCGCTCATTCCCCATCCCCCTCATTCCGTATGAATGGATTTTTCGCTATGCCAGGAAATAATTCCTGCCTTAGTACCTCATCTCCCTTAAAACCAAGGATAGTTTGCGCATCTTTTCCCGCCCTGCTTCGTTGTCGTCGCCTTACATATGTCCGATATGTGCGGCTCCTCCGCCTTGCATTGCGAAAAAATCTACGCAAACCATTCCCTCGATTTTAAGAAAGATGAGGTACTAGTGACTTGACCACATTATCTTTTTAGTTTGATGACGGCCAAAATGGCCAATGGCGGCGTCAGCCCCTCCTAGCAGACCCCTTCCAGTATGCGTCGTCGGTGCTTCCTTGCCCTTGGCCATTTTGTCTCGCCCTAAAACTAAATTATAACATGGTCAAGTCACTAGTACATTGACACAATTAGAATTTAGGATACAACCATTTCAGTTTATCTCTCGCATTATCCGTTGTAAAGTGCCATGAAACATTCTTTGCAGAAGCGTTGCGCCGGCTTTGCCAAGCTCCGATTTGTAGCTGCAATTGCCCCATATCAGAAATTCTCCGATTCAAGCACTGTTTTGTCATGGCACTAAGTTCTATTTCTGCAATATTGAGCCAGCTTCCATGCTTTGGAGTGTAATGTATTTCAAGCCGCTTGGCCAGCTTTAACGCAACCTCTGGCGGGAAGGTTTCATAAAGAGAAGAAAGCGAGTGGGTATTTAGGTTATCCATGACCAAACGAATACGTTTTGCCTGAGGATAATGAACTTCCAAAAGTTCTTGAATTTGCAATGCCCAATCTTTTTTTGTCCGGCGTTGGGTTGCCTGAACCTGTCGCCATCCCCCCAGCGGTTCGGTGAATATGAATAGGCAGCAGGTGCCCTCTCGCGTATATTCATAATCTTCTTTGTGGGCTTTTCCAGGACTCATGGAAAGCGGTTTGCGTTTTTCTCCCAACAGCTGATACGGTTGTTCATCCATGCAAATCAACGGAATTTCCTCATCGTAGGGCAAGGCATATACCTCTAAAATATCTTCCATGCGCGCAACAAACTCACCGTTGTACTGGGGTGGAATGCACCACTGCTTTTTCAGGTGAGGCTTAAGTTCAGTTTTTTTAACGTCCGTCTCACGGTTTCCCGGCTGGCTGTAGGGACTATGGAAAGCTCAATAATCTTTTCTGTCAGCAAGCGGACTGTCCAGCGTGAATAGCCTTTCGGTGGTTCTCCGCAGGCAAGCGCTATGATCCGTGCTTCTTTTTCGCCCGTCACTATGGCGGCCCTTGGGGGAGTTTGCGACTTCTTATACTGGAGGGCATATTCTATGCCATGTTGGCAATAATCCCGAACCGTGTGGTACACCGTTACATCACTCACCCCGCATCGCGCAGCTATTTCCGCTTGGGTAGCGGGCTTACCTACGCTTTCATCTAACAGCAGCAGTACATTGGCTCGTTTCTTATATCCTGCTGCTGTCTTTTTACTATTTAGTATTTCGTTGACTAATTTTTTCTCTTTTTCGCTTAACCGTACAACATATTTCTTGTTCATTTCTATACCTCTATCTTTTTTCTCTCTAAGGTATAGTTTAATGCTAATATCTAATTGTGTCTATATACTAGTACTTCATCTCCCACTAGCTTTCCCGACCGGCAGGCGGTCTAACCTGCCGACGGTCCGTGGCATACATTACCTGTGCCGAAAGCTTGTCCAGACACTGCTGACACTTTATAATAGTCTTAAAGAGTCAATGGCAGGCAGGGAATCACTGCCCTGCGCTGAAGCTGGAGGCATGATCTGTGAGCGAAGAGCAGCAAACCGTACTATTAGAACCGCAAAACAAATGGAGCAGGAAAAAAATTGTCCTGGTTATATTGGCAGCATTTTTGCTGGCAGGAGCCCTGCTGTTTCAGCTGGCTGCCGGCAAGGTAAGGACAGCGGTGGAGCAATCGCTGCTGGTAAGCGCGAACGAGGCCGTCAATGGCCGGATCCTGGTGGACGGCATTGATTTATCCATCCTCGGCTCAGTGTCCGCCAGCGATGTCCAGGTGCTGGATGCGGCCGGGGAGCCGCTGGCCCGGATTAAGCGGGTACATATTAGTTATAACTGGAGCGATCTGCTGAAGGGACAGGTGGGGCCGCAGCTGATAAAGGCCGTGACGGTGGAAAAACCGGAGTTGTGGGTTGCCTACCGGCAGGACCGGCTGAACTGGGATAGCTTGTTCAAGGCAACAACAAACGACCAGTCCGATGTAGCCTGGCTGGTAAGAGTTGAGGACGGCAAGCTGCATCTGGCAACCGATTTCTTTAATAAAACCGTGGATCAGCTGGCCGGCGAGATTGATTTCCGCCAGCAGGACCAAGTCCGGCTTACGGCCGCCGGCAAAGTCGACCAGGCCGCGCTGCAGCTGGACGGTCAGTGGGGAACACCGGCTAGCGCTGAGATTACGGTGTCGGCAGCGGGCATGGACCTGACCACCTTAGGGCTGACGGCAGCGGACGATCCGATTCAGGTAGCCGGCGGCAGTTTGGACGAATTAATTGTCAAAATCGGCCAGGATGCCGCGACCGGTGCGGCGCTGCTGAAAACGTTAAGCGGACGCTTTTCCGGCCTGGCCACCACCGGTGCGCTGGCCTTGACCCAGGGCAGCGCCCAGTTCGAAAAGCAGGCGGATACGATTCAGGTGGCTAATGGCCAGGCCCTGTACCAGGGCCAGGCTATTACCGCGGCCGGACAGGTGTTGACGGCATCGTCCGGCGACAAGCTGCTGGATTTTGATGTCCGGCTGCCGGCCGGCGATCCGGCCGTGCTCCTGCCTGGCCTGCAGGCCGGCGGGGTGCTGGCGGCACAGGGCAAAGTCTCCGGTTCCGCTTTCTCACCGGTGTTGTCCGGCAGCTTTACCCTTGGCAGTCTTCAGTTCGGCAATATTATCATCAGCGGCATCAACGGCACTTTTTCCTATGCCCAGCAAATAATAAAACTATTGGCGGCGCAAGGCGCCACACTGGGCGGCTCGGTTACAGCCGGCGGCGAAATTACCCCGGCTACGGAACAGTTTACCCTGTCTCTCGCCGGCAGCGGCCTTGACTCCTCCCAGTTGACGGAAAAAGATGTCAAAGGCCCCTTGTCCTTTACCGGGACGGCCACCGGGTCGGCGGCGGCGGCAACGGTACAGGGCCGTTTCGCTATTGATAACGGCACTGCTTACGGCCTGACATTTCGCACCCTGACCGGCAATTTCCTGAAACAGGGCGCAGCCGAGGCCCAAATCAGCAACCTGGCTATTGAGACTGATTTTGGCGTCTTTTATCCTGAGCAGCTAAACCAGAATCTGGTGGAAAAGCTGCGTGAGCGCAACCTGCCGGCAACCCGGGAGGAAATCAAGGAAAAGGTTACGGAGAAATTATTTGAGAAGATTTTTCGCTAGACCGCCTGTCCCGGTTCCCCTGCCCCCGGCCAGGCAGCTCACTAAACCCCAGGCTGGCGGAAAAAGCGGCCCCATCCCCTGCTGGTGTGATGCGCAGGGTTGAGGCCGCTTTTTTCCGTGCATATTAAATCTTTGCCTGCTATGATTTGGGGGCCAGTAGTATTTCCACAACCTCTTTCAGCGTATTCTCCTCGCCAACATTGCCGGGAAAAACGACATAGGGTAGCTGAGGGAATTTGCTGTCTTCGCCTGTTTGCCAAACCGGTATGCCCGGCTTTATTTGCCCCAGCACGCGGGCTCGCTTTATCTGTAACGCTTTCGTGGCGACGTCGCTTGAGGTAATGCCGCCTTTGGCAACAACAAAGGCCGGTGCTGTCTTCAGCCGGCCAACCAGCGACTGTACGGCGTCCGATATATTAACCGCCCGGGCCAAGGCCTCTTCCTTCGTGTCGTTTTCCAGGGTTAGCAGTTTTCTTTTCGTGTAAACAACGACGGTAAGCCCCTGGGCCAGCAGCTCCTCTTCCCGCTTTACCACTGCCGCAATTTCAGCCTGAAAGCGCTCTTCTGCCAGCACCAGATCGGAATTAAACTCCAGGCACCGGATGCCGGGAAGGGTTTTCAGCACTGCCACCTGGCTGGTGGTTTTCCGGGTGTGGGAGCCCACCACAACGATGCCGCCGTTACCATTACTGCTGACTATCATATCCGGTCTGGTCAAAAGCGGTTTGTCCGCAATCGCGCCCAATTCCTTGACAAAACCGGCCGCCGTGCGAAACAGGAAGTGTTTCCCCCGGCCAATGGCCCGATAAAGGGCCAGGCAAAACACCTTAATATCGCAGGCATCGACAGCATTGACGACTACTTTCCCGAAATCAGTGATACCGGTTAACTTGTCGGCAATCGCCTCAATGCGGAGAGCCCGCAAATCCTGGAGCGAGACCGTTGTCACGCTTTCTTTTTTATAGGCGCCCTGTGACTTTTCCTCAATATATGCGGTCAGATCGGAGGACTGATAGCCAAAGGTTTTGTCACCGGCAAACTCCGTTGCCCCGGCCGGCACAAGCACCTCACCCTCCTGAACATAGTGAATATTGTCAATGGTAAAGCGCCCGCCCTCCTTAAAGTAGGGACAAATAATCTCCCCGTCAACCTTCTGACCGCAATCGTGCTCCCACTGGTCCCGCAAAATCTTCGTTTCCAGCGGGTAATGCCCTCTGAGCGTCGAGTCGCTCCGGCTGACGATTAAATAGCGCCGCTGCTGCTCCCGGGCAACCCGGGCGGCCATCGCCCCGATTTCCCGGTGCGCTTGGCTTGTCTGTTCGGCCGTAAAGCCGCGGGAGTTCGTCAAAATGTAAAACACCTTGTTTGTTTCCCGGAAGCCGCGGCTGAGGCTTTCATAGGACCAGTCGGTATATACGGAAACGTCATGGACAGTCTGCGTCCCGGTCGGATCGTCATCCAGCACAATGATTTTATGCGGGTCATTGGCAACAGCCTGCTCCAGCAGGCTCTGCACATATTGTTCATCCACCGCCGGATAGGACTTTAATATAGCGGCACTGCGCTTCGGCAATTGCTTCATAGTCAGCCCACCCTGTTCATCGGCTGTATATATTAAAATGTTTTCTGGCTTCAGCCGGACTCAGCGGCGCTTTATCCATAGCCTGCAGCAGCCGCACCGTCTTTGCCACTAAAGGAACATTGCTGTCGGCTAGCGTATTGGCGTCCAGGTAGTTGCTGTCTTCAAAGCCGATCCTGACCGTACTGGCCCCCAGGCCCAAAGCGGCGGCGATAAGAGAAAAATCGCGGCGGTTGGCATGGGTGATGCCCCAGAGAGTGCCGGCCGGAATCATCTGCATCATCGCGGCCAGGGCTTGCGGTGTGGCCGGCGCCTCGCCTTTATGGCCCAGAACAATGCTGAACAGCACCGGCTGGCAAAATTCGTACTGCTCCATAAACTCTTGCATGGCGTAAATATGGCCAATTTCAAAGACTTCCACTTCCGGGGTCTTTTTCATCCTTAACAATTCCCGGATGCAATACTCCACATCGTCAAGGGGATTGCAATATACCGCCTTGCCCAAGTTGGTGGAGCCAACATTCAGCGAACAGGCCTCGACCAGCTCCGAATACAAGGGTGCGCAGCGTTCCTGGATCGAAAGGGCTGACACGCCCCCTGTCGACACTTCAATGATGATGTCCGACTCTTGGCGGATCAGCCGCAGTGTTTCTTCCAGCAGACTCATATCGGCTGTCAGCTTCCCCCCGGCGTCGCGCACGTGCAAATGCACCATCGCGGCGCCGGCCTGCCAGCAGCGGACAACCTCGGCGGCAATGTCGGCAGGAACTATATTTTTATCTGTACTCGCCACAGGCGCAACAGAAACCATTACTTTATCCATTTTTCTCCTCCTATAGCCAAGGCCGGCTAGCGGTTAGCTCCTCACCCGCCGGCGAAAAATGGCTATATATTTTTTGACAACGTCTTTTATATAATCTGCCTGGCGCAAAGACAGCTCGGAAAAATGCGGCTGCCTGGCCGCCAGCAGCTCCCTTGTCTTTTCAACCGCATACACAGATAGCTCGGTGTTTACATTAATTTTGGCAATCCCCCGGTCGATACAGCCGGCAATATCCTTGGCCGCCAGCCCGGAACCGCCATGCAATACCAGTGGCACTGGCGCCAGCTTATGAATGCCGGCCAGGATATCCAGCCGCAGCTCCGGTTCCGCTTGGTACAGCCCGTGGACAGTACCAATCGAAACAGCCAGGGCATCCACCCGGGTGGCGGCCACAAACTGCGCAGCCTCCGCCGGTTCCGTATAAGCCGCCACATCGGCTGCCGACCCTTCATGGGATTGTGCGCCGGCAGCCAGGCAGCCCAGTTCGGCCTCCACTGACACGCCGCAGGCATGGGCGGCCCGGCAAACCAATTGGGTATTTTTCACATTCTCCGCCAACGGCAGCGCCGAGCCATCATACATAACCGAGCCAAAACCGGCGCGAATAGCGCGAAACACCGTATCCAGGTCGCTGCAATGATCCAGGTGCAGGCAAACCGGGGTTTCCTGCTCCCCGCCCAGGCTTTCAGCCAGGGCATAGGCCGTTGCCAGCGGCATGTTTTGCAAATACTTGGCGCCAAAAGCCAGAATAACCGGCGTATTGGTCTCCGCCCCCGCCTTGATGATGCCGGCAAAGGTTTCGTAATTGTAGCCGTTAAATGCCCCGACAGCATAGTTGCCCCGGTAGGCATCCCTGAGAATATCCGCTAAATTTACCAGCATAACAATGCCCCTTCAATTGTCGGTTAATGGTGCAATAGCGGGCTAGGTGGTTAGCAGCCCACATCCACAGTGCTTGTCGGCGCAATGCAGCCGCTAGCGTTAGACTGGGCGGGCCCCTAGTACCTCATCTCCCTTAAAACCAAGGATAGTTTGCGCATCTTTTCCCGCACTGCTTCGTTGTCGTCGCCTTACATATGTCCGATATGTGCAGCCCGCGCAAGTAATAAGAGACCCATCACCTACCGGCCTTATGAAAGCAGATCTTACTGAATCAGTTAGCGTCCTCCGCCTTGCATTGCGAAAAAATCTACGCAAACTATTCCCTCGCTTTCAAGAAAGATGAGGTACTAGCAGGTTACTTGCGCCCAATATTGATAATGGTTTTCCACCACTTCATTGATTTTCGCCCGGTCTTTCTCTTTTACTACCCGCAGCATATCCCGGTGCATAAGCAGAAACCGGTCTGTTGCCTTGTCGTTGATAAATTTTTCTATCGCCTTCAGCCTGGATTGTTTGGTGATCTGGTCGACATAAGAACAAATTCCTTCCAGCAGCGCATTCTGCGTAATAGCCACAAGCACCATATGCAAGGCGGTGTCGGCGGCGAATATCGCATTGATGTCCACTTCCGGGGCAGCCAGCGTTTGTTCGAGCTTCTTCATGGCCTGTTCCGCTTTGTGCAACGACTCGGGCTCCATTTTATCGATGGCCAGCTGGAGTATGCCCACGTCGATTACTTTGCGCAATTCCACAATTTGCTTGGCCGAATCTTGCTGTAAAATGATCCCGTATAAGACAGGGTAGAGCATCTTGCTGTCAAAGCCTTGTTTTACAAAGGTTCCTTCAGCCCGCTTGATAGTAAGGACTCCATAAGCTTCCAGGATCTTGATTGCTTCGCGGACAGAATTTCTGCCGACGCCCATGGAGGTGCAAAGCTCGTTTTCCGTCGGGATCTTATCACCCGGCTTCAGTTCTCCGGTAATGATTGCATTGGTAACATTATCAACAATCTGCTCGACGACAGATTTACCGCCTATTTCCCTTAAAAAAGATTCTGTTGCCATGTTGGACCCCCTGCTGATATTTGTTACCAGTATAACATCATACGTCGGCTCAAACAATCATCAGGAGTCTATCATCCATTCCGGGCCTTAATCAGCCTTATAAGCGGGCCGCAGCCGCAGCCACTTTGGCGGCAACCTCACCGTCTTCTTTCAGGCCGCCGATCCCGACTGCGCCGATCACCTGCTGTTTGTCATTATAAAGCGGCACGCCCCCTGGCATCGCCACAAATTTATCATCGGCGAAATAGGCAATATTGAGGTTTTCCTGCTGCAGCCGCCGTAAAAAATCAGCGGTGCTTACCCCCATCCGGGCCGCGGTGTACGCCTTATTGGGGGTGAGGCTGATCGTCAGTAATTTGGCGCCGTCCAGTTTATTGAATAAAACCAAAAATCCATCCTTGTCACAAACGGCCACACTGAACGGCTTCCTGCCATATTCGCCCGCCACGGTCGCTTCGGCATAGTCGGCTATTTTTTTCGCCAACGCCAGGGTAATATTGTCCATTATCATCACTCCTTCTACTTGCGGCAGCTATAAGCGCCGCCACTGCAGCCTGCACTGTGAATGTTTATGAGTGTATAGCCTTTTTCCCCTTGGCTGCGGCCAGTTCTTTTTTTTCTTCCTGTTCGCGCCAATAGCTGGCCAGGATCGGGCCGGTAAGATTATGCACCAGATTAAATATGGCCGCCGGTATAAAGGCTAGCGGCGCCAGATGCGCCAATGCCAGGGCCATCGCCAGCCCGCCGTTTTCCATGCCGATTTCAAAACTCAGCGCTTTGGCTTTGAAGTGGTTCATGCCAACCCCGCGGGCCGCCCAATACCCGGTTGTAAGGCCGAGCACATTATGCAAAACTACGGCAACAACCGCAATCCAGGCGACATTGGCCAGCGAGCCGGCGCTGAGGGCAAACCCGGAGCTGGTAGTAATAAAAATGGCAATAACAGATATAATGGGAATAATCGGCATGATCCTGTCCACAAAGTCGGAGGCCATGCCGCGAATTACGGCCCCCAAGAATACCGGCACCAGAACAATCTTTAATATGTCGAACAGAATAGCCCCGGCATCAACGGGAACAATCGACCCTACCAGGAAAGCAAACATAAAGGGGGTAATAAAAGGCGCAATCACCGTATTGAGGGAAGAAACCGTGATGGAAAGCGCCGTGTCCCCTTTAGCCAGGAAAGTCATAACATTGCTGGCCACGCCGCTGGGGCAGCAGCCCACAAGGATAAGGCCGGCCGCCAGCACCGGCGGCAGATTCAGGACCTTCGTCAGCAAAAAAGCAATCACCGGCATAATCATATAGCGCAGCACAATTCCCCAGAACACATCTTTCGGGCGCGAGAAAACGAGTTTAAAGTCGCCAAGAGATACCGTAAGGCCCATGCTTAGCATGACGGCCATAATACAATAGGGGACATATTTTGCTAACGGTTTAAACGGCCCGGGATTATAGTAGGCGGCAATAACCCCCAGGATAATCCAAACAGAAAAATATTTCGTAATAAACTTCACTATATTTCCCAATTTTTCCAGCATTTCTGTCGCTCCTTTGGATTAAATTACAATCTGACCGGAGTTGTTACAGCAAACCTTTTTTTACTAAAGCCTCTTTAAGCGCCACCGCCCCGAAGCGGGGACTGGACAGCACCGCTTTGCCGCACTGCTGCCGGATATACTCTTCACAATAGGCCATTGAGCCCTGGGCAAATAAAATTACATCAACCTGATTGCAGACTTCCTGCGCATATGTTGTCATCAACGCTTTGAACTGTTCCTGATCAAGACCAAACGCACCGTCAACCAAAACATCAACTAATTCCACATGCCTGTTCATTTCCCTTGCTACCCGGTTGATCGTGTTTTTGGTCGGTGCCAGGGTTGTCGGCAGCGTAGCCATTACCCCGATACGTACTCCCTGCCGTACCGCTTCCCGGCACATATCTTCATCGACCCGCACAATCGGTATGCCCGTATATTTGGCAATAGCCTGCGCGGCATCGGCAACTTCCCCTACCGATGAGCAAACATTGAGGATGGCATCAGCCCCATCGGCCACCGCTTTCATATACATGCCGACAAGCCTGGCGGCCGGCGGCGCCGTAACATACCCGGCCTCCCGCACCTCGGCCAGAATCGATGGGTCCTGATTACTGATGACCTCCGTATCCCCCGGCAGCAATTGCCGCACCTCTTTTTCCACCAATTCAATCAATGCCGGGGTAGTGCTCGTATACACCAAAGCTATTTTCATGGCAACCTCCTTCTTGCAGTACGTATTACATACTACATCCTACGTTATAGGAATATTATCCCACGCCGCCAAGTAAAAGTAAATAGTAAATTCTTATTTTTTATATTATTCTTATTGTTGTCCAGTTTTCCTACTGCCTGCCGCGATTGCCTTTATGCCCTTTTCGCCGCATCAGCCTATGATAGGCAAAGGAATCTCTGCAAATACTATTAGTAAAAAGCAAACAAAGGTGGAAAAAATATGAATGCCGTGTTGGAGAATATCTTGACCCGGAGAAGTGTCCGTGCTTTCAAACAGGAGCAGCTTGCCCCAGAACAGCTGCATACCATTCTCATGGCTGGCAGTTATGCCCCGAACGGGATGGGCCGGCAAAACTGGCGGTTTACGGCGATACAAAGTCCGGCTGTGCTGAAAAAAGTCAATGCGGCAATCGGACAAACGCTGTTATCTATTCCTATCGTGGCGGACACCCATCCCTATATTGTGAGCCTAATCGAAAAGGCTAACACTGCCAATGCTGATTTTTTATATCATGCCCCTACCTTTATCCTTGTCTCGAATCTAAAGGACGACGGAAATTCTATGCCCGATTCGGCGTTGGCCATTGGCAACATGATGCTGGCGGCGCATTCGCTGGGCATTGGCTCCTGTTGGTTAAATCAGCTGCCCGGTCTCACCCATATGCCGCTAATACGGGAATTGCTAACTGCCTTAGGCGTACCTGACAACCATATTGTGTACGGCTCGGTTGTTATGGGGTATGCCGCCGGCGAACCCCAAGCCGCCGCTCCCCGCAAAAATGTAATACATATTATTGACTGAAGGCCCGACCGTCCGGCATGTTGCAGGGAGGCTGCAGCAGTGAGAATTTTTCTAAAACCCCATTAGGCTCAGTGTCTTTTTATCTACCACGCCTGTAGCCTTAAGCCCGTTATCATGCTGAAACCGCTTAACGGCTGTCTCTGTTTCCTTATTGAAGAAACCATCCGCCCTTTCTTCCAAATAGCCAAGATCTCTTAGCTTCACCTGCAGCTTGACAACATCAGGCCCCATCAAGTTCACCTTTAACTGGCGCTGGATGGAAATAGCGTGGCCCTCGATGCGTACCGGCGTACCAACCGGGACCCATTCATACAGTTCCTCAACATCTTTATTCCGCATGCGAATGCACCCATGGCTGGCATAGCAGCCAATGCTCCAGGGCTGATTTGTGCCGTGTATGCCATAACCCCCCCACGGGACGTTAAGGGCGAGGAAACGGGTGCCAAAGATATCACCGGCCCTGTAGGATTTCCAAATGACCACCCATTCGCCAACCGGCGAGGGGGTTTCACTTTTGCCGACCGCGATCCGGTATTGCTTATACACCTTATTGTTTTCATGTATTTCCAATGTGCGGGACGGTATCTTAATCAAGATCGAAATCGGTCCCTGCGGCGCCGCTGTCGGCTGGTTAGGGATGGCGGCCAATTCCCTCTCATCCCATTGATTAAAGGTGATGATCCCTACCATCAGGCTTATGATCAGCACCGTTACCACAGAAAGAATCTTTGGCGGCTTTCTGATAAAAAGGCTTTTCATAAATCACACCCCAAGCTAAAAGTAGTCTAAAAAAACATATGCTGCAGAATACCAAATTACGCAAAGAACTAATCAAATTCGCAATGCATAAATATTGTATTTTGCAAACTAAAGATATAGAAGTAAAAAACAAGGGGACAGGGATTTGTTTCAAAAAAAATCTTGTGCCCCATTGCCTGCGCTCCGCCTTCCCGCCTGCTAATGCCTAAATGTTCACAACACTGGCCCTGTCCCCTATTTGTGCCTGTAAAAACATCGCCAAACAGCTCTTCCTGTCACTTTGCCAAAAGGGAAAGTAACCGGAAGAGCTGTTTGGATGCTAGGATTCTAATGTTTCATACATTCCAAAAATATCTGCAACGCCTGCCGCTGCTCGGTCGTCAAAACTTTGACCGTGTCGAAAAGCCGCTTTAAATCCGGCTCCATCTCCGGCTGAACACTGGAAAAAAAATTGCTTAACGACAGCCCCAGCGCTGTAACGATACGTTCTAATACTTCAAAGGTCGGCGAATTAATTCCGGCTTCAATCCGGCTCAGAGAGCTTTGCGATATACCGGCCTTTTTCGCCAACAGATTAATACTCATATTTTGTTTTTCCCGGTTGCTTTTGATAATTTTACTAATATCCAAGTTATCACCTGCCTAAATAAATTCCAATAATTATGCTTATTTGCATTATACACTAGATTTTTTTAATTAAATATTATGCAAAGATGCATTGACATTCTATGCTCAAAAGCATAAAATAATTATGAATAAACGTATAGGACGTGAGAGCATTGGGACTTGGCCATAACATTTTCCGATTAAGGGAGCAAAAAAAAATGTCGCAGCAAGCCTTGGAACGCGCTGCCAGAGTTCCCCAGTCCTCCATATCCCGCATCGAAAATGGAACGCTCGGCAATCCCGGTATTGAAACAGTCAGGCGGATAGCCGCCGCCCTCGAAGTCACCGTAAACGATTTACTGGAAGATTCGTCTTCCCGCACCCCCCTTCCGGCGGCGCAAGGCCCTGCCGGGCACTACTTATTATGGACAGATTAAGTTTTTATTAAAAGAAGCCAAACAAGCAAATATGCCTGCCAAGCTGAATGACATAAAGTGGGTAAGACCGCGCGAAAAACATGCCATTAAGGCATGTTTTTTGCATAATGGCGATGGCCAGGCATCGCTCTTTGCCGCTCCGCCTTTCAGCTAATTTATACAAGGAGATGGATAAAATGAAACTCACAGGAAAAATGGTAGTCAGCTTTATCGCAGTGGTGCTGGTGGCCTCAATCGGCTTTATCTACATGAACCACGAAATAAACGCCATTGCCGAAACCACCGAGAGCTTCAAAACCACCGACCTGCCGCGCCTGGCTTTAAGCAATGATATTGCCCTCAGGGCTACGGGGCAGGTTGCGGCGATGCGAGGCTATTGGATCAGCCGCGACGAAGGAATGCTGACCGAATATCACCAGTTAAGAGAGCTTAATCTCCAGGCCGAGAACGAACTGATCGAGAAATCAGGCACAGAGGCGGCCAAACAGCTGGCGACCGAACTCAAAACAACCAATGAGCAGTATACGCTGCTGGTGGAAAACAAAGTATTGCCGCTGCTGCAGTCCGGCAACACCGGGGAAGCTACCCGCGTCATGCTGCATGAGGTGACACCGGCTGCCAAAGCCTTGCAAAGCAAAGTGAATGAAGCCAAAGAGTTTCGCAATATGGCGATTGACAAGTCGATTGACAATATCCTCAGTTCAGCCAGGGCGGCCCAGAACGCCTCGGTCATGGCGGCTGTTGTGGCAGGCGTGCTGGGTATTGCCATTGGCTTTTTTACCGCCCGCAGCATAGCCGCCCCCGTCAAGCAGATGGCTCAGGCCGCGGAGAAACTGGCCGCCGGCGATTTAACCATCACCATCCAACCGCAAACCAGAGATGAAGTCGGCCAATTGGCCTTCTCCTTTGCCACCGCCATCAATAACCTGCGCAATCTGGTCCGGCAGGTGTCCGCCAATGCCGAGCAGGTGGCCGCCGCATCCGAAGAATTGACAGCCAGCGCCGACCAGTCCGCCCAGGCGGCCAACCAAATTGCGGTCTCCATCACCGGTGTCGCCCGCGGCGCGGAGGAACAGCTGACCGCCGCCAATGAAACCGCGGCGGTTGTCGAACAGGCTACCGCCAGCCTGCAGCAAATAGCCGCCAGCACCACGCAGGTGACGGCCAACTCCACCGAAGCCGCCAGGCAGGCGGCAGCCGGCGACGAAGCGGTGGCAAAAGCGGTCAGCCAAATGGCGGAGATTGAAAAATCGGTGCAGACTGTTGCGGGAACAGTAGACAAGCTGAGCGCCCAATCCGGGGAGATCGGCACCATTGTTGACACCATTGCCGGCATCGCCGGCCAGACTAATCTTCTGGCCCTTAACGCTGCCATTGAGGCCGCCCGCGCCGGCGATCATGGCCGGGGTTTTGCCGTTGTAGCCGAGGAGGTGCGGAAATTAGCCGAGCAGTCGGAAGAAGCCGCCAAGCAAATTGCTGCCCTGATCAGGGAAATTCAGCAGGATACCGCCCAGGCCGTCACCGCAATGACCCAAGGTTCGCATGAAGTCCGGCTGGGGACTGAAGTGGTCAATATGGCCGGCTCATCGTTCCGCCATATCAATGAGCTGATTAATCAGGTATCCGATCAAGTCAGGGAAATTTCAACCGCAATTGACCAAATGGCGGCCGGCAGCCAGCAGATGGTACATTCCGTGAAGAGGATAGATGATCTCAGCAAGCAGGCCAGCGGTGAAGCCCAGTCCGTTTCCGCGGCCACTGAAGAACAATCAGCTTCCATGCAGGAAGTGGCTTCGGCCAGCCAGTCTCTGGCCAAGCTGGCTGAAGATATGCAGGTAGCTGTCCGGCAATTCAAATTGTAAGCAGCCGGAATCGTACGGCAACGAAACAGGGGGTGCCTTTACCTGCTTGGCAGGTAAAGGCACCCCCTGTTTCGTCAGCGGCAACCGCTCAGGCCGCAGCGCTGCTTTGCCCTATCCGCTAGGAGAGTAAAGCAGTCATTAGCCATCCTTGACCACTGTAATCATGTTTTTCTGTTATAGTCATTGCTACTCCGCTTCCCATATTACCCGGCTGTGAGGCAATACGGTCAAAAACTTGGTCTGCGGCCAGGGACCTGTAGCAAGCCGCCTAAGCCAGGTAAGGTCACCCTGCATAATATCGGCCGGAAGATTATGGCGGCTCAAGCGGTCCGCCATGTCAACCCGGGCCTGGGGCAAATCATAAGCCTCTGTATCAATAAACAGAAATCGTTTATAATTTGCCAGCATCATTCCATAAACGATTGCCGTCTTGCGCTCCCCCATTCGCGCCAACGTGTCGTAGTAACATTTATTAGAGAAGGTAAGCCACCCGGCGGTTAGAAAAAAGGAAGGAATACGAGAGGCTTCGGCAAATTTTTCTCGCGAACCCAATAATAGCGGAATGCAATCGTCCACCCGGGGTACAATCAGCGTAAAATCGTGAGTAACAAGATCTTTAATGGCTCCGCCACACAAACCATATGCCAAGAGTACGCGGCGGACCTCCGGGCCCACAGCGTCCAGCTCTTGCTGGAGCGCAGCCCGCATCTGGTCTGTGGGTCTGTCATGCCAGGCCGCTTCGGTGAAGATCAGGCGGGGCGGTCTCGGCAGCACGCTTACCACCTTTCTTACCTCAGCCTCTAAAGTGCCGCAACTAATTAACACCGTGTCCATAATCTACCTCCCATCACAAAGTATTTATCTAATGCCTCACAGGAACCATGCTCTCCCTTACCCGGACGCCGTTAGGATCCGCTAAGAATGTTAGATCCTATACAAAAAAATTTATAATGTGGCTGCCAACCGGTCATAACACCCCAGTATTGCTCTGACTTTACAGCAGAATTACCAACTTTTCCGCAAGCTTCGCAGTCACGCTTATAAGTCCGAACCGGACGTACTGTCAGCAGAACCTGCTGCCTGCGTTAGCGTTAAGCCTTTCGTTTCCGGCGCCAGGGCTATGCAAATTACCAGTCCCACCAAGGTAATCCCAGCCATAATGAGCATGGTTGTCCCCAGCCCATAAACCTGTAGCCACTGAGGTAAAGAATAGGTGCCCACACAGGCCCCGATACGGCTTACAGCCGTGCCGATGCCCACGGCCGTTGCTCTTATCTCTGTCGGAAATAATTCATTAGGGTACAGCCATTCCAGAATGTTGGGCCCGCCGGAAGCCACGGCATAAATAGCAAATCCGGCTATGATTACCCAGCTTGCGGCATCCGGAAACAGTCCCAAAATTAACATCCCTATGGTCATAAACGCAAAACTCCAGATAATCAGCGGTCGCCGCCCCACTTTATTAATCAACAGTAATGCCTGGAGTATGCCGATAACAAAAAACATGCTAATAGCTATATCCCCCAGCATAGCGTCTTTGCCGCGGGCCAGGCCGAACATTTCCAGGATTACCGGCCCAAAGGTGTAAATGGCAAATAGCGGAACGATTTGACACATCCAAAAACCGCAGACCAATATGCTCCTTTTCCGATACATTGGTTCGAGCAGCCTGCTTAAGCGAGTTGCTACTACGGTTTGGTCTATGGCATCAATGTCAGCATCCGGCCCATACACTAGTTTCATAGCAGCCCGGGCTTCGTCCACCCGGCCCTTGCTTAACAGCCACCGCGGCGATTCCGGCGTACCCCACCGCCCGATAACAAGCAGGATGGCAGGAACAGCCGCACTGCCAAGCATCCATTTCCAGCCGCCAGGCACATCTAACAAGAAGTACCCAAATATATTGGCAGCAGCCGCCCCAATAAACCATGCCAGCATCAGGATTCCCAGCATCCAGCCCCGGTGCTTTCGCGGGGCAAATTCCGCCAACAGTGTAGTCGCTATGGGATAATCGACCCCTACGGCAATACCGATTAGGAACCGCAGAATAACCAGCTCCAGCGGCGTAGTAATAAACATTTGAAGAATTGAGCCTACGGCTAATACGATTAGATCGAGTGTGTACATTACTTTTCGCCCGAAGATGTCAGTTAAATAACCCAAAAGGCCGCCTACAAACAGCCCGGCAAGCGAAGCAGCCCCAATCAGCCCCGCCCAGTAAGCATCAAGCTGAAGATGAGGATTCAATTGGATAAGCGCCGCGCCGATTATGACTAAAATATAGCCGTCTAAAAAGGGGCCGCCGGCGCAATAAAGACACAGTCGCTTCAGGAACGGGGTTAATGGGCTTTCTTCGATCACACGCTTGGACATTAAATACCACTCCCTCTTTCCGGAAACACTTTTTATTGGTACCATGAGACAGCTTTCGGTAAGCACCACCCTGCCGGAATCTTGCGGTGCCTAGCGCTAAAGCAAGCTAACCTTCAGCTGGGGTTTGAACCCCATCTGAAGGTTAGTCGCCCGACTCCCTGGGAAGCCTCCTAAGCTCCTGCTTATTGAAGCCGGGAGTCTTAGAGCAGGTTAGTCTCAGGCTAAATTATCCAGCATCAGCAGGACTCATTCGTATTGCGCGGCTCAACCGCTGCTTCAACAGCCTTGCCGGCCGTAAAATTATGCGTATTTTCATGGGGTTCCGAAGGGGCATCGCTCCAGTCCTTACCGGCCTTCGTGATAAAGCCATATACGATAATCCCAATGATAAACATGGCCGGGAAGGAGCCGGCAACGGCAGCGGCCTGCAGCGGCTTCATCCCTCCCAGGAATATCAGGGTGAGAGAAAGGCCACCCAAAACCATCGCCCAAAATACGCGATTCCATTTGGCCGGTTCCTCACCGGCCCCCAGCCTTGCCGTCGTAACCATGGCGAGCGTATAGGCAATACTGTTAATAACGGTTGCGGTTGAAATAAACAGCAGCACCAGTATCAGGGGCAAGATGATAAAACTGCCAGGCAAGGTGGCAAATATCTCGACAATGGCCCGGGGAACACCATGTGCTTTGATAATTTCCCCTAGATTGAGTACTCCCCTTATCTGTAAGTCGAGCGTATAGCTGCCAAAGATCGCAAAATAGGTATATACACAGGTTACCCCCGAAAGTGTCGCCCCCAGAACAAACTCCCGTACCGTTCTGCCGCGGGATATTCTGGCCAGATACATCCCTGTGCCGATAGCAAAAGCAGTAAACCAGGCAAAGTAGAAAACGGTCCAGCCTTGGGGAAAACCTGAATTCTGAACCGGATCAGTGTATAAGCTCATTCTGAAAAAGTTGTTCAGCATTACGCCCAGACTATCAAAGAAATTGTTGAAAATGAACGCAGTCGGACCAATAACTAAAACAAAGGCCAGTAAACCAAACCCTAGCCAGTTCCTAAAATCGCTTAACCGTCTGATGCCTTTATCCAGTCCGCCATATACGCAAATTGCCACAATAAGCGTCCAGATAACAAGTATTGCCGCATCCAGGCCAAGCGTGTGCGGTATACCTGTAATCTTGGTGACTACCTCACTTAGCAGCGGTGTCCCCAAGCCGATGGAGGTACTAATGCCGGCAATCATGCCAACCATGTAAAAAATGTCAATAACCTTGCCGGCATATCTCCCGCCCCATTCGCCCATGACTGCCTGAAAAGCCGCACTGGGCCGGAACACATCGGTGCCTTGAACAAAAAATATATAGCCGAAGACGACACCGATCCCCACATAGACAGCGTAGCTGCTTGGCCCCCAGTGGAACAACGGGTACGAGGATGCCACGGCCATGGCCTGAGGTGAAAATGGTTCTAAGCCAAAAGGCGGCGAGGATAAATAGAAGTAAAACTCAATGGGAGCCCAATAAACAATAGCTGCCGTAGTGCCTGCGGAAAACAGCATCCCCAGCCAGCTTAAGGTACTAAACTCCGGCTTATCACCACCGAAACGTTTATTGGCAAACTTGCCAAACACAAAATACAGCACGACTGCAAAGTTAGCTAATATGAAGAGTTCATAGGCCCAGCCCAGCGGTCCGGTTAGAAATGCAAATACTTTATTGACGGCAGCAGAGCCTGCTTCGGGATTGGTTATGATGGCTGCACAAATAATACCAACTAACACTAAAGGCGGCCAAAACAATAGTTTATCAATAGAACCATTACCTTTTTTCATTCGCCATTCCCCCTACATATTTCAATACACAAACCATAATTATACCCATTCCCCGCTGCTGAGGGGTAACGCAAAGCAGCGGCATGGTCGGCATAGGATAAACCACCCCGCCTCCGGCCCCCCTCTACAGAAGGGAATGGGTTTGCAAGGCTACTGTTCGGCTTGAGCAATTATAGCGGCCAGCTTTACCGCTAGCAACAATACTACTTTCTTTTTTCGATATAGCGCTTTAAATCAGCGTCAATATCCGCCGGCCATGCTGGTTGTACGTATTCATCTAACATCTTTTTCCAGCGTGCATTAGCCCGTTGCTCAATTGTTAAACCGTCTTGGTTGACTCTGGCTCTATCACTCAGTATTGGTTGATAAAACTCTTTCCGGAAATGAGTGAAGGTATGTTTGTGTGTGATATATTCTCCACGGGGCCCCACCTGTTTAATCGCATCAAATGCCAAAGTATCATCGTTGACAGTAACACCCCGGCCAATCCGTTTTACCATCCCGATAATTTCGTCGTCTATCATTAATTTCTCGAAAGATACACAATTATAAGTATCCAAAATACCGGCAGCGTGGAGAATGAAGTTGCCGCCGGCCATTTGCGCCATCAGCAAGGTCAGCATGGACTCATAACCTGTTTGGCTGTCGACCTGTTTACTGTCGGAGAGAGTACCGCTTATCCGGCAGGGAAGCTTATAATATTTTGCCAGTTGTCCATTAATCAGGGAGAAGAGAGCGCCTTCAGGGGCGCCAATGGATAGGTTGCCAAAACGCATATCTGTACTGGAACCGGAAGCGGAGTAGACAATCGGCGTGCCGGCATTTACTACTTGAGCCAGAACAATCCCCGCTAAAATTTCCGCATTTTGCACAGCGATGCTCCCGGCAATAGTTGCCGGCGAGGTAGCTCCGGCCAGGCAGAGCGAGTTGACCAGTTGAGGCTGGCGGTGTTCGGCATACGCTATGATAGCACCGGCCATTTTGTCGTCATAGCTAAGTGGCGTCAACGTGCAGGGAATAGAAATAATTACGTTCTTATCTTTGAGGACGTCCAGGCCGCCATGGGCAATTGCCGCCATTTCTATGCTTTCTTTAGCGGCTTCATAGCCCAAGACACTGCCCATCAGCGGTTTGTCACTGTACTTAAGTGTGTGGTAAACCATTTCCATATGACGGGTATCGACATCAATATCGCCGGGTTCACAGGAGATGTGGCTTTGAATGTCGATATTGTTCATCCTGTGGCATAGCTTTACCAGTTTGATAAAATCATCCAAGGTGCCAGGCCGCCGGCCTTTGTCGATATCTAAGACGAAAGGCGAACCATAAGGGCCCACAAAGGCCGTCTGTTCTGTATTAAGTTCAACGTTTTTTTCCGGGTTGCGGCCGTGCAGGGTAAAAGAGGAGGGAACATGTTTCAATTCCCGTTCCACCATGCCTTGGGGAAAATAGACTGTTTCTCCCTCAACCTTAGCGCCGCCTTTGGCCAAAATTTCCCTAGCCGGCGCATAACTAAAGATGACGCCAACTTCCTCCATGATTTTAAGCGAGGTTTCATGGATTTTCTCAATATCTTCCGGACGAACTGTCTGATATCTCTGCATGGGTTTTATTTCCTCCTTCATAAATAGCTTCCCCCTTGCCAAGGGAAGCTTGCTATAATTGGGTTACTCTTCATAAAGTCCTTTGCGATAAGCTTTTAAATAGCCCATGCAGTAATCATCTTTGCCTAACAGGGTCGTGCCGGCATAGATAACTCCCATCATGCTCTTATCGGTAGGATTCAAAATATAGCCGTCCATCCCTAATGCCATAGTCTGAGCAACAAATAACCGATTAAGCACCTTCCTGTTAGGCAGCCCGTAGGAAACATTGCTCAAGCCGCACATAAAGTGGACTTTGGGATAGTTTTGCTTAATTAGTTTAATGGTATCGAGAACCTCGAGCCCCGCTGACTGAACGCTGCTGACCGGTTTTACCAAAGGATCAAAATAGATATCGTCATCGTTAATCCCGGCCGCAGTCAATTTACCGTACAGGCTATCCACCACCCGCATGCGGTCGGCCGCCGTATCGGGCATACCATGATCATCCATGCACAGGGCAACTATCTTGGCTTTATACTTCAGTACCAAGGGCAGGATTGCTTCAAACCTTGGACCTTCGTCGGTAATGGAGTTAATCATTGGCGTACCGTATTTGGCCAGGGACAAGCCTGCTATGAGTGCCTGCGGGTTCGGGCTGTCAATACAGAGCGGCGCCTGTACGGCTTCCTGAATGGTAGTTACCAGCCATTCCATATATTCCACTTCATTAAAAACCTTATTGCCGCAATTGACGTCAATATAGTTAGCGCCTGCCGCCACCTGCTCCCGCGCTATTTGCTGAATATATTGGGCATTTTTCCCCTCAACCGCTTCGCTGACAGCCTTCCGGCTCGTATTAATCAATTCTCCTACGATTAGCACAATGCGTAACCCCCATATTACTTATTAACTACTAACTCAGCAGCCATTTCTTTGCAAGCAACGGCATCAACGCAATAACCGTCGGCACCAATTTTATCGGCAAACTCCGGATATAAGGGAGCGCCGCCAACCAGCACTTTCACTTTATCTCGCAGGCCGGCTTCATTAATCGCATCAATGGTATCCTGCATGGCCATCATCGTAGTTGTGAGCAGCGCGCACATGCCGACAATCCGGGGCTTATGTTCTTTGATCGCCGCCACAAAAGTCTCAGGCGCAACGTCTACGCCCAGGTCCACCACATTGAAGCCGCCGCTTTCCAGCAGCATGACTACCAGATTTTTGCCGATATCATGCAAATCGCCCTTTACCGTTCCCATGACAAAGGTGGACACATTGGCTGAATCTTCCGCCGACAATAGCGGCTTGACAATGGTTAACCCTTCAGATAAGGCTTTGGCCGACATCATAACCTCAGGAATAAACATTTCTCCTGCCTTGAACTTGGGCGCAACGATGTCCATGCCTGCCAGCAAGCCCTGGCTGACAATCTCTAGCGGCTTCACGCCGGAGGCTATCATACCCTGGGTAATCGTCCTGACCTCAGAATCATCGCCCTGATACACCGCTTCAGCTAACTTTGCGAAATTACTCATACAATACCTACCTCCAAAAAAGTTTGTTATACGTATGACACAATAAGCACTGTAAAAAAGCTCATCCCGATAAAATCCCGCTTCCACGCAGGCTATTGTGCCGTTGTCTTTAACTATTGCACAATTTATGCCATTTTTTTGATAGGTTATAAAAAGCAGCATGAAAAATATAAACTATTTAAAAAATTTCCTGTTTTATTTAATACACTGGCATAATAACAGCATTTTCGGGGCGTTTTAACTGGTGAGCCTGGTTGCCTGTTTAAGAAATTCCGTTAAACCCACATAATGAGTACCGGCTCCACCTGCTGACTGAAAAGATTCCTTTCACTTAAATGCAGAAAAGTTGCAGGCAAGACCATTATTTTTCTGAATATTTTAAATAAATAAGCCTTTACAAGCACCAAGAAAGGATATACAATATTCTGAAAGATTTCTTTTCAGTTGACAGGAATATTTTCAAATACTGTAAAAACGTTCTTGCAATATCAGAGGGGGGCTGTTTTGATGGCAAAGAAAGCTTATGACGATTTACAATTTGAGAACCGTCTATTGCATTCCATTATTGATATGGTATCAGATGGAGTCTATGCCGTGAGCGTGGATGGAACTATTCTTATCTGCAATAAAGCTCATAAAAAAATTGATGGGACAACCCATAACCATGTGGTGGGAAGGAAAGATGTTGACATATATTTCTTGGAGCTTGAAAACTTCCAACGCTATGCGGTAACAAAAAACCCCGAACCTTTGTTGGATCAGTACATGACTTATACAACAATCACCGGCAAAAAAGTCGATATTGTCTATAATTCATACCCATTTTTTCAGAACGGAAATTTATCTGCCGTTATCTCTATCGGCCGGGATAAGCCCTCAATAAACGAATTAATTACAACGGTGTTACATTCTTTTAACAGTAAAAAATCTAACCGAATCACGAACGGCACCCTCTACACATTTGAAGATATGATCGGCAACAGTGCCGCCATCCAAAGAACCCTGAAACAAGCCCGCAAGGTAGCGCAGAACCAGTCTACTGTTATGATCGTGGGCGAAACGGGCACAGGCAAAGAGCTGGTTGCCCAAGGCATCCACAATGCGAGTGCCTACAGTTCTCGCCCCTTTATTGCTGTAAACTGCGCCGCGATACCGGAAACGCTGATGGAGAGCCTGATGATGGGGACTGTAAAGGGGGCATTTTCCGGAGCATTAGACACACCCGGTTTTTTTGAGCAGGCCGAGAATGGAACTTTATTTTTGGATGAGATAAATTCGTTGTCTATTCCTTTACAAGCGAAATTATTACGCTTGCTGCAGGATAAGAAAATACGACGTCTGGGCGATAATAAAGAACGCAAGATTTCCTGCCGGATAATCAGCGCAACCAACCAGGACTTATTTATTATGGCCCGCAACGGCTCTTTCCGCGAAGATCTTTTATACCGTTTGACACCCGTTATTTTGGATATTCCCTCCTTACGTGAGCGTACGGAAGACATACCTATACTGACCAGGGAGTTTGTAGCCCGGTTCAATGATTCCCTAACCATGAATATAAAATTTATAGCGCAAGATTTGATGTACTTATTGTCAAATTATCATTGGCCGGGAAATGTTCGCGAGTTAGAGCATGTGATTGAAAGTGCTATGAGTATGGCCGAAAACACCGAAGCAGTATTATCTAATGAACATCTACCCAATTTTTTAAAGAAAAGACTTATTGGCGATCAAGAAACTACTGGCTTAAGTAATGCAGCAACAGCTAAAAAGCCCCTGCCTGAGCTTATATGCCAATACGAGAAACAAACCATTGAAAATGCATTAATGCTAAATAATGGTAATGTCAGCCGGAGCGCCGTTCACTTAGGCGTTTCCAGACAAGACTTACATTATCGCCTCCGTCGGCTTGGAATCAAATCTGTTGTTTTTAAAGCGCAAGCGATCAGCAATACAATTACTCCCCCGCTAACGTAGCGCCGCCTGGCTTTATGGATGGTTTTCCTTCGCTTTCCAGTCCCTAAATAAGAAAAGACTTGGCTTGTGCCAAATCTCTCAGGACGCTTGCAGAAGCTTTAGTCGTTCTTACTTATGATCAGGATATACTTTCTGATCATGTAAAAAAACACGGGATCCAATCCCGTGTTTTATCATAACCTCACAGTTCTACCGTCTTTGTTGCAATATTTTTGCAAAATGCCGTGTCATGCTCCACAAAGAGGAGGGTGGGCGCATATTCAAGCAGCAATTCTTCTATTTGTATGCGGGAAATAACATCGATAAAATTAAGCGGTTCATCCCAGATATGCAAATGCGCCTTTTCACACAGGCTTTTTGCCAGCAGCACTTTTTTCTTTTGCCCGCCGCTAAAGGCGGCCATATCCTTGTCAAATTGTACTCTGGAAAAATCAAGTTTTCTTAGAATAGCCTTAAACAGGCTTTCCTCAATCGCCTGCTCGCGGGCATAGTCGGTTAGGTTGCCGCTAAGATAAGAAGTATCCTGCGAAACATAGGCTATTTTGAGCTGGCTTGCTTTGCGGAAAGTGCCTGTGTAGGTGATATCTTCGCCGCATATCAGTTTAATAAGGCTCGACTTGCCTGATCCGTTTTTACCGCACAGTGCCAGTCTGTCGCCCTGCTCAATAGTAAAACTTACGCCTTCACAAGCTGTCTTGTCACCATAGAGCACAGCTACATTATCAAGCTCGATAAGCCGGTCTGCATGAAAACCAAGCTGGGAAATCTTTAACCGCTCAGCGCTCTCGATGTTTTTGAGCAGCTTGGCCTTATCCGCAAGCGCCGCCTGTTGTCTTGCCTCAATTGCCTTGGAACGCTTCATCATCTTTTCCGCCTTGTGGCCTATATACCCCCTATCAGGTCGTAAGCCCGAATTCCTTGTGCCCTTTTTTGTTTTTTCCACTTTATCCGACCAATCGGATGTACGCTTGGCGGCAGAAGACAAGCGGGCAATATCCTGGCGGAGCTTTTCATTTTCCGCAAGCTCAAAACTGTCCTGCTTTTTTTTATTGTCCCACCAGGACGAAAAAGTCCCTTGTTGAATTTCAATATTGGTTTTGTTAATGGCAAGGATATGATCAATACAGTTATCCAGAAAGGCTCTGTCATGAGATACCAAAATAAAGCCCCGTTTAGTTTGCAGATAATCGCTGACAACTTTTCTCGCCGCCCTATCCAGGTGGTTGGTCGGCTCGTCAATCAGCAGGAAACTATTCTCTTTCAGAAACAGGGTTGCCAGCAGCACTTTTGTCTGCTCTCCGCTGGAAAGGGTAGCAAAAGGACGATATAAAACGTCCTCTGCAACCTCAAGCAAAGACAGCTCGCGCCTAACCTGCCAGGTAAGACAGTCCGGACAAATCGTCTCAATTACAGCAATAGTGTCGCTTTCGGGATTGGTTACCGAGAAGGGAAAGTAGGCAAAGTTTACTTTGGCCGCAATCGTCCCGCTGTACTCATGCTTGCCAAGCAGCAAATTGAGAAAGGTAGTTTTGCCTCTGCCATTGCGGCCTGTAAAGCCTAATTTCCAAGCTGTATCAATTTGAAAGCTTACATTGTCAAATATATTATCATAACTGCCGTCATAGCCAAAGGTCAGTTTTGTCACGCTTATTAAAGACATAGTTAGTCCCTCCTGTACAAAAAATGAGCTGCAAGAAAGTTAATTCTTGCAGCTCATGAAATACAGCAAAGCCAAGCCCGCTGACCGGGCGCGACGAAGTATATTCTGTGAGTGAAAAGAATTGTAACTTTCTTGCCTAAGCATACCAAAAACAAGCAGCGTTCCGCTCGGTAATTTGGTTATGTTATGTCCTAGCAAGAAAAATTACATTTCTTCAACTCCAATCACATTAATTATCAATACTATACCATTTCGCAGCTTACATTTCAACGCGCAAAACCTGGCAACCGGGGACAGATGATTGGCTCACTCGCTATTTTCTCCGCAAGGCATTATAAATCTTTGCCGATTGACTGGCAATAAAATTGCTGGCATAAGCATGATCCGCAGTCGCTGTGAAAAAGCTGATCAGGATTGGATCATGGCCATCCTGGATTACCCCCACATCGCAAAGTATTGCATCCAGCTCACCCACCTTATGAAAGACAGGGGTCTGCATGTAGCGCGGGATTTCGTCATTATAAATCGTATTAGCCAGTTCGTTTTTCAGCTGTTCGTTTTTGCTTTTGTTCAGATATTTGCCTGTATAGATTCTTTCGAACACTTTCCCCATTTCGTAGGGTGTGGTTATGCTATGATATTGGTATTTCCGGAAGGCATCTTCACTATGTATTTTGGTCTTGCGCAGTCTCAGATCCCTGACAGTCTTAGCAAGGACATCTTTGTGGCCCCTATCCATCTCAGCCAGCAATTGCTGAAAGGCGTTATTATCACTAACCGTCATCATCCGCTCTATTTGCCGGTCATATTGGCCGGCCTTAGCCGGTGTGGCCTGAGGATACAAGTACTTATAGGTCGCTAAAGCAACTACTAATTTGCTGGTGGAAGCCGTGGGAAATATGTCATCCGCGTTAAATTTGATCGTCCGGCCAGTACGCAAATTTTTGGCAAAGACCCCGACCCGGCCTTCAAAGTTTTTTAAATCATTTTGGATTTCCCGTTCAAGCGGGGAAGCTGCCAGTACAGGGGCCGTAAAAGCCGCCAGCAGAACCAACAGTAACGCAATTTTTTTCAGCATGGGAACCACCTCATCACAATCCATTTTCTACCTAAATTAGTATAGAATAAAATTATGACGAAATTATGACAGCCACCCAGCAGTAAGAACGCAATGGCTATGTCTGCCAGGCCTGTCCAGCTGAATACCGCCATGTTGCTATCTGTAGCCGCAGGATTTCCTTCATAAATAAAAGGGCTGACATCCGTCAACCCTTCTTGTTTTCTCCCGCTGTTACCGCCTTTATATTTACCGGGCAAAATTTGCGTAGAAATTAATGGCCTCCAGGTACTTTGTCACGGAAATATATTCGTTAGGCTGATGCGCCTGGGCATCGTCACCAGGTCCGTAAAAAATAACGGGCAGGGTTAATCCTTGCAGCAAGGTGGAGGCATCTGTATAGAAATTTACGCCGCGCAGGCCGACAGGGGTGCTGGAAATGCGTCCGGCCCAGGTCAGAGCTTTATCAATGATGGGATGTCCTGCCGGGCAGGCAACCGGCTTGCGGTAGTTTACTATGTTAAGTTCGGCCGCCAGTTCCGGATAGGCCGGCCGAAGCTCCTGGATAACAGACTGCACCATAGCCGTTACGTCACTGGCCGTCTGTCCGGGAATGAGCCTGAAATCAATGGTGCAGGTGCAGTTATCGGAAACTACATTGGTTGCCACCCCGCCCTGAATTTTGTTGACGCTAAAAGTAGGCAGACCCAGCCAGTCATTCGGCTGAACGGGGAAGGAGCGCTGATATAAACTGGACACGATGGCATTCATATGAACAACGGCATTAATACCAAGATGCGGCATAGAGCCGTGAGCAGTGCGGCCTTTTGTAACAATCTCCAGCCAGACTGCCCCCTTATGGGCGACGATAACATCGCCGTTGGAAGGCTCGCCGACAACGACAGCACCAATACCGTTCATGCCGCCGCCATCACAAAACGCCTGCGCCCCGCAGCAATCAACCTCCTCGCCGGCCGTTGCCAGGAGAACCATATCCTGACTGGGAGTAATATCCTGTTGTTTTAGCCAGCTTAAAGCAAAAATCATGGCCGCCAGGCCGCCCTTCATATCGGACGCGCCCCGGCCGTAAATAAGATCTCCGGCCTGAACGGCGGCGAAGGGCGGGTAATCCCAGGCCAGATCGCCGGGAGGAACAGTATCCAGGTGCCCTGTGTACAATAGGGCTGGCTGACTGGCCGTCCCTTTCAGCCTGGCAATAAGATTGGCCCGCCCGTTCCCGAAATCAACTACCTGGCTGGCAACGCCCTTTTGCTCCAGCCAGGCTGCCAGCCATAGGGCCAGTTGATATTCCCCGCCCGGTGGGTTGGTCGTGTTGATGCGGAGCATTGACTTGAGCAACTCAACGGCTTCGCCGGCACTTTCCGCGGTTACTGCATTTAGCATGCTGATTCTCCTCTGCTGTGTTGTTTCAAATACACTTCCGCAATTTTTTGTTTTGCCTGGGGATCGGCCTCGCTACATTCCATAACAACCGTACCCTTTTGCAGCAGATACGCCTGATGCGCCATTTCCAGTGCCTTGAAACCGTTTTGTTCAATTAACAGCACGGTAATGCCTTCCTGGTTAATCTGACCGATGGTTTTAAATATTTCATTGACCAGCCGCGGCGCTAAGCCAAGTGACGGCTCATCCAGCAGCATTATTTTCGGATAGCTCATTAAGGCCCGGGCCATAGCCAGCATCTGCTGCTCGCCCCCGCTCATGGTGCCGGCATGCTGCCGCCGTCTTTCGGCCAAGCGGGGAAACAGCGCCAGCACCCTTGCCAGCCCTTGCCGGATTTTCTGCTTGTCGGTGATATTGCAGGCGCCGATGAGCAGGTTTTCCTCCACCGTCATTTTCGGAAATACGCGTCGCCCCTCCGGAACAACCGCCAGGCCGTGCTTGACGATTTCATCGGTGGGTAAAGAGTTAAGCCGCTGGCCGAGGAAGGTTATCTCGCCGGCCAAAGGCTGCACCAGCCCCAGGATGGTGCGGATTACAGTCGTTTTGCCGGCGCCATTGCTGCCCAGAAGGCAGGTAATCGAACCCTGAGGCACAGTCAGCGACACATTTCTCAGTACCGGAATGGCGCCATAGGCTGTCGAAACCTTGGTCAGTCTCAGCATGCCGTCACCTCCTGGCCAAGGTAGGCCCGCAGCACTTCCTCATGACGGGCCACAGCATCAAATGAACCGCAGGCAATGCAGCGGCCATAATTTAGCACCATGACCTGATCGACCAGACCTTTAATAAAATCCATGTCATGTTCAACCACAATAATGGCTAACTGCGGCAGGGTATTCTTCACTGTCTGCAAATCCAGCATTAGGGTTTGAGTTTCGACAGCATCCATCCCGGCGGAAGGTTCATCAAGCAGCAAAATTTGGGGATTTGACGCCAGAGCCCGGCAAATTTCTAACCGCCGGCGGTCGGCATAGGGTAAATCTTTGGCCAGCTTGTGTGCCTGGCTGGTCAGCAGGGTGCCAAAGATACTTAAAACCTCCACAGCTTGTTGTACAACCTTGTCACCGGCGCAGCCGCCCTTGGCCAGGGCCGAACCGAGGCCTGGCAGCTTGCGCACCTCGGCAATCCCCATCATAACATTTTCAACGACATTGAGATTCCAAAACAGCCGTCCATTCTGGAAGGTCCTGGCCAGCCCCAGTTTGAAAACCTGGTCAGGCCGCAAACCGTGGCAGGGCGCGCCATTGACAGCGATACTGCCGCTGGTCGGCGCATAGATACCTGACAGCAAATTAAATAATGTCGTTTTACCCGAGCCATTGGGCCCGATCACCCCTAGTGTCTCCCCCGCCCCCAGAGTCAGGTTTACCTTATCGACCGCAACCAGTCCGCCGAAGCGAATTGTCAGGTCTTTGACATTCAGCAGTTCCATGTTCTCCCTCCTGATGCTGTGTTTTTGGGTTGAAGATACGGTGTTTAAATGGCAATACGCCTTCAGGCATAAAGCGCAGGCAGGCAACGATAACAAGTCCGTAAAACAGCAGGCGGAAATCTTCAAAGGCTCTAAACTTCTCAGGAAAAACCGTCAGGAATATTGCCCCGAGAATAGCTCCCGGTATTGAATCCAGGCCGCCGAATATGATCATGCTTAATACCAGCGTTGACTGTTGAAACCCGAAATTTTCCGGCGCAATAAAATTAATCATGCCAGCATATACGCCGCCGACAATGCCGCCGAAAAAAGCACCGGCCGCAAAGGCCAGCAGCTTGAACAGCGTCAGGTTAAGGCCATAGCACTGGGCCGCCAGCTGATCTTCGCGCATGGCATTTAAGGACAGCCCGAAAAAAGAATGGCTTAATTTGTATATGGCCCAGACTGAAAGCGCGAGAATCACTAAATTGAGGTAATAAAAATTGGCCTGGAAGGGAAACTGAATAAAACCCAGCTGCAGTGGCGATCCGAGGTCATGGCCCAGGATCGACGGCGACGGAATGTTGATTAATCCGTTGGTGCCGCCGGTCAGTTCTTCCATGTTCAGCAGCAGTTCCTGAATAATCAGCCCAAAAGCAATGGTAACAAGGGCCAGATAGTGGCCCTTTACCCTGAGTGCAGGCAGTCCCAGCAGGATGCCGAACAAACTGGCGATAAGGCCGGCCAGCAGCAGCGCCGGCCAGAAAGACAGACCGGCTTTCAGCGTAAGGATGCCGACTACATAGGCGCCGATGGCAACAAAGGCTGCATATCCCAGGCACACCAGCCCGGCTCGGCCTGTCATAAAGTTCAGGCCCAGGGCCATGACCGCATACAACAGCGCCAGGTTCATCACCTGCAGCCAGTAGGAATTTCCGGCCAGCAGAAAGGGGAAGGTCAACGCGAGGCCAAAGGCCATAACCGTGGCTTGTCCAAGGTTATGCCGGAAGTCCTCTTTCAGACGGTCCCAGGCGGGGCGCCGGTACCGAAGAAGGCCGGTAAAGGCCAGGGCCGCCCCGCAAACATAAGCAATAACGACAACCGGGTTTTCAATATTGACAAAGCCAAGAAAAAGCAGATAAACAATGATTTCTGTCAGCAGAATTTTTAGTGACATCCCCTGTTCCTCCTAAACCTTTTCATAAGCGCGTTCACCAAAAATTCCCGCCGGCCTGAACACCAGAAACAGAATAACCATCACAAAGCTGATGCTTTCCTGAAAACGGGACCCGTCCGGAATCAGAGCAACTGCTAAAATTTCCAAGAAGCCCAGCAGCAGCCCCCCGGCAACAGCTCCGTAAACATTGCCTAAACCGCCGACTACGGCGGCGGCAAAGCCTTTAATCCCGATAACAAAGCCCATGTTAAACTTAACGATGCCGTAGGCCATGCCGTTCATGAGGCCTGCGACCGCGCCGAGGGCTGATCCCAGGGCAAAGGTAATGAGGAATATTTTGTTGACCTTAATCCCCATCATCATAGCGGCTTCCCGGTCCTGGGCAGTGGCCCTGATATACCGGCCAAACGCTGTTTTTTCGATCAGCAGGTACAAGCCGGTAATGAGCCCGCCGGCCAGCAGTACAGTTAAAATTACGTCAGGCTTGATGAAAACGCCGCCCAGGGCCAGGCCCGGCATATTAATTAGAAGGGGAAAGGGCTGAGGATTGCGGCCGTTGGGGAAGAACAGCATAATCGATTCCCGCATAACGATGGATGCGCCCAGTGTAATCAGCAATGTCATGATCTCCGGCGCATTGCGCAGCGGCTTAATAATGACTTTCTCCATGGCCATCCCCACTGCCGCGCCGGCTGCCAGCACCGCCAGGAAAACCAGGGCAAAAAAGAGTATCGAACCGGACAGCAAGCCTGTTGCCAGCAAAACCTCGCTGGCTACCAGGGCGCAGAAGGCTCCCAGCATAAATACTTCGCCATGGGCAAAGTTAACAACCTCAATGACGCCAAAAAACAAAGTAAAGCCAACAGCAATCAGCGCATACATAAAGCCCAGACTCAGGCCGTTTAACAGTTGTTGTATGATAAGTTCGCCGGACAAAAGCATCACTCCATTCGCCAGGGTTTGCTTAATTTTTCTGGATCTGTTTATCTTTTACTTTCAGGGTCGAGCGGTAATAGGGGACCCATTTGCCCTCTTCGCTGATATAGGTGGTAATAATCTGGAGGCGGGTCTGCCCTTGTTCATCAAACGTGGTCTCGCCCAGTATCCCCTGGAAATTTGTTATGCCGCGGATCGCGCCGGCAAGCTTGGCGCGGTCAGGGCCAACCTGCTCCAGGCCTTTAATAATGATGTTGGCTGCATCATAAGCAAAGGGGGCGTAGGCCTCGTGCGGTTCCGCATATTTGGCCGCGGCGTAAGCCTTGATGAAATCTTGGCCGCCCGGCAAATCCTCAAGCGGTTTGCCGATACCGTGGGCGAGCGTGCCGTCAGCGGCAGGTCCGGCAATCTTGTTAAACGTATCGGAGAGAATCCCTGAATCGCTCATAAAAATAGCCGTCATTTTCAATTCCGTCATTTGCCGTTTAATAAGCGCGGCTTCGGTGGCAACCCCGCCGAAAAACACCATGTCGGGATTCTTGCTTTTAATTGTCGTCAGCAGAGCGGAAAAATCCTGCTGCCCAACCGAAATGCCGTCAAAAGCAACTACTTCGCCGCCATTATTCTTGACTGAGGCAATAAATTGTTCGGCATTGGTTTTCCCGTAGTCTGTCTTATCATGAATGACGGCAAAGGTTTTCAGGCCCCAGTCTTTTGCAGCCACATTGCCGGCCACTTCATTCTGGATATCGGCGGCTGTTATCACCCGGGTTATTTCTTTAAAGCCGTCTTTGGTAATGTTGGGGTGAATGGCGGCGGCAATAACGGCCGGCAAGCCGTTTTTGTGAAATACCGGCACCGTGGCCAGAGCCGCGCCGCTGTTGAAATGGGCCACAACGCCAACAATATTAGGATCTGAGGTCAGCTTATTGGCGGCGTTAACGGCAGTTGTCGGATCACCGGCATCGTCGACGGCCACAAGCTCAAGCTTATAAGGCAGCTTGCCTGTGGCATTGGCCTGATTAATTGCCAATTCGACCGAGTTTTTCATGCCTACACCAATAGCAGAATTGCCGCCGGTCAGAGGACCAACAAAACCTATTTTGGCGACTTTGTTTGTGCTGCCGCCACAGCCGGCCAGCACACCGGCCAGCACAAACAAGACAAGTGTCAGACTGATAAACCGTTTTTTCATCATTTCTTTCTCTCCTTCAAAACAATTAATACCATGCCACTGCCAGCTTTGCCGGCGCACACCTCCCGGTTAAAAAGAATAAGTGCCGATACGGAAACAGTTCCGATCGACACTTCATCGTGCAGCCCAAAGTATTCTATTACATGGTATGCTTTTATTCTATAGCATGAAGGAAAATAATCCATTGTCTCTATAGTACAAATAAATAATGAAATTAATGTCCTTTATAGACAAAGCTACTCATCAGACATACGAATGAGTTTTATCGCCAGTGACATGGCAAAGCGTTGTTCACTGTCGTCCAAATTGCTGTTGAGAATATCGGCAATCTTTTTATACCGGTATTTGATGGTATTATAATGAATATACAATTTTTCCGCAGTTTTTCTTAGATTCCAGTCACAGTCATGAATACAAACCAGGGTCGGCAAGAATTCAGTGCCGTATTTTTCATCATACTGCCTCAGCCTGCCAATGGTCAGATCACAAAACTCTCCGGCTTCGTCGGTATTATATAAAGCTGCCAGCAGTTTATACACACCGATGGTTTTGTAAAATACCGTTTGACTTTGCTTATAGAGCAGCCGGCCAATCCGGGCGGCCGTTTTTGCCTCCTGATAACTCAAATGGACGTCCATTACGGATTTTCTGTGATTGCCGATACCAACCGTAACAAAATAATGATGATTTGTTTGCACATTTGTTTCCATTTCCCGGCAAACGGCCGCTAACTGTGCGTGGAAGGCGTTCAGCTGTACAGTCGGGGTCTCAATGAGAAAAACGATACTCTCACTCAGGCTGGCAAAAATCAGCGGCGCAAAATTATGCTTTATTATTTGCTTGCAGGTTTCAAAGATCTGGCCGCGCACCATCTCCAGCGACTCGATAGTCTGGGAGTCGCCGGCTTCGAGATAGCTTTCCTTAAAACCGTGAATTTCGACCAGAACGGCCGTCAGGCCTTTTGTAAAATCCCAGCCGTACAAGCCGGCCCGGTTTGTCACTTCATCACGGTATTTAATATTGTTCATAATCAGATCCTGAATAAATTCATTTTTATAGCGATACTCAATCTCCAGATTCGATATTTTTTTCTGCACATTAAGTTTTAGCACTGTGCCGGCATGCTCGACAGCAATGTCGTCGCAGTCATCGGCGCTGTCGTCTTGTTCCGGCCGGCAATAAATCAGATATCCGTAAACCCTGTTATCAATCCGTATCGGATAGCTCCTGTACTGGAGCAAAAGGTCTTCCAGCGCCGTGTTTGCCATGCGGTCCCTGAATTGTGGCGTTTGGGCGGAAATATAATTTTTTCTGAAGTAAAGGTCGAAATAAGCGACGTCCCGGTCCAGGATTGCTCCCAGGGTGTTGATAATCTGCTCTGTTTCACCGCCGCTCAAGACAAGGTTAGTGAAAGAGCGGTGGATATTTTCCGATAGCTGCAGCCGGCGGGCCTGGTCATTGACAATTTGGGTCAGGACAGGATGAATGACATCAATAAAGGCAAGATTTACCGGCATATATACGATCGGAAAGGCCAGCTCCTCGGCTAACGCCAGGACCTCTGCCGGCAAAGTGTCAATAAACCTTGTTATTTTGACAAACAAGGCCGCGGCCTGGGCCTGATTAATGTTTTTGATTACATCCAGAAATTTCAACGTATCGTCCTTCATAATATAACCGGTTGTCATGAGGATTTCTCCGCCCCTGAGCCAATTGTGAATATCCGGGGCATCCATGACGGAAACAGACGTCACCATACGGTCCAGGCCGTTTTTCCCCGCCAAAACCTCGAACTTCGCAAATGCCGGCGTTGACAATAACGCTTTCACTGTAATGGCCATTGTTTCACCCTCTCACCAAACCTGCCTTTTTTCCCGCCAATTATGTTCTCCTAAAACAATTACCCTAAATAAAAAAAAATCCTGCCAAATCCGGACAAAATTTGACAGATTAATCTTGCCGCCTGGCGGCAGCTTAACTGATTGACACAATCAGCGCGCCAATGGCAATAAGGCCGACGCCGATAGCATTTAAAAGATTTATTTTTTCGCCGAGTATGACGACAGCCAGCACAGTGGCAATCACGACGCTGAGCTTATCAATCGGCGCCACCTGGCAAACCTTGCCGAATTTTAAAGCCCAGAAATAAAACAGCCAGGACAGGGCACCGGCCAGCCCGCTCAAAGCAATATACAGCAGCCCTCTTTTGTCGGCAATAATCGCGGGGATTTGCTGGATATTGCCCTGGGCAACGACAACCGTCAGCAAAAAGACAGCCATGATTATCGCCCGTACCGCCGTAGCGGCATTCGGGTCGGCCGACTGTAAGCCAAGCTTGCCGAAAATCCCGACTAAGGAAGCGCTGAATGCCGATAGCAGTCCAAATATCAGCCATAAATGGTCCATGAGTTCCTCCTCACATAAAATTTATAGTATAAGCGGACAAATTAATGCCTGGACAACGACCATGGTATATAAACCGGCTGCCGCTAATGCTTCCCGGCAGGCGGGCAATAAAGGCGCCTACTGCCGTTATGGCAGTAGGCGCAAGTAAGCACAGTCTATTTTGCGTGCCGCCAACCCCGATATGTACCTGCGCCAGCGCAGGCCCAGCCTGTTCCTCACCGCCCTGATGCAGACAAAACCGCAATGGCGGCAGCGACAATCGTTACATTACATGCCCAGCACCGCAGCAATTTCCTCTATCATCATGGCAGAAGACTGCAGCCCGTTGCCGGTCGCATACCAGGTAGTCGGGTCAAGAAAGACAATCTTGCCGTTCTTGGCCGCCTTGGTTGCCTGAACCAGGGCATTATCCAGGGTAGTGGCCGCTTTGTGCGTGCCGCCGACAACAACGGTCCTGTCAACAACAAAGATCATATCAGGATTCTTTTCTTCAAAATACTCGAAACCGATCTTCGCCCCGTGGATGCCCACGTTAAGCGCAGGGTCGACAGGTTTGAGGCCCAATACATTATGAATCAGCCCAAAACGGGAACCGGCGCCGAAGGCGCTGATATTGCCGTCATTGGTCAGAACAATCAGCGCCTTGCTGTCGTTCTTCTCGCCCACTGCCCTGACCTCGGCAATCCGGGCGCTGATTTTAGCCAAAGCGGCCTGTGCTTCCGCCTTTTTGCCGAAAATTTCGCCGATCATCAGATTGTTCCGGGAAAGGTCCTCCATATATTTGGCGCTGTCAATACTTCCCATAACAATTGTGGGCGCAATTTTTTTCATTTCATCATACACTTTTTGTTGCCGGGCGCCCAGAATAATCAAGTCCGGCTTAAAGTTGTTGATTTTTTCCAAATCCTTGGCGTAAAAATCTCCCGCATCAGTATAGGCATCGCCCTTATACTTGGCAAGGAAAGGCGGAATATTGGACTTGGGCAAAGCAAGCGCCGGCGCCGCCCCCAAGGCATCGATCGTATCCAGCGCGCCAAAATCAAACAGAACAACCCGCTGCGGGTTGAGAGGAACCTCCGATTCGCCCAGAATATGCGTTACTTTAATGGTAGTCGCGGCCGGTGCCGCTGGCGGAGCGGAGACGGATGACCCGCAGCCGGCCAAAGCCATGGCCAGCATAACCGCCGCCAGCAAAGAAGCCAATTGTTTTTTCATAAAAACCTCCTTCAGATTGTTTTCTATTTTTCCATCCTTAGGGACGGGAAAAATCATCAGGTATAATAGATGCAGATACTGTTGCCCTTTATCTGGTTGATGTCAATATGCATATCGTAAATTTCCGCCAGCACCTCGGAATTGATGATATGGGCGACCGGCCCGCTTTTAACCAGCCGGCCGTGCTTGAGAGCCACAATATTATCGGCATAGCAGGAAACAAAATTGATATCGTGAATGACGATAATAACTGTCTTATCCATCTCATCCACCAGCTTGCGCAAAATCTTCATGATTTGCACGGAGTGCTTCATATCCAGATTATTGAGCGGCTCATCCAGGAAAATGTATTTTGTGTCCTGGGCAATCACCATGGCAATATAGGCCATCTGCCGCTGACCGCCGCTCAGTTCGTCCAGAAAGCTGTCCTGAATAGCCGCAATGCCCATATAGTCAAGGGCCTGGTTGATTTTTACGTGATCTTCATCAGTCAGCTTGCCCCGGGAATAAGGATACCGGCCGAAGCTTACCAGCTCCCGGATGGTCAGCCGCAAGCTCAGGTGATTGGACTGGCGCAGGATAGAGATTCGCCGGGCCAGCTGCTCGTGGCTCCACTGCTGCAGCTCAGTGCCGTCAATATAGATTTTTCCCCCGTTCATTTTCAGCAGACGGCTGACCATGGAGATCAAGGTGCTTTTGCCCGCCCCGTTACTGCCGATAAAGGCAGTAAGCTTGCCTTCTTCCAGTGTTGCCGAAACCTGGTCGACCACTGTTTTGCCGCCATATTTTTTCAATGCCTTTTTAATCTCAATCATCGCTTGCTCTCCCTCAACAACAGAACGATAAAGCATGTCCCTCCGACAAAATTCAAAATGACGCCAATCGTAGTTACTGTCTGTAATATTCGTTCCACAACAAACTGTCCCAAAGCCAGCGCAATCACGCCAATCAAAACGGCGCCCAGAATCATGTCCCGGTGCCGGAACGTTTTAAGCAGCTCTCTGGCTAGACTGACTAACAGAATCCCTAAAAAAGTAATGGGGCCGACCAGCGCCGTAGCTACCGATACCATTACGGCAATCAGCAGCAGGGTACGCCGTACCAGGCGGTTATAGTTGACACCCAGGCTGATCGCCGTGTCCCTGCCAAGCCCCAATACGTCAAAACGCGGCAAATCACGCCGGGAGAATACAAGGACACCCGCAGTGATGACAGCGGAAATCAACAGCAACTCTTCATTGATGATTTTGAAGCTCGCAAACATGGTATCCTGTAAAACCGCAAATTCATTAGGGTCGATCAGCATTTGCAGAAAGGAGGCAATGCCGCTGAAAAAAATCCCCATGATGATCCCAATCAAAACCAGGACATACACATTGCGGTTTTCGCCATCAAAAATAAACTGATAAAGAATGCCTGAGGCAAACATCATAGCGCCGGCGGACAGCAGGAAATGCAGCGTACCGTCCATTGTGGTAAGCTGATGCGCGCCAAACAAAAAGACCACCAGCGACTGAATGAACAGATACAGCGAATCAAGCCCCATAACGCTGGGTGTTAGAATGCGGTTTTCCGTGATCGTTTGGAATACTACCGACGAATAGCCGGTACATATTGCTATCAGAACCATAGCGGCAAGGGCCTTGACCCGGCGGGGAAAATTAAAAGCAGCGTTATCCGCATTCAAGCCCTGAAACAGGAACAGGCCCACGGCGGCGGCGGCAAGGAACGCCAGCAGCAGCAGGATCGTCTGCGCCCGTTTGTCCCGGGACACCTGCAACCTGCCGGCGGCTCTATATAGCATGTTAAACCGCATGCTTGCTCCTCCTTAAAATCATCCACAGGAAAATGGCGCTGCCGATCACGCTCACAATCATGCCAATGGGAATTTCATAGGGAAATAGCAACACCCTCCCCAAAATATCGCAAATCAATACAAAATTTGCGCCAATAAGCGCTGTGTCCAGCAGGCTGTTTTTCAAATTATCCCCTTTGGCCATGCTGACGATATTGGGTACAATCAGGTCAAGGAATGGCAGGGCACCGACAGTCACAGTGACAACGGAAATAATCATTGACACGATAACAAGGCCAACGGCAACGACCTGCTCGTACTTAAGGCCGAGATTCCGGGAAAAATCCCCGCCCATGCCGGCAATAGTGAACTTGTCGGCAAAGAGATACCCGATAATTAAAAAGGGAATGCCGACATACAGCAGTTCGTACCGCCCCATGATAATCAGGGAGAAATCCCCCTGCAGCCAGGAGGTCATATTCTGCACCAAATCGTACTGATAGGCAAAATAGGTGGAAATCGCCGAGACCACGCTCCCCAGCATCAGCCCGATAAGGGGAATGAGAATGGCATTCTTTACCTTGATCCTGGCCAGCAGACCGATAAACAAGAAGGAGCCGGCCAAAGAAAAGGCAAACGCTACCGCCATCTTCGTAAAGTGGGTTTCACTGCCAAAAAATAAAATGGCAACCAGGATTCCCAGCCGGGTCCACTGCACAGTCCCCGCGGTGGTGGGGGAAACAAATTTGTTCTTGGTAATCGTCTGCATAATCAGCCCCGCAATGCCGATGCTGCTGCCCACGACAATAATACTGATCAGCCGCGGCACCCGGCTGATCAGGATGACATATACATCCCGGCTGCTAAGCTGCAGCAAATCTATATTCTTAACCCCGATCAGAATGGACAGGGCCGATAGTAAGACCAGCAGCAAAACCATAAACGGCCTTGTCAGATAAAAATGCTTGTTCATAGATTTCCAATACCTTGTCCCTTCTCACTTCCAAATTAATCGGCCAACACCTTGCACTAGTTCAAGCAGACGGCGCTGGCCACATTGATCCCACCTCTCTACAAACTACCTAACCAGTAAACGCAATTTATCTATCGGTTGTTCTATCGCAGTCAATATGATAACGATTATCAATATCATTCATTAATTATACATTAAATATTTGATAAATAATAGTACATATTTTATAATGTTATTATAATAGAATGTATATTAATCAAAAAGGAGAAGCGCATGGATTTATTGCAGTTGAAATATTTTCAGACAGTGGCCAAGCTGGAACACATGACCAAGGCGGCCCAGGCACTACAAATTGCCCAGCCCGCTCTGAGTGTGACAATCGCCCGGCTGGAAGATGATGTGGGCGTTCCTTTATTCAACCGCACCGGACGCAATATTGTGTTGAATAAATACGGAAAAGTTTTGTTAAAGAGAGTAAACCAGGCACTGAATGAACTGGAGGCCGGACGCCAGGAGATTGCCGATCTGTCCGGCAGCGAATTTGGCTATGTGTCTGTTGCGTCCACCTTTATGGGCAAAAAATTTTGCGATCATTTAGCTGCCTTTGCCCGGCTTTATCCCAACGTAAATTTTCATCTTACGCAGACAACAGATGAGAATGCCAAATTGAGATTACTGGAAAGCGGCGAGGTTGACTTTACTTATATTATTAAGAACATGGAACAGCCAGGCATAGCCTGTGTCCCCTTGATGGAAAAAGACATTTTTCTGGCTGTACCACCGGTTCACCGTTTGGCTGACCGTTGTACTGTGTCGCTGCAGGAATTAGCCGAAGAATCTTTTATTACCCTGAAAGCCGATCATAGTATCCAGGAAACCTGCCACGCCCTGTGCCGGAAAAGAGGGTTTAACCCGAATGTCGTCTGTACCTGTGATACCTCGCAGGGAGTGATTAATTTAGTAGCTGCCGGGTTTGGCGTAGCCTTTTTCCCGTCGCCGAACAGGAAAAAAGCACATTTGCCGTTTGTTTTAATAAAAGTTGAGGATTTTGATTACAAAAGCTTTCTTTATCTTGCCTGGAAGGAAAAGCGCTACTTTTCCCAAGCGGCAATTCATTTTCGCGACTATGTTATTCAGCAAAGCCGGCGAATAAACCAGCAGCTATGAAAACCGGTAAAGAAAACACGGCTTGCGCCGAGCCTTAGCGCAAGCGGAAGCCGATGTTGCCCTTATCCAGGGAAAGTTAACAAAGCCGTATGGAAACAAATGTTTCCATACGGCTTTTTACTTTTCGTTCTCCCCCATTGCCTTTGCCCTGCAGTCAGGCCTGGTTAAGGAGCCGGAAGCTTAAGGGCGGCAGCTGGCCGGTCGCAGCGTACTGGGACAAAAGCCTGTACGCTTTTTGAATAACTTGCTGAAATAATAGGGGTCCGAGTAACCTACGCAAGCGGAAATATCCGTGATGGAGCAGGCGGTGGTATACAACAGCTCCCGGGCGCGCCGCACCCGGTGCTCAATCAAATATTCAAGCGGCGCCATACCGGTATGCTTCTGAAACAGGTAGGCGAACTGTTTGCTGTTTAAGCCATACTTTCTGGCCAATTTAGCCACAGTGAGCGGTTCCATGTAATGATGCTTAATATATTCTACGGCCTGCTCCACCAATTCCCGTCCCGGTTCGTTGTGGCGGCTGCCGGCGCAGGTCAGGCTTTCATCCAGAATACTCAGGAACAGCGACTGGGCCTGCAACGCCGACAGATTGCCCGGCGTTATGCAGACCTCATACAGGCGCTGCAGCAAATCATGAATGCGCGGACTGTAGCCTGTATCAATCTGATAATGGGAAAATGCCTGGGGAAACTCGTTTTTGGCACTGTTGTCCACCTGATAATGGATGACCATATAATTCCATTCAGCGCTCCCCACGACTTCTTTGTCCATTGATATATTGGGACCGCCGTGAAAAATTTTCCCCGGCTCCATCGCATAGGGCACACCGTCAAAAAACATTTTCGCCCGCCCCCTGAGGGGAAAAATCAAACCCGAGACCGGCGGCGTAAATACGCCAAAGCATCTCCCCCCCGGCGGCACCACCGCTTTGACCACATCAACGATTTGGAATCGAATGCGGGTAAAATTTCCCGCCAGTTGATTAATATCCACGTGCATTTTTGTCCCTCCCCGCTCACCTGTGGTCCTCTTGGCTATACACATCTATTGGTAGGCGGTAACACCTACAGAATGTATTATAAATAATGGCCTGATAATAAATGATAATTAATATCATTTATTATAACTATAGTAATTTTAGTAGTGGATGTCAAACCCTTTGGCCACTGGAATGAGGCTGTTTTGGCAATATCTCCATTTACTCAAACTTTTTACCTGGATTTTCGCTGTTTATTTAGGCCTTTTACTGGGAATCTCTCCATTCACGCTACCTTTTTAATTTGCTATTCTATAAGTACTAGCTTATTTGATATTGATACTCACTTTCACAGTTACACAGGCATTAATAAAAGTAGCCCCTGATTCTTTTGTGCATAACGGTTTGGCAGCGAACTGACCTGACGGCCTCTAGCGCAAAGCAGCTATGCAGACAATGTATTTCCATCCGCAAAGGAGTTGACAGTATGAAAAAAAAATTGTCCCCAGCCAGAAAACGCTTCTTGTACGCCCTGGTCGGCAGCAGCCTGTTCTGGCACACGCCGGCAATTATCTATGCCGAAGATACGCCGGAAATCGTCCCCGCCGCCGGCCAGACCGATACCCAAGCGGCCGCCAAGCCAACTGCCAAGCAGCGTGAATTTACGCTGGCGGGGATTGAAGTAACTGCCAGCCGGCAAACACTTTCACCGGCCTACGCCGGCGGGCAGGTAGCCCGCGGCGCCAATCTCGGGGTACTCGGCAACAGGGATTTTATGAACACGCCCTTTAGCGTCACCAGCTACACCGCCCGGACCATCGCAGACCAGCAGGCCAACACGATTTTCGACGTTCTTATCAATGATCCGTCAGTCCGCTTCGCCAGTCCCACGGGACAGGTTGCCGAATACTACAGGATCCGCGGCATGGAAGTCGATATGGAAGATCTTTATTTTAACGGCATGCCGGGCTTGGCGCCGTACTACCGCGTTCCCGTTGAATTTTTGGAACGGGTGGATGTCCTCAAAGGCCCCGGCTCTCTGCTTTACGGCGGTGTGAACGCCTCGGTGGGCGGCGCCATCAACCTGGTACCCAAACGCGCCGGCGAGGAGGACATCACGAATTTTACCACCAGCTATATCTCAGAATCTCATTTTGGCGGCCATCTTGACATGAGCCGTCGTTTCGGGAAAAATAAGGAGTGGGGAATTCGTTTCAACGGGGTATACGCCGATGGCGACACCGAGACCGACGGCCAGTCCCGTGAGCGGCTGCTGGGCGCGCTGGGCGTGGATTACCGCCACGAACGCTGGCGGCTGTCGCTGGATGCCTATGGTAACCAGGATTATTATGACAACGGCCTCGTTTCCATGTATCGATTGGCAACCAAGGTAAAGGCGCCCCATGGTTCGACCAATCTGTTTAAAGGGACGACGGGCGCAGTCCGGAATAACGGGATTTTGTTTAAAGGCGAATACGACTTACAAGACAATCTGACTGCTTACGCCGGCTTCGGCAAAACCGCCGCCCGGGCCACCGGCTTAGTCAATGGCAATCATATTTGGGCTGTGCAGGCCGATGGAAGCGCCTATCCCCGCAACGTGTACAAACAATACTTCTGGACCGATGCCACTTCAGCCGAACTCGGGCTGCGGGGAACTTACCGGACCGGTGAGGTCAAACATCAACTGGTGTTAGGTTCTACTTTTTTAGACTATGACTATTCGGCTGCGACCAAGTCCGCGATTTCAGGCCAGCCGCTGACTGAGTTTCCCATCAATATCTATGATGGCTCCCACTCTCTTGCCCACTATTTCAACAAACTGGAATGGCCGAGCAAGGGCAGCAAGACGGATACCACGGAGCTAGCCAGTTTTCTGTTGTCCGACACGCTTTCCTTTAACGATGACAAGGTACAACTCACTTTAGGCCTGCGCCGGCAAAGTGTAAAAACGGTAAGTTATAGCCAAAGCGCCGGCAATGCCAAATATGATGAGGATAAAACATTGCCGCTGGTCGGCTTTGTGGTCAAGCCCTGGGGCAATGCGGTTTCCCTTTACGGCAATTACATCGAGGCGCTTACCCCCGGCGACCGGGTCCCAAATTGGGATTATTATTATACAAATTCCAACCAGCTGTTGGCGCCCTACGTGAGTAGGCAAAAAGAAATCGGCCTCAAATGGGACGGAGGCAGATTTGCCAATACGCTGTCCCTGTTTCAAATCAACCGCCCCAATCTCACCAATACTCCGGATGGTACGGGAAAATACACTAGAGATTATGGCGGCCTGCAAGAAAGCCGGGGTGTTGAATGGAGCTCTTTCGGCGAACTGGCGGAAAATCTGCGTTTCCTGGGCGGCATGACTTATACTCACGGCAAATTGAAAAAGACGGATAATGGTACAAACGATGGCAATACCCCGTTCGGCGTCCCCAAATGGACGCTAAATGCCGGTCTGGAGTGGGATACGCCGTGGAATAAGGATCTGACGCTGTCGCTGCGGGCCGTGTACACCGACGCCCAGTATATTAACAATACCAATACCATCAAACTGCCGAGTTGGGTGCGTTATGACGTCGGTGCCCGCTACAAAACGATGATTAACACTGTCCCTGTCACCTACCGGCTCAGTGTGGAAAACGTGTTCGATAAAGAATACTGGGCAGGCGCTTTCAGTATGGAGCATTTTGCCACCCTGGGCGGCCCCCGCACCGTTAAGCTGTCGGCAACCATGCAACTTTAACAACACCGGAGGAACAGCATGAAAAGATTAATGGGGCTGATCGTCTCACTCGCGCTGTTGACAGGCCTGCTAACCGGCTGCGCCGGCACTCCAGCGGCAACGGCGCCAGGCAAGCCGGCGGCACAACGCGCTGAGCCGGCGATGCAAGCCGCGTGGCCGCGGACGATTACAGACGTAGCCGGAAATAAAGTGATTTTACAAGCGCCGCCGCAAAGAATAGCAATTCTTCATTCCTTGTATCTGGAATACTTCTTTGCCCTGGGAACACCGCCAATTGCGTCTATGGGTGCTTCGAGGGGCAATGCCATGAAGGCGTTGGCGGAATGGGAGACCCTTAAACCCTATGCAGGCACAGCCGCCATCATGGACTTAGGCAGTGCCCGCGAGTTGAACCTGGAGGCAATTTTAGCAGCAAATCCGGATGTCATTGTTACTTTTAAAGGTCAGGGGCATTTAGCCGAAATTTACGACCAGCTGGCGCAGATTGCGCCTGTCATTCAAGTTGATTTTAACGCTTCCTGGCAGGACCAGACCCTGGCCTGCGCTGAAATTGTCGGGAAAGAAGCCTTTGCCCGGGGTTTCATTGCCGAAACGGAGACAATCATTGCCGCCGCCAGAGATAAGTTGAGTAAACACCACAACAAAACGATTGCCCTGTTCCGCACCGATGGGAAATCATTTATCTCCCGCGGCAACAAGGAGTATTACGAAACTTTCGGAATTGCCAGGCCCCGGGGCTATCCGGATGATTATCAAACCTTATCCCTGGAGGCTGTCGCTGAGATGAATCCCGATTATATTGTTTTTCAGGATTCCACGCAAGCTGCGCAGACATTTGTGCAAGCGCAGGCCGCCTCCTCCGTCTGGCTGTCCTTGACGGCGGTAAAAAATGGACAGGTTATCTATTTTGACGATTCCCTCAATACCTTTGGACCTCTTGCCATGCGGGCCGCGGCTGACAAACTGGTACAGATATTTTCAGAGGAATAATGAAAAAACGGACACAGACTGTTTCATAGCCTGTGCCTGTTTTTTCTCGTTAAAAACGCTTTATCATTGACGAAAAGAGGCAAAATCCGGCTATGATTAGACGACACGGTTTTACAGCTCCCGCAAGGGCCAGTTTTTCCGGATTTTTGCGCGATGCCGTGGACATGCCGGAACTACTCCCGACACAAGCCGGGGCTAAGCGGAAGGGATCATCGGCATGAAACAGACATCCAAACCGGCCCCGACGGCTCAAATCAGTACAAAAGGCCGCCCGTGGACAGCGTGGCTCATCCTCGTAACAGGACCGGGGCTGCTGGCCCTGCTCATGGCGTTTTCCATCACGGCAGGGGCGGCGGAAATTCCGCTGTCTGCGGTATGGGAGGCCCTGTTTCATTTTGACGCAAAAAATACCCGGCATTTGATTATTGTTGATCTCCGCCTGCCCCGCGTTATTGCCAGCGCCCTGGCTGGCGCGGCGCTGGCCGTAGCAGGCGCCATCATGCAGGGCACAACCCGCAATCCCCTCGCTGATTCAGGATTAATGGGCCTGAACGCCGGCGCCGGTTTTGCCCTGGCCATTTGCTTTGCCTTCTTTCCCCACCTGGGCTATATGCAAATTATCCTGTTTTCCTTTTTGGGCGCGGCTCTGGGCGCAGCGCTGGTGGGCGGCATCGCTGCCCTGCGCCGCGGCGGCGCTACCCCAATGCGGCTGGTATTGGCGGGAGCCGCGGTCAGCGCGCTGCTGGCGGCGCTCAGCCAGGGCATCGCCCTGTATTTCAATGTCGCCCAGAACATGATGTTCTGGACGGCCGGCGGCGTGGCCGGCTCCAACTGGGAGCAAATCAAAATTATGGCGCCCTGGATACTCGGCGCGCTGTTGGGAGCCCTCGCCCTGGCCCGCTCCGTCTCCCTGCTGAGCCTGGGCCAGGATGTAGCCAAGGGCCTGGGACTGAATACGATGGTGAATCAGGTGCTGTGCTTGCTGGCCGTACTGATACTGGCGGGCGCCTCCGTTTCCGTCGTGGGTGCCGTTGGCTTTGTGGGCCTGATCATCCCTCATCTGGCGCGGTATTTTGTGGGTGTCGATTACTGCTGGGTTATCCCGGCCTCGGCGGTGTTGGGCGCACTGCTTCTGGTACTGGCCGATTTGGGCGCCCGGACGCTCAACCCGCCTTTTGAAACCCCTATCGGCGCACTGATCGGGCTAATCGGCGTTCCTTTCTTTTTATATCTTGCCCGCAAGCAAAGGATGGGACTATGATGACAAACCAGCCGCAAGCAAACCAAACCTATAAAAGAAGAATTGCTGTGCGCCACAGGGCCGTGATTGCCGGCTGCTCGGTACTGCTCATACTTTCTTTCCTCATCAGCATGAACACCGGTTACACAAAACTGGCGCCGCTGGATACGCTGCGCACGCTGTTCGGCGGCGGCACGGCCAGGGAAAACCTGATTTTGTTCGATTTCCGGCTGCCCCGGATTGTTATTTCCATCCTGGTGGGGGCAGGACTGGCACTGTCCGGCTGCATCATCCAGGGCGTCGCCAAAAACGCGCTGGCCGACCCGGGCCTGCTTGGCATTAACGCCGGCGCAGGCCTGATGGTCATCCTGTATGTGCTGTTCTTCGGGACCCAATCCTTGCTGTCGGTATTCACGCTGCCGTTTCTGGCATTGTTTGGCGCCGGCGCAACGGCGGTGATCATCTATGTGCTGGCCTTCAGGAAAGAAGAAGGCGTAGCGCCCCTGCGCCTGATTTTAACCGGGGTGGCAGTACAGGCCGGTATTTCCTCCCTGACCACCGTGCTGGTAGTCAAACTGGCTGACACACAGTTTGACTTTGTCGCAACCTGGCAGGCAGGCAGTATCTGGGCAAGCAACTGGAAATTCGTGCTAGCCCTGCTGCCTTGGCTGCTGCTCCTCATTCCCTATGTGTTGTTCAAGTCCCGCGTGCTGGATGTGCTGAATTTGGGAGACGATGTGGCCCATAGTCTGGGCGCGGCAGTGGAGCGGGAACGGCGCAGGCTGCTTGCCGCGGCGGTCGCGCTGGCCGCCGCCTGCGTGGCAGTCAGCGGCAGCATCAGCTTTGTGGGGCTGATCGCCCCCCATCTGGCGCGCCGGCTGGTAGGCCCGAGGCATGGGATTTTGCTGCCCACCTGTGCGCTGACAGGAGCGGTACTGGTTGCGGCGGCAGATACCGCAGCCCGGATTATCCTGCAGCCGTCGGAAATTCCCACCGGCATCATGGTGGCCATTATCGGCGCACCGTACTTCCTCTATCTGTTGATGAAAAGCCGCTAACGAAAGGATGATCCAAGCTGAACAGCATTGCAACAGAGAATTTGTCCGTCGCTTACGAGGATAACCTGATAGTGGCTGGTTTGAATATGCAGGTCCCACAGGGGAAAATTACAACCATCATCGGTCCAAACGGCTGCGGCAAGTCCACGGTGTTAAAGGCCGTGGGGCGCATTCTGAAACCGAAAAACGGCGTGGTATATCTGAATGGGAACGATATCCGTCACTTAACGACCAGGGAAGTAGCCAAAAAAATGGCCATTCTGCCGCAGTCGCCCCAGGCCCCGGCCGGTTTGACGGTGGGCGAGCTGGTGGCCTACGGCCGCTTTCCCTACCAGCGGGGCTTAGGCAAACTAACCCTTGAGGACAAAAAAATCATCGCCTGGGCGCTGGCGGCCACAAGGCTTGCAGAGCTGGAAACCACGGCGGTGGACACCCTTTCCGGCGGACAGCGCCAGCGGGTCTGGATCGCCATGGCCCTTGCGCAGCAAACCGATTTGATTCTGCTGGATGAGCCGACTACCTATCTCGATTTGTCCTACCAGTTAGAAGTGCTGGAGCTGCTCTACCGTCTGAACCGGGAACAGGGCTGCACCATTGTGATGGTGCTCCATGACCTAAACCTTGCCGCCCGCTTTGCCGACTACATGGTGGCCATCCGCTGCGGGAGCATTGTCCGCCACGGTTCGCCGGAGGAAGTAATGACCGCAGAGGTATTGCGGGATACGTTCCGCATCGACGCCCGGATCATTACGGAACCCCGCACCGGTCGGCCCACCTGCATTGCTTACGACCTGATTAAAGATCCCTACTTGAAAGAAGGTGCCAGATGAAAAAGATTGCAATTTACGGCAAGGGCGGTATCGGCAAATCAACCACCGTATCCAATGTGGCGGCAGCCATGGCGGCGCTGGGGCTGACCGTGCTGCAAGTCGGCTGCGACCCTAAGGCCGACTCCACCCGCACCCTGACCGGCGGGGAAAACATTCCCACCGTGCTCGATACCCTGCGGCGAAACGGCGACGCAGCGCTGGACGACCTTGTGGTCAAAAGCAGCACCGGCGTGCTGTGTGTCGAGTCGGGCGGGCCGGTTCCCGGCGTGGGCTGTGCCGGCCGCGGCATCATCACGGCTTTTGAAAAGCTGGAGGAGCTGGATGCCTACGAAGTGTACAAACCGGACGTGGTGCTGTACGACGTGCTGGGCGACGTGGTCTGCGGCGGCTTTGCCATGCCCATCCGGGGCGGCTATGCCGACGAGGTGTGCATTGTCACCTCCGGCGAGATGATGGCCCTTTACGCCGCAGCCAATATTGCCCACGCCGTCAAGAGCTTTGGCAAGCGCGGCTACGCCTCGCTGCGGGGGCTGATCCTCAACGCCAAAAACTTTGCGGGCGAACAGGAGCTGGTGGACAAGGCGGCGGCGGAGATCCAAACGCCGGTCATTTACCGGCTGCCCCGCGATCCGTTTGTGCAGCAGGCCGAGGCGCAGGGCAAAACGGTGGTGGAGGCTTTCCCGGCCTGCCCGATGGCGGCCCATTATCAGTCGCTTGCCAAGCTGCTGCTGGAAGGAGGCGAAGCGCGATAAACGGGCTGAAACACTTGAAGCGCCTGTCGGCAGTGAAGTCCAATACAGGCATAAAATTCCTGACGCCCGCTGTTTCCCCCGGCAACCACTGCCCGATGCGCATCGCGTCGGTAAATGTGAAAAATATCAGGGGCTTGTCTTCTTTACTGGTGGGAATGCCGGAATGCACCACCCACTCGCGGCTGTTCAACCCCCGGCCGGAGGGACCGCAGGGCGAGTTGCACTGGCTGTATGTGCTGGAGGCGCAGGAGGTGGTGTTCGGCTGCCGAAACGGGCTGATTGCCGCCCTCCGGACAATGGACAAAGCCGGGGCCAAGGCCATTCTGCTGATTGTCACCTGCGTGCCGGAGCTGATTGGAGAGGACATTCAGGCAATTGTCAGGGAAGTGCAGCCGGAATTGTCCGCGCCCGTCACCTTCGTGCTGCTGGGCCAGTTCAAAAACATCAGCTATCCGCCCGGTTCGTGGAAAACAATGGCGGCGCTGGGCACACTGATGGCGGCAAAAACACCGGACGCCAGCCGTGTCAACGTGCTAGGCCGCGCCCCGGGGGAAGAACATATCCCTTTGCCGTCCCTGCTGCCGGCGCTTGCCGGACAAGGCCTAAAGCTGCGCTATCTGGCGCCGGGCGCGGCCCTGGAGGATTTCCAAAACGCACCGGACGCGGCCCTGAACTTGGTGGTTTCTCCCTTCATGCAGCCGCTGGCCGCCAGAATGGAGCGCGAATTCGGCGTGCCCTATATCGCCCTGCATACTCTATATGCTGTGGCAAGCATCGACAAGGCTTATGCGGCCCTGGCGGAACATTTCGGCCTGGCCTGGGGCGATGCCTTTGCCCAGGAACGGCAGGAGGCCCTGGCCTGGCAAAACCAGGCGGCGGCGAGGCTCAAAGGCCTCCGGTATGTATTCTGTCCCCGCATTGACATTCCCCTGCCGCTGGCCGTCTATCTTACCGGGCTTGGCATGGAACCGCTGCTGTTGCATTTGGAGGAATATTATCCGGAGGACGGGGACTATGCCCGGGAGCTTAACGCCCTGGGCCATAATCCCTGGGTCTGTCGGATGGTGAATGACCAAGCCGATGTGCCGGTTTTGAAAAAGCTGGCGCCGGATTTATGCTTTGGTTACCTGCCTGCTGCCAACCAGTCCATTCCCTGCGTACCGGAGCTGCTTGATTTTTACGGGCAAGTGGGCTATGGCCGGACCAGCCACCTGTTAAAAAGAATCTTAGGCGTAATGAATGAAAGGGACGCCGCCGGCAAAGGAGGGACCGCCTATGGGTCTGCATCGTTTTAAGCCGCTGCCTTCGGGCCGCATGGGTATTCTGTGGACACTTGCCACCATTCGTGACGCCGCCCTGGTGGAATTTGGCTGTATGGGCCATATGCTTTACAGCGGCGTATCGCTCAAGCGCGCCGGCGTCCATGACGCCTGCCGGCTCTACTCCACGCACATCGACGAAACGGATATCGCCCTCGGCAGTACCGAGCGGCTTAACCATACCCTCGACCATGTGATAAAACGCGATCAGCCGCGGGTAATTTTCCTTTTGCCCTCGTCGATTCCCGAGGTAATCGGAACAGATCTTCCCGCTCTCTGTGAGGAATTGCAGCCCGAATACCCTGACGTCCGCCTGCTGCCCTTCGGCTACGGCGGATTTAATGTCACCCAGCACCGCGGCGTACAGGAAGCGCTGCTGCTGCTGGCCCAAACGCTGCCGGTGGAAGTGCAGCCGACACCACAGCCGACGTTTAATATCATTGGCTCCTGTGCTGATCTGTTCCACTTTCAGGCCGACGCGCTCGAGCTGGTCCGGATACTGGAGGGCACATTCGGCCTCAAGCCGCTGTGCGTGCTGACCTCGGCTGCGTCTGTTGCCGACATTGAGCAGATGGGCGGCGCCCATATTAACCTTGTCATCCGGCGCGAGGGCGAACCTGCGGCCAGACATTTGCAGCAGCGCTTCGGGACCCCTTATCTTGTAGGGCGCCCCTACGGCCTTGACGGAACCAGGCGGTGGCTGGAGGAAATCGCGCAACTGGCCGGCCTGACGGCCAATGCCGCTTTCCTCAGGGCCGAGCACGCGATCTGCCGGCAGCAGCTTGCAGCCGTTATGCCGTCCTTCGCGCACATGGTTAGAGCACACCCGGCTGAAACCGCCTTGTCTTTAGGCGGGCACGCCGATGTGGTCAAAGGCATTCTTGCTTTTGGCTGCGGCGAGCTTGCCTTTGCCCAAGGAACCTGCTGGTGCGACTGCCCCGAGATGGCCAGCGGGGATATCCCCTATTTGGCGGAAAACGAGTGGGCGCAGGTCGTCCAGGAACACAAGCAGGGTATACTTATGGCCAGCGGCGAAGCGCTGGCCTGGGCAGGCCGCAATACGGAACTGCAAATTTCCAACCCGGACATAAAATGGCGCCTGCCCCCTTATGAACCGCCCTTGCTGGGCTTCCGCGGCGCTGTGCAGCTGGCAAATCTGTGGATCAACGCGAATATTGAGGATTGATGGCAGGGGTGTGGCGGAGCTTTCGCAGCCAATACCACCAATGGACTTGTGAAAAATAAAAGAGATGGTTTTACCCGGTAACAAGGAGTAAGACCATCTTTTTTATTTCCTTCCAGGCAACTTGCCGCCCTGGTTATGTCTTTTTAACAAAAATGCGGATGTTAAAGAAGCGGATACATAGTGCAATATGACAATACAGCCAGGAGGCTTATTACGGCAGGCCTCCTGGCTAACAGGTCATAAAATGAAGATAAGTCTATTTAATATTGAACAGCCGTTGGGCATTTCCACCAAGAACCAAAGCTTTTTCCTGGCCGCTAATGCGTAAAGACCGAATTACGTCTGCCCCCTTGATCAGCCACTCTCTTCTGACCGGATAGGAAGAACCAAACAGTACATGGTCGGCCCCCAGCACCTTGATTGCGCACTCCAGCTGTTCCTTACCCCAGGGCGCGGCATGGGACATATCAAAATACAGATTATTTTGCAGATACCCGCTAAGCTTATCGGCATCGGTTTTAAAACGTTCCATTACTTCACCGGTTGTGGATACGCTGGGCAAAAGGATGTTGGCAAAGGCATAAAATGCTCCGCCCAGCATCGTGTGAATCAGCTTAAGATCAGGGAATTCCTCGAACAGGCCGCTAAACAGCTCCCGGCCTACCGCTGTCCCCTGATCGATACAACGCCCATAGAACCGGCGCAGATTGGTATAGCTGGTAATGGATTCATAATCCACCGGCAGGGGCGTGTGATGGACGACAACCGGTAATTTTAATTGATTTAGAATTTTAAAATAAGGCTTAAATATTTCATCATCTAAGTATAGTTTTCCATAATGGCAGGCAAGCTGCACGCCAACCATGCCAAGTTCCTTTATGCATCTTTCCAATTCATAGATGCATTCTTTGCTGGCCCAGGGCGGCAGAACAGCATTAGCCAAAAATTTGCCGTTGCTGCGTTTAGTCATGTCCGCCAGTCCGTCATTAATGCTTCTGCACATCTCGATCGGAAGCCATTCCTGCCAAACCGGTATTCGCAGCAGGGCCTTATCGATCCCGCCGTCAGCCATATCCTGCAATTTCACGTCCAAAGTGTATTGGCCTTCAGCATAATTCAGGTTTTCGCAGCCTTTGGGTTTTTCGAGGACAATTTGCCGTTTGCTTGTACCAGGTACTACCCCCAGGTAGGCATTTTCGCCGAAAGTCCGCGGGACGCACTCCAGAAAGCCATTGAGTATTTTTTCATTTGTAAAAAGGTCTTCAGGCAGATAATGCATATTACAATCAATAATCACTAAGCAACACCTCCGTTAATTAATAACCCCAGGCACATAGTTGCATATGCAACTATATACTACCGCATTTTAGTTGTTAATGCAACTATTTTTAGATTAAAATTGGCTTTACCAGCAAAGCGATTATTAATATAATGTAAATTAGTTGCAGCGGTAACCTTTGGGGCCAACCATAAAGCGGGCTTCAGTGATGGAGGAAGATATTTTGCAAAAAGACAGATTTGGCAAACATATTTCATTGATTTATAGATACAGTCAAATATTTTTTAATGCCCAGTTAAAAAAATACCATCTGGGCAGCGGCCAGTATATTTTCCTTGTTAACTTGTTTGAGAATAACGGCATCAGCCAAGAACAGCTGGCAGATATAGTAAAGATAGATAAGGCAACCACAGCGAGGGCTGTTGCCAAACTGGTAGAGGAAAAGTATGTTATCCGCAAGATAAGCAGGAATGATAAACGGGCTTACAAGCTGTATACTACCGACAAGGCAGCGGCTATTAAAGACATATTGTTTGGGCTTTTAGACTCTTGGAATACCATCATGCTGGATCAGTTTGATAGCGGGGAAAGGAAAACCCTGTTTACATTAATTGAAAAAGTTGGCGATAATATTCTGCACCATGCCCATCGATTTGAACAAGACCCTGACTAGAAACAGGTGCTGCCTAACTTTTGTTGAAAATGGTAGAACTCCTGTCAAAGCCCTCGGGCCTGACAGGAGTTCTCTGTATGTTTAGCCGTACGTGCTACGATTTCTTTCTGAGTTAAAAGGTGCAGGCGAGAAAAAATGCAGCGCATTTTTGTATTACTGGGACGCTTTTGCCTGTGTGAACAGCCAATCTCTCAGGCCTTCGACAGTATAGGCTATTCTCCATGTATTTATATGATTGCTGCCGGCATCGTCTGCCTGGCCTGCTGGAACTACCGTTCCTTTTTTCAGCACCGTATATTTGATATTATTGCCTTCCCCGGTCATCTTGCTTACCTCAGCTGCAAATTCCGCGGCATTGGCCTGGCCGCTCCATATGGCTTTGCTGACCTTCGCTCCTGCCGCCTCCATTTTCGCTATACTGGCATTCATACCGGGATAAGCTTTTTGATCCCCTTCAGCAACGACAATCCACATATTTTTTTTAGCCAGGACAGTCATGGCCTGCGGGTCCCATTGACCGGCTACGAGCAGTGGCGCGGCAAACAAGTCGGGGTATTTTATCATCATGGCGATGGCCATCATACAGCCCCCTGATTGGCCGGTAACATATAATCTGTTTTTATTAAGTTTATACTGACTGACTATCGAGTTTATTAAATCTACGGTAATATCCAGATAGGCTGTTGCTTCAAACTTATCATTGACAATTTGGTCAGAATACTGGGGGGCAAGTACAAAGCACTCCCGTTTTGCCTGTTCCGAAGGGGTTGCCCAGATTACGCCGCCCAGGCCTTGGACCAGTGTTGTGTCTGTTACGTCGCTGGTTGACCCCGCGTCATGAATAAATGTTACCAGCGGATAGGATTTATTTTCATCGTAATTTTTCGGTATAAATAAATTATACTTCAAGGTTTTCCCGGTTTTAGGATCTTCATATTCAAGCTGTTTAAAATCGTCCACGACCAGGTTGATTACTTTATTATTTTCCAGCACATCGGGATGAGGCGCATAACTTTCGCCCGCTGCAGTTATGAGATTGCCAGTCTGTTGGACAGAAATCCTGACCTCCTTTCTTGTCCTTGTCCGGTCTCGTTGAACAAATATCGGCGCATTTTTATCTTCTTCGGCAAACTCGAGGATGACATACCGGCCGTTTTTGCCTTGCAGCGCCTTTGCTGCCGACTCATTGGCATATATCTTTGTTATCCTCCTGCCCGCGACCGAGAAAGAGTCTGCTGTCAGCTTTGCATTGTCAAGCTCTTTATCATATTCGATGGCTGCGGCAATTAACTTTTGCCCGTCCCCAAACACTTCGGTGATGGCCGTTACCGATTTAATATGTAAACCATCCGGCGTCGCTTGCTTTTTCGGCGCAAATGCACAGGCATTCAGTATCATGGTAAGCATTATGAATACCGCCAGCGTTGACAATGTTCTTTTCATTTGTATTTTTCCCCTTTACTATTCCGCCAGGAAATAGACTGCTTTCTGACATTATTTTAACACTAATTGTTACATAAAATACTAAAAATCACCGGGTACATACGGTGGTGCTAGCGAATGATGGCCAATAAATAAATCCAGGTTGCTGCACGCTAAGCAAACAACCTGGATTATCCATTAGCAAAAATTTTTTTTTCGCGCAATCCCTGGCCGGCTTGGGCGCCGAATTCGCCGTTTGTTTACGCCAGCTCCTCCATCAGGCTGCTGATGTCGGTGCCGGTCAGCGGCTGCGCCGTCAGGGGACCGTCTTTAAGCTGCGGCAGCGAGTCGGCAAAGGTAGGCCGTTCCTCCCGCAAGAACACGCCAACAGGAATTTCCTCGCCCCATACCCCGGCCAGCGCCTTCGCCTGCTCACGGTCTGACGGATCATGATCGCCGGCAATGGTGCGGACCCGCTGCTGATACCAGGCATAGGTATTAACAGCGTTAAAGGATACGCAGGGCTGCAGGATATCGACCACAGCAAAACCCCGGTGGCGGATCGCCTGGACCAGCATGTCGGTCAGATGATTCATATTGCCAGTGTAGGCGCGGGCGACAAAGCTGGCGCCCAGGCTGATCGCCATGTCGACGATATTGACCGGCCGCTCGACATTGCCCAGTGGCGGCGGCGTGAACTTAGTGAACATGCCCGGCTCGCTGGTCGGTGATGTTTGTCCCTTGGTCAGTCCGTACACCTGATTATTATGAATAAAATAACTAATATCCAGGTTGCGCCTGGCTGTATGAACAAAATGGCCCATCCCCAGGCCCATGCCGTCGCCGTCGCCGCCTTCGGTAATAACGGTCAGGCCGTGATTGGCCAGCTTGACGCCGGTAGCCACCGGCAGAGTGCGGCCGTGCAGGGTTTCGATACGGTAGCAGTTAATATACTGGCCGATTTTGCTGGAGCAGCCGATACCATTAACCAGAACGGTCTGCTCAAGATCCAGTTCCAGCACGGCAAACGCTTTTTTCAGGGAATTAATAATGCCAAAGTTGCCGCAGCCCGGACACCAGGTGGGAACATAGTCAAGATTAGCATCATAGGCACTCATGCCAACACCTCCTTGATTTTCAGCAATATCTGCGACGGCGTAAAAGCCCGCGAATCATATTTCAGATAGCGGTTGGCGAGATGAAGGCCGGTATGCATGCGTACCAGCCCGCCGAGCTGAGCCGTTTTATTGCCTTCCACCAGCAGCGTTTGCCGGCTGCGGCCGAGGATCTCCGCCACTGCCGCTGCCGGGAAGGGCGACAAATAGATGATTTGCAGGACATTGACGCTGAGGCCGGCCGCTTGTGCCAGGGCCATCGCTGCCAGGGCCGCGCCTTTGGTTGAGCCCCAGACGACCAGCGTCAGATCGGCCGTCTCCGGCCCGTACAGCCTGACAGCCTCCAGTTCGGCCAGAATATGGGGCTCCTTGTCAAACAGCTTGTCAAGGGCCTTAACGGTGACTTCCGGTTCCCTGCCGGCATACTCGCGGTTGCCGGAACTATAGAAGCCGTCCTCGCCATGGGTGTAGCTGGTGGCGATATGGCGGCCGCCGCCTGTTCCCGGCAGGGCGCGGGCCGACACGCCGTCAGCAGTAAATTCATAACGTTTGTAAGGCTGATGCGCCGCCAGCCAGTCTGGGTCGGCCAGCTTGCCGCGTTCGATCGCCAGTCCCGCCGTGTTAAAGAAAGGGTGGGTCGCCGCCGAATCGGCCAGATATTTATCGGTCAGGATAATGACCGGCAATTGATATTTCTCCGCCAGATTAAAAGCCCGGAAGGTTTCAAAAAAGCACTCTTCGATGTCGCCGGGAGCAACCACGATTCGCAAAAACTCGCCCTGCGACGCATTCAGGACAAACGCCAGGTCGGCCTGCGCCGTGCGCGTCGGCTGGCCGGTACTGGGGCCGCCCCGCTGGGCGTTGACCATTACCAGCGGCACTTCCGCCAGCGCGGCAAAGCCAAGGGCCTCCACCATCAACGAGAAGCCGCCGCCGCTGGTGGCGCCGATCGCCCGCGCACCGGCAAAGCCGGCGCCGATCAGCATGTTGATGGCCGCGATTTCATCCTCTGCCTGCTTAAATATCAGCCCGAAAGCCGGGCCGTGGTCGGCAAGATAGGTCAGCACGCTGGAGCCGGGCGTCATCGGATAGCCGGCGGCAAACTTGCAGCCTGCTTGCAACGCGCCCATGGCGATCGCGTCATTGCCGTTGATCAGCATCCGCCTGGCCGGCGGCTCAGAAAACGGTAGGGGAAACACGGCGGCAGCGGCCTGCTGCGCGGCCAGCGCATAGGTTGCCTGCAGCAAAAGCCGGTTCTTCTCAAACACCTCCGGTTTAAATTCGCCGGCCAGCACCGCTTCAATCAGGTCAGCGGGAAAGCCGCTGAGTGCGCAAAATGCCCCCAGCATCGCACTGTTGGACATAATTTTGGCTACATCGCCGCTGCCCTTTTGCAGCAGAGGCAGCTGGTAAACCCGCACGCCAGCGGCCAGTTGGCTGCTGTCGATAGTGAGCGAGGCGTCGGCGATCAGCAAACCGCCCGGCCGCACACGGCAGTAATTTTGTTCCAGCCCCGCTTGCGACAGCACAGCCAGGCAATCAAGCAACTCTTCATGGGCCTGCAGCGGCGCAGCCGCCAGGCGGACCAGGCAGGTGTTCAGGCCGCCTTTAATCAGCGACGGATACTCATTGACAACAAAAGCCCACAGGTTATTACGCCCGGCCGCCTTGGCCACAGTCGAGCCTGCGCTCATGACCCCGTAGCCGGCTTCGCCGGCAAACAGGCAGGTGAAATCGCTTTTCAAAAATATCCCTCCTTATATTGCCAAATAACCAAGTCTTGTCTCTGATAATAGTTTCGGCATAGTGGGGAAAAATCCTGTTGCCAAAACCACGCAGCATTGGGCAACAGGAAAAAGGGATTCCAGCCACAGCCCACTGCTAAAGGGCGCACGAAGATTGCGAAGTTTTGCTTGTTCCGCATCCCCACAGCAGCAAAAAAAGCACCAGGTTTACAGAGTGCCCTGTACCTGGCGCGCATTTGTTCCGAACCTATTTATTATTATATTTTTGGATTAAATATCGTTCTGTCACATAAATACTTAACATTGTGCCGACGATAAAAACCAGAAAATTTATGCCATAAATGAGTGGATGATTTTGCTGCCCATAGGCAGTTAAGGTTCCGCCAACACCCAATAATACATTTACTGCCCCGGCGATGCCAAGGAATTTACCAAAGGTACGGTTGGCGTATACCCAGGTTTCCTCACTCGCCATAGACCGGGCTGTCCGGTAACCCCAAAAAAAGTTTTTCTTTATTCTTACATAATAAGAAAACAATCCTAAAACTATCCATAAAATACCGATTGCAGTCATTACTGACGGCGGCATTTTCCTCCCCTCCCTGCATAGCCAATTTTGCCGTGGATTAGGCTGCGAAAACAGCCGGCTTTATCTGGCAGAGGAAATACCAGGGACTGCCTTTTGGCCTCCCTGGCATCCTGAGATATGGGTAAACGGTTCACGTTAGCATGCTGACGGTCCGGCGGCAGGGAGCGTTAGCAAGCGCATTAACAGGAGGAATTACCGGACGCTAGTTTTTTCCGGCCTGGTATCGGATTCAGCTCCATTGCCGGATGCCCTGGCGCCATAACCTTGGTTCCCGGCGGCCGCGCCTTTCCGTCCTGCGCCGCGACTCCCTGCACGGCGATGCTGTGTTCCTGGGTTACGATCGCCTGCACGCATTCCAATGTAGTCTGGGCAATATTTACCTGCCAGAACTGGCCGGCCACGGTCAAGCGGTAGATGACGCCGTCGTAATCCACAAGCCCTCTTTGTTCCCACAGATCATAGAGCCATTGCAACTCAGCCAGCCGTTCATCGGCCTTGATCAGCGGCTGTAAATCCAGGAACCCCCGCTCCAGCTGGTCCAATATGCTGTTAATCACTGACTGCAGCGGCCCTTGCGCGATCAGGACCATGAAAGGCTTAAGCCCGCCCATGACCATGTTTTCATAAGGTTGCAGCGCCCGGTGCAGCATGGTCGTATAACCGCCGGCATTGCCGCCGGCGCCGCAGCCAAACGGGAATATGACGCCCCCCCGTTTCGCCAGCGTATTATACAGGCTGCGTTCCCGGTTATTTCGCTGCCAATGGCAAACGCTAAGCCGGGAAAAATTCCGCTTCGCTACGAATTCCTGGGCAAAAGCAAACATCCGCGCCTGTTGGGCGGTGCTGGCCGCCGGGGACATTGTCCCGGCCAGGATCCGCTGATCCAAATCACTGCCTTCAAATACGTTAAGTTGGTATAAATCCATGCCGTCGACCGCCGAATCAGCCAATATCCGCAAATCCTCCTCCCAGACCGTAAGGTCCTGATCAGGCAGACCATAGATCAGATCGACGATGACAGAACATTGTTGATAAGCCTTTAACGCGGCCAACCGCCGGAGTACCGTTTCCTGGTCGTCGACTCTTCCCAGCTGGCGGCGAATCTGCGTATGAAACGACTGCACGCCCAGGGACACCCGATTTACACCGTTTTCCAGCCAGACATCCATCTTGGCCGGTATCAGGTCATGACAGCGTCCTTCCAGCGTCAGTTCATAGTCGTTGGCCAGGGGCAGACAGCGCTGGATAGCCTGCAGCAGCCGCCGGGCATTGTGAGGCGACAACGAGGTAGGCGTACCGCCGCCGATAAAAACGGCATGTACCGGGCCCGCTTGCAGATAGGGCTGACCGGCGTCGGCCTCCAGTTCCCGGATCAGGCAATCGATATAGCGGTCTTCCGCCGCCTGATTGGCTGCATTTTGAAAAAACCCGCAGTACAGGCATTTTGTCTGGCAAAAAGGTATATGAATATAGGCTGACCTTTCTGTTTTTTCAGCCGGCGGCCGTTCCATAACCTGGTGCCAGATCGCCTGCGCTTGACCGGCCGGCACGGGACAGCCCTGCAACCCCGCATGGACTACCCGCTTCTGAGAAAAAGCGCCTGTCAGCGGGTCGGCCTTCTCATACCCCAGCTGGAGCGCTTGTTCTGCCGCCGAGAGTGTCTGAAATAGGTCTTGCAGTTTCATCATCGCCGGTTCTCCAGCCGTTTAACGGTCTCGGTTGCGAACGCTTTCGCCGCCGCCAGATCAGCTTCATCCGGATGCTTGCTCGCTTCCTTATGCAATGCTTCCCGTTTTTCATCCACCGCATGGGGATGGCCGGCAGGAAACATTTTTTTCATTTGCTCGATCAACTGCGGGTCAACTTTTCCCTGACAGATAAAGCTATGCACCGGCGGCTGGCCGCCGGGGCGCAGCGCCGCTGCGTTGCGCAGGCTGTCGGCCGCATGCTCCGACCGGGGATCTGCCCCTAATGTCGCAAACAGGGCAACACGTGGATGTTCCAGGCGCCGCAGCAGTTGCTGCGCCTCGGGATCGGCCGAGCCCCGGTCAACCCAGAACCCGGCAAACACGCAATCATAAGCATTTAAATCAGCCGGCGCTTCCCCAACTGGCAGACAGGGAGTTGCCACCGGCAGAACGCTGCTGATGGCCTCCGCTATTTTTTTGGTATTCCCTGTCCGTGATGAATACAAAACAATATATTGCATATAAAATCATTCCTTTCCTCTTGTGCTATAATCATCCATTCTATTTTCTATAAAGAAAACCTGCCAGGACGCTCAAAGCTTGCTCAATCTGCGCGCCGGGATTGACGGCGAACAGAGAATAAGGGAGCTGATATACTCGGTTTTGCCGGACGGCGTCCAGCCTTTGCCACAGGGGATTTTGCAGTACCTGCAGCCCTTTATTCGCCATCTCGCCAAAGCGGTGGTCAATGAATAAAATGACATCAGGCTGAACGGCAGCAATGGCTTGGAAATCCAGCGGCGCATAGGCTAATTTTTTCTCCATCGGCGCCAGCAGATCAGACATGTTCACTCCCCCCAGCCGTTTCACCATGTCACCGATAAAGCTTGTGGAAAGCGCTGCATATAGTCCGTCGTCGATCGCCCAGACGATAAGCACCCTGGGCGAAGGCCGCCCGCCGGCCTGTTCGATCAGCCGCCACCGCTGTTTTTCGATAGCAGTGATTTTTTTATCGGCAAGTTCCTCGTTGCCGTTTAGCTCTCCGTAAAAATGCAAAGCTTCCAGGACATCGGCATAACGGTCATAGGTCTGCAAAATGGTCGGGATACCTTTTCTTTCCAGCACAACTGCCAGCGACTGATGGGCCGGAAAAGCCATGCCGATGACTAAATCCGGTTTTATCGCCATAATGCGTTCTAAATTAGGGTTGGGCGGCAGGCCTACTGTGGGAATTTTTTTAATTTCATCCTTCAGCCTGGCCGGCACCATACCGCCGGTGCCCCTGCCGACCGGCCTGCCGCCGGTTGCCACGTACAGCCCCAGGTTGGATGAATTTAAAGTAATGACACGCTGCGGCCGGTCCGGAATGGCCACAAGCCGCCCGGCACTGTCGGTCACCATGCGCGCCCGGGTGCAACCCAGCCTGACCAACCGGTTGCGCGGCACACTGCGTTCACTGATCCAGCCGTCGCCGTTGCGTTGCAAAACCTGAATAGCGGCGCATTTAGGGCATTTAATCTCGATTTTTTCCACTGCGCCGCGAAACAGCATGCAATTGCAGAAAGCGCACCGGACAGGGCGCAATTCCGTCTGCGGCTCATGCCATGAGTCCTGCACAATCCTATCATAGCCAAGCATCCAGTCCACACTCCTTTGTTTTGCCTGAGAAAAAAAGAAAAACTCCGAGCGTGATATATTTACGCAACGGAGCTCCTAGCTCTCTTTTAAACCTTGCGCTCACCTGATTTAGATTATCAGGCAGTGCATTACTATTTTTAAAGTTAGTACTTTTTTCTAATATTTATTATACAATCACTGAGAATCATTGTCAATAGTTATTTAAACAGACTGGGCTTATCTGTTTAAACGGCCGCCTCCTTAAAACTTGCGCGTCAATTGCACTCTCGTATAATCTCCCAGTTTGAAATTTTCTGAGCCATACAGCGTATCCCGTTTTCCCGTGCCTTTCGCGTCAAAGGTATAGAACGCTTCCAGTAGGAAGTCTTTGGCCGGGACATAGCCGGCTCCCAGCGTAAAGCTGCGGATACCGTCCAGATAGCGGTCCGGTACCCCTTCGGTGCCGTTGCCGCCAAAGAACGAACCATGCTCAAAGTGCTTGTAATCGGCAAAGGCATTCCAGCTGCCCGGCTGATCCGTATCGCTGCGGCCGATATCCACCCGGGCTACCCAGAACCGCGGCGTGCCGCCCGCTTGGCGTCCGGCCAGCGCAAAGTCCGATGTGCCTGCGGTATGGTTATACAGCGTTTTGCCATTCATAAACCGGCCAAAATCCGTCAGGTTCCGCCCCAGGTCATAGGAGAAAGTGATTTGCTCATTGAGCTTCCATTTGGCGCCCACGCCGACGACATTGGCCAGCTGATCAAAGTCATATACGTCATTCGTATCGCCATTGGCCACCGCTATGCCGTGCTGCTTATCATTGACCGAACGCAAATACCAGGCCTGAAGACCCAGATTAGCGCCGAGCTGCTGTTTGGCCTGGACAAAGGCGGCCTTATGGATCGCCGGGATCCGGTCCTGCACTAAGACGGTTCCCGACACCCGAATCACTTTTCCCTCAAGCTGTTCCAGCAACTCCAGCGGCAGGGAGCTGCGGTCTTCCGGCCCCCAGGTCACCACATTCGCCATGTTAGAAATAATATTACGAACCGTCACTCCTACATCGGCCCCCATAATTCGTCCCTCCGGGAACCCGCCTATTGATGGTGAGTAGTTTACCCTGGTCCATAACTGCTTAAAAGTATTCTGGCTGTCCCATAAGGAAGTAATGGCCTTGGCCTTCGCTTCGTCTTTCGTAAGTACCGTAAAAGCACTTGCGTCGAATTCATCCACAGGAATAGCCCAGTCACGAACAGCCAGTTCCCGGAAAACTTCATCGCCGGTGTATTCGCCGTAGCCTAAGAAGGTAGTGGTAAAATTATAATAGCCTTCTGACAGAAAAACCGAATTATTGAAACCGATCCATTCTCTGGTTACCCCGCTTGCTTCCAAAGACGGTTCGATCTTGTCCCATGTCCCTGCCGCAGCCGCTTCCAAGGCTTCCTGATCAAAAAAGTCGGCATAGGAAACCCTCTCTGTCGTCCTAAATGAATTATTCCCAGAGGGATTTACCATGACAATATACTCGCCTAACTTTTCTCCTGTCCCCTCAGCCGTAACGGTAACTTTCTGCCAGGCAAACGTATTGATAGAAGGGTTCATCTGCATAGAGGTAATTGTGTCATAGGCAGCCGGGTCGTCTTGCTTGATGACTTCCAAATACTGATTGATAATCTGCTGCTGTTCCTCCAGGCTGGCTGCCTGAGCCAGCTTCTGGTACAGTCCCTGATAGCCGTCTACGCTGACCACCTTATCTTTGTAAGGGGCGCCCTCCTCGGGATAGTCGTTTGTGTCATATCCCAGCCATTCCGTTCTGGTGGGCGCCCGGAAAAAGACTTGATGGGTCGCATGGGTATAAGCCGAATCCGTTATCCCGGTGCTATGGCTGAAATCGCCGTAGCCGATCCGCACCTGGGTCTGCTTGTTCGTCCACACGGCCCGGCCGCCGTCATATTCCTGGTCAAACCAGTAGCCCGTAACCCCCAGCGCCTCCGTCAGGCGGCCGGCCGTAAAGTCCCACTTCTTCACATTCCGCGTGACTTCCGCTTTTTCCAGCCGCTGCTCGTTCAGGCCTTTGGAGCCGGAGACATCATAGGCGGTATCCACGCCGCTCATGCCGCCGGCGCTGCCGAGGACGGTGACATTCGTTTTATCGCCGATACGGGCGTCAATACCGACCCGCAGCCGCTGCTCAAAGCCGTGATCCGCTTTTTCAAAGATATTTTTTTCCGCGTCGCCCACACTGGCGGCCGCCGTTTCTCGCGCTGCCGGTTTATTCTTGCCGGTATTGGCGTTCCAGCGGGCCTGATAGTCGCCGATCAGCTCTACGCCTTCTTTTTTATTGGCGTCAAATGGTTTCTCGATAAACCAGTTCTCCGCTGCCGGCGTTGCTGCCGGTGCGTCGGTTGCGGCGCTGTCTGTTTGGCTGTCCTCTTCCTTCTTACTGCCCGCAGCAGCGCCAAACTTCATATTCAGGCCAATTTTATAGACCCGTTCCTGGAAGGCCCGGTCGTCATCGCGATGATTAAACAGGTTGTCGATGCCGAAGTAGGCCAGCGAATCTTTCGACAAGTCTTTTTGGATCAATAAATTCCAAAGGCCGAAGGTTTTCTTTTCATAGGTCTGTTTGCCCCCTTCGGCAAAATTATACTTCAGGTCGCCATTTTCGTCATACTCCAGGTAATTGCCGTTATTGGCCACGCTGTTGCTGTCGAGCATATTGATGTAATAATTGCCCCACAGGGAAGAGCGCCAGCCGCCCTTCCGGTTTTCATAGGTGACGCCGATATCGACCTTGTGCTGCGGCTTGTCTAAGAGCCGGCGCGGCATATCGGGATCGCTTTTATTCAGGGCGTAGAGATAGGTATAGCCCAGTTTTCCGGTCCAGTGCTCGTCAAACTTCTGCGACACTTCAGCTTCGGCGCCGGTGATTTCCGCCTTGCCGATATTCTTGAAGCTGTAGATCATATCCGGCGGCATAAGCCATTTCCAGCCTTCAGAATCGGTGGGTCCAAAATCCATTAAATAGCCGGTGAAATACGTTGACATATAATCATCGATACGATTGTGGAAGACATTGAAGCGAGCCGACGTATTCCTGTTTTCCCCCTCAATCCCGATATCGAAATTCACCGACTTTTCCGGTTTCAGATCAGGATTGCCGACCCAGTAATAACCCAGCTTCCCTTTAAAAATATCAACCGGCATGCCCGCATACATTTCCCAGTTGTAATAGAGCTCGCCCATGCCCGGTTCCGTATAACCGGTGCCGATGTTGGCTTTAAAGCGGCGGTTGGCATTCCCGTTGATATTATGCGTCAGCCCCATGTTGAAAGTAGCGTTCGTGCCGAACAGGTTGCTGTGGTCGACGCGGAAAATAGGGGCGAGGATCGTATCGGCGTCCACCTGCCAGGTATCCTGCAGGAAAAAGTGCTGCTTTTTGATTTCCGCCCGGCCTACCTGCTGGCGATTCTGCCGGCTGTTGTATTCTTCCTGAAACGTCTTCCCGTTATAAGTGGCGTCCCGATACCAATCGGCGTAATAATGGTTAATTGCGGAGGCATTGCTAAGAGTAAGCGATGGATTTTCCGCTTTCAGCTGCAGGGCAAACGCGTCCCGCCTGGCCACTACTTCCGCCGGGGCGCCTGTTGCATACGCAGTGTATTTTAGGAAATCCTGGTACGTAAAAGGGGGAATGATATTTTCTCCATTGTCGTCACGGGCGCCGTACCATTCATAGTCCTGGTCATAGTACGGTACGCCGGCTTCATTTCGCACCAGCTCGTAATCATGCACGTTGGAGGAGGGCGCCCCGGTTCCCCCTTTGGTATAGAGGTTCTTGTCATAATCCCAGGGGTCGATGTAGCGCGTATAGGTATCCGGCGCGCTTTTCAGCCGGCTTCCTTCGCCGGTTTCCTTGATATAACCAAAACCATAAGTCAAAAGGTGCCTGTCATTGACCTGCGTATTGGCCGACGCTTTGAGGTTCCATTGCTTATGCTCGATATCATCGATATAGTTTAAGGTGTTCTTCCCTTCGTATTGCGAATTGCTGTACCTGGAGGACAGCGTGAGGTCGTCCTCATTCAGCTTCGCGTAGTCCAGGCCGATTTTCCAATCCGTATTGCCGCCGTTATTCCCGCTGTACGACAGCCGGTACGTATTCCGGTCCATCTCCCGTTTAAAATGCTGCTGCGGCTCCATGCCGGAGTCCGAATGCTTGACATACCGTTCCAGATCCTCATTCAGCCGCTCGACATTGAATTCGAGCTTGTTCCGGTCATCGATCTCATAGCTGCCGATCAAGCCGATATTCTTGATATCGCCATAGTAGCGCAGGGAGTTCCGGACATTCTCGCCGCCGCCCAGTCCGCCGAAATACGTAGTCCCATAGACCGGCATGATCTCCCGCTTGCTGCCATATAATCCTACCCGGAATTTTCCTACTTCGCCGGTATCGGCGCGCAGGAAGATATTCTGATAGGGAAATATATCCCCGTCGCCGCTGATTCGCCGTCCTTCGGCATTGACCTGCAAGCCCGGTTTAGACGCTGCCTTGCGAGTAATGATATTGACGACCCCGCCAATCGCGTCGGCGCCATACTTCGCTGATGCCGCGCCCCGGATGATTTCGATGCGTTCCACATTCTCCGTCCCCAGCCGCATGACCTCGTCGGCCGCGCCCTGGTATTTAGCCAAGTCGCCCATGACCGGCTGGCCATCCACTAAGATCAGCGTATGCCGCGGTTCGGCGCCCCGGATGGAAATGCCGACCCGTCCCATCGCGTCTACCGTCCGGGTTACACCGGTTTCATCGAAGATGATATCTTCGACGCTTTTGGCCTGTTTGCGCTCAATATCCTCCTTGGTGATGATGGTGGTGCTTTGGGATTCGTATTTGGCTTCCTCCCTGGCGGCATCCGCCTCGACGACGATATCCCGTGTTTTGGCGGTATCCTCAGCCGCCAGCGCCCCGCTCCACAGGGCAAACATATTGGCTGTCAACAAGGCGGCGACCGCGCAGCGGGCCCGGCTTTTTTTATTCAAGGTTATCCCTCCCTGGTTCCTTAAACTGTTTCCTTCGTGTCCGGCCATGCAGGCTGGCAGCCGGCGGACATAGCTCATAATTGAATTACTTTAACACAAAATGGACGGTGGTGGTAAAGCTTACCGGCGCTTTGAGCGCATTGGGATAGGGGCATACGGCGCGTATGGCCTGCAGGGCGGCCTGTTCCAGCAGGCGGGCGGCCGAACCGACGGTACTGGCGCTGACCAGATTGCCGTCCGCATCCAGTGTGACCGCTACCGTAACCGTTCCCTGGATATTGCGTTTTACCGCCATATAAGGATACTGCTTGTTGGCGTCAACCGCGTTGGCGAAGCCGTTGAAATCAAAAGGACCGCTGCCGGGGCCGGCGACGCCGCTGCTGCCGCTGCCCGCACCGTAACCGCTGCCTTCACCATAACCGCGCCCGTCACCCGCCCCGTCGCCGTCGCCCGCACCGCTGCCGGCACCGCTGCTGCCGGCAATGCTGGTTTTGGCTGTGGCCGCCGGCGACGCCACCGGGGCGGAGGCGGGTACGGCAATGCTTTCCGGCGCTAGGGGCGCCGGTTCCGGCGGCGTCTCCGGCTCCGGCTCCGGCTGGGCTTCGGCCGGTTGCGGCGTGCCGCCGCCCGCCTGACCGCTGCCCTGCACAAAGTCGGTCATATCCAGATCAATGACATATTCCGCTTCCGGCCGGTGCACCATATTGCCGCTGAAGACCAGCCCGAAGCAAATGGCCACAGCCACATGAAACAGCACCGAACACAGGAAAGCCCGCCGCCAGCTGCAATATTCTGTCATGACATCACCTTGCTTTCTTCTCCGCGGCAATACCCAGTTTTTTTACGCCGGCCGCTTTAAGCATGTCCATAACCGCTACCACCTGGCCGTGAGCGGTTGCTTTATCGGCCTGCAGGATGACTGCCAATTGCGGACTGGCCGCTGTTCGGGCCTGTAGTTGCGCGGCTGCGTCCTCAAGCGACACAAATTGGCCGTCCAGGGCGATGCGGCCGGCCGCATCAACGCTGATAATCACCGGCAGCTGGGACGGCACCTCCGCCCGCGTTGCCTGGGGCAGTTGCACGGCCAGCGCCCGTTGGGTGGTCGTTTGCAAGCTGTTCATCATAAAAAAGACCAGCAGAAAAAAGATAATATCAATCATGGGAATGATCATAAAGGACGGTGTGGAAATACCGCGGACATTTCTGAATTTCATGCCGCTTCCCTCCGCTTGTGTTCTAATACGGAGAAGCACAGATCCTCCGTGGCGGTCAGGACCGTATCGAATTGATGGGAAAAGAAAGTATGGATGACAAATGCCAGTATGGCCACGCACAGGCCGGCCGCCGTCGCGACCAGCGCTTCCCCGACCCCGCCGCTGATGGCCGCCGCGCCGCCGCCGGAGCCGTCCATGACGCTGAAGGAGCCGATCATGCCGATAACGGTGCCGAGCAAGCCGAGCAACGGGGCAACGGTAACGATCGCGCTCAGGTAGTCAAGATGCTTTTTCAGGCCCGTTACCTCCACCGCCATCCGTTCTTCAAACGCTGCCTTTACCGCTATTGTGCCAGCCTGGGGGTATCTGGCCTGCAGCAGGCCGGCTTTCACCGTCCGGCTCATGACCGTATCGAAGGCATCGCAGACGGCAATGGCCCTGTCCCAGTCCCAGTCCCCGGCCGCCAGCGTAGCGCGGATCTGCGCTCGCAGCCCGTCGCCATTGCGCCGGTGGCGGCGGTAGTAATACGCCCGCTCGGCGGCGATCATTACCGCCAGCAACGAACAAATTAACAGGGGATACATGACAAAACCGCCTTTGTGAAATACATGCAGCAAATAAATAAATCCGTCCACTGTTTACACCTCTGTTATATTGATTGGGAAACGCAAAACAGCAATCCACTAACAAAATTTAACAGCTGGCAAAAAGAAAAGCTCCGCGCGTAATCAATTTACGCCACGGAGCTCCCAGCTCTCTTTTTTTAAACGCTGCCCGCCTGATTTTAGTCATCAGGCAGGTAATACGCTACTATTTTTAATTTCGTGCTGTTCTACTGTTGATTATACCTCTCAGTGATAATCATTGTCAATAACTATTTAAATAAATGGCCGTCTTGCTAGAACTTGCGCGTCAATTGCACCCTCGTATAATCGCCCAGTTTGAAATTTTCGGCGCCATACAGCGTATCCCGTTTTCCCGTCCCTTTCGCGTCAAAGGTATAGAACGCTTCCAGCAGGAAGTCTTTGGCCGGTACATAGCCGGCGCCGACCGTAAAGCTCTTGATGCCGTCCAGGTAGCGGTCCGGCACGCCTTCGGTGCCGTTGCCGCCAAAGAACGAACCATGCTCAAAGTGCTTGTAATCGGCAAAGGCGTTCCAGCTGCCCGGCTTGTCCGTGTCGCTGCGGCCGATATCCACCCGGGCTACCCAGAACCGCGGCGTGCCGCCCGCTTGTCGTCCGGCCAGCGCAAAGTCCGACGTGCCCGCCGTATGGCTATAGCGCGTGCTGCCGTTGATGAAGCGGCCAAAATCGGTCAGGTTCTGGCCCCAGTCATAGGCGAAGGTGATTTGCTCATTGAGCTTCCATTTGGCCCCCACGCCGACGACATTGGCCAGCTGGTCAAAGGCATATACGTCATTGGTATCGCCGTTGGCGACCGCGATGCTGTGCTGCTTATCATTGACCGACCGCAGATACCAGGCCTGAATGCCCAGATGATCGCCAAGCTGCTGTCTCGCCTGGACAAACGCGGCTTTATGGATCGCCGGGATCCGGTCCTGCACCAGGACGGTGCCTGCTGTCGGCAGCAGTTCTCCCAGCTGTTCCAGTAAGATTAACGGCAGGGTGCTGTCATCCTCCGGCTTCCAGTTTTGCCCGATAGTTGCTATTAGATTCTTAAGTACAGAACTTACCTGCCCCTTCAGGTAATAGCCCGTTTGCGCTGACGCGCCACCTGCCGATGTACGTTTCCAGCTTTGTGCATTATTCAAACTGGTATTTTTATCCCACAAAGAAGTTACGGCTTTTTGTTCGGCCTCGCCTTTGGTAAACCAGTTGAAATCCCCGCTGTTTACCTGATCCTGTGACATAACAAAATTTTCATCTGTTCCCATTCGCTGAAAAACTTGGTTCCCTGTATACTCTGCATAACCTAAAAATTCACTTGCAAATGTATATTTGCCTTGCGGCAATAAGAAGGAATCGGTTGCACCAATATTTACCGTTTTTGTGCCATTAGCCTCTAAGGAAGGCGAAATTCGATCCCAAACCGTTTGTGCCGCTGCTTCTAATTTTTCTTGATCGAAGTAATCCTCAAAATAAAGCTGTTCTGTCCTATTGCCCTGCTTCGTACTCATAGACGGAGATACCATCGCAATATACTCCCCAATTGCTGCGCCGGTTGCAAAATCTGTGACGGTAATCTTTTTCCAGGCAAAGGTATTGATTGATCCGTAGGAAAAAGCGGAGGTAATCTTCGTATACGCAGCAGGATCATTCTGCCTGACTACTTCTAAATACTCATTCACAAGCTGCCGCTGCTCTGCCGGGCTGCTGGCCTGAGCCAGCTTCTGCACCAGACCCTGATAGCCTTCTACTGTTACTGTCTTATCACTATAAATGCCGTCATAAGGTAGATCCGCCAAGGAGTTATTATACCCTAACCATTCGCTCTTTGTCGGTGGCCGGAAGAAGGCCTGATGTGTCGCATGGGTATAGGCCGAATCGGTAATTCCCGTGCTATGGCTGAAATCACCATACCCGAACCGCACCTGGGTCTTCTTATTCGTCCACACAGCCCGGCCGCCGTCGTATTCCTGGCCGAACCAGTAACCCGTAACCCCCAGCGGTTCGGTCAGCCGGCCGGCCGTGAAGTCCCATTTTTTCACATGCTGGGTAACTTCTGCTTTTTCCAGCCGCTGCTCGTTCAGGCCTTTGGAGTCGGCTAGATCATACGCTGTATCTACACCGCTCATGCCGGCTGCACTGCCCAGGATGGTGACATTCGTGTTATCGCCAATGCGGGCGTCAATACCGACACGCAGGCGCTGTTCAAAACCATGTCCTGCTTTTTCAAAAATATTCTTGGCGGCGTCGCCCACACTGGAGGTTGTCGTTACCCGCGCTTCCGGTTTGTCCTTGCCCGTATAGGCGTTCCAGCGGGCCTGATAGTCGCCGATCAGTTCTACGCCTGCTTGTTTATTTTCGTCAAACGGTTTGCTGATAAACCAGTTCTCGGCGATCGTCGTGTCTGCTGCCTCGCTGTCTGTTGGTTGGCCCTCTTGCCGCTTGCTGTCTTTATCGGCGCCAAACCTCATGTTCAGGCCAAGTTTATAGACCCGTTCCTGGAAGGCCCGGTCGTCATCGCGATGATTAAACAGGTTATCGATACCGAAGTAGGCCATCGAATCTTTCGACAAATCTTTTTGGAGCAAAAAATTCCAGAGACCGAAGGTTTTCTTGTCATAAGTCTGTTTGCCGCCTGCGGCGAAGTTATATTTCACTTCTCCGTTCTCATAGGTCAGGTAATTGCCGTTATTGGCAATACTGTTGCTGTCGAGCATATTGATATAATAATTGCCCCACAGGGAAGAGCGCCAGCCGCCCTTCCGGTTTTCATAGGTGACGCCGATATCGACCTTATGCTGCGGCTTATCTAAGAGTTGCCGCGGCATATCGGGATCGCTTTTATTCAGGGCATAGAGATAGGTATAGCCCAGCTTCCCGGTCCAGTGCCGGTCAAACTTATGCTGCAATTCCGCTTCCGCACCGGTGATTTGCGCTTTGCCGATATTCCGGAAGCTGTAGATCATATCCGGCGGCACAAGCCATTTCCATGCAGTTTCCGTTGGATGGAAATCCATCAAATAGCCGGTGAAGTAGGTTGTCATGTAATTATCGATCCGATTGTGGAATAGATTGAGTCTGGCCGACGTATTCTTGTGTTCGCCTTCAATCCCGATATCAAAGTTGAGGGATTTCTCCGGCTTTAGATCCGGGTTGCCGATAAAATAATAGCCCAGTCTGCCTTCTCCCAAACCTACAGGCGCCCCGGCATACATTTCCCAGTTGTAATAGAGCTCGCCCATGCCCGGTTCCGTATAGCCTGTGCCAATGTTGGCCTTGAACCGCCGGTGGGCATTGCCGTTGATATTATGCGTCAGCCCCAGATTGAAGGTCGCATTCGTGCCAAATAAATCACTGTGGTCCATGCGCAGGATTGGCGACAGGATCGTATTTTGATTGAGCTGCCACGTATCCTGAACAAAAAAGTTTTGTTTCTTGATTTCCGCCTTCCCGACCCGCTGCCGGTTCTGTCTGTCGCCGAATTCCTCTTGGAATTTTTTCCCCAAAAAGGTAACGTCTCGCCAATTTTCAGCATAATAATGCCATATTATTAATGAGGCAGGCAAACTAGTTGTAAACTCTGGATTTTCTGCCAGTAATTGGTTTTGCAACTCCTCGTATCTGGCCTTTACATCAGCTGGAGCCCCAGAGGCATAGAAACCGTATTTGATATAATCCTCATAGGTATAGGCCGGTATGATGTTATTTCCATTTTCATCACGCGCGCCATACCATTCATACTCCTGGTCATAGTACGGTACGCCGTCTTTATTGCGCACCAGCTCGTAATCATGCACTTCGGAGGAGGGCGCCCCCGTTCCGCCTTTGGTATACAGGTTCTTGTCATAATCCCAGGGGTCGATGTAGCGCGTATAGGTGTCCGGCGCATTTTTCAGCCGGCTTCCTTTCCCCTTTTCCTTGGTATAGCCAAAACCATAGGTCAGTAAATGGCTGTCATTTAGCTGCGTATTCGCCGACAGCTTGATATCCAGCTGGTCATGGTTGATATCGTCGATGTAGTTTAAGGTATTCTTGCCTTCATATTTCGATTCGCCAAAGGTCGTTGTCAGCGTGAGGTCGTCTTCCGTCAGCTTCGCGTAGTTGACATCCACCTGCCAGTCCGTATCGCCGCCATTGTTCCCGCTGTACGCCAGCCGGTACGTATTGCGGTCCATGGTCCGCTTGAAATGCTGCTGCGGTTCCATGCCCGAGTCCGAATGCTTGACATACCGTTCCAGGTCTTCATTGATCCGGTCGATGTTGAATTCGAGCTTGTTCCGGTCATCAATCTCATAGCTGCCGATCAGGCCGATATTCTTGATATCGCCGTAGTAGCGCAGGGAGTTCCGCACATTCTCGCCGCTTGCCAGTCCCCCGAAAGTCTCCGTCCCATAGACCGGCATGATATCCCGCTTGCTGCCGTATAACCCAATCCGGAATTTCCCGATTTCGCCGCTGTCGGCTCTTAAAAAGATATTCTGATACGGAAAGATATCCCCGTCTCCCTTGGCTCTCCGGCCTTCGGCATTGACCTGCAGCAAGGGCTCGTTAGCGGCTTTGCGGGTGATAATATTGACTACCCCGCCGATCGCATCGGCGCCATATTTCGCTGATGCCGCGCCCCGGATGATTTCGATGCGTTCCACATTCTCCGTCCCCAGCCGCATGACTTCATCGCTGGCCCCGTAGTATTTGGCAAAATCGCCCATGACCGGCTGGCCATCCACTAAGATCAGCGTATGCCGCGGTTCGGCGCCGCGGATGGAAACGCCGACCCGGCCCATGGCGTCTACAGTCCGCGTTACGCCGGTTTCATCGAAGATAATGTCTTCGACGCTTTTGGCCTGTTTGCGTTCAATATCCTCCTTGGTGATGATGGTGGTGCTTTGGGATTCGTATTTGGCTTCCTCCCTGGCGGCATCCGCCTCGACAACAATATCCCGGGTTTTGGCGGTATCCTCGGCCGCCAGCGCCCCGCTCCACAGGGCAAACAGATTGGCTGTCAACAAGGCGGCGACCGCGCAGCGGGCCCGGCGTTTTTTATTCAAGGTTATCCCCCCTCTAGTCATCAAACTCTTTTTCTTTATCCGGTCATTCCGGGTAGCGGCCTGTCCCTATACTTTCTCCCCTCTCTTTAACTTACTTTTCCCCTAGTTTTTTTAACACCTCATCCGTAATATCCTGACCGCCATAGACAGTGGAAGTCTTATTGATAACAATAGTTAATCTTTTGGCATCGGCTACTGCTTTGACAGCGGCATTGACTTTATCTCGTATGGCGTTTAAAAGCTCCATTTCCCTTTGTTGAAGCTCCCTCGCCAACTGTTGAGAGTAAGCTTTTTTTTCATCCTCATTCATAGTCGCCGACTTAGCATTAAAATCATCTTGCGCTTGTTTTACAGCTTCTTCGTAAGCTGCATTCGCTTGCTCCATATCAGGATGCTGATTAATTAATTGCTGATAGTTGACTACTCCGATTGGCGATGATGCCGCATAGACAGCATGCGTATTTGTAAAAACAAGTCCTGCAAATACTATAAACGCTAATAGAATGATGGTTTTAAATTGTTTGTTAAACATAAAATTCTCCTCTTAATCCTATATTAATTTAAAAACGCGGTTGCCGTCTCAGGCGCCTGGTTTTTTGATGCTTACGTCTAATCCTGGTCTGTCACTGCCACCGTCGGCGCTTTCACCTACCCATTCGCCCAACAATTTATTCAGTTCGCCTCTGCGGCGGTCGCCAAACCAACATATGTTTCGTAACTAACCAGGATCGCAGATCTGTTTAAAACCCGCTTCTTAGAACCGGCGCGTCAATTGCACCCTCGTATAATCCCCCAGTTTGAAATTTTCGGCGCCATACAGCGTATCCCGTTTTCCCGTCCCTTTCGCGTCAAAGGTATAGAACGCTTCCAGCAGGAAGTCTTTGGCCGGTACATAGCCGGCGCCGACCGTAAAGCTCTTGATGCCGTCCAGGTAGCGGTCCGGCACGCCTTCGGTGCCGTTGCCGCCAAAGAACGAACCATGCTCAAAGTGCTTGTAATCGGCAAAGGCGTTCCAGCTGCCCGGCTTGTCCGTGTCGCTGCGGCCGATATCCACCCGGGCTACCCAGAACCGCGGCGTTCCGCCCGCTTGTCGTCCGGCCAGCGCAAAGTCCGACGTGCCCGCCGTATGGCTATAGCGCGTGTTGCCGTTCATGAAGCGGCCAAAATCGGTCAGGTTTTGTCCCCAGTCATAGGCGAAGGTGATTTGCTCATTGAGCTTCCACTTTGCCCCCACGCCGACGACATTGGCCAGCCGGTCAAAGGCATATACGTCATTGGTATCACCGTTGGCGACCGCGATGCTGTGCTGCTTATCATTGACCGAGCGCAGATACCAGGCCTGAATGCCCAGATGGTCGCCAAGCTGCTGTCTCGCCTGGACAAACGCGGCTTTATGGATCGCCGGGATCCGGTCCTGCACCAGGACGGTGCCTGCTGTCGGCAGCAGTTCGCCCAGCTGTTCCAATAACTGCAGAGGCAGAGAACTGTCGTCCTCCGGCTGCCACACGTCCGTTCTTTGATATCCTGCCAGTTGATTTAAAATAAGATAACCCAATCTTCCTATGGAAGGGCCAACGGCGGACCCACTGACACCGACACCACTGTTGGGAGAGGTTCGTTTCCACGAGCCTACCTGTTTCCAGGAATTCTCGGTATCCCAGAAGGATGTAATGGCCATGACTTTCGCTTCTTCCTTCGTAAGGGGGATAAAATCGCTCTCACTGACTTGATCCATGGGGATGCCTACAGAGTGCAGCACCTGATCGCCCGTGTACTTGCCATAGCCCAGGAAGGTGCTTTCTAAAGTATACCACCCGTTAGACAGCAGAAACGAATCGCTCACATAGGTTCTCACTGTATCATTTGTTTCCAACCCTGCTTCGATTTGATTCCAGATATTTTCCGCAGTCTGTTCCAATACTTCCTGATTAAACAAGTCTGCATAGGGAATTTTCGTTGCTTGAGAAGTAGAAATATTCCCACTTACCCGGGCAATGTATTCGCCCACCAGTTCTCCCGCTTCATTTGTAACAGTAACTTTTTTCCAGGCAAAAGTGTCGACGCTATTAAAAAGGTAGTCCTTAGAGGTAATGGCAGCGTACGCTGCCGGATCATCCTGTTTGACAACCTCCAGGTATTGCGTGATAAGCTGCTGCTGCTCCTCCGGGCTGGACGTCTGGAGCAGTTTCTGGTACAGTCCCTGATAGCCGTCCACAGTAACGCTCTTATCAGTGAAAACGCCGTCCCAGGTTTCCGGGTAGGAACCATTGTAGCCCAGCCATTCCGCCTTCGTCGGCGCCCGGAAGAAGACCTGCCGCGTCGCATGGGTATAAGCCGAATCGGTAATGCCGGTGCTATGACTGAAATCACCGTACCCGAACCGCACCTGGGTCTTCTTATTCGTCCACACAGCCCGGCCGCCGTCGTATTCCTGGCCGAACCAGTAACCCGTAACCCCCAGCGGTTCGGTCAGCCGACCGGCCGAAAAGTCCCATTTTTTCACATTCTGGGTGACTTCCGCTTTTTCCAGCCGCTGCTCGTTCAGGCCTTGGGAGCCGGCTAGATCATACGCCGTATCCACACCGCTCATGCCGCCGGCGCTGCCCAGAATGGTGACATTCGTGTTATCGCCAATGCGGGCGTCAATACCGACACGCAGCCGCTGCTCAAAGCCATGCCCCGCTTTTTCCAGGATATTCTTTTCGGCGTCGCCCACGCTGGAGGTCGCCGTTACCCTCGCTTCCGGCTTATTCTTGCCGCTATAGGCGTTCCAGCGGGCCTGATAGTCGCCGATCAGCTCCACGCCTTCCGGTTTAGTTTCGTCAAACGGCCGGTCGATAAACCAGTTCTCCCCTGCCTGCGTTTCCTGGAGTGCGCCGGCTGCGACGCTGTCTGTTTGCGGCTCCGCGGCTGCCTTCTTGCTGTCTTTATCAGTGCCGAACTTCATATTGAACCCGGCCTTATAGACCCGTTCCTGGAAGGCCCGGTCGTCATCGCGGTGATTAAACAGGTTATCGATGCCGAAGTAGGCCACGGCGTCCTTGGACAGCTCCTTTTGCACAATGAAGTTCCACAGGCCAAAGGTTTTCTTGTCGTAGGTCTGTTTGCCCCCTTCGGCAAAGTTGTATTTTACATTACCTTCACTGTCATAGGTCAGGTAATTGCCGTTATTGGCCACGCTGTTGCTGTCCAGCATATTGATATAATAATTGCCCCACAGGGAGGAGCGCCAGCCGCCCTTCCGGTTTTCATAGGTGACGCCGATATCCACCTTGTGCTGCGGCTTATCTAAGAGCTGCCGCGGCATATCGGGATCGCTTTTATTCAGGGCATGGAGATAGGTATAGCCCAGCTTCCCGGTCCAGTGCTCGTCAAACTTCTGTGACACCTCGGCTTCCGCGCCGGTGATTTGGGCCTTGCCGATATTCCGGAAGCTGTAGATCATATCCGGCGGCGTTACCCATTTCCAACCCGTTTCGCTGGGATAAAAATCCATCAAATAGCCGGTAAAGTAGGTTGTCATGTAATTATCGATGCGATTGTGGAATACATTGAGCCGGGCCGCCGTGTTCCGGTGTTCGCCTTCCATCCCGATATCGAAGTTGAGGGATTTTTCCGGCTTGAGGTCCGGGTTGCCGAGAAAATAATAGCCCAGCCGGCCTACGCCGAATCCGGCCGGCATGCCGGCATACATTTCCCAGTTGTAGTAGAGCTCGCCCATGCCCGGTTCCGTATAACCGGTGCCAATATTGGCCTTGAACCGCCGGTGGGCATTGCCGTTGATCTGATGCGTCAGCCCCATATTAAAGGTCGCGTTCGTGCCGAACAGGTCGCTGTGATCGACGCGCAGGATCGGCGACAGGATTGTATCGTCATTGAGCTGCCACGTATCCTGAAGGAAAAAGTTCTCTTTCCTGATTTCGGCCTTCCCTACCGTCTGCCGGTTCGTTCTGGCGTTAAATTCCTCTTTAAACGCTTTTCCATTGTAGGTTACAACTCCCGTATAATACCTTTGTACGGCTAAACTGGTAGAGCCTAAGGATGGGTTTTCCGCTTTAAGTTGCGCCTCAAACTTCAAGTAATTTTCTTTTACGTCATCCGGCATATTGCGTGTGTTATAACTGGAACCGCCGTATTTTATAAAGTCTTCATAGGTATAGGCCGGTATGATGTTTTTTCCATTTTCATCGCGCAGACCATACCATTCATAGTCCTGGTCATAGTAGGGTACGCCGTCTTCATTCTGCACCATCTCGTAATCATGCACGTTGGAGGAGGGCGCCCCCGTGCCGCCTTTGGTATACAGGTTCTTGTCATAGTCCCAGGGGTCGATATAGCGCGTATAGGTGTCTGGCGCATTTTTTAAGCGGCTGCCTTCGCCCTTTTCCCGCGTATAGCCGAAGCCATAGGTCAGTAAATGCTCGTCATTGACCTGCGTATTCGCCGACAGCTTGATATCCAGCTGGTCATGGTTGATATCGTCGATGTAGTTTAACGTATTCTTGCCTTCATATTTCGATTCGCCAAAGGTAGAGGTCAGCGTGAGGTCGTCTTCCGTCAGCTTCGCATAGTTGACATCCACCTGCCAGTCCGTATTGCCGCCATTGTTCCCGCTGTACGCCAGCCGGTAGGTATTGCGGTCCATGGTCCGTTTGAACTGCTGCCGCGGCTCCATGCCGGAGTCCGAATGCTTGACATACCGTTCCAGATCCTCATTGATCCGGTCAATGTTGAATTCAAGCTTGTTTCGGTCATCGATCTCATAGCTGCCGATCAGGCCGATATTCTTGATATCGCCGTAGTAGCGCAGGGAGTTCCGGAAATTCTCGCCACTGCCCAGTCCGCCGTAAGACGTAGTCCCATAGACCGGCATGATATCCCGCTTGCTGCCGTATAACCCGATCCGGAATTTCCCGATCTCGCCGCTGTCGGCTCTTAAAAAGATATTCTGATACGGAAAGATATCCCCGTCTCCCTTGGCTCTCCGGCCTTCGGCATTGACCTGCAGCAAAGGCTCGTTAGCGGCTTTGCGGGTGATAATATTGACTACCCCGCCGATCGCATCGGCGCCATATTTCGCTGATGCCGCGCCCCGGATGATTTCGATGCGTTCCACATTCTCCGTCCCCAGCCGCATGACTTCGTCAGCCGCGCCCTGGTATTTGGCAAAGTCGCCCATGACCGGCTGGCCGTCCACTAAGATCAGCGTATGCCGCGGCTCGGCGCCCCGGATGGAAATGCCGACCCGGCCCATGGCGTCAACGGTCCGGGTTACGCCGGTTTCATCGAAAATGATGTCTTCGACGCTTTTGGCCTGTTTGCGCTCAATATCCTCCTTGGTGATGATGGTGGTGCTCTGGGAGGAGTATTTGGCTTCCTCCTTGGCGGCATCCGCTTCGACGACGATATCCCGGGTTTTGGCGGTGTCCTCGGCCGCCAGTGTCACGCCCCCGCTCCACAGGGCAAACAGATTGGCTGTCAACAAGGCGGCGACCGCGCAGCGGGCCCGGCTTTTTTTATTCATGGTGATTCCTCCTTTTCTTTGTTGTCTGGTCCTTCTCCGGTAGCAGTCGCAAGCCATTCCAGGCAAAAGGAATGGCCACAAGCCGCCTGCCAGTCCACACTCCTCTGTTTTGCTAAGAAAAAAAGAAAAACTCCGCGCGTAATCTAGTTACGCCACGGAGCTTCCAGCTCTCTTATTAGACTCTGCCCTCACCTGATTTAGTTTATCAGGCAGGCAGAGCATTGCTCTTTCTGAATTAGTGCTTTTTCTTAACGCTTATTATACCCGCAGTGAGAATCATTGTCAACAGGTATTTACATTGAGAGTATTGACATGCTTGCCGTTAATCAGTTAGTATAATTAATGATAATTGTTATCAATAAACAATTCGGTTATATTATGCCGCGACAGGGAGGACACGAGTGAAAACTGTCTATGTTGGCTTAGGGCTGTTGTTTCTGGGTCTGGGAGCAGTCGGCGTCATGATCCCTTTGCTGCCTACGGTCCCGTTTTTGCTGCTGGCATCGTTTTGCTTTGCCAAGGGATCCCGCCGGTTTTACGCCTGGTTTACCTCAACAGCCATATATCGCAACCACTTGCAGGAACTTGAGCAGAATTGGTCAATGCCGCTAAAGTCAAAGATCTGCGTCCTTACCTGTTCTACGCTCATGATGAGCTTCCCCTTTTTTATCATCGACAACAGGCTTGTGCACTTATTCCTTCTCATCCTGCTGGCTGTCAAATACTATATTTTCCTTGTTAAGATCAAGACAACCAGATAGTTACACAACAAGAGGTTTTTTTTCAGCCGGGTTGCTTGCTCCCGGCTTATTGTCGTGTTCGTTATAAAATTGGATCCATTGCAATACCTGATCTAAAACAGGAATGAAGTTTCTCCCGATTTCAGTTAATGAATACTCCACCTTGGGTGGTATTTCTTTATAGATTTCTCTATGTACGATTCCATCGCGCTCAAGTTCTCTTAGCTGCTGGGTAAGGATCCCTTGGGAAATATCGGGCAACAATCGATTCAGTTCATTAAATCGTTTCGTTCCATCGCTTAAAAACAGCAAAATGACAAATTTCCATTTGCCGGCAATTAATTTCTGGGCCAACAGCATCTGCTTAACGGTGACCGGACACAGGCCTCTGATGGTTGTTCTGGACATACGAAAAAATCCTCCCGGTACTTTTTATATTAGTATATCATATAATTATTGGTACTTGTGAAATAATCGAGAATACTATATTATTCTAATAACACCGGATTATATAATTACTTATGTTTTATGCGCGAAAAGAATTGAGCTGATTAGTAAAAGCTAAAGGCTAAGTTTGTCGTCATACGATAACTTAGCCTTTGGCTTTTTTGTTCAGAGAAGGGAGGTGGTTTAAATGGGTGAGCGAAAAACCGTAGTGCAAATTGAAGGCATGGCCTGCAACGGCTGCAGGGGGAAAGTCGCAACAAGACTGGCCGCAATTCCCGGGGTGACGCATGTCACTGTCGAGCTGGCAGCAAAACAGGCAACCATCATTGGCTCGGCTGAGCCGGCTGTGGTTGTAAAGGCCATAGAAGAACTTGGTTTTACGGCGGTTGTGTGAACTGAAGGAGAATCAACGCGCTGTTTGCTTAACAGGTGGTGGCGTTTGCTGTCGCCTGCAGACAGAGGACAAGGCTGCCGGACAAAGCAAGAAGAATCGTAGGCGGTAAAAAACCGGGCTGTGTTTATTGTTGTATGGAAAGGGGTAGAAAAATGACGCGCAAACAAGCGAAACTGTTGCTTTATGGTACGCTAACCATCGCTTTGTCACTTGGGCCGCAAGGGCTGGCCTGGGCCGAGGAGGAGGCGGCGCTGCAGGCTGAACATCAGGTTGATGAGACTGAGCCGGTGCCGATGACTGAAGTGGAAGTTGAGGAAAAAAGAAAGCAAGAACTGGCCATTGGTCAGCCGCCTGACGCGGAAGGGTTAACCAATTATGTGGTCACCCGCAGTTCCACCGGCAGCAAAACCGAGGCGGAAACGAAGGATATCCCCCAGACGATTACCGCAATCGGGCAGAAAGTCATTGCGGAGCAGCACGCCCATACAGTGGCCGCAGTACTGTCAAATGTCGCCGGTGTGAATACGGGTACTGCGGTGTGGAATCCCCATGACAATTTAAATCCGTCCTTTTCCATCCGCGGTTTTGAGGCCAATAACTATTATTATGACGGTTTGTACGATCCGTTAGGTGTAGGCGGCTGGACCGGCAACCTGGATCGCGTGGAAGTGCTGAAGGGGCCCAGCTCCTTGTTTTTTGGCGAGTTGCAGCCCGGCGGGGTTATTAATTATATTACCAAAAAACCTTTAACGGAGGAAACGTACTCCATCGGGCTGGAGTATGGCTCCTGGGGCAGCCGAAGCGTAAATTTGGATGCATCCGTGCCGCTTACCCAGGATGGCAAATGGTTGTCGCGGACGATCATTTCGACAGACCGCCTGGCGCAATTCCAAAAAGATGTCAACAATAAGCATTTCAATGGCAGTCTGATTGTGCAGGGCCAGCCGCGCAGCGATACTGTTTATACGTTCCAGGCCCAGTATAATCATTACGATATTGCCGGCGGCTATACCGGCAGTTTGCCCGTTATCGGCACCATTGCCGCGCCGTACAGCCTCGTCCCCTATGACGCAAATTATTATGATCCCGGCCAGCGTCATTATTTTATCGGGCGGGCGCTCAATGCCAGGGTGGATCACCAGTTGAATGATATTTGGAAAATTACTTCGGCGCTGCGCTACAGCAGCACCCACAACGACCGGCGTTACATCGGCGATGAAAGCTGGGTTAACGGCGATTATACAAGCGGGAAAATAGCATCTTATTATAGCTGGAATATTATCAAAGCCGACGCTTATGCGTGGGATACAACCGCCAGTGCCAAGCTTACGGCCGGAGGCATAGATCACCAGGTGGCCCTGGGGTATGAATGGTCCCGGTACAAGCAAACCTGGCCCATATCGGCCGACGCCGAGCTAACCCCGGTCGATTACCTCAAGCCGGTATTTGATCCGCGGCCGGCTGTGGAAGCAAGCCCCTGGCGCTCAACGTCCAGGTACCGCCATAGCGTCTATGTGTCGGATACGGCCGCTGTTTCCAACCGGCTGAAGGTGGCGGGCGGAATCAGCCATTCATCCTATTCTGAAACCGTTGATGCCAGTGGCGGCAGGGCATCGGCCACGACCTACCGGATCGGCTCGACTTATGAGTCGGCGCCCGGGCTGACCTGGTTTATTGGCTATGGTACATCCTTTGATTATAACGCGTCACGAAACATCAGCGTTGGCGGACAAATCACCGGCGTGCAAACCTTTCAGCCGAAAAAAGGCCGCCAGCTTGAAGGCGGCGTCAAATACAATATTAGCGATCAGGCCAGTTTGACCTTGTCCCGTTACAACATCCAACAGACAAACATCATTGTCAATCTGGGAACTACTGCCAATACGGATTACCAGTTGATTGGCGAACAGGAGAGCCGGGGCTATGAACTGGATCTTAGCTACCAGCTTAAACCTGGCTGGAATCTGCTGGCGGCCTATGCGAAAAATGATTCAATCGTGACCAAAGATCCGCAGCGTCCGACCTGGGTTGGCAAGCAGTTCGTGGCCGTACCCAGGCAAACCTTCAAACTGTGGTCAACCTACGAAATACAGGCCGGTGCCTGGAAAGGCCTGGGCTTCGGCGGCGGGATAACCCATGTGAGCAAACGGCCTTTCAACACGCTTAACACCATCTGGGTTCCCGGGTATAACGTGATCGATGCGGTTGTCTATTATAAACCCGCTGCCTGGAAATATTCGCTGAATGTGTACAACCTGACCAATAGAAAATATTATCCCGCCCAAACCGGCGTGTCGGTATATGCAGGTACGCCCCGCAGCTTTACCTTAAGAGCGGAGCGGTCTTTTTGATCTTATCACGGCAGATGCGGGGGGCGGTACTCCGCTCCCTGTGATTGCCGTATCCACAGGCGACGGTCATAATCAGAAAATCTTGTAGGATGGAGCAGAATACAATGGGAAAGCATCCATATGTTAAGGCGACCGGTATTTCTTTACTAATACATATAGTGCTGTTGGCCTGCCTTCCAATCGTGATCAAACCCTATACTCCGGTGGCGGCTGTTGCTCCTATTGCCGTTGAATTTATACCGGCAACGGTGGCAGATACCGGTAATACCTTGCAGCAATTCAGTTCGGCCGCTGCGGGGCCAGCAACGCAGCGAGAGGAAACAAAACAAGTGATCGGGGAACGCGAAAATAAGCAACCGCGCACCAAAACACTGCCTGACCGGCAGCCGTCGGCGCAGCTCAGTGAGACAACAGGCGCGGGCGCTGTGGTTTCCTTGCCTGAGGGCGGCGGCAGCGAAGACGTTGCGGATGATAACGCGGGCCAGCAGGATGACAAGCAGTCTGTAAGCAGGACCCAGGCCAGTCTCGTTTCCGGCTCCCGGCCTGCTTACCCGCGTGACGCCTGGCAGGCTGGCTGGGAGGGAGTGGTCGTTGTGCGGGTACTGGTCGGCGCAGACGGTTCCGCTGTAAGCACCTCAATTCGTCACAGCAGCGGCTATGCCTCACTGGATACGGCCGCTGCGCAGGCGGTGGAAAAATGGCGATTTTCACCCGCGCGCAGAGGAGAAGCCGCAGTCGAGAGTTTTCACGATGTAAAAGTAAGATTCAGGCTTGCCGATGGCAAATAAACCGACGGCACACACACAGGGAGGATGAAGAAAATGTTGGAAATACTGATCATGGGCGGCTGGGTTATGGTTCCGCTGGGGCTTTGCTCGCTTGCGGCCGTATCCGTCATTGTGGAGAGACTTTTATATTTTAGCAAAATCGATGCGGCCCAGCAGGCGGAAGAGGTGGTTCGGCTCGCCGGCCAAGGGAAGCTGGATGACGCGCAGCTGCTGGCCAAAGGAGGAAAAGTCCCGCTGTTAAGAGTGTTGGCGGCCGGGATGGAGAACCGTCTGACGGCAGCCAATGCTATGGAAGCGGCGGCAATGATTGAAATTGCCACAATGAAACGGGGCTTGCCGGTGCTGGACACCATTATCACCCTTTCGCCGCTGCTGGGTTTGCTGGGTACGATTATCGGCATGATCAGTTCCTTCCAGGTAATGGCAATAGGCGGAATGGGCCAACCCCATGCGGTTACCGGCGGGGTGGCGGAGGCTTTGATAGCCACCGCGACCGGAATCGGCGTCGCCGTCGTTAGTTTAATTCCTTACAACTATTTTTTGGCCAAGGTTGAGGCGGAGACTGAGGTCATTGAGTATCAGGCAACCAAGCTGGAGATAGCGCTGGGGAGGTTGCCAGGCGGGAGTGAGAAATATGAAGATAGCAAGAAATTCGCCTAAAAAAGCCCGGATTGAAATTATTCCGATGATTGATACCATGTTTTTTTTGCTGGTTTTTTTTATGATTGCCACATTATCAATGACCGTGCAAAGTAGCCTGCCGGTCAATCTTCCCCAGGCCGGCGCCATGAAAACGGACAGTCCGCAGGTACTCACCATTACCCTGACTAAAGACAACCGGCTTTTTTATGAACAAGACCCCGTCGCCTCACCGGCAGACGCCGCCCTGCGCCTCGCGCAGCAACATAACAACCAGCCGGTATCGGTTATTATTAATGCCGACCGCAGTGTGGAGCATGGGCGTGTCATTGAGTTGATGGCTGCTATCCGGCAAACGGGTATCACCAAGATAGCCGTTGCCGTTAACCCCGCTAATTAAAAGCATGGCAAAGGTGGACAAAGTATGTTGAATTTTTTCCGGCAGGCTTGGAAGATTTCCCGGGGGTTCTGGACATCGGAGGAGAAATGGTCTGCCCGCCTCCTGGCGGCATCTGTTATTGCTCTGCAGATACTGAACGTATATGTGCTGGTCAAATATAATGTCTGGCAAAATCAGTTTTACAACACGATTCAGGAGCTGGACAGGGCGAAATTTTTTCATCTTTTTCTTTATTGGCCGGTATTTACACTCATTTTTCTTGTCGTTGATGTCAACAAGCTTTATTTGCAGCAAATGCTGGAGGTCAGATGGCGAACCTGGCTGACCAATCATTATCTGCAGGCATGGCTGAGCAAGCGTACGTATTATTTGCTGCAAATGTTAGATTATGACACAGATAATCCTGATCAGCGGATCAGCGAAGACGTGCGTCTGTTTGTCTCTTATGTGCTGGAATTATCGTTTGGCTTATTCAAATCCAGCCTTACCCTCGCTTCCTTTATCGTTGTTTTGTGGAATTTGTCCGGAATCATCGATTTGACTGTCGGCCCGTATGGGGTCAGCATCCCGGGCTATATGGTATGGGTGGCGATTATTTATGCCGTAGCCGGTTCATGGCTGACAGCAGTCGTTGGCAACTCGCTGATCAAGCTGAATTTTGTGCAGCAGCGCTATGAGGCTGATTTCCGTTTTAGTTTAATCCGGTTGCGGGAAAACGGTGAGGGCATCGCCTTTTACAACGGCGAGCAGCGGGAGCGGGTAAACTTTTTAAACCGCTTTCAGTTGATTGTTGAAAACTTTCGGGCCCTCATGTCCGGCCAGAGAAGACTATCTTATGTGACTTTATTGCACTGGCGACTTTCTTTTTTGCTGCCTTATCTTATCTCCGTACCACGCATCTTTGAGGGAAAAATGCAATTGGGAGGCCTGTTTCAGACAGCCACGGCTTTTACGCAGGTAGAACAGTCTTTGTCTTTTTTCATCGACAAGTTTTATTCCATGCACGAAGCCTCGCTGGCGCAGCTGCAGGCGGTGATGAAGCGGCTGAGCAGTTTTGCAGAGCATATAGACAATATACACGCAACGGCAAGTGACAATTCCATTGCGATTACTGCTGCACCCGGTCGGCTGCTGGGTGTGGCCTGCTTGAATGTTAAGCTGCCCACCGGCGAGTTATTGTTAAAAAACCTGGAACTGCAGGTACAGCCTGGGGACAGGTTACTGATTACGGGCGCATCGGGGAGCGGAAAAAGCACTTTGATGAAAACGCTTGCCGGCATCTGGCCCTTTGGTCAGGGCAATATCCAGATGCCGGCCGGGGAAAGCATGCTGTTTTTGCCGCAAAAGCCTTATTTGCCGTTAGGTACCTTGCGGGAAATACTTGCTTATCCCGCAGCGGCCGATTTGTTTACCGCGGAAAAGCTCAGGGAAATTATGACAATGTGCAAACTGGGGGAATTTATTGATTGTCTCCATGAAGACGGTAATTGGTCCCACATTCTTTCGCTGGGCGAACAGCAGCGCATCGCCTTTGCCAGAGCCATCCTGCAGCGTCCGCAATGGCTGTTCTTGGACGAGGCTACATCGGCCCTGGATGAAGAGACCGAAATGACGATGCACCGCTTATTGCATGAACAACTGCCCGGAGCGACAATCATCAGCGTGGGGCACCGCAGCACACTTATGGAGTATCACCACAGAACCCTGAATATTACAGAAGCCGGCAGTTGGAAGCTTTCTGCCTGAGGTTGAGAATGAGGGCAACGAGACAGAGGAAAAAAACCAAATTTTAAAAAAACACTTGCATTTCTTACCGCGCTGGGTAATAATAAAAGAAAAATTTATACTGATGTGCTGATTAGCCAAAAGACTGAAGGCCAAAAGATATTTCGTATTTAGAAATATTCTTTTGGTTTTTTTATTGTTAAAAATATTAGAACACTGTCTATAAAAAAATTTCTTTGTTTATGAATCGAGATAATAAAGAAATTTATGTTTATAGACGACTGGATGAAATGAGCGGCACACTATAAATTGAAAATTTGCGGCAAAGGCGGAATGCCGCATTACAGAAAGGAGTGGCAAGTCAATGAGCACAGAGAATAAATTAATTCAGGATATTGATTTACGGGAAAAAACGTGCCTGAACCGGGAACAAAGGGCCAGCGGCATCAATATTTTTTATGGGAAAGCTACTGAATTGCTTAATAAGGCGAAGGATGGCAGCCTGAAAAACTGCGAAAGAAAGTTCCAGCAAACCTCCGGCTGCTTGCTAAACTTTTACTTAGCGGTCAGAGTTACCTCCATCCGGGATGCGGTAACGATCTTCCATGCCCCGGTCGGCTGCTCGTCCTCGGCCCTGGGGTACCGCGAGCTATTTCGCAGCATCCCGCCGGCCCTGGGGCGCCCGGCACAGTTTGATTTACACTGGCTGACGACCAGCCTTACCGAAAAAGATGTCGTGTATGGGGCAGGCGACAAGCTGCGCAATGCCATATTCGAGGCCGAAAGCCGTTATGCACCGAGAGCTATTTTTATTTTGACCTCCTGCGCTTCCGGGATTATCGGCGAAGACATTGAAGGCGTTGTCAGTGAAGCACAGGCGGCAGTGAAAGCCCGGCTTGTGCCGGTTCATTGTGAAGGCGTGCGCTCGCGCCTGGTGCAAACAGGCTATGATGCCTTATGGCATGCCGTTCTGAAATATTTGGTAAAAAAACCGGCCAAGAAGCAAGCTGATTTGGTTAATGTAGCCAGTATGCTGTCCTACACATGGCAGGATCGTTTAGAAATCAAGCGACTATTAAATAAAGTCGGCCTGCGGCCAAACTTCATCCCGGAATTTGCCACGGTCGAGCAATTTGAACAGCTGGCGGAAGCGGCTGTTACCGCACCGCTATGTCCCACCTACACTGATTATCTGTCACGGGGCCTGGAACAGGAGTATGGCATCCCCTATTTCCTGTATCCCTCGCCGATGGGGATTGCCAGCACCGACGAATGGCTGCGTCAGATTGCCAGACACACCGGCAAAGAAGAGGAAATCGAAGCATTAATCGCGGAGGAACACAAGGTCTGGGTCCCCAAATTACAGGCGATACAGCAGGAATTCAGCAAGCTCAAAAACGGCGCCAAACCCCAGGTGCTGGGAGCTCTGGGGCAGGGGCGGCTGCTGGCGCAAATGCCCTATTTTGATGAGTTGGGCCTCGAGTCGGCGGCGGCCATCTGCCAGGATTTTGACAACCTTGTGCTGGCCGAAGTCGAAGACCTTATTGCGAAAATCGGCGATTTCGACATTCTGGTAAATACCTTCCAGGCTTCAGAACAGGCCCATATTACCAGGCGTAAAGATCCTGATATTACCCTGACCTGCCCGTTCCAGGGCAATGCATATAAACGCGGCAAGGATGTAACCCGCATTCATGCCCTGCGGGGCGATCCCATGCCCTGGAGCCGGCAAAGCGGGTATGCCGGAGCGATTGCCTGCGGCAACTTCCTGCTGCAGTCGACTAAAACGCGGTCTTTCCAGAATACAATGCTGGCCAAAACGCAGGATACGTACCGCGATTGGTGGTATAAGCAGCCTGATCCGCTTTACTATTCTTATAAGGCAGGTGTATAGTGTTGGCAGTTGAGGAAAAAAACAGCGGCACTTCCGCGCTGGAAGCCCCCAGATATTCATGCGCTTTGGGCGGAGCCCATTCCGCCGCCTTAGCATTATACAGGACAGTGCCGATTCTCCACTCAGGCGCCGGCTGTGGGCTGGGCCAGTTATTCGGCCAGCATTATGCGGGCGGTCAGAATTCGGGCGGACCGCAGGGGACAACCAATACTCCCTGCTCTTCTTTGATTGAAGAACATGTCATTTTTGGCGGGGAAACGAAGCTCCGTGATTTAATCGCATCGACAATTGAATTGATGGAAGGAAATTTTTATACCGTAATTTCCGGTTGCGTCCCCTCGCTCATTGGTGATGATGTGGATTCGGTCGTACGGGAGTTTAAGGAACAGGTGCCGATTGTCCATGTAAAGGCCGCCGGCTTTTCCGGCAATTCCTACCATGGCTATGAAGCATTTTTTGAAGCAATCATCGACCAGCTGCTAAAACCACGGCCTAAAGCAACAGGGCTGGTAAATATTTTTGGTGTTGTACCCTATCAGCATGTATTCTGGAAAGGCGATTTGAAAGCCATTAAACAGACCTTAGCGGCCGTTGGCTTACAGGCTAATATTATTTTTACTGAATTTAATGGCCTGGAAAATGTGCAAAAAATTCCGGCTGCTGAACTTAATCTGGTTTTATCCCCCTGGCATGGACATAGAATTGCAGAAATGCTGCAAGAAAAGTTCGGAACTCCTTTCCTGGCCTTTCCCAGCGTACCGGTAGGCCCTAAGCAGACGAGTAAACTTTTGCGGGCCCTGGCGCAAAAACTGAAACTGGCTGACAACGTTGTGGAAGCCTATATCGCCGGCGAGGAAAAACTTGCTTATCGCTTTACCGAGTATTTGGGTGACGCCTTGATTTTGGGCTTCCCCCATGCCTATTATGCAGTGGTTGCCGACAGTGCCAGCGCGATTGGGATTACTCAGTATTTGACCAATGAGGTCGGCTACCTGCCGGATATTGTTATTATTACCGACGACCCGCCGGCAGAGAAGCGGCCTGTCATTTTGGCAGAGTTAAGCGCGGGGTTGGAGAGTGCCGTAAAACCGGACATTGTTTTTGAAGTGGATTCTCATCGAATCAGGCAAAAGCTGAAAAACCGCAGTTTTTTAGTTTTATTTGCCAGCTCACTGGAAAAGCATATCGCCGGCGAAGAGTTTTCCGCCGTACATTTAAGCATTGCCTTCCCGGTGCTGGACAGGTTAATTATGGAGCGAAGCTATGCCGGTTTCCGGGGCGGCCTGGCGCTGATGGAGGATTATGTAAGCAAATATGTGGGGCCGTTATAAGAACCGCACTCAAGCTATGGGCTGTCGCCTAAAAGCGTCCATCTAAAGCTGTTTATCTCCAGATCCTCCTTACTCATTCAGACCCGGGCATACCGAAAGCAGCCCCTGATATTGGCATTAAAATATTGCCCGGCTGACTCACCTGCAACTACCTGCTTAACAAAATTTTCATAAATAATGTTAGGCACATTAAAATACCGGTAAACAGAACCGCTTGTAAACTCAATTTCGAGCATCTGAGTTTCTGAATGATAACGAAATCTCGCAACTGTTGTTGAACTCGCAATGATCCAACCCATGGCAGCTACTCCTTTTACTTTCAGACCTCTCATTCAACTGGACGGACCTATACTGGCATTGTAGTCTTCCCGGTTACGCACTGCCCCATACCGCCTCATCCGCCGAAAAAGACGCAAAGGCTAGCTGCCTTTGCGTCTTTAAATCAATTCCGTATTAAGTAGTCAAATGCTCCCAGGGCTGCATTTGCGCCAGACCCCATAGCAATAATAATCTGCTTGTAAGGAGTGGTTGTGCAGTCACCTGCAGCAAATACCCCCGGTACATTGGTCGCTCCCTGGCTGTCTACAATAATCTCGCCAAAGCGATTGCAGGCGATTGTATCCCGCAGCCAATCGGTATTCGGAATCAGGCCGATCAGGATAAATACCCCCTCCAGTTCCAGGTGATAGTTTTCGCCTGTACCGCGGTCCGTATAGGAAAGGCCATCGACCTTTTCCCGGCCGGTGATTTCCTTTGTTTGCACATTTTTCAACACCGTCACATTCGGCAAGCTGTACAGGCGCTGCTGCAGAACAGTATCGGCTTTCAGCTCCGGCATAAATTCGAGCACAGTCACATGCTCCACAATGCCGGCCAAATCAATCGCCGCTTCAACCCCGGAGTTGCCGCCGCCGATAACGGCCACCCGCTTGCCTTTAAACAAGGGGCCATCGCAATGCGGGCAGTAGGCCACCCCTTTATTCTTAAACTCGGTTTCTCCCGGTACGCCAATATTGCGCCAGCGGGCTCCTGTAGCCAGAATGACGGCTTTACTTTTTAGGACGGCGCCGTTTTCCATTTCAAGTTCAACCAGTTCTTTCCTCGCCAAACGCCGGCCGCGCTGGAGCTTCATCGCATCAATCCGGTATTCCTGCATGTGTTCCTCAAGATTTGCCGCCAGCTTAGGGCCTTCGGTATATTTTATACTGATAAAGTTTTCAATGCCCAGGGTATCTTTAACCTGGCCGCCGAACCGTTCGGCGACAATACCGGTGCGGATTCCTTTCCTGGCCGCATAAATAGCGGCGCTGGCTCCAGCCGGGCCGCCGCCCACAACCAGAATATCAAAAGGCTCTTTTTCCGCCAATTCGGCCACATCGGCACCATCACTGAATTTGGCGAGTATTTCCTCGACTTCCATACGGCCGCTGCCAAAAAATTCACCATTAAGATAAACCGCCGGCACCGCCATAACCTGTTTCGCCTGCACTTCCGCCTGAAAAACAGCACCATCCACCATGGTATGCGTAATATCCGGATTAAGAACACTCATAAGATTCAAAGCCTGGACAACCTCTGGGCAATTATGGCAGGTCAAGCTGATATAAGATTCAAAATGATACTTGCCTGTAAGCCCTTTAATCTGATCGATTACCCTTTGTTCAACCTTCGGCGCTCTGCCGCTGACCTGCAGCAAAGCCAGCACCAAAGAGGTAAACTCATGCCCTAGCGGAATGCCGGCAAATGTTATGCCTGTGTCTTCGCCCGGGCGATTAATACTGAAACTGGGCGTCCTTGGCAGCTCTGTTCTCTCGATTGTGATCAGTGGCGACATGGCGGCTATTTCATCCACCAGGGCAATCAGGTCTCTGGATACATCATCGCTGCCTGCACTCACTTTAATCAGCACACCGGCTTCCAGCAACTGAAGATATTGAGCTAATTGGGTTTTTATATCCTGGTCTAACACCATTTCAGCCACCTATTAAATCTTTCCGACAAGATCCAGGCTGGGCTTAAGCGTTCTGGTACCTTCCTGCCATTTGGCAGGGCAGACTTCGTTAGGGTTTTTCCTGACATACTGGGCTGCTTTAATCTTGTTAATCAAAGTGCTGGCATCACGACCGATGCCGCCGGCATTGATCTCGACTGCCTGCACAATGCCGTCGGGGTCGATGATGAATGTCCCGCGGTCAGCAAGGCCTGCTTCTTCAATCAGCACTTCAAAATTTCTGGCCAGGGTATGCGAAGGATCGCCAATCATTATGTAGGTTATTTTTTTGATCGTTTCCGAACTGTCATGCCAGGCTTTATGGGTAAAATGAGTGTCTGTGGAAACAGAATATACTTCCACATTCAGTTCTCTTAAAGCGGCATATTGATTTTGCAAATCCTCAAGCTCTGTGGGGCATACGAATGTAAAATCCGCCGGATAGAAGCATACTACGCTCCATTTCCCTTTGAAATTGTCTTCTGTAACCTCAATAAACTTTCCATTGTGATAAGCCTGCGCCTTAAACGGTTTTACTTCAGTTCCAATTAACGACATAATCCATTACCTCCAAATGTAAATTTTCTTTTATATAATTATTGTTCGGATAAACTAGTTTATGCAAACAATAATTATTATCTCTTGATTTATATTATCCATTATATTTTATTGGTTGTCAATAGGTTTATGCAAATTTTGTAAATGAAAATCAGGCTATGGGCGTTGCATTGCGGTGATCAATCGGGAAGAGGGCGGTCCACCGCTAAACACGGCAAAGCCTCCCGCAGCCAGTGCCGGCGCAAATTTTCGCCTATGAAAACGCAGCTTGCCCGTTCCGCCGGTTCACTGTCCATACCGGTAATAGCGTAGGTTCGGCCAACAACATCAAAACGCAACACCGCACTGCCGCACGGCAGGAAGCCCTTAGCCCGCGCAATTTTGCCGAATACACCGAACACGACCGCCTCTAAAAACGCAACCAATTTGGCCGGTGAATCCAAAGAAACCGCTGTTAACGCAACAGATTCCAAGCCCCTAATATCTGTGGTTTTTTCCTGGTACACCTGCGCGGGATCCAGAAAATCCGCTAATAAGGAACTCCACCAGGCTTTGGGCTGACTGGCATAATGGGAAAGTATCAGCTCGGCGTTCCTATTCCGCCTGCGGATTTCCTGCTCTAACCGCTGCAGCTCCCGGGAATCGGCCTGCTCCATTTTCGTGACCACAATCCGGGAGGCCACCGCCAATTGATCGGTATAAAGCTCGCCGTAATCTTGCCGATACTCATCAAAGGTATTACCGTCTACCAGCGTAATCGGCTTGAGCAAAACAATCCTTTCATATTGAATTTTTTTGAGGTTGGCCAGGATATTGCTCAGCTTGGCTACTCCGGTCGGCTCCACGACCAGATATTCGGGGTCAAGAGCATTGGCGATGGTGAGGACGGCGGTGGCGAAATCCTGCTTCATCGTGCAGCAGACGCACCCTTCTGTCAGTTCATAGACATTTAGGTTAGTGGCTGAGCGCAGCAGGGCCATGTCAATATTTTCCTGGCCATAATCGTTCTCCAGCACGACAAAGCGATGGCTGGTTTTTTCGGCCAGCATCTTAATAAAGGTGGTTTTTCCTGCTCCTAAAAAACCTGAAACGATCAGTATTTTCATGTAAGTTTCCTTTCCCTGTTACTATGCGCCTCCTGCCCTGGCGGAAATAACAACAAAACAGCCGGCACTTGAAGAAAATTCCAAAGTACCGGCTGTTATGTTTTCAGGGTTCAGTCTGTCAGCTTGACCACAGGTTTAATCAAATCCGCCGGCTTGTCCCGCATCAGGAACAGGGCCTCCTCTACATGCTCCCAGCCCGCAAAGACGTGGCTGGAAAGCAGGGAAACATCCAGCCGGCCGGCGGCAACGAGCGCGCCCAGTTTCTCCATCCGCAGGCGTCCGCCGGGCATCAACCCGCCGTTGATCTGCTTATGCCCCATGCCGACACCCCATTCTACGCGGGGAATATTGACATAGCTGCCGGAACCGAGATAATTGACATTGCCGATTTTGCCGCCGGGCTTTAAACTCTTTATCGCCGAATCAAAGGTCTCAACGCCGCCGCCGGCAATCACGATCTTATCAACGCCTTTCCCGTTTGTCAGCGCCAGCACCTGTTCTTCAATGGTTCCGTCTTTGTAGCTGATAAACCTGGATGCCCCATATTCTTTAGCCGCCGCAATGCAGTTCGGCCGGGTGCCGACCGCGATGATTTCGGCCGCGCCGCGCAAGGATGCCGCCGCCACCGCCATCAGTCCGACCGGGCCAATGCCGATTACCAGCACCGTGTCGCCGAACTGGACGTCCGCCAGTTCTACGCCGTGGAAGCCCGTAGGCACCATATCGGACAACATGCAGGCATCGACAACATTAATTTTTGCCGGCAGATGCGCCAGATTGCCGTCAGCGTCGTTCACATGGAAGTACTCAGAAAAAACGCCGTCCTTAAAGTTAGAGAATTTCCAGCCGGCCAGCATGCCGCCGGAATGCATCGAATAACCGGCCTGCGCCTCCAGGGAGTTCCAGTCAGGTGTGATTGCCGGCACCAAAACCCGGTCGCCAGGCTTAAAATCACGTACCAGCGAGCCGACTTCTGTAATTTCAGCGCAACACTCATGGCCTAAAATCATGTTATGCCTTTCGCCGATTGCCCCTTCCCAAAGGGTATGTATATCGGAAGTACATATGGCAACCGCCAGGGGTTTGCAGATCGCATCCAGGGGCCCGCATTGAGGAACATCTTTCTCAATCCAACCAGATTCACCGATTTTTAACATGGCATAGCCTTTCATGATTACCTCCTCCAAAAAATAACTTTTATTGCCAAATTTACTAGTATTTAATTCCATTATAGCAATAATGATAATTATTATCAATATCGAATCTTGAAAACACGGGGGATTCTTTCAGTAAAGTAATCTTATAATACATCCAAAACAAGCATAGCAAATATACTACTCCGTTTAATATTGCCCTTTAATACAATATTAAATTCAGGCTGTCAAGTACATTCTTTCCCCTATTGTCTTTACTTGATGCTCCGTTAAAAAAGTATACTCCCGGTTTTTTTCCACAAAAAGCGAAAAATCCTCTCCGCCTAAAAAAAAGCCCGCTACATGTATAATGCAAGCAGCCCGGGTGCGTCCACCCTCATCTTTGGCAATAATACATCGCTTGCTAAAAACAGCGTTATGAAAGCAGGGAAGGAATACGAATGTCAGCCGGGAGAAATCGCCCCTTTCTCAATGCGATATATTTTGGAGCAGATTTTCTCCGCCAGCTTCCAATCATGGGTAATAACCAGATAAGCCGTTCCGTATTTTCGCTGGTTCTCAAGTAAAAGCTTTATCATCTGCGCCTGGGAAATCACATCCAGCATACTGGTCGTTTCATCTAAGATCAGGAGGCTGGGCTGCAAAGTCAAAACCCGGGCCAGACAGGCACGCTGGATTTCCCCGCCGCTTAACTGGCTTGGGTATTTCTCGATGTGTTCTGCGTACAGGCCGTATTGGCGCAGATTAGCCAGCAGGCTTTGTCTGCTGAACGGCAAATGATATATCGTATACGGCTCTTTCAGACTAGCCCCTAATTTCATTTTCGGATCAAATGCCGTTTCCGGATGCTGGAATACCATTTGAATCCGGCGGCGAACCGAAGAGGCAAACGGCATCTTTATCTGCCCACCTTCGAACTCGACCTGACCTTGGGACGTCCTGATCAAACCGCCCACAACTTTGGCAATTGTCGATTTGCCGCTGCCGCTTTCACCGACAAGGCCAACGGTTTGGCCGGCATCGATTTCAAGATTAACGCCGGCAATAACGTCCCGGTAGCAAGGTATTATTTTATTGCCTGTATTGTAACGGACGGCCACGTCAATCAGCCGTATCAGCATAGCGCCAGCACCTTACTTTCTGTGTCCCGCGGTAAAAAAACGGCGGTTCCTGGTTGCACTGTTCCGTACGGTGTAAGCAGCGGGCGGCAAAGACACAGCCCCCCCGGCATAGTTCTGCCCGGGGCGGTGCGAACCCGTCCAAAACCTGCAGCCCATTTTCCGGCAAAGCGGCGATGAGCGCCTGCGAATAAGGATGCAGCGGGCAGGTAAAGAAATCCTGTTGGGTTCCATATTCTAACACAGTGGCTGCATAAAGAACCACGATTTGGCTTGCCAATCCTTGCGCAAACAGCAAATCGTGCGTCACGCACAGCAGCGTGATATCCGGCATTTCCTGAAAAATTTGCATGACTTCCGCCACTCTGTTTTTATCCAAGCCCTTAGTTGGCTCGTCCGCCAAAACCAGCTGCGCCCCCCGGGCTGTCCCGCTTGCGATTAACACCCGTTGTTTCATGCCGCCGCTCAGCATATGCGGATATTGTCTGCTGACTTTTTCTTCGTTGCCGATGCTAAATCGTTTCAACAGCCTGATGGCAAACGCTTGCCTGTCTGCTTCGTTGGCCAAAGGAATGCCTTCTGTCAATTGGTTCCCGATCCGCATCACCGGATTCAGCCCATTCCCGCCGCCCTGCGGGATATAGGCGATCTCCCGGCCGCGAATCTTCTCTAATTCCGGCCGGGGCAAGGTTAATAAATTCTGCCTATTCCACATAACCCGGCCTGAGATTTGTGCCGTTGCCGGCAAAAGCCCCAGGATTGCCAGGAGGACCATACTCTTCCCGCTGCCGGATTCCCCGAGCAGGATTGTTTTTTCGCCCCGCTTTACTACTAAGTCAAAGCCGCGGACAACCTCGAGGCTGCTTTGCCCTGTGAATTTAACGTTTATATTGTGGATATTCAGCATGTTAAACTCCCTACTCCGCTGCTTCCTTGTAAAAATCGCAAATCAGCATAAATCCCAGCGCACATAAAAAGATACAAAGCACCGGCGGCATATACCACCACCAAAAATTGTTCAACACGCCATCCCGGAAGAAGGCATAATGCAAAATACTGCCCCAGCTCTTTTGTTCGACAACACCAATCCCTAAAAAACTAAGCCCCGCTTCGGTCATCATGGCCGTGATAACAGCCAGGCAGCCTTTCATCATCACTAAATCTTTGATATTCGGCAGCACATGGAATACCAGGATTTTCAAATCACTTAACCCCAGTACCTGTTCCATTTGAATGTAGGGCAATTCCCGGATTTTTAAGACTTGGGAGCGGACAATCCGGGCAAAGGAAGCCCAGGAGGTAATGCAGATGACGAGAATAATATTTGCTAGGCCGGCATCGATAAAAGCAATCAACAACAAAATCAGCGGCAGCGTCGGAATCACGATGACGATATTGCAGATTCCCATAAGCAAACTATCGGTTTTTCCGCCATAATAACCGGCGATAAGGCCCAGGCTTGTGCCAATAACCATAATAATAGCCGCAGAAACAACGCCAATAATTAATGATACCCGGCTGCCGTAAATCAACTCACTTAAAATATCTTCGCCGATGTCATTGGTGCCGAGCCAATGGCTGAACGACGGCTTTAAAAACGCTTTCCCCATTGCATTGGGGTCATACGGGGCCAGCCATGGTGCAAATATTGCCAACAACATAAAAAAAATTAAAATGCCAAGTCCGGTGAAAAATAACTGTTTCCGCTTATCCATGGGCAGAATTTCCTCTCACGCGCGGGTCGAAAAGAACATACAGCAAATCAGCCAGCAAACTAAAAGCCATGATGCACACACTCAGCAGAATAAAGCTGCCTTGCAAAACCGGAATATCTTTCGTCATTACGGCTTGGTAGATCAAGGTTCCCATTCCGTTCCAGGAAAAAACCACCTCCAGCAGCATCGTCCCTGCCGCCGCATGGCCAAATTGCAGACAAACAACGGTAATATACGGCAGTACGGCATTGGGCAAGCCATGAGAATAGATAACCTCTTTTTCGGAAAGCCCCTTGCCGTAGGCAGTCAGGATATACTCTTCATTTTTAATACCCTCAATCGAGCTTTTGACAATAAAAAAATTGTAGACTGTACGGTACAAAATCAAAACACTGACCGGTAAGATCATATGCCACAGGATATCGGCCATGTTGCCCATGCCGGTAGTCAAGCCCGAACGCATGCCGCCTACCGGGAAAAATCCGCTCTGGAACGAAAAAACAACCAGCAGGATAATGGCGACACAATAGGTCGGTACAGTATAAATCAGCATAGAAAGAACGGAGAAAACCATATTTATTTTGCTGTTTTTCTTCCAGCCCGCATAGGCTCCGGCCGCCAAACCCAATATGCCGGAGATAATAATTGCCGGCACGATCAGGATCAGTGTCCTTTGTAAATGGCTTGCAACAAGAGAAAACACGCTTTGTTTGCTGACAAAGGAAGCGCCAAAATGTAAGGTTGCAATATTGCCAAGGTAAGCCAGATATTGTTCTGCCAGGGGTTTTGTCAAACCGTAAGCATCTTTTACAGCTTCCAAGGTGTCCGGATAGCTGTAAAGCAAGTAATAATAATCTTCTTCGCCTAACAGGTGGACCAGCGGCTCCCCCGGCATGTAATGGATCAGCAGGAAATTGATTGTTATGACAATACCAAGGATAAAAGCATATTCAATTATTTTCTGCAAAATATACTTAAATCTAAAAATTGTCTTTCGTCCCTTCCTGGAGTAATGGCGTATAAACGCCATTGGTTTTATATTCGGCCGCCAAAACCAGATTAATCAGATCTTCCAGCAATGCTGCCGTACCCTGCAAGCCCACGTAGGGCACGCCGCTTACATCCACTTTATCAAAAACCGGATAGCTGTAACGGAACAGGGGAATTTTCAGTTCTTCACTTAGTTCTCTCGCAAAAGAAGAGCCAAAAATCAATACACTGTTGCTTTGTCGAATTTTGTTATAAATGTCATGGCCATCCTGAGCCGAATGTTCAGCCGCCACAGCAATATCCATGCCAATTTCCTCTGCCAGAAATTTTTGCAGACCGCTTACATGCGCGCTGTCGCCCAGCACTGCTGCCGGCAGGCCGTACAGGGTTTGCAAATAGTGGGTCGTCCGTTTCAGAACAGGTTGGATCCCGGCCTGCAAGCCGGCAATTTCAGCCGAAAAATCAATGTTCATTGCCAGCTCGATCTGCCGCAAAAAATCCGTACAGCCGGCGATTCCGTAGGGATAATCCACAACCGCATAGGGAATCTCAAACGTGTTTTTCATGTATTCTGCCAGTTTTATGCCCCTTTGGAATACCAGATTCAACGCCGCTTTGGGCGCCTGCAATAAATTGTTATAGGGATCGCAGCCAACTACGGTATTTACCGTTACCTTGTTGCCCAGCAAGCCGCACATTGCCGCGATATCGGCCTCGGCTTTAAAATCCTGGATAGAAAGTCCCAGTAAATTGACGCTATCGGGCAATTTGTTTTGCTTTTTCAGCTGCTGCCCCAATGTCAGCAGCGCATTTTCAAACCCCTCCCCGTCGCCGCTGGCAAAGCCCGGCGAATCCAACACAACAACCGGCTTTGTCAAGGGCACGGACGCAATGATTCCCCGGACATCATCGCCGATTATATGAGGGACACAGCCGCTGATAACAATGATTACCGCTGCCGCCGGATACAATTGTTCGCTATTCAGTAACGCCCGGCGCAGGCTTTTTTCGCCGCCGTAAATGACATCCTCATCATATACGACACTGCTTGCCTGATGGATTCTATCCATATGCTTGGTAATGTGGTAAGTCATTGTCCCCCAGCTGCAGCCGATAACGGAGTGAAAAAGCAGTACAGCGTCCGCAATCCCGGCACAGGCGCGATAAGCGCCTAACAACTGACAGCTTGCCATTGGTTTCATTATGATCTCGTCCTCCCCATTCTCAGCCACAGCTCCCGCGACGCCAGGCAGTCTTTGTCTGCCAACAGCGGATAGTAATCATGGCTGAACAGCAGCCGTGATAATAACAAATTATTTTTTGGTTTCCTGGTTTGCATTTTATGGGCCAAATTCTCCAGGACGGTTACATACGCTGCATAATCCAGCGGCCGATAATCGTGAACAGCAGGCACCAGGGCCGCGCCCTTGCCCTCAAAGCGGGGATTATTCGTACCGACAATACAATCGGCCTGTGCAAAAATAGAATACAGTTCCCCATCGCTGGGATTAACGAAAAGCTCCGCCTTGGACGCCGTTTCCGCCAATGCCTTATCAACATTCGCGAACATTTTCGCCATCACCGCCGTATCGATTCCCAGCTCACGACGGTACGAGTCCGGTAAAATCAAGCAGATGGCTGAAAGCGGCATGTAATAGCTTTGCTCATAAAGACGAATCAGTTCCGGCAGCTGGCTAAGGGACGGTGCTACCAGGGCATAACGAAATTGCCCCAGGTACTCTTTCGCCCTGGCCAGCCTCGGCTGAATCGCCTGCCACTCTTGCCGCAATATTTTTGCCAGCGCTTTTTCCCGGCCAAACTGCTGCGCAATCAATACATAAAAATCACGGATGCCTTCGATGCCAGGCCAGTCCTCCAAACTGGGAAAATGCAAATAGGGCGTGCCGAAATGCTGCTGCATGCGCTGCGCCCACCGCAGCCGGCGCACAATATTCAATTCCGCCCGGGGCGCTGTTGCAATTTGTTGGACTGTCGCCGTCGGTAACAAGCAATTGACTTTAATGTTGATTTGTTCCAGCTTCGTGCCTACCATGCGCAATCTTTCCGCCCCGCCGTAGCCCCAGCCAAAGCTCTCAATATTGACGGTTCCCGGTACAACTTTCTGCGGTTCCATAACCTGCTCGGTTAAAGCATTCATAACCTCGATAAAACCGCAGCCCTGGTACTGCACTTTGCTTGCGGCCTTTGTGCCGCCGGCATTCTCCACCCGCTCCTGCAGCCGTTGTATCGAACAACTTTTATGGGGGTGGGAAAACGCTTCCGACTGCACATAAATCAATTTGGCCTTGGTGTTGGCCTGTTCCTGTTTGACAATACCGGCCAGGTCATCATTCGTAATGGCCGACACACAGGAGGAAATGACGGCAATCAAAGCCGGCTGGTTTACACTATCCGCCTTTTTAATTTCAGCCCTCAGCTTTTCTTCCCCGCCGAAGATAATATCGCGGCTCTCTACATTCGTAACTTCCAGCTTATAGTTCGGGGCAAACCGGGTCCGCGCCGATGTCCGGTAGTGAAAGCCGCAGCCCCGCGGCGCATGCAGGATTGGCTGGGCCTTTTGAATTTCGGCTATCGCCGCGATACTGCCGGCAATCTTGCCGTTGACCCCATAACGGTGCAGGACCGCGATCGGTTTCATTCCCAAAAAATTACAATCCCGGTAATAATCTTTGATTGTTATCGCCCCTGTTTCGGTCTGATAGTAAGCCAGGTCTTGCTGTTAATAACGCCCCAGCTTGGATAATTGATCCACCCCTCAAATTTATCGGTTCGATAAGGATAAAACACTTTTTCCCAGCCAAGTGACACGCCCGGCAATAAACCGGCTTGGATATGCTGAAGATTTTTTACCGCTGTAATATAATCCGCCTCATCCCTGGCCTCTAACATGGCCATGAAAGCGGCGGCATATTCTGCGTCCGGGCAGGTTCCCCAATGGAAGCCAAAGGCGGGCGACACCATGTAGTATGCGGCTGTATGAAAACGCGCAACGCCCGGGGTATTGTAGCCGACATAAATCTCGTAATCCTGATTTTGCCTGATACGGCCCTGCCAGGCCTTTTTATTTCTGGCAGCCACATAATCGATGTGCGAGCGCAGGCCTGCTGCCTGCAAATTTTTCCTGATAATCTCGGCCAAGCGCAAATTAATTTCTTTTTTTGCATTACAATTTGGCGTAATTAAGAGATCAATCTTTTCTCCCGTAGGGCTTTCCCGATAACCATCCCGGTCGATATCAGCATAGCCGGCCTGATCCAATTGCCGATTCGCCAAAGTAACATCCTGGCTCAGCCTGGGGAGCTGCGGCTCAAAGCCGATATTCCCCGGGGAAATAATGCCCCGCCCGGCGATCTCCCCGTACTTCCCGGCTATGGTTTGGGCCATCAGGGCATAATCCAGGGCACTGGTAATAGCCTGCCGCAATACTAAATTACTGGTATTTTTGCTGTTAAAGCCATATGTCAGCAGATAATTGCCTGTATTGACGCTTTCGCCCAGATCGATATTTTCTGTTCCCTGCAGCCAGCTGATGATGGTTGGCCGTATGGGCGAACTATAGTCATAAATAGCATCCACCTGGCCGCTTTTCAGCGCCGCTACCAACGATTCCTGGGTAGCAAACGAATGAACCTCAACCTTAGGGATCGGGGCCTTTCCCCGAAAATAAGCGGGAAAGGCCTCATAATAAGACACCCGTGCCGTTTCGTCATAGCGCACAAAGCGATAGGGGCCGCAGCCAATAACAGCATCCTGGCCTTGGTATTGTGCCGGGTTTTCTACTCTTTCCCAGATATGCTTCGGGTACACTTGGAAAAATGCAGCATATTCCCGTAAAAAGCCATAGGCAATTGGCCGGTTTAGCACAATACGGACCCTGTTGCCAGTCAACAGTTCGACAGATTCAATATATCTGCTGCTGAGCGTATTTTTTTTCTTTAAAAACGCAAAGGTAAACAATAAATCCTCACCGGTAACCGGCAAACCGTCATGCCACTTTGCATTCGTTGGGTAAGTAAAAATAATTTCTTTATTGTCTTTGACTTCCCATTTGCGCATAAAATCCGGCTGCAACGCAAAGTTTTCATCCAAATTCACGAACAGGGCTTGTACAAAGGCATTATATCCCATGCGCCCAAAGGCACCCTCCTGTGAATTTATACTAAATACATCCTGGGGCATCGTTGTCCCAATCCGCAGAACGTCCCTGGTTTCCTGTTTATGTTTCTGATGTAACTGACCAGGCAAGACAACAAATAGAATCAGCAGCAACAATCCGGCAAATATTTTTTTCATCAGCATGATCCTTTTACCGCGCTGGTTGGGGGAAGCACAAGCACCAAAGGGGAGAGAGCGGTTGGCAACTGAGCACCGGCGCAATCGCCAACCAAAATCAGGCTATCCCAACGCAAAAATTCCGTTTTCATCCCGTTTCTCTCCTACTGCCTGCATAAAGAAATTACAGTTACGTTATCAGAATTTGCATTCCATACCGAGCATATAGCTGCGTCCCGGTGACGGCATATACACCCTGTTATCAGCCAATACGGCACTGTATAAGGTGATCGGCATATAATAGAGATCAAACAGATTATTGACTTTTAAAAATACGGTTGTATCCTTGTTCACACGATAATTTGTGCTTGCATTCCAGAGCCAATAGCTTTCTTCGGGAATAAATTTTACATTGTTTGTTTGAAACGTGCTTGTCGGCACAACCTCAAACCGGCCCACACCCTGAATGCCGATATCGTATTTATCCCGTTTGTACGTCATGCTGATATTTGCCTGCCGTTTGGCATAGCGGACAATGGTGCTTTCCTCCTCCGGATTCATTTTGGCAAAGCCGACGCTGCCATAGAGATTGCGAGCCAATTGCGTATTGTAGCTGATTTCAAAGCCTGTCGTGCTAATAGTCCCGGGAATGTTCCAATAGTAGGAAGGATTTGACGTTGACCCCTGTGAGTAGGCGGCGATGGCATCTGTCTGGCTTCTTTTGTATATATCAGCCTGCAGATTTGATTTTTTATTGATTTGCCAATTCATGCCGATTTCATCGGTGCGGCCGCTTGTCGGCTTTAAATTGGGATTGCCATAATACCCGCCGCCATTTTGCACATTGCCGAAGATCTCCGTCACCGTCGGTGTCTGATAAAAGCCGTTGGAGGCGAGATATAGATTTACGCTGTCATCGGCCGCATAGCCCAGATTATAGCTGGCAATCGTTTTGGCATCAAAATCACTTGGTTGCGTGTGCCGCACGCCGGCCGTAAATTTTAATTTGTCAGCCAGCTGCAGCTCATCCTGCAAATAGATGGCCTTTTCCGCCAGCACCGCAGTACCGGCGTCGTACCGCGTGTACTCCAGGCCCGCCGCCAGGCGGTTGCTGTCATTAAGCTGCTTATAGTAACGGTCACTTATATTCCAGGCGCTATAATTAACAATTTCATTAGTGGTTGCATACTTATAGCCCTGTCCGGGATCATTGGCATTGTTCCAGCCGGAAATATAGCTGCCTGTGCGCCAACTGTCCACCCTGCCGTGATAGGCGGCAAACTGGTTGCTTTCCGTCTGGTCGTCATTACGATAATCAATAATATAAGTCAAGGCAGTTAAATTAAGATGGCCGTTCCAGGGAAAAACAGCATCGCCGTAAATCCTGGCATACTCCATATCCTGCCGGTGACGCTGGTACTTTATCAGGATATCGGTATTGTCGTTCGCTTTATAACCGTATTTCAACTCGATATCGTTGGCATCCAGGTCCCGGGGATTGGCGTTGCCATTCCCGTCAGTAAAATCACCGCTGTTTTTCTTTTGCCAGTGGACAGACCAGTAGCTTCTCTGGCCGTCTGTTCCTTGTGTCCCCAGATTATAAACCTGATAGCCGTTATCGCCGGTAGTGTATTTCAGCGTGGACTCTGCCGCCGGCGCTGTGATTTTTCCCGGCCGTTTGGTAATGATATTAATGACCCCGCCGACCGCATCAGCGCCGTACAGTACGGAAGCCGAGCCACGCAACACCTCTATCCGTTCGATATCAGTCATATTATAATTGACTGCATTGGCCTTATAAGAGGTCCCGATATTTTGACGAACTCCGTCTACAAGCACAACCACCTTATTGGAGCCCCGCAATGCCGGCGCCGTCTCGCCCGATATCTCATAGCCGATGCCATCGCCATACAGCGGTGTATTAAAGCCCGGTACGTGTTCCATAATTTCGTACAAGCTTTTATAATGATTTCTTTCAATTTCCTCGCCGGTAATAACTACCATGCCGGCATTGCTTTTTGCCAGCTCCACCGGCGTTCCCGTTGCGGTAACAACCACTTGCTCCAGGGTAAACTCCGCTGCCGGCGCTGCATAGCCACCGGCCGACAAGGCCAGTGCCACTAAGCCGGTCAATACAACAAGCCGTTTTTTCCTTAACTGTAAATACATCCTTCTGCGCCTCCTGCCACCTCTAAAATGAATATTCAACACCTAATAGGAAATTACGCCCTTTGGCACTGACATCAGCCATCACCCCGGTTGTAGAATTATACCAGCTGACAGGCATGTAGTATTCATTAAACAAGTTGTTGACCTTTGCGAATACCTTCGTATCTTGGCTGGCCTGATAATTGGCACTTAGATTCCAAACCCAGAAAGTCTCTTCCGGTAAAAATTTTACACCGGCGGGAATAGATGACGGCCGGCAAATATCATAACGTCCGATCCCTTTCAGGCCAACGTCGTATCTGGCTTGTCTGTAGGCAACCCCTAGTGTGACAATATCAGCCGGAGTCGAAACAACAATGGGATTATGTCCGGACCACATTCTGAAATAACCCAAATCAACAGACAGATTTTTGTCAAATTTCTTCGCCATATTGAATTCAAAGCCATTATAAATATTTTCGTTCGCAGTATTAATATATTGTCTCATGCCATCGGCAACATTTTTATAGGTAAAGCCATTGGTTTCATTACGCCGGAACACATCAACAGTAATTTGCGTGTTCTTATCAACAGTAAAGTTAAAACCAATTTCATTCGTTTTGCCGGAAGCCGGCTTTAAATCATAATTAGGAATATACAAGTAATTTCCAAAAACTTGTCCTTCCGAGGGCGGGACATAGAAGTCCGCCGAGTTGGCAAATAAATTCAAGCGGCTGTTGACCTTATAGCCTAGATTAAAGCTTTTGGACGTATTATACTCATACTCTTTCGGCATTGTCCGGCGTACACCGGCCGTAAATTTTAATTTTTTATTGATCTGGAATTCGTCCTGCAAATAAACAGCGCTTTCACTCAGGCGGCTGGAGCCAACTGCTTTATAGGTGCTGTAGTCATAGCCTGTGCTGATGCGGTGCCTTGCATCAAGCTGCCGAAAATAACGGTTGCTGACCGCCACTTTTGTTACATCCGTATCATCGGTCTGGGATTTGCCGCCCGGCAACAGGCCGTCACAATGGCGCTCACTGTCCATGCGGCCACGGATGATGGAAAACTGGTTGCCTTCCGTCAATTCTTTGTTTTTATAATCAACAATCATCGTTAGGGCGCTAAGATCATGGAACCCGTACAGCGGTGCATCGTAATCGCCATAACCTTCCGTATAATTGATATCATGGCTGTTTGCATAATACTTAAAAATCACATCGGTAAATTCGTTTACACTATAGCCGTATTTGAAATTAATGTCCTGTACGTCTAAATCTGTGGCATGACTTTTACCGTGACCGTCTTTATAATTACCCTGATTTTTTTTCGCGGCACTGATATACCAGAAACTGTTCCCTTCCGCGCCCTGATTGCTGACGCGAAACGCGTGGTAGCCATAACTGCCGGCTGTATAACTAGCTGTCGTCTCCGGCTTTGTCTGCTGGCGGGTGGTAATAATGTTAATAACGCCGCCAACGGCGTTAGCACCGTAAATCGTGGAAGCAGAACCCTTATACACTTCAATCCTTTCGATATCTTTCATGTCAAATTCCGAAGCACCGCCGCGAAAGGCCGGATTCATCCCCTGATTTACCCCGTCAATTAACACAATGGCGGCAGCGCCACGAATCGTCGGTGCCGAATAACCCGACAGTTCATAGCCAACACCCGTACCATACATGCGGGTATTCACACCTGGGACATTTTCCAGGACATCATAAATTGTCCGGTAATGATTTTTTTCGATATCCTGTTTTGTTATTACCGTAATATCCGAATAGTTATCGGCAGCACTTACCGGCGTTGCCGTTGCGGTAACCACTATGCCAGCTAAATGAAAGGTTTCGGCAGCCTCCTGGGCGGCTTCGGCATTTGTGCTGCTTACTGCATTGCAAGTGAGTAGTGAAAGTAAAATCATTTTCCTAAGGCTATATTTATAACGCACTAAACACACCCCTTAAAATTGCCCAATTCACTTATGACTTTTTTGCAATCAATAATCTGGCCACAATTATTAACAGAAAATAAGCATACTTCCGCTTTTGAAGACAGCGGAAGTATGCTTATTCAATAAGTTAGCGCTAATAGCTCAACGCTAAGCAATATTCTTATTTATGCATTACTCGCCTTGTCGATCGCAGGCAAAAGTAATCAGGAGCAGGCAGTTCTTCTGACTTAAGTTCATCGCCTTTTTTCGCCTTCCCAGATAAGATCCAGTGACATATTGAAAAAAGACTCCCTATTACAGCAGCGGGACTGTATCGGATTTACACCGATTTCTCTATTAAGCCTGTACGGCACCTATTCCCCACAAGTATTAAATTAGACTAATATTTCGACCCCGGGTCTAATTATTATTCTATAACTCTCTATTTACTATTGTCAAGGTTATTTTTTACTTTTGTTGTATAAAATGCCATCAATAAAGAAACGCAGCATACGGACTACCCGAAACTCATATAAGCTTTTCCGTTCAAATAATAACTCAGCGCTTTGCTCGCTGTAGAATTTGCCGCTGCTAATCATTTGCCGGTAATAACCACGGATAAAATGCATTTGTACTTCAAAAATATAAAAAATTTCATTTCGGTTAAAATCATTAACTTTGCCTAATACTTTACTATGCAGTCCGTCATATAACATAGTCAAACGCTGCTTTTCTTCGATAACCTCGTGTTTTTCGCACTCGCTGTTAATTATGTCTTCATATTCCAGCAATTTTATCAGCAAGTAGTGTTCCTTAATAAATTTATCGGTCATTTTTATGGCAAAACCTTTAAACTCTTCCCCGCTCATAGGCGCTACCTGCTCAAGTTCACTGATAAAATCCGCTACTAATTCCACATGCAAGTCATGTAAAATCTTCAAATATACAGAAGCTTTCGATGTAAAATAATAAAAAATCATTGATTTTGCCATTTTTGCAGCTTTCGCTATATCTTCGACGCGCACTTCATCGTAATGATTACTTTTTATCAAATCCCTAGCGGCTGCAAGAATTTGTTCCCGCTTTAAGGCCCGTTTAGTATTAGCCATATCCTTGACCTCGTCATTTGTATAAATTATAGTATGTATCCTGCCTGCTTAAGCCGGCCGCATGACAAACCAGCCTCGGCCGCCATCGCGTTATTAGGCTGTATGCAGGCATATACTCTATTACCCTTCCTCTCCCAAGGCAGCCTCGGCCGCTTGCTGGAGATCACGCACAAGATCCCGGTAATCTTCGAGTCCGGCGTGGAAGCGTAAAATATACCCCTCCGGCAGGGGCGTGACTTCGCGGTTGGCATGCACCGGCAATACCAGCGACAAATGCCCGCCCCAGCTCTCAGCAACCCAGAACAGGTTCAGGGCATCGACAAAAGCCTCGATGTGCTTTGCCGGCAGGTCCGGACGGAAAGCGACGCTGAACAGGCCATTGCCTTTACTGAAATAACGTGTAAACCGTTCGTGATAAGGTGAGGTCGCCAAAGTCGGCGAAAGGACGCCGGTGACAAAAGGCTGTTGCAAAAACCATTCGATCAGCCGCGCTGCGGTGTCGGCGTGTTGATTGAGACGTTCTTCGGTCGAATCAATTCTGTGATACAGCCGCGAGCAAGTCGTTGGTGCGACCGCGCCATTACCGGTTGCGCGCAATTCGTCGGCGATGCGCTGCAGATCTTGCGGATGCTTGGCGATCACCATGCCCGACGGCGTATCGCCATACCCGCCTTCGTATTTTGTCGTCGCTTGCACAACGATATCTATGCCGTGTTCAAGCGGTCGAAAACGGACGTGGCTTGCCCAGGTGTTGTCCATAATAGTACGTAATTTGGCATGTTGGGCTATCGCTATTATGCCATCAAGGTCGGGGATTTCAAAAGTACCGCTGCCCGGGGCCTCGATATAGACAATCAATTCGTCGCGTAATGAATACTCGCTGCGCGCTTTTACCAGGAGCGAGTGAAATTCCTCTGCCCCAACCCCTGCGGGATAACGGATTTGTTTTATGCGACGCCGGTTCAAAAACCGGAGCATTGGTCCATATACATTATCAGGAATAAGAACCGCTTGCGGGGAAAAGGCATCTATAGTGGTTGCAATCGCAGATAAGCCCGACGGACAGATGACGGCGCCGTGGCCTTTATGCAGGGCCGCCATTTTTCTGCACACAGCGTCGGCTTCCGGTGTCAGTGGCACGCCATATTCCGCACCGCCATAAGGTGCTCGGCCGCATTTGTCTGCTGCCCGATAGGTCCCAAGCTTGGGAAACAAAACTGAACTTTGCCCCCAGGAACCGGTTTGCGAAAAGCGGCCGGCATCGCCAAGGCCGGCCGGATTGGGATGCCCGCAAACCGCGTAGGGATCGGAAACAGGCTCATGTAAACGTCGTGTTGCCGGCGAACAGAGCGCGAGAAACGCGCGTCTGGCCTCGCATTTGATTAAAATTTCCGGTATTTTACCCGCCACAGAATTCTCCTCCAAATTTTATCGTATAGATTCTTAGTTCTTTAATGAACAAACATAGTCCTTTTTTTACAGAAGGCTACCTTTCAAAAAAAAGGACTGGGCTCCTGATTGGGAGCCCAGCTAATGGTTTACTCTCGTTGACGGCGCGGCCGGAACAGTTGGCACCTAATAGCAAAAATAATTTCGCCCGCCGGCGTAGCCGCCCGTTAATTCGGCTTGATCTGCAGTTCAGAATAACCCTCGAACTGGGTCAAAATTCCGGCCAGCGCCTTCTCAACATTCGCCAGGGTTACAGCCGCCGGGTTATGCCGGTTCGTTAAATGCAGCTCAAAACCAAAAATTTGTTTATCATTCGCTGCATAAGCGCGGTTGTTGCCAACGTTAATAAGTGATATCACCTTGTTTTGAAACAAGCGATGGGCAATCTCCTTATACAAGTCCATATTATTGCTTACAGGCTCTGGGGTTACAATTTCAATAGAAAAAATCCGGGACGTTTCATCGCAGGCAATACACATTGCTAACACTTCCTCATCTCACTTGCTGAAAACACAGGCCGTACTCACGTTTCCGCCATCATATTGTAACATAATCGAGAATCATTTTCAATCATTACAATGTTTATCACACTCTGTTGCCAAGACCAAACTTTAGCCGCTTTGTTTAAGCAGCCCGGGCCAGCAACAGCCCCACCGCATAAGGTGGAACAGCGGCCGGCTCCCAGGCAAAATTCCAACCGCCGCTAATTTATGGTATGATATAGACAGTACTCTTTACGGGCTTTTTTCGGAGTTGTTCATGCTAATATAAATACAATATTGGAACTAGGAAGGGATTAAGATGAAGATCGGTTTTTTTGATTCTGGTATTGGCGGCTTAACCGTCCTTGGCCACGCTTTAAAAATACTGCCGTTTGCCGATTACATTTACTATGCGGATATTGAGCATATACCGTATGGGGAAAAGACCAAAAGCGAAGTGAGACACTACGTCCAAAAGGCTATGGATTATATGGCCGAGATCAAAGTAGATGCTGTGGTGATTGCTTGTAATACGGCAACAAGTGTTGCCGGCATGAAGCTGCGCAAAAATTATAGTTTCCCGATCATTGGCATGGAGCCGGCTGTAAAACCGGCAGTTGCGTATTGTAAAGAAAAAAACAAAAAAATATTGGTATTGGCAACCAGCCTTACGTTGCGGGAGGAAAAATTTCATCAATTAATTCAGAGGCTTGATGCGGCCGCAATGGTTGACACACTGGCGTTAGGCGGCCTGGTAAAGTTTGCGGAACAGTTTGAGTTTGACACTGCCGGTGTAAATCAGTATTTGCAAAAGGAATTTGCTCCATTAAAGCTGCCTGATTATGGCGCCGTTGTTCTTGGCTGCACCCATTTCCCCTTATTCGGGAAGGTTTTACAGCAATGGTTTGCCAAGGAAACCGTTTTTTTCGACGGCGGCCTTGGCACCATACATCATTTGGCAGATATAGTAAAGCAAAGAGGCGTAGCCCCTAGTATTGATGATAAAATTAAATTTGTCATTACAGATGGCAAACTCCCGCCCAATGATGTTGATTATAAAAAAATACTGCAAACTTATTTGCATAACATATAAACACAGTCTCTTTATATCTTTTTAACAAACTCTGATTTCAGCTTCATAGCGCCAAAACCATCAATGTGGCAGTCAATATTGTGATCGCCCTCAACCAAGCGTATATTCTTAACCTTCGTCCCCATTTTTATGGCCGAAGAACTTCCTTTTACCTTAAGATCTTTGATTACACTTACCGCGTCACCATCCTGCAACACATTCCCATTTGCATCTTTGACAACGGTTCCCTGGCTTGTGCCGGCTTCTGCTCCTGCCGCCCACTCATGACTGCATTCCGGACATACCAATAGGATTCCATCTTCATACGTGTATTCTGAATTGCATTTTGGACAATTTGGCAATTGGTTCATGTTATATTGCTCCATTCTTTATTGGTTTTATCATCAAAAAGCGGCTTTTTCCGCTATGAGTCCTCTTTACTTCCTATTCATGGCAATATTTTTTCTTATCATGCTCATTTATTTTACGAATTACCCGGCAGGGATTTCCCGCTGCAATTACGCCGGCCGGGATAAAACACATAGCCCTGCTACCGGGCCTCCCAGCTTGACGAATGCAGCGCAAAAGCAAGCGCATCCGCCACCGCAGCGGGCAACATGGAGCCGTGAGTTTTGTCAGCCTGCTCCCGAAAACTTACCTGCAGGCCGGCTAGTCCCCCTAAGTCGGCGGCGATCTCCCTGCCTGTTAGCCCGGAGCGAAACCTCGTTAGCGAGGCGGCGTCAGCTTTAGAGAGCCCTGCCCGCAGGGCTTGTTGGCCGGCAGTCTCTACCAACAGGCGTACAGACGCTTTGCCGTTCCTTGCCTGTTCGCCAGCCACGAAGCCGGCGTGCTCCGCTAAAATCGAACCGCCATTCCACCATATTGACGGATCGGCGGCCACATAAGACTGGAACGACGTAGGCGAGGTATAGAGGATATGCAGGACGAGCAAGCCAGCCAGGGAATGCCCGAATAGGGTCTGCCGGCTGCGGTCGACCGGCGCCATCCTCTCAATCACTGGCTTTAGCTCTGTTTCGATGGCAGCAAAAAATGTGTCACGGCCACCTGTTGCGAAGGCCCCTAAGCCTATGGCCTCAATCGGAATGAGATCCGGCGAGGTCGGCGGTGTGAGATCAAAGTAACGCCGGCCGACATCGATACCGGCATCAATCGGATAACCTATGCCAACCGTTACAACAGGCGAGAAACCGGCAGCCTTCTGGGCAGCCTGCAGCAGCGGAAAAGTCAGGTTTCCGTCAAGCAGGTAGATCACCGGATAACCCTTGGCAGGCACGGGGCCAACCGGCACTGAAACGAAAATCCGATACCTGCCGCCATGTTTTTGGAAATAAAGATCAAAGGTCTTAAGCTGGTATTCAGTCCGTCCGGCCCCTGCAGAACCGGCAATATCTGCCGCTAAACCAGCCGGGGCCGCAGGGGTTGTGGCCTGATTATAGGCCCCTGTTTCCCGGTTGCAGGCGCTTGCCCACATAATTACAAGCAAAACAGCTAAAACCAGGCTTTTCCACTTGCGAATTTTATACCGGAATTTCATCGTTAAAAGGCTCCTTTACCCTAGCCGCAGGCGGCACCTATTACATTGTAATTGGCTTTTTATAAAAGTGATTGTTTTATTGATTTCGGGCATTTTCTCTAGCGCATCCGTTTTATTTTTATGCCTGTAATAACTGAATAACTTAGCCCCATCCAGTTTTTCGCTTGAGAATAGTGCAACATTTAATTTGTCTAGCATCCAATGATAGCGCGGGAAAATATGAAAGTGGCAATGACTTGTTTCCTCTCCCAAGTTCAGTATATACACCTTTTCAACCTCCGGCAGCTTCTGCAGAATACACATTATGGTTTTTGTCCCTCTGGCCATTGCCACCAGCTCTGTATCGGTTAACTCCTGATAATCAGGGACATGCCTGAGCGGGGAAATAATTATATACCCTGGTATATTGACATCAAGACAATGATGTACAATAATGCTGTCACTCTTGTAAAGCAGCCCTCCGGGTGGAATCCTTGTTCCTTCGATAATCCGGCAAGTTATGCACATAACCTTTGCTCCTGTTATATACCTTTTATTTCGTAATTTACCATCCATATATAAAACTCCTGCTAATGGATCAGCAGGAGTTCTCTGTATTGGGCAGTTATCAGTGGCTGCGCTTCTCCCGGTCATACCTAACGGCAGGTTTATTGCCCGGTCAGGACCGCTTTTTTCCTGGCAACTAAATGATGCAGCCAATCTTGTTGTTTAAAATTTTAACAAATGTTTTGCGAATGAAGGTATCGGAATAGAATTTCTCGCACAGCTCTGTTAGTTGCCGGGGAGTAAGTCCGATATCTTCTGCCAGCACTTCCGGAAATTCCTGCTCGGCCAAAATATGCTGAGCAATTGCCTGCGTACTGGTAAATAAACCAATATGTAAAATAGTGTTGTCCCCGTACCAGGTTTCGTTAAAACGACGGCCAAAAAGCTGCAGAGCCGTACGGCAGGCACTTTCATTCAACTCCCAGAAGCTAACCAGCTCTTCTATCGTGGCAACCATTGCCGCTGCATCTTCTCTATGCAGCTGTTGAATGGAAGCCAGTAGTTCCTGCGTTGAGGCAATGGGAATTAACAGCTTCTCATTTTCCTTATACATAATAAAATAGAAGGCCAGCGGTACATATATGTACAACAAGAACCCCAGTAAGGATTTACTGTCAGGATAGCACGCCCAGTTATTATCCAAGGTCTTTCTAGGATAATCAATGAGAGTCGTATTAACAAATAAAACCTGATAAGGATCGGCTTTATCGTCAAAATGACTTTGCCATACATCCGTTTTGCCGGCTAATGTACCTTCCCAGTAATAGTGGCTATTGTATTTGCACATGCTAACACCTCACAGGGGTTGAATATCTACACTTAGCGCGAATACAACTCGATGATATGAATTTCGTTGACTTCAATTGGCAGTTCTTCCCGATTGGGCAGGCGAAGCAGGGTGCCGCTAAAATCATCGTAGTTCTTTTCAATATAGGGCAGGTCAAAGGATCTGAGGTCGCGGAAATTGCTGACAAACATTTCGTTGTTACGGGATTTTTCCGCCAGGCTGACAACATCACCTACGGCCACAGCATAGGACGGAATATCAACACGTTTTCCATTGACGCGAACATGGCCATGGTTAACCATTTGGCGGGCTTGTCGTATGGAATTGGCAAAGCCGATACGGTAGACCAGATTATCAAGGCGGCATTCCAATGCTTTTAATAGGACAAGACCGCTGACGTCCCGGCTGTTCAGGGCCTTTTGCATATATCGGGCAAACTGTTTTTCCAGTACTCCATAATACGCTTTCAACTTTTGTTTTTCCAGCAGTTGAATGCCGTAGTTAGAGAGTTTCTTATTATTTCGCCTAGTTGTTTTTTCAAGACGATTGAGGGCTTTAGGGTGACCGCAGATGTTTACGCCAAAACGGCGGCAAAGTTTAAACCGGGGATCTCTTTGAGTGGCCAAAATACAATCATTCCTTTCGCACAAGCTGTCTATGGCTTAGTTACTTGAACAGGATAACCTACATACTTGTATAAGTATAACACCAATGAGAATGATATTCAATATCGTTCTCATTAAATTTTGCCGGCGCTCTTAGCGCAACCGTCTCTTTATCCGCTTATATTAAGATTTACCAAGGTTTATTAACATCTATTAACATTTATAGAACGGCTATATAGGTTTATGTTATTATCTTAGCGTATAGTGTGCTAGCCAAATGTACGGGCCCTGGAATATAGACAAATACATAATTAGCATACTTATCGAAAGGTAAGGACGCAAAGCCATGGGTCTAAGGGCAAGTATGCCTATGATTGCCAGGTTGCCGTTTGGTTTAACCGCTAAACGCCTCATAAACCAGCTATGGGGCTGGTTTATTTGTTTGGAAAAATTTATTTTGTTGGGGAAAACAGATTATGAAAGGAGTTTGGCGAGGATGGAGTTGACTGCATTACAGAAAAAAATACTGGAGTATATTGATTGCAACCAGATGAGCACAACGGAAATAGCCGATGCTATGCATAAAACGGGAGAGTTGGACCCCAGATTGCAGGTTCTACTGCCTGGCAGCAGAGTAGCAGGGCTCATCCACTATATTCCTGCGTTCAACGGTTCCAATTATCATGTACATAATTATATCCGCAATACGCCTAAAGACGCTGTAGTTTATATTGATGCAGTGAATTGCGACGGCAAAGCGATCATTGGCGATCTGATTGCCAAATATATCTTTACTTATCGTCAGGCCAAGGGGATTGTGGTTAGCGGCTTGGTACGCGATGTCCAGCAACTGATCAAAGAAAACTATCCTATGTGGACTTATGGCCGGTCGCCAATCGGTTGTATCAATACCGACACCGGTTTCGACGAGGCTTATTATAACAAACGGAAACAGGAGTTGGACGGTGGAATCATTGTTGCTGATGATTCCGGTGTTATCGTAATCAAACAAGACCAAATTGCCGGGCATATGCTGGAACGGTTGGAGTTTCTGGGGAAACAGGAAGCTATCTGGTCTGATTGTATTAACCGGTTAAGATGGGATACTTTTGATACTATTTGCTTGAAAAAATACAATGAAACAAAATAGTCCGGAACAGCCGGCTGCAAGCTGACAATTGCTGGTGCGACCACTGAAAATCATGGCTAGGATGTGGACAAATGAATTGGGATAGCCTTCCTTTATTAATAATACTGGCGTTATCTATGATCGGCAATAACCATACGGTAGCGGTAGCGGCCTTGGTTCTGTTGCTCATTCCCCGATTAGGTCTTGAAAATTATCTCCCGCTGATAGACAAGCACGGTATCAATATCGGCATTGTCATTCTGACCATCGCCGTCCTGAGTCCGGTGGCCCAGGGTCATATAGCCATGAACGACATGCTGGCGATCTTTAAATCTCCGGTTGGCTTTCTCGCGGTTGTGATTGGGGTTTTCCTGGCCTGGGTTGCAGGTCAGGGAGTCATTTTTATGAAGGAGTCACCGGAAACAGTATCGGCTCTGATTGTCGGCACAGTTATCGGTGTTTGTTTCTTTCGCGGGCTGCCTGTCGGGCCGCTCATCGCCGGCGGTTTGGTGGCGCTGCTGGTAAATGTATTGGGGTTATTCAAACGATGAACAAGCACACTTGATTTACATTCGCACACTTCAATAAGGAGCTAATGACTAATGAAAAAAAAGTTTTTTATTCTGCTGATCATTATTAGTTGTGTCCCATTGCTCGGAGCCTCCCTTTTTTCTTTTTCATTGTATAATAAATCCCTCCAGGCTGATTTCTATTCACTCAGTGCCAGTGAGCTGGAAGTATTAAAGTCGGAAACCCGCGATTATATCGATAAGCACCTGGAAGTACTTAGAGGAACTGCCCAGACCGCCCCGGTAAGAAATTACGATCTGCCGGCGGCAGGCCAGCTGCTGGGTGACACACAGAAAGTATTTACCGCGCTGGCCATGACCGTTGATGACAATCAAGGCAATCAGCTGGTAAGAGGCGACAATGCCAAATTGGTGAAAGTTGGCGACCGGACCTTTTACCAGGAAGCGGTACAAGGAAAAGATGAGGTAGTTTCTGAAGTCCTCGTCAGTAAGACAGACGGCAAGCCGGTAGTTGCCATAGCCACACCGATACGGGCGGCCAATGGAGCAGTGACCGGCGTTTTGCAAGCCTCCATCAATCTCTCGTTCCTCAAGGATTTCGTCGTTAAGCGGTCACAAAACGGAGTTACCGCCTACATCCTCGATCAGGACGGAAAAATTACCGCCCATCCCGATGAACAGGTTTCAAACGAGCGCAAGGATATGAGCAGCCTCCCCTTTGTGCAGAAGGCACTGCAAGGTCAAAGCGGCCGGGAGGAAATCATTGATGATAATGGTGTCCGCAAGCTGGTCAATTATGTGTATGATCCTAAAACACGCTGGATTATCTGCATGGAAAAATCCTTCGATGAATTTAATGCTAAAAATAATAACCTCCTCCTGGCCAATCTGACTATACTGCTGATAACCATTCTAGTGGTAGGTTTCATTAGTGTTTTTGTTTCCAAGCATATAACCAGGCCTATCATCCAATTGGTAGAAGCCACTGAAGCTATGAAAACCGGTAATTTGAACATTGAAATCACCAACCGGCAAAATGACGAAATCGGCAAGCTGGCGCAGAACTTCAATGCCATGGTTGGCGGGCTCAAGAGCTTGCTGAGACAGGTATTAGTTACGGCCGAGTCAGTCTCGTCGTCGTCCGAACAGCTAACAGCCTGTGCGGCCCACTCGGAGGTTACAGCAGGCCAAGTCGCCGATTCCATTGCCAGCATCACTCACTCTGTCAACGAACAAGTGGCTACTCTTGATACTACCGCCTCGCTTATAACCGAAATTGTTGACAACATTCAACAAATTGCCGCCGATTCCACCGCTGTTGCTTCCGTGTCGGAAAGGACCGCTCAAGCGGCCATAGAAAGCGGCGAATCAATTGAACAGGCAGTCTCGCAAATGCAAAACCTCGCGGTTAATGTCGCCGACTCCTCTAAGCTTGTAACCAAGCTGGATGAGCGTTCTAAGGAAATCGGTCAAATTCTTGATACTATTTCAGGCATTGCCAGTCAAACCAACTTGTTAGCATTGAATGCGGCTATTGAGGCGGCGCGCGCCGGCGAACAAGGACGCGGTTTTGCTGTTGTCGCTGATGAAGTCCGCAAGCTGGCGGAACAATCACAAATCGCGGCCAAACAAATCGGCGAGTTAATTATCGAAATACAGGCAGATACCCACAACGCCGTTGCCGCAATGACGAAAAGCAGCGATGTCGTCAAACTGGAAGTCGCTATGGTTAGCCGTGTTGGCGATACCTTCAATGAAATTATTGACATGACCAACCAGGTATCGGGACAAATTCAAGGTATCACTGCTGCCATAGAAACGATTGCCACCAACAGCCAGAACGTCTTGACTGCAGTCCAAGATATTGAAGCCATGAGCAAAAACACCGTAACGCAGACCACGCAGGTTTCCGTAGCCACCCAGGACCAGGTTACGGCTATCGAAGAAGTACAGCAAGTACTGGTCAATACGGCTGATGCATTGCAAAGCGCAGTTAAAAAGTTTTCGATATAAGAGGACAGCTCTCCCCAACCACCAAACCGCTTACAATACCATCAAATATAAAAGTTCCTGCAAATTATCGCAACATTTTGCAGGAACTTTAAAATTCTCTATATTTCTGCTTATATACAATCAATCTAGTGTTGGCAGTTACCAGTGGTACGGTTCTCCATATCACCGGTAACTGCCAAAAAAAGCTCTCGGCTTATGTTCTGATGTGATTATGCTATATAGCGACTACCGGCCTAGCTTCAATATAGCCTCTTTCCCCCTGTGGTGCAAGCTGAAATCTTGGCCCGTTTGCATCAGCCCAGGCAAAACCGTAGAATTCGGCATTATACTCCTTCATGATTTGCCACAAATCATGAATGGCTGCCATAAATTCTTCGCTGTCAAATGGCGGCCCTTGAAATACCATATATTTACAAGCCTGCAGGTCAATAACTTCAAAATCATCCGGGAGCGGGCCCGTATAATTAACTGGAACCTCTACTCCCTGCGCATAGACTGAGGTTCCGGGCATACGAAGGTTTTCCGGCAGCCACATGCCGATTGGTTCATACAGGGCCTCTTTGATACTGCATAATATGCCCCACACTTCGCAGCCAACCTCTTGGCAATAGTCGAAATAATTGTCTGCTTTGATACCTCTTCTTAAAATTAGTTTTCTGGCTGGCCGTTCCACCACTTGTACAAAAACAGTATTGAGTTTGTTGTTTGCCGTCATAAATTCCTCCCCTTTCTGCAACAGGAGGTAATAACTACGGATCGGACTAGGCATAAACAGCGGCAAAGGCGGCTTTTTTCGGCGGTAATGATACGGAGTCAGGCCAAACGCAGCGGCAAAGGCCCGCGTAAAGCCTGCATGAGAAGCAAAAGAAAAATCAAGTGCAATATCAATGATCCGTTTATCTTCGTCCCAAAGTTCCAGGGCTGCCCGGGACAGCCTGAGGGCACGAATATATTCCAGCGGCGTTTTTCCTGTCAGCTGCTTGAATATACGGGATGCATGCCAGGGGGAATAAACGGCGGCTTGTGCTAACCTATACAGTGTGATTGGCTCGGTCAGATGCTCTTCAATATAATTCTGCATCCGCTGGACTGCATCGATCTTATCCCAGTTCGCCAGTAGTTTCACCTCCTGTACCAAGAATAGCATAAAGCAAGACGCTGTTTCTTGACTTGTTTTGCTTACTATTCGTTAATTGGAACAGCTCCCAAACCTGGCCGTTGCGCTATATAAACACAGGACGGACACAGGGGACGTCAGACTGTGCGACAAGAGGAACACTTCAGTATGCTAAGTGCCCCCAAAAGCGAATGTTAAGAAGAATAGCGGCAAAATCAAAAGAAAAGCCAGTAGCCTTTCTTCGGATTGCCGCTATCATTTCTTCGGTTCCCAAAATGGAGAGCACGCGTTTAAGGTTATACACCAAGCAGTGCATAACCGCTTCCCCTCTCACGTTTTCGATGCCGCGCAGCAAAAAGTATGTATAGCCAAAGCTCCGCTTGATTGTGCCAAAGGGGTGCTCGACGATCATTTGGCGTTGTTTATACAGCTCGGGCTGTTTGGCCATCCGCTCATCGGTACGCGCCATGACTTCCTGGTAGTCTCCATGGATAATTTGCCGGCCCCGCTTGTTTTTGGTGCAATTATCTTTTTCGGGACACGTTTTGCAGGCTTTACTCCGATAGAGTTTTTTCTTGGCATCTTCTTTGCTTACCTGGTTCAGTATTTGACCTTGCGGGCACAGGTAACTGTCTTTGTCTGGGTCATATTTGAATTGATCTAGGGTATAGGCCGGATTACCGGTGACGGAAGGGGGGTTTTGTTTCGGTATTAGGGCTGTGATCTGATCTTGTTCACACTTTTCCAGGTCTTCTCCGTTGTAATAGCCTTTGTCGGCAAGCACGGTCAGGGTATCGACTCCCAGCTGTTGTTTTGCTTGGGATGCCATTTCATAAAGTTGGCTTTGGTCTGCCGGGTTATTGGTGATATCAACCGCTACGATCAGGTGGTGTTTATCATCTACGGCCGTCTGCATGTTATAGGCTACTTCCATTCCCATGTTGTTGGCGCTCATGAGCCGTGCCTCTTTATCGGTCAAAGAGACTTCGCCGGTTTCTTCGATTTGGTGTTTGAGCTGCCTTAGTTCTTCTATACGCTTGGTTGCTCTGGCCAGTTTGGTCTGCAGTTCTTCTTTGCTGACTACGACAGCTGTATCGCCTTCGCTCTCGTCGCTGTGTGATAATAGTTCCAGGTAGCGTTCGGCTGCTTGTTCAAAGTAGGCTAACATTTTAGCCACTTTGTTCTTAGTTATGTTTTTTTTACGGGCATTGTTAGCCCTAAACTTGCTGCCATCAATGGCTACGATTTCTTTTCCTAGTAAACCGAGCTCACTGCATAATAAAGAAAACTGTTGGAAGATATCTTTTAGCTGTGCGATATGGTCTTTTCTAAAGTCAGCAATGGTACGATAGTCCGGCTTTATTTCTTTCAGTAGCCACATCAGCTCAATATTTCTTGTGCATTCTCTTTCCAGCTTGCGGGAGGTTCGAATGCCGTTGAAATAGCCATATAGGTAAAGTTTCAGCAGGTCGCTCGGGTTGTAGGGTTTGCGGCCCGTTTCCTTGGTTGTTGCGTATTTAAATCCTAAGGCCTTTACGTTTAAGCTTTCCACCAGCATGTCAATCACTCGTACCGGGTTGTCTTCGCTAACCATTTCATCCAAGCTCATCGGCAATAGGCTAAGTTGATACCGGTCTGTACCACGGGAGACATAGCGCGTCATCATGCACACCTCAAACCATTTTTTCTTACTTTTATTATATCATTTTTTGGTTTTCATGGCGTTCTGTTTGTGATAAGTTACCCGTTTTCGCACAGTCTGACGTCCCCTACTGTCACCCAAAATAGTAATAGTCGACAGAAGTCAACCGCCCTACACTCCATGAAATATTCTCCAGGGTTTACATCTCTTCTAAGCAGGCTTTAATAATTTTGTAAAAAGGAAGATCATCAATGCAAATTAAAATTTCTAATATTATGGCGATATCTTTCTTAGCTTTTGTTACAAAAAACATCAAATCTTTCCGTAAACTTACTGGTATAACGTCTAAATTACCAAAAGTATTGATTAGTTGTAGTGAAAAAAATATGCTCAAGTATCCTGCAATAAGGGCCTCATCTACTATAGAGAAAGGATCACTAACCGAAAAATATTTTTTCGCAGCCAACACGTCAATGTGAATATATTGAGACAAATCACCATAAAGAATAGTATAAAAATCCTGATTATTCTTATTACTCTTTTCAGCTAAATCTTTGACTGATATTTTAGTATTAAAAATCTTATTCGTGTGATTGTCTTTAATTGAATAGCGCGCCACTATTCCATCATTTTTTAAAACTCGAGAGTGTGTACCATTATCTAATCCTGCTAAAGGTAAAACTTTTTCATTAAATAAATCTATATCTTTGCTATATACAGCAGCATTTAAGTATGATTCAAAAATAAACCTTACAGTGGCTAAAGCATTTTCAACCATACCTTCTTTTATCAATTGTTTTACTGTTATAATATTCTTCTGGGTTCTATGAGCACAATAAGCCAAAAAATCCAATATGCAAGATATATTAAAAAAATTATAATCCTGCTTTTGATCTTGAGTTAAACTAATAAACATTCCAAGTATAAAATCAAATTGCTCAAAGTATTTGAAACATATTTCTCGTAAGATGCTGTTTGCAAAAGCTACAGCTTGAATAACATTAATTTCATTTGATATTTCCTGGTTGACTAATTGATTATATTCTTTTTTTGAAGTTTTCCATAATATATAGTCAATATCAGAAATGAAATTTCTATTATTATTAGTTACTAGTAAACCCGTTTTATAATATGCATAAATGAGAGCTTCATTTATGCCATCATTACGCATCATCCTAATTAAATTAGGGTCATATTTAATTTTATCATCCGGAATATTGCATAATATTCTTTTATCTTCTGGTTCTCTTCCAAACATATCTATAAATAATTTTTTCATTTTTTCTAATTGTAAAAGAACTTCTAATTCCATAGGTATCGTTTTTATAATATCTCCAGTTTCACTTATTTCCCATTTATAAGCTTTTTTCTTACAGCATTTTTTATATATTTTCCTCGACCCACATGGACAAATAGTATTATCTTCTATTTCGTGATAATTATATTTTGGCATAATGCACTCCATTCATATAATCTTGCATCTGACCCCAAATAGGACATAGGGACGTTTTTTGATATGTCTTTCACTCATTGCCCTACGAAAGTTGTAGGATATTTTTACTGTAAAAATAAAAATCAAATTCATAAGAACCTTTTTATTGGGGTTCTATTCAAATGTGTTTAATAAACTTCCTTATCACAAGGACCGTTATCCCGAAGCCAAAAGTTCTGTTAAGCGTTACAACTATAAATTTACCACAAAAATACAAAGCTCCTGCAAACTATTAGAATTTTCTGCAGGAACTCGACTATTTTTCTATTTACTTGGATTACAAGCGTTCAGCCGTTCGGCCATGTTATCATGGTATCGCCTCGTATAAGTGCCTTTTAAAGGTGCTCCCATCGCCGCAGAAACTCCCTGCCGGCCAGTCATTGGTACTTGCATTTTACTGCAAACAGGCTATATGAAATAGGCGGATTTAGTAATCCGCCCCTTCCCGAACCGTACAAGCGATTTTCACCGCATACGGCTCTCCATATTCCAAATGAGTTATCGTCGACTGAGTGGATTAAGCGGAAACCTGTTGGTTTCGACATTGGCAAAACAGTGATTGCATAAGGGTATCTGACGCCGGTTGATCGTCAGCATAACAGTGACAATCGGTGGATGATGTACAAGTCCCTATCGTAGAACAACCGATAGAGGTCACCGTTGACATAGCCATGGTCGGCGTTATTCCGGCGACGATAACCTTCCAGTCTTTCCATGAGTTTTGATTGCCCCATCCAAAGCAACTCCTTTCAAGGTTGGAACTTGGAATACTGCCCCCCTTCACCATGTGCCTTCCATTACAGAAGGCCGTTAGGCTACTATTAGGGCTCTCTGCCATATACCGTCAGCCGGTACTTAGGCAGGTCACGTTTGACAGCTCCATATAGTGTCTCCATACGTAGGTACCCGGTTGGTCGTTACCCCGCTTACCGCAGGTGCGTCAATAGGCCTGCTTATACCCAATCTAATTAATATTGGAGATACCCATTGATACCGGAGTTTACGTCCGGCAGCGCCTACACAGCCACAGACCCGGATTCAGCCCACAGGCTTTACCATATATGGCCTGACTCGCCAGGCTACTCGATAGCAGTTGCTGTCTAATCCTGACTTTACCGACATGCTATTGTCCCCCAGCGGCTTTCGCATGAGGTAAGTCGGTTGTCTTACATCGCAACGCAGGAGCGATGATTTCTGTGAAATGTATATGAAGCGCACAACGTGCGCACAATTAGAAATAGGTGGAAATTAAAAAGTCGCCGTGACCTGAAAGTGTTGGCGCACTTTCAGGCCCGCGCAAGGTGCACGAACACCTACACGTAACAGCCAACTGTCCACGACGACATTTCTATTATAACCGCACTTCGGCCGCCGCACAAGCGGGGCGGGCGGGGTTAATAGCCGTTGCCGGGGCGCTGCCGGGCTGGGAGTGCGACTGGACGCAGCAAATGATTCGACTATCCTCAGCCGCTAAGGAGCAGCAACGGGGCAGACATTGTGACCGCCCTTGTTGTTTCGGCCGGGTCTGCCGGCTTATTGGCGTTGAGTATGTAACAGCTATCGCAACAGAACGCATGTGTAGGGGATAAAAACCTTTGCCTGCGTTCTTTTTAATTTCCCCCTGTAAAAAAGCTGACGGCCATACCGGCCGCAGTCTGAATATAGGGGGTATAACTATGTCTGACCAATTAACGACAGCCGGCGCGGCTTTTTGTCCGGGGCTGGCTTCCTTCCGGCCGGCGGAGCGGGACCAGGAGCCGCAGCCGCCCGGGGCCGAGCCGGATGACCGGCTGATGCTGCAAAGCATCTTAACCAAGACCTTTAATCAGTACATCTTTGTCCGGGTGGACAGTATCCTCAAGCTGGCCGGCACCAACGAGGCCGACTACAGCAAGACGGTCAGCCAGGTCGGCGCCACCCTCGACCGGCTGCTGGCCCTGGCCGGGGAGCTGGCGGATCAGTATCCGGAATTGCTGGAGCTGGTCATGGATTACGAGTCCTTCACCGCCCTGGAGTCCGGCCAGGCGGCGGAAATCGCCTACAAGCAGGGCTTACGGGACTGCAGCCAGATCCACCAGGAGTTTATGACCTTCCTGCAGCAGCGCTAGGCGGGAAGCATTAGGGCTTAATTCCGCCGATTAAGCGTCAAATGGATGATAGCGGGCAAACTAGCCCGCTATCATCCATTAAAGGAAAAGTGACCTAGGTGTCGAACAACGACGTTATGAGAATACTGGATCCGCTTTACGGTGAAGTTTTAAACTAATGGCCATTATGCACAGATTTGGTATAAGGAGTGAGAGTTATTGTTTGACTATTTTAGCAGCATCATGCAAGCGGCATTGACCTTTATGTATAACCTTACCAGCATTATGGGCTTCCCAAGCTACGGGACCGCCATTATTATGCTGACAGTAATGATTAGGATATTGCTTTATCCCCTGACGGTCAAGCAGGTTAAAGCGATGCAGGCCATGCGTGAACTGGGTCCCAAACTTAAGCAACTGCAGGAAAAATATAAGAACAACAAAACGAAACAGCAGGAAGAAATAGCAAAATTATATAAAACGGCGGGTGTAAATCCCCTGGCGGGTTGTTTGCCCATGCTGATTCAGATGCCTTTTTTAGCCAGCATGTTTTATGCACTGAGAAATTTCAGCTATGTCAGCCATCCTGGTTTCCTCTGGATAAAAACCTTATCCGGGAGAGACCCGTTGTATATTCTGCCTGTGCTTGCGGCAATTACCACCTATATTTTATCACAGCAAACAATGAATGAGACCAATCCGCAAAACCAATTGATGTCCATTGCCATGCCCTGTGTTATTGGCTATATGGCCGTACATTTCCCTGCCGGGCTGGGTTTGTACTGGGTAGTAAGCAATCTTTTTCAAATTGTTCAGCAGCGAATAGTCTGTCGTAAAATTTTATCATAAATCGGCTCTGGCCAGCTGACCAGGGAAATCACAAAACGGCGGCATCTTTGGATTGCCGAAATACAATCATGCCTTTCGCAAAGGCTGCTTATGGCCAGGTGCTTGCACTGGCTGACCTACCTACTTTAATACGTACAACACCAGCGGGAATGATTTCTTTCCGCGGGCTTGCGCTAAAGCCGATGGTTTTCATCGGTTCTCCTTATCAACGGTCTGTGGCTTGTGTATTAATTGATTTGCATTTGCGCCTTTACCATTCGCACCTTAGACTATTGTAATGCATATTCCACTGCGGCAACGGCATGCAGCCTGGTGGTATCAAAAACCGGGATTTCAACATCGGCCTGCCTTATGAGCAAAGGGATTTCCGTACAGCCTAATACAACTCCCGCTGCCCCGTTTGCCGCCAGCTTATCGATGATGGTGGCAAACCGCGCCCTGGAATCAGGCCGGATCATGCCCTGGCACAATTCCTGGTAAATCACATGGTGAATGAATTCTCTTTCCGCTTCAGCGGGAATGACTACGGCTATGCCAAATTTTTCTTGCAGGACCTGCTTATAGAAGTCTTGTTCCATCGTAAATTTAGTCCCCAGAAGACCAACCTTTTTCATTCCCTGCCGGGCAATGGTATGTCCTGTTACCTCGGCAATATGCAACACCTTGATGCCGGCGCGCGTCTCGATGTCAGTTGCCATTTTGTGCATAGTGTTCGTACAGATAACCACAAAATCAGCACCGCCGTTTTTCAGCCGGGCAGCGGCAGCGACCATGATATCGGTCAGTTCGTCCCAGCGGTTTTGATGCTGCAAGGCTTCTATTTCCTGAAAATCGACAGAATACATCAGGCATTGGGCCGAATGAAGCCCGCCCAGTTTCATGGCAGCCGTTTCATTGATCAGTCTGTAATATTCCAGTGACGATTCCCAGCTCATACCGCCGATCAAGCCGATTGTTTTCACAGTAACCCTCTCCTTTGTTTGCTGCCACAGGGAGCCACCTCACCGCCCCCTATGTGCTGTTGGGTGAAGAGTATTTCGATATGACTAAATGACACACCCTGCTAAAATTCTATAATATCCGGTTTATAGCCGTCAGGCAAATCTTCTTCATTTAAAAATTGGAAATTGTCATCATTGAGTATTGGCATGAATATATCGTAGGGAATCATAGAAAATTCACAGGCATAGTTACTGGCGCCGAACCACATACCCGCCTTGCTGTTCAAATTTAAGCTTCTGGCAAACTTTGTGTAGTTGGAGCAATCATGAACGGCTACATCCCAGTTTTCGTCATCCGCTATTTTCATGAATTTCAAAGTTAACTCCCGGCTCCAAATGGGCGATATATAGCCATGGCGCGAAATATACATGTTCTCCCCAGAATAATTGTTGATGTTATTTTCATTTAAATGTAATTCCGCACAATTGATAAAATCGAGTTTGGTCGCGAAGATCGCCTGCTTTTTCTTAAAAAACACTGCGAAAAACTCAGGCGTCATCGGCGTTTCAATCCCTACACTGTTAATATATTTTTTCGCTAAGCGGATATTTTCAATGACTTTGTCCGCGCAATTAGAAGCGCCTAGGTTGAAACGTATCTCATTTAGACCGGCTTCACCCAGCGCTTGCAATGTTTCTGCTGTAGCTAGCGTGCCATTTGTGTATAAATGCTGATAAATGTGCGCCTCACTGAATTTCTTTATAACCGGATAATATTTTTCAATTTCCATAAACGGTTCTAAAAAAACATAGGAAATACCGGTGGGTTTTTGGTGAACGGAAAGCAGCAAATCAATATCCTTCTCGTAAAATTTTGTGCCGCCAATTTCCCACATCCCTTCTCCCACGGGATGAATATCGTCCAGTTCGCCATAATTATAACAGAACTTACACTCTAAATTACATTTGTTCGTTTTCCGAATTGCACTCAAACCAGTCCCCAGCAGACAAGAACGGCAGCCCTGGGGGAATTTGCTTTCATTGCCTACAAAAAAAGTTCTGTTTGCCAAGGTTTTTACATTTCTAATTTCCGACATCAACATGTCAATTCTATGATCAATGGCTGCCTCAATTTGCGCAAACGTAGCGTAAATGATTTCTTCATGTTTGATACTGATTTCTTCTTTCTCCGGCAATTGTGAAAAAAAATCAAACCAGAGCAACGCGTCTTTTTTGGAAATTTTCATAACCTATCCGCCTATCTATTTAATCTAATACTTTATATTATCGCCAAGTATGGCTACCCTTTAAAAGCGGCAGTTAAGCTTCATTACTTATTCTTATATGAGTAATCAAGCCATACCATTTAAATTATACTGGGTTCCGCACCGGTTTTCAACATGCCGGCGGGAATGGCAAAGGAGGCGGGAAAGCCGGCGGTGTTGAAAACTGCTGCCGACAACTCCGTCTTCAAACATGCATTCACTTTCCATATTCGCAGGTCTCCCTTAGGTACGCAAAAAAAGCGCCCCCAAGCCCTAATTTTTAAGGCCAGAGGACTTTTGCACCGTTACCAATGATACGGTTTCCGTATCGGGTCAAACAGTATGGTTTTTCTAAACCAGAAACAATCTCATTTTGTTGTTTATAATAACTATTGCTGTTTGCTTTCTAAAACGGCAATCTTTGCCTTCATTGTTTCTACATTCTGTTGTAGCATATTAATGCTTTTTTGCAGGTTTTGAACTTGTGTATCTGCGGAACTGTCCGATGTGGTTGAGGGAGGATTAGACGATACTATTGCCTGTATTAGCAGGATGTTTTGCCCCACTGCTTCTACGAAGTTTCCCAAAATATTTAGTTGGTCTTCGTTAAGCTTATCAGATAGTATTATCGCTAGTAAAGCTGCGAGTAGTACCTGCTGCTCAGAGTCAAGAGAAAAGAGAATTGATTCTTCCATGGCACCCACCTGAAGCATTTTATAAACTATATGATGCCCCTAAGCAATGGATAACTTAATTTTTCTGTTTGCCAAACGGTCCCGGTTGTTACGGCAACCTGATACCTTGGGGAAAATGGAAGACGTTGTGGGGATCATATTTTTGCTTGATACATTGCAAGCTCAGCAAATTCTCCTGGAAATAGGCGGCCTCGTAACCTGGTGTCCGGTCATAAGGGAAATTCACATAAGAACCTTTAGTTATTTGATAAATATAGTCATAGCCCGCTTTTATCCATACTCGGTGCAACAGCTCCTCCTGTTTTTTCTCCCAAGAAGACGTAATCACCATGATATAATCAGCATTTCTAGCCGGGAAGGCAGTGGCTTTAGGTCCGGTGTCCCGGACGGCTCCCCCCAGCGAATATACCCGAATGGACGACTCCGTCTCGGAGGGTGCCCTATCCATAATAGCGCCAAGGTTATCTAACTGCCTTTTTGTGAAATAGCAAAACACGAATCTCCCCGGTGCCTGGAAGGCATCGCGTTTTGCATACATCGCCCCAATTCTTTCTACTGCGTTAAGGAGCGGGACATACTCAATAACCTCTTGGCTGATTCCCTGTATAGCCAGTATCGGCCCAAGAATTTCTCGCGCTTCTGCCGGCAATCCGTAAAAAAATGCGTTCATCCAGGCTCCGCATTTATATATGCCACTGAACGAACTCATACGCCGGTCTAAATTTGGCAGCCACTCTTGCCAGATTCCGATAAATTTGTTTCTTGCCAGCACATTATGGTCCCATCGCAGTTGTATCAAAGTTATTTTCTCAGCTTTCTGTAAGCCGAACTTATAATTGGTCACAACGCCAAAATTTCCGCCCCCTGCGCCTCGCAACGCCCAAAAGAGAGCCGCGTTGCCGTTGCTGTTCGCTGTTAGCAACTCCCCCTCAGCGTTAATCATCTCAGCCTCCAAAAGACTGTCTGCGGTCAGGCCAAGCAGCCGGGTGGACAGTCCGATGCCACCGCCCAGCACTAAACCGGAAATAGCAACCGTGGGGCAGGTCCCCCCCGGGAAGGTATAACCATATTCAGCTAGACGCTGGTATAGGGGTAGCAGCCTTGTGCCTGCCTGGACCGCTGTTGTATTATCGCCGCTATTCACGATTATATCATTCATACAGCTGGTATCAATTACCAGGCAGCCATTACCGGTTGAATAGCCTTCATAATTATGGCCGCCAGAACGGATGCGTAACGGTATTTTTCGCTTTCTTGACCAAACGACGGCGTTAGCTACGTCCTGTTGGTCAAAGCAGTACACTATGGCCAGCGGATATTTATCGACTGCAAGGTTGTACTCTTGCCTGGCCCAATTATATTCAGGATCTTCAGGGAGTATTACCTTGCCTGTTAAGCCCTGATATTTCAATTCGCGCCTCCTCTCACCATCTTCTTGTATATCTTATGGTAAGTATCCAGCAACTGTTACACGCATGGGCATTCTCTCAATACAAGAGTAAGTGGCTGAAAAGAAAGTGGCTGGAAAAAATAAAACCGGCAAATGTCATTTACCGGTTTTGCTAGAAGAACACTTTTTTGTGTAAACAAGGGAACGTGTAAGCAAAGAGGACGTAAAATTCGCTTCACAACAATGCTTACTTTTATGCGACGCGGGGATGTCAGGCTGTGCCTGACATCCCCGCATTGTCTAATTTTTTGTTTTGGCGAAAATCACATTATCTTCTGCTTTGTAAAAAAATCGAGGTTATGAAACTCTTAATCAACCACTTTACTCAGAGATCACTATATCATACTCCATACGCTTAGCTGTGGCTCTTGCAATCTCAGTTCCAAAAATTTTCTTTATGATGTGAAACGACATATCAATGCCAGCAGTAATTCCAGCGGCAGTGATGATTGAGCCTTCATCTACATATTTTGGCCCCCGCTGAATATCAATTTTAGGATATTCTCTTGCCAGCCTATCAATATCCATCCAGTGCGTGGTCACTTTTTTCCCATCAAGGAGTCCGGCTTTAGCCAGAAGAAAAGCGCCCGTACAAACGGATGCGAGCAGTTTTACTTTGCTTGCTTGTTCTCTTATCCAATCAATTAACGTTTTATTGTGTATTTCTATTTCTTCAGCTCCATATCCACCTGGAACAATTAATATGTCTAATTCTGGTGCATTAGCAATGCTGTAGGTAGGTTTTACTGTCAAACCGTTTCGGGCACGTATCATTTCTCCGGTCTCAGAAAGAGTATGTACGCAGAAGAGCTTCTCCTGCCGCCCCTGCAAGGTTGTTATGGAAAACACTTCCAACGGCCCCGCGAAATCCAATACCTCAACTTCATCAAATAAAAGAATACCAACATTCCATGGTCGTACCACTTCCATCCCCCTCTCAGCTACCTCTAGTCTTATATTCTGTAACCTTGATTCAACTCCTTTACTATCTTGTCCCATAAAAAAAACAACCTCAACCCTTTTTCTACAAGGCTTGAGGTCAGGCTTGACTTGTTGTAAGAGAGAACCGTTCCTTAGATGCACTTATTAATGCGCTGTGCCGAATAACAGTAAAAGTCCACCGATCGCCGGAATGGCTACCATGGTAGTTTTCAAAATGACAGGCGGCAGCCGTCTCGTAAACTTTGCGCCAATATATGTTCCAGTCATTAGCCCGGCAACAACCTTAGCCAATAAGCTAAAATCCAAATAACCACTAATAAGATAACCGATTCCCCCGAAAAGGGCAATGGGCAGAGAAATAAGCATAGTCGTACCTGCCGCTTGGTGAACTGGCAGGTTGAAAATAGTTAACAACCCAATTATGATAAACGGCATACCGCCTATCCCGAAGGTACCGGACATGATCCCCGAAACTATACCCACCCCACCGGCGGCGGCCCAATACTGCGCCCCAGCCGGCTCTGGTACTCCTTTCGCCAAAGTGTATATCCACTCAGGAAAATAAACCCTGATCGCGAGCAAGAAAGCTGATACAAACAGCATCCCGGCAGTCAACCATTTTAGATCACCGGCTGGCAACAGACCGGCCAGCCTTGCACCTAAAAACGCCCCCACTGCGCCAAATATACCGACAACAACCCCGCATTTTACGACAACATTATTTTCTCGGTAATGGCTATATGCGCCTGAAAATGCCGTAAACACCATAGCCCCAAGCGATGTTCCAAGCGCGGTATGAAGCGGAATACTAAACACGATGGACAGCACCGCAATGACGATACCCGCCCCTCCGGCGCCAATAAAGCCAAGTATAAGTCCCATGATGAACATTGCCAGAATAATCGACATATATTTTCCTCCATAAAATGTAATATTATTATAATATAGGATGATCCAGAGTAACAAGCAACGCCTTTATGCCCTAATGGAACTGGCCGCCCCCAAGTCATGATCCCCCGTTCCATAGCGGGAGTTTTTTTATTTCCTCTGTTATCATTTCGGAAACATACTAAAATATAAGAAACTTGGAACTCACGATTGCAAATGGAATCGTGGGCTCCAAGTGACATATTTCTGTAGAAAACTCCGAATTTAATTGGTAGCGGCGCGCCGTGCCGAACTCCTTTAATTTTTTACCGTTACCAATGATACGGTTCCCCCCGGCTGATCTTAAACGCCCGGTAGATCTGTTCTACCAACAGCAGCCGGATCATCTGATGGGTAAATGTCATTTTGGAAAATGACAGCCGTTCCCGGGCGGCGGCAGTCAGTTCGGAGGATAAGCCAAAGGCGCCGCCGATGACAAAGGTGATGTCGCTGTGTCCGTTCAAGGCCAGGCTGTCGAACCGGGCCGCCAGTTGCTCGGAGGACAGGGCCTGGCCGGCCACGTCCAGTACGATCAGGTAGCTGCCCGGGCGGACGGCTTTTAAAAGGCGCTCACCCTCCCGGGCGAGCGCTTGTGTTTTCTCGGCAGCCGAGGGGTTTTCAGGCATGCGTTCTTCTGCAAGCTCGATAATATCCAGCTTGCAGAAGGGAGTAAGCCGCTTTAAAAATTCCTGAATCCCGGCGGTAAGATATTTCTCCTTGATTTTACCGATGGCAAGTATCGTTATCTTCATGTTATTGACCAGGCATTTCTTCTAAGAGAACCTGGATTGTCTGGGTCTGGTTATTTCTTTTGATGACTACCTCAACCTGGCCGCCTACCTGCTGGCTGTCAAGGACGGCCCTTAATTCGGCGACACTGTTGGTTTCAGCCCCGGCAACCTTCAGGATAACGTCCCCTTCGCGCATGCCGGCCTTATAGGCAGGTCCGCTCTGGGCCACTCTGGCCAGATAAACGCCTTTTTCGAGGTTAAGCTCATACCCGTACCTGGCGGCCGTGGCCTGGTCCAGCGCCCCTACCCCAAGATAGGCCCTGATAACCCGGCCTTTGTCGATCAGGGACTGGAGAATGGGTCTGGCGCTGTTGATCGGGATGGCAAAGCCGATACCCTCAACCCCGGATAGGGCAATCTTGGCACTGTTGATGCCAACAACCACGCCATCGGCGTTAACAAGGGCCCCGCCCGAATTACCGGGGTTAATGGCCGCATCGGTCTGGATCAGTTTGAAGCGGCGCTCGCCAATATCCAACGAGCGGTTTAGGGCACTGATGACACCGGTAGTCACGCTGCCTTTAAACTCCAGCCCAAGCGGATTGCCAATGGCAATCGCTGGTTCACCAACCATAAGCGAATCGGAATCTCCCAGGGTGGCAACAGGCAGATTACTCTCGTCAACCTTGACAACAGCCAGATCTGTCGCCTGATCCACGCCAATGACCCTGCCTGTCAGCGTGCGCCCGTCGGCCAGGGACACGGCCAGTTCCTGGGCATTTTGCACAACATGAAAGTTTGTGGCTATGTACCCCTGGGAATCAAATATAACACCTGAGCCTGTCCCCTGTTCAATAAGAACTTTGCGATTAAAAATATCCCGGGCAAAGGCCTTGTTCGTAATGCCGACCACCGCCGGCCCCACCGATTGCGCAGCCCGGACGATGGGTGTGTTGCGGGCATCGGACAAGCTGGCCTGAGCAGTTGGCGGCTGCAGGGCTTGGAACGGCGAACCGGCGGCTTCAGGCTTTTTCGTTTTATCGGCAGCATTGCCGGCACAGCCTACCACCAGGGTAGCGCCAATAATCATGCTGATCAGTGATACTGCGATGTAGGGAGTTATTTTCCTGAACCATTTCATACAATCGCCTCCTACTTATTGTGGGTGAACCCTGAAATTTTTTCAGGATAGGTAAGATGCAAAGTAATATCCTGGCCAAGTTTGCAGCCCTGGGCCGTTAAAATATTCGCCACCGTATCCTCAGCCAGTTCAGGCCGATTGTTTTCCCGGCTTAAATGGGCCAAAAAGACATCCGTATGGGCCTTGCGGCTGAGTCTGGCCAGGGTCCAGCCGGCGTCCGTATTGGCAAGGTGGCCGCGGTTGCTCATAATCCGTTTTTTTAAATGCCAGGGATAACTGCCATTTTGCAGCATATCCAGATCATGATTAGACTCTAAAACCAGGACATCCGACAGGGATAAAGCGTCCTTGACGGTTGGGGTCACGAAGCCAAGATCGGTGGCGACACAAACCTTGGTATTCCCCGCATAAAGCCGGAAACCCACCGGGTCGGCCGCATCATGGGAGATCGGGAAAGGCTCCACCTTTACCGCACCGATATCCAGGCTGTCGGGCAAATGCCTGCAGCACTCATCAGGCAGTGCCGCTCTGCAGTACATGGCTTTCCAGGTGTCAGGCCGGGCATAGGCGGGCAGGCGATATTTCTTGAGCAAAGTCTGCAGCCCGTTGATATGATCACGGTGTTCATGGGTAATAAATACCGCATCAAGCTCTTCCACTCCGGTCCCAAGTGCCGCCAGCGACTGTTTGATCCGCCGGGTGCTGATGCCGGCATCAACCAGGACCTTGGTATTGTCCATTTCAATAAATACAGCATTGCCGGTACTGCCACTGGCCAAAACATGAATTTGCATAATTACCTCTTCCGAAATATCATCTTTTCAAAATAAGTATTTATTCGACTAAATACCGGCAAATCCTCTTTGCAGAGGGGATAATGAGGTTTGATTATTGAAGTTCTCCAGGCAATTTAGCGGCAACCGCAGCCTGTATGTCAGCAGGCAGGGCCTTGAGCAAAATAGTTTTAATTTCCCTGAGGCGGCTGGCGGTTTTCGCCTCAAACCGCAGTGTAAACAGCGGCTCCGTAACCGAAGAGCGGATCATGCCCCAGCCATCGGCAAATTCAAGCCGCACCCCATCAATCAGATTGGGTTTGTATGCCGCGAGCCTGGCGGCAGCCTGCGCCAGCACGGCTGCTTTATCGGCGCCCTTATAGGGAACACGGATATCAGGCGTCAGCAGATAGCGGGGAATACCGGCCACCTGTGCCGACAAACGGCCCTGGTCGGCCACCAGTTCACATATTTTCAGTCCGGAAAACATGCCGTCATCGTAGCCCAGCTCCCGGAAAAAGAAGTGGCCGCTGATTTCACCGGCAAACAAGGCCTGCTCCCGGATAAATGCCGCTTTACTGAAAGTGTGGCCGGCCCGGGCCATAACCGGCCGGCCGCCGGCGGCAGCCACTGCTTCGGGCACGATCATTGAGCACTTTGCGTCATAAACGACCGCACCGGTTTCGCGGGCCAGATACGCTTTGGCTATCAGCACCATAATTGCGTCATTGTCAATCGCCTGGCCGGTTTCGTCAACAAATCCCACCCGGTCGCCGTCACCATCAAAGCCAATCCCCAGCGCGGCTTTGTGTAAACGTACGGCCTCGCCGAGTGACACCAGATTTTCAGCCAGGGCCGGATTCGGGGGATGGCTGGGAAAACGCCCGTCCGCTACGCAGTTGAGTGGGATTACCTCATAGCCCAGCCGCTGAAACAGTGGGGGGGCGATGGCCGCTGTCGCCCCATTGCCGGCGTCAAGCACGACTTTTAAACAGCCGGGACGGGCTTTGCCGGCCGTGTGCGCGATATAATCAGCAATAACAGGCCTCTGCACGACCGAACCCTGGCCCTGGGTACGGACATTATCGGCCACCATGTGCCCGATTTGAGCCACATCCGCTTCACTAACCGGCTCAGGGCCGAGGATCAGCTTAAACCCATTGTACCGAGAGGGATTATGGGACGCTGTTACCATGACGCCGCCAGTGGCGCCGGTGGCTTTAACCGCATAATAAAATACGGGGGTAGCCACTGTCCCGATATCAATTACCTGACAGCCGGACTCAGCCAAACCATCAATCATAATCCGCTGCAGACCGGGGGTAGATAAGCGGATATCGCCACCGACCACCACTGTTTGGCCGGCCAGTTTAACCCCGATTGCCAAGGCTATACGCCTGGCCATTACGTCAGTCAGGTCTTTACCGGCTATGCCGCGAATATCACAAGCTTGGAAAATGCTCATATATGTCCCCTTTCCGGCTATATAACCAGAGACTTGGCATAAGCCAAGTCTCTTATCTCCTAGCAAATATTGTATCATGCCCGGTGGCAGGCTTCAAGCCGCCACCTTACGGCAGTTACTTTTTAAACAGGTGTACGGCGCAGGTAAAGCAGGGGTCAAATGACCGGATAACGCGGCCGGCTTCAATAAGCCCGCCCCCGGCCGCGATGGGCGTACCAAGCAGCGCCTGTTCGACCGGACCCCGGACACCCCGGTTGTCGCGGGGCGAGAAATTCCAGGTTGTGGGGGTAATAATCTGGTAATGAGTCACCTTGTTATGCTTATATTCCAGCCAGTGCCCGAGCACCCCCCGCATGGCATCAGTCAGCCCCATTCCGGCCCCGCTGTCCGGCTGGGTATATTTTTGAAAACTGGGTGTGCCGGGCACAATTTCCGTTATAATCGCCTGCGCTAATTTGCAGATCTTGAGTGTTTCCCTGGCCCGGGCAATCAGTCTGTCCATGACAGATACCCCGCGCCGGTAATCACCGCTGATAAAGCCTCTGGCCAGGGGGCCGCATTCCACCGGCAGCTCTTTATAGCGTGGCGCCTTGATCCAGGAATAAGCCTCCGGCTTATCCCGGTCCGGTCCCGGACCGGCCTGAGTGGGAAAATGGCTGGGGGCGTCGCCGCTATACCAGCTGTAACGAATTTCTTCAGTAAAATGATTCACATCAAGCGGCTCAGGCTGGCCCTGATTAATAACCAAGCCAGCCGGAAAAGCCCGCTCGCCGGTTGGCGGCGCGGGAAACATGCCCACAGAGATGAAGTTGCCGTAACCGGCGCCGATCGAGTAGTAATCCTGATAATATTCGGCGATCGTCATCACATCGCTGATATGGACTTTCTCCACCCAGTCTGTAATTTCTCGCAGAATGCCGCTGTAGGCCATAAGGCGTTCGACCGAAGCCTGCTCTGTTATCCCGGTCGGCAAAATCGTCTGCTCCATTGGCGCTTTGGCGCCAAAAATTGCCAGGGCTTCATGGGCCTGCACAGCCTTGAAAGCAGCTTCCTTGGCATGCTGCAGGAGCTCGGCGTTGACTTTGGGCGGCAGACGGTAATCGGCCTGAGGCCGCGGTACATAGGGAGGAATGTCGGGACCTTTCACATAGTCATACAGCACCAGCACGTAAAAATGACGCAGGTTATTTTGAATGATATCGGCAGCGTAGATCAGGTTTGTCAGCTGTTGTCCGGTCGGGGTCGGTTGAACCCCGAACGCCTGCTGCTGAGCCATGCTTGCGGCTACCGCGTGGGTTGCGGAGCAAATCCCGCAGATGCGCTGGGTAAACAGGGCGGCATCCCGGGGATCACGATCTTTCATCATACTTTCCAGCCCCCGGAATAAATGGGCTCCCAGCCAGGCATCGGTTACTTTGCCGTCCTGCACTTCCACATCCGCCCGCAGCGGCTCATGGATACGAGTGACCGGAAATATCGTCTGTACAGCCATGGGTAATTACCTCCTGTGCTTTGGCCCCGGCCGGAAAAAATCAACCACCTTCTGGCGGAATGTTCGGCGCAGCCTGCGCTTTACTTTATTGCTCTCCAGGCTTTTGCTCTCACTAATCAGGGCATTTTGCTGCCGGATAAGGTCATCCAGTTCCTGTTTAAGCTGTTCCTCGTTTTCCGGTGGGTCTGTCTCCTGCCGGTTCGTGCCGTCAAGCCAATTTTTGCTGATCCGTTTGGTTATAACCCCGGTAATGAGGTGGGCGCCAGCTGCCACCGCGCTCAGCCCGGCGGCAGCGGCACCAATTTTCTTTATATTAAGCGCGCCCAGCGGTGTTTGCACAGCAGGCAGATGCTCATAAAACGGCATGCTGCTGTCGGGAAAACCCGGATTGGTGCAGCCAATACAGGGTGCCCCGGCCTTAACCGGCCAATTGACATAATGGTTCCATTGGCGCTTGGGACAATCGGCATAGGTTACCGGCCCCTTGCAGCCTATTTTGTACAGGCAGCCGCTTTCGCCGGCAAAGGAGGCGAAAATACCGTCTTCAAACTGCTGGCGGCGCTGGCATAAGTCATGAATCGTCTGCCTGAAAAACATTCTCGGCCGGTTATAGCTGTCCAGTTCAGGCAAGCCGTACATCAGCAGATGACTGAAGGTACCTGTTATCCAGTCGGGATTGCTGGGACAGCCTGGTATATTAATCACCGGTTGTTTAATGACCTCCCATACCCCCTTGGCCCCGCCGGGATTGGGGTAAGCGGCGGCCGGGCCGCCAAAACAGGCGCAGGTGCCGACCGCAATGACATAACGGGCCCTGGGGGCAAATTCCTTCAGGGCCGCCAAGCCTGTAACCATCTCACTGCCCCGCAGGAATATATGGTTAAAGCGGCCGTTATCCCCTGTCATGACCGCGCCTTCCAGGATAAGCCAGAAATTTCCCGTTTCTTGTTCCACTGTGTCCATTAGGGCTTGAACGGCCTGCTCGCCCTGGGCGGCATTAAACAGCCAGTGATACCGCAAATCAATTATATCGTGGAGTACCTGATAAAATGTTGGATTTACGGCATTATCCAGAGAGACGGAATTGCCGGTGCAGGACCCTAATTCCAGCCAGATTACAGGTGGTTTCGTCAGCTTGCGCTCGGCAAAGGCCTGACGCATGATGGGCAGCAGCTGATCTGTCAGACCGGCTGTCAGCGCCGCCGACATACAGAGCTTGAGAAAATCCCGCCGGCTCAGCATATGATTCCCCCTTAGACAATAATAACGTTAAAATTCCCATATATATGTAAAAGAATACGCCTGTACGGCGTATTCTTTAATTTGCAGCCTGTTTATACTCTTTCATATTACCCTTGGCCCATTGATTCACCAGAGCTTCAAAGGTGGCGGCGTCTAGGCCCAGTGACTTTTCAATCGCTTTATCCACCTTGACACCAGCCTGCAGGTAACTGAGTACCTGACCCAGCTTGGCGTCACCGTATACCTCGGCTATATAACGCACTGCCGCCAATGACTGGCGGTAAGCCAGGGCCTGATTCGGCAGTTCGTCGAAATCAGAACGTAATTCTTCCATTGTATACAGCTGGCCGGTCAGCCGGTTGCCGGCTGTTATCCACTCATACCCGTTAAGCCGGTATTCCATATATTGAGCCAGGCCTTCTGTAAACCAGCGGCTATAATTGCCTCTGGCCAGATAATCAAGCACCAGATGGGTATATTCATGAGCAATCGGCCCGGTAGTAATAAACTCTTCCGTCGACTGCGCATTCTTCATCCAGGCTTTGGGTGACAGCACCTGAATCACCCCGCCCCAGTAGAAGCCCATGGCGCTGGCATCGCCGGCCCAGCCATAGGCTTTCTGCATCGACTCCCGGTCCGGATAGATCAAAATGAGCGTTTTGCCGCCTGGCGTATAGTTGAGCGCGCCGGTAACAGGCGCAAAGGCAGCCTCGGCTGCTGTGGCTACCATATCGGCCATATCGGCATCAGGTTCCGTATATTTGACGATAAAATGCGGCGTTTCTTTCGCCGGCATGTCTCTGGTCTGATAATTAATTTTATATTGTGTTGCCTGCCGTACCAGAGGGTACAGCCACATTTGCGGACGCCCCGGGACAATGCTTAACAGCATTGCGGCCAATACCAGACCAACCACTGCCGGCACACCGCCGGGAATCATTTGTATCAATGTTCGCATGATTTGCTGCCCTCCTTTCGAGCATGTAAAGGACATTATACCATGCTTACTAGTTTACTTCTACATGTATTTTATGTAAACTTAAAAATAAATAAAAAAAGAGATTGTTTTGCTGATAGCAGCAAGGCTACGGTCTTCCGTCCCATCGCTGACACCAGCAAAACAACCTCGGTTCATTCCTGCTAATAACCTCTGCTTATAGCTTTATCGCCGCCCACAATAGTGATACCGGCACTTGTTCCCAGCCGCGTTGCCCCGGCCGCAATCAGTTCCACAGCCTGCTCGCGGCTTCTGATCCCGCCCGAGGCTTTGATGCCGATAGTATCACCCACAATTTGTTTGAGCAGCTTAATGTCGGCAACCGTCGCGCCACCCGGGCCAAACCCGGTTGATGTTTTCACAAACCGGGCTCCGGCCTCGACAACCGCGTTGCCGGCCCGGCGCTTTTCCTCATCTGTTAACAGCCCGGTCTCAATAATCACTTTTACGGCAGCACCGTCAGCGGCTGCAACTACCTGCCTGATGTCATCGGCCACAACGTCCCAGAGCCCGGCCCTCGCGGCGCTGATATGAATAACCATGTCCAGTTCGTCAGCCTTCTGCCGGACTGCTTCCTTCGCTTCCAGTACTTTAACTGCCGTAAAAGTCGCCCCCAGCGGAAAGCCGACAACAACCGCAGTTTTCACCCCCGTGCCGGCCAGTTGATGAGCAGCCAGCCCGGCATATACAGGATTTACGCATACTGCCGCAAATTTATGTAACGCGGCTTCTTCACACAAGCGGATAATATCCTCAATTGCACTCTCAGGCTTAAGGAGAGTATGATCAATATAGCTTGCTAAATTCATGCTGCCTACGTCCCTTCACCTTTTAACTGGCTGCTGAAGCCTTCTCCTGACAGGCAGGGCACACACCATAAAAATAGAATTGCTGTCCTTCCAGCCTGTATTGAGTCTGTGCGGATACCTGGCTGACAAAATCGGAAGAGTCAATACCATACAAATCATCTACCCGCCCACAACTCAGGCAGCGGACATGGGGATGATTAGTGGTATCGGCATCATAACGGAAACTGTCTTCGCCAACATTGAGTACCTGGACCAGATTAAGCTCTTTAAGGATCTCAATCGTCTTATACACAGTTGCCAGACTCATTGTCGGGTACAGGGGCTGAAGATCATTATAAATCATTTCAGCACTGGGATGGGCTTTGGTAGCCGCCAAGGCACTATAAATGGCTAATCGCTGGGGCGTAACCTTGAACCCCTTGTCTCGTAGCAATGATGTAACGCAAATGTCCACTAATCTCGCCTTCCCTTATAAAAATTACCACCGGAAAATAGTTATCGGATAGTTCTTATTTAATTTTACTCTGGTCATAGAGTACTGTCAAGGGAATTTTATACAACAATTTTAGAAAAACCTGGTTGGCAAGCCTTTAGGGCGTGGGCCAGGGCGCCTGGGCCCTGTGAGTAAAGACTAAGCAAAGCTGATAAAAACAAAAACAAGCCCTGCTGTAGTCGCAGGACTTGTTAACAGATATTCCTATTGGGCCTGACCGCTAAACTTGGACTTAACCTGGGCAATATCCTGGGGATTGGCGTTTTGCACATTATAGTAGCCTTTTTGCTGCATAAGGTCAAAAATTTGTTTTTCCTGATTATGAACATCGCCTAAAATAGTCAGATAGTCGCGGCGAAGTGTTTCATTGGCAGCCTCAAGTGCAAAAGTATTGACTGCGGCTGCGGTGTGTTTGCTTTCATTAAGGGCAAGCTGCAGGTACTCACGTTCGGAAATGCTGACTCCCTGGCCGCTCATCCCGCTCTGGGTGCTTTGCCCGGCTTGTTGACCCGTTTGTGCCATTGTGATTTCACCTCAAATTATTGTAAGTTTTGCCCGGCATTTAAATGCTTGCTGATCGTTTGGAAATGCTGCTGGCTTTTTTGCGCAACCTGCTGAAACAGTTGCTTGGTCTGGGCATCCTGGACACTGCTGGCAAAGAAATTCATTGTCTTGGCGCAGTTTTGCTCCATGCCCAGGAAGTCTTCCAGGTGCATCAGTTCTTTTGACGATAACACGGGGTATCCCTCCTTTCCGTTACTCGTCAATAGCATGTGTCACACTGTCGCCAATTATTCTCTTTGCGGGCAAAATTTGGGCAAAACCAGCCAACGAGCTAATGATGGCACTCCACCCGGTTCCGGCCTGTTTGTTTTGCCCTGTACAGGGCCTGGTCGGCGGCATCGATCAGACTGGTTCTGGGGTTCTCCCAGTCCGTGTGGCTTTCAAAAGTGGCTACGCCAAGGCTGATGGTGATGCTGATCCTGTCGTCATCCACTTCAAATTTGGTTTCTTCAATATATTGCCGGAAATTTTCCGCCAAAACAGCGGCTTCCGTAAGACAAGTCTCTGGCAGTACAACAGCAAACTCTTCACCGCCATAGCGGGCGCTCATATCAGTCAGCCGGAAACGTTCCTTAATCAGGGCCCCCATCTTTTGCAGAATAACATCACCGGCCAAATGGCCCCAGGTATCATTAACCTTCTTAAAGAAGTCGATATCCAGCATAATAAGACTCAGGGGACGATGATACGTGAGGGTCCGGCTGATTTCACGGCCAAGATATATTTCCAGCTGCCGCCGGTTCCCCAGACGGGTAAGCGGGTCAGTCAGGGCCAGCGCCTGAAAATGTTCATAGAGGTAAGCGCGCTCAAGGCCAATCGCGGTCTGGCTGGCAATGGTACTTAGGGCCAGTTCCTTGCCTGGCGGAATTTCCTGTTTCGTATTATTCCAGCCTAGTACAATCAGCCCTTGCAGCTTGCCGCTCGCCAACAGCGGTAAAATATTGAGGCGTCTTACCATAAATACCGACATAGTAATCAAACCATGCTTATTCTCGCCTGCGGCCGTATCATCAATGGCGCTGAGTCCGCTCCAGGGCCAGGATGTTTTGCTGTCTGAAAAGACCCGCTGCATATGGTCAAGCTCTTTTTGTTCAAAGCCAATGTCAAAAACGGGCTCAGTATGAATACCATCATCCCGGTGATGCATGATAAAGGCAACCGCAGCGTTGGCAGAAAACAGATTATAGAGTTTTTCCGCTACCTTGGTCAGAATAGAGGCTGGCGACTGCAGGCTGGCCAATTCCTTAACAATATCATACATCAGACTCAGCTCGGCAAAGTTTTCCACCGTTGTCTCATAAGCACGGGCGTTTTTAATCGCTTCCCCGGCATGATGGGAGAACACGCTGAGAAACTGAGCATCATGCTGGGTAAAAGCCCGTTCCCGGCGGGAGAATATTTCGAGCACGCCAATAACATCCCCATTGTGCCTGATGGGCGCGCCAACCATTGATTTTAAACCGGCCTGCCGCAGGGCCTCAATCATACGTTCAGGCAGGTTGGCAATGTTGTCGATAACGATTGGTTTTTTTTCGGTGAATACCTTGCCCATAAAGCTTTTATCGGTCTGAATTTTCTCAGATGGTTTAAAGCTGCTGATATAGGCCACAAATTTCAGGGTATCGTTTTCCTCCAGGGCCAGATAAACATGATCACATTGGAATACCGTGCCGGTGGCGGTGACAACCTGCTGCAGCATAGCTTCCAGGTTGTTTTTTGTTGCCAGGGTTGCGCCAAGCTGGATAAAGGCCTGCTGCAATATCCGCTCGCTGTCCTTGGTTTCTTTGTAGAGGCACATATTTTCCGATGCCATATTGCGCAGCGCCCGGTTTAGGCGGGAAATACGCATATAAGGACGCAAAATTGAGGTTTGCATCAGTGATTGCAGAATACAGTAGTAGGCCAATACCTTATAGGCATGGCCAATAAGATTAAAACTATCCTGTGCATTTACATGCAAAGTACAGGCGATGCCGCCCACAAAGCTAAACACCAGGCTGACCCGCAGCAAAAACACTGACTGCTGGGACGGATTGCGGTAGCCGTACAAATAAATTGCCAGGAGGTTTAGCAGCATAGCCACATACTCAAAAGCAATTTTTTCGATTGTCTGCCCTTGTTCTGGCATGAACATTGGCAGCAGGGCGCTTTCAAACAGCAGCACCACCAGGATAAGCGCGACGCTGCAGGTGGCAGTGACTGACAGAAGATAGATGCGATGGAATATTGGGTTTTTGCTATGCCGGGGGATATACACGGCTGCCAGCAGTCCAATACTGACCAGCAGTCGGCTGATGATCCAATACAGTGACGCTTTGTTCTCACTGTTGCTTGTTATAAAATCTGGCATTCCTTTATATGACAGCAGATGGGCGAAATCAAAAAAACCGATAGCCAGAAATACCATGGCAATAAACAAGTCACGGCTGTTTTTGGTCTGAGGCCAGCTAAACCACACTACACAAAACACACTCAGGGCAATTACCAGACAGCTGACCTCCGCCATGGTATGCAGAAAAAGGTAGATATCGTCAGGAAATATTACATAAAAAAGACGTGGCATCCAGGATACTAAGCCTAATATTCCAAACAGCACTGACGTAAGTGCCGCTAAAAAAACATTGGCCTTCAGCGAAGTTACTAAAAGCGACATCCTTTATCCCCCCTTTGGCCTGGGTCACTTTCATCCACGCTCCTACTAACATAATATGCATAACAAAGCCTGTTGTGCTTTATGTATAGAGATCAGACCAAAGTCCCGCATAACCAGGACTTTAGAATATTTCCTTTCTCAGGCATTTTATGTATAATAATGGTAACAGGATAAAGGAGGACTGCCTTATGCTTATCAGCGAGGTGAAAGCTGGCATGGTGCTGGCCCGGGATATTGTTGATGACAGGGGCAATCTGCTTTTAGAACAAGGCATTGCCCTTACCGAAACCTATATTAAGCGTCTCCACCAGCTGGGAATTAAGAATATCCCGGTTTATGACCCCTATGCCGCCGAATTAAAAAAAACAATGATTGTTGCTCCTGAAACCAGAGAACAGCTCAATGTCTGCTTCCGCGCTTTATTTAATAAAAAAAGCCAGGAGATCATAAACCCCGGCCTTAATACAGTGTACATAAAACAAATTCAACTGGCTGCCGGGCAGATGATTGATGAGACAGAAAAAAATCTTGCCTATATTGTTAATGTTCAGGTACGCCAGCCCACAGCCGATGAGATCGGCCACGCTGTCAATGTCTGCTTACTGGCGGTGGCCGCAGGCCTTTATATCAAGCTGCCCCGGCCGGTGCTGCTGGATTTGGCGCTGGGAGCGCTGTTTCATGATCTGGGCAAATCAGTCGTCCCCAACATGAATAACCCGGCTTTTGACCAGGAGCGGCTGCACCCTATCTACGGGCAGCAGTTGCTGTTGAAAAACAAGCTTGGCTCCATTCCCGCCCGGATAGCGGTTGAGCACCATGAGCGCTATGATGGCCAGGGATATCCCGCCGGTCTGGCCGGCAAAGAGATTCACCCGCTTTCCCGGCTTGTGGCCATCGCCAATTACTTTGATAATGCCGTCAATACTGCCAGTATAGCGGGCGCACCCCGGCACACCATCACCGAAGAAATGCTGAGAAACGGTAATTCTCAGTTTGATCTGTACCTCTTACACGCTTTTCTCCATACAACGCCCCTTTATCAGGTAGGCAGCCTGGTCCGGCTCACGACCAGCCAGCTGGCGTATGTGGTTAAGAATAAAGAGCGGTTTGCGGCTGCCCCCACCGTTGAGCTTGCGGAACAGAATGTCCGCCCCGGTTTTCTGACCGCCACCGGCAAGCTGATAGATCTGGCTTTGCGGCCAAATATTGCGATTGCCGAGGTAATCGCAGAGTAAAAAAACGTCACGCAAAATTTTGCGTGACGTTTTTTAGGTTTACAACCATTTGCCGGAGGCAAAGCGGCGCCAGAGAATAACGCTTCTGATGAAAAAATCGCCGGCGGTAATATACCAGGCAGCAATTACATCATAGTTCCATACAACAATAAACAGATATACCAGCGGCAGACGGAACAGCCAGACGCCGGCTGTTGTTATATACATCGGCCAGCGTGTGTCCCCGGCTCCCCGGAGAGCCCCGCCCAGGACAAAGCAAATGGCCAGGGTTGGCTGCTCCAATACGGCGATCATAACGCATAAGGAGCCCCAATAGACCACCTGCGGATCGTTAATAAAAAAAGCGGTCAGCGGTTTGGCCAAGAGAAAAATAATGCCCCCCATAACCGCCATACTCCAAAATGCAAGCTTATTAGTCAGCCAGGCATACTGAATCGCCCGGTGCGGCATTCCCCGCCCCAAATGCTGGCCGACAAGGGTCATGGCCGCCACGGAAAAGCCAAACCCGGGCATAAAGGACATGGACTCAATCTGCAGGGCGATTTGATGGCCGGCAAACTGGATGGCCCCTACCCCGGCCAGCATAAAAGTAAACACCAGCCGCCCGCCCTGCATAGCCAGCTGTTCCAACGCGGCTGGCACACTGATATTGATAATGCGCTGCAGTGTTTCTTTTTTTATTGTTAGTATATGGCGCCAGGATATGCGGACCTGATCCATCCGCCCAAGCACAAGCAAGGCCGCCGTGCCCCCGGCCAGCTGCGCCAGTCCTATCCCCCAGGCGGCGCCATAGGCGCCAAGGGGCGGCATTACCCGGCCGAATACCAGGAGATAGGAGACAAATACGGCCAGGATATTATTAAAAATAGTAATATAAAAAGCCGTTTTCGTCTTACCCATGCCGCGCAAAGCGGCATTGGCCACAGACATAATTAAATAAAATGGCGTAAACATAAACGTAATCTTCACTAAACTGGCAGCTAAGCCGGCTACCGCCGGTTCTGCCGCCGTCAAGGCCAGAGCCTGTTCAGCCGCCAGCTGCCCCAGCAGCGCCAGCAAGACCCCCAATACGGCCCCCAGCAGGATTGCCTGACCGGTTAGGAGGCGGACTTCCTGCCAGTTGCCCGCACCGCTCGCCCGCGCAACCAGGGCTGCTGCCCCGGTACCGGCGGCAGCAAAAACCATGGCTGCCGAAAACTGCAGCATAGTTGCCAGACCAACGGCAGCCAGCGGAACGGCGCCCAGTTGGCCAACCATGGCGGTAACCAGCACGTTTACCGCCATAATGCCAACCCCTTCAAAGATGACCGGCCAGGCAAGCGTGATGATCTGCCTGCGCATATAGTGTTTAATCGATATAATCACAGGTATGAGTCCCCTTTACAGAGCCAATTCCACTACTTTCTCCCTGCCTGAAAAATAACCCTTTCGCCAATATGCTGCCAATGTATTGTTCTAATTGGGCAAACTGATTATAATAATAAAGTTAGGATAACTTATGAATAAAGATGGTGAACATATGCTTATTAGTGAAATCCCTGCCCTGATCGCCCGTGAGCTGGGCGTTAAACCACAGCAGATCACAGCAGCCACCGCCCTGCTCGATGACGGCAATACAGTCCCGTTCATTGCCCGCTACCGCAAAGAAGCCACCGGCGAGCTGGATGAAGAGCAGCTGCGCACAGTGGAAGAGCGGACATTATATCTCAGGAATCTGCTTAAGCGCCAGGAAGAAATCCTCGCCAGCATTGAAGCCCAGGGTAAACTGACCCCGGATCTGACTGCCGCCATTCAGTCGGCAAGCAAACTGCAGGAATTAGAAGATCTTTATCTCCCTTACCGTCCCAAAAAACGGACCAGAGCGCAAATCGCCCGGGAAAAAGGGCTCGAACCCTTGGCCGCCATTATGCTCGCTCAGCAGTTGACCGGCGGTGATCCCCTGGCTGTTGCCGGGGATTACATTAATGTTGAACAGGATATAACCACTGCCGAACTGGCGCTGGCCGGCGCACAGGATATTATTGCCGAAACGGTCAGCGAACAGGCCGATATCCGGGCGCTGCTCCGCAAAGAGCTGTGGCAAAAAGCCGAAATCACGAGCCAGCTTGCCACGCCCGCAGCCGATGCCAGAGAATTTCTCATGTACAAAGAGTACCGGGAACCGGTTAAGCGCATGCCGGCCCACCGGATTTTAGCCATTAACCGGGGGGAAAGCAAAGGTGTGCTCAAGGTTGACCTGCTGGCCGACCATGAAACGAATATCAGGCTGATCGCGCAGAGGACCATCACCGGTCATTCCCTATTCAGTGAAGCGATTAAAGCAGCGATTGCCGACGGCTACAAACGCCTGCTGTTTCCGGCCCTTGACCGGGAAATTCGCGCCCTGCTGACCGAAAACGCCGAAAAACAGGCCATTCGCGTGTTCGGCCTCAATCTCCGCCAATTGCTCCTGCAGGCCCCGCTGGCCGGCCATACGGTTATGGGTCTTGATCCCGGCTACCGCACCGGCTGTAAAATGGCCGTTGTCAGCCCTACCGGCGCTGTATTGACCTACAATACCCTGTACCTGACCATGAGCGAGCGGCAGCGGGAAGAGGCCGCTGCCAAAGTGCTCGCCGCTATCAACACTCATGGGGTAACCCTCATTGCCATAGGCAATGGTACGGCCTCCTACGAAACAGAAGAATTTACCGCCAGCCTCATCAATTCCCATAATATAAATGTTCATTACGTTATCGCCAACGAAGCCGGTGCTTCGGTCTATTCCGCCTCCAAACTGGCCCGGGAGGAACTGCCTGAGCTTGATGTTACCATCCGGGGCGCGGTGTCCATTGCCCGCCGGATTCAAGACCCGCTGGCCGAACTTGTCAAAATTGACCCTAAGTCGATTGGGGTTGGCCAATATCAGCATGACGTTAATCAAAAAGAATTGGGCGGTACGCTGGCAAATATCGTGGAATCCTGCGTCAATCATGTCGGGGTTGAACTCAATACGGCTTCGCCGGCGCTGTTGACCCATGTGGCCGGCATAACCGCCAGTATTGCCAAAAACATAGTGGCTTACCGCCTGGAAAAAGGCACTTTTACCAACCGCAAAGAACTCCTGAAGGTAGCCCGTCTGGGACCTGCCGCCTTCACCCAGTGCGCCGGTTTCTTACGTATTGCCCAGGCGTCCAACCCGCTGGACAATACGCCTGTCCATCCCGAATCCTATGCCCTGGCGGAAGCTGTCTTACGCCATCTGGGCTTTACGCTGGAGGATTTGTCCGATAAAAATAAGCTCGCTGCCCTGCAGCAGACAGCCCCGGCAGCGGATGCTGCCAAACTGGCGCTGGCTCTGAACGCCGGCGAGCCGACAGTCCGCGATATTTTATCCGCCCTGGCCAAGCCTGGCCGCGACCCGCGCGAAGATGTGCCGCCGCCGCAAACCCGCAAAAATATTGTTAAATTGTCGGACATTACCCCCGGTACGATTGTCAAAGGCACGGTGCATAATGTCACAGATTTTGGCGCCTTTGTTGATATTGGCATTAAAATTAACGGCCTGATCCACCGCTCCGAGCTTAGCCACCGGCCTTTCCGCCATCCGATTGACGTGATCTCGGTCGGTGACATCATTGATGTAATGGTGATCAGCGTTGACGAAGAGCGCCAGCGCATTGGCCTGAGCTTAAAGCAAGTGCCCAAAGCGTAGGGAAGACCCTGTATCCAGGCTTGGTCCGGATACAGGGTCTTTTGATTATGGCCGGCAGCGGCTACCCCCGTAACACACAAAAGGGCTCACGGCTATACACAGTGCCTTCAAGACCACTCCTAAGCTCATCGGCAGCTAATTTCAGCAGATAAATCTGGCCTTTGAGCGCGCTAATCAGGGCCTCATCATCCATTTCACTGAGATTGATCGCTGCGCTGAGCAAGCCGCCGGTAATACCGGCATGAGCCGCGGCAGCTCCGGTTATTAAATCACTGACAACCAGCTTATCTACCCTGTCGACAATGGCCTTGCCAATCTCCATGATCTCCAGGCAGGCCCTGGCCGTTTCCAGCGGTACCTCAGCGGCCTGTTTCAAGGCTTTTTGCAGGGCTGTATGGCGGGCCTGCCTGGCTTCCGGTGTCAGTTCAGGCAGACCCGCCGCCGCCAGCAGCCCCCTTAGCGCCAGCGCATCCCGGTCGATCAGTATCGTTAGCTCAATATGCAGCCTGGCCAATTCGGCCTGTTTAGCGATTAGCAGTTCATGCTGCTCCACTAATTGCGGACTTTGTAATGAATGATTAATCGATAATTCCAAAAGCGCAGCTGCCGTCAGTCCATACATAGCAGCGGCGCTGCCTCCTCCCGGCGGCACATCGCCGGCGGAAATTTTCGCGGCAAATTCATTAATGCTAAGTGAGCTGAGCATCGTTTATCCTCTCCTCATCAAGTCCAGTGTCGTCGCCGATAGCAAAAGATAGCTATTATGAGACCGCTTCATTCTACACTGATAATAAACTGATAATGCGGTTGTCCGCCAAAGTACACCTCGATCTCAACGCCGCTTAAAGTTTCCTGCAGCACGCCGGCCAGGGCCTGCGCCTCGGCTTCGGCCAGTCCGGCCCCGTAATACAGGCTGATCATTCCGGCCTCAGGCCTGTTCAAATGTTCTACCAGCGCGGTGAGCGCCCCCTGCAGACTGTCGGCCCAAACGGCAACGCGGCCTTCGATTACGCCGATAAACGAACCGGCCGGGACGGTCTGGCCCCGGACCTGTGAATCACGGACAGCAATGGTCACACTGCCGGCCTTAACGGTTGTCTGGGCCTCAGTCATCAGGGCGATATTGGCCTCAAGATCACGTTCCGGATCAAAAGCCATTACGGCAGCCAGGCCTTGCGGCACATTAACCGTCGGTATAATCGCCACTTTGTCGCCTAACAGCTTCTTGGCCTGGGCAGCGGCCAGCACGATATTTTTGTTGTTCGGCAAAATAATATATTTTTCGGCCGGTCCGTTATGAACAGCGGCTATAAACTCCTCAACCGGCGGATTCATCGTTTGCCCGCCGGCAATAACACCGGCTCCCAGCTGGCGCATAATCTCGGTAAGGCCTGTTCCCGATACAACGCTGATCACTGCCAGGCCGGCCTTGGCCGGCAGTGGCTCGGCCGCCGCATTAAATGCGGCCGGCGGCTCGTTCCGGACGGTTTCCCGGTGCTGGTCGGCCATATTGTCAATCTTAATATCATGAAGGGTTCCCCAGGCAATAGCCGACTCCAGTACGGCCCCGGGGTGAGCGGTATGAATATGGACCTTTAGCACACTCTCCCCCTGGGCCAGGACCAGCGAGTCTCCCATCTGCTCCAGCTGCCGTTTGACCTCACTCAGCCCGGCCGTAAACCGCTTGACAATAAACTCGGTGCAGTAAGGATGGGCGATGTTCGTTTCGGCCACTACGGCCGGTACAGTCAGCGTGCGGCCAAAATCGGCCTCAGGTCCGCTGAAACGGCCTTCCAGCCCTTCCAGGCAGCCGGTGAGGAACACGATCAGGCCCTGGCCGCCGGCATCGACAACCCCGGCCGCTTTGAGTGCCGGTAACAGCTCCGGTGTGCGTTTAAGCTCCTCCTGGCCGGCGCGGATGGCCTCGCTGAGGATATCAGCAAAGGCCAGCCGTTCGCGGACCGCCCGGTGCGCCCCTTTGGCGATGCCCTTAGCCACCGTCAGGATTGTACCCTCCACCGGCCTGGCAACAGCCCGGTAGGCGTAGAGCACTCCATACTGAAACGCTTTGCCGACCTCGGCCGAGGTTGCTTTATCTTTGCCGGACAGGCCCCGGGCTATCCCCCGCAGCAGCTGGGACAAAATAACACCGGAATTGCCCCGCGCGCCCATAATCGCGCTGTCCGCCGCCCGGCGGGAAAGCGAGCCGGTCCCTTCATCCGGCGCTTCGGCAACCGCTTTCGCCACCGCCCCCAGGGTCAGCAGCATATTGGTGCCTGTATCGCCGTCAGGCACAGGGAAGACATTTAAACTGTTAATATATTCGTGTTCGCGCATAAAGGCACTATAGGCACCGGCGATCATACGGCGAAAATCTTTTCCGTCAATTACATCAAGACTTGACTGCATACCTTTACCCCCTCGGAGAAGTTATTCACACTTATGCTGAAATATCAGGCCTATAATCCCCGGCCCTAAGTGTGCTCCCAAACAGGAGCCGATGCTGGTCAGCGATACAGGTACACCGGGATATTGCTGTTTGACTTTATCATATACTTCCCTGGCGATAGCCGGTGCCTCACCATGGGCAACACCAATATATTCAAGCTCCCCATATTGCTTCAGTTCCTCAAGCATGCGCGCCAAAGCCCGCGGCCTGGTCCGGACTTTATCCAGCACCTGCACTTTGCCGGCACGCAGTGTAAGGATTGGCTTGATTTGGAGAATCGAGCCGAATAATACGGCCGCGCCGCCAATCCGGCCGCCTTTATGGAGATACTCCAGTGAGTCAGGCATAAACAAGGTATGGGTAGCATCCGCCATTGCCTGGAGCCGCCGGGCAATCGTACTGGCCGACTGGCCTGCCGCCGCCATCGCCAGAGCAGCCTCAGCCATTTTTACCATGCCAATAGCCGAGGTACAGGAATCAATCACATGAATCTCGCAGCCTTTAAAATCCCGGGCGGCAGCCAGGGCGCCATTGACAGTTCCGCTCAGACCGCCGGAAACTCCGATCATAATAAGGTCGTTCCCGTCGGCTGCCGGCGCAAAGGCAGCGGCAAAATCACCCGGAGCCGGTTGCGAAGTCCGCGGATGAAGCCCCTTTTCCCGGACAAGCTGAAATAGCTCCTCCGCGCTTAGCTCCGGTTCATTCCACACACAGTCGCCCAGTATAACCTTCAGCGGTACAATGTGGAGATTGGGATAAGCGGCCAGTACCTCGGGCGAGGCATTAGCCGTGCTGTCCAGCACTATATGTATATTTGACAACTTTCGTAAACTCCTCTCTTAATACCTAAACTATATTTTACCAAATAATCCGGCGCAAATACATAAAAATATACCGGATTCAGCTCGCAAAAAGCATAAAACAAATACGATAATCTTATCTTTTCTGACAGGAAACAAGCTGTACGGCAGCGAAAATACCACTAAAATACAAGTTTATGCAGCCTACTGATGCCCACTATGAGGCGACCCCTGTTGCGCAAACAATCGCCCAGGCGGAGTATTCGCAAGCTGCCGTAAGGAGTACCTAATGGATGATGATAACCAACTTCTTTTTGCATTAGATATCGGTACGCGCAGTGTCGTTGGCTTAGTCGGCAAAACGGAAAACGGAATAATTAAACTCGTGGCTGCGGATCGTGAGGAGCACCATACCCGGGCGATGCTGGACGGCCAGATTCATGATGTGCAGGAAGTGGCGGGAGTTCTGGCCGCAGTGAAAGCGCGTTTAGAGATCAGCACCGGTCCGCTGTCCAGGGTTGCCGTAGCGGCTGCCGGCCGCGCCCTGTGCACTCTGCGGGGCAGTGCAGAGCTGGAAACGGCGGCCCGCGGCACCCTCACCCCGGACGATGAACGCTCACTGGAACTGGCTGCAGTTCAGGCGGCCCAGGCAGAACTTGCCACCTCAGGCACCATAGCGGACCCTGCCGGGTATTACTGTGTTGGCTATAGTGTTGTCAGCTTTACTTTGGATTCCAGCCGTATTAAGAGTCTGGTTGGCCAGCGGGGCAAACGCGCCGGTATCGAGGTAATCGCCACCTTTTTACCCCGGCAGGTAATTGATTCTCTGCAGTCAGCCATCCAGTCCGTCGGTCTGGAAATGTCGACCCTCACCCTGGAGCCAATTGCGGCAATTAATGCCCTGATTCCCTCCACGATGCGCCATCTTAATCTGGTACTGGTCGATGTTGGGGCCGGTACATCCGATGTGGCCATTACCCGTGATGGCTCGGTAGTTGCCTATGGCATGGTGCCTTTTGCCGGTGATGAGATTACGGAAACCATATCCCAGCACTTTCTCCTGGATTTTAACATCGCCGAAACCGTAAAACGTCAGCTTGGCGGCAAAGCCAGGAAGCTGGCCTTTACCGATGTGCTGGGCATGACTCGCAAATTGCCGGCTAAAGATATTATTATGGCCATGACCCCGAAGGTAGGCGAATTAGCGCAGGCCATCGCCACTGAGATTCTGACTCTCAATACGGCCCCGCCGCAGGCCGTCCTGCTGGTGGGCGGCGGCGCGCTGACGCCGCTGCTGCCTGAGGCCCTCGCCCAGGCACTGGACATACCACAGGCCCGGGTAGCTATCCGCCGCCCCGATTCCATGGCCGGGTTTATCGACATACCGGCAGAGTTATGCACCCCTGATGCCGTAACCCCCCTCGGCATTCTGAAACTGGCCGGGGGCCGCGCCTTAAATTTTATTAATGTCTTCGTAAACAAGCGGCCGGTCAGGCTTTTCAACCTCAGCCGCCTGACGGTAGCTGACGCCCTGTTAGTGGCAGGGATTGACATCAGAGCTTTGCGTGGCCGGCCCGGCATGGCCCTGACCATTACGGTCAACGGGGAAACCCGTTTTATTGCCGGCAGCCATGGCACTCCCGGCCAGGTATTGCTGAATAGTCAGCCAACCCCGCTGACCGGCGTCTTACAGGACCAGGATAGGCTGGAGGTTACACTCGGCGCCGACGGCACAGAACCAAGACCGTTGCTGGCCGAGGTAGTGACAATGCCGGAACCGTTATCGATCCGGATCGATGGCCACGATTATACAGTCAGCCCGCCCGTAACCGTCAACGGCCAGCCGGCAACAGCAGCCACGGTGTTAGGTGATCGCGATCAGATTGTTGCTCCTTCCAGCCTTACCCTGCTGCAGGCCCTCCAGCTTCTGGATCTTAACCCTGAGCCGGCTGAATACAGCTACCAGGTCAACGGCACCCTGCGCGCCTATAAAGTCTGGCCTAAATATACCATAAACGAGACACTGGCAGCACTTGACCAAGTATTACATACAGGGGATGCAGTAGCAACTCTCCAGCTGCCGCCGCCTACGCTGGCGGAGGTGCTGGGGCTTAATCCCCCTGAGCTTGAGCCGGCCATCAGTGTACTGTTTAATGGTGTGAATTGCCCGGTCCCCATCCGCCGCCATACAGTCAGGGTTAACGGCCGCCCGGCTGAACCGGCTGAACCGGCGCCGCCCGGCAGTGCTATTGAATTGATCACCGCCGCTGATCCTCAGCCCTTAATCAGCGATGTGCTGCTGGCTGCCGATTTTGATCCCTTGAGCCTGCCTGCCGCCAAAAAAGTAACGGTTCTGTTGAATGGATTGCCCACTGAATTTACAGCCTGTGTTAAAAACAAAGACAAAGTGGACATTGACATTAAGGCATACTAATAAAATAAAGGTAAATCACACGGGACTGTGACGCACGTCACAGTCCCGCACTGCTCGCCCCCGCTAAAGGCCGTAAGCGATAGAAGGCAAAAGGGATTTATCAGCAGCTAAAATACAACACACCGGTTGCGGCCTTGCTTTTTGGCGCGATACAGAGCGCTGTCCGCCTCGCGGAACGCGTCCTGACAGGCGGCGCTTGGATTTTTGCAGGACACGCCGATACTAATAGTAATCTTAACCGGCTCGCCATTATGAAAGAAATTGCAATTAGCTACCTGATACCTGAGGCGCTCAGCAATCTTAAGCCCCAGTTCCAGGGCTGTACCCGGCAACACCAGGGCAAACTCTTCGCCGCCATAGCGAAAGGCCATATCCTTACTGCGAATGCCGATTCTGATAATATTGCCGACAGTTGTCAGCACCTGGTCACCAAACAGGTGACCGTATGTATCATTGAGTTTTTTAAAGTGGTCAATATCAATCACTAACAACACATATTGCGGTAAATCAGCGGTTTTTTCCAGATAGGCCCGGTGATTCAGCAGGCCTGTCAGCCCATCGGTATGCGCCATCGCATAATGGTGGGCATTTTGCCGCTTAAGCTCGGCAATTTGACCTTCGTGCTGCATTTGCATTTCCATGACATTGCGCATATGGAGGGCCGTGATCGACAAAACGGCGAACCCCATCACATTATAAGCCGTTTCCAGTAAAAAAGCAGCAGCTACAAAATCAGCCCTGATTATATTGGCTGTCAGATATACCAGGGAAATAGCGATAGTCATCCGCATAGCCCGGTCCCGGCCCACCTTCAGGACCATTTGCATTAACAGCAGATGGTACAACACATTGCTGTATAATGCCCCCGCCAGCGTCAGGCCGGCGCACAGTGACAGGTTGACGGCCAGCTCGCCCAGTTTGGGCTTACTCCGCCGCCAGGACAATATAATATTATACATGGTATAAGCAGAGCTTAGCACAACAATAACAGCCCAGTGCGGCCCTGGATTGAGCACTGCGGCCACCAGGGTAAACACGGCTGAAATACTGCTTATTCGCCTGGTTATAATCTGCAGCTGCGAGGCAGAATCACCCCATTCGCCCGCAGCATGGACACGGTTTATCGCACTCATTCCCCTAAACCCCTTTACAATCCAGGAGCAGAATTGGCATCTCTAGTAATATATTATCTTACTAATCACATGAAATGTAAAGGTTTTGCATGGTTTAAGCAACAAAATAATAACGCAATTTTCTGTTAATTATAACAAAATTCGCCAAAAAAGTGATTCCCATGCTCAATGCAGCAATAACATGGGAATCACTACTTCCTGAACTTTATTGCTTACGATAATACTCGGCCACTTTGGCAAAAGCATGGCCGCTGGCCGCAATCGTGGCGCCAATGTCGGCATGGGTATGAGCGCCGGACATAAAGGCAGCTTCAAACTGGGATGGCGCCAGATAAACGCCCTGCTCCAGCATGGCATGGAAAAACACAGTAAAAGCAGCTGTATCGGCGCGTTTGGCACTATTATAATCATATACCGGCTTATCACTAAGGAACAGCCCAAACATGGAGCCGGCCTGATGAAACTGGAAGCTGAAACCAAAGGCCTCGGCCTGGGCCTGCATGCCGGCACACAACGCAGCCGTCATGGTTGTCACCTTCTCATAAAAATCGGGATTCTCCACCAGCAGCCGCAAGGTGGCAATTCCGGCCGTCATGGCCAGGGGGTTGCCGCTCAGCGTTCCGGCCTGATATACCGGGCCGGCCGGGGCGATAAGCCCCATAATATCGCGCCGCCCGCCATAGGCGCCAACCGGCAGGCCGCCCCCGATGACCTTGCCGAGACAAGTCAGGTCGGGGGTAATATTATAGACCTCCTGGGCCCCCCCGTAGGCCACCCGGAAACCGGACATGACCTCGTCAAAAATCAGCAGGGCACCATAGCGCTCCGTCAGCGCCCGAACCTGTTCGAGATAGCCGGGCCGGGGCAGCACCAACCCCATGTTACCGGGAACAGGTTCAATAATTACGGCGGCAATATCCTCGCCGTGTTGGCCGAACAGTTCTGTCAAACCCTGAATATCGTTATATTCTGCAGTCAGGGTATTGCCGGCAATACTTTCCGGCACCCCCGGGCTGTCAGGCACCCCCAGGGTAGTGGCCCCTGAACCCGCCTTGACCAGCAGGCTGTCATGATGACCATGGTAACAACCGGCAAATTTTACGGTCTTACTGCGTTTTGTGTAAGCCCGTGCCAGCCTGAGCACGCTCATAGTGGCTTCGGTGCCGGAGTTGACACAGCGGACAAGCTCCATGGACGGGACGGCTTCGCTAATCAGGCGAGCCAGTTCGGTTTCTAACAGGGTGGGGGCTCCATAGCTGGTTCCCCGCGCTAGAGCCTCTTTTAACTCACCGACAACCTCAGGGTGGGCATGGCCTAAAATCATTGGCCCCCAGGAACCGACATAATCAATATAGCTGTTGCCGTCAATATCATAAATACGGCTGCCGGCCGCTTTGGCAATAAAGGGCGGCGTGCCGCCAACACCACGGAACGAACGGACAGGGCTGTTGACACCGCCGGGAATATACTGCTTGGCCTCAGCAAAGGCTTTATCTGATTTATCCAGTTTGAATGCCATTGTTTCTCCTCCCTACAACCAGCGTACAGCATCTAAGGCATGATAGGTAATAATCATATCCGCACCGGCCCGCTTCATGCCGGTAAGAGTTTCCATGACCAGGCGCGGTTCATCAATCAGACCCTGGGCCGCCGCCACCTTAACCATGGCATATTCGCCACTGACATTATAGGCGGCCACAGGCAGCAGGAACTTATCCTTTACCTGGCGGACAATATCAAGATAAGCCAGGGCCGGCTTAACAATAATAATATCCGCCCCTTCGGCAACATCAAGCGCCACTTCCTTCAGGGCTTCCCGCGCATTAGCCGGGTCCATCTGGTAGGCCCGGCGGTCGCCAAACTGCGGCGACGAGTCGGCGGCATCCCGGAAGGGCCCGTAGTAGCCGGAGGCATATTTGGCCGAATAGGACATAATGCTGACATCACTGCAGCCCGAACGGTCCAGCAGTTCCCGGATAGCGGCGACCCTGCCGTCCATCATATCCGACGGCGCGACCATATCGGCCCCTGCCTGGGCATGGCTGACCGCCACTGCGGCTAAGAGCGGCAGGGTCGGATCATTATCCACTGTATCGCCGTTCAGCAGGCCGCAATGGCCATGATCGGTATATTGGCACAAACAGACATCGGTAATGACAACAAGCGCAGGCAGGGCTTGCTTAATGGCCATAACCGCCTGCTGCACCGGGCTGTTCATATCCCAGGCACTGCTGCCACGCGCATCCTTGTAGGCCGGCAGGCCAAAAACCAGTATGGCCGGAATCCCCGCGGCATAAACCTGTCTGGCGATGTCAACAGCCATATCGGGCGACAGATGATAATTGCCCGGCAAAGAAGCAATCTCTTTTTTAATTTTCGTGCCAGGGACAACAAACAACGGATAGATAAGATCAGCCGCCGCGAGTGCCGTCTCCCGCACCATGCTGCGGATGCCGCCGGAGACTCGCAGTCGCCGGGGACGCTGAACAATAGCCATATTTACTCCTCCCTGTACATGGCCGTAATGGCCGCAATTAAGCCTTTAATGGTATATTCCTCGGCAATAACATCGGGTGTAATGCCATGGGCCAGACAGGTCTCGGCCGTGATGGGGCCGATTGCCGCCACCTTGGCTTTAGCAATAAGCCCGGACCCCGCAGGGCCCAGCAGGGCCAGCAGGTTAGTTACGGTTGATGAGCTGGTGAAGGTAACAAGTTCAATCTCGCCCCGGTTCAGCTTGGCCGCCAGTTCCTGCCCGTCCGTATCGCCGGCCAGGGTCCGGTACGCGGGGACTACATCAACCTGGGCCCCCTGTTCTGCCAGCTTTACCGGCAGAATATCCCGCGCTATCAAAGCCCGGGGAATCAACACCTTTACGCCGGGTTTTATGTAAGGGCCTAAGGCCTCAACGACGCCCTCGGCCCGGAACTCAGCCGGAACAATATCGGCCGCAATACCGTAATTTCTCAGCAGCTTCGCTGTGGGCAAGCCGATGGCAGCCACCTTGGCCGCAATCGCTCTGGTATCCAGTCCGGCAGCCGTCAACCGGTTGAAGAAATGCGCAACGCCGTTAACACTGGTAAAAATCAGCCAGTCATATTCTTTTAGCCTGGCAATGGCCTCATCCAGGGGACCATAGCTTTCAGGCGGAACAATCTTAATGGCCGGGGCTTCTATACAGCAGGCGCCCCGCTTGGCCAAACCGGCCGTAAGCACGCTGGCCTGTTCACGGGCCCTGGTCACAAGTATCTTTTTGCCGAACAGCAGTTTATTGTCGAACCAGGCCAGTTTATCCCGTAAAGCAACCACATGGCCGACAATAAAGATCGCCGGCGGTTTCAAGCCCCTGGCGGCAACAGCGGCAGCCGCCTGGCCAACAGTGGTTACCAGTACTTCCTGCTCAGGTTTGGTGCCCCAGCGAATAACAGCCGCCGGCGTATCAGCCGGGCGGCCATGCTCTATCAGCTTACCGGTAATGTAGGGCAGATTCTCCACCCCCATCAGGAATACCAGGGTATCTACGGCAGTCGCCAATTTATCCCATTTGATTGTCGACTCGGCCTTGGCAGGATCTTCGTGGCCGGTAATGACGGCAAACGAGGTGGCAATCCCCCGGTGTGTTACCGGAATGCCGGCATAGGCCGGTACGGAAATAGCCGAGGTAATGCCAGGCACGACCTCAAAAGGAATATTATGCGCCAGCAGTGTTAACGCTTCTTCGCCGCCGCGGCCGAAAACGAAGGGATCGCCGCCTTTAAGGCGGACAACCGTTTTCTGCGCCCCGGCTTTATCCACCAGCAGCTGGTTAATGTCCTCCTGCCGCATGGTATGGTCGCTTGAGGCTTTACCGACATAAACAAGCTCAACCTCCGGCCGGGCATGCGCCAGCAGACGGTCGTCAGCCAGCCGGTCATATACGATGACATCGGCCTCTTTAATACATTCAATGGCCTTTATGCTAATCAGCCCGTAGTCACCGGGACCGGCACCGACTAAATAAACAATTCCCTGGTTCATTGGCATCCCCCTTACCCCTACATACTGATCTATATAACAGCCCTTAAAGAATTATTGGGCGGCAAATAGCCGGGCCAGTATTTCCCGCCCGCCATTGTCCAACATGCGCACCGCCAGTGCCTGTCCCAGCACCGCCGCTTCGGCCGGACTGCCACAGGCCGTGTCCCGAACCACTTCTTGGCCGTCAGGCGACATAATAACCGCATTCAGGCGGAGCTGACCCTCCCGGTCAAGCTGACCGTAAACCCCGATCGGGATCTGGCAGCCGCCTTCAACCTCAGCCAGAAAACTCCGTTCGGCCAGCGTAGCCTGACAGGTTGGCGCATGATTCAGGAATTGCAGCAGGGCCAGGGTGTCCGTATCGTCAGCCCGGGCTTCCAGGGCCAGCGCTCCCTGGCCGACGGCAGGCAGACAAATATCCTGCGGCAGGATTTGCGTAATCTGTGCATCCCAGCCCAGGCGTTTGAGCCCGGCCACTGCCAGCAGGATAGCGTCAAGATTTTCTGTTGTCAGCTTCTTCAGCCGCGTATCCAGGTTGCCGCGCAGGTCCACAATCACAAGGTCAGGCCGGGCATTCAGCAGCTGCGCTTTGCGCCGGAGGCTTGAGGTCCCGACCCGGGCGTTAACAGGCAGATTGGCCAGTGTTTTATAGACCGGGCTAATCAGGGCGTCACCGGGGTCAAGCCGGTCGGTCACTGCCGCCAGCACCAGGCCGGCCGGCAGTTCAGTGGGCATATCTTTCAGGCTGTGCACTGCCAGGTCGATTTCGCCGCTCAGCATAGCCATTTCCAGTTCTTTCGTAAACAGTCCTTTGCCGCCGATCTTCGCCAATGGCACATCGAGGATCCGGTCGCCTGTTGTTACCATATTCTTGAGGACAATTTCCACTTCCGGATAACGCGTCCGCAGACAGGCCGCCACATAATTGGCCTGCCACAAGGCCAGCTTACTGCCGCGCGTACCGATGACAAGTTTTTGTTTCACTGTGTTGTTCCTCTCCTAAATAGTCTTCCTGTTCCCGTGCTATTTCCAGCGCAATATCCAGCTTAAACAGTTTCCGGAGAGCATCCTGATAATGATACTCCTTGTCGGTGCCGGCCGCTTCGTTCAGCCTGACAATCGGGTCGCGGAGCAGCTTTCTCACAATCATTCTTGACATATTTTCAAATATCTTGCGCTCGTCGGCGGTAATATCGGGCAGCTTGGCCATGGCCCGCTTAATTTCCCGCTGCCTGATGCGCTCGGCCTTGTCGGTCAGCCGCACCAGGGTTGGCTGATACGATAAATAACGGAACCTTTCAATAATTCCGGCCATCTCTTCATCAATCAGCTTTTCGGCTTCAACAGCCTCCTGCTCCCGCCCCCGCAGATTTGATTCCACAACCGCTTCCAGGTCGTCAATATTGTATAAGGACGCACCGGCAATGGCCCCGACCTCAGGCTCGATATCGCGCGGTACGGCGATATCGATAAACAGGATCGGCCGGCCCTGCCGCTTGGGCATAAGGTGGGCCACATCCCAGGCATGGATGATATAGTGAGGCGCACCGGTGGAAGTAATAATAATATCGGCCTCAACGGCTGACTGCATAAAATTCTCAAACGGTACGGCCACCCCGCGGAACTTGACCGCCAGGGCAGCAGCCCTGTCATAGTTGCGGTTTGACACAAAAACTGTTTTAACGCCGCTGGCCACAAGATGTTTGGCCGTCAGTTCACTCATTTCGCCGGCTCCCAGCACCAGGACATTGGTAGCTGACAAATCGCCCAGTACCTTTTTAGCCAGTTCGACCGCCGCATAGCTGACAGAAACAGCATTGTAGGCAATCCGGGTCGTTGTCCTGACTTTTTTGCCGACAGCAATCGCCCTGTTGAACAAGGTGTTCAGCACGGTGCTGGTGGTGCCGGCCGTCCGGGCCATGGCATAGGCGGTCTTTACCTGACTTAAGATCTGCCCTTCCCCCAGCACCAGGGAATCGAGGCTGGCACTGACCCGGAACAAATGCCGGATACATTCCTCCTGCTGAAAATAAAACAGATAATCATAGCTTGTCTCAGCTAATACACCCGGGGCCATATGATCGAGAAACTCCTGCATAACCGGCAGGGCATCATCCGCCTCCTCAACAACCGCATACATCTCCGTACGGTTACAGGTAGACAAAATAACGCATTCCCGGATATCATCATATTCGGGAAGACGCTTATACGCTGCTTTGATTTTTTCCTCAGAAAAGGAGAAGCATTCCCTGACCTCTACCGGGGCAGTTCTATGATTCAGGCCCAGTACAACAAGCTGCATGTCGTATTCTCTCCTCCGCCTCGCTAAACTTACCATTTTTAATTAAGTTCAGCGCCTCATTGTCAATCGTCTCACGCCAAAATTTTTCCCGCTTTTTCGCTGTTGACAGACGGTCCTTGATCTCAGGCCGCAATTTGGCGATCAGTGTCAGGTAGTGGCCATATTCCGGACCATACCGGGCAGCAATATCCTCTTTCAGGCGCCTGGCCAAAGCAGGGCTGCCGCCGCCTGTCGAAACGGTAATGAGTAAATCGCCGTGCGCAATATGGGCCGGCACGTAAAAGTCAGACAGTTCAGGCGCATCCGCACAGTTTACCAGCGCCCCGGCGGCCCGCGCCGCGGCCGCGGCCTGCCGGTTGACCTCAGGCTGATCGGTAGCGCAAAATACGAGAAAAAAATTATATAAATCCCCCGGGGCATACACACGCGGCACCCAGGTCAGATGCCTGGCCTCGACCAGGCTGGCCAGACCGGGTGCAAGCAGCGGACTAAATACGGTCACTTGCGCCTCAGCTGCCGCAAGCAGCGTCACTTTTCGCGCTGCAACCGCACCGCCGCCGACAACAGCGCACCGCCGCCCGGCTAATTTAAGATTGATCGGGTATAACTCCATTCATTTCACGTCCCGGATGAGTTATGGTACCATCAACATCTTATCATATTTCGCGGCCAAATGGTAATTTTCCTTTTGACATAAATAAAATAATGAACCAGGCTAATCTGTTCTGTCGGACGGCGGCAGGGCTTTACCCGGTATGGAAAAATACGACTCCAGTATCCGCCTGGCAACAGGGGCCGCAGCCATAGACCCCTCCCCCCCGTCTTCAACAAAAACAGCCACGGCAATTTCCGGGCTTTCCACCGGGGCATAGCAGGCAAACCAGGAATGAGTAGTGCCCCGCCCGGTTTCGGCCGAGCCGGATTTTCCGGCCACTGTTTGGGGGAACCCTTTAAAAGTGGCGGCCCCGGTACCGCTGACAGTAACAGCAATCATCCCCTGACGAATGGTGTCCCAGACCTCAGGCCGCAGATAGATTGTCCGCAGAATCTCAGGCTCCAGCTTTTCGGCCAGATTGCCGTCAGGAGTCAGCACCTTGTCAACAAGCATTGGCTTGTAAACCACACCGCCGGTGGCAGCCGCTACCGCCAGCAAAGCCTGCTGCAAAGGCGTCACCAGATAATACCCCTGGCCAATGGCGGCAATCAGGGTTTCGCCCGGATACCAGCCTTCGCCATAGGTAGCCTGTTTCCATTCGGTAGTCGGCACATTTCCTTTTTCTTCCCCGGCAAGCTTAATGCCTGACTTTTGACCAAAACCAAAGGTCAGAGCATAGGCAGCCAGATTGTCGGCCCCCAGGCGGCGGCCAAGCTCATAAAAAACCGGATCGCTCGACCAGGCCAGGGCGCCGCTGACGGTCAGTCTGCCCAGGCCTTTGGTATTCCAGCCATAAAAGCTCCAGCCGTTTAATACATATACCCCGCGGTCGTCAAAAATTTCCCCGGGGGTGGTCAGATTCAGCTCCAAGGCCGCAGCGGCTGTAACAATCTTAAATACCGAGGCCGGCGGATACGTATTCTGGATAGCCCGGTTGCTGAGCGGGGTATTGGGATTGGCAATCAGCCTGGTCCACTCCCGGCTGGAGATGCCGCCGGCGAAAACATTGGGATCAAAAGCCGGGTTGCTGGCCATGACCAGTACACCGCCTGTTTTTACGTCAAGAGCCACAATGGCCCCGCCTGTAGCCGGCTCGCCCAGGCTGCGGCTGGCTGTTAGCTGAACAGCCAAAGCTTCCTCCGCAGCCTTTTGCAGATTAGCATCAAGCGTCAATACCAGCCCCTGGCCGGGAATAGCTGTCCGGTCCCCCAGAGACCGCACTTCTTCCCCACCGGCATTGACTTCCAGCCTCAGGCCGCCGTCGGTGCCGCGCAAGACTTCTTCCCATTCCCGCTCCAGTCCATCCTTGCCCACCAAATCGGTGGGGCGAACTCCCTGACTTTTACGCCTGACATATTCCTCTTCGCCAATACTGCCGACAAACCCCAATACGTGAGCCGCCAGCTCGTTGTACAGATACTGCCTGACCGGAATAGCCTCAATGATCACGCCAGGCAGATAATCCTGCCGTTCCTCGACCTGGGCGATCATGGCGGCATTAATGTCCCGCTTGACCCGCACCGGGGTATACAGGAAGTCTTCGCTGCCTTGCAACAGCCGTTCAATCTCCGCGACAGGGATACCGGTAATCGTCGCCAACAGCGGGGTGCTCTCCTGCGGCTTTGTATATTCGCCGGGAATGATGGATATGGCAAAACTAGGCCGGTTGGTCACAATCACGGCCCCGTTCCGGTCATAGATTGTCCCTCTTGGTGCCTGAGCGGTAATTTGCCGGGTCCGGTTTTGTTCGGCGATTTTTTTATATTGCCCGCCCTGAAACAATTGCAGCCAAACCAGCCTAAGCACCAGTACGCCGATAATGCCGACGGCAATGAGGGCTAATATGCCAATCCGCCGGCTTTTCTCGTCCCACATATATGTCCCCTTTTCTTTAGGCCAATTCATATTACTTAGTATCCCGGATTAGGCAAAAAAAATAGCAACCTTGTGCCCGGCACTGGTTGCTATTGACCGCATTATTAAGAATTTCCGGCGGAAAATTCACTTATTGCAGATAATCTTTGCCGACTATCACCCTGACCGTGTCGGCTTTGCTTTCATCCCGGTTAACCTGCAGCGCATAGCGGAATGGCAGCCTTGTTAGCTTGCCGCTGGCTTCAGCGCCGTTGGCAATGACCACCGTATTTCGGCTGACCGCTTTACTGCCGGCCACGCCAATCACATCATACCCCTGATCCCGGAGGGCCTCGGCCATTTTTTCCCCGGCCTCCGGCACACCACTGGCATTGACCACTTCAAACCGCAGCTTGCCGCCGGCTGCCGGCGCTTTAGGTTTGCCGGTTTCTTTGGGCTTGTCGGTTTCTTTAGCCTTATCGGCTTCTTTAGACTTATCCGGAGCTTTGGGATCGGTAATCGCTTTTGGTTTGGGGTCTTTTACCTCCTCCGGCTTTTTCGGCACATCAACGATTTTCATTTCCTGCGGCACAGACCGTTCATACTGAGCCGCGGTGGAGCGGGCGGCAGCCACAAACTTGGCATCGGCAGTCATGCCCTGGGTAAAAATCACATAATTTCGCAATGCAATGATATCAGGCAGCCAATAACTGATATCGGCAATATAGGCCGGTTTTCCCGGCACCATATCCGCCTTTAGGCCGGCCTTGGACGCATCATTCAACAGTTTTGCCAGATTCAGCATTTCTGCGGTTGTCATATCAGTGTCAATAGCTGCGTTTACTTCCCGGATAATGCCCGGTATCCGCGGCAGAATGAACGGGCTGCTGGCTTCTTTGAGCATCGCTTTGATAAACTTCTGCTGGCGCTCAATCCGGCCAATGTCGCCCTCTTCGTCGCGGTAGCGAACGTATTTGATTGCAGTCCTGCCGTCCATTTTCTGCAGACCGGGCTTAAGGTCAATCAACAGGTTGTCATAGGGATCTTCATAATACATACGTTTTTCCACATCAACAGTGACACCGCCGACGGCGTCAACGATTTTATTAAAGGCCGCAAAGTTAATGATTGCATAATAATCCAGGGGGATGCCCAACAACTCTTCCACTGCCCGTTTTGACAGCTTATGGCCGCCTTCAGCATAGGCATGGTTAATCTTGTCCCAGCCGTAACCGGGGATTCTAACCCTGGTATCCCGGGGTATGGACAGCAGGGACACTTCTTTGGTGCCGGTGTCGACAGTAACGACGAACATCGTATCCGAACGGCCAACATCATCACTGCGCTCATCTACTCCCATTACCAGGATGTTGACTTTGTGCGGCAGTCCGGTTACATCCGCCCCTGCCTGCCGGGCTTTTTCAAAGGTACCGCCTGTTGACCAGTAATAGGTGGCGCCGGCCACAGTAATAAACAAAAGCAAGCAAAGGAGTATCAGTAAAAAACGGCTGCGCCGGTTTTTGCGCTGATCAACAAGCCGTTTTTCCAGGCGTGATGTCATAACACAATCACCCTTCCATCGTCTTTATATTACCTTTTATAACATAACAAGACAAGCCCCCTGTCGCCGGGGGCTTGTCTTGAAGTATAGCAAATTCTAGTTTAAAAGGTCAAGTATTTTTACGAAAAAGAACGGAACAAACATTACAGTTTGTCAGTAACAGCCTTGATTTTTCCTGCCATTGTCAATTCTTTGTCCCGTCTGTCGTCAATCCGGATTGCCGTCATAACCCGCTGGGCACCGCCCGTAAAAGGCACTTCATGCATTTGTCGAATAACCGCTAAAATCCGGTCTAGATCCCCCTCAATGACAGTTGCCATCGGCGTTAACTGATAGGCAAGATCCGGGGCTTGTTCGAGGACTTTGTGGCAGCCGGCCACAAAGTGACTGACACTGGGTGAGCCTGTCCCCAACGGGGCAATGGTAACTTCAACAACAGCCATATACTCATTCCTCCTCGCCTGAATGATTATCTTTATGCCTGATATTCTCGGTATGGCAAAAAAAACCTGCCGCCGGCGCGGCAGGTTTGCCAATTATTGCTGCTTGGGAAACTTTTTGTCGATAATTCCCCAAATCTCCGGCTGCTCCTGGCCAAGACGCCAGATCGCAATCCCGGCCGGGTTGTATTTGGCCACGATGTCCAGTTTGGCTGCTGTACTTTTATCATTTTCAAACCATACTTCATGGTTTTTGTATTTGAACCAGGGTGCCTGCGCTTTGTCATCATAATTGATTTTAGCGCCATTTTTTTCAGCCAGCACAATGGCGTCAACATATTTAATCGTTTCCCCTTCTTTGCCTACCCAGTCATAGCCATAAGCGCTGATGCCGATGATGACTTTATGGGGGCCGCCGGCTTGCTCAATTGCATAGTTAACATTTTTTTCAAACCACTCCACCGGCGCCACCGGCCCTGGTTCCGAAGTCGCCCAGTGGTTATCATAGGTCATAATCTGCAGAAAATCGGCATTAGGGGCCAGCTGCGGATAATCGTAAGCGCCGGATACGTCTTCGGCCACCTCAACCCGGGGGAATACGGAAACAATCACGGTTTTATTTATGGCCTTCATCTTGGGATACAGTTCAGCCATAAAGGCAGTCAGGTTGTCTTTGTGCTTGGGCGGCAACAGTTCAAAGTCAATATTGATACCGTCATAGCCTTTTTCCTGTACAAGTTTAACAATACTGTCGGTTACTTTGGTGCGAACTGCCGGATCGCCAAGTACCGCATCGGTAGAGCCGGTTTTATTTGTCACCAGCGGGTACAACTTTAGACCGGACTGCCGGGCTGTATCATAGACCAGTTGGCTGTCCTTAGCCTCAAGGGTGCCGTCTTTGGTAGCTTTGTACCAAAAGGGCCCCACAGCTGATAAACTCTTGGCATGAGCCTTCATACTGGGAAAAGAACCGCTCTGGTCAGGGGTGCCGGGCCAGGGGTTTTCATAGTAGCCAATAACCATGCGCGGGGGCATAGTACCATCGCCCGGTGCCTGCTGGTTCGGATCAAGGGGTTTCGGAGCCGGTTTATTGCCGGTGCCACAGCCACCAGCCAGGACAGCGGCTAAGACCAGCAGGATGATGAGGATACTGACGATAGTTTGTAAGCGACTGTTAGTGCACAATACTGTCACCCTTTCCGTAACGTAATTGATATACTCAATCTTAGTATTGGCGGGGCGCAAGTTCTTATGCCATATTCTTAAAAATTAATTGTTTACGAAAGTTTTATTGTCAGGGCCTGGGCAACCTGCGCCAGCGTCTCCCACTGTTTGCAGAAGCAAAACCGGACCTGGTGGCTGCCTTTGGTTTTATCCGCGTAAAAGGAGGATCCCGGGACAGTCGCAACACCGGCCAATTCAATGAGTCTGCGGCTAAAGTCGGTATCGTCGGTAATCTTTAGCTTTTGCATAAGGGGGCCGGCATCGGCCAGCACATAATAGGCCCCTTGCGGTAATGCGCACTGAAAACCAGCTTGCCGGAGGGCATTAAGAAAAAAATCACGGGCCTCGGTATAATGATTTTTCAGCCCTGCATAATATTCCGGCCCAAAGCTCATGGCCTCGGCCGCGGCATGCTGGAAGGGGGTCGGTGCACCGACGGTAAAAAAATCATGCACCTTTCTGATCCGCTGCGTAATCGGCGGGGCGGCAATGGCCCAGCCCACCCGCCAGCCGGTAACCGAATAGGTTTTGGAAATAGAGTTAATCGTAACTGTCCGCTCGGCCATACCCGGCAGGGAGCCAATCGATATATGCTCGGCCTCATCGTACAGGATATGTTCATAAATCTCATCAGCAACAACGTAGGTGTCCCATTTAACCGCCAGTCCGGCAATTTCCTGCAGTTCAGACCTGGTAAAGACCTTGCCGGTCGGGTTATTGGGGGTATTGATAATAATGGCCTTGGTTTTTTCATTAAAAGCGGCAGCCAGCTCGTCTGACGAAAAATGCCAGTCCGGCCCATATAATGTGACATAACGCGGAGTGGCCCCGGACAGGATGGAGTCAGGGCCATAATTTTCATAGAAAGGTTCAAAAATAATGATTTCATCGCCCGGATTAATCAGGGCCTTGAGTGTGGCAATCATGGCTTCCGTGGCGCCACAGGTAACAGTGATATCTGTGGCCGGATCACAGTCGATGTGATTGTAGCGGCGCACCTTGCGGCTGATGGCCTCCCGGAGCTCAGGCTCGCCAAAGGTAACGGGATACTGGTTGTACCCGGCTGAGATAGCGCGGATGGCAGCCGCCTGAATAGCCTTGGGGCTGTCAAAATCGGGAAAGCCCTGGGAAAGATTATAGCCGCCGGCCGCATCGCAAATCCTGGTCATCTCGCGAATGACTGATTCAGAAAATGTTTCGGTAATCCTAGATAAGGTTTTCATAACGTGCTCCCTCCGCCTTATGTATTGGTATTGGCAGCCTTCCAGGCTTCCTCCCGGATAAGCCCCATAACCTGACGCTTAATTTGCGTGAACTGTTCGCTCAGCTTCAGATCAAAGGTGCGCTGATCCGGCAGGTCCACCGCTATTCTGGCTTTGATCCTCCCTGGCCGGGCTGTCATGATATAGATTGTATCGCCAATAAAAACGGCTTCATCCACATCATGGGTGACAAAAAGAATTGTTTTATGCGATTCATCCCATACATCCAGCAGCAGTTCCTGCATGACTGTACGGGTTTGGGCATCCAGGGCACCAAACGGCTCATCCATGAGCAGCACCTCAGGGTCATTAGCCAGCGCCCGGGCAATAGCCACCCGCTGCTTCATGCCGCCTGATAAATCACGGGGGAAAAAGTTTTCAAAGCCTCTCAGGCCAATTTTATCAATATAGTGCTCAGACACTTCCTGGCGCTCATGCCTGGTTTTACCGGCAACATCCAGCCCAAACTCAATATTCTCCCGTACCGAAAGCCAGGGAAACAGGGTATAGGTCTGAAATACCATGCCCCGGTCCCGGCCGGGTTCTGTGATTTCGCGCCCGTCTAGGAGCACCCGACCGGAAGTGGGCGACTCCAGCCCGGCCACGATCTTTAAGATGGTGGATTTGCCGCAGCCCGAAGGCCCGAGGATGGTAACAAACTCACTGGGTTTAACGGTAAAACCGGCCTCGGCCAAAGCCGTAATCTGACCTTGTTTCCCGGTAAAGGTTTTACTGACACCGTCAATAATTAATTTTGCCTGCGCGGGTTCCGCCATATTACCGGCCTCCTTTCCCCAGCCACGGGAACATTCTGGCGTACAGCCATTTAAACAGAACATCAATAAGGATGCCGATTACACCGATAACAATAATGCCGACAATGATATTCCCGGTTTTTAAAAAGCGCTGTGACTGCATAATCATATACCCCAGACCAGAGCCGGCTGCGACGATTTCTGCAACAACCAGGTACGTCCAGGCCCAGCCAAAAGCGATTCGCAGGGTATCGACGATACCCGGCAGGCTGGCCGGCAATATGACCCGGCGGAACACGCCCAGCCGCGATACCCCCAGTGTATAAGCGGTGTCAATGAGGTCATGGGCCACATTTTTGGTAACATCCATAACCATCAGCGCCAGCGGAAAAAAGGTGCCAAAAAGAATAACAGCAATTTTTTCGCTCTCACCGATACCCAGCCAGAGAATAAACAGCGGAATAAAGGCTGATGCCGGCATATAGCGGATAAAACTTAACAGCGGCTCAACCAGCGCTTCACAAACTTTAAGGCTGCCCATCAAAATACCCAGCGGCACCGCAATCACTGCCGCCAGCACAAAACCGGCCGTAACCCTGACCACACTGGCCCAGATATCGGCCAGCAGATCAAACTCCGTAAATAACAATACTCCATCTTTCAGAACCTTGTCCGGCGGGGGTAAAAACATGGGGGGAATCATTTCGCTGTAAGTAAGCGCCGACCAGACGGCTCCAACAAGAACAAAGGTCAATGCGCTCAGCGTTATATACAGGGGCGCGGCAATTTCAGCTTTAGGTGTTAATAGTTTGCATTTGACCATGGTTCCGGCCTCCTTATGGTTAGAAATAATACGCTGCTCTGGGATAAAAAAAGACTTGGCTTGTGACAAGTCCCTCAGGACGCCGGCAGAAGCCGCCTGGGCCCTTTAGGGTATAGTCGTTCTTACTTATGATCAGAAACCGCTATACTCTCTGATCATGTCAGAAAACACGGCTTGCGCGGGGCCTTAGCGAAGGCGGAAGTCGCTGCTGCCCTGATCCAGACGGAAAGTTAACCTTGCTTACAGGATAAAAAAGGCCGCGTAGAGGCTGAAATTCCTCTAGCACGGCCTCATAGTACCTCATCTCCCTTAAAACCAAGGATATTTTGCGCATCTTTTCCCGCACTGCTGCGTTGTCGTCGCCTTACATATGTCCGATATGCGCGGCCCGCGCAAGTAATAAGAGACCTATCACCTACCGGCCTTATTAAAGCAGATCTTACTGAATAAGTTAGCGTCCTCCGCCTTGCATTGCGAAAAAATCTACGCAAACTATTCCCTCGATTTTAAGAAAGATGAGGTACTAGCCTTATCAGCTACTTAACCTTGGTTATAAACGTGTTGTCGATGTATTTGTTCAAATCCGGAGCCTGGGATAAAAGCTTCAGTTTAATATAAAAAGCACTGGCCCGGTTGCCCACTTCGTAAATCGCCCCCGGTTTTTCCTGGGTGCCATAAAACTCCAGGTTTTCCTGCAAGTCATAAAACTTAACCGTCTGGATATCGGCTGCCACCTCTTCGGGTTTCATCTTAAAAGCGGCTGCCAAAATCTTATTGGCTTCTTCGGGGTTTTTACTCATAAATTCAGTGGCCTCAGCCAGGGCCGCCACCACGGCTTGTACGGTTTCAGGATTACTTTTGGTGATATCTTCACGGAATGCTAATACATCGGCAATAAGCCCCGGCGTATCTTTCGTAGTAGCCAGCACGGTTTCGCCGGCAGCCCTGGCTTTGCCCAAATGGGGTTCCCAGGTAACAGCCGCAGCTACTTTGCCGGCCATAAAGGCGGACGCCGCTTCACTGGCCTTCATATCCACGGCTTTAATATCACTGTCTTGCAGTCCATGCTTTTCCAGCAGCGTGTTTAAAAAGAAATGCGCCGCCGATCCGCGGTGAAAGGCAACCTCTTTGCCTTTCAGATCAGCAACGGTTTCAATCCCTTGGCCTTTTTTTACAATCAGGCCGTCAGCGCCGTTAGATGCATCAAAGGCCCAGACAAATTTCATCGGCACCCCTTCACCGGCCGCGGAAACCGACACATCAAGGGAGGCGGCCATGGCTTGAATCTTACCGGCCACCAACGCCTGCTTGCGATCGCCGACACCTTCAATCGACTGCAGTTCCACATCCACGCCGCGGTTTTTAAACATGCCTTTTTCCTGGGCAACAAACAGGGCACCATATCCCGTCCACGGGGTATAGGCGATAATGACCGGTTTTTTCTCTGCTGCCTGCGGCGCGGCTTGCTGTACCGGTTTATTGGCGCCACAGCCGGCCGCCACGATAGCCAGCATGGCCGCGATAAGTACTAATATTACTATTTTTTTCTGCATAAAAATCCCCTCCTGCATAATATTTATAAAGCACAATTGAGGTATTTTCGCCACTTTTTCCTATATTTCCTGCATGGCATATAATCATTTTTTGTATTTAATTTTAGTATTTTTATGCAGATAGTCTTCAGCAGTTGGACGTTTTGCAAGGCACTACATTCCCCCCCTGGGGCATAACGCTAATACGAAACTCCTGACGACCAAGCTTGGCGGCCGCCAGTTGCAAGGCCGCTGCCAGTGAAACAGCAAACACCATGCCTGCCCTTTCCAGAAATCCCTGGTTTTCCGGCCGCGAAACAATAATAACCGGCATGGTGCTGGCAAATAAAGCCAAGCTTTAAGGCCACAAAGCCAGGTACTGTAAATCCTTCCCGCAAAGCCGCCTCGCGGTCATACAGGGTGGGATAGTCAAACCATTGGCTAAAATCAGGCGGTTCACTAATCTCCCGGCACTCCATAACAACAATCAGGATGCCGCCGGGCCTGACAGCCAGGCAGGCATTTTCAATAGCCTTGGATGCCTGATAAAAATTAATGTCTTTCGGATAACCGCCGGCCGAGGCAATAACCACATCAGCCGGCTCTGCAACCGGCACACCGGCAATCGCTGCTGCCTGGCGGCAGCCTGACAGCCAGGCCTCATGCCAGTGACCGGCAACAAAGCCGGCAAAACCACCGGCCGCGGTAAATACGGCGTTAAGGAGGAAATCCGGCTTAACCATAGCCGCTGCTTCTACCATATCCAGGTGCATCTCATTTGTCGCCAGATTGCCCTGCCGGCATTCCGGGTGCGGGCCGCTCCCCTGCTCAGGGCTTAAGCAAAGACGGTGATTGGCCTGGATGGTTTCATACCCGGCCACACCGGGGAGTATGGCTTTGCGTCCGCCGCCGAAACCAGCCATGGAGTGGTAAGTAATGCCCCCGGTCAGAATAACTTTACCGGCCTGGAGGACATGGCGGTTAATATAAACCGGTGTTCCCCGGCGGGTACAGCCGCAATAAGCAAAGTCGGCCTTTTCTACGGCCCGGCTTTGTACTATGTTTATCCGGCCAACCACCTCCTGGCCATAGGTCAGTATATTGTCATCCCGGGTATGCCGCCGGTGCGCCCCCAGTGCAGTCACCAGCGTTATGTTGCTGTCAGCGACCCCGGCGCTGTTAAGCTCATCCAGCAAAGCCGGCAGGAACAGGTCATGCCGGACCCACTGCCTGGTAATATCGGCAGCGATAACGACAATTTTGTCGCCTGGCTGCACCACTGCCCGCAAAGGCGGTGAAGCAACAGGGTGATTCAGGACTTCACGGACAACCCGGGCAACATCTGTAACAGGCGTGGTTTCACGGCCTTCAATATACGCAAGCAGGCTTTCCTGCGGCAGGCAAAGCGTTAGCGCCTGCAGCCCGAAAGCTAATGAAATCTGTTTCATCTCTGTAACTCCATTCCAGCCGGTTATCAATATATCCTTAATTCTACCGATTTTGCTTTTATCCTTTTTTCCATTAAAGAAAAAAATAAAGAAAATATAAACTTATGCTGCTACCCTGAAAAATACATTTCATCCTTTGCTGGGGCCGTTGTAACGGTAGGAGTGTTTATCTGGGCAAAAAAAAACAGACTGCCTGAGGCAGTCTGTAAAATTTACTGTTGATTATAGCAAGGATTAGTCTTCATAGCTTTGGGCATAAGCCACTTGCAGTACATCGTCAGGCAGCTCCTTCTCCCACCGGGCGACAACTACGGCCGCTACACAGTTACCGATCAGGTTACAGGCCGTACGGGCCATATCCAGAATACGGTCGACACCAAGAATGATGCCGATGCCTTCCACAGGCAGGCCGAAAGCGGCAGCTGTACCGGCGATAACAATCAGGGAGGCGCCAGGCACCGCAGCAATCCCTTTAGTAGACAACATCAGCGTAAGAACCATAAGGATCTGCTGAGAAATATCGAACGGCACGCCATAGACCTGGGCGATGAACACAACCGCCAAAGCGCTGTACAGGGTCGAACCGTCAAGGTTGAAGGTATAGCCGGTCGGTAATACGAAAGTGATAATATGCTTGGGCACGCCGAACTTCTCCAGCTTTTCCATGGCTATCGGCAATGCGGCTTCACTGGAGGCGGTTGAGAAAGCGATGAGGATTGGCTCTTTCAATGCCCGGAGCAAATGGAAGAAGTTCACGCGGATAACGAACGAGGCACTGAACAATACCAGGAAAATGAAAGCAATCAGGGCAAAATACAGGGAACCGATCAGCTTAGCCAACGGAATCAGCATCCCCAGGCCAAATTTACCGACAGTAAAGGCAATCAGGGCAAATACGCCGATCGGCGCCAGCTTCATTACATACCAGGTAAATTTAAACATAATCTCGGCAACGCTGATACACATCTCGACTGCCGGTCTGCCTTTTGTGCCCATGGCAGCGGCAGCAACACCGAAGAATGTCGAAAACAGGATGATTTGGAGCATATCACCCCGGCCCATGGCATCAACGATATTGGTAGGAACAATATTAACAAGCATTTGTGTCATATCAATGCTCTTGTTCGCGGCAGCAGCAGCGACACTGGCGTCACCGCCAGTAACATGAACACCAACACCAGGCTGGAAGATATTTACAACAACGAGACCGACAATCAGGGCCAACGTGGTGGCAATTTCAAACCACAAAATAGTTTTCGCGCCCAGACGGCCTAATTTCTTGAAATCGCCGGTGCCGGCAATACCCATAACCAGCGAGCTGAATACCAGGGGCACAACGATCATCTTGATCATACGGATAAACATATCCCCTACCGGCTTAAGCTCTACAGCATATTTAGGGAAGACATAGCCAAATATCACACCAAGGATAAGACCAATAAAAATCTGCGTTGTCAGGCCCATGCCTTTTTTCGGGGCAGCTTGAGGGTGAGACATAAATTACCTCCTTTTTGTTCTCTGCTTACATGATCTGTCAGAATTTAATGTAAATGAACCTCTATAAAAAACTACATAAACATACACAAAGTTTCATTGGCAACCAATAAGTATACATAATACAAATGACCCCGCCTGAGCGGGGTCATTCAGCTGCGAGAAACAGAAGTCCTTCGAGAAATTTCTTGATATTAATTTTTCCGTGATAGGTGCCTTTGCCTTGAACAAAAGCCATTTCCTGCCTGATTTCTTTGAAATCAAACAACGCGCCGCTGTACACCTCAAATTTATCGTTATGATAGTCTTCAATCCCCATATTGGCAACATTCTGCATAGCTTTCGCAATGGCCCGCCGTACCCGCTGCTCAATTGTCTTGACATCCTGGCCAATCGCCTGCGACAGCTCGTTATAGAGTTCATGCAGCTGGTAAGCCTGATGTTCCCCGCCTGTTACCCGGGAGTCTACCAGCTGGATCAGCTGGTGAATGTTCTTGGCTCCGGCCTCGCCAATAATGCCGAGTTCTGAAAACATCCGGTTAATCCGGTTCTTTTTGGTACTATCCTCCGCCTCGGCCGTACGTGACGGCGGAGTGCCATATTTGGCGGTTGTCTGGGAAATCAGCGACATCACGGCCCTCAGCCGCCTGCTTTCCTCAACCCTGCGGATGACTGAAACAATCTCCAGAACATTAATTGGCTTATGAATATAAAAATCTATCCCCGTTTGATAGGCTTTGGTAATCATTGGCTGGCTGGTACTCTCGGATACCATAATAAAGGAGGTATCCAGGGTGTTTTCCCGCATTTTTCTAATTAGTTCCACCCCGTCCTGGCCCGGTAAAAGCATATCGACTAAAGCAACATCGGGGGCATATTCAGTGATGAAGGCCTCGGCTTTTAACCCGTCACCACACTCGGCTACCACTGTCCCCAACTGATATTTATTGATAATATTGCCGATAATTCTCCGGACACTGACATCGTCTTCAATAATTACAAATCGCATTCGTTTATCCTACACCCCTTCATCATCCTGCCTGTTCTCCCTGGCAACGGCCAGCTTGGCCAGCGGCAAAGAGACGGTAAATACAGTTTTCCCCGGTTCCGAGATAAAAGTGATCTCGCCGCCCAGAAGTTCTGCCAGATTTTTGACATGAATTAAACCCAGGCCTGTTGACATTTGCCCGGTAACCTCGGAGAACTTTGTTGAATACCCCGGGGCAAAGATGAGTTCCCGGTCCTCGGCCCGGATGCCCGGGCCGTTATCGGCGACGGTGAGCACCAGCCTGCCGCCGCTGCAAAGCCCGGTCACAGCGATGACGCCTGCGCTCTGGGCGGCTTCCACCGCATTGGTAATAAGATTGTCCAGAATCGAAACAATGGTATAGTATTGGTCGGTAACAAGCTGTCCCTCATAATCAAAGGTAATTGTGACCGGCTTGTCCAGGCTGCTGATATAGCGCCTGGTATTCTGCTCCACAATTTGAAAAAATTCGTCTAAGGGCAGACCTTCCTCCGTAACGGCCACATCAAGAATCTCTTCGATTCCACGGGTGACACGGTAATAATCCTTCTTTACCTCATGAATGTCACGGGCAATGGCCAATGCCCGTGAGGTTGGCGAATCAGCCCGGGCCAGTTCACCCGGGTTGGCGGCATTGAGGGTTTGATACAGCGTATAGCCTTTTTCCATAACCAGCTCAATATCACCTGAGGATTTTTTCAGGTAAAATAACTCTGCTTTAAGCCTGGCGATAAGCAGGATGAGTTCCGCATAGCGGGCCGCATGATCCTCAGCCAGTACAAAGTCCCGGTAGCGTTTCAGCGAATAATAGCCGGCCACCGCCAGCAGCGCCCGCCCCACCCCCATTGTTACGACACTGGTTAAGACGGTCTCCAGACTGCGGCTGGCCAATTCCCAGCGAATCATCAGTTCCACACAGTTGCTGGCAATGTCACAGATGCTCAATAACAAAAGCAGGACCGGCACATTGCCGGTGTAATCCCGTATTCTGAGCAGGCTAAACAAAAGGCCGTAGGTAAGATAATAGCAAAAAGACGGCAGATTGTGGAGCGCAGCGCTCAGCAGTGTTTCATTAACAAAAGGATATTTTATCGCCGTACGCAATAAAAGAATGAGACCGCCCGAGGCCGCCGCCACCCGTATAATGGGTAAGCGCTCAAAATACAAGAGGAGGACGGCGAGCATGACCACACTAAGCGTAAAACGGAAATAACCATCAAACGGGTAGGTAAAAACCAGCCCGGTGATACTCACTAGCAGGACGATATGGAGAATCATGCCTTTGCCCCGGCGGCATGATTGCGGAAGATATCCAGAAAGCCTTCCAGCACGCCGGCTGTCAAGCCCCAGATAACATAGTGTTTATATTGATAAAACAATACCTGGTATTTATATCGCCGCCGGTAATCCTGAGGGTAATCCGGCGGTAAGAGATCAAAGGGGAAACCGGCCAGTGGTTTGGTTGCCATCTCCATTGACGCTGCCCGCGGCTTGGTATTAAGCAAAAATTCCAAGGGGACGGTAAATACCTCAGCCACTTCATCGGCATTCGGTGTAAGCGGCAGCCCCGCCGCCAAGTGGATGACAAACGGGTAAATCATTACGCCGATAGGATTAACCATAATATCGAGCGGCCCCAGTACCTCTATCGCCTCAGGCTGCACAGCAAGCTCCTCAATCGTTTCCCGCACAGCCGCAGCCAGGGGGCTGCTGTCCGCGGCCTCAATCCGGCCGCCGGGAAAACATATTTCGCCAGGCTGCCACTGCAGGCTGCCTGACCGTACCTCAAACAAAACAGAAGGCTGGCCGGCAACATCAACCAGCGGTACAGTAACAGCTGCCTGCAGGTAATGATCAGCATTCGCAATTTTTACTGAATGGCTGCGCAGCTCGGCAGCCACTTTGCTGCTTATTTGCTTTATATCCATATTGTCCACCTAAAACTCTATTTTTCCCGTTAATCCGGGGGTTACAACCTTTTGGCCGTCATTAGTAATGAAAATAGCCTCCGTATCGGGAAATTGCTGTAATAACTGCTGCCCCTTTTCCACCCCAAGTACAAACAGGGCCGTGCTTAAGACATCGGCCTCGTTGTCTGCCTTAGAGACAACAGTAACACTGATCACCTGCCGGGGCTGACTTCCGGTACGGGGATCGATAATATGGGCATATCTCACATTATCTTTAATAAAAAAACGCTGATAATCACCGGAAGTTTCCAGTGAGTCCCACTCCGTCAGCGCCACTTTGGCGGCTAAGCCTTCCATATCCCGGGGGTCCTGCACGCCAACCCGCCAGGCTTGCCCGTCAGGCCTGGTGCCGACAACCCGTACTTCGCCGCCGGCATTTATCAGCGCCGACTTTATCCCTTTGGCCTTTAGGACCTCAACCGCTTTGCGGTTCGCATAGCTTTTGGCAACTGCCCCCAGGTCAATCCGCATACCTGCCTGAGGTAAAAATACAGTATTGTTTTGTTCATCAACTTCCAGCAAGCGATAATTGACCAGTGGCAGCACCGACTCAATCTCTGCCTGACTTGGTATAAAATCCCCTTTATGCCCCACACCCCAAAGCTCGGTCAGCGCTCCTACGGTTATATCCAATGCCCCGGCAGATTTTTCTGAGCGGTCCCGGGCCAGCTTAAGCATGGCAATAATGTCCGGGTCAACCTGGACTTTGCTTTTACCTGCTGCCGCATTGATCTTAGTTACCTGGCTATCAGCATCAAAACGATTAGTTAGTTCATTAATACGTCTAAACTCGGCAAATGCAGCTTTAACAGCGGCTTCATTGTCCTGGCCATAGGCTGTTATATCAATAATGGTATCCATTAAAAATTGTGTTTCTTTGTAGGCTTTGGGTGCAAATAACGCACCGGTTCCACAACCGGCGCTAAATACTAGCAGGATAGTCAAACAGATGCTTACCAGCACGGGACGTAGACCCTTCATTAACGACAGCCCTCCGGATACATATTATTCTAAAGTACCTCCATACTATTCGGGTTTTGGTAAGTAAAAACCTGCAAAAGCAAAAATTTGCATAATTCCGTTAATTCAAAACCAGCTTAACCAATCGGCTGAGAACGCATAAGCGGCCACTCTGACCTGAGTGGCCGTTTATTGGTTACCTGATTAAAGAATCTCAAACACCTTATTCAGGCGGGTCAGCTCAAATAATTCCTTAACGATTCCTTGAATGCCTTTGATTGCCACGCCACCACCGTTTTGCACAGCCCGCTTTTGTACCGCAACCAGCACGCCTAAACCGGAACTGTCGATATAATCGACCTTTTGCATCGTAATAACAAATCGTCTAAACCCCTGATCAATATATTCAATCAGTTTTGCTCTGATAGCCGTGGCTTCTTCCACATAAATACTGCCGGTAAGCGTGACATGTACTTCGTTGTCTACTACTGAGATATCCTGAAACATGCTCAACCCTCCTTTGCCGAAATTACACTCGCTTTTGCTATTTCTTATTATAACACTGATTCGCCGTTTCGTTGCTAAATTAACTGCCAACTATAAATAAAAATTAAAAACATCATAAATTATGCAGGAATAAGCAAATCCATAACGAATAATTCCCACTGATGAAATATTCGCAAAACAGTGTATCATGATGATACTTGAAGTTCTGAAGAGCTAACTTATATTTCATCCAACTGGATACCGGTGAAATAAGGCTACGAAAGTCTCATCCCAGCAGCAGTGCCGGGGGTTTCTTAGTAGCCTTTTTTTGTTGGTATAGTACTGTGCCGGTTAAAATATTATTGATTAGGAGTTGATTTGACATGCATATGGCAGACGCGTTAATCTCACCGGCAGTCGGCGGGGTTATGTGGGCAGCAACAGCCGGTTTGGCTGCTTATGCCGCGAAAAAGGTCCAAAACGAGCTCGATGATCGCAAGATCCCGTTAATGGGCGTGCTGGGAGCTTTCGTCTTTGCAGCGCAAATGATTAATTTTACGATCCCGGGAACCGGCTCCAGCGGCCACTTGTGCGGGGGGCTCCTGCTGGCCGTTTTGCTCGGCCCCCAGGCTGCTGCTTTAACGATTGCGTCTATTTTAACAATTCAGTGTTTGTTTTTTGCCGATGGCGGCCTGTTAGCCCTTGGCGCCAATATCTTTAACATGGGTTTTATTGCCTGCTTTATCGCCTACCCTTTTATCTACAAACCATTAACAGCCAATAACCCTTCCCAGGGACGGATATTTGCCGCCTCCCTGTTAGCAGCCGTTGCCGGCCTGCAATTAGGGGCCTTCGGGGTCGTGCTGGAAACACTCTTTTCGGGAATTTCCGAATTGCCCTTCTCTGCTTTCGTGCTCCTCATGCAGCCTATCCATTTAGCAATAGGGTTAGTCGAAGGCCTGATTACAGCAGTTATTGTTTTATTTGTTATGAAAGAATCACCGGAAATGCTGCAAAAAACGGCACAGGGACAGCCATGGGGCGCTATCCCTGTCAAAACTGTTTTTATTACCCTGCTAATTGCCGCCACCCTCACCGGCGGGGCGTTAAGCTGGTTCGCCTCTGCCAATCCGGATGGGCTGGAATGGTCCATTGCCAAGGTAACCGGCGAACCTGAGTTAAATGCCCCGGCAGGAATTCACAGCTTTTTTGCCGGAATACAGGAAAAAACTTCCTTCCTGCCTGATTATAACTTTAAGCAGCCAGCCGCAGAAACTCAAGCCGCCTCTGCCGGCGTCCATACCGCGGAGGCTGAAGAAACGGCAGCCTGGCCGGCTGTTGACAGCGGCACTTCCCTGGCCGGGATTATCGGCTCGATCATGACTTTAGCCCTTGCCTATCTCATCGGTAAAGGCCTGCAGCGGTTCGCACGATAACCGGAAACTTACGTAAGGGGATACGGCCAACCGTATCCCCTGATATATGCGTCACTTTCCTATATGGTTTGCAAAAGAGGTTGATTTATGCTGAAATTGGAAGCAAACTGGATTGATTTACGTTATCTTGATGCGCTCTCCACCCAGGACACCTTGATTCACCGCCTCAACCCCTGCGTAAAGCTCATTACCACGCTTATATTTATCCTTGCCGTTACTTCTACGCCCAAATATGAAATTACCGGACTGTTGCCGTTCTTTTTATTCCCTGCAGTCTTAGTTTCACTCGGCAAGCTGCCCTTGTCTTTAATCCTGAAACGGGTGTTGATTATTGCCCCTTTTATCATATTTATCGGCATTTTTAATCCATTGCTTGATCAGACACCGGTTATCCGTATCGGCTCGCTGAGCATTAGCAGCGGCTGGATTTCCTTTTTCTCACTCACAATCAGATTGTGTTTGACAGTGACTGCGGCTTTGCTTTTAGTGGCAACAACAGGTATTGATGCTTTATGTTCGGCCTTGCTGAAGCTAGGTGTGCCTAAAATTATTGTAACCCAGCTGTTATTCATGTATCGTTATATACATGTCCTGGTGGAAGAATTTATTCGCTGTATCACAGCTTACAGCCTGCGGTCTTTCCATGGCGAGGGAATCCGGTTCCAGGCCTGGGGTTCCCTGTTGGGCCAGCTCCTGCTTCGTTCTATTGACCGTGCCGGCCGTATTTACCAGGCCATGCTCTGCCGCGGCTTTGACGGTAAGTTCCGGCTCCTTCGCACCAGCACCCTGACAGGAGCTGATATATTGTATTTCACCTTTTGGGTTACTTTCTTCCTGATCGCCCGCTGGTTTAACCTGCCACAGGTATTTGGCACTTTACTCCTGGAGGTATCGAAATGAGCCATCATATCGTAGAACTAAAAGATGTTACCTACACGTATCCGGACCGGACGGAAGCGTTGCGGGGCTTGTCGGTACGCATTACGCACGGGGAATCGGTGGCCATTGTCGGCGCCAATGGCTCAGGCAAAACCACGCTTTTATCACACCTGACCGGGGTGCTCCTGCCATCTTCAGGGAGCGTAAATATTGGCGGTTACCCGGTCACGAAACACACCCTGCCTCAGGTGCGCCGGGCAGTCGGCATGGTTTTTCAGAATGCTGACGACCAGCTGTTTATGCCTACAGTGTATGATGATGTGGCTTTTGGATTATTAAACCTGGGCTTTTCCCCGGCCGAAGTGGAGGTCAGGGTAACCGCCGCCCTGAGTACGGTAGGAGCTTTGCCGCTTAAGGATCGTACCCCTTACCGGCTGTCAGGCGGCCAAAAGCGGGCTGTTGCCATTGCCGCGGTTATCGCGATGGCCCCATCTGTCTTAGTAATGGATGAGCCTACGGCCGGGCTTGATCCCAAGGCCCGCCGTCAATTGATTACCCTGCTTAATACCTTTACCCATACTAAAATTATTGCAACCCACGACTTGGATTTAGTAGTTGACCTATGCCCCCGTACAGTAGTTATCGGCGCCGGCAGGGTGATTGCCGACGGACCAACGCTGGATGTTTTTAGCAACCAGGACCTTCTTGACAACGCGCACCTGGAAAAACCTTTTCGCATGCAGGGCTGCCCTGTATGTTGCCCCGCATAGAATTTAAAAACCCCCATCATAGGATTCCGGCATGCCGGAATCCTATGATGGGGGTTTTTATAATTGTGTATACTCTGACACGATCAGTGGCAGACCCCGAATAAAATTCATTCTGTCACCAATCGGCTATGTATACTTTATTCTTGTATTTATTATAACATCTGTGTATACAAAAATCAATCTGATTTTTGAACTGATTTTTTAAGCATAAACTGCGTTAGCAGGCGCTAATTATCACGTAAATGAGCCGGCCTGGGGGACCGGCTCATTATAAGTAGAGAATTCAATTCATATCGGCTAACAGCTGCAACTGTCTTCATCCCCGAAGCAGGTTAACAGTAATATTATGATGATAATCACAATACACCAACTGTTACCGCGGCCATGTCCGCCGCAACCGCCAAAACCAAAACCCATGTCATTCCCTCCTTCGTTTAACTGCATTAATAAGGTTAATTCAATGTAGTTTATGCAATACCCGGCCATTAAGTGACTCGTGCAGCTGATTGAGGCCGAAACCACTTTGCCATCTGCGGATAATAAAAATGGATAACCCTCCGGTTATCCGCAAAAATCATTGTTCAGGTTGTTTATATAAGCCTGAAGTCCCTCTTGCCAGGAACGGAAATAATCGCCGCCTGCCAGTTCCAGCATATAATTGCGCAATACGGAATAGGCGGGCCGGGGTGCCGGCAAGGCAAACTCCTGGCTGCTGATTGGCCTTACGTCTGTGCTTCGCCCGGCAAGCCGTACAATCTCCCGGGCGAATTCATACCAGGTGCACTGGCCCTTGTTAGACATATGATACGTACCATAGTCCCAGGTGTTCACCAGCCTCATAATGCCCCGGGCCAAGTCCAGGGCATTTGTCGGCGAGCCGGTCTGATCGTTGACAATGGTGAGAAACTCACGTTCTTGGGCAAGCTTTAAAACGGTAAGGACAAAATTATGTCCCCGCCCATAAAGCCAGGAAGTTCTGACAATATAAAGCCGGGGACAAATCCTGGCGGCAATTTTTTCCCCTTCCAGCTTGCTCCGTCCGTACATATTCAGCGGATCCGGCTGATCAAACTCGGTATAGGGGCGGCTGCTTTTTCCGTCAAATACGTAATCCGTGCTGATATATGTTAATGTACTGCCATAATGCAGGCAGGCTGCAGCTATATTCCGCGTGCCGATCACATTCACCTTGAATACAGTGTCAACCTGAGCCTCGGCTGCGTCAACCGCAGTAAATGCGCCGGCATGAATAACAACCTCGGGCCGAATTTGATTAAAAACAGAGCGAATCTGGCAGGTATCGGTAACATTTAATTCCTTGGAGCTAAAAGCGTAAAGCCGTATACCGGCTGTATCTGTCAGTTCGCTAAAGGCCTTCCCTAGTTGACCTGTGCCACCGGTAATTAACACTTTCATCTGTCGATCCTCAAACTGGGCAAACACGCCGGCGGTATGGATTTAAACGCAGGGAATTGCTTATCTTTGGCCGATAAGATAGGTTCGGCCACTGGCCAGGTTATGGCCAAATCCGGATCATTCCAGCAGATGCCGCCCTCATGCTCAGGGTAATAAAAGTCCGTACATTTATAACTCAATAATGCACTCTGGCTCACTACGCAAAAACCGTGGGCAAAACCTTCAGGAATATACAATTGCTTTCTATTATTTGCGGTTAAACTGATACCGACCCATTGGCCGAATGTCGGTGAACCATTTCTGATATCCACTGCCACGTCAAATACTTCTCCCTCCAGAACCTGCACTAGTTTCCCCTGGGGATGGGGCTGCTGAAAATGAAGTCCCCGCAGAATTCCCTGAGCCGATAAGGATAAATTATCCTGAACAAATAGGGCATCAATACCTATTTCCGCATAGCGGGCCGCATTCCAGGTCTCTGTGAAAAAACCCCGGTTATCTGCAAAAATATCAGGCTCAATGACCTTTACCGCCGGCAACGCCGTTGCATAGCATTTCATGATAGCGCCCCCTCCTGCGCTATATTCTGTAAATACCGGCCATAGCTGTTACTGTTATATATTTGGGCCATGCGCAGGACTTGATCAGCTGAGATATACCCCATGCGAAAGGCAACCTCTTCCGGGCAGGCAATTTTTAAGCCTTGCCTTTGTTCAATTGTTTCAATAAAATTGGCTGCTTGCAGCAGTGTATTGTGAGTCCCGGTATCAAGCCAGGCAATCCCCCGGCCCAGGCATTCAACCTTGAGCTGTCCTTTAGTGAGATACAGCTTGTTGATATCGGTGATCTCCAGTTCGCCCCTGGCGCTGGGTTTAAGGTTCAGGGCCATGTCGACTACCTGGTCATCATAAAAATATAAACCGGTTATCGCATAATTTGATTTGGGATTTTTAGGTTTTTCTTCAATGCCAATCGCTGCTCCCGCTTTATCAAACTCAACTACGCCGTATTGTTCAGGCTGACTGACCCGGTAGCCAAAAACAGTAGCTCCAGCGTTATTACCGGCGGCTTTGCGGAGTTTGACGCCAAGGCCGTTGCCATAATAAATATTGTCCCCAAGCACTAAGGCACAGCCGTCACTGCCGACAAAATCCTGCCCGACAATAAACGCCTGGGCAATCCCCCCGGGATATGGCTGGGCTGCGTAGCTGATGTTTATGCCCCATTGAGTGCCATCTTTCAGTAGTTGCTGGTACAAAGGCAGATCCAGCGGTGTTGATATAACCAGTATATCTGTGATACCCGACAGCATCAGTGTTGACAGTGGATAGTAGATCATTGGCTTATCATACACCGGCATAAGCTGCTTGCTTACTACTTGAGTCAGGGGATACAGCCTGCTACCTGTACCGCCGGCTAAAATTATACCTTTTTTAATCATTCCTCACACTCCTGGCCGTTAATAAGGCCCAAACGCTCATAGCGATATCGGCCTGATGTAACTGCTTCACACCAATCGAGGTTAGCCAAATACCACTCGACTGTCTTGGTGAGTCCGGTTGCAAACGATTCCCGGGGAATCCACCCAAGCTCGGCCTGCAGTTTGGCGGCATCAATAGCATAACGGTGGTCATGGCCGGGGCGGTCCTTAACAAAAGTTATGAGTTCACAGTAATCCTCCCTGGTCCTGCAGGGTTTCAGCGTGTTCAGCAAATTGCAGATTGCCCGGACTACCTGCAAATTCGTCTGCTCGTTATTGCCACCGACATTATAGACCTCTCCAGGCCGCCCATAGGCCAGCACTGTTAATAAAGCACCGCAATGGTCCTGTACATTGAGCCAATCCCGGATATTGCTGCCGTCACCGTAAACAGGCAGCGGCTTGTCGGCCAGCGCGGTAAGAATGATTAAGGGGATAAGTTTTTCGGGGAATTGATACGGTCCGTAATTGTTAGAGCAGTTGGTTATCAAAACAGGCAGGCCATAGGTCTGAAAATAGGCCCGCACCAGATGATCCGACGCGGCCTTGGAGGCTGAATAAGGCGAATTAGGTGCATACCTGGTCGCCTCTGTAAAATATCCATCCGCTCCTAATGAGCCGTAAACTTCATCAGTGGATATATGGAGAAACCGAAACGTTGTCTGCTTGGCCGGGTCCAGATTAGACCAGTAATCACGCACGCACTCCAGCAGTTCAAAGGTGCCGACGATATTTGTCTGGATAAATGTTCTCGGGCCATCAATCGACCGGTCTACATGGGATTCAGCCGCCAGGTGAACAACCCCGTCCGGCCGGTATTGCGCAAGCAATTGCCGCAACAAGGCCCGGTCCTCAATGGCGCCTTGGACAAAAGTGTGCCGCGGCTGATGGTGCAGCGATTTCAGATTAGTTAGGTTACCTGCATAGGTCAGCTTATCCAGATTAATAACATGGCAGCCTGTATTTTCAATAACATAATGAACAAAATTACTGCCAATAAAACCGGCCCCGCCTGTAACAAGCAGTGTTTGCACAAAGTCACCTCCAGTTACTCTGAGTTAGTGGACTAGGTGGGGTGATAGTCTATATATTTTTCAGCATGGGGGTAGAGGGTACACCATTAATGATTTGCTCCTGCCCATAGGCAATAAACCCCATTTTCTCATAGAAAGGAACGGCATAGGCAAAAGCGCCTACTGTTATCTGCGTTAGCCCTTCATGATCCTGCCTGCATTTATTTATGCCTGCAGCCAAAAGGTTTTTGGCAATGCCATTTCCGTGCCATTCCTCTGCCGTAAACAACAGGAGCATATGGTTGACATAATAGAACTCAACTACGCCAATAATCTGATCTTCCTTTCTGGCAACAAGCATAAAGGCGTTTGTTAACAACCGGTTCTTGATTTTTTCCTCCGCAATAAGGTTATGAAAGCTGCGTTTGCCTTCTTCCGCAAAGGCAGGTGCATTATATTTATCAAAGACTCGCTTTACAAGATTGGTTACCTGGCTGAGTTCAGCAACAGTAACCTCGCCGATCGTATACTCCCCCAACGCATTGCTGCCGGTGTACAGCCCAGGTAACGGCCCGCTGCTTTTGCCATAATTATTGAGGGTTTGAATCACCGTACTGGCCATGTTAATCTTTTGGTGGGGGCCGATGGGCAGACTTAATACTTCCTGGGCTAAAAGTTCAGTCAAGGGAAAATCACCGGCCGTAAAGCCCAGGTCATGGTACGCTCCTGATAAATGCGGCGGTATCGGGTAATGAATTAATGTTTCAATTTCTTTGTCTTTTAGATAGGTTTGCAGCTCGTCTCTGCGGCTGCTTCTGATAACAAACAAATGCCAGGCAGGCTCTGCCCACTCGGGAACATAGGGCACAGACAACTCTTCGCTGTTTAGTTTCTGCAGGTATATCTCGGCCAGACTTCGTCTGCGCCGGTTCCATTCGTCCAAATGCTTTAGCCTTACCCGTAAAAATGCGGCCTGCAGTTCATCCAGCCGGGAGTTAAAGCCCTGGTATTCATTAATATATTTGATTTTTGAGCCATAGTTTCTTAATGACCGTACCGTAGCCGCCAGTACATCGTCATTTGTTGTTACAGCCCCGGCATCACCGTAGGCCCCGAGATTTTTGCCGGGATAGAAACTAAAACCGGCCGCATCCCCCAGGCTGCCGGTATGGCGGCCTTTGTAAACCGCCCCCTGAGCCTGAGCGGCATCTTCCAGCACTTTTAGGTGATGTTGTCTTGCTATGCTATTGATGGCATCCATATCTGCCGGCTGCCCATAAAGATGGACAGCAATAATCGCCTTTGTCTTCTGGCTGATGGCGGCAGCTATTTTACCTGAATCCAGATTGTAGGTCTCCGGATTCGGTTCTACAGGCACAGGCCGGGCACCGGCATAAGTAACCGCCAGCCAGGTGGCAATATAAGTATTGGCCGGTACAATAACCTCATCGCCGGCCCCAATCCCCCAGGCCCGCAGCACCAGATGCAGTGCTTCCAGACCATTGCCTACACCAATGCAATGTTTTACCCCGCAATAGCGGGCAAATTCGTCTTCAAAACGGCTGAGCTCATCACCCATTATATACCAGCCTGACTCCATGACCCGGCGGTAAGCCGCATCGCATTCTGACTGGAGTTCCCGGTAAGTGGCTTTTAAATCTAAAAATGGAATATGCATATTCTCCCCCTTTAACTGGCGGAAGTTGAACCCTGAACGGCTTTGACAAACATATCATAATCACGGTAGTAGTCTGTCTCGTCATAAAAATCAGAAGCCAATACCATGCATACCGATGCGGATGAAAAGTTATCCAGTTCCCGCCATATCATGCCGGGAATATATAAACCCTGATAACTGCGGTTTAAGTGTATTTTCGCTTGCCGGAAACCATCATCAACAATCACGTCAAAGCTCCCCGACATAGCAACAATTACCTGCTCCAGCTTCATGTTTGCATGGCCGGCGCGGGTCGCCCCGCCGGGAACATCATACAAATAAAATATCCTTTTAAAATCAAAAGGAATATGGCGCCCGGTTTCAATGACACTGAGATTTCCCCGTGGATCATGGATCTTGGGCAACTCGATCAGCTTGATCTGCTCCACACCCATACACTGAATCCCTCCTCGGCAATCTATCTCCCATCGCCTGCTGTCACTGTAGGTCCCAAAAATAATTGTAGAAAGCCCTCCTACTGCAGATGGCTCCAAAATAGAACTGATTGATTTACCAGTCTCAACTTCTATCATAATATGCAGTGACCAGCTAAGTTGACAGCACTCCGCAAAAATTAACAGCCTGACTGCCGCAAAATAAAAAGCCTGTGCCAAGTTGTTGTGAGTGTCCCCCCTGAACAATCTGACTAAGCTTTTTATTAAATACTATACTAGTCAATACTTATTTCCCTGACCACTTTGCAGGGATTGCCGGCGGCAACAACATTAGCCGGAATACTATCCACGACAACACTTCCTAATCCGATCACTGAATTATCGCCAATAGAAACCCCTTTTAAGATGGATACATTGGAACCAATCCAGCAATTTCTGCCAATAGTGACTTGGCCGGACTTCCCTTTATTACCCCGGCGGGAGTTCGGTTGAACCCCATGGGCATCAAAGTCCATAATAGAAACATTAATACCGATCAGTGTTTCCGCCCCAATTATGATTTTATCAAGACAAATCGCTGTGAAATTATTATTGATTGTGACGTTATTGCCAATTTCGATGAGCGCATTCTCGCTTCTTGTATCAAAATGGGAATTGCCGCTCCAATAGTGAGGTGACGGCCACACGCCCAGCTTTACATGCTGTCCGCATACCAGCTTACCGGCTCCGGTAAATATGCAAGGATGAATAATATAGGGTTTTCCGCTGACAGCCATATTGCTCAGCAGGCTGTACAGCCAGATTCTGGCCTGCAGGTACAGACGTCCGCCTCTGCTAATATTGGGGTTTTTATAGTCCATTTTCACTCATCCCCGCCTCTTTTGTATTTTTCTTCAATAGAATTGCTGCCCTGTAACAAATAGGTCTTATGGCAGTTGCTGCACATCAGGGCAGCATCTAATTTCTCACCGCAGTTACATATATAAGCCTTGAATACCGCCGGGTTTCCATACCATAATGTGTTATTGGGGATATTTTTTGTAACAACTGCGCCGGCGCCAACCATCGCATATCTGCCGATAGTATTGCCGGCAACAATGGTAGCATTAGCCCCGATTGTTGCCCCTTCTTCGAGAATTGTTTGTTCAAAGCACAAGGGGTATTGTTTGGTGCGAGGACGTATATCATTGGTAAATGTCACATTCGGACCTAAAAAGACATTGTCCCCGATCCTTACTCCATCCCAGATATACACACCACACTTTACAGTAACGTTATCGCCAATAAATACATCATTTTCAATAAATACATGGGCACAGATATTGCAGTTTCTGCCAATGACGGCTTTAGGCAATACATGAACAAATTCCCATATCCTTGTACCATCACCAATATTCACAGAATCCACTATTGCCTGTTCGTGCTTAAAAAAAGGCATGGGTCAACCTCCTTACACATCTCGGAGCCCTCTTAGCCAAAACTGGAATAACATAAACCACAACGATGTTGAAAATAGGCCCAAATTATATCATTGCTGGCAACACGTTGCTTTTGCTCTTCCCCTATTTGATCAGGCTCATGACTGACCGGGAGATAGGAATACACGGTGCCTAGATGGGCAGCCCAGCCCAGATAATGTTTCTCTAATATGGCATTTTTTAAACACTGGCCTTGGTGGCTGCGGAAATCGGCATCTTTTATTAATCTGTCTATTGCGGCAAAAAGGTCGCTGTAACTGGCAAACAGCGTCTCGACGGTCCCGGGCATTACGTCTGCATTAAGGGTTGGGACATTGACTGCTAAACCAACCGCCGGGATGCCTAATGCGCCGGCTTCCAGTACTGCCGTCATTGACCCCATCGGCATGGAAACCAAATAGATATCTGCCGCGCTATGAAATAAATTCAGATCATACTGAATGCCCAGCGCCCTGATCCGCCCGTTGCTTTCCCGCTTAAGCTGGGCCCACTCACCGGCGTCGGCAGGTCCTATAACCAAAATCTCAACATTCTCATAGAGCCTGATCATTTCGCGGAGCAAACTGATAAAATTGTAATCGCCGCAAGGAACCAGCTTATAGGGCGTGGCAATTGTCAACAAAACGATTTTATCCGGGCTTATGCCCAGTGTTTGTTTGGCTACCTGCTTAGCTTGCAGCACCGGCGGCAGTTTAAGCGGTATTGGCAGCATCACGGATGCAGGTGAATTTCTCCGGGTCATACTTAAAATCTGGCCGGCGCTCCTAAGCTCCACTACCAGATCGGCAACGCTCATCCCAATTGTAAATGCATGGTCGGCGTGATTGAGAAACAATACCGGCGGGCCGCCGTCATCACCAAAAGCAATCGGCGCAACGGGATCATGGGGATGAATATGCAAAACAACCGCATCAGCCCAGGCCATCGCTATATCACGCAGCATTTTTGCCCGCTGGCACAAAGTAAGATTTGCGGTATCAAGTGCATTGTACCAGCCGCCGGATTGCCTAGCGGCTTCTTTCAACCAGGGGGGATTAGTGGCGCTGTTCAGCGTACAAACCACTGCATGAACCGCGGTCTGATCCATAGTGATCCAGCGCTCAACCAATCTGGTATGACCGCCCGAATAATAACCCTGACTCAATACATGCAAAACATTTTTCTTATCAGGATTTCTGGGGGGAGAGGCTATAACCGGCGCAGATACCCGGTCATTTAATTTCTGCCCGACTTTGCGTAGAATTGATTCTGCCCGGGATGAACTAAAAAAACCCGGATGCAAATGATGCGCAGTATCCGCTGCCTGTTTTACCAAAGTCACTGCGTTTTCAAGCTCGCCGGTTAGCACCGAAAATTCAGCCCGCTCGATTAATGCATAAAATTTTCGTTTTGCATTGTCTATCCATTGTTTATAAAAGCTAACTTCATGCTCATAAGTAAACCATTTTTTGGTCATTACATCCTGCGGTGGCTCATAAGGGGCGACAGCGTGCGGTGGCAAGCCCCATTTTTCGATAAACTTTTGTTTATTGGTCTCCAGCAGGCTATTATACCGAGCAGCTTGTTCCCCGAAAGAAATACTGCCAAAATGATGAATAAAGGTATCCCAGCATAAGATCAGACGATAGCCGGCGTTTCTGATTCGTAAGCAATAATCGTCATCTTCATAGTTGCCAGGTGAAAAAGCTTCTTCCAGTAAACCGATTTTATTGATTATTTCGGTCTTAATCAACATGCAGTAACCGACAAGGCGGGTTCTGGGTTCCCAAAGCTCCGGCTTCAAATGGTTTCTCTGCTGGGCAAAATTTATCATTTCTGTGATACTGGCATACTCACAGGGGGAGCTTTGAAAATTTGAACAGGAATTGGTTACGGCCCCGACAGCCCCAATGTCCTCGGCGCTAAACAAACATCTTCTCAGATTGGCTAACCAGTGAGGTGTTACAATCGTGTCATTATTTAATAGCAGGACACTATCCCCGCAAGCGGCCTTAATACCTTGATTGCAGCCTGCGGGAAAACCAAGGTTTTCGCTATTGGCAATTAAAATTACATCTGACTGGGCTTGCAGCCACTCGAGTGTTCCATCTGTCGAGTGATTATCAATTACAATGATTTCATACGATCCCGGTTCTGTATAGTCTCTAATACTTTCAATGCACAATTTATTGTATTCCAGCTTGTTGTACGTTAAAATCACAATACTAGTCAATGGCTGAATCGCCTCATTTTTACCGGCTTTGTTATTTACATCAACAGGGCCACTATCTCCTAATTTGTTCACGCCAATGCCTCCTCTAACTTCTGCTCAGCCTGGCTACTCCTGCCGGCCAACGGGGCGCGATACGTAAACCGCGCATTTCAAAAATCAACCGGCGGCTGTATTAAAAAACGCTCTACCATTTCGGAAATGACAATATCAGGCTTAATCTGATTGAGCAGCTCATAATCCAGGCAGGGTGTATGGAATAAATATATTTTACTAAAGCTTTCCATAAGAAATGGTAATAAAAATTCGATAAAGGAATCATGCAAGACCACTACCGTTGGTAAACTGGTATTTTTGTTTAAAGTAATCTGGATTTTACCGGAATTAATGAACTGATTATCATAGATTATCCGGGCCCGGGGCTGCTTTACCTTGCCCCAGGAAAAAATAGAGGTTCGGGGAGGAGTCAGTTTATTTCCTAAATCTTGAGATGTTTCCTCGTCTACAAAGCATATGTCTCCCCAATCCAGAATGGGTATGCTGAAGTCTTTATTGATAATGTTCATTAAATATTCATAAGCAATATAACCGCCGATACCATTCCAGTGCGTGTTGCCGGTGGGGTACAGTTGATACTCGTCTTTATAAAGTTTAAGTATGTCAACGGGGAAAAATAAGGGTATATTATTTGACCGACAGGCATTTATCAATTGAAAAACCAGTCTAGACTCACTCATTATATAATCATCAGGTAAATATTCCGGATAGATACTCTCTTTATTAGGTGCAATCAGAAAATAATATTTAATTCCTCTGCTTTTGAGAATAGCAAATCTGGCTTCTAAGGTCCGCAGCCACTTTTTAAGTTCAAGCTCTGTTAACTTTAAAGTCCCGTTATTTTGTTCAACAACACGATTTGTATCATTCTGTAAAAAAAGCCAGTCATCTTTTCCCATTAACACTTTTATAGCACTCATTTATATTGCTCCTTCTTATCAAACTACGCCAAACATGAACTGCTGCTGGCCAACACCAAGCCAAATGTCTGATCATTACAGATTTTTTGCAGCTGTATTAGTATATGTTCAATCGTAGAGACCGTGCGGTCCAACCTGGAGCTTGCCTGCTATTAATCACGTCGGCGTACGTTATTATAGTATTAAGGAGAGTAAATAAGGATGACTATAAAAAAGGAAATTGACCAAAGATATACCGAGCCTCTAACTATGGAATCAGGACAGATATGATTAATTAATAGTTAGAACAAAAACATGAGGTGCCTCCATATCTCTCACGAAAAAGTAAGCAGCTGCCGTCATTATTTTCCGGCAACTGCTTACTTTTTTCAATTTATCATTATAAAATTTGAAACCACTGTAAAGTAACGCTTATACATAGCTATCATATTATATTATGCGAGTCATTTAATTCACATAAGGAAGGAGTATATTATGGATCAAATAAAAAAACCCACTGCGAATACATCGGGAGAGATACATGAATATAAAAAGAAAAATCACACTAGCCATAGATTTTATCATTATGGCGATCAGCATTTGATTCAGCCTGAAAACAGCAATACAGATGGACAAGAAAACATAGCCGCAAATAATAAAAGCCATGAACAATCCCGCCATTATCACCATCATTACTCAGATTTTTCAGATGACTACAGTCACAAAAAATGCGGCTGCACTCCAAAAGTTCCTACTGGTACAACTGGTTTTACGGGGGCTACCGGCGCTACGGGGGCAACGGGTGCTACCGGTGCCACCGGCGCTACCGGCGATCCCGGGGCAACGGGGGCTACCGGGGCCACCGGTGATGCTGGCGCTACCGGCGCTACTGGCGCTACCGGGATAACCGGCGTTACCGGTCCTGGTGCTATAATTCCTTTCGCTTCAAGTATCCCTGTATTACTAAGCACCGATGCACTTGGATTAGTTTCTACCGTGGGCCTAATCGGGTTTGGAAGTTCTATAGGCAGCGTCAGCATTCTTGGCGGAACATTAGATATTACAAGTACCGGTGCAGGTGAATCCTTCAACTATGCATTTTCGGTTCCCCGGGACGGAACAATCACTTCCATAGCTGCATATTTCAGTACCGCGCTGGCTTTAACACTACCAGCCTCAACAATCACTATAACAGCTCAATTATATAGCTCACCGCCACCACCTAACAATATTTTTACTCCAATTCCCGGCACTATTGTAACATTAGCTCCATCGCTCACAGGTATACTCCCGCTGGGTACAATCAGCGAAAGCGCTCTGGATTTGGCAATACCAGTGCCGGTAACGCAGCGAACCCGTCTTTTAATGGTATTTTCCGCACAAATTACAACAGGTACTGCAATTGCGACCGTTATCTTAGGTTATGCAAGTGCAGGGGTTACAATTAGCTAAAACAAAATAGCTATGCAAGCATAAACATGATTGGGCTATCAGAGGGGTTCATTTCTTTTAATAATTACCTTTATAACACATGGGAGGAGGACATTATGGATCAATCAAAAGATATCGATATAACTGTACCTGCGAAAACAAAAAGGTATAGAAAAAATTTTATAAGTGCAAATGATTATGGGTTTATTGATCTTGACCCACTGCTTTTCAGAGGTGGGGAAACTGGGGCCACCGGCGAAACTGGCGCCACCGGGGCCACGGGTGATACCGGCGCTACTGGACCTACTGGCGATACTGGGGCCACCGGGCCTACGGGCGATACCGGCGCCACTGGTGATACTGGGGCCACCGGGGCCACTGGACCTACCGGCGATACAGGCGCTACTGGTGATACTGGGGCGACCGGCGATACCGGCGCTACCGGCGATACCGGCGCCACTGGCGATACTGGGGCGACCGGCGATACTGGGGCCACTGGCGATACTGGGGCCACCGGCGATACCGGCGCCACTGGCGATACTGGGGCCACCGGTGCCACTGGTGATACCGGCGCTACTGGCGATACCGGGGCCACTGGACCTACAGGCGATACCGGCGCTACGGGTGATACCGGCGCCACTGGCGACACCGGTGCTACGGGTGATACCGGCGCCACTGGCGATACTGGGGCGACAGGGGCCACTGGACCTACGGGTGATACCGGCGCTACGGGCGACACCGGCGCTACTGGACCTACTGGCGATACTGGGGCCACCGGTGATACTGGGGCCACCGGGGCCACTGGACCTACCGGCGATACAGGCGCTACTGGTGATACTGGGGCGACCGGCGATACCGGCGCTACCGGCGATACCGGCGCCACTGGCGATACTGGGGCGACCGGCGATACTGGGGCCACTGGCGATACTGGGGCCACCGGCGATACCGGCGCCACTGGGGCCACTGGACCTACCGGCGACACCGGCGCTACGGGTGATACCGGCGCCACTGGCGATACCGGCGCTACTGGTGATACTGGCGCCACTGGCGATACTGGGGCGACCGGGGCCACTGGACCTACGGGTGATACCGGCGCTACAGGTGATACAGGCACCACTGGACCTACAGGCGATACCGGCGCTACGGGTGATACCGGCGCCACTGGCGATACCGGCGCTACGGGTGATACCGGCGCCACTGGCGATACCGGTGCTACGGGTGATACCGGGGCCACTGGTGATACTGGGGCGACCGGCGATACTGGGGCGACCGGCGATACTGGGGTGACCGGCGATACTGGGGTGACCGGCGATACTGGGGTGACCGGCGATACTGGGGCCACTGGCGATACCGGCGCTACTGGTGATACTGGCGCTACTGGGGCAACCGGCGATACTGGCGCCACTGGGGCCACTGGTGCCACTGGACCTACCGGCGACACCGGTGCTACGGGTGATACCGGTGCTACTGGCGATATCGGCGCAACCGGCGATACTGGGGCCACGGGGGCCACCGGACCTACCGGCGACACCGGTGCTACGGGCGATACCGGCGCCACTGGTGATATCGGCGCAACCGGCGATACTGGGGCCACGGGGGCCACGGGCGCTACCGGGGCTACTGGCGATACTGGGGCCACTGGACCTACCGGCGACACCGGCGCTACGGGCGATACCGGCACCACTGGCGATACTGGGGCAACCGGACCTACCGGCGACACCGGCGCTACGGGTGATACCGGCGCCACTGGCGATACTGGGGCAACCGGCGATACTGGGGCCACTGGACCTACCGGCGACACCGGCGCCACTGGTGATACCGGCGCTACTGGCGATACCGGGGCCACCGGACCTACCGGCGACACCGGTGCTACGGGCGATACCGGCGCAACCGGCGATATCGGCGCGACCGGCGATACTGGGGCCACGGGGGCCACGGGCGCTACCGGGGCTACTGGCGATACTGGCGCCACTGGCGATACTGGGGCCACTGGACCTACCGGCGATACCGGCACTACGGGCGATACCGGCGCCACTGGTGATACCGGCGCCACTGGCGATACCGGCGCTACTGGCGATACCGGGGCCACTGGACCTACCGGCGACACCGGTGCTACGGGCGATACCGGCGCTACTGGTGATACCGGCGCCACTGGCGATACCGGTGCTACTGGCGATACCGGGGCCACTGGCGATACTGGCGCCACAGGCGCCACAGGGGCCACTGGACCTACCGGCGATACCGGTGCTACTGGCGATACCGGCGCCACAGGCGATACCGGTGCCACTGGGGACACTGGCGCTACCGGCGCCACAGGCGCTACTGGCGCCACAGGGGCCACAGGTGATACAGGGGCCACTGGCGATACCGGCGCTACCGGCGACACCGGTGCTACGGGTGCTACCGGTGCTACGGGTGCTACCGGTGCCACTGGACCTACCGGCGCTACTGGACCTACCGGCGCTACTGGACCTACCGGCGCTACTGGACCTACCGGCGCTACTGGACCTACCGGCGCTACTGGAGCCACGGGCGATGCTGGCGTCACTGGGCTGACCGGAGCCACTGGGTCTACGGGCGATACTGGCGCCACTGGGGCGACCGGAGCTACTGGCGATGCCGGGGCTACTGGGACGACCGGAGCCACGGGGCCTACGGGCGATACTGGCGCTACCGGGGCCACGGGTGCTACCGGCGCTACAGGCGAATGTATTCAAGGCTACGGTTATGTATATTACCTTGACCCTGCGCTCTTAGTTAATCCGGGAGATGATATTCCATTTAATAGCGAAGGTCCTTTATTAAATATTACCCATCCCCTCCCCACAACTGTTGCGATCTTACCAGCAGGCGACTATCTAGTTGAATACAGTGTATATTTCGACTTTGGGACAACGGCAACCATTGCTATCACAGTTAATGGCGCCACTGATTCTTCAACACAAGTTGCATCATTTGTCAATACAGGAATGCTTTCTGGTCAGGCCATTCTGTCTCTTAACGCAGGTGATCAAATTACTTTACGCAACACAGGAGAAACACCATTCTTTTTAAGAACCAGCCCAAGTGTTGGCGCGCAAATAACTTTTGTCAAACTAACTTGCCTGTAGAATTTTTTATGGGTATCACCAGAAACAAACTGTTAATAAGTATATCTCATTTAGTTAAACTTTGTCCTACGGAAAACCAATATTTCCGATGAAGCAATAAGGCCTACCTAAAAGGTAGGCCTTATGCCATACTTTTCCCATCTAAAACAAATTACAAGATTCCGTTATATATTTAGAATATTATTTTTACTAAATATGGGAAAGAAATTCAATAATTTTTAAATATCAAAGTATTAGACTTTTTTAAAAAACTTAAATTAAAGTCAAAGTAAGTTACCTTTATCAATATTTATCATATTATGTATTATGTAACTCATCCTAATAAGACTAAGGAGGAGAAAACCAATATGTCAAAAAATATTGACTTAAATTTGTCTGACAGCTCCCGCCACAGTCACTGGCATTATAATACTCCCTGCGATTATCATTCACCTAAACATTGTGGAGCTTGCATGCCTTGTGTACCTACTGGAAGTACTGGAATTACAGGAATTACTGGACCTACAGGCGCTACTGGCGCTACCGGCGCTACCGGCGCTGGCACTACTGGTGCTACTGGTGATCCTGGTGCTACCGGCGCTACCGGCGCTACCGGCGCTGGCACTACTGGTGCTACTGGTGATCCTGGTGCTACCGGCGCTACCGGCGCTACTGGCGCTACCGGCGCTACCGGCGCTGGCACTACTGGTGCTACTGGTGATCCTGGTGCTACCGGCGCTACCGGCGCTACTGGCGCTACAGGCGCTACCGGCGCTGGCACTACTGGTGCTACTGGTGATCCTGGCGCTACCGGCGCTACCGGCGCTACCGGTGATGCTGGGGCTACCGGCGCTATTGGGGCTACCGGGGCTACCGGCGCTATTGGGGCTACCGGGGCTACCGGGGCTACAGGCGCTACGGGTGACACCGGCGCTACCGGCGCTACTGGCGTTACCGGCGACACTGGCGCTACCGGAGCTACGGGTGATATTGGTGCTACCGGCGCTACTGGCGTTACCGGCGCTACCGGTGACACTGGCGCTACCGGCGCTACGGGTGATATTGGTGCTACCGGCGCTACTGGCGTTACCGGCGCTACCGGTGACACTGGCGCTACCGGTGACACCGGCGCTACCGGAGCTACCGGCGCTACCGGCGCTGCCGCCGCATTAGCCGGACTTGAGATCCAATTACAGGCTCCAGGAACTACAACTGTTGCGGCTGATGCTCCAGTCGTATTTGACACAATCGTAAATGACGTAGCTTTAGATATTGCCTATGATCTTCTCGGGACAATAACTATCACAGCGCCAGGAGTATATTATATTAGCTGGTGGATCGCAACCGATGGAACAGATGGACCAGGAACTGTAACATTCTCCATCGTTACTTCCGCGCCGCAAACAATCGGTTCCTCAAGTCAAATGACACAGGGACAAATATCAGGTAATGCTTTGATCTCAGTTATAGCAGCCCCATTAACGCTGCAACTAATAAATAGTACCGGAGGTACAGTAGGATTTGCTGCAACACCATTTAAAGCCGATCTAACAATTATTAATGTAACATTTTAATGTTAGTCACTATGAAGTTACCCTTCATAGTTTAATTGAGGTGGGATATAGTTGGCTACAATAGGTCTTCAATTGCAAAGACTTATAGGTGGAACAGTTGCTCCAAGTACCAACGTAATCTTCGATACTGTGGTAAACAGTTTTGGCCTGGTGAGTTATAATGCACTCACTGGCGATATAACAATAGCAAAGACAGGGCGCTATCTTGACAACTGGTGGGTCACAACTCAGTCAACTTTAGGAACAAAGGGAATAACTTTTTTTAAATTCATAACACTAGGAGAAATGGGTTCTAATCATATGGTTAGAACCCATTCTCCTATTAACAAATATTAGCTTTCCTGAATAAGCTGATTAGGGATATATAGGAGGTATCATATGGAAACTGGAGAAAACCCAACATTAATAACAATTAGTCTGTGCTTGATTGTCAAAAATGAAGAGCAGACAATTGGGCGCTGCTTGAGCTCCGTACAAAGTCTTGTTGATGAAATCATAATAGTAGATACTGGTTCTACCGATAAAACTAAAGAAATCGTGACTAAGTTTACAGATAAAATTTACGATTTTGAGTGGATTAATGATTTTGCCGCAGCCCGTAATTACGCTTTCAGCCAGGCAAAATCGGAATACATTCTCTGGTTAGATGCTGATGATGTCATCTTACCGGCAGACCGTGAAGCCTTATCTAACATAAAAAATACTGTCAGCCCCGATATTGATGTCATTAGTATGCCGTATAATCTGTCTTTTAACGAACAGGGAAAGGCAGCCACTCAGATTCGGCGGAATCGTATTGTTAAACGACAAAATAATTTTCAATGGATTGGGGCAGTCCACGAATATCTGGAGGTATGGGGAAACCGGCTTAGCATTGATGCGGCAGTAACCCATTTGCCATTAAGTCATGATGCCGGCAGAAATTTATATATATATGAGCAACGACTGTTGAAAGGAGAACAATTTTCGCCTCGTGACTTATATTATTTTGCTAATGAATTAAAGGATCACCAACTATATTATCGGGCAATTGAGTATTACCAAAAATTTCTCGATACTAAACAAGGGTGGATTGAGGATAATATCGGGGCCTGTGGTAAATTGGCTGATTGTTTTTATAATTTTAATGATATTGAAAATCAACTCAAGTATATATACCTGTCTTTTAAGTATGCTGCACCCAGAGCAGATTTCTGTTGCCGGCTCGGCTATTACCATCTTAGTAGCAATGAAATGGAGCAGGCCGTATTCTGGTACAAGGTAGCTACAGAATTAGAAACTCCTTCTGAATCATGGGGATTATTAAATATACAATGCCAAACTTGGCTGCCTCATATTCAATTATGTGTATGCTACTCACGTATGGGACAATATCAACTGGCTTATGAACATAATGAAATAGCTGCAACCTACATTCCATCAGATGCCAGAATTGAGTTAAACCGAAATTACTTAAAAAATATGATGAATATCTGACAGACTGCACCCATCCTGCCACTGGTATAAATAATAGGGAAGACTACGTTCCCATTATACAATGGAATAGAAGAGGCTGGCATCTTAAAGATGCCAGCCTCGTTTTTTTATTAAACGATTTCAAGTCCGGCGCTTGCATAACCAGCGACAGTGTTAATGAGAGTAATCCCTGCCGCTGTTGCCGAGAATACCAAAATTAAACGGGTTTCTGCAGTCACTGGAATTGCTAAACCAGTAGTGATGCCACTGCTAATAGTACCAAGCGCCAGCACGCCTGTAAGCGGTGGGGCCAATGTTACGACAGCACCTGGGATTGCCGTAAAGGTATTATCAGGTGTTGCTGAACTAAACAATTGAGCAGTAATCGTTATCGTAGAACCCACCAGGGACAATGCTGCTGTAGTACTAAAGAAGCCGGCTATTGACGTAATTGTGCCATCACGTGGAGCAGAAAACGCCATATTGAGACCGATGCCGGGACCACCGGTAAGATCGACGGTTCCGCCGACTATCGATACCCCTGTAGCCGAGGCCCCAAACCCAACAAGGCTTGAGGTGCCAACTAAGCCGCCGGCGATAGTCGTCAATACGGCCGGAGTGCCTGAGGCAAATGGGATTATTGCGCCAGCACCGTCAGCCCCGGTTGCGCCCGTGGCTCCGGTATCACCGGTGGCTCCCGTGCCTCCCGTTGCGCCGGTGGCTCCAAGAGCCCCGTCTGCGCCGGTGGCACCTGTCGCCCCGGTGGCTCCAAGAGCCCCGTCTGCGCCGGTGGCGCCTGTAGCCCCGGTGGCTCCAAGAGCCCCGTCTACGCCGGTGGCGCCTGTCGCCCCGGTGGCTCCAAGAGCTCCGTCTACGCCGGTGGCGCCTGTCGCCCCGGTGGCTCCAAGAGCTCCGTCTGCGCCGGTGGCGCCTGTCGCCCCGGTGGCTCCTAGAGCCCCGTCTGCGCCGGTGGCGCCTGTCGCCCCGGTGGCTCCTAGAGCTCCGTCTGCGCCGGTGGCGCCCGTAGCCCCGGTGGCTCCAAGAGCTCCGTCTGCACCGGTGGCGCCTGTCGCCCCGGTGGCTCCAAGAGCTCCGTCTGCACCGGTGGCGCCTGTCGCCCCGGTGGCTCCAAGAGCCCCGTCTGCGCCGGTGGCGCCCGTAGCCCCGGTGGCTCCAAGAGCTCCGTCTGCGCCGGTGGCGCCTGTCGCCCCTGTGGCTCCAAGAGCTCCGTCTGCGCCGGTGGCGCCCGTAGCCCCTGTGGCTCCAAGAGCCCCGTCTGCGCCGGTGGCGCCTGTCGCCCCTGTGGCTCCAAGAGCTCCGTCTGCACCGGTGGCGCCTGTCGCCCCGGTGGCTCCAAGAGCCCCGTCTGCGCCGGTGGCGCCCGTAGCCCCTGTGGCTCCAAGAGCCCCGTCTGCGCCGGTGGCGCCTGTCGCCCCGGTGGCTCCGGTTACGCCTGGATCACCGGTTGCACCGGTGGCACCCGTGGTTCCTGCACCGGTGGCTCCCGTCGCTCCGATTGCTCCGGTGGCGCCTGTGTCTCCCGTAGCGCCGGTGGCACCCGTAGTTCCTGCACCGGTGACACCGGTGGCTCCGGTAGCTCCGGTGGCGCCTGGATCACCGGTTGCGCCGGTGGCACCCGTAGTTCCTGCACCGGTGGCTCCCGTCGCTCCGGTTGCTCCGGTCGCTCCTGGATCACCGGTTGCGCCGGTGGCACCCGTAGTTCCTGCACCGGTGGCTCCCGTCGCTCCGGTTGCTCCGGTCGCTCCTGGATCACCGGTTGCGCCGGTGGCACCTGTAGTTCCTGCACCGGTGGCTCCCGTCGCTCCGGTTGCTCCGGTCGCTCCTGGATCACCGGTTGCGCCGGTGGCACCTGTAGTTCCTGCACCGGTGGCTCCCGTCGCTCCGGTTGCTCCGGTGGCGCCTGTTGCGCCGGTAAATCCAGTGAACCCGGTTGATCCAGTACATCCTGTAGGACCATAAGGTGGTTTTGGATGACAAATCCCACACGAAAAACCACAATGATCATCGTAATGATAATGATTATGCCGAGAGCTCTGGCTCGAATTATCGCTATTTAGTTCTTCAGGTGTGTTTATATGCGTGTTTTTTAACTTATCCATGAAATTCTCCTCCCATATTAATCAAATGTGTTACATAATATAATATGAAAATTTTGTGTAAAGGTAACTTTTTTTCTATTTTTATTTTAAAACTTCAACTTGGCAACATACCCCGGGATACTTAAGTAAGATAGACTTAAAAGCTTATTTATTGGCAGAAGTTTCTAGCAGTTTTTTCAGATAAGATCTATTGTGATGAATCCGGGCATCTTCAGGGATAAAGGTAGCCGCTATTTCATTATGTTCATAGGCAAGCTCGATTTGTCCGATACGGGAGTAACATACACATAATTGAAGGTGGGGAAGCCAAGTCTGACACTGATAATTTACCATTCCCCAGGAATCAGCCGGTTTTTCCGCTTTAGTGGCAAGTTTATACCAAAAGACTGCCTCATTCAGTTGGTTGGCATTAAGATGATAAAAACCAAGGCGGCAACAAAATTCAGCCCTGGGAACACCATAGCGGAAAGACATATATATATATTTAAGCTGATTTTCCATGTCGTTTAGATTATGAAAGCAATCAGCTAATTTACTACAGGCGCTGATATTATCCTCAACCCAGCCTTGCTTTGTTGCTAAAAATCGTTGGTAATATTCAACTGCCCGGTTAAATAGGCGATGATCAAACAATTCATTGGCAAAATAATATAGATCCCGTGGGGAAAACTGCTCTCCCTTTTGCAGCCTTTCTTCATATATTTTAAGATTTCTTTCAGAATCATGGCTTAAGGGTTGATGAGTCACAGCTATTGTTGAGTTCAGGCTATTCCCATATACCTCCAGGTACTCATGGACAGCTCCAAGCCAGCGAAAATTTTTTTCTCTTTTAACAAGCCGGTTCCTTCGCCGCTGAAAAGTAACTTTTCCGTATTGATCAAATCCTAAATTATATAACATGCTGACAACAGCAATGTCATGATTGAGAGTCGATTTTAATTGCAAAAAAAGGTCCTGGTCTTCTGTAAGAAAAACATCATCGGCATCCAGCCATAAAATATACTCTTGTGTTGCCTGATTAAAAGCATAGTTACGAGCAGCAGCAAAATCATTTATCCAGGTAAAATCATATATTTTATCTGTAAACCGGCTAACGATTTCCTTGGTTTTATCATTTGATCCGGTATCGACTATTATGATCTCGTCAACAATACCTTTTACTGAAAGTAAGCATCGTTCTATTGTTTGTTCTTCATTCTTTACAATCATGCAAAGACTGATAGTTATTGGTAAATGTGGAGTTCGTCCACATTCTTCCATAATATTACCTCCCTAAAAAATATTTCCTAATAATATATTCAGAGAGTTGTATACTTGTGAATGAAAAAGAGAGAACATTTATAAAAGTAATGATGGCTTTTATATGTTCTCTCTTTACATAATGCATGTGTTAAGCCTTTGCTAAAATAGTGTAACTGACACCACCTAAAAAACATTTGCATACACTATGACATATATAGCTTTATATATTAAATCCATTGACCATAACTAACGCATTCCGCCTGAAATAATCTTAGCAAGAGTTAAATACGGCACTGCCTGGAGGTATTAAAATGAAATCAGCATTAATTACCGGCATTACTGGTCAAGACGGAGCATATTTGGCCAAATTGCTTTTGGATAAGGGCTATGAGGTTTATGGATTAATTGCACGCAGAGCTACATCAACTACCTGGCGACTACGATTTCTAGGTATTGAAAATGAGGTTGAACTTATTAACGGTGATTTAACTGATTTGCCATCAATAGCCAGAGCAATCAATAAAGCGAAGCCCATAGAAGTATATAATCTAGGCGCACAAAGTTTTGTAGGCACATCCTGGCAACAAACAGTTGCAACTGCACAATCTACCGGAATCGGCGTTTTACATGTTTTAGAAGCAATCCGGTTGACAGATTTGTCTATTAAATTTTATCAGGCTTCAAGCAGTGAGATGTTTGGATTAATTCAAGAACCAATGCAGTCGGAGTCTACACCTTTTTATCCCCGCAGCCCGTATGGAGTATCTAAATTGTTTGGGCATTGGATGACAGTAAATTACCGCGAAAGTTTTAATCTGTTTGCCTGCAGCGGCATTCTTTTTAACCATGAATCGCCGATACGTGGTATAGAATTTGTTACCAGAAAAATTACTGATGCCGTTGCAAGAATAAAGTTAGGAAAACAGCAGGTATTAAAATTAGGCAACATTGATGCCAAACGGGATTGGGGGTTTGCTGGAGATTATGTCCAAGCTATGTGGTTAATGCTGCAGCAAGTTAAAGCCGATGATTATGTTGTTGCTACAGGCCGCACAACTACGGTACGTGATATGTGCAAAAAGGCCTTTGAATATGTAAATCTAAATTATGAAGATTATGTTGTTATTGATCCAGCATTTTATCGTCCTGCTGAAGTAGAGGTCTTACTGGGTAATCCGGAAAAAGCAAAAACAGTATTGGGTTGGGAAGCCAAAACCAGCCTAAATGCATTAATCGAAATGATGGTCGAGGCAGATCTTGCCCGTGTAAAAGCTGAACTATAAGGGCCAACAATAGGGTTTCCAACACAGTGTGAAATTGCGCTGGTAGTGGACTTTATGCGCTCTTATAAATAAAAATTATGAGGTGTAAACTTAATAGAATGAAACCTACAGAATTTGTAACGATTGCTATTCTTGCCAAGGATAAAGCGCATGTCTTGCCTTTATATCTTAGTTTAATTGAAAGCCAAACCTATCCGGCATCTAAAATCAAACTCTATATAAGGACAAATAATAATAATGATCATACGGCAAATCTACTTGAAGAATGGATTGAAAAAGTCAGGGATAAATATTCAGAAATTTACTATGATGCAAGTGATGTTAAAGAACCCGTACATGAATACAGCCCTCACGACTGGAACCCATTAAAGCTCGCCGTGCTGACACGGCTGCGCCAAGAATCGGTAGATTGGGCTCGCGCCAAAGGAACTCACTATTTTGTAGCAGATTGCGACAACTTTATTGTCCCGGAAACAATTGAAATTCTTCTTAATACTAATTTACCTGTTATTGGGCCGATGCTTCGCTATGCCGATGAGCCAACGGCAAATTATTCCAACTATCACTTCGTTACCGATGAAAATGGCTATTACAAACATTCAAGTCTGTATTTTGAAATATTAAATCAAACCATTAAGGGCTTGATTCAAGTAGAGGTAATCCATTGCACCTATCTGATCCGACACGAAGTTTTGGATTTTGTTAGCTATATTGACGGCAGTGGCCGTTATGATTATGTAATATTTAGTGATACCTTAAGGAAAGCCGGGATACCTCAATATATCGACAATCGCCGCCATTTCGGCAAGCTCACTTTTTGTGACACAGAAGAACAATTTAATTTAGTAAAACCAAAAATTTTGATCGATAATTTAATTTGATTATGCAGGAGTAAAAAGGCTGCCATCTCTTAGGTGACAGCCTTTCTAAATGAATATTATTGATTACACAGATTTGTACAGGATTTGCATAAATGAGGAGGTAGAGGTTTGCTGGCTTGTGCAAGTCTTAAGGGGTACACCTTAAAATTGATAAGAAGTTTTATACTTCTCGGACTAATACGTTGAAATTCCGGAATTTCAACTAAACCTTTTAACTGGGCATTCATCTCCGGACGCATATGGCGGTTCCTAAGCATATCTTCAAAGGGTAATTGAAATGATACGAAATGTATCGGCTGTGTATCGTCGGGAATACCAGCTACGTATTCAACGCAAATAAGTATATGACCAGAGAAATTTATTTTTTTCTCTGCTCCTGTTCCGTTATTAATTACAGGTGTTGCCGTCACTCGTAACAGGAATTCAATATCAGGTTTATCTTCAGGTATTGTCAACGTATCGTTTATCGTAAGCTGTGTGCTTCTTTTATGATAATGCCGACTCATAATTGATTCCTCCTAATTTGATAATATACTCTCGATATTTACTAGTACCTCATCTCCCTTAAAACCAAGGATATTTTGCGCATCTTTTTCCGCCCTGCGTTGTTGCCGTCGCCTTACATATGTCCGATATGCGCGGCTCCTCCGCCTAGCCGGCCGAAAAAATCTGCGCAAACTATTCCCTCGCTTTTAAGAAAGATGAGGTACTAGTAGTTTATGATTTCTAACTGATTTTGCTACTTTATTTCTGGCTTCCAGCCGACATAAGCTCCATTGTTTATAAAGGTAATCCCGCTACTTAAAATAATTATGTTTTCCGGTTGAATTCATAACCGCTGAAGGCACTTCACGATTTTAAAACAGTTTTAATCTTATGTCACTATTATTGGGAACCACTGCCGAATCCGCGACATATAATACTTTAGAAGGCAGTTCTTATTAAGTTCCATAATCCGACCGCCTATTCCATCATAAAATCCAAGGAGGTATAAACATGGATAACACGTTAATTAACGTTACCGGAATTTGTGATGTCTGTAAAATTGAATTACATGATGATGATAGTTGGACTGAAATAACAGTTCCGGAGAGTTTAGTACTCCCTAAAGAAAAACCAGATATTGAGCAGCTTATTTCATCAAAAGTTATAGTTAGAATTATTAGACAGAAGGTAATTGTAACCCCTAGTACAGAATTAGCCCCTAATTTTGAAGGCAAATTACTATCAGGCCGTAAGCTTATTGTTGAGGGAGAAATATGCCAAAGTCTAACATATACTGCAGATCTTTGTAATCAACCAGTACATTCTGCTCACTTTATTGTTCCGTTTTCAGCTTACATTGTTATTCCAAAATGCTTAAGGGTAATAGATAAAGTGACTTGTTGTGAAAGGGCGATTGATTCATTATTTATCAAGTATCAAATTTGTCCCTGTGTAGAAAATGTATTTATTCAGGAAATTAGTAAAAGGCGGATAATCCAAAATGTATTGCTATTCCTGCATGCTATACCGGTTACAACCAGCGGCTGTTTAGATTAAATTGGGCAAATTCATATTTAAGGGAGGAAAGAGGATGTATAATTACTGCGACAGCAAAGAATGCGAGGAGAGCGCTGTTACTGCTGATGGCAGTGCAACCAGGAAATTTGGGAAACCGGATTATTGCGGATATGAAAAAAATGATCATTTGCTTATTATTAATGGCGTCTGTCCCAAACACGAATTGGAATGCTTTTTAGATTGCGGTCATATCAGAAGATGGACCCAGATATTTATACCGGAAGTTTTGTGCATACCCTGCCCCAAGCCTGATATTGAGCAATTAATAAGTATTTCTGCGGTAGTTGAAATCTTATCGCAACGAGTAATACGCACCCCTGGAGAATACGGTCTTCCGCTAACCAACGAAGAATGCACTGATATAACTGGCAGGAAACTGATAATTGAAGGAGTCCTGCGGCAAAAGATTGTATACGCTGCTGCTGTAAAAGAGCAAAGTGTGCATTCCGTGCATTTCGATGTGCCTTTCTCGGCATTTATTGTGTTATCTCCATGTGATCCACTGACTAGCAAATTCAAAATTGATGTTTGTATTGAAGATATCTTTGTCACAGATGTTGCCCCAAGAAAAATATTTAAAAATGTTTCTCTAGTGATCAGGGCATTGCCTATTATGTGCCCAGAGATTTGCATTTAGATAAGGAGGGATAACTATGAAAACATGTCGTTGCATTGGGCAAAACGCTGTTGATATAGTAGGATTATGCGATTTCGATCAATTTTGTATCGGTTTAAATAAATGTGATCTAGGCCAATGGACACAAATATCAATCCCGGAAATACTGCAATTGCCTTGTGCCAAACCAGACATTGAAACTATTGATACAATATTAATTGATGTGCAGATTAAGTCGGCAAAAGTAATAAGGACACCGGCAGGTGAATGTGGGCAGCCGGTATTAAACCGCGAAGGGCTCCGGCTAACGGGGAAAAAATTAGCAATTGAAGGTGTGCTACAACAGAAAATAGTGTATACTGCAGCGTTGTGCGACCAGCCTGTTCATTTTGTACATTTTGAGATACCATTCTCAGCTTTTATTGTTTTAGCATGCGATACGTGTCTGGATCAAAAATTTTTCATAGAGACTTGTGTTGAGGATGTATTTGCAATTGACTTTAATTGCAGAGAAATATTCAAGAATGTAACCTTATTTATACAGGCTATACCCATCGAGGCATGCAGACGTGATATTTTCTAAAGTACATGTGCTTAGTTTTTGTTCTTATTTGCCTACTAAATGAACTCTATATAGATCAAGTTGTTTGGCCGAAATTTTATTCGGCCAAACAATTAAGACTGTAGAGCTGCGTTAAGCTGATAAATTACAAGATAATTACCGGACAATTTCTTGTGTATCAAGTCTGAAGCAGACAAGCATTATAGCTTACCCTGCACAAAGTGGCAGAAAAATAACCAGGGAAATACTCGTAACGAGATTCCCTGGTTATTTTTTTCCGTTTTTCCAATCTATTGCATTTGACAACTGCTATCTTATTTTTTATTCTATGGTGCTGCCAGATTCCCTATCATAAACCCGCTGAATTGATTGCGGAAGGTAAAATTCACCATATTGAATAACTTCATTATCCATACTGGTATGAAGTTTATTGTTAGCTCCTACCTGGTATATCTCATCTTTGGAAATTGAATTGTACGGCGGCCCTTCTTTACAAACATAATGCTGTGGTTTATTTTTACAGCCTATATAATGCGCTTTCCCCTTACTCCCGGCTGGATATGGTTTATGTTTGCAAATGAGATGGTGAGGCGGCTCTTCCATATAAGCAGAATACAACGGTTTCTTTTTATAGCCGCCATGATGCTTTTTACCCTTACCGGCAGGTGAATACGGTTTCTCTTTACAAACTGGGTACAGCGGTTTATTGCAGCAAATTTGCGGCTCTGAGGAACAAACATGTTCACCAATATTACCTGCTTCTGAACAATGTGCCGGCACATATTTCTTAATACGGATAAATTTGTGTAAACATAGTTTCAAAGTTATATCTTTTTTTATTGTTCTTGGATCAATAATGTCATAATGCTGAAATAAAATTTTGGTTTTTAAACATGCCTTTAAATTCGCTCGCGCATAGCGATGACAGAACAAGCCATTAAAAGGTATTTTAAAGGCAGCAAAGTAAATAGGCTGCGTACCATTATGAGTACTTGCCACATATTCCACACAAATACGTACATGTCCCACAAACATAATCTTTTTTTGCATTGTTACAGTCGTATCAATTACTGGTGTTGTTGTTACGCGGAGTATAGATTTAATGTCCGGCTTATGCTGGGGAATGGCAAGATTACCATTAACGGAAATTTGAGTAGATGTGTGCCCCATATTTCAAATCCTCCCTGTTTAATTTATATTTAGTTTTTAACATTCCTAGGCACGGGTTTATTTTCCATAATAATGACGCCCATCAACGCGAATTACATCAGTCTCATCATCTGTAGGCCACTCTGACAATGAACGATAGTTTTTTAGATTTACCTGAAAATTACTGTAGTCTTTCGCGTTGCCAGTGTAACTGACTGAGTCATTATCTTGATGTTTGCAGGAATCATGGCAATCGCAGGGCCAATTATTATTAGCTGACCAGGAAGAACATTCATGCTCTTTTTTAAATTCCGGACATATAAATATAATACTGGTAACCATTAAGTGCCTATTATCTAAACGTTTGACAATGCTATCTTCTAATGCCGTAGACACTTGAATTATTTCACGTTTTATATCACCTAATACAATAAACGTGCAAAAAGGAATTTCAAATTGAGCAGAATACACTGATTTACAAGGATCATCATCAGAAAATTTTATTTTTATTTGCTTTTTACCCTCAATAACCAGCTTTTTACCTATTGATGTACATATTTCTCTGGTTGAGCATATGATTACAGATACGCATACTTCTAGTAGCTCGTGAATATTAGGATTTGGATAAGGTATACATAGTTTGTCAGTTTCACAGAATTGGGTATGCGGATGGTTAGGCGAACACTGGGGAAAGTGCGACGGTGGTGTAATACCTAGCACCTCAACCGGCCTCCAAGTCATTATATGTTACCTCCTTATTGTTAAATCTATCTTATTAGTCGTTATATTTTATGGTTTACGGCGCATTTATGCTACTCTGACGCAAGCTATTAATTAAAATCCTTATGTTTTGTATTAATCTGTTATTAAAGCGGGTACATTTAATAAATAATAAATGCCCTGGGTAAACATAATACTAATGTATCTGATTAATGTTACAGTCTTCAAAGGAAAACATTTCTTACATATTTATTGCCAAAGCCTTTTTGCTTGCACATGCAAAACATACAGTTTTCGTCATAATAAAAACCACCTACAAAAATTTGTAGGTGGTTATAAAATAGCCATAATCATCGTTCCCTGAAAACTTCACAGAAGAAAGATTTGCGCAATAGTCATTTACGGTTGCCAGCTCGGAGTTACAACATACATTATGGATGTTATCGCTCCGCTCTAACTAAGCGACTCACACAACTTCCCGTTTCGCTCTCGCTCGCGGCAAGTTGGTTCGCTGCTTAAAAGTCAAGTCCTCGGCCTATTAGTACCAGTCCGCTCCATGGATCACTCCACTTCCACTCCTGGCCTATCAACCTTGTCTTCTCCAAGGGGCCTTACTTCTTGCGAATGACAGACCTCATCTTAAGGCTGGTTTCACGCTTAGATGCTTTCAGCGTTTATCCTTTCCGGACGTAGCTACCCAGCTCTACCCCTGGCGGGATAACTGGTACACCATGGGTCCGTCCACTCCGGTCCTCTCGTACTAGGAGCAGTTCCCTTCAAGTCTCTTACGCCCGCGATGGATAGGGACCGAACTGTCTCACGACGTTCTGAACCCAGCTCACGTACCACTTTAATGGGCGAACAGCCCAACCCTTGGGACCTACTTCAGCCCCAGGATGTGATGAGCCGACATCGAGGTGCCAAACCTCCCCGTCGATATGGACTCTTGGGAGAGATTAGCCTGTTATCCCCAGGGTAGCTTTTATCCGTTGAGCGATGGCCCTTCCACTCGGTACCACCGGATCACTAAGCCCGACTTTCGTCCCTGCTCGACTTGTCTGTCTTGCAGTCAAGCTCCCTTCTGCCTTTACACTCTTCGCGCGATTTCCATCCGCGCTGAGGGAACCTTTGGGCGCCTCCGTTACTCTTTCGGAGGCGACCGCCCCAGTCAAACTGCCCGCCTGACACTGTCCTCAGTTTCGTTACTCCTTGAGTTAGAACTCCAGTAAATAAAGGGTGGTATCCCAACATTGACTCCAATGAGACTTGCGTCCCATCTTCCCTGTCTCCCACCTATCCTGTACATCATTTACCAAAACTCAATGTCAGGTTGCAGTAAAGCTCCATGGGGTCTTTCTGTCCAGTCGCGGGTAACCTGCATCTTCACAGGTATTTCAATTTCACCGGGTCCCTCGTTGAGACAGTGCCCAAGTCGTTACACCTTTCGTGCGGGTCGGAACTTACCCGACAAGGAATTTCGCTACCTTAGGACCGTTATAGTTACGGCCGCCGTTTACCGGGGCTTCAATTCAAACCTTCGCGTTTCCACTAAGCTCTCCTCTTAACCTTCCGGCACCGGGCAGGTGTCAGCACCTATACGTCAGCTTTCGCTTTAGCAGGCACCTGTGTTTGTGGTAAACAGTCGCTTGGGCCTCTTTTTTGCAACTCATTCCCGCTTCGACCGCTTCTGGTCTACACGGTTTACAAGCTCCCCTTTTCCCGAAGTTACGGGGACATTTTGCCGAGTTCCTTAACGAGGGTTCTCCCGCGCACCTTAGGATTCTCTCCCCGCCTACCTGTGTCGGTTTACGGTACGGGCACCTAGTCTCTCACTAGAAGCTTTTCTTGACAGTCTGGGATCAGCAATTTCGCCATTATCTCTAACAGCTACCCGTCACTCCTCAGGCTTTACGCATCACGGATTTGCCTGTGATGCACCCTACAAGCTTAGACGCGAATTTCCATCCTCGCGCTTGCCTGCCCTCCTGTGTCACTCCCTCGCTCAAACGATCCTAGGTGGTACTGGAATATTTACCAGTTGTCCATCGCCTACGCTTTTTGCCTCGGCTTAGGGCCCGACTGACTCTGAGCGGACGATCCTTCCTCAGAAATCCTTAGGCTTTCGGTGGACAAGATTCTCACTTGTCTTTTCGCTACTCATACCGGCATTCTCACTTCTATACTCTCCAGCACTCCTTACGGTATACCTTCTCTGGGTATAGAACGCTCCCCTACCCATGTCGTTAGACATGCCATAGCTTCGGTTCCGTACTTTAGCCCCGGACATCTTCGGCGCAGCGACACTCGACCAGTGAGCTATTACGCACTCTTTTAATGGTGGCTGCTTCTAAGCCAACATCCTGGTTGTTTTTGTATCTCCACATCCTTTGCCACTTAGTACGGCATTGGGGACCTTAGCTGATGGTCTGGGCTGTTTCCCTCTTGACCACGGGTCTTATCACTCGTAGTCTGACTCCCAGGATTCCACTACAGGCATTCGTAGTTTGACAAGGTTCAGTAACCCATTAGGCCCCTAGCCCTATCAGTGCTCTACCGCCTGTACTTACTTCCTGAGGCTAGCCCTAAAGCTATTTCGGGGAGAACCAGCTATCTCCGCGTTCGATTGGCATTTCACCCCTATCCACAACTCATCCCAAAGCTTTTCAACGCTCACGGGTTCGGTCCTCCACGCATTTTTACCTGCGCTTCAACCTGGCCATGGATAGATCACTGCGGTTTCGGGTCTACACTATCCAACTTTCGCCCTTTTTAGACTCGCTTTCGCTTCGGCTCCGTGTCTTCCACTTAACCTTGCTGGATATTGTAACTCGCCGGTTCATTCTTCAATAGGCACGCCGTCAGCCTCCTACGGGCCTTCGACTGCTTGTAGGCATACGGTTTCAGGTTCTCTTTCACTCCCCTCCCGGGGTGCTTTTCACCTTTCCCTCACGGTACTATGCGCTATCGGTCGCCTCGAGTATTTTGCCTTGGAGGGTGGTCCCCCCTGCTTCCCACAGGGTTCCTCGTGTCCCGTGGTACTCTGGATTCCGGCCATTTCGCTCTGCCTTTCGCTTACAGGGCTGTTACCTTCTGCGGCCTACCTTTCCAGGTAGTTCAACTAGGCCTGACGAAACTTCCGCCGGTCCTCAACCCCGATTGAGATGTGAGAAGTTAGATGTTAGAGGTGAGTTCTTGTTGGAATTTGCTCTGCAAATTCTCTCATTTAAATCTCACTTCCAACTTCCCGCCTCTCACCTCTCAACCGGTTTGGGCTCTTCCCCGTTCGCTCGCCGCTACTTGGGGAATCTCGTTTGATTACTTTTCCTCCGGGTACTTAGATGTTTCAGTTCCCCGGCTTACCTCCCAACCTAAGTCGGGTAATGGTGCATGACCACCACTGGGTTCCCCCATTCGGATATTCATGGATCAGGGCCTGCTTGCGGCTCCCCATGACTTTTCGCAGCTTACCGCGTCCTTCTTCGGCTCTTGGCGCCTAGGCATCCACCGTATGCCCTTACTAACTTGACTTCTAGCTCCGACTGTCTATAAGCCGCCATCTGCGTTGTTGCTCCTCAACCCGATTGTTTGCGTACGCAAGTACGCGGCACGGCTCGGGTTTCCGGGGCGCCTAGCATATGGCACCTTCTAGCCAGTCTCCGCCTCAACTTAAACTTTGCTTGTGACTAAGGTTAAGTCATTTTTTAAAAATCCTAATTGCGCTTCGTTAAGTTACTTCACATATTTGCATATGAGAGGTACTTTTACTTTGCTTTCTTCTGTGCAGTTTTCAAAGAACATATTAACTGATGAACACAACTGTGTTCATCAAAACCAGCAACTTCCTAATCTCCCGGGCCGTTTCCAGCCAAGTACCTTCGACGTTTGTGGGCTTAACTTCTGTGTTCGGTATGGGAACAGGTGGAGCCCCACAGCTATCGTCACTGGATATCTTGTTTTCAGGAATATCTATGTTATCATCGTTGCCTGTATGTTTCAACAAGTAACTTTTGGTAACAAAAGCATTCCCTCAAAACCAAACAATGTAAATGGATTTACTACAGCCACCGCATATGGTGCGTCTAGTATTCCTGCATCTGCCAAATGTACCGACCTGGAATAGAGCTCGCTTATAAATGATGTTCTTCGCTTGCGCTCAGAACTAAGCGATTCACTCAGGTTTCCGCGTCGCTTTCGCTCCTAAAAACCTGGTTCTCTGCTTATCCCTAGAAAGGAGGTGATCCAGCCGCACCTTCCGATACGGCTACCTTGTTACGACTTCACCCCAATCATCGGCCCCACCTTCGACGGCTAGTTCCATTTCTGGTTACCCCACCGGCTTCGGGTGTGACTGACTTTCGTGGTGTGACGGGCGGTGTGTACAAGGCCCGGGAACGTATTCACCGCAGTATGCTGACCTGCGATTACTAGCGATTCCGACTTCACGGAGGCGAGTTGCAGCCTCCGATCCGAACTGAGAGCTTGTTTCTGCGTTTTGCTTGCCTTCGCAGGTTCGCTTCGCTTTGTTTAAGCCCATTGTAGTACGTGTGTAGCCCAGGACATTAGGGGCATGATGACTTGACGTCATCCCCGCCTTCCTCCGCATTCTCTGCGGCAGTCTCCCTTGAGTTCCCGCCTTTACGCGCTGGCAACAAAGGATAAGGGTTGCGCTCGTTGCGGGACTTAACCCAACATCTCACGACACGAGCTGACGACAGCCATGCACCACCTGTTTTCGCGTTACCCGAAGGTAAGGGATCTATCTCTAGACCTTTCGCTCAATGTCAAGCCCTGGTAAGGTTCTTCGCGTTGCGTCGAATTAAACCACATACTCCACCGCTTGTGCGGGCCCCCGTCAATTCCTTTGAGTTTCAACCTTGCGGCCGTACTCCCCAGGCGGGGTACTTATTGCGTTAACTCCGGCACAGAAGGGGTCGATACCCTCTACACCTAGTACCCATCGTTTACGGCCAGGACTACCGGGGTATCTAATCCCGTTCGCTCCCCTGGCTTTCGCGCCTCAGTGTCAGACACAGTCCAGAAAGTCGCCTTCGCCACTGGTGTTCCTCCCAATCTCTACGCATTTCACCGCTACACTGGGAATTCCACTTTCCTCTCCTGCACTCAAGCCTGGCAGTTTCCTGCGCCCATACGAAGTTGAGCTTCGCACTTAGACACACGACTTACCAGGCCACCTACACGCCCTTTACGCCCAATAATTCCGGACAACGCTTGCCACCTACGTATTACCGCGGCTGCTGGCACGTAGTTAGCCGTGGCTTCCTCCTTTGGTACCGTCATTACCCTATATTGTTCACATAGGATACGTTCGTCCCAAACGACAGAGCTTTACGACCCGAAGGCCTTCTTCACTCACGCGGCGTTGCTCCGTCAGACTTTCGTCCATTGCGGAAGATTCCCCACTGCTGCCTCCCGTAGGAGTCTGGGCCGTGTCTCAGTCCCAGTGTGGCCGTTCATCCTCTCAGACCGGCTACTGATCGTCGCCTTGGTGAGCCGTTACCTCACCAACTAGCTAATCAGACGCAGACCCATCTCTGAACGGTAGCTTATATATAGAGGCCACCTTTCTTATCTCCGTCATGCAACGAAGATACCACATTCGGTATTAGCACCACTTTCGCGGTGTTGTCCCCAATTCAGAGGCAGGTTGTCTACGCGTTACTCACCCGTTCGCCACTATCTGCTGTACAACACCAAAGGCTCTGTGTTGTGACGGCCCTGGATGGCCTAATGTCGAGTTTGCCATGGATGGCAATACAACTCGACTTCCTTCTTTGCGTGAAGCGCTCTCTATCGTTCGCGCTTGACGCTGCCGGATTTCACCATCACTTAACTCTTGGTGTTGAACAGCAGACCGTTCGACTTGCATGTGTTAGGCACGCCGCCAGCGTTCGTCCTGAGCCAGGATCAAACTCTCCAATAAAGTTCATAGCCTTGCGACTATATATATTGAAGCCGTTTTATCGGCTCAATTCAATCAAAATTGTTGTTGGTTGTGCTGCAAGCAGCACACCGCACATCTGGCTTTTATGATGCATTTCTTTACATTGTTCAGTTTTCAGGGAACGACGCGCATGGATGCGCTAGTGTCACGGGCGTATCATGGACGATACGCTCTGCCCGGGACCGTCGCGCGCATCATGTCAATACGCTTTGCATTCATTATTGTCTTGCTTACTGCTGAACGCGACAGCTTTTATATACTATCATGTTTATCTCATTATGTCAATGATACTTACACTATCTTAAATAAGTTATATTATGTCAAACTATTTAAGAAACAGATATAAACATTATTTAATAACTTACAAGATTAGCGTAGCATAATATAACCTAGCCTGTCAATAATTATTCAATCGATTCAGAAAAATCAATCAATAAAACAGAGCTGTTACTTACAAGATCACAGCTCTGTTGGGATTCTGATTTTTACTTAAGCACAGCCCCAGTATTTGCAGATGTAACTAGCTTAGCATATCTTGCCAGGTATCCGGTAGTAACTTTTGGAGCTGGTTTAATCCAGGCATTTCTCCGCTTGTCTAATTCTTCAGGGCTGATTTGAAATTCAAGCTTACGTCCTGGAATGTCGATATTAATAATATCACCATCTTCCAGAAAAGCAATTGGCCCGCCTTCCATAGCTTCAGGAGAAATATGGCCGATACAGGCGCCTTGGGTAGCACCGCTAAAGCGCCCGTCTGTCAAAAGCGCTACTTTAAGACCCATGCCAACAATGACAGCAGTCGGATTAAGCATTTCTTTCATACCTGGCCCACCCTTAGGCCCTTCGTAGCGAATCACCACAACATCGCCATCTTTAATCTTTTTACTAATTATAGCGTCAATGGCTTCTTCTTCAGAATTAAATACGCGGGCAATGCCTTCAAAAGTAAGCATATCTTCTTTTACCGCGCTTTCTTTGACTACAGCACCGTCCGGGGCCAAGTTACCATTTAAAATCGCGATTCCACCTGTGTGGCGATATGGTTCTGCAACTGTTTTAATCACCTCAGGGCGGTAAATAAAAGCATTTTCAATTCTATCTGCTATAGTGCCATTAATCGTCAAAGCATCTGTACAAATTCCCCCGCACTTACTAAGCTCTTTTAACACTGCTGAAATACCGCCAGCCTCATTAAAATCCTGAATATGGTGAGTTCCTCCAGGGCTAAGTTTAGT
>NZ_AP042390.1:5367500-5535802 GCF_055383785.1 Sporomusa intestinalis
TTTCCCTCACGGTACTATGCGCTATCGGTCGCCTCGAGTATTTTGCCTTGGAGGGTGGTCCCCCCTGCTTCCCACAGGGTTCCTCGTGTCCCGTGGTACTCTGGATTCCGGCCATTTCGCTCTGCCTTTCGCTTACAGGGCTGTTACCTTCTGCGGCCTACCTTTCCAGGTAGTTCGACTAGGCCTGACGAAACTTCCGCCGGTCCTCAACCCCAGTCGACCGAAGTCCACTGGTTTGGGCTCTTCCCCGTTCGCTCGCCGCTACTTGGGGAATCTCTGTTGATTACTTTTCCTCCGGGTACTTAGATGTTTCAGTTCCCCGGCTTACCTCCCGACCTAAGTCGGGTAATGGTGCATGACCACCACTGGGTTCCCCCATTCGGAGATTCATGGATCAGGGCCTGCTTGCGGCTCCCCATGACTTTTCGCAGCTTACCGCGTCCTTCTTCGGCTCTTGGCGCCTAGGCATCCACCGTATGCCCTTACTAACTTGACTTCTAGCTCCGACTGTCTATAAGCCGCCATCTGCGTTGTTGCTCCTCAACCCGATTGTTTGCGTACGCGAGTACGCGGCACGGCTCGGGTTTCCGGGGCGCCTAGCATATGGCACCTTCTAGCCAGTCTCCGCCTCAACTTAAACTTTGCTTGTGACTAAGGTTAAGTCATTTTTTAAAAATCCTAATTGCGCTTCGTTAAGTTACTTCACATATTTGCATATGAGAGGTACTTTTACTTTGCTTTCTTCTGTGCAGTTTTCAAGGAACATGTTTTCAGGAATATCTATGTTACCATCATTGCTTGTGTTTTGCAACAAGTAACTTTTGGTAACAAAAGCATTCCCTCAAAACCAAACAATGTAAATCTGTGCATCTGCCAAATGTACCGACCTGGAAGTTGTTTGGGGGTTAACCCAAACGCTTCTCCCTAGAAAGGAGGTGATCCAGCCGCACCTTCCGATACGGCTACCTTGTTACGACTTCACCCCAATCATCGGCCCCACCTTCGACGGCTAGTTCCATTTCTGGTTACCCCACCGGCTTCGGGTGTGACTGACTTTCGTGGTGTGACGGGCGGTGTGTACAAGGCCCGGGAACGTATTCACCGCAGTATGCTGACCTGCGATTACTAGCGATTCCGACTTCACGGAGGCGAGTTGCAGCCTCCGATCCGAACTGAGAGCTTGTTTCTGCGTTTTGCTTGCCTTCGCAGGTTTGCTTCGCTTTGTTTAAGCCCATTGTAGTACGTGTGTAGCCCAGGACATTAGGGGCATGATGACTTGACGTCATCCCCGCCTTCCTCCGCATTCTCTGCGGCAGTCTCCCTTGAGTTCCCGCCTTTACGCGCTGGCAACAAAGGATAAGGGTTGCGCTCGTTGCGGGACTTAACCCAACATCTCACGACACGAGCTGACGACAGCCATGCACCACCTGTTTTCGCGTTACCCGAAAGTAAGGGATCTATCTCTAGACCTTTCGCTCAATGTCAAGCCCTGGTAAGGTTCTTCGCGTTGCGTCGAATTAAACCACATACTCCACCGCTTGTGCGGGCCCCCGTCAATTCCTTTGAGTTTCAACCTTGCGGCCGTACTCCCCAGGCGGGGTACTTATTGCGTTAACTCCGGCACAGAAGGGGTCGATACCCTCTACACCTAGTACCCATCGTTTACGGCCAGGACTACCGGGGTATCTAATCCCGTTCGCTCCCCTGGCTTTCGCGCCTCAGTGTCAGACACAGTCCAGAAAGTCGCCTTCGCCACTGGTGTTCCTCCCAATCTCTACGCATTTCACCGCTACACTGGGAATTCCACTTTCCTCTCCTGCACTCAAGCCTGACAGTTTCCTGCGCCCATACGAAGTTGAGCTTCGCACTTAGACACACGACTTATCAGGCCACCTACACGCCCTTTACGCCCAATAATTCCGGACAACGCTTGCCACCTACGTATTACCGCGGCTGCTGGCACGTAGTTAGCCGTGGCTTCCTCCTTTGGTACCGTCATTACCCTATATTATTTACATAGGATACGTTCGTCCCAAACGACAGAGCTTTACGACCCGAAGGCCTTCTTCACTCACGCGGCGTTGCTCCGTCAGACTTTCGTCCATTGCGGAAGATTCCCCACTGCTGCCTCCCGTAGGAGTCTGGGCCGTGTCTCAGTCCCAGTGTGGCCGTTCATCCTCTCAGACCGGCTACTGATCGTCGCCTTGGTGAGCCGTTACCTCACCAACCAGCTAATCAGACGCAGACCCATCTCTGAACGATAGCTTCTTTGAGAGGCCACCTTTCTTATCTCAGTCATGCAACCAAGATACCACATTCGGTATTAGCACCACTTTCGCGGTGTTGTCCCCAATTCAGAGGCAGGTTGTCTACGCGTTACTCACCCGTTCGCCACTAAGTAGCTATTGCTAACTACTCCGTTCGACTTGCATGTGTTAGGCACGCCGCCAGCGTTCGTCCTGAGCCAGGATCAAACTCTCCAATAAAATGCTGCAATCACATAGTGACTACATTTATATTGAAGCCGTTTTATCGGCTCAATTCAATCAAAATTGTTGTTGGTTGTGCTGCATGGCAGCACACCGCACATCTGGCTTTTAATGATGCATTTCTTTACATTGTTCAGTTTTCAGGGAACGACGCGCATGGATGCGCTAGGATCACAGGCGTATCAGGACGATACGCTTTGCCTGGGACCGACGCGCATGGATGCGCTAGGATCACGGGCGTATCATGGACGATACGCTCTGCCCGGGACCGACGCGCACGGATGCGCTAGGATCACGGGTGTATCATGGACGATACGCTCTGCCCGGGATCGACGCGCCCATCATGTCAATACGCTTTGCATTCATTATTGTCTTGCTTACTGCTGAATGCGACAGCTTTTATATGTTAACACGTTTATATAAACATGTCAAGGATAAAACAATTATTTTTTATCCACTTCTCACTGTTTGTTAGGGTGGGATATTCTGCCGTACCCTTGGCGGCTTAGTTATAATAGCACATCTCCATTAATTATGTCAATCTACTTAAACAAAGTAAATTCTCCAGCATCTTGTGGGACACTATTTTACCTTAGGAAAAGTTTAGGAATTTACATTGAACACTATACATCCTTAGTGGCAGCTATATTGGTTATCACAAATATTCGTCGTTAGGATCCAAATACATAGAATAATCAACAGGAAACAGCGGATAGATCATATCAAGCATCTGTGTTTGGTCATTCCAGTCTGTTTTTACATTATAAACTTCACTGATATCATTTATTGCGATAAATGGTTGCCCACTAATTAGTTTAATTGGCGCTGGTTTCCCGTGTATAAGCAGTTCTCCTGTTGCAGGCCGCCAGGTTACGCGCTCGCCTAATTCATTGGCTATCGCCAGTGCCGGTACCGCCAGTATATTATCTAAGCGTTGAATATCACCCGATAGTAGGTGTCCATCCAACCTGGCAACAGGCAAGAGTAATTCAAGGCAATTTTGCTCATCATTCCAGCTCTCCCGCCCGCCAAACAGCAAAGGTACCTGATCAGCAGCCACATATATTCTTTCACCAAGCTTAAGACCAGGAACTGCCTCATTTTGACGGGTTACGGTCCGGCTCACTGCGTTCCATTGTACAGAAGTATGCAGGCTATCGGCTAAAGCCAAGACCGGTACATACTTCTCGCCGCCTCTGGCTAATATGTACTCAGGCCGTAAGGTTCCGTTTATTCTAAGGTTATGAAGCTGAGCAAATACAACCTGCCGATCGGGAACAGCCTGTATAAGTGCTTGAAGAAAATCATCGTCAATAAGATTATCTAATGCAGCCTGCTGCAATGCCTTCTTGGCATCAGCCAGCGTTATTTTCTGCTGATTATAGACATCCGGATAAATGCCAATCGTTGCCTGGCCGCCGGCATTAATCCGTACTTTAATCCGCTCATATTCAATCTTAACCGGAGTATCACAGTTAATCAGCTCAAATAGTTCTTCAGCATCTACTTCCTGCAGGCGGATACAGCCATTAGATATTGCCAGTCCAATTGACCAGGGATCATTCGTACCATGAATGCCATACAGGTCACCCAACCCCATCCAACGGTATCCCAGTGGGTTTTCAGGCCCGGAAGGCACAACATAGTTCTTGCCGGGAGGATACCAGGCGGGATCTACCTCCTTTTCAATTATGGAAAAATTACCGACCGGTGTAGGTGTATCCGACTTTCCAATGGCTACCGGATACTCTTTTATCAGAATATTATCTTGATAAAGTTCCAGGGTACGACTGGGGAGATTAACAATGATCTGAGACGAAGCTACTTGTGCGGTAGCCTGGGCCTGAGTTGGCACAGCAAAAATAATAAGCCCGAAAAAGAAAAGTAACCAAACAGCCTGTTTCCATAGCCGTTTACCCATGCAGCCATCCCCTTTTATAAATGCCTAAGACAATAACATATATGACAGGAGGGCTGCGGTTATTCATTAATTATTCGTACAAGCCTAGAAAAAACTGGCTTATCAAGTATTCTTGGCTTGGGCCAAGTCCTCTAGGACGCCGGCAGAAGCCACCTGTGCCCTTTAGGGTATAGATTTTTCTTATCCCTTAGATTATAGTCTTGAACTTTATCAATTCTGATGGGGTAAAAAACAAGGGCAACACACTACAATATGCGCTGCCCTTGCCTGTCCAACATAATATTAAAAACCTAACTCTTCTCCAATAATGATAATCTCAACATCACTTGCCGCGGGCTTTTTGTGCATGACTGTAGTTACATTACATATCCGCGTAGGCCCTTGGCAATCCATACATTCACCGGTTATAGTACATGGGTTAGGACGATTTAGACGTTTATTGTTAATCGGAGCGGCAAACAATTCAATCCGGTCCATGGCGGCATCAACATCAGTAACAATTTTATTTACACCGGTTATGACAATAACCTTTTTAGGACCAAAAATCATCGCTGCAACCCGGTTACCAGCCCCGTCAACATTAACAAGTTCACCTTTCAGAGTCAGGGCATTAGTTCCGGTAAGGAAAACATCCGCCGTCATTTCCTGCCGCCGCAGCGCCAGAGATTCTTCCGGCGACAGTCCCGGTTTGTTATGGTTGAATACGGTATTGCCCCGCTCTTCCAGCAAGGTATCAATACCAATTTCCTTAATCGTCCAGGAACCGCCGATCCCAACAGTAGCATCAGGAGGAATCAAGGCAGCCAGCTTTGCCAAAGCCTCTTGCCGGGTGCTGACATAGCTGGCGGTAAAGTTGTTCTTTTGCAAGGCTTCGACAACTTTATCCGCAATCGTCTTGTTATGCCAGGCTTTAAATTCACTCATCGCAAAATACTCCTCTCCTCTAATAATTTATAAGGTAACCATATGTACGCCAGCCATGTCTGCCATTTCTTCAGCAGTGTACTGGTTGTACACCATATTCAGGTGTTTCGCGTAGGATAAGCCATTGAAGCTGCCGTTAGCCTGGGCAGTTATAGCTAAATTAAGCTTATTGGCAAATTCAGAAGTCATGGCGATCTTCCTCACGGCCTGCACAATACCATTGTCAGCATTTACGAGTGTGACTTGTAAAACAGAAGAATCTGCAGCCTCCTCTGGATATACCCGGATGCCACGCGGCACGGTATGCCAGGAGAATGGCGCGTCGTTCCAGCTTTCGGTTCCAAATCTAAAGAGTAAAAAAATAACAGGGCCATCAATATACATACTGAATATGGCGGTCCCTTTCTGAATATTTTCTATTTCCCGGTTAATAATTCCTGCTTTAACAATAAGAAGTCTATGACCTTCACTATCCAAACGGTACATAATTTTTTCTTCTAATTTATGCTGGCCTGATTCGTACAGTTCTCCTATTTTTCCTGCTCGCATCATGCTCCACCACTTTCTCTCTATAGTTTGTTTCTATATTATACCATTGTCTATATGAAATAATAAACTAATGACCAAAGGGCCGCACCGTTTCTGGACCTGCTTCGTAAAAATTACCACAATGGCCGGTAATAAAATGGCGTTTGTTTTCAGAAACTATAGTAGCGTGAGATATTGTAATGCTAATAATTCTCAGGAGGTGATTTTGTACCATGTACAAAATCAAAGGATGCGCCGATTGCATCGAAAGTAGTTCCTGTGAGTTTTCCTCCGAGTTTTGCCCTAAAGCATTATTGGATGTTCATCCGGATAACGACTTAACCACTGATCCTGTATTAAGAAAATACCAGGAATTATACCAACGCTTAGACAAATAATCTAATTCGCAGGGGAGGTTCAGCTGTGAAAACTACGATCAAATATGCTCACGGTAAAGGATTTAGTAAAAACTTGTCTTCCGTTACCGTGCTGACCAGTCCGCGTGTTAACCGTGAGATTCAGGAAAATATAAAGAAAACACGGCTATTATCAAGCCGCTTGGCAAAAAGGTCCGCCCGGAATATACCAGGCGGACAGGCCTATTAATTATTTTAAGATATGATTCCGGTCTGGAAAATACGTCTGCGCCCCAGGGCTGCCACTTGGCAGCCTATATTTTTTACTGCCTCTATACCAATCTGGCTAGGCACCTTATATATTTCATGTAGAGCAGTGACAACTTCCTCTAAGGCGGCATTGCCTGACCGTTCTCCAATACCGGTAGCAGTCACACTGGCAAATACGGCTCCATTTTGTAAAGCGGCTAATGTGTTGGCTGTAGCCAGGCCAAAATCATTATGGCCATGAAATTCAATGGGTAATGGGCAGCGGACTGCGAGATCAGCCATAATTTTCGTGACAGAAAACGGATCTAACAGACCAACTGTGTCTGCATAACGAATTCTTCTCGCACCAAGGCTGGCACTAAGCTCAGCCAGTTCCAGAAATTGCCCGGAACTGGCCCGCGATGCGTCTTCGGCCCCAACCGACACATAACAGCCATGGCTTTGGGCTAAAAGTATCGCATTTTTCAGCTGAGCGATCACCCAGTCGCGGCTTTTCTTTAGTTTCCGATGAATGTGAAGATCTGATACAGGAACAGAGATATGCAAAAATTCAAAGCCACAGGCAATTGACGCTTCAATATCTTCCCGGCATGCACGATTCCAGGCAAATATCACTGCTTTTAGACGGGCATCAAGAATAAATCGCAAAGCCTCGGTCTCTTCCGGCCCCATAGCCGGTGTACCCGCTTCAATCCAGGTTATGCCGGCTTTATCCAGCGCAGTGGCAATGGCGAGCTTTTCCATGGCTGTAAAAACGATCCCCGCTGCTTGCTCTCCGTCTCGCAAAGTGGTATCAATTAAAACACCCTGATTGAGTTCTTGCATAGGTCTGCACCTCTCAGCCTGATAAGTATAGACGCTGTAATTCATCATCACTAACCGCCGACTTGTTGCGTACGGACAGGGCCCGCACACTGGCAAGCAGCCTTTTGGACTCCACGTCCTCCAACTGTATCCCCCAGGATGCAAACTTAGTTTTTAGCGCCGTGGTTCCAGAATGTTTACCAATAATAAGCTGCCTGCTTAATCCTACAAGTTCCGGAGCAAAGGGCTCATATAACCACGGGTCCTTGTTGACGCCATCAACATGCAAGCCTGATTCATGAGCAAAAATAGCTGGGCCAATAATGGCTTTATTGGCGGAAACAGTAAGCTGCAGGGCCGCTAGAACCTGTTGACAGTTACCTGCTAAAGCAGGTGGTATGACGATATCCTGTCCGGCAAATTGTTTGGCAGCCATAAGGGCCTCTTCCCAGGGAGCGAAACCGCCGACACCGGCTACCGCCGTCATTACCTGCCGGGCGCCCGCCTTCATTGCGGCCAGTGTATTGGCAGTTGCCAAACCATAGGCATTTCCGGCCCGAATGCCGATAGGACAATGTAAATTATTTTTTAATAGGGTTATTTGATCAAAGATAGTTAAATAATTGCCGCTCCCATTCTCATCTCCATAGAAAACAGTTTTTATAGAATAGCTGTTAATTTCGGTGATAACAGCTGCCAGGCCGCGTTGGTCCAGATTAGCCAGACCTTCCAGCAACAGCGCGACATCCAGGTCAAGCCTGCTTGCTTTGCTTATTGCTGCGCCCAGGTTAGCCCTGCATTCATCTGAGCAAATATTACGCGCCACCATTATTACTCGTTTAATACCTGCCTGTTCTAACCATTTAAGGTCATAGGCAGATATATCGATTATCCCCCAGAGTTCAAGCTGCTGCCTAACAGCAGACAAATCCGGACAATACTGTTGCCAGACCGGCATATAAATACCGGCTGCCTGCATTCCTAGTCCTGACAGCAGCCTGGCTATATGCTCAAGCTGCGCACTGGTAAGATACGAGTTAACGGCTGCATTTAGGGTCTGATCAATCCATATTGGCTTGCTCATTATAATCACCCACAGCTTTTCTTCTTTATTGTCAATTTAATGCCATTTGCAGACTGCTCGGATTTACAGTCAAACTTGCCACAGGCCCAGTCAGCCTCCAGCCAGGGCGGAATATGGCTGCAGTGAACTTCGACAAGATAGAAGTTACCCTGCAACAAGGGTTGCAATACTTGCTTAGAAGTCATTCCGGTGCCGCTTTGCTGCAACTCCTTAAGTGATACCTGATAGCAGCCTGGTCCGGTCTCAACAACAGCCGGGGTTACTGCCTTTAGTGGCGCAGGCTGGCGGGCGGCAAGTTCTTCCTGAATTAATATATACTCCAGAAAGTCTAGCGGCCGACCGTCAAATTCCCAAATACTAAATCCCGCCTGTTCAAGTTCTTTGTATAAAAGGCCGGCGACAGCCCGGGCAACAAAAACACGGCATCGTCCGATAAATTCTATCATTGCTGCTAATTGTTGCCGTGCTCCTGCCATGCCACTTGTGGGATCGAGCTGAAACAAGGCCTCGCTGACCGGTTGCCATTTTCCCTGTTGGCGCCGGTAAACAATCACTTTGCCTGATTCTCCCAGGGCAGCCGTACTACCGTTATTACCCACAAACACAGCAATTTCCCGCGCCATTTTTATTACCTCCTTGCCTTTAAACAGCAGCAGCTTTCAAATCAAGTTGTTCTGTTGCGTAACCAAGCCCGCTTTCTATTGTATAGCAGTACTCAACTGACATTATGCCCCGCTTCAAGAGGCGCTTCTGGGCCTGATAACCGATACGCATAGTCAATACCGCATCACAGTCAGACAAAGCCATTAATATCGCTTCTTTTCTTTTATCCTCATTATCGCAGACAACATTGCCTGCACAATATTTTTCCAGCTGCCGCGTCTCTACCAGTTCAAAACGGCTGCCATTCACCTGATAAATCAGGAACTCTTCTGCCTGACCAAAATGTAAGTCCACCAGCTTGCCAAATTTGCTGGTAACAGCAATCTTGTAGTGGGGAACAAACGGTATTGGCTTGACCTCAACCGGTTCCACCTGACTGACGCAACTGCGAAACTCACCGGCTCTGTCTTGCCCTAATAACCCAATGGCATCCGCCCGGCACTGACGGCAATGAGTCATTTGTCTCAGTTCAGTGGCACAAGCTGTGCGAACGGCTGTAACATCACGCGGATTTGTTTGCGGCAAGCCGGAAAAGACGCTGCCTGGAGCAGGAATAAACGGCATAATATTAGTCATACAGGCACCTAGCTGCTTAACCTTTTTGACAATATCGGGAACATGCCAATCATTAACCAGTTTAATCATGACAATATTTACCTTAACAGTAACCCCATGCCCGGCCAGATACATAATGCCTTCCTGTTGATTATTCAGAAGAATATCCGAACCCTCAACACCAACATAACGCTTGCCCTGATAATTAACAGTTCCATAAACCTGAGCGCCGACAACCGGATCCGTACAGTTAACAGTTACAGTTACATGCTGCACCCCCAGTTTAATTAACTCTGGTGCATATTCAGGCAGCAGCAGCCCGTTTGTTGATAAACAGACCATAATGTCCGGATCAACTTGTTTAACAAGCTCAATTGTCGCCTGTGTTTCCGCCCAGTTTGCCAGGGCATCCCCCGGCCCGGCAATGCCGACAACACTCAAATTGGGAATTGCTGCTTTAACTTGGGCAAATTTTTCTTTCGCTTCCAGGGGTGACAGGATTTCACTTGTTACTCCCGGACGGCTTTCGTTTACACAGTCAAACTTGCGACTACAATAATTACAGCTGATATTACACCGGGGAGCCACCGGCAGATGCATGCGGGCGTATTGATGCTGAGCTTGCGCGGAAAAGCAGGGATGTTTATCGGTAAGCACACTCGTCATAGAGCGGCCACCCCCTTTCTTGGTCGTTCAGTTTTTGGCTGTTGAAAATATTTAGCAAACATATTCTTACGGTAATCTTTATATTTATCTTCCAGCAGGGTATTGGTGATACGGTCTAAAAGCAGCGCAGTACCCGTATAGCCTACAGAGAGAAGGCGTTGCCCGCCTACCCGGTCATGAATAGGGAATCCCAGCCGGACTAAAGGAATGCCATCCCGTTCGGTAAGAAAACGTCCGTCTGAATGACCAATCGCTATATTGACCAAACCGGCCCCAGCCCTGTCCTGTACTAATTTAAAATCCGGCTCTGCCAAGACAACCGTTTCACTGGTCATTTCATTATCTGGCAGCAGCCTGGACAAGTTACCATTTTTATCACCGGTCACAACGATGGGGCGAATTCCATTTTCCATGCAGACCTGAGTAACAGCGTATACCAGCTCAGGATCACCAAAAATAGCAGCGCGACCGGCAAAATTGTATTTATGAGAGTCAATCATAGCATCAAGCAGCCGTCCCCGCTCAAGCTCGATTGCCGCCGGCCGCTTTTTGCCGCTAATGGTCGCCAACGCTTCCATAAATGCATCTGTATTCTCAATGCCAATAGGAATCGGCACCGTATAGAGAGGTACGCCAAATGTATCCTCCAGGTATTTCCCCGGTGATACACTGCCCTCCACAGTAACTCCCAGTTCAATTGTCGCCGGCGCACCACTCATCCGGCAGATATCCGCAACAGCGGTGCCGCCGTCCGGCAACTTGCTATACACAGGCAGGTACGGCTGATCCATAGTATCCGAGATATCCGGGCACAGGCTATAATCAAGCTCCATTGCTGCCAAAAGACGCTTTAGCTCACGAATATCCGCCGGACTCAAACTGGGAATAATTATATTGATCTTGTTATGCCGCTCAGTAGTTGTAGCCAGCGTTTCGACAATTCGTCTTACTGTCAGCCAGTAGCCTTCGTGGTGGCTGCCGCCGTAACCGGGCGTACTGGCAGCGACAATCGGCATATCAACCCCGTTATCCTGCCGGTACTCTTTTACAATTCTGGCAACGTCTTCACCAATAGTCTCTGCCAGGCAGGTGGTAACAACGCCAACCAGTTTGGGCTGATATACCCGGTTGATGTTATCAAGTGCGGTACGGAGATTCGCAGCCCCGCCATATACAGTCCCTTTTTCATTAAGGGAAGAGGAACCGACATCAACCGGTTCGTTAAAATGTTCGGCAATATGCCGCCGCATATACGTACTGCAGCCTTGTGAGCCATGAACAATAACCATTGACTTTTCGATGCCTTTGAACGCCAAAATGCCGCCCATCGGCATACACATATGGCAAGGGTTCTCCATATCAGCCACCTCCATTTACCGCAGTATATTTCCATACCGGCGAACATAGGGTAGAGTAAACTTCCTGCGCAAAATTTACCGCGCCGTCATAGCCGCTTAAAGGATGCTTGCGATCATGATTATGGTCAATAAAGGCCAATCCCAGCTTATAGGCCAGCGGCCGTTCCTTTACACCGCCAACCAGCAGATGAGCGCCCTGGCTGGTCATAAACCGTTCCAGTTCGGCCGGGTTGGCATCATCCAGGATCACCGTGCCCTCGGCAACAAGCTCATGGATTGTATCGTACTCTTCCCGCCTGCCGGTTTGGGTTCCAATCATGACAACCTCGATCCCGATTTCCCGGAATTGTTTGATGAGCGATATGGCTTTAAAACCGCCGCCAACATAGACGGCTGCTTTTTTGCCGCTAAACTTTTCCCGGAATTTCCTAATATGAGGCAACACCCGGTCGGTTTCCCGGCGGATAAGCACCTCGGCCTTAGCCCTGATCTCACCGCCCCCCATAGCATCGGCGATACTGCGCAGGGATTTAGCCGTATCTTCCAGCCCCAGAAAGGAAACCTGCATATATGGTATACCATACTGTTCCTGTAATTGGGCCGCCAGATAATTCATCGAGCCTGCGCATTGCACTATATTCAGAGATGCATTGGCAGCGCCCTTGAGCGTGGCACTGGTGGAATCGCCTGTGAAAACAGTGTTAATTTGAATCCCCATTTGGGCCAGATAATCCCTGATGATCCAGGCTTCCCCCGCCAGGTTAAAGTCTCCCAGGTAGTTGATTGTCCGGCTGGCTGCAGCCTTAGCCCGGTCAACCGGAGCAATCAGTTTTAACAGAGCCTCACAGGCCGCCCGGTAACCGGCTGATTTATTGCCAATAAAACCACTTGATTCTACCGGGATAACTTCAATATTGTTTCTGAGAGCCGCCGCCTTGCAAATAGCAGCCAGATCATCGCCAATGACACCAACAATACAGGTGGAATAAACAAACATAAGTTTTGCCGGGTGCTTGGCAACAAGCTCATCAATGGTTTTGGCTAATTTCTTTTCCCCGCCAAAGATAATGTCTTGCTCCCGTAAATCGGTGCAAAAACTGTTGCGGTACAGCTCCGAGCCGCTGGACAAGCTGCCCCGAATATCCCAGGTGTAGCTGGCGCAGCCGACCGGGCCATGTACCAGGTGGATCGCATCGGTAACCGGATTAAGCACCACTCTGGCACCACAGTATACACAGGCCCGTTGACTGACACAGCCGGCAATGCTGTCAGCATCACATTTTAATGAGTTTTTACGCCGCCCTTTAGTTGCTATAAACTGCTCTCGTTCCGAAATGGCTACAGTCGCCTCGCTCACTTGCTTCACCCCCAACTATTTACATAACAAGTTCAAAATCTTCATCAGCAGCATCACGGTCAGCCCGCTCTAACAAGGCCCCGCTAATATTTTCGATCAGACGCATAGCGCCCCGGTAGCCAACAACCGGCAAATAAGAATGAACACTGCGGTCCAGAACCGGGAACCCAACCCGTACTAAGGGAATATCCTCGGCCCGGGCAATATACTTTCCGTAGGTATTGCCGATGATAAGATCAACCGGCTGATTCTTGATCCACTGATGCAGTGTAAATAAATCACCGCCGGCTTTGACGTTAGCGCTAATCCCGGCTTGGCGCAAAAGCTCATTAATATCCTCTTCAAAGCTGCCTACTGCTGAACCCATAGCCCCTCCCGGCGTACCGGTCAGAATGTGCAGGGGCACCATTCCCAGACTGAGCACGAATTCAGTCAGGCCGGTAACCATATCAGGATCACCGAAAATGGCTACTGATTTACCATGGAAATGAAAGTGGGTGTCAGTCATAATATCGACTAACTGACCGCGTTCCTCTTCCAGCTCTGCCGGCACTTCCTGGGCAAAAGTCCGGCGCAGGGATAAGAGCAACGCATCAGTTGCCTTGATACCAATCGGCGTCTTAAGCACTGCTGCCGGCACCTGACATTTCTTGGTCAGCGCGTCTGCCGCATCACTGGACGCAAACCGTCCTAAGGCCAGCGTTATTTTGGAGTTGCCGCTGTCTTTAATCTGAGCTATGGTAGCACCGCCTTTGGGATACATGGCAAACTTCCCGGTCATCGGTGCATCCATAACGCCTGAGGTGTCTGGGAACATAATTAATTTAATCCCCATAGCCTTGACTATACGTTTTATTTCCCGCATATCACCGGGATTAACAAATCCGGGAATGATATTAGCCTGCTCTTTTTTTACCGCTGAAGCACTTTCGGCAATATAGGTAACCATCCCTTTAGTCATATTGGAGAAACCCGTAATATGAGAACCCTGATAACTCGGGGTATTGGCATGGATAACCAGCTTACCTTCAGGCACCTCGGCTGATTTAATAATACTGGGTATGTCATCGCCGATCGTTTCCGTTAGGCAGGTAGTATGAATAGCCATAATGTCAGGGTTATATATCGAGAAAACATTTTTAATCGCCGTTTTCAAGTTCGCACCACCGCCAAACACCGAAGCGCCTTCTGTGAAGCTTGAGGTGGAAGCCATCGCCGGCTCCCGGAAATGCCGGGACAGGTGCATGCGATGGAAAGAGCAGCAGCCTTGCGACCCGTGGCTGTGGGGCAGGCAACCATGAATGCCAAGGGCAGCATACATGGCGCCAATAGGCTGGCAGGTTTTAGCCGGGTTAATGACTGCGCCGTGACGTTGTTTCATCTCTTTTGGTGTACAATCCAGCATATCAGGCCACTCCTTCCTCGTTTACAGTACCGCTGAGCAGAGGTTCATCCTGCCATGGCGGCACTATGAAGTTCCAGGTAGGGGAAGCAAAACCCATGCTAACATCCCTGGCAAAGTTTACAGCACCGTTGAAACCGGCATAAGGGCCGCTATAATCATAAGAATGGAGTTGTTTCGCCGGGATACCCATTTTTTGAATCACATATTTATCTTTAATACCTGATGCGAAAATATCCGGTTTCAGGATTTTAATGAATTCTTCGGTCTCAAAATGATTGAGATCGTCAACAATAATGCTGCCGTCTTTCATTTCGGCATTCATACCTGCATAATAGCTGAGAGGAATTTTCTTTTTCAGTTCTTCCATCTTGGCCGGCGATACCTTCAGCCGAAAACGCCGCTCATCGGCAGTAACATGCAGCTCGGGAATATTCTTTGAGTCAGCATCGGTCTTAATTGTGGGAATGACTTCCCGCCCCTCATAGTCGTCCCGATGGGCGAATTCATACCCGGCCAACACGGTTTCAATCCCCAGCTCAGAGAAAAGCCCCTGGTAGTGATGGCCGCGGGAGCCTCCCACAAAACAAAAAGCTGTTTTGCCGTCGCAAATCTTTTTATATTGATCCAGCAAGGGTTCAATGCGCGTCACTTCCCTGGCAATTACTTCCTCCGTTTTCCGGATAAGCGCCTCATCGCCAAAATACAAAGCCATATTCCGGAGAGAGTCGGTTGTGCCCTGGATACCGATAAAATTAACTTTAAGCCAGGGTGTGCCATATTTAGTCTCCAGCATTTCCGCAATATAGTTGATGGAACGATGGCATTGCACCAGATTAAGCTCAGCCGTATGGGCATTTCTTAAATCCTTGTAAGTTCCGTCCCCGGTCATAACCGATACGACAGTATAGCCGATTTCTTTGAGCACGCGTTCAATTTCCCAGCTGTCGCCGCCAATGTTATATTCTCCCAGAATATTGATTGCATATTTGCCAGAGGCCTCTTCTACATCAGATGCACCAATGACCTTATCCATAAGAATATTATTAGCGATATGGTGGCCGGCAGACTGACTGACACCTTTATAGCCTTCACAGCTAAAAGACAGTACCGGAATACCGTGGCGGCCTTCAGCGGCTTTAGCCACTGCCCCCACATCATCACCGATGAGCCCTACCGGACAAGTAGCCGATACGGTAATCGCTTTGGGATGAAAAATCTCCACTACGTCATCAATGACCTTAGCCAGCTTCTTTTCACCGCCAAATACGATGTCGCTTTCCTGCATATCAGTAGAAAAGCTATAGTTAAGAAAATACTGGCTGGGATCATCGTTTTTTGCCTTATTGCGGCGTGTGCCCCAGGTATAGTAAGCACACCCGATCGGGCCATGGGTAATATGAACCATATCCTTCAGCGGGCCAAGCACTACGCCTTTACAGCCGGCATAGGCACAGCCGCGGTTTGTGATTATACCAGGCACTGTACGTGTATTGGCTTCAATGATTTGAGCTCCTTGCTCGCCGTCCTTAATCAAAATATGCTTTTTCCGGTTTTTCTGAACTTTGGCCGGATATTGGTCAAGTATTTCCTGTAATTGTTTTTCAGTAACAGCCATGCTGCTTTACCCCCTTTGCCCTTTGCTATTTATACTGCTTCTTCACCTGATTCGCCAGTGCGAACCCGAATTGCGTCCAACATAGGTACTACGATAATTTTGCCGTCACCTACTCCGTTTTCGGTACGGTTTGCCGCCATGATCGCCTCAATGATGGTGTCGGCGTCTTCATCGTGAGCCAGAATAGTGAACAGCCGCCGCGGAAACAATCGGTGCCCGTCAAGAAAACCGTCAATTAACATCTCCGCATCCTGTTCGTCTGCACCGGCCAGCGCCATCATTTTGGCTTTTCGCTCGGCTACAATCGCCGGGTCATCGACTAATTGGCCACGGCCCATTACCTTAAAGGCGGTGAAACCGGCCACGCCAGCGTCTACAAGAGCTTTCTTCGTAGCGCCTGTTTTATTCATGCGCACGATGGCAATGATCTCTTTCATGGTGTCACCCTCCTTTACAGCTCTTTCATGCCGCTCGATACAGTGTATACCTCGGAAACAGGGCTGACGAAAATTTTACCGTCACCGTAAGCACCTTTTTCTCCGGTTTTCGCTGCCTCCATGATTACTTTAACAATTTCCTGTTTGTATTCGGCCCGCACAGCCATCAATAATAGGCTTTTGGGGATTTCATCATAGACGACACCGCCAATTTTGATGCCCTTTTGTTTACCTCGGCCGACGACGTCGACAACGGTAACCGCGTTGAATCCGGCTGCTGACAGCGCGGCCAATACCTCGTCTTTTTTGTCCGGTCTGATGATTGCTCTAATTAATATCACAATACTCACTCCTCATTTTATCGTCGGTCAGGCTTAGGCGATGGCATCAAGAAAACCGTGCTGCATCATCAGTTCTTCCAGACGATCCTGCGTCATAGGTTTAGGAACTACAAACATTCTGTTTTCGTCAATGGCTTTTGCCAGGTTACGGTATTCCTCGGCTTGACCAGCCTCAGGTTCAAAGTGAACAACTGTTTTCTTATTGATTTCCGCCCGTTGGACAACATTATCCCGCGGCACAAAGTAAATGAGCTGCGAGCCAAGCTCTTCGGCAAATGCCTTTAACAGCGGTAATTCATTATCTACCTTCCGGCTGTTGCAGATGATGCCGCCAAGCCGGACTTTACCTGATGCAGCATACTTTTGAATACCCTTGGCAATGTTGTTGGCAGCATAAAGGGCCATTAACTCACCTGATGCTACAATATATATTTCTTCGGCTTTGCCTTCACGGATTGGCATTGCAAAACCGCCGCAGACAACGTCACCTAATACGTCGTAAAACACATAATCAAGGTCGGAAGTATATGCACCCAGCGATTCCAGCATATTGATAGAGGTAATGATGCCGCGGCCAGCGCAGCCTACCCCGGGTTCAGGACCACCTGATTCAACACACATGGTATTTTTAAACCCTGGCTTTAAAATATCATCAAGATCAATATCGTCGCCTTCGTCACGCAGTGTATCAAGTACGGTCTTTTGACAAAGTCCGTTTAGCAGCAACCGGGTTGAGTCAGCCTTCGGGTCACAGCCAACCACCATTATGTGTTTCCCGGCCTCGGCCAATGCTGCCACTGTGTTTTGGGTTGTAGTTGATTTTCCTATACCGCCTTTACCATAAATAGCAACCTGTCTCATTTAAAAAATCCTCCCTTTGTTAAATAATGAGATAACTGGCATCCGGGTTTATGTTGAAAAATGTTGGTGTGTAGAATATAATGTAGATGGGCATGTCAATAAACCCTTGCCGTCACTTGGGGATGTGATGTTGCCCCGGCTTCACGGGTACTCGCAATACCCGTGAAGTCTTTTATTATGCACGAAAGCGATCACCTCCTTATATTGGTTGTAAAAAAGACAAGGCTTACCGCGTTGGTGAATGCGGTAAGCCTCATTGCTTTTGAATCTATTCTGTTGATAAAAATAAAAAAACTACGGGCAGAAAATTGCTCCATAGCTTCATTGCTGAAATCAAATACTGTTTATCACACTATAACATAGTTAAAACAGTCCTGCAATACCTTGCAACGATGTCGGAAAATTAAGTTTTCTACAATTCAGGACAACATAAATTTTTGTTGCTTTTCTACAGATATCCGGCTATAATCCCAATAGGCAAAGGAAAGGTAGCAACAGTCCCCCTGCCGCTTGGCCGGCAATCTATCCCTGGAAAAAATGGAGGCCTCAGTTATGGAATCAGATAAAGATCCGGTGCACGACCTGCTGACAGCAATCGTATCTTCCCTCAATAATACTCTCTATGATCTCGCAACTGAAAACGAGCGAAGCGGCAGCAAAGTCACTGCTAAACGCCTGGATTTTTCCCGGCAAAAGATTATGAGCGCATGGGAAGTATATAACCAAAACCGCAGTGCCAAATAAACCAAAGAAGCTTTATGGGTGAGCGATGCCCATAAAGCTTCTTTTATAATCTGGGGAAAACAATATCCTTAACCACTTCACCGGCAATAATCAGACCGGCTACAGAGGGGACAAAGGCGATACTGCCCGGAATCTGGCGGCGTGTTGTGCACTTGCGCGTTGTTCCCTGAGGGCAGACACAGCCTGTGCTACAGCTTGAGTTTTCCGTTTCCAGAGGTCTGAGCGGCTCCTCTTTAGAATAGACTACCTTTAACGAAGCAACGCCCCGCTTCCTCAGTTCCTGTCGCATTACTTTGGCCAGCGGACAAACGGAAGTACTAAAAATATCTGCCACTTCAAACCTGGTTGGGTCCAGTTTGTTGCCGGCGCCCATGGAAGAGATGATCGGAATATTTCTGGACTTAGCCTGCATTACCAGATCGATCTTGCCGGTGACAGTATCAATGGCATCTACAATATAACTGTAATCATCGGCAAGCAGTCTGGCGGCGTTGTCCGGCATATAAAACTCCTGGAAAACAGTTACTTCCGCCTTGGGGTTTATTTCCAGAATGCGACTGCGCATTATTTCAACCTTAGACTTACCAATTGTTTTTCTGGTTGCATGCAATTGCCTGTTAATATTTGTAAGGCAAATACAGTCATCATCAACCAGAACAAACTTGCCCACACCGGAACGGACCAGGCCTTCAGCAACAAAGGTGCCTACTCCGCCGATGCCAAAAATGGCGACTTTGCTTTGTTTAAGTTTTTGAAGGCCTTCTGCGCCGATTAACAATTCGGTCCGGGAAAACTCATGCAGCATATTGTCACCCTTTATATCAAAATTATGTGTATGTATTAGTGTAGCAAAATTCCCCAGACCAGTCAACGCTGCTGCGGCTACTTGCGCGAAACCCGGGGTTTAATCGTTTTTCCGCATTTCGGGCAAACATGAATACCTTCCTGATCAACTTCCATAACCACACCGCATTGAATATGCACCAACATCCTGCCACCTCCTAAATTAATTCCACAATAAACAGTATATGAGAAGCAAATAAAAATAGACCAGGATAATTTTTGCTTAACAATAGGTTTTCTGATAGATAAAAAGCTTTCCGGCAGCACCGGAAAGCTTTTCTATTGCCTTAGCGTTCAATATATACTAATGAAGGATCTTTACTGGCAACTAGTTTAAACGTGCTGCTGTCAGCGCCAATCTGTTGAACCAGCCAGTCACGGCTCAGGTCTTGCGGGGTGCAAATACTGATCGCAAACGCCTTTCTTGCTTTCGATAAAAGCTGACTGGGGAAAGTGACATTATCAATGACTGCAATATGAAGCCCCGAATTGACCTCGCCCGCTGCCATATGGCTTACCTTAGCTAATATCTCAGTACTAATCTGAACGTGGTTTTTGCCTGGTTCAGGTTCCACCAGCACCTGGAACACATACATTTTATCGCTCATCAACCGTCACTCCCCCTACATTCGTCCTATTTTTAGATACATTTTTATACAAACAATTGTATCATAGCAGGTTTTTTCCCGCAATGTGCAACATAGCAATTCACAATATTAGGACTAAAGTTTTTTCCAATCACGCACTACTTTGCCCATGGATCTTACACCTGTAACCCTAAAGACTTTACCGCTACTTTATCAGTCTGTGCAATGGTAAAAAGGTAAGTAATCGCACCTTGCGCATTACTTACCTTTTTACTTATTCAGCGCCTTGCTCACCACATGATTTACGCTTTATCAATTCCGGCTTAAACATTACTGTTGCCGGCTTTTTAGACATGCGCGGCGCTTTCAGGCGTTTCATCAACATGAGCGCCGCTTTATTGCCCATAGCGTAAACCGGCTGGGCAACAACAGTAATTGGCGGTTCAATAAGTTCCGCCCAATCCCAGTCATCAAAACCAAGTATGCTGACTTGGTCCGGTATTGATACCCGCATCTTTTTCAGGGCTCTAACCACCGCCATGGTCAGCAGATTATTCGCACAAAAAATTGCCGTGGGACTGCTCTCGCGCTGCCCTGCAGCTAACAATGCCTGCAGTTTGGCAGTAACATCGGCCTCATCCCCACCAGTACGTATCAGCCATTCTTCCCGGGACAGCAAGCGGTGTCCGGCTAAAGCGGCCTGATAAGCCTGAACCCGTTCCAGACGGGGACTGATATGGTCATACGGCAAAGTGAACATGGCAATCCGGCAATGACCAAGGCTCACCATATGATCGATAGCCTGTCTGACACCGCAGGCACTATCGACAGTTACCGTATCTAAATTAATTTCTGGCACCTTTCTGTCAATAAGCACAACCGGTGTTTGTTGATTTACCTGGGCAATTAAAGAATTATTACAGCTGGTGGTATTGATAATCAACCCATCAACCTGCTTATCAACAAGCATAGTAATATAGTCCCGCTCTTTGACCGGGTCATCATCGGCATTACATAAAATAAGATTAAAGCCCGCTTCTTGCAGTGTATCCTCAATTCCACGGATGATGCTGGTGGAAAAAGGATTTAAAATATTGGCCACAATTGCGCCTATCGTATGGGTACGTTTTTGCTTCAGACTGCGTGCCAGCGTATTGGGCCGGTAATCAAGTTCGGCAATGACCTGGGCAATACGCTCCCGGGTATCTGCTCCCATATGCTCGTACAGGCCATTTAGATAACGGGATACCGTACTTTTGGAGACACCGGCTCTCCGGGCAACCTCCGCAATAGTAACTGGCATTGCTTTACCGCTGAACGCGCCCTGAACCATCGCCAGCCATCAGGGCTTTTACTTCACTGACAGTTACATGGTTATGGTCACCTTCAATTGTATGTTTAAGACAGGAAGCGGCTACTGCAAACGCAAGGGCATCACTATTAGAGTAATTGTTGATAAGCGCATGAATTAAGCCACCGCCGAATGAATCGCCGCCACCTACACGGTCAACGATGTGGATGGCATAATTACGGGAGAAATAGAATTCATCGTCTTTATACAGCATGGCCGCCCAGTTATTATCAGAGGCTGAAATGCTGCCGCGTAAAGTAATGGCTACCGCTTTAAAGCCAAACCGTTCTTTAAGCTTCTTAGCCACATCCTTATATCCCTCATGGCTGAGCTTACCGCCGGTAATATCGGTATTATCGGCCTTGATGCCGAATACTTTTTCCGCATCTTCTTCGTTGGCAATGCACACATCAACATAGGGCATAAACTGAGCCATAACCTTACCGGCTTTTTCACTTGTCCACAGGTTCTTGCGGAAGTTAAGATCGCAGCTTGTGGTCAAGCCGGCTTCCTTAGCCGCTTTACAGGCATCAAGCACACACTCGGCAACACCATCCCCCAGAGCTGGCGTAATCCCTGTAAAATGGAACCAGGTTGCGCCCGCAAAGATCCTTTTCCAGTCAAAGTCTGCCCTCGTTGCCCCGGAAATAGCAGAGTGGGCACGGTCATACACTACCTTGGAAGGGCGTTGGGAAGCCCCTTTTTCACAAAAATAGATTCCCAGCCGTTCACCGCCCCGGACTATGTACCGGGTATCAACGCCATAGCGGCGCATTTCATTAACAGCAGCCTGACCGATGGGGTTTTCCGGAACCTTAGTGACAAATACAGCTTCTTCCCCATAGTTCGCCAGTGATACACATACATTTGCCTCTCCCCCGCCATAAACGGCTTCAAAACTGGGAGTCTGTTCAAATCGCTGATACCCTACCGGTGCCAAACGCAGCATAATTTCACCAAAACAAACGACCTTTTGCAAAATATCCACCTCTTAATTAGTTTTTATTTTATTTGCCACGAGCCTGGCGTACTTTGTCAATAAATTGTCTGCCAATCTCGGTAATCGACGCATAATCCCCCTTTTTCGCACCGGCAGTCAAATTACCGCCGACCCCGACAGCTACACAACCGGCTTTAATCCAGTCCTGCACATTTTCAAGGCTGACACCACCTGTCGGCATAACCGGCGCCTGCGGCAACGGCCCCTTCAGGGCTTTGACGAAAGATGCGCCCAATGCCTCGCCCGGGAATAATTTTATAATATCCGTACCGGCCTCCATCGCTTCAACAATTTCTTTAATTGTCATGCAGCCAGCCATGATCGGTATTTGATAACGATTGCACAGTTTGACAGTTTCCTGATTAAAGGACGGGCTGACAATATATTGGGCACCAGCTAATATGGCGGCACGGGCCGTCTCCGGGTCAAGTACTGTACCGGCGCCAATAATGATTTCACCGTTTTTATAAGTAGCGGCAAGATCCTTAATTACCTCAGCAGCACCAGGCACTGTAAAAGTAATCTCAATTGCGGCAACCCCGCCTTTCAGGCAGGCGTCAGCAATTTTCACAGCTTGTTCAGAGGTCTCTGCCCGTACAACAGCCACCACCCCGGCGTCCATAATTTTCTGCAATACATTTAATTTAGGTATCATTTACATCTCATCCCTTCTTTAGTAAACCGGTTTAGGAAACCGGTTTACTAAGTTATACGTGCATATATTAGCTATTTTTTTAAATATTCCTGCTACAGGGCAACCACATTACCAAAAAAATATTTGCCAGACTAAATCAGCTTGCTTGGATTAGAATACCTTCACCGGCATTGACTTGTACTGCTATATAAAGGTATACTGTACATATAGTTATAATGGAGGCAATAATATGGACATTGCAGCGCTTTCCGCAGCGGTTTCGCAAACGAATATCAGTAATCAGGCTGGTATTTTAGTAATGAAAAAAGTCATGGCTACGGCTTCCACGCAAAACCAGGGCCTGCTTGCACTGCTCCCGGCAGCAACTGCCCCGATTTCACCGTCTCATTTAGGTAATAGTATTGACATATCTGCATAACCTTCTGGCTGACCAGGAGTCTTGCCAAACTAATCAAAAAAAGTGGCCGCCATTCATAATGGCGGCTTTTTGTACCTCGACTTTCCCGAATAAGCGGCATAGCTTCGCTATGTCAAAGGCCCGGGCAAACCGTGATTTTTCTTGCTTACATCAGTCAGTTGCTAACTCCAGGGCAAACCGGGGAACTTCCCGGCCTTCAATTATAAGGTATTCACAAAACATGGTTTTCGGCCTGACCCATAAACCAAATTCTCCATATAAAGCCCGATAAACCACCATAGGTTCAAGAGTTTCACTATGAGAAGCTTCACCAATCACCAGATACTGCTGCCCTTTATAATGCCGGTAAATACCCGGCTTTAGTTTTTCCGGCTTACCTACTGTCATGATTAATCTCCTTACAGCCCTGTCAATGCAAAACAGGAGAAACTTTTTTATATACCAGCATTGTGATTATGGAAACAACAATCCCTTTAAATAAATTAAATGGCACTATAGCAAAAACAATAAACGTTTTTAAGTCAATAATCAACGGATTCGCCACCCTGCCCATGTTGACGATTGCCTCTGGCGGCAAGTGCAGGGCAATTTGATACAAAGGGATCAACACCCAGTAATTAAGCGCCGCTGCGGCCAGTGTCATTGAAACCGTTCCCGTTACCAGCGCCACGATTGCACCCGTACGGTTTTTTTGGCCTTTATAAACCATAGCAGCCGGTACTACCAACGCTGTGCCCACAAATAAATTTGCCATCTCGCCAATGCCGGCTGTTTGTGTGCTGGTTAAATGAATCAGATTTTTCAACAATACAATCAGCCCCCCTGCAAGCGGCCCTAATGCAAAGGCGCCAATGATAGCCGGTATATCACTAAAATCAAGTTTTAAAAAAGCGGGCATAAGAAGAACCGGCAGTTCTAGCGCCATTAAAATAGCGGCTGCACTGGCCAGAATGGCAATGCGCGTTGTATAAACCATGTTAGTATGCAACCATGTAGCCTCCTTACATTTCCATCAGCAATAGTCCTAAACCTATCCCTGCTGACAAATCAATGTAATGCTTGCGGATTATCCAGCATTGGGTTGTGTAAAGCCATAGCAATAAATTCAGTGAGTGCCGTTTCCATTACTGTCTCATGCACTGCCATGATATCATTCATGTCTAAGCCATGCCGAATGCTCATATATTCAAACACCCGGGCCAGGCTCTCGGCATAAACGCCCTGAACCTCCTCCGGCATTTTGCCTCTTAGCACATCATAATAAAGTATTCCGTAGCGTTTACTAATATCTTGCAGATGGAGGGCCAACAGATACTTATAATCTTCAATCAGATCAATCATTGGGTTCCTGCCTTTCTTCTGTTGTTAGCCTTATACGCTGTGTTCTTCCCGGGCTGAACTTCGCCAGGCTCTATGAATTATATTTATTAGGCTTAACTATATTTATGTATTCGCACCGGATTGCCAAATCCCTACATACTGGCCGATAAATTAATCATTGTATTAAAAACAAAAAATATAATGTGGTCAAGGCTGCGCCGGCGGAAAAAAAGCCTTTACATGAGATGTAAAGGCAAAAAAAAATTATGCCAAACCCCCAGCGTACATGATCACAACAATTACGGAGGTTAGCATGAAGAGTTTAAAATTTATCCTGTTGGTTTTCACTTTATTTGTCTTTACCGCAATAGCTAATACCGACCAGGTAAAAATTTATTCCGAGCCAACACCGTCAGGCACTGTTGTCAGCTTGTTACGGTTAGGCGATGTGGTTAAAGTATATGGGAAATCGCCGGATGGCCAATACCTTGAGGTTGAGCATAAAGGCAATCACGGGTGGGTAATTTTTAAATACCTGAGTCCCAAAGACCATAGGCTTAGTACTGATTATAACGGGGCCCCGGCGCCACAGCCGGCCAGTGGTATTGTTTTCTAAATACCATCTCCATAAAGCCCGCTTAAGTCTTCCGGGTCATTCAATTTATCCAAGTCAAAAGGCGTACCTTGATATACATAATAATTCAGCCAGTTTGAAAATAGCAAATTTGCCGCACTGCGCCAACGGACTACCGGTGTTTGCTGTGGGTCATCATTAGGATAATAATTGGCAGGAACATTAATTGGCAGCCCTTGGGCGACATCCCGGTCATATTCAGCCTTAAGGGTTAGCGGGTCATACTCAGAGTGCCCGGTAATAAACAAATGCCGGTGTTTTTTATCAATGATTGCATAAATGCCGGCTTCCGGTGATTCAGACAATATACATAACTGTGGTATTTTTTTTATGTCTTCTCGCCTCACCTCTGTATGCCGGGAATGAGGCACATAGAAAATATCATCAAAACCACGAAACAGCATTTTCTCTTTAATATTCACAGTATGAGGAAAAACACCAAACATTTTGTTGGCCAAGTTATATTTAGGTATTCCATAATGATGATATAAAGCGGCTTGGGCACCCCAGCAAATATGAAGCGTTGAATAAACATTGCGTCTGCTCCAGTCCATGATCTCACAAAGTTCATTCCAATATACGACCTCTTCAAAAGGGATTTGCTCTACTGGCGCGCCGGTAATAATCATGCCGTCATATTTACGTGTTTTTACATCCTTGAAGGTTTCATAAAATTTAACCAAATGCTCCTGTGAAGTATTTTTCGGTTCATAGGTAGCAGTATATATGAAGTCAAATTCCACCTGCAGCGGAGAATTCCCCAGCAGCCGCAGCAATTGTGTCTCGGTCACTATTTTGGTAGGCATCAGATTTAATAATAAGATCCGAAGCGGACGTATGTCTTGCGCATAAGCGCGATCCTCGTCCATTGCAAAAATATTTTCCTTTTCGAGGATGTTGACAGCCGGTAAATTATTAGGAATTTTAATAGGCATAGTTCCGCTCCTTTGTGCTTAAGTCTCTGTTGGCAGTACACAAGTTTTTTTATCGGTTCTTATTTGGATATCCAAAAGGCCCTATTTGCCTGGTTTAGACAAATAAAGCCTTTTTAAGAACCTTTTAAAATTTTTACAGCCTGGAGTAACAAGCAAGAATATATCAAATTATTATTAATATTATACTCTTTACTCTAAAAACATTCAATACAAAATTTCTATAGGTTTGCAAGTTTGTTGCTGCCGGTTGTAAACAACGACAGGGCATTGCCTTACTGATTGTCCGTATCTTCAATGTGCTACTCCTTTAGAGCAACGCCGTCGTTGTTTGTATTGTAAATATCAGTTCCCCGTTCTGAACTATGGCCTTGCCGGTAAATCGGTACCCCTGCTGCCCTGCAACTGCAACCGCCTGCAGGCAACCGGTTTCCAGCAAATTTTGCTGCGTTTTCTCCATCTTATACACACCAAAAACCAGTTGGCCTTCATTTGTGATCTGTTTTACTTTTCCCACCACAATCAAATGAGGCTCCCCCTGCCCGGAAACAGATACTAAAGCCAGGAAAGGCGATGCTAAAACCACTTCTTTCACTTCAGGACTAAGCACGGCAAGCGTATTCAATTTAGCGTCCATGTTTATCACTCCTTGTATTAGGTTAGGGTAACTAATACAAGAATACTCTGGGAAAAGAGGATATTGCTATTAACTATTTAACACAGTATTGTCAAAAACATCTATTTTTTAGAATATAATACCTATTTTCCCTGCAGAGATAATTTTTTGCCGTTAACTCTTTGATTGACTGGGAAACCATTACCCTGGAGGCTCCCACCAGTGCAGCAATCTCCTGCTGTGTTAAAAAAATAGTAATACGTGTCCCGTCGGCACAAATCTCACCATGCTCGCGGGCCAGCCGGATCATCAGTCCCAGTATTTTTTCCTGGGTTGATTGTCTGTTTTCTTCAGACATTTGCTCCCATACATGATACAGGCGGTCATTTAGATTTCTAATAATCTCTAATGCCAAAGCAGGTTCTTTTTTAATCACACTTTCAAATGTGGCTCTGTTAATACTGCAGACTTTAGCCTCTTCCAGCGCGACTGCGGTTGCCACCTGCATGGCATTGGGGCGAAACAAGGCTGTCTCCCCCAGCATTTCACCGGGGCCCACAATTTGCAGAATTGTCTCGTTACCGTCTGCGGTCATCCGCAGAACTTTAAAACGCCCGTCTTTGATAACATAAATAGTATCTGCCGCTTCTCCCTGTTGAAATAAAATTTGTCCTTTTCGCATTTGCTGCTTATTAGCAGCCCAGCAGATATGCTTGAATACTTCCATACTTAACCCGGCGAACAACATATTATCGCGTAAGCATAAACATCCTTTATTACTCATACACATGCCCCGACCCTCTTACGATTTACTTTATTCGCATCACAGTGCCTCCGACTAAATTCCCGGCTCTGTTAAATGTTTTATATTCTTAGCTGCAAATGACATCTATAATTAGAGCAAGAAGATAACAGGGAGGCAACTGTAATGGCAAATAGACTCTTATGCTGTGAGATACTACGCACTGAAGTTGAGCAGCTTTTACAAGAGAAAAATATTGAAGTGCAATATGTAGAAGCTGGTTTGCACGCGGATCTAAAAAAACTGGAGTCGGCGGTTAAATCCGGCTTGCAAAAAATGGGTAACGGTAAAGATATATTATTGGGGTTCGGAACCATGTGTCATCCGGATATAGAGAACATTGCAGCAGACTGTGGCAGCAATACCTTGCCTGCAAAAAACTGTATTGAAATCCTGCTTGGTGATAGATTGAAAGAACTGGATAACCAGGCAAAGACGTTTTATATTACAGGCGGCTGGCTTGCAAACTGGCACAAAATATTTATTGAACAGCTTAAATGGGACAGTATTGATGCCAGGCAGAATTTTGGCTTTTATGACCGCATTCTGCTGCTTGATGCCGGCCTGGTCCCCATAGAAGATGAGCAGATATTAGAATTCTTTGAGTACACTCAGGTCCCGATTGAAATTATGCCTATAGAACTGGACAATTTGAAGAAACTGCTTCTCCCCTATCTGGATTAACTATAAAGCGGCCTGCTTCTTGGTCGGGGCAGGCTGTTTAATTGTCTAAGCAAGGACTGTTCATACGCCAGGACCTGTTGGCGACCATATCATACGCAGGCAGTTGGTTATCATTTTAATTTTAGCCTAAAATGCAATAAAAGTCTGTAAACAGCTTTACATGCAGACAAAGAATTAACCGGGCTGTGATCTGCGTTTGATCAGCACCTAATTATTTTTCACCTGTTCCTCTACCGGCAGCTATAGTGTGACTAAAGCAGCAGCTTATCGATTAGCTTTAGCAGAATACGTGTCCCGTAACCAAGCGCCTCGGTGTTAAAGTGCATCGCCGGATGGTGCAGGCCTGGCGTCAAGTCGCCGCCTAAGCCAATATAACAGGTTTTAAGTATTGGTTTTGCTTGTTTATAAAAGTGAAAATCTTCGCCCCCCGGGGTATGAATATTCGCAAGCAGTCCTGCGGGGCCTAAAATTTCCGTAATTGCCTCTCCAGCTGTATGAATAAGCGCAGTATCATATTCTGCAGCCGGCACTAAGCCCTTAAGCCTGGTTACCGCCGTTGCCCCTACCGAAGCCGACGCAGTAGCCACCGCGCCCCTGGACTTAGTGATTAATACCTCCATCACCCGGTTCTGTTGTGCCCGCAGATCCAGCGCCAGTTCTGCCCGGTCCGGAACAGCGTTAAGCGCGGGACCGCCGGCATGCAGCTTTGTTACTTTGACTGAGGCCGGCACTGCGGGATTAACATGGATCGCATTAACAGCATGCACCACTGCCGCCGCCGCATCGATGGCATTAATCCCCAGATGAGGCCTGGCGCCATGAGCAGCAACGCCGTTGATTTCAGCCTCAATGATAGCACTGGCCCCGTGGTACAGAGCCGGAGTCGCCTGGCCAAGCCGGGCTTCCTCGCTGGGCCGTAAGTGAATGCCAATAAGTATATCCACATCATCGGTAGCACCAGCCGCAATCATCCTTTGAGCGCCCTGCAAGGTTTCTTCGGCCGGCTGAAAAATTATCTTTAACGCGCCTTTCGTAAGGCCCCTGGCGGCAATGGCCTGCGCCATAGTCAGCACCATAGATGAATTAGCATCATGCCCGCAGGAATGAATCGCTGTTTCCCGCCCCTCTACGGCATGCGCCAGAGCATCCATGTCAGCCCTGACTGCCACTACCGGCCCGGCCTGCTGGCCGTTCAACCTGCCAATTACGCCAGTCCCGCCAATTTGATCGGCAACCTGATAGCCAGCCTGACGCAAACCTGACGCTAAAAATGCAGCTGTCCTCTGCTCCGCGAACCCCAGCTCCGGCATTTGGTGCAGCACCTCGTAATTCGCAATAACCTTAGACTTAATATCCACGCCAGCATCGCCTCCGTCAAATTGGTAGTCAGGTCTCAAATCATTGCCATAGCCTCGCCGGCAAAGTATGTTAGGGCCGGAATGTCTCACTATACAATGTATATTTATCAATACGCTCCCGGCGCACAGCATAGCCAATACCCGGTCGGTCAGGTATCTGAATCATACCATCCTGAACAACAACCGCTGGTTCGATCAGATCTTCTTCCCAATACCGGCTGGAAGCAGCCGTATCTCCAGGCAAAGTAAACCCGGGCAGAGTGGTAATGGCAATATTATGGGCCCGGCCAATCCCCGATTCAAGCATACCGCCGCACCAGACCGGTATACCCTTCTCCGCGCATAAGTCATGAATCGCTTTGGCCTCAGTAAGCCCCCCCACCCGGCCAACCTTGATATTAATGATCCGGCCGCTGCCCAGTGACAGCGCCTTACGGGCATCCGCTACGGAATGAATACTTTCATCAAGGCAAATAGGCGTTTGTAATTGTTTTTGCAGTACAGCATGGTCAATAAGATCATCATGGGCTAAAGGCTGCTCAATCATCATCAGATTATATTGGTCCAGAGCGGCCAAGCGGGCCGAATCGGCCAGTGTATAAGCCGAATTGGCATCAGCCATAAGCTGAATTGACGGAAACCGCCGCCTGACGGCAGCAACAGTATCAATGTCCCAGCCAGGTTTTATCTTAATTTTGATTCTTTTATAACCGTATGCCACATACTTTTCTATCTGCGCCAACAACTTATCAACTGTGCTTTCAATCCCCAGGCTTATGCCTACATCAATTACTGTCCGGACTCCTCCCAGTACCCGGTACAAGGGCATGTTTTCCGTTATGGCGTACAAGTCCCAGACAGCCCCTTCCAGAGCAGCCTTAGCCATATAATTTCGCCGGATGGGACGGAACAAATCGGCCACTTCCCTGGGGTGCCCGGGAGACTGACGCAGGAGGGAAGGAATAAGAAATTCCTTTAGCATTAGCCAAACTGTACCTACTGTTTCTTCATTATATAAAGGCGCTTTCATCGCTACGGCCTCGCCCCAGCCGGAACGTCCCTCGGCATCTTTGATTTCTACCAGTATAAAATCCTTATCCCACTCTGTCCCAAAACTTGTAGTAAAAGGCGCTTTCATTCGCATTCTCATCGCCCGTAAGGTCACAGCTGCTAATTGCAATTTCATCATCCTATTCTCTTTAATTTTTTCCCCAGGGCGGCTGGGGCAATCCCAGCTGCGCCTGGCGCACCAGAACATATTCATTAGCCGGAACGCCAGCTAACCGCTGGAAACCGGCCACGGCCCAGCCGGCATCAAACAAGGAAACAAAGGCCTGTCTGGTTACCATTCGCCAGGTTTTAGCCAAAGCTATATCCTGCACCTTAATCGCCTGTATGTCCGCTGGTATCGCCACAGTTACACGAACCGCTTGCTCAAGAAGATCATGCGCCAGATCAGCCTCACCTACCGGTTCAATCAGACACTCTCTATATAGCCGCCAGGGAATGACCTGACATTCTTTACCTGAAGGTAATAGTAATTCTTTCGGTTGCTCTAACCACCAGGCTACTTGGAAACGGTCTGATGGCATCCCCTGATTGAGGTTATCATCCATCTCCCCGTAACAATTGACAATATATGTCGAACAAACAGCTCCCAGTTTACAAATATTCAGATTGGCATTCACTGATTCCAGAGGGTCATACGTCCAGGTAACCAGGGAATAGCCTGCCGCTCTCGCTGCGTCAGCCTGAGCAATCTTCAATTTTTGCCCGATTCCGCAGTGGCGCCAGCCTTCCCGTATCCCAAGCATATGAGAACATAAATAAGGCTGCCGGTTAAGATATCCGGGAAAACTATACAAAAGCCCCACCAGCAGGCCGTCAGCAAAAGCACCTACCAGAATTCCACCATTTTTGGCTACTGTTATCACCTGGTGTAAAGGCAAAGTATGCGGCGTATGCCAAATCATATATTCTAATTCCTGCATTGCACAAAAATCCTGCAGCCGCTCAGGAGTAATCGCCCGCAATTCGATTGTATCGCCATCATTCACTCCGGTATTAGCGCTATCCATCAATTTTCTAAACCTCCTGTTTTATATAACATCTTCTAAGTCTTTCCATAAAATTCCTGCTTAGTGCTCACCCTTGTATTTTTTACAACAAATACACAAATGAAGCATATTCGTTCCGTACGTTAGGCGTAATAATTTCCCACAAAAAAGTTATGCTTCGGTTAATTAAAATGTGACGAGGAAATTTCAGACCTTAATAGGGGAAACAAATTTTTTTAAAATATTTTAAGAAAATTCTGTTTTGTGGCAGGATTTTAAATAATTGGGTGTAATTACTATTGTGCTAATATACTGAATTATCGGCAAACTTTTTTTCAATTGCATTTTCATGCTGAGGCAATCTTTTGATTCTCTTGACTGGTCGATTGGAGGTATCAAGATGCTAAAATTGTCATAGTTGCGCCTTTCTCAGATTTGCATCAGATTGCGCGGAAGGTGGTGGAGGAACAAGCAAACAAGTGGCCGGCAGATGTTATTGCTGTTTTGGGTGACTTGAAAGCTGGGGTGTGCGCCGCAAAACAGGCAGTCGCGGATGGGGCCGAGGTAATAATTAGCCGCAGCGGCACCGCTTTATTAATTGCGCAGGAAATTAACGTGCCAGTAATTGAGGTTAGGACAACTTCGCTAGACGTGCTCAAAGCTTTAGGTAAAGTGAAGCTCAAAAAAGGGGTAGTTGGGCTAGCGGGATTCCCCAATGTTATAAATCCCTGTGAAGATCTTATCAACTGCTTTGGGATGTCACTGCGGGTAATAACCCTGGACAACCACAGCGAGGCGAGAGAGAAAATCCTGAGCGCGGCTAATGAGGGCCTCCGTGTTATTGTTGGCGATTCGATTGCGGTACAGGTTGCAGACCAGGAGGGACTGCAAGGCATCCTCATTCAGTCCGGCGAAGACAATGTTTACCAGGCTATAAAAGAAGCTCAATTGATTGTGCAGGTGCGAAGCCAGGAGCAAGAAAGAGCGGAGCTATTAAAGACAATCATTGAAAGTTCGACTGATGGCATTATCTCTATCGATTCTACTACCCGTATTAATATATTTAATCCCATGGCCGAGGATATTTTCCAAATCCCGGCGGCTCAGGCCATCGGCCAACAGGTGACAGAGATTATCCCCAACACCCGGCTGCCGCAGGTTGTTGCCCTGGGCATGCCGGAAATTGGCGACATCCAATATGTCGACAGCAAGGTTATTGCCACCAAACGTATCCCTATTAGAATTGGCGGTAAAGTAGTGGGCGCAGTTGCTAATTTCCAGGATGTTACGCAATTGCAACGCTACGAGCAGGACATAAGGCAGAAACTGTACGCCAAAGGCCTGATTGCGAAAACTACCATTGATAATATTATTGGTATGTCGCCAGCAATTTTGTTAGCCAAACTAAGGGCCTGGCAATATGGGATAACCGATTCCACTATGCTAATAACCGGAGAATCAGGTAGTGGTAAAGAAATGTTTGCCCAGAGTGTTCACAATCTGAGCAAATGTAAGGATGGGCCTTTCGTTGCTGTGAATTGTGCTGCGTTGCCTGAAAATTTGCTGGAAAGCGAGTTGTTCGGCTATGAGGAGGGGGCCTTTACCGGAGCACGCAAAGGCGGCAAACCTGGATTACTTGAACTTGCGCACCATGGAACGCTGTTTCTTGATGAAATCAGTGAAATGAATTTGGTATTACAGTCCAGGCTGCTGAGAGTTTTACAGGAGAAGGAGGTAATGCGGCTGGGGGGCGATAGGATGATCCCTATTGATGTACGGTATATTGCGGCAACCAATCAGAATTTGAATGAACTGGTCATGAGAAAACAGTTCCGCCAGGATCTCTATTACCGTCTGGACATTCTACGCTTACAGGTTCCGCCACTTAGGGAAAGACCCACCGATATACCGCTTTTGGCAGAATACTTTATCGATAAATTTAACCAGCAGCACCGGCGCTGTGTTAGGATTACCGATAGCGTAATAAAAATTTTAAAGCGATACCACTGGCCCGGCAATGTGCGGGAATTCGCCAACATGCTGGAACGGGCAGTACTACTCGCCACCGGAGATCTTATTGAAGAAAGCTGCATCCGCGAATCGTTATTAAATAGCACCAGTGTAACAGTAGCTGAATCAGAAGTACTGGCTACTGATAGCCTGCCAAATGTGGAACAGCAAATGATTAACAGAATTTTGGCAGAAGAAGGGTATAATTATACCAGAGCAGCCCAGCGCTTAGGAATTAACCGCACTACTTTGTGGCGTAAACTCCAAAAACTGGATTAAAGAGCCTGTCGCATTGCAAAATGCAACAGGCTCTTTGCTGCATTCTGCAGCAATTATGAGGAGCCATGCCCGAGTTTACTGGGTTTTCCGGTTGGAACAGAACTTGCAATACTTTATAGGAAAATATTATTATTGGGCGTTAAGGAATCAAGTGACTCACTACCAAGGGGGAATATTTACAAAAATTCAATTAAAAGGTGGGAAGGCAATAGCCGGCAAGATGAAAAACCATCAATTTAGCGTTAAGGATATATTGCTGCACATTGGACTCGTTGGCCTGCTGCTTTGCGGCACAGCGTATATTTATGGCGGCTTTGTTCCGGTTGCAGGACTAATTATGGGACTGCTTACAGGTGTTGTATACTTCTTTCACTTATATTATCAAATTGAACGACTGATCATTCTGCCGAAAGAAAAAGCACCCTCCTACATACGCTGGGGCTGGATGGCACGGTTTGGGTTATTAATTGTTGTACTTGTTTTCTTGGGATATCGCTTAAATATTGGCTACTCTGCTTTTATAACAGGCTTTTTCACAATGCCCGCTATCCTATTTTTAAATGCCATAGGCTTAATTGGGCAACAAATAGCAGAGTCTCGTAAAAATCATAAAAAAGCAGGGGGTAGCAAACCATGGGGCATGGTGGGACGGAAATCGGGGGACATAAGCTGGTAAGTTTTGCAGGAACGGTGTTTCATTTGGATACTTTGTATATGACTTGGCTTACTATGGCAATTATTATTGTTGGCACAATGATAGCATGTAGAGGGCGGACAGTGGTGCCACGCGGCTGGCGAAACTTTGTGGAATTAATTATTGAAGAGTTACTGACCCAGATTGAGGCTACAATGGGGTCAAAGGGCAAAAAATTCGCTCCGTTCATCATGACCTTATTCTTATTTTTACTTGTTTCTAACTGGCTAGGCTTGGTGCCTGGATTCACATCACCCACAAATGATATAAACACAACGTTTGGCTTAGCGTTAGCAGTTCTCATTCTGGTACACGCTTTAGGTATAAAAAACCAGGGCTTGCTGTCTTATTTAAAACACTTCTTCCAACCGCATGTGCTGTTTTTCCCTATTAATGTTGTGGAAGAATTGGCCAAACCGGTTACATTATCATTTCGTCTTTTCGGCAACATCCTGGCTGGCGAAATATTAATAATTATTCTGGGTATTTTAGTTCCTTACGTAGTACCGACCTTGTGGTTAGCTTTCAGTGTGTTTGTTGGTATTATTCAGGCATTAATTTTTACTATGCTCTCAATGTCTTATCTGGCTAGTGCACTACAAGACCCTCACCATCATGACTAGTACCTCATCTTTCTTAAAATCGAGGGAATAGTTTGCGCAAATTTTTTCGCAATGCAAGGCGGAGGACGCTAACTGATTCAGTAAGATCTGCTTTCATAAGGCCGGTAGGTGATGGGTCTCTTATTACTTGCGCGGGCCGCGCATATCGGACATATGCAAGGCGACGACAACGAAGCAGTGCGGGAAAAGATGCGCAAAATATCCTTGGTTTTAAAGGAGATGAGGTACTAGTACCTTGGCCATTAGAAATTTATCAAAAATATGCGGATATGAAAGGAGGGAAGAACCTTGGAACAGGCTATCATCATTTCTGCCTCAGTCATTGCCGCTGCAATAGTGGTTGGCTTGGCAGCATTCGGTGCCGCAACCGGTGACGGACAGGTAACCGCAAAAGCTGTTGAGAGCATTGCTCGCCAGCCTGAAGCGAAAAACTCTATTCTTGTTTCCATGTTAATATCGGTAGGCTTAATTGAATCAATTCCAATTATCGCTGCGGTTATTGCGATTGTTCTTATTTTTACAAACCCATTTGTGAAGTGAGCAGAAAGGGTTCTGTTTTTATCAGCAAAGGTGTCCACTGGCCTCAATCCTAGGAAACTGGGGTGGAGGTCAGCTTTTTTAATCGCCCTGTAATGGGACTTCCTGCCTCACAAACCCTATACAACACAAAAAACCCGCCAATTTCACGGGTAAAATATCAGCTGCAGCAAGAACTTCGCAAGCCTCTGTGGCGGGAGCGTGTAGGAATCGAACCCACCTTGGACGGGTTAGCGCCCAACGAACAGTTTTGAAGACTGCAGGAGCCACCAGGCCCCGTCCACCCCCATCTAGCTAACGTATATAATATATCACGGACTGTGCAATTATTCAAGGTAGAGAGACTCTTACGGCAATAGGGGGCTTTTTTCTACTAGCAGCAAACATTTCTTGTGGTTTTCAGAAATTCTGCTTGACACAGGTATATCCAATTTGGTATAGTGACTACAATAAGAAATTAACTTAGGCAATGGAGCCTTCGCGACTATAGCGAAGGCTCTTTCTGTCTAATTACCTGGTTTTCCGGACAATGGCGTCCTAAAGGTCTCTGAACCTATAGGGCGCTTTCTGTTTGGCCATGGGGGGGGGATGCATTTTCCAGATAACGGCTGTTACCTCAGAAAATCTAATTAAAAGGAAGGGATTACCTATGAAAAAATTGTGTACCATTTTTTCTACGTGTCTACTGTTAATGTTCATCCTGGTACCAGTAGTTTTTGCCGCCGACGCGCCCGCTGAGTCGGCAATTGATACCGGCGACACTGCTTTTGTTCTCATATGCGCTGCTCTTGTTATGCTTATGACTCCTGGTTTAGCACTATTTTATGGTGGTATGGTCAGAACAAAAAATGCACTTAGCACTATCATGCAAAGCTTCTTTATACTCGGCCTTATAACTGTGCAATGGGTTCTTTTTGGTTATTCGCTGGCCTTTGGCCCTGACATTAACCATTTCATCGGCTCGTTAGACTGGGTCGGTCTTAGCGGGGTTGGCCTGGACCCGAATCCTGATTATTCTGAAACAATTCCCCATCAGGCGTTCATGATTTTTCAGGGAATGTTTGCCGTTCTTACTGTAGCTCTTATTACCGGCGCGTTTGCTGAACGTATGCGGTTTCCTGCTTTTGTTGTATTTGCTTTGGCCTGGGCAACATTTGTATATGACCCGGTCGCTCACTGGGTATGGGGCGGCGGCTGGATCGGCGAATTAGGGGTCCTTGACTTCGCTGGTGGTACTGTCGTTCATATTATTTCCGGGGTTTCCGGTTTGGTCATTGCTTTGATGATTGGTAAACGCAAAGGCTATGGTACTGACGTTATATTGCCCCATCATCTGCCAATGACCGTTCTTGGTGCCGCCCTGCTCTGGTTTGGCTGGTTTGGCTTCAATGCCGGCAGCGCCCTCTCCGCCAACGGCCTTGCGGCCGGTGCTTTTGCAGTAACCCAAATTGCGGCTGCTGCCGCCACCGTCTCCTGGGTGCTTACTGAATGGGTACAGCATGGCAAACCTACCATCCTTGGTGCGGTTTCCGGTTGTATTGCCGGTCTTGTTGCCATAACCCCGGCTGCCGGTTTTGTCAGCCCTATACCCGCATTAATTATCGGTCTTGGCGCAGGTATTATTTGCTTCCTGGCAGTAGCTGTGGTGAAAGCGAAACTGGGCTATGACGATGCTCTCGATGTCTTCGGCATACATGGTATTGGCGGTACCTGGGGGGCAATCGCAACTGGTTTATTTGCCTCTACCGCAGTTAATCCGGGCGGCGCTGACGGGCTGTTCTACGGCAACGCCGGCCAGCTCACAACCCAGCTTATCGGTGTTGTTGCCAGCTGGGTTGTGGCTGCAGTGATGACCTTCATCATCCTGAAAGTTATTGGCCTCTTCATGCAAATCCGTGCTACCGCCGACCAGGAAATTCAGGGCCTTGATATCACTGATCATGGCGAACGCGGTTATGCCTATCAGGACTTTATGACTGGTTCACCTATCGGGTTTAGCTCAGCCAGCCAGGATACGGCTGCTAAAAAAACAACTTCAGTGTAGCCTTAGTTGATAAAGGAGGAAACGGCATGAAACCAATAACCAAAATTGAGATTATTACCCGCCCGGAAAAATTGGAAGAGCTTAAGACAGCTATGAATAAAATTGCGGTTACCGGCATGACAGTTACTCAGGTATATGGCTGCGGCCTGACCAAAGGACATACGGAAGTCTATCGCGGTAAAGAATATAGTATTAATCTCGTGCCTAAGGTTAAGGTCGAAATTGTTGTTTGTGAAGTACCGGTGGAAAAAGTGCTGGAGGCTGCCAAGCAGGCTTGTCAAACCGGTAAAATCGGCGATGGCAAAATTTTTGTTTACCCAATCGCCAATGCGGTCCGTATCCGTACCGGTGAAGAAGGCGACATCGCCATTGTCGACCCGGCTGATATGCCAAAATAAGTTAGCGGTCTATTAAAAATCTCAGGAATACAGCTCGCGCTGTATCCCTGAGATTTTTATTGCTTTATGCTATGTCCGCCTGACAGGAAATAGTTGCCAAAGCCTGCGGAATGACTTACACTATATTTAATAAGATTACCGGGTTAGGAGGAAGCTGAATGCGACCAATAACAAAAATTGAAATTATAACCCGTCCGGAAAAGCTGGAAGAACTAAAAACAGCCATGAACAATATCGGCGTTACCGGTATGACAGTTACTCAGGTATATGGCTGCGGCCTGACCAAAGGACATACGGAAGTCTATCGCGGCCAGGAATACAATATTAATTTGGTCCCCAAGGTTAAGGTTGAAATTGTTGTCTGCGAAGTACCGGTGGAGCAGGTGCTGGAAGCTGCGAAAACAGCATGCCGCACAGGTAAAATCGGCGACGGCAAAATTTTTGTTTATCCTATTGCCAATGCGATCCGCATCCGGACCGGTGAAGAAGGCGATATCGCCATCATTGATCCTGCAGATACAGCTAAATAAGCTACGAATGAAACTGCCTCAGAGCTTTTGCTCTGAGGCAGTTTCATTCGTAACACTTCTTTTCTGCTGTACACTCGCTGCACTTTCCGTCACAATAAGCCCGCAGTAACTTATGGCAGCGGGGGCAGCGTATGTCCTCCTGCCCACACACGGTTTTACATTGCCGGCAAATTTGCTGCTGTGTTTGTTGCATTGCCTACCCCTCTTTCAGGTAACTTCGAATAAAAGTGCGATCACTGGTCTGTACAAATCTGGTAAACCGGCTGGATAATATTTTTTAGTAATGAATTATACTCAGAACACCTCCGGATAAATCAATGTTGCCAGTTGTTCAACCCCCTCAGCCAAACGGAAGGTCGGGCTTGAGACCAGTTTCTCTTCTATAATATAGACCTGACCCTGCCGCACTGCCTTGATTTTGTCAAAACCCGGGCGCTGCTTGATTGCGTCAACAGTAATCCCGGGATTCATTGGACCCCGCTGCGCCAGAAAGATGTCGATTGCATCGGCCTTCATCAGCAGGCGCTCACTGCCATAAGCAGCAATGCTGCCGGCAGTTTTTATTGCCTCCGCATCGGCAGCTACATTGATGGCGCCAGCCAGATTAAGGACGATCCCGGGCGTGCTTGCCGGCGTAATTGTCCGGTACTCAGTAGCGGTTGACTCAAAGTAGACCTGCTTTTTAACAGGCGCCTTAGCTGTACGGTCTGCAATCTCTGCAAGTTTGTTATGAAAAGCAGCCAGACGGTCAGCAGCCTGCTGCTCCCGGCCTGTCAATACAGCCAGTTTATGAATATAGCTGTCAAAATCCTCGAATTTCTCAGGATACAGACAAACAATGGTAATATTCGCCTGCTCTAAGGTTTTAATAAAATCCGGATAACTTTGTTTGATAAACGGTCTGATAATAACGAGGTCAGGCTGTGCAGCCAGGACTTTCTCCGGATCGGCGCGATAGTCAAATACCGGCTTATTTTGAGCAGCGGGATCAGACTCGGCCGTACTGACACCAATAATCTCCGGCCCCAGACCAAGGGCCAGCAGGTTTTCCGTATGGGCTGAATACAAAGAAATAATACGCTTTGCCGGCTGTTTAAGAACGATCTTTTGGTTTAAATCGTCAACAATACTTATGCTGCCTTCATCCGGTGCAGCCGGCTGTTTAGGGGAGCCACAGCCAAGTAAGGACAACAGCAGGATAACAATGCCAATAACACGTAAAAATTTAGTTTTCATTGCTTTTTTCACCCCTTCAGCAAAGTTCGTCCCCTTACAGGTCGGAAAGTACGGCCAGACCGGTCTCGCCTGCACGTACTACCTTAATATTAAATACATCCCGGATAAGTGCAGGGGTAAGTACGGCTGACGCCGGCCCCTGCTCAACCAGCCGGCCAGCCTTAAGAACAACAGCGTCTGAACAAAAGACGCTGGCAAGATTAAGATCATGGATAATGGCCACCACTGTTAATCCCTGCTCTGCACACAGCTCCTTGAGCAGGTTGAGACAGGTAATGCTGTAAAAAATATCCATATTGGAAAAAGACTCGTCTAAAAACAGAATTTCCGGCTGTTGCGCCAGGGCTTTGGCAAATAATACCCGTTGGCGTTCGCCGCCACTCAGCTCTGTAATAAGCCGTCCCGCAAAATCAAGCGTATTAGTAATCCGCATGACATTCTCAATAATCCTTAAATCTCCGTCATTCAGCCCTTGAAGCCTGGCCTTAAACGGAGTACGGCCCATGCCGACAATATCCAGACAGGTATAGGGGAATCTAATCTCCATATTTTGCGGTACAATCGCAATATAGCGGGCCAATTCCTCAATCCGATAGGCAGTGATATCCCGGTCTTTAATTGTTATATTGCCGGCAACGGCCTTCATCTGACCTGTCATAACATTGAGCAACGTCGTTTTACCCGAGCCATTAGGGCCTACGATACCGGTAAAACTACCTTGGCAGATACTCAGGCTGATATCACGCAGCACCGGTTTATCAGCATAATTAAATTGTATGTTTTCTACTTTAATCATCATAAACGCCCCTACCCAAGCGTCTTGTTGCGCAGCCTGAATATATATACAAAAAATGGCCCGCCTAACAGTGTTGTCAAGACACCGACAGGGATTTCAATATTGCCGACTGACCGGCCAAACGTATCAGCTGTCAGGAGCAGCAAACCACCAGTCAGGCCGCATAGCGGAATTAAGGCCTTATTATCGGAACCAGTGACCATTCTGACCATATGGGGCACAATCAGGCCGACAAAACCAATAATACCGCCAATAGCGACACATACCGCCGTAATAAGCGCGCCGGCCCCCAACAGGATTGTCCGCAAACGCGACGCATTAACCCCAAGGCTGCGGGCCTCACGGTCACCCAGTGACAAAATATTGAGATCGCCGGCATGATAATAGCACAAAAAACAAGCGGCCAGAATCAATGGCCAGGCATACACCACATGGTCCCAGCTTTTAGCCGCTAAGCTGCCAATCAGCCAGGCAACGATAGCAGATACCTGTTCACCGGCCAGACTTTTTACCATACTGATTGCTGCCGACAGGATGCTGCTGACAATAATCCCGGCAATAATCAGGTTTGCCGACGATACATACCCCTTTACCCGCGCCATTGACATAACAATCAACAGGGTAAGAACGGCGCCGCCAAAAGCAAACAGTGTTACCGGCAGGCCTCCCTGGGCAAATATATTGAGATAGATCGCAACACTGGCGCCAAAAGCAGCGCCTGTTGATACCCCCATGGTATAGGAATCAGCCAGTGGATTCATCAACAACGCCTGAAAAACCACACCTGCCACAGCCAGGCCGCCGCCAACGGCAATAGCGGCCAGAATCCGCGGCAGGCGTATATCCCAGATGATTGCCGTCTGGGCAGCGTTAATGGAACTATAGGCTTCCTGGCTGCCAGTCAGCTTGCCATAGATAACGGCAGCCGCATCAGCCATGCTGATATCCGCCCGGCCGAACCCAACCGCCGCTAAAGCAAACAACACGGTTGCCGCCAGGAGGACCAAGCCGGCAATACGGGCCTTAGCCTGTTTGCGCCGCAGGAGGGCCGCTAACGAACTGCTGTTCATGCCAATGCGTGTTTACTCACTTTAGAGCGTTTAGTAAGAATGGTCGACAAATAGTTAACTTTCTTGCTGCCAGCCGTTATCAGATCATGAATTATTTCTTCACCCTCCAAACCACATTTGGAGACCATAACAGCGTTTTCAACCATACCGTGTTTATGCAGTTTTTCGACAATTTCAGTATAATTTTTGTATACTTTCATAAGCACAACATTATCAGATACCGCCAGTACCTGCTCCAGACGCTTTTCATCAATCGTGGCAGGTACGATACTGAGTATATCGCCGCCTTCAGCCAGCGGCACCCCTAAGCGGTTGCCAATCGCCGAAAACGAATTAACGCCGGGAATATTAACAATTTCATGGCCTGAATCTTCCAGCAGCCGATACACATACATATAAGTGCTATAAAGCATAGGGTCGCCCAGGGTCAGGAACGCAACTTTCTTGCCAGCATCCAGTAAGCCAAGGATTATGCTTTTATTGCTCACCCAGGCCTCAGACAGGGCTTGGGCGTTATAGTTCATGGGAAATACGAGCTCCAAAACCTCACTGCCTTCCTGAATATACGGACGGGCAATCGACATTGCCGTACTTTCGTCTTTTTTCTCCGTCCGGGGAGCAATGACTACATCTGCCGACTTAATGGCATTAATAGCTTTCAAAGTTAGTAATTCAGGATCGCCCGGTCCTACACCGACGCCGTAAAAAATTCCTGCCATAATCTAAACAACTCCTTAAAAAATAAAATCTCTGTCACGCGCACGGGCGTGGCAGAGATTATTTGCCGTATTGACGCAAATCCCCTCCCCATCGCGCGTGGGTGAAAACGGTGATTGTCAAACAGGCAGTTCTTCTGACTTAGGCTCATCGCCGGACTACGCCTTCCCAAAATAGGTTACTATTTCAGTGGCTCATTTGCAGTTGGCTCACCATTACAGCGGCGGGACCGTGCCGGATTCGCACCGGCTTCCCTTTTAAGCCCGATCGGGCGCCTGTTCCATATAGAATTACTTAAATTGTATGATTAACAGTACGAAAAGTCAAGATAATTTATGTCTACGCTATGTAACCGCAGATAGTTACTAATTTATAAAGTAACGGTACCAGGTATTCAACCGTCAGGATCGCAACATTATTTTTGCAATAACTTCATTTACTTTGTTTTATTTGTTATAATTAACAAATAAAACAAAATATGTAAAAGAGAGAAAAAAATGATAAAATATCTTGTGCTCTTATTGCTGTTTGCAATACTTATGTACTTTTTAAGCCCTTATCTCGTCCCGGTTAATAATGTCTGAATAGCAAACCCCGGCACTTCAAGCAGCAAAAGTGCCGGGGCCCGGTCTTACCTGATTATATCTACCCCCATATAGGGACGCAAAACCTCCGGCACAATAACTGAACCGTCTTCCTGCTGGTAGTTTTCCAAAACAGCGGCAACCGCCCGGCCAATTGCCACCCCTGATCCGTTCAGGGTATGGACAAACTCTGGTTTGGCCTTGGGTTCTCGGCGGAATTTTATCTCTGCCCGCCGGGCCTGGAAATCTTCAAAGTTGGAACAGGATGAAATCTCGCGATAGGTGTTGAAGCTAGGCAGCCACACCTCGAGATCGTAGGTCTTGGCCGATGAGAATCCCATGTCGCCTGAACACAATAACATGGTTCTGTGCGGCAAGCCTAACAGCTGCAATACTTTTTCCGCATTAAGAGTCAGCTGTTCCAGTTCATTGTAAGATTCTTCCGGCAGACTGAATTTAACCAGCTCTACTTTGTTAAACTGGTGCTGACGAATAAGCCCCCGGGTGTCCCGGCCGGCAGCACCGGCCTCGGCCCGGAAACATGCGCTGTAGGCTGTATAATAAAGCGGCAGCTCCTTGGCATCCAGAATTTCCTGGCGATGCAGGTTGGTGATCGGCACTTCTGCCGTGGGAATAAGATAATAGTCAAGGCCTTCCAGCTTAAACATATCCTGGGCAAACTTAGGCAGCTGGCCTGTGCCAATCATGCTGGCTTCATTAACTATAAAGGGTGGAAAGAACTCGGTATAGCCATGTTTTTGGGTATGAAGGTCGAGCATAAAGTTAATTAATGAACGTTCCAGCCGGGAACCCAGCCCTTTATAAAAAGTAAACCTGGCACCAGTTACTTTGCCGCCCCGCTCAAAGTCAAGAATACCCAATTTTTCACCAAGCTCCCAATGGGCAAGCGGTGTAAAAGTAAAATCACGCGGTGTACCAAAGCGGCGAATTTCTTTATTATCCTGTTCATTTTTACCTATAGGCACCGATACATGAGGCACATTGGGAATGCCCATGATAATAGCGGCCAATGCTGACTCCGCTTCTTTGACCTTGGCATCAATGGCGCTAATGCAATCGCCCACCTCACGCATCTCTAGAATCATATCATCGGCATTTTCCCCATTTTTTTTCTTTTTGCTGATGGCCTGAGACACAATATTCCGCTTGTTTTTAAGTGTTTCCACTTCGGCCAATAATTCCCGCCGTTCTTTTTCCCGGTTAATAAACACATTCAGGCTCATGGCTGCGCCCCGGTTAGCCAGCGCCTGTTCAATTACCCCGGAGTTATCCCGTACGAATTTGATATCTAACATGGTTATCTTCCTCCTTAACATAAGATAAGACTTGGCTTGTGCCAAGTTCTTTAGGACGATGGCAGAAGCCTTAGTCGTTCTTATGTCCACAAAATTTATTTATAAATTCTGGTAGACTAAAAAACTCCCGTCCCTGTGATAGGGACGGGAGTATAATTCTCCCGCGTTGCCACCCTGATTGACTCCCGGAGTCCGCTCGGCACGCATAACGGGCGTGTTCCGTACGGCTCATCACCGCATGCTCATAGGGTGGATGTCATAATTACGTTACCGGCTCGCACCTTACGCCGGCTCTCTGCAAACTCCAAATTATGCGCTGCCCTGTCATTGCAACAAACGATATTGAGATACTATTTATTATGCATTATAAAATTATACATTATTCAATACCAATTGTAAAGTACTGGCAGTTTAGATGCGAAGTTAAGCATGAGCAGCCACCAAATTATTATTATACTTTTGACGCTCATTAATAAACTCAATAAAACACCGGCTTATAACCGGATCAAATTGCGAACCGGCACACCGGCTGATCTCCTCCAGTGCTTTCGCTATACTAAATGGCTCCCGCCGGTAACAACGCACAGTTGTCATTGCGTCGAAACTGTCGCAGATGGCCAGTACGCGGCTAAAAAAAGGGATAGAATCCCCCGCCAGGCCTGTACCATAGCCTTTACCATCATATCGTTCATGATGATGGCGGACAATTGTTGCGATCCTATCCAGTCCCTCAACCTCGGACAAAATATCAGCCCCAACGTCAGGATGCTGCCTGATAACTGCAAATTCAGCGTCTGTCAGGTCTCCTGATTTATTTAAAATATGATCAGGAACACTGACTTTTCCCACATCATGAACAATACCGACAACATAAGCAAGGGTCACATCTTCAACAGGCAATTCGGCATATTCAGCGAAACCAGCCATTAAACAAGCCACATTTTTGCTATGCTCGGCTGTATATTTGTCCCTTTCGCCAATCACATGACAAAACGCTTCAATTATGCTCATGGGCTTAATTCCTTTCTGCGATGTGGTCCATTCTTCCCAGCGCCTGCAGGAGACACCATAAGGTGTTATAGGTAATATTATGTAACTATGTCTATTCTAATTGGCAGCGTAAAGAGCGTCAAGCTGTTTTATTACACTGTATTAAATTATATTGCCGGCAAAATAATTATATCCTACTATCGGGCACAATAAATATTCGTATATACAGATGTCAGTTGGGGTTAAGGGAACTTTATTTTCCTTCGTACCAAAGGAATTTTATTTTGCAAAGCGAAATAGAATACTGAGGTGATATCATGACCCATGACACGCACGAGCAGCTTGAGCAGTCGCTGTTGGCTTGCAGCGCCTGCCACCTGCGTCAGGATGCAATCGGCCCCACCTCCTATAATGGTACTCCTTGCAGTCCATTAGCCATTGTCGGGGAAGGGCCAGGCGGGGTTGAGGACGAATATGGCGTCCCTCTGGTAGGGCCTTCCGGCCAGCTTCTGGATAAAGCGCTTACCAGTGTCGGCGTTACCCGTGATAAAATTTATACGACCAACATTATTAAATGCCGCCCGCGAAATAACCGGACACCAACGGTAGAGGAAGGGCTGTTCTGCGCCCTTACCTGGCTGGACAAGGAGTTGGCGCTGGTTCAACCCAAGATTATCATTGCTCTGGGCAGTGTGGCGTTAAAATATTTGCTGTCGCCTAATGCCCGTATTACTAAAGATCGCGGCCGGTGGTTTACTACCAAATATGGCATTCCTGCAATTGCCACTTATCATCCTGCTTATCTGCTCCGTCTGACCGGTAAGGATTTGGTCAGAGGCAAGTGGGAAGTATATTATGACCTGAAAGCCGCTGTGGAGAAATGTGCAGAGTTAGCTCCCGGTTATTTATTGAAATCACCCGCACCGCCTGATTTGCTGGCGCTGTACAGCCGCAGACGCGAAGAACGGCAACTGCACAGGCGCCCGTAATTTTACTCTCTGTTTACAAAAAATAAAACGAGACTGAGCCACGCTTGCTAGTGACCGGACTGGGTTATCCCCAATCATTACCAGCGGGCCAAACAGTCTCGTTCTTTTATTTACCTTGTTTATCGATATAGGTAATTGCGCTTAGCACTGCTACCAGGCCTTCACCGGTTGCTTTGGCAATCTGCCAGGGTTTACCGGTACAGTCACCGGCAGCAAATACCCCGGGGATATTTGTCGACAGATCCCGGTTTACTTTAATCACTTCCCCATCAAGTTCCAGGCCTGGCAGCAGATTTTCAACCGGATCGGACTGGCGCATGATAAAAACACCATGTACTTTTAGTTCTTCTTTATCAGTAATCAGCTTTTCTACCTGACCATCGCCGCTGATAGCCTTTGGCTTGGCTGACAATACGGTTACCGGGGAACGCATATGGCCAAAATCCCCCTTATACTGGGGCAAAAAGTATACATTACGGCAAATTTCTCCCAAAAAAGCTGTTTCATTCTCACCCTCCTGGGTATAAGAGATAACGGCTACGTCCCGTCCCTCAAACATTCGTCCGTCACAGGTGGCACAGTAGCTTACCCCCCGACCAAGCAGGTCGCGCTCCCCCTCAAACAGCAGCGTACTAACCACACCGGTAGCAAAAATAACAGCCTTGGCCTCATAGGTGGTTTTAGGTGTGAGTAAAGTAAACAAACCCTCACCCGGAAATACATTAATCACCTTTTCCTTAATCAACACCGGACCATGAGCCAGCGCATGTCCGGAAAAATGTTGCATAAGCCCTTTGCCGGTTATTGCCGGCACTCCCAGGTAGTTATCCACTAAATGGGCTTTCTGCAGCTTTTGGCTAAAATCGAGGTGTTCAAATAAGGCAATCTTTTTATTACGGATGCGTCCTGTCAGAGCGGCGGACAGTCCGGCCGGGCCGCCGCCAATAACAGCAATGTCAATTTTGGTTTCTTCAGCCATAGTTTCCTCCTTGTATCTCTACCCGAGGTCCTGGGCCACCTGTTTCATGCGGCTGCGAATCGGCAAATTATACGGACAACGGCTTTCACACTCACCGCATTCAATGCAGGCAGAGGCTTTGGCCTCAAGGCCTTTATACCGCATAGGGATTACATTTTTCATATTATATCTTGTATATTGATGATGAAAAATAAACGTAGACGGGATGTCAATTCCTGCCACACAGGGCATACAATAGCCACAGCGGCGACAGAAAACAGGCCCTAATGCCGCCGCTTCGGCCGCCAATATAGCCGTTTCTTCCGCATTTAACGGCTTAAAATTTTTGGTTGGCGCCAAATTTTGCTCCAGATGTTCTATTTGGTCCATACCGGGAATTGCCACCAGTCCGTCATGTTGAAGAACAAACCGCAACGCCAGTTCAACCTCTGAGATCATGCCGCCGCCTAATGGTTTCATAACTATAATGCCCACATCCATGGCTTGCGCCAGCGGTATCAGTTCCGGCAAAGCCCCCTGCTCAACACAGTTGAAAGGCACCTGAACTGTGCTGAATTCACCAGTCTTAACGGCTCTTACCAGCATGTCCATATTATGCCCGGTTATACCGATATGGCCAATTTTGCCGGCTGCCTGCGCCTCCTTTATAGCTTCCAGTGCACCACCGGGAGCCATGGCCGTATTCCAGTCCGCTTCTGATTTGACATTATGAAGCTGATACAAGTCAATATATTCGGTCTTCATAGTAGCAAGGCTGATCTCGATATCAGTGGCCATGGCGGCTTTCGTCCTGGCCATACTTTTCGTCGCCAAATAATATTCATGGCGGCGATTTGCTATACATACCCCAATCTTTTCTTCACTGTCGGTATAAGCCCTGGCAGTATCCAAAAAGTTAATGCCAGCATTCAAGGCTGTATTCAGCACCTGATTTGCCTCGGCCATGGTACACCGCTGTACAGGTAACGCCCCGAAACTAATGGGAGTAACCATTAGCCCGGTACGTCCTAAACGCCGTTTATCCATAAACACCTTTACCTCCTATTGGATCTGATTTCCGCCCGTATCGGCCCCCAGTGCCTGCAAACGCTCCCGGGCGTGAGCAGCTTCCGGTGCCGCCGGATTAGCAAGTTTCAAGAAATTCTGGTAAGCAACAATTGCCTCATTATCCTGTTTTTGTATTTCACAGCAAAGGGCTTTGTTATGATAAGCCAGGGCATTATTGGGATTCAGTTCGGCTGACCTGGTAAAATCAGCGATCGCTTGGTCATACGACTGCTGAGCCGCATAGGCTATTCCCCGGAAAAAATAGGGTCTGGCATCGGTAGGGTCAAGTTCAATGGTCCGGGTAAAATCGGCAATTGCCTCAATCAATTTTCCCTGGCCCAAATATACCGAGGCGCGTATGGCGATAGCCTGAATATTTTCCGGTTCCAGTTCAATCACTTTATTATAATCAGCCAGGGCTTCGTCATATAAGCTCAGCTCATAATAAGCCTGCCCCCGCTTTAGCAGGGCCTCGGTTTCTTCAGGAAACTTTTCCACGACCTTACTATAATCGGCAATAGCTACGGAAAACAAATTGCGGGCAACATAGGCATCGCCCCGGTGTAAATAGGAGCCCAGGTCTTCCGGTTCGAGTTCAATCGCTTTATTAAAATCATCAATCGCATGTTCGGTCATGCCGTTATTAAGATATAATACACCACGGTTAGCATAATTAACCCAGTCCTGAGGATTGTAAAGCATTGCTTTTGAATAATCCAAAACGGCATTTTTAATGTCATCAAGCATTGCATAAGCGCTCCCGCGGTAAGAGTAATAGGAAGCCTCATCGGCATTAAGTTCGATTGCTTTGGTATAATCAGCAAGCGCCTGTTCAAAGTCGCTGGTAACAGCGGCTACAACACCACGCCAGAAATAAGCTTCACTATTAGACGGATTGCTGGCAAGTTCTTGCGTACACTCCGCAAGCATCGCTGCCGTTTGGCCCTGTTGGTAAAGTTCTTGCATCCGCCCGCTAAAATTATTGTCCTCGGCACCACCGCAGCTTGTGCAACCGCAGTCGCAAGCAGCACAAGCTTCAACATTGCAACCTGTTTCTTTATCCATGGTAACAGCTCCTTTTGATGCACAAAATCGAATCACTATTAATTACTATATAATGTTCGCGTTCAAATTGTTAACACCTGCTATTATTGCAAAAATTCAATGTCAGTTGCCTGACATGACTAACCACCGATTATAGGGCAAGAAAATCGGTCTCCTAAGCTGCGGTTATTGGCACCTAGAAGACCGATACTATTATTATAAACCTTTTTGTTCAATTCCACTATATAAAAAGCCCAGATGCGTCGTTGAATTCAGGAGCACCAGCCGCCACTTTCCCGCCTGATATTCAAACACATTAATACAGGTATTATCCTGTTTGATCTGCCAGAAATGGGATAAATCAATGTCCATTATGTCACACAATACAGCCTTGTTGACCGCATCATGAGCCACCACGAGCACGGTTTGCCCCTCATGCCAAGCGGCAAAATCCCGAAACGCGGCCATGGACCGGTCACGAACAGCCGTAATATTCTCCCCGCCCTCTCCGGGCATGGTAACACCTACTACAGTACTCTTCCATAGGGCCAGCAGTTCGGGATATGTTTTGCCGACATCGTCACTTAGGAGTCCTTCCCATTCACCATGGTTAATCTCCAGCAGCCTGCTGTCGGTCTTGACGGCTAAGCCATGGGCAGCAACGCACATCATGGCTGTATCCACAGCCCGGGACAGGGGGCTTGCATAACAAATATCGATGGGAATATCCTTAAGGGCCTGAGCTGCCAGCTGGCCCTGCTCCCGCCCGAATGCGGTGAGCGGTGTATCAATCTGGCCCTGATAGCGCCCTTCTTTATTCCAGGTTGTTTCGCCATGCCGGACTAATATAAATCGGGTAACTGCCATGTTTTCCTCCTTAAACTCTGCTTTTAGCTCATTTGCAGCTGCCTGCTATGCATATTCTTTGTAGAAAGCCAGCATAAATTCACGTAATGCCTGGCACGCTTCGTAAGGAACGGCATTATAGGCAGAGGCCCGGCAGCCGCCCACAGAACGATGCCCGGCTAAGCCAACAAAGCCATGCCCCTTGGCTGCCTCAAGAAACTTCTTTTCCAAAGCTTCATTGGCCAAACGGAATGTAATATTCATTAATGAGCGCGCAGCCGGCTGTGCATGACCAAGATAAAAGCCATTGCTCTCATCGATGGCATCATAAATGAGTGCCGCCTTCCGCTGATTCTGTTGATAAAGGGCAGCTGCCCCGCCCTGCTCCTTAATCCATTCCAGCATCAGTTTTATCATATAAATACTAAAAGTGGGCGGCGTATTATACAATGAGTTATTTTTGGCATAGATTCCGTACCGAAGCATTGTCGGTATATTTTCATTGGCTTTTGCCAATAAGCCACGGCGGATAATAACCACCGTCACACCGGAAGGTCCCAGGTTCTTCTGGGCCCCGGCATAAATAAGGGAAAACTTGCTGACGTCAAACGGTTTGGACAGAATATCACTTGACATGTCGGCTATGAGCGGTACGGCTCCGGTATCAGGGAATTCCTGCCAGGCTGTACCAAAAATGGTATTGTTGGAAGTAATATGCAAATAGGCTGTTTCGGCAGCATATTGTATCTCTTCCAGGGCCGGTATCTTACAGTAATTTCCTGCTTTGGCGGAAGCAGCAACAAATACCGCCCCCAGCCGTTCCGCTTCTGCATATGCTTTTTCAGACCAGACACCGGTCAGGACATAACCGGCTTTTGCTCCTGCTGTCAAAAAATTAAGCGGCACCATAGCAAATTGGAGACTGGCACCGCCTTGCAGAAATAACACCTCATAGTCTGCCGGAATGGCCAGAAGCTCTTTTAACAACTCAATGGCCCGATTATGGACGGCCTCATACTCTGGGCTGCGGTGGCTCAGTTCCATAACCGACATACCGGTATCGTTGAAATTAAGCAGTTCTGCCTGGGCTTTTTGCAGGGCTGTAAGCGGCAAGGCTGCCGGCCCGGCATTAAAATTATATACCCGTTTACAGTTCTTTTCCATAAATCCACCTCATAAAAATCTCGCCCCTTATACAATGAAGCAAGACAAATATTTCTCAGGCCTAGTGTCTTGACCACATTATCTTTTTCGTTTGATGACGGCCAAAATGACCAATGGCGGCGTCAGCCCCTCCTAGCAGACCCCTTCCAGTATGCGTCGTCGGTGCTTCCTTGCCCTTTGCCATTTTGTCTCGCCCTAAAACTAAAATATAACATGGTCAAGACACTAAGACAGTTTTGCCTAAAAATAAAAAATCCCTCATCCCCATACAGGGACGAGAGCTATTTCCCGCGTTGCCACCCAAATTGCCTTTCGGCCAACTTTTGCCGCTATACCGGGCGCACCCGTCAGATTCATCATCAGCCACTTCCAGGCGGAATCAACAGTTACTCACGCCAACTCACACCAGCCGCCGGCTCTCTGAAGATTGTAACCAATTAACTTCCTGTTCATCATGTTAAGCAATTTAACTTGTTTTCGATTATACATGATACGCCATCCACAGTCAAGTGTATTCAGGTCAAAAACTCTGAAAAATCACAGCTGTTTCTATTCTGTGCAGCCCCTGCAAAACCCGGACCTGAATAAGGGCAGCTTAGCCGCCGCTAGGCCACGATAAGGCTACATTCTTTTTATTATCCGTCTGGCACGGGCATCAAGGGCAGCAACAAGCGCATTACGGGTATTACTTAGCTGTCCGGCCTGAATCCGTTCTAACAAATTCTGCTGAAAGCAGCCTACACCAGGACCAGCGCCAATGGCGGCCGCAATTTCCTGACCACGCAGCTTTAGCTGGGACGGAAAAAACGGCACCTCCTGCACAAGCTGGCCGGCAAATTCTTGCAGGCCTTTCAGCCCCGCCATATCCGGCTGGGTATGGCCTGCCAGCCGGTCAGCCTGATGCAAGCTGAATAACTGGGCCAAGGCAGCAGTAAACTGACTGCTGCTTTTAAAATCAGCGGCTAGACGTTTAAGCCATTTCAACACAGCTTTACGCTCTGCTACCGGCAAAACCAGATGCCGGCGGACAAGCCACACTACTCTATCGGCTATCCGGCGCTCGACCCTCAACCTGGATAAAATCGACAGCGCTGCCAGCGAACCGGCCTGGTCGTGTCCAGGATCAGACGGCTGCCCGGCCCGGTTCAAAGTACGCACTCCCGGCCAGCCTTTAGCAACATCATGCAAGAGCGCACTCCAGCGCAGGGTTAGCTCCGGCGGTGTCAGGGCCACAGTTTCCAGCGTATGACGCCAGGCATCATACACATGATATTTCGGGTTTTGCGGCAAACCGCGCAAATGTTCCAGTTCCGGCAGAACAGGCACACTAGAGATCTGCCCCTGTTCTTTGGCCTGGCAGGTAGTTCCCAGCAGGCCGGTTGTTTGCAGCACTTCCAACCCTTGGCCGGGAAATTCAGCTAACAGTGTTTTTTCTATTTCACACCGCACGCGCTCCACAGATAACCCATTCACCCGACCCAAATTTATTGAAATGGCAGCCATTGTTGCCGTTTCGACGGCAAAACCCAAACGCGCGGCAAAACGGGCAGCCCGGAACATCCGCAAACCGTCCTCGGCAAACCGGGTATGCGGATTGCCAACTGTCCGGATCAGCCGGTCCGTAAGATCCTGCCGTCCCCTGAATAAATCAATAACCCTACCGTCAGCACTCATCGCCATTGCGTTAATTGTAAAGTCCCGCCTGGCCAGATCCTCAGCCAGACCTACCCCGAAAGCAACACTTTCCGGCCGGTGGCTGTCAGTGCCATAACGTTCGCAGCGAAAGGTCGCTATCTCATAGCTCCGCTCACCAATGACTACCATGACTACCCCAAAAGCCGCGCCCACGGTGACAGTCCGCCAGCCTTGACTCATGGCAACAGCCACAATCTCCGCCGGCATCGCATTGGTAGCCAAATCAATGTCGGCAGGTTCGACCCCGCGCAATATATCCCTCACTGCACCGCCTACTATATATACAGCATGACCGGCGGCGGCAAGGGCCTGCATAATTTTCCCTGCTGCTTCCATCGTCTCTACTCCCTTACGCGCTGACACGCCTGCCAGTCAACTCAACAAATACATCTTCCAGATTAGTATGACGCAGCGTTGCGTTTGTCGCCAAAGTGCCGGCAAAGGTTGCCGCTTCAGCCCGGCCGGTAAAGAAGCGATACTGCGTCCCCTCACTATCAGTCCACTCCACTACATAGTTGCCTAACCGTTCACACAGCGCTTTCGGGCTGTTGAGCGCAATTAACCGCCCCTTTTCCATAATAGCGACACGCTGACAGAGATTTTCAGCCTCTTCAATATAGTGCGTGGTCAAAAGCACAGTCAAGCCATCGGCATTCATACGGCGGATAAGATCCCACAGTCGCCTTCTTACCTGAGGGTCCAGCCCTACAGTCGGTTCGTCCAGAAATAAAACCTGGGGGCTATGCAGCAAGGCCCGGGCGATCATCAGCCGCCGTTTCATACCGCCGGAAAAAGTATTTACCATATCATTGCCGCGCGCTGTAAGCTCGACATAGTCAAGCAACTCCTTGATTCGCTGTTCCCTTACAGAACGGGGCATATGGTGCAGCCGCCCATGCAAGTCAAGGTTTTCCTTAGCCGTCAGGTCAATGTCAAGGTTTAAGTGCTGAGGCACAACACCAATCACAGATTTAACGGCCAGTTCATCCTGCGGCAGCTGCCAGCCATTAATCGTTATATGCCCCGCTGTCGGCCGGGTGAGCATAGTCAGAGTCCGGATTGTCGTAGTTTTGCCTGCCCCGTTAGGCCCCAACAAACCAAAAGTTTCTCCCTGCTTAATCTCCAGGCTTAGATTATTCACGGCTATGCGTTCACCGAATTTTTTTATCAACCCATTAATATAAATCATAAATAACCTCGCAAAATCGTAATGCTGCTATTTTCAACAGCACGGGCAGCAACTCCTGCCGGGAATGCGATTTCTCCCAGGACCAAAGTCCTATATAGTCAAAATCCCAGCAGTGTTATGATAAAATTACATAAGTATATTTAGGAGGTACATCCGGGTGTGAATCAATTAGATTCCAACTTCGACGAATTTCATCAGATATTTAATTCGGCCGCTGACGGCATGTGTGTAATTGCCCGTGATTTCACTATCCTCAGAGTAAATAATGCTTTTACTGCGCTGACCGGTTTCACCCGTGAACAAGCCATCGGAAAAAAATGCTATGCATTAACGCCAAATCCACGGTGCCAGACTCCGTCCTGCCCGCTGCTGTACATTGTAGAATCCTTACAACGGTTCGATTGTGATATAACTTTAAAAAATAAGGCCGGTGATGAAAGAGATTGCATACTAACGGCTACGCCATTATTAAATCAGGCGCGCGAATTAACCGGTATTATTACCTGCATAAAAGATATTACTGAACGGAAGCGCCTTGAGGATGAGCTTGTCGTGATGAATAAAAAATTAGAAAAAAAAGTTGCCGAACACACGCGCGCCCTGAAAGAACAGGAGAGTCAGCTTGTCCGGCTGCTCTATACCGATACGCTGACCAGCCTCCCCAACCGCTTACGCTTACTCAGGGATGTTGCCAAATCTAAAATCCCTGTTGTAGCCCTGATTAACATTGACGACTTTGAACAAATAAATAACTTTTACGGTTATAGCGAAGGCGATTTCATCCTCGTAAGCCTGGCCCGGCTTTTATTGGATATTTTGCCTAGTTCAGACTATACACTTTATAAAATGCATGCTGATGAATACGCTATCTTTCTTGATGCGCAGTCCACGCTTAATCTGCCTATGATTCTCGATGACTTTGAACGGCTGGCTAAACATATTGCCTTAACGCTCCAGACTACCCGTTTTTCCAGCAATCACCAGGAAGTTTTGTTGCGGGTAACTACCGGTATCGCCTTTGCTGCCAGCGCCGATCCGAAAAGATTGGTTATTAAGGCCGACATCGCCCTGCGGGAAGCCCGAGCGGAACGCAGACCTTATCTGTTTTTTCGGGAAACAGATGGCATTGATGCCCGCTATCAGGATAATATTAAATGGGCAAAATTACTCCAGGAAGCCATCAAAAATGACCGTATTATCCCTTATTTTCAACCAATATATAACCACAGGGAACCTAATAGCCCCCATTATGAAGTGCTGGCGCGGCTAGCCGATAACCGGGGAAAAATTATTGCCCCCCAGCAGTTTATTGATATTGCCAAAGCTACCAGGCAATACCCGGCCATTACGAAAGCCATGATTGAAAAATCCTTTTACCTGTTCAAAGATCTGCCAAACGAAATATCTATCAACCTTGATGTGGAAGATATGCTTGATCCGCAGACAACTGCTATGATTCAGGAACATCTGGAGAAATACAAAATAAACCATAAAGTGGCCTTTGAAGTATTGGAGAATCATAGCCTGGAAACCCACACTGCCGCTGGACAATTTTTAAAGTCCCTAAAAAAATCCGGCTGCAAACTGGCTGTTGATGACTTTGGATCAGGTTATTCCAATTTTGCTTATGTACTGTCGCTGGACTTCGACTATTTAAAAATTGACGCCTCGCTGATTAAAAATATTGATCAGGATGTCAATTCACAATCTATTGTTAAAAGCATTGTAGCCTTTGCGCAAGACATGGGTATTAAAACAGTTGCCGAATTTGTCCACTCTAAATCAGTATTTACCAAAGTCCAGCAATATAATATTGATTTTTCTCAAGGTTATTATATTGCCAAACCAAGTCCATGGCTGCTTAATAATTAGAAATCGCTTACTTTCTGATTATAAAAACAGGCTCCCTGCAAAGGAAGCCTTGGCGTGCTAATAGTTATAGAGGATAGCAGGGACGTGGATAACACTGGCGCCAGGGGTAGCAGCCTTGGCGTGGCCGGCAGCCTTGGCGTGGATAGCAGCCATACCGCGGATAGCAATTGCGCCGCGGGGAACAGCCAAAACCGAAGCCTAAACCTAAGCCCAGAATAAAAGGCAGTACCTGTCTGTCTTCCCTTATCTTGTCGTTTTCCTCCCACTCGTCTTCCTCATCGTCCCAGTCATCAATCTCGGGGGGCTCCCAATAAGGTTTTTTTATATTTGACACCTAATCCTCCTCCTTTACCGCTCACTCTTCCAAGCTAATTTCGCTCCTGCGTATTAGGGATAATTGCCGCAAAGTGAAAATGCACTTACACTACATAATATGCAAAGCCTATACTTTGGTTACAGCGACGGTATGTAAACTTAAGAAAAAACTTGGCTTGTGCCAAGTCCTTGAAGGCGCCGGCAGAAGCTAAGTTTTTTCTATCCCTTAGATCATAGCCTTTGGATTTTTATAAATTCTGACGGGGTAAAGAAAACACGGCTTGCGCCGAGTCTGGGGCGAAAACGGAAGCCGATGGCCACGAAACCATCGGCTTTCATCTGCTATACCTTAAACCGCACAACCATTTCTTTTAACTCAGCCGCCATACTTGTTAACTCTTCCGCACTGGCAGCCACTGTTTCGACAGCAGCCGCCGTCTGCTCGGCGGCAGTAGCCACATCTTTACTTAATCCGGCTGTCGCTTGCAAGCCCTGGGTCAAATTGCCAATCAACGCAACAATCTGGTTGGAGGTAGCAACCTCCTCATCAGCCACTTGCATAATCTGGTTAATATCTGTAACTGTTGCACCTGCCGCTGCCAAAATGCTCTCTAATGCCGAGCTGGCGGCATCTGTGGACCTTACTACCTGTTCCATGCCTGCCCGGCTTTGTTGCGCAGCCGCTACCGCCAGCGTTGTGCTGTCGGTTACCTTACTTAAGAGAGCCCCTACATCCTGCGCCCCTTTGCTTGATTGTTCGGCAAGCTTACGTACCTCTTCAGCCACAACCGCAAAACCACGCCCGGCTTCGCCGGCCCGGGCCGCTTCAATCGCAGCGTTTAATGCCAGGAGATTAGTCTGAGCCGCAATACCGGTTATGGTTTCGGTAATCACACCGATTTGACTGGAATAATCATTCAATTTGCCAATAAGCTCTTCTGTTTCTAAGATTTTCGACTGCATCGCCGTAATACCGGCAATTGTCCCCGCTACGGTGGACTGCCCGTTGGCAGCCGCCTGAGAAGCCGTAGCCGAAACGTCTTGAGCCGACATAGCCCTTTCTTTCGCTAATGAAATCAGCGACGCCAGCTGGACAAGAACCTGGGCTGCTTTTTCAGCAGCTGATTCTCCTGCTTGCGAGTTGCCTGCCACCTTGCCGATACTACCGGCGACCTCATTAACCGTCGAACTCATCTCTTCACTCGAAGCCGCCAGGTGTTCGGAGGCCGAAGCAATCTCCTGGCTGGCCCTCATTACCGCCCCCACAAGCTCCCCCTGGTTAGCAATCATAATATTGAACGATTGCGTTAACCTGCCAATCTCGTCCTGCGACTTCACCTCAGCCCTGACTGTCAAATCACCCTGACCGACATATTGCATCAAGCCTGCCAGTTCTTGCAGTGGTTTGGTCAGCTTCCGTGCAACCCAGGCCGAGAAGATAATACCGATAACAAAGATCACTAGCCCGACTGCGCCCATAGTGAGCAGGCTCTTATTACGCACAGCAACCGCCTCAACCTCTGATTTACCGGCAAAGAGAACCCCAACCGGCTTTTGGTCACTGCCCAGCAGCGGCTGATAATAAGTAACATAAGGCATCCCCAAAATATTAGCATTGCCGGTAAACGGCATATTATTATTTAACACTGTCGTGGCAATATTACTATCCAGTTTAGTACCAACGACCCTTTTGCCGTCTTGCTCAACTGTGGTGGCTACCCTCACATCGCCGGCAAAAATAGTAGTATCGACTTTATGTACCGCTTTTACCCGATCAACAAATACATCCTCGGAAACAACAGTTCCCGCCACTACAGCCCCGGCAGCATTGCCGCCCGTGTCTTTTACCGGCACCACCGCAATACTCATAACAGCCTGGCCTGGTACAGCTTCATAAAAGGCGGCTGTCTGGCCTTGCTGAGCTGCTGTGACAGCTGCTTGACTTGCCATGATCTGGCCATCGCTGGCTATGCTCCGGCCCTGATTATCCAGCACCTGCACAAAAGATATCTTGCCCTGACTGCTCAGGCCTGCAATCGCCCGCATGGCAGCAGCAGGATCCTGGGCAACAAGCGCCTGCATAATATCCGGTCGTCCGGCAACCAGAGCCGCCGCTGTACTGACGCGTTCCCGGCAGTCTTCAAGCTCCAGGCTTAGACCGGCCACCCCCTGGATAGCTGCGCCGCGATTAACCCCGTCAGTATACTCAAACAAAAAGTAACTGCTCGCAGCTAACAGCAGGACTGAGATCACGAGTATAATAAGACCGGTATAAAGCGATTGTTTAAACTGAATACTTTGAAACATAACACAGCGCCTCCTTCATATAAAATAACTACTTATAAAAAATAATTATTTGTTAGTTTTTATATTCTATGTGCAAATAATAAATTCCTCTTTTATTACCTAAAAAAGTCCTTTTTTTCTATAAACCGGATGTGCCGCTGATCGCCATAAGGGCAATTTCCAGGTAAAAACAATGGCCCCGGCCAATGCCAGCAATCCACTAATAAAAAAGGTAGCCGGTGTGCCGATGATACCGGCGGCATGGCCGGCAAGCAAACTGCCGATCGGTGTAATTCCGCCAAAGGACAATACATACAAACTCATAACACGGCCCCGTTTATCTTCATCTACCAGGGTTTGAATAATTGTATTGGTTGAAGCCATCTGGGCAATAAGACCAAAGCCCATGATAAAAGCAATAGGCAGCGAAAGCCACAATACCTCGGCCAGGGAAAATGCCATTAGTCCTGCGGCAAAGAGAATAGAGTTGACTGCAATCATCTTTTCGATACCAACGACAGTCTTACGGGCTGCCAAACAAATAGTGCCAATAAGAGCCCCCAGACCAAAAACAGCCATTAGCCACCCCAATGTCTCCGGGCCGCCCCCTAAAACCTGTCCGGCAAACAACGGCATCAGCGGCATAACCGGAAAGCCCACCAGGCTTGTAAGCGCCAGCAGTAAAAGCACCATCCGGATAGGCAGGCAATGATATGTATAAGTACACCCTTCCTTTAATCCACATAGTATATTAGCAGATGAAGCCGCAATCACTTGCTGCCCAGTCAGCCTCAATGCCAATAGTGCCCCCACGCTGGCGATATAGCTCAGTCCGTTAAACAAATAGCATAACCCTTCCCCGAAAGCGGCAATCGCCAGCCCGGCAATGGAAGGCCCAATAATCCGCGCCCCGTTAAACATCGCTGAATTAAGAGCAATGGCATTAGCCAAGTCTTCTTTATCTTCAACAATCTGGGCAATAAAGGCCTGACGGGCCGGCATATCAAAAGAGTTAATCATACCTAACAATGTGTTTAGTATAACTATGTGCCATACCGCCACAGTACCGGTAAACACCAGGGCAGCCAGGGTTAATGCCTGCACCATACTCAGGACCTGCGTCCAGAGTATCACCCGGTACCTGTTCCAACGGTCCAGAAGCACGCCGGCAACCGGTATTAACACAACGCCGGCAATTTGTCCGGCAAAATCGACATTTCCCAGTATTTGCGGCGACTGGGTCAGGCGGTATACCAGCCAGATTGTTGCCGTTCGCTGCATCCAGGTACCAATCAGCGACAGGCCGTGCCCGAAATAAAACAGCCGGTAATTGCGATGTCTTAAGGCTCTAAAGGTTTGTTGAATATCCAACCGAAGCACCCGCCCCATTTCTAATACGCCAGATAACTATTAGTTTATTCCCGATTATGGCAGGCGTCAACTCTGGGCAGGCGATTAATTGCCAAATCCGGTGGTGGCCGGGAAACCCTGTGCTGTAAGAATATTGCGTGATTGGGGCGCAACACGGAAGCGGCTGAATTAGTTGTTGCTTCCAGCTCTTCCTCATGATACTATCGGTATTATAAGAAACTAATTGAAATTAGGCGATTTCAGTGAATAACTATCGTATTTATAGCATGCTCATCGGTGTCATTTTCCTGTGGGGCATCAATGTTGTCATGATAAAATACTTGACTAATTTTTATCCACCACTGGCTCTGGCCGGTATCCGGATGGTATTGGCGGCCCTCTTCTTACTGCCGGCAATATTGTATCAGGGTGGCTGGCAGCCTGTACCGCGCACAGCCTGGTGGCCAATCTGCGGTGTAGCTGTTTTCTGTATCTTTCTGCATCAGCTTAGCTTGTCCTGGGGCATCAAGGCTACCAGTGCTACACATGCCACACTGATACTCGCGCTCAATCCCTTGCTAACCACCCTGCTGGCCAGCTGGCTTATCCGGGAACCGCTCAGCAGGAACAAGTTACTTGGGGTCGCGTTCGGGCTGGCGGGGATACTACTTATTATTTCCGGCAAAGCCGATACAGTCGGCGCCAGCTTTCTCGGTGATGGTGTTATGTTCGTTGCCATGCTCACATATGTACTGGGCTCGCTGTGTGTAAAAAAAGGCACTGCTTTTGTTCCGCCGCTGGTTATCACCGCTTACAGTCATGTACTAGCTGCTCCGGCACTGATGGTGCTTGGCTTATTTACCAACCCGGTCTGGATGTATGAGGGGGCGCTGAATTTCTGGCCGCTGGCTGTTTTGCTGTTCTCCAGTTGGTTCAGCACAGCTTTGGGGGCACTGTTATGGAATACAGGGGTTCATCATATCGGTGCCTCAACCGCTTCCCTGTTTTTAAACGGCCAGCCAGTCGTCGGACTTTTTGCATCAGCCTTGTTTTTAAATGAACAATTAGTTTGGCAGCATTACCTGTCACTTTTTTTTGTACTCACAGGCGTTAGTCTGGGTACAGGCGTGCTGTGCCGCCGGTCAAAGGCCACTTATTAGCATTTCACTGCACTCTCGGCAGAAGGTTCTTACACTGATGGCTCATGGCATTCAGTATGATATGAAGAGGGCTATCGGCAAATTCGCCGATAGCCCTCTTATTCTTGTTATTTGCTTAACTTTGCTCTTACGGCACTAACAACCTCGCGGGCAAACGGGCCAAGATCATCATCGGCATAAGCCTTCATTATTCCGGCTGCAACCTGACGAATGGCACTTTTAATTACATCAGGGCTCGCGTACGGTTGGCTGCGCAAGGTCTCTTCGATTAAGACCGCAGCAGTCAGAGCCTGTTCAGCAGCCTGCGTATTAATATAGGCAACGCAGTCCGCCTGACCAAGGATGATCTTACCTACCGGCGTAAATATTGCCTGAACCAGGGCGGCAAGTTCGGCTGGCTCCTCGTCAACAATAATAATGGGCTCCGCCCCCTGGGCCATTTCCCTGGCCTGGGCAACAAACTTAGCCCCAATGTAGCTAAGATGAGTAGCAGCAGCTACAGCCAGCACGTCTTTAGTCACATTAGTCGCCACATTAATCATATTGATCGGCTTTCCCAGTTGATTGAACTCTTTAATTAAACTTATGACTTCCCGGTCAGGCACAACCAGGATAATTGTGCCCAATTCGGCCAGTTCTTCCAGATTAGCGGCCGCTGCAACCCCTGTTTGCCGGGAAACTGTCAGCAATCTGCTCTCATCGCGGTCAAAAATTTTAAGATTGACATGACCAGCTAATTTACCTGTGAGTACCTTTCCCATACGACCCACGCCAATCAAACCAACCGCCTTCATCTTCGCCACCTCATCTAATCAGGTTACCTTTCCTCCCTCTTATTCATACAATATAAGAAAAGACTTGCCGTTCGCAAAGTCCTTCAGGACGCATAGCCTTGGTCTTTTCTTACATTATCGGCTAGGGATGCTTTTAATGTTGAATTAAATTCTTTGTAATATATGCCTCTGGCTCCTAGGTGGTGCAGACTGGGATACAGGGTTGGAATTTAACCTCTAATTAACAAATTACTAACATACTTAAGCCGTAACACAAGTACAATTTAACATAGGCACACCTAGTTTGCCCAAAACAGTGCGGCCTTATTAGCTGAAGAAAGGGGATTGCTTTTTACACTGAGAGCGTTACGTCATACTTAAGGGGGCCATAGTCAATGTCAAAATGTTATGTACTTGATACCAACGTTTTGCTTCATTCGCCTAATTCCTTATTTGCCTTCAACGAGCATACGGTCATACTCCCGGAGGTTGTGATCGAAGAACTTGACCGGTTTAAAAAGGAAAGCAGTGAGCGTGGTGCCCATAGCCGACACGTCAGCAGACTTATAGATAATTTCCGGCTGCAAGGTAATCTGTTAGAGGGTGTTACCCTGAACGAGTTTGGTGGTATTTTACGGCTTGAGGCCAACCACACCTGTACCGAAATGCCAGTGCACTGGGATAAGGAAAAAGGTGATAACCGTATCCTTCAGGTCTGTAAAGGATTAATGGAAAGCGGCCATCAGGCAATTTTGGTCAGCAGGGATACAAATATGCGGGTCAAGGCAGCTATTCTTGAAATTCCGGCGGAAGATTTCCGCAATGACAAAGTCGCCACAATTGACCAGCAATATACCGGCCGCCAAACAGTATATACGACGAGCAAGATTATTAACGATTTTTACCGCGATGATGTTAATTGTCTGGACCCGTCCAAGCTTTTCACCTATGATGAAAACTCAGGCATCATGGCCCCTGCTGCATTCATTACCAATCAGTTTCTATTAATAAAGTCATCAGATAACGACAGACATACCGCCCTTGGACGGTTTGACGGCCAGAAAGTTGTCCAGCTGCGTTACCGCAGCCGGAATCCTTTTGGCGTAATCCCAAGAAATGTTGGACAAATATTTATGCAGGAATGCTTAATGATGAGTGCGGAAGAGGCGCCGCTTGTCATTATTAAAGGCCCAGCCGGCACAGCCAAAACTTTTTATTCGCTGGCAGTAGGGCTATATAAGCACATGGACTGCCGCCCGCGCGAGTACCATCACATTTTAATCTGCCGGCCTCATTGTATGCTTGATGAAGGGCTGGGCTACCTTCCCGGCACAGAAGCGGAAAAACTCGAACCGTATATGCGGTCGATAAAAGATAATTTGTTTACTTTAATGTCAGGCAGTTCAATAGCTGATGATAAAGATGTCGCCCAAGCAGAGGACACTGTCAATATGATGTTTGAAAAAGGTATTATTCAGACAGAGGCCCTGGCATACCAGCGCGGCCGCTCCCTCCAGCGATACTGGGTTATGTTCGACGAAATGCAAAATGCCACTCCCCGTCAGGCCAAAGCGGTGTTAACCCGGTCCGGACAGGGAACTAAGATTATTTTACTGGGAGATCCGGCACAAATCGATAACCCCCTCCTCGACAGCCAGTCCAATGGCTTATGTTATGCCGGTGAAAAGATGATTGGCTCTAAACTTTGCTATCAGCTAACGATGCTGCCGGAAGAATGTGAACGCTCCCCTTTAGCAGCGGAGGCTGCCATGCGTTTATAAAGAAAACGCGGCTTGCGCCGAGCCTGAGCGAAAGCGGAAGCCGCTGTTGCCCTTATCCAGGGAAAGTTAACCTTTCTATCCTGAAAAATACATTTTTCATTCTTTGCTGGTGCCAGCGTAATGGCATGAGTGTCTATCAGGATGAAAGATACCCCAGCCTGCAGGCTGGGGTATCTTTATTGCATCTATAGCAGTGTTTTCAGAATCGCCAGCCCCAGTCCGGCCAGCCCGCCGACAAGAACACCGTTAATTCGAATCCACTCCAGGTCTTCTCCGGCTTTCTCTTCAATAAAGCGATTAAGGTCTTCATCAGATAACTTCTGTAAGGCCTGCCTGGCAACTGTCCCCACAAGCTGATGCTCATTATCAATCAATTTATTGAGAAGTGCCTTGATATAGGCCTCGGCTTGACTCTGCATAGCAGGATTCTGTTTAAAGTTTTCCCAGCTGCTTTCCAGCTTATCGGCCAGCCAGCCAGTCAGGTAATGGCGATAAGTCGATGGAACTCCCAGTTCGTTCACCACAACCGCGATTAATGCCCGCAGCGGCTCCACAAGCGAAATCCTGTTAACAAGGCTGTTCTGCCAAACAGTAACCGCGTTTTCCCACTCAGGCGTCTCCAGCTTAACAATCAGTTCTGCCAGTTGATCTTCAAACCAAAGCCAAACAGGATGTTCTTCCTCATAAAGTTCATCTATCGTTTTAATAAGCTCCTGCTGTAGGGCCTCAGCCGCAGCTGACAGGTTAATCCCGTCTATACTTTCCATGAAACCCGTCACCACTGCCGACAGCCAGTTTTTCTTCGCTGTTTTCTGCTTAACCCGTTCCAGATAAAGAAAAATAGTGTCGCGGGTTTTTTCTGACCGGGCCAGTACAGCAAGCTCATCAATCATTGCTATATACACTTGCCGGCCTTTGCCTTGTTCCAGAAGCCAACGAATAGCATCGCCGGAGTGTTCAGCCAGCGGTTGATTCTTCAAAAGAAACTTAATCACTCTCGCGGCATATTTAGCAGCAATATCGGTATTAACTGACATTAGCAGCCCGGAAATAAGTTTATCAGCGGTTTGTTTAAAAAGCGGCTTGAAAGAAATGGTTTCCGACCGGACCAGTACCTGTTTAATAATTGCAGCCTCCATAAGCCTGTCAGTGATCGACTGTTTGCTAAGAAAGTCCTGCTCCACGGCCTGTACTAACCCTTCAATAAGCTGTTCCCGATTGCGGGGAATAAGCGCAGTGTGGTAAGGGAATCCCAGCGGCCGGCGAAATAACGCTGTTACGGCGAACCAGTCCGCCACACCGCCGGCCAGGCTGGCTTCGGCCACAGTCAATAACAGCCGGTACCACCAGTTACCCGGATACAGATATACCAGCACCAGCGAGACCACAAACAAAACGGCGGCGGCGGCCAGGGCCTGATTGGCCCTCCCTTTGACGGCCCTCATGGTCCCACCCCAACAGCAGTGATAACGAGGAATAAGACGATGCCAACCAGGCCGCCGACTATAGAGCCATTAATCCTTATCATTTGCAAATCATTCATTACTCTTGTCTCTATATAGTCGACAAGTTCGTCATCGCTAAAACCGGCCAGCCAATTGGCAATAAAGCCCCCAATCTCCCCCTGATTTTTTTCTACCCATTCAACAAAATAATCAATCAGCAGCGTATCAACCTTTTTTTGCCGGCTTTCATCATCTGTCAGTTCATCGGCCAGCTTTATTACCTGCCGGATTAACCACTTGGACCAGCCGGCGGCGACTTCCGGTTCAGCTGCCTGCTGCTCCCCCAAGCGCTTTGCCAGTTTCACCGCTAGTGGCCTTAGTTTTTGTTCAGCCTGCTGGCTGAATAGGGCATCAGTTTGCAGATTGCCGGCAAGCTCAACAAGCCAGCTGCGCAAACGCTGGCGCAGTGGATGGTCATAGCTGTGCATACCTTCCAGAAACTCTGCCACTTGTTCCTGGATCAGCCCTGCCACTGTGGCCGGATTGAGACTAAGCAGATTTTCTAATATCCACCCTGCGAGCTTACGCTGGTTTTGCCTGGCAGCATAGTCCCTGAGGGCACCGCTATACATCGTGGCAATGATATCGGCCATATACTTCTCACCAGTCATGTGTTTAATTTCAGCGATCGTAAAATCGATTAATTCCTCAACAAAGCCGCTTGCTAATGACCATTCCAAAGCTTGGCCGGCCAAAGGCGAAAATTTTATTTTGTCCGCGTTTTCTTGCAGCAATAAGTCAAGCCGGTCTGCTGCTTTCCCTGCATCAATAGCGCCACCGGCCATCAATACAAGGTCGCTTACTAAAGAATGCAACTGCTGTCTGGCCTCGGCCTGGCCCGCATAATGCATGATCAGTTTCGCTAAACCAACCTGGCCGAGTGTTTCTTTAATATTATTGACGGTTAGAAGTTCTTCTTCCACCATAGTAATAATTGCTTTTAAAATGCGTTCACGGTTTTTCGGAATAATTGCAGTACGGTACGGGATCTGCAAAGGCTTTCTGAACAAAGCCGTTACAGCATACCAGTCAGCCAGGCCGCCAACCAGCGCAGCGCTAAAGGCACTTGTTGACAGCCCGCCCCAAAAAGTGTGCTGATAAGGATAGCTCAGAAAAAAACCAGCAGCGGCACCCACTAAAGTTGCTGTCGCAATATGACGATTGTCAGCCTTCATCACTCCACCTTCTATTCCTTTTTCAGATTATAGGTAAATATTGAAAGCAGTATTCTAGCCTGCCAAATCATAAGATTAGACGATGCCTCAGTTCAGAATAAGCCAGCACTTCCTCCGGTTCCCATTTTTGGCCTGTCACGTCCATTGCTATCCCTTCTTCCGCACGGTACAATAAGAATACCATTATTGAAAGGGTGAGACAATGTCTATCACACGCTGGTTTTCTCATGCAATTACCGGATGTCCGGAAACAGACCTGGACCACACTATGTACGGTACAACCCATTGCCGCACCTGCGGCCGGGTTACCTTCGTCTCAGACACCCTGCCCAAAATCAGCAGATTTAAAAAATCAAATTATCTTAGACCGCGTTAACAATTACCCCGGCTAAGCCGGGGATATTTACATAACCGCCAGACTGGCTCCTCCAGACTGGCGGTTTATTATTTCCCAATTAAACCAACCTAGTTTAAAGGAAATATATCCAAGTCTGTCGAAAATAATGGAAAATATCACAGCCCCTGTTATTTTTACATAGAATATAGCACGGAAGAGCTTGGAGGGTTATTATGCAGTTTATTAAGAATCTCGCAACTGCCAAAAAAATAATCGGGTTAGTATTGCTGGTCACTGTCTTCTTAACTTGTGTCGGATATGTTGGTTATCACTTTACTGCTAAGCTGAGCGACAGTTTAGACAACATGTACGCAAACAGGTTACTGCCGGTGAAATATTTAAATGCGATGAGAGCGCACTCCCGGGCCATTGAAGCAAATATCGTCGAGTTGTTTCTGCCCAATATTGGCAAAGCCCGCGAAAACCAGCTTGCTGCCGATATTACCGCGCGGGTTGCCGAATTTAATGAAGTTCTGACCGTCTATGAGCAAACCCCGCTGGATACTTATGAGCAGGAGCGGCTGGGCAACCTCAAAGAAGCCCTCAGCGCCTACCGGACTGCCCGTGATCAAAGTCTTAGCATGGTTATAGCGGGACAAAAACAAGCTGCATATGAAAACTACGAGCACAATGCGCTAAAGCACTTAGATGCCATTAATGTTCTGCTTAAAGAGCTCGCTGATTACAGTGATACCAAGGCCGATGCAGCCAGCGAACAGGGCAGACAGGATTCGAAAATCGCCGCAGCAACCATCCTGGCAGCAGTTATTACCGCAATTATTCTCGCCTTATCTGTCGGCCTGTTCTTTTCACGGTTGATTGTCAATCCGATTAAACGTCTCCAGGCAATGACAGTCGAAGTCGGCCATGGAAATCTGACTGTACAGGAACATGTGGACTCAACAGATGAAATTGGACATTTGACCCAGGCTTTCAACACCATGATCGAGGATCAACGCAAGATTGTCAGCACCGTGCGCCAGGCCGCAATTGAGCTCGCTGCTGCCTCGGAGCAACTGGCGGCCTCCAGCCAGGAGGTATCATCAACTGCCACCGAGGTGGCACGCAACGTGCAAGAGGTGGCGCAGGAAGCTGAATCCGGCAATAAAGCGGTAGTGGATACTTCCAAGGTTTTGCTGGAGCTATCATCAATGATTCAAATTGCCAGAAAACTAGCCGAATCCTCTGTCCGCAATTCTAAAAACACCCTAAAAACCGCCACTGCCGGTTCAGAAACGGTATCAGAAGCGGTTGCCCGGATGTCAGGCATAAAAGATAAGACAGTCGAAACAGAAGAACAAATTGCCGTGTTAAGCAGATACTCCGAGCAGATCGGCCTGCTGACTGATACGATAACGACTATTGCCAGCCAAACAAACCTGCTGGCTTTGAATGCCGCCATTGAGGCGGCCCGGGCCGGTGAAGCAGGCCGGGGCTTTGCCGTGGTAGCGGAGGAAGTTCGTAAACTGGCAGAGCAGTCCAACCATGAGGCCGGTGAAGTCGCCGAACTTGTTAAAAAGATTGCTGAAAGCACGGCTGCTGCCGTTGCGGCAACGCAACACAGCCGGGCCGAGGTAGAATACGGGGTATCAGCCGTCAACCATGCCGGCGAAGCCCTGAACAATATTCTAACTGCAGTGAATAACACAGTCAATGATATTGATAGTATTGGCAATATCACGGCAGATGAGGTAGCCACTTCCGACAAAATAATTAAATTGATTAATACTGTGGCTTCCGGCATTGAAACAACGGCGGCCAATGCCGAAATGGTTTCGGCCTCCACTGAGGAAACAACCGCCACCATGGAAACAATTGCTGCCAGCGCCGAAGAAATGAGCGCCATGGCTAATCATTTGCGCAGTACTGTCGAAAGGTTTAACGTATAGCTTTCGCAGTTACGCAATCAGCCGTTTGGTCAGCAATCTGACGGCAAGGGGCATAAAGATGACAGCGACGGCCAACAGCACCCCGGCATGCACCAGCAGGCCGGGGTTAATATTTCCCAAGGCCATGGCCCGGCACACCTCAACACTATGGTAGATTGGATTAAACCAGGCCACAACCTGCGCCCATGCCGGCATCGAATGGATGGGAAAAAATACGCCGGAAAACAAATAAGACGGTGTTAAAAACAACGTAACATAATAATTGAATTTGTCAATATTGTCGGTTATGCCTGTGTAGCATATGGCTAAGAGTGAGAACGTCAGGCCAGGGATCACGAGAAACACCGGTATAAGGGCTGCCCACCAGGATTGCACCTGCCCGAGGACAGCAATCACACTCAAGATAACCAGCCCGAACAGCATACTTTTAAAGGTGGCATACATAATATCGCCGGCAACTATATCGCGGACAGTCACCGGCCCCGCCAGCATAGCCTGAAACGTTTTCTGATAATGAAGCCTGATAAAGCTTCCGTAGGTACATTCGAAAGAAGCCGCAAACATTGCCGACGAAGCCACCATCCCCGGGGCTATATACTGAATATAGGACAGACCGTCAATATTCTGAACAAAGGCGCCTAAGCCATAGCCCATAGCCGTAAGATACAGCAGCGGCTCAATAAAATTAAACATAATATTGCCAAACCAGATCTTACGGAATACCGCCAAATGGCGGGCAAAAATCTTTAGCATCGCTATTACTCTTCTTTCCCCCTGCCGGTAAGTTTTAAGAAAACATCTTCAAGATTGGCGGGCCGCAGCAGGCAGGCCTGCCTGGACAGCCCCCACCCGTCTAAACAACGCCACAGGGCCTCCCCATCAGCAGCATACAAAAACAAGCCGTCAACCACTTTGATTGCTTCACCGCCCCAGGCCGCAACCCTGGCTTCCAGACCTGCAGGCACCTGGGCCAACGGCAAATGCACCTCAACTACAAAAGGCAAAACACAGCGCCCGATTAACTCCCCCGGGCTGCCTGCTTCCAGGATAATGCCTTCGTGCATAATAACCAGCTGATCACATAATTGCACTGCCTCTTCCATATAGTGAGTCGTCAGGATTAAGGTAACTCCTTCCGCTTTAAGACTCCTTAACTTTTGCCACACCAAATGCCGGGCCTGAGGATCAAGCCCTGTGGTTGGCTCATCCAGGATAACAATCTCCGGTCTGTTCATAAGCGCCCGGGCAATAACCAAACGCCGTTTTAGACCGCCTGATAAACTCTCAATCGCGCAGTGCTCTTTATCTTCCAGCCCCATAAACTCCAGCAGCTCTTGCCCCCGCGCCCGGGCCTGGGTACGGGTTAAACCATAAATTCCCCCATATACCTCCAGGTTTTCGATAACAGATAAATCATCGTCGAGGTTATCCTCTTGCGGTACAACCCCCAGCCGGCCTTTAACAGCCGGCGGGGTTAGCTTAATGGATTGTTCAAACAGCCACAGCCGGCCTTCTTCCACAGTAGACATACCATAGATCATCCGCATTGTCGTTGTCTTACCGGCACCGTTATGTCCCAGAAAGCCAAAACACTGCCCCATATGTATGGTAAAGGAGATGCCTTTAAGGGCCGGAAAGCCGCCATATGTTTTCCCAAGCTTCTCAGCTCGTACAACCGGTAAATACATACAATCCCCTTTCATATTACAAGTCATATGTATATAATACCACTGCCAATACAGTTTTGTCTGCAATGGCCTCCCCGTTGAGCAAATAAAGGACAGCGCCAGCCAAAAACAGCTATGACCTCCTAAAAATAAATTTACGGAGTTCATAGCTGTTTCTTGGCTTATCCTGTATTTTTTTAACAAGGCGGCAGTTTATTCCGACTCAACATAGGCATCCATTGCCCCACCCGGGGCAATCATGGGCGAAACCATGTCTTCAGCAGCAATATTAGCAACAATCATTGACGGCCCCTGCCTTTCCCAGGCCCTGGCAAGAGCCGAGCAAAACTCATCTGCAGTATTGGTTACCGTTGCCGGGATGCCAAAGGCATTGGCAAAGGCGGTAAAATCCATCTGCACAGGCAGCAAGGAGGCCGAGTAGCGTTTATTGAAGAAACAATGCTGCAGCTGTCTAACCATCCCCAGGCTGCAGTTATTGACAACAATGGAAATAATAGGTAGACCCTCTGCCGACACAGTATACAACTCACAGCCTGTCATTTTCAGGGCACCGTCGCCAACAATATGAATTACCCGCTTATCCGGACAGGAAAGTTGTGCTCCCAAGCCTGCCGGCAAACCAAAGCCCATTGCCCCCAGACCGCCTGAGGTCAGGAAACTACGCGGACTGTTAACAGCAAGCCCCTGCGCTGCCCACATCTGGTGCTGGCCAACATCGGTAACATAGATTACCTCCTTATCACCTAGCTGACGATTCAATTCGCTCATCACCCAGGGAGCGGAGAAGTCCTGCCTGGCAGCAGGCGCGTCATACTCGGCCTGCCAATCCCTGATGGTTTGCCACCAGCCGGATAAGTCCCCCGGCCGGACGGTCTGCGTAAGCACAGTAAGAATATGATTCATCTCGCCCACTAACGGCACCGCGGCATCAACATTTTTATGCACCTCAGCCGGGTCAATATCAATATGAATAATAACCTTGCCGTCAGCATACCGGGCCCGGTCCCCTGTTACCCGGTCATTGAACCTGCTGCCGGTAACAATCAGAACATCCGCAGCGTGGACGGCATGATTGGCCTGCTTAAGCCCATGCAGGCCGGTCATCCCCAGCAGATTCGGATGCTTGCCGGGCATTGCGCCAATTCCCATCAGGGTAGTTACCACCGGCAAACCACATTGTTCGGAAAACTGCCGCAGCGACTGGCTGGCGTTAGCGCTGATACAGCCGCCGCCGGCAACAATAACAGGGCGCTGTGCATGGCTGATAGCCTCGGCCGCTTTAGCGAGCAGGGCCGGTAAATCAGGTGACTGCCTGATCTGCGGCTGCCGGGGATACTCGGCCGTAAGTTCGGCAAAGTCATATGTGTTTGTCTGTATATCACGCGGTATATCCACAAGTACGGGGCCGGGCCTGCCGGACTTGGCAATACAAAAGGCATGCTGCAGAGTTTCCTGCAGTCGGCTGATATCCTTAACCAGAAAGTTATGCTTAGTGATAGGCATAGTAATCCCGGTAATATCAATCTCCTGAAAAGCATCCCGGCCAATCAGGTTTGTTTGTACCTGGCCGGTAATCGCCACTACCGGGACGGAATCCATAAACGCAGCTGCCAAGCCAGTTACCAGATTCGTGGCTCCTGGGCCGGAGGTAGCGATACAGACCCCCACCTTGCCGCTGGCGCGGGCGTAACCGTCAGCAGCATGGGCTGCGCCCTGTTCATGCACCGTCAGTACGTGACGGACAGGCGAACCATACAATGCATCATACAAGGGCAAAATTGTGCCGCCGGGATAACCGAATACAATATCCACTCCTTGTCTGTTCAGGAACTCGACAATAGCCTGGGCACCGGTCATAAGCATAGCTGGTCACCTCAATCTGGCGATTACTTGCCGGCCCATTTCTTCAGTCGACACTCTGGTAAACCCGGACTGAAAAATATCTGCCGTCCGGTAGCCATCAGTCAGAACCTGTTCAACCGCCTGTTCAATCATTACGGCAGCTTGCTCATGGCTGAGCGAATAACGGAACAGCATGGCAGCCGACAGTATTGTTCCCAACGGATTAGCAAAGCCCTGGCCGGCAATATCCGGCGCCGAACCGTGAATCGGCTCATACAGTCCTGTGCCATCCCCCAAACTGGCCGATGGCAATAATCCGATCGAACCGGATAAAACGGCGGCCTCATCGCTTAAAATATCTCCAAACAGGTTGCTGGTGACAATTACGTCAAAGCTTCCCGGATTCAATACCAGCTGCATCGCACAATTATCTACATACATGTGACTGAGCTCAACCTGGGCAAAGTCCCGGGCTATCGCCGTAGCTGTTTTACGCCATAAGCGGGAGGTAGCCAGCACATTGGCTTTATCAACCGACGTCACCCTGCCCTTACGGCCGACCGCTGCCCGGCAGGCCAGCCGGACAATACGCTCGATCTCCGGCCGGCTGTAAATTTCGCTGTCACACGCCTGTTCCACCCCGTTAGTAACGGCCGCTTCCTGGCGGGCACCATAATAGATGCCGCCATTCAGTTCCCTGACAATCAGAATATTTACGCCGCTGACTATCTCGGCTTTCAACGGCGACTGCCCGGTAAGAGCCGGAAAAATTTTGACTGGCCGCAGATTGGCGTATAAGCCCAGTTCCTTGCGCAGCCCTAAAATAGCTCTTTCCGCTCTTAGCTCAGGGGCAATATGATCCCATTTAGGGCCGCCGACTGCGCCTAACAGCACAGCGTCAGCCCGGCGGCAAGCCTCAACCGTCTCTGCCGGCAGCGGTACACCATAGTCGTCAATCGCAGCACCACCGGCCTGTTTGGTTTCATAAGTAAAACTAAACCCGCTTTTGGCAGCAGCAGCCTGGGCTACCTGTAAGGCCGCAGCCGTAATCTCATCCCCAATACCATCACCGGGAATAACAACAATGTGTTTGTCACTACTCATGCTTTCCCCTCCCTGACGGCAAGTACTTGGCGGGTGTAATTAACCAATCCCCCGGCCTGGGCAATTTCCTGGATGAATCCGGGTAGTGCCGGCACAGCAAAGGTTTCGCCGGTTGCCAGATTTCTGGCTACCCCCCGGTCCAGATCCACGGCCAGGGTGTCGCCGTCCTGTATTTTAATCTCGCCTTCGCCCAGCTCAATCAGCGGCAGCCCAATGTTAATGGCATTCCGGTAAAAGATGCGGGCAAAGCTTTCCGCAACCACACAGGCAATACCAGCGGCTTGCAAAGCCCCGGGAGCATGCTCCCGCGATGAACCACAGCCAAAATTTTTACCAGCCACAATAATATCACCCTGCTGTACTTTACCGGCAAACGTAGGATCAATATCTTCCATTGCATGAGCTGCCAGTTCTTTCATATCGGCCGTATTAAGATAACGGGCCGGAATAATAACATCAGTATCCACATTATCGCCATAGCGCCATACTTTTCCTGAAAACTCCATTATATAACCTCCTCCGGGCCGGCAATCCGCCCTAATACGGCGCTGGCAGCCGCCACCGCCGGGCCGGCCAGATAGACTTCACTTTCCACATGCCCCATCCGGCCGCGGAAATTACGGTTGGTAGTCGCCACCGCCCGCTCCCCTTTCGCCAGAATACCCATGTGGCCTCCAAGGCAGGGTCCGCAGGTTGGCGTACTGACAACAGCCCCGGCTTTTACAAACGTTTCGACATAACCTAAACTGACAGCTTCAAGGTATACTGCCTGACTGCCGGGAATAACAATTGCCCGGACATTATCATGAACCTGGCGCCCTGCCAAAATGGCCGCAGCCTGCTCCAGATCCTCAATGCGACCGTTGGTACAGGAACCAATAACTACCTGGTTGATAGGGGTAGGCTCAAGGTCACGTACCGGCCGTACATTCTCTGGTAAGTGCGGCAGCGCCACCACCGGCGTAAGCTGACTTAAATTAATAGTGACAGTCCGTGCATAGGCAGCCCCGGGATCAGCAGCCACAGCGGTGTAAGCCCGCGTAACCCGCCCGGACAAATACCGCTCAGTAACAGCATCCACCGGAAATATTCCGTTTTTGGCGCCGGCTTCAATCGCCATATTGGCAATCGTCAGACGGTCTGTCATTGTAAGCGTGGCTACGCCCTCCCCGGCAAACTCCAGTGACTGGTAGCGGGCGCCGTCAACCCCAATCATGCCAATAAGTTTTAATATGATGTCCTTGCCGGAAACCCAGCGCGGCAGCTGACCTGTCAGTTCAACCTTAATGCTGGCCGGAACCTTAAACCAGGTTTCGCCTGTAGCCATCGCACAAGCCATGTCGGTTGAACCAACACCGGTGGCAAAAGCCCCCACAGCTCCATAGGTACAGGTGTGCGAATCGGCGCCGATAATCACCTCGCCCGGGGCAACAAGCCCCTGCTCCGGCAGCAGCACATGCTCAATTCCCATACGACCCACTTCAAAATAATGAGTAATATCATGCTTCCTGGCAAACTCTCGCATCGTCTTTGCCATTTCGGCGGATTTAATATCTTTATTCGGTGTAAAGTGATCAGGCACTAAGGCAATTTTATTTTTGTCAAACACTTGATTGCTGATTTGTTCAAACTCTTTAATCGCCGGTGGCGCAGTAATATCATTGCCTAATACCAAATCCAACCTGGCCCTGATAAGCTCACCAGGAGAAACCTCACTCAAACCGGCATGAGCGGCAAATATTTTCTCAGTAATCGTCATCGGTCTCGCCATCTTGTTACCTCCCCGCCGTCTGCCCGATTGCAGGAAACCCGCATACAGCCAGCATTTTATTAATTGCATTTACATAGGCTTTGGCACTTGCTTCAATAACGTCAGTTGACAATCCCCGCCCGCTAAAGGTGCGTCCATCACGTTCAATCCATACGGTAGACTCCCCCAGGGCATCCTCGCCGGCGGTTACCGCCTTGAGCTGATAGTCACGCAGGCCAACAGCAAAACCAACAGCCTGCTCAATCGCCTTAAATGCCGCATCTACCGGCCCATCGCCACAACTGGCGGCTTCACAAATGCCCGCACTTGTTTTAAGCCGCACAGAAGCAGTAGCCAAAGTCTGATTACCGCTGACAACATGGTGATAAGCCAGAGTGTACCATTCGGGCCGTACGGTTGCTTTTTCCACGATCAGGGCTTCAATATCCTTATCAAATACCATTTTTTTGCGATCGGCCAGATCCTTGAATTTAATAAACAGGCTATTGATAGTATCGGTGTCGATTTCATATCCCAGATGTTTAAGACGTTCCTCAAACGCATGGCGGCCTGAATGTTTACCAAGCACAATAGCATTGCGGCTGACGCCAACCACTTCCGGGCTGATGATCTCATAAGTCAGCGGATTATTAAGCACACCATGCTGGTGAATACCCGATTCATGAGCAAAGGCATTGTCACCGACAATCGCTTTATTAGGTGGTACGGCGATGCCGGTTAAGGTACTGACAAGACGGGATGTCCTGTAGATCTGCTGGGTATTGACATTAGCTGCGGCGCGATAATACTCACGGCGGGTATTTATGGCCATGACCACTTCTTCCAGAGCAGCATTGCCGGCCCGTTCCCCCAGGCCATTGATGGTACATTCCACCTGATCGGCACCAGCCGCCACTGCCGCCAGCGAATTGGCCACCGCCATGCCTAAGTCGTCATGACAGTGTACACTGATCCTTGCCTCGCTGATATTCGGGACATGCTCGCGGATATAAGTGATGAGGTCCCCGAATTCCTGTGGTGTTGTGTAGCCTACTGTATCCGGGACATTAATGACTGTAGCCCCGGCGGCAATTGCCCTGGTAAATACCTGACACAGGAAATCACGATCCGATCTTGAAGCATCTTCAGCGGAAAACTCAATATCCGCAGTCAGGCTCTTGGCGTAACTTACCGCCTCATCGACACGTTCCAAAAGCTGGAGCCGGGTCATTTTCAATTTATGTTCCAGATGAATATCGCTTGTGGCAATAAAAGTGTGTATCCGGGGCTTTTCTGCCGCTTTAATGGCCTGATAAGCAGTAGCTATGTCTTTTACATTAGCCCGGGCCAATGCAGCAATCGCGGGTCCCTTGACCCTTGCCGCAATCTGGCTCACTGCTTCAAAGTCACCAGGCGAGGCAACCGGAAATCCGGCTTCAATAACATCTACCTGCAGTTTGGCCAGCGCCAGGGCAATTTCCACCTTTTCTTCTGTTTGCAGACTGACTCCCGGTGTCTGTTCACCATCACGGAGAGTTGTGTCAAATATTTGAATTCTCCGAATTTCCATATCATAACCTCACCTTCGCTAAATACTGACTCACGGGGACGGTTCTTTTGAGTCATTTTTGGGTGAAGCAAGGGCCGGTTCCGCGGCTTGTTTCAGTAAAACCAGCAGTCACCGGAACCGTTCCCCTTCACGCACCCGGTTAGTAATTACTTTTTCAGCCAGGACATCATGCCACGCAGTTCGGCGCCAACAATTTCAATGTTATGAGCAGCTTCCTGGCGGCGTTTGGCATTAAACAGCGGTCGGTTAGCCTGGTTCTCCAAAATCCAGTTCCGGGCAAAGGTGCCGTTTTGTATCTCGGCTAGCACTTTTCGCATTTCCGCCCGGGTTTCCTCCGTAATAATCCGCTGCCCTGTCACATAATCTCCGTATTCAGCAGTGTCGCTGATGGAGTGGCGCATAGCGGCCATACCGCCTTCATACATGAGATCAACAATAAGTTTCATTTCATGCAGGCATTCAAAATAAGCAAGCTCAGGTTCATAGCCCCCCTCAACCAAGGTGTCAAAACCGGCTTTGATTAGTTCGGTTACACCACCACACAGTACGGCCTGTTCACCAAAGAGATCCGATTCAGTCTCATCCTTGAAGGTGGTTGTCAGCACCCCGGCCCGGGCACCGCCGATGCCTTTGGCATAGGCCAAGGCCAGGTCCTGTGTACTGCCGTTAAAGTCCTGATATACCGCCATCAGACAGGGTACGCCTTTGCCTTCGGTAAATACCCTGCGAACCAAATGACCCGGGCCCTTGGGGGCTACCATGAATACATCCACATTGGCCGGCGGCACAATCTGGTTAAAGTGAATGTTGAAGCCGTGGGCAAAAGCCAGGGCCGAACCGGGCTTAAGGTTGGGGGCGATCTCAGCTGCGTATACCTTAGCCTGCTTTTCATCAGGAATAAGAATCATTGTAATGTCCGCACAGGCAACCGCCTGAGCAACATTGGTAACAGTCAGACCGTCTTCACGCGCTTTTGCCGCTGATTTGCTGCCTTCATGCAGGCCTACAACAACTTTAACCCCACTGTCTTTTAGGTTTAACGCATGGGCATGCCCCTGGCTGCCATAACCAATAACAGCTACTGTTTTACTTTGAATAAGCTCCCAGCGTGCGTCTTGTTCATAATACATTTTGCTCATCGTTTTCTCTCTCCTCATATTCATAAATTGTATTTTCACCCCGTTCCAGCGCTACAAGGCCGGTCTGGATGGTCTCTAACAGTCCGTAAGGCACTAACAGTTCTGTCAAGGCCTTAAGCTTGCTTTCTTCCCCTGTTACCTCAAGGGTCACCGTGCTGCCGGAAATATCTACGACATTGGCCCGGAAAACTTCGGCTAGTTTCAGTATCTCAGCCCGGTTCTCACCAGCTTTGACCTTGATAAGTGCCAACCCCCGCACTACCGAATGGTTGAGCGGTAAGATCTGCACTGCTACAACCTCTACCAGTTTTTCGATTTGTTTTTTTACCTGATCAATAAATGCCTGATTACCGCACACCGCCACTGTTATCCGGGAGAACTCCGGGTCTTGTGTAACGCCGACAGTCAGGCTGTCGATATTAAAACCCCGCCTGGAAAACATACCGGCTACTCTTACTAAAACCCCCGGCTGATTATGGACTAATACCGAAAGAACGCTGGGTTGCACAATTACCACCTCCACTTGTTATGATGCTAACCTGCCAGAAATAAAAACGCCCCTATGACAGATCTGACTCTGGCATAGGGGCGCCTAACGCGCGGTACCACCCTACTTTGGGCTCATTGCACCAAGATTTCTCATGGCTACCGGCTAACGCCCGGTGTCGCTTTCGTCTAAAGTATATTGTATCCAGCACACAATATACACTTCAACAAAAGAGTTCCTGGGTGAGCATTGGCTCGCCTCACTGCGCCGGTTCGCACCAACCACCGGTTCTCTGAGCAGGAAGAGAGTTATATATCCCAGTCATTACTTTTACCATTATTTTACTGAAAAATAGTTACAATAAAGCTCTGCGAAATAGTTTCTACTTTTAATAAAAGTAAGAAACTTTCCGCAGAGCCTTTTATACTCACGGTGTAACACAGCAGCTGCCGTGTTTTGCGTCGCTTGGCCCAGTCCTGTAAAACAGCGGAACCCTAGACACACTTTCTTACGCGATATGTAACTTTGTATACATTATGCCAGCACGGCTGTTCTTTGTCAAGAGGTTTTTTTATATTGAAAATAACTTATTCCTGGGCGAATATTTCTTCCAACTGAACTATATGCCGGAGCTGGCTTAAAGATTCTCGTAAAAGTAACAGGTAAAAGCGACAATGCCTTTTACCAATAAAAATTGGGGACTGTACCCGCTTCATCCTGATAAGGATCAGCCGGCTTTCCTTCACTGCTAATCAAACGTTCGGCTAACGGCAGATTATCTACTTTTAATACTACCCGCGCCGTTTCTGCCGAGGTAGCCGCAAATGCGTATACATATTCCACATTGACGCCGGCTGCACTAAGCCTGTCAACCTGTTCAAACAGGCTGCCTGGCTGGTCGGTTACCAAAATTGTCAGCACAGGCGTGACTTTAACAGTAAAACCTGCTCCCCGCAAAATATGCTGCACCTTTTCCGGTTCATTGACGATAATCCGAAGTATGCCAAAATCCGACGTGTCGGCAACAGCCATTGCCCGTATGTTAATTTCATGCGCTTTCAAAACTCCTAATACTTCGGCCAGTTTACCTCCCTGATTTTCAATAAACACCGATAATTGATGAATAATCATGGTATCCCTCCAAATCGTTCTATTCACTCAACTGTTAACCGGAGCTAGACTCAGGACGCCAAACCCCTGAATAACGCGCACTGATCAGCGTCGCTGCTAATCAAAGTTGGCGTTTATCAACAACACGCTTAGCTTTGCCCTCACTGCGCTCAATTGTTTTAGGGCCAACAAGCCGCACGATGGCCGATACATTAAGTACACTGGCCAATTCAGCCTTTATTTTGGCTTCTAATTCCTCTAAGCCCCGGACTTCATCAGAAAACATCTCCTCTGTCACTTCTACGAGCACAGTAAGAAAATCAAGGTTCTCCTTCCGGTCTACGATCAGCTGGTAATGAGGTGATGTTTCGCCAATACCTAATAGTACACTCTCAACCTGAGACGGGAACACATTGACCCCACGGATAATCAGCATGTCGTCACTCCGGCCCAGGACTTTGCTCATTCTCACCAAAGTCCGGCCACAGGCACATTTTTCACGATACAAGACTGTAAGATCCCTGGTCCGGTATCGAATCATCGGCATGCCCTCTTTAGTAAGTGTCGTCAGCACTAACTCCCCTTTTTCGCCGTCAGGCAAGACTTCACCTGTCAAAGGATTAATAATCTCGGGATAAAAATGATCCTCATTGATATGCAGCCCATCTTGTACACAGCATTCAATGGCTACACCAGGGCCAATGATCTCACTTAATCCATAGATATCAAGCGCTTTAATCCCCAGCTGGGCTTCAATCTCAAACCGCATGCGCTCAGACCAGGGCTCAGCACCGAATATTCCCACCTTAAGTGAGGTCTCACGCGGGTCGATTCCCATCTCCCGCATAGTCTCAGCGATATATAGCGCATAGGACGGGGTACAGGCCAGCGCGGTTGTGCCAAAATCTTTCATCAACATAATTTGCCTGGTCGTATTGCCGCTGGATATTGGAATTACCGAAGCGCCCAAAAGCTCTGCCCCATAGTGAATGCCTAAGCCGCCGGTAAACAAACCATAACCATAAGCGACCTGAATGCACGATTGCCTGCTCAGACCGGCAGACACTAAAGAGCGGGCCGCAACTTCCGACCAAATGCCAATATCACGCTTAGTATAGCCAACGACAGTTGGTCTGCCAGTAGTGCCGCTGGAGGCATGAACCCGGACAATTTCCGACATGGGAGCAGCAAACAGCCCGTAAGGATAATTATCACGCATATCCTGTTTGGTTGTGAATGGCAGCTTTTCAATATCCGCTAACGCAACGATATCTTCAGGCAATAGCCCTTCTGCCTGCATCTTAGAGCGATAAAAGGGCTGCTGCCGGTACAATCTCGCGACAATCTCCCTCAATCGCCCGGCCTGGACGTTAGCCATTTCTTCCCGTACCATTGTTTCCGCAGGTTTATTCCAGTATGTAATCATATTTTACTCCTCCCAGATAATATAAGAAAAGCTATGGCTGGTGCCAAATCCCTCAGGCTGCCGGCAGAAGCCGCCTGTCCCTTTAGGGTATAGTCCTTCTGCTTATAATCAGAAACCGATTTAGTTCATATAAAAAAAAAACGCAAAAAGTCCTTTGCAGGAACTTTCCGCTAGGGTTTTTTTTACCCACGGTGTGGCCCTCAGGCCCTGTGCCGCTTGGACCAGGCACAGAACCAGCTGCCGGAACCCTAGGCACACTTCCAGTCAATGAAATATTTTTTTAGTGAGCTTTTGTATACTGTATTCGTGGAATATAATACCAGCTAAAAAAGCCAAAGTCAAGAAATATTTATCCCCTGTCTTTATTACCATGCATTTTGATGATATTATAAGGTATAACTAATGCTAAGGAGGTGAGGCCTATGAAGAAAACAGTCGCACTCATTGCCCATGATCGCAAAAAAGAAGAAATGCTGACATTTGTATTGAAAAACCAAGCAGCACTTTCCTTCTGCCACATCATTGCTACCGCTACGACAGGAAAAATTATCAGAGAAAATACAGAACTGGATATCACCACTTATCTTTCCGGCCCATTAGGCGGAGACCAGCAAATTGGCGCTCAAGTAGCCTGTCAGAAAGTGGATGCTGTGATTTTCCTCCGCGACCCGTTAACTGCGCAGCCCCATGAACCGGATATCACTGCCCTTTTACGAATATGTGATGTTCACAATATTCCTGTGGCCACCAATACGGCAACTGCCAACCTAGTGCTACGCTGTTTTTCACCAGATAAGGAATAAATTTAGTCCCCTTAATAGGATCTCATCTGAACAGTAATTTGCTGTTCCAGACTGGGGTCTATTTTATTTTACCAGAAATTTATTGTTTACATAATAAGTTAACTGTGTTATTATTGTTATGTTGTCGATTTAAATCTATGTGATAAGGAGGGCGTGATGAAACATTTTACACGTAATATAACACTGATTCTTCTCTTTACGCTGTTTACTACCCTGTTTATGCCGGCAGCACCTGCAAAAGCCTTTTCACTGACAGACTTAACTGGTTCTTCCGCCCAAAGCAGCAGTAGCTCCGGCGGAATACTAAACATTCTGTTAGCACTTTTGCTAGGCAAGATTCTTGGCAACTCAGACAACAGCGGCAACGCTAATAATATATCTTCTGTTCCTGTAACTCCAATTAGCCCGAATACCGCCAATGCTTCTACCAAAGGAGCATCCATTATCAACAGCGCCCAAAAATATATGGGCGTACCCTATGTCTGGGGCGGCACAACACCGGCTGGCTGGGACTGTTCCGGTTACACGCAGTATGTAATGAAAGAAAACGGAATTACTATTCCCCGGACGGCAGCAGAACAATATAGCAAAGGCGTTGCTGTGGATAAAGCGAATCTAAAAGTAGGCGACATGGTCTTCTTTACAACCTACAAACCTGGTGCCTCACATGTTGGCTTTTACATGGGCGATGGCAAATTTATCCATGCCAGCTCTGCTGCCAAGCAGGTAACCATTAATTCTCTGTCTGAAGAATATTATATTGAGCATTATATTGGTGCCCGCAGATATATATAATAACTTTGGACTGTAAGCCATCCAGAACTGGATGGCTTATTTTTTTACAGTTTTTATAACAGCAATTGCTTATATTTTTATCTATTAAATTACATAACATAATCGTATTCCCCTGAATGGCCCTATAACGAGGTGTTCACCGAAAAAAAATTTCTTACTATATCTTGTATATCGCTAGGCAATTGTAAATTGTCAAAGTTATTTAATACATAAGCTTGGAGACCGGCCAGAATTTCCGGGGTTATAACAATGGTGCCTGTGTCCGGTACAGCAGGCAAAGATGTGGAACTGACAATCGTTACGCGACTAGCCGGATTCATAAGGGCCGGCAGGTTTGTATACACAAAATTAGTTAAAATATCCTGCCAATCAGTTTGAATCATATTTAGTCCCTCTTTTTGATTTGAATTGTGCGTAAAGTCCGCACTTGACAAGCGCTTAGGCTTATGGACCTCAAAAGGCTAATAGTCAAACCTAATATCAAATCTGGTGGCAGTATCTGTGGACTCTACAATAAGCTTAGCTTTATGCCGGGCTACAATACTATAACAGATAGCCAATCCCATACCTATACCTGTATCCTTGGTAGTAAAAAATGGCGTGCCTAATTTGTCCATCACTTCTGGAGGTATCTTTTTGCCGTCATTTTCTACGGTAAGGATTACTTCTTTATTTACCTGTGTAGTTCTTATTGTAATAGTACCACCGCATTCAGTTGCTTCAATGGCATTTTGCACCAGGTTTAAGATTACCTGCCTAATTTCTCTGGCATCCAACGGAAGCTCAGCAATTGTCCCCAGCTTTGCTTGAATGGTTCTGCCATATTGATCCGCGGTAGTACTTAGCCTAGGTAAAAGATCAGTAATTATTGCATTAAGATTTGCATTGGACAATTCACTGCGTTTATTTTTTGCCATAGTCAAAAACTCAGTTATAATTGTATTGGCTCGGTCAAGCTCTTCAATCATGACAGCGGCCGCATCGGTCATAGCCATACTATCCTTGCGTTTTTGAAAAAGCTGAAGATAGCCCCTAACTGTTGTTAATGGGTTTCGTATTTCATGACCAATACTAGCAGCCATTTGACCAATAAGGTTAAGGCGCTCCAGGCGTAACCATTCTCTTTCCAGGCTCCGGCGCTCAGTAATATCAGTAAGTGTAATTAAAGCACATTTATTAACACCAAAATCTATAATATCTGCCGACATATATGCAGTTTTTCTTTCTTGGGAATTTGTAACATAATGGATTTCTTCATTTCTAATCTGCCTATGATCCTCCATCATTTGCCTGAGTTTTCCTGCTATGCTGCCACCATCGCCAAGATGAACTGAGCTAATAGTTCTGTTAATAATATCGTCTCTACTCATACCCGTATTTTCTATAAAAGCTTTGTTAACATCAACATATTTGCCGGCGAGAGTAGTTATAGCCATCATACATGGATTAGTATGAAATAAGATAGTAAAACGCTCTTCTGCACTTCTACGATTATTGAAATAATCCCTTATTGTTGTAAAATAGATTCCTCTAAGAAAATAGAAATACCCTGCTACTTTATATATATGACAGATAATAGGATCAGAATCATTATCATATATTACATATATCAATTCTCCGATTAATTCCAGTACAACGCCCTGAATAATATAGATCCCGGCCAAGTTCTTGGCAAGCCGGTAACGATAAACCACGATAACAAGGGTAATCGTCCGCAGCAGGGTGATCATATACTCTACAATAGTTCTGCAATCAGCTGGTAAAGTGGAGCTGACCGGTAAAATGGCTGGTAAAAATACAACAGACCGATACCAACCTGCTGAAACAACAATACCTATAAATACTATAAATATTGCAACCAGCTTGATTTGTTGAATATGAATTGTCTTATCAGGTTTTGTAAAAATTAAAGTAATCCCTGCCGCTTCCACTATTCGGGCAAGAGTCCAAAACCATGTTGCGGCATCAGCGTTAAGGCCAAATGGCATACCCTGAAAGGCAAGGCTGTGAAAGCCGTCAAATATGCCCACATAAAAAAAGATTACACTAAACATAAAAATATAACGTGATTTAGTTAAGGGGTACATGACACATCCCAAAATAGTGATAACAAAGCAGATAGCTATACTTATAAACTCCAATAAAATGTGAATAAGCAAAAAAGAATCAGCGCTCAATAATTCAATAAATATTTTGCCATAAGGTTCATATAGTAAAAAAATAAATAATGCTGCTGCAATAAAACATATGCTGTTACGCTCATGCCTAGAAATACAGGAAGACAATCCCAACTCCTCCCTCTTTATCTATACATCGATACCGAACTAATACTTGTTCAACTGAAATGATCCTCACCACCTCATATTTTTATGAAAAATAATACTAAATAACCGACTTTTAAACATTAGACAGCAAATTTCAAAATCCTTCCAATTTTTTAGAGCAAATTTCACCACTTTGAGACAAATTCTGTAAAGCCCTCATCTATCTCTTTACATAATAAGAAAGCACTCACAAAAAGTGAGTGCTTTCTTTCTAACCAGCAACTTCCTAATCTCCCGGGCCATCCAGCCAAGTACCTTCGGCTACCTACGACCATTCAGAGCACCCCATCTGTGCGATGCTGTTACAACAAAGCCGATCGCCAACCAGCCCTCGTAAAATAGTCTCATAGGCGACGGTATCGTTGTACACTGCGGGCGCCCCCTCCGACGTACTTCCAGTACGACTACGGCGGCGTCCTCGCTCCGCCTCGCAGCTGGGGCACTCTGAACGGTCTAAGCCTGTCGCTCTCCATAATTAAAAACACTCACTGCAACAGTGAGTGTTTTTCTTTCTAACCAGCAACTTCCTAATCTCCCGGGCCGTTTCCAGCCAAGTACCTTCGGCGTTTGTGGGCTTAACTGCTGTGTTCGGTATGGGAACAGGTGGAACCCCACAGCTATCGTCACTGGATTTTAGGTGAACATCTCGTTAGAGTATGTTCCCTGAAAACTTCACAGAAGAAAGATTTGCGCAATAGTAATTTACTGGTTGCCAGCTCGGAGTTACAACATACATTATGGATGTTATCGCTCCGCTCTAACTAAGCGACTCACACAACTTCCCGTTTCGCTATCGCTCGCGGCAAGCTGGTTCGCTGCTTATGTTTGCACTTCATGCAAACGAGGGTTTAAAGTCAAGTCCTCGGCCTATTAGTACCAGTCCGCTCCATGGATCACTCCACTTCCACTCCTGGCCTATCAACCTTGTCTTCTCCAAGGGGCCTTACTTCTTGCGAATGACAGACCTCATCTTAAGGCTGGTTTCACGCTTAGATGCTTTCAGCGTTTATCCTTTCCGGACGTAGCTACCCAGCTCTACCCCTGGCGGGATAACTGGTACACCAGCGGTCCGTCCACTCCGGTCCTCTCGTACTAGGAGCAGTTCCCTTCAAGTCTCTTACGCCCGCGATGGATAGGGACCGAACTGTCTCACGACGTTCTGAACCCAGCTCACGTACCACTTTAATGGGCGAACAGCCCAACCCTTGGGACCTACTTCAGCCCCAGGATGTGATGAGCCGACATCGAGGTGCCAAACCTCCCCGTCGATATGGACTCTTGGGAGAGATTAGCCTGTTATCCCCAGGGTAGCTTTTATCCGTTGAGCGATGGCCCTTCCACTCGGTACCACCGGATCACTAAGCCCGACTTTCGTCCCTGCTCGACTTGTCTGTCTTGCAGTCAAGCTCCCTTCTGCCTTTACACTCTTCGCGCGATTTCCATCCGCGCTGAGGGAACCTTTGGGCGCCTCCGTTACTCTTTCGGAGGCGACCGCCCCAGTCAAACTGCCCGCCTGACACTGTCCTCAGTTTCGTTACTCCTTGAGTTAGAACTCCAGTAAATAAAGGGTGGTATCCCAACATTGACTCCAATGAGACTTGCGTCCCATCTTCCCTGTCTCCCACCTATCCTGTACATCATTTACCAAAACTCAATGTCAGGTTGCAGTAAAGCTCCATGGGGTCTTTCTGTCCAGTCGCGGGTAACCTGCATCTTCACAGGTATTTCAATTTCACCGGGTCCCTCGTTGAGACAGTGCCCAAGTCGTTACACCTTTCGTGCGGGTCGGAACTTACCCGACAAGGAATTTCGCTACCTTAGGACCGTTATAGTTACGGCCGCCGTTTACCGGGGCTTCAATTCAAACCTTCGCGTTTCCACTAAGCTCTCCTCTTAACCTTCCGGCACCGGGCAGGTGTCAGCACCTATACGTCAGCTTTCGCTTTAGCAGGCACCTGTGTTTGTGGTAAACAGTCGCTTGGGCCTCTTTTTTGCAACTCATTCCCGCTTCGACCGCTTCTGGTCTACACGGTTTACAAGCTCCCCTTTTCCCGAAGTTACGGGGACATTTTGCCGAGTTCCTTAACGAGGGTTCTCCCGCGCACCTTAGGATTCTCTCCCCGCCTACCTGTGTCGGTTTACGGTACGGGCACCTAGTCTCTCACTAGAAGCTTTTCTTGACAGTCTGGGATCAGCAATTTCGCCATTATCTCTAACAGCTACCCGTCACTCCTCAGGCTTTACGCATCACGGATTTGCCTGTGATGCACCCTACAAGCTTAGACGCGAATTTCCATCCTCGCGCTTGCCTGCCCTCCTGTGTCACTCCCTCGCTCAAACGATCCTAGGTGGTACTGGAATATTTACCAGTTGTCCATCGCCTACGCTTTTTGCCTCGGCTTAGGGCCCGACTGACTCTGAGCGGACGATCCTTCCTCAGAAATCCTTAGGCTTTCGGTGGACAAGATTCTCACTTGTCTTTTCGCTACTCATACCGGCATTCTCACTTCTATACTCTCCAGCACTCCTTACGGTATACCTTCTCTGGGTATAGAACGCTCCCCTACCCATGTCGTTAGACATGCCATAGCTTCGGTTCCGTACTTTAGCCCCGGACATCTTCGGCGCAGCGACACTCGACCAGTGAGCTATTACGCACTCTTTTAATGGTGGCTGCTTCTAAGCCAACATCCTGGTTGTTTTTGTATCTCCACATCCTTTGCCACTTAGTACGGCATTGGGGACCTTAGCTGATGGTCTGGGCTGTTTCCCTCTTGACCACGGGTCTTATCACTCGTAGTCTGACTCCCAGGATTCCACTACAGGCATTCGTAGTTTGACAAGGTTCAGTAACCCATTAGGCCCCTAGCCCTATCAGTGCTCTACCGCCTGTACTTACTTCCTGAGGCTAGCCCTAAAGCTATTTCGGGGAGAACCAGCTATCTCCGCGTTCGATTGGCATTTCACCCCTATCCACAACTCATCCCAAAGCTTTTCAACGCTCACGGGTTCGGTCCTCCACGCATTTTTACCTGCGCTTCAACCTGGCCATGGATAGATCACTGCGGTTTCGGGTCTACACTATCCAACTTTCGCCCTTTTTAGACTCGCTTTCGCTTCGGCTCCGTGTCTTCCACTTAACCTTGCTGGATATTGTAACTCGCCGGTTCATTCTTCAATAGGCACGCCGTCAGCCTCCTACGGGCCTTCGACTGCTTGTAGGCATACGGTTTCAGGTTCTTTTTCACTCCCCTCCCGGGGTGCTTTTCACCTTTCCCTCACGGTACTATGCGCTATCGGTCGCCTCGAGTATTTTGCCTTGGAGGGTGGTCCCCCCTGCTTCCCACAGGGTTCCTCGTGTCCCGTGGTACTCTGGATTCCGGCCATTTCGCTCTGCCTTTCGCTTACAGGGCTGTTACCTTCTGCGGCCTACCTTTCCAGGTAGTTCGGCTAGGCCTGACGAAACTTCCGCCGGTCCTCAACCCCCGGATCGACATTCGACGTACGACTTTAGACTTTCGTAAGGGATTCGTAAAACTATCGTTTTACTCTTCGAACATCCAGTGTCGAAAGTCGAATGTCGATCCGGGTTTGGGCTCTTCCCCGTTCGCTCGCCGCTACTTGGGGAATCTCGTTTGATTACTTTTCCTCCGGGTACTTAGATGTTTCAGTTCCCCGGCTTACCTCCCGACTTACGCCGGGTAATGGTGCATGACCACCACTGGGTTCCCCCATTCGGATATTCATGGATCAGGGCCTGCTTGCGGCTCCCCATGACTTTTCGCAGCTTACCGCGTCCTTCTTCGGCTCTTGGCGCCTAGGCATCCACCGTATGCCCTATATAACTTGACTTTGTGTGCTGCAACTGTCTAGAAGCCGCCATCTGCTTCGTTGCTCCTCAGACGTTTTGCTTGCGTACGCGAGTACGCGGCGCGGCAACGTCTTCCGGTGCGCCTCGCAGCTGACACCTTCTAGCCAGTTTCGCCTGCCTTAAACTTTGCTTGTGACTCATTTAAGGACTTTTTGAATCCTAATTGCGCTTCGTTAAGTTACTTCACATATTTGCATATGAGAGGTACTTTTACTTTGCTTTCTTCTGTGCAGTTTTCAAGGAACATGTTTTCAGGAATATCTATGTTATCATCGTTGCCTGTATGTTTCAACAAGTAACTTTTGGTAACAAAAGCATTCCCTCAAAACCAAACAATGTAAATCTGTGCATCTGCCAAATGTACCGACCTGGAATAGAGCTCGCTTAATGATGTTCTTCGCTTACGCTCAGAACTAAGCGATTCACTCAGGTTTCCGCGTCGCTTTCGCTCCTAAAAACCTGGTTCTCTGCTTATCCCTAGAAAGGAGGTGATCCAGCCGCACCTTCCGATACGGCTACCTTGTTACGACTTCACCCCAATCATCGGCCCCACCTTCGACGGCTAGTTCCATTTCTGGTTACCCCACCGGCTTCGGGTGTGACTGACTTTCGTGGTGTGACGGGCGGTGTGTACAAGGCCCGGGAACGTATTCACCGCAGTATGCTGACCTGCGATTACTAGCGATTCCGACTTCACGGAGGCGAGTTGCAGCCTCCGATCCGAACTGAGAGCTTGTTTCTGCGTTTTGCTTGCCTTCGCAGGCTTGCTTCGCTTTGTTTAAGCCCATTGTAGTACGTGTGTAGCCCAGGACATTAGGGGCATGATGACTTGACGTCATCCCCGCCTTCCTCCGCATTCTCTGCGGCAGTCTCCCTTGAGTTCCCGCCTTTACGCGCTGGCAACAAAGGATAAGGGTTGCGCTCGTTGCGGGACTTAACCCAACATCTCACGACACGAGCTGACGACAGCCATGCACCACCTGTTTTCGCGTTACCCGAAGGTAAGGGATCTATCTCTAGACCTTTCGCTCAATGTCAAGCCCTGGTAAGGTTCTTCGCGTTGCGTCGAATTAAACCACATACTCCACCGCTTGTGCGGGCCCCCGTCAATTCCTTTGAGTTTCAACCTTGCGGCCGTACTCCCCAGGCGGGGTACTTATTGCGTTAACTCCGGCACAGAAGGGGTCGATACCCTCTACACCTAGTACCCATCGTTTACGGCCAGGACTACCGGGGTATCTAATCCCGTTCGCTCCCCTGGCTTTCGCGCCTCAGTGTCAGACACAGTCCAGAAAGTCGCCTTCGCCACTGGTGTTCCTCCCAATCTCTACGCATTTCACCGCTACACTGGGAATTCCACTTTCCTCTCCTGCACTCAAGCCTGGCAGTTTCCTGCGCCCATACGAAGTTGAGCTTCGCACTTAGACACACGACTTACCAGGCCACCTACACGCCCTTTACGCCCAATAATTCCGGACAACGCTTGCCACCTACGTATTACCGCGGCTGCTGGCACGTAGTTAGCCGTGGCTTCCTCCTTTGGTACCGTCATTACCCTATATTATTTACATAGGATACGTTCGTCCCAAACGACAGAGCTTTACGACCCGAAGGCCTTCTTCACTCACGCGGCGTTGCTCCGTCAGACTTTCGTCCATTGCGGAAGATTCCCCACTGCTGCCTCCCGTAGGAGTCTGGGCCGTGTCTCAGTCCCAGTGTGGCCGTTCATCCTCTCAGACCGGCTACTGATCGTCGCCTTGGTGAGCCGTTACCTCACCAACCAGCTAATCAGACGCAGACCCATCTCTCAACGATAGCTTATATATAGAGGCCATCTTTCTTATCTCCGTCATGCAACGAAGATACCACATTCGGTATTAGCACCACTTTCGCGGTGTTGTCCCCAGTTGAGAGGCAGGTTGTCTACGCGTTACTCACCCGTTCGCCACTAAGTAGCTATTGCTAACTACTCCGTTCGACTTGCATGTGTTAGGCACGCCGCCAGCGTTCGTCCTGAGCCAGGATCAAACTCTCCAATAAAGTTCTTAGTCTTGCGACTATATATATTGAAGCCGTTTTATCGGCTCAATTCAATCAAATTTGTTGTTGGTTGTGCTGCATGGCAGCACACCGCACATCTGGCTTTTATGATGCATTTCTTTACATTGTTCAGTTTTCAGGGAACGACGCGCACGGATGCGCTAGGATCACGGGCGTATCATGGACGATACGCTCTGCCCGGGACCGACGCGCATGGATGCGCTAGGATCACGGGCGTATCAGGACGATACGCTTTGCCCGGGACCGACGTGCGCATCATGTTAATACGCTTGCATTCATTATTGTCTTGCTTACTGCTGAATGCGACAGCTTTTATATACTATCATGTCTATTTCATTATGTCAATAACAATTTAGGCTTTATCATTAAATATAATGCGGTAAGTATTAATTGCGGTTATTAGTTTATTGTCAATAAAGCAATTTATGCTTCCCCTAATTCAAACCAACTGACTTTTGTACGGCAGAATTGAGGATATATTTAAACATAAAGACAAACAGCCTGACTTTCTTGAACCAGGCTGTTCTCCCCTTACCAGAAGGTACGCGGCATAATTCGTTCCAGTGGCCAGACCGGGTTACCCATACAATCAGCAGGGCCAATTTTTTCAGCTATCTCAGCGATTGCGGCAGTAGCTACTACAGGTATACCTATACGGCTGGCGGCCTCGCTGATGCCCTTAGCACCGCGCTGAACAATTTCAACAGTAGTTTCTTCAGCCATGTGGGTATTATTAAGTACAGCATCGACCCTGCCTAGCGTTGCGACATATTCTAAAATATTGTCTACGGTTGAGGTAAAGGGACGTGACATATTAAGTACAGCGATAATTTTAAGATACGGATTCTCAAACGCGCCTTCTACCAGATTAAAAATCCTCGCACCATGTACACCATAGCCGACGTCCATAATAATATTACCTTTACGCCGCAATACCCAGCGCATTGAGCCTTTGATCACACTGCCTGCTTCTCCCAGACCCATGGTATCATGAGTTTCCCATGCCACTACATCAAGCCCTTGCTCTTCAAGCTCCTTTTTGATCGGCCGCAGGGTATAGCACGGCTCAACCGTGTCCAAATCGACGAGAGTAACAGCCAAGCCCTGTTTCTTAAGATAAATAGCCCTGTTTACGGCATTTTCGCTTTTACCGCTGGCATATTCGCCCACATAGGCTTCAATAATCGGTTCAGTTAAATGCGCTGTTTTTACAGTCTCCACCGCTTAATACACCCCTTGTCCATGCAATCAATTATAAGCTACAGGCTCTAGTGCGCAATTTAACAGTCGTAATTTGTTAATCCTCCGACAGGCTAATTAATAAATATTTTAAACAATATCAGCAAAACAACACCTGGTAATCCCAAAAAACCGGCGACAAGAGCAGTAATTGGATTAATACCAATCGTAAAACCGAAGTAGCCGCCGACCAGATTAACAACCCAGAGCATAATCCCCCCCACTAAACCGTTGTATATTAGTTTAAACACCAGTTTAATGGGCATTAAAAACATCCGGCCGATAAGGTAGATTAAAAGAATACCGAATGCGTAAGCAATAATAACATTAAATTCTAAACCTGCCGGTAAAAGCGACATCTCCTCACGCCCTTTCAGAACTAGCTTGTTCTAATTTTACCATGCTATAATACTCTGCGTATAGTTCCCGTATCAGAAAATTCCGCTAGGTTGGCGCCCAAAGGATAGCGAACGCCTTCCTGCCGGGCCTGTCTGAGCAAATACATATACCTGCGTTCACAGGCTTTACTCAGATAAATAGCATAATCAATTAAATCGGTATCAGTAACTGAATTATAATAATTTTGAGCATACAACCAGTCCCGCCGGGCCTGATCCACTACCTCCGCCAGACCAGGCAGGTTCTTACCGCCAGATTGTTCGTTATCCCAAAGACCTAATAGCCGCCGCCATGCCATCATCCATATCCCTCCACCTGAATAACTAGCCTTAAATGTGATCAGTCACCACATCCTGCTATAGACAATATATGTTGGCCAGTCCAAAAAAATGAAAAAATACCGGAATGAAGATTCCGGTATTAGGCATGCGGCTTAACTGAATGGTGCATATGAACCCCTTCATACCGTGCACGCTTTAACAAATATGTATATTTTTTTTCGGCAGCATGAATGAGAAAAGTGGCATGATCGACTAAATCAACATCAGAAACATTGTTATAGTAGTTTTGGGCACTCAGCCATTCCTGTCTTGCTTGCTCAATCTGTTGGGCCAAAGGGGGAATACCGGGAACAATCGTCACATTTTGGGGTATAAAACTATGGATAATGTTCATTAGCACTGTCTTCATTGCATCTCCTCCCTGTTATAGTATTCCCATAAACAGGCAGGATAAACAGTGGCTTTACATTTCCCTGCGGTTTTCCAGGGCTTTGGACAAAGTGACCTCATCAGCATATTCGAGGTCCCCCCCCACCGGCAAACCGTGAGCAATACGCGTGACTTTAACACCAAGCGGTTTCAGCAGTTTGGCAATATACATGGCTGTAGCCTCACCCTCGACATTGGGATTGGTAGCCATAATTACTTCCTGGATCCCCTGACCGATTCGGTCTAAAAGCTCTTTCACCTTGATATCGTCAGGCCCTATACCTTCAAGCGGTGATAGTGAACCATGCAGTACATGGTATAAACCATTAAATTCACGGGTTCGTTCCATTGCCGTTACATCTTTAGGGTCTTCAACAACACATACAAGTGACTTATCCCGCCCTTCAGACCGGCAAATCTGACAAGGATCGGAATCTGTTAAATCAAAACAAACCGTACAGTAACCAACCCGCTCTTTTGCATCTGTAATGGCCTGTGACAAAGCAAGCACCTGGCTTTTATCCATTTTGAGCACATGATAGGCAAGGCGGGCCGCCGATTTAGGTCCAATCCCCGGCAAGCGGCGAAAATGCTCAATTAGCCTGGCAATTGGCGCAATATAGCTCATAAATTAAAACATTCCTGGTGGCAGATTAAGACCGCCGGTTAGTTTTCCCATCTCCTGGGCCATCATATCATCCACTTTGGTCATGGCCTCATTAACAGCAGCGGCAACCAAATCCTCCAGCATTTCTACGTCTTCAGGATCGACGGCAGAAGGCGAAATTTTCACCGACTGAATTCTCTTTTCCCCGGTGACTACAACTTTAACTGCGCCGCCCCCGGTGGATACTTCAATCGTCCGGGATTTAAGTTCTTCCTGAAGTTTGGCCATATCGCCCTGCAATTTTTGCACCTTTTTCATCATTCCCGCCATATTTCCCATATTACCAAACATGTGTCAGCCTCCTAATTTTTTTTATCTTCCTCAATTTTTACTATTGTACCGCCAAACATCATTTGTGCCTGCGTAACAGCCGGATGATTAATACCAGGATCAGGCTGCACAGAAACTGCTGGTGGTGCAGCTGTTGGCTTGGCGACCGGTGTATCCTGTCCCAGTACACAAATAATTCGTACTTGCTGTCCGGTAACCTGAACAAGTGCCTTTTCGACAATTGCCCGATAATCGTCTTTTTCAGTCCGTTCTTTCGGAAAAGTGGCCGAAAAACGTACTGTTGCCTGATTATCAGCAAGGGATATTAAGTGACCTTGCATAACACAGGCGTGTACGGACCGCTTTCCACTAACTAAGAGTTCCTTAAGTACAGCTGCCCATACTTCATTTAAGTTGCTTATATTACCTGCCGCCTCAGCAGGAGGCGGCGGTATAACAGGTTCAGACCCCGCAGCTGGCACCTCAGACTGACGGGGAGCTTGGGGAGCCGGTCGGGACAGCTCAGGTGCACCAGAAGCCGGCTTGGGCGGCGTTGCCGGCTGTGGGCTTACATTGACAGGACTTGCCACCCCTACCGCTGCTTGGCTGGCAAAACGGGCCTCGAGCACGGCAATCCGCTCCATTAAAGCAGCAATATCTGTGCTTACCGTCCGCCGGCATAAAGTGATAAGTGCCATTTCCACAGCAATGCGCGGTTCAGCTGCCCATTTTGTCTCGTTTGCGGTCGTATGCAAAAGCTCCAGCATCGCTACCAGTTCCTGATGAGAGAATTTAGCGCTTTGGGCGGCTAAAACTGATTTATCCTCACTGTACATCTCAATGTTTTCAATAGTAGGAGCGGCTTTAAACAGCATCAGGCTGCGGGCGTGCAGTGCCATTTCAACAAGCAATTGGCGTACATCTTTGCCCAGGCTGATAACCTCATCGAGTTTGAGCAGCAAGCTGTGAGTATCACGTTCAGCTATTGCATCTGTTAACTGCCATACCCATTCGTGACCAATTAATCCCAGCAATTGCCTGACATGGGCAGCAGTTATTAAACCGCCGCTATCCAACGCAGCGCATTGATCCAGAATGCTGAGAGCATCACGCATTCCGCCATCAGCCTGAACAGCAATCAGTCTAAGCGCCTCAGGCGCCACCTGTAGATCGCTGTGTTTTGCAACCAGCGCTAACCGCTGCTCAATTTCTCTTACACCGATGCGGCGGAAATCATAGCGTTGGCAGCGCGAGTGAATTGTCGCTGGAATTTTATGGGGTTCAGTTGTGGCCAGGACAAACACTACATGGCCGGGCGGTTCCTCCAGCGTCTTCAGCAGAGCGTTAAAAGCCTCTGTCGTTAACATATGGACTTCATCAATTATGTATACTTTATAGCGCCCGTCTACCGGTGAAAATTTAACAGTTTCTCTAAGATCACGAATTTCGTCAATCCCCCGGTTGGAGGCCGCATCTACCTCAAATACATCCATTGATGTGCCGGCAGTGATCTTTTCGCAGTTTGGACAGGCATTACAGGGGATTGTGGTAGGACCCTGCTGACAATTCAGGGACTTCGCCAAAATTTTAGCGGTAGTCGTTTTGCCGGTACCCCGTGGTCCGGCAAACAAATAGGCGTGGGCAATCTTACCGGAGGCAATCGCATTTTTCAGGGTCACACTAATATGATCCTGCCCGACTAAACTGCTAAAATCCTGTGGCCGCCACTTTCGATACAATGCCACATAGGCCATCCCCACACCTCCTTACCTTACAAGATTGTTATATTCCACACGAGTAAAATGTTTCCCTTTTTCGGGAAAATAATTATATAAAAAGCTTGTTACACGTGGCTTGCCTGCCTTAGTTGTATATAGCAAAAAAGCAGCCCGGCATTGGCTACTTTCAATAATTTATAGATTTCAGTTAGGTTAGAACGGCTTTGTTTTCTACGACGGACCATAGCAACAGCCAGGCACCCTTACGGCACATAAAAATGATCACTTAGCGCTGCTTCCTTCCGGATCTGACGCGGTTCATGAGTTCCTATTGCGTAAGACCCGGCCCTGCTATAGCCCGGCCTAGAAAACAAAAAGCCGTATCAGCGGCCCCGCAATTGTAGATCTTATGGCGGAGAGAGAGGGATTCGAACCCTCGGTACCCTTTCGAATACACACGCTTTCCAGGCGTGCTCCTTCAACCACTCGGACATCTCTCCATGTGCTCTCGACAGAAACTTATTATATACTATTAAACCAGACATTGCAAGCGCCATTTTATTACATCTACAGATATAAAGGTTACTGTAAAAGCCCCAATCAGCCTTGACCAGATACTTTTTAATTATAACCAGTGCTCAAGGCCTTGTCAAGCTACCGCTGGAAAAACATTTTAGACAGTTTAAATATTATATACTAATTAAAATAACTTGTCTAGTTATTTTAATGGCAGCAGGCCAAACAAAAGTGAATGAGGCAACAGCCAGCAACATATTATCAATCGCAGGATCGCAGCTTCCTAACAAGATACGAGTAAAAGCCCAACCCGTACTTATGGGTTGGACCTTTACGGTAAATACCAAATACAAAAAGTGCCCAAATTACGCCTAAACTCCAGCTTGTTGCCGTTCCGCGATCAAGTCCTCCAGACGTTCTTTTTGACGCATCAGTTCGTCTAGCGGGATTTCACCCACTCCCTGAGCAGTCGCTACTGGCGCGGCCGGGGCCACAGCGCGCACTGACTGTTCCGACATCAGCTTGTACCCAAATGCCCCGGCAATAGTGCCAACAACTAGACCTATCCAAAAGTCAGTTCTTGTAAACATCTATATTCACCTCCTTTCCTACTCTACCACCGCTTCTTATGAGCCACTAAAATCCGGGCACTATTGAGCACTACGCCAATCGTCGCAGCATTATGAATAAGAGCCGAGACCATCGGATTGGTTCGCCCAATCGCCCCCAGCAGCATTGCTGCCGTATTGACGGCAATGGTTGCAGTAAAGTTCTGCTGGACAATCTTCATTGTCTGCTTGCCTAAGGCAACTACCTCCGACAGTACCAGCGGGTCCTCTGAATTAATAGTAATAGCAGCTGATTCCACGGCAATATCGGTCCGCCGTCCACCCATAGCGACACCTACATCGGCAAAAGCCAAAGCAGGCGCATCATTAACGCCGTCGCCCACCATCAGGACCTGAGACCGCCGTTTTATCCGGTTTACCAGCGTTGCTTTATCCTCCGGCAAAACCTCGGCATAATGAGCATCAAGATCCAGAGCGGCGGCAACATGATTGGCCACCGGTTCCGTATCACCGGTAATCATGACAACCTCATCAACCCCCTGGCGCCGCAACTGGTTAATTGTCTTTTTCAGATTAGGACGTATAGGGTCACTGACAACCAGCAACCCTAATAACGCTTCGTCTCTCGCCACATAGACCAGATTATAGCCGCATTCCGCCCCGGGGTCGTCGCCAAAGCCCCGGCAGTCCAGCTTGTACTCTTCCATAAACCGCCAGCTGCCAACCAAAATTCGCCCGCCGCGAATATCCTCAAAGTCCGGAACTTCAGCCAAAATACCGCGGGCGACAATAGTTTCCGTACTGCTATGCGGCGGAATTTCCCAGCCTAATGCCGCCACATGATCCAGGATAGCGCAAGCCAAGGGGTGAGCTGAATGTAATTCGGCGGAAGCGGCCAAAAGCAGCAGTTCCTGTTCGGTAATGCCTGGTGCCGTTTTAACCGCGACAATTTGCGGCTTACCAACAGTAATGGTACCGGTCTTGTCCATCACGACCGTATCGATCCCCGCCAAAGTCTCCACATAATTGCCGCCCTTAACCAGTACCCCCCGGCTGGCGGCCCGCCCGATCGCCGCCGAAATGGCGGTAGCGGTGGAAAGTTTCAACCCACAGGAAAAATCAATAAACAGCATATTCAGCACCCGCTGCCAGTCCTTGGTTGCCCCATAAACCAAACCGGCGGCAATAAAGGATATCGGTACCAGCATGTTAGCCATACGGTCAGCAAAATTTTGCACCGGTGCCCGCCGGGCCTGCGCCTCTTCTACCATGTGAACGATACGGGCTAAAGCCGTATCATCCCCCATTTTTTCTACCACAATCTCCAAAAAACCATTTTGCAGAACAGTGCCGGCATAAACATAATCACCAGCCTGTTTTTCAGCGGGTATGTATTCACCGGTAATTGAGGATTGGTCTACAGCTGCGGCCCCCGCTAACACTCGGCCATCAACACATATTTTTTCTCCGAGGTGCACACCAACCCGGTCTCCCGGCTTGAGGCTTTCCACTGCCACACGGACTTCATGGCCGTCATCCTCTATTTTCCAAATATATTGCTGGTCAAGCCGCAGCAAAGTGGAAATATGCTTACGGGCCCGCTCCGCAGTATAAGTAGTCAGCATCTCGGCAAAATTAGAAAGAGCCAGGAGCGTCAGGCTTGATTCGGGTTTTCCACCTAAAATCGAGGCCATGACGGCAGTTGTCGTCAGCGTGTCAGCATTAGGCTGCCGCTCAATCAGCAAACTGCGCACCCCACTGGCAATAAATTTCCGGGCTACAAACAGGACAAAAGCACTACGGCCCCAATAAACAGCAGTAAATGCTGCCGGCATAGCCATACGCAGCAATTGCAGCCCCACCAGACCGGCGCCTGCCAGTATTGCATCCCGGCGGTATTCAAGGAACAGAGAGTTTTCCTCTCCCTTATACTGCTTAACGGCAACAGCCTGGACCGGACGATCCGGACGACCTGCATTGTGAATCTCCGCCACTATAGCCGGCATAGCCAACTGCCCGGTATAATATATAGTCAGCCTGCCGGTGTCATCAACAAAGGCACTGCCAACAGCCAGATTTTTCCTTATACGGATCTCCAAAAGCGCTTTTTGTTGTGCAGATAAAGCCTTATTTACAGGCAGAGTAATATATCGGTATCCCATCAGCGACGTCCTTTCAGCAGAGAATAGGCCCACCATATCATCTGCGGCCCTGATGGACGCTGGCCCAAATTCCACATTTTGGCCCCTCCGCGCACTAGCATCAATAACGCCATAATTGTCCGCAAATCCAGGACAGTTGCGGTATTCTGAAATATCGTACGGTTCATTCGCCGGAAAAAACGTTGAATCTCCATGCCAAGCCTGCCATAATCGGCCCGTGGCCCCGGCAACCTGTGCAATTGCTCTAGATATTCCATCACCAGGTCAAGGTACTCTTCCGGCAATGTGTATTCTACGAGCAAGCTGCCGGTTTCCGGGCTTATCTTAACCTGGGAAATCCCTTTTATCCCCCCTAAATGACGCTGCCAATCCAACGCCAGCTCCTGGTTATGGAGCAAATCCTCATGCTGATACCGCCGCCTGCCAGGCAAAGCATGCACCAGAGAAAAGCCGTCGCTACGCAGCAGTTGATTTAGCTGACGTCCGGCAGAAATCCCTAAGGCTAATCCGGTAAGATAACTCATTTCGTATCACCTTCCATATTGTTTAGCTACTAGCTTCTCAACATCGCGCAGCAGGGGGTTTTGGGAAATAGCTTCGGGTGAATAATGGATAAGCAGTGAACCAGTAGCCGTATTAACAGTGTAATCCTTAATTTCCGGTATTGTCGCCAGATAATCGCTCACCTGCCGGGCTACCGCCTGATTATTCAGCAGGTGCTGCGAGAACAGGCGGACACGACCGGGCATATAGTGCAGGACTTGCGTCTGTTGTAAAAAAAATTTAACTTTAGTGGATGAATTGACGACCAGGGAAGCTAGGTCCATCTCATGTCTCTCCTTGTGCAAATAATGAGTAAACTGCCTGCGATGCTGCCATGTATGAATAGTCGCCAGCAGGACAAAGCCTAATCCCAGCCACAAATGCACTCGCTTGTTGAGCGGCAGGGTGAGAATACTCCCCAGCAGCGACACTACCAAGCCTAAATTTATTCTCCCATGGCATAAATTCATCACATCAGCTCCTTTTATCTCAGAATTGAATATGATTATCAATTAATTCTTATAATTATCATACTATTGATACCAATTGGTGTCAATATATTTACCAAATTATGCTTCTAGGTTTTGCCTGCGCCAAAAGAGCCCCTGACCGCAGCGGCCAGGGGCTCTTGACAAGTTATAAAGTTTACTTTTCTTCCTTGTGGCAGCTGGATCCGCAGCCACTAGAGCAATGGCATTGCGATTTACCTTGTACTTCACGCCAAACTAATCTAGCTATATAGCCAGCCGCAATCAAACCAATAACAGATATAGCTATCGTATCCATCTTATTCACTCCTTTTCTGTTAATACCCCAGTAAGGTGCCAATCTGATATACGAGGAAGGACATTATCCACGCCAGCGCCGTCGTATAAACGCAGGCAAAAGCCGGCCATCTCCAGGAATTCGATTCGCGTTTGATAACAGCTAACGCTGCCAGGCAAGGCGAATAAATAAGCACAAACACCATCAGCGAATAAGCGATTAACGGGGTAAAGGTGGGATCGTCGGCCAGTGCCTGCTGCAGGGCAACCGAACCCTCGTCATCTGTACCGAGATTATAAATTGTTCCCATTGTGCTGACTAAAACCTCTTTGGCCGCAAAGGAGGCTACTAAACCAATACCCGCCTTCCAGTCAAACCCTAGCGGTTGAATTGCCGGCTCGATGAATTTACCCATCCGCCCGGCATAGCTTTGTTCCAGCTTTTCATGAGCCTGCTCGCTTTCATAGGCGGCGAGCTGCTCATCCGTTTCGCCTTTAAGCTCTAAGTAGCGGGCAGCCAGAGGATATAATTCAGGGTTAGCCACTTCCAGCTCTTTGACTTTGGCATCTTTCTCAGCTGTCAACGCTGCTAGTTCCGCACCTTCCTCCTCAAGTTCTTCACTTGCTGCGGCAAACTCTTCATCTATTGCTGTCATATCGGCAATTAATGCTTCCAGCTCTTTATTCTCTTCAATTGCCCCGATATTTAAAGGCTTGACAATCTCCTCGTCGACCTGCTGACTAAAGCTGGTTTCAGCCTGTGCAGCCAGTGCCTCATAGTCTTTGCTGAAATCAACCTCACTCGGATAGTTAACCATAAACCAAACCAGGATCGAAACAGCCAGGATTATCGTACCGGCTTTTTTCAGATAGAGTACGCTCCGTTCCCACATATGCAGCAGAATGGACTGTATCGTCGGTATACGGTAAGGGGGCAACTCCATAACAAAAGGCTCCGGTTCGCCGGTAAAGAGTACACTCCGGAAAATACGGGCCATAACAATGGCCAGAAATATACCTAATACATAGATGGAAAACAGCACTGTACCGGCAACACTTTCATGGAAGAAAGCAGCGATCAGCAGCGTATACACAGGCAGTCTCGCACTACAGCTCATAAGCGGTGTTACTAAGATTGTGACCATACGGTCCCGCGGGTTTTCGAGAGTTCGCGTACCCATGATTGCCGGCACGCTACAGCCGAAGCCGAGCAGCAACGGGATAAAGGACTTGCCATGCAAACCTACTGCATGCATAACCCTATCCATGATAAAGGCTGCCCTGGCCATATAACCGGTATCTTCAAGCACGGCAATTCCCAAAAATAGTATAATAATATTAGGCAAAAATACGATAACTCCGCCGACACCACCGATGATGCCGTCAACCACCAGCGATTTCAGATCACCGTCAGGCATTGTTTGGCCAACCCACTCACCTAAAGCCCCCATACCCTGTTCAATCCAATCCTGCGGATAGGCGCCTGCAGTAAACACAAAATTAAATAATAGCCACATGAGTCCAAGGAATAGGGGTAACCCAAGCGTACGATTTGTTAACACTCTATCGATCTTATCAGATGCACTTAAGGCGCCGTCACGTTTGGAAGTAATGACCTGCTGACTCAGCGTGCCAACAAACTGATATCTGAGATTGGCAATGGCCAGTTCCGGATCCATGCCGGAAGACTCTTGCAGGCTTTTCCGGGCTGCGTCAACAGCAGTTAGAACACGGGCACCTTCCGCTAACGCCTTAACTGCATTAACGACCTCTTTATCGTTTTCCAGCAGCTTCAGGGCCAGCCAGCGCTGCGGGTACCGCAATTCATGTTTTACGTCGATCAGCAAATTACTGATTTCAGTGATTTTGGTTTCGACATCAGCACCATAATCAATAACAAACGATTTTTGGGCCTTATCGCCCGCTACTTGTACAGCAGCAGCCAAAAGATCATCCAAGCCGGTGTTGCGGTTGCCAATTGTCCGGACTACCGGCACCCCTAATTTTTGGGATAATACTTTATCGTCAATTTTTGTGCCTATGCTTTCGGCAACATCGACCATATTGAGGGCAACTACCATTGGCCGTTCCAACTCCAGCAATTGCACGGCCAGATATAAATTACGCTCCAGATTGCCGGCATCCAGGATGTCAACAATGACATCAGGTTTATCCTGCACAATAAAATTACGGGCCACCAGTTCATCCAGCGAATGAGCAGTCAGGCTGTATGTACCTGGCAAATCAACCACTAACAGTTCATGATTTTTAAACTTACGGTACCCTTCACGTTTTTCAACAGTTACCCCGGGATAGTTGCCCACATGCTGTCTGGCGCCGGTAACACTGTTAAATATCGTTGTTTTGCCTGAATTGGGGTTACCAGCCAGCGCAATGCTCAATTTGGTATTTTCCAACGTAAAAATCCTCCTTCTTCCTGCTCCCTATTTTACAGTAATGTTGCAAGCCAGGGAATTGTTTAGCATAATCCGACTGCCGCGAACCTTAACAATGACGGATTCATTGGTACGGCTCAGCACACAAACCGGCGTTCCCGGTGTAAAGCCAAGATCAGTAAGGCGCGAGCGTACTTCCCGCGGGCCGCCCAATGCAGCTACGACCATCAACTGACTTGGTACAGCATTATGGATCGGCATAAATCGTCACTCCTTACTCACTTAGTTGGATTTCGATATTTTTGGCCTCGACCTTGCGTAAGGAAAGGTTAAACCCCATGACCTTGACTTCCATCGGGTCGCCAAGGGGAGCGTATTTTTGCACCTCTACTTTTGAGCCAGGCACTACCCCCATGTCAATAATGCGGCGTTGGACAGGTCCATTACCATGAATCTTTGCAACTGTCCCCCGCTCTCCAGGCGATAATTCACTTAACAATTTTACCACATCTGATTCCTCCCCATTACTTTTACATTATCATCAGCTCTGGCGTTATCTGCCGATAAATTATATCATGACACTAATAATCATTATCACCATAATAACACAAATCTGTCTAGAAAACTATAGTGCGCCCCCTTTTTTTTACAAGTTCGAATTCGGCAGCCTGCAAACCGGAGATATTGCGGAAGTGCGAACCTGCTGCTCCTTATCCTCCGGCTATAATAACACCGTCACTCTCCGTTAACTGCCCCGCCGCCATGGTCAGCACCCTATTCCCAAATTGCAAGGTATCCAGTTCATGTGTAACGATTAGAATCGTCGTACCGTTTTTGTTGAGCCGGGCAAAAAGCTCCATAATTTCTTTTGTCGTTTCCAGATCCAAATCCGCTGTGGGCTCATCAGCAATCAGAATATCCGGCTCATTCATCAGCGCCCTTGCAATCAGAACACGACGCAATTCTCCGCCGGAGAGCTGAGATGGCAGCATATCGGCAAGAGCAGCTATGCCCACCTCGTCGAGAAGAAACGCCGCCCTGCCAGTTGCATTCCCTTGGCGCTTAGCAAGAAAATAAGGCAATCTGACGTTATCAAAAACGGTCAGGCTGGAAAGTGCTCCGGCCCCTTGCGGTATGTATCCCAGCCGCGCATTACGCAGTGCCGAGATTTTATCATCTTCTAAGGTGTAAATATCCGTCCCTTCCAGCCTGATACAGCCTGAAGTGGGTAGCAAAAGTCCGGCAACCATATTGAGCAGGGTGCTCTTGCCGCTGCCTGAGCGGCCGATAATACTAACAAAATCACCACGGTGAATGGCTAAATCCACATTATTTACAGCGTGGAACATTTTATCCCTGCGCATATATTCCTTGCTTAGGCTTTTGATTTCTAACAGCATCATTCACCCTCCCTTATGGCGGTATAGATTTCGCTGCGCCCGATTTTGATTGCAGCATAAGCGGAGGCAAGGGGACCTGCGGCAAAAGATATCAGGAAACTCGTAACCGCTACTAGGGATAAAGTCCCGTATGAGGGCTGTAAATAGGGCAAGCCCAACAGTGAGGCGATATATGTGCTGAACGGGAAAACGATGAGAGCCGCGGTTATAATTCCAACCACTGCCCCGGAAAGGCTGATTAGCGAGGATTCGCAGAGGATCAGCTTTACCAGCTTACTCTTTGGCGCCCCCAGGACCCTGTATATGCTGAACTCCCGTTTTCGTCCGTTTAAGGTGACAGAGAATACAATAATGAGTACGCTGACAGCCAAGACCCATAAAATGCCTGCCAGTAAGTAAATGTAGGTTGTAAGTCCCACCAGGCTGCCGGAGATATCGCTGATCATGTTTTTTGCAACCACCACATGCACGCCTTCCTTGGCATAAGCCTGAAGGATGTTGTTTGCAGTGTCTTTTACGTCATAGCCGCTCTTGCTCTTAACCATGACAGAGGAAATCAGGTCAGCATTCTCGGCCACCGGATGCGCCCGGAGGCGCTCGGAGGCCCGGGCCAGCTGTTTCGCTGTCGAAAGGTTCATAAATACGGAAGTATCAAACCCCATACCCGTTTTTTCCAGGCGGGCAACGATCAAAAAAGTCTGATTGAAGAATTTGAGCTTTTGTCCAACCTCCGCCTGCAGACTGCTGCCAATCACGATTTCTCCATCTGTAAGTGGAGAACTAAGCGTCCTTGACATCCACGGCCCAATGACAAAATCCGTTTCGGACTCAAAGCCAATGAGTTGAATAGGATAGGCACAGCAGGAAGCACTCAGCGTTGCGATATAGAGTTGCGGAGAAACCGCCTCTACCCCTTCAACACCGGCTACTTTTTCCGTCGTGCTGGCAGCAAAATAAAAAGTGCTCGGTTCTCCCCGTAAAAGGGCGCTCTGGATATCCGCTTCATAGCCATAGGGAATCGCGAGAATGTCCGCACCCATTCTTTTTGACAGGTTATTCATACCGTTTTCCAGGCTTTTTGAGAGCACTGTCCCGCCGAAAAGCGTAAAGGCAAACAAAGCTACAAGAAGAATCAGGCCGGTTGTCCGAAACGGTTTGCGCTTCAGATTATGCAAAGCAATATTAACGGTGGTTAACGGCTTATTGTCCATCTGTTTTCACCTGTGTTTTATTCGCTGCCGAAGATAGATGGTGTCCGCAACACAAATGGTCATGCTGCTTTTTATTACGCCGCCAGAGATAAAAGGCATTGGCGGCACAAACAGCCACCGTTAAGGTGCTTAAAACATACAACGCGGGGAAGGTTGTCATCCTGCAAGCCATAGTAGGCATTGCGCATCCGCCGATGAGCAGAGCGGGGACCAAAAAGGCTAAAACGCCGGCCAAAGCGGTCATGCAGCTTACGCCAATCCGCGTGAGCGGTGATTGGAAAATAATCATCAATATACCACCGCACAGAATCAGCAAACCGATGCCGATTTCAGCCTGCCCGGACCAAAAGCATTTCATCGGCATCGTACCGCCCGCTGCGGTTTCAATGACCTTGGTACAAGGGGGAAAAATGTAAACTGGCACAAGCGCGGTCAGCAGCCCCAACACAGCAACCACAATACCGGATAAAAACCGGTTTTTCATATTAAACCTCCTCGTATAATTTTTATTTTCTACTATTCATAACCTAATGCTTTTTCTGTTGCATTCAACTATCCTTGCACGCCAGCATACAAACGCTATGTTTAGCGGAGGTTACAAAAACCGCTTCGCAGCCACCAAAAAAAGCGTATCAGCAGATCATACGGCTATTGTTTTGTTATGCGATTCCCGCAAGGCCGTTTAGCGGCCTATTCTTTCGCTGCGTCCAGGGCACTGCCCACGGCTTCATGAAACTGGTTGTAGGAAATGGTAGCGCCGGATATGGCATCAACCGCCTCAACCACCTGGGTTTCTACAAGCTGCTGTGCATACTGCTTCATGGCTTTTACGGCAAGCTGTGCCTTGTCATAATACTCCTGGTTGGAGATTTCACCGTTCACTTTTCCGTAGTTTTCATCTTTGACGGTTCCGTCCTTTTGCCAGATAATAAACTCGCAGGCTGTAATCGCGCTGTCTTTGATGGTGATCGTTACCGCTCCGTAAGCGCCCCGGTCGTCTTCGCTGCTTTTTCCGGTGTAAGTGCCGTCCTTATAGGTAACATCGCGGGAGCTGTCCTTACAGCCGGTGAGCAGCAGCAAAACAAGCAGCAAAGTAAAGCTAATGGAGATAACCTTTCTTTTCATTGAGAACCCCTCTCATTCCTGTTCATTTTGGATGATTCTCGCAATCCGCCCATGCTCCAGCACGACAGTTCGCTGGGCTTCCTCGGCCACCTCGGGGTCATGGGTAACAACGATGATGGTACTGCCGTCCTTGTGAAGCTGCTTGAAAATATCCAGCACGATCTTCTCATTCGTTTCATCCAGATTGCCCGTGGGTTCGTCGGCCAGGATAAGCATCGGGTAGTTAATCAGGGCCCGGGCAATGCAGACCCTTTGCTGCTCGCCGCCTGAAAGCTGACTGGGCAGATGCTTGGCCCTGTCTCCCAGGCCAACGCGCGCCAGCGCCTGCAATGCCTCCTTTTCATCCGGCATACTGTGGTAGTATTGAGCGACCATCACGTTTTCCAGTGCAGTAAGATAATTGATAAGATGGAACTGCTGAAAAATCAGTCCGATCTTGTCCCGCCGGATGTTGGTAAGGCTGTTCGCATTTTCCTTGGAAATATTTGTGCCGTCCAGGATAACGGAGCCGTTGGAAGGCTTATCCATGCAGCCGATAATATTCATCAGCGTGGTTTTCCCGGATCCGGACGGTCCCATAATTGCCAGCCATTCGCCTTGCTTAACAGTGAGGTCAATATTTTGCAGAGCCTTAACGTTGCCATAGATTTTGGAAATATCTTTTAGCTCTAATAAATTCATTCTGTCATTCCTCCTTTATTCACCGCGTAAAACGATGGCTGGATCAACATCTGTCGCACTCCTGACAGGTATTAGGCACGCCAGTCCGGTAATCGCAATTGATATAACCAAGGTCGCCGGTATCAAAAGTGGTTGAAAGGATATGGAACGGTTGAAAACATTCATGCTGACCGTCTGAGCAAACATAAAGCCAAACACAACCCCCAGCAAACCGCCCAAAGCCCCTAACAGTAAGCCTTCTCCCAGGAATTCCAGCACGATGCTTTTATTGGCAGCCCCCAGCGCTTTTTTCAGGCCGATTTCCTTGCGCCGTTCCGTGACGACCGCCATCATCGTGGTTGCGACACAGATCATGGTGAGCAGCAGCACGACTACCGTAACAAGATAGACCAGTGCCTGCAGTTTAGTTAGGACAGTCCCTTCCGACTCCGTCACCCGCTTAACAAGACGGGGGGTGACATCCCCGGTGTTTTCGCTGATCTGCCTGACGATACTGTCCAGTGTTGCCTGCGAGGCGGAAATGCTGCATTCGACGACATCTATCCCGCCGCGGTTGCCCATCATGCCCTCAAAATCCGGCAGCGACATAAAGATGAAGGCTTCCTCCGTGCCTCCGGTCTGCACGATACCGGAGACAACAAAATCACGACTGAAGCTCTGTCCGTTACTGTCCGTACCGGTGACAGTAACGTTGCTGCCAGGGGAAAGGCGGATGAGATTTGCTACTTCCTGACCAATAAGTACCTCTTTCCCGATTTCGGGCCACCGGCCTGAGACAAACCAATACGGGCTGGTTTTTTTCGCTTCATTGATGTCCGTACCAGCCGCCATAAACGGCTGTTCATTGATTTTAACTGTCTCATACCGGTAAGGCGCGATTCCCACGATATCATCCTTGGGAATAAAAGCCTTGGCCCTTTCAATCGCATCAGGGCTTAAAACCGCAGCTTCACTGGCGGGAACCAGGATCAGGTTCGCGCCATAGGAACGGAATTCCTGACCCATCTGCCGGGGAATATCGTAATAAATGGTTACAAGGCCGGAGAGAATGGTGGCGCCGATTGCCACCGCCAGCAATGCAACAAACATTCTGGAACGACGGCGGATCAGCGAGCTTGTTATCATTTTTACATACATCGTTTGCTTTTTCATTTTAATCACCTGCCATGTAAGACTTCCGCCGGACGCAGCTTCAACAGAAAACGAATGGACGGGATACTTCCCGCCAGGGTTACAAGAAATACCAAAACGGCGACAATCGGAATGACCATAGGCTTGATGTCAATGGCTGTACCGAACACTGAATGCCCGATAATTTGGGCAAAGCCGAGTCCGACGAAATATCCCGCTATACCGCCAACAACGGCCGTTATAAGTATCTCCGTTAAAACAAGCCAGGAAATGGGTCCGTCGTGGGCGCCAATCGCTTTTAATAAACCAATCTCGCGGCTGCGCTCCATGACGCTTGCCGTAACAAGATTGGAGATACCCAGCGCCGAGCCAACGAGGCTCAAAATAGTAATGAGCAGCATCAAAAGCTGAGTTTTCTCCAGGATGGCCCCCTCCGATTCAGCCACCTGACGAAGGGGCTTGGCGACGGAATTAGTGATCACTTCTTCAATCTGATAGCAGATCGAGCTGACGTAAGCAGTGCAATACCATATTTCATATTCCTTAATGGAAAGGCTCTTAATATTTTGTGCCGCCCTGCGGGCCAGCTCATTGTCGGGCGTTGTCAAGGCGCTGACCTCTACGCGGCTGACAAGCCCCGGCCGGTTGGTGAGTTCTTGCGCGACCTGCAAAGGAACATACATTTGTTCGTCTTCGTCACTGCCCGCGTCGAAAATGCCCTTGACTGTCAATTCCCTTGTCTGTCCCCTGACGTCAATAATGATGGTATCTCCGACCTGAATATTGTTCCTGCCCGCCACAAGGCTACCTACCATGACGGAATTTTCATCCTGATCAGTCAGCCACTCGCCGGATACATCCCACCAGCTTTTCATTTTGATCATTCCGGTATCCAGGGATTCTCCTGTGGGAAGATCCAAATGGCGGCTGAACCATGTTCCCACAAGGTTCACTTCATTTTTCCGGGAATTTAGTTGCACTTTTGTATTAAGATAGGGCGTAAAATCCACGATGTTGAAAGCCCAGAAAATCGTTTTTATATTGCCCAGCTCCGACTCTTGCAAATATTGATCCGATACGCCGGAGCCTTCCTCAATACCATAAAGATCGTCGAGCAGGGAGGCCCCCTTAGGCATTACGTTTATATTCGCGCCGTATGTCTTTAACTCCTGATTCACTTTATCGCCGACATCCAGCATCACATTCAGCATGGCGGTGGCAAGAGAGGCTCCCAAAGCGATTGTAAAAGCGATCATCAGCATTTTTCCCTTTTGCCGAAAGAGCGCGCCTTTTACCATTCTCCAGAACATATGCTCACCCCCTATAAAAACCTTTTCTTTTCATTTTCTAAATCCTGTATCTGAATTACCATATTGCCGCCAGTGATGGTATAGCCAAGCGGTACAGGGTTGCATCCACCCTTAAACCCGATTGTGGACCTATTCATGACCACATCGCAGAGCTTGCAGACTACCTCGTCATCGCGCTCATAATAACCGGTGGGCCCGCAGATATCACAGGCGTCAAGCCCGACGCCATAGGCCACTGCATTTTTTTTGATAACGATAAACCGGACTTCGGCGCCGTCCGCGGCCGTATATGCATAACGGTGCAGATGACCGTCATTGACATTATCAAGCGGGATCACAATCTCACTGCCGGTAACATGCATTGGTTCAGCCGGGGAAAGGACGATCTCCCGCTGATCATATGCTTTTATAACCGTCAGGCTTACAATCGAAAGAATATATCCTGTCAGAACAACAGCGCACCAACGCCTCTGTCTTCGCGCCATTGCCCGAATTTTACGGTGCTCGGCGGGATTTCGATACGTTGCCTTATGACGCAGGCTTTTAACCCAGAGAACCAGCGGAAATACGAGCGTGAGTAGTATAAGCGCGTATAAAAACCAATCGTTGTGATTGATGATAGGCTTTAACATTTCAAAAAGCCATTTTTTCATGGGAATAATACGCCTGGCCAGCAGCGGCTGCAGAATGGCGGCGAGCTGATTGACCATATTGATCGCAAGTCCCGCTGTCGTCAGTATCCGCACCAGCGTAAAAGACAGCCCTGTCCCGGCTTTATACAGGGCCAGCGCGGAAAGCCCAACAATAAGCAGTCCCGCCAGATATCCAATCATCTTAAAAAGAAAATCCGTACTTAGTACGCTTTCTCCCGGCAATACAAACTCTGTGGGATACAAGAATATGTCGGGCAGAGCATAGAGTAACAGGAAGGCCGCTAAAACGGCATAGGTAACATTCCCTATCTTTTCATGCAACCCAGGCGCTCTTTTCTGCAGAGCGCCCCAAGCGAGCGCATAGAAAAAAATTTCCGCAAGTACTGCGACAGACAAAAAACCGATGTTGAAGTATTCCCGATTGATCAGAACGGTTGTAGATTTAAGAATCGCCAATATAAGCGCGGCTACAAGGCCTGCCGCAAAACCCCAAAACAGCCATTTTTTTTGTTTCTGCCTGTCGACGAGATGTGCAAGCGCAAACAGCATCGCCAAAAGAATGCCGGTGGTGAGAAGGTTCTGCACAACCTGTATGAGATATTTCAGCACGGTGTCGCCACCTCCCGTAAGCGTACCAAACCGCGCCATGACAGCTCGCGCCTGCACGCGAGCCAGTTATGGCGCGGTTTATACAAAATAAATAACTTATTTAAGGCGTAAAATTACCAAACCCTGGGGACCCAATCGAATTTCCATTCTGCTACAAGCGGTTCCTTCCAGAACTTTCCTGTAACGCCGGTTTCCTTGTCAACATGCAGCAGATAGCCCTGCGCCTCAGGATTTTCGATGATAAAGCGTACCGTATAAGTGCCGGCCGGGCCCATTTTGATGTTTGCGCCGTAGTGCGGGCCGTCGCTTGCAGCCATAGGCATGAAGGACCCTTCCGTTTTCTTGCCATCCTCACTGATAATCTCATACTTAACGGTCAAATACGGGACAAAATCACCGATGCCATAGCCCAGATCATTTTGCAGGGCGGAGATATCCGCCTCCATGTGCATATCAGCATCAGCTGCGGCGAGGCTGCCGCCAGCAGGCTCCATATCGACCGGCTGGAAATAAACGCCCGCCACATTCAGGGGGCCAAGCTCGATATCGTCGCCAATTGGGAATTCCTCGAAGCCGGCCACATCACCGGGAGCCGCCGCACCGGCTTTCTCGTCAGCTTTAGGCGCGCTGCCTGTCGTTGTATTCGGTGTACCGCTCTGCGAGCAGGCGGTAAGAATAAGCGACAGGGCCATAACCAGTACAAGGATAATAAATGACATTCTTCTCATTTTCATTGGGTTATACCTCCTAAGGTTTTTTGGTTTTTTGAGCCTCAGTTACTAACATACCTGCTTATTCAGGTTTATGCTCCGGCTGCTGCAGCTCTATTAATCGCCGGGAGGGGCTACATTCAAAGCGCGTGCCTGCCGCCATTTTCTGATCTGGACCACAAAAGTGGCGATTGTCAGCGCCAGCAGCGCAGCTTGGGGGATCAGCGTTTCCATAGTGGGGTAAATTCCTAAAATATCAACCGAGGAAATCCCCGCTACAGGCGTGACCCCGACGAGGTTGCCTTCCTGCAACTCCTTGATACCAGTGCCGATAAAGGAAATAGACATGATAAACAGCAAGATGCTGGTACCGAGGAAAAACGGCTTCAGCGGCAGCTTGATACTCAGGAAACGGATCATGAGATAGATAATCACCAATATCACGCAACCCACGGCAAGACCGATCCAAATCATGTTGAAATAGGTCTGGGTACCCGCCAGGAGCGCCTGATAGAACAGGATTGTTTCCGCGCCTTCACGGAAAACCGCAAGGAATGCCGCAAACGCAAGGGAAAACACACTACCCCTTGTTATGGAACTCTCGACCTTGCCTTCTATATACTGCGTCCATTGTGCAGCCTCAGCCTTGGACAACATCCAGTTGCTCACATAGAACAACACGACGACGGCAATCAACATGGTCACACCCTCGATAATCTCCTGATTCGCCCCGCTTGCCGCCGCCAGGTTATTCAGGATAACCGCCATGACAACACTTGCGCCCAGCGCGATGAAAGACCCCCAATAGACCGCACGGGTTTTGTCCGCGTTGCCGCTTTTTACCAAGTAGGCGATAATCGCGCCAACAATGATAATGGCTTCAAAGCCTTCCCTGGTTATGATCAGAAGGGAACCGAGGAACACACCCAGCGCGCTTTCTTCTTTGCCGTCAAGCTGGTTTGCATCCTCCCGCAGCAGTCCGACAAGCTTGTCCAGTGAAGCTTTAACTTCATCGTTCGGACTGCCGGCGGTCATAGCCTTCTTCACATAACTGAACTGATATTCCACTGTGGCCGCGCGATTGCCCGAAATATATGCCATCACGGTTTTTTCAAAGCCCAGCTTTTCATAGTAACCAAAATACGCGACATCCACCTTGTCCTTGGCCGCTTTTATATCTCCTGTCCGATAGATGTCGTATGACTCGTTTACAATAGCTTCCATCGCGTCTACAACTTCGTTCCAGGTTTTGTGCTCCCCAGCGGCGAACGCGGTCATAGATAACATACTGATAATAAACATCATCAGTGTGATTGCAATGAATGTTTTACGCACCTCTTACACCTCCTTTCCATAATTAGTAATGATAGAAAGATATGGCGACACATTATCCATACCCTGCCGGTATCGTAAGACACATAAAATAACTACGCAATTTTTCGGCGTTGGACAGGTCCGTTATCCGACAGGTGAGCTTTATAATGACACTAATAATCATTATCATCATTATAATATAGTTACGTAAAACACTAAAGTACGCCCTGCTTTTTTACAAGTTCGAATTCAGCAGCCTGCAAACCGGGAATATTGCGGAAGTACGAAGTATAATCTTGCGCATAGCAAACTATTTTTACTATGAGGCCAGAAGCAATAACCATCTCTAAGATTTTTCTGTAGACAGGTGCGCTTTTACTATGCAGGGCATTTCCACAGGCAAAATCAAAAACTATGTTTGGGGGTCGATGCAGCAGTATTCCTTCGATTGCTTTCGTCAAATCGTCAAAGTCAACGGGAGCAAACTCACGCAAAGTAGTGATGCGGACATTGTCGCTATCATGATCTACAGCAAACGCCATTTTAGCAGTTAAAGGTTTTTCATTGGCATTCATAACTACCGGCTCAGACACCAGAGAACTTAATCCACCGGCGGTTGCGCCAAGCAGCTCATCAATAATCGACAGCAGTTTGTCCTCTGTAAACGGCTTCAGGATATATCCCTTGGCCCCGTGTTGCAATGCGTCAAACACCTTATGTTTCTGGCCCAGGGCACTTACCATAACAACCCTGGCACCCGGGTCAAAGGCAGTAATTTGCGACAACGCATCAATTCCATCCACGCCAGGCATAGTAATATCCATCGTTACCAGGTCTGGAAGATGCTTTTTGTACGCAGCAACGGCCTGTTCGCCATTTGCCGCTTCCTCTACCACCACATGACCGGCTCTGATTAAAAACGTTCCAATGGTTTTCCGCATCATTAAGGCATCGTCAACAACTAACACACGCGCCATTCTCATCGCCACCTTTCCTCATAAACGAGATTAAGCTTAGCTGCATTTCTCCCACGGCAGTTATTAACTTCCAGGAATAAATAACTGCGTTTCTATATTTAGCGGTAGCACCTTCTGCCCAAATGGTAACCGGCGCACCAATATCTACCGCTTGTTGCCAGTCCGGCAGTTGCAACAGTGAATTGCCGACGGTAGTATTAAAAAATTCGGAAAAGGCACTTTCTAACCAGGTATCGTCATAACCAGCCGGAGCCAGATCTTGTAAGTAATAGCCGGCCAGCCGCTTGACCAATTCTTCATCAGCACTGACCATTAGCCGACCGGTCAAGGTCCCCTTAACATCAATAAAGGTTGAAATATCACGCATGCTGACTATCCCGGTATTTACTTCTTCCTGGTTGACTGCCAGTACCGGAATACCAAATTCGCCATTGAGGAGAGCTTTTGCCTGATGAATAACCTGTCCGCCAAAACGGGAAATGTCAAAGCTGTCTTGCTGTTCGTCAGCTGCCAGCGGCAGGGTAAAGAGGAATCGAGTCCCTTTTCCTACCGCTGTTAACACTTCAATCGTTCCGCCAAGCTTTTCAGCCTCATATTTGACAGCAGACAAGCCCACACCCCGGCCGGATAATTCACTGGCAGCCGCCACACTGGAAAACCCATCGCCGAAAATGAGTTGCACAACCTCAGCCTCTGTTAAACTGCAGGCCGCCTCTTCAGTGCATATCCCTTTAGCAACCGCAAGCTGTCTAATGGTGCTATCATCAATACCTCTGCCATCATCAGCAATTGTCACGACCAGGTTCGCACCATCCTCCTGCAAATCGCAGCCAATATAACCGGCAATCTCTTTACCTGCCGCCAGCCGTTCCTCCGGCGTCTCCAGGCCGTGGGCCACGGCATTGCGGAAAACATGGACAAGTGTTTTAGCAAAATCATGATATTTCATTGGATCTACCAGGGTTTTTGCCCCTGTTATCACGAGCGGATTAACCTCTTTTCCCTGATTTAAGGCGACATTGGCAATGTATTCAGGAAACATGGCCAGCAAATCCGCAAACGGTTTGTAGCGCAAGCGCTGCAACTCGGCAATAAAGATTCGGGCTTGGCCAGGTGCCAGCAGCCGCTGAACCTTATCCTCTAATTGACGCAATTTGCTGTTCTCTATCACAATCGTCTCATCCTGCAAGAAAAACTGATCTCCTAAAATCCGCTTAAGTTGTGTCAGTTCTTGCTCCAGCCAACCATACAATACCGCAGGCGGGTAAATATTGAAACAGGCCGTCAGATCCTGCTGTTCAATACCGTTGGCCGTCTTATCCCGCAATTGGGCCAAATTCGACTCCAATTCGTGCAGGCCTGCGGCCACACGGCACATCCCCAACTGGCCCAAAGTCCCCTTCCAGGTATGTACAGCCCGAAAAATCGTATTTATTTTTTGGACTGCCTGTTCTTGTCCAGCCAAAAGTTCCGGCAGTTCCTGCCGGCAGAACAGCTCATATTCTTTTATGGCTTTGTTAAATTCCTGGTAGTGTGTTACAGCCCGTACTACCATAGACAAAACATTTTTCTCTTCCTGGATCTTTTTCTCCATTTCCCGGTGCTGAGTAATATCTGTTAAAACCAACAATATTTCCTTACGCTCCGGATCAACAGGGTGATTAATCAGTTTATAATTTATCTGTATATAGCTGTCGGCAAATTGCAGTTCTTCCGGCAGCAGAGAAAAATAATTATCCCGCAGAAATACATTCTCTTCCTGAAAGATCTTCTTAAATAATGCCTCTAAAAAAACCTGCTGCCCTTTATCCTCGGGATACAATAACGCCGGAACTGATGCTGCCTGTATCTCCTGGTTAAAAATCACCACACACTCGGCACTATACTCACCGGCAACTTTTAAATCTTCATCAAAAGAAAGAAAACCCTGGCCCGCATTATCCAATAAATTACGTACTTTTGCCACTGCCTCTGTTAAGGCCAGTGTCCGTCCCCGCAATTCATGCTGCACTACCAGTTGCGCCGCATTTACCTCTTCTAACTCCTTTTTCTGCAATTGGATCTCAGTCTGCGATTGTTCAAGATCACTAACAGCCTGTTTTAGCTCAGACTCATTCACCTTAATGCGGTGAACCATCCAATTCATGTCCCGCATTAAATCAACAAGCTCATTCTCATTGTCTTCTGTGTTGCGCTCTGCCGGAACACTGAGCAGCACATCATAACGGCCTGTTTTTACCTGTTGGCAAAACTCCTTCATTTTTTGTATTTGATTGGAAAAAAACCAATACCGGATAAGTCCCGGCATCATTAGCCCAACAAGCACAGTCACCATCAAGGCTATCGCCATTGTATTTTGAAATTCGCGATTTGTATTTAATCCGGCTTGGTTACCGGCCACAATCATAACGACAATAGGCAACAACCCAAAAAACAGCGAAATCACAAGCAGCCGCGTTTTAATAGTCAATCGCATTCCCACCTTCACCTTGTAGAACGGTAATTCCTGTATTCTTAATTTATATTGATATTGATAATGATTATCATATATTGTATATATTATTACAGACATTAAAATTCCTGTCAATAACTTTTTCCATAACATCCCTTAATTGCTATTTTTATCTTACTAACAGCTAGCAACCGGTTCCCGCAAATTGATTTTAGTAAAGACACATCACGCATTCTTTGCTTGTGCCTTTATAAAGTCATAACGGCCTGTGAGGATACCAAAAGGACTTGGCTTGGGCCAAGTCCTTTTGGTTAGTTGTTCTTATACCCACAGAGTTTATTTAGAAATTCAGTAGACTAAAAACCTTGCAATCAATGCAAAGGCGGGTATTGCTCCGGCATTAATTAGCTGTTAGTGCTGCTGTGAATGCTAAATAAGTCAATTGCCTGAAACGTTAAATACAACTGCTTCGTTCATTAGTAATATATCTATGGAATATATATTGCTATAGGATCTAAAAAAGGGGGGCTACTTTTGATTCTCGCATTTTGGATAGGCCAATTTGTTTTTTCATGGACAATGTGGCTGCTCTTTGCCAAAAAAGGCCGGTGGCATATATACCTTTCCGTATGTATATTTGCCTCCTGGCTTTCACTAGTAGTCGAAGCAATTATGGTTTATTATAATCTTTGGTCTTATTCCGGGCATCCCTTAATCGCATTGTTGGTTAATGGGTTCGGGGTATATATAGTAACCCTTTATCTCTTTACGCAATGGTTGCCAAACGACCATTCTTTTAAAACGTTATTCTGGTATTTCTTTAAATGGACCTTGGCTGCTATTATCTTTGAAATGATTCATGCCTGGCTTGGACACATTACGTATCATAAATGGTGGAACATCGGCTTCTCGTACCTGGCAGACTGGTTTCTTTTCTGGCTGTTTTTCAAGTATCATTTATTCGTATCTACTGAACGGCGCCCTCTAGCCCAGTAAATTATAACAGTTCTTGGTCTTCCTTTTATTCCAATTCAGCTTACCCTTTACTTGCTCTTGTCAATTTTTTCATTTAACATCTTCTGATATTCTATCAATAATACATCAAGCAGTTGACTTGCCCTGACTACCTCCGGATCAGTAAGTGTCTTCCCCAGCGCTATTTCATTCATTTTTGCCCGCAGCTGTTCAATCATTGCCCGGATCTCTATCAACTCCGCCATATTATTCCCCCTTATTTGCCTAAATCTATAATGCCAAATTCAGGGGCAATTATACGATAAGCACACTTTATCAGGTCATGCTAATTCCTGCGCTTGCGGCGGTTCCCCGGACCACCCGTTTCAAGACTGGGGTATAGTGTAGTCGAAAGATGGCTAAAAAATCAAAAACCGTATCCTTAAGGATACGGCAAGATTTTTTTGGTTGCGGGGACAGGACTTGAACCTGTGACCTTCGGGTTATGAGCCCGACGAGCTACCAACTGCTCCACCCCGCGATAATTATTTATCGTTAACTTTTTATTTAAACTATGTAGTTATTATACCACATTTCGCTCGAAATTATTACACCCGGCGGAAACTTTTTTAACATCCTAGCCTCCGGCAGTATACATTCACTACGCTGGACCAAGCGTGGCAGTTCATGCTAGTTCTATTCTTCGCTATTACAAAATGGCTTCCACGAGATTTCGTGGAAGCCATTAAGCCAGTAACTATGGCGGAGAGGGTGGGATTCGAACCCACGGTCCCTTTGACAGGACACTTGATTTCGAGTCAAGCACCATCGACCACTCGGACACCTCTCCGTTATTTTATTTACGCCTTTGGCGGAAAAAGGCTTTCATCAAAGCAGAACACTCATCGGTGCGAACACCGGCAGTTACCTCCAGACGATGATTAAGGGCCGGATTCTGTACAACGTTAAAAAGAGATTCCACGGCTCCGGCCTTATAGTCGGGGCTGCCATAAACCAATCTGTCAATACGGCTCATAACAATAGCACCCGCACACATCGGACACGGTTCTATAGTAACATAAAGAGTAGCTCCCGTCAATCGCCAGCGGTTTAAGGCCTTACAGGCTTCTCTGATGGCGATGACTTCCGCATGGGCCGTAGCATCATGCCAAATCTCGCGCATATTGTGAGCGCTAGCCACAACCTGCCGGTCGACAACCAGCACGGCCCCAATCGGCACCTCGCCCAGATCGTAGGCCTTCCTGGCTTCTGCTAATGCCAGCCCCATATAATAGGTATCATCCATATTTTCTCACCGCCACAGGGACTATCCAAATGCCACTTAGATATTATATCCCGGTCTCGGAAAAAAAGTCAACTCTTTACACACCGGTATATTGTGGATCAGCCTTCATTCTTTGCAGAACCCTGTATAATCCAGCTTTCAGAATTACAGGCTACTCAACAGGAGATATCTTGCAGCCTGCATTCCTGCCCAGGTTGCAAAAAAGCCAATACCACAATTAGCTAAAACATTATACGCCGCCAGCACCGTGTTCCCGTCGTGCAGTAATTTCATTGTCTCATAACTAAATGAGGAGAATGTTGTCAATCCACCCAAAAAACCGGTAGTTACAAACAAGCGCCACTCGGGACTGGCAATAAGCTGTTCCGTCACCAGTACCATAAAAGCACCAATAACCAAACAGCCTGCTATATTGACCAACAAGGTCCCATAGGGGAAACCCGGTCCAAACCGCTCCACTGCCCAACAAGAAACCAAGTATCTTAGCACGGTGCCGATGCCACCGCCAAGCGCCACAACCAACATAGTAAACAGCATTTCATTCATCCCCCGAATTAAAAAATTTGCTAAAACTTACCGTTCTTAGCGGCCATACAGCCATCCCTGCTTTCACCTACAGTTATTGTGTCCTTTAAATCCGACCTTCTTTCTGCCCGCCAGCCATAGAATAAAACAGACTCCTACCAGTTATACTGGTAGGAGTCATCACCGCTTAGCACGGATTTAATGGCGAACTCCATCGCCCATTTATTAACTTATAATAAATTATAGCAGCCTGACGGCACGCAAGTCAACACTAATCTATAAACCATTCTCATTACCCCGGCCTTCCGGCTATAAGCAACTGTTCGATAGCAGCGGCAAAGCGTTGGTCATCCTGTTGCGTTCTTTTTCGGGGACCGCTTGTCCTGCCGCCGCCCCGGCGAAATTTCGCTTTCATTTCCCGCTCTTCCAGCAAAAATTCAATGTTAGCCTTACTAAACACCTTGCCGGCCGGGCTCAGGCAATAGGCAGACTTACCCAGCACCATCGCTGCCAGCCCCCAATCCTGGGTGACAATGATATCGCCTGCTTCTGTCAGATTGATTATTTTTATATCCGCCTCCTGGGACCCACCGCCCACTGTAACATGATAGTCAGATACAATGTTATGATTAAAACTGGCTACTGTCCACACGGGAATACCGTATTTCTGCCCTGCCCGGTTACAGATCTGCAGAACTGGCCTGGGGCAAGCGTCGGCATCGATTAGTATTTTCATAGTAACCTCTTTGGTTTCTTTTTGTACTGCTTTCGACGAAAAAAAATTCTGTTCCTTTAAAATAAATACTAAACAAAGCATGCGACTTACAGCATTGTAAAATAAACTGTAAAGGATCGGTTTACCTTTGTGGGCGTAAAATTGTCCGGCTTCACAACGCCATCTTGTTGACTGCTATGATAACAGTTATAATAATACCAGGAAAATGACAATGGAGGAAAGTTCCTAATGAAATCACCGATGGCCATGTACCGGTCTATTGCCGTAGACCTGGCCCAGCGCATTGTTAATGGGGAATATAGTGTACATGAAAAGATCTCAGGCAGATCCTTACTGGCCAGCCATTATAATGTTTCGCCAGAAACGGTTCGGAAAGCAATCGCCCTCCTGAAGGTTAAAAATGTTGTCAGTGTTTCCCAGGGAAAAGAAGTAACCGTATTATCGGCTGAGAACGCCTACAGCTTTGTCGAACACTACAAAAGCACTGCCTCTGTCGATTCGCTGCATCATGATGTAGAGCAGCTGTTGCAGCAAAAGCGCGAGCTTGACACCCGCCTGGAAAACCTGCTCACTGATATTATTAATTATTCGGATAAACTGCGTAACCTTACCCCCTATAACCCGGTTGAGGTCGAAGTACCGGCAACCTCCCATATCATCGGCCACAAAATTGCCGAAATCAGACTGTGGCAGCACACGGGGGCTACGATTGTTGCCATCCGGCGGGCAGGCAATATTATCATTTCCCCTGGTCCTGATGCCATAATCGAACCGCACGACCGGATTGTGGTTGTCGGCAATCATGAGATCCTGACCAAAACGACCAATTTTGTCAACAGTCCAACGTAAAAAATGAGCCGCCCTGGCAAGGGTAGGCTCATTTTCTCTTCCCTGCCGCTAGGCGTAGCTCCCGGCCAGGGAAACGGCAGCATCACCATGCAACCGTTCTTCTGCGTAACTGGTTTTTCCAAATCCATAGACATCTTTCATTTCATAAAAGCCTTTACGGCCATAGATGAACTGAGCTGCTTTATAGGCCCCTTCGGCATACGCTGTTCGGGAAAAAGCCGTATGTGTAATCTCAATTTGATCATACTTCCCACACGCCAGCACCTTGTGACGCCCGGTAATATCACCCGCCCGGATTGAGTGAACAGGTATCTCGCCGTCCACTTTTTCCAGGCCCCGTTTGATTGCGGCAACAATTTTTTCGGCCGTTCCCGATGGACTGTCTTTTTTATTTCTATGATTCTCATCAATAACCTCAAAATCATAATCGGCTTGCAGAGCCGCCGCAATTTGGGCCATCACCAACAGTACATTGACGCCCCGGGTAATATTGGGGGCAATGACCACGCCGATCTCACTTTTCCGGGCCAATACCTTTACTCTTTTCATATCCATCTGGGTATAACCGGTGACCGCGGTTACCACATTGACTTTGCACCGGACAAGGGTTGACAAATGTTCGCGCAGAAAGGCAGGAGACGAAAAATCGATTATGACATCAGGTTTATACCTGTTTAGTTTTTCGGCAAGGTCTGCGGTCGATTCCACCGCTACCCCCATATAAGGTCTATGTAGCAGTTCGCCTAAGTCTTTACCGGCATCAGGACTGTTTTCCCGGCATAACACCAGTGACAGCACCTGTTCTTTATATAAATATTCAGCAACAATTCTTCCAGTTGTTCCTAAGCCAATTAATGCAATTTTCATCCGAACACCTCCATATTCAACTTACAACCTAATAATATCATTTGGGTTGTAAGTTAGTCAAGCCTATTTTCTTCGGCAAATGTTCATTATCTTGTTATCGGTATATTAAATAATGTAACCCCTGCCGTTTGGCAGGGGTTTGTATATGGTGCTTACGTATGCGCGTTATTCAATTCAATGTTTTCGCAACCCTCATAACTTGGAGGACACCTTGTACATGATTAGTATTGCCGGTTTTTATTCATAGTATACATCTGTCGGAAAATATTTTTTAGCCCTCAATCGGAATGCTATTGCCGGCCTGCTGTCTTCAGCCGGCTACATTCCTGTCAGCTATCCCCGTTCATGTTATTTTTCCGTCTTTATATGCAGGAACTATTGTGAATAAGTCGACCTGCAAACAGTAGTCAATATCCTCCTTGCGTCCCAAAGCCTGCAAACGGCTGCCGTTTCTGCCGGTGGCGCTGCTAGCGGCCAGAGACGCTTTGGCCTGGCCGTACATCAGTAAAGCCCCGCTGGCGGCATCTGTCAACAGGGCGGCCGGCGGCAGCGCTTCCCTGTACAGTATCTCGGTCAGCAAGCCCGCACAAAGAGAATCCTCCAGCGAAAAAAGACCGTCTGTCCCGGCGCAAACAATCAAAACATCCTGTCCGTATTGTTTGGCTGCACGGCAAACCGCGCCGGCATTGACAAAAGCGCCGATTAGAGTCCTGACGGCACCTGCTGTCGCCTTGATCGCCGTTGTCCCGTTGGTTGTGGTCATAATAACCTCTTTTCCCCGCACACTGGTCTCAGAAAAGTCGAATGGGGAATTGCCCAAATCAAACCCTTCTATTTTAATGGACTGACGCTCACCGGCTAGCAGGGCACCTGCCTTTTTCCGGGCCAGCAACAGGGCATCATTAACTGATAATACCGGCATCACACAATTGCACCCGTTGGCCATAGCGGTAACAATACTGGTGGTTGCCCGAAAAACATCCACTACAATACAGGTAGTCCGGGATAAATCAAGCCCCCGGACTTCGGCAGGCAAAAAAGCAACATCAATTCTCATATCTTGTCTCCTTGTCCGCATTCGCTAATTTTTTTATTGCTTGCCAGCCAGCGTCCCCCGAAAACATGGACAATAAGGCCGGCCATAACCAGCAAGGCCCCCAGACCCTGCCCAAGAGTAACCGCTTCTCCCAGAAAAAAAGCAGCGCTGCTTAGTCCCACAACGGGCACCAGCAGGGCTAAGGGCGATACCATGGCGGCCGGGTAGCGGGAAAGCAGCTTGCCCCATAACCCGTAGCCGGCCAAAGTGGCCAACAGCGATAAATAAACGACTGCGCCAAAGCTGGCCCAACTGACGGCGAAGCAGGCAGTCAGCCAGGCATCATAACCCTCTATGATCCAGGATAGTAACAGCAATGGTAAAATCGCCACCGCCCCGGCCCAAACGACTAAAGCCAGCATGGAAGAAGGCGGTATCCCCTGCGTCGCCTGCCGCATAATGACATTGCCAACGCCCCAGCAAGCGGCGGCGGCCAAGGTACAGGCAAAGCCGGCAGCCGTCATTTCCCCTCCCTGTTGCCAACCAATGGTGACCATGCCGCCAGCTGCCAGCGCAAGACCGGCCAGGTGGTTCCAGCCCCAGCGTTCGCCAAGCCAGACAGCCCCCGCCAGCAGCGTAAAAAAAGCCTGGGACTGAAGAACAAGCGAAGCCAGCCCTGCCGGCATACCGACCTTCATGCCGATGAATAAAAAAGAGAACTGACCCACATTAATGGCCAGCCCCAGCGCAATCAACCACCGCCAGTCGACCGGCGGCCTGGGCAGGAAAAAAATAATGGGAAAACAAGCCAGGAGAAAACGCACAGCCCCTAATAACAAGGGTGGTATATCCTGTAAACCAATTTTTATGGCGATAAAATTAAGCCCCCATAGGATAACAACAACCATGCCAATCAAGATATCCCGTTTTTGCATGCTATTACTCCTATAATACACAATAGGTACTGATTTGTCCTAATGTATGCCAAGCTCCTGCAGTACCGGCCGGTCAACTAAGAATAATCCTTAATGCCGCTATGGAGCGGACAGACTTTCCGGCAGAGGTTACAGGCATACACGGCACCGCCGCCTGCAGTATATTTGGCTGCAGTACTGCGGCACTTGTTTTGCTCAATAGTAACGCCGTCCAGCGCTTTCGCCGGGCAAGCCTCTAAGCAGATTCTGCAATTAGGGAGGCAGGTTTGGTAATTGGCCAGGGCATCAGGTTCCAGCTCCAGGTCGGATATAATTGCCCCCAGCCACAGCATATTGCCAAACTGGGCATTAATCAGGAGCGTGTTTTTCCCTATTCTACCTAAACCGGCCCGCACTGCCGCATGTTTTAACGACAATATCCCTTGCCCGTGCTGGCGGTCATCATCCCAGTAATCATATGGATCGGCTGATGGAACAGGAACCGCGCAGCCGCCTAGTTCCTCCAGCTCGGCAGCAACCTGAACTGTAATTGCGTCAATTTTATCTGCCAGTTTATTACGGACAAAGGTATACGCAGCCGGCGATGAGCTTAACAGCGTACTTACCGGGAATTGCCCGGCCACAACAATCACACTCTGGCAATCTTTAATAATATCGTTCGGGTGAAAACCGGCAGGCGCATCGGCAAAGCGTTCTACAGAGGCTATCTGGCATAAATCGGCGCCCAACTCCCGGACTCGTCCCTTGACTTGTTCGGCTGTCATTGTTCTTAGCATTGTCTTTGCCCTCCGGCTCAAGCTTATTTGGGTATTACCAAAGCTTTAGCAGCTTTGTGTAGACCGTTATTAAAAATTATATTATCATAGAGTTATCAATAGGTAAAATTGATAATACCGATAAGCTGTTTCATAAAATCTGATGGGTGGAATATGAGATGGAGCTGCGCGAGTTAAAAACTTTTGTTACAACAGCTAAATTATTAAGTTTTACTAAGGCGGCCAAAGACCTCGGCTATGCCCAGTCAACGATCACCAATCAAATCCAGGCACTTGAGCAGGATTTAGGCACAAAGTTATTTGAGAGATTGGGAAAACAAATAAAACTGACCCCGGATGGCGAGTATTTATATACCTATGCCGATCAAATCCTCAAACTGGCCGACGAAGCCAAAGACCTGATTTCCAATTCACTGACCCCTCGCGGCTCACTGACAATTGGCACAGCAGAATCTCTTTGTACGTACCGATTATCCGAGGTTTTCCACTCATTCCGCTCACTGTATCCCAAGGTAGAGCTTACTATTCGGTTTGATATTTGTTGCGACTATCGGACACATCTGCGTAAAAACACAATTGACCTGGCATTCCTGCCTGACATAACCTGTACCGAAAGCGATCTTGTTAACCATGTTCTGTTTGATGTGCCTATGGCGGTTATTGCGGCTCCCAATCATCCTTTAGCCAAAATGCAGCAAATTCTGCCGGAGCACATGAATGAACAGGCGCTCATCCTGACAGAGCCCGGGTGTAGTTACCGCCGCTTGTTTGAAAGCATATTGACGCAAGCGGGAGCAAAACCGGCGTCGGTATTAGGGGTGAGCAGCAACGAGGTTATCAAGCAGTTTGTTGCCGACGGCTGGGGCATCGGCTTTTTACCCTATGCCACTGTCAGACAGGAGATGGCTGCTAACCGCTTACTCGCGTTACCCTGGCAGGGACCGGCTTTTGCGATTAGAGCCCAATTACTGTACCATAAGGAAAAATGGCTATCACCCGCGCTGCGTGAATTCATTAAAATAACACTAGAGTTACTAAAAAATACTGCCGGCGCCAAATAACTTATTCCGGCTATACATAATAAAAAGCACCAAGATTTCTGCTAATACAAAAACCTTGGCGCAACCGGTCACTTAGCCGGGCCACAAATCAACCGTATAACCTTCTTCACTAATTGCAGCCATTATATCCCGCAAAGTAATGCAGTTCGGATCAAAGGCCACTTGTAGTGTTTGGTTTGCCAGATCAGCCACTGCTGAATCCACACCGTACAAGGTAATAATTTTTGCTTCTACAGCCTTTTTAGCTTGTTCACACGTCATGCCCTCAACAGTTAAGGTAAAATTAATTTTAGAGTTATCGATCTTGTACCTTGTCCCCATAATAATTCCCCCATAACATTGTTGTAGTTTCCCGCTGTTCATTACAATTATTTCCATGCTTATTATACTACAAAATGTTCGCCGCTGCCATACTTGGGCGATTACGGTTACCGGGTATCTGTTTTGCCGGCAACAAACCACAAACCACAGACAAAAACCTGCCGTTGTGATTTGCAAAGTTCGGCATAAACTATAAATATTTTTTAAACCCTTGGACAATATCTTTTGGATAGCCCATAGCTTCATAAAAGCTATGAGCCTCTTGACGGCGGACATGAGACAACAGCATGATACAATAGCAGTTTTGCTCGCGGGCCCATGCTTCCAGATATTCCATGAGTTTTTTTCCTACTCCCTGCCGCCGGCTCTGCGGGCTGACAATCATATTTTCTAGTACCATAAAAGGCCGGCATTCGCCGACTGTGTCGCTGCAGACAATCCCCATAGCCGAACCAAGCAATCTTTGCTGCTCATCTTTGGCACCAATGAAAATATAGCTGGCATCAGCCTGAATCTTGGCAAACACCCTTGCTAATTTCGCCCGGTTGGTTTCAGCGCCAAAAAGTTCCTCCCCCAACAAGGCAAATTGTTCTAAATCAGCCAGTTCAATAGCGGTTATCGTGATGATTGTCTTCAACGCTCCTTTACCGCAACCGTATTATTTATTAATAATACTGCCAATGTTTTTTAAGGCAATCGACAGTGTGCCATCCGCGTGATTGATAAACTCAATAAACTCCTTGTTTTGAAAATAGTCTGCAGGAAAGGTGATCTCAATCCCGGTATCGGTTTTAATTTTATGATTCTTTCCCTTCTGCAGGGCCAGGGTTCGGTCCAGCTTTACCGTTTCGGGGATACCGGCGCTTTTTACCTCTTTAATGTATTCCGCCTGCATTAAGGGTGAAGAGCGAAATACTTCTTTGCCCAACTCGACCGGATTAAGATACTCGGATATCTCAGTGTTTTCGACAATAAAATTTTTTGTTCTAGATACAGCCTCAACACTGCTTTGGCCATGGTTCTCGGCCACCATTCTGGTAATTGCACTGACTAATTTAATGGTCTCTTTGGCCGAGATAAGCGAACTGCATTGCAGAATACGCTCAGCAAAAATATAGCAGTCTTCCCCATTGCTATTGCGCTTTTTATCAATAAATCGAATCGCCAGCGAGTCTGCCTCGATCAGCGCATACTCATCCAGCTTCTGCGTCAGGCCGGGCAATATTGCATAATGGTTAATAATTTCGTTCCTAATTTTCTCCTCCTGCTGCGTAACCTGATGAATGAAGCCAATCCTGTTATTACACTTTAAAAGCGCAATAACGCGATTACTGTCTATCTCACAGTCACAAATAATCAGGTCGGTAGAATCTGCTTCCTCGGACTGAGCAATGGCTGTATACATTAAATCCGCTATATATACGGAAAAATCGGTAAAGTCTGCCCGGCCCTCAATATACGCTGCCAATTGCTGTTTAAAATTGCTGTCAGGCTGAAAAGTGCCGGCCTTGGCATTGGGGTCAGTAAAAGATTTTTCAACATGTTTTGATAAAAATGTGGTCACACTACTGCTTTTTAGGTCCAGTTCCTGCTCGGAAAAGACAGTAATGCCAGAACTAAAATCCAGGATATGGAGAATTGCATGCTTAACTGTTATTAACACAGACATCTTCCTTTGCTATTTCTGCAGTTAGGGGTAGCTATCGTTCCTATTGAGTTGAGTTTCTCCATGGGTAAGCCATTTCCTTTAATATGGGCAGACAAAACTTGCAAAAAGCTAAACGGCCGGTTGATGAACCAGCCGTTTAGCTTTTGGTTAAAAAACCCCGCCAGGCTGTTGAATGCCCGGCGGTACTAACAGCTATGTTTTAGCGATGGAACACTGATTATAATACCTAGTTAAGCAAAAAACTGATTTAGGCCGGGGTCTGACTGAATAACGGCCTAGTGTCAGAATACTAGCTTCAGCCAACACCGTTTTGCTGATACCAGATGCCTTTCCCTCTCAGGATATTGCCGCCGCTCCCCGGTTTGTCCCCTGCTTTCAACACCCACAGGTCCCAGCGTTCCACACTATTTTGCGGACCGTATTTCCCTTGCGGATATCCGTTTTCCGCGTAGCCGGGGTTACACCCATCCATATTGTCGGCAGCCTCTGCATGAGTCATAAAATGCTGTATATCAATCGGTATGCTAAGGGCATTGCTTAACACCGCGATCAACTGGGCCATGGCCTCAACCTGCAGCGCAGTCGGCGGCTCCGGGCCTAGATCATAACTGGAATAGGCGTTGTAAGCACAAGCGGCTGCAATACCGATTGCACCGGTATTGCGAAAATACGTATGGCTCTTTTTCTCACTTAAATCGTTGGTGCTTACAAACACAGAGCCATCTTTACCAATATTAAAATGGTAATCACTAAAAAACTGGTCATAGTGTCCCGCCGTCCAATGCAAATATACCTTGACCGGCCAGCCATACCCCTGGGCAGCCTGCTGCAGGGCCGCTTTAGCCTTAAGGGCCATTTGTTTGATCTCCGCCAAAGTCACTTGCTGCATAAGCCTTTCGTCCTGCCGCTCACTGTTTTCCGCCTGCTGCTCCTGGTCCTCATGTAAATCGGGCGTGCCGGCTTTTTTTTGCATCTCCCGGATAGCGGCGACCTCGGTATCAATTACCCAGCCGATCAGTGCTGTCGGCACCAAAATCCCCCGCCACCCCAGAATTGCATTGACCTGCCCGATGGCGGCTGCCCGTTTTTCACTATTGGCCATGGTGTCAGCAAACTTATCAAGTTGAAATATAACACCGCGAATCAACTCGCGTAAATGTCCGTCCGGCAGTTTGGCAAAAAGAACAAATAATGCCATCGCCAGAATATTGGCCCCAATCAGTATACCGGCGAGATATCCCAGTATCTGGAGTTCATTGGAACTTATCAATGTTAACGACCTCCTTTATTGTAATATATTTATGCAGTATCCTTTCTGACACATAATCCGTCCGGCAGCCTGAATTTTTTTCAGTTACGGCAACGATCCCCAGCCTGCCAGCAAAGGGAAAAATAAAAATCCATAGACCAAAGTCTATGGATTCCTATTTGTAAAACTACCGGCAAGAACCGGCCTTAAAACCAGGGTTACTAATATAATAGTAACGATTAAACTTCAATAAGCTCGTAGGCCTTTCGCCCGAGCCCGATCTGCTCAGCATAATCAACACACACCTGCCAGTCTGTTTCCGGATGGGTAGCTTTAAAATGATCATGGGCAACGGCTTTTGAATTCTTGTTTTTTAGCTGCTCCGCCAAATAGCTGCCGCCAATCATTGGGGCCTGGTTTGACATATCGGCACAGGCCATATCCAGCGCCACCGGATCAAAGGAGGCAAACATGCCGATATCCGGTATAATCGGCAGGTCATTTTCTGCATGGCAGTCACAAAAAGGAGCTACATCTATCACCATGCTGATATGGAAATGCGGCCTGCCGTTCAATACAGCCCAGGTATATTCAGCAATTTTTTTATTAAGAACATCATTAGACTCATCCCAGGCCGCAACAATGGCGTTAAAGGGGCAAACCCCGATACAGCGGCCACAGCCGACACACTGTGTATGGTCAATTGCCGCCTTGCCGCCGGCGACGGTTATGGCCTTATGAGCACAGTTTTTTGCACAGGCCCCGCACCCTACACACACCTTAGTCCGTACAGCCGGTTTCCCGTCACTGTGCATCTCCATTTTCCCTGCCCGCGAGCCGCAGCCCATACCGATGTTTTTCAGCGCGCCGCCAAACCCGGTAAGCTCATGCCCTTTAAAGTGGGTCAGGCTGATTACTATATCGGCATCCATGACCGCCCGCCCAATTTTGGCTTCTTTTATATACTGGCCACAGGGTACCGGCACATAAGCCTCATCTGTGCCTTTCAGACCGTCGCCGATAATAATCTGGCAGCCTGTGGTGAATGGGTTATAGCCATTCTCATAGGCGGCATCCAAATGCTCAAGGGCATCTTTCCGCCTGCCAACATATAACGTATTGCAGTCGGTAAGAAATACCTTGCCGCCTAAATCTTTTATCAGATCAGCAATCACTTTAGCGTAATTGGGCCTGAGGTAAGCAAGGTTGCCCGGCTCACCAAAATGAATTTTAATGGCGGCAAATTTACCTTTAAAATCAATCTGTTCAATCCCCGCCTGCTTTACCAGCCGCTCCAGCTTCTGCAGCAGATTCAGTTTGGCAGTTGCCCGCAAATTCGTGAAATAAACCTTTGATTTCTCCATGTCACAGCCTCCTCTAATAATAGAAGTAAAAATCAGCCTTTATGAGCTGGATTGCAAACATCGCCGCCGGCTCCTGCCGCCAGCTTTTCGTAACAGCCCAGTTTTTTATTAATCTTTGCCAGGCAGCCATTCATCTGTTCAATCCTTTGTTCCACAGCCAGTTTATGGCGTACTATCATTTGCCTGCGGGTTTCCATAGTACTCTCGCCCGCTACACAAAGGTCCACATAGCATTTGATCTCGCCGACAGACATGCCTGTATCCCGCAGGCAGCGGATCAACAGAACCCATTCCAGGTCATTGTCGTCAAATACCCTGTTGCCGCTATGATCGCGTTTAACAAACGGCAGTAAACCCGCCTTTTCATAATAGCGAAGAGTATAGGCGGTCAGATTAAGCTTTGCGGCTACCTCCTTAATTGCATATCCCATAAGTCAACCTCCCGCAGTATTCAGCTAAGCATGTTAAGCCAGGCCGGAAGCACAATAACCATGCCTGCATTTTATCATACACCTTAGAGTATACTCTATGTCAATAGTCACAGATGCAAAAACACCGCTAAAAACCTTCCGCTTCCCGGCTGCAGCCGGAAAACAAACCCGTAAAGCAATAAAGGTCCGCAGACAATAAGCGTCTGCGGACCTTTATTGCTTTACGGCCTTATTGTCTCTTTATAAACCTGCTTGCCTTCTTTCATTTCGATAATAACCACCCCTCTGACCGCATCATGGGTATCGTTTAGATCCATGTCACCGCTTACACTCCTGAAATTCCGGGTTGCGGCCAGGGCCTCGCTAATCTTCGCGGCATCCGTGCTATTGGCCCGTTTAATACCGTCAATCAGCAAATAGGCAGCATCATAGCCCATTGCCGCCATAGAATCCGGCATTTGACCATATTCCTGCTTGTAAGCCTCAACAAAGGCATTAGAAGCGGGATTTTTATCTTCTACTGAATAAAAATTCGTAAAGTATGTATTATTTAACGCGCTGGCGCCGCCGATCTCAACAAGGCGGGGAGAATCCCAGGCGTCGCCGCCAAGAACAGGTATAGTAATGCCTAATTCCCGGGCTTGTTTTACAATCTTGCCCACATCTTCATAATACCCGGGAATGTATAATAAATCCGGATTTTGCGCCTTAATCTTGGTCAGCACCGACTTAAAGTCCTGGTCTTTTTGGAGATAGGCCTCTTCGGCAACAATTTGACCGCTTCCCTGCGTAAAGGCAGTTTTGAATACACGGGCCAGGCCTTTGCTATAGTCACTGGAATTATCAATCATAATCGCCGCATTTTTCGCGTTGAAATTCTGTAAGGCAAAATTAGCCCCCACGGTTCCTTGGAAAGAATCTATAAAACAGGCACGGAAGGTATACTTCTTTACTTGGCCGGTTTTTTCGTCGACAGTAACCTTAGGGTTAACGGTAGCAGCAGCTACAAATGGGATCTTATTGTCTTCCGAAACCGTTGAGCCGGCAATACCGCAGGAACTGACAGTAAACCCGGTTACGGCAACTACCCTGTCCTGAGTGATTACTTTCGTCATCGCATTGGCCGATTCAGAGGGCTCCCCTTTATTGTCAGCACTGACAATTTGAATCTGCTTTCCCAGCACCCCGCCACTGGCATTTATTTCTTTAAAGGCCAGCTTGGCGCCGCTGGCAGCCGAGGTGCCGTAGGTTGCGGTGTTACCTGTAAGTTCATAGATCATGCCAATTTTAATATCCTTGCCGGCATTATCTCCGCACCCTGCAATGAAACCGGCAATACCTATCAATACAAGGACCAGACACCCCACCTTAAGCAATCTTCTCATCCTAGTCATCCTCCTTAAAAAAAATCAGGAAAAAATACTAAATTCGGCCTGGCAGTGAAACACCTCCCCCTATTGATGCTGCTGACTAATACAACCTTCTTATTGGCATAAATTTTATTATAATTCAGTGTGTTTAGCAAGGACTTTTTATTGGCCAGCCGCCAATGAATCGCCGGTTCCGGACCAGGTTTAGCAAGGAGCTCCCGGTGCCTGCCCGCTACTGCCGCCGGTGCGCTGACATCCGGATAATCTTTGCGGTTGGGAAATAGTCCAGGAACATTTGGAAATATATCCATTTACTCCGGCTCCAGCTCTTGCTATCCTATTGGATAAGCACTGAGATTGATCCTCATTTACATTGCCTGCAATTATAATTACTTACCACCAAAAAAGCACCAGCCTAAGACGTATGCAAAGGAGTCAAAAAGAATGAAGAAAAAAACCTCTCGCACCAGAAAGAGCCTGCTCTACGCCCTGATCGGCAGCAGCCTCTTTTGGCAGGTCCCGGTAACCTATGCCGAAGAGGCGCCGGATCCTGTCCCGGCTGAACAAACCGCCCAGAGTGCGGCTGCCGCCGGTCCGCGTGTATTTACCCTGGATGGAATCGAAGTTACTGCCAGCCGCGAAACCCTCCCGCCCCCCTACGCCGGCGGTCAGGTAGCCCGCGGCGGCAACCTGGGTATACTGGGCAACAAGGATTTCATGGACACGCCGTTTAATCTAACCAGTTTTACCGCTCAGACCATTGAAGACTGGCATGCCCGCACATTGTATGATGTGTTGCGCAATGATCCGTCTGTCCGCTATGAAACCCCCGATGGTCACATACGGGAGAACTTCAAAATCCGCGGTTTCGTAATTACTGCGGAAGAAGTATCTTTCAACGGCCTGTACGGCATGGCGCCGCAAAGCCATACACCGCTGGAGTTTGTGGAACGGGTTGAAGTGCTCAAAGGTCCCAGCGCCCTGTTAAACGGTATGTCTCCCGATGGCGGGGTGGGCGGTTCTGTCAACCTGGTGCCAAAACGGGCCGGGGATGAACCCTTGACACAGTTAACGACCGATTATACCTCCGACTCCCAGTTAGGCGGGCATATCGATATTGGCCGCCGGTTTGGCCAAAATAACGAATTTGGCGTACGTTTCAACGGCGTTTATCGTGACGGCGATACGGGGTTGGACGATGCATCAAAAAAACAAACGCTGGCTTCCTTGGGCCTGGATTACCGGGGGGAGCGCTGGCGGGCCTCACTGGATGCCTACAAGAGCAAAGAAAGATATGAAAACGGACAGCCCTCCTCCTATAGCTTTGCCGCCGGCGTTGTAAGCGCGCCTGATCCCAAAACAAATTTGATGCGTGGAATCTGGGGGGAAATTGAAAACGAAGGCCTTCTATTTAAGAACGAATATGATTTTAACGACAACCTGTCGGTCTATGCCGGTATCGGCAAACAAAAATACAGCTTTGCCGGCAATCTTACAGGCAATCACGGCCTTAGGCTTGACGCCCAAGGCAACGTCACTGTACAGCCGCCGTTTCAGCGGGGATATAGTGATATCATCTCCTCCGAAATAGGCGTACGGAGTAAAATTCAGACAGGTACTGTCCAACATCAGCTGGTACTAAGCGCCAATGCGCTGGATATTGAATACGGCACCCATTTCAAGCGGAATACAACCAGCTCCAATATTTATAACCCGGTTACACCGGTTTGGGCGGATGATCCCGGCGCACCACCTAAAACGAAAGAAACCGAACTTTCCAGTATTGCCCTGACCGATACCCTGTCCTTTCTTCAGGATAAGGTGCAGCTCACTGTGGGCGCCCGTCACCAAAACGTGCATATCAAATCCTGGAATGCCACAACCGGCCTCTTGACCGCTAAATATGATGAAAGCGCAACCACACCGGTAGCGGCGCTGATTGTCAAGCCCTGGGATGCTCCCGTATCATTGTATGCCAATTATATTGAAGGTCTGACTGCCGGTTCAGAAGTAACAGATACCAATGCGTTAAACTACGGGGAAGTCTTCAAGCCGTATAAAAGCAAACAATACGAATTTGGCGTAAAATGGGATCGCGGAAATTTTGCCAATACCCTCAGCTTTTACCAGATTGAAAAACCAAGTTTGATTAACATTCCCCAAGGAACTGACTTTATTGTGAGTGATGACGGGGAACAGCGCAGCCGCGGCATTGAATTAAGTACGTTCGGTGCACTTAATGATAAGGTGCGCTTGCTGGGCGGTGTTGCCTATGTCCGTGGTGAACATACAAAATCAGAAAATGGCCTGTATGACGGTAAGACCCCTTACGGCGTTCCCAAATATCAGATCAATCTGGGGGTAGAATGGGACACTCCCTGGAATCCTGATTTAACGTTAAGCACACGGGCCGTTTTTACCAGTTCACAATATATCGATTCGGCCAACACCATGGAAATACCCAGTTGGATACGCTATGATGTCGGGGCGCGCTACAAAACCGTGATTGATAAAACGCCGGTCACCTTCCGGGCCACTGTAGAAAACGTATTTGACAAAAATTACTGGAGCGGGTCCTTCAGCAACGGCATGGTCACCCTGGGCGGCCCCCGCACCTTTAAGCTGTCGGCGACAATGCAGTTGTAAGCGGGGTAGCAGTAATGAATATTACCATCGGTAATTCCGTCCGCCGGCTGCACGAACTGCTGGCCGGCACCGACCCGGTAACCCAAACCGTTTTGCGCATTCTGGCCGCCGTTTTCGGCGGCTATGCGCTCAATGCCAGCGTTCTGACGGCCCTGGCGCTGCTGCTGCCCTGGCCCAAAGTCGACATATTGTTTTTTACCGCCTTTTTCCCCCCTCTCATCTATACGGCCGCGCTGCTTTGGGTGTTCGCCGCCCCCACCGCTCAGCGCGCCTGGCGGAATTTGCTGAATATTATCCTGCTGTGCGGACTGCTGGCGCTGGTTGCCGCCTGGACAAACTAGAGGAGAAATTCATGAATCAGTCTACATTCACCCGAACTTTCAAACAGGCGATGAGCGAGCTGCATACCTGGGGCGGCTTAGTGTTCGGCTGGCTGCTCTTCGCCATTTTTTTCACCGGTACCCTGGCGGTATTCGCCCCGGAAATCACCCACTGGATGCAGCCTGCCGTCAGGCCTGCCCAGACTGAGCCGGCCCAGGCAATCGCCTCAGCCGATAAAAAGCTCCGTCAACTCGCGCCCAAGGCCGATCTCTGGATGATCTCCATGCCGCAGGAACGCTCGCCCGGCCTGGAGATCATCTGGAAAAAAGGCCTGGCAACCCTAGAAAAACAGGTTGACCCGCAAACCGGAACACTCATCAAATCGCCCGAGACCGAAGGCGGTCACTTCCTGGCCCATTTTCACTTTCAGCTGCACAGCGGCAAAAGCGGTTTATGGCTGGTCAGCTTCGCCTCGGTCGTTATGCTGGCCGCACTGGTATCAGGCATTGCCATCCGGCTGCAGGTCTTTACAGATTTTTTCCGGCTGCGCTGGCGAAAAAACTGGCTGAGCGCGCATACACTGACCGGTGTGCTCACCCTGCCTTTCGTCGTTCTCATTACCTATACCGGGCTGACGGTTACTTTATTTATGGTGCAGCCTGCCATTCCCCACGTGTTGTACGGCAGTGCCTGGAAAGGTCCCGCAGCCGTAGCGGCCAATAACTATGAACGGCCCGGCGCCAGTCTTCCGGCTGAATTAGTGCCGCTTTCCCGGCTCCTGCCACAGGCCGAGGCGGAACTGGGAAAAGGCAAGATTTCCTTCGTCCGGGTCAGTAATCCCGGTGACCGGCAGGCGGTTGTCACTTTTTTCCGGACGGTTGACGACACCATTGTCGCCATGAGCGGCCGGGCTGCTTTCGACGGGGTTACCGGCGAATTGCTTGGCAGCCAGACGACCTGGAATAAATATGTAAAATTTTATCGGACACTGGTTGGCCTGCACATCGCCAGGTTCGGCGGGTATCCCGTAGCCTGGCTGTATTTTGCTGCCGGCCTGATCAGTTGTGCAATGATTGCCGCCGGCCTGATCTTTTTTACCGTCAAACGCCGCAACCGCTATGCCCGGAGCAGTACGGCGGCGCAAATGATGTACAGGGCCATTGAAGCGTTGAACACAACGGCAGTTACCGGCATTATCATCGCCTGCGGCGCTTATTTGTGGGCCAACCGGCTGCTGCCGCCCACGCTCAGCGGCCGGGCCGACGCCGAGATTACTGTGTTTTTCGGCCTATGGCTGCTCATGCTGTTCCATGCCTTGCTGCGCCCGCCGCTGCGGGCCTGGGCCGAGCAACTGGGTATTGCCGCCGGGCTTTGTATTGGACTGCCTGTTGTTAACGCCCTTACCACCAAGGTCGGATTGTTGCCGGCCATCGCCCGCAAGGACTGGATGACTGCTGGAGTTGATCTGACAGCCGTTTTTCTGGGCCTAATGCTGGCAATCACCGCCTGGCAGGTCGCCTTAAAACATCAGCAGGCAGAACAACGCCGGTCTGGTTCTATTAGCATCAATAGTTGACTGCCGGCCTTTTTCTCAATCAGGCTGCAAACCCATTGAACTATGCCTAAAAGCCACAGGGAGTCTACCCATAGATTCCCTGTGGCTTTTATTTGCCTATAAACAGCACATTTTTATGTATGACTGCACTATTTTAATGTATTTTGCAACGTACCAATGTTTTCAATGGTGACAGCAACCGTATCGCCGGCAGCCAGCCATTGCTGCTGTGCCGGCGGGTAACCCAGAATCACGCCGCCCGGCGTGCCGGAAAAAATAATGTCACCCGGCTTGAGGGTCATATAGTCTGAGCAGTAGCTGACGATGGCCGCGCAGTCGAAGATCATATCCCGCGTATTGCCTGACTGGCGGACAACGCCGTTAACACTGCAGGAAATAGCAAGATTATGCGGGTCTATCTCATCAGCCGTCACCAGCCAGGGTCCGATAGGCGCGAACTGATCACAAGTCTTACCCAACAGCCACTGGCCTGTCCGGAATTGAAGGTCTCTGGCGCTTAAGTCGTTGCCCACGGTATAACCAAACACATAGGCAAGAGCCTCTGCCGGCGGAATATGGGACGCTTCCCGGCCAATGACAATGACTAATTCTGCCTCATAATCAAACTGCACCGCATTGGGAGGCAAAGCAATCACCTCGTTATGGGCAGCGAGTGCATTATTAAATTTGCTGAACAGGATGGGCTCGGCCGGCACCTCAATATCACATTCGTCCCGGTGACTGACATAATTTAAGCCAACACAAATAATCTTTTCCGGTTTCGCTACACAGGGAGCAAAGGACAGCCCGGCCTCAGGCAGAACCTCCCCCGCTGTTTCCGCCAACGCCGCTAGTTGCGGCCAGGCTGCCTCGCCGGCAGCTATAACCTGCTCCATGGTGACAGGCGCCCGGGCACCGCAAGCCTCGGCCCTTGCTTTGACATCGATAATACCACCTTCACTTTTGAGGCCCAGGCGAACCTCCTCGCCAAGCCGGAAATTAACAAATCGCATACAGGCTCATCTCCTTTTTTTCGTCAACGCTCCGTTGTCAGCAATTTTACTCCCAAAAGCAAATAAATGCCCCCGCAGATTTTATTGAGCCAATTGGCCGCACTGTTATTTTGCCGGAGAAAAGCAGTGGCGCGGGCAGAGCAAAAGGCCAGCAGCAGGCACCACAGGGTACCGGTAACTAAAAAGCTTATCCCTAAAAAGATAAACGGCACAATGCCGTAACTATTGCGGGGATCAATAAACTGGGGCAGAAAAGAGATAAAAAAAATCGCTACCTTCGGATTAAGCACATTGGTCAATAACCCCTGCCAGTAAATATCCCTGCCGGTCATTTCCTTGCTCTGCAGGCCAAGCAAAGGGTTTTGTCTGGCCCGCAACGTAGTGATGCCCAGCCAACCGAGATAGAGGGCACCGGCAGTTTTAACAACAGTAAAGGCCAGGGCCGATTGGGCCAGAATAACGGACAGCCCCAGTGCGGCCAGCACGGTATGAACGGCGCAGCCGGTACTGATGCCCAGGACCGAATAAATTCCCGCCCGGCGGCCCTGGGCTATACTGCGGCTTAAAATATACATAGTATCCGACCCGGGTGTAATATTGAGGATAATACTGGCAATAAGAAACATTTCATAGTGAACAATGCCATACATTGCATGCTTCCCCCTTCCCACTAGTATTTCCTCTTCTTAAAAAACGAGGGAATAGTTTGCGTAGATTTTTCGCAATGCAAGGCGGAGGAACCGCGCATATCGGACATGTGTAAGGTGACGATAACGCAGCAGTGCGGGAAAAGATGCGCCAACAATCCTTGGTTTTAGGGAGAGGAAGTGTTAGGTGCCAACTACACTTATCTTATGCCGTCAGCTGGCTGTAGCCAATCACAAATAATTAGTAGTTCCTATCTATCTTATATAAAATTTTAATTTATAGCGAGTCAATATTAAGCAGGAATTATTTGCATATTATGAGAATTTATCAGGAAAGATCGACTGAGGGGGGCCCGATTATGAACGATCATGTAAGAGCCTTGCTAAGCGTTGTCCTTGATTATCTGGAAGAAGGTATCTGCTTCACTGACGCAAACAAACAAATCATCTATTGGAACGCCGGGGCCCGGAAGCTTGCCGGTTACCAGACGGAGGAAACTGTGCGGAAAACCTGTCGCCAGATTCTGGCTCACCGAGATACCAATGGTGACAAACTCTGCGACAAAGCGTGTCCCCTCACCGCGGCCCTGCAGCAGGAAGACCCGCTTCAGGAAAAAGACCTGTTGATTACTCACAAAGAAGGGCACTATATTGCCACCACAGTCCGGCTCTTTCCCGTCTATAATAAAGACCGGCAGCCAGCAGGCTTTATCGAAATATTCGCCGCTAAAGCCCACCAGCGGTTTGGGCCGGATAAGGTAAAAGCCTTAACCAAAGCGGCCTATATCGACTCTCTTTCCGAATTATATAATAAACAATATATTGAAAATCGCCTCCAGACAATGCTGGGCGAAATCCCCGGCAAGAGGGAGTCCTTTGGTATCATCTATATAAACATTACCGGCTTCCGGGCTATTAATGAGCGCTACGGGGTTTCCATGGCCGACAAAATTTTAAAGATTGTTGCCAATACGCTGTCTGCCGGCATTAGCTACCCCAATCTGATCGGCCGGTGGCACGGAGCCAGTTTTATTGCCATTGCCGACACCTCTAAACGCAGCCTGCTGCTGCTGCTTGCCGACAAGCTTAAGCTGTCTGTTGCAGAATCACCGCTCTTCCTTAATGGGGAAACAATCCGGATTTCGGTCACGGTTGGCTGTGCAGTCTCCCAGACCTACGATTCGCTGGACTATCTTATTGAACGGGCAACCAAAGCTGCCCTCGCGGATCAAGGCAATGCCGCCGCCACCAGTACCCTGCCGGTTACTGCAGCGGCCCCGGTGGAGAAGCAGCGCAACAAGTCCGGTTTTTATTCAAAATCCCCGAGCTGACAATAAAAGATTGGCTAGGGCTGCCGCCACCGGCAGCCTTTTTTCCATAGAGCCTCCTTCCCCGCCTAGTCACAAATTACTATAATATTTCTATCAGACCGTAAAATATCCTTTCCGCGCCGGTAAAAAAAGCCGCTGTTTGCTTATTGGCAACCCAATAGGCAAACAGCGGCTTTTCATATGCCCGGCCGGATAACCGCCAGCCGTTTATCTGTTTTCGTCCCGCCGCCTCCAATCACGCAGCTTTACCATCACTTTGGCAAGGGACTTCCAAACAAGGGGAACAAAAGCAACCGCCAGAGGCACATAATTGACGACAGACCGGAAAACAGTGCCGGAATGAGCGAAAGTAACCGACGGAATACACAATAAGACTGCCACCAGCACCAACGCTTTCATAAGCATCCCTCCATCAGCGAATATAATGGTTAAGCGCCGCCTGCAGCTTACCCATGAACTCCTCATGTTCGCCTTCATTGACGGCGTGAACCAGACAATGCTCCAGATGATCCTTCAGGATAAGCTTGGCTGTATTATCAAGCGCCTTGCGGATAGCGGCAATCTGCAGCAAAACCTCGGGACAGTCACGGCCTTCGGCCACCATTTGCTTGACGGCCCGGGTATGGCCCTCTATGCGGGCCAGCCTGTTTACTACCTGCTTCTGATGTGTGTGTACATGGCTATCCACATTAACACCTCCCTTCTTATTTTATCCCCCCCAGGGGGATAAAGTCAAGATATTAACAAACAAAAATTGGAAAACCAGCTCATTACGGCCGGTTTTCCAATTTTTGTTTCTCCGCATAGCCCAGACATTGCTGCCCGGACGACTCTCTGACAACTGCATTGGGTGCTTTAAAGCTTTTAAACCCCATAGCCTTGCACCCATAGGGAAAATTCTTATCCCAGGTAATATAATAATGCTGGCAATTTGTACATTTCGGGTTCTCTTGCATCTGCCGCCACCTCGACCTGCAACTAGCCGCGAATTTGGAAGACAGCGTCTTCCGGCTTACGGGGACTTACAGCCGACTCCCGGGCGGGGTAGCCCAAAATGATTGCGGCCGTAATAATATCTGTGTCACTTAACCCAAAATAGCTTTTTATCTCACTATACCTAACACTATCAACCCCGGAAAGCTCATTGTCAATTTCTCCGACAATACAGGCTCCCAGCCCTTGATTCACTGCCTCCAGAATCATGAAGCCATAGGCAATCCCCATATTTTCAAAGGTTCTTGCCATTAACGAAGACGTTGTGTTAGCCAGTGCCTGGGCAATTTGGTTATTTAAAAAGGTTTTATCAATCTCTTCATTGGCCATCGCAACACCGGTGTTCGCAAGCAACTCCCGCAAACGGTCCCGCTGATGCTCCCGCTCCCAGGAGCCCAGTGTACCCACGCAAAGAATGACCGCAGGCGCCTTCTTTATAAGAGCGCCCATGGAAAACCCGGCCGCCAGTTTATCTTTATCAACCGTTTCGGTCAGAGCAATAAACCGCCAGGGCTGGATATTTTTCCAGGACGGCGCCCGGCGCCCGGCCTGCATAACCTGGACGAGCTTTTCGTTCTCTACCGGTTGGGGCAAAAATTTTCTCACGCTTTTCCATTCTGCAATTGGTGATAACATGCCAGTTTCCTCCTATACTCTCCATTGCAATATTATGTATACAAAATATATAAGCTATATAAAATTATCCCTAGAGCCTGGCGAAAATATTCAGCAGCACTTTACGGAAAACGGTGATTTCCTCCTCAGTACATTCTGTCAGCATAAAGCTGCAAATGCGGTCCATAATCCCAGTGATCCGATTCTCCAGCTCCCGCGCCGCTTCTGTCAGACAGATAAGGAAAGACCGGCGGTCCTCCTGCTGCCCTGTCCGCAATACCAAACCGGCCTTTTCCAGGCGGTCGATGATACCGGTCAGGGTAGAATTGTCCAAATAGCATTTTTTGCCCAGCTCGGTGATTGAGATGCCGTCACCTTTATACAAAGTATAGATAACAGCCATTTGCCCGGGAGTAATATTTAGCTTTTCCTTATCCAGCAGTCTTCTGGTATAGTTATAGTGTTTTTGCTCCGCCTTAGCCAGCAACAAACAGGTACTATCAAAAATTTGCAGCATACTATCTAATCCTTTTACAAAATACTTGCATACAAAATATATTAAATACTATATCACAACTAATGGCCTGGTGCAAGTCTGGATGCTTGGCAAAAATACTGCAAGCAGGCATACAAAATGGCCCAGCCCCAGCTCCGGCCGGAGGTGCAATTAATAGACAGGCATACAAAAATCCGAGTATTTCTTCAACCGGGAAGTCGCAACCTGGAAAAAAAGCTCTTTAAGCTTACGGCATACCGGCCCCTGATGGCCGGTGCCGATCCTGCGGTCATCCACCTCGACAACGGCGACAACCTCCATTGCGGTGCCGCTGAAGAAAACCTCGTCAGCGGCATAGAGCTCAGTCCTGGTAATACTCCTCTCAATGACCTCAATCCCCAGCTCTTCCCTTGCCAAAATCATTACCGTATCTCTGGTTATGCCCTCGAGAATATTATCTGATGGCGGCGGGGTTATCAGTTTTCCCTTACGGACCATAAAAACATTCTCACCCGGTCCTTCACACACATGACCATTACGGGTTAAAAACAGGGCCTCATCATAGCCCCGCCGCACTACCTCCAGCGACGCCAGACCTGAGTTGAGATAAGCGGCTGTCGGTTTGGTACGGGGCGGCAGCATATTATCGCCTAACCGTTCCCAGGAGGTAAAGGCGGCCCGCAGCTCCTCCTTGCCAACAAAGCTGCCCAGCGGCTGACAGTAAATTACAATTCGGTTATCGTCATCCAGCAAGGTCGGGAATATCTGATCAGAGCCTTTAAAAGCAAGGGGGCGGATGTAGACAGTGCTGCGAAAGTTATGTTTTTTAAGCAGGTCCACCGTGGCCTGACATAGTTCATCTACCGTATAAGGAATATTAATATATAATGTTTTACAGGATTGCAGCAGCCGCTCATAGTGTTCCCGCATACGAAAGGCGTACAGCTGCTTCTCGGTCTCAGCCCAATATGCCCTAATCCCTTCAAAGCAGCCTAAGCCGTAATTAAACCCTTTGCACCGAATGCTGATATGTACCTCACTCTCGGGAACAATCTTGCCATCATAAAAAACATACCGATTTTCCACCAACAGTACCCTCCTCAGAAGTAAGCTAAAAAAAATAGTGGTCGCCCAGAAGCGGACAGGCAGTCTCTTATCTATAAAAAAATCATTCGTCGCCCGCAGATGTTGTCACTCTTTACATAATACTGCCTTTCTCCCCTGTACGCTTGTTCTTAAATATACTAAGAATCCCCCTGCCAGTCAAGTTTCATTTACAGGGGAGTCTGCTTCGGCCCGGAACGCTGCAGCTATACCTTGCAGATAAAAATTGTTTCTATACACTGATAGTCAGTGTATATTGAAGTCTATATACTACCATAGTAGTATATAGACAAGAAGGGCAGGGCTGCTATGAAGGTTTTAAAAAAGCTTGAAGCACTCGGATTTACCGCTTATGAAGCCAAGGCCTATTACGCACTATTGCGGCGCTTTCCGGCTAATGGCTACGAAATCAGCAAGTTAGCGCAGATTCCCCCGTCCAAAATCTATGAGGTTTTAACTAAATTAAAGCATCGCGGGGCCGTACTCGACAGCCAAAGCGACCCTGTTCTTTATTACCCTGTCCAGCCACAAATCTTATTTGCCCGCCTCCAGGCAGACACGGAAAAAAGTATCCGGTCCGTATTGGCCGACTTACAGGCTATTCCGCCCCTGGACGCTTTTGACCTCACCTGGAATCTCCAGGGAACCGACAGTATCAACACGAAAATGAGCGAGTTGATCGGCCAGGCCCGCGCGGAGATATTCGCCTCGCTCTGGCCCGAACAGCTGGCCCAGCTTAATCCGGCCTTCAGCGCCGCCGTAAACCGCGGTGTTTATGTTGTTGTCGCAATATTTGGCGCGGCCGAGGTTGCCGCCAGCCAGGTGATCAACCTGGAAGATTGCAGTCACAATGTACACCAGCGGGTAGGCGCCAAGCTCTGTACGGTTATCGCCGATGACACCGAAACGGTTATCGGTAAGTTAACGGCCGACAGCAATAACTCCACTGGGGTCTGGACAAAAACCCCTTCCCTCGTATTAGTCACCAAAGAATATGTGCGGCATGACATTATGGTTAACATTCTGGTCAACCATATCGGGCAGGAACAGTATGCCAAACTTTGTCAATCTTATAATATTTTACAGCAGCTGCAATTAAAAACATAACAGACAGGAGCATGACAATGAAAATTTCGTTTATTGGCGCTGGCAAAGTAGGGGTTGCGGTAGCTTATACGACAGCCGTAAAAGGACTGGCGCAGGAGATCGTCCTGACAGATGTCGCCAGCGACAAAGCCCAGGGAGAAGCCCTTGATATTCTGCAGGGACAGGCCTTTTGCCCCCAGGCCGACATTAAACACGGCCTGATTGAAGATACAAGCAATTCCGATATTGTCGTCATCAGCGCCGGTATTCCCCGTAAGGCCGATGAGCCGCGGGTGATGCTGCTGTCCCGCAATGCCGGACTAATTGCCGATATTACCAAAAAAGTGGTTGCCCTTAGTCCGAATTGCATCATACTAATGATTACCAATCCCCTGGATGTGATGACCCAGCTTGCCTATCAGTCCTCCGGCCTGCCGGCCGGACGTGTGATCGGCATGGGAACAGTGCTGGACACGGCTCGCTACCGCTCGTATCTCGCCCGGCACTTCAAGATCGATGCCCGCGATCTTGACGCCTATGTGGTGGGCGAACACGGGGAAACCATGGTGCCATTGGTGTCAAATATAAGCAGCAAAGGAATTCCCCTGGTTAATCTGCCCAATTATGACGCTGCCGCCGTCATGCGGATCGCCAATGAGGTCCGGGCCGCCTCGGGCCGGGTTATTGCCCTGAAAGGCGGCACAGTCTTTGCTCCCGCTATGTCGGCCTATGCCATTCTGGAAGCAATCGCCCAGGACAGCCGCCAGATTTTGCCTGTCTCCACCTTTAACAGCAACTATGGAACCGCAGTCAGCCTGCCGACTGTAATCAGCCGCCAGGGAGCCGGCCCAACGCTGGTGCTCCCCATGTCCCAGGCCGAGGAAGCGGCTTTGGCGCATTCGGTCGCAAACATTAAAACCTATTTAAAAGAAATAAACGGCTGACAACAGGCAAACGTATTGATTACAGGCTATGTGCTGCACATAGCCTCAGACCGTAGACAAAAAGGCACTTTACGCAAAGCGTAAGGTGCCTTTTGTCAATGAGTGGAAGCAAGGAGATAAAAAAGCAAGTTTTCCGAGCCAAAAATCGGCAAACAAAGGAGCTAATAGCCCCGTTCTCCGTTTCCAGGTGGCTAGCTTCTTTAAATTCATGCAGGCAAAAATAAGGGTTACCTGCATCTTTACTTTTTGCAGACCCCGCAATTGTGTATATCTCATTGCATGTTTTTCCTTTGCATCCGCAAATACCCGCTCAATCGTTTGACTTCTCAGTTTATAGATATCTCGATAGACTGGCATATGCCGATAGTCTTCGGCTATTTCTATGTAGTTCTCCCATACATGGCGTGTGACGAGTTTTTGGTGTAACTGGCTTTGGGTACATTGCGATAAATACCGACAGTCTTTACAGTACTTGGGATCACTTTTAAATTCCTGGTATCCCTCCCGGTTCGTTGTACTGTATGACAGTACCTGATTGCCAGGACACACTATGCAATCATAATATTCATCATACACATATTCGTATTTCTTAAAGAATCCTTCTTTCGTCATTGGCCGCTTATACGGCACGGCCGGAATCCTTTCACTATCTATTACCTGCTTCATGATCCACGGCGTTTTATATCCTGCATCTACAGCCACTACTTTGATCTCTGGAAATTGACCGATTAGCTTGTCATACACTCTATCAAACAGGGTGCTGTCGTGACTATTTCCGGCCCCAACCTCAAAGTCCAGAATGAAGTTATGCCGGTCACAGGCTGTGTTAGTCACATAGGCAAAGCACTTGTCATGCTCTCCTTTGTGGAATAGCCCACTTTCCGGATCGGTGCAGCTTTGCTTGCTTGCTTTCATTTCCGGAGGCTCATCGTCATCCTTTTTCAGGGGCTTTTTCCCATGATTTTGCCGGTCTTTGTTGATTTCTTCCTCTAATTGCTGCTGATACTGCTTGGCCTGGTTTTCTACCATTTCACTCCGGGCTTTCTTTTTGTTTGCACTGGCTTTGATATGCGTTGCATCCATAAACACGGCACTCGCATCGACAAAACCACTATCAACGGCTTCTTGTAAGATACGGGCAAATATCCGCTCAAACACATCCGTATCTTTAAATCGTCTCGTATAGTTCTTGCCAAAGGTCGAGAAGTGGGGGATCGGTTCTGTCATATCGTAGCCGATAAACCACCGATAGGCCATATTCACTTCTATTTCTTTGATCGTCTGACGCATACTTCGGATTCCAAACAGGTGTTGTATAAATACTATTTTAAACAGGCTTACCGGGTCGATTCCCGGTTTTCCCCACTCTATCTCGCTATATAATCCTTTTACTTCTTCGTAGATAAAACTAAAATCAATGGCTCTATCTATATCCCGTAACATATGCTGCTCGGGCACTAAATCTTCCAAACATACAAACTTGATTTGCCTTTGGCTGTCTCGATTCTTTTTTACATACATAATAAAATCACTCCCTTCTTCATTTTACCATAATGTTGGGAGTGATTCTGCTTTTGTCTACAGGCTGAGGCTATGTGCTGCACATAGCCTCTTTTTATTGCCTCACTGCCGTTAGCAGCAGTAAAAAAAGCTGCCGCGAACCACCGCGGGGCAACACAGACAAGCAACGATGTAAAAAACTGGCTTATTAAATTCGTATTAATAATATCAAATATGCTAGACAGGAATCACTTGTTTGACATATAATTAAATTCATATTTAAAATGTGGTTTTTAAACAAAAACAGAAAATTACGAAAGAAGGTGAAGACAGCGAAAGTCGAAATATGTACCGATAAACCAACCGTTAATAAAATTATTGAAGCGGCCATCCCCTTATTCGCATCAAAAGGCATGGCTTCTGTTTCGGTTAAAGAGTTAGCGGATGCTGCCGGCGTAAATATTGCCCTCATTTCCTATTATTTCGGCGGCAAGGAAAACTTGTATGCCTATGTGTTGGAAAAGCAGCTATCGACATTGGGCGACGCAATTGATGTTATCAGTCAGGAAAATATCCCCGCTGTACAAAAGATACGGCGCTTTGCGGACATCCTGGTCGTCATTCACAAAAAAAATCCCTACATAGACCGACTTTTTTATACGGAAATTTTTAATCCCACCAAATACTTTAACACCATTGTAAAGACCGGCGCCAAGCGGATGCACTTTTTCCTGAGCAATTGTATTAAAGATGCGGTGGCAAGTGGTGAGTTCCGGGCTGATATTGACCCGCAATTAGCGGCTATGTCATTGCTCAGGATATTGAATTTGTCATTAACAACCCATTCCCTTTGCCAAGAGATTCTTCCGGACAGAGAAGACCTTGCACAGCAATATATGGCCCAGGCGGTAGAAATCTATTTAACCGGGGTCACGAATAATGTACAAATATGAAAAGGCGAGGAGAAATGACGGTGAACAGAAAAAACATCATATGGCTGACAATCTTACTTTTGCTATTGACCACAGGCTGCAGCAAACAGCAAGCTGCCCGTCCACCGCAGGAGGTTGGGGTTAAGGCGATGCAGGTCCTGCAGCAGGACACACCTGTTACATACGAGTTTGTTGGTGAAATCGTAGCGAAAGACGAAATTCAGATCAAATCCCAGGTCTCCGGCAATATTGCCCGTAAATTAGTGAAAGGCGGCGATACGGTCCAGGCCGGGCAGCCTTTATTTGAGATTGACCGACGCAATTATGCGGCAGCAGTAGCCGACGCCCAGGCGCAGGTGGCTCAAGCCCAGGCCTCGCTTAGCAACATCCGCCGTGATGTTGTGCGTTATCAAAATCTCGCTGACCAGGGCGGCATTGCGGCGCAGGTGCTAGACACCACCGAAGCCCAGGCTGAACAGGCCCAGGCCCAGGCCAATGCCTATCTGGCGAAACTGGCGCAGGCCCAGAATGATTTGGCAGATACATTAATTGTATCACCGGTGGACGGCCGGATCGGCGTAGGCGAATTAAGCGCCGGCATGTATGCCCAGGCCGGCAGCACCGTAATCGCGACCGTTTCCTCAGTCGACCCCGTACAGGTACGGTTTAGCATGAGCGAAAATGAATATCTGAAGTTTTCCCGCCTTGGCAATACGCCTGATTCCTGGGGCCAGAATCTGACTCTGATCCTCAGCGATGGCAGTAAATACCCGCTTACCGGGCATTTGGAGCAGGTTGACCGGGGCTTGAGCAGCCAGACCGGCACCCTGGCGATGAAAGCCTCCTTCAGCAACCCACAGCAATTACTGGTACCCGGCATGTTTGCCCGGATTGTGGCCGTCGGTGAAACCAGGCCAGGGGCTCTGCTGATTCCCCAGCGGGCGGTGCAGGAATTGCTGGGTAAAACCTTTGTCACCGTCGTCGGCGCCAATAATGAAGCCGTAACAAAGCCGATAAAGCTGGGGCCTAAAATAGATAATCTGCAAATTGTGGAAGAAGGCCTTACGGCCCAGGATGTTGTAGTGGTGGAAGGCTTTGCCAAAGCCCAACCAGGATCCATTCTCAAAGTTACAATGATCGGACTTCATGACCTGACAATTCCGGTCATGAAGTAAGGGGGCGGGTTCATGGCACAATTTTTTATCAACCGACCGATCTTTGCGATCGTTATAGCAATCCTTATTACCCTGGCCGGCGGTATTGCCGCCTTTAACCTGCCGATTGCCCAGTATCCGCAGATAACGCCGCCTCAGGTCAGCATCAGCACCGTATATACCGGCGCCAATGCCGATGTAGTGGAAAAAACCGTCGCCCAGGTCATCGAACAGCAGGTAAACGGCGTGGAGGGCGCGGTGGCGATGAGCTCAACCAGTGCCGATTCCGGCCGCTATTCCCTCAATGTTAAATTTGAGCTGGGGCAAAACCCGGATATGGTGACAATGTACACCCAGAACCGTGTGGCCCAGGCTAATGCCGGCCTGCCGCAGGATGTACAGCTTATGGGCGTAACCACCCGTAAGGTTTCCCCCGACACGGCTCTGTATTTTAGTCTTATCTCCCCTGACAACACCTATGACAGTGTATTTCTCAAAAACTACGGCAGCATTAACATTATTGACGATATTCGCCGGGTCCAAGGGGTCGGCGATGTCGGTGAATATGGCGCCGACTTCGGTATGCGTATCTGGCTCAAACCCGATAAACTGGCCCAGCTGGGGGTCACGGCCGCCGATGTTGCCAGTGCCATTAAAGAGCAAAATGTACAGGCCCCTGCCGGTACTATCGGCCAGCTGCCGTCGATGGCCCAGCAGGAGTTCCAGTATACGGCCAGTATTCAGGGCCGCCTTGTCACGGAAGAAGACTTTAAAAAGGTAATCATCCGCTCGCAAAGCGACGGCTCGGCCATTTATCTGGGCGATGTCGCCACAGTGGAGTTAAGTGCCAAGGATAATACCTTTAAAAGCAGCTTCAACGGGAGCGATTCGGTTGTTTTTGCTGTGCAGCTGACAACAGAAGCCAATGCCCTGGAGACAATCGCCGGGGTGCGGCAGGTTATTGAGGATGCCGCCAAACGGTTTCCACCGGGGGTGGAGTACCGCATCCTTACCGATAATACCAAGTATATCAGGGAGTCGTTAGAAAAGGTTTTCCATACCTTCCTGGAAGCCCTGGCCCTGGTCCTTGTCATCGTTTATCTGTTCCTGCAAAACTGGCGGGCCACGTTAATCCCCATGCTGGCCGTGCCGGTTTCCCTGATCGGAACCTTCGGCGCTTTTGTATTCCTGGGGTTCTCTATCAACACGCTGACCCTGTTTGCCATGGTGCTTGCCATTGGCCTGGTGGTGGATGATGCCATTATTGTGGTCGAGGCAGTTGAGCACCATATGCGTAAATCCGGCCTCAGCCCGAAAGAGGCTACTGTCCGGGCTATGCAGGAGGTTTCCGGCCCGGTTGTCGCTATCGCCTTCGTGCTCGCCTCTGTTTTTATTCCGGTTGCCTTTTTCGGCGGCACCACCGGTGTTTTGTATAAGCAGTTTGCGCTGACAATTGCGGTATCCATGGCGCTGTCGGCGATTGTGGCCCTGTCGCTGACCCCGGCGTTATGCAGCCTGCTGCTGCAGCCGCACACCGGCGAGAAGCGCACCGGCGTTATGGGCAAATTCTTTGATCGGTTTAACCTGTGGTTTGACCACATTACCGAGAAATATTCCAACGGTGTCCGCCATTCCATCCGCCGGGCCGGCTTATGGGGTGTAGGGCTGGCAGTTATCGTCATTCTGTGTGTCGGTATGCTGCGAGTAATTCCTTCGACCTTCGTTCCCAACGAAGACCAGGGCTTCATGCTATCGGTCGTCAGCCTGCCTGAAGCCGCCAACATGAACCGCACCCGGGCCATTGCCACGCAGGTCGGCGAAATTTACCGTTCGCTGCCAGGCGTGGAGAATACCATGGAGGTAGCCGGCTTTGATATTCTCGCCGGCGGCCAGAAGTCGAACGGCGCCATGGTTATTGCCGGCCTGGAGCCCTGGTCGGAGCGAACTGAACCCCATACCCAGCTTAATGCAATTCTGGGTCAGGCCATGGGCAAAGTAAGCGCAATACCGGAAGCCACCGTTTTTGCCTTTAATCCGCCTGCCTTGCCGGGAATCGGCGCCGTCGGCGGCCTCACCTTTATGATCCAGGACCGGGGCGGCTCTACGCTGGAGGAGATAAACAATGTATCCCAGCAATTTATTGCCGCCGCCAGAAAACGGCCCGAGCTGGGCATGGCTCAATCAAGCTTCCGCGCCGATACCCCCTCTTACCGGTATGATGTAGACCGGGAAAAGGCCAAAGCCCTGGGAGTTCCCGTCCAGGATATTTTCACCACCCTCCAGACCTTCCTGGGTGGTGTTCAGGTCAATGACTTTAACCGTTTTGGCCGGACCTACAAGGTTATGTTGCAGGCTGAGCCCGAATTCCGCGCCGATGTGGACGCGACCCGCTTCTTCTATGTGCGCAGCTCTGCCGGTACGATGGTCCCGCTCAATACACTGGTCACCCCGGTTGCCACCAGCGGTCAGACCCTGATCAAACGCTTTAACGGTTACCCGGCAATGCAGATTAACGCCACCACAGCAGCCGGTTACAGCTCCGGCCAGGCCATGCAGGCCCTGGAGGAGGTGGCGGCTGAGGTGTTACCCTCAACCTTCACCTATGAATGGGCTGATTTAAGCCGGGAGGAAAAGCTGTCCAGCGGTCAAACACCTGTTATTTTCGGCTTTGCGCTGCTCTTCGTGTTCTTGTGCCTGGCAGCGTTGTATGAAAGCTGGAATATCCCCTTTGCCGTATTGCTGTCAGTGCCCACAGGCATTTTAGGTTCCGTGCTGTTCCAATATGCCCGCGGCCTGGAAAACAGCGTCTACATGCAGATCGGCCTGGTCATGCTGATCGGCCTGGCGGCCAAAAATGCAATTCTGATCGTAGAATACGCCAAAGTCAGAACCGACAAGGGCATGGAGCCTGTGCAAGCGGCCATAGAGGCTTCCAAACTCAGACTGCGGCCAATTCTAATGACCTCGTTCGCCTTTATCCTGGGCTGCATTCCGCTGGCCCTGTCAACAGGCGCCGGTGCCGCCGCCCGCACGGCCCTGGGAACAACGGTCGTGGGTGGCATGATCATGGCCACCGGCCTGGGAATCTTCCTGGTTCCTGTATTATTTGTTGTGATTGAATACGGGACTGCTAAATACAAGAATTTTAGACAAAAACGCAGCGTCTAGTATGATGAATTAGCAAAGATCCGTAGACAGGAAAACTGTCTACGGATCTTTTTCTTTATCTTTGCTCTTTAGAGGCCAAGGCCTGCCGGTACTGGACAATATCTGCCACAGTGACTACCGGCATGTTATTCTTTTCGGCAAACGCTACTATTTCCGGCAGGCGGGCCATCGTCCCATCCGGATTGGTAAGTTCACATAAGACACCATATGGCTTCAGGCCGGCCAGCCGCATGAGGTCAACATTAGCCTCCGTATGGCCTGGGCGTTCCAGGACACCGCCGGGGCGCGCTCTTAATGGAAATACGTGCCCAGGGCGCCGCAGATGATCCGGACAGGCCTGTTCGGCGATCGCCGCCTGCACTGTCGTAACCCGGTCGGCCGCAGAAACCCCTGTAGTAACGCCGCTTGCAGCCTCAATGGATATAGTAAACGCCGTTTGAAAGTGGCTGGTATTATTCTCCACCATCAGCGGCAGAGCCAATTCTTCCGCCTTTTCTGCCGGCAGGCACAGGCAGACAATCCCGCTGCCGTCGCGGATAAGCATTGCCATCTGCTGCGGAGTCAATGACTCCGCAGCAAAAAATATATCGCCCTCGTTTTCCCGCTGTTCATCATCAGTAACCAGAATACCCTGCCCTGCGCGCAATGACTTAAGTGCCTGTTCCACCCGGGCACCAGAATTGCCAAACCGGGCTAATAACTGCTGATTCAAAGTAGTCGCCTCCTATATTTAGTCGACTCACCCGAATCAGGGCGTTGGGGACAGCTAGCACTGCTGTCAGTAACCAGCTAACTGTCTCATCCTCTTTCATCCGGACTATACCGTCGGCTCTGGCTTCTCACCAGATCTGCTGACCTCCTGCAAGCAGGAGCGCTCGCGGGCTCCCCAGTTGCCTGGGATACCGCCGGTGGGGACTTGCACCCCGCCCTGAGAATAAGTCTGACTATAGAATACTACTTTCACCGGGATTGTCAAGCCCGGAAAAATGCCGGCAAGCGTCTTAATCAGCCTGGTTTGCTTTTACTTCCGGCTTTACCTTAAACCACACGGCATACATGGTCGGCAGAACAAGCAGGGTCATCACGGTTGCGCCCAGCAAGCCGCCGCTGATGGCCACCGCCATCGGCCCCCAGAACGTGCTGGGAACCAGGGGCAGCATGCCAAGGATTGCCGCCGCCGCCGTAAGCATAATGGGGCGGAGTCTCAGTACGGCGGAGTTGATGATGGCCTCCCACGGCGCCTCGCCGGCTTTGATATGCTGTTCAATCTGATCAATCAGAATGACCGAGTTCCGGATAATCATCCCGCTAAGGGCTAAAATCCCGAGTTCAGCCACAAAACCCATCGGCCGGCCTGTTAGCAGCATGGTCAGGCTGACCCCGATGATGCCAAGCGGAGCGGTCAGAAGAGTCAGGATCATCAAAGATATATTCTGCAATTGCAGCATAAGCAGGATAACAATAGCCACAATCATAATCGGCACCGTTTTCAGCAAGAAGTCAATCGAGGTCTGGCTTTTTTCAAACGAACCGCCAATCTCAATACTATAGCCGGCAGGCAGGCCGGCGCGGACTGATTTTAGACTTTCATACACTTCCTTGGTGGCATCATTACCGGTTACACCGGGGCTTACCTCTGCTTGCACCGTAATCGTCGGCTTCAGGTTATGACGCCAGATTACCCCTTCTTCCGCAGCGTAGCTTATTTGGGCAATTTGCTCTAAAGGCACAAATTTGCCGTTGCCGATGTGTACCGGCAGGTCTTTGATACTGCCTAAATCCTTGCGGTTCTGCGCATCTAAACGGAACACAATGCCAACCGTCTTATCCTGCTCATAATACTCGGCAATGGCGGCGCCGGACAGCTGGCTCTGTAAATCCTGAGCCAACCCCTGGCTATTGAGACCAAGCGTTCTGGCCTTGTCCTGGTCAACCGCTAAATGCATAACTTTGCTTTTTTCATTCCAGTCAAAGTTAATCTTTGTAAGGTTGGGATTCGCAGCCATCGTCTCACTGACCTGTTTTGCAATTGCCCGGACTTGCTCGTGGTCATAGCCGCTAACCCGCAGCATAACCGGGTATTCTGAGGGAGGACCGGTTTGAATCAGCTTAACATGGCCCCGCACATTAGCAAAGTTTTCGTCAAACAACTTATCAATTTTCATCTGCAGCGCCTCACGGGCCTGGAGGTTTTTGGCAACAATAATAAACTGGGCATAGTTGTTCGTGGGCAGCTTGGGCTCTATAGTAAGAATAAAGCGGGGTGCGCCTTTGCCGACATAATAGCTGTAACTCTCAATGTCCGGGTCACCGGCGAGGCTGTCAGCCAGTTTTTGGGCTTCCTGCCCGGTTGCGGCCAGCGAGGCTCCTTCCGGCAACGTCATCTCCACAATTAGCTCCGGCCGGACTGAAGGCGGGAAAAACTCCTGTTTGACAAACTGTAATAAAAAGATCGAGCCAGCAAAACAAACCGCCGTTATGACAAGCACCAGCTGCTTGTGCTTCAGGCACCAAACAAGGGTCTGCCGGAACAGCCGGTAAAACCTTGTATCGTATATATCACGGCCCGGCCCGGCGGTATGTTTGGGTTTGATCAGCTTATACCCCAGCAGCGGCGTTACCATAACAGATACAACCCAGGAAATTACCAGGGCAATGGTGATAACCGGGAATAAACTGCTGGTAAATTCGGCCGCCGCCCCCTGCGAAAAACCGATGGGTATAAAGCCGGCACAAGTGATAAGGGTGCCTGTGAGCATCGGAAAAGCAGTAGCGGTATAGGCGTAGCAAGCCGCCTCAAAGCGCCCCCACCCCTGCTCCAGCTTTACGGTCATCATCTCAATAGCGATGATGGCATCATCCACTAATAAGCCCAGAGCCATGATTAAGGCCCCCAGCGATACCTTGTGCAAATCTATCCCCTGGATCTCCATACCCACAAAGATCCCGGCAATAACCAGAGGGATACATAAGGCAACCACGACGCCTGACCGGACCCCAAGGCTGAGAAAGCTGACTGCCAGTACAATGACGACAGCTTCCCCCAAAGATTTGATAAATTCATTGATGGATTCTTTGACCACTTGGGGTTGATTGGATACCTGGCTGATTTCCATGCCGAGCGGCAAATCCTTTTTTATTACCGCTATAGTCTTCTCCAGCTCGGTCCCCAGGGTAAGGATGTTCCCCCCACTGTCCATGGAAAGGGCAATACCGATTGCCGGTTGTCCGTTGACATACATTTTCGGTTCCATGGGTTCGGCGTAACTACGCTCAATCCTGGCAATATCGCCAAGGCGAAAGGTCCGCTCATTAACACGAATCGGCAGGTTGCGCAGGCCGTCAATATTTTCAAACAGCCCTGACACCCGCAGGTATATATTGTCCGAGGCCGTCTCCACCATCCCCGAGGCTGCCATCGCACTTTGCGCTTTTACGGCCGCAATAATCAGACTGGGGTCTATTCCCAGCCCGGCCAGCTTGCTGCTTTCCATTTCAATATAAATTTTTTCCGGCTGCACGCCGATGAGTTCAACCTTTTTAACACTGTTTACCCCCAGGAGTGTCCTGCGGATCAGCTCGGCCTCTTCCCGCATATCCTCGTAACTGTATTCTGCCGCGGTAAGGGCATAAATACTGCCGAATACGTCATCAAACCGGTCATTGAAGGCAGGTCCCACTACCCCCTGCGGCAGTGTGCCTTTGATATCATTGACCATATTGCGCACTTCCAGCCAGGTGGGCCGCACATCCGCTTCTTTAACCGAATCTTTTAATATCACATAGATTACGGCCTGCCCCGGACGCGAATAGCTTTTTAAATAATCCAGGCCGGGGGTATCCTGCAGCTTTTTCTCAATTTTGTCGGTTACCTGCTCCTCCACCTCGCGGGCATTGGCCCCTGGCCAGGCAACCGACACAACCATCTGGCGGATGACAAAGTCGGGGTCTTCCATCCGTCCTAGTTTCTGGTAGGAAAAAATGCCGGCCACAAAAACCAAAAAAACAAAGAAGTACACAAGCTGCTTGTGCTTAAGAGACCATTCTGTCAGATTCAGCTTACTCATAGCGCACCTTTTGACCTTCCCGCAGCTTCTGGACGCCGGCGGTAACAATTAGATCCCCGTCCTGAAGCCCGTCCAGCACTTGAATCCTGCCGTCACCGAAGGCGCCGGCCTTTATGGGGCGCAAGCTGACTATGCCGTCTTTTATAATCCACACATGGGGTGTATCACCAGTTTGATAGACTGCCGCAAGGGGAATATAAACGGCCTGCTGGCCAGTGGGGCCGACCACCGTTACATTGGCGGTCATCCCCAGATTGATGCCGTCAGGCGGGCTGGGCAAACTAATCCTGGCTCTATACGTTCTGGCCACTTTGTCAGCCACTGGCGAAATCTCTCTGACTTGCCCCTCGGTGGTAACGCCGGGCAGGGCCCAAAAACTGACCTGCACCTGCCTGCTGGTTCGCATTTCGTCAATACGGTTTTCCGGGACATTGATTTCTATCTCCCGTTCACCATTCTGTACCAGGGTAACGACTGGCTGGCCGGCATTCACAACCTGCCCGGCCTCAGCAGCAACATTAGCGATAACACCGGCCCTATCGGCCACCAGGGTACTGTAGCCCAGCTGGTTAGCCCCTTGCGTATACTGGGCGGTTGCCTGACGAACAGCAGCCAGGGCAACATCATAGGCATTCTGGTATTGATCCAGCTGCATACGGCTGGCCGCGCCCTGCTCATAGAGACTGCGATAGCGTTCAAGATTCGTCCTGGCCAGACTCAGCTGAGACTGAGCGGAAGCAACCTGTGCCGAGCTCATGTTGACCGTCTGTTCTATATCCTTGGCATCAATCTCCATAAGCACGTCCCCGGACTGAACCGTACTGCCAAGCTCAACGTGCCTTTTGATAATCTTCCCGCTGACCTGAAACGACAGCTGCGTCTCATACCGGCCGCGCACTTCACCGGCATAGTTTGCTGCCTGGCCGGCAGCATCCAGCCTAACAAGCTGCGAGCGGACAAAGGGCGCCTCTTCCCTAACGGTCTCTGCTTTCGTGCAGCCAGTCAGGCTAACCGACGCCAGCAGCACAAATAGTACAGTTAAATTGGCAATAGACTTATGCATAACAGGCCCTCCTTCAACATTCATTGACAAATCAGTCTATTTCTTTACCAGCGCGTTAACTATAAAATCAATGAGCACCTCCGTATAGTGCTGCTCATTTTCCTCCTGGCGCAGCGGCCCCGTGCGGGCATAACTGAAGGCCTGGAACAGTTTAAAGCCGGCATAGGCAACAATTCTTTCGTCAACTTCACGGAACCTGCCCTGCTGCTTTCCTTCCCGAATAATCCCGGCAATCATTGTGATAATCTCTTCATCAATCATTTCATGATACTTCCTGTTGATAAACGCCAGGAACAATTCATCATCTTTAAGGATTCTGGTGATAAAATGATCCTGGTTAAAGTGCGCTATTGCCCTGCGGGTCAGCTGGATTAAACGCTCAAGCGGGTCAGACATATCTCCCATTTGGGCAAACAGAAGCTCTATCGTTTTATGGCACTCACGCAGCAACAGACAGCGGAACATATCTTCTTTATCGGTAAAATGCTCGTATATGGTCTTCTTGGAAATCTTACAGTCCTTGCTTATCTCATCCATCGTGGTCTTCTTGAAACCAAAGCGCTCCATGCGCTCTTTGGCCTTATCGAGAATAAGATTTTTTATGTCCTCCATTAACTTCCCCCTGTTCTTAGGGACCGGCACGCTTGGCCTGTGTCATTTTTTCCCTAACTCATAAACTATTATAGTATTTTAGTTTCCAAAAATCAATAGGTGCCTGCTTTCCCAAAGAAGTTTTCACTCCGGCCCTTTTTACAGCGAACTCCTCCTTGGCACGCCCTGCCGGTGTTCGTGGCCGTCCGCAGCTTCCCCCTGGGCATTATTGCTGCACTGCACGGAGACTACGGCTGTGATGACCAGAAAAATGCCAATCAGTTGCCAGGAGGTCAGAGCCTCGCCGAAAAACAATATCCCCACCAGAGTGGCAACTATCGGCTCCAGGGTTGCGGCGATCGCCGCCCGGCCGGCTTCGACATAAGTCAAGGCCGTTGTGTAGCACCAATAGGCAAGAATGGTGGAAAAAAAACTGAAGCCAGCGCAGTAAGCAACCACCGGCCACTGAAAAAACAAAGTGCGCGCTGCCCACAGCTCACTTACCGGCACCATGGCGGCAACAGCAAACCAAAAAGTGTAAACCGTTACCGTCATCGCACTATAATACTGCAGGGCGTATTTACTGAAGATGCTGTACAGCGCGTAGCCAAAGCCGGCGCCGAGGCCGGCAGCCAGACCGGAAAAGGGAATCGTCCCTTCCGCGCCAGGCACAATTCCCACGACAAGGGCGCAGCCACAGAAGGTTGCGGCAAGGGTCGCAATTTTGCCTTTAGTCAATCTTTCGCCAAACAGCAGCCTGGATAATACCAGCACAAAAGCCGGTGCCGTATACAGCAGGATGGCAGCAACCGCCACCGAGGTCTCCCGGATGGCAGTAAAATAGCTCCAATTGAAAAAAGCAATACTCAATACACCGGTACCAAGAAAATACTTTGCATGTTTCAGCCGGATTCTCAGCAGGCTGCGATCTTTAATAGCAACATATACAGTTAAAATAATAGCACTGATGCCCACCCGCATCGCCACAATCTGGGGTGTAGAAAAACCGTATTCTGCCAGACCTGTTACAAAAATTGAGATAATGCCCCATAATGTGGCGGCAACCAGTATTAACCCGTACGCCCATGGCTTCATGCTTATTCCTGCTTCCTTAGTTATATCGGTTATATTGCAACTGTTATTCTGATCGGCCCCAGGCAAAAACGCGACCTTCAATACTCCTTTATTACCATAGCCAGACGTCTAATTCCTTCCCGGATGCGCTCGTCCGGCATATTGGAATAATTCAGTCTAAACATGTTTTCCACCTGTCTATTGGGGAAAAAAGAATTGCCGGGGACAAACGCTACATTGTGCCGGAGGCAGCGTTTCAACAACTCGACCGCCTTTATCCGCTCCGGCAGCTCCACCCAGGTGAATAACCCCCCCTGAGGCCGGTTAAAGCGTATTTCTGCGCCGAAGTATTCTTCCATGGCATTGAGCATAGCATCTCTCCGCTGTTTATAAACCTTGATTATACTCTGTATATGGTTTTCAAAATTGTATACCTCCATATACAGGGATATTTCTCTTTGGCTGAGGGAGGAAGTGTGCAAATCAGCCCCTTGTTTAAGCAGAACATATTTTTCAATAAACCTGCTGTCGGCAGCTATCCAGCCAATTCTAAGACCTGGACAAAAGGTCTTGGAAAAGGTGCTTACAAATATAACCAGACCTGTACTGTCAAAGGCTTTAATCGCCGGCAGCAGATCACCTTCATACCGCAATTCACCATAAGGATTATCTTCAATTACGGGTACTTCATACTTGCCTATAACCTCGATAAACTGCCGGCGCCGCTCTAATGACCAGGTTCTGCCGGTAGGGTTCTGAAAATCGGGAATAATATAAATAAGCTTTATATTAGCAACCGTTTGCAAAATTTTTTCCAGCTCCGCAATAATCATGCCGTTATTGTCGGTAGGCACCTCCAGAAAATTCGGCTCATAAGCTGCAAATGCGCTGATAGCCGCTAAATAAGTAGGGCTTTCACATAAAACAACATCACCGGCATTCAAAAACAGCTTGCCCGAAAAATCGAGCGCTTGCTGCGAGCCGCTGGTTATTAAAACATTTTCCGGCTGAACAACGGTTTTGAACCGGCTGTTCATCCTGGCGGCAATTTGCCTGCGTAATGGTTCAAAGCCTTCAGTGGTTGAGTATTGCAGGGCCTGACTCCCTGATTCTTGAAGCACTCTGACAGCAATATGCTTCATTTCTTCCACCGGAAACAGCTCCGGTGCCGGCAGGCCGCCGGCAAAAGAGATGACCTCCGGCCGCTGGGTAATCTTCAGTATCTCACGAATCTCCGATTTTTTCAACAGTTCTGTTCTCTGGGCAAAAGTTACAGCCACAATACCCCTCCTATGTTCAAACGTCCGTTGTCACTGTCCATAAAATAATTTCCTTATATCATACACCCTTCCCAAGGCAATCGTAAATATCCACTGGAGCTCTATTTTCGGGAAATTGGATACTTTATACAAAAACCAAAAGTCAGGTTAGCTTAATTTTTTATCATAACAAAAAAACCGCAGCTATTTATCTGCGGCTTCCCTATTGGTAATCTGCCTGCTTTTCCCCTCAGCAGTATTTCCGCCAACCTTAGCAACCCCGATTATTATCAGCGTTAGCACCCGGTCTCATCTTTCCTTTTCTTGTCCGCCACAAGGGTAACCGCTGAATAGGCAACTTCCCGGCCGTTAACCAGCAGGGCAATCCGGTGCCGGCCCGGATAGTGACGACGAGTGGTCAGATCCGCCCAGTTGTGAATACGAACCCCGCACAGGTGCGTTCCTCCTGCCACGGTTTTATCAGACAGTAAAAACAGTTTGCGCGCCGTATGCCCCCTGGCCTTTACGAAATCAATCCCGTACTCGATACGGATATGCACCGGCTCGCCGGTCCGGACAGCAAGCTCATACCGCAGTTCGCAGCTCCCGCCGGCCGGCAGCAGTGCCGGCATTGCGGCTAAGGAGGCACTAGAGATAAGCGCTGCCGCCCCTGCCGGTTCGGCATAACCGAAGAGAGCCAGAGCCTCCGGCTCGGCTTGGCGTATCAAGGTGCGGCAGCCATGCCGCACAATCCAGTCTGTGTGCGGGTGCACGCCCTGCCAGCGACGGGCCGTTGCCAGCACAACCGCCGGATGATCTTTGGCAATGTCGTTTAGGTTGTTGGCAACACTTTTACGCACATACGGCGACGGGTCTGTTTTCAGTAGTTCCAGTACCTGCAAAACCAAAGTGGGATCATGTTTGAACATAGAAAGCGCCTCGCCCCACGGCAAGCGGGGGCGGCAGCCCTCACTTGCCAGCCGCCGGACATGTTCATTCGGATCTGTTGCCCACTTTGCCATTTGCTCCATCATCCGTACAGGCTCGCGCAGCAGAAACGGTCTGACCGCAAACTCAGCCGATGACTTCACTGTAAATCTGGCCAGCGCTGCCATAGACAGCTCCCAGTGTTCCTCAGCCTGGCCATACACAGCCACAAAATCCGGGAAGAACAAATAGGGAAAGCCGCTGCAGCTTTCGTCGATGGCATATAAGATATGCAGCGCCTCTTGGTAGTCACCGGGCAAATACCGCCCCAGGGTCTGAGTGATTCTGCGCATACGGGCTTTTAGCGCCAGCTGTTCCCACTCCGCTTGCTTGCCAATTGCATCAGTGATAAAACCCCAGGCGTTAAAACCAGGATAAGCCCCCTGCACCTTTGCACTGAATTGCTGCAAAAACTCTTGATTATAGACCGCTTTTAAAGGTTCGGCCACTTCGTTCCCTCCTGGTTGCCGGCGTTTGCAGCCCTAAGCGGCGCTTACTTGATGTAGGTAATGCCATTGGGTGTGAGGCTCAGTTGTACAGGCCCGTTTTCCGTCATTACAAAGCTGCTTTCCGTCCCGATTGCCCCTTCGGGAAACACAAACTTTGGCTCCAGCGCAAAAGTCATGCCTGGCATGACCGGAGCAGTCAGGCCCTTGGCCAGTATCGGCCATTCATCAAGCTCCAGGCCGATGCCGTGACCAATAAACTTGACCTGGTCCTCCCGGTAACCCATAAAATAGTCTTTGTAGCCCAGTTCGGCGGCAATAGTAACAGCCAGCAAATACGGCTCCTCGGCCGGTATCCCCGGCTTCATGGCTTTAATTATTTCCGCTTCAATGAATAAGGCGTCTTCATAGGCCTTAACCAGCCGGGGAGTAAGCTCGCCGATACAAAATATCCTGGTCTGGTCGCCTGTATAACCTTGCAGTACACAAGTATAATCAATATAAATGACCTCATTGCGCTGGATCGGTTTCCAGCCTGCCCCCTGCGGCTGGGACGGACTAACCCCTACGCCTCCTACGGGCCCGTCAAAGAAACTGGGGAATGCGCCACTGTTGCCAGTACAGAAATTGCCAAAAAACAACTCCTGATTAAACGCCCTCATTTTACAGCAATTCGAGTAGCCCCGTTTACGCATTTCCGCTTCAAATAAGGCCGCGGCTTCAATCTCGGTCATGCCTTCGCGCAAAAAGGCCGGAACTGCCGAAAAAGCCTTGTCAATTACCTTTAGGGAGTCACGGATAAGCTCAATTTCATAGGGCGATTTAATGGCACGGATTTCTTTGATCAACGGCGACACATCACTGAATACGACATTGGGAAACATTTTTTTATAAATATGATACAGATTGACCGGCAAGACGTCCAAGGTCAGGCCGAGTTTAACAGGATTAGCAAACTGGTCATTGATGATGCCCGCAATTTCTTTGGGGCTCTTAATAGGGACAATATTTTTTAATGGTGACTCGCTGCGAGCCCGCTGCAAGCTTTTTTTTACCATAAGCAGCGGCTCGTTCCTGGCCGGCACATACAGTATCGCATTTTGCACAGTACCGGTAAAGTAAAACATATCACTGTTCAGCACAATCAGGGCCCCATCAAGCTCCTGCCTGCGCAAAGCCGCCTGGAACCGATCTATTCTGGGCATAATCTCTGATCCCGGGGTAAAATTCATCGCCATTTCCTCCCATCGAGTCTATTCCTGTTAGTCTCAATCTGCGTTTTACAGTTAAGCTCCTCCCGTTGCCGCTGGCGCAGACGAGGTATTGCCAGTGCGCTGTATCGATTATAGCTTTTACTTTAATTTACATTTTAATTGTATCGATTTTGCCGGCAGCAGTCAATCTCAGGCTTCCGGCTTATAAAAATACTGCTGGTAATTGTGTCTAAATTTTTTCATAAAAAAACCCGTAAACTTCAGTTCACGGGTCGATAGCCTAGGCTTGCTCAGCAGGATGGTTGACGCAGATATCTGATCAAACCTGCCAGCTTGCCACAGTTTAAGGAATCATAAATAGTCATATCATAAGTGTCAACGCCGCTTAATATAGCCTGCGCCGCCCTCATAGCCTGCAAATGTTTTCTACCTATAAAGCCGGAATTGCCCCGCAATTCCCAGGTGACAGCCGGAGTACCGACCGCCATGCTTGTAATAGCCTTGTTCCGCATAGTCTTTCACCTCAATTTATATTCATGAATCAAAATCATTTTCCTGTTTGATAATAGTATATCTCAGCTATATATAAATTTAAAATATATAATTTTTATGTTAATATAGTTATATATTATACAAAGGAGGGTCACTCATGGAATTACGGCAATTAGAGTATTTCCAAATGGTTTGTCGTTTAAATAGCATATCGAAGGCGGCCGAAGAATTGCATGTCGCTCAGCCCTCTATTTCAATTGCCATTCAAAAATTAGAGGAAGAACTTGGTATCCAGCTGTTTTATAGGACACACCGGCAAATCACGCTAACCGCCGAGGGCTTAGTCTTCTTACAGCGGGTTAATACGATCCTCACCCATGTCAGCGATTCCATCAACGAGATAAACGACCTCAAAGCCTTTCCCAAAGGGTCAATCAAAATCGGCATTCCCCCCATGATCGGGATTTTTCTCTTTCCGCAAATATTTGCCAAGTTTCGCCAGGAATACCCCCACATCGAACTCTCAGCCGTGGAAGGCGGCTCGTTAACTATTCACAACTTGGTAGAACAAGGCCGGATTGATATTGGCATAATAACGCAATCCCACTTATCCCCCGCTTTAGAAATACTGCCAATTGCCACAGGTCAGATCCATGTCTGCCTGCCGCACCACCATCCGCTCAGCACCCTGTCAAGTATCCCCTTTAACAAGCTGCGCGATCAGCCCTTCATTTTACTTAAAGAAGATACTTACAATCGCCAGGTTGTGCTGGAGGAATGTCAAAAACATCTCTTCGTACCTCAGGTTGTTTTTTCATCCAGCCAGGTTGAGACCATTATCAGTTTAGTTGAACTGGAAATCGGTATCTCCTTTCTCTTTGATGCCATTGCCCAAAAATATGCTACTATTTACAGCTGCCCTTTATCTGAGGCAATTCATTTTCAGATTGTGCTGGCCTGGAATAGAAGCCGATATTTAACAAGCTCGGCCAAGGCCTTTATTAATTTCATGACCGGCATGCAACACCATCAATAGTTATGCAGCCACAAAAAAAAGCCCTGTTGACTCGTCTACAGCCGTTTTATTTCCGGAAACAGTTACAATTTTATATTGACAAATACCATTATTCGTGCAACAATGTAACAAAGTTATCCGTCTGCAGGCGTATACTAGCAAATAATTTACATTGATTAAAAATGATGATTGGGCAATATGCAAACATAATCTTGCTTTCAGAGAGCCGGTGGCTGGTGAAAATCGGTGCAGATATTTGCGAAACTCACCCAGGAATTCTTTGGCTGAAACAAAGGGCAACCCTTATTAGGCTACAGCGTTTATCTGCGTTAAAGATATCAGCCGATATACGCATTGGTTGAGTAATGAGCCTAAGTTAGGGTGGTACCGCGATAACCTCGCCCCTATTGACGTTAAATGTCAATAGGGGCTTTTGCATTTAATAAACTTCAGAAAAGAGGGCGCTATATGGGAAACCAACAAGTTAGTTCTGCCGGGACAGCTTTTGCTATGGCGGCGGTCTGGTTTGCAACACATAGTGGGGGTGGCTTTGCCACCGGCAACCAGGAAGTAAATTTTTTTGTGAAATATGGCTGGTATTCGGTCTTTCTGCCACTAGTGGCGATGGTACTGCTGGGCTGGGGGCACAGAAATGCGCTGGTCCTGGCCAAAGATTATAAAACCTATGATTATAAGAGTTTTGGAGATGCCCTGTTCCATCCTTATGAGAAATACTTCTCCCTCGTCTTTGAGTTTGGTTTTATCATGCTGATCGCCTGTGGTGTAAGTACCGCCATCGCCGGTTCCGGCGCCCTGCTAAACAGCTCGCTGGGGGTTCCCTATGGAGTGGGGATAGTGGCTGTAGGCTTTATTTTACTGTTATTGACTATCTTTGGCAGTGAACTAATCATTAAAGTCTTAAATCTAAAAACTTATTTTTTGATTGTTACCTTACTGATACTTTGTGTATTGGGCATTCAAATGGGAGCCTTTAATTTTCAGCAGGTTTTAACGGCTAAGGAAACCTTTGGCACCAGCTTTGGTGATGCGGTTTGGTACATGCTGATTTATATCGGCTTTCAGGCGTTTACTGTTTTGCCTATTATCTCTGTTTCCCACCATATAAAGACAACAAAAGAATGCAATATGTTTATGCTCTTTGGCAGCCTCTTAAACGGGATCTTCCTGGCGGTTGTCTGTATTATGTTATTAGGGTTTAGCCCGGAAATTCTTGACCAGACCCTGCCGGTGTACTTTGTCACCGTGCAGCTTGGTTTACCCTGGCTAAAAATATTATATAGTGTCATATTATTTGTCGCCTTGCTGGGTACAGGCATATCCCTGGTATTTTCCACAGTGGCCCGTTTCGAACCGGTTCTGGTTGGAAAGGGAATTTTGAACAGTTTGCGGGCCCGCCGGATAGCAATTTCCTTTATTACCATAGCAATTTGTACAGGAATTTCAGTATTCGGTTTAACCAATATTGTGGTCAAAGGCTATGGTTCAGTGGGTTATATCGGTCTGTTTTTTGTGCTGCTGCCGGAAATTATCGTTGGCACGATAAAAATCCGTAAAAATGCCAAACTCCGCCAAGAATAATGATTGCGGGCGGGCAGTATCAACAGGGGTCCTATTTGTTTGACCCAAAACAAAAAGTCGTCTACCAGGCGGTAGACGACCCTACACGAGCCAAAACATAAGCGGGCGGTAACCTCACAAATTGGCTGTGCCTCATGATAAAACGGGTGATTTACATGTTAGCAAATGGAGTTGCAGTCATCTTCAAAGCAGAATAATAGTAAAATAATAATGATAATGATGATAAACCAACTACCACCACCGCGGCCACCGAATCCTCCCCATCCCATAGAAAAGACCTCCTTTTATTTTTTGTGTAGCGAAGTGATGTACGTTATATCCTATGATCTCCACCCCGGATCTGTTACTGTGATAATAAGCCAATCCGCAAAAAGGCCAAGCAGAAAAGGACATAAAGAAAACACGGCTTGCGCCGAGCCTTAGCGAAAGCCGATGTTGCCCTTATCCAGGGAAAGTTAGACTTTCTATCAGGATAAAAAAAGCCCCCGCAAGCGGGGCTAAATGAATATTAGCGGTGACGGAACATTTTCGTTATCTCATATACGGCTCTCTTATGCCGCTGGATCTCGCGTTTTTGCCGCTCATGCCAGGCCTTTCTGCTCTCAAAGGGGCGGCGCTTCATTTCATGTTCATGCCGTTCGTTTTCCCGGCGCAGCCGTTCATTATGCTCCCGCCGCCGCTCCCTTTCATACCGCTCCCTTTCGTGCCGGTCCCGCTCATACCGGTCCCGGTGGCGGTCGTGCCGATCATGGCGGGCAAGCTGTACAATACGCTGCGAATCATCATTATATACTGCGGAAGCCTCGGCTACGGTTGCAAACAAACCAAATTGCATGATCCCAGCCAGGGAATAAACAATCGTTTTCTTAACCAGGATATTCATAAATTGTCCCTCCTCTAATTGCTACTTCAAGCATAATGTGGAAGTGTGACAAAAGTATGACAAAATACAAAAAGCCTCCGGGCAAATGCCGGAAGGCTTTATTTTTTCTGGTGCGCCCGGGAGGACTCGAACCACCGGCTGACGCGGTTTAGGAAACCACCGCTCTATCCACCTGAGCTACGGGCGCATGTTGTTATGATTTGTACTTGAGCCATGTTTCTACTTGCTTATAATACTCTATTTGACCTAAAAAATCAACTTTTCACCTACCAAGGAAATACGAAAGAAAGGCAAAATGGCCTTTAAAAAATCAGGACAAATCGGCATAATCGCAGGTTGGCAGAATAGTATCTCTTGAGTAACGATAATTAGTATAGCATTTTGAATATCAAGTGTCAATTGTCAGGTAGTGGAAGGTTAGCGAATATTAAAAAAGATGTCACAACCGAGCTTCCGGTACCGCTGTTTAGAAAAGCCTGCCTGGTTTTCCTCAGACAGGCTTTTCCCACAGCAGCCGGCCCGGGGCCAAGGGTTAGGCCAAACCCTCCGGATCGCGGTTCATCTTTTTAACAAGCACTCTGGTTACGCGCATATGATCAACCTCAGTAATAGTAAACTCGTATTCTTGGTGTTCAATTTTGCTGTTTGCTTTTGGGGGCAATTCTATATGCAGGCTGATCCAGCCACCAAATGTATCCACTTCTTCTGTTGCCAGCCGCAATGCAAAGAATTCATTGAATTCATCCAATAATACGCGGGCGTCTACCGAGTATGTGTTATCGTCCTCTATTTCAATCCAAGGACGCTCTTCATCAAACTCATCCTGAATTTCACCGACAATTTCCTCCAGGATGTCTTCGACGGTGACCAAACCGGCCGTGCCGCCATACTCATCAACTACAATCGCCATTTGCGTCCTGTTTTTTTGCAATACTTTCAATAAATCACTGATATGCATGGTTTCAGGGATTGCCGTTACTTCCCGCAGCATGTCCCGCAACTCAGGTTTTTCCCCTTTGGCAATTGCTTTTAATATATCCTTGATATGAACAAAACCAACAATATTATCCTTATCATCATCACACACGGGATAACGTGTCAGTTCCTCTGTCAGCGCTTTATCCAGATTTTCCTCAAAAGTATCCTGTATATCCAAACACACCATATCAGTACGGGGAACCATGATTTCCCGGGCATTTGTTTCAGCAAAATCAAAAATATTATCAACAAAAGTAAGTTCCGTCTTATTAATAAACCCCTGCTTATGGCTTTCTTCCATTAAGATGCGGATTTCCTCTTCCGTATGGGCAGCTTCATGCTCATTGACAACCTGAATACCGGCCATACGGAGAATCCAATTCGAGATCGTATTTAAAATCCATATGAACGGATACATTAGCTTATAAAAGCCAATCAATGGCACTGATGTCCATAATGTGACCCGGTCTGCCTGTTGTATAGCCAAAGACTTAGGGGCCAATTCGCCGAGGATAATGTGTAAGGCAGTAATGATGGAAAAGGCAATGACGAAAGAAACCGTGTGGACAACCTGGCTGGAAAACCCCCATTCCAGCATAATGGGTTCAAATATTGCGGCAACAGCCGGTTCCCCGATCCAGCCCAGGCCAAGTGAGGCCAGGGTAATTCCCAACTGGCAGGCCGATAAATACGCATCAAGATGATCGACAATTTTTTTGGCAAACTTGGCACGGGTGTTCCCTTCCTGTAACAGGGTTTCAATCCGGGTGCTCCGTACCTTAACCATGGCAAATTCAGCGGCAACAAAGAAACCATTTAATAACACAAGCAACATTACCAGAAGTAAATTTAACAGCATAGACGCAGGGTCCAATAACTCCCTATCTCTCGCTTGGTAGAGAGAATAGGCTCACCTCCATATAATTTTAATATTTGTTCTTAGAATCCGGTCCCTAATGCAAAAGAGGTTGACGGCTGCGCAACCTCTCTTTTACTGACTATTAAATTAGGAAGCCCGGAATGATTTATGGGTTACATCATATGATTTTCATATTGATATACATTATATTGGTTCCAGCTATAAATCACAACAGCGCTGTACGGTCAAATTAACCCAAACTAAGCCGCTTAGGCATAAAAAATCATACTGAAGTACTTGGGTATTATTAAAGGTATCTCCCATAGGCTTATACTAGCCTTTTCATTGTATTTCCCAAAATGAAAACCCTACGCCAGGCGGGAATGCACAAAACCAGGCACCCTTACTGA